>NZ_BBWV01000023.1 GCF_000974785.1 Flavihumibacter petaseus NBRC 106054
GCAGCGATACCTGCGATCTGTGCCGGCGATCCGATCAACCTGCTTACCACATCTACCAACGGCATTCCTGGTACATGGTCACCTGCCATTAACAATACAGCTACAACAACCTATACCTTCACACCAGCTGCTGGTCAGTGTGCTAATACCACTACACTGACCGTAACAGTGAACCAGCCGGTAACACCAACATTCGCCGCCATACCTGCGATTTGTGCCGGCGATCCGATCAACCTGCTTACTACGTCCACAAACGGCATAACTGGTACCTGGTCACCAGCCATTAACAATACCGCTACAACAACTTATACCTTTACACCGGCAGCAGGGCAGTGTGCGAATTCAACGACTTTAACAATAACCGTTAATCAACCGGTAACGCCAACCTTTGCCGCTATACCAGCAATCTGTGCTGGTGATCCAATCAACCTACTTACAACATCCACCAATGGTATTCCTGGTACATGGTCGCCTGCCATCAACAATACGGCCACAACAACCTATACTTTCACTCCAGCAGCCGGACAGTGTGCCAATACAACGACTTTAACCGTAACCGTTAACCAGCCGGTAACGCCAACTTTTGCAGCCATACCAGCGATCTGTGCCGGTGATCCGATCAACCTGCTTGCTACGTCCACAAACGGCATAACTGGTGCCTGGTCACCTGCCATTAACAATACGGCCACAACAACCTATACTTTCACTCCAGCAGCCGGACAGTGCGCTAACACCACT
>NZ_BBWV01000022.1 GCF_000974785.1 Flavihumibacter petaseus NBRC 106054
TGCGAACACAACAACTTTAACCGTAACCGTTAACCAGCCGGTAACACCAACTTTTGCAGCCATCCCAGCTATCTGCGCCGGTGATCCGATCAACCTGCTGACCACATCCACTAATGGAATTCCCGGCACCTGGTCACCAGCCATCAACAATACGGCTACAACAACCTACACCTTCACGCCGGCAGCAGGGCAGTGTGCCAATACAACGACTTTAACTGTAACCGTTAACCAGCCAGTAACGCCAACTTTCGCTGCAATACCTGCGATCTGTGCCGGTGATCCGATCAACCTGCTTACCACTTCCACCAACGGAATTCCCGGCACCTGGTCACCAGCCATCAACAATACAGCTACAACAACTTACACTTTCACCCCTGCAGCAGGGCAGTGTGCGAATACAACGACACTCACCGTAACGGTGAACCAACCGGTAACACCAACCTTCGCCGCCATACCAGCGATCTGTGCCGGCGATCCGATCAACCTGCTGACCACATCTACGAACGGTATCACCGGTACGTGGAGCCCGGCGATCAACAATACGGCTACCACAACTTACACTTTCACACCAGCAGCTGGACAGTGTGCGAACACCACCACGCTGACTGTAACCGTTAACCAACCGGTAACGCCAACTTTTGCAGCCATCCCAGCAATCTGTGCCGGCGATCCGATCAACCTGCTTACCACTTCTACTAATGGAATTCCCGGTACCTGGTCACCAGCCATCAACAATACAGCTACAACAACTTACACCTTTACACCAGCTGTTGGACAGTGTGCTAATACCACTACACTGACCGTAACAGTGAACCAGCCGGTAACGCCAACCTTCGCTTCTATACCAGCCATTTGTGCCGGTGATCCGATCAACCTGCTGACCACTTCTACCAATGGTATTCCCGGTACCTGGTCACCAGCCATCAACAATACCGCTACAACTACTTACACCTTCACACCAGCTGCAGGGCAGTGTGCGAATACAACGACTTTAACCGTAACGGTTAACCAGCCGGTTACGCCAACTTTT
>NZ_BBWV01000021.1 GCF_000974785.1 Flavihumibacter petaseus NBRC 106054
TTTCACGCAAAGTATAAGTTAGGGGGCCTAAGTTTCGATTAATATAACTTTAAAAGAAAGCACCCCGCAGTTAAGACCATTAGCGTAAGTGGGCTAAGAGCCCCTCGCAAAGTCTGGTTCTGACGGCTACCGTATGTTACGTACTGGGACAGTTACAGCTGAGCCCGTATAGTAGAGTAATTGATACAACCTGCCGTCAGGCGGAGTGCTTCCTCAATCGAAACTTATGAGCAAAGGAACAAAAAATGAACCAGCCGGAAAAGCGGCTGTGAGCCTGCCGATCGTTCATCTTGACGCTGCAGGCATTGATGTGTCAGCCACCATGCATATGGTGGCAGTGCCGGAGGGGCGTGAGAAAGAATCCATTCGTCAATTTGGTTGTTTTACCCGTGATCTGCATGAATTGGCAACATGGTTAAAGCGGTGTGGTATTACGACTGTTGCCATGGAGAGCACCGGGGTTTACTGGCGGCCGCTGTTCAGCGTGCTGCTCGAGTATGGCTTTGATGTGGCGCTGGTAAACTCGCGCCAGATCAAGAATGTCAGTGGCCGCAAGACAGACAAGGCAGATGCCCGCTGGATCCAAAAGCTTCACAGCTGCGGCTTGTTGACCAGCAGCTATTTACCTGACGAACCAACTGAAAAGCTCCGAACGCTGGTTCGCCATCGGCGTCGGTTAAGAGAGGATGCCAGCACCTATGTATTGCGGATGCAAAAGTCGATGGAGTTGATGAACATCAAACTGCATTCGGTCATCAGTGATATCATGGGCAAAACCGGAAAGGCCATTATTGAAGCCATTCTTGGCGGAGAGCGCAACCCCAAAGCCTTCCTGCCGCTGGTAAACGGTCGCATAAAGGCGTCAGCTGACACCATCGAGCAGTCCCTCACCGGCACCTGGAACGAGGAACAGCTCTTTCTGCTTGCCCAGAATTATGACCTGCACCGCTATATAGAACATAAAATCGAGGTTTGCGAAAAGAAAATAGAGGAGCAGTTACAGCTGCAAGCAGCGATGATGGAAGAAGGGATCATCGAAAGTTGTCCAACCAAACTGCCAACTGAAAAGGCCAGCAGGAAAAGATATACAGCCAAAAATGCTCCCAATTTTGATGCGCATGCCTATCTGAAACGCATCCATGGCGTCGATGTAACAGAAATTTATGGCGTTAGCCAAACATCAGCCATGGAAATCCTGGCCGAGACAGGCACCCACCTTCGACAATGGGAGAATGAAAAGAAATTTGTAGCATGGCTCAATCTATGCCCCAACAACAAAATCACCGGGGGTAAAGTGATCAGCAGTATGGTGATGAAAAAGAAAGCTGGCAACGCCACGCAAGCCTTCCGTGCAGCAGCGAACAGCCTGCAGCGAAGCGACCACTACCTCGGCCATTACTTCCGAAAGATGAAATCCAAAGGTGGGAACAAATACGCCATCATTGCAACTGCGAGAAAAATGGCAATCATTTACTACAAAATGATCACTGAAAAAGTAGCCTTTAACCCTATCCAAATGGAAGAATATAAGGAGAAAATGCAGGCAGATAAGATCGCCTACTACCAAAAGAAAATTGCTCAGCTTCAACAAGTTGCGTAATAGTTATATAGTAGCACGC
>NZ_BBWV01000020.1 GCF_000974785.1 Flavihumibacter petaseus NBRC 106054
CAGCATCAGTGGTACCTGGAGCCCGGCAGCAGTGAACACCAGTGTGATCGGCACCACCACCTACACCTTCACCCCGGATGCTGTTGGTTGCGGTGTTCCGACAACTATCGATATCACCATCACTGATCAGATCACACCGGCATTTGATCCGATTGTTTCATTCTGTGTGGGAGCAACAGCGCCAGTGCTGCCATCTGCTTCACTCAACGGCATTACCGGTACCTGGTCACCTGCAGTGGTGAGCAATACCGCTTCCGGAACTTATACCTTTACCCCAGACGCCGGACAGTGTGCGGCACCAGTAAGCATAGACATTACCGTAACACCGGCTATTACTCCAACCTTTGCAGCAATACCAGCCTTCTGTGCCGGCACAACTGCACCGGTACTGCCAGCTGCTTCACTCAATGGTATCACCGGTACCTGGATTCCTGCCATCATCAGTAATACAACATCCGGAACCTATTCCTTTATTCCGGATGCCGGCCAGTGTGCCGAACCTGTAACCATCGATATCACGGTAACACCAGCCGTTACCCCAACTTTCGATCCGATCGCAGCACTCTGCCTAAACAGCGCTGCGCCGGCTCTGCCAGCTACTTCACTCAACGGTGTTAATGGTACATGGAGTCCGGCTGTAATCAATACTGCTACAACTGGAACTTCAACTTATACCTTTACGCCGGCAACAGGCGAGTGTGCGACCCCGGTCAGCATCGACGTAACCATCACCGACCAGATCACACCGACATTCACTGCTATACCAGCGTTCTGTGCCGGATCAACTGCACCGGTACTGCCAGCTGCTTCACTCAATGGCATCACTGGTTCATGGGTACCGGTTATTGTGAACAATATTAATTCGGGCACTTACACCTTCATACCGGATGCCGGCCAGTGTGCTGCACCGGTCAGCATCGACATCACTGTAACACCTGCTGTGACACCTTCCTTCGACGCGATCGGAGCACTTTGTCAGAATAGTGTGGCACCGGCGCTGCCAGCTACATCCAACAACGGAATCAATGGTACCTGGTCACCAGCTGTGATCAATACCAGTGTGATCGGAACAACAACTTACACCTTCACCCCGGCAGCAGGAGAATGTGCTACGCC
>NZ_BBWV01000019.1 GCF_000974785.1 Flavihumibacter petaseus NBRC 106054
AGCGGCTTCACTGAATGGCATCACCGGTACCTGGTCACCAGCTGTGGTCAACATCACAACATCCGGTACTTATACCTTTACACCGGATGCCGGTCAGTGTGCAGCTCCGGTGAGCATCGACATTACTGTTACGCCTGCTGTCACACCAACATTTGATCCGATTGCTGCCCTCTGTCTGAACAGCACTGCACCCGCACTGCCAGCCACTTCACTTAATGGTGTAGCCGGTAGCTGGTCACCGGCCGCGATCAGTACCAGTGCGATCGGAACAACTACTTACACCTTTACCCCGGCAGCAGGAGAGTGCGCAACCTCGGCGAGCATCGACGTTACCATCACTGATCAGATTACGCCAACATTTACTGCGATCCCTCCATTCTGTGCAGGAGCAGCAGCTCCAGTACTGCCAGCTGCCTCACTTAATGGCATCACCGGCTCATGGGTTCCGGCTGTCGTGAACAATACAACATCCGGTTCTTACACCTTCATACCGGACGCCAACCAGTGTGCGGCTCCGGTGAGCATTGACATCACCGTTACACCGGCTGTGACACCAGCTTTCGATGCAATCGGAGCACTTTGTCAGAACGGAGTGGCACCGGCATTGCCTGGCATTTCCAACAACGGCATCAATGGCACCTGGAGCCCAGCCGTGATTAACACCAGTGTAATCGGTACATCTACCTATATCTTCACCCCGGCAGCAGGAGAGTGCGC
>NZ_BBWV01000018.1 GCF_000974785.1 Flavihumibacter petaseus NBRC 106054
GTACCTGATGGTGATGGCAGAAACTCTGATTCAAAGTTACTTTTACCTTCCGGATTCAGCCCAAACCACTCACCCATACCTGAACGCTGCACTTTATTATCTCCTGTCCAACGCTCCGAAGCCAGAACCAGGTCAGGTATGCCAATTGCATTCATACCATTTATTCCATCCGGGTGTCATATTTTTTTATATCCAATCCAAATCGGACAGGATTACGTAACTAGTGATGCATCCGACAAACGGCAGATTGAAAGGAACTAACACATATAGTGAACTGGAGTTGGTGGCATTGCTCAGAAGCAAGAGTCAAACCGGCTTCCGTTACCTTTATGACCACTATGCAGACGCCCTTTTCGGCCAGGTCCGCTCGATAATACCGGATGCCAATGTTGCTGGAGACGTGTTGCAGGAAGTTTTCCTTAAAATCTGGCGGAATATCGACCAGTATGATCCAGCAAAAGGTAAGTTGTTTACATGGATGATGCAGATCACGCGGAGTATATCCATCGACATGCTGCGAAGCCGCGACTGGCGCAATAGTCAGCGGAATAATTCCCTGACGGATGACCATATTCAAGTTGCCGGAACAGTGCAGTATGGATATTCCGACGCGGGTCTGCGCAGAACAGTTCAGGCGTTAAAAACAGAATATCGTGAACTGGTTGAACTGTCCTATTTTCAGGGATACACCCAGGAGGAGATTTCCCGTATGCTTAATCTCCCCCTGGGAACAGTCAAGACCCGTTTAAGGACTGCCCTGGTTCAATTACGTCAAAAGATCGGGAACTAAAGTGGATATCAAGGATTACATACAAAGCGGGGCCATCGAGAGCTGTTTAATGGGAGTTGCTGATGAGCAGGAACAGAACAGGCTATTGGCTATGCGTAAAATGCATCCGGAAGTTGAAGCTGCCTGGCAGGCGGCTGAAGCCTGGCTGGAAGAGCAGGCATTTGCCGGTGCATCGCCCGTCCCTTTACAAGTTAAACAGGCAATTGAAAAAAGTGCCAATGAACATGCAGGGACGAGTGATGACCGAATTATTGAGTTGCCGGTGTTAAGACGTATGCGGTGGCTCGTTGCAGCCTTGTTCATACTATTTGCAGGAAGTGCAGCACTCTGTTATTACTTCTATCGTCAGTATCGAAACACAAGGCAGGATTATCTCACCCTGTTGTTGGATCAACAGACAGCGAGCAATCAGAATTCGATTAATCAGGCCCGCATAAGGACTTTGGAAGGGCAGGTTCAGCAACTATCAGATACGGCCGTGCAGAAAGTGATATTGAATGGCGTGCGGGGGCGTGAAGCAAATATGGTAACAGTATTCTGGAACAGGCATTCTCACGAAATACTGCTTCAGGTTAACCAGCTTCCACCACTTCCTGCAGGAAAGCAATACCAGTTGTGGGCTATTGTTAATGGCAAACCCATACATGCAGCACTTCTGTCAAAAGAGCTTCAGTTTGGTTTGGTAGGCGGGGTTGCACAGGCACAGGCATTCGCCATAACAATAGAACCTGAAGGCGGAAGCCAGGCTCCCACGTTAACAGAAATGATGGTAATTGGTCATGTCGGATCATAACTTTCTGGAACGACACAAACCGTTTCGGATGCAAGGGCCGCTCGTTAGAGCGGCTTTTTTTTGAATAGTGCGTGCTTCAATTTATTCTCTTACATAAATAACTGGCGAGGCAATCCATATATGCAAAATTGCCGTAAGTCTTGTTACACCAAATTACAGACTTCATGAATCAGTATAAAAGAAATGGGCGGAGGGATTTTCTTCTTACCGGATTCACTGCAGGTGTTGCCGGTATAACATTCCTGGCCTGCAATAAAGATGATGATGATCCTGCGAATAAGCCTCCTGAAGGCAGCATTGATCTGGGTAAGGGGGACACGGGAATATTGAATTACGCATTTGCATTGGAGCAACTGGAAGCTGCATTTTATATGCAGGTTATTGCGAGTCCTTTCACCGGTATGACAGCAGATGAGCGTATGCTGCTGATGGACATCCGTGACCATGAAATTGCACATCGCGACTTTTTCAAAATGGCACTGGGTACTAATGCTGTTCCCATGCTGGAAACAGATTTCAGTGTAGTTGATTTCAGCAATCGGGATAGTGTATTGTCAACTGCGAAAACGTTTGAGGACCTCGGTGTTTCGGCTTACAATGGAGCAGCACAACTTATTCAGAATGCCGATTACTTAATGCTCGCTGGCAAGATAGTTTCTGTTGAAGCCCGACATGCAGCACTTATCAGGGATCTGATCAGCAACGGAACGTTTGCAGACGGCACAGCTGTTAATTCAGATGGGCTTGACCTTGTAAATGATCCATTGACTGTATTGGCAGCAGCAGCTCCGTTTCTGAAGTCAAAAATATGGGCAGGCAACCTTCCCAATAGTTAACTTTTAAAATATCATGTATGAATTTCACCGGAATAATTCAATACTGGATAGGCAAAGATCCTGCGGCACTTGACCGGATCGATTCACGCCGTAAAGTAATGCGGGAATTTTGCAGCACAACAGCAAAGCTGGTTGCAACAACACTGCCCTTTACATTGGGAGCTTTATTCAATAAAGCGTATGGGCAATCGAACACTCAAATCACTGATGTGCTTAATTATGCGCTTACACTGGAGTACCTTGAATCTGAGTTTTACAAGTCTGGCTTAGATGCCGGAGTGGTTCCTGCAGGAACACCTGCTGAAAATGCGATAAAGACGATACGGGATCACGAGATGGCGCACGTATCTTTTTTGAGTACAGTACTGCAATCCATGAATGTTACGCCGGTAACAAAGCCTGATTTTGATTTTACTGCCGGTGGTACTTTTAGCGATGTATTTACCAACTATGACACATTTCTGGCAGTTGCACAAACCTTTGAAGACACAGGCGTGCGCGCATATAAGGGAAGCGCCGGAGACCTGATCAGCAATAATACCGTACTGACTGCGACATTGCAGATACATTCAGTGGAAGCACGGCATGCTTCACACATACGACAAATGCGGAAGGCCAGGGGAACGTTGCTGAAACCCTGGGTTACAGGAAATGATATCGGTGGAGTTGGCGCTGCCGTTCAGTTCAGTTATGATGGCGAAGAAAATGTAGTTCAGGGCGGCGTGGACATCAGTGCGCTGGTTTCGGATAATTCGGCTACTGAGGCATTTGATGAGCCTTTGGGGCCTGATCAGATAATGGCAATTTTGTCTCCCTTTTTTATCCCCTGACAAAGCAGAAGCGATAACCATTTATTGTTTCCCGGCATTTTAACCTGACATTCCCAACGGAAACTGAAGGGCTGTTAACAGGTGGTGCGGTCCAGTTGTCCGCCGTATTTTTCCGGCGGACTTTTTTGGGTGGAACGATGTGCTGATTCGCGATCAGAAAGTATATTGCGAATATGAAAAGATCCGTCCAGGTGCATTACATTCTTCGGATTGCCATTGCCATGTGTTTCATCGGTCATGGCATTTTCGGGGTAATTACCAAGGAGATCTGGTGTAATTATTTCGGAGTTTTCGGAATAGGCCGGGAGATGGCCTATTCCCTGATGCCTTTGGTAGGTTGGATCGATATCGGGATGGGAGTAATGATGCTGGTTTATCCCATTGCCGCACTTCCGGCCTGGTTGGTTTTCTGGGGTTTTATCACTGCAATGCTGCGGCCGTTATCGGGAGAACCGGTTGCGGAGTGGATTGAACGGGCCGGCAACTATGGTGCGCCGCTGGCATTTCTCTGTTTTACCGGACCCTGGTCTGCCAGGCAATTATTTCAGCGGACCGGGGCAAAGGTGGTAACTGACAGACAGCGTTTGGAAGCAACCGGCTGGATATTAAGATCCGTGGTGTATCTCCTGGTGGCGGGGCATGGTTGGTTGAATCTGATCGGCAAGCCCGGTATATTGTTACAGTATGCGCGGCTGGGTTTTACGGCGCCGTCAATCGTTGCAGCATATGTTGGTTGGTTTGAAATATGCCTTGCCTTCCTGGTATTGTTCCGGCCTTACCGTCCTTTAGTTTTGGCGTTGTTTTTCTGGAAGGCGGGATCGGAGCTGTTTTATCCGCAGTTTGGATGGCTGGAATGGATAGAGCGTGGAGGGAGTTATGGTGCGATACTGGCGTTGTGGGCGCTTTCACCATTTGGTACTGGTAAATTGCGGGAATTGGCTACAGTACTGCGTCACAGCTTGAGGCGGAGGCATAATCTGCAGTGACTTCAGCAAAAAACTTTGGATAGTATTCGGAACAGGCCTATGTTTGCAGTCCCGCTATAGTTTTTTGACTTCCTGGAAATTTGATTCTCACAGAAAAAACGGATGAAAAAGGAAAAAGATTTTGTTACGAATTGAAATCCCA
>NZ_BBWV01000017.1 GCF_000974785.1 Flavihumibacter petaseus NBRC 106054
TGGAACATGGATTCCTGCTGTCGTGAACAATACCACATCCGGTTCCTATACCTTTGTACCAGATGCCGGCCAGTGTGCAGCACCGGCTACCATCGATATCACTGTAACACCCGCAGTGACACCGACCTTCGATGCGATCGGCGCAATCTGTCAGAATATTGTAGCACCGGCATTGCCTGGAACTTCCAACAATGGCATCAACGGCACCTGGTCACCTGCCGTGATCAACACCAGTGTGATCGGCACTTCTACTTATACCTTCACCCCGGCAGCAGGAGAGTGTGCTACGCCGGTGAGCATTGATATAACCATCGCAACCAGTGTAACACCAGTATTCAATGCCATCGGACCACTGTGTCTCAACAGCGCAGCACCAACATTGCCCGCAACATCCAACAATGGAATCAATGGTACCTGGAGCCCGGCAACAATCAATACCGGAGCCCTGGGCACTACCACCTATACCTTCACCCCGGATGCTTCAAGCTGTGGCGTTCCGACAACCATCGATATCACCATCACCGATCAGATTACACCAACATTTGATCCGATTGCAGCATTCTGTGCGGGAGCTACCGCACCGGTGCTCCCAACAGCCTCGCTGAACGGCATTACCGGTACATGGTCGCCTGCAGTGGTGAGCAATACTGCTTCCGGCACCTATACATTTACCCCAGACGCTGGACAGTGTGCGGCTCCGGTAAGCATAGACATCACTGTTACACCTGCTGTAACACCAACCTTTGCGGCAATACCAGCATTCTGTGCCGGTTCAACTGCACCGGTATTGCCAGCAACGTCACTCAACGGCATCTCCGGTTCATGGGTTCCAGCAGTAGTCAGCAACACCACTTCCGGATCTTACACCTTTATCCCTGACGCCGGCCAGTGTGCTGAACCAGTAACCCTTGATATCACGGTTACGCTTGCTGTTACGCCGACATTCGATCCGATCGCTGCGATCTGTCTGAATAGTGCTGCTCCTGTACTGCCGGGCATCTCTCTCAATGGTGTGAGTGGCAACTGGAGTCCTGCTGTGATCATTACCAGTGTGATCGGAACTACCACATATACCTTTACACCGGCAGCAGGAGCGTGTGCAACTCCTGTCAGCATCGATGTAACCATCACTGACCAGATCACACCAACCTTCACTACAATCCCTGCATTCTGTGAAGGCAGCGTAGCCCCTGTATTACCGAATGTATCTCTCAACGGCATCACTGGTTCATGGGTACCGGCTGTTGTGAACAATACCACATCCGGATCTTACACCTTCATACCAGATGCCGGCCAGTGCGCTGCACCAATCAGCATCGATATCACCGTAACACCGGCAGTGTCACCAACCTTCGATGCGGTCGGTGCGATCTGCCAGAATAGTGTAGCGCCGGCGCTGCCAGCAACGTCCAACAATGGCATCAACGGTACATGGAGCCCGGCCGTGATCAATACAGCGACAATTGGCACTTCAACCTACACCTTCACCCCGGCAGCAGGAGAGTGTGCTGTATCAGTAAGCATCGAAGTCACCATCGCCACCAGTGTAACGCCGGTATTCAATGCCATCGGACCACTGTGTCTGAACAGCACTGCACCAACGCTGCCTGCAACATCCAACAACGGCATCAATGGCACGTGGAGCCCGGCTACAGTTTCAACCGGTTCTATCGGCACAACCACCTACACCTTTACTCCGGATGCTGCAAGTTGCGGTGTACCGACAACCATTGATATCACCATCACTGATCAGATTACACCAACATTTGATCCGATTGCAGCATTCTGCGCGGGAGCAACTGCGCCGGTATTGCCTGGTATATCGTTGAACGGAATCACCGGTACCTGGTCGCCTGCAGTGGTGAGCAATGCCGCTTCCGGTACATATACCTTTACCCCTGACGCCGGACAGTGTGCGGCACCGGTAAGCATCGACATCACCGTTACACCAGCTGTCACCCCAACATTTGCAGCAATACCATCCTTCTGTTCCGGTACAACTGCACCGGTACTGCCAGCTGCTTCACTCAACGGAATCAGCGGTTCATGGCTTCCGGCAACTGTAAGCAACACCACTTCCGGATCTTACACCTTTATCCCTGACGCCGGTCAGTGTGCTGAACCAGTAACACTTGACATCACTGTTACGCCAGCTGTCACACCAACATTTGATCCGATTGCTGCTCTCTGTCAGAACAGTACCGCACCTGCTCTGCCAGTGACTTCACTCAATGGCATAAGTGGCACCTGGTCACCAACTGTGATCAACACCACTGTGATTGGTACAGCCAGCTTCACCTTTACCCCTGATGCCAGCCAGTGTGCAACACCAGTGACCATCGATATTACCATCACTGACCAGGTCACACCGACATTTACAGCAATACCTGCATTCTGTGCTGGATCAAGTGCACCAGTACTGCCAACTGCATCGCTTAATGGTATCACGGGATCATGGGTGCCTGCCGTGGTGAATAATACCACATCTGGATCATACACCTTTATACCAGACGCCGGCCAGTGTGCTGCTCCAATCAGCATCGATATTACCGTAACACCTGCAGTGACACCAACCTTTGGCGCCATCGGTGATATCTGTCAGAATAGCGTAGCACCGGCATTGCCAGCAACATCCAACAACGGCATCAACGGAACATGGAGCCCGGCGGTGATCAATACAGCAACAATCGGCACTTCAACCTACACCTTCACCCCGGCAGCGGGAGAGTGTGCCGTATCGGTGAGCATCGATGTAACCATCGCTACCAGTGTAACGCCGGTATTCAATGCCTTCGGACCACTTTGTCTGAACAGTGCTGCACCAACACTGCCGGCAACATCCAACAATGGCATCAATGGTACCTGGAGCCCGGCAACCGTTAATACCGGCAGCCTCGGTACAACCACCTATACCTTTACTCCGGATCCATCAAGCTGTGGTGTACCAACTACCATCGATATCACCATCACCGATCAGATCGCGCCAATCTTCGATCCGATTGCACCATTCTGTGCGGGTGCAACAGCGCCGGTACTGCCAGCGGCTTCACTGAACGGCATCACCGGTACATGGTCACCGGCCCTGGTGAGCAATACTGCTTCTGGTACTTATACCTTTACACCGGATGCAGACCAGTGTGCTGCTCCGGTAAGCATCGATATCACGGTAACACCTGCCGTAACACCAACATTTGCAGCAATACCAGACTTCTGTGCCGGCACAACTGCTCCAATACTTCCAGCGGCCTCACTGAACGGCATCAGCGGTTCATGGGTTCCGGCAACCGTAAGCAATACTGCATCAGGAACCTATACCTTCGTTCCGGATGGTGGACAGTGTGCTGAACCGGTAACAATAGATATTACTGTAATACCTGCTGTTACGCCGACATTTGATCCGATCGCGGCACTTTGCCTGAACAGCGCAGCACCTTCATTGCCGGGCACTTCACTTAATGGTGTGAATGGTAGCTGGAGCCCTGCCGTGATCAATACCAGTGTGATCGGAACGACCACTTACACTTTCACTCCAGCAGCAGGAGCGTGTGCAACGCCGGTCAGCATCGACATAACCATCACTGACCAGATCACACCAACCTTTACTACTATACCAGCATTCTGTACGGGTTCACCTGCACCAGTACTGCCAACTGCATCACTTAATGGCATCACGGGATCATGGGTGCCTGCCGTGGTGAATAATACCACTTCCGGTTCTTATACCTTTATACCAGACGCTGGCCAGTGTGCTGCTCCAATCAGCATCGATATTACCGTATCACCAGCTGTGACACCAACCTTTGACGCCATCGGTGATATCTGCCAGAACAGCGTGGCACCTGCATTGCCATCCACGTCAACCAATGGCATCAATGGTACCTGGTCACCAGCAGCGATCAATACCAGTGCACTTGGCACTTCAACCTACACCTTCACCCCGGCAGCAGGAGAGTGTGCTGTATCAGTAAGCATCGATGTCACCATCGCTACCAGTGTAACGCCGGTATTCAATGCCATCGGACCACTGTGTCTGAACAGCACTGCACCAACACTGCCCACGACTTCCAATAATGGCATCAATGGTACCTGGAGCCCGGCAACCGTTAATACCGGAAGCCTCGGTACAACCACCTATACCTTTACTCCGGATGCTTCAAGCTGTGGTGTACAGACAACCATCGATATCACCATCACCGATCAGATCACACCAACATTTGATCCGATTGCAGCATTCTGTGCGGGTGCAACAGCACCGGTGTTGCCATCGACTTCACTCAACAGTATTACCGGAACATGGTCACCTGCAGTGGTGAGCAATACCGCGTCAGGTACTTATACCTTTACTCCTGACGCCGGACAGTGTGCGGCTCCGGTAAGCATTGACATCACAGTAACACCTGCGGTAACACCAACTTTTGCTACAATACCAGCATTCTGTGCCGGTACAACTGCACCAGTATTGCCAGCAACTTCACTCAATGGTATCACCGGTACTTGGTTACCCGCAACTGTAAGCAATACTGCTTCAGGCAGCTACACCTTTATCCCAGATGCAGCGCAGTGCGCTGAACCAGTAACAATTGATATCACAGTAACACCTGCTGCTACGCCG
>NZ_BBWV01000015.1 GCF_000974785.1 Flavihumibacter petaseus NBRC 106054
CTATCTCTTCCAGTGTAACACCGGTATTCAATGCCATTGGTCCCCTGTGTTTAAACAGTCCCGCGCCAACACTTCCTGCGAGCTCCAATAACGGCATCAACGGTACCTGGAGCCCGGCTGCAGTGAACACCAGTGTGATCGGCACCACTACATACACCTTTACTCCGGACGCCGCAAGCTGCGGTGTTCCTACGACTATCGACATCACGATCACGGACCTCGTTACACCAACTTTTGATCCGATCGGTGCGATTTGTCAAAACGGAGTAGCACCTGCCTTGCCGGCTACTTCACTCAACGGGGTAAACGGTAGCTGGAGTCCAGCGGTGATCAATACTGCTACTATTGGAACCTCTACTTATACCTTTACCCCGGCAGCAGGAGAGTGCGCGGCACCGGTTAGCATCGACATCACCATTTCTTCCAGTGTAACACCGGTGTTCACTGCCATTGGTCCACTGTGTCTGAATAGCCCAGCGCCGACGCTACCAGGCAGCTCCAACAACGGCATCAATGGCACCTGGAGCCCGGCTACCATCAGCACTGCTACTGTTGGCACAACAACCTACACCTTCACACCTGACGCAGCAAGCTGCGGTGTGCCAACAACAATCGACATCACGATCACTGACCTCGTTACACCAACTTTTGATCCAATCGGTGCGATCTGTCAGAATGCTGTTGCACCTGCCTTACCATCTATTTCACTCAATGGCATCAACGGTACATGGTCTCCAGCCGTGATCAACACCAGTGTAATCGGAACGTCGACCTACACCTTCACCCCGGCAGCAGGAGAGTGTGCAGCTCCGGTCAGCATCGGCATCGCCATCTCTTCCAGTGTAACACCAGTGTTCACTGCTATTGGCCCACTGTGTTTGAACAGTGTAGCGCCAACGCTAACAGGCAGCTCCAACAACGGCATCAATGGCACCTGGAGTCCGGCTACTATCAACACTGCTACTGTTGGCACAACAACCTACACCTTCACACCGGATGCAGCAAGTTGCGGTGTAACAACAACAATCGACATCACGATCAGCGACCTCATCACACCAACATTTGATCCGATCGGTGCGATATGCCAGAATGCAACAGCACCTGCCTTGTCGTCAACTTCACTCAATGGTGTAAATGGCAGCTGGAGCCCGGCGGTAATCAATACAGCAACAATCGGCACAACCACTTATACCTTTACCCCGGCAGCAGGAGAGTGTGCGGCTCCGGTCAGTATCGATGTTACCATCTCCACCAGTGTTACTCCGATATTCAATGCCATTGGGCCATTGTGTTTGAATAGCCCGGCGCCGGTGCTTCCCGGAACATCCAACAACAGCATCAATGGCACATGGAACCCGGCTACTGTGAACACCAGCGTGATCGGCACGACAACCTATACCTTTACGCCGGATGCAACTGGTTGTGGTGTGCCGACAACCATCGATATTACCATCACTGATCAAGTCACACCAATATTTGATCCGATTGCAGCATTCTGTGCGGGAGTTACTGCGCCATTGCTGCCAGCGGCTTCACTGAACGGCATTACCGGTACCTGGTCGCCAGCTGTAGTGAATAACACCACTTCCGGCACCTATATCTTTACCCCTGACGCAGGGCAATGCGCGGTACCGGTAAGCATCGACATTACCGTAACACCTGCCGTTGCCCCAACATTCGATCCGATTGCTGCGCTCTGCCTGAACAGCACTGCTCCCGCACTGCCAGCTACTTCACTCAACGGTATCAATGGAACCTGGTTACCAGCCGTGATCAACACCAGTGTGATTGGTACTTCGACCTATACCTTTACTCCGGCAGCAGGAGCGTGCGCGGCCCCGGTTAGCATCGATGTCACCATCACTGACCAGATCACACCGACCTTCACTGCTATACCAGCATTCTGTGCGGGCACTCCGGCTCCATTGTTACCTGCTACTTCGATCAATGGCATCACTGGTTCATGGGTGCCGGCTGTCGTAAACAATACCACGTCCGGATCTTACACCTTCCTACCAGATGCCGGCCAGTGTGCTGCGCCAGTTAGCATTGACATCACCGTAACACCGGCAGTAGCACCTGCTTTCGATGCAATCGGAGCACTTTGCCAGAACAGTGCGGCGCCTGGATTACCCTCTACGTCAACCAACGGCATCAATGGTACCTGGTCACCAGCCGTGATCAATACCAGTGTGATCGGAACCACTACTTACAACTTCACCCCGGCAGCAGGAGAGTGCGCAACGCCGGTTAGCATCGATGTAACCATATCTACCAGTGTAACACCGGTATTCAATGCCATCGGACCATTATGTTTGAATAGTCCGGCTCCTGTGCTTCCCGGAACATCCAACAACGGCATTAACGGAACCTGGAGTCCGGCTATAGTGGTCACCAATACTATCGGTACAACCACATACACCTTCACGCCGGATGCTGCTGGTTGTGGTGTGCCAACAACCATCGACATCACCATCGCTGATCAGATCACACCAACATTCGATCCGATTGCTGCATTCTGTACGGGAGCTACTGCGCCAGTGCTGCCAGCGGCTTCACTCAACGGCATTACCGGTACATGGTCACCAGCAGTGGTAAACAATACCGCTTCTGGTACTTATACCTTTACCCCTGATGCCGGACAGTGTGCGGCTCCGGTAAGCATTGACATTACCGTAACACCGACCGTAACACCAACCTTTGCAGCAATACCAACCTTCTGTGCCGGTACAACTGCACCGGTATTGCCGGTTAGTTCACTCAATGGTATCACCGGTACCTGGATCCCTGCCATCGTCAGCAATACTATATCCGGAACCTATTCCTTCATTCCGGATGCAGGCCAGTGTGCTGAGCCCATAACTATCGATATCACGGTAACACCAGTTATTACACCAACATTTGACCCGATCGCTGCACTCTGCCTGAACGGTACAGCACCCGCTCTGCCAGTTATTTCTCTCAATGGAATCAATGGTACATGGAGCCCTGCCGTGATCAATACCAGTGTGACCGGAAATACTACTTACACTTTCACACCGGCAGCAGGATCGTGTGCAGCTCCGATCAGCATCGATGTCACCATCACCGACCAGATCACCCCGACCTTTACCGCAATCCCGGCATTTTGTGCAGGCGGTGTAGCTCCTGTTTTACCAACTGCTTCTCTGAACGGAATAACAGGAACTTGGGCTCCTGCTACTGTGAGCAACACCACAACCGGATCTTACACCTTTACACCAGATGCCGGCCAGTGTGCTGCCCCGGTAACCATCGACATCACCGTAACTCCTGCAGTAACACCTGCCTTCGATGCGGTAGGAGCACTTTGTCAGAATAGTGTGGCGCCGGCGCTGCCAGCTACATCCAACAACGGAATCAATGGTACCTGGTCACCAGCTGTGATCAATACCAGTGTGATCGGAACTACTACCTACACTTTCACTCCGGCAGCAGGAGAGTGTGCGACGCCAGTCAGCATTGATGTGACCATTGCTACCAGTGTAACGCCGGTTTTCAATGCGATCGGACCACTTTGTCTGAACAGCCCTGCACCAACGCTGCCGGCAACATCCAACAACGGCATCAATGGTACCTGGAGTCCGGCTATAGTGGCCACCAATGTGATCGGCACCACAACTTATACCTTCACGCCGGATGCTGCCGGTTGTGGTGTACCAACAACCATCGACATCACTATCACTGATCAGATCACACCTGCCTTTGATCCGATTGCTGCATTCTGTGCGGGAGCAACAGCACCAGTGCTGCCTGTGGCTTCACTCAACGGCATTACTGGTACATGGTCACCGGCTCTAGTGAATAATACAACATCCGGCACCTATACTTTTACCCCTGACGCCGGACAGTGTGCGGTACCGGTAAACATCGACATTAATGTAACACCGGCCGTCACTCCAACTTTTGCAGCAATACCAACATTCTGTGAAGGCTCTGCTGCGCCAGTGCTGCCAGCAGCTTCACTCAACGGCATTACCGGTACATGGTCACCGGCGCTAGTGAATAATACAACATCCGGCACCTATACCTTTACTCCGGATGCTGGTCAATGCGCTGCACCGGTGAGCATTGACATTACCGTATCACCTGCCGTTGCCCCGACGTTCGATCCGATTGCTGCGCTCTGTCTGAACAGCGCTGCACCCGCGCTGCCAGCCGCTTCACTCAACGGTGTCGGCGGCACCTGGAGCCCAGCCGTGATCAATACCAGTGTGATCGGAACGGCTACTTACACTTTCACTCCGGCAGCAGGAGAGTGCGCAACACCTGTTACCATCGATGTAACCATAACAGACCAGCTCACGCCAACATTCACTGCTATACCAGCATTCTGTGCAGGCAGCATTGCTCCTGTATTACCAATTGCTTCCCTGAACGGAATAACTGGAACATGGGTACCCGCTTTCGTGAACAATACCACATCCGGATCTTACACCTTCATACCGGACGCCGGTCAGTGTGCTGCGCCAGTTAGCATCGATATCACCGTAACACCGGCAGTAGCACCTGCTTTCGATGCAATCGGAGCACTTTGCCAGAACAGTGCGGCACCGGCATTGCCGTCCACTTCAACTAATGGTATTAATGGTACCTGGTCACCAGCTGCGATCAACACCAGTGTGATTGGTACCACAACCTACACCTTCACGCCGGCAGCAGGCGAATGTGCGACACCTGTTAGTATCGATGTCACCATCGCCACCAGCGTGACACCGATATTCAATGCTATCGGACCACTCTGTTTAAATAGTCCGGCGCCTGCGCTTCCCGGAACATCTAACAACAGCATCAGTGGTACCTGGAGCCCGACTATAGTCAACACCAGTGTGATCGGTACCACAACATATACCTTCACGCCGGAGGCTACTGGTTGTGGTGTGCCAACAACCATCGACATCACCATCACTGATCAGATCGCACCAACCTTTGATCCGATTGCTGCCTTCTGTGCGGGAGCTACTGCACCAGTGCTGCCAGCGGCCTCACTGAATGGCATAACCGGTACATGGTCGCCAGCAGTGGTAAGCAATTCTGCTTCTGGTACTTACACCTTTACCCCTGACGCCGGCCAGTGTGCTGCTCCGGTTAGCATAGACATTACCGTAACACCGGCTATTACTCCAACCTTTGCTGCAATACCAGCCTTCTGTGCCGGTACAACTGCACCGGTATTGCCGGTTGGTTCACTCAATGGTATCACCGGTACCTGGATTCCTGCCATCATCAGTAATACAACATCCGGAACCTATTCCTTTATTCCGGATGCCGGCCAGTGTGCCGAACCTGTAACCATCGATATCACGGTAACACCAGCCGTTACCCCAACTTTCGATCCGATCGCAGCACTCTGCCTGAACAGCACAGCACCTGCTCTGCCAGCCACTTCACTAAACGGTATCAATGGCACCTGGTCACCAGCTGTGATCAACACCAGTACAATCGGAACGTCAACCTACACCTTCACCCCGGCTGCAGGAGAATGTGCTACGCCGGTGAGTATCGATGTAACCATCGCCGACCAGATCACACCAACCTTCACTGCTATACCAGCGTTCTGTGCCAGTACAACTTCTCCAATACTGCCAGTCTCCTCACTCAACGGCATCACCGGCACCTGGGCTCCTGCTACTGTGAGCAACACCACATCCGGATCTTACACCTTTACACCAGATGCCGGCCAGTGTGCTGCCCCGGTAACCATCGACATCACCGTAACTCCTGCAGTAACACCTGCTTTCGATGCGATCGGAGCAATTTGTCAGAATAGTGTTGCACCGGCGCTGCCAGCTACATCCAACAACGGAATCAATGGTACCTGGTCACCAGCTGCGATCAATACCAGTGTGATCGGAACAACAACTTACACCTTCACCCCGGCAGCAGGAGAATGTGCTACGCT
>NZ_BBWV01000014.1 GCF_000974785.1 Flavihumibacter petaseus NBRC 106054
GGCGGCTTCGCTGAACGGCATAACCGGGACCTGGTCGCCTGCAGTGGTGAGCAATACTGCTTCCGGTACATATACCTTTACACCGGATGCCGGGCAGTGCGCTGCTCCGGTGAGCATCGACATCACTGTAACACCAGCTGTCACTGCAACCTTTGCAGCAATACCTGCATTCTGTGCCGGTACAACAGCGCCTGTATTGCCAACTGCTTCCCTCAACGGCATCACCGGTATTTGGTCACCAGCTGTTGTGAACAATACCACATCAGGATCTTACACCTTCATACCGGATGCCGGCCAGTGTGCGGCTCCAGTTAGCATCGACATCACGGTAAATCCGGCATTGACACCTGCCTTCAATGCCATTGGTGCGCTTTGTCAGAATAGTTTGGCGCCAACGTTACCGCTTACGTCTACCAATGGCATCAATGGTACCTGGTCACCAGCCGTGATCAACACCAGTGTAATTGGAACAACTACCTATACCTTCACGCCGGCAGCTGGCGACTGTGCTACCCCGGTTAGTATCGATGTTACCATATCTACCAGCGTAACACCTGTGTTCAATGCCATCGGGCCACTATGTCTGAATAGTCCGGCTCCAACGCTTCCCGGAACATCCAACAACGGCATCAGTGGTACCTGGAGCCCGGCTGCAGTGAACACCAGTGCGATCGGTACCACAACCTATACCTTCACCCCGGATGCTGCTGGCTGCGGTGTGCCGACAACCATCGATATCACTATCACTGACCAGATCACACCAGCATTCGATCCGATTGCTGCATTCTGTGCGGGAACAACTGCGCCAGTGCTGCCGGCAGCTTCACTCAACGGAATCACGGGTACCTGGTCGCCAGCACTAGTCAACAACACAATATCCGGCACCTATACCTTTACGCCGGATGCAGGACAATGCGCTGGTCCGGTGAGCATAGATATTACCGTAACACCCACTGTTATTCCGGCATTCGATCCGATCGCTGCGCTTTGTCTGAACAGTGCTGCATCTACGCTACCAGCCACTTCACTCAATGGCGTCAGCGGCACCTGGTTACCAGCCGTAATCAATACATCGGTTATCGGAACGACTACTTACACTTTCACACCGGCTGCAGGTGAGTGTGCAACTCCGGTCAGCATTGATGTTACCATCACCGACCAAATCACACCAACATTCACTGCTATACCAGCATTTTGTGCAGGCAGCATTGCTCCTGTATTGCCAACTGCTTCCCTGAACGGAATTACGGGAACATGGGTGCCTGCCGTGGTGAATAATACCACTTCCGGTTCTTATACCTTCATACCGGATGCCGGCCAGTGTGCTGCACCAGTGAGCATCGATATCACTGTAACACCGGCAGTGACACCAACCTTCGATGTGATCGGAGCACTCTGCCAGAATAGCGTGGCACCAGCATTACCGTCAGCGTCTACCAATGGTATCAATGGTACCTGGAGCCCGGCCGTGATCAACACCAGTGTTATCGGAACGTCGACCTACACCTTCACC
>NZ_BBWV01000013.1 GCF_000974785.1 Flavihumibacter petaseus NBRC 106054
GTGTTATCGGAACGTCGACCTACACCTTCACCCCGGCAGCAGGAGAATGTGCGACCACTGTTAGCATCGATGTTACCATCGCTACCAGCGTAACGCCGGTATTCAATGGCATCGGACCACTTTGTCTGAATAGTCCGGCTCCTGTACTTCCCGGCACTTCCAACAACGGCATCAACGGTACCTGGAGTCCGGCTATAGTGGTTACCAATGCCATCGGCACAACTACTTACACCTTCACACCAGATGCAGCCAGCTGCGGTGTACCGACAACGATCGACATTACGATCACCGATCAGATTACACCAGCCTTTGATCCGATTGCGGCATTCTGTGCGGGTGCAACAGCGCCGGTGCTGCCAGCGGCTTCACTCAACGGCATTACCGGTACATGGTCACCTGCGGTGGTGAGCAATACCACTTCGGGTGCGTATACCTTTACTCCTGACGCCGGACAGTGTGCGGCACCGGTAAGCATCGACATTACTGTAACTCCTGCCGTAACACCAACATTCGCTGCGATACCAGCCTTCTGTTCGGGCTCAACGGCACCAACATTGCCAGCTGCTTCGCTTAATGGCATTACAGGCACATGGATCCCTGCCATCATCAGCAATACGACATCCGGAACCTATTCCTTTATTCCGGATGCAGGTCAGTGTGCGGCACCTGTAACCATCGATATCACGGTAACACCGGCTGTTACGCCAACATTTGATCCGATTGCTGCGCTCTGCCTGAACAGCACGGCGCCGACGCTACCGGCTACTTCACTCAATGGTATTAATGGTAGCTGGAGTCCTGCCGTGATCAATACCAGTGTTATCGGAACGACTACATATACTTTTACCCCGGCAGCGGGAGATTGCGGCACTCCGGTTAGCATAGAGGTCACCATCACTGACCAGATCACACCGACCTTCACTGCTATACCAACATTCTGTGCGGGCAGTCCGGCTCCATTGTTACCGGCTACTTCGATTAATGGTATCACTGGAACATGGGTGCCGGCTGTCGTGAATAATACTACATCCGGATCTTACACCTTCATACCAGACGCCGGCCAGTGTGCTGCACCAGTGAGCATCGATATCACCGTAACACCGGCAACAACACCAGCCTTCGATGCGATTGGAGCCCTTTGCCAGAATAGCGTGCCACCGGTATTACCATCCATCTCAACCAACGGCATCAATGGTACCTGGTCACCTGCCGTGATCAACACCAGTGTAATCGGAACAACTACCTATACCTTCACCCCGGCAGCAGGAGAGTGTGCAACACCTGTTAGTATCGATGTAACCATCGCCACCAGCGTAACGCCGGTATTCAATGGCATCGGACCACTTTGTCTGAACAGCCCTGCACCAACGCTGCCGGCAACTTCCAACAATGGCATCAATGGCACCTGGAGCCCGGCAATAGTGGCTACCAATGTTACTGGTACAACCACCTATACATTCACTCCGGATGCTGCAAGCTGTGGTGTACCGACAACTATTGATATCACTGTCACCGATCAGATCGCGCCGACTTTTGATCCGATTGCAGCATTCTGTGCAGGAGCTACAGCCCCGGTACTCCCAGCGGCTTCGTTGAACGGCATCACCGGTACCTGGTCACCTGCAGTGGTGAGCAATACTGCTTCCGGCACGTATACCTTTACCCCTGATGCCGGGCAGTGTGCAGCACCTGTAAGCGTAGACATCACCGTTACGCCAACTGTTACTCCAACATTTGCAGCAATACCTGCATTCTGTTCCGGTACAACAGCGCCTGTATTGCCAACTGCTTCCCTTAACGGCATCGCCGGTACCTGGTCACCAGCTGTCGTAAACAATACCATTTCCGGATCTTACACCTTTATCCCCGATGCAGGTCAGTGTGCGGCACCTGTCACCATCGATATTACCGTAACCCCGGCTGTTACGCCAACATTTGATCCGATTGCTGCGCTCTGCCTGAACAGCACCGCGCCCGCGCTGTCAGCCATTTCACTCAACGGTATTAATGGTACCTGGAGCCAGGCAGTGATCAATACCAGTGTGATCGGAACTACGACCTACACCTTTACTCCGGCAGCAGGAGCGTGTGCTACCCCGGTTAGCATCGATGTCACCATCACCGACCAGATTACGCCAACATTTGCTGCAATCCCTGCATTCTGTGCAGGCAGTCCGGCTCCATTGTTACCTGCCTCTTCGATCAATGGCATTAGTGGCTCATGGATACCGGCCATTGTGAACAATACCACTTCCGGATCTTACACCTTTATTCCTGATGCCGGCCAGTGTGCTGCTCCTGTAAGCATAGACATCACCGTAACACCAGCAGTGTCACCAACCTTCGATGCGGTCGGTGCGATCTGCCAGAATAGTGTAGCGCCGGCGCTGCCAGCAACATCAAACAATGGCATCAATGGTACCTGGTCACCAGCCGTGATCAACACCAGTGTAATCGGAACAACTACCTATACCTTCACCCCGGCAGCAGGAGAGTGTGCAACACCTGTTAGTATCGATGTAACCATCGCCACCAGTGTAACACCGGTATTCAATGCCATCGGACCACTTTGTCTGAACAGCCCTGCACCAACGCTGCCGGCAACTTCCAACAATGGCATCAATGGCACCTGGAGCCCGGCAATAGTTTCAACCGGTTCTATCGGCACAACCACCTACACCTTTACTCCGGATGCTGCAAGTTGTGGCGTTCCGACAACTATCGATATTACCATTACTGATCAGATCGCGCCGACCTTTGATCCGATTGCAGCATTCTGTGCGGGTGCTACCGCACCGATACTGCCAGCGGCTTCGCTGAATGGCATCACCGGTACATGGTCACCTGCAGTGGTGAGCAATACTGCTTCCGGCACCTATACATTTACCCCAGACGCTGGACAGTGTGCGGCTCCGGTAAGCATAGACATCACTGTTACACCTGCTGTAACACCAACCTTTGCGGCAATACCAGCATTCTGTGCCGGTTCAACTGCACCGGTATTGCCAGCAACGTCACTCAACGGCATCTCCGGTTCATGGGTTCCAGCTGTAGTCAGCAACACCACTTCCGGATCATACACCTTTATCCCCGATGCAGGTCAGTGTGCTGAACCTGTGATCATCGATATTATTGTAACACCTGCAGTTACGCCGACATTCGATCCGATCGCTGCGATCTGCCTGAATAGTGCTGCTCCTGTACTTCCGGGTACTTCTCTCAATGGTGTGAATGGCAACTGGAGTCCTGCAGTGATCAACACTGCGATTACCGGAACGACTACATATACCTTTACCCCAGCAGCAGGAGCGTGTGCAATGCCGGTCAGCATCGATGTCACCATCACCGACCAGATCACACCAACATTTACTGCAATCCCGGCATTCTGCGCAGGATCTGCAGCACCTGCACTACCAGCTACCTCTCTGAACAGCATCACCGGTTCATGGATACCAGCCGTAGTCAACAACACCACTTCCGGATCTTACACCTTTATCCCGGATGCCGGCCAGTGCGCTGCACCGGTAACGATCGACATAACTGTAACCCCGGCAACAACACCAACCTTCGATGCGATCGGCGCAATCTGTCAGAATAGCGTAGCACCGGCGCTGCCAGCAACATCAAACAATGGCATCAATGGTACCTGGTCACCAGCCGTGATCAACACCAGTGTAATCGGAACGTCAACCTACACCTTCACCCCGCCAGCAGGAGAATGTGCGACCACTGTGAGCATTGATGTGACCATCGCCACCAGTGTAACACCGGTATTCAATGCCATCGGACCATTATGTTTGAATAGTCCGGCTCCTGTGCTTCCTGGCACTTCCAACAATGGCATCAATGGTGCCTGGAGCCCGGCTATAGTAGCCACCAATGCTATCGGTACAACCACCTATACATTCACGCCGGATGCTGCAAGCTGTGGTGTACCGACAACTATTGATATCACTGTCACCGATCAGATCGCGCCGACTTTTGATCCGATTGCTGCATTCTGTGCGGGAGCTGTTGCACCAGTGCTGCCAGCGGCGTCACTGAACGGCATTACCGGAACCTGGTCACCTGCAGTGGTAAGCAATACCGCTTCCGGCACTTATACCTTTACACCGGATGCCGGACAGTGCGCAGCACCGGTGAGCATTGACATTACTGTAACACCCGCGGTAACACCAGCTTTTGCTACAATTCCAGCCTTCTGCTCCGGTACAACTGCACCGATACTGCCAGCTGCTTCACTCAATGGCATCACCGGTTCATGGTTACCCGCAACTGTAAGCAATACTGCATCAGGAACCTACACCTTCGTTCCGGATGCTGGTCAGTGTGCTGAACCTGTAACCATCGATATCACCGTAACACCTGCTGTTACGCCAACATTTGATCCGATTGCTGCACTCTGTCTGAACAGTACTGCGCCGACGCTACCAGCCACTTCACTCAATGGTATCGGTGGTACATGGTCACCAGCTGTAATCAATACATCGGTTATTGGAACGACTACTTACACTTTCACTCCAGCAGCAGGAGCGTGTGCAACGCCGGTCAGCATCGACATAACCATCACTGACCAGATCACACCAACATTTACTGCAATCCCGGCATTCTGTGCAGGATCAATTGCACCAGTACTGCCTGCTACCTCACTCAATGGCATCACCGGTTCATGGGTACCGGCTACTGTGAACAATGCTACATCCGGTTCTTATACCTTCATACCGGATGCCGGCCAGTGTGCTGCACCAGTGAGTATCGATATCACTGTAACACCGGCAGTGACACCAACCTTCGATGTGATAGGAGCACTCTGCCAGAATAGCGTGGCACCAGCATTACCGTCAGCGTCTACCAATGGTATCAATGGTACCTGGAGCCCGGCCGTGATCAACACCATTGTTATCGGAACGTCGACCTACACCTTCACCCCGGCAGCAGGAGAATGTGCGACCACTGTGAGCATTGATTTGACCATCGCTACCAGTGTAACACCGGTATTCAATGCTATTGGTCCATTGTGCCTCAACAGCGCTGCACCGACGCTGCCGGCAACATCCAACAACGGCATCAACGGTACCTGGAGTCCGGCTATAGTGGCTACCAATGCCATCGGGACAACCACTTACACCTTTACTCCGGATGCTGCAAGTTGCGGTGTACCGACAACCATTGATATCACTGTCACCGATCAGATCGCACCGACTTTTGATCCGATTGCTGCATTCTGTGCGGGAGCAACAGCGCCAGTGCTGCCAGCGACTTCACTGAACGGCATCACCGGCACCTGGTCGCCTGCCCCGGTGAGCAATACCGCTTCCGGTACTTATACCTTTACACCGGATGCCGGGCAGTGCGCTGCTCCGGTGAGCATTGACATTACCGTAACTCCGGCCACAACACCGACTTTTGCTGCAATTCCAGCCTTCTGCTCCGGCACAACTGCACCGATACTGCCAGCTGCTTCACTCAATAGCATCACCGGTTCATGGTTACCCGCAACTGTAAGCAATACTGCATCAGGAACCTACACCTTCGTTCCGGATGCTGGTCAGTGTGCTGAACCTGTAACCATCGATATCACCGTAACACCGGCTGTTACCCC
>NZ_BBWV01000012.1 GCF_000974785.1 Flavihumibacter petaseus NBRC 106054
CGCACTGACTTTACCAGCTTCGTCAATTGAAGGCATCAACGGTACATGGTCACCTGCCATCAATAATACAGCGACAACGACTTACACGTTTACCCCGGCAGCAGGACAGTGTGCCAATTCATCTACATTAACCGTAACCGTCAACCAACCAGTAACACCGACCTTCGCCGCCATACCAGCGATCTGCGCGGGCGATCCGATCAACCTGTTGACCACGTCCACAAACGGCATCACCGGTACATGGTCACCTGCCATCAACAATACGGCTACAACAACATATACCTTCACCCCGGCAGTTGGACAGTGTGCGAACACAACCACACTGACAGTAACGGTGAACCAGCCGGTAACACCAACCTTCGCCGCCATACCAGCAATCTGTTCTGGCGATGCATTTACTTTACCAGCTTCATCTACTGAAGGAATCACTGGTACGTGGACTCCAGCCATCAACAATACGGCTACAACAACTTATACATTCACCCCGGCAGCAGGGCAGTGCGCCAATACCACTACACTTACTGTAACCATTAATCAACCGGTAACACCGACCTTCGCCGCTATACCAGCGATCTGTTCTGGCGATGCACTGACTTTGCCAGCTTCATCTACTGAAGGCATCAACGGTACCTGGTCTCCAGCTATCAACAATACTGCAACAACAACTTACACCTTCACACCTGCAGCTGGACAGTGTGCTAATACCACTACTCTGACCGTAACCGTGAACCAACCAGTTACACCGACCTTCGCCGCAATACCAGCGATCTGTGCCGGCGATGCACTGACTTTACCAGCTTCGTCTACTGAAGGCATCACCGGTACCTGGACTCCAGCCATTAACAATACGGCTACTACAACCTATACCTTCACACCAGCAGTTGGACAGTGTGCAAATACAACAACTTTAACTGTAACGGTAAACCAGCCAGTTACGCCAACATTCGCCGCCATACCAGCAATCTGTGCCGGCGATCCGATCAACCTGCTTAACACGTCAACAAACGGTATAACTGGCACGTGGACTCCAGCCATCAACAATGCTGCTACAACAACTTATACCTTCACACCAGCAGCAGGGCAGTGCGCTAACACCAATACACTGACCGTAACGGTGAACCAGCCGGTAACGCCAACCTTCGCTGCTATACCAGCAATCTGTTCTGGCGACGCATTGACTTTACCAGCTTCATCTACTGAAGGCATCACTGGTACCTGGTCACCGGCGATCAATAATACAGCTACAACAACTTACACTTTTACACCAGCTGCAGGACAGTGTGCCAATTCAACTACATTAACCGTAACCGTTAACCAACCAGTTACACCGACCTTCGCTGCTATACCAGCAATCTGTTCTGGCGACGCATTGACTTTACCAGCTTTATCTACTGAAGGCATCACTGGTACCTGGTCACCTGCCATCAACAATACGGCTACAACAACCTATACCTTCACCCCCGCAGCAGGGCAGTGCGCCAATACAGCAACTTTAACCGTAACCGTTAACCAACCGGTAACACCAACCTTCGCTGCAATACCTGCAATCTGTGCCGGAGATCCAATCAACCTGCTGACCACGTCCACCAACGGTATTCCTGGTACATGGTCACCAGCGATCAACAATACAGCTACAACTACTTATACTTTCACCCCGGCAGTAGGGCAGTGCGCCAATACAACCACTTTAACCGTAACCGTTAACCAACCGGTAACACCGACCTTCGCCGCGATACCAGCAATCTGCGCCGGTGATGCACTGACTTTACCGGCTTCATCAACTGAAGGTATACCTGGTACCTGGTCACCAGCGATCAACAATACAGCTACAACTACCTACACCTTCACCCCGGCAGCAGGGCAGTGCGCCAATACAACAACTTTAACCGTAACGGTGAACCAACCGGTTACGCCGACATTCGCTGCAATACCTGCAATCTGTGCCGGCGAAGCACTGACTTTACCGGCTTCATCAACTGAAGGTATCCCTGGTACATGGTCACCAGCGATCAACAATACAGCTACAACAACCTACACCTTCACACCGGCTGTTGGACAGTGTGCGAATACAACAACTTTAACGGTAACCGTTACCCAACCAGTAACACCGACCTTTGCCGCCTTACCAGCGATCTGTGCTGGCGATGCATTGACTTTACCAGCTTCATCTACTGAAGGCATCACTGGTACATGGACTCCAGCCATCAACAATACGGCTACAACGACTTATACCTTCACACCAGCAGCCGGACAGTGTGCGAATACAACAACTTTAACGGTAACCGTTACCCAACCAGTAACACCGACCTTTGCCGCTATACCAGCAATCTGCGCAGGCGATCCGATCAACCTGTTGACCACGTCCACAAACGGCATCACTGGTACCTGGACACCAGCCATCAACAACACGGCCACAACTACCTACACCTTCACACCAGCGGCCGGACAGTGTGCGAACACAACAACATTAACCGTAACTGTTACCCAGTCAGTAACACCGACCTTCGCCGCCATACCAGCAATCTGCTCAGGCGATGCACTGACTCTACCAGCTTCATCTACTGAAGGCATCACCGGTACATGGACACCAGCCATCAACAATACAGCAACAACAACCTACACCTTCACGCCAGCAGCTGGACAGTGTGCCAATTCAACTACATTAACCGTAACCGTTAACCAACCAGTTACACCGACCTTTGCCGCAATACCTGCGATATGTGCCGGAGATCCGATCAACCTGCTTACTACTTCCACCAATGGAATTACCGGCTCATGGACGCCAGCCATCAACAACACGGCTACAACAACCTACACCTTCACACCAACGGCCGGACAGTGTGCGAACACAACAACATTAACGGTTACTGTGAACCAGCCGGCGACACCAACCTTTGCAGCAATACCAGCAATTTGTGCCGGTGATCCGCCTGTTACCTTGCCTGGAACTTCCCTGGAAGGAATATTAGGTACCTGGAGCCCGGCATTCAACAATACTGCTACAACCACATACACATTTACGCCAACGATAGGACAGTGCGCGACCACAACTACCATGACAGTTACTGTCAATACCGCTATTACGCCGACCTTCGCGGCCATCCCGGCATTCTGCGCAGGAACTCCCGCACCTACATTGCCCGGAACTTCATCTAATGGCATTACTGGTACCTGGTCACCGGCAACTATTAGTAACACTACTTCCGGTACCTATACCTTCACTCCGGCAGCGGGTCAGTGTGCGACCGTTACCACGATCGATATAACGGTTGACCCAAGGATCACTCCGGTATTCGATGCAATTGGGGCACTATGCCAGAACAGCACAGCGCCAGCACTCGCAACTACTTCCAATAACGGCGTTTCAGGCACCTGGAGCCCGGCAACGATTAACACCAGCATTATCGGGCCCACTACCTATACTTTCACCCCTGCGGCCGGTGAATGTGCCGATCCCTTCAGTGTTGTGATCGATATTGCCACTACTGTGGTGCCATCATTCAATGCGATCGGGCCATTGTGTATCAACAGCACGGCACCTGTACTGCCAACTACCTCCAACAACGGCATCACCGGCAGCTGGAATGCGACGATCAATACCAGCACTGCTGGAACTACAACTTATACCTTCACTCCGGATGCCGGCCAGTGCGGCGCAACTACGTCAATTGATGTGACAATCGTTGATCTGGTGACACCGGCATTTGCGGCCATTCCCGCTATTTGCGCGGGAGACCCGGCACCAGTTTTCCCAACAGCTTCCACCAATGGCATCACCGGAAACTGGAGTCCGGCATTTAACAATACTGCTACAACTACCTATACATTTACTCCTGATGCTGGTCAATGTGCTACCACAACAACTTTAACCGTAACCGTTAACCAGCCGGTAACCCCAACCTTTACTGCTATACCGGCATTCTGTTCCGGCACAGCGGCCCCCGGATTGTCCCAGACTTCCAACAATGGCATTACGGGTACCTGGTCGCCGTCTGTGATCAGTAACACAGCTTCAGCTACTTATACCTTTACCCCGGATCCCGGACAGTGTGCAACAGTTACTACGCTTGATGTTACCGTATCTCCAAGCATCGGTGCAGTGTTTGATCCCATCGGATCACTATGTCAGAACAGCACGGCGCCCACGCTTCCAACCTCATCCAACAATGGCGTCACAGGCAATTGGAATATACCGGCTATCAACACGACAATCATTGGAACGACCACTTATACTTTCACTCCGGATGCAGGTCAATGTTCCGCACCAGTTGATGTAGACATTACCATCGCGCTCACCGTCACCCCGACCTTCAATGCTATTGGACCACTTTGTATTAACAGTCCGGCACCGGCATTGCCCTCCATGTCTAATAATGGAATAATCGGCACCTGGAGCCCCACCACTGTAACAACAGCAACTGCTGGCACTACTACTTATACATTCACCCCGGATGCGGGACAATGCGGCGCCGTAACAACACTTTCAGTAACTGTAACCGACCTTACCATTCCTTCATTTGCACCGGTTGCCGCCATCTGCCAGGGCGATGCAGCACCTGTACTCTCTGGCACTTCTCTGAATGGCATTACCGGTTCCTGGTCACCCGCCGTTGTAAGCAATACCGCTTCCGGCACTTACACTTTCACACCGGCTGCCGGTCAGTGTGCGGACATAACCACACTGGATGTGACTGTTACCCCCAGCACCACACCAACCTTCGATCCGATCGGGGCCATCTGCCAGAATGGTACTGCACCGGCGCTGCCTGCTGCTTCACTAAATGGCGTGAGCGGAAGCTGGAATCCTTCAGTAATCAATACTTCAGCAGCAGGAACAACTACATACACCTTCACGCCGGCAGCGGGACAGTGTGCAGTTCCGGTTAGTGTTGATATTACCATTTCATCAAGTGTTACCCCTGTATTCACGGCCATCGGTCCGCTTTGCGTGAACAGCCCGGCTCCAACCTTACCGGCTTCCTCCAATAATGGCATCAACGGTACCTGGAACCCGGCAACAATCAATACCAGCACGATAGGCACCACCACGTACACCTTTACCCCGGATGCGGCAAGTTGCGGCGTGGTGACCAGTATAGATATCACCATAACAAACCAGGTTACACCAAACTTTACGGCGATCCCTGCTTTCTGTGCAGGCTCACCATCACCAGTACTCCCTGCGACTTCGCTGAATGGCATAACAGGAACCTGGAGTCCGGCCATTATCAGCAATACTGCGTCCGGCACTTACACCTTCACCCCGGATGCAGGGCAATGTGCTGCGGCTACTAGCCTGGATGTAACAGTAACTCCTGCGACAACGCCGGCATTTGATCCAATTGGCGCGCTGTGTCAGAACAGTGCGGCACCGGCCTTGCCAACTTTATCCACCAACGGCATCAACGGTACCTGGAGTCCTGCCGTGATTACTACCACTTCAGCCGGAACTACTACTTATACGTTTACACCGGCAGCGGGTGAATGTGCCAATCCGGTTACCCTAGACATAACAGTGCTGCCGCAAACTTCGCCAACCTTTGATCCGATCGGTGCAATTTGCCAGAATGCAACTGCACCTGCATTGCCGACGACTTCGCTCAATGGTGTGAACGGTATATGGAGCCCGGCAGTGATCAATACGGCTACAGCCGGCACGGCTACCTATACATTTACTCCGGCCATAGGGGAGTGCGCTACACCGATCAGTATAGACATTACGATCTCTTTGAGCGTAACACCGGTATTCAATGCCATTGGCCCTCTTTGCCTGAATAGCCCGGCACCAATACTTCCGGGAACATCAAATAACGGTATCGGCGGCACGTGGAACCCGACGACCGTCAATACTGGTGTAGTTGGCACAACAACCTATACCTTCACACCAGACGCCGCGAGCTGCGGTGTGCAGACAACAATCGACATCACGATCACGGATCTGGTAACACCAACTTTTGATCCGATCGGTGCGATTTGCCAAAACGGAGTAGCTCCTGCCTTACCGGCTACATCACTCAATGGTGTGAATGGTACATGGAGCCCGGCGGCGATCAATACGGCCACTGTTGGAACTTCTACCTATACCTTTACGCCGGCAGCAGGTGAGTGTGCGGCTCCATTAGCTATTGATGTTACGATAACTGGTGAGATCACACCAACTTTCAACGCCATACCCGCGATCTGTGAAGGCGCTCCTGCTCCGTTATTACCATCCACATCCCTGAACGGCATCACAGGCAACTGGCTGCCGGCTGTAATAAACACAACAACCTCCGGCACGTATAGTTTCATACCGGATGCTGGTCAATGCGCTGCGATTATCACTATCGACATTACTGTTACGCCACTGGCAACACCAACTTTTAATCCGATCGGTGCGATTTGTCAAAACGGAGTAGCACCAGCGTTGCCAGCTACATCACTCAATGGCGTGAATGGCACCTGGAGCCCGGCAGTGATCAACACAACCACTGTTAGCACCACTACCTATACCTTTACACCAGCGGCAGGAGAGTGCGCAGCACCGGTT
>NZ_BBWV01000011.1 GCF_000974785.1 Flavihumibacter petaseus NBRC 106054
GTCATCCAACAACGGCGTCAATGGCACCTGGAGCCCGGCTACCATCAGTACTGCAACCGTTGGTACAACGACCTACACCTTTACTCCGGATGCAGCAAGCTGCGGCGTGCCGACCAGCATCGACATTACAGTTGTTGACCTCATTACACCAACTTTCGATCCGATCGGTGCGATTTGTCAGAATGCAACAGCACCTGTCTTACCTGCAACTTCACTCAACGGGGTGAATGGCACCTGGAGCCCGGCAACGATCAATACGGCCACTGTCGGAACAGCTACCTACACCTTTACGCCGGCAGCAGGAGAGTGTGCGGCTCCGGTAAGCGTCGACATCACCATCTCTTCCAGTGTAACACCGGTATTCACTGCAATCGGACCGCTCTGTCTGAACAGTCCGGCACCAACACTGCCTGCTTCATCCAACAACGGCATCAATGGTACCTGGAGCCCGGCGACGATCAGCACAACAGCTGTTGGAACCACTACCTACACCTTTACTCCGGATGCAGCAAGCTGCAGTGTGCCGACGACAATCGACATCACGATCACAGATCTGGTAACACCAACCTTTGATCCGATCGGCGCCATCTGTCAGAATGCTATTGCACCTGCCTTACCAGCTACTTCACTCAATGGCGTGAACGGCAGCTGGAGCCCGGCGGTGATCAATACTGCGACCGTTGGAACAACTACCTATATCTATACACCGGCAGCAGGAGAGTGTGCGACTCCGGTAAGCATCGACATCACCATCTCTTCCAGTGTAGCGCCGGTATTCACAGCC
>NZ_BBWV01000010.1 GCF_000974785.1 Flavihumibacter petaseus NBRC 106054
ACTGCCAGCAACGGTTACCATTGATCAGCCTGCTGTGCTCACAGCATCTGCAGCTGGCGACGACGTAACCTGCTACAATGCGGCTAACGGTACTATTACCGTATCCAGCCCAACCGGCGGCAGTGGTGAATTTGAGTTCCGCATCAACGGAGGAACATGGCAGGAAGGCCTGGTGTTCAGCAACCTGGCACCGGATACTTACACCATCGACATCCGCGACAAAAACAACCCACTTTGCATTGTTACGCTGCCCGAAACAGTTACCATTGATCAGCCTGCAGTGCTTTCCGCATCTGCAGCTGGTGATGACGTAACCTGCTTTAATGCAGCGAACGGTAAGATCACTGTTTCCAGCCCGACCGGCGGCAGCGGTGAATACGAGTTCCGCATTAATGGCGGCACCTGGCAGGAAGGCCTGGTGTTCAGCAACCTGGCCCCGGATACCTATACCATCGATATCCGCGACAAGAATACCCCGGCTTGTATCGTAACACTGCCTGGCACCGTTACCATCGATCAGCCGGCAGTGCTGTCAGCATCTGCAGCTGGTGACGACGTAACCTGCTATAATGCGGCCAACGGTAAGATCACTGTATCCAGCCCAACCGGCGGTAGCGGTGAATACGAGTTCCGCATCAACGGAGGAACA
>NZ_BBWV01000009.1 GCF_000974785.1 Flavihumibacter petaseus NBRC 106054
GGGATCATGGGTGCCTGCCGTGGTGAATAATACCACATCTGGATCATACACCTTTATACCAGACGCTGGCCAGTGTGCTGCTCCAATCAGCATCGATATTACCGTAACACCGGCAGTGGCACCAACTTTTGATGCCATCGGAGATATCTGTCAGAATAGTGTGGCACCGGCACTGCCATCCACGTCAACCAATGGCATCAATGGTTCCTGGTCACCAGCAGTGATCAACACCAACTCATTGGGTACTTCAACCTATACCTTCACCCCGGCAGCAGGAGAGTGCGCTGTATCAGTGAGCATCGATGTAACCATCGCTACCAGTGTAACGCCGGTATTCAATGCCTTCGGACCACTTTGCCTGAACAGTGCTGCACCAACACTGCCCACGACTTCCAATAATGGCATCAATGGTACATGGAGCCCGGCAGCCATCAATACCGGCAGCCTCGGTACAACCACCTATACCTTTACACCGGATCCATCAAGCTGTGGTGTACCAACTACAATCGATATCATCATAACCGATCAGATCACACCAACATTTGATCCGATTGCTGCATTCTGTGCGGGAGCAACTGCGCCAGTGTTGCCAGCGACTTCACTCAACAGTATTACCGGAACATGGTCACCTGCAGTGGTGAGCAATACCGCGTCAGGTACTTATACCTTTACCCCTGACGCCGGACAGTGTGCGGCACCCGTAAGCATCGACATCTCTGTTACGGCAGCTGTAACGCCAACCTTTGCAGCAATACCAGCCTTCTGTGCCGGTACAATTGCACCGGTATTGCCAGCTGCTTCACTCAACGGCATCAACGGTTCATGGGTACCCGCAACTGTAAGCAATACTGCATCAGGAACCTATACCTTCGTTCCGGATGGTGGACAGTGTGCTGAACCGGTAACCATCGACATTACCGTAACACCCGCTGTCACGCCGACATTCGATCCGATTGCTTCGCTCTGTCTGAACAGTGCTGCTCCTGTACTGCCAGGCACTTCTCGTAATGGAGTGATCGGCACCTGGAATCCTGCTGAGATCAATACAGCGGTTATCGGAACAACTACCTACACCTTTACCCCGGCAGCAGGAGCGTGCGCGACGCCGGTTAGCATCGATGTAACCATCACTGACCAGATCACACCAACCTTTACTACAATCCCTGCATTCTGTGAAGGCAGCGTAGCCCCTGTATTACCGAATGTATCTCTCAATGGCATCACCGGTACATGGATACCAGCTGTAGTCAGCAACACTACTTCCGGATCATACACCTTTATACCAGAAGCCGGCCAGTGTGCTGCGCCAATCAGCATCGATATTACCGTAACACCGGCAGTGACACCAACCTTTGACGCCATCGGAGATATCTGCCAGAACAGCGTGGCACCTGCATTGCCATCCATGTCAACCAATGGCATCAATGGTAACTGGTCACCAGCAGCGATCAACACCAGTGCACTCGGCACTTCTACCTACACCTTCACCCCTGCAGCAGGAGAGTGTGCAACTCCTGTGAGCATTGATGTAACCATCGCTACCAGCGTAACACCAGTATTCAATGCCATCGGACCATTGTGTCTCAACAGCGCAGCACCAACATTGCCCACAACATCCAATAATGGCATCAATGGCACCTGGAACCCGGCAACCATTAATACCGGTAGCCTTGGCACTATTACCTACACCTTCACTCCGGACGCAGCAAGTTGTGGTGTGGCAACTACGATTGATATCACCATCACCGATCAGATCGCACCAATCTTCGATCCGATTGCTGCATTCTGTGCGGGAGCTACTGCGCCAGTGCTGCCAACAGCCTCACTGAACGGCATTACCGGTACATGGTCGCCTGCACTGGTAAGCAACACCACTTCCGGCACCTATACCTTCACCCCGGATGCCGGACAGTGTGCGACACCGTTGAGCATCGATATTACCGTAACACCAGCAGTAACACCATCCTTTGCAACTATACCAGCATTCTGTGCCGGTACAACTGCACCGGTATTGCCAACAACTTCAATTAATGGCATCACTGGCACTTGGGTACCAGCTACCATCAACAATACTGCTTCGGGAACCTATACCTTCATTCCGGATGGCGGTCAGTGTGCTGAGCCGGTATCTATTGACATTACAGTTACGCCGGCAACGACTCCAATTTTTGATCCGATCGCTGCGCTCTGTCAGAACAGTACCGCACCAGCTCTGCCAGTGACTTCACTCAACGGCATAAGTGGCACATGGTCACCAACTGTGATCAACACCACTGTGATTGGTACAACCAGCTACACCTTTACCCCGGCAGCAGGAGAGTGCGCGACTGCGATCAGCCTCGTTATAACCATCACTGACCAGGTCGCACCAACCTTTACTACAATCCCTGCATTCTGTGAAGGCAGCGTAGCCCCTGTATTACCGAATGTATCTCTCAACGGCATCACTGGTTCATGGGTACCGGCTGTTGTGAACAACACCACTTCCGGATCATACACCTTTATACCAGATGCCGGACAGTGTGCTGCACCAATTAGCATCGACATTACCGTAACACCGGCTGTGACACCGACTTTTGACGCCATCGGTGATATCTGCCAGAACAGCGTGGCACCTGCATTGCCATCCACGTCAACCAATGGTATCAATGGCACCTGGTCACCAGCAGCAATCAACACCAGTGCACTCGGCACATCAACCTACACCTTCACACCAGCAGCAGGAGAGTGTGCCGTATCGGTGAGCATCGATGTAACCATCGCCACCAGTGTAACGCCGGTATTCAATGCTATCGGACCACTTTGTCTCAACAGTGCTGCCCCAACACTGCCGGCAACATCCAACAACGGCATCAATGGTACCTGGAGCCCGGCAACAATCAATACCGGAGCCCTGGGCACTACCACCTATACCTTTACACCGGATGCTTCAAGCTGTGGCGTTCCGACAACCATCGATATCACCATCACCGATCAGATTGCGCCAATCTTCGATCCGATTGCACCATTCTGTGCGGGTGCAACTGCACCAGTGCTGCCAGCGGCTTCACTGAATGGCATTACAGGCTCCTGGTCACCTGCAGTGGTAAGCAATACCGTTTCCGGCACCTATACCTTTACCCCGGATGCCGGACAGTGTGCCGCACCGGTGAGCATCGACATTACCGTAACACCTGGCGCAACACCATCCTTTGCAGCCATACCAGCCTTCTGTGCTGGTACAACCGCACCGGTATTGCCAACAACTTCAATCAATGGCATCACCGGTACATGGGTACCGGCTATAGTGAGCAACACTGCTTCGGGAACCTACACCTTCATACCTGACGCCGGACAGTGTGCTGAGCCAATATCAATCGACATCACCGTTGCCAGCAGCATTATACCGGTATTCGATGCAATAGGACCAGTTTGTGTTAACGGAATAGCACCATTGCTGGCTAATACATCTCTCAATGGTATCAGTGGTACATGGAATCCATCTGTCATCAATACAGCAGTAAGAGGTGTAACTACCTATAACTTTACCCCTGCTGCCGGCGGTTGCGGATTGCCAGCGTCCATCGATATTACCATCACTGACCAGATCACACCGACCTTCAATGCCATAGCAGCATTCTGTGCAGGATCTTCCGCTCCGGCATTGCCTGCCACATCGCTGAACGGCATCACCGGCACCTGGTCACCGGCAGTAGTCAGCAACACGGTATCAGGCACATACACCTTTACACCAGATGCCAACCAGTGCGCCGCTTCGACAACCTTAACGATCAATGTGGCTGAACCAACAACCAGCACTACGGAGATTACGCTTTGCAATAAAGAGCTGCCCTACAGCTGGAATGGTCAATCTTATACTGCTTCAGGCACCTACACAGTCAAACTCACCAATGCGGCAGGATGCGACAGCACGGCGACATTAATACTCAGTGCAGTGGATGTGGTTACCAGTCAAACCCTGATCACCCGTTGCGTGAATGATATGCCATTCGTATGGAACGGCAATACTTATAGCCAGCCGGGTTCATACCAGGTACAGCTGACCAGCGCCGGAGGATGTGACAGTATTGCAACTTTGGTACTTGCAGTTCGCCAGCCGGCAACCAGCACAACCAGCCTGCGGATCTGTGCCAATGAATTGCCCTATACCTGGAATGGCACCACTTATACAACAGCGGGCACATACACAGCCGTACTGACAGATGCTTTCGGATGTGACAGCACAGCAATGCTTAACCTGGCAGTAGCACCATTGCCGACTGCAACGGTCAGTGCCGCAGAGATCGCCTGTGCCGGTGCATCTACACCTGTCAGCCTGCAACTCACCGGTTCCGGACCATGGAGCGTTACTTATACCGAGAATGGCACTACCAAAACCATCAACAATATCACAACACCAAACTTCCAGTTCCCGGTTAATCTCCAGGGCAATACCACCATCAACGTGACCAGCGTATCCGATGCAACCTGTACAAACAGCCAGGTTCAAGCGGGTGCTACCATCAACGCGATTGTACCGGTTGCCGGCGTGACCCTGCCGCCACAAACCACCTATGAATCTATGCCGCTGCAACTGCAGGGCCGCGACCTGGGAGACGGCTATACCTACCAATGGAGCCCGGGTACAGGCATCAGTTCCAACACCGTGAAAGATCCAATCTTCAGGAACGACTTCGGAATGGAATACCTGATCCGGATGTATTCACCTGCAGGTTGCGAAACCGTAGATACCCTGCGCGTATCCGTAATCTCACCGCAACAGGGCGCTACCCCGGATCTGCTGGTTCCAAATGCCTGGACGCCGAACGGAGATGGCCAAAACGATGTACTGTTGCCATACCCGATCAAGATCCGCCAGCTTAATTACTTCAGGGTATTCAACCGCTGGGGTCAGCTGATGTATGAAACAAAAGATCTTGGCAAAGGCTGGAACGGCATCTATAACGGCCAGCTGCAACCGATCGATACCTATGTATGGACAGTTCAGGGTGTTGGCATAGATGGAACAGTAATCACCAAGTCCGGTAATGCTGCACTGATCCGGTAAGCATTACGTTATGCGGTGTTGCCCGCGCAAGATGGATATTGCAGGCTTTATCATCTGATTCATTTTCCGGCCCGATATTTTTCATATGTTGAAATGCGTGTTTGGGTTTCCCGCAAAGCGCGCAAAGGAGCGAAGACGCAAAGAAGAAAACCTATGGAACATGACATCATACAAGTGGCATGTTCAAATTCCGGATGTCAGGAATCCGAAAAGATAACCGGCCTGCGGCCGGAAGTTCGCAAGGAACCATCCTTAGCTACCAAGAACCAGGCAAAAGCCTGAGGAGCAGCGGGTGACCAGCAATGGGAAGGCCCCGGGCACCAGGATTTTGCTGAACGGGTAATCATGCTTGTCCCACAGATGCATTCTTTGCCTGCATAGCTCGCTACGGCCTTATCTATCGTTCATCTGACAATTGGGATGGTTACGCCGCACTTAGGTGTTTTTTTTCATCCGGTGCGGATCCGATTTTCGTTTCCCAAAACGGACCGTGCCCGGGCTTGCTGAATGATCATCGCACTCACCAGATCTTTCAAAAAATGTGGCGAATAGTATAGTTAGGCCATTTACACTCTATTTTATACCGTTTACAGCAGCTTTCTTCGGGTTGCCTTAGGGTTGGGTTAGGTTTTTCAAGGGAGTGCTTCGTTAATGTAACGAACGAGACCCGAACGAATCCCTTTTCTAGACCTTGTGGTTCAGGGAGTCTTCTTTTCAACACCACAAAGAACCAAGTTCAGCCGACAAACCCCGGTAACGGCAGTGTTTAAGCGCCTACTCAACTGAAAACCAAAATTAGTACCAGGCTTCAATTTTTCGTCAGAATTGGGACGAGGTTAGATATTTTCTGGGACGGGCTCAGATATTTGCAGGGACGAGATTGAATTTTACCTCGGAATGACCTCGAAGAACGGCCTTTGTTCCCTATGCAGGACCTCCTGTTGACCTCGGAATCCGAGGTGTTTGCCTCTGTTTTCAAGGTGAACTCGAGTACCCGGCGTAGTAAATCTGAGGTCCCACAGACTTTGAACAGACTTACCAAAGAGGTTGAATAGAGGCTGAATCGAACAGTGCTGGAAAACACCCAGGCTTGGTGCAATCAGGCAGCTATCAGGGAGGTCCAACTGAAGCTAGTTCAGGCCTGAAACCAGCCTTATCCTAGTGTTAAACAAGCCTTACCCCTGGGTAAACCTACCCCTTTATGCGTAGATCACACTAGGATAAGGCTATTTTCAGACTAGTATTATCCTTACCAGGCTAACGCTGTTGCCTAATCCTGGAATAGGTTAACTGGACGAAAAATAAATCCGGATTGGGGTGGACACCTGATTCTGTTAGTCCTGAAAGTGGCCAACAGTTGTCCTTAAAAGACCGGCACTAGCAAACAGCGTTTGTAATAATTTTGAATTGCCGTTCCAGCGAACTTTTTTTTATTCCCGCCAATAGCGTGAAATAGTCGCACCTGCTTTGCTTTCTCTTTTTCCAAAACAAAGCAGCTATGATCAACAGTTCGCAGGCAACTGCAGAAGCAAAATCTGAAAACGGACACCGTCTCATTTATAACAAAACAACTTGGCCTCACTCAGCCGTTTTTTCAAAGGAATTGCCTATCAGATTTTAAACATATTCCCGGTAAAACCAATGCCTGCTTCGTGGTTGTTTGCACTTACGGGACGACATCAGACTTCTCCAGTGACGAAAGTTGATTCCCCCGGGTGCAAACTCATTACTACCTATGATACCCCCAATGGGTCCCCGGATTTTCTACCAAATTGGTTCCATGGATTAGCAAAAGCTTTTAAATGATCGGAACCCTTTAGACGCTCCGTATAAATTCAACGTGATCCCAGCTTCTTTCCAGTATGATTTCGGTATACTTTCAGCTTCAGCTTTGCAACAACCCGCCTTCCGGCCGACTTTTTTTCAGCTTCTTCAAGGCCACTTCACGGCTTCTTCATTGTTTCATTTCAGCATTGAATGCCGCTGAAACGGAACTACAACTATCAATATGTTTCAATCCGCGCCACGAAACATATAAACACCCCTAAATCGTCTGTATGCAGGCCAGCAACCAAAAGGACAGGAAGCACTAAAAAACGCCAAATTCCTCCAGCTCCGATGGATGCCCAACAACTGTATAGCTGCCTTCCGGCGCAGTCAGGCAACTTTTCAGAAACCCGGCAATTCAAACCTTTACACCCAATCAAAAACTTCAAATTCCTCCTTCAATCTCTTCTTTGCGTCTTTGCTCCTTTGCGTGGAGCGCAGCGACCTTGCGAGAAAAACAAACACGAGAAAAATAGTTTTCAAAGGCGTTTTCAAACCTCAATTGCGTGCTTTTCCACAAAAAAAGGGGCGCCTCGCGGCGGCCCCTCTTTGGTTTTTACTACTATCCAGGTTTAGAGTTTGATAATCTTGATCACCTTTCTTTCGGTTCCCTGAACAACTTCTACGAGATACATACCCTGTACGTAACCTCCTCCGAACTGGACAGTTTCTCCAGAGGTAGCTTTCATTCTCTCTACAGCTCTGCCGGCAGCATCAGAAACCTGGATGTTTGCGGTTTCAGGACGTTTGCTGGTGATCTGCAGTTTGAAATAGTTAGCGCTTGGATTCGGGAAGATATTTACTGCGAGCGGATCATTGGCATTCACCTGCTCGAGCTTGATATCTGTTGACAAAGTTTCTGTTGTTGACCTCGCTGTCGGGCAACCACCTACAGTGATCTTCACGACGTTGGAATACTGGAATCCGCAACCTTCTACCCGCACCCTGTACCACATGGTCTGCACCAGGTTGGTATAGCTGTAAGACGGGCTGGTGATGGGCACGTTGCCATTTTTAACAGTATTGTAGTTGGTACCGTCTTTTGAAGATTCCCAACGAACGATCGTTCCACTAAATCCGGTAAGGGTCATTGTTCCGGAATTTGTTTTCGTACAATGTGTAGTTGCACCTGAAAGCGATCCGGCTACCACGTTTGCACTGATGGTTACGATGCCTTCAGCGGAGTAAGCCGCCGGACAGGTTCCCAGTTTCACCAGCGCCCTGTACCTCCTGGTAGTTGTCAGGTTGTTGTAAGGTTGACTGGTTGCAGTGCTCTGAATAGTATTCCAGGTCTGTCCATTGTTAGTGGAGTATTCCCACAGCTGGATGTCACCAGCGTAACCACTCAGGGTCACTGTTCCACTGTTGCTGCCGGAACAACCGCTGCCACCGCTTACTGTTCCGCCAATAGATCCCTGCGTAATGGTAATCTTCGCTACGTTGGAGTACAGTGCTGTACAACCTTCCACTCTTACCCTGTACCAGGTGCTTACACCCAGGTTGGTATAGTTATAAGTCGGGCTGGTCACTGTTACGTTATTCACTTTGAGCGTAGTGTAATTCGTACCGTCTGTAGAATATTCCCAGCGGGTAATGGTACCTGCATAACCGGTAAGACTAAGATTACCTGAATTGCTGGCGCCACAGTAGGATGCTGCTCCATTCAGGGTACCCGGGTTGGTTGATGCAGTAACTGTTACTGTTCCAATAGCTGAATATACAGCAGGGCAGGAGCCATTTCCGATCAGCGCCCTGTACTGGCGGGTTGCCGACAGGTTGCTGAAGTTCTGGGTAGTGCCTGTGCCTGGAATAGAGAACCATGTTTGTCCCAGGTTATCGGAAGCTTCCCACAGTTGAACCGCACCATCGAATCCGCTAAGTACCACTGTTCCGCTGTTCGTACCGCTGCAGACAGCTGTGCTGCTAATGGTACCGCCGTTGAGTGTGCCGCTGATAGTCACAATAGCCCGTGTAGAATAGGCTTCCGTACATCCCTGAACCCTTACCCTGAACCAGGTAGTCTGTGTCAGGTTGCTGTAAGTGTATGACGGACTGGTCACCGCTACGTTATTGATCTTAACGGTATTGAAGTTGGTACCGTCTTTAGAAGATTCCCAGCGCATGATGGTACCGGCATAACCTGTAAGGGTGAGCGTGCCGGAGTTTGTCTTGCTGCACCATGCTGTAGCACCATTGAGTGTACCGGACACCACAGAAGCAGTAACGTTCACCACACCTTCACCGGAATACACGCCACCACATGATCCGCCGCTGATGTAAGCCCTGTATTTACGGGTTTGTGTCAGGTTGGTGAAGGATTGTGTAGTACCGGTATTGGAGATTGTATTCCATGGTCCGCTGCCATCGGCATATTCCCAGTACAGAACGCTTCCAGCCTGGCCGCTGAGCGTTACGATGCCACTATTTGCTCCGGAGCAGACACTGGTACTGCTGACAGAACCGCCTGTTGCGCCTGCGCTCATGGTCATCGTTGCCGTTGTGGAGTAAGCCTGGCTGCAACCTTCTACCAAAGCGCGATACATAGTTGCCTGGGCAAGGTTGGTATATGGCTGGCTTGCTGATGTATTGGCAATTGGCGTCCAGATGCCACCGCCATCGGTGCTGTATTCCCATTTCACAATGTTTCCGGAATAGTTCACCAGGGTAAGTGTGCCACTGTTGGTACCTGCGCAGACTGCACCACCACCGGTGATATTGCCTGCCTGAACTGCGACGCTGTTGGTGTACACTGCAGAACCGGCCATGTCAGCGGTACAACCACCTGCTGTTGCAGTTGCCCGTACTGTGTAGGTACCTGCACTGGTAATTGCCGGGAAGTTGATCACATTTCCATTTCCGGAGATCGCACTGCCGAGGTTAGAACCATTCAGCAACAATTGGTAGTTCCAGCCGGACTGAGAGCCACTCAGGCTGAGTGCCGGGGCAGATCCGTTACAGATGCTGCCACCACCATTCACGGTGTACAAGGTTGCCGATGCACCATTCTGAATGCTAGCTGAACCGATCATATCCGCTACGCAATTGGTAGTAAGATTAGTGGCCTGCACGGTATAGGTACCTGTTACGGTTTGTATTCCGAAGTCGAGGTAACCGCCGTTACCAGTCAGTGCACTGCCTACGTTTGATCCATTGCGTTTCAGTTGATAAGACACACCTCCCTGTGAAGAGGACAGGCCGATTATTCCACCCGCACCGTTACAATAGGTTCCGCCACCGGTTACACTGAAGGCTGTTGGCTGAGAACCTGCAGTCACGAGGGCTGAACCACTCATATTATTGGTACAACCTGTATTGGTATGCGTTGCCACTACAGTATAGGTACCGTTGATGGTCTGCAATCCGAAGTCGATCGCGTTGCCGTTTCCGGAAGCCGCTGCACCTACGTTGGTATTGCCATCCCGTACCAGTTGATAGGTTACACCTGTTTGAGAAGAAGAGAGTCCCACAGATACCCCAGGACCGCTGCAGAATGCACCGCCACCGGTAACACTGAAGCTGGACGGCACCACGCCGGCAAGTACTACAGCATTATTATTCATCGTAGTAGTACAGCCACCGGCATTTTTAGCGACCACGGTATAGGTTCCACTGATGGTTTGCAGTCCGAAGTCGATGTCGCCACCGTTACCGGACACAGCTGCACCAACATTGGTCACGCCACCGCGTACGAGCTGGTAAGTCATTCCGGATTCTGAACCGGACAATCCAACCGTTACGCCTGTACCGTTACAGAAAGTACCGCCACCAGTCACATTAAATGCAGCCGGCAGGTTAGAGGAAGTTATGGATGCATTGCTGTTCATGTTGCTGGTACAACCCGTAGCAGCATTTGTTGCAATTACAGTATAGACACCAGCAGCTGTGAGGTTGCCGAAGCTGATCGCATTTCCGTTTCCGGAAACGGTTCCACCCACATTTGTGGTGCCATTCAGTACAAGTTGATAGTTTACTCCGGAAGTAGAGCCCGACAAGCCAATGGCAAGTCCCGGACCGCTGCAATAGCTGCCACCACCGGTGACGCTGAACAGTGTCGGGTTACTACCTGCTACGACAACGGCATTTCCGTTCATCGGTACGGTACAACCACCGGCATTTTTAGCGATTACGGTATAGGTACCGCCAATGGTTTGTACACCAAAGTCGAGGTCACCGCCATTGCCGGTCAGTGCTGCACCAACATTGGTCACGCCACCGCGAACCAGTTGATAAGTCATGCCGGCTTCAGAGCTGGCGAGTCCGACAGACACCCCTGCACCATTACAGAAGGTACCACCGCCAGTCACAGCAAATGCCGCAGGCAGCGCCTGTGTCGAAATCAGGGCGCTTCCACTCATATTATTGGTACAGCTGGAGGTAGCATTGGTAGCAATTACGGTATAGGTACCAGTGGCTGTCTGATTGCCGAAGCTGATGGCATTTCCGTTACCTGGTACCTGGCTGCCGATATTGCTGCTGCCATTCAACACCAGTTGATAGTTCACACCGGAAGTTGAACCGGAGAGACCGATTAAAGGACCTGCACCGCTGCAATAGCTGCCACCACCAGTTACGGTAAACGCAGTGGGTGTGGTGCCTGCAGCAACATTTGCTGAACCCAGCATGGTATTGATACAACCGGCAGCGATATTGCTGGCTACGATCGTATAGCTACCGGGTGTGGTAATGTTGGAGAATTCGATGCCGAGGCCGTTGCCGGTCACTGCAGCACCAACGTTGATGGATCCGCTGCGGATGAGTTGATAAGAAACACCGCTTTCAGATCCGGACAACAGGATGGTAACACCTGCACCGTTGCAGTATGCGCCACCACCGCTTACCAGGAAGGCATTCGGAACAGTACCGGCATTAATCACGGCAGCGCCATTCATGGTATTGGTACAACCGGTAGCAGTTTCTGTTGCTACTACTGTGTAGGTGCCGCCGGTAGTTTGGTTACCGAAGTCTATAGACATGCCATTAAGGCCGTTGACCGGGCTACCCACGAGTGTATTTCCGTTACGAACCAGTTGGTAGGAAACGCCGGTCTGTGACGCATTCAGGCTTACTACAGCACCCTGGCCATTGCAGAAGCTGCCGCCACCCTGAACACTGAATGCGGTCGGTGCAGAAGCGCTTGCAATATTCACCAGGATTGGAGTAATACAGCCATTGGCATCTTTTACAGAAGCGAGGTAGCTACCGGCAGCAACGCCTGTAAAGACATTGTTGGTACCGTATCCGCCACCGATGAAGCTGTATTTGTAAGGAGCCACACCACCGCTACCGATCAGGGTAACCGAACCGGTTGCTGTCTGACAGCCTGAAGGTGTCTGGTTAACAATGTAAATCGTCAACTCAGGCGCCTCATTGACAGTGATACTGGTTGAGGTTTCACAACCATTCACATCCTTTACAGTGATGGTATGTGCACCGGCACCTGCGTTCAGGATATTGCTGTTGGTGTAATCACCACCGTCGATTTTATAAGAGTATCCTGGTGTGCCACCATTTGCAGACACCGTCACATTGACCATACCGCCGTTACAACCGATTGCCGGTGCGGCAGCAGATGCAGTAAGCGCAGCAGGCTGCGAAATGCTCACGGAGTTATTGATTACCGTGAAGCAGGTGGGATTTGCAGCATCACGTACCCAGACACTATAGATACCAGGCGTAACTGAAGTGAACTGGTTTCCGGGGAACCAGCTGGATCCGCCGGTGATGCTGTACTGATATGCGCCTGAACCACCCGTTGGGTTATTGATCGTAATGGTACCATTACCAGCACCGTTACAGGTCACGTTGGTAGAATTGATACCAGCTGCAATTACTGCTGGTTGGGTAATCTGCACATTGCTTTGAATGGTGATGCTGCAATTGGTATGAGCGGCATCACGCAGCAACACGTTATAGGTTCCGAAGGGCAATCCGGTGAATTGCGGATTGCTGCTCCAGGCCCCGCCATTGTTAATACTGTATTCGTAGGTTCCATAACCACCGCTTGGATTGACAATGGTGATCTTACCGTCAGATGCACCAAAACAGGTCACATTGTCCTTATTCATGGTTGCCTGAAGTGCCTGCGGCTCGAAGACAGCAAGGGTGGCATTCAATATCACTTCGCACTGGATATTCATAACATCACGGATCCTGACATCGTAAGTATTTCCAGCCAGGCCGGTAAAGTTGCCATTAGGCTGCCAGCTGGTGCCACCATTGATACTATAGGAGTAGTTGCCACTTCCACCTACAGGAGCGGTAATATGAATTGCCCCGTTGGCCGCACCATAACAGGAGACACCGTCAGTAGAAACAGCAGCGTTCAAAGCCAGCGGCTGTCCTACCTGTACTGCATTGTCCAGTACAATAAAGCAGGAATGGTTGTTTGCATCGCGGATCACCACGCTGTATACATCAGCAGGCAAACCGGTGAAGCTGGCTGTGCTTTGCCATGTTGTGCCACCATTTCTGGAATATTCATAGTTACCGGAACCGCCTGCTGGGCTATTGATGGTGATTGAGCCATCGCTGTTGCCATTGCAGCTTACATTGGTATGAGAAACACTTCCACTCAATACTGCCGGCTGTCCGACAACTACCGCACCCGGTATTGTCACCACACAGGCTGTATTATTCTTGTCACGAATCTCAAGGGTGTAGCTATTGGCGGTGAGGCCGGTAAACTCAAGACCTTCCTGCCAGGTGCCACCATTGATGCGGAACTCGAAAGCACCACTGCCACCAGCAGGGCTGGATACAGTGATCTTGCCATCGGTGCCACTAAAGCAGGTAGCGTTGGTAGGCGTTGCTGATGCAGACAAGGCTGCCGGCTGATCAATGGTAATCGTACCCGGCAGCGTGATGATACAGGCCGGGTTGTTTTTATCGCGGATATCAACGGTATAGGTATTGGGGGCCAGGTTGTTGAACACCAGGCCTTCCTGCCAGGTGCCGCTATTGATGCGGAACTCGTATTCGCCGCTACCGCCAACTGCACCAGATACGGTGATCTTACCGTTGGCTGCATTGTAGCAGGTTACATCATCACCAGCAGCAGATGCAGACAGTACAGCAGGCTGATCGATGGTAATGGTTCCAGGCAGGGTAATGATACAAGCCGGGTTGTTCTTGTCGCGGATATCGACAGTGTAGGTATCCGGAGCCAGGTTGTCAAACACCAGGCCATCCTGCCATACACCGCTGTTGATGCGGAATTGGTAATCACCGCTACCGCCGCTCGGGCTGGAAACAGTAATCTTACCGTTGGCCGCATTATAGCAGGTTACGTCATCACCAGCTGCAGATGCTGACAGCACTGCCGGCTGATGGATAGTAACTGTACCAGGCAATGTGATGATACAGGTCGGGGTATTCTTGTCGCGGATGTCGATGGTATAGGTATCAGGCGCCAGGTTACTGAACTCCAGGCCGTCCTGCCAGGTGCCGCCATTGATGCGGAACTCATATTCACCGCTACCGCCGGTCGGGCTGGATACAGTGATCTTACCGTTTGCCGCATTATAGCAGGTTACGTCATCACCAGCTGCAGATGCGGAAAGCACTGCGGGCTGATCGATGGTAACTGTACCAGGCAGGGTCACGATACAAGCCGGGTTGTTCTTATCGCGGATCTGGATGGTATAAGTATCAGGAGCCAGGTTGCTGAACTCCAGGCCTTCCTGCCAGCTACCGCTGTTGATGCGGAACTCGTATTCACCGCTGCCGCCAACTGCACCGGAGATGGTGATCTTACCATTGGCTGCGTTGTAGCAGGTTACATCGTCACCAGCTGCAGCTGCAGACAGCACAGCAGGCTGATCGATGGTTACCGTGCCAGGCAGTGTGATGATACATGCGGGGTTGTTTTTATCGCGTATATCTATGGTGTAAGTATTTGGTGCCAGGTTGCTGAACACCAGGCCTTCCTGCCAGGTGCCGCCATTGACGCGGAACTCATATTCACCGCTACCGCCGGTCGGGCTGGATACAGTGATCTTACCGTTCGCTGCGTTATAGCAGGTTACGTCGTCACCAGCTGCTGATGCGGAAAGCACTGCCGGCTGATCGATGGTAACGGTGCCAGGCAGTGTAAT
>NZ_BBWV01000008.1 GCF_000974785.1 Flavihumibacter petaseus NBRC 106054
ATATCTCCTGAAACATTTTTCAGGCATATGCGCACACGCGAATCATTACCGGTACAACATTACTTGTGTAATTAATATTCTGTTACTTTCTCCTGAAGTCGGTATAATGCTCCTGGCCCTGTCCAGCGTCGGCTTAACCACAACGATACTCTTTCCAGCCCTGGTGGCCTTCGCTAAAAGCGTATCAGGAGTACGCCATTATTAATTGCTGCCGATACATTCCGTTTATGGGTTGACGGTGACGCTATTGGCACCTTTGCTATTGGTTCCACTTATTACAGGGAGGTAACAATGCCAGTTATTAGATAAAACTGCATGACAGCCCCATGGATAAATCGCTTTGTTTTTGAAAGAGAATGTAGGGCCCTCATCAACTATCATTGTTTCCATACATTCCAATCTGATTCATGGTCCCGAATGGATGCCTGATAAAATCTGACAGTTTGGTCTAAACTCCAATGTGATGAAGTATGAATAGATGTGAGATGGCCCTGGCTATATTGACTGATATCGTTTTGAAGTGTACAGAAGGCAATGAAGACAATGAGTCCAACGTGTCTATTACTAGTTCAGTTATGATAAAGTTATGAAGAAGACAATGTGTTAAGTAGATAGCTACTACCAGCTGAAGGCAGTTGTAATGGAAAGTGTAGAAAGAATAAGGCCTGTTTGTTGAGAATAAAAAAGCCGGCATAAAGCCGGCTTTAATCTTATTGTAGGTTGAGCTATTAATAGTCGCGTCCACCGCCACCGTAGCCACCACGGCTTCCACCGCCGTAACCACCGCCACCGCGGTTACCACCACCACCGTAGCCGCCACGGCTTCCGCCGCCACCGCCACCGTAGCCACCACGGCTTCCGCCGCCACCGCCACCGAAGCTCTTCTTCTTGAAGCCGCCGCCACCGCCGCCGCCTTCACGGGGTTGTGATTCATTCACTACGATGCTACGACCTTGAACTTCTGTGCCATGCAAAGCAGAAATTGCTGCATTGCCAGCTTCAGAGTTGCTCATTTCAACAAATCCAAAACCTTTACTACGGTTGTTGTTGAATTTGTCGGTAACAATTTTTGCAGAGAGAACTTCGCCATAAGGGGCAAACAAATCCTGCAGATCCTGCTCAGTAAGATCCCAACTGAGATTTCCAACGTAAATGTTCATTTTCTTAATTTTTTTGAACCATTATAAAACCCATTAATGAAGCACAGTGTAACAAAAAAGCCAGAAAATCATTTACCTTGAAACGCTCTGGGAAGTCTGAAACTGTAAAGATCATTATGGCACCATAACGAAGATAATAAAATTGTTTTGAATCATACAAATTCCTATATAAACAAATATGCCCGGATTCTAATCCGAGCATATTCAGGTATTTAGTTATCGTTTTCCGGTTCGCCAGATCACTCTGCCACGACGTCGAACACCAATTCCGTATTTTTACCATTACCGAAATCGATAGTGGCTTTGTACTGACCCAGTTCCTTTACTTCGTCATTCAGGTGGATCTTTTTCCGGTCGATATCATAACCACGCTGTTCGCGGATCGCACGGGAAATCTGCAGTGTAGTAATGCTGCCAAAGATTTTGCCGCTAGTTCCGGTTTTTGCACCCAGGCTGATAGGGCCTTCCTGGAGTTTGGCAATAACCTGGTTGATTTCAGCCATCATTTTCTCCTCTTTCTTACGCTTAACTTTCAGTTTTTCTTCCAGTTGCTTGAGGTTAGAGGGAGAAGCCTCAACTGCCAATTTCTTGGGGATGAGGTAGTTACGTCCATATCCGTTCTTTACAGCAACCAGTTCATTGGCGCCGCCCAGATTATCAACGTCTTGAATAAGAATTACTTGCATTGTTGTTTTTTAGTATCCCAAGCGCCCAATCCGTGAATGGATTCAGACTGTCTCTGCCGCGGGGGCAGATTAGGGAATGGTTACTAGATAGTGATTATCAGTTGCTTATTTCAACAAGTCCGTTACATACGGCAAAATGGCCATTTGACGGGCCTTCTTTACTGCTTCTGCAACCTTACGCTGAAACTTCAGGCTGTTACCTGTAATACGACGGGGCAACATTTTGCCTTGCTCGTTCAGGAACTTTTTCAGGAATTCACCGTCTTTGTAGTCGACATACTTAATGCCATACTTCTTGAAACGGCAGAACTTCTTTTCGCGCTTTTCGGTTTTGATCGCGGTCAGGTACTTAATTTCATTCTTTGCCATGATTAAGCCTCCACTTTTTCGTTACCGGTTGGTACGCCTGTTCTCTTTTTCCTGTTGTACTCGACGGCGTATTTATCGAGTGCGGTGAACATGTGACGCAGGACATTGTCGTCACGAAGAAGCTGGATCTTGAGCTTCTCATTGAAGTCGGATGGCGCATTGTACTCCGCAACCCAGTACAAACCAGTGGTTTTCTTCTGGATGGGATAGGCCAGTGATTTCAGTCCCCATGGCTTGGAATTCACTACCTCGCCACCGTTTGCGGCAACCAGGTCGATGAATTTTTTCTGAGCTGCTTTGTAGTCCTCTTCGCTCAGAACCGGGGTAAAAATCACCATCAATTCGTAATTGTTCATGAAACCCTTTTTGGTGAATTAAAAATTATTTGGGGGGCAAAGGTAAGTAAAAATGGCGAAAGACCAGCTGCGACAAGGTTTTTTTGCCATCAGAACGGGAAGCCGATGGCAATGTTGAGAATCAGGTTTTCTCGTCTCCAATCGGCATCTCCAAAGTTTATACGGTCAAAAACCCAACGCTCACCCTCTGGTAACCAGGGTTTTCTGAACGGAAAGGCGACGTCAAACCTGACAATCAGGATAGAAGCATCTGCACGGAGTCCGATTCCTCCTCCAACGGCGGTTTCCGCCAGAACGGACCCCCAATTGAATTTGGCCCCGGGTTTTCCCTCTGTTTCCCGGAGAAGCCAGATATTTCCAGCATCAACAAAGGCTGCAGCCTGCAGAATGTTCACCAGTTTCATCCGTATTTCAGTGTTCGCTTCGAGCTTGATGTCACCCGCCTCATTTGCCGTATAGCTGCTCAAAAGACTCTTATAGGTGCCGGGGCCCAGTGTCCGGGCACGGAATGCCCTCAGGCTGTTGCTGCCCCCAATAAAGAACTGTTTTACAAATGGCAGCGAATAACTGTTCCCATAGGAATATCCATAACCAAGATACAGCCGGTTAGCCCAGATCAGTTTTCTGGAAAGCCTGTTGTAATACCTTGCGTCGCCATACACCCGCCAGTACTGGGCAAAATCTCTTCCAAACAGGTATTTCTTCCCATCATCTTTTTTCTTTTTTAACACGCCCAGTATATTTCCGGCTATATCAGCATTGAGTGTAATAAAAAAGCTGTTTTTCCGGTTCTTAACCTGGTTATTAAATGTCCATGTATAATTACCGCCTACGATAAACTGCTTTTCCATGGATTGGCGCAGGCTCGGATCATTATCGAGCATTTTCTGGAACTCCGGTGTGATATTGCTGGGCAATACATAGGAGATCGAAATCGGATTAAATGCGTGATCAATATAGGGTGACTGCCGCCAGATATAACCATATTGCAACGTGATGCTGTTCAGGTTATATAAACCCGGTCTGCTCAGCAATTCATATCCTGCACTTATCCGCGTTCTTGGAACATAGGGTTTCCGCGGGTTGATGGTGATCCCCGGTATATAGATTTTGGGAATACTGATTGCGAGTTCCGCATCAATGGTATATCCGTTGGTATTGGCCTGATTCACTTTCTGACCACCCACCTGCCAGTCGAAACCCGCTGCAAGCTTGAACTCCAGTCTGTTTGCACGCCTGAGCCAGTTGCGGTTCAGTGTAGTCATTTTCACCTGTGAGCCGACGGTGTTATTTGATTTCGAACTGCCTGTCAGCTCAAACTGGAGCCCATACTGCGGATTTGGCGTCAGGAAAAACCTTGCGTTCAAATGATTGCTATCCAGTCCTGTGGTGAATTGCCCTTTCACAAACTTGAAAGTTCCCAGGTTCATCAGCCGCTGAAGCGTGATATCATGAGCACTGAGCGTGTACAGGCTGTCTTCCTTCAAAAACACGCTTCTTTCAAATACGTTGGGAAGAAACAGATGGTCCGGATCCACTACCTTATAGGTGCCCATATCCAGTTCAGCACTATTCCGGACCAGGGAGTCTTTTTCAAGTGTGTATCCGGGATATATGATCACATTTTCCATCCGGTAGGGAATCCTTGCAGACGAAGGCGTTTCTTTTTTTATCTGGAGAAAGAGATCAACTTTTCCCTGGTGGTTCGTATCTATCTCAAACAACAGGTGATCGGCATTGAAATAATAGAAACCTTTTTCCTTTAACCGGGCATTGATTCTGTCCCTTTCTGTTTTGATCCTGTCGAGCCTGTAGATACGGCCCGGTTTCAGAATCGACTTTGCTTTTGTATCCAGGATTGCCTGCCCCAAAACACTACTATCCATTTCGTACACTACATTTCGAAGGGTATAACGGGTACCTGGCTCAACCGAATATCTCACTGAAGCCTTTTTCCCGGATTCATTCACCTTTTCCCAATGCAACTGCGCCTGGAAATATCCATTGTCCTCAATATAGTGTTGCAGAATCTCCGATGTATACTCCTCTTTTACTTTGCTGTACAGTACCGGCGCTTCACCCCACTTTTCCCGTAACAGGTAATTCAGTCCTTTTCCCTTGGGCTTGTTTCCCAGGTTATATAACCAGAGTTTAATGGGCATTCCCAAAAACCTTCGGTTCGGTTTTGGCCGTAAACGTTCATTCATGCCATCTTCCAGGTTGCCATAATCCTTTGGTTTGTCTCCCTTCCATTTGATTTTGCTTCCGGTATACAGCTGATCACCTTCAGGCACGGCGCGGGTAGTGCTGCAGGAATACAGCATACAAAGTGATGCAATAATGACAGCCAAATGTTTCATTTTTTTCTTTTCGCCTCCTGTTCTCTCTTTTTCAATTCGATTTCTTCCTTCGATTTCCGGAATATCTCTTTAAAAGTGTTGAAGTCCATTACCAGCATAAAGGTCACTCCCGTCTCAATGATCTGACCCTGCAGAATGGCATCTGTCTGATTCCTTTGGAACGCCCGCAGTTTATACCGGCCATCACGGCTAAGCGCATAGTCAACTGTGATATCACCGATCAATGCGCTCGCGTTCCCCGGTGTATTTCCGGCAATTCCAATATTAGACCCCACGGCAACAGTTAACCGGTCATTGAACATGGATTTGGATGCGCCGACATTTAGCGTTGTCCGTTCTGATTTTGATCCGGTGGAGTAATCTTCTTCCGACTGCAGGTCAAAATTCAGATCCACACCTTTGATCAGATTGGCTGCAAGGTTGTTTAATTGTTGAGAAAGGATCTTGCTTACACTTTGCCTGGCAGCATCACTTACCGTGTTTCCTGCTCCGCTGTTCATACTTGCCAGCGGATCTTCGGAGATGAATGTTTGTAAAACGAGTAATCCCATAACCTGCTTGTTCAGCTGGGATTCTATATTGTTGATCTGCTTGATCCTGGTGTAAGGTGCTCCGTTGAAAATACTGCGGTCCTTTTCCGGCATGTCAAGCCTGAAACTGATACTGGGTTTCAGCAGCTTGTCTTTAATCATGAGGTAGACTTCCACCGGTATCCGTTGATTATACTGCCTCTTATTAGTAGTTGCGCTGGTGATCTGATCACCAATAAGATCAATAGCAGGTGCGCGAACATCATACCGGGCAGTAATATCCAGTTCGGCTCCGGTTGCATCGCCATCCCAGGTGATATTACTACCTTTCTCTACTGCAAACGACCTTTTGATCAGCTGGTTCAGTGACATCTCATATTTCCCTTCCTCAATTTCATACCTGCCAGTCAGGCTCATCTTACTGCTGGGGTCAATGGTAAGGTTAAGATTGGCACTTCCTTTTGCCTCAAGGAAATCTCCGTTGACAGGATCTATAATAATGGTAATTGTTGATGTTTTGGTCACATGAATTCCAGCAGAAAAATCCATGCCCCTGATCTTTGCTTTTCGAATGGCGAGGCTGTCTGCGTTCTTTTCGAGCAATGAAGAATCAACAGGATTAGACCGGTTAACAAAAACGATCACACCATCCCTGTCTTCAATGCCCGGTTCGTCATCGGGAATTGTTACGGTGAGTTGTGATTTATCTCTCAGTGTCACATCCATGTCGATGACCGGAAGGTCAAGATCGCCGGTTACACTGATACGGCTATCAATGAATGCGGGGCCATAAAACTCCTGGTCATTGTTTACTTTAGGTCCGACAGCCATGAAATTATCCGTGTTTACCTTAAGATCAAATGCGTAGTCAGTATAATCTGTTGTCCGGATCCTGCCATTGATAGTGGTTGTTCCATCGAGACTATCCTTTACAATAAAGTTGTTGAAAATGATTCCGCTTTCATCAAATTGCAATTTGTCGTCAGGAAAGCGAAGTGTAGCATTTACGAGCGTGATATTAGCCTGTGCATCATGAAATGCAAGTTCTCCGGCAACCTTTGGTTTGTCTGCGGGGCCGGTTATGGTAAGATTGCCGGCGGTATATCCTTTCATCCTGGTAGCTTTTCCCATGGCAAAGGGCTCCAGACTTGAAAGATTCAATCTTTTCATTGCGACGTCGAACTGCAATTCCTTTGCATACTGCCCGGTTACCCGAACATCGTTGGCATTACCAGTAAGAGCTGCCTCAACCTGGTAGGTACCTGCTTCAGGAGAATTCATTTTTACAGAAAGGTCTCCCACAGCGATATTCTGTACTACGATGTCCGTTACCTGCAGATCAGCCTTTATCGTCATCGCACTATCCAGACCCGCCAGATCGGCCTGGCCATTGATAAGCGCTTCGGCAAGTGTCGTATCCTGGCCCAATACGCCTGTTATGGTTGATAAGCGAAAATCCCTGAGTTTTATATTCAGTGGCGGCAGCTGTTTGCCACTGATTGCTCCTGATGAGATCGTCAACTCCTGGCCAGCAGACAATAATTGAAGATCAGCCTGGGTGATACCATTATTTCTGATGGCAATGAAGTTCTTGTCTCCCGTACTGAAAGGTGTTTTGTTTAAGAGGAGATTTCGCGCAAGCCGCAGGTCATATCCGCTATCCTTCAGAATATCCAGTATCCCCGCAACATAATATTTCTCCTGATCTTTATTGTCATCCATTCGTACTCCCCAATTCACTGAGCCTTCAGCTGCCCGGGCAAGCAGTTGGGTACGATAAAGTGGAAAAGAAGGATGCCGTAACGAACTGATCATCGCATTAATTCCCAGTGAATCGCGGTTGGCAATCAAACTAAGGCGGGTGGTATCGATACGGATGCTGTCGTAACTGAAACCAACCACGTAAGCGTTGGCCGTAACCAGTACGCTATCGGTATTCACATGGGCCTGAACATCCAATGGCTGATTCATCACCAGTCCTGGCGATAGCGCTTTGAGGCTTTTCGGCCAGTACAACGATGCATTAAGGTTAAGATCCTGGTGAGTCTGTGTATATTTTGATATACTGTCTTTTCCATTTTTAGAAAGGTGTTGCTGAACGATTGCCTGTGCGGCGCTTAAAATCGTGGTATAGTCATAGTCTCCGGTAGCATCTGCATAACCAAATGGGCTTTCCAGTCGGATGTGTTGAATTCCGGAATCGGCCTTTGCGAGAATTTTTATACTATCCAGACTATATATATTGGAAGCATCCGCCATCTGTATTGCTGTAGCAAAAACCTGCCCTTCCAATGCGCGGGGTTTGGTGTTCTTCACATTCACCATGAAATTTCCTTTGACCACGAATGGTGAGGTACTCATTCCTATAGCCATCAGGTCAACCCGATCAACCTTTATTGCGCCTGAAACGGTAGGATATTTGTCAGTGATATTGCCGGTAAGGTCAATGCTCGCCTGAAGATTCGGATCGTCGCTTTTTACTGTTGCTTCATAGCTGCCCTTGGCCAGCTTTCCTGTCATCGAAAGATGCTGGTACTGATAACCCTGAAAATCAGCAGACCGGATTCGTATGGCTCCGGCGGCATCAATTGCCTGCAGCGCATAGCCCCTGCCTTTTACATTACCAGTGGCAACGACGCGGCCTATCGAAGTATCCCGAATCCATTTCCCCAGGTCCATGTCCAGTTGCCGCAAAGTGACATCATATGTGGCCCTGATGCTATCCGTGAAATTGGCCACTTTCCCTTTCAATGAAAGGTTGCCAAAAGTTGAAATCAGTTGAAAGTCTGTTGCGGCGGATTGCATATTTCCGTTAAGGCTTCCGGATGCCTGCAGGCTGGCCGGAATCGCGATATTGCCGGGGATGGTGTTCTCAGGCAACCATGACCGGACCGCCTGGTCGCCTGAACGGATATTGAAATGGCTCAAGGCCACCTGGATCCTTTTCGGATCAGTAACCTGCGCGATATTGCCGGTCAGGGTAATATCATTACCGGCATTGTCGCGGAAGTGAAGCTGACTGATGGCGAGCGAATTAAGGGTTCCGCCGATCCGGCCACTTAGGTCGACTTCTTTATTCCAAAGTTTTTTGAATTCAGGCCGATTGCGAAATTCCGGAATAAAATAAAGGGCCTCAGCAAGCACGAGGTGGGTATTCTTCAGATCGGCAATGATTCCCAGGGCATCCAGATTGCTGCTCAGCTTGTCCCAGCCCGGTCCGCTTATGCCGATCTGATCGGCAATTCTGCTTTTGTTAGTTTCCAGCAACAGGTTATCCAGGCGGATCACTGAATCACTGTAAACAATGTCTGCATGAGCATTGCGTACAGTGAAGCCGCTTTTATCAGTCACCTGCAGTTGTTCAAGAATGGCAGTGATCCCTGCCGGCGTGAACCTGAAATCCCTGACCGATACCTGCAAAGGTGAAAGATGGAAATGGGATGCATCAAAAGCCCCGGGAAAGCGGCCAACCGGCGACTCCAGGTTGTCCATCTTAAAGCTGCCTGAATTGATATGCAGCGCCGGCGATTGAATGACCCAGGTATTGGCGCTGGTATCCACCACCTTTGCAGTGTCAAGCCCTTTGTTCATCACCACGAACCCCTGGGGAGCTTCAAGGTCAATAAATCCACCATTGACCGAAGTTTTTGCGAGGTCGATTCCGGCAAGTTTGAGAGAAAGTGATTTAGCCTTCCACCCGGTACGGATACCAGATCCGTTATCACCATAAAGTAAAGTCGTGTTCTGCAGGTTGATCAGCTTTGACCTGATTACCAATGAGACTGCTCCGGTATCCGACTTGCTGGCTTCTTTATCTGGAACACGGTAATCCTGCAGTATTACAGCCGCCAGGCCGTCGCTTTTCAGTTCTCTGAGATCCAGTGTATTAGTCTCCAGTTCGATCGTCTGAAAGCGTAAATGCAGGAGATCCCACCTTACGGTTGCATTCATTCCACTTTTGTTATCGCGGTAAATGACCCTGAATTTTCTCAGGTCAATATTGCGGATATCTATCGCCAGCGATTCTGTAGTATCTTTTGTTAGCGTAACGCTGTCTTTAGTGGCAAAGGCATCAGCTACAAACTGGTAATTCATTTCTCCCGACGGCAGAGAATAGGCATTTAACAGTACATCTTCCCAGTCCACCCGGTGCACCAGTAACTTGTTCCGGAGCAGTTCAATGAGATCATAGTGAACTTTCAGCGACCGGCTGAAAAGAAGTGCTTTTCGCTGTTTATCTGCTATATAAACCCCGTCGAGTTCAAGGTGACTGAACCAGGTGATTCTGATACCTCCGATTCGCACCGGCGTCTGAAGTTTTTCGGCGAGATACCTCTCGGCTTTGCCCCTGATCAATTGTTGAACGGGATCTGTTTGAAGGGCAATTAACAGCAGGAAGGGCAGCGCCAGCAGGCAGACAAGGGTAATCAGTATCCATTTGACCCATTTCGGGAGCCGGGGTGGATATAACCTGATTACTTTCAATTGATTTACTTGTTGTTATACTTCAAAAATAAACCTACACAGTGGATTGGGAAACTAAAATAATTCTGTCAGAAATTGGGCCGGTCTGCCATTTTAGCTGTTTTAGCCCCATTTTTCCGCTAATGGCACCCCGTTTGAGCCGAGCCTGATGGACTAAAAACTATTCCGGTATGCAAAAAGGCAGCATCCGTGTACAAACGGAGAATATTTTCCCCATAATCAAAAAATTTCTCTACAGTGAACATGATATTTTCATCAGAGAACTTGTTAGTAACGCTGTAGACGCCACGCAGAAGCTCAAAACGCTCTCCTCGATCGGTGAAGCAAAAGGCGAGCTCGGCGACTTATCCATTACGATCAGTCTTGACTCAGCTGCAAGAACTGTAACCATTTCTGATAAAGGAATCGGTATGACGGCTGAAGAGGTTGACAAATACCTCAACCAGGTTGCTTTTTCGGGAGCCGAAGAATTTTTGAATAAATACAAAGGGCAGAACGAAAACAATATAATCGGTCACTTTGGTCTTGGTTTCTATTCCGCTTTCATGGTGAGTGACAAAGTTACAGTAGTTACCAAAAGTTTCCGGGATGCTCCGGCCGTTCGCTGGGAATGCGATGGCAGTCCCGAGTTCACGCTTGAGGAAGCCGAAAAGACTGACAGAGGTACCGATATTATCCTGCATATCAATGATGAAAGCAATGAATTCCTCGAAGCTGACCGGATCAAGTCGGTATTGAACAGGTTTTGCCATTTCCTTCCCGTACCGATTTTCTTTGAAGGTGAACAAATCAACCATCCTTCCCCGGCATGGACCAAAAAGCCCAGCGACCTCACGGCAACGGATTACCAGGATTTTTACAAGGAGCTTTATCCCTATAACGAACCGCCGCTATTCTGGATCCATTTGAATGTTGACTACCCGTTTAACCTGACCGGAATTCTTTATTTCCCCAAAATCAAGCAGAGTTTCGAGATCCAGAAGGACAAGATCCAGCTGTACAGCAACCAGGTATTTGTAACCGACGAGGTAAAAGACATCGTACCGGAATTCCTGATGCTGCTCCAGGGGGTAATCGATAGTCCGGATATTCCCCTGAACGTCAGCCGCAGTTACCTGCAGGGGGATCCCAATGTGAAAAAGATCAATAATCATATTACCAAAAAGGTAGCCGACAAACTTGAAGAGATCTTCCAGAACAATCGCAAAGAGTTTGAGGAAAAATGGGAGAACCTGGGATTGTTCGTGAAATATGGAATGATGACGGACGACAAATTCCTGGAGAAAGCCGAAAAATTCCATATCATGCAGGATACGGACGGTTCCGCCTGGTATACATTGGAGGAATACCGGAAAGCCACGGAGGCTTTACAGAAAAACAAAGAAGGTAAACTGGTGATCCTGTACAGTACCGAACCTGTACAGCAAAACGGATTTATTAAAGGAGCTAACGCTAAAGGTTATAAGGTCGTCAAGCTGGAAACAATTGTTGATGCTGCATTTATCAACCAGATGGAAATGAAGTGGAACGATGTTCACTTTGTAAGGGTGGATGCAGATATCGCTGATAACCTGGTTGACAAACAGGATGCAGTAGCCTCTGTATTGAACCAGGATCAGGAAGAAAAGCTGAAACAGTTGTTCAGCCAGACGGGAGAGGGTGTTCACTTGACCGTGGAGGTTAAAGGACTGAGTCCTGATGCTGCGCCGGTCGTTGCTACACGCCCCGAATTCATGCGTCGTATGAAAGATATGGCCGCAGTGAGCGGGCCAATGGGAAGTTTTTATGCCAACATGCCCGATGAAGTGTTATTGACGGTGAATGGCAACCATTCCATCTTTCAAAAGATACTGGCTGATGGAAATGGCGTTCATCAGGAGAAACTGACCCGTAACCTGGCAGATCTTGCCCTTCTCTCTCAGGGACTTCTGAAAGGAGGTGCATTGACAAATTTTATTGAGAGAAGTGTTGAGCTGATCAGCGGAGAACAGTAATAGATACTACCAATTTTCTTATAAATTCAACGCAGCCGGAAACAATCGGCTGCGTTTTTTATTCTGCTTTAGCTGCCGCCTCGTGTCTGCGCATATCCATTACCCTCAGCTGTAAGTGTTTATTGCCGTTCCATTCATTTTCTTCCAATGTGAAAACGACATCCACCGGCTCTCCGGATTCCAGTAAATGAAATTTAGGGGCCATACCGAAGCCTATTCCGGAAAACAGGATATTTCCCTGTACAAGGCTGAATTTGATGTGTTGTTCTTTCACTACTCTTGACCATCCATTGTTCCGGACATTCCGGGCAAGCCAGATTGGTTTGGAATTTTCCGGGCCAAAAGGTTCCATCTGCCGGACAATATTGAAAAATGCTGGTCTGATATCCGTAAACCGTAATTCGGCATCAATGGTAATTTCCGGTATGAGCTGTTCGGCGGAGATGGTCGCGGCTACTACCGATTCGAATTTTTCGGCAAACGCCGGTACAGCTTCCGGGAGCAGGGTCATGCCAGCTGCAGCGAAATGTCCACCATAGCCAATAAGGTACTCCCGGCAGGCGTGGATGGCTTCGTACAGATTAAAGCCGGCGACACTGCGTGCGCTGCCGGAGACAACTTCACCACTTTGAGTCAATACGATGGTCGGCCTGTAGAACCGGTCTATCAGCCTGGAGGCCACAATGCCTACAACACCCTTATGCCAGTGCGGCTGGAAAACGACTGTCGATTTCTTCACGCCGGCTTCCATTTCGGTGCCAATCATAGCCAGGGCTTCTTCCGTAATCAGGAAGTCGGCCTCCTTGCGGTCATCGTTATGGGAATGCAGCCGTGTAGCTATTGCCGAGGATTTGACGGGATCTTTTTCAATGAAGAGCTGAACGGCCAGCCGGGCATCATCCATCCGCCCCGCAGCATTCACTTTGGGCGCGATCACAAAAACCAGGTTGTTGACCTGTAAGGGCTGTCCGAGTAAACCGGCAATTTCCAGCAGGGCGCGGATTCCGGGGTTGGGATATTCGCTTACCCGTTTTAAACCGTACCAGGCAAGGATCCGGTTCTCACCAGTGATGGGTACGATATCCGCCGCTATAGCGGTAGCTACCAGGTCCAGGTAATATAAATAATATTCGTCCGGCATGCCGAGGTGCCGGCAGAGCGCCGTGATCAGTTTGAATCCTACTCCACAGCCGCAAAGCTCCTTATAGGGATAGGGGCAATCGGCCTGTTTGGGGTTCAGGATGGCAACCGCCGGTGGAAGCACCTCATCGGGAAGATGGTGGTCGCAAATGATAAAGTCTATACCAATATCCCGCGCATGTTGCACCAGGTCGGCAGATTTGATGCCACAGTCCAGTGAAATGATCAGGGTTGTGCCGATAGAAGCGGCGAAATCAATTCCCTGTTTCGAGACGCCGTAGCCCTCCCGGTAACGGTGGGGGATATAATATTCGAGCCGGTCGGATTCATAAACCTGCAGCAGGAACTGGTACAGGCTGGCAACCGCAGTGGTTCCGTCGACATCATAATCGCCATAGACCAGGATCTTTTCGCGGTTTTGCAGGGCCTGCATGATCCGGGTTACGGCTTTGTCCATATCCTTCATCAGCCAGGGGTCATGCAGGTCTTCCAGCCTTGGCCGGAAATACGATTTCGCCGTATTGTAATCCAGGATATTTCGTTGCACCAGCACCTTGCAGATGGTAGGGCTGATGCCGAGTTTTTCGTGCAGGGCGGCTACCGCGGAAGGATCGGCCGCTAATAATTTCCAGCGCTTTTCCATGTCCGTTAATATTTTCGGTCGGTGGTGTACCGGACCAGGTCTTCAAGCGCCGCCCGGGATGGCGATTCAGGAAATTCATGCAGGATCGAAAGTGCTTCGTCCCGGTACTGGAACATTTTCTCTGTGGCATACCGGATTCCGCCAGCTTCTTCAACCTGGCGGATGACAGCTTTGACTTTTTCCGTATTCCGGTTATGGTTTTTGATTGTATTGATGATTTGTTTCCTGGTAGCGGCGTCCGCCCTGTTCAATGTGTAGATCAGGGGTAAGGTAAGTTTTTTTTCCTTGATATCGTTCCCGGTAGGTTTCCCTACCGCCTCGGAACCATAATCAAAAAGATCATCCTTGATCTGGAAGGCAATTCCTACTTTTTCACCGAAAACCCGCATTTTGTCAGCCTGGGCTTCATCGTTATTGGCGGAAAATGCACCGGCTGCGCAGGATGACGCCAACAGCGAAGCCGTCTTGTTGCCGATAATTTCAAAGTAGATGGATTCGTCCAGGTTGAGGGTTCTGGATTTGTCGATCTGCAGGAGTTCTCCCTCACTCATCCTTTTCACTGCTTCCGACATTATCTGCAGGATCCGGAAGTCGTTGTTGTCAAGCGACAGCAGCAAGCCTTTGGCAAGGAGGTAATCGCCCATCAGCACGCTGACCTTGGTCTTCCAAAGGGCATAAGTGGAAAAAAAGCCCCTCCTTTCCAGTGACTCATCTACAACGTCATCATGCACCAGTGAGGCTGTATGGAGGATTTCCACCAAAGAAGCGGCCCGGTAGGTGGCGTCCGTTACCCCGCCGGCGACCTTGGCTGAAAGCAGTACAAACATCGGCCGCATCTGTTTTCCCTTCCGTTTGACTATAAAAGAAGTGACGCGGTTGAGCATGGGTACCTGGCTTTGAACCGCGGTTTTAAATCGGCTTTCAAATATCTCCAGTTCTTCGGTTATTACTGATTGTGGTATTCGCATGCTTTTTGATAACCCGGGCAAATTACTACAATGCGGGTCATTTTCCAGCAAACAAAAGAATCCATAATATGTCTTGTTATTGATTATTATAGGGTTAAACGGCGTTTCAAGGCTTAATTTATTTGGTATTTAAATCCCAATTGATATTTTTGTTCTAGATTTTACACGTATCCTGTCAATTCATTAACCATTACTTATAAAATTTCATTATGGCAAACAAAAAATACACAGCACTTATTATAGGATTTCTGTGCTTGTTTGCGTCCAACTCGTTCGCCCAGGCTGTTTCGAGTTACGATGTGCAAGATTCCTCTTTGATACCCCGCAAAAGGCTTCCTCAGCACAACGAATTCATGAACAATGCCTATCCTTTTCCGGCTAAACCCCGCAACCAGTGGGAGATTGGCCTGAAGGGCGGAATGTTTACCGTTTTCGGGGACGTACCAGCCAAAGTGCCAACTTTTGGCGGTGCCATACATGTCAGGAAGGCACTTGGTTATGTTTTTTCGCTTCGCGGGGAGTTTATGTATGCTACCGGCAAGGGGCAAAACTGGAAGCAGCGTACGGCCGGACTTAGCACGGCGGCTAGGGCTGCAGGTTATGGTCAGCCGGGAAGGACAATGTTATATGACAACTACAAAACTGTGATGAAAGATCTCGACCTGACTGCGATCATATCGCTCCGGAATATACTTTTCCACCGCGCCGAAGTGAAGTGGGATATGTATGCGCTTGCAGGCGTGGGTATTTCCTGGTACAATACCAAGCAAAATCTTTTGGATGCTAACGGACAACCTTACGATTTTGCCAATGCTCCGATCAGCAATCCTAACGTATACAGCGACAGAAAGGAAACCAAGAAGCAGTTGAAGGACTTTATGGATGACACTTATGAGACCGCTGCTGAAACCGACGGCGAGGCGCGGTCTAAACTCGGAGACAATACGTTGAAGGCAAATGGTCATCTGGGACTCGGATTTCAATATAAACTGAGCAAAAAGATAAATATTGCGGTAGAGGATAAAATTACCTTCCTGAGATCCGATGATCTCGTGGACGGCCAGCGTTACCAGAACGTACGCACAGGTTCTACCAACAGTCCCTACGGCGGAGTGCTGACCCCAGATAACGATTCATATAATTTCCTTTCCGTAGGTATAAATGTAAATCTCGGCAAGAATGCTGTTGAGCCGTTGTACTGGATCAATCCCCTGGCCTATGCCTATAACGAGCTGAATGCGCCCAAGCATATGAAGCTTCCGAAACCGATCCTGGACGATGCTGACGGCGACGGCGTTACAGACCAGTTCGATCTTGAGCCCAATACTCCCCAGGGTGCTCCTGTAGACAGCCATGGTGTGAGCAAGGATACAGATGGTGATGGCGTGCCTGACTTCAAAGACAAGGAACTTATTACACCAACACAATGTCAGCCTGTTGATGCTGATGGTATCGGTAAGTGCCCTGAGCCGCCATGCTGTAAAGAACTCCGTGAGGGTGGATTTGGTGGACAGAAAAATGCATGTAACATCGGTGACCTGCCAAGCATCAGCTTCAAAGGTCGCTCTGTAAGCCTTGATAATGATGCGAAAGCTGTTCTTGCCAGCGTAGCCGAGAAAATCCGGAACAACGCTGATTGTAAGATTGCTGTAATTGGATACGGTGAATCCAGCAAGTCTGCCCAGCAGCTCAGCTGGGATCGGGTAAACGCTGTGATCAACTATCTCGTTGAAAAAGAAGGCATCAGCGCTGACCGCTTCATCTTCAAGTATGGCGAAGCAAATGGTGATCCGAACACGGTAGATCTCCGTGATGGTTCAGCCGAAGAGGGTCCGAATGCCGTTCCGGCACCGCACCCGAACTTGCGAAAGAAAGGTTAAATGGTTAATATTGAGAGAATTAAACCCCGCTCCGGCGGGGTTTTTTTTATATTTGGCCAAATCTGTTAACTTTGCCAGCCTTTATGAGATATATTCTGTTGTTGATTTCCGTTGTGCTGCTGGGTACCGGCTGCTCGAATTTTGCGAAGGTCCAGAAGAGCTCGGACGTAAATTATAAGCTCAGGATGGCAGATCAATATTTCGTAAAGAAGAAATACAATTATGCCCAGCAATTGTATGAGGAGCTCTTTCCATTAATGAAGGGGAGTGATAAGTTCGAGAACGTATATTACAACTATGCGTATTGCGCTTACAACCAGCGGGATTATATGAGCGCTGAGAACCTGTTCAAAGGCTTTACCGAAGTGTTTCCGACCAGCAAGCGGGCGGAAGAAATGGAGTATATGCGGGCATATACCTATTACAAGCAATCACCGAAAGTAGAACTGGATCAGACCAATACTTCCAGGACGATCGGATTGATGCAGGCGTTCATTAATACGCATCCGGGTTCTGAAAAGATCAAGGAGGCTACTGAGATCATTGATAAGTGCCGGATTAAACTGGAGATGAAAGAAGTAAAGAGTTGTGAGTTGTATTACAACCTTCGTCAGTATAAAGCTGCAGCAATTGCTTATACTAACCTGATGAACAACTACCCTGACTCCGACAAGAGTGATGAGTACAAGTTCCAGGTGATTCGTTCTTACTATGAATATGCAGCGCTTTCTGTCGATGAAAAGAAACAGGAGCGTTATGAGAAAGTGTTGGAAGAAATTAATGAATTTAACGACCGGTTCCCGCAGAGTAAACTGCAAAAGGATGTGACCCGGTTACAAACCATAGCACAAAACAATATTAAAGCAATAAAAAATGAGCAAGTTAAGACGTCAACTTAGTTCCAACACGAGCAACGTGGCGGAAGCAAAGAATCTGCTGGAGATTAAAGGCAGGACCGGCAATCTCTATGAGTCGATTGCGGTTATTGCAAAAAGGGCCAACCAGATCAATATTGTTCTGAAAGAAGAACTGCATAACAAACTCGAAGAGTTTGCTACGCATACCGACAGCCTTGAAGAAATTCATGAGAACAAAGAGCAGATTGAGATCTCAAGAGCTTATGAAAGAATGCCTAACCCTGCACTGCTGGCAACCCAGGAGTTTATGGAAGACAAAGTTTATTACCGGAAGAACGACGATAAACTGTTTAGCTGATTCCGGCCTGGAAGATATTTGTTAAAGCGACAGCCTTGCTGTCGCTTTTTTTATAATTTTAAAGCATGTTGCACGGAAAGAAAATCCTTCTTGGTATAACCGGGAGTATTGCTGCCTACAAATCCATTCTGCTGGTGCGTTTTCTGGTGAAAGCCGGCGCCGAAGTGAAAGTTGTGATGACACCGGCTGCAAAGGATTTTGTACCGGCGCTTACTTTGTCTACGCTTTCCCGGAATCCTGTAGTAACTGATCTCTTTCAGGATAATGCCTGGTCTAATCACGTAATGCTCGGGCGCTGGGCGGATCTTTTCCTGATCGCCCCCCTAAGTTGCAACACACTCGCAAAAATGGCAGGCGGCCATTGTGATAACCTCCTTTTGGCCACCTGGCTCTCTGCTACCTGCCCCGTATGGGTAGCGCCGGCAATGGATGCTGATATGTGGAAACATCCTGCTACTATCCGTAACCTTGAAACCGTTCGTTCCTTTGGTAATAAAATTATTCCGGCAGCTTCCGGTGAACTGGCAAGCGGCTTATTCGGCGAAGGCAGGATGGCAGAACCTGAGGACTTGTTTGTGTTGATCCGGAATCATTTTGAAGGCAGCGGAACTCTCTCCGGGAAACAAGCGCTTGTTTCTGCGGGCCCCACTTTTGAACCGATCGATCCGGTGCGTTTCATCGGAAATCATTCCTCCGGTAAAATGGGGCTTGCCCTTGCCAATACACTCGCCACCAGGGGCGCAACCGTGCAGCTCGTACTGGGTCCTGGCGTACAGCCGCCGCAGCACCCTTCAATTATTGTAAGCAAAGTGCGTACAGCTGCGGAGATGTATGACAGGTGCCTGTCATTATTCCCTGCTGTTGATATCGCCATCATGGCGGCAGCCGTGGCTGATTTTTCTCCTAAAGAAACTGCTTCGGAAAAAATCAAAAAGAAGGATAACGGGCTTACTATCGAACTCCAAAAGACCCGGGATATCCTTAAAGAACTTGGCCGTCAGAAAAGGGAAGGACAATTCCTTGTTGGGTTTGCCCTCGAAACCAATAATGAAGAAGTCTTTGCCCGTGAGAAGCTATCTGGTAAGAATGCTGACCTGATCATCCTGAATACCCTTAATGATGAAGGAGCGGGGTTTGGACATGATACCAACAAAGTAACCATATTTGATCGCAACGGCGAACAAACGGCCTTCCCGCTGAAATCGAAAGAAGCTGTTGCAACAGATATTATTGATTATATCGTTAATAAACTGAATGCGTAGATTAATATCCATACTCTTGGTGTTTGCCCTGCTGGGTATTAACAACGCCCGGTCGCAGGAACTACAGGCCAAAGTGGTGGTGAATGCACAGCAGATCAGCACCAAGGTGGACAGGAAAGTTTTCGGAACCCTGCAGAACGCCCTGAACATTTTTCTGAACAACCGCAAATGGACCAAAGAAACGTATCAGCCGAACGAAAAAATTGTTTGCAACTTCCTCATCAATATCAGCAACGCAGCAGATAACAATATCTATACCGCAACCTTAACCGTTCAGGCTGCGAGGCCGGTTTACAATACCGCTTACCTGAGCCCCCTGGTGAATTATATGGATGAAGACCTCATGTTCCGTTACGTTGAGTTCCAGCAAATGGAGTTTAATGAGAACCGGGTCAGCGGTAATGATCCGCTGGTGTCAAATTTAACAGCAGTACTTGCGTTTTACGCATACATTATATTGGGTATTGATGGCGACTCTTTTTCGCTTCGCGGTGGTGACCCCTACTTTGTGAAGGCGCAGAATATCGTTACCAACGCGCCCGATAGCAGGGAAGTCGGCGGCTGGAAGGCGTTTGACAGCCAGCGAAACCGGTACTGGCTGATGGAAAACCTGACCAGTAACCGTTATACCCTGATCCATGATGCTATTTATGGTTACTTCAGACTGGGACTGGATCAGTTTTATGAAAAGGAAACAGAAGCCCGGAAGGCGGTACTTACTTCCCTTCAGCAATTGAACACGCTTAATGGCGAGGCGCCCAATTCCATGATCCTTCCTTTTTTCTTCCAGGGCAGGGCAGCAGAATTGTCCCGGATGTTTAAAAAGTCTCCGCCTGATGAAAAAAGCCAGGCGCTTGATATTTTATCAAGACTGGATATTACCAATTCCAACACTTACAAACAGGAACTGAAATGAAGGAGTGGTGCATAGTGTTGCTGGCGTTACTGGTTATAACAGGTTGCGGAAGGCAAAAAGAAAAATCACCTGCACTCAGTCGTCAACAGATGGTGCCGATCGTTTATGGACTTATGCTTGCCGATGAATACAGCCTTCAACGTTCCATAAAAGACAGCAGTCTTGTTGTAAAGGAATTTCGTGCAGAAAAATATCTGCAGGTATTCGACCTCAATAAGACGGATAGGAAAACATTTGTGGCCAGTCTGCAATATTATGAGGGACATCCCGATCAGCTCAAAGCGATTTTCGATTCTGTAGAAGCAGTAGCGACCCGCCGGAGATATGAAAAATATGCCGGCGAAAAACCTGCTCCGCTGAAAGACCGAAAGCCCAAAACTGTACCGGTAAAATAATGCCATATGAATAAGGTTGTATCCGGCGCCGATGCCGCGTTGGCAGATATATACGATAACGCCACAATAATGCTGGGCGGTTTTGGCCTTTGCGGAATTCCCGAGACCAGTATCAATGCGCTGGTGCGGAAAGGCGTTACGGGGCTTACCTGTATATCCAATAATGCAGGAGTGGATAACTTCGGTTTGGGGTTACTGCTGCATACCCGCCAGATCAGGAAAATGATGAGCTCCTATGTGGGTGAAAATGCTGAGTTTGAACGCCAGCTATTACAAGGGGAACTGGAAGTTGACCTGATTCCGCAAGGTACGTTGGCTACCAGAATTCAGATGGCCGGGATGGGCATTCCGGCATTTTTTACGCCCGCAGGGTATGGAACAGAAATCGCGGAGGGCAAGGAAGTTCGCGTTTTCGACGGGAAACACTACCTGATGGAATTAGCCCTGCACGCTGATTTTGCTATTGTAAAAGCGTGGAAGGGCGACCGTTATGGTAACCTGGTTTTCCGGAAAACAACACGAAACTTTTCCAGTGCGATGGCCAGGGCAGGAAACGTCACTATTGCAGAGGTAGAAGAAATTGTTGAACCAGGACAGCTTGATCCCGATCAGATCCATGTGCCAGGTATTTATGTGCATAGGATATTCTCAGGAGGGCCTTACGAAAAACGCATAGAAAAACGAACGACAAGATTATCAAAGGCAGAATAATTCGATCGTACCATGTTTACCAGCAAGGAATATTTAAGTGATGAACTCGGCGTTGATCCCGAGATCGCACGGTTTTTTGTGGACAGAAAAGTGCCGCAGAACAATATGTACTGGAAAGGTCGGCTGCTGTATGTGGCGAGGGGCACAGGGTATCTTTTCATACCACTGCTGGTCGATCTGATGTACAAAGCAGGGATCCCGAAAGGCGTGCTGCTGGAGACTGCCTATGTGCAGCAGATGGAGCAGATACTCGACCTGGCAGCCCGGTACGAGTATAAGGAAAAGACTTTTGAGGAACATATTGCAGAGATTGACGCGCTGGTTTTACCCGGGGCCAGGCAACAATGGCTGGTAGAAAATCTTCGTGTGTATTTCCGGCAGGAAGTTTTACATCCCGCCGCAGGCCTGGGTATTGATAATCCGCCCCTGAACAGGGGAGATGCTTTGTTGTACTGGTTTACCGCACTCGAAGCGCCGAAGGAAACAATAGAGCAACTGATCGCAGCGTGGTATGCACTTGTACCGGCATTTCTTTTATTGGATGACCTGGTGGACCTCAAGGAAGATCAGGAGAACAATGATGAAAATTCAGTTGCCCGGTATGGCTATAATTCATCAGGCGTCCGGGAAGCAATAACAGTATTGGAAGGGATGTTTGAAACGCTCGGGAGGTTGAATGCCCCCCTGGCAGTTCATCTCAACGATATTCTCGTCAGCAGTCTCCGAAAGCCATATTTTCAGCATATACTAAAAAATTAACGATGGCACTGGATAAGTTTGGTATTGCCCGCCGTATTGCCAGGGAATTGCGGGATGGTATGTATGTGAATCTCGGGATCGGAATTCCAACCCTGGTGGCCAACTATATTCCAGACGGCATGCATATTATGCTGCAAAGTGAAAATGGCATGTTGGGAATGGGACCTTATCCAGACGATGCGGAGATCGACGCAGACCTCATCAATGCCGGAAAGGAGACGGTAACCATCCTTCCCGGAGGTGCCTTTTTTGACAGTGCGGAAAGCTTCGGAATGATACGGGCAGGAAAGGTCGACCTTACTGTTCTGGGAGCGATGGAGGTCAGTGATGGCGGTGATATAGCCAATTGGAAGATTCCGGGCAAGATGGTAAAAGGAATGGGAGGGGCAATGGACCTGGTGGCCAGTGCCCGAAATATCATTGTTGCCATGATGCATACCAATCCGAAAGGCGAATCAAAGCTGTTGCCTTCCTGTACATTACCACTGACAGGCGTCGGCTGTGTGAAGAAAGTCGTAACCGAACTGGCTGTGCTGGATGTTGTTGCCGGGGGATTTTTATTGCTGGAACGCGCACCTGGGGTGGCGGTTGAAGAGATCCGGCAGAAAACAGCTGGTAGATTGATAGCTGCGGACGATGTGCCGGAAATGCAGTTTTAAGATGCAGTTAGTCGATCATGTTGTTCTTAACAGCGTAGAAGACAAGCCCTGCCGTATTCTTGGCGCCGAATTTCTCCATCAGCCTGTCTTTAATGGCTTCAACTGTCCTGGGACTTACTTCCATTTTTTGAGCGATCTCCTGGGCGGTAAACTCCATGCAGATATATTTGATCACATCTCTTTCCCGGTCGGTGAGGGTAACTTCACTGGCCAGATTGGGGACTGTTTTCTGTTTGGAATGTGATTTTTTGAGCAGGATCCGATTGACAAAATTGTTCAGGTAATAGCCTTTTTCAGCCACTTCCATAATAGCGCGGCGGATTTCCATCGGATCTGCGCTCTTCAGCAGGTAGCCATTGGCACCGATCTCCATCAGGTGACTCACAAAACGTTCGTCCTCGAACATTGTCAGCACAACAATATGGATAGTGGGAAACTGTTTGGCGATTTGCTTGGTAGTTTCGATGCCATCTTTGGTAGGCATGCGGAGGTCCATGAGGATAACGTCCGGCATTGACTCAGACAGTCCGTCGATAAGTTCCTGCCCGTTTTCAGCTTCCTGAACGAACTTGATATTGGTGAAAGGCCGGAGAGATAGGATAACACCTTTCCGGAAGATTTTGTGGTCGTCTGCAATAGCTACTTTAATTACAGTCATAGGATGCTGCTCTTGGGCTCCTTAAAAATAAGCAATTACCCCGGTTTTTAGCTTAAGCTGTTGGTTCTTCGCGGTGTAATTCGATAGTAACCTTATAATATGTCTGAGACTGGTCTTTTTCAAAGAAAATTCGTCCCTGCAACACTTTCAGGCGGCTTTGTATGTTCTTAAGTCCTAATCCTGAGGCACTTTTTGTCAGTTTTTCAAAATCTTTCTGTGTCATCCCTTTACCGTCGTGGTGCATGCGGATGTAGAATTTATTGCCGTTGGTATTTTGGGTCAGGTGAATAAAGCTTGCGTTACTGTGTTTAAGGATATTATTGATTAGTTCCTGTACAACGCGGAAAACGATCAACTCATTGTCAATGGGGAGTCTTTCTTTATAATCGTGGAATCTTGAGCTGGCGTTTATGTTACCTGAACCGCTGATTTTCTGAAAAGTATCATTTACAGCTGATTCCAGACCGAAATTCTTCAGCGTAGGGGGCATCAGGCTATGGGAGATATTCCGGATCAGCTGGATAGTGTCATCAATGATTTGCTTGGCGTTATAGATGCTTTGCAGCTGGGTTGTTTTATCGAGGTTAACCAGGTTTTCGTTCAGGTATAACCGGGCGGTAGCGAGGAGCGGTCCGGCATCGTCATGAAGGTCTGCGGCTATTCTTTGGCGTTCTTCCTCCTGGAGCCGGATAGAGGCATTCAGCAACATTTTTTGCTGTTCATTTTCCATTTTCTGGAGGGTCATCTGGTATCGGATGACTTTACGTTGGTGGAAAATGATAAAGACAATTAGCCCGATGGTAAGCGCAAGCATGCCAATAGTGCCAAAAAATAGCACTACGGATACGTTGGCATGTTGATTATACGCCTGTAAAAGAAGCATTTAGACTGTTGGGCTAGAAGGGTTAAATATATTATTTAAATTCTTCGAAATCAGATATTGAATAATTTGATTCTAAATCATCTTCACTTTCATCATTGCCAGGTACTAAAAACGAAATAGCAAAGAAGATATTTTTGAGTATAATACATATAAGATTAATTGTCCAAAAATTGACCTTATCAGATTCAGACAATGACGAAAGTTGAAGGAATAGGAAAAAAGTTCCAGAGAAATAGATCATAATTCCGACTACAATCCAAAAATTCGGCTGCCGATAAATGAACTTGATCTTCGGTGTCTGGATTTCTTCGTATAAAAGTAATATAGAAAAAACAATTAATATGATTGCGCTTGAGGCAATTGGAATTACGTCAATTTGTTGGCTGTCAGTGGTAAACCAGACAAAATAAAGATTAGTGCCGGCTATGACGTAGAAAACGAAGGCCGAGATTCGTAATAAAGTAATTAGCCTTTTACTTACAAGTGACCTACTTATATAATAAGCTAATAAAGTAAATTCTATTATAGTGAATAAAGAGTATAAGGAAATTGGGAGAACAGGATATTTTGCAAATAGATGGCTGAATGCAGCAAACTGGAAAATCCCCTCATTAATACAAGAATAAACCAATAAAAAAACTATTACCCTTGCCTGGACATTATTGTTCTGTTTGAATTTGAACAAGAATGTCAACAAAGGTAATAGCAGCGATATTAATGTGATTGTCTTAAAATAGCCCACCACAGGTATTATTGTATCAAATATAATAATACCTGTGGTGGGACAAAATTTCTTACTAAAAAATTAAAGGCTAGAGTACCAACTAGTTGTAGAAGAAGTACCCTTTGTTCCACCAGGAGGTTGAACTCTATCGGCAACAATACCTTGTGCTTTTACGATTTCACCAACTTCAGTCACATTAGAATATTCCAGAAGATCTTTACCTTCTGAGTCAACACCAACATATACTAATGTCGTTTCGCCGAGTTCATTAATAGCGTTATAAAAGCGAATTCCTGCACAATCTGGCTGCGATAATACCTTGAGAATGATGTCAGATCCAATCAAATACCAAGGCGTGGAATTTGTGTTCTGATCCTGAAAGTCCTTAACCATTTTGGCACCCAGTTCATGGCTGATTTCCTCGCCAATGGCTTTCAGGGAGGGTGACAAAATTTCTTGCTGAATCATAAACGGAAGTTTTTGGGAATATTTTGGGGTGATTTCTATTGTAATAACCTTCAAAAAAAAACTAAGGGCAATGGGGTAGATCTTAACTTATTTTTATAAATTGGCTATAATTCAGTCCCATAGCGGATTTACGATTAAAACTATCGTATAGTTGCGATAAAAAATAACGTAAAAATACTCGATGAAAATAGTAAAAATCCCATTCTAATGTTCGGTAGTTTCCGATTTTATTTTATTGAAGCAAGGGGATTTGGGTATATTTTAGTTAAAATATTAAAAGAAAGAGCAATGAATACTTAAAAGAACTTACTTGTGAGGGTTAGTATTTTTGCCAAGTATAATATGAAGGACATATTATAAAAATCGTAATTCTAAAGAATAAAATCGAGGGAAAATACCATAATCGTACTCTGGGCGTTAATTATATCCCAACATAAATCCTTTAAAAACTGCCAAACCTATGAGTGCTGAGTTAAGTATTAAGGTTAGTCTAGCGGATGACCACAAGATTTTTCGCGACGGTATTAAAATGGCCTTGAAGGGAAAGGACTATTTAAAAATCCTTTGGGAAGCGGAGGATGGAAGGGACCTAATGCACAAAATGCAATTGAAGAAGCCTGATGTGCTTCTTATGGACATACGAATGCCAGAAGTGGATGGTGTCAACGCGATAGGACTACTGAGAAAGGAATATGATGACGTCCGGATCATTGTGCTCACCATGTACGACGACCAGGAGATGATCACTAAGATGATGGAAATGGGAGCCAATGCTTATCTGACCAAGACAAGTGATCCAGAAGAGATTTATCAGGCTATCCTGGCATGCATGAATGATGACTTTTACTTTAACGACCTTGTCAATAAAGCTGTGCTTTCCAAACTTCAGACCAAGAAAGCAGTCCGCCAATTTTATCCCAATCCAGTCAAATTTTCAGAAAAAGAAACAAAGATCTTAAAACTATTGGCTGAAGATAAAACGACCGAAGAGATTTCTAAGGAGGTATTTCTCAGTCCGAGAACAATTGAAACGATACGGCAAAATATGAAATCAAAAGTAGGTGCAAAGACAATTGCTGGATTGATTATGTATGGAATGCGTAATAAAATTATCGATTGAGAGGTATTTTAATTGTTATACTAGTCCCTTTTTCAATTATTGACTTTACTGTAAAATTTCCGCCAACGGCCAAAACTCTACTCTTCATATTTAATAGCCCCTGCGAGATTCTCTTATTTTTATAGACTTTTGTAGTATCAAAGCCATTTCCGTTATCAACAATCTCGAATAATAGTTCTGCATCAACAATCAAAGTAATATTGATTTCAGTTGAATTTCCATGTCGCAGAGCATTTCGCACTGCTTCTTGAAATATTCTAAAAATAGTAAGCTGTATATTACTGGATAGAAATTCAAATTTTTCGTCTAGGGAAATACGAATTGCTGTTGCGTGACTTTTTGTAATTCTTTGTACTTCTTCGTTGATCATTTTATCTAATCCATATTCCTTCACTAAGTCCGGATTGAGACTTCTTGAAATATTATTCAATGAATTGAAGGCCATATCAAGGTAGTCAATCATATTTTTAAGTATAAGCATGTTTTCCTTGGTTGGTAATATTTCCAAGGTGGGAATATTTAATTTACATAACATCAATAGTTGATTGACGTTATCATGTATTTCTTGCCCGATTGACGAAAACGTATCTTCCTGAATAAGGATTTTTGATTCTAGTATTTCTTTTTCTGCAGACAATTGCAATAGGGAAATACTTTCTTTGTGTTCCACTTGTTTCTTCTTAAAAAGCATTACCATTTTGTATATAAAACCAATTTGCAGAAGAAAAAATAGAATACTAACAAATATTGACGTAGCTAGGATTGTAGCTGCAACTTGTGACATACAAAGGATTTAATAAAGAAAAAATGCATTATTATATTTCCTATAAGAAATGGATACGACAAAGTATTTGGATCAACTATTTGAAAAATGCCGTTTGAAAAGATGGAAACATAAAATGATGCAGTTGTCATTGGGAGTGTAGATCCATAGCAAATCAAAAGTCCTGATATAATCCAGAAATGAGGTTGCGTATGTAGATTTGCAACATCTTCCGTTCTAAATATCCAATTAATATATTTATAACATTGCACTGTTATAATTAAGTTGGAGAATGCTTGAATAATTGTAGTAACTGACTCAAATAAGTGATACGATAATATGGGTGCGATCACGCACGCCAGGACATTGAAAGTCCAATTAATTTTGGTCTTGGTGAAAGAAGTGATATACAGTTGCAATAATACTATTTCGCTAACCACGAAACTTATGCCAGCAGAAGCGAAAATAATGTATGATTTTATTAAACCGGCATAATATAAATCAGCGACGATACTCGTTAGTAGGTCAATTATACAAAACGGAACAATATAACGAAACTCTTGTTGGTAGTACCTTCTAAATTTGGCTAACGAAAGTAAATAAGCCACGTTAATTGTTACAACCGCCAGTTGTAAAATAATCAAGACTTCGAACAGCATTGTGAGCTTTTCGACCAAACTACAAATTCGCTAACTATCCTCATACCGTGTTTTCACCCAATGGGTGTCCGGAATTCTACCCTTTTTAGCTCAGCCAGGCGGTTAATAACCTGCTCAACCACGGCATCGGGACAGGATGCCCCGCTGGTCAGTAATATAGTCAACGGCCGGCCGGAAGGCAGAAAACCCTCTGTCAACCTTTCCTGCCGCGTATGATAGTCGTAATGAAGTATCTCTCCGACGGCTCCGATCTTCCCGGCATCGCTGATAAAATAGGTCGGTAAACGCTGTTCACAGAGTTCCACCAGGTGTGTTGTATTGGAGGAATTATACCCCCCCACCACGATGGCCAGGTCCGCTTCAACCTCCAGCATGCCGGTCACTGCTGTCTGGTTGTCATTGGTGGCATAACACAAAGTATCCCTGGTATCCGCAAAATGATCCGCAACGGTCGACAGTGTCAGGTTAAAATGATCCACCATCACCGACTTCAGGTACTCGGCTATTGCCTGGGTGTCGCTCGCCAGTTGTGTTGTCTGATTCACCACCCCGATCCGTTGGAGGTCTTTCGTACAATCGAAACCGGGGGAAAACATACCGGCAAACCGATCCGCAAACATAGCCGGGGTATGCTCTGCCCGGATAAAAGCGGCCAGGTCAATGGCATCTTTCATGTCATTCAGGATCAGTGACGGCGCATTCGCGGCCGCATGTGAAAAAGTTGCCCGCGTTTCTTCATGTTTTGGCTTCCCATGAATGATCACGCTATACCCTTTCCGGGCAATCTGCTCACTGCGGTTCCAAACCTTTTCCACAAAAGGACAAGTCGTATTGTAGTGTTCTGTGTGGATTCCTTTACCCACCAACTGTCGCTCCAGGTCTAGTGTGGTTCCAAATGCAGGAATCAGTACTATGTCATCCGGCTGCAAAACGTCAAATGGTATCAGTTGCCTGCCGTATGTGTCCTGCAGAAAACGTACACCAGCCTCCTGGAGATCTGCATTTACCTGTGGATTATGGATCATCTCACTGAGAAGGAAAATCCGCTTCCCGGGATTCTCATCAATAGTCCGGAACGCAATTTCAATGGCATTCTCCACGCCATAACAAAAACCGAAATGCCGGGCCAGGTAGATACGGAGATCCCCGCCATCAAGCAGGGTAGGAGTAAAATCTTTCTTCATCCGATCTTCATCCTTCCGTCTCTGCTTAACAGCACTGATCAACGGGCTGCGGTATTTTACCGGTACATCGAATTGCTTCATAAGGCGCTCTCTGGCTAGTTGCCGGATGCAAAATTATCTTATTTTCACCCAAATGAATTGTTATGACAGTTCTAAGGGTTCTGGTTCTGGTGGCGTTCGCCGGAATTTCATGTATTGACCCGGCTACAACAAATACTGCTGACAAAAATGACAAAATGAGCCATCCGCATTTTGAACCCCTGGATTGGGTAAAACAAACCAATATCTACGAAGTTAACCTCAGACAATACACCCCCGAAGGAACCTTTAATGCATTTGCGAAGGAACTTCCACGACTGAAAGATATGGGCGCCCAGGTCATCTGGTTCATGCCGATCACCCCAATCGCCACTGAAAAGCACAAGGGCAGCCTCGGCAGCTACTATGCCTGTTCCGATTATATGGCCACGAACCCGGAGTTCGGCAGTCTGGATGACTTCAAACAACTGGTGAAACAAGCCCACGACCTTGATCTTAAAGTAATTATTGACTGGGTAGCCAATCATACCGGTTACGGACACGTATGGACGAAAACCAACCCGGAATATTTTAAAAAGAACGAACAGGGTCAATTCTTCGATAAGAATGGCTGGGATGATGTAATCGACCTGGACTACTCCAATATAGACATGCGGAAAACTATGATCAGGGCGATGGACTTCTGGGTGAAAGAGACAGATATTGATGGTTTCCGTTGCGATATGGCCATGCTGGTTCCACTGGACTTCTGGAAAGATGCCCGCGCTGCCCTCGATGCCCGGAAAAAACTCTTCTGGCTCGCTGAATGTGAGGAAGTTAACTACCACGAAGCCTTCGACGCTACCTACTCCTGGGAGTGGATGCACAAAACTGAGGACTTTGCCAAAGGCCGCACCGATATCGCCGGGCTGGACAGTCTGCTCCATCGCATCAACGAACAATATCCGGCGCCGGCCTATAAAGTATACTTTACCTCCAACCATGACGAGAACAGCTGGAATGGCACCGAATTTGAAAAATACGGGCCTGCCGCACCGGCCCTCGCCGTGTTCGCGGCGACCTGGAACGGGATCCCCATGGTATACAGCGGACAGGAACTACCCAGTCATAAAAGACTGAAATTTTTTGACAAGGACCCCATCGAATGGACCGGCAAATACGAACTGCACGATTTTTACAAGACGTTGCTCCACCTTCATTCCACTCATCCGGCACTAAGGGCCGGCGATGCCGCCGTGACCACCTACAGGCTGCAAACCAACGTTAATGACGCACTCTTTGGTTTTCTCAGAAAGAACGGGAAAGACGAAGTGCTCGTGCTGCTCAACCTGTCCAACCGCGATAACCTTAATGTTGATATCACGGACGATATTGTGCAGGGCAAATTCAAAGAGATTTTCTCCGGTGATGAGCATGACTTTTCCGCCAGCCGGCAATATACCATCCCGGCCTGGGGATACAGGGTGTTTACCAAAAGCTGAAAATTATTGTTCAATAAAAAAGGCTGCCATCCCGGGCAGCCTTTTTAGTATAGGGAAAGAACCTATTCACTGATCTTCATCGGATAGCGGAAGATACCTTCATAGCCCGGATACATCCCATCAAGGGTAACGGAGCTTCCGGCTTTTTCCATCTCTGTCCTGAACTCTTCCACATTGCTTACTTCCTTACCATTCACTTTCAGGATCACAAAGCCATCTTCCATCCTCGTTTTACTGAATGCGCCATTTTCATCGATGCTCTTCACCATCACACCGCCTTTCACACCCATCTCCTTGGCCATCTTGCTGTCAATAGTGGCAAGATCAGCACCCAGTTTGTCCAGCACGGATGTTTTTACGATATCGGTAGTACCACCACTGTTGCGCAGCACCACATCAATGTTGAAATCCTTACCATCACGGCGGTAACCGATCTTCACCTTGTCACCCGGGCGGAAGGTGGCGATCTGACCCTGCATTTCTGCACCGGTGCGGATAGGGATATTATTGATGCGGGTGATGAAATCGCCCTTTTTAATGCCGGAAGCAAATGCAGCACCATCTTTGGTAACATCGAGCACGTATACACCATCACCGTCGCTGATACCCTCCTGCTTTTTCACTTCATCACTCAGGTTGTCCGGTGCATAATTGATGCCCAGGTATGCCCGCTGAACAGTGCCGAACTTCATCAGGTCAGCAACTATCTTTTTTACCACGTTCACTGGGATAGTAAAGGAGTATCCTGCGTAAGATCCGGTGGGAGAGGCAATTGCTGAGTTGATACCGATCAGCTGACCTGACGTATTGATCAGCGGACCACCACTGTTTCCGGGATTGACTGCTGCATCGGTCTGGATAAATGACTCGATGGGTACTTTGCTTTGCCTGCGGTTAATGTCAAGGGTACGGCTCTTCGCACTCACGATACCTGCCGTAACCGTCGCATCCAGGTTGAGCGGATAACCAACGGCAAGCACCCACTGACCAATCTTAACCTCATCAGAATTGCCATATAGCAGGAACGGAAGGTTCTTTGCATCAATCTTGATCACCGCCAGGTCACTGGATGGATCAGCTCCGATGAGCTTGGCCTTGAACGTTTTTTTATCGGAGAGATTCACAGTGATCTCATCGGCACCATCCACCACGTGGTTGTTGGTGACAATAAAGCCGTCGTCACTGATGATCGCACCAGAGCCGGAGGCCATCTGTGGCAAGGCGCGGGGTGCCATCCCTTCGTCCCAGTCAAATCCGAAGAGGTCGAAAAGCGGACTTCTTTTGGGAAGATTATTGCTGGCTGTCCGGGTAGCTTTTGTTTTGATATGTACTGTCGCCGGAATTGAACTGGCGGCAGCTTCAGAAAAATCCGTCGGGGCATTGGCGCCTCCGTCGAAAAATCCGGCATAATTGGACGGGATACGGTTGCTGTCAGAAACGGTGTAGGTATAGGGGCTCTTATTTACATATTTGTTATATGCCCACATGCTTCCAACAGAAGTAACCGCGCTGAGCAGCATAACGGGTACTACGTGCTGTAATTTCATAGTAGTTTTCCTTTTTGTTTTTTCTGATATAGATGCATACAAATTAACGAAGCGGCACTCTTTTGGATCAACCGCCCGGCCGGTTTAACAATAGTTTTACTAAGGTCTTCGTACATGCTTCTTAAAGATACGATAAAAATTGCATCGTATCGACCCCGTCCGCATAGTCAGACAGGCCAGGTTCCTGAGCCGATCCGAACGGGATATGACCGTGTCCAACGATGCACTGGATGCTATTATTGTGCTCCGGTTTTTCGAGGGGCATCTCACCTGGTGGATAATAACTGTAGTGAATCACGGAAATAGGGGAGAATATGGCCGGGTTCTCAACGAGCAACACAGATCCGTTCGACATATAGTACTGGTGGTTCAGCAGAAGAATCGCCAGCTGGTAATCGTAGTTGTTTTTGTATTTGGGATGATCAAAATAGGAACTGTATTTTTTTGCTGCATTCAGAAAGGGAAGGAAGTCGTAGCCCTCAGGAACATACAGGTGGGTGACGTTCCGGCATCCCATTCCAAAGTACTGATGTGTATCATCCGCCAGTTGCACCAGTTCACCGGCAGTTTCACTGCCGTCAAGTACAGCCACAGAGGTACGGTTGCGCCGGATAATGCTTGGATATTTCCCGAAATAGTATTCGAAATACCTGGATGTGTTGTCGCTGCCGGTCGCAATATAGGCATCACAGGATTTCAGCTGTTCGGCAAAAGAAGTATAGCCAGCTACCCCTGGTTCCCATTCTTCCAGCTTTTTTACCAGGTGGGGCAGGAGCACCGCATCTTTGGACGATAATTTCACCTTGCTGTTATGCCCGCTCACGAACACCGCGAGCCAGTCATGAAATCCCACCAGGGGGATATTTCCAGCCATCACTATGCCTACGGTTTTTGCCGCAGGACGGTCGCTTGGAACAACATAAGCATCGGCCCAGTTCCGGAGAAGGTCTGCCTGAAGAAAATTATCAGCAATTGCGGTGACGGCCTCCTCCACACCAACTGCGCTGAACCAGGGATTGGTTAACGATGCACGGGTCTTTATCTCCTGCCATTCTGAAGGGTTTTCCCGGAGATAAATTCCCAACCGGGCCAATAAATCTATCCGGCATTGTAAATTCAACATGTCCCTCTAAATTTGCTGCAAGTTAACTGCTTCTAGAACCCATTAAAAATTTGAGCCCATGGCAATTAAAATAACCGATGAATGCATCAACTGCGGGGCCTGCGAGCCCGAATGTCCCAATAATGCCATCTATGAAGGCGGTGTGGAGTGGGCATTGAGCGATGGCACCACGGTTAAAGGAAGTTTTACGCTGATGGACGGGTCAGTGCTTGATTCCGATACCCGCAATGCTCCCATCAGTGTGGATACTTATTATATCGTTCCGAACAAGTGTACTGAATGTCAGGGTTTTCACGAGGAACCCCAATGTGCGGCTGTCTGCCCGGTAGATTGCTGCGTGCCCGATGAAATGTACCAGGAGACCGTGGATGAACTGCTCGCGAAGAAAGAAAAACTGCATCTCTGATCACGGCTTTTTTCTTACCTTTAAGCAGAACATCGTTTTAATAGTAGCGCAAGCTACTTCGTATAGGTGGGTGATATTTCCCACCGGGTAACGGGTGAAGGTGTCAAATCCTTCACCTTTTTCTTGATACGAACCGAACTACTTCAACCTCATATGCAACAAAAAAAGGTGATCGCCTTCGTAACCGGGGGGTATTCCGGTGAGGCGGAAATTTCTTATAAGAGTGCCATCACAATCGGAAAAAACCTGGACAGGGAAAAATTTGACGTATATAAGATTGATATCCGGAAGGATGGATGGTTTTATCTGCCTGAAACAGGTGATCCTGTTGCTGTCAACCAGAATGGATTTATCATCGAACTACCGGATAAGACTATCCGATTTGATGCGGTATTGATCGGTATCCACGGCACACCTGGCGAAGATGGAAAGCTTCAGGGCTATTTTGATCTGCAGGGCCTGCCTTATACCAGTTGCGATGCAGCGACCTCGGCGCTCACCTTCAATAAGCGCTATACCGTAGCTGTAGCTGCTTTTGCAGGAATCAATGTGGCACGTTCCCTCCACCTGTTCCGTGAACGGCCGCTTGAACCGGCAGCCATCCTGGATCAACTGAAACTTCCGGTATTTGTAAAACCCAACAATGGCGGCAGCAGTATCGGCATGAGCAAGGTTTCACGGCCGGAAGACCTGGAAGCCGCAATCCAAAAGGCTTTCGGGGAAGACAACCAGGTATTGATTGAAGAATTCATTACCGGACGTGAATTCACTATTGGTGTATTCCAGAGCAAGGGTGAGATTATTACGCTCCCCTTTACGGAGATCATCGCCAAAAATGAGTTTTTTGATTTCGAAGCGAAATATGCCGGAAAAAGTGAAGAGATCACCCCGGCCCAGGTAGATATTGTTGTTGCCGAAAAAGTGCGCGAAGCTGCCAGGAAAGTTTACCGGGTATTTAATTGCCGTGGCATTATCCGGATCGATTTCATTTATAATGAAGCCGCCGGTGCCCCATATATGCTGGAAATTAATACAGTTCCCGGTCAGAGTGAAGCTTCTATCGTTCCGCAGCAGGTGCGCGCCATGGGCTGGACCCTGAAGGATTTCTACTCTGCCCTTATTGAGGACGCGTTGGAACATAAATAATTTTCGCTTTCTTTGAATCCAAATCCTTAAAAGAAAAGAACATCAGTGCTCTCTTTCATCACTAAAAAGCCGCTGTGGGTCAATATGCTGGTTGCCCTCGCGCTGGTCGGCATCCTGGTTTTGCTCTTTTTCAGCACACTTGAATTCTTCACCCGTCATGATGAAGTGATCTCGGTTCCCACTGTTACCGGGAAATCTCTCGAGCAGGCCAAATCCATCCTGGAAAAAGAAGGTTTTGATGTGGTGGTGCAGGACTCTGTTTACCGCGACACTGTCAAAGCCCTCGCTGTGGTCAAACAATTCCCTGAAGCTGAGGCTACCGTTAAAGTGAACCGCACCGTCTACCTGACCATCAACCGGGCTATTCCCCCGGAAGTAGTCATGCCCAACCTCATCGGTATGAGCCTGCGGAACGCCACTATCGTACTGAAACAATTCGGACTGAAACTGGGGGATACGACCTATAAACCGGATTTTGCCAAGAACTCGGTTCTCAACCAGAACCGCAATGGTGCAGAAGTTAAACCCGGTACAAAATTGCCGATGGGTACTGCCATTTCCATTGTTCTGGGTAGCGGATTATCTGATATTGACATGTCAGTTCCCGACCTGGTCGGAATGACCTTTGCCGACGCCAGTTCCCTGATTAACAGTATAGGGATAAATTTCGGAGCAAAGGTGCTCGACAATGACGTTCGGGACAGCAGCACTGCCTTTATCTACCGGCAAAGTCCCGACTATTATACTCCTGATGGAAAGACCAATCGCATCCGCCCCGGACAAATGATCGACGTCTGGCTGGGAACCCAACGCCCGGTGCGGGATACAACAAGAATAGCGCCCGCTCCAAAGCCGGCGGAAAACAACTATTAAAAAAGTTTATGGAGAATATTACTGTCGAAGAACTGAAAGCAAGAATGGATGCAGGTGAACAACTGCATGTGATTGACGTACGGGAGCCGGAAGAATTTGCAGCTTATAACATCGGCGCTCTATTGATTCCTCTCGGAAAGATACAGTCCATGCAGATCGAGGAGATCGAAGATCTGAAGAACGAAGAACTGATCATTCACTGCCGCAGCGGCAAACGCAGCATGACTGCCTGCCTGTTCCTGGAAATGCTGGGCTTTACCAATACCAAAAACCTCGAGGGAGGAATGCTTGCCTGGGAAGAAAAGTTTGGCCCAAGGCCCTGATTCAACTTAAATCCTGCAGTTCCAGCAGTTTCTCCAGGTCGCCATCGTGTTTCAGGTAATACGACATAATTGCGTTGTATACCCTGTTGGGAGGAACGCCTAGCTTTGCTGCCAGTGCATACTTCGTCTTGAGGTCAGAACTCATGGCTTTTGCATATTTTGATCCTGACTTCATAATTTCATTGCGTTTGATCTGCTTTTCACTAAGCTTACGACTGCTCATGTCAGGCACCTTGCTGACAATCACCACATCCCCGTATTTCTTGAACACAAGCTCGCCCACCTTCCCTGAAAGCTGGTTTAGTATACTACCCTTATCGCGAACCCTTGCCATATTAAAGTTTTTTTTCCTTTTTATTCCTTTTTTACCTAAAGGTAACCTTGGGTTCCGGGAAAATTTTCGGGTGTATCTCAGCCCATTCTGGGTTCATCTTCCGCTTATAAACGGAAGATGAACCCAGAATAAGCCCAAACGCTGCTGAAAATTAACCAGGAACCCGAGGTTAAATTAAAGTCGACTCAACCCTGAAAATAAAGCACGAAAAGGCCACAGCCAATCTGTAAACCGTACTATACAAATTGCTGCGGCCTTTTCTTTTGCCGTTTTACCGGCCACCTACATAGAGGAGCAACAGGTAAAAAATCAGAATGATGGTAACATTCAGGGCGATGGTTTTCTTCATAAGATGGATAATTATGACCCTGACTATCCTTACAAAATGGTGCCAAAGCCAAATTATCTGCATAGGACTATTACCGGTATTTATACGCCGTAATAATTACAGGCGGATATTTACGCCGGCCATCCAGTTGATCCCCGCCATAGGATACACGTAATTCTCCGTGACTGTTGTCCGGTCTGCTATATAGCTGTAAGTGTATCCGTTCGGTGTATACAGCTTGTCAAACAGATTGTTTACCTGAACAATCAGTGCAATATCATGAAAGACCAGGTTTTTCACAGTATAGCTTAACCGAAGATCCTGAACGTAGAAAGCATCCAGGCTTCGGGATTTATTCGATGTATTATCCAGGTACTGCCTGCCTACGTATTTTCCAATAAATGCCGCTTCGGCCTGGCGGAAGGGCATAAAGGAAATCGTATAGCCACCAACAACCGATGGTGAAAACGAAATATCGGTTTTGTTATATTGATTCACTACTTGTTTCCCTTCATCATAGTCATCAATATATTCCGTGAAATCCATCACCTTGTTGTCGCTGAGGTTAAGATTGGCCTGCAAACGCAACCAGGTAAGCGGTTGAATGGTGCCCTGTAGTTCTACGCCGAGCCGGTAACTTTTGGGAATATTGGTGCGGGTATAAGAACCCACATCATTCACCTTGCCGGTCAATACGAGTTGGTTGTGGTACCGCATATAGTATCCGTTCAGTGACCAGGCCGCGCGGTGAAATTTTTGCTCTACACCGATCTCCCAGTCATAAAGCGTTTCATGTTCGGGTTGCTGCGTGAGGCCTGCTTCAAAATCATCGCGGTTCGGCTCTTTATTGCCAACCGACCAGGAAGCAAATGCATTCCAGTTGCCCTGGCTGTAATTGATCCCCAGTTTCGGATTGAAGAAATTATAGGTGTTATTGACAAACAGTGTAGGGTTGTCGCGGAAGCCGTCAATCCGGTAATCGACCTTTCGGTATTGAAGATCAACAAAAGTTTGCCAGCGGGTGCCAAGCTGTTGTTGCCACTTTCCGTAAAAGTTGAGGTCGGTTTTCCGTGCATCCAGGTTGTACCACTGATAACCCTGGGGTACACCCACGGCCGCCCAGATGACATTGCCATAGTGGTTGCCGTCGTAACGGTTGTATCCGCCACCAAAGGTCAGCTGGGTACCTTTCTGTTTGTACTGAAGGGAATAGATTCCGCCATAGAAATAGTTATCCAGCCAAAGCTGCCGGACCAGATCGGTGGTTTCGATCGTGGAGTCTCCGATTACGGGGTAGGGGAGCCCATAGGCAGCAAAATCTTCCCCTGCTTTATATTGCTCATAATAGCCTCTTCCCCGTGTGAGGAAAGTGGCTGCATTCAGAGAAAGGCGGTCGTTAAAAGCATGGTTGAAAAACAACTGATAATGATCCTGCTGGTAGTTGTCTGTCTCGTTATCGTATGGCGTGCCGGGCTTTTCTGTGCCGGCCGAATTGCAGGTGCGGCAGGTTGCCAGATCTGCTTCCGGGATGCCATTCCACGCCTGATAGGTCTTTTCCTTGCCGGAGAACACATTCAGCCGGACGCTGGATTTTTCGCTCAGCCAGGCGCCTGAAACAAAGAAAGATTTCAAGTCACTGCTGGCCCTGTCGATATAGCCGTCGGATTTGATCCTCGACAGGCGGGCGTCCAAGGTGAAGTGGCCGTCAATCAGTCCCGTACCTGCTTTCACCGTATTCTTCCAGGTGTTGAAAGAACCAAAACTGTTGTTCAGTTCGCCATATGCTTTCTCATGGAATTCATTGGTACTCACGTTCAGGGTGGCACCGAAAGCGCCCGCGCCATTGCTGGACGTTCCTACGCCCCGCTGCACCTGGATGCTGCTCACTGATGATGCAAAATCGGGCAGGTTAACCAGGAACATGCCCTGGCTTTCCGCGTCATTATAAGGAATACCGTTGAGCGTCATGTTGATCCGGGTAGCGTCTGTCCCCCTGATCCGGATACCTGTGTAGCCTACCCCATTGCCGGCATCTGAATTGACCACAACACTCGGTGTCTGGTTGAGCAGAAAGGTCATATCCTGTCCAAGGTTCTGTTTTTCAATGTCTTTTGCGGAAAGATTCGTCCTTGCGAAAGGCGCTTTTTCACCCGCCCGGGTAGCCTTTACCTCAACCGGCTGGAGGAACAGGTTAAACCTTTCCAGGAATATCGTGTCACTCAACTGGCTGACGGGGACCTGAATACCCTTGTAACCAATGGCAGAAAGCGTCATGCCGTTGGCAATTGGGTTCACCGGTACTTTCCCGGAAGCGTCGGTAACCTGGTACTGTCCGTTGGACCATTCTACTGTGGTGCCCGCAATCGGTTGGCGGGTCTGGGCATCGGAAATGATCACTTGTCTTTCCTGAGCCAAAATGGGGGATACAAGAAAAGTTGCGCATATCCCCAAAAACATTTTTTTCATGCTTGTGAATTGAGTTGAAAAAATGATTTGAGAGAAATGCTGCGAAAGCAAAAGGAGGAAAATAATCTGACCACCTTCCCTGCGCAGGCATTACCCTGTCCAGGTTCTACGGGTATTATCTCAGCCGAAGGCCGGTCGCGTACCGGAACTGCAGCACCCCGAGGAATCTGATGATTACGGCCGTAATCGAGGCGTAAAATTAAAGGGATTTTTGTTATTCCCTGTAACATTTCGGTTTTGTCGTCCGTCACACCTCAAAAAACACCAATGAAACGATTTTCGATACTGACTGCTTTTCTCCTGCTGGTATTGGCGGGAATGGCTCAGACAACAGTTAATGACAATAATGCAAAACAGCGTAATGTAGGTGGCTTTGACGGTATTAAGGTGTCCAGTGGCATCGAGTTGCTGTTGCAACAGGGCGATAAGGAAGCTGTTGCTGTAAGTGCCAGCCGTTCGGAACTTACCGATCGGATCATTACTGAAGTTGAAGGGGGGGTGCTTCGGATTTCAATCGACGACCGCGGGGGCAATTCCAACTGGCGCCGAGGGGTAAAATTCCGTGCGTATGTTTCTGTGCGCGAATTGAATAAACTGGTGGCTTCTTCCGGCGCCTCAGTAAGAACCGGTTCAACTATCAATGTTAATAAACTTGATGTGGACGCCAGTTCCGGTGCAGTGATCGATGCAGAATTCAAAGCGCAGGAAATTCATTCTGATAACAGCAGCGGTGCTGTTACTGAGCTTAAAGGAACTACCGAACACCTGAAAGTTGAATCCAGCAGCGGTTCTGTTTTCAAAGGCAGCGAACTCACTTCCGTGAATTGCGAAGCTGATGCCAGCAGTGGCGGACAGATCAACATTGTTGTGACGAAAGAGCTGAATGCTGAAGCAAGCAGCGGCGGTGAAATCAAATACAAAGGTGGTGGGGTGATCCGCAATCTCCGTACCGGAAGCGGCGGCTCAGTTCGCTCCATGAACTAATCCATAAAAAACAACAATATGAAACAACTGACTTTATCCTTGCTCTGCCTGGTGAGTGTAATGGTGACCAGGGCTCAGAAATTTGTGATCAACGACGCTAATGCGGAACTCCGCCAGGTGGGAAGTTTTACCGGCGTGAAAGTTAACAGTGCAATTGACCTTTATATCAGCCAGGGAGATGAAGTAGGTGTGGCGGTCAGTGCTTCCGACAAGGCAGTGCGCGAACGGATGAGAACCGAAGTGAAAGACGGCGTGTTGCATATCTGGATGGATTCAAAAGGATGGACCGACTGGAAAGGCAATAAACATATGAAGGCTTATGTGTCTGTGAAGACCCTGACTTCAATTAAAGCTGATGGCGCCTGCGACGTAAACCTTATGGGCAAAATCAAGGCGGATGCACTGAATGTTGACCTGGGCGGTGCCAGCGATATGTCGGGAGAACTGGAATGCAATAAATTGGATATGGATGTTTCGGGAGCCAGCGATACCAAAATCAAAGGGAATGTGGGCACCATTTCAGTGAAAGTAAGCGGCGCAAGTTCCGTAAAAGGATGGGACCTGGTGGCAGATTTCTGCGAGGTTGATGCCAGCGGCGCTTCATCTATCAATGTTGTAGTCAACAAGGAAATGAAAGTAAAAGCCAGCGGAGCCAGTGATATCAATTACAAGGGCGAAGGTGTGATCAGGGAAATGAAGAGCAGCGGCGCCAGCAGTATCAGCAAAAAGAGTTAAGCAGTATAGATTTTAAAGTTCAGAAAGGCCCGCCACGCGGGCCTTTCGTCGTATTAACAAAATAAAAATCAATATTTTATTTGGCAGAACAATATCCGCGCTATACATTTGCAATCCACATCGCGAAGTAGAGCAGCGGTAGCTCGTCGGGCTCATAACCCGAAGGTCGGAGGTTCGATCCCTCCCTTCGCAACTGCAGAGCAGAAATGGTATAACAACTGTTTCTGCTTTTTTATTTTAATTCGTTCAGCAAGTAAATTGGGGTCAAATAGTCGTTTTGGGATTGGAAGGCCTTGGTGGCTGTGGGGGTGAACCAGGTTTCTTTGGATTCGACCGCGGCATCTGACTTTCAATCTGAATTATTTTGCGAACGATTTCGATAACCGGCGCACCGATCCCTAACCGCTGTGCATTAGAGTTAGCCGGAATGGCCATCATGGTAACAGGGTCAAGTAAAATATATTTCCCGTTCCGCTTACCTGTTGAGTCCAGTGATCCTTTTGGAACGTACACCTGCACCTTTACCTTTTTGTAACCTGAAGGGAAATACCGTACAAAATAGCCACCAGGTTGCTTGTACCATTGATCTTTTTTATACCCGGGATGGTGAATTACGGAGTTACCACCGGGAACTGCAATGCGTTCATAGGCTTCATAAGAACTTGCACCCAGTTCAAACAGGTTATTCATCTGGTTGTAGATGCCCTTCACATTCGATTCGGGAATGAAAGCAGCCACATCCTTTACCAGGCCTGCATAGCCGCCTTTCAGCTGAAAGATCTGCCTGGGCGTTAACAGCTGATCTGCTGTAGACCTGACCTGAGGGGAAAGCTTATTGTAGTTTGATACGCTTACAACTGACCAAAGCAACAACTGGATGTTTTTCTGATCGAGGTAGGGTTTATCAATTGAATTGCGCAGGGCTGTTTCCACGATGTCTTTCCTGTGGCCGTTCAAAGGTGCCTGCAGATAGGCGTCCCTGTCGGATGGAGAAGGCGTTCCGGGCTGGAGGCAATAGCTTTTAAATTCGGATTCATAAAACCCCTCAGACAGAATGATTTCGCCATGTTGCGATACAGGCAGATCCGTTAGTGAATCGGGAGACCCGGTGATTAAAGTATCTATGACAACCGGATCAGTTCGCATGGCCGGATTGGCCTGGTTTATTTCCTGATTTGAACGGGTTGCCGTTACGGGACTGCTGTCCGAATGATGAGAAGAAGGGGCGCAGGCGGCCAGCAAAATAAAAAGCCAGATGGTGCTGAGTAAAATTCTTGACATAGGGTGATGATTAGAGTAAATCGAAGTCCGGAATTCTTCAGATCAATTCAAAAGAGCTGATACAAAATCTGAATATTTTTGCCGGAAGTCAAGCTCAGCACCTATAAAACCTTGTTAAGAACCTGCTGTATACTCCAGGATAAGCGCGCCCGAATCAAAAGCCCGGGAGGATTTCAGGTCAAACTTTTTCAACTCAAGGTTGTCATCGAACAGTTTCAATCCACCGCCCACCATCACGGGAAATAACATCAGGTGCAGTTCATCAACCAGGTCATGGTGGAGTAGTGATTTCGCGAGTGTGGCACTTCCATAAACAAGTATATCACCTCCATCGCTCTGCTTAAGCGCGGCAATGTCTTTTGCCACATCGCGGAGAATATGACAGTTATTCCAATCTGTCTTTTTCAGGCTCCCGGATACGATATATTTCGGTAGTTTGTTTATGGGATCCGCGAATCCTGCGCCGGTTTGGGTTGGCCAGAAGGCTGCAAACTGATCGTATGTTTTCCTCCCTAACAACAGGGCATCCACGCTGGCGAGTTCATCAACTTTGTATTGCCCGGCTTCAGCACTGCGATACTTTGTCTGCCAGCCGCCATGGGGATGAGCCGTTTCGTTTCCGCCAGGGGCTTCTACAACACCGTCAAGGGTGATAAACTCCGTAACAATGATCCTACGCATTTTTTCTTTTAAAATTAGTCCACGGATTGCTGTAAAAAGAGGCGGAAAATGACAATTAAGCGGGGGAGACGCGACAGGGAAAGTTTTGTTTACCAACGCAATCTTATAGCTGCGGGTATGCCTGTGTCCAACAATAATGCGCCGGAAGTCGGCTTAATACCCTATTTTTGCAGCCCGGGTTAATTCCCGAAATTTTTGCGGCAATAGGATGCTTGCAACTGATTACCTCCAGTTTTCCCGGCTTCCGGGCGTTGACATCCTGCCGGCTATTGATTTATGAAAGCAGGATTCGTTAACATATTCGGCAAGCCCAACGCGGGAAAGAGCACGCTGCTCAATGCCTTCATGGGCGAAAAACTCGCCATTGTTTCCCCCAAAGTTCAAACGACCCGGCACCGGATCAAAGGCATCCTGACAGAGCCCGGCTACCAGATCATCTTTTCCGATACCCCTGGTATCATTGAGCCCAGGTATAAGCTGCACGAAAAAATGATGCAAGCCGTCAAAAGCGCCCTGGAAGACGCAGACCTGGCACTCCTTATGGTGGATGTCTATGACGATTACACCGAAAGCGATGCGATTTTTACAGCGCTTCGTCTCAAGGCGCCGGCCCTGCTGGTGCTGAATAAGGTTGACGGAAAAGGCAAAGCGAAAGCCGCTGCCGCCCGGGAGTTTTTTACCGGGAAATCCTATGTGAAGCAGATTGTGGAAGTATCTGCACTGCAGAAGGAAGGCGTGCCTGAATTGTTACAAACTATCGTAGACCTGCTGCCCGAAGGTGAACCCTTCTTTGATGAAGACAACCTGACGGATCTCCCGACACGATTCTTTGTGGGAGAGCTGATCCGTGAACAGATCTACCAGTTATACCAGGATGAGATCCCTTACCACGCAGCTGTCCTTGTGCAGGAGTTCAAGGAAAAGTCCACACTGATCAAGATCATGGCGGATATCATTGTTCAGCGTGATACACAGAAAGGTATTATTCTGGGAGAGAAAGGGAAAATGATCCGTGAGCTGGGAACCAGGGCCAGGGCGGAAATTGAGCAGTTCCTCGGTCAGAAAGTGTTCCTGGAACTCTTTGTAAAAGTGCGTCCCAAGTGGCGGGATAATGACCTGCACTTACGCGAATACGGCTATAATTAATTGTTCAGAAATTCAAATTGTTCCAGGTATGAGTGGATATACAGTTGCGATCGTAGGAAGGCCCAATGTAGGAAAAAGCACCTTCTTCAACAGGCTCCTAGAGCAGCGGAAAGCTATTGTGGATGACATTAGCGGTGTTACTCGTGACCGGCAATACGGAATTGCAGAGTGGGTTGGTAAATCCTTCAACGTGATTGATACGGGGGGCTTCGTTCCCAGAAGCGAAGACGTGTTCGAAAAGGAGATCAAGAAACAGGTGCTGATTGCACTCGAAGAAGCAGATGCGCTCATCTTCATGACGGATACCGCTACCGGAATCACTGATCTGGATGAAAGCATGGCCGATGTGCTGCGTCGCAGTGCCAAGCCTGTATACCTCACCGTGAACAAGGTAGACAACCATGAGCGCCTGCTCGAAGCCACTGAGTTCTACAGCATGGGTTTCGAACATGTCTATTTTATTTCCGCTATCAGTGGAAGTGGTACCGGTGAGCTGCTGGATGCCGTTACGGAACCCATCCCTGAAGATCGCTATGCCACCGACGAACAATCGGAGATCCCGAAATTCGCCATCATCGGTCAGCCTAACGTAGGAAAGTCTTCCCTCCTTAATGCACTGGTAGGAAAGGAGCGGACCATCGTAAGCGACATCGCCGGAACCACACGCGATACCATCCATACACATTATAACCTCTTTCAGAAGGATTTTGTCCTGATCGATACGGCCGGTATCCGCCGCAAACAAAAAGTACACGAAGACCTGGAATTCTATTCCGTAATCAGGGCGATCAAGGCGATGGACGAAGCTGATGTCTGCCTGCTATTGCTGGATGCGGAGAAAGGCATTACGGCGCAGGACCTCAGTATCTTCAGCCTTGCTGCCAGGAAAGGTAAGGGCATAGTCATCCTGGTGAATAAGTGGGACCTGATCGAAAAACAGACCAATACAGCCAGGGATTACGAAAAACTGCTCAAGGAAAGACTTGCCCCTTTCACCGATGTGCCCATCCTGTTCATTTCCGTAAAAGACAAACTGCGCATATTCAAGGCCATGGAAACTGCCCTTGAAGTGGTGGAGAATCGCAGGAGAAAAGTGCCGACTTCCCAGCTCAACGACACGATGCTGAAAGCGATAGCGGCCTATCATCCGCCGGTTGTGCGCGGTAATATCGTAAGCATCAAATATGTAACGCAGTTACCTACTGCCGTACCTTCTTTTGCTTTCTTTTCCAATTATCCTGACGACATCAAAACCCCTTACCGGAATTATCTCGAGAACAAGCTGCGCGAAAATTTCAATTTCAGCGGCGTGCCGGTCCGCGTGTTTTTCCGGAAGAAATAGGTTATCGCTTTTGGTATAGTTCACAGGTTTGCAGGTAGTAATGAATCCGCACTAAAATGCGGATTGCCAGTATCTTTGCGGTCCTGAACGATTCCTGCCTTCCTGTGTTGTTACCTGAATTATTGATCCCCGATAGTGTATGAAAAGTATATCCACACTTTTTTTGCTGTTGTTATTGTGTATGGGATACAACCGGTTATTGGCGCAGACTGCCAATGATTCTGTGTTGATTACCCCGGATCTGCAGCAATGCATCCAGTATGCCCTGAAACATCAGCCCACCAGCCAACAGGCAACCATAGACGAAAAGATCATCGAGTATGAGATCCGCAGTAAACTTGCCGACTGGTATCCGCAGGTGAATCTGAACTATAACCTGCAGCACAACTTCCAGGTTCAGACGAGCATTATCGGTGGGAACCCGATCAAGCTCGGCGTTGACAATATTTCTGCATTGCAGTTCGGATTGAGCCAGCAGATCTTCAACCGGGATGTATTGCTGGCCGCACGCACCCAGGATGTTGTACGCCTGCAGGCCAGGCAGAACACAGCAGCCACCCGCATTGATGTTGCCGCTAATGTATCCAAAGCGTTTTATGATGTTCTGGCCACCCGCCAGCAGATCGAGGTCAGCCAGGAAAACATTGTTCGGATCAGCAGAAGCCTGCAGGATGCCACCAATCAGTACAAGGCAGGGGTGGCCGACAAAACGGATTACAAGCGGGCGATCATTTCCCTCAATAACAGTAAGGCATTCCTGAAGTCAAGCCAGGAGTCACTAAAAGCGAAGGAAGAATACCTCAAATACCTGATGGGATACCCGGTAACCCAGCAACTGGATATTGTATTTGACAGCCTGCAGATGGAACGCGAAATCCAGATGGATACCCTGCTCATCCCGGACCTGAAAAACAGAATTGAATACAAGCAGCTGGAAACCCGTCAGCGGCTTCTGGAAGCAAGCCTTAAATACGAACGATGGGGATTCCTTCCCAGTGTTGCCCTGAACGGGAACTACAATATGAACTTTCTGAATGAATCGCTCGGCAAACTATACCATACCAACTATCCGAACTCATTTGCCAATCTGACCCTGGCCTTTCCCATCTTCCAGGGTGGAAAACGCATTGCGCAGATCAGGAGCGCGGAATGGGAACTTAAACGGGGAGAACTGGATATCATCGACCTGGGCAATTCCGTCAATTCGCAATATGCCCAGGCAATTGCGGCTTATAAATCCAATTACGCCAACTATGTCTCGCTTCGCGAAAATTTATTGCTTTCCCAGGAAGTGTATGATGTTATCCAGCTGCAGTATCGCTCCGGCGTTAAAACTTACCTCGAAGTGATCGTGGCCCAGACAGATCTCCGCACTTCACAACTGACCTATTACAACGCCCTTTACGATTTGCTTGCAGCAAAAATTGACCTGCAGCGAAGCCTTGGCCTGCTCATTTATTAAACTGTATAAACCGACCAACATATGTTGTCAAAAGGAATATTACCCATCAGCCTGATTACTGCCGCACTCTGGTTTGCTGCCTGTAAACAGAAGCAACAGGCGCCACAGGGACCTCCCCCGGCGACTCCGGTAACCCTGTACGAAGTGAAAGCATTCCAGTCGACTTACGCTGATGACTATCCGGGTATCCTGGTGCCGCTGAATCAGACCGAACTTCGTTCACAGGTGACTGGCTATGTGACCGGTATTTATTTCAAAGACGGCGATAAAGTGAAAAAAGGACAGCGGCTGTATTCCATCGATGCGCAGCTGTACGACGCCAATTATCAGAACGCCATTGCAAACATGCAGGTTCAGGAAACCAACCTGGTCAAGGCGCAGAAAGACGCTGACCGGTACAATGAACTGGACCGGCAGGATGCGATCGCAAAACAGCAGGTAGATTATGCCAATGCTGCACTTGAAGCTGCCAAAAAACAGGTGGAAGCTGCAAAAGCGAACGTGCGCAGTGTACAGGCCAATGTGCGGTTTGCCAATATCACCGCACCTTTCGACGGAACCATCGGCATCTCCCAGGTGCGCGTAGGTACCTCCGTGGTTGCAGGGCAGACCGTCATGAACACCGTCTCTACAGACAATCCCATGGCGGTGGACATTACTATTGACCAGAAAGATCTCTACAGGTTTTCATTGCTCAGCCAGAACAAAAACCTGGTTAAAGATTCAGTGATCACTATTTCTTTCGGCGGACTCAAATATGATCATCCCGGCACTATCAGTGTGATGGACAGGGCAGTAGACCCGCAAACCGGAACTTTGAAGGTTCGGTTGTCCTTTCCCAATGCCAAAAGCCTGCTCAAAGCCGGCATGAATACGATCGTGCATATCCAGAACCCTGCGGGTCACGATGAAATGGTGATCCCCTACAAAGCCGTTGTAGAACAACTTGGTGAGTTCTTTGTGTATGTGGCCGGTGACAGCAGCAAAGCCTTCCAGCGTAAGATCAAACTGGGCAAACAACTGGATTCCACCATTATTGTAAAAAGCGGTCTGTCTGCCGGCGATAAAATTGTTGTACAGGGTGTGCAAAATGTTCGCGAGGGTGCAGTGATCAATCCGGCCCCACAAAAATAAACAAGATGATTGCAGATACTTTTATCAAACGGCCGGTAACGGCAATAGTGATTTCGATTGTGATCGTGCTGGTGGGCCTGATCGCAATGATGACCAGGCCGGTTGCGCAATACCCGGAAATCACACCACCCACGGTGTCCATCGCAGGCAACTTCACCGGTGCAGATGCGCAGACGGTAGAACAGACAACTACTACTGCTATTGAAACGCAGGTTAATGGTACGCCTGGCATGACCTACATGACAAGCAACAGTACCAGCAGCGGACAGAGCAGTATCACGGTAAACTTTGAAGTGGGTACCAATATCGATATTGCTACCCTCGATGTGCAGAACCGGGTAAGCGTTGCGCAGCCCACACTCCCGGATGCGGTAAAGCGTTTAGGCCTTACGGTGAGGAAGCGCAACCCCAGCATCATGATGGCGCTGGCTTTGATCTCTCCCAATGGTACCCATGATGCTACCTTCCTCGGTAATTATGCCAATATCTACCTGAAAGACGCCCTGCTCCGGGTAAAAGGTGTGGGTGATATTTTCACCCGTGCGGATGACTTCAGCATGCGGATCTGGATGGACCCCAAGAAAATGGCATCGCTCGGAATCACAACCGCTGATGTAAATGCTGCTTTGGCGGAACAGAACATACAGGTAGCAGCTGGTACTGTAGGTGGCAATCCGCAGCCAGGTTTCCAGACTTACGAGTTCAGCGTATTGACCAACAGCCGGCTGAACACCGTGAACCAGTTTGAAAATATAGTGGTCCGCACCCGTCCGGCCGACAATAGCGTGGTTTACCTGAAAGACGTTGCGAGAGTCGCACTCGGTAAATTTGACTACAGCAATAATGCTTTCGCCAACGGGCATGATGCGGCATTCATCCTCATTTACCAGGCCCCCGGTGCTAATGCGCTTGATACCTATAATGGTATCATGGAAGCCCTGGGAAATCTGAAAAAGAATTTTCCGAAAGACGTGGATTACCTCGTGCCGCTTGAAACAGCTACCGTTGTGGAAGTGTCCATCAACGAAGTGGTGCACACTTTGCTCGAAGCACTGTTACTGGTAATCCTGGTAGTATTTCTTTTTCTTCAGAACTGGCGCGCAACGCTGATCCCCATACTGGCTATTCCGGTTTCGCTTATCGGAACTTTTATCTTTTTTATTCCTTTCGGGTTCACCATCAATACACTGACGCTTTTTGCATTCGTACTGGCTATCGGTATCGTGGTAGATGATGCGATTGTGGTGGTGGAGGCCGTGCAGCATTACATCGATCACGAAAAGATATCACCGAAGGAGGCCACACAGAAAGCGATGAAGGATATCTCGGGACCAGTTATTGCCATTGCGCTGATCCTGGCAGCGGTATTTGTTCCGGTAAGTTTTGTTCCGGGAATCGTGGGACGCCTTTACCAGCAGTTTGCCATCACCATTGCCGTATCGGTGATCATTTCCGCATTCGTCGCGCTCTCGCTCACGCCTGCATTGTGCACGATATTATTGAAACCTTCCAAGCCGGAGGGGGCTAAGAAGAATCTTCTCGAAAGAGGCTTCAACCGCTTCAATATCTGGTTTGACCGCGTTGCCCATAGTTATACACGGGGTGTCGCAAGGTGGATCAAATTCACTCCATATGTGATCGTAATGATGGTTTGTGTTTTTGTCGGCCTGTTCCTGTTGTTCAAAAACAAACCAACCGGATTCATTCCTACGGAAGATGAAGGACGTCTCTATGTGACTTACGAAATGCAGGAAGGTGCATCCACCACGCGTAGTGTGGAGATGATCAAAACCGTGATGGGAAGGATCCAGGGTATTCCCGCCGTGAAAGTAGTTGGAGGTCTGGCAGGTCTGAACATCATCAGCTTTTCCAATAAGTCCAATGTAGGCACCTTGTTTGTAAGCCTGAAACCCTGGGACGAGCGGAAAGACAAGGCGCTTCAGTTGAATGGCGTGATCGACGAGATCAGAAAACGAACCGCAGATATCAAAGAAGCAAGAATTTTGCCCATTGCACCGCCAGCGATTCCGGGCCTTGGACAGACATCGGGATTCACTTTTGAATTGCAACAGACTACAAGTACGGACGATATCAAACAGTTCGAAAGAGTGGGCCAGCGTTTCATAGGTGCCCTGATGCAACGGCCGGAGATCGGTGTAGCCTATACCTTTTTCAGCACAAGGACGCCAGCCTACCAGGTTGATGTTGACAGAAGTAAAGTGAAACAATTAGGATTGAACCTCGCTGATGTTTACAATACCATGTCCACCCTGTTGGGCAGTAGTTATGTAAATGATTTTAATCTTTATGGTCGAAACTTCCGGGTAATGACCCAGGCTGACAGCAGTTTCCGGTCATCGCTCACAGAAATGCAGAACTATTTTGTGCGCAATGCACAGGGAAACATGATCCCGCTGAGTTCAGTGGTAACGTCCAAAGTGATTGAGAATCCTGCGGTGATCTCCCACTTCAATATCTATCGTGCCATAGAATTCAACGGAACACCTAAACCCGGGTACAGTTCGGGACAGGCACTTGATGCCCTGCGGGAAGTAGCACAACAGGTGCTGCCGGATGGATATAGCTACGAATTTTCGGGAATGAGCCGTGAGGAAATAAAGGCAGGATCAAGCACCGGGATGATCTTTGCCATCTCGATCGTGTTTGTGTTCCTGTTCCTGGCAGCGTTATATGAAAGCTGGTCCATTCCGTTTTCGGTATTGTTCGCAGTACCGATCGGCGCCCTGGGATCTATCATTACGCTTACCCTGTTACCCAACCTGACCAATAATATCTATGCCCAGATTGGGTTGATTACCTTGATCGGTCTTGCAGCGAAGAATGCAATTCTGATCGTTGAATTTGCAAAAGAAAGGGTCGACAGGGGGATTGATATCATTCATGCAACGCTTCAGGCGGTTCAGTTGCGTCTGAGGCCGATCATCATGACATCGCTGGCTTTCATTCTTGGCGTTCTTCCGCTTGCCTTTGCCAGTGGTGCCGCTGCGCAAAGCCGGAATACGATCGGGTGGACGGTTTTCGGGGGAATGCTGGCGGCCACAACATTGGCGATTTTTGTGGTACCTGTGTTGTTTGTACTAATTACCAGGGTGTCTTACGGCAAACGATTAAAGTCTATCAGAGCCCGTCAGGACGTTGAAAACAAGGTTGATCAGGATATTTTTAATGCGAATGTGTAAAAATTGACGTATATCAATTTTGATTCCTGCGAAACTTTTCTAATTTTGCCGCGGTTTAAAAATATCCAATTCAAAACAACACAAATGAAAAAAGTATTTGCTATTCTCGCTATCACTGCTGCTTTCGCTGCTTGTAACAACGCTGCTGAGTCTACTGAAGCTACAACTGATTCTGCTGCTACTACAGCCACTATCGATTCTGCTGCTTCTGCTGCTATCGATACTGCTAACAAAGCAATCGATTCTACAGTTAAAGCTGCTACAGACTCTATCGCTGCCAAAGTTGATAGCGTGAAGAAGTAATTGTTATATGTTCTTCAGAAAGGCCCCTTCCCCGGAAGGGGCTTTTTCATGCCCGGTGTTTTCACCTGTTATTCGTGGCAGATCAGGTACATACATATTGCCCGGCTATTTTGCCAGCTCAAACAGTATGTATGAAATGGAAGCTGTTGGGTTTGTTGCTGCTGGCGGCCAATCACTGTTTTGCAGTGGTAACCTGGACGGGAATGGCCGGAAATAGTCGATGGGATGATGCGCAGAATTGGGAAGCTGCTATTCTGCCCGGACCCGGTGATGTGGTAGTGCTTAACAATACAACTGTCACGGCCAGCTATACCGTACTTCTGCCTGACGTTTCAGTAAGCATTTACCAGTTGATTATACAACCGGCATCCGGAAGGTCGATAACCGTCTTACTTCCCGCGAGCAACAGGCTGACCAGTCCCTCAGGTTCTTTAAATCCCAGGGCCCTGGAACTGTCAGCAATACCTTATTCCCTGGTGATCGGCGAGGGTGGCACGCTGGTCAATGCATGCGGGGCATCCGGCGGATATGCTATCCGTTTGGGCGACAGTTTACAATTACAGCAGGGTGGCATGTATGTACATCGGAGCAGGACCAGCCATGCCGAGCTGGTAGAATACCTGAGCAGGGCGGCCGGTACGGAAAAAGGTGTTTTCCGCTTTGAAAACCCGGATGCGGCAGCCCTTATATCGCTGAGTGCAAGAGTGTATGGACAACTTGAATTGTCTGCTGCAGCTGCCGCCGGCGGAGTGGTTACCTATTCGGCTTCGGGAACCAACCCGATCCGTATCCGGCAAAACCTGATTGCAGGTCCGGGTGTTACACTTTCGTTGAATGCGGGTGATACCCTTCACGTTTCGGGGGACCTTCAGCTTACCCAGGCCCAGTTGAATCTTTCTACCGGCAACCGGAAACTGGTAATGAACATTATGGGTAATCTCGTGCAACAGGGAGGAGCGATACGGGAGTCGAACATTTCGGGTGTCAGAGCCCAGGTCCGCCTGGCGGGCATGATACAGCAGGAGATATCTGCAGATTCGGGGTTGGGGGATAGCATTCAATTGTGCCTGGACAACGATAAAGGGTATTTATTGGTCCGGGATCTTCGTGTAAATGACAGCATTTTTTTCAGGAAGGGAGTTGTGCATGGTGAATCCGGTTCGATGTTATGGCTCGGTCACCAATCCTTTTTCAGGAACGACAGCCTTGATAGAACTGTCTATGCGGCTGTGCCGGTACGCAAGGAATTGGATCAGCCCGGCTATTTTCGTTTTCCGGTGGGCGGAGAAGGGCAATTGCGCTGGCTGGCACTTAAACAGGCGAGTGGTGCCATAACGGTATCCTATATGCGGCGATCACCCTATCTGCTGCAACAAATGGTCAGCCCCGCCCTTGACCACCTGTCGCAATTGGAGTACTGGTCAGTAACGGGAGATCTCCATCATGCAGTGTGTGTGTTGTCACACGCTGAACCTGCGAGTGGCGGTATTACGGACGCAGCAGCACTACGCACGTCATGGCTGGCTCCCGGCGCCTGGATGGATGGGGGTAACAGTGCAACCACCGGCAACCTTCAATCCGGTACCGTCACAGGATTACCGTTGCCCGACTTACCGGCTCAGACGGTGTATATGACCCTGGCAAGTGCTTCACCAGGAGCGAATCCGCTTCCTTTGCGGATCAGTGATCAGTATATGTTTTACAATCGGCTTAACTGGAACTGCGCGTGGAAACTTGAAGATGCTTCAGATGCGGTAGGGGGCTCAATTGAAGTGTCATCAACAGGCGTCAACTATCAACGGGTAGCATTTGTGCAGGCGCCAATCACCAGCGGATGGCACTCGACAGTAATTCCTGCATCATGGGAGTATGGTTACTGCAGAATTGTGCTTGACGAACCGGGTGGAAAGCGTATCACGGGAAAGCCTATGCGCTTTGGTAAAAAAGAAGATACGGCCAATTGGATAATACGGGCAGAGGGAAGCAACTTGATGATTACGGCAGTTAAACCAGGAACTGTTCGTTGGCGATTATGGGACGAATCGGGTAAGTTAACGGGCAGTGGTGACGCAATACTTTCCCACGGTATTAACAATATCCTGCTCGGCCAGGGTTATCGCGCTGCCGGCATTTATTACTTGCAACTGGCAACGGCTGATGGCCGAACTGTTACAAAAGCACTTTTACTGAAGTAATGCCGTGATTTTTCTGGCATAACGTTTGGCTGCCTGTTGCTCTGAAAGGATAAAGCTGTTGTTCTCCAGTTTGCCTACCACAGCATCCATTTCTGCTTCATTTTGATACACCATCTGACGGAAAGGATTCTGATAATCCTTTTGCCGGGTTTCCCTGATCCTTGCTGAAAGTTCGTGGTGAAATCCGACACTATCCTTCAGCAACTGCTTTACCAGTTTGTTATTTGCAGACAGACTTTCCCGGAATACCTGCTGGTACAGGGAAATGGCATGTGCAAGCTTGCGATCAGGATACGAGTCTGCTTCCTGCCGGTAGAACTGGTGGACATCATCCCAGCTGTTGATTGTTCCCTTTTTGATGGCTTGCAGGCAATATTTAACCTGGACTGCCTGCAACAACTGACCGCCAATATTTTCCCAGGCGCCAGGTTTTTCAACGGCCGGTAATGCTTTGATGTTCTTATCCAGTTTGCCGCCTTTACGTTCATGGAAGGCAACGATTTCCCTGGCGGCGTATTCGGTTAGCAACCTGCGGTACCATTGATATCCCATTGCGGCTTTTATGATCTGTACCGGGCGTTGGCTGTTCTCAGCATTGTCAACGAGTATGTCGAGCCCGGCAATCGCGTCGTCACCTTCAACCAAAAGCACCCGGCCTTTTTCTCTGGCCTGTTTTTCACTGAATTGTCTGCCTTCTCTGAGAAACCAGGCTTTACCTGTTGCCACTTCCAGCAAGGCGATGGCTGCGGCCATCTCCTGGGCTGTATCGGGAGCGAGGTAGTCGAATTCTATCAACTGGGTCTTATCGATCCGGCTATCGCGGTCAACATATTTCCACGAATTGCGGGCAAGCGCATACATGTTATACTGGAACCAGTATGCAGGCATGACCTGTAACCGTTCATTGGAAAGACTGTTGCTGACCAGTGCAAAGGGGAACTGAATGTTCAGTTCGGCCGGGTAGTCGCCCTTGGCCAGAATACAAAAAGAAGCGAATCGGGAGTTGTGTTTGAGGCTCACACACAGCCCCGGCCAGAAGCCCCGGCCGGCAATCAGTTCACCGTCTGCACTGCGGGAATTGTGATTGGATCCAATCGTTGCACCGGCGGCCATATTACTTTGACCCATCACCAGGGCTGCACACAAAAAGGAGTTGTTATGGTGCTGCTCGTGCGCCGGAAAAATGAGTGAGTTGAGCACTTCGCAACAGGAGATCGTGGCGTTGTTACCCAGGTACGAGTTGATCAGCCTTGCTCCGTATTTCAATTGCGAATGGGAGGCCATCACAAAACGAACTGCCTTTACGCCATAAAAGATCCGGCAGCCAATACCGATAATGCCGTTTACCAGTTCGCAACCTTCGCCTACCTGGGTTCTTGCTTCGGGAGTAGAACGGATGGTTACATTCTTGATCTTGTTGGCGCCCTTGATATAGGCATCGCTGCCAATCCTTACATCTTTGAGAATGCTGCAGTTCTTTACAACTGTACGATCACCGATCATACCGTAATAGCCTCGCAACTGATCAAAGCGGTTGGTAGTAAACTCAATGAATTTTTCCTGGAGCTTCGAATCCTGCCGGTTCCGGCTCCAGAGATAGGCATCGCCAGGCAGCATTCCGTCAAAGGGTAAAATGCTGCGTCCGCCGTTCTCGTTACAGAGTTCCAGCCAGATCCGCACTTTCTCTTCTTCATCCTCCTTCAGAATGCCGTTGCCGAATTTGGCATGATTGGTAGTAGCGAGTTCATTGATGTTGACCAGCATTACTTCATTGCCGATGATATAATGCGCGAGATAGTTGACATTGTCCACCACCACGTTATCTCCGAAATCACAACTGATCACGGTACTATTGTAAAGCCCTACCGGCATGCGAAGGTTGTTGAACTCGAGACAGTAGGGTTCAAGCTTTCCGATGCGGACGAGTCCGAAGAATTTACAGTTTTTGACCAGTTCGGGATTGAACGCATCCGAAACCAGCAGCTTGTTCCAGTCGTCACTCTGGTTGCGGTTTCGCACCAGAACTTCGATCTCATAAGCCGTAAGATGCCGGTATTGAATGCCGCTCTTATTTTGCCGGTTACGCAAATAGTATTCGTCCTGGCCTGCCGGCAACTGGCTTCCTGAAATGAAACCGTAGCCCAGTGCCTGGATCGGACTTTTCCTGATCAGGTTCATATCCTAATGGGTTATAGGTACTTATTCCACCGTAACGCTCTTGGCAAGATTGCGGGGTTTATCTACATCGTAGCCTTTGGCAACACCGATATAATATGCCAGCAACTGCATCGGGATGGCGTTGATCATTGGAGCAATAAGCTCGTCAGCAAAGGGCACTGTGATCAGATCATCAGCAAGTGCATTGGCGGCATCGTCTCCTTCACTTACAATCGCGATGACCTTTCCTTTTCTTGCTTTGATCTCCTGCATGTTGCTGAGCACTTTCTCGTGGAAGCTGTCTTTTGTGGCTACAAAAAAAACAGGCAGTTTATCATCGACCAGGGCAATCGGACCATGCTTCATTTCTGCAGCAGGATAACCCTCAGCATGGATATAAGAGATTTCCTTCAGCTTCAGTGCACCCTCAAGGGCTACCGGGAAATTATACCCGCGACCCAGGTAAAGGGCATCAGTAGCATCCTTGTATTTCAGGGCGAGCGCTTCAATATGATCCTTTTGCTCCAGAGCAAGTGCCACCTTTTCGGGTACATCGTTCAGTTCGTTCAGGAGATGTGTATACCTTTTCTCTGATAATGTTCCCTTCAGGTGACCGATCTTCAGTGCCATCATAGTCAGAACAGCAAGTTGCCCGGTAAATGCCTTGGTGCTGGCAACACCGATCTCCGGGCCGGCATGGGTATATGCACCACCATGTGAGGTGCGCGCAATGGATGATCCCACCACATTTACCACTCCCAGTATGATGGCGCCTTTTTCTTTTGCGCTTTCGATCGCAACAAGCGTGTCGGCCGTTTCCCCGCTTTGCGAGATGGCAATGATCACATCTCCTTCACCTACTACCGGGTTCCGGTACCGGAACTCAGAAGCATATTCCACTTCCACGGGGATGCGGGTAACCTCTTCAAAAATATATTCGGCCACCAGCCCGGCGTGCCAGCTGGTACCACAAGCCACAATGATGATCCGTTTTGCCTGGGTCAGCTGCTCTGCATATTGCTGGATGCCACTCATCGTAATGGTGCCGTTGGTTGCATCCAGGCGGCCGCGGAGACAGTCGAAAATAGTATGGGGCTGCTCAAAAATCTCTTTCAGCATGAAATGATCATAACCTCCTTTTTCGATGGCCGCCAGTTCCATATCGAGTTTCGTTATAAAAGGCGTGATCTTTTCATTGCCGAGGTTTTTCAGGATCAGTTCATCGGCCTTGATGATCGCCAGCTCATAGTCATTTACATACACTACTTCCTTGGTGTATTCAATGATAGGGGAGGCGTCACTGGCAAGAAAATGCTCGCCTTTACCGATACCGATCACCAGGGGTGATCCTTTCCTGGCCGCAATCAGTGTGTCGGGATGTTCTTCATCCAGCAATACGATCACATATGCGCCGACCACGCGTTTCAGGGCGATCCGCACCGCCTCTTCCAGCGATCCGCCATTATTCAGGTGGATGTCTTCTATAAAATTCAACAGCACTTCGGTATCTGTGTCACTGGTAAAAACGTATCCTTTTTTCTGGAGATCCTGCTTGATCTGGGCATAATTCTCAATTATGCCATTGTGAATCATGGAAATTTTACCGCTTTTGGACAGATGCGGGTGTGCGTTCCGGTCGCAGGGTTCACCGTGAGTAGCCCAACGGGTATGACCGATACCAATATGCGCATGCAGATCCTTCCCGACCAGGTTTTCCTCCAGTTCGGCAACCTTGCCCTGCTTCTTATAAACTTTCAGCCCCCCGCCATTCAGCAGGGCCACACCGGAACTGTCATATCCGCGGTATTCAAGTCTTTTTAATCCTTTCAGAATCACGGGATAAGCCTCCCGTTCACCGATATACGCAACAATTCCACACATGTTTCTTAATTATAGTTGAATGACGCTCAATTATTTAATTCCGGAGCAATATTAAAAATTTATATGCATTTATGAAAGCAGCACGGGAATAACATTAATAATTATTTTAATGTTTCTTCAAATAGCTTAAAAATGCGTTTATATTCATCTGTCCAGCTGCTCGGCTCAATAAATCCATGATCTTCCATCGGATATGCCGCCAGCTCCCAGTTATTTTTACCCAATTCTATCAGTTTCTGCTGGAGGCGCACCACATCTTCAAAGTGTACATTAACATCAACCATGCCATGACAGATCAGCAACCTGTCTTTCAACCCTGAAGCATGATATATAGGAGAACTTTTCCGGTAAGCCAGGCTATCGAGGAAAGGTTCATTCAGGATATTGGCAGTATAACCATGATTATAGTGAGCCCAGTCAGTAACCGGGCGTAAAGCAGCGCCCGCAGCAAAGGTGCCTGGACTGGTAAAGAGCGCCATAAGTGTAATGAAGCCGCCGTAGGACCCGCCGTAAATCCCAATATGTTTCGGGTCAACGCCCAGTTGCTGCACCAGCCATTGTGCCCCGTCCAGGTGATCAGTCAGGTCTTTCCCTCCCATGAACCTGTAGATGCCCGTACGCCAGTTGCGACCGTATCCCGAACTCGCCCGGTAATCCAGGTCCAGCACCGTATACCCCTGGTCTGCCAGGAGGTTGTGAAACATGTATTCCCGGAAATAGCTGCTCCACCATTTGTGCACGTTCTGCAGGTAGCCCGCTCCGTGAACGAAAATGACAGCAGGCCTGGCAGGATTTGCCTGACGGGGTTTATAAAGCCTGCCACGCACCGTGGCACCGTCCCCGGCCGTAAAGGAAATGATCTCCGGATCACGCCAGGGATAGGAAGCAAATTCCGGAGAGACGGCAAGTTGCGTGATCTGCGCTGCTTTTGCTCCCGGGCGATTATCCTGGATGTAAAGCTCCCACGGTTTGTTGCTGTACGAGTATAAAAAGGCAAGCTTTTTTTCATCAGGCGAAAGTGTCACCTGGCTGGCACCGGTCATGTTCGTCAGCTGTACCGGTTCACCCCCGGAAACGGAAAGCCGGTAGTAATGCAGTTCCCCCGGATCCTTTTTATTGCTGCCAATGTAAAAGTTCTTTTTATCCGCTGACAACAATACGGACTGGACCTCAAAACGTCCGGCTGTCAGCGCAGTGGCCACGCGATTGTCTACATTGATTTTGTATAAATGGGAGTAACCTGTCTTTTCAGACTGGAACCAAAAATCGGTGTCATTGATCCAGCCATAATTGCCGCCACCAAAACTACCGCCAATACCTGGTCCGCCGATCCAGGCACTGTCATGCTGACGGTCAAGCAGGGAAAGCTGACCATTTTCGGTCAGCAGCATCAGCCAGCGATCTTTGTTATCCACTGCGCGGATATCAACCACGGCTACCTCCCGGTGGGGTGCCCACGTTACTGCTGAAAAATTTACTTGTCGCAGGGTCGGTTGTTTCCGCCGGTCAGCAAATTTTTCGGGATAATCCCGGACATATTCGGGAAGATCCCTGATGCCTGGGATGGAATCTGTTTTGATGGTATAAACAGTATCCTTCCGGCGATCGTACAGGAAAAGTTCCTGACTGCCTGCCGGCGCCCCTACTTTGGTACGTGCAGGGATATCTTCTGTGAAACCTGAAACAGTTACATAACTGGGTACAATTGTCGCACGGGCACCGCTGGCCGGTTTGGAGAGCCGGTAATGGACAAAACGTCCCTGGCTGCTGATGCCCGTTGCCGTGAGGTTCTTATCTTCAAGATAGATAGCACGCAGTGATTTCGTTTTTGCAGCAGTGGTTAGTGAATCCCCGATATCTTTTTTTGTCTTCCGGCTGCGAAGTACTTCGAAAAGCTCCAGCTGGTCTTCTTTCAGCCATTTTTCCTGGTCGTTGCTGCCATCCTTTTTACCAGGAGCCGTCGGTGAGGGTGGTTGACTACCTTTTATAAAATTGGTAACCTGCAGGATTTCCCCGGTAGCAATATCCCAGGCGAAAATATTCTGCTGTGACTGGAACACGATCTTCCCTTCGCCAAAACCGAATGAAGGACTACTTTCCCATTCGGGTGTTTCGGTGATGCGACGGATTTTCTTTTTCGCATCAACAAAATAGATATCGCCATTCTTAGCATAGGTATAGGCGGTATGCGCGGCATTGTATTTGAGGGTCCCGGCATCCACTATTTCCTGGGCAGCATGAAGGGATACTTTTTTCGGAGCACCGGCACCCGGCCAGGTGTAAAGAGAGTCAGCCAGATTTTTTTCCGGATTCCAGGAAAAATAAAGCTGGCCCTCGGCCGACCACCACGGACTGGAAGGAGACGTGCCGATCCATTTCGGATCACGCATAATATATTCCACCGTAAGTGCCGGAGCAGGTTGCTGTGCCGGCAGCAGGGCAGGCGCTATCAGCAGGGAAAGCAGAAAGCAATATTTCATAGTCAGAGTAAGATTCCTTGTAAGAATAAATAGGCGACTGAAAAATAGATGATCAGTCCGGTTACATCCACCAGTGTTGCCACAAAAGGTGCAGAGGATACAGCAGGATCTGCACCCAGCCGTTTAAGGATGATAGGCAGCATGGAACCGCTAAGGGTTCCCCAAAGTACCACTCCAACCAGGGAAACGCCTACGGTAATGCCAACATAGAGATAATGCGGACCATACACTTCAGGGAAGAATTGCGACCAGGTTACCACACGGATAAAACCAATCAGTCCAAGCACCGAGCCCAGCAGCATTCCCGAAACAATTTCCCGCCGCAATACGCTCCACCAGTCGGCGATGCTGATCTCACCCACGGCCATTGCCTGGATGATAAGGGTCGAGGCCTGCGACCCGCTATTGCCGCCGCTGCTGATGATCAGGGGAACAAACAGTGCGAGGACCACGGCCCGTGAGATCTCATCCTCGAAGTATCCCATGGCAGTTGCCGTCAGCATTTCTCCCAGGAACAGGACGACCATCCATACAATCCTTTTCTGGAAAAGCTTCAGGAGCGGCATTTCCAGGTAAGGTTCATCAAGTGCTTCCGTACCACCGATCCGCTGAATATCTTCACTGAATTCTTCGTTGGCAACCCACAGGACGTCATCAATGGTCACGATTCCCAGCAGGATATTGTTGTCGTCCAGCACCGGCAGTGCGACACGGTTATTCATTTTGAAAGTCTGGTTGGCAGACTCCTGGTCATCGGTTACCCGAAGCGCGATGTACCGGTTGTCGATTACTTCACTGACCCTGCGGTCGGGACTCGTAAGGATCACTTCCCGTATCCGCATATCATCAACGAATTCGCCCTTATCATTCACCACATAAATAACGTCGATCGTTTCACTGTGTTTTCCTGCTTCCCGGATATGTTCAATTACTTCACTCATGGTCCAGTCTGCATTCACCGCAATGTAATCCGGGGTCATCAGGCGGCCGACGCTGCCTTCAGGATATCCCAGCAGGGCGAGGGTAATGCGGCGTTCTTCGGGATCCAGGGTTTTGATCAGTTCTTTGACAACCTCACTGGGCAGCTCTTCCAGGAAGGAAGTCCGGTCATCCGCAGGGAGCTCATTCAGGAGTTCCGCCGATTTAAGGGGCGGCAATTCCTGGATGACCTGTTTTTGAACGGATAGATCCAGGATCTTGAAAACACTGGCTGCCCGGTGGGTGCTCATATTGCCAATGATCTGGCTGGCATAGTCATCAAATTCACTCACCAGTTCAGCAACATCGCTGATGTTCTGGTTATTGAGAAATTCCCGGATCCGCCACTTGTCCTCCAGGTGGATAATCGCTTCAAATTGTTCGCTGATGGTGAGTGATTCCAGTTCTTCCGGCATGGGTCAAATGTACTGCATGAGGTCTATATTGGCCTATATTGCAGGATGATTTTGCCCTGTTTACTGGTAGCCCCCACCGATACGATGGGCAGGGGCGTTTTCACTTCCGATTTTCTTCCGTCTGGAACCGTGGTTGAGATCAGCCCGGTGATCGTGATGTCAAAGGAAGATCGCGGATGGCTGGACAAGACCGCATTGCACGACTATATTTTCGAATGGGGCAATGATAAACAATCCTGTTGCATGGCACTTGGGTATGTGCCGCTTTACAATCATTCCTATGCCAGTAACTGTGAGTACGAAATGGACTTCGACGCATCGCTTATGAAAATAACCACCATGCGCGATGTGCTCGCAGGAGAAGAGCTGTTCATCAATTACAACGGAAACTGGGACGATGCAACGCCACTCTGGTTTCGCGCGACCTGATCTCGTGCGACTTGATTTCCCGCAAGGTATATTTCCCGCAGTATTGTTTTCTGAAAGTTATTTTGGCGCTGCGCGCCTTTCGTTTCACGCAAGGCACGCAAAGGTGCAAAGCCGCAAAGAAAAACGAATAAGAATCACCGGTTGTATTTTTGGCTCCAGCTTTAATCAGTCAATTGATGTAAGTCTGTTCAACTTTACCGTAAGCCAACTGGCCGGCGGGTACCAGTTTGTCAGGATATCGAATATTACCCTGTTTAACTCAAAATAGTGTAGTTCTGCCTCCCTTCTATTGCGCTCTTCCGGCCGAAGGCCGGCAATCTTTTCGACACAACCATTTATCGGTGTGGATGCCTTCTAAGTGGTATGTCAAAATCTGAATAAATCTTCTTCTTTGCGGCTTTGCACCTTT
>NZ_BBWV01000007.1 GCF_000974785.1 Flavihumibacter petaseus NBRC 106054
GGTACCGCCATTGAGGCGGAACTCATATTCACCGCTACCGCCGGTCGGGCTGGATACAGTGATCTTGCCATTGGCTGCATTGAAGCAGGTTACGTCATCACCAGCTGCAGATGCTGAGAGCACAGCAGGCTGATCGATGGTCACCGTGCCAGGCAGGGTGATGATACAAGCCGGGTTGTTTTTATCGCGGATATCGATGTTATAAGTATCCGGTGCCAGGTTGCTGAACACCAGGCCTTCCTGCCAGGTACCGCCGTTGATGCGGAATTCGAATTCTCCACTGCCGCCGGTCGGGCTGGATATAGTGATCTTACCGTTGGCTGCATTGTAGCAGGTTACGTCATCGCCAGCTGCAGCTGCGGACAGCACTGCAGGCTGATCGATGGTAACCGTACCAGGCAGTGTTACGATACAGGTCGGAACATTCTTATCGCGGATATCGATGGTATAGGTATCCGGAGCCAGGTTGCTGAACACCAGGCCTTCCTGCCAGGTACCGCCATTGATGCGGAATTCGTATTCGCCGCTGCCGCCCGCCGGGCTGGAAACAGTGATCGAACCATTGGCTGCATTGTAGCAGGTTACATCATCACCAGCTGCAGATGCAGAGAGCACGGCAGGCTGACCGATGGTTACCGTACCTGGCAATGTCACGATACATGCTGGGTTGTTCTTATCGCGTACGTCAATAGTGTAGGTGTTGGGAGCCAGGTTACTGAACACCAGGCCTTCCTGCCATGTACCGCCATTGATGCGGAACTCATATTCACCGCTACCACCGGCCGGGCTGGACACCGTGATCTTACCGTTGGCTGCGTTGAAGCAGGTAATGTTATCACCACTTGCTGCTGCGGTAAGGGCCACAGGCTCATGGACAGTATAAGTTGTTGAATTGGAGCAACCACCCAATGCAGTAACCTGGATGACATAATCACCAGCCTTCAGGTTGGAAAGGTTAGCAGTTCCGGGATTGGTAAATCCAGCCACAGCAGAAGACCAAACATAGGTGAAAGGTCCAACGCCGCCGGTTGTCACCAGGGTGAGAGAGCCATCATTGCCTCCGTTGCAGGTAACATCATTTACAGTGGTTGCACCGAATTGAGGCGCACTGCAATCACCAAACTGGAAGTCGCTCATGCTGGTCAACCCCAGTACCTGGGCACTCGAACCATTGCGAATGCCCATAGAAAGGTTTTGCCAGCTGCTGCCGGAGTACTTGCTGCCGTATACGAATGCGGGCGTTACACCGGCATCCACGTCACCCGGTACCCAGGTGAAGGTGGCATCAAAAGTAGTAAAACCGACGCCACCAGAGCTGTTGTCCAGCGTCCAGTAGCGGCTGACAGTTTTATTAGGATCAAATGTGGAAGTAGCGATCTGGGGATGATCACCACCGGTAGTATGAATGGTAAGTCCGCCTTGTGAAGTCACACTGGCGAAAGATACTGTAGCAGGCGTGTAGTTTGTTGCATCACCAACATCAAATGTCTTGCTCACGTTGCTTCCTGTATTGTAGATGCGGCGGAGGTTTCCGAATACATATTTGCCCGGACCGGCATTGGTCACGCTGGCGAGGCCGCCCAGAACCAATGAATTAGCACCGGTAGTGATCTTGCCGCTGGCAAAATTCAGGACACCGTTGATGGAGACATTGGTGCTGATCGTAGCGCCTGCAGCATTGGTCAGCGTCAGGTTGTTGAAAGCACCAGGAGCGAGAGATGGGATATCCTGCACTGAAGTGCCATTAAAATTGACTGTGTTGTTTGTAACAATATAGCTTCCACTGGTAAAGGTTGCCGGTGTAGTGAAAGTGCCGGCTATTCCGATCGTTCCTCCGTTGGCCAGGGTCACGCTATTGGTTGTACGCGCCCCGCTGATTCTTAGATTATTGTAGTTAAGCGCATTCACTGTTTGCGCACCTGTTGCGTTATAGTCAACAGTGAGGCCGGTCAAAGTTTTGGTGGTGATGGTGTATTGTGACAGGAAATCAGGTGTTGCAGCGGTGCGGGTTACCAGTACGGTACCAGCACCGGTAAGTGTTCCGGAACCGCCAACTGTGTTTGCCGCAGCAGGAACAAGGGCTACGCCGGCATTGACATTAAGTTGTCCGTTTGCCGTAATATTTGCAGCTGTTGTTTTATTGCCAGAACCACTGAGAATCAGGTTGAAATATGTTGTAGCAAAAATTTGCTGGTCACCGCTCCGATTATAGTTTACTGTTGCTGCGGAACCATTGGCGGTAAAGGTATTGGTGTTGACACCTGAAACAGTTACAGGAGTCGCGCCTCCCAGAAACAGGGTGCCATTCTGGGACCCGGTTGCCATAGTAAACAACGCTGTCGAATTACCGGATGAGGTGGCATTAAGCACCAGCGATCCACCAACGGTTATGGAGCCGGTACTGAAATTAAACGTACCATGGTTAATGGAGCCACCTCCACCACTGGTGTTCGCATTAACAGTCAGGTTGCCGGTAATGTTTATTGTTGCAACAGAAGATGTAAGCGTAGTAGTTCGCGTATTGTTTCCACTGGCAGCACCAGTCTGGCCAAGTGTTAATGCACCGGTATTGACAGTTCCCGCACCAGTCAGCACTGCCGTTACGCTCCGGGTTGTTCCCAGATCGCTCTGCACAGTAATTGAATTTGCTGTAAGCGTGACACCGTTGCTTACTGTAAGCGTGTTCGTATTGGTGCTTGCATTACTGAATGTGATAGCAGTTGCAGTTGTATTGATATCTGCGGATACACCGGTACCGGTATTGTTCAGTGTGATATTGTTAAATGTAGTTGGCTGGCTTCCACCAATAGATTGACTGCCTGTACCGGCAAACGTAATCGTATTGGTGCCTGGCGTGAATACACCGCCGTTGTTCACCCAGTTACCGGAAAGGCTGAAGGTTCCGGATGGTGCAGTAAGTGCACCACTACTCATTGTCAGGTTGGTTACGGTCAGGTTACCGGTATTGCCGGTAAATGTTCCGCCGGAGATGGTCAATCCACCATTAAAAGTCTGCGTATTTGAACCCGCAGCATAATTACCTCCGGAGACCGTAGCCAGGCCTGTAACCGTATGGGTACTGGTGTTGGCATTGAAAGTTCCTGCTGTGTTCTGGAATGTACCGGTGGTGGTCATATTTGCACTAAGCTGAACCGTACCGGCGCTATTATGCAAAACATTGGCAAAACTCTGGCTGGTACTGATGGTCTGGGTACCGGTTGAAATAAAGGTTACGGTGTTGCCGCCGGCAGTGAAGGTACCGTTAGTACGGCTCCAGTTGCCGTTCACGGTAAAGGTTCCGGAAGGGGCAATCAACGTACCGCCGGACTGCGTTACGTTACCCGCTGCAACTGTTCCGGTGCTTCCGGTAAAGGTGCCGCCGGCAACGGTCAGTCCGCCGGTGAAGGTTTGCGTTCCCGTACTGGCGAGATAGTTGCCACTGTTTACAGTAGTTACGCCAGTGACGGATACAGCCTGGGTATTGGCATCGAAATTACCGGTACCGTTGGTGAGGGTACCGTTCACGACCAATGCAGTGCCGGTAACCTGAAGCGTTCCGGCTGTATTATGAAGAATATTATTAAATGAGGCTCCGCCATTGTTGAGCGTTTGTGTGCCTGCAGCTGCATTAAAGGTTACAGTACCTCCCTGGGCGATGAATCCGCCACTGCCATTGTTGTTGACAAAATTGCCACCGATGGTGAGGCCATAGTTGTTGGAAGTCACATCCAGGTTGGCAGACGCATTGATAGTCAGCGTGCCGTTAACGGTAGTGATGGCCGTTAGAGACTTTGTACCGCTGTTGCTTACCGTAAGACCGCCGTAGCCATTGGTAAGTGCAGGTATATTTTGTGCACCGCTGCCATTGAAATCAACCGTACTTCCGGTTGATGTATAGGCACCGGAACCGGCAGTAAATATATTGCTTACGCCGATTGTACCGGTACCAGACAGGGTACGGGCACCATTTCCGCTGTTACTGAGATTAATATAATTAAATGGTGTAATAGTCTGTCCACTAGCTGAAACATAGTCAACAACTGAAGATGCTCCCAGGGATATGGATCCGTTGGGTATTGAGAATGCAGTGGCTGCTCCACCGTTGAATCCGTTCGTATTGGCAGTACTGAAAGTGCCGAGAATAGTGGCAAATCCCGAACCGCTGATCGTTCCATCGTCGCGGAGATTTGCGCCGGCATTTACTTTCAATTCCTGACCGCTGTTCAGGGCAAACGATGGCAAGGTCACTACACCGCCGATCGTTACTTTCTTGCCAACTACCAGTGTGCCTGACAGGGCAAAGGTATTACTGCCACCCAGGGCAATAATCTCAAGGTTGCCGCCAAGGCTCAGGTTATTGGTTGTTGTTACTGAACCTGCCAGTCCGGTTATCCTTACATCTCCGAATGTGCTGGCTGGCCAGGTGGGCATTGACGTAATTCCGGTAATTTCAAGCAAACCGGGCGTGACATCGTTTGGCGTCCAGAAAGCAGCCGGGATAGTTCCCCCGAGCTGGTTATGGCGATAGGTTGCCGCTGAAGACACGGTAAGATTAGATGTGCCGTCGGTAACAATTTCTCCGCGATTTTCGAATTCACCGAAGGATTCCACCTTCAATACACCACCATTCTCAATCTTCAGGTCTACACCAGTACCATTCACTACGGTGAGTGATCCGGACAATACATCCGGCACGTGGAGTATCGACCCGCTTCCCGTGATGGTTGTCTGGTCTATTTCGATATTGGCGAAGCCGTCTATCGTAACATCTGCTGAGAATCCTGCAGCATACAGCAATATTGATGAGCTTGTTGTTGCAGTGGGATAGGTAACCGCCGGAACCCAGTTGGTTCCATCATGGGACTGTTCCCAGATACCCGGATCTGTCCAGTTACCCGTTTGATTGGTCCGGAACTTGTCATTGACATCGCCGGCAAATCCGTTCACGGCAAAATTGTCACTAACCGGAGAAGTGTTATTGGCCAGACCGGTGGTGGTTGCCGTTAGTGTAACTGACAGCGACTGAGCGGAGAATGCGGGATGGAAGGTCGCCACACCCTGAACCGCTGAAACCACCTGGGGATTGATAAACGTTCCTCCGGTAGCATTCAGTGTGACCGAAGAGGTGAATTGCTTATCCAGGTTGTTGTAAATATCCACAGCAATCACTTCAACCGGTTGGGTCTCGCCAATCTCTACATCACTGAGCGTTTGGGATGCTGCAGAGAATTTAATTTCAGAAGCATAAACCTGGATGGTATTGTTGTTGGATGACAGTGAAGAACTGGTTGTAGCAAATGAAGGATTAAACAGCGATCCGGCAGCTGATGCCGTTGCATTGGCATTGCCGATGGCGAACTGGAATCTTTCACCGTCGTTGACGGTAGTTTTGAAAGTAATATAAAGATCCAGTGTTTTTGCTGCGCCGTCTGCCGCAACCGCATTGCTGATAGCGGTGAAGTCGATCTGTTGACCGGTCACTGTACCATCAGCAATTTTGGTGGAGCCATCAAATAAGGCTACATGTTCAATCGTGTTTGACCAGCTTGCTACAGTATTGTTCGCACCAGCCACAATCGTCAGGCTGGAAAGAATTGTAGAAAGGTTATCAGGATCATTGAGGCTGGCACCACCGTCGCGGATATCGAAGGACCAGACTTTAAAACCATCGCTGGCTTGTGTAATGGTGCCTAATTTTGTTTTATAATCGATATCGCCGGCTTCTCCACCCTGGGCAGCCAGGTCAGAACCGGAAGAGGCGATCACGTTGAATGCCGTGCTGGTTCCCGCGTTGGGGATCTCATCTTCACCAGGATTGTCTGTTGCTGTGATCGTTACACCTGTACCTAATTCAGTAAGTATTACATTATTCACTACCACAGAATTCAGGCCTGCCGGGATGGAACCAATAACGGTGCCACCCATCGAACCACCGCCTGTGTTCGAAAGTGTAAAGCTGGTAGTTTCGTTTACATTACTTAGTTCATTAAAGTTATTGTATGCAGTAACCGTAACACTAAAAGGTGCTCCGGAAGTTACAGTAGTGGGGTTGTTTACCGTGACTGTAAACTTGTTTGGCGCGGCAACAAAACCGTAATCCTTACCGATTGCGATGTACTGGCCCCCAGATGTTAGGTCAGCTGAGACAAGTGGATTAGTTGCGCTAAAAGTATAGGGAGCAACGTTGTTATAGGTCGCGTTCACCTTTATCCAGGTGGACCCGGTATACAAACCAATCAGGTCTGTTCCGGTACTAAAATTCGCAGATGTTTCCAGGTCGTTAAACTGAACCGGATCAACCACCAATTGGCTACCGCCGGGAGTGGCCTCAGTGATCCGCCAGATCCTGTTGACCGTCAGCGCCGAAGAGGCAGCATTGGGAACAGCTCCATCTTCAACGCGGATACCATAAGTATCGGAAGGAAGGGATGAGTTTTTGAACGTGATCGGGTTGTACGCACTGTTACCTACCGGGAAGGTCACGAATGAAGTTCCGACCGATCGCTTCAGCTGCCCGGTTCCATCCGTTACAATATATTGGCTGGCTCCGGCGCCGATTACTGCGCCTGAGAAACCCAGGCTCAGATCGGCATTGACCAGGTGAAGCTTGCTGGATAGCGAGAGACCGTTGCTGACCGTTGAACTGCCGGTCAGGGTAGCCCCTGCTGTGTTGGAAAGAATGATTGATTCATAGGTTCCCTGCGGAATCGTTTGTGAACCGCTGCCATAAAACTCAACTGCTCCAAGCCAGTTTTTACCGGATGGGAGAGGGGTGTTGCTGGTGTTTTGTGTTTTGATCGTTCCTGAATTACTGATAGCGGTCAGGCTGCCAGACAGAGCAAAAGTGCTCAGATCAAAAGTTGCTGTACTGCTGGACTGGGTTAACGTGCCATTTACGGTAAGGTCGCCACCTGCTGTGCTTGTACTGCCACTATGATCCAGACGGAGATTATTATAGGTTCCGGCTACAATAGTTTGTGTGCCACCGGGTGCTATATAGGAAACCGTTCCGCCCCAGGTTTTTCCAGCGGGAATTGGCAGGGAGGTAGTATTGGTGGTGGTGATTGTTCCGTTACTGGTAATTGAACTGAGTGTTCCGGTCAGCAGATTGTTACCCAGCACAAATGTGCCTCCAGCCGTGGTCGTCAATGCGCCGGCGACTGATATGTTTCCGTTTGCAGTGTTACTGCCACTGGTATTGAGCAGCTGGAGATTATTATAAGTAGTTGTACCACCCATAATTACCTGGCTGCCGCTAAGTGCGGAATAAATAAATGTTCCACCCCAGGTAATGCCTGCAGGCACAGGTGCAGTAGTGATAAAGCTGGTATTGAAAGTTCCGGTATTGGTTACCGAACCATTCAGCGTAAGTGCTCCTGAACCGGCAACAAATGTCCCGGCGTTGGATAGCCCATTACTAAGCGTTGTAGATGTTGTAGAACTATTCGTCCAGCTGGCTCCATTTAACAACGTGACAGCCCCTGTGAAAGTTTTGGTTCCGGTAGTTGACCCAAAGACGAGTGTTCCGCTTGTTCCGCCACCAATAGTTGTGGTACCGCCAACGGAAAAAGTAAATCCACCAATAGTCAGCGTTGTTCCATCACCAATTACCAGGTTCTGACCAACAGCAAGGTTAGCTGCCGTGGTAGCAGTGGCTGTTCCGCCCAGGGTGAGCGTTCCGGTGACACTGCTGATAGATGTCAGTGTTTTAATACCGCTTCCGGATAAGGTAAGGTTGCTATAGGCTCGCGGATTCACCGTTTGCGCAGTACCATTGTATTCCACTGTGCTACCTGCACCTAAAACAACTGAAGTATAGTTGGAAGGAAAGTTAGCTGCGCCTACTTTAAGTGTTCCTGAACCGCTGACAGTAAACGTACTGGTATTGTTACCGTTCACTGTATTTGAGGTCAGGTCAAGCGTTCCGTTTACAGTTACAGTAGCTAATGCGGCTGAACTTACATTCGCCGTTACAGTATGTGTTGCGGCAATGATTACTGTACTACCCGCTACCGGAACAGCATTTGCATCCCAAACAGTTGGGTCATTCCAGTTGCCCGTCTTTGTTGATGTATAGGGAGGTAATGTATAGGTCACAATTACCCGGCCATTACCGCCGTTTCCCCCACGTCTGGTTGCGTTATTGGAGCCATTACCGCGGCCACCACCGCCACCGCCGGCCAGGCCGGTTACATCCCCGCCGTTACCTGCTCCCTGCGTCAATCCATCGCCACCGGCTGCTCCTCCAACAGTACCTCCACCACCATTACCACCTGCGTCCTGGTTACCCGCAGAGCCATTTCCGTTGTTGCCTGCACCACCACCACCACCACCACTATAGGTGTTACTTGTGCTTCCCGCAATACCTGCACCACCATTAAAGGTTCCCGTAGCTGCAGCACCGGCACTACCAGCCTGAGCTGTATTGTTTGTATTCAATGCTCCGCCACCACCGCCACCACCATTTGCGGTAACTGGCGATGCTGATGCGAAAGTAGACGCTTCACCGGCGGGTCCATTGGCATTTAACACACCCTGGCCACCCCGTCCTACAGTTACAGTTATACTACTGCCAGGTGTCACCACCACAGACGTTGCCCTGAAATAGGCTCCACCACCACCACCACCGGCATATTTATTTTGATTGGCACTGGTGCCACCTCCGGCACCACCACCGCCCCATAACTCCACTTGAACAGAAGTAACACCTGCGGGTACCACAAATGTTTGCGCTGAACCAGTCCAGTTATAAGTTTGTGTCGTCACCTGGGCGAACGCTTCGGGTACGCATAGAGCTTGCAGCAGCAACAAGACAATTCCGACTGCTGACCACTTTTGTACAACTGTTTTCATGATGCTAGGTTTACCGGTGAGGGGATTCAGGGTATATGCAGAAACACCAAATGCCTTCCGGGGAAGGCCTTGTTTGGCAGAGAAATTTGCAAGGTTTTGTGTAGAAGTTTTCATAGGCGGGTTCGGTTGTGTTGAAATTGCAGGTATACTTCTTCGTCAGGCTCAGGCCTGGCCGTCCACCCCACACCAATTGGCATTTTAAACCAATCCGGCAGATAGGGCAGTTGCCACACCGAACGAAACAGAAATAATAATGGAGAATCGAAGCAGCTACCGGTTACCAGGAACCGAAAATATTGATCGTTACTGGCACTAAATTTGCAGCCTGATAACCAGGCGAAAATCAGCTTCACGACAACGGTTACGCTGTTCAGGGGCACAAGCAGCCATAACAATGGCGCTGAACCATCAGGTTTAGGAGGCACACCGGGTGCTTTCATAAGTGATCTGTTAAATTTTCTACGGGCAGATCTTATCGTAATTGCATAGGAGTACAGATATGCTGCTTCACAGCAACATGCAGGTTGATAACACCATGTGATATCGGATTTCCGGAATGTATTTTGATACCAGGCGGAAATAGCCCATCCGCCTGAATTTCAGGCCAGTGAATTAATCAGTAATAACTAAAAAAAGTAGATACAACAAGAAGGGTGGTCTTTCGAAAGAAGTGGCAAGTGTAAGCAGTGGATCAATGAGCAATATCTGATCCTGCAGACAAGATAGAAAGTGTTTTTTTCAAATGCAAGTAATCCTGATTAAAAAATTTTTTTGAATTTCAGGTTACTTGTTTACCCCGATGCCGTATTTCCTCATCCCTTATTTCCACCTTAATATATAGCTTCAAAATTGCTTCAAATTCAATTGCAAGCTTTGTGTCAGCAAGCAAGCAGGATATGAGCAGAAGCAGTATAGTACTCTTCCTGGCACTTTTTTCCCTTCCGGGAATGGCCCAGGAAAAACTCAGCATCAGGGATGCTGTTGACATGGCCCTCAGGAATTTTCCCGCCATCAAGGCCAAACAAGCCTATCTCCAGGCCTCGCAGGCGGGCATTCAAACCGCCAGAAAGGAAGCACTTCCCAATTTCGTGGTATCCCTACAGCAAGACTATGGCACCGTCAACGGTCAGAACGGACCGCTTTACGGATTGGGTGGGTACGGGGTGGCATCCAGCGGCCTGCCACTTCCGGAACAAAACTGGAATGCCGCATTCGGGGCATTATATCTCGCCAATGTCAACTGGGACGTGTTCACGTTTGGCAGGAATAAACAAAAGGTCAGGACGGCCGGAAGTATCGCCGAACGCGACCGGGCCGACTACAGCCAGGAAATCTTCCAGCACGAGATCAGGGTTGCCGGTGCCTACCTGAACCTGGTCGCCGCGCAACGCCTCCGGATATCCCAGGAACAAAACCTTAACCGTGCTGACACCTTCAGGAACGTGGTTATCCGTAAAGCGATCAACGGACTTGTTGCCGGCGTGGATTCTTCCCAGGCCAATGCGGAGTTCTCCAATGCCCGATCAGCCCTTATCCTCGCCCGCGACGCAGAACAGGAACGAGCCAACCAACTGGCCTTCCTGGTAGGCATTCAATCGCAGGATTTCATCCTGGATACCACCTTGTTTTCCAGCAAACCGGATGTAAACAGGCAACCTGCCGCGGCTACCGAACATCCGACCCTTCAATTTTATCAGACCCGCATCAACCAGAACGAGGAACAGACAAAGTTGGTTAATGCTGCAAAATTTCCCGCTATCTCCGTTTTCGGGATTTACCAGACACGCGGGTCAGGTTTTGACTTCGGTTATTCGGCGGACCAGAAAGCCTATACCCAGTCGTACCTGGACGGCGTTAAACCCACCAGAAGCAATTACCTGTTCGGTGTTGGCATGTTCTGGAATATTACCTCACTAACGAGAGTCAAACAACAGGTCAACAGTCAGCAATACATTTCTGCAGCTCTTCAACAGGAATACAATGTTGCTGCTTCTCAGCTTAATGCACAGCAAGCACTCGCAGCAAATAAGTTGAGTAATGCCCTGGCAAACTACCAGGAAGCACCCATCCAGGTAAAGGCAGCTGCTGATGCCTATCTCCAGAAAAGCGTCCTTTATCATAATGGCCTCGCTACTATCATTGATGTTACACAGGCCCTCTATACACTGAACCGTGCCGAGACCACCCGTGATGTCGCCACCAGTAATGTGTGGCAGGCCCTGTTGCTTAAAGCAGCAGCGACAGGCGACTTCAACCTTTTTCTGAATCAATTGCAATAACATGAAACTGATCAGGTTAGCCCTAAGGAAACCCATCTCTATATTGGTACTCGTAGCTGGACTGCTCTTCTTTGGAATCGGTGCGATCCGCGATATCAAAGTAGACATCCTGCCGAAAATGAACCTGCCGGTCATTTATATCGCGCATCCGTTTGGCGGCTATACGCCCAACCAGATGGAATCCTATTTCGGGAAACAATATGTGAACATCCTTTTGTTCGCAAATGGCATCAAAAGCATCGAAACCAAAAACACCCAGGGCCTGATGCTGATGAAACTAACCTACTATGAGGGGACCAATATGGCGCAGGCGGCTTCAGAGCTCAGTGCCCTGTCCAACCGCGCGCAGGCCATTTTTCCGCCGGGAACGCAACCACCCTTCATTATCCGGTTTGACGCATCGAGTCTGCCAGTAGGTCAATTGGTGTTAAGCAGCGCACAAAGAAGCAATAACGAATTACAGGACCTTGCGAATGTTTACGTACGGGCGTCATTTACTTCCATTCCCGGCCTGCTGGCACCTCCGCCTTTCGGTGGCAATATCCGCACGGTAGAGATCAATGTTGATCCGGAAGCGTTGCGGGCACACAACATCACTCCCGACCAGGTGGTGGAAGCCATCCGCATCAATAACCAGACAGCACCTTCAGGAAATATCAGGGTAGGAGATAAACAATACATTACGCCTACCAATAATACTATCAAACAAATTAAAGATTTCGAAAACATTCCACTCTTTAAAGGCGGGGTCAGCAATGTTTACCTCCGTGACATTGCAACCGTGAAGGATGGTGCTGATGTCACATCGGGTTATGCCCTGATCAACGGAAAACGGTCTGTTTATATCAGTATTGCCAAATCTGCTGACGCCTCTACCTGGGAGGTGGTGAACAATCTCAAAGCCAGCCTCCCAAGAATACAAAGCACCCTCCCTGAAGACGTAAAACTGTCCTACGAATTTGATCAGTCCGTTTATGTCATCAACGCCGTTAAAAGCCTGATCAGTGAAGGTGTGATCGGCGCACTGTTGACCGGCCTGATGGTATTGTTGTTCCTCGGCGACCGGCGGGCAGCCCTTATCGTTATCCTGACTATTCCGGTGTCGATCATATCGGGGGTGCTGTTCCTCAAGTTATTTGGACAAACCATCAACATCATGTCACTCAGTGGCCTGGCATTGGCCATCGGCATCCTCGTTGATGAAAGCACGGTTACCATTGAGAACATTCACCAGCACTTCGATATGGGAAAACCCAAAGCACTGGCCATATGGGATGCGTGTAAGGAGATCGCCCTGCCCAAACTGCTGATCCTCGTCTGTATCCTGGCGGTATTTGCCCCTGCTTTTACGATGTCAGGTATCCCGGGTGCATTGTTCCTGCCTTTGGCACTGGCCATCGGATGCTCTATGTTCATCTCCTTTCTGCTTAGCCAAACTTTTGTACCCATCATGGCGAACTGGATCATGAAACCGCATCCCCATGCGATGACTGCGCCGGAAGGGGAGGAGGATACTATGGCGCAGAAGCGGGTGCTGGTGGAAAGAGAAGATTTCAACAACAATGGAAAGGTTGGTCCTTTTGAAAAGTTCCGGAACCGGTTCATGCGTTTCATAGACCGCATGATGCCTGCCAGGCGATTCGTGGTTGTCGCATACCTGGTTGTTGCCTCCGCCGCAGCCGTTCTGTTACTGGATCACATTGGCAAAGATGTTCTGCCGAAAGTGAATTCCAGCCAGTTCCAGGTAAGGATGCGTGCGCCGCAGGGCACAAGGATTGAACGAACAGAAGAAAAAGCACTTTCTTTCCTGCATGAGCTGGAAAAGATGGTTGGCAAAGAGCATATCGCCATTTCATCGGTTTACGTAGGACAACATCCCTCACAGTTTTCCGTGAGCCCGATCTACCTGTTTATGGCCGGGCCACATGAGGCAGTTTTCCAGGTAAGCCTGAAAGACTACCATACAGACATGGATGAATTCAAGGATAAAATCAGGGAGAGGATGCACCAGGTGATTCCGGATGTCCGCCTCAGTTTTGAGCCCATTGAACTTACCGATAAAGTGCTGAGCCAGGGTTCACCAACACCGGTCGAGGTACGTATTTCCGGTAAAAACAAAATCCAGAATGAGGTCTATGCCAACAAGGTGATTGATCAGATGAAAAACATTTCCTACTTGCGCGATGTACAGTTATCGCAACCCACCAAATATCCTGCACTGAACATCAATATTGATCGTGTCAAAGCGGCGCAGCTGGGAGTGGATATGAATGAAATCTCCCGTTCCCTGATTGCAGCGACGTCTTCGTCAAGATATACTGAAAAAAATAACTGGCTGGATGAAAAGATCGGTTTGTCATACAGCGTTCAGGTACAGGTGCCGCTGAACGAAATGACTACTGAACAGGACATCCAGGAGATCCCCCTGCTCAGAAACAGCAATCGCCCTGTATTGGGGGATGTAGCTACGATTACCCGTGACACCACCTACGGCGAAAACGACAACCTTGGCGCTATGCCTTACGTAAGTGTAACTGCCAACCTGTATAAAACTGACCTGGGTACTGCGGCAAAAGATATTGACAAGATGATATCCGGACTTGGTGAACTTCCCCGGGGATTGTTCGTGGACCGGATCGGGTTAAGCACCGTCTTATCAGAAACACTCAGTAACCTGCAGGCGGGTCTTCTCGTCGCCATAGTGGTGATTTTCCTGCTGCTTGCTGCAAATTTCCAATCCTTCCGCGTTCCCATGATTATTCTCACTGCGATACCTGCTGTTGTACTCGGAGCATTATTATTGTTGTGGCTGACGGGATCAACCCTCAACCTGCAGTCTTATATGGGCATCATCATGTCGGTGGGTGTATCTATTGCCAATGCTGTACTGATGGTCACCAATGCCGAACAATTGCGCCTTCAAAATCATGATGCCCTGAAAAGCGCCAGGGAAGCAGCTGCTTTAAGAATTCGTCCCATCATCATGACCAGCCTTGCAATGGTTGCGGGGATGTTGCCCATGGCTATCGGCCACGGCGAAGGTGGTGACCAGGTGTCACCATTAGGACGCGCCGTGATCGGCGGACTGATCGCATCGACAGTTGCTGTTTTATGTATTCTTCCACTGGTATTCGCCTGGGTGCAGGGAAAAAACAGTACAGATTCTGTTTCACTGGACCCCGAAGACCCGCAGAGCAAATTTTATCAACCCAAACATTCTAGTCACCATGAAATATAATCCTATCAACCTCATAATTGCCGGAGGAATGCTGATCTTGATGAACAGTTCCTGTCAATCTTCAGCCAAACCGGCTGATCCTGCACTGGCTGGTAAAAAAGCTATGCCGGAAACTTTCGTACTGGAAAAAGGAGTGTTGTCAACTACCCTGCAACTTCCGGGGGAACTGCAGGCTTTTGAAAAAGTGGACCTGTATGCCAAAGTGAACAGCTTTGTGAAAAAAATCCTCGTGGATGTCGGTTCAGAAGTGAAACAGGGGCAACTGCTGGCCATTCTTGAAGCGCCGGAGATCAATGCACAATTAAACGGAGCCTCTTCCCGGCTCAAAGCCGCTGAAGCGGTCCATCTCAACAGCAAAGCCTACTACAACAGGCTGCTGGAAACCAGCAAAACACCAGGCACCATTTCTCCAACCGACCTGGACCTTGCGCTGGCCAGGGAACAAAGCGATGCTGCCAACCTCGCTGCTGCCCGGGCCGCCTATACAGAAGTCAACAATAACCGTGACTACCTGACGATCCGTGCTGCTTTTGACGGCGTGATATCAGCGAGAAATGTCAATACAGGCGCCTATGTTGGTCCGGCAGGCAAAGGGTCAGAGTTGCCGATGTTTACCCTGCAGCAACAGAAAAAACTGCGTTTGATCATTGCCGTTCCTGAAGCGTATTCCGGACTGGTCAACCAGCAGAACGCCCTGACTTTTACCGTTCGGTCTTTACCTGGACAAACCTTCGAAGGGAAATTGGTCCGTTTGGCCGGCGCCCTGGATGCCCGTTTGCGATCACAGCATGTTGAAATGGATGTGATCAACAATGACAAGAAACTGCTTCCCGGTATGGTGGCGGAAATTTCCTTACCGCTGCCGGCCAGTGACAGCAGTTTTGTTATTCCGGAAACTGCGCTGATCAACGGCGCCGAAGGCAATTATGTGATCCTTTCCCGGTCAGGAAAAGCAAAAAAAGCCGAAGTCAAGAAAGGCCGGAACAGCGGCGGAAAATGGGAAATCTATGGCCAATTGCAGGCAGGCGATACGCTCGTAACCTCTGCAAGTGAGGAATACCGTGAAGGTACTCCGCTGTTGCCCTTATGACTTTACTCGAATGCATTTTTAAAGGTGATCTCCTGTCCGGCGGTCATATTGAAGGAAATAATTCCTTTTTCCTCCTGCAGAATGCTGTCCCGGGAAATTCCCTGCTGGATGAATGTGCGGAAAGGCAGGCGAATCCTGACTTTTCCGGCTTTCTCCGCCTTGAGCACTACTTCTTGCGGAACACCATTTGTTTTGACCGCATCCACCAGGATAGCGCCCGTGGCTCTGAGCTGGTGAAAGGAGCAATCCGCCCACGTAGACGGCAATGCAGGGAAAATGTCAATGAATCCCTGCTCTGAGCGGATCAGGAGTTCATGAATGCCTTGTGCAAATGCAAAGTTTCCCTCAAGCGTAAAAGGCCGGTAAGTAAAATTGGAGTATTGCCCTTTCTTCTGATCACCATTCAGGTGAAAACTGTTGGATGAGCAAAAGTTCTCCGCAAAAATGTGCAGGTATCGCAAGGCGCTGTCGCCCATTCCGGCGCTGGCATATAGGGACGCCGCCCAGCTGAAAGAGTAGCCACACCAGGCCCGGGTTCCCAGTTTCTGCAAATTGGCAAATGAGTTTTGCATGATGACTTTATCATCTTGTTTGTCTTTTGACAAAAGCTGGAGCGGATAAATCGCCATCAGGTTGCTGTGATGCCGGTGAGATTCCTTTAGCGGATAACCAGGAGCAACCGTGAGTCCGCTCGGGTCGGTATCAAGCGGCATAAAACTTTCTCCCTTTTCAAGAAGCTGCCCGGCAGCTTTGCCGGTTGCTGCTGAGTCCAGTTCTGCGAACCTGCGGTAAAAGTTGTGGATCAGGGCCAGGTCGTAATTGGTTGTTCGCTGGAACCAGGCATCGATGCTGTTGTCATTGATTTCCGGCGATGCACTGAGGGGCAACTGGCGTTTCCCTTTGTCGTTGGTAATTGCAATTCCATTCAGAAACTGATCAATCTGGCGGAAATATGGCAGACAATTTTCCTTCAAAAACTTTTCGTCTCCTGTATAGGCATATTGCTGGTAGAAGTGCTGCGCCAGCCATGCGGAAACGGTCGGACTCATCGAATACTGGATCCAGCCACCCATTTCTTTTCCATTAAGCGTAGTTACTCCCGGCACATTCAGGCCTTTCGTACCGAAGTAGCGTTCTGTCCAGTTTTCGTTCACCTTCTTCACCTTAAGCAACCAGTTCGTGAAAGATGCGGTGAGGTCGGTATGATTGGATACATATCCCGGCCAGTAACTCAGCTGGGTATTCAGGTCATGGTGAAAATCGCCCTTCCAGGGTGGAAGATTGCCGTTGTCCGCTGTCCATACAGCCTGCAGGGAAATGGGAGGCGTGTTGGCCCTGGCCACTGAACCGAACTTGTACATTTCCAGGTAATACTGTCTGCTCAGGAGGGTGTCAGGGATCTGTACGGAAGACCTATTCCAATAGTCCTGCCACCAGGCAATATGCGAAGGCCAGAATGTTGGCTCTTTTGACCGGGTATCTAAGGCCGGAAGGGAGGCTTTTGCATCCACAGTGATTGTCCAGGCACCGATCATACCATCTTTACCCATGCGTTGCCATTGCACGAGTACTTCATAATAATGGCCCTTCCAGGTTGGTTGGTGGTACCTGATTTCGCCATTCTTTTTCTGAATTGCCCCTGCGGCATAACCCAGCTGCTCGAGGCCCTGTCCGTCGACAACCATATTGCCTCCTACGGGAATGTTTTTCTTGTTATATCCGGGAATAATCAGTTGCGGTGTAACCACAGTACCTGCCGGAAGTTTTTCGAATGCGAAATAGCCTGTCATGCGATCAGCATGTACATAGCTGAGGAAACGGGTACCATTGGGATAAGTTAATGTAGCAAGGGCGGTACTGATATCCAGTTCGGCGGTTGCCGTTTTACCGAGGAAGGAACAGTTAAACTCTAGTGCCGCGCCGGGTATTTTGGTGGGAGCGGGGGAATTGTCATAAGGCACATCACCTACTGACTGAACAGTGTCATAATCCTTTTTCTTCACCTGATCGATCACCCAGCTGAATTTCAGCTGATCGATCTTGGGCATAGGCCGTTCGTCCCAAAGATCAACGTGGTCAAGTGATAACCTGAGGTTATCACCTTTCTGCCAGACCAATGCACCCATCCAACCATTACCCAGGGGAAGGGCTTCGTCCCACCGTGCAGGGATATTGTCAAAAATCAGGTTGTGTGAAGGTTTCGGTTGGGCGTTTACGTGAGCAAATGCAAGAAGGGCAGCAATTGCGGTCACCAGGCATAGCAGCGTTTGTTTCATCATGCTAAAAATCAACATTTTCCGTGGAGGCATCCACTTGATATTTGTTCATTTCTGACTAATAATGAACAGGTTGCCATTGACCGGAATTCACTAATTTACCTATTCAAATAACAAATCGCCAATAATGACTGCAGAAGAACGGTTGTTGTCACTCGGGGTGGAACTTCCACCGGCGCCGATGCCCGTGGGCGTTTATAAACCATTGCTGATCGTCGGAAACCAGGTCTTTGTCTCGGGGCATGGTCCCGTCAGAACTGACAAAACCCTGATTACGGGAAGGGTAGGAGAGCAGCTTACCAAAGAGGAGGGCAAAATTGCAGCGCGACAGGTCGGACTCACTATATTGGCTACTTTGAGGACCCAGTTAGGCAGCCTGGACAGGGTTGGCCGGGTGATCAAGGTACTGGGCATGGTAGGGTGTACGCCTGATTTTGGCGAACATCCGTTTGTGATCAACGGGTGCAGTGAGTTATTTGCAGCCATTTGGGGAGAAGAAAGGGGGATCGGTGTCAGAAGCGCTGTTGGCATGGGTTCACTACCGGGGAATATTCCCGTTGAAATAGAAGCGCTGTTTGAATTGAATAGCTAATGAGCAACTTTGCATTTGACTGGTACATGCTGCAACAACCAGAACTTGTTGCAAGTCCGGCGTTGCTGGTTTCACCGGAAGTCGTGCGGGACAATATCCGGAAACTGATCGGGATGGCCGGAAGTGCAGAAAAACTTCGTCCGCATGTGAAGACCTGCAAGGCCGCGGAACCGATAAAACTGATGATTTCAGAGGGGATACGTCAATTCAAGTGTGCCACTATTGCTGAAGCCGAGCTGCTGGCAACTTGTGGCGCCAGCGATATCCTGCTGGCATACCCGCTGACGGGGCCGGCGATCAGCAGATTTTTACGCCTTCGTGATGAATTTCCGGAAAGTGATTTTTCCTGCCTGGTTGACAATAGTGCGGGTGCATTGTCTTTAAACGAAGCTGTCAGGACCGGAAATCCTGTTCCTGTATGGATAGACCTGAATGTGGGCATGAACCGGACCGGAATTCTGCCTTCTCATGCGCGCGCTTTATATGATGAAATAAATGCCATGCAGAGCCTTCAATTCAGGGGACTACACGCTTATGATGGTCATATCCACCAGGACTGGCTTGGCGAGCGGCAGGAAGCGCTGGCAACGGCTTTCGCGCCGGTCTGGGAATTACGCGCCACCCTTGAAATGCTGGAAGGTGCACCTGTTAAACTGGTTGCAGGCGGAACGCCATCTTTCCCGTATCACCTCCAGCACAATCACGTGGAATGCAGCCCCGGCACTTTTGTGTATTGGGACCGGGGTTATGAAGGTTTCCAGGAACAACCTTTCCAACAGGCCGCTGTTTTGCTTTGCCGCATAGTTTCACTTCCTGCTGAAAACAGGATCTGTGTTGATCTCGGCCACAAGGCAGTTGCCGCTGAAAATGAACTTAGCCGGCGGGTCACTTTTTTAAATGCCGCCGACCTCAGGCCGGTATCACAGAGTGAAGAGCACCTGGTGCTGGAAATCAATCCAGGCCATGGCTACCAGGTGGGTGATGTTTTGTATGGAGTTCCGTATCATATATGCCCTACTGTTGCTTTGCATGAATCGGCAGTCTGCGTTCATGAAGGCATTCCGGCAGGGGAGTGGCTGACGGTGGCCAGAAAACGAAAAATCAGTATCTGAAACAGATGTTTTTGATAGACGCTCATCTTGACCTGGCCATGAATGCGCTGGAGTGGAACCGGGATCTGAGGCTTCCCGTGAACAAGATCAATGAAAGAGAGGAGGGGTTAAGCGACAAACCGGATCGCGGGAAGGCGACCGTATCCCTTCCGGAGTTGAGAAAAGGAGGTGTGGCACTGGTGGTTGCTACCCAGATCGGCAGGTATGTGGCTCCCGGTAACCCGCTATCCGGCTGGCATTCGCCGGAACAGGCCTGGGCTCAGACACAGGGACAGCTCGCATGGTATAAAGCCATGGAAGCGGCCGGAGAAATGCGGATGATAACGGATTTGGTTACACTGGATGCACATTTACTGGAATGGACACAAACCACAGCAACGGAATCATTGCCGGTTGGATATATCCTTAGCCTGGAAGGTGCCGATTCTCTGATTGATGTCAGTTACCTGGAAAAAGCCTGGCAATATGGATTGCGGGCAGTAGGCCCGGCCCATTATGGGCCAGGCCGTTATGCACCGGGTACAGATGCCACCGGTCCGCTGGAAAAGGATGGCCCGGCATTGCTCAGGGAAATGGAACGCCTGAATATGATCCTTGACGCCACGCATCTCTGCGACGAAAGTTTTTGGGAAGCGTTGTCCATATTTCATGGAAGCATCTGGGCCAGCCACAACAATTGCCGTGCATTGGTAGATCATAACCGCCAATACAGCGACGAACAAATCAAAGCACTGATCGAAAAGAATGCGGTGATCGGAGGCGCACTCGATGCCTGGATGATGGTGCCAGGCTGGGAGCGTGGGAAATCTACGCCACAGGCGATGAACTGTAATATAGACAGCATGATCGACCACATCGTACACATTTGTTCCATTGCAGGGAACAGCTTGCATGTAGGGATCGGCTCTGATCTTGATGGTGCATTCGGCAGGGAGCAATGCCCTTATGACCTGGAAACAATAGCCGATCTGAATAAACTGGCCGGCCTGCTCAGCAAACGGAATTTCACTGAAACAGATATTGACAACATACTGAGGGGAAACTGGCTGCGCTTCCTGCGGGAGACCTGGGCTAGTCCTCAAACTTAAATGCCAACACATGCCAACCAGCTTCCACGACCGGCTGCGCCAACTCTCCTTACTGGCCATTATCCTGTTGCTTATCTTCCTGCTGTTTCATTCACTGAGCGTATTTCTTCCCGGAATACTGGGGGCTGTAACACTCTACATTCTCAGCAGGAAAAGATATTTCCATCTGATTATGATTGAAAAGTGGCGGAAGGGGTGGACTGCCGGATTATTTTTATTATTCTACCTGATCATCCTTGGTGTTCCCATTTATATCGTTATTGCGTTGCTTCAGCCGAAAGTTCATGAATTCCTGACTAACCCGCAACAGTATGTCGACATGTTCAAAAATGCCGTCGAAACAATAGAAAAACGGTACAATTATGATGTGATGGGCCCCAATACCCTCAATGCAATATTTGAAAAGATCTCCACGATTGTTCCCAGGCTGCTGAACAGCACCACCAATATCCTGTTCAATCTTGCGATCATGCTTTTTTTGCTTTATTACCTGTTGATCAACGGGCAGGAGATTGAAAAATACAGTCGTAAAATAACACCGCTGAAAGCCCGGAACATCGACTTGCTGGTTACAGAAACACAAAACAACATTAAAGCCAATGCAATCGGGATTCCCCTGATTTCCATCATCCAGGGCATGACTGCCATGCTGGGTTATTATATTTTTGGCGTGCCTGAATTTGCCATCTGGGGCGTACTTACCGGTCTGTTTGCTTTTTTCCCGATGGTAGGTACTATGATCATCTGGGTGCCGGTTGTAGTTTTCATGTATGCAAGCGGAGAAACCTGGCCGGCAACGGGGGTATTGCTATACAGCCTGCTCGTTACCGGAAATGTGGACACACTGGCCAGAATGACGCTGCTGAAAAGAATCGGCAATGTTCATCCTGTCGTGACCATTCTGGGTGTGATTTCCGGGTTGAGTCTGTTTGGCTTTATCGGGCTGATTTTCGGGCCGTTGCTGATTAACTACATCATTGTATTGTTTCAGATCTACTTAAATGAATTCGTGCCGGGATTTGAAGATGAAGACGTTACAGATAAAGTCAGCCATTGATACAACATACCCTGCCGTTAAGGCTTCGATTTTCGCTGTTCATCATATCGCTTTACTGTTAGCAAATATTCTCGAATTTTATCACGGTGAAACGCTGGTGGCTACATATTCTCTTTTGGGTGATCTACCTGATCCAGGATGCCTTATTGCAAATGATCTGGGTAGCTCCGTCCGTATCCCAATGGTCTGATAACAAGCAGTTTTGGGTAGCTTTTCTTACTGCAACGGTGGCACTGATTCCGAAGGCTGGCCTGGCCTATTTCATTATGTATCGTCTTCTGTCGCAGTTTGTCGCCGGACCTGCTGAGCGGCGCAGCGCACTGGTGTCGCTGGCAATTGCATCTGCGATTTCCGTCTTCATTTCGCGCACTATTTATGCCTATGTTACTTTGCCCGTATTTTATGAAGGGCTGATCAAAACATATCATCCCTATTCGTTGCTGGGAATACTAATTTCGGTAATGGATACCGGCTTTGTTGCCGGCACAGCCACGGCAATCAAATTGCTGGTTGGGCAACTCAGGAGCAAAGAGCGGGAAAAAGAACTGGTGCGCGATAAACTGGAGACAGAACTGAAATTCCTGCGGCAGCAGACAAGCCCGCATTTTCTGTTCAACACACTGAACAATATTTATGCACTTGCCAGAAAGAAATCAGACAATACCGCTGATGTGGTGCTACGGTTGTCATCGTTGCTACGATTTATGTTGTACGAGTCGCGCCAGCCGGTGATCCGGATTGCCGATGAGCTGAATATTCTGGATGGCTATATAGAATTGGAGCGGATCAGGTATAATCACCGTTTGTCCATTGCATTTAACCGGGAAATAGATGACCCCAATCAGAAATTAGCGCCGTTGATCCTGTTGCCATTTGTTGAAAATGCTTTTAAACATGGTATCAGCGAGAGCAGATTTGACTCCTTTATTCATATGAACCTGCAGTTGAAAGGGGAGAAGCTGGAGTTCAGAATTGAGAATTCAAAAGAAAATGGAGAAGCTGAGAAACTCCGTGAAAATATAGGATTAAGCAACGTAAGGCGGCAACTTGAGTTGCTGTACCCCGAACATGAGTTACGGGTAAATAATCATACAGACCGGTTCGAAATTCACCTGAGTGTAAACCTGAATAGCCATGCAAAAATTTAATTGCCTCATTGTAGAAGATGAGCCGTTGGCTGCAGAAGTGCTGCAGGACTACATCAGTCAGGTGCCCTTCCTGACATTAAAAGCTACCTGCACCGATGCGATCTATGCACTGGACATCCTGCAACAGCAAAAAATAGATTGCATATTCCTGGACATACACCTTCCGAAACTTAAAGGACTGGATTTTATCAAAACGCTGAAACATCCGCCCCATGTGATCATCACTACCGCTTACCAGGAATATGCGCTGGATGGCTACGAACTTGATGTCGTTGACTATCTCATGAAACCGATTTCATTCAGCCGTTTCCTCATGGCAGTGAACAAATTGCAACAAATCAATTCCGTAGCGGAGCGTCAGCATATCCTTTTTAATGTCAACAAAAAGAAAATTCGGGTATACCTGGATGAGATCCTGTACATTGAAAGTTTGAAAGAATATATCAAAGTCACTACAACTGACAAGGTAGTACACACGAAATTTCAGATTGGCCAGATTGAAGAAATGCTGACTATGAATAACTTCCTGCGCATCCACCGGTCCTTTCTTGTTGCCCGCAACCGTGTGGATGCATTCTCCGCGACAGAGGTGGAGATTGGAAGCTACGTTTTGCCGATCGGGCGATCCTATAAGGAAGCGGTGATGCACGCTTTGGAAGCGACCGGATGACCGGCCGGAAGACGATAAGTGCTATCAGTGGGTAGTTGGTTGCTATCAGGTTGCAGTACCGATATCAGCCGGAATCAATTAGTAAATTCAATTCCGGCATTTGCTCGCTGCCAGTTCTGAGCACCATGAAAAATAAAACAGGAAAAATCCTCAAGGCAGGAATAATAGTAGGTTGCCTCGACCTGGCAGCAGCTTTTGTGATGGCCTGGTTCAGAAGCGGGGCCAGTCCGCTGGCGGTGTTGCGCTATATCGCCGCGGGACTTTTAGGGCCGGCTGCATTTAAAGGGGGGGCTGGCACAGCTTTGCTCGGCCTGTTGATTCATTTTTGCATTGCGCTTGCATTTACCTGGATCTTTTTTCAATTGCTGAAATACCTGCGAAAATGGGTCCCTTCACCAATTTTGCTCGGAATCCTGTTTGGGGTATTGGTGTGGACAGTCATGAACCTGCTTGTATTACCGGTATCACAGCTGCCATCCCGTCCGTTCAGATGGAAAGGAGCGTTGGAAGGAATGGCGATCCTGATCCTGGCAATCGGAATACCGTTAAGTTTTCTCAGCAGGAAAAACTACAATACGGATTGATTACCTGATGCGGGTTTGGCTCAGAAACCTGCTGATCAGGAATACAGAGGCAAGGGTGAGACCGGCGATCAGCCCGATCCAGATGCCATAAGGTCCCCACCCAAAATGAATTCCCAACAGATAACCCACGGGCAGGCCAACAACCCAATAGGCGATACCAACCAGGATGGTAGGTAATTTTACGTCCTTAATTCCTCTCAGTAACCCTGCACCAATTGCCTGGGTGCTGTCTGATATCTGGAAAACTGCGGCACAAAGCAGCAGTCCTGCAGCAGTTTCTATCACTGCCTGATTATCGTTAAAGAGTGTAGGGAGGATGTTGCGGAACAGGGTAAATCCGATAGCGCATAGGATGCCGTATAAAAGAGCAGTGGCCAGCGTGCTTTTGCCGATGACGATGATTTTTTGTCGCTCATTGGCACCAAATGCATTACTCACACGAATGGAACCTGCCTGCGCGAGCCCCATGGAAACCATGAAAGTAAAAGAGGCGCAGCTGAGGGCGATCTGATGAGCGGCTTGTGGTACGGCGCCCAGGGTTCCGATGATAATGCCGGAAACAGCAAAAGCGCCCGCTTCCATACCAATCTGGAGACTGCTGGGAATGCCGATGTGGAGCAGTTCATAAATCGTTTTGGATTTGAATTTCCACTGCGTTTTACCTACAGCAATATATGGCCGGAACTGCCGGTTTCGGAAGATCACGATCCCCAGAATCAGGCAGATGATCGAACGGGTAATCAGCGTAGACCAACCTGCGCCGACCAATTCCAGTCGTGGAAAACCTGCGTTTCCAAAAATCAGCAGCCAGTTAAGAAACACATTGAGCGGCAGTGCCAATAACGACAGGGCCATGGCCATTTTGGTGAACTGGAGACCATCAGCGAATTGTTTCAGCGTCATAAACAACAGCATCGGAACTATGCTGATGGCCATCAGTTTCATAAATGGAATGGCCAACCGCACTACTTCAGGGTCCTGGCCAAGGCTTTCCAAAAACGGCGTGCCCCAAAGCAATAATCCCGCAATAACGAGTGCCGTAACGGCACATAAAATAAATCCGTTGAAAAAATAATGGGAAACAAGTTGGCGATCCCGCTTTCCATGAGCCAGTGACACCATCTGGGAGACGGAAATCGTCATTCCGATCCCAATCACAAATGGAATATTCATGGCATTGAGTACCAACGCCGAAGCAGCCAGTTGTTTATAGCTGATCGCACCTACCATTGCTGCGTCAATCAGGTGCAGCGCCATTTGAGCAATTTCTCCGATCACAATGGGAAATGCCAGGGCAAGGGTCCTTTTCGCTTCAGTTCTTAACATATCACATGATGAAGGCGCAAAGCTAGTATCTTTCATACCTTTGCTGCACATGAAATTCCAGCAATATCACATATCTGAGGATATTAAGGAAAGTCTCGATGAACTGGGCTTCCGTAAACCTACCGATATTCAGTACAAGGCGATTCCGTCGATCTTAAAGGGAGAGGACGTTCTTGCAATAGCCCAGACAGGTACCGGAAAAACAGCAGCTTTTGCCATTCCGATTCTGCATCATCTGCAGGCTAAACTGGAAAGATCGAGGGGTCAACATCGGTTACGCTGCCTGGTTATGGTGCCCACCAGGGAGCTGGCACTTCAGATCGCCGAAGTATTTATCCGTATTGGTCAGTTTACTGGTTTACGTGTATTAGGACTTCATGGCGGAGTTGACCAGGAGAGCCAGGTCCGCCAATTGGCAATGGGTGTAGATATTCTTGTTGCCACACCGGGGCGGATGTTTGATTTGTATGCCCAGGGAAAACTTCCTTTGGAAACAGTGGAGATCCTGGTGCTGGATGAAGCAGATCACATGCTAGACCTTGGATTCCTGACAGACATCAACGATGTTATCAGGAAGTTGCCTTCGCGGCGACAGACACTTTTCTTTTCTGCGACGATCACAGACAAGATCAAAGAGCTTTGCTATGGCATCTCCAATAAACCTGTCAGGATTCAGCTGTCACCCAAAGATCCGGTATCGAAGAACGTGGATCATATGGTTGCGCATGTTGGTATGGATGATAAACGCTTTTTCCTGGAACGGCTGCTACGTGAATTGCCTGATAAAAAAGTGCTCGTTTTTGTTCGGACAAAAGTGAGAGCTGAAAGAGTTCAGGCTGCTATGGCCAGGGTTGGCATCACGAGCCTCGTTATGCACAGCGGAAGAGAGCAGGATGACCGGCTCAAAGACCTGGAGGCATTCCGAACCGGAGCGTCGAGGCTCCTGATTGCAACAGACGTTAATGCGAGGGGTATCGATATACCTGATGTGGACTATGTGGTAAATTATGACCTGCCGGAACTGCCTGAAAATTATGTACACCGTGTAGGACGCACCGGCCGTGGCATGAAACGGGGGCAAGCTGTTGCGTTTTGCAGCCCCGAAGAAGAAAAATTGCTGGCTGCCATTCAGGCTTATACGGGAACCACAATCAGGGAAATGCAGATTGAAAAGGAAGACTACCGCCTGACGCTTGCCGGATCTGAAGACACGCCTAACGACAACTGGCGAAAACTCCTGGAAGATGATGAAAAGGAAAAGGTAGAAGTCAAGAAAAGGAAAAAGAAATAATCAGGAAGATATCTCCATAAACGCATTGCCGATCTGATCGATGATATCACCAGCAAGAACTGATTCCATTCCCCATTCTGACGCTGCAAAGTCACCTGCACGGCCATGCAACCAAACGCCAAGCAGTGCCGCTTTTTCAGGAGTGTATCCCCTGGCAATCAGGCCGGTTAACAGACCTGTGAGCACATCGCCGCTGCCGCCTTTGGCCATAGCAGCATTACCACTGGTATTAAAATAAGCTTTCCCGCCCGGCATGGCGATCAACGTATGGTGTCCTTTGAGGATAATTATCCATTGTTTGCTGATGGCCAATGCCCTCGCGCTATTCCAGCGTTCGCTTTCATTGATGGAAATACCCGCAAGCCGGTCAAATTCCTTTGGGTGCGGCGTGAGGATTGTAAATGGAGGAATCTTTTTTTGCCATTCTGTTTGTACTGCCAGCAAGTTAATGGCGTCGGCGTCCCAAACCATTGGCCTTTTCACTTCATTCAATATTTGCTCCAATAAGGTTGCTGCAGCAGCCGATTGTCCTAGTCCCGGGCCACACCCAATCGAGCGATAATAGTTGGCGTCGATATGCCCGGTAAGCAGCATCGCTTCAGGAAGGCCTGTTTGCAATATTGATCTTTCGGTTTCCGGAGATTGAAAAGTCAGAAGCCCGCAACCTGCGCGTAAACAGGCTTTGCCGGCGAGTAATGCAGCACCCATTTTTCCGACTGATCCGGCAATCAACAATGCATGTCCAAAATTACCTTTATGTGCAAAAGGAGATCTGGGTTCGATAATCCCGGAAGCCATTTCCTGATCCACGCCTTCGAAATCGGGGTCAGTTGATTTCAGGAAAGCCGACGACAAACCAATATCGAGCAAATGCACCAGGCCGGTATAAGCAGCATTTTCCGCGAAAAGCAGGGCGGGTTTATAGGACTGAAAGCTGAGGGTAACTTTTGCGCGAACGGATGGAAAGTATGGTTGGCCTTCGCTGTTAAAAGGACCTATCGAAAAATCTGCAGGCATACCGCTCGGCAAGTCAATACTGCAAACCGGGCATCCTGACCGGTTAATAAAATCGATCAGTATTTCAAGACGGCCGGTTGCTGGCCTGCTCGTACCAGTACCCAGAAGGGCATCGATTATCCAGGAATCCGGGAATATTTCTGGTAAATCACCACCTTCCTGCAAATACTGAATATCCACTTCACTTCCGTGCAGCCGTTGCAGGTTAGTCTGGAAATCGGCCGTACCCGGTTGTCCGAATTCCAGTATGAAAACCTGTACTTTTTTGTTTCTTTCTCCCAGCAGCCTGGCAATGGCAAGTCCATCACCGCCATTATTTCCTTTCCCGCAAAAGATGGTGAATTTTTCAGAGTACAGAAATTCATGATCCTCCAGCCAGGTTACGCACGCCCTGGCAGCATTTTCCATCAGGTCAATGGATGAGATGGGTAAATTGGAAATGGTGAAAGCATCCCAATCCCGCATTTGATGTGCCCTGAAGGCTGAGTTCATACGGGAAAGTACAAAAAAATGGAATCAACGTGGCCCGCCGGCAGCGATGTGGTCGTTGGTATCAGACTCAAATTCCTGGAAGCGGTTGTTGCTTTGACGGTAATCACCAAATAGGTCACAAAGCATTTTTGCCCGGTAAATCCCACGATTGTATTTATTACCAAGTAAGATAATCGTTGCCTTTTCTTCTATAAGACGGATAAATACAGTATTGTTCCCGTGCCACCAACCGTTGTGGTAGACAATCTTTTTTCCATTTTCGAGCTCATTGAGGCGCCATCCCAAACCGTAATTACGCTGACCGGCTTTCTCATAGCTATATCCGGTGAAGGCAGCCTGTAAAGTGGTGTCTCGCAACAGGCCGTTATATAAGGCCTGATCCCATTTCAACATATCATGAGTGGTGCTGTACACGTTTTTATCGCCATAAACGAGATCCATAAACTCCAGGCCATACCTACGGTTATTCCATTCGAAGGAAGGCAGACTCCTGGTTTCATCCTGCGGTTGGAAAATGTAGGTTTTTGTCATTTGCAGGGGTTGAAAAAACGTTTCCTGCATAAAATCGGGAAAGGATTTTCCGGAAACTTTCTCTACAATCAATGCCAGAAGTGCATAGTTGGTGTTGCAATACGCGAAACGTTTTCCTGTAGGAAACTGCAATGGCGGATGGATAGTATAAAGTGACGAAAGAACATCGAGGTTCGTAACCAGCTTTTTCTTGTCCCAATGATAAGCATCAAGGTAATTCGTATAGTTCGGAAGACCGCTTCTGTGGCTCAGAAGCATTTTTATTGTTGTGCCCGGATAGGGGAAGTTTTCAAAATAATGGGAAATGTCTTCATTAATATCCAGTTTTCCATTTTCCCATAGTTTTAAAACCGCAACTGCTGTAAAGGTTTTGGATACCGAGGCAAGGTGGAAGGCGTCATTTTCTGACAGCGGGTTGGCTCTTTGGGCAGGATCCCGGAAACCTTCATATCCCTCAGCGATAATAGCTCCATCCTTCGCGACGAGGTAACTGCCGTTGAACCCGGAGCGACCAAAATTCTTCTCAAAAAATGAATGGATAGCTGATTGATATTTTTCAGTTGTTGCCTTATCGGCGTAGTGGTATGCTGCGGGGATAACGCTTGAAGCAACGGCAACTGAGGACTGCCCGTCCTTCTTGTGGGCAGGATTTTGTCTGCAGCCCGTGATTACGGCCAGCAGTAGGAATGGGATTACTACAAAACTGTTTTTCAAAAGGCTCAATTTTGTCTTATAAGGATCTGGATTTCACAAATATAACGTATTCATAAGTCCAAATTGTATGCCGTAACCCTTTTTCGCACAAGTTTTTATGATGAAAATGGGAGATATTTGCAAATAGCAAGCAAACGAAACATGGAACCAACAACTAGCTATCCAAAAGAAAAGATCAACATTCTGCTACTGGAGAACATCAGCGAAAAAGCCGTTAAACATTTTCAGCAATTGGGTTACAGTTCTGTACGGAAGGTCGGCGGTGCTTTATCTGAGGAAGAATTAATCCGGGAGATAAAGGACGTTCACCTGTTAGGGATCCGTTCAAAGACCCAAATCACTGAAAAAGTGCTGGCTGCTGCGACCAAACTTCAGGCAATCGGCTGTTTTTGCATCGGTGTAAATCAGGTAGATCTGAAATCCGCTACCAAAGAAGGTGTGGCGGTATTCAACGCTCCGTATTCCAATACAAGGTCAGTAGCCGAACTGGTTATCGGCCTGTCCATCATGCTCATCCGGAGAATTCCGGATAAAAATAAAGCAGCGCATGACGGGATCTGGATGAAAGATGCAAAGGGCAGTTTCGAATTGCGGGGTAAGACACTGGGAATTATCGGCTATGGGAATATTGGTTCCCAGGTCAGTGTGCTCGCAGAAGCATTGGGTATGCGGGTACTTTTTTACGATACGTTGACCAAGCTGCCTTTAGGGAACGCCATGTCGGGAAAAAACCTGAAGGATGTACTTGGGCAGTCAGATATCGTAACGTTACATGTACCTGAAAATCAGGCTACAAAAAATCTGATCAACAAATCCAACCTCAAATATTTCAAGAAAGGTTCAATCCTGATTAATTATGCCAGAGGTGAGGTTGTAGACCTCGGTGACCTTCGGAAATTCCTGGAAGATGGACATTTATCCGGGGCAGCCATTGATGTTTTTCCCTGGGAACCGGAGAAAAACGGGGACAGGTTCGAAACGCCATTACAAAACCTTTCGAATGTTATTCTGACTCCCCATATTGGAGGATCTACCGAAGAAGCACAGCAGAATATCGGCGACGACGTAAGCGTAAAGTTGAGCCAATACCTCGAGGCAGGCAATAGTTTCGGATCCCATACCGTTCCGCCATTGAGCCTGCCGCCACAGGAAGGAGCGCACCGGATTCTGCATGTCCACAGGAATGTTCCCGGCGTTCTCAGTGCTATCAATACGGAACTCTCCAAACACAAAATAAACATCCTCGGGCAGTACCTTAAAACGAATGAGGAAATTGGTTACGTTGTACTTGACGTGGATAAAAAGCTATCCACCCAGGCGCAAAAACTTTTACGCGAAATCCCGGAAACTATTAAAGTCCGCCTGTTATACTGACCATAATACAGAAATTCAAAGGGAGCTTGCTGAAGGCTCCCTTTTTTATTGGGATTGGAAAGTGCCGATCATAGGACAGGAGTTTCAGACTTTTAGTGAAATAGTATTTAACATAACATAAATTATTCGTGGAAGTGGGTATAAAAAAAGCCGCATCGCTGCGGCTTTCAATTCTGTAAGTCTGTATTAGTGGACTTTATCCACGTTATTGAATTTCTCTTCGTAAACCTTCAGCTTGTCTTTGTTGCCTTTGTTGTCATAAATGGTAATCAACAGGTCATAAGCATCTTTCAGGTATCCTTTTTCCTCCATTTTCAGTTTTCCCTGGCTTCCGAGCAGTTGGTCAACTTTTTCAAAGTAAGGTACAGCTGCATCGAACTTGGTAGCAATCTGCGTCCGGTATTCTTCTTTTTTCTTCAGTTCTTCCGGAGTCAGTTTTTTGCCGCCAGCGGGTTTAATCAGCTTATTCTGATTGTTCAGGTCTACCCCCTGGTTATACTGGATCTGACCCAAAACCAGGTACGCAGCTGCATAATCAGGCTTTGCTTCAATCACTTTTTTAAGGTTTTCATCAGCCTTTGCAATGAGCTCAGCGGAATTGGCCGGACGGGCTGCGATATCAGCCTTATATCCTTCCTGGTACAATTCTACAGCATAATTATACCTGACTGAATAGTTGGTTGGATCTGAGGCAAGTACCGATTCGTACTTCTTGAACAGCTCAGGTTTATTGCCATTGTCACGGGCCATATCGAGTTCATAAGCTGCCCAGAATGTGTCTTTAGGATATACTTCTTTTCCAAGTGCCAGATACTTTTCTGCTGATGCAACATCTTTTTTCTGATTGTAGTAATGATCAACCAGCCATTTGTAGATTTCCACCATTCCTTCGCCACTTACCTTGGCATCAGCAAGTTTTCCATAAAAGAATGCAGCCTCATCCCGCTTATTTGATTTCTCAGCACTGATACCACTATATAGAATTACAGTCGTATCCAGGGCAACATTGCTCCATTTTTTGGAATACATGTATTCGCTGACAGCGAGGCAGTTTTTGAAATTGCCGAATGCAGGTTCAAAACGGCTTGCATTGTAATCATCAGCGCCTGCTTTAAAATATCCCTGGTAGACATCCATAATTGGCTTGTAATTATCTATCTGCAGGGATAACATTTTATCATCCAGGGTTACATATTGTTTCAACGCTTCAAAGGACGTCCATCTAGCATCAGGGGTTGAAGCCGCCAGACTGGCGTCCTGTGCAATTTCTCCGTAGATTTTTGCCTTTGTATACCATCCTTCAGCATTTTTGGCATTTTTCTCATTTGCCAGGAACTGATCAATCTGCGTTTTCGCTTCGGGCAGTTTTTTTGCCTTCAGATTATCTTTGATTTTGTCCAGGTTTTGTGCAGAAACGACCAGTATAGCTGAAGCAAGCAAGGATGTCAGTAAGAGCTTTTTCATCAGTCTTATGTTTATGTTTGAGGTTTGACGCAAAAAAAGGTTCAAAGTTTGATTCGACCGGCAAAATCAGATTTTATTATTCAATAGACTGCGGCTGCTCATCTGCACCCTCAGTGTTTCCACCTGTAGTGCCTTCCGTTGATTCCTCACCAGCCGCGCTGCCCTGCAATCCCTCTTCAATTTCCGGGCCTTCACCTGCCAGTTCTTCCTCAACCTCCCGGATTGTAGTCAGTGAAGCGATAGCATCCTTTTCCTGGAGATTGATCAGTTTAACACCCTGTGTAGCTCTTCCGGCTTCACGGATATCGCTGATAGCGGTTCGGATAGTAAGTCCGCTTTTGCAGGAAATCATCAGATCCTGTTTTTCAGTAACATCCAGAATGCCTACCAGCGGACCGGTCTTGTCGGTAATATTGATTGTCTTAACACCTTTGCCGCCCCGGTTGGTAACTCTGTATTCGTCGATTGGCGTACGTTTACCAAATCCTTTCTCACTGACAACCAATACTGTTTTATCGGCTTCGTCAGTCTTGACACATATCATGCCAATTACTTCGTCGCTGGTTTCATCTACTTCAATTGCAGTTACACCAATGGCGCCTCTGCCGGTTGGCCGGACTTTACCCTCAGGGAAGCGGATCGCACGACCGCTTTTAACTGCCATCATGATTTCACAATCACCGTCTGTAAGGCGGGCATCCAACAACTGATCACCTTCCACAATGGTAATCGCGTTTACACCGGTCTGTCTCGGTCGGCTGAAATCCGCCAGTTCTGTTTTCTTAATTATTCCCTGCTTCGTACAAAGTATAATATAGTGCTTTTCCACGAATTCCCTGTCCTCCAGTTTCGGAATGTCAATTACCGCGCGCACCTTGTCGTCAGATGGCAATTGCATCAGGTTCTGGATCGCACGTCCCTTACTGTTCTTTTCACCTTCCGGAATTTCATGCACTTTGAGCCAGTAACAACGCCCTTTTTCTGTAAAGAATAACAATGTATGGTGCGTTGAAGCGACGAAAATATGTTCAATAAAGTCCTCGTCGCGGGTCTTGCTGCCAATAGCTCCACGGCCACCGCGACGCTGCTGGCGGTATTCTGTTGCTGATGTCCGCTTGATATATCCCAGATGTGAAACAGTGATGACAACATCTTCTTCAGGAATGAAATCAAGAATATTCATTTCGTCAGCGAGATAGGTGATCTCAGACTTCCTCGGCGTTGCGAATTTCTCCTTAACCTCTGCAAGTTCCTTCTTGATCAGGTCATAGCGGAGTCCTTCGTTGGACAGCAATTCTTCCAGGTGTGCAATGAGCTTCATCAGATTATCGTACTCCTCCCTGATTTTATCCCGCTCCATGCCTGTCAGACGCTGCAACCTCAACTCGAGTATTGCTTTTGCCTGGATCTCATCAAGGCCCCATCCAGCATTAACCAGGTTATCCTTGGCAATTTCCGGAGTTGCAGAACTCCTGATCATTGCGATCACCTCATCAAGGTGGTCCAGTGCAATCAAATATCCTTTAAGCAAATGCGCACGTTTCTGCGCTTCCTTCAATTCAAATTTAGTCCGCCGAACTACCACCTCATGACGAAAATCTACAAACTCATAAATGAGTTCACGAAGATTAAGCGTCTTTGGCCGCCCCTTGACCAGCGCCACGTTGTTGATACCAAACGACGTCTGCAGTTCGGTAAACTTGTACAGCTGGTTCATGACGATATTGGCAACCGCGTCGCGTTTTAGATCAATTACGATCCTGGTGCCTTCCTTCTGGTTGGACTCGTTATTGACATGCGCAATTCCTTCAATGGTTTTAGCAATGACGAGTTGACCGATCTTGTCGCACAAGGTATCCCGGTTAACCTGGTACGGTACCTCTGTAATGATGATCTGCTCGCGGCCACTGGGTTTTGTGTCTATGTGCATTTTTCCGCGGAGTACTACCCGGCCATGCCCTGTAGCAAGTCCCTGTCTTACACCATCCATTCCGTAAATGATCCCTCCCGTCGGAAAATCAGGTGCCTTCACATACTTCATCAGCTCTTCCACCGTAATTTCCCGGTTGTCTATAAAGGCAATACATCCGTCTATGACTTCTCCCAGATTATGGGGGAGCATATTGGTCGCCATACCGACTGCAATTCCGGTAGATCCGTTTACCAGAAGTTGTGGAATACGGGTGGGAAGAACAGTAGGTTCTTCCAGGGAATCGTCGAAATTGAGTTGAAAGTCAACGGTATCCTTTTCGATATCCTCCAGCATCGCCTCTGCGAACTTCTGTAAACGCACTTCGGTATAACGCATGGCTGCCGGACCATCCCCATCCTGGCTGCCGAAGTTACCCTGACCATCTATCATGGTATGACGCATGCTCCAGTCCTGGGCCATCCTGACCATTGTGAAGTAAACCGAGGCATCTCCGTGGGGGTGATACTTACCTAGAACCTCACCAACCACCCTGGCAGATTTCTTATATGGCTTGCCAGAGGTAATCCCGAGGTCATTCATCGCATAAAGTACCCGGCGATGAACGGGCTTTAGTCCATCCCGGACGTCGGGTAAAGCACGACCTACTATTACCGACATGGAATAGTCGATATAGGCCGTCTTCATTTGTTCTTCAATATTGATGAGAATAGTCCTGTTGGAGTCGTTGGTTTCCAGTGGCGTCAGATTTTCTTCCATGCTTTATTTGTTAATCTTCCACGGTTTTCGGAAAGTGGGCAAATCTACCGTTTTTGGGCTTTAAAACCGCAAAAAAACGGTCAATTTTGGCCCAATTTTTCCACCCTATTCAGTTGATTTTTCGGTATTTTTAGTGCCCGGATATCCGGATGGCTTGCCGGATTGTTTCATTGCAAAACTGGACGGAAATGCAGCAGTATCGGTTACTCAGGAACAACAAGGAATCTGGCCCATTTTCCTGGCAGGATTTGGTTGATATACCCCTCAGGGCGTATGACCTTGTATGGGTGGAAGGAAAGAGTATTTCCTGGAAATACCCCAGTGAGTTGGATGAACTCAGGCCTTTTGCGCCACCCGCTCCGGACGATCTATATGTTCAGTTCCATACTCCATCGCAAACTCCGGGCTCGAACGTCAGCACCACTACGCAATCCGGGGAGAAAAAGCTACATAAAAAATATGTGTCCGTAATATTACCCGCCGGCCGCCTTGAACGACCCGCAATCAATGAAGAGATTCCTCCCGTCAACCAGCTCCTGGTAGAAAATACAATCGCATATACGCCAACGTATACACCCCGGCAATATCATCGGTATTACATAGCCGGAGCATTACTGATCCTGCTTGCAGGCGGAATCTATTTTGGTACCCGGGGAAGGGAAAAAAACAATCTTCCTGTTATAGCATCTGAAGCCAGCACGGCAAGCACGGCACTTACATCATTATCTGTCCCGGTGTCCGGAAACACTGTAAATACGGTATCCGGAAATACCGGAGTCACCAGCAGTACGCTTCGTCCTATACATGCCAGCCCGCTGGAGTTTGCCGCCCTTAAACGACACCTGGATGTGCTGAGCAGCAAGTACTCAGTTGGTGTTTTCGGGGGAATATCCAATCTTGAAATAACGGTGATGAATACCGGAAAATCCGCATTCCGGAATATAGTGGTGGCAGTTGACTACCTGAAAAAGGATAAGACAATTTACCATACCGAAAAATTAACTATCTCCTATCTGGCTGCTGGAAGTACCAGAAAAATTAACCCTCCCCCTTCGGCCGGTGGTATTGCGTTTCAAACAAGAATTGTTGAAATTGATGGCCTTACATCAAGGTAATTTTTCCACCATGAACAGATTTGGCATGGTGATTGGGTTGATTTTTGCATATGTCCGTACCCGTTAGCAAAAACTAATGGGGGAATTTTTTATGACGAAATCAGCATGGGTACTATTGGGTACTGTTACCGCCGTATTTTTCCTGGAAGCATCCAAGAAAAGGGCGGTTTGTACTATTCAGGGGGAGATTCACCCTGTAAAAGCTTTAAGGAAAGTATGGCTTATCCAGAACGGTGATACTGTGCCGGCGAACAATCTGGGCAGCCGTTTCAAAATCGCAGTAAAGCCTGGTGAATACAGCGTATGGATCGATGCCATCGCACCCTACCAGGATCACCTGGTGGAGGGAATCCGGCTTCTGGATGAACAAACTGATGATCTGGGCGGGATTGAATTAATCCAAAATTGATCAACCGGCAACGTCCAGCTCCTTTTCAGCAATAACCACATAATCCATATCACGGAAAATGAGGCGGTACTTGCCAGGTAACAGGTAGAGCCAGTAATAACCGTCTTCGTCAGTTACATATGTCTGATCGGCAGGAATAAGGATAGGAAGCGGTTTTTGTATTGTCTCATTGTTATAATAGGCCTGTACGAGAAATAGTGTTTTTTCAGTCGGCCGGACAGAAACACTTTTCCTTTTTCCATTGAGATCAAGCCAGGATGGTCTCCGGTGAGACCAGACCGTCGGCGGCAGGATTACCTGCAGATCATACTGATCGTTTTCCAATAAACTATAAGGAGCTTTATCCCTGAAAGCTATCGAAGGCTGTGAAATGGAATTCTTTTTTGACCAGACTGTGAAGAAATAACGGCCATACTCAAAAGCACTTCCTTCACAAACTTCTGTCAGGTCAATGGTTAACGGATCAATTCCACTGAAGCGTTTGAAAAATACTGCCATCGGCGTATAGCTGTTGCCAATCTTCTTTTCACTGATGTGACCACCTCCTGCAATAAGTATGCATTTTGCAGCGCTGTCATGTTTGTATAAATTAGCCAGTGTCGCCGCTTGCATGGCATCCCGCCCCGAACCATCCTGACGTTCAGAAAGACTATCTTCATAGGCGACTATCCTGAAGCCTAACTGTAGTGCTTTACGCATTATTTCTCCTGCAACCGGTTCAGCCGCAAAATATCCATTGAACATGTCCACCGAAGTAACATTTCTGTTCTTCCTGCTGTTCAACCATTCTAAAGCGAGATAGCGAAAGCCCTGATTATAGAGATCATCCAGAAGCGAATAAATGAAAGCGCGTTGCTGTGAATATGCCGGCGAAGCATTCAGCATTACCATGCGTTCATGCTTTGTTCTTTCGGTAATTACATCTTTTGCTGAATGAAGGGTTACAGCTTTCAATGTATCCACAAACCGATCTACCTCTTTATAGGCAGGAACGGGTAAAGAATCATAATAATCAGAAGCCAGCTGAATTGCTGTTTTATGATCGCCGGCTAAACAGAATTCATTTGCGGGAACCTGATAATTGACCAGGGCATTCTTTTTTCCAGGCTGAAAGTTTAATACATTACGGTAGACGGGCCCCAGGTAGTTTAATCCCCTCATATCATACAAGGGAGTTTTGCCGGCTGCGGAATCTTTCCATCCTTTTTGTAACAGATACGATTTTAATCCTGACAGCGGACCTGACCATTGTGCACTAAGTGACAAGGTGCAACAGGTCAACAGAATGGAGACGTAAAATTTCATGTTGCAAATTGAGCAGAAAGCCGGATATGATCCTGTTAGAAAAAGTCTAAAATAAGTCTGCCAGAAGCAACTCCTTAAGCTTCGCAACACCTTCCGTAGCCGGGGCTTCAATTGACCTGACGCCCGGCCGGCTGATCAATGGCAGTTTCCGGTCTACCACATAAACAGTTACATCCGGCTGTACATAGTCCACAAGCCCCGCTGCCGGGTAAACCACCAGCGAAGTTCCCACCACTACAAAAATATCCGCAGCCCTGACGATTTCAGCTGCTTCAATAATCAGCGGCACCGGTTCTTCAAACCAAACAATATCCGGACGCCATACACCACCATCTGGCGCAAGGTCGCCGGGTAACATGTCACCGGTGATACGGTCTTTTAACCAGCCATCCCGATCGCTTTTCCTGCCAAAAATTTCACCATGCAGGTGCAGAACGCTGGAAGAACCGCCACGTTCATGCAAATCATCGATATTCTGGGTAATGATCTGCACCTCAAAGAACTCTTCCAGTGCAGCAAGACCAATATGCGCCGCATTCGGCGATGCACCCAGCACGTTCCGACGTCTTTCATTATAAAAAGAAAGTACCAGTTCAGGATTCTTTCCCCAGGCCCGCGGCGTTGCTACATCTTCTATTGCATATCCTTCCCACAACCCGTCGCTATCCCGGAAAGTCTTCAGACCACTTTCGGCGCTGATTCCTGCACCAGTCAAAACAACCAGTCTTTTTTTCATTCCTCCCATGATCAGCTTTTTTCTCCTGCCAGGGAAAGCACCTTCTTCCATTCACTTTCTGTAACAGGTTGCACACTAAGTCTGCCCAATCGCACCAATGCCATTTCGGCTAATGATTTCTCCCCTTTTATTGTAGCCAGTGAAACCGGCTGTTTTAATTTCCTCACAGGTTTAAGGTCAACCACCACCCACGCTTCTTCGGTCGTTGTCGGATCCTGGTAAAACTCTTTAGCAACTTCTGCTATGCCTACGATTTCAGTCCCTTCATTGCTGTGATAATACAACACCTGATCGCCTTTTTTCATGCTTTTGAGGTTGTTCCTCGCTGCATAATTCCTTACTCCCTCCCACATTGTTTTCTTGTCTTTTACCAACTGATCCCAACTATAAACACCTGGTTCTGATTTAACCAACCAATAAGCCATACACGAAATTTAATACTGTAAATTAACCAACTGCCGGGAATCCGGACACCGTTATTTGACCCGATAACAGAATTATCATGTTCTTTACCAGCCACTTGCCAGCACGTCTGCAAGATGCATGGTTTTCAGGGGGACACCCTTCTGACGGATATATCCTTCCAGGTGCATCAGGCAGGAAAGATCGGTAGAAACAATTACTTCGGCCCCTGTTTGTAAAGCATGCTGAACTTTCTGATCAGCCATCGCGATCGAGATGGCTTCATATTTAATGGCAAAGGTGCCGCCAAAGCCACAACAGGTTTCCACATCGGCCATTTCGATCAGTTCCAGACCGCGCACCTGTTCCAGTAATTTCCTTGGTTCCGATTTGATCCTGCACTCACGCAACGCAGCGCAGGAGTCGTGATAGGTTGCTTTAACAGGAAGGCTGGCTCCGGTATCTGTCACCTTCAATACATTTACCAGGAATTCCGAGAATTCATAGCTCCGCGACCTGAGATCCTTTACATCATTATGCAATGAAGAATTGTCGAATATTTTTGGATAGTAGTTCCTTACAAAACCAATACAGGAAGCACTGGGAGCAACAACGAGATTGTCTGAGCCCCTGTTCTCCTTCACAAACTTTTCGCACACAGCTTTGCTTTCATCCCAAAACCCGGCATTGAAAGCAGGCTGACCACAACAGGTTTGCTCCGGATCATAGTCCACCGAACAACCAAACTTTTCCAGGACGCGCACCATATTCATCGCTGTTTTGGGAAACAGCTGATCAACAAAACAAGGTATAAAAAGCTGGACTTGCATTATCGTTTGAGTTGCTGCTGCAGGGAGATCATTTTAATCGCGGTGATGGCTGCCTCCTCCCCTTTATGCCCATGTATACCGCCTATCCGTTCGTGCGCCTGCTGTTCAGTATTCACTGTCAGTATGCCGAATATGACCGGCACAGGCATCTGAATATTCAATTGGGTAATGCCGTAAGTTACCGATTGGCAGACATAGTCGAAATGCGGTGTATCTCCTTTGATAACACAACCGAGAGCTATGTAGGCCAACGGCCGGATGTCCCTGTATTTTCTGGATTCCCAGCAGTTTTTTATTCCGAAAGGAATTTCGACGGCTCCGGGCACCACCAGTGTCTCTATATTGCTGATGCCCTGTGCCTCAAATACCCTTCGGCACCCAGCCTCCAATTCATCCACAATTGCAGCATTCCACTCCGTTTTCACAATAACAACACAGGCATCCGGTGGAAGGATGCCTGTTGCTAAATGTTGTAATTGCGTGTTACCCTGACTGGCCATTTGTTACAACAGTTCAATTATTTCACCTCTCCCAAACGAGCGAGATATTTATCAACTTCAAATCCCCTTTCACTACGCGGAAACTTGTCTTTGATGAGTTTGTAAGCATCAATGGCTTCTTTCTTTTTGCCAAGGCTCTCATAGAGATAACCCGCGCGGAAATAGTATTCCGGAGAATTGAATTCATCCTTGTCAAACAGGTTTCCGGCTTCGAGGTAAAGCTTTGCAGCCTCTTCTTTTTTACCCTGTTCTGCCAATGCATCTGCCAAAAGGCTTTTTGCACGGGCATTGATCTGGGTTGCATCTGTTTTAAACTCTTTCAGGTGCTTTTCCGCATTTTTGAAATCACCCAGTTTCAGGTAGCATGAACCGGCATAAAACCGGGCCAGGTTAGCTGCTGGTGTGCCGCTGTATTTGTCAATGATCTTGATGAAGCCGGGATTCAATGCGTCACCGTTCAATGCCAGCTGCAAAGAATCCATCCGAAAATAATTCTCTGCACGGAACAGGGCCTCATTTGATTTCTGCGTCTTTGGTCCTGAGATAAAATATTTATAACCTGCAATACCACCAGCGATAAGAAGTACCGCCACCAGGCCGAAAACAATATTTTTACTGTTTTGTTGCCAGAAGCCGGTGACCTTTTCTACCACTTCGTTGTCGTTGCTTTCTACGGGAATGTTCTTGGTTTCAGACATGATCGTTAAATAGGGATTTTATTAGTCTACGATGAAGGGATACTGCTCATCAACATATATATCCTTCAATACTTCGTCGTCACTGGGCCATGGGCTCTCTTCTGCAAATTTCACAGATTCATCTACCTCAGCTTCTACACGCTTGTCAATTGCCTGGATTTCCTCGGCAGTGGCAAACTTATTGTCAATAAGGGTCTTTCTCACCATTTCAATGGGATCACGGCCCTTATATTCTTCAACTTCTTCTTTTGTACGGTATTTCTGGGGATCAGATATGGAGTGCCCCTTGTAACGATAAGTTTTTATTTCGATCAGGGTCGGACCATCGCCCTCCCTGGCACGTTTTACTGCTCTCGCGATACTCTCGTGAACAGCTTCCGGACTCATGCCATCGATAGAATCGGCAGGCATTTCATATGCGTCTGCAAGTTTATAGATATCATGCACGTTGGAAGTCCGCTCCACAGAAGTACCCATTGCATAATTGTTGTTCTCACAAATGAAAATAACCGGCAACTTCCACAACATGGCAAGGTTGAAGGTCTCGTGCAACATGCCCTGACGGGCTGCACCGTCACCAAAAAACGTAAGGCAGACAGCATCAGTTCCCCGATATTTCTCCGCGAAGGCAATCCCCGCTCCCGTTCCGATCTGTGCACCTACAATTCCGTGACCACCGAAAAACCTCTCCTTTTTTCCAAAAAAGTGCATACTGCCACCTTTTCCCTTAGCACAGCCCGTTGCTTTGCCATACAATTCTGCCATACACGACTTGGCACTGATACCCTTTGCGAGGGCCAGACCGTGATCACGATAAGCCGTAATAAATGCATCTTCGGGTTTGGTAGCAGTCATACATCCGGCGGCAATCGCTTCCTGCCCAACATAGGCATGGAAAAAGCCCCGGATCTTACCTTCCATTTTATATTTCTCTTCAGCCTTCAGCTCGAACTGGCGAATCAGCTGCATCAGCTCGTACCAGTACAGATAGGTCTCTTTTGAAAATTTTATTGCCACTGGATTAGTTTTGAGACGGGCAAAGATAAGGGAAAAGGGGAAACAATTATATTGCAGACGCTTTGTTATCCATCCAATCTATATCGGTTTTCCAGTATAAGAACTACGGGAACCAATCCTGGGATTTTAAGGAGAAAATTGTAGGAATTTCAGGCCGGAACGGTATCGGAAAAACCAACCTGCTTGATGCTGTTTACTATTGCTGTTTCACGAAAAGCTATTTTGCCAAGTCTGATACCCAACTGGTCACCCACGGCGCTCAGGGCCTCCGGGTAGCAGCCGAATTCCTCCGGAACGGCAGTCCATATTCCGTTACGGCCATAATCAGGGAAAACGGCAAAAAGGAATTCCGGGTGAATGACACCCTTTGCGAGAAAATGGCAGACCATATCGGCCAGCTTCCCGCTGTTATGGTAGCCCCCGATGACGTACAGATCATTACCGATGGCAGCGAAGAACGCCGGAGGTTCATGGACAGCCTCTTTTCCCAGTTCGACCACCACTACCTGCTGCAACTCATGGCTTACAACCGGCTGTTGCTGCAGCGAAACGGCCTGTTGCGCCAGCTCAGTGAAAATGGCAGAAAAGGATTGGACCTGCTGGACGTCATCGACGCACAGCTGCTAGCACCTGCACAATATGTTCATAATCAACGTAAAACATACCTGGCGCAGCTTATCGAAATTATAAAAAAACAATACGCAGGAATTGCAGGGGAAGACTATTTTCCCGATCTCAGTTACGAGAGCCCGCTTCTTGAAGACAGCCTCGCAAAATGGCTGGAAAAAAACCGTGATAAAGACATTTTTGCACAACGGACGACTACCGGGCTGCACCGGGACGATCTGGCCATTAAGCTTGACGACAAACTGTTTCGTCTGACAGCATCCCAGGGCCAAAGAAAAAGCCTGCTCTTCGCTTTAAAACTGGCCGCCTTTGAAATGCTAAAAAACTTTAAGGGATTTGCTCCCCTCCTGCTCTTGGACGATGTTTTTGAAAAACTGGATGAAACCCGCATGCAAAACCTGCTCACGGAAGTTTGTGTACGAAATGACGGACAGGTGTTCCTAACGGATACCCACCCGGAGAGAATAAAAAAAAGCCTGGAAAGGCTTCATTCTGGATTCCAGCTACTGGAATTAGGGAAGGGTTAAAACGGGTACGGCTAACTTGTGTGTGTATACGCGGGTTACCGGAGTGACTTTCAAAAGGGTACGGATCTTTTCGGTAAACATTAGGATCTTAGGATGGATATAAAAACGGGACCTTAACCGCAATAAAGACTTGCAATGTTACGATTTGGTTGCAACAACAACTTGTGAAAAGGCCCGCTACCGCTATATTCCAGCCTTTCAGGGCATCAAGCTTTCTAAATCGGTTATATTTGCACGATGGGAGAATATTCACTAGCCGAAGCAATTCAGCAATTCCTCAGGAAGAGCCGTTTGAAATCGCCGGTGCAGGCATTACAGATAACGGATGTGTGGGAACAGCTCATGGGTAAAACGATTGCCAAGTATACGGACAGCATTAAAATATATGGTGATAAATTATATATCACAACCGCAGTTGCTCCCCTTAAACAGGAACTTTTGTTCCAGAAAGACCAGATACTCCAACGCGTAAACGAAGCGCTCGGCGAAAAGACCATCCGTGAAGTAATCATTACCTGATCTCCCGCATCCGCGGATCCACCCATCGGTACAACACGTCAGCCAGAAAATTCACCAAAACAAAAAAACAGGCGGATACCAGAACGGCTCCCATCACCACCGGAAAATCCAGCTGGGCCAAAGCATCAACAGTTAGCTTACCCAACCCCTTCCAGCCGAAAATGTATTCTACAAAAAAAGCTCCGGCAAGTAATTCGGCAAACCACCCTGTAATTGCTGTAATCACCGGATTCAGCGCATTCCGGAGCGCATGTTTCCAGATCACTTTCCATCGTGGCAGTCCCTTGGCTACAGCAGTGCGTACATAATCCTGCTGCAGGGTGTCCAGCAGCGACGCACGGGTCAGCTGGGCAATGATCGCCAGCGGACGTATACCCAGTGTAATCGCAGGTAACCAGAGGTTACCCAAGCTCAGAAATGGTTTGCCGGTGGTGGAATCCAGATCGAACCAGCTACCAGTCATATATAGTCCGGTGATGTCATGCAGGAGGAATCCGAATAAATAAGCAATAGCAATTGCCATAAAAAACGATGGAGCAGAAATACCCAAAATGCTGGCAAATATCGTGGTCCCGTCCACCCAGGTATCCTTATAAACAGCTGACAATACCCCGGCAGCAATTCCCATTATCGTGGCAAATATTATTGCAGCGCTCGCCAGCAGCAGGGTGCCTGGCAATGCGCCCGCAATCATCTCCCCTACTTCTCTTCTTGTTTGGTAGGATCGCCGCAGATATGGTCTTTTGAATCCGAATTTCCAGTCCCCATTTCCAAAAAATATTCCCTTTAATTGTTTGTCGCGGATGGTATTCCCATGGTGTACACATATGGGGGAGATATCATTCACATAATACAGGAACTGTTTCCAGCGGGGTTGATCCAACCCCAGGTCCTTGCGGATATTCTCCCGCGTTTTCTGATCCGCCCGTTGCCCCATCACCAGGCGAGCAGGATCTCCAAAGCCCTGAAACAGCAGGAATACCAGCACGACCACCCCGAGCAGGACGAACATCGAATAGGTAAACCTCCGGAAGAACATACTTTAAGATTAAAGCGATTAGCGCAGTTTATCTTTCAAAGCCCACTTATCCAGGATAACCCCCTGGTTTATCTTGTAAAGTGTCAGATTGTTCCGGGCCGCCGTTTTCACGGCCACCACATCGCACCGGAGCACCGGAACACCATTCAATTTTTCACCCAGCTGCTCTTCAACACTGCCGGCAACCGGACTAACAATATACATGGGCCTGAACTGGCTGAGTGCCCGGGTAACAGCATCCACATCATTTTTTTCGAGTTCCTTAATGAACAACCAGTATGCTTCACCAGGCTGTGACAACAACTCTCTGGTCGTATCAGTGCCGGTAGCAGAAAGTAATACAAAGTCCTTGATGGCTGGCTCTGCATTGCCTTTTCTGATCAGCTTGTCATACCTTCTGATAAAAGTGTACTGCTCATCTGAAAAATCTTCGGGAAATTTATCTGCCGTGAACTCCACCTCCTTACCTGCTTTCTGATAAACAAAACTGATTACTGAACTATCAGGAATTGAACCGGCGGGAATCCGCATCTGGTCCTGGATACGCTTACCCTCCTTGTAGGGAAGGCAATCAACCAGCGGAAGATGATACAGTACATGCCCCTGTAACGCAAAGCTGAAAACCGTAGTGACCGAAAGCAGTATTAACGATGCCCTGGTACTGAAACCTGGTTGAATCCTGTTTCTGTTCAGGAACAGGAATAGTATCAAAGCCAGCAAAAACAGGTCTTTCATGAACGACTGGTCAGCTGTAAGCGGGATACAATCACCGAAACAGCCACAGGTTTTAATCTTGCCGCTGAAAAGTGCATATCCCGTCAGGAATGTAAAAAACAGGATAAGGCCAAGCAAGAGCCAACTGAACAAACGCATCTGCCAGCCGAGTATGACCGCTACTCCGGCAATGATTTCAAAAGCGATCATCAGTATACTCAGTGCCAGTGTATACTGTTCCAAACCGGTCCAGTGCCATACTTCAAAAAATTCCTGCATCTTATAACTCAACCCAAGCGGGTCATTCGCTTTGATCAGGCCACTGAAGATGAACAACAGTCCGACTATATACCGGCAGATGATTAATAATGTTTTCATGATTTGTGTTTGCCTTCCCCGATCATAATAAGGGCAAAGGCTGCATAATTAAAAATGTCAAGATAATTGGCGTCAATCCCCTCACTCACCAGCGTTAACCCGTCATTTGCCAGGATCTGCCTGATCCGGAGCAGTTTGGCCAGGATCAAATCAGTATAACTTTCCTGGCTCATTTCCCTCCAGGCTTCGCCATAGTCATGATTCTTCCTGGCAAACAGGTCCGCAGCCTTTTTTACCTGCTCATCATAAAGCGTTTCAACCCTTTCAAAATCCAGGTCATTGCTGTTTTCAGACGGGATTGAAAGCTGTATCAGTCCAATAACGGCATAATTGAGGATACCGGTGAATTCACCGTCAATACTGTCATTGATAAGCTGACGGCCGGCCTCCTGTATCGTTCGTATCCGTTTTGCTTTGATAAATATCTGGTCGACAACTGAAATTGGCCGGTAAACCCGCCATGAGCTTCCATAGTCGCGTGTCTTCTGCAGAAAAAGATTTCTGCACTGGGATACTACACTGGTGTATTGGTCTTGGGTGCTTTTCATGTAGATGCTGAAAAATGATCATCTTTAACGCCAAAAATAAGGATTCGTTGTTATGTACACTTTGAATTGCAGGGGCAGGTTACTGAACCTCTCCAAACCGGTGATCATGGGAATTTTGAACCTCACGCCAGATTCTTTTTTTAGTGGCAGCCGGGTTGCAGATGAAAAACAACTCATATCCCGCGCTGCTGAGATGATCAGTGAAGGCGCAGAAATACTCGATATCGGTGGTCAGAGTACAAGGCCCGGAAGTGAATTCCTGAGTGCCGCAGAAGAATGGGAAAGACTTGCACCGGTACTTGAAAAAATTTGCACTGCCTTTCCTGAAACAATCATTTCCATAGACACTTTTCATCATGAAGTTGCAATGCGGGCGGTTTCGGCCGGTGCTGGAATGGTTAATGATATCAGCGGGGGACAGCTGGATCCGGCAATGCTTGTCACGGTCGGAGCACTCAACGTGCCTTATGTATGTATGCACAGCAGGGGTACTCCTCAAACCATGACAGGATTGACCAGCTACAATGACCTCGTACCCGACGTAACCGATTATTTTATTGAACGCATTGCAGCCTGCCGCGCAGCAGGAATTAAAGACATCATTCTTGATCCGGGCTTTGGATTTGCGAAAACAACGAAACAGAATTTCGATCTGCTTCGCCAGATGGATTCTTTTCAGATACTGGGCTTTCCCCTGCTACTGGGGATCTCGCGGAAAGGAATGATCTGGAAAACACTGAATTCTTCTCCGGATCAGGCTTTGAATGGTACAACCGTATTAAACACTATCGGGTTATGCAAAGGAGCCAGCCTGTTGCGTGTACACGATGTTGCCCCGGCCCGGGAAGCCATACAATTATGGGAAACCCTGAATGGTAACGCATACTGAAAAAAGAACCGGCAGCCTGTTGGCTGCCGGTGTCTGGTTATTTATGTGCAGGTTGCGAAGCTGCAGGTGGAATAAGCGGATTCTGTTTGGGTGCAGGTGCACTGTCTGAAATGTTTACCATTTCCACATCAAACATCAAAGCTTCGTTCTGGGAACCACCAGGACCGGGTCGCATGCCATAAGCAAGAAAACCTGGAATATAGAGTGTTCCTTTCCCTCCCTTTGCAAATTTTGTCAGGCCTTCGTCCCAACCCGGGATAACAGCGTGCTGACCAAGCGGGAAAGAAATGGGATCCTTTCCGGCTTCCATAGTTGATTCAAACTCCTTTCCTGTAGTGAGCAGTTTACCCCTGTATTTCACGGAAACAAATTTTCCGGAATCAGCCGTTGCCCCTGTGCCGGGTTCAGTTACTACCACATAGGTACCTTTACCGATCTTTTCTGCCTTGATGCTGTTTTTCTGAAGATATGCTTCCACCACTGCGAGATCGCGGGCTTCCTGACCTTTCATTTCCTCAGCCTGGTTTGCTTTCACTGCATCTTCATTTTCGAGCACATCCACCACTTTCAGGTAGAGTTTCATCTTGTCACCCTTTTTCATGAAGGGAGGCAGCATGGGGTTTCTTTTCAGGATGGTATCAACTTCCTGTACCACGATCACACTGTCACCTTTATGGAGCAGTTCAAATACTTCAGCCGGACTGTAAACCGGTCCGATGCTGTCGGCTTTAACATATGCCGGCATACCGCCGATGGATGTCTGAAGCGTGGAGTCATTAATTTTCTGTGTGTAGGACACTTTCAGAAACTGACCTCTTTTTACCTGAGGCCCGTCACCTTTTTTTACAATTTTGTAAGCAAGACCGCTTTTAGTTTTGTTGTAATCACCGCTGTTGCCGCAAGCAGCCAGTAAGCCAGCAGCCGCAATTACCAATAGAGACGTTTTTGTCATTTTATACTAGTTGAAATTCTGAGGCATGTTCCTTTAATACCTTTTTGAAGGTTTTGACGGTGTCATCCAGTGAGGCACTGCTACGACCGCCGGCAGCATTAAAATGGCCACCACCTTCAAAAAAGCGACGGGCAAAGGTATTGACATCCACCATTCCCTTACTCCGGAAGCTCCATTTTCTTTCCTCATCCCGGTCAATAACAATGGCAGCCATCTTAATCCCTTGAATACTAAGGGGATAGTTCACCAGACCTTCGGTATCGCCAGTCTTGATATCATATCTCAAAAGATCTGCTTTTGTTACGAAGATCAAAGCTGAATTGTATTCATAAAAAACCTCCAGCCGGTTCAGCAGTACATGGCCGATAAACCTTAACCGGTTTTCCAGGAAGTTATCGTAAATATTCTCATGTACCTGCGTATGGTGCAATCCGGCTGCTTTCAGGTGGGCAGCCATTTTATGCACATCTGCATTGGCAGCCGGGAACCGGAATGAACCGGTATCCCCGATCAGGCCGGCGTACAGGCACTGGGCGATAGAGGCATCGATCCACTCGTCTTTACCGGCAGCAATAATGAAATCGTAAACCATTTCACAGGTGCTGCTTTTTGCCGTATCACTGATCCCATAGTCAAAACTTTCGGTCGCTGGTTGCTGGTGGTGATCGATAAGTACTTTGGTTCCGGTCGCTTTGTCAACCACAGGCGCCAGGTGTTTGGCACGAATAAGCGTATTGAAATCGAGACAGAAAATCCATTCCGCATCACGGATGATCGCCTCTGATTTTTCCCTGGTGATCTCATAATTCAACACTTTCTCTGCACCAGGCATCCAGTCAAGGAATGCCGCCCAGTTCGTGGGAGAGATAACGGTAACCTGGTGGCCCCAACGAACCAGCAGGTGATATAACGCCAGACTCGACCCCATCGCATCAGGATCAGGCTTCTGGTGTGTCGTGATCACGATGCGCGCAGGCTGGTTCAGCTGCTGAAATATAAGATGGATTGGTTGCATAAAGCGGGCAAATGTAAGGAAAATTGGCTACCTTTGCGGCCCAAATAGCCAAAGATATGAGCAACAGAACATTTACGATGATCAAGCCCGACGCGATGAAAAACGGCCATGCAGGCGCTATCCTGGATCGCTTCATCAAGGAAGGTTTTCGTGTAGTGGCCCTCAAGCAGACGAAGCTGAGTGAAGAAAAAGCGGGTGAATTTTATGCTATCCACCGGGAACGTCCCTTTTATGGTGAACTGGTTTCCTTTATGAGCAGTGGTGTTATCGTCGCAGCAATCCTTGAAAAAGCGAATGCCGTAGCTGATTTCCGCACCCTGATCGGCGCTACTGACCCCGCAAAGGCAGCAGAAGGAACAATCCGTAAGCAATTTGCAAATTCAGTTGGAGAAAATGCTGTACACGGCAGCGATAGTGACGAGAATGCAGCTATCGAAGGTGCATTCTTCTTTAGCGGACTGGAACAATACTAATATCTTTCCATTTTATCAGAGCAGTGGGTAGGTTCAAACCTGCCCACTAATTTTTTGCCTGAAGACCATGCTGAATCCGATGCGTCATGGGGCGCAAGGTATAACCGGCTTTCTGCAACAACCGGAGTACTCCCCTGTCACCTGGCAAATGTGCAGCGCCGACGGCAAATAAGGTGGTACCCTTCTCCATAGCTTTTTTCATCTGGGGAATCCATTTGGCATTTCTGCCATAAAGAAACAGGTCGAGATAAGAGGACACCCCGCCATCATCTTCAGTTGTCAGTCGGTCAATTGCCGAAAGATCCTGCGAACGGTATACCGATAGCATTTTTGCCGTACTGCTGTCTTCCCTTCCGGCACTGTCAATAGTTTTCAGCAACTCCTTTGCCTGGTCCGCATAGGGAATACTGTCAAACACACTTGCCTGAAAAGCGACTGTTTCCAGCCCGAGCACTTCTTTCTGTGCCTTTTTAACGGCCTGCAGCATCACCTCCTCCATCCCATTCCTCGCTGCACAAGGCATTTTCGATTCGCTGAGCATGGACGCAATAAAATAAGGTTTGAACCGCTCCATCATACTCAGCGGCAGCAACGAATTATTCTCCGCGAAATACTTCTGTACCCGCTTATACTCCTCGGGTGTCAGCAGGTCACTTAGTTTCTTGTTATCCTTCATCCGGATGTACTTGAAAACGCCCATCATTTCCGCCGCATTATCCATATCTATTTCGAAAAAAACCGTGCCGGATTGATCTATGCAATATTGAAGGCTATCGCTTAAGACGGCATCTTCTGCACAAAGCAGATGCATGGTGCCAAACACATAAGACGGTGTTTTCAGCCCGTTACCGGAGATCTCCCAGAGAAGTGTATTGGCCAATGGTCGCTGGGCGCCCGCCGAAATCCAGCTGGTCACCATCGCTAGCAGAAGTACGAGAATACGCATGTTAGTCAATTTTTGCAACCGCCTCCACTCCATAAAGCTGTTCCCGGAATGCCAGAGAGGGAGAAGGCAGAAACGAACCCAGACCTAATTTATCCCATTTTTGATCTACCGAAGTTATAGTCGCTTCATCAGCAACAATAATATTTGGCCAGTCCCGCTGGAAATTGTCCCATTGCTTTGTTTTGGTACTTCCGTCAAGACCCAGACAATGAAACAACTTTCCGCCGCTGGTTGTTGAGGTCGCAGTGTACAAAATCTGGTCCCTCTTGGGATCCAGGTTATTGCAGAATCGCCACAAAGCCACCGGAAGATTCACTGGATCAACGGTATGCTCCACATACAATACCATCTTGACTCCTTCCATTTCCGGGATCGTACTGCACAGATCGTGATGCAATTGCTTAATCTGGTTGTTTCCCGATTTGGCTACAGCGATAATGATGCAGGGAAGCTGGTATTGCTGAATGAGATTCAGATTCACGGCATGGATCGCCGGAAATGTGTTGAAATCTTCTATCTTCAGCATCCTGGCCTTATCCAGATCTGTTTGCAGATTCCGATCATCACGCTCTTCCTCAAATTTCCTGGTACCGTCTATGCACATTTTGCCTCCGAATCCCAGCTTGCTGCAGCTATGATCAAGCACATCCATAGGGCCGGATCCGAAAAAAACATCTGTCGCCACATCAAGGTTACTGAACACATATTGAGCGAGTCTGGTATAATCCTGGATTACAGTTCCTTCATCAGCCAGTACAAGAATCTTGTTGAACATCATCTGTCCGGCACCCCATAAAGCATTCATTACCTTTTGGCCCTGGCCGGCATACTCTTTCTGAATACGCGCAATCACCAGGTTGTGAAACACTCCCTCGACGGGCATATCCATATCCGTAATCTCAGGAACCATTGTCATTTTGATCGGTGCCAGGAATATTCGCTCAGTTGCCTTTCCCAACCAGGCATCTTCCTGTGGGGGAATACCCACGATGGTAGCGGGATAAACTGGCTTTTTCCGATGCGTGACAGCAGTTATATGAAAACGTGGATACCAGTCCGGTAATGAATAATAGCCGGTATGATCGCCGAATGGACCCTCCCAGATCAGTTCTTCAGCAGGATCAACATAACCTTCGATCACAAAATCTGCATCTGCCGGTACTTCAATTTCCGGCTGGGTGATGCATTTTACCAGTTCCACTTTCTTTTTACGAAGAAAACCAGCCAGCATGTATTCGTCAACATTTTCAGGGAGTGGTGCTGTCGCAGCATAGGCATATACAGGATCTCCACCCAGCGCAACCGCAACCGGCATACGCTTGCCTGCCTTTTTATACGCTTCAAAATGACGCGCACTGACCTTGTGCTTATGCCAGTGCATAGCGGTTAGTTGCGGCCCGAAAACCTGCATCCGGTACATCCCTACATTCCTGATATGACTGTTGGGATCCTTGGTATGAATGACAGGCAGCGTAATAAATGGGCCACCATCTTTAGGCCAGCAGGTGATCACCGGCAACTTCGTGATATCGGGATTCAAATCAATGATTTCCTGGCACTCCCCTTTCCCGCTTTTCACCTTGGGCATCCAACTGGCGAACTGCCCGAGTTTGGGTAACATGCCCAGTTTGTCCAGCAGGTTTTCCTTTGGCCTGGTAAGTAATTTGAATAAAGACTCTATTTCTTTGGTAACATCATCCAGGTGCTGCACTCCCAGTGCCATACACATCCTTCTTTCACTTCCATAGGCATTCATCAATACCGGGTATGCATAACCGGTGTTTTCGAACAATAGTGCCTTTCCCCCGTTTCCTGATTTGCTGATCCGATCGGTAATTTCCGCGATTTCAAGATGGGGATCAACATAGCTGGTGATCCTGACCAGTTCCCCGGCTTTTTCCAGTGCGTCGATAAATTCCTGTTGATTTTTGTATGCCATACTGATATGTTCTGCGATACAAATGTAACGCAGAACAACCTCAATAGACGTCTTTCGGACAGTCTAACTGTCTGCTGCTTTTCTTTCCGGAGCCGCTTTTTTCAAAAACACCACCAAGCTGGTAAATAAGCGTAATGCCCTGGAAATAATACCAGTCTTTCGCATCGGGCCTCCCTCTTACAGTTCCTGCAACGGGGTAATTAGGATTTCCATCCTTCAGTTCACCACCACGGTAAGCAAGCTCAACAGCTTTTGCACCTTTCGCGGCAAGTAACTGATCGTGATCTACATACCGGTCACTCAGGTCGTCAAGGTAATCGGTCGTGGTGGCGCGAATACCCACCTCATAGCCCAACGAAAGCAGGCTGGTGACTTTGATTTTGATACCGGCCCCGAATGGAAAAGATAACTGTACCCGGCTGTAGGTTTTGCCTTCAGTAGTAAGCGGCTGCAGGTAATGCCGCTGACCGGAGGTATCATTGGTATAGGGATCAAAACCGAAAGCGCCGACCCCGGCAAATATATACGGCGTGAATTTTTTGGTATCCAGGTCAAGAAAGCGGTATTCTGCCAAAAGGGTTCCTTCGAGAAGCTGACTGGAGAAATTCAGGTTACGGGCAATGAGCTGTGAATCCTTTGCCACTTTATCATCCCCGCTGATTCTGGCATAATAAAGTCCCCCGCGCACTGAAAATTTACTGGAAAAATCATATTGCAGGCCCAATCCGAATGCACCATGAGACTGGTTGGTCGTGAACCGCTTTTCCTGCATATCGCCCTGGTAATTGGAAACCCCGCCAAAAGCGGTTATATGCCACTGTTGTGCGAGCAACGGAAGCGGTAAGGCGGTCAGCAAAAAGAACACAATTCTTTTCATATGCGGTATTATGGTGCGTAACCTGCAAGAGTTGAGCCAGAATTCAACGATAAGAACCCCTTCCAAACCGGTCTTTTCACTTCCCTTAAAGTAGTTCTTTCTTTTCTACATTATTCTTAAACGTATCCCAATATTTTAAGCATGCTTTGGGCAGTTTGCTCTTTTGCGTAAACCCAGTCCACCAGTTTTCCATTTTTGTCGTGACCAACTATGATGTGTTTCGGTGACGGGATCAGGCAATGTTTAATTCCACCATACCCGCTGATCTGGTCCTGGTAAGCCCCGGTGTGAAAAAATCCGAGGTAAAGCGGTTCGGTGCCACCATTAAGTTTGGGAAGGAAAACTTCGTTGATATGCTCTTCAGAGTCGTAATAATCGTGACTGTCGCAGGTAATTCCCCCCAGAACCACCCGCTGGTATTCTGCATCCCACTTATTGATCGGTAACAACAGGAAGCGTTCCCCGATACCCCAGGTATCCGGCAGCGTTGTAATGAACGAAGAGTCGATCATGTACCAGATCTCCCTTTCATTTTGTGTTTTCTGGGAAACAACAGAATAGATATGTGCCATGCTTTCACCCACCGTATACGAGCCAAATTCTGTGTAGATATTGGGCATGGGTACCTTGGCCTTCTTGCATGCACTCTTGATGTTGCCCACGATCTCGTTGATCATGAACTGGTAGTCATACTCAAAACCAAGACTGTGTTTGATGGGGAATCCACCACCAATATTAATGGAATCCAGCTCGGGACAAATCTTCTTCAACTGGCAGTAAAGGTTGATCACCTTGTTCAGCTCTGACCAGTAATAAATATCATCCTTGATGCCTTTATTCAGAAAGATATGGAGCATCTTCAGCTGGAACTTGTTCTCATACCCTTCGATCTGATCAACATAGAATTCCAGGATATCCTTTGCGCGGATACCAAGGCGTGAGGTATAAAACGGGAAAGAAGGCTCTTCTTCAGCAGCTACCCGGATACCCAGTTTGAAAGGTGCCCGTACAGATTTCCGGTAGTCTTCGAGCTCGCTGATGTTATCAAGCACGGGAATGACATTCTTAAACCCGCTGTTGATCAGCCCGGCGATCCGTTTGGTATAAGCTTTTTGCTTAAAGCCATTGCAGATAATAAAGGTTTCTTTATTGATCTTTTTTTTCGCGTAGAGCTTTTTAATGATCTCAATATCGTAGGCGTAGGAAGTCTCCAGGTGGATATTGTGCTTTAACGCCTCTTCTACCACAAATGAAAAGTGTGAACTTTTCGTGCAGTAACAATAATAATACTGGCCCTCGTACTTATGTTTCTTAAAGGCATTTGCAAACATCTGCTTTGCCTTATTGATTTGCATCCCGATCTTGGGAAGGTAGGTAAGCTTCATCGGCGTACCGTACTTATCGATCAGGTCTTTCAGATTGAGGCCATTGAACTGGAGGTAATCGTTCTTCACCTCGAAACCTTCCTGCGGAAAATTGAAGGTTTGATCTACCAGGTCGAAGTAGCTATTGTTCATCTAGTTATGCACGTGGTTGGTTGAGTGATCGTTGCTTTTAACCTACAAACCTATAAAAAAACCAGAATTATGGACCAAAAAAAACCGGCTCTTTCGGAGCCGGTTTCCAGGTTATGTTTTCCTTACTTTACTGAAGCGATCAACGCTTTGAAAGATTCAGGGTTATTCATGGCCAGATCTGCCAGAACTTTACGATCGAGGGTGATTCCTTTTTCATTCAACTTGTGGATGAAAACAGAATAAGTCAGCCCTTCTTCGCGAACGGCAGCATTGATACGGGCGATCCAAAGTGCGCGGTACTCACGCTTCTTCAGTTTACGGCCTACATAGCTGTAGGTCATACCCTTTTCAACAATATTCTTGGCTACTGTATAAACGTTTTTACGCTTGCCATAGTAACCTTTGGCTTGTTTCAGAATTCTTTTACGACGAGCCCGGGAGGCTACTGCATTTACTGAACGTGGCATATGCTAATAAGTTTAAAGTTGTGATTGAATTGGTTTATCCCCTCAGGCCCAGCAGGCGTTGAACGAATTCCATATTGGGTTTTGCAACAACTCCGTCATTCCGCATACCACGCTTGCGCTTGGTTGATTTCTTGGTGAGGATGTGACGCTTAAAAGCTTTCTGGTGGGTGATTTTACCAGTACCGGTCACCTTGAAGCGCTTCTTCGCGCTTGAATTAGTTTTTACCTTTGGCATTGTTATAACTATAACAGTTACGCCCTGCCGGCGCTCCGAACAGACGGAGACTTATGGAGCCATGTGGGCAAATGGAGCGCAAAAGTAGGTCATTTACCTGAAATGACAAAAGGAATCACCTTTTTATGGCCACCGCTTTTCAGGTTAAGATAATAGACACCCGCCGGTAATCTCCGGGCATCTGCTGAAAGGTCGACTTCAAAGCTAACTGTCTGAGGGTCAATATTTTTAGACCAGAGTACCCGCCCTTCAGAACCATACAGAACCAATTGTACCGGCTGACCTTCACTGTTTTGAAGCAACAGTTTCAGATTACCACCGGAATAGGGATTGGGATACAAAATTGCTTTTACCGCTCCTTCAAAACTGATCGTCCGGACTACTGAATACCGTACGCTGCCATCTTTCATCACCAGCCTGAGACGGTAATGGTACCCGGCCGGTGGCTTGACCTGCTGATCGCGGTAAGAATAGGAATTACTGCCATCCGCACCCGCCACCGTACCGATCGTTTCGAATACAGGGGCCGTTCCGTTATCCCGGTTGCCACGCTGAACCTCGTACCGCAACACCTCACCGGCCACAGTCGTGGTCCAGTACAAAACGACCGCTTCGGGCGACTCCTGTTTTTCAGCCCGGAAATCCAGTCCCGATCCCGCATTATTCCAGCCGATCACGAATTCGCCATACGCTGCTGCAGGCACCTCTGCATAATAACCGCTATCATAGGGTACCAGGTCAAAATCACCCGGCGACCAGACAGTTGTATATCCTTCGAGGTTGTTGATATCTGAACCGTCTACACTAAATGACGGTCCTGCATACCGGAAAACAGAAAGTTCATAAGGTGTAACCGGTCCATGACAGGTGTCGCAGGTTACCGATGCTTTCCAGCTTTCCCATGCAGCATGGGTGAAATAAAGCCGTACCATCGGCGAGCCGCCTGCCGATGAAACCTGGTCAAGCACCCAGATTTTGGGGAGTACAGCATACCCACTGTACCAGGATCCACCCGTCGGTACCAGCTGCTGAGCTATGGCGGGCGTTCCGCCATCAGCATTTGACGCCAGCCAGATCTGCCCGTTCCGTACAAACGAATTCCAGGAATCGTCTCGCATAACCGTTGCCGTGTTGATGGCGGGGCTTCCACTGTAAATGGGATATTTCCTGTCGTAAATATGGATGTCATCGATCATCATGCCTCCGGGAGCCCGGGGCATTTCAGCGGAAAGCGGATTTCTTCCCAACGTGACTAACCGAAACCGCAACAGCCCCGCCTGTTTCGGCAACGGCGCTGAAACGACTGACCAATAAGGCATCCCGCAATCTGTCCATGCACCTTTACGCGTAGAATCGTACCAATGCGTTGTGCCGGCCACTGCATCAAAACGGCGCCAGGTCCTGCCGCTGTCCGCTGAAACCTGGAGGAACACGGAATCCTTCCCATCGCACAGTTGCCGGTTCACACTCATCGACAAATAAGGCTCACGAAGAGCGGACAGGTCAAATGCAGGACTCACCAGTGCGCCAGCCGGAACGACATAAAATATACCCCCTTCCTGGTTAAGGTGTCGCAATGTCCAGAACCTATGTCCGTTTGCCGGCACATAACCACCAGGCAGCACTGTATCTCCGGTATTCAATGTATAGATGTAGGAAGACGACCAGTTGGCAGCGCCGGATTCAAACCCTTCCCGGTAAGGAAACTGCCGCATAGCCCGTGCATAGTCCACATATACCGCTGCGGAATCATCAGCATGGTAAAGATCCTGCGGATGATTCACCCATGCCGTTACCCAAACGTCTGCCTCAGGCCATTGCTGAACTGGTACCTTAAAGGAAACAGCTACTGAGTCAAATGCAGGAATTGAATCCAATAACTGGGTGAGTCCCGGGACGCCGGGAATTGAAATGCCGGTTGTAATCTGGCGTGCAGTTTGTCCATTCCCGTTATGAACCATTGCTGTCACCATCAGGCTGTCGCCATCCGTTATCACCGATTGAACGGTAGCAGCATGATTTATGGAAACATCCGCCGCCACATGGTAGAGGGCGAAACTGTCGATGGCCGCCAGTTGTCGGTTATAACCGGATTCGGTGTAAACCAGTGAAACCTGAAAACTGGAACTGAACTGTTGTTTTCCGGAAATAAGCAGACTGCTCAGGTTGATATTGTCGGTATCATACCGGTCCCTTGCTGTATCGTAAAGGTTCACTTTTAACCAGCGTGACGTGTCTGACCCTCTGAAAAAGCACTCCAGAGATTGTTTTCCCAGTTCGGGCAAACCCAGGCTTGCTTTTATGTTGTCACCAGTGGAGTAGGCAGAGAGATTAAAAGTTCCCGTTAGCTGGAAAGACTGACCATCTATATTGCTGTATGCTTTCAGGCCCTTTTGGTCCACATTCGCCGGCTTCAGGAAAAGCGATGGCGAAGTGGTTGTAAAATCCCAGTTTGCAGCCCCGCCAATGCCCATATAACCCGGACGCCCATACGTCGTATCCAGTAAGTCCGGGAATCCGGTTGCATAAGGAAGCGCCAATGGCGGATTGGCAAGATAACGCCAGGTAGTATCTCGATTGTCATTGTCCGGCGCCGGATCTCCCTTTCCCCTGATTTTTACGGATACGGGTATCTGATCACCCGGCACGCCAGTGATACTGTCCTTTAGATCCAGACTGACAATTCGCCCCGCAGCAATTGCCCTTTTATAACCGGTTGTATGTAAAAAGACACCGCGCAGGTAAAAATCGATATATAAACTATCGTTAAACGCGACAGAACCACGGTTCTCAACCTGAACACTCACAGGCTGTTTTCCCGATTTTACTGCAGAAGTCCCTTCCCGGATGGTGACCGGACTGGCGATCCGAACCACCGCCAGATCACGGTCAGCGCCGGTGGGCGGACAGGTAGTAGCGGCCGGCCGAATGAACTTTCCCACAGACCTCTCCCCTTCATGGCCGTTCAAAACGGGAGCCAGACTTATCCACGCGCTGACTTTTGCCGGCTGATCATAAAAAATGTGGGAGGTCCCGGTAAATATGCCGACCTCAGCATAGTGGCCATCATCATACCGGAGTAGCATAACCGAATCGATCCCGGCTGGCTTTTCCCAGTTGACCTCCACCGTCGACAAACAGGGAGACTGGAGTGTAAATGCTACTTCCGGCAGGATGACAAATGGTTCAGAGATCTTCTCGCTTCCCGATCCGGATCGCAGCCGGATCCTGGCTTCGGTTGAAGTGACGGCAGGAATTTCAATTGCCTGCCAGCCGGATCCTGACTGGCCTGCCGGTAGGTCCGCCCAGGTTACTCCATTGTCAGTACTGATCGAAATAGTATAGGTGTCAGCTGGCTGACCCGGATCTGCCCATAAGATACGATGGATGCTGCCCGGCTTCCAGGCTTCCCCACCGGATGGCTGGATCAGCTGAAGGCCCTTTTGCTGCCGGTACCAGGTGAGCCGGAACGCCTGCGGACCAAAAGGCACAGCAAATCCTTTTAAGCGAATACGGTAGTTTCCTGCAGGCGCCAGCCCGCTAACCACCTGCTCAATATTATTGATATGATCCACACCTTCGGTCGCCGGTAAAAGAACACCTGCTGCCGACGTATCCAGCACCTGGGGATAATGAATTGAACCATCAGGATATTCTACGCTGATATCCAAATCATTAACAAGATTTTTCAGTGTATAAAAAGAAGAAGGATGGTCTGCCCAGTATAGCATGATCCTAAGATCTGGCACCTCCTCTTCCAGCCGCAGATCAAATACCTTTTCTTCATCCTGTCCAATTGTGCCAGACTGGTACCAGCCATTATCCAACACTGCCATCGCCTGCCTGAGATTCATCCACCCGAAACCAAATTCGAAATCAATACCCTTTCTTCCGAGGTCGGTTGCGGTGTTACAGATCACCGCCTTCATCAGGTCCCCCGGCGGGTTTTGTCCGCCTTTCAATTGCCGGTAACGCTGATACATCAACGCAAGCCCACCCGTTACTTCCGGGGCGGACATGCTTGTACCGGAAAAAGGACCATAATCGTTTCCCGGGTAAGTAGACAATATTCCTTCCCCCATTGCAGCAATTTCAGGCTTCAGCCGACCATCCAGAACCGGTCCTTTGGAAAACCAGTTTACTCCCTGGCCCATTTTATTGGTACCAGAGACAGTGAGTACATTTTTAGCGGCCTGAAATGAATTATCAATTGTTTTATAACCGGTAGGAAACAGGCCACAGGTAAGGGTCCCGCTGTTCCCCGCAGCAAAAACATGCATCAGTTCGGGGTAGTCCAGCAACTGCTGGTCTACCTGGGCACAGAACCCCGTGTATTGTCCGGAATACGGCAAACAGGCGCTGCCTCCGCCATAAGAATTATTGGTAAGCACTAACCCCGCATCCCGTACAAGATTGGGGGCCTTGTAAATGATGTTGTTGTAATTGTCCACCAGCAATGTGCCCTCCGGTGCAAATCCTTTCATTGCCGGATTCTTGATTCCCGCACCGATCAGGGAGCCGGCGACATGGGTAGCATGCTGGGCGCCATTATACAACTGGCTCTCCTCATTATACCGGTTGTCGATGTGATATACTTTACCGTTGTCACCCATTCCGATGACCACCCCCTTACCGTCAAGCTTCGGATCAACCCCATTCCCCTTCTGAACAAGATCGGCCTGAAGCTGCTCCGTGGCATCCTTGTTCAAAACCGCCATTTCCGGCGCAGGCAACAGGTATAACAGCTCGGGGCGCTTTACATATCGGGGAAGAGCATCAGGCTTTATCGCTAGTTCTACCACCCTTGCCGACAGGCGTTTTCCGCCTGCCATTTCGAGGCTATCAGCACTGGCGACAGTTGCCATCAGCAACTGGTATCTGCCCGTGCCAAAATCCCTGTCGGCTGCAGGTGACCGCTTGTAACTGCTGTCCAATGCAATGATGCCCGAAACGCCTAACTGGCGGAGCGCCTGCGCATTCCAGTTTCCCCTGACGGTCGCCAGGAAAGTATTATCAGGAATATATTCGAGTAGTGTTATCCCACTGGCAGCAATACGCGCTTTCGCACCTTCATTGGGAATTCTGTCAAATTGAAGGAAGTAGAGGTTTTCCAGGTTTCCACCCCTGCGCACCGCTACGGAAGATCTGAAACGAATGTCCTGCAATCTCGCAGGGAAAGCGGGTATTCCGGCTTTAAAGCGGATGGGTTTCGGACCATTGTGCTGACCCCGTAATGGCGCTGCTGCAAAAAAAAGCAGGAACACCAACAGCGGCCTGCACCAGGCAGGGATTCTGGTCATACAATGTTTCTACCGAAAAGATAAATAAAAAACCCGCGATTAAGCGGGTTTCAGATTTATTCAGCGTTTTCTTTCTTCTTCTTCTGGCTTTTCGGCGCCCAGATCGCAAGCATTCTCTTGCCTTCCATTTTCGGCATGCCTTCCAGTACCCCGAAATCAGACAGGCGTTCGGCAAACTTCAGCAACAGGAGCTCTCCCCTGTCTTTAAACTGAATCGCCCGGCCCCGGAACTGAACATAAGCTTTTACCTTATTCCCTTCCTTCAGAAACTCTTCGGCATGTTTTGCCTTGAAGTTGAAATCATGGTCATCCGTGTTCGGCGTGAAGCGAATTTCCTTTACCTCGGACTGCTTCGCCTTAGCCTTCATCTCCTTTTCCTTCTTCTTCTTCTCGTATAGAAATTTGTTATAATCGATAATCCGGCAAACCGGCGGATCTGCATTTGGTGAGATCTCAACCAGGTCTAGCCCCTGTTCCTGCGCCATTCGCTGCGCATCCTGAATCGAATAAACACCCACAGTTACATTATCCCCTACCAGCCTGACTTGCGGCACGCGGATCATTTGATTGGTGCGGTGTTCCTGTTGCTGTTCTTTTCTGAACCTAGGATTAAAGCCTCCCCTTTGAGGCCTGGGTGGAAATGCCATTTATAAATTTTAATTAATAAATACAGCCCCGAAAATAATAGTTTTTTTAATCTTCGTTGCTCCGATTTGTAATCTCCCGTGAAATAACGGTCAGGAAATCTTCAACCAGTACTACGCCGGAATCGCCCTTCCCCTGGCGGCGGACTGCTACTTTCCCCTCATTCATTTCTTTTTCGCCGATCACCAGCATATAGGGAATCCGCTGAAGTTCTGTTTCCCGGATTTTCTTCCCGATCTTCTCATTCCTGTCGTCAATAGATGCCCTTACACCGGCTGCTTTCAGCTTTCCCAGTACGACTTTAGCGTAATCCATGAACTTGTCGGAAATCGGCAGGACCTTAACCTGGGCCGGCGACAACCATACCGGAAGCTTCCCGGCATAATGTTCCAGCAGAAATCCGATGAAGCGCTCATGTGTTCCCAGCGGCGCCCGGTGAATGATCAGCGGCACATCTGTCTCATTTTCAGCAGTTGTATACTCCAGCTTAAAGCTCCGTCCCTGTGAAAAATCCACCTGGTTTGTTGCCAGGGTAAATTCGCGGCCGATTACGCTGAAGATCTGCACATCGATCTTCGGCCCATAAAACGCCGCTTCATCCTGCACTTCCACAAACGGAATATTGGAATCGATCAATACCTGCCTTACCATCTCCTCGGTCTCTTTCCAAAGCTCCGGATGATTTACATATTTGATGCCCAGCTTCTCCGGGGAATGCAGACTCAGACGCATTACATATTTGTCTATCCCGAAGATCTTGAAATACTTCAGGTACATGTCATTTACTGCCCGGAACTCCGATTCAAACTGACTTTTGGTACAATAGATATGCGCATCGTTCATATGCAGGCAGCGTACACGCATCAGTCCGAACAACTCGCCACTCTGCTCATACCGGTACACAGTACCGTATTCAGCCAGGCGGTAAGGAAGATCCCGGTAACTCTTGGGTTCCGCTGCATAAATTTTATGGTGATGCGGACAGTTCATTGACTTGAGATAGTATTTCTCCCCGTCGAGTTCCATGGGAGGATACATACTATCTGCATAGTAAGGCAGGTGACCGCTGGTGAGGTACATGTTCTCCTTGGCGATATGCGGTGTTACCACACGATGATAACCGGCATCTCCTTCTGTTTCCTTAGCGAGCTTTTCCAGTTCCTCAATAATGATGGTTCCATTGGGCATCCACATGATCAGCCCCTGTCCCACATCATCATCCATCGTATAAATGCCAAGCTCCTTGCCGAGTTTCCGGTGATCCCTTTTTTTAGCTTCTTCCAGCAGGGTCAGGTATTCATCCAGTTCTTTCTGAGAGGGAAAACTGATGCCATATACCCGGGTCAGCTGCTTGTTCTTTTCGTCACCTTTCCAGTAGGCACCGGCAATATTGGTCAGTTTAACCGCCTTGATCAGCCCTGTGCTGGGGATATGTGGTCCACGGCAGAGGTCAGTGAAATTCCCCTGGGAATACAGGGTGATATTGCCGTCCTCCAGATTTTGGAGGAGGTCCAGCTTATACTCGTCCCCCTTTTCCGTGAAATAAGCAACGGCATCCGCTTTTGAAATGGCTTTGCGGACGTAGGGATTGTTCTTTTTGGCAAGTGCTGCCATGTCTGTTTCCAGCGCACGGAGATCTTCTTCCGTAATGGACCTGCCACCGAGGTCGATGTCGTAATAAAATCCGCCGTTGTCAATCGGAGGACCTACCCAGAACTTTACACCGGGAAACCGGGCTTCGATAGCCTCAGCCATCAGGTGCGCCGTCGAATGCCAGAAGGTAGACTTGCCGTCCTTGTCATCCCATGCCAGGAATTTGATCGCCGAATCCTCATAGATCGGACGGTTCAGATCCCACACCTGTCCATTCACAGAAGCAGCAAGGATTCTGCGGGCAAGGCCTTCACTGATTGAACGCGCAATATCCATCGAGGAGGTACCGGGATCGTACTCCCGCACTGCGCCATCCGGAAAACTAACTTTGATCATCTTGAACTTTGAGGGAGGCAAAATTAACGGAATCTTGCCAGATTAACTGGTTGAACGGTATGAAATTGCGATTCCTTTTTAGTTAACTTGATGTAATATCTTGCAAACATGAAGACGGTTTTGCTCCTGTTCGGACTATTCCTGGGATTCCTGGCAAATGCCCAGGACCTCACGGGCGTCTGGCGTGGACAATTCCGTTCCAACGACCGGATGATGCAGCTCATGAATGTGGATAACCGGTACAAATTCGAGGTACAGATCGATCAGCGCGGGAAATCCTTCAATGGTGTCACGTATTCCTATAAAACCACAGAATTCTATGGGAAAGCCAATGCCAGGGGGACTATCCATACCGGAACCCAGAAAGTGATCCTGGAAGAACTGAAGATCGTGGAAGTCCGGATGGCAAAAGGCAATGATGCCTGCATCATGACCTGTTTCCTGCAATACAGCAAAAACGAAGAGGAAGAATTTCTCGAAGGATATTATGTGAGCATGAATACCCGCGATTCAACGGACTGCGGGCGGGGCACCGTGTTTCTTCGCAAGGTGCCGGAGTCGGATTTCTATAAGGAACCGTTCCTGGTGAATCGGGAAAAGGGAAAAGAGAAACCCAGGTCATCCGGCAATGACACATCCAAAAAAGCGCCATCTGCCAAAGCTGATTCTGCTGTAACCGTCAAGGCTAAAAGTTCTCCCAAAAAGGCTCCGCCTTCTTCCTCCGGCAAGCCAGTTGCCAAAGCAGCGCCGAAAAAGCCGGTTACCAAACCGCCGCCACCTGATCGCCAGGGCCGTCCGATCGAAGCAAAGCCGGTACCGGAAGCAGACTCAGAAAAAACAGCGGCCAAAAAAACGCCGCCTCCACCGGTGATTGTACCGCCGGTTTTAAAGAACCGGGAAAACGAGGTGATCAAAACCTTCAATGTCACCACGAGAAATATTACAGTTAACCTTTATGACAACGGCACGATCGACAATGATACCGTTTCGGTCTACTTAAACAAAAGGCTGATCGTCTCCAAAAAGATGCTTTCCCTGTCTCCCATTGTCATTAACATTGAACTTGACGACGACAACAACTACCAGGAACTCGTCATGGTGGCAGAAAACCTGGGAGATATTCCCCCGAACACTTCCCTGATGGTGGTGAAGGCAGGAAACCAGCAATTTGAAGCCAGGATCACTTCAACGGAGCAGAAGAATGCCGTGGTGATATTCAAATACGAGAAATCCCAGTAGTAATTCACGATCAGGGTTAACCGCTCAACATATTTTCGCTGCAGGATCGGCCCTATACCTTAATTTGATGCTGTAATCACTTCCTGACCGCTTAATTTACTGCATGAGGATTTTTCTTATTGCCCTTCTGACATTTTTCGCCGGCACCGCCGTCAGCCAGAACCTGACCGGAATCTGGCGTGGCACTTTGACGCAAAATGCCGGGGGCTGTTTTCCGGAATACCACCTGGAAATTCAGTTGACTGTTTCCGGAAATACACTGCAGGGCAACTCCTACGACTATTTTGACACGAACCGTTTCGTGAAGCATAAATTCGCCGGCAGGTATAATACACAGACCCACCGGATGGTCCTAATTGAAAGTGAACTGCAGGAATTCCATATTCCCGGCGATTGCGTTCCCTGCACCAAAACCTATGACCTTACCTGGCAACAATCCGGGCAGCAGGAAAGCCTCACTGGTGAATGGAAAGGGATCAAAACCGATAGCCGCGATGCCTGCCCGCCAGGTAAAATCACACTCTACCGGGTGAGCACAACCGATTTTCCGGTTGACGTCGAACAACCGGCAGCGCTGGCCAGCCTTCAACCCTCCCTGAAGCTGCAGAAACGGGAAAACCAGCTTTTCGGTACAATCGACCTGGAAACACCCAGTGTAAAGATTGACTTGTATGACAATGCTGAGATAGACAACGATACGGTAACGGTATTCCTCAATAACAAACTTCTCCTATACCGCCAGCGCCTCACCGACAAGCCCCTGACACTTACCCTGAATGCTTTTCCGGATACCGACTATGAACTCGTGATGTATGCTGACAACCTCGGCAGTATCCCGCCGAATACAGCACTCATGGTAGTAACAGCCGGAAAACAAAAACAGGAAGTACGCCTGTCGGCTTCCGACCAGAAAAATGCTGCGGTCCGGTTCCGGGTAAAGAAAAAATAGTCACAGCTGCCTCACCATTTGAAATTCCAGGTAACACTGGGTATGATAGGGAATAGACTCACCTGCCTTGCTTCCACTTTTAAGGTGCCATCCAGCGCACTGCCGGTCTGATCATAGTATATGAAATAAGGATTCAGCCTGCTGTAAACATTATAAATACTGAACACCCAGCTGGATTTCAACCGCTTGGGGCGTTTGGGCACCGGTGTATAGGTCGCAGCAATGTCAAGGCGGTTGTAGGAAGGCATCCGGTATGCATTGATGCGGCTGTATTCTTGGGTAAGCACACCACCCACAAAATAAAATCGCTCCGGCATGCTGGTAGCCTGCCCGGTACCGTAGACAAACACCCCTGACAATTTCCACTTTGACGTAAGTTCATAGGTTGCCACAACACTCAGGTCGTGTCTCCGGTCATATCGGGCCACATACTTTACACCACTGTTCAGGTCCGGGAACTTCCTCCACGTCCAGCTCAGGGTATACCCGAACCAGCCTGTCAGCCGCCCGGTATTCTTCCTGACAAAAAATTCTGCACCGTAACTCCAGCCCTTTCCAAATACAAATTCTTCTTCCGGATCCTTCAGCGAAGGCGTGTAGCCTTCCTTGTATTCGATCTGGTTCTCCATCTGCTTATAGTACAATTCAACAGAGGTTTCATACTGATTCTCCCGGAAGTTGCGGAAATAACCGGCAGCATATTGCCAGCTCAATTGAGGCTGCACGCGCAACGTACTCGGCACCCACAGGTCGGTGGGTAAGGTAGAACCTGCATTGCTCACCAGGTGGATATACTGGTAATTCCTGGTAATGCTTGCCTTGACGGAGGAGGCATCATTTATAGCATACCGCATGGTCAGCCGCGGTTCGAATCCGCCGTAACTTTTCACCTTCTTCCCTGAGCCGTATACGGTGCTATCCTCCTTATTGCCATTGGCGTCACGGGTATAGTCGGTGTATGGGCCATTCTGAATAAACCGGCTGTAGCGGATGCCGGCATTTACCTGAAACTTTTCAGAGATCTCCCAGTCATCCTGAATATAGGCAGCAACTTCATTGGCATATTTCTTCTCTGCATTGTTGGGCGTGAACTCCGTGCTGTCGCTCCGGCCCGACACCAGGTTAGGTTTGAAAACATGATTGGTGAACGAGAAACCGCCTTTCATTTTATGTTGCGGTACGGGATAATAATCAAGGTCGAACTTTGCCGTCAGATCCCTGATGCCCGAGCTGACGCCAAAAACAAGATTGTTCTGTTCGGCATTAAAAGCAAAATTGTAGTTATTGAAGACAAGTGTCGTGTTGGAAAACAATTTCCGGTGGAACACATGGTTCCAGCGCAGCGTCGCGGTTGCATTGCCCCAGGGGATATTCGCCCTGAATGATCTTTCGTTATTCCGGAAATCAAAAACATCACGACCGAAATATCCACTCAGGAAGAGCCGGTCCCGGTCCGAAAACTTATAATTGACCTTGGTATTCAGGTCGTAGAAATAATAACCGGATCCGTGAAAGGAACTCGTTTTGGGAACAAATGGTTTGACCAGCACATCTATATAAGTGCGTCGGGCAGAAACGATAAAGGATGCCTTGTCTTTTTTGATCGGACCCTGCAGCGAAAGCCTCGAAGCGATCAATCCGATCCCGCCCTCCGCTTCGAATTTATTCATATTGCCATCCTTCATGGCTACATCGAGCACAGAGGACAACCTCCCGCCATATTGCGCCGGCATGCCACCCTTGATCAGGCTGACATTTTTGATCGCATCGGAATTGAACACTGAAAAAAAACCGAAAAGGTGGCCTGAATTGTACACTACCGCATCATCCAGCATCACCAGGTTCTGATCCGGTCCGCCACCCCGAACATAAAATCCGGCATTGCCTTCTCCGGCATTCCTTACCCCGGGCAACAATTGCAATGTCTTGAGGATATCCACCTCTCCCAGCAATACCGGAATGGATTTCACCTGGCTCATGCTGAGGTCCACCTTGCCCATCTGGGCATTCCGCACATTCCCATCCTTCCTTTTGGCATATACCACAACCTCCTCATTGGTAGTCATTCTTGGAGCAAGAACAACATTGCGGTCCATATCACGATCGAGTGTAACCGAAAAATGCCGGGATTGATACCCTGCGTAGCTGACCGTGATCTCATATTCCCCCCGTGAAAGTGTTATGGAATAAAAACCATATCCGTTGGAGTTCACCCCCCTGCCCTTTCCGTTAACCGATAAACTGGCGCCGATGAGATTTTCTCCCGATAATGAATCCTTAACATAGCCGCTGAGCGTAAACCGCCCCTGGGAATAGGCCCCGATGGCCGGCAGGAACAAGAAGAGGAACAAGGCTGTGATCCATTTCAACATCTTTACGAAAATACTAACTTTGCGTCCCATGTTAGTAGGATTACAAGACGTTACTTTTGAATTTGGTGCCCGTGTTATCGTGAGCGGCGCCACCTGGCATATACAGCCCAATGAGCGTATCGGACTGATCGGTTTTAACGGAACGGGGAAATCCACCCTGCTGAAATTGCTGGTGGGCGAATATTCCCCATCTGAAGGAACACTGGAAAAAAGCCGGGGAACCACGATCGGTTACCTGCACCAGGACCTTCTCAGCTTTGACACGAACCAATCCATCCTGGAAGTTGCCCTGACAGCATTTGAACGGGTGCAACAGCTGGAAAAGGAGATCGAAGCCCTCGGAAAGGAACTGGAACGCACCGGCGACGAAAAGACCCTCCACGACTACAGCGACAAACTGCATGAGCTCGAAACACTCGGTGGTTATGATATCCACCATCGGACTGAAGAAGTTTTGCAGGGCCTTGGATTTGCCCCGGCAGACCTGGGCCGGCCTTACAGGGAGTTCAGCGGTGGATGGCGGATGCGGGTGCTCCTGGCCAAAATGATTCTCCAGCAACCCGACCTGCTCCTCCTTGACGAACCGACCAACCACCTGGATCTGCCTTCCATCGAATGGCTGGAAAAATACCTGCTGCATTATAAAGGCTCAGTGGTTATTGTCAGTCATGATAAATTCTTCCTGAACCGCATGGTTACCAAGATCGTTGAAGTCTACCAGCGGCAACTTCATTTCTATACCGGCAATTACGAATACTACGAAACTGAAAAGGCCATGCGCGTAGAACTGCAGCAGCGGGCCTACGAGAACCAGCAGGAATATATCCGGCAGCAGGAAAGATTCATCGAACGGTTCCGTGCCAAAGCTACCAAGGCTGCCGCTGCACAAAGTGCCATGAAACGGCTCGATAAAATTGACCGGATTGAAGAAACGGAAATTGAAAGACCCAATATCCGCATCAACTTCCGGATCGATAAAACGCCCGGCAAGATCCTTGTTGAATTAAAAGATGTCAGCAAACGCTATGGCAGTAACGTGATCGTTTCACACACCAGCGCCGAAATCGAACGCGGCGACAAAATCGCACTCATAGGTGCCAACGGTAAAGGTAAATCCACCCTGCTGCGCATCATTGCCGGCGTTGAGTCTTTCGATGGTGACAGAAAATGGGGGCATAATGTAGAAGAAAGTTTTTACGCCCAGCACCAGCTCGAATCACTCGATCTCAACAATACCCTGCTCGATGAGATGAAAACCTGCGGCAGCCAGAAAACTGAACAGGAACTGCGCACCCTCCTGGGTTGTTTCCTTTTCAGCGGAGACGATACGGATAAAAAGATCAAAGTACTGAGTGGTGGTGAGAAAGCCCGTGTAGCGCTGGCCAAAACGATCGTCAGCAAGGCGAATTTCCTGATGCTCGACGAACCGACCAACCACCTTGACATGCATAGTGTGGAATTACTGGTGGATGCACTCAACAAATATGAAGGCAGCCTCATCATGGTCAGCCACGACCGTTACTTTATCTCCAAAGCAGCCAATAAAATCTGGGAAATCGTTGATCACGAAATAAAGGAATTCAAAGGCACCTATGCAGAATGGATCGAATGGAAAGAACGCATGGCGAAACAGGCTTCCAAAAGTACTGCTGACAAAAACCCGGCACCGCCGCCCGCACCGGTAGCCAATAATGCCCCGGTAAAACCTGCCCCTACCCAACCAGTTCCTTCCAAACCTGCGCCATCCCGCGATCTCAGGAAAGAACTGCAGCAATTGCAAAGGCAATTCAGCCAGTTGGAGGAAAAACTCAACAAGGCCAAAGAAAAAAAATCACAACTGGAAGCTGCTCTCGCTGATCCGGCGACCTATTCCGATAAACAAAAATTTACAGAAGCTGAGACCGCCTATAAAAAACAGGCCGACCTGGTCGACACCATGAACAGCGAATACGAAACGGTTTTTGAAAAGATCATGGCAATCGAGGGAGAAATGAACTAATTTCAGGGGCTTATGAAGTTTGCATTCGGAAAGTGTCTGTTATATGTTCTTGTGCTGATGACCTTCGCCGGATCCCTGTCCGCGCAGCAATCCTCTCAACGACCCAAAATCGGTTTAACACTCAGTGGCGGTGGCGCCAAGGGACTTGCCCATATCGGCATTCTTAAAGCGATTGATTCTGCCGGACTGCAGGTAGATTATGTAACAGGCACCTCCATGGGAGCCATTGTAGGCAGCCTTTATGCTGTTGGCTATAGTGGTGACAGCATCCTGCAGATTGCCAGGAAACTCGACTGGAACGTTCTGCTCAGCAACAAATCTTCCCTCAACGCTTTCATCATGGAGGAGAAGAACGAGTATGGCCGCTATGCACTGGAACTCCCGATGGAAAAAGGTCGTTTCAGAATACCCAGTGGTATGCTCGAAGCGGAAGAACTCTGGCTGAAATTTAATGAACTGTATAGCCCGGTTTACGGGGTGCGCGACTTCTCACAGTTACAACGGCCATTTAAATGTATCGCAACCGACCTCGCTACGGGAGAAGCAGTGGTGATGGACAAAGGTGATCTGATCACCGCCGTTCGCTCCAGTATGGCCATCCCATCAGTATTTACAGCGGTGAATGTCGACAACCGCAGGCTCGTTGACGGCGGACTCATCCGCAACTTCCCGGTGAGTGATGTCCGAAACATGGGCGCCGAAATTGCCATCGGCAGCAATGTGAGCAGTGGCCTGCTCGCTGCAGAGAAACTGACTTCTCCGATCCAGATCTTAATGCAGATTGCCTTCTACAAAGAAGCCGGGTTAAGCCGCGATGAAGTTGCACTCTGTGATTACTACATCAACCACCCGCTGGAAAAATATACTTCCGCCAGTTTCGGCAGCAGTGACTCCATCATACAGATCGGCCTTGAAATGGGGCGGCAATATTACCCTGTCTTCAAACGCCTGGCAGATTCACTGAACGCCATTTATGGCCCCCCGAAACAAATCACATTCCCGGAAGTACCTGAAAAAATCACCATCCGGAAAATCCTGACAGATAGCCTCCGGTATATCAGCCAGCCTTTCCTCCGGAGGATGATGGGCCTTAAGGAAGGTAGTGCCTATACGCCCAAGCAAATGGAAAATGCACTGCGCCAGGTTTACGGCACCCGGTATTTCAGCCGGCTGTATTATCAGCTTGAACCGGTTTCCCCGGGTGTTGCCGATATGCGTCTCATTGCTGAAGAATATCCGCCGGTCACCGCCAAACTGGCCATCAATTACAATACCCTCAGCAATATTATGCTGATCGCCAACCTCAGCATCCGCGACCTGCTGGGTAAACCTTCCATTACTTCCTTTACGGTCGGCCTGTCAGAAAACCCCAGGCTCCGGCTCGAACACACCCGGATTTTCGGTACCAAAAAAATGCCCATGGCATGGGTATCCGAACTCTACCTTGAGCGGCAGGAGTTTTCCCAGTACAATAATTACAAACCCCTCGGACAATACCGTGAAGTCAGCACCTTTGCAGATACCCGGTTACAACTCGCCTACCGCCGCCGCCAATCCTATGCCTGGGGCGTACACTGGGAAAAGGTCGACCTGAAACCGCTGAGCGAAACCATCCTCGACATCGACGGCAAGAATTCCTATTTCCAGAGTTACCTGCGTTACGAATACAATTCCCATGACCGGCTGTTCCTGCCGAAACGGGGAACCTATGCCTTGCTGGAGCCCAGCCTGATCATATCCCAGTCGAAAAACGTGATACTTAAATCCAACGGTACACCTATCGTTGACCTTGATTCCTTTGGTATCAACTACGGAACGTTTTTGAGACTGCGTTTCCAGGTGCAGAAAGTTGTACCCGTCAACCGCCGCAACTACCTCACCATGCAGGCAGAATCTGATATCAACTTTAATACGAACCAGTTCCTGTTTCACGATTTTGTGATCGGTGGCATGTTGCCGATCATGCGGAACCAGGTAAGTTTTGTGGGATTACCAGACGCCAGTGTAAGGGCAAACAGCCTGGTCAAGGGCGCAATAAACTGGCGGTACCAGTTCACCGGAAGTGTTTATGCTGCAGCCACAGTCAACCTGATGTACCATAGCTTCCTGAAAGAACCCTGGGATGAATATCCCAAACAATTTCTAAGCGGGTATGGTCTGACTTTGGGAATCGACTCCCCGATCGGCCCGCTGGACTTCACCTTCATGTACAGTGACCAGGGGAGAATCCTGAAGAACTATGTAAACTTTGGCTTCCGCTTCTCAAGGGGAGTTTTCTAACGTCCCTTAACATCATTGCGTGCTTTGATGAAATCGCTTACAAGATAGCTGATCAGCTTCCCGGTGCTGTTGGATTTGCTGCCATCACTCAGCTGGGTTGCCCCTTCACAGATATGCAGGTATGCCGGTTGCGTATACACGCCGGCGAGGCTGATATACTGGCGGGCCTGCAAGGCTGTAATTCCTGCCGGGGTAACAGCACTGCTCAATGCATGTTCTATCACATCCAGATCAAGTTCCACTCCACAGTAATTGTCTTCGGTAAAACCGGTAGCATGTGTTACTGCCTGGCGGAAATTCCTTTTCTCATGAAGGAAAATATCTTCATAGGTGATCATGTCGAGGAAGGGATTGTTGACAAAATCCAGCCACACATTCTGTTGGAGATAGTTCTCCTGTACGCCGATCACACAGTATTTCTGCAGGTAACCATCTTCTTCCGCATACCGGAACCCGTTTCCGCTGTGACGGCCTTCCGCAGGCCTGAAATCAGTATGCGCATCCAGGTTGATGGTATTGATCTGCGCCAGCGGCAACCTTCCTGTTTTATGCAGTCCCTTCGCAGCGCCCTTGATCAGGGGATAGGCATTATTATGGCCACCACCAATCACGATAGGGATCTTGCCCGCCGCAAGGATCTGTTTCGTCAGGGTTTCCACTTCCTCATCGATCTGGTGCACCGCATGACGATACGCCTCCACTTTTTCCTCCTCTCCCTTCGCATGGTTTTCGATCAGGTATTGCAGGTCACCAAAATCGAAATGCCCCAGTAACAACATTTCTTCCCCGGTGCAGAAGTCATTGCTTTGCATATTGAGAAAAGCCGTGAGAAAGGGCAACCAGGCAGAATCTGCACCACCGCGGCCATAATTGGCCTTCACACCGATATCTTCCGGAATTCCAAACACTACATACTCTACCGGCGCCTGGTGAAGGTTTTCTTCGAACTGGTCGGTACTGGTCAACACCCTGATGCGCTCACCGATTTTGGTTTCAAAACGACGCAATCTGGTCAGGTACAATACGTCCTGCTTGTTGTAAAATTTGAAGTGAGGGATTTGCACGGGGATGGTTTATTCCCTGAATATACCAATTAAACAAATTCACCGGCGACCATTACTTTTTCAATATGGTTGCTCCCGAAAGCATAAGGCAGGTAGGCAAGGGACGGTACCGGCCGGGTCATGATGATGCTGGCGATTTTTCCCGGCTTTATACTGCCGTGATCTGAAGCCAGTTCCATCGCAGCGGCACCATTCAGCGTAGCCGCATTGATCGCTTCTTCCGGCAACATTTTCATTTGAATACAGGCCATGGCCACCACCAGGTTCATGTTGGAACTGGGGCTCGATCCGGGGTTAAAATCTGAAGCCAGTGCAATGGCGGCACCCGCATCGATCAACTGGCGGGCCGGTTGAAAGGGCATTCGCAGAAAGAAGGCAGCCGAAGGCAGCAGGGTGCCGATCGTGCCGGCATTTACCAGAGACTGAATAGCAGCTTCATCCATCGATTCAAGATGGTCAACCGACACGGCGCCAAGTGCCACACCCAGCTCAACAGCGCCCATGTGACTCAGCTGGTTGGCATGGATCTTGGGTTTAAGTCCATTCGCCATTCCCGCCCGGCACACCCGTTCCGTTTCTTCAAGGGAAAAAAATCCTGCTTCACAGAAAACATCAATGTATTCCGCGAGATGATCCGTCGCAATGACCGGCAACATCTCTTCTTCTATCATCCTGAGATAACCTTCATGATCCTGTTTGAAGGCAGCCGGATATGCATGCGCGCCCAGGAATGTGGCTTTAATGGTCAGTCGGCTCTTTTCCCGCAGCCTCCGGATTACCCGGAGCATCTTCAGTTCGCCTTCTACCGTCAACCCATAGCCGCTTTTGATTTCGATTGCAGCAGTTCCGCTTTTTGCCGCTTCCTGCAGGCGGATCCAGGCAAGCCGGAACAACTCGTCCTCGCTCATCGCATTGAGTTTTGCCGCAGAGTTCAGGATTCCCCCGCCTTTCGCCGCAATTTCCGCATAGGTAAGTCCCTTCAGCTTGTCGATAAATTCATGCTCCCTGCTTTCTGCAAATACCAGGTGCGTGTGGCTATCACACCACGCAGGAATAACCAGCCGGCCGGTAGCATCCACCACATCCTTTTCCGGGATGCCCGCCGGTGCCGTATCCATCGGTCCGAATCCGGCTATGACCTTATCCTCCACCAGCAGCCAGGCGTTTTCTATTACTGTCATTTTCGCCAGGTCCGACCCACGCAGCGGCTGATCGCCAATGCCCCGGTCAATACCTGCAAGTATCCTGATATTGCGGAAAAGCGTCGTCATGTTCAATTTGCATTATAATTCCTGCCACACCTCACGGGCAAAATTCTCCAGCGACGGATCGCGGGCACCCATCAGCAACAATACACAGTTTTCAGTCAGATGCGGACGTATTGCAGTGATCAGCTGATTCCTGTCTTCCACAAAAAAGGCCGATCTGCCTTTTGCTGCGATATCGTCGATGAGGTCCTTTGCAGAAATATCCTTAGTAGCCGTTCCACCGGCATAAAAAATCTCGCTCATCCATATTTCATCACCCGGCCGCAGCACCCTGGAGATCTCTTCCACAAAATCGTTCCGCAGGAAACGGGTCGGACCATAACCGTGAGGCTGAAACCAGGCGATCAGTTTCGGGGCAATTGGCTGACACGCTTCTATGCTGGCGGCACATTTCGCCGGGTTATGCGCATAGTCATCAATCAGCCAGCAGCCGTCTTTCTGTCCCCACACCTGGTGCCGGCGATAGATCCCTTCATAATGTTCCAGTGATTCGGCACTCACGGTGAGGTCAACACCAGCCAGTGCAGCCACGGTAGCTGCAGCCAGGGCATTTTCCATATTGTGCCTGCCCACAAGCTTCATGGTGAAGGGTGTATGATTGATCGTAAAGCTGATCTGTAGTCCTTCCTGGTGGAAATCACGGGCGATAAATCCCGCTGCGCAATCCGCATGATGACAGAAATCATGATCCACATCCTGTGACAATTTTGCTGCCAGCGGATGCGAACGATTCACCACAAAACGGTTGCTGTTGTTTTTGAAGGTGGTAAAGATGTCCATCAGCTGATCGATCTCCTTATGGTCTTTGTCGACATTCAGCAACAACCCGATCTCCGGCTCGTACTGCACAATAGAACCATCACTTTCATCGGCTTCAATCACCAGCCACTCGCCCTCCCCCACTTTCGCATTTCCTATCTTACCCTCGCGGATAATACTCACCAGTCCCGCACCACCGATAATGCTGGGCGATAAGCCCGCATGCTGCATGATATCAAATAACATGGCGCTGGTGGTACTCTTTCCCGAAGTGCCGCCAACTGCGATAGTCTTTTTGCTGCGGGCAATCAGTGCGAGCAATTCACTGCGCCTGATGATCGGAATATTGAGCTGGCGCGCCTTGATTACTTCCACTACCGTTTCTTCAACAGCCGCCGACACTACCACCAGGTCAGTCTGATCGTCAATACCCGAGCCATCCTGTTCATAACAGGGTATTCCCTCTGCCTCCAGCCTGGTCCGGCTTTCATTATAGGTTCCCGGTGTAAAATAACGATCGCTTCCCCGCACGGATTTCCCGATGCCCTGCAGGTATTGTGCGATCGCACTCATGCCTGATCCGGCAATGCCGATAAAAAACGGCCGTTCAAAATCGTTGATGCTGTTGATGCTGTTGCTCATTCACGCAAGATAGTTATTTTGACCGCAGCCTATCGTTGATGTCCAACCGATGTTGACGGGCCTGATCTCTGGCAATATCATAACCGGCATCCGCATGACGGATCACCCCCATGCCCGGGTCATTGCGCAACACCCGGCTCAGCCGCGCTGCAGCTTCCGGCGTGCCATCTGCTACGATCACCATACCGGCATGAATGCTGTATCCCATTCCGACACCACCACCGTGATGCAGGCTGACCCAGGAGGCACCGCCGGCAGTATTCACCAGCGCATTCAGCAAAGGCCAGTCGGCCACTGCATCACTGCCATCCAGCATCGCTTCCGTTTCGCGGTTGGGGCTGGCCACGGAACCTGTATCAAGATGATCACGACCGATAACGATCGGCGCTTTCACCCTTCCGGTGCGTACCAGCTCATTGAATGCCTGTCCGGCTTTTTCCCTTTCACCCTGGCCCAGCCAGCAGATCCTTGCCGGCAGCCCCTGGAAGGCGATGCGTTCTTTCGCCAGGCGCAGCCAGCGTTGAAGGCTCCTGTTCTCCGGGAACAGTGCCCCGATCACTTCATCCGTCACCGCAATATCTGCAGGATCACCACTGAGCGCAGCCCAGCGGAACGGACCTTTTCCTTCACAAAACAATGGCCGTATATAGGCCGGAACAAATCCCGGAAAATCAAAAGCGTTGGTGAGGCCGGCTTCCTGCGCACGGGCGCGGATGTTGTTGCCATAATCAAAGGTGATCGCGCCCATCTGCTGAAGCTTTAGCAAAAGCTCCACATGCAGCCGCATGCCGGCATAACTCTGCCGGAGGTATTCCTCCGGATTTTTTTCGCGAAGCACGTTCGCTTGCTGCACCGTAAGGGTATTGGGAATATAACCGATAAGGGGATCGTGTGCCGAAGTCTGATCAGTCAGCGTATCCGGTACTACTTTCCTGTCGATCAGTTTTTGCAACAAGTCCACTGCATTACACAACACACCGATGCTCAATGCCTGCCCTGCAGCTTTCGCTTCAAGGGCAAGGTCGATCGCCGCATCAATATCCGTGAGTTTTTTATCCAGGTACCTGGTTTCAATCCGTTTGTCGATCCGCCATTCTTCCACTTCTGCAATCAGTGCAACACCTTCATTCATAGTGATGGCCAGCGGCTGGGCGCCGCCCATACCACCGAGCCCGGCGGTTACATTCAGCGTACCCTTCAGTGTTCCCCTGAAGTCTTTGTCTGCAGCAGCTGCATAAGTTTCGTAAGTGCCCTGCACGATGCCCTGTGAACCGATATAGATCCACGATCCTGCAGTCATCTGGCCGTACATCATCAGGCCTTTCTTTTCCAGTTCCTCAAAATGCTCCCAGGTTGCCCAGCGGGGTACCAGCTGGGAATTGGAGATCAATACCCGCGGTGCATCGGGATGCGTACGCAGGATGCCTACCGGTTTACCACTCTGGATCAGCAGGCTCTCATCATCTTCCAGGTCTTTCAGTGCCTTGATGATGAGGTCAAGCGCTTCAAAATTGCGTGCAGCTTTTCCACGGCCACCATACACGATAAGGTCGTCGGGGCGTTCTGCCACTTCAGGATCCAGATTGTTCAGCAGCATGCGCAGCGCAGCTTCCTGTATCCATCCTTTACACTGCAATTGGTTGCCCGTTGGCGTTTTATACCTGGTGGGATCGTAAGGCATATCGATATATTAAGTAAGAGAAAATGTGTCAAAATTTTGATTCAGCCGGATACCGTTGGAAGCAGCAAAGCTGTCCACCGCACCTACGAAACTGAAGTCGCGGATCATGTCGGTAATGATGTTGATGTCGCGGGCGAAGATCCGGTCTTCATTGGCAAAACCGACCTGTTCGCGCACATGGTGGTGTGCTGCCTCCAGTACCTGGCTGCTCCGCAACGGCCGCCTGAATTCAATGGCCTGGCAAGCGCTCATCAGTTCGATGGCCAGGATATGCTCAAGATTGGTGATCACCTGGTTGAGTTTGCGGCCACTGATGCTGCCCATGCTTACATGATCTTCCTGTCCAAGAGAGGTGGGAATACTGTCAGCACTTGCGGGGAAGCAGAGCGTCTTATTCTCTGTAACCAGCGCGGCCGTGGTGTATTGGGGGATCATGAAACCGCTGTTGAGTCCGACATTGTTCATCAGCAAAATGGGAAGCCCCCATTTGCCTTCCAGCAGCAAATAACAGCGCCGGTCTGAGATGTTGCCGATTTCGGCGGCTGCCACACAGTTGTAATCAAGGGGAAGCGCCAGGGGTTGTCCGTGGAAATTGCCACCACTGATCGTGTCATCTGCTGTAAAGACGATGGGGTTATCTGTAACAGCGTTCAATTCAGTTTCTGTGAGTTCCTTAAGATGAAGCCAGGCATTCCGTGACGCGCCATGCACCTGCGGCATGCAACGCAGGGAATAGGGATCCTGCACCCTGCCGCAATCAATATGGCTTTGCATGATCGCTGAATTATCGAGAATATTCCGCAGTCTTTGGGCAACCAGCAGGTTGCCGTCGAATGGCCGGAGCTGGTGCAGTCGTTCATCAAATGGCGCCTTGGTTCCCGTCAGCGCTTCCAGGCTCATGGCGCCGATAATATCTGCTGCTTCCAGGCAATTGTGAAGGCGCTGTACGGCCTTCACTGCATGGGCGAGAATAAACTGGGTACCATTGATCAGCGCCAGGCCTTCCTTCGGCCCGAGGGTAACGGGTGCCAATCCTTCTGCCTGTAAAACATCTGCTGCAGGCCGCCGGATGCCCTTATAAAAAACCTCCCCCAGCCCGATCAACGGAAGGCAGAGGTGTGATAATGGGGCGAGATCACCGCTGGCGCCTACTGATCCTTTTTCCGGTACAACCGGGATAATGTTCTGGTCAATATGCCAGCAAAGTCTTTCCAGGGTGGTCAACTGAACACCGGAAAATCCCTTGGCCAGTGCGTGGACTTTTGTGATGAGCATGATCGTGGCGATTTCTGCGCTCACCGGTTCACCTACCCCCACACTGTGACTTTGCAGGATCTTATATTGAAGGGTGCGGGTATCAGATTCTGAAATGGACGTGTTTGCGAGGATACCAAAGCCGGTATTGATGCCATAGACCGTTCGTCCCTGCGAAACAATGTCTTTCACCGCCTGTTCGCTCCTGCGGATGCGTTCCAGGGAAATCTCACTGAAGCCTGCCTTCAGCGTTCCACTGGCAATTGCCAGTACTTTGCTGACGGTCAGGATATCGGTACCATAATCGAAAAATGCGTTCATGGAAGATGTTTTTCAATGCGTTGGAAAATAGATTCTCGTGCGAGGCCGGCTTCCGTTTCCTGGATGGCGGCCATCAGGAGGCGGCTATTGGGCGATTCCTCCAGCAGTTCGTTCATGGCGGCTTTTACGGCCGTCCAGATGGGTTTGATCTGCACCAGCAACCGCTGGCCCTTTGCGGTCAGTGCTACCCGCTTTTTGCGGGCATCCGCTTTATCTGGAACTGAACGCAGCAGGCCTTTCTCATGGAGTTTGGCCACCAGCTGGCTGGCGGCGGAATGGGAGGTTTCCAGGGCTCCGGCGATGTCGGTAATGGACAGCGACTCGGTTTCCGACAACATGTAAAAAATGGGGAACCAGGCAGCGTCAAACGCAATGCCGTGGTGCTTATAGACATTGTTGATGTCACCCAGGAAGGATTCACTCAGTCTCCGGAGGCGGCTGCCGAAAACCAGCACGCCGGTTTGTTGGTAAAATGCCATTGTATAAGTGCTTATACAAATTTAGCGGCCTTTTCCCGGAATGGCCAAAAAAAATCTGGTGCTTTCCATTATCTTTGCGCCCCGAGGTCCGGTAGCTCAGCGAATAGAGCAACTGCCTTCTAAGCAGTAGGTCATTGGTTTGAATCCAATCCGGATCACTTTTATTATCAATGGTTTAGCATTTATTTGCTAAACCATTATTTTTTCCAGGCACTGTCATAAAGATAACGTCGAAACTTAACCGCCAACCCGGCTTGCACAAATAGAACAAGGTACGCTGTGGGCGTACCTTGTATGCTGCAAGTGAATGCCCAACGATCAGGAAGTTTCACCTATCCAAAACTCGAACCAATCGTTTTGAATCTCGTTGTACGAAAACCCTTCCGGAATATCAAGCGTTAGATTAAACGTTTCGTCGTCAACATACCAGGCTCCAATAGTCCTAAAGTTCTTGTTACTGCTATTCACAAGGAAGGCCGGGTTTACCGGATGTTTCCCCCTGCCATAGAATGCCGAATAGGGAATCGTAAATTCTGTTTTGCGCTCACCCGGAGGCCAGGGTGCTGCAATTTCGTGAAATTGAACTCTGAAAATTTCGATACTGTTACTCATTGACTTTCTGTTTTGTACAATTATATAAATTCAGAAAGTAATTTGAAACCGTAGAAATACGGAAGATCCCTAAGGAGAATTATCCTGTTTCCATTTATCCGCTTTAGGATTAAATGCTTTTCTGATTGCCAGGAGTTCAGGAAGTACCGTATCACCCTTAATGAAGTTCACACCGAAGAACCTTTCGTCAATTACACAGAGACCTTTCCGATAGCATTCAATGGCTGTAGATAAAAAGGTGTCCAATGAATCATATACTGGCTTGATAACATACCCGTCATGGGATCCATAGGAATGCAAAAATATCATCCCAAATTCCGGGGAACCTTTATCACATTCGATTAAATACATTTCGCCTCCACCACTCTCGAATATCAGAAACTTTGAGCCTTCCCAATACTCATCAGCATTTGCACCTTGATTATACCTTTCGACAGCATTAGAAAACGGAAAAAATCCAATGCCCGGGAAAATCCATGCCTGACCCAAATAATACTCAGCGGGTAAATGAACACCATTATGCCATTCATAAAGCGAAAACACTTCTTCCGGCAATTCAACATTGGTACTGATCGCCATATCCCTGATTTCTGTTGTAGTCAGGGAAGGCCCCAGGTACTCAAGCAATGGGGCTTTAAGTTTAGAGAGCCGGAGCTTTAGTTCATCTAGTTTTCTTAGAATCAGGTTTTCCATTTTCAGAAGACGGTTTTCCTTAATAAATCCAATACAATTACAAACCTTAATCCAATTTTTACCCAGGTAATCGATTTTGTTCCCAAAGTGCCAAAATATGTTCCGGAGTTTGGTGAAATATGTTCCGAAACACTCGTTTACCTCGATTCATTCGGAATTGATTCGGAATTGAACCACAGATCGTTCTCTACATGCCTTCCGGCGCGGAACCGGCGCAGAACAGGAACAGTAGTGGATTCCGCTTACCATCGATTTCAGACCAGGTAAGACCAAACTCCGGATCAGCTTTACCGTGTGTCCCGGTATGCCTGCCAAAACTCTACACTTACCCGGAACCACGCGTTTATTTTTCTAAATCCCAGTCTGGTGGCTCATTTCACTCAGTTTTACAAATTCCCGGGTTTCTCCAACTGACATCCTTCTCTCCTGTCCCGCTATTCGCGTAATAATTGGAATCAGGCGAATTCATTGTTGTAACCAGTTGAAAATCAATTAGCTTATAGCCATCCTACAGCCATCCAATAGCCGTCCCTTAGCAAAGGGGTGGTTTTGCTATAAGAGCGCTGTAGGATTGCTGTAAGTCGGCTATTAGATTGCACTGCGCCCACCTACGCTGAAGCTTCGGTGGGCGAAGCCCGCCAATTTGACCGGGTAGCCCGCACTGGCCTGGTTCTTGAAGCGTTTTCCACAGGTCCAATTGCCTGAAAAAACCAACGCCCCGCAAGGGAAAAATCTAATAGCGTAGAAACGGAACGTGATGAAAACCATTTTTGCTTTCGCCCTCCTGTTGTTCGTACTCCCCGGTTTTGCGCAGACAAAAACGCCGGAGCGTGATCGTAGCCTGAAATTGTTCACCCTGAATTTTCACGGCAAAAAACCTCCTGTTGCCACAACAGCCCCCGACACGATCGCCGCCATGATTACCGTCACCCACAAAATCCGCTATAACAAAACAGTGAAATTCCCGGGCTATATCACCAGGAATGGCAAACGCCGAATCATTTACGACGAATGCTGGAACCGGATGCCCGATACCTGGGCACTCCAGGAATGGCAGGTATTGGAACGCCCGGTTGGTGCCATACAGGACAATCCTTAACCCCCATGCAGCAGAGATGCTGCCACCCCGCTCCATTAGGTACGCCAACGCCTCATCCCATGCGCGAACCTTCCCTGCTTAAACATTTCCGGGACATACTCATCCTGCCATTTACCATGACAGTGATCCTGCCCCTGCTCATTCATGATCCGGACAAAACCATTTTTCCAGCCAGCCCGCTTTTCCTGGTAACCGGAGTCATTGTCGCCATAGCCGGGCTCATCCTGTTCAGCTGCACGGTCTACCTGTTCCGGATCAAAGGAAAAGGAACCCTCGCCCCCTGGACGCCCACCCAGCGACTGGTAATCTCAGGCCCGTACCGGTATTGCCGCAATCCCATGATTTCCGGCGTTTTTTTTATCCTTGCCGGCGAAACACTGTTTTTCAATTCGCTGAATATCCTCATTGAAGCCATCCTCTTCCTGGTCGTTAATACCCTCTATTTCAAATGGAAAGAAGAACCCGACCTCTTTAAGCGATTCGGGGAGGACTACCGGAAATACAAGACAGCCGTACCCCGGTGGATCCCCCGGATGCGTCCCTACCGCGATTCCTGACATATGGCATATTTCTTGTGCATTTTTCATAGACGGTTTCAAGTCTTTACGATGAAAAAGCTTTATCTTTTGCTTGCCCTCATCGTGCTTTGCTCCGGCGCCGTTGCGCAAACGGCAACCGAACTGATCGGCCGGTGGAAACTGATCAGCTGGAAAAACCCTGAAGGCCAACCTATGGATATCAAAGCCACACTGGGAACAGATAAAGTGTATCAGATCTTCCGGGATGGATTTCAATTTGAAGGAGTCGTGGGAGATAAATCAGAAAAAGGCACCTGGGCATTATCTGCCGATAATAAAAAACTAACCGTAACCACCACCAGCAGCAGCACCGAATTCAATGTTGATGGATTCGACCGGATCAAAAGAACCATTTCCTGCAGGCTGGGCACCCTGGAATACACCCGGGAGGAATAACGGTAAATTCATAGCGGGCAAGCGTTATACAACCAAGACCCCTGTACGCAGGGGTCTTTACTTTTCCCCCTACAGGCAATTATTACCCGAAGGCATAACCGAATTTGATAAATCAACGCCCGATCCGTAATTTTCAATTACAGGCCCTCTTAGCAAGCAGCGTATCTCCCCTGAAAACGACAGTCTTTCTTTACCTAAAGCATCATCATGAAACGTCTACTTGCGGCCGTCGCGTTCCTGTGGTCATCCATCTCCGGATTTTCACAATCCACCATTCTCATCAACAACGTGCAGGTATTCAATGGCAAAGACGAGAAGTTATTTCTCGGTAACGTCCTCATCAAAGGCGATTCCATCGTATCCATTACCGACAAACCAGTGCCCGTTGACAAAAGCGGCAGAACGACAATCATCGACGGAAAAGGCAAATACCTGATACCGGGTCTAATCGATGCGCACTGGCATGCTACCATGGCTGCCATTCCCATGTTAACCCTTTTGACTGCCGACATCGGCTATATCAACCTGGTCGCCGGCGAAGAAGCCAAAAAAACATTGTTGCGTGGCTTCACCACTATCCGTGACCTGGCGGGACCAAGCTTCGGGCTGAAACGGGCTATTGACGAGGGACTGATACAGGGCCCACGCATCTATCCGAGCGGTGCCATGATTTCACAGTCCGGCGGCCACGGTGATTTCCGGTTCCCCTATGAAGTGCCGGCTCCGGATAATGCACCGCTCAGCCACGGCGAAGTCATGGGTGGTGGTGTGATTGCCGATGATCCGGCCTCCGTTCGCAAACGCGCCCGCGAACAACTCATGCTGGGTGCCACACAACTCAAACTAGCAGCCGGTGGCGGCGTTTCGTCTGCCTATGATCCGATTGACGTAACGCAGTATACCGTGGAAGAATTCCATGCTGCAGTGGAAGCCGCCGAAAACTGGGGCACCTATGTTACCGTACATGCCTATACACCGCGCGCCATCCAGATGGCGATAAAGGGCGGTGTGAAATGTATCGACCACGGACAAATGATGGATGAGGAAACAGCGAAGCTCATTGCCGACAAAGGTGTCTGGCTTTGCCTGCAGGCTTTCCTGGACAATGAGTATTCCAATGAAAAGACAAGTCCCGCCATGAGGACGAAACAGCTGACGATGTACCAGGGTACAGACAATGCCTACCGGCTAGCCAAAAAATACAAGATCAAACTGGCATGGGGAACCGATATCCTGTTTAACCCGGCAGCGCCAAAAAACCAGGGTGCTATACTCACTACGTTGACCCAATGGTTTACACCTTATGAAATTTTGAAGATGGCCACTTCCACCAACGGGGAACTCATGGCATTGTGCGGGCCACGCAATCCATATCCCCGCAAGCTCGGGGTTTTACAACCCGGAGCTTACGCAGATATGATACTGGTTGAAGGCAATCCCCTGCAGGATATCAAATTGGTGGCTGATCCCGAAAAAAACTTTTCGGTGATCATCAAGAATGGCGTGATCGTGAAAAACAGCCTTCAACCCTGAGTATATTAACCGCCGAATAATCCTTTCAGGGAATCCAGCAAGCCACCACCACCCGGCTGTGCATTGCCAGCCGATGTACCACCGCCGGCAAAAGCTGCTTTCAAATCGTTGAGATCAACATCACCATCACCATCACGGTCCAGACCGCCGCCTGCACTGAATTTGTTGAACATGCCCTGCACATCCATCCCCGCGGTATTGCCCCCGCTAAGCTGGTTAAAAATTCCCTGCAGACTGAATCCATTGTCTGCAGGATTGTTGGTTCGCGATACCAGGCTGCCCAGCACCGCCGGTAACAGCGAACTGACAATTCCACCAGCCTGCTGACTATTCAATCCCAGTTTGCCCGTTAACGTCTCCAGGAGATTGCCTGACATCTGCTGCACTGCCGGGCTACCCGAAGAAGCTTGTGACGGATTACTGAACAGGCTCATCACATCCTTTACATTTCCCTGCGACAGCATTCCCTGCAAACTACTGATGATCGATGATCCCGTTGCCGCCATCACCGCTTCATTCTTTTCATTGGGAATATCGGGATTGTCGATCACCGATTGCGTAGCCTGCTCTTTAATGAGACTCATCAAATTTTCTAACATGATTATTGGTATTGGTGTGAAAATTTTATCGTTTGAAAACATACGCGGAGGCGACACGGTCATTCCATCCGAAAGGACTCAGGTCTTCAACCCGCCCCGTAAATGTCCGGCTATTGCCCCGCAGGTCGGGCTGATCATAAACAGTAATTGCGTAGCCCGGCAATACATAAATTGAACTTGCTGCCCGTTCGAAATTTGCGCCAACATAAGACACTGTTCCCATTCCGATGTTGACGAATGGTCCCCTGCCGAATTTATCGGCATACATGGTAACGATATAATTGGCGCCACCGCTGCCGGGATTAGCCTGAAAGAAGACACGTACCGAACTGGCGCGGTACCGCCATTCCGGGTCGAGACAAAATTCTGCACGGGTAAATGTTTTTGATGCCCCGGAAAAGCGATCGCCGTCAAAGATCTGCATCGCCATACCGAATGGGATTTCCAGCGAAGCCAGCGAATTGTTGCGGATGCCCAGTTGCGCTGTCGTATAATTTCCTGCTGCCAGGTAACTGATCTGACCACGGTAACCACATTCTTCCGCCAGGATCACATACGGACCTCCGCTACCCGGCCCGCCGGAACCACCCGCCGGTCCCCCGCCCGGCTTCCCGCCTGGCTTCCCGGATCCGCCAACACCTGTTTCACCGCTACCGGCACCACCACCGTCCGGACCGCCCGAATCATTTCCGGTTATTGAAAAACTATGGATGCGATTATCCCACCTCGCCACGGCGAGATCAGCATAACTTTTTGTGAACGTCGCCTGCTGCCCGCTGCGGTCTTTTACGGTCACCACCCGTCCCGGCGGAATATAAATTGCCGACACCCGCAGGTAAAGACTGCCCAGTGTACCGCTGTTCTGGTTTCCGGGATCAAATGCGCGGGATTCCCCCTGGTAATCCGCCTGCTCGTACAGGATCACCCGGTTGCCCGTGGGCGGCAGCGATCCATTTCCATCTCCCGCCTTGCGCTGCACCACCAGTTTCACAATCCGGTTATCCCATCCCGAAACACCAAGGTCAGGAATATTGTAGGCAATACTGATCGATTTCCCCTTTTCATCATAGGCAATTACCTGCTTGTCGGAAGGCACCCTGATCGACGACGCGTCGCGGTTTAACTGGCCCAATTGTGCGCCGCTGTACGTACCCGGCATAAAAGTGCGGGACGCGCCCCGATAACTGGAACCGCTGTACAGGATCACCGTGGAGCCCTGCGTACCACCCTGCTCGCTTCGGTTATAGCTGAACGTGAAAAGGAAAATGACCAGAAATGATATTCCCGCTGAAACGGTTGTAAGGCGCATGAACGGTGTTTTGAATGTTTGGGGAATGCCACCGGCCTTAACAAGATCAAATTAAGGAATAGTTTGGTCGCTGCCAAAAACGGCTATTTTTGAGAAAACTTACTACATGGATGTTGCCATCGAGCCGGGATGGAAAGCGGAACTGAAGGAGGAATTCAACAAACCTTATTTTCAACAACTGGCCACGCACCTGAAAATGGAAAAGATGGCCGGCAAGACCATCTACCCGCCGGGTTCACAAATATTTAATGCTTTCAGCCAGACGCCCTTCCCTGACGTGAAGGTGGTGATACTCGGGCAGGACCCCTACCACAACCCCGGACAGGCACATGGATTATCTTTTTCAGTACCGGACGGTGTTCCGCCACCACCTTCTCTTGTCAACATCTTCAAAGAAGTCGGATCAGATATCGGCCTGGTCATGCCACGCCGCGGTAACCTTACGGCCTGGGCACAACGCGGTGTACTCCTCCTGAACGCAGCACTTACCGTTCGCGCCAATGAACCTGCCAGCCATTCCAAAATCGGGTGGATGGATTTTACAGATGCCGTCATCCGGCATATCAGCGATCATCGCCAAAATGTGGTCTTCCTGTTATGGGGACGATTCGCGCAGGACAAACAGGGACTGATCGACGAAACAAGGCACATGGTCCTGAAAGCCGCACACCCATCGCCATTAAGTGCCTACAACGGCTTTTTCGGTTGCCGGCACTTCTCCCGCACCAATGAATACCTGGTTAAAAATGGTATTGACCCGATTGATTGGTCATTGTAAATTATTTTCGTTCCCGAAGACTATTTTCGCCACATGAAGTTGATCAAAGACGTATTTGCAAGGATCTGGGCATTATGGACACTGGTCATCTTTCTGATCACCATGATCATATTTATTATCCCGATCCTGCTTTTCTGCCTCACCGTTCCCGATCCCCTTGCAACGAACCGATTCATCGCCATCGCACGCACCTGGATGGGCATCTTTCTCCCACTGATCGGTTGCCCGCTGCGCATCAACGGCCGCAATAACTTTCAACAGGGTCAGCAATATGTCGTCATCTGCAACCACAATGCCCTCATGGATGTTCCCGTTTCCTATCCCTCCATACCCGGGGGCAACAAAACCATCGCCAAGGCTGAAATGGCGAAGATCCCCGTCTTCGGTATCATCTATAAACTGGGCAGTGTTCTGGTGGACCGCAAAAACGAGCAAAGCCGGAAGGAAAGCTTTCAGAAAATGAAAAAGGTGCTGAACTCCGGACTGCATATGTGCATTTATCCCGAAGGCACCCGCAACAAAACCAATGAACCCCTTAAGGGGTTTCACGATGGCGCGTTCAAATTATCAATCGATACCGGCAAGGCGATCATTCCCGGCGTCATCTTCAATACACGGATCGTAAATCCTGCCAACAAGTTTTTTTACCTGATGCCGCACCGCCTGCGCATCGACTTTCTCGCCCCCATCGCCCCGCTTCCCGGCGATACCGTCGAAAGCCTCAAGACCCGCTGCTGGCAAACCATGGAAGCCGCGATCCGCCGCGGCTAGTGTTTCACGCTTTGTTTTCTTCCAGGTGTTAAGCGTTTGTTTCAAGCAAATTGTTGTGGTCGCTGCGCTCCTTTTTGTTTCACGCAAAGCACGCGAAGGTGCAAAGACGCAAAGGAGGACAGTTTGTGTATGACAGTCTTTTTGAGTTCAGGTGTTTGCGAAATCTTGTGGACAGGTGTTAGTAGTTGGGGATAAAGGTGGTCTGGGGGGTGTTTAACCCATTATGCGTTTTGAGGCAGGTAATGTGAAGAGCGAAGCAGAATTTGCGTTAAAAATATGCGGGAATATTCGGAAAACAGCCTTGCGGCCATTGTGGTTAATGCGAGTGTGGAACTTCACCGGAAGCTTGGACCAGGCATGTTTGAAAGCGTTTATGAAACACTTTTAGCGTATAAGCTGCACAAATTGGGAATCCAGGTAGAACGTCAGAAATCAATACCGCTATACTATGAAGGGGTTGTTATGGAAACTGCCTTTCGTGCCGACCTGGTACTTGAAGACAAACTGATCGTTGAAGTAAAGTCCGTAGCAGTATTGGAAGATATTCACTACAAGCAAATCATTTCCTATCTAAAAATCGCAGATTGTAAACTGGGCTTGTTAATCAATTTCAATGTACCGCTCATTAAAAATGGCATACACCGGATCGTCAACAATCTTTGACAAGAAGTATCCATATATTCTTCTTTGCGCCTTTGCACCTTC
>NZ_BBWV01000006.1 GCF_000974785.1 Flavihumibacter petaseus NBRC 106054
TAAAACCAGCCCCTGCGTGAAACCCCTAAAAGCTCGTTTTAGTGATCACCATTTGCAACGCTCCCTGCACATTGGCCTGCACCTGCACATTGTCTTTGTTGATGACCAGTCCGTTGAGGCGCAGGGATCGCGTACTGCCCTGCAGCGTGACCCCATCGGAAACATTGCGGTTCAGCTGGCTGTCGATGCGGGATTTGTTTTTATTATAGAGCTCCTGCACATTCACCTTTGCCTGTTCGCGCAGGTTCTGGAGGATCTGCCTGCTGAAAAATGTTTTGCCCAAAACCAGGACAAGGCTGGATGAGTTCAGGTCATATTCAAGGTCGGGCACTGAAATGGATTGGGTCACCGGATCCAGCACGGGTGTTCCGGTAAGGAATAGTGTGCCTTTTTTGGTGCCGGTAAACACGATTTTGAATTCTACCCGGTATTGATCGAGTCCCCGTACTTCGACCTGAACGATCCTGATCTTTTCACCTTTCACTTCAAACTCCCTGTTGCGCAGGGTACGGGTAAGCAGCGTATCGATTGTCGTATAATCGTAAACAGCATTGGCGGTCAGGTTGAAATCATTGCCTGCCGGCGCGTTACCCAATGGTGGCAGGAAACGGGTTACCGAATGATTGATGCTGTCAGAACTGATCTCGGGAAAACAATGGATGCCAGCTGTAAAGCGGAGGGTGTCGGATAGGTAATTGATCGCACCCATGTTGACGGCATTGGCATTTAGCTTAAGATAACCGTAGGTGCTCAGGGGGATTTTTTTACCAGCTTTTTCAGCTATGGGCTGAAGATATTTGTCAAAGTTCAGCTGACTGACCAGGTTGTCGATGGTCGTACCGTAGGCATTAACCGAAGATGCGATACTATCCAGAACCTGCCCGGTTACATCGTTTTTAAAAATGGTGACGGTGCACTTGTCGATGGCCTGGATCTTTTCCAGCTGTGTGCTTGTCTGCAGGTGGTAGTCGGGTAAAAATCGGAGATCGCTGTACAGGCTGAAGGATACGCGCCGCATGCTTTCCGGCGGAAAACCACAACTGCCGTTGATCCAGGGAGATACAGACTGGTTAAGGATGCATACTGTCTGGCTGCCGGCAATCTGGTAACTGCCCGTCATGGCAACCACGATGTGATTGTTCACGCAGGAAAACTGGAAACCGGATCGTACAAACCGGTACTTGTACCGAAAATCACAACCACTGTTCAGGTAGGCGGGCCACCCGTCACTGCGGATCTCTTTCGGCGCCATACTTTCTGCCTGTCTGAGCAGGGGCGCAATCGCCACTTTTACAGGGATATTCAATACCGATGGCGGCAGTGCAGGCAGGGCTTTCAATGGCTGTGGGGCAGTAACACCAGTTGCAGTAACACCAGTTACTGTGGCTGGGGCGGTTGAAACAGATTTCTTTCCGCCCGAACAGGCTGCAAGGCACCATAGGGCTATGAGCAGTAATAAAGCGACAAGGGGATGTATTTCAGGTAAGGATTTCCGCAACATGCAGCTTGATATTTTCAGTGATCTTTTCTGTGGGAACGTCATTCGGGTCACCACCAAACGGATCTTCAATTTCTTCAGCGATCAGTTCAAGGCTGGCCAGTACATAAAAGATGAACATCACTACCGGAATCACCAGGTAGCCCAGGCTGAATACGTAACCAACGGGCAGGGTAAACGTGTAAACGAAGATGAATTTCTTAATGAATACACTGTAGGAATAGGGGATTGGCGTGTTCTTGATCCGCTCGCAGGCGCCACAGATATCCGTAAAACTTTGCAATTCTGTATTGAGGTTGATCAGTTGCTCGCCGGTGATTGAACCGGCTTTGTAGAGTTGCTGAACCCGCGACTGCAATAGTACAGCAACCTGGTTGGGCACATGGCGGTTGTAATCCAGTTCGGGATGATCGGCTTCGTCAAGCGCAAGACGGGTGGATTCACGGTGCAGGTGGTTGTGGAGCACTGCAGCATAGAGATGAATGCATTTGCGGAAGAAATTGCGGTTTACCGTATCATCTGCGGGCAGCATCGCTGCAAGTTTGATCGCCAGGTTTCGGGAATTGTTGGTCAGTGCACCCCATTGTTTCCGGCCTTCCCACCAGCGGTCGTAGGCGGTATTCGTACGAAAAACCAGTAACATCGAGATGGCGAAGCCAAGGAGGCTGTGCATCAGGGAGATTTGCTTCAGCACACTGTTCTGCGAAAGCTTCAGTACTTCTACTTCAAGGAACGCGATACCGAAGGAGTATGCGCCCACCAGCAGCAGCAGCGGGAAGAGTTGCCGGATCGTATCCGCCCTGTGGAAATGGAACAAGACACTATACCAGTCTTTTGTATTATAGCTGATCATAATCTTTCATAATGTGTTAGGCTGTAAATCTGTATCCACGCAGAAAATCGGCAACCGGCATTCTTTTTTTACCCTGTAACTGGATTTCGTCCAGCATGAGATAGCCATCCTGCGCCGCGAATTTCAGATAAGTTTTCTGATCTGTCAACCAGCTGCCCGGGGAGCCGGTAGGTTGCTGATACTCCTTCCTGGCAGCGAAAATGCGCAGTGTTTTACCTTCCAGGGTTGTAAACGCTGCAGGGTAAGGCGACAGTCCACGGATCAGGTTATATACCTTATCCAGGGGTTGATCCCAGTTGATCTGGCAGGTTTCGGTAAAGATCTTGGGTGCATGTTTCAGGTCACTCGCAATCATCGACTCCTGGGGCCTGGGGGTAATGTTTCCTGATGCCAGTCCTTTGATGGTCTCGACCAGTGTTTCAGCTCCCAGAACCATCATCCGGTCGTGCACTGAACCTGCATTCTCGTCTGGTGCGACAGGCATTTTTGCCTGCAGCAACACGTTGCCGGTATCAATTTCGTGTTGCAGCCTGAACGTGGTGACGCCGGTTTCTTTTTCACCGTTGATCACAGCCCAGTTAATCGGTGCAGCGCCACGGTACTGTGGAAGCAATGAGCCGTGTACATTAATAGTACCCAAAGGAGGCATATTCCAAACCGATTCAGGTAACATCCGAAAAGCCACTACTACCTGCAGGTCGGCTTTCCAGGCAGCCAGCGACTCCTGGAATTGAGGGTCCCGGAGCTTTTCCGGCTGCAGTATTGGTAACTGGTGTTCAACGGCATACTGTTTGACGGCAGAGGCCTGGAGGGTCATACCCCGCCCGGCGGGCTTGTCCGCCGCTGTAACCACGCCCACTACCTGGCAGCCTGCACGCACCAGGGCGTCCAGTGAAGCAACAGCAAAAGGGGGTGTTCCCATAAAAACAATTCTTAACGCGCGATAATCCATAGCTTCAAATATAACCGCAAGTTTACCTTAGCTTTACCGCTTAAAACCTAATTAAACAATTTTTTTATGCAAAAAGTGCAAGCCGGCGATACGGTGCGGGTTCATTATCATGGTCGTCTTACGAACGGTACCACTTTCGACAGTTCAGAGGGTCGTGATCCGCTGGAGTTTCAGGTGGGCAGTGGGATGGTCATTGCCGGATTCGACAACGGTGTACTGGGGATGGAAAAAGGCGACAAGAAAACTGTGCAGATCCCTGTAGATGATGCATATGGTCCGAAAAATCCGGAAATGATCATAGAGTTCCCTAAAGACCAGGTTCCTGCCGAAATGGTACTGGAGCCGGGAATGCAGTTGAATCTCAATAACAGCCAGGGCCAGGTAGTGCCTGTGGTGGTGAAAGAAGTGGGTGAAGCAATAATCCTGCTGGATGCCAATCACCCCCTGGCAGGTGAAGACCTCGTTTTCGATATCGAACTGGTTGAGATCGTGGGAGCACCTTCCCGCATTATCATGCCCTGATCAGATACGGTATATCTTTTTAGCAGCCGCTCCCGTTCCGGGGCGGCTGTTGTCATTCTGATAGATAATATAGAGAACGATCAGTGCAACCAGTTCAAGGATTGTTGCCAGCAGCGATCCTTCCAATCCGAACGCGCCACCGGTAAGCAGCTGGTCATGCCCCATTGATGGGGACAGGATGGATTGCTGTTCCATCCCGCTCACTGCAAATCCCAATACCGGTCCCTGGAAAAAATTCCAGGCAAAATGAAGGCCGATTCCGAACCAGCAATTTTGGGTATACAGGAAGTTTATTCCCAGTAACAATCCCGCAATAAAGATGTTTACCAGGGGCAACCATCCGGCGTTTGGATTGCCTGCATGGAACAAGGCAAACAACAAAGCGCTAACCAATAGAGCGGCCGGTGCCGGTAAAGACAACATCAGGTTGCGCAGCACATAGCCGCGGAAGGCGAGTTCTTCCGTAATGGCAACCATGATCATCAGCCCCAGCGAAAGGAAAAATGAATCACCTGTCCATTCCGCGGCCATCCACTGCAGCTGACCGTTAGCCACCAGGAACAACGTTGCCGTTCCAAGCATTGAAATCGCGATGCAGCATCCGATTACCGGCTGTGCCTCATAACCGTTCCATTGCAGCCCGGCACCGGAGAGCGGCCTGCCATCCAGCCAGCGCGTAAAGGCAAACACCAGCGCCACGCCGGCCAGGCTGCCGATAGTATACAACAGGTAGAAATTTACAGGAAGCAGGGACAATGCCAGCCAAACCATCAGGTAGACCAGGAGGAACAACAGCGCCCTTATCCAACCGTACCGGATTGCCATCAAAAGAGTAATTTGGTCGAAATTATTGCATTCATGTCCATTTCGTACCGGTACACGGTGACAGAAAGATTTTTGCGGTATGTTCAGATCGATACCCAGAGCGATCCTTTCAGCACTACCTTTCCTTCCACAGAAAAGCAAAAGGACCTGGCCCGCCTGCTGGTCAGCGAATTGCAGGAAATGGGCTTGGAAGATGCGTACATGGACGACTACGGGTATGTGATGGCAACCATTCCCTCCAACCGCGATCAGGATCTTCCCGTGATCTGCCTGTGCGCACATATGGATACGGCGCCGGACTATAGCGGGACGGGGGTAAAACCGGTTGTGCATACGGCCTACGATGGTCGCGACATCATCCTGCCCGATGACCCGGCACAGGTCATCTCCGTAAGCAACCATCCATACTTGCGGGAGAAGATTGGTGACGATATCATTACCGCTTCCGGTAAAACTTTACTGGGCGCTGACGATAAAGCCGGAGTAGCCATTATCATGGATCTGGCCAATCGCCTGGTCGGCGATCCGGGAATACCGCACGGCACTATCCGCCTGTTGTTTACTCCCGACGAAGAGGTGGGAAGGGGAGTGGATAAACTTGACCTGGCAAAGCTTGGTGCCGATTTCGGCTATACCCTGGATGCCGGTGAAGCGGGTAGCATTGAATCGGAGAATTTTTCGGCAGACGGCATGACCATTGAATTTCACGGTGTCGCGGCACATCCGGGTGCTGCGAAAGGAAAAATGGTAAATGCACTTAAACTGCTCGGGGCTTTCCTGGAAAAACTGCCGAAAGATCATTTATCCCCCGAGACGACAGATGACCGCGCCGGATTTGTTCACCCGGTTCATTGCAGTGGAAATTCAGAAAAAGCGACAGTACAATTCATCCTCCGGGATTTTGATACAGCACGCCTTGGGGAATATGCCTATATGTTACAGCTGCTTGCCGATGAAGTGACGAATGCATTTCCCGGCAGCCGGTCTGCTTACCATGTGAAAGAGCAATATCGTAATATGCGCACCGTACTCGATCAGCATCCACGCCTGGTTGAACTTGCAGAGGAAGCTATCCGGCGGGTAGGGCTCCCGGTTAGGAAACTCCCCATCAGGGGCGGCACCGATGGAGCAAGATTATCTTTCATGGGACTACCCTGTCCCAACCTCTTTACCGGCGAAATGGCATTGCACAGTCCGCAGGAATATGTGTCGGTTCAGGATATGCAGAAAAGTGTCGATATGCTGGTGGAACTGGTGCAATTGTGGACTATATTGTAACCCAAAATCAACTCCATGGGTCAATTGATTGCTTCCAGCTGGTGGATCATCGTTATTCTGGTCATTGTATTGATGGGATTGAAAACCATCAACCAGGGAACTGTGGGTGTGGTGACCATGTTCGGCAAATACCGCCGCATCCTTCATCCGGGTCTTAACCTCATTATACCTTTTGTTGAGATCATCTCCAAAAGAGTATCTGTTCAGAACCGCTCCATTGAAATGGAGTTCCAGGCCGTTACCAACGACCAGGCGAATGTGTACTTCAAAAGCATGCTCCTGTTTGCCGTTCAGAATTCCGAAGAGGAGACCATCAAGAAAGTGGCATTTAAATTCATTTCCGAAAGGGAACTGATGCAGGCACTGAGCCGTACGATTGAAGGTACTATCCGTTCTTTTGTAGCGACCAAACGGCAGGCAGAAATCCTGGCTTTACGGAAAGAGATCGTGGAATATGTAAAAGACCAGATCGACCAGTTGCTGGAAGAATGGGGTTATCATCTCCTTGACCTCCAGATCAATGACATTACTTTTGACCAGGTGATCCTGGATTCGATGAGTCGCGTGGTAGCCTCCCATAACCTGAAGGCCGCGGCTGAAAACGAAGGTCAGGCCCTGTTGATCACAAAAACCAAAGCTGCTGAAGCCGAGGGAAATGCCATCAAGATCGCTGCTGAAGCAGAGCGGGAAGCCGCACGCCTCCGGGGCCAGGGTGTTGCCCTGTTCCGCGAGGAAGTGGCGAAAGGTATGACTGAAGCGGCCGACCGGATGCGGCAGGCCAACCTGGACACGAATGTAATTTTGTTCAGTATGTGGACAGAAGCGGTGAAGAACTTTGCGGAATATGGCAAAGGCAATGTGATCTTCCTCGACGGATCAGCTGAAGGCATGGAGAAGACCATGAAGCAGATCCAGGCCATGATGATCAAGCAAAGCGGCTCCTGATGCCGGCTCTATAAAAATTGTTAATAGCTTTGCGCAAAACCGGGAATTGGCAATTATTCCCTTTATTTTCACGTTCAACAATCCTAATTAAACAACCATTGATGAATTTTTTCTTTCTCCAGGCAGCAGATACGGCGAAGCGGTTGGTGGATAGTGCACAAGCTGCGCTGACCGCCGGAGCTGCAGCCAAAAAGCTTAACCTTATTGATCTGCTGATGCAGGGCGGCGTGCTGATGATCCCCCTGCTGCTGCTGCTGGTGCTGGCAGTTTATTTCTTTTTTGAGCGCTGGATCGCCATCAAGAAGGCGAGTCGAATCGACGCCAATTTCATGAATATCATCCGCGATCATATCCTCAATGGTAATGTTTCCGCCGCAAGATCACTGGCAAAGAATACTGACAATCCCGTTGCAAGAATGATTGACAAAGGCATTCAGCGCATTGGTAAACCCATTGATGCCATTGAAAAAAGTATGGAGAATGTGGGCAAGCTCGAAATGTACAAGATGGAGAGAAACCTTTCCGTGCTGTCGCTGATCTCCGGCATCGCACCGATGTTCGGCTTCCTCGGAACGATCGTCGGCATGGTGCAGTTGTTCTACGGCATCAGTTCAACCGGTGAATATACACTGAGCACCATTGCCAGCGGCATCTACGTGAAGATGATCACTTCTGCCACCGGCCTGATCATTGGCCTGTTGTCTTATGTAGGGCACAGCTTTCTCAATGCCCAGATCGATAAGACGGTAAATAAAATGGAAGCAGCCAGCGCAGATTTCATTGATACGCTTCAGGAACCCACACGCTGATCATGGATATAAAAAGAAGAATAAGGGGACACGCGGAAGTTCATACCGGCGCACTGAACGATATCCTGTTCATACTGCTGCTGTTCTTCCTGATCGTATCCACGCTGGCGAATCCCAACGTGATCAAATTGTCGCAGCCCAAAGCGAAAAGCGATACCAAGAGCAAGCAGACGGTGGTCGTTTCCATTGATGCCAGCAACCAGTTCTATGTGGGAACCACGAAAGTGAGCCTCGACGAACTGAAAGCAAAATTACAGCCCATCCTGGCCAAAGAGACCGATCAGCCCAGCGTCGTGATCAATGCCGATAAAGCTGTTCCGGTAGAAAATGTGGTTGCGGTAATGCGGGTAGCCAGGGAACTCGGAGCAAGATCAGTATTGGCCGTTGACAAGAGCGGGGCGCAGTGATCAGCGCGAAGCTTTGACCATGCGGTCTTTACCCTGCATATCAGTTCTCACCGTAATGTGTTTAAATCCGGCTGACGCAAAACAGCCTTTTACAGCTTCTCCGCTGCCTTCATGAATTTCAAGGTAAACCAGTTCAACCGCAGCTGACTGTTGCGCATAAAGGGCGATCTCTTTGTAAAACAGTAGGGGGTCTTCGTCAGGTACAAATAATGCCAGCGATGGCTCGTGTTCCGTCACATGCGGATCCATCAGTGGTTTGCCTGACAACGGGATATAGGGTGGATTACTGACAATTACTTTTGCTGCCGGCAATAGCTTTCGGGCAGCTGCATCCAGGAAATTTACCTGCAACCAGTTCACTCCCGGTGCAAAATCCGCTCCGTTGCGTGCCGCAACTGAAAGCGCAGCAGTGCTCACGTCAACACCGTAACAGGAAAATCTATTCAACCGGCGGGCGAGGCTGATGGGGATACAACCGCTTCCCGTTCCGATATCAACAATAATTCCGCCTGACACGTCAGCTTTCAGATCGTTGATGATCCACGCCACCAATTCTTCGGTTTCGGGACGGGGGATCAGCACCGATTCATTCACGTATAAAGGCATATCCTGGAACCAGGCTTCTTCCAGTACATATTGCACTGGCCTGCCGCGGAGCAGGTCGAATTTCCATAACTCCAGCTGTTGCAGCTGAGGCGGCGTCAGCGTCCTGTTTTTTTCAGATCGCAGTTGTGACGGGATGGAACCAGTGATTTTTTCAAGGCACATCCAGGCGATCAGCCCGGCCTCGCGGTCGCCGTAACGGGGTTGGAGCTGTGCCTGCAGCGCAAGTTGAACCTGATGTAAGTCTGTTGTTATCAAGGCGGCAAAGCTAAAAAGAAATGCTAATTTGTTTTCGAGATCAAATCTATGTATACCGGTAACCATTACAATATCAGGGTATTTCTTTTCTGGACGAGGAGAGATATTTACAAACTGCTGCTCATCGGGGCTATTCCTACGGTCCTGTATAAAATTTTTAACTGGAACTGGCTGACCGTACCCTGGGTACCCATCGCCCTGGTTGGTACAGCAGCTGCGTTCATCGTGGGATTCAAAAACACCCAGACCTACAACCGTCTGTGGGAAGCACGCCAGATCTGGGGCTCCATCGTGAACAGCAGCCGTACCTGGGGAATACAGGCAAGAGACCTGGGCAATGTGCCCGCGGATGACAGGAAGTGCATGATCTACCGCCATATCGCCTGGCTCACCGCATTGCGTTATCAGCTTCGGGAACCGCGGTCCTGGGAAAATACCTACAAGCCCTATAACATGGAATTCCGGGAGAAATATTACAAGATCCCCGAATGGGAAACAGACCTTGAAACGGCACTGAAACCCTACCTGACAGATACGGAATTCAGTTATGTGATGCAACGCAAGAACCGCGCAGCGCAAATCATTGCCATTCAGTCGGGTCATCTGAAAAACTGGCGGGAAAAGGGATGGATAGGAGAATTTACCGAAATCGAAATGCAGCGGCGGCTGGCAGATCTTTATGATCAGCAGGGAAGGTGTGAACGGATCAAGAACTTCCCCTACCCGCGGCAATTCGGCAGTATCAACCTTTATTTTATCTGGATCTTCGTGGTACTGCTGCCGTTCGGATTGCTCCATGAATTCAGCAAGCTCGGCAGCAATTTCATCTGGCTGACCATTCCCTTCAGTGTGCTGGTTTCGTGGGTATTTACTTCCATGGAAAAGGTTGGGGAGTCTACAGAAAATCCCTTTGAAGGCAGCGCCAATGATATCCCGATCGCAACGCTAAGCCGCACCATTGAAATCGATCTCCGCGATATGCTGGGTGAAAAAGACCTGCCTGCGCCGATCGTCGCTACCAACAAGATATTGTTATAGAACTGTCATTTTCCGCATTTCGTAACCCGTTTTTCCTGAATCCGTAAACAGATTTTCCTGACGCAAGCCAATTTTGCGACCAGAAAATCAAGATTATGGCCCGGAATTTATACTGCAGATTATTATTATCATTTTTCATATTGTGTATAGGACTGGAGACAAGAGCGGGAGAAAATGACCCCGTCGATGGACAGGGAAATATCAAAGGAACAGTTACCACTGCCGATGGCAAACCGGCAGCTGATGTTACGGTTTCCCTTCAGCCGGTGAACAGGAATACCACCACTTCTGACGACGGAACATTTATGCTCCGGAACGTTCCCGCTGGCGAGCATGAACTCAGCATTTCACTGATAGGGTATGAAACTGTCACCCAAAAAATCACGGTGCTGGAAGGGAAGACGCAGATTGTTACGATTAAACTGGAACTTTCTGAAAAACAACTCGAAGAAGTAGTAGTGAAAGCGGGGCGACACAATTACCGTCTCTCCAATGTGTCTACCGGCCTGCGTTTGCAGACACCCATTAAAGATCTTCCCCAGAACATCCAGGTGGTATCCGGAAAAGTAATCGCCGACCAGCAAATTTTTGATATGCTGGAGGGCGTTACCCGTAACGTGAGTGGTGCTACCAAAATGGAGCACTGGGACAATTATGCTTTGATCAACATGCGCGGTTCCCAAATCGCTGCGTTCCGGAATGGCATGAACGTACAGATGCCCTGGGGGCCACTGGCAGAAGATATGAGCATGGTGGAAAAGATTGAATTCGTAAAAGGACCTGCAGGATTTATGCTGGCGAACGGCGAGCCGAGCGGCTTCTACAATGTGGTAACCAAAAAGCCGACCGGTCAGACAAAGGGCGAGGTTACCCTGAGCCTGGGCAGTTTCGATACCTATCGTGGCACGCTGGATTTCGATGGCAAGCTCAGTAAAGACGGTAAATTGTTGTATCGCCTGAACGTGATGGGACAAATGAAAGGGTCTCACCGCGACAACGAATTCAACAATCGCTGGTCAGTTGTGCCGGTTTTGCAGTACAACTTCAACAATAAAACATCACTCACACTCGAGTATACGCATCAGTTCTCAGAAATGAGTACAATTGGTTCCAATTATGCCTTTTCCAAAAACAAACTGGGAGAGCTTCCCGTAAATTTCACCACACTGGAAAAGAACCTGGAACCTACGAAAATCAATGACCGCAGCATCCTGGCGATTTTTAAACACCAGGTCAATGACCGCTGGAACCTTACTGCCCAGATGGGTTACTACAATTACAAGCAGGTAGGTCAATCCCTCTGGCCGTGGACTGTTGAAGCCAATGGCAATATGCAGCGCGGCGTTTCCATCTGGGATGCGCTTGGAACCAACAAGATCGGGCAGTTCTTCCTGACAGGTAAAGAGCGCACGGGTTCGATCACCCACAAGATCCTTGCGGGCCTGGATGTAAATGATATGGACTACTGGGCGGACTTCAACCAGGGTGGCCCGCTGGGTTCACCAGATTTCAACATCTACGACCCCAAGTATGGCGTTCCTGCAAGTTCACTTCCAGTTTATGACCGTTCGCTTCCCATCAAAACAAGGGGCGTTCAGTACGGCAATCAGAATACCAGTGTGTATGTGCAGGATGAACTGGGCTTCTTCCGTGACCGGCTGCGTTTGACAGTCGCCGGCCGTTATACTACTGCCAAATCACAAAATCCCTATGAGCTTGACCCGGAGACTTCCGGAAACCGCATTACGCCACGGGTTGGCATCAGCTACTCAATAGATGAAAATACTTCTGCTTACGCTGTGTATGATCAGTCTTATGTACCGAACTATGGCACTGATATCAATCATAAGAGTTTTGACCCGATGATTGGAACCAATGTTGAAGCAGGTATTAAGCGTGACTGGTTCAATGGCCGCTGGAATACTACCCTGGGCGTGTTTCGGATCAACAAGCAAAATGCCCTGATAGCTGATGAAGTTGACAATGGCGTTTCATATAACCGTGCCATCGAACAGCAGGTTCAGGGGGTTGAATTTGATTTGCGTGGTATGGTGGTGAACAACCTGCAACTGGTGTTCAATTATGCCTTTAATGACGCCAAAATCACTAAAGATCCAAAAGATAAATCCAACGAAGGCGAGCAGGTTCCAGGAACTTCCAAACACATCAATAACGCCTGGCTCACCTATCGTGCACCCGCTGGTGTTTTTAAAGGATTCGGCGTTTCGCTGGGCTACCAGTGGCAGGTAGATCGCTCTCCCTGGTACGTATTTGACGGAAAGTCTCAATCTTTGCCTGATTATTTCCGGGTTGATGGTGGTCTTTCATGGGTGGGCAACCAATTGTCAGTATCAGTGAATGTGAATAATGTACTGAACCAGTATTTGTACTCAGGTGCTTATTATGAATGGGGCGGCGGCTACTACTACTGGCAGGCTGAAGCATTGCGGAATTTCCGTGCAACCATCGCGTATCGTTTTTAAGTATGACGTTTAAAAAAATCATTGGAAAGCTGCACCTGTGGCTGGGATTGGGGTCAGGACTTGTCGTCGTCTTCCTCGGCGTAACAGGTTGCATGCTGGCTTTTGAAAAAGAAATAGAATCATTACAATCGTTCCGGTATGTGGAGCGGCAGGAAAAACCTTTCCTGCCGCCTTCCGCATTATATGCGGTGGCCACAAAAGCCTTACCCGGAAAGAAGGCCCATGGCGTCACTTACCTCGGGCCCACGCAGGCTGTAATTGTTTCCTACTATGACCTGGACTATTATTATCTCGCTTTCATCAATCCCTATACCGGTGAACTCCAGAAACTGAAGAACATGGATCAGGATTTTTTCCGGATCGTGATCAACGGACATTTCTATCTCTGGTTGCCACCCACCATCGGGCAGCCAATAGTGGCCAGCGCCACACTGATCTTTTTCGTCATGATGGTCACGGGTATCATTCTCTGGTGGCCACGGAACAAGGCAGCAGCAAAGCAACGCTTCAGCATCAAATGGTCGGCTTCCTTCAAACGGAAAAATTACGATCTGCACAATGTGCTGGGCTTTTACATGAGCTGGATTACCATTTTCATTGCCATCACCGGACTGGTCTGGGGCTTCCAGTGGTTCGCAAGGTCACTGTATTTCGTTAGCTCCGGTGGTAAGCAGCTGGTTGAATTTTATGAATCACCTTCCGCGCAAGGAGGCAAACCTGCTGCAGGCACTGCACCTGCAATAGACCAGTTATGGGACCGGTTCCGCGGAGAACTGAAGCCGGGGGCTTATGTGGAAGTGCATTTCCCGGGTTCCGATACATCCTCTATTGAAGTTGCGATCAATCCCGATGCGAACACTTACTGGAAAACTGACTACCGTTATTTTGACCAGTATACCCTGCAGGAGATTAAAGTAAACCATCTGTTTGGACGCTATAAAGATGCCAGTGCTGCTGACAAGATCATCCGCATGAACTACGATGTGCATGTGGGACAGATTTTAGGGTTGCCCGGTAAAATTCTCGCTTTCTGTGGCAGCATGATTGCTGCAAGTCTCCCCATAACGGGTTTCCTGATCTGGCGCGGGCGCCGCCGCAAAAAGGCTGTCTCCTTACAAGGTTCCGCCACAGCATTGTCGCGCAATGCCGATGCGGTGCTGAAGACCTTGTAACCAATCCCGGATTGCTTTCATTTTCCCAGCATGTTTTTAAGCGTCGCAAAATCGACTGCTTTTTTTATGGCCTCGTAGTTGTCTGCAAAAACGGCGTCTCCTTTTGCTATTTTATAGACCACAGTAAAAAACTGGGGAGATGATTTGGGCAATTTTTTATGATAGTAGTCGAGATTGGGCTTAACCGCGAAGAATGAGCCACGGGTACCTTCTTCAACAAATTTCTCAAATCTTTCCTCTTCATTCCACATGCAAATTGCCGGAAGGGCCAATTCAGCATCCGGCTTTTTCAAATATTCATTCACATTGCGGAGATATTGTTCTGCGTATTCCTTTTCACTGGGAACCTCCTTAATTGATTTCTCCAGCCTTTTCTTTTGGATCAGTAAATATTCTTTGCGGCTTAGATAATAGAAGGGAAGAGTATCATTGTAAGTAATCAGCCAGCGATATTCTTTTATCTCGCCAGGTGTTCCATAATCCCCCACCACCTCTTCACCCATATACCAGACACCGTCTTTTTTCTCTGGCTTTTGTTTTAGTTTCAGGTAGCTTCTCGCTTCATCCGGCGCAACAGTTGCGGCATAAAGATTATTCAGGGAGAACACCACATTAGCAGTAATATTAACCGTAGTAGTAGTCGATATGTCAACGTAGTATTTTGATTTGTCGGCGCTGTTTCTATCACACAGAAACCGGAGAATAGACATGGTATAATGATAGGGGTCTGCCACCCAGGTCTGACCATCGGCGGCGTACTTGCCATAAACAGTACTAAAATCGATCTGACATCCGGTTGGGGCATATTTGGCAGTGATCATCTTATGAATACCCGCCAATACCGCTTTTTCTTTTGCCAGATCTGCCGCAGCTACATCGTGAATGGAGCCTTGTGGCCCTGCTTTCCAGGTACCCGGTTTCTGCCGGAGGGATTCTTTGTTACAATCCTGCGCGAAGGCAGTTAATGTCAGTAAGGATAGGAAGGTTGAAAAAATGTATTTCATCTGGGTTGTTTGAAATTTTACCATTTTGAAAGGGTGATGCCGTTCAATAAACCGGTTCCGCTAACCGATCCGCAACCGCTGATAAGACTCGTCCGGCTTTCTACGCCTATTTCCACCGATGTGTCCAATGCACCTATTCCTTTATTAACCTGCCCAATGCCCTGATTGATGGTTTTGTCCACCGCGGCCTTGCCATCGGATTTCGGCGCCTCAATGCCTGCTTCCAGTTTTGCTTTTGTCACGATGCTTACGTCCTGTACGCCGCTTTGGTCTATTTCCAGCTCGATGCCGGTTCCGATTGTGGCCTCGGCTTTTACGGGGCCTGCGCTACCACCTACCCCCATTTCAACACCTGCCTTTACTACGGCATCCCAATCACTGTTTCCCTCCTTGTCTGTATTAATGGTAATATCTGCACCTGCAGACACGTTCACGTTGACGGGCCCCTCCAGTACGGGTGTTCCTATCTTCGGACTCAATATCAATGTAGATCGCAAAAACTCATTCCCTACCTCCACGCGCGTGTATTTGATCATATTGGAATTGAACATAAAGGTCGTGTGGCTGCAGTTTGTTTCCATCGAGAGTATACCGACAATGCTCGCCTTGCTTTTGTATTGGCAGGCGATGTCATCAAATTCTGCCAGTTTTGTAGCTGCCGGGGCGTTTTCTTCATTATTCGGGCAAATCGATGATTTGCTTGTAAATCGTACTACCTGGCTTTTGATGATGTTCAGCCACTCTATTTTAGCCAGAATTTTTGTTACTTCAAAGTCCTCCGGCCAATTGGTGTACTGTGCATAGTAAACCTTATCGTTGAGTATATGGCGCATATTGTCTATTAAGCCTTTTTGCGCCATCTGAAGCTGCGTATTTGCCAACAGAAGGTATTCATTACGAACTTTATTTACCGCATCGCAGTATTCCTGAAGCGGGTTGGAGCGACCTTCTCCAATGTACGGCATGTATTTTTCATCTACCGCTTTCTCCGCAGCTGTTGCGGTATTTTTCCAATCCTCATCCTTGTCCAACACTTCGGTAACTGCATTTCTTGCTTTCAGCAGCCTGAATTGCAGACCATTGTCCTTGTCCTCAATCAGGTATTGCAGCTTTCGGGCCCCAGCCGCCGCATACCAGGGTAACAGACTGCTGATTTTACCCTTTCGTTGCGCTTCAAACATTGCTTTCATTCGTTGTTGACTGGCTTCTGCTGCTATTTGTTCTAATTGTGCCGCACGGCCGTTCAGCTCATTTAATTCCGTTTCACATTTCTCAATGAATTCCGCCCATTCTTTTGTCCGGATCTCATATTCATTTACGCTCACCGGGTAATCGGGCCATTGAAATCGTTCGAGTCCCATTGGGTCCTGTGGCATGGGGAATGGGAAATCCATATCCTTGCCGGGTTGAATTTTTCGCAGCTCCTGCAGTTTGCTGTCCTTGTCTGCGCTGTAAGCTTTTTTAAGGGATTTAGTCAACGCATCGGCCGCAGCCTTTGTATTGCCCTTGCTTTTTTCTATAACAGATTTGGTGTAATTGGCCTGTGAATGATAGGCGTAAATGCGAATAGTGCTGTCCAGGTATTTTTCTGCTTTGCCTATTTCTCCCAAACCAAACCATGCCTGTCCGAGGTTGTTGAGCAGGGTGCTGTTTTTGGGGAACTTTCCATTCAGATTGTTTAAAATGGGGATGGCCAGATGTTCGGCACCCATCATGCTCAGCATAGAAGCATAATTGTTTAGATTGTCTACACCAGGAGCGATACTGCAGATCTTTCCCATAAGATATATGGCGATTTTCGGACTGCCTGAAGCCCAGAGCCCTGCAGCGATATTGCCTGCGGCTGCAATTTTTATTCCCGTGGTTGCCAGGTATTCCTCAATTTTATCACCGGCGGTTACCACATCGGGGTCAAGAACGGGTACTATTTTTTTATGAATAGCGGCAACATAGGCAGGCATGCGGGCAACGGTTACACCATTGGGGATGGCTGCAATCTTTGCTGCATCCCGAATCGGAGTAACCCTGTTCCCGGTTTTTGCTGCTGTTTTGATCTGGGTGTCATTTAAGCCGGAAACAGTTTTCTGAATGCCTTTCATATCGGGCATTTTAAAGCCCATGCTGTCCATCATCTTTTTGTCCTCCGCGCTGATTTCACCTATAGATTTCTGCATTTCCTTCATCATTTCTGCCAATTCCTTTTGGGTTGGAATAGCCTCTTTCTGCGCAGGAGCAGCTTCTTTTTGTTTTGGCTTTGACTTGGTTTGCGCTATACCGGCTACCGACACGCCCATCAGCAATAGAAGGAGTAAATGCGTTTTCATCGTATTTGAGGGTGTATTTTCTTTCCTAAATTAGTCGGGCCGCGGCGAATTTGAAATCCCCTAAAAACAGGATATTTTGTAGAAGCAGAAAAATCCTGTTTTTAGGGGATAGAGGCAGCAAGGCTGATTTGCTTATTTTGTATCTGTTTGTAATCTCCCAGATGAAGAAAATCACAGCATTTGTTCTTTCCGTCTTTTTTTGTTTGCAGGCCATGTCGCAGACAGCGGATGTAATTGATAGTCTGAAGCGCAATATTGAAAGCCACAACGCTCCCGATAGTTTCAGGGCAAAGTCAATTTATCAGTACCTGAGAGCAACGCTGTACAATTCGTCCGGCAACGAGCCTTATATTAAGGAGATGCTGGCCATTAGCCGAAATATTGGTTTTTCCTACGGCATCCGCAAGGGACTATCCATGTATGTTAAATATTACGGAGACAGGGGCGATTTTCAACGGTCATTTGCCTATGCCGACTCCCTTATCGGTTTTTTGAAGAATGACACTTCTTATGCTGCGAAAAGGGAAATGGGCATTCTCTATTGGGATCTTGCCAATAATTATAACCGGATCGGGGACTACTATAAATCCATTGAATATTATTTGCTGGCCATTGATGTATTTGAAAAGGTTAAAGACAATAATTTCCTGTCTTCACTTTATGGGAATTTGTCCAGCATTTATACCCATACTGCAGATACCGGGAAATCAATGGTGTATATACAAAAGGCACTGAATCTGGCTGAAGCATCGTCTGATGATGATCTGAAGTGCAGAACCCTTATGAATTATGCGAATGAGCTGCTGAATAAAGGGCAGTTTGCCAAAGCGGAGGAAGTGGTGAACAGGGCGGAACCGCTGGTGTTGAAACTGGAGAACGCAGCGTATTCGCAGTACTATTTCTACATGAAGGGAGAACTCGCGCGGCGGCAGAAATCATTTCAATTGGCCATCACCTACCTGCAAAAGTCTCTCCGGCTGGCAAGAGTGGACAATGATGCACACCAGGTGACTGAGGTTATGAGCCTTCTATTCGATTGTTATAACGCCCTCAACAGGCTTTCTGAATCAAAAACACTGCTCGATTCAACACTTTTGCTTGCGGAGAAGGCGGGTTTGAAAATGCGCAGAAAGGAAGTGTATGACGGTTATGCCGTCTGGTTTGAAAAGAAAGGGGATTTTAGTACGTCGAACAGCTACCTTAAAAAATCAATAGCGCTAAAGGACAGTATACTTTCCGACGAAAATAACGAACGGATCGCTGCTTTGGAAATGCAGTATCAGGTTGCCGGTAAAGAAAATGAAATCGCTAACCTGAAAACAGAAGGGGAGCTGCAGCGGCTCTCCATCCGGCAAAAAGGCGCAATAAACAATAGTTTGACTGGTGCTGCATTTATTATCCTGATCCTTGCCTTGCTTTCCTACCGCAACTACAAACAGAAGCAGAAATTACAACAGCAGCGTATTGCTGAACTTGAAACGGAAAAACAATTAACCGCTACAGAAGCCGTGCTGAAGGGCGAAGAACAGGAACGTTCCCGGCTGGCAAAAGACCTGCACGATGGATTGGGTGGCATGCTCTCCGGAATCAAATTTTCTTTTAATACCATGAAAGAAAATATGGTGATGACACCAGATAATCGCCTGGCCTTTGAGCGCAGCATGGACATGCTCGACAGCTCCATAAAAGAGATGCGCAGGGTAGCGCACAACATGATGCCCGAGTCGTTGATGATGTTCGGATTGGAAGCTGCGCTGAAAGATTTTTGCAATGATATTACCAGAAGCGGCGCGTTGAACGTCAGCTACCAGTCTGTCGGATTCGACGGGGTGTTGCTTGAACAGACGACAGCTGTAACGGTATATCGCATTGTACAGGAATTGATTAACAATACGCTGAAACACGCGGCTGCCGGAACTGCCATTGTGCAATTAACCAAGACAGACAACCGGCTTTCCGTTACGGTGGAGGATGATGGAAAAGGATTTGATGCCTCGATGGTAAAAAGTTCAACAGGCATGGGCTGGCGAAATATCCGGCATCGTATCGATTTTCTGAAAGGCAAACTGGATGTAGATTCACAGCCCGATAAGGGAACTTCTGTTCATATTGAATTGGATATCTGATGGCGATAAAAATATTTATTACGGATGACCACTATATGATTGTGGAAGGTATCCGCTCCTTGCTTCAACAAGAAAAAGACGTTGAATGGATGGGGCATGCGATGAATGCGGCATCCTGTCTTGGCTTTCTGCAACAGCAACAGCCGGATGTAATTCTGATGGATATCAATCTACCCGACAAAAGCGGTATCGACCTTTGCCAGGAAGTAAAAGGTAAGTATCCCGACATACATATCCTGGGACTAAGCTCTTTTAATCAGCAAAGTTTTATTCAAAAGATGATGGAGCATGGTGCCAGTGGATATGTGTTAAAAAATGCCACCAGGGAAGAGCTGTTGGAGGCCATTGAAGCAGTGATGAAGGGACAGAAATTCCTAAGCCCGGAAGTGTCGGCAACTAATGGCAGGAATGAAGAGATAAGGATACCCGTGATTACGCGAAGGGAGAAAGAGGTGCTGGCGCTTATAGCGGAAGGATTGACGAATAGTGAAATCGCCGAAAAGTTGTTCGTCAGCACCACAACGGTTGATTCGCACAGAAAAAGCCTGCTGGCTAAATTCGAAGCAAAGAATACTGCGACCTTAATCAGAATGGCCGCTAAGTTTTCCTTCATATGATATTGTCTTCATGAATCATGTTGGGGCCAGCAACCCCACAAAATTCAATAAATGCAGCCGGATCACCGTCACGGAATGCCGGAAATGGGTTGTTTCCCGGGCAATCCAATACCAAACCTACAGCGGTCTGACATCCGTCCCCCAGCAAACCTACCCATTCGCTGGGGGACCGCTGTAGGGCGGCTGTAGGTCGGCAGGCAGACGGAGCTCCCCGGCACAAATGGTAGAATAACAAAAAAGTGGTTGCAACACTACAACTGCCACAGTCCAAACCGGAAGAGCGTGCTCACCGGCTTATTGTCCCAGAACAATTCGAAATCCGGCAATCCTGCAGCTTCGTAATGGGCCTGTACTTCCTGGCGGGTCCAGGTACGAGGCAGGTGCACCGATAGTTGTGGCAGGATTTCCATCAGCCATTTGCCCTCTTCCGGAGAAACCCGGATGGAAGCACTTTCCTGCCGGTTGCTGAACTGTAGTTCGGCCTGTTCCCATTGCTGGCCTTTTTTGGAGCGGGTAGTAATGGTAAGCAAGGGAATCGCGCTGCCTGCCCAGATGATCTTCTGGTTAGGTTTATGGCGGTCAGGTTCTTCAGCAAGCAGTGCCTGTTCTATGTAGTCGGGCGCGACTGTCGTGCGCGGGGTTTTGAAATCAAACCATTTGTGCAGGGGATGATCGAGGCAAGCGCCGTGCATGAAATTCAGGAGCGACTTTTTCAGTCCGTAGGCGAAAGCCGGATGATCCGCACCGGTCGGGTCAATATGATCTATATCGTTGTTGGCAAAAGTGGCTACTACCGGTTGCACATATCTTACCTGGTATTTCTCCGGCTCGAGTCCGACCGGGCTGTGTGCCGTCATGGTGAACTGGTGCCAGAAAGCGGATTGTAAAATGCCGGCCTGGAACATCTGTCGTACCATTTCGAGGGAGTCGATTGTCTCCTGTGCGGTTTGGGTGGGGAATCCATACATGAGATAGGCATGCACCATGATACCGGCTTCCGTGAAATGCTTGTTTACCCGCGCAACCTGTGACACGGTAATACCTTTCTGGATGAGGCCCAACAGCCGGTCAGAAGCCACTTCCAGTCCCCCGGAAACGCCAATGCACCCGCTTGCCCGCAGCAGCAGGCAGAGGTCACGGGTGAAGCTCTTTTCGAACCGGATATTGGTCCACCAGCTCACCACGAGTTTGCGGCGCAGGATCTCGATGGCCAGGGCGCGCATCAGTGCCGGCGGAGCAGCTTCATCCACGAAATGAAAACCGGTTTGTCCCGTTTGCGCCATAAGCGTTTCCATCCGATCGCAAAGCAGGGACGCTGTGACAGGTTCGTAGAGTCTTATATAGTCGAGGCTGATATCGCAGAAGGTACATTTCCCCCAGTAGCAACCGTGTGCCATGGTAAGCTTGTTCCAGCGGCCATCGCTCCAGAGGCTGTGCATCGGATTCATGATTTCGATGGCAGAGATGTATTGGTCGAGGTAAAAGTCGCTGTAATCGGGTGTTCCCACCTGTCCCTGTTTGTAATCAGTGCAGGAAGGATTATTGATAAAGGTTACTTTGTCATCTTCCAGGAGGAAAGTTCGTTTCAGGCTGCTGACAGGCGTTGCCTGTTCAATATGTGCTACCAGTTGTTCGATAGGTGATTCACCATCATCCAGTGTGATGAAATGAAAAAAATCGAAAACCCGTGGGTCGCTGATGCCGCGGAGTTCCGTATTGGGAAATCCACCACCCATCACGATGCGGGTTTCAGGATAGTGCCTACGGATATATTGTGCGGTACGGAAGGCCGCATACAGGTTGCCGGGGAATGGAACGGAAATAGCCACAAGTTGGGGTTGCAGCTGCTCCATTTTCTCCGCTACCAGGGCATTGAGCAGATGGTCAGTGTAGGTGTAGGGACCTTGCAGTGAATCATAAAGTTCATCAAAGCTATTGGCGGATCGACCCAGTTTTTCTGCATAGCGGCTGAAACCGAAATGCTCGTCGATGGTTTCTTTGATCAGATCGGAAAGATCCTCAAGATACATGGTACTGAGGTGTTTCGCTTTATCCTGCGTGCCCATATTGCCAAATGCCCAGTGGAGATCATCGAGTTGTTCAAAACGACTTGCTTCAGGAAGGAAGCCTCGTTTTGCGATGCGGTGTGCCAGCGTTGGATTTTTCCCTTTAAGAAAATCCATGACGGCATCAATGGTTTCGAGATAGTCATGCTGAAGGGCAATGATTCTCCTGATATTGGCAGTCAGTTCATTGGTGTCGGGGCCGGCCGGCGAAACTGCAGGATATTTGTCTGCGATGGCTGCAAAGAGGCTTACCAAACCATTTTTTGAAAATAAAAGGTTGGTGACTTCAATACCCAGGTCGCTCTGATAGGCGCTGATTCCTTTCGTATTAAGGAAACCTTTCAGGTAGGCAGTAGCCGGATAGGGTGTGTTCAACTGGGTGAAAGGAGGTGTCAGCAGGTATACAGAAACGGGCAAAATGGCGAATTTTCCTCAAAAGTACCGACCTATCAGCGGATGTTCAACTATTAATGTTTTCATAGCTGCGGCATCAATTGGTCCTTGTTTCGCATAAACAATCTTTCCGCCGGGTTCTACCAGAATCGTATAGGGGAGTGCGCCCTGCCAGTTCGGATCGATGGCTTCAATCAGCTGATATTTATCGTCGGTATTGAATAAGTAATTGGCGTTGGACGATTGCTGGGTTTTCAGGAATTCCAGCACTTTTTCTTTATTCGCCGGGTCGTCTGCACTGATGCTGATGAATTCTAAATTCCGGCTTTTGTACATCCTTTTTATAGTAATGAAATCGGGATATTCTTTCACGCAGGGGCCGCACCAGGTAGCCCAGACATTGATGAGCCGTAATTTTTTGGTGTCATTTTTCAACAGGTTTCTCAGTTCGGGTTCACTGATCATAGACAGGTTCACCGGCTCTTTGGCCCATTCCTCTTTAGCTTTATCAATCCAGTTTTCTTTGGAGGCCCACTTGATGGAGCAGCCAAAAACCTTGGTGGTGGGCACGGCCACAGCCTGCTGGCTGAGCAGGCTTTCAATCGCATTACGGGCGTCGCGGATAGTGGGAGTTTTGGAAGGCTTTTCCATATTGTCAATCCTGCCCTGGAAGCGAAGCATCCGTTCTTTATCAAAGATGAAAACATGTGGTGTGGCAACGGGGCCATAGGCGCGGGCAACTGTTTGGGCAGCACCGTCGTACAGGTATGGGAAATTGAAATGTTTGGTAGCGGCACGAAGTTTCATTTCTTCAAAGCTGTCGCTGAGGTCAGTATAGTCAAGTTCGCTGAGTGAAATAGCAGCCGGGTCGTTCGGGTTGATCGCCACAACAGCAACGCCCTTTCCGGCATAGTCTGCGGTTAATTGAATGAGGCGGTCTTCATATGCCTGTGCCGTGGGGCAATGATTGCAGGTAAAAACGATCACCAGCACTTTCGCATCACTGAAGTTTGCCAGGGTCCAGGTTTTTCCGTCAATTCCCGGCAGGCTGAATTCAGGCGCTTTGGATCCGATGGCAAGCGTAACCGGATCTCCGGCAAACACAGAAACTGAAACGAAAAACAATAGGGCAAGAAGCGTTTTCATCCAATATCATTTTAACAGAAGTTAACGGTTTTTTTAGCAAGAGGGCCGGGAAATTATTTTATCCCTACCTTCAAATGATGAACCGGAGAAAGGTATTAAAGTCGATGATTTGGATGGGGGCTACCGTAGCATTTTTGCCCTCCTGTGTTTACCGCCAGGACCAGGTCCACATGCAGTTGAAGCACCTGCAGATCAATCCTGACCAGGAGAAATTACTGGCTTCCCTCGCTGACGAAATCATCCCTGCAACGCAAACCCCCGGTGCAACCGATCTGGGGCTTCATTTTTTTGCTTTGAAAATGGTAGATGATTGTTACGACAGCGTGGGCCGGGATCAGTTCATGAGTGGTTTCAAAGCATTTGCTGAGAACCGGTCGGCAGATAACGCACTAACTCTTGAGAAAGCTGCTGCAGATCAGAAAATGGCAGGCTTCGTCAATGGCTACCGGTCACTCATTGTTCGTGGCTATAAACAATCCGAATATTACATGACTAAGGTCGTACCTTATAAACTCGTACCCGGCGGCTACAAGGGATGTATTCCTGTAACAGCGGCAGCAACAACTTAACCATATGGGCTATCTGAATACGAAGGGCGTGAAGGAAAGAACTTTTGATGCGATTGTTATCGGGTCGGGAATAAGTGGCGGCTGGGCTGCAAAAGAATTTACCGAAAAGGGATTGTCGACCCTGGTGCTCGAGCGGGGAAGGGAAGTAAAACACCTCAAAGACTATCCGACTACGAATATGATGCCCTGGGAATTTGAACACCGCGGGCAATTGACAGCTGACCTTGTCAAAGAAAATCCTGTTGTAAGCAAGTGTTATGCTTTTCGTGAAGACGCCCTGCATTTTTTTGTAAAAGACAAGGAGCATCCTTATGTGCAGGACAAGCCATTTGACTGGATCCGCGGTTACCAGGTTGGGGGTAAATCGTTGTTATGGGCAAGGCAAACGCAGCGGTGGAGTGACTTCGATTTCACCGGTCCCGCGCGTGATGGCTTTGTGGTTGACTGGCCTATCCGCTACAAGGATATTGCACCCTGGTACAGCTATGTGGAAAAATTCGCCGGTATCTCCGGAAACAAGGACGGGTTACCACAACTTCCCGACGGCGAATTCCTGCCACCGATGGAACTGAACTGCGTCGAAAAATATTTCAAAGACAAAATGGCCTCGGCTTACAAAGACCGGCCGGTGATCATTGGTCGTGCAGCGCACCTGACCGCGCCGCAGCAGGTTCATTTTGATCAGGGCAGGGCGCAATGCCAGCAGCGGGATCTTTGCCAGCGGGGTTGTCCGTTCGGTGGTTACTTCAGCAGCAATGCATCCACCATTCCCTGGGCCATGAAAACCGGAAAGCTGACCCTGCAACCCAACGCTGTGGTGCATTCCATCATATACGACGAAAAGCAGCAGAAGGCTACCGGTGTACGCGTGATCGACGCCATTACCAAAAAGGCGACTGAATATTTTGCGCCGGTGATCTTTGTGAACGCCGCCGCAATCAATACGAACCTCATCCTGCTGAATTCTGTCTCTGCAAGGTTCCCCGGCGGACTGGGCAACGACAATGGACTCCTGGGGAAGTATTTTGCATTTCACAATTATCGCGGCCGCATCAATGCACGTTATGAGGGTTATATGGACAGTACCACTGAAGGCAGAAGACCCAACAGCGGCTATATTCCCCGTTTCAGAAACCTGCATAAACAGGAAACCGATTTTCTCAGGGGATATGCCGCCGGATTTGGAGCAAGACGTACCAATCTTCCTTCAACAGGGTGGGGGGAGCAACTGAAGCAGCAACTTGATAAACCTACACCGGGTCTGTGGGCGGTTGGTTCTCACATGATGGGAGAGACCATCCCAAAAGAAAAAAGTCGGTTAACGCTTGATCCCTCACAGAAAGACGAATGGGGTGTGCCATTGCTGCATGTCGATATGGCCTATGACGATAACGATGAGAAGATGCTCAAAGATTATTTTGATCAGATGAAAGCGATGTTCGAAACTGCGGGATTCACCGATATTGAGATCGAAGATTCCAAACAGGCCCCTGGTCTTGACATTCATGAAATGGGTGGTGTACGCATGGGCCGTGACCCGAAGACTTCGCTCTTGAATGAATGGAACCAGTTACATGCCTGCAGGAATGTTTTTGTTACAGATGGAGCCTGTATGACTTCCACGTCAACACAGAATCCCTCCCTTACCTATATGGCGCTTACTGCACGCGCGGTCGACTATGCCGTTAAGGAAATGAAAAAAGGAAATATCTGATCCTATGAGCCTGTATGAACAGCGTGCCCGGATCGCCCTTCAGCGCTGGCAGTACAGGATGCAGCGGGAACCAGGTTTTTTCAGTGTGTTGTCGAAGCGGCTGCAACGGAAAGTGAATGCACTGATCCCCGAAAAAGTACACCAGGTGATCACTACCACATTACGGGAGTTGGTCAAAGCGGTACTTTTCGGTTCAAGATTTACTACCGGAAACCCGATGCAGACACCATCACTGATGGTGCGAGAAGCAGCGGTCAGGGAAAAGATCAGGTTTTACCGAAATACTGCGGCATTGGAAGGTGGCCTGACGGGAGCGGGTGGGTTTGTGGCTGGCCTCGCAGATTTTCCGCTGCTCCTGTCGATCAAGATCAAGTTGCTGTTTGAAATCGCCACCCTTTATGGTTTTGACGTGAATGATTACCGTGAACGGGTGTATATCCTGCATATTTTCGAACTTGCTTTTTCCAGTCCGCAACATCGGAAAAAAGTGTACCGCCATCTGGTCGACTGGGAGGAAAAAAGCAAAACGCTGCCGGAAGATATCAAAGCGTTTGACTGGCGGAATTTTCAGCAGGAATACCGCGACTACCTTGATATTGCCAAGATGGCCCAGCTCATCCCCGTAATTGGTGCACCTGTAGGCCTGGTGGTAAACTACCAGCTGTTGAGAAAACTGGGCGAAACTGCCATGAATGCTTACCGGATGCGATTGATCTGAACATTGGAAACCAGCCCTTCTTCCAGAACCTCGGGGTCATGGCTGCAGATGAACAATCCAGCCAGCACTTTTTTACCAAATCCCTTGATCGTATGACTGCCTACCAGTTTGAGCTGTTCACCTTCACCGGCAGCCCACATGGTAAACGTATCACCCTGTCTTTCCAGCTGGATGGCGCGGACATTTTTTTCCGGGTAAAATATTTCGTCTTCGGGGTCGCGCATGGCGGCTCCTGTATTTCCCCGCCATTGTAATACCGTGAGGCCGTCACCATGAACGGTAGCGCTGATATGCACTGCATTTTCCGCTTCTGATGCGCGGATCATCCAACCGATCTTCCGGTGCGGGTTGCTGCCGGATCCCGGGAACCTGACATCCGCTTTCAATACAAAATCATCCTCCCGGCGGTTGTAGACGTAAAAGAATTCATCCCTGTTAAACCAGATATTGTACCCGCCGCCTTTAAGGGTATACTGCTTTGAAGCTGGATTGTAATTTACGCTGCCCCTGATCTTTGGATTACCAATATCAGCCTGGTAGGCAAAGATGCCGGCTGAGGTCAGTTGGAATAGTAAAGCGAGCAAGGCAGTGATCATATCAGAGTTTTTTCAGGTAACGCAGGTTGTGCGCCAGCGCATCCATAGGTGTTTTTGAATATTCTTCCTGCTCAATGAAATAATACCGCATGCCGGAAGCCGATGTTTCTTTGAACAGGTTTTTGATCGGTAGTCCGCCTTTTCCGAATTCTGTGCTCTGCCTGGTTTGCAGGTTCATGTCTTTCAGGTGCCAGAGGGGAAACCTGCCGGGGAATCTTTTGAAATAATCAAGGGGGTCGAAACCGGAAGCGAGTACCCATCCCAGATCAAGTTCCATATGGACCAATGCGGGATCGGTTTCTTTGAGCAGGACCTCATACAACGGAATTCCATCCACTTTTTCAAATTCGTAGTCGTGGTTGTGGTATCCAAACTTGATGTTACGTTGCCTGGCTTCTTCGCCTGCTTTGTTGAAAGCTTCGGCGACTTTTTTGTAGTTGTCAACTGTCTGTCCGGACGAGGGCATGCTGGAGCAGATCAGGTATTCCTGTCCGCTTTCGGCGGCCTGATCCAGTGTCTGGGTCCATTTGGTATCCAGGCCTACATGCCCGCTGCGAAGTGTCATGCCAAGATCGGTACAGATGGCTTTTATTTCTTTCGGAGCGAGGCCGTAATAGAATCCTTTCTCACTGGCGGCAGATTCGATCTGCCTGATGCCCAGTTTCGCCAGTGCCTTAAGGGTTCCCGGAGCGTCGGCCAGCATTTCCTTTCTTACCGTATACAGCTGTACACCGGGATTGTCGATAGGTTTGCTGTCAGCCAGCAGAGAAGGCAAAAGGAAGGTTCCCATGCTAAGGCAGCTCGTCTCACGAATGAATTTTCTTCGGTTATACATGGTGGTGTTATTTTAAGAAGGACAGAAGGTAAGCTACAGGCAATTTAGCATTATTCGGGCGAGGGGCGGCAATTTCTGTGTTGATGAAATCTTAACAATACCTGGTATTGTTTTGCGGGTAGAAAAAGCAATAGCGGGATGTTGGTCCGGTATGGGTAAATTGTAGGCGACCCCACAAAAGCTGCCATGAAAAATTCTGTAATTATACTTGTCCTCTGGCTTATCTCCCCGGGATTACTGACTGCCCAGGCCGGCTTCCAGCTGATCGACAAAAAAGCCACGCCGGAGACCCGGATGGCGGCCACCCGGCTTAAGCAACTGTCCAATGGCCATATTCTTTTCGGGCACCAGCACGCCACCGAGTACGGCCATGGCTGGAGTGGGGATGCCGGTCGTTCTGATGTGAAATCCGTCACCGGATCTCATCCGGCCGTGATCGGAATGGACCTGATGGGGCTTTCCGGGCTACCGGACGTCCAGGTGCAAAAGAACTTCGACGGGCTGGTTACGCATATAACGGATACCTATAACCGGGGTGGCATTACCACCCTTTCCTGGCATTTTTCCAACCCGGCATCCGCTGGTGGTTTTTACTGGAAAGACAGTGTCTCTGCCGCCTCCGTAAAACTCATCATACCCGGAGGAAGTCACCATGACCAGTATAAAGAGATCCTGCAACGTATCGGCCGCCTTGCCCACGCAGTTAAAGGGAAAGACGGCAGCCTGGCACCCCTGATCTTCCGGCCGTATCATGAATTTGACGGAGACTGGTTCTGGTGGGGACGTTCCCATTGCACCACAGAAGATTTTAAAGCATTGTGGAAATTCACTGTAGGGTACCTGCGGGACAGTCTGCAGGTGCACAATTTCATTTATGCTTTTTCCCCTGATAATATATTCCTTTCTGAGGCCGTATACCTCGAACGGTATCCCGGTGATGAATGGGTGGATATGGTAGGTACCGATAATTACGGCGATTTTGGCCGCGATGGAAAGTACAACCTCGCCGACGGGCTGAAAAAACTCCGGATCGTATCAGACTATGCCAGAAAACACAACAAACTGGCAGCCTTCACTGAGACGGGACTTGAATCAATTCCCAATACAACATGGTGGACTGATATATTGCTGAAAACACTGAAGTCGCAAGGCCTCGAACTCAGTTATGTGCTGGTATGGCGCAACGACGAGAATAGTCCCACACATTATTATGCGCCGTTTCCGGGGCAGGTCAGTGCCCCTGATTTTATCAGATTTTACAATGACCCGTTCACCTTGTTTGAGGAAGACCTCAGGCGCTCCATGCAATTGTACAAGGCGCGGTAGTGGTGATAGGTGGCCTTCCACATATGTCCCTTCAGTGCAGTTTTGATGGAGGGACTTTTATCATATCCGGCAGCATACCAGTCGCCGTAAGTGTGGTCGATCATGTAGGTGTTGATATATTCCCAGATCTGCGTAAATCGCTGGTAGTAATGCTCCGGAGCATCGGGGTAGGCGTCGGCCATAAGCAGCAGTGTGTTCATTGCTTCCGCCTGTGCCCACCAGTTTTTGGTATCGGCAATGATGGTTAGGGTATCTGCACCTTTAAAGTAATATCCCTCGTCGAACAGTCCGCCGGTGGATTTATCCCAGCAGCCGGCGATGGCCTGGTTGGTCATCTTTCTTGCCGCTTTCCAGGTAACGGAATCATTGCGGATGCCAAGTGCATGGGAGGCTTCGAGCAGGAGGTAAGCCGTTTCAATATCGTGACCGGGAGAAACGTGATCGAGGAAATGATGTTTCATGATGGTGGCACGGGAGGAATCACGGTAACTAAGTGGGGTCCAGTCAGGATAAAAGAAAAGTACAAGATTGCCTTTTTCGTTGGTGATGCGGTCACGGATCAACACAAGGAGTTCGCGAAGTCTTTTTTCAAGCAGGGGATCTTTCCATAGGTGGTAGAGGTCGGTAAAAGCTTCCAGGAGGTGAATGGAGCTGTTCTGGTCCTTATAGCCAAGTTCGGAAGTGGAAGGCGTTTCAGCGGTTCTTATCATCGGGTTACCCTCGCGGTCGAGAAACTGGAAATATCCCAGGTATTTCGGATCATGGCTGTGTTGTTCCAGCCAGGTAAAGGTTTTTTTTGCAAGATCGAGCGCTTCAGGATCCCTGGTGAGTTCATAGTAGGCGGCGAGCGCATATATGGCAAAAGCATTGCCATAGGCTTCTTTTGGGGGGCGGTCGCCACTGATCGGTTGGCCCTGGCGGTTTACAAGGGAATAGAAGCCGCCATAGGTTTTATCCCACATCACATCCCGAAGGAAACGGAAGCCATGAACTGCCCCCTGCCGGTAAACCTTTTGCTGTGGATTATGCAGCGCTGCCTTTGCGTTTGTCCACATGTGGCGGGCTTGCGTCACGATGAATTTGTCCTGGGCACCGGTTGGTTTGAAATCAAAAGTATAGGTAGACAAATAGCCACCATACACGGTATCAAAATTCCGGGGGTACCATTTGTTCAGCAATTCGGTGTTGATGGAACGCTCCATCTGGTCAGCAATCTGATTCCTTGAGAATTGTGCGGAAACCGGAAAAAACAGGAAACAGGGGATGAGCCTGGTCAACAGTATGCCGGCTTTTATGGTAAAGTTCATGGTAGCGATGTATTTGGTTAACCGTCTGTGGGTTACACAATTTGCATCTTTTTGTTTATATCAGTGCAGGCGGTTGTTAACCCGGTATTGCGTAAAATTGCAGATTAATCGAATTGTCATTGGAAATCCATCCGGAATACATGCATCGTTGTATTGAACTGGCAATGAAAGGAGCTGGTACCGTGGCGCCGAACCCAATGGTGGGGGCGGTGCTGGTTCATGGCGACCGGATCATCGGAGAAGGGTATCACCGGCAATACGGGCAGGCTCATGCTGAAGTGGAATGCCTGGCAGCAGTACGACCGGAGGATCAGCACCTTATTTCCGGCAGTACCCTGTACGTATCGCTGGAGCCATGTGCGCATTTCGGAAAAACCCCTCCCTGTGCTGATCTGATTGTAAGGCAGCACATCCCCAGGGTCGTAGTCGGATGCCGGGATCCCTTTCCACAGGTGGATGGCAGGGGGATCGAAAAATTGCAGCTGGCCGGTATAGAAACGATCGTGGGAATACTGGAGCGGGAATGCAGACAGTTAAACCGCCGGTTTTTTACTTTCCACGAACAACGCCGTCCTTACATTATTTTGAAATGGGCGGAGTCTGCTAATAGGGCAATTGCAGGGGCAGGAGGAGAACCGGTAAAGATAAGTCACCCGCTTTCTGACCGGCTGGTGCATCGGTGGCGCAGTGAAGAGGCGGCAATTGCAGTTGGCGCAAAAACAGTATTGAAAGATAACCCTTCACTTACTACCCGCTTTTGGCCAGGAAGAAATCCTGTAAGAGTGATTTTTGGCGGCAATACCGCGCTGCCCACCAGTGCCCGTATTTTCTCTGAAGAAGCAAGAACGATTGTCTTCCGGGGATCAGAAAGTAGCCTGGACCACGTTTTATCGGTGCTTTGGCAGGAAAACCTGCAGTCCTTGCTGGTGGAAGGCGGCACGTTATTGCATGAAGCATTCTTAACTGCAGGACTGTGGGATGAACTGAGAATTATTACTAATGAGCGGCTGGTGCTGCAGGACGGCTACCCCGCACCCCGCTGGCAGGGGGCATATCCTTTTTTAGAACAGCGGGCAGGTACCGACAGGATTGTATATTATCATGGAACAGAAGACATTTTACCATTGTATTGAGAAGGAAGGACAGGCGATGTTCAAGGACCGGGGTAGCCAGTTTATTGGTTTCGCATTTCCCATCAGTGCCGCTGAAAACTTTAAAAAGAAACTGGATGCGCTTAAAAAAGAGCATCCCAAAGCCAATCATCATTGCTTTGCTTACCGCATTGGCACGGACGGCAACCAGTTCAGGGTAAACGATGATGGTGAACCATCGGGTTCAGCGGGTAAACCGATTCTCGGGCAGATCGATAGCCGGGAGCTAACCAATACTGCTATAGTTGTGGTCCGTTATTTTGGGGGGACACTGTTAGGGGTACCCGGACTGATCAACGCTTACAAAACAACCGCGGCGCTGGTGCTGCAAACCATTCCGATTATTCAGAAGCCTATCGAAGTGCACTACAGGCTGCAATTCGATTACACCCTCATGAACGATGTTATGCAACTGCTGAAAGCTGGTAACTGTTCTATTGAACGCCAGGAAATTCAACTGTTTTGTATGTATGAAGTCGGCATCCCGGTTAACCGGCTGGAAGAAGTGCTTTACCGGTTAAAGGACCTTCATCAGGTACTTGTGGAGAAGGTTCACACATGATTTCCTACGGTTCATTGCTAAAAAACTACCATTTACCCATATCCTTTCGTTCATCTTAACAGGTTTTGGCAACTTTAGGATTCAAAACCTATCAGATGAATCAACAAGAAATCCAACTCGTTTGCCAAAGCTGGCAACAGGCTGCCGAGGAACCACTACGGCTGGCTATCCTTTTTTTCGACAGATTATTTGAGGAAGCACCTGAATTACGCCAGGTATTCCGGACACCAATGTCTGAAAAGACCCGTCAACTCCTTGTCTTTTTCGGATTCCACATCAACAGGCTGGCCAGCGGAAGCATCAGGCGGCCGTCGTTTGAAGCGTATGTCTGGGAAGAATTGCTCACTGATGCACAGAAAGGTTTCCTGATGGAGACACTCAGTGACACGGTTGCCGCGCTGCTGAAACCGGATTGGACTCCGGCACTTCAGGGTGCCTGGGGAAGTTTCCGGAAATCCTGCCAGCCTTACTATATCGCTGTTCACTGATCTCAGGTATAATACGCTAACTTAGGTGCCAGAACCAAAGGCATCGGCGTTGAATGCACCACTAAAACTAAACGCTGCCCTTAAGCGGGCGGCGGTTGGAGATCGTACCGCTCAGGAATTGTTGTTCCACCAGTATTATCCCTTTGCAGGAGAAATCGCTGCCCGTTATGACCGGCCCGAGCGATCAGCTTCGGTATTGGCCGTGCAGAGTTTCCGGGAGCTTTTTCGACAACTTAAAACCTTCGATCCCAATACCGGCAGCTTCAAAACCTTTTTTAAACGGATCATTGTTGATACGGCTACCAGGGGGCTGTCCATTGTCTATATCCCGACCGTGCTGCCATCGATGGCGGCCTGGTCATCGCTCCGGCCGGACCAGGTCCTGGTGCGCCTTCATGATCTTCCGCCTGCGGTTCATGCCATCCTGCTGCTCACAGCCGTTGAAGGCTTTACAGATGAGGAGATCATCGACCGGTTAAAGGTTTCCGGTGACAAGAACCGGCGTGAACTGAAACAACTAACTGCCTATATCCGGCCTTACGAAACAGTGATCCGGCAAAAAATAAGTTCTCTTCCGGGTCAGATCTCTCCTGCTGATGAACAGTGGGAGCAACTCAAATTATTTCCTCCCTTGCCCGATTCACATGCCGGCATTGGCTCAGTTGAAGCGGCAACGATACAGCCTCAACATGAAAAACCTCTTGAGGTTGAGCGGCAGTGGACCGGGTGGGCGTTTCTTATCTTCCTGATCGCAGCATCACTTCTCATGTTATTCTGGAGTGGACTGTTTGAAGGCACCCGTGTTCCTATAAAAAAACCGGCTAAAAGTTACGAGCGGCTGGAACGTTGATTTCAGTCCCCTTATATCAGCGGTATCTTTACCTGGAAAATAAGCGGTGATTCTTCAATAAGTATAGGCTGCTGGGTGAAATAGGTGTATAAAGTTTTCAATTGTTGCAGTCCCTGTCTGTTGCTTGTTTCGACGATGCCTTTTTTCTGAATATTGTTGCGCACCACCACGTATTGTCCCTCCGTAAAGATCCGGATAACAAGTGGCATGTCCTGGTCGATGCTATTGTGTTTGATGGCATTGTCGATCAGATTCTGCAGCGTTACCGGAACAATCTTCCTGTTCAGTTTTCCCGTTTCAATGTCAAGCTCCGTTTTCAGCGCGCTTTGGAAACGGGTTTCCAGCAACCGGATATAGGAAGACACAAATTTGATTTCCTCCTCCAGGGAAATAAGGTCATTGTTTCTGCTTTGCAGAATATAGCGGTAGGTTTTGCTCAGGCTTTCCAGGAATTTGCCGGCCAGCCCCTGATCGGTACGGATCAGACTGCCGAGAGAAGACAGTGAATTGAAAAGGAAATGGGGGTTGAGTTGTTGTTTGAGGGCCTCGAACATGGCCATGGCTTTTTCCTTTTCGAGCAATTGTGCACGGCTTTGCAGGAGGTAGATTTTTTTCTGTTGTCGAAGGAGATTACGGTACCACAGGTAGGAGAAGATGCAAAGCAAGGACAACATGGTTAACCAGAACCATGAGCTTTTATAATACACCGTTTCGATATGCACCCGCAGCGTTTTTTCAGGCACCACCCATTGTTCTGCATCGGCGCTCGTCTTATACCGGAAAATGTAATCTCCACCCGGAAGTTTGGTGTAGCTGGCAATGCCGCTGTTATTGACCACCCAGTCCTGGTCAACATCCTCCAGCCTATAAGCGAAAAAGCGCTGGTTTGGATTGTTGTTGTTCAGGTCAACCATCTGGAAACTGATAAAGTTCTCATTTCCTTTCAGGAAGAGTTCAGACAGCTCTTCAGTATTGATATCGGTTGTGTAGGGTTTGTCGAAAATTTTGATTGAAGCGAGATAAAGATTGCTTTCATTGAACTGCGGCTTCACCTGCAATGGATCAAACTCAATAAAGCCACCCATTGACGGAAACAGGAAATTTCCATTGCTTTTCCGGAAAGCAGGCATGTCGGTAAATTCCAGCGTAGGCAGGCCGTCGTCTGTGGTAAAAAGTGTGAACTGTCTTCTTGAATTGTCGAGCATGGCGAGGCCGGCAGTAGTGGCTATCCATAAGCGATTAGCGTCATCCACCAGTAAGCCGGAACATTTTGCGGCAGGCAGTCCCTCTTCGGTTGTGTATTGTTTGAACTGCCCGGTAAGCGTATTATAACTGGTCAGCCCATTGAATGAGGATATCCAGATCAGCCCCGATTTGTCCTGTGTAATTGCAGTAATCGTGTTTCCCAGCAGGCTTGCTTTGCCGGTTGGGCTGGCTTTCCACATCTGTACTTCATGCCGGTCAGGGTCATACATCCGCAACCCTGTTCCATCCATTCCGAGCCACAATCTTTTTTCTGAATCCTCATAGATCACCCTGACGCCAGTATCGATTACCGGCTTCAGTTCAGGGATCTCGATACTGCGGTGGATCCTGTTGTCACCGGCTGATTTAAAGTAGAGGCCGTTCCCGACACCAAACCAAATGTTCTGCCGCGAATCTTTTTTGATGCTCCAGTAAAAAACGTGCGGAAGCTGGTGGTCCGGATCATCAAAATACATGCTGTCGGTGAGGGAATTATACCGGTTTACGCCTTTAGCGGTTCCGATCCATATCGTTGAGTCGTTTTCCCAGGCCAGGGAACGGATCGAATTGTTGTGAAGCATTTTTGAATGACCGTAATTATTCCAGTGGGTGATACTGTCTGTTCCTGCCATAACTCTGGACAGGCCCGATGCCCATCCGAACCATAAATTGCCATTGGGTTCTGCTGCTGCCGCACGGCCCCAGAATGAGGATTGCGGCAGTAAGGTTCCGAAAGGTGTATGCGTGAGGAAAAGATTTCTGTCCGGGTGAAAATAACAAACGCCATATCCTTCAGTAGGTACCCAGATCACATGATTCTTGCTCTGGAAAACCGGCGATGTGATATACCTGGGCAAGGTTGGCGCATAGGGATTCCAGTTCATGTACCAGGACGTTGTCCTGGTATTATCGTCATAAGTATAGAGCCAGTTGGCATAGGTTGCCAGCCAGATCCGGTTGCGATGATCCACCAGGATGCTGTTGATACCATTGTTGCCCAATGGTTCGCCGCGCGTTTTGTCCAGATCGATCCGCTCACTTTTTTTCAGGGAGGGATCAATTTTCAATAAGGCATTCGGCGCTCCACCGCAGACTATCCAGATAACCCCATCTCTTGCAACGGCAATCTTATTCATGGAATTTTCAGAAACCAGTGGTGCTGAAAAGCGCAATATTTTCCCTGATGAAAGGTCAATCTTATACAGCAGGCTGTCGGTGATCACCAGAAGGCTGCTGTCTTTCACTTCCAGGTCGCGAACTGTGTTGACCTGTCCGGATAGCATCCAGTGGAACCTGAAAGATCCTTTTTCAACACTGACAAGTCCTTTGCTCGTTTGCAGGATCAGCTGTTGTGATACGGGGTCCTGCCTGATCTTTTTGATTTCCCAGTGTTCCGTTCCTTTCACCGGGTAAAAATTTTCAGTGCGGTGGTCAAATCTGTAAAGGCCATTATTGAATCCTATCCAGAGATCACCCTGGGTATCGGAAAAAATGCAACGGGAAACACTGGCCGGAATGCAAAATGGTTTTCCCGGCTCGCTGAAGTATCGTTTGAAACTGGTGCCATCATAGCGGTTTAAACCGCTTACAGTGCCAATCCAGATATAGCCGTATTTGTCCTGACCGATTGCGCGTACCACAGCATCCGCGAGCCCGTCGTCTGCGTCGAGGATATGCGTATTGAGGTTGTTCGGCTGTCCAAAAACAAACATGCTGAACAACATGCCAGCGAGGAGGTGGAGGAGTCGTGCCAGGCGGCGCATAATTATCGGTCTATCCATTTGCGGAACGCCGGAGCCTTTTCCCGGCTAATGTCCACTTCCAGCTTCAGGGGAGCTTTTAGTTGGATATTCAGTTTCTGGTTTTCACTGGGAATAATCCGGTGAATGGCATTGATGTTGATGATACATTGCCTGTTTGCACGAAAGAAAATCGCCGGATTCAGCATTTCTTCCAGCTCGTCAAGGCTATCCACATCAAGCGGGTATTTGTCGCCTGCCAGCGTGAAAACATAGTTGAGGTTTTCCCTTATAAAACAGGCAGCATCGGAAACATTGATCGGAACCCAATAGTTGCGTACATCAGCCAGAATCCGTTCACGGTAAACTTTACCCGGTTGCGCACCGGTCATTGATGCCAGCAGTTTGTGCCAGTCGCGATTGCTGTTCATCACCGGCTGCAGGAAGTTTTTTGTTTTCTGAATGGCAGCTTTAAGTTCTTCTTCATCCACGGGCTTCAGCAGGTAGTCGATGCCGTTGGATTTGAATGCACGAATGGCATATTCATCGTATGCGGTAGTGAAGATCACCGGGCAGGTCAGCTGAAAGGTGTCGAACAGTTCGAAACTCATGCCATCACCAAGGTGCACATCCATAAACAAAAAATCCGGTGCAGCATGCTGCATCAGCCATTTCCGGGCAGCTTTCAGGCTGCTGAGCATTTCCAGGATCTCAATCCCGGGATCGATTTTGTTAATCTTGTATTTGAGTTCTTTGGCAAGCAGGAACTCGTCTTCGATGATCAATGCGGTCATATCAACGGTATTTTTACCTGGAAGGAATCATCTGTTTCTTCAACCAGGATAGGTTGTTGCGTAAAATAGGTATACAATGATTTCATTTGTTGTAATCCCTGCTGGTTGCTGGTTTCCACATTGCTTTTTTTCTGGATATTGTTGCGCACGACCAGGTACTGGCCTTCCGTGAAGATGCGGATAATGAGGGGCATGTCCTGATCAATGCTGTTGTGTTTGATGGCATTGTCGATGAGGTTCTGAAGGGTGACCGGAACGATCTTCCTGTTCAGCTTGCCGGATTCAATATCAAGTGCTGTGATCAGTGCACTTTGAAAACGGGTTTCCAGCAGACGGATATAAGAGGAAACGAATTTTATTTCCTCCTCAAGCGGGATAAGGTCATTGTTCCTGCTTTGCAGGATATAGCGGTAGGTTTTGCTCAGGCTCTCGAGAAATTTCCCTGCGAGATGCTGATCGGTACGGATCAGGCTGCCAAGGGAGGAAAGTGAATTGAAAAGAAAATGGGGGTTGAGTTGTTGTTTGAGGGCTTCGAACATAGCCATTGCCTTTTCTTTTTCGAGCAATTGTGCGCGGCTTTGCAAAAGATAGATCTTTTTCTGCTGTTGCAGACGATTGCGGTACCATAGGTAGGAAAAGCTGACCACCACGAATGTTATCATCAGCCAGAACCAGGTGCTTTTGTAATACACCGTTTCGATATGTACCCGAAGGGACTTTTCAGGAGCCAAGATCCATTGTTCGGCATCATTGCTTGTTTTGTACCGGAAAGTGTAATTGCCTCCCGGTAGCTTGGTATAGCTGGCCATGCCTGTTGTGTTGATTACCCAGTCCCGGTCAACATCCTCCAGTTTATAAGCGAAAAAGCGCTGATTGGGAATATTGTTGTTCAGGTCGACCATTTGAAAACTGATAAAGTTTTCATTGGATTTCAACCGGATCTCGCGAAGATCTTCGATGTTGGTTTTGCCGATATATGGCTTGTCGAAAATTTTTATTGAGGCAAGGTGAAGATTGCTTTCGCTGGATTGGGGTTTTACTTCAAGCGGTTTGAACTCTACGAAACCGTTCATCGTTGGAAAAACGAAATCTCCGTTTCTTTTGCGAAGCGCAGGCATATCGGAGAATTCAAGCGTGGGCAGGCCGTCTTCGGTGGTATACAAGGTAAAATGTTTCCTGACATTATCGAGCATTGCCAACCCGGCAGTGGTTGCCACCCAGAGACGGTCTGCATCATCAACCAGCAGCCCGGAGCATTTTGCCGCAGGAAGCCCCTGTGATACGGTGAATTTTTGGAATTTCCCGGATTTCGGATCATAACCCACAAGACCATTGAACGATGAAAGCCAGATAACGCCAGCATGGTCTTCGGTTATGGCGGTGATTGTATTGCCAAGCAGGTCGCCATCGGCCAATAGGCCTGCCTGCCATTGTTTTACTGTATGCCTGACCGGATCATACATGCGCAGACCGGTTCCATCCATTCCCATCCATAGTCGCTTTTGTTTGTCTTCATAGATCACCCGGACTCCGGTATCTATCACATTGATTAATTCCGGTATTTCCGAATAGATATGAATATTCCGGTCTGAGGCTGCCTGGTAATAAAGGCTGTTACCGGTTCCGAACCAGACATTGCCCCTGGTGTCTTTTTTTACACACCAGTAAAATGATAGCGGTAAACGGTTATGAGGATCGTTGTACAGCATTTTATCAGTAACCGGATTATACCTGTTCATTCCCCTGGAGGTTCCGATCCAGATCAATGTATCATTGTCCCATGCAATAGACCTGATGGAACTGCTGTAAAGAATGGTGCTGTTGAAACTGTTGCGCCAGTTGCTGTACGTTTCGGTGGATGGGTTGAATCTTGATATACCTGACGCCCAGCCCATCCAGAGGTTCCCGTTGGGTTCTTCCATCACTGCCCGCGCCCAGGGTGAAACGATCGGGTACTTTTCATTATCAACAGGTGCATAAAGCGAAAACGGCGTTCTGTCCGGATGAAAATAGCCAACACCGTTGCCTTCTGTGCCTACCCAGATAAAGTCATTATTGCTCTGAAACAGTGGAGAGGTGACGTAGAGTGATACGGATTTATTGAAGGGGTCCCAGTCGTCATACCATCTTGATTGACCGGTTTTGTTGTCGTAGGAGAAAAGCCATTGAGACGTGGTGGCAATCCAGAGCCTGTTTTTATGGTCAGTCAGCATGCTCATGACCACATTCCCGGTTGTCGTATCGCGAAGTTTGCTGCTGATATCAAGTTCCCTGCTTGATTTCAGAGACGGGTCAATCCGGCGGATCACGACCCCCTTACCATAACATGCCACGAGAATCCGGCCATCGTGGTCGAAGGCGATACGGGTGGCATTCCGTTCGGGTAAAAGGGAATCGGCAATTCTATCAAAATGCCCGTTGTGCAGGTTTAAAACATAGGAGTAGGCACCACAGACTGCATACAGAACACCATTCCGCAGATCAAAATCGTGGATTGTCGCTACCCAGGCGGGAACCAGCCATTGTGCCTGCATTTTGTGCCGGGTGATCCGGAGCAGTCCCTTGTTGGTGAGAAACAGCAGGTCGCCGGTAACGAGGTCTTCCCTGATTTTCCGGAATTCAACTCCTTTGGTTCCATTGACCAGTATAAATTGTTCGGTGTGGTGATCAAACTGGTACAGCCCATCATTAAAGCCAATCCACAGGGTGCCCTGGCGGTCACAGAAAATAGCCCTGGGGACGCTTGCCGGTAGGGAATGGGGCTTGTTGGGGATGTTATAATACTTTTTGACGGTGGTTCCGTCATAACGGTTCAGGCCGCTGATGGTGCCGATCCACATATAACCATATTTATCCTGACCGATAGCCCTGATCACACCATCCGCCAGACCATTCGCAGCCGTAAGCACGTGAACCTTGATATCCCTGGTCTGGCCGTTCAGATACAGGACCGGCAGGATAACGGCCAGGAGTAAAGCGATACGACGGAATGGCATGGCTGTAAATTGCAAAAAAAAAGCGCCAGTTCGGCAACTGACGCAGGATAAGGTTTTAGAATAAGGCTTAAATAAATTAAGTGGTTTCGAAAGGTTTAATGGTCAACGATGCCTTAACCCGACACAAATCTGTAAAAGGTTTGGAGTACCTGCAACTCAAACTCTATGAGGCGTCAGAAAATCTGCATGAACCGTTATATTCTGGCCATGAAGGCGCTAACCCTGAGGTCTTTGCTACCCGATTCATATTTGTAAAATCCTTCACCTGTTTTGACGCCGAGTTTTCCGGCAGCAACCAGGTTTACCAGTAATGGGGAAGGTGCATACCGGGGGTTGCCAAAACCGTCATGCAATACCCGCAGGATATTGAGGCAAATGTCCAGCCCGATAAAATCTGCCAGTTGCAGCGGTCCCATCGGATGGGCCATGCCAAGTTTCATCACCGTATCAATAGATTCCACATCGCCGACGCCTTCATGCAAGGCAGAAATGGCTTCGTTAATCATAGGCATCAGGATCCTGTTGGCAATGAAACCCGGGTAGTCTTTAGAGGTGGCGGGAATTTTTTTGATCCTGGAGCAAAGTTCAGTGATCAGGCGGGTGACTTCTTCACTGGTCTGGTATCCGTTGATGATCTCAACTAGTTTCATAACAGGCACCGGGTTCATGAAATGCATGCCGATCACTTTGTCGGGCCTGGCGGTTGCTGACGCGATTGTAGTGATGGAAAGGGAAGATGTGTTGGAAGCCAGGATGCAGTCCTTCGGTGCATGGGCATCAAGGGCCTTAAAAATATTCAATTTGATCTGCAGATCTTCGGAGGCTGCTTCTATTACCAGCTGAACGTCTTTAACGCCGGATTCCAGTTGGGTGAAAGTGCTGATCCTTTCATATGCGGCATTGCTGTCTTCTTCGGAGATTGAACCCCGTGTAACCTGGCGGTCGAGGTTTTTGCGGATGGCCTGGAGGGCCTTGATGAGTTGTTCGGCATTAACGTCAATGAGGTGAACGTTAAAGCCTTCCTGGGCGAAGCAATGGGCAATTCCGTTACCCATGGTGCCGGCACCGATTACAGCAATCTTTTGAAACATAGCAGCAATTTAGGCCGTAAAAATAGCCTAGTTCTTGCTTTTGAAATCACCCCGTTTCCAGGCGCGTATAAATTCTCCCCACGCGACGGGGTTCATGAGATTGATCGGAGGTGTCTGCCCTGCATAGGTGTATTTGTAGGCATTTTTGCGAAGGGTATAATTCGCCGCTTCCTGGCCGTCGGCCGGGATGATTTTCATCATTGCCCGACGGGTCTGTTCGTCTGTATTCTTCCTGGCGATTTCCAGGTTATCATCCGGTATGGAGGTGTTGACGAAATCCCGTTCAAACTGCTCCCGGGTGGGCCTGGGGCGTATAATGGTGGCCGGTAGGTACTGGGTATCCGTCACCATCAGCTGCACCATGCTGTACTGATTACCTTCCAGGTTTCTCGGAATTTCCACCAGTTTCGGTTTATATCCGATACTGGAAAATTCGATCTTATCTCCTTTCAGCACAACAATGCTGAAAACACCCTGTTCGTTGGTTATGGTACCCCTGCTACCGCCTTTGATTGTAACGCTTACGGAAGGAATTCCCTGGAGGCTGTCTGCAGTCATCACAATACCATACAATTGCACCACAGAATCTTTGATTTGCTCAAATTGTGCGTTTGCGCGTTGACAAATGGCAAAAAAACCTATTATAAGCAGAGGTAGAATTCGCTTCATTGATTCAAATATATACCCTTCCGCAAATTCGCTTCAACAATTTACGGATGGCATTGGTTAATTTTGCTGTAAAATTAGGAAGATAAGCATGACGCAAGAGCAAGTACTGGCAGCATTAAGCAATGTGCAGGAACCGGATCTGGGCAGTGATATCGTTTCGCTGAACATGGTAAAAGATCTTGAGATCGAAGGTGATTCCGTGAAATTTACCATCGTTTTGACAACTCCGGCCTGTCCCATGAAGGATATGATGAAGAATGCATCCGTCAATGCAATTCAGCTGCTGGTGAGCAAAGAAGCGAAGGTTACCGTCAATTTTACGGCCAATACCAGTTCGGTAAGGAAGGACAGCGGCGCCGTTTTGCCACGCGTGAAAAATATCATTGCTGTGGTGAGCGGCAAGGGCGGCGTGGGTAAAAGTACCGTCGCTGCAAATCTTGCGCTGGCGCTTTCCAAAGGGGGCGCATCAGTGGGACTGATGGATGCAGATATTTACGGCCCGAGTGTTCCCATTATGTTTGGCGTACGTGGCGAGCGCCCGAAAATGATCCAGCAGGGGGAAAAGGGACTGATCCTGCCCCTGGAACGGTACGGCATCAAATTGATGAGCATCGGCCTGCTGGTTGATGAAAAAAATGCGGTGGTATGGCGCGGTCCGATGGCCAGCAGCGCAATCCGTCAGTTTGTTACGGATGTTTACTGGGATGAACTGGATTACCTCGTGATCGACATGCCTCCCGGTACCGGTGATATTCACCTTACCCTGATGCAGACAGTTCCCGTTACTGGTGTGGTGGTGGTCACCACCCCGCAGGAGGTAGCGCTGGCCGATGCCAAAAAAGGAATTGCCATGTTCGGCCAGGCCCAGATCAAGGTGCCGATCATTGGTATCGTGGAGAATATGAGTTATTTCACTCCCGAAGAATTGCCTGATAATAAGTACTATATATTTGGAAAGGAGGGGGGGAAACGCCTTGCAGAGGAGTATGATATACCCTTCCTTGGACAGATTCCCCTGGTTCAGGGCATCCGCGAAGGCGGTGACAAGGGAATTCCAGTAATGGAATCTGATGATGCCATTACAAAGGCGGCATTTGAACATTTCGCCGGAGTGACAGCCAGGAGCATTGCCATGCGTAATGCGAATCTTGGCGCAACCCGGGTTATTGAAGTTGTGGCCTGACGCTGTACCCCGATTCGTTTGCCGCTTTCCGTTATCTTGCCGGTTAAGAATAAATTCCGACAAAGCAGCAATTCATGAAAAAAGCCGGGTGGCTGGGTATATTCTTGCTTTCACTGGGGTGTCTGCAGCCACCAGCCAGAAAGGCTATCCCGCTGCCAGCCGTTGATAACGAAGGCCATCGCGGCTGCAGGGGGCTGTTGCCGGAAAACTCCATTGCGGCAATGCTGTATGCCCTGGACCTGGGCGTCACTACGCTGGAAATGGATGTGGTGATCAGCGCCGACGGACAGGTCCTTCTTTCACACGAACCATTTTTTAATGCCCAGATCAGCAGCCATCCCGATGGCCGGTTCGTAGATACGGCCGAAGCGCGCACACTGAATATTTACCAGATGAACTATGCCGATATCAGGCAATATGATGTCGGTAACCGCCAGCATCCCGCATTTCCACAGCAGCGTGTACAACCGGCGATCAAACCACTTCTTGCTGATGTGATCGACAGTGTGGAGCAATATGCTTTGGCAACGGGAAGACCGCTTCCCTTTTACAATATCGAAACAAAAACCAGCCCGGCTACCGACGATGTTTTTCATCCCCGTCCCGCACCATTTGTAAAGCAACTGCTGGATGTAGTCAACGACAAAAAGGTTGGTCCGCGGACCATCATACAATCCTTTGATTTCCGGACACTCCGGGAAGTTCACCGGCATTACCCCAAAGTAAGAACATCAGTGCTGATTGACGCCCATGATCACCGTTCAATGAAACGGCAAATCCGTGATCTGGGTTTTGTTCCGGATATTTACAGTCCGAATTTCCAGCTGGTAACAACCGAACTCGTGGAAACCTGTCACGCACGCGGCATGAAAGTGGTAGCCTGGACAGCCAACAACCGGGCGATCATTAACCGGCTCAAACAGATGGGTGTAGACGGAATCATCTCAGACTATCCTGATTTATTGACCAGAAAAAAATAAGCATGAATATTTCCCTTGAAGGCAAACACGCGCTTATTGGTGGCAGTTCAAAAGGAATCGGACTCGCTGTGGCCCGTGAACTTGCTGCGCTGGGCGCTTCCTGCACATTGCTTGCACGCAATCAAGACGCACTGGCAAAAGCAGTGGCTGAATTACCGGTAACTGCCGGCGGAAAGCATCAGTACCTGGTTGCAGACTACGATCAGCCGGAAAAGGTTTCGCAAACGGTTACCAGGCTGCTTGACGGCGGACCGGTGCATATCCTGATCAACAATACCGGAGGACCCAAACCCGGAAAGATAATAGATGCGTTGACAGATGAATTTGAAGCGGCTTACCGCCAGCATGTGCTGATGAACCAGTTGATGTGCCAGCTTGTAGTACCGGCAATGAAGACCGAAAAATTTGGTCGCATCGTCAATATTATTTCGACATCGGTCAAAGTTCCCCTACCCAACCTGGGGGTCAGCAATACCGTCCGTGCTGCTGTTGCAGGCTGGGCAAAGACACTCAGCAATGAATTGGCAGCGTTCGGTATCACTGTCAATAATGTGTTGCCGGGTTTTATCAGCACGGAAAGGCTTGATGCACTTACGGCTGTCAATGCTGCTGCGAAAGGGATCAGTGTGGGGGAAGAAATGGGAAAGATGGCAGATTCTGTGCCGGCTGGCAGGATCGGAACTGCAGAAGAGATTGCTGCTGTCGCCGCGTTTCTTTGCACTCCTGCTGCTGCCTATGTTACCGGTGAGTCCATCCGTGTGGACGGTGGAAGAACAGGAAGTATTTAAAGCTGACCTATGGAAACATCCTACGATTATGCATTGTCACTTGACGCGGCCGATCCGCTCCGGGAGTTTCGTGATCAGTTTGTGATTCCGCTCCGCGAAGGTCGCGAACAAATCTATTTCCTCGGTAATTCGCTTGGTTTGCAGCCCAGGAAGACGCACGGGAAAATAAAGGAAGTATTGCAGCAGTGGTCGGACTGGGGGGTGGAAGCTTTTTTCATGGGGGAACACCCATGGCTGGATTTTCATGAAAAGCTCGCGGATCCGATGTCCATGGTAGTTGGTGCGCTGCCTCATGAAGTGGTTGTTATGAACCAGCTGACGGTGAATCTTCACCTGATGCTGGCAAGTTTTTACCGCCCTACCGGAAAAAGGTTTAGGATCATCTGCGAAGCCAAAGCATTTCCGAGTGACCAGTATATGTTGGAAACCCATCTGAAATTTCTTGGATTTGATCCGGATGAAACGATCATCGAAGTATCCCCCCGCCGGGGTGAACATACGATCCGGACAGAAGATATTCTGCAGGCGATCAAAACACATGAGTCGTCGCTTGCATTGATATTGTGGGGTGGTGTACAATACTATACCGGCCAGGTTTTCGACATGGAAACGATTACCAAAGCCGGCCATGCGGCGGGGGCGGTTGTCGGTTTTGACCTTGCGCATGCTGCAGGAAACGTTCCGCTTAGGCTTCATGACTGGCAGGTGGACTTCGCTGCGTGGTGCAATTATAAGTACATGAATGGCGGTCCGGGTGCAATTGGCGGTGCGTTTATTCATGAACGTTACCATGGTGACCCCTCCCTTCCCAGGCTTGCCGGGTGGTGGGGTTATGATGCTTCCAGGCGGTTCAAAATGGAAAAGGGCTTTGTGCCGGACAGGGGTGCAGCTGGCTGGCAGTTAAGTACGCCATCGCCATTGCAATATGCCTGCCTGCAGGCTTCGCTGGAGATTTTTACCGCAGCGGGAATGCCGGCCCTGCACGAGAAAGGGCGGGCGCTGAATGATTACCTGATCAGGTTGCTGGAAAGCATTGTGCGGGAAGCCGGAGAAAGGGCGATCGAAATTATTACGCCGATAAAAAACCCGGAAAAAGGCTGCCAGGTATCACTGTTGATGCACCGCAAGGGAAAAGAGACCTTTAGCGCACTGCAACAGGCGGGGATATTCGCAGACTGGCGGGAACCGAATGTGATCAGGGTCGCTCCCGTACCCCTTTATAACCGGTTCACAGAAGTATGGCAATTTGCCGACTGCTTGCGAAGGATGCTGTAATTTCGCGGCATGAACAGACAAGCCCTCGTCGGGGAAATCCGCCGGAAACAATCATTTCTTTGTGTCGGACTCGATACTGATCCCGGTAAGTTACCGGCTCACCTGAAAGGCAAAAAAGATGGTGTGCTGGAGTTTAACCGGTGCATCATTGACGCTACCAAAGCGTATTGTGTTGCCTATAAGATCAATACAGCGTTTTATGAAGCCATGGGTTCAAAAGGTTGGGAGATCATGGAGGCGACACTGGATCATATTCCCGATGAACATTTTGCCATTGCTGATGCGAAACGTGGCGATATCGGCAACACCAGTCATCAGTATGCCCGTGCTTTTTTTAAAACGCTTTCATTTGACGCAATCACGGTGGCTCCTTATATGGGGGCCGACAGCGTGATGCCTTTCCTCGAATACGAAAATAAATGGACAATCGTGCTTGGATTGACCTCAAATCCCGGTGCACACGATTTCGAGTTGCAACGGGCCGGAGAGGAGCTTTTGTACGAGAAAGTTTTGCGGACGGTATCAGGCTGGGGGAACCCTGGTAACCTGATGTTCGTTATCGGTGCCACAAGAGGAGAAGAATTTGAGAATGTCCGCAAACTTATACCGGAACATTTTCTGCTGGTGCCCGGAGTGGGAGCGCAGGGGGGAAGTTTGCAGGAAATTGCCTCACGGGCGATGAACAGTGATGCAGGGTTGCTGGTAAATGCCAGCCGGGCAATCCTGTTCGCTGACAGCGGCGAGAACTTCGCCAAAGCTGCAGAGACCGTTGCACAGCAATACCAGTCGGAGATGGCCGCCTTTTTATTACATTAGTACTTCTAACCCGATTACATGCCTACAGATAATTTTCAACATCCCGATTATTTGCTGCTGGATGAACTCTTCAGTGAAGAACAACTCATGGTGAGAGATGCAGTGCGCAATTATGTAAAGCAGGAGATCTCACCGATTATTGAAGTCTATGCCCAGAAAGCCGAGTTCCCGGAACAGATCGTCGGACAACTGGGGAAAATGGGCTGTTTCGGACCGACGATTCCGGCTGAATATGGTGGTGGTGGCCTGGATTATATTGCTTATGGCCTCATGATGCAGGAGCTGGAAAGGGGAGACAGTGGTGTACGAAGCACGGCAAGTGTGCAGGGGTCGCTGGTAATGTATCCGATTTACGCATTTGGCAGTGAAGAACAGCGACGGAAATATCTTCCTAAACTGGGCAGTGGAGAATGGCTGGGTTGTTTTGGACTGACAGAACCTGATCATGGCAGTAATCCTGCGGGTATGCTCACCCATTTTCGCGATGCCGGTGATCACGTGATCCTTAACGGTTCAAAAATGTGGATCAGCAATGCTCCTTTTTCGCAAGTGGCCGTAGTTTGGGCAAAGGATGAATCCGGTGAGATTCGGGGATTGATCGTTGAGCGGGGTATGGAAGGATTTTCCACCCCCACTACGCATGGCAAATGGAGCCTGCGTGCGAGCGCCACAGGAGAGCTGGTGTTTGACAATGTCAAAGTACCCAAAGAAAATATTCTGCCCGGTGTAAAGGGACTGAAAGGCCCGTTGAGTTGCCTGACCAAGGCACGTTTTGGCATCGCGTGGGGAACGGTTGGCGCAGCGATGGATTGTTATCATGTTGCACTACAGTATTCCAAAGAGCGTGTTCAGTTCGACAGGCCAATCGGCGGGTTTCAGCTGCAGCAGAAAAAACTGGCTGAAATGGTAACCGAAATCACCAAGGCCCAGTTGCTGAACTGGCGGGTAGGCGTTTTGATGAATGAAGGAAGGGCAACGCCCGCACAGGTAAGTATGGCAAAGCGTACAGGCTGCGAAGTTGCACATTTTGCCTGCCGGGAAGCCCGACAGATACTGGGTGGCATGGGTATAACAGGAGAGTATCCTGTTATGCGGCATATGATGAATATCGAAAGTGTGATTACCTATGAAGGTACCCACGATATCCACCTGCTGATTACCGGCATGGATGTTACCGGTCTGAATGCCTTCAAATGAAATTGTGATGATGCGGATTTATTTTATTGGATTTATGGGTAGTGGAAAGTCCCATTGGGGCAGGCTCCTGAGTGCTAACCTTGGATTGCCTTTTTTTGACCTTGACCAGGTAATTGTTGAAAGAGACGGCCGGACTATTGCTGAAATTTTTGCAGACAACGGCGAAGAATATTTTCGTCTGCTTGAAAAGGAAATACTGACCGAACTGACTACGACACATCCCGAAATGATACTCAGTTGCGGAGGTGGCACACCATGTTTTTTCAACAATATCGATTATATGAAAGAGCACGGCAGGGTGATCTGGCTCAACACTTCAACAACAGTCCTGGTGCAGCGGCTGCTGAAGGAGAAAAACCACAGACCCCTTCTGAAAGATATTCCTGATGATGAGATGAAAGCGTTTATCGTAAAAAAACTACACGACAGGAAGCTGTATTATGAGCAGGCGCATCTGCGGCTTCCGGAAGAAACACTTTCGCTGGAGGACATGAAAAACGCATTGACAGCATAATGGACAAGAATGTAATGACGAAGAAAATCCTGCGTACAGCAGCGATCCTCGGTGCACTGGCGGTAGGGCTTGGCGCATTCGGGGCACATGGATTAAAAAAACAGCTCACGGCAGAAGAACTATCTGTGTTTGAGACCGGCGTCCGATATCACTTCTACCATGTTTTTGCACTGCTGTTTACCGGGTTGTTTTATATCCAGCATCCGTCAAAGCAGGTGTCTGTTGCTGCACTGTGCTTTGAGATCGGCATCGTGCTTTTCAGCGGTTCGCTTTATTTAATGACGGCACTCAAAGCTGGCGGAAGTGTTGGTATTTCGGGGATTGGCCTGATCACGCCGATTGGAGGCCTGTTTTTTGTGGCTGGTTGGTTACTCCTGGCTTTTGCTGTTCACAAGACGTTGTCCTGATGTCTTATCCGTTTACAGGAAAATAGATACGAAAAACTGAGCCTTCCCTGTTGCCTCCATGGGCGGTAATAAATGCTCCATGGTTTTCGAGAATTTTTTTGCAGATGGCAAGGCCTACACCGGAACCTGTAAAGGCATCTCTTCCATTCAGGCGGGTGAATACCTGGAATATATTTTCTTCCTGATCTTCAGGTATTCCTATACCGTTGTCGATCACTTCAATCAGGTGGTATTTTTTGTCAGGCTGCTCAACCGGAAAAGGGGCATTTACTTTTTTTTCATTGAACCGGATGCGAATCTCCGGCCGGATGTCTTTTCTGCTGAATTTGATGGCGTTGCTGAGCAGGTTCACGAACACCTGGGTAAGCAGAAACGGAATGCCCCGTACTTCCGGCAATTTATCGGTGTTGAGTGTGGCGCGTTTTTCATGTATTACTTCTTCCAGTTCTTCCATTGCCTGTTGAACTGACTGGTCCAGCGGGAAGGTCTCAAATGCGTCACTGATCTTTGCCAGGCGGGAATAGGAGAGTATGTCATTGATGAGCATCTGCATTCTTTGTGCCGCATCTTTCATACGGACCACACTGTTATAAATCCGGTTCGGATCGGCTTCACTGTGGTCGAGAATGCGGGAAGCAAAGACCTGTATTTTCCGAAGCGGTTCTTTAAGGTCATGTGCACTTATCCAGTTAATATTCTCCAATTCGGCATTTGCTTCTTTTAACTGGTAACTCAGCGCGCGGTATTTGGATTCTTCTTCGGCCACCATCAACAAATGCACCTGTCTTTGCAGCGCGTGCGCGAAATGGCCGGCTGCCTGTAATTCCGGTTTCGTCCAGGGCAGACTTCTTCCTTTGACGGTCTCTTTCCATGTTTCGAAGGATTTTCTCGGGTGCAATCCGGTCTCGTCTTTGAGAATAGCCTTTTCGGGATCGCCACCCCAATGGACCTCCAGCCTGTTCTCCTTGCGGAACCATAAAATGGCTTCGCCATCTTTGCCGATCGGATGATACAATAATCCTGCAGCAGTCACTTCAGATTCCCATCCGGGATACAGGGCAGCAAGATGATCGGTTTGTAAAAATTTACCCTGGCAGTCTTTGGCCAGTGATTGTGAGAGTAACGCTATCTGGTGATCATCTGGTCGCGTTCCGGAAGCCAGAATTTTGCCGTCGAATACCAGCGCCACTCCGGTTGCGTGACAAAGGTCCAGCAATTCAGGACGGCAGACCAGTTGTTCCAGTGAGCCACGGTTCTCTACGATGTTTTTTTCCAGCAACTGGTTAAGTGTAACATCCAGTTCTTTTGCGATAGCATATTCTTCACCAGTTTCGCGAACCTTGATCTGTGACGTGAGAAAATGTCCCTGTAATTTGGCAAGCATTCTCACCTGGTAGTTAACATACTTTGGCTCATAGTGATGACAGGCGATCAGCCCCCACAGTTTTCCTTCATGCAGCAGGGAGATTGTCAGCGTTGCACCTACTCCCATATTCTGCAGGTATTGCAGGTGAATGGGCGATACACTGCGCAGCATCGCAAAGCTCAGGTCAAGCTGCCGTACTTCTCCGTCAGCTAACGTGAAGATCGGGGATGGGGTATAGGTAACATCAGTGATAAGTCTCAACTGGTTGCGGATATAAAGCTGTCTGGCCTGAACGGGAATATCGGTATGGGGGTAATGAAGACCAAGAAATGGCTCAATACCGTCTCTTTTACTTTCTGCATAAACTTCTCCATTGTATTGTTCATCAAACCGGTAGATCATCACGCGGTCATATCCTGAAATTTGCCGGATATCTGAAGCGACCATCTGACAAAGTGCCCGAAGTGAGCCGGCACCTTCAATATTCCGGATAAATTGCCTTGTCTGAATGAATACCTGGTCGGGGTTCATCGGTTCTGTCTGTGCAGGTTCGAATTCAAGTATTGTTGGTCCCAGATGTGCATGGAACTGGCATTCATAATTACAGCCGTTGATAGTGACGATCACAGGGTATTCGGATTCCCTGGATTTCCCTTTTAGTGCCTCCAGCAATGGCGCTAATGAAGCACCGGGAAATACGCGTTCGGGTGTCTTGCCGAGTACCTGTTCAGGGTGAAGGCCGGCAAAGTCTGCCAGGTTCGCGCTGCAGTAAACGATTCTGTCTGTTACCGGTTCCAGTGCCAGCAGAAAACCATGAGGCTGTATACTGCCGGGAATATGAATAGGCTCGCTTTCGCAATTGTCAAGGTTCACCAGGCCCCTGTTCACTATATCTTTAATGGACATGACGGGCCGTATTAAGGTCAAAGTGTTCGAAGATTGCAGCGAACGTTGAATTGGCGCCCGCAATGATCCTTTCCTGGTTGCCCGGCTGATCAGCAAACGCCAGCAAAGCATCCAGAAACGCCTTCCAGCGTGGACCGGTTTCGGCTCCGTAGCCGGTAAAGAAGGTCATTGCATCACCGATGCCTGATTCGCGGAGAAGGGGTTCAATCTGCCGGATGATCACCCGGCCACCAAGTGTTGACCCCTCGATTACATATGCCGCGCCCCAGGTTATGGCCAGGTCTGTAAGATCTGCCTGTAAGTGGAATGGCAATACAGGCGGGAGGTCGATCCCCGCGGTGTTCAGCTGATGCAGATCGCTCGAAATAGCAGTCTTCCTGCTGACCGGGGAGTATTGACTTTTATATTGTAAACGGGGAAGAATTTCCATTTCATAATTATCCATTACGCCATACATCGCAGACAGGTATAATGCATAAGCATGCGGCGAAAGCCTGTTGCGGGTAAGTTCGCGCGACAGCGGATGATTTTCAAGCGTCTCGTGAGCTGCGGATGTAGCTGCCCTCAGTTTTTGCAGAAAGGGGTGGTTGGTCATCAGTTCAGTTTAAATACAAAGTCTTCCTCACCAGCCCGGAAATTGTTCCAGTCCACCGCCATGCAATGGCGGATCATCTTAACGATATCATTAAATGCATTGGGTTTGGTGACATACAGGTTTGCACCCAGTTCACGGGAATGTTCAATATTGCCACGGTCGTCGGAAGTCGAAAAGATCACCACGGGAATTTCCCGTGTGCGTTCATTCATCCGGATCCTTTTAAGCGTCTCCGCACCATTGATTCCCGGCATATTCCAATCCAGGAAAATCACTGCCGGTTCGGGTGGCGGGTTATCAAGCAGATAGAGTAACGACCCCCCGTCGAAGGTGGTAAATACATTTAACGACCTGCTTGCTTCTTTTACAGCTTCTTCAAAAAAGAATACATCGTCCTGATCGTCATCGGTATAGAATATGTTTATCTTCTTTTCCATCAGGGAATTTTCTGCTCAAATATAAAGGAACTGCCCTGTTATGCATTTCACGTGCCAGCTTTCGGAACTGGTCAGGCCAGGGGTACACTCAGCGTTACCACGGTACCACTTTCGGAGCGAATGCCAAAATGGCCATCCACAGTTTCCATGCGTTTGCGCATATTGGATAGCCCATTGCTGAAAGCACGTATTTTGTCTGGCTGCATGCCCACGCCGTTGTCTTTGATGAGGATAACGAGGTGGGGACCAAGCTTAAACTGGATGAGTACTTCGCTGGCCCTGGCGTGCTTGGCGATATTATTCAGTGCTTCCTTGATGCAAAGAAAGATGTTTCGCCTTTTTTCTCCGGTGAGTTCAATCCCTGCCACATTTTCGGGATACTCAATTCGCCACCGGATGTCAGTATTTTCCAGAAATTCCGCTGCATAGCTTCTTACATAGGCGATCATGTTGTCAACCGTGTCGTTGGTGCTTTTCATCGTCCAGATGATCGTGTTCATCTTACTGATAAGGTCATTGGCTGACACCGAAATTTTTTCAATCTCGGGCAATGCATGTTCTTTCAGCTTGGTTTTGGCAAGTTCACTCATCAGGCGTATTGCCGTTACGCCTGACCCCAGTTCATCATGCATGTCGGCTGAAATGCGGTTTCTTTCGTCCTGCTTTGCTGCGAGAATAGCCATTCTTCTTTCATAGGCTTCTTTCTCATAGTCCATGAGCAGCCTTTCTTTTTCCCTGGCCCTGTCACTGATATCTTTCTTATTCTTAAAAGAGAGGGCAACCAGGAAAAATACCAGCTCAAACAATATCCCCATTTCATACCAGAACAGGGAGTCATTGGAAAGCGCCGTCAGCTGGTCGTTAAACCGGCGGGCTGTATTGATCAGGAATAATGAAAGGAAGCCACCCAGGAACAGGAAGGTATGTCCGATAGCGAGGTATCGCAGGATATAACTCCGGTTGACAACGGCGTAGATGATGAAAAAGATCGTACTGAACGACCAGGCGTATTTGATCAGGTTTTCAACAAGGTTTTGCAACGGGAAGTTGTTGGTGAAAAAATTGAGATAGGTAAAAAGGATAAGTCCCGAAACCGTAATCACCTGCTGGGCATAGAGAATAATATTAAGGAGGGGGAATTCGGTTTTTGAACCGATAAAGGTGCGCAGGAAGATAAAATAGAAGAGTGTTCCCGTGCCCTGTAATACAAAGTCAAAATAGGATTCGAAAAAAAAATTGCTGTCGGTTGGTGTTTTGTACAGGTAGGCTTTAAAGAAGAACATCAGGCCAAGCATAAAAGCATAGGCTGCATAATAAATGAATTCTATGCTTCGGTTCATATAAAAACCAGCAAGGGAGTAGAATATCATCATGAGCATGATGCCACACACCAGGTAGGTGATAATGGCATTGAGCTTTTTTTCGTTCTGGAACTGGCTGAGCAGGGTAGGGAGATAGAATCCGTAGGTGAGGCAGGGCGTGATGGTGTTTACGGTGGTTTTGATAAAGCCCAGTTCCGCGATGTAATTTCCTGTTTCACCCGGCCGGAGGGAAAGCTTTCTTACCGTATGACTATTGAAAGTCTTTTGGGTAATGGCGGAAGTTACCGGTTCATATTTTCCGGTTTCAGGGTGCCGCCGGAAAAGGTTAATGGTGTTGAAATAAAATCCGGGCAGGAAATCGACCTCTGTTTGACGGTCAAGGTCATTTTTGACAACAAATTGGAGGTAGCAGGCTTTGCTGACGTAACGCGCTGCCACTTTGCGGTCAGCTGACGAAGGCAGGGGTTGACTGCCTGGTAAGGCGTACAGGGAATCTGTTTTTACAAGGTTCGCGGTATCGAAATAAATCCGGGCTTCCCTGCCTATAGGAAGATAGAGCTGAAACCGGCTGAGGCAAATGGTGTCGGCAGGGGAGCCATGGGGCTGGGAGATGCCGGATAAAACCATTAGGATCAGGCAGCTAGTAATGGCAAAAATCCGCATACAGCAAAATACAATTTCTTTAGGTGTAAATGTATATTTGTGGCTATGGCAAATAAGCTGAAATCCAAGAAAAAGCCACTACCCGACCCCGTTGATCTGAGGCCCGAGAAGGAGGAAAAGGTCGAAGTGCGTTCTGTTCTCAGGGACGAACGCACGCATAAAATTTCCGGAGCGCTGCTTTTGCTGCTTTCTGTATTCCTGTTTATTGCCTTTACATCATACCTCTTTACCTGGCAGGAGGACCAGGATAAAGTGTTTCAGGGTACTTCCCGGTTCTTATTCGGAGACGATATAAGGGTTGCCAATCTGTTGGGACGGCTCGGTGCATGGGTGTCACATTTTTTCTTTTTCAAGGGATTCGGGCTGGCCAGCTTTTTTCTTTGCAGCATCTTTTTTATGGCAGGGGCGAACCTGCTTTTTGGCAAAAAAGTCTTTCGTCTCTGGCGGAACCTGAGGTATGTGCTCGTGGGATTATTGTATTTCAGTGTTGCTTTTGCCTTTTTTTCCGGTAAGAGCGCGTTTCCCTGGGGCGGTGCGGTGGGGAATATGATCAGTGAATGGATGTCCAGTTTCCTGGGAAAGATCGGAACGGGTGCCTTGTTGTTGTTGGGAGGAGTAGCATATTTTATCTGGCGGTTCAACCCGGTATTTGAAGTACCCAAAATGCCAGCGCTGCCTGTTCGCAACAAGGAAAGAAACCCTGAGCCGGTTCCTGATCCGACTGTTGACGACGCTGATGAGCCTAAACTTTTTATTGAAGAAACGCCCAGAAACAAGCGAAACAACCTCAAGAAAGAAACGGGGCCTGTGGTTCCTCCGCCGGAAATAATTAGCCCGGAATCTATTCCCCTGCAAATGATTGAGCGGGAGGACTTTCAGGAGCCGGAAAATACCATACCGCCTTTTGCCGAGCCTGAGGTACCGGTAATTGTCCCGGTGCAGGAAGTCCCCCTGCCGCCACTGAAACCGGCCATTCCGCAAGCTGACCTTGAGCTGGAAATCAAAGAGGTGACTCCCGAGGAAACGCCTGATGGGGAAGTGCATGAAGATCTTCCGCCATATGAACCTACGCTTGATCTCCGCGATTACAGGTTTCCATCCATGGATCTCCTGGAGACCCACGGAAGCGAAAAGATTGTTCAGGATCCGGCGGAGCTGGAAGCGAACAAGAACCAGATTATCAATACGCTGAAGAATTACGACATCCAGATTCAGAAGATATTCGCTACGGTTGGTCCAACAGTAACCCTGTATGAGATCGTTCCGGCAGCCGGTGTCAGGATCTCCAGGATCAAGAATCTTGAGGACGATATTGCACTGAGTCTTGCCGCTCTCGGGATCCGGATCATAGCCCCGATTCCGGGAAAAGGCACTATTGGTATAGAAGTGCCGAACGTCAAGAAAACCGTGGTGAGCATGAAGACGTTACTGACGGCAGACAAATTCCAGCACAGCAATTTCAGTTTACCGATCGCCATTGGAAAAAAGATTGACAATGAAAATTTCATTGTGGACCTTGCTGCGATGCCACACCTCCTGATGGCTGGTGCTACTGGCCAGGGTAAATCCGTCGGCCTGAATGCTATCCTGGTATCACTGTTGTATAAGAAGCACCCGTCACAGCTGAAATTTGTACTGGTAGACCCCAAGAAAGTTGAACTGAGTATTTACCGGACCATCGAAAAACACTTCCTCGCAAAGTTACCAGGGGAGGAAGAAGCGATTATTACGGATACGAAAAAAGTAGTCCATACACTGAATGCCCTGTGTATTGAAATGGATAACCGGTATGACCTTCTTAAAGAAGCCGGTACCCGGAACATCCGCGAATACAATGAGAAATTTGTCAAACGCAGGTTGAATCCTCAGAAAGGACATCAGTTTCTGCCATTCATGGTATTGGTGATCGATGAGTTTGCCGATCTGATCATGACGGCGGGCAAAGAGGTTGAAATGCCTATTGCGCGTCTGGCGCAGTTGGCCAGGGCAGTAGGAATCCACCTGATCATCGCTACACAGCGCCCTTCGGTGAATATTATAACGGGTACCATCAAGGCAAACTTTCCGGCAAGGATTGCCTTTAAAGTGTCTTCCAAAATTGATAGCCGCACCATTCTTGATGCCGGTGGCGCAGAACAGCTGATCGGTAAGGGTGATATGCTTATTTCCTATAACGGTGAACTCACCCGGTTGCAATGTGCATTTGTTGATACGCCCGAAGTAGAGAGTGTAACGGATTTTATCGGCCGTCAGCGCGGCTATCCGCAGGCGTTTCTGTTGCCGGAATACGTGGATGAGAAAGAAATGGAAGGAAAGGATTTTGACCTGAATGACAAGGATCCGTTATTCGGGGATGCAGCGAGACTGATCGTTCAGAACCAGATCGGATCGACTTCATTGCTGCAGCGGCGAATGAAGCTCGGATACAACCGGGCAGGCAGGCTGATGGATCAATTGGAGCAGGCAGGTGTTGTTGGCCCGAACCTCGGCAGTAAAGCCCGGGAAGTGATCATTAAAACAGAGGCTGAACTGGATGAATATCTTACACAAATTCCCTGATTAAACCCCCGGCAGTTTGATTGGTCTGATGATTGCATCTAAACAGTATATCTTTGACCCCTATTTTAAAATACCTGTATGACTAAATCGTTTGCCGCACTGGCACTGGTTTTTGGCCTTCTGATCAACAATATTGCCAGCGCACAGAATGACCCTGCCGCAAAGCAGATCCTGGATGCTGTCAGCGCTAAGTTCAAAACATTCAAGGCAGTACAATCTAATTTTACCCTTCAGGTGGAAGACGGTAATGGTAAAGTACAGGGCGCCAAGAAAGGTATTGTGTACATGAAAGAGGGTAAATATAAAGTGGATATTACTGGCCAGGAGATCTTTTGTGATGGTAAGAATATCTGGACTTATGATAAGGCTGCCAATGAAGTGACGATCACCAAATTTGATGGCGGACAGAACACGATTACTCCTCAAAAGCTTTTCACAAACTTTTATGATAAGGACTTCCTCTACAAACTGAACGGCGAAAAAAAGACCGGCAATAAGGTTTTGCAGGAGATTGAACTGACACCTACCGATAAATCAAAGCCCTTTCACAAGGTTTACGTTTATGTAGATAAGGCCACAAAAGCGATCACGCAAACCAAAGTGCTGGAGAAGAACGGTAACAAATACACGTATTCTGTTGTAAGCATGAACGGGAAGGCAACGATCAGCGACGATTTCTTCGTGTTTAATAAGGCAAAATATCCCGGAGTAGAAGAAGTGGATCTCCGGTAATTCATGCCCTGATTTCGCTGGGCAGGATGTTGAATTCTTTCCGGAAAGCGGCTGCAAAATTGCTCAGGTTGGAATATCCCACCTGGAGACCTACTTCCTTAACAGTAAAATCTCCGCTGAGCAGCATATCCCTGGCAACGTTCATGCGCTGTTTCTGGTAATAGGCATATATGCTGGTACCGTAAACCTCTTTAAACAGTTTCTTCAGCTTTGCTGAGCTCATGGCTGCTTCCTGTGCCAGCTGGTCGATGGTAGGAGGGCGGTTGTGTACATTCTGGGTAAGTAAAGCCTCCACATGCATGAGTTGATGCACGTCGTGTTTCGAGATCCGCGGGGGTGTGAGTAAGGTTCTGCTTTTTTCATACAGCCTGCTGAAAAATCGTTCGATCAGAAGCGTAATGCGGTTCTGTACTGTTGCTGTATGCAGGGGACTGTCAATATCTGATGTAATGATCTCATTAAAATACCTGCGGTATTCATTGTCGATCGGTTCGATGGTATAACTGCCCGTTTTCAGGTTGAGGTAGGTTGCCATCACTTCGTCAGGATCAGTGATGTGCAGGTGTTGGGCGAGCCACTCCTTGCTGAAAATAATATTGATCCCTTTGATCACTGATCCTTTTCTGCCGAGATAGGAAATGTCGAATAACGTGCTGGTGAGGTAAACGCCTGCATGATGTTCATTGGTGGTGGTCAGTACTTCTCCGTCGATCTTGAGGGTCATCTCATCTTCGATCTTCAGGTCTTCATACCGCAATACATAAAACTCCCTGGGTATCCGTTGCCTTTTCAGATAGAGCTGATCATTGAGGCGATAATCGGAAATGATCGCCTGTAGACCATTCGGCATTTCTACAAATTCGATATGGCCCGAAGCCACTGATTCCGGGAAGATCAGTTTCCCGTCTTTTACAGTCGTTCCAAGGGCAGCGGCCATATCGGTTATAACCTGCCGGTAGTTGTAGGAATTATATTCAAAGCTGAACAAATGATCCTTTTTTGTACTATTAAGATAGTGAACTTTTATTGGCTACCCCACCTGAAGGTGTCGATCTTCAGCCCCGCGAGGTCTAAAACCCTGTCTACTACTGTAGCTGCAACGGCTTCTATGGTGTCCGGTTTACTGTAAAATGAAGGGGACGCAGGACAGATAATGCCGCCTGCGAGGGTAACAGTTTCCATATTCCGGATATGGATCAGGTTATAGGGGGTGTCCCGGACAACACAAATGAGCTTTCTTCTTTCCTTGAGAATAACATCTGCCGCCCTGGTGATCAGATCATTGCTGATGCCGGTAGCAATCCTTCCCAGGGTACCCATTGAGCAGGGAATGACGATCATTGTCTGAAATTGTCCGGATCCGGACGCGAAAGGCGCGTGAAAATCGTTCTTATCATAGAAACGGACAGCAGGGTAGGCATTATATGCGTCATGACCGAGTTCTGTATGCCAGACAGTTTTCGCATTTTCCGTCATCACCACGGCCAGTTCAGCATACTGCCCGGTGATCCTGGTCAGCTTGTCCAGCAGGATTTTGGGATAGATTGCCCCACTGGCTCCGGTAACGGCTATAACAATTTTTTGCATGGGCAGTTGTTATATTGCAATCAACGAAACAAAGGTAATATGGTTAAGCACATAATTTTCATGTTATTCCTGTGTACCGGAATAACAGCTTATGGCCAGGAAACAACGGAAAAGGGTATGCGCTGGATGACCCTGGCGGAAGCAGAGGAAGCTGCAAAAAAGGAGCCTCGTCCTATCCTGATTGATCTGTACACAGACTGGTGCGGCTGGTGCAAGGTTATGGACAAACGCACATACCGCAACGAAAAAGTGATCAAATACCTGCACAGCAGGTTTTACCCTGTAAAGCTGGATGCCGAAACAAAGTCGACCTTATCTTATAAAGGCAAAGCCTTTTCCTATAATACCCAGTATAAGACCAATGAAATAGCATTGTACCTTACGGGTGGACAACTTTCATACCCTACAACGGTGATTATTCCCACCACGGGCGAAGACCCCCAACCCATACCTGGCTACCTGGCTCCCGGTGAGCTGGAACTGATCGTGAAATTCTTCGGAGAAGGAGCTTACAGAAAGCAGGAATTCACGGCTTACCAAAAAGTGTTTAAGGGTGAATGGTGACTTCCTTAAGATATTTTAACAAGCTTGCAACGTTTCTTTAGCAATTGACATCTAACCTATGGTTTTTCATAGGATATTGGATATAATACGGACGGGATTTCTATCCCGTCCGGCTTTTAGCCAAAGGCTTATGTATAAAACCAGCCTACGGGATGCCCAAATCGGACAGGGAACTACTTAGACCGGCTTGATTACGGTCAAAATCACCCTTTTGCCCTAAAAAAAAGTTCCCGCTTGCAACCAATGTTTCCTCATTAACATCTTATATTTGAATTTTCATAGGATAAGGTTTAATGGTTAATGGTATTTGATTAGTGCATCCCGCCGCAAGGCGGGATTTTTTTGTCCCTTTTGCCTGATCGGGCCAACCGGGCAAAAAAAAGCCCGCCGAAGCGGGCCTGTTGGAAAAAGATCGTTCAGTTACATTGCTTCCGCCATATCCGGGATCTCAGCAGCCCTGTAATCGCCGGCATCCAGTTTCATTTTGGTTTCCGTGAATGCTTTCAGCGTTAGCTCAATATCCTCCATGGAGTGAGCAGCAGTCGGGATCAGGCGGTAGATGATCTGTCCCTTCGGAATAACCGGATATACTACGATGGAACAGAAAATATTGTAATTCTCCCGAAGGTCCAGCACCATGGCTGTTGCTTCCGGTACATCTCCTTTCATATAGATCGGCGTCACCATGGTATTAGTCTTACCAAGATCAAATCCGCGGTCACGAAGTCCCTTTTGTAATGTGTTGGTAACTGTCCAGAGTTTTTCGCGAAGCTCCGGCATGCTTTTCAGCATTTCCATTCTTTTGAGCATTCCTTCCACAATCAGCATCGGAAGGCTTTTGGCGAAGATCTGGGAGCGGGTATTGTAGCGGAGGTAGGCAAGCACATCCTTTCTGCCCGAAATGAACGCTCCGATACTTCCCATGGATTTAACAAAAGTTGAAAAATAGAGATCAATACCATCCTGGCAGCCTTGTGCTTCATCAGTACCGGCGCCGGTTGGGCCCATCGCACCAAAACCGTGTGCATCGTCAATCAGGATGCGGAACTCATATTTTTCCTTCAGCGCTACAATCTCTTTTAGTTTACCCTGGTCACCACTCATGCCGTAAACACCTTCAGTGATCAGCAGAATTCCGCCTCCGTTCTTCTCTGCCATTTTAACGGCGCGCTGCAACTGCTTTTCACAGTCTTCCACATCATTGTGTTTGTAGGTATAGCTATGACCCATGTGCATGCGGATACCGTCAACAATACAGGCATGACATTCTGCATCATAAACGATTACATCCCTTCTGTTCACGATGGCATCGATACAGCTCATAATCCCCTGGTAACCGAAATTCAGCAACATGGCATCCTCACGGCTGGTGAAATCAGCCAGCACCTTTTCCAGCGCTTCATGCTGAACCGAATTGCCACTCATCATCCTGGCACCCATCGGATAACCCATTCCCCATTTGGCAGCTGCTTCTGCATCAGCTTTCCTGGTTTCAGGATGGTTGGCTAATCCGAGGTAGTTGTTCAGGCTCCAGACGATACGTTCCTTACCACGGAAAATCATGCGGCTTCCAAGTTCACCTTCCAGTTTGGGAAAGGCAAAGTAACCATGCGCCCTTTTCATGTGCTGACCGATTGGTCCGCCATCTTTAACCAGCTTTTCGAAAATATCCGCCATATTGATCGTTAATGATTGGTTTAAAATTGTCGCAAAGGTAACAGATTTGGAAGGTGCTCCGGCTATCTTTGCCAAAAACCGCTCCCAGATGAAAAGAATTTTTGCACTTTTTGTATGTTCTTTTTTTGTAATGAATGTATTTGGCCAGGCAGGCACGACCCCGGCAAAACCAAAGCTGGTGGTTGGAATGGTGGTAGACCAGATGCGTTGGGATTATCTCTACCGGTACAAAGACAGGTACCAGGCGAATGGTGGATTCAAACGGCTGCTGACCCAGGGATTTTCCAATGAGAACACCCTCATTCCCTATACGCCCACGATCACCGCTTGCGGCCATACCTGCATATATACTGGATCCGTTCCGGCCGTACATGGCATCACCGGAAATGCCTGGTTCGATCGTACCCGCAATAAATCGGTGTATTGCACAGAAGATCCATCTGTGAAAACTGTTGGCAGTACAACAGCTGCAGGGGAAATGAGCCCCGCAAACCTTTATACGACCACCATTACCGACGAACTAAAGCTGGCCTCCAACTTCCGTTCTAAGGTGATCGGCATCGCTGTTAAAGACAGAGGCGCTATCCTTCCAGCCGGGCATGCCGCAGATGCAGCCTATTGGTATGACAATAAAACCGGAAACTGGATAACTTCCACATTTTACAGGTCTGAGCTGCCCGACTGGCTGCAGCAATACAACGCTGCCAAACATGTGGATCAGTATTACGCATTGGGCTGGAACACACTTTACCCCATCGCAACCTATACCATGAGCACCAGGGATGAAAATGCCTTTGAAGGCAAACCCTTCGGTTCTGATGCCAAAGGTTTTCCCTACTCGCTCAAAAATTTCACCGGCAAAAATTTCGGCGCCATTTCCTCAACGCCTTACGGCAATACCATGACGCTTGAAGTAGCCAAGGCAGCAGTTAAAGCCGAAGGCATGGGTAAGGGGGCTTTTACTGACTTCCTCGCGGTGAGCTTATCCTCCACTGACTATGTAGGGCATGCTTTCGGTCCCAATTCAATCGAAGCAGAAGATACCTATCTCCGGCTCGACAAAGACCTTGGTGAGTTTTTTAATTTTCTCGACCAGACGATCGGTAAGGGACAGTGGCTGTTCTTTATTTCTGCCGATCACGGCGTGGCGCATGTGCCAGGTTTTATGACGGAACATAAGATTCCGGCCGGACTTTTCGATGACGGTGCGGCGATGAAAGCATTGAATGCTTCCCTTGAACAATCTTTCGGAGCACCCAACCTGGTCAACAGTATGTATAATTACCAGGTACACCTGAACCTGCCGGTAGTGGATAGCCTTAAACTTGACCGGGACAAGCTGGCCAATGCCGCAGCAGCATTTATGAAAAAGCAGCCGGGAGTAGCACGTGCTTTTGTTCTCGAGAACCTGGCCGAAACGACTCTGCCTTCAAAGATTAAGGAAATGGTTGCGAACGGGTATATGCCGAACAGAAGCGGAGATGTGCAATTCCTGCTGGAACCTCAATATCTCGATGGCGGACCAACCGGTACTACGCACGGATTATGGAATCCCTATGATGCGCATATTCCGCTTGTCTGGATGGGCTGGAAAATAAAACCAGGCAAATCTAATGTGGAAGTCTATATGACCGATATTGCACCGACTGTAGCCGCCCTGCTTCAGATTCAGATGCCGAACGGCTGTATAGGCAAACCTATCGAAGCAATAACCCGTTAAAACACGGTTTTTTATCGCAAAATTTGCCCTGATCTTCACCCTTTGACGACGATTTTGTTTTCTTATCGTAAAGTATTCAATCATGAACATCAGACCAGGGAAGTTATTTTCCTATGTGTTTCCGCTTTTGATGCTTGCTGTCATCAACGGTAACGCTCAAACGCAGGTTGCGCAGGATTTATCCGTTGATCCTGCTGTAACCATCGGCAAGCTCGACAACGGACTAACCTATTATATCCGGCAAAATAAAAAACCGGAGCAGAAAGTTGAATTGCGACTGGCCCTTAAGGCAGGATCAATTCTTGAAGATGATAACCAGCAGGGGCTTGCCCATATGGCCGAGCATATGGCATTTAACGGTACGAAAAATTTCAAAAAAAACGATATCGTTTCTTTTTTGCAGGACATCGGAGTTGGGTTCGGCAGTGACCTGAACGCCTATACTTCTTTTGATGAGACAGTATATATTCTGCCCATTCCGACAGACAAAGCCGGTAACCTCGAAAAAGGTTTCCAGGTGCTGGAAGACTGGGCTCACCAGGTTACCTACCTGAATGAAGACATTGAATCTGAACGCGCCATCATTCTTGAAGAAAGCCGCCTGGGAAAGGGCGCCTATGACAGGATGATGCGCCAGATTTATCCCAAGCTGTTTGCAGGCTCCCGCTATGCGAATCGTATTCCCATTGGTGTGGACAGCATTATCCGGACGTTCAATCCGGACCTGATCCGGAAATTCTACAAAGACTGGTACCGTCCAGACCTGATGGCTGTTATGGTGGTAGGTGATGTAGAACCCTCACAGGCGCTCGCGTTGATCCGCAAACATTTTTCGGGGATGAAAAATCCAACACCGGAAAAACCAAGGGAACGTGCTGCTATCGGGGCCTACCCAACCACCGAAGCCATGGTGGTGACGGACAGGGAGGCAACCAGTTATTCTGTCAATATCGTGTACCCGTTGCAGCCCATGGGGCCACAAAACAATGCAGCTGCCTATCGAAAAAGCCTGGTTGATCGCATGTTTACCAGCATGTTAAACCAGCGCTTGCAGGAGATCGCTCAGCAACCCAATCCTCCATTCGTTGGCGCAGGTAGCGGACTGGGAGAGTATATCGGCGGATATGAGAATTTCCGGATCGCCGCCGGTGTAGGATCGGGAGATGTAAAAAAAGGCACAGAAGCCATTGTGACGGAGCTGGAAAGAGTACAGCGATATGGATTTACAGAGGCAGAGCTGGCAAGGGCGAAAAAAACAATTCTGAATGGAATACAGAATGCTTACAACAATCGCGATAAGACGGAATCAGAACTGTATGTGGAGGAATATGTGAGAAATTTCCTGACAGGTGAGTCCATTCCTGGTATCGCGAAAGAATTTGAAATGACCAACGAACAGGTACCCGGGATCACATTGGATGAGGTAAATGCAACTGCGCGACGTGCAGTAGCAGACGCCAACCGCCTGGTATATGTACTTGGTCCGGAACCGTCCGATGGGAAAACGCTTCCCGGCTCGGCAGAGCTGCTTGCCGTACTGACTGCTGCTGAGAAAGCTGATATCAAGCCCTATGAAGAAAAAACTGTTGCTGCAGAGTTGCTTTCTGAAAAACCCAAAGCCGGGAAAATCACTGGTCGTACAGAGAATAAGGCGCTGGGAACAACAACCATTACCCTTTCCAATGGCGTAAAAGTAACGCTCAAACCCACCAGCTTCAAAGACGATCAGATATTGTTGAGTGCGAGCCGACCGGGCGGAAAGAACAATTACGGCGTTGCTGACCGGTATAATGCTGAATATGCAACGGCAGTGGTGAGTGCCATGGGCGTTGGTAATTTTAGTCCTGCCGATCTTCGCAAGTCACTTGCAGGCAAAACAGTTTCCGTAAACCCGGTTATGGGTGAAGTGACTGATGGCTTCCGGGGTAGTTCCAGCAACCGCGACGTGGAAGTGATGTTTCAGTTATTGCACCTGTATGCCACCAGTCCGCGGATAGATACGGGACTGTTTCAGTCATTTGTTCAGCGAAACAAAGCCCAGGTAGCAGGACTTGCTTCCAATCCGCAAACGGCATTTGTCGATACGATGTTCAGGGTAATGTATAAAGGGAATCCGCTTGCTCCGATCGCGGTTCCGAAAGCTACCTATTTTGACCAGATTGATGTTAACAGGGCTGTCGCCATTTACAGGGAACAATTGAATGATGTAACAGGAATGCAGTTTGTACTGGCAGGAAGTTTCAAGACAGACAGTATCCTTCCTTTACTGGAAACCTATATTGGCAGTCTGCCTGCTTCAGGCAGAAAGTTTGAGCGTAAGGATAATGGTGTAAGACCAGTCGGCGGTGTACAACAACTGGTGGTTAATAAGGGAAAGGAAGCCAAGAGCCTGATCCTGAAATTCTTTACCGGTGAAGTGCCGTATAGTGAAGATCTTGATCTGAAAGCCCAGGCGATCAGCGAGATCCTGAACATCAGGATCATAGAAGAATTGAGGGAGAAGATCCAGGGCATTTATGGAGGAGGTATCTACGCACAGATCGAGCGGTATCCCTATCAGCATTATTCATTTGTGCTTCAGCTTCCCTGTGGCCCGGAAAAGGTCGACACTTTGCTGAAAGCTGCGCAGCATGAAATCAATTTGCTGGTTCAGAAAGGTCCGGAACAGAAATACCTGGATAAGGTGAAAAAATCCTGGCTGGAACAGTATAAGGTCAGTGTGAAGGAGAATGGATTCTGGCTGGAATCACTGCAGGATATTCAATCGGAACAGGCTGATCCAAAGTTTGTGCTGCAATATGAGCAATTGGTACAGAAACTGACCGTGCAGGATATTCAGGCAGCCGCGAAAAAACTATTTGATGGAAAGAATCAGTTTTCTGCGGTGCTGATGCCGGAAGGGGTGTCGATCAAAAAAGGATTCTGACAAAATCAGAAGATGATAAGCATTAAAAAAGGGCTGCAACCGCAGCCCTTTTTTAATTGGAAATATATTAAGCGTTCCGGTTGATACAGTTAAGATCCTGGAATGCCTCTTCGAGACGGGAAACAAATACATCCTGACCTTTGCGCAGCCAAACGCGTGGATCATAGTATTTCTTGTTGGGTTTTTCAGCTCCTTCGGGGTTGCCCAGCTGGCCTTGCAGATAGGCTTCGTTCTTTTTGTAATAACCGAGAACACCTTCCCAGAAAGCCCATTGCATATCGGTGTCGATATTCATCTTGATTACGCCGTAACCCAGCGCTTCACGGATCTGTTCCTTTGGACTTCCGCTGCCACCATGGAATACAAAATACACAGGTTTGTCTCCGGTTTTAAAGTGATCCTGGATATAAACCTGGCTGTTGTGCAGGATTTCCGGACGAAGTTCCACGTTGCCCGGGCTGTATACGCCGTGCACATTACCAAAAGCAGCAGCGACAGTAAACAGGTTGCCTATTTTGCCAAGTTCTTCATAGGCATAGGCGACGTGTTGAGGCTGAGTATACAATTTATCGTTTTCAACACCACTGTTGTCCACGCCATCTTCCTCACCACCGGTTACGCCGAGCTCAATCTCAATGCTCATGCCCAGCGGTTGCATGCGTTTATAAAACTCAACAGAGGTATGGATGTTTTCTTCGAGACTTTCTTCTGACAGGTCAAGCATGTGAGAACTGAACAACGGCTGACCCTTTTCTTTTTTGAAAGTTTCACCTGCATCGATCAGTGCACTGATCCAGGGGAGCCATTTTTTGGCAGCGTGGTCGGTATGGAGCACAACGGGTACGCCATAGTATTTTGCCACGTTATGGATATGGAGCGCGCCGGAAATAGCGCCAGAAATATTTGCCTGCAATTTGTCGTTCGGCATGCCTTTTCCCGCAATGAACTGGGCGCCTCCGTTGGAAAACTGGATAATAACGGGAGAGTTCACTTTTGCTGCAGTTTCCAGGGTTGCGTTGATCGAGTCTGTGCCTACGACATTTACCGCTGGCATTGCAAACTGGTTCGATTTGGCATCATTGTACAGGGCCTCTAATTCTTCTCCAAAAAGCACCCCGGAACGGTATTTTTTCATCTTTGTTTGGTTGGTTGATCTTAAAAATGAGCGCTAATATACCAACTAATCTTCAAAACGACCCTTGAAGCGGGGGATGAGGAAGAGGTTTTTGCGGAGGCAGACCTTCAGGTGTTCCTTCACCAGTTTGCCCATATTATGGCATTTCAGAAGGTGCTGGTTATGATGGTGGAAGCTGCTCAGTTCCTCAGACAACTGGCGCATTTTTTCCGGGGTCGAAATGCGGTCTTTCCCCATGATATCCAATAGCTCCTTAATTCTGTAACGGGCAGAAACCAGCCGGAAGGTCATCATGGTACGCTCTTCCGTCTGGTATTGTTCAATGGATTCTTTGTTGAGGTATTTCAAGGCGGTTTCCACCAGGGGGAAATTTTGCCTGAAGAACTGCGGCAGATACAGGTTTTTCCGCCCTTCGTAGGACTGCTGATCAAAATCAATAGCCCGGATGCGGTATTGAAAGTCCTCAATATCAGGGGTAATATCTACCACGAAATTGTAGCTCCGCATGTCGCCCAGCAACCTTACAAAACAGCGTTCATTGAATTTGACAAACTCTTTCGCGAGCCTGATCTTGTTCGTTTCCGGTCTGTCCAGGTGCTGGTTGATAAAAACGTCTCCGGGTATTCCGGGAATGTGTTCTTCCACCAAAGTCTGATTGTGCGTGAAGAACGTTATCCTGTTTGGAGACAGCATGTGTTCCAGTTCAAGGCCGTAAATACGGGATGCATCTGCTACCTTGATGTAGTAGTGGTCGTAATTGTCGTTGAACTTATTCACGATCCTGACACGGAAAGGCTGGGAGTTGCCGAAAGCACAATAGTCCACCCTGGCTACATCAAGGTGTTTACTGTAACTCATATCCCCTTCTGTTTTCAGAATGGCGTAGATCCGTACTAATCCCTCCCGGAGATAATCCCATTCACGCTTATCATATACTACTGATTCCCACATAGTTGGCTTGCCTTCCTTATCAGTCAGGGGAAGGGTGTAGGTAAATCGCTGAAGATCCCGGTAGGCAACCGGAAGTTTTACTTCCCGTCCATGTTGTTTCAGAAACGCGTGCAGGCGTTCATTTACAGGAAACATGGGTTTTTTCCTGGAAGGCTTTCCGGTGAAATTTTCGTCAATAGGCAGTTTACTAAACAAGGTCCAGATGTCGGTGAAAGTGTAAAATACGTATTCAGCCCGAATGCCCGGCTGCTATCGTCGTAAGCAACTCGGTAAAGTAACCCGGACTCAGCAATAAACGGCTGCCGTACCAGCTGAAGAATTCCCCGTTAACCAGTATGGTTTTGGCTGTGGGCAGGAGCTTGCTCCATTCTGCAAGATCTTTCTGACCGAACCGGTAGGGCTCCGACGATAGCATGATCAGGTCAGGGGCTTTCTCAATCAGCTCGTCCACACTGGTTTTGGGATACCTGGTCTTACTGCCGAATACGTTTGTCATGCCCATACGGTTCAGCATATCATGAATGAAAGTGTCGTTGCCAATGGTCATGTACGGGTTCTTCCAGATCAGGTAGGCCACCCGCAAGGATGGTGTGCAGGGCCTGATCGCAGCAAACCGGCTGGCTATGGTCAGCGCAAGGGCATCAGCCGCAGTGCCGGTACCGGTTAGCTTTCCAAGAACGGCAATCATGTTGAGTGCCGAAGGAAGATCAGTCACATCAGTTACCCACACACGAAATTGTTTGCTGAGTGCCAGCACCTGCTCCCTGGAATTTTCTTCCTTATTGGCAATGATAAGATCTGGTTGAAGCGCTTGTACCCGTTCAATCCTGACATCTTTTGTACCGCCGACACGAGACCTGGAATGATACCATTCTGAAGGATAGATACAGAATTTGGTGATTCCGATAACGCGGTCACCAAGGCCGAGCGTATATAACAATTCAGTTTGGGATGGAACAAGCGAAACTATGCGCTGAGGAAGCATGCGTGCACCTTTTGTGCAAAGAAAATGAAAGCAGGGAACTTTATTGGAGGAAGGAGAGACCACTTTCGGCCTCCTGCCTTACATGCTTGGACGAGCTGCAGGGCAGGAGGGTGCCGGATTCGTTAAGTGGTTTTAAGGATTTGGTGGTTTTCACCTGACATTGGATTCATGAAACCTAACTAAACTTACTAAAAACAGATTTTGGACGATTGGTTACTGGACTTGGACTGGTTTGGGTTTTGGTTTCACGGGATTCTCTGGTCTTTCTAAGGATTTTGATGCTGATTTCTGGTCTGGTTTTTTTTAGGATTTAGGAAATAAAAGGAAGTTGACTGATACTGGATTTCTTAGGTTTTGGTCTTAGGAATTGGATTTGGTTCTCGGTTTTTGGATCTTGGCTTTTAAGGGTCCTGGTTTCTCTGGATAATTGGATACGATCAAATGATCAATCAACTTCTGATACAAATGTAGTCGGCATAATTGTGGTAGCCTAGAGCGCATTTGCTTAATTTTAACACTTCAGTATTTCCCACATTACTCGTAACTATTCAGCGGCGGGCCTGTGAACTGTACGTGGCAACAGATCGTAGAATTACGATATTTGCCCCTTCCGGGATCTGTTGAAATCTAATGAAACTCTTTACGGTGGCCGATTTGCAACGATTTCCAAGAATCATGCACCGAGGGCTTGCAAAACATCGTATTTCGTAAGGATCTGGTAGTTCCCCGCATCGTCCCTGCTTAAAACTGCGCCATTTTCGCGATTTATCAGGGTACTCAGTTTCTCAACCGGAGTAAGGAATTCTACAACCGGAAACGCTGACTCCATCACTGTTTCAACCTTTGCCTGCCGGATTTCCGGGTCAGAAAAGATCTTCTGAAACAGCCCGCTTTCGCTGATAGAACCGACGAGACTTTCCTTTTCCATTACCGGGATATGTTCGATATCGTATTTCCGCATAAGGTCAACGGCTTCGGCAACGGTCTGGCCTGGTTGCAGGGTAATCAGTTTCTGCTTGTTTCCTCTTCCCGCTACGATATCCCTGAATGTTTTTACATCCAGAAAGCCCCTTTCCATCATCCACTGATCATTATAAATCTTGGCCACATACCGGCTTCCGTGGTCATGAAAAATACAAACCACCACGTCATCATCTTTCAGGCGGTCTTTGAGCTGCAATAGTCCCTGCAGGCAACTTCCGGCGCTATAACCGCAAAAAATACCTTCCTCCCTTGCCAGTTTCCGCGCCATGATCGCCCCGTCTCTGTCTGTCACCTGTTCAAAATGGTCGATTACCGACATGTCATAATTCTGCGGCACGAAGTCTTCGCCAAATCCCTCAGAGATATAGGGGTGTACTTCATTCATGTCAACCTCTCCTGTGCGGAAGAACTTGGTCAGGAGCGATCCATACACATCTATTGCCCACACCTGGATACCTGGATTCTGTTCTTTCAGGAATTGAGCTGTACCGGTAACCGTTCCCCCTGTACCAGCTGTACACACGAGATGCGTTATCCTTCCGTCGGTTTGACGCCATATTTCTGGGCCGGTCGTTTCATAGTGTGCCAGCCGGTTGGCCAGGTTGTCATATTGATTGCAGTGAAAGGAATTGGGAGTTTCCCGTGCAAGCCGCCTCGCAACAGAATAGTAGGACCTTGGATCGTCAGGTTCAACATTTGTTGGGCAAACAATTACTTCTGCCCCAACTGCTTTCAGAATGTCCATCTTTTCCTTACTCTGCTTGTCGGTTGTGGTAAAGATGCATTTGTAACCTTTCACCACCGCTGCGAGCGCCAGCCCCATTCCCGTATTACCGCTGGTGCATTCGATGATGGTTCCACCGGGTTTAAGTTTGCCTTCTTTTTCTGCAACCTCTATCATTTTCAGTGCCATCCGGTCTTTGATGGAATTGCCGGGGTTGAAATAGTCCACCTTTGCCAGGATCGTCCCCGGGACGCTTCTGGTAATTTTGTTAAGCCTTATCAGTGGTGTATTTCCAATCGTTTCGAGAATATTATTTTTGATGTCCATGGCATGCTTTTGCCATGCAAAGGTAATATTTCTAAAAAGGGCACTATGAAACTGTATTTCATTCCTGGATTGGGAGCAGATAAAAGGGTGTTCCGGCATATTCATCTCCCGGAACCCTTTGAGATAGTGCATGTGGAATGGCTGAAGCCTGAAAAAAATGAAAGTCTGAAGCATTATGCGATCAGGATGGCAGAGCAGTTTGACCGTTCACAGAAATGGGGAGTAGTGGGGCTGTCATTCGGGGGGATGCTGGCGACAGAAATACAGCAGGCCTTTCATCCCGATCGTACCGTACTCATCTCCAGTTCCGCGGGTAGCTCACAGATCCCACCATATTTCCGGTCGCTGGGCGCTCTCAAACTTCATCGTTACCTGCCGATCGGGATATTTAAACAGGCCTCGCTGGCAAAAAGAATCTTTACAACTGAAACAGATGAAGACAAGCGGCTGCTGCGTGCGATAATCCAGGAATCAGATCCTGCTTTTATCCGGTGGGCAATTGGTGCCATCATCGGGTGGAAATCTGAAAATACACCGCCGGACCTGTTCCATATACATGGTACACGAGACAATCTGTTGCCGATCAGGTACCTGCACCCCACCCATGTTGTTGCGGGCGGGGGACACCTGATGATCATGAACCGGGCAATGGAAGTAAATCAAATGCTGATTGAAATTTTTGCTGCCTGACCGCGACCCGTTACATTTGCCCTCCTGAAAAACAGTGATTATGGATCCGAAGTATCTCCCCGTCATTGCACAAAAACTTTCGCTTTCCCTGAAGCAGGTGAATAACGTAAGCGATCTGCGTGCTGAAGGTGCAACCATTCCTTTTATGGCCCGTTACCGGAAAGAAGCCACCGGCAATCTCGATGAAGTGATTATAAATTCAATTGTTGAAGAGCTGCAGTATTTCGGTGACCTTCACAAAAGAAAAGATACAGTACTGAAAACGATCGACAGCCAGGGAAAACTGACTGAAGAACTGCGGAACAGGATTGAATCCTGTGTAGACGCCACTGTGCTTGAAGATATTTACCTGCCCTACAAACCCAAACGGAAAACAAGGGCCAGCCAGGCAGTTGAAAAAGGCCTGCAGCCACTTGCTGACCTTTTGTGGGAGCAGGGATCTGTACAGCCTGAAACTGCAGCCACCGGCTATCTGACAGACGATGTAAAAACAGTGAAAGATGCCCTGCAGGGTGCAAGAGACATAATAGCAGAAAAAATAAGTGAGCAGGAGGATGCCCGTAATGCGGTAAGAAAAATATTTACGGAGCATGCAATTCTGGTGTCCCGCGTGCTGGGTTCAAAAAAGGAAGAAGCTGAGGCACAAAAGTACCGTGACTATTTCGAGTTCAGTGAGTCATTGTCGAAATGTCCGTCTCATCGCATGCTGGCCATCCGGCGTGGTGAAAAGGAGGGTTTCCTGCTGATGGATATTAATATCGACAAGGCGATAGCAGTTGATGCATTGGAGAAACTTTTTCTGAAATATAATGGCAGTGAAGCCGGAGCAGAGATAAAATCTGCCATTGATGATGGCTTCGATCGCCTGCTGAAACCCAGCATTGAGAACGAGTATCGTATGAGCAGCAAACAATCTGCTGATGATGAAGCCATCAGCGTGTTTGCCGAAAACCTGCGGCAATTGTTGCTGGCCTCGCCCCTGGGAAACAAAAGGGTGCTGGCCCTGGATCCTGGTTTCCGGACTGGTTGCAAATTGGTTTGCCTTGACGCACAGGGCAACCTCATCCACAATTCAACCATTTATCCTCACCCGCCACAAAATGAATCAGTTAAAGCAAGTGAAACCCTGCGGCATCTGGTAGCGAAATATGATATCGAAGCCATTGGTATTGGCAACGGTACCGCAGGTCGGGAAACGGAAAGCCTGGTACGCGGCATTGATTTCGGAAAATCAGTCAGTGTATTCCAGGTAAACGAAAGCGGTGCTTCCATTTACTCGGCTTCCGAAGTGGCACGCGAAGAATTTCCTGAACAGGATATCACCGTGCGTGGTGCGGTCAGCATCGGCAGGCGCTTGCTGGATCCGTTGAGCGAACTGGTGAAAATTGATGCCAAGTCAATCGGTGTCGGCCAGTACCAGCACGACGTTAATCAGACCCGCCTGAAAGACAGCCTGGATAAAGTGGTAGAGAGCTGTGTTAACCACGTAGGGGTTGACCTCAATACTGCCAGCAAGCACCTGTTGATGTACGTATCCGGACTCAGTGCGACACTGGCAAAGAACATTGTTGAGTTCAGGGCAAAGAACGGCGCTTTCGGTAACCGGGAAGAATTGAAAAAAGTTCCCCTGATGGGTCCCAAAACATTTGAACAATGCGCTGGATTCCTGCGGATCCGGGATGCGAAACATCCCTTGGATAACAGTTCCGTGCACCCGGAATCCTATCATGTGGTGGAGCAGATGGCTAAAGACCTGGGTTGTTCGGTAAGTGACCTTATACAGGATGCTCTTCTCCGTAAAAAGATCAATCGTCGCCAGTATATTTCAGAAACCATTGGTGAATTTACAATCAGCGATATCCTGCAGGAACTGGAAAAACCCGGCCGCGATCCACGTCCGCCGATTGAAGTATTCCAGTATGACGAGCATATCAAATCAATTGAGGATGTAAAGGTGGGCATGAAGGTTCCGGGCCTGGTAACGAACATTACCAAATTCGGCGTATTTGTTGATATCGGCGTCAAGCAGGACGGCCTGATTCATATTTCCCAGCTGAGCAACACTTATGTAAGTGATCCTTCCACAGTGGTAAAATTGCAGCAGGCCGTTATGGTCACCGTTACGGAAGTGGATGTTGCCCGGAAGCGCATCGGGTTATCGATGAAAGATGCAGCCCGGTCAGCTCCCCACCAGAAAGCCGCTAAGGGCCTTCAGCCGAAACCTTCCCGTGAAGCCGAACCAGCAGATAATTTTGCGGCTAAACTGGATGCCTTACGCAAGAAGTTCAAATAAATATACCCTAAAGTGGTACCGGGAATAATACCGGTCGGAGCGGGTGATTTCCGGGGGCGTCCGGGTGTCTGGCTTTGAATAGCTTTGATAGTTCTAAACAGACGCTGATGAAAGAGCTTACCACTGCACAAACTTTCTGGCACGATGTGGAAATGATAGTGTTGCCCTTTTTACTGGGTTGCCTGATGACTACTGTCATTGCTGTAGTGCTGTATATCCGGCGCAGGCAGTCTGGTTTTTAGTTATTTTAGCTGCGCTATGTCGCATCTGTTGTTTCATGACGGACAGTTTTATCGTGACGATAAAGTTATTGCTGGTGCCAATAGCCGCGCTTTGCGGTATGGCGATGGCCTTTTTGAAACAATGGTCTGGCGCTTCGGTACAATTCCCCTGTTCCAATTTCATGTTGAGCGATTGTTTCATGGCATGCAGTTATTGGGGTTTGAAAAACCCGTTGATTGGAATGATGCCTGGATAGCAGAACGGATCCGCCAGCTGGTACACCGCAACGGACATGAGCCTTTGGCCCGGATCAGGCTGATGATTTTGCGTGGCGATGGTAGCCCTTTTGATCACCGCAACAATTATCCTCACCTGATCATGCAGTCCTGGTCCCTGCCACAGCACACCCGCGAATGGCAGCAGGAGGGCCTGAAAACAGGTCTGCATGAAACCGCCCGCAAGGCAATCGACGGTATTGCCAATTGCAAAACCAATAATTACCTGCCCTCACTGCTGGCTGCCCGCGAAGCTGCTTCCCGGCACTGGGATGATGCGTTGTTGCTCAATACCGCCGGCCGCATTTGTGAGTCGTCCATTGCCAACTGCTTTGTGTTCATGGAAAATAAGTGGCTGACACCACCCCTTGGTGAAGGTCCGGTTGCCGGCACTGTTCGCCGGCACATTCTTGAAACTGCTGAAACGAATGGTGTTCCTGTTGAAGAAAAACCATTGAATGCGGGGGATTTGTTTAACGCCGATGCCATGGTACTCACCAATGCGGTGCAAGGCCTGCGGTGGGTGAGTAGTTTTGGCAAAAAACATTTCAGCAATGAACCTTCAAAAATCCTGTTTGATGCGTTAGTGCGACCTTTGATGGTATGACAAAACAGGATGGTATTGCGGTGATGTGGTTCAGGCGTGACCTGAGACTGGATGATAATACGGCACTTTACCATGCATTGCGCTCCGGCATGCAGGTACTTCCGCTCTTTATTTTTGATACGAACATCCTCGATGACCTGGGCGACAGACATGACAGGCGGGTGGAATTTATACAGCTGCAGCTGCACCGGCTGAACAGTCAACTAAACGGGCTGAACAGCAATTTGCAGGTAAGAACAGGAAAACCCGAAGAGGTATTTTCGGCACTACTTAAGGAGTATCCCATAAAAGCGGTTTTCACCAACAGGGATTATGAGCCTTATGCTATTCTGCGTGATGCCCGGATAAAAGCCATGCTGGAAGCAGCAGAAGCTGTCCTGCTTACTTACAAGGATCATGTCATTTTCGAGAACAGGGAGGTTGTTAAGGATGACGGCAATCCTTACACGGTATTTACGCCATACAGCAGAAAATGGAAAAAGCAGCTTGAGCCGGCCATGCTCAGGGGGTGGCCGGTAGAAAAATATACCGGGAACTTTTTGTCACTAAAGGCTGACGCCGTTCCGACACTTGAATCCATCGGATTCAGGGCATCAGCGATGCCATTTCCTGGTAAAGAACCTGACAGGGTGCTGATCCGGCATTACAGCGATCAGCGCGATTACCCCGGTATTGCCGGCACTTCAAGGCTTGGGATTCATCTGCGGTTTGGCACCATCAGTATCAGACGACTTGTCACTTTAGCACAACAAGTCAACGATACCTATCTGAATGAATTGATCTGGCGTGATTTTTACCAGATGATCCTGGCCAATTACCCGGCAGTCGGAAACGGAAAAGCATTCAAGCGTGAGTACGACAATATCCGGTGGCGGAATAACCAGCACGAATTTGATGCATGGTGTGCTGGACTTACGGGATATCCGTTGGTAGATGCCGGAATGCGGGAGTTGAATGCAACAGGTTTTATGCATAACCGGGTAAGGATGGTTACGGCTTCTTTCCTTTGCAAACACCTGCTGATCGACTGGCGGTGGGGTGAGGCTTATTTCGCGAAAAAGCTGCTTGATTATGATTTTGCTTCAAATAATGGTGGCTGGCAGTGGGCTGCCGGAAGCGGGTGTGATGCTGCACCATATTTCAGGATCTTCAACCCGGCTTTACAGGCAAAAAAATTTGACCCTGATGGTGTTTACATCAGGCATTGGTTGCCTGAACTGGAGGGGTTTGGTTACCCTGAACCGATAGTGAATCACGAATTTGCCCGCGAGCGGTGCCTTGAAGCATATAAAGCAGCCATCAACCAGCGTTGAGCTGATGCCAGGTTTCCTGTAGCTGGTTAATTGCTTTTTTGCCCTTCTCGCCCCAGTACAGGGAGTAGTCGTTTACATACAACTGAATATGTTGCCGCATTACGGAAAGTGCCATTTCCTGGGAATGCTGTTGCACGAATTCCGTAAGATCCGGATAATTATGCCAGGCATAGCGGATACTTTCCCGGATCTTTTCTTCCAGTAAATGCGCCAGCCTGTCGTCCATATTTTTTCTGACTACAATGCCACCTAACGGAATCGGACAGTGCAGGTGCGATTCCCAGTATTCGCCAAGGTCTACCACTTTGTGCAGTCCTTTATCAGCATAGGTAAAGCGGTTTTCATGAATGATAACGCCAGCATCAACCTGTCCGCTGAGCACAGCATCTTCAATTTCATGAAACACGAGGAAGGTTTTGTTTTTAGCATCCGGAAAAGCCAGGGAAAACAGCAGGTGAGCGGTAGTGTTCCTGCCTGGTATGCCAATTCTAAGGCCGGAGATATTGTCTGTGGAAACCGGCTCGCGGGAAATCAGCAGCGGCCCAACGCCTGCTCCCAATGCACCGCCTGGTTCCAGCAGGCGGTAGCGGTCTTCCAGCAAGGGCCAGACGCCGTAACTGATCTTGGTAGCGTCGAGTTTTCCGGAAAGCGCCCATTCATTCAGTGTCTGAACGTCTTCCAGGTGAAGATGGAACCTGAATGGACCCGGATCGATCCGCCCGTTCACCAGGGCATCAAAAATGAAAGTGTCATTCGGGCAGGGCGAAAACCCCAGGGATATTTCCATGATTACACTTAAAGGGATTCTAACAAACGGATCAGTTCTTTGTTCAGGTTGCCGATAGCAAGCGGCATGTTCCAGTTTTTCTTGTTCCGGTCACCGATATAATTGGAAACGGCACGCAATTGCAGGAAAGTTACATGTTCCATCAGGCAGGTATAATGCAGTGCCGCGCCTTCCATGGATTCCAGCTGCGCCTGATATTTTTCCGCATGGGCGGCAATTCTTTTTTTACTCGTGGAAATTTCGTTTACGGTAATCCCGATAGCCTTTTTAAGGCGTGTTCTCCTGATCAGGTTCGTGTACGGATTAGGCAATACTCCCTTGCGGTAAGGCAGCTCCCCCGGAGACGCGAGGGAAAGATCAAACACATCCCAGAACCCGTCTTTTTCCTGAACGCCCTGGTCGGCCACTACGTCCTGTTTAACGGCAAATACCGATCCTATGGCAATTTCCGGGTCAAAAGCACCCGCAACTCCGGCCTGAATGACCAGGTCGGGCTTGCGATGCTGCAGGTACCGCGACAGGGCATAGGTAGCGGCCATATTGCCCACACCGGTCACCAGTATGTCAATTTCCATATCGATGTGATCCAGTTTCTCTGTTAGTCCCAGGTGATCGGTAAAAGGGGCGATTTCAAATGGAGTGGCAGCTACCAATAAGCAATGCATGAAGGGCGTTTATGAACAAATGTCGCATTTCCTTGTAATTTCGCCTTATGGGAAATAAAGTCGCTGTTTACCGGAAGGAGCATTTTAACGCTGCCCATCGCCTGCACCGCAGCGACTGGGACGATGCACAGAACTATGAAGTATTTGGGAAATGCAGCTACCCCAATTATCACGGACACAATTATGAACTGGTGGTCAAAGTAGTTGGGGAAATCAACCCGGCAACCGGTTTTGTGATCGATATGAAAACCTTATCCGATATTATTCAGCAGGAAATACTGAATCGTTTTGACCATCGGAACCTTAACCTTGACACGGCAGAATTTGCTGACCGCAACCCGACTGCTGAAAACATCGTCATGGTGATTTATAACCTGCTCCGGCCGCATATCGATCCGGAACATGATCTGTTTGTCCGGTTGTACGAAACGGAAAGGAATTTTGTGGAATACCCGATATAAATCAACAGCAATGGCCTATAAGAAAGTTGAACAATTTGAAGACAGGATTACCTCAGGACTGATAGATCATTATCGCGATGCATTGGAGTTGCTGGGAGAAAATCCAGCCAGGGAAGGTCTCCTGAAAACACCGGAACGGATGGCCAAAGCCATGCAGTACCTGACGCAGGGATACCAGATGGATGCCAGAGCAATTCTTGATTCTGCCAAGTTTCATGAAGAAGTAAGCGAAATGATCATTGTAAAAGACATTGAGCTGTACAGCATGTGCGAACACCACATGCTCCCGTTTTTCGGGAAAGCGCATATAGCCTATATACCCAATGGTTATATCACGGGTCTCAGTAAGATCGCCCGGGTAGTGGACGTATTCAGTCGCCGTTTGCAGGTGCAGGAAAGACTCACCACCCAGATACTGGGTGCAATTAAGGAATCCCTCCAGCCAATGGGCGTTGCCGTTGTAATCGAAGCCAGCCACCTGTGCATGATGATGCGCGGCGTTCAGAAACAAAATAGTGTGACGACCACCTCGGCCTTCTGGGGGGAATTTGAAAAGGCTGAAACGCGAAGCGAATTCACGAAACTGATTTCATCGAAACTGAGTTGATTGTTGTTATTTTTGCGCTTCAACAGATCACCGTTTTATGAAACATGCTTATGTGTTCCCGGGTCAGGGGTCTCAGTTTTCCGGGATGGGAAAAGAACACTACGACAACAGCGCCTTTGCCAGGAAACTTTTTGAACAGGCAAACGATGCCCTGGGTTTCAGAATTTCAGATATCATGTTTTCAGGAACGGACGAAGATCTGCGTCAGACCAAAGTAACCCAGCCGGCAGTTTTCCTCCATTCCGTTATTGCCTTCAAAAGCATTGAACAGGCTCGCCCGGAAATGGTGGCAGGCCACTCACTGGGTGAATTTTCAGCCCTGGTAGCGAATGGCGTTCTTTCATTCGAAGACGCACTGCAGCTGGTCTCTGTCAGGGCACTGGCGATGCAGAAGGCCTGTGAATTGCAGCCCTCTACAATGGCCGCTGTGCTCGCGCTGGACGATAAAAAAGTAGAAGAAATCTGTGCAGCCGTACAACAGGAAACCGGTGAAGTGGTTGTTGCTGCCAATTATAACTGTCCCGGTCAGCTTGTGATCAGCGGATCAATAAAAGGAATTGATATCGCCTGTGAAAGGATGAAGGCGGCTGGCGCCAAAAGAGCCCTTGTACTGCCAGTCGGTGGTGCCTTTCATTCACCGTTGATGGCTCCGGCCCGTGAGGAACTGAAAGCCGCTATCGAAACAACCAGGTTCCAGCAGCCCGGCTGCCCGGTTTACCAGAATGTTGTTGCCCGTGCCGTGCTGGACAGGGACGAGATCAAGCAAAACCTAATTGATCAGCTGACCGGCCCCGTTCGCTGGACACAGTCAGTTCAGGCAATGGCCGCTGATGGAGCGTCCCGCTTTACTGAAGTAGGCCCGGGCAAGGTATTACAGGGATTGATCGGTAAAATCGATAAATCCCTGCAAACCGAACACTTCGCCTGAGCGAAATGGTTTATTGGAAAGTCAGGGAGCAATTGATCCATTCCGGATCCAGGTCGGCATTGTATTTTTTGTAGAACCTGATGGCTGGTTCATTCCATTCCAGCACCTGCCACACCATTCCGTTAAGCCCGGTTTCCCTGGCTTCTTCCAGCAATCGCTCAAACAGCAGTTTGCCCAGTCCTTTACCCCGCATGGGTTCAGTAACCAGGATGTCTTCCAGGTACATTCTTTGCCCCTTCCAGGTGCTGTAACGGATGTAGTAAAGGGCGAAACCCTGCACGATGCCGTCGCATTCTGCAACAAATGCCCACCAGACCGGATGTTGACCAAAGCCACTTAAAATAAAATGTTCCAGGCTCACGGTAACCTGTTCCGGTGCCTTTTCAAATAACGCCAGTTCCCTGATCAGTTCCATCAGGCGGGGACAGTCAGTAGCTGTAGCGCGGCGGATAACGATAGTCGGCTGATTGTTGTGCATCTCCTTTACCGGATTTATTTTCGGGTAACGTCAAAAATAAACCAAAATCAAATGAAGCAGTTGCTGCAGCCTTATGCTGACTATCATCTTGCTGTGAATCAGCTCATAGGCAACCGGATACTGGAACTGCCTGCAGAACAGTGGACAACCCCGGTGCCGGGTAGCTTCCCATCCCTGCACAAGACCCTGCAGCATATGTGGGATGCAGATACCCTCTGGTACCAGCGGGTACATGGACAATATCCGCCTGATCCGCCCTCCGGATGGTTTACGGGAGACACCCCGGAGCTGGTCCGGCAATTGCTGGAACAGGATCAGGCCTGGATTACATGGTTGGATGATTTGCCATCCGAACAGTTGCCGGCATCATTCTCCTATTATAACCTGAAAGGAGAACAATTCAGCCAGCCGCTTTTCGAAGTATTGCTTCACCTGTTCAACCACGGTACCTATCATCGCGGTCAGTTGGTGACCATGTTGCGTTCCCTCGGTGTGAACAATATTCCATCTACCGATTTTGTTCACTGGGCCAGGGTGCGCCGCATCCATTAATGGTGGTTGGGTAATCGGAAAGAAATTCTGGAAAATGGTGTAACTTTCAAGTACAGCTTCCTGGTATGCGATTTCGCGCAAACGATAGGATTTTTTTCGTGCTGTTCTTATTGACAGGATTTTTCTTCCTGCCCGGGAAGGCAGTAACTCAATCGATCGACTGGAGATCGAGAATAGATAACCTGGTGCAGATAGCCGACAGCCTTTCCATGCGATCCCAGAATACTTTTCATCTCAACAAGTTTATCGACAATGACCGCCCCATCCGGGAGACCTGGCACTATACCCTGAGTAAAGGCAAAGTGGTGATTTTCGAAGTACATTATTTTCTGGACAGCCTCGAATTCCAGGAGGTTTATTACCTCGACCGCGATCAGATAATCTGCATGGAACGATATGAAATCTTATATCCTGCACATGCTGATGACCGTATCCTGTCCGGTACTGTCGGGTTCTTTGAGAACCAGTCTCTCCGGCAGTATATTACGATGGGTAAAGTAGAAGATTATGATCTGCTGCCGGAATATGACGCCATTGCCCGGTTCCGTGTCCGGTACAGGGAGCTCGCAGAGACACGGCCCCTACTGGAAAAAGACAATAAAGGGTCTATCTTCGTGCCATGACCGGACTTGACGCTGTAACCCTTGAAAAGGCAATTGTACATAAAATCGGAAACCCTTCCCGCGGCGAAGCAATCCGCCTTTCTCCCAATACACTGACACTGAATGATGAGCTGGTTAATTCCCTGCTTGTCAAATATCTTTTGTCTCCCTTTAACGAGAATGATTGTTACCAGTTTACCCATCTCAGTGATCTTTCAATGAACGAGGTGTACAGTTATGTGACACGGATTTTTGAGGATCCGTCCTCCTTTCTTCAACAGTCTGTTCTGCTGGCGCAATTGCTCTACGCCAAATCCACTCATGTTCGGGTGAAGGAAGGAGAGTTGTATGTTGTGCTTTTTGATAAAGTTTTTTTTGAAGGCAGCGAACGGAAAGCAGTGGGGATTTTCAAGTCTGAAACAAAGGAAACATTCCTGAAAGTATTTGCACACGGTCAGGGGTGGGAGCTTGGAGCAGAAGATGGCATCAATATCAATAAGCTTGATAAGGGATGTCTTGTATTCAGGACCAACGAAGCGGAAGGCTATAAAGTTTGCGTAGTAGACAATACCAATAAACAACAGGATGCGCAATACTGGGTAAAGGAGTTTTTGCAGGTAGCACCCTTAAGCGACAGTTATCATCATACGGATCAGACCCTGGGACTTTGCAAGTTGTTTATTGAAAAGGAATATGCGGAAAAATTTGAAGTATCCAAGTCTGATCAGATCGATTTACTGAACCGATCAATGGATTACTTCAAAACAAAAGAGCAGTTCAATCTGGATGAATTCACATCCGAAGTGATGCACCATCCGGAGGTGGTGGACAGTTTTATGAATTATAAGCGGAACTTCGAGGGTAACAGAAATTTTGATATCGATGAAGCTTTTGATATCAATCTTGCTGCGGTAAAAAAACAGTCGAAGGTGTTCAAATCAGTATTGAAACTTGACGGGAATTTTTCTGTATACCTTCATGGCCGTCGCGACCTCATCGAAAGAGGTTTCGATGAGGTCAGCGGCAAGAATTATTATAAACTGTATTTTGACGAGGAGCGTTAGTAGGCCCATTTGATCCAGGTGGCGCCCCAGGTGAACCCGCCACCGAAAGCTGCGAGGATCAGGTTGTCACCTTTCTTCAGCTGTTTTTCCCAATCCCACAGGCAGAGCGGAATTGTTGCGGCTGTGGTATTGCCATATCGCTGGATATTGATCATAACCTTGTCGTGCGGCAGACCCATTCTTTCAGCGGTAGCATCGATGATGCGCAGGTTGGCCTGGTGAGGAACGAGCCAGGCAATATCGTTCCCTGTGAGATTGTTGCGCTCGAGTAATTCAGCGCTGACGTCAGCCATCCCTTTAACAGCAAACTTGAATACCGTTTTACCTTCCTGGTAGGCGAAGTGCTCTCTTCCGGCAACAGTATCCATAGAAGCGGGGAAGGCGGATCCTCCGGCTTTCATTTTCAGGTAGTGGCGGCCACTCCCGTCGCTCTTCAGAAGGCTGTCCATAATTCCCAGACCTTCTTCGTTGGGTTCGAGGAGTACACCACCGGCACCATCCCCGAAAATCACACAGGTATTCCGGTCTGTATAGTCGACAATGGCGCTCATTTTGTCTGCACCAACAACGATCACTTTTTTGAACCGGCCACTCTCAACATAGGCGGCGCCGGTAGTAAGGGCAAAGAGGAAACCTGAGCAGGCGGCGCTCATATCGTATCCCCAGGCGTTTTTGGCACCAACCTTGTCACATACCACATTGGCAGTGGCTGGAAAAACCATATCCGGGGTCACCGTGGCGACGACCAGGCAGTCGATGTCAAGGGGATCAATTCCTCTTTTGCGGCAAATCTCTTCCACCACGGGAACAACCATGTCTGAGGTTGCCTTGCCTTCACCGCGGAGAATCCTTCTTTCGGATATCCCGGTTCTGGTGCGGATCCACTCGTCATTGGTGTCCACCATTTTTTCGAGGTCAAAATTGGTAAGCTTGTGTTCAGGAACGTATCCTCCTACTGCAGTAATTGCGGCCGTAATTTTTTGGGTCATGCGTTAATATTCAAAAGCGCACCAAAATTAAGGCAATTTGATGGTAACCGCTTAAGGATTAGCCCGGTAGTTGGAGGCAATGACTGAATAGTTTATTTTGCAGCCTATGATCGCTTATCTGAAGGGCCGTTACTCCTTATTAACACCTACCTATGTTCACCTGGAAACACAAGGGATCGGTTATGAAGTGTTTATATCCCTCAATACATTCGAAAGTATCCGCGATAAAAGTGAGGGGCAATTGTTTACGTACCTTCATATCAGAGAAGATGCGCATATACTTTATGGTTTCGCCACTGTAGCCGAAAAGGAAATGTTCCTGCAGCTGATTGGTGTAAACGGCGTGGGCGCCTCCACTGCCAGAATGATGTTGTCATCCCTGAAACCGGAAGAAATCAGCCGGGCCATCCTCCAGGGCAATTCCCGCCAGCTGGAGTCAGTAAAAGGCATCGGCAGGAAAACTGCTGAGCGGATAGTATTGGAGTTGAGAGATAAGCTTGGTCAGAAAGCGACAGATATTAATTTTTCAAATGCAATAAACAATACAGTAGAGCAGGATGCGTTAAATGCTCTGCTGGCTTTGGGAATCGCCCGTCCCGCTGCAGAGCAGGCACTCCGTAAGGCGATCAACCAGTCACCAGGTTCCGATAAAGTAGAGGACTTAATTAAATCAGCACTTAAAAACATGTAAGCCTATAGATCTGATCTATACTCAACTAATTATTTGGGAAAAAAGACTGTGGGCAATTTTTTTTATCGGAACGTCAGGACGGTAATCCTTGTGTTACTGGCCTGGTTTTCGGGTTTGCAGCTGGCGATGGCTAAAGCCTGGCAGCAGGATACTACCCGTAAACCAGGAAAGGATACATTGGTATTTCCCCTGAAAGACCGCCGTTCCGACCCCATCCAGGAACCTTCCCGCAACCCGTTCGACCTCTCCGATCCCGCTAACCTCAAGAGGACGGTGGAATATGACCCTGTTACCCGTCAGTATTATATCGTTGAAAAAATCGGGAACAAGTTTTACAGGGCACCTACCTACATGACTTTCGAGGAATACCTCCGCTTTAAGGCGAGGGAGCAGGAAGCGGAATATTTCCGGCAGCGGGCCGACGTACTCAGCAACCTGAACCGTAAGAATATCCGCCCCAAGCTGTCTGTCTCCGAGAATTTCTTCAACAGGATCTTCGGTACCGGAAAAGTGGATATCCGGCCACAGGGCAATGTCGATATCATTGCCGGCTACCAGGGCCAAAACATCAAAAACCCAACGTTACCGGAACGGGCCCGTAAAAGCGGTGGCTTCGATTTCGATATGAACGCCAACCTGAGTGTACTGGGAAACGTCGGCAGTAAACTGAAACTGCCCATTTCCTATAATACCCAGGCCAGTTTTGACTTTGAAAACCAACTGAAACTGGATTATACCGGTACTTCAGACGAGATCATTAAGCGGATAGAGGCTGGTAACGTCAGTTTTTCTACCAAGGGCTCACTGATTCCCGGAGCACAATCCCTTTTCGGTATCAAAACACAACTCCAGTTTGGCAAACTTTTCCTGACTGGTGTTTTGGCGAACCAGCGGGCGCAGCGGCAATCCATGGGACTGATCGGCGGGGCAGCCACCACGTCGTTTGAGTTCAAGGCGAACGACTATGAGGAAAACCGCCACTTCCTGCTGGCCCAGTACTTTCGCCAGGGGTACAATAAGGCCATGGGCAACCTCCCCGCAGTAAACTCACTTACGAATATTCTCCGCATCGAGGTTTGGGTGACTAACCGTAACGGATCCACCACCGATACCCGTGACATCGTCGCCTTGTCTGACCTGGGTGAAAAACATCCTTACAATTATCCCACGACGCCTGGCCCCGACAGCCTGCCATCCAATACCGTGAACGGGTTATACCAGGCTATTACCAGCGATCCCGCAAGCCGCTTTTCCAGTACCGTTACGACCAAGCTGAACAGTATGGGCCTGAAATCTGTACAGGACTTTGAAAAGACTTTCGCCCGCAAACTGAGCCCTTCCGAGTATTATTTCAACCCCCAGGTGGGGTTCATTTCGCTTAGCCAGCCGCTTCAGAGTGATGAAGTACTTGGCGTCGCTTTTCAGTATTCCTACAACGGCCGGGTGTTGCAGGTAGGGGAATTCTCCCAGGATGTTCCGCCGGATACTACCGCCATCATTGCCGGTAACCCCAAAGTGCTGTTCCTGAAACTGCTGAAAGCCACTTCCCAGCGTACCCAGTTGCCCATATGGGACCTGATGATGAAAAACGTATATGCCCTGCGGACCCGCGAAGGGGGGTATATCGCCAGCGTTCAACCTACAGACTTCAAGTTGAATGTGCTGTATGAAGAGCCAAGTCTGGGTACTAAACGATACCTGCCTGAAGGTCCGAAAAGCGGGTTGCCGCTGATTTCCATCCTTAATCTCGACCGGTTGAACAACAACCGCGACCCTCAGCCCGACGGCGTATTTGACTTTATTGAAGGATTCACCATGATCTCCAACCAGGCAAGGGTCATCTTTCCCCTGCTGGAGCCATTTGGCCGGGACCTGGACAGCATCGCTTTCCAGGGGGCCACGCAGGAGTTGAAAGACAAATACATTTTCAAACCATTGTACGATACGATCAAGGAGATCGCCAAAACCTACGCCAACCTCGACCGGTTTATTATCCAGGGATCGGCCAAAGGACAATCGTCCTCTGAGATCTCACTCGGTGCATTCAACGTGCCACAGGGATCTGTATCCGTTTCTGCAGGGGGCAGTACTCTCCGGGAAGGACTCGACTATATCGTCGACTACAACCTGGGAACGGTAAAGATCATCAACCAGGCGATCCTTAATAGTGGCATTCCCGTAAACGTGCAATATGAAAACAATGCCACTTTCGGGATCCAGCAAAGAAATTATCTCGGCCTGCGATGGGACTATATGGCCATCAGCAACGCACACCAGACGTTTACGTTCGGCGGACAGTTGGTGCGCCTCGGGGAAAGACCCTATTTCACAAAAATGAACTACAACGAAGATCCGATCCGGAACACGATGTACGGACTGGATTTTACGTATACCTCGGAAGTGCCGAAACTGACGCGATGGCTGGACAGACTGCCCTTCTATACCACAAACGAAATGAGTACCATTTCCGCCTATGGTGAAGGTGCTGTGTTGAAACCGGGCCACCCGCCGCAGATCGGTAAAGGCAGCGAAGGCCTGATCTATATTGACGACTTCGAAGGAACGCGGAACAGTATTGACCTGCGGTTCCCCATCATCAACTGGACGCTGGCTTCCACACCCCAGAACAACGGGCTTTTTCCTGAGGGCTCTTTAAAAGACTCTCTCGCCTACGGGTACAACCGCGCGAAATTCTCATGGTACAATATCGAACCCAACCTGCAGGATAAAAATGCACCGAATAACCCGGTGTCGGGATACCAGGACTTCAGTGACCCCCGGATCAAGGCAATCCTGCAGCAACAGTTGTTCCCGGCTAAAACACCCGATTATGGTTCTGCCCAGCTGATCACCTTCGACATGGCGTATTATCCGACAGAAAGGGGACCATACAACTTTGATACACGACCGGGCAGTATCTCCAATGCAGGCAAGCTGCTGAATCCCGGTTCGCGCTGGGGCGGTATCATGCGGGGGCTCGACCAGGTCGATTTCGAAACGGGTAACGTGGAGTTCATCGAATTCTGGATGCAGGATCCTTTCCTTCGCCAGCCAGGCAGTACCGGCGGACAGCTTTATTTCAACCTCGGTAACATTTCTGAGGACGTATTGCGGGACGGCCGTCGGTTCTTCGAGAACGGTCTGCCCACCCCGAATATCCAGGCAGGAGTGGATTCCAGTACGAAATGGGGCCGGGTGCCCAGTAACCCCATACAGGTAACCACCGCATTCAGTAATGATCCTGCCGACCGCCCTTACCAGGATGTCGGATTTGACGGCCTGGATGATGACGCCGAAAGAAGAAAGTTCAACAGCTACCTGGGCCAGCTCGCCTCCATTGTGGGTACGGGTTCTGCCGCCTACCAGGCTGCCCTGAACGACCCGGCCAACGATAACTTCAAGAACTACCGTGACGAAAACTACGATAACGAAAAAGCGCCTATTCTTGAGCGTTATAAGGCCATCAATAACCCGCACGGAAACTCACCTATAGCCGACAATAATTCTTCTGTCACAACGGCCTTTACCCTGTATCCTGACCAGGAAGACCTGAACAAGGACAATACACTGAATGAACTGGAAGAATATTTTCAATATAAAGTCAACCTGCGGCCGCAGGACCTGGTAGTAGGGCAGAACTACATTACCGACATCCGGGAGTTTACGGCGGATACAGTTCACCAGCGTTGGTTCCTGTTCCGCATTCCGGTGGATGAATATGAAAGGAAAGTCGGTGATATCCCGGATTTTAAATCCATCCGGTTTATCAGGATGTTTATGACCGGATTTCAGGATAGTATCGTAACAAGGTTTGCAAAACTTGAACTGGTGCGGAACCAGTGGCGCCGCTTTTCTTTTGAGCTGGATACCACCGGCAATTATAAAACCATACCTGATAATTCCGGCACTGCGTTTAATGTTCTTGCCGTGAATGTGGAAGAGAACGCAAACCGGTCACCGGTTAACTATGTGGTGCCGCCAGGGATCCTGCGCGTTCAGCAGCTGAGCAACAACAACGTGAACATCCTGCAGAATGAACAGGCGATCAGCCTGCAAATCTGTAACCTGCGTCCGAACGAAGGCCGGGGTGTATTCAAAACATTGAATCTCGACCTTAGGCAATACGGAAAACTGAAGATGTTCACCCACATTGAAAGTGTCATCGGGTCCGCCAACCTGAATAATGGCGACGTCAGTGCAGTAATCCGCATCGGGAATGATTTTGCCGGTAACTACTATGAGATCCGGATCCCGTTGAAGGTAACACCGCCCGGAAAATACAGTGATGCCAACCCGGAAATGGTATGGCCCACGGAGAACGACCTCGACCTTGACCTGCAACGCCTGATCGATCTGAAGCTGAGCCGGAACGCCAATTCTCAACCGAATCTGTATTACAAGGAAACCGATGCCGACGGTAAAAGTTATGCCATCATCGGGAATCCGAACCTGGGCGAAGTGCGGGGGATGTTCATTGGCATCAACAACAATACTTCCACCAACGTCTGTGCGGAAACCTGGTTCAACGAATTGCGGTTGTCGCAGATCGATGAGAAAGGGGGATGGGCTGCTACCGGCCGCGTGGATATGAAGCTGGCAGATCTCGGTACCATCTCCCTGTCCGGTGCCTATCGCAGCATAGGATTCGGCAACCTGGAGCAGCGTGTAAACGAAAGGAGCCGGGAAAACTTCAGCCAGTTTGATGCTGCTACCAGCCTGGAACTCGGAAAGCTGCTCCCGGCAAAGGCAGGTGTATCCATCCCGGTTTATGCAGGCTATTCGCAAACGGTCCTGACACCGGAATATGATCCCTATGACCTCGACGTTAAACTGAAAGACAAACTTGAAGCCAACAGCGGTGCCACCAGGGACTCCATCAGGAAAGACGCGATCGATATGGTGTCGACGAAAACCATCAATTTCACCAACGTAAGAAAACTGAATACCAACGGGAAAAAGCAGAAAATCTACAGCCTTGAAAACTTTGATGTCAGTTATTCCTATACCAAAACAGAACATTTCAGTCCGCTGATCGAAGCAGAAGAACTGGTTCGGCACCGGGCCGGATTGGGGTATAATTATGTATCTACGCCCAAATACTGGGAGCCCTTTAAAAAGATGGTGAAGAGCCGGTCCAAATGGCTGGATATTATCCGTGATTTCAATCTTAACTATTCACCGGCATTGCTGAGCTTCCGGGCCGATGTCAATCGCCAGTTCGGTGCCATCCGGCCCAAAAACGTCGGCGGGCCCAAGGGCGTAATCCCGGAAACATACGATAAGTATTTCACGTTCGACCGGTATTACAACCTGCGCTGGGATATTTCCAAATCGCTGAACTTCGACTTCACTGCGGTCAACCGGGCACGCGTGGATGAAGATTCCGGGCGCCTCGATAAAGCGGAAAGGAAAAAGATGTGGCAGCTGTTCTGGCGCGGCGGAAGAAATGTAACCTACGAACAGACGGCGAATCTGACCTATACCTTGCCAACCCAGAAGATCCCGGCACTGGACTGGACAACCATGCGGGTGGGCTACCTGGCCCGTTACAACTGGCTGGCAGCGTCACTGGATACTTTTGCCAGGAGTCTCGGTAACTTCCTGGGTAACGCACAGGAAAAAAATGCAACCGCAGAATTTGACATGACGCGGTTGTACAACAAATCGCGGTTCCTGCGTTCACTGGATTGGGATAATGCACCCGCCGCTGCACCCCGGGCACCCAACGACAGTACCGCTAAAAACGCCCCGGCTGCAAAACCGGCGAAAGACCCCAATGCCCCGATGGAGCTGAACACTTTTGTAAAAGTGATCGGCCGGATTATTACCTCTGTCAAACGGGTCACCATTCAATATTCCGACGTGGGTACCACTAACCTGGTGGGTTATACCGACTCGGTCAAATGGCTGGGCATGAATCCGAAGTCAAATGCTCCGGGCTGGGGGTTTGTATTTGGTAAACAACCAGACACCAGCTTCGTTAACGATTTCGCCCAGCGTGGGTTGATCACGAACAGTCCATTGCTGAACAACCTGAACCGGCAGGACTATAACCAGCACATCAGCATCACTGCCCAACTCATACCCGTTCGCGATCTCACCATCGATATCAATATTGAAAAGACATTCGGTAAAGCATATTCGGAACTGTACAAGGATACCATCGGGAATGGCAGCTTTGGACACCTGAGTCCTTATGTGACCGGTACCTTCAATGTTACCTATATTTCCTTCCAGACCCTGTTTGGAAAATTCAAACCCAACGAGGTAACGGAAACGTTTAAACGTTTTGAAGCGAACCGTATCATTCTTTCTGAGCGACTCGCAAAGAGCAATCCTTACTGGGGCAAGCTGGATCCGGCTGATCAATTCCTGCCGGATGGCTATTATACCGGGTACAGCCGTTACTCGCAGGATGTACTGATACCAGCCTTTATCGCGGCCTACACCAACAAGGATCCAAATTCTGTAGGCCTTATCAAGCAGGATAATGGCAACATTAAATCCAACCCGTTCAGGAGTATAATTCCCAAACCGAACTGGCGGGTAACCTATAGTGGCCTGACAAGACTGAAAGGCCTGGAGAAAACATTTACCAGCTTTACGCTTACCCACGCTTATACCAGTAACGTATCCATGAACAGCTTCAACAATAACCTGCTGTTCGAAGATCCGCTGAATTACAACTGGCCCGGCTTTATCGATACGGCAACGGGCAACTTCTATCCCTATTTCCTGGTGCCGAACGTCACCATTTCAGAAGCATTTGCGCCCTTCCTGGATATCGACATGCAGCTGACCAACCAGTTTTCTGCCCGGTTCGAGTACAAAAAAAGCAGGACGCTCAGCCTTAGCCTGGTTGACTTCCAGCTCAGTGAAGCGAGGACCAATGAATATACACTTGCAGTGGGCTACCGGAAACGTGGTCTGAAAATGCCGTTCAAATTCAAATTGCCAGGCATGAAGCAGTCTGCCAGCGAATTGTCGAATGACCTGAACTTCCGGTTGGAACTGGGGCTAAGGGATGATGCAACGGCCAACAGCCGGCTCGACCAGGAGGCGGCCTTGCCAACAGCCGGGCAGAAAGTGATCACAATCGTACCATCGATTGATTATGTGCTGAACAACCGGATCAACCTCCGATTATTCTTTGACCAGCGACGGACGGAACCAAAGGTGTCCACGTCAGCACCCATCACGACCACCAGGGCAGGCCTGCAGATCAGGGTGAGCCTGGCGCAATAATTTTGTCAACCTTTCTTTACCAGGAATGAATTTGCCTGCGCCGTACAGGTAATCACCAGGTCATTGATGCATACGTGCGGTGGGAGGGTAGCGCAGTAAAAAACCGTGTCGGCAATGTCTTCCGCGCTGAGCGGTTCATACCCTTTATATACATCATCCGCGGTCTTTTCGTCTCCTTTAAAACGGACAATGGAGAACTCTGTTTCTGCAGCACCAGGATGAATGGCGGTTACTTTCACACCATGGCGGAGAAGATCGATGCGCATGGCTTTGGAGATAGCATCCACGGCATGCTTGCTGGCGCAATACACATTCCCTTTCTCATACACTTCCTTCCCTGCTATAGATCCGATATTGATGATATGCGGGCTGCCGGAAGCCAGCAGTTTGGGCAGAAGTGCTCTTGTCATGAAAAGTATGCCCTTAAGGTTCGTATCGATCATGGTTTCCCAATCGTCAATATTTGCTTCATCAAAATAATCACGGCCCAGTGCAAGCCCGGCATTGTTCACCAGCAAGGTGACCGGTCCGATGCCTTCAGGAAGATTGGCAACAGCTGCTTCAGCCGCCTGGCGGTTGCGAACATCAAATACGGCGGTGTGACAATTGATGCCATGCGCTGTTTCCAGTTCCTCCCTTAGTGTTTCCAGTTTATCCTGCCTTCTTCCTGTAATGACCAGGTTGTATTTTGCCGAGGCAAATTTTCTGGCGATCGCCATACCAAAGCCTGAGCTGGCCCCGGTTATCCATACTGTATTGTTCATGTTTTATCGGATGAGGACCACAGTCCCTTTTTTAAACACAGATTTTCCTGTATAGTCAGTGCCTTTCACTACCCACACGAAGGTGCCGGTTGCCTGATACTGTCCGTTGATCCGGCCATCCCAGCCACGGCCGGCTTCACTTGTGCTGAAAACCATCTGTCCGTAACGGTTATAGACCTGGAAATATTCCAGCCGGGAAATACCGACAGGTATCGGTCTGAATACACTGTTGGTCGCACTGCCCGGTGTAAAGGCATTGGGAACAAAAATATCGGGATTGGTTTTGAAAACCTTGATCCTGATCGTGTCAAAGGCAAAACAGTTTTCGAGCGTCGCCACTCTTACAGCATAAGTCTGGTTGCTGGACAAAATCGCAGTAGGGTCGGGAATGTCTGTGGCGTTTAACCCGGTTGAAGGCGACCATTGATATACATCTCCGCCGGTGGCGTTCAGGTGCAACGGTTGGTTTACGACTATTGATGTGTCGTTGCCGGCAAAAGCCTGCACGGGCGGGCGTACCGTAACGACTACAGTATCCCTGCCGGGTTTCGGACAGCCAATATTGTCCACAACCGTGAGAATATATGCTGTTGTGCGTAAGGGGAAGGCGAATGGTGTGAGGGTGCGGGGCATCAGCAGGGTGCTGGTAGGCGTCCACGTAAAGCTGGCTCCGGCGATGGTAGCACTGAGCTGTGTGGTGTCATCGTAACAGATGACCTGGTCCGGGCCCGCGAATGCACCCGGATAGGGTACTGTTTTTACGGAAACACTTCCCGTTGCGCTGCAGCCTCCGATCCTTGAGATCACACTGTAGGTCGTAGTGGCAGTAGGTACGGCAATCGGGTTGGCAACAAACGGATCGAGCAGTGAAGCAGCAGGGCTCCATTCGAATTTCAGGCCGTCGCCCATAGTCCTCAGCTGAGCCGGATCAGTAAGGCAAATGGTGGTATCAGGCATCATGCGAAGCGTGACCCGGTCAACTACCCGTACAGTAACAGAACCGGAATTGACACAGCCATTGTCATTCAGGTTGACGAAATAAGTGGTGGTTTGTTTGGGGTGTACACGTGGCGTCGGGGTTGCCGGATTAATGATATTATAGGAAGGCGTCCAGCTGAAAACAGGGTTGAGTGTACCGGGCGCTTCTGCGATCAGTTGCAAGGTGTCGATGCTGCAGATCAGCGTATCCGTAAACGGAAACTCCAGGTTCGGCTTATCGCGCACTTCTATGTCGTGGCTGATGGTGCCAATACAGCCGAAGCTGCTTTCTACAGTAAGTTTGACCGTCTTGATGCCGAGTGAATGATACTGGTACACGGGGTTGCGTACAGTGGAGATATCGGTATCAACAGTTTCATCACCAAACTCCCACGACCATTTACTCACCGTTCCGTATCGGGCAAAAGTTTTGTCTGTAAACCGGAATGGCGTCAGCAGGCAGGAGCCCAGCGATGAGAAATCGGGAAGGAAACCCGGATAAACCTTTGCCAGCGTTTCCGTTTCATCTGTACAGGCGCCATTGGCCAGGTAGATGTAAAGTTTAACACGGTAGGTGCCGGTATCTTTATACTGGTGACGGACCATCCCCAGTGCTGTAGTAACCGTATCTTTTTTGGAGCCGTCACCATACTCCCAAACATAGGTTGAACCGGCGGGGTTCGCCTGCCCATTCTGAAAGGTGACATTGAAGTCGTCGCAGAAATGATAATCCGGTGAAAGTACCGCAGACAACGGCTGGCAGTTGGACACCGTCAGGTGAATGTCTTTACGGTGCACATTGATCAGTTTGTTGTGCCGGTATTCACTGATGCAGACGGTTACCACATACTGCCCCGTAGTTTGCGGGGCAATACCCGTTATTATACCCGTTGATGAATTGATGCTGACCTGGTTGCCCATTGGATTCGGTCCATTATAGGGTATGCGGTAAGGAACACTATTGTAGGGTGGAGGTGCCGCGGGATTGGGGGTGGGGCAGGTATAACAACTCTGATCCTGCGTGCGGCCACCCCCGGTATAGGCATTACACAGTTCGTACACGAGTTCATCCTTGTCATCGTCTTTAGCGGAAAAGTCAAACGTAAATGCTGATCCGGCACAGATAGCCACAGCGTCAAACCCGGTGATCAGGGGACTGTTGTTGTGTTCGGCTGCCGGCAGTGTTTTGGTGCCCGGAATCTCACACATGTACGTGGCGCCATAATCGTCACTGCTTCCTGAAATGTTGTTGATGTTGGCAATGCGGCAGCAACGCTGGAAGGAAATGATATATCCATCCGGATCATCAGGGAGCGTAATTTCCTGCGTGTAATAACGGAGATTATAACAGATGTCGGTTGGCGGATTGAGAATGCAGGGATTTGAATTCGGATCGTACGCAACTCTTTCCTGGTTCCTGAAGGGGGCAATGGCCGGTGAGCCAATTTGCCGGTTGTCGCTTTTTCTGAAGACCGTAAAGGGAACTGTCTGATCGAACTGTCCCTGGTTGTTCTGAAAACAGTCAATAAATAGTTTAAGTGAAATCAGGTACCGGGAAGTACCCGCAGTTGATCCGGCTCCCAGGTATTTATAGGAGAGTTCTCCCCCCCGGATATGATTGGCCAGAAGGGATTGACCAGAAAGAACAAACACCATGAAAATTGGGACTATATATTTCATGCGTACGGTGATTGATCAAATATCTTTTCAAACCTGTTCAGCGAAGTCCTTCAGATATTGGTTGGCTTTCCTAGTCTCTTCCAGCATCCCCATATGCCCGGATGCTTCAAGTATATGAATATACGTTATTTCAGGAAGATGTACCAGCTTCAGCGTGTCTTCAAAAGAAATAGCCTGATCATACCGTCCCAATATGAAAAGTACCGGTACAGCACTGTTTTTCAGCACCGCGGTACGATCTGGCCTGGCGATCATTGCCTCATAAAATGCGACCAGTGTGTCGTCGGAAATATACGAATTGTCGCGGGCGATGGCCTTAATGGAAGCGGCCATTGTTTCGCGGTTCTTTTCGGCGAAAAGGTTTTGGGTGGTTGACTGGAGAAATGCTTCAGCGCCATGCTGGCGGATAAAAGCTATTCCCTTACGGCGGGTTTCTTTTTTCTGCTCATTGTCCGCAAGTGCCGTGCTGTGAAAAAGCCCCAGGGCCCTCAGGTGCTGCGGGTATTTTTCTGCAAATGCGAGACTGATATATCCGCCCATGGAGTGACCGACCAATATGATGCGGGGGATCTTTTCATGATCGAGTATTTCTTTCAGGCCGTCAGCCATGGATTCCATGGTAGGAGAGGACTCGGCCGGAGTATTGCCGGTTCCCGGTAACTGGGGAGTGATGACCCGGAATTTCTCCGCGAGTACAGGCACCTGCTCATCCCAGATGCGGTAATCTTCCCCGAAGCCATGAACCAGCATCAGCGGCTGGCCGTCACCGATAGCGTTGTATTGCATCATAAATCACCATTTTACTGCTTCCTGACAGCTGCAAGGTAGCGGAAACCGGAATATCCGAGGATGGCGATACAAAGCACAACCATCAGCTTTGAAAGAAGGTCTCCGTTCCGGGCGTAAAAGGTCATTTCGGTACGGGTAGGAATGTTAACTTTTATGTAGCCACGTTCATCCCACCCCTTTCTTTCCGTGATGCGTCCCATTGGATCAATTACGGCACTGATACCTGTATTGGCACTTCTGACTACCCAACGCCTGCTCTCGATTGCCCGCAAACGGGCATAGGCAAGATGTTGTCTGTGGCCGGCAGTATTGCCCCACCATCCGTCGTTGGTTATAACGCAAATCAGGTTCGCACCGTTGCGCAGGAAACCTGTCATGAATTCACCATAGATGCTTTCATAACAGATGGCAGGGGCTGCCTTCAGGCCGCTGGCGGAATCAACCAATACTGTTCTTTCGTCCTGCCGGGCATATCCGCCGGTGGTGCCACCGAATTTCTCAAAAATGGGCGCCATGAATTTCAGGAAAGATGGCAGGCTTTCGACGCCCGGTACCAGCTTGGATTTATGGTAACGCAATACAATTCCTGTTGAATCCAGCAGTGCTGCCGTATTAAAGCTTTCATACCAGTAGTTGGGGCTGCCCGGGAACTGGAAAGCATAGGGGGAGTGGGGATCTTCGGTATATCTCCTGTATCCCTCGATCCCGCTGAGCAGTTTCAGGCGGGGGTGCCTTGCCAGGAAATCCCACACCGGCCGGACGATGAAGTTGTTCCTGATGCTGTCTTCTTCAATCCCTCTCGGCAGGTTAATGGCAGTTTCGGGCCACACAACGAGCCGGGTGTTGCTGTCCAGCCCGGATTCACTCAGGTGAACGAGGAGGTTGAGCTGTGCATCCTGCGTACCTGTTTCAAATTTGCTGTAGGGGTCAATGTTCGGTTGAATGATCAGTATTTCCCGATGTGATTTATTGATCGTTGCTTCAAATGACTCCTCCCTGAAAACCAGGTAGGAGCATAACAGTGGCAACACCAGTGCCGTCAATAGTAAAACGACCAGTTGCCTGTTCTTTCCATTTCGGTTGTGCTGTGCCGATAGCCATAACCTGAAAACCAGCACATTGACCAATAATATCCAGAGTGTTCCCCCGCTGGTTCCCGTGAATTGGTACCATTGCACCATATCCGGCACCGACGCAAAGCCATTACCGAGGGTGAGCCACGGCCAGCTGAGCTCCCAGTTAAGGTGAATGTATTCAAAGGTCATCCAGGAGGTTACCAATGCAAATAGCGCGGTATTCACGCCCAGCCGCTTTCTCACATTATAATAGGCGAGCCAGGGCAGGCTCATGAACAGGCAGTTGGCGACGATTGCGGACATGGCACCTTCTGCAGTGGAATTCCACATCCACCAGGTAGTGATGATGTTCCAGATCAGCAGGGTCAAAAAACAGCCCGCCAGGAATTTAATTCTCGACAAAGGTTGCTCACCCAGCAGGAAAAGTGGAACGAATGCGATGAACAATAAAAATGGCATCGGCAGCGGGGGCCAGCCGGCAGACAGCAGGATACCCGAGGCCAATGCCAGGCAGAGAGGATAATACCTTTTCAAATTATTTGCGGGAATAGTTGGGTGCTTCCTTGGTAATGTCGATGTCGTGCGCGTGGCTTTCTTTCATGCCGGCGTTCGTGATCTTGATGAATTGTGAAGTCGACCTCAGTGTTTCGAGATCTTTTGCACCGCAATAGCCCATACCCGCCCGCAGACCACCAACAAATTGTGCTACAACTTCCCGGAGGTACCCTTTATAGGCAACCCGGCCCTCAATACCTTCCGGTACCAGTTTCTTGATATCGTCTTCCACATCCTGGAAGTAACGGTCACTGGATCCCTGTGCCATGGCACCGATAGAACCCATGCCACGGTACTCCTTGAATTTACGGCCTTCATAGATAATGGTCTCGCCCGGGCTTTCCTCCACTCCTGCGAACACACTTCCCATCATAACGCTGTCGGCTCCGGCAGCCAGTGCTTTTACCATGTCACCGGTATAACGGATACCGCCGTCAGCAATAAGCGGAATTCCGAGCGGTTGCAGGGCGCTGTATGCTTCCATGATCGCAGTAAGTTGCGGCACACCGGCACCCGCTACGATCCGCGTAGTACAGATGGAACCCGGACCGATACCGATCTTAACGCCATCTGCGCCGGCTTCAGCAAGTGCCCTGGCTCCTGCGGCAGTACCGACGTTACCGGCAATCACCTGCATTTTTTTGAAATTTTTCTTGACGTTCTTCAGAGCATCCATAACCCCTTTCGAATGACCATGTGCACTATCCAGGCCCACCACATCAACCCCTACCTGCTGCAGCGCTGCAACACGGTCCAGCATATCGCGTGTGATGCCGATGGCAGCGCCGACCAGCAAGCGCCCGTAGCCGTCTTTGTTGGCATCGGGAAAGCTTTGCAGCTGGATGATATCCCGATAGGTGATCAATCCCGCGAGCGTACCGTCCTTCTTGATGACCGGAAGTTTTTCGATTTTATGCTGTTGAAGAATCTTTTCGGCCTTCTGCATATTGGTGCCTTCCGGAGCTGTGACCAGATTGGTTTTGGTCATCACCTCGCTCACTTTTTTCGATTTGGTCGTTTCGAAACGGAGGTCACGGTTGGTCAGTATGCCAACGAGTTTATTCTTTTTGTCGATGATGGGAATGCCACCGATCTTGTTTTCTTTCATCAGCTTCAGCGCATCGCCGATCGTGGCATCTTCCGGAAGCGTTACGGGATCAATGATCATTCCGCTTTCGCTTCGTTTCACTTTCCGCACCAGCTCGGCCTGCTTTTCAATAGTCATGTTCTTGTGCAGGAAGCCGATACCGCCTTCCCTGGCAAGTGCTATCGCCAGACTCGATTCGGTAACAGTATCCATTGCTGCGGAGAGCATAGGGATATTCAGACTAATCTCGCGGGTAAGCCTGGTTTTTGTGCTTACTTCACGGGGAAGTACCTGTGAAAATGCAGGAACCAGCAGTACATCGTCGAATGTGAGGCCGTCACCGAAAAATTTGTGGGAGAGATCTAAACCAGGGGAGGAATGTTTTCTTGTTGCCATGTGCAAAGATAGTGCAGCGGCCAAATTCGTCCCAAATGATTTTTGTTAATGTCTGAAATCCGCTACAGCAAAGGGTTTGCCGGCATCGTTCACAAACATAGCTGATATCTCTTACCGGGAAGTACCCTGATGATATTACGGATTTCAAGCGAAAGTAATGCACTGGCAGCAACTCCGGCAGATAAGCCGGATAGTGGGTAAAGCGCATCAATCGAAAGCACCTGGGATTTCCCTAAAAGGTTCACCAGGATCGTTTCTGCCGGATCAAGGTCAAATGGAATAGTGGCTTGTGGAGGCTGCGTGTACATGGAACCGGCCACCTGCCAGTTCATGTCTGACAAGAACCCGGAGGTTTCAAAAAAAGGCGATGCAATCCTTTGCTGCAATAGCAGGTTACAGCCGCTGCTGCGCTGATCCGTTATCCTGCCCGGTACGGCGAATATATATTTGTTATAGCCATTGGCCAGCCCGGCAGTGATCATACTGCCACCCTGTTTACCGGTTTCAATCACCAGCAACGCCTCGGCAATACCGGCGACAATACGATTCCGCACAGGAAAATTATGCCGGTCCGGCTTAACCCCGGGTGGAAATTCACTGATCAGCATGCCTCCATGCTGCAGCATTTCCGTTGCCAGAAGCCTGTGTTCGGCCGGATACACCGTATGCAGCCCATGCGCCAGTATGCCGATGGTAGGTAAACCCAGCTTCAGTGCCGTGCGGTGCGCCAGGCCATCAATGCCATATGCCATACCGCTGATGATCAGCGGTGCGGCAGGCACAAGTTGCCGTAATATCGATTCCGTTTGGAGCCTGCCATATTCTGAATGGTGCCGCGTGCCGATAACGGCGAGCTTTCGGGGGCGGTTAAGATCAATACTTCCCCTGCAGTACAGCAGTGTGGGAGGATCGTTAACATTGTAGAGAGAAGCCGGATATGCCGGGCTGCCCAGGAATAATGTTTCACAGCCAAGGTCAGCCGACCGTTGGAGCACCAGTTCACACTCCCTGAAGTCATTAAACTGCGTGATGGACTTTGCACGGATCAGCCCGATGCCGTTCATTTTTTCCAGTACAGATTCAGATGCGGCGAAAATTGCACTGGCGGTGCGAAACTTCTCTATTAACGCTTTGGCATGTACCGGCCCGATATACGGTAACCGGGTAAGCGCCACCTGCAGCACTGTTTCCGTGGAAGCCATTTTTGATCCACAAGATATTTTGCGCGCGATTCTCCCGGCAGCGTTCTTTCACCCTTATCAGCGGGCGATGACCTTCAACTCGGTGCGGCGGTTTTTCGAACGTCCTTCTTCCGTGTTATTGTCCGCAACAGGAACTGTTGCACCGAAGCCCTGGAAACGAAGGCGCTTGGCATCAATGCCGTTTTTGATCAGGTAATCCACAACAGCCTGTGCCCTGCCATTGGAGAGCTTCAGGTTATCGGCTGCCTTACCCACATTATCGGTATGACCATTGATCTGGATCTGCAGCGTGGAATTTTCTTTCAGCAACTGAATCAGTTTACCCAATTCCACCACGGAAGCATCACCCAAGGCCGTGCTGTTGGTTTCAAAGAAGATATTCTTCAGCACCATTGTCGCGTTGGCAACAATCGGCTGCAGGTAGATGTCAATATTGTAGGTGGAATCAGGATCCTTTTTGGAAAGCGAAAAGTTTTCCGAATAAAAAAGATAGCCCCTGCGATTGACATTGAAAGCATAGTCGCGTCCAACCGGAAGTGTGATCAGGTAATTGCCGGTTTCGTCGGTCTGTACGCGGCTGATCACCTGTCGTGTGCTGATGTCCGTTAGTTCCATGGAAGTGGGTAAACCTTTTTTCGTCTGGGCATCCATCACCCTGCCTTTGATCCACAAGGTCTTGATGGGACGAATATCGTTCCGGAGAGAAAAAGTATACAGGTCAAGGCCTCCCTTGCTGTCTGCCCTGTCACTGGCATAGTAGGCTGCAGCGCCATCAGCAGAAACAACCAGGCTGCCTTCGTTCTCGATGGTATTGATGGGATAGCCCAGGTTACGCGGCAGGCTGAAACTTCCCTTTGGTCCTTTCCGTGCCATAAAAAGATCATCTCCGCCATAACCCTGAAGCCCGTTGGAAGTAAAATATAATGTCTGGTTGTCGGCATGAATAAACGGACAGGATTCATCACCGGAAGTATTGATCTCGGGGCCAAGGTTTTCCGGCTCGCTCCATTTTCCATTGGCTTGCAGGTGGCTTACCCAGAGGTCACTTCCTCCAAAGCCGCCCAGTCTCCTGCTGGCGAAATAGAGATCTTTTTTATCGGGGGAAAGACTGGGGGCTGATTCCCAGAATTCTGTATTGATCACATCACCGAGGTTTTCAGGTTCACTCCAGCCTTCGTCGGTTAAATAGGAGATATATAAATCACAGCTGCCCAAACCGTCGGGGAAGTTACAACCGGTAAAGATCAGCCAATGGCCATCCTGCGAAAGCGTCTGTGCACCCTCATTCAGGTTGGAGTTAATGGCGCCGGTCAACCCCTTGGCCTTGCTCCATCCGGCGGCGGATTGACGGGTTTCAAAAAAGTCCTCGTTGAAATTGTCCACCCGTCGGGTGAAGATCAGTTGTCCGTTGTCTATGGTAAGTGACGGAAAATATTCCGATACAGCGCTGTTTACACTGTCACCCAGGTTCTGTGGCTGGAACTGATAATTGGACACGGCGGGTAAAGCGGCCATCTCAAGTGCAAACTTGTAGGAGCGGATGCGGTAGGCTGCAGCTTTCCGGCTCGACTCATTCAGGTCATTGATCATGGTGAACCGGTTTACAGCTACCAGCGCTTCCTGGAATCTGCCTTTTCCGGCGAGGTTGATGCTGTAGGGGAGATTGTAGTCGCCAAAATACACGGTGTCAATCGCCCGGGCCTTTTCATAGTTCCCGATGGCATTATCATAGTCTTTCAATTCACCGTACATACCGGCGATGGACAACCAGGCGTCCATGTAACCGGGACTAATCTGCACAGATTGCTTCAGCAGGTCAATTCCCTGTTTGAAATCCCCTCCCTGGGCTGCTTCGATGGCTTTTTCATATAGCTTAACCGCCTTTGGGCTCAGTTTATCCGGTTGATAACCCTGGGTCCGGCCTTGAAAGAAGAAAAGGAGCGCTGCTATGGCGAGAAGGAATTGTTTCATCATAGGTGTTTGAAAGCCAGTATATAACGAAAATTAGGAAACTTTATGGTACGCCGATATATTTATGGCTTTGGATACTCAGTTCCCACTGCGGGTTATCCAGGATATACTGGATAATGAGCGGCATCATTTTTTCCCTTTTTTCCCATTCCGGCTGCAGGTAGAGTTTGCAACCCGGTTTAACCTGGGCGGCCCATTGTTCCGCCCATTTGAAATCGGAAGGGTGAAAGATGACCACTTTCAGTTCGTCTGCTTTTTCCACTACTTCCGGCAGGGGCGCCTTGAATTTTTTGGGGGAAAGGCAGATCCAGTCCCATTGGCCGCTGAGGGGGCTGGAACCCGAAGTTTCGATGTTGGTTTCGAATCCTGCGGCTTTCAGGGCGTCCGTTAACTCGTCCAGCTGGTGGAGGAGGGGTTCGCCACCGGTGATCACGGCAAGGCGGCCAGGATAGGTTGCTGCACCATGCACCATATCATTGATGGCAGTCAGGGGGTGTTTATCGGCGTCCCAGCTGTCTTTCACATCACACCAAACGCAGCCGACATCGCATCCGCCAAGGCGGATGAAATAGGCCGCCCTTCCCTGGTGGCGCCCTTCACCCTGGAGGGTATAAAAGGCTTCCATGAGCGGAAGGCGTGTACTTATGGTTGAAGCCAGGTTCATCCGGTTACCATTTTGCCTGGCAGGCTTTAAAAGTGTTTTTCATCAACGCCGCGATGGTCATAGGCCCCACGCCGCCGGGAACGGGAGTAATGAAGCTGCAACGCGGAGCAACTTCACCGTAGGCAACATCGCCTTTCAGGGCGAAGCCTGACTTTTTGGAGGTATCCGGTACACGGGTAATGCCCACGTCGATCACCACAGCGCCTTCTTTTACCATATCAGCGGTCAGGAATTCCGGTTTGCCCAGTGCGGCGACGATGATGTCGGCCTGCTGGCAAAGTTCCTTAAGATTCCGCGTATGGGAATGAGTAATAGTCACCGTGCAGTTACCGGGGTTGCCTGGTTGGCTCAGGAGGATGCTCATGGGGCGGCCAACGATATTGCTGCGGCCGATCACGACGGCGTTTTTCCCTTTTGTATCTATCTTATAATGTTCCAGCAAAAGCATGATACCATGCGGGGTGGCAGCTACAAAGCTGTCAAGTCCCTGGACCATTTTGCCCACGTTTACCGGGTGGAACCCGTCTACGTCTTTCGCCGGGAGTATGGTATTGATCACTTTTTCGTCTGAAATATGGGCGGGAAGAGGCAGTTGAACCAGGATCCCATCAACATCGGGATCGCTGTTTAAACCTTCAATTACTTCAAGTAGTTTGTTTTCACTGATGTCTGCTTCCAGGCGGACGAGGGTGGATTTGAATCCGATTTCGTTGCAGGCTTTCACTTTTGCCCCCACATAAGTTTCACTGGCCCCGTTGTTACCAACGAGAACAGCTGCGAGGTGGGGTGTTTTTTTGCCTTCGGCCACCACCTGGGCGACCTGGATCCGGAGTTCGTCTTTTGTGGCTTTGGAGACCAGCTGACCATCTAGAATTTGCATGGCGCAAAGTTAAGTCGCGGACAAGAGCATTTAGAGTATTTTTTGGATCAGCTCAACCCCGAATCAGCAAAAAAGTCGCGTATTTATACGCATGGTAAATTTGTAATATTTCAAAAAGAATGCATAAACTGTAAAATTTATATTAAATACCTGTATTACGATTTCTTTAACAATATTCTTATCAAGTAATTTCACTTTTCAGTCTTTCAAAAAATACATCACATGAGAAAATTGCTAACACTAGCGATGGCGCTAATGCTATGTGCGCTGTCGTTCGGGCAAACCAAAACAGTAACCGGAAAGGTTACGGACGACAAGGGGCAGCCCATTCCTTTCGCAACAATCAAACTAAAAGGGGGAAAAGTAGTCGGTACAGCCGATGCTCAGGGCGTATTCAAAGTGAACGTAACCACTGAGAAAGCCCTTGAAGTGTCCTCCGCGGGCTTTGGTACAAAAGAAGTTTCCATTAACGGTGTTTCTGACGTGAACGTGAGTCTCCAGGGTTCCGTGATGGAAGAAGTAATCGTAACTGCGGGTGGTATCAAGACACAGCGCCGTGAGATCGGTACTGCAGCTACAGTAGTGAAGGGCGATGCCATCACTGCAGGCAAATCAGTGAACGTTGCAGGCGGTCTGCAAGGTAAAGTCGCAGGCCTCCAGATCAACAACACGAGTGGTGGTGTAAACCCCAATTTCCGTCTTGTACTGCGTGGCCAGCGTTCTATCACTGGTAACAACCAGGCGCTGGTTGTACTGGACAACATTATTGTTCCTACATCAGTGCTGGGTAACCTTAACCCTGAAGATGTGGATGATGTAACAGTACTGAATGGTGCAGGAGCTGCGGCACTTTATGGATCAGCTGCATCTAATGGCGCGGTGATTATCACCACCAAAAAAGGAAAGCGTGGTGCTGCTACCATCCGGATCTCCAACACGACTACAATGGAACAGGTCGCTTTCTACCCCAAGGTGCAAAAATCTTTCGGTAGCGGTGGTAGTGCTTACGGTTATGACGTAAATGGTAACCCTGCATTTTCTTCTATTGAAAACCAGTCCTATGGTCCGCGTTATGATGGTTCCATGCGTGAACTGGGTTATCCTTTGGAAGACGGTAGCCAGGATTCTGCAATCTACCAGTATACAGACGAGCGCAAAAAATTCTGGGAAAAGGGTCTGACCAATCAGACAGATTTTTCTGTAAGCTCTGGTGATGATGTGTCTACCCTGTATTTTTCCGGTCAGTATGCAACTGCAACCGGTACCACTCCCGGTGATAAGTACAATCGTACCAACCTTCGCCTGAACGGTACCCGCAAAATAGGTAAGTTAGTAAACCTGACTTATGCCACTTCGTATACACAGAACCGTTACGATATCACTACCCAGACATCCAGCATGTACAACAACCTGTTGAACATTCCTTCATGGATTCCCATTACCAAATTCAAAAACTGGGAGACGGATAAATACGCTAACCCCAATGGTTATTACAACCCCTGGTATCAGAACCCATATTTCTCTGCTGACAATTATCGCAACAACAAGAGAGAAGATTACCTGACTGCAAACGTGGAATTGCGTTTCACACCGATCGATGGTCTTGACCTGGTTGCCCGTCAGGGTATTGCTACCCGCAACAATTCCAACAAGTCTACTGTAGGCGCATTTGACTATACGCACTACGCAGAGGAAGTGAGCGGATCCAAATCTGATATACCGGCTTCTGTAACAGATGGAAGTTCATACTCAACCCAATTGATCACTGACCTCTTCGGCCAATGGCGCAAGAAGCTGGGTGGTGATTTCTCCCTGAATCTTATCGGTGGTTTTCAATACCGCCAGGACCAGGCTAAGTATGTGGGTGTTGGTGCAAACGGTCTCGTTATTCCTGACCTGTTCAACGTGAGCACTGGAATTGGTACTCCGACAGCAACTGAATCAAACTACCTGGCCCGCCAATCTGGTTTATATGGCGATATTCGCCTGGGTTACAAAGGATACCTCTACCTGCATGCAACAGGACGGAATGACTGGGTTTCAATCCTGGCTCCCGAAAACCGCTCATTCTTCTATCCTTCAGTTGACCTCTCTTTCGTAGCTTCTGAAGCGATCGAGCCCATCAAGAACAGCAATGTGATCAGCTATCTGAAACTGCGTGCGGGATGGTCTAAAGTAGGACAGGTGAACCTGGGTACTTCTACTGACTACGGTGCTTATCAACTTAATCCGATCTACGTTCAGGCTGCAGGCTACCCTTATGGTAGCCAGGCTGGTTATACAGCCGGCAATGGTCTTGTATCGGATAACCTGCGTCCTGAGATCACCAAAGGATATGAATTTGGTTTTGACCTGAACTTGTTCAATGATCGCGTGACTTCAAGTGTTACCTACTATAACACTAAAACTGACGATCAGACAGTTAATACTTATATCTCCAACACTACCGGTTATTCCCGTCTCCTGATGAACACAGGCCAGACGCAAAGCCGTGGCCTGGAACTGACTGTGCATGGCACGCCTGTTCGTACACGCGATTTCGAAGCAATCATCGGTGGTAACTTTACTCTCCTGGACAACACTGTTAACAATATTAGTGCAAGTCTCCCCAACCTGCCCATCGCGCAGTATTCTGATGGTGCCGGTTCTTATGCCGTGGAAGGCCAGGCATTCCCCGTTATTATGGGTTATGACTACCTCCGCGATCCGGAAGGACGTGTAATCGTTGACCGTGTGACAGGTGCTCCCCAGAAAGATCCTAACGTGAAGATCCTTGGTACAGCTGTTCCGAAATATCGCCTGGGTCTTGACGGAAACTTCAAATACAAGAACTGGTCTCTGTCTTTCCTGTTTGAATACCGTGGTGGATACAAAGTGTACAACGCTGGTGGTTCTACATATGACTGGGCAGGTGTAAGCTACCGCACCGGTGTGTTTGACCGCAACCGTTTTGTATTCCCGAATTCTTCTTATGAGGATCCCAACAAACCAGGTACTTATATCAAGAATACTACTGTTACTGTACAGGATGGAAATGGTAACGCCGGTTTCTGGTCAGATGCTGATCTGAACATGGACATTTCTTCCAACTATGTAACATCCGGTGATTTCTGGAAATTAAGAGAGGTTGCGATTTCCTATACTTTGCCTGCTTCACTGCTGAAGAAAACGAAGTTTATCAAATCTGCTACAGTTAGTGCCCAGGGAAGAAACCTGTTCGTATGGTTGTCTAAATACAACTACTACACCGATCCTGAATACAGTGATGCTGGTAATGACAGCAACGGTATCGGTTTGACAGGTCTCGGACAAACACCGCCTTCAAGGTTCATGGGTGGAACTATAACAGTTACCTTCTAAACTTTCCACAAATTGATATTCCACAGGCTGAAGCTGTCAGAATGTGATGGTGCTGAAAACCTGAATGGAATAGAACAAAAAAAAGAACATGAAAAGAATAGCATTTGGCATTATGGCAGGAGCGATAGTCGTTGCTTCCTCCTGTACCAAAAAAATGGATATCAACGCCAATCCGAATAACGCGACTTCCGCCACGCCGCAGGTATTGTTACCCCAGGCAATTACACAGACTGCCAACGTACTGAACAGTTACAATACTTACGGTGCCCAGGTAGGCGGATATATGGCAAACGCCGGTGGATATGGCGGTTTTGGTTCTAACGTAACCTATAACTGGTCCAGCAGTGACTACCAGGGTCTCTGGTCATCCACCTACGATAACCTGAATGACTTTCAGCTGGTTATCCGATATGCTGATTCCATTGGCGTTGAACTCGGTTATTTTGCAGGTGCCGCCCGCATCATGAAATCCTATGATTTCCAAATGCTGGTGGATACTTACAATGACCTTCCTTACAATGATGCCTTCAAAGGTACCCAGAACCTGACACCAGCATATGATGCTGCTACAGACGTTTATAAGGCGCTGGCAGACAATATTGATGAGGCACTTGCCATTATCAATGAAACTGAAGCCAGCACCGGTGAGGTTAAGAGTCTGGGTACTTCTGATCCGCTCTTCAACGGCGATATGACCAAGTGGAAACAACTGGCCAATACCGTCAAGTTGCGCCTGATCATTCGTGCGAACGGAAAAGTTAACTTCAGCAATACTGATTTTGACGATGCGGGGTTCCTGTCTACAGATGCGCTGATCAATCCCGGTTTTACCAGGGATAACGGAAAGCAAAATCCTATCTGGAATACCTGGGTATATACTTATACCGGCGCTACCACCAACCGTGCCTGGATGCCAACCAAATGGGCGCTTAGTTTCTACAATGCAACCAAACTGGATGACCCGCGTGGCTACGTGCTCTACAATGGATTCCCCAGCACAGGTGCAAACCAACTCGGCTTCGAGGGTAACAACGTACCTTCCAGTCCTGCAGGAAGCAACTGGTTCTCTCATATCAACGAGGAAGCGGTTACTGATGCCGGTTCTTCCGGAAACAGTATAGGTGCTCTGAAAGGACCAAATGCAGGTTTCCCTGCACTTACTGCTGCAGAAAGCTATTTCCTGCAGGCAGAAGCCGTAGTCAGGGGGATCATTGATGGTGATGCAGATGCCTTGTTTAACTCAGGCCTGCTGGCATCCTATCAATACCTGTACACACTTCCCAATGGCCAGCTTTCTGCAGATCCGGCCTGGGTGAGTCCTTCAGGTGACCTCGAAGCTTATAAAGAATGGAACCCTGATACTTACCTTGTTCACTTCGAACTGGCAGAAACTGATGAAGAAAAACTGGAAGCTATCCTGACACAGAAATATATCGCCCTGAACATGGTTAATTCCCAGGAAGGTTATTTCGAATACCTGCGTACTGGCTATCCGAAAATCGTTGCGGGATCTGATAGCCCAACGGAGTCTTTTGCTTCTCTTCAGTCTGTAAGTACAAGACCCGACAAACTGCCTGCAAGGATCCTGTATCCCACAGCAGAGACCAACTATAACGGCGGCAATGTTCCCAAGTCAATTGATCCGTTCACATCTAAAATTTTCTGGGCTAAGTAATTGGCCTATAAAACAAATCACAAGCACATGAAATCTTTTATTAAAATACTTGGCGTTGCGGTTACGGCCCTGAGCCTGGCATCCTGCCTGAAAGAGGATCCCTATTTTGATCCCGCCAAGAGCAATAACATTGTAGAATTTGCCAACTCCGGAACGCCGGCGCTGGACACATTCCCCCGTTTCACGGCGGATCTGGGTACACTGAACCCAGGGGAGTCTGAAGAGTTTAATGTTCTTGTCAGCTACTCCGGACCGGAAACCTCCGCGCCGAATGACATTACCGTTAACCTTACGATAGATCCGGTAACCCTTGAGCTGTACAATGACGCAGAAGGGAAGAATTATGAAGTTCCCAATACTTCTGTATTTGAAGCGCCTACAAGCATCGTGATCAAGAAAGGTGAAAATCGTGCAACTGCCAAGGTAATCGTTCACATTTCTCCGGATTTTGATTACAATGCCAACTATGCCCTGCCTCTTGTAATCACCAGTGTAAGCGACAATACACCCATCAGCAGTAACTTCGGCAAAGCGATCTTTACATTCGCGGCGCGGAACAAATATGATGGTGTGTACAATGTTACCGGTACTTACAGCGATAATGTAATCGGTAGTGCAGCCACATCTAGCTATCCGAAGACGATCAACCTGGTGACCCAGGGTGCCACAGGCGGAGGTTATTTCGATCCGAACTTAAACGGCGGTATCTACGGCTATTCGTTCAAAAATGCCGGCTCTGGTAGCTACTACGGTAACTTTGCGCCAATCTTCTACTTTGATGACGCTGGCAATGTTAGCAAAGTAGAAAACTACTATGGCCAGGGAACAAACCCGCAGCTTCGTTCTGCTGAACTGAACCCCGATGGCATTAACAAGATCACCTTCAACGGAGCAGTTCCCGAGAAGATTGAAGTAAGTTATTGGATGGTTCAGGGCACCAATAAAAGAGTGGCCATCACTGAAACATTTACCTATACTGGTGCACGCTAATGCAAAACCAGCTTTGATATTAACTATTGCCCCTGGATTTCCAGGGGCAATTCTTTGTAAAAAACCACCAATGAAAAAGTTATTCCAATTCTGCCTGCTGGCAACTTTTTGCCTTATTCAAACACTACACGCACAGAACGGAGGTGATCCATCCACCAAAGGTTACCTGTTCTCCCGTTTCGTTCCTGGATTCGTTAAAATGAAAAACGGTGCTACGCAAACAGTTAGCCTGAACTACAACATGCTGGAACAATCCCTGATTTATCTGCAGGATGACCAGCAGATGACGATCACCAATCCTGATGAGGTTGAATTTGTGATGATCAATGATGCGAAATTTATCGCCATCAAGGGTAAATTCTATCACCAGATTACAGAAACCCCTGTGGCGCTGCTGGTCACTTATACGGCGAAAGTCGACCGGATGGTGCCTACAGCCGACAAGGCTGCTACAGAAAAAAGAGATCAGGACGTTGTGTCTAATACAGTTTCCGATACTTATGTTACCAAACGCTATAAACAGGACTTCAACTATACTCCCGGCAAAACTTATTGGTTGAAGAACGGCCAGGTACTTACCAAGGCCAATACGGAGAAGCAGGTTGCCGCAGCTTTCCCCAAAAAATCCGATGAAATCAGAACGTATATGAAAGAGAACAAAACTGATTTCAGTGATGTCGGATCAGTGGAAAAGGTCATACTTTTTGCAAACGAATAGATCTTCCGGCATCGCGAAAAAGAAGCGCAGTGGTCATTGATCACTGCGCTTCTTTTTTACTTGTGGGATAACAACTACTATGATTCCATTGTGTCATTGATGACGATTACAGTACCGTTCTGCAGCGTGATGCTTCCGATAGTTTGATAAACCCCGAGAGAAGGATTGGTATAGTTGATACTGAAACTTGCGACAGTTTGTGTAACGCCGGAACTCGTCACCAGTACTGAAGTGACCGGACCACTGCTGCTGCCGCTGGGCGCATAACAGGTAACCCTATAAGCTCCATGAAAAGCTACCCCCACAACTTTGGTGGATGATGTGCTGCTGGAAGGAACATACTTTTCACTGATAACCGACATTTTTGTCGGTGAAAGATGATCTCGTATCAGCTGACCAGTAACCGTTTTTATGCCGCCTCCTCCTGTGACTGTGGCAGTGACCTGGGGGTATTGAAGCGCCGCGACCTGATTGCTCTTCCACGTATTGTCTGCGGGAAAGGTCACACCATTTACAACATAGGTCGTTGTGTTGTGTATCGCTTTGATCTGATCAAAATAACTGTCATATGCCTGCAATGTTTGTTCTGTGTTGGAAATTACTGAAGACGGGAAAGTTGGTTCCAGGATGGTAAAGAACTGGCCGTTTACAGTGGTCGGGCAGGGCGCAGGATTTATTGTCCAGTTTACATAGTCAATTGTCGGAATCGGGTAACCATCATAAATGCCACTGGGATCGTCAGTCGGGTGAGGCAATGTTGCGCCAAAAGTAATGCCCCCCTGGAAAGAAGAGATGTATTGTCCGCCGCTGTAGGTGACAAATACCTTTTCGCCTAACTGGACGGAGTTTGAACGAACCAATGCCGGATCGGATTGGCTGGTCGGCAACGAGGCTGCTGGCGAACCACTTGTAGCGGGATCTTTTGCATTTTCTTTAGAACAGGAGAGAAGGATAGTGGATAGGCATACGCCAAGCACGAGGGCTTTCATTTTTTTCATTGAATCGGTTTTAGTTAACCGCAATTAACAGTGTTGCATGAAATCTAAAAACAGTAGAACTACTCGCAATTTTGCTAAAAACCGAAAAAAAACTTCGTGTTAACATTACTGTTAGATAAATTTATGCAAAAAATTATCATGATGAAATCCTTTACAGGTCTGCATTTAGCCCATTCAGGTTTGTATTTACGCAAAAAAGTATAAGTTAAATGGCTATATGTGTTGTGTACCGGAAACACTTCCTTATCCACCATGAATTGAGATTTCTTCAAAATTTAACAATGATATCTTGGGCGGATTAAACACACATGTACATGAGAAGATCCTCAATGGTGCTCTCGTTGCTGTTTCTCGGAACAGTAGCGTTCGGGCAAGTCCGGCCAATCACCGGGCAGGTGAAGGACGCCAACGGCAAACCCGTTCCCTTCGCTTCTGTGAAAGTCAAGGGCAGCTCCAAAGGAGTTGCTGCTGACGCTGATGGTAAGTTTACCATCGAAGCTGCACCTGGTGCAGTGCTGGAAGTAACTGCCGCCAGCTATGAAAAAACCGCCGTTCCTGTTGGCGAATCAGCAGAGATCGGTATCTCCCTCAAATCGAACGAAAACCTCAGCGAGGTGGTGGTGACCGCCCTCGGTGTAAAGCGGAGCAAAAACACCCTGCCTTATGCTGCCCAGCAGGTGAAAGGCGATGACCTTACCAAAGCCCGTGGTACCAACGTTGCCAGCGCACTCTCCGGCCGTATCTCCGGCCTGGAAATCCGCCAGGGTAACTCTATCGGTGGTTCTACCAACGTCATAATCCGTGGTAACAAATCACTCACCGGCAACAACCAGGCACTATTTGTAGTGGACGGTGTTCCAATTGAAAACGCTATCAATAACTCTGCCAACCAGAAAACTGGTCGTGGCGGATTCGACTACGGTAACGCTGCTGCCGATATCAACCCTGATGATATCGAGAACGTTAACGTGCTGAAAGGTGCTGCTGCAACTGCACTCTATGGCTCCCGCGCTTCCAATGGTGTGGTGATGATCACTACCAAAAAAGGTAAAAGAGGTCTTGGTATTACCATCAACAGCGGTCTGACTGTCGGATCAATGGACAAAAGCACTTTCGCCAAGTATCAGAAACAATATGGCGCTGGTTATGGTACCAGTGGCTACTCCAAGGCTTCTGAAGGTTCACCCAACGGCGCTTTCTGGTATTTTGATGCTGATGGTGACGGTGTAAAGGACCTCGTGGTGCCTACCACGGAAGATGCTTCTTACGGTGCTGCTTTCGACCCCAGCCTCAATGTATTCCAGTGGGATTCCTGGGACCGCACTTCACCCAATTATGGCAAAGCCCATCCCTGGGTCGCTGCTAAGTCGGATCCCCGTGATTTCTACGAAGACGCTGTTTCCAACAACAACAGTATTTACCTGGATGGCGGAAATGAGAATGGTTCATTCAAACTTGGGTATACAAGGAACGACGAGCATGGCATTCTGCCAAACAGTAATATCCTCCGGAACACTGTAAATTTCGGTGCTACTTACAATGTAACCAGCAAGCTGACCGCTGCCGCTTCAGTTAACTATTCTCAAATTGATGGCAAAGGACGTTATGGTACCGGTTATGACGATTACAACGTAAACCAGAATTTCCGCCAGTGGTATGAGACCAATATGGACATCGCTGACCAGAAACGTGCATATTTTGAAAGCCCCAAGTACTACGGCGGTGTGTATAACAACACTACCTGGAACTGGGCTGATCCAAGTTCTCCTGACGGACTCGTTCCCATCTATACTGACAACCCTTATTGGACCCGTTATCAGAACTATGAAACCGATTCCCGCCGTCGCGTTTTCGGAAACGTAAGTCTGAATTACAAAGTGACTGACTGGTTGAATATCCTCGGTCGCGTGTCTATGGACACCTACAACGAAACCCAGGAAGAAAGGGTAGCAGTAGGAAGCCTTTCCGTTTCCTCTTATTCCCTGTTCCAGCGGAATTTTTCTGAGATGAACTATGACCTGATGGCCAATGTTGACAAGAATATCACTGATGATATCAACTTCAAGGGACTTCTTGGTGTGAACATGCGCAGGAACAAAATAACCTCTTCCTTCAATGCGACAAACGGTGGTTTGTTTGTTCCCGGATTGTATGCGATTTCCAACTCTGTCAATACGCCTTCTGCAACGCTTGAAACAAGCGAGCCAAGGGCTGTTGATGGCTATTTTGGTGGTGTAACTTTTGGATGGCGTGAAACAGTATCACTTGATGCGACTTTCCGTCGCGACCGCTCTTCTACACTTCCTGTAGATAACAACGCCTACAACTACTATTCAGTAAGCGGAAGCTATCTTTTCTCCAAACAACTCCGTGATATCGAATGGCTGTCTTCCGGTAAAGTTCGTGTGAACTATGCTGAAGTAGGTGGTGATGCTCCGTTTGGCGCAATTAAAGATGCATATGACCGCCCTGATCAGTTCGGTCAAACCATCCTTTATTCTGTTCCCGGAACAAAGAACAACGCAGAACTGAAACCTGAAAGAACCAAGAGCCGTGAAATCGGTCTGGAAATGGCATTCCTGAAAAACCGTATCGGTTTCGATGTAAGCTACTACAGCACCAACACGGTTGATCAGATCATGCCCGTTTCTGTAACCACAGCAACTGGTTACAGCAGCAAATATTACAACGCCGGTGACGTACAAAACAAGGGTATAGAAATGTCATTGTTCGCTACCCCGATCAAGACCCGCGATTTCAGCTGGGATGTGAACGTGAACTGGACAAAAAACAACAGCAAGGTCCTGAGCCTGTACGAAGACGCGAAGAACCTTCAGCTGGCTTCCTTCCAGGGTGGTGTTAGCGTGAACGCTACAGTAGGTCAGCCTTTCGGTACCATCCAGGGCAAGACCTGGGTTTACCAGGATGGTCAGAAAGTGGTGTATGACGCTGGCGACAATGCCGGTCGTTACAAACAAACTTCCAGCACCAGCAATGTTATCGGTAATGTTAACCCCGACTGGACCGGTGGTATCTACAACAACTTCCGCTACAAAAACTTCGCACTCGGCTTCCTGATCGATGTTCGCCAGGGTGGTGACGTATTCTCCCTGGATATGTACTACGGTCTTGCAACCGGCATTTATGCTGAAAGTGCAGGCCTGAACGACCTCGGCAACCCGAGCCGCAATACCATCGCCAACGGTGGTGGTGTGATCATGCCTGGTGTTACACCAGACGGCAAACCCAACACCATCCGTGTTGAAAATGAATACGGCACTTACGGTTATGCCTATAATCCTGCTGCCGCTTTCGTTTATGATGCCAGCTACGTGAAACTGCGTGAAATGAACCTGACTTATTCCCTGCCGCAAAGCATTATGCAGAAAATCCGTCCTTTCAAGGGAATTGATGTTTCCCTGATCGGTCGTAACCTGTGGATTATCCACAAAAACCTGCCATACGCTGATCCGGAAGAGAACCTGTCTGCCGGTAATGCCCAGGGTTACCAGAGCGGTGCGTATCCAACCACCCGTTCCCTTGGGTTCAACGTAAAAGTTAAATTCTAAAAAGAGGAGAATCGATCATGAAGAAATACATGTTAATACCAGCTTCCCTGTTTGTACTGGCAAGCTGTACAAAAGATATCTCACGGTTCAACGAACAAACCAAGAAGCCTGAAGTTGTTCCTGCTGAGCCGCTGTTTTCCAACGCTGTCAGGAATCTTTCTGACGGACTGGTAAGCTCCAGCGTGAACACCAACGTTTTCCGTTTCACCGTGCAGCACTGGGCGGCTACTACCTACCAGGATGAGCCCCAGTATGATTTCACCACACGTGCTATCCCGCAAAGCTGGTGGGCCCGCATGTACCGCGATGTACTGAAGGACCTCGACGAAGCGAAAAAGATCGCTGCTGCCGATATGACCATTCCTGACGCCCAGCGCGCCAACAAAGTGGCTATCACCGATATCATGCAGGTGTATACATTCACTGTATTGGTAAACACTTTCGGTAACGTGCCTTATACTGAAGCACTGAACTCCGAAAACGTGTTCCCTGTTTATGATGACGCATCAGAGATTTACAAAGACCTCTTTGCGCGTCTCGATGCCGACCTCGCCGCGATTGATCCTTCAGCTGCAGCTTTTTCCGAAACTGCCGACTTCCTCTATAAGGGCGATGTTGATCAGTGGGTGAAATTCGCAAACAGCCTGAAAATCCGCATGGCGCTGACCATGGCTGATGTGACAGGTGACCTGGGTGCTACTGCTAAAGCTGCTTTCGAAGCTGCTGACGCGAAAGCCTTCAGTTCCAGTCTCGACAATGCCCTGTTCCCCTACATGGCAACTACACCGAATACTAACCCGCTGTGGACAGACCTCGTACAAAGCGGCCGTAAGGACATGGTGGCCTGTGAAGCATTGCTGGATATCCTGAAAGACATGAATGATCCACGTCTTTCGCTGTATTTCCGTCCCAACAATGAGGGAAAATATGTTGGTGGCATCCTCGGTTCCAACAACACTTATTCTACAACATCCAAGCCCAGCGAACAAATGATCGAACCCGATTTCCCGGGCGATATGCTGGATTATGTTGAAGTGGAATTCTTCCGCGCGGAAGCTGCTGAACGTGGTTGGGCTGTTGACGGAACTGCTGCAACGCATTACAACAATGCCGTTAAAGCATCCATTCGTTACTGGGGTGGTTCAGAAGCTGATGCAAATGCATACCTGGCACGTCCGGATGTTGCTTATGCAACTGCAGCCGGCGACTGGAAGCAGAAGATCGGTTTCCAGAAATGGATCGCACTCTATAATCGTGGCTTCGAAGGCTGGACAGAAGTACGCAGGCTCGATCAGCCGGTGCTGAATCCTCCTGTTGGTGCAGTTTCTGGTTTCCCCAACCGTTTCACCTATCCTGGCAACGAGCAACAACTCAACGGTACCAACTACCGCAGCGCTGCTGATGCTATTGGTGGTGACGAAGTTGAAACCAAGCTGTTCTGGGACAAGAACTAGTGATCACATATTACCTTTGAAACCTAAGGGCCACTCTCCGGAGTGGCCTTTTTATTGAAGGGTGACTTCAGCTGTTCCCGGGTTTCCCGGAAGATCTTTTGCCGTTACCTTAACAACACTTCCTGCCAACTGTGGGTTATCGTGCAGGGTCGTATAGGTCCACCGCCTCCGGAAAACCGGGCTAAGCTGGGCAAAACCTTCTTCCACCAGTAGTCCCGACGCCGTGTGAATGCTGATACTGACCTCCACCACCCGGAAATCGTCTACGGCCAAAACAACGATGGGATTTCCGGCAATCCCTTCGTAGGCGGCGGTATCCACCTCCTGTACTTCCGGCGCAGTGAGATAATCCTTCAGCGCCGCGTTGTAGGCCGCTTTTCCGGATGGAAGATGCTGCTGGTATTCTGCCTTGAGATCAGGGTCGCTGATCGCCACCCTGGCGTATTGCTGCGCGTCACTGAATTTGTCCCGGACACGCACCTGGTTTTCATGGGGTGCTTTGGTTTTATCTCTTTTGGGCAGTTTCGAGATGAACGTGTTTTCGCCTCTTGTTCTGTACATGAACTGATCGCTCATTTTCCCCCGCGCCTTATTGACCAGCTCGTTTTCGGTGATTTTACTCATGGATATAAAGTTTTAAGTATGGTGGATTTCCCGAATATAATCAATATTTTAATTATATAACGATAGAATAGCGATTATTTATCGTTAATTCATCGAATAGCCATACGTGGTTGTGGTATTTTATCTATGAATAATCGTTATTTAATCGATAGATTAAACTATAAGTGAAACACCGTTAATCAACGCTTGACCCACCCCGTTGCCTGCCGCATCTTGTGGACATGAAAAAGCTGTTGCAGTTGCTGGCAGGGCTGGGATGTTATGGTGGGAGCATCGCGATATATGCGCAGCCCAACGCGATCACCGCAAAGTGGAGCAGCACTATGCGGGGTATTGGCAGCGGTGCAGTCTCTGCTCCCGCCAACTGGGCCTTTACCCCAGGCGCAGAGATCGCAGTATTGCAGGTACGGCCATTTTTTGCAGACGGCGTACAGGAAAATTGGGTAGTCGTCGCTGTTCCGGTTGACCTTCCAGGAAATAATAAATCAGGAGCCGGTGGCAGTTTGTCCCTATTGAGACTACCGGGATTCCAAGCTGTTACGGGCCACATCGGGTGGGGACTGGAACTGTCCAGGCAGTTGGCGATGGGCATCGCGCTGGGCTACCGGCACGACAAATTTCCCGGAGGAATGCGGCAACAGTTTTGGTCAGCCAGGCTCGATGCCCGTTATATGGCTAAAGCTGCCGTTTTCGGCCTTTGTTCGGTCTGGGGAAGGGCATCCCTTTTTCGTGCAAGTCCGCTGCAACAGGTATCTGCCGGCATCGGCAAGGACCTGTCAGCTGTGCTCTATGCAGAAAGCGAAGTGCAATGGCAACCCAGTGAAGCCTTCTCTTTGCGCTGCGGCCTGCTATATACCATTAAACGGCAATTGCGCCTGGGAATGTGCTGGCAGACTTTGCCGTTCCGGTTTGGCTGGGAAACCGCCTGGAGCTTACCACGATTTGAAGTAGCGGTTAACGGGTCCTGCCAGCCGGCAATTGGATGGACACCCGGCATTCGACTGTTATTTTTTTCACCCCGCAAAACCAGCAGCGATGAATAAGGCAAGCCTGACGGTGTTGTTGGTGTGCTGCCTGAGTATCGCCAATGCACAGGTCGAACCGCATCCGGAGAATGACCAGATGGAAGCGATTGCCGCTGACAATGACAATGCTGCGGAGATGGACCAGTTGCTGATCGACCGCCAGGCCATCCTGGAGCATCCATTTGCAGCCAACAGTATCAGTGAAGAACAATTGATCGCTTTTGGCGTGCTGACTCCCCGGCAGGTCAAATCGTTTCTGGATTACAGGATGGTATTTGGTCCTTTCCTTTCGCCCTATGAACTGCAGGCGGTACCGGGTTGGGATATTCCTGTTATCCGGATGGTATTGCCCTTGCTGCATTTTGGATCCGATCCATCCTGGGAAACCCGGTTCAGGCGTATGATAACGGGAGGAAAAAGCACGCTGCAGCTTCGGTTGGGTATAGTGCCGGAAGCATCCAAAGGTCAACAACGGGACAGTGCCGGAAATAAAGCATATTCCGGGAGTGCATGGAGGGAAAATATCCGGTATCTCTACCAGTTCCGGCAGCAATTGTGGTTGGGCGTTACGCTTGAAAAAGACGCCGGAGAGCGTTTTGGTGATTTTCTCGGATTTCATGTTTTTCTGAAACGGAAAGGGATGCTGAAGACAATTGCACTCGGCGACTACGTGTTACAGATAGGGCAGGGGTTGGTGGAATGGCAGGGGCTGTCACTGGGCAGAACCGGGGAAGCTATTTCCGTTTACCGGCAGGGTAAAATGCTGCAACCCTACCGTTCCTCAGGTGAATGGAATTTTCACCGCGGTGCGGCAATGGGCCTGGAATGGAAAAAATGGGAAGGGCTCTTTTTCGTCTCCCGAAAACGGATCACCGCCAACCTGACAGAAGGCGATAGCGGACAGCAGGTTTTCACCAGCAGGAATACATCCGGGTACCACCGGACGAAAGGAGAACTGGAAGACAAAAACGACCTCACAGAAACTAGCGCCGGGATTGCCTTCAGGTATCAGTCCAAACGATTTCAGGGCGGCGGAGCGGTAATCGCGTATCGTTATAACCTCCCGTACAAACCGTCTGAATTATTGTACAACAGTTTTTCCTGGTCGGGTAATCACTGGGAAAATGCGGCTGTTCATTACAGTTATACCCACAGGAATATTTTTGCATTCGGAGAAGCTGCCTGGTGTCGTACCGGGATGGCTTATTTGCAGGGACTGGTATTCAGCGCAGGAAGGCAAATGGACCTATCACTCGTGGCGCGCCACTATCCGGCCGGATACCAGGCAATCTATGCAGACGCCTTTGCCGCGGGCAGCAAACCCGCGAATGAGTCGGGCATCTATTCCGGTTGGAAACTATCCTTGCATCCATCGCTTCAGGTACAGGGTTACGCCGACGTGTACCGTATCCCATGGCTACGTTTCGGGGCAGACGCTCCGGGATCGGGGTATGAGTATGGTTCGCAGGCAACATGGACCAGGAAAAAAAAGTTCCTGATCACTTTGCGTTACAGGCAGGTTGTGAAGTCCGAAAACGGTATTGCCGGGGCCATACTTTTCCCGGAACCTGAAATACGTTCGTCGTGGCGCCTGCATGGCGAGGTACAATGCAGCCGCCAGCTGCAGGTTGCCGCCCGCATGGAATTGGTGCATTTCGAAAAAGTGGCGCAACGATCGGGAGGATATGCATGCTACATTGATGGCAAATATAAACTGACGCGCAACGGATGGCAGGTGACCGCCCGCCTGAACCGGTTTACCACAGATAATTATGACAGCAGGATTTATGCCTATGAACGTGATGTGTTGTATGCCTTTTCTATACCGGCCTACTATGGAAATGGCTGGCGTTATTATACGCAGGTGCAGGGAAGTGTCCGTTTACCTTTTTGGAGCAAGGCATTTAAAGTGCAGTGGTGGGTACGATGGGCAGCTACCCGGTACATGGGTGATGGCGTAATCGGCTCGGGTAGCGAAGAAATCACCGGCAATACCAGGTCAGAATGGAAAGGTCAGCTGATCTTCAACTGGTAGGCAAAGTGCCTCATTCTTACTAGATTTGCCCTTTAACGCAGAAAGATGGAAACGAACAATAACACCCAGCTGAATATCGAGATATCAGAGGACATGGCCGAAGGCACATATGCCAACCTGGCGATCATTACCCATTCGCATGCTGAATTCGTAATAGATTTTGTCAACGTAATGCCCGGAACTCCCAAGAGTCGGGTGAAGTCGAGGATAATCCTGACACCTCAGCATGCAAAAAGATTTATGAAGGCATTGATTGAGAATATCGACAGATTTGAAGAAGCCAACGGAGATATCAAAGACCTGGAAGAAGTTCAGTTACCACTCAATTTCGGAGGTCCGGCTGCGCAGGCATAAAGCAGTATCCGGGATGATTTTTACAGCAAGCCTTCATCGGCAAAACTGAAATAACCCTGTTGGCTGACAATAATATGATCGATTACCCGGATATCCAGCAAACGGGCCGCCTGCGCAATTCTCTGCGTTAAGTCTTCGTCGGCCCGGCTCGGTTTAAGATTCCCTGAGGGATGGTTGTGGCTCAGGATCAGGGAACTTGCTTCCTGCTCAATGGCCTTCTTCATAATGATCCGGGGATCAGCTACCGTACCGGCGATGCCGCCCAGGCTGATCACTTCCTGGTGCCGGATCATATTTGCACGGTTGAGGAACAATACCACAAACACTTCCTGGTGATGATCCTGGTATAGCTGGCGCAGGTGATTGGCTACATCAGCGCTTCCGGAAACCACCGGTTGTTCCATCACCCTGGCAGTTTGCCTTCGCCGGCCCAATTCAAGCGCCGCAGTTATCGTAACCGCTTTTGCATAGCCAATTCCCTTGATTTTCATCAGGTCATAGGCACTCATCCTTCCCAGTTCAAACAGGTTGTTGGCACACCTGGCCAGCAGATCCCGGGCAATGTCAAGTGCAGTCTGTTTGCTGTATCCGGTAACCAGGAGGATAGACAGCAGCTCGGCATCGCTAAGGTGCATGGGACTTTTACTAAGTAGTTTTTCTCTTGGCCTGTCGGCTTTTGCCCATGATTTAATTGAGTGGTTCTGCGCTTGCATGAGGTAAGATTATAAAATAACTTTATCACATAAAACAGGGTTTCCACCCGTTTTATCCATATCCAAAGCATCCTTAGAAAAACTGAAAAATTCAATTACTATGACCGCCCGCACATTCAACACCCTTGGAGGCTTCCAGTCAATGCTGTTCTGCATCGGCATTTACATTGTAGCCCTTTTCTTTTCCATCTTTATCTGTTCCGCAATTTTCAAGGCCGTCAACAGCCGCAAGAATGCCGACATTACCGTTGTGCAGCCTGCCGCTAAAAACAATGCTGTACAACTGGCTTCCCGTTAAGGATAGCTTGTTTCCGGCATTTGGGAAAATGTTTTCCGGTGACCCTGGCAACAGGCGTTTCCAGACCACCATGCCATTTCCCAAATTCCGGTGAACCTGATCACCATTGAACCTTTACTATAGAATTCACCAGGTTGTGCCAACACAACCTTTTTCGCATGTTTATAGGTTTAGTAGTTTGGAAGTTGAATACCTGAAGCGCAGGCTGGCTGCTGAAGACGAGCGGAGTGGCCAACAACTAAACAACTAAACTCCCAAACAACTAAACATACTCAAACCTTCCCCTTATCTTCGCCGCACCAACAACTGAAATATGCATTCCTCTGCGAAGATCTTCTCCGGTACGGGTTCGCAGTACCTGGCCGAAAAAATCGCCAATTGTTATGGTATTCCCCTGGGACGCGTCAGCATCTCCAAATTCAGTGACGGGGAAATCCAGCCGGTCTTCCAGGAAAGCATCCGCGGAGATGTGGTTTTCCTGATCCAGAGCACTTTCGCTCCCAGTGATAACCTCCTGGAACTCCTGCTCATGATCGATGCAGCCCGCCGCGCTTCCGCGTACAAAGTGATCGCTGTCATACCATATTATGGATATGCCCGGCAGGACCGGAAGGATAAACCCCGGGTAGCTATTGGCAGTAAGCTGATAGCCAATATGTTAACTGCTGCGGGAGCAGACCGGGTGATCACGATGGACCTTCACGCTCCCCAGATCCAGGGTTATTTTGACATCCCGGTGGATCACCTCGACAGCTCGGTAATTTTTATTCCCTATATCGAGCAGCTGAAGCTGGAAAACCTTACCTTTGCGGCCCCCGACGTGGGTTCGGCCAACCGGATCCGGGAAATCGCCAGCTATTTCAACGCTGAAATGGTGATCTGCGACAAACACCGGAAACGGGCCAACGAGATAGCCAGCATGGTGGTGATCGGAGATGTAACCGACAGGAATGTGATCCTGATCGACGATATCTGCGATACCGGTGGTACCCTCGCCAAAAGTGCCGGGCTGTTGATGGAAAAGGGAGCCAGAAGCGTAAGAGCCATGTGCACCCATCCCGTGCTCAGTGGCAAGGCCTACGAAAACATCGGGTCCAGTGTACTGGAAGAACTGGTGGTGTGTGACACCATCCCGCTCCGCCAGGACATTGAAAAAATAAAGGTTCTCTCTGTGGCAGACCTGTTTGCTATCGCAATAAGGAACGCATACGAACAGAAAAGCATTACCAGTCTTTTCATTCACGCACAGCGGAAAGCCAAGGAACAGCAGTAAGATTTTTTTAAATACAACAAAATGAAGACAATTACAATCGAAGGACAACTCAGGACCGACAGCGGTAAAAAAGCCACCCGCCAACTTCGCTCTGAGGAAAAAGTGCCAGGTGTAATTTACGGAGGCGCTGCTGAAGTAAATTTTGCAGCCCCTGCTAAGGCTTTCAAAGCATTGGTGTACACTCCGGAATTTCAGCTGGCAGAAGTAAAGGTAGACGGCAAAAGCTACCGCTGCATCCTGAAAGACCTGCAGTTTGACAAAGTTACCGACGAGCTGATCCACGTAGACCTGCTGGAACTGGTGGAAGACAAAAAAGTGATCGCTACCCTGCCCCTCCAACTGACTGGTGCTCCCGCCGGCGTGAAAGAAGGTGGTAAACTGGTGGTGAAAATGAAGTCCCTCAAGATCAAGACTCTTCCCAAATACCTGAAATCCAGTGTTGAACTGGACATCAGCAACCTGCAACTCAACGAAAACGTCCGCGTTCAGGATGTGAAGGCAGACAATTTCGAGATCCTCAACTCTCCGCGTATTCCGATCGCATCGGTGGTGATGACCCGCCAGCTGAAGCAGGAAGAAGCCGCAGCAGATAAAAAGAAATAATCTCCTGAAAGGCTGTCGAAAGACAGCCTTTCTTCTTTTAAGCCTCCTAGCCGCCCGTCGTATGAATAAATTTCTGATTGTTGGTCTCGGTAATATTGGGGAAGAATATGCCCATACCCGCCACAATATAGGATTCGATATCGTTGACCACCTCGCAGGCAAATACAAGGAGAAGTTTCAGTCCGACCGGCTGGCCGATGTCGCCACTATCCGGGTAAAGAACAAACAGCTGATCTGCATCAAGCCTACCACCTACATGAACCTCAGCGGCAAGTCGGTAAAATACTGGCTGGACAAGGAGAAAATCCCCCTGGAACAGATGCTGGTGCTGGTAGACGAGCTGGCACTCCCGCTGGATAAAATGCGGTTAAGGGGCTCCGGGAGTGATGGCGGACACAACGGTCTCCGGAGTATCCAGGAACACCTGGGCAGCATCAATTATCCCAGGCTTCGATTTGGTATCGGTAACAATTACCCGAAAGGGATGCAGGCAGAATTTGTACTGAGCGCCTGGCGTAAGGAAGAATGGCCCCTGGTTTTATATAAGATCGGCAAATCCGTCGAACTGGTTGAACAGTTCGCCCTGGCTGGCCTGAATTTCGCCATGAATCAGTATAACAATGTTACTTACCAATTATGAATATTGATGATGAATGGTTATTTTCGCACACTGCCCCACGTTTGTTTTTGATTCAATGACCCCTATGTAAATCCGGGACTTCCCGTCCAAATTAATCTATGATTGTTCAATCATTAAACCCTTATTGAATATGAAAATATTCTGTATAGGCCGTAACTATGTAGCGCATGCCAAAGAATTGGGTAACGAAGTCCCCGATGAACCGGTCATTTTCATGAAACCCAAAAGTGCACTGCTCCAATCCCATACACCTTTCTACTATCCTGAATTCACCAACGAATTGCATTATGAATGCGAACTGGTACTCCGGATTTGCAAAAATGGCAAATACATCCAGGATCGCTACGCCAGTAAATATTATGATGCCGTTACCGTTGGCATTGATTTCACCGCGCGTGACATCCAGAATGAATTAAAGGAAAAAGGACTCCCCTGGGAAAAGGCCAAGGCCTGGGACAATTCCGCTGTTATCGGTAAATGGGTGCTCCTGGATGAGGTCAAAAACAGGAAGGAGATCAATTTTTCCCTGTTGAAAAATAAAGAGATTGTTCAGCAGGGCAACTCTTCCAACATGATCTTCAATTTTGATTCCGTCGTTGCCCATATTTCCAACTACTTCTCCGTAAATATTGGCGATCTCATCTTTACCGGTACGCCCGCCGGCGTGGGCGAATGCGTGGTGGGTGATGAACTGGAAGGCCTTATGGAAGATAAATCCATGTTTACTGTCGAAATTAAATAAGCTGCACCATTAAACTAACAAGTGTTCGTTTATATTTGCGAACGATACACTTGCTATGATAGAAATGGACATTCTGCTCCAGGCTTACCGGCACATGTGCGCCGTTAAGCATATGGCAGCAACCTATGAGGCCAACCGACAGATCTGTTCTTACGTACATTCCACCTCCCGTGGCCATGAGGCCATTCAACTGGCCGTCGGTATGCAGCTCGATCCGGCAGACTATGTTAGTCCCTATTACCGCGACGAAAGCATGTTGCTGGGCATGGGATTCTCACCTGCACAACTGATGCTGCAATTGCTGGCCAAAGCGGATGATCCCTTCACGGCAGGCCGCGAGTATTACGCCCATCCCAATATCCGCAGTACAGATTTTCCAACGATCATTCACCAAAGCAGTGCAACCGGTATGCAGGCTATCCCGACAACCGGAATTGCGCAGGGACTTCGTTTCTATGAAGACCACGACAGGAACAGGCTCCGCCTTACCCATCACGGTGAAATGCCGCTGGTAGTCTGCTCCCTGGGAGATGCCAGCATCACGGAAGGAGAGGTGGGGGAGGCGCTGCAGATGGCTATCCTGAAGCAGTTACCCATACTTTACCTCGTTCAGGACAATCGCTGGGGTATCAGCGTCCAGGCAAAAGAATCCCGCAAAATGGATGCATGGGAGTTTGCCGCAGGTTTCCCCGGGTTGCGCCGGGAAAAGGTGAACGGCAGTGATTTTGAAGCCAGCTATCAAATGGTGGCTGAA
>NZ_BBWV01000005.1 GCF_000974785.1 Flavihumibacter petaseus NBRC 106054
ACAAATCCGGGAAAATGATATCGTCGTTGCCCAATTCCCGGTTTATCCAAAACTATACCGGTACCTGCTCAAAACATTGCGGCGTAAGCATACAAATATTATTCTGTTTATTACCGATATTGACGGGTTGAAAGACGGAGATGATTTGTTGTTGAAGAAGGAGATTCGATTCCTGAAGCATTTTTCACGTTTCATCGTTCACAACGGGAACATGGCTGGCTGGTTATTGAAACATGTGCCTGCGGCCAACTTTTCGACCCTCGGACCATTTGATTTTCTGGCGCCGGTCAACCAGCGCCAACCTTCATCCGATATCACCATTAATTTCTCCGGTAACCTTTCCAAGAGTCCGTTTCTCGAGAAAACAGGCGATTTACAGCCTCTTCAGTTCTACGTATATGGACCAGGACTGACAGAAAACATGAAAAACCAACCCAACCTGCATTGGATGGGCATACTTGATCCAAAAGTATTACCCAATATCATCCTGGGCAAATTCGGCCTTATCTGGGATGGCGACGATTTCACCCCAGAAGGGGGAAGCGTTGGCAGATACATGTCCTATGTCAACCACCATAAACTTTCCCTTTATATTCTTTCAGGCTTACCCGTAATCGCACCGGAATCTTCAGGCTCAGCCGGATTTATCAGCGAAATGAATATCGGCTGGCTGATCCGTGACCTTCATGAATTGCCAGCGATCATCCCTACAATAACCGAAGAAGATTATTTAACGAAGAGGCAAAATTTGTTGAAAATTGCGGAAAATGTTGCCACAGGCAGGCATTTGGCCAGTGCTCTGGAAAATCTGCTTAATTCATCAGTTTATTGACCAGCGCAATATATTCAGAACGCGCGGCATCCTGAGATTTACCCTTTAACGCGGCCCAGGCCTCATATTTCGCTTTGGCCACAAAATCAAACATATTGGGGGCCTCACCATTTACATCCCCGTCAGTGGCTTGTTTGTAGAGGGAGTACAATTGCAGCAGGGTTTCGTTACTGGGGCGCTCGGAAAGAGATTTGCTGTCGGCAACGGCTTGATTAAACTGCTCCTGTAAATCCATCATAGGTAAGTTTGCTGCGAAACTAACACCTTTTCGTTACTTTTGCACCGCATTTAAGAAGCATTGATGAAGCACATCCGGAATTTTTGCATTATCGCCCATATTGACCACGGAAAAAGTACGCTGGCAGACAGGCTGTTACAAACAACCAATACGATCAGCGAACGGGAAATGATGGACCAGGTATTGGACGATATGGACCTCGAGCGGGAAAAGGGCATTACGATCAAGAGCCACGCCATTCAGATCAACTACCAGCGTCCCAATAATGAAAAATATGTTCTGAATTTGATCGATACCCCCGGTCACGTGGACTTCAGTTATGAAGTGAGCCGTGCCCTGGCTGCCTGCGAAGGGGCATTACTGGTTGTCGATGCTGCTCAGGGTATACAGGCACAAACCATTTCCAACCTGTACCTGGCGATCGATAATGACCTGGAAATCATCCCGGTGATCAATAAGATCGATATGGATGGCGCTATGATCGAGGAAGTAAAAGACCAGATCGTGGAACTCATCGGCTGCAAACCGGAAGAAATCCTTTTGGCAAGCGGACGTACAGGTCTTGGTGTGGATGCAATCCTGGAAGCCATTGTGGAAAGAATTCCTCCACCAAAAGGTGATCCACAGGCTCCGCTGCAGGCGCTGATCTTTGACAGCGTATTCAACAGCTATCGCGGAATCATCGTTTATTTCAGGATTCTCAACGGAACCATTAAAAAAGGTGACAGGATCCGGTTCCTGTCAACCGGTCAGGAATACTTTGCCGACGAAGTGGGCATCCTCAAACTGAAAATGACGGAGGTCAATGAAGTAGCCGCAGGCGATGTGGGCTATGTAATTACCGGTATCAAGAACGCCAAGGATGTGAAGGTTGGTGATACCATCACGCTCGCAGCCAATCCGACCACCGAAATGATCAAGGGTTTCGAAGAGGTTAAACCCATGGTATTCGCTGGTATCTTCCCGGTGGAAACAGATGAATTTGAAGAGCTCCGCGACTGCATGGATAAACTCCAGCTGAACGATGCTTCCCTTACCTACGAACTGGAAACATCCCAGGCGCTTGGATTCGGATTCCGTTGCGGATTCCTGGGCATGCTCCACATGGAGATTATCCAGGAAAGGCTGGAACGGGAATTCAACCAGACAGTAATCACTACCGTTCCCAACGTTAGCTTTATCGCCTACACGTCAAAGGGTGAAAAGGTATTGGTGAACAACCCGACCGAAATGCCGGATCCAAGCAGGATTGACCGGATCGAAGAGCCCTTTATCAAAGCACAGATTATTACCAAGCCGGAATATATCGGCAATATCATGACGCTCTGCCTCGGAAAACGCGGCATCCTGATCAACCAGAGCTACCTCACACAAACGCGGGTAGAGCTGATCTTCGAAATGCCACTCACCGAGATTGTTTTTGATTTCTACGATAAGCTGAAGAGCCAGACCAGGGGTTATGCATCTTTCGATTACCATCCTATCGGCTACCGCGAAGCGGATATCGTGAAGATGGATATCCTGCTGAACCAGGAAAAAGTGGATGCACTCAGTGCGCTGATCCATCGCAGCAGGGCAAACGACTTCGGTCGTAAACTTTGCGAAAAGCTGAAAGAATTGCTCCCGCGCCAACAGTTCCTCATCGCGATCCAGGCTGCAATCGGCGCCAAAATCGTTGCCCGGGAGAACATCAGCGCGATGCGTAAGGATGTTACCGCCAAATGTTATGGTGGTGATATCAGCCGGAAACGTAAACTTCTGGAGAAGCAGAAAGAAGGTAAGAAGCGGATGCGTCAGATTGGCTCTGTTGAAGTGCCGCAGGAGGCATTCCTCGCTGTTCTTAAACTGGACGACTAGTTTCCTTTTCAATTGTTAATGATCTGATCATCCTTTTCCAGAAAGGATTGGCCAGAACATACCATTGAATCCCGGCATACACCACCAGGGTTCCGATAGTAACGATAATGAGTTGCAAAACCGGCTGACTGCTCCATCCTGCAGCAAATGAAGATGCACCGTAAGCAACTGGAAAACACAGCAGGCAGCCCATCACTTCACCGAAATGCTGCCATCTAAAGCGAAAATGCGAACGGGATTGCCAGATTGTAGCGACGAGTACAAATATCTCGGTCAGCACAATTGCTATTGCCGCTCCCTGCGTGAACCAAAGGGGGATCAGCATCACATTCAGCACAAAAGACAGCACACACGCAAAACCATAAATGATTACCAGCTGCTTTTCCTTGTGATGAACCATCAATACCTGTATGGCAAAGAAATCATGTAAAGGCACAATCACCCACAGCAACGCAAATAATTGGAGCAACGGAACGGAAGGAAGGTAACTTTCACCGGAAATAAAACGGATCACCGGCTCCGCCAGGAAGAATAACAACGCAGACACCGGAATACTCAGATGCACGGTCATCAGCATACTGTCTGCCTGCAGGGAACGATCAACCCGGGTACGGAACAGTTTCACAAAAAACACAATCGAAGCAGCGACAAATACATTGAGACTCAGTCTCACGATCTTGACCGCAACGGTATAATGGCCAAGTTCTGTGATCCTTCCATAACGTGCCAGCAGGATGGTGTCGATTGCAAAATACAACGAACTCAATATACCCATGACAGCGAAAGGAGAGAGCGCTGTGATCAGTTTGCGGAGCAATGCCGGATCCCAGTGCCAGTGCCTAAGCAGGTGCCTGAGGTTCCATCCGGTGGATACCGCTATCAGGGAATAGTTGATCGCACTGATGACAATATAATAAATCAGGTGCGCGGGTTGTCTGACAAAGACCAAAGCACTCACCAGCACAAAAAGCCGAAGTATCAGCGTTCGCAACAATAAAAACCGGTACTTTTCCTGAGACTGAAAATACCAGTCAGCATTGAACAGGTAAATCACCATGATATACCCATATAATATTGAAATCGTCCAGTTTCCGATATGCACCGGTTTGAGGGCTATATATACGAAATAGATTGCAACACCCAATAGTGCCATTATCCCATTGATTAGCAAAAGGTGCAGAACGGTATTTGCCTGATCGGTATCCCCAATCGCCGATTTACTCAGCAGCCGCAATCCGTAGTAATTCACGCCAAACGCAGCAAGCACTGTCACCACCAGCATCATCGACTCATAAAAGCCCAGTACGCCGTAACCCGAAGGTCCCAGCGTACGGGTCATATATGGGAATAAAATGAGCGGGAAAATGATGTTCAGTGCAGTATTGCTATACTGCAACAGCAAATGGTAAAACGGGATCTTATTTTTAGTTGCTGACAGGTTTCTTGGGTTTGGGTTTGGGCTTCTCTTTTCCTTTTTCTTCATTCTTCCTTGATCTTTCTTCCAGCTTCTTCTCGTCAATATTTCCGTCTTTGTCAAGCAAAGCATCTTCAGCAGGTGCATTCCCGAGGTAGGGATCCACATTCTTGAACTGATCAGGCACATCAACAAAAACTTTCTTGATCTGTACCCACTTCCCGTCCTTCCATTCAAATCCTTCAAAATCTCCATCAGGAACATAAGTCTCCGCGCGATTGGGTTCGTCTGTTTCAGAGATCAGGTGATCAAAGATCACCATGTCTTTTTCCGAACTGTAATTGAACGTAGTACTTGCTTCCTTCTTATACTCGATATGGAAACGATTCACAGTAGTTTTCTTTTTTGCTGAATCCGGTTGTATTACGAAGAATGGTCCGCCAAAAACCGGTTCACCGGTATTGTCATCGAACGACAAAACTTCCATCCATTTGCGGTTACTGGATACGGTAAACCCATCAAATCCCAGGAGGGTATAAAAGGTTTTACCTTGCCAGGTTTTTGCAATGATCTTGTAGTAAAGTGCACCGATCCAGTTCTGGCGGTTCCGTACGGAATCATCCGGTTTCCTGGTGAACATGGAAACATCAAACAGGGGATACAACCGCAATGTGCCATTTTTGGTACGCATCTGGATGGCTCCCTTCTGAAAATACATGTATTCGTCTTTCTTCAGCTGCCAGGTAAAGATCCGGAAGCTGCTATCAGGCGCATACAACTGCGATACGGTAGTCAGTGAATCGAAAGGGAACTGAAATGACCAGGGAACTTTTAAGGCACGCACAAATCCTTTTACAAAATTGCTGTCTGCCAGGAACCTGGTCCCGGCACGTTCTGCATTGACCATGCTGTCAGCAAACACTTTCAGGGAATCTTCCCGTTTTTCAAGATCCTTCCAGTCAGCAGCTTTGATGTTGCGCTGGGCAGAAAGGTATAAGGCAGGCAATAAAGCGATCAGGAGGAATAGGGATTTTATTTTCATATCAGGATATGAAGGTACCAAATTCATACCGCAGGAATTGCCTGCGCAAAATTTAACAGGTCATTGAAAGCCAGATCAATAGCCGGGTGGGGAAGGGGTTGATCGGGCGAAGTGGTCAGCAGAAAAACGGTATGCATACCGGCATTTCTCCCGAACAACATGTCACTGAGATTATTACCCACCATTACCGATTTCTCAAACCAGATCTGAGGAAAGGCTGCTTTGGCCTTATATGCCATCCCGGGCTGTGGCTTACGGTCGGGATGTTCGTCATCAAGAGAACTGTTAAAATAGATCTCATCTATCACCACGCCCCGGGAGGAGAACAGTTCCAGCATGTGATCGTGGATATCGTGAAGATCCTTTTCTGTCATTAGTCCCTTTGCGATGCCCCGCTGATTGGTAACCATCACGATCCGCCCGAACCGGGTTTTTAAGATCTCGAGTGCATCCAGCACACCGTCATACAACACAAACTCTCCGGGATGATAGATATAATCAGCTTCCTTTTCAATATTGATCACACCATCGCGGTCCAGGAACAGGGTCCAGTCCCTGCGGATTTCAGCAAGATTCAGCATAACTACTTAGTGGGAAAATATGCGGCCTCAACAAGTTGACAAACGATATGTCCGACAAGAATATGACTCTCCTGGATCCGGGGAGTATCCTTCGATGGAATATTGATCAGGTAGTCACAAAGCGGACGCATTTTGCCACCGGTTTCCCCGGTAAGCCCAACAGTATGCACCCCCTTCGACCGGGCCATTTCAAATGCTGCAAGGATATTGGGAGAGTTGCCGGATGTGGAGAATCCCAGCAGCACATCGCCTTTACCCATAATGCCTTCCACCAGACGCGCATAGGCAACATCGTAACCGAAATCATTGGCAACTGCTGTCAGGTAAGAGGTATTGCAATGCAGGGCTTCGGCTGGAAGCGCCACCCGGTTCAGGTAGAAACGCCCGCTAAGTTCCGCCGCCAGGTGCTGTGCATCCGCAGCGCTGCCGCCATTGCCACAGAACCATGCCCTTTTGCCATCTTTAAATGCCGCTGTCATGAGATCAGCCACATCATTGATGGTGTTTAATATCGTTTCATCTTTCAGCAATTGCTGCTTCGTGTCAATCGATGCCCGGATCAATGCACTGATGGTTTCCTGCATATGCTTGTTTTTACGTTAACGGTTAAACCTGAGCAGGGATTCGCAAAATACCTGCCAGCTGAATCTCTTCTTTTCAGTACGAATCTGCGATATAAAATGTGATTCACCAAGTGTAAAAAACCGGGTGATAGCATCGGCAATCGCAGCAGGTTCCGCAGCTGTAACCAGCCCGGTTTCCCCATCTTTTACATAATCAGGAAGGCCTCCAACCCGGGTGACGATCATCGGCTTTTCAAAATGATAGGCCAGGGGTGTCACGCCGCTTTGTGTGGCATTTCGGTAGGGTTGTACCACCACGTCCGCAGCACTGAAATAATACTTAACGGCATCATTGGGTATAAAATTTTGATGCAACAGTAATTTTCCGGAACTGATCAGTGGGTCCATCAAGGGCCGGTACAGGGCTTCATCCTCGTAAAACTCGCCTGCTACCACCAGTTTCAGCCAGGGATCTTCGAGCAGGGTCATGGCTTCCAGCAAGAGGTCCAGTCCCTTGTACTGCCTGATAAACCCGAAAAAAAGCATCACCTTATCTTCCGGCGCCAAACCCAGTCGCTGCCTGGCTTCTTCCCTGCCGGCTGCGGCCCCGAAATTGTCGTACAGGGGATGCTCTACCTGCAGCACGGGTTGCGGTAGTCCGAAGGCCAGCAGGTCTTCCCTGACTTTGCTACTCATACACACAAACCGGTCACAGCTCTTCAGGAAATAGCGAGTGAATATTTTGTCGCCCGGCCTTTTCTCATGCGGACGGATATTATCTGTTATCGCAGTGATTTTGGTATGCCTGTTGCCCCTTGCGATCCGCAGCACAGTGCCAAATGCAGGCCCCATAAGGGGCAGCCAGAAGCGTACAATGATCAGGTCAGGACGGCTGCGGCGCAGGTACAGGCCGGTACGGAACCAGCTGATGGGATTCATGGAATGCAACCGCCGTTCGATCAGTATATCCGTGGGCGCAGGCTCATCGGTCAGCTGACTTTTGCCGGGAAAAAGAAAACCGGGATACTGTACAGTAAAATTGACAATGGTCACTTCATGCCCGGCCTCCTGTAAAGCCCTGGCCATACGTTCATTGAAAGTGGTAATTCCGCCGCCACGGAACGGATGCGCCGGTCCGAGGATCACGATCCTCATCCTAATCCGGTTTTTTCTTCAATCAGATAAAGGTTCCGTCCCGGTGCATTCCGGGAGATCAGTTCTCCCAGGAACCCCGCAAGGAACAACTGGGAACCAATAATCATCACCGTTAGCCCGATATAAAAAGCAGGCCGGTTACTGAGACTCACTTCAGGATCAACGATCTTTCCGATGATCAGGTAGGTAATCGAAATAAAGCCGATCAGAAAACATAACGTTCCCCATAAACCGAAAAAGTGCATGGGTTTCTTGCCGTATTTTCCGACAAAAGTAATGGAAGCAAGGTCAAGGAAACCATTGACAAACCGGCTCAGGCCGAATTTTGTTACGCCGTATTTCCGGGCACGATGTTCTACCACTTTTTCTCCGATCTTTCTGAAACCGGCCCATTTGGCAATCACAGGTATGTAACGGTGCATCTCACCGTACACTTCAATACTCTTCACGGTTTTCTGCCGGTAGGCTTTCAGGCCGCAATTAAAATCATGGAGGTAGATCCCCGACACACTGCGGGTTGCTGCATTAAATAATTTGGAAGGAAGATTTTTGGTCAGGGTATTGTCATACCGCTTTTTTTTCCAGCCGCTCACCAGGTCATAACCATCATTGAGGATCATCGAGCGAAGCCCGGGAATTTCATCGGGAGAGTCCTGCAGGTCTGCATCCATCGTGATCACAACGTCTCCCTGAGCAGCCCGGAATCCCTCATTCAATGCGCCGGATTTTCCATAATTACGCTGAAATTTGATCCCCTTGATCAGCGGATTCTCGCGATGCAGGGTCTTAATCACTTCCCAGCTTTCGTCCGTACTGCCATCATCCACGAGGATCACCTCATAACTGTAGCCGTTTTCGTCCATCACGCGGCAGATCCAGGCACATAACTCCGGCAAAGACTCAGCCTCATTCAGTAAGGGTATGACGATGGAAAGATCCATGTTATCGTTTTGGATGGACGGTTTGTTTGGTAATAGTAGCAATAAACAGGGACTTGATGAAATCGAGCACCAGGTTCGTTCCGAATCCCAGCAACACTTTGCGGATGGTAAGCGGTCCTTTTTCCGAACCGGCCAACTTCCTGATTTCGTCCAGCTTTTCCTTCGGAACCTGCTGCCCGGCCATTTTTGCTTCGGTCTGCGCAAGCAGGTGCCGGATCAGCTGATCATTCGCCGTCCTGTCGTACAGCCCGAACAATCCGTAGGTACACATCGCATATAACACTTCGTACACCACATAGGCCAGAAATGCATACTGTAACAGCTCTTTCAGATCGGGCACAGGCACAAGATTGCGCCGCAGCCACCAGGCTACCGCACCGACCGGCACTATGATTAGAGGGAACCACGTATAGATATTTAAAAAGGATGCCATTACGGGTATCCCTGCCTGGTAGGTGGCAAAAAGCACGATGCCATACAATAATCCCAGGGAGACCCCGGTGATCAGCGCAACACGTCGGATCATGAGAGTTTATTAAACCGGTAATGCTTTCCGGAGATCGTTCCGGCAATACGCCCCTTCAGTGGTTTACCGAAAAATGCCGAATTATCGGATTTGGAACGGATATGTTCTTTGCTGAAAACAAAACTGTTTTCGGGAAGATGAAGTGTAATGGCTGCAGGCTGACCCGCTTCCACGCGGGCGTCCGGCAGGTTGAAGATCTTCCTGGCATTGAGTGAGAACAGTTCCCCCAGTCTCGTTTCCGAAATGCCCGGTATCGCTGCTTTTACCGCGCCATAAGCAGATTCCAGCCCGATCATGCCATACTTTGCATACTCGAACTCCACAATCTTGGCATCAAAGTCATGCGGAAAATGATGCGTGGCGATCGTATCCACTACACCATTCAGTACGGCTTCGCGGAGGGCGTCCCTGTCTTTCACGGTGCGCAGGGGAGGATTCACCTTCAGCTGCGTATCGTAATCCATCAGGTCTTCATCACTGAAGAAAAGATGATAGGGCGTAACCGAACAGGTAACAGCAAGGCCCGATGCTTTTGCCCTGGAAATATAATCGATTGACTTCGGTGACGTCACGCCTGTAAAATGGATCCGGCTTTGCGTATAGCGTGCCAGTTTGATGTCACGTGCTACCAGGAGTTCCTCCGCCATCATGGGCTTTCCCGGCAGTCCCAGCCGGGTGGAAATTACGCCTTCATTCATCAGCCCGTTCGCGGAAAGACTCGTATCATCAGGTACCTGGATCAGCACACCGTTGATTGCTTTCAGGTATTGCAGCGCCTTCACGAGAATGCCGGACGACTGGATAGGGTAAAGACCATCACTGAACGCAGCCGCACCATTGGTACTCATGTCATACATTTCCGCCAGTTCTTTTCCTTCAGCACGCCGGGTCACTGCGCCAATCGGTAACACGCGGGTGGGAAGCCGGTCATTTTTCGCCATGATGTATTCGACGGCTGACTTGGTATCAATGACCGGTTGGGTATTGGGAAGTACGAGCACAGTGGTAAATCCTCCCGCTGCTGCTGCTTCCGCACCGGATTCAATCGTTTCCTTGTACTCCGTACCGGGATCATTGAAATGGGCAAAGGTGTCCACCCAGCCCGGTGAAGCGACACATCCCTGTTCTTTGAAGACCACGGCATCTTCGGTACCGATGTTGTCTTCAATGGACATGATAATGCCATCTTTAACCAGGATGTCTTTAATGGAACCAAAATAAGTAGAGCGGGGATCGTTGATGAGGACTGATTGTAGTACTACTTTCATCGGTGTAACGTTCCGCGAAATTAGCATTGTTATTTGATTTTTGTGTAATCAAATTTTACCGTAGCTTTGCCACCCCGCAAGGGAAAAAGACGGGACGTAGCGCAGCCCGGTAGCGCGTTTGCATGGGGTGCAAGAGGTCGCTGGTTCGAATCCAGTCGTCCCGACCAGAAGAAAGCCCTGGAACACTGACCAACAAGTGTTTCAGGGCTTTCTTCATTGTTTCATGTCCAAAGCTCAGCAGCCATTCTACCAGGAATTGTATCCTCGGTGAACCATGTGAATAAAGTATACTTCATTATTATTCAGTCAGGCGATTTCTGGCTGGCTTATTCCGGGCTGTCTGCACCCCGGGTGACACGCGGAGATTCCATTGCAATAAATACAGAATTAGGATTAATGGCATTGGCCAGTGACACAAGAAAGATGTATTCACTGGAATTGCGACTCGCCCGGAAGGATATTTTATATGTAAACATTAACAGGTGGTTTAACTGGCAAACAGAGTCAGCAAAAATTTCACATCCGGAAAAGTCAGCTAAAATGCCAGATAAGTTATTTGGCGGGAAATAAATTTGTGCAGAACCCCGCTAATCTCTAATTTAACGAAGAATACCTCTCTTGCTTTCCTTTCTGCTGTATTTGCTTAAGATACGCCCAATCTGTATCCCTTCATGTTTTTAACGCTCAAAACATATCTCTATGGCAGAACAGATCAGTAATTACCAGCAGACAGCACTGGGTGACGTAGCAGCACGCCAATTAGCCATCGCTACCCGTACTGTTCCCCAGATGGTCACCATCAGCCCCAGGTGGCTCACCCGCCTCCTCAGCTGGGTAGGCGTCGAATCCGGGGTCTATCGCCTCAACAAAGTAAAAGATGCCGGAGCCATCGTTGTCGACTGCTCTGCACGGGATGAAAGGATCCTTCCCCAGACATTTGTCGACTACATTGAAAACCCCAGGGAGTACAACCTCGCAGCGGTGCAGACCATCGTCGATGTACACACCAGGGTCTCCGATCTCTACAGCAAACCGTACAACCAGATCAGCGAACAATTACGCCTGGCTATTGAAACCATCAAAGAACGTCAGGAAAGCGAACTGATTAACAACAAGGAATACGGACTGCTGCACAGCATCGCCCCATCACAACGCATCAAAACCCGTTCAGGTGCACCCACTCCCGATGATCTCGACGCGCTGATCGCGCTGGTCTGGAAAGAACCGGGCTTCTTCCTGCTGCATCCGCAGGCAATCGCAGCCTTTGGCCGTGAATGTACCCGGAGAGGCGTGCCGCCACCTACCGTAACCTTGTTCGGGTCACCTTTCCTCACCTGGCGGGGCATTCCATTGATCCCTTCGAATAAACTCCCGATGGAAAATGGTAAATCAAAGATTATCCTTCTCCGCACTGGTGAAAGCCGCCAGGGCGTCGTCGGACTTTTCCAGCCCGGACTCCAGGGTGAGCAGTCCCCCGGGTTATCGGTTCGGTTTATGGGAATCAACGATAAAGCCATCGCTTCCTATCTGGTTTCCCTGTATTGTTCACTGGCAGTTCTGGTAGATGACGCCATTGCTGTACTTGATGATGTAGAAACCGGCAATTACCATGAATACAAATATTAACCGAAACGGACTGCCGGACGAATCGGAACTGCAGCAACTGGCCAACCAGTTATTCCGGGAACAGGGGCAACAGGGGCAACAAGTGCAACAAGGGCAGTATGGTAACCATCACCGGACGCCTCCTTCTGTGGCAGGCAGCGGCCAATCACCTTCAGGCATCCAGCACGGCAACAACATCAATATAGATGATCCGCAAACCGGCTTTCCCGACAAAAACCTCCGCGATCCAACCAGCAACAGCATTCCTGGGGACACTCTTTTCGCACCTTCGCTCCGGTTTAAAGAATACCTGCCAGCTGAAAGCGATCCCAATACCTGGCTGAACCTTCGCGGAATGCTTTCGCTTTTCCCGGCTGATATTATCACCCAGATCCCCGGTCTTGCCGGCGGCGAAACGCCATCGTACTATTTCATGAACAAACAGGGCAGCCTTCCGGGTTCATGGGGCTTCGATGCCGGTATCATAAAAAAAGATTTTCCGATCCTCTCCGAACGGGTCAACGGGAAACAGCTGGTCTGGTTGGATAACGCTGCCACCACCCAGAAACCCAAACAGGTGATCGACCGGATCAGTCATTTCTACGAGCATGAGAACTCCAATGTTCACCGCGCAGCGCACGAACTGGCCGCCCGGTCCACTGATGCCTATGAAGGCGCCCGGAAAAAAGTACAGGCATTCATCAATGCGGCTTCTCCCAATGAGATCGTCTTCGTTCGCGGCACAACCGAAGCGATCAACCTGGTGGCGAAAAGCTGGGGCGAACAATTCCTGCAAAGCGGCGATGAGATCGTTGTCACCCACCTGGAACACCACGCCAATATCGTTCCCTGGCAGCAGCTGGCAGCGAAAAAGAATCTCAAACTGCGCGTAGCACCTGTAGATGACAGCGGCCAGGTGCTGCTGGACGAATACGCTAAACTGCTGAACAGTAAAACGAAGCTGGTTGCCTTTACCCAGGTCTCCAATGCCCTCGGTACGATCACACCCGCACCGGCAATCATTGAAATGGCCCATAGGGCAGGGGCTAAAGTATTGCTCGATGGCGCCCAATCGGTTTCACATATGCGAACCGATGTGCAGTCCCTGAACGCAGACTGGTTCGTGTTTTCCGGCCATAAAATCTTTGGTCCCACCGGTATCGGTGTTTTATATGGTAAAGAAGAACTGCTCAACCAGGCCGAGCCCTGGCAGGGTGGGGGCAACATGATCAAAGATGTCACCTTCGAACATACGGAATACCATAAGGCGCCTTTGCGGTATGAAGCAGGCACGGGTAATATTGCCGACGCGGTGGGACTCGGTGTTGCACTTGACTATGTCAGCCACCTCGGTATCGAAAACATCGCCCTGTACGAGCACTACCTGTTGGAATATGCAACAAGCCTGCTGAAACAGGTACCGGGACTCCGCCTGATTGGCACCGCCCCGGAAAAGGCAAGCGTAATGTCGTTTACCCTTCAGGGTTATACCAATGACGATGTGGGCAAGGCACTGAACAAAGAAGGCATCGCAGTAAGAACGGGGCACCATTGCGCGCAACCTATCCTGCGGCGGTTTGGTGTGGAAAGCACCGTCCGGCCATCCCTGGCATTTTACAATACCTGCGCAGATGTCGAGCTGCTCGCAAATACCCTGCAAAAGTTGAAGGCCTGAAAACCCCCTGGACGAAGATTTAAATGTCGGATATACACTTGTTTTTCAGATTTTTGGTATATTGATTTTCTAATATACCTCAAAATGACTGCTGCCAGGATTCCCGCCAGGCTTATTGCCGGCATAACACTCAAGGTTTTATTGCTGATCACAATGTCCGGCCTCGCGCAACAGGATGTACTTCCAGGGTCGGTTGGTTTCGATACAATTCGTACTGATATTCCTCACGGGAAAGTTGACACGATCACCTATTTTTCTAAAACGGTTGGCACAGAACGCCGGGCTGTTTTATACACCCCGCCCGGTTATACAAGAAAGAAGAAATATCCTGTACTGTATTTATTGCATGGCATTGGTGGTGATGAAACGGAATGGCTGAAAGGCGGAAACCCACAGGTCATCCTCGATAACCTGTATGCAGAAGGAAAAATAGTGCCGATGATCGTAGTCATGCCCAACGGTAGGGCTATGAAAGACGACCGTGCAACAGGTAACATCATGGCGGCGGATAAAGTGCAGGCGTTCGCTACGTTTGAAAAAGACCTGTTGTCTGACCTAATTCCTTTCATCGAAAAGAATTATACCGTGCTTAAGGATAGGGAAAACAGGGCTATCGCCGGGCTTTCCATGGGTGGCGGGCAATCACTGAATTTTGGATTGGGAAACCTGGATCAATTCGCGTGGATAGCAGCATTCTCTGCAGCGCCCAACACAAAGCCTCCACAGGAATTGGTAACGGACCCCGAAGCAGTAAAACAGCGGGTAAAACTGTTGTTTATTTCCTGCGGGGCAAGCGACGGCCTGATCGGGTTCAGTAAAAGAACGCATGATTACCTCGCACAGCATAATGTGCCGCATATTTACTGCATTGAGCCGGGAGTGCATGATTTTAAAGTCTGGAAGGACGGGTTGTATATGTTCTCCCAATTGGTATTTAAACCTGTTGATACCGCCGCTTTCTCCAGCTATCCGGTGGTGGGTGCTCCGGCAGCCACCAATGTTCGTAATGCCGGGTATCCCCAGGTGTTTGCCGATAGCCGGGTAATGTTTCGCGTCAAAGCACCGGACGCGAAAAAGGTACAGGTGGACCTCGTTAAAAAATATGACCTCGTAAAAGACAATGACGGAATATGGGCGGTAACCACAGATTCCGTCAGCGAAGGTTTTCATTATTACTCGCTCATTATTGATGGTGTGCCGGTAGCAGACCCAGCAAGCGAAACATTCTATGGGATGGGAAGAATGGCCAGCGGTATAGAAATCCCCTTTACCGGCGGCAGGTACTATGCCATTAACAATGTGCCGCATGGAGATATCCGCATCAAAAGATATCATTCGCGCACGACCAATTCCTGGCGGCAATGTTACGTCTACACGCCCCCCGGATATGACACTTTAAATGCCGCCGGGCTCCCGGTGTTGTATTTGTTGCATGGTGGCGGGGAAGATGAAAGAGGCTGGTCTTCCCAGGGGAAGGCGGGTAATATTCTGGATAACCTCATCGCGGAAAAGAAAGCTGAACCGATGCTGGTTGTCATGATGGACGGCAATATGGGAAATGGCAGCCTTGCCGGTTTCGGCGAGCAGTCGTTGCGCAGTTTTGAGGAGGAACTGATGAAAGTACTGATCCCGTTTATTGAAAGTAACTTCAGGGTAGCAAAATCACCGGCAAAAAGGGCATTGGCCGGACTTTCCATGGGCGGACTGCAAACGCTTTACGCAGGCATCAGGAATTCGGAACAATTTTCATCGCTCGGGGTTTTTAGTTCCGGCTGGTGGGCCAATCAACCCGCATTGTCAGATCCCCAATATGCCTTTATGAAAAGCAATGCAACTGACATCAATGACAACATCAAACATTTCTGGATAGCAATGGGCGGCCCTGAAGACATCGCCTACAAGAATTGCAAAATCATGATGACCAGGTTTGATGAATCCGGTGTAAAATATGAGTATAGCGAATACCCAGGCGGACATACATGGCCGGTATGGAGAAATAACCTGTTCAATTTCGCCCAGGTGCTGTTCAAATAAGAATCCGATTTGACACTATATCCTTCAGGCTTATAAATTGAGACGCCAGATCCAGAAATTAAGCACCATCGCAAAAGTCACCCACACGAGATAAGGCCACTGGATATTTGCAGCCCAGTGATCAACCCGGTAAAACTGCCGGATCATCACCATAATCAACAACCATAACAGGATAATATCAATTAAAGCCAGGCCGGTTAAATGAAACCTGAAAAATATCAGGCTCCACCAGAAATTAAAGAAAAGCTGTAAACAGAAAATGAACACCGCCATTCTTCTGCCATCGGAAGGTGGCTTCAAAAGTATCCTGTAAAACGAAATGCCCATCAGCAAATACAGGATCGTCCAGACCGGGCCAAACAAGGCATTCGGAGGCGTAAACCAGGGCTTATTCAATGCCGGGTACCATTCCTCAACATTCCGGGCCGTCACTAACCCCCCAATGCCCCCCACGCTCAGCGGAAGCAGGAGGGCCAGCACCAGTTTCTGCCATTTACTCATATTGGCGCTTAAGCAATACTTATACCATCAGTCAGCCAGCCGCTCATTATACAATTTGTTGAACCGTTCTTTGCTGGTGACTTCAATTTTTACAATTTCAAAGTCTTTGTTCTGATGAACCTTAACGCCCGTAATCGCTTCATATGCTTCAACAGCGCGGTCTTCAATCTGAATTTTACCCCTCCCATATACATGCCTGTTACTTCCATTTTTCTTTATTCCCGTGATCCAGTAAATTTCTCCGGTCTCCATATCATGGCTGCCTCCATGGCCATTACCATAGAATGCATGATCATTGAAATAGACTGTTTTGCCCGATTTGGAATACTCAACATAGCCAATCCACGCCGGACCGTCATCATTATAGCCTGATTTGAGTTCGATGTACTTTAATTTCTGTTTCATCATCTAAAATAACTTTTGCCGCTTATAATATTATATCAACCGGAAAATGAATCTTTCATAGATTTCAAACCAGCAAATAAAAACGATGAAAACCTTACCAATTGTCCTGAATATCATTTTGCTCTTCGTGTTGACGACTATCTGCTCCTCCACAACAGCGCAGGTCCCCCGCGATTCGGAATTATTCCTGACCATGCAGCGGCACGACAGCATCTTCTTTGAACGTGCCTTCAATTTGTGCGATACCGCATATGTAAACAGGGCGACTGATAAAGACCTTGTATTCTATCATGACCGGAACGGCATCAGTTACAAAAAACAATTCCTGGAAAACACCGCAAAATACCTCTGCAGCGACTGGAACAACAAACCCATCCGTAAAGTAAAAAAGGAATCCCTTGAAGTATACCCCCTGTACAACCAGGACAAGCTCTACGGTGTTGTCCAGTCGGGCATTCACGATTTCTACCGCCGCACGCCCGGCAAACCGGACCAACTGATGGGCTCAGCAAAATTCACCCATGTTTACCTGCTCGTCGGGTCCGACTGGATCCTCAAAGAAGTGCTTAGTTTCGATCACAAATAGAGCTGACCCATTCCGTCGCCGCCAGCAACCCTGACCAGCGCCGGTAGTCTTTTGCCGAAGGATGCAATCCATCCCCCGCCAGCAGAGATGCATCACGCGCGGCCTCACGGGTCAGCGGCGTGATGTCTGTATATCCGCACCCCATCGTTTCCGTAATACCCCGGTTAATCGCATTAAAAGTATCGATCTCCGCAGCGATCTTCCTACGGTCACGCCCCTCCGCAAACGGTGTTACACCCCAGTCCGGAACCGATAAAACCATGACGGCTGCAGCATTCTCACCGGCAAGAACAATAGCCCGGGTCAGCAGTTCTTCAAAACCCTCCGCATACAGGTCAACCGGGTAACCGCGGTATTGATTATTCACCCCGATCAGCAGGCTGACCCTATCGTACCGGGGCAATAGTGTATACCCATCCATGGCAGTTTTCAGCTCACCGGTCGTCCAGCCCGTCCGCGCAATGATCTCCGGTGCTGCCATCGAAACGCCCTTCTTCCGCAGCAACTGCACCAGCTGGTAAGCATAAGTTTCTTCCAAAGAAACCTGTTCGCCGATCGTATAGGAATCGCCCAAGGCGAGGTAGGTAAGTAAAGACATCTCAGATTATAGATTAAACCCTATCAGGTTAAAGGCAGCCATGGAAACGAGTCATATCAGGAATTGGTCCAGGCATCCCGGTCATCAGGACTGAATTTCCAGGGTGCGAAGTTGTTCTCTACGTTTCCGAACAGTACATTCCATTCCTGCGGTGCATTGCTTTCTTCCATTACCAGTGAACGCCGCAGTTCCAGAATAATCTCCAGTGGACTGATACTGACCGGACAAGCCTGCACACAGGCATTGCAGGCCGTACACGCCCGCAATTCTTCTACCGATATATACTGGTGCACGAGCGTCTTACCATCAGGCTCAAAACTACCGTTCATGTCAATTGCCCGGCCTACTTCCTCCAGGCGGTCCCGCGTATCCATCATGATCTTGCGCGGCGACAACTTCTTGCCGGTGATATTCGCCGGACAGGCAGCGGTACACCTTCCACATTCCGTACAGCTATACGCATCCAGCAGGTTGCGCCAGGACAGATCCGTCACATCCTTTGCACCAAAGGAAGCCGCCTCTGCCGGACCTGAAGGTGCCGTCTCCGGTTGCATCGCATACAGCACTTCCTGCTGTATGGTTTTCATATTATGCATCTTACCCATTGGCTCAAGCCGCGTATAATAAGCATTGGGAAAAGCCAGCAGAATGTGCAGGTGCTTGGAAAATGGCAGGTAATTGAGAAATGCAAAAATGCCAATGATATGCAGCCACCAGCAGGTGCGCTCCAGCATATGCAAAGCCCCGGGAGACCAGCCGGCAAACAAAGGACTTATCCGGGAAGACAAAACAAAATCGGTCGAAGGATCCGCTGCATTCATGGTGAGAAAAAGCACCATCAAAATGATTTCCGTAATGAGGATATAATTTGCATCGGAGCGTGGCCAGCCATCCAGATCGCGACTGATAAACCGCTTCAGTTTGATCACATTCCGGCGCAAAAGGAAGATCACACAAACCGTCAGCACACCCAGGGCCAGCCATTCAAAAGAATTGATCAAAACAGGGTACAGGGCACCCAATGGCGCGCGAAACAAACGGTGCGTGCCGAAGATACCATCCAGCACGATTTCCAGCACTTCAATATTAATAATGATAAAGCCCAGGTAGATCACCAGGTGCATCAGGGCCACCAGCGGATTGGCAAACATTTTTTTCTGCCCGAAAGCCAGCAGGAAAAGATTTTTCCAGCGCCGGTCGGGATGATCGCTGTAATCAGCATCTTTTCCGAGCAGAATATTGCGCCGTATCGCGCGGATTCTCCGGGAAAACAAAATGATCGCAGCAGTAGCCAGCAGTACAAAAGCAATTTGCTGAACAAGATGCATAGGCAGGCATTGTGCGACTAAATTAAGCGTTTTCAGTTTGGCTCAATGTTTTGTTGTAATTTTTCGGCCTTATTTGATGCCGATGACGACAGAAAGAAAATATATACTGGATGCACCGACAGCAGCAGTGAAGATGGAAAGAATGGCCTATGAAATAGCGGAGCAGCTGGTAGGAGAGGATGCGCCCGTGATCCTGGCCGGTATCCGGGACAACGGCGTAGTCATGGCAAAAATCCTGCAGGAGCTGCTCAGGAAGATTGCATCTCTTTCCACGTCCATCATCGAGATCAGCCTCGATAAACGCAATCCCGGCCTCATAACCATTGACCAGGAAATCTCCATAGATAATAAAATCGTCATCCTTGTAGACGATGTAGTCAACAGCGGCAAGACGCTCCTGTATGCTTTAAAACCCTTCCTGGAGCAACATCCCCGCCGCATTCAGATCCTGACCCTCATCGAGCGCACCCACAAGGCTTTCCCCCTCAAAGCCGACTACGTAGGCATCAGCATCGCGACCACCCTCCAGGAACATATTTACGTCGAAGTAGAAAACCACATCATCTCCGGCGCTTACCTCGAATAGGCTGTTATCCCGCTAAGGCGCTGCGCGCCTATCACGCTATCTGTTTTTTTCACGCCAGGCACGCCAAGGTGTAAAGGCGCAAAGAAGAAAAAAATTATATAGGAGTAGATGATGGAGGGGAGTAATTAATAGTCGGGGCCTTAATACTGCCAACAAGGAGATTTTTGCCATCAATACCACGCCTGCCACATTCGGTACCCACACTAAGTGGTTGCCTGAACGCTGATTACTTCCAGCAACTGAATCAATCGATCCTTGCGCCTTTGCACCTGGCGTGCCTGGCGTGAAAAAATACTCCTGCGTGAACGGGAGCGCCAGCGACCCCAAACCACACTGCCCAAAAACAAATATTATGAAACTCCTCGTGAAACAACAATTGCGTGAACAGCCAACATGCAAGCACTACTGATGTATCCAATACCCGCGAATCCCATCCTTGCTGAACTGAACCGAAGGCGCCGGTACCTTCACCGCATTCACCAAAAAGAAAACCGACTTCAGAAACTTACTTCGGGTGCGTATCTTCGTTAGATCGGCATCCACCGACAAATAAAAACGCCGCACCCGCGGAATATCCGTCCTGTCCACCACCACACCATCATCCGTCGTCCATTTATTCTCTTCTCCACCCAACATCAGGTCCGCACTATACCCCAGCGAGACATTCAGCCAGCGGGGTATCCCCGAATCCGGGAAAAAACTCCGGAGATTGGCCGACAACCAGTAAGTCTGGCTATTATAATCCTTTAACACCCGCTCACTGCCACCTTCTCCGAACAACTCATCCCTGCGCGCTACAAGATCTGAAGGATAGTCATAAGGCCAGTATCCCATCTTCACCTGAAGCCGCTGCTCTTTCCAACCCAATTCCTGCGCTAGAAAAATCCCCGCTCCGGAAACATTTGCCACCATATCCCACACACTGAAACCCCATTTGTCGGAAAATCCATCCTGGATCTCAATGATACTCTGAAACGCCAGTGCGCTTCCCGCTCCGAACCAGGCCGCCTTCCGGTCGGAGAATCCCGCCCATTTCCAGGTGGCTGCTGAAGCCCGGCCCAGCTGGTAAGCCGTCCACACATGCCCTGCCTTGTCCATCTGCAGCCATTCGCTGCCATCATTAAACAAATGGAAATTACTCCGGGAATAATCCGCATACCACGCCTTGTTCAGGGCAATAAAAGTGCCTGTCCAGACGGCAGCATGGCCGCCAGCTACCACCCATTTCCGGTAAGCAGGAGGAGTAAGCGTATCACCACTGTGTATATCCTGCGCGGCACAGCTAACGGCGATCATCAGGGCAAAACAAATGCCCGCAAAGGAGATGGTTTTCAATGGGGTAAAAATACATAACTTCAACGCCGATTAAACCAGAATATTATGGATGCTAAGATCAAAGCTAAAGTTGACCAGTGGCTGAACGGAAACTATGACGATACTACGAAAGCGGCCATTCGTGACCTGGAAGCAAATAATCCAACCGAGCTGACAGACTCCTTTTACCGCAGCCTCGAATTCGGTACAGGTGGCCTCCGCGGGATCATGGGCGTTGGCTCCAACCGCATGAACAAATACACCGTGGGAATGGCCACGCAGGGCTTTTCCAACTACCTGAAAAAGACATATCCCAACGGCGACATCAAAGTTGCCATTGCACACGACAGCCGCAACAACAGCCGGTTCTTTGCAGAAACCACCGCTAATGTATTTGCCGCCAATGGCATTAAAGTATACCTGTTTGAATCCCTCCGGCCAACTCCGGAACTGAGCTTCACTATCCGCCACTTCGGCTGCCAGGGCGGCGTGGTCTGCACCGCCTCCCACAACCCCAAAGAATACAACGGCTACAAAGCTTATTGGAACGACGGGGGACAACTCGTTCCGCCGCACGACAAGAATGTAATCACAGAAGTGGAGAATATCGCTTCCGTGGATGATGTGAAATGGTCCGGCGGTGAAGCACTGATCACCCTCATCGGCAAAGAGATCGATGAAGCCTATATGGATATGGTAAAAGGACTGAGCGTGTACCCTGATGTGATCCGTCAACAAAAGGACCTGAAAATCGTATACACGCCGATCCATGGTACCGGCATCACGCTGGTTCCTGAAGTGCTGAATCGCTTTGGTTTCGAAAACGTGCATATCGTGGAAGAGCAAAGTGTTCCGGACGGCAATTTTCCGACCGTAAACTATCCTAACCCGGAAGAAGCCGATGCCATGGCCTACGGACTCAAACTGGCGAAATCACTCGATGCCGATATCCTACTGGGTACCGACCCCGACAGCGACCGCGTGGGCATCGGGGTGAAAGATGCTTCCGGCAATTGGGTACTCATGAATGGCAACCAGACCGCTGTACTGGCTTTCAACTACATGATCGAAGCAAGAAAGGCGAAGGGACTTGCCCAGGCCAACGATATGGTGGTGAAGACCATTGTAACCACAGACCTCATCGATGAGATCGCCAGGGCCAACGACATCACCTGCTACAATGTGCTCACCGGATTCAAATGGATCGCAGAACTAATCAAGGAAAAAGAAGGTAAAGAGAATTATGTGGTAGGAGGAGAGGAGAGTTATGGACTGATGATCGGATCACAGATCCGTGACAAAGACGCCATCAGCGCAGTTGCCTTGTTGTGCGAAATGGCAGCCTATGAAAAAAACAAAGGCCGCACACTCTTTCAGAAGCTGATCGACCTCTATGTCGAATATGGTTATTATAAGGAACACCTGATCTCCATCACCAAAAAAGGCATGGATGGTCAGCAACAGATCGCGGCCATGATGGACGGTTACCGCAAGCAGCCACCGCAAACCATCAATGGCTCAGCTGTTACACAATTACTCGATTACGAACTGCAGAAAGGTCTTAATCCGCAGACGGGAGAAACCTGGGCAATCGACCTGCCCAAAAGCAATGTATTACAGTTCATCCTGGAAGACGACAGCAAGATTTCAGCAAGACCAAGCGGCACAGAACCCAAGATCAAATTCTATTTCAGTGTCAATACAACCCTTGCCAATGCTGGTTCTTTTGACGCAGAACAGAAAGTTCTCGAGGACCGCATCAAAGGAATCATTGCCGACATGAAGCTTTGATGTAACTTGCCTTTGCGATGAGATCATTTGAAGACAGTTACCGTCACAAAGGCCTGAGAAAAAAACTGGTAGATCACCTCAAAAGCAAGGGTATCACCGACGAAAGAGTGCTGGAAGCGATCAACTCGATCCCCCGGCACTTTTTCCTCGATTCCGCTTTTGATGAAAAAGCTTACGAGGACAAAGCCTTTCCGATTGCAGTTGGACAGACCATTTCCCAACCTTATACCGTTGCTTACCAGACCCAGTTGCTGGAGATCCGCACTTTCGAAAAGGTACTGGAGATCGGAACCGGCAGCGCTTACCAGGCCAGCGTTTTAGCGGAAATGGGAGCACAGGTATATACCATTGAAAGGCAGAAGACTTTATTTGAAGAAAACAAGAAATTCCCTTACCTCAGGAAATACCCCAACATCAAATTCTTTTATGGCGATGGCTTCGAAGGGCTGCCCACTTTCGCACCTTTCGACAAGATCATCATCACTGCAGCCGCACCCTATATTCCTGAAAAACTGATTGGTCAGATGAAGACCGGCGCTTATATGGTGCTTCCCCTGGGAGAAGGCAAAGTGCAGCAGATGCTCCGCCTTACCAAACTTGCTGATGGCAGCATCCGCGAAGAACTCTTTGATCATTTCTCCTTTGTGCCAATGCTTGGCGGGCGGGACGGCAAAGGTTTATAAGAATTCCATACAACGTTTCACCACATTATTGTCGCGGTAAATTTTACGGTGTCCCAACCCCTGTGTGATCATGAAACTGATCTGCGTTGAACCGTTGTTCATCAGCGGCTGTACATCTTTAAGAGGTGTGACGTCATCATCTTCATCGTGTACCCACAGTATGGAGGAATGCACCTTACCAAGTGTGCGGGGGATGCTGTAATAGCTGCTGGGATAGCCCCCTTTTTCAACGATGATCTGCTCAAAATCAGCCTTTACCTCGTCATCCAGCTGCAATACCCTGAAGAGGTGTCTCACTGCAGTGGTCGTTTCCGTGGCAGGCGCGATCAGCACCACATGGAAATCATTATTACGGGGTATCTGTTCCAGGTAATGCATAATGGCCAGCCCCCCAAACGAATGCGCCAGGTAACGATCAGGCACACCCGTCACACCACAAACCGCAGCGATGGCTTTAACATACAACGGCAGGTTGATGTGTTTCCCTCCGGAAGCACCGTGGGCTGGCGCATCAAAGGCAATCACTTCATAACCTTTCTTCACCAGCAGGGCAATATACCGGTCGAAATTGCGGGCTGATGATTCAAATCCATGCAATACCATCGCCCGGGCAACGCCACCCGCGTTCCAGCGGTAGATTGCCGTACGGCAGCCATCCACCATTACATGGAGATGTTCCGCGCTTTTGAATATGGGCGGGTCGTGTTTGCGCTTCCTGCGGAAAGGGGTGCAGAAAAGGTCAAAAGCCATCCCGGCTGCCAGCCTGCGTGAAAAAACTGCCGTAAGATTCAGCTTTGCCCGGAAATAATTCAAGGCCACCTTTTGTGCTAATTTCATGGCTTCAAATTTACAGTATGAAACTTGTACTGATCGGAACCGGTAATATCAGCAATGCCCTGGGAAGGCTGCTGGCCAATGCAGGGCACCAGGTGCTTCAGGTCTATGGCCGCGATCGTCAGAGGGCTGCACACCTCGCTTACGATACCGGTGCCGCGCCGGTTTCAGACTGGAAGGCGATCCGGTCAGATGCTGATCTTTATATCACGGCCATCAGCGATCGTGCATTGACGGGTTTCAAAGAAAAATTGCAACTCCCGGGAAAATTCCTGGTGCACACCGCTGGCTCGGTGCCGCTTAATGTGCTGGAAGGCGTAAGTGAAAGAACCGGTGTCTGGTATCCGCTTCAAAGCATCCGGGGTGATCAGCCGACACCGCATAAGATCCCGTTTCTCATTCAGACGTCAGCGCCGGAAGATAGCGTTTTGCTGCGCGAACTCTCAGAAAGCATTGGCTGCCCCTCGCAGGTAGTCACAGAATCCGTCCGCATCAACATGCACCACGCGGCAGTGTGGGTCAACAACTTTCCCAACCTGCTGTACAGCATCGCTTACCGGCTCACGGAAGAAAACAAAGTACCCTTTGATTTCCTGTTGCCGCTGCTGCAGGAAACCGCCGACCGCCAGAATGGAACGGATCCCTGGAAATGGCAAACAGGTCCGGCGTTGCGCAACGACACCGTCACTTTACAAAAGCATATGGATCTGTTGAAATCGCATGCCGGATGGCAGGAACTGTATGCGAAAATGTCTGCAGCGATCGCTGACCTTACTCAAAAGGCTGAATAATATCGGTACGCACATCGTACATGGACTTACCGGTGGGATCATCTACATAGACTTCATAAGGTTTTCCGGCGGCCTTTTTGTTATTGCTTTGCAGCCATCCGGCAAGTTTGTCATAGCCGGCTTTCATTTCTTCATAGGGACCATAATAATGCGCGATGATCACTTTGGATGCCGGTTCTTCCCGAAACCTGATCCTGCCAGAGGTAGTCGCCGGCTTGCCGGAAACAGCAATCGCCGCATCCACGATAAATGGTTCACCCTCTGTATAATACCAGGCCATCGGCGCCTGACTTATCGATAATTTCTGCTCCAGCATAAGTCCATTCATTTCGCCATAAGCTTTCTGCAGCAAGGGACCAATCTCCGTCATAGCCTGGGCCGTATCAAGAATAGTCAGTAACCGCATCGCGTCTACCTTACTTTCTTCCAGCGTTACCTTCGGATCCTGCTTACCCAGTTGCCCGCTTTCTATTTTCTGCTTCAGCTGCGACAATCCGTTATCAAAATCCTTTTCCATCATGCCCCGCATCAGCAATCCCATCCACCGGCCCACCGGGTTCATGCCCATATTCATGGTCATTTCCCACTTTACGGAAGTCCCCTTTCCATCAGGCTGAAGCCACCAGGTGGCAAACGAAGGATTGGGCGACTCCCCGAAAGTCATCTCAGTGGTGATCGATTTATACGGTTGTACATCAGAGATCTTTAACTGTCCGTCACCCACCTGTGAATTGTCACTGAACCACTTATACGATGCACCAAGACCGCTCGTCCTGTCCCCCCATTCAATCCGCATCGCCGTATCCCGCTGATTCCAGACCATCCAGGAATTGTAGGTCTTCATATTGGTCAACACATTATAAATTTTTTCGGGTTGGGCCTGTATCGCAATACCCCGCGATACCGAGACCTTCGCCGGCAACAGGTATCCGGCGAGGAGCAATAACACCAGGATACCAAGGATCCATCCAAGGATTTTAAGCAGTTTTTTCATGACAGGCTATTTAAGGAATCCTTAAAGGTATAAAAACTGCTATTTTTGCATCCCAAATTGGAAATTAATGTATTCGATCACATTCAAGTTTGAGCAGAAGGGATTGGAGCCGGTAACTTTGGATAACATAAAACCTGACCAGAGCCTCCTGGAGGTGGCGCTGGACAACAATATAGAACTGCATCACAACTGTGGTGGAGTCTGCGCCTGCAGTACCTGCCACCTTTACCTGGAACAGGGGGAGGACCTGGTAGAAGAGCTCAGTGATAAGGAAGAAGACTTTATCGACCGCGCGATCAATCCGCGGCTGACCTCCCGCCTTGGTTGCCAGTGCGTCCTGCTTGCCGGCCAGAGCGGTAAGGTCACTGTCACCCTGCCCGATCAGACACAATTTTTAGGAGAATAATCAATACGCATCCTATGCCGCATTACGAACCGCCGATTCACTGGAGAGACCACGAAGACATTGCGCTGAAGCTTTATGAAAAATTCGGCGATGATTTCAATGAAGGAAAGATCTACAGGATCCGTTTTACGGACCTGCTGGAATGGGTGCTGCAATTGCCCAACTTCGCCGGTAAACGCGAAGAATGCAATGAAGGCCACCTGGAAATGATCCAGAGCTCATGGGTATACGAATGGCGCGATAACCAGAAATAATGCCATGCTGCAGCAGTTCCGGGAAATAACCACTTTTGTTTTTGATGTTGACGGCGTGCTCACTGACGGCGGACTCTGGCTGTTTGATGACGGTCAGCAAGTGCGCCGCATGCATATCAAAGATGGTTATGCCCTTCAGCTGGCAGTAAAAAGAGGGTACCGGGTGATGGTGATCTCCGGCGCTAAATCAGAGGCGGTTCGCCTCCGGCTCACCCGCCTGGGCATTACCGAAGTGCATATGGGCGTGGAGAATAAACTCGCCCTGCTGCAGGAATACCGTAAGGCCAATAACCTGGTGTGGAAAGAGATCATGTACATGGGCGACGACGTACCTGATATCGAAGTAATGATGGAAGCCGGTATCGCCTGTGCGCCGGCAGATGCCGCACCTGAAATAAGAAAGATCGCTGCTTATATTTCCCCTTTGAACGGAGGATACGGCTGCGTCCGCCAGATAATAGAAAAAGTGATGAAGCTGCGGGGAGACTGGACACAGGATACCTCTGTTCCGAGTAAATAAAATCATTATTCTTGAAACTGATCGGTGCATTTCTTCGCCTGGTTCGTTGGCCCAACCTGTTTTTCATTGTCGTCACCCAGGTGCTTTTTTACTATTGCCTCCTGGTGCCGGCCATGACCGGCGTATCAATGCCCGGAAACAGTGGCAGCCTGAAACTGGACCCTTTCTTTTTCGCACTTCTGGTCATTTCTTCTGTTTGCATTGCCGCCGCAGGTTATATTATTAATGACTACTTTGACCTGAATATCGACCTTGTCAACAAGCCTGATACCATCGTCATCCAGAAGATCATCAGTCGCCGCTGGGCCATTGCCTGGCACGGCCTCCTATCCGCCGCGGGAGTGATCATCTCAGGTTACCTCAGCTGGAAACTGCGCAACCCCATTATCGTCTTTGCCAACCTGGGCTGCGTGATCCTGCTCTGGTTCTACAGCACTAATTTTAAGAAACAGCTGCTGGTTGGCAACATCATCATCTCACTGCTCACGGCATGGGTAATCCTCGTGATCTACTTTGCCGAGATAAGCATTTCCCGTTTCGATGAACCGGAGTACCGTGATGCAGTTCAATCGATCTTCAAATTCACCATCATCTACAGCGCCTTTGCTTTCCTGATCTCACTGATCCGGGAACTGGTTAAGGATATGGAAGACAGGGAAGGAGACGCCCGTTACGGCTGCCGTACCATGCCGATCGTATGGGGTATCCCCGCCACCAAATACTTCACCACCATCTGGGTCATCCTGCTTTTCGGTTCCATCGCCATCGTGCAGCTGTACGGTCTGCTCAAAGGCTGGTGGATCGGTTCCGTTTACTGCCTCGCAACAGTACTGGTTCCACTGATCACCATCGGCTGGCAGATCCAGAAGGCTTCTGCAAAAGCTGACTACCACAGGATCAGCACCTGGATCAAACTCATCATGCTGGCTGGTATCCTCAGCATGGGCTTTTTCAAATGGTATCTATGACAAAGCAAATAACGCTGGCATCGCAATCGCCCCGCCGCAAACAATTGCTCGAATGGGCAGAAATCCCCTTTGTGATCAGGGTTGCCGATACAGATGAATCTTTTCCGGAACACATGCCCGTGGAAGAAGTGCCCGTACATATCGCCCGGGAGAAATGTCAGGCCGTAATGGCCCGAGAAACAGGCGACGGCATTTATATCGCCGCAGACACGGTAGTAGTACTCGATAACCGTATTATTGGCAAGCCAACGTCAGTGGAAGATGCCGTCAGCATCCTGCAATCGCTCTCTGGAAAGGAACATCGGGTGATCACAGGTGTCGTGATCCGCAATGCGTCTAAGGAGATCAGTTTTGCCGACATCACCCATGTCAGCTTTCATACCCTCACAGAAGATCAGATCCGCTTCTATGTGAACAAATACCAGCCTTTCGACAAAGCCGGCGCCTATGCCATCCAGGAATGGATCGGCGTGGTCGGCATCCGCTCAGTGACCGGTGACTTCTACAATGTAATGGGGCTGCCCGTAAGTCGAGTCGTGAAAGCACTGGAACAATTCCGGTGATCTCCCCCTTGAACGGGCTTTGCTGCATGGCTAGTTTTGATACATGCAGGAGAAACTTTTACAATTCATCTGGCAGGAAAGATATTTTGACGGAAACGAACTTTTCACGGAAACCGGCGAGCCCCTGGTGGTTCTGGATACCGGAAAGCTCAACCGCCACCAGGGCCCTGATTTTCTGGACGCCCGCCTGCTGATCGATGGTACGCAATGGGCAGGAAACATTGAACTGCACACCAAAAGCTCCTACTGGCAACAACACCGCCATGGCCCCGATCCCCACTACCGGAATGTTATCCTCCATGTGGTATGGGAAAATGATGACCGTCAGCTGGCCATAAGACTTCCCACACTCGTGCTGCAACACCGCGTGTCCTCCATCATGCTGCACCGGTACGGGGAACTGATGAACAAAGCGGGCAGCGCCATCATCGCATGCTCCGGTCTGCTGGAACTGGTTCCCGAAACACAGTGGCTGCACTGGAAATCAGACCTGCTCCACCAGCGCCTGATGAAAAAAGCCGCCTGGTATCTCGACGGCTGCCGGGCAGCTGGAATGGACTGGAACAAAGCCACCTGGCACTGGATTGCCCGGCAATTCGGCGGCTCAGGTAACGGTCAGTTCTTTGAACAGGTGGCGCGCAGCATCGACTGGAAGATCCTGGTTCGCCACCGGCAGCACCTGGAGCAGCTGGAGGCACTGTTACTGGGACAAGCCGGACTGTTGCCCGAAGATTCACCAGATCAGTATGTACAGGGGCTAAAGCGGGAATATGACTACCTGCGTTCAAAATACAGCCTGCCGGTGGTATTCGGACAGGTGCAGAAACTGAGAATGAGACCCGCTGCTTTTCCCGAAGTCAGGCTCGCTCAACTGGCTGCACTAATCCGGGATAACAGGTCAGGCTATGCGCGTTTTCTGGATTGCAATACCTGGCAGGAGGCCGAACAACTATTTCACATTGCAGCAGGCGGGTTCTGGAACCATCATTATCAGCTCGATAGCATTACTACCTTTCAACCAAAACACCTGGGATCTGAAATGATTCAGTCACTCATCATCAATGGCATCATTCCGATACTCTATGCTACCGGAAAACAGTTGCGACAGCACCATTTCCAGGCCAGGGCACTGCAATGGCTGCACGATATGCCACCGGAAAAAAACCAGGTGATTGCGGAATGGGAAAGACTGGGAGTCAGCTGCCGGCAGGCAGGCGACTCCCAGGCATTGCTCGACCTGCGCAAAAACTATTGCCTGGCCAAACGATGCCTGGATTGTGCCATTGGAAAATACCTATTGAAACGTTAAAGTGAATGCTGAAAAAATGATCACAGTTTACCAGTTGTAAACCAGCTGCATATCCAGTTCAGCAGAAAGACTTTTTGCAACCGGGCAATTGTTACCGGTGTTCTCGAGGATGGTCCGGCTTTTATCATCCAGCTCAAGTCCTGCCGGCATTTTAAGCACAACGTCAAGCCGTGCAATCCGCCGGGGATCAGGCCGCATATGCTTTTGAATGTCGATGGTAGTGCCCCTTAGATCAATGCCCATGTCCATTGCTTTCATGCCCATCGTGGTGATGGCACATGTGCCCAGTGCAACACCAACCAGGTCGGTTGGGGAGAAACGCTCACCCTTACCCCGGTTATCTGTGGGTGCATCGGTTTCAATGATCGTCCTGCTCTGATTGTGGGTGATCTCACACCTCAGGTCGCCTTCATAAACTACGGAAGCTGTCATGCTATATTTTTGCCTAAATTTACGTTGGCCGCTATCTAAAATAATGAACGTGAAAAAAATACTCGTTTTAAGCCTCGGCATTCTCGCAAGTACAATGACGATGGCACAATCCCAATCCGACCCCAACGCCCCCCGGAAAAACAAAAAGGCCGAGAAAAAAGAACGCATTAACGCGATGGCAAAAATGGAAGAGGAGGGCGAACTGATTTTCAACAAACATTCCATCTTTGGCATTAAACTCAATACCGACGGATACGGCATCTCTTACGAAAAAGGAAAATTCATCACCCCCAGGCGCACACGTTTACTGATGTTTGAACTGAATGAAAAAAAGCATCCTAAGGAAGATAAGGATGCCGGCAGCTTCGACATCTTTGGGAACGTTAACCAGTACGTATACGGCAAAGCCAACAATTTCTATCAGCTGAAAGGCGCATACGGCTATCAATACCTCATTGGCGGAAAATCCAACAAAAACGGCATAGCCGTATCTGCACTCTGGGCAGGCGGTCTCTCCCTGGGTTTCGAAAAACCCTATTATGTGGATGTGCAGAACCTCGATACCCAGGAACGTTCCCGGAAGACTTTTGACGAGATTCTCCAGGATCCGGGGAAATATGGCGTTCTCGGCGCCAGCGGCTTCACGGTAGGCTGGGGAGAAGTAAAGCTGAATCCCGGCGCCCAGGTCAAATCCGCCCTGCGGTTTGACTACGGCCGCTTTAATGAGGTCGTTTCCGCCATCGAAGCCGGCATCAACCTCGAATATTACGCCAAAGGAGTACCCCAGATGGTGACCGTCGAAGAGAAACACCTGTTTTTCAACGCTTACGTAACACTGCTGTTTGGAAAGCGGAAGTAACGTATTTTTGCCTATTATGCAGGAATTGCCCGTAGTTTCGGCCCTACAACCCGAAACCGAACAGAAGATCAAGAAGCCCAACTGGCTGCGTGTTAAACTCCCCACCGGCGAAAACTTCAAACAGGTCCGTGGCCTGGTGGATACCCATAAACTTCATACGATCTGTGAAAGTGGAAATTGCCCCAATATGGGCGAATGCTGGGGTGCCGGCACGGCCACTTTTATGATCCTCGGAAATATCTGTACCCGGAGCTGCGGCTTTTGTGCTGTTGCCACGGGCCGCCCGGAACCTGTGGATTGGGATGAACCGCAAAGGGTAGCCGAAGCCATCTACCTCATGAAAGTAAAGCACGCGGTCATCACTTCGGTTGACCGTGACGAACTGAAAGACGGAGGCTCCACCATCTGGTATAACACCATCAAGGCGGTGAAACAGCTCAACCCTGACACCACGCTGGAAACACTGATCCCCGACTTCAGGGGTTTCAAAGACCAGATCCAGCGGGTGATAGACGCTGCTCCGGAAGTTGTATCCCATAATATCGAAACAGTGGAACGCCTTACCAAAAAAGTAAGGATCCAGGCAAAATACTGGCGCAGCATGGAAGTGCTCCGCACACTCAAGGAAGGTAAGATGCGCGTTAAAAGCGGCATCATGCTGGGCCTCGGCGAAGCAAGGGAAGAAGTAATTCAGACCCTGCACAACCTTCGTGATAATGGTGTGGATGTGGTCACCATCGGCCAATACCTCCAGCCCACACGCAAACACCTGCCCGTACACCGCTTTGTACACCCCGACGAATTCGCAGAATACCGGGAGATCGGCTACAGCATCGGTCTCGACTATGTAGAAAGCGGCCCACTCGTTCGTTCCAGCTACCACTCCGAAAAGCACGTTATCCCCGGATACGGCATCGGCCAGTGGAAGGAACAAAAGCAGGAGCAGTCAGCCTGATGGATATTGTTGTTTGATTTGGAATGATAAAGGCCGGAATAATTTCCGGCCTCTTTATTTTCTCAGGTATCTCTACCAGTATCTGCTCACAGTGAAGCGTGACTCGCCGGCTTCATCTCCCACACCAGTGCACTGGCGCCGAGAATGGCAGCATCCGCTTCGTGCAGATCACTCTTGATCACCTTAACCTTATTCTGAAAAATGGGAAGCAGGTTCCGCTCCATGTGCTCAATGGTCGGATCAAAGATCAGCTTGCCTGCCTTAATCAGCCCGCCGAAGAGAATGATCGCTTCGGGTGAGGAGAACATGACAAAATTAGCAAGTGACTCGCCAAGGATCTGCCCGGTGAACTTGTATACTTCCTGGGAGATCTCGTCGCCCTGCATGGCACAGTCAAACACATTCTTGCTGGTCAGATCATCCATATTGTATTTCCGGAGCAGGCTTTCCTTACCCGGATTCTCCTGCAGCATTTCTTTTGCAGTAAGGCATACACCGGTAGCAGAAGCATAGGCTTCCAGTGAACCCGCTACCTTGGTGCTCCAGTGGGGACGGCCACCGGGACGGATAATGGTATGTCCCAGTTCACCCGCAAATCCATCATGACCATAGATCAGCTGACCATTGGCAACAATTCCACTACCCACACCTGTTCCGAGGGTAATGGTAATGAAATCGCGCATACCCTTGGCTGCGCCATATTGCATTTCACCCACTGCTGCGGCATTCGCATCATTGGTAAGTGCAGTAGGTAGACCGGTCTTTTCCGAAACCATATCCGCCAAAGGAATTACACCCTGCCAGCGAAGGTTCGGCGCATATTCAATGGTACCCGTATAATAGTTTCCGTTGGGAGCGCCCACACCAATTCCCTTGATATGCTCGGGTCCTCCTACCTTTTCGATCATCAGGTGCAGCCGCACACAAAGAGCGTCCACAAAAGCTTCAGCAGTTTCATATTCAGGAGTCGACAGTTGTTCGTACTGCAATACTTCGCCGCGCCGGTTCACAATACCGCATTTTGTATTGGTCCCGCCAATATCTACGCCTATCGCATATTCCATGGGAATCTTCGTCATAATCTAAGTTGATAAAAATTAATGTCCGCCGCCTACCTGGCTGTCAAAATCCAATCCCTGGGCCTTCAGCACACTTCTGAATTTCACCGCAAGATAAGCGAGGAAGGCAAAACAAAGTGCGGCAAGGAGATAAGACTTATGGAATCCGATAGCACCCATGTCGCCAAGGGTTCCCTGCAATGGCGGAATAACGGCACCACCGAGGATCATCATCACGAGGAAAGCTGAACCCTGGCTGGTATACTTGCCCAGACCGGCAACACCCAGAGAGAAGATACAGGGCCACATCACGGAACAGCAAAGTCCGCCGGCCATCAGCGCATAAACGGAAACTATGCCTTTGGAGAACACACCCACCAGCATCGCGATCGTTGCAAGCAAGGCTACGGTCAGCAATGTTTTCACAGGTTTCTGCTGTCCGTAAAAGAAGGCCAGGATCGCGAGCACGATACAAGCCGCATACCCATACAGATCAGAGATATCGTTACCGTATGCACGGTTCACCAGCAGGATAATTGCAAACGCAATAAACGGCACAACAATCGTCGCAATCTTCTTACCGGTTTCGGAAAGATTGAATACGCCGATCGCACCGGTCCACCGGCCAATCATCAGGCTGCCCCAATACAGGGAAACATATTTGGAGATTTTACTTTCATCAAGGCCGAGTTCAGTAAGATAACCAGGTGACTTCAGCAGGGCGCCGAAGTTGTTGTCAATAGTCACTTCCACACCAACGTAAACGAAGATGCCTATCATGCCGTAGATCAGCTGCTGGTACTGCATCGCACCCCAGCCTTCAGGCTTGCGGCCCGCTTCCCCATTCGACCAGAACAAGATCCCAACAACCGCAATAATAGAGATCAGCAGGAGATACAATTTATCCACTTCGGTCAGCTGACCCAGAACGATCAATGCACCAATGGCACCAGTCATCATCAACAGGCTCCGGGAAGCCTTGCTGGCCTTCTCAAATTTCTCGTCATTCTTACCATCAGGCAGTTTGGAAAAAGCAAAGAACAGCGCTACCGCTGCAAATACACCGGCAACGATCATATACAGGTTGTTTACGTTGGTGACGGTCACTTCAGTATGCTCACCACCCACTGAACCAAAAAGGAAAAGGCTCACAATGATCGGACCCAGGGTAGTACCCAGTGAGTTTACGCCACCAGCCAGGTTCAGCCGGTGAGAACCCGTGGAAGGATCACCCAGGCTGATCGCAAAGGGTTGTGCAGCGGTCTGTTGCAAACTGAAGCCCAACGCAATCACGAAGAACGAGCCCAGGATCGCAGGGAAAGAATTCGCATGAGCGGAAGGGATGATCAGCAATGCGCCCACTACCGAGATCCAGAGACCGTAAATAATACCTTTCTTATAACCGATCCTGTTGAGGATATCATATCCGAGAAGATTGGAAGCGATGAAGAGCGCCAGCGAACCAATAAAGTAGGCACCATAAAATGCTGAGCCGATAAGCTGGCTCTGAAACTGGTTCAACCCGAAATGCGTCTTGCAAAAAGGAATGAATATACTGTTGGAAGCAGCAATAAAGCCCCAGAAAAAGAACACGATCACAAGCGTGGCAAGCGCACCCGTATTGGTGGGTTGTTTAGATTGAGACATAAGCAATCTTCAATTTTATTGGTTTATTGTTCGCTGCGCATACGCGCATATGCGTCCCGCACGATGGGTGAAAATAGGACAGAATTTTATTTGTTTGAAATTTTTTAACGTCGGCGGTTACCCATTGTTTTTTCTTATTATATTGAATGGCAATTCTTTCTATGGAGATTATACATGTTTCCGCCGAGTGTTATCCTGTGGCAAAAGCAGGCGGACTGGGCGATGTGGTGGGAGCGCTTCCCAAGTATCAGACTGCAGCCGGTCATGTGTCAAAGGTGGTATTGCCGATGTACCGCACTAAATTCCTGTATGAACACCAGTGGGATGTAGTGCACAAGAGCAGCGCCTACCTCGCCAACACCTGGTTCGACTATACCATTATAAAAGAAAGGACCAATGTGCTGGGTTTCGACCTCTACCTGGTAGACATCCACGGGCTGCTCGACCGTGAAAAAGTATACGGCTACGACGACGACGTCGAAAGATTCATGAGCTTCCAGATCGCCGTGGTCGACTGGATCGCCTCCTGGAAACACCACCCGGACATCATCCACGTACACGACCACCATACGGCACTGATCCCGTTCATGGTCAAATACTGTTACCAGTACCAGCACCTGGCAGGCGTCCCCACCGTGCTAACCATCCACAACGCCCAGTACCAGGGCTGGATCGACTGGGGTCACTCTGACTATATCCCGCACTGGGACGGCTGGCGCTGGGGCATGCTCGACTGGAACAATATGATCAACCCGCTCGCAGCGGGAATCCGTTCCTGCTGGAAACTAACGACCGTAAGCTGGAGCTATCTCCAGGAAATGCGGCTGGAAAGCAACGGCCTCGAAGCACTCTTCGAATATGAAAAGGGAAAATCGGTCGGGATCCTCAATGGCATCGACGACAAGGTTTGGGACCCGGCAGCCGACAAATACCTCGATCACCATTTCAATATTGACTCCCTCGCTACAGGGAAAAAAGCCAACAAAGACTTCCTCTGCCAGGAATTCGGCCTCGACCCTAATAAACCGCTGTTCATTTTTATCGGCAGGCTGGTAGGAGAGAAGGCAGCAGAACTATTGCCCCGCGCAATCGGCGATTCCCTCTTCTATATCAACCAGCGCATGAACTGGCTGGTGCTCGGCAGCGGTGAAACCCATATTGAATGGGATCTCGGCAATATGCGCCATTTCTGGCCAGGCGTCTATAACGCCAAAATCGGCTATAACGAAAAGCTGAGCCACCAGATGTACGCCGGCGCAGACTTCCTCCTGATGCCCAGCCGTGTGGAACCCTGCGGCCTCAACCAGATGTATGCCATGCGCTACGGCACCATCCCGGTAGTACGCAGAACCGGTGGCCTCCGTGATACGGTGAAAGATTTCGGCGAACCCGGCGGGTATGGCATCTGCTTCAACCAGGCATCTATAGGGGATATCACCCAGGCAGTTTACCGCGGGGTGGAACTGTACCAGGACCAGCGCACCTTCGACGCCCTGAGAAGACAGGTAATGGAATTGAATTTCAGCTGGGATATCAGCGCAGAACAGTACCTCGACCTGTATAAATCTTTAGTACCTTAATCTTTCCAATACAAAGCTAGCTATATGTCAATAAGTAAAGAGATCCTTGCCGTTATCCTGGGTGGTGGTGCCGGAACGAGATTGTACCCGCTGACTGCAAGCAGGAGCAAACCTGCCGTTCCGATCGCCGGCAAATACCGCCTGGTGGACATTCCTATTTCGAATTGCATCAACTCCAACATCAACCGGATGTTCGTACTGACGCAGTTCAACTCCGCCTCTCTGAACCGCCACATCAAGAATACCTACCACTTCAGTGCGTTCAGTACGGCCTTTGTCGACATCCTGGCTGCTGAACAGACGCCCGACAACCCCACGTGGTTCCAGGGAACTGCCGATGCCGTTCGCCAGAGCCTCCGCCACATCAATCCCTTCGATTCCGAATACATCCTGATCCTCTCCGGTGACCAGCTCTACCAGATGGATTTCAGCGCGATGATCGACAACCACAAGAAATGCAAGGCGGATATCTCTATCGCCACCATTCCCGTCGCAGAAAGAGAAGCACCTGAATTCGGGATCCTCCGTTCCAAAGACGGCTATATCACCTCATTCATCGAGAAGCCGAAAAAAGAATTGCTGCCCGACTGGGTTAGTGATACAGGGGAGGAGATGGGCCGCCAGGGCAGAAAATATCTTGCCTCCATGGGCATCTATATCTTCAACCGTAAACTCCTGTTCGACCTGCTTGAAAATGAGAAGAAAGATGCAACGGATTTCGGTAAAGAAATCATCCCCGAATCAATCGACAAATATTCCGTGTGCAGCTTCCAGTACGACGGGTACTGGACGGATATCGGGAACATCTATTCCTTTTTTGAAGCCAACCTCGGCCTCACGCAGGACCTGCCCGATTTCAACCTGTTCGACAACAACAACGCCATCTATACCCGCGCGCGCATGCTGCCGCCCGGCAAGATCAGCGGCTCTACCCTCGAAAAGACCGTGATTGCCGAAGGCTCCATCATCAATGCCTCCCGCGTGGAGAATACCGTGGTCGGCATCCGCTCGCGGATCGGTCATGGTACCACCGTAGTCAGCTGCTACCTGATGGGGAACGATTATTTCGAGACCGTAGCCGAAATCGATATCGCCCGCCAATTGGGCCAGCCCGTGCTGGGCATCGGCGACCGCTGCTATATCAAGAATGCGATCATCGACAAGAACGTGCGTATTGGTGACGATGTGCGCATCAACGGTGGCACCCACCTCGAAAACTGCGATCACGCCCTTTACACGGTTAAAGACGGCATCGTGGTCGTGAAAAAAGGCGCCATCATCCCGAACGGCTTCGTGATCTGATTGCCAGATGCACCAATTCACAGTTTCCGCAAACATTCCATAGTCCCACATACAAAACTTAATCAAAGTCAAAAGCCTCACGGTTTTTGACTTTTTTCTTCTATATTCGAAAACGTGTATAACCTACACAACACCAACTAAAACGATTGCTATGGCCGGCCCGGCAGCTTCAACGATTACTTCCTCCATTCACAAACCCAGACTCGGTTTCTGGCAGGTTTGGAACATGTGTTTCGGATTCTTCGGCATCCAGTTCGGATGGTCGCTCCAGATGAACAATATGAGTGTGATCTATGAATTCCTGGGTGCTAAGCCGGAACAGATCCCCGGACTCTGGCTGGCCGCGCCCATGACCGGACTGATCGTCCAACCCATCATCGGGTACCTGAGTGACCGTACCTGGCATCCGCGGCTGGGCCGCCGGCGACCCTTCTTCCTGGTCGGTGCCATACTCAGTTCCATCGCCCTGTTCTTCATGCCGCAGTCACCCACCGTATGGATGGCCGCAGGCCTCCTCTGGATCCTGGACAGCTGCATCAATATCAGCATGGAACCTTTTCGTGCATTCGTGGCAGACAACCTCAATGAAAAACAGCGGCCTTTCGGATTTGCCATGCAAAGCATGTTCATCGGCCTGGCCGCCTTCGTAGCCGGTTACCTTCCGGGACTACTCTACCGCGTAGGTTTCTCCCGGGATAAGACCAATGGCGCCATTCCGGAAACCATCCAGTGGTCTTTTTATATCGGTGCCTTCGTGTTCCTCTGTGCTGTACTCTATACCGTATTCTCCAGTAAGGAATACCCGCCGGCGGATCTTACCACCTGGAAAGAAAAAGTGAAGGAAAGCAACAAGGGTTTTGGTGGAGGGATCCGCGAGATCACCCATTCGATCCGCACGATGCCCAACCAGATGAAGCGCCTCGCCCTCGTCAATTTTCTCACCTGGCCGGGACTCTTCCTGATGTGGTTCTATTACACTACAGGTGTCGCAACAGATATCTTTCACGGCGATCCCACCACCAACAGTGAGGTCTATACGCAGGGCGTAGAATATGCCAGCGCCACTTCCGGCATTCTCAACCTCGTGACCTTTTTCTTTTCGATGACCTTACCCTTCTGGGTAACCCTGATCGGGAAGAAATGGACCCATTTCACCTGCCTGATCATCGGTGGCATCGGGCTATGCATGGTGCGGTATATCCAGCAACCAGGATACCTCTATCTCGCCATGAGCCTCGTGGGCATTGCCTGGGCTTCGATCCTGAGCATGCCCTATTCCATGCTCGCCAGTCATCTGCCTGAAGACAAGGTTGGCATCTATATGGGCATCTTCAATTTCTTCATCGTACTGCCGGAGATCATTGCCTCGCTGTTCTTCGGCAAGATCATGTCGAATTTCCTGCACAACGATCGTTTGCTCGCTGTGCAGATCGGCGGTTGCCTGCTGTTTATCGCCGCCATCGCCTGTGCATTGGTAGTGAAAGAAATGAAGGACGACAAAAAATCAATGCTGGAAAATGTACCGGTTTAAGAAGATCACCCTGAAGCTCAGCCTGCCATTCACTTTGCCGTTCACCCTGCTGTTGCTGACCAGCATCGGTCTCTCCGCGCAAACCATCGAAAGCTATCCTTCCAATTGGTGGGTGGGGATGAAGAATCCGCAATTGCAAATCATGCTGCATGCACCCGGCATTGGCAACGCCAGTATCACCCTCTATAACTATCCTGGTGTCACCCTTAAAAAAGTCAATAAGGTTGACAACAGTAACTACTTGTTCCTGGACCTTCAGATCAACCCAACTGCCCGCGCCGGTACACTGCACTTCAAACTGACCGGCACCACCGGCTCCAACACTCAAAACACTTCCGGCGCCAACTCCATTCCCGCTACATTCGACTATACCCTTCAGCCGCGCCGCCCAGGAAAAGGCCGTCAATTCGCCCAGGGTGTCGATTCACACGACCTCATTTATCTCCTGATTCCCGACCGCTTCAGCAATGGCGATCCCGCCAACGACAAAATTCCCGGCCTGCGGGATCAGTCCCTCGACCGCGATTCCATCTTCCACCGCCACGGCGGCGACCTGAAAGGCATCATCAATCACCTCGACTACCTGCAGGATCTTGGCGTAACCACCCTCTGGATGTTGCCCGTATGGCAGAACGATATGCCCGACCGCACCGAGCACGGCTATGCGATTACCAACCACTACAACGTTGAACCCCGGCTCGGCACCAACGCTGATTACCGCGCCCTGGGCGACAGTCTCCACAAACGGGGCATGAAACTGATCCAGGATGCCGTCTACAACCACGTTGGCCTTTACCATTTCTTCGTGCAGGACAAACCCACGAAAGACTGGCTGCACGAATGGCCAGCCTATACCAATACCACCTACAAAGACCAGGTACTTTTTGATCCCTATGCCGCCACAGCAGACCGCAAACGCCTTTCAGACGGATGGTTCACACCCATGATGCCCGACCTCAACCAGAACAATCCCTACGTGGCCAACTTCCTGATCCAGCATGCCATCTGGAGCGTGGAAGCTTTCGGCGTCGACGGCTGGCGGGTAGATACGTATATCTACAACGACCTGCCCTTCATGAACCGCTGCAACCAGGCCCTGCTCGACGAATATCCCAATATCTCCATCTTCGGCGAAACTTGGGTACACGGCGTGCCGAACCAGAGCTATTTCTGCTGCAATACCGTCAATACACCCTTCAAATGCAACCTGCCCGCCACCACCGATTTCCAGCAATTGTTCTACGGCATCCAGGAAGCCCTCACCAAACCTTTCGGTTGGACCGAGGGGGTGAACAAACTCTATACGACCACCGCGCAGGATTACCTCTACAGCGATCCCACCAAACAGGTCATCTTCCTTGACAACCACGACCTTTCCCGGTTCTATTCCGTGATCCAGGAAGACACGGCTAAATACAAGATGGCCCTTTCGTGGCTACTAACCTTCCGCGGCGTGCCGCAGCTCTATTACGGCAACGAAAACCTGATGACCGGTGTCACCAACCCCGATGGCTGGGTGCGCCTCGATTTCAAAGGCGGCTGGCCCGGTGATCCCGTCAACCAGTTCAGCGCAGCCGGCCGGGATGCCAAACAAAATGCCATCTTCAACCATATCCGCACGTTGGCCCGTTACCGCCAGCATTCACCCGCCCTGCAAAAAGGAAAACTCCTCCAGTTCGTCCCCGAAGACGCAGTATACGTCTACTTCCGTATCAGCGAGAACAACAGCGCAAGTGGCAACAACAACACGAACAACTATAGCGCCAACCGCAACATTGGCACCAGCGACCGTATCATGTGCATCATGAATACAAGCAATGACACCAAAACCATCGATCCTAAACGTTTCAGCGAAGGCATCGGCACGAACACCACCGGCACCGACCTGCCTTCCAACACCAGCATCGACCTCCACCAGCCCATCACCCTGCGGCCCTGGAGCATGCTGGTTCTGCAATTGAAGTAATAACTTGCAGGTGTAATGATGACCGATTCCAAACGACACTGGGAACAGGTTTTCGCCGCAAAGGGTGAAAACGAAGTAAGCTGGTTTCAACCTTACCCTAAAACCTCCATTGAGTTCCTTGAACTATTCAATTTGCCCCGGGATGCCAATATCATTGACATAGGAGGCGGTGACAGTCACCTCGTTGATGTCCTGGTTGAGAAGGGATACAACAATATCTACGTGCTGGATATCTCGGCTAATGCCCTGGAAAAGGCCAAAGCAAGATTATGCGAAAAAGCCGCAAAAGTAAACTGGATCGTCTCTGATATCATTGATTTCAAACCACCCGTAAAATTTGATTTCTGGCACGACCGGGCGGCATTCCATTTCCTGACCACTGAAGCACGGATAAACCAGTATGTATCCGTTGCTGAAGCAGCCATTAAACAAGACGGTTATCTGATCCTGGGTACCTTTTCTGAAACGGGTCCCACGAAGTGCAGTGGATTGGAAATTAAACAATATTCGCAGGCATCCATGTCACACACGTTTGAACGCAGCTTTGAGCGGATCAAATGCATTGAAGAAGTTCACCTGACCCCTTTCAACACGACCCAGAATTTTCTCTTTTGCAGCTTTCAAAAAAAATAAAACGCTGCTACATTCATGAATAGGTCATTATTCGTCCTGTAAACAAACTATAAACGGCTGTTCTACAAAGGAGGCCACTACCTTTCCATTACACTTTCCCGGCGTCCATCTGCCCGAATTTTTAATTGTTTTTACACAAGCGCTATCATATGCTGACCAGCTTTCAGGCGAACGGTTCTTTATTCCGGGAAGCCCGATGTTTCCGTTTCTATCTACAATAAATACTACGGTTGTGCTGGAATGCAGTGTACCATTGTCAATTTCGGACTGAGGATATTTAAGATTTTTATTGAGAAACCGTTGCCATGCTGATGGCCCTCCGGGGTATTCCGGGGGTTCTGACAGATTCTTATAAATGTATTCTCTCAGATTCTGATCAAAGAATCGTTCACAGGCATCCGGTTGCTGCGTTACCTGGGCTAAACCGTTGCTGCAAAACACAAGGACTGCTAAAGATATAAATGCATGTTCCCGAAACCTTTTCCTTAGGTCAATTTGCAGTCTCGCCATATGCTGTTTTGTCAAACTAAAAATTACTACTAATAGGGTCGATAGTTATAGTAATGTCAAAATATACACTACCGTTACAAGGAATTACGCTTGAACTCAACCTGTATATCACACGGAACTTAGAGTCTAATTTTCCACAACGCAGTCTGGTGGCTCATTTCAGAGAATTTTATAAATTGTCCATTTTTGAAAAAGCAACATCCTTCCTCGCTAAAGCTTCGGTGGGTAATGCACACTGCCACTATTACTGTCCATATACATGAACTCGCTGGACTTCAAACATCAAACCCAACTTCAGACCCCAAACACCCAACCTCAAACTGCTCTCCACCTACAACATCGACCACCAGATAAACTTCTGTCCCCGCTTCCCCCAATCCGAAAAAGTCGACGTCAACACCGGCGCCAGCTGATTGCTCGGCAGTTTCTTGCTCTTACCCGGCTTGCCCGTCGCAAACGCCGTCGCTGCCGGCTCAGACAATTCCACCTTTGTAGCAAACCAGGTCGTATACAAGCGTGGCACTGCCAGCCCCAGGATCATCCCTGGCAACCCGCCGAAAGACTCCGGCCCGCCACTCACGGGAATCTCTTCCGTATAAAACGCAACAACATACACAGAATCGCAAATAACCCCCACCGCCTTCCGGCACTCAAACCCCGCAATCTCCCGCGTCTCATTGCTCAGCTTCCAGTGCACTTTGGCCAACGAATCCGTGATCTCAAAATTCTCTTCAAATACCCTTCGGCGGCTGGTATACACATCAGTTTTAAAATCCATCGTCACCACATTCGTCTTCGCCGGACCCACCATCCACGGCTCCATCTTCACATCTGCCTCTCGCCCCGGCTGGTAAATCGACTGCGCCCGGTTAAACGTCAGGTTGAAATAGGAGTTGTGAAACTTCGGCTGCTTCGAAATGAAATCCTTGAAGAAATCACTCCCTTCCTCATCCATCTCAAACTGCCGGTGCACATTGATCTTCCGCTCATACTCAATCACACCATTGGACACAAATACCTGCTGCGCCCGCAGCACAAATGCCACAGCCACAAAACAGGTGAACAATACAATCTTTTTCATAGTAATTATTTTGACCCCGGTGTTTTACTGAAATTCCAGATGAAACTCACCAGCCAGTACCGCCGCAGGGTATTATACGTGCTTTCTGATATAAAGTTGCTGGACACATTCCGGTTGAAACCAATATTCTGGTTCAATATATCATTCACCGAGAACCGCAACTCACCATTCTTATTCTTCCAGAACTTCTTACTCAAATACCCATTCCATAACCACACATTCCTGTCCGCCCCAAACACATCCGTCTTCTGCCGCCAGCTATAATTCACATTGCTGTTGATCTCCATCTTCCAGGGCAACTGCACCGTCACCGTAAACTCATTCACCACTGTCCAGTATTTTGTCACCACATCGGGACGGATCGTACTCCGGCTCTTCGTATAAGAGGGACTCACCACCAGCTCCATATTGTACTTATTCTCCACATCCCTGGAGATCCCCGTATTCGCACCCACTGTAAAGTACTTATTGGTATTCGCGTCGTTATTGATATAGTTGTTCGTCTTGCCGCCGTTCACAAACACGTTACCATTCACATTCAGCTTCAGCTTCTTGATCTGCTTCCAGTATCCCGCCCACATACCATAGTCAATATTGCCATTCACATTCACGAACTTGTAGAAACGACGCCCGGTATTGTAATCCACCGAATCAAACCCGCTGATCGCCTGGTTCACAAAAGAGATATTACCATTGATATAAATGTTCCGGCTCGTCATCACCTTGTAATCATTGAAGAAATAGTTGAAACTATGCCGGAACTCCTGCTTCAGGTCCGGGTTACCCACCTTGATCACCAGGTTATTGCTGTTGTCCACGATCGGCTGGATCTGGTCGATCGTCGGCTGCCGCGTAGAACCATTATACCCGAAATTCAGGTTGGTCTGCGTACCCAGCTTGAACCGGATATTCGCCTTCGGGAAAAAGTTCAGGTAATCATACCGGTAAATACTGTCACGGAACAGGTCCGTTTGTTTGAAATCCGCGTAGGATATATTACCCCCGATATTGCCCGTGATCTTGCTTCCGTTATAACGGAAAGCCAACCCACCACTGTTGGTGTTGAAATCAAAGGAATAATTACTGCTGTAGAGACTGTCCAGCGCTTCATACTTGCCTTCTACATCTTTGTTGAACGACCGCCGGTCAGCCTTGCTCGCATTGATGCGGTAACCATAATTCAGCTGCAGGAACCATTTTTTGGAAAGCGGTTCGGTATAAGCAATCCGCACACTGTAAATATTGCTCTGCGAATAATTGTTCTTGTGCTGATCAACTGTGTCTGTACGGTAGATACTGCCGAATGCATCAAAGATATCCGTCCGCGTCAGCAACTGGTTATCAGAATTGTTGGCATTATACTGCACTTCACCGGTTACCGACAGTGACCGGCCTTTCTTCTTGTATTTTTTCCGCCAGATCGCATTCATCTTGAAATCCTGCTTGTCGCCATTCGCAAAAGAACGCGTCAGCTGGTGGTTCACCATTTTCTGCTCTTCCGTCAGTGATTCCATCTCACCCACATTACTGCTCCTTGCTGTTCCCGAACTGCCGCTTACATTCACCTTCATGCTGCTCAGCGAATCAAATTTCAGGTCATAGTAACCGCTGAGCTTGTGCCGCAGGTTCTGCGTATTGCTGGCAGTCCGCTCGTTATTGTAATACAGGGTATCGGGAAGAATGTATTGCCCGGTATTGGTGGTCTGGGTTTCCACATCCAGCTTGTTGAACTGGTAGTTGCCGTTAATATGCTTCTTGTCGGCATCCCACTTGTTGGAAAAATGCGCACCGGCCGTCCACGCCTTGGGCAGGCCCGCACCGTTATAGCGCCCGCCCCAGAGATTGAACTCATCACTTTCACCATAGGAGAAGAAGTAGCCTTCCTCTTCATTGTATTCGAAGTTATCACCGCCGCCGAACTTGTCATTATCCCGCCAGTCGAGACCGGCCTTGCCCGTGTTCGACATCGTTCCATAGGCCGAAACCTTCCGTTTCCCCTTGAATACATTAATCATGGCATCGTTCTCAAAATAGTTGGGCAATCCGCCGCCAAGCTTGGCTTTGCCGAAATAACCTTTCTTCTTGTCCTCCTTCATCTGGAGGTTAATGGTCTTCTGCTTCTCGCCGTCATCGATACCCGTAAAGGCAGCCTGGTCACTTTTCTTGTCGTATACCTGCACTTTGTCGATGGCATCGGCCCTTAAATTCTGCGTCACCACCGCCGGATCATCGCTGAAGAACTCTTCACCATCCACCAGTACTTTCTGCACTTTTTCCCCTTGCGCAGTAATCTCACCCTTCTTGTTCACCTGGATCCCCGGCAGCTTCTTCAGCATCTCTTCCACATTGGCACCCTGCCGAACGGCAAAACTGTCCGCCTTGTACTCCAGCGTATCACCCTTCACCCGGATGGCGCCGATCTTCTGCGACACGATCACCTCCTCCATCAGGGTAGCTTTACGGATCATCGGGATAGATCCCAGGTCGGACTTCTCCGTTCCCGGTTTGACCTCATCCAGGTAATCGGCAAACTTCGGATACATGATCACGAGGATCACGGGCTGCTGGTAATTCAGGGAAATGTCAAACTTCCCTGCAGCGTCCGTCCGTACATGTTTAAGAAGTGTAGAATCTTTGGAAAGCAGCACCACAGCCGCATTGGCGAGGGGTTTCTTCTCAGCGGTATCGCTGACCGTTCCTTTGATGTTTACGCCCTGGGCATAGCCCGCGCATGCTATCAGCAGGAAGCAGATAAGGTTGGTGAATTTTCTCATAAATCGGTTCTCAGGCAAAGGCGCTCCCAAATTCCGGATTAAAAACCTAACTGCCATTTTTTAAGCATTTAATATATCGTTAAAGCGTTAATTTTATTAGAACAGTTCGTTATGCCTGACAACAGTACCCAGCCTTACGAAGAACAACATTTCATAGATACCGGTAAAAATGTATGGAATTACTCCATCCTAACGGATGCGGATATCCGTAATTTCCAGGCAGGCACCCATTACTCCCTGTACGAAAAGTTCGGCTCGCATTCCATACAGGTACTCGACCGCTGGGGCATTTATTTTGCCGTCTGGGCACCCAATGCTACCAGCGTTTCCGTAAAAGGCAATTTCAACGACTGGCACAATTTCGAATATGAATTAAACCCGCGGTGGGACAATAGCGGCGTCTGGGAAGGATTTATCCCCGGACTCGGTCTCGGCGAAGTATATAAATATCATATCCGCGGCTTCGGCGGACTCGCCATGGACAAGGGAGATCCCTTCGCCAATTTTTGGGAGAAACGCCCGCTCACGGCCTCCATCACCTGGGACCTGCACTACGACTGGAAAGACGCTCCCTGGATGCAAGTGCGCAAAAAACACAATGCCCTCAACGCCCCCTGGAGCGTGTACGAAGTGCATCTCGCCAGCTGGATGCGGCCCGATCCCAACGACGAAGAATCCTACAATACCTATGCGCAGATCACCGAGCGCCTCGTGCCCTACGTAAAGGAAATGGGCTTCACTCACGTGGAGCTCATGCCCGTGATGGAATTTCCCTTCGACGGCAGCTGGGGCTACCAGGGTATCGGGTATTTCGCGCCTACTTCACGTTTCGGTTCGCCACAGGATTTCAAAGCCATGGTAGATGCCTTCCATGAAGCCGGCATCGGCGTGATCCTCGACTGGGTCCCCTCACATTTTCCCTATGATGCCCACGGCCTCTTCATGTTCGACGGCACCCATACTTACGAATATGCCGACATGCGCAAAGGCTATCATCCGGACTGGAACTCCTACGTTTTCAACTATAAAAGGGGAGAGGTCAAATCCTTCCTGATCAGCAGCGCCCGCTTCTGGTTCGACCAGTTCCATGTGGATGGCCTCCGCGTCGATGCTGTCTCCTCCATGCTCAAACTGAATTATTCCCGCACCCACGGACAATGGGAGCCGAATGAATTCGGGGGCGATGGCAACCTCGAAGCGATTGCTTTCATCAAGGACATGAACGAAACCATCTTCCGCGATTTCCCCGACGTACAGACCATTGCCGAAGAAGCGACGGACTGGCCCGGCGTTTCCCGTCCGACCTTTAAAGATGGATTAGGTTTCGGGATGAAGTGGATGATGGGCTGGATGCACGATACCCTGCGGTATTTCAAGCAGGATCCCTGGTACCGGCAGTTCCACCAGGACGCGTTCACCTTTAGCATGATGTACTTTTACGACGAGAATTTCATGTTGCCCCTGAGCCACGATGAAGTGGTGCATGGCAAGAGTCCTATGATCTACAAGATGCCAGGTGACGAATGGCAGAAATTCGCGAACCTGCGCCTGCTGTACAGCTACATGTTTACCCATCCCGGCGGCAAACTGCTGTTCATGGGCAATGAATTCGCAGTCACCACAGAATGGAATTACAAGACCGAACTGCCCTGGGCGCTGCTCCAGCACCATTCACACAGCGGCATGAAAGATTGTGTGCGCGACCTCTGCCACCTGTATCGCAATGAGCCAGCCCTCTACGAAGAACAGTTCAGCAACAAGGGTTTCGAATGGATCGACCTCAGCCATCGCCAGGAATCGGTGATCGTGTTCCGGCGGAAGGGCAAGAAACCCGAAGAGGACGTCCTGGTGATCCTGAACATGACGCCCGAAGTACGGCGGAACTGGAAGATCAAAGCGTACGGGAAATCGGCCTGGAAGGAGATCTTCAACAGCAATGATGCGAAATACTGGGGTACGGGCGATGTTTTTAACCCCGAAATACTCGTCGAAACGCTGGACGAAAAAAACAAATTGTTTGAAATAAACCTTCACCTGCCTTCGTTAGGAGCGATAGTATTGCGCTAGCGGAACCCCTCAGGGCCCGCCTCAAACCCGCAATACTTAAATCCGCTGCTATGAAGCCCTTCCTGAAGTTGTCCGCATTCCCGAAGCTGCCTGTAATCCTGAAGTCTTCACAACCCTTACTTTTTGCACTACTGCTGTCCGGGGGCCTGTCCATTTCCCTGACCACCACCTACGCGCAGTCAAAGTCAAAATCATCCAAGTCGTCCACCACAGCAGCCCCGGCCCGGTCCGCCGCACCGGCGCCCGAACCGGAACCAACCGGCAAATTCGCCGACCAGCTGAAGGAAGCCGCCGCAACTGCTTCCCGGGGCGACAATAAAGCTGCTTACCAGCAATACCGCAGCATCGTCGCCGACGATCCCGAAAACCTGTTCGCCCTCCGCGGGATGGCCAAAACCGCCGAAAGCCTGCAATATGCCGTAATCGCGCGGGAAACGTATAAAAAGATCATCACTATCCTGCCCAACGATACCGCCAGCATCAGCCACCTGGCCGTGCTCTTTTTTGATACCCATCAATATACCGAAGCAGCCGATATGGGCCGCCGGGCGCTGGGCCAGAACCTGGGCAGTGGCAATGAATGGCGGGTAGCTAAATCCTACTACGAGCTGAAAGAATACCGCAGCACCCTCGAATACCTGGACAAGCTCTCCAAAAAGGACAGCTCCAACGCGGAAGCAGCCTTTGTCATGGCACGTTGCCAGATCGAGATGAACAACTACAAGCGGGCCATTACCGCTTACGAACAGGCGATCCGTCTTGACCCGAATAAGCCCGACTGGAAGTTCGAGGTGGGTATGACCTACCTGGCCATCCCCGACATCAGAAACGGCGTTAAATGGCTTGAAAATGCCCTTGCCAACGGTTATCCCCGGGAGCGTGACATCCTCGAGACCCTGGCCGGCGGCTATATCGACCTGGGTGCCTTCGACAAGGCAGCCACCACCATTGCCGAGATCCTGAAATCGAATCCCAAAGACGTCAACATGCTCTTCATGGAAGGCGAGGCCAACCTCCGCGCCGGCCAGTATGCCGCCGCCATCGACTCCTACGGCAAGCTGCAGACCCTGGACCCCAAAAATGCCCGCGCCATCTTCATGAGCGGCATTGCGCACATCAAGATGGGGGACAAGAGCAAGGGGGACAACCTCTGCCAGCAGGCGATTCAGATGGATCCCTCGCTCGAAAAAATGCGGCAGTCCAGTACGGGGCTGAGCCTTTAAGTTTAACTGTTTATAAGTTTAGGCTTCGCCCACCGGCTTCGACTGCTGAAGCGTTAGCGTAAGCAGTAGCTTTAGCGAAGGTGGGTTTAGGAGTTGGCTGCCTCGCCCTGGCCAGTCTTTAAAAAGTAATTGCAAATCATTATCATTACAGGCCGGACGTTTTGTCCGGCCTAAACCTTATTCTGACCATGCAAATTTTCTGTTTGTGGGTGAGGTGGCGAAGCATTAACCAGGAGCGTCACAAAATCCTGCAAAGCCGTCTTCAAAACAACACTTCGATTCAGACATTGCCTGCAAAGTAAAACCTACACATTCAATGGCGACGGATCAGGAAAAAATTGATCAGCTAACCGCTTTCATAAACCGCGAAAAATTCTCCGACGACAAATGGTATGGCAGGGAATTAAATCCCTCCGCAAGGGAACTTTCTTCGAAACTGGAACAACTTTTTAATGGTTGTGCCAGCGCACTGATCGACGCTATTAATGCTAAGGCATCGGACGCGCAATTGAAGAAAATTCTGAAAACGAGGCTATCCTATTTTAATCAACGGGACTACGACACAGAGGAAAAGGAATTCATTTGTGACGTTTTTTTCGAAATAGCGCAAATCCTGAAAGTTGACTACACTGATACGATGAGGCGTTGGCTCTATGGTCCGGTAATGGCTACCATATTAAAGCTACAGGCAGTATTAAATCCGCCAGAAGTTTTAGATACCATAAAACTGAACTGTTCAACTTGCGGAACGGCTCTTGATACCTTCATTATGCGAAAGGAAACCGGGATACCGGACTTTAGCTGGAATATTATTCAATGCAGGAACTGTAAAGACTATGCCATGGTAAGCTATGGAACTAACGTAAAAGAATTTCGACACGACAATTACGCTATTGTTGAGCAGCTGCCAAAGCACGAGTTCACCAAAGAACAAGCTGAAATACGACTTGAACAAATCCGACAATTCAGAAAACAATAAACCAATGGGACTTTTTGACAAAATATTTGGAACTGGTAGCAAAATAAAAGTTCAGTTTATCGACAGCGATAACGGGCAGACGATTGGCATTTCAGAGATGACAGCAAGCCAATTGCCCGAAACCTTTTCCCTGCAGACTACAATGCATTATCATAACGATGCTTGGGTTATTGAAGAAGCGATACCTGAAAACTCAATTGACTTCATCAAAACAAAAAGCCTCATTTTGAAAATGAGGAAAACTGAAAAAATAGATTTAAGTGAAGTTTGGTTTACTACTCCGACAATTTCAAACGAGTTTCCCCGGTTAGAACCAAAGACCAGGGATACAGCATATGACCTTGGTATTCACGAAGACGACTACAGGCAGCGTGAATTTTTAAGCCCCGGCTCAACACCAAAAATTGAGGAAGAATTTGTTGGCATAAGAGAGGTTTGGTCAGAGTATAGTAAGAAGAGTGGCGATATTACTGTATTCAAAAATTGTCACGTAAGAAAGACGATCGGACCACCCAACCTGGTTATTGATTTCAAGCAACTAAAATCTCTATTAGAATGCAAATCTGTCGGACAGGTAATAATCAACGAAAGAACACTCTCAAACGGATTTGTGATAAGGACCGACAATACCACTTACTTCGGAACGCTTGACGGTGAAACAGTTATTGAACTTTGCATGGCTAATTGGAATGAAGAGTCAACCAACGAAATCCTGGAAATAAACCAGGCCTTCAATTTAGTGTTTGTAAACTGGACCCACTGCGACCTGGTTATATAAACCATAATTGATTATGCTGATACTAACTTCAGACATTGTTAACGACGAGTCTGAAATGCTATATTCTGGTTCAATCAAAATGTTTACTATTCCGGATTAGAGGCCGGCGGAGAGCGAATGCCATCATAGCAGATAGCCATGGCCATTAAGAGTAACCTGTAAATGCTCAACACATGAAACTATTTCTGACGATTATCTTCCACATTCTTTTCTATGGGCAAGTCATCGCTCAATGTAATTGGTATGGAGTTGAAGTTTATCCGGAAGAAAGAAACATTAGCTGTAATCCGATAATTATTATTGAAGGATTTGCAAGTGGGATTGACGTAATATTTGCCCTCGAAAACTCCGATTCCCTGTATCTGAAAAATGATACGAGCCAGATAAAGCTAAAAGTTAAAGAGGTATGCATCGGGCAGTTCATGGTAGCTCAAATTGTCCTGATTCCGGAAAGGACGCTTACCCTGGGATTGGAATACACCTTGATTGGAGGCAAATTGCCGTACCGGGAACGTTTACATCGTTGGAACAGTCTTGAAAAAAAATCTGAGCCCATCAAATATATAGCGCAGAACTCCCCTTCAACAAGCCTACCAGAAATAGCATCCAGACCGGTCAAAATTGAAAACTACATCTCAAGAACCTCTTGTGGTGTAAGTGAATTTGTAACTTTCGACTATCAATTCAATGACAACTCAAAATGTCTTTTCAAGGCAAATGTCAAAAATCTTCAAACAGGCAGAACTGCCAGCTATTATATCTGGCCCGATAAAACCAAACTCTTTATCGGGCACGGGGCATGCGGGGGACCATTTGACTTTGAAAAAAACGGCCTGTACGAACTTCAGCTTGTACCAATAGACGCGTATGGCAACCTACTTACTCCGACAGATCCTGTTAAATTTCGGAGCCCCAAGTAACTACGAGTATGAGACTTTTATCAATTTCCGTGGCATTTCTTGCGGTAGAGTATTTCCTGCGAACTTTTATTGACACGTATAAATATCATACAGCAGGATTGCTTCTTGAATTTCTGCCGCTGTTTATCCTTACAGTCATAAGCTGCATCCTTTATTCACAGGCAATTTCAGGAAGACGATTTTTGGGTATCTACTTTAAATTAATTGCTGCTTCAGTCGGGGGACTGTTAATTGCCCCTGAATATCGGAATGTACCAGGCGACACGTCAGAGGGATTAGTCTGGACAGTGTTTTTTCTTATCATCGGTGTAGTATCAATTTCAATTTCTTACCTGGCTGTTATTCCGACAATAAAATCAATTTCAAAAAATACCAGGTCGGACAATGGAACAAATTGAATTAACAACAGCGACAGACGACCTGGCCGATCAGCTTGACTTCCTAATCAGGCTCGAGTTCAAAAATGTATACATCTCTAAAAGAAATGGACTATTCTTCCTCCTGGGGCTTACACTTTTTGCCGGTTTTGTCTATTGGCTGCCCGACACCCCAATAAATATACCATTGAAGGGGGTGCTGCTTACCATTATCTTCTTATCCTGGATTGCAGCTTTGACATATGTAATATGGCTTTTTTACAAATACAGCCAAAGAAGATCCTGGAGAAAAAAGAGCATTGAAACTGCATTCTCTAAAAAGGAGACTTTCAGATTCTCCTTCGACGAAGATCGTTTACACTATTCTACCGAGAAATATGACACTTCACTAAAATGGGAGGTATTCAAGTATTACACTGAGCACAAAAACTCACTTTTTTTATGTGACGAAGCGAATCCTTATCAAACGCTTTACTATTCAAAGACCGAGTTAGGCCACGAAAATTACGATCGCCTCAGAGAATTCGCTGCAAAGAAGCTAATTCCTCTAAGTACAATCTACAGCAAAGCCTAATAACAACGGTAGAAAGGGAAACTCAAAAAGGCATATACATCCTGACCCTCTGACGACATTGACAATAGTAGACCCCGGATTCTAATATGAAGTTCCCAAAAGCAACAATATTAATCTACCTGACTTTATTGGCAAGCATGTCATATGGCCAAACACAAATTGATATTGATAGTTTATTGAAACCGTTACATGATATAAAAAGTTCAAAAGACATTTCGGCTCATCACAACGCTCAGGCGATACTCAACTTTGGTGATAGGGCATTGCCTTTGTTGGCCAATCGGTTTGCAGACACCGCACTGACTGAGATTCACTCAGATTGCCGTGAATTTGTTTTGACCAAAGGGGAAGTAGCAATTATAATGGCAGACAAAATTGAAATGATGCCTTACGCCCTGTTAACCCATGTTCAGAACTGCACTTTAGAATTCTGCAAAGACAATCCCAATCTAATTGAATATTATTTATACCCAATAAGAAGAAATGGAATGGAGATATTTCAGTATCGTTATAATGAATGGCTTAAAAGCAACGATAGAAAAAAGTATGGACCATATTTGTCAAACAAAAAACGCTATTATTAGCCTACAATGAGTTGTATTTTAACCATTAGCGGCAGAAACTTCGACATTGATCAATTCATTGATAAAAGCAACCTAAAACCATTCAGGAAAAGCTATAAGGGCCAGCCCAGGTTTAAAACCAAACCAGACGGTGCGAAACTAACGCAATCATCAATTTCCATTGAAACCAGTAAGGCGGACTTTGATAACCTTACAAAGCAAATTTCCGATACTGTTCGTTACCTGAAACGGAACAAAGACAATCTTGTCCATATTGCCACCTTCAAAGGAATTGATCATGCCGTCCTGGACTTTGGAGTTGACCTGAGAATAGACAAAGTGAAAGTTCTTACCCAATCCGACACATTTCCGAATGCATTGTTGAAACTTGCCGGCGACTTAGGCCTGGATATTGAACTTTCCATTTATCCGGTTGACCTGCAATCCAATCTGGAGAGACGCCGTACAAATGCATGACCTGCTATTAGCTGATTAATGCCTTAAATTGGACATTATGAAATGTGTCTGTATTCTTGCCGTCAGCTTTGTTGCACTGCTAACCCAGAGCTGCAACAATCTTGCAACCCAAACTGGCTCCGCCGATCACGCCGACACCATCTTCTATGGCGGCGATATCATTACCATGGAAGGTGATAGCGCACAGTATGCCGAAGCGGTTGCGATAAGAGGCGGCAAAATTTCTTTTGTTGGCAGCAGGGCAGGGGCCGAGCAATTGAAAGGTGACAGCACCGTCATGACTGACTTAAAAGGCAAAACACTGCTGCCTGGATTCATCGACGGCCATGCCCATTTTTTCCAGTTTGGCGTGCAGGCCATCGTGGCCAACCTGCTGGCCAGTCCCGATGGCACCTGTAACGATATCCCGGCACTTATCCGGATCCTGAAAGACTGGTACGCCGCCAACGGCACCGATAAAACCCAGGGATGGATCGCCGGCTCAGGCTTTGACGACGCTGTCCTGAAAGAAAACCGCTTCCCAACCCGGCGGGATCTCAACCAGGTCTCCAAAGACCTTCCCATCATGATCGGGCATATTTCCGGGCATTTCTGTGTGGTCAATACCAAGGGGCTGGAAATGCTGGGCATATCCGCTGCAACCCCAAATCCCAAAGGCGGCGCCATCAGGAGAGAAAAGGACGGAAAGACACCCAACGGTGTACTGGAAGAACTGGCAGCCATTCCCGTTATGCTGAAAACCCTCAACCCAACTGACCCGAAACTCGCGGATTACTACCTGGACAAAGCTCAGGAACTGGCAGCCTCCTACGGTTACACCACAGCGCAGGAAGGCCGGGCAATGGGCAATCACCAACAGATGGCCAGCTACGCCGAACGCGGAAAATTCTATCTCGATGTCAACGCTTACATCGATTACTCCATGCCGCAGTTTATTCACAGCAAATGGTACGGAACTACCTACCAGCACCACTACCGGGTTGCGGGCATCAAACTTACCCTGGACGGCTCGCCCCAGGGCAGAACAGCCTGGCAGTCCATTCCTTACCTGCTGCCGCCTGACGGACAAAAACCAGGTTACAAAGGATACCCGGCCATACCGGATGATCGCGATGTACAAAAAATTGTAGATACTGCATTTGCCAACAACTGGCAGCTGCTGGTCCATTGTAACGGCGATGCCGCAGCAGTTCAGCTGTTCAGGGCCATCGCACCAGTCGCAGCGAAATATGGCAACAATGACCGTAGAACCGTCCTCATCCACGGACAACTGATCCGCATGGATCAGCTGGACAGCCTGAAGAAATATGATATCGTGGCGTCGCTTTTCCCCATGCATACCTTTTACTGGGGAGACTGGTACAAGAAAATCATCGGTCCGGAAAAAGCCAACCAGATCAGTCCCATCCGATCAGCACTGAACAAAGGACTTCATGTAACCAGCCATACCGATGCACCCGTAGCGCTTCCCAACCTCATGATGATCATGTGGACCACCGTTAACCGCCTGAGCCGCAGCGGCACAGTGATGGGAGCAGACGAAAGACTTACGCCTTTCCAAGCCTTAAAATGCATCACGTCCTGGAGTGCCTGGCAGCATTTCGAAGAAAATACCAAAGGCACCCTCGCCACAGGAAAATTAGCCGACCTGGTCATCCTCGACCATAATCCCCTTACGGTCGACCAGCTGACCCTGAAGGACATCAAAGTGCTGCAAACCATCAAGGAAGGCAAAACAATCTACAGGAGGACATTTTGAAAATTATTACACCAATACTAATGATTACCCTTTTGCTCAATCTGCTCGGCTGTTCCGGAAAAACAAAACAACGGGAGAAGTCCGCAGAAACAGACACTCTAAACAACCACATCATCCAGTCAGTTGAAGCTTTTGAAAACCGGCCGATCCACAGGGTCCTCACCGTACAAATCATCGACTCAACGTCAGACGATGAACTTTTGCAAACGGTGATTGACAACCTGACTGAAAAACTACCAATTGACTATTCAAAAGAGTACCAGGTGGTGTCGGGCTGGAGCAAACCGCAACAGGCAATATATATAACCTGGTGGCTGGAGGCAGAGATAAACAATGGAGGATTTAACCAGTATTATGCCAACCCTGCCGGGCAATTTGCAGCTTTAGCACCCCCAGCATTGAATTTGATCGGGGCTTCCGGATTATCCAGCCTCGTCGCGCGAGCCAACCAGCTTTACACAAATGAAAAAGAAAAAATTACGCGGCACCAGGATGGCACCCTGGAGGGATTTAGCAAATCCTATGACGATAATCCCCTGGAGAAATTCGATGACGAATTTTATGATCTGAATACTAAAGAAGCGCTGCAAAAAATCCAGGTGGCATTTATCCGGAATCACAAACAAGACTTCATTGACAAGTAACCAAATTAAACAACATGAAACTCTTGCTCTCTATTTAATCTGAGTCATACCCCGAATATCGATCCACTGGTAACCATATTTAATAGCGTTTAAAGGTTCCGCTGCAGTTGCCGAAAACTGGGTAAGCAGCGGCAATAAGTTTGTAATAACAACATCGCTTTTGATGGCGGGACCTATACACATGACCTGACTCCACCGGGTGGACCAGTACTCAACGTAAAGGGTAATAATAGTTTTGTCTGGACAAAGCAGGCGAGCGGCGAATGGAAACAAACCATCATTCACCTTGAATCAGCTCGGATCAGACCTGAAATACAGTAATCAACCTCTGTCAACAGTCATTTTCCGTACTTTCATTATCCAATTATGTCGAAAGAAGATATCAAGCAAGAAATCTACAGGGAACTGGACAGTTTCTCTGAAAATACCCTTCAGGATGTGTTGACATACCTCCGTAACCTGCGTCCGCAGGAGCATATTTCCCTGTTTTCAGGCGATCACTTAAACAAGCTACTTTCCGAAGACAGGGAACTGCTGCAAAGACTTGCCCAATGATTGACGTTTCAGAAGTATTTCAGCTTCATAAGATCATGATCGATCAATTTGGTGGCGCTCACGGTGTTCGTGAGTCGGCAGCGCTGGAATCAGCAATTACACGCCCCTTTCAGCGTTTTGAAGGCAACGACCTTTACCCGACGCTTCATGAGAAAGCTGCTGCACTGGTTGAAAGTATCCTGATCAACCACCCCTTTGTTGACGGCAACAAGCGAACAGGATATGCCTTGCTGCGGATCTTCCTGGCAGTGAATGAAATTGAGATCACAGCTTCCGGTGATAGCAGGTATGTGTTAATTATCGACGTTGCTTCCGGCGCACTGAAGTTCGAAGGTATCGTTGAATGGCTGGGAACCCATACCCGCGGGATACGAACAAACTCGTGACAAACAAGGTAGAACAATATTACAACGATGCTAAGGGCAACAAATGGTATCGCTATTTCGCCATCTTTTGCCGGGTGGCTTTGGCTGTCGCCTGGGGAATATCCGGGTTTGTAAAAATCTCCGGCGAACGCTTCGCTGCCGGCCTGTCCCACAACCATCCGCTGGGCCAATATTTTGACGCACTCCTCAACACAGGCTATTACTACACCTTTATCGGGATCGGGCAGGTAATTGTCGCCATCCTTTTACTGATCCCCGCAACGGCATTGCTTGGCGCTCTCGCCAGTTTTCCCATTGCGATGAATATTTGTGTGCTCGCTCACTCCGTCCGGTTTGAAGGCACTCGCGTAACAACATTCCTTTTGTTGGCTAACCTGTTCTTACTGTGCTGGCACTATGACCGTCTGAAATTCATCCTGCCGTTCAAACAGCTAATACCGGGCGCCGAACCGACCAACCCGAAACACCTGAATGGTAAATTCCCGTATTTATTCTTCAGTGGTGTCATATTAACGCTTGCTGCTATTGTCTTTTTAAACAATATCATCTATGATATCCGTCCCGGGAATGCCCCGGCGGAGTGCTGGAACAGCTGCCCTGGCAACAGCGATCCGAAAGCCTGTGAAGCATTTTGCGATTGCATACACAACAAAGGCAAACCACTTCGCGAATGCCTGGAGCAATATGAGAAAGCAAAAGGAAAAAACAAGAGCCAACCGGTATCCGAATCAAAAAACGTTCATCGTTTAACAATTTACGGCAACCTGCCGACAGCACTGAACTGATAATTGTCGACAGCGGGCAAGCAATTGACGTCGAAAAATTCCAAAAAACCCATATTTCCTGGGACACCATTGATGGACGGCGGGCTAAAATCGTACAGCCTAAACAATCTGGTATTGGAATAACAGGAGTTTATTTCGATAGCCTTTGGGTTTCAGAGTCTGATATCACCCGCTTTAACCTGTACGGACAAAATTTAAAATCGGACAAGGAAAAAACGCTGTTGCAATCTTTACAAACGCTAAAATTCCATCGAAAATAACACCATGGAAACTTGCTTTTGTAGTTAACTTTGCTAAGATTTCTCACACCCGCACCACGCATCCACACCCGGATCAGAATATCCCATCCTGCCCAGACTAAAACTGTTTCGTATGAAAAAGAATTTTTTCTCACTCAGTTTTGTATGGATGCTGTATTACTTGTGTTCTTGTGGCAACAGCCATACGGGCAAAACGACCAAAACTGACAACCAGCCGGTTCCTGAGGTAAAAAGCGTTTTCATCAATGGCGACAGCATCCATTACATAGACATCGGCAAAGGTGACCCGGTCGTATTTATCCACGGCGGTTTGGGCGATTATCGGACCTGGCATAGCCAGATGGCACCATTCGCCAATAGCCATCGCGTCATTGCCTACAGCCGCCGGTTTGCATACCCCAACCAGCAAACGGCAAATGACACTACTGAATATACTGTCGTTGCCAATTCGCAGGATCTGACCGCGCTCCTGAAAGCGCTGAACCTTCCGCCAGCCCACCTGGTCGGACATTCATACGGTGCTTTTACAGCCTTGCAAACCACCCTCGATCATCCCGAACTGGTGCGCAGCCTCACCCTCGGAGAAGCGCCGGTGATGCCCCTGTTGCAACAGGTTTCCGGCGGTGATACCATTGCCGGCAACTTCGCAAGGGACGCCTTTATGCCGGCAATTGAAGCTTTCAAAAGCAATGACCAGGAAAAAGCCGTAATCAGTTTCGTGAATGGCGTGATGGGTGACAATACCTATTTCGCCAAACTTTCCCCGGAGAGTAAGAAAATCATCATGGACAATATTCCCGAGTTCAAAGGCGTCATGTTCATTCAGCAGCCCTTTCCCCAGGTTACCTGCGACGACCTGAAAACAATAAAAGCACCGGTATTGCTGGTAACAGGAGAGAAGTCGCCGCACTTTTTTATTGCCATCACCGATGAACTGGAACGCTGCCTGGCTAATAGGGAACGCGTTTCCCTTCCCAACACCTCCCATGGACTGGAATATGAAAATCCGGCCGCCTTCAATAAGGCAGTGCTTACATTTATTGACAAACATTGACTTTACAATAATCCGGTCCCAAGTATATTCCATTAACCAACTTAAATTTTCGGATCATGCAAGCCCAATTAATCACCTATCAGCTGAAAGATATCTCCCAGGCGGAGTATCTGAAGCAAATGGTGGAACCCGATGCACCAATTATCGCGAAAGTACAGGGCCTGATTTCAAAAACCTGGCTGACGGATGTCGCAAAAAATACTTTCGGAGGTTTCTATTTGTGGGAAAACAAAGCAGCCATGGACAACTTCATGCACTCTGACCTGGTAAAAGCAGTGGTCAGCCGGCCCTATGTAACAAATGTATCATCGGTAGACTTTGAAGTAAATGAAAGGGCCTCACAAATTACCAGGGGAATACCACTAATGTCCAGCGCCGCCAACGCATAAATTCCAACCGTCCCATTTGCAGCCCCGCTCGCAGTTCCGGCATTCGAATAACGCCGGCGGGTGAAGAAATATGCCACCAATAGTCCAACTTGCAGGATGCATTTCTCCGAACCCAGGAACAGTTATTACAGAAAAGCCGCTAACATTTGACAGTTTGGATTTTAAGGCTATCGCGTTGAAGTTCCGTACTAATGACATCGACATTCCAAAACCACATTTGCTTGTGGGAATCACAAGGATTAATCTATAGTTGTATCAATCTCGTAGCTAAACTACAAGACACCTTGATATTAATTGATATCGCCTGCTTTATACTTACATACCCCTGTATGACATAGCCAAAAAATTCAGGTATAGGGTGTACTCATCAAGTTTTCCATCAACCTATTTAAAGAGAATAGACGGCGGTTTTGAGGTGCTGTTACATGATAAAAAGGTATTTGGCTGTGGTTCGAACCCGAATTACTATAAACGCTTTACCGTTACAGAAACCGGGAAAATCACCTTATTAGAAACAGTATTGATGTTCGAAGCCCCCGAAGAGGATGGAATGTGCGTAGACTAAGCCCAATCTGATTTACGCAACAGATTCCCAATGATCCGGCAAAAATGCTCTAACGGGAAATATCATTTGCCAAATTCTCACTACATTCCCACATGAACAAGCTGCTACTCCTCTTATTGCTCCCCATCTATTCCCTTGCCCAGACCGACAGTACGGACATCATCGTGCGCAACCTGATGGAAAAGCAAAAGATCGTCGGCCTCTCACTCGCCGTCATCAAAAACGGGAAAACCATCGCCAACAAAGGCTATGGACTCGCCAATGCCGAACTGAATGTGCCCGTCAACGCCGAAACAGTGATCCGGCTAGGCTCTGTCAGCAAACAGTTCTTCACTACCGCCATCCTGAAGCTGGAAGAGGAGGGGAAACTCAGCATCGAAGACCCGGTGCACAAATTCTTTCCCGATGCCCCCGAAACCTGGCGCCCCATCAGGGTCAAAAACCTGATGTCCCATACCTCCGGCCTCCAGCGCGAAGCACCCGCCTACGACAATTTCAAGATCCAGCCCGATTCCATTGTCATCAAATCCGCCTACAACCTGCCCCTCGTGTTCAAAACAGGGGAGAAGTACCAGTACTGCAACGTCGGCTATTTCATGCTGGCCGAAATCATCTCCCGCGTAAGCGGCAAACCCTGGCAGGATTATATCCACGAAAAACTGTTCGTGCCGGCAGGCATGAACAACAGCTACCTGACCGACTTCTACCAGGTCATTCCCAACCGCGCCAGCGGGTACATGCACCAGCACGACACACTCATTAACGCCACCAGCATGTATGCCATCCGGCCCAGCGGCGGCTTTTTATCCACCAGCTCCGACATGATCAAATGGGACAAAGCCCTGCGGGAAGAAAAGATCATCCTCAAAAAAGACAACTGGGAAAAGCTCTGGACGCCCTTTATCAAAACATCCGATAAATCCGACGCCAAAGAGTATTACGGCTTCGGCTGGACCATCGATGAATACAAGGGCCATAAACTCGTGATCCACGGCGGTGCCAACACCGGCTTCCGCTCTGTATATGCACGCTTCATCAACGACGGCCTCTCCATCGTCATCCTCACCAACACCGACGAAGCCAATCCCCGCGCTATCGCTACCGCCCTGGCCGACTATTACTTCAGAAATTAATTACGCTTACACTGCCTGGCAAACGCCATTGAAATGATGCGTCTGCGCAGTATTTACTTTTGCGCATTTTGAAGGGTTAATTACGTAATTGCGCAGCAACAGTAAAACCTGCAATAATATCTTAGCGGACCAACATTTTTAAAAAAGCTATTAACAAGTACTATGCCTTGTAACCAGATACTATCGCAGTTAAAAAAGTGTATAGCGATTTTCGCGACAACTGTTGCATCACTACCGCTCACTGGCAATGCACAAACGGCACCGACACCAGTAGGGCCGGTACCGAATGCCCGGCAGATTGAATGGTACCACCGGGAGATAATCGCTTTTTTTCACTTTGGCATGAATACATTTACCGGCGATAATGAAGGCGATGGCAAGGCAGACCCGGAGCAGTTTAATCCTGCGGCGCTGGATTGCAATCAATGGACCAGCGTATTAAAGCGTGCAGGCATTACCAGTGCCATCCTCGTGGCCAAACATGCAGATGGCTTCTGTAACTGGCCAACTGCACATACCAATTATTCGGTGAAGAATAGTCCCTGGAAAGACGGCAAAGGCGATGTGGTTAAAGAATTTACGGATGCCTGTAAAGCGGCAGGCATCAAGGCCGCCATCTATCTCGGTCCGCATGACCGGCATGATTCGAGGTATGGAACAGATGACTATGCCAATTATTATGCGGATCAATTATCGGAGTTGCTCAGGAACTACGGACCGATCTGGGAAATATGGTGGGATGGCGCCGGCGCTGACAAGCTGACCACAGCTTACTATACACGCTGGGCGGATAGCGTTCGCGCCCTGCAACCCAATTGTGTGATATTCGGCACAAAGAATTCGTATGCCTTTGCCGATTGCCGTTGGGTAGGCAATGAATCCGGAATATCCGGCGATCCGTGCTGGTCAACAATCAATCCTTCCTCCATACAGGAAGAAACGGGCCACATCACAGAATTAAATGAAGGTGAAATCAATGGTACGGCGTATATACCAGCCGAGGTGGATGTTTCCATTCGCCCCAGCTGGTTCTACCATCCGGAAGAAGATGCAAGGGTAAAAACGGTTGATGAACTTTGGGATATTTATTTAAAATCCGTCGGCCGCAATAGTGTGTTACTATTAAACTATCCGCCGAATAAGGAAGGATTGGTTTCTTCTATTGATGCGCAACGGACAGACAGCCTCCGCTATTTGATCCACGGCACATTTAAGACCAATCTCGCCAGTGGCGCCAGGATAAAAACCTTGCATCCGCGCGGGTCCAACTATAAACCCTCGAATATGTTGGACAACAATGAAAGTAGTTACTATGCGACATCCGACGCTTACACAACCGATACGATAGAAGTGGACCTGGGTTCAAAAAAGACATTTGATGTCCTCATGTTGCAGGAGGTAATCGAATTGGGTCATCGCACCACCGGCTGGTCAGTCGACTATTCAGCCAATGGCAAAAGCTGGACACCGATTCCGGAGGCAACCGGTAAGCAGTCTATCGGGTACAAGTGGATCGTAAAGTGTAAACCGGTAACGGCAACAAAACTGCGCTTACGCATCACATCAGGTAAAGCCGGCGCTGCCATTCATACTTTTGGAATCTATAAACAACAATCTATACGGCCGGATGGCATAGCTAAAGCAGCTATTTAAGCAAACCGGCGATACCAAACTGCTTCCCTGCGCCCCTGCGTGAAAAGAACAGTCGTGTATTACCTGCTGAAGCTTTAGCGTAAGCAGGCAGCGCATTCCCCTTCGCGCCTTTGCTCCTTGGCGTGCTTTGCGCGAAACCGCTGCTAAGCGCAGCGCAGCAGCAAACAAACCCCTTTACCCGAAACAGCTCAACCCCGCATTACGACACTTCGCGTGCAACACTGCCCGAAAAAGCACATCCGCTGTCCGCTTCCGTACACTTTCCTAGACAATTTCATCCCCAACAGACTGACCAACAACCTCTTACACGATTGGCACAACTGTAGCAGCAAAGTATTGCCCGCGCCATAACCGGCCGGGCACCAAGCCGCATGCTGCAAAACTATTTCAAGATCGCCTGGCGCAACCTCACCCGCAACAAGGGATTCGCGCTCACCAACCTCCTTGGTCTCACCATCGGGATCTCCTGCACCATCTTCATCCTCCTCTGGGTACAGGACGAACTGACCTACGACAAGTTCCACGCGAACTACAACAATACCTATAAGGTCATGGCCAACCGGAACTTCAATAACCAGATGTTCACGGATCCCAACATGGTCTTCCCCCTCGCAGACGCCCTCGAAAAGGAAATTCCCGAAATCAAACACGCTACCGTCGTCACCTACCCGCAACCACGCATCTTCGAACACGGCGACACCAAACTCAAAAAGGAAGGCTATACCGTCAACCAGAAATTCTTCAACGTCTTCACCTGGAAATTCCTCGAAGGCAACGCCGCCACCGCCCTCAATGACCCTTCGTCGATCATCCTCACTGAATCGATGGCCAAAGCCTTCTTCGGTAACACCAGCGCTGTCGGCAAAACCATCCGCGTCGACAATGACCGCGACGCCAAAATCACTGCCGTCGTAGCCGATCCGCCAGGCAATTCCACCCTGCGCTTCGACTACCTCAACACCTTCAACTACAGCGACGAAGACACCAAAAGAAACTACGCCGAATGGACCAACTCCTCCTGGGCCGTCTACATCACCACCAGCCCGGGCACCAACCTACCCGCACTCGATAAAAAGATCACCGCCCTCAAACTCAGCCACGATCCCAACGATAAAGCCATCAGCACCTACTTCACCTTCCCGATGAAGCAATGGCGCCTGTATAACGATTTCAAGGACGGCAAAAACACTGGCGGACTCATCGAATACGTACGACTGTTCTCCATCATCGCCGTGATCATCCTCCTGATCGCCTGCGTCAACTTCATGAACCTGTCCACCGCCCGCTCCGAACGCCGCGCCAAAGAAGTAGGCATCCGCAAAACCCTGGGCTCCGATAAAAAACAACTGATCTTCCAGTTCTTCATCGAATCCGTCATCCTCGCCTTCTCCGCCTTCATCCTCTCGCTGCTCGCCGTCTACCTCCTGATGCCGGCCTTCAATACCCTGGTCGACAAACACCTCCATCTCGATATCACACAGGCCCGCTTCTGGATCGCCTCCGCAGCCATCATCAGCTTCACCGGCATCATCGCCGGCAGCTACCCGGCCCTGTACCTCTCGTCCTTCAACCCGATCGCCGTGTTGAAAGGAAGTTTTTTAGCAGGGAAAAATGCCAGCCTCCCGCGGCACGTACTCGTCGTGGGACAATTCATCATCTCGATTCTCCTGATCTCCGCCACAATCATCGTGTATCGCCAGATCGAACATATCCGCAACCGCGATATCGGCTACAATCCCAATAACCTGATCATGATCCCCACCTCAGGCGACATCCAGAAGAACTATGAAGTCATCAAACAGGAACTCCTGAAAACCGGCAACGTCGCTTCCGTCACCCGCACCTTTTCACCCATCACCAATATCTGGTGGAAATCACCGGCCCCGGATTGGGAAGGCAAACCCGACAACCTGCAGATCCTCTTCGCAGGCATGTCCGCCGATGTGGACTTCACCAAAACCATGGGCATCAAAATGCTTGAAGGAAAAGACTTCTCCGGCATGCCCTCCGACAGCGGCGCCATGCTCCTGAACAAAGCCGCCATCGACGCGATGGGCATCAAAGACCCGATCGGCAAACAAATGCGTTACGGTCCCCGTACCTACACCGTGATCGGCATTACCGACAACGTCGTGATGGAATCGCCCTTCAACCCGGTCGATCCCATGATGGTATACTACAACCCGAACAACATCAATATCATGAGCATCCGGCTCAAACCCGGAAGCTCCGTTCAGCAATCCATTAAAATGATGGAAGGGATTTTCACCCGCCACAACCCGACCATACCTTTCGAATACCAGTTCGTGGACCAGGAATTCGGGAAGAAATTCGTGGCAGAAGAACTGATCAGCAAACTCACCAACATCTTCGCCGGGCTCGCGATCTTCATTTGCTGCCTGGGTCTCGCCGGACTCGCTTCCTTCACCATCGAGAAACGTTTCCGCGAGATCGGCATCCGTAAGGTGCTCGGCGCCTCCGTCGGCCAGGTGCTGCTCCTGATCTCCCGCGATTTCCTGAAACTGGTACTGATCGCTTTTCTGATCGCGGTTCCCTTCGCGTGGTGGGGCATGCACAACTGGCTCGAGAAATACACCTTCCACATCAACATCAGCCTCTGGCTGTTCCTCGCGGTGGGCGGCATCGTGCTGCTGCTCACGCTGGTGGTGGTAAGCCTCAATACGCTGCGCGCCGCGACGAGCAACCCGGTGAGCAGCCTGCGCTCCGAATAAGAAAAGCGCGCAAAGGATTTCTCACGGAAGTTGTTTTGAGCAAGAAGTTATATCGCGCAAAAGAGTTTTTCATGCAGATGTATATGCGCTGGCGTCATTTGGCGCTGGCGCTTTTTTTACATCCTGCTTTTTCTCGCTGTGGCGTTTTGTTTGCTGCTGCGCTTCGCTTGGCAGCAGTTTCGCGCAAAGCACGCCAAGGAGCAAAGCCGCAAAGAAGAGGAAAGCATTTCGCGCTTTTTTCTCGCCATGCGCGCAGTGATGCAGTGATGCAGTGGCGCTGTGGCGCAGGGAGGAGAATACGTTTATAGTCGTTCTGCCATTAAGGAAAAAGTTACCGCTATTACACGGAAGCACGTGTTTATTTTCCTGGAACGCAGTCTGGTCGCGGATTTTCCAGATTTTTATAAATTGTCCGATTTCTAAAAAGCACATCCCACTCTTAACAATTACTGGCGTCCAGGCATCGGGGCACCGCAAGAGCCACCCGCAAACGTCAAATGTTAAAGCAACTCCTTCGGAATGAATTTAGACAGCATAGCCTTCTGGCGGGGCTCCACTACCACGAAAGTCCATTGCCCATCAGGCTGTTTGTCGGCAATAGCCCGCTTGTTGGTGCGGATATCTTAGAACCCGGTCGACGCATCATATTGAAAAGTGGATTTCTTACATCTTTTCCGGCACCCGGATTCCCAGCAAGGCCATGCCCGCCTTCAGCACACCAGCCGTCATCACGGCAATCCGCAGCCGCAATTGCTTCTTCTCTTCCGACTCCGCACGATGAATATTGTGCTGGGTCAAAAAGGAATTGAATGTCTTCGCGAGATTATAACAGTAATTAGCGAGCAGGGAAGGATTATATTCCAACGCAGCCTGATCAATAATGGAGGGATATTCTTCCAGGTTCACCAGAAGTGTTTTCTCCAATGGCAGCAGTGCAGTCGGAAATTTATGATGATTGGCTTTTAAGTAGCCATACAATCCTTCACCTGAGACATATTGTTGAAAGACTTCGTCTTTTCTCAGAATAGATTTTGTCCGCGCATGCGTGTACTGAATGAACGGACCCGTGTAGCCGTGAATATCGATGGATTCCTCGGGATTGAAGATCATCTTCTTTTTGGGATCCACCCGCAGCAGGTAAAATTTCAACGCGCCGAGACCGATAATGTCATAGAGATCTTTCAGCTCAGCTTCCGTGAAGCCTTCCACCTTGCCGAGCTCCTTCGTGTGGGATTCAGCGATCGTCACCATCTCCTGCACGAGATCATCTGCGTCAACAACGGTTCCTTCGCGGCTCTTCATTTTGCCGGTAGGCAGTTCTACCATGCCGTAGGATAAATGATGGATGCCTTCTGCATTGGGCAATCCGAGTTTCTGGGCGATCAATTGCAGCACCTTGAAGTGATAGTTCTGTTCATCACCCACCACGTAGATGCTCTGATCGATATGGAAATGGTTGTATTTCTCCTGCGCGAGACCGATATCCTGGGTCATGTAGACGGAGGTGCCGTCTTTCCGCTGCACCAGTTTTTCGTCGAGGCCGTCGCCGGTGAGGTCGATCCAGACAGATCCGTCTTCTTTCTGGTAGAAGACGCCTTTCGCGAGGCCTTCCTGCACCGTCTTTTTACCCAACAAATACGTATTGCTCTCGTAATAAACGATGTCGAAATTGCTGCCGATCCGGGCATAGGTTTCATCGAAGCCCTCGTATACCCAGCCGTTCATGGCTTTCCAGAGCTCGATCACGTCAGGTTTGCCCGCTTCCCAGTCCACCAGCATCTGCTGGGCTTCCTGCAAAATCGGTGCTTCTTTCTCGGCGACTTCTTTAGTCTTGCCTGCAGCAACCTGCGCTTCGACCTCGGCCTTCAGGGCATCATTGAACTTCACGTAATAGAGTCCCACGAAATGGTCGCCCTTCATGCCCGTGGAGGCAGGCGTGGCGCCATTGCCGAAGCGTTGCCAGGCGATCATGCTCTTGCAGATATGGATGCCGCGGTCGTTCACGATGCAGCTTTTCACCACTTCGTTGCCGTTCGCCTGCAGGATGGAAGCGATGCTCCAGCCCAGGAAATTGTTCCGGAGGTGACCCAGGTGCAGCGGCTTGTTGGTGTTGGGAGAGGAGTACTCCACCATCACTTTGTGGCCGTTGGAAGGAGCTACCCCGAAAGCGGGATTGCCCGCCTGTTCGTTGAGGAAATGCGTCCAGTATTTGTCCGCCACCACGAGGTTCAGGAACCCCTTGATGATATTATACCGGTCAATGAGACCGCCGCTGTTGTCCACCAGGTAGTCGCCGAGCGCTTGGCCGATGGCATCGGGACTACTTTTCAGGGCCTTTACAAAAGGAAAGAGTACGAGGGTATAGTCGCCCTCGAATTCGGGCTTCGTCCGGCTGATCTGGAGGGGAAGTCCCGCGGGGGCATCAGGGTAGCTGGCCGCGATGGCGGTGGCTGCAAGTGACTGTATTTGAACGGCTATCGACATTATTAACAATAAGGGGGCAAAAGTAATAAGAATGGATAATTATCTTTGCATCCGATGGTAAAAGGCCTCTCGAATTTCGTAACGTCAGCAGTGGATTTCTTTTATCCGCCATTCCGACGGATTTTGCCTGTCCAGACCTTCCGGTACCTGGCTTGCGGTGGCGCCAACACGTTGTTCGATATCCTGGTCTTCTTTTTCAGCCTGCATTTTATTGTTCAGAAGTCGATCTGGCATACCGGTCTTTTTGTCGGCGGCTACGAGATTGCTTTCCAGCCCCACACATTATCCGTTTTCATTGCGTTTCTGGTCAGCTTTCCAACCGGCTTTTTCCTCATGCGGACCGTCGTTTTCCATGATTCCGATCTCCGCGGCCGGGTGCAGTTGTTCCGCTACCTGGTACAGGTGCTGGTCTGCCTCGTGCTGAACGTGGTGCTGATCAAGCTCTTCGTCGAAGTGCTCGGATTCTACCCGACCATCTCGAAGATCCTGACCACGGTGCTCGTGGTGACATTCAGTTACCTGTCCCAACGTTATTTTACATTCCGCAAGAAGCTGGTGCCTGAAGTTGCTGCTTCCGAAGAAGCCGCCTGATTCCTTCCTACTGGCTGCATCCATCACACGTTGAATCCACGGTTATCTATACTACTTACTGATAATCAACCCCGTAAAACTCCAATCAACGACTCTCATTTTCGCTTTTTAGCGTGTGCAGACTACCCACGAATTACCATCCTTCTAATACCCATCCTATAGCCGTCCTACAGCCATCCTATAGCCGTCCCCCAGCAAAAGGGTGGTTTTGCTATAGGATCGCTGTAGGATTGCTGTAGGTCGGCTAATAGATGACTGCTGGAAAACCCGACTGTTAGTCAAATGGGCGAGATTGGAGCGGGAAGGGCGGGAGACTGGTGGGTTTTCCGGAATGGGGGTCACTTTTTCAATTTCGTGCCTCGCCCACTGTAGCTTTAGCGAAAGTGGGTAATTCATAAAATGCAGTGAAATGAGCCACCAGTCTGCATTTCAGATCCGTATCCGTAAAACGCGTTTTTTTAAAGGGTTTTCTCCGTGAGAATCTTTCCCGGTAATACCCTTTCACTCCAACGGACTATGTGTCTAATCAACCAAACCGAAGCCGTTCCGCCGATAGCGTCGCAATTACCAGCCTGGAGACCCTAACACCTTAGCCGTCTTAGATCCGATTAATATCCATTTGATTCACATACGGATATGAAACCCACCTACGCTACAGCTTCGGTGGGCAAAGCCCGCTACCAGAGCGGATTTTCCTCAATTTCATAAATTACCCTATTTCCGAAAAGCACCCTCCTTCGCTAAAGCTTCGGAGGGCAAAGCCCACACCTTCGCTAAAGCTACTGCCTGCGCTGAAGCTACTGCCTGCGCTGAAGCTTCGGCAGGCTAGTCGGCAGTCAAAGCCCGCCACTACCAGAACTGTGTCAGGTCAATCGCCCCCTTACCCCACGGATAAACTTCAAACCTCAAACCCAACCCACACCTTCGCTAAAGCTACTGCTTACGCTAATTCTTCAGCAGCCAAAGTCAGTGGGCAAAGCCAAACCTCAGACCGCAAACCCCAGACCTCAAACCATTCTCTCACAACGCACTTCGTATATAACTAATAGCCACGCAATTCTGTCACCGTCCACACCCTCAGCGTAAAATTTTGTCATCCTCTAAGTGAACTTTTTCCCTTTTCCCTGCCATCCTGCCATTTTTGCACCTTTTTCCTGCCTTGGCATATCTCTTGACGATTCATATAGACATTCATTCATAAAAGGAAAATCAATCATATGGGAAAGATCATCGGAATTGACCTGGGAACTACCAACAGTTGCGTGGCCGTAATGGAAGGAAATGAGCCTGTCGTTATTGCCAACGACGAAGGCCGTCGCACGACGCCTTCAGTGGTAGCATTCCTTAAAAACGGAGAACGTAAAGTGGGCGACCCGGCGAAACGCCAGGCCATCACCAACCCACACAATACCATCATGTCTGTCAAGCGCTTCATGGGCCGCAGATTTGATGAAGTGACAGAAGAAATCAGCCACTGGTCCTACAAAGTAGCCAAGGGCGACAACAATACCGTTCGTATCGACATCGACGGACGTCTCTACACCCCGCAGGAAATATCCGCGATGGTGCTGCAGAAAATGAAGAAGACCGCAGAAGATTACCTGGGACAGGAAGTAACTGAAGCGGTGATCACCGTTCCGGCCTACTTCAACGACGCACAACGCCAGGCCACCAAAGAAGCTGGTGAAATCGCCGGTCTCAATGTACGCCGGATCGTGAACGAACCCACCGCAGCCGCACTGGCTTACGGTCTCGACAAAAAGAACAAAGACCAGAAGATCGCCGTATTCGACCTCGGTGGCGGTACTTTCGATATCTCCATCCTCGAACTGGGTGATGGCGTATTCGAAGTGAAATCCACTAACGGTGATACCCACCTCGGTGGTGACGACTTCGATAAAGTGATCATGGACTGGCTGGCCGACGAATTCAAAAAAGAAGAAAACGTTGACCTGCGCAAAGACCCCATGGCCCTCCAGCGCCTGAAAGAAGCTTCAGAAAAAGCGAAAGTGGAACTGTCTTCTTCCAGCGAAACAGAAATCAACCTTCCCTATATCACCGCGATCGACGGCGTGCCCAAGCACCTCGTGAAAAAACTGACCCGCGCCAAATTCGAGCAGATCGCCGATAAACTGTTCGAGCGCTGCCTGAAGCCCTGTGAAGTGGCCCTGAAAGACGCCGGAATGAATGTTGGTCAGATCGACGAAGTGATCCTCGTGGGTGGTTCTACCCGGATCCCCAAAGTACAGGAACTGGTAGAGAAATTCTTCGGCAAGAAACCCAACCGCGGCGTTAACCCCGACGAAGTGGTAGCCGTAGGTGCTGCGATCCAGGGTGCCGTACTGACCGGTGAAGTGAAAGACGTCCTTTTGCTGGACGTTACCCCGCTGAGCCTGGGTATCGAAACCATGGGCGGTGTGATGACAAGACTCATCGATTCCAACACGACCATCCCGACCAAGAAGAGCGAAACCTTCTCCACCGCGAGCGACAACCAGCCCGGTGTGCAGATCCACGTACTGCAGGGCGAAAGGCCGATGGCTTCCCAGAACAAGAGCCTCGGTGTATTCAACCTGAACGATATCCCGCCCGCGCCCCGCGGCGTTCCGCAGATCGAAGTGATCTTCGATATCGATGCCAACGGCATCCTGCATGTAACGGCGAAGGACAAAGGAACCGGTAAAGAGCAGAAAATCCGGATCGAAGCCGGCTCTGGTCTCACCAAGGACGAGATCGAAAAAATGAAGGCAGAAGCCAAGGCCAACGAAGCAACCGATAAGGAAGCCAAAGAAAGGGTGGAGAAGATCAACCAGGCCGACAGCCTCATCTTCCAGACAGAAAAACAACTGAAGGAATTCGGTGACAAAGTTCCGGCCGACAAAAAAGCGCCCATCGAAGACGCCCTCACCAAACTCAAAGAAGCACACAAGAGCCAGGACCTGGCCGCTATCGATACCGCGGTGAACGAAATGAACGCCGCATGGACAGCCGCTTCCGAAGAGATCTACAAGGCACAGCAGGGTGGTGGAGCGCCTAACGATGGTGCACAAGCCCAGGGCGGACAAGGACAACAGTCAGGTACGGACGAAAACGTGACTGATGCTGAATTCGAAGAGGTAAAATAAACGTTTAGGAGTTTAGAAGTATAGGAGTTTAGAAGTTTGAAAGTTTAGAGGTTTATTAGTTTAGTAGTTAGCTGCGTTGCACAACTACACAGCTACCTTCAGCAAGGGGTAACTACTAAACAGAAAAAAGCTGCCTCCAGCAAAGGGCAACAACTAAACAACTATACAACCAAACAGTTAAACAAATAGAATAAAGGCGGCCCAGCAATGGGCCGCTTTTTCATACACCTCATTTTCCTGCCGCCTTTTTGTTTTTTTCCTTTACTTTTGGCCAAATTTTCTCGGCATGGAAAAAACACAGAAAAAGAATACCGGTATCTGGTGGCTCGGATTTTTCGTCTCTACTGCTGCACTCATCGCAGCGATCGTACTGCACTGGGAATACCTCACCATGATCATTCCCTTCGTTTGTACGAGCTTCGTAAAAGCCATGGATATTATCTGATCTGGTTTCAAGAATATTGCAAGAGCCCTCTGCCATCCGCCGGGGGCTTTTTTTATGGGTGTATAAAGGGTGTGTATCTAATACACAAATCATCTTATATTTATTTTAATTTCGCTTGCCAAATCATTGATCACGATGAAGATTCAATTCTATCTCCGTTTCCATACGAAATTCGGCCAGACCCTGCAGTTGATCAGTGAGCCTCCCATTACGGGAGATACTGCAGCGCCGCTCCAATTGACCTTTCTCAATAACGACTACTGGACAGCCGCCGTGGAAGTGGACGAAAAATCCATTCCGGGCTTTCACTATAAATACCAACTGACCGACACCGATGGCGCCATCCGGCAGGAAGGAGGCGACGACCGCCAGGTCACCTTCAAATCCCTGCCCAAAGGCGATCTCCAGCTCTTCGATACCTGGAACCACGCCGGCGAATTCGAAAACGCCTTCTATACCGCGCCCTTCCAGGACACCCTGCTGCCCGCGCACAAGCACAAAAAAGCCAAGGCTCCCAAACATCCGACCCATATCTTCCGCGTCAAAGCACCCCTCCTGGGCAAACACGAAGTGCTTTGCGTCAGCGGTGCCGGCAGCGCCCTCGGCGACTGGGACACGGACAAAGTGATCCCCCTGCACCTCGACGGCCACTGGTGGACCGTCAGCCTGGAGATCCCCCGCGAAGAGCTTCCGCTGCCCTATAAATACGGCATCTACAACACCGACGATAAATCCTTCACGAACTTTGAAGGCGGCGAAAACCGTTACCTCTTTGGCGGCAACGAAGGCAGCACCTCGCTGCTGCACGACGGCTTTGCCCAGCTGCCCAACAATACCTGGAAAGGCGCCGGCGTCGCGATCCCCGTCTTCAGTCTCCGCAGCAAGAACAGTCTCGGTGTAGGCGAATTCAGCGACCTGATGCTGCTGGCCGACTGGGCCAAAGCCACCGACCTCAAACTCATCCAGATCCTGCCCGTAAACGATACCACGGCCACGCATAGCTGGACCGACTCGTATCCCTATGCCGCGATTTCCGCCTTTGCCCTGCATCCCATTTACATCAACCTCGAAAAGGTTGCGGGCAAGAAACACGCAGACCTCGTGAAGCCGCTGGCCAAACAGAAGAAAGCACTTAACGAAAATCCCGTGCTCGATTACGAGCAGGTGATGACCCTGAAATGGTCCGTGCTGCGCGAACTCTTCCAGGCGATGGCCGGAGAGTGGAGCGAAGAACCGGAATTCCAGGAATTCTATACCAACAACAAACACTGGCTGGTACCTTATGCCGTGTTCTCTTACCTGCGCGACAAGAACAATACGTCCAATTTTACGCAGTGGAAACAGCATGCCACTTACGATGCTGCCGCGATCCAGAAATTCATCTCCCCGCGGCTGAAGCATCATGAAGAGATCCGTTTCCATTATTTCGTGCAATACCAGCTGCATAAGCAACTGAAGGAAGCGACCGCCCATGCGCACAAGCAGGGCGTGATCGTGAAAGGCGATATTCCCATCGGGATCTACCGTTACAGCTGCGATGCATGGGTGAACCCGGGTCTTTACAACATGGACATGCAGGCCGGTGCACCGCCGGATGCCTTTGCCGTAAAGGGACAGAACTGGGGCTTCCCGACCTACAACTGGGCGCGCATGCAGGAAGACGGGTACAGCTGGTGGAAGCAGCGCTTCGCGCAGATGAGCGAATACTTTGACGCTTTCCGGATCGATCATATCCTCGGCTTCTTCCGGATCTGGTCGATACCCACCACTGCCACCGAAGGCATTATGGGCCGCTTTGTGCCGGCCGTGCCCGTGCAGCGCAGTGAATTCGGCGAAAGGCATATCTGGTTTGATGCCACGCGCTATACCCGTCCCTTTATCACGGAACAGCTGCTGTCTGAAACCTTTGGCGATGCCGCGGCGCGGGTGAGCAGTCATTTCCTGGACAGCACGGGCTATGGCGAATTCACGTTCAAACCGAATTTCGATACGCAGCAGAAGATCAGCGAATGGTTCTCGACCATCAAGGCCGACGACCCCATCCTGGAATGGAAACAGGGCCTGCTTGACCTGATGGCGAACGTGATCCTCTTTGAAGTGGCTGGCTCCGACGGACAACAATTTCATTTCCGTTTCGGGATAGAAGATACCAGCAGTTTCCAGGCACTCGAGCACAATACGCAACAGGCGCTGAAGGACCTCTACGTCGATTATTTCTTCCGCAGGCAGGACCAGCAATGGCAGAAGGATGCGATGCAGAAACTGCCTGCCCTGAAAGCCTCCACCAACATGCTGATCTGTGGTGAAGACCTCGGTCTCGTACCGCATTGTGTACCCGAAGTGATGGAACAGACCGGCATCCTGCGCCTGGAGATCCAGCGGATGCCCAAGGATCCGTCGCAGACCTTTTTCCATCCCGCCTCGGCACCTTACCTGAGCGTGGTGACACCGAGCACGCACGACATGAGCACGATCCGTGGCTGGTGGGAAGAAGATCCGCAAAGCATCCAGCAGTTTTACAATACGGAGCTCAGCCAGTGGGGACAAGCCCCGGCTACCTGTGAGCCGTGGCTGAACAAGGCCATTGTGCTGCAGCATTTGCATTCCCCCGCGATGTGGGCGATCTTCCAGTTGCAGGATCTTTTCGGCAGTGACGGCGACCTGCGGGTAGCGGATCCTGCGACCGAGCGCATCAACGTGCCGGCCGTGGCCAAGCATTACTGGCAGTACCGGATGCACCTGACCCTGGAGGCGCTCCTGAAAGAGAAGCATTTTAACCACGATCTGAAAGAACATATTAAGGCAGCCGGACGATGACTGTTTCCCATTTCATAGCGGACCTGCCCTTCGTGTATCCCTTTACGATCTCGAAAGGCACCAAGACGCACCAGCCGACCTTCGTGGTGGCGCTCGAATTCAATGGCCGCACGGGCTATGGCGAGGCGCCTGCCATATCGTACTACAATATCCCCGTAGAGCAGATGGCCGCCGACCTCGCCGCCAAGCGCGTATTCGTGGAGAAATTCGCCTTCACGACACCCGACCGGTACTGGCATTACCTGCACCACCTGTTTCCCACGAACGGCTTCCTCGTAGCCGCCCTCGACATCGCCTGCTGGGACATGTACGGCAAGCTGCGCCGCAAGCCGCTGTACCAGCTGTTTAACGCCGAGCCAGCCAACCAGGCCAACCAAACTAATCCCTCCAGCCAGGCTGGTTTAACATTCACCTCAGTAGCCAGTTCAAGTGCTGCTGCTACCGCTACACCGCTCGACACCACGCGCATGCCGCTGACCGATTACACCATCGGGATCGACAGCATCGAAACAATGGTGGCCAAGATGAACGCTCAACCCTGGCCGATCTATAAGATCAAACTCGGCACCGATCGCGATATCGAAATCATGAAGGCCCTGCGCGAGCATACCGACAAGCCCTTTCGTATAGACGCCAACGCGGCCTGGACCAAAGAAGAAGCCCTCACCAAGATCGAAGCCTTCGCAGGCATGGGAGTGGAGTTCATTGAGCAGCCCCTCGCCAAAGACGATTGGGAAGGAATGGAATGGCTATACGCCCGCTCGCCCTTGCCATTGATCGCCGACGAAAGCTGTGTATTTGAAAAGGATGTACAACGTTGTGCAGGAAAATTCCACGGCATCAACATCAAGCTGACCAAGTGCACCGGTATTACACCTGCATTGCGCATGATCACCGAGGCCCGCAGGCTCGGCTTGTCCGTCATGCTGGGTTGCATGAACGAAAGCACCATCGGCTCCGCCGCTCTCGCCCACCTGGCGCCCCTTGCCGACTATCTCGACGCTGACGGCCCTCTCTTGTTGAAAGACGATCTCGCCACCGGATTGGTATATGACTATGGCCGCATTGCTCTCCCCGAAGGCCCAGGTTTAGGCATAGAACTGACCACGCCAAAGCCTGGTATTGTCCGTGAATAAACGAACTCACAACCGACTTCGACCTACTCTATAGCGTACCGTATTTTTCCGAAATTTTTATATATTTGATCCCCTTCCATCCATCGGGATGTAGCGCAGCCCGGTAGCGCGCTTCGTTCGGGACGAAGAGGCCGCTGGTTCGAATCCAGTCATCCCGACAAAATTTAAAAATCCGCTTTACAGCGGATTTTTTGTTTTTATCAATCAATAATTTGATAGTTGAAAATGGACCTTAAAGAACGTCTTATCCAAGTTACATGTACGTTTCTCTCGTGTAGATTTTCTATCTCTGAGATCAATAATATAGGTCGTGCGGCAATGGATGCCAAACTTAGAGAAACAGCAACTGGCTATACATTTTGGAACTACTCTTATAGTTTGCAATATGTTTTTGTTATGGATTTCTGCAAATTAACTGAGGACTACCAACCAATGAAACCTCATGAGAATATAGCTTCATTAAGAGCATTGTCAAAAGAATTTTTTAAAGCATATCCTAACCATCCCAAACTCAACCAAATTAATGGGATGATAAAAACTTTACAAACTACAAGTTTTTCAAAGCAGATAAGAACACTTAGAAAAAAAAGATATGGTCATATGGATGGACTATCCGGATATACCGCTTCAAAAATGGTGACATTTAATTTTGACGAAATTGATAAAGCTATAGAACATCTTAGAATGATAGGGCTGATCATTGAGGAAATTCATCTTCAGGTGATTGGTGGTTCATTGGCAGACATCGATGTCCCCTCGGATGAAGATCGAACCTTTAACTTTATAAAATATCATACTGAGTATCAAGAAGAACATATGCGGAATCTATTTCCACCAAAATTTAGCAAAGCTGAATTGATTGACTTTTTAAAATCAGCAGGGATTTTCAATTTTCGAGAAATCGAAAAAGGTGCAAAAATAAAAGCAGGCGAATTGACAGATGCGATTGCTAATAATGTAACGATGACGAACGAAGCCACCGCAAAGGTTATTTCCTTCTTGACTAAAAAACAGATTGTCAAATCTAAAAATACGCAATTGACTAACACAACTTAATCGTGTACAGTACTAGCGGAAATACTTTGGTTTGTTATGCACAATATTGGAGGAATTACAAATCCAGATAAGTTAGTTGAAAAGAAAGTTAACTATTTCCTGGACAAACTCGTGGAGTTTACGTTGTATGCCGGCACACAGAAACTACTTGAAATTGAAAGCCCACCCTCGTTGGTCGGTAAGATCATTTTTCAGATTGAATGCAACACGGCACACAAAATCGGCTATTTGGACTACTATTTTTCTAACATATTCTTCTTAAAAAAGGATTACTGGACCAAATACGAAGCATTCAATGAGGTGATCAAATCAGTTGAAGCATACAGGTTGTTGGGAAAAGGGAAAAAGGATGAAAAATGCGTCATAGTTGAGAATAGAGAATTTATTATCCAATTGAAAGAATTAGAAGCGAAATTGAAAGCAAACATGGTCGACGATCTGATATTCGCAGTTTGCAATAATTCACTTTGTGACCATGAATTATATGATCCTATACCTGATGGAATTGGAAATCATGCAGAAAGCTTTGCTGCGGCAGCTACAATGCTCGGATCGGAGTTTTTGTTTCGCGGTTATGGTCTTTCTGAAATTGATGATATAATAGGAAATGTTTTTAGTAGAGATATTAATAAATTTCCATTTTCTCCTGACATTGAAACAGAATCAGACAAGCGTACATTTATGAAAACCCGCAGTTTAAGGCAACAGTTGATGGGATTCGCAAATGTATTTAAAGTAGAGCCATCTACCGGTATTGCATTTATCAGGGTTTACGGCGGTATTTTCCCGGACGACTTTGTTTTCAAATATAACAAAGTGAGATTTCTTGGAAAATCTCATCCAGACATTCTGGAGTTAGCAAAGAAAGATAAGGATTCAGATTGGTATAATTTTTTCAGCGATGACAACTTTATTTTGGCTGAAACTTCAGTTACATGGGTCTCAAAACAATCACTGTTTAGGACTATGTTGCATATAATTCAAAATGAATTGGGGTTTTTATCTGCCAAACTTGGAAGAATTCTGGTCGCCGACAACTCTAACAACATTTTAGTATTGAATAATGACCGAAGTTTTCTAGGTAAACACTGGGCATTACAAGACTATGGTTCAAAATTTGAATGGCGATTAATAGAAGATCTTAAAGACAATGCATTCGAAGCGCTTAGGAACTGCGATGGGGCGGCAAAAACTTGGTTTCTCGGATTTGAACACTTATTTGTAGAAGCTCATAAAGACAGATCAGTTGCTGACTATTGGATCTATTTGGAAATATTGTTATCGGGTAATGAGAGAAATGGGAAACGCGTTAGAGAGATTTTTTCATCACTCCTTATTCTGACCGAACGAAAGACCAGTAAAAAAAGGGTTCTGATTCGTCTTATGAACTTTTTAAATTCAAATGAGACTTTAACATTAGTTTCAACTGAGCGAAGGAGAGAAGTTCAAAAAGAACTACTAAACGGAATAATCCCTTTAGAGTTCATCAATGTGGATTATCCATATATTAAAGAGTTAATGACCGAGTTCAACAGCGAATTGACAGTAAAGGACTATGTCAAAGCGCGAGAGTATTATAACGGAATTGCCCTAGAAACTTATGAATATAGAAATTTTGCAATGCACAGCGGCGTTTCGCATAGAGCGGCGAACATTAAGCTTATTAATACTCTTTCATCTTTGGTTGTGCGTTTTAGGCAATCCATTTTTGAAGCCATCCATAAAAAGGGAAGTGAAATTAGCTTTCAGGAACTGATCGAAGAGTTGGTGAAGAAAGGGGAAGCAATGACCAAGCAGGAGTAAATGATTATTAGTGATCGAAATGCAGGAAGATCAATCCGACAACCGCAACAACCTAAACCAGGTAGGTAAGTGTGCGCCGAAACTGCCGCAAAAGAAACTTCTGGATGAGTCAAAATCATCAAGACAATTTTAACCGGGGTGGGTCAACATACAGTAATGGTGGGTAAACATGGTCGCGAACTAGACAACTCGCTGATCTCAAAAAAGAGCGACCACCATCAAGGACCTTCCGTAGTCAAGGAACCCAGGACTCATTATAACGTGTGTTTATGATTAGAGTGCATCTTTTATATAGAAAACCCAGTCCCGAATCCAGTTCTGTATGCGAAAAAGGACTCCCATACTACTGTTTGGCACTATTCGCAAAACCAGGTTCTCTTTTAGCGCAAAGATCATTACCCTCCATTTTTCATTGCCAAACCACAATTGATACCTGTTTCCATCAATTTTAGAGATGACGGCACCTGTCTCTTTGAACAGAAATACGATTTCAGAAATTAAGGATGGGCCTGCATCGGAAGATTTGATTTCCTCCAAGGGCTTAAGGAGTGTTGAATAGCTATCCGCGAAAAGGGGGTTTATTAACAGGTATACCTCTTCGATTTCGGTAACCCCAATAACGATATCTATGATAGAAAACTTTCTATATCCGGTTGAGAATTTGGCTTTGTAAAATGCCAAACCAGTAAACTTTTGAAGTTCCGGACAGTCCAGTTTCACTATTTCAAACTTCTTTTGGAATGCAAGTTGTCCTTCAATCCGTTCCCCGGTCCATGGAAATTTCTCAGATAATATGGAGGCTAATCCAGTCATAAATAACTTAATACCAGTTACACAGCAAGCGGCATTTCACCATATGTCCTGCCATTCAGCTCCCGGCCGGCTGACTTCTTCCTTTTACCACCCCATTGTTTGAAAAAGAATGGTGTATTGGTAAGTTCACATTGCTCCTGGATATCAAGTACCCACTCCGGCTTCATTGGACGGGCTTTAGGGCCACTTTCGCCGCCTACTATGACCCAGTCAATATTAGTTAAGTCCAGGCTGGGGAGGGGTCCGATCAGCGGTTCAAGCGAAAGAAACTTCACCCGGGCATTGGTCTGCGTAAGACAATCAATCCGGCTGATTACCTTTTCGTTTTCTACAGAAACACCCATCCAGATATTATGTGTCCACTTCAGTTCAGTATGAAGTTCCAATAACCGGTCGGCTCTTTTTGTCAACACCTGGAAAACATGCTGGAGGTTATCATTCATCACCCGAAAAACCTTTTGAACAAATTCCAGCGGGATTTCCCTGTGGAAGAGGTCACTCATGGAATTGACAAAAACGGTTTTTGCTTGCTTCCAGGTATAGGGGACTCCTAACGCATCTTCATGAGTTCTCACCTCAAAATTGTCCTTATACTTCTCAACTCCCATTGCCTGCAGTCGCCTGGACATGATTTCAGCATAACAATATTTGCATCCCGCAGAAATCTTGTCACAACCGGTTGTCGGATTCCAGGTCATTTCGGTCCATTCTTTTGATTGGGCCATCTATTATTGTTGATTACGCTTATTAATGTTTTTGCAGATTTTTCTATCGCTTGATCCTTTTTGTAAGTTATTGGTTCCTCTCCAAACAAGGTGTTTATAATCGTTTCTCCACAGAAGTATTTTAAAGTTTCGTCTTTTCTCATTCCCAGGAATAGCTCCAATTCTATTACCCACGCTTCGGACATCCCGGAGCCCTTAATGTACAGCCGTATTATACGCATTCAGGCAGACACCAGGATTAGGGCATCCACGGGATGTTTATGTAATAAAATGGCGGTATTCACTTGCAGGATCTTCCCTTTTACTCCGAACAACTTTAAACATCGTGCTTAATCAGACTATCGGAGTTTTCCAATTTCCATATCCAGTGAATCATATACCCAGTCAAGGTCCCGAAAAATCCGGTCCAGGGAAGTAGCCCTCGATCTAGCAGAATCCAGCCGTAATTGGGACTGAGGATCCCGAATATTTTTAATCGAATCTTTCACGAGGCTATCCAGCCTGCTTTTTGCAGCATCCAAACGTGATTCGACCTGTAGTCTCAGTTCCTTGACATCTTGCAGATCATCGCTAAGCTCATCAATTTGGTCCTGGTTTGAACTGCAAGCTGAAATAATCATTAGAATCAGGAATAGTGGCAGGAGACGCATTGCGAATTAATTAGATTACTGGTAATAGTCCTCACGACAGCATTTCTGCTATTCTTCCCCGCCGTTTTTCCATAACTCCTGATAAGCCATGGAACGATCGGGTGTAGATTTTAAGCGTGCCGTTGATTTCAAAGTCTAACACGCCCCACTGGATTTCGCCAACACCCACATGATATTTTGTCCTGCTGATTTTCCACATGGCTGTACCGGTCTCCCGGATCAGGTAGAGGATCTCTGAAAGAACGGCATCGTCTACACCGGCAGCGTCAATTTTTGCAAACTCCCCAATGAGGGTACAATACCAATCGGAAAAAAGCGGGTTTGTCAATATAAATACCTGGCTGTCTTCGCTAACCCCAACTATAGCGGGAATGAAAGGCGCATTCCTAAAGCCGGTAAAAAATTTGGCTTTTAAGTATGAAAGTTGGGTCAGTTTCTGAAGTTCCGGACACTCGTCACTAATATCATCATAACTACCTAGGAAAACAAGTTGCCCTTTTACCGGTACTTCCGGCTCCGGGAATTTTTCTGTCAGAAGAATTTCAAAATCTTTCATAACGTAGTTAAGGTGACAATAGGGTTGATTGATGTCCATTGGAAAAATATGCATTTTTGCTTTTTCCACCTACTGTTTTCGTACGCTTCCGGCAGAAGGTATTTCTACCGATTGCCGTATCCGTATATATACGGATTGGAAACGGTCCAGGCGACTGACGGCCGAAATGTCACCAACGTTTTCTACATTGTAGTAACAAACCCCGAACAGAACCTATAACCATGCGGCCTTCCAGGGCATTTCAACTATCCAAAAATGCAAGAACAAGAATTTAAGGCCCTGCTGGCTTTGGCGACAGACGAATCCAGGCGATTTGCGACTGAATACATAAAAAACGACCTGCCGGCAAGAAACGTTTATTGTATCATATTGAGCCTTTCAAATGATAATCCTTCGTTGACCCAGTTTGACCTGTATCTCGAGGATGCCGGGAAAATAGTAAAATATGCCAATGCGGACACTGTCGTTAAAACCCTGCTTCGCAAAGGAAAAGTTCCGGTATGGATCGACATTTCTGTTTCAGCTGTACGAAACCGAAAGACAGTTATCAGTTTGTTGTGTTCCGGCAGATGCTCTGACGACCCAAAAGAATTTTATTATCAGCAGGGAGGCACCGGTCCTTTCGGCATCAAAAGCCCCGCCTTTCCATTGGATTACAAGGAAGGCCAAAAATTCTGGCTACCGGAAAAGGACCGTTTTTTGACTCTAAATTGGGCTAAAATTTTCGGGAAAATCAATTGATCAAGCCGAAATGCAAATAACAATTATTGAAATATTGCCGCAGATTGGCAAAAAGGGAAAGCCGCTGTCGGACGGAGAACTCGTGTCTTTTGAAAAAAGTAGCGGAGTTTGTATTCCGGAAGATTTGAAGGAGTATTTCAATTATCTGGGCCAAAGCCAGATGACTTATAACGACGAATTGTATCAATTCAGAACATTAAAGAATTTTGAAACCGTCAATAAAAACCTGGTGAATTTTAGAGGTTTGCCGGACTTTGGGAACTTGTTCTATACGCTGCCATCGTATAAAAATTGCTTTGTGATAGCGGATTACATGTTCCACATGTTTGCCTATCTGATTCGTTTATATCCGGAGCCAACGGATCACAACGAAATCTATATAGTTTGCGGAGACAGGCATCAAATAATTGCTAACTCCTTTACAGAGTTCTTGAGATTATACGATATCAATTCAGTTACGATGATGTTTAGCGAATAGCCAACGCTGTAATCTGTAGTCGAAGATTGTACTATTGTTGTAAATTTTACCACAAATTAGACCTGTAAAATCTGTTCCGTTCAGCTTCATAGTTGGGCTTAATATCTTCAGGAATCAATTCCCAGATGTGATCGGGGATACCTTGCCTGCCTTTCTCTGACAGTTTTTGTTCTTTGCTCCAGGTGGTGATGTAATCCCAATAAACCAAGAAGAAGCCGCCCTCATGCACAAACTTCATCCAACCTTCACCTACCAGGCTGTCGTTTTCATCAAACACAGCGATACCAGAAAAGTTCTCTACTGTTGACTGCAGGAATTTGGTGTCATGACCTTCAATACAACTTTCTGACCAGTCAAACTTCAGGTTAAGCTTATCTACATAGAACTTCAAATCCGCAGACAGATGTCGCTCAACCAGCTTCCTCAACTCTGGGCTCATACAACTGGATAGTCCGAAGCCATTGTAATTGGGTGGCTGTAACATATTTAAAAGGCTGAAATTCTAAGTTACGCGTTTGACCTTTTGAAAATCACAAACTTTTTTTGTATTCTAATTCACCTTCATCAGAACTCCCAAAATGATAGCAATGCCATAGGCTAACAGAAATGCAATAACGCTAACTCCCGACAAAACCATTTTTCCTCAACGGGAGCTCGGAAGGAAAGGGGAATTTCTACCGACCCCCCATTCCGTATTTATACGGAACGGATAGCTATATACGAATCGTTTTTCAAACAAACCGGCAGAAACGGGAACATTTTCCTTTTGGCAAAATTTAGGTGAAAACACTTGCCGGACTGCCTTTTGCTTTTTAGTTTAAATGCGTTCTAACGTGTTTATACAGATTTCGCATACACGCATTGGCAAGCTGGATCTACATGCTGTTTATGAAAAAGATCAGCCAGAAGGGCCGCTCACGCTGCTCGGCTATTACCTTGCACGCCAGTTTCACGGCAGCATCAGGGCCGCTGTATTTGATGCCCGGGATACGCCACTATTCCTGTTTGATTTTAACCTGAAACCAGAAGTTGAACTGGCCGTCGCCCATGGGGAAGGGGTGAAAAAATTACTCCTGGTGACACATGGTTCCCTGCTCCTGGTGCCCAGGGAGGGGGAAAAGCTTTTCCTCCAGAAGAATACAATGGCTGTTTTCTGTGGTAGCGACTATAGCGTCGAACTTGCTGAATCCACAAGGGTTCAATATTGCGTTTTAGATATCGCGCCGTTCGAACAACGGCTGGCAATCAGCGACCTCACGGGTGGTCGCTATGTGGCCAGTCTTCCCGTACAAGTGCAACTGGGAGAGATCATGAATCCCCCTGCTCTAGTCGATCAGCCGGAGCGCTGGCTCTCCAACCGGATCTCCCAGTTGTTACTGGCTTTGGATGAAAGCATTGCGGTCGACAGGACGCAGGCCGGTCAGAAAAGCAACAAGCGCGATTATGCAGTTGCGGCTGCGTTGCTGATCCGTACCAACCCTGATAAAAAGTTTTCTACAGTTCAATTGGCCAAAGCGGTTAATCTTAATGAATGCGCCCTGAAAAAGGCCTTCAAAAAGGAACACAATACCAGTATCGCCTCCATCCAACGGAAACAGCGGGTAGAAATGACGAAGGACATGATGTTGCAAACGGACAAAACGCTCCTGGCCATCGCCATGGAATGTGGCTTTGGCTCGGAAAGGACCTTCCGCGATAACTTTTTTCAATTCACCGGTTATTCCCCCAAATTCTGGAGGAAAAAAAATAAAGTAGTATGAATACGCTAAAAGCACAGATTGAAGCCGTAGCCGTGTTTGCGGATCTTCATCCCAGGGCGGCACTTCTGCTGCAGAATTTTTTCCTGGAGCTGACCACGGAAGCAGAAGAGGAGGAATTGTCCGCCTGGACACATGAGAATGTTGCCAATGAGAAACTATTTGACCTGTTTGTGGAGCTCAACGCAGAAGGGCCGGGCGCTATAACGCCGCATTTGCTGGCGAAACTGAAAAAGAAAGCACCGCTGCCAAAGAAGCGGCGGCGCATCCGCAAGATCATCCTCTGGACATTAGGATCGATGCTCGCATTGCTTATTGCCGATTTCTTTATTCCTATTCATCCTTTGACCTGGCTGGTAAGAGGGAAGAAACCGCCGGAAGGGAACGACCAGACAGCAGTAGTATGGGCAGAAAAGGAAACAAAGATCTTCTGGCTATCCGACAGCACCCGGGTGGAACTGTATCCGAATTCAACGCTGACCTATCGGGATCCATTTTTCTGGAAACGTACGGTAGTGCTGAAAGGAAGCGCGAGATTCCACATCAGGTATGATGTCATGGGGAACCTGTTTGTAGATGCCGGGCTGGTGAAGACAGAAAGCGGCCCGGGTAACCTGCTGGTCATCACGGACAGCACAGGCAAAGTGAGTGTGTCAAAACCTGGAAATTAACGCATCATCCTTATTAAACCTTAGCAATATGGACAATCTTAACCTGTTGTTGCCCGGCCCCACTGGCCATGACTTCGTACCGGTATCGGCTGTACAATACATTCAGTCAAACAAAAAACAATGCCTGGTCGTCACCACTTCCGGCGAATATACCGTCTACAAAAGTATGCGCCTGATTGCAAGCCAGTTGCCGGAAGATCAGTTCGTTCGCATTCATAAGCGGTATATCGTTTCCCTCCGGCATGTCATTACCTTGGGAAAGGCTGGTTTGTTTATTTGCGGCAAAAACCTGCCTTTATCAAGGTGGGGCCGAAGCGAGCTGAAGCGCCTTTCTATCACTTTTAGAAAGTCCCGGGATATTGTAAGTCCTGGTCAATAAACGAAAAGATGTACAATGTAACCGTGATCTGTACAAGGCATCAACCTATCGGGTATGTTAGTGCCTTTGGCTTGTGCAAGATTCTGAATATGATCGGTCCGGAGGTAATCTTTGAAGAAAAACCTCCTTCATATTATGACGCCTATTATATCGACAAATCGTCCACGAATCTTGAGTCGGAGGCAATCCTATTATTTAAGAAAGATCACCAGGTGGAACAGGTATTGGTTGAACCGGAAGGAGTGCCGCCAAAATGGTTCTTCGACGAGATCGTAAATCTCAATAAACGTATTGAGGCTATTCCTGGCGAAATTGGAGAACGCTTTAAAGAGGTCCTTGATGCAATGAAAGATTATGCGGTATGTGGGGGATTCAAATATCTGAATAGCGATAACGCTGAATATGTTTATGACTTGCAGGAGAAATTGATTGATGCAGGCTTGAAAGAATTGAAAGAACCGACTTATTCTGAATTATTCCAGCTTTGGAAAGACATTCATAAAAGAAGGGAAAATGAGATGTTAAAGAATATTTACGAGTATAGTAGGACACATCAGTACACCAATGCCGTTTTCCTGGTTGGTGCGGCTCACCGTAAAGCAATCAGGGAAAAGGTCTTGTGCCTTGCTGAAACTGAAACCCCTGCATTGAATTGGACGTTTTATAGCGAGTAAGCTCAACCTATTGCAATAATAATAGAGATGTAGTAAAAAGGCTGCACCCTTGCGGGCGCAGCCTTTACTTTTTGGCATTAGAGGATAATCTCCAATGTCGTTTCGTTGCCGGGTACATCAGTGGCGGTGGCCCTGATGGTAGTGCCGGGAACTGCAGCGTTGGGCAGGGTGGCGGTGTAGGTCCAGTTGATGCCATTCGGCTGTACTACGGCAAACCCGTTTTCCAGCAGGTTGCCGCCGGCAGCAAGGATCTCCACGAAAACTTTGTCCACACGGAAATCGTCTTCAGCCCTCACGACAATCTTGTCACCGGCAGCGCCGGTATACTCACGGGCCGTGATGGTTTTCACCACGGGCGGATTGACGAAATCCTGCAGCGCCCTGCTGTAGAGGTTCTGTCTGGGTTTACGCGCCTTCCTGTAGGCTTCCGCCATAAGCGGATCCTGCAGGATGTTTTTGGCATAGGTGGCGCCGGTGGTGAAGTTTTCCATGATCACTTCCTGGGCGGCTGTTGCAGGGGTGCTCCGCTGGCCGGGCGCTTTTGCAACGATTACTTTTTCTTCCCAGTCGCGGAATACCAGTTCTTTACCGATCATTCCGGAAATGGTGCCTGTTATCAGGCCTTTTGATTTTGCCATAAGGCATTGGATTAAAATGATAAAATGATGATGCCGTTTGGATTCTTCCCACCGGAAACAAACGGGGTCATGTTCCCGTTTGCATACATGACACCAGCCGGTCAAATCCAGACTCAAAACTAGATTTCACTTTCATTCCTTTTCCAAAAATGTAGCGAATGCTATTGTTATGCCATTTACACCCATCGTTATGCCGTTTACAGCAGCTTTCTTCGGGTTGCCTTCGGCTCTGGTATGGCTTTTCAAAGGGATGCTTCGTTAAATTAACGAACGAAACCCGAAGGCAACCCTTATGAATCACGAACGAAAAATGTATTTTGGAAAGATGAAGTATATTTTTATCTGGCAGGGAAAAACCCTTGTTCGCCTAGACCTTGAAGAGATCACTTTTGTCAGTGCTTCAGACAGCTATTCAAAAATCTTTCTCACAGGCGACCGGTATTGCCTGGTGCGTTCTACACTGACGGCTGTATTGGCAAAATTACCTACAGAGGCTTTTGTGCGTACGCATCGGACCTATGCCGTGGCGATCAATCACATCAAGACACTCGAACAGGAAGGCCTGCACATCGGCAAGAATTTTATCCCGATTTCAAAGCAGTATTACAACGCCGTTATTGCCAGACTACCCATAGTCGATTGATACAAACCGGCAGTTTTGGGAGCGAAACCGGCAGTTTTGGGAGCGTTTTCCCTGCTATTTGCCCAGGTTTATTTTAGATGAACGGTTTTTGCCGGGGTTACCCTTGTCGAATGTACCATCAGATTGTCGGATTATTCCGGACTTCAGTCACCTGGTGACATGGAGTTGCATGAATAGAATCCGTTTGCTATAGTTTGGAAAATGAAACAATTATGCAAATCGATCAGATCTGGGTAAGGAAAAGAGGAAGCCTGATACCGGTACCCGTCATGGCTATCCAGTACATCAGCGTGGTAAATCAGCACTGTATGATACATGCCGGTGAGTTTACCCTTCAAGTCCGGTACAACCTGGGAACGCTGCAGGAATGGCTTCCCAATGATGTCTTCTTTCGCGTTCACCGGAAGTACGTTGTCAACGCAAAGTTTGTCACCACCCTCCGCCGGAACAGCGTAAACATTGGTGAAATGCAGTTTCCGCTTTCCCGGGCCAATCGCCGGCGCTTGTTTGAAGTGTTGTCCCAAAACAGGATCGGCCGCAGACGAAGAAAGGCTTCAAAGCCCGGTTTGGGGGCCTGACCGCTTTCCGTAGAAATACGGTACCAGGTTTCAGAACTGTTGACTATTTTGGATTTCTGGATTTATTCGTTCTCTTGCAGCAAGTCAAGGTGCGCAGCGATGCGCGCCTTGATTTATTTAAACACGAAGCACCATGCAAATTACTGCGAAAACCATCCTGGAGAAGGCGGCAGAAATTCAGCTGGCTGATGAGATTTCAGCAATTATGCAAAGGTTTTTTAAGGAAGTGTCCACCCGTGTGGAGCAACGTCGGTTAGACGAATGGGTTGAAGAGGATTCCGCCCATGAAGAATTCTTTCTATTGGTGGCTGCCTTCGCAAGGCATCAATCCTTTGAGGAAGCCGTAGAGGTGCTGGCGCAAACTGCCAGGCGGTAAATCAAACCGGCAGTTTTGGGAGCGAAACCGGCAGTTTCGGGAGCGTTTTTCCATGATTCTCCTTTCTAAAAACAACCGTGCACTGCAAATCGGTAGTGGGTGAATGTCATTCGTTCCGTCGCAATGTCAGTTTGTACCACATCCTTGTCGGATGATGACTTTCGCTTGTTTGAACCAAAACGTTTTGCTACTCTTTGGGAAATCAAACAATCATGAAAAGCACACACATTTGGATCAGGGGGAAAGACGAAATATTCCGTGTTCCACACAGCAGCATCCGATACATTGTTGTAGATGGCAAGTATTGCGACGTCTACGCAGAAAATGAGGCTTACCAGGTTGCCGTTAATATGCGGCAGATGATAGCAGCACTTGATGATAGCAATTTCATTCAGCTCCACCGCAGCTATTACATCAACGTCCGGTATATTTCCGGGTTCAGCAGGGATGGCGTCATTATAGGCGACAGGTGCCTTCCCGTGGAGTATCACCTCTACCGTAAGGTGATCAAAACTACTTCGATGATCAAACTCAGGCAGATCCGTAACAATGCCTGATCCCACACCGGACAGTCTCCCGGCCATGCGGGAGGGGTACCCTGCATGGCCTTCCGGTTCCTTCACAACATTCAGGTATCAATCATTTATTTATGGCTAATAAGACTATTGTGAGTGCCGCTCCCCGTTCGTGGAAAAGAACGATACTGACACCCAAAGAGCTTGCTGTCCGCGTGGCTTTTATGAAAGCAATCCGGTATGTACGCCGGGTAAAGGCTGATCCGGAAATGAGAGCCTGGTACATCCAGGCCAATGGAGGAAACAGAAGTGTTACAAGAACTGCTTTTAACGATATGATGTTTGGACCGGAATTGTCGGACCTCCGGATGGAAGGGTATGATGGCGGTGGCGGGCAAAATCTGGTAGTTAAGGCAGAAGATAATTTTCGGGTATGGCGGGTGGTGTTTGCGTTGTACGCGGCCGATGGTTCCTTACTGGAAACCGGTGAGGCAGTCTGCAGGTACGTGTTCCATTGGGTATACACGACGCAAAAGACCAACCCATTGTTGCAGGGGATGAAGATCAGGGTGATCGCCTGGGACTTGCCCGGCAATGAAGCCGTACTCAAAAGGGTGTTATGACCCGTTTTTATACCAGTACCGATGAAAAACCAATTTTTAATCACAAAACCTATGGACATGAAACAGATGGAAATTGACCGGCTTAGCCTGGTCGAAAGGGCAGTAGCAGAAACGCCGCCCTTCTTCGTGAAGCTGCGCAATATCGGGATGGCGCTGGCCGCCATCAGTGCCGCGTTGCTGGCTTCCCCGGTAGCCTTGCCGGCCATTATTACCACCATTGCCAGTTACCTGGGCGTGGCAGCTACGGTTGCCAGTGCGGTGAGCCAGGTGGCGGTAAAAGGGTAATCGTGGAACTGCTGCTCGAAAGAGAATATGACTCGTCAGGTACGAGTGGAATTCTCAGCTGCGAAGAACGGTTCGTGTGCTTTACGATCGAACTGCCCTGGCGCGACAACAAACGGATGATATCCTGCATACCCGAAGGACGCTATCCATTAGCGTTACGTTACAGCGAACGACATCGCTGGCACTTGCAGGTTCAGAACGTTCCGGGCCGCAGCCTGATCCTGCTGCACAAGGCCAACAATGCGGCCAAAGAGCTCAAAGGCTGCATCGCGCCGGTGAGTGAGTTGGTCCGACCGGGCGTTGGGAAAAGATCCAACGACGCTTTTTGTAAGCTGATGCAGCTGGTCAAAGGAGGATTGGAGCGGAGGGAAGAAGCCTGGTTGCGGCTGACCAAACTTTAGGAGTAGTAGGATACGGAAGAACGATTGTTTTTCGGCATATGATGTCAATACCCCGGGCCATTCCTGGCCTGGGGTTCTTTAAGAAAAATAAACCACCCAGTCAATAGGTGAAAACACGGTATTTCTTTTCCGGATTTTTCATTTTCTTGCAAATCATCCATCAATTACCTAAACCTTACACCAGCCATGAATCTTCTAACCAAAGCCTCGATTTCCTTCTTATTTTTTCTGTTCTGCGTTGCTTTCCATCTTTTTAGCGACCATCTGATATTCTTTACCATTCCCGGGAGTATACCCATAATAGTCAGGTCGTTCATTATACTGAGCCTCCTCATTGGGGGCACTATTCTCTCTTTCGAAGTTCTTAGGGAAGTCCTGGACGAAAATGGCTACACCCGGAGCTTTCGCGCCAATATCTGCATACTGCTCAGTTCGCCAATTGTCCTGTGGTGGGTTTTTCTCATCGTCTGGTCGGTATACTTTACCGCCACACACCAGGAGGCCACAAGGCCAAAGGTGCAAATGGCACATCTGGAAAGCAATGAAACCGATGCCACGTTTGTGCAGCTATCGCAGGATTTTGTAAAGGCCATTTGTACAAAAGACACGGTTGCCTTTTTCAAACTGGTAAATAGGGACTCGCTGACTACTTTAATGAACGATTATAACGACAGTGACAAGAAGCTTCCTACAGAAGACATTTATTTTCCATTCTTCTTTGTCTATAGCCCACCTAAGGTCACCAGGGAGAATTTGCTTGAAATAAGAAGCAAACCTGACTTCTATTCTGATTTCAGGATCGTGGGCAAAGAAATATTTCATGATGGAAGCGTGCTGTTGCTCGTAACCTGGAAATTGAACGAAAAAAACGCCGAAGAAGACGGAATAGAATTATTGCTAGTGAACATTAACAATGAGTGGAAAATAATCCGTGGCCACTGGGATCCAGAGAGAAGCCCAGCGTAACTTGACCGCGACCACACTGACATACGGTTGAATATCAATACAATACGCCATTTCATTTTTAACAATCAGCGGTAAGGTATAGCTAAAAGCGATTTTATTTTAACTTACACATACTGTTATTTAAAAACTATTACCTTTGCGGTGGAAATAACTTTTGCAAATAGACTTCTGGAGAAACTTTCGGCAGATTTTAGCAAGTGCCGTCAGAAAATGGGAGATAGAAGGGCAAAGCTATTCGTATCTCGGCTCAACGCCTTACGGGACGCTGTTATCCTGGAGGAAGTAAGAAACCTGCCAGGCAGATTCCATGAGTTAACCGGTGAAAGGAAAGGGCAATGGAGTTGTGACCTGGATCAACCATACCGGTTAATTTTTACTCCCCATGAAAATCCAATTCCTACCGACAGCCACGGCCGGTACATCTGGCTGGAGATTACAGGAATAGAAATTGTAGAGATTGTTGACTATCATTAATCGTTGAAAAATGGCTAAGCAAAATCAATATATTCCATCAGTAGTATTTCATCCAGGAGAAACATTAGCGGAAAAACTGGCGGAAATGGAAATGGGTCCGAAGGAATTTGCGCTTCGCACCGGAAAGCCTGAAAAAACCATCATTGCTATTCTAAGTGGGAAAAGCGCCATTACACCGGATATGGCTGTGCAGTTCGAGACAGTAACGAAGATTCCGGCTAATTTCTGGATGAACCACCAAAGAAGCTATGACGAATTCATCGCCAGGGAAAAACACAAAACGGTCATTGACGACGCGATTGCATGGGCAAAGCAGTTTCCCTTGAACGATATGATAAAAAAAGGCTGGCTGCCCCCGGTAGGTTCCATCCGGGAAAAAACAATGGCGATACTTACTTTTTTCGGATTTTCCAATCACACCGGCTGGGAAGAGTATTACTTCAACCAGACACTCAAACTAAATTTTCGCATTTCACTGGCAGAAACCAACGAACCCTATGCTATTTCAGCCTGGCTTCGCAAAGGAGAATTACAGGCTGCTGAATTAAAAGCGAACGACTATTCAGAAAAGAGTTTTAAGGAAGCATTACCCGGTTTGAAATCTTTAATGGCAACCCATCCTGACGATTTCTTCATTCAATTACAATCCATTTGCCTCCGGGCAGGGGTCAAGGTTGTCCACACGCCTTGTATAAACAAAGCGCCAATCAGCGGTTCCACCCGCTGGCTTAATGACACACCGCTTATTCAATTGACCGGGCGATATAAACGGAACGACAGCTTTTGGTTCACCTTCTTTCATGAAGCGGGGCATATTATCCTGCATGGAAAAAAGGACGTTTTCCTGGAGAAAGTGGACTATTCCGATAAAGACAACCAGAAGGAAGCTGAAGCCGATGAATTTGCCGTAAAATGGACACTTACAGAAGAAGAAGAAGCTGAAATAATTGACGCTGCTCCACTTAGCGAGGAAGACATAAGGGCCTTTGCAAAACAGTTCAATACACATCCGGGTATTATCATCGGTCGTTTGCAGCACAAGAAAATAATACCATACTCACTGGGCCAGGAGTATCTGGAGCCGGTAATATTTGAATAGACTTCCGGCCGGTATTCAGTCCGATTCTATTATTAAAAACAATCCATGAACGAAAAGATGACACTGATTTTGAAGCACCTTGTGCAGCTGATCAGGAATCGGGCAGACGAACTAGCACCCATGTCAAAAGCATCTAATGACTTTGAAGCAGGTAAGGCTATGGCATACTATGAGGTTACCGGATACATAGTCGAGTGCTGTCGGATTTTTGATATTGCAATAAGCGACCTTTCCAATGAAGACCTTGACCCGGACAAACTTCTATAATATAAAAGAAGGTATCGAAAAATTATTCTTCCCACCCAATTTTAACCTACAGTCAATGAGTTGAGTTGGTAATTAGCAATACAAAAAATGGAAGTTTTCAATACGATAAACAACAACATCAAGACCTATTATGACCTAATAGTAGAAGACCTGAGATCAAATGCTATCGTAAGGGATTTAATAAATAAGGTATATTTTTCTACGCAAAATAACATTGTTACAGTTTTAGAGAACTGTGTGGTATTTGGCTTTACAGAATATAGCCATAAACAAGGTAACAAGCTTCTGATGTGTTCCCCTCGCGATCTTGATTCTGTCAAACCATTGGAGCCTCCAAACAGGAGACTTGGGTTGTATGAGATATTTGATCTTAGACGATTTGCTACTTTTGAGGAAGCAATAGTGAAGGTGCCTGCCACAAGCTTTTGGGTACGGTCAGATTTCAATGACCTTATTGATAGATTCCTTTTCGAGAATTTGACAGATTTTGAGAAAATTGATGAAACCAGCTATCAAAAGCAACTAAACGATAACTTGTCAATTATTTTAGATTGTAGTGTTGGAAGAGAACAGAAGAACTTTTTGTATGAGTACAAATTTCCAACTATCGCTTTGAAGTACAAGGACCAAATTCCTATCTATCATCCTGGTGATCCTAAGTTTTTCCTTTTCCTGGGGGATTTATCATTTCTTTCTTTCCTAATCTGGAAGATGGATTTAGAAAAGGCAAATATTGAAAATGGGATTGCTTATAAAGCTGAGATTAATTCTGAACAAAGTGGAAATGGATACGTGGTTGCCAATAATCCGATCGATGTAAGAAGTTTTAATAGCTATATCGAATTCTGTACTGGCATTTTTCTAAAATATTTTAGAATATATGAAAAGTATTTACTGGCTATATTCTGAAGAATTTATAAGGTGCCAGTTTCGCTAGAAGTATTCAATTATTGGAATTTAGTTTTCCCGCAAAGAGGTTCCAGGTTTCAAAGAGGCAAATGACCAGGAGGGGAAATTGGCTAAACAAAACCGGGCTGCTTTTTATGGATGCCAGAAAGCTGATAATTTTTGTAGGATTACTGATTTCTTACTATCGGTGGTGGAGCACCCGACTTATAGAAGAGGCTATTTTAACGGTAATATGTGCAGCCACCAACCAGGGCGGCTTCTGTTAATCCAGCTAGCAGAATATATCGGCTTCTTTTAATCCTGCGGACATGTGCACGGCTGATCATGATATGGCCTCGCAGTATCTCCGTCAGATGTACCTGAAAGAAAAAAGAACGCATATTTTAGGGGCTGGATTACCTATACCGTGCAGGAGTGGGGGCTGGCGAGTTTAGAAAAAAGCTTGCCGACGCGGGTCTGGACTCGAAGAATATTCAGATACAATTAGGTGATCTTCATTTAAGTTGGACAGTTGTTTATAAAATTACTACTATAAAATAATGAGTCAAACTTGCAGTAACTGCATATTTTTACTTTTAAGAAACCGATAGCGAGGAATGAACCTTACTTATCAATTATTAAAAAGCAGTTGGGGGATTGTAATTTACCTGAACATCGAAGAAATATTAAATCCTGACATTCTGGATACTGACACAGTTATTACTGAATCAATATATCTAAGAATTGCCAACGGAATCAATTTTGAGCGGAGCACTTTATTAAAGTACATGATCCCTGCTGTATCCGAGTTTTCAGATGAGATTGGTGCCAGGATAGGAAATCAGAATGTCTGCTATTACTTAAAAGTATTTGATTTTTCAATTTGCGATTTTCAGGAAGAGGGCATTTTCTGTGCGACACAAGAATGGCTGAGTAAATACTACCAATTTGACTACAAAGAACAGGAAGTCATATTTGATAGAATTCGTAACCGTTATGATTTTAGGTTCCTTATCAAGCAGGGCTGACGAACCAACACCCTTGTCAAAAAGCAACTATGGCTTCCAGGCAGGAAAGGCAATGGCATACCAAATTTACAGTCTAACCGAAAAATTGTATAAGACAAAAATGGCCAGGAGGAGGAAGAGAGTTTAGCATGCCATATCAACAGATCAGCAATAGCCGGGGCTGGCCGGGTATTTCCCTTGGAGCACGGTGAATACAGGGCGGAACCACGCTTTCAGGATGGTCAACCGCCAACCGCCACATATGACCTGTACCCAGCGATACCGGACTCGCATCCTGTTCGGCCAGGTAGTGCAGATCAAAGAAATACTCACTTAAAAATGATTCAAACCCTTCGGCATCACCCTGGTATAGTCTTTTTAGTTCGTACCGTATTTCCGGAATAAGAACTTTCTTTTTGCCTTGTGAATTGGGCAACAACTCACTTGACGCGCCAAAGTAGGTGCATAGAAAAGTATCCGTTGGTACGGAGGCGCGATCAACATGAAAAGAATAGACATCGGTCGGAAAAAACGGGTAGTGATCGTCCTGGTAATAACTCCTGATCACATTAAGCATTGGCGATGCGCCGTGAGCTTCCAGGCAACTCAGGTCATTTAAAATAATGTCACGGGCAATTTGCCCCTTCTCGCTTAACTGAAAATCTTCAAGTTCGGCGGGTTCAATTTCCCGCATATTTCCAGTCAATTTTGCTTTTTCAACGATCTCGGAAAAATCACCGGCCAATTGACGCGTCCAGCAAATGGCATTCACCTCGCCGGCAAAGGGGGTAGCGACCAGGTCCTGAAAATTCGTGACATAGTGAATCTGATGGGCGGTATGCGGAAAATTGGCATTCATGGCAGGTGCAAAAATACACCACTGCCATATGCGAAAGAAAAAAGCCGCCCCCGACCACCGGGACGAACCTGCAACTCCTGAACCTGTTCAGCTATTGATCCGGTTTCAGTTTCCAGAATATTAAAAAAATAATACCATCCATTAGCTTCAATAATCTTCTATGGCCCTCAATAGCATGCATCCAGTTCAGGGGGCGATACGGGAAAAATACCCTTTACACCACCTGAAAAAAGGGGCTACTTTTAAAGTGCCTTTTCTCCACCCTTTCCACCCGTCAAAACTATTGTGCGTTTTGGATCAGGCTTCAGTCTGGCTGAATCCCTATGACTCTTATATAAGTGTTTTTTATCCACAATTATCATAAAGCCATAGACATGAAACCCTCAATTGTCCCTCCAAAAATTGTATACTATCCCTGGATCCTGCTATTCAGCTTCTGTACAATACAATGCAATGATAAAATGGTCGTTGCCGGTGGTAATGAATTGTCATCCATTGACATCGTTGCCTTTCCGAACAGTGGCCGTATTGAACAACAAACCATGAACGGGGCTGGTATTGTGAACGTGGATATGGGATCGGAACTTATGTTCTCAGGTATAGCGTCTAATCCGGGAGGAGTAAAGACATTTTCAGTTGAAGTGTCTCAAAACGGATCGTCCCTTTATTCAGCAAAGACTGAAAACATCCCGAATGCCAGTAACAAAGTAAATAACCCAACCAGGATCCTGGGTACCAATGGATCAGGCGGCGCCGGTAGCCAGCCGATGACAGTAACCAACCTCAGTGCTCCTGTTGAGGTTTCCACTACCGCTGCAGGTTTTGGCACCAACACCAACAGCTTCAAGGTTACCTATGTACCGGTGGATCCGAATCAACGGGGAAAAGATCAACAAATCAAAGTCACCCTGCACCGACAAATCACCTCCAACCTCTACACTGCTGAATTTCCGGAAACACCATTCAGCGGCAAAATCACAGGCATTTCGAATCCCGGATCTGCGGAACTGATCTTTCTGAAAAAGGGTCAATCTCCTGCTAATTGCAATGCCATCAATAACCCCGCAGCGTTGGTAATACTTGCCGTCGGCAGCCAGGTTTTCCCTGCTGACATCGACGCACTCTTTGGACCGTCACACACATTGCCAGTCACCTTTATGGCATGTACCAACCCGGCAGCCGGAAGCTCACCACTAACTGTTGATGTATTGGTCACCTTTCACGTGAATTGACCAGGAGACCTACAGCTTAACCGGGAAAAATACCCTTCAGCTGGCGGGAAATTCCCGTTGATTGACCCTGGTTGGATGCGATAAATTTATAGTCCTCGCATATATCCACTCCCTTCCAAACTTTCGTGCCGTCATACTCAAATCTTCAGTTATGTTTTTTACCAATGTGATCAAACCGACACACCTGTGTAACCTGGCATGCAAGTATTGTTACAATGACGATGTCCGGGATCCGGTCATGAAGGAGTACACCCTCCGCCGAACCATTGAACAGACGTTTAACTATGTCCGGAAGTTTGAAGGGCAACGACTGGTGTCTTTCATCTGGCACGGTGGGGAACCGATGATTGCGGGACTGAAATATTTTCAGCAGGCAATTGAGTTTCAGGGTGAATTTGGGCATGACGTAAAGTTTGAGAACATTATACAGACCAATGGCACTTTCATTGACGAGAAATGGATCAATTTTTTCAAAATTGCCAATTTCAGCATCAGTATCAGTATTGATGGCCCCGCTTCGATGCACGATGCGTTCAGGGTGGACAGGAGAGGGCGGGGGTCCTACGAAAAAGTTATGAGTGCCATCAAAATGGTAAAGGATGCAGGGTTACCATTCGGCGTATGTGTGGTTATTTCTAAAGCCAATATCGACAGGGTAGAGGAATTGTACGATTTCCTGTCGCAGGAGCGCCTGCCCTTTAATGTGATACCGCTGAATAAATCTGGAAGCGCACGCGACCATTTCCAGGATGTGGGATTGGATGCTGAGGAATATGCCGACGCCTGGATAAAAATGTATGATAAGTGGTATGATTCCGATCGCGACTATGTGTATTGCTCTGATTTTATTTATAAAACCCGGGCAATCATGATGGGCAGACCGATGGACTGTGTCGGGTTGGCACAGTGTGCCGGATCTAATATTTCAGTTGATCCCGTCGGTGATGTGTATCCGTGTGCTTCGCTTTCCGGCCATGCCGATACCAAATATGGCAATCTTACCGAGTACGACCTGGACGTCCTGCTAAACAGTTCAACTGCCATGGATTACCGGAACAGGAAAATGGATGAACAATGTGCCTCCTGTAAATGGCAGCATGTATGCCACGGCGGCTGCCAGGCCAGGGCCTATAAGTTTTTTGGGGACCATAACCGGCGCGACTATTATTGTCCCAGCCTGTTCAAAATGTATGAACACGTCGGCCACCGTATCGAGCAAAGTGCTATCGCCTTAACAGCGGACCACTCCATTAAATCTCTGATCACCAGCAATTGTTCACAATAAAACCATTATTGTATGGATACTTCGAATTTGAAACCAGGAGATGCCGTGCAACCCTGCACTGAGGCACCGACATTACGGGTAAGGCAGGCTTCGGAATCTGCACATCCGGATTTTAAAACTGCCGAGGGCTACACTACCCGAGGCTACATTAAACACTTTTTGCCCGACCGGGAAGTAAACCTGTCTAAACTGAATCAGGCCCTTGCAGACGTATTTGGAGAGCCTGCATTAAGAATTGTTAACCTGCAGTTGCAGATTGATGAAGATTACTGGAAACAGATGTGCGGTGATCCCTGGAGTGGCAATATCTACCGGTACAATTTCCGGTCTCCGGAGATCAAAATCAATGAACTCGAGGACATACGCAATGCGATTAAATTGATCCGGCAGGAACTGGATCAGGTGAAAAAAGGCTGAATACCTGGGATGCTGCGGCTACCAGCGCCAATAACTGGAATGCTTCCCTGTCAACAATAATGCAATGCCTGCAAAATACTCATACTTGTAAACAGGCGATGCTGATCGGCAAGTATGACACCGGTGCCTAATTCATTCTCACGCCATTCAGTAATGGCTTCCGGCTCAGTTATCATAGGAACCGGAATCCTTAGCATGGGAGTTGATGGCCAGCTTCCATCACGCATCTGAACAGCAGCCAGCCACTTTGTCCCTTTAAGAATTGTACCCGCATACCGGCTATCCGTTGTTAAGGCAAGTGACCTGCAATAAAAAGCAGTATTGAATGCATCAGGGTGGCCACAATTATCACGCCAAAACCCTTCCTTATCCTGGTGATCAGCGATCGCTTCAAGCGTTTGCCGCAATTTTTGTCCGCCTAACCGATGCATCAGCAACAGCGCTTTAAGGGCATGGTACGTTGCATACCCCCTGCCTTTCCACCAATACGATTCCCAGAGCCGGTCTTCACCTCTCCCGCGCAGAAGATAATCGCAGCCCTTTGCCAAAACATCCGCCTCTTCCATATGCCCATAATATAAAATGGCCTGCAATGCCACACCAGTAACGCATGGATGTGGTTGCAACCAACCTTCCACCTGCTCAGGCCGGGCCCCGATATACCGATCGATTTGATCGGCTGAAATATAAGTGCTGAAGCCTCCGGTTTCCTGGTCTGCATGGCGTAATAGATACCGTAGACCTTTTGACAACGCAGAAGGTCGCCAGCACGGCAATGTTGCGTAACAAAGAAGTACCCATGCGGTACTATCAGCGTCTGGCGGAACATAATGATTATACCCCCAGCCTCCGGATTTTCGCTGGCAACTCAATAATCTCTTATGGGATTCATTTATGCTGACCTGGTATTCTGATATTGCTGCCAGCCCACTAAGTGTATAGGCAGAGACCCATTCGGTAGCCGGTCCGGCCAGTGTCTCGAAATCTGACCATAATTCATCTGCCCCTTTTTGAGCCAGGATATAATGTAGTCCCTTGCGGATAATATCTTTTCCAACAGGCATACTATTAGTTGAACCAATCTTTTACATAAAATAATAACCCCTGGCGAAACCGGAAATTTTCCGCTGAATCTTTGTTTTGGGCATACAGGTCGGTAATAAAGCTATCAACACCCTTCAATACTTTGCGCGATTCCCTCGTAATCAGGGGCGATTCTAACAGACGCTGCAAATGAAGTCCGGGATCTGTTTTAACCCTGGCATCCACTCCTCCAAACAGGAATAAATTGGGTTGTTCCGACTGAAAGTCTGAAATGATGTCGGCCAGGTCATCAGTACGCCAGAATATTTCACCCAGCCGCGCGGCGAAGTGTAGTTCTCTGTCGTTTGTATCGGCTTGTTCATTAACAGGAATCTGCGCAATGCTACCCATAATGAGAAAAGGCAGGACCGATTTATTGCGGATGATCACCTTCATTTTACGATCGCTCAGACCACCAGTAACAGTTGATAATATTTCTGCCTGGTATGCCCTGTTCAATAACAGCATTATCTGCCCTGGCGAATGTTTACAGGATTCTAATAATTCAAAGAGCAGCCGATAAAACGCTGCTATTATTTTTAACAAAACCCTGTGTTCCGGGGAAGAGATTTTACGCAGCGATGAAGCATGTTCCTGCTTTTGTAATCCGGATAACAACTCTTTGGTGATCAGCTTGCTGAAAGTTGCTTTATTGCCTGACTGATCGAGGAGGAAATCAAATAATGATATTCCCAGGTTGAATAAAGCACATAAATTTGTTACCTGTTTTTTGTAATGGCAGGCGGCGTTATAAACATCATACAAGCCATTACCAATGGTATCGCCAAATGCAAGGGCAAATGGCAGTTTCCTTTTGAACTGTTGATTGTATTTGCCAAACAATAATTCACCGGACAAAAGTTGATAATCCTTCTTACCTAATATGGAGGGCAGCAACTCGGTTTTCAACTGGTTTCCATTTTCCAGCTGGATGCGCCGCTGATCTTTATAATCCTCAGGGCCAAGCCAAAGACCTTTGTTCTCAAAAGAAACTACCATTGCCCGCCTTGCAGACAACCAGATTTCATCAAGCATCAGGGATGTGGGCCATTCGCTCATCAGTCTTTTACAATAAGTGGTTTATTAATCATGGTATAGATGATCTTATGTTCAAAATCTGTCTGAGATTTAAAAGGAAACATCCTTTCAGGAATGCGGCCTATCATCATTTTTGCATCAACTGCCCTTCCCTGGAACTTATATTGCCCTTTATCCTGCAGCTGAGCATATAATTCGTCGGCTGATTTGATCGGGAATTTCAAATTGCCGGTTTGATGACGCAGATTCATTAATTCTGCCGGTATGTCTACTTTTTTTCGATTTGCCCTGATCAGTTCTACCAGTTTCTCAATAAGATTTTCAGCAGAAGCTACCGGGAAATAGTAGGCCGGCATATATTTTATCATTCTTACAGGATCTACCGTTACTTCAGCTATAGTATACAGTTTCCCTGACCCTCCTAATTTTTCAATCAGTTCGGCTCCGGAGTTAATGGGATATTCCATTTCAGGAATACTTTTGAACACCTTTTCCAACTCAAGGAGGTCGGCTTCATGAACGAGGGGTATGTATTTTACTTTCGCCAGCCTGTTTACGATTTCTTCCACTTTTTTGTTTCTGCGTGGATCCAGCTTTGATTGTGTTTTCATTGATTGTTTTTTGAATGAAGAATAATTACCAACCTCCGCCACCTTGTGGCTGCCGGTGGTCTACATACCCGGTGAGGTAACCACCATCATTTACACTGTAGCAGGGTTCATCTGAATCCACGCACCAACTTTCGATTACATATTCACACCCATATGCATCGCACACCCATTCACCAAAAGTTTCATAATAGCAGGAAAAATTCCTGTCGTCCTGGCAATTGCCGGAGATCCATGACATAACTGTAGATTTTATGGTTAAGAAATACTATCCTGAAAAAGCCCAGGTCAGTGTTGCATTTTGTTGAGCAGCTCCTGCACAAGTGCATTGCGGCGGTGTGGTAATGTTTCGGGACTTTGCCCTGCATATTGAGTGAGTACGGCTCTTGCTTTAACGGAACCGTTATTGATTAAAGACTGAACGGCCTCTGCAGCAAGCAGCGGCGAGGTTTCGCTTTTTGACAATAGTGCCTGCAGCTGATCGGTAGTGCCGTCATTTTTCTGCCGGCCTGAACTACGCATCGCACGAATAGCAATATCTTCATTCGAATCATTGATGAGCATCCTGACCGTTTCCATTGCCTGCGGATGTGTCATCCACCCCAATAAGGCAACGGCATTTGTGCGGATTTTCTGGCGAAGTCCCGGATAGGTTCCGAGTGCAGCTTCACACAAAACAGTTACTGCTTCATTTCCCCATCCCTCAATGGTCAGCGCGAGGGTTGGAGGTACTTCAATGGCCGATAAGGCCTTGATTACTTTGATTTCTATTTCAGTAGGCATGGCTTCTAATTTTGGGTATCAGCAGTGAGACATTGAGGCGCGGTGTTCATCCCCTGGAATAATGACGTTGCCGGCAATGATGCGGTTTTCCCGTCTTCAAAATGAGTTGCACCCAGTCTGGCGGGATCCACCTGTCCGGGATCGATGGCCATCCCGTTGGAAGTGTCCCAATAGGGATACATCAGGAAGGCATCATCACCATCATCGCATAACCGGTTAAAGAATGTACCTGGTCCTTCGCTACCACCATCGCAGATATGGCGCAGGCAGAGTGAATGGCCCACTTCATGGGCGACAACCTGTTGAAAGTCGACTGGACTCAAAGGTCCGCCTTCATCACCAATAAAGAGGGGTCCGCCACCGAAATAGGCATAGGCAGTGGCAATTTCCACGTCGCGGACGAAGAAGAAATTGAGCGCACCGTTAACACCCGGCGCAGTAGATAATATCCCGGTATCAGTTGGATTATCCAGCAGCGGCCAGATATTAGCGTTGGTATCGGATACATTGATCGTGGTCACAGCCTGAACCAGCCTGAATGAGATCCTTGCCTGTGACCAGGGAATCGTAATGGAGAAGGCAGGCCCCTCCGCAAAGAGGTTAGTAATTTCTGCCACGGTGCGTGTGGTACCAATACCAGGTGATGTGCCCTTTACAATAAAGGCTGCACAACGAACTACAATGGTATCACTGATACGCGCAACTTTTTCACCACGACTAACACCGCCATCAGGGTTTCTGACTACAATGCGTCGCACGCCGCGCAGTGATCCAAGGAAACCACCAGGAACCTGGAGATTAATCGCCGTGCGGGTTACACCCGTCACCGGAAGCGAATAGCTGGCCGCCGGGCTAACCGACCGGTCTTCTGCCAACACTTGCAATCCGGGTTTAAAGGCCAGCCCGTTAAGGGTTACTGCCTGGTTTTCCACCCATCGGGTTCCGGCAGCAATGTCATCCAGTTTGGGAAGTACCCGCAGCATAACACGGTTACTCCTTCTGTCTGATAGCCCGGGTTCCCGAACGATAATAGGATGGTAACCACCATCGGCATCCAGCGGTACTGTAAATGATGCTGCGGTTGCTGATGTAACCGGACCAACATTTACGCCATCAAAATATACCCGATCAATTGCCGGATCAAAGTTTTGGCCGGTGATCTGAACTGTTTCCCCAGGTTCGGCTTCAGCCACCTGGATGCTGAGAATATGGGGTTTATTGAATTCCTGGTTCCATTGTTCTTCAGTGATCGGTAAAACCTGGAAGGCATCTTCCACGGGCATTGGCCCGTTATCACCTGGTAAACCTTGCAATGCAGGTGCGCCGGTTGCGCCGTCGCTTCCTCTTCTTTCAGGATGGTCATCGCACCAGGTTTCGCAGTCCGCAGTTCCTGCAGGGCCACCAGTTCCACCTTCACCGGGATCGCCTGCAGGGCCGCCATCACCACCATTACCACCGTTTATGTCGATAGTGGGTGGTACAGCCGCTAAAATGGCTATGCTTGCCGGACTGGTGAGAAGCGTAATCAGGCCGCCTCTGCCACCATTTCCGCCTTTGCCACCCCTACCGGCATCACCACCCTGGCCGCCATTTCCGCCGGTTCCAACACCACGGCAGCAGCCACCAAAGAATGTGCCATCGGCTCTTAATCCTTCTGCACCATTGCCCCCACGGCCGCCGTTCTGTCCACGGCCCCCGGTTCCTCCCTGCTGACCTTTGAGATCAATCGGGGGAAGATTATTGGTAGCATCAAGAATATACATGGTTATCGTTGGAGCGGGCGTAACCGCATCAGCACCGCCATTGTAGGATGGGTGTGGATTTGGATCACCATCTGCACCATCTTGTCCGGGAACCCCTGCACCATTGCCGTTACTACCTGCGGGTGCAGGGTTTGGCCAGTAACTATTGGCGGAAGGCAATACAGGCATTTCCCAGGTAATCCGTGAAGCGGAGTCGTGTAGAACAGATCGCGCAATTACGACCAGCTCACGAACTTCTTTGGCGATCACCACCGATTGGCCACGGATATCCCATTCACCCGCCAGGACAACCGCGGTTTCATGCAGCAAATCATTGGGCTGGTAATACAAGATTGAATTGGAAATCAATTCCCTGAATGCATAATGCAGAAGCGGTGGCACATAGGCAGGCGGTTGCACTACCGGTGCTGCATATACGCCTGTTTTGAATTTCTGCAATGGGTTCATCCGGAAGCGGCCGAGATCATTAATACTACAAACACCGGCTTCGCGCATAAAAGTTTGGGCCCTGTCCAACCACATCTGGATATTTTCCGGTTCCATGATAGCATCAGGCACCGTATAACCAAGGCCGGGATTTTGTTCAGCAACACCACGACAGATGCTTTCAATCATTTCTTTAGTAGTAAGCAGTTTCGGAACAAATCCTGGCACCAGCCTGTTTTTTGGCATTTTTGTGAAGACCTTTGCCACAGACGATTTACCTGAAATGTTTTTCAGAGAGATCCGAAATGCTTTGCCGGCAGCGATATCTTCTGAATCAGCCTGCCAGTGAACAATTGTGGAGCCTGTAAAACTTCTTTGTTCGATTCCCTGTGGCGTTTCAATAATGACTTCCCCTTTTTGTCCGTGGCCCAGATCAATATGTGTTTCACCTTCGCCTGCAGTCCGCGGGATCCAGCTTTTTCTTGTTTCCGAACCATCTTTCATGCGAAACTGAGTCTGTTGGTCTGCGCTGGAAGTATGGGCGCCCAGCAGGTTTTTTGCTTCGCGGATAGCGATGCCGAATATCTTGCTGTTGGTGGGAGTGAGGTTTTTATCAGAGAGTTTCTGGGATCGGTGCATCAGGTCTTCAGGTTCTACAGAAGCCAGTTCAGCAAGAGAGTGAATGCCTAATTCAGGCAATATCCGGGTAAAGCCTTCAAGTTCAAGCGGCAATCCGTGGAATCGTGGGTCGGGCGGGTTGGGAATTGGGCTTTTTACTACCTGCCAATCTATCCTATGGGGATTGAGGTGGATATTCAAGCCACCTTCATCACTATCATAACAATTGTAATTATCATCAATGCCAAAATCCCAGTGAAATCTTCCTGGCAGAAAATCTTTTATTTCAACGAGTTCATCCTTAACAGGAACAGTCTTGTCAAAGACAAGTTTGCCATTGATACGATCTTTTGCTCTAAGGCGGATTTCATTCCCGCTAAAACCTTTAAGCTGGAACCGTACAGTAGTAGGCATCTGGGGTTTGATCCCGTCGAGTACAAGCGTATTCCTGCTAACATTGCCGGCACGTACTGTTATTTGTTTATTGCCCGATCCGTTTATTGAATCAGTTGCTTTCAGCAAATAGTCACCCGGTGATATGCCACCGGCCCTGAACCGACGGCTTACAGGATCCAGTGCGATTTGAATATTTCCTCCGGTAGACTCCAGCAATACCGTGCCGTTCTTGACCTGCTCACCTTCATTGTTTTCAAGTTTAACATCAATAGCGCCGAGGTTTTTATCTGAAAACAGACCAGGAAGGTCTTTCAGGGTTTTTTTCAGTTCTTTGATTTTTTCTGCACTGGCTTCCCTGGAAGGGAGAATGATGTTCATTGGTGTGCTTCCGGGGTTTGCAATAGTGATTTCACTCCAGTGTTCAGATGCACGATGAATACTTGTGCGGATTGCAGATGCGGGGATCTCTAACGGTCTGATTGACTTGTTACCCCGAAGCGTAGGTTTTTTTGCCATAGCGCGTAGGTTCTTTTAACATGAAAAAATCAGAAACGAATTATTTAAAGGCGGGCGCGGTAAGCAGGTGCGGAGAAGATTTTGAGGAAATGAAATCGAAAGGTATTTTAATTTAGGCTGCCTTTTAGAGGGTCTTTTCCCCGGGGTCCTGGCGTTAATTTCCCGTTTTTTATATGGGAAAATCGCCGGCAGCGCCGGTGAAGGAACGGTGAAGAAAAGGGTGGCGCGTTTATGGGCCTGTTTGCCTGGAGCGGATCTACTTTGACGAAATAGGAACGGGGGAGTAAATCAAATACCCCAATATTATTATCGCAAGGGCCCGGAAGTAACCTACCCCCGACGTGGCACCAGGTTAATTGCCCGAAAAAGACTTCCTGAACTCCAGCGGTGAAAAATTAGTCCTTGCCTTGAATAATTTACTGAAGGACTGCGGGTGCTCAAATCCCAGTTCATAGGCGATTTCAGCAACGGATAAGCTGGTGGTGGACAATTTCTCTTTTGCCTTGCCGATCAGCCGGTCATGAATATGTTGCTGCGCACTCTGCCCGGTTAATGTACGCAACATATCGCTGAGGTAATTGGGCGACAGGTTCAATTGTTCTGCCAGCCAGGCTACGGTAGGGATTCCCTTATTGAGGGAAATGTCGTCGTTAAAGTATGCATCCAGCGTTTCCTCCAGTTGTTGCAATATACCGGTGCTGGCCGCTTTGCGGGTCAGAAATTGCCGCCGGTGGAAACGGGTGGCATAACTGAGTAGCAGATCAATCTGCGAGATCATGACGTCCTGGCTAAACTCATCGATACGACCATTCAGCTCTGTCTCCAGGAAACTGAAGATGGCGAGGATCGTATTCTTTTCTTCCTCGGAAAGATGCAGTGTTTCATGGGTACTGTACGAGAAGAACCCATACTGTTTGATTTTCTTCGCCAGCGGATATCCCAGGAAAAGATCCGGATGGATCAGCAACGTGTACTGCGAACAGACTGTACCGTCCTGGCCATTTCCCCCGATGATCTGTCCCGGCGCCGCAAACAATAACCCGCCCTCGTCAAAATCATAATAGCCCTGTCCGTATTTGAGCCTGCCCGCCAGTTTGGGCTTGTAGGAGATCTTATAATAAGCCAACACATGCTGCCCGGGCAGTTTTTGCTCCGGAATCGGTGTATGCGCGCCATTGATCACACTGATCAGGGGATGCCGGGGTTGCGGCAGTCCAAACAGCCGGTGGGCATATGATAATGAGTCCAGTCTCAGGAGTTGGTCTTCCTCTTTTTTCATACAAATTAAATGGATGTAAGCGGCCGTTGATTTCCCGTGCCGCTTACAAAATGAATCAATTTCAATTTCACTGCGCCGACCGGGATAATGCATCCCACGCTTCCCAGGTGGCGATACGGTCGGCATAAGCTGCTTTCAGACCAGGCAGGTTATGGCTGCCCAGGTTGAAACGCAGCGGCGGGTTTTCTGCGTCAACAACGGCAAAGAGCGCCTGAGGCGTAGCAGCCGGGTTGCCTCTTTCCATACCTTTCATGCCTTCTAAAAATTTCACTTTATAGTCTTTATAAACGTCCAGCCCCGTCAGAAACTCCGACAACTCCCCGCTGCCAAATTCGGTAGCGTAGGCGCCCGGTTCAATGATGGTCACTCTAAGGTTAAACTGTGCAATTTCGGCAGCCAGGCTTTCGTAAATAGCCTCGAAAGCCCATTTGGAGGAACAGTAATAACCGAGAAACGGCAGTGTCAGATGCCCCAGGTTACTGGACGTACCCATGATATGACCGTAACCCTGCCTGCGCAACAGCGGCAGCACCGCCTGGATAACAGTAACCGGTCCCAATATGTTCGTTTCATACAAGGCCCGTACCGCATCCGGATCAGCTTCTTCAATGGTGCCAATCACCGGAACGCCGGCATTGTTGAGTACAATATCCAACCGGCCAAAATGCGCATGCGCTTCCATTACTGCCTTCTTTACCTGTCCAAGGTCTGTAACATCCAGTTGCAGGGTCAATACCTGGTCTCCGTACGCATCCTTCAGCGGGGTAATGCTCGAAAGCGTGCGGGCAGTTGCAGCAACTTTATCGCCGCGTTCCAGTGCCGCTTCCGTCCAGATCCTTCCTAAACCGCGCGATGCGCCCGTAATAAACCATACTTTGCTTGATTGCTTTGCCATAATTTTAATTGTTGAAGGCAAAGCTCAGCAAACGAGCTTCGGGATCTGTAGCCTGATTACGGGTATTTGTAGCCGAATTACAGGTGGGTGGATATTGAGTGTCACCAATTTTTCTGTATTCGATATGGAAGGCGCCTCACCCCCCCCTGTGATAAACCGGGGGCACTGTCTAATGGCTGATTTCCTCCACTGCATCCACTTCCTTTTGCAGAAATTGCAGTATTTCTCTGCCGATCTCCTCAAAATGGGTTTCCAGGGCAAAATGACCCGTGTCGAAAAACTTAATCGTTGCATTGGGAAGATCCTTCTTGTACGCCTCGGCACCAACGGGCAGGAAATACGGATCTCTGTTTCCCCACACGGCAAGGAACGGCGGCTGATACTCCTTCAGATAACGATGAAACGAAGGATACAACAACACATTGCTGATATAGTCCTTCAACAGGTCTAGTTGAATCTCAATATTACCAGGCCGGTCGAGGAAATGCTGATCCAGCTCAATTCCATCCGGCGCAATTAATGTCTGATCAGCTACACCTTCACGGTATTGATATGCTGTGAATTCCGCAGTCATGAACTTCCGGAGCTCATTCCTGTTCGCCGGGTTGGGATCTCTCCAGTACTTCTGGATGGGATTCCATCCATTGCTCAGGCCTTCTTCATAAGCATTTCCGTTTTGGGAAATTATCCCGCCAATTCTATCCGGATTCGCCATCGCCAGCCTCAGTCCGATCGGAGCGCCATAATCAAACAGGTACACAGAAAACCGATCCAGCTGAAGTAAATCGATAAACTTCTGTAAGACTGCTGTAAGGTTTTCAAAAGTGTATGCAAACTCTCCCGAATCAGGCACAGCCGAAAACCCAAACCCTGGCAGGTCAGGGGCAATTACATGATAGTCTTCCCCAAGAACCGGCATAAGATTTCTGAACATAAAAGACGAACTGGGGTAACCGTGTAGCAATAAGATGTGCGGATTGAGCCTGTCGCCTGATTCACGGTAAAACACACTAACCCCATTGACATCAATTGTGCGATAATGTATAGTATTCATAACTGTTTATTTGGATGACATAACTAACGCAGGTATTTTTTCAATTCTGCAGCGGCGTGCAGGATCAGCGAATGCGTCTGTGGAAGGTCAGCCATCCCATTCAGCATGCCGAAATCGTGGATCACGCCATTGTAACGAACTGTCGATACAGTAACGCCGGCTTCATCCAGTTTACGCCCATAGGCTTCACCTTCATCGCGCAGGATATCGTTTTCTGCCACCTGGATCAATGCCGGGGGAAGGCCCCTAAGTTGCTCTATGCTCGCCTGCAATGGCGAAGCGTAGACCTCTTTCCTCTCTTTTGGATCGGTGGTATATAAGTCATACATCCACTTCATAAGCGACGTTGTTAAAAACCGCTGTTCACCGTACAATTTGTAAGAAGTTGTATTGAACTGCGCATCAACAATGGGCCACATCATGATTTGAAGTTTTATCTCCGGTCCGCCATGGGCTTTTGCCATCATGGCGGTAACTGCGGTCATATTTCCCCCAACGCTATTACCCACTACCGCCAGCCTGCTTCCATCCACCCCGATTTCGTCACCATGCTGCGATACCCATTTAGTTGCGGCGTAGATCTCGTGGATTGCACGCGGATACCGCGCATCTGGTGTTCTGGTATAATTCACAAAAACTGCTGCAAAACCGGATGCAGTTACAAGATCACGCACCAGACGCCTATGCGTGGGAAAATCCCCCAATACCCAACCGCCACCATGGATAAACATAAAAACTGGCAACATTTCTTTCGACCCTGAAGGCTTTACAATGTCAAGTACAATGCGATATCCTTCGGTTTCTATCGTCCTCCCAGTGAAATCTACGCCGGACAAGTCCACGTTCACAGATGCCTGGGCGTTCTCAAGAACTTTCCTGGCATCCGGTACCGGTAGGCTTTCCACGGGCGGACCACCAGTGTTTAACAGCTTTAAAAACTGTTTGGTACCAACGCTTAAATGGGGATCTGTCAAATAGTTCATTTTTTGCGCATTTAATTGAAGAACTGTGCTCACAAACAGCACCAGGAAGAGCTTCCCGGCAACAAGACTTGATGTGGTCATAACTGCTATTTTTGGTTACTTAAACTTTCTGTCTTTCTCATTGATAGGAATGTCATTGATTGAAGCATACCTTTTTTTCATCAGCCCATTAGGCTCGAATTCCCAGTTTTCATTGCCATAAGACCGGAACCAATTGCCATTTACATCGTGCCATTCATATTCAAACCTTACCGCGATCCGGTTGTCTGTGAATGCCCACAATTCCTTTTTCAGTTTGTAATCGAGTTCCTTTTTCCATTTACCCTCCAGGAATTTAGCCGCTTCCGCGCGCCCGTTCAGGAATATATCGCGATTACGCCATTCAGTGTCTTCTGTATAGGCCATTGACACTTTCTGGGGGTCCCTGGTGTTCCATGCATCTTCTGCAAGCTGAACTTTTTGCATTGCTGTTTCCTTCGTGAACGGAGGAAAAGGAGGTCTTTGTTCCATGTTTCTGTTTTTATATGTTTAAGAATGATTTTTTATCCTGATCAACCTACCCACAATTTCTCTAGCATCGAATCTGTAAGGCTTTCCATTTTGTGCTTACCACTGGTGATTAACAGTCCCCTGATACCGGAGTAGCTTTCAATCAGGTATATATTTATTCGTATCAGGACACCAATGTAGCATTGCAGCGGACGTACTTCCAGTATGATAAAATCTGAAACATGAACCTTTTCGCTGACCGATAGGATATAATCACCCGCCATCCTGAAATTCTGGTGAAATCCCATTGCCCGCAAAGCAGAGAAAATGGCAGATGCTTCCTGGTTGAGGCGATTCATAGAAGTTTCATTTCCTGATTTTCAAATTTGATTACGCAGAAGTAATTCCAAAAGCTATTCCGGAATCTGCAACAAACTGAATGTCAATGTATACGGGATGAACTTATTGAAGGAGTAAGAAGGATTTCACGGTTATTCGTGAAACCAGTCGGCTTGCCTCACGGGTATCCGTGAAAAGCTGTCAGGAAATTTTTCCTTTGATCCCAAGCTTTTTCATTTTGTATTCCAAAGTCGTAGCTGGTATTCCCATGACTTTTGCAGCACCTCTTTCACCACTGATCCGCCCGGAACAACGCTTAAGAACAGAAATAATATAATCCCTTTCCTGTTCTTCCCAGGTTTTAAGCGGTGGTTGTTGATTATCGTAATAACTGTCAGACGAAGGCAGGAGGAAACTTTGTATTTCAGCATCCCGGCACAGGATAACACTTCGCTCAATAACGTGCTGCAATTCCCTGATATTTCCCGGCCAGTGATAGCGCAACAATTCATCAAAAGCAGCCGCATGTATTGACGGAATCGCCTTATTCTGTTTGGCACAGGTCTGTTGCAGAAAGAATCTGGCCAACAAAACTATATCTTCCTGGCGGTGACGAAGAGGAGGGAGGTCGATCGGAAATACGTTAAGCCGGTAATAGAGGTCGAGCCGGAATCTTGCCGCAGCAATCTCTTTTTCAAGGTCCTTATTGGTAGCCGCAACTATTCTGACATTTACTTTGATCGTATGAAGGCTTCCAATCCTTTCAATTTCGTTTTCCTGAAGCACACGCAGTAATTTTACCTGTAGTTCCAGCGGCATATCGCCAATTTCATCAAGAAATATAGTGCCACCGTCTGCCTGTTCGAACTTACCGATCCTTCGCGCCAATGCACCCGTAAATGCACCTTTTTCATGCCCGAACAACTCGGACTCTACCAGGTTAGCAGGTATAGCCGCGCAATTAATTTTTACAAATGGTTGCCGGCTTCGTGCTGAGTGTTGGTGCAGGTAGTTAGCGAATTTTTCTTTGCCGGTGCCGCTCTCACCATAAAGCAGTACAGACGCGTCACAGGGGGCAACAAGCGATAGCTTATCCAACGCTTTCATTAAGGCATCACTCCGACCAATGATCAGATCGGGGTTTTCCGCCGGGATAGGTCTGGAAGCAATACCTCCTGATCTTTGAACCTTAGTGACCTCTCCGGTAATTGTTTTCAATATTTTGTGCAGTTTTTGTTCAATCCTGCCCAGCAAATCGGTATGCTCCTTTTGAAATGCATTTTCTTTCCTGCTGAAACAATAAAGGATCAAAAGTTGGCTGTTTGTGGCATTAAATGGGTATACCAGGCAAGAGCGGAATGAAAATGAATCTGCCAGTACCCGGAACAACGGTTGATTTGCCAATAGGGTTTCCATGTCGCCCGAGAAGACTTCGGCATTTTTTAACCGCTGCGGCTGAAGTTTGATAGTATCGACCACTGGCAATGCCTGCCGCGAAATGTTACTCAATTCCTGTGGCCCAATCTCCTGGTATTCTCTGAATCCAACCCTAAGCAATCCTTTGCGTATGGACGACTGTTCATTTGACGGCCAATCTATCGAAAAGTAGTCAAAGGGAATATGTGACTGTAATACCGCCGCTATGGCAGTTAAAATTTGACTTATGGTTTCGCCTTCTTTCCTGATGCTTTCCAATTCATTGGACAGTATCTTCTCCCGAAACAGCTGCGACTCAAAACTGTTTTCGTGGAGGTATTGTGCGATATTCAATGCTACTAAAACATCTTTTTCCCGGAAAGGCTTTACCAAAAAACCATAAGGATGGGTTTTTTTGGCTGCTTCGAGCACATCGGCGTTGGTATTGGCGGACAAATAAATAAAGGGAATATGATTTTCCATAAGATTCCTGCCGAGGTCTACTCCCGTTCCCGGACCCTTTAAAAAGATATCAACTATTACAAACCGGGGATGGTGCTTTTTGATTGCCTGTAAAGCTTCCGGTACCGACTGTACCGGTTCACAGACCGGGAAGCCGGCATTCTCCAGAATTACCTTCAGGTTAAGCGCTTCAATAAACTGGTCCTCAACGATCAGAATTTTCCCCTGCATATTCTTCTATATTAGTTAACTCAGCGCCTGGTACAAAATGAATCGCAACCGATGTGCCTTGTCCAGCGTCCGTTACTACTTCGAGCGCTGTCCCGATCTCTTTTGCCAGACCTTTCATCAATTGAAATCCAAGTGTATTATCTTGCAACGTTTCATTTTGAAAGCATATGCCACAACCATTGTCTGCTATGGATAAACTGCAGGTTTCATTATTGTTCATAAAATAAATCCTGATAGTGCCGGGTCTGTTGCCCGGAAAAGCATACTTGATCGCATTAGTGACAGATTCATTGATAATCAGACCCACTGGAACAGCTAAGGCTACATTGAGATAAACTTTGTCAATCCTTAGATCAAAGCTGATCTTACCTTTTACACCATATATGTCCCGCAGATGTTCAACCAGTTCATAAATGTATGATGGCATGTAGGTTTCAGTACTGTTTCCGGCCTGATACAACTTCTGATGAATAAGTGCCATCGCCGTAATCCTGTTCTGGCTGCTCCTTAGTACATCCTTCATGTCGTTGTACTTCAAATGGGCAATCTGTACGTTTAGTAAACCTATGACGGTTTGAAGGTTATTTTTGACCCGATGATGGATTTCCTTCATTAACCACTCCTTCTCGCCAACAAGTTTTTCCAACGTTTTATTTTTCCGGTTAATTTCCTGTTGTTGTCGTTCCAGCAGGATATTGCTGCGCTTTTTAAACCGGTAACGATTGTATGCGATGATAAGCAATAGCAGAAGCGCAAAGGAGATAAAAACAATCATATTCCTGATGAGACGTTCCTGCCTGATGAGTTTCTGCTGGGAATGGCTCTGTTGAACCAGCAACTGGATGTTTTCCTGGCGGGACTGCAACTCCATATCTTTCTTACCGGTTTCATATTCAACTTTAAGTTGTTCAACCAGGTTGTTTTTTGTTGAATTGAACAGGGAGTCGGAGATGTTTTTGTAATGTTGGTAGTGCCGGACAGCAGATGCAAACTTTCCGCTCATTGAATCTGCCTGGAAGGACCATAAATGGTATTGCCTGTCGGCAATTGCTGAAGGGGAAGACTTCCGCATTTCGTAATAGCTGCTGAGATGCTGATAAGCCAGGTCTATTTGTTTGGTGGCAATCAGGTATTTGATAATTGGCCCCTCCAGGGCACGGCGCGTTGGATCGGTGGCCGACAGTTCACTTAACGCTTTACTGAGGTATTGATAATATTTTTTTGCGGAATCCGGCTGATTCACCAGGATATATCCGCTCATGTACAACCGGTTGATCATCTGGTTTGGCGGACGTGGATATTTTCTGGTAATGCTATTCATAAGGTTCAGAGTCTCTCTTCCCTTATTCATAAGAACATAGTTAATACCGATGTTGGTAGCCAGGATATAAATTGACGTCGTATCGCGGTGACTGATAGCAATCGCCAGTGATTTTTGAAAATAGTCATCCGCATTCTCAAACTGGTCCAGTTCGAGGTAAGTTGTACCAAGCCGGTTATAAAGAGTACTCAACTGGCTGGAATCCCGCTGAAGTTCTGCCGTTTTAACGGCAAGCAAACCATATCGGATGCCTTCCAGCAGGTTACCGTTGGTAGTGTAATGGTCTCCCAGCAAATCATATGTCCCCTGGAGGTCGAATCCCCTGAGCGGTTTTCCCAGTTCAAGTGCTTTGCTGAGCATGGAAATCGCAGTGGCGATATCGTGCTTCATACCATATAGCTCCCCAATAACCTTGTAGGTATTTGCAGCATTTAGTGTATCACGGGACAACAAAAAATATTCCCGGGCATTTTCATAATAGACTATTTTCTGAGCAAGTTCGTTGGGGTTAAACGCGTTGTAGTATTGAGCAAGCTCAATATAGGAATGCCCCGTTTGATTGACCGAACGCGTCCTGGCAAAGATCGCAATTGCGGAGTCTGCAAATACCTTTCCGGATTGCGGTTGTTTTAGTTCACGGAATGCCTGTGAGCGAAGCAGGTAAGTTACCCCAAGCTGCTTTTCATCTCCAACGAGTTTTGCCTGAGTTTCAACTTTTGTCAGGAGCCTGATGCTGCTGTCAAGGTCCGTTGGATCTTCGCCTTTCTTGAAAATAAGCGTTTTGGCGATTTGCAATGTTTTGTCTATGTCTGCAGTATTGTAGGTGCTTCCTTGTTGTGCACACAATCCGGTTGCAGAGAGGGCAAGCAATAACTGTATGGTAATGGCAGTCCGCATACCTTGTTTTGGAATCAGTCAGCCTACCTACAATTTAGGCACTTTTTGCCAAAGAATGGGACCCTGGGAAGCACGCACTAGCGTTAACCGGGTCCAAAAAATATTGGAAAGTTAGCGGGTCAATTAGAAATATTATGTGGAGAAAGGAATTGAGTATAAATGTCGGAAACTCTGATTTTTTCTCTTTTACCTGCTGCGGTCGGATTATAGTCAATCTTATAGCACTTTTCAAAATGTGGTTTTGACGTCTTCCCTGCAAGCATTGATATTTCCTGTTAGCTTGTATTCGCGCGCCCGGTTCATAAACTGAATAGCCGCTCTACTAAAGATTCTCCTACTAATCACTAACCGTATACTCCATAAAGAAATTCTTTGTATCGAAAACCGGCTTATGGGCCAGGTCTTTCCATTTCGAGGTGGCCTTGTTTTTTACCGGGTCGCACTCATCGGCAAATCCCATATCCATGCGCAACACGCGGAATTTGGTTTGCTTTTTTAAGGCGGCATACAGGTTTTTAGCAGGCATCTTCCAGCCCTTCTCCCGGTCAATATTGGGATCCTTGGCATCGACAGGGATCATGGCAACCAGCTCGTCGTGCTGCATCGCCAGCAGACTGTCTTTCAGCGTAGCATTATGGCTGGCATGGTGCCCAACCTTGTACAGCACGGTATTTTCCAGCAACGATTTTGTGGTAAATCCCGGCTTTGCATTCTTCCAGGAAATTTCATTCCACGACAACCAGTTGCCCGTCTGCGCATCTGCAGCGAACAGGAGCACTTTCTTTGACTTGACCAGCTCAAAAGCCAGCACAAGACTACTGTTGTTGGTGAAAGAGTCAAGATACAAAGCAAGCCCTTCGGCCTGTTCCAGCCATTCCAGGTCGATCTGACGCCATTGGTCGTCGGGGTCGTTGTAGTCCTTCATAAATTGGCGGTCCAGCTGACGGGCCGTTTTCTTAAAGCTTTTGTTGAAAGGAAACTGGTCTTCTTCACGGCGGTCTGCGCCTTTGCTCCTTGCAGCCAGGGCTGAAAGGATCCGGCTGGCGGAGATATTGGCAAATGCCAGTTTGGGATCAAAGGACTCATTTTTTTTAGGGTCCTTATCAAACAACAGTTCCCTTTTCCGGGGCGGACCCATGACATACACTTTTACCTGGTTCTCTGAAAAGCGGGGCAGCTCCGGCTGATCTCCAGGGGAAAGATATTTGACGGGATTTGCACCGATCTTTTTCAGAATCCCGATTCCTTTTGCAGGAATTTCCGGATCGTCCCCTTTGGCGGCCGTGATGGAATAAAAACCCAGCAGGTCTTTTACAGCAGTGAGATGGTCACCGGCAAGCTGCAATTTTTCGGCATGACCATAAATTTGCTGCAACTGGCTGACCAGGTTTTTCTGCTCCTGCTTGATGCGTTTCGCCAGGGTTTCCGTGGGGTCATCCAGCCACGACAGCCAAACCTGGTCCACCAGGTTATTGAACGTTGCCTCCGCATGCACAAATCCTGATACGTGATCGTTGTGCTGGTGAGTGCCTACCACGATATCCAGCTTCTTGCCATTCAGGTCTTTTTTGATATGAGCAGCTATTTTCTGCATCCGGGTGATAGACGCAGCGCCGTTGCGAAACGAGCCGCAGTCGATGAGCACGTTGGTTTCCGTCTGACCATTTTTGAAACGGATCAGGAAACAGTCCCCCAGTTCGCCAACCTGGTACATACGTGTCGTTACGGTGATGGACATATGAATAGTTTAGGCTTTTTTAAGAATGTAATTGTGCAATATTGATATCCTTAAACCCATTCCCGTCTTCATACAGCGATTCTGAAAAAGAGGGATTGCCGGCTGCACGCCCCAGCTGAAAATCCATTTGTGCGGTAAAGCGATGCTGGCTATGGATATTTTTATAGATAATGTACTCGACATCGTAGTTGCCGGACATGTTCAGGATCAGTGTACACCCGCCCCTAAATTTGGCACCTTCGAGTGGACCGGATCGGAACCGGATGGTCTGGGACAGCGTGATCAGGATCTGCTCTACAATTTTATTCTCACGGCCAACCCGGTAAACCGGCCGGACCTTATGTACTTCCAGTCCCGGTGCCTCTGCTTTTCCATAAAAGCCTCCGTCGTATTCGAATTCTACGGCTTCGTTGGTCAGTCCCAGCTTGGATAAAAAGTTTTTCCAGATCGTTTCCGTCACATTGAAGCTGTCAGAATTTTCCAATAAGATCAGCCGAAGTTTTTGTTGTGCCTTCCAGCTTTCGTTGAAGATTTCCTCGCGGTGATCACCGGGCGAGAGACTCAGGTCGATGATATGCCGGATATCGTCTTTCAGCCGGTTGGCAATGGAAGCCCAGATGTCTTTTTCCTGCTGCGTGAGATTGGTCGGTTTTGCCCATTGTAAGGATTCCACTGAAAGCGTATTGACCCGGTCCGGAAATATTCCCCAGCTCCTGAAGGAGTCGATCAGTGCGATCCGGTAACCATTGGTGTCGCGGGGGGAAGTATCCACATCGGCTGTAATCAGGGCCCGCAGGAAGTCACCGAAATTGATGTCCAGCGGGGGACAATAATCCAATGCGCGGATCGAAATATGAAGCAGGTGCTGCGCAATGGTACAGGCCTGATCGGCCAGGCGTTTCACCAGGTCAGGATGAATGGCGCCGGGTTGCAGGATCCCTGTGCCGTTGGAAGCGATGCGCAGCAGGTCCTGTGTTTTATCATTGTATAAACGTAAAAAGGCGTCAAAGAAAGTGGCGACCAGTATGGCACCGCGATCATGACATTCAAACTGCTTTTCGTAGAGAGAAGGATCAGGTGTAAAGCGTTCCCATACACCTTTGGCATTAACCGCGCCAATGGCACCGCGCAACGCGCCACGGTTGTTTTGCAAGGCGTTTCCGAACTGGGTGGCCAGTTCTCCCAATACACTGTATTCGCCCAGGTTTCCCCTGGTGCGCGCGATCTGGTGTTCTACGAGTGGAGTAATGGTGAACCGCTGGAGCAGGGCCACAATGTCTGCAAACGCCTCGTGAAAGGCAGCAACATCTTTGTTGGTATTCTCCAGGAACCGCGGATGAATACTGTCCAGCAGCGCATGGGTGGTTTCATGCGCAATAATATCCGGGGACAGGCAGGTGAAGATCACGCCACCGGGAAGGTTACTTCCCTGGATTTGTGAAGCCGCCTCGAAATACCCAAACAGGATGGCTTTCTTTTCGGAAGTATAATAGGCGTTGGCATCCCGGAAGGCATGTGGGTACAGCCTGAGCCTTGCATTGTAGGTACCGGCCGGGGGGCCTTCATCTTTTTCTTTTTTCTTTCGGGCCAGTTCCGCTTTGGAATCGAATTTCAGGTTGGTCGCCCAGATGATTTTTCTGCCCAGGGAGTTTTCAAAGTGCTCCAGGGTTTTCATGGCAATCGTATAGACAAATTGCTGGTGAAATTTGGGGTTTCCTTCACTGGGCGCCTCGCCGTCCTGGGCGAGTGTATAAGTGTCGTTTAAATCCACCGGTTCATACCAGCAGTTGCTGGCCGGATCATAGTCATACACTTCAAAGTATTGCCCTTTGGGTCCGGGTGAAAGCTCATCTTCCCAGGGGACGGCATATACGATTTCATTAACACCTGCGGTATCCAGTTTGGTAGAGAAACCGGGATCAAGCGAATAGCCACGGAGTTGACGGCTGGTTGGGCGGTTCATGATAGTAGTATTTATTAATACGGTATTGTTTATATTATTATTTATTGACTGGGTGAAACTGTTGAATCAGGACAGGGCAATACAGCTTCACCTGGATCTCCGTAAGCGCTTCCGCCTGGGCGATGAGGCCATCTACCTGTTTTTTGCTTAAAGCGGTAAGGTTAGTGCTCACCGACCGGGCTGTTTTCAGGGCTGCAGCATCGGGGAGGCGAACATGATCGTAGTCGATACGGTGCTTCAGGTAAAGCGTGATCGCTTCAGTAAACGCTTTGGGATTTTCCTGCCATTCTACAGGCAGTTCGTGCGCCTCCACAACGGATTTCGGGATCTGCTTTTTTTCGAGGTTCCTGATAAACCCCTCGATGCAATTTTCTGCATCCCAGCCCAGGGAAAAATAGGCCACCTGCCGGTTTGCGGTACTCGCGTTATCATACACGTTGCGCACCATCTGCGCGTTCTTAATCCGCGACATAAAGACATTGACGGTTTCCATCAACAGGGAAAGGGTATTCACGAAATGTAATTCACCGGATGACCCGCTCCCGGCATCGCTGGTAATAACCGTATCGCAGGCGTAGGAACCTTTCTGCATCACTTTGTGGATACCCTGGTTGTCGTAGACGCCGCCATCCACCAGTATCGGATGTACCGTGTCTGCATCAGCCGGGTTTAAAAAAAATTGCCGGTCAATGGTAACGGGAGTGAAGGCGAAGGGCACACAGCTGGAGGCCATGACGGCCCTCGCAACTGGAAAAGCCGCTGCTTTAAATTTGACGGGTTCGTCGAGGAACTGGTAAGTACTGTCCTGCATCCAGTTTTTGGAAAAGGTAAAGGGCCTGGCGGTCTGCAGGTTGGTGGCGCCAATGACCAGCGTTGGATTGGTTTCGAGTTCGCCGAGTTGTTTTCCCTGGTAGAAAAATTCATCGTAGATCTCTTCGATACGTTTACTGATGGGAAACAGGTTAAACTGGTATTTCAGCACCAGGAACAGGATCAGGGCCAGGGCCACAGGAAAGAGCCAGGCCTGGGGGGTGAACAGAAAATAAAAGGATCCGGCAAGTGCCAGGAACAATAACAGGAACCTTAGCCCCATCCAGGAGAACAGAATTTTCCTGATCACATTTTTGGTTTGCAAACCCAGGTAAAGGTCCTGGTAAAAACTGTCGAAGCTGCCTTTGTGGCAACAGTAACAGGCACCCGTGATGGACCCGCCGGAAATGGTAGACAGCACATCGACAAGCGGCAGGATCTTCATGTCGTGCAGTTTTTTGAGTGTGCCGAGGTGAAAGGCCGAGGCCCGGTAACCGCCGCCGGATAAAGACAGTCCCAGTTTATGTTCTTTCATATGCTTTTACTTCTTGTCGTCGTTGGATGGCCCGACGAACAGGTTGAGGGAATAACCCAGCTGGATTTGCGTGAAATTGTCGTTCCGGTTGTGGTGCTCATGTGTCCACCGGAAGCGGAAGAACAATTTGGAATAGTCACCGGTTTTCAGATGACCGTCGAACCCATATTGGAAAAGACCGTTCTTGTTGGTCAGGGAATAGGCGTCATTCAGGATCTTTTCCCTGATGTATTCAGCGCTAAGGGAAGCGCCCCAGCGGTGGTCGGGCTGGAAATTGACCTGGGCGCCCCAGGAAAAGTACTGGCTGTTCAGGGGGATGGAATTTTGGGTGAGGGAGTCGGAAGGTGAACCGACCCGGGTACGGAACCAGTAATAGCCGATGTTCAGCGGGCTGACGTTAAATTTTAGCTGCGGGAAATTGAACCGGATGATGTTTACCTGGGCGCCGAAAGAGGCGAGCTGGTAGCGGTATAGCTGAATCGGGGTGATTTGATTGGACACAAGTTTACCGGAATCGATTACCCGGTTATGTTGTTCCAGTTTGGAGAACAACAATTTTGGTTCGATGTAGGGGAAAAGTGTAAAGTAGGGAGAGTGGAATTTTCTGTTTTTAACCACTACAGTTTGCCACCCGAATGAGTCTATTTTTTTCAAGGTTGATTCGTCACCTTCCCCGACGATCAATTTATCCTTTTCTGCTTTGGTCAGCGGGAGGTATTTCGTGTTGCTGCCTCTTAGTTTAAGGCCATACAGCACTTTCTTCTTCTTTCTTTCCAGGATGACTGTTTTTTCAATTTTTCCGAACTGGACATTCTCTGACAACTCATCCTTGCTGGCGTTGATCAACAGGTTGGATTTGGAATTGATGTTGATCTTCCGGCGGGCTTCGATCTGGATCAGGCCATTTGGTTCTTCCTGGTCCAGCCCGATAAAATCGGTGAAGGCCGCAATTTCCAGGATCCTTGACCTTTTTTCCTTTTTCAGTTCGGCAATGGGGTTGGCCGGGCTCAGGGCAACGGTCCGGTCGGAAGGACTATAATCTTCTTTTTCACTTTCCAGCACGATGTTCAGCGTCAGCAGGTCACCCATTTTGATGTATCGGGTCAGGCCACGGATGCCGGCGGCGTTGTATGCATACAGTTTAATGTTGGCGAATTTTTCCGGGTCAAATTTTCCGGAGATACTGATCGGGAATTGATTTTTGAATTCGATATAGTCGCGGGGCGACTGGATGCTCCTGGCGGCCAGGCTGGTATCGACCACCTGTACCGTGATGTTTTTGATGGCGCCACCTTCAGTTTCCACGCTGACATGGTTGATGAAATGGTTAAAATAGAGCAGGCCATAGACGCCGCGGTAATAAGTAGAGCTGTTGTTTTTCAGAAAACTGTTGATCCGGTCCTTTTTCAGGATCAGGTAGGCAGTGACCGGCTCATCATCTACAAACTGCAGGCGGGCTTTAATACTGAAAAACACTTCACGGGCTACGTTACCCAGGGTGTCATTGTCTGTGGCCCCCTGGATCTCCGTCATGATTTCTGTAAACAGGGTGACGAAACCATCCACATCAAAACCGGAGAGGGGGAGGGCACCGGCGTTGGTTGTATCACTGCCATTTTTGCCTGTTTTATCCGGCTGATCTGATATCTCTTCTTCGTTTGTTTCTTCTTCCATTGCTGTTTGATCCGTTGTTTTGCTCAGGTCTTTGATGGTAGTGTCGGAATGGGTGGAGCGGGTGAAGGCGCGGCTGATGTTAAAAGAGTACCGGTCTGCTGCCAGCATGGAAAAGTCGTAGTTGTATACCTTTTTCTGGTACACGAAAGTACCCAGGATACGGGTTGGTTTGACTTGCGCTACTACCAGGAGTGGCAGGGCAATGAGCGAGATTGCTGTAATAAATAATTTCATATGGAATAACCTACAAACTATTTCCGACAGGCACAATCGGGAAAATCCACCTCCTTTTACCGCATTTTTCCCCTTTCTTCACCCGTTTACACAGGTATTCTTCCTCTTCCGCACTTTCCGCACCCGCTCCCTGTCTGAAACAGCCTGTTCACCTGCTCAACACCTAAAAACCTGCATATAGGAAAGAACAAATCACAAAAAAACCGAACACTAATGGCCGCCGGGATGCCGAAAATGAAGACGTCTTTCGCCTGAAGCGCAAAACACCAGACAGGTATAGTGACGGATCCAACCACGAAAAGGAGATCAAAGCATATTTTGAAAACAGGCGAATGCGGATGAAGATTGTCTATTTCTGGCTCGACGGACCAGGTTCGTGAATCTGAGTGGGTTTTCCTAGTTGGCTGTGAACTGATTGTTCGCCACATCCTTCAAAAATTTGATCAGTCCGCCGAAATAGTTTTCCGGATCATCATATTGCGCGCAATGCCCGGCGTTTACCGTTAGATTTCTCCCGTGCTGCACCTGTTTCGACATCCATTCCATATACTTCGGATCCATCGTATCATATTTTCCGCCGATCATCAAAGTAGGAACGGAGATCTCTTTTAAACGACCCGATACGTCCCAGTGCTTCAGGGTGGCATTTCCTGTTACGCCAAATTCGCTATACCCCTGCATATACACATAGATTTTCGGGTTGAGGTGTGAAAAAGCCCTGTTGATAAATTCCGGCCATTCTTCCAATGGCTTTCTCACCACATGCTCTGTGTAATAATTTTTCATCAGCAACTCCGAGTATCGCGGGTTCTGAAAATCTCCCTTTGCTTCCAGGGCAGCAATTTCCTTCCAGACTTCCGGCGGAAGTTGCGGCGCCAGTACTTCTCTGGCATATTTCTCATATTCCGGTATACTGGCCATCATATTGGAAATGATCAGGCCTTTCAGGTTCTGCTGATACTTCAGCGCATATTCCATCGCCAGGAGTCCGCCCCAGGATTGTCCCAGTAAATAGAAATTATCTTTATCGAGTTTCAATGCTTTCCGCACCTGTTCCACCTCTTCCACGAAATGCTGGGTAGTCCACAGCGTGGAATCGTTCGGTTTGTCGCTGTAATACGAATCCAGCTGGTCGTAATAGATATATTCTATGCCTTCATTGGGAAGATAGCCGTCAAAATTCTCGAAGAATTCATGCGTCCCGCCGGGACCACCGTGAAGCAGCAGCACTTTTATGGTCGGATTGTTTCCCACGCGTTTTGTCCAGACCTTAAAAGTCCCTTTTGGTGTGGAAATGGGGATCATTTTTATCCCGCCCGTCACATGGTCATCGCTTCCGGAATAATCAAAATAGGCGGGTTTTTTGATGCTGGTATCTGCAGGTGATTTGTCAGCTGTTGTAGATGCTTGTTTGCAGGAGAACAAGCAAGCGGCAATCAGCATTGTACTTAATATTAATTTCATCAGAACATTATTTGTAATGTTTGCTGCGCGATAACTGTGGTATCCGGATCAGCTTGTTACTTTGAGGATCTACATAAAACTCTTTAAACTCGGGATTTTGTTTAATCCTGGTATAATGAACCTGATCAATTTTTCCTTCGGTCCAGATAAACTGTTGGGTACGCTTATTCCATGGGCGGCCGTCGATCATCTCTACCTGGTCGGCAACAAACCAGAAGACCATCTCTTTGTAGGCAAGCAATTTGGTGGGTATGCGGCTGATGATCTCTGAGTATACGGCGTCCCAGTCATTGCCGGTTTGTCCGCGGAGAAAGCGGACCAGCAACCCGTAATTGATCTTCCCATTGTAAAACTTTGTAGTGGCCTTAATCGGCTCGTGGAAAGGGAGGTCCTCCAGTGACTGGAATTTCTGCAGGTGACGTTCATCGGCATACCGGCCGTTATGCAAGTGGTCACGCCTGCTTCCCGCAGTCTTCATCATTGAAATTAACCACCGCTTGTTGTGTTCTCTCATAAATCATTCGAATAAAGCCTCCGTTAAAATAGCAAATCTTTCCATGATCTTACGCAATCGTTAGCCTGCAGGAAAAAAGTTGCACGTTCATTACCTTATCAGACTAAATCTTTTACGTGATACGATTCTTTTTCCGGCTGGTTATTGGCCTGGGCTCCCTGGTGGGTGATGCCAATGCACAGGAACAACCGTTTCAATGGCACAACCCGGCTAATTCCGATGTTCAGGGGATCGCAGGCCGTGGCTGGGCATCCGGGTTTGCTTCTCCCTTTAACAGGTTTCCGGGCAGCGCAAAAGAGCAACTACGGAATGACGTGTGGCAACTGTCGCGGAACAGTGCCGGCCTGTATATCTCCTTTACCACCACGGCACCGGAAATAGTGGTGCGGTATACTGTTGAAGGGGGGATGGCAATGCCGCATATGCCGGCGACCGGCGTCAGGGGGGTGGATCTTTACGCCCGCGATGAAAAGGACTACTGGCATTGGGTAAACGGGAAGTACAATTTTGGCGATACCGTTGAATACAAATTCTCCCATATCCACGCCGCGATTCCCCTGAAAGAGTACCGGCTTTACTTACCCCTGTACAATGCGGTAAACTGGCTGGAGATCGGCGCTGCGGAAGGCAGCAGCTTTGCTTTCCTGCCGGTGCCGCAATCGAAACCCATTGTTTTTTATGGCACATCGATCCTTCAGGGCGCATGTGCCAGCAGGCCGGGACTGGCCTACAGCAATATGCTGGGTAGAAGATTGTCTCAGCCGGTGGTCAACCTGGGGTTTTCCGGAAACGGGTTACTGGAAGCTCCTGTCATTGATCTCCTGCAATCCATTGATGCATCCCTGTATGTACTCGACTGCCTGCCTAACCTGTACGATGCACAAAGGTTCTCCCGGGAAGAAGTACAACAGCGCATAGAAACCGCTGTTATGAATCTCCGCAAAACGCGTCCTGATGTCCCCATCCTCCTGGTTGAACATCCGGCAGGTGTGGCAGCAGCTTCCCTCGACACTGCGCTGGTGAATCCTTACCGTCGGGTAAACCAGTTGCAGCAAGCCGTATTTGACAAGCTGCAGCGGTCCGGGATCAAAAAACTGTACCTGTTGCCGGCGGAAGCTTTCTCCTTCGATGCCAGTACAACCGTCGATGGCACCCACCCGACAGATATCGGCATGCAGCGCTATACCGATACTTATGAACGGATGATCCGTAAAATAACCGGGAGGCCGGCGAAAAAGCAGTAACCACTAACTATCACCACCACATGCACAGAAGAATCCGGGTCAGCAGGCGGTACGTTTTCTCCGATAAATCGCTGATAGCGGGTTCGGGTGGCACTTTCGAAGGTCAGGGCCATACGATCATCTGGGCTAAAGAAGTTTTGACATACGATGGCCAATCCAGGCTCAAAACCTATACAAATGACCTTGGGTATGGACAGGCGATGAGTTATGAACCTACAGGTACTGGTCTCGATAGCCTATACCGGGTATTAGGTGGATTGGACGGTCACTACCTGATGGCGCCGCAGCGTTGGGATTTAACTTCGCAATCTGGTTTCCTGCCATATCCCTGTACTTTTTTGCTGGCAGTTGGTTCCCAGGATATAGAAGTCACGATGCATAAATCTGGTCTCATTCGCGAAGTCCAGTCCCTGCCGAATGGTGAAATGAATCCGGACACGCAGATTTTCAGCTTTGAAAACGTTCTGGACGAGGATCAGCGGATAAAGCAAACCACCATCCGATCGGATAACAATACAATAGGGGTATGGAAACTGGAGTACTCTGAATAAACCCTGATATCAGCGGACTTCAACCCTGCGCTCAATCAAAGTCATAGCGCCTTGAAGGTGTAATGATAAATGATGTGAAAGTCCGTATAAATGTCCCATTTCATCTGCCTGGCTGAGATTTCCACAATCTTTGTCGGATAATCAGTAGTGTTGGTTTCCTGCTCCTGTTGCGTATCGCTGAGTAGTTCGATATAGGTATCTGAGTCAGTCACCTTCCAGGTGCCCGATTCAATTATATTGCCATTTAATTGCGGGTTGAGTATAATATTGTCACTGTAAATAAAGGTCAAATCACTATTGAACAAAAGGTAATCGTCCTTGATATAATCCTCCTGAGATGGAAACTGATCGATAATGGGGTTTCCGGTATCTGTTGTGCCGGTTATTGATGTAAGCTGCCATTTTTTGTTGACCAGTAACTCCATTACCGTTTGTTTGGACAGGTTATCAGATTTGCTTTTGGAACACGCCAGAAATGCTGTCAATAGGAGGAGGAGGGAGGTTTTTAATATTTTCATAGTGTTTCAGGTTTTGGCAGAATGTGTTGGTATGACTTTCAATACTAAACATTAAACCGCGGCGCAATCTAGTGAATTGATCCGAAACGGAAAATGTCTATCCCGGAGCATTATGGAATGCCATCCTAACCAATTATCTTTAACATCAACAACTGGAATTTTTACCAAAAACCACCATCTTCATCCTTGCCCCGCAGGACTGGCCAGCCATAGCAGCAAAACCGCTGAAGGATGTTTATGGTTTCTCCCACAATATTGATGATGTGCGGCTGGTCGTAGCGACCGACGACAATGCCTTCTGGGCGGGCTTCCTGCCCGCAGTGGACAAACTTCCACCTGCCGTTGCAGCACAGATCAAAAAGGCCTATGGCAGGCAGGACGGCTCCTTTACCATGATGCCCTTCTTTGATCTCCTTGCCCTGCATGAATATGGCCATTCCTATACCGCACAGGCGGGACTGAAAATGCAACGACATTGGATGGCCGAATTGTTTGTCAACATCATGTTGCACACCTATGTCGCCGAAAACCAGCCGGACATACGACGGAGACACGGTACACGGTGATACGGTAAGAGGCTAAAGACGAAAGCGGGCTTTGCATTCCGAAGCCCTGGCGAAGGAAGACTTTGTCTCCCAAAGCCTTGGCGAAGGGAGATGCTGTTTTCTGAAAATGCCTAATTCATAAATCTGAGTGAAATGAGCCACTACACTACATTTCACAAACTTATACGTTTTTGCATGGTTTTTCTCCGGAAGAGAGCAGGAGTGGGATTGAAACAATCTCCGCAGCTTTTGGGTCAAAACACTGTTCCTGCGATAAAAACAATTTCCTTCTTTTAACTCGCCTCAGGCAACCAAACAGGCATGCAGGCAGCATGCAATATACTTTACATTTTCTGTAAAGATTTTTGTATATTTACAATGGCGCTGATTGAAGTTAAGACTGGCAGAATATTGAGCGTCAAAATAGTGACGTTGGAAAGGGAAGATTATAAGAAACTGACTAAAGGACGGTACTTTTTTCCTGGAGATCTTATTTGCATCGGTCAGATGTTACTTTATATAAGTTGATGATTGATGGTGACGATGATATTCTGGGCGTGATGGCGATCATCCGGTTTCCCGTGGAAAGCAGGGTTGAAATTAATTTGCTGACTTGCTCCAGGGAAAATATCAGCAAGACAAAGGTATACGACGGCATAGCCGGACATCTTATTACCTTTGCATGCCGCATTGCTATCAGTCTGCATAAATGCCGGGCTTGTGTGTCACTGGTGCCAAAACCAGATTAAAGCCACATTACATTGAAAATATGGAATGAAAGATGCCGGACGCCAACTTTTTTTGGAAGGGGAACCGTTAAACAATATGATTCTCAAATATCAATCATGAAGACAAAAAAGGAAAGAGTCAGATTTTCATCGGCAGAATTGGCTGAAGCCTTGGTCTATCCTGTAAGATTAACGCCGGAGGAAAAGAAGGCCGCGGACAAACAGCTAAAGGCTGCAAGGTCCAAAGTTCAATCTGAAACGTCGCCAGCGGAAAAGCTTAAAACTAATTTACTGTATCTAAGGTTTAAGCTGGAAGATTACCTGGAAAGTGAAGTATTTGATCCGGGAATGAGATTCAGTTTTTTTCTGAAAGAATATATTCAACTGCAGAACAAAAAAAGAAAGGAATTTGCCACTGAGATCGGTATTGATGAAACGGAATTAAGCCAGTTGATCAACAACCACCGGTCTCCCGGTGATAGTATTATCATACGCCTGGAAATACATTCTAAAAAAACCATACCTGCTATTGCCTGGTTCAAGTTGGTCGAAAGGGAGAAGGAACATTATATCGCTACCGACAAAGCGATAAGAAAACAGGAGGCCAAAAAGGTTTTCAATAAGCTGTCAGTAAATATTGTTCAATAACCTGCCTTAATAGAACAGTTCCAGGTTGATCATGTAAATAGTGCCTTTGGCGCCGACGACGGTGGGATAACTGTAATAGCCAACGGGTGAATGATTGGAAAAGATCACCTCCGGATTTATACGGAAAACCCGGTTTTTAAAGGGATGGAAATTCAGTCCGAAGTTCAATTCAGACGGGTAACCATATTGCCCGTTAATATATGACCCTACAGCGTAGACCTGTAACAGCTTGTTTACCACTATAGCTGAAGCCTGCATGGAAAAGCCATTGTCCTTCAGTCTGGAAACGGGAATCACACCTGTCGTGGTGAATTTGGACACCCAACGGATAAAGTACTCTGCATCGAACGAGAACCCCTTGTATTTGATGCCGCCGTTAAAAGATGCCATCTCGTATTTGGCCTCTTGCACCTGTGAATTGGGCGCCAGGGCATTCAGGCCGAAAATGCCGGTACCATCGGAGAGCCGGATCTGGCTGTTTTCCGGCGCATCGGTACCGGGTTGGGACTGGCGGGTCTCATTGCTTCTCGTAAACGATCCGCCCACAATGGTTGCCAGCGACGCATGCTTTTCAAAATCGCCAAATGGACCCAACCTGCCGAAATCGCCGGTAGTATGCCATAGCGCAGTACTCCAGGTATTGAATCCATCATCGAGCTGTCCCGCGTCTACACCCAGCTGGCTCAGGTTGTTTCCCAGCATCGTTTTATAGTATAGCCCGTTGACGATTTCTCCCTGAAGCCAGACACCGGTGGTGAAGGATCCCCTGAAATATTCCTCCGCCATGGGCCTTGCATCCTGCCGCAGCCACAAGGGCCATTGACCATACAGCGACCTGCTGGTAGGAAGGGCACCGATACCGGCACCCACATCAAAGTGTTTGTTGATTTCATATTGCAGGTTGCCCGCCACCACCACCTGTGCGCCCTGCCCCTGGTTGGCATTGGACGTCCACACATACGTGAAGTACCGGAATTTGGGTGTAAACAACCAACCCTTAAAATAAAGGGTAACTTTTTGAAACTGGATATCATCCCGTTGGGCAACATCATGGGTTTGTCCACCGACATCCGTATAACTATCCTTGATGCCTTTGGAATTCAGGTAACGGATTGTTGCGAAGGGAGAAAAGATCAGGGTGCCACCTTTTTTACTCACCAGTAAGAATCCAGTACCCGGCCGGTGGTCACTGTTCTTTTCCCGTGTGGAATCTTCAGGTGGGGTTGAACCAAACTGTGCACGCAACGGAAGGCTGCCTGCCATGGTGATCAGAACAACCATTGCGATACGGTAACTTGCGATCATAACTCAGATTTTTAGGTAGAACTATCTGATCAGAAACTGTAACCTGCTTTGCAGGAAATGCGTACCTCCCTGCATATTGAAACGATTGAGCACGCCATAACCATAAGCCAGTTCAAAGCGAAGAAAATCTGCCAGGTACCAGTTCACCATTGGCGTAATCTTCCAGAACCTGCCACCTTTGATCGTGCCTGCGTCCAGGTCAAAGGACGAATACCGGATCACTGCTTCCCATACGCCTTTGCCTCCTTTGAACACTGATTTTTTTACCGGCACATAACCATAAATATTACCGGCATCCGTACTGTAGGGCCTGGATTCACCCGTGAAAAAATAACTGACCATGATTTCTCCGCCGTGAAACAGGGGGTCATTGGTGGTGGGTGAATTGAATTTATGCCAAAATATCTCAGTACCGATCTGCAGGGGGCCAGAACTGTAATAGGCTTCACCGCCGAAATAGGTGGATTGTTCAGCCGGGAACTTACCGGTGTCAATAAAAAAGGGCGCGGGGTTCGATTCGGGCCTTGACTTCAGCCGGATGGTATCATTGAGCGGGTGTCCGAAGCGGATATTGGCTGCCAGGTGCAGGTTTGTTTTGGGTGAATGAACAGGCATCCAGCCGATCCGGGATGCCAGCTGCCAGCGATCGGTTGAGAAAGATTGTCCCTTTGATAGCCAGTCCGCAAAAATGCCGAGGTTCCAGAAGAACCCTGATTTCGGCAGAAAGCCCATCCACTTAATGCCGTCTGCTAGAATAGGAATGGGGTCACTGGCCATATGCCTTTCCATCATTTCAACGGCATAGCCACTCATTACTTTGCTGAGCGAGAATCCTTCTTTGGTTCGTCCCACAAATACATGACTCCTGATTTCAGGAAAAGCGATCATAATCCCACTTTCCCGCACGAACCATGACTTGAGTGATCCATCGTACATCAGTCCGGCTTTCCAGGTAATTTCTCTTTTGCTTTTGATCTGGCCGCTGAGCAGAAACCGGAAATCCCGTACATCAAATCCTGAATTCAGTTCAACTTTTGCCTGCTTCATCTGTTCCTTCACTGTTTCATCCGGCGAGAATCCTGCATATTCAAACAGAAAAGCAACCCCGAATTTCAGGGTAGAAAATTTCCCATCCAGCATGTTCCAGGGCTTCTTATGAATCGTGGAACTGTCAATCACTTCCAGCCTTTCTCCTTCGGTGCCATCGGGAAGCGATCTGATTTTCGTTGAATCCTGTCCGAAAGAACAGCTATAATTCAGTTGTACCGCAATGGTCATTGCAATTATTGCAGTCAGGTTCCGAAATGAAGATCTGCGCGTGCCCATACCGGTAAGGTTTTAATTTGCGTCGGCGACCCGGGTACGAGGCAATTCACAGGATAACTTAGTGGTTGAAGGAATAATAAAACATGCCCCGCTGAGAACAGCAGGGCGAATTTAAACCTTATCCTATGAAAGACATCAAGGTACTACAGTAAACTGATAAAGCAAGGACCGGTTTCATTATGCCATGGCTTTTGCGGTGAAAGTTGAACAATACTTCTGCATGGATCTGGTAGTGATGACTATTGTGCGCATAAGCATATAGTTAAAATAAAATAACGCCGGAAACTTTGCCCGGCTTGCAGGAAAACGGGCTTATCTTAAGGTCGCCATAAAAGATTTACATGAAACTGAATCGATTGATCTTCTTTTGCCTGGTTACAGCTTTGTTGCTGCTCTGCCACCCCGTAGTCAATGCTCAACTGGGAGTGCGGTACGATCCATCCGTTCAGCAGACCTCCAACCTGCAATATTTCAAACCCAAAGGAGACTTGTTTGTAGGAGATTGTATTCCTTTTGCGCACAACGGCACTTACTATTGGTACTGGCTGCTGGATTCTGCGCATCACAAAAGCCTGAACGGACTGGGCGGGCACCAGTGGGCATTGAGCACCAGCACGGACCTGAAGTCCTGGAAACACTACCCGGTTGTGCTGGGCATTGATGAAGCCTGGGAAAAATCTATCTGCACGGGTTCGGTCGTTTTCTATAAAGGCTTGTTTTATGCGTTCTATGCGACCAGGCTGATCAACAGCGAAGGCCATGTAAATGAGCAACTGAGCTATGCCACCAGCAAAGACGGCATCCATTTTGAAAAACAACGGCCAAATCCGTTTTATACGTCTGCGCCGGGCTACAGCAAGCGGGATTTCCGCGATCCAAAAGTAGTGGTGGACGAAAAGACTGGCGAATTTCACCTGTTTGTATCGAGTTGGAAGGAAGGTTTTATTCCGGATCATGCGGGTGGATGTCTCGTGCACCTGGTTTCGAAAGATCTGAAGGACTGGAAAGTGTTGGAACCCATTCTTACCGGCCAGCCATCTGTTCCTGAATGTCCCGACTATTTCTTCTGGAAAGGCTGGTATTATCTTGTTTACAGTGATGGCAGCGATACTTATTATGTGAAGTCCAAAAATCCCTATGGCCCCTGGAGCGAGCCGTCTTTCCAGTCATTGAATGAATCGTGGGCTAATGTAGTAAAGACCGCTGCGTTTAAAAATGACCGGCGCATTGCTGCCGCATGGATTCCTAACCGCAATAATAATAAAGACAACGAGCATGAGATCTTTGGCGGGAACGCGGTATTCCGGGAAGTGATGCAGCTGCCTGACGGAACGCTTACGACAAAATTTCCGGAAGAATTAATACCATCTACCGGGGCAGCGTTGCCGGTAAAAATAACGGCAGGGGTAAATGCTGCTGCAGCTTCCGGTACTTTAACCATTACAGCCCCCGGGGCCGTAGGCGCTGCATCCATCAGCGATGTACCGGCACAATGCCGGATAACTATGGAAGTTGAACCCACAACAGCACTGGAGGAATTCGGCCTTATAGTAAGATCCGACGATAAAGCCGGTACAGGATACCGTTTCAATATAAATCCCAACACAGGCATTGTAAGCCTGGGCAATACAGACATAAAAGCTGTGACAGGATTAGACAAGCCCATTAAAGCAGACATCATACTCAGGGATGATATCATTGATGTTTGTATTGATGGCCGCCGTTGCATTGTCAACCGTACGCCAGAGCAAAAAGGCAATTACCTGTGGTTTTACGGCAAGCACGGAACGGTAACGTTCAGGTCTGTAAAAATCTTTCCGCTGACCGGGAACTAAAATCCAGCGCCGGAAAAATCTGTTCAGCGGCTTTATGGGATTGCGGGGGTTGCAGGAGTTGCCACCTCCAAGTGCTGCCGGAAAAACCTGGTGATCGTTTCAAAGGGGATAATATCCGGTTTGTCGTACAAATCTACATGCACCGCACCCGGAATGATGATCAGTTCTTTCGGATCTGCCGCTGCCTTGAAAGCATCCTCACTGAAATAACGCGAATGCGCTTTTTCCCCTGCAATCAGCAACACTGGCCGCGGAGAGATCTCTTTGATATAGGTTAGCAGCGGCATGTTCATAAAGGATAATGCATTGGTGGCGGTCCAGGCGCCGTTGGAATTCAACGAACGGGGATGAAACCCGCGCTGTGTACGGTAATAGTCAAAATAGTCTTTTACAAACTGCGGTTCATTTCCCGTCAGCTTTTCCGGCAGGTTGCGGGGACCCGGTGCAGGCGTTCCGGCCTGGGCATCTTTCCACCGCTGCTCACCCATCTGCTGCAGCATTTTGGTACGACCTTCCGGGGTCAGCTTGTCATAGTAACCCTTTGCCATCACGCGAGACATATCATACATGCTTGTAGTGACCACCGCCTTTACCCGTTTATCAACCGCTGCTGCATTTAAAGCCATTCCGCCGAATCCGCAGATCCCGATAATGCCGATCTGCTGCCTGTCGACAAAAGGCTGGAGTCCCAGGAAATCCACGGCAGCACTGAAGTCCTCCGTATTGATGTCTGGCGACGCAATATTCCGGGGTTCACCGCCACTCTCACCAGTATAAGAGGGATCGAATGCCAGGGTAACAAAACCATTTTCTGCCATCTTATTGGCGTATAAACCCGATGCCTGTTCTTTCACTGCACCAAAAGGTCCGCTGACGGCGATAGCAGCGAGCAGCTGGTTCCCCTTGCTTTTGGGGAGGTAAAGATCGGCGGCAAGTGTGATGCCGTACCGGTTTTTAAACGTTACATGCTGACGGGTTACGGTTTCGCCCAGGGTAAAGGTATAATGTTCGCGGGGGCTGTTGTTGTTCATGGTTTTACTGTTTTCTTTTGTTTGCGCACGAAGCTGTCCGGCCAGGAATATCAATCCGGCCGCCATTACTATCTTTTTCATTGACGCTTAATTTATTGCTCTATTGTTTTGATCACTTTGGCAGGAACCCCGGCAGCAACGGTATTGGCGGGTACATCTTTCGATACCACTGCCCCCGCTGCAACGACAGCGTTTTCTCCGATGGTTACACCTGGCAGGATAGTCGCGCCCGCACCGATCCAGGCATTTCGTTTGATATGAATCGGCCCGGTCAGGAGACCATGCCTTTCGTCGGGGGATAGCCCATGGCTTTCGGACAGCAGGCTGACTTTTGGGGCGATCAGTACATCATCTTCAATGGTAATTCCACCCAGGTCGAGGAACACGCAATCAAAATTGATGAATACGTTCTTACCGATGCTGGTGTTCCGGCCATAGTTGATGTACAGGGGCGTGAATACGGAAACACTGGGGTCGATTGCAGACCCGGTGATCTGGCTGAGCAGGTCTGTAACAGTTGCCGGGTCGGTGGCGTTGTTCAGCTGCACCAGCAATCGCTTTGTGGCGAAAGCTGCTTCCCGCAGCTGGTAAGCATCTGGGTGCCCTGCAGCCATGGCTACGCCATCCCGGAGCTGCTCAAATATGTTTTTGGAAGGTAAGTCTGCTTTCATTACACAAAGTTCCGCAGAACCCGGAACAGCAGGTAACGATAATCAAACCGATCCTTAAGTATTTCAAACCGCCTGAAGGCGCAGTGCCCTGGGATTGGTGCCCGTCAGCTTCTTGAAGAAATTGTTGAAATAGGTGGCGTATTCGAAACCCAGCGAATAGGCAATATCCGCAATATTCCAGTCCGTATGCTGCAACAGGGCTTTGGCCTCTCCGGCAACGCGTTCCCTGATATGCGTGGTGGTTGATTTACCCGTGGTGTCTTTCACCGACCGGTTCAGGTAATTGACATGCACGTGCAGGGCATTGGCATAATCCTGTGCTGTCTTTAACTGCAACGGGCGATCTGTTGTTTCAATGGGAAACTGCCGCTCCAGCAGTTCGAGGAAGACGGCCGTGAGCCGGGTCGCGGCATTTGGTTGCTGGTCGTGATCCGCTGAAGGCTGCAATTTCAGGGCTTCGTGAATGATCAGGTTGATGTAGTTGCGGATCACATCCTGTTTATAAGCATAGTCTCCCTGTTGCTCTTCAATCATTTTCCGGAAGATCGTATTCAGGAATTCACGCTGCACTTCAGCGATTTTGAATACCGGTGTTCCGCCGATCCTGAACAGCGGCGAGTGTTGCAGGCTTTCGTTGCGGTCAGCTGCACTGAAGAAATCTTCCGAGAACAATACCGTGTAGCCAACATACGTGGTGGATAAAGTCTCCCAGGAATACGGGATATGAGGATTGCCGAAGAAAAGAATAGTCCCTTCCTGCTCGAAACTTCTGTCCGCGTAGTGGATGCTGCTCCTTCCCGTGGTCAGGCAGATTTTGTAAAAGTCCTTCCTGCTGTAGATCCGCGTAGCTGCCCCGTCGCTTTCAATCTGAAAGACGTTAAACCCCTTTAGTTTGAGATCATTGTTAAAAGGAGACACCGTGCGCGGGGCGCTTGTTTGCATAAATCAAAATTATGAAAATCAAAGTTTTTTTCAGAAGCAGAAGCGGAAGGGTTTGAATTGTTTAACGATTGGTTTGAATTTTATAATGCCTTACACCGCATTTAGCTATTTCACTGGAGTCAGCGGCAAAATATTGCATTATATTGCAAGGATCGGACAACCCGATCCTTATTGAAAAGACAATTAACCCAACCGCAACGATCTGTCATGCTAACAAGAAAAACGTTTATCCGCCAAAATGCCATTACAGCGGCAGGGATGCTGGCTATTCCATCTTTATTCGCAAATTCCGCCCGAAAATATAAAATGGGGCTTCAGTTGTATACGATACGGGATGCGATGGCCAGCGATGCAGCCGGCACTTTGCAGCGTATCGCGGCGATGGGTTACCAGGACACGGAAACCTATGGCTTCGATCCCGTGATCATGTCTTATTACGGTTATAAGGCAAAAGACTTTCAGCAACTGCTGAAGCGGAACAACCTGGTTACGACCAGCGGCCACTATGACCTGTTCAAATACCTGAATGTGCCTGAACAGGAACTCCTGGCATACGTGGATAAATGCATCGAGGGAGCGAAGATCCTTAACCAGAAATACATCACCTGGCCCTGGCTCGATCCCGCCGACCGGAATATGGAAAAATTTAAGCTGCTGACCGCGAAGCTGAACCTGGTAGGGGAGCGCGTATCGAAGTCCGGTTTGGGCTTTGCCTATCATAACCATGATTTTGAATTTGTTGATTATAACGGCACCAATGGCTATGAGCTCATCTTGAAAGAAACAGATGCCCGCTATGTCAAACTGCAGGTCGACCTGTACTGGGTATGCCGTGCTGCGGCGACCACGCCGGCGGAGCTCTTCAGGAAGCAGCCGGGACGGTTTGTGATGTGGCATATCAAGGATATGGACAAGGTGTCGAAAGATTATACGGAGATGGGGAATGGCCTGATCGATTATACCAAAATTCTGCCGGATGCGCAGCTGAGCGGCCTGGAATACTATTACATCGAACAAGGGGGTAACTTTAGGAAGAATTCGATGGACAGTGTGCAGGAAAGCGCGGATTTCTTCCAGAAGAACCTGAAACAGCTTTTATAAATCGACCATGAAATACAAACTTGACAAACCCGTCCAGGGAAGTATCGGAACTGAAAAGTACCAGTGTTCCATTGAGTGGCGGAACGGAAAATTTGTGGCAGATGAACCGGAATCATTGGGTGGAAAGGATACGGGTCCTGATCCCTATACATTATTACTCTCCTCCCTCGCTTCCTGCAAGCTGATCACCCTGCGGATGTATATCGACCGCAAAGGCTGGAATATTGAAAGGATAGCCATCAATGCCAATATGTACCAGGAAGTTAAAGATGGCGTGACGACCAACATTATTGATTGTGACATAGTTTTCCTCAGTGAAGTCAGTGAAGAGCAAAAATTGAAGCTGCAGGAGATCGCCAAAAACTGCCCGATCTCAAAAATCATGCAGAGCGACGTGAAGGTGAGGACATTTGTCTTCAGAACCGGCGATACCAAAACAATTAAATACGGCAACGAAGAGATCACTGTATTGTGGAAGCCGGAATTCTGTCAGCATTCCACGCGTTGCTGGACGCAATTGCCACAGGTGTTTAAACCGTCGCAGAAAAAATGGATTGAACCTGATGGCGCCCCGGCAGACAGGATTGAACAGCAGGTAGCACACTGTCCTTCAGGCGCGCTGGTGTTTCAGAAGAATGGTGAAAAAGAAGCGTAGCAACCTGGCTATCGTCCGATGATCTTCTTACGGTGGGCTGCTCCCCAGGTACCCAGCTCGGCAATAACCTTATTAAGGCTTTTTCCATGATCCGTAATAGCATACTCTACCACGGGCGGGAAGGCATCATATACGGTACGGGAAATGAGCTGGTTGGCTTCCAGTTCTTTCAATTCTTTCGATAGTACCTTATCCGTAATGCCGTTCAGTTCCTTAGAGATCTGCTTAAACCGCTTCGTTCCGAACGACACCGACAGGATGATCGGCAATTTCCACCGGCCACTCAATACCTCCAGGGCATCCTTTACCGCACGTACACTGGCAATACAGCTTTCGGCAGTATGGATTTCTGTTTTTGCTTTTGTTGCTGGTGCCATATGTTGTGAATTTGCTTTTTTTGCGTATTTGCTTTTGTTGCGTTACTATCCTTTGGGATAGTGCTTTCCTTTTGGAAAGTGCTTTCCTAAAGGATAGTACTATCCTACAGATAGCAAAGATAGGTAGGTTTGCATTGTCAAACGACAATAAATACACCACTTATGGCAAAAATAAAATGGGCTCTTGACCCCACACACAGCGAACTGGGATTTAAAATCCGTCACCTGATGATCTCAAATGTTTCCGGCTCCTTCAGGGATATAAAAGCTGCTGTTGAAACGGAAGACCTTGATTTCGGTACAGCGCAGATTCAGCTCACCGCCGCAATGGACTCTATCTTTACCAATAATGAACAGCGGGACAATCACTTACGCAACTCCGACTTCTTCGAAGTGGAAAAGTACCCGGAACTGCTGTTTGAGAGCACCCGTATTGAAAAAGTAGACGATGAAACCTTTGCGTTGCATGGCGACATTACGCTCAAGGGGCAGCGGAAACCCGTTAAACTCAATGTGGAGTTCAATGGCATTACCAAAGATCCCTGGGGCGGCGAAAGGGCCGGTTTCCAGGTGACCGGCAAACTCAATCGTACCGACTGGGGTGTTAATTTCAATGCAGTAGCAGAGACCGGTGGTCTCATGCTCGGCGAAGAGGTGAAGATCAATAGTGAGATCCAGCTGGTAAGACAGTAGGCAAAGATGGAAAACTTCAGGATGGGTAAGCAAGCCATTCTGAAGTTTTCTATATTTTTAGGGGGTATGGAACATTATTACGATGCATTGTTTGGTTATATCGGGCAGATCATAAAGTTACCCGAGCAGGACAAAGCGCAATGCAGGATCAGTTTTAAGCCCTTGAAGATGTCTAAGGACAGCTTGCTTGAAGTTGCGGGGAAAGTGCATACGCACCACAACTTTATTGTTTCCGGTTTCATGCGGAAGTACTATATCAATGATAAAGGGGACGAGGTAACGGTTGATCTGAATGATGGTCCGCGTTTTTTACTTCTTACTACCATTTTGCCAACCAGACAATTTCTAACGAGTACCTGCAATGCGTAACTGATTGTGAGTTGCTGCGCATTACCAAAGCCGACGCCGATGCGGATGCAAAAACCAGTCTCACACAAAAAGACTACACGATAAAGTTATTTCAACAGGTACAGGAAGCTTACCTTGAACGGGTGGATGATCTCGCCAACCTGACCGCGGAACAGCGGTACCTGAAGCTGATCAGGCAATCGCCTGCTATTATTAAAAACTTCCCCCTGAAATATATTGCTTCGTGGCTCGGTATCAAGCCTGAAAGTCTCAGCCGTATACGAAAAGAGATTTCCTAACAAATGTTAAGTGGCTTTCATGCAGGTCCGGATATTTTTGTCCGGTATGTCAAACATCCCATTGCGTTCCTCGTCCAGGGCTTTTGATCTTTCCATAAAATCCTGGTTCGCGATATTTTTTACCGGTCAGGTCCTGTTTGCACTTTACATCCTGCTGTTTTATGGAAGTTCTTTTGTCGCGGGAAATCCAGCCAGATGGAATGCCGTCGTGCCGCAGATCTATTCCGCAGACAGGCCTGTAATCAATGCTTTGTTCGCACTGCATGTGCTGATCGCCGGAATCGTCAGCCTGATTGGCCCCCTGCAGTTTGTGCCCGCAATCCGGAACCGGACACCGGGGTTGCACCGGCTAATGGGCCGCGTATATGTATTTGCAGCGCTTCTCATCGGGCTGGATGGACTTGGCCTCATCTGGCGGAAGGATTCCGGGAAAGACCTGTTTCAGGCTGTAGTAATCAGTTTGAATGCCCTGATCATTATCGGCTGCGCCTGGCTGGTATGGAGAAATGCCGTGAAGCGGAAGATTGCCGATCACAACCGCTGGGCGGTACACCTGTTGCTGGCAATGAGCGGCGTCTGGTTTTTCAGGGTATTCCTGATGCTATGGCTGGTCGTTAATGGCGGTCCGGCCGGATTTGACCCGTACACATTCAGCGGACCGGCACTTAATGTGCTTAGTATTGTTACCTACCTGCTGCCGCAGCTGATTGCCGTTTGGTATTTCCGGGTAAAAATTTCCGACGGGATGTTTTATCGGCAGGTATTTGGCTATTCCGTTTTCCTGGTAAGTGCCGCCATGAGCATTGGCCTCCTGGCCGCCGTGAAAGGGTTATGGCTAAGGGTGATTTTTTCGTCGTAAACTTGCCCGACACTAACATGCAGAAGAATGAAATATGTCTTTTTGCTTTTTTTCCTTTCTGGTTCTATTGCGTCTTGCAGAGAGGAAAACCCCCTGGATTATGAAGGAAATAGCAAGGAGTATAATAAAATGGTTGAGTACCTGCTCAACATCTATTCAAACATATTTTCAGATTCTATTCAATCAGTGTCAGTTGTCGCTTACAATTCGGATCTTATCACTAACCAACTATTGTTTGGATGTATTAAAAACAATCATGTCAATTCAGAAAAACACATTCATTCTAAGCTCACTAGCGATCTGAAATTAAAGGGAAAGGGTCAGGGTTGGTACGAATTTGAAAGGATCGTTAGCCTGGCTGATTGAGTACAAACACGAAATTGAATTGATAAGCTTGGACCGATTGGTCCAAAAAAAGCCCCCCTGCACCAAAGCAAAGGGGGCTAATCTAATTTGAAACTTGCGACTATTACTTCTTTCTGTCGCCCGCAACACTATTGCCTTTGAGCCGGTCCGCCAGCACCTTCATGTAAAAGCCGCCGACAACACTGCGGGCTTTGAAATTTTCACGGATGCCGGTGTTGGAATCGTAGAAATCGTTGAAGGGCACGCGGGAGGGTGATTCGAGTGCAAAGGTGTAGATCGGTTGAATCAATGCCTCGAACTGTTGTTGCGTGGGTGCAAAAGTGGCCGTCCAGATGATCCAGTCATTCTTGGTATAAGCTTTCCGGCTGTCCAGCGGAATGCCAAACTTATTGCCTTTGGTCAGGTAATAGGTGGTTTCGGTATCATAGACTTTCTGCGGGAAGAGGTTCAGATCGAGCACCTTATCCCATACCAGGTTATACTTCTGGCTCCAGGTATCCTTGTTGTCGAAAGTCAGCGCATAGTGGTCGCCGGCAGCAGCCATGCCCATCCATTTCGGTACCATGCTTTCTGCAATTGCGCGGTATTTCTTTGCGGTTTCCTTTTCCCCGAGGGATTCAGCCAGTTGTGCATAGCAGGCGATGCCCACGATGGCTTTTACGGAGAGGTTGGCATTGCGGGCGAGGTGACCGGCAAAGTCGTCCGTGCACAATTGCTTCGCGGGATCCAGTCCCTCTTTCACCAGGTAATCCACCCAGGTGGTCAGGGTGTTCCAGTGAAGCTTCGCATAGTTGGCATTGCCCTGCACTTTCGCAATTGCTGCTGTCAGGATGATCATATTGCCGGATTCTTCCACCGGCATCGGTTCGCCATAGGTTTGTCCGTTCGCAGTGGGATAAGTGCCCAGGTCATGCGCCGCCCAGGGATGCGGATACTTGCCGGACTCACTGAAATAAAAGATACCGTTCAGCATGCCCTGCAGCAGTTCCGGATTGTACAACAGGTAGAGGGGAGCCGACGGATAGGTAACGTCCACCGTATTGATAAAGCCGCCGCTGTTGTTCTCTTTTGACAGCCATAGCACTTCTCCCTTCGGACTTTTTACGAGGGTATGTGCGGCTATGCTTTGCCGGTAGGCCAGCACGCAGATTTCAGCATAAGCTGCACCGCCAGATTTCAGTGCGGTTTCCCGGATCTCCTGGTCCAGCGCCGCACATTTTGCCATCACAGCTTTGTATTCCTCAGCAGCTGCTGTGAGTTGTCCTTCGATCGTTTCTTTCCCGGAATTGTTCCACCAGGGCCTGAGGTTCGTGTTAAAATACTGAACGGACCAGATCTCGTCGTATCCCAGTTCGATAAAGCGTTCAACGGGGGTGTCAGATACTTTTCCAAAAGGTATAACAGTATTCAGGCTCAGCTGCTTACCGTTAACAGGCGACGTGCCTTTGTTGCCCGCCTGGAAAGCAGTGGCATCTGCGCCTGCTTTCGAGATGAACTGGGTAGCGCCGCTTGATTTGGGTGCGGCGACATAAAAATAGCCCCAGTCGATCCGCATATCATCTGCACCTTTCTGCAATACCGGCTGTTCAATGGTGCCTGTTTTCAAAATGGAGAGATTACCAGCAGCATACTGCGTTGCCGTTACTTCCTGCGAAGGCTGATATACGGCGATACTGGAGGACGCGCTCAGCAATACTTTAACAGCATGTTCTTTTCCGTCATTCGCCTGCACCGCGTAAGTGATATAGGAAACGGGGCGGGAAAGTAGTTTTAGATCATTCAGCAACAGGGGAGAAGTGAAGGTCAGTTTGAGGTTGACTGCACCGCAGGTGAAATGATAGATCGTTTGTGTTGCGGTCACTTCCACAGTTTTCTGTTCCGCCAGCTGAATGGCATTGCCCTTTGGCTCCAGCTTCTCCACTAGTCCGAAGTCGAGGTAACGGCCGCCGGCTGAATTCTTCAGGTGGATGGCAATGATGTTGTCTCCGGATTTAAGGTCAGATTTGTTGATGGGGATATATTCAAAACGGTTGGTCCAGCCTTCTTTCTGATAAACCTGTTTTCCGTTCAGGAATACTTCGACATTATCGTCATGGTTCAACTTCAGGAGGAGTTCTTTGATGGACGCCAGGTTGGCGGCTTCGAAAGCGCGGCGAACCCAAATATTATCGGATTTCCATACCGTCTTTACCTGTTGCTCATTGTCGCCGATGGGTGCCTGCCCGGATTTCCAGTTTTTGTCATTATAGTCCTTTGCCATCCAGTTGTCCTGGGGTTGTTCGGTTGTATAGCTTACCGTAAAGGCTTTTTCATCTGCTGCAGGGAGAATGGTTTTGTATTGGGTTTCTGCTTTGCCCAGGAAGCGGTAGATATTATTGTCTACGCTGAGGAGCCCGGTAAGGGAATGTTCCGCACCGGTCCAGTGTTGTGTGGTGGAGGCATTCAGCTGATCGGTGGTGGACCAGATGCTGAAATAGGTATTGTGGGTGATCAGGGGGTAGGCCGGGGCTTTTCTTTCCTGTGCCTGGATTTTGCCCGCAACGAATATGGTTATTGCCAGGAGGGTAAGGGTAAGTGTCTGGGGTGCTCTCATCTCTTTGAATCGTTAGACTTTTGGAAAGCGTAAAATTCACGAAAAGGGAGCACGCGGAGTGTGCATTTTGTATCAAAGTTTGATGAAAGTGTTACAACCGGCGGGAGCTCGCCCAGGGGTCGCATGGGTCGCAGAGCAGGACACGCAGGGGATTTGTGGAATCGAGGAGTGGAGATGCAGAAGGACTGGAGCCGAAGGAGTAGGGCTAGTGGTATAATGAAGAGCATATGAGGTTCCCGGCTGTTACCGAAAAGCGTTTGGGTAATCTGTTCAGGACCGTCAAACTTGTGCACCCGAAGCAGTTGCTCCTTTCCGCTGACCTTGTTCGGTCTTCAATTTATAAGGCCGGTTAAATGCTTCCTGTGATACTTTGAAATAGCTGGCCAGCTTCCTGATCACGTCCTTGGAAAGGCCCTTCTTGTAATTCAGAATATCTGACACATATCCTTTACTGATTCCCAGGATTTCTACAAGATCTTTCGCCTTCAGTTGATGGTCATCAATAAAAGACTGCAGGAGCTGAATAGGATCTGTTTCATGGGATACAAGGTGTTCGGCATCCCATTTTTCAATAAGCAGGGTTAGCAGGGCTATTTCATCCTTTGCATTTCTGTCTTTTGCACCAGAAAAGACCAGCTGCTCCAATATATTGCAATAGTCTTTATATTGCTTTTTACTGGTAATGACCTTGTATTTAAGTTCCATCATGTGAGATTTAATATTCGGTTACACTGTATTGTTCCCCTGCTGCACAAATTTTGTCATATTCCGCATGTGTGCCCATCCAACAAATAAAAAGATGTACCTGCTTTTCGCCGAAAGCATATTTTCCGATCAGCCTGTATTTATTGCCACCGATGTCAAACACAGCCCTGCCAGACCCGCTGCCCAACAAATCTGTTCCGGGAAAAGTACGCTTCATATCGCCAGGGGTTTCCCAATCTGCATATTTCAATTTTTCAAGCCAAAGATCAAATGACGCCCTGCCCTGTACATTTCTCCTGACAAACGCTTCGATAGTTTCCTTTCTGATAAGATGAACTTTCATAACAAAGGTATCCTTTAATGTTCAATATGTTCACTTTTTGTGAACTTTTTTTCTACACCGATTACTTAGTTCGTATAAACTTGTCAAAAAAGTAAAAATCAGTTAAAAAGGAGACAGGTAAAACACCCTAAATAGTGCCAGGTAAAATTCGATAACCTGGATCGGGGCAGACCGGAAGCTGTAATAGAAGGTCCCAATTTTTGATATTCGTCGCAGCTGGCGACCTGATAGTTGAAATCAGGACGACACACGGCGACGAATGCCGGAATAATAACTGGCTGGAATGCCGGTAGGCAAGTATTACGGTCTATGCATTGCGCTGCAAGGCAGCGGCACGGCGGATGGCCAGGTGGATCTGCAGGTTTGGTTGGGAAGTGAATGGTGGCAATAGTACCACAAAGCGGGTATACCCCGGAATGTTACTTATCATAAGGTAACAAATCACCACTTTCTTCGTAAAGCGTCCATACGGATATCTATTTTTTTTACATTCGAAACAGATCAGAAGCCATCCATTACTTGTGACAAACCGACGCTAACGGTTATGCGCTGTTGAAAAACAATCAGCATGATTTCTGACGTATCGGCATCCCAGAACATTAACGCCGTCCTGACCAGGCTGCGCGCAGCACAAGTAATGGTTGGGCTCGCTTATCTTAAAACCCTGTATGACCGTTCTGGAAGTTATGGTGATAAATTAATGCTGGAAGCCATTGACGGCATCACCGAGCATTTTGAAAACCTGTTATCGCTGGTCATCTGTGGCCAAAAAGAAACTTTTATTGTCGCTGCACTGTTTGACTGGCTGACGGAAGGCAGCACATCACCCGAAGAATTTGTCATTGATCTGTTGCTTGACTATAACAACATTAAAAAACAGCGCTGCTGTCAAAATAGCTACTAATCAGAGCCTTAATCAAAAGTCCCGGTGTTTCCACACCGGGGCTTATTTTTTCAGGTGAACTTTCTTTTCCAGCGGGCGGATTCATCCCCGGCCGCGGGTCGCGATTTCCTTTTTTACCCGGCTCAGCGACTGCGGTGTCACGCCAAGGTAAGAAGCAACCATCTGCTGCGGAACGCGCAACAAAACGTCAGGATACACTTGCTGGAAAGAGAGATATCGTTCTTCCGCTGAAGCTGCCAGCAACAGGGTGATGCGCTGCTGCAGATTGATGATAAAATGATTCAGCAGGTACAGATCAAACTGGCCGAGCCGGGGACAAATTTCTTTTCCCCATTCAATGAAATCACCGTCTATCACGGCAACCCTCGAATCTTCTATGGCATCAATGAAAAATGTGGCCGGGCGGCCAAGATAGAGGTTCCCGCGATCGCCGATCCACCACCGTTCTGGTGCAAACTGAAGGATATGCTCCCTGCCTTTTGAATCGACGACATAGGACCGCAACAACCCGCGGGATACAAAAAATCCAGCTTCCTCATCGCTACCGGGAGTGGTTAACGTTGTTCCTTTTTTCAGCGTTTTTACTTTGATTTTTGCAGACAACACCTCAAATTGTTCGTCCGTAATATCGACATGCTCTTTCAGGTACTTTTTGAATTCAAGCGGCATAGGACAGCAGTGTATAGAAGCAAATTTAAAGGAACCCGATGTATTTCGGCAACACGATGACGTCTCGCTATTCCAGGTTATGATACTTGAAAATTTCCCGCGTGATAAACCGGCAGTTCCATGCCAGCTGGTCAAGTCTGCAATAGACCACGCCCGACACTTCCATCGGCATAGCCTCCGGATTGATCAGCGAAAGCCGCAGCGGCCGGGCTATTCCTGTTTCAGCAGTCGTTTTCAACCTGGAAAATATTCCGCGCGCGATCTGCTGATCGCAGGGAAGCATAAAACGGCAATATTCCACATAGCCACCGGGCACCCTCATATCCACGGTAATGGAGGAAGCCTGTTTCATTTCTGAAAAAATAATGACGGAAATTACAATTCATCGGAAAAGAGGGCCCGCAGGACGGGCCCTTTAAATATTGTCAGCCGATCTGGATGTGCCGGGGACCTTTCTTCCTGGCATCTTCCTTTTTCGGTATGGTCAGCCGGAGCAGGCCGTTCTCATACCGGGCTTCAATGTTTTCGTCGTCCACCACATCTTTGGGCAGCACAAAACTCCGCTGGAAAGACTGGTAGCTGAATTCACGGCGGCTGTACCCGTTACCGTTCTGGCCGTCCTGTTCCTGTCGCTGTGAGGCAATAGTGAGGGTATTGCCCTCCAGAGAAATGTTGAAATCTTTCTTGTCGATACCCGGGGCGGCCATTTCGACTTCAAAACTGTCTGCAGTTTCCCTGATGTTCACCGAAGGTACAGTGGTACTGGTTGATGAAAAATTACCATTGTTCCAGTGAATCAGTTCCCGGCCGAACAAGTCTTCAAACAGTGTCGGGAAAGTCGGAAAATTAGCATTCTTTTTCATGAGTGACATAATCAACCTCCTTTTGATTTAGATGAACAATTAATAAAAGATCATCCGCAGCAAATGCTGGGCAAAAAAGCGAAAAAACAAAGGCTGTGCCAGAGGGGAAAAACGCTGAAATTTTTGCAGTTTTTCTGTCTTTTTTTCGCACTGCCTGAAAATTTTTCAGGAGCCCGTAGCTATCAATAACAGCCTGCTGTAAGCAGAATGCTGAGCCTTATTTGCTTTCCTTTTCCAACGAATTGACATACGCCGAAGGCGTCACCCCAAACTGCTTATTAAAATCCCGTGCGAAATTAGACGGCAGGGTATATCCTACCATGCTGGATACTTCATTGATCTTGTACCGGCCATCCGCGAGCAACTCGGCAGCACGCTTCAGGCGCGTAACGTTAATGAGCTCATTGGGGGTAAGGTCGGAAATCGCATTGATCTTCCGGTAGAGTGTCGGCCGGCTGATGTTCATCATCTTCGACAGCTTGTCCACGTTCAGGTCCATATCCGTGATGTTATCGTAGATCACCTGGTTGAGCTGCTCCAGGAATTCTTTATCCGCTTTGGAACTTGCCATCCCACGGATATGGGTCAGCGGTGAGCGGGCGAAAAATTCCTTGATGATCTTGCGGTTGTTGATCAGGTTGTTGATCTGTGCCTGCAGGTGCTCGAAGGCGAAGGGTTTTTCCATATAGGCATCTGCACCGGTTTCAAGACCCTCGATCTTGGATTGGGTGGTGTTTTTCGCCGTCAGGAGGATGATGGGAATATGGCTGTACCGCAGGTCGGTCTTGAGGGTTTTGCAGAATTCGATGCCATCCATCACCGGCATCATGATATCACTGATGATGAGCTGGTAGTTTTCCCGGTCGATGATGTCCAGCGCTTCCTGGCCGTTACCGGCGCGGGTGATGTTGTACTGCGCCTGCAGTTCGTTCCGAAGGAAGGTGGCGATCTCTCTATTGTCCTCCACGATCAGCAGGTGCGGCTTGTCATTGTCATGCAGGGGTTCATCGGTAACGGCCTCCCTGGTATCACCGGTTTCGAAAGTTTCGTATTCATAGAGGTCGATCTCTTTGTCCTGGTGGATGGGAAGCGACAACTGGAACACATTCATATTGCCTTCCGGTTGCTTCAGGTCAAGCACGCCCTTGTGCAGTTCAGCAAGGGAACGGGAAAGGGGAAGGCCGAGGCCGGTACCGGTTTGTTTGGCAGTTTCCCCGATCCGGTAAAAAGGTTCGAAGATCTTTTCTTTCAATTCATAGGGGATCAGGTAACCATCGTTCCGGATCTCGATGGTGAAGAAGGTATCGTTGCTCGAAAAAGGCAGCAGCCGGATGACGATGCTTTTTTCTGCATACTTGATGGCGTTGTTGAACAGGTTGCTGAGGATCTTTCGGAAGGCTTCCGGATCCACATAGGCCTGCAGGTAAAAGCGAGGCAGTTCAAGTTTCATGGAGATATCCTTCTGTTCCGCGACCGGTTTAAAACTGATGAAAAAATCCTTCAGGATATCATTGATATCGGTGCGGATAAAGGTCAGGCTGAACTTGTTTGCTTCCGCTTTCCGGAAATCCAGCAACTGATCGGTCAGGTCGATCAGCCGGTTCGTATTCTTTTTCATCATGTTCAGATTTGCGATGTCTTCAGCATTATGGTTGGCTTTACCGATCAGTTTATCGAGGGGTAATTTGATAAGGGTTAACGGTGTCCGGATCTCGTGGGCAATATTGGTAAAGAACTCGATCTTGGCATTATAGATCTCGCGTTCCTTTTCAATTTCCAGCGTTTCGAACTTGCGTTTGTTCTGCTCGTTGACGGCGAGCAGGTAATACTTCATGATCGTGAAAATTATCGCCAGCCCGATCAGGGCATAAGTGATATAGGCCCAGGTATTGGCCCACCAGGGGTGCAGGATGGTAATGTCAACGACAGTTTCCTGCGGATTCCACACTTCCCCTCCAGCTGCGCCTTTCAGCCGCAATACATAATGGCCCGGTGGGAGTTTATTGAAGTAGATCGTGTGGTTGTTTTTGATGTTCACCCAGTCTTTGTCCAGCCCCTCCATTTTGTAGGAGAATTCGTTCATCTCGGGTGTCACATAACTGAGTGCGGCCACATCGAGGTTGATGGAGGACTGTTCATAGGGCAGAGACAATTTCCGCGTGAAGGAAATGGATTGTTGCAGCGGCGAAGATTTATCGCCGATGGGTACGGATTTATTGTTCACGTGCAGGCCGGTGACGTATACCGGCGGGACGAACGTGCTTTTGGTGAATTCGCCGGGATTGAAACTGATCATTCCCTTGGCGGTGCCGAAGAACAGGTTGCCTTTGGCATCGGCGAAAGCGGAGTTATAATTGAACTGATCGGTGGGCAGGCCATTCGTGGTCGTAAAGGTTTTGGCATATTGTTCCTGCTCGTTAAACAGTACCAGGCCTTTTGCCGTAGAGATCCACAGGTTGCCGTGCTTGTCTTCCAGAACGCGGAACACCTGGTTATCGGGCAGGCCGTTTTCGATGCCGTAGCGGGTAAACTTCCCGGTTGCCGGTGCGTATTTGCACAGCCCGCTCTCGGTACAGAACCAGAGGTTTCTCCGGCTGTCCTCAAACAGGTTGTTCACATAATTATTGGAGAGGCTGTTGCTGTTGGCGGCATCAAATTGTAATCTGCCTGAATCGCGTTTTGCTGCGTTATAATAATAGACGCCTTTGCCGTAGCTGCATATCCACAGGGTGCCGTCATTGCTTTCGTGCACGGCCTGGATCTGCGTATTGAAAAAGGAATGCGGAATAAAATTGTTCGCGGCACGGTCATACCGGAACAAACCGTACCAGGTGCCGACGAGGATGTCATTGTCCCTCGTTTTATACATACTGACGATAAAATTACTTTTCAGCTCATGCGGTCCGGTACCGGAACTGTAGTGCCGGATGACTTTTCCGGAGGGGATATCCATCACGTCGAGTCCATGTTCGTACGTACCGATCCACAATTCGTTGCGATCAGCGATGAGTCCGTGGATATTGGTGTAGGAAATGCTGCCCGGGCCACCTGGGCGGTAGTATATTGCCTGACCCGTAACACGGTTGATCTTATTGAGGCCCGCGTCTTCCGTGCCTACCCAGAGATTGTTGTAATCATCTTCACAGATCTCGTGTACGAGGTTGCCGCTGATCCTGTTCTGGCTCGATTGCTGGAAATATTTTTTGAACCGGTTGTTCTGCTGCGAATAATAGTTGATGCCGCCGAAAAAAGTACCGATCCAGACACTGCCTTCGGAATCACGGCAGAAAGAATACACTACATTATCAGTGATGGCATAGGGATCGTTTGCCTCCTTCTGCATATGGTACAAAGAGTGCCGGTTAAGGTCCAGGATATAGAGGCCTGTCTCTGCACCGATCCAGTAAACATTTTCGCCGTGCCGGATGATGGAATGGGTTTGAATCGGCCTTCCGTGGTTATAGACAGTGAGCAGATCGGTCAGGGTATTGGTCTTTACATTGAACAGGAACAACTGGTTGATGGTACCGATCAGCATCGTGGAATCGGTGTCGGTATAGATCTCCTGGATGCGCGTAACGGGACCAGCTTTATAAAGCGAAGGCAGGTTGAATGCTGTAAAGCTTTTTGTAACGGCATTGTATTTTTTAATCATGCCTTCACCGGTGGCGCTCCACATGGTGCCGTCGGGAGCAACAGACAAGGCGACAGTTTCTGTATTCGGTGATTCCAGCGAAGTGGTAGTTCGATGCTTCTTGTTGTATTCAAACAAATGATAATCTGAGATGATCCATACATGATCCCCGTTGCCTTTGATTGCCCTTATTTCACCCGGGGGCAATTGCGGGATCGTGCTGAAGGTTTCCGTGTGCGGATCATAAGCATAAATTCCTTTATACGTACCGACCCACAGGCTCTTATCCTCATTGGCATAAAGGCTCAGGATAGAGTTGCTGCCGATGCTTTTACTGTCTTTGTCGTTGTACCGGAACACCCTGAACGTACCCCCGTCAAAACGGTTCAATCCATTGCGGGTTCCGAACCACATGAACCCGTTCTTGTCCTGCGTGATACTGGTCACCGTGTTGCTGGACAAGCCCTGGTTGACCTGGTAGTTTTTGAAATAGTAGGGCTGCGCCTGCAGGAGTTGCAAACCAAGAAAGAAGATGATACAGGATGAAAACAATTTGACACGCACAGATACTAGTTACTTGTCAAATCTAAGTTTCTTCACCAAGAATATAAACCCTTTTATTAAGCCAAACGATTGCTTATGTCCGCATGTAGTCTCAGCTTCAGGCGATTGATACCTATGCTCCTGATCGTCCTGTCACCCTCCCTGCTTTTGGCACAAACCAGGATAATTTCCGGTAAAGTTGTTTCCGGCGAAGATGGCAAGCCGATGCCCGGCGTGACCATCGAATTGCTTCCATCCCATACCAGTACGCAGACCGGTGCCGATGGTAATTTTTCCATTAGTGCCGGTTCCGATACGGCGATCGTTGCCACGTCGGTGGGTTTCGCCCGTCAACAGCAGCGCCTTGGCGATGGTACTGCGATCAGCTTCACCCTGTTCCATGTAAAGAATTTATTGGATGACGTGGTCGTGGTAGGTTACGGCACCCAAAAGAAACGGGATCTCACCGGATCGGTTTCGTCTATCAGCAATAAGGAGATCAAGTCTTTGCCGGTAGCCAATGCCGGCGAAGCGATGCAGGGGCGTGCGGCCGGCGTGCAGGTGATCTCTTCTGGTGCTCCGGGATCCAATGTGGCGTTCCGGATCCGCGGGATCGGCACGATCAACAACAGCGAACCGTTACTGGTGATTGATGGCATTCCTTCCGATGCCCCGCTGAATACGATCAGTCCCGACGATATTGCTTCCATTGAAGTATTGAAAGATGCGTCTGCTGCTGCCATCTATGGTTCGCGGGGCGCTAACGGTGTGGTAATCATCACCACCAAAAGAGGGAACAGTGAGGGCAGCCACCTCGAACTGAAAGCTTTTGCCGGTGTGCAGAAAGCTACCAGCATGGTGCCTTTACTGGATGCCAGCCAGTTTGCTTCCCTGCACAATGAAATGATGAGTGCCAACGGACAGCCACAGAATCCGGCATATGCCAACCCTGTATCGCTGGGTAAAGGAACCGACTGGATGGGTGCCCTGTTCAGTACGGCCCCCATTCAGAACTATTCGCTGTCCTATTACGGCGGCTCGGCTAAATCCAACTATTATGTTTCCGGTGCGATGCTTGATCAGAAAGGCATTGTGCTGAATACCGGCTATCGCCGCTACACAGTGCAGTTCAACAGCGAATCGCGTGTGCTGGACTGGCTCAAGTTTGGCAATAACCTCACGCTGAACCATGACCAGAAAACCAGCGGTGACTATGATATCCGGAATACGATGGCAGCGCTCCCCGTGCAACCCATTTACAATCCGGATGGATCATGGTCCGGTCCAGCAGGACAATCCTCCTGGTATGGCGATATCAACAACCCGATCGGAAAAGCGACCATCAATGAGAATTCAACGAAAGGATATAATGTCATCGGAAATCTTTATGCAGAGGTCAGGTTGTTCAAAGACCTGACTTTCAAAACTACCGGTGGTGTGCAGGCGCTGTTCTGGGACAGTCGCAGCTGGGCGCCAAAGTATCCGTGGGTGCCTATTCCCAATCCTTTGTCCTCGCTTTATCAGCAATCCAATAAATCACTTACCTGGTTGTGGGACAACTATTTCACCTACAACAAGACTATTGGTCAGCATCGCCTGACGGTGCTCGCCGGTACCAGTGCGCAGAACAACCGGTACGACTGGCTGTCTGCTTCCGGCAAGGATTTCGCCAGCGATCATACGCAGCAGATGGGCAACAGCAATCCGGCATACCAAACTACCAATGGCAGTGGAAGCGAATGGGCGCTGATGTCCTTCATTGGCCGCGTGAATTATACCTACAACGACAAATACTTGCTGACGGCAACCTTGAGGAGGGATGGTTCGTCCCGTTTCGGGGAGAATAACCGATGGGGCTGGTTTCCCTCGGCATCCTTTGCGTGGCGGGTATCGAATGAAGATTTCTATCATTCCGACCTGATCAATGATTTCAAAGTGCGTATAGGCTATGGCGTTACCGGCAACCAGAACATCGGTAATTATTCCTTTGCATCCGTGCTGCAGACGGTGAACTATAATTTCAACGGGCAGCTGGTGAATGCCGTGGTACCGCAGATGATCCCGAATCCCAATGTAAAATGGGAAAGTGTGGAGCAGGCGAATATCGGGGTCGATCTGAGCCTGTTGGACAGCCGCATTAATATTACCGCCGATGCCTATGTGAAAAATACCACGGACATGCTTGTGCCGATGTCGGTGCCCATTTCAACTGGTTATTCTGATATCCTGGTGCCTTATATCAATGCCGGTAAGGTGCAGAACAAGGGTATAGAACTGACCATCAACACGCGGAATCTTCGCGGTGCTCTTGAATGGAACACCAGTTTCAACATTTCCTACAACGAAAACAAAATCGTAAGCCTGAACGACAGTGTGCCGATGTTTGCCAGTTTTGGCGGCGGACTGAACCAGAATACGACCATTCAGAATGCGGGACATCCCATCAATTCCTTTTATGGTTTTGTAACGAATGGCATTTTTCAGAACCAGGCTGAGGTGGATAAATATGCATCGCAGGTTCCGGGTGCTGATCCTTACAACCGCACATCGGCCGGTGATATCCGGTTCAGGGACCTTGACAATAACGGCAAGATCGATGACAACGACCGGACCTATATCGGCAATCCCAACCCCAGCCTGATCTTCGCGATGAACAATACCTTCGCCTGGAAAGGAATTGACCTGAGCATTTTCCTGCAGGGCGTTTCGGGCAACAAGATCTTCAATGCCAACCGGGTTTACCAGGAAGGGATGGCCGTTGCGCAGAACCAGACCACCAAAGTGCTGGACCGCTGGACGGGAGAGGGCACGAGCAACAGCATGCCGCGCGCGATATTCAATGACCCCAACAAGAATACACGGATCTCTGACCGGTTTGTAGAAGATGGTTCTTACCTGCGCATCAAAAATATTACCCTTGGCTATACCCTGCCCGGTGATATTTCGCGGAAAGCAAAAATGAGCAGTGCGCGGATCTATTTGTCCTGCCAGAACCTGTACACCTTCACAAATTACTCCGGCTTCGATCCGGAAGTAGCGGCATCAGGAATTGACTACAACCTGTATCCGGTAACGCGCACCATCAGTGCCGGTATCAATCTTGTTTTTTAAGCACCAAAACAGACACCAATGAAATTCATTCAATATATGGTAATAGCGGGCCTGGTGACGTTGAGCTTCAGCTGCAACAAGTACCTCGACAAGGCGCCGCTGGATTCGATCAATACGGCGAATTATTACCAGACAGCCGACGATGCCATCAATGCCATCAATGGCGCTTACCAGCCGATGCAATGGCCGAAGCTGTACAACCTGCGCATGTGGACCACCGATATCATGGCGGGCAACAGTGTGGTGGGAGCCGGCGGCGGTACCGATGGTATTGAGACGCAGGATCTGGCCAATTTTGTAACAACAACCGATAATGCGGCTGCACTGGATATCTGGCGTGGACCAGCTCCCGGGATTCTGCGTTGTAACCTGGTGCTGGAGAATGTACCGGGCATGAATATCGATGAAGCCTTGAAGAACAGGATCATCGGGGAAGCGAAATTTTTGCGCGCCAGTTACTATTTCATCCTCGTGCAGCTGTTTGGCGATGTGCCCCTGATCACGAAAGCCCAGGTTCCGGGCGATGATCTTCGTCCCCCGCGGATGCCGAAAGATGAAGTGTATGCATTGATCACGGAAGACCTGAATGACGCGGTCAACCTGTTGCCGGCGAAGGAAAGTTATACCGGGTCAGATATCGGCAGGGCTTCCAAAGGCGCTGCGGTGGGATTACTGGCGAAAGTGTATCTGACCCTTGGCGAATACCAGAAGACGGTGGATTTATGCCAGCAGGTAGAAGGCATGGGGTATGCCCTGAATGATAATTATGCCGACAATTTCAATCCTGCTACCAAGAACTCGAAAGAGTCGCTCTTTGAGATCCAGTATTTCGGAAAGACGAAGTACAGTTTCTGGGACAATGAGAACCAGGCTTCGTGGGTGAGCACTTTTATGGGTCCCCGGAACTCGAATTTTGTAGGTGGTGGATATGGCTGGGATCAGCCCACGCAGGAATTTGTGGATGCCTATGAAGCAGGGGATAACCGCAAGGATCAGACGATCCTGTATGAGGGATGTCCGGATTTCGACGGCAAACCTTACCTCGCATCCTATTCCACCACCGGTTACAATGTGCGGAAATTCCTGGTCCCTTTATCGGTGTCACCCGATTATGACACCAACCCGGCGGATTTTCCCGTACTGCGGTTTTCTGATGTATTGCTGATGAAGGCGGAAGCGCTGAATGAACTGGGCAAAACCAGTGAAGCGGAAACACCGCTGAATAAGGTGAGAAAGCGTGCGGGACTGGGGGATGTCAACGGACTCGGCAAAGATGCGTTTCGCGACAAAGTACTGCATGAGCGCCGGATGGAGCTCGCCTTTGAGGGACAGCGGTGGTTTGACATGATCAGGATCAACAAAGGTCAGTATGCGCTGGACTTCCTGCACACCATCGGGAAACTGAATGCTGCGCCCAAACATTTGCTGCTGCCGATCCCGCAGAAAGAGATCGATGCCAATCCCAATTTGCTACAAAACCCCGGTTATTAATCTTCCCCAACCCCTTGTAAAAAGATTATCATGAAAAAACTTCCCATCATACTATTCCTGCTTTCAGCGATCAGCCTGCTGACCTGGTCTTCCTGTATGAAGCACAACGATCCTGAATTCGACAAAGGGAATACGCCATTAGCGATCACGGCATCAAAGACCACCGTGGTGCTGGAACAAAAAAGCGCTGCTACTGATGCCGTGGTATTTGCCTGGACCACCGGTACGAACCATGGAACCGATGCCGGCATCAGTTATATTTTTCAGCTGGCAAAAGAAGGCGATGGCTTTACCAATGCAATCGTGGAGCCGCTCGGCAAAGCCATCTATTCGCGGGTGTTTTCGAATGCGGCATTGAACGATTCCCTGCTGAAGCATTGGGAAGCTACACCGGGTACCCCCATCACCCTGGAAGGCCGGGTGATCGCGATCGTAGAAGCCGAAGGCATTGCTGCCGACACCTCTGCTACAGTAATCCTCACCGCCACGCCATACCAGCCAGCGTCGACAACCCTGTACCTCATCGGAGACGCCACGCCCAACGGATGGGATGCCGGCAAGGCGACAGCGTTAACACCGTTGCCTTCAGATGCCACCACCTTTACCTGGCAGGGATCTTTGAAAAGCGGTGAAATGAAATTTATCACGACACTTGGACAATTCCTGCCCGGCTATAACAAGGGGGCGGATGATTTTCACCTGGTATACCGGTCAGAAGACGGTCAACCAGATGATAAATTCATGATCACCACGCCCGGTGCCTATGACATCACGCTGAACCTGCTGGACCTTTCCATCAACATCAGGCCGTCTGAATTTCCGCCCTATACGCGGTTGTGGATGCTGGGCGATGCCGTGCCTACTGGCTGGAACATTGACAATCCATCAGAAATGCGGGTCGATTCTGCCAACCTGTTTGTATTTCGGTACAATGAAGTGCTGAAGGCAGGTGAGTTCAAGATCCCCACGGCGACCGGTAATTTCAACACCGATTATTACATGCCGTTAACTAATCACCAGGCCATTACTGAGCGGGGAGTCCAGCTTGTGCCGGGGGGTAGTCCAGATAACAAATGGCAGATCACCAATCCCGGTCCCTATAAGATCGTATTGGACATGCAGCACCTGACGATGGACATTAAGCCCTTTACCCCATATACGCAGATCTGGATGGTGGGCGATGCGACGCCGGCTGGCTGGAACATCGACAATCCGACGCCGCTGGTAGCCGATGCGACGAATCCTTATGTATTCACGTATACCGGACCGCTGACAGCCGGGGAGTTTAAGTTTCCGCTGGGTACCGGGAACTGGGGTGGCGATTATTTCATGCCGGTGAAGAATCACCAGGACCTCAGCGTGAACCAGATGAAGTTTGTGGCCAAGGGCGATCCGGATTACAAGTGGCAGGTGACCACGCCGGGCAATTACAAAATTGTGATCAATCAACTGTACGAGACCATTACGATAACGAAGCAATAGCATTGATGAAGCGAATTTTTATAGGCTGTGTGATGCTGGCAATGATTGCCGGATGCAAAAAAGATGGCCCCACGAATAATCCAATAACCCCTGGACAGAGCGCTTACCAGGTTGACCTGTCAACCGATAAGGCAGCTTACTACCCCGGCGACCGGGTGATGTTTACGATCAGCAAAACAATACCGGGAACGGTTAAGGTTCGTTATCGCCGGCAAAGCACCACGCTCCGGGAGGATGCCCTCACCGGCACCTCCTGGGAGTGGGTGGCGCCTTCGGATGACTACACTGGTTACCTTGTTGACCTCTACGAACGGGTGGGCGACAGTGATAAGGTTTATGGGAGTATTGCAGTGGATGTATCAAGTGATTGGGCAAAGTTCCCGCGGTATGGATTCTTATCCGCCTTCGGACAGATGAGTACGGCTGCAATAGAAGATGTAGTCGCGAACCTGAATCGGCATCATATCAACGGGCTGCAGTTCCAGGACTGGCATTTCAAGCATCACCAGCCGCTTGCGGGGTCAGCGGCGAACCCGGCAGACAACTGGAAGGATATAGCCAACCGGGATAATTACCGGAGTACGGTGAATGGTTATATTTCGGCGGCGCATAACCGCAACATGAAGGCGATGTTTTACAACCTGGCCATGGGTGCCCTGAACGATGCGGCAGCGGACGGCGTACAGGAACAATGGTATATGTTCAAAGACCGGTCGCATGGTGTAAAAGATCTGCATCCGCTGCCAAAGCCCCCTTTTAAGAGCGACATCTACCTGACTGATCCTTCCAATGCGGTGTGGCAGCAATATCTCGCGGCAAGGAATAACGACGTCTACAGCGTATTTGATTTTGACGGTTTTCATATCGATCAGCTGGGAGACCGGGGTGCTGAATACGATTATGCAGGTAACAGCATCAACCTTGCCGCGGCTTATTTACCTTTTGTGGAAGCCATGAAAGCGGCATCACCGGGCAGGCAGCTCGTGATGAATGCGGTGAACCAGTACGGCCAGCAGAACAGTATTGCGGCATCGCCGGTGGATTTTCTGTACACGGAAGTGTGGTCGCCGAATGAAGGGTACAAAGACCTGGCGACCATTATTCAGAACAATGACCTGTTTGCGGGGGGACTGAAAAAAACAGTGCTGGCTGCCTATATGGATTATGCGGTGGCAGATAACCAGGGTTGGTTCAATACGCCCGGGGTACTGCTGACCGACGCCGTGATCTTTGCCTTCGGCGGAGCACACCTGGAGCTGGGCGAGCACATGCTGGGAAAGGAATATTTTCCTAATAATAACCTCCAGATGAAAGATGACCTGAAGCAGGCCCTGGTGCGTTATTATGACTTCATGGTGGCATACCAGAACCTGTTGCGGGATGGCGGTACATTTACGACTGCGCCGGTTAGCTGTACCAACGGGAAGCTGTTGCTGAACAACTGGCCGCCGCAATCCGGCAGCGTTTCCGTTGTGGCGAAAGACCTGGGCAACAAGCAGGTATTGCATCTCATCAATTTCGCCAATGCAGCGCACCTGAATTGGCGCGATACCAATGGTAACCAGACGATGCCGTTGACTATTCAGAACGCTGCGATACAATTCACTTCAGCAAAACCGGTGACAAAGATCTGGGTCGCATCACCAGATACTGATCATGGTGTTGCACATCCGGTCGCTTTTACACAAAATGGTAATACCGTAAATTTCAACCTGCCCGTGTTACAGTATTGGGATATGGTAGTGATCGAAAACTAAATGAACATGCGTAAACATAAATGGCTGACGGTGCTGGTGTTGCTGGTGACGGTTGGGGTACACGCACAAAACTGGCAGAAGGCAGGTGACTGCACTTCCTTTGCAGCGAACGGCAACACGGTGGTATTCAATACTGCCGGTAAGGCAAAACTCTCTGTAAAATTCAGCAGCGGGAGTGTGGTGAAGATCTGGTATGATCCGAAGGGCGCGTTCAAAAGGAACAATGAATCCTTTGCGGTGATCAATGAAAACCTGGAACCGCTCAGTGAGATCAGGGTGGAAGAACAGGCGCAGAGTTATGAAGTATTTACCGGTAAACTGCGGGTGAGGGTGAACAAGTATCCCCTGCAGGTACAGGTCTTTGACAAGTACCAGAAGTTGTTGCTGGGCGATTACAAAGACCTGGGGCATGTGAGCGAAGGCAACGCCACGGCAGCATTCAAGACATTGCGCAGCGATGAACATTTCCTGGGACTCGGAGAAAAATCCGGTCCCCTCGACAGGCGGGGCCGGAGTTACAGGATGTGGAACAGCGACAAACCCTGTTACGGTGTGAATGAAGATCCTTTGTATAAAAGCATTCCGTTCTTCATGAGCAGCTATCGGTATGGCATCTTTTTCGATAACACCTATAAGACACAATTCAAATTCGGAACGGCGTCAGATGAGTATTATTCCTTTGAGGCGCCGAATGGTGAGATGGTTTACTATTTCATCCATGGCAATGATTACAAGCAGATCATTGAGCAGTATACGCAGCTGACAGGAAAACCGATATTGCCACCCGACTGGGCTTTTGGTTTCTCCCAATGCCGCGGATTATATACCAATGAAAAACTGGCAAGGAGTGTGGCGGCGGAATTCAGGAAAAGGAAGATCCCCTGCGATATTATTTACCAGGACATCGGCTGGGTAGATGGTCTGCAGGATTTCAACTGGCATAAGGATAAGTATACAGATCCGAAAGGGATGGTCAGCTACCTCGATTCAATGGGATTCAAAATGATCCTGTCACAGGACCCGGTAATCTCGCAGGCAACACAGCGGCAGTGGCGGGAAGCAGATTCGTTGCATTATTTCGCCGTTGATAGTAGTACGGGAAAATCATACGATATGCCCTGGCCCTGGGGTGGTAACTGCGGGGTGGTGGATTTTACCCATCCGGCAGTGGCGGACTGGTGGGGGGCGCAGCAGCAAAAACCATTGAATGATGGCGTGCGCGGGTTCTGGACCGATATGGGTGAACCGGCGTGGAGTAATGAGGATGCGACTGAGCGCCTGCGTATGAAACACTATCTCGGGATGCACGATGAGATCCATAATGTATATGGCTTCAGCTGGGATAAGGTTGTGAAAGAGCAATTTGAAAAACGCAATCCCAATAAGCGGGTATTCCAGATGACGCGTGCCGCCTATGCGGGATTACAGCGGTATACTTTTGGCTGGTCGGGCGATTCAGGAAATGGCGATAATGTGCTGGACGGCTGGAACCGGCTGGCGAACCAGGTGCCGATTGGTATATCGGCGGGAATGGGTGTGCTGCCCTTCTGGGCATGCGATATCTCGGGGTATTGTGGTGATGTAAAAGATTATCCCGCCATGGCGGAATTGTATACCAGGTGGATGCAGTTCGGCGTTTTCAACCCGCTGAGCAGGGCACACCATGAGGGCGATAATGCCGTGGAACCATGGTTGTTCGGTAAAGAAGCAGAAGACATCTGCCGGAAAGCAATTGAATTGAAGTACCGCCTGTTTCCCTATATTTATACTTATGCCCGGGAGGCACATGAAAAGGGATTGCCGCTGATGCGTGCGCTTATCCTGGAATATCCTGAAGATGAAAATGCATTCAAAGTGGACGATGAATTCATGTTCGGCCACGAATTGCTGGTAGCGCCCGTGCTGAAGAAAGGCGCGGTGAGCCGGAATGTTTACCTGCCGGAAGGCGAGTGGATCGATTTCAATGACGGGAAGACCGTTTATAACGGCGGACAGGTGATCAACTATCCGGCACCGTTAGCCGTGACGCCAATTTTTGTGCGGAAGGGATCGATCATTCCTATGATGCCGGTGATGCAGTATATCGGGCAGGAAAAGAATCATCCGGTTTATGCAGAGATCTTTCCCCATGACAATAGGGAGGAAGCGACTTTTACCCTTTATGAGGATGATGGCAATTCGCTCGGGTACCAGAAAGATGAATATGGAACAGTTCAATTCACCTGTAAGAAAGAAGGGGCCGGTTATTCCGTGAGTGTTGTCACCGATACTAAAAATGGATTTGTCCAGAACAGCCATCGCAATATCGTGCTGAACCTGCACCTCAACAGGAAGCCTTCCGCTGTTGCGACCGGCAAGGTTACAGCGAAGGTACTTACTGCAGCGGCACTGGAAACAGCGATCGGTAAGGAAATCACCACCACCGCCTGGAGCTGGAACGAGAAGACAAAAGTCTGTTCCATAAAACTTCCTGCTGGTGGTGCGCCACTACAGGTAACCATCAAATCTCCGGCAACAGCAAAATAATCCTGATGAAATCGACAGTATTTTTGGGTATGCTGGTTGCGGCAGCCCTGGGATCGAACGCCCAAAACGGAAAGCCTTTATGGCAAAACAAGGCCTATAGCGTATATGCAGACAGCGTGCGCCAGGGAAACTATGTGGCGAAAGCGATCAGTGGTACGCAGCTCGTGTCCAATTATGAGAGTCCCGCAAACCTATTTAAGAGCGCGGACATCAGCTTCAAATTCAGTATCAACGGAAAGGATAATGAGATGGTTTCGGGAACGGATCACCATCTCGCCTGCGTTGCAGTAAATGGCGCTTATACAACGCCGCTGCTGAAATTCGGCACGGTGGCGCAGGACCAATACCAGCCCTCCGGTGCATATATCGCACCCAATACGCGGCTGACCATCCGCGTGGATATGCGGGAGGTGATACAGGCATTTGCGGCAACAGGTTATTATACGACGTTTAAAGGAGAGAAAATCTATAAGGAGGATTTCAAGGGCGTGTATGTGGCCGGTAGTACGGCGCCGCTGATCTGGGATTTCGACAACCTGGTAAACCACCCGGATCTGCAGCTGCAGGATACCGATGGGGACGGGATCTATGAAGTGACCCTGACCATGAATGCGTTTGGCCAGCAGAAAACGACAGATGCCTCGTGGGCAATGCAAAAGAACCTGGATGCCTGGCCCCGGTACCAATCCCCTTACCCGATTTCGGATGCGAACTATAACCTGTCGCTGGAAGAAATGCTGAATGCCGTGGAACCCGACAGTACTTTCCGTACCGGTAAGGAATGGGCGGGTGTATGGACGCGCGATGTGAGCTACAGCATTATCCTTTCGATGGCGCAGCTGCAGCCGCAGGTGGCAATGAACAGCCTGCTGCGCAAGGTGAACAAAAAGAAAAGGATCATCCAGGATACGGGGACGGGCGGGGCCTGGCCGGTATCGACTGACCGGATGGTATGGGCCATTGCCGCCTGGGAAATTTATGAAGTGACAGGAGACAGGGAATGGCTGCGGCAGGCGCAGGAGATCATTAAAAACTCGGTAGAAGATGACCTGGAGAATGTTTATGATCCGGCGACCGGACTGGTAAAAGGTGAGTCCTCCTTCCTGGACTGGAGGGAGCAGACCTATCCCCGGTGGATGCAGCCGGTGGATATTTTTGAATCAGAAAACCTGGGTACCAACGCCGTGCATTACAGGGCCAATATGGTGCTGGGCAGGATGAGTGCATTGCTGGGCGACAAGGCGGCAGCGGAAAAGCATCAGCAGCTGGCTTTGACCATCAAACGCGGTATCAATAACTATTTATGGCAGAAAGATGCCCGGTACTACGGGCAGTTCCTGTATGGCCGTGCCAGCAGGATTCTGTCGCCGCGGTGGGAAACATTAGGGGAGGCCCTGTGTATTTTATTTGATATTGCCGACCAGGCGCAGGCGCAACAGATGATGATCAATGCACCCATAACGGATTTTGGCATACCCTGTATTGCTCCGCAAATCCCGGATATTCCCCCCTATCACAACAATGGCGTATGGCCGTTTGTGCAGGCCTACTGGATGCTGGCGGCAGCGAAATGCGGCAATGAGGAAGCGGTGATGCAAAGCATCAGTACCATCTACCGGGCGGCTTCGTTGTTCGCGACCAACAAGGAAAACTTTGTTGCTGAGAATGGCGATTTCCTGGGTACGCAGATCAACTCGAGCAATATGCTATGGAGCCTGGCGGGAAATATCGCCATTGTACACAAGGTATGGTTCGGCATGCAGTTCAGGGAAGACGGCCTGCTTTTTCGCCCCTTTGTGCCGAAGGCCCTGCAGGGAAAAAGAAGCCTGCATCATTTCCGGTACCGCAATGCTGTGCTGAACATAGACCTGGAAGGTTTCGGCAATGTGGTAAATCGGTTTGTTGTGGATGGAAAAGAAGTTTCGTCTCATCAGGTTCCGGCGGATTTGTCAGGAACCCATCATGTGGAGATCGTAATGACCGGCGGACTGGTTCAGAACGGCAACAAGCCCGGCAATGGGAATTACACATCGTTGCCGGCGCCGGAGATTAAATATGAAAGCGGTGAATTGCAGTGGGGCACGATAGCAGGAGCGACAAGTTACCAGGTGCTGAAAAATGGTAAGGCGTTCAAACAACTTACCGGCACCATCCTGTCGGTGCGGGCGTCGGGTTTTGATGAGTACCAGGTTATTGCTTTGGATAAAAACAATGTGCCTTCCTTTGCGAGTGAGCCGGTATCTGTAACGGCAGCGGGCGCTATTTCCATTTATGAGGCAGAACAATATGCCGGGAAGGCTGCGTTGCCTTATAAGGGATATTCCGGGGAGGGTTTTGTTGAAACTACTGTAACAGTCAACCCGCGGATCGTCATCCCCATCACTGTAAAGAAGGATGGCAATTTCCTGATCGATTGCCGGTATGCCAATGGAAATGGTCCCACCAATACGGATAACAAATGCGCCGTAAGGACCTTGCTGGTGGATGGTAATAAGAAGGGCGTACTGGTATTACCGCAAAGAGGAAAGGGGGAGTGGTCGGCCTGGGGTTACAGCAACAGTGTACAGGTTTTCCTGACCGCGGGAAAACATGAACTGCTAATCGAGTACCGGGATGTGAATGATAACATGAATGGTGAAGTTAACCAGGCTATGATTGATCAGGTACGGTTGACCAGGAAATAGAAAATGATCGCCGGATTAATTCAAAACAGAACAGCGAAAGTAAAATTCCAGGCGCATGCGTTTATGCTGGTAGCCTTGAGTAAAAGCAGATGCATCCAGATAGCTGAAAAAACCACTTGAAGTAACTGATAGCTTTCCAAAAATTTCCTGCTGACCTTTTTCATACTTCCTGTTAAGAACAAGGTTGCTGACAGTGGCAGGTATGTCGAAATTGTCCACCATTTTCCCCGACTTAGTGGTTCGGAAGGCCGCGATTTTGGTGAATTCGTTATAACGTGCCGTTACACTATTGCCGGTAAGTTTTGCCGTAACACCGAACCCTGATAACAATGCCCGTCCGGCGGCGATCTCAAGCGTATCACCTTTAACCCGGCAACGGCAGGTTAACCATGCAGGATGCTCTGTCGTGATGGACAGGTTTTCATCGATACTGGATGCCAATGGTTCTTCTATTCCTGTTTCTTTGTTGACAATGAAGATCTGTAATGAAGTGTCAACCGGCTTTAGGTGTTCCTTGTTCAGGGTGTCGGTATGAATGTTGGTCAAAAGACCTAAGCCGTTTCGAAACGCAGTATCTTTTAACGATTGAATATGGTCTGGTGCCTGTTGAAAAACTTTCCGGTAAGCTGCCGTAATATTGGTATCCACCTGGTATTGTGCATTCGTGCGGTCACCGGTGATAATGAAAATGAAGAACAGCAACTTTTTCATAAGGTATCGGTCGTGAAAGCCATGGAAGTGGCGGTAACGACGTTGAAGGTTTTAGTTTTCATCTGATCAATTCTACGTCCAAAAGCTGTGATACAATAAAGATAATAAAGCTCTTTGAATTACAAAGTGAAACCAACGAATAACTTTCCTGCGTCCAGTCAGCACTAATTATCCTTTTCTGTAGATTACAGCATGTAACCAGGAGTTTATGGGTGCTCACAAAACGATTAGTTCGATACTGATACTGTTATTACTGTCTTTCACGACACCGCTGAAAGCGCAAACCAATGCCGATGCCATTGTCGGTTTCTGGCTGACGAAAGGAGACCATCCGGCCAAAATACAGATCTACGCTTCCGGAGGACGGTATTATGGAAAAATAGTCTGGCTGAAAGAACCCGAACAGGATGGCAAGCCTATTGTCGATTCAAAGAATCCGGATCCCAGGTTGCAAAACCAGCCGGTTATAGGACTGCTCATCTTAAAGGATTTCCGGTTCGATGATGATGAATGGAACGGTGGTAAAGTGTATGATCCTGAAAGCGGAAAAACCTACAGCGCCTTCCTGTCGCTGCAAAACAGCGCTACCTTAAAAGTGCGGGGCTATGTGGGCATCTCGCTGCTGGGCAGAACGGAGACCTGGACAAGAACCCAATTCTGATGTGGTTCGAATGGGAAACTACTGCAGAATATCCACAATCTCTTTAAAGCCTTTTTGTTTTGCATGTTGGAGTGGCTTAACGCCATCATGATCCGGTATATCCAGTTTTGCCCCGGCATCTTTCAGTATCTGCACGATCTCCTGGTATTTTTTACTGCCGTCTCCCAGTACGATCGCTTCCATTAACCCAGTCCAGCCCAGGCGGTTCACATGATTGATCGGGAAGCCTTTGGTATTGGCCAGTAGGCGGACCGTTTCTATATGTCCCCGTTCGCAGGCCGGGATCAGCGCCGTGCCATTGTAGCGGTTGAAGATATCAAACCTTGCACCGTTCGTAATAAAGAGTTTCACCAGTTCGGTTTGTCCGCTTGCCCCGGCATACAGGAAGGGACTATCCAGGTTATCGGCCTGCTGGTTGACATCCGCCTTGTACCGCACCAGGAGTATTGCCATTTCCGTAAGGTGGTTGTTCACAGCGATGAGCAACAGGTTGCGCTTACCATTGTCCGTGGTATTAACGCTCACACCGGCTTTCAGCGCAGCTTCCACACCGGCCAGATCATTTTGCCTGACCATGGCCAGGATATCTTTACTGTTCATGATGGCTGAATTTTCGTTATCATTAACTGGTGTTGAATAGCAGGAGCCAATGGTCACGCTGAACACCAGCAGTAAAGCGACTATATGCATCGTTGCTCTTTTTAATACACAATATTGCCCTGGTATACCAGCGATACAACGGGAGACACCCTGGAAACAGCCTCAGCCGAACAGCTGGCATCGAGGAAGGCCAGGTTGGCAACATCCCCGGGCTTTGGCCATTGCTGCACGCCCTTATCGGTCAGGGGAACCGGACCAGCGGTGGCGAGGGCCAGCATTCTCGACAGGCCAAATTCAGTTGACTGTCCATATAATTGCGCTGCCAGGTTTGCCTTCTGCAACACACTGCCCGTACCAAAAGTGTTCCAGTGATCGATAATGCTGTCATTTCCGGTCATCACTTTCACGCCATGTTTCATCAGGGTGGGAATCGGCATGATCAGTCCCCCGAAAGGGATGGTTGAATTAATGCCGATCTGCGCCTCGGCCAGCTGTTCTGCAATTGCCTCCTGTTTAGCGGAGTCCAGTTTCCCCAGCACGAAACAGTGGCTGATATAGGTCTTTCCTTTCAACGATGGATTTTCGTTTACCTTATTGATCAGGTACTCCACTGTTTTTAAACCTGAGTCACCGGATTCATGCAGGTGGATGTCAATTCCTTTATGATGGTCCAATGCCAGCTGTACTGTAAAGTCCATCGTCTTTTCAATAGCCCCGTCAATGCTGAAAGGATCCAGGCCACCGATGAAATCAATGTCCATCGCTGCGGCCTCTTTCAGGTAGGGAACCGAATCGGTATAGTAAACCCCGTGTTGCGGAAAAGCGACAAGCTCCGCGCCGAAAACCTTCTTCTTATGGTCAAGCGCTGCCTGTAGGTTTTTTAAGGATTGCAGTTTAGAGGTCGGCTCGATATTAACATGGCTCCGCGCGAAGGCTGTTCCTTTGGATTGGAGCAATTCAATGAGCTTTTCCGCTTTGGCAGTAGAAGTCTTCAGCATGTCGGGCAGGATCTTTTGTTCCAGTGCGATCATCCCCTTTACGCCACCTGTTCTTTTCCTGGCGGCCTGCCAGGGCCCGCCGTAGAAGGTTTTGTCCAGGTGTATATGCATGTCCTTAAACGAAGGCAACATCAGCATGCCTTTGGCATCGATAGCATTTTCCTCGGGGCGATTGGAACTGATCGTTCGGATTTTGCCGTCTTCAATATCAATGGAAAATAACCCGGTCTTTGTGCCCACCACTTCTTCGCCATCAAATTCAAAGCCGGTCTCCAGGCGAACATTTTTGAACCGGTAGCGATTTGCCGCAATGTTGTCGCTCATGCCTTTTGCCTCTCCCAAGGGCAATGCCTTGCCTGTTACGGGGGCAAGGGCCGTCCCGGCAAAACCCAGGGCAGCGTTCCGGATAAACTGTTTGCGTGACATGCCTGATTGTTCCATTGGCGGTGAATAGCTTTGATATTGAGTACAAAGTTCCTGAATGCGCCGCTGGAACAGATGGGGAATTTATCGCATTATTTGTACTATTTATCACTATTCCCGGAATCCGGAAGGGGTGGAGCCGGTTTGTTCTTTAAAGAAACGGGAGAAATAAGCCTGGTCGGAAAAGCCCAGTTCAAAGGCAATTTCCTTTACCGTGAGGCTGGTGCTTTGCAACAATCTCTTGGCTTCTGTGCAAACCCGTTGCTGTATGAGCTGTGTAGCGGAAATCTTCAGGTTCTTTTTACAGAGGATGTTGAGGTAATTGGGCGTGACATGAAGTTTCCCCGCATAGAAGTTGACAAATTTCTGTTCTTTAAAATGTTCGTCTATGAGCATATTGAAGGCTGCCAGCCGGGGCTGGGACTGATACACTTTAAACTCCCCGAATACTTTCTCTGCTTCCCGGCTGACGATCGCTGCGATGACGGCCGCACGGGCGCTGATCAGGTGCATGAGGGAATCCCGGTTCTTCAGTTCATCACGGATAGCTTCAAACTCATACAGCAACTGGCGGAAGGCACCAACAGATAACTGGATCACCGGATGGTTCTGGTAATTGGTAAAAGAGAACCGGAAATAGGGGGCGAACTGTTCGAAAAAATTGCGTTCAATCATCAACTGGTAGCCGATGGTGCCGCTTTTGATGTCCCACTTATGCATTTGTCCGGGGAAAAGCACATGCGCCTGGCGGCCACCGATGCTATGTTCGATGGAGTCGATGGTATGGGTGCCGTTTGCCTTGTCAAAAAGTGTGATGATGAAGAAATCGTGCCGGTGAGGTTTTTCAATCACGCGTTTACCGTGCAGTTCATTGAAGAGTAGTTCTTCCCGGCCGGCAACCTGCCCTTTACGAAAATCCTGGATGCCGATAACAGGAACTAAGGAATTAACTTTGTTGCGCTTCATGGTGTCGCCGGTTGAACGGGATAAAATTAGGGTACTTGTGAAATTTATAAAGGAATAAGAAGTTAACCCGATTGGCTGCCTACCTTCGTATTATGGCGTTCAAAGAAGGTTATTATGGCTACCGGGTGGGTGTACCAGAGGTAGTGGAAGGTATCTTCTCCCATTTTTATTTTGGTGGAAATGCATCGCAGGAGATCATCTACCAGACCCTGCTGCCTTCTTTTCAAACCATTATGGTTTTTAGTTTTGGCAGCCCGGCGTCCTTTCTGACGGAAGCGGGAGAAAGTCTGCCCGTAGAAAAATGCGTGGTGGCGGGACCAATCCGCCAGGCCCTCCGTTACCAGTTACCACCCGGTGCAAGGATCATAGTGGTGAACTTTAAGGATGATGCTTTTTTCCGGTTTTTCGGGACGGCCGTAATTACGCAACATACTGTTGCCGATCCTGACGCGCTATTGGAAAGTAACTGTTTTGCAGACTTGTGGCAGGAACTTTGCACGATCAGTACCGATGCAGGCATCATTGACCGGCTGGTCGCCTTTTGCCAGCCCTACCTGCGCGAGAGAAGCGGCATCGCCGGTCAGCTGGCAACATTTGACAACCCAGAGCTGGGCGCCATCAAAACAATTGCCGGACAAAACAATTTATCCGAACGGGCCATTCAACTGCAGCACAAAAAACACTTTGGGTATTCCGCAAAAGCGATCAGCCGCTACCTGCGCTTCCTGAAAGCGGTTGAATTGTTGCAATCGATGGCTGCGAAAGGCAACTCCAAAACAGACTGGTTCAAAATCATTGATCAATGTGGTTATTATGACCAGAGCCAGCTTATTCACGACTTCAATCACTTTCTTCATATAAGTCCGGCTCAGTACCTTAAATTCCAGCAAACCGTCTGCAACCCCAGGGGATAGGTTTCGTTTTCTTACAATCTCACGCGGCTTCAGGGGATCAATTTTGTGTCATCAAAAAAAACAACAAAAATGTTATGACACATCCAAAGATTCTGATTACCGGTGCAACCGGAAGTATAGGCTCCCAATTAGTGCAACAACTCGCCGCTATGCAAATCCCTTTCAGGGCCCTGGTACGCAGCCGGGAAAATAACCCGCTTTTTACCAAAAACCCGTTGGCTGACATCCGGGTGGGCGACCTTACCGATGCAGCTTCATTAAAACCCGCACTGGAAGGTATCGAAAAAGCTTTCCTGCTGACGAATTCTTCTGAAGCTGCAGAACAGCTGCAACTGAATTTTGTGACCGTAGCAGAGAGGGCGGGTGTGAGGTACCTGGTCAAGCTGTCGCAGTTTGCTGCGGATGAAAATTCCCCCGTACGTTTCCTGCGTTACCATGCTGCAGTGGAAAACGCGATAAAGAAAACGGGAATGTCCTATACCTTCCTTCGGCCCAACCTGTTTATGCAGGGGCTACTGGCATTCAAAGACTATATCGCGAAGGAAGACAGGTTTTATGCGGCAGTGGGTAGTGCCGGTATCAGTGCCGTCGACACCAGGGACGTCGCGGCTGTTGCTACCCGGGCATTGACGGAAGCGGGGCATGAAAACAAAATTTACAACATCACTGGTCCTCATGCCCTCACACATGAGGAGATGGCCGGGGAACTTTCACGGGTACTGGGCAGAACCATCCGTTTCATTGATGTGACACCGGAACAAATGGAAAGTGCACTACGGGCCGCCGGTTTTCCGGAATGGCAGGTAGGCGGACTGATTGAAGACTATGCGCATTATGCAAGGGGTGAGGCTACGGAGGTATCCGATACTGTAAAACGCGTTACGGGCAGGGATGTGATTCCCTTCAGCCAGTTTGTCTTGGATTACGAGTCGGCATTCAAATGATACCTGCTTGTTAAAAATGAACACGAATACGGGAACTTCTCAATTTGAATGATCCCGTATTTGAATTACTCCTACTTTTGTGCAGCATGAAGAAATTCATCGTAGCCATTATCACCCTTCTGTATGCCTGGTCATCCACCGGCGCTACCGTTCACCTGCATTACTGCATGGGGAAACTGGTGGACTGGGGATTGTCACACCATGATCAGCGTGCTGCCACGTGCAGTAAATGTGGTATGGACAAAGGCAAGGCAATCGGGGATGGTTGCTGTAAGGATGAACACAAGCAGGTAAAGGTCGAAAACGATCATAAAGCTGCCAGTGGCTTCGATATTCAACAGGCTACTGTCGCGTTGCTACCTGAGACCCATTTTATTTTGCCGGAAACATCGCTGGCTTCTATCGCGGAGCAGAACCCTGTGAGCAATGCTCCACCACGATGTAGCGCTGTCGCTGTATACCTCCGCAACTGTACTTTCCGCATTTAAGTTTGTTTCTGACTGATTAGCCGGACAATTCTGTCGGGTTATCGGCATTTCCCGCCGGTCAATTCCGGCTGTTCACATTACCCGGATTTCTCACTATAAACTATTTACCATGTATAAGCTGGCCACAGCTTTCGTAGCCCTTCTTTCATGGGCTTTCCTTTCCTGCAACAACATTCCTGACAACAAAGCCGGAGACAACACCGGCGAGCAGGCAATTCAGGATCCTTTGGCACCATCCAATGCGGTGAATGACCAGGACCTGAAGCTTGTTGCTGCAACATTCACCGACGTAGATCCGAAGCTGGCTACGTCTGTCAACGCCATTATCGAACGCTACCTGCAAATAAAAAATTCACTGGCCAGGGATGACGCCGATGCTGCCGAAGAGGCCAGTTCAGCAATGTCGGAGATGTTGAAAAAGCTGGACAAATCACTGTTTACAGCCGAACAGAAAAAGCTTTATGAAGGCATTGAAGACGACCTGAAAGAGCATGCTGAACACATCAGTAAAAGCAAAATCGGTCACCAGCGCGAACATTTTGCCATGATGAGCGAAGATGTCTACGATATCGCCAAAGCCTTTGGTAGCGGGAGAACGCTTTATCATGATTTCTGCCCGATGTTTAATGAACACAAGGGCGCCGGCTGGTTAAGTGAGCATGCGGACATCATCAATCCCTATTACGGCAGTAAAATGCCGAATTGTGGCATAGTAGAAGAAAAAATTCAATAAATGGTTCACCAACTCATCGCGTGGTCGTTAAAAAACAGGTTCATCGTACTGATGCTGGCCACAGTATTGCTGGCATGGGGCATATTTGCCGTGAAGCAAAACCCCATTGATGCCATTCCTGATCTATCGGAAAACCAGGTGATCGTCTTTACGGAATGGATGGGACGCGGCCCGCAGCTGATCGAGGACCAGATCACCTATCCGCTTGTCACCAACCTGCAGGGGTTGCCCCGGATCAAATACGTTCGCGGCACTTCCATGTTCGGCATGAGCTTTATCTATGTCATCTTCAACGACGACGTCGATATCTACTGGGCAAGATCGCGGGTCCTGGAAAAGCTGAGTACCATTTCCCGTTCCTTACCCGCAGGCGCCACACCGCAGTTAGGGCCCGATGGCACCGGCGTAGGCCACATCCTGTGGTATACCCTCGATGCACCACAGATGGACCTGGGAGAGCAGCGGGCATTACAGGACTGGTATGTGAAGTTCGCCCTGCAGAATGTGGAAGGAGTTAGTGAGATCGCCTCTTTCGGTGGCTTTCAGAAGCAATACCAGGTGACCGTCAATCCCAATAAACTACTCTATTACCGGCTTTCGGTTGCAGATGTGATCAATGCCATACGGAACAACAACAATGAATCCGGTGGAAGAAAATTCGAGCTGAGTGATATCGGTTATATCATTAAAACATCTGGTTACCTGCAGTCAATCGAAGAAATCGAAAATATCCCGGTGACAACTCAAAAGAGTATTCCCATCCGCGTGGCCGATGTGGCCACCGTACAGATGACGGGTGAAAGCAGGCTGGGCATTTTTGATAAAGACGGAGCAGGAGAGCGGGTAGGGGGCATCGTGGTGATGCGCTATGGAGAAAATGCAGCCGCCGTGATCGACAGGATAAAAGTAAAGATGCAGGAAGTGGCCAAAGGGTTTCCCGAGGGCGTAACATTCGATATAGTATATGACCGCGGCGAATTGATCAGTGAATCGATCAGCTCGATAAAAAAGACACTGATCGAAGAAATGATCGTTGTTTCACTCGTGGTACTGGTCTTCCTGTTTCACTGGCGAAGCGCACTGAGCATCATCATCCAGATCCCCATCACCATTGCCATCAGTTTTATCCTGCTGAATGCCTTCGGGATTTCCTCCAATATCATGTCGCTGACCGGTATTGCACTGGCCATCGGGGTGATTGTAGATAATGGCATCATCATGAGCGAGAATGCCTACAAACACCTCGCAGAAAAGTATGAACGCTGGCAAGAGTCATCACTAAAAGAAGAAAGAACATGAAAACACCCTGGATTTCAGAGGAAGAAAGGCTGAAGGTGATCGAAAGTTCGAGCAAGCAGGTTTCCCGTGGGGTTTTCTTTGCGACCGTGATCATCATTACGTCTTTTCTTCCCGTATTTATGCTGACCGGGCAGGAAGGAAAGCTGTTTCACCCGCTGGCTTTTACGAAAACCTTTATCCTCCTGGTGGATGCGCTCCTGGTGATCACCCTGGCGCCGGTACTGATTTCCTTTTTTATGAAAGGGAAGTTTCGGCCCGACAATGCCAACCCGGTGAACCGCCTGCTGGAAAAGCTGTATACACCCCTTATCAAGGCTGTACTGAAATGGCGGAAAACAACGCTTGCGATCAACATCATCGCACTGGTGATTACCATTCCGTTGCTCAGGGGATTGGGAACAGAATTCATGCCGCCCCTGGATGAACAGAGTATCCTGTTTATGCCGGTCACCCTTCCTGATATTTCAAATTCGGAAGTAAAGCGCATTCTACAAGTGCAGGACAAGCTCATCAAGACGGTGCCGGAAGTGGATAAAGTGCTGGGCAAAGCTGGGCGCGCGGGTACCGCAACCGATAATTCACCCATCAGTATGATTGAAACCATCATCATGCTGAAACCAAAAACGGACTGGCGGCCGGGCATTACCAAAAAAGATATCATCAACGAACTGGATACCAAACTCCAGATCCCGGGCGTAGTGAACGGATGGACGCAACCGATCATCAACCGCATCAACATGCTGTCAACCGGTATCCGTACCGATGTGGGTGTTAAAGTTTACGGACAGAACCTCGATACCCTGGCAGCTGTATCCGAACGTGTAAGGAAAGTGCTGGAAGGAACGCCGGGCATCCGTGACCTGTATGTTGAACCAGTGACCGGGGGTAAATACCTTTCCATCCATCCCCGCCGGGAAGAGCTCAGCCGATACGGACTGAACATCGAAGGTGTGAACCAGCTGGTGGAGTCAGCCCTTGGAGGTGCCTCTATCGGCAATACCGTGGAAGGCAGAAAGCGTTTCTCCATCAATGTGCGACTGGCCCAGGATTACAGGAATAGCGTCGAACGGATCAAACGCATTCCGCTGCTATCGCCCGAATTTGGAGAAGTGCCGTTAGCTGCGGTAGCAGACATTCGTTTCGAAGATGGTCCGCCGATGATCACTTCTGAGAATGCGATGTTGAGGGGAGCCGTCCTGTTCAATGTGCGGGAAAGAGACCTGGGCAGTACGGTGCAGGAGGCGATACAACGAATGAACGAGGCCAATGGCATTCTGCCAGCCGGGTACTATGTAGAATGGAGCGGGCAATATGAAAACCTGATCCGGGGGCAACAAACCCTGTTGTGGATTGCACCCATCGTATTGCTGATCATTTTCTTTTCACTCTACTTTGCCTTTAATTCTATCCGTGAAGCTTTCCTGAGCCTGATCACGGTTCCCTTTGCGCTGATCGGCGGTGCCTACATGATCTATTTCTGGGGTGTGAACCTGTCTGTTGCCGTAGCCGTTGGATTTATCGCCCTTTTTGGCATCGCCGTGGAGACTGGTATCGTAATGGTGATCTACCTCAACGACGCGATGCACCAGTTGGTGAAACAGAAAGGCAATTCGAAGGAAACTATCAGTGCGCAAGACCTCAGGCAGTATGTGATCATGGGGGCAGCCAAACGGTTAAGGCCGAAGCTGATGACCGTATGTGTTTCCCTGTTCGGCCTGGTACCGGTATTGTGGGCAACAGGGGTAGGTACCGATGTGATGAAACCGATCGTATTGCCGATGATCGGTGGTGTACTCACGTCGTCCACCCATATCCTGCTGGTAACGCCACTGATCTTCCTGATGACCAAAGAATATGAACTGCGCAAATATGGTAAACTACAATTACATGAAGTACATCACTGAATACGCGGCGTCGCTGCTGCTCCTGCTGCCGTTGCAATTGCTGGCGCAGGAGACACCGGTGCTGCCGCTAGACACGATACTGCAGCGGATCGAGCGCAATAATGTACTGTTACAGTCCTTCGCGCTGAAAGCAGAAAGCTATAAATACACCGCGGATGCCGCTACTGCGTGGATGCCCCCGATGGTAGGCGTCGGCACCTTTATGACACCTTATCCCGGCCAGGAAATCATGGACACGCGGGACAAGGGCAACCTGATGCTGCAGATCGAACAGGACATTCCGAATCCGGCAAAGCTGGCGGCAAAAAAACGCTTTATCGCCTCGCAGGGCAACGTCGATCGTGCAACGCGGGATATCACGCTTAATGACCTGAAATCGCAGGCCAGGCGATTGTACAGCAACTGGCTGATTGCCGGCAAACGGATAAGTGTGCTGGAGGAGAATGAGAAGTTGCTCGTGATGATGAAGAAAATTGAAGAGGTCCGTTATCCCTATAACCAATCCCCACTGGGAAATGTGTACAAGGCCAATGCCGGGATCGAGGAGAACCGCAACATGATCCGGATGCAACAGGGGGAAATAGCCAAAGCCAGGGCGTGGCTCAACAGCCTGATGAACGCAGCAGGTAATGATTCTTTCGACATCGATACCACCTATCAGCCCTTATTCAATCCTATGACTACCTATGATACGCTGGCACTGTCCGGCATCCGGAAAGATGTGTTTAGAATGGATGAAAGCATCCGTTCGATGACCCTGAATATCGAAAGCATGAAAATGCAGAAGAAACCCGACTTCCGGATCCGGTATGACAACATGTACCCACTGGGATCCGGTATGCCGACTGCTTTCAGCATTATGGGCATGGCAACTATCCCGATAGCACCATGGGCTTCCAGGATGTACAAATCGGAAATAAAATCGATGCAGCTCAATATTGAGAGCATGCAGAAGGAAAGATCCGCTATGCTGCAGGAAACCCAGGGAATGCTGTACGGTATGCAGTATGAGATCCAAACCATGCAGACCAGGGTAAAAGCAACGGAAGACAAAGTGATCACTGCCTTGAAACAGGCGCTGGATGCGAACTTCATCACTTACCAGGAAAACAGGATGCAGCTGACACAGGTAATTGATTCCTGGGAGGCGCTGACCATGATGCAGATGACGGTGCTGGATGACAAACTGAAATTGTATGAAATGATCATTGAATATGAAAAAGCACTATACCGGTAACATCTTATTTATGGCGCTGTTGCTATCGGCACTGGCGGGTTGCAAAATCAAAGACCGCGAGCCGGAGAAAAGTGGCCACGCCGCTAAACATGACCTGCGCATCGACAGCAATATCATCGCGGCAGCGCAGCCGGTAACTATTCGGATCAGTTCCGGCATACCGGTGATACAACCCGATTCCGGCATGAAGGTGTTTTCCGTAACCATCAGGGGAACGGTCACTTATGATACCAGGAATGAAACCAGCATTTCCAGCAGGGTAAACGGCCGGATCGAGAAGCTTTACGTGAAATATAATTTCCAGCCTGTGAAGAAAGGGCAGCGCATCCTTGAAATCTATGCTCCGGAACTCGCGGCAGCACAACGCGAGCTGTTGTACATCTCCCAATCCGGTAATGCTGGTGATCTGTTGCAGCGGGCAAGGCAGCGATTACTGTTATTGGGCATGCTGCCGGGGCAGATCGATCAGCTGATCAGAACAGGGAATGTGTTGTACCGTGTGCCTGTGTACAGCAACGCCGATGGCTATATCCTCGAAAAACAGGCAGCTGCAATTGCGGGTATACCCACCATAAGGTCCCTTAATGTATCCGGTGCTGATGAGATGAACCAGATGAATGGCTCTGCCGCAGAAACTTCGAACAGTGATGGTACCGCCAAAATCACAGCACCACCGGTCATGCTGCGGGAGGGGCAGTATATCAGTGCAGGACAATCGCTGTATACCATCTACCAGGAGAAAGACCTCGTAGCGGCTTTCGCATTGCGGCCGGAACAGGCAGCCCACATCAAAAACGGTTCAAAGCTGTTGATCCGCGCCGAAGGACAACCGGAGAAATTAATACCCGGGTTTATCGGGCTGATCCAGCCGGTTGTCAATTCCGGTGAAAACTTCACGCTGGCCAGGGTTTACCTGAGGAACAGCGGACTCCTGCCGGGACAAATCGTCAGTGCAACCATTCCCCTGGTGCATCCATCCGGATGGTGGATACCTCAAAAAGCCGTTTGGCGATCCGGAAATAACAGTATCGTGTTCAGAAAAGAAAAAACAGCTTTCGTTCCTCAAACAGTGAGAACCGGAATTGAAGCTGAAGGCTGGGTACAGGTACTAACGCCGATTGGCGATTGGCTGTTGGCCGAAAATGCCTGGTACCTGGTGGATAGTGAGAGTTTCCTTTCGACGGACAGTCAAAAAAAGCAATAGAAATGCGACGAATAGCATTCATAAAAAATCTGGCTGCTGTTGCCATCTTACCAGCAGTGTTGCTGATGGCCTGCAGCAGCGATAATAAAGGATCGGCTAAAAGCAAAAAAAAGCAGACCTATACCTGTTCTATGCATCCGCAGATCGTACAGGAGGCTCCCGGAACCTGTCCCATTTGTGGAATGGATCTCGTGCCTTTTGACAAGAACAATGCCGTGTCATTTCTCACTTTAAATGAAAGCCAGGTGGCGCTGGCCAATATCAGTACGGTACTGGTGGGTAGCGGTGATTTTGCCGCTTCCAAATCGCTTAATGGGCGACTGGTGGTGGATCCGGAGCAGACCACCGTGATCTCCAGCCGCATGCAGGGAAGAATTGAGAATCTGTACATTAAGGAACTGGGCAGAAAGGTGGAACGGGGCCAACCACTGTACCGGATCTACTCAGAACAACTGGCTGTATTGCAACAGGAATTCCTGTTGGCAGTTGCACAGGCGAAACAATTTCCGGAAGACGAACGTTTCCGGCAGATTGAAAAGGCAGCCCGGCAGAAACTGTTGCTCTATTCCCGCACTCCGGCTCAACTGGACCAACTGATCAGTGCTCAGAAAACCGATCCCTTTGTAATCTATCCCGCCCCGTCAGGTGGTGTGGTGTCGGAACTGATGGTGACGGAAGGGCAATATGTAGCTGAAGGTGGTGGCATCATGCGGCTGGAAGGATATGACAAATTATGGGTAGAAGCCGATGCATATCCTGCCGATCTTGCTTCAATAACTATCGGACAGCCTGTTACCGTTATCATTCCCGGGTGGGAAGAACAACCACAAAACATGACCATTCAGTTTATCAATCCATCATATCAGGCCGGAAGTCAGCTCACCCAGGTCAGGGGCTCCATTTCGAATCCCGGCAACCACTGGCAGCCGGGATTACAGGCACGCATATCAATACCCCACCGGCAACCGGGCAAATCACTGATCCTGCCTGTCAATGCAGTGATCCGTGAAGGGAAAGGCTTGCATGTATGGCTGGAGACGGCGAAGGGAAGATTCGAACCCCGGATGATTCAGGCAGGTGCGGAAACCGAGGCCATGATCGAAGTGCTGGGGGGACTGGAAACGGGTGATCGTGTAGTGGTGACCGGGGCTTACCTGCTGAACAGTGAATTCATTTTGAAAAAAGGTGCGGATCCTATGACCGGTCACCATCATCAATAGGCAAAAAAATCATAATCAACCAAAGCAATGAAAACAATCAACACGACCATGACGGCATTAACAGCATTGATCTTTATGGTGTCTTGCGGGGAAGGAAAAACTGACCGGAACGCCGGTCATGAGGGTCATGACAGTACGGCAACGGCAACTGCTCCTGCAGCAGCAACTCCGGAAAAGGCGAAATTCAAAGAAGACAAGCTCAATGCCGTCTACCAGCACTACATTCACCTCACCACAGCCTTGACCAATGATGATGCGAATGAAGCCAGCGTAGCGGCTAATGCGATTGAGGCCGGTAGCAAGGAAATGGCCGATGGCGTGACCTTGGCGGCCAGCGCGGCAAAGATCTCGTCAGCAACCGATATCAATGCCCAGCGGGAAGCGTATTCAACCATGAGCGATGCATTGATCACGCTGGCGAAAAAATCGGGACTATCTAGTGGCGAGTTGTATATCGATTTCTGTCCCATGGCGCTGAACGATAAAGGCGCCTATTGGATTAGTTCCGGCAGGAAGATTGTCAATCCGTATTTCGGTGAGAAAATGAAAACCTGCGGGGAAGTGAAAGACAGTATCAAATAATTCCATTACCATGATTTCTCAAACAATGAAATACCTATTGCGTTTATCAGTTATACTGCTCTTCCTGGTAACGGGATCTTTGGAAGCCAGTGCGCAGGCAACTGAAGTGTGTTATAACCCCAACCTGGTAAAAGATACATCAAAAAAGAGCATCAACGCTATGGCGGTGGGGGTTGTTTCGGGGGATAGCATCAGGATAGCTTATCATTCACCTGCTGTGAGAAAAAGAGTGATTTGGGGCGGACTCGTGCCCTATGATGAAGTTTGGGTGACCGGCGCCCACGATGCAACGACCATTGAAATCGGAAAGACGATGATCATCGCCGGCAAGGAACTGGCCCCGGGAAAGTATGCCTTGTTTACCATTCCCGGCAAAAAGGAATGGATGGTCATCATCAACCGTCACTGGCAACAACACCTGGCCTCGGAATACGATCAGAAAGATGATGCTGTCAGGCTGAAAGTCAGGCCGAAAAAAAATGGGCATACCGAGCGATTGCAGTACTTTATCACCGGCACCACCAGAAATGCGGGTAAGATTGCGATGGCCTGGGAACAAATTATAATCGAATTTCCATTCAGCATAAACAATTGATCATGGAACATCAGCACCAACATAAACCGCAGCACCTGCAAGAACATCAGCATCAGCACCAGCACCAGGAACAGCATAATGTTCCCATGGGCCATGCCGGTCATGATCATCATGCGATGATGATCAACGATTTCAAAAAAAGGTTTTACATCGTGCTGGTGCTGACGGTACCGGTGATGCTGTTATCGGAAATGATCCAGCACTGGCTGAAAATTCATTTCAGTTTCCCGGGAAGTCAATATGTTCTGCTGTTACTTTCTTCCATTATCTTTTTTTATGGTGGCTGGCCCTTTTTGAAGGGGTGGTGGGAAGAAATAAAAAACAGGGCGCCCGGTATGATGACCCTGATCGGCTTTGCCATTACCGTTGCCTATGGGTATAGTGTGGCGACAATATTCGGCCTGCAGGGGATGGATTTCTTTTGGGAGCTGGCAACGTTGATACTGATCATGTTGCTGGGTCATTGGATCGAAATGAAATCCATTGCAGGGGCATCCCGGGAACTGGAGTTGCTGGTTCAGCTGATGCCTGATGATGCCCACCTTGTTCACGGCGAACAAGTGATGGACGTGAAAACAGCTACGCTGAAAGAAAATGATGTCATCCTCATCAAGCCGGGGGAGAAAGTAGCAGCTGACGGACTGATCGCTTCCGGAGAAAGCTATGTGAACGAAAGCCTGCTTACCGGTGAATCGAAACCGGTAGAGAAGAAAAAGGGCGATAAGGTTATTGCCGGTTCTATCAATGGCAATGGTGCAATCAGGGTGACCGTTTTGCATGGCGTAAAGGATTCTTATCTCTCCCAGGTGATCCGGCTGGTGCAGGACGCGCAACAATCGAAGTCGCGAACGCAGCTCCTGGCAGATACAGCAGCCCGCTGGCTGACCCTGATCGCTATCGTGGCGGGTCTGGTTACTTTTTTCATCTGGTATCTTTCCGGGAGCACGTTGGCATTTGCCATCGAAAGGATGGTAACAGTTATTGTCATTTGTTGCCCGCACGCATTGGGATTGGCCATTCCGCTGGTTGTGGCTAAATCTACTTCTTTGTCTGCCCGAAATGGCTTGCTGATCAAAAATCGGACTGCCTTTGAGAATTCCCGTAAAATAACCACGCTGGTATTTGACAAGACTGGTACGTTGACCATTGGAAAATTTGAAGTATCGAAAATCGTCGTCCTGCTGAACGAACTTACTGAAACGGATTTGCTGCGGTATGCCGCCGCACTGGAGCAGAACTCCGAACATCCCATTGCCACAGGTATTCTGCAGAAAGCTAAAGCATCTTCTGTACCTGTACCGCTGGCTGAAAACTTTACGGCCATTACGGGGAAAGGAGTGGAGGCAATAGTAGAAGGCCGGCTGGTCAAAGTGGTGAGTCCTGGTTATTTGAAGGAAACCAACATCTCCATTCCCGGTAGCTTTCGTCCCGCAGCAGATGAAACAGTGGTTTTTGTGCTCCTGGACGACAGGCTGGCGGGATATATTTCGCTGGCCGATACCATCCGGCCGGAGTCCGCGGAAGCCATTCAGACCCTGCGTGAAAACGGGATCAGATCGGTGTTGCTTACTGGCGATAACCGGCAGGTGGCGGAGAGCGTCAGCAAGCAACTGGGAATGGACAGCTTTTTTGCTGAGGTGCTGCCGCATGAGAAACTACAAAAGATAAAAGAGTTGCAGGATAAGGGGGAATTTGTAGCAATGACCGGCGACGGGGTGAATGACGCACCTGCATTGGCACAGGCCAATATCGGGATAGCAGTTGGCTCCGGTTCCGATATCGCTGCTGAAACCGCCGGTATCGTGTTGGTGAACAGTAATCCGAAAGACATAGTAAACCTCATTCTTTTTGGCAAAGCCACCTACCGGAAGATGATCCAGAACCTCGCCTGGGCCACCGGTTATAATATTTTTGCCCTTCCGCTTGCCGCCGGCGTGTTGTACAAGGCTGGAATCTTACTGAGTCCCGCGGCAGGTGCAGTCCTGATGAGTGTCAGCACGGTAGTGGTGGCGATCAATGCCAGTCTGCTGAAAGTGAAGCAGTGACTGCTACCAATGCAATTCCTGTTACCGTCTAAATATAAAAGCCGGTAGGCAATCCTTTACCCAGTTTCTTCAGGTGGGAATTCAACACGCCCGAATCGATCGGGAGTTTTTTATATGTACCGGCAGGAACAACCACTACCTGTCCATTGGAAAAAACGGGGGCTGCGGGAATAAAAACCGTTGCGTTATCATTGGCGTCAACATCAATTAAATAAGCAGGTTTCCAGTAGCCATCGGTATGCACCATACAGGTCTCATAAACATCTTCCTTAACCGTTGCCGTCCCAATCTTTACTTCAGTTTCTTTCTTAAGATCGCCGTAACCCGGCACAAAATCAGCGAGTTTGCCATCCAGCCAGTCACTCATCCGTTTAAATAGCGTCATCTTCACCAGGAAACCTGCTATGATGCAAATCAGCAGAAAAAGGATGACAGCAATGACGGCATCTCCACCCGGCCCCAATACGGTGTCTATATGAAGCAGCTTCGTTACTTTCCCTCCCATAACCAGGAATTTCTTCCAGAATTTACTGATTACAGCAAATGTGATCAGAACGGGCATAATGAAAATGAAGCCGGTAATAACGTGCCGCCAGATAATTTTATAAACCTTTTTCATAAAATCGCCTTTCCATCCAAATTATCACAATTTGACGGATTAGGCGCGGGTCTCCACACTCACAGCCGTTTGTGCCGCTGCAGCCATCTGCTTCTTATGGAGGGCAATTTTGGTGGGACTGCCAAACAGGAAGAACATCTTTTGCCGGAATCCTTTTGCGCCTTTGATATCAGTCACCATTTCCTGGTACTCATGAAAGTTCAGATACAGGGGGTTCATGCTGGTATCAATCGGGGTCGTGATCCCGTAGGTAGGCCTTTCCTGCTCGGGGGTGAAGGTGCCGAAGAGTTTATCCCAGAACACAAAGATCACCCCGAAATTCTTATCCAGGTACTTCTCATCTGACCCATGATGCACCCGGTGGTTGGAAGGGGTAACAATGTATTTTTCAATGATGGGATGCAGTTTGGTGATGTACTCTGTATGTTGCCAGAACTGGAACAAGACACCGATCTGGTTCACCAGGAAGAAAACTACCGGATGAAATCCGAGGAACGCAACCGGCAGAAAGAAGAAGATCTTGAAATGCTGCACCCAGCTGAGGCGAAAAGAAACGGTGAGATTATAGTGTTCAGCCGTATGGTGTACCACGTGGGTAGCCCAGAAGAAACGGCAATAATGCGAAGTCACATGTGCTGCATAACTGCAAAGATCGTAGATCAGGATGCAGGGAATGATGGTCCACCAGTTCAGCGCCATCCGCCAGGGGACAAGGTTGTACACAAATACGGTGCAATAGATCAGTCCGACTTTGATCACCAGGTTGAGCGCCACATTTCCCAGGCCTACAAACAGGGAGCCAAGGCTTTCTTTTGTATTGTATTTTTTCCCTTCGTTACGGTGAGAAATGTAGATTTCAAGGAAAGTGAAAAAAGCCATAAAAGGGATCGCATACACAATGAGGTCGCCGGATTGTTTTTCCAGGTGCGTAATATGTTCAAAGGGTATTTTCGCTGCGCCGAACAGGTCTAAAAACATTGCTTGCTTTTGATTTGGATTGCGCCGTAACTGGCCACAACACCATGGTTAAAATGAAAGTTTGGAATGCTGATACTGAAAGATTCGGTTAGGGAAGATCAGTTCCACGGGGGCGGAACCAGGCTATCGGGATAAACCGAAGCCAGGTCATATGCGGCAGGCACAGGGTAACCTGGCAGGCTGATATCTGAGATGATTCTTTCAAATGATAACCGGTTCATCGTGAACGCCCCGATCTGTACCGCTTGCAGGGTGTGCTCGATACCATCGAAGTCGTAACCCGTCGTATTGACGGATGTTTTATGCTGCTTTTCCATGGAATAGCAGTTGTTGCTGTCCATGCAATTCTCGGACCCCGGCAGGATCAGGTACACGATAACATGACTGACCATGACCACCAGCAATACGCATCGGGTTATGACGGCTAAAAAATTATTCACCTTTGCGGGTAATGATTTCTGAATATAGGCATTTGTTCATAGAATTAGGCGTTAAACTTCAATACTTTTAAATAATGGACGGCCAAAAGATCATCATTCGGAAAGCAATCGAAGCAGATAGCGATCAACTGTGGGTTTTGATGAAAGACCTGGCGGTATTTGAGCACTACCTGGATGATTTTGCCATTACGCCGGAAATAGTGCGGGAGAGTGGATTCCGGAAAGATCCGCCGGACTTTTATTGCCTGGTAGCGGAAAATGGCGGGGAGATTGCAGGAATGCTGGTCTATTATTTCCTGCCCTATACCGCCCGGAACAGGCCGGCAATCTTCCTGAAGGAGCTGTTTGTTGCAGAATCCCACCGCTCGCAAAAAATCGGTGAAATGCTGATGAAGGCACTTTATAAGGAAGCCCGGGAGAACAACTGTTGCCAGATCAAATGGACTGTCGCTCCCTGGAATGAAGCCGGTAAGGCCTTTTACGAACGCCTGGGCGCAAGTGAAAACCGGGATTGGCTCAATTATGAGTGGGCGGTTGATTAGTATTCCGCAAGTCAGTTAACGAAATATTAGGATCGGTAATTTTCGTTTGTGCCAGTATTTGATTTACTTCAATTCAGGTGTTATTGCCTGTTGTAAGTAAACCCGCATGACCCCGGCTAAACCGTTAAAAATTAAGTTCAGGAAAAAGAGTTCGCTTTTTTACGCTGAACTGAAACAGGATGTTGCTGATCTGCTGGACAACGAAAAACTCCGGCTGGCGAAAAGAGAAATGCTCACCAAGTTCGCCTGTTATTCACTGATATATATTACGCTCTATTCCGGCATTTACTTTCCCATCATTCAGTCCAACCTGGTTTTTCTGATTCTTATTTATATACTGTTCGGGCTGACGGGGATCCTGTTGGCTTTCAACTGCGCCCATGATTGCATACACGGCACATTCACCGACAATAAGCGCATCAATAGCATCGTATTCTACCTGGTGTTCAACCTGCAGGGCGTGAATTCCCGCCTGTGGCAGAAAAGACATATCGCATCGCACCATATCTTTCCCAATGTTGATGGATGTGACGCTGATATCGACGACAATCCCTTTATGAGGCTGTCACCACACCATCCCTTGCGACGACATCAACGATACCAGCACCTTTATGCGCCGGTTCTGTATGCCATTTATACCCTGCACTGGATCTTTGTAAAAGATTTCATTTACCTGCGTAAGAAGGAGCTGGCCAACCTGAAGAACCAGGTTTACTCCTTTGGCTTTGTGTCGGAAGTTATCCTGCTGAAAATGATGTACCTGGTTTTACTTGTTGCGCTGCCGGTCTGGCTGACGCCGCTTACGTTGTCACAGGTATTACTCGCTTTCGCCGTCATGCATGTGGTCGTGTCCCTGTTTTTTGTGCTGACGCTGATCATTTCTCACCTGGCTATGGAAACCGAGTTTCCCAAAGTTGACGAGAACGGCGAGTTGCCATACGATTATTATGAGCATCAACTGGCCGTTTCATTGGATTACCATCCTGAAAGCAAATGGGCCAACCGGATTTTTGGCGGTTTCAACTCCCATACATCCCATCATCTGTTTCCTAACCTGCCCCATACGGTATACAACCAGATCACACCACTCATACGGGAAAAAGCAAGGGTATATAATTTACCCTATAATGAACGAAGTATACCGGCAGCGATCCGGTCGCATTTTGGTTACCTGAAGATGTTGGGTCGCGCATAGGAAGAACTTTTTTTATTTTATACCAAACCAGGTTTAAAGATGAATTCGTGGCTACCATTGGTTTTTTGTTTCCTGTTTGGCACTGTTGTTTACGGACAAACAAAGCCCGGGGAATTTCCCCGGATTATCAATTTTGATGAAAAGGGAAAACAGCTGGTGCGTTTCAGCAACCTGGGTAATGCGCTGGATGCACACGACGGTGAGATAGCATGGTTCAACGGAACTTATTATCTCTATGGCACGAGCTACGATTGCGGATTTGAATGGGGGAAAAAAGATGCGCCCTTCTGTGGCTTCAAATGTTATGCTTCGAACGACCTGGTAAACTGGGTAGATAAAGGTTTCCTGTTTGATCCCAATACGCCGGTATGGCAGAAAAGATGCAACGGCAATACTTATGGATGTTTCCGGCCCCACGTGGTGTTCAACAAAGGGACCGGCCAATATGTGCTTTGGATTAATGTATACGACAATGTCAGCGGATACCGCGTGTTCACGAGTAGGAATGCCACGGGGCCATTTACGGAAGTAGCAGAACCAAAGCTCGCCGTAAACAGCAATATGCCGGCAGGGGAACTGAACAATGGTGACCACGACCTCTTTGTGGATGATGATGGCAAGTGCTACCTGGCATTCACGGACTGGCGCACGAAGGGAACGATCGTGATCGAACAGCTGAGCGATGACTACCTGACGGGCACTGGCAAATACGTGACCAACATCACTGGCGGTCAAACAGAGGCACCGGGTGTGTTCAAGCGTAACGGCATCTATTACGTGTTGTATTCCGATCCGAACTGCGGCTATTGCAGCGGAACCGGAACATCCTACCGTACGGCACCGGCACCATTGGGACCATGGTCTGCCCCTGTTAAGATCAGTGACAATTCCTGTGGCGGTCAGCCTTCCTTTGTGTCCACTTTCAAGTTTCCTGAAGGCGAGGTGATCCTCTATGGCAGTGATCTCTGGAACAATGCCGCCAAAAATGAGGCGCTGGCCAATTTTTACTGGACGCGGCTTTCATTTAATGCAGATGGATCAATTAAGCCGCTCGTTTGCAGTGATACTTACCGCATGCCCGGGGAGGCGGTTGGAGGCAACCGGAAAACAGTCGCCTGCGCAGTAAGCAATGGGGTTTCGGTGTCGCAACCCATAACTGCATTTTTAACCGGCACACTAAAGCATATTAAGGTCACTTCTTTTCAGTCTGGATACCCGGACGGGAACCTGGAACTAGCAGTATATCAGGCTGACAGAGAGGGCAATCCAACCGGTGATCGTTTAGCTGAAGCGACTGTTCCCGTGGCAAATATTGGCTGGTCTCCCAGGGCGATAAGCTTTGAAGTTGACCTGAGGGTCAAAAAGAAGGAGCAATATTGTGTAGTGCTGCGCACACCTGGTTCGCAGGGGTGTTACGGCGTAGGGTACCAGGAAGAGCCAGGGGGTACCCAAATAGTGGCCTTGGAGTTTGTTTATGTAAAGTGATGAAGTAAAGGTTGGGTTTCCCCAACCTTCTTTATTTCGCTGGCACCTTTTGCTTCGGCATACTTTTGATCCATTCTGTGATCAGTTGAACACCTTCTTTGTGAATAATGGTTCTCGCGAGTTCGGGCATCGCGGTGGCGGGTTCTGTGCTGTTCATCCGGTAAGCCAAAATGGAATGTTCCGGATCGCCTGGAATGATATCAATATTCAATCCGCCGGCACCCGAACCAGCTGAAACCGGTTCCTTCCCGATACCGAGATAATGCGGCTCCTGCTGCTCATATTCCAGGAACAGCCCGGTATTGTAGGCATCCCCGCCTTTGGTATGGCAATGCGCACAATTCACATCAAGGTACGCTCTTGCCCGTTGTTCCAGGCTGAAGTGCCTGCTATCTTTCCAGTCGGGCAGTTGTTCCACGGCCTTCAAATCAGGTAATCCCTTCAGCAGTCCACGCGATGCCCAAACAGCCAGCTGGTTGGCAGGCATTGCAGCAGGCGTAAAATTGAGATTTCTCGCTTTGGGACCAATTGGCGTCAATACATCGTTTTTGATATGACACCGTTTGCAGTCATTGGTATTGGGCATCTGGTAAACCGTAGAAACGGCTTTGCCATTATCATCCAGTAGTGTGATCGGCAATTTTGCACCAGTAATATGTTTTACCGCTTCTGTCTGTTCCGCGTTCCAGAGGTAATCCATCACCTTCCATTGCTTGTCGGATGGATCTTTGACAAGGATCCTTGTCTCGATCATGATCTTCTCATGATTTGTATTCGTGTAGGCAAAGTTTTTGATGATAAAAGTGGAATCCGGAAAATCCAGTGCGCCCTCGGCAACATAACGCATTTGCTTTCCTTCAGGCAACACAATGAAACGGTCCTTCACGGCATAGTCCGTGAACAGCGGAGTAGCCAGTTCATAAGGAATGACATTGGACTGCGGTTGCAGACTGCTGAGTTTTCCCACGAAAAATCCATAATCAGAAAGCTTCTCCCGGAATTCCAGCGGGGCGCTGCCTTTAACGGTTTCTTCCTTTTTTTGCGCTCCGCTTCCACAACTTTGCATCACTGCAAGGCTACCCAGAATCACTCCCGACAACAGCGTAAAAAAACTGATCTTCTTCATTATTTACAGGTATAAGCAGTGATATCCGTAGCAGGGCTCCACTTTTCCGGGTGCTGCATGTTCAGAAAATCAGCGTTCACAAAAATATTGTCGCCGGGCTGGTTGATACAAATCCCGTCCGGATTGGCGGCTGTTCCCTTCGTCATGATATTGGAGGAAATGCCATCATACATGATCACCGGGATCCTTTTATTCAGCTTCTGCTGAATGGCCACCAGCAATTTACCGATATGGTGATCGTAAGCAGGCGCAGGAAACTCAGGTCCCATTTCGATGGTGTTGTTATGGATTTTGATATCCTGTGAAATAGGAGCGTAGTTGTCGTTGATCTTCTCAGCAGCCTTCTCGTCCACTGCAAATCCAGAGGCAATTGTGATCGCTGAGCTGTTGTTGTTGATGATCCGGTTCTGGTACAGTTCGATATGAGAGGTAGCCAGGATGATCACACCGCTTCCGGGTGATGCATTGCCTACGCCCCAGGAGGTTCCGAAACTGCCTGCTTTTGCGAAGTTTCTGAAATTGTTGTCATGAAAGTAGTTGTCGTATGCTTTAACATGACCGCCCCGCTTGGAAAGTCCCGGCAGGTCGAAGATCAGGAAACCGGCAGTATTATTATAAAACTCATTGTTGTACACCAATGCATTCGTAGTATTTTCAATCTCACATCCTGCCACGTTTTTGGCAGCTTTACAATTTCTCACAACAGCGCTGTCGCTTTGTCCGACGTAAATACCGGCATCTGATGAACCTTCGGCATAACAGTTTTCGATCAGCACATTATTACACATTACCGGGTATATCGCATAGCCGCCGCTGGTGGAATCAGCTGTCTTCCACACGGCATTGAGGTTGGCGACTACAACATCCCGGCTTTTATTGATCTTTAACAGGTCTCCTTTGGAATCACGGATGGTCATGTCGCTGACAGTCAGACCGATCACATTGGTGATCCGGATGCCCTCGCCACCCTGGCTTTGCCCGGAAAAATCCAGTATCGTCTTATCTTTTCCTTCCCCCTTTAAAGCAATATGATTTACCTGGGCAATGCTCAGGTTGTCGAATGAATATTTGCCGGCTTTCAATAATATACTCGTATTGGCTTTCAGGGACAATAGCGCTTCGACAATCTTGCTTTCTTCACCAGGATTAAAAGTTAGTTCCGTGGCATACTCGGGAGCTTTTTCAGCTGCATCTTTCGGGAGGTTGCTGCAGGAAGCAAACAGGCAACAGGCCGCGATCACGGCTGACAGGCAAAAATGGTTACGCATATAATTTGCAGTGTTTGTAGACTTAGAAAATATTGTAGGCATAAGTAACATAGTAAACTGCGCCAATATTCGGGTTGGCGATACCCGTAGAATAATATTTGTTGGTAACATTGGTACCACCCACGCGGATACCTGAATGTGCTTTCACCAGCTTATAGCTGACCTGTGCATCAAGAACAGCGGAGGAAGGCACACGACCCTGCGCCAATCCGCCAGACACTACATAAAAGTAACCGGGCTTATAGCGAAAGGTGGTATTGAAAGACCAGAGTTGTTTCTTACCGAAACCATTGTTGCCGAACTCCATGTTCAGGTGATAGTTGGGTGTGTTGAAATTATTCACCTGGCTGTTGTTCCTGTTCTTCATGAAATCTGAATAGTAGTTGACTTTTGCCAGGAAATTGTGACTCAGGTCAACACTCACACTTGCCGCATAACCATAGGTATTTACTGTCTGCGCGCCATTGAAGGCAATATTGTACTGGATATAGGTGCTGTGGTCCTTGAAGGCTTCAGGGTCTGTAGTGCCGGGCGTATTGGCTACATCAGCGTACCCGATAAAGTTCTGCCAGGTGGAGTAATATCCCAGTACATCAATCAGCACTCTTTTGGCGATCAGGGTGGAATAACCCAGTTCGAATGCATTTACGGATTGCGGCTTGATGTCGCTGTACAGAAATTTCTTAAGCGCTGCGGGATCATCTGATTTCTGGTAATCCTCTACGCTTTGCAAAGTATAAGGCGCATACTGATCAAAATGATAATGATCGATGAGCAACAAATTGGAACCACCGGAAGAATAGCTGTTGTAGCCATTCAGGGTGCTCTGCAATGCCTGGATGTTGGACGGGAAACTGTAAGCGTTCTGGTAGGAAAACCGGATATAGTTTTCTTTCGCAGCCTCATAAACCAGCGATGCGCGTGAAGTAACTTTAGGTGATGTGAACAACGAGTTTTTATCCAGCCTGAAAGAGGCACCGATATTCAGTTTGTTGTTGATCACTTTTTTGGAAAGCTGCACATAGGCGCTGTATTCATTTACATTGATCGGCTTGTTCTCATCCGGGAACAAGGTGTTCTTGCTGTTCAGGCTGTACAGCCGCCAGTTGATTCCGGCTATTACATTGGCAAATTTGATTAGGTCCGAAAAATTATACTGCGCTTCCGTGTTCACCAGTTTACTCCTGTCCTGGAACAAAGTACCGCCTTCAGGAATCGGGGTAGTGGAAATGGCGCTTTTCAATTGTTCAAACTGGGGATCGCCAGGCATGGGGCGGCCCTGGTCGGCAAATCCTCTTGCCGCCCAGTGAGCGTCAGCTGCCGAAGCACCGGTTGCCAATCCACCGATAAGCGCCATGGTATATTGTGGATACCAGCCATCGCCGGTGCTTTCATCAAAACTCGGTTTCCAGCCTTCATTGATGTATTGAGCGGTCGGGCCGGCAACCAGCGTTTTACCGGAGTTTTCAGCGGTAAGATAGCTGCGTACAAACCACCGGTTGCTCCTCAGCTCAAGGCGGTATTGTCCAACCTTGAAATCCTTGATCTGGTAACGCGTATCATTCGTATACACCACGTTACCAGTTCCGAAAGTACCCGAAGCGATCGCCTGTATCCTGGAGTTGATATTGTAGCGGAGCTCAACGTTTGATTTAAACAGCCTTGCGTTGTTATCCAGGTAACCATACTCACCATAGCCTGTACGGGCAACATAGTTGGGTTGACCCAGCATGGGTTCAATGATAGGCGCCAGCGATTCATCCATAGCCAGGGCATATTCCAGGAAAGGGTTGATATTCACAGATGTTGCACCGCCATAATAGTTGGGGCTGTTGTAGTTCGGATCCGTGTATTTGGTGCCCGGGCCATTTTTATTGGTGGTATCGGTAGCTACCCAATCTTTAGCGCCGGTATACTGCAGGTTGATCTTGAAGGCAAACTTGTCGTTGATCTTCTTACCCCAACGCACTGCCCAGTCATAGTAGGGAGATGCACCGACCGGATCATTGCTGCTGTTGCTTTTCACGTGATTGACACCCTGGGTGATCAGCATACTGAGCCCCTGGTACTTAAAGGGGTCTTTGCCCGTCATGACCATGGTACCATTCAGGCCACGTGAACCATAGAGGGCAGAAGAAGCACCCGAAAGAATTTCAATATTGTCCACATCCAGTTGGGTAAGGCTGATGGCACCGCCCAGGGGAAAGTTCAGACCCGGCGCCTGGTTATCCATGCCATCCACAATCTGGGTGAAATTGGTGTTACCGCTTGTATTGAATCCTCTTGTGGTAATGGTGGTGAACCCAATGCTTGATACAGTAACATCAACACCCTTCAGGCCCTGGACCATATCCATGTAGTTGAGCTGTGGGGAGGTAGCGACATCCTTGCTGCTGATCTGTTCAATGGTGACCGGCGAGGATAGTTTCCGCTGCGTGGTGCGGCTTGCTGATACCACTACTTCATCACCCAATGAAGAAGCAGGAGCAATGGCAATGTCGATCCTGGCATTGTTGTCATGCACTTCCACTTCCTTTGTTTCAAAACCGATGGAAGAGATCACCAGTATCACCGGGAAGGGCTTCCTGGTATTGAGTGTAAATCTTCCCCTGTCATCCGTATAGGTCCCTTCAGATGAGTTTTTAATGGAGACGGATACTGCAGGAGCGGATTCGCCTGTAGCCTTGTTTTTTACCGTGCCTTTAATGCCAGCCTGGGCAAATAAAAGCGCCGAAGTAAACACCAATACTACAGTGAGCATGGATTGGATTACTTTCATAAGCAGCAGTTGAGGGTTTATAGGTTTGCAATCGTTAGTTTTTGAGGCCCGTTTTATCTGATAAAGCGCTTAAACCATTTTAGTTTTCCTTTGAATGGCGGATATTTTATAGCAGGATCCAGCCATAGCGGCGTTTTCATCACCGCTTTTTCATGGCTGAAAGTGTTAAAAGAATGTTTACCGTGATAGGCACCGATGCCGCTGTTACCGATTCCGCCAAAAGGGAAACGGTGATTGGCGAAGTGCCAGACGGTATTGTTGACACAGCCGCCGCCGAAGCGCGTTTGATCCAACCACGTCTTCTCTTTTACCTTGTCGGAAGTAAAGAGATAAAAAGCAAGCGGATCAGGATGTTGCCTTACGATGGCGGCAGCTTCTTCCGTGGTGGAAAAGGTCAGGATAGGCAATACAGGCCCGAAGATTTCATCGGTCATGATGGCCGAACCCGCGGTGATATTTTTCAGTACGGTAGGAGAGAAATACAGCGATGTACGGTCTGTTTTTCCACCGTAAACGAGTTCACCATCTTTCAGGTAGCTTGCCAGCTGGTCAAATCTCCGGGCATTGATGATCTTTCCATAGTCCGCACTTTTCTGGGCATCTTTTCCGAAGAAATCCTGTATCGTTTGAACCAGTTTCCTGGTAAACGCTTCAGCGATATCTTCATGCACCAGCACATAGTCCGGTGCTACGCAGGTTTGTCCTGCATTCGCAAATTTCCCCAGTACAATACGTCTTGTACTTACTGTTATATCGGCATCCTTTTCAACGATGGCCGGGCTTTTGCCACCCAGTTCCAAGGTCACCGGCGTGAGGGTTTTGGCAGCCAGCTGGTAAATGATTTTTCCCACCGGGATACTACCGGTATAGAATACATGGTCGAAGCGAAACTGCTGCATCATTTCCGGGATTACCACACTTCCATCGCCCTCAACAACTTTAATATACGCAGGCGGGTAGATCTCGCTGATGATTTTCTGTATGATTGCCGAAGTTGCGGGTGCCAGTTCTGATGGTTTCAGCACAGCGCAATTTCCGGCAGCGATAGCCCCCACCAATGGTATCAGGCATAACTGAAGCGGGTAGTTCCAGGGAGCAATAATCAATACTACCCCCAGCGGATCAGCATGGATCCTGCCTGAGGAGGGAAGATTGACCAGGTCGGGAAGAATCCGCCGGGGTTTCATCCACCGGCGCAACTGGCGCAGGGCCAGGTTGATCTCAGCAAGCACCAGCCCGGATTCCGTGGCATAGGCTTCTTCAGCACTTTTTTTGAGATCTGTATGAAGCGCAACGTAAATTTCCTGCTCATATTTCAGCACAGCTGCTTTCAAAAGCAGCAATTGCTGTTTTCTGAATTCATACGGACGCGTTGCGCCGCTTTCATAAAAGTTTCTCAGTACATGCAATTCACTCATGGCAGCAAAATCGTTCAAACTATTTTTTAAGCCCGTTAAACATCAGCGAAATCAGGAACTTCATGTCCTTAAGACTGTTCGAATAGTCAATTTCACTTTCCATTTTCAAAATGGCCTGTTGTTCCACGCTATGTTTTAAGGCATCGCTGATGTTGATCAGCACCGATGCAATCTTTTCTGTATTGGTTTTCTCCAGTTCGCCTTCGTCGATTGCCTTTTTGATCAGCAGCGATAGGAATTGCTTTTCACGTTTCATCAACGCTTCGTACAATTCAAAAAAACGGGGGAGGATCTTGTTTAATGTCTCTACGGAAACGCTGTTCATGTTGAGCACATTCTTGTAATAATTGAACCGGGATTCCATATAAAAGGAAACCTGGCTTTCCACTCCCTTTTTTGCCAAAACCTTTTGTTGCAGCGAAACAAGATAATCTTCCCCTTCTTTCAAAGCTGCTTCTACGAATATGTCTTCCTTGTTTTTATAGTAATAATAAAGCGATGCTTTGTTCAATCCGACAGATTGGGCGATATCATCCAGTGTTGTTTTATCCAGGCCGAACTTCATGAAACATTTCATGGCGGCTTTTCCTATTTTCTCCTTATTGACTTCCTTTTTGCTCATCATTTTTCTCGTCTGATCCTGTTATGGAAGATAACGGACAGATTTTAATTTTTCAAACATTTAATTAATTTGTTTGAAAAATTAAATACCTTAGGAAATAGTAATATGTTATTCAACAGATACTGAACCTGCTAGCGGAGCTGTCAGAGGGGTTGTTCGTGAAGGAGGTGATGACTCCGGTCAATTGCCGCGGGCAGCGACGGGGTGACATTCGCTTTGCCGATGGCGAACAATAATCTTGCTGTTTTCAATTCGGATTTCACGGTGTCGTTAACTTCAGCAAGCAGGAGCCGGGTGTGGTGGCGTTTGGAATCTTTGTGGATTTCGCGGATTGCCTTGATGCCGGTAGCATCTATAACAGTCACATGCCGCATCCGGATGATGAGGACTTTTGGAGGAGATTCGATCAAACGCATCGCCTCTCTGAATTTGTATGCAGCGCCGAAGAAAAGTGGGCCGGTAATTTCGAACACTTCCACGCCTGCGGGAATACCGGCAGAGTCAATATTCACGGTATCTTCAAACTGCGTTACTTTACTGTTTTCGATCATCTGCCGCATAAACTGGAAAGCTGCCAGTATCATCCCGATCGCGATGGCCACTGTGAGATCCACAAGAACAGTAAGCAGGAAAGTCACCAGGAGGACAAGCCGGTCACCCTTGGGGCCCCGGAGCATCGACACAAAATTTTCCCACTCACTCATGTTATAGGCTACCACGATCAAAATACCCGCCAGCGCCGGCATCGGGATATAAACGGCCCATTGTCCTGCGACCAGCATGATGAGTAGTAAGGTAAGGGCGTGGACGATCCCGGCAACAGGTGTACGCCCGCCGTTTTTTACATTGGTAGCAGTACGTGCAATCGCGCCGGTGGCCGGGATGCCTCCAAAAAGGGATGAAAAAATGTTGGCAGTGCCCTGTGCCACCAGCTCGATGTTGGATTTATGATTGCTGCCGATCATCCCGTCAGCGACGACCGCACTCAAAAGGCTTTCAATGCCACCAAGCAGTGCGATGGCAAATGCAGGCTGAATCAGGTTTTTGATTAAAGCATAATCGATATGCGGCAGCGACGGCAACGGAATGGATGCAGTAATGCTGCCGAACCGGCTGCCGATGGTTTCCACCGGAAGATGAAAAATTAAAACAACTGCAGTCGTCAGCAGGAGCGCAATCAATGAACCAGGGATTCTCCTGGTGACTTTAGGTGTAAGTTGAATGATCAGAATGGATGCCATCCCAATACAGACAGCTGCGACATTCACTGATCGGATATGCTTTATATAACCTTCCCATTTCGCTATGAAATCCGCCGGTACAGCGCCCATGCTCAGTCCCATGAAGTCTTTTATCTGAGACGCAAAAATAATCAGGGCAATTCCACTGGTAAAACCGGTGACGAGCGGGTAGGGAATGAATTTAATAACAGATCCGATCCGCGCCAACCCCATAATCAACAACAGGATCCCCGCCATAAAAGTGGCAATCGTCAGTCCGTCGATACCGTAAGTCTGCACAATGCCATAAACAATCACGATAAACGCACCCGTCGGTCCGCCGATCTGTACCCGGCTGCCGCCCATTACTGAAATGATAAAGCCGGCAATTACAGCAGTAATCAGTCCCTTTTCCGGTGATACGCCCGATGCGATGGCAAAGGCGATCGCCAGGGGCAATGCAACGATTCCTACGATGATCCCCGCCAGAACATCTTTACCCAGTTGCAGGGTGGTGTAGCCTTTTAACGTGGTAAAGAGTTTTGGTTTGAACACCGGTTCAGGATTTGCGTACGTACTTCGTGAGAATCACGATCGTCTGGTCGTTGATCTTCCCTTCGATCTGTTCGACATTGTCCGGCACCAGCCTGATTTTCCGTACAATCGTTCCTTTAGCAGCAGTGAAACTGGTTCCCTTTACATTTAACCCTTGCGTCAATACCACCGTATCGCCATTCTCCAGTGCATTGCCATTGCTGTCTTTGTGCACCGCTTTCACCTCGTAGGCGCTCAATGCCCAATTGACTACCGATTCATCCAGTTCGACCGAACTCATGATCTCACTCGCCCATTCCTGATCCTTGTATGCATAGAGGATCCGGTAGGTCAGCGCCTGTACACCTGGTTCGGGATTCCAGATACTTCCGGCCAGGCAACGCCAGCGATTGGCGGCCTCGGGATCTACCAGCGAAGGCAGGCAGGTGTTGCAAAGCGCCACAACATTTTCAATTTCTTCATTTGTCTTCGGGCTGACGGCATAAGCTACACTGGCTTGTTCCTCATTGCACAGTTCACAAAGGTCATTGCATCGTTCTCGCAGCTGCTGGGTAATTCTCATGTTCATATGCTTTCAATAGTCTTTGATCCGGATTTTTTAAATATCTGTCAGGGATTCCCGCAAAATTAGCCGGGGACGGCACCGGTTTCATTGAGCCATATCAATTGAAAAACTGCATAATATCAATTTTTAAAAAGGTATTTTTGCTTCGCTATGAGTTTAAATGGAATTTTCCCCATGGACAAGTGGGATTTCAAAAGCGGATCCATACTTTCCGGCCTGCCAGAAAACGACCTGGATCAACTCATGGCACACCGCCTGGAACAGGTATATAAAAAAGGGGAACTGATCTTCCGGGAAGGGGCTTATCCCCAGGGGATTTTTTATATCATGGCAGGGAAGGTCAAGAAATTCAAGGTGGATGAATCCGGCAGAGAACATATTGTTTATGTGGCCAATGCCGGAGACCTGATCGGCTACCATGCCGTGCTTGCCGAAGAACGTTATCCGGATTCAACCGCAGCACTGGAAGAAAGCCGGATCGCCTTTATTCCCAAAGAAGACTTTCTCGATATGCTCAACCATTCCGGCATCCTGGGTCGAAGGCTGCTGAAGAATCTAAGCCACGAATTTGGTGTTCTGGCCAATGGACTCACGCTCTTCACGCAAAAATCAGTTCGTGAAAGGCTGGCCCTGCAATTGGTGGTGCTGCGCGAAAAATACAAAGTGGATTTCCAGCCGGGTATGAGCGTAATCATCAACATGAGCCGTGAAGATCTCGCCGGCCTTGTGGGCACGACAAAGGAAAATGTGGTGCGGGTACTCACGGAGTTTAAACAGGCCGGGATGCTGGAGACCAGGGGCCGCAAGATTGTAATTCACGATGTGGGACAGCTGGTCAGGATCGCGAACTATCGGTAGATGTCGGGCCTTGATATTTCCATGATATTGGCGGGAACCTTTAATTCTTTAAAATCAAACTGACGATAAAGGCTATGCGCATCCCGCGTACCCAGCATGGTACGACGGAGGCGCTGTGACCAGGGCTGCTGCGCGATATGGGAGAGTATTTGTTTGGCGACGCCCTGTCCATGGAATTCCGGCAGCACAAAAAAATCTGCATACCAGGCGAATGTATAGTAGTCCGTAATTACGCGGCCGAATCCAATCTGCCTGCCTTCGTGGAACGCCCCGACACAATAGGAGTTGTTCATAGAACTGGTTACGAAGGCAAGAGAAATTCCTTTCGCCCAGTAGGATTCTCCGCTGAGAAACTGGTATATGGTGCCAATATCCATATTCTCTTTTCCCGTCCTGATTTCTACTTTCAGCATAAGTATGAATTATTCAACAAAACTACCCCAGGCACACCAATAGACACAGTCACAGTTTTCAGTTTTTATATGGACACAGTTACCTTTGTAATATGAAAAGCAGTTTTCTTTACGCTGACATCACCGATAATATAGCCCGCCTGATCCGGGACAAGGTTTTACAACCAGGCGACCGGTTGCCTTCGGTGCGGATGCTGTGCGAAGAACATGGCATCAGCATGAATACAGCGAAAAGGGTATTCCTGGAGCTGGAAGCTAAATCGCTGATCGAATCGAAACCCCAGTCGGGGTACTTTGTGTGCCAGCCGCCTTTTCAAAGACTGCCGATTCCTTCTGTCAGCAATCCCTCAACCAATACCGACAGGCCGGAGCCGGATGATCTGTTACGGAAAGTCTATTCGATCAGGGGTGCTAAAGGAGTCACGAATTTCTCCACCGGTGTACCGGCCAAAGAGTTTCTACCCATTACCAGGCTGAACAGGGAAATCGTGCAGGCGACCCGGCGGCTTCCTGCTGCTGGGACGGAATACGAACCTTTACAGGGTAATGAAAACCTGCGGCGGATGATTGCTGCCCGGTCTATCACATGGGGTGGAAAACTGCGGGATGACGACATTATTACAACAGCAGGGGGGATGAACGCCCTGTCTTTTTGCCTGATGGCGCTGAGTAAACCTGGCAATACCATTGCCATGGAATCTCCCTGTTATCCAGGCAGCCTGCAACTGGCGAGGAGCCTGGGATTAAAAGTTCTGGAACTTCCCACCCATCCGGTTTCGGGCGTGGAAGTGGATGCCCTGAAAAAAGTTGCCCGAAAAATCGACCTCTGCCTGCTCGTTCCCAATTTCAATACACCGCTGGGCAGTTGCATGCCGGAAGAAAATAAAAAAGCTGTGGTTGAACTCCTGGCTAAACACGGGGTACCATTGATTGAAGATGATATCTATGGTGATCTGTATTTCAGCACACAACGTCCCAAATGTTGCAAGACTTATGACCAGGAAGGCAATGTGCTATTCTGCAGCTCATTTTCCAAGACGCTGGCCCCTGGTTATCGTGCGGGATGGGTGGTGCCGGGCAAATTCAAAGAGCAACTGCTTCGGTTGAAGTGGGTACATGCCATCTCCTCATCAACGATCACACAGGAAGCTATTGCCAGCTTTTTACGCTCAGGAAGATATGAGAATCATTTGCGGAAGCTACGCGTTCAGCTGCAGCAGAACTATGTGCGATACGAGACTGCCATCACCACCTGGTTCCCGCCGGATACGAGGATCAGCCGCCCACAAGGCGGACTTGCCTTATGGGTCGAGTTGAACAGGATGGTCAACACATCAGAACTCTTCGACATCGCGCTGAAGCAAAAGATTGGTTTCTCGCCCGGCAGGATGTTTACACTGCAGCCGCAGTTCGACAACTGTATGCGGATCTCCCTGGGTGTATTGCTGACCCCGGAGCTGGAGCCCAGGCTGAAGCAGCTCGCAAAGCTGGTGAAGGCAATGCGCTAACGCCTGCGGCTGCCTTCACCATCAAAATATTAATTGCCGGTCAGCATGGTTGCTGTAGCCTTGTTCCCCGGAAGGTCACAGGCGATGACTTCAATTGTCCCATGCTCCGGTAATGCCGCTACGTTGTCTGCTTCAAAGATCCATTTGTTATGATTATAAGGGTGACGAACGGCCTGTCCATGCAACAACACCTGGTCAATGCAATCCATCAGTAAAACTTCCACGCTCACCACTTTGGTATCATCGATGGCGATAACGGTAACAGTTAGTCTCTTTGCCGTGTTGTTGTGTTCGAATGCCAGGTCGAGAATTTCCGGTGATCGCCAGGCATCGCGGACGGCGATATTTTGCACGTTTTCGTACTTTTTGAGCAGGCCCTCGTAAGTCGCAAGGAGTTCGGGATTCTGGAGCACCCTGTTAGCATACGCATTGGCGGCCTTTAACTTTTCCCGGTTTTCGATTTGTCCGCCTTTGGCTTTCCAGCCGTCTTTTGAAGTTGGTTTCCGGCAGAGAAGGGTTTTACCCCGGTGTTGCCGGGTATAATAGTTGTCGATGGAGCCGCTGGCTCCATGCATGAGCAGATTTTGGTCAAGAATTGCCATGATTTTTCACAGTTTACTGATTATTAAATAGATACAATATTGGATAGGTTGCAGCACAAGAATTTATTAATCGGATTACCTGCATTTTTGCAGGTCTGGTTGGGGTCTGCTTAGGGTCTGCTTAGGGTCAGGTTAGGGTCAGGTTAGGGTCAGGTTAGGGTGAGCTCAGGGGCTACCTGTATGCTTCCCGGCTTCATCCTGGCTTCGTCCATGCTTCCCGGCAATTCCCCTGGGGATCTGATTGTTAATTCCGGCGGCTGGGTTATGGGTCAAAAATCATTCCGTTTTTAACAAAACGTTTAGATATCTCAAATAAAACAATATTTAATACGGGATACAACCCACCGGCCGGCAGATGGACGGATACAGTATGGCTGAAGGTTTGAGCCAGGTCGGCTGCCTTAACCCCGGCTATAGCTGGCATTGCTTTTTATGGTTTGAAACATAACTCATCACCATGAAAAAGAAAACAACGGGCAAACCACAAAAGATCGTTGATCCAGATATTGCTTCAAATGCAGACCTGGAAGGAGTCGACAAAGCGCCAGGTGAAGAAAGGGGCAAAGCAGAAAAAGTAACACTAAACGATCTCAAGGGAAAACAAGTGGATGAAGACCCTGAATCTGAAGAAGGCAAACCGCTGGACACACTGCATCCGGAGAAATAGCGGCACCATTGGTAACGGCTAAACTTTTATATTTGCGTCCGTGCAAAGACGCGCTGCGATCATATTCCTGGTTTTGTGCATCGCCAGCAGCTCCACCATCAACCAGTTGATGAAGCTGCAGGTGCTTGTCGCTCATTTTATGGAGCACCAGCAACTGGACAGGCAACTTGGCTTTATCGATTTTCTTTCCATGCATTACTGGGGCACTGATCTTAATGATCATGATGAAGAAAGAGACCGGCAACTACCCTTCAAGTCCTTCAACATCCAGTCATTTCAACTGTCTTTCGTATCCACGCCCCGAACATTTACGTTAAAACGGGCAGCTACACCGGTACTAGTCAAAGATTACCCGGTAACGGATATCAACCACCTTCCCAATCCGGCGATCAACGCATTGTTCCGTCCTCCAAGGGCATAACCTTCCTCAATGATACTTATTGATTCTCTGCCCGTTTACATCCAGTGAACAGGCGTGTATTACTTACTTGAAATCGAGAAAAGGTTATGTTACAGCATATCATCAGTTTTTCCGTAAGGAACAAGCTGATCATTGGAATATTTGTACTTGCACTGATTGGCTGGGGGGCATGGGAAGTCACCCGGTTACCCATAGACGCTGTTCCTGATATTACTGACAACCAGGTACAGGTACTCACGGTTTCCCCATCCCTGGGAGCACCTGATGTTGAAAGGCTCATCACTTTTCCTATCGAACAATCATGCAGCAGCATCTCCGGACTGAAACAGATCAGGAGTTTTTCACGGTTCGGGCTGTCGCTCGTGACGATTGTCTTTGATGAAGAAACTGATGTTTACTGGGCCCGGCAGCAGATCAGCGAAAGATTACAGCAGGTGACCCGGGACCTGCCGGATGGCATCGGCACGCCTGAAATGGCACCGGTCTCCACAGGCCTCGGCGAGATCTACCAGTACGTAGTGCGCCCTGTGAAAGGGTACGAAAGCAAATACAACGAGATGGACCTCCGGACCATCCAGGACTGGATCGTCCGCCGCCAGCTTTTGGGTACGCCGGGCGTTGCTGAAGTGGCCAGCTTCGGAGGAAAGCTTAAACAATATGAAATTGCTGTCAGGCAGGAACAGCTGAAGGCACATAACATTACCATCGGTGGGGTGTTTGAGGCGCTCGAAAAGAACAACCAGAATACTGGCGGGGCCTATATCGAAAAGGGACCAACTGTGCTGTATATCCGCAGCGAGGGGCTCACTACTTCAATTGACGATATACAGAAGATCGTCATCCGAAACCTGGCTAACGGGACGCCCTTATTGCTGCGTGATGTGGCGGAAGTCGGTTATGGCTCAGCCATCCGGTACGGCGCGATGACATACAATGACCAGGGCGAAGTTGCCGGTGCCGTGGTCATGATGCTGAAAGGTGAAAATTCCTCGGTGGTGATCAAACGCGTGAAGGCGAAGATCGCCGAAATTCAGAAAATGCTCCCGGAAGGAGTGGTGGTGGAACCCTTCCTTGACCGGACGAAAATGGTCAACAACGCCATTAAGACCGTTGAGACCAACCTGCTGGAAGGGGCGCTGATCGTCATCTTCGTACTGGTCTTCTTTTTGGGAAACATTCGGGCGGGTCTCATCGTGTCATCCGTTATTCCGCTGTCAATGTTGTTTGCGATTATCCTGATGAACAAATTCGGGGTGGGCGGTAACCTCATGTCGCTCGGCGCGATCGATTTCGGCCTTATCGTGGATGGTGCCGTGATCGTCGTGGAAGCGATTCTTCACCGGTTTTCCCATTCCAGGCATTTCAGGGGAATATCCCGACTTAGCCAGCAACAGATGGATAACGAGGTCAGTAAATCGACCGGGGCGATGATCAAGTCCGCCGTATTCAGCCAGATCATCATCCTGATCGTATACCTGCCCATTTTATCCCTGGAAGGCATAGAAGGCAAGATGTTCAAACCAATGGCCCTCACCATTGCCTTCGCTATACTGGGCGCATTCCTGCTTTCCGTCACCTATGTACCGATGATGGCTGCATTGTGTCTGAATAAAAAACTTTCACATCAGCACACGGTGACGGACAAACTGATGATCTGGCTGGAAAGAAAATATCAGCCGCTCCTGGGAAAGATCCTGAAACTGCCGAAGTTCACCATAGCCCTGACACTGGCCCTCTTTTTTGTTGCGGTAGTGATCCTCAGCCGGATGGGCGGGGAATTCATCCCGCAACTTGAAGAAGGTGATTTTGCTGTCGAAACGCGGTTGCTTACAGGAAGTAACCTGAACAACACCATCCGGTCAACACAACAGGCATCGAAAATCCTGCTGGAAAAATTCCCGGAAGTGGAAAAGGTAGTCACCAAGATCGGCAGTGCTGAAATCCCAACCGATCCGATGCCTTTTGAAGCTGGTGACATGATGGTCATCCTGAAGGAAAAGAGTGAATGGACGTCCGCACATTCCTTCCCGGAACTGAAAGATAAAATGACCCGGGCGCTGGACGTGATTCCGGGCATCACCGTCGGTTTTCAGTTCCCGGTGCAGATGCGTTTCAACGAGTTGATGACCGGTGCGCGGCAGGACATCGTCTGCAAGATCTTTGGCGAGAACCTGGATAGTCTTGCAGCTTATGCGCACCGCCTCACGGATATTATCAAAACCGTTGACGGTGCGGTAAACATCTACGAAGAGACAGTAACCGGTATGCCGCAGGTCGTGATTCAGTATGACCGCGATGGCATGGCCAAGTATGGCCTGAATGTGAGTGATATCAACCGCGTGGTCAACACGGCATTTGCCGGCCAGGCAGCGGGACAGGTGTACGAAGGGGAAAAGCGGTTTGACATGACCGTCCGGCTGGCGGGAGATGCACGCAAAACCCTTCATGATGTGCAGAACCTGATGGTACAGACAGCCCAGGGTACCCAGATCCCGCTGTCGTTCGTGGCCAATATTGAAGAGGTGGAAGGCGTCAACCAGATCCAGCGCGAGAACACGCGGAGAAGAATAATCGTGGGGTTCAACGTGAATGGCCGGGATGTTCAGTCCATTGTAAGCGAACTGCAGCATAAAGTTGAACAGCAACTGAACCTGCAGAAAACCTACACTATTGCGTATGGCGGTTCTTTTGAAAACATGACCGCAGCGAAGGATCGGTTAGCCATCGTGGTGCCGATCGCACTGTTCCTGATCTTCCTGTTGCTGTATTTCGCTTTTGGTTCAGTAAAACAAGGGTTGCTGATTTACACTGCCATACCTCTCTCTGCCACGGGCGGCATTTTCGCCCTGGCCATGCGGGATATGCCTTTCAGTATTTCCGCAGGTGTCGGTTTTATCGCACTCTTTGGTGTTGCCGTACTGAATGGCATCCTCCTGGTTTCAGAATTCAACCGGTTGAAAAACGATGGGTGGACTGATGTCCGGCGCATTGTCATCCATGCCACCAAATCCAAATTAAGAGCCGTGCTGATGACAGCCCTCGTGCCATCGCTCGGATTCATTCCCATGGCCATCAGTACCGGCGCAGGCGGTGAAGTGCAGAAGCCTCTTGCTACGGTGGTGATCGGCGGATTAATAATATCAACCATGCTTACCCTTTTTGTATTGCCTGTATTGTATATCCTGTTTGAAAACGGTCTTAAAAAACCCAGGCCTCAAAAAGCAGCTGTAACGATCCTTCTGTTGTTATTGTCTGTTTCGCTTACGCAAGCGCAAAAGCCGATTACCCTGCAGGCCGCGATCGACAGCGCGGTGAAAAACAACGCTTCACTGGAGGTCTCCAGGACCCAGGTGCGTTTTGCGGAGGCACTGAAAAAGAGTCACCTCGACATTGAGAAGACAGAAGCCGGCTTTGAATACGGAAAATTCAACAGCATGGCCAACGACAACAAATTTTCACTATCCCAATCTATCCCTTTCCCAACCATTTTCCGCCTCCAGGGTGCCATCAATCAAATGAATATCGCTATCAGCAAGAGCAGTCTGAAACAGAAACAGCTGGACATAACCGTACAGGTCAAAACCCGTTTTTACCAGTTGGTCGTACTGCAACGGAAAAGACAGTTGCTCCGCGACGCCGACAGCCTGTATAGGCATTTCCTGCAGCGGGCGCAGCAACGATTCGCAGCAGGGGAGACGGATATCCTGGAAAAGACTACTGCAGAAAACCAGCGCCTGCAGATAGCCAGCCAGCTGCGGGAATTGGCTACGGCGTACGCAGTGATTCAAAATGACCTGGGCCTTTTGATCAACAGTGCGGTGGCAGTTGAACCTATTGCTGATTCGATAGCATACCTCATGCCTGTAATCCCTGATTCCGCTATCCTGGAAGCTCTACCGGCCCTGCAGCTGCAACAGCAGATGATCATTTTATCCGAACAACAGGTGAAGCTGGAGAAAAGCAGGTTGCTGCCTTCCTTCAATGCCGGCGTGAACAGTTCTACCATTATAGGCTGGCAGGCGAACCAGCAAAAGGAAGAAACCTGGTATGGCAGCAACAGGCGGTTCAATTCCGCCAGCGTGGGAATCGGAATTCCGATTTTTTCCGGAGCACAGCGATCGCGCATCAATGCGGCCCGGGTGTTCGTGCGCCAGAAGTCGGCTGAAAAGGACGCCCTCCGGCAGGAATTGTCTACCGCATTTGCCAATGCAACCGAACAATACCAGCTCAATGCACAACAGGCGGCAACCTATCAAAGTCAGCTGTTGCCCAATGCAAGCGAGATTCTGCAAACGGCCACACAAAAGTTGCATGCAGGCGATATCGGTTACCTCGATTTTGTGATTCATGTCAACCAGGCACTCGGCATTCGCAACGACTACCTGAACACCATCCAGCAGCTGAATACGGCTGCTTTTGAACTGGAAAAACTCAGCGGCATCAACCCATAAAAAATCATCAAATGAAAATCTTCCACACCACAATAATATTATTGCTCTTTGCTTCAGTTTCATGCAGGCAGACGACTCAACCGGCTGACGCTACTGAAAAGCAGAATTACCTACCGGCTGATACGGCAATTGTAGCCCTTACAGCAGAACAAATGAAAAACGCGGGTATAGAAACCGGGGCCCCGGAAGAAAAAGAAATGCACAGTACGATCAGGGTGAACGGCACCATTGAAGTGCCACCCGCCAATATCGCTTCTGTGAGTGCACCCCTTGGAGGCTATATCAAAAAGACGGCTTTGATCCCCGGGCAGAAAGTGAATAAAGGCAGTGTGCTGGCCACGCTGGAAGATCAGCAGTATATTCAGCTGCAGCAGGATTACCTCACTGCACAAAGCAGGCTGGCATTCCTGGAGGCGGATTATACGCGCCAGAAGGGATTGAATGAAACCAAAGCCACCAGCGACAAGATCTTCCAGGAAGTGGCGAGTAATTTCCAGAGCCAGAAAGTACTGTTGCGTTCCCTGGCAGAAAAACTGCGACTTATCGGAATTAACCCGGAGACGCTGAATGAAAACACCATTTCACGTACTGTTCACCTGTATGCACCATTCAGCGGGTATATTACGCGGGTGAACGTCAATATGGGCAAGTATGCTGGTCCGACGGATGTGTTGTTTGAGCTGATTAATCCGGATGACCTGCACCTGACACTCACGGTTTTTGAAAACGATGCATCCAGGCTTTCCGTAGGGCAGAAGATCACCTGTTCTACGAACAGCCATCCTGGTGAAAAATATTCAGCAACCATAGTGTTCATTACCCCAAGTATAGGGGAGGAGCGCAGTACAGAAGTGCATTGTGATTTTGACAACCGGAGCAAACTGCTGCCGGGCACTTACATGAATGCCACGATCGAACTGACGAATGCACGCCTCAGGGCTGTTCCGGATGACGCCGTAGTCAAATGGCAAAACAGATATTATCTCTTCGGCGTAGAGGGCAGTGACCGTTTCAGGATGATCCCGGTGGATGTCAGTGAATCTTCGGATGGCTATACGGCGATCCAGGGGGCACTTCCGGCAACAAGGATAGTAACAAAGAATGCCTATACGATCCTGATGAAAATGAAGAACAGTGGCGAAGAAGAATAAAAGGTAATTTAGCCGAAACTGTCTGTCGGCATGTTGCTTTACCAGGAAATACAACCGTCACCGGCGCTACGGCACCATATCAGATGTTATTACACATTTGAATCGGACAGTACTATTCAGGATACCGTGTTTCCTGGTGGCTTTATGGAATTCATCTTTAACCTGGGGGATGGCTTCTGGAAGACTCAGCAAAATGAGCGGTTCCTGACTACGCCGCCGGTCGAGTTGTGGGGGCAGATCACCCAACCGCTCCGGGTAAAGGCGGGGGGGAAGAATCACATGTTGGGTGTGCGGTTTTACCCTCATGCAGCATCTTTGTTCCTGCGCCAGGAAGCATCACATTTCAATGACCAGGTGATGGACCTGCGGGATGTGGTCGGCGGAGAAGTGGTGACGCTTTATGAGCAGTTATTGAATACTCCTGTATCCTCAGACAGGATAAGTGTACTGGAAACCTGGCTGCTTCAACGAATCGCCGGGGAGACGGTGCTTTCCGGAAAAATGCCATTGATCTCGCAGGTCGTGAACGATCTTTCGCTGCCGGATAATGCGTTGACGGTGGAAACCGTTGCCAGCAGGTATAATATCAGTCCCAGGTACCTGCACAAGTTGTTTGTACTTTATACAGGAATCGGTCCGAAATCTTTTATGAAAATCCGCCGGTTCCGCAGAAGCCTGGCCCTGTTACGGCAGGAGAACGAATCGCTTACGGCCGTTGCCTACGAGGCCGGTTATTTTGACCAGGCACATTTTATCAGGGAGTTCAAGGCGTTTACCGGGCTGGTGCCTTCCGCGTACTCGGCAGATGAGTTCCCGGTATCGCAGGCGACTACGGAAAGCTGATATCAGTTCCGATTTGTACAATTTGGTCTTTGTGGTCCTGTATAGTTTTGTGGCAAATCTTTACAATGAAAAGGATATTAGTTTATTTAGCCACTGTAGTGTTTTTCGCTGTAGCCTCCGGAACCGACGTCGCCGCTCAGCATTCCGCGGCCCTGGAAGAAGCCAAAAAAGCCATTGCTGAAAGCAACGCCATCTATTTTCAATCCTTTGCCAAAGGCGATTCCAGCATTTTTATCAACCGGTATGCAGAAGACGCCTGCATCATGGCACCCAATTCACCGGCTTTGTGCGGTGCCGCTGCACCGTTGCAGTTTTTCAGACTGGCCTATAACGATATTGGTCTGAGGAATGGCAAATTCATAACACAGGAAGTGTATGGAGCAGGAGAGGGGTATGTGGTGGAAGTCGGGCTTTGGCAGAGTTTTAATGCGAAAGGTGAACTTTTTGACGATGGCAAATTCCTGGTGCTCTGGAAAAAAACGACAAGGGGCTGGAAGATGTACCGGGATTCATTCAGCAGCAACCGCCAGCATTAAAATTCCATGAGCATTTTGGGAGCGGAATGAATCACAACTGATTTTAGTAATTTCATCCTTACGGCTGATGCGCTGATCTGTAGCAATCATTTTTTCACTACCAAAATGCATTTTTCAATGATTCCAGAAGTGATGAAAGCAGCTGTTTTGTATGAGTTCGGAAAGCCCCTGCAGATTGAACAGGTTCCGGTAAAAAGGCCCGGTATTCATCAGATTCTCGTCAGGGTGATCGTCTGCGGTGTTTGTCATACAGACCTGCATGCCTGCGAAGGCGACTGGCCTGTAAAACCGAAATTACCGTTGATCCCTGGCCATGAAGGCATCGGTGAAGTGGTAGAATTGGGCCCGGAAGTGACAAACGTAAAGCTGGGTGATATCGTGGGGGTGCCCTGGTTGTTCAGCGCATGCGGCGAATGCGAGTATTGTATAACAGGATGGGAAACGCTCTGCGAAAGTCAGCAAAATGGCGGCTACAGTGTAGATGGCGGCTATGCGGAGTACGTGGTGGCTGATTCCCGTTATATCGCCCATTTTCCCAAAAATATGAACCTGGCAGAAGCAGCACCCATTACCTGCGCAGGAGTAACCGTGTACAAAGGGCTAAAAGAAACGGACACACAACCAGGTGAATGGGTAGGAATCTCCGGTATCGGTGGTCTCGGACACCTGGCAGTTCAGTACGCCAAGGCGATGGGACTGAAGGTTGCGGCGATCGATGTGGCGGATGACAAATTAGCGCTTGCAAAGCGGCTCGGCGCGGATTTGGTGGTAAACGCCAGAAAAGAGGACCCGGGCGTATTTCTGAAAGAAAAGACCGGGGGGATGCATGGCGTATTGGTAACAGCCGTCTCACCAATAGCCTATAAACAGGGGTTGTCAGTACTCCGCAGGAAAGGAACACTTTCCATGACTGGGCTGCCACCCGGCAATTTTGAAATGCCCATTTTCGAAACGGTGCTCTTCCGGCACACCATACGGGGATCGATCGTCGGAACGAGAAAAGACATGCAGGAAGCCATTGCTTTCGCAGCTGACGGTAAAGTAAAATCCAGTGTGCATATAGCAAAACTGGAAGACATCAACGCTGTCTTTGAGCAAATGAAAAAGGGTGAGATTGAAGGACGGATTGTATTACAAATTGCAGATACTACATCCTAAACCAATCAACTGCTCACAACGCAGTAACGCTTAATACTAATGCCGGTGGATTTTCGTTCAAAGGTCTCCGTTCTGGAGACAAGAAATCTATGCAGGCATGAAACCAATCGTTACATTAATTACGGTCATTGGACTCGTGGCTATATTGCCGGGTTGCAAAAAGAGTGATCATTTACCACTGAAGGAACCTGATCCTGTAACGCCGGACCTATCCACAAGGCTTTCAACTTCGGTATCGGGATATGTTACCGATGCGGAGGGGAAACCCGTGGCTATGGCAGCAGTCAACATGGGGAACACCGATGCGGTAACGGATGAATATGGCTATTTCTCTTTCAGCCAGGAACTTGTTCCGGCTGCGGCGGCGCTTATAAAGGTTTCAAGGAACGGCTTTTTTACCGGTTATAAAACCATATCGCCCAGGACGGACGGGAATGGGTTTGTCCGAATTCGCCTGACCCCAAAAGCACTCTCAGGAACATTTCCAGCCACCGCTGGCGGGGAAATCGTTACCGCTGATGGCACCAGGATCGTAATTCCGGCAGATGCCGTGGTATCGGCCGCCAATGGAACCGTTTATGATGGAATGGTACAGGTCAACTGCAAAAACCTGACGACCACAGAGACTCCGGATGCAGCGGACTTCCTGCCGGGCGATGGCAGGGGAACAGATAATTCCGGTTACCTGAAAGCTTTGCGCTCGTTCGGAATGGCAGCAATAGAACTAACCGGAAGTAGTGGCCAGGCATTACAGATAGCGCAGGGCAAAACAGCCAGCATATGTATACCCATTCCAGCTGCGATGGCGGGATCTGCACCACAGGAAATAGCCCTTTGGAGTCTGAATGAAACAACAGGACTATGGAAACAGGAGGGAACTGCTGTCAGGAAAGGTGACAGTTATTGTGGGAATACCACCCATTTTTCATTCTGGCAGGGCGCTGAAGGAATTCCCCTGGTCAACTTCAAAGCCCGGGTAGTGAATGAGCATGGTGATCCGCTGGCAAATGTGCCGGTGAGCATCACCGTAGCAGGTATGCCGCTGAATGCAGGCTATGGCCGTTTTGGCTACAGCGATGCCGACGGCAATATCAGTGGGTCGGTATTTGCCAACCGCAGCCTGATCCTGCAGGTGATGACGCCCTGTGCAGTTGCCGCTTATGCACAGCCATTTGTTACCACCTCTACCGCTATCGATCTCGGCCAGGTTTCCGGGAATATGGGCCAAAGCCTGGTTACCCTGACCGGAACTGTTGCCAATTGCTTAAACCAGCCTGTTGAGGATGGCTATGTACAAACTTATGATCATGGCTTCTATAACAGGATCCCTGTAGTGGACGGCCGTTTCAGCTTTACGGCAATGGCCTGCAGTAATCTTCCCGTAAACATCGTTGCTGTGGATAACCTTACCAACCAGCAGGGTGAGCCTCAAATCATTAACCTGGTTGCCGGGCTCAATGATCTCGGCAACCTGACAGCCTGCGGAACAAGCACAATGGGGAATATCACCTTTACGATCGACGGCGTCACCACAACATTGAATGAGCCTGCCATGAAAATGGCAGGGTTTTACCTGGTGCCCCCTTCTGAAAGTGCCGCGAATATCAATACGCAGATTGTTACGTTGAGCCATAATGCAACCAGTAACCCCGATATCAGTTTCCAGTTCGATGGCAACAGGACCATTGGTGAATCTCATTTTGTTACCGAGGTTTTCTCGCCAAAATTTGCCGGCGGCCGCGGGTACTGGCCTGAGCCCATTCCACTAGCCATCACTGAATATGGTGAAATTGGTGGCTTTATCAGCGGATCGTTTACTGGTAAGCTTATTGCGTTTGACAATTCGGCCGTACATGATTTCAGTTGCAGTTTCCGTGTGAGGAGACACAACTAGGCAATCGCGGGAAAGGGGGACCGGGGTGAGTTATATTTTCCGTTCCTGCTCCTGGACAGAATTGATTCCAGAAGCGGCAGCATCTTATTTAACCCCCTGGTCTTAATTACCATATTCCAAAGCGGTTCAAACTTCTTCCATCCCCCGGAATAGGCGAAATGTTTGAGGATCATTTCCGGCTGATCATGTTGCCAACTTGCTTTAGCAATATTGCGCCAGGAGTAGAATGACCGGTAGGCCCAGTCATAACCCGATTTCAATTCCGATGCAGACAGTCCGTAGGTTCTGTAAACAACCTGTCGGGTATCATACTGATCCCAGTTCCGGTGAAGTATCCGGCCCTCTGCCTCCATTTGCCTGTAAAGCCGGGTTCCCGGATAGGGGGTAAGGATATGGTAAGTGCTGGTAGTAAGACCGCTGTTCACGCCCCAGTCGACCGTTCTTTTAAAGACATCTTTATCATCATCGTCGAGTCCGAAAACGAAACTTCCATTGATCATTATTCCAAGCGAATGCAGTTTGTGGATGGCTTCCCGGTAGCTCCGGTTAAGATTCTGTTTCTTGTTGCTCTGCAGGAGGTTATTCTGGCTTAAAGATTCGAATCCGATAAAAATACTGCGTAACCCGGCCGCGGCAGCCTTCTCAATCAGATCATTTCGGAGGATCGCATCTACCGTAGAAGCCCCCTGGAATACCCTGTCCATTCCGCGCATGCCTTCAAACAAAGCGGCAGCAAATTTTTGATTCCCCAGCAGGTGGTCATCCAGAAAATACAGATGCCGTCCCGGAAGCCTGTCGATCTCCCTAAGGGCAGCATCGGTTTTTTGCGTATAAAAAGATCGACCGCCTTCGAAGAAGGCATCCTTATAGCAGAAGTCGCAGTGATGCGGGCAACCTCTTGACACGACGATGGAATTGGGTACAAGGTAACGTTCCCTTTTGATCAGATCGCGTCTTACCGGCGGCAGCTCGCTGAGATCTCTCACCTGGTTGATATAACAGGAGCGCGGTTTCCCCATCCGGAAATCCTTTAGAAACTGCGGGAAAGTATCTTCCCCCGGACCGATAAAAATACTGTCCGCATGAGCCATTGCCTCCTCAGGAAGGGAAGTCACGTGCAGTCCGCCGAGGCAAACATATATCCCCCGTGCCCGGTAATGATCTGCCAGTGCATAAGCGCGGAAGGCATTGGTAATATACACCTGGATGACCACCAGGTCGGGCTGGTCATCGGTAACAAGTTTTTCCACGTGTTCATCCTGCAAGATGGGCTCGTCACTCTCAGAACAATAGGCAGCAAGTGTGGCCAGGCCCAGCGGGGGGAAAAGTGAGTATTTAATGGGACGCCAGAATGGACTTTTTGCTTCAGTCAATGCCGGAAGCACAAATTTGATTTTCATAAAGAGGTTTAATTCTGAAAGTTAAAGCACTTTTTATTTCAAAGTGCCAAAAGGCAGGTATGGTTTCCTGTTAAACAATTGCCAATCAATCGAAAATACTTTCTACTTTCGTGGTACTTTCCTTCCCGATCCTTTCTGTATCCGTTCCTGGTTGTCTACGCCATTTCGTACCCGACTCATAAAACCACAACCATGTTACGCAAACGATCCCTGGCCGGAGTGATCTGTCTGTTACTCCTGCTTTCACGCCCGGTATTCGCCCAGGAAACTACCATAGATTCCTCGTGGCACAATGCCCGCAAGAACGTCATACGTTATGACCTTTCAGGTGCTGCACTGTTCGGGTTTGACAAATATGTCGTTTTCGGTTATGAACGGGTGGTAAACAAGCATCAGAGCTTTTCGATCAATGGTGGAACTGTTGCCCTTCCTAAACTGGTAACCATTGAGACCGACAGTTTCTACCTTCAAAAGGATCTGAAGAATAACGGATTCAATATTTCAGCCGACTACCGTTTCTACCTGGCAAAAGAGAATAGATATTTCCCCCCACACGGCCTGTATATCGGTCCGTGGATATCCTACAACAAATTCACCCGAAACAATCAATGGACTTTCAGAAAAGGAAGTGCGGATGAGCAGCTGCTGACAACTGAAACGGACTTCAAGATTTTTTCGGTGGGCGGTGAACTTGGTTACCAGTTCATCGTCTGGAAACGGCTGGCCATTGACCTGGTAATGATCGGTCCGGGCATATCATCCTATGACCTGCAGGGTAAGTCAACTGGCAACCTGACCGAAGAGCAACGGGCGAAACTACAGGATGCCCTCAAACAACTGATCACCCAGAAATTTCCCGGGATGAACTATGTATTTGCCGACAAGTCGTTTGATGCCAGTGGATCAATGAAAACAACCAGTATTGGCTTCCGGTATATCGTACATATCGGGTTTGCCTTTTAGTTTTTAGCGGGAGCTTCCTGGGTTTCGACTAACCACCGCGTTGCTTTATACCGCGGTAGTAAATCATCCAGTTTTTGCTTCAGGAATTTGGAAACGACTTCAAATACCAGGAATCCGATCAGCGTGGAGATGCACCATTCCAGGGCGTGAAAGGATTGTTTGTCCACCACCGTTTTTCTTGCTGTGAGTCCCCATAAATTGTGAATAGAGCGGGTGGTAAAGAAATGGGCGACGAGGCGGGTGGAAGCCATGCCGATCACGAAACCTGCGAAATTGCCGGCAAGGTTACCGCTGAGATAGCTGAGGAATTTACCGGACATGCCATTTTTCATAAGGTGGATTTGAAGCAAAATACAACCAAATCCGCTATATCTCCCCATGCTTCAGAATTCCTTCAAAAATTGTCCGGAAATTTGAGAGCATGAAATTACTGGTGGTCGAAGACAACGAACATCTGGCTAAAAATACGCGCGACTTCCTGGTCAGGGAGGGCTATATCTGCGAGATCGCAGATACAGCCGATGCTGCGCGGGAAAAGATCAGCCTGTTCCAGTACGATCTGATCATACTGGACATCATGTTGCCGGATGGCAACGGGCTGAAATTGCTCGAACTGATCCGCCAGGAGCAGCAGCAGGGAAATGTGCTGATTACCTCCGCCAAAAACAGCATCGACGACAAGGTGACCGGCCTGGAGCTGGGGGCTGATGATTACCTTACCAAACCCTTCCACCTGAGTGAACTGCATGCCCGGATCCGGGCTATTTATCGCCGGAAAAACCTGCAGGGCAGCAACCTGGTACAGTTCCGGGAAATCAGCCTGAATACCGATACCCTGGAAGTAACCGTTAATCAGTCTCCTATGGAGGTGACCCGCAAGGAATTTGACCTGCTGCTTTATTTTATTGTCAATAAGAACAGGGTGCTGTCGAGGCAATCCATTGCAGCACACCTCTGGGGCGACTATACGGAAGATCTCGCTAATTTTGACTTTGTTTACCAGCATGTCAAGAATCTGCGCAAAAAGATCAGCGCAGTGAAAGGCGCCGACTATATCAGTACGGTTTATGGCATCGGGTACAAATTCAATGACAACGAATCATGAAGCTCGTTCATAAATTCACCCTTTGGTACCTCAGTATTGCAATGGTCTGCACCATTGCCGGTACCATGATCACTTATGTGAGTGTGAAAGACCGGATCAGCAAGGCCGCCACAAAAAGGCTGGAGAAGCTGAACCAGAGTGCCGTGGCACGTCTGGACAGGGGAGAAGCAGTTCCGCAGTACCTGGAAGGCGCTGAGCTGCAGGTTGAAAAAATAACCGGCAGTGATCATGACACCCGTTCAAGAGTTTCCCAGGAAGACATCAATGGTCCCTTTCACAGTCACCGTGAGATCAGGCTGACGGTTGCGACCGATCATGAAGTGAACGGCGTCTGGTACCGGATCCGCTCCTTTGATTACGTCACCCACACCGATCAGATCCTGTCTGGTATTGAAGCTTCCATCATCTGGAAATGGAGCATCATCCTGGGTTTGATATTTCTAACGGCGAGCCTTGCTTCCCGTATCATATTGGGACCGTTTCACAAGGCACTGCGGGCGATTGGCCGTTTTAATATCAAGAAGCAGCAACCGATCCGATTACCTGATACCAACACGCTGGAATTCAGGCAACTGAATCATTTTGTGAAAGGGATGTCGGATAAGGCCATTGAAGATTATTCCTCGCTGAAAGAATTTACCGAGAACGCTTCACATGAGCTGCAGACACCGGTAGCGATCATGCGCGGAAAACTGGAGTTGCTGGCCGAAACAGTTACAAATGATGAGCAGGCCATACTTATAAGTGATCTTCAGCAATCACTGGAAAAGATGTCTAAGATCAATCAATCCCTTACGTTGCTGGCGAGACTGGAAAATCATGAATATGCTGCGGAGGAACCAATCCGGTTCTGCAGGCTTATCAATGCGTCGCTGGCTACCTACCAGGAACTGGTAGACATGAAAGGCCTGCGCCTGGAAAAGACTGTAGAGAAGCAGGTTTGGGTGAATCTGCATCCTTTGCTTGCAGATATGTTGCTGAACAACCTGATCAGCAATGCCATCCGGCATAACACTGGCGAAGGAAGGATTGTCGTTTCACTGAGCAAACAATCGCTGCGGGTGAGCAACACCGGTGATGCTCCGGCGAATGGCACTGATGAATTATTCAGCAGGTTCAAGAAAGGCAATCAATGCAGCAAAGGAGTCGGAATCGGGTTGGCTATTGTAAAACAGATCTGCGAATTGAATCAATTCGTTATCAGTTATATATACCAGGATGGCTGGCATCACCTTCAGGTAGATTTTGATGCCGTTACACCGCCATCCGGGCACTTGCCCGGAGATGACCTCACAGTCCGGGAAAACCAGGCTGCATCAGCTCCTGTGAACCTGAAGCCTGCGTTATAGTAGAAGAAATACCGCACTTAATTTTAATTGGAATTTTTTTTCAAAGTGCTTGCATTCCTCAAAAAGCCTTTCTAAATTAGATACAGATTACCCCTTAGACCCAATCCAATTCATATCTAAAACAGATGGATTTAGTGCAACAGCATTAAAACCCAATATTCCCTCCGAGTTTAATTTACTGTGAACCCAGGTTGATCGTTGTTGTCTTCCCGAGGCGGGGAGCCAGACAGGAAAGTTCTGCCCTTATCCGAACAAAATTGAGATGATTTAACAGGAATACATGATGTAAAACTCTACCCGTGGGAAAAGTCTACCGGCTCGTGGCGACACTGGTTTTCCTCACGTTGGTTGGTTTGCGCACAGAGGCACAGGATCCTAGTTTTTCGCAATTTTTCGCTTCACCACTGAACATCAATCCGGCGCTTACCGGTAATATCAATGGTGAGTGGAGACTGGTCTCAAATCTGCGTTACCAATGGGCGGGACCGGCGTACCCTTATGTGACAGGAACGATTTCGTTCGACAAAAAAATTTTACGGAATAAACTTCCGGAAACCTCTGTGCTCGGCGTCGGTGGGATGCTGATGTATGACAAGGTAATGGATGGTGTTCTGAAAAGCAGCTATGCTTCACTGAACGTCAATTACAATATCCAGGTGGCAGGTGATGACTACAGCTCACATCACGTGGGGCTTGGTTTTGGTGGCATTTACGGCAACAGGAGAATGGATTTCAGCCGGCTTATTTTTGGCAACCAGTTCAATGGCACAACCTTTGACAAGAATCTGCCGACGGGCGAAAGTTCATTGGCACAGATGAAGCCATATTTCTCCACCAGCGTCGGCATGTTGTACAGCTATAATACTGAGTACGCAAACGTTGATGTAGGCGGATCTGCCTTTCACATCAATAAGCCCAAACAAACTTTTGTTCAGGATGAAAACCAGGTGTTGCCTGTACGTTATGTAGGGTACGCCAACTATCAGCAATTGCTGAGCAATATCCTTGTGCTGAATGCCAACGCTATCTATCAGCAACAGAGTACCACCAGTTATTTTTCCATTGGTGGCGCACTCGGATACTACCTCAGTGATCCTGAAGAAACGGATGATATTATTGTCAATGGCGGTTTATGGTATTGGTCGAAGAATGCTATCATACCATATGTTGGCCTTGTATATAAAAAATTCCAGGTCGGAATTACCTATGACATTACCATATCCAAATTAAGTGCTGGCACAAAGCGGCCGACCACCTTTGAATTATCACTGATCCTGAGAGGAGACAGGGAAAAACAGCGCGGCGTCATCTATTGTCCCTGGAAATAGCCTCAGGAAAATTACATCGACAGAGTAAATAGATCGTTCGATAGCCCTTTAGAATAAACGAAATCGTAGAAAACACGCACTGCATGTTGCAAGAAGTGTATTGCCAAACCCTGCCCCAACCTTACCAACCCGCCCCTGAAAGGCGGGCATCGGTAATTAAGGGAAGTGTGGCGATACCCGGCATGCCGATCATCGCAAAGATTTTAGCTATTGCAGCGTTGGCCTTTTTTCTTCCCGTTTCATTTTCCGGATTGCATGCGCAGATCAATAGCCTTAATCTGACAGCAAGTAACAACAGCCCCTGCGAGAATCAATCAGTGACTTTTACTGCTGAGGCTGATCCCACATCGGCTACCGGAAATGTTCAGTTTTTTATAGACGGCAGTCCAGTCGCTACGGTACCGCTTTCGGGCGGATCTGCAACTATACCGCCATCACCTTTGGCACCAGGCAATCACACCATTTATGCTGAATATGATGATGGGACCAATCCGGTGGTTACTTCAAATACCCTGAACATTACCGTTAACCCATTACCAACCGTTAGTGCCGGAACCTACACTGGCCAGTGTGTCAGCGGACCCTCCATTCCGTTAACGGGTAGTCCGGCCGGTGGAACCTTCAGCGGGACAGGCGTGAGCGGAAGCAATTTTAATCCTGCAACTGCCGGAGCAGGCACCCATACCATCACCTACACTTACACTAACGGAAACGGGTGCACGAATTCCGCCCAAACTACGATAACAGTTGCCAATTCACCTGCGACGCCTACAGCCAGCCTGGGAGGAGGTAGTTCCTGTGCGGGTATTGCGTTTGGAGCGACTACATTAAGCAGTACTACACCTGGTGCAACGATTAGCTGGACGGGCACTAATGACATCGGTTTCGGAACTAGCGGAACAGGCAATATACCTGCCTATACCGCAACCAATAATACAGGCGCAGATATCTTTACTGATATTACTGTAGTCGCCAGCCTTAACGGTTGTACCAGTGCACCATTGACATTCAGACGAACGGTTCGGGCCACACCCGTGATCAGCGTTAGCCCGACGAACCAGACAGTTTGTTCGGGTGTTGCGTTTTCAACAATCAACTTCACCAATGTAAACAGTACACCCGGCATTATCTATACCTGGAGCAGGGACAATACAGCCAATACAGCAGGTATGGATCCCAGTGATCCCGGAACCAATCCCACATCTATTTCCGGTGCACTCATCAACCTTACAGGATCATCACAAACATCAACATTTACCATCACTGCAACAGCGCCCAACGGTTGTACGTCACCGGCAGTGACTTCATCTGTAACGGTAAATCCTTATCCCAATATCCCGGCGATCGGCGGTCCCACATCTGTTTGCGAGGGAAGCACCATCCAATTGACCAATTCTACGGGAGGTGGTACATGGTCAAGCACAACGCCAGGTATTGCAACAGTGAATAGTTCAGGTGTGGTGACTGGCGTCAGTTCCGGAGCCGCCAATATAGTATACACCGTAACATCAGGCGGCTGTACCAACTTCGTTACCCGGGCTGTTAACGTCAATCCGCTACCCACCGTAGCAGCCGCAGCATCTGCTACAACCATTTGTGCCGGACAATCAGTGAACCTTTCTTCTACCGGATCGAATAGTGCAACCACCACGGTTTCATTCAGCAATACGCAAACGCAGGCTTTCCAGAATGGTAACCCGCAGTTTATCGACAAATCAGTAGTGGTGTCGGGTTTGCCGACCAATATGGGCGCGGTGACGATTTCCCTGACAGTAAATGTTGCCCACCAGCGTGACCGGGAAGTGGAGATGTATTTATTGCCTCCCTGCGGCGGCAATTTTGGCGCCGGCGCGGGAACGTTCGAATATACCATTGCGGCTGGCATGGGCGTCCGGCTGGTGGCTGACCAGGGCGGAACAGGTGTTAATTATGTCAACACTACTTTTACTGATGCCGCTGCGGCAACAGTTGGTGGGTCAGGCGCCATTGCACCGTTTACAGGCTCATTTCGCCCGGAACAGGCTTTCAGCACCCTGAATACTGGTTGTAATCCAAATGGAACATGGACACTCCGGATGGTGGATGATGAAAACACAGGCTATACCGGGGTCTTTAATAATTTCACCTTATCATTCACATACGGATCCGGTGCAGGATATACCTGGACTTCCCTGCCGGCAGGTTTCACTTCTTCCGTGGAAGATCCCGGCACCGTTACACCAGCAGTAACTACCACCTATATCGTTCGGCTCACGACTGCTTCCGGCTGTTTCCGCGAGGATCAGGTGACCGTAAACGTTACGCCGGCACCGACGATAACACTGGGTACCTCCCCGGTAGTTTGTCAGGGTACTACCTCAACGAGTTTGCCATATACAGGCACAACCGGGTCGCCGGATCAATACAGCATTACCTGGTCAGGCGGGGCACCCGGACAGGGCTTTACGAATGTGGGCTTTACCAGTCTGCCGGCGAGTCCCATACCGATAACAGTACCGGCAGGAGCAGCCGTCAATACGTATAATGGAACAATCACCGTAAGGGCAGGGGCGGGAGGTTGTTCGAGCGTGAGTGTTCCCTTTACTGTTCAGGTGGTAGCACCACCCACGATTACCCTTGGCCCGAATCCATCAGTCTGCCAGGGCACAACATCGGTCGGTCTGCCTTATACCGGTACCACGGGTACGCCCAACCAGTACAGTATCGACTGGAATGCAGCAGCAGAAGGAGCCGGACTTACCGACGTGGGCAATACGACATTACCGGCAACACCGATCACGCTTGCATTACCTGGCGCACTTGCACCGAACACTTATTCAGGAACGATCCGGGTGACCAATTCCACTACGGGTTGTCAAAGTGTTGCCGTGCCTTTCACCGTAACGGTGAATCCGGCACCAACCATTACACTAGGTGCAAACCCGACGGTTTGCCAGGGAGCTACCTCCGCAAGCCTTACTTACAGTGGAACAACAGGAGGAGCGAACCAGTATTCTCTGACATGGAGCGGTGCACCAGCTGGTTTCAACAATGTTGCGTTTACCAATTTGCCGGCGAGTCCTATTACTATAGCACTTCCCGCAGGTGCAGCCACAGGAACTTATAATGCTGTTCTGACGGTCAGGAATACAACCAATACCTGTGTCAGCATCAATTATAATATCAGTGTTACTATCGCACCACCGCCAACTATCACGATGGGACCAAATGTAATAGCCTGCGTAGGTACGACGCTGGTCAACTATACTTATACCTCAACAACAAATTCGCCTAACCAATACAGTATAGTTTGGGGACCAGCTGCAAATACGGCGGGCTTCCCCGATGTGACGAATGTGGCATTACCAGCCAGCCCCATTCCCATTACTATTCCTTCGAATCCTGCACCTGCAAACTACACAGGAACGCTTACGGTACGAAACTCGACAACTGGTTGTGTGAATACTGGAGTAACTATTACGATTTTTGTGCGACCCTTACCTGACATCACCTTAGGAGCAAATCCTGTGATCTGCGTTGGAACTACTGTAGCGCCTTTGCCATACAATTCCACACTGAATACGCCCAACCAGTACAGCATTGTCTGGGATGCAGCAGCGTTGTCAGCGGGCTTGACTAATTCAACGAATGTTGTCCTTCCTGCTTCACCTATCAATCTGGCAGTGCCCGCCGGTATCACGCCGGGCACTTATAATGGAACACTTACGGTACGGATCTCGGCAACAGGATGTATCAGCACACAAAAAGCATTCACCTTAACGGTTAACCCAGTAGTTACGCCGACTTTCAACGCGATTCCGGCAATTTGTGCTGGCTCCCCCATTAACCTGCTTACAACATCTACAAATGGCATTACCGGTACCTGGTCACCTGCCATCAACAATACAGCCACAACAACTTACACTTTCACACCAGCAGCAGGACAGTGTGCGAATACCACTACACTGACGGTAACAGTGAACCAACCGGTAACGCCGACCTTCGCCGCTATACCAGCAATCTGCGCAGGT
>NZ_BBWV01000004.1 GCF_000974785.1 Flavihumibacter petaseus NBRC 106054
GGAGGTTCTGATCTCTACTTCCAAAAAAATCTTTTCGAAGATTTCCACATGATTCGAAGAACTGTCCCGCTTTATTTCAGAAGCGGGGCGCAAAGATACACGGGAATCGTCCCGCTCCAAATATATTTTCCTTCTTTCTTCCTACCACCCGATGAAACCCACTGCCAGCACAGCTCACAGCCAATTACATTTTTTCAAAATAACCCTCCGGGTAATGCACCCGCTCCAAAAACAACCCCTCCGCTGGCACCGCAAAATCCGCCAGCGTACAATCCCGCCCCTCAATAATCTCCCTGAACCGCTCCAACGTAATACTCCCACGCCCCACACGCAACATCGTCGCCGTCAATGCACGCACCATACCCCGCAAAAAACGATTCCCCTTTACATGATACAAAAACCCACCATCATACTCCTCCCACTGACTCACCGTCAACCTGCAACGAAACGTCTTCACCTGTGTATTCCGCTTGCTGAAACTGGTAAAATCCTCGTATTCCATCAATATGCCCGCAGCCTCCTGCATCCTTCCCATATCCACACTATAAGGATAAAAGTAAGCCCGCCCCTCCCTGAAAGGATCCTTCTTCCCATAACAATAGTACCGGTACTCCCTGCCAATCGCATCAAACCGGCAATGCGCTTCTGCCGGAACCCGCCGCAAAGACAACACCGCACAATCCCGTGGCAGCAAAGCATTCAGGTTATATACCAGCCGCTCCGGCTGCCCCCCATCAAAATCATAGTGAAAGTAATTCTGCCGCGCATGCACCCCCGCATCCGTCCTGCTTGAACCGGTTAACATCACTTTCTCACGGTTCACCACCTGCAACACCCGCTCCACCTCCGCCTGCACGGTATGCGCATTCTCCTGCCGCTGAAATCCGGCATAAGCAGCACCGAGATAAGCCACTTCAATAAAATAACGATTCATGTTCGCTGTAAATTCAACTACCGCCGTTTCGGCTTTCCCTTTACAGGCGGCTTTAACTTAATAATATTCACTTCCACCGTATCCACCCCTCCCGGCTCTGTCACCGCATAGATCATTTTCCAGCTGCCACCCATATCCGTCTTGAATAACCGCTTTACGGGAGCAACCGCCGGCTTCACCGTAACCTGAACTTTTTCCTGTGGAGCAGTACCTGACGCCTTCCCCTTACCCGGCCCTTTCACCACCGGATCACCGCCACCTTTCTGCCCCGCAGCAACAGCCTTTAACTGCGGCAGATCATACAATATGATACTGTCATTTACCACCTGCGACAACCTCACGGCAAATGCATCTGTCCGTTTATGCAGGTCACTGAGCCGAACTTCTTCGCGTCCCAGCCGCCGCACAGCGACCGACTCATTCTTCCTCCAGTCCAGCAACCGCCAGCCCTCCTGCCCCATATCCCGCAATAACCATCCCGTCTCCTGCAGTGTATCTTCCAGTGTGAAAACAAATGCCGCCTGCGGCTGCCCCTGGAACCCTACAATGATATCCCCCCGCCAGGATGCCAGTGGCGCCAGTATGATATAGCCAGCCGGTGACGATAACACCATGCTGTCTGCATTACGCAAATAAAACGGCCGCGTGGGACTGGATTCTATATAAATAAAACCGCCCTCCTGTGCCGGCAGCTGCCAACAACTGAAGACCATCAGTAACATGCAAATCCAACGGGGTGCCACCTGTCTGTTTTATAGTCACAAATCTAATAAAACCAACGTTTTAGAACCATTCATACTTTTTTATGAACCGGCATTACGGGGATGCCCTACTTTTGAGCGGCTAAATCACCATTATGAAAAAAGGATTGTACGTCTCTCTCCTGGCGTTGGCAGTCTCCGGGGCAGTAATAGCCCAGGACGAACCTGTGAAACCGTCACCGTACCGGGAAACCCCTACTCGCATCAATAATCTTGTCCATACCAGGCTGGATGTATCTTTCGACTATGACAAAGCCTGGCTGAACGGAAAAGCATGGATCACCCTCCAGCCACATTTTTACCCGACCGACTCCCTCACGCTGGATGCAAAAGGCATGGATATCAAATCCGTCGGACTTGTCAACGGTTCAAAAACACAACCGCTCACCTTCAAATATGACGGCAGCTTCCTCCGCATCCAGCTCAACAAGACCTACAACCGCGGAGAGAATTATATCGTATACATTGATTATACAGCCAAACCTAATGAACTAAAAGTAGCCGGCAGCGCCGCGATCACCGACGCAAAAGGCTTGTATTTCATCAATCCGAAAGGAGAAGAAAAAAACAAACCAACACAGATCTGGACGCAGGGTGAAACGGAAGCAACCAGCGTGTGGTGCCCGACGATCGACAAACCGGGACAAAAATGTACTGAAGAAATCAGCATGACGGTTCCTGCCAAATACGTTACCCTCAGTAACGGCAAACTGGTGAACCAGAAAAACAATAGCAACGGCACAAGAACGGATACCTGGAAAATGGAACTCCCCCATTCTCCCTACCTCTTTTTCATGGGCGTTGGCGACTACGCCATCATTAAAGATGCCTATAAAGGGAAAGAAGTCAGCTACTATGTAGAAAAAGAGTATGCACCGGTAGCACGCACTATTTTCGGCAATACTCCCGAAATGATGGCCTTCTACTCACGCATCACCGGTGTAGAATATCCGTGGGTCAAATATGCGCAGATCACCGGACGTGATTATGTTAGTGGCGCTATGGAAAACACCACGGCAACACTGCACCAGGAAAGCGCCCAGCAGGACGCCCGCGAACTGATCGACGAAAACCGCTGGGAAGATGTGATCGCCCACGAACTCTTTCACCACTGGTTCGGCGATTATGTAACTGCTGAAAGCTGGAGCAACCTTACACTGAATGAATCTTTCGCTGATTACAGTGAAACCCTTTGGAATGAGTACAAATACGGTAAAGACGCCGGCGCTGCTGCGAACTACAGCGCGATGAACGGTTACCTGGCCAACCCTGAAAACGCATCCAAAGACCTGGCGCGTTTCCACTATAACGATAAGGAAGACATGTTTGATGCTGTGAGCTATCAGAAAGGTGGCCGCATCCTCAACATGTTGCGCAATTACCTTGGTGACAGCGCCTTCTTCAAAGGCCTGAACAACTATCTTACTACCAATAAATTCAAGGCTGCTGAAGTACATAACCTGCGCCTTGCTTTCGAAGAAGTCAGTGGGCGCGACCTGAACTGGTTCTTCAACCAATGGTACTTTGGTGCCGGGCATCCGAAACTGGATATCGACTACAAATTCGACGACGCTGCTGGTAAAGTTTCCGTGATCATCAACCAGACCCAGGAAAGCTCCCTGTTCCAGTTACCAGTCGCAGTTGATATTTATGAGGATGGAAAGAAAACCAGGCACAACATTACCATCACCGACAAATCCGACACTTTCACCTTTGCTTACAAGAAGCGTCCGGACCTGGTGAATGTTGATGGAGACAAAGTGCTCCTTTGTGAGAAAAAAGACAACAAGACCGCAGAACAATTCGCCTATCAGTATAAGAACGCAGGGAATTATGTAGACCGTCGGGAAGCCATCGAATACAGTGCGGCACACCAGGACGTTGCTGTGGCTCAGACACTGCTGGTATCGGCATTGAAAGACCCTTATTTCGGCCTCCGGATCCTGACCCTCGGCAAACTCGACATGAAGAACAGTGCAATCAAGGCAGCAGCGGAAAAAACTGTTACTGAAATGGCTGCTAAAGACCCTAAAGCCCTTGTGCGCGCCAAGGCCATTGAAGTACTGGCACGGTATGAAAATGCAGCCAACAAAGGCATCTTTGAAAAAGGAGTAAAAGACTCTTCCTATTCTATTGCCGGTGCAAGCCTGGAAGCCCTGGCTGCTGTTGACAATGAAGCTGCCGTTGCTGCAACGAAAGCCATGCTCGGCCAGCCCGCCAAAGGTGGATTACTTGCCGCCATCACCGCTGTTGCGGCCAAAAATGGTATCGAAGAAGCACTGCCCACCATCAGCCAGACCTTTGGCAGCATGGGACTTTCTCAAAGTAAGTTCGAAATGCTTCAGCCACTGTCTATGCTGATCGCCAAAACAAAAAACAGCGAACAGGTGAAAAAAGGTATTGACCTGATCGTTGAATTCCGGGAATCAATCCCGGCTGCATATCGTAACCAGACAGACGCCTATATCAATACGATGGTGCTGCAGGGTATTGAGAATGCCAAGAAAAAAGAAAATACACCGGAAAGCCTGCAACTGGTGGAGTATATAAAATCCAAGAAGGAAGCTGACAAAAAAGCTTTCTGAGAAATAACCCAAAATGAAAAAGGCATCAGTTACCACTGATGCCTTTTTTTATTCGTTGAAGTGTTCTGTATTTTACCATCCGCCTCCTGCACCGCCGCCACCGAAACTGCCACCTCCGAACCCTCCGAATCCACCACCACCACCGCCGCCGCCGCCGCCGCCCCAGCCACCCGGGAATATCACCGGCGGTCCGCCAAAGCCGCGATAACCCCTCCGGCTCATCATACCACCGCCACCTCCGCCACCGCGACGGCTGGCAATAACAATAATGATGACAATGATAAATATCAGCAACCCAAAGGGAATGCCCGAACCGGTTTTCCTGTCACGATAGCCCGCGGGAGCCTTGTACTCACCCGCTGCTGCCTTAATAATGGAAGTAGTAGCCTCATCAAGTGCGCGGTAATAATTGCCGGCCCGCAGGTTCGGCACAAGATCGCTCTCATAGATCTGGCGCAGGGTAATATCCGGAAGTGCCCCCTCCAGCCCGTAGCCGGCTGTGATATAGGCCTTCCGGCTTTCTTCGGAGCCCTGAGGCGGATTGGAAATCAGTATTACCACACCATTATTGAACTCCGAACCGCCTACCCCCCAGGCCCGTCCCAGTTCGGTAGCATAGTCATTGGGCTCAAGGCCATTGAGCGTGGGCACCAGCACAATTACAATCTGGTTGGAAGTGGTATCGTCGTATGCCACCAGCTTCTGTTCCAGTGCTGCTACCTGGTCCGCGGTCAGCATACCAGCCGCATCGTTGACGAGCCGGGGCGGGTTAGGTTTGGGCAAAACCCTTTGCTGACCGGAAACCCCGGCTACAAGCAGGCAACAAAACAGGAAAAGGGAAAGTCGCTTCATATCTTTCGGCTAAAGGCCTTAGTCTCCAAATACAATATCGTCCGGCAATTCATTTTTGTCTGTACCGGGTTTATAAGGGAAATGCTCCGCAAGCACTCCGCCGATGTCATTCACCACATGTACTATTCCTTCGGCATATGCATGCCGGCTGAAATGGGTGATCAGCCTGGTTACTTCGTTCTGCCAAAACTCCGTTCCTGCAATGCGATGAATGCCTTCATCTCCCCATATAGCCACCTGGTGATCCCGGGAAGCCACATAAACCAGTATCCCATTGCGCTCATCCGTATGATCCATCTGCAGGTTCCAGAAAATCTCAGCTGCACGGTCGATAGGATTGACGTATTTGCACCGCCTTTCGATAAAGACCCTTATCTCACCGCTGGTTTTCGTTTCCGCCTCCCGTATTGCAGCAATGATCCGGCTGGTCTCTTCGTGGGAGAAGAAACGGGGTTTGCGACCAAAGGAAAAAAATGACATCTGCTGGATTTAGAATTGCACGTTTGGCGCTTTTTCCGATCCCGGATCTGCAGTGAAGCCATTCTTCACATTGAATCCGAACATGTTGGCGAAAATATTATTCGGAAAGGTCCGGACCGTGCTGTTATAACCCTGAACCGCCGCGTTAAAATCGTTCCTGCTGACCTTGATCCTGTTTTCTGTTCCTTCCAGCTGTGCCTGAAGATCCCGGAAATTCTGGTTGGCTTTCAGGTCAGGATAATTCTCTACCACCGCCAGCAGCCTGCCCAGCGCGCCACTTACTCCCGCCTGCGCCTGCTGGAATTCGGCCAGTTTCTCCGGTGTCAGGTTGCTGGGATCAACCTGTACCGATGTAGCTTTCGCCCTTGCCTCCACCAGCCTGGTAAGTGTTTCCTGCTCGAAGTTGGCAGCGCCCTTTACCGTATTGACCAGGTTAGGGATCAGATCTGCCCGGCGCTGGTAGTCGCTCTGTACGTTATTCCATTTGTTTTTGACATTCTCGTCCAGCTTTACCATGCTGTTGTAACCGGAGCAGGCACAACCGCCAAATAAAAGAATAGCACCCACAATAATGATGAGGAGGAGGTTCTTTGACTTCATCGCTAAAGGTTTAGTTGATATTTAAAATTAAGCTATGTATAGATTACAGTCTTAAAAAATATTGAGACATGAAAAAAGGCCATCCGGTTGGATGGCCTGGTAAAAAAAGTTAAAATAACCTAAGCATTTACAGCTGCGATGCCCGGCAATTCCTTTCCTTCGAAAAACTCAAGCATGGCACCGCCACCGGTAGAAACATAACTCACCTTATCGGTAAAACCGAACTGGTTCACCGCGGCCACAGAATCACCGCCACCTACCAGTGAAAACGCTCCTTCCGCAGTTGCCGCAGCCACAGCTTCCGCAATGGCCTTGGTACCGTGCTGAAACTTGGGCATTTCAAAAACACCCATGGGACCGTTCCAGAGAATAGTTTTGGATCTCCTGATTACATTGGTAAATTCCGTACAGGCATATGACCCAATATCCAGGCCCATCCATCCATCAGGGATGGCGTTGCTGGGCGCAGCTGAGGTTTCGGCTTCTGCACTGAACGCATCGGCGATAACAGAATCCGAAGGCAGGTGAATATTCACCCCTTTTGCTTCTGCCTTTTTCAACAGCTCATTGGCAGTGTCCAGGCGATCTTCCTCGCAAAGCGACTTACCGATCCTGCCGCCCTGAGCCTTCATGAAAGTATAGGCCATGCCACCACCGATAATGATATCAGTAGCCCGCTCAAGTAGATTCTCAATGATGAGAATCTTGTCAGAAACCTTTGCACCGCCGATAATGGCTGTAAAAGGCTTCTGTGCCTGGGTAAGCACCTTTTCTGCGCTGTTCACCTCTCCTTCCATGAGCAGGCCAAACATCCGCTTGTCTTTCGGAAAGAATTGCGCGATTACGGCAGTGGAAGCATGGGCCCGGTGTGCTGTACCGAATGCGTCGTTGACGTAAACATCTCCCAGCTGGGCGAGCTTTTTAGCAAAAGCCGCATCACCTTTTTCCTCTTCCTTGTAAAAACGGAGATTCTCCAGTAACAGGACCTCACCAGGACGCATCATGTTTGCCGTCATGGCAGCTTTTTCGCCAATGCAGTCATCAGCGAAAAGGACCGTAGTTCCCGGCAACAGTTTACCGAGGTGCGGAACCAGGTGACGAAGTGAATATTTATCGGTCGGACCGTCCTTGGGTCGCCCCAGGTGGCTCATCAGGATAACTTTTCCGCCGTCTTTCAGGATTTTTTCGATCGTCGGCAGGGCAGCCCGGATCCGGGTATCATCCGTGATCTCGAATTTGTCATTGAGCGGCACGTTGAAATCAACCCGTACCAGCGCTTTTTCACCGGCGAAGGAATGTTGGGAAAATGTACTCATCGTCAGGTTTGGTTCGGTTTCAGTTATTTGGAAATAAGACCCGCAAAGTATTTCACGGTGCGAACAAGCTGGCTTACATAGCTCATCTCGTTATCGTACCAACTAACGGTTTTCACCAGCTGCTGGTCACCTACGGTGATTACCTTGGTTTGAGTCGCATCAAATAATGAGCCGTAATGCATGCCGATCACGTCGCTGCTCACGATTTCATCTTCTGTATAGCCATAGCTCTCATTGCTGGCGGCTTTCATAGTAGCATTCACCTCTTCGAGGGTAGTCTTTTTCTTCAGCACAACGGTCAGTTCGGTCAGGGAGCCCGTGATCACCGGGATCCTTTGCGCACCGCCGTCGAGTTTGCCTTTCAGGCTTGGCAGAACCAGGCCGATCGCCTTCGCAGCACCGGTGCTGTTCGGAACAATGTTCGCGGCAGCAGCCCTTGCACGGCGCAGATCACCTTTGGCGTGGGGAGCGTCCAGGGTATTCTGGTCGTTGGTATAGGCGTGCACAGTGGTCATGCTACCCATTACGATACCAAATGTGTCTTCCAGGGCCTTGGCCATCGGAGCCAGGCAGTTGGTGGTACAGGAAGCACAGGAAATGATCTCCTCGGAACCATCCAGGATATCGTGGTTCACGTTAAACACCACGGTTTTCAGTTCACCGGTAGCAGGCGCGGAAATAACCACGCGTTTAGCACCGGCTTTCAGGTGCGCAGCAGCCTTGTCTTTGTCCGTAAAGAAACCGGTGCTTTCGATCACCACGTCAACATTATGGGTGCCCCAGGGAATCTGGGTTGGATCCTTCTGTGCGTAGATCTTAACCGCGTCACCGTTTACCACGATGGAATCTTCCGTTGCAGTTACTTCAGCGTCAAAACGGCCTTGTGCGCTGTCATATTTTAAGAGATGGGCAAGCACTTTGGGTGAGGTCAGATCGTTGATAGCCACTACATCAATTCCTTGCATATTGTATATCTGGCGGTAAACCAGCCTTCCGATTCTGCCGAAACCATTGATAGCAACCTTTACAGTGCTCATAAAGTCAATTTTGAATTAGTGAAAAAATAAATGGACCGCTAAGGTAATATTTACACGAAGCGAATAAAAATTTTACAAAATAATTTTTGGCAGCAATTGTAGCATCCCTATCTTTGCACTCCCAAAAGGGAAATGCCGCGTTGGTCAATCGGTTAAGACGCATCCCTTTCACGGATGAATGACGGGTTCGATTCCCGTACGCGGTACAGATAAATAACAAAAAACAATTCAGGCTGTTCAATCATGGACAGCCTTTTTTGTTGCCAACCAGTTCCCGAGCCCCCCTACTACTGCAGGTAACCTTTACGGTTACAATTTACCCTCAGCATTATGCCCCGCTGACCGGCAGTCCCGCGCCTGAATCAGCTGCTCCGTTTTACCGTTAAATTCCTTTCTTCTTTGTTCCCGGAGCCACTTGCGCAAAAGGTCTAGCCCAAATTATTATAATTTTAATCAGCCTGTTTCGATTGAAATATCGACTAGAAAATAATACCCATCGCCGGCACCTGCTCCTTAAATTCATACTGCCTGCAATCTTCAACCTGTTCATTCAGGCAACTGCTTTTTCTCAGGAGGATACCGCCGGGCACAAGGCTGTTTACGACTCGGTTGCCGCCAACTATAACCAGGCCGCCAGCAAACTATTTTACTCCATAAGCCAATCCGGGGCAATTGAAGAGAAAAAAAACATTGCAGAATACAACGAAGACACCTTATCGACACGGCAGGACGAAATAATCGAAGAAATTAAAAGGTTGACGCTCGAAGCCAAAAGCTACCTGGAAAAAGGACTCGATACTACCGGCTTAAGTGTCGAACTGAAGAAAATTGAGCACTGGTATGAAATCACCAGTGACGGCGTTTTTGTAAAAACCGGTAGCGTTCAGACAAACCGGAACCTTCAAACCTCCTATGAGATCCTCAGAGAACTGCTGACAAGAACTTTGGCGCGAAAATCCTATGTAGACGATTACTACAGGAAACTGGTCAGCCTCAGAAATACAATTGACTCTCTTTATACGAAAAAAGTCCTGTACACCCTGTCGACCGATTCCGCAGTCTTAATGCGATATGTCAACAAGCTTACCGTTGTGTCACGGGAAATCAAACCGATTGACAGCTCATTCAAACTCGCACTGACCAACATTTCAGACCTGCAGACCACGGTAAACAAGTTCGTGAATACGCTGAATGCCAGCCTTGAAAAAATCGAAACCTTTCAGGAGGAGCTGTCAGGCAACAGGTTCAGGCGGGAAGTAAATAACCTGGGAGGTGCGATAAGACACGTCAGGCCATTTAATGAGATTATTGAAATGTCCCTGATTAAGGGCGGACTCGCTTTAACCTTTTATGTCAGAAATGAAATCAGCCTGATTTCGCTTTTGTTGTTGCTGGTGGTCCTGGCAGCCCTTTTCCTGAGTAGCCTGAAACGAAGGTTCGAATCGAGGGCACCGGAAAATCAAAACCTACAAAGCCATCCGGTTTTGAGATACCCGGTTTTGTCAGCAATTGTCATAATACTGAATCTTTTCCAGTTTATCTTCCCCGATCCGCCGTTCATTTTTATTGCCCTGTTATGGACCATATCAGCACTGGCGCTAACCATCTTGTTCAGAAAATTTATAACCGGGTACTGGATGAGGGCATGGCTGGTGATGTTCGCTCTTTTCCTGCTTGGCAACACGGTCAACCTGCTACTCCCTGCTTCCCGGCCGGAAAGATGGATAATATTGACCCTGTCCATCGCTGGTATACTGGCAGGCCTGACCCTGGTGCTGATGGGACGCCGGCACCAGTTAAAAGAAAAGCTGGTGATCGGCTTTATCGCTTTCGTCGTCATCCTTCAGGCCGTATCCGTCTTTGCGAACATCTATGGTCGCTACAATTTATCCAAAACCTGTATGGTAAGCGGCTTTCTGAATGTGGTGCTGGCAATATTATTTTTCTGGACAATCCGACTGTTGAATGAAAGCATCCTGCTGGCCAGGGAAGTTTACAACATTTCCGGTACAAAAGTTTTCAATATCAATTTCGACAGCGACGATAGCAAAGCACCTTCGATATTCTACGTTTTTCTCATCATCGGCTGGTTTGTATTGTTCGCCAGAAACTTTTACGCATTCAGGCTGATTGCAGACCCAATCAAGAATTTCATATCCCAGAAAAGAACCATCGGAGATTTCTCCATTACCATAGGAAGTGTATTGCAGTTTTTCCTGATTTTATATTTGTCGGGAATGATTTCAAAAATCATTTCGTTCTTTGCCTCCCATAACAATGACACTGTCCTGCAAAAAGCGGGAATCGGCAGCTGGCTGCTGCTCATCCGGATTTCTATCATCACCATTGGGCTGTTGCTCGCATTCGCCGTACTGGGTGTTCCGATGGACAGGCTGACCATAATCTTAAGTGCGCTCGGTGTTGGTATCGGTTTTGGTCTGCAATCCCTCGTGAATAACCTGGTGAGTGGTCTTATTATCTCATTTGAAAAACCCGTAAATGTCGGCGACGTAGTTGAAATAGGCGGACAGTCCGGAACAGTTAAGTCAATTGGTTTCCGCAGCAGTGTAATTGCCACCGGGCTCGGGTCAGATGTGATCATCCCAAATGGTAACGTATTGAATAATAACCTGGTGAACTGGACGCGCGACAACAGTTCAAAAAGTATCGACATTATCGTCAGTGTGGCACACGGCACTGACCTGCAGAAAGTCATTCAGGTATTAAAACAGTTGCCCGGGCAGGATGACCGTGTGCTGAAATTCCCCAGACCTGTGGTACTCATTAAAGACTATAAAGAAAACACTATTGATCTGCAGCTCCAGTTCTGGGCAAAAAATATCCGCGAATGGGCCGCCGTTAAAAGCGATATCATACTGGCGATGGATAGTGCTTTCCAGGCTATCCATTTTCGTCCCGGCAATCATGAAATATAACATTATTATTTTTTCGTTACATTGGGAGACCAAATCAAATTGCTTAGTACAAGGGAAAGAAATGGCAGGTAACGGCTCCTCCGGCAGTAAAACTCAGGTATTCGAACAGTTGTATGGCTGTTATGAATACCCGCTGTATCAACTGGCGTACAAGGTCACCAGGTCTGACGCACTGGCGCGGGATATTCTCCAGGAAGTTTTCCTTCGCTTCTGGGAACATATGGACCAGGTCGGCGAACTGGATGATCCGGGAGCCTACCTCTACCGCTCCACACAAAACAAACTGATCGATTTTTTGAGAAAAGCTGCTGCAGACGAAAAAATGCGCAATCAATTGTGGAAACAGGTTTCTGCGGTATCCCTGCAACCGCAGGACCATCTCGAGGCGAAAGAAAGCCTGGAAGCCATCCACGCTGCCATCAGCCAGCTCCCGCCCCAACGGCAGAAGGTCTTCCGTTTAAGTCGCGAAGAAGGCCTGAACTACCAGGAAATAGCCACTGAAATGGCTATCTCCCGCCACACCGTCAAAAATCAACTCTCGTCAGCGCTGCTTCACATCCGGCGTTTTCTCACCGGAAAATAAATTTTAAGAACGAATAGGACTATCTCCCGGCTGCTTCGTCTTTATCTGAGGGACATCATGTCCGAACGATCGCTTTGCTCATCATTAACCAGTTCAATGGAAGAAAGGATTCAATACCTTTTCCTCAGGTACCTCCAGCAAACCTGCACCAGGGAAGAATTTGAGGAACTTTTCCGGCTTCTTGACACCAAAGATGCCGATGCTGCTGTCAATGCCGTACTGCAGCGCGCGTTTACGGATATCCAGTCAAAATCCCCCTCCGGAACTACCGTCAACGCAGAGGGTAAACTGATACTGAATGATCTCTTTCCGTTCCCAAAAGAACCATCCGCAGTCAGGCGTCGCCTACCCGGGATGGTGGCAATCGTTTCTGTCCTGCTGATCTTGACCACCGGCTGGTGGTGGTTTCACCCGCAGTCGACGACAAAGCCGGAACAACAACTGTCAGAACGTTCTGTGGTACGCAACACATCCATCCGGTCCACGGCAAGGTCCGAATACAAATACCTGCTGCTGCCGGACAGCACACAGGTCTGGCTGAATGCCGCCAGCACCCTGGAATATCCGCAATCTTTCAATGGCGACAGACGCGAAGTGCTCCTGAATGGTGAAGCCTACTTTGATGTGAAACATGCCGACAGCATCCCGTTTGTCATCTATTCTGGAAGGGTAAGCACCACGGTACTCGGTACTGCCTTCAATATCAAAGCATATCCAGGCATGCGGAAGGTTACTGTATCCGTCAGGCGGGGAAAAGTAAAAGTGCAGTATGATGGCCAGCCGGTGGCCCTCCTGACCAAAGGACAACAGGTAAGTATTGATAACATCAGCCACGCTGCCGTAGAGAAGAACCTGAAAGAAGAAACCGCAGCTGCCTGGCATGAGGGTAACCTGATATATGATGACTATACCGTCGAGGACATGATCGCAGACCTTCAGCGTGTGTACGACGTAACGATCCTGGTGGAATCTCCGGCAGTACAGAAAATGAGGGTTTCTACTTCCTTTAAGCGGGAAATGGGCATCGATAAGGCATTGGAAATTATCTGCCGGCTGACGGATTGCACCCTGTCCACTTCCGGCGGAACATACATACTCCGGCAATAAACATCACCATAAAAAGCGAATCAAAACTTATGTCACCACCCCTTTAAATAAAAATAGACCGAACCAGTTGCGACCTGGCCCGGCCTGTGTTGTAGTAAATCTGATTAAGAAATTCTAAACTGACCAAAGCTATGAATTTGTATCAAAAGATACACGGCCGTTTATTGCCCTGTATCGATGCTAGTTTGAAACTGTTACTTATGAGAATGATGATCCTGGCAGGTTTTCTTTGTATCAGCGGCATCCTGTTGGCGGGCACGTCCTCCGGGCAGGATCTGAGCAGGATCAAAGTCAATCTCGATCTCAAAAATGTTTCCCTCCGCACAGCACTGAAAAAAATAGAAAATGCAACCAGGCTTTCATTTTCCTATAAAACCAGTGATGTAGCGGCATTCACCAGTGTGTCCGCCCCCGGGGAAGAGACAAGTGTCGACAAGCTGCTGACACTACTGCTGGAAAACACCGGGCTGCAATACGAACTCGTTAACACCAACATCATCATTAAAAAGGCCAGGCCGGCCGAATCAACAGCTTCTCCCTCCTCGCTTTCCGGCGATTTTGAGGGCGGTATCAAAGGTCGTGTGACCAATGCTGCCGGCGAACCGCTGGCCAACGCTTCAATTATCCTGCTGGGTACCTCATACGGTACTGCTGCCGACGCCCAGGGCAATTTTGAATTAAAGGGGGTTAAGGCAGGCAAATACAGGGTGCAGATCTCTGCGATCGGCTTCGGAACCGAGATCCGCAATGTTACCATCACTGACAATGAAACAGCGTCGCTCTCCCTCCAGCTTTTTGATGACAAAACCAATATGGCTGAGGTAACGGTAACAGCCCTAGGTATCCAGCGCGAAAAACGGTCCCTCGGCTACTCCGCGCAGGAGGTAAAAGGCGATCTTCTCGCAGCCAGCCACCAGCCCAATGTGGTCAACGCATTGCAGGGGCAGGCAGCCGGGCTCCAGATCAACTCAGGCGGTGGCGCACCGGGTCAGGGTGCCAAAATTATCCTCAGGGGACTCAACTCCTTTGACCCTGCCCGCGACTTTCAGCCATTGTTTATTATTGATGGTGTTCCCATCGACAACTCCACAGATGTGGGAGACGGCAGTGAACTCAAGGCCATGGGTAACCGCGCTTCAGATATCAATCCTGATGATATTGAAACGATCAATATCCTGAAAGGAGGTGCGGCAACTGCGCTCTATGGCCTTCGCGCGTCAACGGGCGCCATCATCATTACCACTAAATCCGGAAAATCAGGAAAACTGCGCGGCAGCTTCACCAGTACCGGCAGCGTTGACAAGATCAACAAATATCCCAGCACACAGAAAACCTATACCCAGGGCTGGTTCAATGAATACGATTCCACCAGTTTCTGGCCCGCTTACGGGTCAACAGTGGCAGCGGCAAAAGCCATTGATCCGAATCACCCGGATGAACTGTTCAACAACTATGAACATGGCTATGAAACAGGCTATTCACTCCGAAACAGCCTCAATATTTCCGGTGGTACTGAAAAGACAATATTCAATGCCTCGATCTCCCAGTTCAACCAGAAAGGCATAATGCCCTTTACAGACTACAAAAACTACTCAATTAAAGTGGGTGGGGAATTCCGGCTCTCCAACAAAGTCAAATTCGGCACTTCCCTTAACTATATCAAATCGGGAGGCCGGCGCGGTGACTCCGACCGCTACAACGAAAACCTGACCTATTACGCGCCGCGCTATGACGTATGGGACTATCAGAAACCCGATGGCACGCAGAAAACGATCGTTGGTTCAGACAATTCAAACCCCATCTACCTGCTCTGGGCCAAAGATTACCAGGACAATGTGGATCGCCTGATCTCAAATTCCTATATCACCTATTCACCGGCAAAATGGCTTGATATCAATTACCGCTTTGGCCTGGATTTCTATAATGACAGCCGTCGTCAGACAACTCCCGGGCCGCTGGGCGTTCCGGATGAAATCTATCCGGCAGACGACCTCTACTACGGTAGCGTGATGGAATACAATGCCAAGAACACGGTATTGAATTCCACCTTGATGCTGAACTTCAAAAACGAGATCGGATCACATATAAAATCCTCTTTGAAGATCGGCCATGATGTGTACTCCACTAACCGCGATGCCGTTTACGTGGAAGGCGACACACTCGAAGTGCCCACCTATTATAACCTGAACAATGCGAAAAGGGTAATCGGCTACAACAAAACCAAAGAATACCGGATCGTGGGTCTTTTCGCTGACTGGACACTCGGTTATGACAACTTCCTCTTCCTGACGCTGACCGGCCGGAACGACTGGACCTCCACGCTGTCGAAAGACAATCGCTCTTTCTTTTATCCTTCCGCCAGCCTGAGCTGGGTATTCTCCGAAAACTTTTCACTTCCCGACTGGTGGACCTACGCGAAAGCCCGTGTCTCTGTTGCCAAAGTGGGTAAAGATGCGCCGCCCTATGCTACTGTCACCGGCTATGTACCGCTCGAAACGCCACTATCCAATGGCACCAAACGTTTCGAACTCTTTGACCAGTCCGGTGACGCCAATCTGCGGCCGGAATTCACCACCTCCTATGAAGGCGGCTTTGAACTCCGTTTCCTGCGCAGCCGCCTCGGCCTGGATTTCACCTACTACAACAATACCAGTAAGGACCTGATCGTGCCGGTCAAGGTTCCGGTAACCAGCGGCTTTGACCAGATCTACCTGAATTCCGGAAGCATCCGTAACCAGGGTGTTGAGATCAGTTTGTCTGGAACACCGGTTCAAACAAAGGATTTCAGCTGGGATGTAAGAGTGAATTATACCTCCAACAACAACAAAGTCCTTTCCATTTATCCCGGGTTGACGGAAATACCCCTGTACAGTCAGTTCGGTTACCTGAGTTCGACAGTTACCCAGAAATTCATTCCCGGTTATCCTGCCGGCGCGTTGTTCGGCAGAACCTACCAGCGCTATTTCGGATCGGATAAGGAAGATGAAGCCAACCTCGATGCAGGCCGCCCATTGCTGATCGGAGAAAATGGATTTCCGGTACTCAACCCGGCATCCAAACAACAGTACATTGCGAATTCACAACCCAAATGGATCGGTAGCCTGAGCAGTACGCTTCGTTACAAACAGTTCAACCTGTATTTCCTGTTTGATACACAGCAAGGCGTTTACCGCTATAACCAGCTGGCTAATTTCATGGGCTCGTTTGCCCTCCAGACAGGCTCCCTGAACCGCAATGACATGGTTGTATTCGACGGCTATAAGGCGGACGGCACCAAAAACACAAAAGAAGTCTGGCTGGGCCAGGGTGTCGGACCGGATGGAGAAAATTACGGCAATGGTTATTACCGGAACTACTATCGCGGCGCATCTGAAACTTTTATCGAAAACGCTTCCTGGTTCCGCCTCAGAACACTGAGTGTCGGATATACTGTTCCCGGCGACCTGGTTCGGAAATCACATTTTCTCACCGGGGCAGGCATAACGGTTTCAGCCAACAACCTCTGGCTGCACACCAAATACACCGGCTTTGATCCCGAATCCAGTTCCACCAGTGCCAATAATATGGCAGACGGATTTTCAGGATTCACTTATCCGGCAACCAGAAGCTTTATCCTGTCACTCAACTTTAACTTCTAAATCCGGAAAAAATGAAAAAGTCAATCATACACGGGGTCATAATACTGGCAATGACCACTTTTGCCGGATGTGATAAATACCTCGACAAACTGGATAACCCCAACCTGGTCACAGATCCACCGATCAACGGCCAACTGGCAACCGTTACTTATGAAACGGGCATGAACTGTTACCGGATGGGAGATGTAACCTCCTATTTCACACAATACCTGGCATCCAACCAACAGGCGAGCGATGCAGACATTTATAATGAAGTAGACTATTCTACAACCTGGAGTAATTTTTACGCAGCCATGATGAACATTCGCCAGATGATTGATAAGGCAGATGCGACCAGTGCGTTCCAGCACCGGGGTGTAGGCAAGATACTCATGGCTTACAACCTGAACATGCTGGTCACCACTTTTGGCGATGTTCCCTACAGCGAAGCCATGCAGGGACAGCAACTCCTTGTTCCCAAATTTGACAGCCAGACAGATTTGCTGCAAACCAGCTTACTATTACTGGAAGAGGGTATAGCCGACCTTCAACTCACCGGCGCTTCGGTGGAGTTGGGAACGTCCAATGATGTGATACATGGAGGCAATGCTGAAGCCTGGATCAAAACGGCCTATGCACTGAAGGCACGTTTCCTCAATCAGTTGTCCAAAACCAGCGCCTATGATCCGGCACAGATTCTGTCCACTCTTGAAAATGCCTATACCAGCAATGGTGACGATGCAGCGTTGATTGCCTTTGACGGCCGCAGCCCATGGAATCAGGCAGCTTATGACAATACGCAATTGCTCCTTGACGGATGGCTGAGTTCCCAGTTCGTAGACGCGCTGAACGGCACAACATTCGGCATCGAAGATCCACGTTTGCCGAAAATCGCTACACTCACCCAATTCGGCGATTACCGCGGTACTCCCAACGGAGCTGGTCGGATCGGTACGGGTACCGACGACGAAGAATCTTACCTGTCACTTGATGGCTATTATTCCAAAGGCGGCGCCCCGATCCTTCTCGTGACTTATGCTGAAATGAAATTCATCGAAGCAGAAGCTGCGTTCCACAACAACGACAAGGCGACTGCCTATGCTGCATACCTGGCAGGCATCAATGCACACATGAGCAAACTGGGCGTCAGTGATGCTGACCGCAATGCCTATGTAAACAACCCTGCAGTATCGGTTGGCGAAGATGACCTGACGCTGGACCTGATCTTTAAGGAAAAATATGTTGCCATGTTCCTGAATCCCGAATCCTGGGTAGATATGCGCAGGCATGATTACCAGTACAAGGACTTCGATCTGCCTGAACATGCAGCCATGAACACGTTCATTCGCAGGGTGGCTTATCCCACCATTGAAATCAGCAGAAACGGGGCCAATGTTCCTACCATTACCGGACTGGATGAAAAACTGGTCTGGGATGAATAACCCCAAAAAAAAGAGGGCCCTGAAAAGGGCCTTCTTTTTACCCTTAAACTTGTTTTGATGAAGCGACTTTTTCTATTGTTAATATCCCTCTGTTCCCTGCAGCTTTACGCCCGGGCGCAAGACCGCGACCTGCCGCCGCAGCTGGACCAGTACATATCCCAGGTGCTGAAAACTTTTGAAGTACCCGGCATGAGTATTGGCATCGTAAAGAATGGCAGGGTACTGCTGGCAAAAGGGTACGGCGTTAAGACGATGGGCAGCAATGACCCGGTTTCACCACGTACCCTTTTTTGCATTGCCTCCAATACCAAAGCATTTACTGCTACAGCCCTGGCCATACTGGCAGAAGAAGGTAAACTGCGCTGGGAGGATCCCGTGATCGATCACCTTCCCTGGTTCAGGATGTCGGACCCTGCATTAACCGCACAACTCACCGTCAGGGACTTGCTGGTGCACCATAGCGGGATTCCCGCCTATGGCGGTGATGTACTGATCTTTCCACCCTCTTCCTATTCCCGCAGGGCAATCGTGGAAAAGGTCAAAATGCTCCCGGTTAAATATCCGTTCCGTACAATATATGCCTATGATAACATTCTTTACCTGGCAGCAGGCGAACTCATCAGTACAGTATCCGGCATGCCCTGGGAAGATTTTATCAGGGTCCGCATCCTCGAAAAAGCCGGTATGAACAACACCGTTTCCAAATTTTCCCTGATCAGCAGGCAACCGGATGTATCCGGCGCCCACACACGTATTCATGGAGTCGTCACGCCCATCAATACTGTTTTCGACCAGGCGGTGGGCGATGCCGGCAACCCGGCCGGGGGTATCGCTTCCAGCGCACAGGATATGTGTCAGTGGCTTATTACCCAACTGGACTCCGGCAGAACACCATCCAGGGAAAGAATACTTAGTCCCGATGCAACTGCCGAATTATGGAAAATGGTCAGACCAATGCCCATTACCCGCCAACCTGTAGCATTAAAGGCTGCACAACAGGATTTTTATGGCTATTGTCTCGGGTTTCGCACCTACAACTACGGCGCCCACCGCATCATCGGCCACGGTGGAAAACTCGACGGGTTTGTTTCCCAGATCGCCATGGTTCCAGCCGAAGGACTCGGAATCGTGGTCTTAACCAACCAGGAATCAACAGGCGCTTATTGGTCAGTGATCTATCACCTGCTCGACTACTTCCTGAAAAATCCGAAACACGACTGGATCAATGGTTATAAAACACAGCAGGACAGCAGCCTGGCAAGGATCAAAAGAAGAACTACCTCACCCACTCCTTCAGCAGGGCAGAACCCCTCTCCTGCCTCCGATAAGATTTACGGCACATACACAGATCCATTGTACGGATCACTGACCATATCACAAACGCCCGGTGGCGCGGCGCTGCAGTTTGACGAAACACCGGTATTATCAGCCAGGCTTTCCTATTACAATTCCAACAGTTACCTGGCTACATTTACCAACCCATCCCTGAAAGCCGATTGCTTTGTCAACTTCTCGTTGCATCCGGACGGTTCCGTTTCCCAACTGACATTGCAGCTCTACGATCCGGATACCGACCTGAATTTTGACAACCTTGTATTCAAACCTGTAACAAAAATGCCATCCCTCACCGATACGGCCGGTATGCGCAAATCCATCAATGCCGTGCTCGCCACGCACCCGGAAGCGACCTATGGTATTGCGTTCAAAGACATAGGCAGCGGACAAACCTTCTATCACAATGAAAAGAGCAGTTTCCACGCCGCCAGCACCATGAAGACGCCCGTGCTGATCGAAACCTACAGGCAGGCTAAAGCCGGTAAATTCTCCCTCACGGATTCCATACTGGTCAAAAATACTTTCGCCAGCATCGTTGACGGCAGCCCATACTCCCTGGACGCTTCAGACGACAGTGAGTTTGAACTCTACCAGGCGATCGGAAAGCGGTTGCCCATCAACGATATCCTGTACCGGATGATCACCCGCAGCAGCAATCTCGCCACGAACATGATGATCGAACTTGTCGGTGCAGAAAATGTGATGGCAACCATGCGCAGCATCGGTGCCAATGACATCCGGGTATTGCGTGGCGTGGAAGATGACAAGGCTTTCGAAAAGGGACTTAACAATACCACCACAGCTTACGACCTGATGCTCATTATGGAACATATTGCGCGTGGCACAGCCATCGACCGGCAGGCTTCACAGGCCATGATCAGCATCCTGACTGACCAGTATTTCCGTGACATCATCCCGGCCAGGTTGCCGAAAGAAGTTAAAGTTGCCAGCAAAACAGGCTCTATCAATGGTATCTGCCACGACTCGGGCATCGTCTTTCTGCCGGATGGCCGTCGATATGTATTGATCCTGCTTTCCAAAGGGATCGCTGATCTCAATACGGCGAAGAGCGTGCTAGCGCAGGTTTCAGAAATTATCTACAAACATTATAATCCCTCACAACAATAACGATGAATCTTTCAGCATTGCAACCAGGCACCCAGGCAATCTGGGCAGGCGAATCTGACCAACACCCCAACGGTGCCGTTACCACGCCAATCGTCAACAGCGTCGCTTACGCCTACAATGATCTCGACCACTGGCATGATGTTGCCTTAGGCCGCAAGGATGGCTTCATTTACAGCCGCAATACCAATCCTACCGTTGCCGCACTCGAAGAAAAGATCCGCGTAATGGAAGGCGCTGCAGCCGCAACTTCATTTGCCACAGGCATGGGAGCGATCAGTAACACATTGTTCGCGTTAACGGGGCCCGGAAAAAAGATCGTATCGATAAAAGACACTTATGGCGGTACAAGCCGCCTCTTCCTGGACTTCCTTCCTGCATGGCAGGTTGCCGTTACCTTGTGCGACACCGAAGATCATGATGCCATAGAAGCTGCCATTTCCAAAGGCTGTGACCTTGTTTACCTCGAAACGCCCACCAATCCGACACTAAAGATCCTCGACCTGAAAAGACTTTCAGCCACTGCGCATCGCGTCGGAGCGATCGTGGTGGTAGACAACACCTTCGCTACCCCGATCAATCAGCTCCCGCTTACCTGTGGTGCAGACCTCGTACTGCACAGCGCCACCAAATTCCTGTGCGGCCATTCAGACGCCATGGGTGGACTGCTGTGCGGTAATGCAGAACTGGTGAATAAAGTTTTCCGTTTTCGTGAGATCAACGGTGCAAGCCTGCAGGCCGACCCCGCCTACCTGATCGCCAGGGGTATGAAGACCCTGGAGCTGCGGATTGAAAGACAGAACGCTTCAGCCATGAAGATTGCCTCCTTCCTTCAGCAGCATCCAAAAGTAAAATCGGTCTTCTATCCGGGCCTGCCCGGTCACAAGGGCCACGATATTGCCCGCAGCCAGATGAAAGGATTTGGCGGCATCCTCAGCTTTGCCCTGGATGGCGATTATGACTTCGTCAAAAAATTCCTGCCCTCTCTCCAACTGGTCCACCTTGCAGCCAGCCTGGGTTCTGTCAGTACCCTCGCTGGTCCGCCCCGCACCACCAGCCATGTGGAATTGACAGAAGAACAACGTAGATTGTTGGGGATACCCGAGAGCCTGATCCGGTATTCCGTCGGAATTGAAAATGTGGATGACCTGCTGGAAGATCTTTCCGGGGCATTATCCAGGCTGTAAACTGACACCCATGCTTCTGATTAAACGCACCATACTGTCCGCACTCTGCCTGTACGCCCCCGGCGCATTTGCGCAGACATCCATCAACACCCTGTCGCCGCTGGAAAACGCGATACAACATGAGCGCAAAAACTTCTTCTTTGTTGACGCCAAAGATTACGCTGTAAAAGATCCGAAACTGCCGATCGGGATTTTCGACTCCGGCACAGGCGGACTGGCTACCCTGAACGCACTCCTCACTGCCGATCAATACAACAACAGCACCGGTATGCCCGGAAGTGACGGCGTGCCGGATTTCAGTAAAGAAGAATTCATTTTTCTTGCCGACCAGGCGAACATGCCATATGGTAACTATTCCAGCGAAAAAAAATCGGATCTCCTGGTTGAACACGTACTGAAAGACGTTCAGTTCCTCCTGTCCGACAAATATTATGCTGATGCCGCGCAACACCAGTTCAACAAAGACAAGCGTCATATAAAGACTGTTGTGGTGGCCTGCAATACGGCAACTGCCTATGGCATTGACTATATCCGTTCCTTTCTCGATCGGTCTGGTATCAGGCTGAAAGTAATCGGCGTGATAGACGCCGGTGCCAAAGGGGTGCTGGATAGCATCCGGAAGGATGAAGCCGCTTCAGTAGCCGTTTTTGCAACAGTGGGTACGGTCGCTTCCGGCGGATACGAAAAAGCGATCCTCGCCATGAAGGAAAAGACAAACCATACCGGTCAGCTCATCGTATTCAACCAGGGCGGATACGGACTTGCTGAAGCGGTGGATGAAGAGCCGGATTTCGTCAACAGGAAAGCCGTTCAGCCAGCTGCTAATTATCGGGGCCCGTCACTTGAAAACGCAACCTATCGCATCGACAAAACACTGCTGGATATCTACAATTTCAATTTCGACCGCAACAAAATGTTGTGCGACAGCAGGAATACTGACGACTGCCAGGTATTGCAACTGAATGCTACCGAGAATTATGTGCGTTATCACCTGGTCTCTCTCCTGGAAAAAATGCGCAAGAGTGCCGGGGCGCCACCCTTAAAGGCAATTATCCTGGGTTGCACGCATTACCCCTATCTCGTCAATGAGATTCAACAAACGCTCAAAGACCTTTACAACTATCAGAAAAACGGCCAGTATATTTACCGTCCCCTGATGGCTGCAGACATCCGCCTCGTCGATCCTTCCGTGAATGTTGCCCGTGAATTGTATGGCTACCTGGCATCTGAAAAACTGATGAACCCATCCGGGAATCCGCTGCAATCAAGATTCTTTATCACGGTTCCAAATACCGACAACAAGGCGGTGATCACCGACAGCCTGGGTAGATTCACCTATGCCTACAAATACGGTCGCAGCGCCGGAAATGTGCAGGAATATGTGAAAGTGGTTCCTTTCTCGCGAAGCAATATCCCCGCAGAAACCTTTCAGCGATTTGCCTCGATGATCCCGGCAGCGAACCAGCTGATCAATTATGACCTGCAACGCAAAACGATTGATACGGCAATCCGCATCGCAGACAGTATGTACCGCGCCTTCGCACAAAGGGAGCATGCTCCTTCAGTTGTTTTTGGCATTGTAAAAGACGGCAGGCTGATCCACTTTGGCGGAGAAGGATTCAGCAACCTGGAAACACGTAGAAAAGCCGACTCGTCTGTTGCTTACCACATCGCCTCCATGAGCAAAAGCTTTATCAGTGTTGCCATATTGCAATTAAGGGATGAAGGCAAACTGCAACTGGATGATCCGGTGAGTCGCTACATTCCTGAAATAAAAGGCCAGCAGTTCAGCAAGGATGCCCCTGAATTAACCATCCGGCACCTGTTGACCCATGCTGCAGGATTCCCGGAAGACAATCCCTGGGGAGACCGCCAGCTGGGCATAACAGACAGCGCCATGCTGGCCATGTTCGCGCGGGGTATCTCCTTTTCTACTGCAGCAGGAACGCAGTATGAATACAGCAATATGGGATTTGCCATGCTCGGGTATATCGTAAGCCGCGTTTCAGGCAAGACCTATGAGGCCTACACACAGGAAAAGATCTTCAGACCGCTCGGCATGAACCATACATATTGGGAATACGATGATGTGCCTGCAGACCGCCTCGCCATCGGCTATCGCACGGTGAAAGACAAATGGGTAAAACAACCCATGCTGCACAGCGGTGCATACGGTGCCATGGGCGGACTCATTACTACGCTCGACGATTTTGTAAAATACCTGAACTTTCAGCTGGCAGCATGGCCGGCAAGGGATGATGCCGATTTCGGACCACTCAAAAGAAGTTCCCTTCGTGAAATGCAGCATGCCGCCAATATCAACACCCTGAATGCTTCCGCCGTGGCAGACGGAAGGTCATGCCCTGTAGTTTCCGCCTATGCCTATGGGCTGCGCTGGAGCAAAGACTGCAAAGGCAGGATCATGATCGGCCACAGTGGCGGCCTCCCCGGGTTCGGATCGAATTGGGTCATCCTGCCGGATTATGGCCTGGGACTGATCTGTTTCAGCAATCATACCTATGCCTCAGCCAGCGCGATCAACCAGCAGGTAGCCGACAAACTCCTCACCATTACAGGTTGGAAACCCCGTGCAATTCCGGCTTCTGCCATATTGCAGCAGCGGCGGCAGGAATTGATCTCCCTGCTGCCCGCCTGGGATACAACGGGAAAAGCATCAGCCTTTGCGGAAAATTTCTTCCTGGATTATTTTGTAAGTGAGTTGAAAAGCGAAACAGCTGATCTGTTTGCAAAAGCAGGCAGGATCATCCGTTATGGTGAAATGGAACCAGAGAATAACCTGCGGGGTAAATTTCTGATCATTGGTGAAAAGGCGACGCTGGAAGTTTATTTCACCCTCACACCGGAACAGCCGGCAAAGATCCAGGAATATCACCTCCGGGAAGTGCCCGTCAGGCGCTAGCCCGACGGCTTATGGAAACATACTGTATGATCTTCTGGCGAAGGTCATCCGGCCGGAAAGGCTTTGGAATAAAATCATTGAATCCTTTGTCGATCAGGTCAGCCTGCATATGGTCATATACTGCGGCAGTAAAGGCGATGATCGGGATATCAGATCCGCGTTTGCGGATCTGGGCCACTACACCGGCACCGTCCAGTTCAGGCATTTCAAGGTCTACCAGAAGGAGGTCAAATCGCTGGCTGCTATAATGTTGAATAGCTTCCAGTCCATTGACTGCTTCTGTAATATCGGCGTTCCATTTGCTCAGGAACCGCTTCACGATCATCATGTTCACCGGGTTGTCTTCCGCCACGAGAATCCTGATGCCGGAAAGATCTTCGAATTTTTCCGCAGGGGCCTCAATATAACTGTAACGGGTAGCCTCAATGGACAAAGTGAGTGTAAAGAAAAAAGTTGATCCCTGTCCGGGTGCACTTTCCACTTTCAGTTCTCCTCCCATCTTCTGCACGATATACTGGCTGATCGCCAATCCCAGGCCACTTCCGCCATACTTGCGCGTGGTCTCTGCATCTGTCTGATAAAACTTGTCGAATATGCGATGCTGCTTCTCCGGAGCAATACCGATACCCGAGTCCTTCACCGAAAACCGCAGGGTGATATTCGTGCTGCGTTTCATCAAAGCTTTCACTTCCACGAGGATCAGGCCTTCTGAAGTAAACTTGATGGCGTTAGACAACAAATTGTTCATCACCTGGTGCAACCGCATTTCATCCCCCATCACAATCAGTCCCTTCACCGCATCGAAATTGGTTTGCAGGGAAAGCTTTTTAGTATTGATAGGACTCTTGAACAGCCCGGTCACTTTATGCAACAGGTCGGAAAGGTTAAATGGAGCATTGTTCAGTTCCATTTTATCTGCTTCCAGCTTGCTGTAATCCAGGATATCATTCACCAGCTCCAGCATGTGTTCTGAGCTGTGTTTGAGCACATCGAGCATCTGGTTCTGACTGTCGAGATGTTGTTCCTGGTGCAGGATATTGGTGCTGCCGATGATGGCATTCAGCGGTGTGCGCAACTCATGACTCATATTGCTCAGGAAGCGGGATTTCACCTTCGCTGCGCGTTCTGCGCGCTCTTTCGCTTTCAGTGTTTCCACTTCTGCGATACGCACTTCGGTGATGTCAAGGATACTGATCTTGGCATAACGCTGCCGCTGGTGTTCAAATACCACAAAATTCGCATAGGCATAGATGGGTGCTCCCTCAGATGTACTGAACTCCATATTCCCGAACCAGGGTGAATGGGTCTTGTAGGATTCCGGGCTGAAAGCACTCAGCCTCGTGGCTGCTTCTTCTCCCAACAATGATTCGATCCTGCTCTGCAGCACGGTTTCCTTCCTGGGAAACCGGAAAAGTTCCAGTGCACGACTGTTGCAGTTAGCAACCATCAGGGATTCAAGGTCGATGATGAAAATGGCGTCAAGTGAAGTATTGAATATGGTGTCCCCCAGGGTTTTTTCACCCATAAGGTCAAGTTCTTTTTTATTGAGGGTCTTGAGGATAGAATAGGCAACGAGCCCGGTAATACACAGCGAGATGGCAAGGTTGATCCGGAAATTATAGATATAATGGATCTCGCCCTGGAAGGAATTGGTGGTAGAATAAGGTGCAATGATAAAGGTGACCCCGAAACAGATCAGCGTGGCGATCTCCGAAATAATCAGGTTTTTGGTGATTTTCGTGTCGATCAGGAAGATCATGGCAAAGATCACCGGGAAGAAATACATATATACCCCTGAGCGCAGCCCGACAAAGTAGCTGACCATCATGACACCGGCGTTGAAACTTATGATAACCAGCCATTTAGCGATTACCTCCCGGTTATACAGGCGTAGAAAATGGGCAGTCAGCAATGCAAAACAAGCCATCAGGCAGGCAAAGGCAGCACCATATTCCTTCATGACCGTGCAAAGGATCATATTTAGACCTGCCACCAGGATCCCTATTTCCGTGAGGGATTTCAGGGGGGAATGCGGGGCGTTTACCTGTTTCAGGTAGTAGTCCTCGGCCAGCTTTTCCCAATATCCGGCGATGATGGATAATATGTTGGTCCCTTTTTTCGTTTTCATTACAGGCGCTGCCGTTTGCATAGCGGCAATGACTAAACGAATCCAGGAAAACAAAAATTGTATCCTATGCAAGCCACTTCTACCAGGGCATTTCAGCTCAATACGGCATTCGATGTGAGCTTTCTTATGGAGATGCACGACAGTGACCTGTCGGCGATTTCTGCCATTTTGGTTACCTCCTCGCAACAGATCGCGGAAGAGCTGGATCGCTATATGATCCTGGCCCAGAAAGGCGACTGCAGTGAACTGAAACGCCGGGTGCACCTGGTGAAACCGTTGTGGGGATATTGCGGGTTACCGCAGATGCAGATGAAATATCAGCTGCTGGAACACTTTCTGGAAGAAAATCCGCCCCTGGAAAAAATGCTCTACCGCCTTCAGCAGGAACACGACCAGATCCAGGAAGGCATCAACCTGATCAACCAGGAAGCACTTCGCATCCATGAATACTTAAAACAACCTGCGTCATGAAAACGACTGCTGTAATTGTAGAAGACCTCGCCGTAGCTGCAGAAGTATTGCAGAAGTACTGCGTTAAAAGCGGCCGGGTTACGGTACTCAATACTTTTTCTAGCATTGAAGAAGCACTGCCTTTCTTATGCGACCAGGTGGTCAACCTGATCTTTCTCGACGTGGAAATGCCCGGCGGCAACGGGTTTGAGTTGCTGGACAAACTTCCCTATTCCCCGGAAGTGATCCTCACTACCTCCAAAACAGAATACGCCTACAACGCATTTGAATATAATGTGACAGATTTCCTCAAGAAGCCTTTTACCTATCAGCGTTTTCTTGACGCCCTGGGAAAACTGCGGGAGGTAAGCGAGAAAAAGGAAGAGACAGAAGACCTGTCCCACATCTATATTAAAAGTGATGGTAAGCTGATCCGCCTGGAAAATGACGACATCCTGTATATCGAAAGCATGGGCGACTATGTAAAATTCATCACCAACGAGAAGAAGATCATTACGCACAATACCATCAAGAACCTTACGACCAAGATCAATCCTTCTATATTCTGCAAAGTGCATCGTTCCTATATCATCAACATGAATAAGATCTCTGATGTGCGGGAAAACATGTTGTACATCAAGGGAACTATGATTCCCATCAGCAAAGCCAACCGCACTATGGTGATGAGCCGGTTAAAAATCATCTGATATTCACGCATATACAAAAAGAAGCGGGGACCAAATCTGGTCCCCGCTTCTTTTTGCCCATTCAACGGCATTTTCCGGCAGTCTGGCTAATAGAATCGTTTCCGGGGGATACTTTTTAGAATTTAGCCTCAGGTTGCTTTTCTCGTCAATGCCTGTTGAGATGCCGGAATTTCTGGAACCGGTGCCAATCTCAACAGGTTTTTTTATTTCCCCAGCCAATCACGCAGTGCAGCACTGACTTTTTCCGCTTCCACGAGGAAGCCATCATGCCCGTACGGAGAATCTATTTCAACATATCGGGCCTGGGGAAGGCTTTGTGCCAGTTTGCGCTGTTCTTCCGGCGGACATAATAAATCACTGGTAATGCCCATCACCAGCGCAGGCTGGGCCATCCCGTTGAGTACATGAACAGCATCCATGTTTCTGCCTCTGCCAATATGGTGACTGTCCATGCTCTTGGTAAGGATCCAGTAAGCCTGTGCATTAAACCTGCTGACCAGCTTTTCCCCCTGGTACCGGATATACGAAGCCGCTTTGAATCCGTCGACCTTCTCCGGATCAGGATCCTGCTGTTGCTGCACCATGAGCGAATAGTTGCGGTAGGTCAGCATGCCGATGGCCCGCGCAGCTTTTAGTCCCCGGCTGCCTGCAGCTGGATCCGGTTCCTGCCAGCTGGCATCTGCTTCGATGGCCAGTCTTTGCGACTCATGGATGGCAATTCCCCAGGCACTCTCCGTGGCAGAAGTTGCGATCAGGAAAATTCTTTTGATGACGGAGGGTTCCAGCAGCGCCCATTCCAGTACCTGGTACCCACCCATACTGCCGCCCATACAAAGGGCAATGCTTTGTATCCCCAACTCCTCCCGCAACAGGCGGTGCGCATTCACCTGGTCACGGATGGTGATGATCGGAAAACCGGCATAATAAGGAGAACCGGTTTCGGGATTGATGCTCAGCGGTCCGCTGCTGCCGTAGCAGGAACCCAGTATGTTGGCACAAACGATAAAATACCTTTCAGGATCAATGGCCCCCTGCTCCCCGACCACACCAGGCCACCAGGCCACCGCATCAGCATTGGCGGTCAAAGCATGACATACCCAAACAACATTGTCACCCTGGTTGTTAAGCTTTCCATAGGTGTGATAGGATATTTCCAGTTCAGGCAACACCCTACCATTTTCGAGAGAAAAGGGCGTTTTCGATACAAAACGATGCAGCATGACTGCAAAATAAACGCTCCCACCGTTACCTTTGTACGGAATTTTTTAAAACAGGCCAGATATGGTTAAGATTGATATTGTTCGCCAGGAAGGCGATTATGGATTTGCCGCTACCGATGCAAACGGTCATTCTGTAACGATGGACACCAGTCCGGAGACCGGTGGAAGCAATTACGGCATCCGTCCCATGCAAATGTTGCTGATGGGCCTGGGTGGCTGTTCCGGTATTGATGTGGTGAGCATCCTCAAAAAACAACGCCAGGAGATTAAGGCCTTTTCCATGCATATCGAGGGAGAAAGAGAAACCGGCAAAGAGCCTACGCTCTGGAAATCAGCCAAAATCGTATTCAATTTTGAAGGAGATATCGACCAGGATAAAGCCGAAAGAGCGGCACAGCTCTCGATGGAGAAATATTGCTCTGTGGCAGAGACACTGCGCAAAAGCGGTACCGATATCAGCTGGGAAGTGATCGTGAAAAAATAATCAGCATGCATCCTATTACACGGGCGATCCGCGCCCAGGTTGACCGCACCAACGAAATGGAGCACTCTCAGCCTATGTTCCTCACCAGTAGTTTTTGTTTCGACAACGCTGAAGAAATGAGGGCAGCTTTCGCTGACGAGACCGATGACAATATATACAGCCGTTTCAGTAATCCCAACGTACAGGAGTTCGTTGACCGCATGTGCGCGCTGGAGGGTACAGAAGCCGGTTTCGCTACCGCATCCGGCATGAGTGCCATCTTCGCCACGTTTATGGCTTTCCTGAAACAGGGAGATCACCTGCTCAGCTGCCGCAGTATTTTCGGCAGCACGCATACGGTGATCACCAAATACCTCAGCCGCTACGGCATCAGCCATAGTTATGTGGATGCCGGTGATATCGCCTCCTGGGAAGCACAGATCACCCCACAAACCAGGATGATCTACCTCGAAACGCCTACCAACCCGGCGCTGGAAATCATTGACCTGGCGGCAATCCGCGCGTTGTGCGACAAGCACAACCTTTTGCTGAACGTCGATAATTGTTTCGCTACCCCGATCGGGCAACGACCAATTGAGTACGGAGCCGACCTGATCGTTCATTCCGCCACCAAATGGCTCGATGGCCAGGGCCGTGTGCTGGGTGGTGTGGTATTGGGTAAGAAGGAACTGATCAAAGAGATCTACCTGTTCTGTCGCAGTACAGGGCCATCGCTTTCTCCTTTCAACGCCTGGGTATTAAGCAGAAGCCTTGAAACACTGGAAGTGCGCATGGAGCGCCATGCTGCCAATGCTCTGCATATCGCCAAAGCACTGGAAGGCCATCCTGCGCTGGAACAGCTGCGTTATCCTTCCCTGCCGTCTCACCCGCAACATGCCATCGCCATGAAGCAAATGAAAAACGGCGGAGGTATTGTATGCTTTGAATTAAAAGGCGGTATCGCAGCCGGCAGAAAATTCCTCGATGCACTCGAAATCCTGAGCCTTACCGCCAACCTGGGGGATACCCGCAGCATTGCGTCTCACCCGGCAAGCACCACGCATGCCAAGCTTACCGATGCAGAACGCGCGGCCGTGGGCATCGGGCCGGGACTGATCCGCATATCCGTGGGACTGGAACATCCTGATGACATACTGGCCGATATCCGCCAGGCGTTGGATCAGGCGAGCCCCACTTCGTAGTGGCGTTCAGGAATATCCACGTCAAGGAATCCTTTCTGGATAAGCCTTTGCTTGAATTGCTGCTGCACATCATATTCGCCGTGCACCAGGAATAATTTCTTGACGGCGCGGGGGTCCTGGCTCGCAAGAAACTGGCAGAGATCTTCATAATCCCCGTGCGCACTCATGCTCCGGAGCGAACCGATCTCGGCATGTACTTCGTGCTCGATGCCAAATATTGACACTTCCTTTTTACCGGCAACCAGCCTGCCGCCCAGTGAATTTGGTTCACAATAGCCCACCATGAGAATGGCGTTGCGGCTGTTCTCGATATTGTTGGAGATATGATGTTTCACACGGCCCGCTTCCGCCATGCCGCTGGCGGAGATGATCACACAGGGTTCATTGCGGAAGTTCAGCAACTTGGATTCTTCTACCGACCGGATATACCGCAACCCGGCAAATTTGAACGGATCATCATCACTTTGCAATACCTTCTGGATGGTCTTGTTGAAATAAGCCGGATAACGTTTGACGAGTTCTGTCGCCCGGATACTGAGCGGACTGTCCAGGAAATAATCCAGTGGTGGCAATCGCCGTTCCAGTTCGAGCTGGTTCAGGGAGTAAAGAATTTCCTGGGTACGGCCAACACTGAAGGCGGGAATGATCAGTTTACCCCGTTTTTGCAGGCAGGTCTTTTCAATCCATCCCAGCAACTGGTCGGGCGTTGTGGTCTGAAGATCATGCAGGCTGTTGCCATAAGTGGATTCGATCAGGATATAGTCTGCCTGGGGGAACACATCAGGCGAGCGGAGGATCACATCGCGGTAACGTCCCACGTCACCACTGAAGGTGACCTGTTCTGTTTTGCCGTTTTCGGTGATCCGCAAATGCACGGCAGCACTGCCGATGATATGACCGGCATCGGTGAAGAGTACCTCTACACCCTCGTCGATTTTAAACCAGTTGTTGTATTCCACTTCCTGGAAGAGACCAAACGACGCTTTAGCATCATCAAGTGTATACAGGGGCTTTATATAGGGCTGCCCCGAAGCCGCTCGTTTCTTGTTTACATACTTCACATCGTCTTCCTGGATCTCGGCAGAATCCTCCAGTAAGATCGTGGCAAGCTCCCTGGTTGCCGGCGTACAGAAGATCGGACCATTGAATCCGTCTTTCACCAGCTTGGGGATCAGTCCGCAATGGTCGATATGGGCATGCGATAAAACAAGGTAATTCACTTCTGACGGCTCGAAACCCCAAATACGGTTGAGTGCATCTGTTTCCCGCCCCATCCCCTGGAACATTCCAGAGTCCAGCAGGATTTTCTTGCCATTCTTAAGGGTCAGCAGGTGTTTGGAGCCGGTAACGGTACGGGCGGCGCCATGGAAAGCAATTTTCATGATGATCGTTTTTTAAATGACCAGGTGATATGAAAGGTGGCAACTGGTTTACCGGCCAAATCCGTTCCGGTTGCTTCAACGGTGATCGTTTGTGCTTCGCCGGTAGCCACTGCCAAATCTACCACTTTAGCAATCTCCCCGCCCGCCCTGCAGGTGAATTTTGTGCGGCCGGTTGCCTTGCTGTGAAATACGGCATCAATTCCCGTTACCAGCATGGATATAGCAGGCTGCCGTTTGTAGGTGCTGGCAAAGGCCAGTACACCGGAACTCATTTCGGCTGCCATCGCCAGGCAGGCAAAATAGGTGGACCGGAAGGGATTGGTGGTAAACCATTTGTAAGGAACAGAAACTGTACAGGCATGTTCGTCCACTGCTTCCACCCGTACCCCCGAAAAATACGCGGCAGGTAGCTTGGACAACAGGAACATCCGGAATTTCAGCGGATGGGTTGCCAGTTGAAAAAATTGTTGCTGATGGCTTGTCATGTTACCTGTTTTTTGTGATCTCCACTACACAAGCCATAATCTGGTCCGGATCTGAATTTCCGGAAAACTGCATCGTTCCGCGTGCGGTAGTGCTGTACCCCGCCGATTTCAACAGCTTGCTGCCCAGTGCATTGTTTACCCGCGTGGAATAATCGGTTCCCGGGTTTTTGCTGATGGCAGTGTTTATGGCATACCAGTCCAGCGGCTGCTTGCTGAGCACCACAGTGATCATGTCACGGGTGCCGATGCTGTCCGGTGTCATGCTCTTGTCTTTCGGAAAAAGCCGGTAACCGGTAATGCCGCAGAAAGGTGAATATTTCGTTTTGCTCTGGTCGTCTTTGTTCGGATAGGGAAACAGCGTATAGCTGGTACCGTCAGTTTCCTTTCCGAAAACGTATACATAACATTCGCTGCTGTTTTTCACTTCCATTTTAAACAGGCTTCCGGCACGCAGGGAGGAGGTTGTCACAAACTGGTTGCCGGTTCCCTGTTTCAGGGTGATATATCCTTTCGGTTCCACTTTTTTTCCGGTGTTCACCACTTCCATCAGGCCAATCTCGCCAGTAAGCGGCGTATTCGCCATAACACCCATCTGGTGCATCGGTTCCACGCCGTATGCTTCCCTCACATAGTAGTTGAAATCTCCGTACCGCACCCACGCAAACCCGTTTACCCCCCACTCCTTTCCCCAGCTGTTCATGATCAGGAAGGAGCCGCCATATTTCCGGTCATCATACCCTACCACGCACATCGCATGTCCGCCGAAACCCATCATGCTGCGATCACTTTCGGAAGGGATCCACACATCTTTTCCCATCATGTCTTTCATAAAGCTTTGTCCCACCATCATGCCGATCACTACCGGTGCACCCTGCGCAAGATTCTCCTTGATGGCGCGCAGATCAATGGCATCCGTACAGTCGCCCTGCGACAACCGGTTGAAACCGCGCATCCGGAACTGTCCCGCCTCCCTTACCTGTTCCTGCGACGGCGTTCGGGAACAATCCTGGTCGGTATACGGAAACTGCTCGTACGGAACCGCACCCTGTTTGGTCATGAACTCCATGGCGCGTACAATATAGGAACCCTGGCAACCGTCAAGGCCGATCTGGTTGTACAGGAATGCAGGGCTAAATCTTACACTGTTGGGATCCTGGCCACTCTTGCTGGCTTCCAGTATCGTGCGGGCACCATAGGCACTGCTCCAGGCAACGCAGGAACCCTGCGCACCCTGGTCGCCCACTGCGGGTGCAAAACGCTGCAGGTTGGCAGCTTCCGGTAAAGGATTTTTGGAATTGTCTTCAGCGAGTGGTTCATAGATCGCGGCCCGTTCGAACTGGCGCGGGTCCAGGAATCCCCCGGTGGCCAGCTGGGCCAGGTTGCCGACACTACCCATATTGCAACCACCGCGGCCCATCACAAAATAGAGCAGACCCCCAATCACGAGAATAACCAGAAGACCTTTACCACGAAAGAGGGATAATAATAGCGGTAGCAAACCGATTAGTCCGCCACCACCACCCGGGAAACCACCCCCGCCGCCACGGCCGGGAAATCCACCTCCTCCACCACTATTGTCGTTGTACTGTTCGGGATCCTGGGGATCATCGGTCATCCGTATAGGCATAACAAGAGCATTTAGGGATACTCAAGTTATGACATATAACACAATTTATTAATGACGATTAAATTCGGGTGAGAGATTTCCATCAGTCCACTTGGCCGTAGCTTTTTTATCCGGACGGGTCATATAACCAATCGAAATTAAATGCTGATAAGTGATGTTCGCCCGCCCGATTCATGTACTTGTTTCAATAAGAATTGAGTTGAAAGTCGTTTGACGAGTTTGAACTGAAGATTGGATTCTGCAAATAGCTTATGTGACAATGCTACGCCCAACTTGCATAAAACCAAAAGTTAGCTGCTGGCTTTCTTCATTGTACCATCATCATTGATAAACCGGAATTCATGGTCTTGATTGATTACTTGGCCCCCAGCTTGCAGGAAACTTCCAAACAATCCACGCCAGTCTTCAACACCATTTACTCTATCCGTGTCCCACCGGATTAAGCCATACAAGTTGTTGCCTTCGGTCTTTTCCAAAACAACACCAAATTCATTTTGTAGTGAAACTTTAGTTCCAACTAAAAAGTCTTGATTTCTTTTCCACTTGTCAGTGATGCGAAAGATGTTGTCGCCTATCTTTTTGCCGTTTTGTCCAGCGAATGTGTCCCACTCTTTTGTTGGCATAAACCATTTCCAAATTGCAGTAAAGTCTGCAACATTGTCGCCTTTTATTTCATAAAGCTCCTCTATAAAATCGCTCCTGAATTTTTCAAGTTCATTACTTTGCTTGTCTTTAGCAATGTCGTTTAGAAGTTTTTCCACCTCATTTAAATTATCAAATAGTTCAAACAATTCCCACTTTTTCCAATAGTCAACTTTGGATAGATTACGAGAATTATGCTTTTTGAAAAGTCGTTTGAACATAAGGGTTGTTTGAAGCTCGCAGCTAACGGCCAGTGCTTTATGTAAGTTGAGAATTAGTATTCCGCCTTCCTATAACCGCTGCTGAATGAAAATATAAAGTTCAATTTTAGAACTGAAGTCCAAAGTTACTTGCTCTGCCCGAACCACAGCCTTGACCTGCAATTAGCTGATATTACAACGTCTTGCCCAACTTGCATAAGACCCCATGTTGGCAGTATTTGTTTTCACATTCCATCTTCACGTTTTGACAACCATCCTCTATACTTGTTCCTATAATCTTCTTTTGTCAAAATGTCTTTAAGTACAAAGTCAACGCCACCGTCATACGGCGCAACAATTACGTTTTTGTCAAACGAAATGAAAAATGCTCTTGTATTGTCATTTGCGATTTCTCTTAAAAGCTTGTCGTGATATTTTGGCTTCCAAATTGTTTTTGCAAAAGCTGGTTTGTAAATGTCTGGCTCATCATATTGTTCAGAGTAATTTCTATTCAATTGAATATTATCAAGCTTTACAAAAGAAAAAGGTTTGAATATTTCTTCTTCGTCAGTAATGTGTATTTGTCTGTTTTCGCCCCAATTATATTCTCCTGCTACAATGAAAATTTGTGTGTCAGGTCCAAACAAGTCTGTAAATATTTCGTTTTGTCTTGAGAGAAGAATTTGCCATTCGTTTTCATCTTCTGGATAACGCTTTGAATCGGGCAAACTATGAATTCTAAACCACCTGTCAGAATAGTCGTGTTTAAACTGATACGAAATAGGAACTGTGTCTGGGTAATGTAAAGTCCATAGTTTTTGAAAATTTTCTTTAGTCATCGGGTCGTTTTACATTTACAGCCACCGGACAGGGCTTTATGCAGGTTGGGAATTTGAGTTCCGTCCGCACACAACCACTGTTGACTGAAAAACGAATGTTGAAATTAAGAACTAAAGTTCAATATTGTTTGTCCAGCCTGAACCAAAGCCTGGATTTGCAATGGCTGATGTTGCAATGTCGAGCCAACTTGCATAAAACCCAATATTGGCGGCTGGGCTCCTATCAACGAAATTTTATTCCTTCCTTTTCAAGTTTGTCTGCTCCTGGTAAAACCCCAAAACCTCCAATTTGTCTTATTGCAAGTTTGTTGTGTATTTGGTATTTCAGTTTCCGTGAAGTTGCCTGAATTTCTGTCCAGTCCCACGAGCTAACACTGCCATTGAATTTATTAATTCCTTCGTTTTTTAAAGCTCCGGCTTCGTTGAAATGTCCAATATGTGATTGATTGAGTTCGTTGTTTTTTAGACCGCCGAAATACAATTGAATAAGTCCCCATCCGTCTGTCGAGTAGCGAAAGGTATGTCCCTTACATCGCTTCGGGTCAAGGTCAATTTTTCTAAATATTGGTTGTCCTTTATGACGAGGTGTCCACAGTTGAAATGTTACAGCAAACTTGTCACCATTGAAAAGGTCAAACTTTGAGGAAATATCATCGACACTTTTATAATTACAAATCTCTTGTCCATAAGGTGAACCTAAGTCATAAACTCGCAAGTCAGTTTCACTGAATATATATTCAAGAATTTGAAGTTTATCTGCCTTGTCTGCGAAAAAGTCGTAAGTCATATTTTAGAAGCAAAATGTCTGTTTAGCCTTGCCACCAATGAACAGGGTTTAAGCAGTATGGGTATTTGAAACCCTACTGCCTCACACTGGATTCAAAAGCAAAATAGTTATTTTATTGGCCTGCACATATTGCTTGAAACCCATATTAGCAGCGGTCACAAAAATGTCGATTCAAGTCAATCGGGGGTAATAAGGCTAACTCTATCTCCTTCCTTGAAGCTCTTGTCGAAAAACCGTTCCATATCGAATGGTCGAAAACAAAAAATGTCTGGTCGTGATTCACCATTTTCATTGTGCAAAGGTTGAATATCGGTGTAATTATAAACCCGCAAGTCTCTGAGCACCGAACCCTCGGAAACTGTAAAATCATTTTCCAATCCTAAATGCTTGGCGAATAGTACCAAACCACGATTATGATGAATAATCACTTTTATAATCTCAAACTCTCGAACCATAACAGGAGTGCACCTGTTGCTGTTAGTAAATCCTCATTGTCTTCTAAGTACTAACGTGTCGTTAGTACTTTCGTGATGACATGTATAAATATTTGTCTGATAACCAGGCTTGCTAAGTTCCACTGATACCTCATTATCTCTGGCACTTTTAGTAGAAAACTTTAAATCAAAATGCCCGTCAATGGAGGACTTAGTTTCTGCAAATTCAAGTTCTCTTCCGTTCAAATCTTTAATTGTTCTCACCAATACTTCTTTCACTGGCAAACCAGTTTTTTCATCGATGACAACTCCTGATACATGTGTATCAAAAGTGCAGCTGGTTAAAAACAATACTATGCAAACAAAAGAAATTTTCATAATCACTGCTAACGTACGTGTTTATGTAATATAAGCAAATAGACGCAGTTGCATGTTGATAACCAGTTGGTGGCCAATGAAAAAAGTTGCGCAACGTGTATTGCATGATTGCGTCAATGCGCAATCGATTTACACTCGCAACAACTAGATACAAGCGGCACTGGAATTTAGGCAATGCTTCGCCCCATTACTAACGCATCCGGGTATAATAATAGAAATTTTCCGTCGTGCCTGCAACAGGATTTATATGGATTTTTCCGGTTGCGCAATGTTTTACAATAAACACTATGGAATGCTACTACCCAACCTGTTTTCGGGAGGTCAGGCACTGGCTATTTCAAATGATGTCAATATTTTCTTGATGATGTCATTCCAGCCGTTCTTCCATAAACCTGTCTCGGTCTCAGTAGATACAAACCATAATCTATCCCCTTTCCTTTTATAAATCGACATACAAGTCAGGTTATGGTCTGAAGCAGTGTAAGAAATATACCAGGACCTGATCCCTTTTTCCACACCATGTAATATCCGAGGTTTCCATTCAGCCGGAAGATGTTCTATTTGCAAAATAAGATCTTCCATATGCTGGTCAGGAAAAGTAAGGCCCTCACGAACCGAGATAAAAATCCCCCCTTTGAACTTATCCGATGTAATACTGAGAACTCCCGCTTCATCTGTCTCAATTTTCCAGCCTTCCGGATATTGGATGGAATAGTTTGCCTCTTTGTTTTCGTATGTAGACAACGTAACAGGCGCTTTTTGGCCAAAGATGCTGTTCCAAATTCCCATAATAATTATTAGTAGTTACTCCAGCCAGACCGTCTGCGTGAAAGCACCATTCGCCGCGGCATCCCACACTTCCAGGCGCACCCACTTACGACCGCGGAGGTCCAGCGTCTGCCGGAAGGTCTGCTCACCAAAAGCGGTGCTGCTGGTCAGATCAACGCGGTGACGGTACGTGTTCTTACCATCACCCGAAACGATCTCCGCAAAATTTAACGGGAAGGTCCAGCTGACGCGGAACTCGATTTTTGCTGCAGCAGGATTTTCGATCGCCCCTGAACTGCCGCTGCCACGGCCGTTTACGGTGAAGGAAGGAATAAGCACTTCGCCCGTGGTGGTAAAGAACCTGCCCGATGTCATCGCGTCGACCACCGGCTGCCAGCCTTCGTCGAAAGCAGGCAGCTTCTCCAGCTGCAGGTAGTTCACATTGAGATGAGCATACATTTCATTCTCCGGCTCGATGGTGAACAGGTCCGCTTCACCAATCACTTTTTTCTTGTCTCCCCAATTGTTCATATCATCCATCAGGTCCAGCACGCGGCCGTTGCCCAGTTTGGCATGCGACAGGTCAGCCGGCATCGCTTTCCAGGCTGCGCCAAGAAAACGGTCCGATTTGAAAAAAGCCTCGTTCCTGTACTTGTCGGGATAACCGGTGGATCCCTTGGTGCGCGCATGCGCCGTCCAGGCCAGCCCGCCCTCCTTTTCCAGCAGTGTCAGCATCTCTGCCGGATTCCCGATATGGTACACTTTGCCGTAAACGGGATGGACGGATTCCATCAGGCTGTCTTTTTTCCGCGACATGATCCAGTAGACCGGTTTGGGAAAAATCTGAAGCCAGTGGCCGCCATAGAATTCGTTGGGCTCTTCTCCCGGCATCAGTAAAAATTCCTTATCGGAATACTTCCGGCACATGTCGAACAGGTATTTCAGCTCAAGTAACCGCAGTTCGTCCGGACCCTGCGGATGCGCTGTATAGTGGAATTCGGCCAGGTGTACCATGTCCACGCCGGTCGACTTGAATACTTTTACAAAATTGGGGGTATCGGGCATCGGCTTGTTGGCCATCATCACGTTCACTACAAACTCGTTGTGAAAGTGGCTAGACATCGTTTTGTATCCCAGTAACGCCACATAGGAATCGTTGTGGGTGAATTTTTTCACGTCGGCCAGCACAGCAGGCGCACCTGCTGCGGAAAGCTGGCAGAAAAAGTTCAGGCGCTGCGCCGTATGCGGCGGCGCGTTGAACCAGGGCACAAAACGTTTGTCGCCATACAGGTCCTGCCGAATGCCGATCCCGTATCCGTCAAATGCATTTTTGTAACCCGAACCATACCAGGTGAATTTTAAATTGAAGGCCTCATCCAGCGGGTAGAAATATTGGTGGGGTGCGGGAAATACCGCGATGCTTCCACCCTTGCTGTTGCCAATGATCGTGCGGTATTTTACTGCCTGGTGCTTAGCGCTGTCACCGGGCTGCACGGCAACCGTCTGCAACTGGTCGTACACATCGGCATAGGAAACCGTTTCCCAGTTGCGCTGTTTGCTGACCAACCCGGCATCGTAGAGGATAGCGGTGGAATCAGCGGCGGTGCTCACCACCGCGGCGATGTTCAACAGGGCACTTCCATTGTACAACGTGATCTCCATGGCCCCGGTGAAACCAGGTGCCGTGGCTTCGCCGATCCGGATAACGGTACGCGACCCGTAACTGCTGACAGCAGCGCTGGATTTTTTCAGGTCCACTTTGTGCGACCGGTATGGCTTCAGCGGTACCTTGTCAAAGAAAATATTCCAGCCATTTTGCGATACCAGGTCGCGCTTGCCCACGGTGAGCCAGAAGGCGGGATCAGCTTCCGCGGCAATCACCTGCAAAGCAGTCCCCTTCAATAACCCGATGCTCTTGACCAGCGGCGCATCCTGGTCCAGGTTGATCACCAGCTGCCCGTATACTGCCTTTTCCACCGGCCATTTAACGGACAGGGTATTGTCTTTTCCCACGGTGAGTTTCACCCCGCTTTTCTTATTGAAAGCTGTAGTATTGACGGGTAGCTGCGCGCTACAGCAAAATACAGTCAGTAGCAGGACAATCAAAGCACTTATTCTCATTTCCATGTCAGGATTAAGGGTTTGGAAAAATTTTCTGCTTCGCGTGAAAGGTAACGGGCAAAGCCTTCGCGCGTAGCGAACAAGGCATCCGATTTTTCCCAGCCCACGCAAAACCGGTAAATAGCCGGACGGTTGTCAGAAATCTTCTGACCGATGATATAGCTGTCGTAGATCTTCTGCACATAGGTCATTTTGCCTTTCACGATTTCTTTCGGCAGGGAGTCGACAGCTGTAAAGGTTGCTGCGGGAACAAGGATGGCCATGCCGAGGTTGTCGTGGTTTTCCGACTGGCGGCCATAACTGTAAAAAGCAGCGGTACTGTCCTGTATGAACTGTGCCGGGACATTTTCGTAAAAATTCGCCACCCCGGTTTGCAGGGCAACCCCCTCCGGCAGGCCCGCGGTCGATACGATGGATTGATAAAAATATTGACCGCCCCAGGTACTGATCTGCTCGGTGATGGTAACCGGCTTTTCCTTGATCGTAAACTGGTAAACGATCCTGAAAACAGCACGCAACGGCCCATCTGCCAGTTTCTCGTAGGTTTCGGACAACACTTTTTCGCCACCCAGCCTGATCGCCGAATCGATTCCATTCACCGTGAAGGCCAGGGACCCTGCCCCCAGCGAATTGCCGGCATGCAGAATGTCCATCCCCCAGGGAGCGAGTTGATGGTAACTGGCATTCAGGTTGGCACCAACGGTGTCCATCACAAGTGCGGGCGCTGTTTTACCGAAAATATCCTTGCCATTCCTGGTATCGAAATACAAACGGAAAGCTACCTTATCGTTTTCCCAGGCCGGCCCTTCCGTGAGGTACAGCGGCAGGGGTTGCCGGCCAAAATCCGTAGGCGGGTTGTGCAGCGGCATGGTTTCTTTTGGAAGATCGGGACCGAAAGCAGTATCGCCGGTCTTTTTTCTCAGGCGGACATGCGCCCGGGAAGCAGCCGTGTCTGTATTCTGGTTACTGGTGGAAAAGCGTACTGCCTGGTTGGGCTGGAAAGAATACAAAAAACAGGCTTCATCCCATTGGCCGTCTTGGTCGAGGTCGTCCAGTTGCGTCACAACAGGCTGGCTGTTTTCGTCCACCACCGAAAAGTTTTTGCCAACAGTTCCGTTTTTTGAAAGCGCTGTCCTTGACAGCACAACCAGTTCGTCCGGGCGCGCATAGGCGGAGGGGTTAGTCACCGTAAAGCGGGCCACCCTGTTGCTGCAGCCGGTAAGGGCAAGTGCAGCGCATACAACCATCAATGGTTTCATACGATTAAAGCAATTCGTTTAGGCTGACCGCGTCCATATCGGTATAGGTGTAGTTTTCTCCGGCCATTCCCCAGATAAAACCGTAGCTGGAAGTACCGCACCCGCTGTGGATGGACCAGGGCGGCGAAATAATGGCTTCGTGGTTGTTCACGACAATATGCCGTGTTTGCTGCGGTTCGCCCATCAGGTGGAACACCCGCTGGCTGTCGGGGATATCGAAATAAAAATAGGCTTCCATCCTGCGGGTATGGGTATGCGCCGGCATGGTATTCCACACGCTCCCTTTTTCCAGGATGGTGAGGCCCATGACCAGTTGTGCACTCTGTATGCCTTCGGCATGGATGTATTTGTAGATGGTCCGTTGATTGGCTGTTTCCTGCGAACCCATAGAACTTCGAGCGGCTTCTTCTTTTTTCAGTAAGGTGGTGGGATAGGCCTGGTGGGCCGAGGCGGAGAGCAAATAAAAGCAGGCCGGCTGCTGTGGATCGGTGCTGGCGAAACTTACTGATTGCACACCCTTACCGATATAGAGGCAGTCGAGCTTGTTCAGCACATAGGTTTGTCCGTCAGCCACTACCTGTCCCCTGCCGCCCACGTTGATGACCCCTAACTCGCGGCGCTCCAGGAAATAGCTGGCGCGCAGTTCCGGCTCGTTGGGCAGCGTTATGGGTTGAGTACCCGGTTTTGTGCCGCCCACAATCACGCGGTCGTAGTGCGAATATACGAGGGCGATAGCATTATCACGCATCAGGTCCTGCACCAGGAAATTAGTACGCAGGGCCTGTGTATTCATAGTGCTGACCTCAGCAGGACTGTTTTGAAATCGTATTTCCATGTTTACAATGTTACTGAAACGGTTTCAAACACCCTGAGGGACAGCCACGAGATCAACATGCATAATGTATCATTATGTGTCCAAATTGATACACGATTAACTTAGGTGTACTACAGTGGCAAACTACAGGTTGTCAGAAGTTGCATTCACATACATTTTCTGGTGTTCTTATAACCTTGCCATTACAATTTTAATAGGTATACTGCAATGTGTAACCTTTCATCCAGTTAGGCGTCTTAGAAATAAAACGTTATGAAGATTTACCTCATCATATTGGTACTCGTTTGCGCTTTGTCATGTAGTGACGCCGGGAATACGGCAACATCTACGGACAAGGAAAACATGCAAGGAGCCTGGTTGGGGCTAACAGAAAGCCTGAACGGCGTCAAAAAAGATGTATCATTCCTGTATGTCTTCAAAGGTGATACACTTACTTTCACAGACGAGACCGGGAAGGAGATGAAGTATTCCTTCAAGTTGGACACCATCGCCAACCCGAGGTTGCTTATTGTTCGGTCAGAGGACACGCTTACCAATCCCACGCCTGTGAGTATTGGATATGAGCTGAACGGCGATTCACTGAAGATAGTAGTCGCACCACGTGGTTTGCATCCAACAGAAATATCAGATAAAAACGATCAGGAATTGATTTCTTGCAAGCGAAAGGGTTCATGAAAAGCTCAACCAAATTGCTTGTGAAAAGGAGATAACTATGCATCTCTCAAATTACTAAACCGGTTTTGCGTCATTGAGCATAGCATACAACGTAAGGGCTTTGCGAAGTACGAGCATTGGATTCCTGTCGTTCGATTGGCCGTAACTTTTTATTTAGGTCGGTCAAAGTACAAAAGTTGAGTAGAATTACAAATGCCTTTAAGGTGATATTCTGTCGCCCGTATTTTGTAAAACACTTGTTGCCTGCAGTTTTTCGTCAGTCTGCCATATCACAATAGAAAGCATGTGAACTATCACTAGAGATAATTAAAATTCGGTCGAGATTTGGTATTTTCGAATCGTCTCGAAATACTATAACCTTCTGTCCCAAATTTTGAGGTGTCCACCAATTCGGTCTAGGCGTATATGTCGGCAAATACGATAATGTGTCTTGGAAAGAATGTTCAGAAATCTTAAAGGCTATTATCGAATTGATCCTATTTATTTCTGGTGGACAAGTTTTAAATTCAAGCCAAATGCAACAATCAAGTCGGGGAACTATTTGATCGGTGAAATTAATTATTTTGGTACAGGAGTCTTTTGGGATGCCAAACAAGGCAGAATATGCTTGAGTCCCTGATCGATGTTTTACAATACTGATGTTTTCAGACAATATTTCTTTGAACTTATTAGCGGGTGTTCCGATAAGATTAATGGCCAGCCAGAAGAAGCAGAAAATTGTTAATAAAAGAAAACCAATTGAATACATAAAGCGATTAAGACTTTTAAATCTAATGCCTGTCACAACCAGAAAGACAAAAGTCGAAAAGCATATAAGTCCAATTATTATGGGAGGAGCAGGATGTGTCATAAAATTGCAGGCAACGAGGCGGACCTTGGTGAAGAAGTGGTGTCATTGTTTTGTCGCTTCACCTATGCTCCGCTGTTGATTAATGTTTATAGCTACAAAATAGTGCTAAACCCGCTATTTTGCCAAAGTCATGTTGCCTGAAGTTAATCCTCAGTCCGATGCTCCTCAATTACTTGTTTAATAACTGGGTCTGATGAATACAGAAGCAAAACGCTTAGGCCATCCTTCCCTTTAATCTTCATGATACTCTCTGCACTGTAATCTCTTACATCCGGATCTGGATGGCTTAGTAATTCAACGAGCAGACTCTCAGTGTTATTATGTCTAAAGTAGCCAAGCGTAGAAGCTAATACTCTATTTACATAGTGGTTATACTTATCAAGTAAAAACATTAGTTCAGAGGGGTCGTCTCTTCTTTTCTTTGTTTGTATTTTGTATAGGAGGTTTTCAACTTCTTCGTCATTTTGGCTAAGTCTTATCTTGTTCAACAAGGTTTGATAGTCTTCGGTTCCCGTTTTAGGATTAAGCCGCTCCCGAATTTTATTTGCCTTTATAGAACTTCTAATACAATAGTCGCAACCACACGGCCTGCTTCCTTTTGAATCCGGTTTGTAACGCCAACCGATCGTTTGGGGTAGCCTCCTGACTTTTTCAATTTCGTCAGGCTCTATTTTGCGGTCAATGATCAACTCATAACCCAAGGGATCATCCAGGTTCATTATCTCTTTGATGGCCTGTCCAAGTGAAATATGTTTGTGCTCCTCATTGTACTTGCCTGCAAATACCATTTGGGAAGAGTCAATTTTAAAGTACACGCCAACAAACGTCTTGACGCCTCCTCTTTTAAGCTCTCTCAGCCATTGATGAGTGACATAAAAATTTGGAAGTACAGGCATGCAGAATATTCCACTTCTAAACTTCCCAACCTTGATGCCTCCGTTCTGTATCTTTTGAGCATCTCGCTCGTCAGCTAAATGTACTAAAGTCGGCATGATGATAACATAATTGCAGGCAACGATAAAGTGTTAGCGAAGGCGGGCGTGAATAATTTAATGCTATATCGCGTGTCACGAGCCCGCTTTTGCAAACATAATGTTAGCGGCTGTATTTTCGCTTTCTTCCTTTTATATGACTGTCAAGAGAATATAAAAATCTTGGCATTTTCTCTTCTTTTTTCCTTACTGCTTCCAATAGCGTCGCTAACTTTTCAAGTTGAAACTCTTCTAGCAGGTTTAATCTGAAAAACTGTCTATTTAAGAGCTTTCTCAAAATTAATGTAGGATCATTACCCAATGAATTCGTAAAAGATTTTACGGCAACAAGCTCACTTTCGCTTTGAGTTAAATTTAAGTACCAAAGTTTTCCAGCTTTTACCAGGTCATTGTTTTTGAAATAAAGGTTTGCTAATTGACAATTTAAATCCTTGTCCAAAGGATTACAACGTATGGCTCCCTCAAGACGAGAAATTGCTTTGAGTAAGTCTCTTTGTTCCAAATCTTTTTCAATTCGCTTACCTAGCATCTTCCTTTTGTAATCGATATATGTTCCAGTGTCTCTAGTTGCTTTAGTGGTGATAAAAAGGGATTGTATCCTATTAAGAATGTTTTTAAACACGAACTCTCTGTTTATATAGCTGCTAACGGTTTACGTATTGGCGGCGGTAGGGCATTTGAAAAACGTCAGCCCAACATTTGCACAAATGCTCAATAGAAATACAAATGTTGAGTTTACAACCGTCAACCCCACTATTGCCAATGCGATGTTAGCGGTTCGGCTTTGGATGCGTCAAGTCTGTTCATAGATATATTGCGTAGTTGATATTTTTTCTGCTAGTTCACTGTCTTTGTCAGCAAAATGAAAAAATCCTGTTTCTAAATGTTTTGAATTGTCTTTAATCCATTTTATCAGTTTTTCAACTGAAGAATTGTCTATTTCCCTAAATTCAGATCTCTTACCGGTCAAATCATTGTAATAGTTATATACTAAATCAACATAATTTGAAAAACTATTGTCTTCTATGCTTATCGTCCAACGGTTGAGCAACTGTTCCATTTCACCCGTTAACTTGTATATTTCAGTAAAAGCTTCTTTGTCAAAATATGGCTTATTTCTCGTTGTATCAGTCCACCAAGCCCATAGAAAATTAGTAACGGCTATTTTTTCTGTGTCACACCACTCTTGCCATTTGCCATATTCAAGTTTACCAAGCACAACAAAAGTGTCGACAATAAAATCAGTCGTGGCTAAAAGCTCAATTATTCTTGGCAAATAGTGTTTGAAGTCATCTGTGTCGCCCCAAGTCGTCATTGCTTTAAAAGCATACCTTGACAGGTCGCCTTCATTTAAGTCCTTTAATTGTTTAGAGTGAATTTTCTCTTTGTCAGCGTCAGAAACACAACAAGCACAACCTTCCATTGTCGACTTAAAAGGGTAAATCGAAAATGTTTCGTAAAGGTTTTTAATTGCTATTTCTAATTCTTTTGTCATTGTGTGATGTCGTCTGTAAGCTGACCGCTAACGGTCAAAGCATTTGCGAAGGCATGGCATTAGAACTACTTTATCCTCACTTACGCATTGATGTAGAATTTTGTTCTATCGTTGAAAGGCAGCAATTCAGCCATGTTTTTGCAAATGCTATGTTAGGCGTTCGCTTTTCTTTTTGTTAGCCAAAATAAACGCAAACGAGAAGTAAATGACAGTTGCTGAGACAATACGGGGCGTTGAACTTTCTTGATAGGAAACAGACCAACTTGAAGGTAAATAATCCCTATAAAAGCTGGTGATCCAAATGTATACTCGCTCATAAAACACAAACCAATTGACACAAGTGACTACAATCAAAGTAATGGCAACTTTCATTCTGAGTCGCTTGAACAGGAAAATCAAAGGAACAATGCCTGTCAAAAAAATGGCGGCAAAGAAATGACTACCATTATCTGTTAATGATAAGCCATTTTGCGCTGACTCTGCATAATTTTTATAGTAGCAAACAGTGGTAATAATGGCTACAGACAGTGCGAAAATAAGTACTAAAAGATTTGCCACATTCAGATATTCGTTTCTCAAAGTCTTGAAACGATTAAAAAATAATGTTGTAACCAGGAACATAATTGTCGATATGCCATATCCGATAAGTAAAAAACTCAAATAGTCCAATATCGTGTACATAGGGAGTTTTAAAGTGACGCCTAACGTATGTGTTTGTGTAATATAGGCAAATAGGCGCACTTGCGGTTTTTTGATAAATGGCTGATGACCAATTAAAAATGTTGCGCAATATGTATTGCGTAGTTGCGTCAATGCGCTGTCGATTGATACTCGCAGTAGCTTCTAACGCATTCAGGTATAAAATAGAAATTTTCAGTCTTGCTTGCAAACGGACTAATACGAATTTTTCAGGGTGGGCTAGTCTTTACAAAAAATTATGGAATATTATTGCCAACCCTTTAGGGTTCTTAAGCAATCAAAATCACGAAAGCCGGGGGTCACCCGTTTTCGCAGATCAACCACGCCATTTTCAGATTCAGGTAACTACAGCGGAAAATCCCGCAGCGCCGCCCCTACAGCACTTCAATCTGGTTACGCAGCAAATCTTCAAACCCGTCGCGTTTGCGGATCAGGTGCGCTTTACCATCGAGTACCATGATCTCAGCAGGTTTCAGCCGGCTGTTGAAATTGGAGGACATTTCGAAGCCGTAGGCGCCGGCATTGTAAAATACCAGCAGGTCACCCTCCCGCACTTCATTCAGCGTACGGTCCCAGGCGAAGGTATCCGTCTCGCAGATATTGCCCACCACGGTATAGATCCGCTCGCTGCCGTATGGATTAGAGATATTCCGGATGCGATGGTAAGCCTCGTAGAACATGGGACGGATCAGGTGATTGAACCCGCTGTTCACGCCCACGAATACGGTGGCTGTAGTCTGCTTGATCACATTCGCCTTCACGATGAAATAGCCGCTTTCGCTCACCAGGAACTTGCCCGGCTCAAACCATACCTGGATCTTTTTGCCGGTCTCCTTCTCGTAAGCTTTGAAGGCCTCGGTCACTTTTTTGCCGAGCAACTCGATATCGGTCTGCACATCACCATCCTGGTAAGGCACTTTAAAGCCGCTGCCGAGGTCGATGAATTCCAGTTTGGGGAAATGCGTGGCCAGCTCAAACATCACTTCCAGCCCCTGCAGGAACACGTTCACATCCTTGATATCGCTGCCGGTATGCATGTGGATGCCGGCTACATGCAGGCCCGTAGATTTCACCACGCGCTCAATATGCCGCATCTGGTGAATGGAGATCCCGAATTTGCTGTCGATATGACCGGTGGAGATCTTGTAATTCCCACCGCCCATGATATGGGGATTGAAACGGATGCAAATCGGGTAAGAGCCGCCGTATTTGGTACCGAACTGTTCGAGGATGCTGATGTTGTCGATGTTGAGGTTCACACCAAGCTGCTTGCCTTCATCGATCTCTGCGAAGTCGACACAGTTGGGCGTAAACAGGATCCTGTCGGGGGTAAAACCAGCTTTCAGTCCCAGCTTCACTTCATTGATGCTCACACAGTCGAGGGATGCGCCGATCGATTCAACATATTTCAGGATGTTGATATTGCTCAGTGCCTTACAGGCATAGAAGAAACGGGCATTGCATTCACTGAAGGCTGCTTCCAGCTTGGCGTATTGATCGCTGATCTGGTTAGCATTGTATACATAAAGCGGAGAGCCGAATTCCCTGGCGAGTTCAACCAGGTACTCATTGGTTAGTTGCGACATAGAATTTTCAACAAATGGCAGCGAATATAATCATTCTTCCGCAGCCTTGTCGCCTTCTTCCGCAGTATCCGGATCGATATCACTATCGGATTCCAGCAATTCACCAGTTTCGTTTACGTGCAACTGTGAATTCGGAGCGTCCATCACCAGGATGTCAGTAACCGTCTCATCATCTCCGTTCTCCACATGCTTCTGCTGCGGATGGATAAGGGTGGGTTCGATCACCTGATCCGCCAGCACCTCCCTGATTCGTGGCAGGTCTTCCGGACCGTTCAGTCCGAAATAATCCATGAAAGACCGGGAAGTCACATACACCAGGGGTTTGCCCGGGAGATCTTCATTCCGGCCGCTGATCACGATCAGTTCCTTCTCCAGCAGTTTCTGGATGCTGTAGTCGGCACTTACACCACGGATGGCTTCTATTTCAGATTTGGTGATGGGCTGCTTGTAGGCAATGATGGCAAGGGTTTCCATCGCTGCACTGCTGAGGCGTTTCAGGAACTTATCGCCATTCAGCTGGGCCACTGTTTTATGGAAGTCTTTCTTGGTCAGGAATTGCCAGCCACCACCACTGAAGCGCAGTTCAAAAGGATAAAACTCCGACTGGTACTTTTCCACGATCCCTTCCAGGGCCGCTTCCACCTGTTCGAGTGTAATCTTGTCTTCCATGAATCCGAATGCCTGGTTGATCAGTTCCGTCAATTCCAGGCCACCCAGTGGCTTTTCACTGGCAAAAATCAGGGATTCGATATGAAGAATGAGGTGTCCGATTTCCATAGACTTAATTTACGGGTTAGTAACAGGTTAACTGCTACAATCAACATGCCGCAAGCTTCTATAAAATCGGAAGAAAGGGAAATGGAGTTGTCCACAATGGGGATAACCGCCTTAAAACAGCAATCTTAACTACCCTGTAACGCTGCGGCACCACTAACGATCTCCGTGAGCTCGGTAGTAATGGCTGCCTGACGGGCCCTGTTGTAGCTGATCTTGAGGCTACGCAGCAGCTCGTTGGCGTTCTCGGAGGCTTTGTCCATCGCTGTCATCCTTGCACCATGCTCAGAAGCATTGGCATCCAACACTGCCTTATACAGTTGCGTATTGAGGATCTTGGGCATCAGCTCAGCGATCAGCTCTTCCTTGTTGGGTTCGAAGATGAAATCGCTCTTTTTGGCGTTCGGGCCAGCTTCAACTTTCGGAATTGGCAGGAAACGCTCCACCGTAAATACCTGCGTAGCGGCATTCTTGAATTCGCTGTAAACGATCTCCACCACGTCAAATTCACCGGCTTCAAAAGCTTTTACAGCAGCCTGGGCGCAAGCCTGTACTGATTCAAAGTGCAGGTTAAGGAAAATGTCCTTAAAGCGGGCATCGGTCTTGTAATTCGCCTTCTGGAGTGCCTCCCAGGCTTTCTTACCGATATTCCAGATCGTCACCTTACCGGCAGCATGCTGGCTGGGGTAACGCTCCCGGATTGCCGCTTTGGCAGTTTTGATGATATTGGCGTTATAGGCGCCTGCCAGTCCGCGGTCACTTGAAATCACGATAAACAACACATTTTCAACGTGTCTTTCCTGTGCCAGTTCCCCGCCCAGTTCGCCTTCGGCATTGCTCACGATATTGCTCAGCATTTCCTGGAGCTTATTCGCATAAGGCCGCATCTGCAGGATGGCATCCTGCGCCCGGCGCAGCTTCGCAGCGCTTACCATTTTCATGGCCTTCGTAATTTGTTGCGTGCTTTGTACGGATTTGATCCGGTTACGAACCTCTTTTAATGCTCCTGACATATGCTGAACTGGAAATTTGCCGCAAAGGTAATTGCATTTGGGGGAATTCCCAAGCCTGGCTTTTCCTTAACTTTGCCGTCCTGCCAATTTGACCAGAAAGCTTAATTAGCATTGAAATTGACGGGATTACAGTTTTAGACACATCAATTTGACAATACCAGCCTATGTTAGGTTTTATCCAGCAACTATTCGGAGGCAGCAAATCCGAAAAAGATATTAAGCAAATACAGCCGATTGTAGCCAAGGTTAATGAATATTTCGTTGCTTATCAATCACTTTCCAACGATGCCCTCCGGGCCAAATCTGCCGAATTCCGTACCCGGATCAACGATAGCCTCCAGGAAGTGGACGCCGAGATCACCCGCCTGACCCAGGAAGCAGAAGCGCTTCCTTTCAGCGATTTCACCGGGAAAGAGGCGATCTACGTGGAAGTGGACAAGCTCCGCAAGAAGCGCAACGAAGAGATTGAAGCGGCCCTGAAACTGATTGCGCCCGAAGCTTTCGCGGTGATCAAGGAAACCAGCCGCCGGTTTAAGGAAAATGCGACTATTACAGCTGCTGCGACGGAACTCGACCGCCAACTCGCTGTAAAAAAGGACTATATCAAAATTGAAGGAGACCAGGCCGTTTTCAGCAATACCTGGACGGCCGCGGGGGGTACCATCACCTGGAACATGGTGCATTATGACGTGCAGCTGATCGGTGGTTACGTACTTCATTCCGGCAAGATCGCCGAAATGGCCACCGGTGAAGGTAAAACCCTGGTGTCGACCCTCCCCGCCTACCTGAATGCACTCGCCGGACAAGGCGTGCACATCGTTACGGTGAACGACTACCTCGCCCGCCGTGACTCTGAATGGAACGGCCCCATCTTCGAATGGCTCGGCCTCACGGTGGATTGTATCGACAAACACCAGCCGAACAGTGAAGAACGCCGCCGCGCCTATCATGCCGATATTACCTACGGCACCAACAATGAATTCGGTTTCGACTACCTCCGCGACAACATGGTACATAGTCCGGATGAAATGGTACAACGCCGCCACCACTTCGCGATGGTGGATGAGGTCGACTCCGTACTCATCGACGATGCCCGTACGCCCCTCATCATTTCCGGTCCCGTGCCCCGCGGCGACGAACAGCAGTACCACCTGTTGAAACCCCGTGTACTCCAGCTTTTTGATGCCCAGAAGCAGGTTACCAACCGCTTCCTCAATGAGGCCCGCAAAAAGATCGCTGAAGGCAATGATGACCCCAAAGACGGCGGCCTCGCCCTGATGCGCGCCTACCGCGGTCTTCCGAAAAGCAGCGCCCTGATCAAGTTCCTCAGCGAACCTGGCGTTAAGGTAAAACTCCAGAAATCCGAGAACTACTACCTGGCCGACCAGCAAAGGGAAATGCCTAAAGTAGACACCGAGCTGTTTTTTTATATCGACGAGAAAAACAACTCCGTTGACCTTACCGACAAGGGTATCCAGATGATCACCCGGTCAGGAGAAGATCCTGAATTCTTCGTACTGCCCGATATCGCCCTCAAACTTGGCGAGATCGAACAGAGCACTGCCTCGGCAGAAGAAAAACTCCAGCAGAAAGAACAACTGCTGAGCGAATATACCCTCAAGGCCGACCGCATTCACACGATTCAGCAATTACTGAAAGCCTATACCCTGTTCGACAAAGACGTTGAATACGTGGTGATGGACGGACAGGTAAAAATCGTGGATGAGCAGACGGGCCGGATCCTGGATGGCCGCCGTTATTCTGACGGCCTGCACCAGGCGATCGAAGCGAAAGAGAATGTGAAGATCGAAGCCGCCACCCAGACCTATGCCACCGTTACGCTCCAGAACTATTTCCGGATGTACCACAAACTCTGTGGTATGACCGGTACAGCCGAAACCGAAGCAGCTGAATTGTGGGATATCTACAAACTCGACGTGGTAACGATCCCGACCAATCTGAACATTATCCGGAAAGACCACCAGGATCTCGTTTACAAGACCAAACGCGAAAAATACTCCGCCGTAATCGAGGAGATCGAGAACCTCAGCAAAGCCGGCCGTCCCGTGCTGGTGGGTACCACCTCCGTTGAGGTGAGCGAATTGCTCAGCCGGATGCTGCAGGTGAAAAAGATCCCCCACAACGTACTGAACGCCAAACAGCACGCCCGCGAAGCGCAGGTGGTTGCTGAAGCCGGTCTCCCCGGTGCCGTGACCATCGCCACCAACATGGCAGGCCGCGGTACGGATATCAAACTCGGACCCGGCGTAAAAGAAGCTGGAGGTCTCGCCATCATTGGTACGGAACGCCACGAAAGCCGCCGTGTTGACCGCCAGCTGCGTGGTCGTGCCGGCCGCCAGGGTGACCCGGGTACGTCCCAGTTCTATGTATCCATGGAAGATGACCTGATGCGCATGTTCGGCAGCGACCGCATCGCCTCCCTGATGGACCGTATGGGCTACAAGGAAGGTGAAGTGATCCAGCACAGCATGATCACCAAGAGCATTGAAAGGGCGCAGAAGAAAGTGGAAGAAAACAACTTCGGCATCCGTAAGCGCCTGCTGGAATACGATGACGTCATGAACAAGCAGCGGAACGTGGTATACAAGAAAAGGCAGCACGCCCTCTTCGGAGAAAGGCTTGCACTCGATCTTGACAACGCCTTCTACACTGTTGCCGAGGGTCTCATCAGCTCTTTCAAAGAGCAGGAGGACTACGACGGTTTCAAACTGGCTACCATCGTGAACTTTGGCATTGATACAGCCATCACGCCTGCCGAATTCAAATCAACGAATGCCCAGACTCTCGCTGATAAACTATACAACGAGGCCACTGAAAATTACCAGCGCAAGATGAACGCACTGAAAGACCAGGCAACACCGGTCTTCCAGAATATCCGCGCCACCCAGGGCCAGCACATCGAAAACGTGGTGGTACCGTTTACGGATGGCCGTAAGGGTGTCAGCGTGCTGAGCAATATGCAGAAGACGCTTGATACCAATGGCCGCGAACTGGTGAATGCTGTTGAACGCACCATCACGCTCGCCATGATCGATGACGCCTGGAAAGAGCACCTGCGCTCTATGGACGACCTGAAACAAAGTGTTCAGACTGCCTATCTCGAGCAGAAGGATCCGCTGGTGATCTACAAGGTGGAGGCTTTTGATCTTTTCCGCAAGATGGACAGCGAAGTGAACATGAGCATCGTGTCTTTCCTTTGCCATTGCGGCATCCCGATGGAACAGCAACAGCCCGCAGAAGTGATCCGTGAGGGCCGTGAGGAAAAGACCGACATGAGTAAATTGTCGGCCAACAAGGAAGAAGTAGATGCCCGCGGTGATGATTATGCTGCAAATCAGAACGACTATTATGATCCTACCGGAGGCCCTGTAGTGCAGGAACCGGTACGGGTGGGTCCGAAGGTTGGCCGTAATGATCCATGTCCATGCGGAAGCGGCAAAAAATACAAGAACTGTCACGGCGCCAACGCTTAAGCGCAGCCGACTTTATACTATTTTGCCTCGGGTTTCACCCGGGGCTTTTTTTTCCTGCCTACGCTAAAGCTTTGGCAGGCGATGCACACCAAGCACGCAAAGGAGCAATGGCGCAAAGAAGAAAATCCATTTAGGTATCAGGTTTGTTTTCGTTCGGCTGATATATTGATTTTCGGGTACCCGATAAGTTTGCCAGCCTGCGGCTGGAAGCACGCAATAGCTAGCCGATCAGGGGGTACCCCAAATAATGTGTCAAGCCAGATCAGGATTTACGCTCTAACCTGTATAGCTATTCAGGGCAGGCATAAGGCAGCTTCAAATAAGTCTAAAAATAGTCTTATCCTAGTGTCATTCCCGTGTAAACGGGTGGCTTTACCCGGGGAGGAGGCTGGGTTGACACTAGGATAAGACCATTTTTAAGCTTTTTTCAGGCCAGAAATAATTTGGAGCCGACCGGAGATCCGACCCCAGTTCGGAGCTATTCCCCGACCTCTTTGCTACCTCTGTTCAACCTCTGTTGGACCTCGAAAGCTATACGCCGGGTACTCGGGTTTACCTCGAAAACAGAGGCAAACACCTCGGATTCCGAGGTCAACGCGTGGTTCTACATAGGGAACAAAGGCCTGGAACAGAGGCGGAATCAAGGGTTTTGTGATCTCATCCCAGAAAAAGTGCAACCTCGTCCCGCCAAAAGTGCAACCTCGTCCCTGGAAAAGTGCAACCTCGTCCCAATTCAGACGAAAAATTGAAGCCTGGTATTAATTTTGGTTTCCAGTTCAGGTGGCGTTTATGCCCTGCCGTTACCGGGGTTTATCAGCTGAACTTAGTTCTTTTTGGTTTTGTGTTGGAGACGTCCCGGACCCCGGGTGTAGTAAGGTTTAGAAAAGGGTTTCGTTCGGGTTTCGTTCGGGTTTCGTTCGTTAAATTAACGAAGCACTCCTCTGAAACCCCGGACCAGAGCCGAAGGCAACCCGAAGAAAGCTGCTGTAAACGGCATAAAGGGGGGTGTAAATGGCTTAACAGTACTATTCGCTTCCATTTTCAGAAAGACCCCTGGTTCTGGAAACCCTGGTTCTGGTGCCTTGCCAAGGAAAACCGGTTAAATTGGAATAACGGCTCCGAACAGGCGAAATTCAAGGAAAATACAGCGACCGGGCTTACTACCAGCGCTGGGCATCCAAAAGGCCGTGGTTCGTCTAAAAACAACCAAAGAATTCATTCCGGATGCCAGGTTGCACTCAAAGGAACACGAACCTGCCTGGCACCGCGGCCTAAAAATTTTCTTCTTGCGAACTTTCAGCCGCAGGCTGACTATCTCCCAGTTACACGAATAACTGCCTGTCAAACTCAACCGGAATGCTGCATTAAAAACCACTCTGCGCCTTTGCTCCTCCGCGTGCATCGCCTGCCGAAGCTTCAGCGTAGGCAGGAAAAAACTAAGCGGGAAAACTGCCCGCAAAAACACGACCCGTATGAAAATCTTCTCAAAAAAAACTGCATGAAATAATGCGCTCTACAACCTAAGCTTCAGAAACCGCCGCGTGAGCAGGCCGGCCAGCACAATCACCAGCACAGAAAACAGAAGCGATTTGATCAGCCCAACGCCGCCCGTCAACAGAAACGCAGGCAACGACCAGCCTGTAAAAAGCACAACGGCGTAAGCATAGTAAGGAATCAGGTAACACAGCAACGTTTCCGTACCGGCGGGACGAATCACCGAAAACCAGTTGCCTTTTTTCCGGAGATCCACCAGCCAGTACACCACCAGGAAAACCAGCAGCGTGATGCCACTGCAAATCAACACCCATGAAGGGGTAGCGCGGATCTTGGAAATGCCACCAACCGGGCGCATCAGAAAACCGGCGATAATCAACACAACGCCTGCTGCGAGAAAGATGCCGAGCAGGCGTTTCCATTGAAAAGGTTGCTTGTTCACTTCTTTCCAGAATACTTCGGAAGCAATGGCGCCACCAATCGTGAAGGCTGTCATTGATCCTTCTCCAATGGGTGAAATCAACGTTCGCAGCAAACCGCCGGATGGTAGCAGGTGAAGATGGTTTAAAGTACAAAGGGCCATGCTGATCAGCCATCCTGCCCAAAGCGCGATCCGGTTGCCGCTGCTCCAGGCATACAGCAATGCACCAACCAGGTATGCCCAGCCGATCAGCCCCAGGATGCCCCACCACCAGGTGGTAAAACCGGATAGATTGTCTCCTTCCCCACCCTTGTAACGGAAGGCAAGCATCAACAGCGTGATGATGCCGATGGCTTTCAGCGCATAGGTCAGGGTTGCGTTCCAGGTGCGTGGGTATTGGTTCCAGATCAGGATGAAGCCGGTGCAGGCAAGCACATTCCAGAGGCCGCGGGAAATTCCTGAAGCGGCTTCATTAATGTATTCACCGTTTACAAGAAACAGCCCCATCACCAGCAGCGCCAATCCGCGAAGGGTGATATGGCCGGTGATCGCAGCCATAGATTCTCCTTTCTGCATCCGGTTGCGGATGGCAAAGGGGGTAGACATGCCCACGATAAACAGGAAAGCGGGAAAAACAGTATCTGCCAGGCCCATCCCATCCGCATCGGCGGACACATGTTCAAGCCAGTCGGGGATGCCTTTCAGTGACCAGAGGTCGTTGACGAAGATCATCAGCAACATGGTCAGCGCACGCAATACATCGATGGCGCCGATACGGATGGTGGGGTTCTGATTCATGGCAGCGGGGTTAAAATAGGGTTCGCGTTATTTAAGACTGTACTTGTGTTTATAGCGCTCATTCAGTTGTTTATGTTTGTCGGTCAGGTCGATCAATCGCCCCTGGATAAAAGCCTGGGTGATCACACTGCTGCGCATATCTAGAATATCACCTTCGCTAACAACGAAATTAGCGTCTTTGCCAGGCTCGAGGGAACCTGTACGATCGGCAATACCGAGGATGCGTGCTGCATTCAGGGTGATGGCTTGCAATGCCTGTTCTTTCGTCAGTCCATACGCCGCAGCAGTGCCGGCATTGAAGGCAAGGTTACGTCCGCGGGTCTGTCCGTCTTCATCATTGATGGCGAACAACACGCCTGCCTGCTGCAGCATGGCGGGGGTTTTGTAAGGCTGATCCACATCGTCATCAGTAGCCGTGGGAAGACTGTGCATCTGGCTCAGGATGACAGCAATATTATTGGCTTTAAGCAGCGGTGCGATCTGAAAGCTTTCGCTTCCACCCACAATCACCACATCCATGCCGAATTCCTTAGAAAAGTCAACGGCCACCAGCATTTCCCGGACGGCATCGGCGTGCACAAACAATTTCTGCGACTTGTTGAACAAGCCTTTTACTGCTTCATACTTGAGGTTCGTGGAAGCATGGGCAGGTTCGAACGCATATGCTTTTGCTTCACGGAAAAATGCTTTCATCTTATCAACCTGCTCCATGCCCCTTTTCAGCGGATCCCCGGGAGGGTTGGAGGCATCGCCGAAGGGATTGGGTCGGTTGATCAGGTCCGGCATGTTCAGGTGAATGCCATTATCGGGTTTGTAACCTGCATCTTCCCAGTTCCAGGCATCGAGTTGCACCACCGAAGATGACCCGCTGATCAGCCCGCCCTGTGGGGTAACACCGGCCAGCAGGATCCCGTTGCTGCGGAGCGTATTGATCACTTTTGAGTCACTGTTGTAGGCAACGATGGAACGGATGGAAGGATTGAATTCTCCGAGCTCGTTAAAGTCGGCGGTGGCGCGAACGGCATTCACCTCCACCAGTCCCAGTACGGATGAACTCAGGATAAGCCCGGGATACACATGCTTTCCTTTCACATCAAAAACCTTCACATCATCCATGGGGATGGGTAGATCTTTCGCAATCTTCTCAATTTTTCCGCCTTTTATCATGATGGTCACGCCGTCCAGTACCTGTCCGTCACCCACATGAACAACAGCATTTTTAATAAACAGGAGGCCGTTGTAGGCCGGTGCCGGGTAAACCGTTTCCTGGGCAGCCACAGAAAGTGACAGCAGGCCGTAAAAAAGAAATCCGAATATATTTTTCATGGAGAATGTCATTATTGGTTATTGGCTTGTTCACCGTCTACCACGAGCAATCCGTGGCGGTGGAAATGTTCACTGCAGGTCTGCATGATTTCCATGCTGGCCTGGGCGGGAACAGTAGGTACACCACCTTTTTTCTCACCGGCCATTTTCTGTACGAGGCGGCTGCGTTCTGCTGAAATAGCAGCTCTCAGGGCGAGGTCGCGGGTGCGGTCAAAATAGATGATGCCGTCTACGATCGTCTTTTCGGCTTTCGCATAGATGCTCAGCGGATTGTCAGACCACAATACCAGGTCCGCGTCTTTACCCACCTTAATGCTGCCCACCTTATTGTCGACGTGCAGCATTTTCGCTGGGTTCAACGTAACCATTTTCAGGGCATCTTCTTCACTCATTCCGGAGTACTTCACACTTTTTGCAGCTTCCTGGTTGAGGCGGCGTGCCATTTCTGCATCGTCGGAGTTGATCGCCACATTGAGCCCCACCTGCTGCATAATGCCCGCATTATAGGGAATGGCGTCCACCACTTCCATCTTGTACGCCCACCAGTCGCTGAAGGTGCTGGCGTTGGCGCCATGGGCTTTCATTTTATCGGCCACCTTGTATCCTTCCAGGATATGGGTGAATGTATTGAAGCGGAATCCAAAGCGATCGCCTACCCGCATGGCTGCAGTGATCTCACTTTGTACGTAGGAATGGCAGGTGATAAAGCGCTTGCTGTTGAGGATCTCCACCAGGGCATCCAGTTCAAGGTCACGCCGTACGGTAGCGAAGGGATCAGCAGTGACTTTTTTCCCTTTTCCGGTCGTGGTGCCGGTGCCGGCTGCGCGGATCGCCGCTTCATAGTCACGGGCACGGGTAAACGCATCTGCCAATACTTCTTCCACACCCATGCGGGAATCCGGGAACCGGTTGTTTTGGGAAGACGACGTGCGTTTCACATTTTCTCCGAGCGCAAATTTGATGAAAGGATCAGCACCGGCAAATTTGAGCGCCTCGGGGTTGCTTCCCCAGCGGAGCTTGATCAACTGGGTTTGTCCGCCGATGGTGTTGGCTGAACCGTGCAGGATATGCGAACTGGTTACTCCCCCGCTGAGCTGGCGGTAGATATTGATGTCTTCCGGGTTCAGGTTATCGGCTATGCGTACTTCGGAGGTGACAGACTGTGCACCTTCATTGATCGACATGGCTGCAATGTGGCTGTGTTCGTCGATGATACCCGGCGTAAGGTGTTTGCCCGTACCATCGATCACCTGTGCCCCGGCAGCAGAAAGACTTTTACCGACCGCTGCAATCTTTCCGTCTTTAACCAGCACATCGGCGCCTTCTATCTTTCCGTCTCCTTCATTGGTCCACACGGTTGCGTTGCGGATCAGGATCGTGGTGGAAACCGGGAGCGTATCCCAGCCATAGCCGTTAAAGGGGAATTGAATTTTTCCCAGCGAAAGCGGCGCTTTCTTTTTAATGCTGTCTGCTTTTGCGGCGACATCACTTTTGAACACGGCTGTCCACAGCAGCTTGTTGCCTGCCGTGTCTTCACCGGTTCCCTGCCAGCTGCCGTCGTTGTTCACACCGCTCAGGCGTGTAGTCTTTTTGCCGTTTTTGGTTTCCGGGAAACTGATGCGTACAAATTTTCCGTCGCTGCTGAATTTCGCATCAATGGTGTCTTTGGCGAAAAGCCTGGCCGATGTTGCGCTTTTTACTTCCAGCAGGTAGCTGGCAGATTGTTGTGCGCCCGTGAGGGTCAGCGTATACAGGCCATTTACGGCCGACCAGCCCGATTCGTTGACTGCATATTTCTCTCCCTGTACCCAGTTCTGATAAATGATGGTTTTCTCCTGGAATACCGGGCCGGATGTAATGAGGAAATTTGCCCATTTGCCTGGCTCCAGCGTACCGACATCAGTAGTACCGATCACGGCCGCCGGTGTGATGGTCAGTGCTTCCAGTGCCTTGTTTTCGGTGAGGCCGTATTCGATTGCCTTGCGCAGGCTGGCGAGAAACTGTTTGGTGTCTTTCAGATCAGCGGCAGTGAGACAGAAAGGAATGCCGGCCTTTTCAAAAGCGGCCGGATTGGTGGGTGCCAGCTCCCAGTGTTTCATATCGGCCAGGGAAACGAAACGTGCATCATTGGGATCCTCCACATCCATCGCCTGCGGGAAATTCAGGGGCAGGATAAAGGTAGCGCCGGTGGCTTTCATGTCCGCTATGCGCTGGTATTCGTTGCCACCGCCCTTGATGATGAACTGTGTACTGAATTCATCACCGATCCTATCGGCCCGTACAGCCATCCATTTATCGTTGGCTTCAAAAAAACCAGGCAATGCCTGGTTGTTGTTCCATGCCTGCAGGCTCAGGTTGAGACCTTCTTTTGCCGGCCTGGATGCATACCATTTTCCGTCGATGAAGGATTGGCGCAGCAGGGCGATACTACCCATCAGGCTTGTCGGGTAGCTTTGCGTGGAAGAGCCTTTGCTGAAAGAATAAAATGCAGCAGCTCTCTCTTTCAGGATCACTTTGTTTTCCTTTTCGTTTGCCAGGGTGGCCAGTGTTCCGGTACCACGGGCAATACCATCTTTCTGATGGGTCAGGACGGTGCCAAACCCCTGGTCACGGAAATTTTTGGCTTTGCTGTCATCCACCACAAACAGGGCTGCCGCTGAAATATCACTGCGGATCGCCTGGTTCCAGCCATAGGCGCCTTTCTGATTGCTGGTGAGTTGTGCCGGGGCGGAGAAATTGAAACCGCGTGACGGTCTTTCCGGTACCGGTAAGCCATAGTCGCTGTAAAGGTCAATGAAAGAAGGATAGATGTATTTTCCTTTGCAATCCACTACCATGGCCTGAACGGGCAATTGTATTTTTTCGCCTGCTGCAACGATCCTGCCGTCTTTTACGAGCAGTGTCGCATCCTGGATGGTAACACCCGGGCGAACGATAAGGGTGGCGTGTGTGAAAGCGTAGGTGGTCTGTTTTTCTGCGGCGATACCATTGACGGGGAATGTCGTTTGTGCCTGCAGGTGACCAGCCAGGAAGGTGGCCGTCAATCCAATGACGGCATGCCTGCCGGAAAGTAACCGGAAAAATTTTCTCATGAAGCGATGTTTGTTAGCGTGAATGCCGAATATAATTAAATGGCCTAACTTCGAAAGCGAATTTTAACCCCGGTGACCATGAACCTCGCAGCTTGTATTGATCACACCGTATTAAAACCGACTACTACCATCCAGGACGTGGAGAAGTGTTGCCGGGAGGCGGTTGAATTTGGCTTTGCAGCAGTCTGCCTGCCACCGTCTTTTGTAAAGCGGGCAGCAACCATCCTCGCTCCCACAGATGTCAAAGTGGCGACTGTAGTGGGGTTTCCTTTCGGTTATTCAGCAACGGAAGCCAAAGTGGCGGAAACGATCCTTGCACTGGTGGATGGTGCGCAGGAAATCGACATGGTGATCAATCTTATTGCGCTCCGGCAGAATGACTGGGCCTACCTGGTGAAAGAAGTCAACCTGCTCCGGGAAGTTTGCCACAATAAGGGGCGGCTGATCAAAGTGATCATCGAGTCCGGCATCCTGAGTGATGATGAGATTATCGGTTGCTGCGAAAAACTCGGTGCGCTGGGCATCGACTTCATGAAGACCAGTACCGGTTATGCAGAAAAGGGAGCGACGCTGGAAGCCGTTCAATTGATGCGCAAGCACCTGCCGCCAGGGGTGAAGATCAAAGCGTCTGGCGGGATCCGGGATTACGCCTTTGCCAAAGCCCTGGTAGATGCAGGGGCGAGCAGGCTGGGGTGCAGCGCGAGCGTAGCCATTGTAACGGGGGCGCCCGACCACCAATTGGGGAATTATTGAGATTGGCGGGAAATTTGATTATCCTAACATATGAGAGTATTATTCTTTTTACTGATACTGATCTCCACCGGGAGCCTGTGTATGGCCCAGGTGGATTCCAATACGGTTGCGCTGCATAAGGATTCCCGCATCGATCTCCTGATCGCCAAGCAAACGGAGGTGAATGAATTCACTACCCGCGAGTCGCGGCGCAATGTTCCCGGTTTCCGGATTCAGGTGATCAACACGACAGACCGGACGGCAGCGATCCAGGCAAAAACCAGGGTGTACCAGTTATACCCGGAATTAAAAGCCTACCTGCTTTATCAATCCCCTTATTTCCGGCTTCGCGTCGGCAACTTCATCAACCGGAAAGATGCCGAGAACTACCAGAGACAGCTGAGTAAGGAATTCAAGCAGAATGTTTTCATTGTAAATGACGTGGTAGAGGTAAATCCTGACAAGAGCGTGGAACAGCAGTAGCCTTTATCTTTGCTGCATGTCTGTTGAAGCCCGCATTAAGGAACTGGCCGCCGTACATGCTCCCCGATTTATTGATGTCCGCCGCCACCTGCACGCCCATCCCGAGCTGAGTTACCAGGAATTTGAGACCAGTGCTTACGTACAGGCACAGTTGCAATCCATGAATATTCCGTTCCGGATCATGGCAGGCACAGGTGTAGTGGGATTGCTGGAAGGCAAAGATCCGGGCAGCCGGGTAGTTGCACTCCGGGCCGATATGGACGCGCTGCCGATTGAGGAAGCCAATGACATTCCCTATAGATCCACCCGCCCGGGTATCATGCATGCCTGCGGTCATGACGTGCATACCAGCTGCCTGCTGGGCGCAGCGCAGATCCTGAGTGAGCTGCGGTCAGAATGGAGCGGAACGGTGAAACTGATCTTTCAGCCGGGTGAAGAAAAAAACCCCGGCGGTGCCAGCCTCCTGATCAAAGAAGGTGTATTGGAAAACCCCGCCCCTGCTTCTATATTCGGTCTCCATGTACACCCGCAGTTGCCCACCGGCCAGGTAAGCTTCCGGGGCGGAAAGGTGATGGCGAGTGCCGACGAATTGTATATAACGGTAAGGGGTAAGGGCGGACATGCGGCGGCACCACACTTAACCACCGATACTTTGCTGGTTGCTTCCCAGATCGTGGTTGCCCTGCAACAGGTCATCAGCCGCAACCGCGACCCTCACCAGCCTTCTGTTTTGTCGATCACATCGATCCAGGGCGGACATACCACCAATGTGATTCCTGCTGAAGTGAAAATGATGGGAACTTTCCGGGCAATGGATGAGGAATGGCGCTTCAAGGCCCATACGCTGATCCGAAATATCGTAGAAGGCATAGCCCATAGCCTGGGTGCTGAAGTTGACCTGCATATCGATGTCGGCTATCCTACAGTGTACAACAATGAACAACTGCATGTAAAAGCCAGGAAGCTGGCTATCGATTATATGGGCGCTCCGCATGTGGAAGAGACCGAACTGCGGATGGGCGCGGAAGATTTCGGTTATTATTCACAAAAGATCCCGGGTTGCTTTTTCCGGCTGGGTGTGATGAACGCCGGAAAGGGGATAACTTCCGGCGTGCATACACCTACTTTTAATATTGATGAGGATGCCATTCAGACAGGAATGGGAATGATGGCCTGGTTTGGCTCGATTGCCTGAACCAATCTGCTATTGGACCACGGCAGGTTTCAGCCTGCTGATAATCCGGTAAGGAGCATTTACCACCGTCATTTCTGAGATCGTACCACTTACTTCGCCTACTGTTGCTTTGGGATCAATTTCGACAGCTGACTCTCCCTCGAGGTTGAGTTGCAGCCCGGCTATTTCAGATTTGGACTGAATTTTCACTTTGCTGTTCCGGGCAGTCACTTTTACCTGTCCGTATTTTGCGATTGTTTCATGATCATACTCATTGCCCAGTACCAGCCCCGCATCATGCTGTAGCAAGATATCTGATGGCTTCTCCGGTGATAAAGAATCTACTGAAATCGTTAAACCATCAGCTACCAGCAGAGACACCAATGGCAGGTCAATGTCCATACTCACCCCTTCTCCATTGTCCACCTCCGGGGTTCCGGGCTTATGCTTCCACTCAAACACCAGTGTGTCGCCGGCGCGGTGAATATCCAGTGTATCGCCGGGTGCCTGGTAATACTGATAGTACTGGGGTTGTGCGGCATAACCAATATTACACGTTCCTTCCCGGTATGACTTTACCACGACATAGTTGGCCGGTTCCAGTTTGGTTACTTCTCTTTTGGGGTTATTAAAATTTTCGGTAGTGAAATTGTTGCTTTTGATCTTGCTGATAAAACCGGCCAGCATCATCAGCGGAACGAGCACGATGAACAGGACGAATCCGATCAGTATGCGGTTACTATTTTTCATGATTGGGAAAATTGTTGGTGTTTGAATTGATGGAATGCTTCGTCGAGATCACCGGGTTCGAGGCCCAGCATATGCATGACGCGGAAGAGTGCCGGTAATTCCTTCTGTGTGAATTCTGCTTTCCGGTACTGCCTCGCCAGCGCTTTGCCTTCTTCCGGAATGAAATAACCGATACCCCGTTTGTCGAAGATGATCTGTTGCTGCCGGAGATGTTCATAAGCGCGGGCAACAGTATTGGGATTGACTTCCAGCTGAACCGCCATCTCGCGGACGCTGGGGATCTTTTCATCCGTTCGGTATTCTCCCAGGAGGATCTTCTCACAGATGAAATCAACGATCTGGAGATAGATGGCCTGTCCGTTATTATTGAATTGCATGTTGCGGGATTTGTGGTTTAGATTTCTTTTTCTTTGAGGCGGAACCAGGCGATCACCCAGAAAACCGGTGCCCACATCCATTTGATCACCTCCAGGGAAACGTCCTTGAAAGTTTCGCCGTAACTGTAAATACGATACATGTCCGGCTGGTCAGGTATGTTATTCTGCACCACCCTGAAGCCTTCCCAATAGAATCCGGAAGGAAGCACTGCCTTATGGACCTTAACCATCACAAATATGTAAAGGCCGATAAAAACTACTCCCACAATGATCGTCTTGATATAGGCAAATCGTTTGAAATACACCGAGCCGAGCAGGAATAAAGCCTGAACGGCAAGAAATCCCATCAGGAGGTAAGGGATGACCTTTGGAGCCGGACCATCCTCTCGCAGCGGTACCAGCCGGAGGGATGGATCTGTTGTCATTTTGTAGCGAACCCAGGCAAAAGCTGCCCATTTCACGAGGTAAAAACAGGCCGTATATACTGCAAAAAAAGCTACGGTTGTAAACAGGATAACCGTAACGAGTTTTTCTGCATGCGTTGCCGGGAGGGAGAGCAGGTATTGCCCCTTCTCTTTTTCTGCAAATGCCTGGAAAGCGATGCTGGCATAAATACAACCGATGAGGTAAAGTCCCACGAAATATATGACGACTGTCTCTTCCTCTCTGTAGTTGGTATGGCTGATGGAAATCCAGAAAATAATAAATGTAAGCAGGATCACGGCCAGCAGGGCGAGGGTGGCGAGACCGTAGAAGCGGTTATTTTCCAGCCACTGCTTGCGCAGGAGCAAGGAAAGTCTTTTAAAGCTGAAAGCATTGTTCATATGAAATGGTTTTGGGCGGTCTATTTAAAGATGGACTGCATTTTTTCCTGGTTGGTCACGATGGCCTTATACAACATTTCCAGGTCGATATTGCCATCACCGTCTTCCGGGTTCGAAGTAATGATGGCATTACCCTTGAGGGAAGTTTCACGGTAAATGGCATTCCGGATCTCATCGCTGTCGAACGAGATCTTGAACTGGAGGCGGTTGATGATCCGGTCTACGGTCTGATCGAAGAGGATATTTCCTTCATCGATGATGGTGATCCGGTCGATCAGGTTCTCAAGATCTTTCACCTGGTGGGTACTGATCAGGATGCACTTCTCCGGCGAGACAGCGCCTGCCATCACCTTGCGGAACTGGCTCTTGCTCATGATATCCAGCCCGTTGGTGGGTTCATCCATCAGCAGGATCGGCGTATTGCAGGCGAGTCCGAAACTGATCAGCGTCTTCTTTTTCTGACCGTAACTCATTTCCTGGAGGAGTTGTGTCTCCGGAATGGCAAATTCCTTCAGGTAGTTTTTAAACTGGTGATGATCGAACCGCGGATAGAAAGCAGCATTGCATTCCACGAAGCGCGGGATGGAAATATTGGGAAAATAGAATTCTTCGGGCACCATAAAAACCTGCTGGAGGAATTGGGGTTCCCTTTTTCCGGGGGTAAAGCCGGCGACCTGCAAAGCGCCCTTCCGGGGGAAGAGGAGCCCGGCAATACAGCGGAGCAGGGTGGACTTACCCGTGCCGTTCTTGCCCAGCAACCCGTAGATATGTCCCGGCACCAGGTCAAGGTGCAGTCCCTTGAACACCGGGCGGGAGCCGTAGCTGTAGTGGAGATTGGTGATCTGGATCATACTGTTGTTTTAGTGTACTATCGTACTAGTACAGTACAAACATACAGCATTATCCGATCCCTCCAAATTTATTTGGTTTCTCCTTTCCGTAATTTGCACCCCTATGAGTAAAGAGACCAGAAAGTCGCAGGCCCTCGAGTACCATGCCAAGGGCAGACCTGGAAAAATTGAAGTAGTACCCACCAAAGAAGCAAAAACCCAGCGGGACCTCTCTCTCGCTTATAGTCCCGGTGTTGCGGAACCCTGTAAAGAAATAGCCTTAAATACAGAAAATGTTTATCAATATACGGCCAAGGGAAATCTCGTGGCCGTAATCAGCAATGGCACTGCGGTGCTGGGGCTGGGCGATATCGGCCCCGAAGCCAGCAAGCCGGTGATGGAGGGAAAAGGTGTTCTGTTCAAGATTTTTGCTGATATCGATGTATTTGATATTGAGGTGAATGAAAAAGACCCGGTAAAATTTGTAGAGATCGTCAAGGCACTGGAGCCGACATTCGGCGGCATTAACCTGGAAGACATCAAGGCGCCGGAATGTTTTTATATTGAAGATCAGCTGAAAAAGCAGCTGAATATTCCGGTGATGCATGACGATCAGCACGGTACGGCTATTATCAGCGCGGCGGCCCTGTTGAATGCCCTTGAATTGCAGAAGAAAAAGATCGACAAGGTCCGTTTTGTCGTAAATGGCGCAGGTGCTGCTGCCATGGCCTGTGTGCGGTTATATGTGGAACTGGGTGCAAAACATGAAAATTTCACCCTGTTTGATAAAGATGGCGTACTCCACAAGGGCCGCACAGACCTGGGCGATAAAATGCCCTTCGCTGTAAAGCAGGCGGATGCCACCCTCGAAAAGGCCATGAAGGATGCCGACGTGTTCCTCGGGCTGAGTGTCGGAAATGTGCTGACGGCAGAAATGGTTCAGTCGATGGCCCGGAACCCGATCGTTTTCGCCATGGCCAATCCCGACCCGGAAATTGCCTACGAAACGGCTGTTGCCGCCAGGAAAGATATTATCATGGCAACCGGCCGGAGTGATTACCCCAACCAGGTAAACAATGTACTGGGCTTCCCCTTTATTTTCCGCGGCGCACTGGATGTCCGTGCCCGGCAGATCAACGAAGAGATGAAGCTGGCAGCCGTGCGGGCGCTGGCAGATCTTGCCAAAACACCGGTTCCCGATATCGTGAACCTGGCCTATAACGAAAAGAATATTGTCTTCGGTCCTACCTATATCATCCCCAAACCGCTGGATCCGCGCCTGTTATCAACGGTGGCCCCTGCGGTGGCCAAGGCAGCGATGGACAGCGGCGTGGCAACGGTTCAGATCAAGGACTGGAATGCATATTCAGTAGAGCTCAATAAAAGGCTTGGCCTGGATAACCAGCTGATGCGTGTCATCGGAAACCTTGCCAGGAAAGATCCGAAGCGCGTGGTATTTGCCGAGGCAGATAACCTTAAAATCCTGAAAGCAGCGCAGATAGCCTTTGAAGAAGGGATCGCTTATCCCATCCTCCTGGGTGACGAAAAGAAGATCCGCGAGATCGCCTTACGGAACCAGATCGAACTGGACGGTCTACCGATCATCGATCCCCGCAGCGACGACCAGGAGGAAAAAAGGAAGGCGTACGGCCAGATCTTCTTCCAGAAGCGTCAGCGGAAGGGTATCAATAAATATGAAGCGTTTAAGATCATGCGCGACCGTAACTACTACGGCTGCATGATGGTGGAGACCGGCGATGCCGATGCCATGATCTCCGGGCTGACGCGGAACTATGACGAAACGATCCGGCCTGCCATCCAGGTAATCGGTACAGAAGATGGCGTGAAAAAGATCGCCGGCATGTACCTGCTGCTCACGAAAAAGGGGCCGTTGTTCCTTGCCGACACAACTGTCAATTTCAACCCCACTGCCGAAGAACTGGCGGAGATCACCCTGATGGTGGCGAAGGAAGTGAGGAATTTCAACCTCACGCCGAGAATCGCGATGCTGAGTTATTCGAATTTCGGAAGCAGTGCTTCACCTGAAGCGAAGCTGGTGGCGGAAGCCCGCCGCATCGTGAAAGAGCGGAACCCATCGCTGATCGTGGATGGTGAAATGCAGGCCAGTATTGCTTTCGACAAAAAGATCCTGAAAGAGAACTATCCTTTCAGTGAGCTGGTTGACCAGGATGTGAATACCCTGATCTTCCCGAACCTGGCAGCCGGAAACGTGGCCTATAATTTATTGAAGGAAGTTGGTGGTGCCGATGCGATCGGTCCCATCCTGCTGGGCATCAAGAAGCCGGTGCATGTATTGCAGCTGGGCAGCAGCGTTAGGAGCATCTATAATATGGCCCTGGTTGCTGTGATCGATGCACAGATCAAGTGCAATAAAATTCCGACGGCTGAGATTGTGGGAAAGAGCAAGTGGTGGAAAAAGTTCAGGAAAGTGTCCAGGGATATGTAATTTGTATTTAGGAAGCCAATCATAACTGAAGCCAGCGTTCTTATGAAATTTGTAACGGAGTTCGGTCGCTATATCCTGATGCTAAAAGGCATGTTCTCCAAGCCGGAGAACCGCAAAGTTTACTGGAAGGAGTTTATGCACCAGTGCAATGATATCGGCATTGGTTCACTGGGCATCGTGGTGATCATTTCGGTTTTCATGGGTGCGGTGTCAACGCTGCAGACAGCCTACCAGTTGGTAAGTCCGCTGATCCCGAAATCGTCCATTGCCCAGATCGTGCGGGATACCGTTTTGCTGGAATTCGCCCCCACCCTGGTGTGTATTGTACTGGCGGGTGTGGTGGGCAGCCGGATCGCCAGTGAGCTCGGCAATATGCGGGTGAGCGAACAGATTGATGCCCTGGAGATCATGGGCATCAATACCAAGACCTACCTTGTAGCGCCCAAGATACTGGCGGCGCTGCTGGTGATCCCCATGCTGGTGGTCATCTCGGCGGGACTGGGCATCTGGGGCGGCCGCCTGGCCGGGCAGGCAGCAGGCATCCTGTCAACTTCAGACTATGACAAGGGTTTGCTGCAAAGCTTTTTACCTTATAATGTATTTTTTGCGATGGTGAAGGCATATGTATTCGCGTTTATCATCTCGAGTGTGCCGGCATTTTACGGATATCATGTGGAAGGCGGTGCGCTGGAGATCGGCAGGGCGAGTACCAAGTCGGTGGTGGTGAGCTGTGTGCTGATCCTCTTTGCGGACTATGTGCTTGCGGCGATACTGTTGTAGACAGGGCCCGCGGAGCGTGTTTTTGTTTCCTGCTGTTTTGTTTTGTTCTTCCCGCTGCGCGGGAAGTTTCACGCAAAGACGCGAAGGTGCAAAGGCGCAAAGATTAGGTGAATTTAGGTGGTAGCGAAGTTACCTATAAGTGGGGTAAGTATATTATTGAATTGGTTTAAAGTTTTTACAGGAAGTTGGGGCAGGCCAGGATTACGCATTTTGGTTACTGACTTCAGAAGCTGGCAATGACGATGAATACTGTCAAATAAATACCAAAATACTACTTTGCGCCGTTGCACCTTTGCGTGCTTTGCGCGAAACCGAAGCATAGCGTGAAAGGCGCGCAGCGCCTAAAAAAAGAACCATGATCGAAGTAAAAAACATCAAGAAAGGATTTGGCGATAAGCTCGTGATCAATGATGTCAGTGCCGTGATGGATGACGGCAAGTGCAACCTGATCATCGGTTCTTCCGGAAGCGGTAAAACCGTGTTTATGAAATGCCTGGTGGGGCTATTCAGGCCTGATGCCGGACAAATCCTTTACAATGGTGAAGATTTCACAGCCATGTCGGAAGAGCAGCGCAAGGAAGTTCGTAAGGAGATCGGCATGCTGTTCCAGGGGTCAGCACTTTTTGACAGCCTGACCGTGGAGCAGAATATTCAGTTTCCCCTGAATATGTTCACCGACTGGAGTCCTGCTGAGAAAAGAAAACGGGTGAATGAAGTGTTGGAAAGGGTGGAACTAAAGGATGCCAACAAGAAATTCCCGTCAGAGATCAGTGGTGGTATGAAAAAACGGGTGGGTATTGCCCGGGCGGTGGTGTTGAATCCCAAGTACCTGTTCTGCGATGAACCGAACAGTGGCCTGGATCCGCAGACCTCGCTGGTAATCGATAAACTCATTAAGGAGCTTACCGTAGAATATAAGATCACCACCGTGATTAATACCCATGACATGAACAGTGTAATGGAGATCGGTGACAAGATTATTTATATGTATAAGGGAGAAAAAGAGTGGGAAGGAAATAATAAGGAAATCATTTTCTCCAAAAACCAGCGGTTAAATGAATTTATTTTCGCTTCCGAGTTCCTCCGGGATGCCAAGGATATGCGCATGCTGGAGCAGGCCGGGAAGATTGACAATAACCGAAATATGGATGATCTGATCAAATAATTTCCATTAGTTTTGCCCCCGATCCAAAACCAAGTCAAATGAGTGTTTTAATCAATAAGGATTCCAAAATTATTGTTCAGGGTTTTACTGGTACTGAAGGTACATTCCATGCTACCCAGATGATCGACTACGGCTCCAACGTTGTAGGTGGTGTTACTCCCGGTAAGGGCGGCACCAAACACCTTGACCGCCCGGTGTTCAATACCGTGGCCGAGGCTGTTAAAGCAACCGGGGCGAATGTTTCCATCATTTTTGTACCCCCTGCATTTGCTGCTGACGCGGTAATGGAAGCGGGAGATGCCGGTGTAGCACTGGTTGTCTGCATTACTGAGAACATCCCTGTTCAGGATATGGTGAAGGCCAAACACTACCTGGCTGGTAAAAACACCCGCCTGATCGGGCCAAACTGTCCGGGTGTGATCAGCGCCGGCGAATGCAAAGTAGGCATTATGCCCAGCGCGCCTTTCAAAAAAGGCAAGATTGGTATCGTTTCTAAAAGTGGTACGCTCACTTATGAAGCTGCGGATCAGCTGGACAAAGCCGGACTGGGTGTTTCTACCGCAATCGGTATCGGTGGCGATCCGATCATCGGAACTACCACCAAGGAAGCCGTTGAACTGCTGATGGGCGACAAAGACACGGAGGCCATCATCATGATCGGTGAGATCGGCGGATCTATGGAAGCGGATGCAGCCCGCTGGATCAAGGAAAATGCCACCAAACCTGTAGTGGGCTTCATCGCCGGACAAACAGCGCCTCCCGGCCGTCGTATGGGACATGCCGGTGCAATTGTAGGTGGTGCAGATGATACTGCTGCTGCCAAAATGCGGATCATGGCCGAGTGCGGCATCAATGTGGTGCAAAGCCCGGCGGATATCGGCAAGCGTATGGCCGAAACGCTGAAGAAAGCGTAAGCAAACTAGTTGAGAAGATATATCGAACAGCCGCCTCCGCAGAGGTGGCTGTTTGCGTTGAGGGATAGAAGAAGGTTTGACTTTGCCTGCCGACCGTGTCTGCCGAAGCGCAGCGGAGGCAGAAGCTTTAGCGTAGGCAGGGGTTTGAAGTTACTCAGAGCCGGGCTTTGTTTTTCTGATGACAGCACCGCTGCTGGTTTGGGCAGATTGCTGCTTTAAGAAATTGTTGGCATTTCATTGGCGGAGTGAAATATGTAATCGGGCGATGCAACGCATCCTCCTCCGGGGTTTTCAATAACTTGAATTAAAATCGATCACATGCGGTTTCTTGGAATGTTTTTACTGGTTATGGCGTCTAACCTGATCTGGGCACAAACGATGAAAAAAACGGATTACGACAGGTGGTGGAAAAAGATTGATGACATGGTGCATGAAAAAGGCCAGTTCCGGAGTGCACTGACTGAAGTCAACAAACTTTTTAATACAGCCAGGACGGAGAAAAAGGAAGACCAGCAGGTGAAAGCGCTGATCTACCGGCTTCAGATCACTTCGGTAGTGGAAGAGGGTGGTGACACTACCACTATCCGCACCCTTCAGAAGGAAGCAGCGGTGGAAACAGGTGTAACCGGCAATATTTACAATAGTCTCCTCGGAGATGCCTATCGCCAGTTTTACAACGAACATCGATGGGATTTGAACAAGAAGGATCGCATATCGGGAGCTTCAAAAAGCGACTTTCTGCAATGGGGGCCGGATGAGTTCCACCAGGCTATCCGGGAACAATACCTGCGTTCACTTTCCAATCCCTTGTTATTGCAAAAAACCAAAGTCAGCGATTATAGTGCTATCATTATTAGGGGAAACACCCCCGGCCTCCGCCCCACGCTTTACGACCTGGTTGCATGGCATGCTATGGAATATTTCCAGCAGGAATTTTATGAGGTCAGGCGTAACACTGCCGGATATTCGCCGGATAACCCGGCGCTGATGGCACCAGCGGACCAGTTCATTTCGATTTCCCTGCAACCGGCAGATAGCGCCAGCAATCATTGGCAGGCGCTTCGGCTTTTTCAGCAACTATTAGCCTTTCATCTGAAATCTGGCAATGCAGATGCATTGGCCGACGCAGACCTGCTTCGGTTGAAATTTGTTCGTGACAATGCTGTATTCCAGGACAAGGATGCCCAATACCGGCAGGCGCTATCGGCGTTTGCGACTGCAACGCATTCGAAAAAGGGAAAAGCGTCTGCTCAATACCAGCTTGCAGAACATTACAATCAGACCGCACCGGTTGACAAAGCAAAAGCAGTCGATCTGTTAAACGAAATCATCAATACTGCAGAAACAGGTGATCGTGATCGAAAGCTTGCAGAGAACCTGTTGCAGGTAATAAGGCGACCTGTGCTCTCCTTCCAGGCAGCCCAGGTAAACCTACCCGGCCAGCCATTCCTGACTTTGCTGGAATACGCGAACTCTACGAACAGCTACTGGCGTGTCTACCCTGCTGCCAACCGTTTACTGAAAGAACTCATCGACGACCGGGATGCATTTGATTCTGCAAGCTGGGCAGCCATTCAGCAAAGCAAGCCGGTAAAACAGTGGTCACAGCTACTGCCTGCAACAAACGATTACCTGAATCACCGCGTCGAACTGAAAATAGATGCCTTGCCGGTGGGTACCTACCTGGTAATGGTTTCCAATGATGCTGATTTCAGGAAAGGAAAGTCATTTCTCGCCGCGCAGATCGTTCATGTATCTGCCATCAGTTTTGTGCAGAAAGGTGCAGACCTTTTTGTACTGGATCGTGACAATGGCAAACCGCTGGCAGATGCAAACGTCACGTTCATGCAATCAAAATATGATTACGACAGCAGAAAATACAAGGCTGCGTTCACGAAGTCTCTTCTGACCGACAAGAACGGCTATATCGATCTCGGCAGGAACTTACCCAGTGACCGGGTAGAGTCGACCAATTTCAAACTGGACATCAAATACCAGGATGACCGGCTTTACATTTTTGAGAACAACCGTTTATACTATAGCCGACCCGGGAAAGACGACGACGATAGGGCTTTGGAAGACGAAGCGAAAAATGCAAAGTCATGGTTCTTCCTGGATCGATCTATTTATCGTCCCGGCCAGATTCTTCATTTCAAAGTGGTAATGACGACCCTGGATGCAAAAACAGGAAAAAACAAATTGTATGCGGGTCAGAAGGAATTGATCAATCTTTTTAATGTCAATGGCGAAAAGATCGACTCGCTGGAATTGACATCAAACGACTATGGTTCGTTCAGTGGCCAGTTCACCCTTCCGCCAGGGGGACTTAACGGATCCTTCCGGCTGCAGGCCAGGCATTCGGCAGGCAGCCAATATTTCCGGGTTGAAGAATACAAGCGGCCAAAATTTGAAGTAACACTGGAGAAACCGGCAATTGACTTCCGGCTGATGGACGCTGTAAAGATTTCTGGGCTGGCGAAAGCCTATGCCGGCAATGCGATCAACAACACGAATTTCAAATTCAGGGTAACCCGGCAGGGACAGAGAATTCATTCCAGGAAAATATGGCCACCGCTGTCCTCCGGCGAAACTGAAATTGCACAGGGAACCGGTCAGACCGACGCCAACGGCAATTTCGTGGTTGATTTTACCGCTACACCTGATCCCAGGATCAGCAGGGAGCACAGGCCGGTTTTCGACTATACCATTACGGTAGATGTCACCGATGCCAATGGCGAAACCCATTCTGCTACCCTGACGCTCCCGATCGCCTACCAGGCGATCAAGCTCACCATTGCAGATCTGCCGCAACTCATGGAACCCGCAAAGTTGCAGACTGTGGAAGTTATCAGTACCAATAGTGCAGGAAGAGAAGTGCCCGCGAAAGTGACCTTGCAAATGGCGCCGCTTGAAGCGCCGCAAAGATTGATACGTCCGCGCTTATGGGAGGTACCGGATGTGTATGCTTATGATGAAAAGACCTTCCTTGAATATTTTCCGAACGATGAATACCGGAATGAATCATCGTACAATACCTGGAAACCCGGGCAGCCGGTGATCCAGGTAACAGACAGTGCCAACCGGGAGAACGGAATACCGATCAACTGGAAAAAACCACAGCCGGGCTGGTACATCATCACTGCAACGGCGGTAGACCGCTACGGCGATACCGTTACGGCAGAACAAACCATGTTACTGATCGACCGAAAATCACGCACCCCTCCTGCACCGGCATATGTTCAGTTTCTTTTTTCGCAGCTGTCCGGAAAACCGGGAGATAATCTTACCTACACTTTCAGCAGTTCAGTCAGTAATCTCTTTGTTATTACCCAGCATAACAACAATTCTTATCTGGCACACTTCCAAAAAGGGGAAAGGAGTAAACCATCGTTCCAGTTCCTGAATGTTGAATCCGGGTATGCTACCGGATCGCTTTCCCTTACAGAAGCTGACCAGGGAGGAATGAGTATGGATTACCTCTTTGTGCAGCACAACCGTGTCTTTACCAGCAATATTTACATTCGTGTACCCTGGCAGGACAAAGAACTGGATGTGCGATTTGAGACATTCAGAGACAAGACACTTCCTGGTAGTAAAGAAACCTGGACAGTTCATGTTGGCGGCGGTAAAAGCGCACCTGCTGCAGCTGAACTGCTGACCAGTATGTATGATCAGTCGCTTGACCAGTTTGTTCCACACCAATGGACGACGCCGGAGATCTGGCCAATCTATATGTACAACTATAATCACCGGTGGAACGCTACAGGTGCATTTAGCCTGGGAGCGGTGACGACCAATCTGCCTCCATTCAATTATACTGATATCCCGGAACTGGACTATGACCGGCTGATCGCCTTCGATGCGATGGTTTTTCCTGGTGCAACCGGATACTTCACCAGGAGACAGGCAAGATCACTTTCCTATAGTGTAACAACTGTAAAGGATGAATCAATAGTAATGTCACTGAAGTCAAAGAAAAAGTCATCAGCTCCTGCTGCAGCTCCCAGTGAGGACGCAGACTCGGTTCAGGATATAGGTTCAGGCTTATCCAATGTTAATATTTCCCCCAGGCCGGAAAAGGGAATTGAAGCTATTGTGCCCAGGACAGATTTCCGGGAAACCGCTTTCTTCTTCCCTCAATTGAAGGCTGACGACAAGGGTAATTACAGTTTCAGCTTTACGACGCCGGAGGCGCTGACCAGCTGGAAGTGGCAGGTATTTGCACACAATAAGGATCTGGCATTCGGCTATGGATCAAAGACCACCATTACCCAGAAAGAACTTATGGTGCAACCCAATCTGCCCAGGTTCCTGCGGGAAGGCGACAAGATGGAGATCGCGACCAAGGTCGTGAATATAAGTGATAAGGAAATCACCGGGCAGGCAGAGTTGCAGCTGATCGATCCGGCAACCGGCGATCCGGTAGATGGCTGGTTCCGCAATTTCTTCCCGAACCAATATTTTACCGTAGCTGCGGGAAGCAGTGAGTCTGTCAAATTTCCTATTGAAGTTCCCTACCTGTACGACAAGGCATTGACCTGGCGGATCATCGCCCGTGCGGGAGATAATAGCGACGGGGAGTCAGCTACCCTGCCTGTATTGAGCAGCCGCGAACTGGTGACCGAATCAAAAACATTCTCCTTCAACAAGAGTGGCACCAAAACAATGGAATTCCCGGAACTGTTGGAGTCGGGCACCAATGAGACACTGAGCACCAGATTTCTGACAGTGGAATTTACGTCACAACCTGCCTGGTATGTGGTGCAGGCGCTTCCCTATCTGGCCGAATATCCTTACGAATGCGTGGAGCAAACATTCAACCGGTTATACGCCAATCTCCTGGCGGCACATATTCTCCGGAAAATGCCGCGCATCAAGACCATTTTCGAACAGTGGCAATCGGCTGATACCGCGGCACTGCTGAGCAACCTGCAGAAGAATCCGGAACTGAAGCAGGCGCTTCTTGAGGAAACACCCTGGGTTTTTACAGCAAAGAGCGAAACGGAACAAAAGAAAAAGATCGCAGCGCTGTTTGACCTGGTGCAACTCGGCAAGACCACGGCATCACAGGCAGCGAAGCTGAAGGAAATGCAATCACCGAACGGCGGTTTCAGCTGGTTCAAAGGTGGTCCGGATGATCGCTATATGACGCAATATATTGTTACAGGTATCGGTAAGTTGCAACAACTTGGCGCAATTCCGGAAAACCTTAAGGTGCTCAACGAGATCGTGCAACTGGCTGTTCCTTACCTTGATGCGCGCATTGTTGAGGATTATAATAAACGTGATAAGAATCCAAAGGCGCCAGTGCTGAACAACTACGCCGCGCAGTACCTGTACATGCGTAGTTTCTTCCAGAAAATGCCACTAACAACCGCTACACAACCAGCAGTTACCTGGTTCAGGAAACAGCTGCAGTCCAACTGGATTCAGGGCAGCAGGATGATCCGGGGGATGATCGCGCTAAGCTTATTTAAATCCGGTGACAAACAAACAGCATCACAAATTCTGCGGTCCCTGTCAGAAAGCGCAGTGCGGAATGATGAACTGGGTATGTACTGGAAAGAATCCGGCCCACGGTACTATTGGCGGAATGCGCCCACTGAGACACAGTCGCTGATGATCGAGACTTTCCAGACCCTGGGTGCCAAACCTGCTGAAGTTGCTGCACTTAAAACCTGGCTGCTAAAGAATAAACAGACGCAACACTGGGCTTCCACAAAGGCAACTGCGGATGCCTGCTATGCATTGCTACTGCAGGGTGACAACTGGCTGGAGAACGGTCCGAAGATCACTGTCGACCTCGGCACGGTTACTTCTGTAAGTTCATCAAAAGAAGAGGCCGGAACCGGGTATTACCAGAAAGTGATTCCGGGCACAGCAGTACATCCTGAGATGGGTAAGATTACTGTTAAGGCAGATTATCCGGTCAGCGCGCCTTCTTCAACACCGGTATGGGGCGCGGTATACTGGCAGTATTTTGAACAGATGGACAAGATCAAACCATCGGCTTCACCATTGACACTGAAAAAGCAGGTGTTTATAGAAAGGCAATCAGACAAAGGACCCGTGCTCGAACCAGTTGCCGATGGCACACTTCTACAGGTTGGCGATAAGATCCGTGTGCGGCTATCCATCAGTAGCGACCGTGAAATGGAATACGTTCATATCAAGGATTTGCGAGCCAGTTGCCTCGAACCGGTGAATGTACTGAGCGGCTACCATTGGGACGGCGGGCTCGGTTACTACCAGAGTACGAGGGATGCCAGCATGAACTTCTTTGTTGGTTACCTGCCAAAAGGAACCTATACCCTGGAATATGCACTATTTGTAGGCCAGGCCGGGCAATTCAATAACGGCATTGCCAAAGCGCAGTGCATGTATGCCCCCGAATTCACCAGCAATACCAATGCAATCCAGCTCAGAGTTGAGTAAGACTGAAGTCCTGTAACACGAAGCCTTCAGAAAAACAGAACCGCCGCCTGGAATCAGGCGGCGGTTCTGTTTTAATCAGCAATGAATAGTTTCAAGAATCCGGTTATTAATTCACTTCCAGTGCGTCCTTGCCGGGCAGGTTGGGATAGGTGCCATGGGGCTCGCGCTGGTACCAGTAGGCGACGGTAATAATGTCGGAATGTTGGGCCAGGTAGCGGCCGCCGCTATGCCATCCCAGGTCCTGGATGGTTACTTTAAGGTCGCCGTCGAAACGGATGGGATCCATGATATGCCAGCGATACATACCAAAGCGGTGTTGCGAACGATAGAGGCCGTCGGGACGGGACACCTGGTGCAATCCCGCGTAAGCGGTGGAAAACTCCTGGTATTCGTGCGTTTTCTGATTTTCGAAATTGTAGGAGCCGCAGAAATAGTCTTCAGTACCCGTTCCCACGATAGTGGCGTATTCCTTGTCACCATCCATATAAAATTTGATCTCCCCTTCTCCCCACCAGCCATTATTGGTAACACCAACGCCCATATAGGTGCCTACATACTGTCCTTTCCCTTTGATGCCGTCAATGATCGTATGTACACTGCCGTTACCCGGGGAAGAGCGGCGATACTGCGCATGGAAATAGCCTTCATCCTCGCCTACATCAGTCAGCGTATAGTTTACCTGGTAATACAACCGCATCGGTTCCAGGTCGTTGATATTTTCCATGGTTATGCGGCATTTTTTGCGGAATGGCATCTTCCAGTAACAGTTGAATGCACTGCCCGGATTTACGGTAACAGCGAGGCTGTTCATGTGCGCATATTCGCCCCATCCCATCCCGAAAAATGCACCTACGGGTGCTTCTATGGAAGGCGTCTTCTCGTCATCCCAGTAAAAACGGATGATGCTGAAATTCCAGTTGCCGGTTGGCGTCATCCAGATCTGCTGAATGGCTCCCGGCCCTTCCATTTCAGCAATGGTAATCGTCTCTTTCGGATTGATGATGATAAAAGGATTGATCTTCCAGCCTGTTCCGAGGTCACGTGCCTGTTCCGCTGCGTTGGCGACATTCCGCTTGCCTTTGTCTTTGACATCTGCCATACCTCCTTTTCCTTTCGCACCGGAAAAATTTTCCGGGCTGATCGACCTGGTTTTAGCATCTGACAATCTTGAAAGGTTGCCCATGTTCATATCGAGGCCATTGAATTTCTGCTGGGCAGAACAGAGACCCGCCCATACCAGCAGCAGGGAAAGCAAGCAAGTTTTACGCATAAAGGTCTTTTTTACAGTTATGATGCAGAAAACTAGCCTAAAGAGGCAATCCCGCAAAATCAAATTTGTCACTTAATTTTCCGCCTGTGAAAATCGAGACACTGATCATCGGGCAGGGCCTCAGCGGTACCTGGCTGTCTTACTGGCTGAGGCAACAGGGCCATTCCTTTTTGGTGATTGACAGGGAGCAACCGCAAAGTCCCTCACGCATCGCTTCGGGCGTGATCAATCCCGTCACGGGGCGCGTGCTGGCCAAAACCTGGATGGCTGAGCAGCTGCTTCCTTTTGCGTTGGACAGTTACACTGCTATCGGCAACCAGTTAAACTTCCCCTGCATCAACAGCTCGGAAATCCTCCATTGCTTCCCCACCTTGCAGATGGCCGAAAGTTTCCAAAAGCGGCTTCCTGAATTGCCTGAATACCTCGGCCTCGTGCCCAACGAAACGGCGTGGCAGCCCTATTTTTCTTTTTATCATGGCCTCGGCAGTATTCATCCTGCATTGCTGATCGACCTGAATGGCCTGTTGCATCGGTGGCGGCAATTATTGAAGCAGGAAGGAATATTGCAGGAGGACATTTTCAAAGAAGATGCGTTGGAATGGATTCCCGGCGGGGTGCGTTATGAAGGCATCGAAGCAAAGCAGATCGTTTTCTGCAATGGGGTATCGGCCATGGATTACCGTTATTTCGACAGGCTCCCCTTTGCACCCAACAAGGGAGAAGCGTTACTGCTGGAAGTGGAAGGACTGCCCTCCGGCCGGATCTATAAAAAAGGCATCAGTCTCGTTCCTTTTCCCCATTACCAGGAAACGGGCAATGAAAAATATTTCTGGGCAGGCTCTACCTACGACAACCGCTTTACAGACCCGATGCCCGGCGCAGCTTTCCGGGAAAAGACCCTGGCGCAACTGAGAGACTGGCTGAAAGTGCCCTTCACGCTGGTTGATCACTGGGCAGGCATCCGGCCCGCAACAATCGACCGCCGGCCGTTCGTGGGAAAACATCCTCACCGCGATTCGCTTTATATGCTGGATGGGATGGGAACAAAGGGTTGCTCCCTTGCGCCCTGGTTCGGCCGGCAGCTGGCAGCAATATTAAGCGGCAGTGCTGAAAGCCAACCTGTCCAGCCTGAAGCAGATCTGTCCCGGTTTTCGAGACTGCTGGCCTGAAAAAAAATTATTTTCGTGGCATGGAAAACACGCCGCTGTACAGCATTCCTGCCAAATACCGTAAAATCGAGAACCTGCATATTGTTTTCTGGCTGATCAAAGACATGTGCTGGGCCATGCTCTGGAAACCCCTTGGATTAGTGATGATCGTACCGACCGTTTCGGTTGCTGTGCTGATCACCTGGCAAACCCGGAAACTAAAGGCTGAATTGTACCATAACCTGGCCGTATTGTTCTGGATCATTGCCAACTGTTACTGGATGGTAACAGAGTTCCTTGCGCTACCAGATGAGACCAGGTATTATGCTGCGGTACCTTTCTCCATCGGCATAGTGATCATCGCTGCCTATTATATCAGGGTATTACCAGCCGAAAAGACGGAGGCTATGGCTAATGCCGGATAAGTTCGTCGCCAACCCGTATCGTGCCTGAACCTTCATGCAACAGGTTCTGACCAAACAGCACCTTCTTGCCCACAGTCCGGTAAGCAGCAAGGGTTTTCAATGGTTCCTTTCCTTTTTCGCCAGTCTGCTGATTGACCGTGGTCATTACACAGCGGGCGCAGGGCTTGACTCCCCGGAAATGGATATCACCAATATGGAAGGTGAAGTCCTCGTCTTCCTCGAAAGCGTAACCACCCCCGAAAACAATATTTGGCCGGAAACGATCCATCGAAACCGGCATTTCCAGCCGGCTGTTCAGGTCGTCCAGGGAAGCCTGACCGATCACCAGTACCGGATAGGCATCAGAAAAACCAGTGATCTCTTCGTTGGCTGCATAATCGAGGTCCACTTTCCGGATACTGTCCTCCGGCATATACACCAGACGGCAGGAAAACCCGATCTGACGGGTAAACCACTGATCCGCTTCGGATGATACATACAGGGCACTGCAAACGTCGTCCCAGATCGTAACTTTTATGGGGTCGCCACCCGGCGCATCAAAAGGTATTTCTATACCATCAGCCGGATCTGTTTTCAGAAATACCAGGATACCATTTTCAACGATCGCAGTCTGCAGGAGTGCCATCCGTGGATGCTCGCGTTGTGTAAGGAACCTGTTGTTCTCATCTACAAGCATCCATCGGCGGTCGTACTGCAGGCCCCTGGTTTCTACCTTTGCTTCTGCAACGGCAATTCCGCCAAGTGATTTGATCGGATAGATGTGGAGTTCTGTGATCTGCAGCATCCTGCAAATTATTAATTTTAAGGCAGAAACCACTTTAATGAAACCAACGATCACGATCGAATATTGTCCCAAATGTCATTGGCTGTTACGTGCCGCCTACATCGCGCAGGAACTCCTCACCACATTCGAAGAAGACCTCCAAGCGGTGAGCCTCGAACCGAGTGCCGTGAGTGGGAGATTCACTATCCGGGTGAACGAGGAAATACTGTTTGACCGCAAGACCTATGGTGGTTTTCCGGAGATCAAGGAACTCAAGCAGCTGTTGCGCGATAAAGTGAGTCCTGGCAAAAACCTGGGGCATTCCGATACACCGGTTCATCATGCCTAACGAAAACGCGCCGCTATATGGTCTCGTCCTGTGCGGTGGCGAGAGCACGAGGATGAAACAGGAAAAAGGCCTCCTGGTAACCGGCGGAAAGACCTGGGCTTTACGGACAGCGGATCTCCTGGCACCATTCGTGCGAAACGTTTGGCTTTCGATCCGCAATAACCAGGAAGAAGAATATCGCGTTGTGATTCCTGAAGCATCGTTTATAGCCGATGAAGATCATCCACAATTATTCGGGCCATTGACAGGTTTGATCAGTGCAAACCGGCAATTCCCTGGCGCTGACTGGCTGGTACTCGCCTGTGATCTGCCGGCGCTGACATCCCGCACTTTGCAGCAACTGCCGGAGGCACTCCGGCAAAATCCCGGTTATGATGCTTATGCATTCTTTCACCCGCAGTCCGGTCAGTTTGAACCATTGGTCGCCATTTATTGCCAGTCCTTCCTGCATAAGGTTTGCGAGCTCCTCAAGACATCCGCTGAACCCGCACCCGGACTTCAAAAGCTACTGCGTCTGCACAAGACATTCTCATTGCCGGTTGATACAGAACTCCTGCAGGAATTGACCAATGCCAATGATCCTCAAACCGCCCGCCCCTGGCTTTAGGCTGATTGTTTCTCCCATTCGCGTGGCACGAATGCGTCTTTGGGTGCGTCGCATACTGCGCACTGATATTGAGCAGGCAGATCCCCAAAGGATGTTTCAGGATCATCATAAACAGACAGGCATTCACCGCATTGATGAATTTGTTGAACGGCGGTTTTATCAGGCTGACGATTAGATTGTTCCACCTGCTGGCTTGCGGCAATCGATTTTCCATCATAATAGGCAATTATTGCGCGTCGCAATTGTTCCGGCAACAGCCAGCGGGGATTGTTCCTGCTGAATACCCAGGCCGTCCGTTTGTTTGGGTTGAATTCTTCGGAGCAGCAGATATCATAGCGATACCAGAATGACCATCTTCCCAGGCGGATCATCGCCCGGCGACGAATCAGAATATTGCAAAAGACCTCGGAGCGCGGCCTGGTCTTGATACCAAAACAGATACCGAATGTCCGGATATCATCACGATTGAGTTTTTTCAACAGGAATATTTTCAATGCGAGCGCATCGGGATTCTGATCCTCTACCTGGAAATTCAGTTCGTTGGCAGCGTGCCGCATATTGATCCGGAACTGGTCGAGCAACGCGTTCCAACGGGGGCGATCTGCATCTTCGATGCTTTTGATCATGATAGACTTCCAGGGGGTGATACAGAACTGCCCGATCCTTGTTTCCAGGCATAGCCGGCAGATGCTTTTCAGGAAGTCGATTGACAACCACTCTTCCCGGGTGTAAATACCAAGCCAGTTCTTATTGCCATAACGGTTGAGCCCCTCGTAATAGGGCAGGTTAAATGGCGGAAGCTCGAGATGCGCTTCCGCTTTTTTCCAGAGGTAGTGCGCCATCGCCGGATGTCCAAACAAGGCATCTCCATTCATTTCACCCTTCATCAGCTGATCTTCCAGGCAGGCCGTGATGCTGGCGAGGTCATTGGTATAAGCACAGACCGGAGCTTCGTAAATAATATTTGTTTTCGGAAACCGGATAAAGCAATGCCAGTAGTGAGGCGATCCCGGCGCCGCCACCCAGTTGATGTTCCCGGTAAGCATTGGCGTAAAACTCTGGTTGGCATCTGAAATATTCACCTTAAGTCTTGGCCGGAAATCAAATGCATCAAAGATATCCTTGTATACCCCTTCGCTCAGCCAGCTACGCGTGATAAAAATTTCTTCCGCGGGAAAAGAACTGACGATATTGGGAAACCCCTCCAGGTTATTGACATAGTCAATTCCCAATGCATCCAATTCTACGCATAGTGCGTTCCGGATGCTGTCATCAACTTCCAGGAACATCTGTTGCCGCAAACCAAAACTTGCCCTGCGGAGCCCAAGGCGACCGGCTGCCACCAGTATGTTATACAGATCACCCGGCGACACAATGCCGCCGCGAAAGTCTATCCGGATGACTGGTCCTGGTTTCATGGTTGTTGGTTTACCGGTCTTTTTCCCCAACCAAATTCTTCCATAGCATGGGGGAAATTTTTGTTTTCATGTCCGGGGCGGCAAAGTTTCACCAGGGCAAACCGCTGAAGCTCATCGAGCCTGCTCCACTCAGTGTGTTTTATTTTCCAGCCATATTGAATTGCCTGTAATTGAACCTCTTCAGGAACGATATCCTGCTGCTGCCAGGATGGCGATTGTTCCGGCTCAAATAATTTAGGCGACTGGCCGGAATGTTTTTCGGACAGCCTGATGAGTAGCTCGCGGTAATGGCTGATCTCTGTTTCGTTAACACAGGGAGCATTAACCAGCAACTGTCTTTCCGTGAAATGGCAACGCACCCAGGTAAGCAACAGCAGCTTCACACCGGCAAGGTCCAGTTTAAACCGGACAACCATTGGGATACAACGGATGCCCGTATCTACAAAATCTGCTTCGAATCTGAAAAATGCTTTTTTATCCATTACATGCCTGTTGTGTTTTCAAGAATATTTTTCACTTCGGAACGACAGCTTCCGCATCCCATGCCTGCACCGGTCAGCTGGCACAACTGCAGCAGATCAGTACATCCGGCTTCAATACGCGACAGCAAATTGCCTTCCCCTACGCTACTGCAACTGCAAACCAGTTTGCCGAGAACCGGCTCCGATTTTTTACCCGAGCGCAGCAACTGCAGGCGCTTTTCGCTGAGTTCAAGTTTCTGCTGGATAAGATCCCGGAATTCAAGAAACTCAGATTTATCGCCCATCAGGATCGCACCCACCAGCCGGTCTTTGTAAATAATACACTTCTTATAGTATCGCTGTGCCTTGTCGATGAAGACCACTTCTTCATAACCGGGCAGATCAGGACACTCAGTGATGCCCAGAGAACAGATCTCTGTACCATGAACTTTAAGGATATTCATGAGCAGTGAGCCATCATACCGATGAGATACATCTCCATTCAGAAAGGATGCTACGACGGCCGCCTGTTGTTCGGCAGCAGCCGTAATTCCGAACATCGCGCCCCGGAACTCTGCAATTTCACCAATGGCAAAAATATCGGGATCACTGGTCTGCATGAATTCGTTCACTACTACTCCCCTGCCCAGTTCCAGTGATGCAGCCTTTGCCAGCTCCGTATTCGGTTGGGTTCCGATGGAGGTCACGAGCGCCTGGCAGAATTTCTGAAGCCCGCTCCTGAGCCGGACACCTTCAATTGTCTCCATACCGAGGCAGCGTTCAATCTCATCATTACAACACACGTCAATTCCCTTGTTCTCGAGTTCTTCCTGCAGTAACTGGCTACCCAGTGCATCCAGCTGCCGGTCCATCAGGCGTGAACTGCGGTGCAAAAGGAATACGTTGAATCGCGCTTCGCGCAAGGATGCTGCGAGTTCGATGCCGAGTAATCCACCACCAACGATGCCAACCGGCCTTCCGTCAGGAAGCAGGTGGGCCATCAACTGGTCTGCGTCTGACCTCGAGCGTATCGTAAAAATCCCGTTCATGGGCGGCAGGTCACGCAAGGTAGCGGAACGGCTCCCCATGCCCAGGATCAGCCGATCGTAGGCATGTGTAATGCCCTGGTCGTCTGTAACTGTTTTTTGTTTACGGTCGATGGCAACGATACTAATCCCGCGGTGCAGTTGAATATTGTGACGCTGTTCGTCTTCCACTGTCATTTTCACCAGCTGTTTCCAGGGCATAGCGCCATTGATATAATCAGGCAGCAGCACCCTGTTGTAAAAGGGCAGGTTCTCCCTGCTGAAAACCTGGATGGTGTCCTCCTTATTGAGTGCCCGGTGCGACTTCACAAAACCATGGGCGCCCGCGCCGGCACCAACAACGATGATCCGCCGCACTGGCGGTATATAGCGGTGCACAGCAACCGCAGTAAATTTGAAATCGGGCTCTTTACTCATGGGATCAACCACGTTGGCGGTAAGGTTGTTGGCGCGCAGCAAGTCGTTGTCTTTCTGTTTACCCCAATGCATCGGCAGGAACACCACTCCTTTTTTTATGGTGGTGGTAAGCTTTGCCTTTACCCTCACCTTTCCGCGGGGGCTGATCACTTCCACCAGGTCATTTTCCCGGATACTTCGGCGCCGGGCATCCTCCGGATGAATTTCAAGGAAAGGTTCGCGAATATGTTGTTTCAGCTTATTCACCTTTCCCGTCTTACTCATGGTATGCCATTGGTCCCGTATTCTGCCTGTGGTAAGGATCAATGGAAATTCAGGTGTGGTCTTCTCGCTATCGTTGTCGTCCGGAACATCGTGAATGATGGCTTTACCGGAAGCCGTCGGGAACTGATGATCGCTGAAGAGCCGGCGTCCGGACGAACCCGTGCTGGCCGGCTCTGCTGCAGGGTCTTTTATTTCAGGGAATGGCCATTGCAGGGAGCGGTGCCGGCGCAACAACGCGTAATCTATTCCGCTGAAGTCAATATTGGTGCCTTTCGTAAGCTGTATGTGTTCCCTGAAGATTTCCCCGGGGTCTTTGTAATCGAACCCGTGAAATCCCATTTTCTGCGCAAAGCGGCAGATGATTTCCGCATCCGGCAAGGCTTCACCTGGTGGCTCACGAAGTTGTTCCAGCAGGGTAATGCGCCGTTCTGCATTGGTCATCGTACCTGTTTTCTCGGTCCAGCCTGCTGCGGGTAAAATCACATCTGCATAAGCCAGGGTTTCAGGCCTGTTACTGATGTCCTGCACCACTACGAATTTTGCCTGTTTCAGGGCTTCTTCGGCCATCCGTACATCTGGCAGGCTTACCAGCGGATTGGTACAAAGCAACCAGATTGCCTTCAACCTGCCCTCCCTTAATGCGGAAAACATCTCCGTCGCGGTGAGCCCTGGTTGCGGTGCGATCGGCCCGCTCTGCCAATATTCCTGCACTTCCCGGCGGTGCTGTGGATTATTGAGATCCCTGTGCGCGGGCAAAAGATTGGACAGACCGCCCACTTCTCTTCCTCCCATTGCATTTGGCTGACCGGTAAGGGATAACGGCCCTGCACCTGGCTTACCGATCTGCCCGGTGATCAGGTGCAGGTTAATGAGAGAAAGATTTTTGTTCACGCCCACAACACTCTGGTTAAGACCCATCGTCCACATGCTGAGGAAAGCCCCGGCATTACCGATCAGCCTGGCGGCCTCCCTGATCTGTTCGGCTTCAATGCCGCATAGCTGTGCTGCTTCTTCGACCGTACGCACCATAACAGTATCCTGCAACTTTTCGAACCCTTCCGTATGATACCGGATGAACCGGAGATCGATATCTCCGTTTTCGATCAGGCATCGTGCCATGGCGTGATGCAGGGTGATGTCCGTACCGGGCTGGATCTGCAAATGACAATCTGCCAGCGCCGCCGATTGCGTAACGCGGGGATCGCTCAGGATTATCCTGAGTTTAGGATTGGCTGCTTTAGCGGCTTCCACTCTCCGCCAGAGTATCGGGTGACACCAGGCGGGATTGGCACCTGCAACAAACAGGCAATCTGTATGTTCAATATCGTCGTAGCAGGCAGGAACAGAATCTTCCCCCAGGCTCATCTTGTACCCAACTACCGCCGAACTCATGCAAAGCCTGCTGTTGGTATCAATGTTGTTGCTACCGATAAACCCTTTGATCAGTTTATTGACCACATAATATTCTTCTGTAAGGCATTGGCCGGATGCATAAAAAGCAACAGCATCGGGTCCATGCCGCTTGATTATTGCAGTAAAAACAGCAGCCGTTCTTTCCAGTGCAGCATCCCAGGAAACCCGTTGCCGTGGAAGATTTCGTCCGTACCGCATTTCAGGAAAAAGAAGCCGGTCTGAGTCGTCAGTGAGGGTATGATGCAGGTTCATGCCTTTGGAACAAAGCATGCCTTTATTCACCGGGTGATCGGGATCTCCCTCCACCATAATTTTCCCCTGCCGGTCTTTGCTGACCAGTATGCCGCAGCCAACGCCACAATAACAACAGGTTGTCCTGACGGTTTTCATTTGATTATGCACGCATTGCGGTGGAGAGATCTTCGGCAGTGGCTGCTTTGGCCGGGCGAAGGAAGTAACGCAACACGGCAACGACAAGACCTACGCCGAATACGGTCACGCCCAGGTAAAAAAATGCAATAGCGTAGGGAAAAGCCTTGAAAAGAAATCCGATCAGCATCGCGCCTATATTACCTCCGGCGCCAACGATACCTGCAACACTGCCCACCGCTTTTTCATTGATAAACGGCACCATGCTGTATGTGGCTCCGTTAGCCATTTTGAGGCACAGTCCGAAGAAGAACATCAGCGAGATTGCCAGCCACAACACCCCGGCTTTGGCAAAAAGCATGATACCAATTCCTTCGAACACCAATAATATCATCAGCAGATTTACTTTTCCCGAAAAACCGAAGCGCTTTCCTATACGATCAGAAAGTATCCCTCCAATAGCCCTCGCAAAAATGTTGAGCCAACCGAAGATGCTGGCCAGCAGCCCGGCCATGATCAGCGTCGCTTTATAATCATCGTGAAAAAAGGATGCCGCGAAATTATCCACGGTTATCTCGACTCCGAAACAAGCCGCATAGGCCAGTGTCAGCATCCAGGTGCGGTAATCCTTTGCCGCCAGGAGAAATGTATTTTCTTTTTTCTTCCCTTTCACCTCAAGATCTTCAAGATTACCTGCCGGCGTGTCTTTGGTGTAACGGTAATATACAAACGCCATTACCAGCAGTAATATTCCCGGAAAAACCATGGCCAGCCGCCAGCTGTCTTCCCTTGAAACCATTCCCATCGCAACCAGTCCGGCTGCGATCAGCGGCATCAGGACCTGGGTAGCGCCACCGCCGGTATTACCCCATCCGCCGGCTACGGCATTGGCTGTTCCCTTGATCTGCGGGGCAAACATCACAGCGGTATGGTATTGTGTTAAAACGAAGGAGGCACCGATTATTCCGATCGCAAGCCGGAACAGGAGGAAGGTTGTATAGCTGTTGCTTAACCCGATCAGCATTACCGGAAAAGCACAAATGACCAGCAAGGCGGTATAGGTTTTACGGGGGCCGAACAAATCACATAGCCTTCCGACAATCAACCTGGCCAGGATGGTTGCAGATACTGCCGCGATCCCGATATTTCCCTTCTGCACCTTCGTCAGGTGTAGTTGTTCACTGACCAGCGGCATCAGCGGCGCGATACCAAACCAGGCAAAAAAACAAACGAAGAAAGTCAGCCAGGTAATGTGGAAGGTGCGCATCTGAACGCCTTTCGTTTTAAAGATGTTCAGCGACTGCAGCGGAGCGTTGTTGCTTTGCATGGCTTTAGTTTTTGGTATTGATGAGGATAGATGGGCGGATATTCAGACTGAGGTAGGTCCACCATCCGTTATGGCGCACCGCGTCGGGATTAAGGTTCTTGGCATAAGCAAGACTGGTGGTACCTGCCATAAAGCCCGCACCGTATTCGAGTGTTGCCCATGAGGCGGGCTGGTATTGCATCAGCAGGTCAAATTCACTTCCGAGATATCGTGATATTGCTTTACCTGCTGCATCCTGCTGATCATTGGCCAGGAGGAAATAATGATAGTCCAGACCGGCATTGAACCGCTGCGACTTGCCAGTGTATTTCACCTTCAGGTAGGGATTTTTTAATCCACCTGCGGGAGCTCCTGTTCCTGCATAGAAATAGTCCATTTGCCCCCAGAACTTGTGCGGCGTACCATAGAGGGGATCAAACCGGTGGTTGACAGATCCCGGATTGAGCGCATCATTTCCGGACAACAAGTCAAAACCTGCGGTGTACTGCCAATTGGTTTGTTTGAATGTGAGGTTAATACTGCCCATCCACGCGAGGAGATTGTTGCCGTCGCGGTCTTTTCCCCATTGTGACCAGGCGCCAGCCTGCAACAGGCATTTCTTACCGGGATCAAGGGCTGCATTCCATTGCAGGCCAGAGGTCACGCGGGTGACGACCCCGGCAGTATTGAATCGTTTGCCGTAGATATACCCTGTATCTGTTCCTGCAACATTTCTTACAGAATCCTGCGTATATCGTCCGAACTGATCAGCAAACAGGAGCGCTGCAACGCGATGCTGCTTCCAGGTTTTTGCAGCATACAGGAACTGAAAGGCTTTGTAATTCTGGGTGGCAGCGTTGGTGGATGGTGGATTCTGCAAAGCCGGCGTACCATTTTTGGCACTGTTACCGTTACTGGCAACTGCAGGAATAAACCCCGAAGGAGTTGGTGCAAGATTCCCTTTGCTGTCTTTCACATAGGGTAATACATTGGCAGGTGTATAGGTAGTGCCATTGTAGGTGAACGCATCCGTATTCTGGTTAAATGCCAACGCAAGATCCACCTGCCAGCCACTTTGCATCATCCGGATCAATGCTGCATCATGGCGGCGCGCTTGCTGCAACCAGTCGAGGTTTCCGATCAGGCGCTGATCATCATAAACCAGTTCCTGCCGGCCTATCCTGATACTGAGATAGTCCAGCACACCATGTGACCAGGAGGAATCTTTTTTATTGGCAATGATCCATTCCGCCCATGCTTCGTGCATACTGAGGCGATTGCCGTCAGCATTGGAAACAGAAGAAGCGTCCTGGCCCCAGATCCTTACATCCTGCAGTGAAAACTGAAGCTGAAGCCGGGGATGCTGGTAGTTGATGCCCAACCGGCTTCTCTGCGAAATGAATGCTGCCGGATTTGCTTCTTTTGGCTGAAGCGTACCGACCCCTCCCCGCAGTTCAGCACGTGGCCGGATTTGAGCCTGAAGACTGAGTTGTGCATGCACCCGCGAGGCTATGCCGAGTAACAGCAGGGCGAGTACAGGAATTCTTTTCAGTTGCTTTCCCATAAGTAGTTGTTGGTTGTTTGGTTGGAAAACAGAGAATCATTCGTCCATTCCGATAAATACCCATCCGTTTTCAATCTTTACCGGATAGGTTTTGATGCTGCATTCATCGCCGGACAAACATTCCCCGGTTTCGAGGGAAAAAGTTTTTTTGTGAAAGGGACAGGCAACTTTGGGAATGTCACCCTGTGATCCAATCATGCCCCGGCTAAGTGCCATCTGATTCCGGTGTGGACATTCATTCTGGGTGGCATACCAGGTGTCGGTCCGTGTAAAATGGAAAAGCGCGACCTGTTCTTCTCTGATCTTTACACAAACGCCACCATTTTTTGGTACATCAATGGTACGGCATGCCTGGTACCAGGTAATAGGTGCTGATGCTATCATGGTTGTAGAATTAGTATAGTGTCGGGGCGGTTGCGAACCGCCCGACTACTGGCAAACAATCGGGAGAGATGCAATCGTGGCTATTTCCATTCGGCAGCGCGTTTCTGGTCGCGCAGCGGGGCAAATGCTATCGTAGGGTCTTTTTCTTCCGGTGCATTTACAAAGTGGCTGAATCGTTTTCTGATCTCAGGGTCATTGACAGCTGCTTTCCACTCGCATTCATAGCTGGCTACCAACAACTGCATTTCTTCTTCCCATGCAGCAGCCAAACCGAGGCTGTCATTCACCACCACATTGCGGAGATAGTCTATGCCGCCTTCCATTTTATTCAGCCATGTGGCAGTACGGGTAAGCGGATCAGCTGTCTTAATATAAAACATCAGGAAGCGATCGATATAACGGATACAGGTTTCTGAATCGAGATCAGCAGCAAGCAGTAATGCATGTTGCGGTTTCGATCCGCCATTGCCGCACACATACAGGTTCCATCCTTTTTCGGTAGCAATGATGCCGAAATCTTTTGATTTCGCTTCTGCACATTCCCTGATACATCCGCTGACACCTGATTTTATTTTATGCGGAGCGCGTATTCCGCGATACCGTTCCTCCAGGCGAATGGCATAGCTCACCGAGTCATGGAGTCCGAACCGGCACCAGGTACTGCCAACACAGCTTTTTACTGTACGAAGCGCCTTGCCGTAAGCATGTCCGCTTTCGAAACCCGCAGCGATGAGTTCTTCCCAGATAGCCGGCAGATCAGACAGGTGTGCGCCGAAAAGGTCTATGCGCTGTCCGCCCGTAATCTTGGTATAGAGTTGATATTTCTGTGCGACCTGTCCAATGATGATGAGTTTCTCCGGTGTAATTTCCCCACCGGGGATTCTTGGTACTACGGAGTAGGTGCCACCTTTCTGAATGTTCGCCAGGAACCGGTCGTTGCTGTCCTGCGCAGTATCATTGCCTTTACGGAGAATCATTTCTCCCCACAAACTTGCAAGGATGGAACTGATGGCAGGTTTACAGGTCTCACAGCCATGGCCTGATCCCAACTGGGAAAGCACTTCGTCGTAACTGCGTATGTCGTGCAATTTCACCAGATCGAACAGCTCCTGGCGGGTGTAGGGAAAATGTTCACAAAGAAGGTTCCTTATATATTTTCCCTGGGCTTTCAGGGTGTGGTTCAGCAGGTCTTTGACCATTGGCATACAACCTCCACATCCTGTGCCTGCTTTTGTACATTTCTTAATTGCATCTACAGTTTCGCAACCGTCTTCTGTTATAGATTTCAGTATTGCCGCTTTGGTCACAGCTTCGCAGCTGCATATCTGTGCGGCATCGGGTAGGGAGTCAACGCCCATACCTGTCTGCTCACCTGCAGACCGGCCTCCGAAGAGCAGGGCATCTGCCTGTGGTGGAAGCACGATCTGATTCTTACAGGTTTGCAGTAACATATTGTAGTCTGCGGCATCACCCACCAGCACACCCCCAAGCAGTGTTTTTCCGTCTCCGCTTATGTTGATACGCTTATAGATTCCCTGCTGATGATCAGTTACAGAAATGGTCCGGATGTTGTCGCCTTCAATAAAGGGATCTCCGAAACTGGCGACATCCGTGCCGATAAGCTTGAGCCTGGTACTCATATCAAACCCGGTAAAACTGCGGTGCCTGCCAGAGATCCGGTCGGCAACCACATCGGCCATTTCATACCCTGGTGCCACGAGGCCATAAATCATATTACCGTGCAGGGCGCATTCGCCGATGGCGAAAATGTGGGGGTCGGTGGTTTCCAGATTGTCGTTTACCACAATCCCGCCCCTGCTTCCTGTTTCGAGTCCCGCAGCGCGGGCCAGTTCATCTCTGGGCCGGATACCGGCAGAGATTACAAGGATATCAGTGGAGAGTTCTGTTCCATCCGTAAATCTCATTTTTGAAACGTTGTCATCTCCTTCAATAGCAGCCGTATTCTTATTGGTATGGATAGTTAGACCAAGCTGTTTCAAACGCGCTTCCAGCAACAGTGAACCGGTAGCGTCAATCTGGCGGGGCATGAGCCGTGTAGCGAATTCGATCACATGGGTATTGGTGATTCCCAGGTCGACAAGGGCTTTTGCAGCTTCCAAACCCAACAAGCCACCGCCGATAACGGCTCCAGTACGGCATTTACCGGCCCAGTCGCGCATCATCTCAAGATCTTCGATCGTGCGATAAATGAAAACACCTTTCTTTTCCGTGCCGGGCACGGGCGGAACAAAGGCTGCCGAACCGGTTGCCAGGATCAGAAAGTCGTAAGAAACGGTAATGCCCTGGTGAGAGGTGATGGTTTTGGAAGCCCGGTCGATCCGGATAACAGGATCTCCCAGGAGGAGCCGGATCTGGTTTTCTTCATACCAGGCAGCCGGAGCCAGGGTGAGTTCTTCAGGCGATTTTCCGGCGAAAAATTCACTTAGGTGTACCCGGTCATACGCTGGACGTGTCTCTTCGCCGAAAACAGTAATCGTGCGTTGGGCAGGTGGAATTCGGTTGACCAGTTTCTCGCAGCATTTGTAGCCAACCATCCCGTTGCCGATAATTACGATCCTCATACATTGGTTTTGGTGATGATCCTAATTATGGCAAGCAATCAATTATAAATAATTATATGTAATGTATCCTAAGCAGTTAAATAGATATTTTTATTACAAACATTACTTATGTCATAAATCTAAATAATAATAATCATATTTTGTAATACAAATAATGACATTTATCACATTTTATTTTTTTATATATGCATAATACTGCCTCCCATCTCCCATTTTTAAGCCTGGTTGGTGCCGGTCCCGGTGACCCCGAACTGATTACTGTAAAGGCCATCAGGGTACTTTCTACTGCGCGCGTTATCCTGTATGATGCCCTTGTGAACACTGCTCTGCTGGACTATACTCCCGCCAGTAGTCTTAAAATATTCGTAGGGAAGCGTTATGGCTGCCATACACTCTCTCAACAGGAAATCAATGATCATATCATCGCCTATGCGAAAAGCCACGGGCATGTGGTCCGGCTTAAGGGAGGAGATCCTTTTGTTTTCGGCCGGGCCGCAGAAGAACTGGAAGCAGCAGCGGCTGCCGGTATCCCGTCACAGGTGATCCCTGGCATCAGCAGCGCCCTTGCCGTTCCCGCGGCAGCTGGTATTCCGCTCACGATCAGGGGATGCAGCGAAAGCATTTGGGTGACTACCGGTACCACCCGTAATGGCGACATTTCCTGCGATATTGCGCTGGCTGCTCAATCATCGGCCACGGTAGTCATTCTTATGGCCATGAGCCGCCTGGAAGAGATCATGGAAATATTCGCCATGCACGGTAAGGCTCACCTGCCGGTTGCCATTATCCAGAACGGTACCCATGAAGTGCAAAAAATCATAACGGGAACGGTCAGGGATATCGCTTTCCGGTCAACAGCCGCCGGTCTGTCCAACCCGGCTATTATTGTGGTGGGCGAGGTTGTCAACTTTCCACAACTGCTGCAACAGGTTGAAAAGCAGCAAAAAGGTTTACATTTAGCGGAATGAAGTCCGCCAAGCCTTGTCAACTCAATAACTGTTTTTTCTGTAACGGATGCCTGCCGGAATGGAAGCCGGCAATTGACGGGCACCGTAAAACGATCAGGTTTAGCAAAGGTGAAACGCTATTCCAGGAAGGCGACCCGGTATCCGGTATTTTCTTTGTAGAAACCGGCTGTGTCAAAGTACACAAACACTGGGGAAGCGAAAAGGAATTGATCCTGCGCTTTGCAAGCAATGGAGATATCATCGGTCACCGGGGACTTGGATCGGAAACAGCGTTCCCGGTAACCGCAACAGCGCTTGAGCCAACAACTGCCTGTTTTATTCCCATAGACTTTTTTTTGGCTTCCCTGAAAGTGAATCATGAGTTCACGCTTCAACTGATGCTATTTTATGCAAAAGAGCTTCAGGACTCCGAAAGAAAAATGCGCAACCTTGCCCACATGCCGGTAAAGGGGCGACTGGCAATTTCCCTGCTGTTATTACAGGAAAAATTCGGGAGGGATAGTGAAGGCGCACTTAACCTACCGATCCAGCAACAGGATATTGCTTCCTACATCGGTACTGCTTATGAAACATTGTTCCGCTTTATGCAGGAATTCATCGCCAATGGCTGGATCAGGAAAGACGGCAAGAAGATCTATATACTGGATGCAGCCGCGCTTGCACAAACAGTCGATTCACTTTCTGCCTGACCTCCTTCTCAGGCTGCTTTCAATCCGCTGACAAGCACATCAAACGGATCCTGCTTCAGCAGGCGCACCATCGCGTGATACAAATCGGGGAGCTCATGGCGGAAACGAATGGGGTTTTCAAAAAACACTTCCACGCTTACCGCCCAGAATTCATGATAGTTTGATGCGGCATATTCACCCAGGATAGTTTTCCTGCCTCGTTGCATGTCCTGATAGATTGGGCGTGCCACTTTAGAATATTCGTGAAACTCTTTCTTGAAATGTTTGTCTTCGTCTGTCTTTGTGATAAAATTGACGTAGGCCAGAGCATGGGCCATCTCATGCAGCCCGACATTGCTGCTATCCTGCGTACTGCGGATGCCCTGCAGGAAATTATCCCATGACAGGTAAATTCCGGAACTGTCAACATGCCCCATAAAAGGGAGTGAATAGTAGCCATAGTGATAGTCATGCTGAAGCACATAGATATCACGGAAATAATTAAGCGAAAAATTTTCCAGACCCAGGGTGAGTTGTGCCGCGGTGGCGCTGATCAGGATCGGCATGTCGTCTGATTTTTCGACACCCACATAGTGAAATTTTTTTGAGCGGTAGAAAAGATAAGCACGAAACAACCATTTCTGCTGTTGGGCAAGATCAAGTTTATTGAAGTACCTGATGTTGTTGGAGATCAAAGACCGAAAGTAGGTTTCATGCTGTTCGAACCCCTTCTTCCGGCGATAGAGGAGAAATTTCTGGAGGCGTACATGCAATGCATCAAATGCAAAGATGATACAGAACACCAGCAAACAAATGAATACGATTTCCATAAGGGTCTCTTTTGGTGGTAAGAAAATCGGCTTTGTTAAGCTGGTTAGACACAGTTATGGATGTGAGGGTCTTCGCAGAGGAGATTGTACGGATTAATGCGAGAGAGGTAGCAATTCGGGAAACCAGATACAAGATAAATCTAGAATTTGAGCTTTAAAAGTCTTTTAGCATAATATTAGTCTAAAAAGTAGATTTACTATGCCCTCTATCGGGCATTACCTGTTTGCATTTTCAAGTAATACGATGGGGTCTTGTTGTAAGAGGTCCACCAGTGTCTGGTACAGGTTTGGTTCTTCGGCTTTAAGTTGCCGCGGTTGTTCAAAAAATGTTTCAACGGCAACTGCCCAGCATTCCTGCATACTTGAAGCAGCATAAGGATTCAGGACGGAAGATCCGCCTGCCCTGATTTTTTGAAACAACGGCAACGCTGCAATTCTGAATGACTGATATTTCTGGCTGATCTCATCGTCGCCGATACTGAAAGCATGCGCCATCTCATGCATACCGAGATTATCAGCATCAGTATAGTCACGGTAACCCTTCAGAAAATGATCCCAGCTGATGTAGATCCCCATGCGGTTGACATGACCGGCAAAGTCCCGCTGATAACCTGGAAGGCGATATGCGGTTCTTACCACGAAAATGGTCTCGAAATGGTCGAGGGTAAAGTGTTCGAGGCCGAAAGTCAGCTGGATGGCTGCTGACCCGATCAGGATTTCGGCGTTTCTGTTTACGGGCATGCCTACAAACCGGAATTCGATTGCGTCGAGAAACCGCCCGAGCCTTTCCCGGAAGCGCACCCTTTCATTATCCGGCAACAGGGCGTAGTAGGGGTTGTTTTCCAGCAACAGTTGATGAAAATCAGCCATGTCAGTTCCGGAAACGGGCGCACGCTCCCTGCTCCAGCGCCTTACCCCGCGATAAAGCGTGTCCCACTGCCAGAGCAGGATCACTAACGGTACCAGGCCGGAAAATATGGTCAGAAAGACGGCCATTTGTGCTTTTGCGGGTGAACTCCTATCAATTACCTTTGCCCCTCAATAAAAGACCGAAAATACAATCAGCATGTATAGAACGCATACCTGCGGAGAATTAAGACAGGAAAATACCGGACAAACAGTAACCCTGGCAGGCTGGGTGCAGACTGTCAGGAAATTTGGCAGCATCAGTTTTGTCGATCTTCGTGACCGGTATGGGATCACCCAGTTACTCTTTGGAGAGTCGCTCAACCAGTTACTCGATGAGCAACCGCTGGGTAGGGAATTCGTATTGCAAGCCACCGGCAAGGTGGTTGAAAGGACAAACAAGAATCCGCAGATGCCTACCGGTGATGTCGAAATTGATATTACTGCTTTCAAAATACTGAATAAGGCGGCAACGCCTCCGTTCACCATTGAGGACAAAACAGATGGCGGGGACGACCTCCGCATGAAATTCCGCTATCTGGATCTCCGCCGCAACCCTGTTCGACGGAACCTCGAACTTCGTTATGCCGTTAACCGTTCCGCCAGGAATTACCTCCATGACAACAATTTCATGGATATCGAAACACCATTCCTGATCAAAAGTACCCCGGAAGGGGCCCGCGACTTTGTGGTACCCAGCAGAATGAATCCCGGCCAGTTCTACGCACTGCCGCAAAGTCCGCAAACCTTTAAGCAGCTGCTGATGGTGAGTGGATATGACCGGTATTACCAGGTGGTAAAATGTTTCCGCGACGAAGATCTCAGGGCTGACCGCCAACCGGAATTCACCCAGATCGACTGCGAGATGAGTTTTGTGGAACAGGACGACATCCTAAATATGTTCGAAGGCCTGGTTAAAAGGGTTTTCAAAGATGTAAAACAAATCGATTATGCCGATAAGGTCGACCGGATGACCTGGAATGATGCCATGATCCGTTACGGAAACGACAAACCGGATATCCGTTTTGGCATGGAATTGACTAACCTGAAGACCATTTTTGAGGGTCAGTCCGGTATTGAAGAAGCAAAAGCAATTTTTGAACAGTCCGGTTTCAAAGTATTTAACGATGCGGAAACCGTTCTCGCTATTGCGGTACCCGGTGCCAGTGAATATACCCGCAAACAGACAGATGAACTGACTGAATGGGTTAAGCGCCCTCAGATTGGTATGAACGGACTTGTGTTCATCAAGTGCAATTCCGACGGTTCATTCAAGAGCAGTGCCGACAAATTCTTCCCTGAAGACCAGCTTAAAGCGCTTGCCGGCATTTGCGGGGCGCAACAGGGCGATCTGATCCTTATTCTTGCTGGTCGTGAAGAGCGTACCCGTAAGGCTGCAAGTGAACTCAGGCTGGAAATGGGAGAAAGGCTTGGCCTTCGCCGAAAGGATGAATTCAAGCTTCTCTGGGTGCTCGACTTCCCCCTGTTTGAATATGCCGAGGCTGAAAATCGTTGGGTAGCCCGCCACCACCCGTTCACAGCCCCAAAACCTGACCAGATCGCCACAATGATCAATAACGATCCTGTCATCAGGGATGCTGCCAATTACCTGAGCCACCCCTATGCCAATATCAAAGCCAATGCCTATGATATGGTGTTAAACGGCAACGAGATCGGCGGAGGTTCTATCCGTATCTTCCAGCGGGAACTTCAGGAAAAGATGTTTGACGCCCTCGGTATGAGTAAGGAAGAAGCGCAACACAAATTCGGATTCCTGCTGGGCGCATTTGAATATGGAGCCCCCCCGCACGGAGGTATCGCTTTCGGCTTTGACAGACTTTGCGCTATCCTTGGCGGTTCGGAAAGCATCCGCGACTTTATCGCGTTCCCGAAGAATAACAGTGGCCGTGACGTGATGATTGATGCGCCTTCAGTTATTGATGAAGCACAATTGGAAGAACTGCAAATTCAAACCGACCTGAAAAGCTGATCATGGCAATGATATTGTACCGCATACTCACTTATACCCTTTTGATCGCCGGGGCATTGTTCGCGATGGCATTCCTCAGTACATTGATGCTCGCACTTGCTAATCCGATTTTACTGTTACCGGTTTTTGTGATTGGCTGCCTCCTGATCTATACCTATACCAGCTGGCGCTTCCTGAGTAAGGCGATTGATGCACATCAATACTGCAAACGCTCTCTGCGGGATCTTATCCGGGTAAACGGGTTTGTCTCCCTGTTTTTAGGGTGCTATATGCTCATCGTTGCTTACATGATGCTCTTTCGTCCGGAGATGCTGGATACGGCAATCGATCAGGCAATCTCTATGCAGAAAACCACGGTTGAAGGCATGGAGGATGCCATGCGAAAGACGATACCGCTCATGGCGAAGCTTATGTTAACCTATGCCATCGTCCTCATTACCCATATTTTCATTACATTCCGGTTAATCCGGCAACATGCAGATGCATTTGACGAGTAAGTAAATATTCCTTAAATTGGAAAAACGAGTTGCTTGCCCATGGGCAGCAGCTCGTTTTTTTATTATAACCAAACGCTTATGAGGGAGGCTTCTGTATTCAATAACTATTGCATGATTCCTGAGTCGTGGGATGAAATGTGCAGCGGCAATCAGATCCGGCCGCAATATCAGCAGGTATTCGATACACTGAATAATCTGACAGCAGCGACGCTTTCCGGTAAGGATCAACTCGCCGGAGAACTTTTTCTCAACCAGGGAATTACTTTTACTGTTTACAGCGAAAACGAGGGAATTGAGCGGATTTTCCCGTTTGATATTATCCCGCGCATTATTCCGGGAAAGGAGTGGTCGCATATCGAAGCCGGCATCAGTCAGCGGCTTAAGGCACTTAATCTCTTTCTGAATGACATCTACAGCACCCAGCAAATTCTGAAAGACGAAATCGTGCCGATGGACCTGATTGCTTCCAGTCCGCAGTACACCCGGGAAGTTTTCGGCATAAAAGTGCCCTACGACATATTTGTGCATATTTCCGGAATTGACCTGATCAGGGGCGCAGACGGCACTTACTACGTGCTGGAAGATAATCTCCGGACACCCTCAGGTGTTTCCTATATGCTTGAAAACAGGGAAGTCACCAAACGCCTTTTCCCGGAAATGCTTTCGGCGAATGCGGTTCGTATGGTAAACAACTATCCGTTGGAACTGTACAATATCCTGGTTTCACTGGCACCCAGGCAGATTGCAAATCCTACAGTGGTGTTACTGACACCGGGCGTTTTCAATTCTGCCTATTACGAGCACACTTTCCTGGCCCGCACCATGGGAATTCCGTTGGTGGAGGGCCGCGATCTGATGGTGGACAATCACAAGGTTTACATGAAAACCACCATGGGTTTGCGGCAGGTAGACGTTATCTACAGAAGGATTGATGATGATTTTATGGATCCGCTGGTTTTCCGGCCTGATAGTGCTTTGGGAATTCCCGGAATCCTGGGTGCATACCGGAAGGGTAATATTGCACTGGTGAATGCATTCGGGAACGGCGTGGCTGACGACAAGGCAGTTTATGCGTATGTTCCCGCCATGATCAGGTATTACCTCAATGAAGAGCCGATCCTGCCCAATGTGCCGACCTACCAGATGGCTGATCCTGAATCAAGGGAATATACTTTCAGGAATATCGGCAATATGGTGATCAAGCGAACCAACCAGTCCGGCGGTTACGGCATGCTGATGGGAAACTCCGCAGGCGAAAAAGAAATCAGCCTGATGCTGAAAGCTGTGGAAGAAGACCCGCGGAATTTCATCGCCCAGCCCATTATCAAACTCAGCACTGTACCCTGCTTCCTCAATAACCGTTTTGAACCGAGACATGTAGACCTGCGGCCATTTGCACTTTGCGGCCCCTCGGGAATAAAAATTGTACCCGGTGGCTTAACGCGTGTTGCGCTTCGCGAAGGTTCGCTGGTGGTTAATTCTTCGCAGGGTGGAGGTAGTAAAGACACCTGGATACTGAATGATCATTAATCTTAAACCTGTTAACCCGGAATATGCTGAGTAGAATTGCCGATGCCCTATACTGGCTGAATCGTTATTTCGAACGAACTGACGCTCTTCTCCGCTCCCTGCACATCAATTACGCCCTTTCCCTTGATAAAGGTGAGTACGCCGCACAGAGCTGGCGATTACTGGCAGACATGTATAGTACTGCCACTGACGGCAGGAGGATACAACTGGCAAGTGATCCGCTGGCGCTTGTGCAGCACCTCATTTATGACAACACCAATGGAAATGCCATAAGGGCAATGGTGATCAAAGCCAGGGAGAACGCCCGCGGCGCACAGGATCACATTACCAAGGAAGTGTGGGAACAGGTAAATCAGGTCTATCACCTGATCAATAATCCACTGCTGCAACAACGCATGCAACGGAACGATACCCTGAGTGTTCTTGAGCAACTGGGTACCCAGCTGATCCTTTTTAACGGCGTAACCGACAGCACCATGCCCCGAAATATGGGTTGGAATTTTATGACGCTCGGAAAGTTTACAGAGCGTTGTATGATCACGCTGGAGTTTGCAGACAGAAGTTTTGCAGATACCGGGTACAGCCTAGAACATTCCCATGATGTGCTGTACTGGCGCAACCTGCTCTTTTCGTTATCGGGATATGAACTTCACCTGAAGACCTACAGGAGCAGCAACTATAACAGGAACGTTACTGATCAGGTGTTGTTCAACAAACAATTTACCAGGAGTGCCAGCTACTGTTTAGACCGGATCGGGTTTTATCTGAACAAAGTAATCCAGAACAATCAAAGCGATGAGGCCAATGCGCTGCTGAAACAGTTCGGCCGCCTGCAAAGCCGCGTGGAATACGCCGACTTTGCTACCTTACAGGAAGAGGGCCTGCAATCCTATATACGGGAGCTGCGGTCAGGTTTGCTGCAATTCAATCTTCAATTCAGCCAGTTATTTTTTTCTTACGCGTAAATTGCCCTATGCCGACATTCAGAATTCATCACATCACCAGCTACGAATACAACCGGCCGGTAACGGAAAGCGTCAACGAGATCAGGATATTTCCCTTTGCCTGTACAGCGCAGGAAGTACTGCAACATGATCTGACCATCACCGGCAATCCCGAAATGCATTTCTATATTGACTACTGGGGAAATAAGGCGGGCGTTTTCAATCTTGTTTCCGCCCATACCGAACTGATCATCGAAAGTAAATTGCTTGTCCGGACGGTCCCGTCACCAAACCCAGCCCAGCAATACACTTCGGGCTTCGATCAGCTTCACACCGAATCCATTGCACAGTTTAACCTCCTGGAATTATCCAATCCGGAACTGTTGAAACAGCAGGCAGCCATTGATGAGATCGTAGGCATTATACATCAGCCCTGGAAAAGCGTCAGTGGTACAGTACAGGAATGTTGTCAGTTCATCTATCAGCATTTTAAATATATTCCCGGTATAACCGATACCGAAACGACGGTGGATGAGATCATCACCCAACGTGCGGGTGTTTGCCAGGATTTTGCGCACGTCATGCTGCAGGTTTTGAGAACATTGCGTATCCCCTGCCGGTACGTCAGCGGATATATATGCCCCAACAAAAATGGCCTGCGTGGCGAGGGTGCTACGCATGCCTGGGTGGAAGCCTGGATCCCCGGTGCGGGTTGGGCAGGCATTGATCCCACGAATAATATATGGGTATCCAATCATCATGTCAAACTTGCCGTAGGCCGTAATTTCCGGGACTGCACGCCGGTGAAGGGCAGTTTTAAAGGACCCGCAAAGCAGAATCTCTTTGTATATGTTTCAGTGGGATATGAGAATGGCCAGCATTTTGAAGAAACGAATCAGGTGCGTTCGCCGGGTCCGGGGGAAGAACGATATTTGTTCCCCGCCGGTGATGGTACCGGAATGCAACAATAGATAACCATGGCCGCCCCCCTCGCAGAACGATTGAGACCCGCATCACTGAATGAACTGATCGGGCAGGAACACCTGACAGGAACAGGAAGCATCCTCCGGAAAGCTATCGAACAGGGTAATGTGCCCAGCATGATTCTCTGGGGCCCGCCCGGCGTTGGCAAAACAACTATTGCCAATATTATCGCCAATGAACTGCGCATTCCTTTTTTTACACTCAGTGCTATTTCATCAGGCGTAAAGGAAGTAAGAGAGGTGATTGAAAAAGCAAAAAACCTCGATAAAGCAATCCTGTTCATCGACGAGATTCACCGGTTCAACAAATCGCAGCAGGATGCCCTGCTTGGGGCCGTCGAAAAGGGAACCATAACGCTGATCGGAGCTACTACAGAAAACCCTTCCTTTGAAGTAAACAGTGCCCTTCTCAGCCGTTGCCAGGTATATGTACTAAAGTCACTCAGCGAACCCCAGCTGCTCGCACTGATCCGGCAGGCCATCGAAAAAGATGACTGGCTCAACAGCAGAAATCCGCAGCTCCTGGAAACCGAAGCTTTATTGCGGTTAGCTGGTGGTGACGGAAGGAAACTGCTGAACCTCCTGGAGCTCGTGGTACAATCTGCAGGCGATGTCGTGAACGGAAACGTTGAGGTAACGAATGACCTGGTTATGGCCGTCGCGCAACAGCAACTCGCCATGTACGACAAAAGCGGCGAGCAACATTACGACATCATTTCTGCCTTTATCAAATCTATGCGTGGCAGTGATCCCAACGGTGCAGTATACTGGCTTGCCAGGATGATCGCCGGTGGTGAAGACGTTAAGTTCATAGCACGCCGCATGGTGATTCTTGCCAGCGAAGATATCGGCAATGCCAATCCCAATGCACTGCTGCTTGCCAATGCCTGTTTTGAAGCAGTCAATAAGATCGGCCATCCCGAATCAAGGATCATCCTTTCACAATGTGCAGTTTACCTCGCTACCTCACCCAAGAGCAATAGTTCGTATATGGCGATCGACGCAGCCCTGGCACTGGTCGCGCAAACAGGTGACCTTCCGGTTCCCCTCCACCTCAGAAATGCGCCAACCAAACTGATGAAGAACCTGGGTTATGGCAGGAACTATGAATACGCACACTCCCATGAAGGCAATTTTTCCCTGCAGGAATACCTGCCGGATGCGTTACAGGGCCGAATGCTTTATGAGCCTTCCGCGAACGCCCGTGAAGAGGAAATCAGAAAATTTCTCCGGACCAGGTGGAAAGACAAATATGGCTATTAACTTAACAGCATGAATATCCGCTGGCAACTTAGCCCCTTCCACGACCTTAAAGCAGATGAAGTATATCAGCTGCTCCGCCTGCGCAGCGAAGTATTTGTTGTAGAACAGCAGTGTGTCTTTCTCGATATGGACAATAAAGACCAGCAATGCTGGCAATTACTGGGATGGAAGGGCTCCAGCCTGGCCGCCACCTCCCGAATTTCCCCGCCCGGCCTGCTGTTTGAAGAAGTTTCCATCGGCCGTGTAGTCAGTTCACCGAAATTCCGGGGGGAGGGCATAGGAAGGCAACTGATGGAGCAATCCATCTCGAGCGCCATTTCCCTGTTTGGCAGGCAACCGATCCGAATCGGAGCCCAGTTGTACCTGCTTCGCTTCTACGAATCTCTGGGATTTTCTGCCCAGGGAGCTGTCTACCTGGAGGATGGCATTGAACATGTAGAAATGGTACTACAACTCTCGTAGTTACCCGCTAGTATAAATACGCATTATAAAAAAAAACGGTTTTCGTTATACGACAGCGTTCTTCCAGTTCGTTTCATGATTGAATCCATGTAACCGCTCGAAAACAAAATCTGATATTCATGAAACAGCATTTACACTATGTAGTGCGTAAATGTACCTTATCTCTACTTGCACTATCATTTACACAAATCACCTTCGGTCAGATAAATCTGGCGAACCAGCTGGAAGCTGGCGTCACGTTTGGGCCGTCCAATTTTCTCGGTGATCTGGGAGGCAACAAAGGAATAGGCAAAGGTTTCCTGAAAGACAATAACTTCCCGATGACCAAGTTCATCATCGGCGCCCATATCTCCACCTACCCAAGTCCTGTATGGGGCCTGAGGCTGGCAGTAAACTATGGATCGCTTCAGGGAGAAGATCAGATCATTAAGGGTCAGGGTGGCTATGAAGAAGCCAGGAAATTCCGTAACAGTGATTTCCGTTCCAAACTGATCGAGGGTATGCTGGTTGCGGAAATTTATCCTACTGTGTATTTTGAATACGACCCTGATGATTTCTATAAGAAGTTCCGGCCATATGGCATTATCGGCGTGGGGGTATTCCATTTTAACCCCCAGGGAACTGACCCGCTGACAGGAGGTTATGTGAACCTGAAAGAATTGAGTACCGAGGGACAGGGATTTGCTGAATATCCTGACAGACAACCATACAAGCTGACACAACTGAATATTCCGATGGGCCTTGGCTTGAAGTATTTCATTTCCGAAAACACGACCATTGCTCTCGAGGTGTTGCACCGGAAAACCTTCACCGACTACATCGATGATGTCAGCACCACCTACGTTGATCCTGAATTGTTTGATAAATATTTCGGCATCGGATCTCAAAAAGCGCAGCTCGCCAGGAGAATGGCCAATAAAACCGATCAGAACGGCACTGCCAGTGCAAGTTTTGAGCCAGGCGATAAGCGTGGAACAGCGACGAACATGGATGCCTACTATTCCATTGGTTTTAAACTTGGCTTCCGGTTGGGCAGAGAAAGAGATGGCGACAGTTACAGGTCCATCAAATGTCCGACGTTACGCTTTTGACCCGTTATCCGGCCGACTAACCCTGATATTCAGTTGACGTAAAGGAAACTGTTATCACAACATCTATGAAAACGATTCGTCAACTACTGCCCGCGTTGATATTACTTGCCGGCGGCGCTGGTGTGCAACCATGCAGTGCCCGGTCGGTAACAGACACGGTAAAAACAGACAGCATCATTATTCAGAAAAACTTAAACGATAAAAAATATTCCGTCAACATCTACACCAATGCTTCCCAGCAAGTACTTTTTTTCTCTGCCGCAGGTGAAGAAGGAAAGACCTACCAGTTGCTGCTTTTCCGTCAGAAAGGCAAGCTGATCAAACAAAGCAGGATCCGGAACAGGGAAACTGCTGTAGTCAGCAAACCAGATAAAGGCAACTATTACTTTGAAGTGTTCAGTGATGATGTCAGGATCGAAACAGGCACGATTGAAGTGCGATGAAAAATTTTTAACCAGTAAGCGGCAGGGAAATTGGTAAAATCCAATTATCCGGTTCTAGAGACCTGATCCGTTCCCTATTATCAAGTACCCTTTCTCAAAAGATTTTATTGATTCCCTGCCAACGCTTATTGGGCCAATATCCTCAACTGCCAGCGACGAATAATTGCTGGCAGTTTGTTTTTTATTATTTTGACTTTGCCGTTTTCGACGCGGTCTTTTTTTTGACAACTGTTTTTTCAGCCGGGTTGCCATTTTCTGAAACCGCCACCGCAGCCTTCAGTTCCTCCTTTACAAATCTTGCGGTGTGCCCCACTTTAAGTTTCGCCATCTCTTCCGGTGTACCCTCGAATAAAAGTTGTCCTCCGCCATCACCCCCCTCCGGACCTATATCAATGATATGATCCGCTACCTTGATGACGTCGAGATTGTGTTCGATAACAAGCACCGTATTGCCGCGCTCCACCAGTTTATTGACAACATCCAGAAGATGCTGTATATCCTGGAAATGAAGCCCTGTTGTCGGCTCATCCAAAATATAAAAAGTTTTTCCAGTATCCTTTTTTGAAAGCTCCGTAGCCAGCTTTACCCGCTGCGCCTCTCCTCCGCTCAGGGTAACTGCAGATTGCCCCAGGGTGATATAGCCAAGGCCAACTTCCTGCAGCACTTTGATCTTGCGGTACAGATAAGGGACAGCCTGAAAGAACTCTACTGCTTCATCCACTGTCATATCCAATACATCACTGATCGACTTGCCTTTATACCGGATCTCCAGTGTTTCCCGGTTATATCGCTTGCCATTACATTTCTCGCAATGCACATAAACATCCGGCAGGAAGTTCATTTCGATCACACGCATGCCCCCACCTTCACAGAGGTCACAACGACCGCCTTTTACATTGAAAGAAAATCTGCCTGCTGCATATCCTCTGATCTTCGCTTCCGGAACAGCAGCAAACAATTGACGGATCTCCGTGAAAAAACCACAATATGTCGCAGGGTTACTTCTTGGCGTACGGCCGATCGGAGATTGGTCGATCTCGATCACTTTGTCAATATTCTCCAACCCCTTAACTGATTTGTAAGGCAATGGCTTTTGCTTGGAATCATAACAGTATTGTGAAAGGATCGGATAGAGCGTTTCGTTGATAAGTGTGGATTTCCCGCTGCCGCTTACCCCCGTTACCAAAATCAGTTTACCAAGTGGAAACCTGATATTCAATTGCTGCAGGTTATTCCCCGATGCCCCTTTGATCTCGATGAATTTTCCATTTCCGGAACGCCGTGTTTCAGGAATTGCGATCTGCTTCTTGCCACTCAGGTAAGCAGCCGTTTCAGAACCGGCATCCAATACCTGCTGGGGGGTGCCTTCTGCCACGATTCTTCCGCCGAATTTACCGGCACGCGGGCCGATATCGACCAGGTAATCTGCAGCCATCATAATGTCTTTATCGTGCTCCACGACCAACACACTGTTGCCTATATCCCGGAGATTCTGCAATGCCGAGATCAGGCGCTGATTGTCCCGCTGATGGAGACCAATGCTCGGCTCGTCCAGAACATAGGTGATTCCCTGCAACTGTGAACCGATCTGGGTAGCCAGCCTGATGCGCTGTGACTCGCCGCCACTCAGTGTTCTGGTTGGACGGTTTAATGACAGGTAGGTCAATCCCACATCCAGGAGAAACTGCAGTCTTTCCCGGATCTCTTTCAGAATGTCTTTCGAAATAAGCTGTTGTTTATGGCTCAGGCGCTTTTCAATACCATTGAACCATTCGTACAGTTTATCAAGATTATACTGACTGATCTCGGCAATATTTTTTCCATCAACCTTAAACCAAAGGCTTTCGATCCGGAGACGGTCGCCATTGCAGGTAGGGCAGGTATTCAACTCCATAAAGCTTTCCGCCCATTCCCGTACCGCATCGGAACTAACCGTGCTGAACCAACGCTTCAGCTGAGGAATAATTCCTTCAAACTCTTCTGCATAGATCCGCTCACCTGGAACCGCTTCTGTGAAATCAATTGTCGTTTCTTCCAGCGCTTCTTCCTGTCCGTAGAGGATCAGGTTAAGATCTCGTTCCGGCAGGTCACTGATCGGCTTTTTAAGATCGATCTTATGCTTGCGGGCCAGTTGCTGTACTTGTTTGTATACATATGCCTCGCGCTCTTCGCCCAACGGAGCGATGCCTCCTTCCCTGATGCTCACAGACCGGTCGGGAATGATCGCCTCCATACTGACCTGGTAAACCTGTCCCAGCCCTTTACAGGTAGGGCAGGCGCCATAAGGAGAGTTGAAAGAAAAGCTGTTGGGGGATGGTTCTTCATAACTGATACCTGTATCCTGGCACATCAGCTGGCGGCTGTACTGAATCACTTCATCAGTGTCATTGATGAGCAGGAACAGCAGCCCCTTCCCTACCTGCATGGATTTCTGGATACTCTGACTCAGGCGCAGCTTCATATCCGGTGTCACTGCAAGCCGGTCAATCACCACTTCAATATCATGAATCTTGTAGCGGTCTACCTGCATTTTGGGTACCAGATCCTTCACTTCGCCATCCACCCTCACTTTCAGGTATCCTTTCTTCCGGATATCTTCAAACAGTTCCCGGTAATGTCCCTTTCTGCCGCGAACCAGCGGTGCCAGCAGGCTGATCTTTTTCTTGCTGAACTTACTGTAAATATTTTCAACAATTTCCTCCTCTGAGAATTTCACCATCTTCTTGCCGGTATTGTAGCTGTAGGCATCTGCTGCCCTTGCATACAGGAGACGGAGAAAATCGTATACTTCGGTAATGGTGCCGACCGTTGAGCGCGGATTCTTATTCGTGGTCTTCTGTTCAATGGAGATGACGGGAGACAACCCGGTGATCTTATCGACATCCGGCCTTTCCATATCTCCAACAAACTGGCGGGCATAAGCGCTGAAGCTTTCCATATAGCGGCGTTGCCCTTCATTATAGATCGTGTCGAATGCCAGCGATGATTTACCACTGCCGCTTACTCCTGTAAAAACCACCATGCGGTTTTTGGGAATCGTCAGGTCAATGTCTTTCAGATTGTGCTCACGTGCACCTACCACTTCGATATTTTCCAGATCCCTGACGGGTATCGTTTCTGCTTTCTTTGCCATTTTTTTCTCCTCGCTGCAAAATACTGCAAATCCTAATTTATCTACCTTTGGCCTGCATTTTGCCTATCACTCACCAATAAACAAGATTCACATGAAAAAGTTTGTAAAAGCGATTTTGTCAGGAACGGCCTGTATAATTCTGATCGCGGGATGTAAATCGATGAACAATACACAGAAGGGTGCTGCGATAGGAACTGGCGGTGGTGCCGCCGTTGGTGCTGTTATCGGGAAAGCAGCCGGAAATGCTGGTCTCGGTGCCATCATCGGCGCAGTTGTCGGAGGCACTGCCGGAGGATTAATAGGAAACAAAATGGACAAGCAGGCCAAAGAGATCAAGCAGGAAATTCCTGATGCCAATGTGGAAAGAGTGGAAGAAGGCATTGTAGTGGAATTCAACAGCGAAATCCTCTTCGGGTTTGATAAATCTGACCTGAGCGATGCTTCCAAAACTGAGCTGAAAAAACTGACCACTATTCTGAATAAATACCCTGATACAGATCTTGAAATAGCCGGCCACACAGACAGCCAGGGTGCAGCCGATTACAACCAGAAATTGTCAGAGCGCAGGGCGACTGCAGTGGCGGATTATATTGTAAGTGCGGGGGTGGCCAAATCAAGGGTCAAAACCAAGGGTTATGGGGAATTTGAGCCACGTTACCCCAATGACACTGATGCCAATATGGCCAAAAACAGACGGGTAGATTTTCTGATCACCGCAAATGAGGCCATGAAGAATGAGGCCAAAAAAGAGGCCGGTCAGAACTAACGCCGAAAGCCGGTCCTAAAAATATTTTGGAAAGTTGACCGGGGCGCTGCTATCTTTGCGCCAGTTCTTTACAACATCGCTTATCAAGAAAGGCAGAGGGAAATGGCCCGATGAAGCCTTGACAACCTGTTTTCCACCTCAAAATGGAAAGTAAGGTGCCAAATCCAGCCCGCAAACGGAATCCGGTTGCAGGGGAGATAAGTCTGATGAATAGCTTTACAGAATAAAAATTCTAATATGAGCTCTTCTGATGATTTATCGGAAGAGCTTTTTTTATGCAAAAGCGCTTCCGGTACACTTGATGGGTGGTGTCGCAACCAATTGTTTATCAACAAAAAAAATGTTTAACATGCACGCGACAACACAACTTTTGCACAGCATTCCGGTAGACCCCCAAACAGGAGCGATCGCTGTACCGATTTACCAGACCAGTACATTCGTACAGGACGCGCCTGGAATCAATCGCGGTTTTGACTACAGCCGTTCGAACAACCCTACCCGCCAGGAACTGGAAAAGATCGTGGCCAAACTCGAAGGAGGTACCACTGGTGCAGCTTTCGCCAGCGGTCTGGCGGCGATTGACGCAGTAATCAAACTCCTGGAATCCGGGGACGAGATAATTGCTGTTGACGATATCTACGGTGGCGCCTTCCGGTTATTTGAGAAAGTCTATAAAAAATTCGGAATTACCGTCAACTATGTTGACACTACCGACCTTGGCGCCATTAACCGGGCCATTACTTCCAAAACAAAACTGATCTGGCTGGAAAGCCCGACCAACCCCACGCTCAAAATATCTGACATCCGGGCTGTTGCTGAAATTGCTCACCGATATGGCATTCTGCTTTGTGTCGACAATACCTTTGCTTCACCCATCCTCCAGCAACCGCTGAAACTCGGTGCTGATATTGTCGTACACAGTGCTACAAAATATATTGGCGGACACAGCGATGTGATCGCGGGACTGGTCGTTACCCGTGAGGAAGCCATTGGCACACAGATCAAGTTCTATCAGAATGCCTGCGGAGCAGTTCTCGGCCCTTTTGACAGCTTTCTGCTGATCCGTGGACTCGAAACGCTACCGCTCCGTATCGCTCAACACAGCCGCAACGCAGCAACCATCGCACAATACCTGGAATCCCATCCCCTGGTGGACAAAGTATTCTATCCGGGCCTTACAAGCCATCCCCAGCATGGATTGGCACGGCAACAACAAAAAGACTTTGGCGGTGTTATCAGCTTCAGTCTCCGGACTGACACTGAAGCAGCAGCCATCAGCCTGGTTACCAATACTACGCTCTTCCACCTGGCAGAAAGTCTCGGCGGTGTAAAAAGCCTCGTAAGCCACCCCGCCAGCATGACCCATAAGTCGATCGACGCGGCGACAAGAAAAGCAGCCGGCGTTAAAGACAGCCTTATCCGGCTGAGCGTCGGCCTTGAAGACCCGACAGACCTGATCAATGACCTTGAAACCGCTCTGGCTATTGTTCAGGCAACCCAAAGTGAAAACGGCATTGCACAACAGCTGCACCATTGTTAACCCCATAGCAAACACCATACATGACTTACCACAAGCAGTTAACCATCGGACTATTTGGATTCGGAGTAGTTGGAGAAGGCCTTTACAAGGTGCTACAACAAACACCCTCGTTGAGTGCCCGAATAAAAAAAGTATGCATCAAAGACCCGAATAAAAAAAGAAACGCGCCTCCGGTGCTGTTTACGACAGATCGTGAAGAACTGTTGCAGGATGAAGAAATCAATGTGATCGTTGAAGTGATCAATGAGGCCGGTCCTGCATTTGATATCGTAAAAACAGCCTTGCTGAAAGGAAAATCTGTGGTAAGTGCAAGCAAGAAAATGATCGCAGAACATTTGCCGGAACTCCTGGCACTACAGCAGGAAACCGGTCAGAGCTTTCTGTACGAATCCGCTGCCTGTGCTTCGATCCCCGTCATCCGCAACCTCGAAGAATACTATGATAACGACCTGCTCCACGGCATCAAGGCAATCGTTAACGGTTCCACCAATTTCATTCTTACGAAGATGTTCGAGGACAAGCTCGACTTTCAGCAGGCTTTACTGCTGGCCCAACAACTGGGCTTTGCGGAGTCTGATCCAAAGCTTGATGTGGAAGGTTTCGATGCAGTGAACAAGTGGGCTTTCCTGCTCACCCACGCTTACGGCATCATTGAACACCCCGACAATTTATTGTTCACCGGTATTCAGAACATTCACGCGATGGATGCCCGGGTTGCTGCTGAAAAGGGGCAGCAGATCAAGCTGGTGGCACAGGCGCAGAAACTGACCAATGGCAAGGTGGCCAGCTTTGTTATCCCGCAATTTATTCCCCAGGAAGACCACCTGGCATTTGTAAAGAATGAATACAACGGCGTGGTGATAGAAAGCGGATTTTCCGACAAACAGTTCTTTTACGGAAAAGGTGCAGGAAGTTTCCCGACAGCCTCAGCTGTATTAAGCGACCTTTCTGCCCTCCGCTACGATTACAAATACGAATACAAGAAACTCTATCACCACCAGCCGAATACCCTAACGGATGACTTTTACCTGAGGGTATATGTGAGCTTTACCGACTGGAAACATATCCCACGCGAAAAATTTGAATGGATTGAAGAATGGCATGCACGGGAAGAGAGGAAATACCTGGTAGGGGTACTGCCGGTGAAAGAACTGTTTGAAAACAACTGGTGGAAATCCAACCATACTTCCCTGATCCTGACTGCAGATCCAATCATTGAGGATGTAGCCATCCAGCAACTGAAGAAAAAAAGCCTGGAACTGGCGGGTATAGTATAGTTCGATTCAGGGCTACAGGAATTAATTGTAAATTCCTGTATGGAAAACGCCGTTGTCAAAAAGGACAAAAATGCCATTGAAGTCTGCCTGGTAGTATTACTATTCCTGGTGTTGCTGTGGGCTTTGTACAAAGTCATCGGTCCATTTTTCGGTGTATTCACCTATGCCTGTATTCTTGCTGTTTCGTTCCGGCATTTCTTTCATAGAATGCAACGGTCTATGGGAGGAAAGAAGGTATGGGCAGCCATAACCTATGCTTTTTTACTGATTGCCATTATGGCCATCCCCTTCCTGCTGTTCCTGAATGCATTGGGTAAATATTTTCATCATGTGCAGGAAATGCTGGTCAATCTCAAATCATCGGGTATACCTGCGCTGCCGGAATGGATCGCTTCACTGCCGCTGGTTGGAGATAACCTGCAGAAGAGCTGGACGCTGATGCAACAGGACCCAAACGCTTCTATTCATGTGTACGAGCACCAGATCAAAGCAATACTGGGGAAGATTCTGCATGAAGGTGCCGGTTTGCTCGGGTCCGGAGCTGAACTGATACTGGGCATCATCATTTCTGCCGTTTTTCTCGTGCACCAGGAGAATCTTCTGCGCATCGTTTACAGGGCCAGCCAGCATATCATCGGGAAAGATGACGGACCAGCACTGCTGGATGCCGCTGCAAAAGCTGTACGTGGTGTTGCTATTGGCGTAATGGGAACCGGATTTATTACTGCAGTGCTTGCGTGGCTTGCCTACACAATTGCGGGTATTCCGTTGCCAACGGTGATGGCAGCGCTGATTTTTCTGTTTACCATTATTCAGATTGGTGCCTGGGTAGTCTGGGTGCCCCTTGGTGCCTGGTTACTGTATAATGGCCATACTGGCCAGGCTGCATTCGTTGGCATATTCGGCATTGTCCTGATCCTGCTCGACACGTTTCTGAAGCCTGTCCTGATCGCCAAATCCGGAAAATTACCGATCCTGGTTTTGTTTGTTGGCGTGCTCGGGGGGCTGGCCGCCTGGGGATTCACAGGAATGTTCAAAGGTGCGATTGTCCTTGCTGTTGCCTATACCATTTTTCAGTCCTGGATGTCAAGGCATCCTATTACGGAGGTCCCCGGCGAGCCGGAGACTGATAATGGTGAGGAGGGCAAGTACAATAATAATGGCGATCCAGAGCATGGACTTTCCGATGCCGTTACCTGAAGAAGCTTTCACCGGCTGTTGCCTGGCCAACAAACCTGCTGGTTGAATATCTGCCATTACCCGGGGAAGGCTGTCGCGAAAATATTTGAGGTCATATTGGGGGGGCGTTTTTAAGGAGTCATCTCCAGCCAGTAACCGGTATTTTTCACCGGCTCTGAGCCATGCAATGACACTTTGCTGCAATTGGTAAGCAATTATCCTGTTCCAGCGCAAAGGCTGATCATCTTCATTTTCGACTACCAGCCAAAGTGATTTACCCCGGTTTTTTACATTGATATCACCAGTTCCGCCCGAACGCAACAACCTGGTATTAAGAATATCAGTACAGGTTTCATTGGCGTAGAGGGAAACTGATCGGTGGAAAAATCTCGCACCGTCCGGTTGAAGCACCAGCTTATCAAGCGTAAATGGCTCCTTCCAGTCCAGCCGTATATAAGACTTCCTGTTGCTGCTGTCGCGCTGGGTAATGGCAGCCGGAGGCAGCAAAACAAACTTCCCTTCCAGAAGATCGTTTTTATATATTCCTGCCTGCAAAAGTTTCACTGGTACCAATCCTTTTTCTTCCTGTACGATCCTTATGTAACGGTACCTAACACCCGGTAAAGGGATCGCCTGCACGAATGAACTATCATCATCACTATTGACGCTTTCCAGCGGAATATGCTCCTTTATGGCAAACCATTGCCGATTATCATCGCTTCCGAACATCGATAAGCCACGCCCCACAATGGCATTCCGGAATCGCAGTTCCAGCATATTGACCACTACCTGACCGGAATTTTCAGCTGTGTTAAAATACCGACCGGCAGTATCACGGCCACTCTCCAACAGCGGAAATAACCGGAATTCTGGCTTCAGTACTGATGCAACAGCTGGATCATTAATGAACGGTATTGTGCTGTCGCTGGCTGCTAAGGCAAGACGGATATCAGTCAGACCATCCAGCGCACGGGCAGCTATCTCAGGTGTAATAACGATCCGGTAAAACCCATCCTGTTGCACTACCGGCAGTTCAGCCTGATAGCGAAAACTCCCCTGCCCATACCCAACTGCAACGCCAATAAGGGCCAAAACAACCAGGGAAAATCTATACCGATGGTTTTTCTTCATCTTCTATGATAATTTTCTTTAGCCGCTGATACATGAATGATACGACCAGCAACAAGACACCCAGGCAGAAGAATGCAGCTATTTTTCCCGCCACCGAAATATTCCGGATGTCGAATACGAATAGTTTGATCAGTGTAAGTGTAAACAGGCTGAGTGAAATGATACGCAATGTTTTCCACTTTTTTCTCATCCCCTGCCACATCAGCACAAAGGAACAGCCCCCCCACAGAATCGGGAGGCCTGATTTAAGGTATATCCGCTGTAAGTCGGATAGAGAATGCGTGGGACTGAAAAATATCTGATTGACCAGTAAATGACCGGCAATACTCAGCAGCAACACCGAGCAGAAAACCAATAACCAGGGTGCTGCATCGCCTAATGGTAACAGCAGCGGATCGTTGTTGTACACCATCCTGGAGAACCACGCTATCATTAAAGCTACTACGGCGCCGGCAAGCCAGTACCACAGGAAAGGCACCAGGCTCTTCCCCGCCTGGAGTATCTCAGCCTGAACGTGGAAGACATTGGAGGTAAGCAGGAAAAAGTAAAATAGCGTGAACGCAATGATACTCGCCAACAGGTATTTCTGCACTTGAAATATTCTTATATAATTCCTTAGCAGAAATAGCAAACCACTAAAACAAACAGTATACGCCATCTCATACATCATCAGGCTTTGCTGACCTGCTGCAGCATCAATCCGCCTGTCTATCTCGAGTATACCGGAAATATAAAAAATGAGGAGGCCGGCAATTTCTACGATATAACCGATCAAACGCTGCTCCCTGTCTCGTACCAGGTAAAACAAGGCAAAAGTTGTAATACCGGCATACAATCCCGTCAGGAGACCTGCACCTGCTTCCCAATCGATCATAAGACTAATCATCATGGCACCCCACACCAGTGCGGTAGTATAACGGAACAGGGGCATCCTGCTCCGGACATGTACCCAGTACAACAATACTGCTTCCGTCGCCCAGAACAGGGTAATATGGTTTCCTTTTAACTGAATTGGAGCCGTAAGGGAAATAAAACTTACCGTTAATCCTATAAGCAGGAAAATAATATTGGCTTCCACTTTCCGGTTCCGGAAAAAGATAAAGGAAAGCAAACAGTAAATAACCGCCATTGCAATGGTAAATAGCCCCTGTAAATGTTCTGCCTGCATGCGATGCAACAAAATGAGTCCTGCTGTAAAAAACAGGGCCGCATTCGACAATATCATGCTGAAGTCAGCTGCGACAAAAGATTGATTTCTGCGAATGTTATAGGCCACATTGGCAGCAAAAAAGATTATATGAAACAGGATGGCAAACCAAAAGCCGGCCATGTAGTCTTTTGTACTGAGGGTTGCAGGCGCTGTTGCCAGCCAGCCGCCGAAAAGCAGTACTGTAAATACAAAGGCCAGCAGGTTCAGCAACCGCCAGTTTTTCCGGTAGGCAATCAGCAACAATCCCGCATTCAGCAATGAGAGATACGTAAAAAGCGCCCTGAAATTGCCGCTGTTATTGCTGACCAGGAAAGGGGCTGCAAATCCACCGACGAGTCCGATCACTGCAAGCTCCTGCCGGTCGTATAGCAGTGATAGAATCACAGCAAAAACTGTGATTACCAACATAATGATAAACGCGATAGACTGAGGGAAAAGATGAAATTGCTGGTACGCCAGTGCGATGGTAAAATATAATACTGCAATACCGCCACCAACTATTACAGAACTGAAGGCGTGATACGAACGCCGCAGGTAGTGACCAATTCCAATCAGGACACCAGCACAAAGCACCCCAATCGCTACCCTTCCGACCGGTCCGATCCAGTTGTTGTCGATCGCAAATTTTACAAAGTACGCAATCGCCATCACCAGGATTGCAATCCCGATCTTACTCACCAGGTTCTCGCCAATAAATTTTTCTAGATCCGGATGCCTGTCGAAGAAGCCAGGCTTTGGTGCCTGAACTTCATGCTGAACGGGTGAAAATGCCACTTCCGCAGAGACTTCTTCTTCCTTCTCCGTCTCACCAACCACTTCAAAACCGGATTTCCAATAGTCCCGCTGAACAGGTGTCGGCTCAGGCTCCACTGGTACGGGAATCGCTACCGGTTCCTCAAATGGTTCAGGCGCGGTTGTTGGTTCAGGCTGCACGGGCGCTATGGGTGGCGAATCAGGAGCAACAGAAACAGGTTTTGATTCCACCGGAACCTGTTCTTTTTTCCAGGATGTAATTTCCTGGCGCAATTGCCAAAGCTGATTATCCAGCCTCTTGAATTCTGCGCGAACAATATTCTTCAGGGAAAACAGCACTACCAGCATGACCAGGCAGAGCGGAATAAGTAAAAATTCCATGGTTAAGGGTTCACTCCAAATATAGTGTTCTTTTTTCCCGCACACTGCGGAAACAGTATTCTATAATCCGGATGGTATCCCTTGCCTGTTGCGGCAACACCTGCAATGCAGCTTCACCTCTAATCGCCTCTGCTACATTTTTGAAAAAGTCCTGGTAACGGCCAGTTTCTGTTTCCACGGAAGCCTGAAGGTTCATCCCCTGCCAGGTAGTATTGATCTTTCCCCAGGCAGACTCCGGGTCCTTGCCCCAGTCAGCCATTGTTTGCGGCGTATATCCTGCCTTGAGTGCATTTTCCTGGGGATCCATGCCATATTTGACGAATGTCCCTTTATCTCCATGGATAACAAAATGGGGGCCTGGTTGCCGGATCAGCATTCCGGAGCTTAATGCCACCCGCACCCCATCATATTGCAATATTATCTCGAAACGATCATCCACCTTGCCTCCCGGCCTTTGGATGAGCGCTTCCGCATGAAGCGTGCGCGGCCAGCCGAACAGGTGCAGTGCCTGATCAATAAGGTGTGCGCCGAGGTCGTAAAGTATTCCTGAACCCGGCAGATCTTCTTCGCGCCAGGCATGTGGCCGAAGCTCCGGGCGGAACCGGTCATAGTTGATCTTCAATTCAGCCACCCTGCCGAGCATACCGCTGGCCAGCAGCTTTTTTACTGTTGCAAAGTCGCCGTCAAATCGCCTGTTATGGTGCACTGTCAGCAACCTTCCGGTGGCTTCACTAACATTTATCAGCTCCTCTGCATCAGCACTGGTAATCGTAAATGGTTTTTCCAGAATAACATGTTTGCCGGCTTCCATAGCCGCTTTGGCAAGCGGGACGTGGCTGGTATTCGGCGTAGCAACGATTACCAATTCAATGTCCGGGTCATTGATTATCGCTTGCGCATCGGGTACAATAACAGTTTTTGGATACAACGAAGTGGCGAGTGCTGCGGCTTCGGGATTGGACGTACTGATCCTAATCAGTTCCAGGCCGTTGTGACTGTTCACAAAAGGTGCATGGAACACCCGTCCTGCCATGCCAAATCCGATTAGTCCGGTTTTTACTGATTGCTTCACTTGTTTCAATTTGGACACAAATTAGGCCTGTTTCTTCTCGCTGAAAAAGAAAACAAAATACAGGAGCACCAGAAAGGCAATTCCAGCCGGCACCATCCACACGGATTTCCATAAATGCGCTCCCCCTACCTGGTAACGGTCAACAGTAAAGCCGGCAAACCAGGTACCGACAAACATCCCCAGGCCATAGGTTGCAAACGTAAACAAGCCCTGAGCACCATTTTTGATGCCCTCTCCCGCCTTCTTCTCCGTATACATATAACCAGTCACAAAAAAGAAGTCATAACATACACCATGCAGTATGATGCCTGAATACAGAAGCCAGGATTCAGGTTGCCCGTAGCCGTAAGCAAAGCAAATATAACGGAGCACCCAGGCGCCCATGCCGATCAGCAGCATTTTCTTTACGCCGATCCGGTTAAAAAGAAAAGGAATTGCAAGAATAAAAAGTCCTTCCGATACCTGACCCAGAATCATCTTTCCGGCTGCATTTGTCATCCCGATTTCGTCCAGGAAAGAATTGGCAAAACTATAGTAAAAGGCCAGCGGTATGCAAACCAGCACCGCAGCGATAAAAAATATCAGGTAGGCCTTACTCCTGAACAGCACACCGGCATCTTTCATCATGTTACCACCCTGCGCAGCACTTCCCTTTGGAGGTGTATTGGGCAAAAAGAAACTGAACAGGCCCAATGCCACCGACACTCCGGCTGCCAGGTAAAAACTATTCGCCGTTTTAGCAAAATTGAGATAGCCGACAAGTAACCCGGCAAGTATCCATCCGACGGTTCCGAATACCCTGATCCAGGGAAATTGTTTGCCTGCGTCATCCATCTGATAGAACGCAATATTGTTCGACAAAGCTATGGTCGGCATATACAAAAGCGAATATGCCAGTACTATCCAGTAAAATGTCTGGTTGGCGGTAACTTTGGTTGCTGCGATCAGTAATACTGCTCCAAGCAGGTGGAGCCACCCCATGATTTTCTGTGCGGGGAAGAACCGGTCAGCCACCAGCCCTACAAAGAGTGGCGATACCATCGTCGCCACGGCGAGTGCGCTGTATGCTGCCCCTACATGTATCCCGGTTGCCTGTAACCGGCTGATCATATATGTACCCATGGTCACATACCAGGCACTCCAGATGAAATACTCCATGAACATCATGGCCGATAACATGACACCGGTTCTTGTTTTCATAGCTGTTAAAATACAAACTAAGTTTTACTTCACGGCAATTTCGACGCCTGTCTTGCAAGCAGTTTCCATCCGCTCTTTTGTTTCTCCCAAACCTGTAACACCGCAAGCTTCAGATTGATCTCATTGCCCTTGTCAACGATCACAGCAGTCAATACATGGCGCACAACTCCCGTATTGCCACTGTAAAGAATTGTTTGATCTGCCACTTGTAAGGTTTTAAAATCGGCGCCTCCGGATACGAGGGCCCGTATAAACTGGTCACGGTCTTCAATCCGGCCAACTGAATGACCATAGGTCAATCGCTTATCTGTTAATCGTGCCAGGGCACTGCTATCTGCATCCAGTATTGCTTTATTCAGGGCATCAACAGCATCGGGTAGAGAAGAAGACGTCTGCTGTTGCGCCATCAGGATGGCACTGCAGGCAATTGCGATCAACAGCAAATACAGTTTCCTGTGCATGGTTGTCAGTTTAAAGGTCAATACGTTTCATCCTTGGCGCCAGCAAATGCATGAGGAGCCAGGTGAAAAGATAAGCAAATCCGCAAATGAAGAACATGATAGCATATCCTTTCGGCAGATTACCCAGAATTTTATAGTGATCGAACAATGCGCCGGCCAGTACCGCAATCAGCATTCCTCCAAGTGCGCCGGCCATACCGCCGATGCCGGTAACAGAAGCCACGGCTTTTTTTGGGAACATGTCTGATACAGTGGTATAGATATTTGCCGACCATGCCTGGTGCGCAGCTGCTCCGAATCCAATAATCAGTACCGCCCACCACATGTTAAAACTGCCAAGCCATTGAGCCGCCATCACCGGCAGGGCACATAATGCATATCCGAACATGGCAAGCTTGCGCGATCTGAAAACCGGCATTCCAGAACGGATAAGGGAATAAGGCAACCATCCGCCAACCACGCTGCCAATAGCGGAAAGAATATAAACAGTAGCAACGGGCAACGCCAGATCTGTTTTTTCCAATCCGTACTGGGCTTTCAGAAAAGCAGGTAACCAGAACAGGTAAAACCACCAGACGGGGTCAGTAAAGAATTTGCCACATACATAGGCCCAGGTTTGCCGGTATCGTAAAAGACTGACCCATTTCACCGGTTCTTCGGTTTCCCCTGCACCCTTCACAACTTCATCGGTATCACTCTGTATATAGGCCAACTCGGCAGCGCTGATTCGGGGGTGCGTTTCAGGTTTTGAGAAAGCCCGAAACCACAATACCAGCCAGAGCAGCCCCACCGCCCCGGTCAGAATAAACGCCCATTGCCAGCCCAGCCGCACTTCGATAAAAGGCACTGTTAAGGGTGCCAGTATTGCACCCAGTGCTGTTCCCGAATTAAAGAAGCCGGTGGCAAATGATCTTTCGGCTTTGGGGAACCATTCCGCAACGGTTTTGATGGCGGCAGGAAAATTTCCCGCCTCACTTATTCCCAAAGCTGTCCGCGCCAGAATAAACCCGCCTGTACTCACCACAAAAGCATGACCGATCGCTGCAACACTCCAAAGAGTCAGGGAGAGCGCGTAGCCGCTTTTCGTTCCGATTTTGTCAATTACCCTGCCGGCAAGCAGCAACCCGATTGCATAAGACAACTGAAAGGCAGTCACAATGCGGGAATAATCGGTTTCGGACCAGTTATAAGCCTTTTCAAGCGTAGGCTTCAACAGGCTGATCACAGCCCGGTCGAGATAGTTGATGGTGGTGGCAAGGAACACCAGCGTGCAGATGAACCATCGGATGCTGCCGCTATTTTCGTGATTTTTTAATGTCATAGATATATTCAAGCACTCGTTTGATTTCCTCTGTAATGGCGGAGTAATTCAGGTCAGCCAGCAGATCTTTTCGCAACAGTGCACCACCCAATCCCACTGCAATAACCCCGCTGCTGAACCAGTTTTCAAGATTTGTCCGTTCCGTATCCACTCCGCCTGTCGGCATAAACTGCATCTGCGGAAAAACTTCGCGGACTGCCCGCACGAATCCGGGACCGAGAATATTTCCCGGAAACAACTTGACTATGCGCGCTCCGGCGGCCTCTGCTTTCATGATCTCAGTAGCAGTCATGCAACCGGGTATCCATAGCCGATGTGCTTTGTGGACCATCTCCCCTATGACTTCATCCATTCCGGGACTCACCACAAAATCTGCCCCTCCTTTCAGGAAAAGCTTTGCCGATTTGGCATCCTTGATCGTCCCGATACCAAGTAACAGTCCGGGCAGGTTCTCATCGGCATAACTGCGCATTACCCGGAAATTTTCCAGCGCCATAGTGCCACGGTTGGTATATTCCACGAGCCTGGCACCGCCATCATATATTGCTTTCAGCAACTGGCAGCAAATGCCGGGATCCGGATGATAATACAATGGCATCAACCCTGTATCGGACAACGCTTCAAGAATAACCGACGCCTTATGCATATTGCTGTTGAATTTTTTTGATCTGTTCAATGGTTTGCCTGGTGCTGTCGCCTTTTTCCTGGAGTTTGCCAAATGCCGCGGCTGCAGCAAAGCTGACAATTGCCTCCGGTGACGCTCCTGCTTTAATGCCACGGATCAAGCCGGCCATGAAACAATCACCGCTACCCACCCGGTCAACAATTGTTGTCGCCCTGAAAACCGGTGATATTGCCCTGCTTACTTTTTGATCCAGGCAAGCGAAATAACACAGACCACGCTCCTGGTCAAAACGGAAAGTGTTGGCAACAGTATGAACTTTGGGAAACGCAGCGAAAATCCCTGCTGCTGCACCTGTGGCAATTTCAGCCCACTGCGCCGCATCTGTATGCGCTTGTCCTGAATTATCGTTGGGAATACCCAGAAGCTTGTCCGCACTCCAGATATTTCCCATTACAACGTGACAATAGGATACGAGTTCGGGCAGCACAGTCCGGGGATCGGGTCTGTTCGCCCAGAGCATCTCCCTGTAGTTCAGATCAACAGATATCGTGATATTCTTCTTTTCTGCCGCACGCAAAGCTTCCAGGCACAGCGCGTTCACATTGTCACTTAAAGGGGGAGAGATAGCACTGAAATGAAACCAGTCAACACCTTCCAGGGCCCTGCCCCAGTCAATTGAGCCAGGCTGAAGCTGTGAAAATGAAGAATGCGCGCGATCATAGATAACACCCGCATGCCTGAGATCAGTTCCCTGGGGCAGATAATACACCCCCACCCTGTTTCCGGAGAAGATCATTGAGGTTGTATCAATTCCGGATTGAGCTACATATGCAGCCACTGATTTACCCATTCCGTTGGCAGGCACAGCAGAAATATAACGGACGGGGATATCCCAGTGCTTCAATGCCATGGCAACATTCAGTTCTGCACCACCGAGGTATACCGGCATGTCATTAGTTTGCAGCCAGGTCAATTCAAAGGCCGGAGACATCCGTAACAAAACCTCACCAAAGCAACAGACTTTTTCCATTCATGGAAAATACAACAAAATAAAACGTGCCACCTTCGTCTGGTTTATCCGATTCCCCCACGCCATTGTCAAAAAAATCCGAAATAGGAACGCGCATTATAATAGCACACATCCTGTACGATCTTACCGATCCAGGGAAAATCATCAGGCAATTCACCGGCTTCCATCTCTTTTCCCAACAGGTCACAGAGAATGCGCCTGAAATATTCATGGCGCGGAAAGGAAAGGAAACTGCGTGAATCAGTAAGCATGCCTACAAATCTGCTCAGCAATCCCATATTGGAAAGCGTGTTGAGTTGCCGGATCATTCCATCCTTCTGATCCAGAAACCACCAGGCCGAACCCCATTGCATTTTTCCCGGAACCGACCCGTCATTGAAATTTCCAATCATCGTCGCCATCACTTCATTGTCCGCCGGATTAAGGTTATAGAGTATCGTTTTGGCAAGCTGATTCCCGGCATCCAGGTTATCCAGAAAATCAGATAAAGCCTTTGCCTGCGGGAAGTCACCGATTGAATCCCATCCGGTATCCGGACCTAAAGTCCGCAACATCCGCCGGTTATTATTCCGCAACGCTCCTACATGGAACTGTTGCACCCAGTTTTTTTCATGATCCCAGGTTGCAAATTCATGAAGGAGAAATGACTTGTATTGTAAAACTTCCACTGGATGAATTTCTTCTCCCGCAAGGAAACGGCTGAATATGCGTTCAGCTGTATGATGATCAACGGGCAGCGCATAAAGGTTTTCAAGCCCATGATCTGAAATCCGGCACCCGTGTCTTGCGAAGTGGTCATGCCTTGTCCTGAGGCATGCAAGCAGGCGTTGCAGATCATTCAGCTCCGTATTACTAACGGCAGACAATCGTTCTAAGTATTGCCGGAGCCTTGCGCCGTCCTCCATCTGCATAACAGCATCAGGCCGGAAGGCAGGATATACCGCCGTTGTCCCCTTTTGTTCCGAATGTACGCGGTGATGTTCCAGGGAATCTGCCGGATCGTCAGTAGTGCAAACTACTTCCACTTTACAGCGTTCCAACAATTGCTGAACCCTGAATTCCGGCCCTGACAGCATCTCGTTGCAGGTGTCATAAATAATATCGGCCGTTTCAGCACTTAGCAACGTGGAAATTCCGAAATAACGCTGCAGTTCAAGATGCGTCCAGTGATATAGTGGATTCCTGACCGTATAGGGAACTGTCGCTGCCCAGTGCCGGAACTTCTCCCGGTCTGTTGCATCTCCGGTAATGAAATGTTCAGGCACGCCATTCGCTCTCATAGCACGCCACTTATAGTGATCTCCCTGAAGCCAAAGGCTGGTAAGGTTTTCAAACTGGTGATTTCGCGCTATATAGTCGGGTGGTAAATGGTTATGGTAGTCGATGATAGGAAGGTCCGCCGCATATTCGTGGTAAAGCCGGCGTGAGGCTTCAGTTTGCAACAAAAAATCTCTGTCGAGAAAGGCCTTCATGGTGTCAAGTTAGTTGTTGTCTGTTTATCATTCTGTTTCCCCGCCAGTTTCCTTACCAGCCAGGGCAATGTCAGCCCCTGGCCCAGCAAAGTAATCAGCACTACGGCGACTGATATGAAAATAATGGCATTTCGCTGGGGAAACGCTGTACCATCAGTCAGCGTTAATGGCAAACCGATAGCGATCGCCAGTGATACAATACCCCGCATACCTGACCAGCTGACGATCAGGCTTGTCCGTATATCCAGCAATGCCTCTTCCTTCACCCGCTTGTGCTGCCTGACAAATGCGCGTTCGAGGTTCACCTGCTGAAGAAATACTCTCGCCATACGCATCAGGAGGGCTGCCAGGGTAATGATGACGGCATATCCGATATAGGGAACTATAAGCCTTTCATCCAGAGTTTGCACGATATAGGGAAATTGAAGCCCGATCAAAAGGAATATCAGGCCGTTCAGCAGGTAGATCATCACACTCCAGAAATTGCGGGATTGTTGCTTGAGGTGTTCCGGAAATACTTTTCTGCTGAGATGCCCCATGCTTAACCCCAAAACAACAACTGCAAGCACGCCGGATACCTGGAACGCTTCAGCAAACAGGTAGGTAATAAAGGGGATCAGTAAAATAAAACTGATGATTACGAGATTGTTTCGGGGAAACTGCCTTAATACCAGGCCAAACAGGCGTCCCATTACAAGGCCCACAAGCACACCGCCGATCATGAGCCGCACAAAAGCCAGTCCCGCCTGCCACCATACGAAGCCTGTTCCGGCAACTGCGGCAACAGAGAACCTGTAGGCAACCAGCGCAGACGCGTCATTGACAAGACTCTCACCTTCGAGGATATCTTTTGTCTTCTGAGTCAGGCCAAGACCGCTGGTAACCCCCATCGCGGCAACAGCATCTGTTGCGGAAAGGATTGCGCCCAGCACAAAGGCCAGCGGCCAGGTAAATCCCGGGATCAGGTAACGCGCTACGATCGCAATACCCAGTGTCGATAAAAACACCAGCGAAACACCAAGGGTAGTGATTGTATTGAAATGTACCCGGAATGCGTCCTTTTCCATATTGAAAGCTGCATCATATAACAACGGAGGAAGAAACAGCAGGAAGATAACTTCGGGTTCCAGTTCAACTTTTGGTATGACCGGAATAAATCCAATTCCTATTCCTGCAAGGATAAGCAAGATGGGAGCCGGCAATTTAAGACTTTCGCTTACTGCCGACAGAATAACCATTATGGCCAGTATAAAGAGTACCACCCCGTAGTGTTCCATGATCAGTGCTTTTACGGCAAGGCAAAAGTAATATAGGCATCTCCGCCGGGCTTGCCCAATTTACCCCCACCGCAGGCAATGGTAATGTATTGTTTGCCATTCACCTGGTAAACTGCAGGCGTTGCAAAGCCCGGTGCAGGCAGGTCGGCCTCCCACAACATCATGCCGTTTCCCTTATGAAATGCCCGGATTTTCCTGTCGCTCGAAGCCGCTATGATCACGAGTCCTCCCGCAGTTACTACCGGACCACCGTAATTCTCCGTACCGGAATGAATGCCCTTCGATTTTAACTCCGGATAGTCCCCTAGTGGTACTCTCCAACGGATCTCGCCGGTATTCAGATCAACCGCATTTAATGTGCCCCAGGGAGGATTGATCGCAGGATATCCTTCAGGAGTTTTGAATTTATGGTATCCGGTAGCGTTATATGGCAATTGATAAAATGCATCTTCAGCTTTCGGAGAAGGAACAAAAGGCAATTTGCCGGATTTTGCGTCCTGCCGGACAAATGAAATAATGGCACGTTTTTCCTCCATTGAAAGATGATTAAATGAAGGCATCATCCTTCTGCCGGTATTAAGCAGCCTGAGCATCGCCGCATCCGGATACTTTTTACCGGCATCCACCAATGAAGGATAATTGCCTGAGCCTTTCCTGTCGGGCCCATGACAATTCATACAGTTAGCCTTATACAAGGCATTTCCGGCCCCCATATAATCTTGCTTTCGCGACTGACCAGGATTATTGTCCACCATCGTCAGTATCCAGGGCACTTCATTTGCATTCACATAAAGGATTGCTGTTTCCGGATCATATGCCGGCCCACCCCATTCTGCACCACCGTCAAAGCCAGGAAAGATCAGTGTTCCGGATCTTGACGGGGCCATAAACATGTTCCCTTTCTGCAAGGTATCATACTGCGCAGCTATTTTACGGAATGAACTGTCTGGAACCAGTCGATTCAGGTCTGCAGCTGTTATCACCTGGCGCGTAAACGGTTTGGGAAAAGACGGTATCGGTTGAGTAGGCGATAATTGCTCTCCATCAAGTACCGGGCTGACGGGAACGGCTATTTCCGGAATAGGATAAACCGGCACACCGGTGGCACGATCGAAAAGGTAAATAAACCCTGTTTTGGACACCTGCGCCAATGCCTCCACTTGTTTGCCATCTTTGGTAATGTTCACGAGTACCGGTGCGCTTGGCAGATCCCTGTCCCACACATCATGGTGCATTGTCTGAAAATGCCATACCCGCTTTCCCGTCCCCGCATCCAGGGCCAGTACACAGTTAGCGTAAAGATTTTCTCCTTTCCGCTTTCCCCCGTAAAAATCATATACTGCAGATCCCGTGGGTGCAAAAACAATTCCTTTTTCTTCATCCAGGCTGAAACCCGCCCAGCAGTTGGCTCCGCCTACATAACGGTAGGCAGTTGAATCCTGCCAGGTTTCAAATCCAGCTTCGCCGGGTTGCGGTATCGTGTGAAATATCCATTGTTGTTTGCCGGAATGTACGTCGTAAGCCCGGATATGACCCGGCGCTGCCACAGATTCTTCCGCTACGCGCATCCCCACAATGATCAGGTCTTTATATATTATACCCGGCGTGGTTCCCGCTACATAAAGATCGTCAGCTTTCCTGCCGAGGCCCTGATGAAGGTCAATCCGGCCATGATCACCAAAATCTCTGAACGGCTCGCCGGTAAACCCGTTTATGCAATATAATTTACCGTTGGCGGAATAAAAAAGCCTGCGTTCTCCCTTGCCTTTATATACAGCCAGCCCGCGGGAAGCATTGATGGCAAAGCTCCCTTCCGGCCGATACTCACCAACTGAATCAGCAACGGGATCATATACCCATAACTGTTTCCCTGTTGCTGCATGAAGGGCAAATAATTTCAGTTTTGGACTGATCCCGTATAACACGGTATCGATTACCACCGGGTTCACCTGGATCTGCGTATTGGAATCGGCATCATTCGAATGATAGGTCCATGCAATGGTAAGCTGCTGCACATTTGTGGTATCAATCTGCCGAAGGTTCACATACCGGTTATTCGATTTGTTGGCCCCATAAATTTCCCACCCTGAATCAGCATTTGAGGGATGTTGATTACATGCAGTAAATATGAGGCTGGCAATAAAGACCCGGGAAGTGCCGGTTAACAGGCGAATCAGATGCATCTTTAAAATAAAAGCTTTTTTTGTACATTACTGTATGCTGCTCAATAAAAGGATCTCCATCTCCTACTTCCTGCGGCTGATCTGGGTCGATGTGGCCATCATTTCGGCATATGCAATCCTTTCTTCTTTTATGGATCAGCGGGCATTTTTCAAACAGATCGTTATCCCCCTTTCCTTTCCCGGTATTGTTGGTACACTGGTGTCATTGCTGCTGGCTTTCCGTACTTCACAATCCTATGAGCGCTGGTGGGAAGCACGAATCGTTTGGGGAGCAATCGTAAACGACAGCAGAACGCTGATCCGGCAGTTGTTGCAGTTTTTACCAGATACGCCTGCGGCTCGAAAGGAAGTACAGGATTTTGCTGAAAGACAATCAATATGGTGTTTCGCCTTGGGAGAATCATTGCGGCAATCTGGAAGTTCCGTCAGGGTGCAACAATACCTGTCGCATCACCAGGTTGAAAGCATCAACGTACCCAACGCACTGTTGCTTGCTCACTCCACACAAATAGCCCACGTAAGTGAACAGTTCGGCATTAATCCCAACAAACAGGTGCAGCTTGACGCAACATTGGCCCGGCTTACAGAGGCGATGGGACAATGTGAAAGGATCAAGAATACCATATTTCCCAAATCCTACAGCCTGCTTATACACTTCCTTATCTATGTCTTCCTGACAATACTGCCGTTTGGCATAGAGAACGTTTCACTCGAAGTGGAGGTCATCCTGTCTATCCTGTTACCAACTTTGTTTATCACGATCGAAAGGACAGCGATTCTGATGCAGGATCCTTTTGAAAACCGTCCGACTGATACCCCTGTTACGAAACTGGCACAGACAATCGAAAACAACCTCCGTGAAATGACTGGGTTACCGCCAGTTGAACAAATACCCTATGAAGGAGCCTACTACGTAATGTAAACGCATCCTATGCCAGCGCTGCAAGAAAAGTTACAGGAATTCAATGAAACCGTGGAGCGCTGGATCAGTTTCACCGGCACCTGTTCCCGAGAAAGATTTTATTTCCAACCATCACAGGGTGGATGGTCGATTGCCCAGGTATACGCGCACCTTATCGCCGATACTATATGGATGTCACAACAAATGCAAACAGCATTGCTCCTTCCATACCATACTGCGGAAACGATGAAACCAGAAGCTATTCAAATGTTTCAGGCTAACAGCTTTCCGGATTTGCGAATAGAAAATCCATTCAATGATCCGATGATCACACCACCTGAGCATCAACAGGCAGCTGCTGATGCACTCGCGCATCTCCGGAGGGAAATAAACGATTTGTTTGACGCCCATGGTGAAGACATCATGCATGGAAAGTCAGCGCACCCGGGGTTGGGCTATTTCACCGCAGCTGAATGGCTTCAATTTGCAACCATGCACTTCAGGCATCACCAGCGCCAGAAACAGCGGATTGAAGAGGAGTTCTACCGTTAATACCGCAAATTCACCACGTAGATCTACTATTGCAACTGTATTTTCCGATATATACTTTTGATCTATCCAAATCCTATTGAATACGACTAATCTGTCAACTATTCAATATGATACGTACCCTAACCTTTTGGCTATTGGCCATAACACCCTGTGCAGTATTTGCACAAAATGCAGGTGATTACCGCTCTTCCGGAGCCGGCACAGTTCAGGTAAATTTAAACACTGCCGCCAACTGGCAGGTCTACAATGCAATTACACATCAGTGGGATCCGGCAACGTTGGCTCCCAACACAAGTGTTGCGGGTTTCGCAGTTACTTCAAAAATCACCATCAGCGCTGATGACATCTGGATTAACAACAGCAATGTCGTCATGCCGTACAGCCTCATCGGTATTAACTTTACTTTCGAAGGAACGCTAGGCATTTTTTCAGGAAATATCGACTTTTCCAATTCATCTCTCGACCGCCAGACCTTCCGGCAAACCGGTACGGTCAATTATGGATCTGCATTCGCCGGGTCCACCTTTCAAAGCCTGTACCTCACCGCCACCTCTGGCACGTTTACACCCACTTTCGCGGGGAACCTTTCGGTGGAAAGTGACCTGGTTTTAACCAATACGAGACTCCAGGCACCAAACGCAGGCCAGCAGATCAGCGTTGCGAGGAATATTGATCTGAACAACAACAGCTTTATCGAGGTTACCGGCAACAATGGCCTGCTTTCGATCACAGGCACATTTAATAATGCGGGGTCCAACGGTTATATTCAACTGGGGCGGTCAGCACATGTGCAGAAAGATGCTACCCGTAATACCAATGTGCTGTTTCCAATTGGAACTTCGGCCGGCTATCTGCCAATTACTGTCGGATTGGGCAACAACAATAAAACATTATCTGTGGGTGTATTCACTCAACCGACAAGCAATGGCTCAGCTAGCGGTACACCATTCCCCAACTTAAGTTATATGGTGAATGCGATGTGGAACCTGAATGTCAGCGGCACCACCAATAATGCCAATGGATCATCTATATTACTCGAATGGCCCGCTTCACTGGAAGGTGGCGGATTTAAAACCCTGGCTAACAACAAACTGGGCATTTCTCTGAATACTGCTCCGGGCACATCAACAACCTGGTCAACCGCCAATGCAAATCAATCTAACAACTCGGCCAATTCCGCTAATCGTAATGGTATATCTTTTGCCAGCGGAACGACCACAGCCTTTGGTGTAACCATGCGACTCATCGCCATGCCGGTTAAAACCAGGGACCTCACTGCAAAGTGGCTTGGTGAAAATGCACAACTGGCGTGGACAGGAGTGGCTACTACGAACCAGGGATACTTTGAAGTGGAAAGGGCAACAGCTATCGAAGGGCCTTACACGAAAGCAGGAACTTTGTCTGTTTCACAAGTAGGGGAAGCCAGATACATTTTCAGTGACAAGACCTCAACCGCAACGACCTGGTATTACCGCATCCGTACGGTAGACGAGAATGGCAAAGTTGACTATACTTCAGCAGTCAGGCTGACCGCCCTCCAAAACCAGTTCCGCATGGAGTCTGTTTACCCGCAACCGGCCGGTGATCAGTGCCAGGTGCAGTGGTTCAGCCCAATAGCGGGAACGGTAAATATGCAACTGGTTAACGCATCAGGTGTGACAATTAAAAAGGCGACCCTGAATGCTACAAAAGGAACACAAAGAAAACAGCTGGATCTCACAAACTGTGCAAAAGGCATCTACTACCTGACCCTTACTCAGGAAAACCAGACAGCTCAATCCATGCTTATAAAACTTTAGGGGATCAATTACAGTAGCCTGCCGCGAAAGTTTTCTTTCCGGCGGGCTTTTTTATTTCAGCCTACTGGTACAGGTTGTGGCCTTTTTCTTTTCAATACCAACGCTGAGATCGACCATCCACGCAACGGTAAAAACCTCCTGGGCATGATCAAGAATCAGAAACCGGTATTCCAGCCATTGCAATAGGAAGACCAATACAGCGAAAGCTGTACCATACACAAAAACAAGGCGTTTTCCGTGAAGCATCCGGTCAAAGATAACTCAACCACCATTGGTGTTTATGACTCAGCTTATACCGGTCATACACCCTGCAAAGCGGATAAAGCGCCGCCACTATGATCAGCCAGACAGCATAAACAACCGGTAGTCCCGCCCCATAACCTTTAAGGGTTGTGCCGTCCGTGACCCAGCTTCCCGTTATAACCATATTTTGCCAGCCGAATCCTGTAACTCCCGCGAAATACATACCCAACGCATGAAAGATGTATATATGCAGGATATAATACAGAAAAGGAACGCGGCCGTAGGTAGACACAACATTGGCGGCAGCTGATTTCACCTGTTCTGTAAATGCCAGGATCAGCAACATAGGCGAGAGCGTCATCAGCAGATATAGCAGAGAAGGCGGATATTTGGTTGTGTTAAGAAAAGACAACAGGGTAAAACCTTCTCTCGTCTGCGGTGACCAGGGGGAAGGGTCACCATAAATATTTGACCAGCGCAGGAACACAAAGGTGGCAATGCCGGTTACGCCCATGATCAGCAACAGTCTTTTCCGCTTTTGTGCCTCCATTCCGGGCAGGTATAATTGTCCGAAACAATACCCGAGGAGCATCACTCCCAGCCAGGGCATCACAGGATAGGCAGCCAGAAAGGTGGCCCCGCCCCAATGAAAGATGCGGAAAGCATGCAAAACGGCCCATCCAAAACCTGCAGGGGTATTCCCTTCCACAGCTATGCCGTCCAGCAGGTTATGGCCGAATACCAACGCTAAGCCCAACAGCAGCATAAACCGCCTGGGAAGCCAGATCAGGCCGGCCATCAATACCATACACCAGCCCAGCGCCCAGATCACCTGAAGGGCAAATGTTCTGAACAGCGGATCGAAAAACCAGCCGAACGCCACTACTGTCAATTCCATCACTACAAGCCAGAGCCCCCTGGTCAACAGGAACCGCGACAGATCGGTTTTTGACTTTTTTTGCCCGGACAAAAAAGCCGAGGTTCCGGCCAGGAATACAAAAACCGGGGCACAGAAATGGGTGATCCACCGCGTAAAAAAGATAGACGGAGTGGTGTGCGCGAGGTCAGCAGGATTGTGCAGGAACGAATAGCCATGAAAATAATCCCTGGCATGGTCCAGTGCCATGATGATCATGGCCAGTCCCCTGACGAAATCAATTGAACGGATGCGTGACAAGGTGTTGGTTTTTTGGGAAAATAAATTTCGGAAGAATTATGGATATATAACACTGGAAACGAGCCGAATAGGCAAAGTCCGCAAGATCCGGACTTTTGCCCGGGAAATTGTTTTTCCGGAATTCGTAAGTATCGCTTCAGGTGGCCCCAATACCTTTGTGCCCGCAAAAACAGTTACTTATGAGATTGAATGGAATGCTGGCACTGGTTTCCGGAGCTTTATTGACACTTTCGTCCTGTTCTTCCGACGACGGCCCCGTAACACCGGATTATACCGTACCTGCTACTTATGACTTCGCCCAGGTGAATAACACTGATGCCGTTGCCCGTGTAAGCATGTGGGCCGGCTTTACCAGCTGGTTGGGTAAAGGAGCCTCCCGCGAGCTCAACAGCGATACTGCCAACTACCTCTGGAACAATACCAATACCGCATTTACCGCAGAAATTGCCGGGAACCTGCCCTATAAATATGACGCCCTGAACACCATGACCATCAGTCTGGCCACCGAAGTGGCTGACGCGACACAGTTTAAGGCATATGCAGATTCCATGGTAAATCTCAGTGAATTCTACGCAACCCCTGCTGCCCCGGGAATAGCCGGAAAGATCGGCAACCGGCTGGTGAACCACTCAGGCCTTGAATTTAACCAGGCAGTGGCAAAGGGACTGATGGGTGCACTGGTACTTAAGAATGTTTACCAGTTGCTGGACAAGGTTCCTACAGACGACAACACCCTTACCTCAGGCGCTCCCAGCGAAATGCAGCAGGACTGGGACCTGGCTTTTGGATACATCGGCGTACCGAAAAATTATGACACGGCTTTCAATTACAGTACAGCCCCCGTACCTGCCGACCGTCCGCTGGCGATCGGTGGCTATTTCGGAGAGCGCGGAAAATACATTCAGGCTGGAGGCAGGGTATTCGAAGCCTTCCGCACGGGTCGTGCCGCAATCGGTGCAAAAGATTACAGCACCCGTGATCAGGCGATCAGCACGATTAAGGAATATACTGAAAAGACACTGGCGGCAGCTGCCTATTATTATCTGACAGCATCACAAACCCAGAGCGACCTTGCTGCAAAATTCCATTCACTTTCCGAGGGCTACGGTTTTGTCCTTGCCCTCAAATACCGCGCAGCCGGCAGCAAACTCACCGCTACTCAGTATACCAGGCTCAAAGAAATCCTGGAAACTCCATTTTATGACCTGGCCGCAGACGCAAACAATACCGATCTGAAAGAAGCTGCTCAAATTTTCACCACCGCTTATGGACAGCTGCAACCTTAAGGTCAAATATTACGTAATTAACTTCCAGACAATCCCCGGCAACCGCCAGGGATTGTCTGTCATTTTATAATCTACCTGATTATGGCGAAATTATTCTTCCCTTCTACGCTCTTCCGCGCTGTAATTCCTGTAACAGCTGCCCTCTTGTTGCTGAATGCCTGTGGCAAAAGCGACGACGGAACGGATAACAACGGCAACTCGACAGATGAATTCAAAAAGGAAATGCTGGTCAATTATGCTGACAACATTATCCAGCCAGGGTATGTGCAGCTGAAAACATCCCTCGCAGATCTGAAAACCAAAGTGGCTGTTCTGCTCAGCGCACCATCGGCTTCAACCCAGGCTAACGTAAAACCTTCGTTCCAGGCTGCCTACCAGGCCTTTGAAGCGGTATCCCTCCCCTATTTCGGGCCCGCCGCTGCTCAGATGCTGAACAACACATTGAATACTTTTCCTCCGGGAATAAGCAAAATCGAAAGTGGTATCGCCAGCGGCAATTATGATCTCACCCTGCCGATAACATCAGATAGCCTGCAGGGATTCCCGGCACTGGACTACCTGATCTTTGGCGAAGGCGCAGTAGACAAACTGGCCGACCCGGTATCAGGACAAAACAGAAAGCAATATATCAACGACGTTCTGGAAAGAATGCAGTTGCTCACAGATAATACGATCAACCAATGGGCCGCCGGATACCGCAATACTTTCATCAATTCCCTGAAAACAGATGTCGGCAGCTCTATCGGATTCCTGATCAATCAGCTGGCATTTGAAATGGATGCCCTGAAAGGTCCCCGCATCGGCTGGCCATTTGGCAAGCAATCGAATGGTATCGTATTCGCCGACAAAGCGGAAGGATACTATTCCGCCATCTCCAAAGAACTCGCGGTTGCCAATCTGAATGCCGTAAAGCAGTACTATACCGGTGGCAGTGCAAAAGGCATCGACGACTATCTCGACCTTTTGGGTAAAACCACCCTGAATGACGATGTTCTTGCCCAGTTTACAGTTGCCATCAATGCACTCCAGGCTATTCCGGCCCCACTGTCTGCAGCTTTTACCGGAAGCCCGGCAACAGTGGAAGCTGCCTATAAGGAGATCCAGAAACTCCTGACACTGCTGAAAACTGATGTTGCTTCTGCCACCGGCGTGCAGATCAACTATATGGACAATGACGGGGACTAAACGATATGACCTTTTCCGGCCGGTGCCCATTGCTCCGCTGGTCGTTTTCCGCATCAGTTTCGGGCTGTTGATGTTCTTCAGCCTACTTCGCTTCTGGTGGCGGGGATGGGTAACTGCCGTTTATGTACAACCGAAATTTCACTTTTCCTATTTCGGCTGGGAATGGGTTCAGGCACCGGGAAATACTGCCATACATGTGCTGTTCGGATGCATCACGCTCGCCGCACTGTTCATTGCGTTCGGATTCCTGTACCGGATCGCCATCGTCGTGTTCTTCCTCGGATTCACCTATATCGAACTGATTGATGTTACGACCTATCTCAACCACTATTATTTTATCAGCCTTGTAGCCTTTATCCTGATCTGGCTGCCGGCTAACCGCGACTGGTCAATGGATGTCAGTATCCGCCCGCAACTCCGTTGCGCCGAAGTGCCTGCCTGGACCATTGGCATCCTGCGCTTCCAGATGGCAATCGTATACATCTTTGCAGGCCTGGCCAAGTTAAATGCGGACTGGCTGCTGCAAGCCGAACCGATGCGCACCTGGCTTCCTGCAAAGAGCCATCTTCCCATCGTTGGCCCGTTGATGTACAAAGCCTGGGTAGCTTATGTTTTCAGCTGGTTTGGTGCCATCTATGACCTGTTCATTGTGTTTTTTCTGCTCAATGACCGGACGCGTAAAATCGCATACCTGTTCGTGCTGGCCTTTCATATCGCCACAGCCATCTTCTTTCCCGGTATTGGCATGTTCCCCTATGTGATGATTGTGAGCAGCCTGATCTTTTTCCCGTCAGCATTTCATGAAAAACTATTGTCGCGACTGGGATGGAAACCAGCCCCCAGCCTCGGCTATAACACCTACAATTATACTAGACCCAAACGATGGGTAGTAGCGCTTTTAGTGTATGCTGCTTTCCAGGTTTTGTTTCCGCTCCGCTTCCTCATGTATCCTGATAAGCTGTTCTGGAATGAAGAGGGTTATCGCTTTTCCTGGAGGGTGATGCTGATGGAAAAAGCGGGCACCGCCTACTTCACCGTGAAGGACGGCACAACCGGTGCAGCTTTCGTGGTCGACAACAAGGCCTTTCTCACACCGCTGCAGGAAAAGATGATGAGTACACAACCTGACATGATCCTGCAGTATGCCCATCACCTCGCCGCAGTTTACAAACAAAAAGGTATTCAGCAACCCAGGGTGTTCGGTGAGGTTTACGTCGCACTGAATGGCCGCCGCTCAGCCCTGTTCATAGACCCCGCCGTTGATCTCGCAGCGCAGCAACGACAATGGACACATTACAACTGGATACTTCCTTGCCCGAAAACAAAAGAATGATCATGCATCCCAGAATATATTTCATACCGCTCCTGATTTTGCTCTCTTTGGCCAGCCATGCCCAGTCCTTATCGGTCAGCGGAACGGTACAGGCTTCGGGTGAAGCAATTACCGGAGCAACCATTTCAATTGAACCAGCCGGCAGAAAAACCATCAGTAACGACAATGGCTATTTCCACTTCTCACGACTGTCCGCCGGAACCTATACATTGACTGTCAGCTTCACGGGAATGACTGGCTGGACCCAGACCATCGTGCTGGCACAAAAAAATGCGGTACTGAAAATAACACTTGAACAACGCGACACCGCGGTGCTGGAAGAAGTGGTGGTGAAGGACCTGAAGAGTACAACAGTTTCCGGAAAACTGCGCGATGTCAGCGGCACTGCAATTTATGCCGGTAAGAAGACCGAAGTAATCAACCTGCGGAACATCAACGCCAACCTGGCCACCAACAATACCCGCCAGATCTATGCAAGGATCCCTGGATTGAATATCTGGGAATATGATCGCGGAGGACTTCAGCTGGGAATCGGCGGACGTGGTCTGAGCCCCAACCGTTCCTCCAATTTCAATATCCGGCAGGATGGCTATGATATCAGCGCTGATGCACTTGGTTATCCGGAAAGTTATTATACCCCGTCAACCGAAGCACTTGAAAAGATCGAAATCATACGCGGCGCTGCAAGCCTGCAGTATGGCCCTCAATTCGGAGGCCTCGTGAATTTTGTGATGAAAGAAGGCCCGAAAGAGAAGCCTTTTGAACTGACAACGCGCCAGACGTTTGGCTCTTATGGTTTCTTCAACAGTTTTAATAGTTTAGGCGGAACGGTAGCAGCCGGCAAACTGAACTACTATGCTTTCTACCAATACAAGAAAGGCGATGACTGGCGCCCCAACAGTCATTACGATCAGCACAATGCGTATGTACATCTCGGCTATAAACTGACCAGGCGCCTGACCCTTTCAGGTGAATATACTTTCATGAAATACCTGGCACAACAGCCGGGCGGTCTTACGGATGCGCAATTCAGGGAAGACCCTTCGGTATCAGTCAGGGCAAGGAACTGGTTCCAGGTCGACTGGAACCTCATTAACCTGAACCTCGACTATGCAATCAGCGACAACACCCGCATTAACTGGAGAAATTATACGCTGCAGGGTGGCAGGGATGCTCTGGGTGTGCTCAGCTATATCAACCGCCCGGACAATGGTGGCAAGCGCGACCTGATGACGGACAAGTACAGCAATTTTGGATCTGAACTTAGGTTCATCCATCAGTACAGGATGTTCGGTGACAATAAAAACACCTTTCTGTTCGGCGCAAGGTTGTACCGTGGCCTTACCAACCGGAAGCAGGGAGATGGTAACGATGGCAGCGGGCCCGACTTTTCCTTTGACGGTGGGCAACCCAACAAATCCTCGTATGAATTTCCGGGGAACAACTTCGCAGCGTTTGCTGAAAACATTTTCCGGATCAGCAAAAAGCTGAGCATTACTCCGGGCATCCGGTTTGAACACATCAACACTAAAGGTGAGGGGTATTATTACAAAGACAACCTGTTTATTGACGACGAGAAGATGAATGAGAAGATGGAAAACCCGCGCTCTTTTGTGTTACTGGGTGTGGGTGCATCCTATAAGGCCAGTAAGAGTACCGAGTTCTATGCGAATATTTCACAGAATTACCGTTCGATCAACTTCAATGACATCCGGGTAGTCAATACAAACAGCAAGGTCGATCCCAACCTGAAAGATGAGTCCGGCTACAATATTGAACTCGGTTTTCGTGGCAATATCGGTAACTGGCTGTACACTGACGTGAGCCTTTTTTACCTCCGGTATAATGATCGTATCGGATCCATTTTTGTGCGCGACACCAGTTTCATGACCTATCGGTTACGTACCAATGTTGCCGACAGCCGCAACCTTGGCCTTGAGTTTCTGCTGGAAGGAGATCTCATGAAGGCTTTCCAGGGAAATGCAGCCCGCTATAAACTGGTTGCCTATACCAATCTTTCACTTATTGACGCCCGCTATATTCACACAGAGAATACTGCCATCAAAAACAAACTGGTGGAGAATGTCCCCCCTGTATTATTCCGCACTGGCGTTACAGCCGGCAACAGCAAATGGAACCTGACTTACCAGTTCTCTTACCAGGCCAAACAATACAGTGATGCCACGAACACGGAAGAAACGCCAACTGCTGTGGATGGCGCCATTCCCTCCTTTACAGTAATGGATCTCAGCCTGAGTTATAACTGGCGGTGGTTCACCGTTTATTCCGGCATTAACAACCTGACTGACAACAAATATTTTACCCGCAGGGCAGATGGCTATCCGGGCCCCGGAATACTTCCGGCTGATCGCAGGAATCTTTACGTAACCCTGCAGTTCAAGTTGTAAGCATCAGCTCAGGTCAGCATTTCCTGCCAGGTACTTCAGCGTATATTGGAAGGCATTGATCCGCCAGCCCTGGGGCAATTGCTGCAACCCGATCTGATAAGTACCCACAAACTCCCTGACCTGTCCGTTGATTGCGGCCTTTTTGAAATGTGTAGCGGTTGCATAGGCAAATACCTGTGCCTTGTCGCCATCAATGGTCACCAGGTAATTGCCTGCTAGATGGTTCACGGCATCAATGCCTTTGAACCCGTTTTCCCAGGTATCGCAGATAGTTTGCGCTGACAAGATTTCACGGGCACCCCCCAGCGAAGACATGTCGAAATCCACTTTATCAGTGAGTACATCTTCGCGAAGCCGTTGCCATTGCTGCTGGTCGGTAAAAACAAAAAGCTTATTGACCGTTTCCACGATCAGGTCACGGGTAGAAAAATCCTGCATATTATCGTTAATTGAATTAATCTCTTAAATCATTGGCAACGATGGTCCAGTCGTGTTGTCCGAATCCTTTCCCGATCCACTCGTCCATTACAGTTGCGATGGTAGGAAGGATGGAAAGATGGGTACCCCCTTTTTCGGCGGCTTCCAGGAACAAATTCGTATCCTTTCTTGCCATATCCAGCTCCCATGAAGGTTTTGACAGATCGCCGGAAGTCATCCGCTTCAGCCTGCCTTCCACCTGGGCACCCGGATTCCAGGTCTGGAACAGCCCCAGGATATCATCAACGGTAAGCCCCTGTGCTTTTGCCACTGCGTAGGTATCTCTCAAGGTGAACGCGAAGCAAACGAGGAAGCTGTTGCCCATCAGTTTCATTGCAGCCGCCTTTCCCGTTTCTGCACCCAGTTGAATAAGTTTTCCGGTCATAACCGAAAGTTCCGGTGTCAGCTGATCCACCACAGAAGGTTCTCCGGAAACCAGCATATAGCCGCTCGCATCAAGTGCATTCGATGGCCCCATAAATACCGGTGCATGCTGGTAGGTATAGCCTTTGGATTTCCAGTATGCCGTACGTTGTACTGCCCCGTCTTTGGAAGTCGTGGTATGATCAATGATGATCGCTCCAGGTGAAAATCCTGCGCTCGCCTGTTCCAGTACCGCATCAACAGATGCATCATCTTTCAACGTCACATGAATACGATTGGCTCCTTTCACTGCGTCCCTCACATCGGAAAATGCTTTGGCGCCATCGCTTTCCAGCGCTGCTGCTTTTGAGGCGGTCCGGTTCCACACCTGCATCGTATCTCCACGCCGAAGCATGGCCTTTACAAAATTCGAACCCAGTAGCCCCATTCCCAGGAATGCTTTTATTGACATGGTAAATGCTTTTTTGTTAAGAAGTACTACAATTTTCCGGCTCAATGGTTTTCACCCCATGCGGTAATCATCAGATTTCTTGCTCCCCCGTGATTACGATGCTCACAAAGATAAATGCCCTGCCACGTACCCAATGCCAGGCGGCCATTCCGGACGGGGATCATTACCGAAGTTCCCAGTAATGAAGCCTTCAGGTGCGCAGGCATGTCATCTGAACCTTCCTCATCATGCTTGTAGTCGGGATCATTTTCGTTCACCGTCTTGTTGAAAAAAACTTCAAAATCGTGTCGCACGGTCGGATCAGCATTTTCATTGATCGTCAGCGAAGCCGATGTGTGCTGGATGAACACCTGGCAAAAGCCTACCCTGATCTCTGCCAGTTGTGGCATGGCACGAAGCACCGCCTGCGTGATCAGGTGAAAACCACGACGCTGTTCTGGAAGTACCAGGTGTTGCTGAAAAAATTTCATGTTGATTTGTTGTCGGGAAGCAATGCTTCGTAAAGAATTTCGACAGGATGCCGGGCTATTCTTCCAGTTCCATCTTTGATCTGGTGCCGGCACGATGTACCGGAGGCCGCAATCATTGTTGTCGTTTCCAGTTTGCGTACAGTGGGAAATAACACAAGCTCCCCTATTTGCTGAGATATCTCAAAATGTTCTGCCTCATATCCGAATGAACCTGCCATGCCGCAGCAACCGGAGGGGATTACCTGTACCTGGTAGTGCTCCGGTATCGACAACATACTGACGATTGCATGCTGAGAAGACAATGCCTTCTGATAACAATGTCCGTGTAAGGCTATTGAGGCAGCCGCAAGGGTAAAACTTGCACTTTTTATCCGTTGCTGCTCAAATTCGGCTGACAAAAATTCTTCTATGGTGTAAGTATGGGCAGCCAGTTGTACGGCTTGCTGCCGCATCTCCCCCGCAGAAAGGTCAATGTATTCATCCCTGATCGTCAGGATAGCGGAGGGTTCGATACCGACCAGTGGCATTTCTTCCTTCACCAATCCTGCAAGCAACTGAATATTTGATGCTGCTATCGTTTTGGCTTCCTTCACCATTCCCTTCGACAAAAATGATCTGCCGCTTTCCAGATGATCGGGTATCGTAACGGTATACCCTAATGCCTCCAGCAGCTTAACGGTAGTGATGCCGATAGTCACATCATAGTAGTTGGTGAACTCATCACAAAACAGCAATATGGTTTTACCACCGGCATTGCTCACGGACTTTCGTTCAGCCATCCAGGCTTTCAGCGTTATCCCCTGTAACAAGGGCATCGTTCGGTCAGGATGGAATCCTACTATCCGGTTGAGCACGCTGCGGATCGCAGGTGTCCCGAATGCCAGGTTGTAGAGGCCTGGAAATACGCTCGCCAGCTTCATCTGTCGTGCAAAGTTCCCGATCATTTTGCTGCGTACCGGGATACCATACCGGTCGTAATACTGCTGGAGGAACTCTGCTTTCATTTTGGCAACGTCCACTCCTGACGGACATTCAGTTTTGCAACCTTTGCAGCTCAGGCAAAGATCCAGCACTTCCTTTACTTCCTTAAAAGACAGGCCTTCCTGCTCTTCACCACTGAGTACCTGCCGCAATACATTTGCCCGCGCACGGGTAGTGTCTCTTTCCAGGCGCGTGGCCATATAACTTGGACACATCGTCCCTCCGGTCATTTCCGATTTTCGGCAATCCCCCGACCCGGAGCATTTCTCAGCGAGACGAAGCATTCCGCCCTCTCCGGAAAAATCAAAATAGGTTGACAGTGGTTTTTGTTGCGGATGGCCTGCATCTTCTTCCGCCATACGGAATGATGTATCCATTGGTGGTGCCGCCGTGATCTTCCCCCTGTTAAAAATCCCTTCCGGATCAAACAGGTGCTTTACCTGCAGAAACAACGCGTTGGTTTCCTCCCCTACTACTTCGCGGATGAATTCCCCCCTGAGCCGGCCATCTCCATGTTCACCGGACAAAGAGCCCTGGTATTTCTTAACCAGTTGGGCTGTTTCAGAAAGTATCTTACGGAATAGCACTCTCCCTTCACGGGTTTTCAAATTGATCATGGGTTCCACATGCAACTCACCGGCACCCGCATGCGCATAATAGGAAGCTTCAACCCCAAGTCGTTCAAACAAATTTTCAAGATCAGCAATATAGAACGGCAATTCATCTGGCGCTACAGCACAGTCTTCAATCAGGTTCACCGGCTGCGTGTCGCCGGGCTGATTACGCAGCAATCCCAACCCCGCCTTGCGAACATCCCAGGCATATTTTGTGTCTTGATTATACAATACCGGGCTGGCATAACCGAGGCCGGCCGCCTTGAGATCAGTCATAAAAGTATCTACACGTGCATCAACCGACTCACGGGTCGCCTCCATGAACTCAACCATTAGCAGTGCCGCCGGATCGCCTTCCATGAAAAAGCAGTTCTTTCGATATTCGGGATGTTGCCGTGTGAAGTTCATAATATAACGATCCACCAGTTCGGAGGCCATTGGCCGATGTTTCAACGCAACGATATTCGCGTGAAGGGATTCCTGCAGGGAAGTACAGTGAACGCATACGAGTGCCGTTTCAACAGGCGGAAGATCGATAAGCCGCAGCCTGGCCTCCGTGATCATCATCAGGGTGCCTTCTGATCCGGCGATCAGTTTGCTCAGGTTAAACGGTTCGCCACCGGCGTTGTAGGGATACAAGTCGAGAAGGCTGTCCAGCGCATAGCCGGTATTCCTCCGGGTTATTGACTTTTTCGGAAAATTATCACGTATGAGTTGCTGGTGTTGATTGTTCGCGAGCAACTTACCGATGCCTTCTGTTATACGCTGTACCAGGCTGCCAGCGTCAGCAGATCCTCCACCTGTTTCATTGAAAACAACTTCGGAACCATCGCTCAGCAATCCGCGAACTTCAATAAGGTTGTTGCGCACGTCGCCCCAAACGATGCTGTGCAGTCCGCAGGAGTTGTTGCCAATCATGCCGCCGATCATGGCCCTGTTCGCAGTTGACGTTTCCGGACCAAACATCAGTCCGTGTGGCAGCAGCCATTTGTTGAGATCGTCCCGGATGACGCCGGGTTGAACTCGTACCCATTTTTCCGCAACATTGATCTCCAGAACCCTGTTGAAATATTTCGACATATCCACCACGATGCCGCTGCCCACTACCTGCCCGGCGAGGGATGTACCTGCCGCCCTGGGGATCAGTGTTGTCTGCTCATTCCTTGCAAAACCGATCAGCATTTTAAGGTCGGAGACCGTTTCGGGCAGCGCAACCGCAAGCGGACGCTCCTGGTAAACTGAGGCATCGGTAGAATAAGCCAACAGCTGTACGGTGTGTTCGGTTGAAGAATTAAAATAAAGCGCTCCCTGAAGTGCCGTCGAGAGCTTTTTCAATGCCTCCTGCATAATAAACAAATCTAACCAACTCCCTCCGGAATCGACGGAAAAGCAATATTTTACCATTATCATGTTCAGTCCTTCTCCCAGACGGCCGGCACTGATTCTGGCAATTATCTGCCTGCTGCTCTCACAGCAGAATGTGGCCCAGGCTTTACCTGATACCATAAGGGACACCCAGGGCAACACCTACCTGACCCGGATATACAGCAGTAACCTGTGCTGGATGACTGTAAATCTGGCCACCAATATTCCCGGATCATATGGTTATGAAACATCGGATAAGATCAGCGATTCCTTTGGCCGCCTTTATACCTGGAAAAGCGCATTGGAAGGTTGCCGGTTACTGGGAAACGGCTGGCATTTGCCGACAAATGAAGAATGGCAACAATTGGCGCAGCCCTATGGGGGTGTGCGCGACGTAGCTGCAGATGGTGGAAAAGCTGCCTACGAAGCCCTGATAGATAGTGGAGCAGCGGCCTTCAATGCGGTTTATGGTGGCCGTTATGATCCACATGACAGCACCTATCACCGGGTAGACGCTCATGGTTTTTATTGGACCGCTACTGCTACGGATCCGGCGCAGGCATGGTTTTATAATCTCGGCAGGAATGGAAGGATTGTAAACCGGCATCCTGATGGGCAAAAAACGGAGGCGCTTGCGGTGCGGTGTGTGAAAAGAATTGACAGAAATCACTGATTCAATTCCTCCTGGTCAATTGCCGCTTTAATGGCCATCGTCATAACATCATCCGGCGCGACATGAAAATTTTCGAGATCCTGCGTTGTCCAGTGACCATCAGTGGTTTTCAGGAACTGGTATCGTTTAATGCCTTCAGCGGCACCACTGACATTTACGATATATCCTATCCGCTTTTCATTGAAAGCAGGTTTCTTTTTCCAGAAAGCCAGTGAGAACGATTTCCGGCGAATGGTTCCAAATCGCACATCTCCATACATATTGCCAGGAAGATCAATGATAAAATGTCCCATAACAATATTTTATACCCGTAAGTTACGCCGATTATTTCAGCTTCGGCCGTGCGTTACAGGGAGTGAGCCCATTATTGACCGGATGAGCCCATTATTTAGCGAAATGAGCCCATTCATGTAGCCAAGTGACTTATTATACTTATTCGCATACGCAATACAGGAACGGGCTTCAGAGCACAGTTTCGATTTTAACATCGTCTTGCACTTTCCGGTTTGCCGTCCATTTACCGTTATTTTGCCGTTTTTCGCATACTCTTCCGATACCCGTCGTATAGACTTCCCAGGGTAAGCTGCCTTAGATTACGATAAAAAGGGGTTCTGGAGCGTGTACAATGGGAAAGGGCCAAGCAATGAACATGGCAGTTGCTTAAAAACAAGAAAGAGGTAAATAATTTACCTCTTTCCTTTGTCGGGAAGACAGGATTCGAACCTGCGACCCCCTGGTCCCAAACCAGGTGCGCTACCGGCCTGCGCTACTTCCCGGACCTGGAACGATTTTCCGTTCAAAGCGGTGGCAAAGGTAAGGGATCATAGATTATCCCCCAACACTAACTTTCATTTGGGAAAAATTAATCGTAATAAGGTGGTTCACAAAGCAGTAACCGCGCCATTCCCTGCAATATGAAATCCAATTCCGTTGATGGAAAAACGACTGGCCCATATTCACCGGCCGTCCTGTCTTCCGCATAATCCCCCAGTTTTACCCGGATCTCCTGCTGTCCGAAAACCTGGAAGAAATATGGGGATTCCGACCAGATATGATAAATCTCCCCCGGCAAAACATCATGGCCGAAGCGGATCGTTTCGTGATCCAGTTTTAGTGTATTGTAATGCATGGGCTATTCAACTCTTCGGATATGAATATACTGCAATCCTTTCACCGTCCGGCGACCTGTCCTCCGGTCGGCCGCACAAATTGCCAAAATCCTGTCGGGTATTTCTGCCAGTTTCTTTCCATCTTTTTCAGTGACAATATAAACCTGTTCCCCCACAACGGTATTGAAAAGCTCGTTCCAGGAATAGACCACTTTGTAGCCATCTGAGGCCTCCAGCACCAGGTAAAACTCACTCAGCTGTTTAGGGCCCGGTGTGCTGAACACCGATTTTTCCAGCACAGTCTTAAGGAGAATGCCCTTAAGCCCCTTATAGGTGCTCCTGGGTTCGCCCAGGTGGTTGGTAATGATGACATCAGGTATTGCGACAGCCGGGGAGGACAGGAAACTGTCCAGGGTAAGTAAACGAGACTGCCCGACAGCACCATCGATCTGCAGTTTGTCAGTGGGGGTTATCTTTTCCTGGGCAACTACTGCAAAACTGAAGAAAAGAAAAATTGTAAGGAAGTGCAGGCGCGTCATACCAGTCGTGTTTGACCGGCAATGTAAGAGAAAATCGGTCTGATTATTAATCCGTCACCATCACAAATAAAGCGCCATGCCGACCAGCGGATGATCTGCCAGTCCTGCGGAGATATTTTCCTGCTCCTGCTGCGCTTCTTTTGCAAAGGGACATTCCCGCGTTTTCTTCTCCTCGGTGAAACCGGGAAAAAAGAACAGCAACGCACCTGACAGTAAGAGTTTAAACAACATATATTTTAATTCTGACAGTTCGAGATCATTTGCTCCAAAACTTCGCGCAAAACCTGAACATCCTGCAGGTTGATTCCCTGTAACGCCTGCCGGCGGTTAGCCTCCACCAGAGGCTGCACACCCTCTATCAGGGTTTCAGCGTCTGCTGTAACCGTGAGCGCGAATCGCCGCCGGTCTTCAGGATGGGGTTTTCTTTTCAATAATTTCTTCTTTACCAACAAGTCAATCATCCGGGTAATCGATGCATAATCCTTAAACACTTTATCCGCAATCTGCTGTTGCGTCGCCTCCGGATCCTCCTGCAGGGTTTTCAGCAATAACCACTGATCAATGGTAATATCAAAACCCGCTTTCGTGATATTGCGCTGCGCAAACTGACGGTAGGATTTGATCGATTTTTCCAGTGAATAAAACAGGATATCTCCCAGCTTTTCTGCCGTCATGTGTGCTACTTTGATACAAAGATAATTGATATATCAATTAAATCAATCGGGGTAACCGGTGAATTTAGGTCAACTTTTCTTGTACCTGGTAGCCCAACTACTAACCAAACTAAACTCCCAAACTGCTAAACTTATTTCAGCGCTTCATGCAAAATTTCCAGCGGGTGCCGTGCATGCCTGCCTGTTCCATCCTTCACCTGGTGGCGGCAACTGGTACCGGGTGCAGCAATAACTACCTCTGGCCCGGCTGCCCTCACGGCCGGAAACAACACCAGCTCGCCCACTTTCTGGCTAAGCTCGAAATGTTCCTTTTCATAACCGAATGAGCCTGCCATTCCACAACAACCTGAAGGAATGGTCTTCACTTTGAAGCCCTCCGGATACGAAAGCATTTTGACGGTATGTGTCAGCGATGACAGCGCTTTCTGCTGGCAATGGCCATGCAGTAATATGGATTTATCCGCACTACGGAAAACATCTTTCGGAATATTACCTTTTTCCATTTCCGCAGCCAGGAATTCATCAATAAGGAATACATGCCTTGCCATCTCCTTCGCTTTTTCAAAGAGCCCGTCTTCAGCAAGATCAATGTATTCATCTCTGAATGTCAGGATGGCACTGGGCTCAATGCCTATCAGCGGCGTGTTCGCATTGACCAGTGGCGCGAGTAACCGAAGATTTTCATTTACGATCTTCTTTGCAGCACGCAGCAATCCCTTCGACAACCAGGTACGGCCGCTTTCGAGGTGATCCGGAATGATCACCTGGTACCCTAGTTTCTCCAGCAGTTCCACTGCCTTTATGCCGATCCCCGTATCATTGAAATTCGTGAACTCATCACAAAAAAGGTAAACCGTCCTGGCAGGTTGTTTCTGGTCAGCACTGGCGGTTCCTCCACCTGCCATTTTGCGCTGATGTTTTTTATACCATTGCTTTAACGTAGTATGGTGCAACAGCGGCATAGAACGCGCCGTCGCAAATCCGGAAAGCCGCTTGATCAGATTTCCGGTAAGGGGATTGGCTACAAAAAAGTTATACAGCCCCGGCGCGATGGCACCCAGTTTGGCCGACCGGGTGAAATTCGCGATGAGCCTTGAACGAAAAGGAACACCATTGGCGTCATAATACTGCTGCAGGAATTCAGCTTTAAGCTTGGCCACATCCACATTGCTCGGGCATTCGCTCTTGCAGCCCTTGCAACTCAGGCAAAGATCCATTACTTCATAGATCTCCTGGTGATCGAAACGATTCACTTTATCGGAACGGGTCAGGAATTCCCGCAGGATATTCGCACGGGCTCTCGTCGTATCCTTTTCATTCCGGGTAGCCATGAAGGATGGACACATCGTACCGCCGGACAATGCTGTTTTCCGGCAGTCACCCGATCCGTTGCATTGTTCCGCATGCTGCAGCACATCCTGGTCATGATATCGGAAAACAGTATTGAATACAGGCGTCTTTTGTCCCGGTGCATACCGCAACATCTCATTCATGGATGGCGTATCGACGATCTTGTGCGGATTGAAAATATTTCCCGGATCCCACACCGTCTTGACTTCCTTCAACAGCCTGTAATTTTTTTCACCGATCATGTAGGGAATGAACTCACCCCGCAGCCTGCCGTCACCGTGTTCGCCACTTAATGATCCGTCGTATTTTTTTACCAGGATGGCAATTTCTTCAGCGATTACACGGAATAATCTATTTCCTTCTTCCGTTTTCAGGTTGATGATCGGGCGAAGGTGAATCTCTCCCGAACCAGCATGCGCGTAATGGACGGAATACAACCCGTGCTTTTCCAGGATCTGGTTGAATTCCCGGATATAGGCAGGAAGATCCAGCACATCCACAGCGGTGTCTTCAATCACCGGAACAGCCTTGGCATCACCGGGGAGGTTGGACAACAATCCAAGCCCGGCCTTGCGCAACGTCCAGATCTTTTTGGAGTCGTCTCCAAACAATAGCGGGAAATGATATCCGAGGCCTTCTGCGCGAAGCGCCTCTTCCAGTTGCTTTGCCTTGTCCTGGATCTCCGGACGGGAATTGCGGAGGAATTCCACCACCAGGATGGCACCGGGATCACCCTGCACAAAAAAGCGGTTCTTCCGCTGCTCAATATTGTCTTTGGTGCACTCGAGGATATAATGATCGATCAGTTCGCTGGCGCTGGGTGCAAACTGCATAGCAATGATATTGGCCCGCAAGGCTTCATCCACCGAGTTGAAATGCACGCAAAGCAATCCGGATTCTGAAGGCGGCAATGGCACCGTATTCAGTTTGATCTCGGTGATGAACGCCAGGGTGCCTTCTGAACCGGCAATCAGTTTACAGAAATCGAAATCCGGACCGCCGGCCTGAAATGGCGCCATTTCGGCAAGGATATCAACTGCATACCCGGTATTCCTTCTTTCAACCGAAGCTTTAGGAAACTGGCGCCGGATCTCTTCCTGGTTGTCGGTATTGCTCAACAGGCGCCGGGTAGTGCGGTAGATCTCCGCTTCCAGCGAGTCGCCTTCACATTTTTCGTGGAAGGTTTCGAGGTCCATTGCCCTGAATACCGCGTCGGATCCATCACTGAGGATGGCCTTTACTTCCAGTACATGTTCCCGGGTGCTGCGATACACCACAGAATTCGATCCGCAGGAATTGTTGCCCACCATGCCACCGATCATAGCGCGGTTGGCAGTGGAGGTTTCCGGACCGAAAAAGAGTCCGTGTGGTTTCAGGAACATATTCAGCTCATCCCGAATCACACCGGGTTCAACACGCACCCAGTGTTCGTCGCTGTTAAGTTCCAGAATCCGGTTGCAATATTTGGAAACGTCCACCACAATACCACTGCCCACCACCTGACCGGCAAGCGATGTACCAGCGGTACGGGGAATGAGTGATGTTTTCTCGCGATGGGCAAATTGAATCAATAACCTGATGTCGCCGGGGGTTTTCGGGAGGGCTACGGCCAGGGGCATTTCGCGGTAGGCCGATGCATCCGTGGCATACAGGATGCGCATTTTCTGATCATAATAAAGTTCTCCTTCCAGTCTGCCAGCCAATTCCTGCAGTTTGCTTGTCATATGGTCAAAATTATACCGTTTTACACAAATGCCTATCTTGAGTGCATGCGATCGAACAGAAAAGTGGTCTGGATAGTAACTGCCATTGCCGGGATAATAGTTTTAGGATGGTGGCTGTTTCAACAAACCGGCCAGGGGGAGAATCAGCTCTCCGCTAATGCTGGCCATGCTGCCCACAGTCAGGGAAAATCTGCTGCAGTGCGTTATTGCCAGAGTTGCCACCTGTTACCGGAACCTGAACTGCTGGACAAAAAGACCTGGACCACTTTCCTGCCGGAAATGGGACTCTACCTGGGTATCCATTCTGCCGGAGTAGCGGCGATAGAAGCGGCGGACAAGGATTTCTACCCGGAACATCCCGTTGTGACGGAGCAGGAGTGGCAGGAAATCCTGTCCTACTATACCACTTCCGCACCTTCCGCACTCCCGGAACTGCCCCACCCTTTGCCGGAAGCCGTCACCGGTTTCAACCTGTTGCCTCCGCCGGATTTTCTTTTCCGGCCTAATGTGATGGCCTCCCTGGTGAAAATCGACAATACTGTTTCGCCGGCCCGGTTATTTGTATTTGATGCTTTTTCCAATCAGCTTTTCCTGTTCGGGCAGGAAGGCCTGCTTGATTCGCTGAAAGTCAATGGTATCGTGGTAGACCTCCAGGGTGCCGGCAACCACTGGTATGCCTGTTCCATCGGCGATTACCTGCAAATGGGCCCGGATAAGGACAAAAAAGGCAGCATCATTCCCATCAGCCTTTCTCCAAAAGGTAAACTCCAGCAGCACGCACCCCTTATTAAAGACCTGGCAAGGCCGGTCAGGATAGTTGTCACAGCTGCCAATAAGGACGGGCAGCCGGATTTCCTCGTTTGCGAATTCGGAAAACTGACCGGTTCACTGACACTACTGGAAAGCAATGAAAAGTCCTGGCGCAAAAAAGCCATCCGGCCGCTGCCGGGTGCCGTTACTGCCTTTTTTGAAAAGAATCCCGCTACCGGCCGTGAGGATATCTGGGCACTGTTTGCGCAGGGTGATGAATGCATCATTCATTTTGAGAACAGGGGTGATGGCACCTATGATGAACATAAGGTACTCCGCTTCCCTCCATCTTATGGTTCAAGTTCCTTCAGCCTGACTGATCTTGATGGCGACGGCAATAAAGATATCCTGTATACCTGTGGTGATAATGGCGATGCTACCAGGATTTATAAACCTTATCACGGCATTTATGTGTTTCGCCAGGAAGCTCCCGACCGGTTTGCAGAAAAATTCTTTTATCCCCTGAATGGCGCATACAAAGCTATAGCGGGCGATTTCCGGCAAAAAGGACGCACCGACATTGCCGCTGTGGGTTATTTTACCGATCCGTCACATCCGGCCGACTGGTTCGTCTACCTCAATCACCTCGGCAACCTTGGTTATTCCGCCAACGCAGCGCCGGATGGTTTCAATCTCGAAGCAGCATTGACGATGGACAGCGGCGACTTTAACGGTGATGGACAACCGGATCTCCTGATCGGCAATGCTTTCCTGAAAAATGATCCCCGACAATCCGCACCCTTGTTTGGACTGATGGAATCAATAGCCAGGTAGTATTCCTAATCAGCTCACCGGAATTGCAGCAACGCCAGCACAGGGAAATGATCAGAAGGGAATTTGCCAAAATAGGTATCAGTAAGTATGCCCCACTGCACTGCCCTGAATGCATTATTAACAAAGATGTGATCTATCACTTCATTCCCTTTCAGCGCTCTACCCCAGCCATTGAACGAAGTATTATTGGCATAGGGAAACTGCACATCCGAATAACTGTCACGCAACCATCCTGACCTGATCACGGTTTGATACCATCCGGATGAGCGGCTTCCATTCAGATCACCGCAGAAGATCACGGCAGCGTCACCGGCAATCGATCTGATGCGTTGCAATATAAGTTTGCTGCTTTCCTCACGGGCAACAACGCCTTCATGATCAAAATGGGCATTAAAGCAAAAGAATCTTTTGCCTGATTTCCGGTGGCGGAGTTCCACCCAGGAGCAGATCCGTTTACAACATTTTGCGTCCCAGCCCATACTCGGCGTGTCGGGAGTGGCCGAAAGCCAGAAATTACCGGAACGCAATAGTTCAAAAACGGACCTTTTATAGAATATGGCACTGTGTTCACCCGCCTGCCGGCCGTCATCGCGGCCGGCACCAAACCGGTCATAATCCCTGAGAGAATCCTGCATCAGCTGAAGCTGGTGTTCCAGGCCTTCCTGGGTACCGAAGAGATCAAAATCATGATATCGTACAAGGGCGACCAGGTAAGGTGATCGGTCCTTCCATAGGTTGCCGGAATCACCCGGGTTGTCGTAACGGATATTGTAGCTAGCCATCCTGATCGTCTGGGCAGACACTGAAGAAAGTCCGGAACTACCCAAAAACAGGAGGCTGAGCAGTACCTGGAGTAAGCGCTTTTTCATATCCAAAAGTACATTCCACGCGGTCCAATTATCGAAAGTCTGAAATAATTATCCACAACAATTTGCCATTTTTACGCATAAAACCAGCTCCATAACGAGTTTGGATCAGTGATTACCCTTAGGGGGTATTGCGTGAACTGTTTTTTCTCTCTACATTTATCCCGCTTACCGCCTTATCGAAAAATCCTGTCAAAAACCGAGCAAATTCATTTCCTGGAACGACCTGAGTATCGTAACCATTAAAACACCACGAAATGAATCTCAGATCTACCCTACCATTGCTTGGCTTACCCGCCATTTTATTATTCTCCTGCACGAAGACTGACCAGCTCCTTAATCTCGAAGAACTCGCTCTTAAGAAATCCGGTGACAAAAAACAGGTAAAATGCGTAGATGTTGATGGCAACAGCTACAGGACCGTGAAAATCGGCGACAAAGTGTGGATGGCAGAAAATCTTCGCGTTACCCGATACAGGAACGGACAGGCAATTCCGAATGTGAGCAACGCAACAGAATGGAAAAACACCATTACAGCTACCACAAAAGGCGCATGGTGTTACTATGATAATAACACGTCCAACAATCTTCCCTACGGCAAATTATACAACTGGTACGCTGTAAGCGATACGCGCGGGCTGGCACCCAAAGGCTGGCACATTCCCACTGAACAGGAATGGATCGAATTGGGTCGTGCACTGGGTGGTTGTGAAACTGCGGCCAGTAAGATGAAGACCACGGGTAACCTTACTGCAGGCGATGGTCTCTGGCAGGCACCCAATGATGACGCAACCAACAGCAGTGGCTTTTCTGCTTTCCCGGCGGGCGACAGAAACTCAGAAGGCGTTTTTGCCGGTAAATCACAGCGTACAAGATTCTGGACAAGTGTGCAGTGGGAAGGAGATCCCTCCATGATCTATTGCCTCTCGACCAACATGTTTGCCGGCAACCCACTGTTGGTTAACAACGACTATGATATAATTGGTTATTTCAGCTCTTATGCAGCTGTAGGCGGTCTTTCCGTGCGATGCGTAAAAGATTGACCTTTCCGTATAAATACTGAACCAGAAAACATTTTTCCTGATTAGCTTGCTTCCGGATAATTTTTGGGATGCAACAAACGGATACCGCTAATCATTGAACCTGCCTCTGATCCACTGAGTTAAACCCTTTTTCTTAAAGGGTTTTTTTTATGCCCGTATTTATACTGAATGGCGAGTCATGATTTATTTACACCTTGCCGTATGACCAGTAAACCACTAACAGAACTTACTGAATCCGTCAGTGTGGATGACGCTGCTGACATGACCCGCAGGTTCCGGCGTGATTTCAACCACCTGCTTCTGCCGGATTTTAAATACAAGCACCTGGTAGCAGAATCCGAAAGTTTTGACCGCGCCCGGATTGAAGCCCTGCTGGCCCAGCCCGGATGCGCGGGTATCAGGTTGTATTCCGCCATGAAAGAGAATGGTGAAGTGCAACAAATCGTGATCGGCTATGACACCCAAAACAGGGACATGCTGGAGGCCGGATTGCTGATGACCGATAGCCGAAGATGTCCACCCGATTGCGGACCGGATTCCCGGTTGAACTCCTGAACATGTATTCCCTTATAGCCAGCATTTCCGGATTAAGTGTCCTGATACCTGCCACGATTGCATTTTTCTTCCGGAAGAAAATCCTTCCGGAATACCGGCCATTTTTCTGGTGCATCCTGGTATCTTGTATAGTAAAACTGACTGTATCGGCCTGCTGCGTATGCCTGCCTGCCGATCTCACGGTGATCTGCAACCTCTTGTTATTACCGGAAGCACTCCTGTATACCTGGCAGTTCCGCCGCTGGAAACTATTTCACCGCCAGCCCCGGCTTTTTACCGGCGTAGTTTGCCTGCTGCTGGCCGGATGGATGCTGGAACCCTTGATTTCCGGGCACCTCGGCGGCAACCTTACCTGGTTCAACCTGTTGTATGCACTCGTGGTGGTCCTGATGTCGGTCAGGTACCTCAATCAGATCTTCCTGTCGGCACATGATGACCTGCTGCAACATTCAGGGTTCATTATTGCCGCCGGCTTCATTATATATTTTACCTGCCAACTCCTGGTGCAGGCGTTCTGGATCTCGGGTCTCAATAATTCTCCTGATTTCCGATCACAGGTTTATGTAATTTTGAACTTTATCACTATTTCCATTAACCTGCTTTTCGGCTACGCCCTTATATGGACGGACAGGAAACAACCTTATACCAGGCTATACTGATTGTTGCGTGCACCCTTGGCGTTATCCTGCTGTATTTTTTTATTACGCTGTTGCGGCAACAGCGCATCAACCGGAAATTATTCAACGAGAAACTGCGCACGGAGATCCAGACCCTGGAGAAAGAGCGCAAGCGCATGGCAGCCGACCTTCACGATGAACTTGGCCCCAGCCTGCTGGCCATTAAATTCCAGACCAGCAGCCTCGACCTTCCGGACCAGGATGACCGGGAAACGATGCGCGCCGTTCATGAACAGATGGACCAGTTACTCGGCAGGATCCGGGAAATTTCGGGCGACCTGTTGCCTGTAGCGCTTACCAGGAAAGGTCTGCCGACTGCAGTACAGGAATTCTGCAAAGCCATATCGAACAGCTCGGGTCTGGAAATTCGGTTAGACATGGGGGATATGCCCGGATTGGCAGATGAATCCCGTGTACATCTCTTCCGGATCGTGCAGGAAATCATTCACAATACCATCAAACACGCAAGGGCATCCATACTCGAAATCAGCTGGCAACACCGGAACAATCAGTTCACGCTCCTCACAAAAGATAACGGAACGGGATTTAATCCCGACCAGTTCGCCCAGATGCCCGCTGGCCTGGGACTGAACAATATTGTAAGCCGCGCGGAAATTCTCGGCGGGAAGCTGTACCTTGACAGCGCACCGGGTAAGGGAACCAGTTACCGGATCGTATTGCCCTGCTGATTCAAACCTCGAAAATACCATGTCGCACCCGATTCGTTTGATCGTAGCCGATGATCATGAGCTATTGCGGTTAGGCTTTCAGACCATGCTGCGTAAAGAGAAGGACATTCTTTTCATTGATGAGGCTCAGGATGGACAGGAACTGGTTCAAAAGGCCGTGTTGCATCGCCCCGACGTGATCATTACAGACATCAATATGCCACGAATGGACGGCATTGAAGCTACCCGCCAATTGCAGGACATCCTCCCGAATACACCCGTTATCGCACTGACGATGTTTGATGAAGACAGCCTTATTGTCGAAATGCTGGAAGCAGGCGCCAAAGGGTATATCGTAAAAAATACCGGTAAAGACGAGATCATTTCAGCCATTCATACGGTGATTTCCGGGGAACCTTATTATTGTATAAAAACAACTGCAAGACTGGCGGGCCTGATCGCAGGGAGTAAGTTCAATCCACTAAGAAAAAAAGCCCGTCCCGAATTCACGGAAAGGGAAAAGGAGATCATCCTTTACCTGTGCCAGGAAAACTCTAACAAGGAAATCGGGGAAAAACTGGAACTGAGCCAGCGCACTATAGAAACTCACCGCGAACGGATATTCGAAAAGATGGATGTGCGAAATCTTGCCGGTCTGGTAGTCTATGCTATTCGCAATGGGTTGTATAAAATTTAGGCCGGAGTTTTTTTTCCTGCAGCGGAAGCAGTCCACGGTAGACCGCCTCAAGTTGGGGAACTATATTCTCAGGATAAAATGCGCGCACCAGTCGAAGGGAAGCTTCGCTATGTTCCTTCAGCAGCGCGTTATTGCCTTCATACCGCTGGATTGCTTTCAGCAACCCCGCTGCATCTCCCTTTTCAATCAGGAAGCCATTTACATTGTGCTGCATGATCTCGGGAATGCCGCCAACCCTCGAAGCAATCACCGGTAAGCCATGACTCATCGCTTCCAATATGCTGATTGGTAGGCCTTCATTATGTGACGGCAGGATATAAACATCGGCAGCATCAAAATAGCCGTTCTTTTCACTTTCGGTTATCCAGCCACGGTAGTCAATGATGTTCCGGAGCTGGTATTTTTTAATAGCAGTTTTCAGGGAATCTGTTTTTCCAGCACCGCCCAGCCGGAATACCACTTTACCTTCCAGCTCATCCTTTTTTTCTTTCGCCATCTCCACCAGGTCGAATACACCTTTTTTGCGGTCAATCAATCCCATAAACAGCAACTCCAGCGGACGATGCGCTACGCGCTGCTGTACCTGGATCTTTTTGTCAGGCGGGGCGATCATGTTATAGACCACGCGGATCCTCCGCGTTGCAAACTTTTTGCTGAAAGCCTCTTTCCAGTATGGCGTCAGGCAAATCACGGCATCAGCCCGCTCAATCAGGTAACGGCAGAGTTTCCGGTATACCCCCGAACCGGCATCATACTTTGTCAGGTACTCTGAAGAGTGGATATGGTAGATGATCTTCTTTCTGAAGAAAAACCTGCCTGTAAAAGCAATCACTGCCTTCCTGTAAACACTGGCACCATAAGATCCATGTATATGTAGTATTTTGATCGAAGGCCTTGTAACGAGCGTATACCACAAACGCAGGTAACCCCGCAGAAAACAAATTATCTTTCCGAGTGAACTTAGTGGACGATGGCTACAGATAGACTGGAATTGCGGAAGGAATCTCTGGTAAGACGCAATGACTGCACCGATCCCTCCCCGAAAATCGACGTGGTCCTCTCCGATCTGGAGGACTTTGACAAATACAGAATTTTCTCCCCTTTGCATGCTGGTTCCCGGTTTTCTACACATTAAAAAAAACCATACCACCTACTTGCTACTAAACAGGATGTTTTCCGACGAACAGGGTTGAATTAGGGGGATTGCCCTTTAAAAGTACAACATTGCAATGGTACCACAAATAGCTTTTACCAGCATCAGACCATCTACCACGACCAGGTAGAAAAGCAACGAACGCCGTTTTCGCAGAGAGAAGGCCGTTAGAATCAGCGACAAAAAGGGTAAAATGTTGAGACCAATCCTTACCGGGTGGAAATGGCGGCTGACAGCATAATAGATGAAAGCGCCCAGCCCCAGCACTGATAAGGGTATGAGGACGAAATAGATAGTCTTTCGCAGCCCCAGTCTTACCACAATCGTCCTGATATTCCGACGGTGATCTTCAGCAAAGTCTTTCACGTCAAACATGATACAGAGCAACGTCACGAACATGAAGTTTTTCAGGAAGAGAAAAGACCCGATCAGGGTTATTGGGTATTTCGATGAATGACTGATTTCATAGAACCATGGAGGATAAATCGTCACCCAACCTGCCCATGTAAAGCCGATCACAAATGGCTTCAGCCAGCCGATCCGCCGGAGGTTGTAGGCGCCGAATAACCAGGCAGAGCCATAGTACAGGGCAGCTGTGAGCGGAAATACACCGATCAGCAGCCAGTCTTTCAGGGTACACGCTGCCAGCGAAGACGCATGTCGCCAGGCAAATGCTGCAAGTGCCACTGCCAGGGCAAGCGTAAACAAGACCTGCTGAATAGTGAGCCACCGATGATGCCGGTGATACCAGCGGTTCCGGGCATGCACAGCCAGGCTGGCCGGACGAATAATGTAGGGATGGCTGTAGAACAATACTGTACCCAGAAACACCAGCACATAGTAAGGCCAGCTGTTCAGGGGATATTGCTGCTGAAGACTTGCTTCAACGGATAGCGCGATGGCACAACAGCCATAAAAATAATTCCCGTAAAAAAATCCGGTCACCAGGGGAAGTTGCCGCAATCCGGCCCATACGGAACGCATGGGACGAATTTATTGCATTACCACCAGTTATTCTGTACGAAGACTCTTGACGGGATTAGACATCGCCGCCCGGATCGCCTGGTAACTTACTGTAATTACCGCAATTGCTACCGACAACAGGCACGCCACTGCGAAAACCCACCATTGAATGTCCACCCGATAATTATAGTCCTGGAGCCAGTGATGCATCGCCCACCATGACAGTGGCGCAGCGATCAGGAACGCTATCACCACCAGCTTCACAAAATCTTTTGACAACAAAGCGGTAATGCCGCTTACCGATGCACCCAGCACTTTCCGAACGCCAATCTCCTTGATCCGGTTCTCAGCCATATAGGTCGCCAGGCCGAACAGTCCCAGGCACGATATAAAAATCGTCAGGCAGGCAAACAGTGCGGCAAGTGTACCCTGCCGTTCTTCATTTTCAAACTTGCGGGCATACTCCTCATCTACAAACTGGTATTCGAAAGGATATTCCGGGTTGTATTTTCTGAAGATGGCTTCTGCATTTTTCAGGTTCTGTGCTGTCGGACGCGCTCCGTTCAGTTTGATCTGCATGGTCTGGAACCAGTCGTTTTTGGCGCCCGAGATCAGCATGGGCCTGGTTGGCTCGTAGGGATTCGTCAGGATAAAGTCTTTGATCACTCCTACAATATGCCATTCGATGCCGTTGTCTTTCACAATCTTACCGATAGGATCCTTGAATTTCATGACCTTCAGGCTCGACTCATTGATGATCATCCCGGTAGAATCTGTGGGGAATTGCTTCAGGTCAAAATCCCTGCCCATCACAAACTGTAAACCCACGGTTTTTCCCAGTCCCTCATCGGTCACATACCGCGCGAAATCTGTTTTATCATTGGGATCCTTTCCCTCCCATTCCTGGCCCCAGCCATCACTCCAGCTCTCCGTCATCGGCGCACTGGTTTTGGCCACTGACAATGCGATACCGGAACTGATCAGTTCATTTTTGATCAGCGCGTAATTCTTCGGAATATCCCCCGTCATGAAATGATACACCAGGTTATCCTTGTTATATCCCGCTTCACGGTTGCGGGCATAATCAATTTGCTGTTTGACGATGATGGTGCAGATGATCAGTATGATGGCAAAGGTGAATTGCAGGATCACCAGCACTTTCCGGGGAGTGATCAGGGCATTCACTTTCCGGAACGTCCCCTTCAACACTTTCACCGGCTGAAAGGAAGACAGAAAGAATGCCGGGTAACTGCCGGCGAGTATACCGGTCACCAGTATAAAGCTTCCAATGGCCGTCCATGTGCGCCAGTCCGCAAAATCAATGAAAAGCTTTTTATCGGTAAGCCGGTTATAGGCAGGCAGACTGAATTCGACAATTATGATCGCAAATATCGCCGCCACAAAGGCAAGGATGATCGACTCACCGATGAACTGCGAGATCAGCGAACCGCGGTTCGCTCCCACCACCTTACGGATGCCAACCTCCTTGGCCCTTTTTTCACTTCTTGCGGTACTAAGGTTCATGAAATTGATACAGGCGATCAGCAGGATAAACAAGGCGATGGTACCGAACAGTTTTACAAAAGTCGCCCTGCCGCCGTTGTCTTCAGCGCCGTCGGTAAAGCTGGAATACAACCGCCAGCGACTAATGGGATAAAGAAACATTTCCCACTTGTCTTTTTTGGCTTCTTCTTCATACTGCTGCTTGAGCACTTTCACTTTCGGCGCAACAGAAGCCAGGCTGGTATGTTCTTTCAGCAACACATAAGTGCGCGTGCTGTTATTTCCCCAACTGGAATCATCTTCCTGGCGATGAATCAGGTATGACCAGGGCAACAGGAATTCAAAGTTAAAACGGGTATTGTTGGGCAGGTCTTTCATTACTGCCGTAACAGTAAAATTATCCTTGTTTTCCACTTTTACAATCTTGCCTACCGCATCCTCGTTGCCAAACAGCGCTTTAGCCAGCTTCTCCGTGATCACGATGGAATACATGCTGTTGAGTGCCGTATGCGGATTCCCCTTTACCAGCGGAAAACTGAACATTTGCAAAAAGCCGGTATCCACCATATTGCCGCTTTTTTTGATCCGCTTATCCCCCACGGAAAACAGGAAACTGCTCGGCCAGTTGACCCTGACAGAACGTTCAACTTCCGGCAGATCCTTTTCCAGCGTACGCCCAAGTACTTTCGGGGTTGTATTCCAACACCACAATTTTCCGTCAAAATGCGCACGGTTCCAGGCCTCATAGATCCTGTCTTTCTTTACATGGAACTGGTCATACTCCACTTCGTTCTGAATCCAGAGCAGAATCAGCATCGCACTTGCCATACCAATGGCAAGCCCGATGATATTGATGGCTGAAAAACCTTTGCTCCTGCGAAGATTGCGGAAAGCAACCTTAAAAAAATTTTTGATCATGGGTGGCAGTTGTGCGTTTGGACGTCTGAATCTACGAATATATTCGTGCTACAGTATTAAGCCTGCATGAATATTACGGGGTGGGACGCGCCATAGAAGGAAAAGTTACAGTCCGGGAAAGAATTCCCCCACTAGATAAGTATATGGTTGTAATGCGCTGTGTTCAACCGCCACAAACTTCCATTCCCAGCACCCCGATTGTGAGATCACCTGTACCCGGGATGAGCGCTGACCGCTTATCGGGCAGCCTTTCGCATCTGGATCAGCAATTGGCTGAAACCGGCTTTCTCGTAAGCACGGATGGCATTGCTGTTGCCAGCATATACCTCCAGGCGCAATTCCTGTACGCCATTCTCTGTCGCCCACCGGCTCAGTTCATCCAGGATCAGCCGGTTGATGCCGCGCCCCCGGTATTCCGGTAACACATACATAAATCCCAGGTAAGCCTGCCGATCATGCAGGAGATAATGCCGGTCAGCCGCTTCAATCCTGGCATAGCCTGACCCAACCGGGATGCCCCCTGCCATGGCGATCACCAGCCGGATCTCCGGCGCAGTAAGCATATACTCAAGATTGTAATACAGGATCGGATCAGGCCGGATCGTATGATCGTACGGGCGTTCCGCCGCGATAACGCCCTGCTCAAACGCACGCAATATTTTCAGGTCGTCTTCAGTTGCTTCCCTGAGTTGAACCTGGTCTTCGGAACTGTGCCGGATCATATCAATTTATTTACGAATTGTATCACTGCATTTTCTATAGGCAATTAATTTTTAATTTAAACCAGATTGCTGAAACTGACATCATGATTGCCATTTTTCTTAACCGGCTGTTTACCGTTATACTGTTGTTCCATGGAGCTGATTCCGGCAACAACGATCCTGACCCGTTGGCTCAACTGCTGGCAAAAGTGTCGGCATATCACAGGAATTTCCCCGGAGAGAAAGTATTCGTTCAGTTTGACAGAACCTGGTATAGCGCCGGCGATACAGTATTCTTTAAGCTGTACACGGTCACTGCCGAAAAACATGAACCCACAGCTATCAGCAGGATAGCCTACCTGGATTGTTACAATTCCGCAAATGAAAAGATCCGGTCCATGACATTGGCTGTATCAGATGGCATTGCCTATGGCAGCATACCGCTGGATGGCAAGTTGATTACCGGCCCACTCCGTTTCGTGGCCTATACCGCATGGATGCGGAATTTCAATCCTGTCTTCTTTTTCGACCGGACCATGCGCATTGCGGCAGTGCATCCCGCGAAGAAAAATCAGCCGGAGGCCGCACCTAACGAAACTTCCGTTTTCATCGAAGGCAACAATCTTATTAACGGACAGCCTGCCCGCATCGCGTTTCGTAGCAGTAAAGCCACTGGCTGGAGTGTTCCCGCTGCAGTAACCCTGGTGGATAATCTCGATCGCATCGTCACCACCGCAACAGCGGGGCATGCCGGTATCGGGCATTTTGATTTCCTTCCGCAGGCAGACCGGCAATACAAAATAATCGTCCGCTACCCCGACAACAGCATTGCCCACAAAAACCTGCCGGCTGCAGCCAGGGAAGGCTACACGCTTGCCATCAGGGATGGAGACAGCGGAAAGCTCGTGATCCGCGTCGCAGCCAGCTTCGGTACTGCCGGGAAACCATATATACTGATTGCTCAACAACAGGGGAAAGTGGTGTACATTGCAAGGAACACAGCCGATTCAGCTGGCATCACCGCCGTCCTCTCCAAGCGGCGTTTCGCACCCGGCATCCTGCAATGGACCCTGTTTGACCAGAACCTCCATCCGGTTGCAGAAAGAATGGTATTCATCCCGCCGAGGGACAGCCTGCAATTCAATCTCGAACCAGACAAGCCCATATATGCCACCAGAAGTAAAGTCACCTGCCAGCTGACCGTCAACGACCACCGCGAAGAACCCGTGCTCGGCAGCTTCTCGGTATCGGTCACCAGTGTAAAAGAATTGCCTGCCCAGGAAACCCGCGCCCTCCCCATCACAGCGGCGATGCTACTGCTCTCTGATGTTACAGACTATATAGAAAACATCCACCATTATTTCCCGGCAGATGGAAGCACCGTTCCCCCGGGAGACCTTGACGACCTCATGCTTACCCATAACTGGAAGCAAATACCCTGGAAACAGCTTTTGTCCGATAGTCTTCCTCCTGTTTCCCATTTGCCTGAGCAGTCGCTATTTATCAGCGGAACCCTTATTTCAAAAAACCGGCAGCCGGCTCCGAATGGAAAGGTCAGCCTCGTCTCCACCAGCGGTACCAATATCGCATTGGATACAATTGCCAATGAAGAAGGCAGGTTCCGGTTCGGCCCGCTGAGTTATGTTGATTCCCTTACTTATGAGATCCAGGGCGCACCCGCCTCCGGAAGCAGTCCGGTTTACATTGTTCCGGATACGATTGTCCCCTTTAAGCCCGGTAAAAATCCGGCGCCCCTCACTGATGATGCGGACACCGCTTTTTTACAATTCCAGCTGCGGCGGCAGGAAGTAATGGCATTATCAGGTAAAGGAAAAGGGGCTGATGACGTAAAGCTCTTAAAGGCGGTGGAAGTGAAAGGAAAAAAATTATCGGCGACAGAAGAAGCCGTAGCCCCTTCCAGCAATCTGAACGGTCCTGGAAAAGCTGACCAGGTTGTAACCTACCAGCAACTGGAATATTGCCATGATTTCGGCATGTGTGCGCAGGGGTTGTTGCGCGGCGTGATCATCAAAAACGTTTTATGGCCACCGGGCGACCGTAACGCTACACCCGTGTTGATGGCATATTCCAGCGGCGCCCCCGCTGATCGCCCCATGCTGATCATCCGTGACGGCGTTGAACTGCCGCTTACCCAGACCGGAACAGATCTGAGGAATATCAATGGCCAGGACATTCAAAGCATTGAAGTATTGCGGAGTGGTGCCTACACCAGCGTATATGGTTCCAGGGGAGCTTATGGCATCATCATCATCACCACCAAAACCGGCGCCATCGACTATAATGCCAAACAAAAACAGGCTATCAAAAATGTCGTGAAATCTTCCGCTACCACGGGCGCCGCACAGGGATATTACCTGAGCCCGGCATTTCGCGGACCGGACTACTCAGCAGTAAAGATGTCTCCGGCTCCCGATTTTCGTACCACCCTTTACTGGGAACCGAATCTCGTAACAGATGACCAGGGCAAGGCAACCTTCAGTTTCTTCCATTCTGATGAAAAGGGCAGGTTCCGCATCACGATTGAAGGCATTACGGAATCCGGAAAGACAGGCAGGAAGGTATTTTATTATGAGGTAAAATGACACCATGAAAAACCTTTTGCTGATGTTGCTGTCTCTCATATCCATCAGGATTTCCGCGCAAGACCTCGTGAAAGGAAAGGTGCGCAATGAAAAAGGCGAACCCCTGGAAAAAGCAAGCATCTATATCCCCAATAGTTCCAGGGGAACATTAACAGACAATGAAGGGAATTTCATGCTCGGAAACCTTCCCGAAGGAAACTTCACACTGGTTATCTCCTCTATTGGTTACGAACTGCTGGCAACAACAATTACGCCGGCACAAAGAAACAGGTTGCTGCAAATTGATCTTAAAACCAAATCGACGGGCCTGAATGAAGTGGTTGTAAGGGAGCCGGACAAAGGAGGCTGGCTGAAATGGGGAAAGTCCTTTATGGATGCTTTTATCGGGACTTCCTCTTTTGCCCGATACTGCCTTATACTGAACAAAGATAAAATACACTTCGTGCACGACCGGGAAAATGCCCTGCTGATTGCCTATGCCGATGAACCGATCCAACTGGAGAACCGGGCATTGGGATACGCGGTCACCATTGACCTGACGGAATTTGTGCTGCAACTGGATAATGGTGTGACAGACTTTCAGTTTTATACCCGCTATACACCGCTGGAGGGAACTGAAGACGAAATTGTGACATGGAAAGAGAACCGCGAATTCGCTTACGAATATTCCCTGCAGTATTTTCTAACGCTCCTTGCGGCTGATAAATTCAGCAGCAAATACGAGCTCCATCAACTGATCGTAACCGAAAACATTGAAAAGCAGCGCGTGCAAAGGGCGATCCGCAATAACAATGACTGGAAAAAGATGCCTCGGGATACGGTAAGATATTATGAAACGGTGCTCGGACAACCCGACCGGGAAACACAGCAGTCTCCCGAGCCTGTAACGTTTGACCAGATCGCGCGGCGCTCGGGAACATCCACATTGGTACAGTACCGTGACTACCTGCTGGTAAGATTCAGGCGGAAAAGAACACCAGCGGAATATCAGTTGCACCTATCCGAAAAAATGAATACCGGGAAGCTGAAACCCAACCAGGTAGTACAGCACGTTTCGAACGAAACACCCGTTTCCGAACTGCTGTTGCTGGATAACGCGGTACTTGAAATTGACCAGGACGGCTATTTTCTTTCTACCCAACTCTATTGCAATGGCTTCTGGGGCTGGTGGGAAAAGCTGGCTACAAGGCTACCGGTGGAATACCGGCCATGATGTACTACAGAAGCATCCCTTTTCTTGTTTTTTACGTACCTTATAAGACCCGAAAATCTGGATTATGAAAAAATGGTTTCCATTGTGCATGGGCCTGTTGCTGACGGCTTGTATCACAGTGAATGCACAACAAAATGACACTTCCGGGTATAGCCCGTCCGGAAAACTGGTAACACTGCGCAATGAGGTAAATCTTAAAGCAATCCGCAACTTTGAAAGGGATTATGGTAATGCAGTTAACGAGGTATGGTACTGGAAACGCAACAGCTGGTACGCCCTCGCTTCCCTCAATGGCAAAATCATACAATGCCGGTACACTCCTGCCGGCCGCTGGATCAATACCATATTAGGTTATCCCGAAGAAATGCTCGACCGCCAGGTAAAAAGGGAAGCAAAAATCATGTACCCAGGCTGCAGGATTCTGTGGGTGAACGAAAGAAGGGATTTCTCACAAACCATCTTTTTTATGACCGTAGCTTATGGAAACCAGCTGCGGCATATCCACTTTCTCAATGACACGATCGAAGTGGACGAAGCCATGACGCTTGAAATACCCATTCCGTTGTAAGTTATTCCCCCAGCCAGCGTTTGAAATCAGCAGCTTTCAGGCGACTGATAATGATCTCTTCATAAGCGATCGGTTTAACCTGCACGCGTAATTTCCCGGAGAACCAGGCATGAACGCGATCAATACTTTCGTATCGCAGCACAAATTGCCGGTTTGCGCGAAAGAAGCTTTTTTCGTCCACCTCAAGCTCAATATCTTCCAGGCTCTTGTCAATTACGAAATCCTCGTTCTGCACGGTCTTGATGAATTGCAGCTTTTCCTTCTTATAGAAATAGGCGATCTGATCTGTCGCTACAGATATGAAACGTGTTCCCTGCCTGGCGAGAAAGCGGTCGCGGGAAGCTTTTATTTCACCAGTCTGAAGGCTATGCAATACCATTTGCAACTGGCGCGAAAAATCGTTTTGCCTGCCCAGGTGAAATTTCCTGAACTTAAGCATCGCTGATTCCAGTTCTTCACGCTGCAATGGCTTGAGCAGGTAGTCAACGCTGTTCAGCTTAAAAGCCTTCAACGCATATTCCTGGTAGGCAGTAATAAAAATGACCGGACACTCCAATCTAAGCTGGGAAAGAATATCAAGACTTTTTCCGTCGCCGAGCTCAATATCAAGAAAAATCAGATCAACTTCAGGGAGGTTGGAGGAGACCTTTCTGAATTGCGCAACACTATCGATGGTATCAACTACCGCTATCTCCCGGTCCAGTTCCGACAACATGCTTTTCAACCGGCGTGCAGCAATCAGCTCGTCTTCAACGATCAATACTTTCATAAGAATAACGTTTCACCAGCGGGAGTGTAACCACAAAATGGCTTCGGGAAGAAGAAATCTCCACTGGCGGCAGGTTTAACAATGCGAATTTCTTTTTCAGCAGGGGCAGCCCCTTTCCGGTTCCGGAGACACTGTCGCGCAGCTGGATATTGTTCATGATACACAGGCTGTTCTCTTCCTCGTCAAGCGTGACCAGAAAATTCAGCGGGCGCGCCTGTGTCATAGCATTATGCTTTACGGCATTTTCCAGAAGAATCTGGAGACTCAGCGGGGGAAGCTCGAACCCCTGGTCGCCGGGGATGTCAATCTGCATATGAAGGGCATTGCCATACCGGGTTTTCAGCAGTGAAAAAAAAGCCCGCACGAACCGGACTTCTTCCTCCAATTCAATCAGCGTCCGGTCATTTGCTTCCAGCAAGTAACGATAGATATACGCGAGTTTCTCCGTAAAGTCGATAGCATCCTTTGGTCTGAGTTCAATCAGTCCGATCAGCGTGTTCAGGGTATTGAACAAAAAATGAGGTTGGATCTGTACTTTCAGCAGGTCAAGCTGTACCTGCATATTGATCTTCTTCAATTCCTCTGCTTCATTCCTTGCACGGTTCCATTCAACAAAAAAATAAGCGCCTTCATATACTGCAGCCTCGAGAAGAATAAATAACATGCACACCCCGATCGTATACAGGTAATTTCCCAGCGATGCCACCCTTACTCCCCACACGAGGGTAAGATCTTCGAGGTACACCCGGGCACATCCCAGCAAACAGGCATACGGAATGAGGATCAGGAGCTCCCACATCACCCGGCTGCGCAGGTTGATCAGGCCCGGCAGGCGCCTGCGCAACAAGAGAATCACCGCCCTGGTTGGTTCCCAAACCAATACCGAAAACAGGATGGTGATGAAAACGATCTTCAGCTGCAGCTGGGCTACCTTCCAGGTAAAAAGCATATCCATCATAAAGAAGATGAAAAACAGGGAGGTAATGACCAGGTAGCCGGTTAATCGCAGCCGCTTCTCATTCATGCCATTTTTATTTGTAAAAATAAAGGGAGTGCTCCCGTGACTCAAGTGATCTATCACGGTTTATGCCCGCTTATCAGACATTCCGGGCTAAGCTAACCGCTGTTCTCTGTACTTTCTGCCGGATGCAGCGGAAATGATCAATCCGGCAGCTGAACTGTCAAAGGCTGTACCTGACTTTTAACACCGGATTCCCACACTTCAAAAGAAAAATAAGACGTTTCACCGAAATCGGTCACCAATGCATGCACCGGTGCAGTAATTTTAATTCCTCCGCCGCCCTTCATCCCCCTCCATATGCATAGAAAATACACACCTTCTGTCCAGACAGCAGCCCTGGTGTACCGGGATCATCGGTTTAATATTGAATACTTCTACCGGCACGGAAGTAAAGACATTATCGTGTTTGCGCATGGCCTGGGTGGTTGCAAGGAAAATTTCTGGGAAGCAGTAAAATCAGAAGCCCTTTGCAACAATACACTGATTGCGATGGACAATCCGGGTACCGGAAATTCTACCTATTACGATCACCTGTGCTGGAACATTGATGACCTGGTCAATGTCATGGAACTATTTATAACGCACCTGGCACTGGACAGTTTCTGGCTCTGCGGTTCCAGCATGGGCGGATTGACCACGCTGCGTTACCTGAAAGGAGCCAATGCCCACAAGGTGAAGGGATATATCAATATTGAAGGTAACCTGCTTGCTGAAGACTGCATGTTTTCTGCAAAAGTGGTGCGGCACGACTGGCCAACATTTCAACAGCAAATCTTTGACAACACTGTCCGGGAAATGAAGTCAAAAGGAAATACAGGCTACCATATCATTGCCAACAACCTGCAGCTGAATACTGATGTTCATGCCTATTATCAGTACAGCTTCCAGACAGTTGCCTATTCTTCGACAGGAGAGCTGCTGCAGCAATACCTGGCCCTGGAACTACCGGCTTTGTTCATTTATGGTTCAGCGAACAAACACCTCTCCTACCTTTCGCTGTTGAGGGAACAGGGCAAACAGGTCGCTGCCATTTCCAACAGCGATCATTTTGTTTTTTATGACAACCCTTTTGAACTCTACCAGGTGATCGGCAACTTTGTTCAACAGCACTCCTGCAGCACTGTTATTCCCGGTTATTGTAATTAGCTTTAGCCGATGGAAAGTTTCGGGCAGAAAGTCATTCGTTTTCATCAGCAGCTGGTTTATACAGGGAAAAAGCTTCCGGAGGGCATCCGCATCATGAATCCCTTTCGCGAGTCCCTGAAAGCTCCTGCCATCCTGGAAGCATTCGCAGCAAAATTCCTGCATACCGGTGACCAGCGGCATATCCTGCTCGGGATCAATCCCGGGCGATTTGGCGGCGGCATAACGGGTATCCCCTTCACCGATCCTAAACGGCTAAAGGAGGTTTGCGGCATTCCTTATGACGGCCCGATGGCACATGAACCCTCTTCGGTATTTATTTACGATATGATTGCGGCATATGGCGGACCGATCGACTTTTACAACCGTTTTTACATCAACTCTCCCTGCCCGCTGGGATTTGTGCAGGAAAAGGACAATGGCAAAGAGGTCAATTATAATTATTATGACAGTGCGGCATTGACAGCAGCCGCACGGCCATTCATGATCTCCAGTCTCCGCAACCTGATCGCATTGGGAATATTCACAGATACAGCCATTTGCCTGGGTACCGGGAAGAATGTGAAATTTCTTCAGGGGCTGAATGATGAATTCGGCTTCTTTCAAAAGATCATCGCACTGGAACATCCACGCTATATCATGCAATACAAAAGCCGGGAGAAGCACTACTATATTGATAAATACCTCACAGCTTTACAATCAATGTGACTGCTGTTCGATGGCGTTGTGGTAAGGCAGGTACATTGGCAGGGCCGCTGAGCCATACCAGCCGTAGCTCTCCGCAACCAGCACTCCCCGTTTGATCGCAGGGTCAGTTTGCAGCAGGGCAGTCGCCTCTTCTACAGTTTTCACGTTCAAAATGAAAATACCCCGGTAGTTTTTATCATTCTTTTTAAGCGGTCCTGCAACGATGAGTTTTCCTTCCTTTGCCAGGCGGCCGATATTTTCCATATGGCCCCTGAAAAGACTGTCCACTGTTTCTTTGGCCGGATTCCCGGTGCCGGATTTTAGCATCACCAGAACGTAGGACTTCATACCATAGGCATCGGCACCGAGGGAATCGGCAAGCTTCTTATCAAAACCGGCAGGCTGTGCGAACGCGGTCAGGCCAGTACAACAACAGCAGGAAAGAAAGATTAGTAAGGCTTTCATGTTGAATGATTGTATCTGAAAGCTACAGAATAGTTGCCGCAAACGCCCGGTCGGTGCCACAATATGGGGAACAAGGTTCCGCCATTCAGATTTCTGTTGACCTTCGTGCCGCAGCTGGCCCGGTTTTATTGCTTTCAAACAAAACTTATTTTATGTCAACAGCAACAATGTCCCCCGGTAAAACGGGCAATGTGGAAGCAATTGCGAATAAGCTTCGCGAGTATTGTGTTAAAGGAGATTTTACCGATGCCCAGAAAGCGATGTACGCTGATGATGTGGTCAGTACAGAACCTGAAGAAATGAAAGGCTTTTCCAAAGAAACCAAAGGAAAGAAAGCCGTAGCGGATAAAATGGATAAATGGCTGAGTTCGGTGGACAAGGTTCATCGTGTTGATGTATCCGAGCCACAAATCGCCGGAAATGCATTTTCCTTTGTCCTGCAAATGGACCTTACCATGAAAGGGCAGGAAAGAATGAGCATGCCGGAAATCTGTGTTTATACTGTGAAAGACGGCAAAGTCGTTTCCGAACAATTTTTCTGGTAACGCAATCTTCAGAAAAGAGTAACAAACAAGGGAAGCAGCTTCAGGCTGCTTTCTTTTTACCAGGCAGCTTCGCCTTTTGCCAGCAACTCCTCAGTTTCCAGCATTCGGTATGCAACTCTCTTCTTTCCGCCAGCGAGATCATATGCGGATTCGACTGCGGCGCGGGACTGCGACGGGAATATCCGTTGCAGTTGATCGATTGCCTCACTCCTGCGGAGCCCGGCCAGAAATTTGTTCATCGATATCCTAAATACATGATAAGCGTGCAACACTTGCTGAAACGCCTGTGTCAGCCTGCAAAATCGAATCCATGAACAGAAATTTCACCTTGGGCATTTACCTTCCCGCCTTGGTGCTGCTGACTGCTTTTTTTTCCTGCTCCCGGGAAAATGACCCCGGTCCCCGCAATCCGGATCAGCCGCCGCCGGTAAATGGAAAATTGTTACGTTTCCTCACCTGGAGTGAAGGCGTGGAGGCAACTGCGGCACTCCACTATTCGGAGGATTCAGCGCTGCAATATATCGCCTACGTTACGCCGGCACAATATAAAGACACCACTTTTTTTGACTACGGCGAAGCCGGTGTACAGACCATCTGGAACAAACGCTCCGGCGAAATAGCGGAATACATTTACTATCCCTCCGGCAAGGTCAAAGACGCCCTGCTTTCAGACTACTGGACAACGGCATTCACCCAACTGCATTATAACTATGCGGGCAACGGCAAACTGGCTGACCTGACATACTACCGGGTTACTGATGGACAAAAAAAACTGCAGTGGCGATCGGTATATTTTTACGGAAACGATCAGCTGCCGACGCATATCGTTTCTACGGATTTCAACAACCACAGTATCCGCTACGATTTCGAGGCTTACACACCAGCCTGCAGTTACAATCCATTTGTACTGATACAAACCACAGATCTGGCACCGTTATATGAAATCTACAATCAGCCTTTTCTGCAGGAACTTGGTGGCCGGCTTCCGGCAAAAATCAACAAGTCTGCAGGTGGCCAGGTAGAAATGATAATTGAAAACACTTATACGATGAACGATCGCCACCCGGTAAAATCTGAAGTACGCACATCCTACCCCGGTCATCCCGAGTACAACGGGGGATATAACCTGGATTTCGCCTATTGATTTTTACGGGTAGTATTTGCAGATAAAAGAGTATATTTAAGTACCCTCCCTTTGAATACTCCCTTCCGCCAGGCTCAGATTCACCCAAAATCAACAATATGAAGTCCACTTCGTTACTATCGGCCCCTATGCTGGGTTTGATAACTTTTTGCGTGCTCTCCTGCGGCGGTCCATCTGAAAAACAGGCTAAGGAAGCCAGCGATGCTGCTGCTTCGGATACCAGTGCAGCAACAAAAACAGAAAGCGTGCCCCCGCCACCGGTTTCTACCATTGTCACAACACCTCAAAACATGATGACCGTGAAACACACGGTTGCAGATTTTGACAAATTCCTGGCCTCATATGAATCGCACGACTCTCTACGGCTGGCCAATGGCATACACAGTTATGTGATCGGCCGTGGCGTGCAGGATCCAAACGTTGTGCTGGTTGCAGTTAAGATTGATGATATCGTGAAGGCCAAAGCATTCAGCAAGTCGGCCGAACTGAAGAAAGCTATGCAGCAGGCCGGTGTCAAAGGGCCTCCAACCATCGATTTCCTGACGGCAGTATTCCAGGATACCGCGGCTGTCAGCACTGCCGTACGTTCCCGCAGCAAATTCAAGGTAAAGGACTGGGACACCTGGCAGAAGTCATTTGAAAGCCACCGCCAGATTCGTATCGACAACGGCGTAACTGACAGGGTGTATGGACATGCTGCCGACGACGACAAGACGGTTATGGTAGTAGTGGCCGTGCTGGATACAGCGAAAGCCAATGCTTTCTGGAAATCAGACCAGCTCAAACAGCTGCGGGCTGAATCAGGCGCCATGGGCGAACCCGATCGTTTCCTGTTCACCGTAGTGAAAAGGTACCATTGATGTAATGCAAAATATTTTGTGCCTGAAGACCAGCGGACAGCAGTTCGCTGGTCTTTCAGTTATGGCCGGGTATGCCAAACCGTTAGTCTGCACGCGGCCGGATAAATGTTTACCCTTATCTGCACGTCAGGAATCTGTAAATTTTCAGGGACATACCCTTCTTCGGTGATGAACCATTGATCCGCTGGCAGAAAAAATGTTTATTTTAACAGATGCATTATCCTATCCGGTTACTGGTAGCAGATGACCATCCCCTGTTAAGGGATGGCTTTCATTTCCTGTTGAAACATGCACCAAATATCGAACTGGTGGGTGAAGCAGCGAATGGCCAGGAACTGATTGATCTTGCGCGGCAGTGGCAGCCTGATGTTATCATAACAGATATTCAGATGCCGGGAGTAGATGGCATTGAAGCGACCCGGGTGCTTCATACCGAAGACCCTGCAGTAAAGATCATAGCCTTTTCACTGTTTCTCGAAGAACACCTGATCATCCAGATGCTGGAAGCAGGCGCAAAAGGGTATGTACAGAAACAGGTGTCCAAAGAAGAACTCATCATTGCTATTCAAACCGTTGCTGCCGGGGGAAACTATTTCTGTGCACAGACCTCCAGGCAACTTACCAGCCTGATCGCCCGGAGTGAATGTTACCTGCAACGCCCGAAAACGATGCCCGTGTTCAGTGCGCGGGAGAAAGATATTATTGCCTTGATGTGTGAAGGACTTTCCAACAAGGAAATCGGGGAACAGCTTCACCTCAGCTCGAGGACCGTTGAGACCTACAGGGAACGGCTTTTTGATAAAATGGAAGTAAAGAACGCAACTGCACTCGCTGTCTATGCCATCCGGCATGGGCTATACAATCCCTGAGTTGAAATATAAAAGATTTCGTCTGTACTAGTGGTAAGGGATTAGCTGCGGTGATCCCCGGGAGGGGCAGCGCCCACCGAAGCTATAGCGAAGGTGGGGCCCTGCAACCGAAGAGCGGCCGGCGCTGACGCCCCGAAACAAAAAAGCCGCTGACTACAATCAGCGGCCGCTCTTTGGTTGCGGTGAGGGAGGGATTCGAACCCTCGGTACAAGTTTAAGCTCGTACAACGGTTTAGCAAACCGGCCCTTTCGGCCACTCAGGCACCTCACCGAATACCCCGTAAAACACAAGGGGACGCAAAAATAAGGATTTGCAGTTTCCGAACAAAAGAAAAAAGCCGGATCAATGATCCGGCCGGTATTTTTTCAATGTATGGCTTACAATGCTGCGAGTTGCACCTTCTGCTGTAGTTCCATCACATTTTCCCTGAATACGTTATCTGTATCCATGAGGTCTTTCACCGTCTGGCAGGAATGGATCACTGTAGTATGATCACGGCCACCAAAATGTTCGCCAATGGTTTTCAGTGAATTCTTGGTGAAACTCTTCGCCAGGTACATGGTTATCTGGCGGGCCTGAACAATTTCCCTTTTGCGGGTCTTCTGCAATAGCTTATCATAGGCCACATCAAAATAGTCGCAAACCATTTTCTGGATCGCTTCTATGGTGATCTCCTTGGAGGAAGTCTTCACAAAGTTACGGAGCACTTTCTTCGCCAATTCTAGGTCTATTTCCCTCCGGTTCAGCGAAGATTGTGCCAAAAGGGAGATCAAAGCCCCTTCGAGCTCCCGTACGTTACTGTTGATATTGTAAGCCAGATATTTAACTACTTCCTTGGGCATTTCCAACCCGTCATTCTTCATCTTACGCTCAAGGATCTCGATTCTCGTCTCATAATCAGGCACTTGCAGATCGGCACTTAAGCCCCAGCGGAAACGACTCAACAATCTTTCCTGAACACCCTCAAGGTCTTTGGGAGCCTTGTCGGAAGTGAGGATCAACTGCTTACCACTCTGATGCAGGTGATTGAAGATGGCAAAAAAAGCATCCTGTGACTTTTCTGCCCGGTTAAAGAACTGAACATCATCAATGATCAGCACATCGATTAACTGGTAAAAATGGATAAAGTCGTTAATGGCATTATTCCGGCTGTGATCCACAAACTGGTTGATGAACTTTTCGGAGCTCACGTATAATACCACCTTATTGGCATTGACACGCTTCACCTCATTTCCGATCGCCTGGGCCAGGTGCGTCTTTCCAAGACCAACACCACCATATATCACCAGCGGGTTGAAGGAGTTCGCACCGGGCTTCTCCGCTACCGTTTTACCGGCACGACGGGCAACACGATTGGAATCACCTTCCACATAACTATCAAATGTATAAATGGGATTCAGCTGCGGATCGATCTGCATCTTCTTCAAACCGGGAATCACAAACGGATTCTTCACCGGGTTGTTGATCACCAACGGAAAATCCATTTCATTATTGGAATAAGTCTTGTAACCATGGGCGGGTATGTCCATCGTTAAAGGCTTGTTCTTATGATTACCGCTGTCAACCATGATCCTGTATTCCAGTTGAGCATCTTTACCCAATACTCTCCGCAAAGTCTTTGCCAGAAGATTTACATAATGTTCTTCCAGGTATTCATAAAAGAACTGACTGGGCACCTGGATCACCAGGATGTTTGTCTTCAGTTCAACTGGACGGATTGGTTCGAACCATGTTTTGAAATGCTGCCACTCCACGATATCCTTAATGATCTCCAGACAACTATTCCAGACTGTATCTAAGGTTTTGGTCATTATAAATCGTGCAGTTTTTAGTAAAGTTTACGACGTGAAAAAAACTAACGTAGGGGGACGAATATCAAATATTTTTATTGAAAAAAAAATTTTTTACTCACTAGTTTTTTTGCCGATAACAACAGTATGGGATGCCTCCAAATTTTTCTTTTTATTCCGCTGAAACGCATAGTCCAAGCGGCCTAGAACGATTCCTGCCCACCCCACCTGGTTTACGACTACATCACTCCCTGATTTATTTTTATACACAACAGGTGCATCAAAAAATGTATGTGTATGACCACCTATGATAAGGTCGATATGCACTGATTCCTTTGCAAATATTTCATCACTTACCTTAGGCTCGCGATACCGGAATCCAAGGTGGCTCAGACAAATGACCATATCGCAATTATCCTGCCGCTTCAACTGTTCAGCCACACGGTTGGCCTGAACAACCGGATCGAGGTATTGAGTGTTCCCATACAGGTTATCAGGCACCAGGCCTTTCATTTCAATCCCCACACCGGTGATCCCGATTTTAAGTTTCCCTTTATTAATAATAGTATACGGAACCGTCTTATATTCCAGCGGTGTTCCCGTAAAGTCATAGTTGCAAAGGATGACCGGAAACTTTGCATGCTTCATCTGGGTGGCAAAATTCTCCATACCCGCATCAAAATCATGGTTTCCCATGGTGCAGGCATCGTACCCCATCATCGTCATCGCTTTCATTTCCGGCTCGCCTTTATAGAAATTAAAAAAAGGTGTTCCCTGAAAGATATCGCCGGCATCGAGTAATAATACGTTGCGCTGCTCTGCCCTGACTTTGCTGATCTCCAACGCACGCGCGGCCACACCACCCAATCCCTGGTTACGGCTTCCATCCATCGGGAACGGTTCCAGGCGACTGTGCACATCATTCGTATGAAGGATCGTCAGCTTTTCCACCTCCGCTTCCGCATCAGCGGCCACCGCGCTGTTCAGCATGCCGCCAGCCAGAAATGCACCGGTTGCGAGTGCAGTTTGCTGTATAAATCTTTTCCTAGTTGGCATGGCGAACCCTGTTTGAAGTAGTTGCGGTAATAGCTTCACCTTTTGCGGTAAGCCCTTTAAAATAATGAATCAACGCGTCACGTACCAGAAACCCCCTGTTTTCCTGTGGAAAAGACCGCAACATCGCGGCATCATCTCCCCCGTTGGCCACATAATCTGAATTCACTACAGTATAGGTACGGTTCAGATCAAGTGGTTGCCCACCGATCAACACATCTGTAGCCTTTTTGTTGCGTATAACAAACTGACCACCACTGATCGGCCATCCGCCCCTCGCAGCAATATTGTCGAGGAACTCCTGCAACACCGATCCGGGCAATTGCTGTACCACCAGCAAATTATCAAACGGCATCATTTCAAATACCTGGTTCAGCGTTAACGGACCAGCCGGTATCTGTGCCACCCGGATCCCGCCATAATTAATAAATGCAACATCCACCTGTTTGCTGAACACGCGGGAAGCTTCTGCAAATACAGCATCCGCCATCAGGTTACCCAGGCTGCCTTCCGGCTGCTTTTTTTCAAGATCTGTTGCCACATTTCCGATGACCTGGTTCATAATCCGGTTCACACTATCCGCATACGGTCTTATCATTGCCTGCAAGTTGGTATCTTGCGGCGCCTTTTCTGTTATCCGGAATTGTTCATACTGCAGCGATGAAGGCTGATACGAAGTCTTGCAGGCAGGCAAAATGACGCCTGTTGCCATAAGGCAAAAAAGCAGCCTGACCAACCTGTACTGTTTTAAGGAATCTGGCATACGGGAACAATAAAAGGTACAAATATTTTAATTTACGAATGGCATTTTTTGGGGGTGCAAAGTTAACTAAACACGGTCCATGATACAAGTGCTTCAAATGCAGGTCACACCGCAGGAGGCCGACAATCCGTCAGTCGTTCGCGGTTATATTGCCAGTGCCCTGTCGCGCAAGGCAGGTAATATAACTGGCTATCATTTGCTGAAGCGATCCATTGATGCCCGTAGCCGCCAGGTACGCATCAACCTTACCGTGAGAGCCTATGTGGATGAGCCGTTCGTGGAACGTTCGCATCCCACCATCCGCTTTGACCAGCTTCCGCCGGATGCCCCGCGGGTGATTATTGCAGGCGCAGGCCCCTGCGGATTATTCGCTGCACTGCGGCTGATGGAAGCAGGCATCAAACCGGTGATCCTGGAACGGGGTAAAGATGTCCGCGCCCGTCGCCGCGACCTCGCCCTGCTGAATAAAGAAGGTATCATCAACCCTGAAAGCAATTATTGCTTCGGGGAAGGCGGCGCCGGAACCTACAGCGACGGCAAATTGTACACGCGCTCCAATAAACGTGGCAGTATCGACCGAATCCTGCAGCTTTTTGTACAATTCGGCGCAGATGAAAGCATTCTGATCGACGCCCATCCCCATATCGGCACCAATAAACTGCCCCAGATCATTTCCGCCATGCGTCAGCAGCTCCTGGACGGAGGAAGTGAGTTTCATTTTGAAGAAAAGGTTGTGGGATATGACGTACGCGGTGGAAAATTCCACGCAGCGCTAACAGCTTCGGGCAACCGATTTGAGGGAGAAGCCATTATCCTGGCAACAGGCCACAGCGCCCGTGACGTTTTCGAAGGCCTTCACCGGCAGGGCATCGGCATTGAGGCTAAACCCTTTGCTTTGGGTGTGCGTGTGGAACATCCCCAGGAACTGATCGACTCTATCCAGTACCATTGTTCCACGCGGGGTGATTATCTCCCACCGGCTTCCTACAGCCTGGTACAGCAGGTCAACGACCGGGGTGTTTTTTCTTTCTGTATGTGTCCCGGTGGAATCATCGCGCCCGCTTCAACAGCTCCCGGTGAACTCGTGGTCAATGGCTGGAGCCCGTCCAAAAGGAACAACCCCTTCGCCAACTCGGGAATGGTAGTTTCCGTAGAAGCTGCCGACTTCGGCAATCAGCATGGACCACTCAGCGGAATGATTTTCCAGCAGGCGGTCGAACAACGCGCCTTCCAGGCAGGAGGTGGAAAGTTTGTTGCACCGGCACTTCGGTTGTCCGATTTCGTTAGCCGGCGCATTTCCGCCGACCTGCCCGAATGCTCTTACCTGCCCGGCATTTCACCTGCGCCGCTTTGGGAGGTACTGCCACCATTTGTTTATGAAGCCCTTGCAGGCGGCTTTCGTGCGTTTGGTCAGAAAATGAAAGGTTACCTGAGCAGGGAGGCCGTTGTAGTAGCTACCGAATCACGTACCTCCTCCCCTGTCAGAATCCCGCGGGATCCGGTTACCCTCCAGCATCCGATGATCAAAGGTTTCTATCCCGCAGGTGAAGGTGCCGGATACGCCGGCGGAATTGTCAGCGCTGCAATGGATGGAGAAAAATGCGCCTTAGCCATCACTCAGCAACTTATTCCCGGTCAGTAGGTATATTCTCTGCCGCGGGAAAAATTTGCATTTCGTTGTAATAAGACATCTTACTTCGCATCTAATTAAAAAAACCTGCATGGCACTGCTTGAAGTCAACCACCTCAAAAAATATTATGCTTCCCAGAAAGCGGTAGATGATATCAGCTTCTCTATCGCACGCGGAAGCATTTTCGGACTGCTTGGACCAAACGGCGCAGGGAAGACCACCCTGCTGCGCATGATCACCGGAATCTTTTACCCCGATGAAGGCCAGATCATATTTGAAGGCCGGCCCTTCGAAGCAGAAAGAGACATTCTCAGGATTGGCTATATGCCCGAGGAACGCGGGCTGTATAAAAAAATGAAAATCGGTGAGCAGGTCCTTTACCTCGCACAACTGAAAGGCCTGAACCGGCAGGAAGCCCTCGAAAAAGTAAAACGCTGGTTTCAGAAATTCGGCATGGAAAGCTGGTGGAACCGCAAAGTAGAAGACCTTAGTAAGGGAATGCAGCAAAAACTTCAGTTTGTCACCACCGTACTGCATGAACCTTCACTGATCATCCTCGATGAACCCTTCAGCGGACTTGACCCGGTGAACGCCAATCTTATCCGCGATGAGATCCACGGACTGGCAGAGCGTGGCTGCACCATAATATTCAGCACACACCGCATGGCTGAAGTAGAAGAGATCTGTGACCAGATCGTGTTGATCAACAAAGGCAGGAAAGTGCTGGACGGTGCCGTCGGCACCATCAAAGAACAGTTCAAGGAACACCGGTTCCTGGTTAAAACCGCAGAAGGACAAACACTTCCGCCCGGCAAGGATTACCGGATCCTGGATCAGGATGCGTCAGAATTTACCATCCAGCTCAATGGACAGCACGATACCAACGCATTGTTGTCTGATCTCATCCGGCAGAACATTACCATCCGTGCATTCAACGAGATCCTGCCTTCCCTTAATGACATCTTCATCCGTTTGGTAAACGACAACCAAAGTACTACCAGAGCTTTCCAAAACAACCTCTCCTGATTTCATGAACAAGATACTTATCATAGCCCGCCGCGAGTTTCTGACCCGCGTACAGAAAAAGACCTTCCTGCTGACGACCATACTGCTGCCGGTGATCATCTTTGGTCTGTATGGTCTGATCATTTACTTCAGCATCAAAGGAAAAGACGACCTGCATATCGCCATTGCAGGTGGCAACAATGCACTTACCGGTAAACTGGAAAACAACAAGAGCCTCCGCTTCAGTTACCTGAACGAAAAAGATCCGGCTGCCCTGCAACAATTGTTGAAAGACAAACAGTATAATGGATTCATCCTCCTGCCAGACAGTTTCAAAGCCGATGCACACGACAGCCTCGAGTTGGTAACACTCAGCAGCGTTGGGCTCATGGCCAAAGAAAACATCGAACGCCGCCTGAACGCAGGAATCGAAAAGATAAGAATGCAACGCCTCCTCGCTCCGGGTGTTACCCTTGAAGCGATGGACAGTGCCCGCACGGAGATTCCCCTGCGTGTTACCAAAGCAGGAAAAAGTGACAGCACCGGCTTCGCTTACGGTCTGGGCTTTTTCTGCGGTATCCTGATCTATATGATCCTATTTATTTACGGCGCCATGGTGATGCGCGGCGTCATGGAGGAAAAAACCAGCCGTATTGCTGAAGTGATCGTCAGCAGTGTCAGGCCATTTCAGCTGATGATGGGCAAGATCTTTGGCATCGGTGCGGTCGGGCTGGTGCAGTTCCTGATCTGGATCGCCCTGGTCATTGGCCTTCAATTGCTGTTACCACTCATTTTCCCGGGCATGGGCGACCAGGTTGCCGCACAGGCACCCGGCGTTCCCGGCGCCATGACAGGTTCCTCTCCAATGGTAAATGCCATGAAACAACTCTCCCAGTATATGGGTGATGCCAATATGCCCCTGATCCTGCTCTGCTTTATTCTGTATTTCCTCGGCGGTTACCTCATCTATTCTTCGCTGTTCGCAGCAGTGGGGAGTGCAGTGAATGAAGACCCGCAGGATGCGCAGCAACTCATGCTGCCCATCACCATGCCCATCATTTTTTCCTTTGTGATCATGACGCAGGCGCTGAATAATCCTGATGGCGGGCTCGCATTGTTCGGCAGCCTGTTCCCCCTTTCTTCCCCCATCGTGATGATGGCCAGGTTGCCCTATGGCGTTCCCGCCTGGCAATTGCTGCTGTCACTGGCATTCCTCGTACTTGGATTTTTAGGAACGACCTGGCTCGCCGGCAGAATCTACCGTACAGCGATCCTGATGTATGGTAAGAAACCCACGTGGAAAGAAATGCTGCGATGGGCTTTCCGTAAAGGGTAAACGTTAATTTCTTCCCAAAGGGTTTCCCATTACGAAAACGATCGTATATTTATTACGAAATCATTCGTAACAACAAACCTGCACTATGTTTACATTCAGCCAAACCGCACGCCACCGGGCCTTGTCGGGAATTCTTTTCAGTATTGCCCTCGGATCCATCAGCTGGACAGAAAGTTATGTTCACTGCGCTTCCCTCACCTATGAGACGTACCAGGCCGACCAGCAACCCGTCAACCGGGATACCGTTCCGGGAAAGAGCCTGGATAGCCAGTTAAGAGAACTGCGTAAAGCCCAGGAAAAACTGCAGCGCGAAATCTCCGGTAAGAACTGGGATAAGATCGAAGCAGAAATGGAAAATGCATTGGGCAGGCTCAACACTGCGGAAATAGATGAGCAGGTCCGTAAGGCAATGGCCCAGCTTGACCAACAGATGGAAAAGCTGGACGAAGAAAAACTGCTTCAGAAAATTGATATGGAACACCTGGAACAGCAAATGGCCAGGGCACAGGAAGAAGTGCAGCGTGAAATGTCCAAAAGAGATTGGGATAAAGAAATCAGAGAAGCCCTGGCAGCATCACAAAAGGCGATGAAGGACTGGAAAAATAATGGGACAGCAGACCTGAAAGCGGAAATGGACCGGGTTCGCAAACAGATGGACAAGGAATCGTTCCGGTTGAAAGCGGAGCTCGACCAGGCGCGCATCAATCTCAAAGACCAGAAGAGTGTAATTCGCAAAAGCCTGCAGGAAGCGGAAAACGGCTTGAAAGACGCGAGGATTGAACTCGAAGGTTATAAAACCATGACCGACGACATGATCAGCTCCGGCCTGATCAAAGATCGCCGCAACTACCGGGTGCGCTATGATACCGGCACGCTAACCATAGATGGCGTTGAACAACCGGAAAATATTGTCAGTAAATACAAAAAATACTTCCGTCACCCGCATACCTTAATCCTCAATGAAAATGACCGGTTCGAGGTGGACACCGATAATGTCGACTAACCCATCGGGAAGTAACCTCCAGTAACGAAAGCGGGCGATCTGAATACAGATCGCCCGCTTCTTTGATACAATATAATGTCCTAAAGAATTCCTTCAATAAGTCTTAATGTAGGATGTTCGAGATCAGATGGCAGGTATTCATCAGATTCAACATAGATATCCACGTTCATTTTAACAACACCACCGTCCTTCACTTTTACAGATTCTTTCCGCAGAAACTTATAGCCTTTTTTGTCGAATTTGATCGACATCTCGCCGTTCGGCAATTGCTTGATCCTGAAATAGCCATCTGCATTTGTAGAAACCTCTTTGCTGACGGAAGTCTTTCCAACCACTGCTGATACGACAACGCCCTTAACTGGTTTTTTGGTGACCGCATCCACTACATATCCGTGAATGACGCCCTCATTCCGGGAATCGTTACCCGGATTGGCTACGGCACCCTGTGCAACAGTCAGGCCGAGCATAACAGCAATCATTGAACGAAATTTCATATTCCTGCTTTGGTTGGTTTAGAATGGGTTTCTCACAGCATCCAGGAATTCTTCCATTAAAATTCGTACAATTTTTCCAGCTGGAAGAATATCTTTTACCAGCGCACTGACCTGTCCGATCTCCAGTTCACCGGCTTCCAGGTCACCTTCAAACATCCCTTTTTTGGCGCGGGCACGGCCAAGCAATGATTTCAGTTCTTCGGGTGTAGCACCACGCTGTTCAGCTGCTGCAACCTGCCGGAAGAATTCATTCTTCAACAGGCGGACCGGAACCAGCTTTTTGAGGCTCAGCAGGGTATCGCCTTCTTCCGCGGCCGTTACGGCTGCTTTGAAGGCCGGATGGTTACTGGATTCCTCACTGGCCACAAACCTCGTTCCTACTTGTCCGCCCTCCGCTCCCAGCACCATTGACGCCAATAACTGCCTTCCCGTTGCAATGCCCCCTGCCGCAATTACAGGAATTTTTACAGCAGCCCGCACAGCCGGGATCAGCACCATCGTGGTTGTCTCTTCCCGGCCGTTATGGCCACCTGCTTCGAACCCCTCGGCGACTACGGCATCACAACCAGCCGCTTCTGCTTTCCTCGCGAATTTGCTGCTACCCACTACATGAACAACGGTAAGCCCCTTTTCTTTCAGAATGCCGGTATAGGTTGCAGGGTTGCCTGCCGACGTAAATATTATTTTCACCCCCTCCTTGATGATGATCTCCATGATCCGTTCAATATCAGGATACATAAGCGGCACATTCACCCCAAAAGGCTTGTCAGTTGCTGCCTTACACTTCCGGATATGTTCCTGCAATACTTCCGGATACATGCTTCCGCTGCCGATCAGGCCAAGGCCACCGGCATTACTGACTGCACTGGCCAGCCGCCAGCCGCTTGTCCACACCATGCCGGCCTGAACTATCGGGTACTGGATGCCGAACAGCCGGCAGATCCGATTGTTTTCAAACATTCCCTGTTGTTTTATGGATAAAAGACCTACCGCTTTCCGAGGTCTATATCTGTATTGTCACCAATATTAAGGCTCCTGCTTTCGCCCCTGACCTCGGTATCTGAACCGATCAGGGAATGCGTCAGCACAATGTCTTTAAGGTCAGAAAAGGCACCGATGATCGAATCCTTGATAATGCTGTCGGTAATCGTGACACATTCCCCGATGGCAACGTTGGGACCGATAATACTGTTGGAAATATCACATCCTGCAGCGATGCTTACCGGCGGAACAATGATGGTATTCTCAAACTGCTGTTCGTCTGCGATGGACTGCCCCATTTTCCGCAGCAGGGTGGCGTTGCTTTCCAGCAGGGTTTCTTTCTTCCCGCAGTCGAACCAGTTCTGCACCTTGAAGGATCGGATCACCGCCCCGCGCTGGATCATGCATTCAAGTGCATCAGTCAGGTTGAACTCCCCGTATGAGGTGACATTGTCGCGGATATTATTGTCCAGGCAGTTGAACAGCACACCGGTTTCGCGGATCCGGTAGATGCCCACCAGCGCCATATTGCTCTTGGGTATTTGCGGCTTTTCCACCACCCTCGTGATCTGGCCATCTTCATTGATCTCTGCCACACCGAAATCCCGCGGATCGTCCACCCGCTTTACACAAAGCAGGCTGCTTTCACTGTTGATCACGGCCCTTACATCATATTCACAGATACTGTCGCCCAGTACAATGATCACCTCGTCTTCCTGTACCAGGTCACGTGTGAGCAGGATCGCATGCCCGATACCCAGCCTTTCGTTTTGCTGGATAAAATGCGTGTTGAGGTCAGGATATTTTTCCCGCACAAAATCCTGGATCTTATCCCCCAGGTACCCGATGATAAAAATGAACTCATTCACGCCTGCGTCGACCAGCTGGTCAACGATAATGCTGAGAATGGTTTTCCCTGCCAACGGGATCAGGGCTTTGGGTTGTGTATAAGTATGGGGACGTAGTTTGGTGCCGGCACCAGCTACAGGAATAATCGCTTTCATCCGGAGGTTTTTTCAAAGGCCGATAGGATGACAGGCCTCAACTGGGCGTAAATTACCTATTTTTGCGGCAAATTTTAAAAAGCATGCAACAAGACGCTCTGGTCTTCGATTTGATCCGCAAGGAATTGGAAAGACAAAGGCACGGTATCGAGCTGATTGCCTCAGAAAACTTCACTTCTCTCCAGGTCATTCAGGCTATGGGCAGCGTGCTGACGAACAAATACGCTGAAGGCTACCCAGGCCGCCGTTACTACGGAGGTTGCGAAGTAGTTGACCAGGTAGAACAACTCGCCATCGACCGTATCAGGGAAGCATTCGGTTGCGAATACGCTAACGTGCAACCGCACAGTGGTGCCCAGGCTAATGCAGCCCTGATGCTGGCCATCCTGCAACCGGGTGACACCATCCTGGGCCTCGACCTGTCAATGGGCGGTCACCTTACCCACGGATCACCGGTCAACTTCAGCGGAAAGCTGTATAATCCCGTTTTTTACGGGGTGGAAAAAGAAACCGGCCGCGTTGACTATGCGATGCTTGAAAAACAGGCCCGGGATCACAAACCCAAATTGATCATCTGCGGCGCTTCCGCGTATAGCCGCGACTGGGATTATGCCCGCATCCGCAAGGTGGCTGACGAAGTCGGCGCTTTCGTGATGTGCGATATGGCGCACCCTGCAGGACTCATTGCGAAAGGTTTGTTGAGCTCTCCCTTTGACCACTGTCATTTTGTGACTTCCACTACGCATAAAACCCTGAGAGGCCCCCGTGGCGGCATCATCCTGATGAAAAAGGACGGTGACAATCCATTTGGCCTGAAAGATACCAAGGGCAATATCCGTCCCATGAGCAACCTGATCGACATGGCGGTATTCCCCGGCACCCAGGGCGGTCCGCTGGAACATGTGATCGCTGCCAAGGCAGTTGCCTTCGGTGAATTGCTGAGCGACAGCTTTACCGCTTATGCGAAACAGATCGTCGAAAACGCCCAGGCCATGTCCAAAGCGCTTAATGATCGCGGTTACCAGATCATCAGCGGCGGAACGGACAACCACCTGATGCTGATCGATCTCCGGAATAAGAATATCAGCGGCAAAAAGGCCGAACAGGTGCTGGGCAAGGCAGAGATCACCCTGAACAAGAACATGGTGCCCTTTGACGACAAGAGCGCATTTGTGACTTCCGGAATCCGGGTGGGTGTACCGGCCATCACCAGCCGCGGTATGCTGGCAAACCATATGGAGTTTGTGGTGAATGCCATTGACCAGGTATTGATGAATGCAGACGACGAGGCACTGATCGCTAAAGTGCGCAAGGAAGTAAACGGCTTTATGGAACAGTTTCCGTTATATCCCGAACTCGGATAACCGTTTTCTCTTCTTTGTTTTAACTTCTTCCTGTTAACTTTATGCATGACCAGTTTTGGTCAGGTTAACTTTACGCTATGATCCAACGTATACAAACTGTATGGCTGGCACTGGCTGCTGTTTGCGGCTTCCTGATGGCCCGGGTTCCCTTGTTCAGCGCAACCCTGGCAGATAAATCGATCCGGTCTTACCTGGCTTCTGAGAGCCTGTTAAGCTTCGCCCTCATTATCGGAGTCGCCTGCCTGGCTACTGTTGCAATATTTCTCTATAAAAAACGGCCCACACAATACAATATGGCCATCATTGGCGCCCTGCTGTCGATAGTGGTGATCGGCCTCCAGGTTTATGCCGTGGAAGGGTTCAAGAAATCAGTTCCCCTGATGCAAGGCACCTATAAATGGGGCGGACTGCTTCCAATTGCCATGGTGATCTTCCTGTTCCTGGCTGCGCGTGGCATCAGGAAGGATGAGAAGCTGATCAAATCGCTGGACAGGCTGAGGTAGTTTAGTTGTTGAAGAGTTTACCCACCTACGCTAAAGCTTCTGTGGGCGAAGGAAGTGTGGCTGTTTCACCCCCTGGGTTATAGATACCCGGGGCCTTGTAGGTAATCACATCGATTAACTGAGCAAAACCTCACGAAAGCTCTGTTTTGACTAATGGGCTCCTCTGAAACTATTCACGAAAGCCTGTTTTACCGGAATGATACCGGATTGAAGCTGGAATGGTCCTGCAATGGCATTGCAATAGGTATGCGAAATCCGCGGTTGCGTCCACCTGGCATCCCCTTACCAATGAGTTACCATCGAGTTACCTTTGAGGTGGCATGCAGGTCTGATTGGCCCCGGATCATCTTCTATGGGTGGAAACAGGAACCAGCCTTTCCGACCATTGCAAGGGAGCGGGTAACTCCTGCCGGCTGAATTCGAGGTGTATGACCCTTCTTCCCTTTTCATTACTGGTGCGGAATGTACCGTGGGCCAACAGAGGTTTCATCAGCATCACACCACCCGAACTAACCCTGCAGGTAACTGTTTCCGACTGCTGAACCTGATTGCAATCCCGCCTGATCCCGGATAAATGGCTCCCCGGAACAACGTGAAGGGCGCCGTTCTGTTCATCTGTTTCATCCAGGTGTATGCGCACCGTAATATTATCTTCCAGCAAAGCAACCGGCGGCTGCACTGCGTATTGGTCCTGCTTGACGGTCCACGGGCCAAAACCGGTTGCTTCGGCCTTTTCAGCAACGGAGATGGTCAGGTCCTGGTGAAAGGCGACGAACCAGTTGGAAGCAGGCGGTTTGTCGAAGTAGATTGACTTCACCAGGAAATATCCTTTGCCGGCCCGGTCCCCGATCAACCGTTTCAATGCAGGGGTAAAAATCAAAGGGATGGCTGCAGGAATTTCCTTCAGCAATTGCCGGACGGCAAATAATGCAGTTGAACGCCGAAAGGTGGGACGGGAAGATTCCTGCTTTTTCAACAGATTACCAATAGCGGCAATTTCAGCTGGCGCATAAATACCATTTACAATTTCAAACCCATCCCTTGAAATTTCAGCTTGCATACAACAATTCAATTGTCGTTGGTTTCCCTGGAGACGCCATACCGGATACCTGCGTCTGCAAAAAATTGTTTGATCAGCGCCCATTTCTGATTGCAATCCTCTCCTAAGGTCATCCCATCATGACTACCCCTGAACCTCCTGCATTCAAAACAGATCTCCAGAAAGGCGATCACCTGCCTGTCTTCTCCCAGGAACAGGATGGCATTTCTGGGATTATAGCACATTTGGACAGACCCGATCGTGTTAACACCTTTCGGTACCGTGTAGCCTCCCCTGAATCCGTAATTAACAAGCAGGTCAGACAGCCGTTCAATCTGCCGCAGGGTCAGTGTTTTAATTTCTGAAAGCTTTGCATAGCAAACGGTGTCTTTTTGCCGCGGAAGACTATCCCTGTATTCGCTACCATCTTCTTTAACACCCGTATGCGGAAAGGAAACCAGTTGAATACTGGTCGCATTATTGAAAGGGAATCGCTTCATCCGTGAAGCAAAGGATAGCGATGGCTTTTTGACACAATCCTGGCTTTTATTGATAAGCGCCTGTTCCTTCGCAGTTGGTTCCCGACCGGAAGGTTGGCCGGCAACAAAGTAAGGGACTGTCGCCAGCAGAAATAATCCAATGATATTTTTCATAGAAACAGGTTATATCGATTAAATCAACAACCAAACAACCAAACTACCAAACTACTAAACTCCCAGACTCTTCCCCGTCACACTTCCCTTCGCCTTCACTATACCCGCTGGCACACCCGCATACACCAGGCTTCCACCGCCATCGCCGGCCTCGGGCCCCAGGTCTATCAGCCAGTCTGCGCACCGGATCACATCCGTATTGTGCTCAATCACCAGGATGGTATGCCCCTGGGCGATCAGTGCATTAAAGGAGGTCAGTAATTTCTTGATGTCGTTAAAATGGAGGCCGGTGGTGGGCTCGTCAAATATGAACAGGATATGCCCCTGCGCACGGCCTTTGCCCAGAAAGGAAGCCAGTTTAACCCGCTGCGCCTCTCCGCCTGATAATGTATCAGAGGATTGTCCCAGTTTCACATATCCCAACCCCACATCACTGAGTGCGCGGATCTTATTGACAACATCCTTCTCGTCGGCAAAAAACTCAATAGCGTCATCAACACTCATTTCCAGTATATCGTAAATGCTTTTCTCGCGGTAGGTCACTTCCAGCACCTCTTCCTTGAATCGCTTGCCGCCGCATACTTCGCAGGTCAGGTGGACGTCTGCCAGGAACTGCATTTCCACAACCTGTTCGCCTTCTCCCTTACAGGCGTCGCAACGCCCGCCATCCACATTAAAGGAAAAATGTTTGGGTTGAAAACCGCGCATTTTACTCAGCGGCTGAGACGCGAAAAGATCACGGATCTCATCGTACGCTTTGATATAGGTTACCGGGTTACTCCGGGAAGATTTGCCGATCGGGTTCTGATCCACCAGTTCAATCTGGGTAATAAAATCGATGTCTCCCTCCACCGAACGATGCAATCCTACCTTTTCCGAACTCACTCCCTTGATTTTTTGAAGGGCGGGATACAGGATCTGCTTGACAAGGGTTGTCTTGCCACTGCCGCTTACGCCGCTGACCACCGTGAAAATGCCGAGGGGAAATTCAACATCAATATCTTTCAGGTTATGCTGCCGCGCACCCTTTACTGTAACGGACCGTTTCCAGGGTCTTGGTTTGGCGGGCGGATCGATGGTCAGCTTACCGGAAAGATATTTCCCGGTCAGGCTGTTCTTGTTGGCGATCAGCTGATCATAGTTTCCCGCTGCAACCACTTCCCCGCCGAGATGGCTGGCCAGTGGCCCCATGTCAATGATATAATCCGCCTCGCGCATCATCATTTCATCGTGCTCCACCACTACAACGGTGTTGCCCAGGTCACGAAGGTGCTTCAGCACTTTGATGAGGCGGCTGGTGTCGCGGGCATGCAATCCGATTGAAGGTTCATCGAGGATATAAAGCGAATTGGTGAGATTGCTTCCCAGGCTGCGGGTCAGCTGAATACGCTGGCTCTCGCCGCCGCTGAGGCTATTGGCCAGTCTTGACAAAGTAAGGTAACCTAGCCCCACATCCATGAGCGTACTGATGCGTGTTTCCACCTCCTGGAGGATCCTCTTGGCAACAGTACGGTCGTAATCGGAAAGTTCCAGTTCACTGAACCAGGTCTGGAGGTCGCGGACGGGCATTTCACAAAGCTCACCGATATGTTTCCCGCCGACTTTTACATAGAGCGCTTCTTTCCTCAGGCGGTAGCCGTGGCAATCCGGACAGATAGTCCGGCCACGGTAACGTGCCAGTAATACCCTGTACTGCACCTTGTAGAGATTCTGCTCCACTTCCTTAAAAAAAGCATGAATGCCGAGCGCTGCTCCTGCGCCATCCCAAAGCTGGCGGTATTGTTCTTTGGTGAGGTCGATGATGGCCTTATGGATCGGGAAACCGTTGGCTTTGGCAGCTTTGATAAACTGTTCTTTCCACCAGCCAAGCTTCTCACCTTTCCAGGGAGCGATTGCTCCTTCGTAAACGCTTAACCGGCGATCAGGGATCACCAGGTCTTCGTCTATTCCAAGCACCTGGGAGAATCCTTCGCAGGTAGGGCAGGCACCGAACGGATTATTAAAAGAAAAAAGATTGGGAACCGGTTCTTCAAATACCAGTCCGTCAAGTTCGAAACGATTGCTGAAAGGCAACCATTGCTGCTCGTTGACCAGCAGCTGAATCTCGCCTTCACCTTCATAAAATGCGGTACCGACAGAGTCGGCAATCCGGTGAAGGTCATCTTCTTCAAAATCTTTCGCTACGAGGCGGTCGATCAGCAGGTAGGCCTGCTTTCCTTTTGCCGGTTTCCAGTAGTCACCCTGCGCCATCTGTTGAAGAATATCATCAATGGAAAGTACGCCGCCCTCATACAAGCGGCTGAATCCTTTCTGCAGGAGAATACTCAGCTCTTCTTCAACCGAACGGTTCTGGTGCTGACGGAATGGAACGAGAATATGGATCTTGTCTCCTTTGGGAAGATTGCGGATCACATTCACCACATCCGTGACGTCATCTTTTTTCACCACGCGGCCAGATACCGGTGAGATCGTCTTTCCTGTTCTCGCGTATAATAACCTGAGGTAATCGTAGATTTCCGTCATACTCCCCACGGTCGAACGAGGTGTTCGGGTGATCACTTTTTGCTCGATAGCGATCGCGGGGCATAAACCGTGTATATAATCCACATCGGGTTTGTCCATCCGCGTAAGGAACTGTCGGGCATACGCGCTTAGGCTTTCGGCATAACGCCGTTGTCCTTCTGCAAATAAGGTATCAATTGTTAAAGAAGACTTGCCGGAACCTGAAACTCCCGTCACCACTACGAGTTTGTTGCGGGGAATACTTACATCAACGTTCTTGAGATTATGCACCCTTGCACCCTTGATAAAAATGTCCTGAACCCTGTGCGGTGCGGTAGAAATCGAATTGCTCATACTAGTATTACAAAAGTATGAAGGGCGGGTTCAAAAAAAATTTTGGGGAAATATTGTTTATTAGAAAAATATATTATCTTGGTAGTCATAAGCGTCCTAAACGAAAAACCAAAAACTCACGCCTATAGTAATACTACTACTCTTCCCATCGTCTTTTCCCTAATCCAGTATACCAATATCCATTTTTAAAATTCAAAAAACCGTAGAAGTTTATGAAATCACTCTGCATTAAAACCGACAATGAACTCATCCATCTATTTATGGATGGTGACATGAATGCCCTCGAAACTTTGATCCTTCGTCACAAGGACAAACTCTACACTTCCATCCTTTTCCTTGTCAAAGACAAATACCTTGCCGAAGACATCTTTCAGGATGTTTTAATTAAAATAATTGATACCCTCAGGGGTGGACGTTATACAGAGGAAGGCAAATTCCTTCCCTGGGCAATGCGTATCGCACATAATCTTTGCGTGGATCATTTCCGTAAAGTAAAGCGTACACCTGCCATCAAAACCAGCGATGAAAGAGACATCTTCGAGGTGATCAATTTCACCGAAGAAGGTGCTGATGTAAAGATGATGAAAAGACAAAGCCATGACCGCGTTCGCAAGATGCTCGACCTGCTGCCGGAAGACCAGCGCGAGGTGATCATCCTCCGTCATTATGCAGAACTGAGCTTTAAAGAAATCGCTGCGCTGACCAATTGCAGTATCAATACAGCACTGGGTCGGATGCGTTATGGCCTGATCAACCTGCGTAAAATGATGTCAGAAAAAAATATTGCACTTTAACATACAAATTGTCAAGCCACACTGTACTTTTACACTACGAACCGAGCATAACATTACAAGTAAGATAATGTCATTCTGCTCCTCCCTCTGACAACTATGATTCGCTTGCCCGTCGGAAGGCTGTTGCAGAATGACGCCAAATTGAAAAAACCCCGCGATGCGGGGTTTTTTTCTTGCTTCAATCATGCTAAAAAATTGCTTTATCCTTGCTTTAACCTTGCTTTAAACCGGCTTTATCCCTATAAGAACCTTGCTTCCAAAGCAAGGTTAAAGCAACTATGAAGGAGTTTTAAAGCCTGGTTAAGGACCCGCCGGAACTACCGGTTAGCTGTTTTCTTCCCCAGGCCGCAACGCAGCCATTCAGCATAAGCTTTTGCATCGGGCATATAACCCACAGGCTGGTTCAACAGTTTCTCGTCAGGAGAAACGATGGCATATAACGGTTGAGAAGCATTACGGAAGTTCTCCGTCTGGAAATTCAGGTACCGGTCTCCGACAGTTTTGATTTCCACTGGCTTACCTGCTTTATTGGTATACAGGAACTGCTGGGCATCCGGTAATGCCTTACGGTCATCAACATATAAAGACACCAGTACAAAATCTCTTTCGATCAGTTCCTTTACTTCGGGTTGCGTCCACACATTCTCCTCCATTTTGCGGCAGTTCACACAGGCCCAGCCGGTAAAATCCACCAGGATCGGTTTGCCGGTCTGGCGGGACAATTCCAGGGCTTTTTCATAGTCGTTAACCACATGTGACGATTCCTTTGCATATACGCTGTAGGTCAGCGGTGGCGGAAAGCCGCTCACCAGCGCCCGGTTGGCATAAGGTGTATTGGTCAGCCCGGGAACGAGGTATAGGCCGAACAGCAGGAATGCAGTGGCCAGCGCCAGCCTTCCTTTACTCAGTTTGGGCGGCGGCGGATCGTGCCTGAACTTCAGTATTCCGAACAGGTAGAGGCTGGTTGCCAGGGCGATCAGGATCCACAAGCCAAAAAACACTTCCCGTTTCAGCAGTCCCCAGTGTTTTACCAGGTCTGCATTGGAAAGAAACTTGATCATCAGGGCAAGTTCCACAAAGGCAAAAACGATCTTAACGGTATTCATCCAGCTGCCGGAACGCGGCAGGCGGGAAAGCCACTGCGGGAACAAAGCGAACAGGCCAAAGGGAAGCCCCAGGGCAATACCAAATCCCGACATGGCAACTGTCAGCTGCATCGCTCCGCCGTCACGGTTAAGCGCTCCCACCAGAAGGGTACCCAGGATGGGTCCCGTGCAGGAAAACGATACAATGGCCAGCGTCAGTGCCATAAAAAAGATCCCGCCGGTGGTTCGCATGTTCGACTTCTCATCCACTTTATTCGTCATGCTGCTCGGTAGTGCGATTTCAAACAGTCCGAAAAACGACAGCGCGAACACAAAGAAGACTGCCGCGAAAAAGAGGTTGAGCCAGGCGTTGGTGGAAATATTGTTCAGGATGCCCTCATTGCCGGCATCCAGGAAATAAAAAGGCACACTGAGCAGCACATAGATCAGGAAAATAAAGAAGCCATAGAGAAAGGCATTGCGGATCCCCTGTTGCCTGCTCTGTGCCCGCTTGGTGAAAAAGCTCACGGTGAGCGGGATCATCGGAAAGGTACAGGGCATGATCAGACCGATCAGTCCGCCCAGGAATCCCAGGGCAAAAATTGACCAGATACTTTTGTGTTCTGCTTTTTCGCCACCGGTTCCGCCACAGTCTGACACAGGATTGTCCATATCAATAGCGGGGCGGTGGATGGAAGCGGCAGCGGCCTGATCGCCGGAAAGTGTAGTGGCCATAGTGGTCAGTTCCCCTTTGTCATTCAGGGAAAATCTGAAAGGAACGGGTTCCGGTCCGACTATTTCATCTCCGCGAAGCGCCATAAACCAGACATTGCCTGAAACATTCTGTCCGGGCTTCAGGCCGCTCACCGGAATTTCCCACTGAACGGACTGCTCAAAAAAGCGAAGCCTGGCATTATCGAAGAGCGGTTCCGGCTTCTCCTGGAGGTTGCCGGATTCAGTTGTCTTTCCAGACTGACCGCTGAAAGAAGAGTCCAGTATTATGCGCGTATTGGGCTGGTCGTCTGGCGCGGTAACAGAATATACTTTCCAGCCCTGCCGGATAGCGGCATTCAATTCGATCACCCAGCCTTCTGCTGCCTGGCGGGATTTTCCTGTCAGTTGTATTACCGGTAAACTATCCTGCGCAAAACCAATGACCGTGAAGGCCATGGCAAGTAGCGCCATCCCAATTTTTTTCAGCATGGATTAACCCCCGATGGGGACCTTGAAGTTAACTGTAGAAGGTGGCAGGCATTCGCGGTCATTGCAAACAATAAATTCCACTTTACCTGCAAGGTTGGTTTTGGCTTTACCCTTAATTTTTACCACCTGTGTGAAAGCGACCTTCTGCTCGTAGTAGCGCACTTCTGATTTGAAAACCTCTTCGTATTTCTTGATCTGCTTTCCGGATTCCTTCACCTTGCCGTTCAGACTGATCAGTGGGTTTTTGGTGAATTCAAAACTCGTGGGCAGTGGTCCGTCGCCCGCTTCCTGGGCATAGATGTGATAATTTCCGCCTACCTCTGCCAGCATCTGTACTTCATAGGTATCAGCGGCAATTTTTTTGGCAGTGAAAGACCATTTCACCTGCTTTTCACTTTGGGCAAATACTGCCAGTACGGCCACCATCAGGGAAAGGGTGGTAAGTAGCTTTTTCATTTCCCAAATTTGGGTGAAATTCTTCTAATGTTATGGTAAAAATGACCCCTAAACCGCCAGTTACATCAGCAGGGTTTTTAATATGACGCGCCCGTCAAGGTTTCCCAGTGCTTCGGAGCACGCTCTTTCGGGGTGGGGCATCATCCCAAATACGTTGCCTTCCCGATTGCGGATACCTGCAATGTTCCGGATAGCACCGTTGGGATTGGATTCGGGTGTAATCGCTCCTTTCTCATCGCAATAGCGGTAGATCACCTGGCTGTTCTTTTCCAGTTCATCCAGTACTTTATCTTCTGCAAAAAAACGTCCCTCACCATGGGCAATAGGCACTTTCAGGGCCTTATCGCTGCCGAGGCCGCTAAGGTGAATATTCTTGCAGATAAATTGCTGGTTGGCATTGCGGAGCAGCACCCCCGGCAGGAGGTGGGATTCGCAAAGGATCTGAAATCCATTGCAGACGCCGAGAACCTTGCCGCCGCGACCTGCGAAATCGATCACACTCTGCATCATGGGGCTGAAACGGGCAATTGCGCCACAGCGGAGGTAGTCGCCATAGGAGAAGCCTCCGGGCAGAATGATACAGTCACTGGTCGCAAAGGCACTGAGGTCCTTGTCCTTGTGCCAAAGCATCACCACTTCCTGGTTAAGATCCTGGGCGAGAGCGTCCTGCATGTCGCGGTCACAATTTGAGCCGGGGAATACAACTACACCGAATTTCATGAGCGGGGGTTGAAAAATTTAGCGCAAAGGTCCATCAAAAACTCAAGATTAAAAAGTGAAAATGGCCCTTGCCGGCCGGAGGGGCATTACCCGAAATAGTTCGCTGCTATGGCGAAAGCAAAAATCACCCAGTGCAGCACCAGGGGGAAAGTCCTTTTCTGGGGATAATAGTAGGTTGCCGCATGAAAGCTGGTAAGCGGGATACTGCTCAGGAACCAGTGCTGGTAATTGTCGCCGGGATTCACCAGTATGATCAGCAAGCCGACCAGGAGCACCACCAGCACCAGGCTCCAGCATTTCCGTACCTGGATCAGCATTTTATTCAGGTTATCCTGCACAAACCAGCCACCAATCAGGAAGGGCACCACCAGCAACAGGATCCCGAACGTGATCCATAACGATGCCGGGAGCCGGGGAAGGTGAAAACTGACCTTGGGAACCAGGTCATAGGGCCGGAGGTTATTGGCAAGGTATAAGATGATGAACAGGAAATAGTAGGGTGCCAGAAATCCTACGGCTGCCACGACCCACTCCCCTACCCGTAACGGCCGGGTGATGATAATGGCCAGAATAAGCAGCACGATATAGGCCACGCAGGGACTGTAGAACAGGGGCAGCACACCCAGCAGCAGGCAGGTATTGAAAATGGCAGAAAGCGGCCTTGGACTGTTGTACCAGGTGGTGATGCCGTAAAAGATCCAGATCAGCAGGAAATTCACGATCAGGGTGCTGGAAAACTGGTTCCATTCCGGCAACAATGAGCTGACCAGCAGGAACGACATACCGACCAGGAAATTCGGTTTGGGAAACAGCTTGATGGAATTTGCCACACGGTTCAGCAGGTTGGCCTGCAGGTATAATAAAAGAAAGGCCAGGAGTCCGTAGACAAACCCCGATTCGCCGGCAAATGGCCGCAATCCATCCAGGATCAGCTTGTACAGGTAGTTGTCCTCCAGCTGCCGCAGCGGCGCCGGCCGGTGCAGAAACAAGGGAAATTTCAGGATCAGGCCGTAGATGAGCAAAATCATCGCGTTACCCGGATTCTTTTGCCGGAATATTCCTACCACATCAATCGGTTTAAAAGTCCACCTTGGCGAAGCACAGGTAATTCCTGTACAGGCAGGGAATGATCAATTGCCTGGCACTTACCTGTTTCGCAAATCGTGGCATGAAATCGTACCCCTTGTCAAGGTTTTTGTATGTCGGATAACGTGTGAGCTTTCCCGTTGCATCCAGGCTCTGGTCGGTCAGCACGAATGTCCTTCTTTCGAATGTATTAAAAAGAAAGTGCACTTCAGTACCTGTATTCATATTTCCGTAAGAAATCAGGTTATCGGATTCGTCATCAAACTGGCTTTTGGTGATCACGTTGCTCCAGTCAAGTTTGTTGTCTTTGTCAAAAGTGAGCACCAGTACATTGTCGGCAAAATAACGGGTCTGGGCAGGTGAATTCCAGCCATAACGGCTCCACGGCATTGACCAGGGGCTGCTGTAGGGGGACCAGTAGTTGTAGCTCATCGGGCTCATCCAGGGGTTGCCATAGCCCATGTAATCCCAGCGACTGAAATTGTTGTAGCGGGAAGTCGTATACAGGGCTTCGCTTACCACGGCATAACCTCCATTTTTCCGGATATAGATGCTTTTGATGAAGAAGTCATTGAAGGCGGTCTTTTTGTTGGCATCATTTCCTTTCGCCAGTACCCGCACTTCATCGGTGAACAGAATGGCGGTATCCAGGATTTTTTCATTCATCGTCTTATCCCAGGTTACCACATACAGGCCCTCCATATTGCCCCTTTTCTGGCGGGAAAAGAAGGAGGCCAGGAAGACCTTGTTATTGTTATTGTCCACCTTCAGCACGATATTGTCCAGAATCTGTTTGCCGATATTCACCTTGCGTTCGCTGAAATTCAGAGAATCCGGGTACTTGATCAGCATATTGACACCGGTGATCGCTTCTGAATTCGAGCCGGCTTTCTGAAACTTGGCCACCACCAGTTCGCCTGCATTGCTTAACTGAAAATCGGTAAAGAATTCATTCTTTTCGTCCATCTGCACTTCCGCGCGGCTGCGGCCCAGCAGTTCGACCTGGCTGTTATACAGGAAAGAGGATACGACAAACCTGCGGGGATCACTGCTGTTTACCTTGAAGAGCATGATCTTCTGCTTGTCATCGCTGTTCACGATAGTGTAGATCTTGTTGTTGGAAGAGTAATTCACTTCCGTGGTATCGAGGGTAAGGGGGGTGCTGTCAATTTTGGCACCTGCACCAATCGTAACCTGGTCACAATACACTACCCTCTTTTTCTGGTACTGGTAAAAAAACACTATACGATCCGGGTACGTGATATAGTCGAGGCTGATCAGCTTTTCGGGAACGAAATCAAGCGTTACCGTCTTTTTCAGCTTCATTTCGTTGTCGTATACCCCGACGGTATGATCGCTGCGATTATTTTTATATATGAAAATTTCCTGGCCAAGTTTACCCAGGATCTCGAAATTGGTACGACGGGTGTCTTCTTTTTCCGGTTCGGTATACACTACACCGGGAGTCTGACCAAAAGAACCGGAGAAAGCAAGCAACAGGAGGCTGAATAACACAAGCCTTATTTTCATGAGTTCGACTTTTGTTAAAGGTAGATCGGTATTCGCATACATAAGATACAGACAATTTTATTTTTAACTATACCTTTGCTTCCGGACGTTGCAAGCCGTCCGAACTTAATAATCCTATTGTGGGTAAACATTTGAATAAAGCCACGCTGGCAGGGTTGGTTGTGGCTTTGGGTATTATTTATGGTGATATCGGTACGTCCCCCCTATATGTACTGAATGCGATCATCAAAGACAGGGAAATAACGGAAAATCTGATCCTTGGAGGACTATCCTGCATCATCTGGACACTGACCTTGCAGACAACCGTCAAATACGTCATCCTTACTTTACAGGCAGATAACCGCGGAGAGGGTGGAATTTTCTCCCTGTACGCGCTGGTTCGCCGGCAGAAAAAATGGCTCGTGATCCCCGCCATGATCGGTGGCGCCGCACTGCTCGCCGACGGAATGATCACGCCACCCATTACAGTAACCTCTGCTATTGAAGGTCTCCGGCAGATCCCAAAACTGCACGATATCACGCAGGCTAATGTCATGTACATAGTTCTGGGCATCATTTCGGTGCTCTTTTTTGTACAGCAGTTCGGCACTGCCAATATCGGCAAACTGTTCGGGCCGATCATGGTGGTCTGGTTCGCCATGCTGGGTTTCCTGGGCAGCATGCACCTCAGTGATGACCTGGGAATTTTCAAGGCATTTAGTCCGCATTATGCCGTTGAGCTCCTCACCACTTACCCCAAGGGTTTCTGGATCCTGGGCGCTGTGTTTCTCTGTACGACCGGGGCCGAAGCACTTTATTCCGACCTGGGACATTGCGGAAAGGAAAATATCCGGGTGAGCTGGATCTTCGTAAAAAGCTGCCTGATCCTCAACTACCTTGGTCAGGGCGCCTGGCTGCTCCGCAATTACGATGGAAAGATCTTTGATACTGCTAATGCCAACCCTTTCTATGGACTGATGCCACAGTGGTTCATCCTACCCGGTATCGTCATTGCCACTGCTGCAGCGATCATTGCCAGCCAGGCCCTTATTTCAGGTTCCTTTACCCTGATCAGCGAAGCAATGCGCCTGAACCTGTGGCCGCGACTGAAGATCAACTATCCAACGGAAGCCAAGGGTCAACTCTATATACCAGGCATCAACCTCATCCTGTTCCTGGGATGTATCGGTGTGGTCCTTTATTTTAAAAAGTCTTCCAACATGGAAGCTGCTTACGGACTGGCCATTACCCTGTGTATGATCGCTACGTCCATTCTGTTTGCTAATTTCCTGGTCAGCAAACGGGTCAATCCTTTGCTCATTTACCTGTACCTCGCTGTCTATTTCAGCATTGAGTTCAGTTTCCTGTTCGCCAACCTCGAAAAATTCGAACATGGCGGTTATGTCACCCTTGTTATGGCGGGTGGCCTGTTTACGGTAATGTATGTGTGGTTCCGCAGCCGCAAGATCAAGAACCGCTACGTCGAGTTCGTGCGGCTGGAACACTATGTTCCGATGATCCAGGAACTGAGCAACGATAAATCCGTTCCGAAGCACGCGACACACCTCGTGTACATGACCAGCGCCAACAATCCCAAGGAGATCGAGCATAAGATCATCTATTCGATCCTCAATAAAAAACCGAAACGGGCCGACATCTACTGGTTCGTACACGTCGACACGCTGGATGATCCGTACACCTGCGAATATGTGGTAGATCACATCATCCCCAATGACATTATCCGGGTGGAATTCAGGCTTGGCTTCCGCATGGAACCCAAGATCAACCTGCTGTTCCGTAAAGTAGTGGAAGAGCTGGTGAACAATAAGGAGGTCAATATCTACAGCCGTTATGAATCACTGGAAAGAAACAATGTGGTGGGCGACTTCCAGTTCATCGTAATGGAAAAATACCTGAGCCAGGACAATGAACTACCGTTGTTCGAGCGGATGATCATGAAGGTATATTTCTGGCTTAAGGATATCAGCCTGTCGGAAGAACGCGGATTCGGACTTGACCCCTCCAATGTGGTGGTGGAAAAATTCCCGCTCATCGTCGCTCCGGTTACCAGTGTCCGTTTAAGACGGGTGTACCACAATGAGGAAGATATCTTATGATCCGTCAGATCGACCATAATGCATTAAGTGACCTGCAGGCGGCTGACCCCTCCCTGAAACTGATCGATGTCAGGGAGGATTTTGAACATGAAGCCTTTAATATCGGCGGTGACAATATTCCGTTGAATGAGATCCTGCAGGCAGGTAAGGACTTTCCAAAGGATACGCCCGTGGTGCTTTATTGCCGCAAGGGAATCAGGAGTGCGATAGCGATCCAGCGCCTTCACGACCGGTATGGTTTCACCAATCTGCTGAATCTCGAAGGCGGCCTCGATAAAAAGCCCTGAATTTATTGTAGATTAGAAAGATGTCACTGCTTTGGTATTTCCTTGGTGGCGTTGCCGTCTTAAGTCTGCTGGGTTATTTTCTGCAGGAAAAATTCATCTTCAAGCCGGAAGTGCTGCATTCAAGCTTCCGCTTCAGGTATGATATTCCCTTCCGCGAACTCAATTTCGACATCAGTAAGGGGGTACGCATCAATGGCCTTCATTTTTACCGGGATCAGCCTCTGGGACTGGTGCTTTACCTGCATGGCAATACGAGGAGTATTAAAGGGTGGGCGAAATATGCAAGAGATTTTTACCGATACAATTATGATGTGGTACTGATCGATTACCGGGGTTTCGGCAAGAGCACGGGGAAACGGACGGAAGAGTCGCTGCTGGCAGACATCCAGTTTGTGTATGACAGGCTTCGTGCGCAGTACCCGGAACAACACCTGATACTTTATGGCCGCAGCATCGGCAGCGGGTTTGCTGCCAAGATTGCCTCGGACAACCGGCCCCGTTACCTGATCCTCGACGCTCCCTATTACAGTTTCACCCAGGTGGTACGCCGTTTCCTGCCTATCCTGCCTGTCGGGCTCGTGCTGCGGTATCACCTGCGAACCGATAAGTGGATCCGGAGAGTGAATTGCCATACTTATATTCTTCACGGAACACGCGACTGGCTGATTCCGGTTCGTCATAGCCAGGCGTTGCAGGCCATCAATCCTTCCAAGATTACCCTGATAAAAATTGAAGGTGGCGGCCACAACAACCTTCCCACTTTTCCCGAATACCACAATTTTATCCGGGACATCCTCAAATACTGATTGATTTACATGCCGAGCGCGCGCAGGAACGCTTCTTTGTAACTGCTTCCGATAGGGAGTTCAAATTTGCCGGCATACACCACGTTGCCTTCCACCTGCCGGATAAATGCCTTATTCACAAGGAACGACCGATGAATGCGGACGAAACGTTCCGCCGGCAACATTGCTTCCAGTGCAGAGAAGGTCATGGCAGGCATCAGCACCTGGCCGGACTCCACCAGCCGGGTATAGTTGCCATTCGCTTCGGCATAGATCAGACAGGAGAGATCAATGCGGAAAATCTTCCCATCCGTACGGAGGAACAGTTCTTTTTCCTCATCTTTTTGTTGTGTTTTGTCTATTGATGTTCCGGTTTGGCGGCAGGCGGACACAGCCTTATCGATCGCCACCAGGAACCTTTCCAGTGAAAACGGTTTAAGCAGATAATCGACTGCTTCGAGCTCAAATGCGGCTACTGCATGCTCCTTATAGGCGGTCGTAAAAATAATTTCAGGTGGCTGCCGGAGTGACCTCAGAAAGGACAATCCATCCAGCACCGGCATATTAATATCGAGGAGGAGAATATCTACCTTTTCTTTTAATATAAAATTCCGGGCTTCGATTGCATTGGCACAACTACCCGCAAGCCTCACTTGCGGATGATGCTGCAGGTAACCGGCGACAATATCACGGGCGATGGGTTCATCTTCCACGATCAGGCAACTCAATAATTGCTCCATAGTTATTTGATAGCAAGTGTCAGGTGAACCGTGTAATGTCCTTCGCCTTTTTCAACCTGCAGGTCATACTCACCCGGATATAACATATCCAGTCGTTTCTGCACATTGGCAAGTCCGAATCCGCTGTGCCGGGTTACCACGTTTTCACCTTCCGGAAAGTTCCTACACGAATTCTTTATGAAAAAAAGAATTTTCTTCCCCCATGTGGTCAATTCCATTTCAATATCAACCTGCGGATCATTCGTGTTGCGGGAATGCTTGAAAGCATTCTCCACGAATACGATCAGCAACATTGGTGCAATGAGGATATGGTCATCGCCGGTTGCAGGTAATCTTGCGTCCAGCCGGAGCCTGTCTCCCAGCCTGATCTTCTCAAAAGCGATATAATTTTCGAGGTAAGCCATTTCATCTCTCAACGGCACAAAAGTGGCCGCAGCATCATACACGCCATACCGCAGGAGCTCGGCCAGTTTCAGCAACAATTGCGGCAGCTTGTCCGGCTGGTTGAGGGAAAGGCCATACAGGTTATTCAGGGTATTGAAAAGGAAATGCGGACTCAGTTGTGACTGCAGTGCCTGGAGCTCCGTACGGCTTTGCATGGCATCCATTTCCGCCGAGCGGATCTTGTTTTCTGCGACCAACCGGATCAGCCGGACCAGCATCCCGGTAACCATCCCGGCCAGCACCAGCGGCAACCACAAAAGGAACACATTCAGGGCAGGCCTTTGCGTCAGGGGAAAATCCGCATGAAAAAAGATCCAGCAGACGGATGCGATCAGCAAACCGGAAAGCGCAACCATCCAGGCTGCCGGAAGCTCTTTGAGGGTCGGCCCCCACAACTGCACTACATACCGGCCGGCAAAAACAGCCAGCAGTACACAAGCGGTTGCAGCGGCTGCTACCAACTCATCCTCGTCAACATGCATGGCTTTAAGTAAGGTTTCCAGCACCACAAACAATGGTATCGCCAGCAACAGGGCCATGTAGATGTACAGCTGCCGGCCAAAGAAAGACGACCTGTTCAGATCAGTATTTTTTTCCATAGTTAGCTAATGTGGGTAATTCCCGTCAACTAAAATCTGAAAACGGACCGATTTCCGGTTCAGCTGACGAAAAGCTGATTCGTCCTGACGAAAGGGTTTGTCAGTCGGTATGTCAGGTCTGTCAGCCCATTGCCGGATTGAACATATTCATTTTTTCTGAGGCAGCATGCGGTGAACTTTTGAATAAAAAAATGAAAGTACTGATTAACCTTATCCTGTTGCACCTGCTGGCCCTGCTGGCTCACGCACAGCAGTCCGGTTCCCCGGCAGGAATACTCAAAGGCCGGGTGACCGATGACAATCATCAGCCCCTGCCTTTTGCTTCGCTGTCTTTACTGGACAGCGCTTTGCAGAAACAGGTGATGCAGCAAACTACTGATTCCTCCGGTGCATTTCTTTTTACCCTTTCAAAGCCGGGATGGTATTGTGTATCCGCCAGCTTTGGTGGAAAAAAGACGGGTCGCAGTGAATGGATCAGCATCGACTCACTACATCATTCAGTTATGTTGCCGGCGCTGGTATTGAAGGATAGCTCCGCTGCCCTGCAGGAAGTTTCCGTAACTGCCAGGCGTCCGTTGTTGCAGTACCAGGTAGACAAGACCATCGTGAATGTAGAATCGATGGTGGGTGTTGCCGGTACAACATCTTACGACCTCCTGGAAAAAACGCCGGGCGTTGGCATTACCGCTGGCGGAGAGATCAGCCTGCAGGGCAAACAGGGTGTTACGATCATGATTGATGGCAGAACCATTTATCTCGCAGCAGCGGAACTGACTGCATACCTCAAATCACTCCCGGCCGCCCTGGTGGACAAGATTGAACTGATTGAAAATCCTTCCGCCCGCTATGATGCTGCAGGGAATGCGATTATCAATATCCGGCTCAAACGGAATCGTGCCGGCGGATTTACCGGCAATGTAACAATGGGACTTTCGCAGGGCCAATACGCCCGGAACAGCAATGCGCTCAACCTGAATTACAGGCGCGGAAAAACAAATGTATTCGGCAGTTTTTCCCTGTACCAGGAACAAGTTTATTCCCTTGACGAATATTACCGGGAATATTACAACGGAAATGACACGACCACCAGTTCCCTTCAGTTGAATAACTGGCAAAAATCAAAATTACTTTCGGGCAATGTGCAGCTGGGGATGGATTTCAGGCCCTCCGAAAAAACCACCTGGGGATGGCAGGCAGGGTGGCAGCCACAACAACGAAAAGGATGGCTTGAATCAGAGAATACATATTTTCTGACTGGCGATACACCGGATGCCGGTGGCAGCGGACAGGTACAAAGTAATGAAACCCGGAACCAGTATTCACTGAATGCCAACTGGCAGCACACCAGCGCCAACAAGGCAGAATGGTCGGCCGATGTCAATTATGTACGGTATAAAGCTAATGGTTCGCAATTACTGGAAAACCAGAACTGGTACAGCGGCAATACGCCGGTCGATTCGTCAGATTTTACTTATAATATGCCGGGCACCATCAGCATCCTGACGGTGAGGGCTGATTACAGCCATTCATTGGGCAAGCGTGGCAAGTGGGAAACCGGATTAAAATCCGGCTGGGTCAGCAACGATCAGCAGACCATCACCGATTTCCATCAAAACTCCAACCATTACCGCTACAATGAACAGGTGCAGGCGGTGTACGGCAACCTGCAGCAACAATGGAACCGGCTTGCCTTGCAGGCGGGACTCCGGCTGGAATACACCAGTTCGGCCGGGGAACAGAAGGGGAACGACCAGGTGAGCGGCAGCAATTTCAATCAACAATACCTGAATGCATTTCCATCAGTTACCGTATCGTGGAAACTGGATTCGGCCGGCAGGAATTCCCTGTCGGGTGTAGTCACCCGGAGAATCTCAAGACCCAATTATCTATCCCTTAATCCATTCCTGTATTACCGCGATCAGTATTCCCGGTCAGGCGGCAACCCCCTGCTGACACCGCAATTCCAGCAAAGGTTTGAACTGCGTTTTGTACACCACCAGTGGCTCCGGCTATCAGCCAGCTATAATCGCTATAAGGATGTTATTTTCCAGTTGACTTCAAATGAAAATGAGATTTTCATCACAAGGCCGGAGAACATTGCTGAAGGGTTCATGTTACTATTTGCTGTTAACGTCCAGAAGCAAATTAATCACTGGTGGTCGGTGAACTGCGATGTTTATTTGAACCGCCTTGGCGTTAACGGACAGGCCGATGGCTTACCCCTCCAACCACAGGCCACAATACTTCGGGTATCGCTGAACAATCAATTCAATTTCAAAAAGGGATGGGCAGGTAATATGGGCGGCTATTTTGCCAACAAAGACCTCAATGGACAGTCTTTCACAGGCCCCCGATACCGGCTTCAGGCTGCCGTTCAGAAAAAAATACTACGGGAACGCGGAACATTGGGGCTGGCCGTGGAAGACATCGCACACAGCTGGAAACAGCGCAACAGGTCAATGTCCATGAAACAATCTGCCTTCACGCAGTACAACGAGACTGACACACAAAGGATCGGTCTGAGTTTCTCCTGGCGGTTCGGTAAGGAAGAGCAGACCAGGAAACGGAAATACCAGTCTTCAGCTGCCGATGAAGAGAAGAGCCGTGCAGATTAACCAGAGATCATTAGATGATGCCACTCCTGTATACAGAAGGTGGACTGCGCCCCTCTTTTTTTTATCTTTCCGGTTAATCTCATGGAGATGACAATGGAGGATAACAAGACCTGGTCTGAGTGGAGTATTATCGGGGGCGGCATCGCTGGTCTCACCGCCGCAATCGCACTGGAACGTGCCGGCATTACCGCCACACTGTTTGAGGCGGCGGATAGCTGGAAAGAAGTGGGCGCGGGAATTGCGCTGGCACCAAATGCAATGGCCGCACTGGCCCGGCTTGGTGTTGAAGCCGAAGTGATCACCGCAGGAAATCCATTACAAAGCTTCAGCATTCTGGATGAAGGCGGGCGATGTATCACGAAAACTGATCTCCGGCGCCTGCACCAGCAGTTTGGACATGAAAATCTTACTATTCATCGTGCAGACCTGCAGGGGATCCTGTTGAACAATATCGTGGAAACAACACTCATCATGGGAAAACGTGCGATTGCACTATCTTCTACCGGTGAGGAGCAGGCGCTGACGTTTGCCGATGGCACCCGCCACCTTACCCGGTACCTGATCGTAGCAGACGGCATCCACTCCCCCATCCGCCAGCAACTCATTCCAGGATCTGTACCGCGATATGCCGGTTATACCTGCTGGCGCGGAATAGCAGACAATACACAACTACAATGCAAAGACACATCGGAGACCTGGGCTCCCGGTGGTCGCTTCGGCATCGTACCATTAAAGCAGAACAGGACATATTGGTTTGCCTGTGTGAATGGCCCGAAAGCAGATCCATTTTTCAGATCCTGCCAGCTGGAAGACCTTCACCGCATTTTCCGCAATTATCACGCTCCGGTACGGGAACTTCTGTTACGCACGCCTCCGGAGAATCTGGTTTGGGGCGATATTATGGATCTTGCACCATTGGACCGCTTTGCATTCGGGAACATCGTGCTCATCGGTGATGCCGCACACGCAACAACGCCCAATATGGGTCAGGGCGCCTGTATGGCCATTGAAGACGGCGAATTGCTGGGTGCCCTGCTCAGCGAGCGCATACCTTCTGATGCATTTATCCTGTTCGAAGACAAAAGGCTGAAGCGCACCCGCAATGTCGTGACACAATCGCGCCGGATTGGCAGAATGGCACAATGCAACAGACCGTTTCTTGTCCGTTCACGCAATACCCTGATGCGACTGTTGCCGGCACGAATGAATGAAATTCAGCTGAAACGCGCCTATGGCGAGATCCGATGAAATCGCTATTGGAACATATCAGTCGTTTTGTTGCCCTGGACAATTATGAAACGGATAAGCTGTCCCATTTCGGCAAACTGCTTTTACTAAAGAAAAAAGATTTTCTGTGGAAAGAGGGACAGATTTGCCGCGCCCAATATTTTGTGATCAAAGGTTGTTTGCGACTCTATTACCTGAACGAGAAAGGCCAGGAACAGATCACCCAGTTTGCCATTGAAAACTGGTGGATTGCTGATATCAGGAGTCTCGACATGCGGCAGCCCTCAGTATTTCACCTGCAGGCCGTGGAGAACAGCGAAGTGCTGAGCCTCGACATCGACAGCATGAATCAATTGCTCGAAGCGGTACCACGACTCGAAAAATACTTCCGGCTTGTTCAGCAACGAGCATATGGCGCAACGCAGCAGCGGCTTCGTTTTCTGCATTCGCTCAGCAAAGAAGAACAATACAGGCAATTCATTCAGGCCTTTCCTGGTTTTACAGAAAGGATACCACAATATATGCTCGCCTCCTACCTTGGGTTTACTCCTGAATACCTCAGTGAACTGAGAAAAAAACACGCTGCTTCCATTTCTTAAACCAGTTGAAGATTTCCCTGTATTGAATGATCCAGATTTGCAATACAAATCAAACATCATGCAAACAAGAATCAATCTCCAGCAGCTGGAACCTGATGCCTACAAAGCGATGTACGGGCTCGAAAAGTATTTATCAAAGGCGGGTCTGGACAGCGGCATCAAACATCTCGTCAAGATCCGGGCTTCACAAATCAACGGATGTGCGTTTTGTATTGATATGCATACCCGGGAAGCGAGGGCAACCGGTGAAACGGAACAGCGGATCTATTTATTGAACGCATGGCGGGAAACCGATCTTTTTACCCCGAAAGAAAAGGCGTTGCTGGCTTTAACAGAATCGGTGACGCATATCAGCAATCATGTTTCCGATGATGTTTTTGCAACAGCCGCTTCATTTTGCGAACCTAATGAACTGGCACAGTGGATCATGGCCATCATTTCGATCAACAGCTGGAACCGTATTGCTATTTCCACCAGGCTCCCGGTTCCCGGCGAGTAATAATCAACAAAAGCGTACATTCAGGAAGGAATTGCCATTATGGAATCCGCTGCAGCATTAACGAGATTGTTGGAGTCTGCCATTGCAGCCATCGGCAATGGCGATATAACCACGTTGCAAACGCTCCTTTCCAGCCATCCGGAACTCCTGGAGAAACGGAATATCACACCACGCGAAGGATATTTTGCTTATCCCTACCTGTTATGGTATATTGCCGACAACCCCATCCGGAACAATGGCTTGCCGGAGAACATCCTTCAGATCACTGCATTGCTGATCAAAGCGCTGACCGTCGCAAAAGTTGCCAGCAGGCAGGAACAGCTCGACTATGCACTGGGCCTGGTGGCAACTGGTCGGATCCCGAAAACAGCCAATGTTCAACTTGCGATGATCGACCTGCTGATTGAAGCCGGTGCCCATCCCGGCACCGGGATCGGCGCGCTCCTGAACGGTAATCCTGAAGCGGCAACCCATCTTTTGAATCATGGCGGCAAACTGACATTGGCAACATCGCTTTGCCTGGAAAGGCCGGACGATGCTGCGAAGCTTTGGAATGAAGCAACCGAAACTGATAAACAATTCGCACTTGCCGCCGCCTCCTATTGCGGCAAAGCTGATGCGATCCGGTTTCTGATCAGCCATGGCGTGGGGGTAAATGGCTTTAATCCCGAGTCAGCACATCCACACAGTACGCCGCTGCACCAGGCGGTGGCATCGGGATCGCGCGAATCCGTATCGTTGCTATTACAAGCGGGGGCGGATACACAGGTGAGGGACCGCATTTATGACGGCAAGCCGGTCGACTGGGCCATCCACCTGGCTCATAACGCGCAATCATCCGCAGAAAAACTTAACTACCAGAACATCGCCCAGTTACTTGGCGAATCAGTTTAGCCTTGCTGTTACCGTGGTGTGCTGTGCGCCGCACGCGCCGAAGGGTTCGCCGGTCTTGGGACTGGCTTTGGTGCAGGTTTGGGCGCCGGCCTGGTTGCCGGTTTGGGTGAAGGATTGACGGGTTTGGGCGAAGGATTAACGGGTTTTGGTGTCGGTCTCGGATTGGTCGGTTTTGGATTGACCGGCTTTGGATTTGTAGGCTTAGGATTAACCGGCCTGGTCACCGGATTCGTTGGCCCCGGATTTACCGGACGGGGGTTGGTGGGCTTCGTTACTGGCCGTGTGGGAGTGACTGGCCGTGTTACGCCAGGGTTTGGCCGGACCGCAGGCTTGGGAGCCGGACGGTTCAGTCCCGGTTTCAATACCGGGCGGCTGGGATTAACTTTATTATAATGGGCCATGCCATCGCGACGCATTTCCGGACGGGAATAAGTCTGCTGGTAATAACCACCCATCCTCCTGTTATACACATAAGGCGAATACCTCCTGTTCCGGCGGTAATAGTAGTCATTCCAGTATGGATAACGGTGAAAAGGAACAGGCCGGTACCAGCCCCAGTAGTAATTGTAAAAATTATAATGGTAGCCGTAATAATAATCCCAGTACCAGGGGCGCCAGGGGCGCCACCAACCGGGATAATACCCCCAGTACCACGGCGACCGCCAAACCACATAAGAAGGAACAAAGATATATTCGACAATCGGCCAGGTCCTTATCTCAACAGTGGAAAAATGGTTTACCACGATCTCCTTATCATCGAGCTTTCTGACTTTGGCATCTCCCAGGCTACCGGTATAACCGGGATTGGGAGTCGACCCGACCGCTGTCGTATTCGGTTCTATGATGTAATTCTTTCCATATAACTCTTCGTCACCGGTAAGCTGAATATTTACATTGCCGTCCCTGTCCTTATCTACAGTAAACACTGCCACATCCTGGTTCTCGGATTCATTCACCGCAACCTGCAGCACGATGTTATGTACACCATCCTGCACCTCATCGTTCACTTTGATATAGTCGATCTTGTCATCTCCGTCGAGGTCCAGGTTGTTCACCTGGGAATTTTCCTCATTCAGCTTTTTCTCAAATTCCTCCAGGGTCGGCGACTCCTGGAACAAACGCATCACCGCATAAAGATTCAGATTGTCTCCGGGGAGACCAAGCTTTTCCTGGTCGCCGGACTGCGCATAACAGGGAATGGTAGTCCATACCAACAGCAGCAGCACCAGGTTTTTTGATCGGGACATACACATAAAATATATCTGCAATGTAACCCTGATCATTCAAAGCCGGTATTTTTGCCAAATGAAAAAATTCGGGTGGTTAAAGCTTTTGCTGCTGCTTTATGGGGTGATCGGGATCGCAATTTATTACGGGCAGGATTACTTTCTGTTTCATCCCGAACCGATGGCCCGGAAACAGACCTATAAGTTTGACCAGCGTCACAGGGAGGTCAATATCGCGGTTTCCAAAGAAGCCAATCTGAACCTGATCCAGTTTATGCCAGACAGCAACGGCAGTAACCCCAAAGGCGTTGTACTGTATTTTCATGGCAACCGCAAGAATATCGGTTGGTATGCACGCCACACCACTGCGTTTACCCGGAATGGTTATGAAGTGTGGATGCCGGACTACCCCGGGTTTGGTAAATCAACCGGAAAATTTACAGAGCAGGTATTGTATGAATATGCTGCCGTTACCTATCAGCTCGCCCGAAGCAGGTTCAATGCAGACAGTATCATTATTTACGGCAAAAGCATGGGTACCGGTATTGCGGCCGAACTGGCATCGCGTAAAAACTGCAAGGCACTTGTTCTCGAAACGCCCTATTACAGCATTCCGTCCCTGTTTAGTCATTACCTCCCGGTTTATCCCATTTCCCGGATGATTCATTACCAGCTGCCCACCTACGAATACCTTCCAAGGGTAATAGCTCCCGTCACCATCTTCCAGGGCACAGATGATGGCGTTGTTCCCTACTCCAATGCCAAAAAACTTCAACCGCTCCTGAAGTCAAAAGACACTTTCATCACCATCAACGGCGGGAGTCATAATGACCTCGCCAATTTTCCGGCATTCCGTGAGGGACTTGAAGCAATTTTACTGAAACCCTGACCCTTCCCTAATCCCCGACTGGCACCAGGTGTTTTGCCTTATTCTTCAGGATCTTCGCCGGCAGATTTTCGAGAATGCTTGCCTTAAGGGCAAGCAACATCTTTTGTTTGACAAATGTTTTCGGTGTAATCAGGCTGACCTCGCGCATTGGTGCGGGAGCTTTGAAATGACGCAGGAGTTTTGACTGAGCATCCGTGAGGTCATAGGTAGCCAGTTCAGGAAGGATGGTAATGCCCCGGTTTGTTTCCACCATTTTTTTGAGGGTTTCGAGACTTCCTGCTTCGTATTCAAAAAGCAACAGGTCTTTGTGTGCCTGCTGCAGTTCACAGAGATTCAGCATCTGTGACCGGAAGCAATGCCCCTCTTCAAGTAGCCACAGCTCCCGGATGTCAATATCGTTGGCAAGCACATAACTCTTTTTAAAAGCAGCGTTTTTCCTGGATACATACGCCACCATCTCTTCATAAAAAAGCGGATGTTCCCGGATACCGGCATGCTGTAACGGCGTTACGACGAGTCCCATGTCCAGCTGGCCTTTCTGGATCGCATCCAGCAGCGCGTCAGTAGTCATCTCCTTTACCTTCAGCTGCACATCCGGAAACTGGTCCAGGAAATGTGGAAGAAATAACGGCAGAAGGTATGGCGCAAGTGTTGGAATGATGCCCAGTTTGAGTTCACCATGGATCAGTCCCTGCTTTTCACGAATCACGTCTTCCAGTTCCGTCACTTCTCTCCTGACGCGGCGGGCATGCTGAATGACCACCTCTCCGATCGCCGTAGGCACTACGGGTTGCCGGCTCCGGTCAAAGATTTTGATGCCGAGTTCTTCTTCCAGTTTCTGGATCTGCATGCTCAGGGTTGGCTGTGTCACAAAACAATGGGCGGCTGCGGTAGCAAAATGCCGGTAGGCATCTACGGCCAGCACATATTCCAGTTGCACCAGTGTCATTGATAGTTTTTGTCTATTAAATCGCAAAATTAATCAATTCCACCAATGAGACACCCCGGTATTATTGTTCCGTGAGCCGAACGGATTTCGCGCTGACAGAAAGCGTATACGTAACGCCGGTCTTCAGGGCATAATTCTCACGGGTATGACTAACCGGGAATCCGAAGCATACAGGAAAATCGCTACCCTTCAGGTGATGCTGCAACAACTGATCAACAGTAGCGCCAAACGGCCGGTCTGTGTCTTTAAGATCGGTGAAGCCGCCCAGTACCAGTCCGCCAATACCCTCGAGCACACCAGAGCGCCTGAGCTGAACCATCATCCTGTCGATCGCATAGAGGTATTCACCAAGGTCCTCCAGAAAAAGAATCCTTCCCCTGGTTTTCGGCATCGATGGCGTTCCGATCATATGCGCCAGCAGGCTCAGGTTGCCGCCCGCAAGCGGTGCAGTGACTTTACCCGGTATATTGAACGGATGCGGCGCTGTCGTGTACCGCCCTTTCTTTCCCGCCAGTGCGGCCTTCAGCGACTGCACCCAGACGTTCGCAAATTCTCCATTGGCAAAAGCGCCGGCCATCGGTGCATGCATTGCTGCAATACTGTATCGGCGACCGATATGAGCCAGTAATACGGTGATATCACTGAACCCGATCACCCATTTGGGATGTTTCCTGAATTTTTTGAAGCTGAGCCGGTCAATAATGCGGCTGGTGCCGTAGCCGCCCCGTCCGCAAAGAATTGCGGCGATGCCCGGATCATCAAGCATTTCCTGGAGGTCTGCCAGCCTTTCTTCATCAGTTCCTGAAAAATAACTGGTGGAAGTACTGAACATAGTCTTCCCGGTAACGGGCACAAAACCCCAGGCAGTCAGTTGTTCCAGGCAGGACTGGAATCGTTCTGGCGAAAGAAAACCGGCCGGACAAACAAGGCCGATCCTGTCGCCTTTTTTCAGGTATGGTGGAATGGTCAAGGAAATGATTTTCAGGCAAAATAAAGAACTGCCAAAAATATTCCGGGATAAACCGAAGGAAAAACAACCGAAGTCCGTCCAATTAGGCAGACAAGTTATGAATATGAAGAATTTTACGCTTTTACTGATCGGAGCTTTCGCTTATTTCTTTGGCCATGCGCAGGGTGGCCTCAGGGGCCGGGTCACGGACTCCAGCTCAAAGGCACCGCTGAATGGTGCAACCCTGGAATTGAAGAACAGCAATCTTACCCGCAATACCATTTCCTCCAAAACCGGGGAAATTGTACTCAACAATATCCCTGACGGTTCCTATAAAATATCCATCACTTTCGTGGGTTTCGAAACATTTGAAAAAGTAGTGACCGTTGCCGGGAAAACAGTAGACATTGGCAATATCGCGATGAAGCGGGGTGAACGCCTTGAAGAAGTGGTGGTGAAGGCAGTAACACCTCCTGCCCAGCAAAAAGGAGACACTGTTCAGTTCAACGCAAGCCAGTTCAAGGTGAATCCGGATGCCAACGTAGAAGACCTCGTTAAAAAAATGCCGGGAATCCAGGTAGATGGCGGACAGGTAAAAGCGCAGGGTGAACAGGTTAAAAAAGTGACGATCGACGGGCGTGAGTTCTTTGGTGACGATGCAACGGCAGCATTGCGTAATCTTCCCGCAGAGGTCGTAGACAAGATCCAGGTATTTGATCGCCTCAGTGATCAGGCACAGCTGACCGGTGTGGACGATGGCAATGGATACAAGGCAATCAATATTGTTACCCGTGAAGACCGCCGTAACGGGCAGTTCGGCCGCGTGTATGCCGGGTACGGTACAGACGATCGTTATCAGGCAGGCGGAGCAGTGAATTTTTTCAACAAGAACCGCCGCATTTCACTTGTCGGTCTTTTCAATAATATCAACCAGCAGAATTTTGCAGGCTCCGACATCCTGGGCCTTACCGGTACCGGAAGCGGCCGGGGCGGTGGTGGTGCCGGCCGGGGCAGTACCGACAATTTCCAGGTGAACAGCCGGCCGGGTATTACCACAACGAATGCACTCGGTGTCAATTACAGTGATCTCTGGGGTAAGAACTTTAATGTTACGGGGAGCTACTTCTTCAATAACGGGGTGAACGACAACAACACTATTTCCACCCGCCAGTTATTGTATGCCGGCGACTCCACCAACTATTACAGGGAAGTGGGAGAAAATCAAAACAAGAACACCAGCCAGCGCGTAAATATGCGGATGGAATACAAGATTGATTCGGCTAACACCTTACTCATTCTGCCGACCTTTAATTTCCAGAGCAATGACAACTACAGCAAGGTGACCGGCCTGATGAATGCCCAGAACGGATCACCGATGAGCAGCACAGACAATACTACCCGCACTACCGGTAATGGCTATAATTTCAATAACACATTTTTGTTCCGCCACAGCTTCGCAAAGAAAGGCAGAAGCTTTACAGCCGGACTGACCACGGGTCTGAACAACCGGCAATCCACCCAAAACGTGGCTTCAATATCCTCTTTTTACAAGGGGACGATTGAATACGACTCCGTTTTGCAACAACAACATGCAGAAACGAAAAACTATAACCTTTCCGCCAATCTCTCCTATACCGAGCCTATCGGCAAAAAAGGTATTCTTCAATTCAATTATAACCCCTCCTATTCCAGCAATGATGCGGATCAGAAGACCTGGCATTTCGATGCCGGTACCGGGAAATTCAGCCAGCTCGATTCCAGTCTTTCCAATGTATTCAACAACGAAGTGGTAACCCATCGTGGCGGAATCACCTACCGTTTCGGCGATCGTGACAAGAACTTCAACATAGGACTTGACGGACAAAGCACTACCCTTGATAACGTGCAGACCTATCCGCAACAGGGCACGCTGAAAAAGAATTTCAGCAACCTGTTGCCTAATGCCATGTTGCGGCTGAAGCTAAGCGACAAGAGCAATATCCGGATCTTCTACCGGTCAAGTACCAGCAACCCTTCCGTGAACCAGTTGCAGAACGTGATCAACAACAGCAATACTCTTTTTCTAACTACCGGCAATCCCAATCTTGATCAGAGCGTAAGCAATCGTCTCGGTGGCCGATACACCTATACCAACAGCCGGAAAGGAAACAGCTTCTTCATCAACTTCTTTGCAACGCAAACTGATGGTTTCATTACAAATGCTACGTACAGGGCTTCCCAGGACTCCGTGCTGACCCCAACCGTTACCCTCTACAAGGGTTCGCAGCTGTCGAAGCCGATCAACCTGAACGGTTACTGGAATACAAATACCCTGTTTACCTATTCTTTCCCATACAAGGCATTGAAGACCAATCTGACCTTCAATGCAGGAATGTCTTATATCCGTACACCGGGTATGATCAACAACCTCATCAACCAGTCCAATAGCTATACCTATTCAGGAGGCATTGTGGCAGCCAGCAACATCAGCGAGTATGTGGACTTCAACCTGAATTATTCCGCCAGCTACAACAACGTGACAAACAAAATTCAGCCGACACTCAACAACCACTACTTCTCGCAAGTAGCTGGACTGGGTTTTACGTTGCTGACAAAAAATGGCTGGTTCCTGCAAAATGATCTCAACAACCAGTTGTACCGCGGATTGAGCGCTGCCTATAACCAGAACTTCTGGCTGTGGAATATTGCTGCCGGAAAAAAATTCCTGAAGGATCAGAAAGGCGAATTGCGGCTCTCTGTATTTGACCTGCTGAAACAGAACAGGGCGATCAGCCGTACTGTTACGGCAGACTATATAGAAGATCTGCAGACACAGGTATTGACGCAATATTTTATGTTGACCTTTTCCTATAAGATCAAGAATTTCGGTAAAGCGCCAGAACGTAAAAGGGCGGAGGGAATGCCGGAGCCTGGTATGCCAGGCGGCTACCCTGGAGGCGGTGGTGGCAGGCCGGAGGGTGGCGGAAGGCCATGGAACTAAGCAGCCTTCAGCGTACATTCGCTTCAACCACCTTTATAACCAGCAAGTGTGAACGAAGCCGAATTCATTGAGCGCCTGCAGCAGGGAGACGAAACCGCATTCCGTATGCTAGTGGAGGAATGGAAAGACAGGGTCTATAATATTGCACTTGGCCTGGTTCACCGGGAGGATGAAGCAGCAGATATTACCCAGGATGTTTTTGTGTCCATCTTCAGGAGGATCGGAAAATTCAGGGCTGACGCTGAGCTTGGCACATGGATCTACCGCATCACGGTAAACCGGAGCCTGGACCTGATCCGACAACGAAAAAGAAGAGAATGGCTCGGACAATGGATAGATTTTTTTCATCCGGGTGTTCAGCTCGAGAAGAAACAGGATGCTGCATTGTTGTTTGCAGCCATCAAAAAGTTACCCGAACAACAACAGGCCGCTTACCAGTTGCAGCAGCTGGAAGGCCTGCGGCAGGCAGATATCGCAGCGATACTGGAGATTTCGGAAGGCGCAGTAGAAAGCCTGCTTTCCCGTGCCAGGGCGAATCTCAGGAAAACATTAAAAGCACACTTTGATGAAAAAGGAAAATAACGAAAGGCATTTGCCCGATGATGACAGGATCGACAGAATACTGGAAAGTTTCGACGGAATCCGTCGTGCTGAAGCACCAGCGCATATTTATACCCGGATCATGGGGAAACTTACTGCAGCAGAACCTGTCTGGTTATCGGTAGCACGTTTCATTTCGCGCCCCTGGGTGGCCGTGGGCATGAGCCTGCTGGTGCTGCTCATCAATGGCTGGTTTATCATTAGTTCCAATAGTCAACACACAGATGAAAACTCCGATCAGCTGACTGCCGTAGCCCAGGAATACCACCTGGAGCCGGCAGGTCAGTTTGATCAAAACAACAATTGATTATGAACCGTATCAACAACAAGACCCTGCTCATCATAATTGGCGTGTTGCTGCTGAGTAACCTTGCCTTGTTGGCTGTTTATTTCAAACCGGCACAACCGCCCAAGCAAAGGAATCCATCCGATTTCATGATCAGGGAGTTACAGCTGGATGAGGCGCAGGCGGCCTGGTTCCGGGTAGCGCTGGACTCGCTGCACCAACGCAACAAGCCCCTGTATGACGGAATGCGTTCAGAAAAGGAAAAACTGTTCGGCTACCTGAAAGCAGATAGTGTTCCCGACTCCCTTGTAAAGGCTGCCATTCAACGCGTAAACACCTTTGACGACAGCATATTACTGAACAACTACGGGCACTTCGCCCGGCTTCGCAAACAGATCAATCCTGACCAGCAGATAAAACTCGATACCGTCCTCCTGAAAATAGCGAGGCGAAGAAAATGATTTTAATTTCCGTTGGCCGAAGTAAGCACCAGCGGTCCTTCTTCACGCACCAGGATTGTATGTTCGTGTTGAGCTGTAAAAGATCCATCGCCTGTTATCAGCGTCCATCCATCCCCTGACTCACGTGCTTTTGTCGCACCGGTTGAAATAAAAGTTTCTACAGCCACCACCATATTTTTACGGAACCGGTCCCGGTTGAAAGGATCAAAATAATTCGGAATGAATTTGGGGTGTTCGTGAAGGTTCCTGCCGATACCATGCCCGGTCAGATTGCGGATTACTGTCAGTCCCTGTGCCCTGGCTTTGCGTTCAACACTGCGCCCCCATTCCGCTACGCGCATACCGGGTCGAATGGCACGGATCGTTTCCTGCAGGATCAATCTGGAAGCTTCCACCAAAGCCTGGTGGCCATGCCTGTCTTCACCCAATACAAACGAACCTCCGTTGTCTGCCCAGTAGCCATTCTTCTCTGCAGACACATCGATGTTGACCAGATCACCCTCCTGCAATATTTTATGTGATGCGGGAATGCCATGAGCAATTTCGTGGTTCACGCTGATGCAGGTGAATCCCGGAAAGCCATAAGTAATTTTCGGTGCAGGCCGGGCGCCAAAACTGCTCAGCAATTTGCCACCATAGGCATCCAGGGTTGCGCAATCCATTCCGGGCCGGGCATAGTCGCGCATGAGCCGGAGTGTTTCGGCGACAGCTTCACTAACCGCCATTAATTGTTGCAAATCGTGCGTGGATTGAATCGACATGTCACAAAGTTACGCCTCAGGCGCCTCTTCGGTTGACTTTCTCCTCCCACTGAAGAATTTCCAGGCAGCGGAACCAAGACCGGCGACTCCCACGGCTATCAACTTCCAGAATTTCAGCAACAGGGCAAAGAAGCCTACTTTGGCCAGAACCTTTCCGGCAACAAGGCCTCCAACCGTCCATGCGGCAACTTCGTCTACACCGGGAGAGTAATCTGAATACCGGCTCCCTTCGCGGAAAGCAACACTATTGATCACTGTTGCCACATGTTGCTTCACTTCCGGAAGAGCGTCCATGGGAGCCACTGCATTCAGGAGGAAAATCCCCTTTCTGCCCAGCACACGGAGGTTGTAATTAAGTGTATGTGAGGAGTCGGATCCAAACTTCAATTCCTTTGCCCAGTGGAGTGTCTTTTGTTTTCCGTCATAATAGGGAGTAGCTGCCCACTGAACGAATTCCACCGGTTCATACCCCTGCTCTACCCTTATTTTATTGGATTCTTTGGCATCTTTCTGCTGCTCTTTCAGTAAATCATCATAATCGATTTCTGCTGCGTCATCATCCTTTACGTATCCCATCGGATCATAGCTGATGGTAAACGCCCAGCTGGATGGCGCCAGAACCCCTATATTTTCGGGAATCAACATGCCCAGTACGCTTGTATCTTCCGGGTTTCCCCATAGTTTGCTCAGTACAAACTGGGCCTGTTTGGGATCGAGATATTTGAATCCGGAAGGAACGGAAAGGTCTGCTTCACCCTGCGGCAGGGATATTTTACCAGTCTGATAGGTGAACGAATTTTCCAGGGAATCCAGCTGCCTGGCCACGTCGAGTGTATCCTGGGCAAAACCGGAAAGAACAGTAAAGACAAGGCAGAAAATGGCGGTTACTAGGTTTTTATGCTGCATAAGTTAAGGTTGGCACCTAAAATAAGGTGTCAATCTGAAATATGCAAGCCGCCGGGATCAATGGCTGCTGCGGAGCATCCTGGCAGGCAGGAGGAAGATGCCTTTTATGAGCCCCAGCACGCCGTCTACCGCAAATCCCAGAATACGGAAGGGTATCAGCAATACCCAGACGATCGGGTAGAGGATCAGCGCCAGCAAGGCTATCGGCCAGCAAACGATGAAAAGTATTATCCAGAGCAGAAAAGTAATCATGGCAGAAAATTAAGTATTCTGGTATTCCGACAGGTACACGCCATCATAATTAACTTTTAATTGAATATTGACGCCGCATTTCAGCGCATAATTATTCCGTTGATGGCCTACCGGAAAATCGAAACAAACAGGATAACTGCAATCACTGATCTTTTCTTTCACGATCTGGTACAGGTTGCGGTTGAATTCCTCTGCAGGGTCCTCGGATGGTTTCACTTTAAAACCGCCTACAATCAACGCCGCCAGGTCGTTTAGTTTGCCACTCCGCTTAAGGTTCCAGAACATGCGATCGATACTGTAAAGGTATTCACCGGTATCTTCTACAAAAAGGATCTTGCCATGCGTACGGATGTCAGATAAAGAGCCGGCAAGGCTCTCGATCGTTTTGCAGTTGCCGCCGATCAGCTCGCCGGTTGCCACCCCCAGTTGATTCTCAGGATTGGCAGGGAGCGAAAATCGCATCGGTTTTCCCATCAGGGCATCACGGATGGACAAAATGGTTTCCTGCTGCAATGGCTCAGCAGTGATCCAATTGTCGGGAAAGCTGTTGCACATCTTGGAATGGATGGAGGCTACCCTTACCACCCGGTTGAGGTGTGCATGCAAAACCGTTACATCGCTGAAACCGATCAGCCATTTGGGATGCTTGCGGAACCGGGAAAAATCCAACTGATCGATCAGGCGTACCAAACCATATCCCCCGCGTGCACACATAACTGCCTGAACGGTGGGATCATCCAGCAATTGCTGGAAATCAGCCAGCCTTTCCTGGTCGGTACCGCCAAAAGTTCCATCCCTTTTGCCGATTGTGTTGCCGGGCTTTACCCTGAGTCCCCAGCTTTCCATCTGGATCTTCGCAGGCATAATTTCTTCCATGGTGATATATCCGGCTGGCGAGGTCACGGCAATCGTATCGCCCGGACGCAGGTAGGCGGGTACCCGGATGGTATCGGTACCATCAGCATCACCGGTGACGACGCCACCGGGTGGCAATAAGAATGTTGGGAGTGCAAGGGCATTCAGCCGCAGAAATTCCTTTCTAAGCATGGTTTCAAAACTAGGGCTTGATCCTGATATTAAACCGGCCACCTTCAATTGGTATCATTTCACCGTTAAGCATTTTTGCTTTTCCCCCGAGGCGGCCCTGGGCTTTACCGGTATTCCTTTCATAGACGTCGATGATCAGCCAAAAATCATTTTCGGGTAGCGATTCAAAAACATGTGTATTGCCAATATTGTCATAATATATGGCGGATGACCAGGTGGCCTGTATGGTTGTTCCATCGGATTTCAGGGGTGTTTCCGTAAAATAGGCATTGATGATCAGTCCGGAATCCCTGGTGCAGCCAGTCGGGCCAAAAAAAGTCATGGCTTCCCTGTCGTTGCTGATTACTGTACCCCTTATTTTACCGCTCACGTACCCGCCGCCCATACGAAATGACCATGAAGAGTCCGGCAGGTAATTGTCGGACGGAAAAATGGAACAGGCACCCAGAGGGGGTGAAACAGCAGGAAGGGTGTCTTCGGTCGGAAGCGTATCCACAGGCGGGACAACCGGAGGTACAATCTGCTGCCCTTCGATGCTGTACTCCTTGATACAACCCGAAAAAACCAATAAGGCCAAAGCAATACAGAGCGCCCGCATAGCTGTCACTTGTCTTAAAGGTACGTCAGAAAGGGCCTATCTTTGCGCCCATGCAAAACCCCAAAAGATACCTGGTAACGGCAGCACTTCCTTACGCCAATGGCCTGAAGCATATCGGCCACCTGGCGGGGGCATACCTGCCTGCCGACATATATGTTCGATTCCTCAGGGCAAAACAGAAAGATGTTGTTTTCGTTTGTGGCAGCGATGAACATGGTACTGCCATCCCCATACAGGCCATGAAAGAGAACACCACTCCACAGGCCATAATCGACAAATACCATGGGATCATCCGTCAGAATTTCGCCGATCTCAGTATTTCCTTCGACATCTATCACCGTACCAGCTCACCTCTTCACCACGAGACCTCCCGCGAGTTTTTTACCCGCCTGAATGACGCCGGTGAACTGGAAACCCGTGAAACAGAACAATATTTCGATGAGAAAGCCAATACTTTTCTGGCTGACCGCTATATCAAAGGAACCTGTCCGAACTGCGGCAACCCCAATGCTTATGGAGATCAGTGTGAAAAATGCGGAACATCCCTCAGCCCTGATGAGCTGATCAACCCCGTCAGCACGCTGAGCGGCGAAGCACCGGTGAAACGCAAAACAAAGCACTGGTACCTGCCACTTAACCGTCACGAGGATTTTCTGCGGAACTGGATCGTGGGCGAACACAATGACGACTGGAGAGCGAATGTTGTGGGGCAGTGCAAAAGCTGGCTGGATGGGGGCCTGCAACCAAGGGCAGTAACCAGGGATCTCGACTGGGGGATCAGGGTACCCGTTGAAGGCGCAGAAGGAAAAGTATTGTACGTGTGGTTTGATGCGCCTATCGGCTACATCAGCGCCACCAAGCAGTGGGCGATCGACAACCATCGCGACTGGGAACCCTACTGGAATGATAAAGACACGCAGCTCGTGCATTTCATTGGAAAGGACAATATCGTGTTCCATTGCATCATTTTTCCGGTAATGCTGAAACTTTATGGACACATCCTGCCGGACAATGTACCCAGTAATGAATTCCTGAACCTGGAAGGCGACAAAATGAGTACCAGCCGAAACTGGAAACTCGATATGCAGGATTATATCGATGACTTTGTGAACCAGCCGAATGGCGGCCCCGCACTGGTGGATGCCTTACGGTACTACCTGACACAGATCGCTCCTGAAACAAAGGACAGCGAATTCACCTGGAAAGGTTTCCAGGATGCAGTGAACAGCGAACTGACCGACATCTTCGGCAATTTCGTGAACCGTGCAATGGTGCTCATGCACAAACTGACATCAGGCAAAGTTCCACCCCTGCATACAGAAGCATTAACTGAAGCCGACAGGAACATGCTGGCCCAATTCGATAATTCAAGGGAAAAGATCGAGAAACTGTTGGTGGGTTACAAGTTCCGGGAAGCACAATATGAGGTGATCGACCTGGCGCGTATTGGTAACCGTTATCTGCAAGGTAAAGAGCCCTGGAAGCAGGTGAAAAATGTGGATGCAACCGGCAAAGTTTTGCCGGAAGCGCAGCAGTCTATTGACAACTGCCTCCACATCTGCCTGCAAACCTGTGCCAATCTTGCCATTTTCATCAATCCTTTTCTTCCGAACACGGCGCGAAAAATGCTGCATATGCTGAAAGTGGTGGACAAGATGCTAGAGTGGGAAAATGCAGGCAAAACCAAACTGCTCAGTGTAGGTTACAGCCTGAGGGCACCTGAGTTGCTTTTCCGCAAAATTGAAGACACGGAGATTCAGGCACAGGTGGAAAAACTGAAATCCAACAGTATTGCAGCTGCAGGTGAAACCGTTGCAACAGGAAGTGATACCGCTCCGCCGGCGAATAGCACCGAACCGGTTTCTGATCCGGTAAAGGAAATCATTCAATTTGAGGATTTCGCCAAAATCGATCTGCGGACCGGCAGGATCCTGGAGGCAGAAAAAGTGGAAAAAGCTGACAAACTATTGAAGCTGACGATAGATCTCGGATTTGAGACCCGTACAATTGTCAGTGGTATTGCAAAGGATTTTCAGCCACAGGATATTATTGGCAAACAGGTGGTGGTGGTCGTGAACCTTGCTCCGCGCAAAATGCGCGGCATTGAAAGCAATGGCATGATCCTGATGGCCCAGGACGAGCAGGGCAAACTGCATTTCGTGCAGCCTGAGAACACTATTAATGCCGGTGCAGGTGTAAGCTGATGTTAAACATGACTTCGCATAAGGGAGGATGTTGCATAACATCCTCCCTTTTTTTTGTAATTTGAGGAGTATGACCTGGCAGCGGCTGAAAAAGTTTGTACTTATCCTGATGGCGGTCCTTTTCCTGGGATTCATCTTATCCATCGGTCTGTTCATCCGACTGCAATCCGTCGCTGCCGTAAAGCAGATCGTTTCCACCTTATCCAATGATCAGTATGCCTTTGATGCCACCAGCATCCGTGTCGACCCCATTCACCTGCTGGTTAAAGTAAAAGGTTTGCGCGTAGGTCCCACTCATCCCGGCGACAAGAACAACGAATTCGAACTGAGGGCTGACGCCATCACCCTCAAGATCTCCGAAGTTTTCCGGCTGATCTTTCAGAAACAACTCCGGGTGGATGAGTGCACGCTGGTCAATCCGGCCCTGACCATGAAAGTGTATGAAAAAGACAGCACACGCCGTCAGAAAGAAGTGGTACCCCTGCACCACCAGGTGGCCAAAATGCAGGAGATATTTTTTAAGGTCCTGCAATCGCTGCAGGTACAGAAATTCCAGCTGATCAATGGGGCGGTTGCCTTTTATCCCGACTTTAATGCGAACCGTAGCCGGTACTTCCTGAATCACATCAACCTTTCCATAAAGGATCTGCACCTCGTTAAACGCATTGAAGAGTGGGATAACAAGAACAGGGTAGCGATCCGCTTCGAACTGCTCCACCCCACCATTAACTATCCTGACAGCACCATTGTGGTTCAGCTGGAAAGCATGTTATGGGATTCCCGCGAACGCAAGTTTGATATGAACGGACTGGGATTCCACAAACAGTTGCTTGAAAAAGGCGACAGTTCGGGCTTCCGGCTGGAAGGTATTGAACTTGACTCCCTGAACTGGAACCGCCTGTTGATGGAGGGAAAAGTTGAACTCGGCGCATTGAAAGCATCCCGCGGATATTTTTCCAGCAATGATTTCAATCTCAAAAGAAATCGCGACAGCAGCGTCGACAAACCGAAAAGCAATCTCCTGGAAGTGATCGGGCCCATCCTGATCAGGAACCTAACCATCAGCGAAATCGACTTTACCGGGAACACCCATACCCGGCGGGGAAAGGAAAGCCTGAGCATTAATGGCGAACATTTCTTTGTGAAGAATCTTGTGATCGATAAGAACCTGCCCCATAAAGTAGAACTTGATGAGTTGCAGTTAAAGGTTAAGGCATTCCTGGAATCTGACAGCAACAGAACCTTTCAAAGTGGTTTCAACGAACTCAGTATCAGCAAAAATAATCTCGTCCTGAAAGATTATTTCCTGCATTCGCTTCGCCCATCGTCATTTGGAGAGAACAAAATAGATGTGCGGGAACTCTCCCTGGTCGGATTGTCAATCAACGATCTGATCAATGGAAAACTGAAGGCCCGGGCCCTGGTGCTCACAGATCCGGTGATCAGGGTGGTGCTGGCAAAGGGAAAAGCCAAGAAATCCGATTTCAACTGGCAACAAATCCGCCGGCAGTTGTCGAAGAAAATGGAGATCGGAATATTGCGCATCAATAATGCAAAGGCATACGTGAACCAGGCCGGAAGAAAAACTCCATACGTCAGTACTGATTCTTTTTATGCCGTTATCAGCAGCAGTTCGTTATTACGATCCAGGAGTCTGGAGGAATTGTTTGGTGGAGAGAATAGTATCTCCATGCCCCGCCTGGCCATCCGGCATCCCAATCTCTGGGTAGACTGCCGCAATGCCACTTATATTAACCAGGATTTTACCGCAGATGCCGCAGTCGGGGGAACAACAGATGGTAATATGCGCTTTAAGCTGCGCAATGTCAGGGCGAACGACATCAATACTGCAGGTATTATCGAGGGATCCGACTCTACCCTGTTGCGGGTGCTGGAGATCGGCAGTGGTGATTTTTATCTCCGGCTGAAAGACAACCCGAACAAAAAGAATGGCGAGCCCTCCAGGGATTCAAGGTTTGTCAGAACCATACACTCCGGAAAAGTTCAGCTGCACATTGAAGGACGCGGAATGGATATCCGTTCAATAGCCGATACGCTGGTACTCGAAAAGCTGCATCGCATCAATGGCCAATGGACCTGGGATAGCCTGCTGCTTGCCGGCAGGAACCTTCGCTTTACCAAGCCCAGGCTTAGAGGAACGGCGGGACAGTTTCTGCTCAGCAATTTCCGCGAAAGCCAGATCCGCAATGCCCAATGGGAACTCGACACGGACCAACTGACTGCCAACCTGCAACTTCCTGACGTACAGTTCCGAACCGGCATCAACAATACCCAACAGATCCTGGAAGCCTTCAGGGAAGTGAACCTTAAGCATCCCGGTATCAATCTGCTGCTGAAAAACTCAGGCGGTGGCCATTCAGCGGCGAAAAATAACAAACCTATAGAACTTCCCGTGTTCAGGCTGACTGATCCTGTCATTACAATCAGGAAAGAGGACAGCAGTGGGATTACAAAACTTGCGGCATTGGAAGACGGGCAGATCACCATCAATACGATCTCACTGCAAGGCAAAAGAATCTCTACAAAAGGGCTGTCGCTGGACTTAAGAAAAATTGCCACCCACCGTGACAAATTTGATCTGCAGATACCTGAACTGGAGCTGGTGACCGGGCCAATAGCCATTGATGCCCGTGAACCGATCCACACGGTGCTGGAGAAACTGCGCGTAACTGGCGGAAGATTCAACATGCAGAATGAGAACAAAAAGATTGCGCTCAACCAGCTCAATATCCGCCTGGAAAAAAGTTTCAGGATCAATACTTCCCCTGATTCCCTGAAAAAATTGTTGTCGAGCCTTCCGCATCTGCATCTCACTGCTGCTGAATTACTCTATGAAAAAGCAGACCGCACGCTCGACATGCATGGCCTGAAGGTTGAGTCGACCGATAAAGAGATCGCATTCGACAGCCTGAGCTGGACGTCAAACCTTTCCAGGGACAGCTTCTTCAAAGCTGCCGGCGTTCAAAAAGATTTTATTCAGATGCGCACCGGAGCAGGAAAGTTATCCGGCTATGAAATGATCCGGCTCGATAATGATACCGCCTGGAAAATCAGTCGCCTGGAACTGGACCGGCTGAATTTGTTGGTGGAGCGGGACAAGAGGTTTCCGACAGACAGCGTGCGTTTTCGTCCACTGCTCTCCGGAAGCCTGCTGCATATCCCGCTGCCGGTTGCTGTCAACCGCATTGATCTGACCCACGGCAATATCCGATATAACGAGATCAGTGAAAAGAACGGGCGGGAGGGTCATATTTTCTTTTCCGACCTGCAGGGATCAGTAAGGCAGGTGCGCAACTATGGTATCCAGCCCGAGGATAGCCTGCGGATCAATGTCCGTTCCAAACTGATGGGGCGGGGTGATCTCCGCGTTTCGTTTGCCGAATCCTATACGGACAGCCTAAGAGGATTTTACTTATTTGCCACGATGGGCCGGATGAATTTTGATGCGCTTTCCCCCCTGCTGCTGCCAATGTTCAACCTGCGCATCAACAGGGGATTTGTAGATACACTGACGCTTCGTGTGAAGGCAAACGACTACATTGCTTTCGGTAACATGCAGATGCAGTACCAGCATCTAAACTTCAGCCTGCTGCGCGAAGACGGCAAAAAAAGAGGTTTCCTGAGCCGCGTGGCCAATACTTTTGTGCGCACCAACAATCAAAAGACGGGAAGGATCTTCAGGGAAAGGTTGCGCAACAAATCGACATTCAACTATTGGGGCAAGATCGCATTAAGCGGACTGCTGACCAATATGGGTGTGCAACGCAATAAGAAAATGGATAAAAAGTACCGGCGTGAAATGTCTAACCTTCATCTTCCGGAGACGCTGTTGCAGGAATGAGTATCATCACATCCATCACATTCGTTAAAGTAGGGCCTGTTTTCACCAGGCCGCCTGTTTGTTCAAAGAACGCATAGGCATCATTGTTATCGAGGAAGGGCTGGGGATCCGGTCCTGTATTGCTGACCTGCTGCAACCAGCCGGCATCGATTGAAGCGCCCGCGGCGTCAGTGGGTCCGTCTGTTCCGTCAGTTCCTGCACACAACAATGCAGGACAGGGAAGATCCGGATGCAGCATCAGGTGATTGACTGCTGCCAGAACGAATTCCTGGTTGCGGCCGCCTTTTCCCCTGCCCTTCACCGTTACTGTCGTTTCACCGCCGGCGAGGTAACAGACACCTTCACGTTTTGTTGCCGCGGAAAGTTGTGTAAGCAGCTGAACACTTATCTCCCGCGCTTCGCCGGAAAGCGGAACAGGATGGATAATGGCCCTGTAACCCAGCTGCTCCGCAGACAACGCCGCAGCTTCCAGTGCCATCCGGTTGTTACCGATGATGGTATTGCGCACCCTCTCGAAGGCGGGGTCGCCGGGCTTGGGTGTTTCCGGTATCCCACCATTTAATCCTTTGTTCAGGTATTCCTGCAGGGAAGCCGGCAGTCGCCAGTCACCAATAAACTTTTGCAGGATGCTTTCTGCCTGTTGCCAGGTAGTTGGATCCGGCACCGTCAGGCCACTTGCAATTACAGCAAGATCATCGTCAGGAACATCGCTGATGATCAGACTATGCAACTTCGCAGGCTGGGCAAGTACAGCCAGTCTTCCCCCTTTTAACAGGGAGAAATGTTTTCGAACTGTATTTAAGACATCAATCGGAGCGCCGTTACGGAGGAGGGTGTTGGTCAGCTCCCGCCAGTCGGCTAAAGGAATTGTATCAGGCAGATCTGCAAGTAACGCAGAGGCGCCACCGCTGATCATTACCAGCAGCAGGTCTTCTTCTTTTGCGTTCCGAACAAAATCATTCACCCTTTGGGCAGCGGCTACACTTCTTTCATCAGGAAGGGGATGCCCCCCATCATACACAGGCCAGGGCAACAACTCCAGTTGATGTCCTTCCTTGGTGATCACGAGCGCTTCTGAGATCCTTCCGCCGAGAACTGCAAAAGAAGCAGCCGCCATTGCTGTCGCTGCCTTGCCGACAGACAACATCCTGATACGGCCGATAGTATTGACGGCATATTTTTCGTCTGCAACAACAATAAATTCATCGTTCGCACTGATCCATTGTGATATCAATGACGAAGGCTGAACAGCTGTGCAGGCAGCCTGAAATATAACAGCCAGATCCTTTCTCATCTTGTAAACGAATATCTGAGGAAATATCAAATTTCCTTACCTTCGGTTAGATTAGTTGTTTAGCTAACTAATTTAACGCGTACAGTCATATGAAAAGAACGATCAGGAAAGTTGCCGTTTTGGGCAGTGGCGTGATGGGTTCCCGTATTGCCTGCCATTTTGCAGGCGTCGGCCTCCAGGTTTTGTTACTCGACATGGTTCCTAAGGAAGCTGCAGCGGTACAGGACAAGTTGCTCCGGAACAAGCTGGTTAATGACGCTTTGCAGGCAGCTATTAAAAGTAACCCCTCCCCCCTGTATACCAAAGATGCGGCGAAACGCATCCGCACCGGCAATTTCACCGACGACATGAAAGCGATATCGGGCTGTGACTGGATCATAGAAGTAGTGGTAGAAAGGCTGGACATCAAAAAAATGATTTTCGACCAGGTGGAAGAACACCGCAAGCCGGGCACGCTGGTCAGTTCCAATACATCAGGTATTCCCATTCACCTGATGGCGGAAGGCAGGTCTGAGGATTTCAGAAAGCATTTCTGCGGAACACATTTTTTTAACCCGCCGCGATACCTCCGGCTGCTGGAGGTTATTCCAACTGCAGATACTGATCCGGAAGTAGTTAATTTCTTCCTGGAATACGGCAGCTTGCAATTGGGCAAGACGACAGTGCTTTGCAAAGACACGCCGGCCTTTATCGCCAATCGTATTGGTGTATATGGCATCATGTCCATCTTCCGGCTGATCGACGAGTTGCAGTTGACAATAGATGATGTGGATGCGCTCACCGGGCCGGTGATCGGACGTCCCAAATCGGCAACCTTCCGTACGGCGGATATTGTCGGTATCGACACACTCGTAAAAGTGGCGCAGGGCGTTGCAGCGAATTGTCCGGCTGACGAGCAGAAAGATATATTTCAGCCACCTGTCTGGCTGAGTAAGATGGTGGGAGATAACTGGCTGGGAGACAAAACCGGTCAGGGATTTTTCAGGAAAAGCAAAAGTGCAACCGGTGAAAAAGAGATCCTTACCCTGAATCTGAAAACAGGCGAATACGCTCCGCGCCAGAAACCCCGTTTCGCTACCCTCGAAACAGCCAAACCGGTTGACGACCTGAAAACAAGGCTTGGCATGGTGGTGCAGGGCACCGACAAAGCAGGTGAATTTTACCGGCTATTCCACTATGGCCTTTTCTCTTATATCTCCCATCGCATTCCGGAAATTGCAGATGAACTGTATCGTATCGATGATGCTATGATGGCCGGCTTTGGCTGGGAAATCGGCGCCTTTGAAAGCTGGGATGTGCTGAATGTCGGCAAGACAACGGAAAAGATGAAAGCTGCTGGATTTACAGTGGCACCCTGGGTGGATGAAATGCTGGCCGCCGGAATAAAAAGTTTTTATACCGTACAGAATGGCAAGCGACTGTTTTACGATATAGCATCAAAAAGTTATCGTCCCATACCCGGCGCAGATGCTTTTATTGTGATGAAGAACTTCGAAGGGGAAACAGTCTGGAAAAACAGTGCCTGTCGCACTTATCACCTGGGCGACGATGTATTGGGATTGGAATGGTACACCAAAATGGGAAGTATCGGCGGGGAAGTACTGGAAGGAATACAGAAATCGATTTTACTTGCTGAAGATAAATACAAGGGACTCGTTATTGCCAATGATACAACGAATTTCAGTGCCGGGGCCAACGTGGGAATGATCTTCATGTTTGCGATCGAACAGGAGTATGACGAACTGGATATGGCGATTAGGCAATTCCAGCAGACTATGACGCGGGCGCGTTTTTCTGCTGTTCCGGTAGTGGTGGCGCCCCATGCACTGGCATTGGGCGGCGCCTGCGAACTCACACTGCATTCGGACAGGGCCTGCGCTGCTGCCGAAACTTATATCGGGCTCGTTGAACTTGGCGTAGGATTGATTCCCGGCGGTGGAGGCACCAAGGAATTTACGTTGCGTGCGGCTGATGAAATGCACGAAGACGAACCCGAAACAATCACTTTAAAAAACCGCTTCCTTACCATTGCAACTGCGAAAGTGGCCACGTCTGCACACGAAGCCTTTGAACTGGGCATCCTGCGGAAAGGGCATGATGAAGTTGTGTTCAACCAGGGCCGACGCATTACCGAAGCGAAAAAATCAGTAATTGAACTTTACGACAGCGGGTATATCTCACCGGTAGTAAGGCAGGACATCAAAGTGTTGGGACGTTCTGCACTTGGCGCGTTGTTGACCGGCATCAACGGTATGTGGCGTGCCAACTATGCAACCGATCATGATGCCCTGGTTGCCAGGAAACTGGCTTACGTCATGTGTGGTGGCGATCTCAGCGAACCTACACTGGTGTCGGAGCAATACCTGCTGGATCTTGAAAGAGAAGCTTTCCTGTCGCTTTGCGGGGAGAAAAAAACCCTGGAGCGTATCCAGAGCGTTTTAAAAAGCGGAAAACCTATTCGCAACTGATATGAATCCGTCACCCATCCTGGAACTGCAACAGGTCAGCAAATCCTATGGCCGCATAAAGGCGCTGAAGGCTATCGACCTGTGCATTCCGCCGGGGTCTGTATTCGGTATTTTGGGACCGAACGGCAGCGGCAAAACAACGTTGCTTAGCATCGTTCTTGATGTACTCGCAGCCGACAAAGGCCGATATCTGTGGTTCGGGCAGGAAGGCGGGCCGGAAGTGCGCCGGAAGATTGGCTCCCTGCTGGAAACACCCAACTTCTATCACTACCTCTCCGGTGAAGATAACCTCCGCGTCACCAGCAGTATCAGCGGTCGCGGACAGTCGCCGGAAGCCATTACCAAAGCGCTGCAGATCGTAAAGCTTGAAGAACGCCGTAAGAGCCGTTTTAGCACCTACAGTCTCGGTATGAAGCAGCGCCTGGCCATCGCCGCAGCGTTGCTTGGTGATCCCGCGGTGCTGGTATTTGACGAGCCTACCAATGGCCTTGATCCTGTTGGGATAGCAGAGATCAGGGAACTAATACGGCAATTGCATGCTGCCGGACACACGATCATCATGGCCAGCCATCTGCTTGACGAAGTGGAAAAAGTCTGCAGCCATATGGCCATTCTTAAATCGGGACAAATCATCACAACCGGCTCGGTGGAAGAAGTACTAGCCGACGAAGATATCGTGGAAGTATCCGCTGCCGACAACACGCAGCTTGCAGCTATACTGGATCATACTTCCGGTCTGAAGCGCCTCGAGAAAGAGCAGCAGGTATTGCTGCTGTATTTCGAAAAGGGAATGGCGGATCCGGCAAAGATCAACCAGCTTGCCTGGGAGCGTGGTATCACACTAAAACACCTGTCAGTCCGCAAAAAAAGACTGGAGACCCGATTCTTTGAACTCACCAACAACTGACATGCGTAAACTGCTTTGGACCGAATGGTTGAAAATGCGCCGGTATCCTGCCTTCTGGCTGATGCTCGCGATCTGTATCCTGAGTTATCCCGGAATCAATTTTATCTTTCTCAGCATTTACCAGGATATTACTAAAAAAGACAGCATGGCCGCACAGGTAACGGGAATGTTGTTGGGTGAACCCTTTTCTTTTCCTGAAGCCTGGCATACCATTGCATATTTTTCAAGCTGGTTCATCTTCATTCCTTCCATCCTGGTGATCATGATCATCACCAATGAGTTCACCTACCGGACACATCGTCAGAACATCATTGACGGCTGGAGCAGGAAAGCATTCATAACAGCCAAGGCGCTTGATGTAATCCTGATTTCCCTGTTGCTGACGTTTATTTATTTCCTGGTGGCGCTGGTCATTGGCAACCAGAACAGTCCCGCTGATATTGCAGGCAAATGGTCCCAAATGCAATATGCCGGTCTTTTTGCGCTGCAAACAACTTCACAGTTGTCACTTGCCTTCCTGACGGGTTTGCTGGTACGGAAAGCATTTATCGCAATGGGTCTTTTCCTTTTTTACGGCGTGATCTTCGAACCCGTGCTGGTTGGGTTATTCAAATACAAATGGTTCAAAAATGACATCGGCAGGTTTTTCCCTATGGAAATTTCAGACCGTATCCTGACACCTCCGGCATTTATGATGCGATTCGATGAAAAAGCATTTGTAGCTGCCCAAAAAGCTGTCCCCTTTCACATAGCACTTTCAATCGGCTTGTTGTTGCTGACCTGGGCGCTCATTTTTCTGATCTACCGGAAGCGGGACCTGTAAGATCGGTCAGCGCCTGTTTTATTTCAGGAAACCGGAAGACAAAACCGGCACCTGACAACTTTGCCGGACTGACAGTGCAGCTTTTCAGCACTTCGATACTCATTTCTCCCAGCACCAGTTTCAACACAAAAGAGGGAATATGGAGCGGAAGAAAGAATCGTCCTCGTTGCAGTTTTGCTAATGTTAGGATGAGTTCGCGATTGGTTACGCATTGTTCCGTGACGGCGTTGTAGACACCGTTGAACTGGGTATCTGAAAGTGCGGCACCGAACAGGCGGACAAGATCATCGATGTGAATCCAGCTGATCCGCTGATTTCCTTTGCCCAGGATCGCGCCGAGGCCGAACCGCAATGGTTTTTTGAATTCGGGCAATGCGCCGCCGGACGATGATAATACGATTCCAATTCTGAAAATAACCAGTCTTTTCCCCTGTGCGGCTGCTGGCCGAATAGATGCTTCCCAATCCCGGCAGGTAAATCCGAGAAAATCATTTTCCACAGGGTCGCTTTCCCGGAAAGGCCGGGTATTCGGAATGACAGGATCAGGGCCGTACCAGCCGATGGCCGAAGCGCTGACAATGGTATCCACCTTATTGGGAATTTCTTTCAGGGCCCGGCAAATCAATTCACCCGCAAGGACGCGGCTGTTGCGGATCAGTCTTTTACGGGAGGGGGTCCAACGTTTTCCGGCAATATTGGCGCCGGCAAGGTGTACGATGTGATCGGCAGTGGAAATCGCTTCAGGATCAATGAACTGCTCATCCGGATTCCAGCGGTAGTAATGTATCCTTTCTCCCTCACCGGCAGGTTTGCGGGTACCGGATTTCCGGCTGAGGATATTGATGGAATGTCCTTTTTCCAGCAGCCGCCGGGTTAGTGCCTGACCGATCATGCCGGTTCCTCCCGTAATGAGAATCGTTGCCATACTGAAAGTTACGAAGGGTTTGCCATCCTGAAACAACAGCCTGGTTATCAGACAAGTATCATTAAACGCAACAATAACATTTCTCTGAAATCAGCATCCAGCCTGCATTACAGGCTCAAACCAGGTACCAACCATGTTCCATATAAGTGCCGACCATAGGCAAAGTACCCTTTTTGCACATGGTTTGAACATGGTCTGCGCCTGGTCGGAACCTGGTTGGCCAGGAGTTGATATAGCAAAAAGGCCCCCCGCAGAAGCGGGGGGCCGGCTATCCTGGTAGGATAAACAACTAAAAACAAACAAGTTCTTGTACGAAAGCACCTTCCCTCCTAGTCCGGTTTTTTACCGTCCAGGAAAGTGTTGATGGTGCTGATCTGTGTATTGTTCTGATCGTCCGTTTTCACCGTGTAATTGCTGTAAAAGTTTTCAGCTGGTGAAACCGTGTTGTACAGTTCAAGATTGCGGCGGATATAGGCCGGCACAGTGTCAAACTCATTGTTGGGGTCTGCAGCATTGATATTGAACGACAGATTACGTAATTTCTGTATTCTCTCAGCAGCTTTCCTTTTCTGTTCTTCCGCTTCGTCCGGCATAGCCGGTTCCTCAACTGGCGAACGAAAAGTCGGTTGAGTTGATGGTGCCCCTGGCTTATCCGCCGCGGGAGTTTCATCCTTGATCACCAACTGCATATCGAAAGCAGGATCCTCCGTCTTCTGTGGCATTGCCGGCAGTTGTTGATGGACAGGTTCGCTCACAGGTGTTATCGGCGTTTCGGCCGGTTCTGCATAAATATTGGAGGGCTTGGCCAAGTATCCTCCGGATGCTGCAGACACCGGAGAATTATTTTCAGATAACTTGATTATGATTTTTTCTTCAGGAGGTACGGTCGAAAAGGCAGACGAATCTACACCCGCAACTGGTGAATTGGACGACAAGTTTTCAACAGTAGATTTACGATCGTAATCTTCCGAAAAGAACACCACTTTCGGTTGAGGCGCAGGCATTTCCGGTTCTACGAGACGGGGCTGCAACTCCTGTGGTAATTCTACTACCGGTGCTGGTGCAGGAGCAACCAAGGGCACTGCAGGTTTCTCCTGTACAGGTGCATTCACTCCGTTGAAAATATTGTGTACGATGGTACCATTGGCGCCATATCCGGAATTGGCTGGCTTTTCCAGATGATCTGCACCAAAAGGCAATACAGACTGATCATACGTCTTTGGCTCTTCTGCCTTCTGACCCAGGGTCATGAGGATCTTTTCTTCTTTTTTTACTTCCGGCAGTTTCACAGCTGACTTGCGGACAAACGGATCGCGGTATTCAAAACCCGTAGCAATCAGGGTAATTCCGATCTCGTTGCCGAGCGTATTATCGTAACCAAGTCCAAGAATAACGTCGGTATCCTCACCAGCGTGGCTCAGCAGGTAATTCTGGATGATATCCACTTCATCCATGGTAAATTCATTTTCGCCTTCGGCAGAATTGATATTAATGAGGATCCACCTTGCGCCACGGATATCGTTGTCATTCAGCAACGGAGAGTTGAGCGCCTCTTCAATTGCCACCTGTGCACGGTTTTCACCTGCTGCAGATGCATTACCCAGAATTGCCACACCCCCGTTCCTCATAACGGTGCAAACATCGGCAAAGTCCACATTGATCTGGCCGGTGCTGCTGATCACATCAGTAATACACTTTGCTGCTGTAGCCAGTACATTATCTGCTTTCGCAAAGGCATCCTTCATTTTAAGATTGCCGTACTGATGACGCAGTTTGTCGTTGCTGATCACCAGAAGGGTGTCGACATTCTCCTTCAGTTTCTGGATACCGTCTTCAGCCTGGATCTGGCGCTTGCGGCCTTCATAGGAAAACGGTGTAGTCACGATCCCCACCGTGAGGATGCCGAGATCTTTGCAGATCTTCGAAATGATCGGAGCGCCACCGGTACCGGTACCGCCACCCATTCCGGCAGTGATGAACGCCATCTTGGTATTCACTTCCAGGATGCGTTTGATCTCTTCCAGGCTTTCCTCAGTGGCCTGCTTGCCAATCTCAGGATTTGCACCTGCCCCGAGGCCCTGCGTAAGGTGCGGCCCCAGTTGTATCTTATTCGGAACCTTACTCAGTGCAATTGCCTGCGCATCGGTATTACAAATAATGAAATTCACCCCGTCAATACTTTGACTGAACATGTGGTTGACCGCATTGCTGCCACCACCTCCTACTCCAATCACCTTGATGATGGATGACTTCTCCTTCGGTAAATCAAAGTGTATCATAACACGTGTTGTTTTTTTAGAATAATGGGTTGTTGTGTAAAGTCCTTATAAATGCTGATCCTCTTCCTCTTTGAAAAGGTCGATCAGATTGTCTTTGAATTTGCTCCAGAAACGGTTGATGCCGAGTTCTGATTTACGGTTACTCACGGGGACGGGGGTATCTTCCACGGGAACGTTTTTTTCCACAGTGGCCGTTTTCTGCAATTCTCTGGGGATCTCTACGGGTCGGAAGTGACGTTCGAACTGTTTCCTGTTGCGCTCATAGTCGTCATATCCTTTCAGGATAAGACCGATACAGGTCGCATACATGGGCTTGGTCAGTTCGTCGATATGGCCGGAGGCGAGGTGTTCATTAGGGTATCCGATACGGGCATTCAGGCCTGTAACGTATTCAGTCAGCTGGATGAGGTGTTTCAGTTGAGAGCCGCCGCCGGTGAGTACGATACCGCCGTTCAGCATGCGATTGTCCATTCCAACCTGCTTCAGGTGATAGGTCACAAAGTCCATGATCTCACTCATGCGGGCCTGGATTATGTTTGCCAGGTTCTTAACACTGATTTCCTTGGGCGGTAGTCCGCGCATGCCAGGAATGGTAATGAAAGCATTGGCCTTCGCCTCGTTGGAGAGGGCAGAACCAAACTGCACTTTCATCTGCTCAGCCTGTGTTTTCAGTACGCCGAGGCCGGTCTTGATGTCGTTGGTGATATTCTCACCCCCGAAAGGAATAACTGCAGTATGCTTCAGAATTCCTTCATAAAAGACTGCGAGGTCAGTTGTACCACCACCGATATCGACGATAGCAACACCGGCTTCAATATCTTCCTGACCCATTACTGCTGCTGCAGATGCCAGCGGCTGCAATACAAGGTCTTTGGTATGCAGGCCACTCTTTTCGACTGCACGGTTGATATTGCGAATAGCATTCTTGTCGCCAGTAATGATATGGAAGTTCGCACCGACTTTCACCCCGCCGTAACCAATCGGGTTGGGAATATTCTGAAAGTTATCAACTGTAAATTCCTGCGGAATTACATCAATGATCTGATCACCGGCAGGGATATAGGTTTTGTACTGATCTGCTACCAGCTGGTCAATTTCACGTTGGGAGATTTCCTCTTCAGTTGTCTGCCGCACGATATCGCCCCGGGTTTGCAGGCTTTTGATATGGTGGCCGGCGATGCCGACATAGACTTCACTGATTTCAAGGTTCGGATTGGAGGCATAGCAATTTTCCAATGCACAGGCGATTGCCTTGATGGTCTCATCGATGTTCAGCACCTGACCATGTTTTACTCCGCTGCTATTGGCACGACCAAAACCCAGGATCTCCAGCTTCCCAAATTCATTCTTTCGTCCTGCAATCGCCGCAATCTTTGTAGTACCGATGTCCAAACCTACAATGATGGGTTGTTCGTGATTCATAAACCTGTTTATTTTAGTTGTTTAGAGTGCTGCTGTTACTAACCGCTAAAGGTGGCGCAGGCGATTGGCCCAGCCCTATTTTTTTATCCACTGATGTGGATATTGGTCCGTCTTTTTCACCGACGATCTGCTTCTCAAATTGAACACTGACAGAACGATAATAATCGATTCCGGTTTTGGTCAGTACATCCCGGTAAAAAATGGCGAGCCGTTGAAATTTATCTTCCACATTCTCCCCGTTTCCGAAGTGAATAATATGCCTTCCCACAAGGGGCACCATATCAAAGTTGCCGTCTGCACCGAGATCGATCTGTGTGATCTGTGCGCCCCAGAAAGCATCACTTCCCAACTTTTCACTGATCGCTTTGATACCGGTCAGCAATATGCTGTCTTCCGCATTTTTTAGCTTCAGCTTATCGGGCATCCCGGTAAATACAGGCAGTCGCATGGCTGGCTTACCCATACCCAGCGGCAGATACTTTCCTGTGCTGTCCACATAGAAGGTGTTGCCGAGTGTAGTGAATATCCGCGCCACAGGTTTTCTTTCGGTAACCCTAACCTGCAAAACACCTTCTTTATCGATAAACAATTCTGCGTGCTGCACCCAGGTATTGCTGTTGAGCTTTCTTTCGAGAGCAATCAGGTCAATTGCCGCAACCGGTTTACCCACAAACTGTTTGGGTCCGGTACTCCCCATCATGCTCCAGATATCCGACTTCAGCAGAAATGAAGGGCCTTTGCCGACTACGGCAATATTGACAGATTCGCAGTGCGCGGCATTGCTTTTCCTGATCGCTGCAACCAATACCAAGATCACACCGGCTCCAACGAACATCCATAGGATGGCCAGCAGTACCTTTCTGATATTGATGCGCGGTTTTACCATTTATCGTTGATCAGTGTTTCGATCGGATGAACCAATGTATCGATATCGCCGGCTCCCGCGGTGATCAGGAGTCCCCTGAAATCAGGGCGGATAGCAGGCAGAAATTTATCCTTAATGTATTGCAGCACAGCGTCCTTGTCCATCAGCTGTTTCTCCGATATCCGGAGCCGTTCGAGTATCATTTCGCTCGTCACACCCGGGATGGGCAGCTCCCGTGCAGGATAGATCGGGAGCAGGATCACTTCATCTGCGAGATCGAGACTGGCAGCGAAACCATCGGCGAGGTCGCGCGTGCGGGTAAACAGGTGTGGCTGAAAGATGATGGTGCATTTCCTTTCCGGAAAGAGCGTTCTTGCACCTTTGAGTAAGGCTTTCAGTTCTTCCGGATGATGTGCATAGTCATCGATATAAACCAGTTCGCTGTTCTTTACCACATACTCAAAACGGCGCTTGACTCCTTTAAAAGCGGCGATGGCAGCCTTGATGGCACTTTCTTCTATACCGAGCTGGTGCGCAATGGCAATGGCAACCAGGGCGTTTTCCACATTGTGCAGCCCGCCCATATGCAGGTCGAATCCGTTCAATACTGCACCGGGAAGCACCACATCGAACCGGTAAGATCCGTCGTGCATGCTGATATTCACAGCATATATATCGGCGGCATCATTCTGAAGACTGTAAGTAAGGTGGTTGGGAGCTTCCAGTGAACGGCCCCGGGGCAGGCCGAACTTGCTGAGCAGGGTACCGCCAGGCTTCAGCTTTTTGCTGAAATCGATAAATGCATCCTGCAGCGCTTCTTCTGTACCGTAGATATCGAGATGATCCGGATCCATTGAGCTGATCACGGCAATATCAGGATGCAGTTGAAGGAAGCTGCGGTCATATTCATCCGCTTCAATCACCGAAACATTCCGCGAGTCGCTCCAGAAATTGGTGTTATAGTTGACACTGATACCACCGAGAAATGCATTACAGCCATACCCTGTATAGCGCAATACATGTGCAGTCATGGTAGTAGTAGTCGTTTTACCGTGTGTACCTCCGATGCAGATATTGAAAGAACTCCGGCTGATCACACCAAGCACCTCACTTCTTTTCATGATGGTGGTACCAAGTTGCCGGAAATGGTTCAATTCCTGGTGGGTCACAGGTACTGCAGGTGTATACACCACCAGATCAACATTCTGCGGAAGCAAACCAATGTCATCCACGAAGTGCACGGCAATGCCTTCCTGCTGTAATGCATCCGTGAGGGGAGTCGGTGTTTTATCATAGCCACTCACCTTCTTTCCATAGGAATGGAAATAACGGGCCAGGGCGCTCATACCAATGCCGCCGATACCGATGAAATAAACGGTTTGTATGTCTTTAACTGATAACAATTCCAATTTGCTTTAGAATTTCCGCAGCGATTACAGCATCTGCATTGCTGACACCGAGCGGAGTAATATTTTGTTTTAATGCTTTCTGTTGAAGCGGGTCACCTGCCAGTGCAATGATCGTATCCGTCAATCGCTGCTGCACTTCATTGTCCTTTACCATGATTGCTGCATTTTGTTTGACGAGCGCCATGGCATTGACCGTCTGGTGGTCTTCGGCAGCATAGGGATACGGCACCAGGATCGAAGGTTTCTGCACCACTGCAATTTCTGCAATGGCCATTGCACCCGCCCGTGACACAATTATATCCGCTGCTGCGTAAGCCCGTTCCATATCAGGTATAAATTCTTTAAGACAAACTCCACTTTGTGACAATTTCTCCCGTTCCACCGTCAGATTTCCTTTACCCAGCTGCCAGATAAGCTGCAGATTGCTTTGCAACAACTGTTGTAGGCCTGCACCGATAGCATCGTTAATACTTTTCGCCCCCAGGCTCCCGCCGACCACTAGTACGGTTGTCTTTGCAGGGTCAAGCCCAAATGACCGTATGGCTGATTCGCGATCTGCCGGCAGCTGAACAATATTCGTGCGCACAGGGTTACCGCTGACCCTTATCCTGTTGGCCGGGAAGAATTTTTCCATTCCATTGCCGGATACAAAGACGAGTGAAGCCTTTCTGCCAAGCATCTGATTGGCTTTTCCGGCAAATGAATTTGATTCGTGCAGAAAACTCGGGATATTTCTTTGCTGTGCGAGCCGCAATACAGGGAAGCTTGAATACCCTCCGACGCCCACCACCGCGTCCGGAGGGAAGTTTCGGAAGATCCTTCTGACCTGGAAAAAACTTTTGATGAGCTTGAATGGAAGACCAATATTCTTAATCAAAGAACTCCTGTTAAATCCGGCAATATCCAACCCAACAATCCTGTATCCGGCCTGTGGCACTTTCTCCATTTCCATTTTCCCTTTTGCGCCGACAAAAAGAATTTCCACTGCAGGATATTGTTGTTTCAATGCATTGGCGATGGCGATGGCGGGGAAAATATGTCCACCTGTTCCACCACCTGCTATGATGATCTTTTTCTGCGTCATGCCTCCACTGTTTCCTGCCCTTCCGGTTCAGATTGTTGTTGCTGTTCGTTTTTTTCCACGTATTTGGATACGCTGAGTATTATACCGATTGCGATACAGGTAAACAGGAATGAACTTCCTCCCATACTTACAAGGGGAAGCGTTACCCCTGTAACGGGAAACAAGTTGACGTTTACCGCCATATTGGCCATTGCCTGAATTACCAGGGTGAAACTTAGTGCGAGTGCCAGGAATGCTCCAAATGCATACGGGCATTTGCGGAACAGCCTGATACTGCGGTAGAGGAACAACAGATACACCACCAGTACAATGGCGCCTCCCATAATTCCGTACTCTTCTATAATGATCGCATAAATGAAATCTGAATAAGGATGGGGCAGAAAATTCCTGGTTTCACTGTTACCGGGACCAAGGCCAAAGAAGCCACCCTTGGCAATTGCGATCTTTGCCTGATTCACCTGGTAGTTATCATCCTCTTCATTTTTGCTGCCATTGTTACCATACATAAAAGCTTCCACCCTGCTCACCCAGGTAGTCACCCTGGCGGTCAGCCGTGATTTTGCTTCACTGCGTGCACGCACACCGTTGCCTTCATGGTGCTGCCAAACTGCAGCCAGGATAAGCATCATGATTGGCACCATCGCTATTGCGCCGGTCAGGAGCAGGTGTTTGATCTGCACACGACCAATAAACAACAACATCATGCTGGTGGCTCCAACGAGCAATGCCGTAGAAAGGTTTGCAGGGGCAATCAACAGGCATACCAGTACAACAGGTAAAATCACCGGCAAAAAACCTTTTTTAAAATCTTTGATATCATCCTGTTTGCGGCTAAGCACCCTGCTGATATACATGAACAGTGCCAACTTCGCCAGGTCACTGGTCTGAAAGGTGAGATTGATGATCGGTAGCCGGATCCACCGGCTGCCTTCATTCAGGCTCACACCAAAGAACAATGTATACACCAGAAGCGGAATTGTAATGAGAAAGAGAATCCGGGCGATCCGCGAATACAGGGTATAGTTTACCATATGCGCAAAATAGATCAGGAACAGTCCCACGCCGGTAAAAGCTATCTGCTTAAACAAATACACTTCTGTGTTTCCCTTGTACATTTTATACGCAAGCGATCCTGTTGAGCTGTACACCACAAGCATGGACATCAGCGCGAGCAGGATCACCAGGGTCCAGATGACCTTGTCTCCACGGGTCTTATTTAGAAATTGATTCAGTGTATTCTATTTTTCTGATCAGAGATTTTTTACAGCTTCTTTGAATTGCTTTCCGCGATCCTCATAGTTTTTGAAGAGATCAAAACTCGCACAGGCCGGGCTCAGCAGAACAACATCCCCCTTGTCGGAAAGCTGGAAGGCAGAATGAACTGCTTCTGCAGCGGAAGATGTATTTACCATTACCGGAACCGTATGCTGAAATGCTTCATGAATCTTACGGTTGTCAACGCCCATACAAACGATCGCTTTCACTTTCTCCTTTACGAGGTCAAGGATCAGGGAGTAATCATTCCCCTTGTCCACACCACCCAGTATAAGAATCACAGGCCTTGTCATGCTTTCCAGCGCATACCAGGTACTGTTCACGTTGGTAGCCTTGCTGTCATTTATAAACTCAACGCCGCGCACATTCGCCACGTGTTCCATACGATGCTCCAGCGCTTCAAAGCTCTGAATGGCTTCCCTGATCTTGTCCTTGCGCAATCCGATGACGGACGCCGCCAACCCTGCTGCCATGGTATTATATTGATTGTGTTTGCCTTTGAGCGCGAAGTCGTAAATACTCATTTGCAATTTTTCGTCTGCTGTTGCTACGGTCATCTGATTGTCCTTTATAAATGCACCCTGTAGAAATTCTTTTCTCATACTGGTTGGTAATAGGTTAGACTGGATCGAAAATTCATTTATATGCTGCATCGTGACCTCATCGTCCTCACAGAAGATAAAATAGTCTGATGCCTGTTGATTCATGGTTACCCGGAATTTGCTGGCGATATATTTACTAAACTGGTAGTCATACCTGTCCAGGTGATCTTCCGTAATATTGGTCAGTATTGCGATGTATGGTCGAAAAGTAACAATGTCATCCAGCTGGAAACTGCTGATCTCAGCAATGTACCAGGGCTTGGGATCCGTTGCCACCTGGCGCGCGAAACTATACCCGATATTGCCCACCAATGCACAATCCAAACCGGCGTGGCGACAAATATGATATGTTAGGGAGGTAGTAGTTGTTTTTCCGTTGCTTCCGGTAATCGCTATCACCCTGCTGTTTCCGATAAACCGGAAAGCCCATTCAATTTCACTGATCACCGGAATTCCTTTAGCTCTTAGTTGCTTGACCAGGGGATTCTTCTCCGGTATTCCCGGACTTTTGATCACCAGATCTGCTGCGAGAATCCTTCCTTCATCATGCTTTCCTTCTTCCCAATCTATTCCGGACGTTGTTAACTCCAGCTGGTGTTTCGGATTCAGGTTACCGCTATCACTCACAAAACAGGAATATCCCTGTTGTTTCGCAAGCAACGCAGCGCCAACACCACTCTCCCCGGCTCCTAATATGACAACCTGCTCTTTCATTCATTGAAAAAAGGTTTTCCACGGATCGGGGGTTCTTCAACAGTATAGGATTTCTGCACCACAAATTCCTTTACAAGGGGTTGGTTTTTCGATACTTCGTTTTAGCGGATCTTCAGGGTAACGATCGAGAAAATCACACAGAATATCGTAACGATCCAAAACCGGGTCACGATCTTACTTTCGTGATAACCTAGTTTCTGATAGTGGTGATGCAAAGGGCTCATTAAAAATATCCTTCGTCCTTCTCCATATTTCCTGCGGGTGTACTTAAAGTAACTCACCTGCAATACAACACTGAGGTTCTCCACCAGGAACACACCACAGAAAATGGGTATCAACAATTCTTTTCGAACAATAATTGCCAGTGCGGCGATAATACCTCCGAGCATCAGGCTGCCGGTATCCCCCATGAACACCTGTGCGGGATATGCATTGTACCAGAGGAAGCCGACACATGCCCCGATCATCGCACCGATAAACACACTCAACTCACCGAGATTGGGGATGTACATGATGTTCAGGTAGTCAGCCAGGATCAGGTTTCCTGATGCGTAGGCAAAAACACCCAGACATACCCCGATAATCGCACTTACGCCGGTGGCCAGTCCGTCGACTCCGTCAGTAATATTGGCACCATTCGAAACTGCTGTCACAATGAATATTACTATCACTACGTACAGCAATGTCGTCAATCCGCGCAGGGCAGCAGGCAACAATTTCGCATAGTTGAACTCATGAGACTTTACAAAAGGTATCGTCGTAATCGGTTCATCCGCCTCTACAAATGTTCTTTCCTTATCCTGAAACTTAACCGTCTTAACTTTCTCCCCTTTACTGGGGTTACCTTTATATTCCCGCCACACTTTGGTATTATCGTTGAACAGAAGCGTTAGTCCGATAATCAGACCCAAGCCGATCTGTCCCATAATCTTGAACCACCCGGCCAGTCCGTCCTTATCACCTTTCTTATATGGAATGCCCTGTTGCTGTGCGATTCTTTTTGCCCTTAGTTTGAGGTAGTCATCGATGAAACCGATTATTCCCAACCAGATCGTGGCAAAGATCATCAGGCGAACATATGCTTTCGTCAGATCAGCCAGTAATATAGTCGGCAGCAGGATAGCGAGAATAATGATGAGGCCACCCATGGTAGGCGTTCCCTTCTTTTGCTGTTCTCCTGCAAGACCAAGATCTCGTACCGATTCACCCACCTGTTTTTTCAGCAGGTATGTGATCAATTTTTTTCCAAAAACGGTTGTGATGATCAGCGAAAGGCTGACGGCCAGTAACACCCGGGAAGTGATGAACTGAAACAGTGCACTTCCCGGGAACTTTATTCCTAAAGTTTTTAACCAATCAATTAAGTGGTACAGCATGATGGTTTGTTGTCTCTGGCCTACCCACCGGTGTCCAGCCGGGGGATTTGTGTTTGTAACCGTCCTAAGATTTTTATCATTACCCTTTTCAGGGGTGCTTTTCTATTGTCATTTATCCAACAACCCGATGAAATTCTCCAGTTCCTCCTTGTCGTCAAAGTGACTCCTCACTCCTTTAATCTCCTGGTATTTCTCATGGCCTTTACCAGCGATCAGGATAATGTCTCCCGGTCCTGCCAGCGTCAGGGCTGTTCTAATAGCTTCGCGGCGATCGGCAATTGACAGGTATTTTTTCCTTCCCGCTGTATTCAATCCCGCCTCCATATCTTTCAGTATCTCTGCCGGATCTTCACTACGGGGATTGTCTGCCGTAAATATTGCCTTGTCACTGTAATCACACGCGATTTGCGCCATTACCGGCCGTTTCGCCTTATCCCTGTCTCCACCACATCCTACCACCGTAATCACTTTCTCGTCACCTTTCCGCAACTCCCTGATCGTTTTGAGTACATTTTCCAGGGCATCCGGGGTGTGTGCATAATCGACTATGCCCATGATGTGTTCCCGCGGCGTGATCACATAATCGAATCTTCCCTCTGCTCCTGTCAATACGCTCAGGCATCTGAGCACTTCCTGCCTGTCTTCCCGCATACAACTCGCTACTCCGAAAACCGCAAGCAGGTTGTAGGCATTGAACTCTCCGATCAACCTGAAATGAACTTCCTGGTCATTGATGGTCATGATCAGACCCGTGAGACCATTCTCCAGGATCTTGCCTTTGAATTCCGCCACCGACCGCAAACTGTAATAGTATGCATTGGCAACGGTATTCTGCAACATCACCTGGCCCCGTTTGTCATCAAGATTACTGATGGCGAAAGCCTGGGGTGGCAACTGGTCAAAGAACATTTTTTTTACCCGGATGTATTCATCGAATGTTTCGTGATAATCAAGATGATCATGCGTGATATTCGTAAATACTCCACCGGCAAATTGTAACCCTGCGATCCTTCGCTGGTGGATGGCGTGCGAGCTCACTTCCATAAAAGCAAACCTGCATCCCGCATCAACCATCTGCCTGAGTAAAGCATTGATGCTGATGGCATCGGGAGTGGTATGCGTTGCTTCGTAAACCTGCCCCGCTATCCTGTTCTGCACCGTACTCAGCAACCCGCAATCATATCCCAAAGCAGTAAAGAGCTTATACAGCAGCGTTGCCACTGTTGTTTTTCCATTGGTACCGGTAACGCCGACCAGTTGCAGCTGATGAGAGGGTTCGCCATAAAAATGGTTGGCCATCAGACCTGCTGCTTCACTGGCATTTTCTACCTGCACATAAGTGATACCATCCCTGGATTGCTCCGGGAACGTCTCACTGACGATACTGGTGGCGCCTGCCGCTATAGCCTTTTCAATGAACTGTTGTCCGTCTTGGTGCACTCCTTTTACCGCAATAAAACAATCTCCGCTGTTTACTTTCCGGGAATCCAGCTGCAATCCGTTCACAGCTGTCTGAAGATTGCCGTTAACCGATCTGATCTTCACCTGGTAAAGTATATCCTGTAGTGTCACCATCAATTCAGTACCAATTGTACGGGTTGATCTTTCTTCATCACCGATCCAGGCTGCTGGGATTGTGTAACTACCTTTCCCTTGCCTTTCACCTGCACCTTGCATTTCATTGTTTCGAGCAGGTAAACCGCATCTTTCAATCCCAAACCCCTCAGATCCGGCATCAGTTGTTTGTTGTCTGGTCTGTTTTCCAGTACGATCAGCTGATCCTTGTCTGCTACCAGATCCACCCAACCTGCGCCGTTGCTGCTGTCGCTGTAGTTATATCCAAACTGCTGCGAAACTGTCCGGATCGAACCGGCATCTCCGCTGAACCGGTATGCGCTGCTGTCTTTCGATGGCAGTGCAGCGGTAGCTGCAGGATTCTCCTGTGCATCCATGGCAAAGAGCTTGTCGGCTATTTCCCGGAAAACCGGGCCGGCAACCGCACCGCCGTAATATTTCAATGCATGTGGTTTATTTCTGATCACCACGATGCAGCTGTATTTTGGTTTGTCTGCCGGAAAATATCCAGCGAACGAAGACTGATAAATATGGTCTGCATATCCGCGATTACCATTCGCTACCAGAGCGGTGCCCGTTTTTCCGGCTATGGTATAAAATGGTGTTTGCAGGGCTTTACCGGTACCATTGGTCAATACTGATCCGAGGCAGGTACGCAACTGTTTCAGCGTTGATTCTTTAGCAATCTTTTCAATCAACACTACCGGCGCATGTTCCTTTACCACAATTCCGCTTTTCTGCACTTTTTCGATGAGGTAAGGCTGCATCATTTTGCCGTCATTGGCCACTGCATTATACAGCATCAGTGTTTGCAGCGGACTGACCAGTACCTCATAACCAAAAGCCATCCAGGGCAATGAAGTCGCACTCCATGTTTTTGATTTCGGGGTTTTGATCACAGGGTGGTTTTCCCCCATCAGATCAACGCCGGAAAAATCAGAAAACCGCAATTGCTTCAGGTGACCAATCAGTTGCATCGGGTTGCGCGAGTAATACTGGCTTGCCAGTTTCGCCATACCGACGTTGCTGCTCAGATCAAAGGCCTGTTGTACCGTCACTTCTTCCCTGCCATGGTTTTCGCTGTCGTACACTGTTCTTCCGTTCACTTTCCACACGCCCTTCTCCAGGTTCACTTTGCTACTGATCGTAACCTTACCGTCTTCCAGCAGGGAGAGCAGTGTAGCTAATTTGAAGGTAGAACCAGGTTCCGTGGCGCGGATGGCATAGTTCAGGTCTTCCCAGTATTCGCCTTCTCCTCTTTTTCCAAGATTGGCGATCGCCTTGAGTTTACCGGTAGCCACTTCCATCACCAGGCAGGTTCCCTGTTCTGCTTCATTTTCGATCATCATGCGCAAGAGGGCGTTTTCAGCGATATCCTGGATGTTCACATCAATGGTGGTGAACAGGTCATTTCCATTTTCAGGTTCTACCTCATACCCTTCCACCGGAACCGCAACCCCACCCGCAATGAACCTTACCAGGCGCTTACCAGTTTCACCTTTGAGCAGGCTGTCATAGGTTCGTTCCAGACCCACGCTCTGCGAATTTTCCCGGGCCAGCCCGATGGTGCGATTTGCCAGGAGTCCATAAGGATTCATGCGTTTGCTTTTCACTTCTGCAATGAATCCGCTTTTATTCCTGCCCTGTCGCACCAGGGGAAACTCGCGCAGTTGCTGGTAGCTGTCAAAAGGGATATTTTTCTTCAGCAGAAAATAACGGTCCTTTTTCCTGAAACCAGCCTGCAGCTGATCTTTGTAGGCAACCGCTGTCTGGTCTCTGAACAATTTCGCAAGGCAGACACTCAGTGTGTCGACATTTTCACGAAACCGCTTTCCGTTTTTTTCCTGTAGTCCATCTGCACCGAAATCGATGTAGATGTTAAAGAATGGAATCGATGTGCTCAGCATGTTACCGTCAGCGCTGTAAATGGTTCCCCGTTCGGCGTCAAGATTAACGATCCGGGTGTGGAGGCTGTCGCTTTTGCTCCGCCAGTAGTTTCCTTCTACGTTCTGTATGTAAAGAGCTTTACCTAATACGAATACTGCCAGCAGTATGATTCCCAGGAAGCAGAGATAAACTCTCCACAGTATGTCGCGTTTCACTTCCACAGGAGCCGTCGATTAGGTTTTATTTAATTCAAATCATTTCTTATCGCTTTCCGCAGTGAGGGTACTATCCACCAGAATCATTGGTGGTGTAACCAGTTCTTTTAATCCCAGGGGCTCAACGGCATGCGCCAGTTCAGTCTGTTTGCTGCGGAACATCACTTCACTTTTCATTGTCTTGAACTCATATTCCAGTTCGCGCAATTCCCTGTTTGTCCTACTGATGGATTTGATAATCTTATCGGAGTAATGGCCGTTATAGATATACAACACTGCCAGTACACTGAGGAACAACAGGAAGGGAAGGTTTTTCACCACCAGGTGATTGGTGAACCTGAAACGCTTTCCTTGTATTTTACCAGGCTGTTCCATAGTATTTTGGTAGTTCAATAGGACATTAACATTTCACAACTTCTTTGCTGCAACACGAAGCTTGGCGCTGCGTGCCCTTGGATTTATTTTCATTTCTTCCTGTGAGGGAAGAATTGGTTTTTTAGTAATTACCTGTAGCGGCTTCTCGCGGCTCACACTTTCAAAAGGATTGACATCAACTTCCTGTTCCAGTAATCCATCCTTAAAGAAATTCTTCACGAGCCTGTCTTCCAGTGAATGGAAGGTGATGATAGCCGCCCTGCCGCCGGGCTTCAACACTGAAGGCAACTGTAACAACAACTCTTTCAGTGCGCCGAGTTCGTCATTCACTTCTATGCGAAGTGCCTGGAAGACCTGGGCGAAATATTTGTTCGGGTTCCCTTTCACTACCGGTTGCAGCATCGCTTTGAACTGACTGATCGTGGTAACCTGCATTTTTTCCCGCTGCTGAACGATGGTCTTGGCCAGCGTTTTGGCATTGGTCACTTCCCCGTACCGCTCAAACAGCTTATGCAATGCTTCTTCGGAATAACCGGCGATGATGTCTTTTGCCGTAAGGGTCGACCGGTGATCCATGCGCATGTCGAGTGCTGCATCGAATCTTATGGAAAACCCGCGTTCAGCTTCATCGAACTGATGACTGCTTACACCCAGATCGGCAAGCAGGCCATCTACAGCGGCAATTTTCTGCAACCGCAGGAACCGGGACAAATGCCGGAAATTCTGTGGTATGAAAATGAGCCTCTCGTCATCCGGCAGGTTTTGCCGGGCATCCGCATCCTGATCAAAAGCGATCAGCCTGCCCGATGGCCCAAGCCTTTCCAGGATACCGCCGGAATGACCTCCGCCTCCGAAGGTGCAATCCACGTAGATACCGTCAGGTTTAATATCCAGTGCTTCTACTGATTCCCGGAAAAGTACCGGTACATGGTAGCCTTCTGATATGTCATTTGCGGCAGCCATCAGGAAACCTTTTCTGCTACAGTTGTCATCACCTGCTGCGCCAGCGAACTGAAAGCATCAGGTGAGAACGAATCAAAGAACTGTTTGTATTTGGCGGCATCCCATATTTCTATCTTATTCACTGCCGATACCAAAACGATGTCTTTATCGAGGCCAGCATGTTCTTTCAGGTTGGGCGGCAACAGAATCCTTCCTGCACTATCCGGTTCTATCTCCGTTGCTCCGTTGAGGAAATACCTCCTGAATTCACGAACTTTGGGGTCAAAATCATTCAGTTTGCTGATTTCGGTGAATATCGGCTCCCAGGTTGCCAGCGGATATAGCGTAAGGCACTTTTCGAATCCCCGGTTAACAACAAAGGTGGTTGCGTCTTCCGGCATTTGCTTTTTGAGCCCTGCCGGGAGAAGAAAGCGCCCTTTGGCGTCCAGAGTAGCTTCGTATTCGCCTAGAAAACCTTTCATTGATATGTAAACGCCCCAAAACTGACATTTATTACCACAAAATAACACTTTTTCCCACGAACGGGACAAATTTTGGAACCTTTATTTTTTCCACAACGGGTTTTTTCATGCAATGCAACGTAGTTCTACGTTTTACCACTTTCTCCACAGTAAGAATGGCACAACAAGGTGGATATCATGTGAATTACTGTTGATAACCCGTGAATAGCACAAAACGCCTTCATGAAGTCTGCTCCCAACCATCCAAAATCAATATCCATTGCAGCGTACCAATATGCGCTGCCCGACAACCGGATAGCTTCTTTCCCCCTCTCCGACCGCGATGCCAGTAAACTGTTGGTCTTCCGTGAGGGAAATATCCGTGACGGACAATACCGTGACCTTCCTGCTGAAATTCCTTCGGGATATCTTCTGGTATTCAACCAGACCCGGGTGGTTCGGGCGAGAATGGTGTTTACGAAGCCCAGCGGCGGGCGAATTGAGGTCTTTTGCCTGGAGCCCACCAGTGATTATGCAGAGATGACTACTGCTCTTGCGCAGACCGGAAAAGTAAACTGGACCTGCCTGGTAGGCGGAGCCGCCAAGTGGAAGCCTGGAATGGTGCTGGAAAAGTCCGTATCCTTACCGGATGGTACCAGCTTAATGCTGAAAGCGTCCATCAGCCACCGGGAGCAGGAAACCTTTGTAATCCAATTCACCTGGGAGCCCGGGTATATTGCTTTCGCGGAAGTGCTGGAAGTCGCCGGCGCTATTCCCATACCACCATATCTGAAACGCGAATCGACAGAAAGTGATCTTGAACGTTACCAGACTATCTATGCCCGGGAGGAAGGGTCGGTGGCGGCGCCGACTGCGGGATTACATTTCACCCCCAACTTGCTTCAACGCCTGACGGAAAAGAATATTAATTCAGCTTTTGTCACCCTGCATGTCGGGGCAGGCACATTCAAACCTGTAAAGGCTGAGAAAATCGAAGGACATGAGATGCATGCAGAATGGATAGAAGTAGAAAAGCACGTCATTGAAACATTGCTGCATGCAGGAAATAAGGTCATCGCCGTTGGTACCACATCGCTGCGTACCCTGGAGAGTATTTACTGGATGGGATGTAAGGCTTATGCTGATCCCGATACGCCCCTCGATCAGCTGGAAGTGCATCAGTGGGATCCATATGATGGCGCTGTGCCATCACAGATGCCCGTTGAAGCCGCATTACGGGCGTTACTGCAAAGGATGGAAACAGAAAAAGCCATGAAGATTGTCAGCAAGACAAGTTTGCTGATCGCGCCCGGGTATCGCGTTCGTATGGTTGAAGCGTTGATCACTAATTTTCACCAGCCGCAATCAACATTGCTGCTGCTGGTTGCTGCAATGGTGGGAGCAGATTGGAAAAAAATATATGAACATGCATTGAAATCCGACTACCGGTTTCTGAGTTATGGAGACGGGTCGATTTTGTGGAAGTCAGCCAGTCAGTTTTAGCCTGAAGCGGGCATTTCAATAATGAAGCTGGTCCCTTTACCCAGGGCGCTTTCTACTTTGATCTTACCATGATGTGCGTCGACAATAGTTTTGACGTAACTCAGACCGAGACCAAATCCTTTTACGTTATGCAGGTTTCCCGTGTGCACGCGGTAAAATTTCTCGAAGATGCGTTTGACACTTTCTTTGGTCATACCGATCCCATTGTCTTCAATGCGGATCTGAATACCTCTCGAAGTATTGACAGTATTGATCTTTAAAACGAGATTATCCCTGGAATATTTGACTGCATTGTCTACAAGGTTGTTGATGAGGTTGGTAAAATGTACTTCATCTGCCTGTATCTCATCGTTCTTCGCCTGCAACTGAATATCCGCATGGCCGCCTTTGTTCTGAAGCTGCAGGTCAAAATTTTCCAATACCTGCTCAAGAATTGCATGAACGTGAACCGGTTTTCTATTAAGCTGAATCTCCTGCCGGTCCATTAAAGCAGCCTGAAGGATCGTCTCCACCTGCTTGTTCATTCGTTTATTTTCCTCTTTGATGATGCCGGTAAAGTATTCTCCTTTTTCCCGGTCATTAGCTACTTTTTCCGTTCGAAGGGCATCAACGGCAAGCGAGATGGTCGCGAGAGGTGTCTTAAACTCATGCGTCATATTGTTGATGAAATCATTCTTGATTTCGCTCATCTTTTTCTGACGCAACAAAGCACTGACAGTAACATAAAATGCCGCAAGCAGAATGATCGTGAAAAGGATTGCGCCTGCCAGCATCCACCGGAGTTCACGGAATACAATATGTTTCACATTAGGTACCACCACCATCATTACCTCTTCTGGCACAAGGCCTTCCATATTACTGCCCGCCGGAACCTGCAGCAGGTAAACAAATCGGCGGTTACGAATGGTATCTTCTACTACCCTGTCGAATCCACGGGAACGTAACTCGTCATAGCTGAGAAAGCCGCCTGCATCTGAACTGATCACGAATTCATACCGTGTATCATTGAGTCCGTTGGCATTGAAATTTTTTCGAAGTTTTTCATCTACTTCGTATGTCGTAAATTTTTCGGAGATGGTGGAAGGTTTCATGAGTTCCATCATCAGCTGGTCAGATGGCCATGTGATGTTAGGTCTGCTGCGACGGTTTTTAAGAGATGGCAGGGTGCCTTTCTGTTCCATTAATTCCTGCCCGGTTACAGCCATTGCCTTAATTACTTTTTCCGCAAGCTGATCCTCTTTCACTACCAACATGGAACGGAACCAGGATACCTGAATTACGATGATTCCGATTAGCGACAGAGAAACCAGTAAGATGATCAGCGGGAAAATTCTCTTCATTCTGGCAAAACTACATTTGGTTTTGAATTATTTACTTACCGCTCAGATGATAACTAACAAATTAACAGGAGTTTATCTAGCCCTGGTCGTCAAATATCAGACGCTGAATATCATCTTTATCCTGCAAACTTTTATTGTTGCATTCCTCAATATTCTATAAATTAATGCTATGACGCAAATATTACCGGCTGCGGGTGTGTTGTTGATAGCCGATCCTTTCCTGAAGGACCCCAACTTCAAAAGGACGGTAGTGTTTCTTTGCGAGCATCAGGAAGAAGGTAGTTTTGGCTTTGTTCTGAACCGGCGGTATGATTTTACGCTCGATCAGCTTATGGCAAGTGCCGAGGGAATGCCCATTACGGTTTTTTATGGTGGCCCCGTTCAACTGGACACTATCCATTTTCTGCACCGTTATCCCGAAAAAATTCCTGGTGGATTTGAAGTGACTGACGGAATTTTCTGGGGCGGGGATTTTGAAACTGCGGTCGAACTACTGAAAGCAGGGGAAATTGAGGTTTCAGGAATCCGTTTTTTCATAGGTTACTCCGGCTGGTCGGAAGGACAGTTACAAGGCGAACTGGACGAAAAGTCATGGATCACTTCTCATGGTAGCCGTAAGCTCATTTTCCACAAAAACCTTGAAGCCATCTGGAAGGATGCCTTACTTGAACTAGGTGGCGACTACCAGCAACTCGTTAATTATCCGCTCGATCCACAAATGAACTGAGCAATACAGCAAAAAGCCGGAACTTCCTGAGAAGTCCGGCTTTGCTCCTCTACTACCCCAATTCCCGATTTCAGGACAACTTCCTACAGCACAGTTCAGTCGCACGGCCATCCTTTATCTGATACAATATTAGCGCAGCGGGCAATGCTTTACCAGCGTGCTTTAACGGTACTTGTTACCGTTGTTTCACGTTCAGACAAAAAAAAACCGCAACCAATTCTGGTTGCGGTAGTATGTTGGGTTGTACCAGATCAGCTTTCTATAGCAGAAGCACCTTCCACCAGCACAGTTACCTTGTTATGAAAGACTTCCACGAAACCACCCTGAATATGAAACAGGCTATGGTCTCCTGAGGACTTGCTTTTCAGAACTTTCAACTGACCAGCTTTCAGCGCACTTACCAAGGGCGCGTGTTTCTCGAGAACTTCAAAAAGGCCATCGACCCCCGGTAACTGAACTCCGTAAACTTCGCCGCTGTACAATTTCCGTTCAGGCGTTAATATTTCTAAGTTCATAGTATTGTCCTTATCCCTGCGCCTGGGCCAGGAGTTTTTTACCTTTTTCGATCGCGTCTTCGATTGTACCTACGAGGTTGAATGCAGCTTCAGGATAATCATCCACCTCACCATCCATGATCATGTTAAAGCCACGAATAGTGTCTTCAATGCTCACAAATACACCTTTCAGACCGGTGAACTGTTCTGCCACGTGGAAGGGTTGGCTCAGGAAACGCTGCACTTTCCTTGCACGCTGAACCGTCATTTTATCTTCGTCGCTCAATTCATCCATACCGAGGATCGCGATAATGTCCTGCAGTTCCTTGTATCGCTGAAGGATCAGTTTTACGCGGTTTGCAGTATTGTAATGGGAGTCGCCCACTACCTGAGGTGAAAGGATTCTGGAAGTGGAATCCAGCGGATCCACGGCAGGGTAAATTCCAAGGTCAGCAATCTTACGGCTCAATACGGTTGTCGCATCAAGGTGAGCGAAGGTTGTAGCCGGAGCAGGGTCAGTAAGGTCATCCGCCGGAACGTAAACCGCCTGTACAGAGGTAATAGAACCGTGACGGGTAGAAGTGATCCTTTCCTGCATAAGGCCCATTTCTGTGGCCAGGGTCGGTTGATAACCTACCGCAGAAGGCATACGGCCCAACAAGGCGGATACTTCGGAACCTGCCTGGGTGAACCGGAAGATATTATCCACGAAGAACAGGATGTCTTTTCCTTTACCGGTACCATCACCATCACGGAAATATTCGGCGATGGTCAGACCACTGAGTGCCACGCGTGCACGGGCTCCAGGGGGTTCGTTCATTTGTCCGAACACGAAAGTGGCTTTAGACTCTTTCAGTTCTTCAAGGTTTACCTTGTCGAGATCCCATCCGCCTTCTTCCATGCTGTGCTTGAAAGCTTCGCCGTATTTCATGATTCCTGCTTCGATCATCTCACGCATCAGGTCATTTCCCTCACGGGTCCGCTCACCCACACCAGCAAATACGGAAAGCCCTCCATGTCCTTTCGCAATGTTGTTGATCAGTTCCTGGATAAGAACTGTTTTACCCACACCGGCACCACCGAACAGGCCGATCTTGCCACCTTTTGCATAAGGTTCGATAAGGTCAATTACCTTGATGCCCGTAAACAGTACTTCAGTTGATGTACTCAGATTTTCAAACAAAGGTGGTTTGCTGTGAATAGAGCGGCCGTTGGACTTACTTACAACGGGCAATCCGTCAATCGGGTCACCGGTAACATTGAACAATCGTCCATTGATGCCCTCTCCTACCGGCATGGTAATGGGCTTGCCCATATCAACAACTTCCATCCCTCTTACCAGTCCTTCTGTACCGTCCATTGCGATACAACGAACGCTGTCTTCTCCCAGGTGTTGCTGTACTTCGAGTACCAGTGGCTCCGCATTCTCTCTCTTAATCTCAAGAGCATTAAGGATTTCCGGTAGTTTTCCGTCGAACTGCACGTCTAGTACAGCACCGATAATTTGTTTGATCTTTCCTTTTGACATATATGAAGAACCCTTTAGGTGTGGTTTTCAAAATTTGCCGCAAAGGTAAGGGTTTTAATTATTTTTGGATGAGAACAGCCCAAAAATGAAGGTACACTCGTCCATTTTCCTGATTTTTCTGCTGGTAACAGGTTTATCGCCGTCCTGTCAGGAGGCCTCAAAAGGCCCGTCCGGACAGATAATCAGCCGCGATACAACCATCAGCACCAAATCTGCCTTTTCAACATTATTTATTGACAGCAGCTACCTGGAGCACTTTCTGGCTGACCGGCAGGTTATTGATACCGGCCGCCAGCTTTACCGGAACTTCTATAACCAGCGCAATTTTAGTCTGGCCTGGTTCGACTCCTCAGGTATTGCCGAGCAGGCGAACCTGTTCTGGAACCTTCAGGCCAATTACATTGCCTTCAGTGGCGACAGCAGCATCTATAATCCCTTCCTGCAGCAATGGGCTGATTCCGTGGGGGTTTATGGCGCCCGCGCCATCCCGGACAGCCTTCGCTCACGTATAGAACTTGAACTGACCGGGCAGTTCTTCCGGTACGCGGCAAAGGCGTACATGGGTAATCTCAAACTGAACAGCGCGGACCTGGGATGGTTCATCCCCCGTCGGAAAGTGGATATCCTGGCATTACTGGACAGTGTCAGCAACAACAAGGGCAAGGACATCAAGCACCTTGAACCGGTCAACCGGCAATATGGCCTGCTCCGCGAAGCACTGAACCGCTATTACGAAATCGAAAAACAGGGAGCATGGGATCATCTGGCTACCACTCAAAAGAAAATTACAATCGGGGATACGGGTCAGGCAGTTCTGCAGCTCAAGAGAAGGCTATTCCTTTCCGGTGATCTCGGAAAAATGGACAGTGTTCCCCTTTTTGACACTGCGCTTGCCGCGGCGGTCAGGAAATTCCAGTACCGGTATGGCCTCAGAGAAGATGGTATTGTGGGTGGCGCTACACTCCAGGAAATTAACAGACCCATTAATTACCGGATCCGGCAGATCCTGGTCAATATGGAAAGATTGCGCTGGGTACCTGACGAACCGGCAACGGATTACCTGCTGGTCAATATCCCCGAGTACCGGCTTCATGTATACGAAAAAGGACGCAACCTGGTATTTAACATGAATGTGGTGGTAGGATCAACCACACACCATTCTGTGATTTTTACCGGAAATCTGAAAAACATTGTATTTAGTCCCTATTGGTACGTTCCTCCGGGCATCCTTCAAAAAGAAGTATTACCAGGAATCAAGCGGAACAAGAATTACCTCAGCAGCCACAACATGGAATGGAACGGAGGCAACGTGCGGCAGAAGCCAGGACCAAAAAACTCCCTGGGACTGGTGAAATTCCTTTTCCCGAACAGTTACAATATTTATCTCCACGATACGCCTTCAAAAAGTCTGTTCAATGAATCCAAGCGTGATTTCAGTCATGGATGCATCCGTGTGGCTGAACCAAAAAAACTGGCTGCCTGGCTGTTGCGTGACGAGAAGAGCTGGACATCAGAAAAGATCGATGCCGCAATGCATAAAGGAAGTGAAACATGGGTTACCATAAAACAGGAACTGCCTGTTTTTATTGGTTATTTTACCGCCTGGGTGGACCGGCAGGGAAATCTGAATTTCCGGGAAGATATATACGGCCATGATAAAATCATGATGGAAAAGATGTTCCGGTAATTACTTCTTCTTTTTCCCAAACAGCCATTTCAATGTGACATTCCCCAGCGCCAGCAGCCCTGCCTTTTTGATCGAGCTAAAGGCGGCATGGGATACAGTAGTCGCCGCCTTTTTCACGAAGAAATTGCCCAGCAACGCAGATCCGGCGGTCAATGCAACGCTTGCAGCTTTATTGCTCAGGATCGGTTGTACCACACTACCAACGCCTGCCTTAAAGGCCTCCTTTGGTAACGACCGCAAATGCACTTTCAGCTCATCTTCCTGTGCTCTTATGCGCGCGCGGAGAAGAGCTTCCTCTGCCTGAAGGTCATGTACCGAATTGATATATGACAGGTCACGCCTGGGTTTCTTGTTCTCCATTGTCATCTTCCGATTTGTCAAAGAATATACGAACGACGGTGTTCGTTATGAACGGATCAAGGTATCGCTTGCGCAGCGCCAGTACCAGAACAAGCAGGATCAGGTAGAATCCGGTCACAATCCCGAACCCGTAAAAAATACTTCCGGTCACCCTGGCAAAAAAGTATCCTGCCAGAATGCTTGCCAGCAGCAGGAGAAAAAAGCCCAGAAGCAAAACAACCATGAATATTACCAGCGCAGCAGCCAGCCGCGCAATTTTCTCCGTTGCCGTCAGTTTTAGCAGCAGTACACGGTCTTCCAGGTACCGCCGTACCAATTGCTCTGTCCTTTCAAAATATCCGGTCTCCTGTTGTTCCATTTGTTATGATCAGGTGGTGGATGACGTTTTTTCTTCAAAATCATTTGCCCACTGCTTACCCTTCTCAATTGCTGATTTCACTTCATCACCTGCACTGGCGGCAGCGGACTTCAGGTCATCCAGAAATTCCTTTCCCTTTTCGGTGGTTAACAGGTATCCGATAGCTGCACCGGCGGCAGCTCCGAGTAAAAGACCAGCCAGAAATTTCGAATTACTACTCATGTTTGATTTTTTTACAGTCAGCCTGTAGCTAAAATTACGCCAACCAGTTAAATAAACCTTCCAAAAAATAGGTGGTTCGGTTTAACTTGCCTCTTATAGGAAAGGAAAAGCATGCACTTACTGGAAGTAAAGGACAGCAGAGAAATCAGACAATTTCTCGATCTGCCCAAAATGATCTACAAAAATATCCCGGAGTGGATACAACCGCTCGACAAGGACATAGAAGAAGTTTTTAATACCCGCAGGAACAAGGCTTTTCGAAATGGAAGTGCGACCCGCTGGCTGCTGATGTCTGAGGGCAACATATGTATCGGCAGGATCGCGGCATTCGTGAACAGCAGGTACAAGAACAAAGGTGACAGTGTTCCAGTTGGCGGAGTGGGCTTTTTCGAATGCATCAATGACCAGGCTGCCGCCGACCTGCTTTTGGATACCGCCGCCGCCTGGCTGCGGGAAAAAGGCATGGCGGGCATGGATGGCCCGATCAATTTTGGCGAGCGGGATAAATGGTGGGGAATGGTTACGGAAGGCTTCCAGTCGCCCCTTTATTGCATGAACTACAATCCTCCCTATTACAATACACTTTTCCGGCACTACGGCTTCCAGGTTTTCTATCACCAGTTTTGTTTCGGAATGGACCCCCTGGCCCCGCTCAATGCCAAAGTACTCCAGCGCCATCAGGCCCTCGCAACCGATCCCAACTATTCGGCTCGCCATATAGATAAGGCACAGCTTGACAAATACGCCGGGGATTTCTGTGAAGTTTACAACAAAGCATGGGCGAAACATGCGGGAAACAAAGAAATGAGCCTGCAGCAATGTAAAAAGATATTCCGGGCAATGAAACCGGTAATGGACGAGAAAATTGTGTGGTTCGCCTATTACCAGGAACAACCCATTGCGATTTTCATAAATCTGCCCGATCTCAACCAATGGTTCCGCTTCCTCCATGGCAAATTCGACCTGTTCCGTAAGCTCTGGTTCCTGTTTCTTCAAAAGACACGGACCAATAACCGGGTTGTTGGTGTTGTGTTTGGCGTGGTGCCTGAATACCAGGCAAAAGGTGTGGACAGCTATATCATCGGGGAAACTTCCAGACAACTTCACCAGATGCATTACCAGGATTATGAAATGCAATGGATCGGGGATTTCAATCCCAAAATGGTAGCTGTTGCTGAAAAGCTGACTCCTAACAAAAGCAGGATATTAACAACGTACAGGAAGTTTTTTGACCCCGGCACCCCCTTTCAGCGCCATCCCTTCCTCTGAGTAAAATTTCACTAATTTAGCCGCCATGGAACAGTTCATCGTATCCGCCAGAAAGTACCGTCCGCAGAATTTCTCCACCGTAGTGGGTCAGTCTCATATCACCACAACGCTGAAAAACGCTATCCGGAACCAGCAACTGGCGCATGCTTTCCTGTTTTGCGGTCCACGGGGAGTAGGTAAAACGACCTGTGCCCGGATCCTGGCGAAAACAATCAATTGCGAAAATCCATCAGCCGACGGGGAAGCCTGTAACAAGTGCCATTCATGCATATCCTTTAATGAAGGCAGTTCGATGAATATTCATGAACTGGATGCTGCAAGCAATAACTCTGTGGATGATATCAGGGCATTGGTAGAACAGGTACGGTTCGCACCCCAGGCCGGCAAATACAAGGTATATATCGTGGATGAGGTGCACATGCTTAGTACCAGTGCCTTCAATGCCTTCCTTAAAACACTGGAAGAGCCGCCACATTATGCCATTTTCATCCTGGCGACTACAGAAAAACACAAGATACTTCCGACAATCCTGTCCCGCTGTCAGATTTTTGATTTCAAGCGCATCACGACTGCGGATACGGTTGGGCATCTGGAAGAGATCTGTGAGAAGGAACACATTCAGGCGGAAAAAGCGGCCTTACAGGTGATCGCCCAGAAAAGTGAAGGTTGTATGCGCGATGCGCTTAGTATCCTGGACAAAATTGTCAGCTTCACCAACGGCGAACTTTCCTATGGAAATACGCTGGAACATCTGAACATCCTTGACGCTGCCTACTATTTCAAACTGATGGACTGCATGCTGGGTCAGGACCTTTCCGGCGCCATGCTATTGTATGATGATATCAACAGGAAAGGATTTGAAGGAGATCTTGTATTGAACGGGTTTGCAGAATTCCTCAGAAACCTATTGCTGTGTAAAGACAGCAGGGTTGCCGCATTGATGGAAGTTGTCGAAAGCTTTCGTCCGCAATACGAAAAAACTGCGCAACGCATAAGTGCAGGCTACCTCGTCAGCGCACTCAATATTTTGTCTGAAGCTGAGATCCAGTATAAATCGGCCCGCAACAAGAAGCTTCATGTAGAGCTCACGCTTATCCGCTTATGTTATCTTCAACAGGCGGTTGAACTTGCAGGCGGTGCCAGCCGGCAGAATACCACGGATGTCAGGCCCATGAATTTTCGTATTCTTTCTCCGATCGTACAACCGGCTGCTAAAACAGCACAACCGGCCAAACCTCATGTTGCCCCTGCCCCTGAAACGGAAAGAATAGAACCTGTCGCCAGGCAGATGGCAGCGCCTGCTGTTCCACCGGCAGCCCCAGTAACCGAACCCGGCGGAGCAGTATTGCTGGTAGATGAAAAGCTGATGGCAACAAAGCAAAAACCGGGTGGAGGAAAATTAAAGTCCCTGCAACATTTACGGCAACAGGTGAGTTCAGCTTCACAGGAACAAAAAACGCAGACGGCCATCCCGCTGACTACCGAGGGGCTCCAGGCTGCATGGCAGGAATTCGTTGCAATGTTGCGCAACAATAAGAATCCTGCAGTTCAAAGCTTTGAGTTGGCAGTGCTTCAGGTGGAGAACGACCAGCAATTCACCATTATTACTCCCAATAACCTGCAACAGAAATTCATTGACGGAGAACGCCTTCCCCTGAGCGAATTCCTGCAGCAGCGGTTTGTTAACCGTTACCTGAACTTTCAGGTGATTATTGAAGCGCGTGAAGATCTGCAAATCAAAATCGAGGTCCCCCTGAACAGCAGAGAGCGTTTCCAGCAACTGACTGAACAATTTCCTTTGATCAAAGACCTGAAAGATCGTCTGCGGCTGGAACTGGATTATTGAGATAACAGGTTCTGCCGTAAAACCTCAACAGACTTGGTTACCTTTGCGCACCATGAGCAATTCATTGCCCCACGACAGTATTACTCCTTTTGGTGAAGGACAGCTGACCAAGAAACAACAAGTTGCGGAAATGTTTGACCGGATCGCTTTCCGGTACGATTTCCTGAACCGGTTTCTAAGCGGTGGCATTGACATCTATTGGCGCCGTAAAGCCATCGCTTCGCTGAAAGAGATCAACCCACAACACATACTTGATGTAGCAACAGGTACAGCTGACCTGTCACTGATGGCCATGAAATACCTTCAGCCACAAAGCATTACAGGCATAGACATCTCTGGAGGCATGCTCGAACTGGGAAGGAAAAAAGTCTCCCGTGCCGGACTGCAGGATCGTATCCGGTTATTGCAGGCAGACGCAGAGAACCTTCCATTTGAAGACAACAGCTTTGATGCCGTTATGGTAGCATTTGGGGTACGGAATTTCGAAAACCTGCCCCGGGGTTTGAAGGAAATGCAACGGGTATTAAAACCTGGAGGAAAGCTGGTCATACTTGAATTTTCGAAACCTCGACGTGCTGTCTTCAGCAAGTTGTACCAATGGTATATGAATCGCATAACGCCAGGGATAGGCAGCATTATTTCCCGGAACCGGGAAGCATACCGGTATCTGAATGATTCCGTCAAGGCGTTCCCTGAGGGAGAAGCCCTTCAGGAAATCATCAGCGGTGCCGGGTTTTCAGATAGCCGGTTCAAGCCATTAAGCTGGTGCATAAGCACGCTCTATACGGGCTATAAACCCAAAAACCTGTTATAAACCAGGCTACTGGCAATTATTTGCCTTTTTGGCCGTTTATTTGTTAATAATGCGCTTTAATCAATAATTCAAGCTGATAAAAAATACGCTATTGGACCACATTTACTTATGCAATTACTGAAGAAGGCGCGTTTCTTTTTGTTGATCTGTTGTTTCTCAACCTTTGGGATAACCGCATTTGGCCAGTTAAGGGAATCCATCAACCTTCCCGATAATGATGACAAATGGTATCACATAGGAATTGTTGTAATGGGAACCATGAACCGGTTCCAGATCAATCAGCACCCCACTTTTCTGCAATCTGACAGCGTGCTGGTAAGTAACCCTAACAATAGTTTTGGTTTTGGTATCGGCGGCATGCACACATTCCGCATCAGCAACCGGTTTGAAGCCAGGGTAGTCTTCCCGCAGCTGTTGTTTGTAAATAAGTCCATCAATTACCACCTGAAATACCCGGATGCGGGAAATGAAGAAACTCCGGTAATGGACCAGCAGGTAGAGTCCATTTTGTTGGGTGTTCCCATTCAGCTGAAATTAAAGTCTGACCGCATCGGCAATTTCCGCGTATACATGATGGGAGGCGTTAAATTTGAAACCGATCTTTCTTCAAAGGCCAACGCGCGTAACGCCGACAAATTTGTGAAGCTCAAAAAGTCAGATTTCGGGATAGAGGCTGGTATCGGATTCAATTTCTACAACAAAATGTTTATTCTTTCTCCCGAGATCAAAATCAGCAACGGTATCAGTAATGTTCATGCGCGCGATCCGAACCTCAAATTTTCCAATGTGATCGATAAGATCCAAAGCCGCCAGATCATCTTCTCCCTGATATTCGAAGGCTGATATATTGCTGAAATATTTTATGGATTGAGACGCAATGCTTAAATTGATGTATTGCAGCAATTATGCTATTTCCTATCAGCGACGATAACAGCGACCGGCACATCACTCCTTACATAACCTGGGCGATCATTCTGATCAATGTATTGGTATTTATATTCCTTCAGGGAATGGGTGCCAACATTGCATTCACCTATGCCTTCTCTACCGTTCCGGCTGAAATCCTGAACAATACCGATATCATCACTGACGGGAAAGTAATCCGTGACCTGGCCTCCGGGCAAAGCTTCCAGGTACCTGGCCTGCAGCCAACACCAATTCCTGTTTACGGGACGATCCTGACATCAATGTTTATGCATGGGGGGTTCGGGCACCTGGCCGGAAATATGTTATACCTGTGGATTTTTGGAGATAACCTGGAAAACCGCCTGGGTCATATGCGTTACCTGCTTTTTTACCTGCTCTGTGGTATTATTGCATCGCTAAGTCACGTTCTCTTTACTGCTTATACTGGTGCGGATCCCCTGGTTCCCAGCCTGGGCGCATCCGGTGCCATTTCAGGTGTATTGGGCGGTTATTTACTACTTTACCCCAACAGGCGGGTAAATGCACTGCTCGGATGGCTCATTATCGCCATCCCCAGCTGGATCGCCCTCGGGATGTGGATTGTGCTGCAACTGGTCAGTGGTTTTGGGGCCATTGCCGGAGAAGCCGATGGTGTTGCTTATGCCGCTCATATCGGAGGATTTGCAGCCGGCCTGCTGCTGGTTAAACTTTTCGACCGCGGCGAACCCCAACCCCCGCCCCACCGAACGCAATGGATATCTCGACGCTATTGATTTTCATTGATTAGAGCGCATATCCGGCACGTTATTTTCTATACTTCGTTGATGAAATTTCTATTAAAAAGTCTTAAGATTAGGCTTACGGCCCGATTTTCTCGCAATTGCCCATACCTTTAAAAAACACCACATCGAAAAAATTTACCCATGGTTTCTGTCATCATACCGGTACTGAACGAAGGTGCCACCATCCGGAAAGTGATCCGCATCATCCGTCAAAGCAGCCTTCCGCTTGAAGTTATTTTAGTAGATGACAATTCTACCGACAACACAATTGCGGAAGCACGCAAAGAGAATGTCCGAATCATCACATCCAGCCGCCGTGGTAAAGGACTTTCCATGCGGGAGGGGCTGTTGGCTGCCAAATTCGAAACCGTTGTATACCTGGATGGCGACATCATTACCTATCCACCTGATGTGGTCGACCTGCTGGCCAATCCGATCCTTTCCGGCGAGGCTGACTTTGTCAAATCAACATTTAAACGCCAGGCGGGGAGAGTGACGCAGCTTGTAGCAAAGCCCCTTCTGAGCATTCTTTTCCCCGAATTGGGCAACCTGGAACAGCCGCTCAGTGGAATGATCGCAGCGAAAAAGTCATTTTTGGAGAAAGTGACTTTTGAAAATGATTATGGCGTGGATGTGGGCCTGCTGATCGATGTACACAGAATGAAAGCTCGTATCAGGCAGGTCAATATCGGCCGGGTTCAGAATGCCATGCAATCGCTCGAAAATCTTGGAAAGATGAGCAAGCAGGTTACCCGTACCATCCTTAATAAAGCTGATGCGCAAAGCCTGCAGACACTTGGCCATATCGACCTGATCAACCGGCAGATGGAATCTGCAGTGTTGGAATCAATTGATAAAATGGAAAAAATGGTATTGCTCGAGATGAACCACCTCGTACTCGACGGCCATTTCGGCCAAACTGCTTCACGAACGCTGGGTCTGGCAGAAGGATATGAAGCAATAGAGAAACTTTATCAAACCACTCCTGAAAAGCTTTCTGCAGTCGCCTCCCTGTTTGCAGGAACCAGTTTACCTACGCTGCTGGAGATCGCCGACGATATTCCATTGGTGCCGGGCATTCGCGAACTCATATATGACCTCAAAAAAAGAGGGTATAGCGTGGGCTTGATCACTGAGCAGTTTTCCTGCGTGGCAAACCATCTGAAGAATGTTCTGGGCTTTGATTTTGTAGTTTGCAATACCCTGGTGTTAAGTGAGGGCATCGCCACCGGCGAAATTGAATTCAATCCATTTTTCACCCGTGGGAACGATATCGGCACCTATGGCAAGCAACAGGTCTTCTCGCATATACAGGAACGATATAACCTTCGCACGGACAACATCATCTATGTTACGGCCAACAGGAATGACCGGGCATGTATAGACGCAGCGGGGATCGGTGTACTGATTGAAGACGGAGATCTTGCCCACCTCGAAAATGTGTTGCCTGGACAAAAGAAGACCAACGGGATGAACGCATTCAGAAAGCCTATCAGGCCGGCATCTGTGGTGCTTCCGGCCGTGATGCTTACAGCGGTAGGTGTAATGGCCTGGGTCGGGTGGAAAACTTTCATTAAAAAGGCGCTGCCGGATGACTCATCCGCAGCGCCCTGTCTGAATTAAGTTCTGTTTATTTCTGTCAGACCAACATGCGCAATGGTTCTTCCAGCAAACTTTTCACTGTCTGCAGGAAAGCTGAGCCGGTTGCTCCGTCCACTACGCGGTGATCGCAGCTGAGTGTAACTTTCATGACATTTCCCGGAACCACCTGGCCGTTTTTCACAACGGGTATTTGTTGAATAGCGCCAATTGCCAGAATACAGCTATCGGGCGGATTGATGATGGCAGTGAATTCGTCTATCCCAAACATTCCAAGGTTACTGATGGTAAACGTGCTTCCTTCCCAGTCAGATGGTTGTAGTTTTTTGGATTTGGCCCGACCTGCAAAATCTTTTACTTCAGTCGCAATCTGTGCAAGGCCCTTGGTATCGGCAAAACGCACCACAGGAACCAGAAGACCGTCTTCCACAGCTACAGCAACACCGATGTTCACATGATGGTTGGTGCGAATGGTATCGCCCAGCCAACTGCTGTTCACAGCCGGATGCTTTTTCAGGGCAAGCGCTACAGCCTTCAGCACCATGTCATTAAAAGATATTTTGACCGGAGCTGTTTCGTTGATTTGTCCGCGGCTCGCAACTGCCTTATCCATATCGATGGACATGGTCAGGTAAAAATGCGGTGCGGTGAATTTGCTCTCAGCCAGGCGGCGGGCAATCACTTTACGCATTTGAGATACTGGCCTGTCTTCAAAGCTTACTTCACCAGCAGGAGCTTTTGAAACAGCAGCAGGCGTTGAGGCGCTGGAAGCAGAAGCTGTGGCTGCAGCGGGAACTGCCGCGGCTTTTGATGGCTGGAAACCTTCCACATCTGACTTAACGATGCGGCCTCCATCGCCGGAACCCTGAACCTGACTAAGACTAATCCCTTTTTCGGCAGCAAGCTTTTTAGCAAGCGGACTGGCTTTGATACGACCATTTCCTTCTGCAGGGGCTTCAACAACAGCCTCTGCTGTACCGCCGGAAGCCGCAGCGGGGGCAGCTTCGGCAACGGGGGCAGCTGCGACGCTGCCGCCGGAGGCAGCCGCTTTAATCGCCTCGATGTCCACTTTACCGGCCTCACCAATTACACAAAGCAATGCGTTAACCGGAACCTTATCGCCCTGGTTCGCACCGATATACAATAATGTGCCGGTTTTATAGCTTTCCAGGTCCATCGTGGCTTTGTCGGTTTCCACCTCAGCCAGCAGATCACCTTTACTAACCTTATCGCCAACCTTTTTATGCCAGGCAGCAATCACCCCTTCCGTCATGGTATCACTCAGACGGGGCATCAGGATTACTTCTTCCATTTTGGAAAGATCCAGGCTGCTCCCCTGTGCAGGAGCGGCAGTGGCGGCAGGCGCAGGTGCCTGGGCGGGTGCAGGCGTGGCGGCAGGTGCTGGTTTTTGTTCTGCAGCAGGCGCCGTGGTTGCAGCTGCTCCACCAGAAGAAACCAGGCTGCTGATATCTTCACCGGGGTTACCAATGATCGCCAGCAGGTCATTTACCTGGAGTTTTCCGCCCTTTTCCACACCTATATGCAACAGGGTGCCGTCTTTATAACTTTCCAGATCCATAGTCGCTTTGTCTGTCTCTACTTCTGCAAGTAACTCTCCCTTCTTAACAGGATCTCCTACCTTTTTATGCCAGGCTGCAATGACCCCTTCGGTCATGGTATCACTCAATCGAGGCATCAAAATCGCTTCGGCCATCTGGTATGGGTATTTTGTTTTTTTGAGATAATGAGAGGCCGAAATTAAGGCAATTTTATCTTTGTTCCATGCACATCAAGAAAGCGGCCTACCTGGTCAGCAGTCCCGATTGGGAAAAGTGTCCTTCGCCCGATCGTCCGGAATACGCCTTTATCGGAAGAAGCAACGTGGGAAAATCTTCCCTGATCAATATGCTCACCCGAAATCAGAAACTTGCCAAAACCTCAGGTTCGCCGGGTAAAACGCAAATGATCAACCACTTCACCATCAGCAGTGCCAAAAGCGAGGGAAAGCAGGAACAGCAGTGGTACCTGGTGGATCTGCCCGGTTACGGATTCGCTAAAGTGTCCATCAGTCAGCGGAAAAGCTGGGCAAAAATGATTGAAAATTACCTGAGAAACCGCAGTAACCTGATGGCGGTGTTTGTGCTTATAGACAGCCGGCACAGCCCCCAGGATATTGATATCGACTTTGTAAACAGCCTGGGCGAATGGGAAATCCCTTTTACACTGGTATTTACGAAAGCAGATAAGGAAAATCAGAAGACTGTGGCCAAAAATGTGAAGGACTTTCTGAATGAAATGCGGAAAACGTGGCAGTTTTTACCGGCTCATGTAGTCACCAGCGCTACAAAAGGACAGGGTCGCGAGAAACTCTTGCAAATGATTGATGAATCAAACGCCAATTTTCAGTAGATTTCATATCACAATAAATGCATATGAGACTATTTTTTGTTCTTCTCGCCTTATTTGGTGGCATCACTGTTTCCCGGGGTCAGTATGGTGGTTATACGGCAGACAGTAAAACTGCCGGTGACGCTGTAAAAGCGGCTGCGTTTAAGAATGGCTATCAATACCTGATCACTTTTGAAGAGACCAACGCCGGAGCCATTAATGTGAATAAGCAAACCAACTACCTTGTCGTTTATGTGTATCAAAATCCGAATAATCAGGCTGTTACACAGCGGGCGCACCTGATGACACCGGACAGTGTTTTGTTGAAACAATATTCTGCCAAACCGGATAACCTGGGACGGGTAGGAACAGCAGCGGTGTCCCGGCTTCGGTTCCGGACGAGAAACTTCAATGGCGGCGATGGGGATACCCGCCCCGTAAAATTTGAGGCAAATCCAAAGGCAACGATCTACGTTTTCTACAAGAAGGCCTAGTTCACTACCTTGTTGGCGCAACTGCTGCTGGCAAAGGCTTCGGGCTTGGCCTTAAACGCAAAGCCCATTCCGAGGATGTAGCCCATCGCCTCCTTCAGTGCATCATTACTTTTGAAATGCGGGTTGGTGTTGATGTCGGCGTGCACTTCCATATCAACATTATACTCAGTAAATAACTGGCACAATTCGTAGGCAATTTCAATGCTGCGCGCTACTTCAACCAGCATCCTTTCCTTAATGCTGTATTTCTGGCGCGTCTTTTCATTGTGAATGAACATAAAGCCCCCGTGGCCTTCCCTGAGAAAAACAATAACCGTGGCAAATTCTGTTTCAGCACCTTTTACCTGCGAATCAGTTCCGATGCAAACTTTGAGGTGGTAGCCATTGGCAGTTTCCCGCCTGATGGCTCTTTCTACGGCGTCTCTGATCGGAAGATCGATCGGATCGCCATTAAATTTTCTCCATAACATAAAAATGGGTTTTCGTAAGTTACCGAAAAACTCCATTTAATGCGCAGGACGGCCATGTTAGCGATTTTTTAATTTCCACAACCGTGAATAAGATTTCGGCTAGTACTGGCCGGTACTTAGCAATACAAGGGTACAGGCCTCCTGGGGATAAATCTGGTTTTCGCGGGCAAGGTCTGCAAGCTCTTCATTTTCAGCACCCGGATTGAAAATAATCCGTTTGGGCTTCAGTTGCAGGATATAATCGTAATACTCCTTCTGATGGGTCGGGGAAAGATAAAGCGTAACTGTGTCGACTGCTTCCAATGGCTTTTTTTCAGTTCCAATCGCCACCCCGGCAACTGTGGCAGGCCGCCGGCCAATCGCTTCAACCGGGTGGCCATTTGCTATTAGCTTATTAACCGCCAGAAAACTATAACGGGAAGGATTATCCGATGCCCCCAATACGAGCGTCTTTTTCTTTTCTGCCATACATTTTATTTCAACAGTTTAACAAGATTGCCCCAAAACCAACTTTCTTCGGCCCTGATCATCTGTTCCATCGTTCTGTCAGCCTGTGTTGCGAATTTCCTAATGCCGGAGACAGCATCAATAAATGCTTTATGTTCCGGATTCCGCTTGTCACATTCAACATTTTCAAAAGTACCCAGCATCATCATCAGCGGCTCCAGCTCTCTTTTCTTCCGTTCCTTCACAATCTGCCTGGCTACCTTCCAGATATCCTTTTCCGCCGTAAAAAATTCTTTACGTTCACCGGGTATCACTACCCGGTATACCAGCCCCCAGTTAATCAACTCCCGGATATTCATATTGACATTTCCGCGACTGATAGTTAATGCTTCCATCACATCATCCTGGCTCATCGCATCAGCCGACACCAGTAATAACGCATGAATCTGCGCCATGGTTTTATTAATACCCCATTGGGTAGCAAACGCACCCCACGACTGAATAAACTGTTGCCTTGCTTCTTCTAGTTTCATGAGACTGAATGTATCATTTTTCAATAAATACTGAAAAATTAATACGGAATAACCACCTCCGTTTGCCATTTTACTGGAACTGAAAATATTCCCCAGATTATGAAATCCAACCAGCAACGGGCCTGCTTTTCCAGCAAGTCCCAGCCAGAACTGGTTATTGTAATTGCATTGCAGCGGCAAATAAACACCCCAGGTTCTTGTCTCCCAGCGGGGGGTGACCCGGAACAGGCCAATGCCCCTGGAATAAAGCTCAGATTTACCCAACAGCGGAGTCAGGTTCAAACTCAGGTCGGCATTCAGAAAAAACTGTCCGCCCATCCAGTAATCAACATTAATTACCAGCCTTGCAGGATAAAAGATCCGGAAAACTTCGTCCGGAAATGTCGTGGGGATGACTGAACTGAGCGAATCCGTAAAATCAGCAAGGCTTTTTACAGGGTCCCCATATCCATCAGTGATACGCCGATTTTCCAGTCATAGTCATAATACGCCTCCTCATCTTCCATACCGGAACTAATGCCGGACTTAACAAGCAGCTCCACACCAATGCCGAACGAAAAGCCCGTTTTTGTGGCTTTCAGGAACTCGCTGATATTGTTTTTATCGCTAACCTGATCATTCCACCGATCATAATTCGACGAGTAGCTGTAGGTGAAACCACCCTGGTTCAGCAGGTAGTCTGTCTGATCCCCGGAATTTATGGTTACCATATCAACATCATCCACGTCAGCGCGAAAGCCGCTGATTCCCCGGTTGATCTTCACCGTTACGCCGGCATTCAGCCTGTAACCGGCCCTGTCCACAATAGTCTGACCATAACTGGCAAATAGTTCAAGAATACTGCTGTTCCTGAGTTCGCCGGTGAAAGGACCGTTTTGCCTGTTCAGTTCAACATATGACCCGATTGAACTGACGGTGTCTTTGTAACTGTATTCAGAGGTCTTGATGTCGGAAAATGTGCGGATGTTCGCCCCGAAAGCTACAGCCCGCTTGCGGCCCCAGGCAATCCGCGTGTTGAAAATGTTTGCATTGCTGACCGAACACCCAAATCGCGCAAACTCCCCGCCAATAACCTGAAATTTTGACCGGGCCGGAGATCCTATCAGAGAGTAGTCCAGTATCCTGACTGCATTGGTCTGGTACTGCACCTGCAATCCGGCAATTGTAACATCCCAGGGATAAGGCGTATTGACAATTGCAGCCGGATTTGATCCAGCGCCCAGCGAGCCTGCATAATTATAACCTTGTACTGCATTGTACTGCTGTGCAACCATACCGGAACCGGATAGCAGGCATGCCGTCAATAACGCTGCCACTGCCTCAATACGCATTGCCATGGGTTTGGCGAATCAAAAATTGCGTAAGCATCGGAACTTTTTTAGCAGTACCGACCAGCAGCCGGGTAAGGGCCGGGTCACCAAAAAAACGCTGAATAATTCTTCCCGCACGCAGCCTGGAAGAAAAATTTCGCGCCCATTGGCGGCTATAAACGTTTTCCATTGAAGCCCGTGACAATTGTCCCCTTAAAAAACCATCTGCCGCACCCGCAGCCATCTTTCCTGCCCGTAGAGCCATGCTCATCCCGTTACCGCAAAGCGGCGATATCATGCCTGCTGAATCGCCTGCCATCAGCACATGCGATTCGACGCTTTTTTTGGGTGAAAATGAAATCTGAGAGATACTCACCGGATTGGCACTTACAAATGTTGCAGTTTTCCAGATCCGGGCAAGGTGCGGATTCCTGCAAAGAATCTCCTGTTCCATCGCAGAGATGCTGTTATTGCAAAGTCCAAGGTTAGCCGCACTCGTCATATAGCAAAGACAATACTCCCCTCCTTCAACAGCTGAAATACCGCAATAGCCATCCTGAAAATTGTGAAGCGCTATCCTGTCTGCAGGTAAGTCGCACCGGATATGATACTTGATGCCGATATAGTTATTCAGTTTATGTGGCTTCCCGCCAATAAAACTCCTTTTCCAGCGGACATCCAGGTTGCTTCTTTTTCCAAAGCAGCCAAGGGCCACCTGGCAGGCAAATACCTGTTTACCTACAAAAACATGGTGCTGATTACTTTCAAAGGTTATATCATCCACCTTGTGCCCTTCCAGGATTTCGACGCCGGCAGATCGGGCCAACCCCGCAAGTCTGGCATCCAGCCCATACCTGCTGGCACCAAACCCGCCGGGATTTAATGGAGCAAACAGAAAACTGCCATCAGGAGCGCTCACCTGAAGGTTGCGGATTTTCGGAAACTCCGGGTCCGGGAATTCACATCCCAAATGCATAAGAAAATCGCGGCTTTCTTCACCGATATATTCTCCGCATACGCGTTGAACCGGATAGAAGTTTTTTTCAATCAACATTACCTGATATCCCTGGCGACCCAGCAGGATCGCTGCAGACAGGCCAGCCAGACCACCGCCAGCTACAATAACATCATATGTCGTAACCTGCTTCATTGCTGGTTCACTTCTGCCAGAATACTCCACCGGAAGGCCCATGCCCAACGAATCTGGTAATCATCAATGCCCGCTTTACGCAACAACCTCACCCATTCCTCCCTCCTGAATCCTCTGAGCACAGACAGCGGTGCGTCATTTTTCACGAGTACGGAGCGGGAAAGGAGCGCTGTGATCCATTTAATCGAATAATAAGCAACCGGATGTCTATGGAGGTCATTGATAAAAAATCCGATGTTGCAATACTCCTTCATCCACTTTAGCTGTGCCACCAATTCATCATCAGAAAAGTGATGGCAAAACAGGGAGGAAAAAATAATATCAGGCTTTTCAGAAAATGTGACCTGCCTGTAATCACTGTGTAGGTATCGGGTACCGGGATCGTTTTCCCTTGCATACCGGATGCACTCGCCATTAAGGTCAATGCCAGTCGTCGTTATGGATTTACCATTTGAAGTTGCCCAGCTTCTAATAGATGCAAGATTATCGCCACCACCACTGCCAATTTCACAAATTGAAAATCCGGGCCTGCTTTTTACCAGAGCTGCTACTGCCTGGATGTTCAGCCTGTGACCACCGAGCAGGTGATTGATCGTTTTCAGTTCGATGAGATTCTGCCTGATGGCCTCAAACGGAACACCCGGCAAATCGAGCAATTCACTTGCCCGTGAGCGGTTATCCCATTTCATGACACAACAGCCTCCAGGCAGCAGGTTTCAATGCACAAGCCAGGGCCAAATGCTGCCATCAATGTTTTTCCGCCAGTGCCTTTGGCAAGCATCCGCGACAACACAAAAAGGACTGTCGGGCTTGACATATTTCCAAATTCGCGCAGTACACCATATGCATCTTCAAGCTGCGCATCAGGAAGGTCAAGGCAATGCGCTACAGCCTGCAGTATCCGTTTTCCGCCGGGATGAATACACCAATCGTCAACCTGGGCGGCAACCCATCCGGCATTCTCCAGCGCCCTATCGACCAGAGGACGAAAATCAGCACGGATAAGTTCCGGAATGTAACCACTTAAAGTCATGGCAAATCCGTAAGGGGTGATCTCCCAACACATATCTTTTTTCCCTGAAGGAAGAAATTCAGCGTAGAAATCCCTGATCGTTGCCAGGCCGCCTTCACCGTTTCCCAGCAGTACCGCAGCCGATCCGTCACCAAACAGCAATGAAGCAGCAATATTATCCGGACTGGGTGTTTTCTGAAAATGAAGTGTGCACAATTCAGTGCATACGATCAGCACCCTCGCATCACGTTCGGCCCTGCATATCTGATCACCCTGGCGTAACGCATGTATCGCAGCGTAACATCCCATGAAATTAATGGAAGATCGCTTTGTGGACCGGGGGAATCCCAGTAGTTCGACCAGTTCAACATCCAGACCAGGGGCGCTCATGCCGGTGCAACTTACTGTAATCAGGTGCGTAACGCATTCCTGGCGGAGGCACTGATCCTGCAGACAATTGTTGATAGCTGCCACAGAGAGACCGGCAGCATACCGTTTGTACCAATCCATCCTTTTCGAGATATCGGGAAAAGGTTCCAGTGATTCCTCAGGTGAATAAAATTGCCAGGCAGCCGGCGGCAAACTATAATCCGGTATCACTGAATAACGGTTGTCTATACCCGAATGCTGATACAGGTAGGCAAGCTTTCTTCTTTCAACCGGGTCAAGGGCAAATACACCTTCCATAAAATGGCGGATATCCATTTGCTGGTGTTTATACCCGGGGACGGCCGTACCTATTGAAATTATTTTAGTCAAGGAGCTTCAATATTAAAATAAAGAGAAACCCTGCATTGGAACATATCGACGAAATCAGGTTCATGCGCATCAGGTGATCAAAATCAGCCGCCCCTGGATCCTTCCAGACTGCCGCCGCCCATTTTGTGAAATAAATCAGCACAGGAAGAAAAAACAACAGCAGTAACAGGTATCGTGTCAGTTCCAGTTGCAAAGCAAAATGCAATCCAAGTGCCAGGAATGCCAAACTAAATAACGCCCCGGAAAAAAGAAAGGTTGCTTTGATCCCCAGTAACCTGCTGATCGAATGAACGTTATCCTGTTTATCCTGCTCGTGCTGGTAAACCTGGGTAAGCGGATAGGCTCCCCCGATGAGCAATGTACTGGCGACACAACCCGTAAGGGAAGGATTAAGGGAATGATGCAGGTGTGCTGCGTGGTAAGAGAGCGCATAGACCAGCGCGCCCTGGCAAATAATGACCAGCAGAAAACCGCCAACCGGGAACCGCTTTATTCTTGTCAGCCTGCTGCTGTATAATCTGGAGGCCATGATATACAGGAGAACACCAAGGGCAAACCAGGGTGTTATCAGAAAAGAAAGCCCTATGGCCAGGAGGTCCATAATGTTTACGACAGTAAGCAATTCCGTTGTCGGTTGAAGCGGATTCCTGATGCCCCCGACAGCTGATGTATCCCGGTCTGAGTATCCATTAAATCCGTTACTGGCAGGATAAACAAGCAGATGAAGGATAATACCGGCAAGAAGAGTGCTCCGCCAATCCGTATAAACTGTCTGGCTGACAGCGAACAAAAAAACTGGCAAAAGAAAAAACGAAAATGGAAACCGTAGCAGTTGTATTGTCGATGGTTTAAGCATAATGCTGCTAATAGTCATATTCTCTTCTGAACATATTCATTCTTAATCCCAAACTAAACATTGTCGTATTTCTGCTCAGCGTGGGATCATCCGCCACCTTATAATTCCGCACCTGGAAAACGCCATCTACAAAAAGATTTTCCAGCACTTCATACCCAACCCATAGGGACGCATTCACGCCCGTTGCCCGCCGGCCTTCACCAATTTTCCAGTCATAATCTTTGGGGCGGTCGGTATAATAACGGAAGATATTGCTGCCGTAATTAATTCCGGCTGAATCGAGCCCCTGGATCCAGCCAATAATCTTGCCCTGGATGCTGAGCTTGGGAATTGGCTGATATTTCGCAATCCCGATCACTTCACGAAGGTTGGCGCCCATTGGATGGGCCAATGGCTGGTTATAGTGGGAATAGTTGGCAACACCATCAAAGTGGGAATAGGTAAAGGGCCGAACGGCATTGTATTCTGCCTGCAGGTCGAGATTACGGATCCCGAGGGCGTCTATGTATTTCGCGCCCAGCTGAATACCATATTTGTTTCCCCACCATCCTTCACCGCCTTTCATCTCACTCAGTTTAAATTCATCAAGGAGAATCTGAGAATATATCTGCACGTGTTTCGCAATATTTGCCTTCACATCAAAACCGATATTGGCATTGTCGGCACTTCCATTTTGTTGTTCAATCGAACGGAGGAAAATGATGGGGATCAGGTAGCTGAATTCGAAATGGTTTTCCCTGCCAAATACAACAGATTCAAAAAAACCAATATTCAGCCACTTGGTCGCCTGCAGGCTGAGGTGGTGTACAGCAGCATATTTTTTATCAATCAGCTCATTTCCGGGATTGATCAGGTCCTGCGGTGTCAGTTCCATGAACATGCTCTGGTAGTTCAGCTTCCAGATACGTGCCGCAAGCTTAAGGAAGAGGTAGTTATTGGAAAAATCGCTCAGGAAAAGGCTCCGGTATCCGTTGCCGATAAAGTTTTTATCATATCCGAACTGGACGTTGATGTACTTGGTGATATTAAAAAATACCGATCCGCGGGCATCGAAATAGTCATAACCGGTTTTTTTGAATGTCTTGTAAAAACCTGCTCCCGGTACAGCATGAAAGGAGTCGACAAAACGGCGAACATAAAAGGGATCCCTTTCCTGGTTATCGGTAAGGTAAAAGTCAAAACCTATTTTTTTGGCGATCAGACCTCTTCCACGGGCGCCTTTGCTGTTCACAAAGAGGGTTTCATCGGTTCCGGACTCTTTACCTGCCTGAAACTGAAACACCGGGTTGACACTCAGAAAGAAATCCTTGGTATCTACCAGCAGGAAATCAGATTTGACCTTATAAAAGGTTTTCACCCATGGTTTCCTGCTATTAAATGCATCTTTGGGACCTGTCACCCATTCATAGTTATTCATCAGGGCATCCTGGATATTGTAGGCATCCACTTTGTTCATCGGAGCTGTTGAATCAATCCGCTCAAGGGCTGCCACCCAGCCTTTCCGGTCATAAGGTTTGATATGCTGGAAAGACAGTGCACTATCCCTGAACCGGATCTCAAGCCTGTCCATCAGGTTCTGGTGCTTATACCCCTGCGGCAGGAGTGGCGTCTGAGAAAAAAGCTGGGCGGGCAGGATTAAGCAGATTCCGTAAAGCAGTCTTTTAATACATTGCATCGGTTTCGTTTTATTATGGCTAATTTTCAAATTATGCAAAAATACCTGATTAAAAATGCCCGCATAGTGAATGAAGGAAAGGTTTATACAGCCGACCTTCTTTTGGAGGGGGGAATTATTGAAAAGATCGGAAGCCGGATTGACCCCGCCTATGGCGTTACAGAAATCGATGCCGAAGGCCAATACCTGATACCGGGAGTAATTGACGACCAGGTACATTTCAGGGAACCAGGGTTAACGCACAAAGCAACAATACAAACCGAATCAACAGCCGCAGTTGCCGGTGGCGTTACCAGCTTTATGGAAATGCCCAATACCCAACCGCCTGTTTTCACACAGGAACTCCTGGAAAACAAATACACCATTGCTTCCGAAACCTCTTTGGCCAACTACAGTTTTTTCATGGGAACCAGCAATGAGAACTATGACGAGGTGATGCGTACCAACGAGAAAAAAGACAGGGTATGTGGTATTAAGATTTTCATGGGATCTTCAACAGGCGGGCTGCTCGTAGACAACCCCCTGGCACTGGAAAGAATATTTAACAATACTGAATTATTGATTGCCACGCATTGCGAAGACGAACGCATTATCCGCCACAACCTGCAGGAACTGCAGAAGTCGGGACGGACACTTACTGCTGCCGATCACCCCGTCATCAGATCCGCCGAAGCGTGCTTTGAATCATCTTTTTTTGCCATACAAATGGCAAAAAAATTTGACAGCAGGTTGCATATCCTCCATATCTCCACGGCAAGGGAACTACCGTTGTTCGGAAATATGTTACCACTGGAAGAAAAACGGATCACCTCCGAAGTTTGTGTACACCACCTCCATTTTACGGCCGATGATTATGACCGTCTCGGTAACCTGATCAAATGCAACCCCGCCATCAAGGCAGCAATTAACCGTGACGCTTTGTGGGAAGGATTACTTGATGACCGCCTGGATATCATCGCAACAGATCATGCGCCACATACCCGGGCAGAAAAAGAAGAGGACTACCTTCACGCACATGCCGGGGTACCGCTGGTACAGCATTCACTGCTACTGATGCTTCGCTATGTGGAAGCCGGCAAAATCACCATTGAAAAGGTTGTGGAGAAGATGTGCCATGCCCCAGCCACATGCTTCCGGATCAGGAACCGTGGGTTCATCCGGGAAGGGTATCATGCTGATCTAGTGCTGATCAATCCGGCTGAAACCACAACCGTTTCCAAAAAGAACATTTACTACAAATGCGGCTGGAGTCCTTTTGAAGGAGAGAAATTTCCGGCATCAATATCACATTGTTTTGTCAACGGGCACCTTGCCTATGCCCATGGCCAATTTGATACTTCCAGGAAAGGACAGCGGCTGCTTTTTAACCAATAATCTGTGCAAATGCCCGCTTCATGCATCTATTTGCGATTCAACCCGTAAATTGACCCTGCATGAATATCGACAAAATTTCCCTCCAGGACCTGGCTATTTTTCATTCCGACGAAGAACAGTCGATTTTTCACCGGCTGAATTTCACCCGCACCGTCAATGGAAAGGAATGGCTGTTGAAGTTTTTCAGAGAACCCTTTGATAAACCCGGACCCATTCTGGAAACTCAACAGATCATCAGTCAGATCCATCAGCACCTGGACAACTGGCCAGGGTCCATCAGCAATGGAACGTTAATGGTGATCGCCCGGTTCTATGACGCTCAGATCGATCACATCCCGGCAGCACATGCCCCCCTGGCGGGACTTCGTTACCGGCTTATCAACGGACCGGATTTTTCAATGGTCCGATATAGCATCGGTCATTTTACAGACTTTGTAAGGGGGTTCCGGCAACTATCCGGTCTGCTTTCGCAACCTGGCATTCCCAAAACCCTGCAGAATTTGCTGAACCGGGCAAATGACCTCCTTAATCATAAGCCGCTCGAAGATCTCGCAGCACGCCCCCCAGGAAAGCAGTTCTCGATGACCGAAGTGGTGTATTATGGTCATTTCCTGTTATACCGGTTTAAATCACATGCATTTGAGTTGATGCAGCTGTATGGCAAACTGGATGCATGGTACAGTATGGCCATGGCCATGCGATCCCTCAAACTCAGTTTTCCCGTTATCCGCGAAGATGAGAACCCCTTTATCAAAGCAGAAAAGTTGTATCATCTGCTTCTCCCCCAACCCATCGCTTACGACCTTCTTCTTGACCCGACACATAATTTTCTGTTCCTTACCGGTGCCAACATGGCAGGGAAAAGCACCTTCATCAAAGCCGTTGGCAGCGCTACCTACCTGGCACATCTGGGAATGGGAGTACCCGCTGAAAACATGGAACTGACATTGTTCGAAGGAATTCTGAGTAACATCAACGTGACGGACAACATCATCAAGGGTGAAAGCTATTTCTTCAACGAAGTACAACGAATCCGCAACACCATCATTAAAATCAATGACAACCACAAATGGCTGGTGCTGATCGACGAACTTTTCAAAGGCACCAATATCAAGGATGCGATGAGATGTTCGCTGGCAGTAATAGAAGGCCTCGTAAAAATCCGGCATTCCCTGTTTATACTTTCCACTCACCTGTACGAAATCGGTGAGGATCTGAAAGATCATCCCAATATCATCTTCAGGTATTTTGAAACACGGGTGGAAGACGAACAGCTTGCCTTCAACTACCAATTAAAAACAGGGATCAGCAACGACAGAATAGGGTATCTGATCCTGAAAAGGGAAAAAGTACTGGACCTTTTGAACAACCTGTGATTATGCGTAACCTTCTTGCAATCCTGCTCCTGTTGGCCACTTTTACATGCAAAGCATCGGATGTCAGTCCGATCCCCGAAAGGCACCGGCAGATCAATGTGCTTTCCTACGATTTCACCATTGATCTGAATGATGTGAATGACGAAATCCGCGGCACTGCAAAAATCCTTTTGCAGCTGGCTGAAGCAACCGACAGTATACGGTTTGACCTGAAATCAGTAAATAATGGAAAGGGAATGACCATACTTGGTCTTAAAGCCGGTGGCAAACCAGTTCCTTTCCTGCACAGGAATGACCTGATAACCCTCTCCAGTGCCGGAGGCAAAAAAAATGATACTACCCTAATTGAAATAACTTACAAAGGTGTTCCGGGAGACGGTCTCATCATCTCTAAAAACAAATACGGGCACCGTTGTTTTTTCGCGGATAACTGGCCGAACAGGGCCAGGAACTGGATTCCCTGTAATGACCATCCATCCGACAAAGCTACGGTATCCTTCCAGGTAAACGCACCGGCAGATTACAGCGTAATTGCCAATGGCGAACTGGTATCTGATGAAAAAGATAGTTCCGGAAGAAGGATAACCAGATGGCAGGAAAAAAATGAGATCCCGACGAAAGTTATGGTGATCGGTGTTGCTGATTTTGCGGTTGGGGATGCCGGGCGGGTAGACGATATACCGGTATCAAGCTGGGTTTATCCAGAAGAACGGGATAATGGATTTTATGATTATGGCCAGGCTGCACTTATCCTTCCCTGGTTCATCGGGAAATTGGGCCCATATCCTTTTACCAAACTGGCAAATGTTCAGTCAAAAACGATTTTTGGAGGGATGGAAAACGCCGGCTGCATTTTTTATCATGAACAATCCGTAGATGGCAAACGTACTTCTGAAAACCTGCTGGTACATGAGATCGCACACCAATGGTTTGGAAACAGTGTTACGGAACGCGATTGGGCTCATTTGTGGCTGAGTGAAGGTTTTGCTACCTACCTTACCGATGCCTGGGTTGAAATGCAGCATGGTCAGCAGGCCGCACGAACCCTGCTGGCGAAACAGCGCGCTGAAGTGATAGATTTCCACCAACAGCAACCAGGCAGGCCGGTAATAGACAGCATGGAAACGAATTACCTCAAACTGCTGAATGCCAACAGCTACCAGAAGGGCGGTTGGGTGTTACACATGCTTCGGCTAAAAATAGGCGAGAAAGCTTTCTGGGAAGGCATTGCGGACTATTATCAGCGCTATCGCGGTAAAAATGCGGGTACCGGCGATCTCCAGAAAGTGATGGAAAACCACGCTGGCATTGCGCTTGGTGATTTTTTTGATCAGTGGTTGCGACAGCCGGATTTTCCCAATCTTGAAGTTCGCTGGAAATCCACGCCAGGCGGTTTATCAATCACAGTTCATCAGCTCCAGAATACGCTGATGAAATTCCCCCTCAGGATCGCAATTTCCGGAGCCGGCGGAACGACACATGTTAATATCCCCATAGACAGCAGGAAAGTTGATGAGGAATTCCGGTTGCCGTATATACCCACAAGCGTGACCATAGATCCTGATACAGAGTTGCTGGGTGTATGGAAAACAACTCCCGTTAAATAACGCTGTTCCTCAAACGCAGTGTCGGCTACCTTAGCCGGATGCTGGTGAAAACTTATGGAAGTGCCGTTTACGGTATTGATGCAATTACTATTACGATAGAGGTAAATGTGACGCTCGGCACACAAACTTTTATCGTCGGCCTGCCTGATAATGCAGTTAAGGAAAGCATACTCAGGGTAGAAAGTGCCATCAAATCGAATGGCTTCTTTATGCCCCGAACCAAGGTGATTGTAAATATGGCACCTGCTGATATCCGCAAATCGGGATCAGCATTTGATCTTCCGATAGCGCTGGGCATTTTGGCCGCCACCGATCAGTTGCCCGGTTCAGCTCTCCTCGACAACCTGATTGTAATGGGCGAGCTAGGGCTGGATGGCAGGATTCATCCCATTAAGGGGGCTTTGCCGATAGCGATTGCTACTAAAAAAGACAAATTCAGGGGGTTGATCCTTCCCGCAACAAATGCAACCGAAGCGGCTTTGGTCGATCAACTCGATATTTTTGGTGTTAGCCATTTGCGTGAAGTAACCAGTTTCCTCGAATCTGGAAGGAGCCTGGTACCGGTAAAATTGGATTCACGGTCAGCTTTTGAAAACGGAATTTCAGCGACCGGACCAGATTTTGGTGATGTCAAAGGACAGGAAAACATCAAGCGATCCCTTGAAATTGCCGCAGCCGGTGGCCACAATGCTATTCTGATCGGTGCTCCGGGTTCAGGAAAAACCATGCTGGCAAGACGGCTTCCTTCAATACTCCCTCCCCTGACACTGGACGAAGCACTGGAAACCTCCCGCATTTACAGCGTTGCCGGGCGCCTGCAACATCCTTCGGGTCTTGTCAGTACCAGGCCTTTCCGGTCACCGCACCACACCATCAGTGATATGGCATTGGTTGGAGGTGGTGCCGTGCCGCAGCCGGGAGAAATATCCCTCGCGCACAATGGGGTCTTGTTTCTGGATGAACTTCCTGAGTTCCGGAGAACGGTGCTCGAAGTTATGCGTCAGCCGCTGGAAGAACGCAAGGTAACCATCGCAAGAGCACAATACTGCTTTGATTTTCCAGCCAGCTTTATGCTGATAGCAGCGATGAATCCATGCCCCTGTGGCTATTATAACCACCCGTCCCGGGAATGTACCTGCTCTCCTTTTCTGGTAGATAAATATTTAAGCCGGGTTTCCGGTCCCCTGCTTGACCGGATAGACCTGCACGTGGAAGTCACTCCGGTAGAACCCGGTGAATTTACTGGTTCAGGAAAGCAGGAACAGTCAGCAATAGTGCGACGTCGTGTTATGGCTGCCAGGGAAATCCAATTGAGGCGATTTGCCGGAACAGGCATTTATTGCAATGCGCAGATGGACAGCGCTGCAACCAGGGCTATCGTACCGCTGAGCCAACCTTCGAAACAATTACTCCAGTTGGCAATGAACCGGCTGGCACTTTCTGCCAGGGCCTATGAGCGTATACTGAAAGTAGCGAGAACGATTGCAGATCTTGACCTCAGGGCTGATGTGCTTCCGCAACATGTGGCAGAAGCAATTCAGCTTCGCAGCCTTGACCGGGAATTGCGTAGCAGGCACTGAGTGGATTAGTTGTTCAGGGCACCGATGCGACGGGCCGGCTTTAAAAGCTGAACAATATTGCGGGAAACATTTTGCACCGGTGCAGGCGACTGCGCCTTGAATAAAGAGGAAAGGAAGTTATTGAAAGATTGAACCAGGATCCGCCGATCCAGTTGCAAACTCGCATTGCGCAGGTAAAAACCATCCCATTGGTGGATGTTAAATAGTCTGGAACCCTCATCCGGTTGGGAATTACTGCATTTTACCATAGCCATGCCCGTGATGCCTGGCTTGAAGGCATACCGGGCATAATATCCCTTCAGCTGAACAGCAAACTGTTCATCTTCACGGGAACCATTTGCCTCCGGGCCAACCAGGCTCATTTGCCCGGTCAATACCTTAAGCATCATTGGAGCACGGTACAGACCGGTCTGTCGCAGCCAATTCCCCCATCGGGAAAATTCCAAAACACCCCAGTTATTGTACCGGCTGGTGTTGAGTACCCAACAGGTAAACGTCAGCCCGCGTTTACCCGTCAGTTGCCTGCGATGAAACACACGCCGGCCAATAGATATGCTGCTGATTACACAAAGCAGTGGCAGGAGCCACCAAAGGAATAAAACAAAGATCAACCCGGCTATCACTACATCGAAAAGCCTTTTGTGAAAAAGGTATCGCTTTGTCATTGCACTAGTCACGGGATATAATATCGATTTCATTTTATAAGGTCTTCACAGGTCTGACAAGGGCCGGATCAATTCCGTTGTATCGAGCCAACAAAAAAAAGCCGGCGATGTTAGTATCTTTAGCCATAGCGCATTTGCCAACATCATGAAAATTTTATTACACTACCTTAAGCCATATAAATGGCTGGTATTCATTACGCTGCTTCTCGCAGCCATCAATACGGGCTTTAGTCTGATTGACCCGATTATTTTCGGCAGGATGACCAAAATTGCCTTTGATTACAAGAATTATAAGGAGGCGGGAAACCTTGTCGGGTTCAGAAATGCAGTACTCTGGCTGTTGCTCCTTTCAATTTCCGTAGCAATGGTAAGCCGGATAGCCAAAGCCTTCCAGGACTATTTCTTTAATGTCATTACCCAGAAATTTGGTGCAAAGGTGTTCACCGATGGCCTTAAACACGCTATGAAACTACCGTTTCATGAGTTTGAGGATCAGCGCAGCGGTGAAACGCTGAGCGTATTGCAAAAAGTAGAAACGGACACGGAAAAGTTTATCTCCAATTTTATCAATGTATTATTTGGAGTGCTGATCGGGATTGTGTTTGTATCGATCTACGCCTTTTCACTGCACTGGTCACTTCCGCTGGTCTATTTCGGCGGAATTATTTTGTTGACCGTTATCACCAATTACCTCAGCAAGAGAATAAAAAAGATCCAGAAGAACATTGTGGCACAAACCACATCACTGGCGGGAACAACCACTGAATCATTACGCAATATCGAACTGATTAAAAGTCTTGGCCTCACCAACCAGGAAGTAGAACGGTTGAACAAAAACACCTACAAAATCCTTGGACTGGAGCTGACAAAGGTAAAGCGGGTGCGCAGTCTTAGTTTTGTACAGGGTACTGTTGTCAATACCCTCCGCCAGGTAATCATGTTTATACTCATGTGGCTGATCTATCGCGAAAAAATGACTCCGGAGAACCTGGTAACCATGCAGATCTTTTCCTTTTTCATTTTCAGTCCCCTCCAGGAAATCGGCAATATCCTGCTGTCATACCGCGAAGCAGAAGCTTCTTTGCTAAACTTCCGTAATCTGATGGATAAAAAACCTGAAGCAAGACCTGAACATCCGGTTTCCATTCCTGAGATCCGCACACTTGCTTTCAACGAGGTGAGCTTCCATCATAAAACTGCTCCGCAGCCTGCGATCAACAGGATCAGTTTTCAGGTGCGTAAAGGAGAGACTATTGCCTTTGTGGGACCATCAGGAGCCGGCAAAACCACCCTGGTTAAATTACTGGTTGGCCTTTACCGGCCGCAACAGGGCGGCATTGTTTATAATGGTGTCAATGAAAATGAAATTGATTATGAAGACCTGCGCAAGCAGATCGGGTTCGTCACCCAGGATACCCAGTTATTCAGTGGAACAATCCGTGAAAATCTACTTTTTGTAAATCCTGGGGCCGGCGATGACGCATTGTATGATGCACTACACAAGGCAAGTGCCGATAACCTGATTGCCCGTGCTTCCAATGGGGTGGATACCATGATCGGAGAAGGTGGCCTTAAACTGAGTGGCGGTGAAAAACAAAGGCTATCCATTGCACGTTCCCTGCTCAGGCATCCCCGGCTGCTGATCTTTGATGAAGCTACTTCAGCACTAGATTCGATCACTGAGGAAGAAATCACCAGAACTATCCGGAGTATTTCCGCACAGCGGGAACAGATCACAGTACTCATCGCCCACAGGCTGTCTACCATCATGCATGCCGACAGAATTTATGTGCTTGAAAAAGGTGAGATCGTTGAAACAGGCACCCATGACTCGTTGCTTGCGGAAAAAGGGCTGTATTTTGCGATGTGGCGGCAACAGATCGGAGAAAGGAAAACGACAGCAATGCCCGTTACGCCTGTCCTTTCGGAGCAACCGGTTTCTTCCAATTAAACATCAGTGAGCAAGCCTTACTGTAAAAGTGCTGCCAACCCCTGGAACAGAGGTCAGGCTGACGGAGCCATTTAATTCACTCACCAGCCGTTTAACAATGCTGAGCCCAAGGCCGGTTGAATATTCACCGCCGGTAGGCCGGGAACTAAGCGTGCCGTATTTCGTAAAAAGACGGCTCTGATCTTCTTCTGAAATGCCAGGGCCTTCATCCGTCACGGCAATTTCAAACGCATCGGGAAAAGCACTCAGACTTACCAGCACAGTCGTTGACGGTGCCGAAAATTTTATGGCATTGGAAAGGAGATTGTCCATAATCCTGCGCAGCAATTCCTGGTCAGTTAACAAATAATGTTCGCCGGGGTCTTTCTGAAATTCAACACTGATCTCTTTAGCCTGTGCTATCTTCCGCTGGCTGTTGCAAACATGTTCCAGGAATGCACCGAGATTGATCTCCTCCAGTTCCAGCTGATCTTTGCCGGTACCTTTCTTTTCAATCTCAAGGATATGGCGGATCAACCGCTCACCGCTGAGCGCTGAATCTTTGATATTGGACAGGGCCGTAAGCTGATTTGCAGCAAGATCCCGCTCAAGCAGCTGACTCCACATCTGGATACTCGCAAAAGGGGTACTCAGGTCATGAGAAACAATACTGAGCAATGAATTTTTCTCCTGGTTGAGTGCCAGTAGTTTTTCCTTCTGACGATTGATTACCTGATTGGTCTCTTTTAATTTCCGGTTGGAACGGCGGTAGATCAACAGGAATGTACCAATAAGTATCCCTATCACAACAGCCGCCAGCATCATGTAACTGAGATACCGGCTTCTCAGTTTCTCCTGTTGAACGGTTGCCATCAGCAGCCTGTTCTGCTTATCACGCTCGCTGGAATGATAGCGTTCCTGCATTTCAGCGATATTCCTGTTACTCTCCTCATTTACAAGCGCAGTATCCAGCTGATACCATTGCTTTTGAAACTGGTAAGCTTTCTTGTATTGCCCCAGCCGCTCGTAAAGCTTTGCCATCAGTGAATAACTGTCTGCCTCCTTGCTTTTACTTTCCAGCTGCATGGAAAGTCTCAATGAGCCTTCAGTATAATAAACGGCTGAATCATATTGCTTCAATTCAATAAAACAGTCACCAATGTTGAGGTAATCGATCCACAGATCCGCAGGTGTTGCGCCATCAGAATGCCTGGACATATTCATCTGAAAATACCCCAGCGCCTTCTCAAACTCTTTGCGTTTGAAGTAAACATTCCCCGTATTGTTATAAATAAAACTGAGCGCCTTTGTTTGTTTGTATTTATCAGACATGCTTCTTGCAACGATCAGGTAATGCAATGCACTATCCGTACGGTTCAGGATGTTGTAGATGGCGCCCATATTACTGTAACCGGAAATGATGGAAGCGATCTCTCCCCGTTTTTCTGTCAGTTTCAGACATTCGAGGTATACCTGTTTTGCCTTCTCAGGTTGTTTGATTTCAGTGTAAATAATTGCCAGGTCACTTAATGCAGAAATCTCATATTCCGCGTAACCGCCGTCACGTGCAAGTTTCAAACCGGCCAGCTGATACCGGATGGCTTCGTCATAATTCCCGGAAAGATCACTGTGTAAACCTCTCAGACGAAGGCCGAGAATTTTCCCCGGTGCAAAATGTAAAGATTCCGCCTGTTTTTCAATATAGGTGGCATTGACTAGGAAAGAATCAAGCTTGTCTTCTGAGAAATCAACCGTGCGGTCGTATAAACGTTTAAGATAAATGGTGTCCACCGCCTGCGCCCAACTACGGGCCAGGCCTGAAAGGGAAAGAATTATAATCAGGACATACTTCAATCAGTCAATTAGGTTATTCCTGATGGCAAACTTAACCAGGCCAACAGTGTTCTGAACACCGAGTTTGGCAATAAGATTCTTCCGATGTGTCTCCACCGTGCTGATGCTCAGGAATAGTTTTTGCGCAATTTCAGCATTGCTGAATTCCTTACAAACCAGTTTCAGTACTTCTACTTCCCGCTTGGAAAGTATTTCATTCACTTTTCGGTCTTCTATCGTCAGGGTATTCCGGAATTCGCCCTCGCTCAGGATATCAATTTCCTTACTGAAATACTGACCGCCAGCCGCTACAGCATCAATCGCTTTTACCAGCTCGTCAACACTGGCGTTTTTCAGAATATAACCCTGAACCTGATACTTCAGCAACTTGTGAACATAACGGGTTCCCCTGATCAGCGTCAGGTAGATCACCTTTTGCTGCGGCCTGATGGTGCGGATTTTTTTTATAAGATCTTCTTCCTCCATGTCTGGAAGATTAACATCAAGCAAAAGTATATCCTCGGGCGAAAGTTGCGGTAAACGCAACAGCAGATCGCTGGCATTTGAACTCGTTCCAGTTACTTCAACTGCTGTTTGCCTTTGCAGCAACAATGAAAGCCCTTCGAGATACATCTCGTGATCATCGGTAATATACACCCTGGTCATACGTCACATTACGATTTGTTATGGAAATTTTCCTGTTGATTGTACGAAGCTTACAAAGAAACTATTTTTTAATGTTTAATCACAGGATTTAAGACAAAAAAGAAGCCGCATCCTCAGATGCGGCTATAATGTACATTAATATGACTTATTTCCTATATATCATATACTTTCGATAATTCCGGCTATTCCTTGTCCCCCGCCCACACAGGCTGTAACCATGCCGTATTTCTTACCGAGACGCTTTAAATCAGTCAGTACCTGTATCGTCAGCTTCGCCCCGGTACATCCCAGGGGGTGGCCAAGCGCGATCGCTCCACCGTTTACGTTCACCTTATCTGCGTCAAGGCCAGCCTCACGGATAACCGCCAGGGTCTGGGAAGCAAATGCCTCATTCAGTTCGACCAGGTCAATCTGAGACAGATTCATTCCAACCTGCTTCAGGGCTTTAGGGATGGCTGCCACCGGCCCTATTCCCATAATACGGGGATGCACACCCGCACTGGAACTGCTAACCAACCGTCCGATAGGTTCCAATCCCAGTTCCTTCACCATACTTTCGCTCATAACCACAACGAAAGCTGCACCGTCGCTGGTTTGTGATGAGTTTCCGGCAGTAACGGTACCACCGGCAGCAAATGCCGGCTTCAGTTTCCCCAGGGCATCCAGGCTGGTGTCTGCCCTTGGTCCCTCATCGGTATCCACCGTGAAACTCTTTTGTTGTTTCTTTCCCTTTTCGTCCAGAAAAACCTGCTGAACCTGGATAGGCAAAATCCCCGGTCTGAAATGACCAGCCTGTATGGCCGCTAGCGCTTTCTGGTGGCTGTTATAGGAATAGGCATCCTGGGCGTCCCGCGAAATGCCGAACTCCCTGGATACCGCTTCAGCGGTAAGCCCCATACTCAAATAATAATCCGGTGATTCCACTGCCACACTGTATGCCGGTACCGGTTTCCAGCCTGCAGTGGGTACCATGCTCATACTTTCCGTTCCTCCCGCAATGATGCAGTCGGCCTGCCCACTCCTGATCTTGGCGGTTGCAATGGCAATGGTTTCCAGCCCGCTGGCACAATAACGGTTTACCGTCATGCCCGCCACGCCAATCCCAAGCGCCCTCACCGAGATCATTCTCCCGATCTGCAACCCCTGCTCCGCTTCGGGTACTGCATTGCCTACAATTAGGTCATCCACCCTGGAAGGATCAAGACCCGGAACAGATTGCACCAGACCCTTTATCAGATCCACTGCCAGATCATCCGGCCTGACAAAACGGAAACCACCTCGTTTCGATTTGGTAACGGCTGTTCTGAAACCCGCTACGATATACGCTTCTTGCATAATTCCTGATTGTCCTGTGAAAAAAGTTGCATAGACAACTTTATTACTCAAATTTACATTATCCCCTTAGCCTGTAAAATATTTTTTCGAAATTGCGCTGGATGTATCGATTAATACGCAACCTCCTTTTTCGCTTTCCCACAGAACCGGTACACTATTTTTCCATGAACAGCCTGCAGGCTGCCTGCCGGGTTCCCGGTATCAGGAAACAAATAGCCCGTCAGTTTCAGCCTAAAGGCAATCTGGCCAGGGAAGTATTTGGGTTGACCTTCAGTAATCCGGTCGGCCTGGGCGCTGGCTTTGACAAAAACGCCCGGTGGCTCACGGAGCTGGAGGCACTGGGATTTGGATCAATAGAAATAGGAACGGTTACGCCGCGTCCCCAGTCAGGCAATGACAAACCACGGTTATTCCGCCTGCCCAAAGACCAGGCACTGATCAACAGGATGGGATTCAACAATGAAGGCGTAAAAGTGATCGCAGAAAGATTGCGGCGATGGAATGTTACCCGCCCGGATCCGATGCCCGGCAGGGAGAAGCTGATTGTGGGAGGAAACATTGGGAAAAACAAAGTGACGCCTAACGAAGATGCCTGGAAAGACTATGAAACCTGCTTCAGGGAACTTTTTGAGGTAGTGGATTACTTTGTGGTGAACGTGAGTTCTCCCAACACACCAGGACTAAGAGAACTTCAGGAGAAAGACGCCCTGCACAAAATTCTGTCGCATCTTCAAACCATCAATCATCAGCAACCAAAAGCAAAACCACTGTTGCTGAAGATCGCGCCCGACCTTACCAGTCAGCAGGTGGATGACGTGATTGCACTTGCTTTTGACTGTGCCCTGGATGGCCTTGTAGCGGCCAACACTACTATTGACAGGTCGGGTTTACGCACACCATCAGCCACTATTGAAAATATTGGTGCGGGTGGGCTTAGTGGTGCGCCATTGCGGAGCCGCTCCACCGATCTTGTCCGGTATATCACTGAAAAAAGCGGCGGCAGGATTCCGATCATTGCCAGCGGTGGCATTTTTACGGCTGATGATGCCCGTGAAAAATTAGCAGCTGGTGCAAGTCTGGTACAGGTCTGGACAGGTTTTATATATGAAGGGCCCGCTGTTGTAAAGAATATCTGTGATGGCATGCAACCCGGCGGTGGTCATTCTTTATCTAATTAACTTTCATTGCTCATGGAACACTTATTTACCAGCGAAAGCATTATCAGTTTTCTTATCCTTGTTGTACTTGAAGTTGTATTGGGAATAGATAACGTCATTTTCGTTTCTATCATCATGAACCGGCTGCCCAGACCGGAGGACCAGAAAAAGGCCCGCCGGTTCTGGATGATAGCAGGCATCATCATGCGAAGCCTGATGTTGCTCGGCCTTACCTGGTTGCTGTCCCAGAAAGGTAAATCCCTCTTCACCATTGGCGAAAAAGGCTTTGACCTGGCCAGCCTGGTTATGCTGGGAGGTGGATTGTTCCTCATTTACAAATCCGTAAAAGAGATCCACCATAAACTTGAGGGCGATGATGAAGACTCGTCGTCAACCGCGGGTGCAGGGCTTTCACTGGGTAAGGCGATGGCGCAGATCCTGGTGCTGGACGCGGTATTTTCATTTGACAGTATTATCACCGCCGGCGGTACCGCAAAACACGTTGAAATCATGATTGCTGCCGTGGTGATTGCAATGATCATCATGTTCATGTTCAGTCCGAAGATCTCTTCATTCATACATCAGCATCCAACGCTGAAGATGCTCGCATTGAGTTTCCTGGTGATGATCGGGCTTAGCCTGGTAATAGAGGGATGGGATACTGAAGCAGCGCATGAACTGCACCTGAAGAACTATATCTACTTCGGCATGGCATTCTCCTTCGCAGTGGAGCTGTTAAATATGCTGATGATGAAAAAACGCAAAGGCAAACCCGTACAACTGCATGAGCCTGTTTTGAGCACCCGAAAGGCCGGAGAAGACGACCAGGCACATTAATCGGAAATATCTTCTAGTGAACGCAAAGGAGTGTTGCGCCTACCATACCGGCAGTTTCTGTGCGTAGCCTTGTTTCGCCCAATTTGACAGGAATGAAATTATGCCGGATAGCGAGGTCAGCTTCTTCCTGTGAAAAATCTCCCTCCGGACCAATCAGCAGCAGTTGTTCACCGGTTGATGCGGCTAGCTCGCGCAGCGCTATTTTGGGTGTATCAAGGCAATGCGCAATGTACTTGCGGTCATGTCCGGCCGATGCCACATGTGCGTCAAATTTTACCGGGCCCAGCAACCTGGTCAGCCACACCTGCTGGCTTTGTAACATGGCACTGATAAGGATCTGCTGAAGCCGGTCAATCCGGATATGCTGCTTTTCCGTCCGCTGGCATTGCAACAGAACAATATTTCCAACGCCGATTTCAACGGCTTTCTCGAGGAACCACTCGAGCCTGGACACATTCTTAAGAAGGGAGATGCCAATGGTAACCCGGTTAGCAGGCAAGGGCGTAAAAACGGAAGAGAGCACCCTGACTACCGCCTTTTTTTTGTGCGGATCAATGATAACTGCAGTTTGAAGATTGCCTTTTCCATCTGTTACCTGCAGTTCTTCACCAGCTGTCATACGCAATACGCTGATAGCATGCCTCGAGTTCTGTTCATCCAGCTGGATTTCGGATTCCGGCAAAGGACCTTCAACGTAAAAAAAAGGGAGTGACATTATCAGAATGGCGTTTCGTCGTCATCAAATGAAACGTCATTCATCCTGCTGCCGATCTGGCGATACCCGCCGGCATCACCACCTGCAGACGAGGGCCCGATTGGTTTCCAGTTAGCTGCCGGTGCTGGTCCCTCAGCCCCGTCTATACCTTCATCCACGAATTTCTGAATATGCAATTGAGCCCTCAGCTTAATGGTTTCCAGAGAACCGTTACGGTGTTTTGCGATCCTGACGTGTGTTTCACCCTTTACACTTTCGCCGTGTTCGTTGGCATTCACGTCATAATACTCCGGACGGTAAATAAACATTACCATGTCCGCATCCTGTTCAATAGCGCCGGATTCCCGGAGGTCACTCAGCTGTGGCATCTTATTGCCCTCCTTACGGGTTTCAACCGCACGGCTTAATTGTGACAGGGCAATGATTGGCACTTCCAGTTCCTTTGCGAGTTGTTTCAAAGACCTCGAGATCTGTGAGATCTCCTGTTCCCGGTTGGTATTGCCACCCGCACCGCTCATCAGCTGGAGGTAATCGATAATGATCAGGCCCAGGTCATGTTTATTTTTCAGACGACGACATTTCGCCCTCAATTCAAATATGTTCAGTGCAGCCGTATCATCAATAAATATCTTGGCTTCAGAAAGCCGCTGAATGCCTTTGGCATAAAGCTGCTTCATTTCGTACTCTTCAAGTTTGCCCCTGCTGATCTTTTCCAGCCATATTTCACTTTCCGCAGAAAGAATACGCTGAACCAGCTGCCCCGCACTCATCTCAAGGCTGAACACCGCTACCGCAGTTGCCTTTGTCGGATGCAGGGCTGCATTCCTGGCCAGGTTAAGGGCAAAGGCTGTTTTACCCACGGCAGGACGGGCAGCCAGGATGATCAGGTCGGTTTTCTGCCATCCGTAAGTAACTTTGTCAATACTTGGGAAACCAGACGGAACGCCGGAAATGTCCTCCGTCTGATTGCGCAGGTCTTCAATACGCTGAACCGCCTGAACCAGCACGGAATCAATGGAATTATAGTCTTTCCGAAGGTGATTGTTGGTAATTTCAAACAGTTTGCTTTCGGCAGCGTCCAGCAGGTCGAAAACATCCGTTGAATCTTCATATGCGTCACCGATCACTTCGCCGCTGATGCGAATCAGCTCACGCTGGATGAATTTCTGAAGAATGATCCTTCCATGGGCTTCAATATTGGCCGAAGAAACAACCGAATTGGTCAGCTTGGTAACATAATAAGGGCCTCCCACCATTTCAAGCTCCTCCCTCTTCCGCAACTCCTCCACCACTGTCAGGATATCAATCGGCTGACTTTTTTGAGAAAGCGACTGCATGGCTTTAAAAATGCGTTGGTGGGCATCCACGTAAAAACATTCAGGCTTCAGAATCTCAATCACAGTGTCAAATGCACTTTTCTCCAACATAATCGCTCCCAGAACAGCCTCCTCCAGGTCTTTCGCCTGAGGAGGAACCTTTCCGTAAACCATCGTTGTCAGATCAATTGAGCCTTTCCGTCTGTTTTTCCGGTCTTTGTTAATATTAGTAAGGTCCATTATATATTACCGTAACATGAAGGAATCGTGAATCAGGTGTTAACACCCGGCTACAGGACGGCGAATATATATTCGCCCCTTTCCTCAAAAAAAATTTTTTAAGCCGTTTAGTTATGCTTAAATAGTGCAGGTGTTTATCCCCGTTATTTCCGGGCTTATGCACCAAATTTCCGACCATATTCACATTTAAAAAAAGTTTTCCTGCAATTGCCGGGAGATATGCACACTACTTGTGCAGAAAGAATTGGTCCGCTTTTTTTGGCCAGGAGTTTCTGGCACCAGAATGGCATTTGAGGCCAGACAGTGTAAAAAAGACAACGCTTTTTAAGGCTATAACCCGCTCCAACAGGGCGCTTGAACTTCTGGTGAATGATCTTGAAACGACCTAAAAGCAGCAGCAGCCTGCTTTACAGGGCTGCATGAACTACTGCATGGATCCACCAGTTATTCAAAACCCCAAGTTTCACTACCGTTTCACGCCCAAGTGGCAATCCATTCCCACACCCTGTTATCATTTCTTATATTTGCACTCCCGGTACACTTACATATTATCATTATTAATACGTTACATGACGATTTCTTATAACTGGCTTTGTGACTACCTGCCGGTAACCATCGAACCTGAGCGCCTGTCAAGGATACTTACCGCAATCGGCCTGGAGGTAGAAAGTGTTGAACCCTATGAATCCGTTAAAGGCAGTTTATCTGGCCTGGTGATCGGTGAAGTGATCACCTGCACCCCCCACCCGAATGCCGACAAACTTAAACTGACCACGGTGAATACGGGTGAGGCTGAACCGCTTCAGATTGTTTGCGGAGCCCCTAACGTGGCCGCTGGCCAGAAAGTGATCGTAGCACCTGTCGGAACGACCATCTATCCCGTTTCCGGTGATCCCCTGACAATGAAAGTTGCCAAAATCCGTGGTGTGGAAAGCTATGGTATGATCTGCGCCGAAGATGAGATCGGGCTGGGTTCCAGCCATGCAGGAATCATTATATTACCAGATGACGTGCGTGTCGGAACCCCGGCGGCAGGATTTTATCACCCTTACCAGGATACACTTTTTGAAATCGGCCTTACGCCCAACAGAATGGATGCGATGAGCCATATAGGTGTGGCCCGGGACGTGTGTGCCTACCTGAGCCATCACGACAAAAAGGAATTCCGCGTTAAACGGCCATCCGTAAACGGATTTAAAGTTCAGCAGCAGCAATTGCAGATAGCCGTTGAGATCGGGAACAGCACCGCTTGTGGCCGTTATTGTGGCCTTTCCCTTACCGGGATCAGGGTTGGCCCTTCGCCGCAATGGCTGAAAGACAGGCTGCTTTCCATTGGCGTACGCCCAATCAATAACATTGTCGATATCACCAATTTTGTACTGCACGAAACCGGCCAGCCCCTGCACGCTTTTGATGCCGACGCGATTACCGGAAACAAAGTAGTGGTGAAGACCCTGCCGGAAGGCAGCACCTTTGTTACCCTCGACGGCAAGGAGCGCAAATTGTCTGCTGAAGACCTCATGATCTGCAACAGCGAAACGCCCATGTGTATTGCCGGCGTTTTCGGAGGAATCGACAGCGGTGTGACGGAAAGTACCACCCGCATTTTCCTGGAAAGCGCATGGTTCCACCCGACCTGGATCAGGAAAACTTCATTCCGCCATGGTCTCCGTACAGATGCTGCCACCCGTTTTGAAAAAGGAGTTGACATCTCACAAACTGTCAATGTACTGAAAAGAGCAGCGTTACTGATGGCAGACCTTGCTGGCGGAACTGTTGCCTCAGAGATTATTGATGTATATCCAGCCATACAGGACCGCAAACAGGTAGCCATCAAGTATCATTACCTGAAAAAGCTCAGCGGGAAAAATTATCACCCCGATACTGTCAAGAAAATCCTGGAATCATTGGGTTTCGAAGTGATGAAAGACGGTATAGACGAACTTTGGGTGGCTGTACCCTACAGCAAACCTGATATCTCCATTCCAGCCGACATCGTTGAAGAGATTCTTCGGATCGACGGGCTTGACAATGTTACCATTCCCACCACCATCAGCATCTCTCCCTCCGTGGAGAAAGACCTTGATGGCCGCCTCAGGGAAAAAGTCGCTGCAGCGCTGACAGGGGCCGGATTTAACGAGATCCTGACCAATTCAATTTCCAATTCTGCCTGGTATGCAGAAGATCAGCTGAAACATGCCGTCCGCATGCTGAACAACCTGAGTGTTGAACTCGACGTCTTGCGACCGGCTATGCTGGAAACCGGGCTCGCCGTGCTTGCCCACAACCTGAACCGAAAAAATGCCAGCCTGCAATTGTTTGAATGGGGGAAAACCTACTCCTCCGAAGCAGTCGGCAGTTACCAGGAACAGCCGCATTGCTGCCTGTACATGACCGGATCCAGCCAGGGAAACTGGCGAAAACCCGGCTCAGAAGTGGATTTCTTTGGTCTGAAGGGAATTCTGAATCAGCTCGCCGCAGCTGCCGGACAACCCCCTTTCGACTGGGAGTCTGCTTCCGTAGCAGGTCTGAGAAATGCTTTCCAGTTGAAATCAGGAAAATCCACCATTGGGTTTGCAGGGCAGGTTTCAAAAGAGAAACTCGCCGGATTTGACATCAAACAGCAGGTTTTCTTCGCGGATCTCGACTGGATGAAACTGGTTACCCTTGCCGGAAAAAAGGAAATCAGCTTCCAGGAACTTCCGAAACAGTTGCCCGTGCACCGGGATCTTGCATTGCTGGTGGACAAGACACTTCCCTATGCAAAAATTGAAACGGCGATCCGGAAAACAGGAATATCAAGACTCCGGCAGATTTTGCCTTTCGACTTGTTTGAAAGTGATAAATTAGGGCAGAATCGGAAATCCGTAGCGGTCAGCTTTATGTTCCTCGATGAAGAAAAAACGATGACGGACAAAGAGATCGACAACATGATGCAGAAGATCATTAACACGCTGGAGCAGGAACTGGGTGCCGAGATCAGAAAATAATGTACATGGAAGAACTGGTACAACAACTCCGGAGAATTCAGGAAAAACTGGCAATCCTTCAGAAGCAGCAACAAATGCTGCAACGGGAAAATGAACGGTTGTTGTTACAGGTAAAAGTGTACCAGGAAAAGGACCAACTGGTACAGCACCGGATGACGGAACTCGAAACCCAGCTCGAACTGGCCCGGACCATCCGTCCTCAGATGAGTGAGGAAGACAGGCTGGCCCTGGAAAAAAGGATCAACAGATACCTGAAAGAAATTGATAAGTGCATTGCCCTTTTGAATGAATAGTTATGGCAGAAGAGCTGATACCCGTCAATATTGTCATCGGTGACCGTACCTATCGGATCAAAATCCGTCCGGCGGACGAAGAGGCCGTCCGCAACACGGTAAAGATCATCAATGACAAAATCGTCGAATTCAAAACCCAATTCTCGGCAAAAGACATGCAGGACTATGTCGCCATGGTACTGGTATGGTATGCTACCGAACAAACCCAGCAAACCCAAAGCAGCATCGAGTCAAATGAATTGAAAGATCGGTTACATCAGATTGAAGCCATTCTGGACAAAATGAATGCCTGAAAATCGTACTTTCGCAAATTAGCGTACCGCTTAACTACTTAAAAAACAACACAATGGATTCAATCATACTGACTTTGATCGTCGGTGTCGGCGCCCTGTTGGCCGGCATACTGGCGGGAAAGTTCATCTTTAAAGCCAACACGGAACAAAAAATACAGGAAGCCACTACCGAAGCCGGTAAAATTGTTGCTGAAGCCCAGCAAAAGGCGGAAACCTTAAAAAAGGAAAAACTGCTCGAAGCCAAGGAAAAATTTGTACAACTGAAGAGCGAGCATGATAAGGAGGTAATGGACCGCAACAGGAAACTCGGCGACTCCGAAAACCGCATCAAACAAAAAGAGGTCAGCATCAACCAGAAAGAAAATTCGATCGACAAACAGATTAAGGAAAACGAAGCCATCAAGGAAAACCTCAACAGGCAGATCGAACTGGTAAATATCAAAAGAACTGAACTGGAAAAACACCAGGAAGAACATATCCGGAGACTCGAAAAAATAGCCGGCCTCACTGCAGAAGAAGCGAAGACACAACTGGTTGAAAGCCTGAAACAGGAAGCCCATACTCAGGCACTGGCAGTGCAGCAGGAAATTATCGACGACGCCAAGCAGAAAGCCAATAAGGAAGCACGGAAAATCATTATTCAGACTATTCAACGGACAGCCGCAGAACAGGCTATAGAAAACTCCATAACCGTTTTCAATCTCGAAAGTGACGAAATCAAGGGGCAGATCATTGGCCGGGAAGGCCGGAACATCCGGGCTATCGAAGCAGCTACCGGTGTTGATCTTATCGTTGATGATACCCCTGAAGCAATTATCCTGTCCAGCTTTGATCCCCTTAGAAGAGAGATAGCCCGTCTCAGTCTTACCAGGCTGGTTACCGATGGCCGGATCCACCCTGCAAGGATCGAAGAAGTGGTGGAAAAGACAAGGCGGCAGATTGAAGAACAGGTAATGGAAATCGGAGAAAGAACTGTAATTGAACTCGGCATTCATGGACTGCATAAAGAACTCGTTCGCATTGTAGGTAAAATGAGGTTCCGCTCCTCCTACGGTCAGAATCTGTTGATGCACAGCCGCGAGGTGGCGAATCTTTGCGGCATTATGGCTTCTGAACTCGGCATGAATCCGAAACTGGCAAAAAGAGCCGGCCTGTTGCACGATATTGGCAAAGTGCCTGATGAAGAATCCGAACTGAGCCATGCCCTTCTGGGAGCAAAGCTGGCTGAGAAATACGGCGAAAACCCTGCCGTGGTGAATGCAATCGGTGCCCACCACGACGAAATGGAGATGCAATACGTGATCTCCCCCATCGTACAGGCCTGTGATGCTATCTCAGGTGCCCGTCCGGGAGCCAGGCGCGAGATCATGCAGCAATACCTCCAACGCATCAAGGATCTTGAAAATATGGCCATGAGCTACCAGGGTGTGGAAAAAGCCTACGCCATCCAGGCCGGGCGGGAACTGCGCGTGATAGTGGAGGCCGACAAGGTTACCGACGCCGACAGCGACAAGCTAAGTTTTGAGATCGCACAGAAAATTCAGACGGAGATGACTTTCCCCGGACAGATCAGGGTTACCGTCATCCGCGAAAAACGCGCTGTAAACGTTGCCAGGTAAGATTAATACCCGTTGCTGAATATTTTTTTTATTTGCCGGATACGCTGAAATACGCGCTATTGGCTTGATCAGCAACCAGATATAACTAACAGAGCCGAAAATAAATCCTTATTGCGATTTACTTTCGGCTTTTAACTTTCTGAAATTTACTTTTTTCTCCTACCTTTGCCGTCCGTTAAAACAGATCATCATGAACGCAGTAGCTTTTGTTCACGAGCAACTTACCCCGAAAAGAGAGTTTCCGAATTTCAAGGCCGGTGACAATGTTACCGTTAACTATAAGATCATTGAAGGCAACAAAGAGCGGATCCAAAGCTTTAAGGGCGATGTGATTAAGCGTCAGGGCCAGGGAAATACACAAACCTTCACTGTCCGTAAGATTTCTGACAGCATTGGCGTTGAGCGGACTTTCCCCCTCTTTTCCCCCAACATCGAATCCATTCAGGTTCATAAGACCGGTAAGGTTCGTCGTGCAAAACTGTACTTCCTCCGCGAGCGTAGCGGCAAGCGCGCCCGTATCAAGGAAAAGAAAGTTGCCATCGCTGCAAAATAATTTTTCCTGTAAAATATCAAACCGCCCCAGTGGCGGTTTTTTTTATTTCCCGGATCACCGGAACACCCCGGAAGGTATTGGCAAATCATTGGTTAAACCAGGCGGAAATCCATTTTTTTCGCTTTTTCCCCTTGACTTTTGCAATTGACAAATTATTAGGTGCATAATTGCGTACCTTTACCAACTACAAAAATATTTTAGCATGTTAGTAGCTAACTCCCCTCTGATGATTTCTATGCCTGGTGGTAGTGAGTGGATCCTCATCATCCTGGTGGTGCTGTTATTGTTCGGTGGCAGAAAAATTCCCGAACTGATGCGTGGTCTCGGCCGTGGTATCCGTGAATTCAATGATGCCAAGAACAATGTGAAACAGGAGATTGAAGAAGGCATGAAGGAAAAAGACAAAGCACCGTCACAACAATAACAGCAGAAACAGATAGGGTTTGTTCGTTTACGAAACAATAGCGAATTATCATACCGCCTTGTTACAAAACTCCACTACCGTTACACAGGTAGTGGAGTTTTATTTGCGGCAGATTGAAGACAACAGGCACCTCAATGCCTATGTAGAAATCTTTGATCAGGAAGCCAGGGATCGCGCTGCCCTTCTTGATCAGCAACGTGAGGAAGGCACCCCGCTTCAGCCGCTTCACGGCGTAATAATCGGCATCAAAGATGTGCTTTGTTATGAAGGGCACTATGTAAGTGCAGCTTCCAACATGCTTCACGATTTCAGGGCTCCCTACTCCGCTACCTGCATCCAGCGGCTGACCGATGCAGGCGCTATTATCATCGGCCGCCTCAACTGCGATGAATTCGCGATGGGCTCTTCCAATGAACATTCGGCCTTTGGGCCGGTTCTGAACGCCCTTGATAACGATCGCGTACCAGGCGGCTCATCTGGCGGTTCAGCTGTAGCGGTTCAGGCTAATCTTTGTATGGTAAGTCTGGGCTCAGATACAGGTGGTTCAGTACGCCAGCCGGCGGATTTCTGTGGAATTGTCGGCCTTAAACCGAGTTATGGCCGGATTTCACGATATGGTCTCATCGCCTACGCTTCCTCATTTGACCAGGTTGGTATTTTTTCCCGCAACCTTGCTGACGCCGCCAAATTGCTGGAGATCATGGCTGGCGCCGACAATTTCGACAGCACCTCCGCTACAACACCGGTTCCGGCCTACTCATCTGCCGCGGAAACAACCGGGGGGCCTAAAAAATTCGCCTACTTCAAAGAAGCCGTGGAGCACCCGGCACTTGATCCGGAAATCCGGGCAGCATTGCTGGAATATTTCGGCAAACTGAGGCAGGCCGGTCACCAGGTTGACGCAGTAGATTTCCCGCTCCTTGACTATATCGTTCCAACTTATTATGTGTTAACGACCGCTGAAGCTTCCTCCAACCTGTCGCGTTACGACGGTGTGCGCTACGGCCACCAGTCAACAGCCCCCGCGGAAAGTTTAGCAGAATTTTATGCACACAACCGGTCCGAGGGGTTTGGCAGGGAAGTGAAGCGCCGCATCATGCTCGGCAGCTTTGTTCTCAGCGCCGGTTACTATGATGCCTATTTCACCAAAGCCCAGCAGGTAAGGAAGCAACTTTTCGACAGAACACAGCTGATTTTCAACGACTTCGATGCTATCCTGTCTCCCACAGCACCGAGTCCAGCCTTCCGTTTCGGAGAGAAATCGCAAGACCCCGTTGCAATGTATCTGGAGGATATTTATACCGTTTTTGCCAATCTGACAGGGATCCCGGCCGTCTCACTGCCATTTTTTTGGCACAGTAATGGCATGCCATTCGGGCTGCAGGTTATGACTAACCGGTTTGAGGAATTATCTTTATTCCAGATAGCAGAAGCCATGACCCGGATAGCCCGTTAATCCCTCCTTAGAAAATTCCGACCAGACTCCCTTTGAGAAACTGTTGCTAATGAACCTAAAGCTGGAACATGAAACAATTTCTTATGCTGGGTGCTTTCATGGCTGGAACACTTGGCTTAACCGTAGCCCAGACCATTCAATCACCAGCCCGTACCCAACAATACGGCATATCATCCAACGCGGATACCACCATTCAATTGGCGGCAAATCTCAATTCTCCGGCATCCGGCAATGAGATCTCCGGCCTTTTTGATAAACAAAATGCCGCTGGGCCCTCCGCTCCCCGGCTTAATCCACGTGCCGTTGCATTCGTTGACGACTACATGGAAAAGTATAGCAAGTCGCTTCAGGATATGAAAGGCTGGGCGCTCCCCTATTTTAATATGATTGATGCCGTGATGATAGAATACGGCCTTCCCCGGGAACTTAAATACCTCGCCGTCATTGAATCTAAAATGAAAGCCGGGGCAACTTCCTGGGCCGGCGCTGTCGGCCCATGGCAACTGATGCGGGAAACTGCCATCAAACTCGGACTCAAAGTCAACAAAAAGGTTGATGAACGGCGGAATTATGTGAAAAGTACTCATGCCGCAGCAAGATACCTGAAGGACCTGTATGCCATTTATGGCGACTGGCTGCTGGTTATCGCGAGTTATAATGCCGGACCCGGTACCGTTCAGCGGGCCATCTCGAAAAGCGGCAGCAAGAACTTCTGGGACCTTCAGTATTACCTCCCTTCCGAAACCCGGAATCATGTGAAGAAGTTCATCGGCACCCATTATATCTTCGAAGGCGGGGGTGGTCTTACTACCCTGACCAAATCCGAAACAGTTGCCCATTACGGACAACAACTATACGCTTTTAACCGGAAGATGACGGCAGAAGAGACCAGTGATGCCAGGTCACAACAGGTGGCCGGCAAATACCAGTCCCATATTGTAGCACGCCATGTGGGGATGGAAATGGAAGACTTTAACCGGTACAATCCCGATTTTGACAAGGTTATGGCGGCTTCAGCCAATGGCTATGAACTTAAACTGCCGGCGGGCAAGATGGATACTTTCAACGCCAACAAGTACCAGATCCTGCAGGAATCAGTACAGTTCCTGTTAAGTGGAAGTGCCGCATCAACGCTTTGAACCCTCAAGAATCTTCAGTAATGCCTGCACTTTCAGCAGGCATTCTTCATATTCCTGCTCAGCATCGGCATACCAGGTAATGCCGGAGCCAACGAGGCAACTGAGCTGCCGCCTTGTGTTGCTGTACAAGATGCTCCTGATTACAACATTAAAATCAGCGTTACCATCCGGATCAACATATCCCACGGTTCCGGAAAAAATGCCTCTCCCGGTCTTCTCATAGCGGGCAATCAATTCCAGCACCCGCTTTTTGGGGGCACCCGTCATAGAGCCCATGGGGAAACAATTTTCGAGAACGTCGATCCAGTTCCTGCCTCCCGACAGTTCTCCCGACACAGTCGAAATCATCTGGAATACCTGGGGGAAGGCGTGGATTCCGAACAATTCGGTTACAGTAACCGATCCGGGTCTGCAAACCCGGCTAAGGTCATTCCGCACAAGATCAACGATCATGACGTTTTCCGCCTTTTCCTTGGCACTCGCCAGCAACCGGCGCGATTGATCTTCGTCCCTAACCGGATCATCAGGAAACCTCGGTGCCGTGCCTTTGATCGGCTGGCTCCAGACGCTTTCTCCCTGCAGGGTAAAAAACCTTTCGGGGCTCGCGCAAAGAAGATACGTCTCATCCGATTTGTAAAACACTGAAAACGGATTTGGAGACACATTGCTCATCTCGCGGAACACCTGAACGGGATCAATAACAGTTTCCGAAGCGGAGAACTCCTGGCAAAAATTGATCTCATAACAGTCACCCCTACGGATATGCGCTCTCAGCTCGCCGATGGTCCTTACATAATCTGCTTTCGGAACAGCAGGTATCAGCCTGATAACCTGATGGCCCGCCGGCTTATCTGCTGTCGATTTCGTCAAAGCGGCAACGATGCTATCCGGATTCTGGCTATGGCTGCTGACCCGCAATACATCCCCCTTCAATAACAATAAATGCTCAGGAACAAAAAAACCCAGGTGCGGAAATCCGACCGGATCAGGTTGAACAGGCAAATCAGGAAAAATCTCGGACTGCATTCCAAATCCAACATGACCGAAGAGCCAATCACTGTTGTCATGGGTAAAAGCCCTGAGTTTGGCAAAAGCATTGCCCGGTGCCGACGCAATCCATTTCCAGGCACCGGCGGCAAGGATGGCGTCATAGTGCTGAAGGCTATCCGGATAGTTATGACTGTCCATAAAACAACAAATGTTGAACCGGCTTCCCCAATTCAACATTTGCTTTTTTATTTCCGGTGCATTCCCCAGGGAATACCCCTTAAAACTTCGCCCGGTAACGGTGTTGTTATTCAACATTAGAAGTCGTCGTCGTCATCATCGAAACCAGAATCATTGAAGAGGTCCATCTCTTTGAAATCATCATCCAGTCCAAGATCGTCATCGTCTTTGGCGCTTTTCTTGGCGCCACCGGTACCTGACTTCTTGGTCTTTGATTTGGGAAGATCGAATTCTTCGAAATCCGGATCCCAGTTGTCTTCCTCTTCTACTTTTTCCCAATCATCTTCTTCGTCATCAACCTCATCCTCTTCATCCTCGTCATCTATTTTGCTTGACTTGGCTGCTTTTTTTGATGAGGCTTTCGGAGTTTCGTCTTCCTCATCAAAGTCATCATCCTCGTCCTTCTCTTTTTTCGGTTTCGAAGCAGTTTTCTTTACGGACTCGCTTTCTTTACCAGAAGCTTTTGGGGTAGTCTCTTTTTTTGCCTTATCTGATTTTGATGCCATAGCGCATAAGGGATTAACATTGTAAAATTTCAGCGTTCTTTTTAAATAGCCAAATTTTTAAAAGGGATTTTTCCGCTGAATTATCCCCGTCAAACAGTTACGATCTGGTTCCGGCCCGGACCGTTGGAAATATGGGAAACATCAACGCCTACAAATGAGTTGATGAACTGCACATACTCCTTCATTTTTAGCGGCATATCAGCGTATTCCCTGGTGTTGCTGCTGTCGCAATTCCAGCCGTCAAAACCTTTCAGCCGGGGAACTATCTTATGCCGGATCATCTGGAAAGGCACAAAATCCGAGTCCTTGCCGTCGATTTCATAGCCTGTACAAACTTCCAGGTGGTCGAACTTATCCAAAACGTCGGCCTTGGTCATGATCACCTTGGTAACGCCATTGATCATACAGGCATATTTCAGTGCAACGAGATCGATCCATCCGCACCTCCGTGGTCTGCCGGTGGTGGCGCCGAATTCATTGCCGAGTTTCCGCAGCTCTTCTCCGGTTGCATCATGTAATTCTGTAGGAAAAGGTCCGCTGCCCACCCGCGTACAATAAGCTTTGGTAACCCCCATCACTTCGCGGATCTTTTGTGGCGCGATGCCCAAACCATTGCAAACCCCGGAAGTAGTTGTATTGGAAGATGTAACGAAGGGGAAAGTTCCGAAATCAATATCCAGCATACTACCCTGCGCCCCTTCAGCAAGCACTTTTTTACCCTTGGAAATGTGGTCGTTGATAAAATACTCCCCATTTACCAGGTTCAGGCTGCGAAGGAACTCAATTGATTCAAAAAACTCCTCTTCCCACTGGCTGATATCCTCCTGGAAATTAAAATTATCCAGCAAGCGTTGGTGTTTGAGACGTAATTTGATATACGAAGTTGTAAAAGATTTATCCAGGAGGTCACCAACACGCAGACCGTTCCGGCCGGTTTTATCCATATAGGCCGGTCCTATGCCCTTCAGCGTGGAACCGATCTTGTCATTCCCTTTCTGCAATTCTGACGCTTTGTCCAGCGCCCTGTGGGTCGGCAGGATCAGGTGTGTCCGGTGAGAGATGAACAGGTTTTTCCTGGGATCAACGCCGAAACCTTCGATGGTATCACACTCTTTCCGGAGCGTAACCGGGTCAAGCACTACGCCATTTCCAATGAGATTCAGGGTATTTGCGTGAAAAGCACCGGAAGGAATCTGGTGCAACACCACTTTTTTGCCATCAACGTATAATGTGTGGCCGGCGTTGGGGCCACCCTGGAACCGGGCGATAATATCGTATTGCGGCGCAAAAAAATCAACGATCTTTCCTTTGCCCTCGTCCCCCCATTGAAGGCCTAAAATAGCATCTACCATGTAATTTTTTTTGAATGCTTCACCGAAGCAGGCAGCAAAAATAGGTGTATAGTAAAGAAATAAAAAACCGGTTTAAGCCTGTTCTGCATCAAACCGCTCCACAGCATGGATCCCGCTTAAACTTTTGAGGCGGTGAACAAGGTCATCAAGTTCTTCCTTATCGTGCACAAAAATCTTGATGGACCCTCTGAAAATTCCTTCCTTCGCTTCAATAGAAAGGGCGCTGATGTTAATTTTCATCTCGCCGGATATCAGGTTGGTAATTTTATTCACCACCCCAACGTCATCCAGCCCCACAATATTGAGTCCGGTAAGGAACGAGATCTCCTTGTTTTTCGCCCATTTGGTCTTTACCACGCGATGGCCGTAATTGGCCAGCAGCTTGGAAGCGTTGGGGCAGTTCGTACGGTGGATGGTCAGACCCTTGCCTGTGGTCACAAATCCGAAAACGTCGTCTCCGGGGATCGGTTTACAACAATTCGCCAGGTTATACATTACACGGTCACTGCTCTCACCGAAGATGATCAGTTCCGCATCTTTTTTATTCAGTTCATGATGAACCGTCTCAGGTTTCGGATCAGGCAGCCGGACTGGCTTCGGTGGTTCAAGGCGGTCGCCCAGGATCTGAAAATCTTTCAATTCCTTAAGATCAATGGCTTTGGTGGCCACCTGGTAAAAGAAATCCAGCGGAGATGCCAGCTTATAAAAATCGACCAGTGTATCTACGTTCTGCGAATGAAAAGCAGCCCCCACCCCTTCCAGCTTTCGCTGTACCTGGTATTTTCCATCTTCCGCCACCTTCCTCTTTTCCTCCTTCAGCGCATCCTTGATCTTCGTTTTAGCCTTGGCCGTAACAACCAGGTTCAGCCAGTCTTCCGTCGGTTTCTGCTTGTTGGACGTGATGATCTCAATCTGATCGCCACTCCTGAGCTTGTGACTCAGGGGAACCAGTTTGTGATTCACCTTGGCGCCAATGCAACGTGCACCAACGGCTGAGTGGATGGCAAAAGCAAAATCCAGGGCGGTAGAACCCACCGGCAGCATCTTGACATCGCCTTTGGGCGTGTACACATAAATCTCTTCAGCAAGAAAACTGGTCTTGAAATCCTGCAGGAAATCAACGGAGTCGGTATCCTGGCTCTGCAGCATTTCCCTGATCTGGTGAAACCACTTGTCAAAGCGGCTTTCGTCGCCGGCACCCTCCTTATATTTCCAGTGAGCCGCAAGACCTTTTTCAGCAATCTCATTCATCCGCTTGGTACGGATCTGCACCTCAACCCATTTTCCCTGGGGACCCATCACGGTGGTGTGCAGGGCCTCGTACCCATTGCTCTTGGGATTGCTGAGCCAGTCTCTCAGGCGCTCCGGCGAAGGAGTATACTCGTCTGTGATCATGGAATATACCTTCCAGCAATCTTCTTTTTCCCGTTCCGGGGGAGAATTGAGAATTACCCGGATGGCGAAAAGATCATATACCTCTTCGAAGCTGACCCCTTTCTTCTTCATCTTGTTCCAGATGGAATGAATGCTTTTGGGGCGTCCGTAAATCTCGAAGTTGAAACCGGACTTCTCCATATTATCCCGCAGGGGGCGGATAAACTCGTTGATATAGCGCGTCCGCTCTCTTTTTGTTTCTGAGAGTTTGCGGGCGATTTCCTTATAGGTATCCGGCTCCATGTATTTCATGGCCAGATCCTCCATTTCCGTCTTGATATTATACAGCCCCATCCGGTGTGCCAGCGGCGCATACACGTAAACTGTTTCCGACGATATCTTGAGCTGCTTCTCCCGTTTCATGCTTTCCAGCGTCCGCATATTATGCAGCCGGTCCGCCAGTTTAATCAGGATCACCCGCGGATCGTCAGTAAGCGTAAGTAGTATTTTCCGGAAATTTTCTGCCTGCTGGGATGCATTGACATCAATCACATTGGCAATCTTGGTCAGCCCGTCAACAATACGGGCTATCTCATTACCAAACTGCTTTTCTATATCGTCGAGGGTGATATCGGTATCCTCCACCGTATCATGCATCAGTGCGCAAATGGTGGATCGCACACCAAGGCCGATTTCTTCTACGCAGATGCGGGCTACGGCAAGCGGATGCAGAATATAGGGCTCACCGCTTTTACGCCGCATGGTCTTGTGCGCATCAGCTGCCATTTCAAAGGCAACCCTTACCAGTTCCTTGTCGCCTGGCTTCAGCTTGGGTTTCAGGCATCGCAAAAGTGCTCTGTATTCCCTCAAAATCAGCTTCTTCTCCTGGTCTTCCGTAAGATTGTATTTCGGTATCGCTGCAACTGTTTCCATCAGATACGAATTTAAGAAAAGCCCTTGGTTTTACGGAAATGGCCTTACATTTGCGACCCGACCGCATAACCGGTTCATTTTAAGCGGGCGTGGCGAAACTGGCAGACGCACCAGACTTAGGATCTGGCGCCGCAAGGCATGTAGGTTCGACTCCTATCGCCCGCACTTCAATTAACCTCCTCCGGGAGGTTTTTTTTATTCCTCAGGCAACCGGGCCCAATGAAATTGCATTTAGCTTTGAAAGTACGTGCAATTCATGAATATCGCCGAACTGATAAATGAGATAAAGGCGGGCAGCAGGGCTGCGCAAAAAGTATTGTTCGATCACCTTTCTGACCGGATGCTGATGGTTTGCTGCCGTTATGTCAAATCCCGGGAAGATGCTGAAGAGATGATGCTGAACGGATTTTACAAACTGTTCCGGAATCTGCACGGCTTTCAATTCCTTTCTGAACCTTCCTTTTATGCCTGGGTAAAGCGGCTGATGGTAAATGAATGCCTGATGTTCCTCAGAAAGAAACATGTGTTTACGATGGTTTCAGAAACAGCGGCGCTCGAGATCAGGCTGAATGAGGACATACTGGACCGGCTGTCTGCAGCGGCCATTTTCGAACTGATATTGCAGTTGCCAGTAGGATACCGCACCATCTTCAACCTTTATGAACTGGAAGGTTACAACCACCAGGAAATCGCCTCTATGCTGGACATTTCCCCGGGCACGTCCAAATCACAGCTCAGCAAGGCTAAAGTGTTGCTGCAAAAAATGATCATTCAAAACGAAACTTATGGTACCCAACGAAAAGTCAGATAACCAGTCAGGCTGGCGCGATAAGCTTTCCGGCTGGGATGGCAGATTGCCGGAAGAAGGCGGTCGTCTCCAGGTGCCTTTTGATAAGGAGGCTGCCTGGGAAAAAATCAGGGCCCGGCAAGAAAATCCGGCGCCGGCAGGGTTCTCCTGGAAGAAAACAGCGGCCATCGCTGCCATGATCACCGCATTGTTTTTTGTATGGCAGCAATTCCGGCAAAAAACTGACATACCGGTTCAATCCCCCGTCAGTAAGGAAAGCCTTGTTAAGAGTCCGGCAATAACTGAAGTACCACCGCCGCCTGTAAGTGCGGCAAGCACTGCCGCTGCAGGCAGGGAAATTCCCAAAACAATCACTGCTGAAAAAAGCAAGGTTTCTCCTGGCCGTCCGACCAAACGGATTGAGCTTTTGAGTGCAGCACCTGCCCATGTTCCCGCACCAACCGACAGCGCTTCCCAACGCATTCAGGTTCCGGCAAACGAACTGATCGCAGGCATGTCTGTTACCCCGGTAACACCTAAAAAAATACGGGTTGTGCATATCAATGATATACGGACCCCCCAGGAATTACTCTCCATTCAACCAGTAAAGGAACAAAAGCAGTTCACCCGCGCGCTCCAAAGACAATCACCCGACCCTGGCCCGCCATCACAACAACCAGGCGGATGGGTCATCCAACTTAATAATTAACCAACATGAAGCACTTTCTAACGCTTTGGGTACTGATCACCGGTACCTTCGGAATCGCCTTGTCCCAATCGAAATCAGGATTCGATGTACCGGCAAATTTCAACTATGGCCAGAAAATACGCATTGACCTGGGAAAGGGAAACAGCGTGATGGTTTATCTCAGCGATGTGGCTGACGTGCCGCGCCTGCTGGCCAGCGATTCCATGATCCAGCGATTCTTTCTTGACCTCGCTCCTATCAAAGACAGTCTCAGCGATCCTTTGCAGGCCTACTATGTAGATTATTTTTCAGACGGCCTTGGCGTCAGGAAAATCCGTTACCGGAAAATTCCGCGGGAAACTTCCGCATACCTGGTCATGCCAAACGAGGTAGCCGCGATCAAACAACAGCAGGATACTGTCAGGTTTCTTGGGATCATCCCACATCCTGCACCGGTGCAGGCCCACAAATTCAACAGGAACTATCCGCGTTACTATGAATTTATTTTTACGGTCAACAATATCAGTGACCTGAACAATTATACAGACAGTACTATTGCCCAAAAACTGCAGTACTATGCGAAAAACAAAAACACCAAATGGGAACGCAACTGGAGCGGCGGACTCAGCTGGAAAATGAAACAGGAAGAAAGCATTACCGGCGACCGTCGTACCGGCGGATCGTACAACTCGAGAGACTATATTTCATTCCAGCTGAATGTTAGTGTTCAAAACTACAAGAACTATTTTACGCCAGGTTTTGGTGTGGGCACCACTGTTGTTCTGAGCAATATCGACCGTACCTGGCGACACTTTATCAGCCTGCATTGGGAACCATCCTTCATGTTTGCAAGAGACCAGCACGACAAACTTCAGACTTACAGGAACGACTTCCTCACCCTTGGTTATGGACAGGGACCGGTTAAGGATAAGGATCCGATGAAAACAGTATCCTTCACCGGGCTGGGTTCATTGGGTTACCTGATACACCGCAGCGGCGATTTTTACGAGAAGAACACCTTCCGGCTGAGCCTGGGCCGCCTAAACTTGCACAAGACCGCTATCGACCCCACAATATATTTTAATGATTTCTTTCAGGGTGTTACACCCGGACTGCGGATAATTCAGTTCTTCTGAGTTAAATTTATAAGAGCAAAAACTCAGCAGATGAAATTGATCCTGGTTGCCACGGACTTTTCCGAACCTTCTAAAAATGCTGCCGGTTATGCGGCTCACCTGGCAAAGCAAAACGGCGCGGATATCTGCCTGTTGCATGCCTATATGCTGCCTACGCCAGTCAGTGAAGTGCCCTATGTAATGGTGTCGGTGGAAGAGATCCAGCAGGAGAATGAAAAACAGGCAAAGTTGCTGGCAGAACAACTTGAAGCGATAACGGGCAGCCCTGTACGAACCATTGTCAATATCGGGATGCCGGCTGATGAAGTGGTGTACCAGGCCAAAGAGCTGAATGCTGACCTGATCGTTACCGGTATGCGGGGAGAAAATTCCGGCATTGATAAACTGATTGGCAGCACCACGGCGGCGATCATGCGAAAATCACATATTCCGGTGCTTGTCATTCCGGCCGGGGTAGGGTACGTTGCACCTTCCACCATTACCTATGCTACAGATTTCAGCTATACCATGAATATGGTTTGCCTGAACCTGCTGCAGGAATGGGTAAAAAGGCACGCTGATGCCAAGATCAAAGTCATTCACGTGCAGAAACCCAACGAAGTGATGACTGCTGAACAGGTGAGCGGCAAAGTAAGGCTGGAACAGAAGATCTCAGGCCTGCCACATAAATTTTATGTTGCCACCAACGCTTCTGTTGAAGCCGGGCTGGACAGCTTTCTCAATGACAACCCCAGCCAGCTGCTGGTGATGGTAGCGCACAGGCATTCCTGGTGGAACCGCCTGGTAAATGGCAGCCATACGCGCGAAATGGCCTATCGGGCGGATATACCGTTACTCGTGTTGCAGGACAAAGACTGAGAACAAGTTTGGGGTTTGCTTTGCCTGTCGAAGCTTTAGCGATGGCAGGGGTTTGAGGTTTGCAGTTAGGTTTGGCGTTTCCCAGGTTATCTGACACCCAACTAAGTGCTATCCTGGCTCCATCCTGGCTCCATCCCTGCAATTTTGGGTGGGTTTTATTGACTGCGGCACGCAAGCCGGGCATCATTGTAGCTGGTACCAGGCACCGTCGAAGCATGGATGGCCATAGGGGGAGTATGGGAAAACCCTGACCTGACCCTAAGCTGACCCTAAGGTGACCCTAAGCTGACCCTAAGCTGACCTCACAATCACCTATAAATCAAGCATTTAATTTTATCGAATTATATATTTTTTATTATATAATAATTTTAAATTCATATTATTAGAATGAGGGTATTCAATCCTTCTCCTGGAACCTGCCTATTGTCCACCATTCCCCGCGGTCAATCTTTGGCCGGCAATGCAGAAACCTTTTCGTACCTTTGCCCCCCATTTTAGGTTAATATCTATAATAAATAGCATCGTATGGCAACCGTTACGCGGGAAAACATTGGTCTGTTAAACGACAAGATCACTGTAAAACTGGCAAAAGAGGACTATCTGCCCTCTTTCGAAAAAGCACTCAAAAATTATAGCAAACAGGCAAATATCCCTGGCTTCAGAAAAGGAATGGTCCCTTCCGGACTAATCCGCAAAATGCACGGCCAGAACGTGTTCGTTGACGAGGTACTGCGTTCCGTTGAGAAGCAGCTGACCGATTATATGACCAATGAGAAGCTGGAAATCTTCGCCCAGCCGCTTCCGATGCCGGAAAACGACTCCCGTCAGCTGGATATGAATAGTCCAAATGAGTATGCTTTCGCATTTGAAATCGGCCTGAAACCCGATTTCAAAGTAGCTGACCTGAAAACTGCCAAACTTCCCTATTACAAGATCACTGTTACAGAAGAAATGGTAGACGAAGAGCTGAACCGGCTCCAGTTGCGTTATGGCAACATGACAGAACCCGAAACTGTGACAGGTGACGACAATGTATTGAATATCAGCTTTACTGAGCTTGGTGACGATGGTCAGCCTGTAGAAGGCGGAATTACCAAAGACAATTCAGTACTGGTTAAGTATTTCGCAGAAGCCTTCCGTCCCCGGCTGATCGGTAAAAAAACAGGAGATGCGCTTGAAACCACCCTCGCGGAGGCTTTCGATACGAAAGAGCGCGAATGGATCCTGGGTGACCTCGGTCTGTCCAAAGAAGATCCGGCGCAACTTTCCCGCAAATTCAGGCTGACGATCACTAAAGTTGGCCTGGTGGAGAAAGCAGCAATGGATGAGAACTTCTTTCAGACTGCTTTCCCCGGTAAAGAAATTACCGACGAAGCCAGCGTAAGAAATGCGATCAAAGAAGATATCCAGCTGCAGCTCGATGCGCAGAGTCGCAATCAGCTGTTCGACGGCATCTATCACCACCTGCTCGATCATACCACAATTTCCTTCCCGGAGAGCTTCCTGAAGAAATGGATCCAGAACGGAAACGACAGTCAGAAGTCCCCCGAAGAAGCCGAGAAAGAATATCCTTCCTTCTCAAACTCACTGAAGTGGACCCTGATCGTTGACCAGCTGGTGAAGGACAACCAGATTGAAGTTAAACCGGAAGATCTGCGTGATTTTGCAAAAGCCCAGTTGTTCAGCTATATGGGCAATATGCAAATGGGCCAGCTCGATACGGAGCAGCCCTGGGTTAATGATTACGTTGAAAGGATGATGAAAGACCGGAAATTTGTGGAGGATAGCTTCCACCGTATTCAGACGGACAAGGTATTCGGTCTGGCCGAAAGCCAGGTGCAGCGGGATGAAAAGCCAATTGATCTGGAATCTTTCCAGAAAATGCAGGCAGAGCACCATCACCACCACTAGTAACACATTGATTGTGGATATAATAAAAGCCGGGGCAACCCGGCTTTTGTGTGCTAAAATGTCAGCCTTTTTGTCATGATTTTCAATTGGAAAGATATTTGCACGACTGTTGTGCCTTATTTTTAATCAAATAACCCGGACATATGGCATCTGAATTTGAAAAATATGCGGTCAAGCACCGGGGCATCTCGAGCCTGACGCTGCACGATTACCAGAAACATCTTGTTACCAATCTTACGCCGAATATCATTGAAGAACGACCCATGAACATCGCGGTGATGGACGTGTACAGTCGTCTGATGATGGACCGGATCATTTTCCTGGGCTACCCGATCAACGACGAAGTAGCCAATATCATCACCGCACAGCTTCTCTTCCTGGAAAGCACAGACCGGACCCGGGACATCCAGATGTATATCAACTGTCCCGGTGGTAGTGTTTATGCCGGACTCGGCATGTATGATACCCTTCAGTACATCACACCTGATGTTGCCACCATCTGTATCGGAATGGCTGCGTCTATGGGCGCCGTGCTCATGTGTTCAGGTACCAAGGGCAAACGTACAGCGCTCAAACACAGTAGAATCATGATGCACCAGCCGAGCGGCGCTATTGGCGGCCAGGCTTCTGATATTGAGATCACTGTCAATGAGATCCGCAAACTGAAGAAAGAACTTTACGAAATCATCGCCCACCATACCGGCAAGCCGATCAAACAGGTGGAAAAGGACTGTGACCGCGACTACTGGCTCACCTCCCTTGAAGCCAAGGAATATGGACTGGTGGATGAGGTGCTGCTCGTAAATCCCAGAAAGGAACACAAAGACTGATATTCTTCAGTGTAAACAAGCTCTAAGCATTAAAAATTACAAAAATGTTATATCCGAAATATACTGGTTACCGGATGGATGATGAAGAGGAAAAACAGCCGGAGGACAAGCGCGATGAACTGATGATGCTGAATAAGAAGATTGAAAAATATTTCTTTGAGAACCGCGCCGTTTATCTCTGGGGACCTGTGGAAGATAAATCCGCCCGCGAAGTAGTGACCAAAATGCTCCTCCTGGATGCGGATGATTCCGGTAAGGAGATCAAATTTTACATCAATAGTCCGGGTGGCGTGGTTACCAGCGGTATGGTGATCTATGATACCATGCAGATGCTGAAAAGCCCGGTAAGCACCATTTGTATGGGTCTGGCAGCCTCCATGGGGTCAATCCTGCTCAGCGGTGGCGCCAAAGGCCGTCGCTTTATCTACCCACACGGTGAAGTGATGATCCACCAGCCCAGCCTCGGCGGCTACATGCAGGGCGTGAGCGCCGACCTGGAGATCCAGGCGGTTCAAACAAAAAGAGTTAAAGAGCTGGGAGCCAAGATATTAGCAGAAAACTGCGGGAAAACAGTGGCCCAGATCATGAAAGATTTTGACCGGGATTACTGGATGGACGCCAAAGATGCCATCGCCTACGGGATCGTAGACGGGCTGGTCGACAAGGTCTGATCTGCCTTAACGGGAAAATCCCCGGGGGTAATCACGTTCATAAATAACGTAAATGACCGTTCCGTTGCTATGGAACGGTTTTTTATCTTTGCAAGCAAGCAACAGCGTATGGCAAAAAACACTTTACATTGCTCTTTCTGTGGCAGAAGCCGCGACGAGGTGAAAATCCTGATCGCGGGACAGGACGGGCATATCTGCGAGAACTGTGTGGAACACGCTCGTGAAATTATCGAACAGGAGCTGCTGACCCGCTCGGAAACGACGGGCCCCGGCTTCAAACTGACAGTCAAGAAACCTATTGAAATAAAGCGATTCCTCGACGAATATGTCATCGGGCAGGATGATGCTAAAAAGGTACTTTCAGTTGCCGTTTACAATCACTACAAAAGGCTCCAGCAAAAGACAACAGAAAACGATATCGATATTGAAAAAAGCAATATCGTTATGGTTGGCGAAACCGGTACGGGTAAAACCCTGCTGGCGAAAACTATTGCCAAACTGCTGAATGTTCCTTTTGCAATTGTAGATGCCACTGTATTTACCGAAGCCGGCTACGTAGGTGAAGACGTTGAAAGTATTCTGACCCGCCTTTTGCAGGTCTGCAATTACGACGTTACTGCAGCTGAAAGAGGAATAGTGTACATCGATGAGATCGACAAGATCGCAAGGAAAGGGGATAACCCATCCATCACCCGCGATGTGAGTGGTGAAGGTGTGCAGCAGGGATTGCTGAAATTGCTCGAAGGTACTGATGTGCTCGTGCCACCCCAGGGCGGCAGAAAGCACCCGGAACAGAAGCTCATTAAGATCAACACGCAGAACATCCTGTTCATTTGCGGTGGCGCTTTTGACGGGGTGGACAAACTGATCGCCAGGAGAGTCAACACCAATGCAATCGGCTTTAACGTTAACAAGGAACAACAGGAAGCAGCAAAGAAAAACCTGTTGCAATATGTTAATGCGCAGGATCTGAAACATTTCGGTCTCATCCCCGAATTGTTGGGCCGCCTGCCGGTAGTAACCTACCTCAACCCGCTCGATGCTCCGACGCTTCGTTCCATTCTTACAGAACCTAAAAATGCCCTCATCAAACAATACAAGAAGTTGTTTGAAATAGAAGGTATCGAACTGAGTATTGATAGCGAGGTGATGGATTTCATGGTAGCAAAAGCCATGGAATATAAGCTTGGCGCCCGTGGCCTGCGTTCAATCTGTGAAAGCATTCTGACAGATGCTATGTTCGAACTGCCCTCCAGCAAGGAAACCCGTTTCCACCTGACGCTGGATTATGCCGAGAAGAAATTCGACAAGAGCAAAATGAGCCTTCTGAAAGTTGCATAATATGAAAGAACTGATCGACAAGTTGATGGCACAGGGGCTAAGTGAACAGCAGGCTTACAAAGCTGTTGAAATCGTAAAGGATTTTGCCAAGGAGAAGTTCCCCATTTTTGGCGGCGCAATTGACAAGCTGTTCGATAAATATGGTCCGAAGGATGATGTGCAGGATGACTACCTGGACTGATCAGAATTGACATTAATATTATAAAAGTGAAGGCCGAATCAGGAATGATCCGGCCTTTATTATAGCAAGCAAACGAAAGACTAACGAATATGCAACAGTTCTCTGGCGATCACAATTTTCTGTATCTCTGAGGTACCTTCGCCAATGGTACAGAGCTTACTGTCGCGATAATATTTTTCAACGGGAAAGTCTTTGGTATAACCATAGCCACCAAAAATCTGAACGGCTTCCGTAGCTGTTTTTACGGCCACTTCACTGGCATAGTATTTCGCCATAGCGGCTTCCATGGTCATATTCAGCTTACGGTTCTTGCGGTCTGCCGCCTGGTAAGTGAGCAGTTCGGCAGCCATGATCTCCGTTGCCATATCGGCAAGTTTGAATGATATTCCCTGGAAATTTGAAATCGGCTGGTCAAACTGGTATCGCTCCTTGGAATATTGACGCGCCGCATCATAGGCTCCTGTTGCAATACCAAGGGCCAGCGCAGCAATGGATATTCTGCCCCCATCCAGTACCTTCATTGACTGCTTGAATCCGTCTCCTACTTCGCCAATTCTGTTCTCATCGGGTATCCGGCAATTGTCAAATATCATTTCTGCAGTTTCACTGGCGCGCATTCCCAGCTTGTTTTCCTTCTTACCGCCGGAAAACCCCGGGGTGCCGCGTTCCACGATAAATGCAGTGGCATTGTTCTTCGCCCGGACTTCACCCGTGCGGGCAATGACCACTGCTATATCGCCGGATTTCCCATGTGTGATCCAACACTTTGTGCCGTTAAGTAACCAATCATTACCATCTTTAACTGCCGTCGTCCGCATATTTCCGGCATCGCTGCCTGTGTTGGCCTCCGTGAGACCCCAGGCACCAAGCCATTCTCCTTTTGCGAGTCTGGGCAGATATTGCTGTTTTTGTTTTTCGTTGCCGAAGGCGAGGATGTGACCGCTGCACAAACTGTTGTGCGCCGCCAGGCTGAGTCCGATAGAACCACATACACTGGCAACCTCCCGGATAATGGCCACATATTCCAGGTAACCCATGCCTGAGCCACCGTAAGCTTCGGGAACCAGCACGCCCATCAGCCCCAATTCACCCATACGGCTGAAAATCTCACGGGGGAAGGTTTGCGCTTCATCCCATTCCATTACATGCGGCAATATTTCCTGCCGGGCGAATTCACGGGCGGTTTGCGCTGCTTGCTGGGTCAATTCAGGAAGTCCTAACTGCATAGTCGATTACGCTGCAATATAAAGCGTTTTTTCTTACACTAACAATTGTTAGTTAGTGAATTTTCCAATAGGGCAGCAGTTTCTGGTAAAGACTGTCCGAAAGCACATGAATTTGCCTCAGTTCCCTGATATCGCGGAAAGGCCCGTGTGTTTCCCGGTACCGTAAAATCGCTGTTGCAAGCCGCCAACGGATATAGGGGTGGCTGGACAGGTCATCCCTGCTGGCATCATTCAGGGAAAGCTGGCGCACCGTAACAGGTTCACCGATCCTGATCCTGCCGGAAAGCCTGTGCCAGAGTGAAGTGTCTGTACCATAGATTTCCCGGAGCTGCTCCCGGGCATAAAATCCGCCCAGGCGGTCGCGGTAGCGCACAATCCGACCTGCCAGTACCGGCCCGATGCCAGGCAAAGTCATCCAGGCAAGGCTGTCTGCTGTATTGATGTCGAGCGACACAACAGTTGCGCCCCTGTCCGGGTAATTTGATTTTATTCCTGCATTAAACTGCCTTCTGTATGTCCCCGCAGCATAATGCATCGTGTCGCGCCGTAAATCATATTGCCAGGCGCCCTGGCGGCGACGGTGCCGCTGTCCGTAAGCGGCAATGCTGACAAAGGGCAACAGCTTCGTTACAAGGTCAGGATCCATCCCATATATCTTTCCGATTTCACCCGGTTGTTTGAATTGACCACCTCTTTCCCGGTATCGTATTATCCTTTGCGCCACCGGTAAGGCGACACCCAGGGAAACCCACCCCTTCTCATCGAGCGTATTGGGATCAAATGGCCTTAACGGCCGGACCGGTACAACCGGCACAGAGCGGATAGCCCTTATCACACTATCCGTTATCAGAACCGGTTGCGGTGATGGCAACCAGAACCGGGGTACAATCCAGATCACCAGTACCATACCCACCAACAACAATATGGCTATTCTTTCTCTTCGTGAAAAAGTAAGATAATCTGCCAGCCAGGTTCGCCATGCACGCTTTTCCATGCTCTTTTTTTGCTGCAAACTTTTCAAAATCTGCAACCAATAACAAGCGTGATTTAGCGGTAATGGTGTAATGTGGAACTTCAGCCGTTTACTTCCAGCTGAAGACCGTCATAAGCCAGATGCATTCCCGACGGAAGCGTCGGATCAACCTCCGCATGAAGCCCGAGCTGATGGCTGATATGGGTAAAATAGGCATTGGTCACACCCAGTTCGGTGGCCATCTCAATTGCTTCAGACAAGCTGAAATGAGAAATATGTTTTTCTTTCCGCAAGGCATTCAGCACAAGATGACTGCTGCCGCGTATCTTTTCCTTCTCGGCATCCCCGATATGATTGGCATCAGTGATGTAGGTGAACGACCCGAAGCGGAATCCAAGTACCGGCATGCGCATATGCCACACCGTTATTGGTTCGATCCGGATATCACCCACCATGAATGCTTCCTGGTCAATGGGGTGGATCATGATCTCCGGCACTCCCGGATATTTTGTTTCAGCAAATGCATAGGGAAACTCCCGGATGATATTCATCTGGGTCATCTCGTTGGCATAAATGGGCATGCCCTTACCGGAGAAAAAGTTGAATGCCCGAACATCATCCAGTCCCGCGATATGATCCTTATGCGGGTGCGTGAACACTACGGCGTCGAGGTGTTTTACCTGCGCACGGAGCATCTGGTACCGGAAATCCGGTGTTGTATCGATCACGATCGTTGTAGTAGCAGAACGGACCAGTATGCTGGATCGGAGCCGGTTATTTTTTTTGTCGGTGGAAGTACATACCGGGCAGCCGCATGCGATCATCGGCACACCACTGCTGGTGCCTGTTCCCAGAAACGTTATGGTCAATGGAGTGGAGATGCCGGCAGGTTTATGATTTCAGCTGAACCTTTTCCAATACCTCTTTGTAGGTCTTCAATGCTTCGGCACTGAGCTGGGTCGGATCTATGGAAAGTTGCGGAATGATATCCACCAGTGTATTGATCCTTCCCTCAATCTGCAAAAACTTGTTGAGCACCACAACCTTCTTCTCTTCCAGAATACAATAACCGCTTTGAAAAGTACCCCGTTCATATCGTACGATGTACGAAGCCTCTTCCAGCACCTGTTCAATTTTATTCAAAGTCGCCTGATTGTATTTCATGTGACTTGCAATTTAAGCCCTATTTCGATACCATCTTGATCACCGGAACGATCATTTCCTCCAGGCTGATCCCCCCGTGCTGGAAGGTATTACGGTAATAATTCACATAATGGTTGTAGTTATTGGGATAGCACAGGTAGCCGTCTTCCTTGGCAAAAATATAGGAGGAATTGACAGTGGGTACCGGTAACCCCGCTTCTTTCGGGTCTCTGAACGCCAATACCTCTTTGGGTTCGTATTGAAGATTCCTGCCATGTTTATACCGCAGGTTCGTGGTCGTCTGCTTGTCGCCGATCACCTTGTGCGGCGCATTTACCCTCACGGATCCGTGATCTGTCGCAAGAATGAGATTGATCTTCTTGTCTGCAATCCGGCGCAACGCCTGGAACAGTGGCGAGTGTTCAAACCAGCTCAGGGTAATGCTCCGGTAACTGATTTCGTCGCTGGCCAGTTCCTTCAGCACTTCCATCTCGGTACGGGCATGGCTCAGCATATCCACGAAATTGTACACAATAATGTTCAGGTCGTTCCCGAGCATGTTATGGATATTGTTCACCAGTTCGTTACCGGCCTGGTGATTCGCCACCTTCGTGTAGGAGAAACGGATATCGTCACGACGGAGCTTTTTCAGCTGCGCTGCAAAAAAGTATTCTTCTTCGAGATTTTTACCACCTTCCTCCTCATCATTCTTCCAGTGCTGCGGAAACTGCTTTTCGATATCCAGCGGCATCAATCCTGCAAAAATGGCATTGCGGGCGTACTGGGTGGCTGTGGGCAGGATGCTGTAAAAAGTATCTTCTTCCAGTATCCTGAAATATGCTGCAAAGACTGGCTGAATCGCCTTCCACTGATCGAACCGGAGGTTGTCCAGCAGGATAAAAAATGTAGGGGCTTCCTTGTCGATATGTGGCAACACTTTGAACCGGAACAAGGTATTGGACATGATCGGCGCTTCATCAGACTTGGGATTCACCCATTTCAGGTAGTTCTTCGTAACAAATTTGCAGAACTCCGTATTCGCCTCCTGTTTCTGGCTCTGAAGTACCTCCTGCATCTCCGGGCTGTCACTTTTTTCCATCTCCAGCTCCCAGTAAACAAGCTTTTTATAGATGTCCATCCATTCGTTGTAGTCAGGATTACTGTTCAGCGCCATAAAAAGGTTCCTGAACTGCTGCTGGTAGGCATGCGTTGTTTTTTCGGCTACCAGTCGCCGGTTGTCGAGTATTTTTTTCAGGCTCAGCAATACCTGGTTAGGATTCACCGGTTTGATCAGGTAATCACTGATCTGGGAACCGATGGCTTCATCCATCAGGTTCTCGGTCTCATTCTTGGTGATCATGACCACCGGTACCTGCTGATTGATCTCCTTGATTTTTGCCAGCGTTTCCAGACCGGTAATACCCGGCATAGATTCGTCCAGCAGAACGAGGTCCACCGGATTTTCCTTCAGGAAATCAATGGCGTCAAATCCGTTGGTCAGCGTTTTTACAGCGTATCCTTTTGTTTCAAGGAAAAGTTTCTGCGATTGCAGACTTTCCATTTCGTCGTCAACCCAGAGTATGGTGGCTAATGGCATGGATTCAAATGTAATTTATCTGATGTTGGTTCGTAGCTTTGGCCGCTGGTATTTACAGATTTTAACAAAATAGGCATGGTGAAACCCGTTCGCAAAATCATCAATGATCCCGTTTATGGTTTCATCACGATCAGTCATCCCCTGCTGCTGAAAGTAATCGATCATCCGTACTATCAGCGGCTGCGGCGCATTCAGCAAATGGCGCTTGCCCAGCTCGTATATCCCGGAGCGGTGCATACCAGGCTTCATCACTCCCTGGGTGCCTATCACCTGATGACCTGTGCCATCGCGGAACTGAGAAACAAGGGCGTAACGATCACACCGGAAGAAGAAACGGCTGCCCAGATCGGAATACTCCTGCATGATGTGGGTCATGGCCCCTTTTCCCATGCACTGGAGCAAACGCTGATCGAAGGCATCAGCCACGAAGCGCTTTCCCTGGAGATCATGCAGGTACTCAACCGGGAGACCGGCGGCCAACTCGAACTCGCCCTTCAAATCTTCCGGGGCACCTACCATAAACCGTTTTTGTCACAACTGATCTCGGGGCAGCTTGATGTAGACCGTATGGATTATCTCACGCGGGACAGTTTTTACACAGGGGTTTCCGAAGGGGTGATCGGCTATGACCGCATCCTTAAAATGCTTTCCGTGCACGAGGGCAACCTGGTGGTGGAGGAAAAAGCGATTTACTCCATCGAAAAATTCCTGGTTTCCCGCAGGCTGATGTACTGGCAGGTTTACCTGCACAAGACCGTGCTTTGCCTGGAAAAAATGCTGGTCAATATTATCCGGCGGGCAAGAATGCTGATCCATACCGGCGTGGAAGTGAAAGCGCCTTCTCCTGTTCTGGACTACTTCCTCCACCTCGACGGCCCTTTCAGCGCTGCTGAAGACCTGGCCAGGTTTTGCCTGCTGGACGATACTGATGTGCTGGCAGCCATAAAAAGCTGGACCAGCCATAACGACCGGGTGCTTGCTTCCCTCTGTACGATGATCATCGACCGCCGCCTGCTGAAGGTCAGGCTGTTTTCCCAGCCGGTACCCTTTGATCTGCTGGCCGAACAAAAGGAAGCTATAGTAAGGTCATCCGGTTTAAGTGAGGAAGACGCTGACTACCTGGTTTTCAGCGGCGTGGCCAGCAATACCACGTATGACCCGATGGATGAAAAGATCGAAATTCTTTTTAAAGACGGAACCGTAAAAGATATTTCTGCAGTTGACAATGCTCTGATACAGCACAATTTATCCCGCCCTGTTAAAAAATACTACTTTTGCTACCTGAATCCGGGAGCCATATCCGGCTGGTTCCCTGAAAAGCCAATATAAATCAAACTTGTATGCAATTCAGTGCCGCGCAAATCGCCGTTCTGATCAATGGAAAAGTGGAAGGGGATCCGCAGAAACTCGTGGGATCCTTTGGAAAAATTGAAGAAGCTGCAGCCGGACAACTCGCATTCCTGGCGAATCCAAAATATGAAGATTACCTCTATACGACGGCGGCTTCCGTAGTGATTATCAACGATAACCTGGAATTACGGCAGCCGGTTTCGGCAGCGTTGGTCAGGGTACCGGATGCTTATTCTGCTTTCGCCACACTGCTCAGCAAATACCAGGAACTGAAAACCCAGCAGCTGACCGGCCGCCAGGATCCATCCTATGTATCCGATTCTGCCACCATGGGAGAAGGCGTGTTCATCGGTGCCTTTGCCTATATCGGTGAACAGGTGAAAATCGGCAACCAGGTCAAAATATTCCCGAATGCCTTCATCGGCAACAATGTGGTGATCGGCGACAACTGTATCATTCACCCAGGCGTAAGGATCTATCATGACTGCAGGATTGGCCGTGGAGTAACCATTCATGCCGGATCCGTGATCGGCAGCGATGGCTTCGGCTTCGCTCCGCAGGCAGACGGGAGCTTCAAAAAAGTTCCACAGATCGGCAATGTAGTGGTGGAAGACGGTGTTGAGATCGGCGCAAATGCCACCATTGACCGGGCTACAATCGGCTCAACCATCATCCGTTCAGGCGCCAAGCTGGACAATCTGATCCAGGTAGCCCACAATGTGGAAGTGGGACATAATACCGTGATCGCGGCCCAGGCCGGCGTGAGCGGCAGCACCAAGATCGGCAGCAACGTAATGATCGGTGGCCAGGCCGGTATTGTTGGTCATATTTCCATTGCAGATGGCAGCAAGATCAACGCCCAGAGCGGTGTGAGCAAATCCATCAAAACGCCCAATACAGCAGTGACCGGTTCACCGGCATTCGACTATACGAGTGCCCTGCGGAGCCAGGCACTCAGCAGGAACCTTCCGGATATGGAAAAAAGACTTAAAGAACTGGAGCAATTGGTAAAACAATTGCTGGCGGAAAGAATCAACTTATAAAAACGACATGGACAATAATTTCAATCCAGACAAACAACATACAGTAGGCGCACCCATCAGCATTTCCGGAACCGGACTTCATACCGGTGTAAAAGTGGACATGACTTTCCGCCCCGCACATCCGGGCTTCGGACTGCAGTTCCAGCGGATCGATCTTCCGGGACAGCCGATCATCAAAGCAGATTGCGACCTGGTGACAGACACCTCCAGGGGCACCACCATTGAAGACAATGGCGCCAAAATCAGTACCGTTGAGCATGTACTCGCAGCGCTTGTAGGAATGGGTGTCGACAACTGTCTGATTGAAATCAACGGACCGGAAACACCGATCATGGACGGCAGCTCCCAACCCTTTGTGGAACTCCTCCAGGAAGTAGGCATCCAGGAACAACCCGCCACCAAAGTCTGGTACAGCCTCGACGAGAATATTTATCACTACGACGAAAAGAAACGCGTTGAAATGGTAGCCATGCCCGCATTGGATTACCAGATCACCACCCTGATCGATTTCAACTCTCCCGTGCTCGGAACCCAGCACGCAGGTTTGAAAAACATGCGTGATTTTGTCAGGGAGATCTCACCCTGCCGCACTTTCGTATTCCTTCATGAACTTGAAATGCTGCTGGAACATAACCTGATCAAGGGCGGCGATATCAACAATGCCATTGTGGTGGTTGACAAGCCTGTTACGGAAGAAGAAATGAACCGTCTCGCCAAATCTTTCGGCCGCGACAAGATGGCGGTTAAGCATGAAGGTTACCTCAACAACCTTGAATTGCGGTTCCCCAATGAACCTGCCAGGCATAAACTGCTGGATGTGGTCGGCGACCTTGCGCTGATCGGATATCCTGTAAAGACCCGCATCATTGCCAACCGCCCGGGTCACAGCACCAATGTGGCTTTCGCCAAAAAGATCAAACAATATATCAAGAAGAATAAGCACATGAAGGATGTGCCGGTATATGATCCATCACTGCCCCCGGTATATACCGCGCAGCAGATCGAACAGACCCTGCCACACCGTTATCCTTTCCTCCTGGTAGACAAGATCATTGCACTGACCGATACCTATATCATTGGCGTGAAAAACGTCACCTTCAATGAGCCGTTCTTTACCGGGCATTTTCCGGGCAACCCCATTATGCCTGGCGTTTTGCAATGCGAAGCACTGGCACAGACCGGCGGCATTCTGGCCATCAACAGCATGCCTCCTGCCACATATGACACCTATTTCCTGAAGATCGACAACTGTAAATTCAAACAGAAAATCGTTCCCGGCGATACCATGCTGCTGAAGATGGAGCTGACTGCACCGATACGCCGTGGTATATGCGAAATGCGGGGAACGGTTTATGTTGGCAACAAACTCTGTACAGAAGCCGATATGGTTGCCCAGGTAGTCAAAAGGGGGTGATTTTCTTCTATTTTATCTCAATTCACCTATTTTTGCACCGCAAATGATTCATCCCCACACGTATATCCATCCGAACGCGCGACTGGCCACCAATGTAAAAGTGGATCCCTTTACCGTGATCCACCAGGACGTGGAGATCGGTGAGGGTACCTGGATAGGAAGCAATGTTACCATTATGGAAGGTGCCCGGATCGGCAAGAATTGCCGGATCTTCCCCGGGGCCGTCCTCGCTGCCGTTCCCCAGGACCTGAAATACGAAGGCGAATACTCCAATGTAGAGATCGGTGATGGTACCACCATCCGCGAATTCGTGACCATCAACCGGGGCACAAAAGACCGTAACAAGACCGCCGTGGGCAATAACTGCCTGATCATGGCGTACAGCCATCTCGCACACGACTGTATTATTGGCAACCACGTTGTGCTGAGCAACAATGTTCAGATGGCAGGTCACGTAACTGTGGGCGACTGGGCAATCATCGGTGGCGTAAGCGCCGTGCACCAGTTTGTACAGATTGGGCAACATGCCTTCATCAGCGGCGGATCACTGGTCAGCAAAGACGTGCCGCCCTATATCAAAGCCGCCCGCACCCCCCTCTCCTATGCCGGCGTAAACAGTGTCGGACTGAAAAGAAGAGGTTTCAGCGTTGACCGCATCAACCATGTTCTGGATATTTACCGCGTACTGTATAACAAGGGAATGAACACCTCCCAGGCACTCGAATACATCGAAGAAGAATTCAGTGCAACAGATGAACGCGACGAGATTGTAACTTTTATCCGGGAAAGCGGGCGAGGCATCATCAAGCGGTTCACCAAAGGAAGCGGCGATGACGATATCGCTATCTGAAGCCGGAAAGAGGTTTAACCGGGAATGGATTTTCCGAAAGTTCACCTACACTTTTAACCCTGCCGGCACTTATGCCATTACGGGCCCTAACGGTTCCGGTAAAAGCACGCTGCTACAGGCAATTGCCGGTGCTATTCACCTCTCTGAGGGCCAGTTAACGGCGGCCTCCAATGGCGATCCCATCGAAGCGGAACAATTATTCCGGCACCTTTCCTTTGCAGCTCCCTATCTCGATCTTGTGGAGGAAATGACAGCGCTGGAGCTCCTTGCGTTCCATGCCAGCTTCAAGCCATTCCTGCAGGCATTTGATGCAGAACGGATCCTTACCCACGTGGGACTATCCCAGGCCCGCCATAAACAGATCCGGTATTTTTCTTCCGGCATGAAACAAAGACTGAAGCTCGGCCAGGCTATTTTTTCCGATACCGCAATACTCCTGCTCGATGAGCCCTTCACCAATCTCGACGCCGCCGGCATTGCCATGTTCCAGGAAACCATCCGGGAGTACTGCAACAACAGAATGCTGATCATCTCCAGCAATGATCCCCAGGAATACAGTAACTGCAGGGATATCATCAGGATCACAGACTATAAATCCTGATCAGCGCCGGCTGGCAATCAACAGGTTCAGGTCGGTATATTTCAGGTTGAAGCGCTGGCTCAGGTGAAAATGGGTCAATGCCCCTTTAAACAGGTAAATGCCGCTGCGCAGGTGTACTTTATGCCAGATCAGGTTTTCGATGCCACCTTCGTCCGCAGCTTCCAGAAGCAATGGCATCAGCACATTGCTGATGGCATGAGATGCGGTACGCGCAAATCCCGAAGGTATATTTGGTACGCAGTAATGGATCACCCCGTATTTCATGAAAATGGGATGCTCATGACTGGTGATTTCGGAAGTTTCAAAACAACCGCCACTATCAATGCTTACATCAATAATCACACTGCCTGGCCGCATATTACTCACCATCTCTTCGGTAACCACCACCGGAGCCCTGCCGCTGTTGCTGCGCAAGGTTCCCACTGCAACTTCGCAGGTCTTTAATTGTTTCGCAAGGATCTTCGGTTCCAGAACAGAGGTCCACAACCGATGTCCGATATTATCCTGCAACTGCTTCAGCCGGTAAACGCTGTTGTCAAAAACCTTTACGGAAGCACCCAGTGCAAGCGCTGCCCGCGCCGCATACTCGCCCACGATGCCCGCGCCCAGGATAATCACCTTGGATGGCGGAATGCCGCTGATCCCACCCAGCAATACCCCCTTTCCATGATTGGCCGAACCCAGGTACTGACCTGCAATCAGCATCACCGCGCTGCCTGCTATCTCGCTCATGCTTCTCACAATCGGGAACGTCCCGTTCTCGTCTTTCAGGGATTCAAACGCGATCGCCGTGATCCGCTTCTCCATCAGTTTCTCCAGGAGTTCTGATTTCAGCAACGTAATGTGCATCGGCGAGATGATCACCTGGTTGGGTTGCAGAAAAGGGATATCCTCTTCAACGATCGGAGCACTTTTCACCAGGATGGGCGCTTTATAAACCTCGGCCTTGTCGTAAACGATTTTGGCCCCTGCCTCACTGTAGTCTTTGTCGCGGAAATGCGCGGCATCACCGGCATTATGTTCCAGCACTACCATGTGGCCGTTGCTCACCAGCACACCAACAGCTTCCGGTGTAAGTGATACCCGGTTTTCCTGGAAAGCCACCTCTTTGGGAATTCCTATGTGCAGCTGCGCACCGGTAGGTTTCACATCCAGTGTTTCCTCCAATGTTTCGTAACTGAATGAGGGACTTATGAAAGGTTTCTGCTGCGCCATGTAAATTGAAAGGATTGGAAAATTACAAATTAAAACCCGAATTAAGGTTAAGCCTTCGTGTGTTCCCATCCACTAACGTCAATTGCAGTGTTTCCACCCCTGGTGGCAACAAGTGGGGAATTTTTTCCGGCCACTCAACGAAGCACCAGCTGCCGCTATACAGGCATTCCTCTACTCCGGCATCAATCGCTTCCTCTTCATCCTTCAACCGGTAACAATCGATATGGAATACAGGCTGGCCTTCACTGACATACTCATTAATGATAGAAAAAGTCGGACTTCCGACAGCGCCCTTAACCGACAGCGCCTCGCAAAGTGCATGGACCAGTGTCGTTTTGCCCGCTCCCATCCCGCCTGAAAGCGCCACCGTTCTGGGGGTTTCCCAGTGGCTGATCAACCGATGGGCAATATCATTGATTTGTTGGAGTGAAAAATCCAGCTGCATCCGGCAAAAATAATCAAACTGCAACTGGGTGGCTATTTTAGGTGATAATACGTCCAACAATCCGCTGCCGGCGAATGTATATTTGGGTATGGAAACTGTCATCTGGAAGGTCAGGGGAATGACCTGTTCGCACTGCGCCCTCACCGTTTCCCAGTATCTTGAAAAGCAGGGCATGCATAATGTAAAGGTCAACCCTATTGACGGTGATGTCAGGTTTGAAAGAGAGAGCGGAAAAGTTCCTTCAGCTGAAACACTCACAAAGGGCATCGTTTCCCTGGGTTATGATGTGGTGGACGAAAAAATGGCAGGAGGATCCACTGCTGCGCCCATGAACAGATTCCTGAGATACACATTAATCTGTTTGCCTTTCACGCTTGTCCTGATGCTGCACATGATCCCGGCTCTCCACAACAGCTGGATCGGCAATCCCTGGGTTCAGTGTGCACTGGCCGCCCCTGTATACCTGCTGGGCATGTCATTTTTCGGAAAAAGCGCTTTCAAAAGTATCCGTAACGGCCTGCCAAATATGAATGTTCTGGTCACGCTCGGCGCTTCTGCTGCATTCCTCTACAGCATTGCCGGAACGCTGCTGTATGGCGGGCATGGCTACCTTTTCTTCGAAACAACTGCCACGATCATCACCCTTGTCTTCTTTGGCAACTACCTGGAAGATGTTTCCGTGCAATCCACACAAAAACAACTCAACCAGCTGGTGAAAAGCCAAAAGGTGATGGCGAACATGATCGCCTTTGACGACAAACACCAGGAACAGATCTTTCCGATAGAAAACAACCAGCTGAGAAATGGCGACCTGGTATTGATCCGGACGGGTGAGCAGGTGCCGGCCGATGCAAAGATTCTATGGGGCGAAGCACTGTTGAATGAATCCATCATAACAGGAGAAAGCGTACCGGTAGAAAAGAAAGCGAAAGACAATATCATTGGCGGAAGCCTTGTTGCAGAAGGAACGCTCAAAGCAATCATCACACACACAGCTGCTGACAGTGTGCTCGCCAATATTATCAACCTGGTTAAAAAAGCACAGGGCGACAAACCACCGGTGCAAAGAATGGCAGATCGCATCAGCGGCATTTTCGTACCGGTAGTACTGATCATTGCAGTCATTACCTTCCTGGTGAATTACCAGGTATTGCATTCATTTGAAAGCGCGTTGATGCGCAGCATTGCCGTACTGGTGATTGCGTGCCCGTGTGCGATGGGACTGGCTACTCCTGCAGCCATTGCTGTGGGCCTGGGCCGCGCTGCGCGGAATGGCATACTGTTCAGGGATGCCAGATCACTGGAAGCTTTCAAGACCATCCGCCGTGTGGTATTTGACAAGACCGGCACACTGACAACCGGCAAATTCCGGATCGAAGCTTACCAGTCGCTGGTGCTGCCAGATGAAGATTTCCGGAACCTGGTTTATTCCCTTGAAAAATATTCTACCCATCCGTTGGCCAGTGCTATCACCGGCGCCTGGAAAACGCGTAATGAAACCCGCTGGGCTTCTATTACAGAAATAAAAGGTAAAGGCATGCACGCCGTCAGCAGAACAGGTGAAACTTACCAGGCTGGATCCTATGCGATCGCCGCAAGACAGTCGACGGAATCAGATCATAATGTTTATATACTTCGCAATGGTCAGCTGATCGGCTGGATCGATGTCACCGATACGGTGAGACCTGAAGCACGGGATGTAATCCGGACACTACACAACAACGGCATTGAGACCATACTGCTGAGTGGTGACCGAAAGGATAAAGCAGGCAGGATCGCAAAGGAACTTGGCATTGAAACAATATATGCCGAAAAAAGTCCTGAAGAGAAACTGACGATCGTGGAGCAATTGACCCGGGAAGCTCCGACTGCCATGGTGGGAGATGGCATCAATGATGCGCCTGCATTAGCCAAAGCAACCATCGGGATCTCTCTGAGCGACGCTTCCCAGCTTGCAGTGCAAACAGCAGGCGTCGTTCTGATGAACAATGGTATCCGGCAACTGCCGCTGGCACTTGGCCTCGGCACGCATACCATGAAGACCATCCGCCAGAACCTGTTCTGGGCATTCGCCTATAACATTGTTGCTATACCCATAGCGGCTTTCGGTTTCCTGACACCCACTTTCGGTGCTTTGGTCATGGGACTGAGCGACGTGGTGCTTGCGGTCAATTCCGCCCGCCTCATGGTAAAACGTGTCAGCTGATGGAACAGACGATCCACGGCATACTGCAACACTACTGGGGGTTCAAACAGTTCCGTCAGTTACAGCAACCCATCATTGAAGCGGTGTTATCGGGAAAGGATACACTGGCACTGTTACCGACGGGCAGTGGCAAATCACTCTGTTACCAGGTGCCCGCAATCATGCAGGAAGGCATCTGCCTCGTGATCAGTCCACTGATCGCACTGATGAAAGACCAGGTGGAACAGCTCCGGAAAAGAGGCATCAGTGCCCTGGCGATCCACACCGGCATGTCACAGCGGGAGATCCGAAAAACGATGGACCTTGCCCTGAACAGCCGCATCAAATTACTATACCTTTCCCCGGAAAGAATTCAGACAAGGGTCTTCCGTGATTTTCTCCCGGAGCTCCCCGTAAACATGGTAGCTATCGATGAAGCCCACTGCGTATCGCAATGGGGATACGACTTTCGCCCAAGCTACCTGCAGATCAACACGCTGCGGGAATTCCTGCCGAAGACGCCGTTTCTTGCGCTTACGGCATCCGCTACGCCCCTGGTACAGAAAGATATAACCACCCAGCTGCAGTTGCGCGATCCCGTTATACTGAAAGGTAGTTTTGCAAGGGAAGGCTTGTCTTACAGCTGTTTTGAAGAGGCCAACAAGCTGCAGAAAATCGTCAGTATCCTCGCGCAGGTGGAAGGTTCTTCCATCATCTACTGCCGCAGCAGAAAAAAAACAGCGGAGATTTCCAGACACCTGGCCGACAGGGGAATACCCGCCATCCATTATCATGCAGGCCTGCCACAGGATGAGAGACACCTGCGACAAAAAGAATGGACATCCAACCAGTACCGGATAATTGTCAGCACAAATGCTTTCGGGATGGGCATCGACAAACCGGATGTGCGAACCGTCATCCATCATGATGTACCGGATTGCCTGGAGAACTACTACCAGGAAGCCGGACGTGCGGGCCGCGATCAGCAAAAAGCCTACGCCGTGCTGTTGTACCAGAAACAGGAGCTTGCTGAATTGGAGAAACAGCTAGACAAGAAATTCCCGGCACCGGAAACGATCCGTGACGTGTACCGGCACCTGACACATTTTATGCAAATCCCGCTGGGCACCGCAGCCGGCACGCAATTCGACTTCGACCTTACGCTGTTCTGTCAGCGTTTCAAACTGGACCGGACTACAACCATCAATGCGCTGCAGATCCTGCAGGCTGAAGGCTATTGTAATCTGACAGAAGCTGTTTTCATGCCTTCCAGGCTTCAGTTCCTCGCCAACCGTGAGGCCCTTGAACTGCTTGAACAAAAGTATCCGGAACTGGACGACCTGGCCAAAACACTGCTCCGGCAATATGAGGGACTGTTTACCTATCCCGCCGCCATCAATGAGTCTTATCTCGGAAGATTGCTGAAAAAAGAAATGCCGGAAATAGTATCGCTGCTCGGGCAACTGGACAGGATGGGGATCATCCGGTATGAGCCTCGCAAAGAGCTGCCACAGCTCACCCTGATGGCGGAGCGGATGTTGCCGCAATCGGTCTTCATCCACACCGATGTCCTGCAGAGAAGAAAAGCACTGGCAGCAGAAAGGTTAAAAAAATTACAGCGGTACCTTTCCGGTGACACCTGCAGAAGTGTTTTCCTCGGTAATTATTTCGGCGACGAAACTATCCGGGATTGCGGTATCTGCGACAATTGCCTGACCCGGAAAAAACAGGCTTTATCTGTCGCCCCGCTGGTTGAGCAACTATTGAAAACACTTGACACCGAACGTCAGCAGGTAAATCAGCTCAAACTACTCACCGCAGCAAACTACACTGACGATCAGTTCTGGAAAGCCATGCGTTTTCTGGAAGATAACAGTCAGATCAGTGTCGGCACGGACGGATGGGTGAGCCGAAGCAGTTCCTGATTACCACAAAGATTTTTTCCTGCGCGACGTACCGCCGAGGCCCAGTGCCCCCAGCAAAGTGCGCGTGATCATGTTGGCAGCGGTACGCGTAGCCTGGCGGCCCGCTGAACTGTCGAGCATTTTTTCAAGCATGCCTTTTTCTTCTTTCTCTTTCGGCCTGTTCTTCTCTGCTTTGGCCTGTTCCGCCGCTTCCCTGGCTTTTTCTGCTTCACCCGCTGCTGCTTCCAGTTTTGCTGAAAGCATCTCATACGCACTTTCCGAATCCACTTCCTGGTTGTATTTCGACACCAGCTTGCTGCTTTTCACCAGCTGGCTGATCTCATCGGCGGTCAGCACATCCATCCTGCTTCTCGGAGAGATCATCAGGGTATGCACCAGGGGAGTGGGAATGCCTTTCTCATTCAGCATCGTGATGAGCGCTTCGCCGATGCCCAGTTGGGTGAGCAAATCATCCGTTTTATAAAACTCAGTCTCAGGGTAGTTTTCAGCAGTCTGCTTGATCACCTTGCGATCGGCAGCGGTAAATGCCCGTAAGGCATGCTGCACCTTCAACCCGAGCTGCCCCAGAACATCCTTAGGCACATCCATCGGATTCTGAGTGCAGAAAAATATGCCGATCCCCTTGGAGCGGATGAGCTTGACGATGGTTTCTATCTGCTGCAACAGGGCCTCACTTGCTTCCTGGAAGATCAGGTGCGCTTCATCAATAAAGAGCACAAGTTTGGGTTTGTCCAGATCACCTTCTTCCGGGCTAGAGCCATATAGTTCGGCAAGCAGCTGCAACATAAACGTGGAGAACAGTTTGGGCCGGTCCTGCAGGTCAGTGACCCTTAGCACCGAGATCATACCCCGGCCATCCGGCGCGATGCGCATCAGGTCATCCACTTCAAAACTTTTTTCACCAAAGAATGCTGTTGCACCCTGCTGTTGCAGTTCCACCACCTTCCGGAGTATCGTGCCTGTTGAACTGGTGCTGATCTTCCCGTAGTCTTTTTCGATCAGTGCTTTTCCTTCGTCGCTGATGTACTGCAACACTTTGGTAAAATCCTTGAGGTCGAGCAAAGGCAATTTGTTGTCATCGCACCATTTGAAAATCATGGCGACCAGGCCGGCCTGGGTATCGTTCAGGCCAAGGATCTTGCTTAGCAATACCGGACCAAATTCACTTACGGTCGCCCTGAGCCGTACACCCGGCCCGTTGCTCAGCGTAAGGAGTTCTGCCGGGTAAGCAGCAGGCTGATAAGTCATCCCCAGCAACTCATAACGGTCTTTGATTTTGTCGTTCAGAGAACCCGCAGCTGCAATACCACTCAGATCTCCTTTGATGTCCATCAGCAATACCGGAACACTGTTATCGCTCAGCACTTCAGCAAGCACCTGCAGCGTTTTCGTTTTCCCGGTACCCGTAGCGCCGGCGATAAGGCCGTGACGGTTCATCGTTTTCAAGGGAAGCAATACCGCCGCATCAGGCTGCGGTTTTCCGTCGAGAACACCAATACCAATTTTGGCAGATTCGCCTTTGAAAGAGTAACCAGCCTGGATAGCTTCAAGGAATGCGGTCGGAGTAGTAGACATCCTGGTGAATTTGGCGGGAAGATAACGGAATTTTAAAACGATTCATCCCGCTCAATCATCAGGATGGCGTTCTGCGGAACGATATAAAATTTTTCACTTTCATACATCACCTCTGTCGCCCCACTCACGAGGAAGATTGCCAGATCTCCTTCCTTAACCTGGAGTGGAACATATTTGATCTGCTCTTCCGATTGCTTCCAGGATTCCTCTTCCGGGGGCACGGGAATCGCATAGCCCGGCCCCGTCCGGATGACGGTTCCCTGCTGAACTTTTTCTTTCTCCTGGACACCTGGTGGCAGGTAGAGGCCGCTTGCGGTTTTGTCGTGAGGCTGGGATGGCCGGATCAAAACCCGGTCTCCGATGACGATGAGCTTCTTGAGTTTGTTGTCGTTTGTCAGTAACATGATTCGAGGGCAAAATTAGACAGGAATTACAAAAAAACAGCCCAAAAACATTAACGCCCCCTTACCGTTTTGTATAACGGGAAATAAGTTAATTTTATTCCAATACTCAAACATGTTCCCATATGGAAGAAAAGAAACCTAAAATATTGTTGTGTGAAGATGATCAGAACCTTGGACTGGTGTTGAAGAATTACCTGGAGTTAAATGACTTCGATGTGGTTTTGGAAAGAGACGGCCGCCTGGGACTGGCAGCATTTCAGCGCGAAAAGTTCGACCTGTGCCTGCTGGACGTGATGATGCCAAATATGGACGGCTTTTCACTGGCTGAAGAGATCCGCGATATCGACCCCGATATTCCACTTTTCTTCCTGAGCGCCAAGACCATGAAAGAAGATATCATCCAGGGGTATAAGCTGGGTGCTGATGATTATATCACCAAGCCTTTCGACAGTGAAGTATTGCTGATGAAGATCAAGGCGATCCTGAAACGTAATGAAGAACTGAATAAGGAAAACGAGAACAAGGAATTTGACCTGGGCAGCTTTCATTTCAACCCCAAGCTGCGGGAACTGAGCCATAACGGTCAGACACAAACGTTATCTCCTAAAGAGAACGAGTTGCTGAAAATGCTGGCAGAACATATGAACGACCTGCTTCCCCGCGAACAGGCGTTGAAGAAGATCTGGGGCAGCGACACCTATTTCAACGGACGCAGTATGGACGTTTACATTGCCAAGCTCCGGAAATACCTGAAAGAAGACAGCAACATCGAGATCGTCAATATTCACGGCAATGGCTTCCGCCTGGTAGTACCGGTTCCGGAACGCTGAAAACAGTTGCCAGTTAAATAATATCAGAAATCAAACAGGCCGGGGTGATTCCCGGCTTTTGGTTTTTTACCGAGGTGCTCATAAGCTTTGGCCGTTACTTCCCTTCCCCGGGGCGTACGTTGGATAAATCCTTCCTGGATCAGGAAAGGCTCATACACTTCCTCGAGGGTACCCGGCTCCTCACCCACAGCTGTCGCAATAGTGGTGAGTCCTACGGGTCCGCCTTTGAATTTTTCGATGATCGTGGCCAGGATCCGGTTATCCATTTCGTCCAATCCGTGCTCGTCTACATTCAGTGCTTTCAGGGCATGTTGCGTGATGCCCAGGTCAAGCGTACCGTCATTTAACACCATCGCGAAATCGCGCACCCTTCTCAGCAGGCCGTTGGCAATCCGCGGCGTTCCGCGGCTCCGGCGGGCAATCTCAGCTGCCGCTTCCGGAAGCAGGGGCGCCTGCAGCAGTTTGGCTGACCTTTTCAGAATGCCTTCAAGCGTTTGGGCGGAATAGTATTCGAGGCGCGATTTAATGGCAAATCTCGACAGCAGCGGTGCTGTCAGCAGGCCGCTCCGGGTAGTAGCGCCGATCAGGGTAAAGGGATTCAGGGCAATCTGAATACTCCGGGCGTTGGGACCACTGTCGATCATGATATCAATCCGGTAGTCTTCCATGGCAGCATAGAGGTATTCTTCCACTACCGTACTCAGCCGATGGATCTCATCAATAAAAAGGACGTCATTCGGCTGCAGGTTGGTGAGGAGGCCTGCGAGGTCGCCTGGTTTTTCAATTACCGGCCCCGAAGTCTCTTTGATCTGAACCCCCATCTCATGGGCTACAATGCGGGACAGGGTTGTTTTTCCCAGGCCGGGGGGACCATGGAACAACACATGATCCAGCGCCTCACCACGGATCTTCGCTGCTTTGATAAAAATGCGCAGGTTCTCAATGATCTGCGGCTGACCGGCAAATTCATTGATCTCCTTCGGCCGGAGGTTATTTTCCAGCTCTTTCTCCACAGCGCTCAGATGTGCCGGATCAGATTGTAAATGGGGGTTGCTCATTGTTCAGGGCCAATATTAAAACAATAATTTCATTTGCATATACAAATGAAGAAAGGGTTATCTTTGCAGGCTATGAAATGCTCTGAAAGCCGGTACAGCCGTTGTATGTATTTTGCCAGCGGTGCACTGGCCAGGAAGATTGAAAAACTGGCCATGGAAACCTGGAGGAAGGTATCTCTTTCCCCCAGCCACGGTTATCTCCTGATGATGGTACTGGATCAACCCGGTATTCAGCCCGGATCCGTTGCCGGACAATTGCAGCTGAGCCCCAGCACTGTTACAAGGCTTGTTGAAAAACTCGAAGAAAAAAAACTGGTTACCCGTACAACAGATGGCAAGGTTACCAGGATTCATCCTACTGCGGAGGGTAAAGCACTTTACCCTGAACTGGAACTTTGCATCAGCCAGTTTCATGAAAAGCTCGACGGCCTGGTGGACCGCACATCGGCAGACCACCTGATCCGCCAGATCAACCAGGTGACGGACAAACTACCTTACTGACAGAATACTGTATTGAATAGCAAAAGCCGGACTATCTCCGGCTTTTTGCTTTTTATGCATATGGTGTATGCTATTTCTCTCTAAGCTGCACAGACATGCGGCGGTCAGGCCTGCGTTCATCTTCCGATGCAGTGGCCGCAACTTTGGCGAATTCAGAGCCATACCCTTCTGCTCCCAGCAACTGCGCAGCATTAGCTCCTGTTGCTTTAATGGCAGCCAGTACAGCATCGGCTCTTTCCTGGCTCAGCTTCTTATTGGCAGCCTCATTACCGGTTTTGTCGGTGTAACCCCCTATTTTGATTTTGGCTTTAGGATAAGCTTTCAGTATCGTAGCGATATTGTTGATTTGTCGCATACTGCTTTCTGTTAGTTTGGCGCTGTTCACATCAAAATTAACATCATCAAAATCAAACCATTTATCCTTTCCTGCTTCACAAGCTGCGTCATTCAGACAGGTTACCAGGCCATACTCAAATCCGCCCTGGTGAACATCTATTTCAGTACCGTCTGCGAGCTTCAGTTTTAATCCTGAAGCAGCGGGTTTAACCGGTTCTTCTACTACTGCCTTTGCCGTATCCGCAACTACTGGTTCGGTGGCATGTTCCGTCTCCTTGTGTCCTCCGCCACATCCCTTCACGAGATAGAGCAGCAAGGCCACCGCTGCGATACCCAGTAAAAGCGGCATCAGCCAGGAGCCAGATTTTTTGGGAGGCTCGTGGTGCTGGTGCATCGTTGCCGTACGTGCCGGTTCGGATGTTCCTCCGAACAGCCCGGAGAGCCCCAGTCCGGCCGGGAGGGCACTCAAAATGCTGTTTTTCTGGCTGGTGAGTGATGAAAGCAATCCGGAAGCGGAAAGGCCGTTGTCTGAGGCGTTTTTACCCAGCAGCCCCAGTATCAGCGGTGCAACAGAACCCAGCAGGGATGCTGCCGAAGAGCCTTTGATTCCAGCCCATTGCGCTACCGTATTGGCAATATGCCCCACCTTGTCGCCAAAGATCCCGGAAAGCATTCCCGGTGCATAGTCAGGTATACCGCCACCGGAATGGCTGAATGTGTTGCCCAGGTTATCCAGGATTCCACCACTGAACGCCTTTTTGGCAAGATCAAAGATGGTATTGGCACCACCAGTTTCTGCCTTCTGAACAATGCCGGCCAATGCTGCGGGAACCATGCCACTGGCGGCTTTCGCAAGCGAGGAGTCAGATTCGCCCAGATAGGAAGCGGCCTTGCCGATCATATCCGGTGTGAGATAACCTTTTACTGCATCAAGAATGTTGAATGCCATAGCAATCCGATTTTGATTGTTGAATGATGTATGTTTCCTACGGGGCGGGAGCATTACCAATCGGAGCCTGGGAGGTCACACAAATTATTGAAAAATATCATCAATCGAGTCCGGCAGGGAAAATAATATACTGGTAACAGGGGGGCTTATCCGATGCTCAGGAAACGGTTTAACCGGAGGATCATTTCCGGATCGGGACAATTGTTGAGCCACTGTTCTTTCTCAGACAGCCGGCAAACACCCGGATAATCATTCCGCCACGACCCCATTTCATCAATCACCTGGAAATGAAGGTGGGGAGGCCAATGGCCATTTTCCGCGGGTGAGCCGAACTGCGCTATTTCCTGACCTCGGTTCACATACTGCCCTACAGCAAATCTGCTCAGGTCGGCATGTGACAGGTGGCCGTATAGGGTAAAAAAATTGCTGCCTTCCAGTTGATGATCTATGATCATCATGGCACCATAATCGCCCATGGCAGGGTGATTGGCTACTGCGTGTACCATCCCGCCCATAAATGCAAATACCGGTGATCCTGCAGCGCCCCAGATATCTGTCCCCAGGTGCAGCCTGCGTGGCTCTTCTCCCGGTACGGGTTGAAAGATCCTGCTACGCTGGTAAAAAGGCCTGTACTCACCATATCCGCCGACGAGGTAGCGCGCTCCTTGTTCCGCGCGATAGTTTTCTATAAAGCTGGTGAATGCCGTGGTATCATCGATAATCCCATCCGGTAATTGCAACCCCTCAGGAGAGAGGTCAAGTTTAACCAGGCGGTCATTGTCTGCATCAAATTCAATAACCGGATGAAAAGTGGACTGATATCGGAGCAGTAGTGTTAATAATCTCGAGGGCATGATCAAATATAGTTATTGCCGGAGCCATTGCGTCAGTGCGAGGTAAACGCCATTGCTCCAGCCAAAGCCATCCTGTGACGCATATTCACCACCACCCGCGGCTTTATTCAGATCAGCCACATTGTATTTCTCCATCATTTTACCGGTCTCTTTAAATACTTTTTCATTCAGCTTTGTCCACCTGGTGGCGATATCCCTTGCCAGTGCTATCTGACCGGCTCTTGCGAGCCCGCTTACTGCCATCCATTCAAGCGGCGCCCATCCGTTCGGAGCATCCCATTGTTCGCCGGTATTGTATTCCGAAGTCTGCAATCCCCCGGGCTGCAATAATTTTTCGCGTACGATCACCGCTGCCTGACTCCCCTGTAAACTGAGATAACCCTGACGGTCAGGAAAGAAACAAAAAGGATACAGGCCGGCAATGGTGATGGCGTTGGTCATTTTTCCCTTTCGGAACTGGTAGTCGGTATAAAATTTCAGTGTACTGTTCCAGCAATATTTGTCAATGGCCTGACGGCGCTTTTCAGCTTTTTCACGGAATAACGTTGCCGTGGAATCATCTTTCACCATAGCACGTGATCTTGCAATAACGGATTCCAGGTTGTACAACAGGCTGTTCAGGTCAACAGGAACAATGTCTGTGGTTTCGATTGTAATGATGTTCTGATGATCAGTAAACCAACGGCTGCTGAAGTCGATGCCGCTGGTGGCTCCGGCCCGCAGATGCTGGTACATGACGACTTTATTCCGGTTGGAACGTTGTGCGGTTTCCACATCTTCGCGATAGCTTTCCTGCCTGGGTACTGTGCTTTCATCCCAGTTGCGGTTCAGCACAGTGCCATCCTTTAGTTTCACTACATATTTAAGCGCACTTCCCGGTTTAACTTCTGCCTCTCCATCCATAAAATAGGCATACTCCTTTTCCATCGCAGGCAAGTAATCCACCAGTACCTGATCGCCTTTAACCGATGCCAGCAATTCAACCATCATGGCAAAGAATGGCGGCTGCGACCGGCTGAGGTAATACGTGCGGTTGCCATTGGGGATGTGCCCGTAGGTATTGATAAGGTAAGCGAAATTCTTTACCATGCTCTCCATGAGTTCATGTTCACCGGATACTTTCAGACCAAGCATCGTGAAATAGGAATCCCAGTAATAAATCTCACGGAATCTTCCGCCGGGAACGATATACGGATTGGGAAGCGGCAGCAGAGAAGAACCTTTTACCTGTTGATCAGGCTCGCGGCGCAATACCTTCCAGAGTTTCGTGATGTGGGTGGTGATGTCTTCATCCGGCGGCGTAACGTACGACTCCGTCGGGCTCTTCGGAATGTCAAAATTCTCTTCCACAAACAATTGCAGTGAAAGGCGGATCGCAGGATTCTTTTTTATGGCAAGATAATCCCGTACAATTTCTACAGGATCCCGTTTGGGTATACAGTCCACAAAGGTTTTTCCGTCAGGAAAGATCTTACTCATCTGAACATCCGTAAACAGTTGTCCATACACCTGGTCAGGAGTTGGCGGAATGGTCTGTGCATGTGTCAGACAAAACGATACACAACAACCCAAGGTGAGCAAGATCTGTTTCATATATGATGTTTGGAGCTTATTGTACAGTATAAGTCTTTTTATCCGGACCAATGCCGGTCAGCGTCAGTTTTTTCCAGCCGGCAGGCAGCACAGTTTTCAACTGGGTGATGCCGGCAGGAGTAATATCCAGGCCTCCGAATCCCATCAGCACACTTTGCAGAACGCCACCAGCCCCGGTGGCAAAATAAGGGTTGGTGCCGCCTTTGGTTTCCGCCACAACCCGGAATGGGGGATTAAGGTTGGGTTCATATGACTCCCGGAACCAATGGAGCGCCTTGTCGCGGTCGCCGAGTCGGGCGTAAAGGGTGGTGAAAACCGCCTGGGTCATAGCGGGAGTGCCTGCATCGGGTACTCTCTGTTCATAATAGGCAAGGTCACGTTTAATAGCCGCAACATCCTTAATTTCTTTTAAAGGGTAAGCCAGCAGGTTAACATCGGCCTGTTTAATGCCCTCCCCCTGGTAACTGGCATGTTCGCGGGTAGTTCCATCAGGGAATTTGAGAATCGGAATATTCCTGGCTACCACCATCCAGTCGGGATCGGGGGACAGCCCAAGTATTTTTGCTGCGTCAGTGGCAAACTGAAGATTTGCTTTTGCTGCTGCATTAGTGAAGGCGTTGTTGTCAACATTCTCAGCCCATTCATCTGCCGCCACCACATTATTGATGGCATAGTTTCCCGGACCATTCCTTTCTACCCGGCTCGCCCAGAAATCTGCCGTGGCGGACAGGATTGGCCAGCCCTTTTCGCGAAGCCAGGTTTTATCTTGTGTTACGGCATAATAATTCCAGGCGGCAATGGCCACACATGCCGTGATATGGTGCTCGAAAGGCCCGCTCAATGCCCATACCGGCGTTTCTTCCACGCCGGTGTCAGCGCTTTCCCAGGGAAACATGGCTCCCTTGTAGCCTTTGGAAAATGCATTCCGGCGCGCCGCTGCCAGTCGCTGGAAACGGTACTCTACCATACTTCGGGCGATTTCCGGATGCAATACCAGGATGGCCGGATACATCCAGAGTTCCGTATCCCAGAAAACATGCCCATTGTATCCGAGCCCGCTCAATCCCATCGGCGAAGGCGAATATGCCGTCCCTTCCCGGGTGAAGGAATACAGGTGATACATCATCGAGTGAATATCCTGCTGCGCCTGGGGATCGCCTTCGATCCTGATATCACTTGTCCATAAATTTTTCCATGCCTCACGATGCAGCCGCAGGAGGCGGTCCTTCCCTTCCAGGCGGGCGAATATGGTCAGCCTTTCCGCTTCATTCAGCGGGTCATCATGATGGGCAGAAGTGATAGAAGAACCCGCAATGGCGAACTGGTAGGAATCGTTTGCCTTAACCTGCTTCGCAAATTTCATGAGGTGCATATTGTTGTCCCACATTTCATGAATCACCCGGGGTTCCTGCCCATGCGGTTCCCGGAACAGGAAACTGTTGCTGGCACATAGCAGGAGTTTTCCGGTTGGACTTTTCCCGGTGCTGGTCAACAGGCTCAATACTGCATGCGGCCGGTCGATTTCATTATAATAATTCTGCACGTCGCGCAGCGCATCCGGCGCTTCCATTACACTTGCCACGCTGATCCTGCAATCCTGGCGGGCCTGAACAGAAACGTCCATCAATACCGTAAACGGCAACTGCCGCAATGCGTAATAGGTATAAGAAACAGTGGCTTTTTCTCCCACATCAAAGGTGGTGGTAAACGCCCCCTCCTGCATGTTCAATGACTGGCGCAGGTTCTTTACTTTATCCGCTGAAATACGTACGCCGTCAACATCCAGCTGCATGTTCAACAGGTTAAATGAGCGCAGGAAATTACTTACCCTGCCCCTGCCATACTGATCATATGCACCTGCCAGCACCACATCCTTCACCCTGAATGGTTCGGGTGCAGAAACGATCCCGATCATGCCGTTGGCAACCGTAATACCAAAATACCCCGATGGCTGAATGGAATCGGCTTTGATCAGCCACGGATCCGGTTGCTGGGAATAGAGAAGAAAAGGTAAAAACAGGAAGACGGGAACGGAAAATATTGATCGAATATATCGGGCCATGGCAGCTATTTTAACCGGTTGATAGTTAAATTTACCAACTGATTAATTTGTAAAGAGGAATTATGTTAAAAGGGCGAAAGTTTTTATTGATCTTATTCCTCGGTTTGCTGAGCATGCTGGTACTTTTATCAGTAAGTCTGCCCCTTGACTTCATTACACGGGCATCCGTTCCGTTCACGATGACACGCACCATTGAACAACTTCAGGACCCTCACCGCATGATGAAATGGATTCTGCCATATGCCGATCAGGACTCAGGTAGCGTTAAGGCTTTCAAAGCTGGCCGGCCTGGTATCCGGTACAAGACTGACAGCGTTGTACTGATGACGGCAAAACCTGAAAGTGCAACATTGGCTTTCACCCGGGATGGCAAGGAAAAGCAATATGATTTTCTGGTTACCAGAGACAGGAGGGACACACGGCGTTGCAATGTTACACTGACTATTACCACCACCCTTTGGAAAAGACTGATCGACCGTGACCCCATTGATGTAGAAGTGATCAAAAGCATGGGAAACCTTAGTCGCTATGTCAATGACACCCGGCTGTTTTATGGATACGCGATAAGGGAAGGCCGCGTAAAAGACAGTATACTTATTTCCCTGACCACCGCAGTGCCCGTTACCGACGAATATTTAAGGTCGGGAAAACTGTTTGACTCACTGATCAGGTTCACACAATTAAAATCGTTGCGGTATAACGGAAACCGTTATTTTCACCGCCAATACCTCGAGCACGACAGCGTTCAGATTACGGCCAGCATTGGTGTTAAAAGCCTTTTCGAACCGGAACCTGGCGACGGACTAAACAAGAAGTTCTTGCCTTTTGGTGAAAAGCAACTTGAAATTGAGTACAGGGGACCTTACCAGGATGTTACCGGTGCCTACAAAGCGCTTGAAAATTATAAAAGGGACCACGCCATTATCAATTCCGGCTTACCCCTTGAATTGTACAGCAGTCCCGGATTTGGTTTTGACTCCTCAGACACCGTCAGCCTGATGCTCTGCCTGCCTTTCACCGAGAATTAAGCACTAAGCAACAGAAACATATCATTTAACTTTTGCATGCGTTCCAAGAAAATTTTAATCACTGTTTCAGCTGCATTGATTGCAGCCGTTCTCCTCACTTTATTTATTCCGGTCAAAAAACAATATACGGCCCGTATACCCCTGCCGATCGAACGCACTGTTGCACAGCTGGCAGCAGTTGAAAACGTGCAAAAGTGGTTCACACCATTCACCCAGTCCAATCCCGGTTCCGGTTCCGGAAAGGCATCCGGTCAGTGGGAACTCACATCGGGCGACTACAGCCTGAAGATCGCTGGTGCAAACTCATTTTATGTGGCACTGTCCTTCAGTAACAAATCTCAAACCGCAATGCTGAATTTCCAGGTAAACCCCGATTCAGGTTATATGGACATGTCACGTATTACCCTGACGGTGAAAAGGAATATATGGGGTGCAATCAGCGGTAGAAACGAGCTGTTGGAAACAGCCATTGCGAATCTTTCCGCCCTGGAAACCTATACAGGGAATAACAGGAGGCTTTATGGACTTGACATCAAACATGAGCTTGTAAAGGATTCTGCTTACCTGTATACAAAAAGGACCATCGGCCAGACCGGATTGGGACAAACGGCTTCAACGCTCTGCAGGCAGCTTACAGATTTTGCAAACAAAAATCATCTTGAAATTGCGGGATCGCCCATCATCAATATCAAACAGGTCGGAACAGATAGCACCCAGGTATCCGCGGGATTGCCGATTCATACCTATATCTATCTCGCTCCCGGCAATATCATTCAATACCGACAAATGCCGTTCGGTAAAAAGCTACTGGAGGCTCCTTTCAAAGGAGGCTACCGCGACCTGCCAGCCGCTTTCGACAAATTGAAAAGCTACGCTGATGACCACCGGCTGACCATAATGGCCATCCCCTATGCCAAATACACAGGTGAACAGATTGATTTTGCTGACGGTGATCTGATCGACTTTACCGTATATTTCCCGGTAGACTGACGAGCTGCAGGCTGTCGTTGTTTTTAGCCAGCAACAGGGCTGATCCGCCTTTTGCCAACCTGATTATGCCTGATCGCCGCACCTGTCCCCTGATGACGAGGCCAGGCAGATTATGGTAACCAAAAGTTCCGTCTCCCCTGCCTATCAACAGATCGCCGAAGTCGCCGTCATTCCTTCCCATCTGGATGTTATTGTCATAATAATTACCGAAACACAACCAATCAACCCTTCCATCATTATTGTAGTCGAAAGGAACAGCCGGATAGATTGGCGACAGCTGAGCCTGCCACGGCAACGGAACCGCAGTATAATTCAGGTGACCGTCATTGATGAGGATAACTGAAGTAAATTCATCTGCGGCCAGCGTGTCTGCCTCCTGAAGTTTTTGCAATCCGAAAAGGGCCGTCATATCTGCCCTGGCAAAATCAGCCGCATACAGGAATTTCTTTTTCAGGAGGGGCATCTGCCGTTCCAGTTCTCCCTTGTTGGCGAAAGGCCGTTCAAGCCCGTGAATGTAATACGTAAGGATCTGGTCCTTTTTGCCATTACCATCAAAGTCGTTCACGTAAAGCCTGACGGGCTGTTGCGGCGTAGGATTTAACCTGAAGTTATGGCCCGCATTTCCTGCAATCAGGTCCAGGTCGCCATCACCATCCACATCTGCTTCCTGCACCGAATTCCACCAGCCACGGGCAGGGTAAATTATCTTTTTGCTTAATCTTCCCCCATTATTTTCGAACAAGGTTACCGGGCCCCATTCCAGCGCCAGCAAAAGGTCCATGTCTCCGTCTTTGTCCAGATCCACCCAATGTCCGTCTTTAACAAATCCTGCCTGTGACAGACCCGGGGCGAGGCTTGCCGTCATTTCGCGGTAACCACCTTTGCCGTCGCTGATGAACAGGTAAGAATCGGGAACCTTTCCGTAGTTGTAAACCATGCAACGGCCACCGAGAAAAATATCCGCATAACCGTCACCGTTGATATCTGCAAGGCTGACGGCTGATGCTGTCAATTTGATTGAATCCAGGATGCTGGGATACCTCACAAATTTTCCTGTGCCGTTATTAACATAGATCCGCGAACACTGCCGGATGGAACTTCCGTAATACTCATTACCACCGCTGGCCACAACCAGGTCAGGGAAGCCGTCTTTGTTAACGTCACCCCATGAAGCAGCCACATCTTCGAAGATGCTGTCAGCATCCAGTACCGGCTGGTTCGTTCGTGTGAATTTTCCGCTGGCCTGTTGTAAAAAAACAGCGGATCTGCTATCCTTTGCACCGCCAACAAAAATATCATCGAGGTGATCACCATTGATATCACCGATGGCCAATGCCGGTCCTTCTGTGGAAAGCTTGTGCGGCAGCAATTGTTCCCTGTCGAACTCACCGAAATCATCTTCCTTGTGCTGGTACTTTAATCCAGATCCGGAAGTGATGTCATGCATAACCGGCAAGTCTCCGGCACCAGGCAGGATCGATGTCCGGTCAAATACAGGCAAACCTGATTGGTAAGCTATTTTCATTACAGGCCGTGCACTGTCATAATCAACAGGCTGACTGGTGCCATCAGGCCAGATGAGTTTTATGGAATCCGGCAGGAACCTGCCCATTCCGATATGCAGCGGGATCTCCATGCTGGACTGGAATCCGTGAACCGGGTACTTCTCATAAGTCCTGATCTGCCCTTCCTTTTCAAAACATACTACAGTAGCCCCCAGTGCATGAATATTCCCGGCCGGCCCCTGCAACTGAATGCTGAGGTACCGGCTGCTGTCAGTTTCCCTGCTCTGATTTCGATAGATCATCACCGGGTCATTGATATTATTGGTTACAATATCGAGATCCCCGTCATTGTCAAGGTCAGCATATATCGCCCCGTTACTGAACCCAGGTTTGTCTCCCGCAATATGCCCTGCCAGATCTTCGAACTTCAGGTCACCGCGGTTACGGAAAAACCTGTTATTCAGCCTGATCTCCGGAAAGGTTTGTGACAGGGCTACATTCCGTTCATCCAGGTTGCCGGCCCTGACCTGCGCCTGCACTTCGTCATTCGAAATGTAATTCACAAAATCCATGTCATTCATGCGTTTGGGTATGCCGTTGGAAACGAAAAGGTCCTTCCACCCGTCGTTGTCAAAGTCCATCCACAAAGCAGCCCATGACCAGTCTGTAGCATGAATGCCACTGAACACACCCACTTCACTGAACATACCATTTCCGCGGTTTAACTGCAGGTTATTTCGGGTATACTGATAATTGTAGCCATAGCCGATCTTCGAATAGAACAGGTTATACTCATCCTCTCCCAGCGACCGTTTCAGGATATAGGGATCATCCGGCAACATGTCCATGCTGATGATATCAGGCAAGGCATCATTATTGATATCAGCAGCATCAACCCCCATCGAGAACTGGGACGTGTGCATGATGTGATCGTTCAGTTCATCCCTGAAAGTACCATCACGCTGGTTGATATACAGGTAATCGTTCTCGTGAAAATCATTTCCGATATAGATGTCCGGATAGCCATCGAGATTGATGTCTGAAACAACAATTCCGAGCCCGTACCCGATTGCGCTGCTGTTGATGCCACAGGCCCGGGTGATGTCAGTATAGCGGTTCCCTTCATTACGGAAAAACCGGTCACCTGACAACGGATGGTAAGTACCTGTAAATAATTTACGTTCACCGAAAGTGCCATTGTGATGTACGCTATGGTTCAGCAGGAACATATCGAGATCCCCGTCTTTATCGAAATCCAGGAAAGCAGCCTGTGTTGAAAATCCCGAAAAATCAAGTCCCCATTCCGCGGCAGCTTCGCGGTAAGCCGGGATACCGTTTTTAATGCCAGTGCAGAGCAGCAGCTGGTTTTTGCTGATCAGATGTTCATATTGCCCGACCCGGCAAACATAGATATCGAGAAGGCCGTCATTATTGATATCCACCACTGACACGCCGGTCGACCATGCGTGATCATCGGGAATACCGGCTTCGGCGGACACGTCCGTGAAATGCAGATCGCCTTCATTGAGATAAAGCCTGTTGGATTGCTGGTTGGCTGCAAAAAAAAGGTCAATCTTTCCGTCATTATTAAAATCACCTGCCCCTACTCCTGCACCATTGTAGAAATACATGTATTTAAAAAGGTTCAGTTCCGGAGAAGGCGTAAGCACGTTACTGAACGCTATTCCGGTTTTTTTTGCCGGCACCAGGTCAAATGCCGCCTTTTCCTCAGGCGCTGAGCATGCTGCCAGGAATCCCGAAAACAGCACTACCAATACTTTTTTCATAGTCAGTGCTTTTCAGATTTAGCGTGTTGCACCGACAGCAAAACAGGAACACTATCATTCTGTGTCACCAATAACGACAGGCGTTGCTGAAATTCCAGGAACTGCAATCCCCTTATTTCTCCTTTCAACTGCAATCCCGAAAATGCAGGATCATTGTTTTGCCATTGCCGGTTTCCCTGGTTGAACAGGAGATGTCCTTCACTGGCATCAAGCCTGCAGAATTGCGGTTGCAGGTGGAGGTTATTCCCGCCCATAACCATGTCAGCCTTTCCATCGCCATTAATATCCTTTACAGCAATTGCATTTACAGACGACAATTGAACAGGATACGGCAATTCACTGACGGAGAAATTACCCTTCCCGTCATTCCAGGCCACAATGGATGCATTGTAATTAAAGATCCTGACGGTAGCCTTAGACAAAACTTTCTCAGGAAACAATTCCTGGATAGATTTCAAAGCGTATTGTTCATGCTTTAGATTCTGTTTTTTCAAACTCGGAATCTGATCCGTCAGTTCTCTTTTCAGAAACACCGGTTTGTCTTTCCCGTCAATGGTGCGGGTCAGTATTTTCTCTTCCTGGCCATTCTGGTCAAAATCGCCGATCCAGAGTTTAATCGGATGTTTTTCATCCGGTTTCAGGTAGAAATTCTTTCCGGAATTTCCGAGTACCAGGTCCGTTTTACCGTCATTATCAAGGTCTGCAGCAACCAACGCACCCCACCATCCCTGTAAGGCATCCAGTGATGTTTTAGTGCGAACAAGTTTTCCACCCTGGTTGAGAAACACCTGAGGCGACATCCACTCACCGGTGATCACGAGGTCAGCCCTGCCGTCCTGATTAATATCCGCCCATGCCGCACCGGTAATCATCCCTGCCTGAACCAGTTCAGGACTGACAGATGCCGTCTGATCAGAAAAATTTCCCTTTCCGTCATTGATGTAGATATAACTATTCGGGGCATTGCCATACTGCTGCGGCACATTCCTGCCACCCACAAAAAGATCGGCATCACCATCACCATCTATATCGTTTGCTATGGCCACGCTGATATTTTCTGTGTTTGCCGGAAAGGCGTTCTGCTTCCATTCAAAATTGCCCTTTCCGTCATTCAGGAAAAGCCGGTGTGCGAGTCCTGATGGCTGCGGCGTAATAAAGTTGCCGCCAGCGCCGATAAACAGGTCCTGGTCGCCATCATGATCTGCATCAAAGAACAATACAGCATCGTCATCAATCCCGCGGTTAAGGTTGAATGCAGGGATCTCTTTTTTCACAAACCCGTTTGCCTGCTGCAGGTAGATCATCCTCGGCTGGTTCACTGCACTTCCGATAAACAGATCCGTCAGGCCGTCTCCGTTCACATCTGCGGCTGTTATTTTCGGTCCTTCCCGGGACAGCATCACAGGAAGGTTTCTTTCATAGTAAAAATCGATATAATCATCTTCCTGGTGCTTGTCAAAAGGGGCACCGGCAACCCGGGTAAACAGCACGGGCGGGACGCCGGCATCCGGAACGAATGGTTTTGCTGCAGCGGACGCTGTTAAATGGTAAGTGGAATCCACAGCGGGATGAAGCCAGGTGTCAACGCTCCTGTCAGGCCAGATCACCTGCATACTGTCAACGGGCAACTTGCCGGTACCGATCACAATTTTATAATCAACTGAAGACTGAAATCCACGGGAAGGTATCAGTTCACGCGACAAGACTTTACCGCCCTGGAAAATCCGCACCTGCGAACCAACTGCAAAAGTATTCAGCCCCTTTCCTTTCAGCACAACGGAGATCGTATGATTGCCGTCATTTCTGTTCTGCATATTCCTGTACACAAATGCCTTGGCGTTAACGTTGTTCACCACGAGGTCCAGGTCACCGTCATTGTCCAGGTCCCCATAGGCAGCGCCATTGGAAAAGGACGGTTCATCGAGGCCCCATCGGCTGGCCATGTCTTCAAACTGAACGTCACCTTTGTTGCGGAACATTTTATTGGCGATCGGTCTTGACGGCATATTGTTGATGACCTCATCCACTTCTTCCCGCTTTCCCGTGAGCACCATTTTTTGAATAATATCGTTGGCAAAGAAGTCGATGAAATCCTGGTCCGTAACATCCTGGAAGATCCCGTTGCAAACGTAGAGATCGGTAAGTCCGTCATTATCGGCATCGAAGAACAATCCGCCCCAGCTCCAGTCGGAAGCTGCCACGCCACTGTAAAATGCTGTTTCCATAAATTGACCATTACCATTATTCACCTGCAGCGTATTCTGCATGAACTGATTGTAAAAGCCGCTTTTCTGTTTGAGGCGTTGTATGTCGATGTTCTCAAAAGAAGTGGTTGTTTTCAGCCTGGTTTCATTGTCGGGAAGCATTTCCGTAACGAAAATGTCTTCACGTCCGTCGTTGTTGATATCAGCCATATCTGCACCCATGGAAGAGTGGCTGATGTGCTGTACCCTGTTTTCCAGTTCGTCACGGAAAGTGCCGTCCCGCTGGTTGATATAGAGATAGTCCCGCTCGAAAAAATCGTTGGACACATAGATATCGGGATAGCGATCACCGTTTACATCGCCTACTGTTACGCCGAGACCGAAGCCGATCAGGCTTCCGTAAATATGGGCGGCTTCACTGACATCAGTAAACCGACCACCATCATTGCGGAGCAGTTTGTCGCCACCTCCTTTCAGGAAATCTGCCACGGGCCAGTCTTTGGCACGGAGGTCCCGTTTATTGGCATAGTTGAGTGTATTGACAGGAATAAAACTGTTGTTCAGAATATAGCAGTCGAGATCCCCATCCAGATCGTAATCAAAGAATGCGGCATGGGTGGTATAGCCGCCTTTGTTATCGAGGCCATATATCGCAGCATGATCAGTAAAAGTATTGTCGCGGTTGTTTACATACATTTTACAGACCGGCACGCGGCCGTTGATATACCCTGCATTGCACACAAAAATATCCAGCCAGCCATCGTGATTGATATCAACCATTACAACTCCGGTGCTCCAGTTTTCTGCATCGGCAACGCCGGCTTTGTCAGTAATGTCCTGGAAAGCGAAATTGCCCTTGTTGAGGTAGAGTTTGTTGCTGCCCATATTGGCAGTGAAAAAGACATCGGCCAGGCCATCATTGTTGATATCGCCGATTGCACAACCGCTTCCGTTATAAAAGTTGCGGTAGTTGAAAATGTTGAAATCGCGGGTGTTCTCAATCTTGTTCTGAAAGTCGATACCAGAATTTTCCACCCGGTTGAACAGGGGGTTTGAACTGGATTTATCGCGGCAGGAAATCAGCAAGCAGCCCATCAACGCGAACAAAGCGATTCTTTTCATAAAGGACTCAATCTAAATAAAAAAAGGTCATTACAGGAATGACCTTTTTTTATTTAAGAAAAAACTAAGGTGATTAATAGCCGGGGTTCTGCTCCAGGGCAGGGTTTGCAGCTTTAGCTGCATTGGGAATCGGGAACAGCAGGTATTTATCGTCAGATTTTTCAGGCTTTGTAGGTCCGAACGGATCCAGGAATTTACCGAAGCGGATCAGGTCGTTCCTGCGCCAGCTTTCCCAATACAGTTCGCGGCCACGCTCATCGAGGAGTTTGTCCAGGTCAAGCGTTGCCAGCGCTGTTGCGCCGCGCTTCACACGGATCTCATTAACGATGTCCAGTGCATCCTCTGCATTACCGGTGCGGAGCAGGGCTTCTGCTTTCATGAGCAACACATCTGAATAGCGGAGAAATACATAGTCATTCTCTGCGATATCCTTGTCACCGCTGTAATCTGACTTCATATCCGGAACATATTTCACTACGCGGATACCGGGCAGCTCAACGTTTCCATCGACAATCGGGGTAATATCACGGGTGAACACCAGGGGATTACCACCACGGTCAACCAACGCAACATTGTCTTTGCCATACTGCTGACCAACCAGGAAGCCAACCCTCATTCCCACCTTGTCGGTGAAACCGGTGTAAGCTTTACCCTTCCGCTGGTCCTGGTCTTCAAACTTGTCGTAGAAATTTGCCAGGGTCGTGAAACCATTCCAGCCGCTTGGGTTCTGGTTGTAGTGGGTACCGGCATGCCAGTGGAAACGCACGTTACCTGCTTCTGTTGTTGTATTCTCGTTGGCAAAAATGATCTCTTTGGAAGTCTCCGTATTCTTGGGAATAAAGCTGGAATAAAAATCACTTTCCAGGGCAAACTTGCCGCTGTTGATGATCTCATCAGCCAGGGAGATGACCTTCTGCATGTCAGCTGCGTCGAAAGTTGGCGCTTTTCTGTTCAGGAAGGCGCCCCTGTTCAGATACAGTTTCATGAGTATGGCTTTTGCCGCCCATTTGTTGGACTTGTTGGCCGGGCCGTCGCCGAGATCCGGCAACGCCTTGTCAATATCCGCTTGTATCTGGTCGATTGCAGCCTGCCCCTCAAGAATTTCAGGAGGAAGGTTAAGATCAGATCCTACCTGGCGGAAAGGCACTTTGTTGTACAGGTCAAACACGTTATAGGTTACCCAGGCACGCAGCATATAAGCCTGCGCTGCAACATCTGCAGGCGGATTATAATTCTGGATATCCGTTGTAAGGAACACAATCTGAAGGAGGTTAGAAAAGTTGTCGCGGATCCGCTGATTCTCAGCATCCCATTTCTGCGTATGCAACACGCGCCACACGCCGTTATCATCCCAGTCACCACCACGGGTTGGTCCGATTGCATCATCAGATGTCATATCCTGCAGACACCAGATACCTGTCTGATCCTGGAATGGTCCGTACATGGCAGTGTAACAGGATTTCAGCAAACCAGGAATGTCCGCATTCTCTTTGAATTCATTTTGGGGAATGGAACCATTCAGGCTCTCGTCCAGCTTGGTACAACCAACGGTTGTAACCATGCCTCCCAGGACTATTATAAATGTTTTTAACGCTTTCATTGTTTCAGCAATTGAGATTAAAGTGACAGATTAAGTCCCACCATGAAAACTCTGGCAGAAGGGTAAGGCGTGTACTCGATACCGAATGAAGGAACACCATCAACAGGTTTGGGGGTGTTTACTTCCGGATCAAATCCTGTGTATTTGGTAATCACGAACAGGTTTTGTCCGGTGATATATACAGAGGAATTCCTTACATACTTTGAAATTTTGCCCAGCTGATAAGAAAAGGTCAGGTTGGCCATTTTGAAATAGTCACCTTTTTCAAGATACCGGGTAGACACCGGCTGGGGAGCATTGGTAACTTCATGCAGACTCGGTACATACACAGAGCTCGCAACGTTTTTGTTGGTAGCGAGGTTGTTAATGGTCAACACTGCCTGGGTGGTGTTGTTGTAAACTTCCTGGCCGAATGCACCATTCATATTCGCTGTTGCTGAAAACTTCTTATAGGCAAAAGTAGTGCTGAAACCCAGCAAAGTTTTGGGGTTGGGATCTCCTACAAAATATTTGTTCGCTACATTATTGGGATCGCCGCCTTCAAACTGTGCATTACCATTTTTGTCAATGCCCAGGAATTTACCCATGTAGAAAGCATTGATGGGCTGACCATTCTCCAGTTTTTGAGAAGTGGCTCCTGTAAGGCCCTGACCTGTGATAGCACCGGTATAGATCGGGGGACCGAAATAATCATTCATTTCATTCTTGAGGAAAGAAGCAAACACGCCTACGGTCCAGGTCATGTCATCCTTACTGATAATCTCACTGTTGATGGTAACTTCAAGACCACTATTGGTTACCGTTCCGGGGATGTTGCTCCACCCGAGGTAACCAGGAGCAGGATCGACTGCCTTGGAATTGATCAGGAGGTCATCTGTTTTCTTGATAAAGTATTCTACACTACCATACAGGCGGCTCTTGAACAGGGAGTAGTCAACACCGAAGTTCAGTGTGGTTGAAGTCTCCCATTTCAGATTGGGGTTGGCGAGCTGGATTTGTCGAACAGTACCGGGACCAGTATATACGTACCTGGCCTGGGAAGCTCCTGAAGGGAAATCCTGGTTACCCGTTACACCATAACCAACGCGGAGTTTCAGGTTGTTCACTACGCTGGAACTTTTCATGAAATCTTCGTTGGTGATATTCCATGCAAAAGCTGCAGAGGGGAAGTAACCGTACCGGTTGTTTTTACCGAATTTATTGGACCCGTCAGCACGCATTGTACCGGTTAGCAGGAAACGGTCCTTGAAGTTCAGGTTTACCCTGCCAAAGAAAGATTGCAATTCTGCAGTGGGATCGATAAAGGAACCCATATCCCTGGAAGCAACAGACGAACCGCCCATGTAGTCCCAGTAAGGCAATGAATTGGAAGGGAAGTCACGGGCAGTCTGATAGTGACCATTGTAGTCAAACTTCATGTATTCGTAACCCAGCGTAGCACCGAGATAGAGCGACTTATTCAGTTGCTTGTTGTAGTTCAGGGTGTGGGTGAGTTGTTTGGTAGTCATCTCGTTGTCGAGAATGCCTGCCCAGCCACGATCCAGGTTACCCTGGAGATTCATCCAGTTCGCCATTTGCGCTTTACGGTTACCAAGGCCATAATTGATGGATACCAGGAAACGGTATTCCAGGTCATTGGTAATCTTAAAATAAGGGGAGAGGCTGGCCAGAATGTTGGTAGTCCGGGCGCGGTCCTCATAAGCTTCTGACATCGCGAGCGGGTTATAGTTCGTTTCCGGGAACGGCGCCTTGCGGATGTTCAGCGATCCGTCAGGATTGCGGAGCGGACGCGTTGGGTTCCACTGAAGCGCCATACCGATCAAACTTCCTTCGAAACCGGCGTCATTCGAAATAGGCGCCACATGTTCTACGGTCTGTGATGTCAGGATATTGATATCAAGACCGAGTCTTTTGTTTTCCAGGAATTTGAAATTGCCGTTAAGGGAAGCGGTGTATTTTTTCATGTCGGTCTTCTGCACGATACCATCCTGGTCGTAATAACCGATGGATGCACGCAGTCTCGCATTTTCATTTCCACCACTGATACCGGCAGTATAATTCTGGAAGAAACCGGAACGGGTAATGGCGTCCATGGCATCAACATTTCCGCCATAATCGTTGGTATCTTTTTTATATAAACCATAATCTTTCAGTGCGGCCCGGTATTGATCACCGTCAAGAACGTCCAGTTGTTTCAACATCTGGCTGAAACCGAAATTGGTAGTAACATCCAGTTTCGGCGCACCTGAAGTACCTCTTTTGGTAGTGATCAGCACCACACCGTTTGCACCGCGTGATCCATAGATCGCTGTCGCAGAGGCATCTTTCAGCACATCCATGCTGGCAATGTCCTGTGGGTTGATGAAGTTAAGAGGGTTGGCGTCAGGTGTATTACCCAATCCCGGAGAGTTCAGACCCGGACGGGCAGAACGGCCATCAAGGGGAACACCATCCACTACGTACAAAGGACCACCGCCTGCACGGATAGTGGCCGTACCGCGGATCCTTACTGTTGTGGCGCCACCAGGCTGACCACTGTTGTTCAGGATCTGAACACCGGCGATCTTGCCCTGGATCAACTGATCCGGAGCACTCATGATACCCTGGTTAAAGTCTTTTTCCTTTACGGTGGCTACTGATCCGGTCAGGTCCTTTTTACGGGCTGTACCATAACCTACCACCACCACCTCATTGAGGTTGGAGTTTGATGCAGTCAACGCTACCGCCAGATCTGATGTCGTTGCCGAAATCGACTGTTCGGTAGAACCAAATCCAATTGAACTGATAACCAGTGTCTTGGCAGAAGCCGGAACACTGATCTTGAATGTACCATCAGCACCGGTAGAGACCCCCTGTGTAGAGCCTTTTACCGTAACTGTCGCCCCCACAATCGGAGACCCATCTTTTTGATCCGTGATTTTTCCTGAGATCACCCTTTGGTCCTGTGCCTGGATGGCAGAGCAGAGCAAGAGCAGTAGCAAGAGAGCAGAGAGCCCCCTTACCCAACGTGGCAATGCAGCAATCATAATGTTAGAGTTTTGATTTTTGTTTCTCGTGACGGTTTATAAAAAAAGAGTTTTTAGTAAACATTGTCTTTCGAACACCAATCAAATCGGCAGCAATCTTCAATCTCACCTACAAGCATTTCTTCTGATCCACAAGCAATCATTTCACTTCGCTTATTACTTAAAAGGCACCGGAAGATGTCAAAATGCTGCCAGACGGGACAGCTATTTGTTCATATTTTCTTAACCTTTCAATCAACAACAGTCTGCTGACTATTTGCTGTGTACAAAGTACATATATCGGGTAAAAATAGTGGTTTTTTTTTAACAAAAACTTATTTTTTTTAACCTCAATAAATAACTCCCGGAGTTCTAATGCATTAATTATCAGTACCCTAGTTCACTAGATAAGTACAACCCAATAATCGCCGGAAATCCCGGTCCGGTTTCTTCGCGGTTCACCAAAATGACAGGAATAAAGGTATAAATGACACTACTCCACGCTGGCAAGGACTGCCGCTTTCCTGGCGGTATTTTTTGCAGGCGGAAGAACAATCCTGTTCTCCAGCAAACCCGCAAAAGCCTCCAGATACGCCTCCAGGTCTTCCCGCCGGTTCCGCTTCAGCCACCGGAAACCGCCCGGCAGGGCCTCCAGCACCTCCCGGTCGCTCAGGTATTCCAGGTGATGGATATCTGTGGGTGTCATGCCGATATCCGTCAACGCCTTCATCAGCAGCTCCACCGGTGTTCCCGTTACCGGACAATATTCCGCCGCAATCTCTGTCCATTCTCCCGGTACAGTATGCGCCCCGGTCAGGATCTCCTCCTTGCTGAAATGGGTTACCACCTGCAGTAGCTGCCCGCAATTACAGGCACCATGATGCCCCCAGGAATAGTAAACTCCTTCCCTTAAACGATCGGCTGCGGCACGAAGGGCCGCGATCAGTGTTGGATGAGGATATGCCATTGTATCTGTTTTGTGCACCACTCATACCTGAATTCCTGCGGTGATGCAAAGGCGCTTTTTCAATTCAGCCGGTTGGCTACCTTTAAATCTACTAAATAGCTGACACATGAAACTTCTCACCACTGCCCTGCTGCTGGCGGCCGGAATAGCCCCCGCCCTGGCGCAGGACAATCCCCTCTGGTTAAGGTACCCCGCCATCAGTCCCGATGGCAAAACCATCGCATTTGGTTATAAGGGTGATATCTACCGCGTGGACGCCGGCGGCGGCATTGCCGTTCCCCTGACGATTCATGAAGCGCATGATATGATGCCCGTCTGGAGCCACGACGGCAAAAGCATCGCATTCGCCTCCGACCGCCACGGCAACTTCGATGTTTACATCATGCCGGCCACCGGTGGTAATCCCACCCGTGTTACGACCAACAGTTCCGGCGACTATCCCTACGACTTTAGCCCCGACGACAAAAACGTGATCTTCGGCAGCGCCCGCAACATCCCCGAAAAAAACATCCGTTTCTACAGTCCGCGGCTCTTTCTCAACCTCTATTCAGTTTCTGTAAAGGGCGGCCGCAACCTCCTGATCAGTTCCGCCGGTATGGAAAATGCCCACTACAACAGCAAGGGAACGGAACTGGTATTCCAGGACCGCAAGGGGTATGAAGATGCCTGGCGCAAACACCACAATTCTTCCGTTACCCGCGATATCTGGATCATGGAAACGGGCAACAATACCTTCCGGCAGATCAGTGGCTACGAAGGGGAAGACCGCGAACCCGTTTTCAGCGGCGATGACCAGTTCGTCTATTACCTGAGTGAAAAATCGGGCAGCCAGAACATCTTTAAGGCTCCCGTCAAAAACCGGATGGCGGAGCAACAGATCACTCAGCTAAAGAATAATCCTGTCCGTCACCTCAGCGTCAGCAAAAACAACACCCTCTGCTTCACTTATGACGGCGAGATTTATACCCTTAACGACGGGGGACAACCGAAAAAACTGACTGTCCAGATCTTCAACGACGGGCGTGCCGGGGTGGACAAGAATATCTCTATCAACGGCAGTGTTTCCGAATTCGCACTTTCGCCCAACGGCAAGGAAATCGCATTTGTCAATCGCGGGGAGATCTTCGTTACCAGCGTAGAAGGCACACAAACCAAAAGGGTGACCAATACACCAGAACAGGAAAGAATGGTGGAATGGAGTCCCGACGGCCGCTCCCTGATTTATTCAGCAGAACGCAACGAGAACTGGGATATCTACACGGCAACGATCAGCCGTAAAGATGAACCCTATTTCTATGCCGCCACATTGCTCACCGAAACACCGCTGATTGCCAACGCCGCCGAAGAATATCAACCAAAATATTCTCCCGACGGAAAAGAAGTGGCCTATGTGAGTGACCGCAACATTCTTAAAGTATACAATATCGCTTCCAAAACTTCACGCACCCTTTTGCCTGAGGGACATAACTATTCCTATTCAGATGGCGACTGGTCCTTCAACTGGAGCCCCGATGGCAAATACATCATCAGTGACGACGGCGAAGGAAATTTCTTCACCGGCAATGCCGCACTCATCAAATCCGATGGCTCCGGTGGTATCGAGCATCCGCTGCGTAGCGGGTTCGGCCAGGGCAATGTTAAATGGGCGATGGACGGAAAAGTGATTACCTGGGCCAGCGCCCGCGAAGGCCGTAAATCACTTGCGAACCAGGGCAGCCGTGAAGTTGATATCTATGCAGGTTTCCTCGACCAGGACCTGTATGATAAATTCAAACTCAGCAAAGACGATTATGCCCTGCTGAAAGAAAAAGAAGAAAAGGAAAAAGCAGAGAAAGATAAGGCTGCAAAAGATGCCGCTGCATCAGAATCAGCTGATAAAAAAAGTAAGGATAAGAAGAATGGGGACAAAAAGAGCAGTGCACCTGCAGCACCTGCCAAGCCGGCGTTCCAGCCCAACCTCGACAACCTGGATACCCGCATGGCCCGTCTCACCATTAACTCCTCTTCCATCGCTGACTATGCACTCAGCAGTGATGGCAGCAAGATCTACTATCTCGCTTCCTTTGAAAAAGGATATGACCTGTGGGTGACTGAGCCCCGTACACGGGAAACCAAAATACTGGCGAAACTCGGAGGCTCCCCCAGTGGTATTGAGATGAGCAAAGACGGCAAGTCGCTTTTCGTTACCAACCGCGGCTCGCTGGTGAAAGTGGATGAAACCGGAAAAATCACACCGATCGGCATCAACGGCGAAATGGTGCTGGATGCCGCGAAAGAAAGGGAATACATATTTGACCACGCCTGGCGCCAGGTGAAAGAGAAGTTCTACGATCCTAAACTTCACGGAATTGACTGGGATGGATTCAAGACAAATTATGCGCGTTTCCTGCCGCATATCAGCAACAACTATGACTTCCAGGAACTGCTGAGCGAACTGCTGGGAGAACTGAATGCTTCGCATACAGGTGGTCGTTACAGCCCCAAAATGGACAATCCTGATGCTACGGCAGCACTCGGTCTGTTATATGATGAAACCAAAGGTGGAAACGGTCTCCAGATCACAGAAGTGATCGCAGGTGGCCCGCTTGACCGCAGCAGCAGCAAGGTGAAGGCAGGCGCCATTCTTGAAAAGATCGATGGCGAAGCGATCACCGACAGCACCGACTGGTCAGCCTTCCTGAACCGCAAAGACGGCAAAAACACACTGCTTTCCTTCTATGATCCAGCTACCAAAAACCGCTGGGATGAAACCGTAAAACCGATCACCTTTGGCGAAGAAGCAGGGTTGATGTACAAACGATGGGTGAAGAAAATGGATGATATGGTCAACAAGCTCAGTGATGGCAAAGTAGGCTACGTGCACGTGCAGGGCATGAACGATGGCAGTTTCCGCAGCACGTTTGATGCCGTATTGGGCAAGAACTTCGACAAGCAGGCCCTCATTGTGGATACCCGTTTTAACGGCGGCGGCTGGCTGCATGATGACCTGTACACTTTCCTCAGCGGCAAACGTTACCTGGATTTTGCACCGCAGGGGCACCGGCTGAATGACGGCGAACCCATGGGCCGCTGGTCCAAGCCCAGCTGCGTGCTGATGAGTGAAAGTAACTACAGTGACGCCTTCATCTTTCCCTATGTGTACAAACAGAATGGCACCGGCAAACTGATCGGAATGCCTGTTCCGGGTACCGGTACAGCGGTATGGTGGGAGCAGCAGATCGATCCGACAATCGTATTTGGTATTCCGATGATCGCCACCATTGGTAAGGAGAACCGCCCGACGGAAAACCTCCAGCTGGAACCGGATATCAGGGTACCCTTGAAGTATGAAGAGTTTCTGAATGGAAAAGATGCGCAGATTGAAGCGGCCGTGAAAGAAATGCTGAAAACGTTGAGTGAAAGCAAAGACAAGAAGGCATTTTAAGTTTACCGCGCCCTCCGAAGCTTTAGCGTAGGTGGGGAAGTTTAACAGTTGGGTCCCCGGGTGGGGACCCAACTGTTTTATGGGGTACCCTGTTGAACATCGTTTTATTGGATTTTCTGTTGACTATATGTTTTGTGCTTTACTGATTTTGGATTTGAGCTCCTCTGTTTCGGGATGTAAAACTGGGTTTTATACAGAAACAAGGCCGGTCTTTTCTGGGTAGGAAGGTACTAGCAAGGTAGTAGGAAGGTAGTAGGAAGGATAAGAACCACCTACAAACCCCGAACACCCTCCCTTCAGATACGGTTACCATCCAAAAGGAAAGGTATTTGATGCCGCTGTCAACTTTACCATTTCGTTTGTACTAGTTTTCCCATCAGTTCGTTAGTTTGGTGACAACAAACCATCCATGCTGAAACCAATTTTGTCGTACCTCACTGTCTTCCTATGTCTTTTTATCGTAAACGTTCAGGCTCAGACGATTACCGGCGTCTGGCGGGGAAAGGTCAACCGCCAGCAGACGGAACTGAAACTGGTCAAAAACGGTGACCAGCTGGTCGGGGTAGCCTATTATTACTCAGGAAAAAATCAATACAAAAAATATAGCGTGAAGGGCCATTTCGACCCGGAAACCAATGGGGTGATCTGGTGGGATGAAGTATTGCTGGAAGAACAGAAATCCAGGTTGCCGCTGTCTTTAAAGGCAAATCCTGATGCACAGCTGATGGTTGCGGATTTTAATTGTCCCGGTGCCGATGAAATGCTCCTGGATGGCAACAGTACGTCGCGTGACGATAAATCGAAAAAACATGGTACGCTTCACCTGGAGAAGACCAGCGATACCATGTTCCCGGATGAATGGGATGAGATCATAGAGAACTATTTCGTAGGCGCCAATGATCCGGAACTCATCGACAGCATCTACCGGTACAGCCTGGCAGCCAATTTTCCCGATGAGGAGTCTGCTGATCTGCCTCCCGCAGCAGTAAGACAGGATCGCCCCGCCGGGCCTTCCGGAAATGCTGTTGTAGCAGCTCCCCTACCGGCAAAGACAGCAACGGCTGCAACAGCTCCGGTTGTAACACCACCTGCTGCAACTGCGCCGGCAACGGTGGCGGCCGCGGCACCCAAAACACCCAATCTGACCAAATTCAGCACCCGTAAAAATGTGCTGCAGACCGTCATCCCGATAACGGCAAAAACCATCGAACTGCGCTTCTATGACAATGCGCAGGTCGATGGTGATTCCATTGCGTTATTCCTCAATGGCAAGCTGTTACTGGAGCACATCCTGCTTACAGAACAGCCCTACACGGTTAAACTTGATGCCAGCGAACTGGGCGCCGACAATGAACTGGTGATGGTGGCCGAAAACCTTGGCAGTATACCTCCCAATACTTCGTTCATGGTGGCGATCGTAGGCGACAAAAGGTATGAAGCCCGTCTCTTTGCCAACGAGAACAGCAGTGCACTGATCCGCATCATCCGCGAACAGGAAAAATAACCGTTATTTTCTCACTTCAAAAACGCGGTTAAAGGGTGTTTCTGCGGCCCTGCGGAAGCGCTTGAAGCCGGCTTTATTGCTAACTTCTTCCAATGCCTGGTCGCTGGCAACGGTTCCCAGCACGTATCCGCCAGAGGCCATGGCGTTCGGGGAGCAGCACAACACTGATGCGCCGGAATAGACCCTGCCTACGGGGTTCAGGTTCTCCACAGCTTTCCTTCCGGCCATGGGCTCCACGAGCATGATGGTGCCGTCATCTTTCAGCACTTCCCTTGCGTGGGCCATGGCGCCCACGGGATCACCCATATCATGGAGGCAGTCAAAATAAGCGATCAGGTCAAACTGGCGGTCTGGAAACTTCTGAGCACTGCCGACATCAAAGCGAACGTTTTTGAGCCCTTCTTCACCGGCCAGCGCATTGGCCCTTTCGATGGAAGGCACGTGGTTATCGTAACCAACAAAATTAGATTGCGGGAAGGCCCGGGCCATGATCATTGTACTGATGCCATGCCCACAGCCGATATCAGCTACCAGGGCGCCTTTCTTGAGTTTGTCCACCACACCCTCCAGCGCAGGCAGCCACTGGGCTACCAGGTTACCGGTGTAACCCGGACGGAAAAATCTTTCGGTGCCTTCAAAGAGTCCATGGTGATGTTCTCCCCACAACATGCCCGCACCTGTTTTGAACAGTTCGGTGATGCGCTCCTCTGCTTTCTGCATGGAGCTGATCACCTGGAATCCCCCGGCAACATAAAAGGGGCTGTTTTCATCGGTGAGCGCAACGGCATGTTCGTCCGGAAGGCGGTATGTACCTTTCTTTTCATCAAATTCAATGTATCCGCCGGCGGCCTGGTTGATCAGCCATTCCCGCACATACCGTTCGGTTGTGTTGGTTTTTTTGGCCAGATCTGCCGCCGTTACCGGACCGGCAAATGCCATGGCTTTGTACAATCCCAGTTTGTCGCCGATAAAACTGAGGGTGATACTGAGGGAAGAACCGAAATCGCTGACTACTTTGTTCAGGAAGCTCTCCATCTTACCCATGTCGATGGCGGGAGCACCCGCAGTTTTTGCTGAAGTTGTTGCTGTTTCCATACCAGTATTTTTTTTGAGGACAACTAAGTTATTCTCCCAGCCCGCGAAGCACGCCTTTTGTGAAGGAGTTACCGCCTTCATTTGACACATTTTTAAACCAACCAGACAGCCGGGTATCTGGGATATGCCAGACGGGTAGAAATCAAATCAATGGGCAAAAGAAAGTCCCGCCTGGACGGGCGGGACAAATTTTTTTCCGGGACGAGTTACAACCAGTGGGCATCATAGGTATCGGCTGTTCTTTCATAGGATCAGTTTCCATGCCCGGATAAGGATTGTGCTTTCAATGGATAATGGATACATCGCTTTCAAAGGATCTGGATCAACTTAGGACGGACAAAAACGCTTGCGGAACAAAATTGCGTTACCTGCAGTCATCTGCCGAAACACTTCGATCAATCCCCTGCTTTTTTCGATTTTTGGGCGCGGAGCAGGGATTTTCATCAGTTCCCCTGCCCCGCGGGATATTATATGACCACATTGATCATCTTATTCTTTACGTAGATCACCTTTTTCGGTGCGCGGCCTTCCAGCCATTTCGCTACCGTTTCATCTGCCATGATAATACTTTCCACATCCTGCTGGCTGGCATCAAGAGAAATGGTGATCTCCGCCCTTGTTTTGCCGTTGATGGCAACAGGGTATGCCTTGGCTGATTCCCGTACGTACTGCTCTTCAAAAACGGGAAACGCGGCATCGAGGATGCTTCCTGTATTGCCGATCTGCTTCCAAAGCTCTTCGCAAACGTGCGGCGCATAGGGTGTCAGGAGGATTAATACCTGTTCCAGTATACCTTTCTTGCGGCATTTCAGGTCGCTGAGTTCATTGGTACAGATCATGAAGGTGCTGACGGCTGTATTGAAAGAAAATCTTTCCGTATCCTCTTCAATTTTGCGGATAGTGCGATGAAGCACTTTCAGTTCCGTTGGTGTTGCCGGCTGATCCACTACCTGCAGCCCTTTTTCTTCATCGGCGAAAAGTCGCCAGAATTTCTTCAGGAAACGGTGTACACCTTCAATACCCTTGGTGTCCCAGGGTTTGCTCATTTCAACCGGGCCAAGGAACATTTCGTACATGCGGAAGGTATCAGCACCATATTTGTCTACGAGGTCATCAGGGTTGACGGTGTTATACAGTCGCTTGCTCATTTTCTCAGTTAATGAGCCGCAGATATATTTCCCTTCTTCCAAAATAAATACAGCACTTTGATATTCTGTTCGCCATTTTTTGAATTTCTCAATATCCAACTCATACCCATCAACAATATTGACATCGACATGAATAGGCGTAACAGTTATTGTGGAGAAGTCTGAATTCTCTTCAAGGTTAAAAAACGCAATCTGTTCATTGACCAATAATGCAAGCTCTTTTCCTGTTATCTCACCGCTGACAAATTTCTGATAGTAATGACCCGAAATAAATACCGGCGTTGAAGTATTGACTACAATGCCTGCGCTACCGTCATCATTACGTCCCATGCTATCAACCCGGTATACAAACCGGCTGCTGCCCTGGATCATTCCCTGGTTCACCAGTTTGCGATAGGGTTCATCAAACCCGATATGACCGAGGTCATACAGGGCTTTGGTCCACATCCGGCTGTACAACAGGTGTCCTACAGCATGTTCGGTACCACCGATATACAGGTCTACCTGGTTCCAGTAGTCACTGGCTTTGCGGCTGCAGAATTCCTGGTCATTGTGCGGGTCCATATACCGGAGGAAATACCAGCTGGAACCGGCGTATCCGGGCATGGTGTTGGTTTCCAGTTCGCGGGCAACCCACTCAGGGATATTGGCCAGCGGTCCTTCTCCGTCGGGTCCGGGCTTGTAACTTTCCACATAGGGAAGTTCCAGCGGCAAAGCGGATTCGGGAAGCGGTACCGCTACTCCTGATTTCCACTGAACCGGGAAAGGCTCACCCCAGTAACGCTGCCGGCTAAACGCCGCATCGCGCATTTTGAAATTCACTTTCTTGCGGCCGATACCCAAGGCTTCCACTTTGTCATTTACCACATCAATGGCTTTCCTCATCTGCAGTCCGTTAAGGAAGCCGCTGTTTTCCAGGATGGCATCTTTTGTGGGATTGGCTTCGTTGCCGTCGAAGGCATCACCAATGATATTGGTAACCGGGATATTGAAATGGCGGGCAAATTTGAAATCTCTTTCGTCACCACAAGGCACAGCCATGATGGCGCCTGTACCGTAACCGGCCAGCACATATTCAGAGATCCAGATCGGGATCTCCCGGCCGTCGAAGGGGTTGATCGCATAGGCACCGGTGAATACGCCGGTGATCTTTTTCTCGGCCATGCGTTCACGGTCGCTCCGGCTCTTCACGTATGCCAGGTAGGTTTCCACGGCTTCAGATTGAGCGGCAGCAACCAGTTGGGGTACCCATTCCATTTCCGGGGCTACTACCATAAAGTCGACACCGAAGATCGTGTCGGGCCGGGTGGTGTACACCCGCAGGGTTTTCATCAGGTTCTGCTCACTTTTTACGGCGAAATCCATTTCTGCACCAAAGCTCTTGCCGATCCAGTTGGATTGCATTTCCTTCATGGCATCGCTGAACTCAATCTGTTCCAGTCCTGACAACAGGCGGTCGGCATATTCGGTAATACGCAGGTACCACTGGCGGAGTTTTTTCTTGACTACCGGAAAGCCGCCGCGTTCACTTACCCCGTTGATCACCTCATCGTTGGCCAGGACTGTGCCCAGCGCTTCGCACCAGTTCACTTCGCCATAACCGCAGTAAGCCAGGCGGTAATCCATCAGGATTTCCTGTTGCCGCGAATTGTCATAACTTTTCCAGTCAGCCGCGGAAAACTGCAGGGAAGGGTTGCCAGGGCTCGGATGGCTGCTATTCCCTTCAGACTCAAATGCTGCAGTGAGTTCGGTCAGGGGTTCTGCCTTGCCTTTCTGCCGGTTAAAAAAAGACTGGAACAACTGGAGGAAGATCCATTGCGTCCAGCGGTAATATTTCGGATCGGAAGTGCGCACTTCGCGGCTCCAGTCATAACAGAAGCCGATATTGTCGAGTTGTTTCCTGAATGTGGCGATGTTCTTTTCGGTGCTCACGGCGGGATGCACGCCATTTTCGATGGCATACTGTTCGGCAGGAAGTCCGAAGGCATCATAGCCCATGGGGTGAAGCACATTAAAACCTTTAAGCCGTTTGAAGCGGCTGTAAATATCACTGGCGATATAGCCCAGCGGGTGGCCTACATGAAGCCCTGCACCGCTTGGATAGGGAAACATGTCAAGCACGTAAGCTTTCGGCTTGCTGCTGTCGTTGGAAACCTGATACGCGCCGGCGGATTGCCAGGCTGCCTGCCATTCTTTTTCGATTCGTCTGAAATTATACTCCATCGATGGTATCTGTTATCGGGAAGGATGTTTGGGAATTGTGAAAGGCAACTTAAAAATGTCAGCCTTCGCTGAAACCCGCAATAACATTGCCCCTCCCCTTCGTTTAACGGGCGACAAAAATACAAACTGAATAGCGAAAACGGCTATTTTTGTCACTAGCCGCCAGTACTAACCCACTGAAAATCTATAAAATGACGCAAATCGGAAAGTCATCCGCGAAACGTTCGCAACCCTCCTATTTTATGTCCATTCTGGGCGTATCCCTGGTACTTTTCATCCTGGGGCTGCTGGGATGGATCGTGATCAACGCCAACAAGCTGGGGCAGTATTTTAAGGAGAATGTGGAAGTTCGGGTATACCTCCGGGAGAATATCAACGAGAAAGACAGTGTGACACTGGTTCAATACATTGCCAACAAGCCATATGTAAAGGAGTACGAATATATTACCAAGGAAATGGCCCGTGCCAAGTTCCTGGCGGATGGCAATGAAGACTGGAAAAACATCCTGGATGTCAATCCTTTGCCTGCGAGCATTGATTTCAAGCTGCGGAACCAATATGTTCATGCTGACAGCCTGGCGGCGATCAAAGCCGATCTGATGCAGAACATCGGGGTGAATGATGTGCAGTATCCGCAGAGCCTGGTCAGCAACCTCAATGAGAATGTCCGTAAAATCAGCCTGATCCTGCTGATCATCGCCATTGTCCTATGTGTGGTGGTGATCGTGCTGATCGACAATACCATCAAATTGGCCATGTTCAGCAACCGTTTCCTGATCAAGACCATGCAAATGGTAGGCGCTACCCGGGGATTTATTTCGAAGCCAATGGATCTGCGGGCGGTGATCAACGGTACCATCAGCGGACTGATCGCCCTGGCGGGAATCCTGGTGCTGGTGGTTTTTGCAGAAAAGCAGCTGCCTGAACTCAGGGCCATGCGGGACATCACCTGGCTGACCCTGCTGGGAATCGGCATCGTTGTATTGGGCATTCTGATATCTTTGCTCAGCACACACCGCAGCGTGGTGAAGTATCTCAAGATGAAACTCGACGAACTGTATTAATATATTGACACATGTCCAGGAAAGAAATAAAGACCGCCTCGATTCACACTTCTGAAAACCTTTTCGGAAAAGAAAACTATCTCTATATGATCGTTGGCGTGGTGATCATTGCCATCGGCATGCTCCTGATGTCAGGCGGCAAGAGCAGTGACCCTGCTGTATTTGATCAGAAGGAAGTGTACAGCACTACGCGCATTACCATTGCTCCCATCCTGATCCTGCTTGGACTCGGCGTAGAAATCTTTGCCATTTTCAAGAAGCCGAAAGCCTAGTTTACATGACGATAGTTGAAGCGGTCATCATTGCCATCGTGGAAGGATTGACCGAGTTCCTTCCGGTTTCCTCAACCGGCCACATGATCATTGCCAGCTCCCTGATGGGCATTGAAAAAGATGCCTTTACCAAATTGTTTGAAGTGGCGATCCAGCTTGGAGCGATCATGGCGGTAGTGGTGCTCTACTGGAAAAAATTCTTTGATTTCAAGAGGCCGCTGTTTTATGTGAAACTGGCGGTTGCCGTAATCCCTGCCCTCGTGCTCGGATACCTGTTTTCAGACAAGATCGACGCGATGCTCGAGAGTCCGCTGACGGTGGCGCTCTCCCTTTTACTGGGCGGCCTGGTACTCGTTTGGATCGACCGCGCGTTTCAACGGCCGGGCATTCACGAGGAAGAAAATATCTCCTTCGGAAAAGCCTTTATCATTGGCTGCTGGCAGTGCCTGGCGATGATCCCCGGTGTGAGCCGAAGCGCATCCTCCATCATTGGCGGTATGCAGCAGAAGCTGGATCGCAACCTCGCAGCCGAGTTCTCATTTTTCCTTGCTGTTCCGACGATGGCAGCTGCAACTGCACACAGCCTGATCCTGAAAGACTGGGAACTGGCACCCGGCGTGAAAAGCAAAGGTTATGAGATGCTGCTCGGGTCAACTGATAAACTGGTATTGTTTATTGTGGGCAACGTAGTGGCCTTTGCCGTTGCCTGGCTGGCGATCCGGTTTTTTATCGGGTTCCTGCAACGCCATGGGTTCCGGTGGTTTGGCTACTACCGTATCGCTGCAGGTGTTATTCTTCTTATATTGCTGGGATTGAAGGTTATCCAATAGATAATCCAAAAAGCAACTATGCCAACTGCTTCGAAGAAAGTCATCAATGGCTGGGCCATGTACGACTGGGCGAACAGCGCCTATAATCTTGTCATCACCACTACCATTTTTCCAGCCTACTATATTGCCATTACCGAAAAGGGCAATGAACATGGGGCACACTATGTGAATTTTTTCGGCAGGAACTTCATCAATACAGCGCTGATGGATTATACACTCTCAGTGGTTTTCCTGCTGGTTGCCCTTTGTTCTCCCATCCTGGGCTCAATAGCCGATTACAGGAGAAATAAGAAAGTCTGGCTCCGTTTGTTTTGTACGATTGGTTCAGCAGCAAGCATCGGTTTGTTCTTTTTTTATCCCGGTAAGGTCGAATATGGCATGATCATCTTTGCCATAGCCACCCTGGGCTTCTGGGCAAGTCTGGTATTTTACAATTCTTATCTTCCGGAGATAGCGGCGCCTGAAGACCAGGACAGGGTCTCTGCCAAAGGATTTTCACTGGGATATTTAGGCAGCGTTTTGCTTCAGCTTATTTGTTTTGTCCTGATTCTGAACCCATCCCTGCTGGCTTATTTCGGACTGAACCCGGAAGACGGCACAGCTGGTCCCCGATTCGCCTTCCTGCTTGTCGGACTTTGGTGGTTTGGCTTTGCCCAGATCACGCTCAATGTTTTACCGGGTACCAGCAAAAGTGAGCGTAAAGCCAAAAAGAATGTACTGACCAATGGCTTCCACGAGCTGAAACTGGTATGGAAACAACTGACCCATCTGCCCCTGCTCAAAAGATTCCTGCTGGCTTTTTTTCTCTACAGTATGGGCGTACAAACAGTTATGCTTGTCGCAGCAGGATTTGCCAAAAAAGAGATCTTTCCTGATCCGAATGACCAGGGAAAGCTGATGGGCACCATGATCATCATTCAGCTGGTTGCCATTATTGGCGCCATTGCTATGAGCCGGCTGTCGCGCCGCATTGGTAACCTGTGGGTACTGGTGCTGGCAGTGTGTATCTGGATTGGCATTTGTGTGGCAGGCTATTTTATCACCGGCCAGATGGAATTTTATGTGCTTGCAGGCGTCGTGGGACTGGTAATGGGTGGCATTCAGAGCATGAGCCGGAGTACCTATTCCAAGTTTCTTCCCGAAACCCAGGACACCACTTCCTTTTTCAGTTTTTATGATGTGACAGAAAAGATTGCAATGGTGATCGGCCTCTTTACCTTTGGCTTCCTGGAAGACCTTACGGGAAGCATGCGGAATTCCATCGTCGCACTTGGCATATTTTTCGTTTTGGGATTACTGGCACTCTTCTACACCAAAAAAGTTTACGATCGCAGCCATGCAACTGTACACCATTGAAACCGGATTCTTTAAGCTCGATGGCGGCGCCATGTTCGGCGTGGTGCCCAAACAAATGTGGAATAAGCTGAACCCGGGTGATGAGAACAATCTCTGCTCCTGGGCTATGCGGTGCCTGCTGATCGAGACCGACGGCCGGCTGATACTGGTGGATAATGGTATCGGCGACAAACAGGATGCAAAATTTATGGGGCATTATCATCTTCATGGTGATGCCACACTTGACAGGAGCCTTGCTGCCCATGGATTTCACAGGAATGATATTACAGACGTGCTGCTCACCCACCTGCATTTTGACCATTGCGGTGGCAGTATCCGGAGAGAAGGTGAGAAACTCGTACCGGCATTTCCCAATGCCGTCTACTGGTCCAATGAGGGGCATTGGAACTGGGCTGTTCATCCCAATGATCGGGAGAAAGCTTCTTTCCTGAAAGAGAATATACTGCCCATCCAGGAAAGCGGGCAGCTGCGTTTTATCGCGCATCCGCTGGTGCCGGATAACCATCCTTCCCTGCATGCCCCATTGGCCACAGCCCGGTTTGCGCCGGGGATAGACGTCCGCTTTGCACAGGGCCATACTCATGCCATGATGTTGCCGCAACTGCAGTACAAAGGCAGAACAATCGTGTTCATGGCTGACCTGCTTCCCTCAGTGCACCATATTCCATTGCCGTATGTGATGGCATATGATATGTTTCCTCTTACCACACTACTGGAAAAAAAATCGTTTTTACAGGAAGCACAGCAGCACAATTATGTACTGTTTTATGAACATGATCCCGTAACCGAGTGCAGCGAGCTTGTACTGACGGAGAAAGGCATCCGGGCGGGCAGCAGCTTTACTATCGCAGACTTATAAGTGATGAAAGGGGATAACGCAGGTTCTTGTAATCCATCATATCCACTTTCACGCTGCCCACGCTGATGGGGCTTTCCACGCGGAGCGGAAGGTGATTGGCATCATCACTTACCCACACTTCCATTTTTTCGCCGCCCTCAAAGATGGTTCCTTTTACCAGCAGGGGCTTGAATTTGATGGCTTTGAATTTCCCGTATTTGGTTTTGATGGTTTCTTTGCCGAGGTAACGGATATACAGGTTGTAGGTTTCGTTATCCAGGAACATGGAAAAAGGAATGCGGTCGTTCACCTTGTATTTGGAGAAATCAATATTACGGGCGTAATAGATCGCGCTGACAACATCCTGCACACAATTGGGCACATTGAACACCCCTTCATTGGTCACCGCCTTGTTGTTCTGGTGATCGAAAGCCACGGTCTGATATTTGGTATACCCCCCTTCATAAACGTTGCGGATGAATTTATAGGGTTGAAGGGAGGCTGTATCCACATAAGATTCGTACCGGTCGCGGACTTTAAAAAAACTATCGTAAAAACTATAGGTTTTGCCATCGCCCACCAGGTGGTAGACCGGAGTGGTGTTCAGTTTTTCGAGGGATGCGATAAATTTGGCTTCACCGGCACCGATGTACACACCTGCCAGTGTATAGAAAACCTTGAAGGTGATGCTTTCGGAATGTTTGAAAGCAACATTCCGGATACCGCAAAATTCGTCGCCCGCATCGAGCCGGGAAGTCAGCAGAACCAAACAAAAGGCCAGTAAGGTCATTCTCTTCATCGCATCATTTTTCTATAGGTGTGCGCGTAGCAAAAATTTTGATCCTGATGATCAGCAACGAGCCTGCTACAGCAGGCAGTACCAGGTTGATCAGCCAGATACAGCTCGAAGCGGTAATGATCCCCAGGGAATTGGTACTGATCCATCCAAACAATGTCAATGCCACTCTTCCGCGAATACCCAATTCTGCCAGCGCAATGGATGGGATGACTGCCATCACCAGGAATTGCACGGCAACGAGCCATCCGGCAATCAGCCATTCATCCGTTACATCAAACAATTGCAACAGTAATATATACTGAAACAAAAAAACAGCATACCGCAACAGGGACCACCCCAACACTCTTAACAAAATTCTAACCGGCAGGTGATCAATCAGCCACCCGGGAATCTTGTGAACCCACCGCACCATCCAGCTTATACGAAGGTATATCAACAACGATAAACCGCTGATAGTTGTAAGGATCCAGCACAAAACACCAATCCACAAACGGTAAGACTCCCAACCTTCGGGAAGGTTTAGTCCGGGTTTGCCTGCATACATGCACCATAACCCCGCCGTACCAACGATCATGGTCACCAATAATTGTGCGAAGCTTCCGAGAATGGTGAGTGAAACTGCTTCCAGTCTTTTTCCTTCCGGCATGTACAACACCCTGCCGCCATATTCGCCGATCCTGTTGGGAGTATTTACTGCAAAAGCAAGGCCTGCCAGTACAGCTTTTAAGGAACGCATCCAGGAAACAGGAGTGAGCGGAAAAACGAGCAGCTGCCATTTTGCTGCTTCAATGCCCCAGTTTGCCAGCATGAGCAGTAAGACGAGCCAGCCTTTCCATGCAGCGTTTCCACTCATGGCTGCCTTGATATGTAACCATGCATCGGGGAGGTCGGGTTGCCTGCGAAGCTGGTGAAAAATGGACCAGGACAACCAGAGGAATATCACCGGACCCAGCCAGTAGTTGAGAAAGATTTTGATACTTTTGTTCCTGATCATCCCCGATAAAAATAAGTTGTTGTTGCAAAACCCTCCGAAAATAATTCTCGGCATTGATCCCGGCACCATCGTGATGGGTTATGGATTACTCCAGGTGCAGGCGGGTCGTCTGTCTTTACTTAAGATGGATGTATTGAAGCTGAATCCGAAGGCGGATCAGCATTTGCGGTTGGAACTGATCTACCGGACAGTAGCTGAACTGATCGGCACCTTTCGTCCGGATACTTTTGCCATTGAGGCACCATTCTACGGGAAGAATGTACAGAGCATGCTGAAACTGGGAAGGGCCCAGGGCGTTGCCATCGCTGCTGCTATCCAGGCAGGGCTCGAGGTATGTGAATATTCTCCCAAAAAAGTGAAGCAGTCGATTACCGGTAATGGCAATGCCGATAAGGAACAGGTGTGGCAGATGTTGCAGCGTATACTCCCGATCGGCGAGGCACCACAATACATGGATGCATCTGATGCGCTGGCGGTTGCGATCTGTCATCATTTCCAGGCCGGGCATCCGCAATTGCCTGCGGCGACATCGAAAACCGGAAAAGGTAAAAAGGCTGCTGCAAAAGCCGGTAACTGGGAGGCCTTTGTTAAACTGAATGCCGACAGGGTCAGGGGTGTCTGACCAGCTGCATTTTTTACAGGTAGGCCAGGATTTTCTCCTGGCAGGTCTTCAATTCTTCGGGAGACAGTTTGAGTTTGGGCCTTGTAAAGTTGAGATCGTCTGAACCGTTGATGGGTGCCAGGTGAAGGTGTGCATGCGGAATTTCGAGGCCTATAACGGCTGCGCCTACCCGATCACAGGGAAAAGCCTGTTCAATGGCTTTTGCGATGGGCTTGGCAAATACAAGGATCTCAGACAGGTAAGTATCCGGCACTTCGAAAAACTTATCCACTTCAATTTTGGGAACGACCAGTACATGACCGTGTACCAGGGGGAAGATATCGAGGAAAGCGTAAAATTTATCGTTTTCGGCGACCTTGTAGGCAGGGATTTCGCCGTTAATGATCCTGGTGAATAATGTCATCTTGCGGTGATTGGTTGCAGATCTGCCCCCAATGACATCGTCAGTTTGATCTCTTTTGCGTCCCAGGTATCAAAGAAAGGCTGCCAGCGGCCCATACTGTAAAAGATATCGAAAAGCTCCCTTTCGTTGGCAGGAATGTCTTCCTTATCTGCCCATTCCACATTGGTCACCTTGCCCGATGCATTGATGGTGAGTACAAAGTTATGGTTCCAGTTGGGAATGGTATTGCTTTTATAATAGGCTGCGCTGAAATATTCCTGCAGTCTTGCACGGCCAAACATGTACAGCGGATCGATCTTGGTGGTGTAACAGGTCTTAAGGTCTTTCAGATCGCCGTCAGAGAAACCTTCGGGTAACCTGTCGAGTTCGATCCTGAATTTGTCGTTTACCCAGGAGAACAGGCCGCTGATGGGCTGACCATGGTAATAATAGATGAAGTGTTCGGAACTATCTTCCGGCGAAAAGCGGAGCAGGGTAGTGTCGCCGGCGGAATTATAGAACACGCGCGGCCCGGTGGGCTGATCATTGTGGAAAGCGCATTGCATCCTGACAGTGCCGGTGCTGTCGAAAAATAGCCATTCTCCCTGCTTTCTGCCCTGTTTGTCCAGCGCGTTCAGCTGCATTCCTTTCCAGGCGATCGTCTTCTGTGCGAGGAGACCGAGCGGAAGGAGGAGGACCAGCAGGAATAGTTTTTTCAACATGCCGCAAAGCTACCGGCCCAATGTTACCTCAATGTAAAGTCAATGTTACCGGAATATTAACTGCAATAAAAAACCGCCCCGTCGGGGGCGGCTTCTTCCGGATATGGGTCCGTTCAACTGCCTGTCAGGCAGAAATCTTGTCAATTCTGAATTTCAGTACGCCGGCAGGCGCCTTCACTTCGGCAACTTCGCCTACCAGTTTACCCAGCAGGCCCTGACCGATCGGGGACGTAACGGAGATCTTTCCGCTCTTCAGATCAGCTTCCTTTTCAGAAACGATCTGGTAGGTCATGGTCTTATTGGTAGTAATATTGGTCACGGATACGCGGGTCAGGATCGAAACCTTAGAGGTATCAATCGCATCAGCTTCGAGGATACGTGCGTTTGCCATATCCCCTTCCATTTTCTTGATCTTGGCTTCCAGGATGCCCTGTGCCTCTTTAGCCGCATCATATTCGGCATTTTCCCGCAAATCTCCCTTTTCCCTTGCTTCGGCAATCGCTCTGGAAGCAGCAGGCCGCTCAACTGCCTTCATATGGTGCAGTTCAGCTTTCATTTGCTCCAGTGTCTCTTTGGACACATAAATAACATCAGACATAATTAACCTCCTTTGGTTAAAAAGTAAAAAAAAAGAACAACGCCTTCAGATCTCTTGAAAGCGTTGTACTTGTATTTCAAAGATAGGAAAACAGGGCTACAATCCCAATTTTTCCAGTACTACCTGTGCCATTTTAAGATAGGCTTCATGGCTGTATCCCGCGATATGGGGAGTTACCAGCACATTCGGTTTGCTGACCAGTGTCTGGAGGCGGTTGTATTCTTCGGGAGAATAGGTATCGAGGCGCTCATTTTCAAGAACATCGAGGCCGGCGGCGCTTATTTTACCGCTTTCCAGTGCCCTGATCACAGCATTGGTATCATGAACTTTACCGCGGCTGGTATTCAGGAAAACAGGTTTCTGTTGCAGGCTGTCAAAAAAGGTATCGTTTGCCAGATGATGCGTTTCCGGGGTCAGCGGTATATGCAGGCTGATCACGTCAGCATACCTGGCGATCTGTTCGGGATTGGCCTCCTTAATATAGTCGGCACCAAATCCGAACTTGTACTTGTCATAAGCCAGTACCGTTACCTGGAAAGGTGCCAGCAGACGGGCAAAAGCCCAGCCGGTATTGCCGTAACCGATGATACCGACCGTTTTACCGGTCAGTTCGGCACCACGATTGGCGTCCCTTATCCATTTTCCCTCTTTTACTTCGTTGGCGCTGCTGTGGAGATTGTTCAACAGGCAAAGCAACATTCCGAGTTCCTGCTCGGCAACAGCGTTCCTGTTTCCTTCAGGGCTGCTCACACACCGGATGCCGCGGGCTTCCGCATGCGCCACATCGATAAGCTCCATACCGCTGCCGAGGCGGGCGATCCATCGGAGCTGCGGTGCGGCATCAATTGCGGCTGCATCTATCTTCAGCCGCGTGGTAACCACCAGTGCGTGGGTATCGGGCAGCTCCTGTAATAGTTCGGAATAAGTGATCTGGGGTAGATAGGAAACTGTGAAACCCAACTGTTCCAGTCTTTCAAGCATCCAGGGGTGCACTTTGGCAGTAACCAGGCATTTCTGCATTATCCATTCATTTTAAAAGTCAACGCGGCGAAATCGTCTACGGACAATTGTTCCGCCCTTTTGTTGAAAAAATCATCTTCCAGAACTGCCGGCGGAAAGATCCCCCTGACAGCATTCCGCAGGGTTTTGCGCCGCTGGTTAAAAGCTGTTTTCACCAGTAGCCTGAAATCTTTGCGGCTGCGCATCGCCGGTGGCTGGCCATTGGGCGTCAGCCGGATCACACCGCTCATTACCTTAGGCGGCGGATTAAAGGCTCCGGGTGGTACGTCAAACAGGTAATCAACCTTATAAAACGCCTGGATCAGTACGCTGGTAACGCCATAGATTTTTGAGCCGGGCCCCGCTGCCACCCGTTGCGCCACTTCTTTCTGGAACATACCGATCACGGACTCAACCATCGGATCCCAATCCAGCACCTTAAATAAGATCTGCGTGGAAATATTATAGGGGAAATTGCCCACCAGGGTAAATGGCTCATCAAATGGAGGGTCGATATCCAGAAAGCTTTTATGGATGAGCTTGCCCCTGATCGCCGGAAATGTATTTTCGAGGTACGTCACTTTCTCAGCATCCAGCTCCACTGCTTTAAACGTGATATCCGGCAGTTGCAGCAGGTATTTGGTCAATGCTCCTCCCCCGGGGCCCACTTCGAGCAACCTGGTGATAGGGCGTTCCTGTAGTGCCGTCACAATATTGCGGCAGATCTGTTCATCTTTAAGGAAGTGCTGGCCCAGCGATTTTTTGAGGGTATACATAAGCGCTGCAAAAATACATGTATTTTTACCCCCTTATTACGGAGCATCATGTCTAATCACCCGGAAACGAACAAACCAACGATCGGTATCAGCTGTGGCGACCTCAACGGAATCGGTCTTGAACTGATCATTAAAACCATCGCCCAGCCCAAACTGCTGGAGCTTTGCACACCGGTGGTTTTCGCTTCCAACAAGGCCATCAATTTCTACCGCAAATCGCTTCCGGAATTCAATTTCAATTTTCAGCACATCAAGGAGTTTTCCCGCATTAACCCCCGCCAGGTGAATATTTTCAACTGCTGGGATGATGAAGTGTCGATCACCCCCGGACAGCTTACCGAGATCGGCGGAAAATATGCAGTCCTGTCGCTGACCACTGCCGTACAGGCACTGAAAGATGGCCATATAGACGGTCTGGTCACCGCACCGATCCATAAGAAAAACACCCAGAGTGAACAATTTCCCTATACCGGCCACACGCCTTTCCTGCAGGCAAGTTTTGAAGCAAAGGAAGTACTGATGTTCATGGTGGCAGAAAACATGCGGGTCGCTCTACTGACGGAGCATGTTCCCGTATCGGCAGTAGCCCAGTTTGTTACACGTCCGCATATTCTTTCCAAATTGCGCCTGGTAGAAGACAGCCTCCGCCGTGATTTTGGCGTCGACAAACCCAAAATTGCCGTGCTGGGCCTCAATCCGCATGCCGGCGACGAAGGCCTGATCGGCAATGAAGAAGAAACGATCATTCGTCCGGCCATCCGCGATTTCAAGCAGCAAAGCAACAGTATTGTACAGGGACCATTCTCAGCCGATGCTTTTTTTGCCCGTGGTTACCATGAAAGATTTGATGCTGTACTGGCCATGTATCACGACCAGGGGCTTATTCCCTTCAAATCACTCGCGATGGGACAGGGAGTTAACTTCACCGCCGGGCTTCCTGCAGTAAGAACTTCACCTGACCATGGCACCGCTTTCGATATTGCCGGCAAAAACCGTGGAGACGAAACGTCCTTTATCGGTGCCATTTTCACCTGCATTGATATCATCCGCCAGCGTTTCGAGTTCGCGAATAACCGGAAGAACCCGATGAAAAAGCTTACTAACCGCCTGCTTGCCAATGCGGTAGACGAAAAAATTGAAGAGTAGTAAAATTCCGAAGGGTTTTTTCATGCCCGTTTTTTTGCAGTTGCCGGAAGCGCATATTATCTTGGTCCTACAATTCCTACGAATACATACCCGTCCAATCCCCTCTGTCTACTGTTTCAAATCCTCTGAACGGAACCATTAGTCCCGATCTCGATTCCGTAATCACTTCAAAAAAGTACTACTATGAAACGGTATGTAATTGTTGTATTGTGCCTTGCCCTGATGATGAGCTACGCCAGCAAGACTAATGCCCAGCAGGCTGCTATAAATATGGAGCTGCTGAACGATGACGCTGGTTTGACTTCTCCGATTGACTACGCTCCTGCCGGTTCCGGCATCCGGTCAATCTCCGCTTCTTTTAATGAAAAAACTGTCGTCCTGAACTGGATGGCAAAAGACAATATCAGCTCCGCTGCTTATGTAGTGGAAAGAAGTCTTGACGGATCGAGCTTTGAAGCTGTTGGCGATGCTGTTACCATGTCAGACAATGGCCGCTTTGACTTTGCGGACCGCCTTGGTTCAAAAGCCATCAACACCCGCGATATCTATTATCGCATCGGCTGGAAACAAGACAATGCCCGGATGACCTATACCAAGCCCATGCTGGTTCGCGTCAATAAATCAGGTATTGTAGAATATGTGACCGTGTTTCCGCATCCGGAACAAAATGATATCAACCTGCTGTTATCCCTGAAAGACCAGGGTTTCATGACGGCTGTACTGACCGACGACAACGGGAAGGAAGTGATGCAGCGCCAGGGTAAAATGGAAGCCGGCCAGCACCAGCTGGCACTGACCGGAACCAATAACCTGAACAAAGGTATCTACTGGCTTGAAGTGCGGGTCAACAGCAAAGAAGCGCTTCGCCTGCAGCTGATCAAAGAATAATCAGGTAACTACCTGGTCTTGATATAAGACTGCAGATTTTTGACGTATTCCCTGAATGCCTTTTCGCCAGTGGCGGTTATCCTGCAAATGGTTTGCGGATAATTATCCCGGAACTGTTTCACTATATCTATATAGCCGGCATCCTTCAGCTTGTTGATCTGCACGCTGAGGTTGCCGGCTGTTGCATTTGTCTTTTCCCGGAGGATGGTGAACTCTGCTTCCTTCTCCTGAATAAGCAGCGATACAACAGCCAGTCTCAAAGGGGTATGTAATATCGGATCAAGGGACTTAAACATCAGGTGCCGTTCTATTTACATTGGTCCAGAAAATACTGGGTGGAAGCTTTGCCCCAGGCAGGTTCGAGATCGCCTGCCGGCTTAAAAGTATCGAACATGCTCAGGGCCTTTTCAAAATAAGGCTTTGCGACGGACTTACCGCCACCAAATTGCTCTGGTGTATAAAACTTCGCCTGTCCCTCCAGGTAAACCGGGCGCGGATTGGTGGGATCAGCCACTTTTGCCTTTTCAATATTCTCACCGGAAATCTTTCCATACTGCATCCAGCGGTTCTGCGGATCCACCTGCATGCGTGCGGAAGCAACCATACTTTTCACCACAAAGATTTCGCTGTTCGGCTTTCCGTTGAGTGTTTCCGCTTTTGTGATCATGGCGTCGGCCTTGTCGGCAATGGCATCCACTTTCGATTTGTCGGGCGAGAGATAAGCACTCATTACATTGGCGTAGGCTGCATAGTAGTAAGGTAGCCACTGCGTCTTTTCAGCATCACCAATGCGCTCAAAACTGTTCGCCAGCTGGGGGAAATCGTTATTTTGAAATGCTGTTTCCAGTTTGCCGATCTGATCTTTCATGGCAGCCTTGTACTTGTCGCTTTGTGCGTTCACTGCCAGTGCGAATGCCACTGATAAAAAGAGAAAAGTAAGTTTTTTCATGTTTGATGGTTTTGCTTTAATGCGTATTAAAGATTGTTATTGATAACATCATCCGTACGGTCTATCCCAAAACTGATGAAGCAACCGATAAAAAAGAATTGATTGGCTGGTGGCTGTACCGGTGTTTTGATCAGGCCATTGTAGGAGTAATTGTAATTATACACCTGTTTCTGGTTCAGTACGTTATTGACAGACAGCACCCACACGGTAAAAAACTTTCCATCCGGTTTGCTGAGGCTGGGCAGGTAGTTGATGCTGATGCTGAGATTGTTGTAGGTACTGGTCTTTCCGTTATCGCGCATCTCAAATTTTGAAGCGCCGGAATTATAGGCGATATCGTAATAAGGCCTGCCGGTAGCGAACGAATAGGAACCATTGATATTGGTCTTCCATTTGGTGATCAGTTTTTTGATCACCAGAGACGCGGTATGGTTGGCGGCAAAATTGGGCTGGATGGAATAGGGATAATTGAGGTAATCCCGTTTGGTATCCAGGAACGAATAAGACACCCAATAGTCGACCCCTTTAAAAGTCTTTTTATCGCGCCAGAACAATTCCACGCCTTTTGCATAACCATAACCACTGTTGTTCAACCCCGGGTAAGTTTTCACGAGGTCATCATATTTTTTATAGAAAGCTTCAATCCGGAGTGTATTCACCGATGTCACCTTCTGCAGGTTAAAAATGTAATGCGATGCCTTTGCATAACCCAGTGTCTGGCTTACAATCAGCTGGTTCTTTTCAGGTTTCTGGAAGAACAGCCCGTAAGCAAAGGATGCCTGACCCAGTGATCCAAGCTTGTATGCAATTGAAAGTCTCGGTACAATATTGGAACGGTCCAGGAGGCTTGAATGCTCAAACCTTGTCCCGAGTTTGGCCGCGAGATTGTTGGTGATGTAGATATCGGTTTCTGCAAAAGCCGCTGTGAACCGGTCGTTCATGACGTTATGGCGGCCCAGGGTATCGGCAAAAGACATGTCATCATGAAAATACAGGTATTCACCACCAAACCGGATTGCACTCAGCCCGCGGAAGCGATGTTCCAGCACAGTTTTAAGCGTGGTAAGATTTCCCTTTAAAACTGCCGTGTAGTTTTTCAGGCTGTAGGGTATTTCGTCTATTTCCTGGCGTTCGTTATCCTGGTTCTGCAATTCGTTTGAATAGTTGTCTTTATTGGTGCTGTAGGAGGAACCGATATAGATCCGCCAGCTGCGGCTGAGGCTTTCTTTCCATGACAGGTTAAAGTAAATATTATGGTTCTTCAGGGTGAAAGCATTTTTCAGGGCCAGTGAATCAACATCGGTGCTTCGCAGTCCCAGCTGGTTGCCCTGGAAAGTCGCATAACCTTTCAGCATTCCCGTTTTGCTGGTTTTTATCCGGAAGTTGCCGTCTGCATACTGGAATTCAGGTACACGGAAATAATCTACGCGTTGTTTGACGAGCTGGAAGTATGCCCACAGGTTGGTATAGGCATAGTTGACACCCCAGCTGGCATTTTTCTTTTTATTAAGGTGCTGGTAACCGGCTGTTCCACCGACGGAATGTATGCCGATATTGGCTGAAGTCTTTTCGGGGAGGTCGATTGTCTCCAGGATCAGTGCGCCGGAAAGTGCCTGTCCGTATAACGCCGAATAACCGCCGGAGCTGAAGATGGTCCCTTTGAAGAGAAAGGGAGAAAACCTGCCACGCTGGGCAATATCAGGAACAGGTGAATAAAAGAAATTATTGACGAGGGTACCATCGATGAACACCCTTGCCTCCTCACCGCTGCCACCGCGAATGAACAGGCCTTCCTTTTCACCGATCTGCTGTGTGCCGGGCAGCGTTCTGAGAGCAGCTGTGACATCAGCGTTGGCACTTGCCGTAGTGACGATATCCAATGAGGTAAGCACCGTTGTCCGCTTGGAATCGCTGGCTTCAAAACTGCCCGCTGTTACCACCACTGCTTTTAGTTCATTGGCAGCTTCCCTGACCTGGATATTCAGGTCTATTTGCTGATTATTCAGCGTGATCTCTTTTTCGTAGGGATTGTAACCGATGCAGCTTACGGTGACCATTCTGGCGCCGGTTTCGCTGGTGACAAAGCGGTAGTGACCTGTGCTGTCAGATGTTGCGCCGTCGTAGGAATCTTTGATGGAAATACTGGCATTGGGAATGGCACGCCCCCTGGTGTCGGTGAGTTTGCCTGAAATAGTGGTCTGGGCGGCGGCCCCGAGGCAGCTCAGGAAGATTAATAAGGTCAGCAGGAGGCTGGAGCGTATCAAGGCAGTTGTTTTACCAAATATAAACTGGTTTACGATATAAACCAAATATTCAAAAAAATGGCCCGGCTAAGAATAGCCCGGCCTTTGTTGATCGTACCCTTTAAAACTATAAATATGTAGTGGAGTGCAACATGAAGTTGACCCTATGCTGGTAATAAATTAAATCGGAAAGGTTGTGCTGAATTGAAAAACAGATGGAGGTAAATCGGAGAAATTGGATAGGCGACCTGAGTAGTACAAAGATTGAAAGAGAATTTCATATTTGCAAGTATCGCTTTCATTTTTTTTCGCTTAATGGACCCCGTTAGCTTAAAGAACGTTTTCAATCATCAGTTGCTGCACTGCAAATTCTTTACCGCAGCTGGCACGTACCACAACTGTTCCTGCAGGCAGGCCACTTAAATCGATCGTCAGGTTTGTGGCTGACCGGTGTTCGATCACCTTTCGCATCAGTTTGCCGTCTGCGTTATAAAAATCAAACACAACTTCCTTTTCCATCCAGTTGATAGGTATGCCCAGTTTCAGCTGGTCTGTCACCATCTTGTGCAGCACATTCATTTCCACCTGCTGCATATCGTCTGCCCTGTTCAATTGATTTGCGTTCTTCTGACGTGCGTTGCCATTATGACCGGCAGGAACAACCGGAAGGCTATCGACAGTAGTGTAATGTGAAACTTTGGGTGAAGCGGGCGCTATGCTTTGCGCCTGTGAGGAAGCAACACATCCTGCCAGCAGGAGCGTGCATATATTTCTGAGTACCGGGTACAATTGTTTCATGATCTATAGCTTAGGGTGGTCCGAAAACACTATAGATATTGGAATACGAACGGATTAGTTCGCAGGATCTGGATCATGTAACAAAGGGACGGGAATCAACGTCTGGTAATCAGGGGGTATGCGGATTTCAGTGAGAGTAGGTCAAAGATGGAAGATAATTCCCGTTTTTGCAAGCGGGAAGCGAGGTTTTCGACGAATGGAAAAATAGAAGTACCTTAAAAAGACCCTAGATCACCGTCGGGCTTCAATTCCTGAGGGCGGAAACTGCTTACCCGGTTAAAGCATTGCGGTCAGAATAATATCCCAATAAAAAAGGGGCCGATGGCCCCTTTTTCCTTTATCAGAAAACTGATTATTTCTTGTACTGTGGCACCAGGCTTTTGGTGAGTTCGGTCACTACCTTGATACCTTCATCAGACAGGTTACCTTTTTTGAATTCGGCCAGGATATTGGCGTGTTTGTTTTCCATTTCCAGGAGGAAATGTTCTTCAAATGCCTTCACCTTGTTTACCGGTACTTCACGGAGAAGACCCTGTGTACCGAGGTAAATGATCGCTACCTGTTTTTCAACAGTAAACGGTGTGTATTGAGCCTGTTTCAGGATTTCCACGTTACGGGCACCTTTGTCGATTACCAGTTTGGTAGCGGGATCGAGGTCACCACCGAATTTGGAGAATGCTTCCATCTCGCGGTAGAGGGCCTGATCGAGTTTCAGGGTACCGGCCACTTTCTTCATGGATTTGATCTGTGCGTTACCACCCACCCGGCTTACGGAGATACCTACGTTGATCGCAGGACGGATACCGGCGTTGAAGAGGTTACCTTCCAGGAAGATCTGACCGTCTGTGATAGAGATAACGTTCGTCGGGATATAAGCGGAAACGTCACCAGCCTGGGTTTCAATGATCGGCAAAGCGGTCAGGGAACCACCACCCTTAACCAGGTGTTTGATGCTGGCGGGCAGGTCGTTCATGTTTTTGGCCACTTCATCCTTCGCAATGATCTTGGCAGCACGCTCAAGCAGACGGCTATGCAGGTAGAATACGTCACCGGGATAAGCTTCACGGCCTGGTGGACGACGAAGCAACAGCGACACCTCACGGTAAGCAACGGCCTGCTTGGACAGATCATCATAAATGATCAGTGCGGGACGGCCGGTGTCACGGAAGTATTCACCGATGGCAGCACCGGCAAAAGGAGCGTAAAACTGTTGGGGTGCGGGGTCAGAAGCGGAGGCTGCCACGATAGTGGTATACTCCATTGCGCCATGCTCTTCCAGTGTCTTCATCACACCGGCAATGGTGGATGCCTTCTGGCCGATCGCAACATATATACAATAAACAGGTTTGCCTGCCTTGAAAAATTCTTTCTGGTTGATGATGGTATCAATGGCGATCGCAGTTTTACCTGTCTGACGGTCACCGATGATCAGTTCCCGCTGGCCACGGCCGATGGGAATCATCGCATCGATAGATTTGATACCGGTCTGAAGCGGCTCTTTTACCGGTTCCCGGAAAATTACACCCGGTGCTTTACGCTCCAGGGGCATTTCGTAGAGTTCGCCGGAGATCGGGCCTTTGCCATCGATCGCTTCACCCAGCATATTGATCACGCGACCTACCAGTCCCTCTCCCACTTTAATGGAAGCGATCTGACCGGTACGGCGTACTTTATCACCTTCTTTGATCTCGGAAGATTCACCCATCAATACCACACCCACATTGTCTTCTTCGAGGTTGAGGGCAATGGCCTTAACACCATTCGGAAACTCCACCAATTCACCGGCGCGTACATTGCTGAGGCCGTATACGCGGGCGATACCATCACCCACCTGCAATACCGTGCCCACTTCTTCCAGCTCAGCGGAAGTGTTGAAATTGCTCAACTGCTGGCGCAGGATCGCTGATATTTCATCTGGTTTAATATCTACCATGTCGTTGAATATTTAGACGTTTATCGAATTATCTGATTTTCTGTATATACATATTCTCAATGAACTGGGTCTTGATGTCTTTCAGGTCGCGCTGAATGCTTGCGTCAAAAAGATCATCTTCCATCTGCAGCACGAAGCCACCGAGGATATTGGCGTCCACCTTTTCCTGGATCTGGACGGTTTTGCCCTGGTACCTTTCCATTTTCAGAAGACGGTTGCGGAAATCGTTCCGCAGTTCGTCGGAGATCGGTACAGCCGTGGTTAGTTCCACGATCCGGATACCCTTGAGTTCGCGGTAGCGATCGTTGAAAGCATCAAGGATTTCCACCATCGACAATTCACGTCCCTTGGTAAATACCAGGTCGAAGAATTTCTCTGTGATGGGCAATACTTTTCCACCGAAGAGGGCTTTGAAGATCTGGCACTTCTTGTCGTGACGGATCACGGGAGATACCAGTGCTCTTTCCAGTTCACCCGTAGTAGCCTTGCGGATACCATCGATGTCAGCCTTAACGGCATCTACCTGGTTGGTCTCGATTGCGAGATCCATCAGTGCCTTGGAATAACGGTGTGCAACGCGCGTATTGGACATTTGTGCGGTGTTTTTGCTTTAGTTCCTGTTCGTCAGCGGTAATTCATCTGCAAGTGTGCGGATGTACTGTTCCTGTTCTGATTTATTGCTCAATTCGCGGCGGATAACCTTCTCCGTAACCTCAATCACCATATTACCGATCTTGTTCTTTACTTCTGTGAGGGCGGCATTTTTCTGTTGCTCGATAGAAGCCTGCGCATCGGCAAGAACCTTGTTGGCTTCCACCTTTGCCTGCTCTTTGGCTTCGTTTACGATCTTGTCGCGGATTTCCTTGGCTTCCTTCAGCATTTCAGCGCGCTCTTCACGTGCCTTTTGCATCAGGGCTTCATTCTCATTCTTCAGCTGCGCCATTTCCAGTTTCACGCGCTCCGCCGTAGCAATGGAGTCGGCAATATTTTTCTCCCTGTCGCTCAGGGTACTGAGGATTGGCTTCCAGGCAAACTTCTTCAGGATCAGGAACACAATGACGAAAGCGACCAGTGTCCAGACAAAATATCCTAAAGCGGGCATTAATAATTCCATGAAATATAATTTGGAGGCTGATGATTTGATTTTACACGGTCATAGCAACTGAACGCGATAGAAATGCTGCAGCGTCGGCCCTTTGCGTCAGCTGCAGCATTTTTGTTGTGGTTACTTGGACAGAACTGCCAGCAGACCCGCGATTACAGCGAAGAGGGCAACACCCTCGATGAACGCTGCAGTCAGGATCATGTTACCACGAATGTCGTTAGCAGCTTCAGGCTGACGGGCGATAGATTCAACCGCACCTTTACCGATCTGACCGATACCGATACCGGCGCCGATAGCAGCGAGGCCGGCACCGATGGCACCACCCAGCTGAGCCTGTCCTACTTCCAACAGAATGTTCATGAATGACATACAACTTGTGTTTTGATGTTTATATAAAAAATTCTTAGTGTGTTTTTGCTGTTTCGTGACCATGTGCTTCATCGTGGTGATGCTCTCCTTCAAATGCCTGGCCGATAAACACGGCGGTCAGGTTGGTGAAGATGAACGCCTGGATAAAGGCCACCAGGATCTCAATCACATAGATAAACACCGAGAATGCCATGGATACGGGCGAAAAGCCCCAGCCGGCAACCGAGTTCATCTGACCGAATATGAAGATCAGGGAAACGAAGCTCAGGATTACAATGTGGCCCGCCGTCATGTTGGCAAAAAGACGGATCATGAGGGCCGCAGGTTTGATAAAGATACTCAGCAGTTCCACCGGGATCAGGATCAGCTTTACGGGAAGGGGCACTCCGGGAGGCCAGAATATGTGTCCCCAGAAATGACCATTGGTGCTGAACAGGATCACGATAAAAGAAATTACTGCCAGCAGGGCCGTAAAGGCAATATTACCAGTTACGTTGGCCGCACCTGGCAACAGGCCGAATATGTTATTGATGAGAATAAAGAAGAATACCGTCAGCAGGTAGGGCATGTACTTCTTGTACTTGTGCCCCAGGTTGGGCCGCGCAACATCATCGCGCACAAAGGTGATCACGGGCTCAATGGCGTTCTGCAATCCGCTCGGCGCTTTACCTGCACCTTCCCTTGTATATTTTTTAGCAACACCGGTCATGATCAGCACCAGCACCACCACTGCGAGAAACATCTGCGCTACGTTCTTGGTGATGGAGAAATCATACACTTTCGCAGCTTCATCCACCTGACCGGCTTCATTTACCGCCACAATATGATCGTGTTCATTCCTGTAGCCGTTGTAATCCGCCTTTCCATGTTCGAAACGGGATGAAGAAAACACACTTAAGCCACGCTCGGGAGAATACAGGATTACAGGCAGCGGGAGAACCGCATGATTGTCTCCCATGCTGAAAAAATGCCATTCGTGAGAATCGGCAATGTGGTGAAGAATGGCTTTACCCGCATCGAAACCCTCTTCCTTGCCTTCACCATGGCCTCCTTCGCCTCCTTCGTTCGCCCGGGCGGAAGTGCCCAAAACCAGTAAAACTACGCTGAAAGCCGCTACCAGTATAGATTTCACGCTTTTTGCTGCCATGCGGGTTCTAAATTTTGCGCAAAGATAGGGAGAAGCCAGTGAACGGTAAAACGTCGGAGCGGAAAAGAAGGCCGCCAGCCGAAATATTTTACAGGTTTCCGTTATATTACAGATAATAACTATTTATATTATGCCCGTCCGGCCTTCCGGTTCCCTTCATACTGGCTTTCCACCAGGGAATAATAAGCGCCGCCCCTGGCCATCAGCTCTTCATGTGAGCCGATTTCCCGTATTTCACCCTTATCGAGCACAATGATCTTGTCTGCCTTCCGGATCGTACTGAGGCGGTGGGCGATCACAATGGCCGTTCTGCCCGAAATAAGGGTATCGATCGCCTGCTGGATCAGCTGTTCGCTTTCCGTATCCACACTGGAAGTAGCTTCATCAAGGATCAGGATCGACGGATTGTACAGGAGCGCCCTGATAAAACTCAGCAGCTGCCGCTGCCCAAGGGAGAGGGTACTCCCCCTTTCCATAACCTTATAATCATATCCCCCGGGCAGCTGTTCTATGAATTGGTGCATGCCGATCAGCCTGGCGGCCGCTTCCACCTGTTCCCGCGAAATAGCCGGGTTCCGCAGGGTGATATTCTCCATCACAGACCCGGAGAAAAGGAAAACATCCTGCAGCACCACACCCGTCTGCCGCCGGAGAGCATTCAGCGTGTAGTCATCAATGTTAACGCCGTCAATCCGGATCTCACCCTGCTGGATATGGTACAACCGGTTCAGCAGGCTGATAATAGAGGTTTTGCCACTGCCGGTATGGCCAACGAGTGCTACAGTTTCGCCGGGCTGCACCGTAAAATTGATATCCTTCAGCACGTAACGGGTATCGGTATAGGCGAACCACACATGGTTAAACTCAATCTTTCCCATAACCTTGGCGGGCGCAAAACTGCCTTCGGTTTTGATCACATCATCGTTATCGATCAGTTTAAACACCCGCTCACTCGCTACCATACCCATCTGCAGCACATTGAACTTATCGGCAATCACCCGGAGTGGCCGGAATAACAGGTTCAGAAAAAGAATAAAGGATATCATCTTTCCCGTCAGGGCTGCAGCCTGATCCGGTGGCAGATTCAGACTCTTGCCGGCACCCCACCACACCAGTATAGCGGAAGATACGGCCAGCACGATTTCGACCACAGGGAAGAACACCGAGTAAGCGAATATGGCATTGATATTGGCGTTCCTGTGTTCGCTGTTGATCTTTTTGAACTTCGCATACTCCCTGCCTTCAGCGGCAAAAGCCTGGACGATCTGGATGCCGGTCACATGTTCCTGAACAAAGGCATTCAGGGCAGTTACAGCGTTCCTGACCCGGATAAACGAACGGTTGACCGATTCCTTGAAGATATAGGTGGCAAGGATCAGGATGGGGAATGGTGCCAGGCTGATCAGGGCCAGTTTCCAGTCCACCACGAACATCACCACCAGAATGGAGATAATGGAAAGGAGGTCAGCGATTATCGGGATGAGTCCATCCGAGAAAATCTCGTTGATCGACTCAATGTCATTAATTGTTCTCGTGGTAAGGGTTCCGACAGGCGTTTTATCAAATTGTGACAGGTTCAGATGAAGTACCCTGTTGAAGACCGTAACCCTGAGATCCTTTACTACTGTCTGTCCCAGCCAGGCAGTAATAAATGAAAAAAGGAAACGGAATGCTGTTTCCAGCAGCAGGAACACCATCTGTATGAGGGTGATCCTCACCACCATATCGATCAGGCCATTTTTAATGTAATCGTTAACGGTAATCTGGATCAGGTAAGGTCGCACCGGCGAAAGCACCGCCAGGGCTATGGCCAGTGCCAGGGAGAGATATACCCGGTTCCGGTAGGGCGCAGCCAGCCGGAACACGCGCCGCAGCAAAGCCGTGTTGAAAATTTTCTTTTCTCCGTTCATTCCGGGCAAAGATAACCACCCAGGGTTATTCCTCGTCCTCTACGCCGCGATAGGCTTTGATAAAGATCGCACCAAGATTCTTGTATGGGGGAATGTAATCATCAAACCGCTCGCGGCTTTCGCCGGTAAACTGTTTGCTGAGTTCCTGCCACATCGGCACCCAGTCGATACTGCGGCCATTCCGCAGACTGGTGTTGATGGCATTCAGGATCGGTTCATTCACCGTACGGGTTCCGATCTGTTTGGACGAGATAATATGGGCATCCGGGCTGATCATGAGTACTTCATTCAGGTTATTGTACCCACCGCAGGAACCGAGGATAACGATCCTGGCTGATGGTGTCACCTGGTCAAGCGTCGATTTCACATGGTAGCTGTGGCCGCGGTGGATATAAATTGACGGTTCCAGCCCCTTGTCGTCAAAATAAGCCCGGAGTTTTTGCTGTGCCTTGGCATCCGGGTCATCTTCCCCGTAAAGCGGCTTATTGGCAAAGATCCAGACGGGTTTCCCTTTCGTGGACTTGATCGTAACGAAGTCGGGATTTTCGGTTATGGCCCAGTCTGCTTTATTCCTGAACAGGGTCATGAAGTTGGCATAGCTGTTCTGGCCGTCCTTATCTTCATCGCCATAAAAGAATACCTGCTGCACAATCCGTCCGGCGGTATCCAGCAGCCGCTCGTAAGGTACCTGGTAAACAGGAGGTATGCCCAGTATTTTGGAGATGTCAGTATGGTTGGTACTGTCAGCCGACTCGAAGAGGGATTTTTCAATAAAATATACTTTCTGGCCATTGGGGTCGCCGTTTCGCTGGCAGCGGTCATAGTTCTGACGGGCCTCTTCCAGCATATTGGCCGCGAGTGTCTTGTTCTTCTCGAAAATGCTGCTGTAGGCATCAGCAACGTCTACGGCATCTTCCACATTGACGAGGGAAGTATTACGTTCCAGGCCGAACATGAAGGATTTCATCAATACAGTAGCATTGCTGTCCGGCATCAGTTTCAGCAGGGTGTCGAGCTCGTTGTAGGCGGCCGCCATTTTAATGAACTTCCGGAAATAATCGAAGTTCATTGTCATGAAAAGACTATCGGTCGGTGTGCCTTTCAGCCTCTGGATGATCCGTTTAAAAACACCCCGGTAGCTGGAGGTATAGATTTCATCTTCTCCGAGCACGCAGAGATAATACAGTTCATGTGGCTGCAGCGGTTCCAGTACTTTGAACCGCACCGGATCGGGTGAATTGTGAAGGCCATTGATCTGACTGATATAAAACTGGCGGGCCTTGTTTTCCATCCTTTCCACAAGTGCTTTCCTTTCCATTGGAGTATCGCGCTGAATCATCCTGGCAGTATGCTGCATCCGCACTTTTACCATAAGGCGGTAGTATTCCAGGTCATTGCCCTTTACCTTGTCGATTTCGTCAAAAGAGATTTTGCCCCGGTAGATCTCGTCTATAAACGGGAAATACAATTGCCCGCTTTTACTGCTGGCCATCTCTGCCACCACTTTTACAACGGGATCGGGGTGTATCTTGATATAGCGGGCCAGCGCATCATTGGCAGCCGCAAAATCATATACTTTACGGGGATCGCGACGGGCTTCGGCAGCAATCAGGCTATCCCGTTTCGGGTAGTTGAGGTTCGTTTTCAGGAAGGCCATGGTCCTTTCCGGGTAGAGCTGCAGGTATTTAATGGTCAGGATATCCTTACTGGCCGGCACCCCCTTGTTTTCGGGGTAGCTAAAGCAATCCACCAGCGTTTTGCCTACCCAGTAGTGATTCTCGCGCACCACAGGGTCAATTCCCTTGTTATTGCGGTCCAGCTCCATGGAGGCTTCAAATCCTTTTACCATCTGTGGTACCAGTGCAGCTGTGAAAAGGCGGCTTTTCACGCCCTGGCCTGCCTGTTTTACCAGTATTTCAAGGCCTTTCAGGTATTTTTTCTTTTCATTGTCCTTGAATACAGAATCCATCTCGATCTCCATTTGCATGTTGTCTACCTCATCGATGATGGCAAATCTTACCTGGCCGTTAAAAGTTTCGTCTTTGGTAATGGGAATATAGCCCCGTATGTAGGACCCGGGCTGGGTATAGAGCTTTTTTTGCTCCTTGTCGATATTTTCGTGGAAAATCAGCCTTCCACGGTCGATCACGTATTTCGGGGCCGCGTTCTGGGCGGTTACCATTCCGGTAATCAGGCTTGCCAGGAGTAATGACAATAATCTGTTCATAGATATCGGGCGATTCAAAGGTACGTCCAATAGTGAAGAACGCAATTACCCCCCCTTTGCGTATGCAAACCGCTTAACAATTTCATAATCGGTTGAAAAATCAGGGGTTACACAAGGGCATTAACTTTGCGTAAACAAATTGTTAATGGACACCAAGGGAAAAAAGATACTCATTGCCGACGACGAACCGGATATCCTGGAGATTATTCAGTATAATCTACAGGCTGAGGGGTATGAAGTATATACGGCAAAGGATGGTGATGAGGCTTTGGCGCGGGCAAAACAGATCAAACCGGATCTGATCATACTTGACATCATGATGCCCAAAAAGACCGGGGTGGAGGTTTGCGAATTATTGCGGGCGCAGGCGGCTTTCAAAGATACCCTGATCATATTCCTGACAGCGTTGAACGATGAAGGCAGCCAGATGAAAGGCCTCGACACCGGCGCGGATGATTACGTAAACAAACCGATCAGTCCAAAGTTGCTGCTGAGCCGGGTGAATGCCCTGTTCCGCCGGGTCAGCAAAAAAGACGCACCGGTCAACGGGGTACTGGCCATAGAAAATATGGTAATCGACCCGCATAAGTTTGTGGTGATGGTCAACCAGGAGGAGAAAGTGCTGGCAAAAAAGGAATTCGAACTGTTATACCTGCTTGCTTCCCGGCCCGGTAGGGTATTCCTCCGGAATGAGATCCTGAACCAGGTATGGGGGAACGACGTGATTGTAGGCGACAGGACCATCGATGTGCATATCCGGAAGATTCGTCAGAAACTGGGGCTGGATTGTATTACCACTGTAAAGGGTGTAGGATATAAATTTGACCTGTAAACACCCTGCCCCCCGGGGCAAATACCGGAACCATGTTCAATTTTAAAAATCTATCACCCCGGCAGGTGGCCGGTGTGCTGGCATTTTCAATTGCCGCACTCGTCAGCCTGGCGAACCTCGCGCTCGATAAATCCTGGAAGATAGCCTTGATTTATTTTGCGCTTCTTTTCATTGTCTCCTATGCGCTGATCTTCTATTTCCTGCAGCAATTCATCTACCGGAGAATCAAACTCATCTACAAATTCATTTACCAGACCAAGGCCAGCAAGCGGGAAGAGTTTTACAACAAGTACATCATTCCCCAGAAGAGCATTGACGAAGTGAAGGAAGATGTAGAGAAATGGGCAGAGCAACGGGAAGGCGAGATCCGGATGCTGAAGAAAAATGAAGCTTTCCGGAAAGAATTCCTGCAGAATCTGGCGCATGAATTCAAGACGCCGATTTTCGCCATCCAGGGCTATGTGGATACATTGCTCGGCGGCGCCATGGAGAATACGGAGGTACGGAAAAAATTCCTTGAAAATGCCAGCCGCAATGTAGACCGGCTGGTGAACCTGATGACGGACCTCGACGAAATCTCAAGATTGGAATCAGGCGAACAGGTGTTGTATAAACAATACTTTATCATCCAGGACCTGGTAAGGGAAGTTATTGAATCGCTTTCCATCAAACTCAGCCAGAAACAGATTACTGCGTCCATAAAAAAAGGGTGCGAGTCCCCTCCCATCTATGTCTTTGCTGATAAGGAAAAGATCCGTCAGGTAGTGATCAACCTGGTGGCGAACGGTGCCAAGTACGGCAAACCAGGAGGAACCATTGTAGCCAGCATGTACAATACAGATGAATTCAAAGTACTGGTGGAGATCAGTGATGACGGCATCGGGATTGAAGAAGAACATCTGCCCCGCATCTTTGAACGTTTTTACCGGACTGACAAAGCACGTAGCCGCGATAAGGGCGGTACCGGACTTGGTCTTGCCATTTGCAAACATATTATTGAAGCGCACGGAGAATCCATGCATGTGCGCAGTAAGCCGGATGTCGGCACCACGATCGGCTTTACACTCCCTTCCAGCAAAGAATAAAAAAGCCAACGTATGGAGATACACCGGCTTCACTGCATGAGAAAAAGCTAACGCTTTTGTACACAACAACTGAGATATGTATGACAGCCCAAAGCTAGGGCTGCAGTGTTACTGCAATTTGACCTGCACATTACGGAACTATGAAAAAAAGCCCGTCACCAGAGTGACGGGCCCTCACATTCAAACCATAGAAATCAGTAAGTATTGTTTTTCGGATTGAAGCTGGTCCAGCCCTCCATCCAGTTGGTTGTACCAAATGCTCCGCGGAATGTTGTCGGTGTGAAGAACACATCCATCCCGGTAAAGTTGCCGCCTGTCAGCGCAGGAGAGCCGGCTTTCGGCAAGAAGTTGGGCGCGTTCAGGTTGAACGGATCAGTCAGTTGTACATCATCGCGGGATGGCAGCACAGTGTTACCCTGGGCAGCAGCAAAAGCCTGAAGCTGTGCAGCCGTGAAAACTGTGGAGGCGGGGTCGGGAGCCGGGTTACCGCTACCATCTTTCTTGTCTTCAGAAGTATAATACGGATTTTTATACACTGCAATGATATTGTCCATGAATTCAGACAAACCATCTTTATAAGCCTGCGCGGTCTCTTTACTTTCCATAGAGAATCCCGCCTTGCGATGGCCGATCAGGAGAGAGTTGCGCAGCACGAAACGGGTGGAACGGCGCCAGCGGTTGCTGTAGCCATGGTTGGCGCTTGAACCGGTGGTATCGTATGGTCCGATCAGCGTAAGATTGCTCAGCTGGGGGCGTGTAAATGGTTCTGTCTGTGTACCACTGCCATCATTATCACACTCAATGCCGTTGGCCTGATCTGTATCTGCCGGCTTGTCGCGAAGGGAAACTGCATATTGGATCTTTCCGGTATAGCCAAAGTCGAAGTCATAGTCATCATCCATTGTACCGAAAGCAACCAGGTTTTTACAATTTACAGTACCGCCAAAAAATTCGTACGCATCATCACCACCGTAAGAAACCTGAACGTTCTCAATAATAGTACCCGCACCAACACCGCCGAAGGTGATGCCGTTGATCTCTGAACCCGGCTCGGCAGCGATACCGGAAAATTCAACCCTTACATATCGCAGGATACCACTGTTGTCGTTAGGATCAGTTCCGCCGTAGGGGCGGCCGATTCCGCCCTCAATAATGGGCGCTGGTGATGTGGGACGGTTGGTGGGTGCTTTGCCCAGCAAAATAATACCTCCCCAGTCGCCGGGCTGACGTTCGCCGGCAGCCTTACCGGAGGTGAAGATGATCGGTGCGTCGGGGCGCCCATCGGCTATGAGCTTGGAACCCCGTTCAATAATCAGCGCACCTTTATCTGCCACATCGCTTTTGATAATGGTGCCTGGTTCAATAGTAAGCGTAGCGCCATTGTTCACATATACATACCCCTTCAGTGTATATACACCTGCTGCAAGGGTACGGCTCTGGTCAATCGTTCCGTTCAGCACCTTGCTGGTGGAGTCTGTCCCATCCGGCGGATAGTTGTATTCGTCGCCCACTTCCACCTTGATGCAACTGCTGATCATGAGTGCACTCACTGCAACTGCTGTTATTTGCTTTACCAATTTCATACCTCTTTGTTTAAAAATTTCTGGTTGTTTTACGGTCTTTATTTGCGTTTCTTAAGTTCAAAATCGTAGGTGAAGCCGATGGTGATGGTGGTTCCCGGCTTGTAACTGCTGAAGATCCTGTCCTCACCGTTAAATGCTTTACCTGAGCTCCTGTTCTCGTAAAGTGTAATGGAGTTGTTGAAGATGTCGCTTACACTGAGTTTTAATTCACCTCTCCTTTCCATGATCTTGCGCGATAACTGGAAGTCAAGCAGGTTCCGCGGACGTTCATAGATATCCGGGAATTCCTGCTGAAATTCTCCGTTGACATCCTTGGTAGGCGTGCTGCCTACGAGTGCCAGGCGCGGTCCGATGACATTGTACAGGAGCGTTGCACTGAAAAGCTTGTCTGAAGTATACTGGATACCGGCATTCACGAGATATGGCGACTGTCCCTGGATCGGACGGTTGCTGTTGATTGGCTGTCCTGATGTTTCGTCGGGAAAGCTGACATCAGAGAACAGGTAAGTGATGTTTCCGAAAGCAGTCATGTTGCTGAGCACTTTGCTGCCCTTGTTCAGGAAATCGAGGTTTTTCCTGAATTCAAGTTCTGCTCCATAGGTATTGGCGTCTGTGGCGTTCTGATAAAAGTATTGGCGGCGGTCTGCATTGGAACCCGGATCAAGCCTGAACTCGATGGGATTCTTGAAATTCTTGTAAAAAGCGCCAACAGAAAAAGTTTCTCCTGCTGCAGGATAGATTTCATACCGTACATCAAAGTTGTTGATCTTGGTACGCTTCAGGTCCGGGTTACCCACGATGCCGTAGTTGGCTTCATAATCAAAGAAGGCAAACGGAGCAATCTCCCTGAACTCTGGCCGTGCAACAGTCTGGAAGGCTGAGAAGCGAAGGTTGTTTTTGGTGTTCAGCGACCAGGTCAGGTTGACGGAAGGAAGGAAGTCCCATGTTTCCTGGTCAACATCCACTCTTTTGGCTTCCTGGTTCTTGGTAGTCAGGTACTGTTCAAAAAATTCCAGCCTGGCTCCCCACACTAATCTTACTTTTTCACTCAGCTTGTTGTCAAACATGGCGAAACCAGAATTGATGGTGGAGATACCAAAATACTTATCCTGATTGTTGGTAAAGTCGTCCAGCACAAATCCTGTTCTGCTGATATTTTCTTTTTTAAAGATCTGGTCGTAGGGAAGTGATGCCAGTTCCTGGTTGAAGTTGGATTGATTGGTTTCCACATACCGGAAAATGCGACTCTGGAAATCGCGGAAACGAATGATCGTTGAAGCGCCGCCCTTGAATTGCTGCTTTTGTCCAAACAGTTCGAAAGGAAGGGTCAGTGCTCCCGAAGCCGTAATCGTATGATCCTGCAGGTCACTCCAGAAACGGCGGGTGTCATCGGGATCGATTTCAAATTTATTGCTGCCGATCGCACGCACATACTGCTGCGTGCGCAGATCGGGCTGGGAACGGGTAACGAGTGAATAACCGGTGTTCCAGCGGAACTTCATCTTTGCCAGTTTCAGCTGGTGATCGCCCTCAAATTGTCCGCTGTAAAAGCTTCTCTGGTTCAGGAAAGAGGAATAAAAATTGATATCCTGGTTCCGGTTGGAGTTAAGTCCGGTGCGAACGAAGTAGTTGTCGTCATAGAACCGGTTGAAAATATTCTTGAAAGAGATTTTGTTGTTCTTCTGGGCATAGGTGATATTCACCAATGCACCGATATTGGTCTGGTAGCGGTTCTGGTTATCAGTCAGCTGAAAGATAGGTGTGGCATCAGACTGCAACAACTGGCGCTGCACATCATATTTCAGCATGGTGTTGCGATATATGACAGATGCGATAAAGCCCAGTTTAGCATCATTCTTCAGTATGCGTGTGGAACCATAGGCAAGATTGTAGGTTTGTGCTGGCCTTGCAGTGGCATTCGCCTGGGCGTACACATCATCACGCATGAGCTGCGATTTGGAGATCTGGTCATCAACAGGAAGTGCGCGGTATTCCTGGGGAGTTGCCGGAAATGCGGAAGGGAATTTCCTTGTTCCGTTATCCCATCCCAGCCAGTCTGTGCTGGTGCGGGGGTTGCTCGTGAAATCCCTGAATACTGAATTCAGGTTGAACCCCAGCTGGAAACCGATAGAAAGGAAATCTTTTGTAGGTACATCCTTTGTCTGCACCTGGATCAGGCCACCGGCAAATTCACCGGTCAGTTCCGGGGTGGCTGTTTTATTGATCACAATATTGTCGATCATATTCGCGGGGATCACATCAAAGGAGAATGCCTTGCGGTCCGGTTCACTTGAAGGCAGCTGCGAGTTGTTGATAAAGGCGGCATTATACCGGTCGCTAAGACCACGAACGATTACGAATTTGTTATCCTGGATACTGGCGCCGCTCACACGCTTCAACACTTCACCCGTAGTGCGGTCAGGTGTCCTCCTGATCAGGTCGGCTGCTATACCGCTGGATACTGCTGTATTGTTCCGCTGAAGATTGATGAGTGCGCTGGTAGTTTCTTTCCGCACTGAACTTCTTACTACTACCTCTCCCAGTTCTGATTTGCTTTCGAGTACAACAGAGAGTGTATTGTCTTCACCTGATTTCAGTTCAACATCTTCAAGTGATTTGGTGGTATATCCGGCACTCGAAATCTTAAGGGTGTATTTCTTTCCGGGTTCCAGCTGCAGGGTAAATCTTCCTTCCACATCAGCGGCTGTTTTACGGTTGGTACCATCTACTGTAATGGTAGCACCAGGAACAGCTTCGTTACGGGAATTGATCACTTTTCCGCTGAGCCTGAGGCTGCTTTGGGCAGAAAGTTTCAGCAATGCGATCAGAAGAAAACTCAGCAGAAATAGGGTCTTTTTGCGCACAGTGACTGGTTTGTTTGCGCGCAAAACTAGTTGCGTAATGTTACCGTGTTGTTATTGGCTGATTAACGAATTGTAACGCTAATATTACCGGAATGTTACCTCAGAAGCGGAATTGCAGCCGAACCGTCAGAACGTTGTCGCTCAGGTCTTTGGTATATCCCGGAAGATGGGTGGATTCGTTGGTGACAAAGTCGTACCAAAGTACCAGTTTGAGGTTCTGGTTGATATAATTGAGGTAACCCAGCCCGAGTGTATTGTAGCGGATATCCGCGGCGTGGTAATTGCCTTCTTCCCTGATGTCCTTCCCCCTGACCTTGGTATTCGGATCGTACCAGTCATATTTGGCTGCAAACTGGTGCTTTCCGATGGAATGTAACAGGTAAAAGAATGCACCGTTAAACGGTCGCGTATAGAGAGGTTCAGTTGGTAATCCCCCGGGGGTCTCACTGGTCAGGGCCAGTGATGTCTGGCGGCCGAACCAATACTCAGCCCTTACGATGGTTTTACTTTTGGGATGCTTGAACTCCCATTGCATGTCTGCACCAGCATATTGCCTTGGTGCCTTGCTGCCCACATTGCCTTCGCTGGAATCCACCACAAAACCCTTTCCCTCTTCCATATTATATATGTACTTCGAGCTCTGCATGAACCCGCCATACAGCAAAGACATAGCAGCAGACAATTTTATTTTCGGGGTTAGCTGCCTGGGTTTCATCCCGGCCCGCATGATCAGGTCTTTATAGGAATCATATTCCGTTGGTCCGGTGAGGCCCTGCCCATTGAATACGCCAAAGTCCACCTTTAACCACGCATACTTGTGACCTTTCCGCCTGGGTTCAAAACTGACCATGGCCCCCAGGTCGCGCTCAGTGCGCATCAGGGTCTGTGACATCCGTCCCCTTTCCGGCGATTCCCGGTCAATGGAGGACAGGTTGACTTCGTAACCGAAAGGCCGGGCAAACATCCCCATGGCCAGGGTAAATACTTCCCACCGGTTTTCGAATACCCTGCCCCAGAAATCCCGGATAGCGACCCCCCTTTCGGTGCCATCGAACTGAAAGGCAAACTGCACACTGGCCTTTTCATCTTTATTGAACCGGGTATAATCGAACCGGACCCGTCCTCTCCTGAGCATAAACCGGCTGTTCACATTGGGAGGGAAATCCGGACCAGCAAAAGTGCGGATACCCTTTTCAGATGCCAGCTGGAACTGGGGCTGCATATAGCCAATGATGGTGAGGTAATTGTACTTTTCGTAGATGCCCAGCAGGTTCTTATTGGTCATTTTTGACGTGTCCATCATATCCATCAGGAACTGGGATTTCGCATGAAAGTTTAGTCCCAAACACATGAAAACCAATAGAAAAAGATTCCTGAAGTACCGTGAAACCTGCGTTAACGCCATATTACCAAATTATTAACGGCCGCAAATGTAGTTCCGGAATGCAGGCTGGACGGGACTTTCCATGTTAAGGAATTATTATCAACTGGAAAAAGCCTTAACTGGAGCCGAAAGACTCTATTTTTGCGCAAAATTCAAGTATGTCCATATCGTCCATCCTGAAATTATTCACTCCCAAGGACAAGGTTTTTTATTCCTTATTTGAAGAGGTGGCTGGTACTGTGGCTAAAATGGGCCGGTTGATGAAGGATGTGGTCAACGAGACTGATTTCGACAAAAGGGCGGCGCTGATCGCCCGGATGGAAGACCTGGAACATGTAAACGACGATCTTACCCACAAGATCTTTACTGAATTGGGCCGGAACTTCATTACTCCCTTTGACCGGGAAGACATTCACTACCTGGCCAGTTCCCTTGACGATATCTGCGACTATATTTTTGCTTCTGCCAAAAAGATCAATTTCTACCGTGTTAACCCCAACGATCCCGGGATCCAGAAGATGGCTGACCTGATCGATCAGGGTGCGGACCAGATCCGGAATGCGGTGCTTGAACTCCGGAACATGAAAAACATGCGGCAGATGACAGATGCGCTGGTTAAGGTAAACAGCATTGAAAATCAGGCCGATGATATATTTGACCTCAGTATTGACCGGTTGTTTGAAACAGAACCCGATGCGAAAGAGGTTATCAAAAAAAGAGAGATCTACCAGGTGATGGAAATCGTTACAGACAAGTGCGAAGACGCCGCCAATGTGATCGAAAGCATCATCATCAAATACGCGTAACCACTCCTTCGTATGACCTTTCTCGTTATCATCATTGTTCTCGCGCTGGTTTTCGATTATATCAATGGATTTCATGACGCGGCCAACTCCATTGCCACTATTGTTTCTACCAAAGTACTGACGCCGTTTCAGGCGGTTTTGTGGGCGGCATTCTTCAACTTCGCCGCCTTTTTTATTTCCAAATACTGGATCGGGGAATTTAAGATCGGCAATACGGTAGCGAAATGGGTGAATGAAGATTTTATCAACCTGCATGTGGTTTTCTCGGGATTGATCGCAGCCATCGCCTGGAACCTGATTACCTGGTGGTTCGGCATTCCTTCCAGCTCCTCCCATACGCTGATGGGTGGATTTCTTGGCGCGGCACTTGCGCACGCAGGGGGACTCAGCCAGAATGGGCACAATGTGGTAAACTATGCCAAGGTAATTCCAACTTTCCTGTTCATTTTCCTGGCGCCACTCATCGGTATGGTGATCGCCTATATTATAACGGTGATCATCCTGAACATCTGCAGGAAGGCTATACCGCACAAGGCCGACAAATGGTTCAGGAGGCTGCAGCTGGTATCCAGCGCCCTCTTCAGCCTCGGGCATGGCGGTAATGATGCCCAGAAAGTTATGGGTATCATCGGTGCAGCCATCATTTACCACGATAAGATGAAGGGCATTTCCATGGATTTCAACACTTTTGTCAATATCTACTGGTGGGTACCGCTGGCCAGCTTTACTGCAATCGGTCTCGGAACACTGAGTGGTGGCTGGAAGATTGTCAAAACAATGGGAACCCGTATTACCAAAGTTACACCGCTGGAAGGTGTTGCCGCTGAAACTGCAGGTGCAGCCACCTTGTATCTTACCGAGCATCTGGCCATTCCCGTTAGTACCACGCACACCATTACCGGAGCAATTATTGGTGTGGGCGCAACCAAAAGATTATCTGCAGTCCGCTGGGGTGTTACGATCAACCTGTTATGGGCCTGGATCCTGACGATCCCCGTCAGCGCCCTTTTTGCAGCGATCATTTACTTCCTGGTGAAATTGTCCGGAATCTAACCAGCCTTCCCTTCCATCGCCTGTTTGGAGCTGCTTTTTGTTTATCTTGTGCCATCATTTGATAAGCATGAAGGGAATTATTTTAGCAGGTGGTTCCGGTACCAGGTTACATCCGATCACTTTTGCCATCAGCAAGCAGATCATGCCGGTTTATGATAAGCCGATGATCTATTATCCGCTTTCTACACTGATGCTTGCCGGTATCAATGAAATTCTCATCATCAGCACCCCCCACGACCTCCCGTTATTTCAGAAATTATTGGGTGATGGCACGCAGCTTGGCCTCCGGCTGAGCTATGCAGAACAACCGGTTCCCAATGGACTCGCACAGGCCTTTGTAATCGGTGCCCCCTTCATCGGCACAGACAAGGTTGCCCTCGTTCTGGGAGACAATATTTTCTACGGAAGTGGCCTGGGAGAACAACTGGCAAAAAACAGTAACCCTGACGGCGGTATTGTATATGCGTATCATGTAAGCGATCCGGAACGCTATGGCGTAGTGGAATTTGATCAGAACAAACAGGCACTGTCGATCGAAGAGAAACCCGCGAATCCTAAAAGCAATTACGCCGTACCAGGGCTCTATTTTTACGACAACGAGGTAGTGGAAATAGCTAAAAACCTTCAGCCCAGTGCAAGAGGTGAATATGAGATCACCGACGTTAACCGGGAATACCTGAGGAGGGGCAAGCTGAAAGTGTCTATCATGGATCGCGGAACCGCGTGGCTCGATACCGGCACCTTCGACTCGCTCATGCAGGCTTCGCAGTTCGTACAGGTGATCGAACAACGGCAGGGAATCAAGATTGCCTGCGTTGAGGAAATCGCCTGGCGGAAGGGTTTTATCAATAACCAGCAACTGGAAACGATTGCGCAACCTCTTCTGAAAAGCGGATATGGTCAGTATCTTACGGGACTTTTAAAAGAATCAAACCAGTATAAAGCAAACATCAGCAAATCATGAGCAAAATTCTTGTAACGGGAGGATGTGGATATATCGGGTCACACACACTGGTTGACCTTGTTGAAAACGGGTTCGAGGTAATTTCCGTGGACAATAACTCACGGTCTACCCCACATATTCTCGAAGGCGTGGAAAAGATCACCGGCCAAAAGATCAAGAACTACAAAGTTGATCTCTGCAACTTTGACGATACCTACGCAATTTTCCAGGAAAACGAAGACATCACCGGCATTATTCATTTCGCGGCATTCAAGTCAGTAGGTGAATCTGTTGCCCAGCCGCTGATGTATTTTGAAAATAACCTGACGAGCCTGATGAACCTGCTCAAATGTGTTCAGGAATTCAAAGTGCCCTATTTTGTCTTTTCTTCTTCCTGTACTGTATACGGAAATCCGGATGTGATCCCGGTAACGGAAAGCACACCGCCCAAACCTGCAGAATCCCCCTACGGGTATACCAAACAGATGGGCGAACAGATCATCAGTGAATTCGCCAAGATTCATCCCACGCAATGCATCCTGCTGCGGTACTTCAATCCTGTTGGCGCCCATCCCAGCATCGAGATCGGGGAACTGCCGATCGGAAGGCCCGCCAACCTTGTACCCGCCATCACACAGACTGCCATCGGCAAATTGCCGCAAATGACCGTTTTCGGTGATGACTACGACACCAGGGACGGCAGCTGTCTTCGTGATTTCATCCACGTTTCCGATATCGCTCATGCCCATACCCTGTCGCTGCAGTACCTGATCCAGGGACGCACCTTGAAATTCTGTGAAGTTTTCAATCTTGGAACAGGAAATGGCGTAACAGTACTGGAAGCAATCAGGGCGTTTGAAAAAGTGAGCGGAAGATCCCTGAACTATGTTATTGGTCCACGCCGGCCAGGTGATGTAATTGCCATCTACGCCAACAACGAACATGCTGTCAACGAACTTGGCTGGAAGATCCGGTATTCACTCGAAGACATGATGAGCACCGCATGGAAGTGGGAATTGCGGATCAAGGAGGATGAAGCCTTCTATCTTGTTCAAAATGCAAAACTGAACTAACTCAATACGAAACATATAAAATCGAAACATGCTGAAAGATATCCAGGTAACAGGGAAAAAAGATACCCGCAGCGGATTTGGTGATGGCATTGCCGAACTCGGCCGCAATAATCCCAATGTTGTTGCGCTGACCGCCGATCTTGCAGGCTCACTGAAACTTAATCAGTTTATCAAGGAAAATCCTGACCGTTTTATTCAGTGCGGTATCGCGGAAGCGAATATGATCGGCATCGCTGCCGGATTGACCATTGGAGGAAAAATTCCATTTACAACCACATTTGCCAATTTCTCTACCGGCCGCGTATATGATCAGATCCGTCAGTCCGTAGCCTATAGCGGCAAGAACGTGAAGATTTGTGCTTCACACGCGGGGCTGACACTTGGCGAAGATGGCGCAACCCACCAGATCCTGGAGGATATCGGCATGATGAAGATGCTTCCTGGCATGATGGTGGTAGTTCCCTGCGATTATGCGCAAACCAAGGCAGCCACACTGGCTGTCGCCGATCACGAAGGACCCGTTTACCTGCGTTTCGGACGTCCGGTATGGCCGATCTTCACTGAAGGACTTCCATTTGAACTCGGCAAGGCACAGATCCTGAACGAAGGATCTGACATCACACTGTTCGCCTGCGGCCACATGGTCTGGATAGCGATCGAAGCTGCAAAACAGCTCGAAGAGAAAGGCCTGAGTGTTGAAGTCATCAATATTCACACCATCAAACCGCTGGATGAAGCTGCAGTTCTGGCCTCTTTAAAGAAAACCGGCTGCGCGGTAACAGTGGAAGAGCACAATATTCTTGGTGGTCTGGGAGACAGTATCGCGCAGGTTGCTGCCCGTCACCTTCCCACACCGATCGAATACGTTGGCACCAATGACACCTTCGGTGAAAGTGGTACGCCAACACAACTGCTGGAAAAATACGGACTGAACGCAGACCATATCATTAAGGCAGCTGAGAAGGCGCTCGAACGCAAAAAATCCTGATACCTGCATGGAGGATAGCGAGCTTCTATTGCAATTCAGATCTCCCGAAACCAGGGAGAAAGCTTATACAGCCATCATCCGCAAATACCAGGAACGGCTGTACTGGCATATCAGAAGAATGCTGGTGGACCATGATGACAGTAATGATGTTCTGCAGAACGTCTTTATCAGGGTGTGGAATGGTCTGGAAAACTTTCGCGAGGATGCCAGGCTTTTCACCTGGCTCTACCGGATTGCGACAAATGAATGCCTCACCTTTCTCGACCAGAAAAAACGAAGAAGTTCGGTACCGTTGGGAGATGTTGAAGAAGGTTTGGCCAACCAGGTAAAAGCGGATAAGGACTTCGATGCGGCAAAAATTGAATGGAAGCTGCAACTGGCCATCCAAAGGCTGCCGGAAAAGCAACGCCTGGTGTTCAACCTCCGGTACTTTGATGAGATGCCATACGAAGAAATGAGCAGGATCCTGGAAACATCAGAAGGGGCTCTGAAAGCTTCCTATCACCATGCGGTAAAAAAAATAGAAGACTTTATCCTGAATCATTAAACTTTGACCCATATCAGCGTCTAATAGTTGATGAAACCCGAAGCCCAAATAGCAGCAGAAATGTTGTCAATCAGTCCATGGTTGGCGGAAAAAGGCAGACAATCAATGCCTTATGGCATTCCTGGGGGCTATTTTGAAGGTTTTCCCGACAAGATGCTGGTCTTGGCCAGAAGCGCCTCGGAACTCGGAGATTACACTGATAATCAAGATATTGTCATTGATCCAATAGATTCCAGATCCGAAACGGAGGGTCTGTCGACCCTACTCGCCGGAATTTCCCGCAAGGCACCTTTCAATGCGCCCGAAGGTTATTTTGAACAACTGGCAATACCGGAGAATGTTGGAGACCCGGAAATTTCCCCTGTTTTGACCCGTTTGAATCCCTACGCCGTTCCGGAGCGTTATTTTGACGCCTTTCCTGAAAGGATGCTTGCTGCAGTGACGCCGTCACGAAAACTACCTGCGCGCGTGTTCCCCATGGGCCGGAATATTTTACGGTATGCCGCAGCAGCAGCCATTACCGGTATCATTGCCCTGGGAGGCTGGTACTACCAATCGAAAAACGGAAGCATAAACGGAGCCGATGCCGGCAGCCAGGAAAGCGTAACCCTTCAATTGGAAAAAGAGCTTAACCAGCTGAGCGACGATGCCTTTGCAGATTATTCATTTCTGCCACCAGCTGGCGAAATGCCACCGGCTGCACTGGCCAATAATGATGACGACCTGAACGCCAACGATATTCATTTCCTGCTGGAAGATATCAGCGACAAGTCGCTGCAGGAATTTCTTGCTGATCAGCCTGGTAAAATGGCCTCACCATCGAACAACTAACGCTTTGATATGAAAAGGATATTTACCCTGCTTTTTACCATCTTTTTTCTGATCACTGCTGCAACGGCACAGCAACCCCGGCCGGGTGAAAGGGTTGAAGCATTAAAAATCGCCTACCTTACGAAAAAGCTGAACCTCACTACAGATGAAGCACAGCGATTCTGGCCGGTATACAATGCTTACATGGCTGAATTGAAGAAAGTCAGGATTGAAGGACGCAGCATGGATGAACTGGAAAAAGACGAAAAGGTGCTGGCAGTCCGAAAAAAGTATTACAACGATTTCAGCAAGGCGCTCAACCCGGAAAAAGCCAATCAGTTCTTCCGGTACGAAAAAGAATTTTATGGCTTTGTTGCCAAGGAATTACAGGACCGAAAAGACAATCGCCAGCATAAGCAGCAGGATTAACCGAATACAGGTGTTTTGATATCGTGATAGAACAGGAATTTCCATCCTGCAGCCCGGCCTTCTTCCCACCACTGCTGACGCAATTCCATCGCCTTTTTTCCATCCGCATCATATTTAGCGACAAACTTGCTTTTCATCTGTTGCAGCTGCGGCGCATTGTCTCCACCAAAAAATACAGTTTCTCCTCCATCAACAATTCGAAAGACCTGGTGGTAAGGGCAGTGGCCGCCAACGAGTTCATATTTGATATAGCCGTCAATCACACCATCTCCGTCGAGCCAGTGCACATTGGCAGCATCTTTAAGACATTCGATCTCGTGTGGCATATAAGACGGGAACCCCTTCTCCATCGCAAATGCAAATTCCTGCCGCTGAACATAGTAGGTCGCATCAGGAAACGCCAGTTCATACTTCCGGGCTTGCGGATTCAACCGGCTGATACCGCCTGCATGATCCTTATGAAGGTGACTCATCAGGATTTTTGTAACCTTCCCGGGGTCTATGCCGGCTTCCCGGAGATTCTGAAACAACTGCAGTTCACCGTTCTTTTCGAATCCAAGGCCCGCATCCAGCAGCAACACATCTTCCGGAGTAATGATTACAAAGGGTTGAATCTCGACAAGTAAACTTCCTACCGGACGATCCTGGAGTTCATCTTTCGACGTATCGAAAGGAATAAACAATTTTGTTTTGTCGATGGTGAAAGACCCTTCTGAAAGTGGCAATATAGTCAAGTGAATCAATTATAGGTTGTTAACGTAATACCATCTGCCGGTCGGCGTCAAGCCTGATCATGATAAATAACAGTACGGTAAAGGTAAGCAACGCCGTTCCGCCGTAACTGATAAATGGCAGGGGAATGCCGATCACAGGAGCCAGGCCAACAGTCATACAGATATTGATGGCAATGTGAAAGAACATGACTGATGCAACGCCGTAGGCATAACACCGGCTGAACACACTGCGCTGTCTTTCCGCTATGGTAATGATTCGCATCAGTAACAGGAAATAAATCCCCATCAGCACTGTACTGCCGATAAAGCCGAAGCCCTCCCCTATTGTACAGAAAATAAAGTCAGTTCGTTGCTCGGGTACAAATTCATATCGTGTCTGGGTGCCTTTCAGCAAACCTTTCCCTGACAGGCCACCACTGCCGATGGCGATCTTACTTTGTTTCACGTTGTAATCACCGTCATCCTTCTTTTTGGTGCCGGATGTCTGTTCGATCTCAAGCGCTTCCCGGGCATCTTTTGGAATATAGTCCTTACCAATCGTATCGTAGATCCGTTTTACCTGGTATGGCTGCAATACATTGTCGAAGATGTATGGTACGGCAAAACGCTGGATGCCTACGCACACAAACCAGATACCCATGATGAGGAACAACAGTCTTCGCCTGCGTTTGATCTGCCGCCGCAGCAAATAAATAGCAAGCGCTGCAACGGCAGTCAGGATGATAGCAAGCGTGTTGGGCTCCATCAACAACGTCGCCACAACCAGTACTGCCAGCGAAAATCCGATAATCAAAACTCCGGCAGGAAGACCTTCCCGAAACATGACCAGGAAAAATGAAAAATAAACCAGCGCCAGTCCGGTTTCATGTTGCATGATGGAAATGACCGCCGGTGCCAGGGCGATTGCAGCTGCAATCAGCTGACTGCGCGTTTTGGAAAAATCTGTTTCAACCCTTGACAAATACTTGGCCAGTGCGAGGTTTACAAACACCTTACACAATTCGGCCGGTTGCAGTTGAAATGCCCCGAACCGGATAATGGATTGAGTGCCCTTTACCTGCGTATGAAAAGGGAAAACCAGCAGCAGCAGGATCATCCCGAAGGCATACCACAGGTTTGCAGTAGCGGTGAAGAACTTACTGTCCGTCAGCAGGATGAATACAGCGAGCACACCACCAATTCCGAAGAATAGAAGCTGACGGCTGTAATCTGTTTTAAAAGACAGAAAGGATTGCAGGATCGGATCTCCCTCCCGGTAAGTTGCAGCAAAAATGCTGAGGATGCCGATGGATACCAGGATGATGTACAACCAGACAACCAGCCAGTCGATCCCTTTTGATATTTCGGGTTTCTTTTGCGTCATGGTCAGGTACGGGAGTTTTTGATAGTTGGTCTTTCAGGGATAATGGCGTCCGTATTCAACTTTACAACCGCCGGAACTGGTTTGGCCGGCTTAGGTTTTGCCTTCTTCTCCGGCTCGGGAACATACCGTGGAACGGGGCGCTCCATTAATTTTTTGATGGCAGAACTATCGTTGGTAGACTTGAACCAGTTCCAGGCCCTGATAGAATCAGCCTTGTATTGCTCACGCACCAGCCATCCGGGCATCAGGTTCGCTCCCGATACTCTTTCCACTTCTTTCAGCCTTTCCGTGCGCAGGGTATCATTGAGGTACTTTTCCATGAGCAGCGCTGCGATAGGGCCGGCCCAGGTAGCGCCAAACCCAGCATTCTCCACCACCACGGCAATGGCGATCTTCGGATTTTCTCTCGGCGCAAAACAAACGAACATGGAGTTATCCTTCAGCTTAGTACGTCTGCCGTCAATCATCCGGTAGTTTTCTGCCGTACCTGTTTTGGCACAAACATTAATGCCTGGAATACGCGCAACTCTTGCTGTACCTACGTCTACCACATCCTGCATACCACTGATCACCGTTTCATAATCAGCATCAGAAATATGGGTCAGTACTTCATTCTTTCGGCGGTATTTATTCAGCAAAGTATCTTTTCCCGTTTCACCGTCAATTTTTTCCACGAAGTGAGGGGTATAGAAATAACCTTTATTGGCCACGATGCAAACGGCATTCGCCATCTGCAATGGCGTGGCGAGCAATTTATCCTGGCCAATGCCGATCGTCACCATAGTACAGGAATTCCATGAACCCCTGTATTCCTTGTCATATGCTGCCGTATCGGGAACATTGCCACCATCTTCACTCGGCAGATCGATACCGGTCCGGTGACCCAGATCAAAACGGGAAAGATAGTCATGCCAACGGGTCAGACCTTCTCTTGCATTGCCATACTTGTTGTTGTCGATCGTCAACCGGAAAGCGTTTGAGAAAAAAGAGTTACAGGACCATGCAATGGCCAGCCGCAGGTTGGCGGCATGTCCTGACCAGTGTTCCGTGCATTTTACCGGTCTCCGGCAGCCATAATAAGCGCCATTGCAGCCAATTCCACTCGCCGAAGTGATCACACCTTCATCCAGGGCAACCAGTGCACCTAAGGGCTTATAGGTAGAGCCGGGAGGATACTGCCCCTTAATGGCACGGTTCAATAGCGGGCTGCTGACGTCCAGGAACAGTTTATTGAAGTTCTTTTGCTTGTCCGGGCCGGTAAGCAGGTTGGGATCGAAATGCGGTCCGCTCGTCATGGCAATAATACCGCCTGTTTTCGGTTCGATGGCGACAACGGCACCTACTTTATTGGACATCAGCTTTTCCGCGAGTTGCTGCACTTCCACATCAATATAGGTACGCAAATTCCGACCGGCTATTGCAGCCGTATCGTAAATGCCATTCTCATATTTCCCTACCAGCCGGTTTTTATTGTCTTTGATCATGTATTCCACCCCCCTTTTGCCCATCAGTATCCTTTCATAGTTCTGCTCCAGTCCACTGCGGCCGACAAAGTCACCCAGCCGGTAGAAATTATTGGACCTCTTGATGATGTTGGAATCTGCTTCTCCGATATAGCCCATGATATGCGCTGCGGCCTGGAAGGGATAGGTACGTACCGGTCTTTCCACGAGACTGAATCCGGGGAACTTATAAATGTTCTCCTCCAGCCGGGCATGTACCAGCGGCGGGAGCAGATCTTCGAATATACTTGGACGGTAGCGGCCGTTTTTCAGGATGGATGTAACGATGCGCTTCTTGAACTCGGTGGTATCGATTTCCAGAAGCTGGCAGAGATAGGCTGTATCTACCCCCTTGATCTGGTTAGGCGTCACCTCCAGGTCATACATGATGGTATTATTCAGGATGGCTTTTCCTTTCCTGTCATAGATAATACCACGGTCGGGATATTTAACCTTGGGGTAGACGGCATTGTTCATCGCCAACTCCTTGTATTTGCCGGAAACCAGTTGCAGGTTGATCAGTTGGGCGATGATCACCAAAAATATTCCGGCCATAATCAGCCGGATAACGGTAGAACGGGATTGGTTGAAAACAGACAACGCAAAATGCAATTAGAAGTTAAAACTACACCTGGCAAGCACCGTTTTCAAGAGGGAAACCCCTTGGTTTGAGCCGGATTTTCGCTAAGTGAAAACAGCTACGCAAAAGTAAGGCTATATCCTTTGCCTACGCCGTATTCGTGCGATAACGTTCTTTCCGGTAGAACAGCAGTTCTGTTATCAGGATGAGTAATAAACTGATTGCAGTCATCACGCCGATTTTTCCGATAAAAAACCAGAAATCGTTCCCCAGGGTCAGCCATTCAAGGAAAACAAGATAGGTGTGGTGGAGTATGGTCAACACCAGTACCAGCAGGAAATAGGGCGCCCATCCCATACTATGGATCGAAGGTGAACCGTAACTCTGTTCTGCGCCTTCCTGGCGGATCAGCAGGTTTACCAAAAAAGGCCTTACATAGGCGATCAGCACGCAGGGCGCTGCATGCAGTCCGGGGAAACCCAGGAAGTAATCGAGTGTCAACCCGAAGAAAAAGGAGATGACCATCAGCCATCCCCTGCCAATGTTGAAAGGCAGCCAGATGATATAGAGAAAATAAAGATAGGGAACAACAAACCGGTGCAGCGGCGGGATCTTGTGCAGTACGTAGACCTGAACAAGAATGAACACCATGAATCGGATGATATTTTTTACCAGGTCACTCATTGGTCTTTTTTGTTGCCGACTCCAGTTGCAGTTGTTCTGCAGCCTGGCTGTTCTGCACTACGTACACATATTGCACCACGGAAAAGTTCGTAGCAGACTTCAACCGGAGCGTATAAAAGTTAGAGCTGGGGTCGTTCTGGAAGGTATCCACCACGCCCACCATGATATTCGCGGGGAAGATAGATGACAGCTCACTGGTCAATACACTGTCCCCCCGGGCAATCTTTACATTCTTGGGCACATTTCGCATCTGCACATACTGCGGGCTGATGCCATCCCAGCTGATAGTGCCCCGTTCACCGGAATTTTTAAGCTTTGCATCCACCTTGAACTGGCGGCTGAGCATGGTCATAACGGTGGAAAAATTGGCGCTTACGTTCACCACCCGGCCTACCACACCTGTCGGGCCGATAACGGCCATATCCACCTTTACCCCCTGATCTGCACCCCGGTGGATGGTCATGAAATTGTTCTGGGTTGTGAGGAAATTGCCCACAACCGCCGCATCCATATAATGATATTTCTGGTATTTGAAAAGAGAATCGACGCGGATGGAATCCACCACAATCGTGTGCAGGGTATCCGCAGGCTGGTAGTTACTCCGCAACTTTTCCCGCAGATCGACATTCTCCCGCACCAGTTCCGCATTAGCCTTCTTAAGCTTGAAATATTCGGTTACCGTCTGGTATCTTTCGTTGATCCTGCCCGTTATTTCGCTCGCTACACCCATAAAAGCCGCTTCGTGAAAGCGGTTATACCGGAAGAGAAAATAAAGCGACAATGCCTGCAATGCAAGGAAAAAAAGGAAATTGAAATAACGTCTGATGAACAGAAAGATATTACGCATGTTGTCCCTTTATCAGCGCATCACAAACGGATAGCGATCGTAATTTTTCAAAGCGATCCCTGTTCCGCGAACCACGCTCTTCAGCGGGTCATCCGCTACGTGAACCGGCAGTTTGATTTTCTGGCTGAGCCTTTTGTCAAGCCCTCTCAGCAACGCACCACCACCGGTGATATACAGGCCGCGGCGGTAAATATCCGCCGCAAGCTCCGGAGGCGTCGTTTCGAGCGCTTTAAGAATAGCTTCCTCTATTTTGAAAATACTTTTGTCAAGTGCTTCCGCAATTTCCTGGAAGCTGACCATGATCTGCTTGGGTATACCGGTTACCAGGTCACGTCCGTTTACCGGAATATCGTCAGGCGGGTTTTCGAGATCTTTCATGGCAGCACCAATCTGGATCTTGATCTGCTCCGCGGTCCTTTCACCGATCAGCAGGCTGTGATAGCGACGCAACGCTTCCATGATATCCGCCGTGAACTCATCACCGGCGATCCGGATACTCTGATCGCAGACGATACCGGCAAGTGCGATCACGGTGATACCGGTTGTACCACCGCCGATGTCGATGATCATATTACCGACAGGCTCTTCAACATCTATTCCGATCCCCAGGGCCGCTGCCATAGGTTCATGTATCAGGTAAACTTCCTTTGCTCCGGCTTGCTCTGCACTGTCTCTTACCGCACGTTTCTCTACCTCCGTAATGGAAGACGGGATACAGATCATCATCCGCCAGCTGGGTGGGAAAAGCGGTTTTTTGGGATAGATCATTTTAATCATCTCCCGTATCATCAGTTCAGCTGCGTTGAAGTCGGCAATAACGCCATCCTTCAGGGGTCTGACCGTCCTGATGCTTTCATGGGTCTTCTCATGCATCATCAATGCACGTTTTCCTACAGCCAGTACGTTCTTGGGGTTGTTCCGGTCAAGCGCCACAATCGAAGGCTCATTCACCACAATTTCATCGTTATGTATGATTAGGGTATTGGCAGTACCCAGGTCCATGGCGATTTCCTGGGTCAGAAAATTGAATAATCCCATTTTGTTTGAGGTCTGATTTTTGGTCAGGATATAATGTCAGCAAAATTGATGCAAATAATTCGATTTATCAAAGTACCCTACCTTGATTACCAGTAATTTTTCCACAATTCTCCAACCTTCGGATAACGGGCAAACAACCCTTTGTAGTATTACAAGCCCCCTTTTCCCCCATACAGGCTGATGGGACCATCCAGTTCCAGCGCCAGTACTGACATATAAGTATCTTTTACTGTTTCAGGAACAGATATAAACACCAGTCCTGGTACCGGACTCCAGGAGATCTTTCCCACAACTTTATGCGGGAGCGTTTGCGCAGTTCCGACAACCCTTACTTTTTTTACCGCATTCTTCAACCCCTTGATCATGATGTTCCCGTTAGGCTTTCCTGCAAGGAACAGGTAAAGCGTTGATGAATCCTTTGAATAGGTGGAAGGTCCATAGTAATGTCCGGGTTGCAAACCGCCCACTGTACCAAAGATTGCTTCGCTGTGCTTGCCGCTCCATTCACCCAGTGCTTTCAGCACGGCAACCTCCTGATCCGGAATGGTGCCGTCTTCTCTCGGTCCGATATCCAGCAACAGGTTACCGCCACTGGATATCGCATCTGCAAAAATGGATATGATCTCTGCCGGCGTCTTCCAGTTCTGGTCCTGCGGCTGAAAGCCCCAGTTGTCGTTAATGGTCATACACAGCTCCCACCACTTTCCTTTGGGTCGTACCACGGGTGTATTCTGCTCTGGTGTTTCATAGTCTCCGTAACCCTGCAGGCGCGAATTGATGATCGCCTGGGAATTGCGGGTCAGAATATTCTTGCGGATTCCAGCCGCATCCCATTCGTCAGCCGAGTGTTCCCAATCACCGTCAAACCAGAACAGGTCCGGGTTAAAACGGTCACTGATCTCTTTGATCTGCGCCTGGTTGAAATTGCTGAAACGTTTCCAACGGTTGGGGTCATCGGCCAGTTTATACCGGCTGCTGTCCTTCAGAAATCCCGGATAATCCGGGTAGGACCAGTCGATCAGGGAGAAATAGGCGCCTTTACGTATACCGTTTTTCTCCAATGCCTTAAAAAAAGGCGTCAGCAGGTCCCGCTTTGCAGGCGTGTTCCGGACCACATCGTAATGTTTTTGTGCGGTTGGCCATAAAGCCACACCGTCGTGGTGTTTCGTCGTAATGACGGCATACCGCGCACCCGAAGATTTTATCAGTTCAGCCCATTTTTCAGGATCATACTTTGAAGCTGTAAAGCCCTTCAACTGGGCCATATAGGCCGGCCAGGTAACTTTCTTATTGTGGAAACTCCAGCTTTCGTCAATGCCATTCACAGCATAGATACCATAATGGATGAATATGCCCAGCTTGGCATCTCCGAACCAGCCCATTTTTGCAGTGTCAGCACCTGGTTGCAGGGAGGCATCCCTGCCGGTAACACCGGTTTGGCCGGATACTGCCAGTACAACCAGCAAACAACACGTTAACGCTGCCAAAGGCAGCACATTTGATATTTTCCGCTTCATGATACGAATGTAGCGCCGGAGCATTCAGCTTACCTGTTCGATTTTCCGAAAGACAGCGCTATTATTAACCCAGCAGTATGCAGCCAGTCAGGTTAGATTCCGGAATCCGAGCATTTGTTCGGTTTCCCTGTTCAGCTGAGGAAGCCGGCTGCGTTCAAGGAGAAAACTGGTCAGCCTTGCAATCTCAGCGAAAATGGCATGTTTGTCCAGCGCTCCTTTCAGATAATCCCGGCCCGTACTGCCACCTGTTCCAACCCTGGAACCAATGATCCGGTGCACCATATTCATATGCCGGTACCTCCAGGTGCTGAGTTGTTCATCCACTTCAAGCAATGTATTCAGCAACTGAAATGGCAGCTGCAGCAAAGGGTATCCCCTGTACAACATAATAAAGAGTGCTGCCCGGCTGGCTCTCGGAGAAAGCTGCCGGTTTTCGTCCCCACCGGTTACAAACACGCTTTCCATAGCAACGAGGTTCGATAGCTCGTTTTCGGATAGGCTGGACCGGTAGGCATCGGTATATGTCGACCACCATTGTTCGTCGTTCTGCGGAAAAGGCATCCTTTCTAACCAGGTATTGAGCAACTGGATCAGCGTGGGGCTTGATTCCGCCTTCCTGATCAGTTCCACCTGTTCCAGCCGAAGCTGCGAGAGGTAATATTCCTGCCCGTGCCGTTGCTGATACAGCAGTCCCAGTCTGGCTTCCAGGGTTTTAAACTGCCAGCTTTGAAATCCCGAGGCCGGCCGCAACATATCTCTGAAGTCAAGGAAATCCATGGGGGTCATCGTCTCCATGATATCAATCTGCTGCACCAGCACCTTTAATATGGTAACGCAGCGTTGCAGCCGGTGGACGACTGTTTGCAATTCAGGCGAATTATCATTGAGCGCGGGCTGTTCCATGATGGCAATCACTGACTCCACTTCAAACAATACCTGTTTGAACCAGAGTTCATAGGCCTGGTGGATAATGATGAACAGCATCTCATCATGGGCAGGTTTCCCCAGGCGCTCGCTTTCAGGTTCCTGTGAACCCAGTATCCTGGACAACTGCAAATAATCGGAATAGTGTACAGCTGGCATAAGCAATGTTGTGATTATTCAAACTCGTAGCCTATATCACGGCGGTAATTCATGCCGTCGAAGGTTATCCCTTCAAGAACTTTCTTCGACTGAGAAACTGCTTCCGGGATGGAATTCCCGTATGAAGTAACGCAAAGCACCCGCCCACCGCTGGTAACAACCTTTTCCCCATCTTTCGAGGTACCGGCATGGAACAACAGGCTGCCGGCCGGCAATCTAAGGTCCAGTCCACTGATCGTTTTTCCTTTACTGTAATCGCCGGGATATCCGCCACTGACTGCCATAACAGTGCAGGCTACACGAGGATCGTGTTTGACCTGTTTTGAAGCCAGCGTCTGATTGCCGGTTGCCAGTAACAGGTCTACCAGGTCGCTCGCCAGGCGGGGCATCACCACTTCTGTTTCGGGATCACCCATACGGCAATTGTATTCTATCACATAGGGTTCGTTCTGCACCTTGATAAGGCCGACAAAGATGAACCCCTTATAATCGATATTTTCTTCCTGAATGCCCTTTACCGTGGGTTTTACTACCCGCTCCAGCACCTTGTTCATGAACTGGTCATCTGCAAATGGTACAGGACTTACAGCACCCATGCCACCGGTATTCAGTCCGGTATCGCCTTCGCCTATCCGCTTGTAGTCTTTTGCATCGGGAAGCAACAGGAAATCTTTTCCGTCGGTGAGAACGAAAACACTCATTTCGATGCCATCAAGGAATGCTTCGATCACCACCTTTTTACTGGCATCGCCGAATTTGCTCTGGCGGATCATCTGGGTGAACTCACCAATGGCTTCTTCCCGGTCGTTCAGGATCAGTACGCCCTTTCCGGCTGCAAGGCCATCTGCTTTTAACACGATCGGAAGGGGGTGCTGCCGGATATAGGCTAACCCCGCTTCAAAATTGTCTGCGTCAAATTCACGGTAAGCAGCTGTAGGAATGCCATGCCGCTCCATAAAAGCTTTGGCGAAAGCTTTTGAACCCTCCAGTTGCGCACCATATTGAGAGGGACCAATAACGGGCATGCCGTCAACCGGGTTCGCGTGAAAATAATCGACAATTCCCCTGACCAGCGGCTCCTCCGGTCCAACGACCAACAACCTGATATCCAGATCCAGGCAAGCCTTCCGGATCGCCGGAAAGTCATTCTGTGACAGGGCGAGATTGATGCCAACCTGGGCAGTTCCTGCATTTCCGGGAGCAATATAAACCTGTGAGCAAAGGGGACTTTGTGACATTTTCCAGGCCAGCGCATGTTCCCGGCCCCCGGAACCTAAAAGCAGGATATTCATAATGATTGTTTCAGATATGTTTGATGGCAATCAGCCCGATCAGGACGCGAAAATAGAGAAATGCCGGCAAAGCACGCCCGGACAGCGTCCTTATCGATTTTATCCATTATTTTGCCGATTTCGTGTAAACACCACAACTATGACGAACGCCACTGCCCCTGTTGCGCCGGCTATTCCCGCCCACAAAGGCCACCCGAAAGGCCTGTATGTTTTATTCTTTACTGAAATGTGGGAACGATTCAGCTATTATGGCATGCGGGCAATTCTTCTACTGTTCCTGCTGGATAAAGTAAAAGGCGGAATGGGTTATGCGGAAGGAGAAGCCGGTGCCATCTATGGTCTGTATACTTTCTCCGTTTACCTGCTTTCATTGCCCGGAGGATGGCTGGCAGATAACGTTATCGGTCAGCGCAAGGCTGTCTGGTACGGTGGTATCCTCATCATGATCGGCCACATCATTCTCGCCATTCCCGGCAGTCATATGGTCTTCTTCAGCGGCCTGGCATTCGTTGCACTGGGAACGGGAATGCTGAAACCCAATATCAGTTCGGTTGTCAGTGAGTTGTATCCGGAAGGCGGCGCACGCCGGGATGCTGCCTTTTCCATTTTTTATGTGGGTATAAACCTTGGCGGATTCCTGGGCATGCTGATCGTCGGCTACCTGGGTCAGAAAGTAGGCTGGCACTATGGATTCGGTGCTGCGGCGGTTGCAATGTTTCTTGGATTGATCGGATACCGGTTCCTGGCACCCCGATACCTTGGCGACAAGGGTATGACGCCCAAGGCGAAACTGGATACACACCATGTCAAAACACCACTTTCACCCCTGAGCTGGGCATTGGGTGGCTTGTTGCTTGCTTTCCTGATCGTGATGCAATTAACCGGGAAATTTTCATGGGTAAGCAAACAGAGTACCGCTACTTCAATGGGACTGATCTGCGTGGCTGTGGTAGTGATCTATTTCGCCAATCTACTTTTCGCTTCAAACCTGGACAATGGAGAGCGGAAAAGGGTGGGTATCCTGTTCATCTTATTCTGGGGGGCGGTATTGTTCTGGGCCGGCTTTGAACAACAGGGCTCGTCGTTTCAGATCTTCGCTGACCGTTATTCACAGATGCCTGCCTGGATGCCTTCCAGCTGGTTCCAGACCTTTAATAATATTTATATCCTGATTTTTGCCCCGATCCTGGGAATGTTGTGGATCTACCTGGAAAAAAGGAAACTTAATCCTCCGACCCTCACCAAATTTGCCATCGCGCTTTTCCTCCTGGCGATCGGCTATTACATCATGGTCATTGGTGCAAAAACTGCTGTTACCGGCGTAAAGGCGCCATTCTGGATCCTGACCTGCACGTATTTCTTTCATACACTCGGCGAACTTTGTCTCAGCCCAGTGGGCCTCAGCTCCTTTACCAAACTCGCACCACCAAGATTTCTCAGTCAGCTGATGGGAATCTGGTTCGTCGCTACAGCCCTGGGGAACCTGTTCGCGGGACTGTTTGCCGGTGGATTTAACGAAGAAAACCTACAGCAGATGCCACAGATGTTCATGAGCATCGTCTGGTTCTGCCTGATCGTTGGCGGCGTAATCTTCCTGCTGCAGAAACCTACGCAGAAATGGTTTGGCGGGATAAAATAAAATCGGAAAACATTAATTGTTCTTAAACGGAACAATCATTTCAAAGGCGGGAATATCGACATCGAAAAATCTTTTGGTGTCGATATTTTCCATTTGATAGGACCCTGACATGCGACCCATTTCGGACCGGAGGTTACATCCACTGACATACTGGTAACGGTCACCGGGCTGCAAAACTGGCTGAACGCCTACCACGCCTTCTCCTTCCACCTCGCGGTATTCACCGTTTGAATCAAAAATGTGCCAGTGACGACGATGCAGTTTTACAGAAAAATTATTGTGGTTGTCGATCGTGATCCGGTAGGCGAACATGAACTCACCTGACAACGGATTCGAATAATCGGGCTGGTAATAGGTTTCCACGCTCACCTCAACCCCCTGGGTGGTTGTACTGCTCATTCAGTGGAATTTGTTTAAAGGTATAAAAAAAATGCGACCCTCCACGTACCTTTGCAGCGCTTATCGCATAACACCACCTATCAAGCAAAATTAATACACATGAAAATCGCTGTAGCTAAAGGAGATGGTATCGGCCCCGAGATTATGGATGCAGTATTGTCCATTTTTGATGCCGCTAAAGTGCCCCTTGAATATGAATTTGTTGACATGGGTAAATGGGTATTTGATAAAGGATTTAACAATGGCATGACTCCTGAGGCCAAGGCAACTATTGAGAAACTGGGCATCCTTTTTAAAGGCCCTATGGAAACGCCCAAGGGAAAAGGTGTAAAGAGCATTAACGTTACTGCACGTAAAACGTGGAATACTTATGCCAACAAAAGAACATTTCAAACACTGTACGGCGTTGATACGGTATTCTCAAAGGCAGGGATTCCGATCGACATTACGATTGTCAGAGAGAATATTGAAGACACCTACGGCGGTGTGGAACATCTGCTTACTCACGATGTGGCACTCAGCCGCCGTTTTATCACCCGCCCGGGCTCTCTTCAGGTGATCCGTTACGCCTTTGAAATGGCTAAAAAGAAGCAGGCGAGAAGAATCACCTGTGGCCATAAGGCGAATATCATGAAATTGACCGACGGGCTTTTCCTGGAATGCTTCTATGAAGTAGCAAAAGAATATCCCGAACTGAAAGCGGACGATGTGATCGTAGACGACCTCTGTATGAAGCTCGTTACACGCCCCGACAATTTTGATGTGGTGGTACTGACCAACCTGCAGGGCGATATTGTCAGTGACCTTTGTGCCGGCCTGGTAGGTGGTCTCGGATTCGCACCATCTGCCAACATCGGAGATCACATCTGCATCTTTGAAGCGGTACATGGGACTGCACCGGATATTGCAGGAAAAAATATCGCCAACCCCACTGCCCTCTTGTTAAGCGGATTTGCGCTGCTGCAACATGTGGGACTGCTGGATACGGCTTCCATGATTGAAAATGCTTTGCTATATACCCTTGAAAGTGGTGTTCATACCGGGGACTTCGGTAGCAAAGAAACGCCATCGCTTAACACTACCGCTTTTGCTCAGGCGATCATTTCCAATTTTGGAAAGAAACCGGCGCATAATCCCAAGCCAGCAATGGTGGACATGCCCACTACCTGCACAGTCATCAACCTGGACAAGAACCCGATGCTGGAAAGCGCTGAAGGTGCACAGGAAAGGATCGTTGGAGTGGATTTCTTCCTGGAAAGCAATCTCCAGCCTGAAGAAATAGCTCAGAAAAGCCTGCGTCACGGTGGAGTTAAATTCAAGCTGGTAAATATCAGTAACCGCGGCACCCAGGTCTGGCCCACTGGTTCAAAGTTCACCAACCTGGTGAACCAGTATAACGTAAGGTTTGAAGGCATCGACGAAACGCCACTGAACCAGCAGGACATTATCGGGTTGTATGTAAGCATGACCGGTAACTTCAAAATCGCATCCCTGGAACTGTTGAACCAGTGGGGTGAAAAGAAGGGATTCAGCCAGGCGCAGGGACAGTAATGATTGTTTGGAAGTTTGGAAGTTTATTAGTTTAATTGTTAGCTGCCCCTGCCTCGCAGGGGCACTTTTGTTTGTACAGGCTTACCCTGCTTTTTTCGCCTGGGTATATCCTTTTTTCTGCAACCAGAGCAGTACCTTGTCCCGCTGGTCACCCTGAATGATGATCTCACCATCCTTTACTGCACCGCCGGTTCCGCAAAATTGTTTAACAGCTTTACCCAATGCTTCAAGGTCGGCACCTGTACCTGTAAAATTGGTGATCAGGGTAACCGCCTTCCCTGCACGCTGTTTTTTATCCAGCATCACGCGGAGATTTTGTTTTGCCGGAGGCAGGGTTTCCGCCTCCTCCTGTGCATCCGGTTCATACCTGAAATCGGGATCTGTAGAATAGACAAATCCATGTTTATCGCCGGGTTTCTTTTTCATAAGTCACTTTTTCAAGCTGTTTTCTAACTGAAGCATTATGCTTTCACTGCTTTCAGGCTGAGGTCCAGACTTCTCGCCTGGTGAATCAGGGCGCCTACACTTACATAGTCAACACCTGTATTTGCATAGTCAAGCAGGTTCTGCAGGTTAATGCCGCCGCTGGCTTCTGTTTCAAAGTCGCGGCCGATCAATGGAAGCGCCGTTTCTATTTGAGGAATGGTAAAATTATCGAGCATGATGCGAAAGACTTTTCCTTTACCAATTGCCACCAGTTCTTTGACGTCTTCCAAAGTGCGTGTCTCCACTTCAATTTTCATCCCCGGCTTTTTCGTCTGCACATAGTGCCATGCTTTTTCAACGGCTTTTGTAATACCCCCGCAATAATCAATATGATTGTCTTTCAGCATGATCATATCGTAGAGGGCAAAACGGTGGTTAACGCCGCCACCGATAGCGACCGCCCATTTCTCCAGCAGCCGGAAATTCGGTGTTGTTTTCCGGGTGTCCAGGATCCTGGTGTGATGGCCATTCAGAACCTGCGCATACTGGTGCGTGAGGGTAGCGATCCCGCTCATGCGTTGCATGCAGTTCAAAACAAGGCGTTCTGCCTGGAGGATGGTGTGTACATCTGCTGAAACGATAAAAGCAGTTTCGCCCGGAACCATTGCTTCACCGTCCTGTTTGTGCCGTTCGAATTTGCAGGCAGGTTCCAGGTAACGGAAGATGCGCCCGGCGGCTTCAACACCAGCCAGGATACCGGCCTCCTTTATTTTCAGAACGGCTGTCCCTTTCTCTCCCGGAGGAATTACGCTTAACGTGGAATGATCACCATCGCCTATGTCTTCTGCCAGACCATTTGCGATCAGTTGGTTAAGTTGCTGGTCAAAATCCATCATGGAACAAATCTAGGAAATAAAAAACCCGGCACTGCTGCCAGGTTCTCAGATTCACGGGGAAATGTTGTTGTCTTATTCCTGCTGGAATCGCATTTCCTGAAGTAATTGTTTTTCTCCTTTCTGCTTCATGAACAAAGTGGTGCGGTAACGGCCATTGTTGGTCATTAACAGACCGATCACGAAATTTGCGCCATTGTTCTCACCCCGGTGCTTCAATTCAAAATTCTTTACGCCTCCGTTATTGCTGAAGAAGTCTTTCAGAATCATTTCAGCCTGGCTGCGGCTGTAGTTATCGCTTTTTTCGGGAAGGGCGATATCGATACGGTTGTCAAAGTAGCGGGAAAGCTGGTTGGCATTTCCCGATTTTAACGCAACTACCACTGAATCCATTTCAGCAGCTTCTTTGTTGGCAAACCCCGTCAGCATCACCCCCACGCTCAATAGGATAATTGTTATTAATGCTTTCATACGTCGATGTTTATCGGTTTTTCAGGCGTTTTCAGGGGAATTCGGAATCGGGTAGGTAACCAATTGCTACCCAAAAGTGTGCCAAGTCGCAATTTTTCCCTTACACACGCCCCGCCCTCCCGGATTTTAGCCTAGATTTACGCTCCGGAAATACCATACCGGCAGATTAAGAAGCAACGGAAAAATGAAAAAAGCAATCCTGATCATCATGGACGGATGGGGACTGGGCAAGGTAGCCGCCAGTGACGCCATTCAGCATTCGAATGTTCCCTTTGTAAGCAGTCTCTATCAAAAATACCCACATACCACATTGATAACCTGTGGGGAAGCGGTCGGTCTGCCGGAAGGCCAGATGGGCAATAGTGAAGTGGGCCACCTTAATCTTGGCGCCGGCAGGATCGTTTACCAGGAACTCCAGCGGATCAATGTAGCCATTCGGGACGGAGAATTTCAACAGAATCCGGTTTTGCTCAGGGCTATCCGCCTTGCCAAACAATCCGGCAAAGCACTGCACCTGCTTGGCCTTGTTTCCGATGGCGGGGTCCATTCCCATACCACCCACCTGAAGGCAATCACCAGTGTGTGCAGGCAGGAAGGGCTTTCCAATGTATTTATTCATGCGTTTACCGATGGCCGTGACACAGATCCGAAGAGCGGCCTCGCCTTTCTTACATCTCTTGAAGCACACCTTGATCAGACAACGGGTAAAATAGCGACTGTTAGTGGCCGTTATTACGCGATGGATCGCGACAAGCGCTGGGAAAGGGTAAAACTTGCCTACGATGCCCTGGTGAAAGGCATTGGTGAAAAATCTGACAATGCACTGTCTGCCATTAAGGATTCGTACGACAAGAACATTACAGACGAATTCATCCTGCCAACAGTTATCACCCAGGCAAACGGGAACCCGGTCGCTACTATCCAGAATGGTGATGTTGTGCTCTGTTTCAATTTCCGTACCGACCGCTGCCGTGAAATTACTGAAGTGCTGAGCCAGCAGGATTTTCCTGATTTCGGTATGAAGCACCTGCAACTGGACTATACAACCATGACAGAATATGACAAGACCTTCAGGGGAGTTTCAGTCATATTTGAAAACGACAACCTCAACAACACACTTGGTGAAGTATTGGCTGCCCAGGGAAAAAAACAGATCAGGATCGCCGAAACCGAGAAATACCCCCACGTGACTTTCTTTTTCAGTGGCGGGCGCGAGGTGCCTTTTGAAGGCGAAACCCGGATCCTGAAACCTTCTCCCAAGGTGGCAACCTATGACCTGCAGCCGGAAATGAGTGCTTATGACCTCACCGATGCACTGGTTCCTGAGATCGAAAAGGAATCGGCAGATTTTATCTGTCTGAACTATGCCAATACCGACATGGTGGGCCATACCGGCGTTTTCTCCGCAGCGATCAAGGCTGCAGAAACCGTAGACAAATGCGTGGAAAGGGTGGTAACGGCAGCACTTGCCCATGGTTATACCATCTTTCTGACCGCAGACCATGGCAACGCAGATTACATGATCAATGAGGATGGAAGTCCTAATACCGCCCACACGCTGAACCCCGTTCCGCTTTTCGTTATTGACAACGAATGGAAAGGTGTACTGCACCCCGGAAAACTTGGCGATATCGCCCCTACCATTCTCACATTTATGGGATTACCTATTCCAGCTGAAATGACCGGAAAAATCCTGATTTGATTATGATGCGCAAAATCCTGACCGCCGCTCTTGCCTTATTTGTCATCATTCAGTTCCTGCGTCCAGCCAGGGACAATAATGATGCAAGTGCCCAGGCATCCAACATCAACAACTTTCTTGCTGTGCCGGCTGACATAGATCAGACCCTCAAGACCAGTTGTTATGATTGCCACAGCAATCGCACCAATTACCCCTGGTATTCTGCCGTGCAGCCTTTCGGATGGTGGCTCGATCACCATGTTTACGAAGGAAAGAAAGAACTTAATTTCGATGCCTTTGGCGGATACAGCCTTCGTCGCCAGTTCCACAAACTGGAAGAAGTAGAGGAAATGATCGAAGAAGATGAAATGCCCCTGTCGTCCTATACACTGATCCACAGAGGATCGAAACTCAGTCCCGAACAGAAACGCCAGCTGATTACCTGGTCTGAGAAAGCCCGTGCAGAAATGTCAGCGAAATATCCGGCAGACAGCCTGAAGGCGAAGAAGTAAATTAGTTTAAGGGTTTAGTAGTTTAACGGTTTAGTAGTTCGCTTTACTGTGTGAAATTGTCGCAGGCGCTATTTTCCTGATATTCCTCGTTGGCTACTATTCATATGACCATCAATCACTTACAAACTATCGTTGCGTTTGGATTACTTTTTGCCAGATTACCATAAAACAGGTATGTTTTATCCCGGGCCAGAGAATGCTTAGGGTCTGCTTAGGGTCACCTTAGGGTCACCTTAGGGTCCTTTACTTCAGTCATAAATCCCCGTGCTCGCATGGGCGAACAAAGGTTAAAGCACATCAGGAGCAGCAACAACAAACAAAACCATTTACCACTAACCTCCAGGAAAACTTCCCTTGAAACCCTCCTTTCGTACTTCGTTACAGGCAATCTGTCGTTTCTTCAGCATGCGGAAAGTCAATTTAGATTTGGATGTAAAAAAATCTTAAATTACAAATGCATAAAGTTCTGTATGACAGAAGAAGCGCTGCTCCAGGGATGTCTTCAAAATGATCCGATCGCTCAGAAAGCACTGTACCAACGGTACAGTTCACGCATGCTTTCCGTTTGCTATCGGTTCGCGCACAACCGCGAGGATGCCGAAGACATGTTACAGGAGGGCTTTATCAAGGTTTTTTCACAAATCCACACATTCCGTTCACAGGGCGCATTTGAAGGCTGGGTACGCCGGATAATGGTCCACACCTGCATTAACCATCTCAAGCGCAACAAGAAATTTAATGAGAGTGTAGACATTATTCATGCGTCGGGGCTGCAAACACGCGAGGAGACGATTCCGTCAATTGTTCAGGCCAAGCAGATTGTGGAATGTATCCGGCTGCTGCCTATTGGGTACCGGACGGTGCTGAACCTTTATGCCATTGAAGGCTATTCGCACAAGGAAATTGCTGCCGTGCTGGATATAGAAGAAAGCACGAGCAGGTCTCAATATACCCGAGCCCGGCAGATGCTGGAGGAAATCCTGGTTAAACGAAAAATCATGCAAAAACCCCAGGAGAAATTGCCATTGTTAGCAGCGTTTGGCCGCTAACAGTGCTCTTAGGAATGGGCCTGGATATAGGATTTATATATCCCGAACCGCAAGAAGATGGAGCAACATTATTTTGAGGACGAATTTGAACAGTTTTTAAAAGACCACGCCGATCAACATAGAATGTACCCTTCAGACGGAGTGTGGACGAATATTTATCGTCAATTTCATTCCGGACGGAGGAGAGTCGCTCTTGGCGTGATGCTTTTACTGGTTGCCGGCAGCCTATTCTGGTTGACGCAAACAAGTCCGGATGCTCCCAAATATTCATTTAACGATTCCCCGCAACATACAGGAAAAGGCTATCCGGCTGCCCCGGCTAAACCTGCGGTGACCGTTGACGATATTATTGCCAAATTAAGGGCAAAATCTCTCATGCCACCGCTCAGGATCGATGCACCCGTCAAACTTGCTCCCCTCGCTATGGCCAAGACTTACTTCTCCAGCCTGGCTGATGCAATGCCCGTACTTTATCCTGAGTTACCAGCAGATGTCGATCGTAAAGCTGCTATAGCTGCAGCTAAAACAAATGGCCAGGAACCATTTTATACCTCCAAGGCGATTGGATCTTTCCAGCAACTGCAACAGGCACCAAGGCCTGCTTTGACAGCTCACGTGGATCCCCCCGCCACGGCACTCGAAGAGCCTGATCAGCAACTGGAAACCAGCAGTATTGTCAAGCTGTCACCAACCCGCCGCAAGCGCTGGTCGGTGATGATGTCTTTCGCGCCGGCGATTGGCTACCGGAAATTGTATGATGGTAACCAGAAAAGCAATTTCGGTAACTCACCCGTATTGGTACAGCGGCTGAATGTAAACGAATTTGTAGACCATCAGCCAGCAATCGGCTTTGAATTCGGGGGCGCTTTCCGATATGAAGCAAGCCGTTCCCTTGTACTCAAGACCGGCCTCCAGCTTAATCTGACCCGGTATACCATTGAAGCTTTTGCCCACACACCGGAAAAAGCCACATTAACACTGAATACCGCATATGGCTACCAGAACGATACGCTCGTCGCTACTTCCAACATGCGTAATTTCTCCGGTATCCATCCCGAAAGACTGCAAAACCAGTATTTGCAGATCGCCCTGCCGATCGGTGCCGAACTCAAACTTTTCGGTTACAGCAAATTCCAGGTTAACCTGGCAGGCAGCCTGCAACCCAGTTACCTGCTGAATGCCAACCAATACCTGCTGAGCAGCGATTTCACCAACTATGTTAAAGAACCATCCCTGATCCGTCGCTGGAATGTCGCTACCAGTATCGAAGCATTCTTCTCCTACCAATCAGGAGACCTGCGCTGGCAATTGGGGCCACAGTTCCGGTATAACCTGCTCTCTACCTACAAAAAAGAATATCCCATCAAAGAGAACCTGATGGAATACGGCGTAAAAGTAGGCATCAGCAAAACCATCCGTTAATTAGCACGCTTCAGTACATTTGGGAATGTTTAAAAGCATTTCGAATCGCACCTGGCTGTTGACCATCAGTGCATCATTTTCCGTGATCCTTTACGCCTGCGGCCAGGGCAAATCCTCCCAACCGGCTCCCGACGTTGAATTCGTGCCGATAACTGCCTATATCAGGGAAGAGCTGAAATCAATCGACTCCCTGAAATTACCAACCACCCTTTATTACCAGGACAAAGACCGGAAGGATACATCAGCCATCCCGTTTGCCACCTGTGACAGCCTGGCCCGGGCTGGTTTTCTTGCCGAAGATATTACCCGCGAGCCGCTTAAATCCAGTTATAAGGAGTCCAGCTTTGCCGATCAGTCCATTCCCAATGTCACATTCACTTACCTTACGTCAGATAGCACATTGCCCCTCAAAAGAGCTGATGTGATCCTGAAGCCTGATCCTGCCGGACTGGACAAAGTCAATACTATTTACCTGGAAAAGCTGTATCAATCCGGCGATACCCTGATTCAGGATAAACTTTTCTGGAAGGCCAATCATTATTATCAGATACTTCGTAGCCGCCAGATCGGACAGGGTGAAGCAACAGTCACCCAGTGGAAGGTGGTTTGGGATCCTGTTGAATAACGACTATGACGCCTGAGAATTTTCAGCAAATCGCGCACACAATTCCATTATCACCGGGCATCTATAAATACTTCGATGCCGGCGACCGGCTGCTTTATGTCGGGAAGGCCAAAAGCCTGCGCAAACGGGTAAGCTCCTATTTCAACAAAACTTTCACCAGTTACAAAACACATGAACTGGTTCAGCGGATCCACCGTATCGAGTTTACCCTGGTGGATTCTGAACAGGATGCCTTTCTGCTGGAAAACGCCCTGATCAAACAATATCAGCCTTTTTACAATATCAACCTGAAGGATGACAAGACCTATCCGTACCTGGTAATCAAAAAAGAACCCTTCCCAAGGGTTTTTCTGACCCGTCGCAGGATTAACGACGGATCAGAGTACCTGGGACCATTTACCTCGGTAGGGAAAGTGCGTGAACTCCTTGATTTTATCCGGCAGAACATCGCCCTCCGCACCTGCAAGCTGAACCTGACGGAAGCCAATATCCGCAAGGGAAAATTCAAAGTCTGCCTGGAGTATCATCTCGGCAATTGCAAAGGCCCGTGTGAGGGATTGCAAACAGCAGAAGATTATCACCAGGACCTGATGCAACTGAAGAACCTGATGAAAGGTAACCTGCAGCCCGTCATCAGCCAGTTCCGTCAGGAAATGCAGGAGAAAGCGCAGGCCATGCAGTTTGAAAAGGCGGAGCTGATCAGGAAAAAAATTGAGCACCTGGAACAGTACAGGAGCCGCTCTGTAATCGTCAGCAGCCACCTCACCCACCTTGACGTTTTTTCCATTCTTAAAGACGGAGATATTGCCTACGTCAATTACCTGATGGTACAGCACGGCACGATCGTGCAAACCCACACCATTCAGCTGGAAACCCACCTGGATGAGGAGCCTGACGAAGTATTGTCCTTTGCCGTCGGGCAGATCCGGGAAACTTTTAACAGCCAGGCTGACGAAGTAGTTGTTCCATTTGAGTTGCCGGAGCTACCCGAAGGCATCCAGGTGACTGTACCCAAAGGGGGCGACAAGCGGAAACTACTCGAGTTATCCCAGAAGAATGTGAATTACTTCAAGGAGGAAATCCGGCGGAAAAAGACCCTCAACCTTGAGGGTCGCTCAGCAGAAGAAAAATCAGCAGTATTGCAACAATTACAGGAAGACCTTCACCTTCAGGAACTGCCTGTACATATTGAATGCTTTGACAACTCCAACTTCCAGGGGGCATTCCCGGTTTCCGCCATGGTGGTATTCAGGGATGGCGTTTCCAGCAAGAAAGACTACCGGCATTATAATGTGAAGACCGTAACCGGCATTAACGACTTTGCCACCATGAAAGAAGTTGTTTTCCGGCGCTACAGGCGGCTAAGGGAGGAAGGCGCTGCATTGCCCCAGCTGGTCATTATAGACGGCGGAAAAGGGCAGCTTGGTGCCGCAATGGAAAGCATACGGGAACTGGGTCTCACAGGCAAAATGACTCTGGTGGGACTAGCCAAAAATGAAGAAGAAATTTTCTTTACCGGAGATACCGCTTCCGTTAAACTGCCCTATAACAGCGCTTCGTTAAAACTGATCCGCCAGGTGCGGGACGAAGTGCACCGTTTCGGTATCACATTTCACCGGAACCAACGCAGCAGGGGAACTTTCAAAAACGAACTGGAACAGATCGCCGGCATTGGCAAGGCCACAGCCGACCTGTTACTGAAGACTTTCCGCAGTGTGAAAAATGTACGGGAAAGAAATAGGGAAGAATTGACTGCCGTTGTAGGAAGCAAGAAAGCGGAATTGGTGTTCAGACATTTTCAACCGGAGGATACCGGGGAATAAAAAAGGGGCCAGGATAGACATCCAGCCCCGTTTTTAAAATCCAATATCCTATGAAAAACCGATGTAAAGATACGATGATTTATTGATCCTGCAATACCCCTATCCGGGTATTTTCGGCTATTCGTTAACGTTGCGGAAACTGCTTTATCAGATTGATTTATAATGAAAAACCCCGCCGGTCGGCGGGGTTTTTATGTTGAAACAGGCTGGCTTAGTAAGACCAGAGGTCCTGTTCGTAGTTGAAAATTTTGTCCTTGATATTTTCACCTTCCAGGAGACGCAGGATCGGATCCTTGATGTAGGTCATGATAAATGCATCACTGGGGTTATCAATCGTAGACTTGATGATCCGGCTGGAGAACATTCTGCTTTCGAACAGCTCTTCCCAGCTCATACGGGCACCGAAGTTTTTGCCATTATAAGCTTCATAACGAGCCAGCAGGGGGCGCATGTCGGGATAATAAACCCAGAACAGTGGCGTCACGTCCCTTAAGCTTCCATCAGCATTCTTGATGGTTTTCAGGGGAGCAATACCGAGGATGCGCACGTGCAGACGGGAAGACTCCTTATCGAAAACAACTTCTTCCTTGATCCAGTATTTTTCAATATTCTCAGGGTTGAACTCGTTCACGATAATACTGTCCTTCATGATGCCTTTGGAACCATCCGGGTCTTGTATCCAGTCAGGGATCTGAATGGTCTGGGGTTCACCCACGAGTTGTTTTGCAATCTCACCAATGGTGATGGGAGTGGTAAAACGGTCGTCGATCGGGTTAAAGGCAGTCAGTTCGCCGGACTTCAATGAATTCAGCAGGATGTTGATGAAACGCTGGTTACCATTATCATCGTCTGCCTTGTACATGAAGGGAAGGTTCATCTTTTCGTGGATGTCGATCTCCCTCCACAGACGCTGGCGGTAAACCGCATCGTCCTCACGGATATGTTCATACGTCAACGGAATCCTTTCTTTCACCAGGTTGCGTTCGATCGCATTGTCGTTACGAAGCGATTTACGTACCGGACCGAGGTCGAAAGTTGGTTCTGGCGCTACCAGCGGAACAGTGTCCTGAACAGCCGGGGCCTGTGTTAACGCAGCAGCATTGCCACTTTTGCTTTTATTCGTACTTGTCTTCTTGGCCGTCGTCCTTTTTTTGGCTGTCCGGCTTTTCTTCGCCTGCGCATCGGCAGTGCTGACAAACAGCCCCATAGCGGCGACCACAAGACAGAGTTGGATGATACGGTTTTTCATTTTATGCCAGTTTTATCAATGCTTATTTCAGGTTAAAGAAGATACCGGGCAGTTCGCGCACTTTGCCATCAGGACCTTTTACACGGATCTGATCGAAGAAGATGCTTGAACCGGGTGTAGCCATGCTAATGATCTGTGCTGCACTTCCTGTCCAACGGGCACCATCATTCGGAGCCTGACGGTAAACCTGGAACGCGCCACCATTTGCACCAACTACATAACTCAGTACATCATATTTTGCTTCAAATTCAGAATCAAGTAGTTTAGCCAATACACCACCCATCGCTTTGAATTGTGCAGCTCCCATTGAACCTCCACGGCTGTTTCCTACAGTTGCAGTCGGGTCAGGCAGGTTTTTACAACGCAGCGGGAAGGAGGTTGTTTTGCCGTCAACGGTTACTTTCAGTTCACCGGGGCCCATTTTAGAAGGCTTGATGATATAACGGTCGCCGCCAGCAGGGCTAATGGTACCGTTGGTAAAGGAAACATTCATTTTCTCTTTACCTGCAGAACCTGCAGACACCATTACCGGGTTATCCACTGCCATATACACCACGTTCATTTTCTCCAGGAAAACAGAGGCTCCGGAAGGAACACCTACAGTGTAGGTTACGTCTTTGGTAGTGGTTTTATCTTCACCGGTGTTCGGGTCTTTGTAAGCTACCACAACTTTTACAGTGTGCTCGCCGGCGCCATTTACAGTTGTCTTATAGATGGCAGAACCGTCGGGGTTGGTAGTTACTTTTGCACCATTCACGGTTACGGAAGGAAGCGCTTCAGTTGAGAACGCACCGATTCCGGAAGTGATCACCAGTTCCTGGCCAGGCATCAGGTATTGTGAGTTCTGGGAAGCGAAGGCCTCGAATTTATCGAGCTTGAACTTCACTTTACCGATCTGCTGGTAGAAATGATCTACCACGATCGCTTCAGAATTCTTCACATCATTCTGGAATTTGCTCAGGATGGTCAGGGCAGCAATGGTTGGAGTCATGTGGAAATAAGCAGACTTCCATTCTTTGCTGGTAGTAGAACCAGTCTGAGACTTGGGGATGGAAAGATCAAGCGGCAGTGATTTTTCAATCGCAGCCCTTTGGTCTTCCGGGATCACATTCAGAAGGTTTGTTTTGAAAGCCTTCAGCCTGTTTTCCAGCTCAACACCATCTTTACCTTCCACCAGCATCCGGGTAGCAGCGTCGAGATTGTCTTCGCTGAATTTTTCTTCCGGTGTACCGATGTTTTCGCCTTTAGCTTCTTTCTTCAGGCGGGTTTTCAGGTCGTTAATATAGTTAGAGAGATCATCAGACAGCTTCTGTGCTTCCTGGGCTTTTGGAAACCACTTGTTGGCATTTTCAGCGGTCTTGGGATCACTCAGCGCTTCTTTGAAAGCTTCAAAGATTGAAGCGTTTTTCTTATCAACTACCGCATTGGCGGTAGTGATGCTATTGTTTACGGTTTTGAAAGCGTTCAGGATTTCAGATGACACGTTCAATGCAAGTAGCGCGGTAAGCACCAAATACATCATGTTGATCATCTTCTGCCTGGGCTCTTTAGGTAAGGCCATGGATCTGGGATTTAAATGTTGTCAATCTGTTATTCAATGTTCGTCAAGGTTGGCTGGTAAAAGGTGCGGGATTAAGCGCGACCCTGCATTGCACTCAACATGTTGCCATAAACCTGGTTAAGGTTGCCGAGGTTCTTGGCCAGCAAAGTGATTTGCTCCTTGGTTTTGTTAGCATCTTCAACACTTCCCTGCATGGCCTGTGAAGCCTGGGCGAGGTTGCTGTAGAAGTTGTTCATTGCTTTCAGATGGTTATTCGTATCCTGCAGTTCCAGCTCATAGATAGTGTTCAGTGAACCCAGGTTTTTGGTCAGGGTCTGAACCTGAGAATGGAATTGCTTGGTAGACTCAGATGCATCATTGAAAGACTGCATGGTCGCAGCGCTCTTGGTATATGCGTCTTTCATCTGACCGAGTGCACCGGCAGCTTCTTTCGTTTTAGAAGCGTACTCGTTGGTAGCTGCTACAACGTCAGAAACGTCTTTCATTTGATTTACAGTAGTACCGAGTTTGTTGAAACCTTCGCTGAGTTTTTTCAGGTTGGTCGGAGTGATATCAGCTTCCTGCATCATTTTGTCCAGGCTCTGCAGGGCGGGGTTACCACTGGTACCGCCAGCCATTTTCGGAAGTGCTTCTGCCAGGGCAGCCATTTCCTGGCCGGGAGGCGGGAGCAATGCATAGATCAGGAAGATCGCCGCTTCGGTCAACAGACCAACGGTCAACATGATATCGGCAAACGATTTGTGCAGGATTTTAGCCCAGGCTCCGAAGATTACCACCGCGGCGCCAACGCACACTACAACGTTTACCAGTCTTTCAGTAGATTTAGATGTACCAGCCATAGTTTTAAAGTTTAGATTGCTTTTGTTAAAGGGTTTAGATAATAGTATACCGTTTTGATTATTTCAATCAATTAATTAAATAAGAGTTTGTCCTTTAGAAATTTGCTATAAGCTTATTTTTTGCCTTTGCCCTGCATGGGAGGAAGATCGATCACTGTACGGAAGCCGATGTAAGATTTGGCAGTATCCTGGTACTCATAAGAGCGTGTACCTGTCTGCAGGAAGTAGCCAACATCTTTCCAGCTGCCGCCGCGCAATACTTTACGCTTCATCCGGGGAGGATCTGAATCCTTCGCGTTGTAACGGATGTCGGGGTTCATGTCATGCTGAAAGTTGTAACCGCCTTCGTAGTAGAGTGAAGAAGTCCATTCTGCAACGTTACCTGCCATGTTATACAGACCGAAATCGTTAGGCCAGTAAGCATCGGCACGAACAGTGTAGAATCCGCCATCTTCGGGATAGTTACCACGGCCGGGTTTGAAGTTGGCCAGGAGACATCCTTTCTTATTACGGAGGTAATAGTTACCCCAGGGGAACATTGATTGTGAACGGCCGCCGCGGGCTGCATATTCCCACTCTGCTTCAGTTGGCAGGCGGAAATCGGATTCCTGAGCGCGCTTCTTGCTGGCCAGGAAAGCATTCAGATAATGTGTTCTCCACTCGCAGAAGGCAGTAGCCTGGTTCCAGTTTACACCTACAACAGGGTAGTTGCCAAACGCAGGGTGAGAGAAATAACGCTTCGTCATGGGCTCATTGTAAGAGTAGGCGAAGTCACGGATCCATACCAGGGTATCCGGATAGATACGTACATCTTTCTTTACGATGAACTGGGAACGGGGTTTACCCGCATTTTCCCTTCTGGCAGCATCTTTATTATCGAAAATCTCGGAATGATAGATAAGCTTGGAGGCATCGATCTCTTTCTTGCCGAAAATCCGGTTCTCAGGAGAGAGGATCAGCTGGTCGATTTTCTCAACAGTAGCTTTATCGCCCCATTTAATAGTATTCGCCTTATTCCAGTCCACATAATCAACTCCATCAGCATTCTTCACAAAACCCATCAGCTTTGCTGCTGTAGAATCACGTACCCAGTAAACAAACTGGCGGTATTCGTTGTTGGTGATTTCAGTTGCATCCATCCAGAATCCATTGATAGACACCTGCTTATTCCTTGCTGTAAAGGCAAAGTTGATGTCTTCATCGCTGGGACCCATGTGGAAGGTTCCAGGCGGTACGTAGACCATTCCGGGTGGCTTGGGCATGGAGTATTTGTTGCCGGCAGACACACCGTGCAACTGACCGTCTTGGGGAACTCCGTTTCCTTTGGAGCTCTTCCCCAACTTGCCGCAACTCACCACCAGCGTGGACAAAGCCGCCAATGTGAGTAGTGTGGACAGGTTTTTCATTTTCATAATATTAAAGGGTAGTGGGCAAATATAATATTTTGTCAACATCGACTTCCAAGTTTATAATTTAATGCCTATTCTATCAATCACTTGTGATCCACGTACAATTTTAACGGTTGTTTAGCGGGAATTATTGCGTTTCCCCCTAAAATTATGACTGCCTTACTATAACTGACGCAACATGGCTGTCACCGTCTCCACTGGCTGAAGACAGGAATAGTTCTGGCAAACATAGATCAAACTGGTAGCGGAAGGCTTGTTTCGCAAAAGCGGGTAAGCTAAATTTTCATGGGTGGCCGACTGGAAGATATGATTCGGAATAAAATTAGCTAATATTTCAATCCGCAAAGCATCCACCGCAGGTCCCACTGCAACAATTTCTGCACACCCTTCTACCTCCAACAGCCACCCCGAAGCCCAGGTTCCAAAAGAACCGGGATAACGGGTTACTGCCTTACCCAGACTGGCCACCATCCGGCTGGCATGGCTGATCCATTCCTGCCTGTCCAGAATTTTTCCCAGGTAACGCAGATTCCACTGCATGACCGCATTTCCCGAGGGAACTGCCGCATCATAAATCTCTCTCTTCCTTACTACAACGTCTTTTTGCCCCGCTGAAGTATAGAAAAAGAGATTATTTGTTTCATCCCCAAAATGTTGAAATACCCATTCTGTAAGTTGTCCTGCCTTTTCCAGATACGCCTGATTCCCCGTAATTTCCTGCAGGTAAATCAAAGCCTGTACCAAGTATGCAAAGTCATCCAGGAATCCGGGAAACTTAACGATTCCGCCCTTGTAGGTATGCCGTAATCCCCTTTCCGGGTCCTGAAATACCTGAAGCATCCAGTTCATATTCCTGGTGGCAAGTTCCCGGTAAGCCTCGTTACCCGTCGCAGCAAAAGCTTTGGAACAGGCCGTATTCATCAGTGCATTCCAGGACAGAATCTGCTTGTCATCCAGTGACGGCCTGATCCTGTGTGACCGCCGTTCCATCAGGCGACTACTGATTGTCAATAACTTATGTTCCCATTTTGCTGTCTCCATGCCGTGTTTACGGGCAAAATCATCCTTATCCTGTTTCCGGGTCAGAATGTTGATCCCTTCCCAGTTACCCTCACTGGTTACGCCAAACCAGTCAGCTGCCAGTGCTGCGTCAGCTCCCAGCACTTCCTCCAGTTCCCCCAGTTCCCACACATAATATTTCCCTTCTTCCCCCTCCGAATCTGCATCCAGTGCAGCATAAAACCCTCCCTCAGGTGACAATAGCTCCCGGGTTACAAATTCCATAGTGTGGTCAATGGTTTCCCGGTATAAACTGTGGTGACTTACCTGGCTGGCATCCGCAAGCACCCCAATGAATAAGGCCTGATCATATAACATTTTTTCAAAATGCGGAATCAGCCACTCATTGTCCGTTGCATACCTCGCCAATCCACCGCCCAGCTGATCATAAATGCCGCCCCTGATCATTTTGTCAAGACTAAGAAATGCATGGTCGCGAACAGCAGGAGTCGGATGGAAATAATCGTATTGTAGCAAAAACGCGATGCTCTGTGTCTGCGGAAACTTTGGCGCCCTTCCGAAACCACCATCGGTTCTGTCTGCCGTCTGCATCAGCGCAGCCGACATGTCATGGACCGAAGCCGTGGTAAACATCCCCTCTTCCTGGTTCGTCTGACCAAACAAACTCGACTGTTCCAGGTGCCGGGTCAGGTTTTCCGCCTGGTGCCCGATTTCTTCCCGGCGATTCTCCCAGGCTTCACTGACGCCATTCAAAACATCCGTCCAGCTCGGTCGGTTAAATGCGGCACGGGGTGGGAAATAAGTACCCCCATAAAAAGGCTTTCCTTCCGGTGTCAGAAAAACATTCAGCGGCCAGCCTCCGGATCCTGTCATGGACTGCACTGCATCCATATAAATGTGATCCAGGTCCGGCCTTTCTTCCCGGTCTATCTTGATGTTCACAAAGGATTTATTCATGAGCACAGCCACTTCGCGATCCTCAAAACTTTCCCTTTCCATTACATGACACCAGTGGCAGGCTGCATATCCGATGCTTACCAGTATTGGTTTTTGCTGGTCACGGGCAAGCGCAAGCGCTTCTTCACTCCAGGGATACCAGTCCACCGGATTGTGTACGTGCTGCAGCAGGTAGGGGCTGTTTTCGCCCGAAAGATGATTCATAACTTTTCAGCATTCAACTGCTAAAATAGAAAAAGCATAAAGGTGAACAGAAATTGAAGTTATACGAGGGACGGATTCTGGTTGGTTAGGGAAGATTGCCGGTACATGAAAATGACAACAATCTTGATTTGTTGGGTGACAACCTTTGGTTGTATTTCCGTTGCGCGGGTGCATTTGCCGGAAAACAGTCCAATTTCAGGGTAAACCTACAGCCGACCCCCAGCAAAACAACATCCGTCCCTATGCAAACCCACCCTTTCGCTGTAGGATCGGTGCAGGTCGGCTGTTGGTCGGCTGTTGGTCGGCAGCCAGCCGACCCAATGAAAGAAACCTCTCTGCCACAGGAAAAGCCAACATTTTTGTTTTATCGGGCAACAATCTTAAATTTCTGAACAATGAAGTTAATTACAGCAATCTTGCTCCTGCCCGCACTCGCCTTTGGTCAGCAATTCACCGGCAAAATTGTAACTGTGGATCCGGCCTTTGAGAAACTGGTTCCCGCTACTGCAAAGGTTGAAATTCTCTCCACCGGGTTTCAGTGGTCAGAAGGCCCCGTTTGGGTAAAGGACAGTGGTTACCTGTTGTTCTCTGATGTGAAGCGGAATACGATCTTTCAGTGGAGAGGCGGATCAGGTCTGAGTGAATTCCTCATGCCCTCCGGATATACAGGCAGGCTGCCGTACAGTTCCGAGCCCGGCAGCAACGGCCTGCTGATCAACCAGGCCGGCGAACTGGTCACCTGTGAACATGGCGACCGCCGTATTGCTGCGATGCCATTGTCCGGCGGTGGCAAAAGGACATTGGCAGACAATTACCAGGGAAAAAGACTCAATAGCCCCAATGATATCGTACAGGGGAAAAACGGAGACTATTACTTCACGGATCCTGCTTATGGAATGCCCCCGGGTACAGCACATCAGCCAATGGGATTGTACCGCCTCTCTACGGAAGGCAAGGTTTATCTTATTGATGAGTATTTAGCACCAAACGGTGTTGCCATGTCTCCGGATGGAAAGACACTTTACCTGGCACAATCGCATGATGAAAAGCCCTTTATCATGGCTTATCCGGTTCAACCCGACGGCAGTGTGGGCAAAGCAAAATTATTCTATGATGCTACGCCATTGCTGAAGGCGGGTCTTAAAGGAGCGCCGGATGGGTTGAAAACCGATTTGAAGGGCAACGTATTCAGCTCCGGGCCGGGTGGCATTATCGTTATTTCCCCGGATGGAAAATTATTGGGAAGGATCGAGACCGGACAGCCCACAGCAAATTGTGCCTGGGGTGATGACGGTTCCAGCCTGTTCATCACTGCAAACATGTTGCTGCTGCGCGTACGCACTACTACAAAGGGATTTTAGGTTCCGTTGAAGATCCTGATCTGACCGCGGATGAGTGCGTACTCAGCACTTACCGGATCAGGTGCGGCCATCCCGATGAATTCCATGGCAGCCCTGTACAGTGGTTCCATAATACTCCCCCCCACCAGGGTGATCCGGTCAAACTGGTCATTCCTGATAGCCTTCAGTTCCTCACCGATCAGTAAACCACTTAACCACCAGTAATTGTCCTTTTTATTTTTGCGCTTAAGCACATCATTTGCACGAATCTCAAATGCGAGCGACAATAAGGAATACTCCTGAACGCGCAGGACGGCTTCTTTAAAACTGTCGAGATGATCAAGCAAATCAGTGTCCGCATCAATACTCGCAGCAAGAATGCCGTGTGACTGCAACAGCGAAAAGAATTCTCCCGTCAGGAAAGTCTGGAAACCGGTAAGCACGGAACCTTCAGCAACTGCATGTTTGGAATGCGTGCCAGGAAGGATGAATAACTCCCTCCCTGCTGATAATGTTGCGGCCCCAATGATCTTTGTTTCCTCTCCACGCATGATATCGCTTCCCGTAGTGAGCCCCGACACCAGTAGCACAGTATGCCTGAACGCATCACTCTCTGGATACCGCAAAGTCACGAGATGGGGATGCTCGAGGGAGAATGGCAAAGCGGTATAAGCAAGCTCCTGTATTCCAATAGGTGACGAAGCCATGCCGGAAACGACCAGGGGTAAGCCGGTCAAAGAAAATCCAACTTCAGTTTCAAGTGATTTTATGGCATGCAGCAGGTGATTCCTGTATACCTCGGGCATAAGTCCGTATGGTGCTGAATTAACCGGGGATGGCTGATGTATTAACCTGATGCCGGTGTTGGAAGTGTAGGTCGCCAGGATGGCCTGGTCCGTCCTGTCTGCCAGGTACAACCTGAAATTCGTATTGCCCCAATCACAGCAGAGTATTTTTGTTGTCATGTTCAGGACGTAGGTGTCGTAGCAGGTTCGCGGCATTTTCGGTTACCCTTTGCAGATCCAGGGGGCCTTTTCCAAGCAGGGAAGATCCGATTCCGAATGCCACTGCCCCTGCGTCACTGTATTGCCTTATATTGGAAGCGTCAATGCCGCCGGTTGGCATCAGCGGGATTTTGTCTAATGGCGCCCTGATATCTTTCAGGTATGCCAGTCCGCCTGCTGCCGGAAATAATTTGATGATCTCACCGCCATTTCGGTATGCTGCCACCACTTCAGTGGGCGTGAATGCACCGGGAATGCTCACTGCACCCAGTTCCCTTGATTTTTGAATGATGGAGAGATCAGTGTGGGGGGAGATGATAAATTTCGCTCCGGCCTGAACTGCAGTGGTTACATCTACTGCGTCAAGCACCGTCCCTGCACCTACAAGCAAAGTATCCGGATCAAAATGATCACTGAGCATACTGATGCCCTCGAGGGCCCTTGGGGTATTCAGCGTAATTTCCATGATCCTGACACCGCCTGCTGATAGTGCTTTGGCAACAGGCAGAAAGTCTTCATATGCAAGTCCGCGGACGATCGCAATTACCTGGTGCTGCAGAATATGGGAAAGTGCTGTCACTTCTTCAGTTCGGCTGCGAGGAATTGCTCAAGCGCTGCTACCATAGAAGGTGTTTGTGGTTGCGGGGCCTTGATATCCAACCGAAGGCCTGCTTCTTCAACCGCCCTGGAAGTATTGGAGCCAAATGCCCCGATCCGTGTTCCGTTCTGCTTGTAGCCAGGATAGTTTTCCATCAGACTCTTTACACCGCTGGGCGTAAAAAAACAGATAATATCATATTCATGTTCGCCCAGTATCGTCTTTACATCATTGGAAATAGTGCGGTACATGAATGGTGTGGCAAATTCACACTTGTGCGACTTTAGCCAGTTCACGATATCATTATCCTGCTGATTTTCCGAACACGGATAAAGAAAACGTTCGTTTTCCTTGTGCTTGTTGATAACATCAAACATGCTCTTGTTGGTACCGTCGGCACCATAGAACACTTTGCGTTTACGGTAGAGAATGAATTTCTGGAGATAGAGCGCAACTGCTTCGGTAACGCAGAAATATTTAGTGTCCTGGGATACACTCACCTTCATCTCTTCACAGATCCGGAAAAAATGATCAATCGCATTCCGGCTGGTGAAGATCACTGCTGTGTAAAGGCTGATATCAATTTTCTGCTTACGGAAATCCTTTGCAGGAATTCCCTCCAGGCGGATGAATGGGTGAAAATCGAGTGCCAGGCCATACTTTTTGCCAAGCTCAAAGTATGGTGACTTGTCGCTTTCAGGCCTCGGCTGGGTAATCAGGATCTTTTTGATAGAAGGGGCTACTGAACCCTTCTTAGCCTCGTTCTTTAGCATTTGTCTGAGCTAAAATTTCTTAAAGTTAATTAACTTCTACACGAATTTCAATAACACCTTATAAATCAACAGTAAGGGTGCTACTTCGAAGGCACAAAGGTACAAAAAAAAGTGGAAACGACTCGTCCTGACTTCCCTATTAATATAACCGTAAGAACTAATATATCGGTAAAGAAAGACTCCAATCACCAGTACATAAGAAATTGTCATCGCTATAGTGACCAAGCCCGGTGAGGCGAACGCTGCGACTAAAAGCAAAGGTAATAAAAAGATAGCCAGTACTTTATTACATAAAAAAACAATGAATATGTAGGTATCCGTTGTTTGTTCCATCCGCAGTGTCCAACCCAGCATTTTTAACAAAAAGAATTTTCCCACATATAAAGCTGCAACGGCTGCAACGCTATAGCCATAGAGTAACCAGAAATTAAATTGTCCGGACCGGGTCTCCATACGGTGGTGAAGGATAAATGCGGCATACAGTCCGGCAGTTGCGACAAACAATAAATTCAACAGCAGGGAAGCCAGCGGTGTCTGCAACAGTTGCTCCCTGATCTGCTTTTGTTTCATGGATGCCCGGAAAAAAACTGCAAAAAGGTTCTGGAAATACCTGGCGAAACTGGCACGCACCAACGCCAGAAGCAGGAAAAGTGCCGCAAGGGTGTAGAAGATGCCTTCCTTTTTCGACGCCTGATGTATTTCCACAGTACGAAGCACTGGCTTGCCGTTGAAATTAAACCAGGGATTGCTCCTGATCGCTTTGGTATAAGGAAGACTGTCGTAAACAATGGGAATCCAGGTGTTCGTCAAAGGCAGAGCCGCTTTTGCTGTATCACGCGATTGCCCTGCCGCGGATGGCTGCTGCTTTACCGAATCTGCTGATGATTTTTTCCCCAACGACTGCTGCGCCTGGTGTACGGCAGGAGTAAGAAGAAAGCAGCAGATCAGGAGAATGAATCGGTTCATGAGTCGCTGCAATTTAGAAATAATTCACGTAGCCAAGGTGGATCTTGGTTTGTTTCAGATCAAAGCTGTTCGAATCTGTTTTTCCTGCCGCCAGGGAAAGGTTGAAAAAACCCGCTGTCGTCTCAAATGCCATCCCCACTCCAAGCCCCCAATAGCGACTTTTAATGTCTCCCATTGAACTTTTATTGGCGATAAAGCCAAGGTCACTGAACACAAAGAAATAAGAATTCATATTGACGAGATAACGATACTCGAGTGTATTGACAACATACCCGGATGCATAAATGCTTTCTTCATTGAATCCTCTCAATAATTTATAGCCTCCGATCTGGAATAATTCGTTGCGGTAAAGCGACGGACTTTGCACCCAGCCGCCCGCTAATTTCACCAGGGCAGTGGATTGCCTTCCAAACGGGAAAAACCGGGATACATTGCCTCTGAGCCGGAATTGATAACCGTTTAGTTTCACCGTATCATACAAGCTTGCATAGTCGAATGCGGGATCCTTGATGTCAACAATCAGGTTATTGCGCCGGATGGTTCGTGTGCCTGCTGTAACAAACCCATAAAATTCCCATCCTTTACGGGGGTTCCGACGGTAGTTGGTAGTGATCAGTTCATAATCCACACCGAGGTTAAAAATACTCATGTCCATGTCCGCCGGAAGCTGGTGGGTTATTTTGATTTCTGAAGTGTCTACCGTGAGCAGATTGGTCCTGAACAGCTGCAAAAACACTTTCCCCGTCTGCCTGGCTGAGACCGCGTACTGAAGACCGATAATACCGTTCAGGTTAAGAAAACTGCTATCCTTTTTAAAAAGATCGAACTGGGTAGAAATTCCAAAAGCTGATCCGAAAAGGTATGGTTGCTGGTACAACAAGTTCAGCCGGGGAGATTTGGGCTGCAGTTGTTGCCAGTTGACGCCAATGGTTTCGCCCGCACCCAGGGCATTCTTCAGATTCAGCACAGCCTCTCCCGTCAGTTGGAATTTCGACTTTCCTGTCAGGGGGTCGGTCCCGGGAAGCAGGCCCACCAGCACATTGATCTGGCTGCTTTTCTGTGGTTCGAGATAGAGATCCACAATCGCACCGTTTCCGCCGAACCGGATATCCCATGGCTTTACTTCGCGGAGAAAGGTCAGCTCCCGTAACCGTGGCGATATATTTTGAAATGCTTTAAAGCTGTACTTGCTGCCCTGGGGAATATCCAGGTAACGATGAAGGAAGCGGTCTGAAATCCGGGCAGTCCCTTCCACCCTGATACTATCCACCGTATAGTACATTCCCCGGTCAACCACCAGCTGGCCACCCAGTTTTCCGTCTTTCCATTCCACACTATCAAACTGCACCTGGGCAAACGGATATCCGTTATCAGACAACCATGTAAGTAGTTGGTTTTGAATTTGCTGTAACTGCCTGGCGTGGAAGGGGTCTTTTCCTGGCCGCGGGAGAGAAAGACCGGTTTGCAGCCACTCCTGGCGCGTCATCCCTTCCAGTTTAAAATCGCCCCAGTATAATGAAGTGCCGAGATAAAGTAAAATACTGCCGGAAGCAGAATCCAGTTGAACGGAGTCAACGGAGGCATTAACGAGGCCTTTTTGGGAAAGGTAACCAGGAAGATCGTTCACATACTGGGCGCATGCCTGGCGGTTGGGAAACGCTGTTTTCAGCTGCAGTGAGGCCAGGCTTGTACTATCCCCATCTACCAGCTTGACCTGCAGGGGGTACTGAGCAAAAACCACTTTTCCGGATAGCAGGAAAATGACCAGTGAAAGCCATATCGCAGCGTGGCGTATTTTTGCAGGGTGGCCGGACTCTACCTTCATATTCCCTTCTGCAGAAAAGCTTGTCATTACTGCAATTTCCATTTTTCTACCCGATTGCAAAACAAGAACGTAGTAGTAAACGCTTTATTGACCGAACTGAGCCAGGCTGCCAGAAACTGGGACTTACAACAATTTGAAACAATTTATTATGGCGGCGGAACGCCCTCTTTGCTAAGTGAAGAAGAACTGCAGCGCTTGCAGGCGGCCATTGCAAAAAACTACCGGCTGTCCCCATCCCCGGAGATCACCCTTGAAGCTAACCCTGATGACATCAATCCCGAATCTTTGCAATTCTGGAAAAATGCCGGGATTAACCGGCTCAGCATCGGCGTTCAATCCTTCCGGGAGGAGGATCTGCACTGGATGAACCGCGCGCATACGGCCTCCGAGGCGCTTTCCGCAGTCAGCAAGGCGCGTGACGCTGGTTTTGAGCACTTCAATATCGACCTGATTTATGGCACTCCCGGGCTTTCCCATGATGCCTGGAGGCAAAACATAGAGACTGCCCTGCAGCTGGGAATCACCCACCTTTCCGCCTATGCCCTGACAGTGGAATCCAAAACAGCACTGGATAGCATGATTCGCCGTCACCAGGCCGTGGCGCCGGACCCGGAGCAACAGGCTGAGCAATTCCTGCTATTGTCCGACCGGATGACTGAAGCGGGCTGGGAGCATTATGAGATCTCAAATTTTGCAGTTCCGGGGCATCGAAGCCGGCACAACAGCGCATATTGGAGCGGTGCTCCCTATCTCGGCATTGGCCCGGGCGCGCATTCCTTCAACGGTAAAGAACGCTGGTGGAACATAGCCAATAATGCATTGTACGTAACAGGTATGGAATCCGGAAAACCGGTTACTGAATCCGAGCTGCTGACCACTGAAAATCACTTTAACGAATACCTGATGACTTCTCTCCGCCAGCTGGAAGGCTGTTCGCTGGAGGTTATCCGGTCACGGTTCAATCATTCCTGGTCAGATGAACTGACAAAAGACGCAGCGACTTTTATAGAACGCGGACAGATGGAGTTATTGAAAGACAGGCTGGTTCTGACAAGGGAAGGAAGATTATATGCAGATGGCATAGCGGCAGCGCTTTTCCGGCAATAGGAAATAAAAGTTTGACTGTTTGATAGTTTGGACGTTAGTCTTTCTTGCGCCAGGAATTCTAAGTGATGGGGGGCCAACAATTACTGTTTCCGCTCAGAAGAACTGTGCTGAATGATCCAGTTAACGCAATAAACGATAACCAGGCCGATCAGGCTGGCAACGCCGTATATGGAAAGACTAAGAGGCATAAATGATCGTCGTGGTTACAAGATACGATTCCGGCACTTATTCAGCCACAAAACTGTTGTTAAATCAGGGTTTCTTCAATGTAACGGAAACCTTTTGCCGGTGAAAGGTGCTGCCAGAGTATCCGGAAAATGGTTTCTGCTATTGGCATCTCCGCCTTAACCTCCTGGTTGATCGCATTGATACAGCGACTGGCATTGTATCCTTCAGCCACCATATTCATTTCCAGTTGTGCCGACATCACGGAGTATCCTTTTCCAATCATGTTGCCGAATGTCCGGTTGCGGCTGAACAGTGAATAACAGGTTACCAGCAGGTCACCCAGGTATACAGAAGCGGCATAATTGGCGGCTTTCTGATGGGTTACCGGATGAACGTCCGCATGCACGCCGACTTCCACATGCTGAATGCCTACTTTCTGAAGAAAACCCGCCATTTCATCTGCACAATTGGCGATAAGCACACTCTGGAAATTGTCACCGTATTCCAGGCCATGCGCAATGCCCGCACCCAGCGCATAGATATTCTTCAGCACAGCCGCATATTGCACTCCTATCACATCGCTGTTTACGATGGTATTGATATAGTAAGTTTTAAAACACGCTGCCAGACGCGCCGTCCGCTCGGCATCCAGCCCCGAAAAGGTGAGGTAAGACAATTTTTCGTTGGCTACTTCTTCGGCATGGCAGGGTCCCATGACGGTGAAGTAATCTGACAGGGACACTTTGTACCGGGAAAGCAGCCATTCATTCAGCAGGATATTCTGCTCAGGAAGCATTCCTTTAACAGCAGAAACGACTGACTTGCCCGTAAAAGCATCGGCAGGTATGCCGGCAAATGTCTCTTCGAGATAGGCAGAAGGGACTGCAATGACCAGCATATCACTGGCAGCAATCACACTTTGCAGGTCAGTGGACAGTGTGATCCGCGAAGTATCAAAACTGGCGGAAGACAGGTACTGCGGATTGTGTTTTCGTTGCGAAAGGTGCTGCAGTATGTTGTCACTCCTCACCCACCAATGGATACCATGACCATTGTCCGTAACAATTTTAGCCAGTGCCGTAGCCCAGCTTCCACTACCGATGATTCCCAACCCCATGGTTATTTCTTTTTAGCCTCGAATAGTTCTTCCTTCTTAACCACTTTTACCTTGTCGTTGTTCTTCAGCGATTTTGAAATCAGCGAATAGGGTCCGGTAACTACTTCTTCTCCGGGTTTCAAACCGCCGAGAATTTCGATATAGTTGATATCCTGGATGCCTGTGCGAACTTTTACACGTTTGATGGTCGTTTTGTCCGCCTGCAATACAAATACCACTTCATCAAGGTCGGAACTAAGGGATTTTTTACCTTCTTCTTCTGTATTGTTGTTGTCATCAGCAGGGATAGAGCCCTTGGTTTCGGCAACTGACTTGTCGCTGTCCTTCTCGCGGGTGGTCACTGCATTGATCGGAGCAGCAAGCACATTCTCCCGGCGGCGGGTCTGGATATCGGCTGCTGCACTCATCCCCGGACGGAACGGAAATGCCTTTGGCCTTTTGTCTTTCAGAAGATCTGCATATGATTCCGGCAACAGGCGGATATGCACTTTATAATTGGTGACGTCATTGGTATTGGTAGCTGTCGTCGTTCCCAGGGAGTTGCTGCTGGAAGCAATCTGCGTCACGATCCCCTTGAATTTCCTGCCGTTATAGGCGTCTATTTCAATCAGCGCTGAATCACCCAGGTGTACTTTGGGGATATCATTTTCGCCTACGTCTACCCGCACTTCGATCTTTTTCATGTCGGCGATCCGCATCATTTCCGTACCTGTCATCTGTGCAGTACCAACCACCCTTTCTCCTTTTTTAACCGCAAGCAAAGAAATAATACCATCCATGGGTGCTACGATCGTAGTACGGCCAAGATCCTTGTTCGCCCGCTGGAGGTTGGCCTGCGCACTTTGTACAGCAGCCTGGTTTCCCCTGATACCCTGCAACCCTGCATTATAATTTGCTTTAGCGGTATTGTAGGCGTTCTCGGCAATCTCGAATTCTGAACGGGAGATGACTTTCTCCTCCATCAGCTGCTTCTGCCGGTTGTATTGTGCTTCAGACTGCGTCATTGCTGACTTAAGGGCATCCAGAGATGCCTTGCTATTCTCAGTGATGGCTTCCTGCTGGCGAACCGCCGCTGCTACCTGGTCCCGCTGCGTCAGGTACAGGTCGGCAAAGATCTTTGCTACCACCTGTCCCTTCCTGACGCTATCACCTTCCTCCACATTGAGTTCAATGATCTCACCCGAAATATCCGAGCTGACTTTCACTTCGATCTCAGGATATACACTGCCGCTCGCATTCACAGTTTCGATGATCGTGCGGTTTTCCAGTTTTTCCGTTGTTACCTTAATGCCTTCTTCTTTGCCGATAATACCGGCTTTTTTCATTCCGAACAGGGCGCCAACCAAAACCAGAACGCCGACAAGGATCCAAACTAATTTCTTATTCATATACAGGGGTGATTGCAGTTTATAATTTGATGCCCATTCCTTTGTAAAATTCCAGCACTTTCATACGGAAGACGTAGTCGAACTGGGCGTTGGCCACGTCAATTTTTGCCCTTGTCAGGTTACTCTGGCTGGTGATCAGCTCAAGTGTGGAAAGTAACCCGAGCTCATACCGCCTGCTGGCAAAGTCATAAGAACGCTGGGCAGCGCTCATGCTGGCCTTGCTGGCATTGTATTTCTGCAGCGACGCTACAGCATTGGTATAGGCACTGTAAATATCCTGCTTCAAAGTCTGATTGGCCTGTTCAATTACCAGTTTCTGGTTCTCCAGGTTCAGCTTGGAACGCTTATAGTTGGTTCTTGCCTGGAATCCATTATTAATGGGAACGGAAATGCCGACAGCAATATTCTGACTAAAGTTGTTGGAAAGCTGATCTCCATATCCCTGCCACAATTCACCAAATGATTTCTTGGCTTGTAAAGGCAGATAATTAGGAGACAGTACATTGTAGGGTTTACCATTGGCATCCAGGATACCGACAAAATTGAGCGTGGTATCAATGCCGCGAAACTGATATTCACCGGTAAACTTCTTGTCTGTCGAGGCAAAATTACTTGAAAGGCCACCAGCCGCAAAAATCGAAGGGTATAAGTTTGCCCTTGCAGTCTTGATGGATGCCTCAAGCGATTGTTTCCTCAAATCATTTGCTTTTTGAGCGGGCTGGTTCTTCAAGGCAAGATCATAAACGAGTGCGGGTTGCAATTCGGCAATCGGGTCCACCGGAATGAACTCAACAGGCGGCACCGCTATACTGAATGGCTGAGCTGCATCAAGATTCAACAAGGCTTTCAGGCTAAGCAGGTTTAGCTGAAACGTTGCATCTGACGAGATTACATTTGCACTGTCACGTGCAACCTGAGCTTCCAGGTCAACGGCATTAAGCTCGGGCAGTGTTCCTGCATTTACCCGCTTCCTGGTATCGGCAAGTTGATCCTGGCTCTGCTTCAATTGTACCCTTACAATGTCGACCTGAACTTTTGAAAGTAGCGCAGTTAAGTAGGCAGTCGCAACATTAAGGGCAATATCATTTTTATTTTTCTCCACATCCGCAGCTGAGGCTGCGGCCTCCAGCCTGTTGGCGGTAATATTATGGTTGATCCTGTTCCAATTAAAGATGGTTACATCGGTATTGAACTGAAAGCCCTGATACAGCAACTGTTGATTCGTATAAAGGTTTGTGGTCGGATCAATGGACCGTCCGAACTTTAAACCATTATTTAAAGAAAAGTTCGCATTGGGAATTTTGGCCTGCCTGCTCTGCTCATACATCAGATCGGCTATTCTTTTCTGTACATCTGACTGGCGGACGGATATATTGTTCTGCACGGCATAATCTACACAACGGCGCAGGTCCCACTCCTCTGTACCTGCCGGCACCACCTTTGTGTCCTGGGCAAGTACGCCCAGCACAATCAGTTTGCCGGTCAATAATAGTAAAGAGCATTTACTCAAAAATGTCATGAAAGTTGGTTAAGGGTCTAAAAATAAAGAATTCAGCCGCAACAAGCGATCCGTTGAAATAATTATCGTGAAAACGCCTGTTCCAGGTCGGCGATCAGGTAATCGGGGGATTCCAACCCCACATATAACCGAACCATGCGGTGTTCCGGCTTTGCCGGCCGGAAATGCTCCTCCTTTATCGCGGCGCAGCGCGGTATGATCAGGCTTTCATGGCCGCCCCAACTAACGGCCATCATGATATGTTGGAGGCTCTCACAAAACCGGACGATCTCAGCCCTGGTCGACTCCTTACAGATAATCGTCATCAACCCGCAGGCTTCCTTCATCTGCTTCCTGGCGAGCTCATATTGCGGAAACTCCGGATCAAACGGAAACAATACCCGCTCCACCTTAGGATGATTTTTCAGGTATTCCAGTACTTTATAGGTGGTACGGGTAACCTGTTCCAGCCTGGCAGGCAGCGTACGAAGTCCCCTGATGAGCAACCAGGCATTGAAGGGCTGTATGCCGCTGCCGATGTTATTGTATTCACTGTCAAAGATCCTTTTCATCATTGCCCGGGTTCCCGTGATGACTCCGGCAACTGTGTCAGAATGCCCGCCGATATACTTGGTGGCGGACTGCAGGGAGATATCTATTCCCATCGCAATGGGCTGCTGGTACAACGGGGAGCAATAACTGTTGTCCACAATGGTGACGATTCCCCTGCTCCTGGCGAGGGATGCCACAGCGGCAAGGTCCTGGATGGCATAGCTCCAGCTATTAGGTGATTCCAGGTAGATCAGGGTGGTGGCAGGCGTGATCGCTGCCTCGAAATTGGCGGTATCCGTTCCGTCCACATAAGTAGTGGTTACCCCGAAACGCGGCAGGATCACATCGAACATTCTTTGCGCCCAGGTATAAGGATGATGCACCGAAACAATGTGGTCGCCCGCTTTGACATTGGCCAGCACCGCGGCAAATATTGCCGCTGCCCCGCTGTTGAATACCAGCGCATCTTCCGCCCCATCCAATGCTGCCAGCTTGGTCCTCAGGATATCAACGGTGGGATTGATCCCCCTGCTGTACAGGTACCCTGCCATTTCATCTTCAAACGCCCTGCCCAGGTCATCCACCCGGCGGAAAGCGAAATTGCTGGTTTGCATAATGGGCGGAGCAATGGCATTGTAATAGTCACTCCGTTCTTCACCCAATTCATTGAGTATATAGGAAAGATCCATAGTTGTACATCTTTAGGGTCGACCCGGCTTGCGGATCACGGTGAAATATAACAGCAAAAATGCAGCAAAAACTGCCAGCGCAGTAAGCGCCAGGTCGGGAGTATTGATAAAAATGCTGGTGCCCACAAAAACATAGGCCAGGATAAAGATGACGGGCATCACCGGAAACAGCTTCATGGTATAAATACCGGTGCCATCGAGGTGCCGGGTCCGCTTCCGTAGGATAAATATGGTGGCAGCGCTCGTAGCCATACCGATCGAATCGAGAAATATGGTAAATCCCAGGATCTTATCGAAGGTATTCATGAAAAAAAGTACAATGATGCAAATGGCGGCAAAAACAGTCAGGCTTACTGTCAGCACATCCTTTTCCTCATTTTTTTGCGCAAATGCTTTCGGCAGGATACCGTCTTTACTCATCGCGTACATCACACGGGGATTGCTCAGCAACAGCACATTTACGTAAGCCAGAACCGCCAGAAAGAGAAATACGGTGAAAACAGTTTTACCTGTGGGGCCAAACATCCTTTCCGCTACAACCGCTGCGATTCCACGTGTTTGCTTGAGTTGCTCAAAACCAATGGTATGCACATACGCGAACTGAACCGTCAGGTATAAACCAATTATCGTTAGAATCCCAATGAATATCCCCCTGGGAATAGTCTTACGGGGTTCCCGCACCTCGTCACCAAAATTAATAGACTGCTGGTAACCCCCATAGGTAAACGATACAGCGATCAGCGCGACACCAAAGGAGCGGATCATTTCCTGCATGCTGTAGGTGCCGGGTGCAACTGTGCTTTCCATCACCGGATGACCAGGCAGGAACAACGATCCCACCAAGACCAGCACCATGGTGATCTTGATCACCATCAGCACATTCTGGGTTTTTGAGCTCATCCTCAGGCCAGCCAGGTTCACCCCATAAAAAACCGTCACGGCTCCCATGGCAATCAGCGCCTTGGTAAAATCTCCGGGCGGTTCATGGAACAACAGCTGGGAAATATATTCACTGCCAATCAACGCGACGCCTGCCAGAGAAGCAGCATTGGAGATCAGGATGATGCAGTTGATTGCAAAAGCAACCGACGGATGATAACACTCCGCAAAGATTTTATAGTATCCGCCCGTTACCGGAAACCGTGATCCAATCTCCGCATAGGTAAGTGCACCGCAAAGTGCAACCAGCCCTCCCACCATCCAGGCTGCGAAATAAATTCCGGGTGTCAGCGATGCCTGGGCAGAATCCGTTGCCGTCCGGAATATGCCCATACCGATCACCAGGCCGATCACGATCATGGTGAGATCAAACAGTCCCAGTTGGTTCTTGGTGGTCATGCAATGAAGATACTTACCTTCAATCATGCATTTGAAGAAAGTTTTGATGGCGGGGATCATCCTGTTGAATGCCGGAATTGTTGTTGCCCAGGAGGTACTGGATTCTGTCACAGTGCAGGCTTTTTCGATCCGTGCGGGCCTCCGGGAACTTCCTGCAGCAGTGGGTTTGGTGCGATTGTCAGACTGGCGGGGTTATTCACCGGCAACGATTCTGCCAGCTATAAATGCCCTGCCTGGCGTTCGCATGGAAGAAAGGTCACCAGCAAGCTATCGGTTAGCCATGAGGGGTAGTGCACTTCGTTCGCCCTTTGGCGTCAGGAATATCCGGTTCTACCTGGACGATGTGCCGTTTACGGATCCCGGCGGCAATACCTACCTGAATTGCTTCCCGCTTTCCTTTTTAGGTAATCTTGAATTATTACGCGGTCCAGCCGGCAGCCATTATGGTGCCGGAACCGGCGGCGTAGTACTGGCAGGGAATAACGCGAAAGACACGGTCTGGGGCAACAGCCTTAACCTGCAATATACCACCGGAAGTTACGGCCTTCATCAGGTTGATGTGGCGGCAACAACCGGAAAAAATGGCTGGTCTAACCAGCTACTCTTCCAGCACCAGCAGTCCGATGGCTATCGCAATCAGACAGCCATGAGGAGAGATGCCATCAGTTGGCAATCGGTCGTTCAGCAACGCGAAAAATCAACACTGGCCATCAGAATGCTGTACAGTGATCTTCAGTATGAAACGCCTGGCGGACTGACACTAGCCCAATACAGGGAGGATCCCAAACAGGCCCGGCCGGCTGCCGGTATATTTCCGTCAGCGGAAGCGGCTAAGGCAGCAATCTATCAGCGCCTGTTTTTCGCGGGACTTCACCAGCATTGGGAACCCCTGAAAAATTTAAGCACTGACCTGTCGGTATACGGTGCTTTTGCTGCCGTAGAAAATCCTTCAATACGCAATTATGAAAAAAGGAGTGAACCCCATGCAGGCGCGAGGTTGTCAGCAACAGGGGAGATCCCATTGGGCAATACAACATTGAAATGGAGCGCCGGTGGTGAATACCAGTCGGGCTGGTATAACGTAAATGTATACGGGAACAATGCCGGTCTGCCCGACACATTGCAAACAAGCGATGCCGTAAGGCCAAGGAACGCCTTTCTGTTTACGCAGGCTACCTGGCAATTGCGCGATGGTTGGCAACTGATGGGGGAAGTCAGCTGGAACAACAACCTGGTTGCCATCACCCGGCAATCGATAGTACCCAATATCAAATTCACCTCCAATTACCGCGGTGAATGGGCGCCAAGATTCAGCCTGCTGAAAAAGTGGCGGGGGCTAACAACCTACCTGCTGGCAGCAAAAGGATTTTCCCCTCCGAGTACAGGAGAACTATTGCCTTCCAACAGCATCATCAACAACAACCTGCAGGCCGAATGGGGCTGGAATTATGAAGCAGGGCTGCGTGGGAATGTGATCAGGGGCAAAGGGTGGTTTGAACTGAACTTCTTCTATTTCGCACTGCACGATGCCATCGTCCAGCGGCGTGACGCCAGCGGTGCCGATTATTTTGACAATGCAGGGGATACCAGGCAAAAGGGAATTGAAGCCAGTTTCCGGTACCCTCTGCTCATGAAAAGACAATGGCGGCTGAACTACAGGATGAGCTACACCCTGAGTGATTTCCATTACAAAGATTTTATACAGGTAGATCACGATTACAGCGGCAATGAACTTCCGGGCGTTGCAAAGCAGGTGGTCAACGCCGGGCTCTTTGTAAACACTCTGTACGGTCAGGCGCTCGCTGTCACGTATCAATATTGTGACCCCATCTGGCTGAATGATGCCAATACCGACAAAGCCGCTCCTTTTCATCTGCTGGGTGCCAGGCTCAGTTCCACTATCGGCAAATACCTGGAAGTCTTTGCAGGCGCTGACAATCTCTTTAACACCACCTACAGTCTCGGTAACGATATCAATGCTGCCGCTGGCCGTTATTACAATGCTGCGTATGGAAGAAATTATTACGCCGGCCTCCGCTTTTCATTATCTTCGCGCCGTTATCAGGGTTCCGAGGAAAAATAATTTCCAGGATTAAAAGGGAAGTCCGGTTGAATTCCGGCGCTATCCCCGTAGCTGTAAGTTCAGGATCATGCATCCAGGCGTCAACCCTCCAGCCACTGTCCGCAAAGGACGGGAAGGCCGTTGACAGGAACAAGCCAGAAGACCTGCCTTGAAACATTTTAACCATGCTGGGCTTTCGGGTGAAAAGCGGGCAAATGATGCGAGGCACACTGACCATATCAGCATTGACCAACACTGTTTGGCTTCTTTTCTGGATCACCAGCGGACAAACTGTTGCTGCGCAGGATCGTTTGATTGACACTGCCCGTAAAATCAAAGCGCTCGACAGCGTGATCTATACGGCAAGGGCTACAATGTCCCCCTATCAGGCTGCAGCTCCCCGCCAGGTATTATCAAGGGAGCTTCTGAATACCGTTAGACCAGTTTCTGTTGGCGATGCTTCCCGTTTTTTTGCAGGCGTCCTCGTAAAAGACTATGGGGGACAGGGCGGCCTGAAGACCATCTCCGTCAGAAGCCTTGGCGCCAGCCACACAGCCATGCTGTACGACGGCCTTCCGGTAACGGACATGCAAAACGGCCAGATCGATCTCAGCAAATATTCGACTGCCTTCGTACAAAAAATCCAACTCTCCCAGGCATACCAGGCAACATTTCTGCAACCTGCCCGAACTTATGCTTCTGCCGCCGTACTTTCCGTGGAATCCATTTTCTTCCGGATCGACTCCCTGCGAAAGTTCCGGTGGACGGCGGGGATTGACGGCGGTTCATTCGGTTACTGGAAACCACAGGCCTCCTTTTCCTTTCCGATCGGGAAATCCACTGTAGCAGGCGTTACTGCTGAATATCACCGTTCAGCCGGAGACTATCCCTATACAGTCGAAAATGGCTCACAAAGTAAATCGCTGCGGCGGGAAAATGCAGACCTGGAAAGTTTTCAGGCGGCTTTTCAGCTGATGCACTACTGGAAAAAAGGCGCCACACTCAATACAAGGGCAGCCTGGTACGGATCCGAGCGCGGCCTCCCCGGTGCAATTGTCTTCTTCAATGAAACCGCCAATCAGCGTTTGTGGGACAAGCAATTTAATATCCAGAGCCAATACATTAATCCCCTGTCAGAACGATGGCAGCTGCAGGCGGCGGTGAAATACCAGTACCAATACAACCGTTATGTGGATCCCGATTTTCTGAATGCAGCCGGTTACCTGGAAAACATCTACCGGCAGCAGGAAGCTGATGCAAATGCAGCCCTCTCCTTCAAGGCCACCAGGACCATTACCCTTGGATTCAGTACAGATGCAGCATTCACCACGCTGGATGCCAACCTGCCGCAGTTCTCTTACCCTGAAAGATTCTCTCTCTGGAATGCGCTGACTGGCGCCTGGGAGAAAAACGGGTTCACCGCCAGCGCTATTCTGCTACACAGTTATTTTCATGACAACACCAGTGCCGGCGAGGCAACCCCTGATCACCAGGTATTAACACCCACCTTTGCCGTCAGCTGGTACCCCGGCAACCAGCGCATCTTTCTACTCCGCTCTTTCTACAAGAACTCCTTCCGCATGCCTTCCTTCAATGAGCTGTACTATACACTTTTCGGGAGTCGCAGCCTGAAGCCGGAAAAAGCAAAACAGTTCAACTTCGGTGTTGCGCTGAATCCTGGTTCGTCGAACAAAAAGATCTACACCGGAATCAGCCTGGATGGTTACTACAACAAGGTAACCGACAAAATCATTGCCGTTCCGAACAGAAACCTGTTCGTCTGGTCTATGATGAACGTGGGTGTTGCAGCTATCTATGGCATGGATGTCAATATCGAAGCAGGCGGACAAATCAACAAAGGCTGGTCCTGGAAAGGAAGGATCGCCTATACCCTTCAAAAGGCCACAGATGTTTCCGATCCCGATGCTTCGTCGTACAAGGAAGACCTGCCTTATTCGCCCAGGCACAGTGGCAGCGTTCTGGCACAACTCGCGTGGAATCAATGGACATTGAGCTGGACGGCACTGTTCAGCAGTAATCGTTATGCCCTGGGCGACAATGATCCCGCCAATCTTGTGGATGGCTGGATCACACATGACGCAGCAATCTATAAACCTTTCCGCATCGGTGCAGTTCAATGCAGGGCAGGTTTCCAGGCCAATAACCTTTTCGACGAACAGTACGCTGTGATCAGGTACTATCCCATGCCCGGAAGAAATTTTGGTTTTTCACTTCAATTCGAAAATCTATAAACAGCTATAATATGAATCGTTTAAGTTGGTGTATCGGAGTATTTGCGGGTATCGCAGCCCTCGCTTCCTGTAGTAAAGATGACAACCCGCCTGCGCCTCCCGTTCCCGTTGCCGCGGGGGTCTATGTACTCAGTGAGGGAGTCTGGAACCAGAACAACACGATGTTAACGTACTATGACTTTTCCACGCAAACTGCAGCCACAGACTATTACCGTACCGTTAACAATAGCGGTCTGGGCGATACAGGTAATGATATGTTGATCTACGGCAGTAAATTGTATATCGTGATGAATGTGTCGAGTTATATCGAAGTGGCAGACGCAGCCACAGCAACCTCTCTGAAAAAAGTAGAGATGAAAGATGGCGGAACAGCCCGGTCGCCAAGGTATGCAGTGCCCTATAAAAACAAAATTCTGATCAGTTGTTTTGATGGAACCGTGGCCGTTATGGACACAGCGAGTCTTACCCTGGAAAAATTCATTCCGGTTGGCGCCAACCCGGAGCAATTATTGGTGGACGGCGACAAATTATACGTGGCAAATTCAGGATCATTGAATTTTGTTGAGCCCGATTCAACCATTTCGATAATCGACCTTACCACGATGACGCAAACCAAAAAACTGGTGGTAGGCACAGCTCCTGCCAAACTGGCGATTGGTAAAGGGAAACTCTTTGCCTTGTGCCTGGGCATCTATGGTACTGTGCCAATCAAACTGGTCAGCGTGGACCTGGCAACGCAAACCCTTTCCGATGATCTCGAGATTAATGCCGGCGTAGTTCGTTTCTTTGACAACAAACTGCTGTTGACCAGTGGATATGGTGGCGCACCAAAGATCACTGTTCTGAACCCGGACGACCTGACGACTATCAGTGACAATTTCATCACCGACGGCACTGCAGTTACCACCCCCTATGGCCTCAGCATTAACAGTGAAGCCAACGAGGTTTTCGTTACGGATGCAAAAGATTACACAAGTGGCGGAGCGGTATTCTGCTTTGATAAGGACGGTAAGAAAAAATACTCCTTCTCTGTAAGTCCGGCGATCAGCCCTAACACTGTTGTACCCGTTAAAAAATTGCAGTAATGACAAAAGCAGCTGAAAACAGATTCCTGTACCTCCTTTGTTTCATGGCTGCCGTTGCGCTGCTGAGGATCACCAATGCAGCAGCACTGACGCCCTGGAGCAACTTCACTCCCATCGGCGCAATGGCGCTTTTCGGCGGTGCCAGGGCAACAGGGTGGAAATCCTTTGCCTTCCCGATCACAACGCTGCTGGCAAGTGATATCGTGATCAACACCGTGGTGTATGAAGGCCGGTACGGATTGTTTTACAGTGGCTTTTACTGGATTTATATCGCTGTTGCGACCATCGTGCTGATTGGCAGGTGGTTGCTGCCCACAATAGCAGCCGGCAGGTTATTGCTGGCTGCTATTGTTTCCGGGCTGGCTTTCTGGTTACTCGTAGATTTCGGCGTTTGGTTATCAGGTGAGGGCATTGATATCAGTACCAACCAACCGCTTACCCGTAACATCAGCGGCCTGCTGAAATGCTATGCACAGGGCTGGCCCTATATCCGCAATTTCATGCTCTCCACCCTGCTCTATAGCGGCATACTTTTCGGCATTGATGCCATATTACACAAATACATCATCAGACAAAATAACATTGCTGATGGCGCTTACGCAGATTGAATAACCCGTTGATTCGCAGCGATCACTGGCATTTGTGTGTGTTGGCTGGTTTCCTGACCTTTGCGTCGGATTATGAAAACGATCATCGACGATAAAACCAAACCGGTCGGCTCACTGGGCCTGCTGGAAGATATAGCCCTCCAGATCGGAAAGATCCAGCTGTCCGATGCACCAGAGATCAGGAAACCGCATATCATTGTTTTTGCAGGAGATCATGGCATCGCCGCAACTGGCAAGGTGAATCCCTACCCCCAGGAAATCACAGCGTTAATGGTGGAGAATTTCCTGCGTGGTGGCGCAGCCATCAACGTTTTCTGCAGACAAAATAATATTGGTCTTACAATAGCAGACAGCGGCGTAAATGCTGACCTGAGTGCCTGGAACAATCACCCCCAGTTTATTGCAGCGAAAACAGGTTGGGGTACGAACAACTATGAGGATGGGCCAGCCATGTCTTTCCAGGAAACTGAACAGGCTATTGCGGCGGGCAGGGCAATTATTGACAACATTGCGTCAACAGGCTGCAATACGATCGGTTTCGGAGAGATGGGTATTGGCAACTCTTCCTCCGCTTCCCTGCTCATGGCCGCCATGTTGCACCTGCCACTGGAAAAAACGGTAGGACGCGGCACCGGTGCCAGCGATGAGCAGCTTCGCGTAAAGCTGGATACGCTGAAACAGGTGATGAAGAAACACCAGGGTGTGGTCACTTTACAATCTCCGCTTAAAACACTCCAGTATTTCGGAGGATATGAAATCGCCATGATGACAGGTGCCTACCTGGCCGCAGCAAAAAAAAGAATGGTCATCGTGGTCGACGGTTTTATTGCCACGGCGGCATTACTGGTTGCCAGGGAAATTGACCCGGAGGTAACTGATTGCTGTATTTACGCACATTGTTCTGGCGAACAGGGTCACCACCGCATGTTGCATCATCTTGGTGCCCGGCCATTGTTGAACCTGGGCTTACGCCTCGGCGAAGGAACCGGTTCTGCACTGGCCATGCCGCTGATCGAAAGCGCAGTCCGTTTTGTAAAAGAGATGGCTACTTTAAGTTCACTGGTTGCTAAAACAGGTATTCCAACATGAATGCGGGCCTGTTAACTGGTAAAACTCCTGAAGCCGTAAAACTGGTGGAACAGTTTATCAGCGCATTTCAGCAGCTGGCCCCAGTAAAAGCCCACCCAACAAAGTCGATGATCGGCCTGGGTATCGACAAAAACGTGATCTACATTACTTATGCCGGCCGAAATTTCATTGATGTTGTATTCCCCTTCAATGAAAAATTTCCCGAAACACTTTGTTTCCATAAAATCGCCCAGGTGCCGGGAACAACCCAATACAACCATTACTTCAGGATGTACCATGCAGACGACATCAATGAAGAAGTAAAATCATATATGCTTAAAGCACTGCAGGGATGAGCAGTGCCCTGATCCCCGTCACCCCGCCGTTCAGTTTCGATGAATGCCGGTGGTGGCTGGATAGAAATTATGACGATTGTCTGCATGCTGCAACGACATCGGGAATCGTAAAAGCTTTGCCTTATGCCGGTAGGCAGGTATTGTTCCACCTGTCTTCCCCTTCAACTGACCAACCACCGGCCATTCAGCTGAAGATACTTGCAGGGCCGTCAGACCCGGATGCCGTTAACTATTGTGTTTCGTTTCTGAAAGAGTGGTGGGATCTTGAATCAGACCTGACGCCGTTTTATACGCAACTGAAAGCCCACCCACAACTGAGCTATCTTGGCGAGAAATTCACCGGCCTCAGGCTCATCGGCATTCCCAACCTGTTCGAATCGCTGTGCTGGAGCATCATCGGCCAGCAGATCAACCTGAAATTCGCCTACCAGATGAAACGCAGGCTGGTGGAAGCAACAGGTGAATTCGTTGAATTCAACAGCAATCGTTACTGGATTTTTCCAACACCGGAAAGTGTGCTTCAGCTCGATCCGCAGCAACTGCGTGATATGCAGTTCTCACGGCAGAAGATCGCGTATATCCATGCGGTTGCAGAAGCATTTGTCAACAACAGGATCAGTAAGGAACAGTTGCTTCAGCTCCCGGATGACACCTCCAGGCTCGAAGCACTCCTCGCCTTGAAAGGCATCGGAATATGGACTGCCAACTATGTGCTGATGAAAACATTTCATACACGTTCTGCCATCACCTGGGGAGACGCCGGACTACTGAATGCGCTGATCAGTCATCAACTCATTGCTGATAAACGATCAACAGCAGCCATTGAATCACTGTTCGGAAAATTCAGGGGATGGGAAAGTTACCTGACCCTATACCTCTGGAGAAGCCTGTCTCAGCCTACCGGGTGATCTCTGCATCCGGCAGCATCGCGTGTAATTTTTCCACCACTTCGCTTGCGGCCTCATCTGCCCGGAAAACATTATCACACCAGAAACTCAGCTTCAACTCCAGCGAATCCCTGCCCAGTGCCTTAAACAAAATCTGTGGCTGGGTACCTTCTGCATGGTACTCCGATCCGAGAATAGTTTCGGTAATCGTCCGGGTAGTCTGCTCAATATTCACCTCTCCTTTCATTTTGACGGAAATGGCGATCCGCTGCTGACTGTTGCTGAGGGTCCAGTTGGTGATCTGCTGGGAAAGGATATCACCATTGGGAATGATCACTTCCGCGCCGTCGGAAGTAAGCAGCGTACTGGAACGGAGACCGATCTCACGAACCTTTCCGGCTTTACTGCCAATCTCGATCGAATCGCCGATCTGCAGCGGCCGGTCGAAGATCAGGATGATGCCGGAAACAAAATTGCTCACGATATTTTGCAAACCCAGGCCAATGCCGACACCAAGTGCACCCAGCACGATCGTGATCTTGTCCACCGGCAGGCCGGAAGCTGCAACCGCAAGCAGGTATCCGATACACAGCACAATCAATCTCGCAATCAGCATCCTGGATCGCTGCCGTTTATTCTGCACTTCTTCATCGCCGGTATCACCGAAGAAATAACCGACATATTTCTGTAATAGATGCGCGATCCAGATGATGCCGAAGAACAACAACACGCCACCGATCGTAAAAGCAGCATTGCCAATCTGCCGGGTCGTCCTCATCACATTGGTAAACCCTTCGCTGATCGCAGTGAACAGGTTGAGGTTGGTGAAGAACACAATCAACCAAAGGATCACCACAAGCAATAGCAATGGATTTTTGAATCCGTCCAGCACAGCCTGCGGTGAATATTTTGTTTTGATGCCCTGGCGCGCACGGCTGCCTTCAATCTGCAACAGGATAGACTCTATGCAGATCTTGCCGAATATTGCGAGCCCCACCGCCTGTGTAAAGGAAAAAATCGCCGCATTCCCCAGGATCTGTGCGAGCGACAATCTCCCGGTAACATTACAGAGAATGGCCAGCGCATTCATCACGTTATGCAACAGGATCACAAACCGAAGAAATCCCGAGAAAGGCAACTGCTTCTGCATTTGGCGGAGGAACAGGTAACCAAAAGTGATGGACAGCACATTCAGGCAGATCAGCCAGAACCGCTGCACAATACCCGGCAACACAGTATGATGGGTAAATGAAAATGCAATGAAAAGAAATACGATTACCAGCCAATAGTAGAACAGCCTTCGCGGGTGTTGCTTCCAGGCCAGGTAGGTGAGCGCCAGGATCAGGAAAAATTCCATCGATTCAATATACACCGCCGGTGCGTGGAGATCGAATAAGGGCGCCAGCACAAATGTCACCACCAGCGAACTGGCAATATAGTACGGATACAGGTACCTGACAGAAAGGTCTTCCAGGATATCCATTCGTCCCGCTTTTTTCAGGCTTCTCAGGTTTCGGAAAGTCCAGATCAGGAAAATCAGGCCGATGAGCAATAGCAGCAGCCGGCTGTTCAGGGCATTTTTAAAATAATAGCGGGTTGCCTTTCTTTCACCATCATAGATCGTGCGGTAAGCAGCACGCATGTTTTTAAGTTCCTTGTTGGAACGGAAATTCCAGATATAGTTGCGCTCGGGTGTGAATATGCGGGAAAGTGAATTATTGAGGAGGTCATCCACCTTGTGAATCAGGGAAGCAATCACAATAGCGTTTTTGGAATTGTGGGTTTGCAACAGGTTAATGGTCGCAAGACTTTCCTTAAGCTGTTTTGTACCAGCCCGCCAGGTCGTGCGCATTTCCTTCAGCTGGGGGGAAAACGATTTTCTTATGACGGTGTCACGGTACAACTCCCTGAGCACGGTGTCTTCTATCATCACACGCATGCTGCTGCGCAGCCTGCCAAGATCCACATCGGCACTATCCAGCCGCACTTTCTGTTCATCGGTTTTTTCCCGCATGTCATATAGCAGCGTCCTGTACAACTCCAGGTTACGAAGATTCAGAAAAGAACCGTTATTGGAGATATTGTCTTTCAGAATGGAGAGAGAGGAATCGGCATCTGCCAGGCGGACCTCGATCCGCGAGATATCGTCACCCAGTACACTTTCTTCCTGGATCATGGTGAGCGTCGCAAATGCCCTTTCTATAGCAGCCTGGTAATCACTGGTGCCGAGCTTCGCAGAATCTGCAAATAATGACGCAAACCCACGTCCTCTTCTTGCAGTATCAGATCCCCTTCCGGTAGTATCCCGGAAGCGACCGGTAGAATCGCGTGCCTGAAAGGTACTGTCGGAAAAAAACCTCCGGCCCGTTCGCCTTCCGGCAGAATCCTGTGCACGCAGATCAAAATGATGTAAACATAAAACTGTCAGGATAATAGAAAGGATACCATATTTCATACCGGATACTGGTTGATTCAGCAGGGAAATTAAATATTTCCTGTCATTCGGTTACCAGGTACGTTGCGCCATCATGGCATCGAGTTCCGCAGCGGTCATCTTTCCCAATTCGGGATGTTTTTCCAGCCATTGTAAAAAGGCTTTCTTAATATCATCGCTCCATTGGCTGTCGATCTGGCCTGTACTGTATTTTCCGCTCCGCACCATTTCAAATCCGAACTTGTCTTTACGGATAACAAACTCCGCTGTACTGATCACTTTTTCGGCAAGATGCGCAGGAATAAACAACACCCCTTCGCGTTGTCCGATCACCAGGTCGCCGGGTAACACCACCGCCTGACCGATACGAATGGGCGTGTTCAACCCCATCAGCACCATCTGCTCAAGAAAAGAGGGATGGAAATCCCGTACGAAGGCATTAAACCCTTTTATCCGCTGCATTTCCTGCAAGTCACGCGCCGAACCATTGAACACAACACCATTTCCGGATTTACTGAATATGGCTGTTGCCAGCGTTGACCCCATAAGCGTCCCCCCTGCAATTTTGCCGGAGCCATCCGCCACATAACAATCTCCCTGTTGCAGCACCTCAATCGGCCATGAATTGGTATTGCCTTTTCTGCCCTGTTCCCGAATACCCCTTTCTTTGATCGATTTTTCCAGGTCCGGCCTGGCCGGCAGGAACATCGCTGTAACTGCCCGACCCACTACCGGAACAGAATCATTTACCATTTTCCAGCCACCTTCAAACTGGTTTACATACCCTTCATTTTTCAATACCGTCCACGCGTCATCAATATAGATATGCCTTGCCCGCTCGAGCAGTCCGTCGGAAATGCGCGGCCGTCCGTCGGGGAACCGCTCTCCTTTCCATTCAGCAGTAAGAAAAACCAGCTCTTCCCTGCTGATCTGCTGCGCCTTTAATGACAAACCTGACAATACCAATACAACGATGAAAATCACTTTGTACATAATGAACAATTAATGTCCTTCTTTGGAAAGATAGTTTTCGATCTCTGCTTTGCTTACAGCAAGTTCCCGCGGATACTTCGCCACCCATGCCCGGAATTCATTTTTGATCTTTTCCGACCAGTCACCATGTACCTCACCAGACGGATATTTCCCCTGTTGCAACAGGTACCGCTCAAACTCGTCGCGCAGCGATACAAGTTCTGCATCCTTCACCAGTCCTTCCGCCAGGTGTGCCGGAATAAATGCTACTCCAAACTCATTTGCAAATACGATATCGCCGGGCAATACAGTCACTTCACCAATGCGAACAGGCGCATTGATTGCAGTAGGTGTCATATCGCGGATATAAGAAGGGTGCTGTCCTTTCACCCAGGCATTAAATCCCGGCGTTTCTTTCAGCTCCTGCATATCCCGCACCGATCCGTAAAACACCACTCCTTTTCCGGTCTTGCCATATACCGCATTACCCAGGCTGGAGCCGATCAGCGTACCGTCTTTCACCTTGCCATACCCATCCGCTACATAAATATCATTTTTGGTCAGGATATCGATCGGCCAGATATTGATGCCACCTTTTTGTGACCGTCCTTCCTCCTTACCTATGCGGCGGACGAGGCTATCGAGATCAGGCCGGGAGGGCATGAACTGGGCGGTAACGGCACGTCCGGTCATCACTTCACCGGGTTTCAGGATGATCCAGCTGGTCTCCACCTGGTTACGGTAACCCCGACGGTCCATATATCCCCACACCTGCTCAAGGGTGCAATGCTGTAAGCGATCAAGGATGATGTCCGGTACCTTGGGTCTACCGTCCGGAAAACGTTCCCCCGTCCACCCGGAAGTCAGTTGCTTCACCACATCTGGTGGCATGCCCACATGTTGGCCATAAGACCAGTTGTTAACGGACAAAAAAATCAGGAGAAAAGCCAGTAAAAATTTCATGGTGAGTTCTTTAACGGTGTTCAGCGGGCGGTTTGCGATGCCAATAGCTGGCCAGCAGCGATCCGGTAACATTCATCAACGGACCGAATACAGCCGGTGCGAGGCCGACCGTGGCCATCTTGCCCATCTCTTTCGCGAGTCCCGAGGCGAGTCCACCATTCTGCATGCCAACCTCAATAGCAATGGTGCGGCAGTCTTTTTCGCTCATCCGGAACAAACGCCCTGCCCAATAGCCCAGCGCATAGCCGAAACAGTTATGCAGCAACACCAGCACAATGAGCAGAGGTCCGATCGTCAGCAGGCTATCGCGCCCCGCAGCGGTGATAATGACGATAATAAATGCAATGCCGAACATGGACAGTTTGGGCATCAGTGCATCCAGCCAGCCTGCTCTTCCCTGCAGGAATTTGTTGAACAGCAGTCCCGCGCCGATGGGGAGGATGACCATTTTGACGATATCCCACATCATCTTCATCGCATCGATATGAACATATGCGCCTGCCAGCCATTTCATCAGCAGCGGCGTCATCAATGGCGCCAGCAAGGTCGAAATGGCCGTGATGGTAACGGAAAGCGCGAGGTTTGCTTTCGCCAGGTAACACATTACATTGGAAGCAAAGCCCGATGGGGCACAGCCGATTAGAATAATCCCTGCGGCAATCTCCGGCGGTAGTCCGCTGACACTGGCGAGGGTAAAGCCAAGCGCCGGCATGATGATATAATGACTGACCACCCCAAGGATGACACCCCTGGGCATGCTGATCACGCCTGCAAAATCACGGGCACTCATGGAAGTGCCCATTCCGAACATGATGACCTGGATGAGGGGTATGATCAGTCCGCTCAGTTTGAAACCAAACCAGGTATTGAACCAATGCGGAACTACCATAGCCACCCCAACGGCGGCAAAGATCATGAGGGGATAGGTAAGTCTTTTGATCAGCTCCATGTACGGTCGTGTGAACGTTTTTCATCCCATTCTTTCGTGGGAGCGAAATAGGATTTATCACGCGGGTCAAGATGTTGCTTCAGCACTTCCTCATTCAGCTCTATGCCCAGGCCTGGTGCGGTCAGCGGCACATTGGCATAACCCTTGGTGATCAGCTGCCGCCCATCGGTGGTTTTCACGAGGCTTTCCCACCAGGGAAGGTCAACAGAATGATGCTCCAGCGCCAGGAAATTCTGTGTAGCGGCAGCACAGTGCACATTCGCCATAAAAGAGACAGGTGTGCCAGCCTGGTGCATAGCCATGGCGATACCGTTTTCTTCGGCGTAATCGCCAATGCGTTTGGTTTCGAGCAATCCGCCCGAGGTGGCCAGATCGGGGTGCACAATATCAACGGCATGCTGATCGATCAGCGGTTTGAAGTTTTGCAACAGGTAAATATCTTCGCCGGTCAGTGTCGGCGTTTCAAGCGCTTGTGAAATGGTCTTATGTTGCTCGGTATACTGCCAGGGCACCATATCCTCCAGCCAGGCGAGTCGGTATTTTTCCAGTTTTTTGCCCAGCCGGATCATATTATTCATGTCGAAATGACCGTAATGGTCAGTAGAAAGTGGCACCTGGTCACCAATTACGGCCCGCACGTCTGCAACCCGCTGCGCGAGAAGATCCAGCCCCTTTTCGGTCACCTGGATGCCGGTAAACGGGTGCATGGTATTGGCATAAGACATATAGTCTCCATTCCATTGTGCAAGTTCCTTGCCCCAGAAATCGCTGTTGACCAGGGTTCCCGGTACACCTTTCAGGATGCCGATCGACACATCCATTTTCAACCAGGTGTAACCCTGGTCAAACATCCTGTAGTTCACTCTCTTTTTGAATTCAGCCAGGTCACTTGATTCGGGCGTGTCGGCATAGATCCGGATCTTATCGCGGTAACGGCCGCCCAGCAACTGCCACGCGGGAACATTGTAGGCCTTGCCGCATATATCCCATAGCGCCATCTCTACCGCACAAACGCCACCTCCCTGCCTTGCCTGCCCACCGAATTGTTTGAGTGATTTGAAGACCATTTCCACGTTACAGGGGTTCATCCCCAGGATCCGGCTTTTCAGCATTAGTGCATAGCGTACATCTGAAGCATCGCGCACTTCGCCCAGGCCATAAATGCCCTGGTTGGTATCTATCCTGATGATTGCTGTTCCGCCCATTACGGCGGTGAGGCAATAGCGCATATCCGTGATCTTCAGGTCTGCCGGTGCGGAATAGCGGCTCACTTTCTGGGTGCTTTGTGCAATCAGTTCTTCGATCGGGGAAAAAATTGTGGCAGCACCAAGTGCAATACCTCCAAGCGTGGATTGTTTGAAGAAATTCCTGCGGCTGTTTTCGCCGGCAGCAGGTACGGCGGAAGGGTTTTCATTCGTTGGCAGGCAATCGGGCTCCCTGAGCCCCAGGCCTGCCAGCAATCGTTGTGCGGGCGTCATGGGCTTTTATTTTTGTCGTTTAATGCTGGAAAAGCTTAGCCGTCGCGAATAAAATCCAGAAAACAATCTAAGATTTTTTTAGAAAGGAAATCTGTTCTTCCGGAAAACAGCCTTAATACCACCCTGTTGCCACGCTTTTGGTTATCCTTTGACTATCCTTTGGTAACCCGGAAGGCACCCCGATTTTACCCGGATTCTACCTGGTTTTCATAGGGAAAACGGGTCAATTCCGGGTAAAACCCGGAGAACCAAAGGGGTTCCAAAGGATTATCAACAGGGTTTCATCGGGGATTATGTAGAATAGGATCAAACTTCACCCCTCACCTACGCTAAGCTTCAGACTTCGTTATCGCTACGTCTGGCAATGTCGGCGGACGATGCCAAACACCAAACCACTCCCCCGCGGATCCCAACAAATAAACACCTAAACAACTAAACACCTAAACACTTATTCCTCCCTCTTACTCCCTTTCAGGTCCCTCGTATTTTTTTGCACGGCGATCGCCGCAAATATGCTCAGTACAAAAGACATCGCATAAAAGCCCTTTTCGCTCCTGGTCATTTCCGCATTCCACAATCCGACAGTCATGAGCACGACACAGAGGATGATCGCAAACCATGCGATTCCGTAATACAGGTTGGTGACAGGAATCCCCTCGAGCTGGTCGCGGACGGCCTTCTGAACCGATACGGCTGAAAAAAGACCGAACATCAGCACAGTAAAATAATAACCTTTCTCATTGAGCGCCATATCGGCATTATACAGACCGATTAGAAATGAAGTGATACCAATCAGGAGGGCGCACCAGGAAGCGCCGACGAAAGCGGATGAAGGTGCCTGGTAGTTCTTTTGTTCCATAGACATTTTGTTGCAACAAATCTATCTGATGGGAATCCATCATTTTTTGACGGATGTCAAAATCGCTGAAACGAGTTGTTAAGACTTTCCCCTGATCCGGCTTAAGGTCTCCTGGCTCATGCCCAGGTAAGAAGCGACCTGGCCGAGTGATGCGCGTTCTAAAACATGCGGGGAATCGAGGAGCAGTTCTTCATAACGTTCTGCCGCTGTTTTAAACTGCGCATTTACAAATCGCTCCTCCAGCCGGATATAATAGGATTCATATGCTTTGCGGAGCAAGCGCTCCATTTCCTGGAACCGATCGAGTAATTCCATTAACTTATCTTTCTGAATTCCCCAGAGCACACTTCCTTCAAGCAACTGGATATTCTCCACCGCTGGCTGTTCGGTGATAAAACTGTGGAAAGAAGTCACGAAATCATTTTCCCAGGAAAACCAGTGGGTGATCTCCCTTCCATCCAGGTGGTAAAATCCGCGAGCTGCGCCGCTGTCAATAAAATACAGGTCACGGCACACCCTGCCTTCCCTGGCCAGGTAGTCATTCCTGTTAAAGATCAGGCGGCTGAAAGATTGCTGCAGGGCAGCTTCCATTTCAGGGGTCAGTGCATACCAACGCCGCAACTGATCGGTTAGTTTTTCCATCTCCCAAATGTATTATAATACTGTATTTTTAGGGTAATGAAGAGTCTCCTCTGCCGTATGATTTTTCTGGCGTTATTATTCATTTTCAAAACCGCCCCTGCGCAGGAATGCGTCGTGCAAAACCGTGTACTCCCAGACGGCAGCCTATTGTATTATATAGAAGACCTTCGCTTTTACTGGACAGAAGAAAAAAGCCTTTATGGCGGCATCCGTACCGATGGCAACCAATATTACCTGAACCTGCGCCCTTATCCGGTAGTTCCCAGGGAAAAAAGAAAGCTGAAAGGGCCCGTGCTGCTGGAACTGGAAAATGATACGACCTACACCCTGAAACAATTTGATACAGAATGGCTGGGCGATACTGCCGTCAGCCTGTTCTACCAGATCTCCCGCGAACAGCTGGATGCCATGTTACATCATCGCGTTCGCAAGGCTGTTATCGACATGGAAGAAGGCAAGCCTAGAGAATACGCATTTGCCTTACACCGGGAAGCCATCATGAGTCAGCTGCAGTGTTTTATTGATTCGCGCCGGAAGAAGAAATTTTAACCGGCGGTTTGTCTTTGTGCAGCTTTTTGTAAATATTCCGGAACAGGTTATTGAAGGCAACATTGAACTGCAGTGCGTGGTACACTTCATTGGTTTCCCTTGGCAGAAATTCATTTACATAGGTAAGTTCCAGCTGCACATCATCGGTAACAGAATATCCACCCCCAATTGTCAGTCTCGATCTGTCGAAGAACTGATCCCCGGTAACCTGGCTGGGCGTCTTGAATAATAACTCCATCGACCCTATACCATACGCAACCTTTGCCCTGATCCGACGCTCATTGATCGGGTAGATCAGCTTAATCTGATCCCGGAACCGGTAAACGCCTTCATTATAACCATCGGTGTTTTTGATATGGCGATCTTCCATCCGCATCCTCGACAAGAGGGTATACCGGCCTTTTTTGATGTACCAGGTTGCCTGCAGGGCCAGCCTGCTTTCCGGATACTCCCGCTGATCAATATCAGGCACATACTTATTGTAATACCCGGCAAAAAAAATGGAGAACTTCCATTTCGCATTCATGTAATAATGCCCCCAGACCCGGGCATAGATCTGCGCACTGCTGGCGAAAACGCTGTGATTGGATGGCGTACTGGTATAAGTATCTCCGAGATTGAGTTCCAGGCTCCACTTCTGCCCGATGGTACCTGTGAAAGCGAATTCGTTCCAGAACTGGTGGTAAGTATTGACCTGGGCGGTTATGGAGCAACTGACAAGAATACAGCACATGATCAAACCTGACCGAATACCCGAAATTCCCCGGCTGATCGTCATGCGCTGCTTTTATCTTAAAGATAGGCATTCTAAGAAACGGAAAACCGGCGAATACCGGCGCTTGTTATCCTTTTGCTTTCCGTCTTTTTTCCTATGTTTAACCCATGCCGGAAAATCTCATCCCCCAGCTCGAATTTTTCTTCAGTATTATTCCACTCACCTATGTGGCACTGTTCCATGTAATCAATCCTATCGGCTCTGGCGTGCTGTTTTACAATATCACCCCCGGTATCAGTGGCAAAGAACGCCGCGTGCTGGCCAAAAAAATCGCTTTTAATACAGCCATCATGCTGGTGGTTATCCTGGCCTGTGGCATCTATATCATGAAACTTTTCGGGATAACTGTCCCCATCATCAAGATCTGCGGTGGCATGGTCATCCTGGCCATGGGCTGGCGTTCGCTTCAGCAGGATGACGATACCAATGAAAGCGACAAAAAGCTACCGCTGGCAAATACCATCCGTGGACTCGAAGCCTATCGGAGCAAGATCTTTTATCCCTTTACTTTTCCCTTTACTGTAGGTCCCGGCACCATTTCTGTAGCGCTTACGATCAGCGCCGAATCGCTGGTGCATCGCGGAAGCACTCACAGCGTGTTGCAGTATGCCGGTGCGGGAACGGCCGTATTGCTGGTGGCACTGACCATTTATGTATGCTATGGTTCCACCGACATGGTATTGGGCAGAATGTCACTTCATGTGCGACAGGTGGTAATGAAGATCTTTTCTTTCATCCTGCTTTGCATTGGCGGACAAATCGTATTCGGGGGGGTGGAGGAATTTGTGCGTCAGGTCGTTAACGGCCTGAAGGATACTACTCAATAAAATCACCGGTACCTGGAGCCGATGGTGAAATAAACGAGGTCGCTGATCCTGACCAGGTCGCCGCGACTGATGCGTTCCTTCACAGCAGGATGGGTTACAGGCTGGTTCAGAAATACGAGAATATAATATTTGTTCTCAACAAAGGGATGCACCGTTTTGGCAGAGCGGAACGACAGGTAGGTTACGGTCTCCCGCTTTTCCTCCACAAAAAATGAAGTTTTTGAGATCCACAGGCATTTGGTCTTTTCCATCAGTTGCGAAATCTTCCGGAGACTGGCTGTGTCGTAATTATAACGCATAATGGTACCATACAATCGCCATTCGTCATACTCTGTATCATAGATGTAACGCACAGTATCCGTGACCACCTCCATCACATAGTATCGGTAGGATTTGTCTGTGAAGCCCGCCGAAAACGGTTGATGCCGGTAAGACTGATCATATAACCGGATCATTTCTTCGATGTCTTCCCTGTTCTCGCGGTAATAATCGGCCGACTTCCGCGTCGTAGTTGCCGCGCACCCCCAACCGCCGGAAACGGCGGCAAACAACAGCAGGTATAAGCTCCATTGCCTCATTTGGGACTGGTTATGGTGGTGACGCCAAAGATCAGTTTCCTTAAGTTTTTGCGCGATATGGTTTGTTGCGTGCGAAGCCCATAATCCCAATACTGCATCTCCATCCGGTCGCCAGACCGGTAAATATCGTACAACACGATAAAATGCGTTGGTGCCCTCAACCGCAAAAAGAAAAACTTGTGGGGATACAGGAATTTACTGTTCACATAAAGGATGACCACTCCTATCCGCAATTGTTCACTGAGGTAGGTATAATAGTCATTTTTAAATGGTCGGATAAAATCCGACCCGACAGCCTTGATCTCATCTTCCGTGAAATGCCGAAGCATCCGGTTGAACTTGCCGTAATTGGTAGACGCCCAAAGCTTGTTCTCGTCCCCCCGTTTATAACTTTGATCAAAGAAGTTCATATAACCCCGGAACTGGTCTGCGAGCGTGAGGAACCATAGCTGATCGGCATGCAAGATGTCGAGCTCCCCTTTATTCTTCAGCGTGCCGGCTGCCATTTTCACCTTTTCGGAAGGATCAAGATTTCGTTTCTCCAGTTTGGCATTGCCCCTGCGGTAAAGAGACAAAATCTCCTGCAAGTAGATTTCCGGATGGTATTTCAACAGGAGATGGGTCATCGCCGCATAGCCGCAGAAATTGGTGGATGCACCCTGGTTGATCCTTGAAGGATATAAAATATTGTTGCGCACATTGGCGAAAAACAACGTAGGTTTCACATTCGGCCACTGATCAGAAGCAGTAAGGGTATCGGTCTGCAGAAAGGCTTTCATGGCCTGATCCCGTTTTTCCGCAATATAGTCGTCCCACCGGTGGTCCAGCATCACATTCCCCTGGCCGGAAACTTTGCCCGCAAAGGCAGCGCAGCAAACCACCAGGAACAAAAATGACCGGAAGGACGACATCATATCAGAAATATACAAACAAAAAGGCCCCGCCTTAGCGGGGCCTTCAATGATCTAAGTAAATTTTAGTTCTTTTTCGTCGGCTTCACTTTACCCTTTTTGGCAGGCGCTGCTTCTTTTGCAGCCTCTTCCCGTTTCTTATCGTATTCCTGCTTCATGATCTTAAGTTCATTTTCCAAACGAATATTTCCAATCACCTGGTTCATGATGGTTGTCGGATTAAAGCTTGGTGGAATTGACCTCGGTGGCCATTCCTTGAATGTCATGGCAAAATCGACTACTTCCTGCATCACACCATAGATTGAACCCACATGATTCAACTGCCAATCCCAAAAGGTATTCGACGTGATATCTGCTCTTTCATACGGATCCTGGAACAGGTTGAAGATCTTTTGCAGGCGGAGTTCCGTAAATGGTTCAGCCCATACACCCATTGTTCCCTGCATTCTTTGTTCGGCAAATACATACTTATAGTCTCCCTTGCGATATGCCACAAGTAGCCCATCATCATTGGAATAAAAGAAATTGTCCCTGGCACTATGCACGCCATTATTGTTTCCGGCCGAACCACTGACAGTCTGGAGAAACTTGGATTGATCATAACCATCAAGATGAACCTTATAGGTATGGCCGTTTGCTGAATAGCCGGCGATAAGCTTTGCCTTGATGTCCGGTTCTCCGGCAATGGCACAGAGCGTAGGGATCCAATCGTTGTGACTCATCAGTTCATTACTTACAGTGCCGGGCTTAATGTGACCAGGCCAGCGCACCAGGCAGGGTACTCTGAAAGCGCCTTCCCAGTTGGTGTTTTTTTCAGAACGGTAAGGCGTCATTGCACCATCCGGCCAGGTATTCATATGCGGACCATTATCTGTCGAATAAACGACGATCGTATTGTCGGTAATACCCAGCTCATCCAATACCTTAAGAATAGAACCGATGGTCTCATCGTGTTCAATCATCCCGTCATTATATTCGCTGTCACCATGTTTGTAACGTCCACGGTGTTCAGTTCTTACATGCGTACGGAGGTGCATACGGGTTGAATTAAACCAACAGAAGAATGGTTTACCGGCGGCTTTCTGCCTTTTGATAAAATCGATGGCAGCGGCTGAAGTTTCATCATCAACGGTTTCCATTCTTTTTTTGGTCAGCGGACCCGTGTCTTCAATTTTCTGCCTGCCAATCTTGCCAAAACGGGGATCTTCTTTGGGATCATCAACCGTGGTTGCATAGCAATGCAATACTCCTCTCGGACCAAACTTTGCCAGGTACGCGGGGTCTTTGGGATAATCTGGCAGTTCAGGTTCTTCCTCGGCATTCAGGTGATAAAGGTTTCCGAAAAACTCATCAAACCCATTAACGGTAGGAAGGGATTCGTTACGATCGCCGACATGGTTCTTTCCAAACTGCCCGGTAACATAACCCAGACTTTGAAGCAGCCCACCAACGGAAGGGTCCAGCTGGCTCATCCCCATTGGTGCGCCGGGGAAACCAACCTTGGTGAGCCCAGAGCGAATCCCATGTTGTCCGGTCAAAAAAGCAGCCCGGCCGGCCGTACAGGATTGTTCTCCATAATAATGCTGCAATTTAAGACCCTCTTTGGCAAGCCGGTCAATGTTAGGCGTTTCATACCCCATCACACCACCACTGTAAGCGCTGACGTTCGTGGTCCCGATATCATCTCCCCATAAAACCACAATGTTAGGTTTTTGCTGTGCATGCGCCAGGGACATAATTCCCAAAGCACAAACGAGTGTGATTCCTTTATTCATTTTGTCTTATTTGATTGAATTGCCGTATAACCGGTCTAAACCCAGACAAATCAGAAAGGAGTCATCCTCCAGCGATTGGAACTTTTTTTAAAAATTTTGCCGATTAACCGTTCTCTGCTGGTTACCGGAGGGGTAACGGATCCGGAGCCAATGGCTCTTCAGGGTCATATATTGCCACAGCTACCCGTGAATCCGCACATCCATAGTAGAGGAACCACTTTTTACGGAAATACACCAGCCCTTCCATAAATACGGTACCATCGGCGTACTGCCCTGTTTTTTCAAATGACGCCATGGGGCGGAAAAATGGCTGATCCAGCCGGGCGATTGCCTTCGTTGGTTCGTTGCTGTCAAACAGCACCTGCCCGCCACTGTAGGTTCCTTTGGGAAGCAGGGTGTCCCTGCCCGCCGCTGACAGGTTTTTGCCATTATACAACAGCAGGATGCCCTTGTCTGTCAGCACTGCAGGAGGGCCGCATTCTGTCAGGTGGCTGTCGAAATACCCTTTGCGGGGTTCAATCAAAGGCAAAAGTGCCCCTTTTGCATCTACTACTGGTTCCCAATCCACCAGGTTTTCTGAAGTCGCGGCAAACACGCCGAGCTCCCCCCAATACATCCAGTATTTATTACGCACTTTCGCTATCACCAGCCGGTCATTTTTAAGGCGGGTAACAATTGATGCGGATTTATGCGGTTTGTCCACAAATTTTCCGCCATAGGCCTTCGCAAAAATAGTTCCGTGCTTTTTCCAGTTGATAAGGTCGGTTGATGTGGCAACACCCAGGCGAGGCACATCGCGGTTCCACTGCGTGTAAAAAACAACATAAGTGCCGTCTTCGGTAACCGCAACCCTGGGATCTTCGCAACCACCTGGCCACTCAAATTTTTTCTGGCCATCATTACCCGGGTACAATACAGGAATGGGCTTTCGCGTAAAATTTATCCCGTCGGTACTTTCAGCATATCCCAGCCGTGAGGTACGGAAGCCGATACCCTCACCGGATTTATCCTCGGCCCGGTACAACACAACGACTTTGTTATCCTTAAGTACCGCGCCCGGATTAAAAGTGTCATTGGACTCCCAGGCGATTGACCTTCCGGTCATCGGATCTGCAAAAACAGATGCTGCTTTTGGAGAAATAACCGGATTGGTTTCCGCCCGTTGAAATCCGCCGAACGCCCAGGCAGGCAGGCTTTTTGCCCTTGGTTGACCAATGACCAGCAAGGGAAGTACCGAAACCAGCGATATCGACACAAATTTGCAGAAAAACGACTCGTTCATCATCCTAACAAATATAAAAGTGGGGAATAATCTCATCATTTCGGCTAAGGAATACCGATATAAAAAATCGGGCCAAAGCCGCGACAAACCTGAATTCAGCAGGTTACTGAAATATACTACATTTAGCCCCTCAACAAAACTTTCATGAAACAGGACTACTTCAAGGGACTACAAAAACGCAAGAAACAAATTCTTGAAAACTGGATGAAATCGCAACTCAGCGACGAATCCCTCCGCGAAGATCTGATGACCAACGAGAATCTCCGGGAGCAATCTGAAGAACTGCTGAACGCGATCCTGGGCACCATAACGGAAAAAAATATAAGCGAAGGAATGACGGCTGAATTTGAACAGGTTCACGAAATTCTGGCCGGGATTTCCATTTCGAGAGCCAGGCAGGGTTATTCTCCGAGGGAAACCGGCGTATTCGTATTCAGCCTGAAAGATGCGTTACTGAATAGCCTGAAAGAAGACCTGTCCAACGATCCGAAGGCACTGGCAGATGTTGTGCTGAAAATGAACAAATTCATGGACAGCATGGGCATCATCACTTTTGAAACCTTTATTAAAGGACGTGAAGAAGTTATCCTGAGGCAAACGGACGAGATCACAGAAATTTCCACTCCGGTGATCCGTGTATGGGACGGAATACTGGCACTGCCCATTATCGGTACACTCGACAGTTCCCGGACGCAGGTCGTGATGGAAAATCTCCTGCAGCAGATTGTAGAAACCGGCAGCACCATCGCCATCCTTGATATTTCAGGCGTACCCGCCGTGGATTCGCTCGTTGCCCAACACCTGATCAAAACTGTAGCAGCCACCAGGCTGATGGGTGCAGAATGCATCATCAGCGGTATCCGACCGGAAATTGCCCAGACAGTAGTTCACCTGGGCATAGACCTGAGCAATATAGTAACCAAAGCATCACTGGCGCACGCTTTGAAATATGCATTTGCCATGCTAAAACTGGAGGTGCGCAAACCAATGAAAGATAAACCGTCGTTATAATTTATGGAAAGGATACCGATTCTGCGAATGGGACACTTTCTCCTCGTTACCATTCAGATTGATCTGTATGACCGGCTGGCCACCAACCTTGAGGCCGACCTCGTCCAGATGGTAAACCGCACGGGCGCAAGGGGCGTGCTCATCGACATTTCTGCCCTGAATATTGTGGATTCGTTCATGGGAAGAATCCTGGGGAATATCGGCAGCATGTCGAAAATCATGGATGCTGAAACAGTTGTAGTGGGAATGCAGCCTGCAGTCGCTATCACCCTGATCGAACTGGGACTTGAACTGAAAGGTGTGCATACCGCCCTGAATGTTGAGAAAGGCATGGAATTACTGAAACAAAAAATAGGACCGGCGGAAGCAAGCGACGAAGATGATGACGAAGATGGTACTGAATAAGGACAGCATGCGTATTGAAAGGGAACAAGATGTTGTTCCCTTCAGGAACCGCGTGCGGGAATTCGCCGTCAAGATCGGGATGGGAATCGTCAACCAGACCAAACTGATTACCGCCGCAAGTGAACTGGTGCGAAACATGCTGAAATATGCCGGTGGCGGTGCGGTATTGATTGAAGCCATCAGCCAGGGCAGAGAAACCGGCATCCGGCTTACTTTCGAAGACAAGGGGCCGGGCATCGGTGACATCGCGCTCGCCATGAAAGATGGGTACTCGTCAGGCAAAAGCCTGGGGATCGGGCTTCCGGGCACGAAGCGGCTCGTTAACGAATTCGATATCAAAAGCAAAACCGGTGAAGGCACAACTGTTTCCATCGTAAAATGGAAAAATGGGTAACCGGCATTACGTATACAAAGTTGAAGACAGGAGCTATTTCGCGATCATCAAAAAAGAAATTCATGCTTTGGCGGTCACAGCAGGTTTCGGTCAGCGCAGATTGGCAGAGGTCGATATTGTGGTGGCAGAAATTGTCAGCAACCTCGTAAAGCATGGCGGAGGCGGTGAGTTGCTGGTAAAGACGCTGGAAGATGAGGGTACAAAGGGCATAGAGTTGATCAGCATTGACAGCGGCCCCGGAATGACAGATCCCGGAAAAATGCTGGCAGACGGAGTATCCACCAGGAACACGCTGGGGCATGGCCTGGGAGCAATGAAAAGGTTATCAGATCTCTTCCAGATTTACTCTCAACCCGGCTGGGGCACCATTGTACTCTCCCGCCTTTTCGAAAAGGAACGCGGATATAAAAAACCGGCGCTGGCAGAAATCCGGTCGGTCGTTGTTCCCAAACCTGGTGAAACCGCATGCGGTGATGGCTTCTGGTACAAACAAACTACCGAGCACCTCAAGATTTTCCTGGGTGACGGTCTGGGGCATGGGGAACCGGCGGCTGCCGCGGTGGCGCAAGCCGGCAATTATTTTATGCAGAGCCACGAAACCGACCCCGTAGAGATTATCCGGGAAATGAACCAGGCTGTTCGCAAATCGCGCGGCCTCGTTGGCGCAGTGGCGATTTATTCCAGGAAAGAGCGGCAATGGAGTATTTGCGGTGTCGGCAACATCGCTACCAGGATCACCGGGCCATCTTTCGGAAAAAGCTATATGGCCTATAATGGAATTATCGGTCTCAATGTACCCAGAACCCTTAACACACAGACAATCGTCCATGAAAAAGGACAACAACTAATCCTGTGCAGTGATGGCATCCGTTCCCGGTGGGACCTTACAAAACTGACAGGGATACTGCGGTGTGACTTGTCGATTCTCACAGCCGCTATTTATAAGGATTTCGGCAGGCATTCAGACGACATGTCGGTCGCTGTCTGCAAAATCAACTGACAACCATGCAGGATATTGCGCGGATAACACTGGAGAATGAACTGGACCTGATCCTGGCCCATAAACGCTCCATGAAACTGGCTGAGCTGGCGGGACTGGGCCTTTCTGCTCAAACCACTTTTGCTACTGCTGTTTCAGAGATAGCCCGGAACATTATCGAAAGCGGAAAACAGGGCTTCCTCGATCTGAAAGTCGATGCAGGACTCAAGCAAAACTATATCGTCGCATCCCTGATTGATCAGCATGATGCCAAAACATTCCGCCAGGGCATCGCCTATGCCAGAAAACTGGTGCACAAATTCCAGGTGCTGCCCATGGGCAACCAGACGAAAATCGATCTCCATTACCGTATTCAGCCTTCCTTCCGCATTGATATTTCCAGGATCGATGAATGGCGCAATATCTTCCGCAATGAACCACCCGTTTCGCCATATGATGAGCTCAAGCGAAAAAATGAATTGCTCCAGGACCTGTCCGAACGCCTGCAGCAGAGTGAATCGCAGTATAAAACACTGACGAATACGCTGCCGATAGCCATATTTACCATGAACCGGGAAGCCAGGTTGTTGTATGCCAACCAATGGATGTACCGGCTGAGCGGGCTGGACCTCGATGAACTGAATCTAAGCCGCTGGTCACAGGTCGTTCATGAACGCGATTACCCCATGTTCCGTGAACTTATCGACCACGGGATCATCAATTCCGACCATACGATCAAAACCGCCCTGCGTATTCGTTATGCACCTGATGGCAGTTTCCTGTGGCATGAACTTTCGCTTACACCGCTGGCTGACGAACAATCAGGCGTTCAATACTGGATCGGCGCACTCGTGGACATTCATGCGCAGAAGCTGGTAGAAGCAACGCTGAAAGATAATTTTGAGCTGAAAGAAATCCAGTTGCAGCTGGAGAAGTATCAGCAGAAACAGGAAGAATTTATTTCTGAACTGAACCGAAGCAACCAGGAACTTCAGCAATTTGCATTTGTCGCGTCACATGACTTGCAGGAACCCGTCAGGAAAGTCCTTTATTACAGCGACTGGCTGCTCACACAGACAAGCGCTGAAATGTCTGGTAAGAGCCGCGAATACCTCGTCAAGATGAACCAGTCGGCTACCAGGATGCGTACCCTGATCCAGGACCTGCTGGTTTTTTCACAGATCAATAGAAACGCCATACACTGGGAAAATATCGACCTACAGCAACTGGCTTTGGAAATTGCCGGTGATTTTGACATGGTGGTCGCTGAAGCCAATGCAACACTGCAGATCATTGACTTGCCGCATCTTGAAGCCGACAAACGGATGATGTCGCAGCTGATCCGCAACATGATCAGCAACGCACTGAAGTATTCATCGCCCGACAGGCCTCCGGTTATCAGGCTTGAAGCCACTGTCGACAAAGACTTCGTCACGCTTGCTTTTATCGACAACGGTATTGGATTTGAGACGCAATATCTCCCGCAAATGCTCACCCTGTTCCAGCGCCTTCATGACCGCAGCCAATATGAAGGAACCGGACTTGGTCTTGCCATCTGCAAGAAGATCATCGATATCCACCATGGAAAAGTGAATGCAAGTTCACAGCCAGGTGTCGGGTCTACCTTTTATGTTACGCTCCCACGCACCCGGTTTAATGCTTAAATTCGACTATGGTTTTTCAGAAAATTCTGATTGTGGATGATGATATGGATGATTTCGAGATCCTGCGGGGAGCCCTGGAAAGCATTCCTGCTGCACCTACCATAGGCTATGCAGAAAACGGTGAAAAAGCCCTGGATACGCTCAACAGGTATGGTCAGTCCGATAACCTCCCTGAACTAATCGTTCTCGACCTGAATATGCCTTTAAAAAACGGCACAGAAACCCTGCGGTCATTGAAAGCCGATCCAAGGTTCCGGCACATCCCGGTAATCATTTATTCCACCTCTATCAATCCGCTGGAAGCAAACAAATGCATGCAACTGGGCGCTTTGTCATACATTACCAAGCCGATCTCACATGAGGAAAGTGTTGAGACAGCAAAGCTGTTTCAAAGTATCTGCGAAAAAAGATAATAGTTTAAAAGTTTATTGGTTTATAAGTTTAGCTGTTGTTCCCGCGCCGGTGGGATCCTGGATATTATTCCAACATCGTGACTTTCGGGTACTCAACAACTAAACTTATAAACCACTATACTTCAATACATCATTTACTACCGACTGCCTGACGCTGGCTGTTCAGTATAGCGGCAGGCACCTTCCCCTCCATGCCTTCCAGCTTAATACCTGACAGGGCCACGATGACCGGCGCCACATCCACCATATTCATTTCAGGGATAAGTACTCCGGCCTGCAGGCCCGGACCACAGGCCACAAATCCTGTCCGGATCTGCTGATGATCGGGAAAGAATCCATGGGTTCCCTTTACTTTGGGGAAAGTCACCATCAATTGTTGGGTTCCATTACCGATCGTTGTTCCATTCAACCCGGTGATTGCCAGCTGAACACCCGGATCAGCGCCTACTGCAGTCAATTTACCCTTATCCACGACGGCAAAATATTGCCTGGTGGTATCTGGCAATGCTGTCAGCAATTGCTTTACTCTTTCCAGCGTCTTCACATCTTTGGGGTCTTTCAACTGCAGAAAACCGGATCCGCCGGAACTGTGAAACTGGGCCTTCCACTGCCCTTTTTTCACGTCACCGATCAGGCCATTTAATGCCAGTACTGCATTCGGATTGAAGCTGCGGTAGATATTCTCAAATCCGTGATCTCCCAGGATCACGACCAGCGTACTATCGGCTATACCAGCCCTGCGGAGGCCTTCCAGCATGGTCTTGATGGCGCGATCAGCACCGCTGACTGCGGCTTTTACGATATAGGCATCGCGCCCCTCTTCGTGTTCATAGTGATCCGTTGCCGCCAGGTGAACGGCCATGAAATTGGGTTTATACCTGCGGAGAATATAGCCGGCGATCCTGCCCATATTTTCATCTGCGATCAGCTCTTCATGATCCGAAGCGATGTCTTCCGCTCTCAGATAGCCTGTTGCACTGTCCTGTACTTCTTTCCACAAGGCAAGTGGCCAGGTGGCAGCCGCCGTTGCACCCCGGGAATCCTGCATATTTTTCGGATCCCAGTATTCCGGAATGCGGTAATCGATCGGCGCCTCATAGGTTACCGGCCACCGCACACAGGCAGTAGTCTTTCCCGCATCATGCATCGCCGACCAGATCGTGGGCGTCCGGATCAGCTTATAATCCCAGTACCATTGCCCCGTTGATCCAGCCGGCTCAAAAAAAGTATTGTAATAAATACCATGTTTTGCAGGCGTAACGCCCGTCACCATGGTGGTATGATCCGGATAAGTAACTGAAGGGAAAACAGGGTTTACACCTTCAGCCGCAACACCATGTTTCATCAGCTCCCGCACTGTCGGCATGCCATAAGCGCTGTCCAGGTAAAACTCCGGACGAAACCCATCCACTGTAACCAGCAGCACATAACGTGCAGGTGCAGTCACCTGGGCCCGGAGGGCCACAGGTAAACACACACTGAGAAGGAGAAAAACGATTAAAACTTTGTTCCGCATATTCAATTTTTTGAACAGTTAGAATCCATAACGAACACCTAGCTGCAACTGGTAAGGATTGCCGCTCAGGCTGCTTACACCGGCATTGGTATTCACGCTGTACTTGTACTGGTTTACTGCGGGATCAAATCCTTTAATGGTATACAGGGTGGTAGCTCCCAGGTTGTGGTTAACGCCCCAGTCGCGCTTCAGCATATTTGCCACGTTGAACAATTCACCGGAGACTTCAATATACTGGCGTTTGAAAGTGCGGAATTTCTTCGACAGCCGCAGATCAAATACACCATAGAACGGATTCACTCCGCCATTTCTTTCAGCGATTTTCCCAAAGCTCTTCCTGATGTATTCTTTCGCGCTTTTCTCCACGTTAGGGTTATCAAGAATTGCATTGATGCCGTCTTTCAGGTACTGCGGTGTTGCCGCATCGTTGGGATCATACACGTAAGCCAGGTCATTACTGGCCACAAAGTCGCCGTTCACGTTACCGTTTACCACCATTGAATACCGGGTTCCGCCGATACCACTGAAACGAAGCCCTATACTAACACCCCAGAAGGTGGGTGCCGTTCCGTAAACGACCAGCTTGTCACGGAACTGGTTATCCGAGTAGGATGTTCTGCTCAGGTCACGGGGATCGTTGCCTGTATACTGCACCAGGGTAGCGGTATTTGCCACGTTTCCATTATAGGAAGTATTGTCTTTGGTCTGATTGCGGGTATAGGAAAATGCAATCTCTCCGTCTTTAAAATATCGGTAGGCACCATCAATCACTGCAGCAAACTGGCTTGATTTCCCCGTGCTGATCAGCTCCAGTACACGTCCTACTTCAGTTGTCTTGCGGCCCTTGGTCCAGTCAGCATTACCATTACTGGTATTGATGGTGACTGCCGGTACGTATACGCCACGGTTCGCTTCTGCAGCGATGGTAAAATAGGGCTGGTCAACCATGTTGCGGTCAACATAAGTGTAATTGTTACGTGCCTGCGAATAGTAGCCGCTGAGGCTCACCCGGAAACGCTCCGTAAAGAAATGGGTATAGGAAAAATTCGCTTTGTATACGGTAGGCACTTTGGCGTCCTTCCCGTTCATGTTAATAGTAGCCATCTTAGGAATGGCAGGATCCTGCAAAAGATCCCGTCCAGGGGCTGTTGCCGGGTTGTTCCGGTAAGCCGGGAAATTTGGTGTGGGCACCAGGTCGCCGGAAAGGTCAACGCTCATAATATGCGATCCGTCAAACAGCATATTATTGATCATGGAGTACGGATTCAACGCCGATCCCATTATACCACCGCCCAGGCGGATGATATCCCTTCCACGTTCGCCGATATTCCAGGATGCCTGGATGCGTGGCTGTACCTGGAGGGTTGCCAACTTGTTGGAAGTATTCAGACCGAGTGTATTGTAAACGGTCTGATCAAAATTCGCCTGGTCAAGATAGTCTGTGTAATCAACCCTTACACCAGCGGTTACATCAAAACCGGGAAACAGGGTTGTCTGCGCCTGTGCATATAAGTTAGGGGACAAGATATTGAACTTGATATTCTGGTCATCGGAGAGATATATTTCCCGCGCATAACGGTAAGCCTTCAGCGCATCGAAGTTGTCGAGGCCGGTGATATAAAAGCGTCCGTTGATCTCACTGCCATAAATGGAATTCTGACGAATAAAGCTCAGGCCACCACCAAAAGTAAATTTGAACTTGTCGGTATTCCAATAAAGATTGTCCACCAGCTGGATGCGGGTGTTATTGAAATAGTCGCCGCCATAACGCTGTCCACCGAGCTGGATAGCTGTAGTATAGGTTACCCCTTCACCAGCAGGACTCTGGATATTCTGCACAATGGCCCGCGGAATATTTTCCGCCGGCAACTGGTCGTTTGCAATGAGTACATTGTATTCCCAGTAATGCTGCAATTTCAATTCATTGGTAACATGATCATTGAGTGTTGAACGCAATGACGCCATCAGGCTGTTGTTCATACTCTTCCGGCTGCTGTATACTTCATAGAGGTTGATGGCAGTATTGTCACCATCAGACTGATAGTCCATATCATAGATAAAGTTGTTCCGGATGGTCAGAAGGTTCCGCTGGTTCAGCTGCCAGTCGATACGGCCAAACAATGCATGGGTGCTTTTGCGCTTGTCAAACTGCCCGAACTGCGGCGAATTGGCCACACCATATTTTTCGCGGGCGATCCCGAGATAACGGTCCAGTGTTGCCTGTGTAACGTTCAGCCGCTTTTCGTCTGCGGGAGACTGAATGTTGGCGATGGACAATGGCCGTGCGTCCTGCTGACGATCATAAGCGATAAAGAAATGCGCCTTGTCTTTGATGATAGGTCCACCCAGTGAGAACCCATACTGGTAGGTGGAAAATGGCTGGTTGCGCTTCTGTCCGTTCAGTCCATAGGGACTTGACAACCAGTCGGTACGCATGAAGGCAAACGCACTGCCACCAAATGTATTGGAACCGGACTTGGTCACTGTACTGATGGTACCACCACCGGCATTGCCATAGGTAACATCATACTGATTGGTTACCACCTGGAATTCCCTAACGGCTTCCATGGTAATGGCATACGCGCCTGAAGGAAGACCGCCTGAAATAGTACCACGCCCCGACATGCCATCAATGGTATAGTTGGTAGAAGAAGCGAGCTGGCCTGACAGGCTGCCGCCGGTACTCAGGGGAGATAAATCGATCAGGGAGGTAAAGTTGCGTCCGTTCACCGGGAGCCGGGCGATATCCTTTGCAGTTACCGCAGTGGAGGCACCGATATTTTCAATCTTGTGACGGATCGATCCCGCTGTAACCACTACGGCAGCCAGATCATCCGTTTTTGTTTCCAGCTGAAAAGCTACCTGGATGAGATCACCCTGGTTGAGCGCATAACCGGTTTGCTTCTGCGTGGTCATTCCGGCGTGTTCCACGGTAATGGAATACGGCGACCCCAGGGGTAGCTCTTTAAAAAAGAATTCACCCTTATCATTGGAAAGAGTGCGGTAGCTAAATCCTGTAGATTCGTTTTTCACCGTAACAGTCGCGCGGGAAAGCTGCGAGCTGTCCGGGCCGTTGATCTTACCGTTGATACCGGCAAGGTTCGTTTGTGCATAGCTGATAGTCATGGCGAAGATCAGGAGCAATAAAAGCCCGATCCGCCGTTGTAGCGGTAACATGTGAATCGTTTTGGTTTTGGGAGATTTTTTGGCGATGCGAAGATGTAGAGGAAGTGTTACCGGAATGTGAAGGGAAGTTTAAGGAAAGTTTAGTTGTTTATCTGTTTATAAGTTTAGCAGTTGGATCCCGTCAGCGGGAAGTTCCGGAAAGAACAGGATTAAAGGTATATACAATGCCCATGGCTAAATAAAAGCAATGGCAACTACTAAACTTATAAACAGATAAACTACTAAACAATAAAAAGGTCATCAGTGCAGGTTTGCATCCGCACGACGACCTTGTTGATATGGACGATATATGGAGACGGGTTATGGCAGCAATACACGATCAATCACATGGATCACACCATTCGTAGCCACCCAATTCACTTTGGTGATATTTGACTTGTTGCCGGTATTACCTGTGCCGGTGATGGTTGGACCACCATTAATACCATCCGACAGGTTAACGGTGGTGGTACCGCCCGCATACATTGTCAGGGCTCCATTGGACAGGTCCGAAGAAAATGAACGGCCCGGTACAACATGATACCCCAGTACACCCAATAAGTTGGCAACCGGAATGTCATTGATGTCAGTTACACCCAACCCTGTCAGGAGTTCAGTAAAGGCAGCATTACTGGGTGCAAAAACCGTAAATACAGACGCTTTCAATGTATTAATCAGGTCAGGATTTCCGCCAGGTGCATCATTGGCCCGCTGTAATGCCTTGGCAAGGGAGTCAAGTCCATTATCTGGAGTTTGAACGACTTCTACCATATCTCCTGATGGCGGCACCAGCGCGTAGCCGATCCTGTGCAGTAATCCATTGGTTGCAGCAATATCTGCTTCTTCAACCAGTGATCCGTTTACATAGGTTCCATTGGCATTCCTGGTGACCCAAAGGGAATCACCCTGCGCAGTAAGCACTTTTGCATTGGGACCTGCGGGTAATGATGCAGCATCGATCCTGGACCCCAGCAAATGGTATTGCAACATATTTTCGACTTCATCTACAGACATTGCCGTTAATACTGTGGTGGTTATACCAGCAGCATCAAAGGCTGCATTGTCAGGAGCGAACAATGTCATGGGACCCGCACCGCTCAAAGTAGCGGTCATGTCACCCTTCACCATGGCGGCTTCCAGTGTACTGAAATCATCGCGGTCAGTAATGACCTGCGCTATGTTTTTATCCTGTGGTGGGGTTGGATCATCATCATCGTCGCTGCATCGGGTGAGTGCCAGGGCAGCAAACGCAGCAGCCAGGAGCAGGGGTCGCGCAAAAGGAATTCTGTTTGGCATGGCAATAAATTTTAATTAGGAAAAAATCCTTCGGGTACAGAAATCTTTTACGCTACCAACAGTAACTATTCGGGAGAGGGTGTTGCCGTTGTATTGTTTAAAGCGCTGGCGCGGGAAGTGAACGTTGATTAAACAATAGGCAACGGCTGTGGCAAGGGTAGTACCGCAATTATCGTTCCGTTATTCCGGCTAGGTCGCCTTAAGGGATAAAAATCAGGCAGGATGAATCGCTGACGGTAAGTGATCGCTGACGAAGATCAGAAAACAGCTTGCCCGTGGTCATATGCCACCCGTGTCAGTACCGGTAATTTCACCTTATGTTTCAGACTGTTAATACCGCAACGCCCATTTCGCTCGCAGTTAAATATAACCTGCCCGTTCCGCGATACACCAGCTATCCGGCTGTGCCGGACTGGAACAGCAGTATAGACGCTTCCGGCTGGTCAGATCATTTCCGGGAAGCCTTCAGCAAGCAACATCCCCGGAATGGCCTGTCCCTTTACCTCCACCTCCCATTTTGCGAATCGCTTTGCACATATTGTGGCTGCAACAAAAAGATCACCACCAATCACGACGTGGAAGATCCCTATATCAAAGCTTTACTTGAGGAATGGAAGATCTACCGGGACCTGATGTCAGAAGTACCGGTCATCCGGGAATGTCACCTGGGTGGCGGTACGCCTACTTTCTTCTCGCCCGCCCACCTGGAACACCTGCTGCATGCCATTTTCAATCTTGCCGTGGTACCCAAACACCATGAGTTCAGTTTTGAAGGGCATCCCAACAATACTACCAGCGACCATCTTGCCGTATTGAAAGCTGCCGGATTCCGGCGGGTAAGTTATGGTATCCAGGATCTTGACCCTGTGGTACAACGTACTATCAACCGCATTCAGCCCTTCGAAAATGTGGTAAGGGTTACTGAAGAAGCCCGCAGGCAGGGCTACCGGTCAATCAATTTTGACCTGATTTATGGCCTCCCGCGGCAAACTGAAAAGAGTCTTAAAAAGACACTGAAGACCGCGCTTTCGCTCAGACCTGACCGTATTGCTTTTTACAGTTATGCGCATGTACCATGGACCAGCCGTGCACAACGTCTCTTTGATGAACACGACCTTCCCGATCCGGAAACCAAACTCCGGCTTTATGAAACCGGAAAACAGATCTTCCTGAAACATGGCTACCAGGAGATCGGTATGGATCATTTTGCACTTCCTGGCGACGACCTCTCCCTCGCCAGGCAGGAAGGCAGACTTCATCGCAATTTCATGGGATATACTCCCCTCCCTTCAGCACTGCTGTTGGGACTGGGCGTATCGTCCATCAGCGACACGGGTTTTGGTTATGCCCAGAATGCAAAATCCTTACTGGAATATTATGCAGCCGTTGCTACAGGCAAACCTGCGGTCGTAAAAGGATACTATTCGCAGCAGGAAGAACAAACCATCCGTAAACATATTCAGCAGATCATCTGCCATGGTCATACAAGCCTTGACCGGCAGGCGTTATCAGCTATTCACCCGAACTGGCTGGAAAGGCTCAGCCCCCTGGAAGCCGATGGCCTGGTAAATTCCGAGGGGAACAACATTACAGTAACTGCAGCCGGATTCTCCTTCCTGAGAAATATCTGTGCGGCAATCGATCCCCGGTTCGAACCCAATAACAAACCGGTTTACAGTAAAGCTGTCTGACACATGCTGATAGAGAATAAACAACAACTGATGGACGAAAGTCAGACGTGGAAGCAGGACATCAATGCAATCCTGGATCAGAATATCCAGTTAAAAAACCAGCTTTCACTGTGGCTGCAGCACAGCTGCGAACCGGTGGAAATGGAAAAAGCAGAATATTTCCAGAATGGTTTCGTAAAAACAGATGTGTTTGCAGGCGTTCTCCGCGATGAAGTAGTGGCCTGGGAAAATGCTGTCGCTCCTGAAACCCGCGACCAAAAACGTGCAGCAATCAGATACAACCTTCACCTCCTGCATCAGCATTTCGAAAATCTGTCCGCTGAATTTGAGCAATTCCTGGTAAAATAAAGATCAGTTGAGCAGATCCTGTAACTTCTTTTCCTGCAACAGGAGAATCTTGCCGCCTTTGATATCGATCAGGCCCTCGCTTTTGAAATCACTGAGCGTCCGTATCAGTGATTCCGTAGCCGTGCCGGCAATGCTGGCCAGGTTTTCCCGGCTGATATCCATTTCAAATGAGGTGTTGCCAGTGGTCTTGTATTTATTGCGCAACTGCATCAGTGCATCAGCAACTTTCCGGCGAAGAGAGTTGTAGGCAAGTGCCACGAGCTGCTGTTCCTTTTCATTGATATTGCTGGCCAGTAATCGCAGGAACTTCCGGCTCATTTCAGGATTACCATTCAGCAGCGTCTCAAAGGTATCGCGGGGCACCAGGGCAATTCTGCAATCGTCCAGAGCAATTGCCGTATCCTTATAGGTCGTGCCTTCAAGCAATGCGATATGCCCGATAAAGTCACCAACACCAAATAGTCCGGTTACGAGCTCCTTGCCATCCTCGTGGGTACGATAGGTTTTGACTTTCCCCTCCAGGATATAGAACAGTCGGCCGGGGTGATTCCCTTCCGCATAGATCACCTGCTTTTTCTTGTATATGTTGCTGTTCTGCGCTTCTGCAACGGCATGAAGATCTTTCGGCATCGCCTCCCGCTGCAATTCATCCACAGCTTCCAATCCCCCGCCGAGGTCTTTTTGCATCAGATCCCATTTACGCAGGCGGCTGTCCACTGCATTTAATAATTCGCTGCCGGAAAAGGGTTTGGTGATATAGTCATCCGCACCGGATTCCATACCCTTCCTAAAATCACCTTTCTCACTCTTGGCAGTCAGAAAAATAAATGGCGTATGCTTGATCGCTGCGTTGCGGTTGATGGCATGCAGCACACCATAACCATCCAGCACCGGCATCATGATATCGCAAATAATCAGGTCCGGACGATGCTCCATTGCCTTTTCAACACCAATTTTTCCATTTTCCGCAACAATCACCTCATAGTTCGACAGTTCCAGAATCTCCGCTGTATTGCTGCGAACATCGTCATTGTCTTCAATGAGTAATATTTTTTTCCGCTTCATAATGTTTCACCTTGTCGAACCGGATAAAGAATGTGGTACCTTCTTCCAACACACTTTCACAGGCAATTTCCCCATCCATCAGTTCAACATATTTTGAAATGATATGCAATCCCAACCCCGTTCCCTGGATATTTAATGCATTTGCTCCCCTGAAAAACCTTTCCATCAGGTGTTGCTGGTCTTCCGCCGAAATTCCCATTCCCCGGTCCTGCACTGCAATCTCCAGTCCATCAGTTCCCATTTGGCTGGTAACCGAAATGATGCTGCCCGGCGGAGAGAACTTGCTCGCGTTGGAAAGTAAATTAAGCATTATATGCTTAAGCAGGGAAGGGTCCAGCCAGACCTCTTCCTCCGCACCCGAATGTTCAAACTGAATTTGCTGCCCCGGTTTCAGGTTATTGCCCATTTCCGCCAGTACCTCCTGCACAAAATGAGCAATCCGGAAGGTCGTTTTTCGCACCAGGATCTTTCCTTCTTCGATTTTTCCGACACTGAGGAAATCATTCAGGATATCAGTGAGCATCGTAATGGAAGAATAAATGCGCTGAAGATGCTTTTCCCTTTTCGGCTGATCGTCAGTGCTCGTATATTTTCCGATCAGGTAAGCGGAGGATTGTACTGTGCTGAGCGGCGTCCTGAATTCATGGGAAGCCATGGTAACGAAACGGGATTTCAGCTCATTCAGTTCCTTTTCTTTCTCCAGGCTCAGTTCAAGTTGCTGCAGGGTATCTTTTAAAACCCTCGTCCGCTGCTCAACGGTCTCTTCCAGATCATTGTTCAGCTTTTCAATCTCTGCTTCGGCTCTTTTCCTGACCGTAATATCACTGATGAATGCAATCACCTGTTGCTCGTCGTCATGGCTAAAATTACCGAGACTCACTTCAACGGGAAATTCACGACCATCTTTCGTCACGGCGTACAGGTCCATCCCCACGCCCATTGGCCTGCTTTTGGGATTTTCCACGTAGGCCTCGCGGTGCCCGATGTGCCGGGCGGCATACCGGGAGGGGATCAATATTTCGATCGGTTTGCCGGCAAGCTCATCAGCAGCATAGCCGAACAGCTTTTCAGCAAAAGGATTTGCACGTATGATGGCTCCGCGGCTGTTCACTACGACAATGCCCATGCTGGCATGCCTGAATAAAGCCTCATTGCTGTCTGCTTCCTGTCGCATAATAATATTCCGTGGTATAAAAATATCAAAGAACCCTCAATGCGCACAACCTATTGCCTCATGAGAAAATAACTGTAGCCAGTAGGTGCCCTGGGCCCCACCCAATTGCAGCCCGCGGGTAATCAGCAGCACTGCGGCTATCGCCATAAATGCAGGACTTATCCAGGCCGCTTTTTTGCGAAGGTCAACTGAAATCAGTGTGGTGCCCCAGCCGGTCAGCAGCATCGCCGGCAATGTGCCTATTCCAAACAGGGCCATGAATCCGGTAACGCCCGACACCTGCTGTTGCGTCAACGCCCCCAGCAGGGCGAAATACACCATGCCGCAGGGGAGGAAACCATTCAACACGCCCATCAGCACAGCACTCACCCTTTCGCCCAACCGGCTTTTCATCCTCTCCACAGTTTGCCACAAAGCAATAACTACCCGCGACGACCCTAATTTCCGGGTGAATTTTGAGGGAAAATACCGCATCAATGCACCTGCCAGCAGCACAACACCTGCCACCAGGGAAAACATTGCCTGCCACTGCGGATTCAGCAACATGCTTCCCGCCGCACCCGCAACAGCACCCAGCGAAACATAAGCTAGTATACGACCTGACTGCTGCAACAAAACGTTCAGGAAAAAAGAAGATCTCCCGCCTTCACGGCCAGGCAACGCCATCAACAGCGGACCACACATGCCCACGCAATGCACACTTCCCGAAAAGCCAAGTGCCAGTGCTGCTATGATGGCTGCAGTTGTCATGGCGCCAGGTAAAGTGTTTTTTCAACAACATAAGTTTCTTCCTCCTGTTGCCAGCGCAATTTCGCGGTAAACCGGATACCTGCAGGAATACCCGAAAAAACCTGGCGGCCTTCGCTGTCTGGGTTAAGCGGAAATTTTTTATCCAGCCTGGCGTCTTGGGCACAATAAAACCAGATCTCACCGGAAACCGGTTTACCTGCAGGCAGCTGCAACACGACCTGTTTTCCTTCGGCAGACAACTGCACGCTGTCTGCGATGGCAGCAGCTCTCCGCGACCCGTCAATCACTTCCTGGTAACGGAGTTCATTGCGGTAATAGTCCGGCTCTACCAGGTCAAAGCGCGTACGGAATGACTGAAATACGAGATAACCGATCATCGCCGCAAAAGCGACAAATCCCAGCATTACTTTATTACCCCAATGCATAAGCGCTGTTTTTACTGTTTATTGAACGGGCCCATGAAATTCGTTTTGAGCTCTACGATTTTTTCTTTTCCGGAATACACACCAACTTTCACAGGAACCTTGCGATCATGAACATAGGTGTTCGGCAATACAACGAAAAACGAAGCCTGGCCCTGACCTTCCTTTGGAACAAGAACCTGTTCCCCTGCTGCATTCACGATGTTTCCCGGCGCATCCTCCAGGCGAAGGGTAACAGGTATATCAGCAAGTGTCTTGTTCACCATCTTCACTGTATACAGGTTGGAAAGGCTGTCGGCTCCCCGCTCCTGGTAAAGCAATCCCGGTGCACGTACAATTGTACCATCAACGTTTTTACGGCTGACCAGCAGAAAGGAAAGCAACCCGGTCAACACCACCAGCAGTACAGAATAAAGTTTCATCCTTCCCGAAAACCGCAGCGGACGATCTTCAGCAATTCCATTTTCCGATGCATAACGGATCAGGTCCGGCATACGGCCGACGGCATGCATCATGGCATTGCAGGCATCAATACACGCCGTACAACCAACACATTCCATCTGGGTGCCATTCCGGATATCAATGCCTGTGGGACAAACCTTCACACACTGAAAACAATCGATACAATCGCCCGTTTCCGGCAAAGGATCTTTCCGGAATTTGGCCCGCTTCTCCCCTCTTTTATAATCATAGGCGACAATCATGGAGTTCCTGTCAAGCAGTACACCCTGAAGGCGGCCGTAGGGACAAATAACGGTACAAATCTGCTCCCTGAAATACGCATACACCGCATAAAAAATTCCGGAGAACGCCAGTATTGCCATCAGCCCGCCAACATGCATCGACACAGGTTCCCGGATGATGGCAAACAAGGCATCCGTTCCGATCACATAAGAAAGAAACACGTTGGCTATCAGGAATGAAACCAGGAAGAAAACCAGGTGCTTAGTCAGTTTCTTACGCACCCATTTTGAACTCCAGCGCTCACGGGCCAATACTTTCTGCGCGGCCGCATCTCCCTCTACAAGGTATTCCAGCCGGCGGAACAACATTTCCATGAACAGGGTCTGGGGACAAACCCAACCGCAGAAAATCCTGCCGAAAGCTGCTGTAAAGAGAATGATGAACACGATAAACGTGAGCATCGTTACACCAAAAATAAAAAAGTCCTGCGGCCAGAACACCTTTCCAAAAAGTATAAACGTAGCGTTCGGAATATTAAAGAGCAATACAGGTCTTCCACTGATCCTCAGGAAAGGCAGTACCAGGAAAAGTATAAAACAGGCAGTACTGACGATCGTACGGATATTGTAAAATCGTCCTTTGGGCTGCTGCGCAAAAATCCATTGGCGCTTGCCCTGACTGTCTACCGTTGCCAGACTGTCACGAAAATTACTGGTTGGCAGTTGATCCTGCGTTTGATTCGTTTTCATCAGCTTCCTTTTCACCCTGCGGTTCTTTACCACCCGGGGGGTTGGTTCCTTTCAGCGATTTTACATAACTGGCCACCTGCGCGATCTGCTTATTGGAATAACTGTTCTGCCATGCCGGCATCGCATTGATCCCATATCGGATCGTTTTGAATACACTTTTCACATTGCCACCATGAATCCAGAATTCATCGGTAAGGTTTGGCCCCACACTGCCGCCACCGTCGGCCTTGTGACAGGCCACACAGGATTTGATGAAGATGTCTTTCCCTGCTGATATGTCACCCGGTGTCGTCAATACAGTTACCGAATTCTCATCAACTGCCTCACCCTTTTTAGCGAGATAAGCTTTCACTTCCGCTTCTGCTACGGCAACCGAATGCACATATTCTTCTTCACTGGAAGGTGCCGAATGACTAACGTGGAAACGCCAGAGATAGATCACGGAAACAATCACGGTCAGGTAGAAGCCATACAACCACCAGGGCGGCAGCCGGTTGTCCAATTCGCGGATACCATCATACTCATGGCCCATATCAATATCCTTTTCTTCCTCGATCGGACGGAAGCTGTTGGCTTTCTCGAAGAACTTCTTAAAGGAGAATACCTTTCGGGGTGCCGCCTCATGCGCTGGCACAGACCGTTTCAGCAGCAACCTCACCTGGATCAGCAGCGCAAGAATAACGATCAGCTCCAGGAAAATCACACTGACCAGTGTTGTAAATGCAAAAGTAGACAACCCGGCCACTGTCCATAAAACACGGGGTTGGGCCGATTCCTTTTCCTCGTCATTCGCTTTTACCTGGGCCAGCCGAAGCAACAGGTTGGCGAGGAGCACGATCACCAGCAGCAGGATCGCTGCAAGAATGAGCAGGATAATGGCAGTGGGGCTGGACATCAGTTCGTCGGCCTCATTAACCGGTGGTTGGGCAGATACAGTCAGGAAGGGAAATACTCCGGCCAGCAATAAACAGGACAGTGATTTATAGTTTCGGGATAGTATAGATAACATACCTTTTCATTTAGGGGTTAGTCCAGCGGAATATGTGCCTGTTCATCAAGGCGCTCTTTTTTGGTACGGTACACCCAAACCAGCATCGCGGTAAAAAAAAGTACGAATACGAGCAGGGAGGTGATCCCGTAGCGGTCAACGCCACTGATCTTTTCTATATAGTGAATGAATTTCATCGTAATTATTTTTGAGCAGTTTTGGGGACTTCGGTTTTGATATCTTTTCCGATTCGTTGCAGGTAAGCGATCAGGGCTACGATCTCCGCATGCGGATTGGTTTTTATCTTATCTCCGCGGAGGTTCAGGGCTATTCCTTTGGCCTGCAGGTCAAGGTCTTTATTGGCTTGCTGATCATAGTCTTCAGGATAAGGAACACCAAGTCGCTGCATCGCCCTGATCTTTGCTGCGGTTGACGCGGTATCAATGATATTGTCAAGCAACCAGGGATATGGCGGCATGATGGATCCCGGTGACATTGATCGCGGATCATACATATGGTTGTAATGCCAGCTGTCGGGATATTTGCCACCTTCGCGGGCGAGATCCGGTCCCGTCCTTTTGCTCCCCCACTGAAATGGGTGATCATACACAAATTCACCGGCTTTGGAATACTCCCCGTATCGTGCTACTTCATCACGGAAAGGGCGTACCATCTGCGAGTGACAGGTATAACAACCTTCGCGAACATAAATATCGCGGCCCTGCAATTCGAGCGGCGTATAGGGCTTAACGCTTGCGATGGTAGGAATATTGGACTTCACCAGGAAGGTGGGAATCATTTCAATCATGCCGCCGGCAGCAACCACGATCAGGCTGAGTACCAGCAGGGTAACGGGTTTTCTTTCGATCACACGATGCCAGTACTCCCCTTTGTGTTCCTGCAACACCGGCAACGGCGCAGCTTCAGCCGCTTCATTTGCAATGAAACTTCCCTTGCGTATAGTCTTGTAAAGGTTGTAGGTCATAATCACAGCACCGGTGAGATAGAGCGCACCGCCGATGCTCCGCAGCACATACAGGGGCTTGATGCTGGTAACTGTTTCCAGGAACTGGAACTTGAGCTGTCCTTCCGGCGTAAAGGTTTTCCACATGATGCTCTGTTCGAAACCGGCCCAGTACATGGGTACTGCGTAAATGATGATCCCGATGGTTCCCAGCCAGAAGTGATTGGTGGCCATTTTGCGGGAATACAAAGTAGTGTCCCACATTTTCGGAACCAGGTAATAGAGAATGGCAAAAGCCATAAAACCGTTCCAGCCAAGTCCGCCGATATGCACGTGGGCGATTGTCCAGTCAGTAAAGTGAGAGATAGCGTTTACATTTTTGAGGCTCAGCATGGGGCCTTCAAAAGTTGCCATTCCATAACAGGTAATGGCTACCACCATGAATTTCAGCACAGGATCTTCCCGCACTTTATCCCATGCACCGCGAAGGGTGAATAAACCGTTCAGCATACCGCCCCAGCTGGGTGCGATCAGCATTACGGAAAATACCACACCGAGTGACTGGGCCCAGTCGGGCAATGCTGTGTACAGCAGGTGGTGCGGTCCGGCCCAGATATAGATAAAAATTAGGGCCCAGAAGTGAATGATGGAAAGGCGATAGGAATACACCGGCCGGTTGGCGGCTTTCGGAAGGAAATAATACATCAGTCCGAGTACCGGCGTGGTCAGAAAAAACGCAACGGCGTTGTGGCCATACCACCACTGCACGAGTGCATCCTGCACGCCGGCATACCAGCTATAGCTTTTAAAGAGTGATACCGGGATCTCAAAAGAATTGACAATATGCAGCATCGCAACGGTTAGCCATGTAGCGATATAAAACCAGATCGCTACATACAGGTGCCGTTCGCGGCGCTTCAGGATAGTACCAAACATATTTATCCCGAAAATGACCCATACCACGGTGATGGCTATGTCAATGGGCCATTCCAGTTCTGCATATTCCTTGCCGGTGGTTTTACCCCACAGCAGGGTGATTGCAGCAGCAGCGATGATCGCCTGCCATCCCCAGAAATGGATCCAGCTCAACCTGTCGCTGTAAAGCCTTGCCTTACAAAGCCGCTGCAGGGAATAGTAAATACCGGCAAAGGAAGCATTGCCGACGAATGCGAAAATAATGGCGTTGGTGTGCACCGGGCGCATCCGTCCGAATGTAGTTGCTGCCAGCCCCAGGCCGATTTCCGGATAGTAAATCTGGATCGCGGCCCAAAGACCTGCCAGCATACCAACGATACCGAATACAACGGTAGCATATCCGAAGGCCCTGACGATGCTGTTGTCGTAATAAAATTTGTCTTGCTGCATAAGAATTACTCTTGGGAATTTGGCTTTTGATTGTCGTCAAACAGAATACGTGAGGCAGGTGAAATATCATCCTCAAACTGCCCGTCTTTCATCGCCCAGATAAAGGCAATCAGAAAAACTGCTGCAACGGAAATACTGGCAGCAAGCAGTAAAAGGATAACAGCCATAACTGTATTTATTTGGTAAAGCTATTCTGTATCGGACGGGCCGGTGATGGTAGACATCAGGTACGCGGGTGATTTTCATCAGCATTTCGCCTGCTCACGGTCAGACCGAGTCGCTTAGAAGCATAACGGCTGGCGCCAAAGGTCACCAGGAAGATGCTGAGGGTGGATGCGGGCATCAGAATTGCCGCTACCATAGGGGAAAGGACGCCGCGTACGGCAAAGAATAGTCCGGCAATATTATATACCAGGGATAATATGAAGCTGGCCATTACAATCCGCTTGTTGACCATGCCCAACTTCAGGATTGCCGGCAACAAAGGTAAGGAACGGGCTTGCATGATACCGTCACTGGCCGGTGTGAAATTATTGTGGTCCTCGCTTACGGCAATACCGGCATCGGCAGCTTCCAGCGCGGCAGCATCATTCAACCCGTCGCCAATCATCAGCACCTTTTCACCCCTGTCCTGCAAAAACCTGATATAGTCGCGTTTGTCTTCAGGCTTCTGGTCGAAATAAAGGGTGCAGCCCCTCCCTAAAAGACTGTTTAGCGCATGTCGCTCAGCGGCATTGTCACCGGAAAGTACGGACAGCTTATATTTCCCTTTAAGCTTGTTCAACCATTGTTCAATCCCGTCGCGATACCTGTTCTGCGCCGTAAAATACCCGGGAGAAATGCCGTCAAAGCTCAGGTAAATGCACTGTTTCAGGCCTGCTATGGGTCTCGCCCCCGTAAAGGCAGCATTGCCGATCCTGACGATTTCGTCTCCTGCATAGCCCTCAATTCCTTTCCCTGCAAATTCTTTTACGCCCCTCAGGGTAATGCCTTCCAGCGGCCTGTTCAGGTGGCGGGCAAGCGCCAGGCTCAACGGGTGGCCGGAACCGGAGGCAAGCGCCGCAATAGTATCCAGTTGTTTTTCCGGCAATGGAGCCCCGGTATATTTGAGGGAAGTATCAGAAGCCCGGGTCAGCGTTCCGGTTTTATCAAATACAATATGAGTGACACCTGACAGCGATTCAATCACACCGGCATTCCGCAGGTAACAGTCGTTCCGGGAAAGAATGCCAAGAATGTTGCCATTGGTAAAGCTATTGGCCAGTAACAACGCACAGGGACAGGCCACAATAAATACCGCCGTTACTGCCTGCCACAACCTTGACACATCATGCATTTCCCAGTAGGCAGCAGTAAGCATGGCTATAGCAAGCACTATCCAGGTAAAGTATTTACTCAACGCATGAACGAATGACAGGTTTGTGTCCTTTTTCGCAGTACCTGTTTTGTTCCAGAGGCTGGCGAGATAACTTTGTACCACCTCCTTCATGATCAACATCTCGATTTTGCCGCCACTTTGCCTCCCACCTGCATATAACAACTCTCCCATCTGCCGGTGTACCGGCATCGACTCACCAGTCACAAATGCATAATCGATAAATCCTTCACCACTGGTCAGAATTCCATCAGCAGGAATGATCTCTCCTGCACGGATCACCACAGTATCCCCAGGCTTCAGGTCTGGTAGCGCAACCGCATCTTCAGTCTCGCCTTTTTTTACATTAACCGCTATCGGAAAATAGGAAGTGTAGTCTCTTTCAAAAGAAAGCTGCCGGAAGCTTTTGTCCTGCAATACCCGGCCCAACAGCATAAAGAAAACAATGCCCGAAAGGGAATCAAAATAACCGGCCCCGGTATGTGAGAATACTTCATAGACACTACGGGTAAAGGTGATCACGATGGCCAGCGCAATGGGCGCATCGATATGGAGGAAGCCTGCCCGAAGGCTTTTGACCGTGCTCCGATAGAACGGAATAGCGGAATAAAAGACTACAGGAATTGCCAGCACCAGGTTGAACCATCGGAAAAACAACTGGAGGGTCTGCTCCATGGAATCAATTCCGAAATATTCCGGAAAACTCATCAGCATAATATTGCTGAAACAAAACCCGGCGACACCGAGCTGCATGCGGAGGGATTTGTCAACGCCCGGCCTTTTGTTTGTCAGGTCACTCAATGATATATATGGCTCATAACCAATATGCGTAAGCAATTCTGCCACCCTGCGGACCTGCCCCTTACGGCGCTTACAAACTATCGACACTTCCTTACGGGTAAAATGTACGGTGCAGGACAATACTGAGTCGTCCAGCTGCGGTAACTTTTCCAGCAGGTAAAGGCAGGAATTGCAGTGCATCTGGGGCAGATAAAACTCAAGATGGAGGGTGTCTTCCGATTCGAACCGGATAAAACGGGCTGCAATTTCCGGCTGATCCAGGAAGCCGAAGCGCCCTGGAAACTCAGGCTTGTCCTGACGCAATCCCGGCTGCTGGTTAAGGTCATAATACCTGCAAAGGCCATTCCCTTTCAGAATTGTATACACGGTCTTACATCCCTCGCAGCAAAAAAACTTGTCCTCCAGTACCGGCGCGGCGGCTGGACAAATGGTTCCACAATGATAACAGGTGCCGGTTTCCTTCCGGACGCCGGCTGAACTGGGCTGTTTATCCATGGTGCCAAATTAGGCGGTGAATGATCAGCCGGATATGACGAACATCAGTCTGTACCCTGATTACGGTAGGTATTCGTTATTCAGATGTTAACCGAAATTGAAGTGATCTTTCTGGTCGGATATTGGTTATACTTTGTAAAATCTCGCGACGATGCAACTGATATCGCTATTGATACTGAATATCATGCTGGGCGGTCCGCACTGGCAGCCGGATTTTGAAACGGCGAAAAATGTGGCGCAAAAGGAGCACCGGCTGATCCTGGTGAATTTTTCGGGGTCGGACTGGTGCAGCCCCTGCATCCGCATGCATAAAGATATATTTGAATCTGTTGAATTCAATCAGTTCGCAGACATTTCCCTCGCGATGGTAAATGCTGATTTCCCCCGGTTGAAAGCGCACCAGTTACCACCGGACCAGCAGAAAAAAAATGAGCAACTGGCTGACGCCTACAATCCGCAGGGGAAGTTCCCGTTCACAGTTCTGCTGGATGAATCGGGAAAGTCTCTGAAAAGCTGGGAAGGTTATCCGGCAGAAGGATTATCCGGATTTGTGGAAACAATCAAAAGTATTTACAGTCAGAAAAAGCCCTGAACGTGTTGCAGGAATTCAGAAGAGGACAAAAGCTGATGGGCAACCATTTCGAACTGACTGTAGTGGATGACGATGCTCAGCAGGCGGAAGCCGGCATCGATGCAGCAATCGCCGAGATCTCCCGGATAGAACAACTCCTTACTACCTACAATGACAATAGTCAGACCAACCAGGTAAATGCCATGGCCGGGATCAGGCCCGTTAAAGTTGATCCTGAAATGTTTGCGCTGATCCGTCGTGCCCAGCGTATCGCGACAGTCACTGATGGCGCCTTTGATATCACCTATGGATCCGTCGACAGAAGTCTCTGGAATTTCGACAGGAATATGAAGGCGTTGCCGGACAAGGCAACCGCTAAAAAAAGTGTCCACCTGATCAATTACAGAAACGTACTGCTAAACGAACTGGAGGGAACTGTATTTCTCAGAGAGCGCGGCATGCGGATCGGGTTCGGCGGGATCGGGAAAGGCTATGCCGCTGAACAGGCCAAACAGGTGCTTATCAGCCTCGGCGTGAAAAGTGGTATAGTGAATGCGTCAGGCGACCTCTGTGCCTGGGGAACACAGGCCGACGGCAAGCCCTGGACAGTTGGTATCGCTCACCCTGATCTCGCCGGTGCGCCCTTTTCAGCAATGGAGATATCCGGACTGGCTGTGGCGACATCCGGCAACTATGAAAAGTATGTGGTTATCGATGGAAAAAGATATTCGCACACGATTCACCCCAAAACAGGTCTGCCCGTCAGTGGCATCAAAAGTGTAACGATCATCTGCAATAATGCCGAACTGGCAGATGCAATGACAACACCCGTAATGGTAATGGGAGTTGAGGCCGGACTCGCCCTCATCAACCAGATTCCCGGTTTGTCTTGCCTGATCATCAGTGATGACAACCAGCTATTCGTTTCAAAAAATATTAAACTGCATTACGCATGAAGTATATATTATGTGCTGCCTGCACAGGGCTTCTGGTTGCCTCCTGTGTGAATGTCAAAGAATACCAGAAGCAAAAGCTCAATGACTCAGAAATGGTATTGGGTAACAGAAAGATTCAGAAAACCGAAACAAGTTTCCAGGTGTACCGTGAAGGCGCTTCCGGCGCGAATGGCGGAAAGACCGGTGGAGGATGTGGCTGTAATTAACCCGTAAAATGAAAAAAGTATTTCTTTCAGCCTGTACGCTACTGTCGCTGATGAAGCTCCAGGCACAGCAAAAAGACTCAGCATTCGTTCCCAGGAAACTGCATATCGACGAGATCAATCTTGTATCCAGCTATTATCACCAGGATGGCAACAATTCAGCAGTTACAGGAGGCATCGGTACTGAAAAACTGACCGATATCGCCAACGTGCTCGATATCAAACTCTTCCGCTATGACCGGAAAGGGAGGAAAAACAACTTCGGGCTGGAAATGGGAATTGATCACTATACGTCGGCTTCTTCAGACAAAATTGACCTGAAGGCAAACTCATCAGCATCCTCTGCAGACACCCGGTTTTACCCGTCTGTCAACTGGAGCAGGGAAAATGAAACAAAGGGGTCGACTTTTGGTGGCGGGTTATCCTTCTCGAACGAATTCGATTATCAGTCCATCGGCGTCAACGTGCTGTACGCGCAAAAAACCAGGAACCGGAATGGCGAGTTTACGGCCAGGCTGCAAGCTTACCTGGATAAAGTAAAGATGATCGCTCCTTACGAACTTCGTTCACCATCGAATGAAGACGTTGAAGACGAAGGCTGGAAGAACCGGAACAGCTATTCAGGCTCATTTTCGTGGACCCAGGTAATAAACCGGAATCTCCAGGTCGCGGTACTGGCAGATGTCGTTCAGCAAAACGGCTATCTTGGGCTTCCTTTTCACCGGGTCTATTTTACTGATGGGTCAGTACACCAGGAAAATTTGCCGGACAGCCGGTTTAAAATACCAGTAGGCCTGCGTGCCAATTACTTTTTGGGAGACCGGTTCATTTTCCGGGCTTATTACCGATACTATTCGGATAACTGGGGACTATCCGCACATACAGCGGATCTCGAAGTACCCGTAAAAATCAGTCCCTTTCTTTCCATAAGCCCCTTTTACCGGTTTTACAGCCAGCATGCAGTCAAATATTTTGCCCCTTATGGCGGTCACACGGGAAAGGACGAGTACTACACAAGCAATTATGACCTGTCCACTTTTAACAGCAATTTCCTGGGAGCTGGTATCCGCTGGGCCCCGGTTAATGGTGTATTCGGATGGCAGCATTTCCACATGATCGAGTTGCGGTATGGGCATTATGATCGTACAAACGGGCTGAATTCCAATATTGTATCACTCCACTTACAGTACAAATAGCGATGGGATCAGGCACTTTACCTCAAACGATTGCACGAAAGACTACAGCTGATATTCGTTAGCTTGGACAAATGCTTAATGTTCGTTTATCTATTGGAATCAGCAAGATCCTCCTTTCCGCCTACTGCGTGCTGGGAGCAGCGTATACATATGCCCAGTCGCAACGGGTAGTGGTCACAGGCTTCACAGGCACCAGTAGCCGGGTTCCGCAGGAAGTCGATGCAGCCGGTAGTGAACCGGTAAATGCGCTTCCGTCATGGGAGGCAAAAGCCTGGAAAGGCGAAACCATCCACAACCAGGTGTTATTGCAGGGCGGAACGCAACAACAGCAGGTAAGTGTTACTGCCGGTGATCTCGCAGACGGAAAAGGCAATCGCATTCCACAACAGGATCTTTCCATTGGCTGGGTGAAGTATGTATGGACTGATGAATTCAGAGATGGCTGTGGTTACAGAAAATCCGTGGATTTTGATTCCTCCCTTGTAGCAGACAGAATCCAGACAGGAACCAATACCATGCTGATTGCAGCGGGTAAAGCACAACCCGTCTGGGTCAGTGTCAGGGTAAACGCCAATGCGGTTCCCGGCGACTATACAGGAAGCATAATAGTAGATAATGGCAAGAAAATAACCCTGCCCGTAAAAGTCACCGTGCTCGACCGCGTACTGCCACCACCATCGCAATGGCATTATGCACTGGATCTCTGGCAACACCCTGCAGCTATTGCCCGCGTGCACCAGCTTCCCGTGTGGAGTGAAGCACATTACAAAGTGATGAGACCTTACTACGAGATGCTTGCGCGAGCCGGACAAAAAACGATCACCGCCAGCATTACGGATGAACCCTGGGGACATCAGACCTACGATAACTACCCCAGCCTCATTAAATGGACTAAAAAGAAAAACGGCAAGTGGTCATTCGACTACAGCCTTTTTGACAAATACATTGCCTTTGTGATGGATTGCGGCATCAACCAGCGGATCAACTGCTATAGTATGGTGCCCTGGAAGATTGCCTTTCGTTATCATGACGAAAAGCTGCAGCGCGACACCGTATTTACAGGCGCCATCGGAACGCCGGCTTACAATGAATTCTGGTCGGTAATGCTCCGCGATTTTACGCGTCACCTGAAAAAGAAAAACTGGTTTGACCGCACCGCCATCGCAATGGATGAGCGGCCGATGGAAGCCATGCAGTCAGTCATCGCGCTGTTGAAAACGATTGACCCTGCCTGGAAGATTTCCCTCGCTGGTGCCTGGCATCCGCAAATTGAAAAGGACATCACTGATTATTGTATTGCTTCCGAAGCACGCTTTCCAGATTCCGTACTCATAAGAAGAAAAGCAGAAGGAAAAAACAGCACCTGGTATACCTGCTGTTCTGAAAAATTCCCGAATGGGTTTACCTTCTCTCCCCCCGACGAACATGTTTGGATGGGCTGGTACACGGCAGCTACCGGCATGGATGGCTACCTGCGCTGGGCATTCAACAGCTGGACCGCCAGGCCGGACGAAGACAGCCGTTTTGTTACCTGGCCTGCCGGTGATACCTACCAGGTTTATCCCGGACCCAATACTTCCATCCGGTTTGAAAAGATGATAGAAGGCATCCAGGATTATGAAAAGATTGAAACTTTGCGAAAAACGTATAAAGCAACCGGCGACCAGGTAGCACTGAACAAACTGGAAGCCGCGCTGAACAACATCCGCATCAGCAATTTCAACCAGCAATCCGCAACGGAACAGCTGGCACCCTATCGCTCATTGCTGAATGACTGATGGTAAGCGGATCGCATAAACATTGCCGTCAGCGCTTCCGGTGACAAGGTGTGAGCCGGCCACAAGGGGCTTACCCGTTATGGCACCCAGTGACATGATCTTTGCTTCCGCTGCTGCGTTATCTGGTCCGTATAGCTGGAAATCCTGCCGGAAGTGCCCGTCTTCGCCGTACACTTCTTTACTGTTTAAGCGGCTGCCTTCTGTTTCGAAATCGAACCGGATCTCGCCGGTTCGCTGATCCATTCCCACCAGGTGGCCATTGAAACAACCTGCAAAAATGGTGGAATCAACAGCGACGGCCTCGCCATATAAACGCATATTAAATGGCCGGCTCCAGATGACCTCTCCGTTTGCCGCATCAAACGCTACAAACCGGTGAGAATCGGATGTACCGGTAAACACTTTTCCGGCATGCAACAACGGCGTTGCGATGAACCAGCTGTCTTTTTCACGGAAGTTCCACACACCATGACCGGCTTTGGCATCAACAGCATAAAAATTATAGTCGCGGCTGCCGATATACAATACATCTCCGGCTATGGCCGGCGTCTGTTGAAAGGCTCCTTCCTTAAAATACTGGTTGCCTATTGCTTTGAAGGTCCACTTTGTTTTTCCTGTTGCGGGATCCATGGCAAATAACCTGCCGCCGAAATTCCCAACATAAAAAGTACCTCCTTTCAGTAAGCCTTTCATGTGGATCGGAGCGCCTGTTGGCATTGCCCAGCGCTGTTGTCCGTTGCGTTTGTTTAACGCGTATACTTTTCCGTTACCACAACCGATCAGCAGGTTATTGCCCCATACCACTGGTGAGGAGCGGTAATAGTCCCATGTATCGATTTCTTTCTCATTGCAAAGGCTGACTTTCCATTCACCGGATCCATCAGTCCTGATGCGGTGCAACACACCATCCGAGCTGTAAACAAAAAAAGCATTATCAGTGGCGAGCGGCTCAGATTGTATGGATGTACCGGCATTGTATTTCCAGAAAAGGCTTCCGGAGGCTGCGGACAATGCATAAAGGTAGCCGTCCGTTGATCCCACCAGCACCGTATCGCCTGTGCTGCTGATATTGCCGAGAATTTTTCCTCCGGTGGAAAAGGTCCATATGGCAGTGAGAGGGCGCGGATCGCCGGGGCAATTCGCAACTGAACCTCCATCCCTGGAAACAATTTTATCCAGTGAAGCAGTTGCGGTTCGGGGAATCGTTGCTGTCGAAACAGCGGTTAAACAGGCGCATAGCAATAGAGCAAACATTGTTTACGGTTTGGATCGGATGAATATCCGTAAAAAATGGAAATGGGAGTTACGCTTATCCAGCGCTCCTCCCATTTTTCCATGACCGGTTGAGTGAATGGTTTAGCGTTCCGCTGTTTGCGGACTGATAATAGTGGTTACCTCGGTAATTTTGTTGACCGGAAATCCACCTCTTTTGCCGTGCTCTCTGATCAGGTCTTCATTTTCTGCGCGGTAGATACAGAACATTTTGTCACCGGTCACATAGCTCTGAACCCATTCAATGTTGGATCCCATTGTTCTGAGTGCATCACAGGATTTCCGGGAAGCTGCTTTCAGTTCTTCCGGCGTCATTTTTCCTAACCCTGGTATTTCCCGTTCGATCAGGTACATTTTCATGGCTGGTACTGATGCTTTCGCGTAAAGCGAAGCAAAGGATAAGGTTGATTTCTGTGCGTTGGCAAACATTGTTGCGAACAGCAGGACTCCCAGCAGGAGTGTCAGTGGTTGGGCGAAACTTTTCATGGTAAAATTTTTTGGTTTTTGTATGACTCAAAATTACCACCAGGTACCCCCCTGAGGCTGTAACAATTCAGTCAATGCATGGAAAAAGCGATGCGAGAAATAGTTCAAAAAGTGGTAAAATCAGGTCAGGGGAATAGGAGTTTAGCTGTTTAGTTGTTTAGAAGTTTAGTTGTTGGGACCCCGGGTGAAGAAGGTTTGGTGTTTGAAGTCTGTAGTTTGGAGTTAAGTCCAGGTCGGGCATCCCCCATTGTCATGACTGCTGAAGCTTTACCTTAAGCAGAAGCTTCAGCGTAGGAGAGTGTGACATCGCTTTCACAACTACTAAACAATTAAACTAATAAACTTTTAAACTACTGTATTAACCCTACATAGGTCATGGGCAATATCCCGAATTTCTCCTTGAAGCATTTGGTGAAATACGAGGGACTGGTAAAGCCGGCTTCGAAGGCGATTTCCGCAACGGAAAAACTGCGTTTCCGGAGGAGATCCTTGGCACGGTTCAGCCGATATGCTTTCAACAGCTGGTTGGGAGAACTGCCGGTCAGGGCAAGCGCTGTGCGGTACAGCTGGGATTTACTCATTGCCATGGTCTGACAATACTGGTCAATATCAAATTCCGCATTCTGCCAGTTTTCTTCCAGAATATCAAACAAGCTGTTCAGCTGACTTTCTTCCCGCTGGCTAAGGCTGACAAAGGCGAAAGCTTTTGATCCGGCACGGTCGTGCGATAACAGTTCACTGATGCCATGGGAAAGCGCAATCTGTTTCTGGCGCGCCACCTCGCATAGATTTTCTGCGAGTCGTACCGCATCGCCAAAGAGGTCTTCGCTTTTGCCTACCGGTTCACCACCGGAAATGGACATCCGCCACTCCATCAGGTCACCATGCATTCCGCTGAGCTCTTCCTGAACTGCCCGGGCGCAACGGGCAGCATGCTCTGCCGACGCAAAGGAGAAAAGCAGCTTTCCCGGACCACCCGGCACCTCCTTCCCTCCAGCCGCCGATACCTGCCGGCGGATCATGGAATATTGCTTATGCAGGAGTTCTGCTGCATCCAGGGTACCGAATTTTTGCTGCAGGAGCAACGGATCATTGCCGGACACCATCAACAGTATCCGGAAAGAAGGGTCATGGAAGACCGTAAGGCCATTTTCTGTTTTGATAGTTGCTTCCGGGTCATAGATCCGGCCCAGGAAAGATTCCACCAGGTCACTGCGTACCTCGATGATCTTGCTGGGCAACATGCCGTGCGCCTTGGAATGAAGCGTCACTACTGCTTCTTTATTGGGTGCATCGATCAGGCAGAAAACTGTTTCCCGCATCTCATCCACCCAATAGGTCATGCATTTGCAGCCATAATCGTGCTGGAGGCTTAGATCCAACTGGTGGGCTTCTGCGACCCCAAGCGCTGATACGCCGGGGGCTACATGTATGTCCATATAAATCGGCATACGGTGAGGTAGCCCAAGTTAAACAATTATTGGATGGCCGTGACTGCGTATTTCCACAGGCATCCCGCAAAAGTCGCAGCTGGAGTCAGACCGCAATTTTGGTTGATAAGCAACCGGTACAAAAGTTTGATTTTGCAGGCCAACTACAGCCACGTTTCGCCGGATTTCCCTGGTTTTTCCAGGGATCTGAGATAACCTTTCGTCAGGCTTATCGTTTTTGGCCGTGTCAGGCGTCTTCTCAATGGTTACTGAAAGCGTTCCCTCATTGTTGGGAATGTCCATCGCATAGGCGGTCACTTTAGTCCCCGCCAGGCTCCGATGCGTTTCCTTTGCGGTATAGGTCCATACCAGGCCGTTGGGCTGCACCACGGCATCGCCGCGTTCCACCAGTACCCCGCCGGCTGACCAGATGTCCACCTGCACGTAGGCGACATGGAAGTCATCGTGGGCCCGGATCTCAATGGTATCACCGGGCTGGCCACTATAGCCCTGCACGTTGATTTCCGTTACTTCCGGCGCTGTCAGAAAGTCCTGCAACGCACGGCTGCAAACGTTTTGCCGGGGCGCCCGTTTCCGGTAATACGCCTCTTTCATATCGGCGTCCTGGTTCATCCTGACGCCGTATGCCATGCCATGTCTGAATTTGTCGTTCTGCACTGCCATGGCGCGGGTCGGCCTGGTCGTCCGCTTCCCCGGTGCTTTTTGTACGATCATTTTTCCTTCCCATTCGCGGAACACGAGCTCGTGACCGATCATTCCCCTGAGCATACTGGCAAGAAGTCCTGTAGCTGTTGCCATAGGATATTGATTTTAAACTTTTATTCCTGCAATAGCGCAGGTATTGGTATGGCAACAAACAGGATACCGGATTTCCGAAATTTTCAGTGAACCCTCATGGGCTTCTCTGGAAAATCTCATGGGCTTCTCTAAAAAATCTCATGAAAGCCGTTTTTACCGGAATGATACTGGAATGAAACTTCAATGGAATTGCAATGCCCTGGGAATACCTGTCCGGAATCCGCGAACGAATAGACCAGGAATCCCGGTTGCAGTAAGGTTGAATTAAAGTTGAACAGAGGTTGAACAGAGGCTTAACAGGCCGGGCAGAGGGGCAAATGAAGCCTGGCCAAGGGTATCGAGTTTCACCCGGACTACATTTTGCTATTCTATCTCATATGGCCAACCACCCCGACAAACAAAAAAGTCAATCACAGCTGATTGACTTTCAAGTAAATATTGTTTTAACTGGTGGCCTCGCCAGGAATCGAACCTGGATCTGGAGCTTCGGAAACTCTTATACTATCCATTGTACTACGAGGCCGGAAACAACGCACCGGGGTACCCTACCTCCGGGGTGGAGCGCGAAATTAAGGCAATTTGGTGTTCGGAGCCTCATATAGGTGCAAAAGCCGGAAAAATTCATCGGCTGTATACTCCCGGACCTCACCAGGAGGCAAATCGCCTAATTCAAGGTCTTCAATGGCTACCCGAACCAGTCGCTGGCAGCGATGGCCGATCGATGCTACCATTTTCCGCACCTGCCGGTACTTCCCTTCCACCAGGTTCAGTCTTAGCCAGGTATGTGGAAATTGAGGCTCCTGGCCGGGAATCGGGAGCAATGCTGCCGGCTCCCCCACAATTTCAGCTGTACAGGGAAGGGTCTGAAAGTCCCCATTTCCTTTTCCGGTAAGTATTATCCCGGATCGCAGAAGATCCAGCGATTCTTCCTTGACCGTTCCTTTTACGCGCACCAGGTAGGTGCGTTGATGGGGAACCTCAGATTTAAACAGCAGCCTGGTGACCCGGCCGTCGGTAGTGAGCAGTAGCAACCCCTCAGAATCCGCATCCAACCGACCGATGGCATGGATGCCGGGTGGAAAATCAAATTCGATCTCCCCGAGCAGGCGGACGGGATCAGGACTCACAAACTGCGAAACCATCCCCCTGGGCTTGTGAAGGGCAAAATAGCGGTAGGTGTTCATGGTTATTTGATCAGGCCGGCAGCATTGGTAGCGAAAATCTTGACGGCAATGGCCAGCAGTACCACTCCGAAAAATTTGCGGATGGCCAGCAATCCATTGGGACCGATCCAGCCGGCGATGCGGTCGAGCGACTTTAATACAAAATAAACCACGATCAGGTTGAGACCGATCGCCATCGCCACGACAGTATTGGGATAGTTGGCTTTCAGGGAAATGATCGTAGTCAGTGTTCCGGAGCCTGCAATCAGCGGAAATGCAATAGGCACCACGGTGCCGGATTTCGCATCGCCTTCGCTCTTAAAAAACTCCACACCCAGCACCATTTCCAGTCCGAGTATAAAGATCACAATAGAACCGCCTACTGCAAAAGACCGCACATCCACGCCTAAAATATTCAGAAACTTCTCTCCCCCCAGCAGGAACAGGATCATTAGCGCACCGGAGATCAACGTTGCTTTGGCTTCCTGGATTTCACCCAGTTTAGATTTGAAAGAGATCAGCAGTGGAATTGAACCCAGTATATCGATCACCGCAAAAAGTGTGAACGTAACGGTGAGCAGCTCATCAATATTTATTCCGTTCATGGCGATGAATTCAGGTGGATGGCCTGTGTTGCTCCGGAGTGCCTGGGATATTCGACAGCATCCTGATGATGTTGCCTTCCAGCTGCACACTGGCAACGGCTCCATAAAATAAGGGAAAAACCCGGAATGAATCAGCAAGTGACGTGCCGCTGATATGCGACAGAATGCTTCGGATGACACCTCCATGTGCTACGATAGCTGCCGGCTTGCCGGTTTGCAGCACCGTTGCCTTTACTGTTTCGTAACGCTGAACGGTACGCGCAAAAAGGTCACGGTAACTTTCACCTCCCGGCACACGCACTTCAGTAAAGTCAGCCATCCACGGTTCCAGCTCGTGTTTGGGAATGGCATCCCAGTGCTGCATTTCCCATTGACCGCAATTCAGTTCCATCAGGTCATCGGACAGGTTAAGCGGCTTCTCCGGAAACAGCCATTCTGCCAGCAACCGGCAACGCTGCAGTGGACTCGAATACACAGCGCCGATATGCTGTGGAAGGCTATCCCGCACGATCCCGGCTTCGGATTCAAAACTATCCGCCAGTGCAAGATCTGTTTGTCCGTAACAGATTCCTGTTGCCACCAGGGGACGGGTATGTCTGATGAGAAAAATTTCCATGTTAACCTTTTCTGCCGTTACTGAATATAGCGCCAAACGATCAGCGCAGCGAGATAAAATACTATTTCCGTTACCTGCTGTACGGTACCGAGACAGTCCCCGGTATACCCACCAATCCAGTGTTTGAAATAATTGGCCAAAGCCCGGGTCGCCCAGATCATGGGAAGCAGGGTGAGCCACATCCATGGTGAGAGCAGGGCAATTGGCCACGCTGCAAGGATCAGGGCAAACAACAGCGTTGCTATCGGGGGTTTCGCAACAGCCAGGGGTTTACTCTTGCTGAGGTCGCCGCCGGCGTAATCGTAAAAACGAATCACGAGCAGTCCCATGAACCTGCTGCAGCCATGTGCGGCCAGCATGAGCAGTATAAAAGTCTGATAATTGCGGATCGGATTAAGTGATGGTCGAAGGCCTTGCGGGCTGAATGCCGGCAGTTCTTTAAGCACCAGGAACTTCACAGTAAGAATCGCAATCAGGCCGACCGTGCCATAGGTACCAAGCCTGCTGTCTTTCATGATGGTGAGGATGCGTTCCTTATCATAACCGCCACCAAATGCATCACAGCAATCCGCCCATCCATCTTCATGAAAAGCACCGGTGAGCCAAATAGTAGTAACCATATAAGCTGCGAGTCCAAGATCTTCACTAAGATATTTTGAAACCACCAGGTAAGGAATCAGTGCAATTGCTGCCACGATTTGTCCGGCAAGCGGAAAATACCTTGGGCAATGTTGAAGGTATTCCGCCTGGAAAACATAACTGGCGGGAAGCTGGATCCTTGTAAGGAATTGAATAGCTGTCAGAAAATAATGATACTCGCGGCGCAGGAATGCGATCATGCCGCTAAGATAAGCCTAGCAGCGAAGCCATCATCTGCAGGTCTTCGGTAAGCGTGGTTTGTTTGTCGAGAAAACGAAAAACACGTTGAACCGGGTTTCTCCGGAAAATCCTGGTTAAATGGGCAGCGCCGGACGGATGCTTGTGTCGTAATGCTTCGTTCATCATTTTATCATAGAACCGAAAGCGATGAGGGTGACTGCATGCCTTGCCGATGTCTTCATTTGAAAGGAATGCCCGAAGCACGGCGTCACTTTCCTCCTGGATCAGTCCGAATGAATGTCTGCCCCCGATATGTACGATATTCCTATCGGTTGACTGGCGGCTTTCACTGTTCATCAGTGTCGATCGCTTTTCAATGTCTACTACGTGGTAGGCGGACAGGCACAGATTATTCCGGAGGTAGCCGGAAAGTCTTTCATCATCTGCTTTTTCAGCAGGAGATTTACCTGAAATCAAGTTGCTGGCTATAAAAACCCTGTTTTCCGCCAGTGGCATGGTACACATGAAATTTACCCCATCCTGCTGCGGCATCCTTAAATCCATCATCGTATTGGCAGAAACATCAAATTGAGGGGATGGTGTTTCGATTACCCACCCACTGGAATGGCGCAGCAGTATCCTGCGGTCAGCTGGTGTTGGTTGAAGCTGAAAAGACTGGAACAGTTTAATCGCTGCCTCATACCTTTCACCATTTTCGAGATGGAGTACGCCCCTGTTGTTATGCTGCCGGATCGATCTGACCGGTTCAAACAGGAGGCGCACATTATCCCGGGTTTTAATATAGTCCAGGCAATACCGGTAGAAATCATTTTTACGAATCATTTTGTATTCATAGGGCGCAATCGGGATACAATCTGAATAGCCCGGCCCATGGATCCAGGTTTTTTGCCACCGGTGTGCAACCAGGGATTCGAAATACCCCCGTCCTCTTTCCCAAAAGCACCAGTGGGTGTTATCAGACGCTTTACGGTCACGGTCTACCAACAGGAAGCTGAAACCGTTAAACAACCCGGATTGCAGCATCCGCACCAACAGACTTAATCCTGCGACGCCTGCACCGGCAAATACAAAATCATAGGAATAACTATAGTTATATGGCTTATACTGGTACAGGGATGAATGCTGCATGTGGCCTCCTTTGCGAAACAAATTAGAAGTTTTCGTTCGCTGGAAAATCCGTGTTTTCACGGTAGTTGCAAGGCTGCTACGCGGTCAAACGCCAGCCGGAACCAGGCCGTGTAGCGGGAAGGATACTGCTGTAAATCCTGGCGGATCTCCTCTGCAGAACACCACCGTACTGCAGCTACCTCGTCCGGGTTCGGCAATACTGCATTGTTGTACCTGCCCATGAACACGTGATCATATTCATGTTCTGTCAGGCCGTTGCCAAATTCAGCCTTGTAGATAAAACTGAAGGCCGGCTGCAGGGATGTCTGAAAACCAAGTTCCTCTTCCAGGCGGCGGACCGCAGCGGCTGCAACCGGTTCACCCGGACGGGGGTGGCTGCAACAGGCGTTGGTCCACAGACCGGCGCTGTGGTATTTGTCTGCCGCACGTTGCTGCAGCAGCCATTCCCCCTGGTCATTAAATATAAAAACACTGAATGCCCGGTGTAACAATGCTTTTTGATGGGCTTCCATTTTTTCCATCGTGCCGATCGGGTTATCGTGTATGTCTACAAGGACAATATCGCTCATGGTGGAAAGGTAGGACAAAGGAGAATGGTTTGGGTTTGAGGTTTGGGGTTTGGGGTTGTGGTTCGGGCTTTCCTATACAAAAAAGCTTTTCCCGGGTCATCCGGGAAAAGCTTTTTGTAAACCTGATAATATTTAACTCAATAGCGGGAGATCTGGGCTTTCAGCAGTTTTCTGGCGAAATGGATCCGGCTTTTGATGGTTCCCAGCGGTTCTTTCAGCATATCTGCTATCTCGTGGTATTTGTATCCATCGAAATAAAGCAGGAAGGGGTTACGGAAAATCTCCGGCAGTTTGTGAATGGCTTCCTGGATCTCTTTCAGTTTCAGGGTACCTTCCGCAGCATTGGCGGTGGTTACCTGGTTGTAGTTGAGCAGAAAATCATTGGAACTGCGGTCAAAAATGGTGTTCTGTTTGGCTTTGCGGCGATAATTATTGATAAAAATATTCCGCATGATCGTGTAGAGCCAGGCTTTGATATTGGTCCCTACATTATATTTTTCCCGGTTAGCGATGGCCCTGTACATGGTTTCCTGGAATAGATCCTGGGCAGCCTCATTGTCACGGGTGAGGGTGATGGCGAAGGGTCTGAGGAATTCCGCGTTACTGACCAACATCTCATTGAAGTCTACATTCGACATGGCCTGATGTTTAATTATTGTATATACAAATTTAACAAATATCGTGCGCCATTCAGCCAAACTTCCATGTGGCGCTTCCAGCTGCCAGGCTGGCAGAAAGGACTCAACGCAGGCTGCTGATGAACTCCGAAACTTCTGCCAGAGAGTGCTTGAATGACACGTTTTCCGGCAGTTTCTTCTTAAACAGCCGGGTTAACCTACCAGAGATAACCAGGGGATGGCCACCGCATCTAACCGAGTAATTGCCCAAAAATTTATCCACGTTAAAATTTGGGGCCACCGTCGTAAGGTGGGTGTACAGGCAATCGGGTTTTTTAAGGTTGGCGACGAATTCAACATCTTTCAGGGGAACATTGGCTCCGAGGTAAAGGATGGAAACACCGTGGCTTTTAAGGAGGTAACTCGTATACAGGAGTCCGATCTCATGTTGTTCGCCTTCGGGGAGGAAGAGCAGAACGGTCCTGGGAATGCTGATATGCGAAAAAGCTCCTTCGATTCCCACGATCAGTTTCTGGCGGATTACATTGGTCACAAGGTGCTCCTGCGCAGGGTTGATATGGTTCGTCTGCCACAATATTCCGATTTTATCGAGAAAGGGAAAGATGAGGTGTGTTATAGTTTTGTCAATTCCCCGGTGGGCAATATGGCCGTCCAGCAACTCCTCAAAGGCCTCCATATTCAGGTCAATCATCTGGGCGATCAGGTCGTTGACCATCCGTTCTTCAAGCGCCTCACCGTTTCCCAGCGCAACAATCCTTTCCCCGATTTCTGCAGGCTCCATCCTGTCGATATGGGAAATCTTATATCCGTACCGGTTGAGCAGTGAAATGTTCAGCAACGTTTTCAGCTCCTCACTATTGTAATACCGGATATTGGAGTGGGTGCGTTTGGGCTTCAGAAAATTATACCGCTGTTCCCAGATCCTGATGGTATGGGCCCTGATTCCGGACAGGTTTTCCAGATCGCGGATGGTAAAGGCGTTCATGGTACTGAAGAAGCTGTTTAACCCAGCGCACACTCAAGTTAAACAAAAATCAGGGAATCGCCAAAGCTGGTATTACTGAATGGCAACGCTTCAGGCAGACTTTGCTGCCGGTTCAAGGTCGCGCAGTACCTGCTGCAACACCTCTTCCACTTTAATATACCCTTCCAGCTCAGGGTGATAACTGTTGGAATAAAAAAAGTCGTTCATGCGGGGATGCACAAACTTCGTCATGGTATCGTAGTCGTGGATCTCCGTCGCACTGGTGACCACAAAAATGGCAATGGAAGGAATTTTGTATGCCAATGCAATGTGCATGGCGAGAGTATCACCCGAGATCACGTAACTGCAACCTGCGATCATTTCCAGGTAATCGCGGATATCTGCTTTCTGCTCAAACACCACAATCTCATAACCAAGGTCTTTCAGGCGTTGCTGCAGTTCGGGATATCCTTCCCAAACCTTATTCGGCCAGCGTGCCCCGGCCCGGTCTTCAATGCCGATTACTCCCTTTACAGAAGCGGTCCGGGGTTGGTAAATGGAATATGCCTGGCCGGAGAACGGCCTGCCCATCATGCCAAAAAGGTATTCCTGGAAGGTTTTTGTATTAACCATTTTAAGTGCATTGGCCTTTTCCTTGCTGCCCAATTTCGACACGAGGCTCATGTCAAACCAGCCGGCGCCTTCGTTCTCGTCATAAGTCACTTTGCCGTCCTCCCATTTCATGCCGATCAGTTGTTTGGATTTAACTGAAGTCGCCATGCGGGCAAGCGTTTCTGTTTCCTCCAGCGAGAAAACCATATCATAACTTTCATCAGTAACTATGGCCGGAATATTCTTATAGTCGATTACGCGAAGATTGGGGAGATCAGGCAGCAATCCGGCTACTACAGGATCAGTGATCCAGGTAATTTCATAGTCCGGAAATGCAGTCAGAATTACAGTTGAACGAACCACATCACCGGCAGCGCCGGTTTTCACCACTAAAATTTTTCCCTTCATAACACACACATTTTTTTTCCAGTTGCAAGGATAATAGGAAAACGTGTAAAATCAAAGGATAGTATTATAAAATACTATAACACAATTGAAGCGTTGAGGATTTTACCCGAATCAAGCAGGTGCTGTACAGCGTCATTCAAATGCGGAGCATCCCGAAGCGCATGGACGTGACGATCATGATGACAATCAGTGCCGAGATAGGAAATCAGTTGCTGCTTTATCAAAACAGTTGCAAGCGAAAGAGCGGATTTCCCGTAATACCCTGTCAATGAGTTAAGATTGAGCTGCAACAAAATGCCCATTTCCACCATCTCGCGGAATAACCCGGTCTGGCCGGAGAGGAAAGCATATCGTTCCGGATGGGCCAGCACAGGCTGGTAACCGTTCATCTGCATATCAAAAAACAGCTGCTTCCAGTTATAGGGAATTGCCACAAAAGAGAATTCCACCAGCACGTGATTCCCATTAAATGCACGCAATTTCTTCTTTTGTTCCACCAACTGTGAAAAGTGGTCGTCCATCATATATTCTGCAGCTGCCTGTAACGGTACCGCACCAGAAGGTTGTGCGTTGAGCACTGAATTAAGCTGATCAAGGGCAGTGGAAATACTTTGATCATCATTCCGGTACAGGTCCCAAAGTATATGCGGAGTAGCTACAAAACTGCTTAATCCAAGATCCTGCAATGCAGTGATCAGTTGCAGTGATGTGCCAGGATCTGACGCGCCGTCGTCGATACCCGGCAGTATGTGAGAATGCATGTCTGTAACCAGTGGCGATAAATCAACAGATATCTTTTTTGATCGGGTAAAAAAGGAGAACATAAGATCACAAATCTACCTATTCAAAACGGACAATCACCTGCTAATATTGTTCAATCATATCGCGCTATCTGCGCCTGAGCCATTGTTTCAAAACGGCATTTAGTTGTTCCGCCGTCCAGTTTTTTACCTGAATTCGACTGAGCTGAAACAGGTCAGATTTAGCTGTTACCGGATTCTCGTGCGTCACAAATGCCATAGTGATACCCAGGTTTTCAAGCGCTCCCGGTAAAGCATGGTCATAATCGCCATAGGGATAGGCAAGTACTGATGGTGTAAGTCCTGTTATTTCCTGCAAGCGGATAGCATTCTCCCTGATCTCCCACTCCTGCACCGCTTTGGAATGGGCAGAGAGCGCCGGATGGGTATGCGTGTGCAGGCCGATTGTACAAACGGGTGACATGCTGAGTTCATGCAATTGTGCAGTCGTCATCGCCTTCGCCGGGCCAGGGCCGACAGGTTTGTATGCCAGTTCCCGTTCAAGATAAGCCAGTACGTCGTTGATCTCTGGCAGGGGCAATGGCCGCAATTTTTCCCAAATGGTCAGATAGGCATGGACCCTGTTGTCTGGTGGCGGTTCGGGCCACCTCCAGGCCAGGTATGCCTTTCCGGCATCAGGCACACTATTTTCATTTCCAAGGTCAAATTCAAACACTTCTCCCCTGATGGTAACCGTTAGATTCCTTTGAGGCAGCGGTTCTGTCAACAACATGTCGGAGAGCCGATCCCACCAAAACATTTCCTGTTGCTGTACATAGTAAGTGGGAATAAAAAAAGTGGCTGGTAATGCATACTGTTCCAGCAGTTTCCTGGCAACCACAAAATTATCTGCATAACCATCATCAAAACTGAGACAGATACAATCGTGTGGTATTTTGCCGGCCTTGATATACAGCGCCAACTGAGGGATTGACACCACCCTGTATTTTTCTCTCAGCAGGATGAGCTGCTGTTCGAAATGCAAAGTACTTACCACCAGATCCCAGGGATCGGCAATCGGTTCAGCTATACGATGGTACATCAACACCAGCGCCCGACCGCCGCCAGTTCCTGCAAGCCGCTTCATTTTGTTCACTAACCGCTGAAGCATGTTCTATTTTTTGAAAGCTGTTGCTGCGATAATTACCTGAAAATGCTTGTCGTGATAGTTCATCTGCTCTTTGGTAAGTTCGGGAAGTCCTGCTCCATAAAGAAACGCGGATGCCACCAGCACATTTCCGAAGGTCTCCAGCTTCACTTGTTTTTCACCGAAAATATCGGTCAGCAACCGGTTCAGCGAATTATTGGTGAATGACCATTGCCAGTATTTTCCCCATTGATCCTGGCCAATGTGGCTGATCCCCGGAACGGTAACCAGCAGCACTCCGCCAGGCTTAAGCACGCGATAACAGGTTTCAACAGCTTTTTTATAATCGTAGATCAGGTGGAGTGTTTGCGTTAACACAATACAATCAAAGGCATTGCCGGGCACCTGCGGTGCATCAGTAAGGTCACCTACAAAAGTGGCATCCTGGTTGGATGCGTCGACGTGCAGAATATCGCTGATGTCAACTTTCCCTCCACCAAACCTTAAGGTGTAGTCATTGTCGCCGATTTCAAGCACCCTTCCCCTGATCAATCCACTGTGCCGCTGCAAAAAGTCCTCAATATAGTACCGGTCAACCGGCCCACCACGGTCGTAACCAAAATCAGTGCTTAACGGCACAACCCCCAGGTCGGTAAGCCGGGTTGGTTTCCGTTTCAGCTTCTCGACGATAACTACCGGCAACAGGCGTTTAACCAACATGCGGATGCCTTTCCGGGCTCTTTTCTCAATACTTCGCTCATCCCTGGTAAGCTTTGCAAACAACTCCGGACTATTTTCCTTCAGGGTTTCGCGGTCACGGTCAATCGCTTCTGCACTCAGGTGTTTCCTGACACTCTGTAAACGAAGAAGAATTTCTTTTGAATAAAAATGCTTCCAGGATTCTATTCCTGCCAGATAACTTTCTCTTTCTTCTTCAGTACGTAGGTCCTTCTCGTGCTTTTTCATCACATGCAATGCTCCCCTGAGCATACGCGGATAATCTTTTGACATATTTCCCAGGTGATAACGATAGACCGCAATCACCTGCTGGTGCCGCAACACAGGAAACTTCCTGGCAATGTTCAGGTAGATATCATAATCCTCACAGTTACTCAGGCTGGTATCATAACGAAAAGAATCGAAAACCCATCGGGCATACATCACTGTTGCATGCATTCCGATGAAATTCCCTCTCAGCAAACTGAGGTAGGCATCAGGTCCGTATTCATTATTTACATTCTGGTACTGATCCCTGTCTTCATAATAGAGCTGGTATGCGCCAGACACGAAAGCTGCCCGCTGATCACCCCTCATCAGGCTGAGATTAATGGCCAGTGCCTGCGGTAACAGCCAGTCGTCAGCATCCAGGAACACAAGGTATTTTCCCTTTGCATGGTCTATGCCGGTATTGCGCGCTGCAGAAAGGCCCTGATTCTCCTGGTAGACATATCTGACATCCGGATACATTTCAGCAACAATCCGTGTGTTATCTGTAGAACCGTCGTCGATCAAAATGATCTCGGACTCCTTGAGTGATTGAGAATAGACGCTCTCAATAGAAGTGGTAAGGTAACGACCCTGGTTATAGCAGGTTATAATAACAGTAACCAATGGCTGGTTCGGGTTTAAAGACATAGGTGAAAAGGCAATTTAATACTAAGCAACATCTATTAATCTGTCCGTCATCTTATTAAAAAACAAGATGCCCATGGTAACCAAAAGTACCATAATCCCCACGCTATAGATCAATTCCCACCCCATTATCTGCCCTTTCCCGATAAAGGCATACCGGAACAATTCAAACTGGGCTGTAAGTGGATTCAGAAACACAAAAAGTTTCAATTTTTCAGGAACACTGGAAGCTGTGTAAAAGATCGGACAAAGAAACATGAGTAACCGCAGAAAAAGGGAAACAAATCCGTTAAGGTCCCGGTATTTAGTAGTCAGAATGGAAAATATGAGACCAGCCCCGAAAGCAATTCCGGCCACCACAATTACTGCCGGAAGCGCTAAAAAAAGGCGAAACAGATTAAAGTCAATACCACCTGTTATTTTATAGTATACCGTTACCAGCAGGAGGAAAATAAAATGGATGGTGAAGCGCAGAAAATTGTAAAGAATACCGGAAAGCGGGGCGATCAGCCTCGGGAAATAAACTTTACTGAAGACCTCAAGATTACCTGCAATAACTGATGAGGAGCTGGAGAAAATATCCGAAAACAGGGTCCATAATGTAGAGCCAATCAGGTAATACAGGAATGCCGGAACGCCGTTAGTGGAAACGCCGATAATTCTGTCAAAGACCAGAACATAAACCCACACCGCGAGCAGCGGCTGCAACAGTATCCAAAGCGGTCCCAGCAGCGTTTGCTGATAAGAGTTGAGAAAGTCTTTCCGCACAAATCCCCACAACAGGTCTCTGTGGTCGATAAGGTCCTTTACAGAGACACCCAGCCAACTGGTATCCGCCGTGATTTTCCAATCCCAGTTTTCTTTCTGACTCATTGCGATTCAGGTATTTGAGGGTTGTGTAACAATATGCTGCAATATTATTATTTTAGCTAATTGCCTATTAAGGTAGAAGTAAAAAAGCATGGCCGGAACGGTTTTACAAATTGACCATCTGTCAAAAATATATCATAGGGGGAAGATCGGAACAGGCTCTTTCCGCCAGGATTTGCAGCGGTGGTGGTCCGGGTCCGTTATGCGGTCAAAAAACAGCTTTTTTAATACGCATAATCCGGGTTTGTCGAACAGCAACGCCTTTTATGCGCTGAACGATATCAGCCTGAATGTCAACGAAGGTGAGGTTTGGGGAATAGTCGGGCCAAACGGGGCAGGGAAATCCACGCTGCTTAAAATAGTTTCCCGAATCATTAAACCCTCTTCGGGTCAGGTATTGGGTAAAGGAAAGGTCAGCAGTCTCCTTGAAATCGGGACAGGTTTTCACGATGAACTCACGGGCCGGGAAAACATCTTCCTGAGCGGCTATGTACTGGGTATGAAAAAGAGTGAGATCATCCGCAATTTTGATGATATCGTTGAATTTTCAGGAATCGGTGAATTTGTTGATACGCCCGTAAAGCGCTATTCTTCAGGCATGTATGTACGGTTGGCGTTCGCAGTGGCAGCATTTCTCGAGCCTGACATCCTGATTATTGATGAAGTGCTGGCTGTCGGGGATGCAGAATTCCAGAAAAAATGCCTGGGGAAGATGCAGGAAGTAACCACCCAAAAGGGCCGGACAATCCTGTTCGTGAGTCATAATATGCAGGCAGTTAACCAGCTTTGCAGCAAAGCTGTCTATTTGAATGGAGGCAGGGCAGTTGCGATAGGTGATGTACACACCGTCGTGAATACCTATCTCACCGGAATGCAGAAAACCAATCTACATGCGTTTTGGCAGGAGCCGGAGTTGGCGCCGGGAGTACCATCCTTAAAGGTTAACAGTGTTTCGCTGATTCCGCAACAATCTTCACCGGGTACACCACTTGACATCAGGACACCTTTTACCTGTACTATCCGATTCTGGAATTATGAAGATGGCGCGGATCTCAGCGTGGGTCTCCACCTTTTCACCCTTACCGGAGAATGCATTTTCGATGTTGCCTCCCCTTCTATTGTTTGTCATGAAGGATTGGTTGAAGCTGAATGCCGGATTCCGGGAAATTTCCTGAATAATGGTTCCTATTATCTATCTATCATCTTTATGAAGGACACGTCGGTTCAGGTATTTTACCTGGAGGAGTGTATTCATTTTGAGGTTGAGGATTTCAGGGAAAATATGAACTGGTATGGGCAATGGATGGGTGCTGTCCGCCCGAAATTCCCATTCACTATCAGACAAGCATGACTATGCCAGATCAGCCTGAAATCAAGATAACCGTTGTCACCTGTTTTCTCAATGAAGAAAGATTTCTGGAAGAAGCCATTGCAAGCGTAATTGGTCAAACCTATTCCAACTGGGAACTGATCCTCATCGATGACGGCTCTTCTGATAATAGCCGGCAGATCGCTGAGGCATATGTGCTCGCCCACCCCGGAAAAATCTTCTATTATGATCACCCGGGTCATGCCAATAAAGGCCTCAGTGCAAGTCGTAACAGCGGCATCCGGAAAGCAACCGGTGAATGGATTGCCCTGCTTGATGCTGACGATGTATGGTATGCAGACAAACTGGAAAACCAGGTTGGCATTATTCAACGGTATCCCGGGATATCTATGTTATGCGAAGCGTCCAACTACTGGAACTCCTGGAATGATGCCCCGCATGCTGATCATATTATTGAAGTGGGGGATGGACTGGAGGGATTGATGCAACCGCCCGACCTGTTGAGTTTGCTCTATCCGCTTGGAGCAGGAAGTGCTCCGTGTCCTTCTGCTATTCTGATTAAGCAATCTGCCTGGGAGAAAGTAAACGGCTTCCAGGAAAATTTTGATGGAATTTACCAGATGTACGAGGACCAGGCATTTCTATGTAAAATCTATCTCACAGAAACAGTTTATATCTCCCGGTCATGTCATAATAATTATCGTCAGCGGATTGGATCGCTGGTTCAGGATGTTACTGCAACGGGAAAATACGATACTGTCCGGTTGTTTTTCCTATCCTGGTTTCAAGGGTGGCTTCTTGAACAGCGAAATGAAAATAAAAAAATTCAAAGCCTGCTTCAGCAGGCACTGCGGCCACGCAGGCAGCCATTGGTCCTACAATTGAAACGACTTATCAAAAAAGCCATCGGGAGCTTGAAATCATCCTAAGGGTTTTCAATTAGCGGAAAAAATATTGGATTTCCAGTACAATCAACTTTGAATTTCCATCGTTGTAACTGGACGGTTGAGAAATTAAATCCAATATCCAAATTCCATGAAAATCCGGTACGTAGTAGCCCTGCTGCTTCTTGCATCTTGCAGTAAGGAAGTTGAAAACAATGAACTGCTCCCAGTAATTACAGAACCCACGGTTACCCAACCAATTCCACAGCTCAACTATTATGTGAGCCAGTCCGGAAGTATCCTTAATAGCGGTAAATCGGCCGACCAGCCCTGGAGTCTGGATAAGGCAAATGAATTTACGTTCAGTCCCGGTGATACCATCAATTTAGTTGGCACCCTGTACGGTTCACTGATGCTTACAGAGTCGGGAACTGAAGATAGTGTTATCACCATCACCGGCGGGAAAATCAACAGTGGAAATAAAAGCGGAATTACGCTATACAACAATAGTAATATTACGATCAGGAATGTTGAATTGCAGGGTTCAGGTGAGATGAGCATTAACCTGGAGAATTCAGGCATCCGGTTGTGGTCAGATGACGGGAACCGTCATGCGAACTTCATATTTGAGAAAATAATAGCGAAAGGATATTCCCGTTCAGGAATAGAATCAGGACTGGCCATGTCACCGACTGTACTTTGGGAAAGTGAAGAGGCGTCAATGAGCTACGCCGGAGGGTTTGATCATGTTCTGGTAAACCAATGCCAGACTGACAGCAACGGATATGCGGGCATCAATATGGCCGGATCCTGGCCAGGCCGCCAAAACAAGGACATCATCATCAGGAACTCAGTGGCTTTCAGCAACAGGGGAATTAAAGGTTACGATCCTCATTCCGGCCACGGCATATTTTTAACCAATGTTGTTGGCGGGAAAATAGATTCCTGTGAAGCTGCCTATAACGGTTGGGAAAATGGCAGTGGCAATATTGGAATCTGGACAGCCAGTGCAGTGGATGTGACAATTCAAAATTCAAAATCCTACAGGAATATATCCATTACCAACGGAGATGGGGGCGGATTTGATATTGATGGCGGAAGCTGGAACTGTACGATGCAGTATAACTATTCGTATGAAAATGACGGCGCCGGCTACCTGATATATGAGTATGGCAATCCCAATGGCATGAAGGACCATATTGTCCGATACAATATTTCGCACAATGATGGACGCAAGGGAACACATTATGGTGGAATAACCGTAGGAGGAGATGCTCCCATTACCAACCTGCGGATTTACAATAATACCGTAATGATGGACAGGGGCAGCGCTATTCGTTTTGTGGGCGGACAGCTGCTGGGAGTTTATGACGTGAAGAACAATGTGCTGATTGGCACTCAATCTTCCTATCTCGGAAAAACCCCGGCAAACAATGTACTTAAAGACCCGAATCTCAACCTGCAATATATCCCTCTGCAGAATTCGCCGGTGATTGATCTTGCAACAGAAATATCGGGCCTATTGCCTGCTCTCGATTTTTATGGAAAGCCAATAGTCGGCAAACGCGACATCGGCGCAGTAGAATACTAAAACTATTGCTGCGTACTGTCTGCCTGCTTCCTGGCCCCGCTTAAAAACCTCAATGTTACCCGCGAAAAGAAGTAAATCGATTTTTTGCTGGGATACATCAGCATTGATTTAAAAGAAAGTACAAGGTAGCGGAAAGGGTCGCCATAAAAATTGGTGAATGCGATTACGGCGAAATGATTGGAAAAGTTTTCCCTGGCTGCATTCCTGGATGTTTTCCTGATGCGTGCGGGAAGATAGTTCTGTATGATCTTGATGAAATGCTGTATATCTTTCAGGCTTTGCCCTGTTCGATGAGATTTATTGCTGATGTTCCTGGGATGGGACCGGTATTTTGCGAGACAAACAGGGGAATAGCCAACCGGATAATGTGCAGCAATCCTGCACCACATTTCCCAATCTTCACCATAATGGCCACCAAAAAAACCGCCGAGTTCTTCATATACTGAGCGTTTTACCGTTACAGCGGGCGGCTGGCAATAAACTGCCCTGGAGATTTTTTCGAGCCAGTTCGGAAGTATTCCCGGGTTTTGCAACAATAATTTAGTACGTCCGGTCTCTGTCCCATTCCGGTCGACAAAACTGTTCCGGCAAAAGGCAGAACCGATATGCCCGTGCGCCTCAAAGAGCATTTCCATTTCCTTATAGTAACCATCCATCACCAGGTCGTCGCCATGGAGCAAATGCACATATTCGCCGGTCGCACGCTGAAGGCAGGTTTCAAAATTCCGGAGGCTGCCTTTGTTTTCAGGCTGCCGGAAATAATTTACCCGTCCATTGCCAATATTTTTTACCAATTGTTCAAGATCCCCGTCTGTGCTGGCATCATCTACGACTTCAATCTGCATTTGATCAACCCCAAGGTCCTGCGATAAAACACTTTCAATTGTCTGTTGGATATACTGAATACAATTGTATGCCGGTATCATGACAGACCATCTGGGCCTTTTTATCTCCGATCGGGGAAGTATTGCGGGTGGGGTCTGGGGAGTTCTCGTGTTCACAATCTATTGTTCGGCGTTAGTAAAATCGTTGAATTTATACGCGAATAATAAGATAGTTAAATTCCGGATTACCCGAAAATCTACTATTAAAAAAGCGGTTACTCCCCAATAAAAACCGGTATATGCAAAAGGCAAACCAGCTTCAATTCCAGCCGATTGGTTAACGTAATCAACGCATTGCTACAGCTTGTCCCTCCTCAAACTGCCGGTATACACCACGAATTCCATCTTCCAGACCAATTGTCGCTTTCCAGCCCTGTGCATTCAGTTTCGACACATCCATTAGTTTTCTTGGCGTTCCGTCGGGTTTGGACAGATCATGTACGATCTCGCCATCGTAGCCAACGATCTTTTTCACCAGGATCGCCAGGTCTTTAATGCTGATATCATGCCCAACGCCAATATTTACAAGGCCGGCTTCATTGTAGTGTTGCATGAGGAAATAACAGGCATCCGCAAGGTCGTCGGCATGGAGGAATTCACGAAGTGGTGTGCCGGTTCCCCACATGGTTACTGTCGGCGCCGAGTTCACTTTGGCTTCATGAAATTTCCTGATCAGTGCGGGCAGCACATGGGAATTGTTCAGATCATAGTTGTCATTGGGGCCGTATAGGTTGGTTGGCATTACGCTCACAAAATTACAGCCGTATTGGCTCCGGTATGCGTCACATAGCTTGATACCGGCGATTTTGGCTATAGCGTAAGGTTCGTTGGTGGGCTCAAGCAGGCCCGTCAGCAGGTAGTCTTCCTTAAGTGGCTGGGGAGCAAGTTTGGGGTAGATGCAGGAAGAGCCCAGGAACATCAGTTTCTTTACACCATTCAAATACGACTGGTGAATGACGTTGTTCTGGATCATCAGGTTATCATACAAAAACTCGCCACGATAGATATTGTTTGCCTGGATGCCACCCACTTTTGCTGCCGCCAGAAAAACATACTCCGGTTTTTCCATGGCAAAAAAATCAGCGACTGCCTTTTGGTCACGAAGGTCCAGTTCAGCGGAAGTTCTCACAACAAAATTGTTGAAACCTGCTTTTTCCAACCGGCGCCGTATGGCTGAGCCGACCATTCCACGGTGACCAGCGATATATACTTTAGCTTGTACTTCCATTCAGTTATTATTCGTATTGATTTTTGACGTAGTACCCGCTATCGGCCAGTAATTTTTCTTTACGGAAGATCTCCACGTCTGCCGCCACCATTTCCTGTACCAATCCGGCTAGGTCGTATTTTGGCTTCCATCCCAGTTGTGTCTGAGACTTGGTAGGATCCCCGATCAGGAGCTCAACTTCCGTCGGGCGATAATAGCGGGGATCGACAGCAACCACTTCCCTTCCGGCTGGCAGCTGGTAGTCAGGGTTGCTGCAGGCAACTACAAATCCCACTTCTTTTTCATCCTTTCCCCTGAATTCTATTTCGATTCCAACTTCCGCAAAGGCCATGCGCACAAATTCACGCACGGGTGTAGTCACCCCTGTTGCAATCACATAGTCTTCCGCTTTGTCTTGCTGAAGGATCAGCCACATCGCCTCAACATAATCCTTTGCATGCCCCCAATCGCGCTGTGCATTGAGATTTCCCAGGTAAAGTTTATCCTGGAGGCCAAGCGAAATTTTCGCCACAGCCCGGGTAATCTTCCTGGTTACAAAGGTTTCACCACGCAACGGGGATTCATGGTTGAAAAGTATGCCGTTTGATGCGAACATATTATAGGCTTCCCGGTAGTTCACGGTGATCCAATAAGCATAGAGTTTGGCTACAGCATAGGGGCTGCGAGGATAAAACGGCGTCGTTTCACTTTGTGGCACTGCCTGCACGAGGCCGTACAATTCTGAAGTAGAAGCCTGGTATATTTTGGTTTTCTTAGTCAACCCAAGCAAGCGTACTGCTTCCAGTATCCTAAGTGTTCCGATGCCATCAGCATTGGCTGTATATTCGGGCTCTTCAAAACTAACATGAACGTGACTCATTGCGGCGAGGTTGTAAATCTCATCCGGTTGCGTTTCCTGAATGATACGGATCAGGTTGGTGCTGTCTGTGAGATCACCATAATGCAGTTTCAACCGAACATTCTTTTCATGCGGATCCTGGTAGAGATGGTCGATCCGGTCCGTATTGAAAAGTGATGCCCGGCGTTTGATGCCATGAACAAAATATCCTTTACTCAATAAAAGTTCAGTAAGATAAGCACCGTCCTGACCGGTGATTCCTGTTACTAACGCGACTTTGTTGCTCATATCTTGAAATTAGTGCTTGCGATGGTTAATACGTTACTATGGGCGGGGTGCAAATTACCCTTGAAATTGCAAATACTGACGCAACTTCGAAACCGGCTTTAAAAAGATGGTAAAAAAATAAGGTTTTAATCCATTTACCTTCCAGGCCATTTTGTCTTCCCTGTTGGCCTTCCACCGGTTTTTGACAGATGCGTTACTGGCACCACCGGTGCGCATCTTGACAATTACTTCCGGCAAGTAGGTTGCCGGCACCTTGTGTTTAAGCAAAAACCTTAACATCAGTTCATAATCAGCCGACGACCGGAATGTTGTATTGAAAATTCCAAATCTTTCGTACAGCTCCCGCCGTACGAAAAAAGTCGGATGGGGGGGCATCCAGCCAAAAAAGAAACGCCTGATCCGGTACTGTCCCGACTGCCAGTGCCGGATTACTTTTGAGGTGTTGTCGCTTGCTACATAATGCAGGTCGGCATAAACAGCTTGTACTGCCGGATTTTCGAATAGTTCCGCCACCTTTTCCAGCACATTCGGATGGGTATATATGTCATCAGAATTAAGGATTCCGACAACATCTCCGCTTGACAGTGCAATGCCCTTGTTCATCGCATCATAAATTCCGTTATCTTTTTCTGAATGGATCAGCGCGACATGAGGAAATTCATTTGCTATATCAAGGGTGCGGTCCGTGGACAGACCATCTACTATAATGTGCTCAATATCTTTCCAGGTTTGCATGGCAACCGAAGACATCGTATCAGCCAGCGTTTTCTCGCTATTATAGGTAATCGTGATGATCGACAGTTTCATTTCTACATATTTCTTGCTCAGCGCCTAACTGATATTCCGTTCACTTACCGCCACTGCAGGGACGCCTTTATAAATCGTATACGGCTCAAGGTCTTTTTCCGCAACGGCGCTTATGCCTAGAATGCTGTGCGTCCGCGCTGTAACGCCGCCGAAAACGATGGCTTTTGCAGTGATCCAGACGCCATCTTCCAGGACAATCGGCCTGGTCAGAAAATCGAATTTTTCGCTTCTGTGATCGTGGCTGCCGGTAAGGAGCATCGCTCCCTGCGACAAAGTTACATTATCTCCCATGGTAACGTCGGAAAGGTTATCGATCCAGACCTCCTCCCCAATCCAGCAGTAATTGCCTGTTTGCAGTTTCCAGGGATACTTTATGTTCACCACCGGTTTAATAACCGTACCGTTGCCAATTTTCGCGCCAAAGATGCGGAGCAGTGCGACCTTGAGTGAGTTGACAGCGAAAAGTGCACTTTTGAAAATCAGTGCATTAACCAGGTACCACAGCGCCCTTTTTAGTTTTGTTGCACCAGGATCGTGGGTTGTCCTGTACAGGCTGTTGTTGACTTTCTTTTTCTCGTTCATGATAGCAGGGAAGTATATTCTTCTGTCATTCGTGGGTTAGCAATAAAATTTCCGCCAAATTTCCAGGCGGCCCCGGCGTACCCGTCGAAATCCTGTTGATTCCAAACCAGTGCGGCGGATAACGCCGCTGCCCACTTGCTTTCGTCCTTCAAGGAGATGTCCCAGCCAATATGTTTTTCTTCCAGGTGCCGCCAGGGCGTCAGGTCGCTGATCAGTACCGGTCTCCCTGCAAGTATACTTTCAAATATGGAATGTCCGAAATTTTCGCCTTTGGTTGGCGATACAAAAAGGTGTGTTTTTTCGAGGAAGCCGGCTAGCTGGTGGTTGGGTATGGCACCGAGATAATTTACGACAATTCCAGGAGGCAGGTTCCTGATCTGGGCCTGGCAGCTGGTCCAATAACCCTCATCCTCAAGCGGACCAATGATATTCAACTCAATTGATCCTTCCATCGTTTCAAGCCTTTGCAACAGGAACAACAGGTTCTTGATCGGGTGAATCCTGGCTATAAATAACATCTTCAGGTGGCCCGGCTGTTTTTCAACCGAACGAAACGGTTCCTGTATCAATTTCGGAAGATTGTCCGCTATGAACACTTCTGCACCCGGAAAATGCCGGAGCACAGCTTCTTTCTCCAGCTGGTTGGTGGCATGAAACCGGATCAGCCGGTGGATTCCCATTATCCGGAACAGTTTGAGGAACGGAGTTTTTTTGAAACGTTTAATTGCCAGTGCATTTTCAAACAAAGCTCCTCGTGGCCCCATAATCACTTTAGCTTTCAACCGGCCTGCTTTCCTTTCGAATAAGGGAACCAGGGAAAACAGCGGGGAAAACATCAGGTTCAGGTATACGAAATCCGGTTGCACTTCACTGATCAGTTGCCGGACTTTTTTAGCGCGCTGGTTTGCTTTACTCAGGTATACGATCTGAACTCCCTCAATTACTGACGTTGTCCATTGATCGGACTCAATGCCGGGATAGGGAATATTTTCCAGATGATCGGTGTTCCTGGTGACAACGTAGATGCTGAATGTATCTTTTAATGCCAGCACAAGATTGGTGCATGACTGGATTGGTCCTCCTGCTTTGTAGCCCGGGTAAAACCAATCAATGAGTATCATCAGCTTTTTTCTGTCTTTCATCGTATTCTCCGCATTACTCCTGCAGCAGGCCTGCATAAACTGAACGGTATTGCTGAGCAATAGTTCCGGCTTCGAACGGAATTACATTCTTTAGGCCCTCCTGGATAATGCTTTTCCTGTATTGCTGATCACCAATCACTTTCAACAATCCTTCCCGGATATCATTTTCATTGTTTGGGTCGACCAGGCAGGCGCCTTTTCCAGCCACTTCCTTCATTGGCATGATATTGCTGGTAATCACTGCCCGCCCCACGCGTTGCGCTTCCAGTACAGGTAAACCGAAGCCTTCATATAGAGAAGGGAACAGCAGTATATCACAGTCCTGATACAACTGCACCAGTTTCTCCTCAGAAACCCCCACCCATGACTGCCAGGAAATTTTCGCATCTTCCAGTGCCCTGCGCTGCTGATCTGTGACCTGCCCAACGATCCATAACTGAATGGCAAGCCCCTTCATAGCATCTATAGCCCGCTCAAGATTCTTGTTAATTTTTGTTCCTATAAAAAGGATGACTGGCTGGGTTCTTTCCGTGTTATTGGGTGAAGGAGAAAATGCTGCGCTTACAGGATTCGGAATTACTTTGATCTTATCGGGGTTGCAGCCTGTAAAGGATATAATCTCGTCCTTACTTTTCTCTGAAATTGTTGTGATCACACGGGCATGATTTACAGGCCAGTCCAACCAGATCTTTTTAAGGATCCATCGCTTCAGGCCGCTGCTCTGGTGCATGAAAACACAATCATGTATGGTTAGTACCGTTTTTCTGCGGGGAAAACCGAGTACTGCGTAATGAATATCTCCGGTGACATGGTACACATCACCTTTCAGGCTCCGCAGGGACCGGATATTTTTCCAGACACTGGAGAGCCCCCCGGCCCGTACCGGAACTTCTTTTATATTAATTTCGATTTGCTCGCGCAGAAACGGGAGGACTGTTTCGAAAACTTTTTCTATGCTGAAAGAACGATCGTTACGCCTCCTGAAAATCAGTTGTACCACAGCTTTTTGTTGTCATTTACTTTTTTGACCCCCGATTGTTTGGGCACACCAAACCAGTCTGGCCTGAATTTGTACAGCAGCCAGATGAAAAACGAACCCTTAACGATTGAATTCAGGATCTGCAACGTGTCCGTTTCAGCAGAATATGTTAACTGGTAAAACAGCACCGGCAGCCAGCAAATGAGCAAAGGTATATTTGCAGCGATCTGAAACACCCGGTTGTAAGCCCATCGGACAAACCATGCCAGCACTCCCATAAATATTACTGCACCCAGGCGACCAAAGCTTCCGTACCCTTCACCCAACGGGCCTACATTGGTTGAGAAATCGGTAATCGTCATTCCCGCATAATGCTTCATATTGAATTTGCCGCCAGCCATAGGTTTATCCGGCCAGAACAGCCTTGGAACTACAGAAGCTGCAACAACCGTCATAAGCTCCTTTCCATTATCGTGCGGTTGCACTGCGGGGATACGATTCATCACCAGGGAAATATTCCAACCCTGGTTCATTCGCACATACAGCGGAAAAAACTCCTCATCCTGTAAAAGATCAGTTCCTTTACCCAGGTTCTCCATAAACAGTTCCGCAAATAACATTGCCCTGTTTCCCTGGTAGCCGGTATTCATGGTGATTTGCCGGAAGGACCCTTTAGACGCCTGCAGCACGAAAATAAAAATCACGCCGATGGCCACAACAGCCAGCTTCCTGAACATGCTTGTTTTGTTGCCCAGAAAAAAAAACGAGAAAAGCGTGATGCCCATGTAGGCAACAATGGTGAACATCCCTGTCGCAAGGGCATTGGAAAGAATAAAAATCAGAAAGAGGGTGATAAAGGTATACTTGTATCCGGACGGTTTAGAGTAATAGAGATACAACAGGCCGGCAAAAGAACTGAAGTAAAATAAAATCGCTACAAAGCCCAGGCCGCCCGGAAGATATTTTGATATGATCGACATGAAGGTGCCGATCAGGATGATCAGAATTCCGATACGATGTTTGTCGGTTTCTCCCGATTTGATATGATAGACAATCCGGTTAAGTCCCTCCCCGAAATCATTTACCCCGTTTTTGCCGGAAAGGGGCCAGGTCAATACGGTAACAAAACTGGCTATTGCCGGTAATGCTGTTCCGAAATAGACGTCATCCTTAACAATCATGTATTTGATGAACGCCCTGGCAAGCAGGTTGTCCTGCGTATAGTTCTCATACCCGATAATGGGAAATATGAGGCAGGTCGTTGTATAAAAAAAAGCAGCCGTTTCCCGCAGGGGAAGCCCTTTACCCAGCTTGTACAGTATGGAATACAGCTGGGTGAAAAACATGATCAGCACCAGGTCTTTATAATTGTCAAAAACCAGGGAGAGGGTCAGTACAGCTACATAGATAGCTGAGAATATGTAGAATCTTGATTTGATAACCTGCGTTATTTTATGAAGATCTGTTCGATTGCCGTTACGATTGATTCGAAACTGAAATGCCTGACGATCTTACTGGATGTAACCGATGCCTGCTGCCAGGCGGACCTGTCGGTCGCAATTTGCCTGATAAAGCGGATTACTTCGCTGGTATCTTTCCCATCGAAAACAACGCCATTCCTGTTCTTTTGGATCAGATCAGCCGCCCCGCCTGTTTTGGTAGTAGCTATAACCGGCCGGCCAGCGGCCATTGCTTCATTGAGGGCAAGTCCCCAGGTCTCCCCTGGTCCAAGAGAGGGCAGCACGAAAACGTCGGCACAATGATATAATGCAGGCATTTGGGTCTGATTCAGAAAGCCCGGAAAGATAATCCGGGAATCTCCCGCGGCCATGGCTTTCAATGCATCTTCCTGTTCGCCGGATCCGGCGAGAATGAATTTGAAATGTTTATCCGGCAAAAGGCCGGCAAGTTGTATAAGGTATCCCGGATTTTTTTTAGGCTCAAGTTTCCCTGCAAAGAGAATAACAAAATCGTTTTGCGTAATGCCCCAGGACCTTCTTAATTCCGACGCACTGTTTCCGGCAGCCTTGTCTGAGAATCTCGCGTTATCGATAGCGTGGGGAACATTGATCAGCTTATACTCCGGCACGCCGTTCCATTGAAAATATGCTTTGTTATTCGATCCCACATATAAAGCGTAGTCAATAAAGCGGTATACGAAACTGAGCGTTAACCGGCGAAGGATACGCTTTAAAGTGCCCGCTTCGTCCAACAGGGTTGAGTCCCCACGAAACAATACCGGGATTTTCCCTTTAAAATGCCGCATGCAGGCCAGGTGGCTTTTGAAATTCCAACCCATTACCAATACCGCATCCGCTCCCCATGCTGTTATCGCAGGTATCAATCCGGGGTTATCAATTCCATTGAATGACCTGCTGCCCGGTGTTTTAGACTTGTTTTCAATGAATTCGAACCCATAGCCATCCAGCAACGGGATATCCCAGTCAATCGTTTTTCCGAACCCCGGGTCGAATTTCGGTCCCGCCTGTGACTGAGACCAGGTGTAAAATACTCTAGGTTCGATCTTCCCGTGATTTGCGAGTTGTCTGAACCAGGGAGCATTATATTGAACAGGATGTGTTGTAACTATTGCGAGCTTCACTTGTGCCATTACGAGTTCTTTTCTACAGCCAGATCAATCAGGCTAGCCAGTTGCCTTGTCACTGCATATGCACTGTATTGTTCAAATGCGCCAATATCCACCTGTTCTGTACTGAATTCCTTCACAAATTTCCTGTACTGCTCAAAGGTTGCGGAAAAGTTTTCGGAAATAGTATCAAGGCCGGCTTCACCATCAAATGCGATTACCACACCGGCCCTTGCCTGTTGTAAAACTTTAAGTGCCTGGCTTTCCTGATGAAGAACAGCAAAAACCGGCTTTCCACTCATCACACCCTGATAAACCTTGCTGGGAGTATAATGTGGTTCTGTGCTTCCGAGGATGAATATGCCATCAGCCGCCCGAAGGTGAATCAACACATCCAGATACGGGATTCGTTGCGGATATTCGAATACGACTGTTTTCCAGAGCCCGAATTTTTTAGCTATCGGCTTAATATTAAAACTGTTACTGTCATTCGCCAGCTTTCCTGTTCCGATAAAATGGATTTCAAGATCGCTGAATTGTTGCGGATGATCGGCAATCACTTTAAAAATCTGCTCAAGAGGTCCATAGGCTTTTGGCAACATCGCACCCGCGTAAACCAGTTGAAATTTTTCATTTCGCCGGAACAGATAAGGCTCAATAGATAAGGTATTTACTTTCTGATAGTCGATCATCTCTCCCCCATAAGGCATCGCGCCAAATACAGCCTTTTCCAGAAGGTGCGGATTACGGTCTTTCACACCGCCGTAATAGCCTTCCGCCACCCCGGTGATCAGTGAAGCACGTTTTACTGCAATCGGCTCCAGAAACGAAGAAAGCTTTGTACTGAACCAATGGCGGGAGAACATGCGGTCACTACCTGCAAAATGGTGTACCCAGGGATCGATATAATCGATACCATATTTTACGCCGGTGCTAAAATGAAGCCAACGGCCCAACAACGCAACATAAAATGACGGTATTGGAATATACAGAAAATCAATTTGCTCTTCCCTGATGATCCTTTTAGCTTTCTTATACAGCTGAAAAAAGCCTCTGAGTCCAATATCTCCGATGAAGCGTGGTTTGCTTACCTGGAATGCAGCGACCTTTTCAACCCGCAGCCCTTCGGGTAACAGCGCAGCCAAATTCGGATCAAGCTTTTCTTCATAATAATCTTCATGCACTGCAAGAATTACAGGCTCCCATCCAAAAGCAGGTAGATGTTGTGCAAATAACCTGCTTCTATGCACTGCCGCAAGGTTACTGGGGGGAAAATGAGGCGAAATAATCAGGACTTTTTTCACTCAGTTGTTTTTACTTAGAACACTATTCCAAAGATTCGCCAGTTTCAGGCTTTCGGCTTCCCAGCCTTTATCATGTGCCAACCGGAAACGCTCGCCGCTGTGTTGCCGGATGACAGTTTTGTTTGCCACGCAACGTTGCAGTGTTTCTATAATTGCCGGCGGACTACCGAGGGGGAATAATACCCCGTTGCCGGGGAATGCTTCCATATAGGCGGTCTGCGCGGGTGTATCTGACGCTGCGATAAACAGTCCTGCCTGATGGTAGGCCAACATCTTGTTGGAAACTGCTATCCCGTTGTTAATATCCTTTCCGGGCTCAATTGCTAGGCCCACATCGTATTGCCTGAGCATACGGTGCAATTCCCTTTGAGGGAGCGGGGCCAGGATATTCAAATTGGTATGCCGCTTCAGGAACTTTTCGTAAAATGCTCCGTTGAGATTTCCTACCAGCGTAACTGATAGTTCATTACCGAATTTCCCGAGCACGTCTGAAATCTGTTCCAATCCCCTGCCGGCATTAATATTCTGTGAAAACCAGATTACCCTCAGGGGAACTTCCGCTGACGCAGGAACAGGGATTTCAAATTCATCACGGGGAAAATAATTCAAAACCGTTTCCGCCGGATAATGGAATACCCCGATATCTTCCAGTGAATGGGTCAATATCAATGGAGAAGCAGCTGTCAGGTACCGCGCATCTTTCAGATAGGAGTTAAAAATCCTTTTCATTACCAGATTGGTCTCCGGGAGGCTTGACTCACCCGGATGATAATCTTCAATATCAAAACCGAAAGGTATTTTTCTTGATTTGCTGAAACGCCAAACAGGAAGGATTGAACCCGGATTATGGGCAACCACCAGGTCAAAGTTGACCTTCATCCGGCGAAGGAACCGGTCAAGCAAAACAGAACGCCTGTCAGTCATTCCCTGGAAATCCTGAGATGAAAATGCCGCACCGATTTTCCTGGTTACGAAAAAGCGAACTGCGTCAACAGCCCACCGCAGCGACTTATTTGCAGAAATATCCAATGTATAGGCGATCACTTTGCCTTCTAACTCCTCAAGGATCTTTTCATTTAATGCTGCACTCCAGTTACCCAGGCGGAAGGATATGACAGACACTTGCGCGCCGTTATCCATTGCCAGATTTATTTCCTTTACCAATCGTGGATTGGTAGCGAGGTTTGTAGTAGTGACAAATAAAATACGTTTACCCAACATGTGCCGATATTAACGCCTCAATCCTTTCGAGCTGGTGCCGGTAAGTATTTCCAGCTGCAAACTGTACATGATTTTCATCAACTGCCTTGATCCTGCCGGAAACGATACTTTTCGCCGTTTCACTGAATAATTCAGGATACTGTTCATTGCTTGAATCAGGCATCATCCGGAGGTAGGTAGTTCCTTTGTAAGCAGCAACATGATGTGCTACTACTGGCCGTCCGGTACTGATATATTCCAGGAGTTTGTGTGAATTTGATCCATCCCACATCCGTGATGCCGTGGTCTTCCAGCAGATCCAGAACATATCAATTTGTTGCATTTCTGCTGCCATCTGACCGGTTGGCACGACACCTCTCAATATTACATTGGCCTGCCGTTTTAAAAAGTCAACAAAGTCTGCTACGTCAGGATGATCATGACCAATGAATGGTCCGTTCTTTTCATACTGGCCCCAAAATATAAATTGTTTATCGGGATGTGCCGCTATAACTTTTTTCATCGTTGCATGGTCAGGCGCTTCCATCAGCAAATTACCTGCGTAGCCGATACGCATAGCCGGTGTTGGGTTAGCCGCTAACCCTTCGGAACGTCGCGCAGCATGATTCAGGAAAACCGCACTCAGGCCGTGATTGATGAAATAAACATTTGCATTCCCTTCTTTTATCCGTTCCAGAATGGTTGGGGATACAGCGAAACAGATATCGGCTGTCCTGATTTCCCCCGGCAATTCATTCTCAATAAAAAGGTCTGCGCCGAAATAGATTGCCAGCGGAGCTTTGAATTGCTTTAGATTTTCGAACAAAAACGGGTGAAAAGACCAGACAACGTCCGGCTGCACGCCCAGATAATCCTTCAGCTTTTTCAGCTGCAAACTGATCAGGAGGGAATATAAAAAGGGAGGGAGATATTTTTTTCCGCGAAAGAGCGGCTTGTAGCGGACAATGTATAAGTGTTCCGACTCGCTCGCAGGTTTAACGGAAATGCCGGCATGCTTACTGTCCGGCGGTTCAAGGAAATAGACCTTATTTCCTTTCAGTGCCAGTTCAATTGCATAGTGGTGCTTTGACACACGCATGTTTCCCCAATGTTGCGGAGAAACTATAAAAATTACCTTATTAGTGAACGAGAACTCCTTTTGCATCAGTTTTCACCTATTACACCTGCGATATAAGATATCTGCTCATTTGTCAACTCGGCGTACATAGGTATCGAGAGGATATTCTGTTGATTGGCATGCGCAACCGGGAAGTCATTCGGCACATGTCCGTAATGGCTGTAACATGCCAGGAAAGGAAGTGCGGTCGGGTAATGAATGGCTGTATCAATTCCGGATGCAGCTAATTTTTTCTGGAGGTTTTCGCGTTCGTTCACTTTGAGAACGTATAGATGAAACACATGCTTGTAACCTTCTTTCACTTTCGGTGACTGAACTTTTCCAATGCTTTGCAAAACAGCATCATAGCGGCTGGCATTGTTAATACGCATTTCAGTCCACTTATCGAGGTGGGGTAATTTGGCGGAAAGGATCGCTGCCTGCAAACCATCCAGCCGGCTGTTTCGGCCTTCCATCAGGTGATTGTGTTTTCCCTGCTGTCCGTGGTTGGCAATCATACGTGCTTTTTCAGCAAGGGCCTGATCTGCTGTAGCCATTGCCCCGGCGTCACCATACGCTCCCAGGTTTTTTCCGGGATAGAAACTGAAACTGGCTGCGTGTCCAAAAGTGCCTGCCAGCTGGCCATTGATAGCGGCGCCGTGCGACTGTGCACAATCTTCCAGCACAAACAGGTTATGTTTTCGGGCTATCTCCATGATCGCAGGCATGTCAGCCGGATGCCCGTAAAGGTGCACCGGAATAATTGCTTTCGTCCTGGGAGTGATCGCCGCTTCAATTAATGCAGGATTGATGGTGAAATAGTCTGCCTCAATATCCACAAATACAGGCTTTGCACCTATGGCAGTTACCGCCTCAGCAGAAGAAATCCACGTAATTGCCGGCACGATCACTTCATCACCGGCTCCAATTCCGGACGCTTTCAGGAGGATTTCGATAGAATCCGTGCCATTCCCGCAACTGATCACATAGGGCAGCTTGCAGTATTGGGCGAACTCCTGTTCAAAACCAACAACCGGCTTCCCTCCAATATAAGATGACTCTTTTATCGTACGTTCTATGGCATGATCAATTTCTCCCTTTATGGAGAGATACTGCGCATATAAATCTACAAACGGTACTTTCTGGCTATTATTCATGGTTATTTTATTTTTTTTGCTGGATTTCCGGCATAAACTCCAGGCATTGATATGTCCCTGGTCACTACTGCTCCGGCTCCGATCACCACGTTGTCACAAATTGTTACCGGCAGGATCGTGGCATTGGACCCGATAGATACCATGTTGCCGATGGTAGTCGACTTCCATTTGGTTTTGTCTCCCCTGGCGGGGCCTCCGGACTGGAATACATCATTGATGAACATTACTCCATGGCCAATAAAGCAATCATCTCCGATCGTTACAAGTTCACACACAAAGGTGTGCGACTGAATTTTGGTCCGATTGCCGATCCTGACCGTTTTCTGAATCTCGGTAAAGGGCCCTATGAAACAATCTGATCCGATTTCACATCCGTAAATGTTTACCGGCTGCACAACTTTCACATTCCTGCCAAACACAACATCTTCGGTTATACGGGATTCAATTAACAGCGGCTTGTTCATATCAGTCTACGAATTCGGCTGCTTTATAAATTTTCTCTATTATCTCTACCGTTTTCAGTCCTTCGAAAGAGCTGGTAGTAATCGATGCGCCATTTTTTAACACCTCTACCAGATTGTCATATACCTTATCATGGTTACTCATGCTTCCAACATAGTTGCCGTAGTTATTGGGCTTATTTCCTTCCGGCAGGTTCTCAATTACGTAGTCCTCAATTTGCTGGTATTCGAGTTCATTCAGATACTGACCTCCAATTTTGACGGTTCCCTTCTCACCAAAGATGGTCAGGGATCCTTCCATGTTTTTCCTGTAGCTGTTTACGGTGTAATTAATCGTTCCAATTGCACCATTGGTGAACTTTAATATAACAGCCCCGGTGTCTTCAAATTCGATTATTCCTTTATGATTAAAATTGCCGGTGTAGGCTTTGGCTTCACTTACATCTCCAATCAGCCAGTACAGGAGGTCAACAAAATGGCTGAACTGGGTATATAATGTTCCTCCATCCAGATCCTTTGTGCCTTTCCAGGAATTCGCATAATAGTCTGGGTTACGGTTCCAGAAGCAACTCAATTGCACACTGTAAATTTTACCCAGTTTTCCTTCAGTCAGCATTTGCTTTACAGCGGCAACAGGTGGGTTGAATCGGTTCTGCTTGATTGCAAACAGTCTTTTATTGGACTGCTCGGCGGCCTGAATCATCTCGCCACATTCCTTGGCCGACAGGGCCATTGGTTTTTCGCAAATCACATGAAAGCCTTCCCTGAGTGCCATAATGCTATGGGTTGCGTGAAGTCCGTTCGGAGAGCAAACTGCTACCACATCCATCTCACCGGCCTGGGACAACATGTCGGTAACATTGTAAAATGCCTTTGCCTGATATTTTGCAGCCAGTTCGTCGGCCCTGGAAGGAACGGTGTCACATACTGCCACTAATTCTCCTTTATTGCTTATATGTTCAGCATGTCTTTGTGCGATCCTGCCACAACCGATAATACCTATCCTGATTTTGCTCATACTCACTTTTTTTTCTGACTATTACTTTATTTTAAACTTTCAAACTTTCACCGGGGAAACTGATCAGAACACCCATGCCCTTTTTCTGGTAAACGAACATGCTTCCCGCAGCTACCGCGGATGCACCACCTTCCGTTACAGCGTTCCTGAAATCACTCATATCCCTCGCGCCACCACAGGCGATCACGGGAACATTAATCTGTTCACTCACTTTTTTCACGAGCTCCAGGTCATAGCCCGTCCAGGTGCCGTCGCGGTCGATGGATTGAATGATGATCTCGCCGGCCCCAATATTTTCCATTTCCCGGGCAAACGTCCACGGTTCTTTACCCGTGTTAACTGTACCCCCCTCGATATAAACCCGGTATTTACCCAACCAGTTCTTCTTTGCATCAATGCATACAACGGCACTCTGGCTGCCATATACCTGTGCGATCCGGGTAATGACATCTGGCTTCTTAACAGCAGCGGTATTTACAATTACTTTTTCAAATCCGGCATCGAATACTTTCCGGGCATCTTCAAAAGACGCAACACCGCCACCGTAAGCCATTGGCATAAAGGCCTCGCCGGCCATTTCCCGGATTTTTGCGAAATTGATTGACTGGCCCGTTTTGGTGGCTGAAATATCCAAAACAACAATCTCATCAACACCTTTTTCATTAAAGATCTTGACTGTATTTACAGGATCTCCTACGTACCTGGCATCCTTAAAACCAACAGTTTTGTAAAGACCTTCATTGCGGAGCAGCAAAACAGGGATGATTCTTATCCTTTTCATAACTACAGTGCTCCAAAATTTGAAAGAAGGCGCATCCCATACCGGTGACTTTTCTCCGGATGAAATTGTACTCCATGAATATTATTCAGTCGGAAAGACGACACAAAATCATACCCATACTCACATCGGGTAGTCGCAATTGCCGGTTCATCCAGTTGAAAGTGAAATGAGTGAGCGAAATAAAACCGGGGTTCTTCAGGCAGGTCATCCATTAATACCGACCCTTCACAAACGCGTATATCAGACCAGCCCATATGGGGTACCTTAAAACTGCTGTCCTGTGCATGCCGGAAACGGACCGTATCACCGGCAATCCATCCCAGTCCTTTTTCACTGCCTTCCTCACTTTTCCTGGTCATCATCTGGGCACCGACACATATACCGAGAACCGGAGTAGATCCGTCAAATGCCCTGCTTTCCACTACCTGCCTCAGTCCACTCGCATTAAACCGTTCCATGCAAGAATCAAAATGGCCGATACCCGGCAGCAGAATTTTCCCGGCGTTCTGAATAGTTTCCTTATCACCGGTGATACAGGCATCTACGCCGATTCTCCTGAACATATTCAGGATGGAAGTAAGGTTACCCACGCCATAATTAACTATCGCAACCATGTCATTTTTTTAAGGGGAACATCTTTCTGTACAGTTGCTTCACAGGCTTTAATATGGGATATCGTTTGTCGATGGGCATTTCATGATCAAACTCATAATGACTCCGGGGTGCCTCCTTCATCAACTGATCAAACGCTTCGCGCGTAAGGCTGAGTTTCTTCAATACAAACTCATAGTCAATTTTGAGTTGTTCCGGATCATAAATAGGTTTTTTCAATTCTTCCACGGCTTCTTCCTTAGTGATCTGGCCACCAAATATCAGATCGGACAGATGCGCTTTCCGCTTGTCAATTTTAAATTTAACTGGTAGTATATAGCCCTGATAAAACCTGGTCCACACGCTTTCATAGTGTTTGCCACCGTAATCACGCCACCCGAGTTCCTCCTGAATCAGCGCTTTGACGGCTTTCTTGTTGTAGTCAACATAATTCAGGATAGATACAGAACGAACACCCTTAACCTGCTGATAGTACCGCTTTACCTTCGTATCCATAAAGGGGAACGTTTTAAGCGGAACTTTACCATACACTTTGTGAATGGCCTTAATATTAATGTGGTCAGCTTTAGGATGCACCCAGGATTTTGGCAGTGTCTGTTCAGTCTGAACATTTGTGCCATTGAGCAGGTAGCGAATATTCTTTTCGCCTGCCAACCGGTATAAAGTAGCGAAAATAGCGTGGTCTGTGATCGCTTCGATATCCACTACTGATGCTTTCAGGTAGGAAAGCTGCAAGTCTTTAAACTCCTCCCAATCGATCACATAGGTAAACAGGTCGAAGCCCAGCTTATTCACAATATTCTCAATATTCTGAACAGCCAGTTCAGAGTTCCATCCATTATCAAAATGGACAGCCAGGGGGCGAAGGCCAAGTTTCTTTGCGATATAGGCTACATAAGTACTATCCACCCCGCCACTCAGACCCATTATGCAATCGTATGGCAGATCTTTCCCTGCCTGTTTGATTTCAGCGGCAATTGCTTCCAGCTGGTCCCAGCCTTCTTTGCCCTGGATTACGCGCTCTTTTTCCGCCGCCTTGTATTCGTAATAATAATTAGAAATTCCCTGTTCATCGAAGATGATATCAGGGTCAGCAATATTGTCCAATACCGAAACCGCACATTGACGAAACTCAATCGACATACTATAAGTTTAAATACTTCCCTTTAAATTTCTCGAAATGTTCCGCTTTGATATAGCCACGATACTTGTGTTTGTTCTCAAAGGGTACACATTTTTCTTTATCGAGATCACGGATTTTCACCGCTGGCACACCTCCCAAAATACAAAATCCTTCGGGAAAGGATTTTGTCACTACGGCTCCTGCAGCCACAACTGTCCAGTCTCCCAACACCACTCCCGGCATAATCTTACACCCCGCGCCAAGCCAGCAATATTTTCCAATGGCAACCGGTTTCAGAATGTGCTTCCTGGAATCATATGGGTCGTGATTGGCCGTAACTATGGCAACATTGGGCGCAATCTGCGTATAGTCGCCAATGGTAAGCCCGCCTCTTCCGGTAATATAACAGCCCCCCATGATTCCAGGATAGGCATCTATCCCCACGTCAATTTTCTCCACATCATAAACCTTACTGGTAAAATGCACCGGCCAGTAAGCTTTACGGTTGCCCCCGATGTTTAACACCTTCTGGGTAAACCAAAATTCAAAATTAACGAAACCCTGGTAGTCCTGCGTTTCACGGATAAACTTCAGTCCGGGAAATATCCGCACCACGGGAACAACGATCAGCTGTAAGGGTCGGCGAAGAAAATATTTAATTTTTCCGAACATATTATAACTGACGATACAGTCTGAAGTTTTCTAGCGCCCTTGTCTTGTTCAAGGTGGCTATCCCCCTCAGCATTTCCCGCTTGTATGAACTTCTTAACCGCACCAGGGCTTTTTGAATTTTTTCGGGTGAAAGCGGACAATCATTCTCTACCAGGTATTTGCGGATGATACCCTGGTACACCTGCAGGTAACGATGATAATCGTTCATCTCCTGACTGTCATGTTCCCGGTACCAAACGAGGCCATGTGGCATCAGCACTACAGGATGTTTACGGGCAAGTTTATGCCACATATTGAAATCGCCGGCCATCCGGATATTTTCAAACCCGCCAACTTCATCAAATGCCGATTTCCGTATGATAGCAGAAAGCGGCGCCTTATTGAACAAACCCGGGCCAAGATAATGGTACTCATATGCACTGTCAGGCTGCAGTTCGAACGGGAAGGGCCGCGCTTTATCCTGGTTCAGCGAACAAAGGCCCCAACCGGCATCAGGAAATTGTTCCATCATGCCTACCATTAATTCAAGTCCCCACGGATAAATCAGGTCATCCGCATCCACATACTTCAGGTATTTTCCCGTAGCCAGTGAGGCAACTTTATTCCGGTTGCCATAGTCGCCGAGATTTTTTTCGTTGATATGTACGCGAATCCTGTGATCCTTTTCTGCGAATTGCTTCGCAATGGATACAGTTGTATCGCTGGAACGGTCATCTGTAATAATCAGTTCAAAATCCGGGTAAGTAGAATTGAGCACGCTTTCTATTGCTGCTCCTATATATCTCTCCCGGTTATAGGATGTCATCAATACGCTTACAACTGGCATCTGTTGTTTACTTGGGTTCGATTAAAAGTTATTATCCTTGTATATGCAGTCTTTTCACCAATTCATCGCTGACCTCGGAACCGATTGGTGAACGGTAAAACGATGCGTTTTCAAAATATTTTTCAAGGATGAATAAGCCGGCAAGCTTTCGGTAAATTTTGAAAATAATTCCTGATTTCATTTGCTGCAGCGAATTGCCGAATTTCAGAATTGAATATATCAGCTGGGATTTCCTGTCACCGGGGCGGACAAGGTTTCTGAAACCTTCAATTTTTGCACTGTCGATCCGGTTGTTTACCAGCTGAGACAGGTAGATGTCTTTTAGAAAACGCCGCTGAAGTTTATTCCTGTTGGCGGTTAACCCCATCAGGCTTTCATGGTATTGTGAAACCTCGATATAGAGTTGAAGGCGGTTTTCTATTTTTTCGGTGGAGAGGTGATTAACACTGATTGTGTCTACTTTGTCTGAGCGCCGGACAAAATAGTCAGGTAAAACATCATTTTTCTTAAAGCTCCCGCCTTTTAACAAAGCATGTACGTGAAATTCCCAATCCTGGGAAGATTTCGCAAATTCATTAAATGCCAGTTGCTTCCCTGTCAGAAACAGTTTTCTCCAGGTAGCGCCGGAAGTTTGCCATACCGGATCTCCGTCCAGGAATCGCTCGAGGTCCGGCTTTCCTTCAACAGTTAATTTATTCCAGAATTTGCTGGCGTCGGAAGGGTGTTCCCTGAAAAAAGCACCATTGGAGATCAGCGCATCTGTTTCAGGATGTTCCTGCATGAGCAAAACCCTTTCCTCGAGGCACCAGTGAGGCAAAACATCATCGGAATCCAGGAAGATCACCAGATCACCCCTGCTTTCCGACAATCCAATATTCCGGCAGACTGAGGCACCTTTCAGCACACCTTGTCTCTGGAAGTATCGTATGCGACTGTCTTTCGCGGCCAGTCTACCCAATACTTCGGGTGTGTTGTCAGAAGAAATATCGTCTACCACCAATAACTCCCAGTTTTCAAAGGTTTGATGCTGCAACGATAAAACAGCTTCTCCAACAATTTCAGCCCTGTTATAAACAGGCATTATGACAGACACCAACATACTTTAACTGAATAATATCCGGCTTAGCGTTTCGTGTTCCTGCTGAACAGAAAACTTTGTTTTTATACATTCCCGTGCCTGTTGTCCCATTTTTTTGAGCAGGGATTTGTCCCGGTACAACGACAATAAAGCATTGGCGTGATTTTCCACATCAAAAGGCTCAACCAGAATACCAGTCTTTCCCGGCTCCACCGAGTCGACTATTCCGCCTCCATTACAGGCAACAACCGGAAGTCCATAGCTCATTGCCTCAATAACAGATACCCCGAACGCTTCTTCCTGTTCTGAAATTTCGCCCCGAATATTATGCGTGGTAAAAACGTCTGCGTTTTTGAACAACTGTTTAGACTCTGTTTCAGACACAGCGCCAACCAGCCGGATCCTTTCCTTAAACCGGGATCGCCTTTTCAGTAATTCCAGGTAGGGTTGCAACGGACCACTACCGGCTATTATCAGCTCAGCATCCATCCCCATTACTGATGCTTTTTCAAAGGCCTGGATCACATAATCAGGGCCTTTAAAGTCAACCAGCCTTCCGAGATAAAGTATTGTGAATTTTCTATCGTCAGGCTTCCCGATTTCTCCTTCGCCAGGCAGATCGACTCCAAAATAATTGATAAATATCCTGTCGTCAGGAATGCCGATTTCCAGCAGTTTGCCTCGACTGAATTTCGAGTTCACAATAAACCTGACATAGCCGGACAACTCCTTTACTTTTTCGATATAGCCTGCCGGAAAAAAGTCCTTTGATGGATCGGTTATGGATTTGAGCGACCAGGTTATATCGTAGCCATGGCAATAAACAAACGTTTTGCCTTTGCGGGTCCGGATAAAATCCATAAAATTCAAAGCGAAATCGAGGTAATGAATCAACAATGTGCTTCCCCTCGGGATCGCCTGCAATTGCGCATTAATATGGTGTTTTGTAGCAAAGGTCTCACTCAGGAGCTTTGAACGGACAGCGAGTTTTGTCAGCGGTTTTGTAGTATACGACAACGATTTCACCGGAACCGACAGTTCACCCTGTGCGCTGTCAGAAGCCGTAACATAAACCGCCTTGAAAAAACTATGGTTACGAATCTGGCGTTTCAGCCATAACTCTGAATACACACCAATGCTTCTGGCGATAACAATACATTGCATCACTTTATGCATTTATCAATCATGCGTGTAAAAACCGGTCTGTTGTACAACCAGTAGAAAACGGGAATTCTCGGGTTGAGCAGATATCTCCTGATCTTCTTTTGAATCCGGGCACTGTAATACCGGTCCCTTACACGGGGAATCTCCCGGACACTGACTGTATCATAAAGTGTGGTACTGATCCCCCCCATTTCATAATTAGCGATCTGCAGGTCCATATAACAATGTGAAGCATTCCTGAAAATATTTCTAAGCAGCCAGTCGTAATCTGCTTTAATACGCAATTCTTCGTCAAATCCCCCATTCTCCTTAAATAGCCTTGCGGCTGCAAAAATCCCCTGGTGGCAAATCATTTTCCTGTAAAGGGATACCTTGCTGATGCTATCGGGCTTCCTCAATGCCTGCCGGCCGTCTTCATAAATATCCAGCACATTGCCGTAATAGATGTCAAAACCAGGATGCCGGCTGATGAATCCGGTTACCTGCTGCAATACCCCGGAACCGGTAAACTCGTCGCCGCCGTTCAGGAAAAACACCAGATCGCCCGTTACACGTTGCAATCCTTTGTTCATGGCGTTATAAACCCCATTATCGCTTTCAGAAATCCAATCTGTTACAACCGGACTCTTCCGGATCATTTCAAGGCTTCCGTCGGAGGAGCCTCCATCGATCACAATTACCTGGAGATTCTCTATTTTTTGAGACCGCAGGCTTTCCAGAGTCCTGGAAAGTCCTTTCTCATTATTAAAGGTTATTGTAATTACAGAAATTTTCAATGCTTCTCAGAAGTTTGTTTTTGAATAAACGCAATATAGCCATCCACATCCCAGAACATCTTTTCTACGTTTTTCAGTTCATCCAGCGATTGGTTCCACCATTTGATCTGCAATAACTGTTCAATTTTTTCAGGTTCGAAACGGTATCGGATGACTTTGGCCGGAACTCCAACCGCGACTCCATAAGGAGGAACATCCCTGGTCACTACTGCTCCGGCACCAATTACTGCACCGTCTCCGATGGTGACACCATCCAGCACGGTAACATTTGCTCCGATAAAAACATCATTTCCAATCCTGACCAGCCTTCGTTCTTCAATCTTGTCTGTTGCACTCAGCGTTGTTCCGTTCTGTTTTCTGGTAGAATAGAACATGGGAGAAGTGCTGATGCCCTCCATAGGATGAATTCCCCATCCACAGATAAAATTCGGCCCGATAGAACAGAATTTTCCGATCTCCGCGCAGGTGATCTGTGAATTATTTGCGACATAAGTATAATGTCCGATAAGTGCCTTTGAAACCCGATGCGGAGTATACAGGCTTGCTTTCGGACTTACCGCGGAATTGGTAATAGAAGAGGCAACATAACGCCAGTCTGGTGACTGGTCAAATATGGAAATTTCAGGATAAACTTTCTTAAACAGGGATCGTCCGGCATTCCGCAATATTTCCTTAAACCGTGGCAAAATGCTGCCAGCCTGTTTCGCCGATGCACTTTTATTTTTTCCATTCCAGGCATAGAAAAAACGTTTGCAAACTTCTTCAGCTTCAGATGACTCTACCCTTGGCAGTTTTTCCACTTTCACGTGGTCGGCAAGGTCATGATGCCAGTACCTGTAGGTAAGGTTACCATGAGTGCCTGTATTATCGAAACCGATATTGTTTACGAGTGAATTTGATGGATGCAGCACAAATCCCTGATGAAGCAGTACCGAGCAGTGCCACTTGATGAACCAGGTGTTTGATTCACCACTGATATTCCTGTCCAGCTGGCGTCTCAATTCTTCATTACCGAACTTATTGAATGCTTCCCAGAGGTTATTCCGGTCGATTTCTGCTTTCAGCTGAACAGGATCAAGTTGTAGCTTATCCCAGGCCCGCTTCCATGTCGCCCAGCCCCAGCAAAGCGGAACATTATAAAAAAAAGTGTCGCCACTTATTCCATTATTGGGATAGAAGTAGCCTGAAATGTGCATGACCTCTTCCTCCTTTTCATACACTTTGAGGCCATTGTTCATAAAATCGAGAAAACCGCGCGATACTACGATGTCATCTTCCAGCACGATCACTTTTCCATGGTTGTCCAGCAGTTCGGACACGCCTTCCGTGATAGACCTTGCCAGTCCTTTATTTACTGGAGATTCCCTGATGACAACCTTTCCTGCCCATTTTTGCCTGCGTATTACTTCCCTTACCTGAGCAACCGCTTCTTTTGAAACTGAATCTGAACCTTCCTTCTCACCGTCGGCGAATATGTAGAGGATCGTACGGTCAATACCGTCACAGGATGAAAGCGCCTCCAATGTTTTGAGGGTATGACCCGGGCGATTATAAACAAACAGTACTACCGGAGCCTGGTCCATCGGTTTCTTATAAAGAGGTCAGGAATTTATATTGGGGAGAGACCAGTATCGCCGTGTCTTTCACACCCTGGTATACACCTTCTTCAAAAGGAATGTTTTTTTTCTGAAGCGCCAGTTTTACTTCCTGCAACGTCATAGACTCTCCTTCCCGGTTTACATCATCTATAACTATAATAAAGTCTGCAGCAATTTTATCGTTCTCTACAAGCGACACGATCTGGTACCTGGAGTATTGCGGGCTGCCCCAGGGTCCGTCCACGAGCACCAGATTAAATTGCTGATTGCCAATGCCCTCCAGAAGGTCTTTGTATTGGAATACTTCAGCGCCTTTAACCTGTCCTTTACCGATCTCCCTCAGCAACACGTTTTTTGAAACGCCGGGAAAATTCTGTTCAAAAAACCGGAGCCAGTTTTCATCCTGTTCAATGACAAGAAGTTTTTTCTGTTGCTGCGTTTGAACATTACACAGATACTGGTAGGTAAGCTTGGTAGTTTCGCCTAATCCGAACTCCAGGATACTTTGAGGTTTAGTTTCATTAAGGATCCGGTAGAGGATATACAGAAAAGGATATCCCGCTGCCCAACGGCCGGGACTGAACGCCTGTTTTGTAAGCCAGCTGGATCCCGAGATGGTGTTGTTGAACACCTGTGCCCAATATATTTCATCGATCTTTCCGGAAACCAGACTTAGTTTGTCGAGCTTCTTTTCGAGATCTCGTATTCCCAGATGTCTTCTAACCTTGTGTTTTATTCCTGCAAACATTCAATAAGCAATTTTAAAGTCCGTAACTAAAAACCCCTGTGCTTCCGGAATATTTCTTCCTGTTCCGAAATAATCATCATACAATACATTGAACCGCGAAGCATTCTGCACCCAGTCTGCCACCCCCATACTCGTGTCGCAAAACAGGTTAACATTATATGCCCCCTGGTTCAGCATTACCTTTTCCACTTCAAAAATGATGTGACTGGATGACTGTATCGTATCGGCATAGATCGCCGAACTTAACCAGGCCACCCTATTGTTCATAATGTCATTGATGCCGATGTCGATCCTTGCCGTCCGGAGATTGGCGAACTCAGGCGAAACGACGAAATCTATCCGGATCTTCATTGATTCGCCAACTTTGAATTCCTGCCTTTCCCTGTTTGCCGAATCAAGAAAGGTAATTGATTTGAAACGCACGATCGCATTACCTTTCCGATCGTTAATATCATTCAGTTCGAGCGCAGCGTACTGGTCAAGGTCTTTCAGGTAGTCACTGATCACATTGTCGATATTGCCCTCGCTATGCAGCTGCCCTTCCTTCAACATGATACCTTTATTGCAAAGCGTTTTGATTGACGACATATTGTGACTGACAAAAAGTACAGTTCGGCCTTCTCCTTTCGAAACATCCTGCATTTTGCCGAGGGCTTTCTTTTGAAATTCGGCATCGCCTACAGCGAGCACTTCATCCACTATAAGTATTTCCGGCTCAAGATGTGCAGCAACGCCAAATGCCAGGCGAACATACATACCACTTGAATACCGCTTGACGGGTGTATCGATGTATCGTTCGACTCCGGCAAAATCAACTATCTCATCAAACTTTGCCTGGATTTCCTTTTTTGTCATCCCCAGAATAGCGCCATTCAGAAACACATTTTCGCGACCGCTAAGTTCCGGATGGAATCCGGTACCTACTTCGAGCAGGCTTGCGACGCGCCCGCGCATTCTGATTACTCCGGTAGTCGGTGCCGTAGTTCTGCTCAATAACTTCAGCAGCGTACTCTTTCCTGCTCCGTTTCTTCCGATAACACCCACCGTTTCGCCCTTATTGATGGTGAAACTCACTTCCTTCAGGCTCCACACATAGTCGCCGCCACCTTTCTTTGTCCGGTCATTCTTTTCTCCAATTTTCAGGTAGGGATCTTCCATCCCTCTTACCCGGTAAAACCAACGGTTCAGATCGTGGGCCAGTGTTCCTGTACCAATCTTTCCCAGCCGGTATTGTTTACTTATCCCATCAACTTTAATAATCGGTCCTGCACCTTGCATAGCTGAATGAATTAAACAGTATCCATGAAATTTCTCTCCACCTTGTTGAAAACAACAATACCTGATAACAGTATGACCACCATAAAGATGATGGTATAACTCAGGCTTGCAAGGTCAAAAGTTCCTTTTCCGAACAGGCAATAGCGGAAAGATTCCACTATGCTTGTGAGCGGGTTTATCTTGAATATCCAATAAAATGATTTGTTCTGTACGTAGGAATATGGGTATGCAATAGGCGTTGCATACATGCCGAGCTGAACGGCGAATGTGAGTAAAACAATAAAATCGCGGTATTTGGTTGTCAGCGAAGAAATAATAATTCCCAATCCCAGTGATATACAGGCGAGAATCAGAATTATCACCGGAATGAAGATCCAGTTGAACGAAGGCTGGATCGGGTAGCCGCGAAAATGAAAAAATACCATCATCGCAATCAGCAACAGGAACTGAATGGCGAATTTGATGAGGTTGGAAATAATAACAGACAGTGGCAATACGAGCCTGGGAAAATAGACTTTCCCGAAAATATTGGCATTGGTTACAAATGTATTGGACACATTTGTAAGGCAGCCTGAAAAGAAATTCCAAAGGACTATCCCACTCATATAAAACAGGATAGATGGTTCAATGTTATCGGTTGACGTTCGCGCGATACGGCCAAAAATCAACAGGAACATGGCCGTAGTCAGAATGGGCTGTATGATGTGCCAAACCGGTCCCAGTACAGTTTGTTTGAACTGCGCGACAAAATCCCGTTTTACGAAAAGTAACATCAAATCCCGGTAACGCCATACCTCCTGCAGGTTAAGATTCAATTTTGATGCGTTCGGCTCAATAACCAGATCCCACTGGTTTTCACTATTTGTGCTCATGTATCATCTTTAACTCCCCACAGCTTATTTCTTCCAGAACTGCCACCAGGGTTTTGATTTTTCAACTTCAAAATATTCCAATCGCTGGCCGCCATAACCATACCCATAACCATAGCCGTAGCCATAGCCATAGCCGCCCGCTGCCTTCACATCGTTGATAACCAGTCCCATATTTGGTAACTTTTTAGACTGGTAATTTGCTTCGACCAGCTCCAGCATCTTTTTGAATGTATATGACTGTCTTACGATATACAATGTCATATCGGCATACCGTCCAAGCGAAATCGCATCACTCACCAGGCCAACCGGCGCAGAATCCACAATGATCACTTCAAAATTGAGCTTGGCCCAGTCAAACAATTTATCCATTGATGGCAACAACAGCAGCTCAGCCGGATTCGGAGGAAGCACGCCGCAGGGCAACATGTAAAGATTCTCTGCATTGGGTACTTTCAGTACGAGGTCATCAGGATCCTTATCAGCAACCAGGAAGCTGGACAAGCCAACCCTTGAAGTGATCCCCAGGTTCGATGCAATTTTAGGTTTGCGGATATCGAATTCGAGCAGAATTGTCTTTTTTCCCGCAAGGGCATATGCTGCAGCAATATTCGTACTGATAAACGACTTTCCCTCACCGCTCATAGACGAAGTGACCAGGATAACGGGCTTCTTCGCAGAAATGGAGAAATAGTTGATGTTGGAGCGAACTGTCCGGAACTGTTCGGTAATAAAGCTCCGGTTTTGACTTGTTACCAGCAGTGGGCTTGGATTTGATGAGCGGCTGATCTCCCCGGCGATCGGCACACTTGTATTCCTTTCAATTTCGGATCGTGAATTCACTTTATCATTCAGCAGTTCGATCAGGGCAATAATACCAACGGGCAGTGCCAGTCCGAATAGTATATACTTGATATATACTGATGTCGGAATTGGGTTAACCAGCTTCGCCCGATCCGTGGCATATTCCAGAACAGATGAACCGGGAAGGATACCGGCAGAGCTGATGGCGAATTCTTCTTTCTTGGATAGTAACAAAAGGAACAGTTCTTCTTTGATCTTTTGCTGCCTTTCAATATTCAATTGATTTCTGGCTTTACCGGGAACACTAACCGCCTGGGACAATGTACGCTGGTAAGACTTATTAATCTCATTTAAGGTGATATCATAGGAAGCGTTGATGCTGTTCAGTGCAGACAGCATATCATTCCTTAGTTTGTCGACTCCTGTCGTAAGTTCAATAACCAAAGGGTTCAATGGTGTAGCTGTCTTTAACATTGCGGCCCTTTTCAGCTGCAGGGAGTTGTACTCTGTGATTGATTGTGTGAGCGTAGGCTCTTCGATACCGAGATTAACAGGAACTGTGCTGTACCGGGAATCCTCATTCAGAATATAATTCTTCAACCATGCCAGGATCCGCTTTTGAACCTCGACTTCATTGGTTTTCTCTTCGAACTGCTGCATGGAATTGCTGTAATACTCCGACTGCGATTCAAGCGGTAACCCCTTATTATGTTCCAGGAACCGCTGCATGGAACCTTCCACCGAAGACAGTTCTGACTGTACGGAGTCAAGCCTTTCGTTAATGAATTTGATGGTATTTTTAGCGATTTGCTGTTTGTCTTCCACATTTGAACGGGCGTATTCGGCCATAATTGCGTTCACAAAATCTGCAGCAAGAACTTTATCAGTGGAACTGTACGCTACTTCGAGAATTTTTGCATACTCATTGGGTTGAAGGATCTCTATTCCGCCGAGATATATTTCCGCTGCGATTTCAAGGGGATACCAGTTGATCTGAAAATCTTTCTCTTCGCTGCTCAGCTCTGTTTTAAGCAGGTGAATTACAAATACGCCGCTGCCATTATCAATCGGCTGACCAAAATATACCGGTTTCTCATCGTCGTTCAGCAGAAACCGTTTATCATCCAGGATTGAAATTTTGAATCCAACTGCTGCCGAATCCTTCCTTGAGACGATCTCCAGTCTCAGGGGATTGTTCTTGTAGAGTAGCGTGGATTTCACATTTCCAAGTCCCAGATATTCTGTTTGTAATCCCAGCTTGTCTACCACTTTTTGCACAAATCCCTTGGAACGGAGGATGATCATTTCGTTGCGAAGATTGGGACCTTCATCCATGGCAAAAAGGCTATTGAATTTATCGTCGCCTGTTGCAATGGACGGATCGCTTTTCAGGATCATTTGTCCCTTTGCGCGGAAGGTTTTCGGGGTATACCGTAGTGTAATGAATGCCACTGCTGCACCTATTCCTCCTGAAAGAATTACCCATGGCAGGTACTTGATATACCGGAGGATAAATTCCTTCAGGTTGAAATCTGCGGCTTTCCCCTGACCAGTGTTTGCCCTATTTTCAGTACCGTATTCCATGTTTATCGGGTTACCAGCGAAATGATGATCGTGATAGTGGACAATATACTGGTTGTAATGGCAAGGTTGCGCATCAACACCGCCTCACTCCCAGTTGGCTTTTTACGGGTCGGTTCAACATAAACGAAGTCATTCTGCTGTATATAAAATGCATCTGATTTAAATACGCCCGCATCGCGCAGGTCAACTTTCATCACCTTCCTTGTTCCATCCCTTTCTTCCCGAACTACCGTAACATTGTCTCTCCTACCGTAGATGGTCAGGTCACCTGCCAGGCCAACTGCGTCAAAAATGGTAACTCTTTCAGCAGCGAGTTCATACGCGCCGGGACGTGATACTTCACCCAGGATCGTATAGTGGGCGTTTGCATATCGCACAACAACATAGGGATTTTGCAGGTAAGGCAACAGTTTTACCCGGATACTATCTGCTACCTCCGATTTGGTTAGTCCGGCAACTTTCAGTTTGCCGATCTGGTGTATATAGATTTCACCGTTATTATCTACCAGGTATCCTCTTCCGGAACTCATACTGACTCCTATACCACCGCCACCACCGCTGCTGCCTCCGGAAACAGAACTTCCCACCTGTTGCTGATTGAACAGGTCTGTTGCCTCTTTATTGTCACTATAGATAAGCACAGCAAGCAGGTCAGTTTTTTTAATGGGGATTTCCTGAAACTGGATCTGAGAATGATTTATACTATCAACATCCTTCAGATAGATCCTCTGTTCATGCATTTCTTTGCTGGCTCCGCAGGAAAATAAAAAAATTGCAGATAGGTAAACTGCAATTCCGGAAAGCCTGTTAAGCATTTTCAATTGTATAGTATTTTTCTTAATTGTATTCAACTCTCGTCCTTCCTTAACAATTTTATGTTGTCAACATATGCTACCAGTTTAAAACCAAGGCTAACCAACAACACTTCGGAAACCTTTTTCCCACCGGCAAGTACTACTGCCTCCTGGTCCATAAAAGCCCCGCCTGTAATAATCACCTGTTCTCCTTCAGCAGGTTGCCACTGGACCACATAACCGGAGTTATCTTCCAGGAATCGCTTGATCTTGTCTATGTCCCTTTCCGCAATTTTCGCCGGCTTACCCAACCAATACACAAAATTCACAATACCATCCACCATGCGAACGTTAGTCATATGTTCAGGTGACACCTTTACAAAGACATAGCTTTTGAATAACGGTTCTTCAATAACCTTGAACCTGTCACTCCATTTCTTACGCACTTTGGTCAAAGGGCAATAGGCAATAATACCTTTTTGCTTCAAGAGCGCGAATACCTTTTTTTCCCAACGCGGTTTAGTATAAACGGCAAACCAGTACAACCCGTCGCTCATATGATAAGATTTCACAGAGCTTCGCCTCCTCAATCACAGGTCGCGATCAAGAAAACTAAAGCCCCGGATATATAATTGACTACAGATTTTTGATCTCCAATCAATTATGAATATAAAAATAAAGGCTATGGTGAAAAATGCCTTTCAGCCATGCCTTCTACAGATTAACTTAAACCAACCAATCCGCCAAGTTTCGCATATCCCCAAACTCCTCTTTTAAGTCGCGTACAAATATAGATGAAAAACGCATATTTACATGAATCCTAGCCAATTAGCCTTCCCTTTGGCTGCCCCTTCAGAGAGCTGTCCAACTGCAATTTCAGTATCATTTACCTTAGTCACAATACCAGTTCCCTTTAAGTTATAATTGCCCTCGTAAAAAATTGCCAGCGCTCCAACTTTTACAGGCCCTTTTACATCTTTTCTTTTCAAAACGATCGTCCGGGCAGAGATTGGTATACCACGTATGAAGGCACTTGCCTGGAATTTCTGTTGCTTAAAACTTTCCCATATCAGGAAATCACTTTTCCTTGACTGCTCATCAAACCTGGTTGCCCCCATCTCCTTACCTGCAAAGATCACTGGCAGCCCCCCGTCTTCATACGCGATCGTTGTATTTACAATATTAATGCCGCCCCCTAACAACACAGGATCTGGCAGGTTTTTTCTTTTTCTCAAACCAGCCAGCTTAATGGTGCTGTTGGTCAGCGCATCAGAAAGGAACGTTTGCCATGTCCCTATCGCTCCCAGTGATTCTGTTCTTAAATTATTTATATATAAAGGAAAATACTCTACTGTAAACCTGTAAATAAGTGAATTTACCTCTCCACTTGCCTCAACGTCATCTATGATCCAGTTTCCTGGCTGCCGCCTGCCATATTGAGCGAACCCGAATAATGTATGAACAGGACCAATTACTTTCAAATGCAAAATCCTGTTCATCTTTTCCTGGGGCTGCGTTCCCGCAAATCCAATTTTACATGCCCGAAGCGTAATATTCTCAAATGTGCATATCTCCGCATTTAATGTAAATCCGTTGGGAGATGTAACAACGCCTACAATAAATTGCTCAATAGTTCCGCCTTCCACCCTGATTCCTGTTGAACCGCTTTGAGACTTTTCACCGCGATAGTAACTTTTCAGGGAAGGGTATCCACCATCACCCGGTAATTCATTTTTAAATGGGTCGATAGCAATTGCTGCATATGGAGAGAACTGGCTGTTCCTGCATTGTCCATCACTATAGGTCTCCAGAACACTGTTATAGAAATCCTGTGAGGACAAGGCGGGTGGCCGGAACTGGCCACTGAAAGAAACATCTTTAATTAATACGCCTTTCGCTTTATGAATGCTCAGCGCAGGTGCATCATTGAACAGCGCTGTTATTTTGCCAGGCCCAATAATCTGAATAGTAAAAAACCTGTAGTCTTTACCATTCCAGCTGGCAGCAACCAGCGGTTTATCGATCGCAAAATCCCGATCAACAGCAACTTTACCATTATTTTTTACCGCAGCATCAATCCTTCCCTGAAGTTCCTTCCAGTCGGCGTTTTGGGCAAAAAGTCTGGTCGACAACAGTATTAATACCAGTAAGCTCCGGATCATATACAGTTATTAGTACTTCAGTGTTAATTCGTTCTTGTATTTGGCTGGCGAACTCAAATATTCAATCCTGGACTTTCCATTTGAATTTTCCCTGACGTCACCGAATCCCAGGTATCGGTTCTTTTTGTCAAAGAAGAAGACATAATCTCCGGTTTTCGCATTTCCATTTATAGTTAATGGCCGGTAGGTGTCCGTGACCGTTACAGGCAGATCATTCTTCCACTTACGTTCCTTTTTTGCATCGTTCACAAACAATGGCCTGCTCTTCTGGTAGCTAACGCGAACATGCTGCTGATTACCCAAAAAAACCATGGGCGTCACCTGCCCATAGTAGCGTAGTGTCGAAAGGGAAATGGTTACATTATCCCCCCACAACACATAGTCGGGGTGATACTGTACCTGGTTAATATACCGGAAATTGATGGAAGCATTATCGAGCCTGTCATTTCCTTCCGAAATCCAGATACCAATCCTTCCCAATGACTCCGCAAAAACATTACGGATGACAATTTTTGAACCCGGACGTGCTTTGTTGATCATTTGCACCACGTCCCCTGCAATATTGATACCATTTATTTCGCAGGTACCCGCATCTGCTATTCCATAATGATCAAAGTCAAAGAGTGTGTGCGTCAGTCCCCAGGCGCCGATATTTTCAATTGTAGTTGAACCTGTTGCTGAGCCGCCAAATGCAATGCCCACCTTACATGTCCCGATACGGATATTCTCCAGGCGGAGTTCACTTTTTGTAATGGTGCAACTGGCAGAAAACTGTTTCAATCCGACAATAAATCCGTTAAAGGTGCAATCTTTAATAATAAGCTTCCCGGTTGTACCCTTGCAAGCTGATTTATTAATGTACCAGGAACCCAGGCCCGGATACTCATCTGAGCTTATTCCGCCACAGCAAAAAGGATCAACTGCAATGGCAGCATAGGGAGTTTCAGGATTGTCACGGCAATCCCGGGTCTGGTATTCCTGCAGGCTTGCACCATATAATTCAGGAACTGTCAGCTTAGGAGGAATGTACCTGCCTTGAAAATTCAATCCCTCCAGTATAACGGATTTCCCGGACTGAACAATCATCGCAGGCGCATCGGTGTATGTCGTCTGGATCACACTTCGGCTATTTACATCCCACATGGTCGCATCGCCATGTATAGTAACAGCGTATGAATTAAAACTTTCACCCTGCTTATTCGCCACCACCAAAGGCCTGTCAATTTTGTAGTTTCTTGCGACGAAAACTTTTCCGTTGGTATTAACTGCTTTATCGATCAGACCCTGCAACTCTTTCCAGTCGGCATTCTGAGCTGACGCGGCAGCAGAAAAAAACAACAATAGCAACGATAGGTACTTCATGGTTCTGATTATCAACTTAAGGTGCTTCAAAAATCATACTATATCCTGTTACCATCGCGATCCACCCGGCCAATTACCGTCGCAGGATTCCCCACCACCAATGCATACGAAGGGACATCTTTCGTGACCACTGCTCCGGCGCCGACTAATGCATACTCTCCAATTTCCACACCGCAGATAATTGTGGCATTGGCACCGATGGACGCACCTTTTTTTACAACAGTTGGCCGAAACTCAGCTTTCCGCTCTATAAAAGCCCGCGGATTTATGACATTTGTAAACACCACTGATGGCCCCACGAATACGTCATCTTCAAGCGTAACACCTTCATAAAGTGACACGTTGTTCTGTACTTTTACACCATTACCTATGTGTACGCCTTTGGCAATAAAAACATTCTGACCAATAGTGCAGGACTGACCTACAACAGCCCCGGTCATAATATGACAAAAATGCCATATCCTTGTTCCTGCACCAATTACTGCGTCCTGATCGACAACAGAAGACGTATGAACAAAAATCTGCGATGAAATCATGGTTTCTGAACTTTTAACATGATTAATCTCATACGACCAGCCGACTCCGCAATCACTTTTCCTTTGCCAATCCCGAAAAAATCCGATCCCTCATGGCAGTAAAATAGACAGCGTAAGTATCTGCCTCGCCCAGCTGCAGGTGTATCCCGTCCGTTGTCTGATAGGGAGTGCAATCCGGTTGCTCAATATATTTATATACTGTCGGTGGAAAGTATTCCTTCATTTTTTTCCTGATAGCTTTTGGAATGGTGCATGCTGCAACTTTCGGATGAACCGGCATTTCAAAGAAAATGACCTCGGCGCCTCTCCCTACAAACCTGTCGACGTAGGTTTTCAATAAAGCAAATCGTTGCTCAACCTCATTCGAATCAACAATTCTATTGCTGGCTTCAATGTTATTGTTCAATGCATTTTCAAAATGAGGATTGGTCTCGGACGGTTTGGTTCCAGGAGCCTGGGAACGCGCTAATGCATTGACAACTGGTTTCACCAGATTATCCAATTTATTGCTCACGATTGCCAAAGGTTGTTTTTCATCCCTCAATCCTTCCATTTTTGACCTGGCGTAAAACAGAACAGGGTTCTCCAGCGATGAATTAAAATCCGGGCTCAGCGGCCGCAAGAGGTAGTTTGTTTCCACAAAAATTTTAGCGGGCAAGTCCTTCCGCTGCAAAATGACCCGAAATCCCTCAAAAACAGTCTGGCCAATGAAGCTGAGTTTACCATAACCTGGCAGATTTTTATCATTTAGCCTGGCAGATAAAGATGACCCGACAATCACCTGATCTGGTGTGGAATTTCCAAAGACATAAGTTTGCGCCTTGATCTGGTTTTCCTGCCAGTAATGGCGCGACACTTTTACGTTTGGAAAAAACTGAATTACAACAATGTTATAGATTGTCAACCCCAGTAATGCTGTTATTATACTTTTTAGTATCATTTTACCTAGAATTGAAAATATATGAATGCACCAGAAGAACCGCTATTGGTGAGAATCAGAAAAATCATAATGGCGTATCCTGCAAATTTAAACCGGTGGACAGGCGCAAGCCACGACTTCTCCTTTACCAGGTAAGACAAGTGATATAATACTACCGGCAGGGAATAAACAAGGATAGATGAAATCAATGAATATCCGGGTGTCAACCGAGTGTTGTCAGCCATCGATCTGAAATACGCAATTACATGTTCAAATTCAGGCAGTTTGAACAGTAACCAGGCAAAAGTTACAAACAGGAAGACGACTATACCTTTCAGGAACTTGTAACCTGAAGAAGAAGGAGTACCAAATTTATCTCCACAAAATCTTTCGGCTGCCAGCGCAAGTCCGTGTAACATTCCCCAAATGGCATAACTCCAGGCTGCACCATGCCAAAGGCCTCCTAGAACCATCGTAATCATAAGGTTTACATATGTCCTGACTTTACCTTTTCTGTTGCCCCCTAACGGAAAATAGAGGTATTCCATCAAAAATGAGGATAACGAAATGTGCCATCGTTTCCAAAACTCCTTGAACGAACCTGATATATAGGGAAACAGGAAATTGTCCTGGAACTGATAGCCGAATAGTGCTGCCAGGCCGATTGCAATGAGGGAATAACCAGCAAAATCGGCGAAAATCTGCATGGAATAACCAAAGAGCATTACCAGCAGATCAATAGTAGCATGCGCTTCAAAATATGGATATGTGATCCAGTAAGTAAAATCCTTCAGGTTGTCTGCCAGTACCATTTTTAAAAAATACCCTACCACGATGGATTTGAAGGCGCTTTCCCATTGAATATCCCGAAATTTTTTCTGGCCAATCTGGGGAAAAAAGTCGTGTGCTTTCAGAATTGGTCCGGCAACCAGGTGGGGGAAAAAGGATATGAAGAAAAGGGTATGTTGCGCATGTTTCGAAAGGGACGGTGAAAGCATCTTTCTATTGTCAAAATATTTCTCCTTCCAGACATCTACCAGGAGGCTGATGCCTTCAAACGTAAAAAACGAAATGCCAATCGGCAACGGAATGTTTAACAGGAATTGGCCGAGATCACTTCCCGAATGAAGAAATGTATGCGCAAACAGGGGGCTATATTTAAAAAAAGCGATGCCCAGGAGATTTAAGGCCACCCCGGTAATGGCGATCGGACGCCTGTATTCCTTCCTGCCAAATGCAACATAATAGCTGGCTACGATATTGATGGCAGCGGAAAACAATAGCAGTAATACAAGTCCAGGCTCGCCAAATGCATAAAATATCAGGCTCGAGATAATCAGGACCGGAACCTGGAACCTTTTCAAATATGGAATATAATATATACAAAAAGTTATGATTAGCAGGATAAGAAAAGGGAAGCTATTGAATAGCATCGGATGTTGCTTTGTTGATATCTTTAAGAATAAGCCGCGAAAATCGGAATTTCCTGTTATTTTACTTCAAACTATTTCTTGCCTTGAACCAACGCTACTACTCCCTCGATGTATTTCGTGGCGCCACAGTCTGCCTGATGATCCTGGTTAATAACCCGGGAACCTGGGCTCATATATATGGACCACTTAAGCATGCCCCGTGGCATGGTTGTACTCCGACTGATCTTGTTTTCCCATTTTTCCTGTTTGCCGTCGGGAATGCACTGGCGTTTGTGATGCCCCGCCTGGAGGGGATATCAAAGCAACAGGCAGCGGGAAAAATCGTCAAACGTGGTACACTGATCTTCCTGATTGGCCTTTTATTGAATTGGTTCCCTTTTGTGAAGTGGGAAGATGACAGCCTGATTATGAAGTCATTCAGTAACCTTCGCATTCTCGGTGTATTGCAGCGGATTGGAATAGCCTATTTATTCGCGGCGCTGTCCGTATACTTTTTAAAAGGCAGAAAAGCATTTTACCTGGCAACCCTCTTATTACTGGGATATTGGGTGATTACGGCGTTTTGCGGAGTGCCTGACGCCACCGGATTTATTGACCCCTATAGCCTCGAAGGTTTCTGGGGAACTCACCTGGACCGCGCCTTACTGGGTAGTGACCATCTCTACAAGGGGGAAGGTGTACCCTTTGACCCCGAAGGACTTGCCAGTACTATTCCTGCAATCGCCCAGGTGATCTTTGGCTATATGGTAGGGTCCTATATTCAGCAAAAAGGAAAGTCTGACGCCATGGTAGCGAACCTATTTGTTGCCGGAATGATTATGCTGCTGGCTGGCATGGCCTGGGGACTTGAATTCCCCATTAATAAGAAAATCTGGACCAGTTCCTACGTTTTATATACAACGGGGCTCGCTACCCTGATCCTTGCAACCATGATCCAGCTTATTGAATTTCGCGGCTTGAAGGGCCCGTTAACACGCTTTTTTGATGTATTCGGGAAAAACCCGCTTTTCATCTTTGTGATGAGTGCACTCATTCCAAAATCACTGGCTTTGATCCGTATACCTCACGGCCTGAACGAACAGGGGAAAATGACCTATACCAGCCCGTTGGGCTGGTTTTATGAAACAGTTTGTGCTCCGGTTTCAGCAAAACCTGAAAACGGGTCGTTGCTGTATGCGCTGATCTTCATTGGTTTCATGTGGTCGCTCGCCTGGTACATGGACCACCGGAAATGGTACGTAAAAGTGTAAACTCCGGTTTGCCCCAGTCCTTAATTATTTCGTTTTGAAGTGAAGACACCCAATGAAAGGGGTGTTCCGCCTGTGTACCATCGTGTGCATGAAGCTCATCAATTCTCCAAAAACACCCCAAATGTACTCCAACCATGCTCCAAACATCTTCCAAAAACTTTGGAGGATGTTTGGAGCATGATTGGAGATTCTTTGCAGATTGTTTGCGGCATGGTACTTGGTTTTTATCCGGATAATACATATTTTGATAAAAACACATACTACTATGGCAGTTAACCGACAAATGACCAGCCTGATTTCCGGGTTTTCCGGCCGGGTGGGTGACGTTTTGCTAAAGAATTATGGAGATAAAATTGTACTGAGTGCAATTCCCAAAATGACCAACCGGGTTTTGTCTGCAAAACAGCGGGAAAGGAATGAATTGATGCAGGAAGCTATACTTTTTGCCCAGGGCGCCATCGCCGACCCTCTGCGCAAAATGCAATTGGCATTGAAATTTGGAATCCCTGCCGGTAAAGTTTACCGGAAAATAATCTCCACGTATTTATTGTGCAAAGGGGATGACGAGGTAATGAATAACCTTGTCGAAGTCTAATATTTCACCTTACTGGTGTCTCCTTCCAGCATGGGAAGCCGGTAACCGCCGCTGTCAACCTGTGCAGAAGGGAATGCGTTCTTCAGCGTCAGCCAGTCTTTCTGACCAACTTCTGTCTGATACAGATATAGCTGGCGCAGTTGCGGAAGCTGACGTAATTGCAACACGCCGTTGGCAGTTACCCTGTTTCCCACCAGACTTATGCTATGCAGGTTTTTCAGCCCTTTCAAAGCGCCCAGCTGCTGATCGGTGAGACTGGTATGATTGAGCCGCAATTGCCGTAACTCAACGCACCGGGTAATTATTTTGATTGCCTCGTCAGTCAACTGGAAGTCTTCCACCCGCAGGTTCACTACGTGATCTGCCAGCGGAGCCAGGAGAGAAAGGGTCTGCAGATCCTTTTTCATAACGCCCACAAAATTTACTGCGAGCCATCCACTTCCAGAGGCAACAGGTATTACTGTAGCCCCTGCGTCCTGCAAAGCCCGGATCGCAGCCACCGGAGCAGGTCCGGGTGAAGGGGGCAATGCTGCATTGTCTACACCGGCCCCGGTTTCACCCTTTGCCAGACCTTCAAGTACTTTGCTGATCGCTGCATTAGGTTTAAGATCGCCGATCTTAGCCGTGGTTGAAGCGCCCGACTCTACCCACCAGTGCAGCAATGCCACCTCTGCGTCCGTGAGCTGTGCTTTCTCCTTCGGGGGCATATGATCCTTTGATTCCAGCGGAAGTTCAAGTCTTTTGATCATCCCGCTTTCCCCTGGCTTACCGGGAACCAGTGACTTCCCTTCTTCTCCTCCACGCAGGATATATTTCATCGCATCCAATCGCAATTTGCCTTTCTGCTTGCTGCTGCCGTGACAATTGTAACAACGGGCCTCCAGTATCGGCTGCACCACACTGTTATATAGTAACACCGTATCCGGCTTTGGTAATTGCCGGATCACCGGTCCTTTAGTCTCAGCCTTTGCCATCAGTCCCTCCTCAATATATCCCTCGCCATGTGTCAGCGTACCACCCAGGTGCCCCGTAACGGTCAGCAGTAACAACAGGAGTATTGCCACAGGCCGGTTCAATTTCCATAACGGTTGTTTCTTAAACAGCAGGTACAACAAGGCTGCGATCACAGCCGTACTGATTCCCAACCAGCGATGCCGGTTCAAAAACATTTCGTCATAGTCGCTGCCGGCTGCCAGCAACCACCCGCTGATGCAGGAGGCAATCGCGCTTAACATTCCCCAGAACAACAGCATGGGAATCGACGGCCGAAGGCCTGCATACCTGGGCCTGATCGACAATAAAATAAACGCTGCAGCTACGAGCAGTATACCAATGGGCAGGTGCACCAGCAGCGGGTGAAGTCGCGCCAATAATCCGGATATCGTTAATAACATGAAAGTCAGGAATAACGTTTTTTCAGCAATTGCATCATATAAACATTCACCGCCCACTGATCACTCAGCGGTTTTCGGGTATAGGGTTCTGTAGGCATATAGTCGGGAGGGCCGAACTCTGTAAGAATGGTCATCCTTTCGCCACGCTTTTTCCTGCGTTCCACGATTGTATCCCACCATTTCAGGTGCTGTTCAACTGTCGCTTTCCATTCCGGTGCACGGGGATCATTTACCTGCGGACCTTCGGGATGCCCTACCCTGGCGTGAATATGACCAGCACGCTCCAATGCGAGCGCCACCGCCTCAGGCTGATCGGCGAGCAAACTCTCATGAACATTACACCAGTGTGACACATCAAAAGTGATTTGCAGTGCCGGGTTCTTTTCAAGGAATTGACGGGCCACATGCGCAGCAAAAAGAATCCTGCTGCGATGTGTTTCATGATAGATCGGCACCCCGGTTGTCCTGGATTGTTCAGTCGTAAACGTGATAAACTCCTGGTTTGCTGTCAATGGAAAATGATCGCGACCAGAATGGCAGTTAATGTATAAAGGTTTGAGTTGCGCATGAGTAGTCGCCGCTTTAACCTGCTCCTTGAAATAACTGAGGTGCGCAGCAGGTTCATTCTGGTAACCTCCACAGAGGAAACCAACTTTCAGCTGATGACGCTGCAGTGCTGCGGACCATGCGTCCTGGTCCTTTTTATCGCCCGGCCACCAGATCTCGATTCCGTCATAACCTTCCTTTTTTGCTGCGGCACAAAATGCATCAGCATTACCTTCAAATCCCCAGTTGGTTGCGAGTATCAGCAATTCAAATCCCGGTGCACCCGAGTGCTGCGGAGGTGGCACAGCAAAGGCATTCGCATAAGTTTCAAGACTGGCCAGCGTCAGCGCGGCGGTGGTACCTGCAGCTGCCTGCAGGAATTTCTTACGGTTCATAGTCATGTTCAAGCAATAATTTCCCGGATTACTTTGCCGCCAACATCCGTTAACCGGAAAGGCCTGCCCTGGAAAGGATATGTAAAGTTTTCGTGATTAAATCCAAGCTGATTCAGAATAGTCGCCTGTATATCAAACGCATCTACCTTGCCGCTTACCGCACTATACCCGATTTCGTCTGTTTCCCCATGGGTATAGCCCTTTTTGATACCACCACCGGCCATCCAGATAGTAAACGCTTCCGTATGGTGATCGCGGCCTTTGAAAGGATTCTGAACACCGTTACGGTTCTCCATCATAGGGGTTCTGCCGAATTCACCACCCCAAACAACAAGCGTTTCTTCCAGCAATCCTCTTTGTTTGAGATCAAGCAACAATGCCGTCATGCATTTGTCTACACTTCTGTATTTATTGATCATGCCCAGGTTAAGGGAATTGCCGGCGTGATCACCGTGGGCATCCCATCCCCAGTCAAACAACTGTACAAAACGAACACCCTTCTCTACCAGTTTTCTCGCCAGCAGCACATTGTTCGCGAGGCAGGCTTCCCCTTTACGGGTGCCATACATTTCATGGATATAATCCGGTTCATCATTGATGTTCATTACTTCAGGCGCCGTGATCTGCATCCTGTAAGCCATTTCGTATTGTGAGATCCGGCTCAGGATCTCCGGGTCATGATAATTTTTATACTCCTGCTGGTTCGCTTCATTGATAGCATCGATACTGGCTTTCCGCAGGTCCCGGTTCATGCCTTTAGGGTCGTTGATGAAGAGTACGGGGTCTCCTTCACTGCGGCATTGCACCCCCTGGTATACCGACGGTAAAAAGCCGCTGCCCCAAACTGATTTTCCGGCATCAGGAAAACTGCCGCCACTGGTCAGCACCACAAATCCGGGCAGGTTCTGATTTTCAGTTCCCAGGCCATAGGTTACCCAGCTTCCCATACTCGGCCTTCCTAACCGTGGACTTCCCGTATGCATCAGCAATTGTGCGGGTGCATGGTTGAACTGGTCAGTTGTGACCGCCTTCAGGAAACAGACATCATCAGCCATGGTGGAGAAATGGGGCAGGTGTTCACTGATCCAGGCCCGGCTATCGCCATGCTGAGCGAATTTCGCCTGCGGCCCCAGCATTTTCGGAACACCCTTGATAAAGGCAAACTGTTTTCCGGCAAGCAGGCTCGGCGGACAATCCTGGCCGTCCATCTTCATGAGCTCCGGTTTAAAATCAAACAGCTCAAGCTGTGAAGGTGCGCCAGCCATGTGGAGGTAAATGACACTCCTGGCCTTGCCGGCAAACGGCGGAGATTTGGGCAGCAATGGCCTGGCCGGATCAAATGCAATCGCCGGCTCCGCATTTCCAGCGGCGTTGCTACCACAACCGCCGAGCAATGAACCGATCGCCAGCGCCCCCAGCCCCATAGCAGACTCCTTCAGGAAATGCCGGCGGGTATGCATACGCATCTGCGCCGCAGCAGCTTCCTTCAGCAATCGTTGATTGATCATATCCTGTTTCGTCATCGCGACTAATTTTTGGTGATGGTTTCGTCAAGATTTAAAAGGGCATTCGCTACTATAGTCAACGCTGCAGTTTCCGCCATTTCCTTTGGTTCACCGGTTGCTTCTTTTTTGCTGAGCAAAGCAGCCGCTTCTTCGGGCGATTTAGTATAAACCTCCAGTGATTGCTGATACAACCGCTGAAGGGTTTTCAATTTTTCGGCCGGAATGGATTTGAAGAAAAGCAAATTGTAGCCTGCCGTAATTCTGGCTGATGGATCTTTTGATGCAGCAGATGATATCATGCGTAATGCATAATGCCGCGACATGTCCAGGTATGCTGAATCGTTCAGCGTCGTTAATGCCTGCAACGGCGTGTTCGTCCGGATACGCCGGGCTGCACACACTACACGCTGTGCACCGTCAAAACTGATCATGGAAGGATATGGCGACGTTCGCTTCCAGTAAGTATAAACAGCACGGCGATACTGATCCTCGCCGGCACTTTGCTGCCAGCGGGCACCATTATATGGCGAATTCCAGATACCGTCCGGCTGCCAGGGCATAACACCCGGGCCATACATCTTTGTACTGAGGAGTCCGCTTACACAAAGCGCCTGATCACGGAGCTGTTCTGCACTCAGGCGCAGCCTCGGTCCTCTGGCAAGCAGCTTGTTGTATTGATCATCACCGGCAGATTCAGACCAACGGGAATCCTGTTGATAGGTGCTGCTCAGCACGATTTCCCTGAGCAGTTTTTTCAGGCTCCACTGGTAATCATGCATCAACTGATAACTCAGGTAATCGAGCAATGCCTGATGCGAGGGTGTTAGTCCCTGTGTGCCCATATCTTCCAGCGTCTCAACAATACCGGTTCCGAAGAGTTGTTCCCACAAGCGGTTTACAATAGTGCGGCTTACCAGCGGATGTTGTGGGCTTGTCATCCACATTGCCAGTCCCAGACGATTGGAGGGCGCTGATGATGATTGTGCGAACCGTAAACTGGCAGGTACCGCGGGTTGCACTTCCTTACCCGGCGTATGCCGATTGCCTCTTTCAAAAACTACATTCTTTCTTTTCCAGTTGTCCGGATTTTCCAGCATGATCGGGGTGCCGGAGAGCTCCATCCTGAGCAGTCTTGTGTAGGTATTTTTAATCTCAGTATATCCCGGCAAGGTTTTTCCGGGTAATCCACGATGAAATGCCATCCAGTCAAAGGATATCACAAAATCATCGGGTTTCAACCCTCCTCCTGTATTCCTGTATTGTATAAACACATCGTGAATGCCCTGTTGTTCCGGATATTCAAACACTACTGTCTGGGCGCGGTCGGAAGGTTTGACGGACATTGTTGCGAAAGCAGGTCCGTCAGCTTTGTCCAGCCTGAACACCAACTGGCCACCAGGTTTATTGGAGTAAAAACGGAGAATACCTTCTGATGCATTATTGAGATCAATATTCCGTAAACGGGCGATACCGTTTTGCTGAACGGAAAGGTTAACATTATTATTGGCAATTACAGCATGTTGCAGGCTGTCGGCGGTTGTTGCATTGACCGCGGGCTGGTAGGAGCGCAACAATAACTTCACCCTTGCGGCTTCTGTGTCACCACCCGCTTTTCGCGTCCAGTTCACTACTGCATCAATTTCGGGTTTCACACTGTCGGGAAACTGACGCAGCAACGGAAACTCACCCGGCACATCTTCATCCCTGCCGTTATTGTAATAAGCGAGGAACTGGTAATATTCCTCATGACGGAAAGGATCGTAGGGATGGCTATGACATTGTACGCACGCGAAGGTGGTTCCCATCAACCCTTCCCATACCGTATTGACCCGATCCATATTGGCAGAATTGCGAAACTCTTCATTGTCTGTGCCACCTTCATCATTACTCATGGCATTACGCTGAAAAGCAGTTGCAATCAGCTGATCCTCCGTAGGATCCGGCAAAAGGTCACCTGCCACCTGCTCTATGATGAACTGATTATAGGGCATGTCACTGTTGAGCGCATTGATCACCCAATCGCGATATTTCCAGATATTCCTGTGGCCGTCAGATTCATATCCTTTTGTATCAGCATAGCGTGCAATATCCAGCCACACCGATGCCCATCTTTCTCCGAAACGGGGAGAAGCAAGCAGGCTATCCACCAATTCACCATAGGCATTCTGATCACCGCCTTGCAGAAACTTTTGTGCGATAGTGTCATCAGGATAAACACCGATCAGGTCAAGACTCACTCTCCGCAACAGATCAGCCTTGTCAGCACGGGGTGCCGCACTCAGATCGTGCGCCTTCAGCTTCTCCAGAACAAACGCATCTATCGCATTGTTCCCACCTGAAACATCTGGTATTGTCTGCTGTTTAACCGGAAGATAAGCCCAGTGATCACCCCATTTCGCGCCCTGCTTCACCCATTTTTTCAGCAGACTGATTTCTTCCTTCAAAAGCGCCTCGTGCTTGTAAGGCATTCTTTCTTCAGGATCTGTCAGGGTAAGCCTGCGGATCATTTCACTGTGATCAGGATCGCCGGGAATGATGGCGGGTTTACCAGATTCGGTTGTGGCCAGCGCTTCTTCACGAAAAAGGAGACTGAAACCACCCTTAGCTTTCACGCCACCGTGACAGCTTATACATTTTTTATTGATTATCGGCTTGATGTCGGTGCTGTAGTCAACTGCTTTTTCCGAAGTAAGAAATGCCGCCCCGATACCGGCTACCAGCAACACAGATACGGCGATTAAGATCTTTTTATTAGCAAGTCTGATCATCTCTTAAAGTTACCCATTTTAAATGGCTGCCGGCTGTGCAACCGGTTGCGTCCTTATTCAAATACCCACCAGGAATATCCTCCGGCCGGTAATTGTACCGACAACTCCGTTTCTCCTTTGCTGTTGAGGATAATCTGCCGCAGGTTGCCATCCTTTTCCCTGACCCTGGTACTGCCTGATTTGCCGGCATAATATAAGGGGATCATGATCCTGCGGGTGATGGCTTCCTTCGTCGGATTGAACAGTAACATCATTGCCTTGTCTTTCCCGCCCGGATTTACATGAAGCCATCCGTCCCAGTCACGACCGTCCGCCCGCCGCAGGTGGATCAGCGGAGCATTCAGCACTTCCCTGTACCGTTTATACCAGCCTACCACACTGCTGACCAACTGCCTGGTTTTTTCCGTGTCGTAGAGGCGAGGACCGCGATAGCAGGCCTGCACACCGGCACCGTAGTACTGCATCATGAGTTGCTCATACGCGTCCAGGTGTTCTGAAAGCGGCTCAAGCACGGCTTCCGGTCCGCCCCCCTGGTATTTTGTAAGCGGGACAAAGCCCCAGCCCATGGAAGGCGTTTTGTCCCATGTACCATCAAAAATATTCTGGCGGTTAAGGATCATCTGCTGTTCCCGCGGGAGCGAAAAATTCACCTCACGGTACCCGACAGCAATTTTGTTTGTTCCGTCAAGGAAGTACCAGTCCGGTGCATTGATATAAACTCCTCTGCCGTAGAGCCAGTGATACAGTTCCCGCTGGATCTCCATCTGTTTCCATTGTGAATCGCCCAGTCCCTTATGGCCCGGATGTTTTTGGGAGGCACACAGATCACCTGGATAAGGACCATCGTTTTCCCAGATATCAAAACCAGTGGCAGCGAAGAACCTTTTGATCTTGTCGCGATAGGCCAGCCCCCATACGCTACCAAAACAGGGTGCGTTGCCAAACATTGTACCACCGGTTTTTCCGGTTTTCGGATTGATCACATCGTCCTCTTCGCTGATCTTCCTTGAACTGAACAGGGAATAACCACCAATTGCAATCCCCTTACCGTGCGCGAAACCGGATATCTTTTTCCATCGTGCGAGATTAGCGGCTGATGTGTCTTCCATATCGAGGTGGCTGCCGAAACTGAGGATCAGGGCTTCATAGCCTGTTGCTGCACATTGGTTGATGGCATTCTCTACCTGTGCATCGTCTTTACTGACGAGGTGCATAAAAATCGGATTCTCGCTGGTCCACGGTGCCACAGCCTGGTAAAACCGCTGTACGGCGAGTCCTCTCCGTTGGCGATCATAGCTGTCATACAACAATTCAAAACTGCGCACGGACTGAAGCGTATCACCCGCAGGCAATTCCACATCAGTGACGTCCGCCGGGTAAATTTCCAGCCGGCAGGGCGTCTGAAAATCATAATTCACCTGTGATCTGTAGGCAGAGTCGGTTAGCCAATGGGTGGTCTGATCGCTGAGGTCATAGCGCATCGCATTATTGAATGCATAATTCGATTCCACATACAGTCCCTGCTGCTTTTTCATTTTTTCAACACTGCCCACCACTGCACTTTCTTCTTCCACCAGTGATAAAATTTCATTCTTCAGGCGGTTGATGTGCAGCACCTGCTTCCCTTGATTGATTACCGTAACCCATTTGGAAAGCAATGGCAGCCCGTCATATACAGCATAATGTACGGCAACTGTAATGCCTGCCACATCCGGCGAAGGGTGGTCAAAGTAAAATACCAGCTCTTTGCCGGTGGCCGGCTGATGACGGGTCGCCAGGAAACGCAACGGCCGCTGTTGCAGCAGTGGTTGCAGCGGCATTGAGTCCATACGGATGAACCGGAAATCACCTTCGCCGGCTGTCATTGATTTTAACCAGGCTGGTTCCAGGTATCCGCGTTGTTCCTGGCCGTGCAGGCCGCCGATCGCATATACTTTACCATTGATGGTAACGGAGGCTTCCGGTTCTACAGCCCGCAGCAACTCCTGTCCGTTCATTTCATTGCGAAAACTGTAACAGGCCAGATTGGGAGACAGCACGAAATGGCGGGAAAAGAGCGTGTTGCCGATCGCCAACGTGTTGCCGTTCTTTTCTGTAATCACTGACGCTTTGGCCGGAACACCAGGAAGCAGCCAGTCTTTTTTCACCTGCTGGGCAGTTGCATTGCTAATCCACCCGGTAATTGCCAGGCATAACAACGCTTTGAGATTATTCTGCATTATGGAAAAGTCGGTTTGAGGGAATTTCGGTTTTGGGTTGACCAGGCAGTTGCCACGTCAGTTTCAATTCGTTGTCTCCGGCACAATCAAAGTAAAGAATCCGGATAAAATGTTTGCCTTTTTTCAAAGCAGCCTTTCCTTGTTTTTCAAGGGAACCATGTTCACCACCATTATCGATGATCTCTACACCATCGATCATCAGCCTACTGCCATCATCTGAAGTCAGGTAAAAGTTATAAATGCCATTTTTAGGAACATCAACAAATCCTTCGAAGACCAGTCCAAAATTGCTTTTCCGTTTTTTGTAGGAATTGTTGATGGACATCGCCGTTCCGGCGGCAGCAGGAACAGCATCCAGGATCACCTGAAAATCTGCCTTGACATCTGGCTGAGTATAGATATACTTCAGGCCTTTTGCCAGTTTCCCTGGATTGCGGGCGGGCATCCACTCGTACCGCGTTACCTTTTCAGACAGCAAGGTGCCAGGCAGCAGCTCCGGCTGAAACACTGCCGCCTGAACGGTTGTTGTTTTTTCCAGCACAAATGGTGCCTTATATAAAGTTGAAGTGGATGCAGGTACTGAACCATCTATGGTATAACGGATCTCTCCGGGACCGGGGGCAGTCAGGCTCACGCGCGGCGAAAGCGGGTCTTTGGTGTAATCGGCCTGCAGCACGGGCTTTGAAGCAAATTTTCCAAAATTCTTTATGCAGACTGTGTACGCATATGGAGCGGCAAAATCATTGGGATCATAGGCGGGCAATGTAAGCACGGCATTCTCACCTTCCTGGGTTGCAGATACCGGCTTGCGTTTACCCAGCAACGATATTTCCGTTCCTGCCGGAATGGCCAGGTTTTCCAGTACCAGTTTCCCGCCGGAAGGATACTTTGCAAAAGTGATGAACAGGTCATTTGCTTTTGCATTATAGGTGAAGTACAGGTCGTTCTGCCTGTTTTTACGCCAGGCGCCGCAGCCATAGACCGCCTCACCATTTGTTTTCATCCATTGTCCCATTTGCAATAGTCGCTCCTGCATTATCGGCGGGATTTTACCATGTTCATCAGGACCGATATCCAGCAGGAAATTGCCCCCGCGGCTTACCTTGTCGACCAGGCTCATAACAAGCGATGTTGGGGTCTGGTAATCCCAGGCATCTTCTTCGCGGTTGTACCCGTAACTCATACCCATTCCCCGGCTTTCTTCCCAGGCATGGTTATCGAAACCGAGATCGGGCTGATACTCCGGCGTGTACACCATACCGTGATGAAACCGAATATCGCTTCCCCACCGGTCGTTGGTAACAATCTTATCTTTAACGGCACTTTCATTGTACAGCCATGCGAGGAATTCCCGGCTTTTCCAGGTCTCTGCAGAAGCATCCCATTCGCCGTCCGTCCATAGCACTTCCGGTTGATACTTCGTAATCAGTTCTTTCATCTGCGGCCAGGCATGGTCCCTTGCATAAGCAGCATGGTCTTTTTTCCAAAGTGGGTTAAACCATTCGTACAACGAGTAGTAAACACCCGGATGAACACTGGTCTTCCTGACGGCTGAGAAGAGTTCGCCGATGAGGTCGCGTTTAGGCCCTACTACAGCGGCGTTCCAGGGAAATCCCCAGGTCTGATTGGCGTTGGTGTTCGGCCACAGGCAATAACCGTCGTGATGTTTGGAAGTGAGAACGATATATTTTGCACCGGAGGCTTCAAACAGTTTCGCCCATTCATCTGCGTTAAAAAGTTCGGCCTTGAAATCATTGGCGAGGTCGTAATAGGTGCGGTCACCAAATTTCTCCCTGTGAAAACGGATCCTTGCTGTGTCACCGTTCATCAACCCGTTCTGGTACCATTCGGCATACTGCCCCTTGCTGCTCCAGCCGGGCACAGAATAGACACCCCAATGGATGAAAATTCCGAATCGGGCTTCGGTAAACCATTCGGGTACCTGTTTCCTGTCGAGACTTTCCCAGGTAGGTTGAAACGTGGTGGCGGAAGTATGGGATGCTGAATGGGTCTGGCCTGTCACTGCATGTGCAGTGGACAGGCAGGCTGTCACCAGCAGGGCCTGAAGTGATTTATTCATATAGCAGTGTAATCGGACGGTAAGTTAGCCCGTGAAATGATCAGCGGCTGCGGGAGAATGAACAGAAACTTGGTGGATTTTATCCAGGCACCAGGCCAAGCCGGATAGCAGCTTTAACCAGTCCCGCGATATTCCTGACTTTCAGTTTATGGAACATATTTGAACGGTGGGTCTGAATAGTGCGCTTGCTGATGCCGAGGTGTTGGGCGATCTGTTCATCATTCCACTCCAGTACGATGCAGTGCAGGATTTGCTTTTCCCTGGGTGAAAGCGGGCGGACCACGGCTTTTGTTTCTTCTTCTTTTTGCAACAGCTTAATCATGATCTCACTGGAATAATAAGTTTTGTATTGCAAAGCTTGCCGGATAGCCATCTGTAATTCCCGTGTATCTATATTTTTGAGCAGGTAGCCGTTCGCGCCGGCTTCGATCATATTTTCCACCTGTGCCAGCTCATCATAGTTGGAAAGACCGATGACTGCCAGGCGCGGATGGCTTCGCAACATCGCCTGGATCGTTTCTGCGCCATTGGCGTCAGGAAGGCGGTAGTCCATAATGACCAGGTCATAAGGTCTCCGGCCAACTTTTAGCAGCGCTTCCCTTCCGGATTCTGCTTCATCTACCTGGGCAGGCAGATCGTTACGGAAGGATTCAATCATCATTTTCAATCCGTCACGCACCATCTTGTGATCATCAACGATCAGCAGGCGAATTGTTTTTTCGGATTTCTCAGCAGTTGTCATGTTAAATCTGGTTGGGAAGGTGAATGCGACAGGTCACGCCTTCTCCGGCGAAGGAGGTGAATCGAATTGTTCCGCGGTGCGATCTGACCCGAAAATTCATGTTTTGGAGGCCCATGCCTTTCTGAGGCTGGCCTGGTGTAAATTCTTCACCATTATTTTGCAAGACCAGAGTGATTCCGCCTTTACCTGTTTCCAACCTGATGTGCACTATAGTTGCTGCACCGTGGCGGATAGAATTGCTCACAAACTCCTGGACGAGGCGATAGAGATCAATTTCCAATGCGCGGTCAAAGCGGGGCCATTGCCGGGTGGGGCTGATCCTGAATTTCATCTGATTATGAAAACGGGAAGGATTACAGAATTCGCGTATCGCTTTAAGCAGGCCAAACTCTTCCAGTGTTTTCGGCATGAGATCAAAGCAGATATTGCGCATGTCGGTCATGATAGCGGAAAGGGCTTTACTGGATCTTTTGAGAATTTTTTTTTGTCGGCCGGAAGGTGTTTCTCTTTCAGTACTTGCAATAAAGAACCGGATCGCGCTGAGTTGCTGACCGAGACTATCGTGCAGGTCCTGCGCGAGCCTGCGGCGTTCTGCTTCCTGGGTGTCGATAATGGCGCGGAGTATCGCCTTTTCTGCCGCAACTTTTTCAGTAATGTTTCTTGCGGTTACGAGAATCAGTTTTCTTTTGGCGCCGGCGGGCAGAAAATAGGCCGCATTGAGGAGGACAGTCAACTGCTGCCTGCCATCGGACAGGAGTACTTCCTGTCCCTCCCGGATATACGACTGTTTCAGTTGCTTTCGGATTAAAGGGAAAAGAGAATTGCCGGCTGAGGCATTCAGTTGGTTGATGGAAATACCTGTGACTTTTTCTTCCGGCAGCTGCAGCTGTTCGGAAACTGCCCGGTTGGCCTTGTGAATAATTCCTCTTCCGTCGATCAGAAAAACCATGTCAGAAACCGAATGGAAAATGGAGTTGAAAAAGTCCCTTGAAATGGTGACCGCTTTCAGTTCTTCTCCAAGCATATTGATACCGCTGATGATCGCATCGATCTCATCTTCCCTGCCTGATGGCTGGAGGCGTTTGTCGAAGCTGCCGGTTGCATAGGCGGCGATCTGTTCAGCGATGAGGTCAATGCGGGAAGGCATAGGCTGTATTGTTGGAGGAGAGGGACAGCAGCCACTTTTCGGCAGACTTAGGCTGAGAGAATAGCCGGACAGGAATGTGTACACGATGAACGCGGCGGAGGATATTGCCCATCATGGCCTGAAAAGGTGAGCTGGTGACGATGGCGACAGCGGTCAGGCCACGGATGCCATCCGGAGAGGAGAGGTACTGTCGTGCTTCGCGGTTGATGGCGCGAACACCCTGGGCGTGCAGGCAGACGGGATAGCAGCGTGAACCGGTAAAGGAGAGCCTGGCTGCGACCATTTTCTGTGCGGTGGGGAGGTCAATTTTCAATCCCTTCCGGTAGCGCACATGAAGAATTTGCTGTTGCAGGAACAAGTCGATATCGTCACCATGAAATTGCATACATCGCTGGTGGTTAAAGGCAGAAAAACAAAAGTAGGATTTTCGGATACGGCAAATCGGAAACGGGAAAAATACCGGGTTTTCACCTACGTACTTTACGGATGCCGAACCAGATTTTTTCATGGTTTTCTACCGGTTTTTCAGTCCACTTTTTTCTCAAGTTTGGTGTCCATCTAAATCTTATGAGCAAACACCATTCATTTACGGACACGGTGGACCAGCTGGTCAGTTTCGGTGTCAGAAAGGGAATCCTGCATCTGTATACTGAAGATGAAGTCTTTGAAAATAATGCGATCCGGCTGAAGGACCGGCAGGTGCTGAATTTCGGTTCCTGCAGCTACCTGGGGCTGGAGTTCGACGACCGCCTCCGGGAGGGTGCCAAGCAGGCGATCGACCGGTATGGCACACAATTCTCCGAATCACGGGCTTATGTTTCCATCCGGCTCTATAAGGAACTGGAACATTTGCTGGATACTGTTTTTGAAGCCCATTGCGTGATCACGCCCACCACTACGCTGGGCCATATTGCCAATGTGCCGATCATGGTCAGTGACGGTGACGCCGTCATCATGGATCACCAGTTGCACAATTGCGTGCAGACGGCGGTTCAATTGGTGAAAGCGCGTGGTGTATACACAGAAGTAATCCGGCACAACCGGATCGACCTGCTGGAGCAGCGGATTCTTGAGCTCCGGAGCAAATACCGGAAGATCTGGTATATGGCGGATGGCATTTACAGCATGTATGGCGATGCCTGTCCGATCGATGCCATCTATGACCTGATGGACCGGTATGAATGTTTTCATTTTTATGCCGACGATGCTCATGGCATGAGTATTCATGGTCGGAATGGTAAAGGTTTTGTGTTGAATATGCGCCATATGCATCCGAAAATGGTGCTGGCGACATCACTGAATAAGGCGTTTGCTGCGGGCGGAGGAGTTCTTGTGTTTCCGGAAAAAGAAGCAGCCCGGAAATTGAGGACTTGTGGCGGTCCGCTACTTAGCTCCGGCCCAATGCAGCCTTCCGGTTTGGGTGCTGCTGTTGCTGCTGCAAAAATCCACCTTACTCCGGAGATCTACCAGATGCAGGCAACGCTGCAGGACAAACTGCACTTTACCCGGTGCATGCTGGAAAAGTACCAGTTGCCTGTTTTTTCGGTAGCCGGCGCGGCAGTATTCTTTGTCGGACTTTCTGCTCCCAAACTGGGGTACAATATGGTGGAACGAATGCTGAAGCAGGGCTACTATGTGAACCTGGCCATATTCCCTACCGTATCGCTGAAGAATACCGGCCTCCGGTTTACGATCACCCGGTTGCACAGCTACCCGCAGATTGAAGCCATGATCGCTACCATGGCCAAAGAACTTGCCGGAGCCATGCAGGAAGAAGGCGTTTCTATGGAAGAGATCTACAAGGCATTTAAGTCCGCCGTTCCGCACACCCCCGATGGGACAAACCTGGTCCCGGGCCCTAAACCGGAAAAATACCCGGCCGGCAGCCCTACCACCAATACTTCCTCTCCGTCCAAAAAACCGCTGACCAGCCTTAAAGTACAGCAGGCCAAAACCATCGCAGCACTGAATGCTACTGAATGGGATGGGATATTTGAAAGCAAAGGAGCCTTTAATTCCCGTGCATTGATTCTCCTGGAAAGGGCGTTCAGCAACAATGCAGCCCCGGAAGAAAAATGGGAATTCGATTACATCGTGATCCGTGATGAAAGCGATAAAGTCATCCTTGCCACTTTCTACACCACCACCCTCTGGAAAGACGACATGTTATCACCCCTGCTGGTTTCCAGGAGCGTGGAAAAGGAACGGGAAGCTGACCCTTATTTCCTGACGAGCAGGGTACTCAGTACGGGTTCCCTGTTGACGGAAGGACAGCATCTGTTCATTGATTTCGTGCACGAACAATGGAAAGAGGGAATGCTTCTGTTGATTCGCAATACCTATACCCTACAGGAAGAGCGCCAGGCAGAGAATATTGTACTGAGAGATTTCCATGGCATTCACCAGGAAGTGGATGACCTCCTGGTGGAAAACGGATTTTTCCGCGTAACCATGCCCGATACGCATATTGTCCCGGTCAATTTCTCCAGTCCTGAGGCCTATCTGAAATCCCTGCCTTCAAAATCAAGAAACCAACTGCGGACTTCCGTGCTCAAACAGAAGAACGAATTCCAGGTGGAGGTCATAACGGGCCAGCCAGGCAAAAGTCGCATTGCCGAGTGGTACAGTTTATACCTCAATGTCAAAGAGCGCGGACTGGAGCTGAACACCTTTGCCCTTCCTGAAAACCTTTTTCACCAGTTGGCTGCAGACGATCGCTGGGATATTCTTGAGCTCAGTCTGCCCGAAGTAACCCATGGCCCTGTGGCGGTATTATTCAGCTATCGGACGGAAACGGACTATATACCCACAATTATCGGTATCGACTATACCCACAATGGGGAATTCAATATCTACCGGCAGACCCTCTACCATGCGATCCAGCGGGCGGTGACACTAGGAGCAAAGAACATCCGCCTCGGATTCACTGCCTCAATGGAAAAGAAAAAACTGGGTGCTACCGCGATCGCTACCTACGCATACACACATATCGAGGACAGCTTTAATCTGACTGCTATGGAAGCGATAAAAGGCAATACATAACATCAAATTAACTTTTATGAAAAAGGAAACAATGTATCAATTGATCAGTGGTCTGTTCGTATTCCTTTTCGTTTACACTGCTTCCAGCAAATGGATGGACATAGAAACATTTCGCTGGGCCTTATCGGGTTCCCCGTTGTTGAAGCATACTGCCAACTGGATGATTTATGCATTGCCAGCAGTAGAAATCCTGGTAGCGCTTCTTTTGTGTATTCGCGCTACCAGGTCATTGGGAATGCTTTCCTCGTTAGCCCTGATGATCACCTTCACGCTTTATATCGGCTACCTTTTAGCCTCCCGCCATGAGCTACCCTGCAGTTGTGGCGGCATTTTCCGCGACCTGACCTGGAGAAACCACCTCATTGTCAACTGCATTTTACTTGTCATTGCAGCCCTGGGATACAGGCTTCAAGGGCAAAAAACATATTGATTGCGCGATCAACGGGGGAAGCCGAAAACCCGCAACAGAGTAAGCATATCTCAATTCAAACAAGTTTTTCGCACTTTTTGAGATTACAAAAGTGTACTTACAAATGAAAAATTCCGCTATTGCTCTCGCAGCAGTGATCCTCGCTGTATCTGCAGCCGCCTTCACTAAGCCGGCAGCTCCCAAAAACAGAGATTTCGTCCATTACTTTTTCCAGTACAATTCTGCAGGGACTGCATTAATGCTTCCGACCGGAATCCCGCAAACCACCAATTTCAGTTGTCCCGCCGGGGATGCAAAAAACTGTTCCCAGGAATGGACCAACTATGCAATTGTACCTAACAGCAATCCAGTTCAGTACCAACCCGCAGGCGATCTGATATTGACTTACACAAGATCACTTTAATGGGAAAAGCAGCCGTCCAAATAGGCGGCTGCTTTTTGCTTATTATGCTGTCCACTAAAACCAACGGTCATCACCTTTCGTTCTGAATCATATCGGGATGAAAACCAATGACAGATTGCGGTATAGGGTAGATAGAGAGTAGGGAATTTGGTGGCAACACCTTCGACACCCCATTCACGTAGTGGCTAACGGAAATGCCTCTGCCTTCCAGATTTAGTCTCCTGATATCCTCGCTTCTGGTTCCACGATAAACAAGTTCCTTCCTTCTCTCCTGAAGTATAATGTCAAGCAACTTAACAGGGTCTGCCTCACTAATACCACTAAACTTGCCCACTTGATATCGCTTAAATAATAGTGTGTTCAAGTCCTCCAATGCGCCCTCTATATTACCCGACCTGACTCTACACTCAGCCCTGATGAGGTAAACTTCATCATTTGCTAGTCCGGCGAAACTAGAGGCACTGCCACTATAACCACCTTTAAACAAGGTACCGCGTTCACTTTCATCAAACCATAATGATCCTATACGCAAATCACCATCAAGATACAGATCCTTTAGTTCCGGATTAATCCCGGCACTCCGAAAAATACTCCAGGAAAGGATAGAATGAAATACCACTTCATCATTAAATCTGGTCATTCCGGTGACTGAATTAAAGTCAATAAGATCACCATTAAGCAGCAACGAACTGTCCGCATACTTTCCCGCCATTTGATAATTCCGCATACTCAAATTCATCCGGGCTAATAGCGCATAAACTGCCGTCTTAGACCCCCTCGTTTTGAATTCAGGAACTACTGGTAGTAGTTTTAACGCAAGGCCTAAATCAGAAGCTATCAATTGATAGCATTCGTTTACTGTAACCCTACCAATCTTTTCATTTATATCACTACTTACACGCAAAACTATTCCGGGGTCATCAGTGGCGGAAGACTGTTCGAATGGCTTGGCAAATACCTGCAATAAGGCGTAGTACATAAAAGCCCGGTGAAACAAAGCATTGCCCTTTATAGCGTCGTACTTTTCCTGATCCATCGGCGCAGGTGTAATTTTTTTTAGCAGATCCAGAACCATATTCGAATAGAATACAATCCTGTAAGGGGTGTCCCAATCTTTGCAAGTACCGGTAACAAAGGGGTCTTTTTCAAAAGAATATTGAGCCAGATCATCCACCGTCAGGTACGGCATTAAAACGTCATCTAAAACAACCTCATCAGATTGTATCCAATGTACTGATGGGTAAAGGCCTTTCCCATTTTCACCATTCATCGTCCTGTCATCATCGAGTATTCTTTCGCAATCTTCCAAAGTGGAAGGCACTACCAGGAAGCTGTCCGGCTTCGCTGACAAAAATTTATCCTTGTTGCAGGAAAAAAACATCATGCAACTAACGATAGTAATAATAACTGGATGTTTTTCCATAACTATTTGAATTGAAGGTTAACACCTAACGAATATCTTGTACGGGCGCGATTACCATTATTGTAATAGGGATCTATCCCTTGCCTGTTGGCCAGCCACAGGACTCCGATATTATTGACATATGTAAATACACGGGCAGAAGTCAAAATTTTGTTGCTGGTGGACATGGGTACATCATATCCCAGATTAATATCCTCGAAACGGATATTATCCGCCTTAAGCACATTAACTGTCGCGCCCTGATAAAACGCATCCCTTGGCCCAACAATCGGGTAAACTCGCGAGGGAACATTTGTTACCAATTCGTCGCCAGGTTGTTGCCAGCGTTGGGCGTACTCTCCATGCCCCGACCAATTCGAATAGAGGCTACTATAGGCTAAAGATGCTTTGCGGAAAAAATATCCGTATTTATAACTTATGGTAAAGGACAACGAAAGGCGTTTCCAGGTAAAAGTATTACGCAATGCACCAGACCCTACAGGCTGGGCCGGTCCGTTGTACACCATGCTGTCCAAAATCGTATTGTAAAACAGCTGGCTGTAGTCTGAACTTGGTTTGCCCTCCCAATAACCCCTTGGATCTCCATTTTCGGGATTCAAACCAGCCCAGGGAAAACTGTAGAGGGAAAATACCGGCCGGCCAGGCACCGGGTTGATTAGCGTTGGATCATTTACAAATTGATATCCCTGGTTATTTAATGGCATCTTATAGTCAGTCACCTTTACCCTGGATACGCCCCAAATCAATGTCGAAAACCATTTTACTGCGCCATTTACATTGAGTGAATTGACCTCAACATCAAATCCCCGGGTACGGATACCCGCGACATTTCCCATAAAATAATTACCACCGGAGAGCGTAGCCTGACCGAGTGTGGGATCAACGGGAGCCTTTCCAATTAAGTTATCAGAACTTTTATCATACCAGTCAATGCTACCCCACAGCCGCTTCCCTAAAATTGAAAAATCAAGCCCAAAGTTTATAGTTTTCACCTTTTCCCAACTCAGGTATTCATTGGGCGGTGAAGTCAGGAGCAAGCTCATTGTACTAATGGTATATGCGGGCAGAAAAATTCCGGTTGGCAGGGAATTTGCCATTCTCGATATATTACCATTAACACCATAGGTTGCCCGTAACTTCAATCCTTCCATCCAATTCACAGTAAAGAATGGCTCCTCGTTCAGCACCCATGCTGCCCCGGCTGACCATAGCGGCGTTCCCTTCAGATTGGCTTGCGCACCGAAAATATTTGCCTCATCTCTTCTGGCGCTTCCTGTCAGAATATATCGCCCCTTAAACCGATAACTTGCATTCAAATAATAGGCAAGGGACCGGTCGTCCTTTCGGCTGATGCCAACTGAATTTTCTATGAATCGCTGCCAGGCAGGATAACTATATTGGGGATAAAGCGTTGCATAGTTGATAAACCCGTCTGCCAGTCCCGTTTCTGGCTGATAGCCGTAAATCTTGCTGACGGATCCAATATTCGTTGCTGTCCTTATGTCCCAGCCCGCCAAGAAATTAAACTGGTGATCCTTGCCCAAAAATCGTTGATAGGTCAATTGTATGCGTCCTTGGTGCGCCACCATGGAACCTTCATTGCGGTTGACAATACCGCCTTCCGGCACATTATGCACAACCTTTCCGGCTGCATCAATTTCAGAAAAGTTATTTACATAGTTCCGTGCATAAAATGAATTCTCCTTATGCCAGTCTGAGTTGGTCTTCACCTGGCGTTCGTATTGATAACGTACAATCGCCTGAAGGCCCGGAAGAAGGTTATACGTGCCACCCAGGTTCACGAGAAAGTCGTTGGTAACTGTCTTATTCTCATTGGATGCCAATTCATTAATAGGGTTATATTCCCAATTCAACAACCCATTCTCTTCCGCTTGTTTGATAAACCTCTCCCGGTAATTCATATTTACGGGAACCGGATTACTATTATCATCTACAAAGCGCGCATAAGGATAATAATTTTTCGAAGCGACAGAATAATAACTGGACCCAACATTATTGGCTGATTTATCAGCCGTATTCAGGAATGCAATTGAAGTCTCCAGCTTTAATTTTTCACTAACCCGGTAATCCAGGTTTGTCCGGATCGTGAATCGCTGATAATCTGTTCCTACCGATGTGGTCCGGTTGTTATCGAATCCAAATGAAGCGTAATAGTTGAGTTGATTATTACTTCCACTGACATTTACCGCGTATTGCTGGTTGATAAGGGACTGGTAACTGAAGTTTTCCAAATCTTTCCGGACATCATACTCTTTATATCGCTCAATCATTGCATCCGCATCAGCCGGATCAATAAGACCATCACGTTTGGCTATCAGAGTCTCTACAACAGGGGTTAAAGGATTGTGACCGTAATTGTACTGATCGGTAAACTCGTCAAAAAAATAATGATTGTTCTCGAACAGGTATTTCTCTAGATCGACATAGTCTGCCGGTGTAATCTGGCTTACTGCATAAAGATCAGGTCTCTTCTCATAACTCATGTTCGCGGTAACGCCTACAACGGGCATAACGCTCTTTCCCTTTTTGGTAGTCAGCACAATCACCCCATTTGCTGAACGCGCGCCCCAAATGGAAGCAGCTGCAGCATCCTTTAAAACAGTTATCGACTCAATATCATTGGGATTGATATTGGAAAGATCGCCATCGTAAGGAAAATTGTCGAGCACAATAAGGGGTGCTGCATTGCCGAAAAATGTATTCCTGCCCCGGATGGTAATAGGATCAGGATTTGCCGCTGCGCCTTTGTTCATCACCAACCCTGGCACATTATTCTCCAGCCGGTCAAGAATATTCGTGCTCACACTCCTGTTGATCAGTTTATTGTCAACAAAGCTGAAAGCACCGGTCGCCCTTTCTTTTGGCAGCTTCTCAATTCCCGTCGACACAACCACTTCATCGAGCGCCTTATCCTGTCGCCTCATATAAAGGGTGGAGGACAGGTCAGCAGCCTGCTTCACCACTAACAACTGTTCTCCATAAGACAAATGGGATAGCCTGATGGTATCTGGTAAAGCACCCCATTCCAGCGCTGCCTTTCCCGCACTATCCGTCTGGTAGTATTTTTTTGTGCGGTATTGAAAAATGGATACAGAAGGGAGTGCTGCCTGATTTTCAGCGTCCCTTATCGTTACAGTCTGGTATTTAATACCATCTGATTTCTCCTGTGCCGTAACAGCCATCGCTAACGGAAGGAATAAAATAATAAGTAAATAATTTTGTCTCATAAGCATAGTGTTTTAGTGTAACTGGCCAACAGGCCGACCAATGAAAAGCTGAATGTTTCGTCGCACCCGGCTAAGGCGGAGTCCGTATTTCTCCAGCGCCATGGAAATTTCTTCCATGGGTGTCACAGCAGGGATCTCGAGATCGATGGGAAAATCTACGCCTGACTCATCCTGAACCGGAACTGTTGACACATCATTGAGGTAACTCATCAGTAATGAGGGATCTGCATGTCTCAGCGCATATTTGCCGACACCCCTTTCATACAGATTTGTATACTCTTCTTTATAGACAGAGGGATAAACTGTTGTTCCGTTGGTGGTCAGCACCCAGCAATCCACCAGCGTATCTACAAGACTGGTCTGCAAACCAAAATAAAAATCAAACTGATTTTTCAACCATTGTTGTTGAACAGCCTCCGGGAGTGGTCGGTGAACTGCCTCAAAACAATACACCGCTTCTTTCTTATCCGTTGGAAAACGGAATCGGTTGTCGGGCATAGAACGGAGTTCAGGGCACACTGCCTGGTAAAAAGCAATACAGTTTAAATTGTTGATCCGAAGTCCCGTCCGATGACCCACGCTGTCATATGAAAAACCCCAATTGGTAAGCATTCCGGGTAGTGCATCAAATAGCGCGGTCCGGATACGCAGATCGTTTTGTTGCGCCGGGTCCAGCAATTCTATCCAGGGAGTATTGACGGGAAAGTCGATCGAAGAAGCTGCCAGTTTCATTGAGTCGTAGGCATCGGCAACCGCCCACTTCATCGCCCTTTCGTCAATTCCCTGTTCCTTGCTGATGCCACGAAACACACCATTCCTGTCTATCCATACAAAATGCGGAAAACTGGACCACGGAAAATATTGAGCACTCTGTTTATCCTGCAAAACAACGGGCAAGGTGAACTTTTCCTGGTGATAGGACTCCCAGTTCTTGATGACTTTCCGGATCCGGGCCTCATTGTCATTTACATTGGAAGGAATAACTGTAATGATCTGAACGTCTTTTTCAAAAGCATCCTGCAGATCAGCAGAGTGTTTGAAAAACGTAATACAGGAGGCACAATAGCTGGCCCAGAAATCCAGAATCACCACTTTGCCCTTCAGCGATGAAAGTTTAATTGACTTCTTTCCGGACTGATTAAGGGGAGAAAAAACAATTTCAGGAACCCTGTCGCCAGGCCTTAGTGCTTTTATTTTTGGCCGGGTCTGCCCATAACCATCAGCAATGGACAAAAGGATGCCAATTGCAAGAAATATCCTTTTCATGCAGCTAGTTTTGGAAAATATTTATGTTGGCATAATTCAGAGCAGGGTTGCGCAAACGGATAGACACATGAGAAATAACCAACAATCCGCTGCGCAACCACTGAACTCTATCTCAACTCAAACGGGGTTCTTGGGCTTCTTGGCCCACTGCGTTTTGAGCAGGTAAATTGTTATATAGGTGTAACTAAATGACATGACTAAGCGAAAATCATAAGCTTAATAAAATCAATCGGTGATCTGAGTGAAGGATCATCACAATAACAGAAAATGAGTTGTTGTTGTCTATAGTTTTTTCACCTTTTTTAACCTTAATCGTAAAATTTTTAATGCACGCGCTTTCTGGTTGCGTATTGTACTCTGCGTTAGCAGGAGTTGCGCCGCGATCTGACCATGTGACAATCCTTCCTGGTAATACAGATGGAAAATGAGCCGGGACTGAACCGGCAGATCCTTTGCCAGATGGAAGATCTCCCTTAGCGATTCCTGTTGCACGAAACGCTGATGAACACAGGCCTCCACTGCCACCTGCTGATGCCCAAGCCAGGAGGCATGGCGGCGCTCCAGGCGGCGTGAATGCTGAATTGCATTAAAGCATGCATTCCGCAAAGCGGTATATAATAAGCTTTTAAAACCGCCTAAGCTGCACCACCGGTCACGGTATTCCCATACCCGCAGAATCACTTCTTCCACGAGCTCACCAACTTTGTGGGCATCATGCAACAACCTGTTCGCATACCTGACCAAAGGCGAATAACAGGCTTTAAAAAATGACGTAAAATCCTGGAGTAATCCCTGCTGATACAACTTGAACCAGTCGTCCAGTGAGTATGCTGCTTCCATAGGCATTCCTTTGCCCCGTAAGAGGCGGTTAGCAATTCTCAGCAAGGGGTAGAAGCAGCGAGGCCCCGTGCCGTAAGTATATTGCTAATATACAAATACACAGTCATAACTAGGTAATCAAATTCAATAGATTTTATTCCTTGCGATCCGATGCCAGCGGGTTACCATCCTAATTTGACGGCTCTCGATGTTTTCATCATTGACAAAGCACGGGCTTTCCGACATGAGATGAATATGTCGCAGACAGCGTTAGGCATAGAGATGGGTCTTGATCCCAGTTTCATAGGAAATATTGAATCCAAGAAGTCAAAGGACAAATACAATATAAATCACGTCCAGAGGCTGGCTTATATATTCAACCGCTCGTTATGTGATTTTATTCCGCATTTTCCATTGATGGAGGATATAAACAATCCGCCCGCTGCCAGTAAAAAAGCCGGGAAAAAATCAGCAAAAATTTCGAAGAGCAGCAGGAAATCCCCTCCGGGAAAATCTAAAAAGCCAAACAAATAAGACGTAGCGGCTACTTCGTCCGCCGCAAATCCGACAACTAAAATCTGGGGGTTTTCACGGGGATTATTTGCTAATATTTTTAGTTTTTCAAAAGGGAATTGTTACTTTTGGGATTCAATTACAATTAACCGTTAAACTAGATCCCATGGCTGTTCCCCGCTATTCACCAGAGCAGCAGTTCCTCAACAGGATTGCACTGTTTACCGATGACAACGCGCTGCTCGCAGATCCGCGCCCTGCCATTGAACATGTATTTGAACTGGCTCCCCTGCCGCACCTCCAGGAAAAATGGCGCGAATACAGCCTGATCGCCATTCAGGAGGGCAACCAGCTGGAGGAAGGGCACGCTGCCTGCCTTGATTACTTTAACCGCCTTGAATTACTGGTTGAAGCCGCCTGGCTAGCCATCGCAAATGACGCTCCCGAGAGTTTATCCTTTGAGGATTTTTTCGGTGAAATCACTCTCAGCGAATGGAAGAGGATATTAGATTCCTGGCGCACCGCCGTTATGGCCAATCACGCTCTTGATGAATCAGTAGAGACAGTTCACCTGCTCACCTGCTTTCTGAAAATGATCCAGCTTCTTGATGATGCATTTACCTGGCTCAAAACATCCGATGAGGACGAGCAACTGAAAGATCGTGTTCCGGATTACCTGCTGGCACCAGCGGTATAATTGTTTCAGGTTCAGGGGAACAGAGATTCAGCAACACCAATGCTTTCCGGTTTACCTACGTCTACCAGGCGATCTCCACTATGATCAAATCCCATGATCCGGTGGTCACGCGCCAGGCCGAGATAAACGTCTACCAATGAAAACTTACCACGTTGCCGGATCAGGTCAAACACTTCGCTGTTATATGCCACCACGCAACTATACGCCAACGGGCGCAGGTCAGGCTTATCAATACTGATACGCCGCTCCCCTGTTTGTGTATTGGTCCACCCGCACAACCGGTTATCCTCATCAAACAAAAAATACCGGGAAGTCTTTCTGGCCGTAACCCCAAAGCTGATCAGCGCCTCCTGCTGACGATGATATGCCAGCAGCCGGTTCAGATCCAGGTCGGTCAGTATATCCGCATTGATCGACACAAACGGCGCCTGCCCTTCCAGGTAAGGGCGCGCTTTTAGTAATCCACCACCGGTTTCCAGCACTTCTTCCCGCTCATCACTGATCATGATATGTGACCCCCATCCATCCGCCTGCTGAATCGCAGTCTCAATCTGGCCGGCAAAATGGTGTACGTTCACTACCACCTCAGTAATGCCATACCGCTGGAAATATTCCACATTCCGCTGCAAAAGCGATTTGCCATTTACCGGCGCCAGCGCCTTCGGCCGCGTATCCGTCCACGGTTTAAAACGAGTACCCAATCCGGCTGCAAATATCATTGCCTTCATAATAATCTTTAGTCGTTGAATACCTGTTCGCGATGCTTCACCTGCACCTTTACCCCAAATTTATTCCGCAGGTGCCTTGCCAATGCATCTGCAGCATATACACTCCGGTGCTGTCCCCCCGTACAGCCAAAGTTCACCTGCAGGCTGCTGAATCCCCGCTTAATATAATCCGACACCGTTATGTCTACAATATCGAAAACACTGTTCAGATAATCGGGCATGCTGGTCTGCTGTTCCAGGTAATCCTGAACGGCCTTATCCCTGCCGGTTTGTATTTTAAAAGTCTCAATTCGCCCCGGATTCAATATTCCCCTGCAGTCGAACACAAATCCACCACCATTACCGGAATCATCACCCGGCAATCCCTTCTTGTAACTAAAACTCTGGATACTCACGACCAGTGGCGAATCAGGACCCGCCCGCAACGGCTCAAACCGGTTGATCACTTCCGCACTCGCACAAAACTGAAGGCATCGGTCAAACTCTGGCACTGAGATACCCATCCTGCTATGTCCGGTGAACTGTTGCAGGTTACGTAAAGCCAGCGGAATACTTGTCAGGAACTGTGCTTTCCGCTGAAAAAAACCACGGAATCCGTATGCCCCCAAAACCTGTAACAGGCGGATCAGCACATATCCATTATACTGGGCCGTAAACAATGCCGCATCCAGCGGATTGGGCAGGAACCGGCTCGCTTCTTCTATATAGTATTCCAGCAACCTGTCTTTCCATTCTGCAGGCAGATCTGCCCGTGCCTGCCACAACAGACTGGCTACATCATACTGCAACGCGCCCTTCATGCCACCCTGGTAATCGATGAAATGGACATTATCCTGTTCCACCATGATATTCCGGCTTTGAAAATCCCGGAACATAAAATATTTGTTCTCCGTTCTGGTCAGGTAAGTGCTCAGCGCATCAAAATCGTCCAGCAACGCCTGCTTGTCGTACGGAAACTTCAGCGTGTCAAGGAAATAATACTTGAAATACAAAAGATCGCTCAATATCGCCTGCTTTCCGAACTCAAACGCCGTGAGACATTGAGAATAGTCAATCGACGAATCCCCTTCAATCTGCAATTGTGCCAGGCGCGACAAACTCTGTTTGAAAAGATTAAATACATGATCAGAATACCCTTCCTTTTCCAAAATATTGAGCAGGCTGATATCCCCAAAATCAGTTTGCAGATAAGTATCGCCTGTTTCATTCACTGCCAGGATCCGTGGAACCGGACAATCTTGTGTCAGCAAGGAACGGGTAAAGCTCAAAAACGTGGCATTTTCCCTGAGATGATTGTTGTAGGTTGCAATCGCCGTTTTCTCCCCTTCTCCAAAAACCCGGAAGTACAACCGGTCACTTCCGCTCTGCGGCAATTTACTGATCGATAGCGGCTGTTTTCCGAAAGTTTCTTCCCATAATTGGGCTATACCTGATGTAATTGTTTCCATATGATTAGCTGTCGAAAATAGGATTGTTTTTATTAAATTCAGACAAACACCCAATTCGCATGAGACATACCAAACTACTGCTTACGGCCTTCGGCCTGTTGCAGGCTTTTTGCCTGTTTGCACAATCGGTCATAACGGGAACCATTACCGACCAGCAATCCAAATCCCCCCTGCAAGGCGTCTCTGTCAAAGTACGGGGTACCCGCAATGGAACGATCACCAATGACGTGGGACAATTCTCACTTTCTGCTAAACCAGGAGATATTTTCGATATCACCATGATTGGCTATACCAGCCAGGCAGTTACTATCGGTTCCGAATCCAGCATTTCCCTGGCACTGGAACCCAACATTACTGACCTGGGCGGTGTAGTGCTGGTCGGCACCCGCCGCCCCGGCAGGGTTAAAATCGAAACACCTGTGCCTGTTGACATTGTCAATGTGGGACAGGTAGCCCTGCCAACCGCGCGGATGGATCTTACCTCCATCATGAATTATTCAGCTCCCTCCTTTAACTACAACAAACAAAGTGGCAGTGATGGCGCCGATCATATTGATTTGGCAACGCTCCGGGGACTGGGACCCGATCAAACACTCGTGCTCGTCAACGGAAAACGCCGTCACCAGACAGCGTTTGTTGCCGTATTCGGCACCAGGGGCAGGGGCAATTCCGGCACAGACCTCAGTGCATTGCCCATGGCTGCAATTGACCGGGTTGAAATCCTGCGCGATGGCGCTTCCGCCCAATATGGATCTGACGCAATCGCCGGCGTCATCAACCTCGTGTTGAAAAAAAACACGGGTGAACTTACCGGAAATATCGGCTGGTCCGGCTATCTCGACCACAAATACAATCCCGCTACCAAACCCGAACTTGGCCAGTATGTTTATGGCAATAAACTTGACGGTAACGCCCTAACTGCCAACCTGAATTATGGTTTTAATATCGGTAAGAATGGCGGCTTCATGAATTTATCCGGCAACTTCATCAGCTCCGGCAAAACCTACCGGCAAGCATTATCCACCGACGAGAACAGCAAAGACTACCTGCCAACTAACATCTACCGGCGCGCACATGGCGATGGCTCCCTCGATGCCGGCGGCATCTTCCTCAACACAGAAATTCCGATTGCTAAAACCACAACAAGTTTCTACGCGTTTGGTGGATACAATCATAAGTTTTCAGACGCCTACGCCTTTACCCGTAACTGGTCAGCCCGACCCGACCGCTTTCCGACAGACGCCTCCGGTGAACTGATTGAAGTACCTGGCATTATGCAGAAAACCAGTGACGGAGAGATCTACTACAACCCTCATATCCAGACCAAGATCAATGATTTCTCTGTTGCCACAGGCTTCAGGGGAAAAATCGGACAATGGGACTGGGACCTGAGCAATACACTCGGCAATAATGATTTTCATTTTTACGGTGCACGCACCTTCAACGCTTCCATCGGACCAGTGCCCACCAGCTTTGACGATGGCGGCTTCAAATTCACCCAGAATACGGTGAATGCCGGAATCAACCGCACTTACAATACGGTGCTGGAGGGACTAAACCTGAGCTTCGGCGCGGAACTTCGCACAGAACGGTACAAAATCATCGCAGGCGAAGAGGGCTCTTATAAGAACTATGATGCCACCGGTGAGAAAGCCGGAGGTGCACAGGGTTTCCCTGGATACCAACCATCGGATGAGATCAATGCCAAAAGAACAGTTGTGGGCGTTTACGCCGATGGTGAGCTGGATATTACAAAAAAATGGCTTGTCGGATTGGCCACGCGATTTGAGAACTACAGCGATTTCGGTTCAACCTTTAACTGGAAGATTGCCACCCGATACAAGATCACCAACAACTTTAACATCCGTGGCTCCTATAGTACCGGCTTCCGGGCGCCTTCCCTTCAGCAGATCAACTTCTCCTCCACCTTTACGACCGTACAGGGTACAGAAATCAAGGAAGTTAAGATCGCCCCGAACTATAGTGAGATCACAAGAGCAGCCGGCATTCCTGAACTCGTACAGGAAAAATCACAGAACGCCAGCCTGGGATTCACTACCAAGATCACCAACGGCCTCAGCCTGACTGTTGATGGATATTGGGTGAAAGTAAAAGACCGGGTCGTGTTAAGCGGACAATTCAGTGCTGAGGATGAAGGACTCGATCCCATACTGATCGAAGAAATGGAAAGATTGCACGTATCGCTCGCACAATTCTTCGCTAATGCCGTGAACACAACCAACAAGGGTATAGATCTTGTACTGGAATACAACAAAACCTATAAACCCAACCGGTCTGTCCGCGCATTGCTGACCGGCAATATCCAGGATATGACCATCGATGACATCAATGTCCCGGAAAAACTGAGCGGCACAGCAGATCTGCGTGCGACCTTCCTTACAGAACGCGAACAGAAATTCATCCTCGCTTCTGCACCGAATTTCAAATTCGGGTTTACGTTTGAACACAATTGGGAACGCTTTGGCCTTGGTTTGCGGCTAACCTATTTTGGCAAAACGACAATACTCGGCTATGGAGATGGAACTGCCGACGACTTTACACCGCCCTTCAACAGGGGAGATCTTTACGCATATGTGCCCTCCGATGCAGATGGCTCTCCGGTGAAGGATCAGTACGTCTACAACCCCAAGATGACTACCGATATCTATGGCACTATCCACTTGGATAAAAAATTCACGCTCTACCTCGGAGCAGACAATATTTTTAATGTTCACCCGGACCTCGGCTTTGCTCCCGGTGCAAAAAGCTGGGCTTTCAATAACGAAACCGGTGGCCCCTGGGACGCTGTGCAAATGGGCGGCAACGGGCTTAGGTTCTTTGCGAGGATCGGCTTCAAACTCTGATTCCCTGTCAAAGTTATTTTTTGGCGTCTGACAATGTCAGGCGCCATTTCCTTTGAAGAAAAGCCCGCAACGATGGTGCGTGCGCGCTTCGCGCGACGCCTGTTTCACGCAAAGCACGCGAAGGTGCAAAGGCGCAAAAAGAAATTTTTAGAAGAACAATAATGTATAGGTGGCGGGCAGCGGCGTTGGAAGTAGAAAAGCCCTTTCAAAATATCTTTAAAATAGAAATTTGATACAATGCATTTATCGCGTATTCAATTACTAATACTTTTTGCACCTTGGTGCCTTGGCGTGAAATAAAAAGGCGCGCAGCGCCTTAAATGCAAGCATTGACTTTGCTTTGCGCGAAATAAACTACCATAGCAAATATCTTGGGAGAACAACAATTCGAAAGCCGTAAAGTTCCAGCTACTTTCTCAACCCATCCGCTCAGCGAGAAGCCCATGAAAATGATGTGTCCCCTTTTCATGCCGCACACTATATCGGCCGTGGGAATAAAAGCGGGAACGGATGCCCTTTTGCACGTACTGCACCACTTCTTCATCTTCCAGTTCCACCGCATCCAATCCACTGCCCGCTCCTTTTTCCCGCTTGCTTTCATCATAAACAAAAGGAATAAAGGTCACTTTACACCGACCCGCATCCAGCGGCAATACCAGATTCAGTGACAGGCCCCAGGGATAGAAATTAAACATCATATTGGGAAATGTCCAGAAATAATATGCCGCTACTTCCTTGCCAAAATCAACGCTGTCTGATGGCAATTCAAAGCAATTGTCTCCCTTCTTGCCTATGCCCAACTGTAAATTCGAAAAACGGAACAATTCCGTTGTGTAGGATCCGAAATCCAATACAGCATTTAACCCGGCATGCACAAAAGGGATATGAAATCCTTCCAGGTAATTTTCACAATACAACGCCCAGTTGGCCTTCACTTCAAAATGTTGCACCTGGTCTTCCCGCACTTCCATCCTATCGAGCGGCAACCATCCAACGCGTTGCATCATATCACCAAAATACGCCTTCGGATCCTGCAACGGATCGAGACAGGTAAACAACAATTTTCCCCATTGGAATAAGGGCAATGAATGCAGGTTATCTGCTGCTGTCGGAAAGTCCAGCACTTCCTTAAACTCCGGCATCGACTGAAATTGACCATCCAGTCCGAAGATACGTCCATGGTACTTGCACCGCAACTGATTTACCCGACAGGGCTCATATGCCAGGAGGTTCCCCCGATGCGTACAAACATTGGAAAGCAGGTGAATCTTACCTGCCTTATCTTTCGTCAGCAATAGCGGTTCATCCAGGTAGCCCTCCAAAAGGACAAACGGAAAACAATCACCGGGTTCCTTCACCAGATCAGCATGACCGATATATAACCACGAATGGGCAAATATCTTTTCCTTCGCCAGTTCAAAATTTGCCGGGTCAGTATAAAAACTTGTGGAGATAGTTTGCGCCCGGGCAATATCAGGATCAATATGAAAACGCGGCATAAATCGCTTTCGCTAAAGTTACTGCTAAAACATTTTCAGTTGCTGGCCCGGAGTTGCAAACAATGAAGTATCATGTTCCCACCTTTCGCCGGTCAGGCCATAGAGCTGCCGGAACTTTTTGAACTGCTGATTGACCATTTCCGCCAAAACGCCTTCGCCCTTCATCCGCGTTCCCCACCGGCTGTCATTGACCTGACCACCATGGCCATCTTCAATGCCATGCCAGACCTTATCTGCACGGTCAGGAAAATTCTTGTATAGCCAGTCATGGAAAAGAATCTTGACCGCCCCATTCAACCGGATAAAGGTATAGGCTGCACCACGTGCGCCGGCCTCCGCCGCCGCCTCCAGTATGGCTGGCAATTCATGATCCGTCAGTCCGGGAATTACGGGTCCGATCATCACACCTGTATTAACCCCCGCAGCACTTAATTCACGTATTGTTCTCAGGCGTTGCGCGGCAGTAGTAGTTCGCGGCTCCATTACCCTGCGGGTGGATTCCGTCAGAGAAGTAATTGTGACGAAAACTGAGGCCAGCTTCTTCTCCGCCATCGCAGCAAGAATATCCATATCCCGGAGCACCAGCGCATTCTTGGTAATAATGCCAACAGGCTGGTTGAAGGAATGGCAAACCTCCAGCAACCGCCGGGTCAGGCGAAACTTCTGTTCCCCCGGCTGGTAGCAATCCGTGTTGCCGCTGATAGAGATCGGGACGCATTCCCAATTCGGTTTCAACAGAAACTTGCGCAACAACTCCGGCGCATTCCTTTTCACGATGATCTTACGCTCAAAATCCAAACCTGCACTGTAACCCCAATATTCATGCGAATTACGGGCATAACAGTAAATGCAACCATGTTCACAACCCTGATAAGGGTTCATACTGTAAAACATGCCCACATCGGGACTATCCACCTTGTTCACCAGGCTTTTTGCTTCCTGTTCCTGGAATTGCGTTGGTATCTCCGCTTCCGGAATCTCCCAATCGTATTGAAGTTTGTCAAACCGATTGGACGTATTGATCTGCGCACCTCTTCCTTTTACCCCTTGCATACTATCCGAATAAACTTGTTTGCATTGCACCAATAGGCAGATCTTTCCATTCCATCCTTTGAACGATCTGCCAATAGCGATCGCCGTTCCTGCGCTTCAGGAGCAGGCAGGCATCCGCCATGAACTGTGCAGTAAAATGTTTGCGGCTGTAAGTTGCCCATGCAGCGGTATATTTTTCAGGCGGTAGTTTCGACGCCAGCAATATTTTATGTTCTGCTGTAAAGAAAGGCTGATGGTCACGGTCAGGCCGCAATACATGCTGTACCTGTTTCAGATCCCGAACGAGCGGTTGTAAATGCTGCGCGCAGGTCACCGGCAGGTAAATGGCATGGGTTGGCTGGGCCGCAAAATTCTTTATATGAATAGCCGCTGGCCGCCATGCGGAAACCGTCTGGCGTAACTGGCGGACTACCTTATCCTCCATTCCGATATGTTGCCGGAACCTTAATAGCGGCATCATCACTTCATTTGATGGCGCCGGCAAATTATAGTCAACGGCAAAATGCTGCCGGAGCTTTCTCACCCTGTCCTTGATACTTTCAGGCATTGAAACCACCAGCTGGTACTCCCACAAAACAGGATCCAACCGGTCAACAGGCATCAGCGCTTTACGCAATAAGGTGGTTGCTGACATATTTTTTGTTTTTACTCATTAATGAAATTCAATCGCATCGCCAAGGGGAGACGGCTGACAATTTGTTGTCCCTGACCAACCAGCAGCACTTCCTCTACCAACCCCCTGCTGGCGAATGTTCTGGCTGAATAATCCAGGAGCACTTCCAGTGACCGGCTGTCTTCCATTGAATGAACAAGTTGCAACCTTGGCGCTGGCACGGTCACACCACCTGTTCCGTTACTTCTCAGCCAGCCGTCAAGCGACCGGAATTGCTCTCCAAGCCGACGAACGGGACCATCATCCGCCAACCGGATAAACAATGGATATCCGGGCAGACTGCCATAATTGTTACAAGTCAACTCAAACCGCTCTACCTGCGCACAGATCCTGTGCATCCAGCGCAACAGCGTTTCCTCCATATCGCGCCGGGCACAAAATCCGGCAACCGTGATCATTGGCTGCGTAAACCATTGAATTGCCTTGCCATATGTGGTCAGCCCATATGCCTTTTCTTCATCCAGCTGCAGCCTGATTTCCCGACTCAGGTTCAGCACCAGCTTATATTCCACCAGTGCTCTTTCCTGCAGTAACCTGTCCAGTAATAATGTTTCCCTTTCCATGCGGCCCCGTTTTGGTAACCAATTTATTTAGCATAAACTTACTAACTAATTTAGTATTGTCAAAATATTTTACCGCTCTCCCAATTACCCGGTACCTTTCCATATGCGAAAAATTTTACTGGCGTTTTTCGAAGTGTTCCGGTCAATTATGAAATTTTTCCTCCGCAGACCGGTCACCTGGCTGGCTGACCGCGTCTCCTCCTCCCCCCAACAGGTTAATGTCGATAAAGCACTCAGCGAGCTGTACAACAGTATCGCAGATGAACCCGGTAAAAAAGGTCCACTGTTCGCCTTCCGGCCCGACGAACACCCGGTAATCATTTTCAGCGACCTCCACAAAGGCACCAGGGATGGTGCAGATGATTTCGCTGTCTGCGAAGAAAATTATCTCGCGGCCCTGGCCTATTACAACACACAGAACTTCTATTACCTGAATCTTGGCGACAGCGAGGAACTCTGGGAAAACATCCTGCCCAATGTGATCCGCTTCAATAAAAAGACGTTTGCTGCGGAACGCGCCTTCGCCGACCGCCGTGCGTTTGTGAAGCTCGTCGGCAACCACGACCTGTATTGGGGAAACGATCCCCTGGCACCAGCCGTACTCAAAGTATTGTATAACCGGCCGCAAAAAGCACATATGGGTGCAATCCTCCGCGCCCAGCTGCCCGATGGAGAAATCGATTTCTTCTGTACCCACGGTCACCAGGGTGATGCTCAAAGTGACGGCAATGCCTTCAGTAAATGGTTTGTGAGTTATGTATGGGGACCTGCGCAGACTTTCCTGGAAATCAATACCAATTCACCTTCCTGCAACGACAACAACAAGACGCTGCACAACCAGTTCATGTATCAATGGAGTGAGAAACAGAAAAACCTGGTTCTGATTACCGGGCACACACACCAGCCGGTGTTCAACTCCCTCACCCATCTTGAAAGGCTATACCTCCAGCTGGAAGAAGCGAAAGACCACGGAGACAACACTACAGCAGAGAAGATCCTTCAGGAGATCCCACGCCGGAAACGGGAATACAACCATATTGGCCCGCAGTTCCGCAGCATGAAGCCCAGCTATTTCAATGCCGGATGCTGCTGTTTTGAGGATGGCAATATCACCGGGATCGAAATCGCGGATGGATATATCCGCCTGGTTAAATGGACCAAAAAAAATGGCACGCCGCAACGCGAGGTAGCAGAAGAGATTCACCTGGTTCAACTGAGTGCAAAGCTTAATGCCTGAAGATCATAACGCCAGCAGCAGTCCGTACAACACTTTCCGAGCATCCTCATTCATCCCCACGGTACTGTCCTGCATCCAGTGCCGTTTAAAAGAAGAAATGGCAGCAGTAGTGTCCCTCACATCATATCCGATCAGTTTCAGCGCAAGCGTATCATTAAAATCAGGAGAGGGCACAAGTCCCGTTGTATCCCGGTACCAGATCCCGAATCCATGATCGTATAAATCTTTCCAGGGGAACCGCCAGTTCGGGTCATTTTTTCGTGATGGTGCAATATCACCATGACCGATAAAGTTGGCTGCGGGGATATTATAACGCCGTTTCAGCGTATCAAGCAGGGTATACAGGCTGTTGAGCTGTCTTTCATCAAAATACTCGAAACCGTTATTATCAAGCTCAATTCCGATGCTGCTGGAATTAAGGTCAGTATTGTTTCCCCATTTCGCCACACCGGCATGGTGCGCGCGCAGGTAATCATTGAGCATCTGGTGAATGGTGCCATCCTTGCAGATCACATAATGGGCACTTACCTGTGTACGGGGGAGGGTAAATGTTTTCAGGGTCTGCTCGCAACTGTTTTGCGCCGTGTGATGAATGACCACATAGTTGGGCTTGCGGATCCCGAAATTGGTTGTTCCGACCCAATACGTACCATTGTCCAGGCTATTGGCAGGTGGATATTGCTGCAATGTTTTAGTCAGCGCTTTGACTTGTTTCCTGTGCGCCTTATTCGTTTTGGCATAAGGGTTAGGACTACAGGAATGAAGCCCAACCAATACTGCAAGCAATATCATGAGCGATACCCTGAGTTTCAGCATGATTATTCCGGTTTGGGTTTCTGCTGAGACCGTTGCTGGTGATGGGGTTTGCGGGCATGTGCCTGGCTGCCTTTTCCTACACCCTGCTGGGGACGGGGATTTCCCTGGCCGCGGTGACCACCATGGCCCCTGCCTCTTCCTCCGCCTCTTTTCGCTGGCTGATAAGCCGGCGTTTCGCCCAGTTCTGCCGGAACGGCTGCTTTATCCACTTCCTTTCCGATCAGCGATTCAATCCTGGAAAAGCGGCCGATCTCACGGTCGCTCACCAGTGTAAATGCCTTTCCGTCCCGCTCCGCCCGGGCGGTTCTGCCGATACGGTGCACGTAGTCTTCGCCGTCATTGGGCACATCATAATTCACCACCACGTCGATGGTGTCAATATCTATTCCGCGGGACAGCACATCGGTGGCAACAATCACTGGTATCCTGCCACTCCTGAAACCCTGCAGCAGGTCTTCCCGCTCGCTTTGCTCGAGATCAGAATGGATTTCCGCTACATTGAACTTTGCCCTTTTCAGCATTTGGGTCAGTTGTTTGACCGTCTGCTTTCTGGAGCAGAAGATGATCAGGCTCCTGTGGGGAGTATCGCGGATAATGCGCTGGATCAGCGGATTCTTCTGCGGCTCATATACAACGTAGGCTTTCTGTTCAACCTTTTCAGGTGGCTTGGAGATGGCGATATTGATCTCCACCGGCTGCTTCAGGATCTTGCGGGCAAGGCTGCGGATCTTCTCCGGCATAGTGGCGGAAAACAGGAGGCTTTGCCTTTTTTCAGGCAGGTGCTTGATGATGCGCATAATATCATCACTGAAACCCATGTCCAGCATCCTGTCTGCTTCATCCAGCACCAGGAACTGCAGCTGGCTGAAATCCACATATCCCATATTAAGGTGGGCGATCAGCTTGCCTGGTGTGGCGATGATCAGGTCAACGCCGTTCCGCAGGGCTTGCTTTTCCTGCACGAAAGCCTGTCCGTCAACACCGCCGTAGATGGCGATACTGCTCACTTCGGTAAAATAGGCCAGCCCTTCCACATGCTGGGCGATCTGGATCGCCAGTTCGCGGGTAGGCACAATAATCAGCGCGCTGGTATGTCCTTCATGCCTGTGGCCGATGAGCCGGCTCAGGATAGGCAATAAAAAAGCGGCGGTTTTGCCGGTTCCGGTCTGTGCAGATGCGATGATATCCCGACCTTCGATGATAGAAGGCATCACTTGCTCCTGGACGGGTGTGAGGGTGATATATCCCGAGGCGTCAATGCCATCCATAAGGCTCGGATCCAGCGTTAATTCAGTAAACTTCACAAATATTAATCATTTCTAATTTGGTAAAGATAATGCATCGCCGCCGCTTTTCCGGTATCGTCCTGGCCCTGATCACGCTCCAATCCGCTATTTCAGCGTATTCGCAAACTGGTGCGCTGGTATTTCAAACGGACTTTGGTTTAAAAGATGGCGCCGTTTCGGCCATGAAGGGTGTCGCTTTCGGCGTATCACCTGAGCTAAAGCAGTTTGACCTGACCCATGAAATTCCGCCGTTCAATATCTGGGAAGGCGCTTACCGGCTGGAACAAACGGTCGCCTACTGGCCAGCCGGTACTGTTTTTGTTTCAGTTGTCGACCCCGGGGTGGGGTCGAACCGCAAATCCGTAGTGGCAAAACTGAAAACCGGCCAGTTCGTAGTAACGCCGGATAACGGTACGCTCACCTTATTGGCAGAAGCTCCCGGCATCGATTCACTGCGACAGATAGACGAATCCGTCAATCGCCTGAAAGGATCCGGTGACTCCTATACCTTTCATGGCAGGGATGTATATGCGTATACCGGTGCGCGGCTCGCCGCCGGAAAAATCAGCTTTACAGAAGTGGGGCCGCTCCTTCCAGATCCCGTGATCAGGCTCCCCTATCAGCAGGCTACAGTCAAAACCGGCCTCATTCTGGGAAACATTCCTGTTCTGGATGTACAGTACGGTAACGTGTGGACGAATATCAGGGCTTCTTTGCTTGCCACCATCGGTATTCATTATGGCGACACGATTTTGGTTGAGATCCTGCAAGGTAAAAAGCAGGTATACAGAGGCGCGATGCTGTATGGCACCACTTTTTCTGCCGTACCGGAAGGTAAGCCGGTTGCTTACAGCAACAGCCTGCTGCAACTCGCATTCGGCATCAATATGGGCGATTTCGCTTCAACCTGGCATGTAGGCAGCGGGAACAACTGGACAGTGAAGGTTCAGAAACAACGGACAGACCACTCCCGCGCGAAATAGTCGCCGGGGCCGAGGGAGCGGATGCCTTCCTTGCGGGTCAGTTCTTTATCGTGATGTACGCTGTCGGCTATACCACACCAGGGCTCGAGACAAACAAAAGGCGCTCCTGCCGGTGCCCAGATTCCGAAGAAAGGGAAATCCTGCCAGGAAAACTCAATTCCATTCATATGCTTCCATCCCAATAAGCGGATATGTTGATCCGGCAAGCCTTTCAGCACAATTGCATCCTCGCTGAACAAACCGGCATTAAGGCGCAACACGTGATTATCCAGCGTTATCGTTTCCGTCTCATCACTGATGAGTCCATCAGAAAGTTTGTATCGCACCAAAGCGTCCGAACGATCGAACTGAAGGTAATGATCCTCATAGTCGCCCGCATCAGCAACACCCGTTGGCGGAACAGCAAAAGCCGGGTGTGCTCCCACAGAAAACCACAACGTGTCGGGACCGGTATTCACCACGGTATAACGGACACTGAGGCGGTCTTCAATCAGTGCATAAAACACATGAAACTGGAATGAAAAAGGATACACTTCCCTCGTTTCACTATCATCCTGTAACAGAAAATTAGCGGCAAGCGGGCTGCTCTGTTCTACCATAAAACGCTTGTCGCGGGCAAAGCCATGGCGGGGAAGGCTGTAGGTTTTGCCCTGGTAGGTATAACTGTTGTCGCGGAGCGTACCTACAATTGGAAATAATACGGGAGAAGTTTTACCCCACCACGCCGGGTCTCCCGACCACAGGTAGTTGATGCCGGTCTTCTTTCCCTTTAATTGCCGGAGTTCGGCTCCCTTCGGATGAAGGTGAACGATAAGGTGTTCATTTTCCAAAACAATCCGATCTGGCATTTCCTTCGGTTTACGTGCAAGTTACACTTAAGAATGCGCATATTTCATCGTTGCGCCAGCCAGTTAAGGATAAACATTTCCGCTGCCAGTGCAATGATCGCACATAACAGTCCTTTTACCACGCGCCATATGGTATGCCGGTGCCCGAAGACCCCGTTTATCGCCCACCCCATATACATGACCGACAAAGCCAGAAAGATGAATTTGAACGGAAGTAAAAAAGCAGTCCCCTGCAACAGCAGATCGATCGGCAGTCCAAGGATCATCAGCACATTCATCTGCCCACGGAGATAGGTATTTACCACGAGGTGTTCAGAGATATTATATTCAGACTTCCAGTAAAGAATCCTTGTAATGATCGCATATAACGGGATCGAAAGCAAAAGCCTTAATGAGAAATGACTGATACTGTTCGCCCATTTCTTCTGGTCGATATCGTGTGAACCGAAAACTCCCAGGTCCACCAGGAAACTTTGCCAATGAATTTTTGCCAGGATAAATGCACTGATACCTCCGGTTACCAGGATAAATGTAAATGGGTTGTACCATCCGACCCTTTTACCCGCCAGGAATGCGCGCAGTGAAGGGCCGGGATGTAAAGCAAGATCTTTAACTGTCTTAATGGCACCATGTTCTACATGATAGAAGCCATGCAGCAAATGTTCAATAAGGTGCTTAAAAGTGAATCGGTCGGTATGGATCGACTGTCCGCAATTTGAACAGTAATTACCTTCTACGGTTTGTTCACAGTTTTTACAATTCATAGGCGATCTCCAGGCTATATCGTCCAATATACTACATATTTCTGCGATACTGACCGCCCACTTCATACAGGGCATGCGTGATCTGGCCCAAAGAACAGTATTTGACTGTTTCCATTAATTCAGTGAAGATATTGCCGTTGGCCAGCGCTACTTCCCGCAGTCTTTTGAGTGCTTTGGCAGACCGCCCGTCATTGCAGCGATGGAATAATTTCAGGTTAAGGATTTGCTGCTCGCGTTCCTCCCGGCTGCTGCGGATCACCTCTGAAGGAATACTGGTGGGAGAACCATTTTTGTTCAGGAAGGTATTCACGCCAACGATCGGCAGCTCACCGGTATGTTTCAGCATTTCATAATGCAGGCTTTCCTCCTGGATCTTGTTGCGCTGGTACATGCGTTCCATGGCGCCCAGCACTCCACCCCTTTCATTGATCCTGTCAAACTCCGTCAGTACGGCTTCCTCCACCAGGTCGGTCAGTTCTTCAATAAGAAATGATCCCTGGATAAAATTTTCGGTGTTGGCCGTTCCGAGTTCCCGGTTGATGATCAACTGGATGGCCATTGCCCGCCGCACACTTTCTTCGGTAGGTGTAGTGATGGCCTCGTCGTAGGCATTGGTATGGAGGGAATTGCAGTTATCGTAAATCGCATAAAGCGCCTGGAGTGTAGTACGGATATCATTGAAATCAATCTCCTGTGCGTGAAGGGAACGTCCCGAAGTCTGGATATGGTACTTCAGTTTCTGGCTTCTCTCATTGCCCTTGTATTTCAGTTTGATTGCCTTGGCCCAGATTCTGCGGGCAACACGACCGATCACACTGTACTCGGGGTCCATACCATTGCTGAAAAAGAAACTGAGATTCGGAGCGAAATCATCGATGGCCATTCCCCGGCTGAGGAAGTATTCCACATAGGTAAACCCATTAGCAAGGGTGAATGCCAGCTGCGTGATCGGATTGGCACCGGCTTCGGCAATATGGTAACCACTGATGGAGATGCTGTAAAAATTCCGGACCTTATGCTGTATGAAATACTCCTGCACATCTCCCATCAGTTTCAAGGCGAATTCCGTGGAGAAAATGCAGGTGTTCTGCGCCTGGTCTTCTTTTAGAATATCTGCCTGTACGGTTCCCCGCACCTGTTCCAGCGCAGATTGCTTTAACTGATTGTAAATATCAATGGGGAGTACTTCATCACCCGTCAATCCCAGGAGGTTCAATCCAAGGCCATTATTGCCTTCCGGCAGCCTTTCGGGTGAGGCCGGGTTAAAATATACCGGCCGGGGAACTTGGCTGAATTTCTTATTGATGGCGACGTCGATTGATCGGGATTTATTTTCGGCCGTCAACCATTTTTCACAGGCCTGATCAATGGCAGCATTCATAAAGAACGCCAGCAAAATCGGCGCTGGTCCGTTGATGGTCATGCTGACTGATGTCATCGGATCGCAGAGATCAAAACCACTGTACAGTTTTTTGGCATCATCCAGGGTGGCAATGCTCACACCACTATTGCCTACTTTGCCAAAGATGTCCGGCCGCATGTCAGGATCTTCACCATACAGCGTCACGGAATCAAAAGCAGTGCTGAGCCTTTTTGCCGGCTGGTCAAGGGAAAGATAATGGAATCTCTTATTGGTACGCTCCGGACCACCTTCGCCGGCAAACATCCGCGTGGGATCCTCCCCCTGCCGCTTTAGAGCGAATACCCCGGCGGTATAGGGAAAAGCGCCAGGCACATTTTCCTGTAACTGCCAGCGGAGGATATCTCCCCAGTCATTGTATTTGGGCAGGATCACTTTCGGGATCCTGGTGCCACTCAGTGATCTTACGGTCATATCCTGGCGTATCGTTTTCTCCCGTACCCGGTATTCAAAAAAATCAGCTGCATACTGTTTTTTCAGGGACGGCCAGTTTTCAACTGCCTGCTGATTGTCTGCCGTGAGCTGCGCCCGGAATTTTGTTGCCAATGCTTCCAGGGCGCCTTTACTGACCGCGTCCGCATCAACAAGAATCCCTGCCGCCTGGTACCATCTGGTGGCAGCAGCAGCCTGTGAGGTAACCCATTCATCATATTGCCGGTTATTGTCAGCGATCTCCGACAAATAGCGGACCCGTTTGGGAGGGATCACCTGGCTTTGCGCGGTGGTGGCGTGAAGATGCCGGTGTACTTCGATGGCGCCGAAACTGGTGCCGGTCTTCTTTTCAACTACACCTACCAGTGCTTCAAACAGTTCATTGACACCGGGGTCATTAAACTGCGCGGCGATCGTACCGAATACCGGCACTTCAGTATCCGGCAGCGTAAAGCGCTGATGATTGCGCTTGTATTGCTTCCTGACATCATGCAGCGCGTCCAGCGCACCATTCTTGTCAAACTTGTTGATGGCGATCACGTCTGCAAAGTCAAGCATATTGATCTTCTCCAGTTGTGATGCAGCACCATACTCCGGCGTCATCACATACAGGCTGACATCACAATAGTCAAGTATGGATGCATCGCTTTGTCCCACGCCCGCTGACTCCAGCAATACAAAATCATAACCTGCCGCATTGCATACATCCAGGGCATCCTGCACATGCGCACTTAAAGCTGTGTTATCATCCCTTGTAGCCAGCGATCGCATATACGCCCGGGGAGAACTGATACTGTTCATCCGGATCCGGTCACCCAGCAATGCACCGCCGCCTTTCTTTTTCGTGGGGTCAACCGAAACGACAGCAATGGTCTTTTCCGGAAAATGGTGAAGAAACCGGCGAACCAGTTCGTCTGTTACGGAAGATTTACCGGCCCCGCCTGTTCCGGTAATGCCCAGCACTGGTGCGCGTTTTTCCTGCCGGTCAGCCTTCTGACCGTTCCCCTTTCCATTTTCCGCATTGGTAATGCTGCGGGCGATCAGGCGCACATCCTTCCATTCTTCCAGTTTCATGGGTTGCTGGAAGGGTTGCTGACCATTCAGGGCAAAATCGCAGGAGCGGATTACTTCTTCGATCATCCCTTCGAGCCCGAGTTTCCTTCCGTCATCCGGTGAATAGATCCGCGTGATGCCATACTGGTGCAGTTCCCTGATCTCTTCCGGCAGAATGGTTCCGCCGCCACCGCCAAAAATTTTGATATGCCCGCATCCGTTCTGATCCAGCAGGTCCTTCATGTATTTGAAGAATTCGACATGACCGCCCTGGTAGCTGGTAATGGCAATACCCTGCACGTCTTCTTCAATCGCAGCTTCCACAATCTCAAGTACGGAACGATTGTGGCCCAGGTGGATGATCTCGGCGCCTTTGGCCTGGAGGATCCGTCTCATGATATTGATAGCGGCATCATGACCGTCAAATAGGGAGGCAGCGGTTACGATCCTGATCTTATGTTGTGGCTGATAATGCATATTCCATTCGGTTGGCGCCAAAGGTACAAACGCCCGGCGACAATGCGAACAGTTGTTAGTTTCATTCCGGATCCCGAAAACCATTCCGGGTAGCCCGGAAATATTTATATTTCTAAGACAAAACCATCACATGGCCCTATCCGTTTTTGAAAGACTTATGGAAGAGGGACTGATCAGCGCCGGCAGCCTTGAAAAAATCAGGGAAAAAGAAAAGCCCGGTCCCACCAGTCTGCATTGGGAGTGGCGAAGCCTGTTGTACCTCGGGATAATATTGTTCCTTACCGGAACCGGTATTATCATTTACACCCACCTGCAACAGTTTGGCTATTTTGTGATTATCGGGACACTGATTTTGCTGATATCACTGAGTTATACCTACTGTTTCTTCGTGAAACCGCCGTTCTCATGGTCAGCGATGGCCTCCCCGAATATCTGGTATGATTACAGCTTGCTGGCCGGCGGCAGTCTGCTTGTATTGCTGGCAGCCTATCTCCAGTCGCAATTCAATTTTTTCGGCAGTTCCTGGAACCTTGATCTATTTGTGCCAATGGTGATGCTGTTTTTCACGGCATATTACTATGACCACCGCGGTATCCTCGGCATGGCCATACTGAGCCTGGCTGCCTGGCTGGGTATCACTATCAACAACGCTACGGCATTCGGGTTAAACCTGCTGAATGAGCCGGATGTGATCCGCACCTTATTCTTGCTGGGCTGCGGGCTGATCGCATTGTCTGTTGTGATCGGCCAAAACCGATTCAAACCACATTTCCAGGAGATCTTCCACCAGTTCGGAATCCATTTTGCGGGAGTAGCCGCAGTTGCCGGAGTGATCAATGAAAGCAAATATTACCTTATCTGGCTGGCGATCCTGCTGGTGCTGGCTATGTACCTGATGCGAACAGCTTTCCGTAAGAAATCAACTTATTACCTGGTCGCTGCGTGCCTTTATCCTTATGCCGGCCTCACCTATATTTTTATGGAAAACTGGACGAAATCGCTCCACGGCGAACCACGTATTTATGCTAACCTGGGTTATGCCGTAATATCCGGCCTGATCCTGATCGGGGTAATCTATCGGCTCAACAAAAAAATCACCCAATCATGATCGCGTACCCTAAGGAAGGATTGAATATTCGTGCGCTGCGGGAACTGGCTGAAGCCGCCCATGATCAGCATTCGATCACGGAAGAAGAATGGACTGCCATAAACAAAGCTTACCCCGATCCGTTTTTTTCGCCGCGGCTATTTGGCCGGATCGGATTTGGGATACTGACCCTTTTTGTGTCAGCTGCACTTGCCGGGATTTTGCTGATGCTGGTAGACTTCGATGCCGCCGGTGAGATTTTCCTGTTCATGGCTTTGCTTTCTTTCGCAGCGCTTACCTGGTTTGTGAAGAACAAATCACATTTTCATTCGGGCATTGATGATATGCTTTTGCATACCGGGATAATTTATGCAGCCTCGGGTGCAGCGATCCTGGCCGACGAACACGTTTCATCTGTCGGCATTATCAGTCCATTCTCCATTATTGCAGGCGGCTTGTACCTGGTTGCTGCATTTGTCTTTTTGAACAGGATTGCTGCCTTGCTGGTTCCGTTGACCGCTTCAATACTCATTATTGAGTTATTTCCGGCCTACCAAAATGGAATGCTGTCTGAATGGATCATTGCAGCAATTATGTTGGTATTGATCTGGCTGGCCAGAAAAGTGCAAAAGGCACCCTCCCCCAATTATAAGGCTGAAGCTGGTTTCTGGTTGGAAATGGCAGCGGCTATCGGCTTGTATTGCGCCTTCAACAGCCAGGTGGTAAAAGATCTTTCGGGTTCAGCCTATCGCACCATCGGATGGTTCATTTTTAGCTGGGCGTGGACGATCGCAATACCAATACTCTATCTGATTTACGGATTTACCACTCAACGGATTGCCTATATCAGGCTGGGATTACTGGGTTGTTGCGCAATCGCGTTGACGATACAGCTGGTCGTTCACCCGGTTTCCGATGAAACGATGATGGTGATTTTTGGAATTGTCTGCATCATTACAGCGGCCTTTCTCATTTTTTATTACAAAAAGGGTAATAGCAGCCGGTATAGTTTCGACCCCGGGACGTCCAGACACCTCCCTGATCCTGGTTTACTGGCAGCTTTCGCCATCCATGCCGCGCATCAGCCCACAACAACCTCCCCCCAGAATACTGAGTTCGGCGGGGGCGACTTCGGCGGTGGTGGGGCAGGAGGGGATTATTGAGTTTATGGGTTTAAAAGTTTAATAGTTTAGTTGTTGAGCTGAACACGGTACAGGTTTCGTAGTGGCAAGGTGAAGTCCTCCCTTTGAACTACCTTCCTACTACCTTCCTAGTACCTTCCTACTACCTTCCTACTAAGAATAAACAGGACTCCTTCCCGTGTAAAATCGGCATTCACATCCCAAAACGCTTACTCCGCATCCAAAAACAGAGGAGCCCACATCCAAACTTTTCATCCGGAAATTGGTTCGCAACGGGGGTAAAAATCAAATCTCAGCGCGGTAATTAAAAAAGAACCCAGGCATGGCCGGATCAAAAAATTGAACAAAAGGTAAATGATATTGATTTTTTATTACTTTACACAGGTGAAGAAACTGGCTGCCATACTGCTGTGTGCTGTACTCCTGTTTAACTGGGTCGGTTACCGGTTTTTCTTCAACTACGTGGAATCCAGTACCAGCCAGCGTCTCAATACCCAGCTCGATGAAGACATCTACAATGAAAGCGAGCTGATAACCATTAAAATTCCGGTTCAGGGCCTTCCCTACTATACCAACTCCCCCGTTTTCGACCGGGTGAAAGGAAGTATTACCATCGGAGGGCTGAACTATCAATATGTTGAAAAAAGGATCTACAACGACTCCGTTGAAATGCGGTGTATTCCGAATGCGCAGGCAACCCATATCAGTAATGCCCGCGATGCCTTTTTCCAGATGGTTGCCGATCTGCAGCAGACCAACTCCTCCGGTAAACATGCGCCGGTCAAACCAACCATCAGCCTCAAGACATTTTTACCTGATTGCGTCGTAATGGAAACACGGTATCTCTTTGAACCGTCCTATTTCCAGATTCAAAAGCATTATCCGGATTATTCCGATCATCTACCTGTGAGCTTTCTGAGCAGTCCAGAACACCCCCCTACTGCCTGATTTCTCGTGATGTAATACGTTTATAAAAAAGTGTATGTGCCATCCCGGGAATGCGGCTCAGGTTGCATTCCCGGGTAACGCACATGCATCGTGTTTACCAGAATCCCCGTTCTCTTTTCCAGATGAAAAATTTACTGTTTAAGGCTGGCCTGTCAGGCCTGGCAATCGCTATTTCCTTTTGTTCGTGCGCCCCGGCAACAGATTACAAAAAGACCCTGAATGATCCGCTGCTCTTCTGCAAGACCGTAAAGAAATTAAACAACGTTGTTCTCGAGAACAACTTCCCTCCCATGATCGCCACCAGGAATTACACCTATGCCACCATTGCGGCATATGAGGTAATCGCAGCGGGCGATCCACAGCATTATCAGTCACTGGCCGGACAGGTCAAGGCGCTGAAACCGCTGCCTGTACCTGCTGATACCAGCAAAATCAATTTTCCCCTGGCCGCCATGCTTGCCTTCACCAAGGTCGGCAATGCGGTTACCTTCCCCGAAGGAAGCCTGATGGGCTATTACGAAAGCCTTGTCAACATGGCCGACAGCCTGGGTATGCCTGAAGACATACTGACTGGCACCAAAGCCTTTTCTGACACGATCGTATCCTCTATCATGGCCTGGGCCAAAGGTGATAATTATGCGCAGACCCGTTCTGCCTCCCGATATACCGTAACCAATGATCCGGGCCGCTGGATTCCCACGCCGCCCATGTATGCACAGGCCGTCGAACCACACTGGATGGAAATCCGCACCATGGTACTGGATAGTGCCAGCCAGTTCCGGCCTGCTCCGCCACCCCCATTCACCCCGAAAGACACCAACAGCACTTTCTATAAAGCACTGAAGGAAGTGGAGATCATTGGCAACAGCCTGACCGACGAACAAAAACATATCGCCGATTTCTGGGATGACAATCCGTTCAAACTGAACGTAAGCGGGCATGTTATGTTTGCCACTAAAAAATTCTCCCCGGCCGGGCACTGGATGAATATTGTAGGCATTGCCGCAAAAACTTCCGGCGCTGATTTCAATACCACAGTTACCGGCTATGCGAAAACAGCTATCGCCCTCTATGATGCTTTTATCAGCTGCTGGGAAGGCAAATACGTTTACAATTTTGTGCGGCCTGAAACGGTGATCAATGCCAACCTGGACGCCGACTGGAGGCCATATATCCAGACACCGCCATTCCCTTCATCCGCCAGTGGCCATGCCACTGTTTCCGCTGCTGCTGCCGAAACCATGACCAGCATCTTTGGAGACAACCTGAAATTCACTGATACCTCACTGCTCGAATTCGGGATCGCCAACCGGCAGATCGCCTCTTTCCGGATGGCAGCAGCCGAAGCAGCCATGTCGCGGCTGTACGGAGGGATCCATTACCGATTTGACAATGATCTCGGTGCCGCTTCCGGCAAAAAAACCGGTGAACTTGTCGTTAGCAAGTTGAAAATGAAAAAATAAACCAACCATTAACTGCAACTAAAATGAAGAAAAGGACAATGCTCAAAACCATCGTGATGGCTGCGGGCAGCATGATGCTGATCGGAAGTGCTGCCGCACAAACGGAGCAGGACGCGATCATGATGAACAAAAACCAGCTTTGCGGCGGGTTTATGTACAACCACGGCTCCTGGAAAGACTATTGGGAAGGCACTCTCAAACGAGAAAACCTTAACCTGGGAACCGTTACTGCTCAATCCATGATGTTCATGGCCAACTACGGGATCACCGATAACCTGAACATTATGGCCGGTGCACCCTATGTATGGACACACGCTTCTGCCGGTACCCTGCACGGCATGAAAGGCATCCAGGACGTTTCTGTAACACTAAAATGGCGCGCGCTGAATTTCAAATTCGCCAACAACGATAAACTTGCTGTTTATGCTATGGGCGGAATTTCCACGCCGCTTGACAACTATGTCATAGACTTCCTGCCCCTGTCTATCGGCCTCGGCAGTACCAACCTGACCGGAAGGGTAATGGTTGATTACCTGCACAACCGGTTTTTCGCAACAGCCTGGGGAAGCTACATCTTCCGAAGCAACGTAAAGATCGACCGCGACGCATACTACGACGAAGAACTGCATAATTCCAATGAAGTAAAAATGCCCGATCAGGTCAATCTCCAGCTGCGCACCGGGTACCGGGGCCGTTACCTGATCGCTGAAGCGCTCCTCACCCAGCTATGCACCCTCGGAGGCTTTGATATCACCAGGAATAACATGCCATTCCCCAGCAACCAGATGAACAGTACGGTAGCGGGAATCAACTTCAAGTATACCCTGAAGCAGCTGACCAACATCAGCCTTCTTGCCGGAGCCAACTATACCATTCATGGGCGAAACGTCGGACAAACCACAGCCTTTAACGGCGGTGTGTTTTATGCTTTCTACACAAAAAAATCCAGTCGTAAACCCACCAACAATCTGCAATGAGTATGAAACGTAATAATATTTTCGCAGGCGCCTGCCTGGTGCTGATAGCCGCAGGGATCTTTGCCTGTAATAAAGACATCAATGACCGCACTGCTGACCTTCCTGCACTTCAACCCGCCAGTGCGGATGAAGATGCTGGTACCTGGAAACCCATCCTGCTCACCAGTGCAGATGAATTTACCGTAGCAGCGCCGATACCGACCAATGCCCCCGACTATGTTGCCCAGATCAATGAGATCAAAGCCACGCAGGCGAACCTTTCCGATGAGGAAAAGGAAATTGTGAAGTACTGGAGCGCGGGTGGCGTGCTGAGATGGAATGAGATCCTGAGAGAACTGGTGGCAAAACATAACCTACCTCCCTATCAGAATGATGATGGCACTTATCCCATACCAAGTGCCGCCAATCCGCTGGCTTATCCTTTGTTCCCTTTCGCCAACCCGCCTTATGCGTCAAGAGCATATGCTTATGTGAGTGCCGCACAATATGATGCCCTCGTAGCTGCTTACCACTACAAGGCTTTGTACAACCGGAAATCGCCCTATAACGTGGACAGCTCCGTGCAGGTGCTGATCCCCCGCAATACCCTTCCTTCCTATCCTTCAGAGGATGCTGTTATTGCCGGAGCCGCCGTGGAAATGCTGAAGCTGTTGTTCCCGGGAGATCAGGACTATATCCAGATGAAAGCTGAACAACACAAGCGTTCCCGCATCGTAGCCGGAGCAAATGTGCGCAGTGATATCGATGCCGGTGAAGCACTTGGCCGCGCAGTTGCCCAGAAATTTGTAGCCCGTGCCAGAACAGACCGGGCAGGTGCTGCCGTAGGTAACCCGGAAATGTGGAAGAAACTTGAAGATGATTGTATCGCCCGGGGCGAAGAACCCTGGTACAGCCTGGAAACACCCCGCCGCCCACCCATGTTACCCGCTTTCGGAAAAGTAAAGGGATTCCTTTGTGATTCGCTGACCGTGATTGCTTTCAGGGCTGATCCACCGCCTTCCGTAACCAGTGGTAAGATGAAAGAAGAAACCCAGGAAGTGTATGATTTTATTGCCAACCCAACCCGTGAAAGAACGAAGATCGTTCACTACTGGGCTGATGGCGTGGGTACTTCAACCCCGCCCGGTCACTGGGATGCGATCGCTGCCGAAGATTTTATCGGGAAGAACTATAGCGAAGTTCGCTGGGCGCGCAACTTTGCGTTGCTCAACATGTCGCTGATGGACGCGGCCATCTGTTGCTGGGATACCAAAAATTTCTATTTCAATCCCCGCCCGAGCCAGCTTAACCCGGCGATTAAAACACTTACCGGAGTTCCCAATTTCCCCTCCTATATATCCGGCCACTCCACCTTTAGTGGCGCTGCAGCGACGATCCTCTCGCACCTCGTTCCTGAACGTGCAGCCGCATATGAAGAGATGGCCAATGAGGCTTCCCTTAGCCGCATGTATGGTGGCATTCACTATCGCAGCGATTGTTCCGCCGGCCTGTCTGTTGGCAGAAAAGTGGGCAATATGGCTGTAGACCGCGCTAAGACCGATGGTGCGGATTAATGAGGCGTAATGAACAAAAATACCCTGATGACGCTGTTCGCTGTCGCCTGCAGGTTTACCGCCCTGCAGGCACAGTCACAGCAAAGGGACACTGCAGCCCCTTCTGTAAAAGTGCTCGACAGTGTACTGATCACCTCCTTCCTGCAGCAGGGAATCCCTGCAAAACTTGCGGAAACCCGGGGCACTTATATTTTCTCGGGACAAAAAACGGAGTCCATCAGCCTGAATGAAACACCTGCGGATATCACCAATAAGGTGGGCAGGCAATTGTTTGCCAAAATTCCCGGCATGTTCGTCTATGATATGGACGGGGCGGGAAACCAGGTAAATATCGCGGTTCGCGGCCTGGATCCTCACCGCGGCTGGGAGTTCAACATCCGCCGCGACGGCATCATCACCAACAGCGATATGTATGGTTATCCGGCCAGCCATTTCAGCATGCCGATGGAAAGTATTGAAAGGATCGAACTGGTGAGAGGCACCGGATCCTTACAGTATGGTGCACAATTTGGCGGGATGCTGAACTACATTTCCAAAGAAGGCGACACCACCCGGCCGATCAGCTTTGAAAGCATCAACAGCACAGGCTCCTGGCAATTGCTCAGTACCTTCAATGCCATTGGGGGTAAGGTGGGAAAGTTCCGGTACTATGCGTGGTTCCAGAGAAAATCGCGGAATGGTTACCGTGACAATGAGCAAACGAACAGTGCGGCAGAAGGTGTGTCCGTCACCTGGTCACCGAATGAAAAGGTACAGGTCAAACTCGACTGGTCAAGATCCGAATACCTGTACCGCATGGCCGGACAGCTCACCGACAGCCAGTTCTATGCCAACCCGAAACAGGCCAGCAGAACCAGGAATTATTTTAATCCTGATATTCACGTTCCATCATTTAGCGCCAACTGGCAACCCACCGCATCAACGCGTATACAACTAACTGGTTCTGCTGTACTCGGCCGGCGGAACAGCGTGCTGTTCGACAAGCCTGCGAATGTGAAGGATACCATCAACCTGCTTACCAATCAATACAACAATCGCCAGGTCGATATCGACCGGTTCAATTCCTACTCGCTTGAAGCGCGTGTGCTGCAGGAATACCGGCTGGGCCACCAGACCAGCGTTCTTTCGGGAGGTGTACAATACATGAACAATGACCTTCACCGTAAGCAACTGGGCGTGGGAACCACGGGCACGGACTATGATCTCTCCCTGGTGGTACCGGGGTGGGGGCGGGACCTGCATTTCAGAACCAAAAACATTGCCCTGTTTGCTGAGAACCGGTTTCAGTTGTCATCCGGCCTCTCCGTAAATCTCGGTGCGCGATGGGAGCATGGAAGAACGGATATGTCCGGCACCATCGTTTATTATCCTGAAAATGCTATTCCGGTTTCAATACTTCATGAATACCCGTTGCTGGGTGCACATTTCTCCTGGAAACCATCTGCCGGCAGCGATGTGTACGGAGGAATCAGCCAGGCCTATCGTCCGATGCTGTTCAAAGACCTTATTCCGGCCTCCACTTATGAAAAAGTTGATCCCGATATCAAAGACTCCCGTGGATTCAATGCAGAGCTGGGATGGCGCGGCAACAGCCAGCAGTGGCACTGGAATGTGACAGCGTTCCTGCTCGAATACAAAGACCGCTTCGGCACCCTTATTGAAACAGATACTACAGGAACGCTCTATACGTATCGCACCAATATCGGCGACTCGCGCAATATCGGGCTGGAGATCTACCTGCAAAAAGACTGGCGGATCAATAACCATATGGCGGTATCTCTTTTCACCTCCACTTCATTCCTGCAGGCCCGTTATACCAGCGGCGATGTAAAGTCGGGCGCTGCCAATGTGAACGTGAAAGGCAACCGGGTGGAATCAGCACCGGACGTGATTGCCAGAAGCGGCGTAAACCTCCGCCTCCACCGGTTCAGTTTTTCGGGCACATGGCATTATACGGCAAAGTCTTATGCCGACGCACTCAACACGGAAGTACCGCCCCCGGCAACCGGGGCAGTAGGCCTTGTACCGGCATACCAGCTGATCGATCTGACCACAGGTTATCGTTTCAGCAGGAACCTGTCCGTCAGGATGCAGCTCAACAATGTGGCCAACCACCAGTATTTTACCAAGCGGCCCGGTTTTTATCCAGGACCGGGCATCTGGCCTTCCGATGGCAGAAACTGGAGCCTTACCCTCGATATCCAATTGTAAGGGTAATATCTTCGCTGGATGAAACAACTCCTTCTTCCGGTCTGTGTTGGTCTGCTGTCTTTGCTGATGCAGGAGCCAAAACAGGCCGGATTTATTTTGCCTCACCAACAGAACAATTTCGAAATACGGGATTCATTTCCGGCGGGATGGGCGGGAATATGGAAAGGAAATATGAGCTGGTTCCAGGGAAAAACCAGGCAGCAAACGGTGCCCATGCAATTGCAGATAAAAGCCCTGGACAGCGTTGACATGTATTTATGGGGGATGACTTATGGATCAGACAAAAAAGACAACAGGGCATATACCCTCAAACCCTTCGACAAAAGCCGTGGTCACTGGCTAATCGATGAGCATAACAGTATTGTACTGGATCTCTTCCAGATCGGCCCGAAAGTCACCGGCAGCTTTACGGTTGACGGCAACACTATCGTAAACAGCTATACACTCCAGGGAGACAGTCTCGTAATAGAGTTTTACAATATCCAGGAACGTCCGATAGCAATCACAGGAGGAAAGGATTCAACCATTCCAAAGATTAAGTCCTATGGCATGCGCAGTTACCAGGTCGCGGTACTGCGCCGTTGACTATACTGCGTCAATCCAGGCATCGTTTTCCTTCAGCAGGCTGATGAGTTCTTCCACTGCCACCGCACTGTTCACATTCCGCTTCACCACTTCCTTTCCCTTGTAAAGGGTAATCTTGCCCGGCCCTGAGCCGACATAACCAAAGTCAGCATCAGCCATCTCTCCCGGTCCATTGACGATACACCCCATGATGGCAATCTTGACACCTTTCAGATGATGGGTAACAGATCGGATCCTGGCGGTCGTTTCCTGAAGGTCAAATAATGTTCTTCCGCAACTCGGGCAGGAAATGTATTCAGTTTTCGAGATCCGCGTACGCGTTGCCTGGAGAATGGAAAAAGCGGTATTGTTCGTGAAAGCAGCAAGGCTGGTAACGGGCAGATAGGTGCGTCCGGTTACCTGAACATTATCGAGGGGCTGGCTTGCCGTGTAACCGAGGCAGATGCCATCACCCATTCCGTCGAGGAAAAGTCCCCCGGTTTCTGTAGCAAAATGAATCAGGTGCTCGTCCGGTGTTTGCCAGTAGCTGTCTGTGATCAGTACCACAGGATTGCGGATTCCCCTTTCTGCGAGGCTGATGAACAGGCGGCGCACAGATTGAAGCGCGTTCTTATTGGTACTGCTCAGGCAGATCACTACTGAAGGATCACTGGCCACCTGGCCGAGCCATGTTTCCGGAAGCGTAGCGCCATCGGAATAAGCATCTATCATTACAAAGTTCATGACGGCGCTTTTCTTTTCTGCTGTAGCAAACCCGCTATCCTGGTAAATGGGAAAATGAGTTTGCTGTCCGCTTTCCGGCAGCAGTTGCCAGGAACCGGGATAACAGATCACGCGCAATGTTCCCGGTAAGGGAAATGAAATCGTCTGGTGGCCGGTAAAAATATAGTCCGCAGCTGCATCAGCAATATGCCACTTGTCGTTCGCTTCATCATACCGGTAACCCACAGCCGAAAGATCGGCTGGCGTTATCTGCTCAACCCTGCTCAGGTCAGCGATCACCACCGGAACGTGGCCGGCACCGATATTCTGCACAGCAAATGATTCCCTGCGCTGGTAAGACATTGGCGAATACGGAAGTCCGTTTTCGGGAAGGGCGGGCAACACCGCATCAACGACGGGCCTGTTTGAGTCAGGTAAGACAATCTGGCTGCCATAACGCTTCACCAGGTCACGGCAAACCGGAAGTTCGAATTCAGGATCTTCCGTCAGGGAAACCCTGATAGTATCACCGATGCCATCTTCCAGCAGGCTGCCGATTCCTACAGCAGATTTGATCCTTCCGTCTTCCGCATCACCTGCTTCCGTTACGCCCAGGTGCAATGGATAACATTCGCCGAATTCCTCCTGCATGGTCGCTACCAGCATCCGGTAAGCCTGAACCATCACCTGGGGATTGGAAGATTTCATGCTCAGCACGATCTGGTGGTACCGTTCATCGCGGCATATGCGCAAAAATTCCATCGCGCTTTCCACCATTCCTATTGGCGTATCGCCATAACGGCTCATGATGCGGTCACTCAGTGAGCCATGATTGGTGCCGATGCGCATGGCCGTTCCATATTCTTTGCAGATCCTGACAAGCGGCGTAAAGCGGTCACGTATGCGTTCAATTTCTTCTGCATACTCCGCATCCGTATAATCGATCTGTTCAAACTTTTTCTTGTCGACATAGTTGCCCGGATTGACCCTGACCTTCTCTACAATGCGGGCTGCAATCTCGGCAGCATTGGGGGTAAAATGAATATCGGCAACCAGTGGTGTTTTGTAACCACGGGCATGAAGCGCATTGCGGATCTGCAGGAGGTTTTCCGCCTCCAGTTTACTGGGAGCAGTGATCCTGACCAGCTCCGCTCCTGCTTCAATACAACGGATCGACTGCAGCACGGTGGCTTCCGTATCCATCGTATCAGTGGTGGTCATGGTTTGAATACGGATTGGCAGGCCATTTCCAAGACTTAAATCACCTATACGTACTTCCCGTGTGATCAATCTTTTATATTGTGTCAGCGATGCGCTGTACAATTCCATAAAGCAAAATTGAGAGGCAAAAATAGGATTTACCAGTCTTTCTCCGGTTTATTGGGGCTGCCGCCCTTTTGCTGCATTTTCTTTTGAACTTCCTTTTCTTTCTGTTCGAGTGCTTTCAGCAATTGCTCTACCTGCTTCTGGTTCAACCGGCTTTGCGGTGGAGGTGTCTGATTTTTCTTATCCTGTTGCTGATCTTTTTTCTGCTGTTGCTGCTGTTGTTGTTGCTGCTTCTGCTGCTGTTGCTGTTTTTCCCGGAGCGCTTTCTGCAGGTTCTCTCTTGCCTGCTTGTCATCCGGATCAAGTTTCAAGGCAGCTTTCCAGGCTTCAATGCTTTCGTCCAGCTGCTGTTGTTGCTGGTGCAGCACGCCTTTATCGTAATACGCACGTTCCTGGATGTCTTTGGCGGTGCTATTGGTGGTGGTAGCGGCGATCAGTTTATCGTAGCTCTCCAGGGCAGCAGGTTTATCGCCTTTCCTGGCCAGGGTATTGGCCCGGTTGTAGCCAGCTGTACGGTCTGCCGGATTGCGGGCAATAGCCTTATCGTATTCGGCGACCGCTTCATCAAATTTGCCTTCCTTATTCAGTTTGTTGCCTTCCCGAACGGCTCCGTCCTGCCCCATCACCCCGGTTGCGGTAAAACTGAACAGCATTATAGCTATAATGGATCTCATTTGTTTGAATTGGAAGGGGAAACAAAAATGGCATCCGCTTTCTTTTGCCGGATGCGTTCCGGCAACAGCAGTTCAGCCAGTAACAGCAACAATGCCAGCCCGACGAGGTAATAATAGTACGTGTTAAAATGTGCAAAGGACTCATCTTCCAGGTCCTTTTTTTCAATCCCTGCAAGCTGGCTGCGCAGCGATGCTGCCGCTGCAGTGGCATCCTGGAGATAAACATAGATCCCGTTTCCGGTTTGCGCCAGTTCCCGCAATTGCGCTTCATTAAGTTTCGTGATCACCGTATTGCCTTCAGCATCTTTTTTAGTGTCATTGGTAGCAGGATCGAAAATGGTGGCACCTTCTGGTGAACCAATGCCGACAGTATTGATCATCACACCGCTGCCGGCCAGATCTTTGACAATCCTGAGTGCTTCGGGGTCATGGTCCTCCCCATCAGAAATCAGGATGACTGCCTTGTATTTTTTGTCTTTATTGTTGAAAGCGGAACCGGCCATCCGCAGCGCTTCGCCGATCACCGTTCCCTGGGTAGGAACCGCATCGGGACCAGCATTCTGCAGGTACAGTTTTGCTGCGGCAAGATCAGTGGTCAGCGGCATCTGGAGATAGGCTCTTCCTGCGAACCAGATCAGGCCGAGGCGGTTATCACCGAGATTATCAATCAACTGGCTGACCAGCAGCTTTGCGCGATCCAGCCGGGTCGGCTTGATGTCCTGGGCCAGCATGCTCTTACTGACGTCCAGCAGGATCATGACATCAAGGCCCTTTTTATGCTGAGGACCACTTTCGCTTCTTGTTTGGGGATTGGCAGCAGCGAGTATCAGCAACACGAGTGCGAAACCCGCCAATAGCGATTTTAACAGGAATTTGCGGGAGGAAAACTCCGCCGTCAGGCGGTCGATCAGCCATTTATCTCCAAGCCTGGCCCTGGTCTTCTGCTTCCATCGCTGCAACAGCATATAAAACAATATGCCGATGGGAACCAGTCCCAACAGGGTTAATAGCCAGATATTTTCAAACTTGAACAAATTGCAGTTTTCGGTGACACATCAAAAAAGAAGCCAGCTATCTTTTTCCTTCCATAAATCCCAGTTGCTTCAGGCACTTTTTGAGGATTTCCATGCGAACTTGCGGAATGTCCGTTCGCCCGGCAGCCAACCTGATCTGTAGAACGAAAAAGTAGGGGTGTTTATTCTCCTCAATCCAACCGATGACCCAGGCGATATTGTCACCGTTTTCCGCATGCTCCCAACCGGTCTTGTAGCTCAGTTGGTAGTTGGCATTATCTTCCATCAGCATCATCCTTCTCACGATTTCCATCGTTCTGTGCTGGAAGGGCAGCTGATCAAAATATAATTTTTTAACCAATCCCAGCTGTTCATCGGGCGTTACCTTGATCGTATTGTCGAGCCAGAAAGTATCGATTGTTCCGATGGGCGTCCGGGTATAACGACGGGCATAGCCGAGCGTATCCAGCCAGCGTTGCATATTTTCCTTTCCGATCCTGCGGGCCAGTTCCTGGAACCAGGGAACTGCTGAATACCGGAAAGCACGGTACATGCTCAGGTCCTGGTTCCATTCCGGTACCCTGCGCACCACCCCATCCCACGGGATTACCGTACTGTCGTCTTTCACTATACCCGATTCCAGTCCGATCAGGGAATTGACAACCTTGAAAGTGGAAGCAGGCAGAAAGGTACTGTCCCGGAACTGTTTGGTATTGCTGACAATAAAATCTCCCTGGCCATTATCGAAAAGCCCGAAACAACCGGTTACTTTATTGTCCTGGAAATATTTATCCAGCGAAACATCTTCCCTGACATTATTGGGCGAGCATGCCACTACCGATACCGCCAGACCGAAGAAAATTAACCACAGACGCATGAAATCAAATTGTGGCGCAAAGTTAGGTAGTTTTGCCCCATGAGTTTCCGTATTTCCCATTCCACAGCCGCAGGCATTCCGCTGGTACAGCTGCACGATGATTCATTATCCACCACTGTTTCCATCATACCGCATGCAGGCGCCATGTTGCACGGTTTTAGTACAGTAATGGACGGGCAGGTTGTTAACGTGATTGATCATTATCCGGATGCAACAAACCTTGATCGTGAACTTTCGCTCAGTTACAAGAGCAGCAAGCTGTCGCCATTTCCCTGCAGGATCGAAAAGGGAAGATATTCCTTTGAGGGGAAAGCCTATCAGTTTGACCGGCTTTTCCCTGATGGATCTGCCATTCACGGGCTGTTGTTCGATCGTCCCTTTGAAGTTACCAGGCAGGACGTCACCAGCTTTATGGCCACCGCGGTATTTCAATATGATTACCCGGCCGATGACGCCGGATATCCTTTTCCTTACCGCTGTGTGATCAGCTATGCCCTTTTCCCCGGAAACAAACTGCAGCTGCAGACGACAATCTCCAATACCGGTAGTCAGAAAATTCCCATTGGCGATGGCTGGCACCCCTATTTTCAGCTGGGAGGCCAGGTGGATCAATGGACCCTGAAATTCCCCGCAGACGGGATGCTGGAATTCAACGATCAGCTGCTCCCTACGGGCCGGATGCTGGAAGCTGATGACTTCAGAAGCGGCATTGTCATCGGGGACCGTCAGCTTGACAACTGCTTTTTGCTGGATGCCAATTCACCGGGTCCGGTTTGCACTCTCGGTCGCCCCGAAACAGGTTGGTCGATCGATTTCTTTACCGATGGCCAGTATCCGTTTTTACAGTTGTATATCCCGCCGCACCGGCAAAGCATTGCGATAGAAAACCTGAGTATGGCGCCCAACGGATTTCATAACCAGATGGGGGTGACAATACTGGATCCCGGCGAATCGAAAACGCTCACAGTATTCTACCAGTTAAATACCGGGGAAACCGCGTAATTTGTAGCATTATTCTAAATATTATGAAGAAGATAAAAATTTTACTTGCCCTCGGTATTGCTGTTTGTTTTACAGCCTGTATTCAGATAGACGAGGAGGTAGAATTGAAAAGTGACGGCTCCGGAAAGATGAAAGTTCATTCCGACATGGGCAAGATGTTTGAGATGCTGAAAGGATTTGCATCTGAGGAAGAAATGGCGAAGGAGGGGATGGGACGTGAAATGGATACCACGATCCTGATGAAAGACCTGGTTGACACCGCCACGAATATGACTGCCGAGAACAAGGCTTTACTCCGGAACGGCGTGCTGAACCTGAAGATGAACATGAAGAACAATGTGTTCCTGCTTGACATGGCTTATCCTTTCAGCAACCTGGCAGATGCCAACAAGCTTTATACTGCAATGAACCAGGGCGGCATGATGGGCAATGTATTTAAAGGGCTGAACCCAGCCGCAGGTGGTGGCGAAGGCGAAAGTGACGGGCTCGGCAAGATCGGCAACATGTACGACGTAAAGCTGAGCAATGGTGAGTACAGCCGTACGCTCAATAAAACCCGTTACGACAGCGTGATGAACGATCCGAAAGTGCAGGAATCCAAAGGAATGATGGCGATGATGGGTGACATGTCTATGAACCTGACCGTAAAACTTCCGAGACCAGCGAAGACAGTCAGCAATCCCAAAGCAACCTTGTCAGGCGATAAAAAAACAGTATACCTTAAAAATGACCTGCTGATCGCACTCGATTCACCGAAAAATATGGAAATCGTAATCCGGTATTGATGCGGTTTAAAGGATGGCTCCCGGGTTATCTGACCGTCGCGCTGTTACAACTAATCGCATTGGCAGCCGGATGGGAATGGTTACGCTTTGTTTCCAAACCATTGCTGATGCTGATTCTCCTGTTTGCTCCGACTAACGGATGGATCAGAACAGCACTTGTCTTTTCCTGGCTCGGTGATATTTTCCTGTTGAATGAAGGAGAACATTATTTTATGGCCGGACTGGCTTCCTTTCTGGCAGCGCACGTTTTTTACATCATAGCATTCTGGCGGAAACGGCGCGACAGCCAGCCCCGCAAGCCATGGAATCTCTATGTTGTGGCCGGCACAGGTGTTTATGCTGCAGTCTTTTTTCTCTGGTTGCAGCCCCATCTTCCGGGTGGCCTCAGGCTTCCGGTATTGTTGTACACCCTCGTCATAGCAGCGATGTTTATTTTCTCTTTTTTCACCAACTATTTTTGCATAGCCGGCGCTGCCCTTTTCCTGGTTTCTGACAGCCTGCTGGCGACGAACAGCTTTTACCAGCAATTTACCGGCGGATCGTTTCTGGTGATGCTGACTTATATTTCGGCGCAATTACTAATCGTTTTGGGAAGCCCGGAACAAACTATCAAGGATGAAAAGAACTGACTACCTCGTGATTGGCTCGGGCATTGCAGGCCTCACCTATGCTTTGAAAATGGCAGCGAGGTTTCCTGACCGGACCGTCACTGTCGTTACAAAAGCTGCTGCCGACGAAACGAATACCAAATATGCACAGGGCGGCGTTGCCGGTGTAACCGATTTTGAGAACGACAGTTTCGATAAACATATCAACGACACCCTTGTGGCAGGCGATGGCCTCTGCAATCCGCAGATCGTGGAAATTGTGGTGAAAGAAGGCGTGGAGAGGATCCGGGAGATGATCGCCTGGGGCGCACAGTTTGACAAAGACGCCGACGGAGATTATTCATTGGGACGGGAAGGCGGTCACAGCGAGTTCAGGATTCTGCATCATAAAGATGTTACAGGAAAAGAAATGGAAAGGGTATTGCTGGAAAAAATTGGCAGTTACCCCAATATAGAATTTGTAAAACACTGGTTTGTTATCGACCTGATCACCCAGCACCACCTGGGCTACCTGGTAACGAAGAGTACACCAGACATTGAATGTTACGGTGTATATGCGTTGAATACCCATACCAACCAGATTGAGACCATTCTTGCCGGATCCACTTTGCTGGCCACCGGAGGCAATGGACAGGTGTACCGGTCAACTACCAATCCCGCTATAGCAACGGGTGATGGCGTGGCCATGTTATACAGGGCCAAAGGAAGGATTGAGAACATGGAGTTCATCCAGTTTCATCCTACCGCGCTTTATGAACCGGGCGTGGGCGGTCAGGCTTTCCTGATCACGGAAGCGGTGCGGGGAGACGGTGGCATCCTGCGCAATAAAAAAGGAGAAGCCTTCATGGCTGCTTACGATGAACGCAGGGATCTCGCTCCGCGGGATATCGTTGCACGGGCAATCGACAGCGAAATGAAGATCGGCGGTACGGAATATGTTTACCTCGACTGCCGCCATATGAACCGCGAAAAGTTTATTCATCACTTTCCGAATATTTTTGAGAAATGCCTTTCCATCGGGATCGACGTTTCCCAGCATATGATCCCGGTTGCGCCGGCAGCACATTACAGCTGCGGCGGCATCAAAACCGATGAATGGGGCAGAACTTCCATCCGCAACCTGTATGCAGCAGGAGAATGTGCTTCCACAGGACTACACGGAGCGAACCGGCTTGCCAGCAACTCCTTGCTGGAAGCGATGGTATTTGGCAACCGTGCATTCGAAAAAGCGGCAGAAGCAACCGGCACCATCATTGCGGCGGAACGGGTGCCTGACTGGAATACCGCCGGTACTACGGACCCCCATGAGATGATCCTGATCACACAAAGCCTTAAGGAACTGCAGTTGCTGATGAGTGATTATGTGGGCATCGTGCGGACCAACACGAGGCTGGAGCGTGCGATGAAGCGGCTAGACCTTTTGTGGTCGGAAGCCGAACAATTATATGAGGCAAGCACGGTTTCCCCTCAACTGGGTGAATTGCGCAATATGATTACGGTAGCATACCTGATCGTAAAAGGCGCCCAGTTCCGTAAGGAGAGCAGAGGCCTGCATTTTAACACTGATTACCCGGATAAAAGCCCGCTGCTGCAGAACATTGTATTGTAAATACCGTGTTTTTCTCCCCCTCTCCGGTTTGGACAGCCCAAACCCTGCCATTATTTTTGATTTCTGAACAGCTCACACATGTATTATATCGTTTATGGATTATTGTATGCCGTTTCACTGCTGCCACTCTGGCTGCTCTATGGCATTGGCGATCTGATACGGGTACTGCTGTTCCGGGTTTTCGGATACCGGAGAAATGTAGTGCGGGGAAACCTGGCCATCGCATTTCCTGAAAAAAGTGCCGCGGAGCGGGAAAAGATCCGGAGTGACTTTGAACACCAGTTTGTAGACACGTTTATTGAAACCATCAAATTGTTCTCGGCCGGCAAAGGATTCATCATGAACCGCGTCACCGGCAATTTCCATGTGCTCAATGAATTGTATAACGGTGGCCTGGTCAGAGCACAGGTACATATGGGCCACAATTTCAACTGGGAAATGCTCAATCTGGCCTACCCCTATTATTTCAGGTACACCCTCCTTGCCGTATATATGCCGCTCCAGAACAAAGTGATGAACCGGGTTTTTCTGAAGTTGCGAAGCAGAACAGGAAACGTTATGTTACCGGCAACCGATATGCGAAAGGCCATGCTGCCCCACCGGTCAAGTCATTTTCTTGTAGGGCTGGTGGCAGATCAGGTTCCCGGAAACATGGACAAAGCCTGGTGGCTGAATTTCTTTGGCGTGCCCACTCCCTTTGTATCCGGACCTGAAAAGGGAGCTGCAGCCGGTAACCTCCCGGTAATATTTGCACACGCCTACAGAGTGCGGCGCGGACACTACTATCTCTATTTGGAAGTGGCTTCTGAAGCACCTCATGACCTGCCCAAAGGAACACTAACCCGCCAGTACCGCGATTTTCTTGAACGGGTGATGCGCGAAAACCCGGGTGGGTGGCTCTGGAGCCACCGCAGGTGGAAAAAGAAATGGGACAGCGCCTATACTGCACAGTGGATCGATAATACCCCGCCTCCGTTATAACCGGATACTGACCTCGTACCCTCAGTTTGCATTCCCTCGTAGTTAAAATAATACATCATGCGCCGTTTTAATGTGGTGTTGGTGGAAGACCACACCTTATTGCGGAAGGGCCTTGTGTCACTGGTTGAGCGATTTGAGGAGTACAAGGTCGTTCTTGAAGTTTCCAATGGAAAAGAGCTTTCCGAAAAACTGGATCCGGCATGCCTTCCGGACCTGATCCTGATGGACATCAACATGCCGGAAATGGATGGCTACAGTACAACCAGCTGGGTTAAGCGCACTTACCCGGACATTAAAGTGCTGGCACTTTCCATGTATGACACAGAAAATGCGATCATCCGGATGTTTAAGGCAGGGGCCCGCGGCTACATCATGAAATATTGTGATCCGGGCGATCTCCGTTTCGCAATGGATTCTGTGACTAAAAAAGGCTATTACTATTCCGAAACTGTCACAGGAAGGCTGATCCATACCATCAACCAGTATGAAGACCTGGAGTCCCTGGACCAGATCAACCCCCTTTCAGTGCTGAATGACCGGGAACTCGAGTTTCTCCGGTTTGCCTGCACCGAAATGACCTACAAGGAAATTGCAAGCAGGATGTACCTGAGTCCAAGAACAATAGATGGCTACCGTGATGCACTGTTCGACAAGCTCCGGCTGAAAACCCGGGTCGGCCTGGTGACCTTTGCAATCCGGAACGGCATTGTTTCCATCTGAACAACTGATGTCAGTTCAGCATACTGGTTTCCTTTTCTACGGGAACCGAACCCAGTGCGCTGATTGATTTCCAGCCACCGTTCACGTTCCGGAGATTATGGATCCCCTGGCGTTTGAAAAGACTGGCAGCGATAACGCTGCGGTAACCGCCGGCGCAATGGAGATATAGATTATGCTGTTCCTCCAGGTTGGCCATGGTTGCAGGATCATTAAGATCTGAGAGGTTCAGGTTGATCGCGCCGGCAACATGCCCGTCAGCAAATTCAGCAGGCTTACGAACATCTACTACCACCAGGTTCGGGTCATGCGGAAGGTCCATTGCCAGTTCATCTGCGTCAACGGAAATGATCATATCGGTTGGAAATCCTTCCTGCTCCCAGGCTGCATAACCGCCCGAGAGGTAACCTATGATATTTTCAAACCCTACCCTGGCCAGCCGGACGAGTGACTCCTCGGCTTTGCCATCGGAAGTGATCAGCACAACAGGCGTATCAAATGACAGCAGGCTGCCCGCCCATTCAGCATAACGGCCTTCCAGTCCGATGCTGACAGAACCTGGAACAAAACCGTCTACAAACTCAATTGCGGGACGGGTATCGAGGAGGACCAGTTGTTCTTTTTCCAGGTTGGCGCGCAATTGTGGTGCTGTGATGGGGCGCATCCCTTTTCTCATGACATCTTCCATAGTTCCGTATCCTTCTTTGTTGATCCGTGCGTTCAGTGAAAAATAAGCAGGAGGCTCGTCCAGTCCTTCAGTGACAGCTTTGATAAATGAGGCTTTGTCAGTTGCCTGCAGCGCATAGTTCTGCTGGCGCTGGGTGCCGATTGTGCTGTAGGTTTCAGGTCCCAGCTGTTTACCGCAGGAACTGCCCGGACCGTGTGCAGGATAAACCACCACTTGATCGGGCAGGGTGACGATCTTTTGCTGAAGCGAGTCAAACAGCAGACCAGCCAGTTCTTCTTTGGCAAGGTTGCCGCTGCTCAGATCGGGCCGGCCTACATCGCCAACGAAAAGTGTGTCTCCCGTGAAAATTGCCTGTGGTTCACCCTGATCATCTTTCAGGAGATAGCACGTTGACTCAATGGTATGCCCTGGGGTATGCAATACTTCAAGGGTAATAGCGCCGAGCTGAAATACCTCTCCGTCTTTGGCCAGGTGAATAGGATAGTTGGTCTTCGTGTTTGGGCCAAATACGATGGGTGCGCCGGTTACTTTGGACAGATCGAGGTGCCCGCTGATGAAATCGGCATGAAAATGCGTTTCGAATATATATTTTATAACTGCATTCCTGGATTTCGCCAGATGAGTATATTCTTTAATATCACGGAGCGGATCGATAATAGCTGCTTCACCGTTGCTTTCGATATAATAAGCAGATTCGGAGAGACAGGATGTATAAAGCTGTTGAATAAACATGCCTGGACGGATACAAAAAGTCAAAAGTCAACTCCCAAACGGCTACTGACAGGTAACACGCAGGGGATTGACTTTTGACTATCGGGTTAAAACTTAGTTAGTGATAATTTCTTCTACACAACGGCTGATCTCAAGAATCCTGGGCTCGTTGAGACGGTAATAAATAAATTTTCCATCACGTTCTGTTTTAACAATACCAGCGCGACGCAGGATTGCGAGGTGCTGAGATGCAACAGATTGTTCCAAACGGAGCCGTACATAAATTTCTGTAACGGTCAGTTTTTCATTTTCTTCCAACAATTTCATGATTTGCTGGCGGAGCTTGTGGTTCATAGCCCTAAGGGTGAGGGCCGCCTTCTTTACGTGTAAGAAATCAACTTTCATTTCAGAGCCTTCTAACTCGTTTACCACTAGAAAATTTCCTGCTACTGTGTTCATGTCTGAGAATTGGATTTAATAATTTCTACGATTGCCTTAACCTTAACATGCAAATTTACATATGAAATTTTTAAAATGCTTCATGTTTTTGCTTTTCCGGGGCTGTAAAAAGCTTTTACGTAATGTGGCTCAGCGTAGGCCAAATCCGAAAACGCTTGCTGGGCGTACATTTCAGCGGCCAGGCGGGTGGTTGCTGTAGTCGTATCCGCCATCACGGACCAAACCAATCCGGGGGTTTTTAACAGGTCTTTACATTTCTCCGCGCCGCTTCCGAACAGGTAAATATTTCCCCGGCCAGCCCAGCGCTCAAGGGTTTCCGGTTCGAGAATTACTGCCTCGGCCTCCTGTAACTGGTTGCCATTCAAGTCATAAACAGCCATATAGACTTCCATCCGACGTGCATCGATCATCGGACACAATACACCCTGGATGTCAATATCCGGTCGTACAGTTTCAGCCATTATCCTGAGCGTGTCAATGCAAATTAATTTTTTATCTAATGCGTAACAAATTCCCTTGGCAGTAGATAAGGCAATCCTTAACCCGGTATAAGACCCTGGTCCGGCAGAAACCGCAACAGCATCAACGGCTTGCAGCGTTAGATTCAGATCTTCGAACAGCGAAGCGATAGCCGGTTGCAACCAGGCTGCCTGTTCTTTCTGGTCATTCATCTGGCGGGACGCCAGGATGTCGACACCCCGGCTGACGGCAATTACGGCCTTGTCCAGCGCAGTGTCAATAATTAACATCAGGGGCAGGTACATGAAGAAAAAATTCAATTGGTAGAGTGGTTCGCAATGACGCCTGACAGGCCGGAGGCAGGCTGATAACGGGGATTTCCGGCAGCCATTTGCTTCAGCAGGGTATATACATTCCGGAGGCCGATCTTCTCTGCCCATTCAAACGGGCCGAAAGGATAATTGGTTCCGCACCGCATTGCCACATCAATTTCCGTAGTGTGACTAACACCTTCTTCCGCAGCCAGAAATGCCTCATTAATGATCATCGAAATGATGCGTGGCCTGACCAGTCCCGGTTGATCGGGCACCATTTTCCAGCACCAGCCACAGTTTTCTGCTGCCCGTACTACCGGATCAGGCAGCTGGCCCGATGCCGAAGCACATTCCAGTAATGGCTGGCTGGAAAAACCGTTCCATCCGTTATACCTGATAAAACCCTGTGGCAGTTCCGCACAGGTGTGGATCACTTCGTTAACCATTATGATGGCCGGAGTTTTTCTGGCCAGTGCTTCCATCCGGGATGTTTCAAAACGAAAATCTGCATCAATGTAAATGTCTGCCGAAGCCTGCAGAAAATGTTCCAGATCATGATGGTAATGGATATTCACCAGCGCGGGGTCATTGGCGACCAGCAATTCCTGTCCGGATGGGCAACAAATGGCAACATTGATCTGCGGCGAAGACATCTGTAAAGGTACAAAGCAATTAATTTTGGGCATGCAAAAAAACATTATCAATACCCCCCAGGCCCCTGCGCCGATCGGCCCTTACAGCCAGGCTGTACAGGCAGGTCCCCTGCTTTTTATCTCCGGCCAGGTAGCTTTCGAACCAGCAACAGGAAACCTGATGACAAGTGATATTCCGACGGAAACCCGCCAGGTGATGGAAAACCTGAAAGCCATCTTACTGGAAGCCGGTCTTGATTTCAATCATGTGGTTAAAACAACCATTTTCCTGAGCGACATGGCAAATTTTTCCGCCGTCAATGAAGTATACGGTCAGTACTTTACAGACGCCTTCCCTGCCAGGGAAACCGTTGCCGTAAAAGGATTGCCCAGAAACGTAAACGTTGAAATCTCGATGATCGCTGCAGTCTAATCAGCAATCTTTGCTTTTACCCGGGTGAATGCTTCGATAGCCTTATCGAGGTGTTCACGGGTATGGGCTGCACTCAGCTGAACACGGATGCGCGCCTGGCCTTTGGCCACCACCGGAAAGAAAAATCCGATCACATAGATCCCTTCTTCAAGCAGTTCCGCAGCAAAACGCTGGGCTACCACGGCATCATACAGCATGATCGGTACAATGGGGTGATCACCCGGTTTAATATCGAATCCGGCAGCTGTCATTTTCTCCCGGAAGTAACGTGTATTTTCTTCCAGCCGGTCGCGCAGATCGGTCGTGCTGCTCAGCATGTCGAGCACAGCAATGGAAGCACCCACGATCGAAGGAGCGACGGTATTGCTGAAAAGATAGGGACGGCTGCGCTGGCGCAATAATTCAATTACCTCTTTTCTGCCGCTGGTAAAGCCTCCTGAAGCACCACCCAGGGCTTTACCCAATGTTCCGGTGATAATGTCGATCTTTCCCATAACCCCCCTGTATTCGTGCGTACCCCGGCCGGTTTTACCCAGAAAACCGGAAGAATGGCATTCATCGATCATCGTGATGGCGTCATATTTTTCGGCGAGCGCTACAATCTCATCCAGCCTGGCAATGGTGCCGTCCATGCTGAAGGAGCCATCCGTAACGATTATCCGGCTTCTTGCAGAAGAAGCCTCCTTCAGCTTTGCCTCCAGGTCTTCCATATTATTATGCTTGTAGCGGAAGCGCTGTGCTTTACACAGGCGGACGCCGTCAATAATGGAAGCATGGTTGAGCTCGTCTGAAATAATAGCATCCTGTTCGCCAAAGAGGGGTTCGAAAACACCGCCGTTGGCGTCGAAAGCTGCTGCGTATAATATTGTGTCTTCTGTTCCGAGAAAGTCCGCAATCTTCTTTTCAAGGGTTTTATGGATATCCTGGGTACCACAGATAAACCGCACACTGCTCATGCCATATCCATGAGTCCGGATCGCCTCATGTGCCGCTTCGATCACAGCAGGATGGGATGACAATCCCAGGTAGTTATTGGCACAGAAATTCAGCACCTTTTTACCATTTACCGTAATCTCAGCACCCTGCTCACTGGTGATTACCCTTTCCCGCTTAAATAAACCGGCGCTGTTGATTTCATCTAATTCCTCCCGGATGCGGGTGACAAACTTCTCATTCATTGTAAATGGTTTAGGTCGCAAAAATAGGAAGATTCAGAACCTGCCGCTGCCGTAGGCGAAACCGTTTGCATAGTTTTCATGAGGCATTGCATTTAACTTTTTTTAACGCGTAACTGTAACAAACCGCTACTAATTTGCGTCCAAGAGAAAAACCTGATCATGAAAATGTTTGCCTTTGGGAAGATTGTGCTGATTCTGGTTGCACTGGCTTTGGTTTCACTGAAGATCCAGTCGACGTCAGGCAAGACTTCCTGCCGGGAAATGAAAAAGAAAAGTGGACGCGAAGCCGTGGTATGCCCGGCCAGAGAGGAAACTCCCCGCGAGCCCGGGGCTTCCATTATCGGCGACTCGATGTCTGACAATTTATTATCAGGATAGCTGTAAATCAATTAGTTACCATTTCACAACACGAAAGCCTGCGGAATTCCGCAGGCTTTTTTTGTAAACTGTAACTTTAAGGGCTGGTGGTGCGTATAACTATCAAACCTTCAGGAGAATTCAAGCAGACTGTTTATGACAGAAAGGGAATACAACGAATGTGTACGGCAATATGCGGATAACGTATATCGCTTTATCCTAAAAAACCTCCGGCATGAAGAAGATGCCAGGGATGTGGTTCAGGGGGCATTTGAAAAGATGTGGCAGCACCGTGAGGAAGTGTCTTACGAGAAATGCAAGAGTTATTTGTTTACTGTGGCTTACCACCAGATGATCGATCACCTGAGAAAGTCCAAAAGAGTGGTGCTGAAAGAAAGTTTCGGGGAGCAGGTGCAGGTGATGAACAAACCGGCCAACAACCTGAAAAAAGTACTGGATGAAGCCCTGCAGCGTTTGAGTGAAACCCAGCGGAGCCTTGTGTTGCTGAAAGATTATGAAGGGTATAGTTATGAAGAGATCGGCAAAATAACATCGCTCAGTGAAAGCCAGGTAAAAGTTTACCTGCACCGTGCCAGAATACAATTGAAGAATTACCTGGTTAAACCAGAAAATGTAATATAACCATGAACATCAACCGCGATAATTACGAATTGTTTTTCCTGCTTTATGCAGACAAGGAGTTGTCTGCTGCAGAAAGACAGGCCGTTGATGCCTTTGTGGAACAGCATCCCGACCTGAAAGCTGAGCTGGAAATGCTATTGCAGACGGTTCTTCCCGCCCTGGAAACCAGCTTTCCTGATAAGGAAGCCCTCTTCAGAACAACCGATACCACCAGCCTGGTCAATATGACCAACTATGAATCCTACTTTGTGCGGTATCATGATGATGAACTGAACAATGAGGAGAAAGCAGCAACGGAGCTGTTTGTTTACCAGAACCCCGAATGCCAGCCGGATTTTGAACTGATCCAGCAGTGCCGCCTGATGCCTGAGAAAACAATCGTGTTCCCGGATAAGCAGTCCCTGTATCGAAAAGAAAAGAAGGCCGGTGCCACCGTGATCGGTCTCTGGGTAAGAATAGCAGTTGCCGCCATACTGTTGCTGCTGGCTGGTTTGTACTGGCTGAAACCCGGAAGCGGCACTGACAGGCAGCAACCTGGTATCGCGCAGGCGCCAAAAGCAACCAAAGACAGCAGGAAGGAAACCACACCAGTGGTAGCGCCTGCTCAACAGCCCCCGCAGGAACTTGCTGCAGCCGATGCAGTAAAGGAGATTAAACGTGAAACTGTCACCAGCGCGCCGGCAGCCATCAATGGCAATAAAATCAAAGAAGCCGGTACCCGTAGCAATAACGATGAGCAGGAAAGTGCTTCGCAGCTTGCGGTAAATGAACAGCCGTCCAGTACACATGAGCTGACCCCTCAGACCAGTGTACCCACTACAACCCTGCAACCTGAAAAACCCGAAGTGGCAGCTACTGGAAACCTGCAACCGGTTCAGGCCACTACACAACCCGTTTATGTACAGGTTGCCGAGAAATCGCCCTCACAGGAAGACTATGTGTTTGTGCAGAATGACGATCGTAACAATGACCAGCTGAGTCAGAAGAAGCCACTGCGTGGTTTGCTGAGAAAAGCCAGCAGGGTAATAGAACAGAATAATCCATTAGGTGCAGAAAGAAGAAGACAAGGTGTGTTCACTGCATCTGCAGAGTCGCAATAATCAACCCATCATACGAAAAAAAAAGATATGCTAAAGAAGATGAGCCTCTTGGCCCTGGCAGGTATTTTCTGCCTCCAGACGCAGGCCCAGACAGACACCACGGCAAAGACGCCCGCGAAACCCGCCGATACCATGCACATCGGGAACATTATCATCCTGAAGAACGGTGCCCCCTCGAGCAGCAGCAGCAACGACTGGGAATACTACGTCAATAAAAAAAGAAAGAGTTACCCCGCCAATATTGAAACAGAATGGGTAATGGTAGACCTCGGTTTCAGCAATTTCAACGACAAGACCAATTACGCCAGCCTGACCAGTGGCTTCGGTGCCGGCAGCAATGAATCATGGTTCAACCTCCGCAACGGAAAATCCATGAACGTGAACATCTGGTTCGTGATGCAGAAGCTGAACGTATACAAACATGTGGTGAACCTGAAATACGGTATCGGGCTTGAGTTGAACAACTATATGTTTGATACCAACCTGCGGTTTGACAAGAATCCGGCAAGGGTTTACATCGACCAGATTGACTATAGTAAGACCAAACTCGCTGCTGACTATCTTACTGTACCGATCATGATCAATTTCAACTTCACACCCCGCAATTCCTCCTTCAGAACCTTCGGTGTGAGTGCCGGTATCAGCGCAGGATACCTGTACAGCAGCCGGAACAAATTTGTGAGCAGTGAAACCGGAAAGGACAAAGTGAAGGGTGATCTCGGCCTGAATGACTTCAAACTGGCATACATAGCCGAAGTGATGCTGGGACCCATAAAACTATACGGCAGCTATGCATTTGAGTCCATGTACAAAGACGGACTCGATCATACGCCCTACAGCTTTGGAATCAGGCTCGGTTACTGGTAGCAGACAGGAACAACCTAAAATTATATGCAGCCGGCAAGGGTTAACTTAAAAGAAACCCCTGCCGGCTGTTTCATTTTGAATTTTCCCTAAATTAGATATTCAAAGATTCAGGAATATGAGTTACCCGGTTATCGATATTGAAGGCATTGGAGAAACCTATGCAGCAAAGCTGGAACAGCATGGCATCCGTACAACCAGTGATCTGCTGGCGAAGGGCGGCACAAAAGCGGGAAGGGAAGTACTGGCTGCGGGAACGAAGATCCCGGAAACCCTGATCCTTACCTGGGTGAATCACGCGGATTTATTCCGCATCAATGGTATCGCCGGGCAGACTGCCGAGCTGCTGGAAGCTTCAGGAGTGGATACCGTTAAGGAACTGGCAGCAAGAAATCCGTCCAATCTGCACAATAAACTGCTGGAGGTTAACCAGCAATTCGGGCTCAGTGGCAAAGTACCTTCTGAAGAAACATTGCAGGGTATGATCCTTGCAGCGCAGGCTCTCGAACAGAAAGTGTTCCATTGAGTGCATTAATCATAAAACCTACAAGTATGAAACAGCAAATTGGCAGGATGCTGGCATCACTGCTACTGATGTCGGCTCTGGCTTTAACGGGATGCGGGCCTAAAGACGCGGACATTGAAAAAAACGTAGCGACGGCCATTTCAGCTTATCCGGGCGTTAGTGTTGCGGTAAAAGACGGTGTTGCCACGATCAGCGGCCAGGTGCCGGACGAAAGTACCAGGGCCAGCGTGGAAGCTGCCGCAAAAGGTGTTAAAGGGGTAAAATCTGTCAGCAATAACCTGACTGTACCTCCGCCACCCCCACCACCGCCACCGGTCACCATTAACCCGGACGAAACACTCCAGAGTTCCGCCAACCAGGTGCTGGCAGGATTTGACAATGCGAAGGGTGTGAAAGCGACGGTGAAGGACGGCGTGGTGACGTTGACCGGAACCATCAAAAGAGCCGACCTGCCGGGCCTGATGCAGAAACTGAATGAAATCAAGCCGAAAAAAGTAGAAAACAAACTGGTCATCAAATAAACTTTAAACCATGGGACTGCAGGATAAATACAAGGCAGTAATCGATGCTGCCACCGCCCAGGGCGTCAGTGATCTCCTTGTGAGGGAACAGGATGGCGTATTATATATAGATGGTACTGCGCCGAGCAGCAATGCCAAACAGCAGGTATGGGACGTTTATGAATCAGTGAACCCTGATTTCAGGGATTCCGATGTGGTGATGAACCTTTCGGTGGCTGCCGGAGGAGAAGAATCCTATACCGTAAAAAGCGGCGACAACCTCAGTAAAATCGCTAAGAAATATCCCGGACTGTCGTGGAAGGACATTTACGAGGCGAATACGGACAAGATCAAGAACCCGGATCTTATACAGCCGGGATGGGAATTACGCATCCCCCAGAAATGATATAACAGCTTCATTATCAGGCGAAGACCATTCCATTCCGGGATGGTCTTCGTCGTTTATAAAAGTTTTTCCACATCTGAAATATTAGGCGATATGGCAACGTTTTTGTTCCTAACCGACCCGAAGCGTTAAAATCTGAAAACTATGTTATCCAGACTATCCGTATCCCTGGGCCTGATTTGTACCGTTGGCCTGTTTTCCTTCTCTGGTGATCATTACCGCACCGTCCGTTTCAACAGGTTGAACGGCGAATTGAACGGCACCCCCCACATTATTATCGACAAATCTGACTACGAGCTGAGCGTCTATGATGATGACGGCTGGTATGCGACCTACCCTGTGGTTTTCGGTGAGAAGACCGGCGGCGACAAGATGTGGCAGGGCGACCGGAAGACTCCGGAAGGTGAATTCAAGATCGTTACGAAAAGACCAGACAAGAAATGGGGTAAAATGATGCTGATTGATTACCCGACCCCGGTTGATGTAGCCAGGTTCAAGGAGCGAAAAGCCAAGGGGCTGATCCCTGCCGGAAAGACCATCGGAGATGGTATCGGCATCCATGGTACCTGGGAGCGTGACGACATGGCTGTTGACTATATGCAGAACTGGACCAATGGCTGTATCAGCCTGAAACGCAATGAAATGGAAGAAATCTATACTATGATACCCATTGGCACAAGGGTGAGTATACGAAAATGATTTTTTAACCCCGTCACGGGCCAAAAAATTTTAGCCATATCATTAGATATGGCTATTTTTGTTTTGTAACTTACGTATTACAAAGTCTCATATATCCTGGTAGAGTAACCAAATTTCCAATCCCTTTTTCGTAGAGAATTAGCTGTTTGCCGTGCCTGGTAAGGGCCCGGTTATGCTTTTTATCTAAAAACTTATTGTTTATGAACCTCAATTCTACCAAATACTCTACCATGAGAAGACTTGTACACCTAACCTTATTCGTTTTATTTGCGCCTGTGTTTGCACTTGCTGCAGACCGTTACTGGGTGGGTCCGTTGATACCTCCCCCGTTTCCTTCCGACTGGAACAATACTGCCAACTGGTCCACAACGCTCGGCGGTGCAGGCGGTGCAAGTGTACCTGGTACTGCCGATGTGGCGATCTTCACCAGTACAGCCAATACACCGTACCTGCTGTATTTTACTAACGATATCAGCGTTCAGACAATACGGGTAACCAGGAACTTCCCTCCCGGAAACATCCAGGTTCCAAATGTGACATTTGCGGGGAACGTGACACTTTCTGCCAACACAAGCCTGCAGGTACTGGCCGGGAATGTGACAGTAGGGGGCACACTTACTTCAGCAGGTGATGTGATCGTCGGCACAGCGGGTTCAGGCAACCCTACTGCTACACTCAGTGTAACCGGTAATACAACCTTCAACAACACTGGCAGAAGTACTGCAGTGAACTCAGTTGGCGCGGGTCAGATTAACTTTTCGGATCTCACCGTGAATACAGGTGCATCTAACGTAATATTCGGATCTTCTCCTGCAGGCCGCTATAACGTAAACGGCAACCTCCTGCTACAATCAGGCGCGATCAACAGTACCGGAACAGGAGGCAACAAAGGCATGCTTTACCTGTATGGAAACCTGACTGCTGTGGCAGGTGCACGGGCTTCTGATATTAACCTTAACTTCCTGGGAACTGAAGACCAGACAATTACTCTGGGTACCGGTTCTCAAAATATCCTCAACGGTAACATCGAGCTGAACCTTACGGATCCTGCTACACTGACCCTGGGCTCACCGGTGGTTCTCGACCAGGCCGGACAGGTGTTAACTTTCGTTACTGGCGTCGTGAACACTACTGCTGCCAACTACCTCGGATTTGCCGGTACTGCCAACTGGACAGGCGCCAGCAGCCTGAGTTACGTTGACGGCCCTGTTCGCAAAACCGGTACAACTGCCTTCACCTTCCCGGTTGGTGACAATGGCGTTTACGCTCCAATCCATATTTCAGGCGGTGGTGGCGCTACCCCGGCAACGCAGTTTACAAACGCCCTGAATAACATCAACGGTGCCGCTCCGACTTATGAAGGTCAGTATGTTGCCAGCAGCCCGCTTCCCACTTTCCCGAATACTGTTCCACCAGTAAGCAGCGGTCTGCCTGTTGCTGTGAGCAACCAGGAATACTGGACTCTTCGTTATGTGGGCACTGCCCCCTACCGCGATCCCCAGGATGATGCCAATGCGCCATTTATCTGGCTGTCATTTGAAGATCAGAGAAGCGGTGGCCTTACAGAACCGTCTTCAATCGGAGTTGTAAACTGGAAGACCAATACCTGGGATGTGCTTGGCGGCAGCAACGCTACCACCACTGCTCCTGATGGCCTGACCTACACAAGAGCTACTGCAGCTGCTTACACAGTTGCTGACAACAACCCCGTTTTCACTATCGGTACTACCAACCATATTGCCAACCCGCTGCCTGTGACCTGGCTCGACTTCACCGGTCGCTACGCCAACGGCACCACCCTGCTGAACTGGACTACCAGCATTGAAAAAGACAACGCTGAATTCACCGTTGAACGTTCCGCAGACAGCCATGACTTCACCGCCATCGGTACGGTAGCAGGCAAAGGCACCAGCAACCTGACGAACTATTATAACTTCACTGACGGTGCTCCACTGAATGGTGACAGCTACTACCGCATCAAACAAACAGATTTCGATGGTAAATTCTCTTACAGCAAAACCATCCGTGTTTCTGTTAACGGTAACAGCACAGCAGGCGTCCGCCTGTTCCCGAATCCGCTGAATGCTTCCCAGCAACTGACTGTTGAGAACAGCAGCCTGAAGAACAAGAAGGTTACTGTTTCTATCATCAGCGCAGCCGGCGCCATTGTTCGCCAGGAGCAGGCTACTTTCGGATCAGACAGCCGTCTCCGCCTGAACGTAACCAACCTTACCAAAGGCTCTTACTTCCTGCGGGTACAGTACAACGATCAGAAAGACATTAAAGCCTTCATCGTACAATAAGCAGAAACTGACTATATTGAAGCCCCCCTGCCGTGCAGGGGGGCTTTTTTTATGTTGTATGCCACTGTAAAAATCCTGATGCGCTGCGCCCTCAACCTCTTCTATACAAGGATCGGTTCGAAGGACCTGCAGCTAATTCCGGATAAGGGACCGGTCATCCTCATTGCCAATCATCCTTCCTCTCTCATGGATGCCGCTTTGCTTGGCGTACAACTCAAAAGGCCTCTTCACTTCTTTGCCAGGGGTGACCTTTTCCGAAATGCGTTTGCAGCATGGATCCTCCGCAGGCTGCACATGCATCCGATCCACCATCACCAGAACGGCAGATCCACCCTGAACGATAATGACGACAGTTTTGAAGTGGCGATGCAGTTACTGGAAGCTGGTGAAATAGTACTTTTTTTCCCCGAGGGGATCAGCCAGACAGCCTACAGGTTACTGCCCTTCAAAAAAGGCGCATTCCGCCTGGCTGTTCAGATGGCCATGAAAAACAGCGCTCAACCCTGCCCGGTAGTTCCTGTCGGTATAAACTATTCCCACCCGAAACTCCCGTTCAGCCAGGTCTGGATCCATGCCGGCACACCATTTCTTCCCGCACACGTACCTTCAGAAGCAACCGATACACAGGCTTTTAACCAGGTCGTGCGGCTGCTCACCCTGAAAGGCGCTCACGCGATCAGCCAGCTGGTCATCGCCGATGACCACCACCCGGTTGAGCTTGCAGAAGCCATGTTTGTTTACAGGAATAATGCAACAGATCCTGATCCGTCACTGATGATCAGTAATGAAATCCAATTCGCCCGCAAGATAAGCAGTCAGCATAACCGCTACCTGGCGGAGATCAATCTTTACCGTGAAGCAAGATTACGCTGTGGCGTCACGCCCACCGCGCCAAGGTTTCTGAAAGACCGGAGCCTCTCTTCGTGGCCTTTATGGCTGGGCTTCCCTGCCGCCGCCATCGGCTGGCTTTTGAATGCGCTGCCTTTACAGGTGGGCAAATGGATTGCCGATAAAAAAGTAACCCGTGAAGATTTTTATTCCTGGGTTTTGGTAGTAGTAAGCCTCTTCCTTTACCTGTTCTGGTGGCTGGCCATAACATTACTCACCGGTATCATTGCAGGTAAAGCGATGGCTTTGACAACTGCCATCGCTTTACCGCTATCCGGGTATGCGGCCTGGAAATACTATCAATATTTTGTCGCCTGGAAAGATTGCCGGGCTGTCCGGCAATTGAACACGGTTCAAAAAGCCGTACTGGAAGACCTGGCTGCGGGAATCCTTACAGCCGCCCCTGTTTGATCTCCTCCACTACAGCAGGATCAAGGAGCGTTGACGTATCGCCCAGTTGCTCGATCTCGCCTTCCGCAATTTTCCGGAGAATACGCCGCATGATCTTGCCGCTTCTTGTTTTAGGTAACCCGGTAACAAACTGGATCTTATCCGGCTTGGCGATGGGACCGATAATCCGGCTGACTGTCTGCGTGATATCCTGCCGGCTCAGCTTCTCATCGCCATGGCTGCTCTGATAAATCACAAAGGCGTAGATACCCTGCCCCTTCACATCGTGCGGGTAACCCACCACTGCACTTTCCACAACGCCGGCATGCATGTTGATGGCATTCTCCACTTCGGCAGTACCGATCCGATGACCGCTCACGTTCAGTACATCATCCACACGGCCGGTGATCCTGTAGTTGCCCCGGGCATCGCGGTAACAGCCGTCACCTGTGAAGTACAGGTTCTCATAGGTGGCAAAATAGTTGGTGCGGCATCTTTCGTGATCCCCCCAGGTCGTGCGGATGATCGACGGCCAGGGAAATCGGATGCACAGGTTCCCGGTTACATCATTGCCCGTTACTTCGTCTCCTTTTTCATCTACCAGTACTGGTTGAACGCCGGGAAGCGGAAGCGTTGCATAGGAAGGAACACCAGGCGTTATACCGGCCATATTGCTGATCAGGATACCGCCGGTTTCAGTCTGCCACCAGGTGTCCACGATCGGACAACGTTTTTTACCAACATGTTCATCGTACCAATGCCAGGCTTCTTCATTGATCGGCTCTCCCACGGTACCCAGTACTTTCAGCGAAGACAGATCCTTGTTCTGCAATGGCCCAAGACCGAATCCCATCAGTGAACGGATCGCCGTTGGTGCAGTATACAGAATGTTCACGCGGTATTTGTCCA
>NZ_BBWV01000003.1 GCF_000974785.1 Flavihumibacter petaseus NBRC 106054
GCTTTCCCAGTTCACTTCGAGAATCCGGACGGCCAACGGCACCAACCTGTCCATCAGCTGGACAAACGTGATAATGTACGATTCCGATGATTCCGCCAAAGGCATAATGAGCATTGGCATGGATAATACGGAACAGGAAAAAGCATTCGAAGAAGTTAAGCAGCTGAAGCAGGAACTTGACAAGGAAAATATTATGCTGAACCCGGTGGCAGCCGAAACTGAAGTAGCCGCTGCTGACATTATCGGAAAAAGCGAAGCCTTTCTGTATGCCGTTCAGAAATCCAGGCTGGTGGCCAATACCAATGCCAGCGTACTGTTGCTGGGAGAAACCGGATCCGGAAAAGAAATGTTTGCCGGTCTCATACACGAAAACAGTTACCGGAATGAAAAAGCATTTGTGAAAGTCAACTGCGCGGCCCTCCCTGCAGACCTGATGGAAAGTGAATTGTTCGGGCATGAAAAAGGCGCATTTACAGGCGCTGTAAGCGCCCGGAAAGGAAAGTTCGAGCTCGCCAACGGCGGCACCATCTTCCTGGATGAGATAGGTGAACTGCCCGTGTCGCTGCAGAGCAAGCTGCTCCGTGTTTTACAGAACGGTGAATTTGAAAGGATCGGGGGGCAACAGGTGATCAAGGTGGATGTCAGGGTTATTTCAGCAACCAACCGGAACCTCCAGAACGAAGTAAGGGCAGGGGCTTTCCGGGAAGACCTGTTTTACCGGTTAAATGTGTTTCCCATAACCATACCGCCTTTGCGCAAACGAAAAAGCGATATCCCGTTGCTGATATCCCATTACCTGCAGTTGTTCGCCACTGAGCAGCACAAGGAAGTATTCCAGGTATCCAAAGCAGATATGGTCAGGCTGACCGAATATTCCTGGCCGGGGAATATCCGTGAACTGAAGAACATGATCGAGCGTTCGGTGGTGATCAGCAGGGGACCCGCACTGATACTGGACTGGCAGGGCGAAGTACCCGCTATTTCCATCAGCAAAACGGACGAGCTGACAGAAAGGGAATCCATTGAATCGGTGGAAAAAGCCCATATACTGAAAGTCCTTGAACATTGTAACTGGAAAATCAATGGTGCTGATGGTGCGGCGCTGCGGCTGGGCCTGCATCCGAGTACACTGCGTTCAAAACTGAAAAAACTGGGTATTGAAAGAGCAAGAGCCAGCTGAAACTGTCTCGATATTTCGAGAGTAACGATATTTCGCTATCGAAAAACTGTTTAAGGGCTGATAGCAAACTATCGTGAATAATTGAACGCTATTGGTAATCAGGCAGGTAAAAAAATGTGTAAGATATTCCGCTGAATGGCATGTTTGTTGGCTATTATCAATTACCATGCCGATGAATTAGCCGCCATCCTTTCCCTCCATCCTGGTCCGTATCTATTCTACCCGGTACTATTAAACCAACCATATGGAGCAAGTCACTGCTTACGCGCCCACCATTCCTTTTGGAGCCGGTGCTATCGAAAGTCAGATGCAAAGGATTTTCGAGCATCCTCATTTTATGGAGTCCGGCATTCTGAAAAAATTCCTTTCATTTATTGTACATGAAACCCTTTCCGGCAACTCGGCCTGCCTTAAGGAATATACCATTGCGGTGAAGGTGCTGGAGAAGCCGGTCAATTTCAATCCCCAGCAGAACTGTATTGTCCGCATTCATGCCGGCCGTTTAAGACGGGCCTTGAACCAGTACTATGCCGAGAGTGGCAGTGAAGACCAGATCATGATCAGTATACCGAAGGGGAAGTATATTCCTGAATTCAATGACCGCTGGAGTTCCACCGGGCGGGTGGTGGCAGCAAATGGTACACGTAGCTTCGGGGACGCTGATGACCGGCAGTTGTCTGTGGCGATACTTCCATTTCTTTGTGCAGCCGCAGATGACCTGCAGAAGGCGTTTGCCGATAATGTATGCCTGCAGATTTCTGCTGCGCTGATGCAGGTGGATGAGATCTCCGTGATCGCTTATCCTGCTGTCAAGTCGCTGACCCAGAAATACCCGGATTACAGGGAACTTGGTGCTTCCATCGGATTCAATTATATCCTGACGGGGGGTATGCAATTCAGCAGGGAAAAGATCAGGGTAAATATGCAGCTGATCGAATGCCGCACCTACAAGCAGATCTGGTCCGAATTATATGAATGCAAACCTGATCCTGACAAGACGTTTGAGACCCAGGATGATATTACCAATTGCGCTGTTACCCGCCTTAAGGAATACGTCTTTTCCGTACACCCGTCTTTGCCGGTATTTGCAGCACAGATAATTTAACCGTTAACCGCTCAAACGTTTGCCGGAAGGCCTCCTGTTATACCGTAAAATCTGTGCGGGATGTGGACATCACCCTATTTTTGGGCCTATTCGGTACTGCTAAAATTTTCCTTAAAACCAGTCACGCAGGTAGCGCACACGCACTGCGCACCTGTGTTGCATCACTGTGATCATGATGGACAATAAACCCCTTTTGCTTAAACTGAGCGGTTTTGTTCCTGAGAATAACAGGAAAGAGTTTGTTCAGACTTTCAAACTGGCTTTTTCCCAGATTTCCAGTGAATGTTTGGAGAAAACACTGAGTGGCGACTGTCTTGTTAACGGATACTACCATTTTATCTCGCTGTGGCCATCCGAAAAGGCATTGCGGGATTTTATGCAATCTCCTGAATTCGTACTGATTGAAGGCGCCTTTGAAACCCTTGGAACCAGTCAAAAAACGTCGCGCATATTCAATGAAACAAAAACGTAAACGATGAAACGAACCATTTACCTCATCCTGGTGATCCTGGCATTTACCCAATGCCGCAAGTACCCCAATATGGATGACCTTTCGGGACAATTTGTAGTGTACACCAATTATGATGCAGCAGCTGATTTCAAAAGCTATCAAACCTTTGTATTACCCGACTATGTGGGCTTGATCAGCAATACATCCCAGGACAGTATTCTCGATCCGCAATACGGCGACCAGATCCTGGCATCCATCAAATCGCATATGGAGGCGCGGGGTTACACCGCGGTTGGCAGAGACGATAATCCCGATATCGGTATTGGCGCAATGGCCCTTAAAGATGTTGATATCTATACCAGCGGCTGGTACCCCGGGTACTGGTGGGGGTATCCCGGATGGGGAGGCTGCTGGTGGTACTATTGCGGCTGGTATCCCTATTATCCGCCTTATTATGGCGTGTATGTTTATGAAACTGGTTCGCTGATCATTGAAATGATTGACCTCAAGAATCCTGTTGAGGAAGATCACCGCCTGAAAGTATTGTGGACCAACTGGAATGGCGGTGCACTGGGTTCAACCGGCACCAACCTGGACAATGCATTGAATTCCATCGACCAGGCTTTCACGCAATCGCCTTATATCAGTGCACAATAAGCGCGTGGCATTTGATCATCCAATGACTAAGGTTATCACTTTTAAAAAAACAACCATGATTAGGAATATCACCCTCTCGATACTGATCCTGCTGGCCTTTGCTTTACCGGCTTCGGCACAGTCGGTCAAAGGACCCATCCCCTTCGACAATATGTTCGGATTTGCATGGGATGTCAATTTTCCCGTTGGAAATGATTTTCTCGATAAAACCAGTTTGTATGGTTTCAAGCTGGAATACCGGAGGGGCATCAAACACAACTTCTCCGTAGGTACGGAGATTGCCTGGAACAGTTACTATCAATATGTTCCGCGCACGACCTACCAGCTGAAAGACGGCGCCATTACTACTGACCTTTACAAATATATCTACACCCTTCCGCTGGCCGTAAATGCCCACTGGTATTTCAGTGGCGGAAAGATGTTCTATCCCTATGCGGGACTCGCCCTGGGTGCTACCTACAGCGAGCAGGACCTTTACTACAATACCTATGTTACCGAAGTGGACAACTGGGGCTTCCTGATCCGCCCGGAGATCGGTGCAATCATCAAGCCTTCCGAACATTCGGGATTCGGCATCCTGGTGGGCGCCCGCTACAGCTATTCCACCAACAAGGAGGATGATTTCAAGATCGATGGCCTCAAGTCGGTTGGTCTCCAGCTCGGCGTTGTGTTCATGCAGTAGGGAGTTCACGCAAATATGTCTCTTGTCTCGTAAGCAGCATAGTTTCGTTAGATCTGGTTTATTTATGGGCCTGCTCCTTGCACGGAGCAGGTTCCTTTTTTTGAGGAAAAGGGTGGGAGGAGGCGGAGCACGCAAAGTATATGGTACGGCGCTGCGCGCCTTTCGCGCAGGTTTTTTTACGCAGTTGTTTTTCAGTTTTTTCACGCAATGGCGCCGTTGGCGCCACGCAAAGGAGCAAAGACGCAAAGAAAAATAGAGGAGGGAAAGGAGTTGATAAAATGTTGCTGATGGAACTGGTATGCAGGGATTAAAAAACATAAAGTTGAAAATGACAGGAACCGGTAGCATGGCATTTGGAACATGGCTGTTGTTACTGTTGTTCCTGTTACTTCCAAAACAGGACCAGGCACAGCAATTCAACTCTGATAGCTGGTTGTCAAAACCGTGGGGAACGATTACGATTATTCCTACAGTGGGCCAGCGGAGCTCCATGCTGATGACTACCTATTCACTGTTTCCCCGGTGGGAATTCACCATTGCAGCCTACCTGTACAACAACGACAATGACCCCACCACCAACGACGGCTACTCCTCAACGCTATATGCCAAATACATGATTTATGAAAACAAGGCGCAGACCGGAGGGATTGGTGTCAAGGCTGGTACCGGCATGAGACCTGGTACACTTGATGCTGAACTGCGGGTCAAAGATGCTTTCAGGACTTACTGGATGAATGCACCCGCTACAATTCCCTTCTTTAACAACACGCTGTCGGTTGACCTGATGCCCGGGGCAAGCATGACGATCGATTATGGCAACGAAGGAAAAACAGCCTGGGCATTTACCTATTCCGGCCGGGTAGCCTGGTATCCCTTCAGTCCCACTGCTTCCATTGTGGGAGAAGTATTTGGTTCCGCCGGGAAGACCGGTACGATTCCTGAGTACAAAGCCGGCCTGCGATGGGAACCCAGCCAGTATGCCGTATTTGCACTTACTTTCGGTGATGAGTTCAGCAGCGGCCACGGTGCCGGATTTGAATTCGGCATTATGCTGTTTACGCCACAGTTCGCCTGCTTTGGCGGCTGCCAGCCCAAAGAAAAGGGAAAACGAAAAAAAATATTCAGATAGCGTTTAAAGCCTACGGTGTTTCACGCAAATGACTGAGACTTTTCTCGCTGCGCCCGTTGTTGTTTCGCGCAAAGCACGCCAAGGAGCAAAGGCGCGAAGGGATTTGTTTTAGCATGCGGGCAGATTGCCAATGTCAACGGCACTCGATTGTTTTCATTTTTTGGGATGTTTCGCATGCCATCTGTTTATTTTCCTGCATAAGACTTATCACCTTACTGTAGCGATTATGCGCATCAGTTTACCATAATTCTTTGCGTCTTTGCTCCTTGGCGTGCTTTGCGCGAAACCGTGTAGAAATAGCGTGACAGGCGCGCAGCGCCGGCCAAAGCTTTAGCGAAGGCAGGCAGCGCCATCATAGACAAATACATTATAAAGAAAGGTGCTTCATCGCTGAAGCACCTTTCACTATCAACCTGAAAGAAAGGAAAGAGCAGGATCAATAGGAATAAAATATTTTTTGCAATGCATCCGGACTCTTGGTGGTCAGCAATGCGACAGAAAGCAGTATGCGGCTCTTTTGCGGGTTATGGTCATAAGATGCGATGAGCCCCAGCTGATCATCATTCACTTCAACATTCCGGCCCACATTTCCCGTTACCACGCGGCTGCTGCGTACAACCGGGATTCCCTGTTTGGCAACTTTTGCACAGGCATCCAGTGCGGCTTTCGGCATGTTGCCATTTCCTACACCGGCAATTACGATGCCTTTGGCGCCTTTCGCTACGGATGCTTCGATCAGGTCAGCAGGCATATCGACGTCGGCATAGATGATATCAACGCGGGGGAGTGCAGTCACATTATCCACTTTAAATTCTGAACCATTTCCAAATTTGTTATAGGGATAACGATAAAACTCATTTACACCGTAGTTGGAAATACCGATCAGTCCGTTGATCGGGCTCATGAAAGTCTGTACGGCTGTGGTACTGATTTTGGTGAGGCTTTGAGCGGAATGCACCCAGTCGTTCATCACCAATAGAACGCCCCTTTTGGCAGCATTGGGATCGGCGGCGACGGCCACAGCATTATAGAGGTTCAGGGGACCATCGGCGCTCACGGCAGTGGAAGGCCGCATGGAACCCACCAGCACAACGGGTTTGTCGGTTTTGCACACCAGGTTGAGGAAGTAGGCAGTTTCTTCCATGGTATCGGTACCGTGGGTGATCACGATGCCATCCACGTCGCCTTTGGTGAGTTCGTTGATACGTTTTGCCAGTTTCAGCATGATCTCAAAGGACATGTCCTGCGAGCCGACATTGGAGATCTGCTCTCCTTTGATATTCGCCAGTTTGGTGATGTCCGGAACGGCATTCACCATCGCATCGATGGTTACCTGTCCGGAGGTGTAGCCAGCCTGGGTGCCACTTGCCGCCGCGCCGGCAATCGTACCGCCTGTAGCCAGGATGGTTACATTCGCTTTCTTCTGACCGAAGGCGGTTAGCGATGCCATAACAAGTAAGGCGACTGACGCCTTCCTGAAATAGTAGGGGAGCTTTTTCATAAAAGAGTGTTTAAGATGGTGTTGTCTTTGTAGTTTGATCAATTATATGTTTGAAGTCCGCGGTTTATAGGTTGTTTTGAGGTCAGGGGCAAAACTTACATTTGTCTGGAGATTGAATATGATCAGGCTTTGGTGCCAAACGTCAAACATCCAACGTCAAGCCCCAAACCCCAAACCCAACTCCAGACTTCAGACCCCAAACCCCAAACTTTTTTCCTACTGCTTCTCACCCGTCAGCGCCACCGGATCGAGCAACTTCTTGATCTGTGCTTCTGTCAGCAGTTTCTTTTCACGGATCAGTTCAATGATACCTTTTCCGGAGGTCAGCGCTTCCTTGGCCAGTTCAGTGGTTTTCTCATAGCCCAGCACAGGGTTCAGGGCGGTCACAATACCTACACTACGGTTGATGTATTTTTCCAGCACATCTTTGTTGGCAGTAATACCTTCAATACAATTCTTTCTGAACAATGGCATTGATTTGAAGAGTAATCCCTGTGATTCCATAATCGCGATGGCTTCAACAGGTTCATAGGCATTAAGCTGCAGCAGGCCGTTTTGTGCTGCGAGGGTGACCGTCACATCATTGCCGATCACTTTATAGCAAACTTCATTCATCAGCTCCGGCATCACGGGATTCACTTTTCCGGGCATAATGGACGAGCCGGGCTGCAGTGCGGGAAGGTTGATCTCAAAGATGCCGGTACGCGGTCCGGATGCGAGGATTATGAGGTCGCTGGAGATCTTGGATAATGCAACAGCAAAACTTTTCAGTACGGAAGAATACAGTACAAATGCCTGCTGGCTGCTGGTGGCAGCAATCAGGTCCTTACTCATGACGATTGGCTTGCCGGTGATTTTGGCGAGTTCAACGGCGCATTTTTCTGCATAGCCTGGTGAAGCAGTTATACCGGTACCGATAGCGGTGGCCCCCATGTTCTGGTCACACAGCGCCGCTTCTACTTTCTTCATCGCAGCGATCTCTGCATCCAGCTGTACGCCGAAAGCATGAAATTCCTGTCCAAGGGTCATGGGAACAGCATCCTGACCTTCGGTACGGCCCATTTTGACAATACCTTTGAATTCATCTCCTTTCTTATGAAAGGCCTGTGCCAGTGCGGTGGCTTCTTTTACAAGCTTGTCGTTGTGCAGCAGCAGGGCGATCTTGATAGCGGTAGGGTAGGAGTCGTTCGTGGACTGACCCATATTGAGGTCATCATGCGGCTCAATGATATTGTATTCCCCTTTCTTGTGACCACTCAGTTCAAGCGCAATATTGGCGAGTACTTCGTTCGCATTCATATTGGCTGACGTGCCGGCTCCGCCCTGGTACATATCTACCAGGAACTGGTCATGATATTTGCCATCCATCACTGCCTGGCAGGCCTTTTCAATGGCCTGCAACTTTTCGGGTTTCATGCGGCCCACCTGTGTATTGGCGCGGGCTGCCGCCAGCTTGACGATAGCGAAAGCCTTAACATAATCCGGGAAAAAAGAAGTCGGCATGCTGCTGACGCGAAAATTCTCAAGCGCCCTTGCTGTCTGCACCCCGTAGTAAGCATCATTGGGAATTTGTTTGTCACCCAGCAGGTCGTGTTCCGTACGGGTGCCCTGTGCAAAAAGTAAGCTGGTGGTATTCAGTAAAATCAGGCAGGAGATGGCGGAGAGGAGTTTCTTTTTCATTTCAAGGTGTTTTTGAAGGCCGCGCGGAAGGCCGATGATGCGTAGGATCAAGGTACTTGCTTCCGGACCGGCTACCTGAATTCCTGTTGGATTAACCGTAAAACGAGACGATGTTTTACAGTTATATGGGGCTTTCATTTGGCAGAAACATGGTCAGCTAACGGTTTCAGAAGGGGTAGTTTAACCGTTAAACGCCGGTAGTTGTCCCAGAGGCAAAACAAAGCGTCTAATTTTAATCAGATACAAACCATCAACCTAAAAACATTTCTTATGAAGAAGACAATGCTGCTGAGGAACCTCCTCTTTTCTGCAGCCTGGTTGCTGATCACCACTGCCGCGACGGCGCAGGAAGAAGAGAAAACCAAAGTCATGGAGATCTATGGTTTTATCATGATGGATGCGGGCTACGATTTTAACCAGATCCACCCCGACTGGTATGATGTGGTTCGTCCTACAAAATTACCCTCCTATAAGAATCAATACGGCACTGATGGCAATACCTATTTTTCAGTACGACAGACACGCCTGGGATTCAAGAACTGGTTTAAGACCGGACTGGGCGAACTGAAGACGCAATTCGAATTTGAAATGTTCGGTACCGGTGTCGATGCGGGACAAACCACGATCCGCCTCCGGCATGCGTATGCTGAATTGGGCAAGTTTGGTGCAGGCCAGTACTGGAGTCCCTTTATGGATATTGATGTATTTCCCAATACGGTTGAATATTGGGGTCCCACGGGCATGGCTTTCTTCCGAAACATACAGGTGCGTTATATGCCCATCCAGGGCGATACGCGGCTGACTATTGCGCTGGAAAGGCCGGGCGCCAGTGCGGACCAGGGTGTGTATGATGATCGTCTGGCACTGGACAGCGTGCATGGACGATTCCCACTGCCGGATCTTTCTGCCGAATATCGCCATGCTTTCAAATGGGGTTATATTGAGCTGGCAGGTATTGTTCGTAAAATGGAATGGGAAGACCAGAATCCCACCGGCTACGACCTTTCCGGAGACGGTGTGGGTTGGGGACTTAACCTGAGCACGAATATTAAGATCGGACCGAGAGTGGTGTTCCGCGGATCAGCGCTTTATGGTGAAGGTGTGCAGAACTATATGAACGATGCGCCGGTGGACGTAGCACTGAAAAATACAGGAAACCCTTCCAAGCCTGTTGAAGGCGTTTTGCTTCCCGTAACCGGACTGGTGGGCTTTTTTGACATCAACTGGAATGAAAAATTCAGCAGTTCTTTCGGTTACTCCTCCATTGATATCGACAACTCCAATGCGCAGAATGTCGATGCTTTCAAAAAGGGTCAATACGCTATCGGCAACCTGATGTGGTACCCGGTAAAGAATGCTATGATGGGTGTTGAATTCCAGTGGGGAGACCGTGATAATTATAAAGATGGTTGGAGTACTTCCATCTCCAAGCTGCAGTTCTCCTTCAAATACAATTTCTCTCAGTCTTTCTACACCAAAAAGAATGACTGAGGGCTGAAACCATCTGTATGAACCGATCGGGCCGGTTGGCATTGCTGGTTGCAGGTACCCTCAGCGTTGCGTTGGTTAACGCGCAGGATACTACGCGGGTGATGCCGAATGGTACAGACGGACTTGTTTTTAAAGCGCGTCCTGCTGATTCCACTTTTGAGAACACACCAAAAGCACTTGCGCCAAATGAATTTGCCGGCACCTACTCCACTTTCAGGATAGGTGCCGGTTTCATTGGTGACTTCACCAGCTATTCGGAAAGCAGCACGTTCAAAAAGCAGATGGATTCGCTGAACATCGATCTGCGACCCACCTACAAAACACGCGATTTCCGGATCCTGGCCAGCGGGCGCTTCCTTAAATCCAAAAGATATCTCGCCTGGAAATTCGCCTATATGTACGACGGCGATAAGGGCGTCTGGATGGTACGCGAATCCGGATTGACTATCGGGGTGCCTGAACTGTTCGGGCATATTTTTGTAGGCCGCACCAAGGAAGGTTATTCGATGATCAAGGTAATGAATGGTCATTCCGGGCTCACCAATGAGCGCCAGATGGCACTCGACCCGATTCCCATTCTTGCCGATGGCATCAAATGGTTTGGTTACCACCAAAAAACCCGCATTTTCTGGAACCTCGGTTACTTCAATGACCTCACTTCGAAAGGACAGGGTTTCTCCACTTTTGAATGGCAGTATGTGGGCAGGGTCGGATGGATGCCTATCAACAATCCGAAACGGAAGGAGTTCTTTCACATAGCTGCAAACCTGCGATATGCTAAACCGTTTGAAGGAAAATTCACCGTGAAAAGCCGACCGGAATCCAACCCGACGCCACAACTGATCAATACAGGTGAATTTGCCACCAACCGTTCCAGCCATACCGGCATTGAAGCTTACTATACCAATAACCGGTTTACGATCGGTACCGAGATCATGGCGCATCATTTCTATGATGAAAAACAGGAGAACTACAGGTTTAACGGGGGCGATGTGGTGCTCAGTTATTTTTTTACCCGAACCAGCAGACCTTACAATACCACCGGAAGCATCTACGGTTTTGTTCCGGTTAACAAATCTGTATTTAAAGGTGGATGGGGAGAAATCGAAGGCGTTTTGCACCTTTCCTCGTTTGATCTCAACGACCGTTCGATCCAGGGAGGGAAGTTCACCAGGATCACCCCGATGATCAACTGGTACCTCTCCAAAGCGCTGCGCTGCGAATTCATTTATGGTTATGGCATATTGGATCGTTTCCGGATGAAAGGCCATGTGCACTTCTTTGAAACGCGCTTACAGATCACCGTGATGTAATTTTTTACCCCGCTTTACTGTACCGATGCCGGTAATCCATAGGGGAGAGGCCGGTTATTTTTTTGAACACTTCCCGAAAGGCTTTGTCGTCAGTATAACCCACATCACTCATCACCTCAAACACGGTCTTCCGGCCTTTTTCCAGTTCCTTTTTGGCGGCTTCGATCTTGACGCGCTGCAGGTATTCAACCGGAGTATTGCCCGTTGCCTTTACAAAGCGGCGGTCAAAGTTGCGACGGCTGATGGCGAGTTGTATTGCCAGTTTTTCAAAGGAGATCTTTTCTTCAATATTGTCTTCAATATACTGCTGTGCCCGGCTGATAATGTCGTCGCCATGACTCTTCTGCACATGAAAAATAGTAAAGGGGCTTTGTGTGGTGCGTTCGATATCGATCTGGAAAATCTTGGAGCAGAAGATAGCGGTCGGCCTGTCGAAGATCTTCTCCACGAGGTACAACATAAGGTTGAGAAAGGAATATCCGCCACCATTGGTATAAATGCCGTTTTCATCGGTAATGATTTTGTCTGCGGCAATTCTTACCCTGGGAAACCGCTCATGGAACTCGCTGACAACATTCCAGTGCGTGGAGCAAAGCCGGTCATCCAGCAGGCCGGTAGCGGCCAGCAGGAATGCGCCGGAACACATACTGGCAATCTCCGCACCGTCGCGGTATTGCCGGCTGATCCAGTCAATCAGGTTACTGTTTTGCCTGATCAGTTCTTCATAATCGCCAAACAGGGAAGGAATGATCAGGAGATCGGTTTTCTTAATCTGCCGGATATCGCCGGGATGTATGGCGAAATAATGCTGGTGGACAGGCAATTCCGAAACAAAACCTGCGATCTGTACTTTCAGCTTCGGTGGATTGCCGATGCGCTGCCAGTAGTCATCTGCTCTTGTAAGGATTTCATAAGCGCCGGCAAGGCTGTTCAGGTTAATCTCGCCATCGGGCACCACCAGGGTGACATGTTTCATGTCCTTATTTTTTACAAAATTAAGGATACATGGTGGCCAGATCAACCTGTTCCGGTGGCCGGTTTACACCCGGTTGCTGTATTTGCAATCAGTAGGTGACTGTTACGCCACCACCCCAGCCCATATCGCTGTCGTAGTGGGTGGAGAGTGAAAAATATTTTGTGACGATATACCGCAGGCCGGTCATGTATTCCTTGTCGGTATTGACGTAGAAGTTGAAACGCAGGCGTTTGGTTACGGCAACATCTTCGCGGCCCAGCTGGAAACGCAACTTGCCCTCCGTATCCACCCGCGCATCCGCGCGGATCAGTAAGGGCAACACATACTGCACACCAAAGCAGATAACAGACCGCTCATCTTTGGTATTGGTCTGCCCGAACAGATTTTTGTCATCTTCCGCTTTGCCATGGTGTCCATATTCCCGCGACCGCCAATCGTACCCGATATAGGGCATCAGCCACTGGTTGCGCCCGATGTACCGGCCGATATGGGTCTCGCTTTCATAACCTTTCTCTTTGTTGATGCCGAGCCGCCATTCAGTATCAAATGACCAGCGCGTGTTGGCCAGCCGGATTTCACCGTCGCTGCCGTTGCTTTCCAGGCCGATCTGGGCAGACAGGAACAGCCTGCGGTCATCGCGGTATACTTTCCGGATATTCTGCTGAAAACCCTGCTGGCTGTTGTGCGCGCTATAAGGCAGCATTTGTTGATCCTGTTGTTTGCCGGGGGTAACGGCAACGCCAGTCGTATCATAGCTGAAGATCCTGCCCATTCCGGCCATCATATGGTAAAGGATATGGCAATGGAAGAACCAGTCGCCGTATTGCTCCGAAGCGTGGAATTCGATGGTGTCGGTTTCCATGGGCATCACATCGAGTACAGATTTCAACGGTGCATTGTCTCCCTGCCCGTTCAGTACGCGGAAAAAGTGTCCGTGCAGGTGCATCGGGTGGCGCATCATTGAATTGTTGCGGATGATGATGCGGATGTTTTCCCCTTTTTTGATGAGGACCTTATCAGATTCAGAAACTGTTTTATTGTTGATGGTCCACACATAGCGGTTCATATTCCCTGTCAGTTCAAAAAGCATTTCCCTGACCGGGCCGTCCGGTAGTTTGGTACTGGCAGGTGCCCGCAGGAGGGAATAGTTCAACGCCGTGATCTCCTGGTTGCTGTCCACTAGCTCAGGGTACATTACCGTATTCATGTCCATCTGCTGAAGGCTCATGCTCATGCCCATATCATTCATGGTGCCGTCCATATTCATCATATCGTTCATCATCTTCATGCCTTCAAAATATTTCAGGCGGGGCAGGGCGCCGGCCGGATGCCTGCTGCCTTCACCCAGCCACAAGGACGTGCTTTTGGTACGGTCTTCAGCGGTAGCCATGAATTCATAGCTGCCGCTTGCAGGAATGGTCACGACAACATCATAGGTTTCAGATACGCCTACGATCAGGCGGTCTACTTCCACAGGTTCTACGTCCTGTCCGTCTGACGCCACCACGGTGATTTTTCCACCAGCCCAGCGCAACCAGAAATAGGTGGAGGAGCTGCCGTTGATGACACGGAGCCGCACCTTGTCGCCTGCTTTATATAGCGGCGCTGTTTCTTCAGGTTTTCCATTTACCGTAAACTGGTCATAGTAAACGTCGCTTACATCCATAGCCAGCATCCTTTTCCATTCGTTGTTGAATTTAACGCCCAGCTTTTTTTCGCGGCCCGCCTGCCAGTAATCCTGGGCGGCATTTTTCCGGATTGCATACCAGTCGGTTGCGCTATGCAGTGATCGTTCGATCTGCTCCGGTTTTTCATTGGTCCAGTCGCTCAGCAACACGGTATGTTCATTTTTCCGTTCGCTGTTTCGCTTGTCGATAATGAATGCTCCGTACATGCCGGATTGTTCCTGCAGCATGGAGTGGGAATGGTACCAGTAAGTGCCGTTCTGCACGATCGGAAAGGAATAAACGAGGGTGCTGTGCGCTTTGATGGGTGTGGTGGTAAGATAAGGTACGCCGTCCTGTTCGTTGGGCAGGATGAGGCCATGCCAGTGGATGGAAGTCTCCATGTGCATCAGGTTGTGCACATGGAGTTCGGCAGTATCGCCTTCGGTGAAACGGAGTTCCGGGGCGGGGATTGTACCGTTGATGGCAATGGCTTTGGCTTTTTTCCCGGTATAATTCACCACGGTATCTGTGATATACAGGTGGTAAATGATCCGGCCACCGGAAACTGTACGGAAAGGTTCACGGTGTGGCGTAGCCGACGCTGCCGGGCTATGCTGCGGCTGAGCATGCTGTGCCTGCAGCGGTCTGACAGGGAATATTGCTGTGAGCAGCAGGAGCAATGACGCCATGGGCGTTGCAAGAATGGAACTCCGTTTCATGTACGCTTATTGAATCGTCTCTTTAACTGAACCGCAGGTGAGCATGGCACTGCCATAGTAAGGATTTTTAATTGCCTGTTCTGCACTGAGCCAGGAAGCTTTTTTCATAGGACAGTAAGCGATGTAGGCCGGAGCATCAACTTTGGACGCTTTTACCACCGGAATCAGGTTGTCTGACAGCACCTGGAATGCGGCCCGCTGTTTCGCAAGATCCTTTCCGGATGCAATAGCCTTACTGTTTTCCAGGAGTTTTTCCCTGACTGGTTTCAGGGCGGCCTGTTCACTGGCGGCGAGACTGCCGGTATTAATGTTCTGAAGCGCCCCGGTGAACGCTGTTGCAGCTTTGGCAGCAGCAGCGGGATCTCCGGCGACAAGGGCATTTTTGATACCATAGTATTGCTGCAGCAGGTTATTAACGGGTGTTTTATCCTGGCTGAAAGCCAGGAAGGGTACGGCAAGTGCCATCGTGGTCACGGCGAAGAATTGTCTGATCGTTTGCATGATAAATTGTTTGAGATTAGTTTAATTTTTCTGCTTTGTAGCCGACGCTTTCCAGGGCGCTGACCACAGCGGTGGCTTCAGCAGCATCTTCCGCTTTTATGGTCAGTATTTTGGATGGGTCACCCGTATCTACTTTCCAGTTGTTTTCGCCAACGGTTTTATTCAGTACCGGTGTAACGGCGGCAATACAGCCTGCACATTTGATCGTCGTTTTGAATTGTATTGTTTCCATATGCTTAATTGACATTGTTTTGATGATGTAAAGGTACCCCGACGCCCCGGAGAGATTGTTATAGCATTTTTGCCTTCCTGTATATAATTATTCAGGGAAGGCGGCGCCATTTCAGGCGGAGGCTGTTGGTCACCACACTTACGGAGCTTAATGCCATAGCAGCACCTGCGATCATGGGATCCAGCAGGAAACCGTTGAACGGGTAGAGGACTCCGGCTGCAATGGGAATGCCGACCAGGTTGTAAATGAAGGCCCAGAAAAGGTTCTGGCGGATGGTTTGGACAGTGTGGCGGGAGAGGGTAAGGGCACGGGGAATGGTGTTCAGGTCTGAAGTGATCAGCGTCATTTTCGCTACATCCATCGCGATGTCGGAGCCTTTGCCCATAGCGATGCTTACATCCGCCTGCGCCAGGGCCTGGGAGTCGTTGATACCGTCGCCCACCATAGCGACGATATCACCCTTGTGCTGCAGTTGCGCAACAAAGGCGGCCTTATCCGATGGCAGTACTTCCGCCCTGAATTGCCTGATCCCTGCTTCCCGCGCAACGGCTGCGGCAGTGTGCTGATTGTCGCCCGTGAGCATGTATACGCTAATGCCCTGGTCCTGCAAAGACCTGACCGCGGCAACTGAACCTGCCTTTACCTTGTCAGTGATGGCAATGATCGCTTCCAGTGATTTGTCTGCAGACAGCAACACCACTGTTTTCGCCTGTTGCTGCAGCGCCGTCAGTTGTGCCTGTTGTGCGGCACTCACAGGTACCCCCAGTTCCTGCAGCAGGGCAAGGTTGCCAACCCCCCAGGTTTTACCCGCATAAGTTGACCTGACGCCTTTGCCGGTGACACTTTCAACGGCACCCACGGTTATGGCCGGTAAGTTTTCTTTTCCGAGGTATTCCACTACAGCTGCTGCCAGGGGATGCTCCGATTGTTGTTCAATAGCCAGGAGGATGGCTTTCGCCTGATCAGGTTCCCGGCTGGTGAGGATGAGGTCTGTTACTTCCGGTTTTCCTTCTGTAATAGTTCCCGTTTTATCGAGAACTATGGCAGTAACCTTATGGGCCAGTTCCAGGCTTTCTGCATCCCGGATGAGGATATGATTTTCTGCACCCTTGCCGACGCCTACCATAATCGCGGTGGGGGTGGCGAGCCCCAACGCACAGGGGCAAGCGATCACCAGTACGGTAACGGCAGTGAGCAGGGCATGGGTAAAGGCATTCTCGCCACCCCAGATCATCCAGGCGGCAAAGGTGAGCAGGGCAATGCCAATCACTACCGGTACGAAAATCCCGGCGATTTTGTCCACCAGTTTCTGGACTGGTGCTTTACTGCCCTGGGCTTCCTGTACCATTTTGATGATCTGTGCCAACACCGTGTCGCCACCAACTTTATCGGCCCGGAACCGGAAACTTCCCTTCTGGTTGATCGTGCCGGCAAATACCCGGGCACCGGTTGCTTTAAGGACTGCTACCGGCTCACCGGTGATCATACTTTCATCCACGTACGATGCGCCTTCGCTCACCATGCCGTCCACGGGAACTTTTTCGCCGGGCTTTACCAGCAGGATGTCATCCACTTTCACCTGGACGACCGGGATGTCTTCATAGGCGCCGTCCTGGTGAACGATCGTGACCGTGTCGGGCTGAAGGCCTATCAGTTTTTTCAGGGCTGCGGAGGTGCCTGCTTTCGCTTTCTCTTCCAGCAGCTTGCCCAGGGAGATAAAGGCGATCACTACGGCAGCTGCTTCGAAATAAACATGCGGATGAATGCCTCTTGCGTGCCAGAATTCCGGATAGATAGTGTTGAAGACACTGAACACCCAGGCCACGCCTGTGCTCAGGGCAACCAGGGTATCCATATTGGCCCGGCCATTCCGCGCCTGCTTCCAGGCATTGACAAAGAAATTGCGGCCGAAGTAAAATACTACCGGCGTCGACAATGCCATCATGATCCAGTTGGCGTAGGGAAGATCCATCCAGAACATCCCGATGATCACTACCGGAAGGGATAGTGCCCCGGCCCATACTGTGCGGCGCCTCAGGTTATGGTAATGTTGCTGTTGTGCAGTAGCGGTAATGGCTTTGCTGTTTTCCGTGTCGATCACCAGGTCGTAACCGATGGAGCGTACCGTTTGCTGCAAGGAGGTTCTGGGAGCCTGTATCGGATCATATTCCACCCAGGCTGTCTGGCTCGCGAAATTGACCCCGGCATCTTTAACGCCTTTGGCTGATTTCAGCATGGATTCCACGCTCACTGCGCAGGCAGCACAGGTCATTTCGAGTACGGGAAAAGTTTCTTTTACAAGAGACATTTTGAAATCTTTTTACAAATTTCCCCCTACTGCCGTTGCCGGTTGTTATACGCTGACCCGGCTTTTGTATATAATTATGACAGTTTGTCCAGCGGCCTGCGGCTGTTTTCCCGTGAGGCGCGAAAGGCTGATGGCGTGGTGCCTGTCACCTTTTTGAATTGCTGGGAGAGGTGCTGAACACTGCTGTAGCCGGTCTGGTCAGCAATTTCACTGAGGCTGAGTTCATCGTACCAGAGCAGTTCCTTTACGCGCTCGATACGTTGCAGGATCAGGTATTTTTCTATAGTGACACCCTCCACTGCGGTGAACAGGGTAGTGAGGGAATGGTAATCCATTTCCAGTTTCTGCTCCAGGTACGCGGACATTTTCAGGTTGTGATCGTCTTCTCCCCGGTGCACCAGCGATACAATCGCATTTTTGATCTTTTCCACTACCTGTGAGCGTTTATCATCCAGCAATTCGAAACCCAGCCCGGAAAGCCTTTGATTCAGTCGCTTTAATTCGGTTTCAGATGGCGTTTTAACCAGTTCCACTTCACCCAGCCGGACCATTTTCCAGGGCAGTTGCTGTGCTTCCAGTTCTTTTTCCACCGTCATGATACAACGATCGCAAACCATGTTCTTGATATATAATTTCATCGGGGGTAGACCTTTCGTGCCAAAGTTCAACAAATTCCGGCACGAAAGGTTGGAATGCTATCTCCCTTTTGTTTCACCGGAATTCTTTTATTTTACGGCTGCACCTGAATGATGATAAAAGCACTCCTCTCGAATCTGAACAAACATGTACAACTCACCGAAGCGGAGATGGCAATCATAGAATCGACCTTTACGTTCAGAAAATTTCGCAGGAAGCAATACATACTCCAGGAAGGAGATATTGCCCGTTACGAAACCTTTATCGTAAAAGGTGTTACACGCACTTATGAAATAAATGCGGCGGGGCAGGAGCATGTGGTTCAGTTTGGTGCGGAAGACTGGTGGGTAGGCGACCTTTACAGCTTTCTTTCTGATACGCCCAGCAACTACAATATTGACTGCCTGGAAGACACCGAGGTGTACCAGATCACCAAAACCAACCTGGAGTTGCTTTATGAGGCTGTTCCAAAGCTGGAAAGACATTTCCGGATCATGATCCAGAATGCCTACATCGCGTTAACGCAGCGGGTGTCGGATACGCTGGCTAAATCCGCTACTGAGCGGTACCAGGCTTTCGTGTTGCGTTACCCGGAGATCGACCAGCGCGTCCCCGATCACCAGATAGCTTCTTATCTCGGTATTACACCGCAAAGTCTTAGCCGGCTGCGGTCTCGCATTCGTTAAAGCATGGAGGGCTCCTGCTTTTGGGAAAACAGGCAATTTGTAAAACTGAGTGAAATTAGCCACCAGACTGCGTTTCGGAAAAACAAACTCGTGGTTTCGTTTATTGCACGGATGCCGGGACAGGCAGGCAAAGCAACCCCAAACTCCAAACTCCAAACATCAAACCCCAAACTTTCAAATCTTCCCGCTTTCATTACCCCAGGATAACGTTATTTCTTATCACTGTTGATTGGAGCAGGGCCATGTGATGAAAGAAATTTGTATCTCTAAAAATGATACAATGAAAAATATCGTGTGTAAAACAGACGCTTCATTGGCACCACTGATTCTCCGGATCTTTCTTGCGTTGGTGATCTTTGCCCATGGCGCCCAGAAATTGCCTGGCTGGTTTGGCGGTTTCGGATTTGAGGGTACAATGAAATGGTTTACAGAAACAGCAGGACTTCCCTGGGTCATCGGTTTTGCAGTTATCCTCATCGAGTTTTTTGGACCGCTTGCGCTGATTGCCGGTTTTGCCGTGCGATTCTGGAGCCTTGCAATAGCTATCGTAATGACGGGCGTTATTTTCACGAATTTTACAGACTATTTCTTTATGAACTGGTTCGGCAACCAGGCTGCAGAAGGTATGGAGTTTTTTTTGCTGGCCATCGGAATGTCGCTATCCCTGATCATCACCGGCGCAGGCAGGTTCTCTGTTGACTTCCTGCGGCAACAAAACAAAATGCCAGGCCGGAATACGTCTCGTTTGTCTACAGGAAGTCCTGCAGCAGCCAGTTCGAGAATATTCCCGGCGGGTTTCCCGGGTCAGTCCTGTGAACGACCGGATCTTCCCGTAAAATAGCGGATCAGCCTGTTGACCGGACCGCGTAAAAGCAGGTAGGGGACGATGGCAAGCAGGAAAGCAACGAGGAGCGATTCGAGTGGATAAAAGCTGGCCTGCGTCTTCTGTTTGAAGATCACGATGAGCTGATAGGTGATATCCAATATGGTTCCGATTACAAATATTTTTCCGACGTCTTTGTAGATCTCCATGCGCATGCCCTTTTTTTCAGCCTTGCTGGCTTTGGCGTACCGCTGCAGGTAAGGTGCAGTACCGGCCTTTGCGTCCCTCATGGCCGCACGTATGGCAAAGATGATCGAAATGGTAGGCTGTAAGAAAAAACGCAAGTTAAGCGGCCCCTCGGTTCTTGCGAGGAGGTTTTCCCAGACGCGTTGCAGGATCTCAAACATAGTACACGGTTTATGTTAGTTAATGAACACCCGGTTACGGTTCGCCGTTACAAACTGGTCTTTGCAGAAAAATTCACCTTTACGGAAAATTGCAGCTTACTGGCAGACGCACTGTAGGCCGACTGGTAATTGTGCCGCTTTCCATATTGATACTCGATACCTGCCATGATATTCGTCCATGGCATAAACCGCAGGTTAACCGATGCATACTGACCTTTACGGAATGCATCGGGAGCCTGGAGGTTGCCGTTGCTTACTGTTTCCTGCGAGTATCCCGCACTGCTGGCCCAATGGCTGTTCCAGTCCATATCGAGATAGGTGAAGAAACCCCATACAGGCTGCGGTATACCTTTAATGTATTGAACCGGGTCACTGGGATTGTGTTCCGGTACAACATCGGCCGGCGCATCGGCAATATGGCTTTCTGAACCCTCACCCTGCACTACCTGAACTTTAAAACGGAACCGTTGCCCAAGCGGCACAACACTACTGAGCGTCCACCCCCAGCCAAATGCCTTTCCGCTTAGATCGGTAGCAGTGTTGCCGGACACATCGTCCCATTGCATCAGTTTGGCCAATACGGCAGCCTGTACATAACCCCACGAAAAGTTCTGCCGGTATTGTGCCAGGAGGTTGGGCATGCGGTAATAGGGCTTTACTTTGTCAAGGGCAATACTGGTCGCATCATTCCCTTCGTCGGCTGTCGCACCGGGTCTTTCGATTGCCAGGTACAGGCGGCGTTTTTCGTTGGATATGGGTATATACCGCACCTGGATATTGAAGTTGTATAACCTCGACATAGGCCCCCAGTAGTCGAGCGTCACAGGAAATACATCCTGGTCCATGAAGATGGATGCCGTCTGGCCAATGAGGAATTTCCCGAGCTGGGCCCAGGCATTGATCAGGTGAAAAGTGGTCTGCCCCTTGTTGACGCCGAATCCCATCAGGTCGAAATTGAAAAGCGTTTTCAGTTCACCGAGTTTTGTTGGCGTGTTGCTGCTGATGCCGAACCGGGTTTGCCGCACGCTGAACCAGATATTGCCGGATGTTCCGAATTCTCCCTTGCGGGAAGGCAGCTTGGTGGGGCGCATCACGTCGAACCAGTCCGGGTCGATGCTGTTGAAATTGTAGCCCATGTCTGACATGATAAATCCCTGGACCTCTATGCTGGTTTTTTTTTCATCGTCACCGTTCTGGCTGAAGGCTGTTGCTGGCAGCAGTAATGCCAGGAAAGCGTACACCAGGTTCCTGTATCGGGTTCGGCAGTTCACGGATACAATTAAAGCCTGGCGATATTTTTCCAGAACTGATCCAGGCTGGGATCGCTGCCAAACAGGGTGGTGAAGATTGTCGAATCGGCCAGCAGAATTTCCCCGACCCTTTCTCCTGACGGCGGCATCCAGAGGAACATATTGAATTCGGTATTGCCAGCTTCAATAAAGGGATGGGGGTGGCTCATATCGATGGGTTGCCTGGCGAGTACTGAGATCAGTTTGCTGTCTTCGGTGGTCACTGCATAGTGCGGCAGGTGCATGTGAAAATTGAAGGTAGTTACGCCATTCAGCCAGCCGCGGCTGTCAAGATCCTTATTGATATTCAGGGGAGCAAGCTGGTTGGTTCCGTTGATTGTTGCCGGCCGTAACCCGTAACGGTTGATCACCGGTACGCCCAGTCCTTTCATCAGCGACCGGGTATACGTGCCAAATCGTTGTTGCCGCGGAACCAACGGATCGCCATGATGTTTGTATTCCATCTGCCTTTCTTTCAGGTCTTCTGAAACGCCCACATCGTGATGCGGACTCAGCACGAGGCAGGTGCCCTCGCGCTTCAGCCAGTTGCTGATGGCATTGATCTCTTCCGGAGAGGCTTCCTGTTCCGTCACCATATGGTCGAGACCGAAAACCATCAGCGTATCGGTGTCGTTTAGGATGCGTTCATCAATGGGAAGTCTTTGTCCCGCCTGGTCAATGCGCTGGAAGATTGAAACCGGATGGCTGGTAACCTCACCCGCCAGTTGCTGAAAACGGACCGTGCCCAGGTGGAACAGTTCCAGTGTACCGGCAATGCCTTGCAGGAACATCTTTTCCGAATATTCAATGGATTCGAAGTTTGGCCAGCCCGCGCGGCGTACTTCAGCCATCGTGGAGAAGCGGTTGTCCAGTTCATTGGTATCACGGTTTGCTTCCCAGGGATAACTCCAGGTCCAGTAAATGCTGATGCGGCGCTTGCCTGGAATATACTTCCTGGGTGACAGGAACTGGTTGTACAGGCGGGGCATCGTTGCGAATGAATTACTCATGATAAAATGACTTGAATGCGTTAGGTGAGCCCGGCCAGGTAACGTAACCCACTGATGCCGGGCAGGAAAAAATAGGCACCACCCCGCACCGTAGTGAAGGCGGGGATATTCTTCAGCTTTTTTTTGATCGGTTTTTTCGGAATGGCGAAATCCAGGGATCCATCCTGTACTCCCGCGAACGGGTCACGTTCGTTCAGTTCTTCGAATGTGGTGTCATTGGCCCATACGGAGATCAGGAACTCAAACTGGCGGCTCAGATCAGCACAACCCGCGAACACGGCAATGCCCCGGTTGGCACCATCTTCCGGCGCATCATCCGGCAGGTAAGGGCCATAGGTTCCGCCTCTCCTGATGATGAGGCGGCGGTTCATAATTCTGGTCACTGAATTGTCGCGGACATTCATCCGGCGGATATGGGCGCCGATGGGACAGGCATATCCGTGCGGGTCCATTTTTTCGTAATCGAAATTATTGTTGCGCTGGTTGTCACCCGCGAGTTCGGGATCATCCTTATGCGGACACAATACCAGTGGCGCCCCGCTTTTCCGCCAGCGGCCCATCATCTTGGCTGCGACCAGTTCCTGCTCTTCTTCTGTTTCACCATTAGCCCTGAGGTAGTCGCGGAAAGCGCCCACATGTTCCTGCATCTTGCGATAGGCCAGGTAGCTGCCGTTCCTGGTGAGCGCGGAAGGTTGGGGAAGCGGCACAGTTTCCCCGGTGTCGTCCGCATAGCCCAGGATAAATTCACCGGCTTTGCTGGGAGGATGGGAGCCCGGTGTTGGTTCAACACCCATCCCTTCGATCACCGGTGTGGTAATGCGGTCACGGTAACCGAAATGTTCGTGTACATAATCGTAGGGTGGTATTGCCTCTATGTGGAGCGTGGAAAGGATCTTCACACCCGGGTTGTTCACCAGGTATGCCTCATGCGCTTTCAGGCAGCGATCCTTTTCCTCACGGTCTTTTGCAAACAGGATGACGACTGCATGCAGGTTATCGCTGGTGATATTGTCTTCCCAATTGTCCGGATGATTGGCGCCGGTATCACCCAGCATCCCGGCACGAGCTGCCATTCCCTGTAAAAAAGGTTCGGAGAAAGTGGCCAGCTCGGTTTCACTGATCCCCAGCTTACGGAGACCATTAGCTGTAAAGGCCATGGACACCCACCGCATATCCGTATCGCTTGCAGCCATAACGGTCTTTGCATTGCCAATGGTGTGCAGCAGGTCGTTGATCCATCTCCTGCCGCTCGCAGCATCGCTGAATGTCATGAAATGATATTCAGCGATGGTCGCATGCGGCCTGGTCAGCAGGTAATGCTGTATGTCTTCCAGTTCAAGCATAGGTAGCTTTTGTGTTATTGCATCTGGTCGAGCATTTCTGAGAATGCAGCTTTCAGGCGCAGGGCTTTTTTTACTTCATCTGCTGATACAAACGGGTATTCGCCATATTCCAGGAAGCTGGGACGCTGGTGTTCGTGAAAGAATTTCGTCACTGCTGGTACATTGGTCTTCCAGTCTTCCGGCCAGCCTTCCAGGTTTACAAATACTGTAGTGATACCGGTGCTGTTGAAAAGGGCGATTGCATCTTCAACATATTTGTCGAAGTCGGTGTCGAAGATACCCTGGTACATGAAATGCAGGCCGGAACCGACGTCAAACAGCACCCAGCGCAGGAAATGCAGTTTGAGGGGTGCAAGTACATCGGGACTGCCTTTAACGGCTTCCTCAATGGTCTTGCCATAATTACGGATGGCTTCTTCCCTGCCTTCGATCACTTTTGCTATGACCGTGAAACCATAGTTGGCGGGTGTCTTGGGCCAGATGGGACCATAACGGCCTTTTTCCAGGCCGTCGCTGCTTTTGGGGATGGCTACCGCTTGCGGGGTTTGCCAGGAATTGTCTGACATGAAATTGATTTTCGTAATGAATGGATAGCAGTACAACTTAGATAATAAAAGAGCAGGCACCTGAAACGGAGGTCGTTTTACGGTTAAGTTGTACCGGATTTTCGGTGAATGATATCTGCTTGCCGCTAACCCTGCTTCGTTCGACGGTAGCTGTCCATTCCTTCGGGTTGCCTTCGGGATTCGTTCGGGATTCAAAGGGGATTCTTCGTTAAATTAACGAATGAATCCCGAACGAATCCCTTTCCTACAGCGGAGGAAAAAATTGTATTTTCAGGCTATGCCACCCATATTTACCTGGCAGGGGAAACAACTGTATGCGATCAAACCGGAGGAAATCGCACTCCTTTGCGCTGAAGGCGACTACACCAAAGTAATCCTCGCGGACAATACATTTTTCCGGGTGAAGAAAACACTCTCTGCTACACTTACAAAGCTGCCCACAGAAATTTTCATCCGGATACATCGCAGTTATGCGGTGTCGATAAATCATATAAAAACGCTGGACAGGCAGCAACTTGCTGTTGGTGAACATTTCATCCCTATCTCCAAACAGTATTTCAATAGTATTGTAGAGAAGCTGAATATCCTGGGTTAACCGTAAACCGGCAGATTTGGGAGCGATTTTTTTCAATGGTTGCCGGGCACGCAGTTGAAACACCTGCCACACTGGAAAGCTCCCTGGTCAATTATTCCGGTTTATTGTCAGATTATTCCTGATTTTATACAGATGATGACAATGGCTTTGCCGATATTTTTTCATTTCTTATTATTTCGGAAATTAAATCAGGATGCCAATCGATTGCGTTCTTGTAAAGGAAAAAGGGCGATATGTACCGATCCCGCTTAGTGTCATTCAGTACATCAGTGTAGAGGATAATTATTGCAAACTGCATGCGGGCCGCTATACGCGCCGCGTTTACATCAACCTTGGTGCCTTGCAGGAGCGGTTGCCGAAAACACTCTTTCTCCGTATTCACCGTAAGTTTCTTGTCAACATCAAACACGTTACTTCAATCAGCAGGAATTCCGTTTCAATTGGCGGCGATCAGCTGCCGGTATCCAGGAACCTCTCACCTCACGTGTTGGTAGTGTTTGCCGGGAATACTATGGTATCGCGCCATTGATCCGTTACATCAGTTGCTATGGTTTGTTTAGACATCAGCCTGGCGAATGCCCCTGGAACACCCAGCAGTTTATCCAGGTGCCCTGTTCCGGAAGGATTGGCTGCAGTCGGATAAAATGCTTCGGCTATCCATAACGGATAGAGTTCCATCAACAGCCGGATAATAGTGATTGCGGCTGCCACCGGCCGGAAAACTTCAGCATCGTTCACATTAAGGAGTAAGCCTTCACAAGCCTGCCCGGCGTAACGGCTCTCGCGCGGCGTATAAGAAACAGGTGTTGTTGCAATACCCGGGACCTGCAATTCAGCAAAAGCTTCCTGCAATTGATGCCGGTTGATCCAGGGCGCGCCGAAACAGCAGAACGGATGTGCTGTACCACGTCCTTCATTGATGTTGATGCCTTCCAATAGTCCTGTTCCGGGATAGAGCAGGGCAGTAGCTGCATTGGTGATTGCCGGAGATGTCGGCCGGAAGGAATAGCTACCAGATGTTGCTGAAAGCCGCTTTTCCCATCCTTCAACGGAAACTACTTCAAGATGTAATGCAGGAAGGCGTGTGGCAGCAAAATACCGGGCAAGTTCTCCCAACGTACAACTATGACGTATGGGGATTGACCAGCGGCCGATAAAGGAACTGCAATGCGTTTCATCCAGCATCGGGCCTTCTGCACAATTCAGATCACCCCCGATGGGATTGGGACGGTCCAGCACGACCAGCATTTTCCCGAACGCGGCACACGCTTCCATCACGTACGTCAGCGTCCAGAGATAGGTGTAAAAACGGCATCCCACATCGGGAATATCAAACAGGATGGCATCAATATCTTCCAGGTCTCTTTCTGTCGGGCAAAGTTTCCCTCCATATAAACTGATGATGGGTAGCCCGGTTTGCTGGTCAGTTTGATCGGGCTGGGTTGCGCCATCAATGCCTGTTGCCGAAAACCCGTGCTCGGGTGAAAACAGTTTGCGGATCCGGAATCCTTCCCCCAGTAAATGCGGTAATGCGGGTACACCGTTTACCGTCATTGCCACGGAATTGGAGACCAGGCCCCAGCGCAGGGTCTTCATGGACCTTAATGCCAGTGGGGCCTGGTCAATTCCGCAAAGAAGTGTATTTTTCGTAGCCATTATTATGGACTATAAAAATACCCGTCTTCTGCTTATAAAAGCAGTTGATCAGTTTCCACCCGGTTTTTCCGTCATCTTTCGCATCACCTCGTCAAGGTTGAAGCTGGCAGGTTTTTGCCTGGGCGGATATTCCCGGAAAGTTGACAGCCATTTCGCTACATATGCGGTAGCACCATACAGCAGGTAGATGTGCTTTGCCTTCCAGTCAGGATACCAGGAAGATTGGGGTCCCCTTTCAAAAGGATCCATATAGAGGTCGTAGATCATGGGCGCTCTCAATTTGGTATAATCCCTGTCCCAGATCGACAGGCCTGTTTCGTATTGCTCGATGAAGGCCAGTTTCCAGCGTCCGTATCGCAGGGCGAACAGGTCGCCATCGTCACTCCAGTACACAAATTCCTTGCGGGGTGATTCTTTGACATCCCCCTTGAGAAAAGGCAGGAGGTTATAACCATCCAGGTGCACTTTAAATGTTTTGCCACCAGCGGCATAGCCGGCAAGGGTCTTGTTCACGACATCGGTTTGTCCGGCAGCGGCACAGAATGTCGGGATAAAGTCCTCGTGCGCACAGATATCATTCACCAGGGTGCCGGGCTTGATCACGCCGGGCCAGCGGATGACCGTGGGTACGCGGTAACCGCCTTCCCAGTTGGTTGCTTTTTCACCCCTGAAAGGTGTGCTGCCGCCATCGGGCCAGCTCATCATCTCGGCGCCATTATCCGTAGTGAACACAACGATAGTATTGTTGCTGATACCAAGGTCATCCAGTTTTTTCAGCAGTTTGCCGACATTGTCATCCAGTTCCGTCATGCCGTCGCCCTGGAGGCCGAACCCGGTTTTGCCTTCATAGGCGGGGCTCAGGTGGGTGAAGATGTGCATACGGGTGGAATTGAAATAGCAGAAGAAAGGCTTGTCGGTTTTGGATTGCCGGTCCATAAAATCAAGTGCGGCATCGGTGAATTCGGTGTCGATTGTCTCCATCCGCTTTTTGGTAAGGGGGCCGGTATCTTCAATTTTTTGTTTACCGATCTTGCCAAACGGTCCCTGTACGGTCGCATCATCAACTGTAGTCGCCTTACAACGGAGTACACCCCTGGGGCCGAATAGTTTTTTGTAATTGGGGTCTTTGGGGTAATCCGGATCTTCCGGTTCTTCTTCGGCATTCAGGTGATAGAGGTTGCCGAAGAATTCATCGAACCCATGTACTGTGGGCAGGAATTCATTTTTATCTCCCAGGTGATTCTTGCCGAACTGGCCGGTGGAGTAACCCAGGGCTTTTAGAAATTCTGCAATGGAAGGGTCTTTGGCGCTCAGGCCGACATCTGCCCCAGGCATGCCCACCTTTGTGAGGCCGGTGCGGATCGGGGATTGGCCGGTAATAAATGCCGCGCGGCCGGCAGTGCAGCTTTGCTGTGCGTACCAGCTGGTGAACATGGCCCCTTCACTCGCGATGCGGTCGATATTGGGTGTTCTGAAGCCCATCATGCCCCGGTTGAAACAACTGGGGTTAAACCAGCCGATATCGTCCCCCATAATCACGAGGATATTGGGTTTTTTCTGGCCGAAACCGGAGATGGCAACCAGCAACAGCAGCAAAGTCACCCAGCCTGCCTTTTGCCGGTTAAAGTGTAGCGTTGTCATGTTGGTTCTGATTTTGAACAGGACAAGCCTCACCAGTTCAAACAACCATTTCCGGGAAGATTTTTTATTAAATGCGGTAACATAAAAAGAACCCCCTGAGGCGCAGGGGGTTGCAAAAATATTCCGGTACAATTAAAACAGTTTCTCCTGTGGGGGCTTGGCGCCGGCGAGGCGGATATATACGGTCGCCTGGCCGCGATGGTGGGTCTGGTGTTCAAATGCTTTGGCAATAGCCTGACCTTTGGTCATATCAAAACGGCCAAACATTTTGATCTGTTCGCCCATTTGCGCAGGGTTCATTTTTTTGATGCTGCTGATCATGAAATCATAACTGTCCATCACCAGTTTGGTCACATTGGCTTTGGATTTGTCCGTAGCCTTTTCAGATCCGCCGGGTTCCACGGGACTTTTTTCACCGGTTGCTGAAGACCCGAACGCATAGTTGGCGTCTGCAAGGTGCAGCATCTGGTCGGCGAAGGAACGCATTTCCGGCGTTGGTTTCAGTGAATATTTGTCGTCCGGCATGGCATCCAGGTATTCCTTTGTAAAGGCTTTTGCCCTTTCCCATTCCTTTACCCAATCATCAACCGTTACCTGGCTCTGGCAAAAAGGAGACAATGTCACCAGCAATAGCAATGACAGCAAAAAATGTTTGCGTTTCATGTTTGGTTTATTTTGGATAACAGAAGGTACGAAAAAAAGGAATTCAGACTTTCAGTGCGCCGCGAAAACCCCGCGCTGCATAATAGGACTCGGCACCGTTATGATAGGTAAATACATGGTTGTAACGGCGGTCGCAGAACAGGGCACCACCCAGTTTACGGATGGCCTCCGGCGTTTGCACCCAGCTGGAAGTTTTGGTGTCGAAATTTCCCAGGGACTGCAGGTAACGGTATTCTTCTTCGCTAAGCATGGCAATCCCCATTTCTTCGGCCAGTGCCAGGGCTGCATTTTCGGGCTTATGTTCTTTCCGTGATTCAAGCGCCGCGATGTCAAAACAAATACTTCTGCGGCCTTTGGGACTTTCGGCTGCGCAATCATAGAAAAGGATCTCTCCTGTTTTTTTGTCCTGCCCCACCACGTCTGGTTCACCACCACTGGCTTCCATCTGTTCCAGCGACCAGAGTTTTTCCGGCTGTGCCTCCAGTTTAGCCAGAACGGTGCTCCAGCTGATGCCCGGATGACGTTTGGGATTTTTCTCAAACCTTGCTTTAAGCGTACTGAGCAATTCAGCCTGTGCTGCTGGAGACAATTTCTTTTTGGATATGATATTCTTACTCATGATGAATAGGTTGACATTATTTAAATGGTGCTACTCAAACCTGCCTTCGCTAAAGCTACTGCTTGCGCTAAAGCTTCAGCAGTCGAGTACAGCAGGCGAAGCCTAACTTCAAACCACAAACCACAGACCTCAAACTCCAAGCGTACTCACTTCCACCTTCCTGTCAGCCGGCCGGAAATACCAGGAGAGACAAGTAAGCACCAGTAACAGCAGGGAAGGGAAAATGTCTTTTACCGGGTTCCCAATAGCGATATGCGAAAAGATGGCTCCTGTAGTGAGGAAGAAAAATCCTGCGTAAGCCCATTCCTTGAGCAGCGGAAAACGGGGCAACAACAATGCTACAACTCCCAGGAGTTTCCAGATACCCAGGATGGTCAGCAGGTAAAGCGGGTAACCAAGCAAACCGATACCGTCGGCACCGGGTGGGGCTACCGAACCTTCCTGGTTCATTTTGAACAGTTGTACGATGCCTGTTGCAACCATTCCCAGGCTGAGCCATAATGTGGCAATCCAATAGATGATTTTGTTTCGTTTGTTCATGGTAGTTATTTTAAAGCGTTTACGACTTCCTGGAGGCGGTCATGCGCCTTGTTCATGCCTGCGGCAAAGGGCAGTTTCAGCATCCTGTTCCTGTCTTCCGCGGAGCGATACACGATCTGCATGGTGAGTTTGCTGGTATCATCAGAAAGGGCTTCAAAATCGAGAAACTCCAGCTGTACCGGGAAACCGGTGTTTTCCATTTCAAACGTGCGGGTAATGCGTTTCTCCGGGGTGAATTCATGAATGGTTCCGTTGGCCCTGAATACCACATTGCCCTGGGGGTCTTTGGTTTCGAACTGCCAGCCGCCATGGGCCCTGTTGTCAAGCTTCAATACTTTGGTGGTCATCCACTGCTCGACGATCTCCGCTTCGGAATAGGCCCTGAAGAGGAGTTCTAAAGGCAGGTCAAATTCCCGCGTGATCACGATATCCTGCCTGCCTTCTTCAGCCTTGAGTTTTGTCTTTCTTTCCATGTCCGGCTATTTTTTGGTTTTGTATTTTTTCATGATGGACTCGAGTTTGTTGAACCGGTCGTCCCAAAGATTGCGGAACGGCTCCAGGAAGTCTGCGATCTCTTTCATCTTGTTCGGGTTAAGGTGATAATAGATTTCCCGCCCCTGCTGCTCCTGTTCCAGTAATTCGCATTCTGTCAGGATCTGAAGGTGTTTGGACACTGTTGGCCGGGCGGTATCAAAATTTGCGGCGATTGCACCGGCTGTCATGGCGTGTGATGCCACCAGCAACAGGATCGCCCTCCGGGTAGGGTCTGCAATAGCCTGGAAGACATCTCTTCGTAAATTCATAATGTAGCTATTTGACTACAAATGTATGTGTAGTTATTTAACTACGCAAAAAAATCTTGAAAGCTAACCTGAGCGCCTCAAAATAGTGCCCGTTTTTCCCGGACCATTACGGGGAATATATGTTACCTTCGGTTACCTCTTTTTCTGAAAGGGAGTACCTACATATTCTGATAGCCAAGGCACCTGATGCCTTCCTGTTCCGTCTCTTTTTGTGGTCCCTTACGCTGTTGCCTCCCAGGTACGAGGGGGGATGCTGTTATTTTATTGAAAGTTATGAAAACCGAAAGTGTTCCTTTTTTACCTCATTCGTTGCTGATGGAATTCAGCATCGATGGAATGGTAGCCATCAATACTGAAAATATTGTTGTTGCCTGGAATACTGCAGCAGCGCGCCTGCTTGGCGCTTCCCAAGACCAGGCTGTAGGCTTCATGCTTTTCCAGGTATTGCCGGGCATTAAAAATGACAGCGATCTGATGATTGCCCTGCAGCATTCGCGGTCTGGCCTGAAAAGTTTCCTTGCCCCCGATCCTGGATTGCAGCACAGGCGCCACGTAGAAATTCATATTATACCGCTTCAGGCAGATGGTGTTTTCCTGGGCACTATGTTATTGATACATGACGTGGCACACCGGCTGGTAAAGGAACAGGAACTGCAACGTGTCAATGCAGCACTGGAGGACCGGCTCCGGCAACTGCACCTTGCCGGAAAGGAAGTAGCACAGCTGACCCATCTTGCAACACATGATATCAGGGGGCCGATCCGCGACATCTATACCCTCATGGAAGGCTTGATGCGCCAGGAAGCTTCTGCCATGAGCAATTACGGAAAAGCATCCTTCCGGCGGATACAGTCTTCCCTGAACCGGATGAGCCTGTTGATAGACGACATTGTGGCACTTTCCCAGATCACGATCGCGGATGTACCGGAGCGCTGTGTTAACCTGGAAGAACTGGTTGCTGCATTGGCGGAACAGTTTAACCGGAAGCTGCAGGAAACTGGTACATTGCTTACTACGGGAGACCTGTTGCCCATCCGGGCACACGAAAAACAGCTGGAGTTGTTATTGCAGCAACTCCTGCGCAACATGATTCACTTTTCAGCAAGGAGTTCACCACATATCCATATAGAAACAAAAATGATGGCACCCCCCCGGCAGCTTGACGGTACGGAACGGCAGGGCGAAGTGCGGCTTTCCATTACCCACAACAGTACTGCATTCAGTGATGTAGAGCAAGTCAATTCATTTCAGGCAGAACAGCCCGTTAACGGACCGGCCATTGCCCTGACGATTGCCGGAAAGATCATGACGCTGCACAAGGGGGCACTGCACCTGGAAAGGATCGCCGGAAATAAAATGATCGTTCATTGTTTTTTTCCGGTTTAAAGCGATAACAGTGAAAAAGATAATTATTGTTGATGACGACGACGCGATAAGAGACTCTGCCCATCTTATACTTGAGCAGCAGGGTTGCCTGGTTACAATCTATCCTGATGCGGCAGCGATTCTGCGTGGCCAGTTTAACGTTCCGGATATATTCCTGATCGACAAACAATTGCCGGGAGTAGACGGGGTAAGCCTTTGCGAACACCTGAAAAAACAGGAAAGGACACAGGATGTACCGGTGATCATTATGTCTGCAAGTCCGCACGTAGAGCAACTTGCCATCGATGCAGGCGCTGCAGCATTCATTGAAAAACCCTATAGTATCAAAACTTTGCGGGAAGCTGTCAGTAAATACATGAAAACGTAATCACGATCGTAGTGCCGAGTCCCGGATCGCTGTTCACCGCAAAAGTAGCGCCATGTGCTTTAAGGATCTGTTTCACATTACACATGCCTCTTCCGAGCCCGGAGGATTTGGTGGTAAAATTGGGATCACCCATGTGGACAAGCGTGTTCGCGTCCATGCCCCTGCCATTATCTTTCACCACCAGTTTGATGGTGCTTTCTGATGGGAAAGCAGCCACCCAGATCACACTGCCCGAATCCTGTTTGGCTTCAATGGCATTGGTGAAAAGATTGGTCAGCACAAGCTTAAACTGTTCACCGGAACCATTGATCATAAGGTCACTGGCGTAATGCCGGAACACAGTTATTTTGTTCAGATCAAGCCTGTCCTTGATCTGCAGCAGGCAGTCGTCGATCAAGGCACTGATATTTACCGGCGCAAAACTTTCCGGTGCAGGCGTTTCAGCCTGCAAAATCTCTTTCAGCAGTTCCTCGATCTTTTTGACATTTCTTTTGATGATGTCAAAATAGGAGGGATTCTGATCGTCCCTGCCGGGAGCTCCTGATAACATCTGTGTTGCCAGGTCAATGGCCTGGAGTGGATTCCTGATCTCGTGAACGATCACTTTGATCTGTTCATCAACCGGTATCGGCTGTTGTTGTGTTGCGTTCATTATTCCTTTTTAGATGGTAAAGGCTTCAGCGTTGCTGTGAAGTCAGGATAGTGGAATTCCGGAAAGCATCCTCAGATACTTGTCCATCGAATCATCATTGGAAATGCTGGAAGAAATAATAGCAGGGGTGGTTCTAAGGTAGGACAACTTGTTTATAAATAGTGAAAAATTTAAAACAATTTTATCTTTCCACAACTGGCACAAAAACAGCATTCTGGCATGATGGTTAACCACGAATAGACACCCAATGATCAAAGAAAAATCCGCACAGCACTGGTCAGTCATCCTGGTAATGGGGCTGCTTACCGCGATTGGCCCGTTGTCGATCGACATGTACCTGCCTGCTTTCCCAGAAATTGCTGCCGATCTGCGCACAACTGTTGCTGAAATATCTTTATCCCTGTCCAGTTTTTTTATCGGCATTTCAGCAGGACAATTACTGTATGGTCCGCTGCTCGAACGATACGGGAGAAAGCGGCCGCTTTATGCAGGACTGTGCCTGTATTTCCTGGCAGCCAGCGGTTGTGCCCTTTCCAGGTCTCCGGAAATGCTGATCTGGTTCCGTTTTTTCCAGGCTATCGGCGGTTGTGTTGGTATGGTTGCTGCCAGGGCGATGGTACGCGATTTATTTTCCGTAAAGGACAATGCACGGATCTTTTCTCTGCTCGTGCTGGTGGTATCTGTTTCGCCCATCCTTGCACCGGCATTCGGCGGTTTTATCACAACAGCACTGGGATGGCGATATGTATTCGTTGCCCTCATTGTTGTGGTGTTGCTTATCCTGGCGGGTACTTATTTTATCCTGCCGGAGAGCAAAGCGCCTGACCCCGCTTTTTCGCTGGCACCGGTCCCGATCCTGCGGCATTTTACGGCTATCCTGAAAGATCCGCAGTTTCAGGTCTATGCCGTTGCGGGTTCAGTCTCCTACGGAGGACTTTATGCGTATGTGAGCGGATCACCCTATGTGTTCATGATACTGCATGGTGTGAACCGGCAGCAGTTCGGCTGGATCTTTGCCATCATTGCAGCAGGACTGATCAGCGCCAGCCAGGCCAATAATCTGGCGTTACGGAAATTCTCCAATGAACAGGTGATCCGGTTTGCCTCATTATCCCAGACGGTAATCGGCCTGCTGATGGTTTTAAGCGTTGTTCTGGCCTGGGACAATCTTTACCTGGTGATGGTCCTCATTTTCTTTTTCCTGGCCTGCCAGGGCTTCATTTTCCCGAATGCGACGGCACTGGCGCTTGCGCCGATGGGCAACCAGGCGGGAAATGCTTCGGCGCTGATCGGCACGATCCAGATGTCGATCGGTGCCAGCGCATCCGCCCTGGTTAGCGTGCTCGAACATCAATCGGCCCTGCCGATGACTGCCGTGATGTGCAGTTGCGCCCTTGTTGCATTTATCATTTTCAGTTCCGGCCAGCGGCGCGCATCGCGCCGTGCTGCCAAAGAACTGGTGCTGCAGGAGGAAGTGGAAACCATCACTGATTTTTAGATGCAGTATTTTCTTTTTTTCGCTCCTCCCTGCGCTTTTCGCGTTCCTCTCGTTTTTCTTTACGCCGTTCTTTCCGGAGTTCTTTTTTCGATTTCTTTTTATCGTCGGGGGCGTTATTTTCTTTCCGATCCTTATCAAAGATTTCCTGCAGGAAAGTTTTCTTCTCATCCTGCTTACCCACCGAATTGATATTAACGCTATTTTCAAGCGATGGGTAAAGTGCTTCAATGAACGCATTCCTCAGTAGTTGTCCCACGATCACCCAGGCATTGACATCAGGATCTTTGATATTGCCTTCAAATTTTGCTCTCGTAGCAATCTGGTCTTCTTTCTTGTTGTTCAATACCCACGCCACACCTTCCACGATTGATTCCCACACCAGCTTTGCAGGATTCTCTTTGTCCTCTTTCCAGTTCACTACTTTCAGGTCTTTGATCACCGGTTTGGTATAACCGCTGATCCGTCCGTCTTTTGCTGCCGCCTCAGTGTACAGGCTGATCGTTCCTTTTTCCACATCAAAATTGCCGTAGGCTTTCAGGAAATCATTCAACTTCACCAGCGATAGTGTGGTCATGCGGGTATTCAGGTCAAATGTGGGCTGCTTTGCCAGCGCATTCATTTTCATGTTGACGGTAACTTTCCCGTCGTAAACGTCGGCAGTGGCGGTGACAGGGGAGGGAAGGGCATCTTTATCCCTTTTGGCGTTTGACAGGTTGCGGGCGGAGATCTCAATATGCTGCGCCAGGACATCCACCTTCGGGCTGCTGTGGAAATCGCGGTAGTGCACTTCGCCGTTGTTTACCTGGAAATGGTTCAGTTTAAATGGCATCAGTTTGTCCACCACGTCTGTCCAGTCTTTATCAATATCGGTTTGCGAAGTGGCTTCCGTCGGCCCTTTCACGAAATTCAGTTTGGGCCGGTCAGCTTCAATTTCCGCTACAATTTTCCCATTAAAAAGCGCCCGCCATTCGATGGATATATCTATTTCATGTGCGCTGAAAAAAGGAACCGGGATCTTGCCGGATTTTTTGTCGAGGCGGATGGAATCAATGGTATAGGCACCCCTGAACAGCGCTACGTCAATATCTTCCACGTGACCGGTGTAGCCATCAATACGGGTAAGCTGGCGGTTTACATAACGTAAGAGGATCCCGGGCAAAAGGATGCGCAGCACAACGAGACCGATGAGTAAAATCCCCAGTGAGATATAGACAACTTTCCTGGTTTTTGTCAAAGCCATTTACCCCGGGCTATGCCAATGTCATGCCCGGGTATCCAGCTTTGCCTTAAAAAAGTCAATGGTCCGCTGCCACGCCAGCGCTGCAGCGTCTTTGTCGAACCGCGGCGTCGTGTCGTTGTGAAAACCATGATTGGCATTGGGATACATATAGGCTGTATATTCCTTATGACTGGCTTTCAGGGCCGCTTCATAGGCCGGCCATCCTTCATTCACGCGGGTGTCAAGTGCTGCATAATGAAGTAATAGCGGAGCTTTGATCTGCGGCACATCTGATGCGGGCGGCTGACCGCCATAAAAGGGAACTGCCGCAGCCAGGTCGGGAATGCGGACGGCCATCATGTTAGCAATCCATCCCCCGAAACAGAATCCCACCACGCCGACTTTGCCGTTGCAATATTCCTGGTGCCTGAGGTTGTCTGCTGCGGCGATAAAATCTTCCAGCATTTCATTGCGGTCGCGTTTCGACTGCAGTTCCCGTCCTGCATCGTCGTTCCCGGGATAGCCGCCCAATGGGCTCAGTGCATCAGGTGCGAGGCTGATGAACCCAGCCAGTGCAGCCCTCCTGGCGACATCGGCAATATGCGGGTTGAGTCCGCGATTTTCATGCACTACCACAATACCGCCGAGTTTCTTTTTGTTTCCCGCAGGCATGCACAGCAATGCCTTTATTGAACCGCCGCCTTTTGGTGATTCATAGCTGATTGTACGTTCATCCACCCTCGGATCACCTGAATGCACCTGGATGGCATCCTTGTAATCGGGCATGAGAAAACTCATCAGTGCCGGCAGGGTAATTCCACCCACGGCATACAGCGAAAGCTTCTGAGCAAAATCACGCCGCGTAATACGGTCATGGGCATAGTCGTCATAGAGGTCGAATACCTCCTGGCTCAGGTCTTCTTTTTTAAGCGACTGCATACTGAAGATTTTATCGGGAAATAATTGTCCCTAAATCTACCGAAAGTTTTTATGGACTACCTTTAAAGACTTACTGCAGGCAAACTGATGAAGAAGACATCGGACGACAAATCAAACCTTTCCTTACAACAGCAGGGAGAAATGCTGCTGGCATTAAGTGATGATATCACAAGGATCAGGGATAAAAATGACCTGATCACCCTTTTTAAGAAACGCATCAAGGGTATTTTTTACTTTACCCACACGATCGTTACCCTGATCGACTACAAGGACGAAACCTACACGCCTTTTCTGCTCGATAACGACGGATCTCCTATCCGAAACCATACCCGTTACAAGGAAATGGTTCATGCTCATTTTTCGCTCAATGAACCTTTTATCCAGGCTGTACTGAAGTCAGAGGGACCCATTTCGTTTTTCCTGGCAGACATCATGGACCAACCGCTGAGTCCGCCTTTTCTGCGCGTCAATTATGAAAAGGGCGTACGGGAGATCCTGATGACCTGCCTGATGAAGGAGGGAAGGCCCATGGGATTTGTGCACATCTATACGGATAAGCCAGATAGTTTTACCCCGGCGTTCCGCAGCATGATCAAAGCCATGGCGCCGCAGTTGTCAAGTGCTGTATCCAACATTATCAAGAATGAGGAATTGCAGAATAAGGAGGGGGAGAAATCTTTTCTCCTGGAATTCAGCAACAATATTGCAGCTGTCAGAACCAAAGAAGACCTGGCGCTGACGGTTCGGGCTGCTTTAGGCAAGCTGCGTCCCCGGAACGGTTTTGTGATCAGGAGGATCAATGAGGACAATGCAACGATGAGCCCGTATGTATATGAACTTACCAATAAACCCGATCCGAAGATCCTGAGGGCGCTGGAGAATTCAGCATATCCCATCAGTGATGGTTTGCAGGACAGGGTACTCAACAGCAATATCCCGATGTTGTTCAATGTTGACCGCGAGATCAGCCGCGGGATACGGTCCGCCTATCTCCAATATTGGAAAACATTGGGATTCACTGATATTGTCGGTATCCGTCTCCGCAACGGGGAAACGAACCTTGGCATTCTATTTCTTGATATTGACGAGATCAATATTCCTTTGTTACAGGGCGTCTGCTCGCAAATCTCGATTGCCATGGCCAATATCATGGCCAATGACATGGTGACCAGAAAGCAGGATGAACAGGCCTTCCTGCTGGATTTCAGCAGTGATATCACCCAGGCAAGAACCAGGCAGGACCTGCAGGATGCTATTTTCAAAGTGCTGGACAGGACCATTCATACCAAACTTGCCATGTTGCGGGTGATAGATGATGATGGCATTCACCTTTCACCTTACATGTATGACAGTTCTCTTTTTGCCAATACACCGGAACATTTTGAGAAAATGGTGCATGGGGAAGTGACTGTTCATCAACCGCACACGGCGCAGGTACTTGCCAGCAGTGACGGCGTAATGTTCAATATTGAAGAAGAGCTGAAAAGCGGGAGTGATTATGCGAAACTCTGGAGCTCAACCGGGTTGAAAAATGTATATGGACTCCCGCTGCGGGTGGGAGATAAAAATATCGGGACGATCTGGTTGCTTGCCAACCGGTTGAGCCAGCTGATCCTGAAAGGCATTTGCGCGCAGATCGCAGTGGCCATTTCGAATATACAGGCCAATGAAAAACTGCTCGCCTACAAAAAACAGCTGGAAGTAGAAAACGACTACCTGAAGGAACAGATCAAAACGATCTACAATTTTTCCGAGATTATCGGCAATGGCGAAGAAATGCAGAAGGTTTACCGGCTCATGTCGCTCGTGGCGGATTCCACCTCCACCGTACTGGTGCTGGGAGAAACGGGAACAGGAAAGGAGCTGATCGCAAGGGCCATCCACAACGCTTCGCCCAGGAAGGATAAACTGATGGTGAAAGTCAATTGTGCTGCAATGCCTGCTAACCTGATTGAGAGTGAACTATTCGGGCATGAACGAGGCGCATTTACCGGCGCTATAGAACGGCGGATCGGTAAGTTTGAACTGGCCAATAACAGTTCCATATTCCTGGATGAGATCGGGGAGCTTCCCCTGGAAGCGCAGGCAAAATTATTGCGGGTGATCCAGGAGCGTGAGCTGGAACGGCTGGGCGGAAAACAGCTGATCAAACTGAATGTGCGGCTGATCGCTGCAACCAACCGCAACCTTGAAGAAGAAGTCAGGGCCGGACGATTCCGCGCTGACCTGTATTTCCGGCTCAATGTATTTCCGATCTTACTGCCACCCTTACGCGATCGTGCGGCGGATATTGAACCGCTCACCCAGTTCTTTGTACAGAAGTACAGCAGAAATGCGGGACGCAAGATCAAAAAAGTGACACCGCGGCTGCTGCAGCAATTGCGCAGCTATACCTGGCCGGGAAATGTAAGGGAGCTGGAACACCTTGTCGAACGCAGTATCCTGCTGGCTACGGATGGTATTCTCGATGAAGTTTATATTCCGCCATCAACAGACGCTTCCCGTCAGAATGCAGCGATCTTACTGAACCGTTCCCTCGATGAAGTGGAAAGGGATTATATCATCGAAACGCTAAAACGGTGTGCGGGAAAGATCTCCGGTACCGGCAGTGCAGCCGAAGTATTGAAAGTTCCCGGTAACACCCTGCATTCTAAAATGAAAAAACTGGGGATCGAAAAGCGGGATTATGTCGTCTGACATTGTTTCTTCCCGGATTGTCACTTTATTTCGTGAGGCTTGCCGTGATTTCACGAAATAAAGTGAGTAATCTATAGTGCATTTCCGGGAACGCGATTGACAATCAGGCAATTGGTGTTTTGGCATTGGGTTGGTCTTACAGGGACCAAACAACATCATCGCAAAACATCAGTTATGAAAATCGTAGTCATCGGCGGTTCCGGCCTCATCGGAACAAAAGTAGTGGCCCGCCTCCGCCAGGAAGGTCACCAGGTTATCGCTGCTTCTCCTGCTACCGGCATCAACACCCTTACGGGCGAGGGGCTGGCGGAGGCTTTGCAGAACACTGACATCGTGATCGACCTTGCCAATTCTCCTTCTTTTGAAGACAAGGCGGTTATGGAGTTTTTCCAGACGTCAGGGCGTAACCTGCTGGCCGCAGAGATCAATGCCGGTGTTAAACACCATCTTGCTTTGTCCATCGTTGGCGTGGATATCATGCAGAACCTTGGGTACATGCGGGCTAAGAAAGCACAGGAAGATCTCATCGTGCAATCCGGGGTGCCCTATACCATTATCCGCAGCACCCAGTTTTTCGAATTCCTGGCAGGGATTGCCAACCAGGCTACGGAAGGCAATACCGTTCACCTGTCAGACGTGAGTTTCCAGCCCATTGCAGCTGAAGATGTAGCTGCTTTTGTTACAGGGTTTGCATTGGGCACACCGCTCAATGGCAGGGTGGAGATCGCCGGTCCGGAAAGGTTTGAACTTTTTGATGTGGTAGCCCGTTATCTCCGGCATACAAATGATCCGCGGAAGGTGGAACCCAACGGAAAACCGGAATATTTCGGCGGCGGCATATCGCACACTTCACTGGTGCCTGCCGGTGAGGCATCATTGGGTGCACTGAATTTTGAATCGTGGTGGAGCAGGCAGGCTCAGCCCGTTGCGTAGGTATTACTGCTAAAGATGATCTGCCACCTGGTGAAACGAAGACGACGGGTGACAGTTTGCCGAGGCGGTTGTAACGGGAGTGCACTTTCCACCTGTTCGTGCACGAGGGTATCCCCACGCCGGCGTATGATCCTTACGAAAACCGGTCAACAACACGGCAAGTCAGCAGTTTGCAGATCATTTCTACCACATTGTGTTCTTCTTCTCTAATCCTCAAACATAACATTATGAAACCTTTTTTTATTAGTCCGTCAGCGACTCATACAGTACTTCAGGCAACCGGAACTGAAGTGCATTACGAACCGGCGGAACACGACATTACCGAGGGTGGTGAATATCTCGACGATGCTATCCGCATGATCGAGCAACCACTCGAATACATTTTTACCGTCACTGATTTTCAAAATGAATAATTATATCGGTAGCATTTGCCACCCAGGTTCCATGGGCGGCAAAAGCAACGGTTACCAAAATTTCAAAGGCCGCCTGGAAAAACAAGCCTTCCTGGAGCATTATCGGGCTTGATGACCAGATGGTGCCCGCCAACCTCGTTAAAGTGGTGGACATCATTCTCGAAGCGACCCAGGCCCTGTACAACTGATCGGTTTATTACCTCCAACTTTTCTGTTATGAACGAATTCATCATCCTGATCCACCGTGATATGATCAGCGAACATGCCAGTCCCTCTCAACGGCAGATTGAAGATGCTTTCAAACCGTACGTGGAATGGGTCGACGATATCGCTGCAGAAGGCAAACTTATATATCCGCCCAAGAACTGGGATTCAGGCGGACGGGTCATCAGCAGGCCTGATATTGTACGGGAGGGTCCCTATGCTGAAAGTACAATGTCGCTGAGCTGGTTTTTTCTCATCAAGGCCAGGGACTACGACGAAGCTGTTGCCATCGCGAGCGGTTGCCCGATTATCCAATATGGCGCAGTGGTTGAAGTGCGCATGGCGGTTTAAAAGCTACAAAGAGGGTGCTGCTTTTTTTTGAAAAGAGGCAATTTGTAAAACTGAGCGAAATGAGCCACCAGACTGCATTTCAAAAACTTAGGCATTTATAAACGGAAATTGCATGAATACCGGACACCCCTCCGGAAGCCGACCCGGGAAAAATCCTGATCAGGGCCCAGGTATCTGCCACCGGAAACCCGTTTATCAATGAATTATTTTATGCGGATACAACGCATACGTTCGTGAAACATAGACTGGTGGCTCATTTCGCTCAGTTTTACAAAATGGTTTATTTTGAAAGAGAGGATAGTTCTTTCCCAACCCCTACCTACGCTGAAGCTTCGGTAGGCAAGACCAAACCCCAGACCTCAAACCTCAAACCTTTTTCACCTGTTGTCACCCACGTTCACATCCTCATTTTCCACCCGGCACCAGGATATACCCTGCTACCTGCATGGACTATGCGATTTTATTTCTACATTCGAAAACGCCCGCCCCTTTGTAAAACGCTCAACTTTTGTTTACGGTGTTTCAAGTCATCAACCCAAACCTATAAAGCAATAATTATGGCAACATCGAAAACGATCGTACTGATCCATGGCAATTTTGTGAACAACAAAAGCTGGGCAGCCTGGAAGTCACATTATGAGCAGAAAGGCTATACCGTTCACACCCCGGCTAATCCCGGGCACGATGGTGATCCTGCGGCACTTCGTCAGAACGTGCACCCGGATCTTGTAAAAACCGGTTTTGTAGATGTCGTTAATAATCTTGTCCGACTGATCGACAGCCTTCCTGAGAAACCGCTGATCATCGGCCACTCCATGGCGGGGATGGCTTCCATGAAATTGCTGGAATTGGGAAAAGCCTCAGCCGCTGTAAGCATTGACGGTGCCCCGCCCAAAAATGTATTTCCACCCTTTACAACTTTGAAGGCAGTGCTGCCAGCGTTCGGATTCCTGTCTGGCAAACCTTTTTTCATGGGCAGCCGGGCCTGGTACGACAAATGTTTTTTCAATACCCTTCCCGAACAGGAGCGGGGCCCTGCATTTGACCGCTTCGCTGTTCCGGAAAGTTATAAAGTTAGCCGTGAACTGGTGCTCAATAGCTTTTCCAATATTGATTTCAATAAGCCGCACGCGCCCCTTCTGTTCATCGGCGGTGGCAGCGACAATATCTTTCCACCATCCCTCACCAAAACACTTGCCGGTAAATATGCTGATCCTGGCAGCCGGGTCGACCTGAAGGTCTTTGAAGGGAAAAGCCATTTCATCTGCGGGGAGCCGGGTTGGGAAAAAGTGGCGGACTTTATTCTCGACTGGTACGAAAAATTATAAATAAATTTCACGGTAAGGGTGGCGTTTCCTGCCACCCATGGCTGTCCATCAATGGTAGTTGCCTCATCAACAACCGTTTTATGGAGGGCTGCAATCTTATCTTGCTGCGATTCCTGTTCAGCGCTACCATGGCGGTGCATGCTCTTCCGGTATATTCCATCCTGTTCTGAACAGGAAGCTCTGGCTAATATTTCCAGGCCGTTTCATTTTTTTCCTCATAGTCGGTGAATGCTTTTTCCAGACCGGAGATCACTTCTGCTGAAGTTTCAAAAAGCGCTTTGGCTTTCGGGTCATCCAGCTTTTGAATATCCCTGCGCAGGTGATCGACCAGCAGACGGAATTCTTTTTTGACATTTGCCGTATGAACCATGGGATCACGGGATGTTTCGTTTTCCATAACAACGGTTTTATAGACAAACCATGCAAGAAATATACCCCAGGCATGCCATTCGCAGGTACCTGCACATGAATCAAGTATGTCGCAAATGATGCAACAGAAAGGAACGGCCTGGATCGGTACCAGCAATATAGTCGTGCCGGGAAACAAGAACACGTTTCCCCCGGCTTTCCAGGCGAAGAGCCGCCTCCATTACTACAGTTCCCTGTTCAACAGCGTGGAAGTGAACAGTACTTTTTATAAAACGCCGTTGCCTTCCACCACCCGGAAATGGGCAGATGATGTCGGGGAAAATTTCAGCTTCACGATCAAGCTCAGTAAAGCCATTACCCATAGTAAGGAGCTGGAAGGCGATTTTGGTTTACTGGAACCCTTTATGACCGCTGCTGCGGGGCTGGGGGAAAAAAAGGGTTCCCTGCTGATCCAGTTCCCGGGAAAAATCACCCTGGACTATTTTGACCAGGTAGAATCCATCCTGTACGAAGTGGAAGAAAACGATCCCGATGGCGCCTGGCGGAAGGCCGTGGAGTTCCGTCACGACAGGTGGTACACGGGCGAAACGATTGAGTTGCTGAACCACTTCAATGCAACCATGGTGTTGCAGGATATTCCGAAGTCTTCCAATATGAATGCAGTGGAAACAATCTCCCGCCTGAAGGCTGGTTTTGTTTACCTGCGTTTCCATGGTCCGAACGGCGATTACCGCGACAGTTACACCAACCTGTTCCTCGAAGAGAAAGCAGCATTGATCGCCCGGTGGCTGGCAGCCGGGAAAGATGTGTTCGCTTATTTCAACAATACGATCGGAAATGCGTTCGACAATGCGCGGCAATTGCGGACTATGGTTGATGGTGGTCCGGCTGAAAATTTATGACAAGGGTTCCGGTTTGGGAGGATTGCCTGCGGGCCTGGACTTATCATCCGGCAGGGGTACAAATTCGTGGTTATCATTCGGGGGCAGGATGATGCGGCCCTGTTTCCAATCCTCCTTTGCCTGTTCTATGCGCTCCCGGCGGGATGACACGAAATTCCACCAGATAAATCTTTCTCCCAGCGGCTCGCCCCCCAGCATCATCAGTGTAGCCGGTTCTTTAGCGATCAGCAGCGGATCCACCCCTTTGGTGAATACCAGCATCTTGCCGGCTTCATACGTAATGCCGGCTACTTCAACACTTCCTTTAACGATATACAATCCTCTTTCTGAGTGTTCTTTCGGGAGTCCGAATACCGCACCCGCCCCGAGGTTGACATGCAGGTAAAATAAGGGGGAATTTGTCTGCACACTGCTTTTTAAGCCATAGGCATCGCCTGCGATGAGGCGCATCCACACACCCTTGTCGGTAAACACGGGAAGTTGTTCTGGTTTGTAATTGTTAAAGGAAGGGGCGGCTTCTTCATCCTTTTCCGGTAAGGCGACCCAGGTCTGGATCATTTCGAGACCGCCTGACAGCGCGGCGGGGTCTTCAAATCTTTCCGAATGGGCAATGCCCCTGCCGGCAGTCATCCAGTTTACTTCTCCCGGCCGGATCACCTGTTCAACACCAAGGCTGTCACGGTGCGTGACCCTGCCGCCGAACAGATAACTTACAGTAGAGAGACCTATATGGGGATGCGGCAAAACATCAAGTGCAGAAGGGGTGACGGGCAGATCCGAGATCGGCCCTGCATGGTCCATGAAAATAAAAGGGCCTACCATCCTGCGCAAACGGAAAGGAAGGATGCGTTTGACCGTGATGGCGGCACTTAAGGCTGCGCTCCGGGCTTCAATTACAAGGTCGAGCATGGGCAGGTTATTTAGCTGTCGCTGCATCGAAAATACGAGCCAAAATCATAATTTTGTTGCCATTTTCAGCGCCTTCATGTCCAGAGCCGCCATATCCTGCATTGTACCCTTCTTCATCGTCAGGAATGTTCCTGTTGCGCTGGAATTTTACCGCGACCGGCTTGGGTTCGAGGTGACTTTCCAGGGACCTTCAGATGATGATATTTTCTTTGGCATCGTTGAACGCGGTGGTGCCGCGCGACATTAAGCAGGGCATTGCAAGATGGGATGCTTACCTGCACACGCCTGACCCGGATGCGCTCGCTGCTGAATTTGCTTCTCGCAATGTGCCGTTCTTTATCGTTGTAATGTTTAGTGAATTGATTAATCGGCGGAGGCGTCGACATTGTCAAATGTCTCCCGTTCTTTTTTATTAATACTGTAGCGCAGGGAAATCATCGGTCCGTAATAGACATCGAACTGGGTGCCGTTGGTACGCAGTTGCATCTGACCGATCATACCAGCCAGGAAATGAAGGTTATGGTTGATGCCCGCACTGTAATAGACGGATAGGCGGAAAATGTCAAAATGCTCCTCTGCATAGTCTTTGTCGGCAAACTTCAGCATCAGTTCTGTATAGTAGGAGATGTTCGGTGCTTTGAAGATCGGTTTGCTGCTGTGCTGCCGCAGGTAATGGTTGACCCCGAACCTTGCCCTGAGCCGGGGAACCGCCTGGTGAACGCCTTCCCTGTCGTCAAAGAATTTGGTTTCAAACCTTACCTGCTGAAACATGCTTCCCTTAGGCAGGTTTTGGGCAATGGATCCCATCACGATGATCCGCCTTTCCAGTGTTTCATAATTACCAGCTTCCTTGATCTCATATTTTTTGTTGTGGGCATAACCGAGCCAGAGTTTGAGATTTCTGAAACCCGAATACATGATCCAGGGGCGGATAACCGTCCGCTGCGCATAGGCAAAAGGATTCTGATCCACGTATGTGCCCTGGGTTACCAGCTGGAAATCCACCTGGCCGTGCAAATGCCATTTTTCATAAAGCGGAAAGGCAATATCAGTCTCAGAGATAGAGGCGGGAATGAATCCCATCGTATAGGGTGGGGGCGCAGCGGATTGTGCGCGGAGTGTCTGGTTGAAGCACACCGACAGGAGTGCCGGTAAACCCAGCAGCCACACATTAAAAGGTCTGGTCATTGGTTAAGAATCATCCCTGCCAGTCAGCAGGAATGGATAATGACAATTCCCGCCACGCCTTCCCGCCACTTTCGCCGTAAAAAATTCGGCCGTTGTCTACTTCTTCTTATCGGGAGTGCCACCATGTAAAAAATGATAAAAACTACTACAGGCTGATATTGTTTTGGTACTTACATTCATTACGTATTAAAAATAAATCTGTTGAAGCCGGTAAAGCAGTTGTTCGGGGCATTGCCAATGGTGATCTGCCTGGTCTTGATGCCAATGTTGCTGTTGGCACAGAAAGACTCGGTCATCTTCAAAAATGGCAACACCATTGTTGGTGAAATGAAATCACTGAATAATGGTGTACTGACCATGGAAACCAGCTTTTCGAAAAATGACTTTACTATCAAATGGTCCGAGATCCGCTCGGTATTTTCGGATACGAGGTTTCTGATCACGCTGGCTGATGGCAGGCGGATCAATGGGAATCTGAAAAGCAGGCCTGACAGCGGCAGGGTTGTGACGGCAGATCCTGGCAGGACGGACATAGAAGTGGCGCTGGAAGATATTGTTTTCATCAAGGGCTTGAAATCAGATTTCTGGAGCCGCGCCAAGGCGAGCATTGATGTGGGAATGAGCCTTACCAAAGCCAATAACCTGCGGCAATTCTCGGTGCGCAGTGCCGTCGGTTACCTGGCTGACCGCTGGCAGCTGGATGCGAACTTTAATACACTTTTTTCCAAACAGGATAGCGTGGAGGATACCAAACGAACGGATGCTGCCATCAACTATAAATATTTTCTGCAGCACGACTGGTACCTGGGAGCATCGCTGAGTTTCCTTTCCAATACAGAACAGGCGCTTCGGTTAAGGACCACCGGTAAAATCGGCGGTGGCAAGCTGTTGAAACATACCAATAAATCTTACTGGGGTGTTGGCGGCGGCCTGTCCGTGAACAATGAAAGCTTTACCAATGAAACTCCCGCCCGCAACAGCCTGGAAGCTTATGCCGGAACAGAGTTGAATCTATTTGATATCGGTGATCTCAGCCTGCTGTCAAGTTGGTACGTATATCCCTCTTTAACTGAATCCGGCAGATGGCGTTCCGATTTCTCTTTCGATGCGAAATATGAATTCTGGAAGGATTTCTACTTCCGCGCCGGAACAACGGTCAACTATGATAACCAGCCGGCGGTGGCAGGAAAAGAAACTGATTTCGTATTTCAGTTCACCGTGGGATGGTCGTTATAGAAAGTCAGTTCGCTTTCCGCTTTTTGTTCATCACGTTCTCCAGGTTATTCAGCTTGTTATTCCAGAACCGGTCAAAATAGCTGATCCATTTTTTGAGATCGTCGAAGCCCTGATGATTCAGTTCGCAGAAACGTTCCCTGCCGGATTCCCTTATCGTGACGAAACCAGCAGTTTCCAGGATTTTTATATGCTTGGAAACTGCGGGTCTGCTCATGTCGAAGTTTTCGGACAGGCCGTTGATGTTCTGACTTCCTTTTGTCAGCAGATGCAGGATTTGCCGCCTGCTTGGATCAGCGATCACCTGGAAGACGTCAAGATCGGGGATGGGCATGAAGAAAGTTTGAAGTTTGAAGTTTGAGGTTTGAAGTTTGAGGTTTGAAGTTTGAGGTTTGAAGGTTGGCTTTGCCTGCCGTACTTGACTGCTGAAGCTTTAGCGCAAGCAGTAGCTTTAGCGTAGGCAGGAGTTCAGGTTCACCCCGGCTGTGTTTCAAAGATGATGCGGTTGTTCGCGACACATTCTTTATACCAGCTTAGCCAATGATCAGGGTTCTGTTGCAGGATAAACTGCAGTGCCGTTTCCCTGCGGGCGGGCAATAGTTCCCGTTGGGCAAGTGGAAGATTGTTGATCAACGCTGCAAGGCTCAGGTCAGTACAGTAGGCCGGGCTTCCCGGTTGCTGCCGCCAGGAGGCTCCAAGTGACCCGGCATCAAATGCGTCAAAGCCGCTGTTGTTGACCAGCCTCATTGCTTTTTGTTTTTGACCAGCGTCATCTCCTGAGACCGGCAGGGCAATGCGGCTGGCGGAACCATTGGGCCGTCCGGCTTTAACGAGCGATCCGGCCAGAATGCTGTTGTATGCTTTTACCACGCGATGCGATAGCTGTTGCGATACCCATATGCTTTCCGGCAGGCCGTCCTCAACCGCATCGACGCGACCATCACGAATAGGATAATAGTTGGTGGTGTCAATGATTACTGTTGCTGGTGAAATCATTCCGTCCAACGCGGAAGCCAGATTTGGAATCTCCAGGAAAGGGATGGAGACAACGAGCACATCAACGCCTATGGTTACATCAATTAAAGTGACTGCCGCTGCACCAGTTAGTGCTGTCACTTCCATTAGCCTGGCCTGGTTACGCGCGTTGGCGACTTTCACGTTATGTCCCGCCCGGATATATTGTGCAGCCAGTGTTGCGCCAATCTGTCCGGCGCCGATGATACCGATCTTCATAACATTATTTTACCGGGCTTGACAATGAAAAGGTTTTCCCGATATGATACAGCCATCCTTCCGTCATGCGGGCAAAGAGTTCATGATTTTCCTGCGTAAAGCCGGAATGATGAAGTTTTAGCCGGGTGCCCGTGCCTTCAGGAATAAGGGTCCACGCACAAAGGGTGTCCATGGTAAAGATGCCATTGCCGGGACCTCCTTTCCAGCTGTAGGACAGGCTTTCAAAGGGTTTTATATGAAGTACCCTGCAATAGAAGATGCCATCCATATCCAGTTCCGGGATTGGTGCCGTATGGAACCGGAATTCGTGTCCGGCTACTGCTTTGAAGTCGTTTGGCATCAACCACTGGGTGATCAGTTCGGCCTGTGTCAGGTATTCCCACACTTCCCTGGGCTGCTGCTTGTACAACCATTCATGTTGAATTGTAAACATAACAGGTAACTTTTAAGTTACAAATATAAGCGTAACTTTTAAGTTACCTAAAATAGTTCGACTATTTTTTAGCTCCCGCCATCCATCGCTGTACTTTGTGGCTGTATACCGGGAATGATATTTACAGAATCCGTAAAACTACGGATGCGCCAGGTGGAAACTACCGGTAATTTTAAGTTTGGCCGCTGCTGATTATGCAAAACTTTCCCTGCCTGCATCCTATCAGTAAGCCATCATCCTGTATGAATTCAACAAAAAAAGTATACTTCCTGGTAATTGCCTTTATTGCCGTCATTGTTTTACTGTGGTATAGTCGTTCCGGAAAAATCCTCACGATCACAGGCTTCGGCAACCAGGGCGATTCAGTAATCATTTCACAGGTAGACTGGCGTGAGTCGCGGCTTGGATTCGAATGCGACAGGGGCGTAATGGGAGGATGCTTTCTTCAGGGGGAAACAGATCTCCTGCCCTGGCCGGCTGAACCGCGTATCAGGCTGAGACTGATCAATGGAAGCAATATTTTACTGGATACCAGCCTCGAAATCCCGGCCCGCAATCAGTTGCCGGTGATTTCCTTCGACGGACCCCTGCAGCCGGGCATGGAACGATCCTTTTTTCTTGGCGACGGCAGGGATTGATCTTTAGCTTTCACTGTTGCCTTTTCCCGCTTGTATTTTCATCGCTGCGCGATGAGTTTTTCACGCAGGGCACGCAATGGAGCAAAGGCGCAGTGAAGTGCGAAGACTTGATGTGCCGATCGGTTGTAACATGCTGTTGTCCGGAGAAAAAAACACAGCCGGCCTTCGGCCGGAAGATCGCAGGGAGGATGCCCCGGGCCAGTCCAGCTAAACTCCTACACTTCAATTACACCGGGTACAGATTTTTATTCTTCCACCCAAACCACCTGCCATGGACCTCTCTATCTTATGGGGCAGCGGAGAACATCTTAGTCCCCTGCAAATGGGCTTTCGTGCCTTCATCGCCTTTTTCGTTGCACTGGCCTGCATCCGGCTCGGCGGCATGCGGATCCTCGGGAAGAAAACTGCCTTCGATTCCATCGTCGCCATCATGCTGGGCGCCATCCTCGCAAGAGGTGTGGTCGGCGCTTCGCCTTTTATTGCCACGGTCACGGCAGCTGTCGTGCTGGTGGTCATCCATCGCGTACTCGCCCTGCTGGCCATGAAACATGCCTGGATCGGGAAAATCGTAAAGGGAGAACATATGTCACTTTACCGCGACGGACAAATGAATGAACGCAACATGTGGAAATCAGCCATCAGCAAAGATGACCTCCACGAAAGTGTACGCCTTGAACTGAACAGCGAATCCTTTGAGGAAGTGAAAGAGATCACGATCGAAAAAAACGGACATGTCAGCGTTACAAAAAAATAATTGTGTAGTTTCTCCGGCAATTTTGCGGAATATTATCCGCAGCAGGATTTTTGTGAAGTATAACCGTGCTGATTTTTCCTTTCGATTTCGGTATGATCCCCGGAACAAAAGGCGAAGATGGTGACCCGCTGGATGCACTCGTGATCTCGGAACACAAAACCTTCCCTGGTTGCAGAGTGCGTTGCCGGCTGATCGGCCTGCTGCAGGCAATGCAGACGGAAAAGACCAGGACCATCCGTAACGACCGCTATTTTTTTATTCCCGAAAATTCACTTGTTTACCGGCAGGTGAGGGACATTTCTGATCTTCCTGGCGAACTCGTTGAACAGCTGATTTTTTTCTTTGTGGCCTACAACAAAGTGGAAGGGAAGAAATTTCAGCCGGAAAAGGTAATCCGCCTCAAAAAAGCCTCCTTGCTGCTCTCCCGGGGTAAGAACTAAAGTTGCAACAATTCATTCGGCGCTTTTGCCAGTCTGACCAGCATTATCGCCTTTCCGGAACAGGAAGCCCGTTTTCCGGTATTGATTGGTTTACCTTTCCGGAAATAAACCTTCCATGGATAATCAGACACCACCTTCACCGGATAAGATCATGCAGATCGGATCAGGTTTCTGGCCCGCTAAAATTCTGCTCACTGCTGTTGAATTTGAGTTGTTCACCCATCTTGCCCGCGAAGGGAAAATGCCGGCGAAAGCCATCAGGGCCCTCCTCAGTTTGAAATGTACCGACAGGCACCTGTATGATTTTCTCGATGCGCTGCATGTACTGGGCTTTTTACAACGGGATGGCTTCTGGGATGCTGCACAATATTCCAACAGCCCGGATGCTGAAGCTTTTCTTGATAAGCAGAAACCGACCTATATGGGGGGTATCCTGGAAATGTTCAACAACCGCCTGTATGGTTTCTGGCACAAGCTGGGCGAGGGACTAAAAACGGGGCTTGCCCAGAATGAAGTGGCTGGTGGTGAAGATCCGCTCTTTGTAACCTTATACAAGGATCCTGAAAGATTACAGGGTTTTGTCAGCGCCATGACCGGAATTCAGATCGGTAATTTTATGGCACTTGCGGAGAAATTTGATTTCTCTCCCTATAAAACCTTCCTGGATGCCGGTGGATCTGCCGGGGTGCTCTCCATCATGGTGGCAAAACATAACCCGGATATGACATGCACCACCCTGGACATGCAACAGGTTGAAGATATTGCCGTTAAGACCATTGACAAGTTTGGCGCGGCAAACAAAGTGAAGGCGGTGAGCGGTGATTTCTTCAGCGAACCGTTGCCAAAAGCCGACGTGATCGCCATGGGCAATATCCTGCATGACTGGAACGAAGAAAATAAACTGCTACTACTCCGGAAAGCTTATGATGCACTTCCCGAAGGCGGCGCATTCATCGCCATAGAAGCGGTGATCGACAACGACAGGAAACAAAACCTGTTCGGCCTGATGATGAGCCTGAATATGCTGATTGAAACAGCAGACGGTTTCGACTATACTTTCGCGGACTTTGACAAATGGGCAAAACAGACCGGTTTTAAAAAGACAGCCCTGCTTCCCCTTACCGGCCCATCGAGTGCGGCCATTGCTTATAAATAAGCTTACTTCGGTCAGGCATAGCGCGGTGCAAAGGCGGTGTACCGGCAGGTATTTTTTTCACCGCAAAGTGCAGGCCCATCATCCCCAGGCTGATGATGTTAACCTGCAGGAGGCGTTGCTGGCCTGGTGTGAATCATTGACCGGCGTTCCGTTTCCCGGAGAATAGCCGGCGGATACAGGTAACTTTGTCACAACAGATCTTATGGGTGATGCAGATGCCAGATCAATTCTTCACCGTTACTGCAAAAAACTCGCTGCAGCAGGCGTTGATATTCCCCGCCAACCGGATGAGGAGACGATTCACCAGTTCCGTGTGAATATTAAAAAACTCCATGCCTTTCTCAGGATGCTGCGCGATGGCAGTGTAAATAAACCACCCCTGCAATTGCCCAAACGGTTGAAGAAAATGTACCGCCAGGTTGGTGAAATACGCGACCGGCAACTTTGCCTGAAACGATTGAAGATGATCTTCCTTCCGTCCGATGATGTTAAAGACACCATTTCTGCATTGGAAAAGAAAATCAGGGACCTCCTGAAGGAAAAGTCCGTTTGGTTGCATAAACAGGAATTTATCGCGCTGGAACAACAGCTGGCAACTATCCTCGCTGAATCGGACGTTGCTTCTCCTGAAACTTTACCAACTCCTTTTGCGCTCGAAAAGGATGTTTATTTCCGGCTGAAAAAACGAAATATTGAAGAAGTGCTGCTCGCGGGAAATTTCAAAGACGATGAACTGCATACCATCCGGAAAAACCTTAAGGATATGCTTTACCTCTCCAAACTGTATAAGGACGATCTGAAAACTCCCGTTCCCGGAGAATGGAGCGACGACCACGTAAAATTTGTAGAGAGATTGACCGACGTATTGGGTGCCTTCAATGATACCAGAACGGCATCGGCAATTCTACGGCATGAACAGTCATTGAGTGATCCTCCGGGTGGCGATGGACTCCGGCGTCTATTGCATTATATGAGCGGCGAGAAATGCCGCCTGAAAAAAAAGGCATTGCTTCAGTTCCGTAAATTACAGGCTTAATTTTCCCGGTAATTCTTTTGCAAAGGAAGGAGCATTCCGGAGCTGGTTCCCTGCAAATACCACCACCCACAACATAAATACGGCAATATTGATTCTTTCCCAGGTGCCGATCATTGGCGTCGGTCCGTTTACAGCGATGTTTGGCGCTTCTGTAAAAGTCAGTGCCCCGAATATGACATGCAGTGTTATGGCAATAATGGTAAAGCTGCAAAACCGCCCTTTTATGGCTGCAGCAGCAAGGATCATAAAAAGCCACATGAAGAGGTTGGTAGCGATCGCCCAACAAATATGCAGTGTATCTGTGAGGGATGGCATATTGCCCCGCATATGCATGGGTGGCCAGTATAGGTTAAAAATGGCGTAAACGATCACCAGGGAACCCGTTATCCGCAACAGCCGGTTTCCTTCTGGCATCATCAACACACCCCATCCGAAAGCGGCAAACAATAGTGGATAAGGAAGCGCCAGTAGCACCCACAGGATCCTGGTAGGCGCATGAATGGCCGACAATTCACTGACAGTAAGGCCTGCAAAACTGTAACCATCGTAATACAGCGGAACAAAGCAGTTGATTGCAACATACCAGAGCGAAGAGAATATACCGCACCAGAGCAATACCCGCTGTGAACCCGCACTCGGAAAACGCGAAATGAAAAGTGGTACACTGGCTATGGCCCCCAGCAAAACAGGGAGGCCCCACATCGCATGCAGCCAGTGCAATTCCTGCAGGATAACGATCTCTGCAATGAACCAGATGATCCACCCGCCCAGCGAGGTTGCCACCAGTAGCCAGGCGAAGTACCACCTGCGAAGCACTGCAATAAAAGCAAACACCCCCAGCAGACCCAGGTCGAGTAAAATAACCCCGGGAAGCAGGAAGCTGTCGAAATAGCCACGCATCAACGCAACAGGCATGTCCATATAGCGCCCGTCAGGCGCGGCGATCAGCAAAACACCACCTGCCAGAGAACCCAACGCCTCATAGGCGAGAACCAGTAGCAGCAAAGCGCGCGGCCATTTTGCCGGAATAACTGTTTTTGGTGTCACGGTAACAAGTTAACACAGGAAACAACCATGATCAATGACTGCCGGCACGCAGATAAATGACTTTAATCAGCAGACTGTCTAGGTAGCATTTGCCACACCTCTGAAAAACTGGATGCCGCCAAAAACGATAGCGCCCCAGAAAATAAACCCGATATCGGCAGCGGTGGCCACAATGCCACCAACGCACCAGAGTGCACCATAGAGCATGTCTTTTTTCGTCTGATCCTTCACAGCAGCCTTTGTCTGAACCAACGTTTCTTCCACGACCTGTACGGCTGATGTTTCATCGAGTCCCTGCGCTACGAGGGCATTTTTAGTTTCCATTGCGGAAAGTTTCTGATTGATCAGCAGGTGCGCAGCATATGAATAGGAGGACTGCAGGCTTTCGCCCTGGGTAACGGTAGGGTTTGATTCCATTGGTTAAGGTTTTGGGGTTTAGAAATCTGCTTTAATGATAGTAAGAATTAATTGGTTGTGCAAGAGGGGGTATAATGGTTTGAGGTTTGGGGTTTGAAGTTTGGGGTTGCGTTGACTGCTGATGTTTAAGCGCAGGCAGGCTCTGCGTGAAAATGAACCCACCTGGCCCGCTGAACAAAACAACTTCGGCCTTCTGAACAAACCCTCCGGCTTTGGCGCTTTTTAGCTTTGTGTCATCAAACACGATCAATCATGACACAGCACAATTACCAGGGAGCCCTTCAACACCCACTTCGCACAGGTTTCGACGCAACATCCACTGCTGATGACGTCATCAGCGGCATTGACCTTTCCGGCAGGACCGCCATCGTCACCGGGGGAAATACCGGCATAGGCCTTGAAACTGCCAGGTCACTTGCGGTTGCCGGCGCCACCGTGATCGTTCCTGCACGCGATGTACAGAAGGCAGCAAAAAACCTTGAAGGCATTCCCAATATCGAAATTGAGGCGATCGATATGATGGATCCCTGGTCGATCGAGGGATTTACAACAAAATTCCTCTCCTCACAGCGCCCGCTTCATCTCCTGATCAACAATGCAGGTATCATGTGGGTACCGTTTCGCCACGACCGGCGAGGAATTGAATCACAACTTGCCACCAATTTTATAGGGCAGTTTCACCTCACTGCTAAACTCTGGCCTGCCCTCAGGATGGCAAATGGCGCCCGCGTAGTGAATGTCTCCTCGCTTGGCCATCATTTATCCCCATTCAATTTTGAAGATCCGAATTTTGAATATCGTTCCTATGAAACCCTTATCGCCTACGGTCAATCAAAAACAGCCAGCAATCTTTTCGCCCTCGAACTTGACAATCGTGCAAAAAAGCATCATGTAAGGGCCTATTCTGTTCATCCCGGCTCTATTGGCGGTACTGAACTCGCCCGCGAAGCGCCACCGGAACTTTTCCATCAAATGGGATTTCTCGATGAAGAGGGCAGCCTCCGTGCGGATGTGCTTGCTGCATTAAAGAACATCCCCCAGGGTGCGGCCACTACAGTCTGGGCTGCAACCAGCCCGGCCCTGGATCAAATCGGCGGTGTGTATTGCGAAGATGGTGATATTGCGGAACTGATCCCCGACGATTCAAATATGCCCACGAAGGCAAGGATCCACGAAAATGGCGTGATGGAATATTCCCTCGATGAGAAAGCAGCCAAACGGCTATGGCGGTTTGCCGAAACAATGACCGGCATGAGGTTCGACATCCAATAGTAAATTTGTTCACAGCATCAGGGAAAGACCGCAACATGGAATACCAGGCAAAATACATTACTGAAGACATCAAGTTGTCCTGTTACCAGGACAAATTCTTCAAATCGGACATAATATTTGATCAGCATATGCTGGTCTGGTTCCTATCCGGTGAAACAAAAATAGTGCGCACAGGCGGCACCCAGATTTTTCAGAAGGGTGATATCTTCCTCATCCCGCGCAACCAGCTGGCGACAATCATTAATTATCCCAAAGATGGTTTCCCGCACAAAACAGTTGTAATGCACCTGACGACCGGTTGGCTCCGCAACTTTTATTCGAAGCTGGACGTCCGCCCGGCAGCAATAGATTCGCCCGGCATCCGCCATTATGCCCATCACCCATTGCTGGAAAGCTGCCTCTCTTCGCTTTTGCCGTATTTCGACATGACAAGCCTGCCACCGGATCTCGCCAATCTGAAAATCACTGAAGCCGTTACGATCCTGCGTTCCATTGATTCAACAATCGATAATATTCTCGCGAATTTCGAAGAGCCGGGAAAAATTGATCTCGTGGACTATATGGAAAAGAATTTCATGTTCAATATGCCGCTTGAAAAATTCAGTTACCTGACGGGAAGGAGCCTGACAACCTTTAAACGGGATTTCAAGAAAGTCTTTTCGAGTACACCGCAGCGCTGGCTCACCCGGAAACGCCTGGAACTTGCGCACTACCAGTTCGCGGAAAAGAAGATGAAACCCATCGATGTGTGCTACGAGGTCGGCTTTGAGAACCTTTCTCATTTTTCTTTTGCGTTCAAAAAACATTTCGGGTATGCGCCATCGGAATTGCTCGCAGGAAAAGGCTAGTTTGCCCGCAAAGCGCTGCGCGCTTTTTAATTTCACGCAAAGCACGCCAAGGTGCAAAGGCGCAATGAGGAATATTTAGTTTTCGTTACTCCGGGTTGTAATCCGTCAAAGCCAACTTCTAAACAATTAAAATAATAAACAATTGAACTATTTCTAGTGCGGTAACCGTTCCCGGAAATAGCCATAGGTCCACGTGCCGGCAATGGCACTCAGCAATACCACGATCACTACTGTAACCCCTGTTCCGATCTGGGCGAAAAGCGGGCCGGGACAAGCACCGGTCAATGCCCAGCCGAGGCCAAAGATCAGTCCGCCATAGATCTGGCCCTTGTTGAATTTTTTGGGGTGAAACACGATCTCCTCCCCGTGAATGGTTTTGATTTTGAATTTTTTGATCAGCCAGATGGAGATCACGCCCACTATTATTGCTGTTCCGATCACCCCATACATATGAAAGCTTTGAAGGCGAAACATTTCCTGTATGCGGAACCAGCTGATGATCTCCGCCTTGAGGAACACGACGCCAAACAGCATGCCTACGGCCATGTATTTGAAATTGTACCACCAGGGATGTTGTTTTTCCGATTCATTGATACAAATTGTATCCTGTTGCCTGATGGTATCCTGTTGACTGATAGATTCCATTGTGATTGTTTTCAGATAATTTACAGATGCAGAATATAGGGCAGGAGCAGGTTTGCCATGATCAGTCCACCTGCCATGAACATTACGGTTGCTACCAGCGATGGCCATTGGAGGTTGCTCAGCCCCATGATCGCATGACCCGATGTACAACCGCCGGCATACCGGGTGCCAAAACCTACCAGGAAGCCGCCGCCTACCAGCATGATCAGTCCCCTCACGGTGAACAGGCTGCTCCAGGAAAAAAGCTCACCGGGCTGTAAGCCGCTGTGATCGATGATGCCATACCCCGCCAATTCCCTTTCCAGTGCGGGGTGGATTACTACCGGATCCGGATTTGGGATCAACTGTATGGTCAGTATGGCACCTGCCAGTATTCCGCCGACAAAAAAGAAGTTCCATATTTCCTTTCTCCAGTCGTACTGGAAGAATTTGATGCCAGCCGGGAAACAGGCTGCACAGGCATGACGCAGGTTGGCGGAAATGCCAAAATGTTTGTTACCCAAAAGGAGCAGGGCGGGTACGATAAGCCCGATCAGCGCACCGGCCACATACCATGGCCAGGGTTGTTGCAGAGTTTGAAGCATGTATGATAATTAAGAACGCAAAACTATTGGTGTCGTCTTTTGCCCCGGGAGCGGCGGTGCCGGGGAATTGAACAGGTTCCTGTACTACAACCAGCATTGAATAGTCCCATTACGACCAGGAAGATCCCTGCGATGCCGGCAATAGTCTCCCTGGTGATCAGGGCATAGACTATTGCAGCAATGCCTGTTGCAAGTCGCAATATGCGCATCAGGTTCCATCCTTTGGTGATCAGGGCTTTCATAAACGGACTGTTTTATTCTTATAGAGTGCTTTGACTTCTTCGAGGCCACCGCCATTATATACCTGGTCATATCCTTTTTCCTTTAATTGTTTGGCAGCCAGGCCACTCCTGTATCCGCTTTTGCAATAAAATACCACGGGCTTATTGCCGAGGTCAACGATCTCATTGATCCTTTCTGAAAGGTCCTGAAGCGGAATGTTCAGGGCACCGGGAACGTGCCCGGCAGCAAATTCTTCCTTCGTTCTCACGTCCACAAATTGTGTAACGCCTGCTTTTGCAACTGCATTTCCACCCTGCAGCCAGGCATTCATGCTGCCTGAAAAATTCAGGATATTGGTATACCCGTGTTTTGCCAGGAGGGAATACCCGATGGTAGCGCGATCGCCCCCCTGGCAGTGAATTACCACCTTTTTATCCTTGCTGACCAGGTGAAGGTTATTCAACAGGTTTCCGATAAAAAGATGCCGGGCGCCTTTGATGTGACCGGACTGGTATTCAGTGGCGCCGCGGAGATCGATCACATCAATATCTTCTTCCCCGTAATACAGTTCTTTAAACTTGTCCAGTGTGATCACCGGTTCCTGCTCCAATTCACCTCCGGCTGCTTCCCATTGCTGAACGGAAGGGATATAGCCCAGGATATTGTCCAGCCCGATGCGCATGAGTTTGCGGGTCAGGTCGTCAAGGTTCGCAGGATCCGCTATCAGCATAAAAGGCGTTTCATAATCGAGAAACCATCCGGCCCAGGTGTTGAATGAATTGTTCCCCTGGATATTGATGCTGCCCGGAATATAGCCAGCCGCAAAGGCGCTCTTTTCCCTGGTATCGATAAGCGGAAATCCTTGCTCCATCGCTGCGTTCACTTCATCAATACTCAGTTCCCGTATAGCAGGAACCTCCGTCAGTAATGGACGGTTGATCTTGTTGAGTTTTTTCATCATCGCGAAATAGCGGGGCGGTTCGGGTTGATCTTCCAGCAGGTATTTGACGAATCCGGCTTCATCCTCTTCAAAACGGAAAGCCCAGTTCCGCTCCAACTCATATCCCGTCGTAGTGGAGGGTACAGCACCCAGTGCTTTGCCGCAGGCGGAGCCTGCACCGTGGCCGGGCCATACCTGCACATAAGGGGGTAATGCACTGAATTTTTTAAGGGAAGCAAACATCTGGCGTGCGCCGGGTTCCTGTGTACCCGTGAGGCCTGCAGCTTTTTCCAGCAGGTCGGGCCTGCCGATATCACCTACGAACACGAAATCGCCTGTAAACAACATGACGGGTTCCTCACTTGCCGGTATATCTGTCAGAAGAAAGCTGATGCTTTCCGGCGTATGTCCGGGTGTATGCAACACATCGAACCTGAGGTTACCCAGTTTGACACTGCTGCCGTCTTTAAGACCGATATGATCAAATTCGTATTGCCAGTCTGGTCCGCCTTCATCAGAGAGATACAGCTTTGCACCGGTGAGGGCAGCCAGTTCCCGCGAACCGGAAAGGAAATCGGCATGTATATGCGTTTCAAAAATGTGGGTGATCTGCATTTTCTGCTCTTCAGCGATCTTGAGATAAGTGTCCACATCCCGTTTAGGGTCGATTACTGCCGCCACGCCGGCTTGCTGACAACCGATAAAATAACTGCCCTGTGCCAGGCTTTTATCATAAATGTGCTGAAAATACATAGTGTATTGTTTTACTGTTCCACAAAGATGGAACATGCATTTTCGCCCATCAGTGATCTTGGTCACATAACAGCATGATCAGGGTTTCGTCCATTCGAAGGAATTGCGGTGGGAGATGAGCCAGCCATTCTTTTCCATTTTTTTCATCAGGCGGCTGATCACTTCCCGGGAAGAATTGAGGTCAGTTGCGATCTCCTGGTGGGTCAGCTTCACCTGCCGCCCCATTTTCTCCACCTGTTTTTCGATATAGGACAACAGGCGTTCATCCATATTCCGGAAGGCGATATCGTTGATCGTGCGCAGCAGTTCATCGTAACGCGCCCGCCAGGTGCGGATCACGAAATAGTGCCAGCTTTTGTATTTCCCCAGCCATTCATCCATATACTGAATCGGGATATTCAGCACCACCACGTCCGTTAACGCTTTGGCTACCACCTGGCTGTTTTCCTGCCGGTAGGTACACACCATCGATACGGCACAGGCTTCACCGGGTTCAATATCGTACATGAAGAATTCATTCCCTTCCTCGTCGTCCTGGTAGAGTTTGACGATGCCATCAAGCACCAGCATCGTCGACCGGATGGTTTGTCCCTTGCGCAGCATCTGCGTGCCGGCCGGGATCTCTTTTATATCGGCGTACTGCTCCAGTTCTTCATAAAGTCCTTCTTCAAGTCCGGGGAAAATCTGCCGGATGGGATATCTTTCTTCCATACTGTTAATTTACCAAAATTCTGTGGGTGACTTTTATCACCCACTGCCACAGGGATGTGCGGCAACTTTGATGAAAATTACATCATGCATCTTCTTGGATATATTGCCTCCCTGTTGATCGGTATCTCGCTTGGACTAATCGGCGGTGGCGGATCGATATTGACGATGCCGGTAATGGTTTATCTTTTTGGCATTTCACCGGTAACGGCAACTTCCTATTCACTTTTTGTAGTTGGTTCCACCAGCCTTGTCGGTGCTGCAAAGCAATACCGTCAGGGTACTGTAAACATCAGGATGGCTTTATTGTTCGCTGCTACATCAGTGGGGGCCGTTTTCGCCACCCGCAAATGGCTGGTTCCTGCGATCCCGGAGCAGATCGCCACCATCCGTGGCTTTTCGATAACAGAAAGCTGGCTGACCATGGTACTGTTTGCCCTGTTGATGGTGATCTCTTCCGTTTTTATGATGCGGGGGAATAATAAACCAGTCACGGAAGCGGCGGGAAATCCTACAACCCATGAAAAAAGCGGCCAAAAGTTCCCGGCAGGCAAGCTGATCTTATTTGGTACATCGATCGGGTTCGTTACAGGAATGCTCGGCGCAGGCGGCGGTTTCCTGCTGATCCCCGCGATGGTGTTATTGCTGCACCTTCCCATGAAGGAGGCCGTTGGCACTTCACTGCTTGTGATTGCACTGAATTCCCTGATTGGGTTTACCGGGAACCTGCATCAGGACAGCATCAACTGGCAGTTGCTGTTTGTCGTAACCGGGCTCGCTATTGCTGGCATCCTGCTGGGTAGTTTTCTCAATAGTAAGATTCCCGCAGGCAGACTGAAAAAAACTTTCGGGTGGTTTGTGCTCATTATGGGTGTTTATATTTTGTATAAAGAACTGATTTTCGCGATGGGGTAGGCGCTGGCTGCCGAAGCGCGCCACGCAAAGGGGCAAAGGCGCAAAAAGGTTGGAAAAATTGATCCCATATTTACAGGAAGTATTGCTCCTAAGCAAACTACTATACCAATAAACTTCCAAACTTATAAACAATCAATACACCCGTTTGCTTGTCCAGGTACCGCTGCTATTTCCTATATCCCATTTGCCTGAAATATTCTCTCCGCTGGTTTGCCCTGTTAGATAATATTCATTGTACGATGAGATCAGGATATCGTTGCCGGAAACAATCCCGGTGAAGGCAATGGTGGATGTGTTGTTTTGTTCAAATAATCCTCCTATTTTATTGTTGTTGAGCACCATGAAATAGGTTTCTGTTGATGAAAAACTGGTATAAGTAGTTTCGTAACGTTTTACCATGGCGTCAGACGTTTCTTTGGTGATTACCGTTTTGACAAAAGGATAATTTTCTAAAACGAATTCTTCAATAGCTGCATAATTTCCATCAGCAGAAACGTAGAGTTTAAAGTAACTATTTGCGTTATGGAAAACCAGCACGCAAGGCTGATCTTTCAACAGCAGGTCTGTGGTTGTAAAGAGATAAGTAACATTGTCGATTATTATTTTTGCCGATACTTTGCCGTCATTCATGAGGTTAATGTCTACGATGCCGTTCGGGCGACCAATTACACCTTTATAGACACCGTAGTTGCTGTGGTCGTATTCTGCTTTAGCTGTTGGGGCTTGTGGCAGGTTCGTACCGGGCTTGTCTTTTGAGCAGGAAAAGAACAGCAGGGTGCAGGCAGTAAGACATGCCAGGAATTGTTTTCTCATGGTATAAGGTTTTGCAGGTTTTATGAACCTTAAGGTGATAAAAAAAACGCGTTTTTAAAAGGCTTTACCGGATCTTAACTCCATTTTGGCGATCCTACGCACCCGACTTCAGGTCGCAACGCCCCCTTCTTCTCCAAACGAAGCCTCGATATCGTCGATCATCTCTGCCGACTGTGCCGCCGGCAGCTCCTGTACCTTCCGTAGTTTCTTCTCAATCGCCCGCGTGCGTACGCCCGCCCTGTCGATCACATTGCTAGCCTCCTGCAGCTTTTTCTGCGTTTTGTCCAGGATTTCGCCAAAGGCAGAAAACTCCGTTTTCACTGCTCCCAACAGGTCCCACACTTCGCTGCTGCGCTTTTCGATCGCCAGCGTCCGGAAGCCCATCTGGAGACTGTTGATCAGCGCGCTCAGGGTGGTTGGCCCGGTGATGGTGATCTTGTATTCCTTCTGCACCTGCTCAAATAAGCCGGGCGTTCTCAATACCTCTGCATACAGGCTTTCAAAGGGGAGGAACATGATCCCGTATTCTGTTGTATTTGGGGGATCAATATATTTCTCTTTAATGTCCCGCGCATTTTTGATAATGCCGTTACGGAACGACCTGCGCAGGCCCTCGAGGTTTTCTGCATCGCCCTCCTCGTAGGCATTGATCAATGCTTCATAGTCTTCCCTGGGAAACTTTGAATCGATCGGCAGCCAGAGCGACTTCTGCGTATCTTTTCCGTTGGGCATCCTGATCGCAAACTCTACCAGGGCGCCGGAACCTTCCTTAGTCTTCACATTCTTTTCATATTGCTCATTCGTCAGCAGGTCTTCCAGGATATTCAATAGCTGGTATTCGCCCAGCACGCCCCTTGATTTCACATTCGACAGCACCTTCTTCAGATCACCGACATTGGTCGCCAGGTGCTGCATATCCCCGAGGCCCCTGTGTACTGCTTCGAGCCGCTCACTCACAAATTTGAAAGACTCTCCCAACCTTTTCTCCAGCGTATCATGAAGCTTTTCGTCAACGGTCTTGCGCATTTCATCCAGCTTCTTTTCATTGCCTTCCTGCATACTCTTCAATCCGGTTTGCAGCGCCGTGGTCATGCCGGAGATCTTCTCCGTGATGGACGCATTCTGATTGTCCTGGCTCTTCGTCAGGTTGTTGAAGTTTTCCCGCTGCCGCTCGTGGAAGTCCTTCAGCGCACCGGATAATTCTGCCCGGCTTTCCTTGTTTTGTGTCGCAGCGCTTTCTGCGCCCTCCTTTAATTTTTGTTCGATAGTGGTGATCAGCAGTACCTGCTTTTCATCAAACGACTTTGTCAGGGCGCCCAGGTTCCTGGAAAAAGCTTCCAGCTGGTTTTGCTGCGCCTCATTGGTTGCGCCAAAGGACTTCGTGACCACTTCAGAAAATACGCCCAGCGACCTGGTCAGCTCCTCTCTTGATTCGCGCAGGGCAGCATTACTTTCAGTCCGGTTTGTGGCGATCTCTGTCCTGACCACCTGTTCAATTTTTCCGAGGTCGGCTTTAAGGTTATCGACCGTGAACTTCAGATCCGTAAGCCGGCTATCCGGCTTGGGCTGCGCTGCCCTGAAACTGAAGTACGCTACGACGGTTAGTATAAATAAAATCAGAACCAGTAATATAATAGTCGTTTCCATCGTCAAAATTTAGTAAAGGTGTCGTCTGTTTGTTGAATCCGGCTGCAATGTCTTATTTTGATAAATGAGTTTTGAAAAGTCGTCCTGAAGCCGTTTCGTTTCTGTTGGTGAGATCTCCTGCCGCTGAAACGCAGACAGGGCAATTCTCAGCTTAAATGCGGAATAAAAGTCATCTGGGGCAAAGCTTCGTCTTAGCCAGCATGGAGAAACCTCTACTTTGCCAGCATGGAGCACATACCGGTAATTGTCGTAGATCGTGATAGTCTTGGTGACTCCGCCAAACCATGGTTTCCATAGGTTTAAGGTAACCGGGTTCGCCGTACAGGTTTTATCCAAATACTCATTCGTCTTGTACCGAGTGTCAACAAACTGAGTTTTATTTTGAAAAAGTTCATTCAATTGTTTTGAGAAATCGCAACCGTGATCGTTTTCGTTCAGGGTCATGGAGTCGCAATGCATATTCAGAAAATCTTCCGCGCTGATAAAAAGCGAGAACAGGTATTCAAAATTGGAAGTGTCCTTTTCGTTTGCAGTGACGAAGCACTGAATGAGGAACCCAGCTTGTTTTTGGGCAAAGACCTGATGCCAACTGCCCGTTAAGATAACAGATAGAATGACCAGTTTCCTGAGAAAGTTGTATTTCAGTATTTCCAGACCTTCCACCACTTAGATTTTCGTTCTGCCTCTCCGGCAACTGTCGCCGTGGCAATGCTTATGTTTTTTTTCTTACCGGGGTCAGCAATTGCTTCAATAAGGTCAAGCATCTGGTTGACCCGCCGGTCAGCTTCGTCTTTTGTGATGCCCTGGTAATAATCTTTTACAAACGGATGGTCAAATGATTCATGTGGCTCAATAACGGGACGTAAGTTTCCTTTTTGGGTGAAGACATTCATGGGAATCGAAGAGTCGAAATTGTATCCTGGTATCCCATTGCATAACCAACCGAAATAGGTGGTTTCGTGGTTATCATTGTTAAAATTGGCAAGGTAATCATCGTAACTTTTCTCGCTGAGGGAAACCCACAAGCCATAGTTGAGGTCCTGGCAGGAATAGTTGACCTTTTGATTCAAAGAACAACGTATGAAGCGGTCTGTCTGAGCCGGGTGGTGAACAATGCAAAAGTCACCCTCCAGCCTGGCAATTGTTTCCCTGGCATCCGGCGATAAACAGTCGTAATTGTCAGGAGAGGAGAAAGCAAGGGAAGGCCATTCTTCGTGTTCCTTTCCGCAGCAACTGCAGGTAAATTTGATGGATATGTTCACCGGGTTAAGATAGAAAATTCAGCATATTAAGACGAAATTTCTAATTTGACCTCGATTCGTTTAATTGTCAGCTATGAAAATCAGCCTGCTTGCTTTTGTCCTTGTATTACTTCAGACAGAATTATCTGGTCAGATCCCTGAGAACCAGGATTCAGTTATTGCCATTTATAACCGGGCTATGTCCGGGGTGGGGGAGAGCAGCAAGTATCAATATACTTTGAAGTTCAGATTTGAGGACGATGGTCGTACGAAGAAGAAATTTCTGGTTACAAGAGAGATACGTTATTTGGCCTAAGCGTGACCCGCGAGCAATTGTTGCGGGGAGGGGATATTGTTTTTGGTACAGTTGACGATTTCGCGGGAAAACGGTTGAAATTTAATATTGATAATAATTTTAGGCAAGAGGTCTGGGATACCAGCCCATCCTATTCAATTATATTGAGCAAAGACGCAATCGTTGTTCCTGGACCAGATCCTCAACGGAATACAAAACCACAACTGAAATATTGCATTTTCATATCTGGCTATTTGGTTTCTTCACACTATTACTTCAGCAACTGAACACCGACCTCGCGACTTTTTCCCTCTGCGCCTCAGCTCCTCTGAGCCCTGCGAGAAAAAAAATCCTGCGGGAAAAAAAAGGCGCGTATTACCGCCCTCAATTCACCTTTTGTGAAACCTGGATAAAACTCAGCTGCAACTGGATCAGCCGCTTCCAGAACTGCGCCCTTTGCACCCTGTAGGGAAGTTCCCGCCGGTCATCAGCTTCCTCCTCAAAAAACACGAACCCAAGCGGTTCAGCTGCATCATCCAGCGTGATTTCCAGTCGTACCCGGCGGAAACCACGCGTACCTTCCTGCTGTTCTTTGATCACCCGGCAAAACAGGATGTTACTGGTATCGACACAGGTTTCCCAGGTTACGGCATTCCTGTGAACGACCATCACCAGTTTACTGAAATGTTTGTCGATGGCGATCAGCCTGTTTCCGAATACATCAACATCTGAGATGGAGAGTGCATGTCTGGCCGTAATGCTGTGATAAACCTCCCTGACGGCCTTCATTCCTTTTTTTCTCCGTTGGACGAATACAGACCTGAAGCCCAGCCAGAAAAGGAAGGGAGACAACACAAGAAATATGACTAACAACAGGTGCATCCCTATTCATTTTTTACTTCGAGAATGGTGAATGTCTTTTTTCCTGCCGGAACTTCCCATTGCACCTGCTGCCCTTTCCGGAATCCGAGCAGTGCTGTTCCGACAGGCGCCAGTACCGAGATTTTTCTTTCACGGATATCCGCTTTATCCGGAGTCACTACTGTAAATTCCATTGCCTCCTTCTTTCCCTCCATCTTCACCTTTACCCGTGAATTGATCTTCACGACATCACGCGGAAAATCAGCTTTGTCAACCAGCTGTGCACGTTTTAATTCTTCCTGCAGCGCCGCAATATTGCTGCGGTCAAATGATTTGACCTCGGTGCCGCCCTTCAGATAGAAAAGCAACAGTTCGTGGTCATCACTGGTAAGCAGTAAGTGTTTTTTTACAGCGGCTGGAGTCTTTGCCTTGTTTTTCATGATCGGTATGTTTGATGTGCATTTTGCTTTGCTGAAAATAGGTTTGCCTGAACGGGATATATAACCGCACAGGCTTTTGCTGGCCATTACTGAACATTGCGAGCATAAGCAGGGGCACACTGACAACGAGTGCCAGGTACCATTTTTCATTTCCGGTATATGCTTCTCTTATAATGATGCTATTGATTATGACCAGCAGCAACAGGATGATGCCGCTTACCCTCACAGAACTTTGGTTTTGCATGAGAATTCCCTTTGCAGCGGGCAAAGCCATGTTGTTGACCGCTGGTGAACAATTGCAGTTGCAGAATCAGTAATTATTGATGAAGACCCCGGTCAGGTGAAAAGCAGAGACCGGGGACTAGAAATGAAAGTCCTTGCAGGTTGGAAAGAAATAAATATTTGCGTGCCGTGCTGACATGGCATGAAGGTATCAAAATAGGTATGCGAAAGATGCTTCAGAATTGTTAAACGCAGGGTTTAATTAGCTTTTAATCAGCAATAGGCGCCAAGAGTACTGCATTCTCTACCTGCTCCATTACTTCCTGCAGGGCAATTGCATAGGGCTCCACCAGTTCGCGGCCGACAGAGCCATCTTCCCCTGCTACAGCATCCCACAAACCGGAACGATGCCAGTTTTCCATTTCATTCCAGTCGGGACGGTCGATGACGGGGTAAAGGCAAATGCCCCACAGAGGTAATCCATGCTGCAGCGCAACCGCAGCTTCTTTTCCGACATACCGAATCCAATCGGGGCGATCAATTCCGGGATGACTGGTTTCTGCTAACAGCAATGGACAATCGTAACGCAGCCAGGCTTCCAGCATCAGGTCACTCATTGAACGCCAGCGCGGATCGCAGGCGGTGTTCACCCAGGGCAGGCAATCATCGGTACCTGCTATCAACTGGTTGTTGTGATAATAATTCACCCCCATTATGTCGAGCAGGCTGCGGTTGCCACCCAGCTCCGGACAAATAACGCCGCACAACATATCGACTGCCTGGTATTGTAATGCATGTTCAAAGGCAGCCTGTTCCATTTGCTCCGGCGTTGCGTCACCACAGGGTACCCTGTTGATCAAAGGCTCCGTGGTAAGCAACCTGACTCCCGGATCCACCTCCCTCATGGCATAGATTCCTTCTATATATGCACGCATCAGGGCATACTTTACTTCCCATCCCTGCCCGACGCAATATGGCACTGTGCCCCGTACATCTCCCCCGAGCCATGAGATAAAACTTACTTCATTGATCGGCACTACAATCAACGGCCCGTCTGGTTCGTTCGAACGATAATGTTGCACAAACGCGCGGCACAAAGCGGCGAAACGCCGGGCAAACATGGGATGCAAAGGCGAAAGATCATCAGGAAATCCGAAATGGCACATGTCCCAGACCTGTTGCACGCCCATCTGCCTTCCCGTATGGATCATGGCCGTCACCGTCGTCCAATCATACCGGTAGGCCCGGCGCTCCACTGCACTCCAGCAAATTCCTTCCCGTACTGTCCTTATTCCGAAATGGGTCAGGTCACGGTAGTCCGCCACCAACCGGTCCTTATGACCCGATAGCCGTTGGAGGTTAACCCTGTTACCAAATGCATTGAGGATGTCGGCACACTCATAGCCGCCCATCCAGAAACTTCTGAAAGGATTGTTTTCCATATGGTAAATCGATTTTTGGCATCAAATTTTATCTATACATTCTGAATCAACAGTTCATTTATGGCTTTCCACCCGTCAGAATCAATGTCTTCCATCGAGGACGTCAACAATACTGCCGCTTTTAGTCCACAAAGCGTCATCGAAATCTCCCCTGCGGCTACGGAAGAAATTCCACAAGGCAGTGCGTTTTGGCAATTCCGCTTGTCGGCCCATGAACTTTTTTCCCTCTTTACGGCAACCATCATCAGGAAGAACGTGATCTTCACACGCTAGCTGCTTACCAGTTATGAAAAGACAGTCCGTAACTTTCCTCCGTAATAACATCTTTCCAGTTTTCGATCAGTTGCTTATAGGCTTCTCCGACCGGCATGATCTTCCGGTCGAGGTCGTATAAGCCGAGTTCGTTCACGATGCCGGCATCTTCACGCAATGCCGAGTCCCAGTCCACCTGGTGTAACAGGCTGTACCAGGTGAATCCGATCACCGGAACGCCGTCATGTTTGAGGCGATGCACATTCGCCCACTGCTTCAACAACCATTCGCGGCATGCAGGCATCCGGATATTGGTCTCCGTATGCATGATTGGTAGTTTATAGCGCCGGTAATACTGGCTGGTGATAACATAGTAGCCAAAGATCTCTCCCGAGGCCTGTGTGGAACCATCCGGGTGCACGAGGTGTTCATTTGTTACATAATAGTCGTTTCCCATCACGCAATGCGCCTTCACCTGGTTGTCGGTAAACCAATGATACTCTTTGCGCGTCATGCCATTTTGCAGCAGGTACTCATACATCGTTACATTGAGCGGGTAACCATAGGTCAGGTCGAGCGACAGAAATCTTTTCTGGTTCAGAAAGCGGGCAAGCGGCAATGCTGCCGGATCAATAGCATGATAAAATTCTGATGACTCACTCTGAATAAAGGTTGCGTCCTGCTGTACGCTCAGTATTGCCTGCATTGCCAGCACATTTGCCTTACACAGTATTTTCAAGGCATTCACAAAAGCCTCATTCGATTGCAGCCGCTCGTTCCACCAGCCATACCGTGCGGAGAACATGGCGGTAACAAAGATTTCGTTGATCGGTGTATACAACCGCAGGTCCGGGAAGCGCCGTGCAAACGCCGCAGCATAGTCTGCAAATAATTCCGGGAAATCAGGGTTTTGAAAATTTCCGATCCAGTCAGGAACGCCGAAATGACACAAGTCGACGATGGGTGTAATGTTGAGATCTCTCAGGTACGCAAAGGTCTCATCCGCAAATGTCCAGTCGTACCTGCCGGCACCCAGGTGGGTTCTGTAGTAGGGCGGGCCGTACCGCAGGAACTCAATCCCCAGGGATGTGACAAGTTCAAGATCCTCTTTCCACCGGGCATAATGCCCCGTCTTTTCCATTTCATCCACCCGCTTCTCGCTGCCATCCGGCAAAAGAATAGTGGGATAGCTGTTCTCCATTCCTGTAGCGAACATGAATTTATTTCCTGGCATAGTTGCTACGTTAACGGTTCAATGACGGCCATTGGTGACGGCAGGTACCGGTACAGGGCGCAACACGGTTTCCTTTTCCTGCGCCATGATCTTTTTGAACAGGGCAAGCGATTGCGCCACCACCTGGTCCATATTGTAGTATTTGTAAGTTGCCAGCCTGCCGGTAAAATAAACGTCATTCAGTTCTGCAGTCAGGTGCTGGTATTTCCGGTACAGCTCGGCATTTTCAGGCCGCGGTACAGGATAATAGGGGTCACCTTCTGCTTTGGGATATTCATACACTACCGAAGTCTTCGGATGGTGCTGCCCCGTCAGGTACTTGAACTCTGTTACGCGCGTATAGGGGTGTTCATTGGGATAATTGATCGTGCCCGTTGACTGAAACACCTCCGTTTCATAAGTCTGGAATTCAAATTCGATAGAACGGTAAGGAAGCTTTCCGAAGCAATAATCAAAGTAGTAGTCGACCGGCCCCGTGTAAATCATCTTTTTAAACACGATGCTGTCCTCCACTTCCTTGTAGTCAGTATTGATCATCACCTTGATGTTGGGATGATGCAACATGTTTTCAAAAAGCTTCGTATAGCCCTGCGCCGGCATCGCCTGGTAGGTATCGGTGAAATAGCGGTTATCGCGGTTGTGCCGCACGGGAATCCGTGCTGTTACTGAGGCATCCAGTTCAGAAGGATCGAGATCCCATTGTTTTTTGGTATAGCCTCTGAAGAATTTCTCGTACAATTCTTTACCGACCTTGCTCAGCACCACGTCTTCCGAAGTTTTCACCCTGTCTATTTTTACCGCTTTCGAATGCAGGAAGTCCTCCACCTCACCGGCACTGAGCCGGAGGCCGTATAGTTCATTAATGGTATTGAGGTTGATCGGAACTGGCACGAGCATGCCATCTACGCTTGCCAGCACGCGGTGTTCATAGGGGCGCCAGGCAGTGAATTGCCCGAGATAGTCAAAAACTTCTTTGCTGTTGGTGTGAAATATATGCGGTCCATACTTGTGTACAAGGATTCCTGCAGGATCATAATAGTCAAAAGTATTCCCGGCTATGTGATTTCTCTTATCCACTACCAACACTTTCCTGCCGGCGCCAGCCAGTCGTTCAGCCATGACTGCTCCTGCGAACCCGGCTCCCACAATCAGATAATCAAACATATGCTTCTCTTTTTTCTTTAAGGTTGATGAATTTGTTGTTCAGGGTGGACTGTACCAATGTTTTCATTTCCTGCAAGGTTTTGTCCCACGACATACCGGCAAGAAAAGCATCGGTCTTTTTCAGCCAGGCACTGCGTTCCGCTGGTGTTGCCTTTAAGATCGCTTCTGCTGCCGCTATAAAGTCATCGGCGGTATCAGCAATCGATACCAGCCCGTTGGTTCCGTACACACTCACCACGTCTTTTACTGAAGTGGAGATGACCGGCTTTCCACCGGCAAGGTATTCGGGGGTCTTGGTGGGACTGATAAAGCGGGTCGATTCATTCAGTGCGAAAGGCAGCATGGCAATGTCCCATCCAGCCAGGTAGCGGGGTAGTTCTCCATAACTTTTTCCGCCCGGGTAATGCAGGTTGGCATGCCGGGGCAGGGTTGATGGGTCGATCTTTACGACAGGACCCAGCAGGATGAAATGCCAATAGGGCTTCCGCAAAGCCAGTTCATCCATTAGGGCAATATGCAGGCGTTCATCGATCACGCCATAGAAACCGATCCTCGGGTGCGAAATGGCTGCCTGGTCTTCGGGATCCTGCTGATCGGCCCTTGCCTTTCCAAAGTGGGCTTTATCGATACTACTGGGAAAGGGATGGATATTGGCGTGCAGGTGTTTTTTCGCTTCGTACAGGCTTTGTCCCCCGGTAAACACGATATCTGCTTTTTCCAGTAGCAAAAGTTCCAGTGCTTTAAGGGATTCAGGGGCATTAAGGAAAGCAGATAGTTCATCCATGCAGTCGTAAACGGTAAGAACTGGTTCCAGGTGATCACTGAATTCCAGTGCGGCGGGGGTATAGTACCAGCCGATGAAATTGTTGATGTTGAAATTCCGGATCAGCTTGTCCACGAGGATACGCTGAGTTTCAATTATATCTACCCGCGACAATAGCGGTTCAATATGCAGTTCTACGATCCAGAGGTCAGTAGTAACATCTTTGGAAGTTTCGTAGTGGCTGTCGCCCGGAGCGGCATCGAACAGGGGTTCTTCCACAACGAAAACACGACCATTACGGGCAAAGCGGCTCAACAGGTGCTGCGGGCGTTGATAAACAAAATTCCATCGCAGGTGGCAAAAGCAAAGCAGATCCGGAAACATAGCTTAATGTTTGGGGTAAATAATATACAGGTACAGTTACCCTACTGCCTGCAAATAGCATCCCCCTTCGAATCTGGTGATGATTGTCGCTGAAGTGTAGAGAATCAGAGTCGCTCGATGCAACCGGGGAACAATACGGGCGATTTTGTGGTTAAAATGCCAGCAAACCACGGCTAAATCGGTTATTTGCCTGGGTCTCTGCTTTGCGGGGCGCCAGCGCCCTTACGTGAAAAGGCTCCGTGTGAAACCCCGTCTACCCGGACTGCTCATCCGCATGCTGTATCAGCCAAAACTTTGACATCGCCAGGCTAACGAATAATCCTACCAAACACCCAAACACCACTTCGCCAATCTTGTGCAGTCCGTGCTGGATTCCTGCCACAGTAGCCCCTCCCTTTATACTCGCGGCAATCACGATCGCTGCGGTGATCGGCGCCTGCCGCCACATCGTCTTGACACGCACCAAAAAAGCGGAAACCAGTACCGTAGTGCCGAGTGCGAGCGGAAGCAACCATTGTTTGGCCCCGCCGATCAGCAGGAATGAAAAGCCGACAGCACAGCCAACGACCACATTGATCAGTCTTGCCCGGAACATCTTGCGGGCCTCGGCAGGCTCCGGATCGGATGCAGCCACCATCGAGGCAATCGCCCAGATGGGATTGGAATCGCCGATCAGTTTCAAGGTTGTCCAGGTGATCCAGGTGGCAATGGCAACATTCACGGCAAACCGAAGCGCGATAATATGTTCGAAAGAAAGGCCAAGCCGTTTCATCAGGGCCTCAGCCTTTGGAGATGGTCCTCTCGCCATGACTATTCGTTGGATTTCGGCGGATTGCCCAGGAGCCTGTACACCACGCCGGTCTTGGTGGCGTTCAGGGCCATCCAGTCTTTCGCGGCAAACTGGAGCGCCAGGAAAAATGCTTCGGCGCGCTTCATTGACTCCCTGTCGAGTTCCCTCCGGTCTTTGAACTTAAGCTGGTAGGCAAATTCTGCGATCAGTGGCCGGTGTTCACCACGGGTCCTCCAGATACCCACATTCGCCTTCGCCGTGTGGCCATTCCCGAAATCCAGCATGCAGATATCCTGCAACACCTCTTCTATGATGGCACCATTCACCAGGTTGATCCTTTCGCCCGGTTCTTTTTTCAGACTTGCCAATACGGGGAAAACCTCCGAGATGGCATCAAAGGAAAGCACATCGCTTTGCGTTACGTTCTTGCGCGGAAACTGGACATTGTTCGAATAAAGGATGCGGATGCCACCGAGTTTCTCCTTCAGCGGCAACACCTGGCATTTGAACTTCACTTCATAATCGCCCTGGATCTGCGGCCGCACATCAGTTTGCGCTGTTTTCTGCAGATCTGCGTTTCTGAATTTGAATACAATTTCGGGGTCACCTTCCGGGAAGCCGTTGACATAAGTTATACGGCGGCGCACGATAAAGGAATTATTGTATAGCCGGCAATCTTCCGTATCAATGAAGATGATCTCCCTGATCTTGGTAGGTGCATCCACATAGTTGCTCATGTTAAAGCCAACGCCGTGTTCCGCAGCCGGCGCTTTAATGACCCTCGCAAAATCAAAGAGACTTTCCCGGGATATGAACCGGTTCGGTTTCAGGATCAGTTTAAAAGCCAGGTAATTGAAGTCGGGATAGGGGAGACCATCCGCATATAGTCCAGGCTCGATCTGCGGGATCTTTCCCACCCAGGATGCAGCATCCGGTTGTCCGTTTGTGGGAGCTTTTTTCTTACCGGTCTTTGCCGCTTTTATCGCCTTTGGCGGCGCTAATGTCTTTCCCATGTTGATTGATTAGAGGTGGGTGAAGTAAAGGGCCGGATGGTGATTTTCACTCCTTATAAGTTACAATTTACTTACCGGCACTTCAGCATTTTACTGTTAAACAATCAGGATCATACTGAACAGGAAGAACTTATCAAGTCTGAATTTGCCTTCGCGCACCCGCCGGATTTTTTTTAACTTACAGTAACTAAACGTATTCTACTATGGACTTCCAACTTGTTAGTGGCAGGCCGGATACGATCGATCACCTGGTCTTCACCACCACCTTCACCCACAACAACATCTTCTACAAAGCCGCACTCGCCGAAACCATTTCGTGGGATGGCCGCGTCACAGGCACATACGATGTGCTGCTGCAATCCGATAAAGGCACCCAGCGCCTGACCCTGCTTCACAACGGCCAGCACTGGATGGCCGGGAACGAAGTGGAACAAATCGGCGTTGTGCAGCAGGGAGTAGTGGATATACTCGGGGATGCGATTATCGGTATCCGTAATTAGTGAATTAGAGTATGATCTGCAGCTGGAAAATACCCTGCCAGTTGCCCACGCCTACAGGTGTCGCCCATTGTAAAACCATTGAACGGCGCCACAGTAAAACAGTTTTCCGATTTTGAAGGTCTTGCCGGGGCCGCCGCCTACCGGCACCAGCCATTTGTCCGACGTGGCAAGCCAATTGGCAATGATCGTCGCATTGCTTTCCACAAACCATCCTTTGGGCAGGTTATAGTAGCCAACATATTGCAGGCTGAAGGAGTTGACTTTGTTCACACCCTCGCCCCCCAGCGACCAGTAATTCTGCGCCACAATACCGCCGGTAATTTTATCGCCTGCATAATACAGCAAACCTGTTGGCCCAAGTGCTACCCTGTTGCTGCCCAGCACAGCATTGGTCCGGGTGGGGATCTGAACAGCCGGGCCGAGTCCCCAGGAGGTTTTGCCCGTCTTCTTAACCGGTGAAAAATAGCCATTGAAAAGGATATTGCCCATGCCCCCTTCCTTTGAACCGCCGGGTTCCAGCGGTGGAATGCTTTGAAATGGAATGATGGTATAGGTGATCAGCTTCACGTGTTTTCCCAGCCGGAAAGGATAGACTGGTTGAACGGAAAAGGAACTTGCTGTTCCTTCTCCCACCGGCAACAGAATTTCCTGGAGGAAAATACTGCGCAATCCTTCCACAGGGTTTTGTCGCTTTTTACTCATTTCTTCTACAGATAATCCAGCTGTTGTATCTGATTGTGCGAAGGAATATTGGCAAAACCCTGTTGTCAGTACAATCAGGTAGAAAAACCGGTACAATGTTTTCAACGCGGGCACGGTCTATTTAGCTTTTTCAAAATCACCCGGGAACCAGGAGTTATCGATGGCTTTTTCGGTAGGTCCGTACAAACGCAGGATCGCGAAATATCCTTTTCCCGGAATAGTTTTAAGCCAGTTGGCCGTTTTTCCCTCCGGGGCCTGCGGGCCAATGTACAGGTCGGTAGATCCATCGGCATTCGGTACCGGTTTGTCCCGCGACCCCAGGGATGGAAAGGGTTGTCCATTGTCATACCCGGAGGCATTTTCTGATTCGTATAAAGTCAACGACCAGAAATTGGCTGCCGGTACATTGGGCGGCAGGTTAACCTTGTTGTTGGCAGAGGGATCCAGATAATCGCCTTCTTTATCGCGAAAGGCAACCACATATTTGGCGCCCTTACCCGGTGTTTGCGATGCCATACCGGGGCTCCAGGAATAATAATCGGAGAAAAACCAAATGCGCGTATTCAGATCCATATAGCCGCCCTCTTTCCGTTGCCAGGAGAGGTTTTTGGTAAACGGCCCGGAAATATTGTCGGGTGTAGCGCCTGTCATGGGGTTAACCCATTGCCGGTTAGGATACATGTAAAATGAACGGCCGCTGACAGTATCGCTGAACGCAATCATACGGCTCATTTTATAGGCTGTCCGGGCGGCTTTATCCAGGATATCTTTGTCTGCCACAGCCGGGCTGAACGGCTGACCTTTAATAATACCGATGCCTGCCAGCATTCCCATCCAGTCGGGCGATCCGATATTGGCAGGTTCTTCGGAATCAACCAGGCGTTTTAACTGTTCGAATGCCGAAAAATCACGTGCCGGCAGCATATTGGCTGCAATACCTGATCCATCGGGATATTGCATGGGCCTGGCCGTTTTCTCTTTGCCCAGCGGATAGATCTTTACTTTCTCCATCAGCGACACCGCAGGCGAAAGATCAGTCGGTACCTGGTAAAATGCCCGCAGGAAAATGAATACGTTATTGGTGGCAGACCTGTACACAAAGTAGCCCTTTGGCGCTTTTCCCGTATAGCCGGGGGGGAGGATCAGGAATTTTCCACCCTTACCTTCATCCGGACCAAAAAAACCGACGTCGCCAAAGTGCCTGCCATCGTCAACAGGAATGGGACGTTGCCAGAAATCAAGCAGGATCCCCTGCAACATGGGTGGCGCATCAAATACCATCGGACCATCTTTGCCCACATCAATATAGCTCATCGCATAGATAACATCAGAGTTGGGAGTTGTGACCAGCGTTTTGGCGTCCAGCCTTTTTTTCCAGACCGGCAGTACATGATAGCCTGCACCAAATACTTTTTCTGACCCTTCTTTCATGCCCAATGTATTCACCAGCGGCATGGCCCAGAGGTAAGTCTGGCAGGCCCGCTGAAAAAGAAGCTGATCTTTCAGGAGTTTCGATTGTGCTGCCGTTGGCCGGTTGGTCTCGAACGGAAGCGCTGCCAGTTCCGAAAAACCGGATGACATCGTGCTCACTGGCGCTGTTTCTGTAGTTGTACCTGAAGTTTTTTGTTCAGGAGTCGTGTTATTACAGGAAGCAAATAGTAGTACTATTATTGCTGCCCACAGTGAAATTTTCATATATAGTTGCTGTTGATAAGTTGATCGTGGGGGGGTATTTCACTCCTTTAAAATTGGTCAGCGTCCAGGATTTGCCAAAGAATGCTTCGGTCGGCCCGCTGAAAATCCAAATCGTCATATAGTTTCTGAACGCTTTCCGAAGTGGGGTAGCCACTCTCAAAGGAGAGCTTGCCAACCGGCGTTTCAATGGTGCCGTCCTCCGGAAGCTCGTCGCCTGCCGGCCGGTTTCCGGCTGCCAGCAAGGCCAGCGCGAGCAGGGGCGGTAAAAGTTTTTTCATTGTACAGGGTTAACTGAATGAACCATGGACAGTTCTCACCTGTCGGTTTCGCCATAATAATCTTTTGTTCATAAAAAATCCTGATCCGGGCTTTTAGCCCCGATCAGGAAAATCACCTTAACTTGTACAGCCAGTGCAACCGCTATGCAAGCTGAAACATTACTGAAACAACACCTGCTCAAATTCTGTACGCTGACCGACGAACAGTTTGCCTACATATATTCTCACTTTCGACCGCACTCATTTAAGAAGGGCCAGGTAGTCATCGCACCCGGGGACACCGTTGACCGGGAACATTTTGTAGTCAGCGGTTGTATGAAAACCTACTATACCAACAATGACCTTAAAATCTTTATCCTACAGTTTGCCATGCCCACCTGGTGGGCGTCCGATTATAATTCCCTGCAGAACAAAGTAAAAGCAACCATTACGGTCGATTGCATCACTGATGTGGAAACGCTTAGTCTGAACAATGCCGACAGGGAAAAGCTATGTGATGAGCTGCACCAGTTCGAAAGGTTCTTCCGGCGCCGGTCCAACAAGGGATATGTGGCAGCCAACAAAAGACTGCTTTCCTTTATGAACAACGATGCGAAAGGGCGGTACGACGACCTGATGCGACTCTATCCGGAATTATACAATATCGTACCGAAGCAACTGATTGCAGCCTACCTCGGCGTTTCAAGAGAAACCCTCAGCCGTCTTGGACAGAAAAAGCATGCCTGACATTTGCCGGCATCTTTATGCGCCATGGGCATCCGCTGAAATTTCCTTCCATGCATTCCATTCTGCCCAGCGTGAGTCATAAGTCTGTTTCACGAAAGGATAAGCCACCCTCCCCAGGAACAGTCTCAACGGGGGATTGTCACTGTCCACCAGTTTCAGGATGGCAGGAATAGTTGCCAGCGGGTCACCATAAAAATCAGGCGTAAAACTGGCAAACAGGTCGGCCTTCACTTGTTCGTAATGCGGCAATGCATCGGCATGTACGGCTGAACCGCCACCCCAATCAGTAGAGAAGGCATTCGGTTCTACCAGGCTCAGTTTAATGCCGAAAGGCGCAACCTCCGGCACCATGGATTCCGTCAGTCCCTCTACCGCAAATTTCGATGCATTGTACAAGCCCAGGATCGGAACAGTAGTAATGCCGAGTACGCTGCTCACCTGGATGATATGACCGGATTTTTGCGCACGCATAATGGGAAGCACAGCCTGTGTTACCCACAACAACCCGAAGAAGTTTGTTTCAAACTGGTCGCGGGCCTGTTGTTCTGTTGTTTCTTCTACTGCACCAAATAAACCAAAACCGGCATTGTTGATCAGTACATCAATTTTTCCGAAATGCTGATGACCTTTGTTCACTGCTACAAAAACAGCATCGCGGTCATTTACATCGAGGCGTACAGGGAGAATATTTTCTCCATACTGCTTTACTAGATCATTCAGGCTATCCAGGTTGCGCGCTGTGGCAATTACTTTGTCGCCACGTTTCAGAAAAGCCTCGGCCCAGATTTTCCCAAATCCTTTGGAGGCACCGGTGATAAAGATTGTCTTTGACATTTTTATAAGATTTTGTGTTGATGAAATTTTGTCGTTGACAACACAAAGTTGATACAGGAAAAGGAAGTAAGGCTGTGACTTGCGTCACATTCAAATGCAACGGCACTTTATGTGATCTATGTCACACCGCTGCATATTTTTTCCGACAATGAATCCTTCTTTTGCGCAATAAAAGGCTCAAAATGCGTAATACTTTTTCTTAATACTATGATAATTTTCCCCCTACATTTACATGCAACTTTCCGCACAACTTTGCGCAGCCATTAAAACCAGTGAAACATTCAAACGTCATAGCGGTCAGGAACGGAAGTCATGAAGCATACTTCCAGGTCTTCAATGACTATCATGCGCGATTGTATCAATACATCCATAAGTTTACCGGTTCCGCCTGGCTCGCCGAAGAAGCCGTTCAGCTCACGTTCATCAAGCTCTGGGAAAAACGGGAAAGCCTGTCAGAAGAATATTCCATGTCTACCCAGCTCTTCCGCATGTCGAAATGTATTGTGATCGACCTGTTGCGAAAAGAAAAATTGCGGCAGACCCAGGAACTGCAGGACATTTTCGCCATGGAAAATTCTATTTCGGACAGGCTGGTGCAGAAAGATGAACTTGTGCATACCTTATCCGTGATCAGGAACCTGCCGCACCAGAGCCGCCGCGTGTTTGAACTGAGCCGGATCGAAAATCTTTCGCATAAAGAGATCAGCCATATGCTCTCCATCTCTCCCAAAACGATCGAGAACCATATTACCAAAGCGGTCAAATTCATCCGCCAGAGCCTGAGTATCTTTTTTTAAATCCGGATAGGGGATTTTTTCCGCTCATACGAATAATAGTCATGGACATTTCGCGACAGCTGATCGAAAAATTTATCACAGGGCAATGCACACCAGAAGAACAGGAACTGGTAAGTGCGTGGTTCCGGGAATATCCTGAGAAATTTTCCGAGTACTATACTGAAAGTTCGTGGGAAGCATTCCAGGTAGATGAATCCATTCCTGTTCCGGGCGAAAGGCTCTGGTCATCCATTCAGCAACAGGTCAGCCAGGGAAGGGCCCGCCGCCTGCGCACCATCTGGTCAGTTGCGGCAGCCATTATGATCATCATCACCGGTTATGCCGTCTACCAGTTGAGCCGGCCCGAAACAACAGGCGAAGGCACAATTGCCCGTAAAGCACCGGCACAAAAAACTTTACCACCGCATGCCATCACACCCATGCCGCAAACCAGGAAAACCATCGCCAATACTTCGGATGATTTCGCATCCAGCACCTTGCCGGACGGCAGTGTAGTGAAGATCGGACCGCAAAGCAGCATCACGTTCGACAGCCTTTTCCGCAACAACACACGCGATATCTTCCTGAGCGGAGAAGCTACTTTCACCGTGGTGAAAGACAAAACAAGGCCGTTCATCGTCCACTCGAAAAACTTTACCACCACTGCGCTGGGTACTGTTTTCACGGTCAACGACCGAAACCCTTCCTATGTGATCATCCGGCTGCATTCCGGCAAGATCGTCATCAGGAAGGAAAAGGATTTCGCTCCTTCTTTCAATGAAGTATACCTCTCTGCGGGACAACAATTAAAAGTGAACAGGACCTCACTCACAGCGAATGTCACCACTATTGCCGCAACACGACGCCCGCCGCTGGCTACACCCCGCATTAAACCTGCCATCCTCAGTTTCAATAAACAGTCCCTGCCGGAAGTACTGGCAAAACTGCAACAGGAATATCACGTGGAGCTGCAGTATGATGCAGCTGCCCTCGCCAATATGGAGTTTACAGGTGTTTACGACCCGTCGAAGATGACCCTGCAAGCTTTCCTCGAAACCCTTTGCCTGCTGAATGAGCTGAACCTTATTGAAAACAACAGCAACAATTTCACCCTGCAAATCAAATAATCAACCACCATAGTAATCACCAGTTTACACATGCCGCCTGGCCTGTGCATACTATCCTTTTCCCAAAAATCAAAACCAACCAGTTTATGAAGCGACTGCTAATCTTCCTGCTGGTGCTCTGCGCGGGCGCATCCCGGCTAACCGCGCAGCTCAGCAACAACACCGCCACCGGTATTATCCGGAATGAAAAAGGTGAAGCGCTCGAAGGCGCCGTCATCCAACTGCAACAACCGGCAGGTGATTTCAAACAATCCACAACAACCAACAAAAAAGGTCTCTTTACTTTCGGCAATGTTCCAGCGGGAACAGGCTACAGTTTTATCGTAAGTTATGTAGGCTATCTGACCGATACCCTTCCGGGTTATGAAATGAAGGAAGGCGGTCGCATTTCGCTCAGCGTGAACCTGCGCAATAAGGTCGCTGAGCTGGACAAGATCGTGGTGGTAGGATATGGCACCATGCGCAAGAAAGATCTTTCCGCTGCCGTGGCCGAAGTGCCCGATATGCAGCAGATCCAGGAAAGACCAGTACTGGATGTGGCCAACATGATCCAGGGAAAGGTAGCCGGCGTGACCGTGGTCAGCAATGGCGGACACCCCAACTCCACGCCCGAGATCGTGATCCGGGGGAAGGGCTCCCGCGGCAACGAAAGCCCGCTCTTCGTAGTGGATGGCGTTCCCAATGCGCCCTATAACCCGGCTGATGTGGTGAGCATGACGATCCTCAAAGATGCGGCTTCCGCAGCTATTTACGGCGCTTTCTCCGGTTCTGCGGGGGTTATCCTCGTCACCACCCGCCAGGCGAAGCAGGGCAAACCCAGTGTGGAATATGCCGGCTTCGTGGGCATGAAACAAGCCTGGAAAACCCCGCAGTCCCTCACGGCAGATAAAGAAGCAGAAGTGTCTAACCTGGCCTTCACCAACGCCGGTCAAGCCCCGCTGGACGGCTGGAATGCTTCCATCAATCCCGATGCGCAGGTTACCCGTACTGACTGGATAGACGAGATCTTCCGCACCGCCCTCGTACAACGCCATACCGTTACGGTGAATGCAGGTTCCGAAAAATTCTCCACCCTGTTCCAGGGTCGATATGAAGAGAACCAGGGAACACTGATCAATACCTATAGTAAGAATCTCTCCGCACGCTTCAATGCGTTGTATTCCTTCAATTCAAAGTTCAAGTTCAAACAGGAACTATTCATCAACAACCACGACAGCCGTGGAACAGAAACTTCCAGTGGTTATACAGGAACCATTCTTTCCGCCATCTACATGCCGCGCTCAGCAACGCCCTATTACGAAGACGGTACTTTCGGCGGTGTAGGTCCAAGGAACTCCGACTACCTCGGTATTCATGGGGACGTGGTGAACCCGGTGGCCACCTTGCTGCGCAACAAACCCTATGACCGGAGCACCGACATCCAGTCAGTATCCGAACTGCGGGTAGCCAATATCGTGAAAGGGCTTTCTTTCCTGACCCGCTTCTCCTACCGCCAGGGTTCTTCCCTCTACAAGAATTTTGAACCACGACGTACCGAACCCGGTAAGCCGAATGATCAGAATACGCTGTCCTATTCTACGGGCAAAACGTATAACTGGATCTGGGAAAACACCCTGAATTACAGCAAAACAATTGGCCGGCATAACATTGGCGCCATGGCCTCCACCACCGCCCAGGAGTTTTCTGACCGGGGCTTCACTGCCGCTGCGAAAACCTTCGACAATGAAGCGAACTGGGCGCAGTTCCTCGTCAATGCCGGCAACTTCACCGACCTGCGTCCGAGCGACTGGGAAATTAAAGATAGAAATGTGTCGTATGTGGGGAGAGTTTCCTATAGCTGGGCAGACCGCTATTTTGTAACCGGTAGCTACCGTTATGATCTCGCCGGCAGGCTGGGAGATGGCTTCCGCGGACAAGGTTTCCCGGGTGTTACGGCTGCCTGGAAGGTTAGTTCTGAACCATTTTTTAATTTCAGCGCGATTGAGTTGTTGAAAGTGCGGGCCAGTTGGGGAATGATAGGCAATATCGGTTCTGTCAGGTACTACTATGGCTACCCGACTCTTACACCGGATTATACTTACCAGATCGGCAACGGGGCGCCACAGTCCAACGCACTGTATATGGCCAGTGCGGTCAACCAGAGCCTGAGCTGGGAAACATCAGAGCAGAAAGACCTCGGCCTCGATCTCTCTCTCCCCGGAGAAAAACTGTCATTCACTTTTGATTATTTCGACAAGCTCACCGACAATCTCATCAATCCTATGACTTCCTGGCCCAGTACAATGGGCATCGCCCCACCTTATATCAACCAGGGTAAGATCCGCAATACCGGTTATGAATTTTCTGCTACTTATACGGGTAATGTGAGGGATGTAAAATATGTAGTGAGCGGTAACGTGGCCACGCTGAAGAACAGGGTGGAATACATCGACGGCAACCCGGCATCCGTATGGCAGCATACGGATGCCTGGAGGGGAACCATCGCGCCTTACCGTTCCGCTGTGGGACAGCCTTATTACTCTTACTGGCTGATCAAAACGGATGGCATCTTTCAGAATGAAAAACAGATCACCGATCATGCAGGTCCCAATGGCGAACTTATTCAGCCGAATGCCAAACCCGGCGACCTGAAATTTGTGGACCAGAACAACGACGGCAAGATTGACGACAAGGACCGCGTGTACATGGGCGCTTCTTTCCCGAAACTGACCTATGGCTTTACGGCAAACGTCACCTGGAAAAGATTTGACCTGAGCATGTTCTGGCAGGGTGTAAGCGGTGTGAAACTCTTCAACGCGTTTAAAGAATCCACTCTCAATGCTTCCGAGCAGGGGTACAACCGCTGGGACAAGATCCTCGATGCCTGGTCACCCACCAACACGGGTTCCAATATTCCGCGCATCTCCGCAAGTGATGCCAACAAGAACTTCCAGACACCATCCGACTGGTACCTCGAGAACGGCGATTATCTCCGCCTGAAGAGCCTGGTGATCGGTTACAATTTCCCGAAAGTGTTCAAGACCGCCACGATGCGCGTGTACCTGAGCGGTGATAACCTCATCACGATCACCAAGTACAGCGGTATGGATCCAGAAGTGGGCGGTATCGGCCTTGACGGCGGACAATTCCCCGTGTCAAGGGTATTTGCTGCCGGTGTAAAACTCTCTTTATAACATTCAAAAGTGCTAACATGAAACGTTTACAATATTTCTCGCTGGTCCTCGTGCTTGCACTACTCGGCACAGGCTGTTCAAAAGACTGGGTGGATACAAAACCCAATGGCGCACCTTCACTCGCGTATCTGTGGGATGGTGAATCGAATGTGGAAAAAGGTATCGCGTCTCTGTACATTTCCATGCGTTTTGAATCCACCTGGGGACGAAACCTCTTCTGGATGCAGAATGCCAGTGACGATCTCATCGTAGGCCGCTCCAAGGCCGATGGCGAGAACATCAAAAACTTTATCTGCTCCGGCCGCGAAGGATACATGACCGGTCCCTGGAACGATCTGTATACTTCCCTCGCCAATGCCAATGCTGCCATCGATGGGGTGCAGAAGGCCACCAATGTTTCCGAAGATTTCCGGAAGCGTGCGTTGGGCGAAGCATATTTCATGCGCGGGTTCATCCATTTCTGGATTGCTTATCTCTGGGGCCACGAACAACAGGGTGTTCCTTATGATGGTATTGAAAACAGCGAATATGGCAAGCGCATCGCACCGCAACTGCCTTCGGTGAAAGACAACTATGCGATCATCGCCAGCGACATGCAGAAAGCTGCTGAACTGCTGCCCCTGTTTGAAACCTATGGTCCTGCTGACCAGGGCCGCGCACACAAAGCTGCAGCGCTGGGTTATCTCGTGAAAACCTACGCTTACTGGGCGCAATACGACAACAGCAAGTGGGCACAGATCCCTGCGATCGCTGACCAGATCAAAAACGAATGCCACCGTGCACTGATCACCGGCAAACCCACTGCAAAGGACAACTACAAAGCTGTTTTCTCCATCGATAACAACTGGAGCAGCGAATACATCTGGTCCGTCACTTCCGGTACCCAGGGTGGCTCTGAATTTATGGGCGTAGTACTGGAAAACAAAGGGTGGGGCGTATACAATGGCTGGGGCTATTTCCAGCCGACAGAAGAATTATATGAAGCCTACGAAAATGGAGACCCCCGCCGCGAAGTGACCATCCTGAAATTTGGAGACGATTTCACCTTCTTTGGTGAACAAAGAAAATATTTCTCCACCAACAGCCTCTCCGGTTTCCAGATCAACAAATACATGGAACCGTATAGCTATGGATCAGATGGCGTAGCCAGCTCCAATACCAAGATTAACCAGAGCGGTGATTACCCCACTACGATGCTGAACTTACCTTTAATGCGGTATGCCGAAGTGTTGCTGTTCAAGGCGGAAGCATTGCTCCAGCAGGGACAAGCCGCTGCTGCTGCTGAGCCGCTCAATGAAGTGCGCGGAAGGGTGGGACTGGCGCCGATTACCACCCCCACGCTGGCGGATCTTAAACGCGAGCGACGTTGCGAGCTGGCCTGCGAATGGACCGATCGCCTGCAGGACCTGAAACGCTGGGGGGATTATGCCGTGATCAATGCGCCGTTGCATGGCCGCATACACGACAATAAAACCGATCCGGCTTCCAACTATACGATCCAGACCGTTTGGCCCGCGCGGAATTTTGATCCTGCCAAACATATGGCCTGGCCGATCAATCCCGATGAGATCTCCAAAAGTAACGGCGTGTATAAGCAGACGCCAGGCTGGTAATAGATGTTGAACAAACTTTCCTTTGATCAACTAAAAGGCTGTCGCTTGCCGGCAGCCTTTTCTCTTTTCTTAATTTGCAACTACAAACGTATTTACATGTTCAGGCTCTTCCCCACGTACAGGCTTCTTCCGCTGATTTTTGTGCTGGCAATATCATCCGCCTTCGCACAGCCCGTGAACTATTCCACCGCCAATGCCCACTCGCACAATGACTACGAGAACGCCGTGCCATTCCGTGCGGCCTATGAAGCAGGTTTCGGTTCCATTGAAGCAGATATTTTCCTGGAAGGCGATCAGCTGATCGTGGCACACGACCGGGAAGGCGTAAAACAGCAAAGAACGCTGGAAGCACTGTACCTGAAACCTCTGGCCAACGGTATCCGGGAACATAACGGGCATGTATATGCTGACCCCGGCAAACCATTGCAGTTGCTGATTGATATCAAGACCGAAGCCATACCCACACTGGCAAAACTGGTCAGCTTGTTGCGTCAATATCCGGATCTCACCGCCTGCAAAACGCTTAAATGCGTGATCTCGGGCAATCGTCCCGATCCGGCGACCTTCAACACCTACCCGGATTTTATCTGGTTCGACGGAGAGCTGAACAAAACCTACACGACTAATGCCCTCACAAAGGTTGCCCTGTTCAGCGATAACCTTCGCAACTACACAGCATGGAAAGGCTATAAAAGCAGTATCCCCGAAACCGAATTGCAGCGGCTGCAGCAAAGTATTCAGCGCAGCCACAGCCTTGGCAAACCCATCCGTTTCTGGAACGCACCGGATTCCATTACTGCCTGGTACCAGTTCATGGACCTGAAAGTGGATTTCATCAATACCGACCGGATCAGCGATATGGCGGCCTTCCTGGATAAGCTGGGTGCCACCAGTTTCACGTCCACCTTCAGCAACCACGCCTATCAGCCCACGTACAAAAGCGATGGCGCTACCCGGAAGGTCAAAAACATTATCCTCCTCATCGGCGACGGCACCGGGCTCGCCCAATGGTATGCCGGCTACACGGCCAACAAGGGGCAACTCAATGTTTTCCGGATGCGACATATCGGCCTGTCGAAAACGAGTTCGCACGACAATTTTGTAACGGATTCTGCGCCGGGTTCAACCGCCTTTTCCTCCGGGGAAAAGACCAACAACCGTTATGTGGGCGTTGACCATACCGGTGCACCACTCACCCTGCTGCCAATGATCCTGGCAATGAAAAAGATCAGGACCGGCCTCGTGACCTGCGGCGATATTACCGATGCCACACCGGCGGACTTTTATGCGCACCGGATGGATCGCGACAGTTCCGCAGCGATCTTCACTGACCTGGGCCGCTCGCCCGTACAGTTCGTATGGGGCGCCGGCAACAAAAGTTTTACGCCAGCCATACAGAAACAATTGGAAGATCAGCAGTTTCACGTCACCACTTCAATCGACAGTGTTCCTCTGAAAACCGTTTCTAAATGGGTGGTCCTGGATGACCGCGCCGGGCGTTCAGTATTGGGCCAGCGCGGCAACTGGCTGCCGGATGCCTTCAGCAAAGCGCTCCAGGTGCTTGGTTCCGGAGAATCCGGCTTTTTCCTCATGACCGAAGGCGCACAGATCGATTATGGCGGACATGGAAATAACCTGCCTTATGTGGCCACAGAAGTGATCGATTTCGATGAAGTGGTTGGAAGGGCCCTGCAATTTGCCGACGCCAATGGAGAAACACTGGTGATCGTTACAGCCGATCATGAAACCGGCGGGTTATCGTTGTTGGATGGCAATTACAGCACCGGCTCCATCAGCGGGCAGTTTGCGACCGGGCATCATACCGCAATGCCCGTACCCGTATTTGCCTATGGACCACAGGCACAATTGTTCCAGGGTGTTTACGAAAACACGGCATTGTTCGGAAAAATGCTGAAGGCTTTGGGTATAAATTAATGCGCCTTGACCAGGTGTTTCAGGATGACGATCTGCCCCAGGTGGTAATAGGCGTGCTCCACGATGCCAAAGAAGTTGTGGCGATAAGTGGAATGCCGGTCTTTGGTATTTGTGTCCAGATTTTGTTCAGGAAATTCCTCCATGGCATAACCCAGCGCTTTGAACGACTCATGGGCTTCCCTGATGAGGTCCTGCCATTCCGTTTCATTGCCGGGGATCCGCAGGTCAAAACCATTGCTGTCAGGGATTTCCGGGTTTTCACCCGCAAGGCGTTGCAGCAGGATCTGGTTCCAGTAAAGGAGATGGCTCACCAGGCCCGCAATGGTATTCGGCGATCCGGGCGTAACGGTCAATGCTTCCTCCAGGGAAACCGTTTGCAATGTTTCCAGCAATGAAACATCCGTCCAGTTCCCGCCTTCTGCAAAGCTGAGCAGGTTGTCAGCCAGGTGTTGGGTAAATTGCCTTTCCATGATCGCAATTGAAGGTACTACATTTCCAAAGTCAAAGTGAAGGAGTGCCTTGTCGCCCGTCTTTGACTGCCGTAGCTTTAGTGTAGGCAGTAGCTTTAGCGTAGGAGGATGCCTTTCTGAAATTGAGTAAAATGTAAAATCGAGTGAAATGAGCCACCAGCCTGCGTTTCATGAATTTATACGGTTGTGAACAACTAATGAACATGCTGGTTATTCTGGCGCCCAGCCACTGGTATCCCGATTTTCCCGATTTCACACCTGGCAATTTACACGCATAATCGAACCATTTGTAAACGGATAGTACATATACGGTTGTACAATGCAGTCTGGTGGCTCATTTCACTCGGTTTTTGTATTTTGCGCTTTTTTGAAAAAACAGCCCCCCGATGCTGCCCCGGTGCCGAAATCCATGGAATAGAATAACAGACCCAATTCACCAGTCAAACATTGAATTGTTAGGAGCAGAAAGTTCGCGTGAGCGCAACCGTACGTGCCTTTTCTTCGTAAACTCCATTAACGGGTTTCCGGATTAAAATTGGTGCTCCAATATTTAATCTTCCCGTTGATTGCAGTTTTTGCCAAACTGCGCTAATTTGTAAAGGCCCATTTTCATAAACCTTAACCGCCCCTGATCGTGTACACACCACGCGAACTCAATAAACTGCTGTTTGAAGTCATCATGGCAGGCAATCTGCCCATAAAAGATTCCTGTGCCGGTGGGCACAAAATCATCATCGCCCAGGAAGTATTTGCCGACGGACATATCATTGAAACAGACATCGTCAATGGCGCCAGGGTTTACCAGCCCACTGCTCATGGTATTGAATTCCTGATCAATGGCGGTTATGAATACCAGGCACTGCAGCAACAACGCACTGCAGTAACCAGCAGCCAACCTTTGCGTCTGCCGAAATGGCGATCCTGGGCCTTCGGACTCGCCGGCGCGGCACTGGGCGTATTGGCCGCCCACTTTCTCAACCGGCAGTAATCCGGTCCGGATTGTTCAATATATTTAGGCATGAAGACAAAGTGCTTATTGGCTGCCTTTCTTTTGCTGGCCTTCGAAATCTCTCCGGCGCAGGACACCGCCAATATCCCTGAACACAGGATAGACATCCGTAAACCGGTTGATACAGCCTGGAGCAATCAGCTTGCAGGGAAAGACCTCCTACCAAATGGGCACTTACTTCAACCAGCGGGACAAAGCCTGACCTTACCCAAACCCTCAGACTATGAATCCGCCAAACGTGTACTCAACCTCGAATTCGCCCACCATAAAAAACTGCTCATTGCAAAAGCCAACCGGCAACTGTATTTTATTGATGCCGCCAGTTTCAACACCCTTAACGCATTCGACTACCAGGATAAGGAAGCCGGTTCCATGAACGGCCTCGCGGTGAACAGCAATGATTCCACGATTTATTTTACCGGCCTGAATAAGAACCTCTACGTGGGTAATGTGAGCCCGTCAGGAAAATTTACCCTCATCCGGAAGATCGACCTGTCCCTCAACAAAAAGAACACTAACCCGCTGGGCATCGGGTTGTGCAGCAACAATATCGCGTTCGTCGCCCTGGCAATAGCCAATCGTATTGCCGTGGTAGACCTGGCGAAAGGCACCCTGCTCACCACGATCCCCGTTGGCGTTTGTCCTTATGCTGTCGTGATCTCCAAAGACAAAAAACTGGCTTTTGTCAGCAATTTCGGCGGACCGCACCCTGGCAAGAATGACCGCACAGAAACAACTGCCGGAAGCCCGGTTGCTGTTGATGAACGTTCCGTCGCGCTGCGCGGTTCCGTAACCGTTATCGATATCAAATCAAGAAAAGCAATTGCTGACATCACCACACGCATCCAGCCCGAAGCAATGGCCTTGTCCCCTGACGGTAAATTGTTGTATGTAACGGACGACAGTGGCGACGGCATCAGCGTGATCGATACAAAAACCTTCGCTGTTGTGCAGACCATCAATACGAAACCGGATCCTGCACTTCCTTATGGCAGTCTTACTACCGGGCTGTGCTTTACTGAAGACGGCAAAACCCTGCTCGCTGCCAATGCCGGCAACAATTCCATTGCGCTCATTGATGTGCAGCAGCCAGGCAAAACACCGTATGGTTTTATTGCTGCCGGCGGCTTCCCCGGGGCAGTCAATGTTGCGGGCAACAACCTTTTTATCGGCAATGTAACTGCCACAAGAGGAGAAATGCAGAAAGTGGAGCTCCCCGCCAGCAAGGCTGCAGCCGAAACCTATACGGCAGCTGCGCGCAAAGGCTTTCACTATATCGACCTGTTAAGAGCCCAGGCTGCTGCCAATCCCAATGCAGTCGCCAAACCGGTGCCCGACAATCCCGGCGAGCCGTCGCTCATCAAACACGTGGTATACATCATCAAGGAGAATAAAAAATTTGACCAGGTGCTGGGTGATTTCGGGAAAGGCAACTGCGACCCTGGTCTCGTGGAGTTCGGAAAAACCACCACGCCCAACACGCATGCGCTGGCCCGCCAGTTTGTGCTGCTCGACAACTACTATTGTAATGGCGTCAACTCCAGTGACGGCCACCACTGGGCGGTTCAGGGCATTACAACACCGTACCATGAAAAGGATTTTTCCATGGGGCACTGTGCCTATGATTTCGGAACGGACCCGCTCGCTTACGCGGGTTGCGGTTTTATCTGGAATCACCTGATGCGGAAAGGCATATCCTTCCGGAATTTCGGGGAAACCGACCTGGCGGAGATCACCAAAGGCAAAACCTGGACTGACGTTTATGAGTCCTGGATGAATAAGAACGATTCTGCACAGTACAAGTGCGTCTACAATATGAAAAGCCTGGAGAAATACAGTGACCTGCGATATCCCGGATGGAATATGAACATCACGGACCAGGTGCGGGCAGACGTCTTTATCCAGGCGCTGAAAGAATATGAAGCTGCTGGCAGCCTGCCGGAATTTATCATCATTTACCTGCCCAATGATCATACGTCGGGATACAGTGAAAAGAATCCCACGCCGCGGGCCTACGTGACGGATAACGACTGGGCGACGGGCAGGGTAGTAGAAGCGCTGTCGAAGAGTCTGTTCTGGAAGGATATGGCGATCTTCATCAATGAGGATGATCCGCAAAGTGGTACGGACCATGTGGACGGGCACCGCTCGATCTGTATGGTAGCGGGTCCATACGTTAAGCGGGATGCGGTAATCAGCCGCTTCTATAACCAGTCGTCGGTGCTGCATACGATCTGCCGGATCTTTGGCGTGCAACCGATGAACCAGCTGGTGGCATCGTCACCGGTAATGTCCGAGTGCTTTCAGCAACTGCCGGATTATTCGGGTTATACCTGCCTTCAACCTGCTATTCCCATCAATGAGATGAATCCACCCAAAACTGCTTTCACCAGCAAAACCACGGCCCGCCTGGCACCGCTCACGGCGAAAATGGATTTCTCCAGGCCCGACCTCATCGATAAGGATGCCCTGGTGTTCAGTGAATACGTCTGGTCCACTATCCACGGCGACAAACCTTTCCCCAAAGCCTATTTTGGCGCGCACCAGAAAGGCCTTAAAGCGCTTGGATTAAAGGTTGAACCCAAAGATGACGACGATTAGCTATAGGACAGACACCTTCTCTTACTTTATCAGGTACGCGCTGAAATAACAATGATGATTCTATCCTACCTCGTGATATAACGGGTTTATTTTGCCGGAATGACAGCAACACCAGTATTTCACCCGACCAGCGTCGCTTCCTGGAGAAAATGGCTGGAGAAAAATCACCAGATCCACAAAGCAGTCTGGCTGGTCTGTTATACCAAGAACGCCAAAAAGAAATCTATCAGCTGGAGTGATGCGGTAGATGTTGCCCTTTGCTTTGGATGGATTGACAGCAAGAAGATCAAAATCGATGAAGAAACGTCCCACCAGTTTTTCAGTCAGCGAAAGAAAAACAGTACCTGGAGCAGGATCAACAAGAACAAAGTGGAGCGCCTGATCGAAAGTGGCAGGATGGCTGAAGCAGGTTTGAAAAGCATTGAAATTGCCAGGCAGAATGGTTCCTGGAACCTCCTGGATGCCGTCGAAAACCTGACTATTCCCGAAGATCTTGAAAAGGCATTCCGGCAGCACAAGGGAACGAAGCAATACTTCCTGACGCTTAGCAAGTCCCTCAAAAAAATGCTGCTGCAATGGCTGGTACTGGCCAAACGCCCTGAAACACGGCAAAAACGCATTGATGAAATTGTGGCAGAAGCAATACAGCAAAAAGTGCCAAAACCATTTTCCCGAACGAGAAACATTTGATACAATGCATATAAAGCACCCCCGTTCTTATCGCTCGCCCACCGCTGAAGGATTCACCCCATACAGCTCCTTGAACGCGGTTGAAAAATGCGACAGGTTCTCAAACCCAACACGCAGATAAACATCGCTGGCCTTCTGATGCTTTTCTTTTATCAGGTAATACGCTTTTTCGAGGCGTTGCGTTTTTAACCATTTCTCAGGTGTCAGGGCAAAGGCTTTCTGGAAATCCCTTTTAAACGTGGACAAGCTCCTCCCGCTGAGTCGCGCAAATTCAGTGAGCGCTACATTGAACTCAAAATTCTTCAGCATAAAGGATTCCAGGTCGATCTTGTGCGGTTCACTGAAATCGAAAAGCAAACCCCGCAATGCTGGTCCCGCGGACAATAGCAGTTCTATGGCTTCTGTTGTTTTCAGATCCTGGAGCGCCGGGGTCAATGACCCGGGGTGATCGTAATAGGGCAGGAGAGAAGCAAAGAACGCGCTTAGAAACGCATTAGGGGTAAGTCCCAGGATCCGCGGTCCGGAATACCGTGGCAGCGCATCGATCCCTTTTTCCGCCGCATAGCGGCGCAATGCATCCTGGGTAAGATAGATCGTAACAGATTTAAACGGATCGCCGGAACTGCCAGGCGATTTCTCACCCCGCGCCAGCTGGTTCCTGCTCACCAGCACCATATCACCCGCCTGATAGTTTTTAAGGCCATCAGGCGTGGTGAAGCGGACCGTGCCGGACTGGATAAATGTGAGTGCGTGCTCTTCCACCACTTTTTCGCGGTCAAATGTACCCTGGTAGTAGCAGGAATATAATATGGCGGACTTTCTCACGACTGTAAATTAAGACAGCATTTCGGTGATCATGGCATCAAAAGCTTCATCGGTCATGTTTTTCCGGGATTCCAGCAGCTCCGCTGCAAAGGCTCCGCCAACGTACCGTGCTTTCGGTCGTTCTGCTGTGAGCGCTTCCATGATCAGGTCGGCGATCACAACCGGGTCCGCACCTGCGGCATCACTTGTTTTCAAACCATTGTGGCGTTTTGCTGCCGCTGTTTCATATGCGGTCCCCTCTGCATGCAGCAGCATATTGTCCACCGCGATGGATCCCCATTCGGTTTTGACAGCGCCGGGTTCAATCACGATCACGTCAATGCCGAATGGCCTCACTTCCTGCCGGAGTGCATCACTCCATCCTTCCAGCGCGAATTTGCTCGCATGATACCAGCCACCGAAAGCTGTAGCCAGTTTTCCGCCGATGGAGGACACGTTCACGATCTTCCCCCATCCTTTTGCCCGCATGGCGGGCAACACCAGCTGCACCAAACGGGCGGGCCCAATCAAATTGACTTCCATCTGGTAGCGGGCTTTATCCATCGGAATCTGCTCGATCGGCCCAAATTCCCCATATCCCGCATTGTTGATCAGGATATCAATGGCGCCGTCACTTTCCATGATACGGTTCACGGCGGCGCTGATCGACGCTTCATCCGCCACATCCATAGCCAGCGGCGTGATACCTTCCGCTGCCAGGCCCTGCATCCTGGCCGTGCTGCGGCCGGCACCGTACACTTTATGTCCTGCTTTTGCCAGTGCGATGGCGGTTGCTTTTCCTATACCGGATGATGCCCCGGTGATCAATACTGTTTTGCGCATAATTGATGTTTTTATTATGACACAAATTTCAGACGCGAAGGGGCCTCACTGGTTTTGCCAGCAGGCCAAAGTGGTTTGCTCAACGGGTCAATAAAAAAAGCTTCACAGTTACGAAATTGACATCCTATAAACCTTTAAAAAGGGTCTTGCTGAGGTAAACCTTGTAGTCTTTGATCCGGCCGTTGGGCGAATCCTGCCGCGGCAGGTATTTCAGACCACTCACCTTATGGCTGCCACCAAGATCAATCACAATGGCATGCGGATGTTTCGGTTGATTACCCTGCCACTGCGTATGCCAGAGAGAAGTGGGCTGCAGGTCAAACACGTTATCGGCCTTTCCGTCATCGCCATCCACTTCCTCACTGTCTGCATACAGCACTTTCCATTGTGTACGGGGTATTTCCCGGCCCTGCTCATCCAGCAGGTACAATTCGGCCACTGTAGTAAACGGATCTTCATTGCGTTGGGAATTCAGCGCTTCCAGGCAGAGATAACGGCCCTGCGCCACATCGAAACGAATGGTCTGCAGTTCGATTCCCCCGGGAAATTCACCGGTGTGCACAGGAACTGCCCCGGCAAGGTCCAGGGACTGACCAGCTTTGCGGTGCTTCCGCAGCTTCGCCGTTTCTTTCAGGTCATCCAGCAGCGGCTTTGCAAGTCCCGCCAATATCGGTTGTACAGCACCGGTATAATCGAGCACCACCACTTCATTGCTTCCTTCCTTCAGCCACGGTCCCGGTACATACATCGTTTGCGTGGGACCGATATTCCAGTAGCGCCCGAGGCAATGACCGTTGATCCAGACCAGGCCCTTGCCCCATTTGCTGACGTCCAGGAAAGTATCGCCCGTTTTGGTGAGCTGGAACCTGCCGCGGTGAAAAGCGGGCCGGGTAGTTGTTCCCGCCTTGAACTTTACGTAACCAGGAATACCATCGTTACTCAACGCGATCGGGTATACTTTCCAGTTGACAAGGTCTTTTGTACTACCATCGGGATTCGTCACCATCACTTTTTCCGTAATGCCCTTGCGGTCGTGCAGCTGACTGCCGAAATTCACCCGGCCCATTGCTTCTACAAGGATATCCAGCACATCGCCTTTTTTCGTTACCGGAAGGCTGACCCTGTTTTCATTTCTTCTCCGGTCGAGTGTGGCGATCTTTTTTCCATTCACATATACTAAAGCAAAATCATGCACTTCCTGGATGAACAGGGTAGTAGCGGGCCCGCCCGGCAAAGCAGTTCGGTAAAGGATGCTGCCATAACCCTGGTTGTATGCTTCCATATTGCGTGGATGCTCGTCTGTGACAAAGGGTGGCAGGTTAGAGAATACCGGTGCAGTCTCCGTGGTGCGGAAAGGCGGGATCGTAATGACGGCATTCCTGGCGGGCACATCCGGCAGCGTTTCGCCTTCCTGCAGGTAGCCGGCAAAAAGCTTGCGCAACGCATAGAATTTATCCGTGTCCCACCCCGCCTCACTGATCGGTGCATCGTAATCATAGCTGGAGGTTTGTGGCAGGAACGGCGGACAATTCGCACCGGACCATTGTCCGAAGCTGGTGCCGCCGTGCACCATATAAATGCTGAATGATGCCTTGTGGTCGAGCATATAGGCGAGTTCTTTCACCACATGGTCAATAGCACCAGTGTGGTGCCGTGTACCCCAGGAATCGAACCAGCCGGGATAATATTCTCCGCACATGAGCGGGCCGGTTTTCCGGATCTCGCGCAGCGCTTTGAAATTGGCTTCGGGATTGCCGCCGAAATTCACCACACTGAAGATCTCATCCCGCACGTCCTGCTTTAACTGGGAAGGGCCATCGCAGGTGAAGAGCGGAACGGTAAACCCGGCTTCCCAGATGTAGTCGCGGATCTTACCGATATACTCCTTATCGTTCCCGTAGGAACCATATTCGTTTTCCACCTGTGTCATGATGATGGGCCCGCCTGAAGTGATCTGCAGGGGCGCCAGTACACGGCCAACTTCTTTCAGGTAAAGCCGGCTGCGTTCCATGTAGTAAGGGTCTTGCGTGCGCAGTTTGATATCTTTTTGCTGCAACAGCCACCAGGGGAAACCACCGAATTCCCATTCTGCGCAGGAATAGGGACCGGGACGAAGGATGACGTATAACCCTTCCTGTTGGGCGAGCTTGCAGAAGGCTGCGGCATCCGCTGCGCCCGACCAGTTGAAGTTGCCGGGCGTGGTTTCATGCAGGTTCCAGAAGAGGTAAGCACAAACGGTATTCAGGCCCATGGCCTTGGCCATCTTCAGCCGGTGTTGCCAGTATTCACGGGGGATCCGGGCGAAATGCATTTCACCACAGCGGATCACATAAGGTTGGCCATTCAGCAGAAAACTGCTGTCTGCAATGGCGAAGCCGTTGGGGCTGTTCGTTAACTGAGCTGTACCAGTGATCGCTAGGAGCAATGCGAAAAGAATAAAGCAGAAACGTTTCATGAGTTTTTGTTTGGGCAATGGTTCCGGCAGAGCAATCGTTGAAAAAAAAAAAGGAAGGGATAAAAATAATGAAAAGCGGTTGTGCCTGCTTCGGGTTACACAATCGATTGCCGGGAGAAGATTTTTTTAAAATTGTGGTGAATCCACCTGGTGGGCCACCGGTGCCGGAAATAAAAGTGAAATAAGGATTTCCTGCGTTGTTACAACATAGGAGAGATCAGGCGCGCGCATTTTTCGCCCAGCTGTTTCATTACGGGACGGTTGCGCCAGGCGGCCGGATCTATTTTTTCTGCGTCCTGAAGATCCCTGTAAAAGACTTCGCGCAATGCCTTTGCCGCCTGTTCACCATATACGATGGCATTGACTTCAAAGTTCAGGTCGAAACTACGGTAATCCATATTCGCCGTTCCCACCATGGCGACGGAGTTGTCGGTCACGAGTGTCTTCGCATGTACAAAGCCTTTACGGTACAGGTAGATTGCTGCACCGGCTCTGAGCAGGTCGCCGTAGTTAGACCAGGCGGCAGCATTCACCACCCTGGAGTCGGATTTTCCGGGTACCAATATTTTCACCTGTACGCCGCTGAGGGATGCACTCATCAGCGCATCAAGAATACTTTCGCCGGGAATAAAATAAGGCGTGGTGATGAGAATTTCCTGCTTTGCCAGTTTGATGGCCTGCAGGATGGCAAAGAGAATGGTGGGACGGTCAGAGTCCGGTCCGCTGGCAGCGATCTGAACGATCGCATTTCCTTTCTGCTGCAACTGTGCGGGATCCGGGAAAAATTCGGGACAAGCCTGAAGGTGATCTTTCGCGCAGAAATTCCAGTCGCAGAGAAAGAGGTACTGCACGTAATACGCGCCGGCACCGTCAATGCGCAGGTGGGTGTCACGCCAGAAAAGTCTTTGAGGATTGGCATCGGTATTCACGTACCGTTCACTCACGTTGATGCCGCCGACGAATGCGGTGCAGCCATCGATCACAATGATCTTGCGGTGGTTGCGGTAGTTGAGCCGGTTGGCAAGTGCAATGAATCTGATCTTAGAGAATGGGAACACCCTGATACCGGCTGCTTTCATATGTTGCAGGGTTTTTTTCTTCAGCGCATGACTGCCAAAATCATCATAGATGAAACGGACTGTCACGCCTTCATTTGATTTTTCGGTCAGTGCGTGGATCAGCTGTTGCCCGGTGTCGTCATCCTCAAAAATATAGTACTCGATATGGATATGATGTTTTGCCTCGGCCACTGCGGCAAACACTTCGGGGAATTTTTCCTCGCCATTGATCAGCAGCTTCACGTCGTTTCCGGCGGTGAGTGCGCTGAGACTGTCCCGCGCCAGCAGCCAGGCCAGGGATTCCGCCGGGGCGACTGCGGCTGCGTGTTCCTTTGCGGTGACACGGGAGTATTGAACGATATGCTGTTGCAGGTTGTCTGCCAGCGCGTCATCTCCCAGGATTTTCTTGCTAAACATTTTTCTTTTCCGGTAGTTGATGCCGAAAGAGAAATAGACAAAGATACCGGCCAGCGGAAGAAAGATCACGAGCAGCAGGTAGGCGAGGGCTTTACTGGGCCTGCGGGTATCCCAGATGATGCGCAGGCAGACCAGCACCACGACCAGTGCGTAAAGGATTTCAGCCAGGATGGTCCATTTCATGTTCTCTCAGAAGACAGCCTCCCGGATGCCGTTCCGCCAGATTAAAAGATATTTTCTGTCTATTAATACTTTATTATTTGCTAAAACAAATAAGCAATAATATCCTGAAGAAAATAACTATTCTACTTCTTGGGCTTTGCTTCGGGAAACTTCCACGAACCATTCTGTATTTCCTTACGGGGACGGTAAAGCCGCACCCAGTAATTCCAGCCGTCCGTAATGGGAATACAGTTGGCGATTTTTCCGTCGCAACCGCCAAATTGTATCGTCACTGATCCATCAGCATCTTTTTTGGCAGTCACGTTATTAATCGAATAACTATTATAGTCATTCTTCTCAAAATAGCCAGCCTTATTGTAAACGCTGATGGACCAGAATCCATCCACCGGAACATTTTTTACCTTAAGGGTATAGATAGTTTTGCCATCATTATGCTGCGGCGTTACCGGCAGGTACATGGCATCTTTTTCAGGATTTCCACCCCAGGCGGAGGCGCTGCCGATCAGGTGGCGAACGGGGTCTACCTGACCCCGGGGACCAAACATGCCCTTGGTATCAGGAAGCGATTTTGATACCTCTACCAGTGAATCATGAATTTTTTTCTGACTGTCTTTATCCCAGTTGGGAATGTCAAAGCTCCCCTTATTCGTCTGCTCTATCTTAATTGCTGCCTGTAATGCCTTTACCCGGTCAAGGTCCTTCTCGTTATTGGGATCAATAAAGGTTCGTATCGCCAGCATCATGTAGCGGGTGCCGACCTTATCTTTGGTATAGGTAAAAGTGCCCGGTGCATATACGGTTTCAGCATACTGGTCTTCATCAATAGACATCATCGACATAAATCCTTTCCCCGGATCGGGCAATATAGCGGTTACAGGACCTGCGTCGAGGTCCAAAACGATAGAAGAATACAACACATCGCGGTTGGCACGGATAACAGTCTGGTTGTCGATGGGCATCAATTCGGTATAATGGTGAAACTGGCCGATACCTCCCGCCTCTTTCACTGAAGTGGCAAAATAGACATCTGTTTCCGCACGAACGAAATTGTCAGCTGTCACCTGTACAGCATTGGATGCGGCCGCAGTATCGGTTTGTACCTCACCCGAATCCTTCGCGGTAGTGTCATGGGTTGACGACGACTGGTTGCAGGAACCGAGTGTTCCCAATGCAATCACGATAGCAAGTCGAAAAAATGGTTGTTTCATTTTTCTAAATTTTACCGGTAACCAGTACAGGACAAGCCTCACCCGATGTTTTCGCCAATATTAAATATTAATATATTTCAATATAGATTCCCTAAATTAGGATTCGAAATACAGCTCCCCCTGTTGTTGAAGAGTTAAGGTCAGTCTGGTTTAAGTTTTATACGGCAGCAAGAAACTGCCGGATTGAAAAAACTAAAACAATAACATGGATTGGATCGTCAGCGTACTTCGGCAATACCCGGAACTAGCCATCTTTCTCACCCTTTCCCTGGGCTACTCCATCGGGATGCTCAAGTTCAAAAGCTTCTCCCTCGGTACAGTTACCAGCGTCTTACTGGTGGGCGTATTAATGGGACAACTCGATATCCAGATCGCCCCAGCCGTAAAATCCGTTTTCTTCCTGATGTTCCTGTTTGCTGTCGGCTACAGCGTGGGGCCGCAGTTTTTCGGTGGACTCAAAAAGGACGGCCTTCCCCAGATGTTGTATGCCGTGGTGGTATGTGTTCTGTGCCTGATCTTCCCCTGGGTTATCGGAAAAATAATGGGATACGATATGGCACTCACCGCCGGCATGCTGGCGGGCTCTCAAACCATTTCCGCAGTCATCGGCGTCTCCTCAGATACCATCAATCAACTCAATATTCCCGCTGAACAAAAAGCGGCCCTGATCAATAAAATCCCGGTTGCCTATGCCGTCACCTACATCTTCGGTACCGCCGGATCCGCATGGGTTTTGGCTTCCCTTGGACCGAAGTTACTCGGGGGCAATATTGTTGAAAAGGCAAAAGAACTGGAAAGAACACTGGGCGGTGACGCCATCGGAAACGATCCCGGCATTACCTCTGCCTATGATCGGGTAGAGTATAATGCCTATAAGATCATGCCGCAATCTTTTGCGTGCGACAAAACCGTTGCCGCCATCGAAACCGAATTGCAGCAACACGGCCGGAGATTGTTTGTGGTGCGCGTCCGTCAAAACAACAAGATCCTCGAAACCACCCCGGATATGATCATCCGGAAAGATGACGTGATTGCAGTCGGTGGCAGGCGGGAATTCATGATGAACTACCAGGCAGTGAACGAAACAGAAATACTGGATACCGAATTATTGAATTTTCCGGTTGAAGTACTGAGCGTGCTGATCGTTCAGAAAGAAATTATCGGGAAAACCATCGCTGACCTCCGGCAACAGGATTATATGCATGGGGTAATAGTCAGGTCGCTCAAACGGGGCGGCATCGAAATGCCGGTTTTTCCCAATACGATATTGCAGAAAGGCGACATGATCGAAGTACTGGGCATCAGGTCTGCTGTGGAAGCCTCACTGCCACATATCGGTTACCCCGACCGGCCCACCAATACCACGGATATGATCTTTGTAGGACTCGGTATTTTCCTGGGCGGCCTACTGGGCGCAATCACCCTGCATGTTGGCGGTGTTCCGCTGAGCCTGAGTACCAGCGGGGGCGCCCTGATTTCCGGTTTAATTTTCGGATGGTTAAGAGGACAGCATCCCACCTTCGGCAGGGTTCCCGAACCCGTATTATGGTTCATGAACAACGTCGGCCTGAATATTTTTATCGCGATCGTCGGCATCACCGCAGGACCGAGCTTTATCGAAGGTTTTCAGCAGGCCGGCTGGGGATTGTTTATTGCTGGTGCGCTCGCCACCGCCATACCATTGATATTGGCCGTTCTGATCGGAAGATTTATTTTCAAATTCAACCCCGTCATCACCCTGGGCTGTGCTGCCGGTGCAAGAACCACTACTGCTGCGCTGGGTGCCATCCAGGACGCCGTGAAAAGCAAAACACCCGCCCTGGGGTATACCGTTACCTACGCTGTCGGCAATACCCTGCTCATCATCTGGGGGGTAGTCATCATTATCCTGATGCGCTGATCCCTCCGTCACATTCAACCTGTAAATGTTCCACTATGGCAACGCACATTTCGAAAATCAAAACGACCCGTGCAGAAGAAAAATCACTTCGCGCACTCAGTCCCTTTGAAATAAAAAACCAGCTGATCGCACTCGCCGAAGAGCACGCACAGAAGTCAGCCGCCGCCCTGCTCAATGCCGGCCGCGGTAACCCCAACTGGATCGCTACCGTTCCCCGCGAAGCGTTTTTCCTCGCGGGACAATTCGGCCTGGAAGAATGCCGCAGGAATATGGACGTAGATGGGATCCTCGCTGGTATCGTCCAGGAAAAGGAAGGTGTTTCTAAACGATTTGAAGCCTTTATCGACAAAAACAAATCCCTTCCCGGTGCAGTCCTCCTGCAACAGGCCTTCCGCTATGGGGTGGACAAACACAAGTTCGATCCTGATGCCTGGATCCGCGAATGGATAGAGGCCGTTATTGGTTTTAATTACCCGGTTCCCGACCGCATGCTTTCCCAGATCGAAAAGGTGGTGCACGATTACCTGCTGCAGGAAATGTGCGGCACAACGGAATCCAAAGGCAACTATGACCTGTTTGCCGTGGAAGGCGGCACCGCAGCAATGTGTTATATTTTTGATTCGCTCATGCAGAATTATCTCGTCAAAAAGGGAGATAAAATTGCGCTGCTTACCCCCACCTTCACCCCCTATGTCGAAATCCCGGAACTCGACCGGTACGCCTTTGATGTGGTGTATATCCAGGCAAGTTCCACGGGAGACAAGGGGTTCCATACCTGGCAATACCCGGATGCGGAACTGGACAAATTAAAGGATCCTGCGGTAAAGATTGCTTTTGTCGTCAATCCCAGCAACCCGCCTTCTTTTGCGATGGGATCAGCAACCCTCGATCATATTGCCGCCATCGTCAAAAACGACAATCCCGGGCTGATGATCATTACCGACGATGTATATGGCACGTTTGTCAACAACTTTCGCTCGCTGATGGCCGTGCTCCCTTTCAACACGATTACGGTTTACTCCTTCTCCAAATATTTCGGTTGTACAGGCTGGCGCCTGGGCGCGATCGCGATTCATGAAGAAAATATATTCGACAAAAAGATCGCTGCTTTGTCCGCTGCGCAAAAGAAGGACTTAAACAAGCGATACGGTACCATCAGTCTTACACCGGAGTCCATAAAATTCATCGACAGGATGGTTGCCGACAGTCGTCAGGTGGCACTCAACCATACTGCCGGCCTCTCGCTGCCCCAGCAATTCCAGATGATGCTGTTTGCTGCTTTCTGCCTGCTCGATCAAAAAAATGAGTATAAAGCCCTGACACAATCCATCATTCAACAACGGCTGAAGTTGTTATGGGAGGGACTCGAAGTGGACATCCCGGATGATCCGACGCGTGCCGGGTACTATTCCGAAATAGATGTGCTGGTGGCCGCAAAGTTTTACTACGGGGAGGAATTTGCAAAGTGGCTGGTCGAAAATTTTGACCCTGTCGATGTATTGTTCCGGCTGGCGGAAAAAACCTCCGTGGTACTCCTCAATGGCGGTGGCTTTGCCGGTCCTGAATGGAGCATCCGGGTGTCGCTGGCAAATCTCGACACGGATGATTACCTCGCTGTCGGAAAAAATATCCGGGCAATTTTGATGGAGTATGTTACCGCCTGGAAGGAGGGTGCACAAAAATAAACAATCAGCCAATCGTTGAATATGCGCCTGGTCTGCTTTATTGGTATACTGATCCTGCTGCACCTGCAGGGGCATTCGCAGCAGGACAAACAAACGGATACCTTGTTCAAAAATGATCCATTGATCAAGGTAAGAAAAGCGGAATTGTTAAACAATGTGGATGTCATCTTTAATGTGCAGGCCGGACTGAACAATAATTTCAGGAATGGCGAATATGTGAACAGCCAGTTTGCCATCAATCAGTTCAGGTTTGAAATAAAAGGCAAAGTATATAAAGATAAAATCTTCTTCCGCTTCCGCGATCGCTATACGCGAGACCCAGAGGTGCAATCGGTGGACAATGTCAGCCGGTCAACGGACCTGGCCTTCATAGGATACAATATTTCCCAAAAAACAAGTGTGACGATCGGGAAGATGACGGCAAACTGGGGTGGATTTGAATTCGATATGAACCCCATCGATATATACCAATACAACGATATCATCAACAACTCAGACAATTTTTTAACGGGTGTCCAGTTTTCCTGGACGCCGTCCACTAAAAATGCCTATACCGCCCAGGTGCTCAATTCAAGGACCAAAACTTATAGAGAGATATATGGTTTCGTACCGGGGGTAACAGAAGCGAAGTTCCCGGCAGCCTATATCGGAAACTGGTCCGGCAATTTTGCAGACGGCAGGTTTAAAACGATTTACAGCTTTAGTATTTTCCAGGAAGCAACAGAGAACGGAAAGCCTGTCAACATGTATTATACCGCCCTGGGAAATCAGCTGACGATCAGTAAATGGAGGTTCCAGTACGATTTCAAATGGAGCGCCCAGGACCTGGACCGCACCGGCATCATCAGCGACCTGGTAAAGGACAGCCTTTTTAGTTACGCTGCGAAAAATGTCGGGTACTTTGAACATTGGCTCAGGGTTACCTATTTGCTCCGGCCCCAACTGAAACTGTCCATCATCGGCATGGTGAGTACCGGCTATTGGTATGATATTCCCGATCCTTCCGTGACCTCCTCTAAATTGCGCACTTCCTGGGGTGTTATCCCAACAGTTGAATATTATCCGATAAAAAATTTCAACCTTAAATTTTACGCCACCTATGTGGGGCAGTACATCAAGTTTACCGACTATGCGAAAACCGCCCTCGGCCAGGTAAATTACAATACCAGCCGGGTGATGCTCGGCATCACTTCACCCCTGACGGTGTTGTAAAAATCGGCCAACTGTTTACCTTTTCGCGGTAGCCTTCTCTGCCGGTTTTACCGTCACAGTCACTTTGCTGATCCCTCCGGTAAAAGCATTGTCCAGCACTTTATAGTCTTCTGTTACAGGCGTGGCGTCATCGTTGCCCACATCTGCCGTTTCATCACCGGAGAAAATGATCGCCTGTGTTTTATCGATCCGGCCGGTTGCTACTTGTTTGTCATTGATGAAGATAGTGACTGTGCCGCCTTTTCCAATACCGCCACCATCGTAAGCAAACTCCATGCGAATGGTGCTTTTGCCACTGGGTGCTGCCTCTTTTGAAACTACAGTATATCGTTCCTTACCCAGCCAGTTGTAATGGAAGACGGGTTTACCGCCTTTCATATACAGGCTCCATCCCCCGAAGCGACCGCCCTGGCAGATGATCACGCCATTGGAGGGTTTTGACTGATCGATATCTGCGCTAACACTGAAGGAAACATTCTTTACATTGATGAACGCATTCTCCATCATGCCGGGCATATGATTGTAAACCGTGAGACTGGTACGCCCGCCCATCAGGTCCGGACGGCCTGCAATGGCAGCATTCAGTTTTTCAAGTGTCCGGTCATCCAGCGGCAACACGTGGAATTTTTCAGCTTCTTTAAGGAACAGATCCTGCAGTTCTTTCAGCTTGGCCGGGTTCTGCGCTGACAGATCCGTGGATTCGCTGAAATCCTCATTGACGTTATATAGTTCCCATTGGTCATTTTGAAGGGTTGACCGGGCTTGATGCGCCCAGGGTTCCTTATGAATCGCAGCAGCTACCCAGCCATCATGGTAGAGGGCACGTGACCCGGTAATCTCAAAATACTGCGTCATGTGCCGCTCCGGGGCTGCGGCATTGTCAAAACTGTAAAGGATACTGGTACCCTCTATCGGCCGCTGTGTAATGCCATTCACTTCCTTGGGTTCCGGCAGGCCGCAGGCTTCCAGGATGGTGGGAGCGACGTCAATCACATGGGAAAACTGGCTGCGCTTTTCTCCTTTTGCCCTGATGCCTTTTGGCCAACGGACAATCATGCCGTTGCGGGTGCCGCCAAAGTTCGCGGCTATCTCTTTGGTCCACGCAAAAGGACAATCAGCAGCTACTGCCCAGAAGGCAGAGTAGTGGGGATAGGTAAGCGGTCCGCCCTGCTTTTCAAGGTCCTTGTTGTATTCCTCAAAGGTTGTCGGCGAGCCATTCAGGTAGGCCAGTTCACTTCCCCCTGAGACGCCCCCTTCAGGACTACCACCATTGTCGCCCAGGATGTAAAAGACCAGCGTGTTATCCAGTTGACCCAGGCTGTCTATGGCATCAAGCACCCTGCCGATATGATAGTCGGCATATTCAGCAAAGCCTGCATAAATTTCCATTTGCCTGGCCAGCGCTTTTCTTTCCGATGCTGAATATTGGTTCCAGTCCTTCATGTCTTTGGGCTTGGGCGCCAGCTTAGTATTTTGCGGCACAATTCCCAGTTTTTTCTGACGCTCCAGGGTCTGTTCGCGGAGTTTATCCCAGCCCTCATCAAATTTCCCCTTGTACTTGTCGATCCATTCTTTGGGAACATGGTGCGGGGTGTGGGTGGCACCAGGGGCAAAGTAGGTAAAGAAAGGCTTATCGGGGGTTAGTGATTTTTGCGCTCTTATCCAGTTGATGGCCTGGTCTGCCAGGTCGGGCATGAGATTGTAGGCAGGATCTTTTGGCGTTTCAATTCTTGTTTCCCCTTCAAATAATCCAGGGTACCATTGGTTTGTTTCTGCGCCCAGGAAGCCGTAGAATTTTTCAAAGCCTGAGCGTGTCGGCCATCGGTCATAGGGACCGGAAACACTGATCTCCCAGGCAGGCGTTTCGTGCGATTTGCCGAACCATGCGGTGTTAAACCCGTTCAGTCTCAACATTTCAGCAAGGGGTGCTATGTCCTGCGGACGCATTCCGGTTGATCCCGGAAATGCCGTAGCAGCTTCAGTGATGTTGCCCATGTTACAGGAATGGTGGTTGCGGCCGGTCAGTAAGGCAATACGGGTGGGGGAACACAGGGCAGTAGTATGAAAGCGGGTATAGGTCAAACCATCCTTTGCCAGTCTTTCTGAGTTGGGCATGGAAACAGGACCACCCATGGCACTCGGGATGCCAAAGCCCATATCGTCAACCAGGATGATCAGCACGTTCGGTGCGCTTTTCGGTGCTTTAACTTCAAAGCGGACGGGGGGCTTTGCGTTCCGGGCATCAAGTTCTGTAAAAACCTGGCGGGCTGGTTCCTTTACCGGCAGAATGGTCCTGTCAGATTCCCCGGCAACTTTGTCGGCTCCGGTAGTAGTAGCGGTTTCCTGTTGGGAAGGCTGTTTGCATGCGGCAAACAGGACAATAGGTAAAAGAAAAGCGATGGCGTAGTTGGGTATTGCTCTCATAAAAAGATATTAAAGCACTTGATTTCGCAGTAACTGATACTTTATGCTCATAGACATTTCTGTCGGGGTATTTTCGCCAAAAAAGCCCCGGAACCTCAAAAAAATGGAAAGGCATAATCAATCAACCCGATCAGCAGAGATTTATACCTGGTGGCATTAGGAGTGCCAATAGTATTTTATTCCAGTATAAAACTTATGGGTGCATATGCACTGATCGCACAACTGAATTTCTCATTGATAATCTTCACTGAACTACCGCTTACTTCACCACGAAGGTTTACCGGTGTGGCTTTGCTAAACTGCTGACCGGGAAGGGTGATGGCGATCTTTCCTGAAACACCCGCCTGCTCCCAAAGCCTTAATAGGGTACCTTCATTTCCATCCGGATCTTCACCATAGGCAGTAACCAGGATTCCTTTCCGTGAAAGGGAAATGCCGCTATTGGTTGCCGGAAGTTTTCCGGGGGCACCATCCGCCACACCAGTTAATAAAGGAAGACGGGTTTCCCATCCATATTGAACCAGGTTCAAAACAGTTGATGCCTGTTGCGGAACCTGCCACAGCCGCACCTTCTCGCTCCAGGAACCACCCTGCCATAACGCGAAGTTGGTATTCCACATATTGTTGTACAGGTTCACAAATACCGCCGGTGTAGTGGGCACATAACTGGTATCGAAATGCCATAAGCCGGGTTTGCCAAGACTTACCAGGGGCGCATCCGGCGAACACAATGCCATGCCTGGCTGACCTGCCTGCGTTACCGCTACGCCCGTATTCACCGCCATCAAATACCGGTTCGTTCCATTGATAATGTCTTTGGCGGGAGTCACCGGTCCGCCCAGGCGACTCACGGTAAACAATGGTTGTGCTGCTTTAAACGGAAAGCACAACCATCCGCCTTCCGGCTGTTTATCGGGTGTTTTCCTGTCTACCGTCCACTCCACATCAATATAGGGTGCATAACGGGGAAAGGTAAATACCAGCGTATAGCCTTTTGCAAAGCCTTCAGCAGATACCGCTGTCAGCGTAGCAATATCGGCCACGGCAGTATGTGCTACCCGGATCTTCCAGGCACTGGGAGTAAACGCTCGATAAGGGACTTTCGTGGCAGGTGGCATACCGGGTTTTCCCAGGTCATTTAGTCCCCAGCCATCTTTAATGCGACTGTAAACGTTAAACCACTGGTCCACTTCATTGGCACTGAAACGCTCGTGCAGGAACTGTCCCAATGCATATTTAGCCGATTGATCAACAAGTTCACGACCCGTTGATTTTTCTTTCAGGGAAGCAATGCCGCCCCGGGTCAGGTCAAGTCTCACGTTGAAATATGGGGTACTGAAAACCGGTTGTTCATCACTGCTGCCGGTGCCCAGCGCCAATTCTTCAAAGGAGAAAGTACTGTAGCCCGAAGGCGCTACGTCCTTCACATAAAAGAACTTTCCTTTTTCCCAGGGATTTTCAATCATTCCGGATCGTTTCCAGGGCAGGGGATTGTACACGACCACGCGCTTCCCGTCTTTGTTGACGGAAGCAGCCAGCAGGTTAAGATCGGTTTCCAAAGGGTGTTTAACATTATCGCGGGTGTTCCGGATATACTGGCGTTTGTCCTCATAGGAACGCAGCCATTTTCGTTTACTGCCGGTAGATGGATGCTGCGCATCACTGTTTGTCAGTGCCGCATAGTTGCCGTTTTCAGGAAGCGGTTCGGCTTCTGCTTCAGCCATCCATTTTATCCAGTCATCGCCATAGCTATACCGGGGACCGTATTCGGCATTCATGCCCCAGGTATGTTCGGCGTACAACAAGCTCTGCTCGTAGGCTTTAGCCAGCAAGGGTGCAACGGACGCCACCGGTGCTCCCCAGGCGCTCATCTGGGTATTCAGTTGGTCCAATGCTGATTCCAGCGGACGGATCTGTCTCGCCAGTTTGGTTTCCTGCGGATTGCTTTGCAGTCCGTGGATCCAGGTGTCCGGGCAATCGCCCTTGATAACGGGCAGATCAGGCCGCTCAGCGAGGACGGCTTTGGCAAAGTCATCCAGTGTTCCGAAATGGACCCTGACTCCCGGCAATTCTTTTGCAGCGTAAGCCAGCAGCTGGTCGATTTCCTGGGCAGTGGGAGGGCCGTGGTTGTCGCCCGTCATCTGCATGGCCAGGTAGTTTTTACAGGGCCATCCGGGGGTTGGCTTGATCTCAGAACCGTATAACGCGGTGTAATTGCACAAAACCCTTGAACCATCGGGACCTTCCCACCAGAAGAGTTCCGGAACCCTGGGGTATTGGCTGGCGGGGTTACAACCTAGCTGCAGAAACTTAATCCCTGCATGTTGCAGCAGTGTGGGCAGGAACCAGGAGTGGCTGGGCACATCGGTCATTTTCGCACTGATGGGCAAGGGCAATCCGTACTTCCTGGCAATGGAAGAAGAGAAACCCAGTCCGCGAACGAGGTCCTCGTAATCCAGTGATTCCGTATGCGTGGTAAAGGGGAGTGCATGCACTACCAGGGTGCCGTTCCGGATCGCCTTTTCAATCCTGGCCTTGCGTTCCGGCGTTTGCAGGGGTCCCAGGATCTGGGCTTCCAATGGCCAGCCAGAGACGGTCCAGGCAAATCGTTTTTCTTTGGGAGCGTTTTCGTTGCTTTCAATGACCCGCAGGGCATTGTCCATCATTTCCTCCCGGTAACGTTTAAATACATTTTCGGGCAGATCCGTAAAGCCCAGGTCAAAATGTGTTTTAAACACCACCCAGATATCGGTAACCTGCGCGGTCAAACAGGATGCAATGCAAATTCCTACCAGGACCAGGAACCAGACCTTCCTTTTCACCATATGACTAATTAATCGTTGAAAATTGTCCGTATCGAATTTAACCGAAATCCGGGTTGCCCATTCACTGGTTAACCTATCCGTTAAAAATGAGTCAGACAAGCATAAGATTAAGGATATATCGGTATCGGCAGGATTGTCAGGAAGTTTACATTAGCTGTTTACAATCGTATAGATTTCTGAAACGCTGTCTGGTGGCTCATTTCATTCAATGTTATGAATTCCTCGTTTTCAGAAAAGTAGCACCCTCCTTCGCTAAAGCTTCGGAGGGCAAAGCCCTTCATCGCTAAAGCTTCTACCTCCGCTAGCGCTACGGCAGACAAAGTCGGAGGGCAAAGCCCTCCTTCGGTTACAAGGGGCAAGGCAATGATGTGTCCTACCAGGGAATCTCTCCTGTCTCCGGGTTATTTTCCTCACTGAAATATTTCCCGGTGGGGCCGTCATTGCCGATCAGGGCATATTTCACGATCCGCTTTCCGGCATCTTCCACCGTTCCGGGGCCACGATGCCCATTGAAATCTGTTTTGGTATAGCCCGGGCAAACAGCATTTACTTTGAAATTGGTATGCTTCAATTCATAAGCCAAAACAACCGTATACATATTCAACGCTGATTTCGAAGAGAGATATACGGCGCCTTTGTAGTCGTAATATTTATAGTTGGGGTCGCTGTGCAGGGTAATGGAACCCTGGCTTGAACTTACATTTACAATACGGGGTGCTGACGACTGCTGCAATAAATCAATAAAAGCCTGTGTGGTTCTGACCACGCCATAGACATTGATGTCATAAGCTGCCTTAAACTGGTCAATCGTTGCCAGCAATGCCGATTGCGGGTAACCGCCAAAAACACCTGCATTGTTAATGAGGATGTCAAGCGCTTTTGTTTTCTCGCCAATTTCTTTACGGGCCTTAGCTATCGATTCATCGTCTGTAACATCCAGCTGAATGGCTTCTACTTGATGTAGTCCTTCTATTTTCAACTGATCAACGGCGGCAATGCCGTTTTGTAAATTTCGGGTGCCGAGATAAACATATATTCCTGCCTGGGCAAGTTGCCGGGCAACTTCAAAACCAATACTCTTGTTGGCACCTGTTACTAACGCTGTCTTCATTACTTTGAATTAATGAAGTAAAAGTAGCAGGCTGAAAAACAGGGGAGATGGACGATTCATCCTACTTGCCGGACAAATCCTGCCCGGGTAAAAAATCACTGGCACTTTTGCCGGTGCTCTTTTTAAACAGCCTTGAAAAGTAATCCGGGTCATTAAAGCCCAGTTCAAAGGCTAATTCTTTGATGGAAAGATTGGAATAACGGAGTTTTCGCTGCGCTTCTGCCATCAGGCGATTAATCAGGAAATCCTTTGGTGAGGTTCCTGAATATTCTTTTACGATGCGGTATAAGCTGTTGGTAGATAAGGCTAATTTTTCTGCAATGGCAGGGATGGAGGGTTGTTCTGTCAGGTGCGTTTCCACCACCAGTTTGAACTCAATAAATTTCGATAGATTGGCGTTTAAGCTATTGCCCGTTTCCCTGTTTTTGAAATAAGCGCTGTTCAGTTCAGACAGCAAAGTGTTCAGGTAAGCCAATATTATTTCAGTATCGGTCTCAACTTTGTCCAGGTACAGCAGCTGGTTGAGTATTCCAAACACCTTAGTGATTCTCTCTTTTGCGGCTGGCTCAGGTGCCATGGTTTGTCCGTATAATGGGTTGGCTAAAAAGGGAAATTGTTGTGGCAATAGTGCCAGGATATTTTCATCAAACAGCAGCTTGAAATATTTAAGATCTCTTGATTTGGCAGGGGGAATAAAAAACTGATTGGGCATGGCAAAAAGCAAATGCCCGTCTGTAAGTGTAAAGTCCTGTTCGTCTATATTATAAGTTATTGAACCGCTTTCGATCAATACAATAAAATAGGAAGATAATTTGCGCGGCTCCAGTAGTTTTTTCTGAAGTTCAGCAGAAAGATAGGGATTGGCGTCGGAGCGGATTTTAATTCCCAGCGCATCATATGGCAAGCCATCATATTTTTCTTTTTGCTCCTGCATTGTATAAATATACGCAGCTTTGCAGCAACCATGGTCACTGTTCAGACATATATACCAGCCAGCTTATCGCCAATAGTGAAATCATTCTGGTGTGTGCGGGTATCGGGTTTGCCCGATCCCGTTTATTCCGAAAACATTTTGCCCGATGGCCACCATGAAATCATTTTCCACCTGTCCGCCAACAATGCCAAAAGGGGAGACAACGAGTCTGGCTGGGTCAATGAGCCAGTTTCATTTTTCGCCGGACAAACACTTACCCGGTATGCCCTCGAACTGCAAAACGATGCCGTCTTATACGGCATAAGGTTCTACCCGCATACCCTGAATCTTTTGTTTGGCTTCCCGGCCGATCTCATCACGAACACCATACTGCCGCTGCAGGACATTGCCCCCGCACGGGGATTGGCAGATTGTATCTCGGAAAACCAGGAAGAAACTTTCCGAAACCTTGAAACCGCCTTGCTGAAGCTTTGTAAAGGGGTAGATTTTTCCTCCCATAAGTCTCAATACATCCGTTATTCGGTAGGTGAGATCTTACGCCATAATGGAAAAGTGAAGATCGACCGTTTGGTAAAGGCAGCCGGGTTATCTCAAAAGCATTTCGACACCGTCTTCAATCAGTCAGTTGGCATTAATCCCAAGGCATTCAGCAATATTATTCAGCTCAATTATTTTGTCCGGTACAGGAATCAGCATCCCGGCAAGTCACTGACGGAATGTTGTTACGAAGCAGAATTCTTTGACCAGTCACACCTGGTGAAATTATTCCGGCGCGTGGCAGGTCAATCGCCTAAGGAATATTTCAGGGAAGACAATCCCATCAGTAATTGCTTTTCAGAACTGTAGGAGTTCATTTTTTTACAATTTTTTCGTTACGGGCCTGCCTAGCTTTACCGAAAATCATTCATGAGATTCATCGTTTTCCTGCTGCTGCTCATTTCCGGCAATACACTCGCCCAGGGGAATGTGGCGCATTTTTCCTACTGGAAACCCAAACCGGCACAAGCATCGCATTTTGAGTCAGGCTACAAAAAGCACCTGCAATGGCACAGGGATCACCACGACAAATGGAGCTGGTATGGCTGGTACATCATCTCCGGAACCCGGGACGATGTTTTTGTAGATGCGACGTTCAACCATTCCTGGAGCGACTTTGATCATCCGGTGTCACCTGCCGAAGACGGCGCCGACAATACCCTTAATACCTACCCCTATGCAGACTTTATGGGTGGCTATAAGCTCGTCAACCTCCCTGCCCTCAGTTTTGCCGACAGCACCGGCCTGCGGTCAAAATTTCTTCGGATGATCAACCTAACGGTGCACGACATAGTCGATGGAAAAAAAGTAGTGGAGCAGCTAAAGTCCCGCTGCCAGTCCGCCGGGATAAAAACCTTTCTGACCTTCAAAATGGTGGACGGCGGCAACCTGAGCCAGCTGCTGCTGTTCATAGGGTTCAACAGTTTCGGTGAGGCCGGCCGGCTGGAAAACCTGCAGGACGATCTTTCGGCCATACAGCATGCGTTGCAGCTCAACGTCATCACCTCCATCACCGCCGAGACATTGGCCTTCCGGGCCGATATGAGTTTACTGCAAAAGCAGTAGTTGGAAGAAACGCAAATGAGTAATAGTCATCATGACAGTAGTTGAAGATTATATCAACACAAAAATTATACGTAATTCCGTTTGGATTATTTAATGGCAGATCATTAGATTTGGATGATGATGCTTGCTGATATTCTGAACAGTCTGTACCTGTTCTCCGACAAGGTTATGTTCCTGAATCCGCCTGCCAGGGAACACGCTATAAACTTCTTCCAGGAGAAATACTCCTTGCAGTTGCCTGACGAGTATGTTGAATTTATCAAATATCATAATGGATTTGCCCTGATGGGCGACAGCTTGTATGGGGTAGGGCAGGAGCATGGTCAAAAGTCAATGGACCGGCTTTACCATGTCCAACACCAGGAAGTCCTGAACCCCATGTTCCCGAACCTGGTGCCATTTTCACCCGACGGCTACGGTAACCATTACTGTTTTGACCTAAACACCCTGGAGGACGGAAGCTGCAAAATAGTGTTCTGGCAACATGATGTTGACTACACTCACGAAGCCCCCGAAGTCACCAACGATTCATTTTACAGCTGGATCCAGGAAGTGATCATCGACTGGACATTTGAAAACTACGGCTTCGATGGTCGCAAGAGGGGATAGCACACAAAATGGGATTTTTACCAGGCACCGGAGACTACTATCGGAGCCTGATAATATCAAATACTGACTGGCTTTTCTCCAAAAGTATTTTTGAGGAATTCAAAAGTTACCTGTTGAGGGGTAATAGACCTCTTGTTTCACCGTGCCTCCAGAACACGGTCCCGCGCTAAAAAGCAAGCCCCCACCACACCGGCATTTTCATTTAACTGGGAAAGCTTGATCTGCGTGTCTGTATTGACCAGGTTCAAGGAATACTTGTTGATGGCACTTTTTATGGGTAACAGGATGTACTCCGATGTTTCTGCCAGTGCCCCTCCCAAAACGATCAGCTCCGGGTTATAGAGATTAATGAGGGTGGCGATCCCTTTGCCGAGTTTTTCCCCTATTTCTGCGATCAGGTCAATTGCCAATACATCATCATCTTTCACCGCCTGGATGATGTGCGACAGCTTGATATCCTCAGGCGCCATGTCTTTCGTGATAATGCTGGCATAGCCACTTTTAATTTTTTCGCGGAACAAATGCGTTAAAGCTCTTCCGGAAGCTTCGGTTTCCAGGCAACCCTTCTTGCCACACTGGCAAATGATTTCATTGTCAAAAAAGGGTATATGACCAAACTCCCCGGCAAACCCTGATTTGCCATAATAAAGCTGCCCGTTAATAATGATCCCCATCCCGATCCCATAATCAAGATTGAGAAACAACACATTCTTCTCATTTTTCGCCGCGCCGGCAATGTATTCTCCATACGCCATTGCCCGGGAGTCATTTTCAATAAATGTCTTGATGCCGGTGGCTTGTTCCAGGTAAACACTTAACGGATCCTCATTAAAATGGAAAAAACTATAGCTGTACCCGGTAGTGGAGTTGATCCGCCCCGACAGGTTTAGTCCCATCGCCACAATCTTATCGCCCGGGATCGCACTGTTGGCAATAAAAGTCTTGATAATGTTGCACAATTCGTCCAGCGAATGCCTCTCATTCGTCAGGGTATAAGGGATATGCTTGGAAGTTGAAGCCAGGTTTTTGCACAGGTCTATCAGTCCGATATTAATATGGGAGTGTTTGATATCTACCCCCAGGAAAAAGCCGGAATCTGCTACAAGGCCATAGACACTTGGCTTACGCCCGCTCGCCACGGTCGATTTTCCATAATCGCTAACGATGCTGTCAGCAATCAGCTCGTTTACCAACGCCGTTATTTTAGGAACACTGATCACCAGTTTCTTGCTCAGATCCGGAATCGTCACATTCCCGGAAAGGGACAGAATGCTGATGATTTCCTTCTTTATGGAGTTGTTTTTCAACGCAATACCCGGCTTGCTTTCGCTTTCCAGATCATCCCAGAATATCATAAATACCAAAATTGAATCCGTCAAATTAAAACCATTTTGGAATAGTATGCAAGATTAAAGCAGATAAATAATATTTAAGGACGGTCAAATACCTATAAATAATATTAAATGGAGATTAATTAATAAAATATTTTAGTAAAAGGCTGTTAATATGAGAATTTGTTATTTAATTTGGTGGATAAGCCTGTTTGCTCATATAATTAATTAAGATCACCGGTTGGTTGGAGGTCTTTTTAATCCTGCGAGCAGAAACAAACCAGCAGCAATGAGCCTGAACACTGACAAAACCCAAACCCTGCACCCCCTTTTCTGGATCTCCAGTACCTGGTTCGCAATGGGCCTGCCGTTTGTGGCTTTGTCAGGTGCCAGCGCCATCATGTACAAGAATATGGGCGTCTCAGATGCTTCCATAGCCTTCTGGACCTCCCTGGTCATGCTGCCCTGGTCACTAAAACCCCTGTGGGGACCCTTCCTGGAACTGTACAAAACGAAAAAGTTCTTCGTTTATATCACCCAGGTACTGACAGGCGTATTGTTTGGCCTGGTCGGCCTGTCGCTTCAGCTCGATCAGTTCTTCAGTATTTCGATCGCCTTACTGACCGTCATAGCAATCAGCGGGGCAACCCATGATACCGCCGCAGACGGGGTATACCTGAATGAACTCGATGCCACGCAACAGGCAAAATATGTCGGCTGGCAAGGCGCATTTTATAATATCGCCAAAGTGTTTTCAGGCGGGGTCCTGGTATACCTGGCCGGTAAACTGGAGCAGCGAACCGGGATAAAAACTGCCTGGATGCTGGTGATGTTCGCTTATGGCATCATCATGCTGGGAATAGGCCTGTACACCATACGCGTATTGCCTTCAAACGAAGCAAAGAAGAAATCTACTTCATTGAAAGAAGGAATGGCAACACTGAAAGATGTCATCATTACCTTCTTCCAAAAGAAAAATATTGCTTACAGCATCCTGTTCATTGTTTTTTACCGCTTTGCAGAAGGGCAGGCAATTAAAATAACGCCCCTGTTTTTTAAAGCGGACAGGCAGGCAGGCGGATTAGGACTGACCACGGCTGAAATCGGCCTGCTCTATGGTACCATCGGCGCCATCGCCTTTGTGCTGGGATCTATTGTAGCCGGGCACTTTGTTGCCAAAAAAGGACTCGACAGGAAAAGGCTCTGGATCCTATGCGCCTTTTTCAATGTTCCTTTCGTCGCCTACGCCCTGCTGGCCATTTACCAACCGCAAAGCCTCCCGGTGATTGCCGGCTCCGTCGCCATCGAATATTTCGGTTACGGCTTTGGCTTTATCGGGATTATTCTTTTCATCATGCAGAATATCGCACCCGGTAAGTATAAAATGGCACACTATGCTTTTGCCAGCGGTATCGTAAACCTTGGGTTTGTGATCCCATCTATGATCAGCGGACTTCTCAGTGACTACCTCGGATATAAAACCTTTTTCATCTGGGTGCTGGTGGCTACCATCCCTGCTTTTATCGTGGTGTGGCTCGTACCGCTCGCTACAGCCAGGGAATAACTGGCAGCAAACCATTTTGATCTTTTCATTCAACTGTTAATTACTGTTATTTATGCGAATCAGTTTGTTGTCGTTGGTGACATTGTTTTTTGCATGTGAAATGCAGGCCCAAAGCAGCCTGGAACAGGTATCCGGAAAGCTTGTAACGGCAAAACCGGGGGATGTTGTGCTGCTTGATGGATTTTTGAAGGAGAGTTTCCCCAGGATCAGTTACCAGAAAAAAGTACAACCCGGACCGCAATTCATCATTTCTGATGATCCCGAATACATCCGGATCCCGGAGGCGATCGTACTGCAGGAAGAAGTAAGTCCCGGTGCCGTACGCCTGTATGTATACAATGTTAATGGCGTAACTGTTCCTGAAAAGATGCCCCGCAAGATTTCTGCAGTGATTAAAAATCTCGGGCACGAAAACATGCGCATCCGCATGTTGAAATACTCCTCGCAAAAGCCATCCACCAATTATTTTCAAATTGGAAAACAGGGACTCGAAGATTATTTCAACTCAACTGTAAAGCAGCATGTCCGCACCGTAAAACCCGGAGAAGTAATCGCTATAGACGAGAAACTGGAAAAACAAATCGTCAACTATGATGAGCTGGTGCATGGCTTTTATGAGTTCGTGGTGGATCAGCCGGCATTGGTCAGCGTACTGCAGACAGCGCCGCAAAAGTCAGGTCCCAAAGCCTATCCGGCGATCGATACGATCATTCCTTTCAGTCATGTGAATGCCGGGCGGGGCGTCTTTCCTGTAGCCAATTACAAAATCACCAACAACGACATTATCGATACCAAAAATGGCGTATCTCAACTGGTTGTCGCCGACGGTGAAGATGATCCGTGGATCAGGGGTACCATCGGACCGGAGAAAGAAGATGCCAAGAACGATGGCAACTACGGCGTGCTGTACAATGCCAGATTGAAATGGAAGAGCAGCGATGGGAAGGGCCTGGCATTAATAACCTGGAATGCGCGATCAGACAATGGCCAGTGGTGTGGCGGCATGGGACTAACCATGGCACTTTATGATCAGCATATGCAAAAGACGGTGCGGCAATATCCCCTAAAACAGTTGATCACCAAAGGCGCACCGGAAGCGATTCTTATTGAGGTATACAAACCTGACCCGACAAAAGAAATCCAGGAGATCAACTTTACCTATTCACCGCCGGGCGCATCCTGCCTGCCTACGCCGCTGATCCTGGTGCCAGTGGATCTCTGATCACAGCATTCCGATTATTTATTTTTTAATAGCTCAACCAAATATTATGCTATGTTTTAAATCAATTATTGATCATCCAGGCTTTCGACGCTGGTTACTGGTGCTTGTACTGGTTACCGGGTATGGTGTTTCTGCATTCGCACAACAAACAGTGAAAGGCGTGATTCGTGACGATAAAGGGAAGCCGCTGGCAGGGGTAACTGTCAGTATAAAAAACGGCGACGGGAGCACAGTCTCCAATAGCAAGGGTGAATATGAAATCAAAGCGGAAGGAGGAAGCGTCCTGGTGTTTACCTATGTGGGCCTTGCCCCCCAGGAGGTAGCAGTTAAAGGCGGGTCATTGCCCGCTGTCGTGTTGAAACAGGAATCCGCTGCCCTGGGTGAAGTAGTAGTGGTGGGTTACGGTACCCAAAAAAGAACGGCGGTGACCGGTGCCGTGTCTACCATCAAGGGCACTGAACTGCTGAAATCGCCCTCTACGAACATCTCCAGTTTGCTGGGCGGCCGTTTACCGGGCATAACTTCTGTTCAGGAATCAGGGGAACCCGGCAGCGACCAGGCTGGCCTGATTATTCGTGGTTCACGGGTAGGGGTAACCTATATTGTCGATGGGATCCCGCGCTCAATCAATGATATCGACCCTAATGATGTAGAAAGTATTTCTGTATTAAAAGACGGTGCCGCTGCTGCCGTATATGGTCTCCAGGCGGCGGGTGGAGTAATAATAGTAACCACGAAGAAAGGTTCCGGCGTTAAGCCAACCATCAGTTATACCGGTTCAACAGGCGTTTCCGTAAACGCCAATTTCCCGCAGTTTATGAACGGTCCGCAGTTCGCCCATTATTACAATATGGCCGACATGATGGACAAGCTGGCCAATGGCACGATAACCGATAAAAGTCAATACGTTCCCATATTTACCGGTGCAGATGTGGAGAAGATGCTGAACAACGATCCCACGGATGGTTGGGATAATGTGAATTACATTGACAAGGTATTTGGTAACGGTCGCAATTCCAGGCATAGCCTGTCCCTGCAGGGTGCTAAGGACAATGTCAAATATTTTGCCTCGCTGGGCATGCAGGACCAGTCAGGGAACATCGATAATTTTAACTTCAAGCGCTACAACCTGCGGACAAATGTGTCGGCCCAGGTAGCCAAAAATGTAACTTTTGACCTGGGTGTTGCGGGTGCCGTCACCAGTAAACAGACGCCCGGTTATGTGGCCGGTGGCACCGACGCCAACAGCTACCTGGGAGAGCAGGGGTGGTTCTCTATTGCAAAGCAGACCATTGGGATGCATCCTTACCTGCCCGTACAATATGAGGGATTATATACAGGCGTAACACCACGGAACAACTCCTCCATTCCAAATAGCCCGCTGGCAGCTATTTATGAGTCCGGGTACAAAAAAACAAGCGGCGTCGACATCCAGACCAATATTGGATTAACCTATAACCTGCCCTGGGTACCCGGAATGAAACTAAGAGCCTATGGGGCGTATGACGCATGGACTTCACGCAATAAGAACCTCGATGAATTCTATTACACCAATGCGGTCCGGCTGCCCGATGGCACCAGCGCGCACCAGTTTGTGAAAATGCTGGATGCAAAAAGTGTCACCTACAACTCCCTGGGAGAAGGGCAAACCAATTCCCGGCAACTGGTCGGACAGGGTAGTCTTGCTTACGAAAGAAAGTTCGGCCTGCATGGCGTGGATGCCCTGCTGCTCGCCGAAGTGCGGGATTCCAAATCGAACAGCCTTTCCGCTTATGCAAGAGATGTGATGTTTCCTGAGCTGCCGGAACTGGGATTAAGTACACCGGCTAATTCTCCCAATGGTGGCTGGAGCGACAGGGCCCGGTCCGTAGGATATGTATTCAGGGCCAAGTATGATTATGCCAATAAATACATGGCAGAATTTACCGGACGTTATGATGGCTCGTATAAATTTTCAGGAAATGTAGATGGTAATCGTTGGGGATTTTTCCCGTCTGCTTCCCTGGCATGGCGGATCACCGAAGAGCGGTTTATGGAAAAGCCATCCTTCCTGGATGATCTGAAGATCAGAGTTTCGGCCGGCCTCCTGGGTAACGATAATGTAAGTCCCTATTCCTACCTGAGCACCTACTCCTTTGGAAGCCAGTTGCCGCTGAACGGGGTGTTGAACAACTCCATGTACACCAGCGTGATTGCCAATCCCAATCTCTCCTGGGAAAAGACACTTTCTTACAACGCAGGTTTTGATGCGAGCTTCTGGAAAGGAAAACTCACTGCCGAATTCGATGTATTCTACACTTATACCTATGACATCTTAATGTCGATGTCCGCCGGCTACCCGCCATCCATGGGAGGATATTATTTCACCTACGAGAATTATGGAAAAACAGATTCAAAGGGATTTGAGTTGTTGCTGAAGTACCAGCACGCAGTGCAGCTGGGCGGCAAAGCGTTGAGATTCTCTGTTTCTCCTAACGTAAGCTATGCCACAGCCAGGTGGATAAAGTATAATGACAGCCCGAATTCACCGGAAATTCAGAAAGTATCCGGCAAAAAGACTGGCGTTATTTCCGGTTGGGTAGCGGATGGCTTGTTCCGGTCTGAAAAGGAAATTGATGAAGCCGCATGGTATGGCAGCCGGCCAAACGTCGGTGATATCCGGTACAAGGACCTGAATGGTGATGGTAAGATTGATTACCAGGACAGGGGACTGATTGGTCGCCCGAACCGCCCGGAACTGATGTATGGTCTGAACCTCGGCGCTTCCTGGAACGGCTTTGATATCAATGCACAGTTTACCGGCGGTGCCCTGTTTGAAGTATCGCTCACCGGTACCTATTTCAATGGATACGATGATAACACCATCTGGACGCAGACATTTAAAGAAGGTGCCAACTCGCCGCTGTTCCTCGTAGAGAATGCCTACAGCGTAGACAATCCCAATGGAACATTTCCCCGGATCACCTTAAGCTCTACCACACACGGTGGGGACAATGGCCTGGCGTCAACATTCTGGTTTAGAAATGGCACTTATGTGCGCCTGAAATCTGCGCAGATCGGCTACAGTATCCCGGAATCCATGACCAGAAGAATCGGTGTAAACCGTTTCCGGGTGTTCGCTGAAGGTTCCAACATCTTTACCATCTCTGGTTTGCCTGAAGGGGTAGATCCTGAATCTCCCAGGGTGAATAATGGCTACTATCCGCAACAAAAAATCTTTGCAGCAGGTGTAACCCTGACCTTCTAAACCTGAATAATCAATAATCCCGATCATACTAAATAGCATTCGGATGAAAAAGCTTATTATAAATACCATGATGCTGGGGCTTTTGCTGGGAGCGGTTTCCTGCAAAAAGTACCTGGATCTCGAACCCACCAATGCTGCCTCCGATAAACTGGTTTGGAGCAGGGTTGATTATGCTGAGCTGGCTGTAAACAGTTTTTATCACGACTTCAATTATTTTGGAAGTTTCAGTTCGGGTCAGAGCAGTGCCGGCATGACGGAAGGATTTACAGACATGCTGAAATATTCTTCCATGACCTACAATGCCAACATGTACATTCCCAATGAAGTGGCTTATGGCGGACCAGTATTGACGGCCAACTATGTTTCGGTTTACCTGGGTGGATGGGAAACTGTGTATGACAAAGTGCGCCGGGTGAACGAAGCCATCAGCAACCTGAAAAAATACGGCACTTCACTGGCTGAAGCCGATGCTGTTCGCCTGGAAGGAGAGCTGCGTTTCTTCAGGGCGTTCCTGTATTTCGACCTGTTAAAGCGATACAAAGAAGTAATAATTTATGATGAAGACCTGACTAAGATTTCCAAAACAGCGACGCTGAGTTCAGAAGCAGATGGTTGGAATTTTGTTGAGCAGGATCTGCAATTTGCCGGTGAACACCTGCCTGTTTCCAACAATGCCATGGGCCGGCTGACATCCGGGGCTGCTTATGGATTTATGTCAAGGGCAATGTTATATGCCAAACGCTGGCCTGCTGCCCAGGCTGCGGCCGAGAAAGTGCTGGACATGAATTATTCGCTCACGGCAAACTATGCTGATGCATTCAAAAGCGGCAATAGTGAAGCCATTATCCAGTATAGCTACGACAAGCGGGTCTTCACGCACAGCTTTGATTTTTACTATTCACCCGGTGGAGATAAAGAAGGCAGCGGGGCTTATGGTACACCGCCGCAGGAAATGGTTGAATCTTACGAGTTGGCCGGCACGGGTGGTTTTCCCGACTGGTCCGTGTGGCATAACACTTCCGGTACCACGGAAACGCCGCCTTATGAACAATTGGAACCACGTTTCCAGGCATCTGTGCTGTACAACGGTGCCACCTGGAAAGGCCGCACCATTGAAGCCTTTGTAAATGGAAAAGACGGCTATGCCAATTGGAAAACAGATGCAGTTCCTGCAGGAAGAACAGTTACCGGTTACTTCCTGCGCAAGCTGCTCGATGAAAACCTGGACCTTAATTCCGATAATTCCACCCAGCCCTGGATAGCATTGCGCCTGGGAGAAGTACTGCTGAACTATGCGGAAGCCTGTTATCAAAACGGCGCTGCTGACCTGGCCAACGATGCCGTAAGGAAAATCAGGACCCGTGTCGGCCTGCCCTACACCGATAAGGCAGGAGATGCGCTGATGGCACAGATCCGGCAGGAACGTAAAGTGGAAATGGCTTATGAAGGCCAGTACTACTGGGACATGCGGCGTTGGGAGCTGGCGCAGACTGCCTTTACCGGTACAAGGGTGCATGGCCTGAAGATCGAAAAAAATGGCAGCGGGCAGTTTGTATATACCTATGTGGACTGTGACCAGCAGGACCGCAATTTCCCGGTGAAAATGTACAGGATCGCTATTCCTGTTTCAGAGATTACCAATAACACTGCCATCAGTCAATTTCCGGAATGGAATTAATTCAATAGAATAGTCATTTACCATGATAAAGAATATATATCCACTACTCATTGCCGTTATGGCAATGTTTGTGTCCTGCCAGAAAGCTGACCTGGTTCCCGATCCGGGAACGGAAGCTACTTTAGGCAGCATCACCGCCAAATTTACTTCCGGCCCCAATACCGGCCAGGAGGCGACGCGTTATGCCATCCCGGTTGACGCAGAGAATACCATTCTTATTCCTATACCCTGGTTTTTTCCGGAATCCGCCAATGACGAAACCGATGTGTATATGTCAGCGATGAAGCTGGAAGCAGCGCTGGCCAATAATGCGTCAATTTCCCCGGCATTGGGCATCGTCGATCTCACCAAAGAGAACACGTACACGCTCACCGGTGCGGACGGATCCAAAAGGCAGATAACGATTACGGGCGTCCGTACGAAATCAAAGAAATCGGAACTGACCTTTTTCTCCATTGAAGATTTGGGCGTAACCGGGCTGATCGACCAGAATGCCAAAACGGTTTCGCTGATCACGGTGGAGGACCTGTCCAATGTTAATGTTACCGTAACCGTATCTCCGCATGCCAGCGTGGTGGAGTCCTTAACAGGAATGAACCTCAACAGCCCAACATCTATTACGGTGCTGGCCCATGATGGCATTTCCAAAACAGTGTACCAGGTGCAGAAGTCAGCGCCGCCAAAAATTCCTTATGGATTCAGAAGCGGTTCCCAGAACCAGGCTTTCAATTTGAAACTGGAAGACCTGGGCTATAGCAACAGCGCCAAACCAAGTCTTGCTGCTTCCGGAAATTTTGTTGCCATTTCTGCTGGTGATGGCAATGCACCGAAATATTATAACAGGAGCACCGGCAATTATGTGGGGATGATGACTTTGGGCGCTGCGAAAGGCGACGGCGCTATCACCAGTGATGCAAAAGGGAATATCCTGTTGATAGACCAGGCTGCTGTGGGCGGAACGGTAAAAATTTACAAGACCAGTGCAATGACCGCTGCGCCTGCGCCTTTTATCACCTGGACCAATACTTCCGGTTTCCCCGTGGGTAGCAGGCTGTCGGTGAACGGTGACCTGAACAGCAAAGCCGTGATCATTGCTTCCTGCCAGGGTACCAGTGGGGCCGGCTCCAAATCTTTTGTGCGCTGGACCGTTACCGGTGGTGTGGCAGGTAATGCTGAAGTGGTGGATGCCAATGGTATTCCTTATTGGGGTGAGGGCATCAATGGCGGCAAGATGTCTTCCCGCTCCGATGATGTGAATGATGGTTCTTTCGTGAGCTATTATGATGGTGGCAACGATAACCTGTATTACCTCGATAAGAATGGTGCAAAAGCATTGACACTGGGGCCACAGACATCAGGAAATGCCTGGGGGATCAACAACAACCTCACCGATGCCAAAACCTTCAATAATGCCAAATACATGGTGCTGTATTGCCCGAGTCATTTCCCTTACTGGGGTATCAACTCTGAATTGTATGTGTATGATGTGTCAGCCATGGGTAATTTTTCCGGCAATGTCAATTCCACCAATGCGCTGGTATTTGCTTCGGGCTATGGACAATTGGGCGCCAACGTTGCCGCTTCCGGTGATGTACTGATTGCACCAACTGCTGATGGCTACAAAATGCAGGTATTTACCATTGATTTCAGCGTGGGCAATTTTGCCAGCTACGAATTTGATTGTGTAGACAAATAATCAAAATTATTTTATGAAGCGTAATCACTTTACTGCCTTTTTGCTGGCGCTGACACTGCTGACCATATTGTCAGCAGGCTGTAAAAAGGAATACAAAAATCCTGAATGGACCTGGGATGGTGACCCGGCCATTGATAAAAACAGTATGCCCAGGATCGTATGGATCGATGCGGCTGCCAATTTCCCCGACTATGCCAATGATAAGTCGAATATCCAGCGGGATGTAAAGAAGATGAAAGAAGCAGGGCTTACTGGCTTCGTGGTGGATGTGCGTCCGTCAATGGGTGATGTGTTGTTTAATTCAACCCATGCAGAACCGGTGCACAAACTGGACTACTGGAGCGATGCCGGGTATACTTTTTTCGAACGAACCGCAACCTGGGATTACCTCCAGGCCTTTATTGATGCAGGCCATGCGGAAGGATTGAAAGTATATGCTACCATTAATACTTTCGTGGCGGGCAACAAGTATTCTTATGGCCTCGGGCAGCAGGGACTGCTGTTCAGAGATGCCTCCAAAAAGGATTGGGCCACTACCCTGAACCTTCCCTCCGGGCTCACCAATGTAATGGATGTGGATGCCACCACTGATCCGGACAACAGTTACGGTACCAAATTTCTCAACCCGCATAACGATGAAGTACAACAATACCTGTTGAACATCCTGGGCGACCTGGCTGCCTACAATGTGGACGGCATTATTCTTGACCGTTGCCGGTTTAACAACTTCAATACCGATTTTTCACCGATCGCCAAATCGAAGTTCGAAACCTTTATCGGGGAAACGGTAGCCAACTTCCCCAATGATGTGATTGTGCCGGGTACACCCAGTTACCCGCTGCCCGCAACCCTGCCCAGATACTTTAAGCAATGGCTGGCATTCAGGGCAAAAACAACCCGGGACTTCATGGAGAAAGCCCGGACCAAAGTAAAATCCGTCAACAGTAAGATCGAATTTGGCGTGTATGTGGGCGGTTGGTATTCCACCTACTACGATGTAGGCGTGAATTGGGCAAGTACAGGTTACAACACTGCACAGGATTATCCCACCTGGGCAAGCGCGGATTACAAAAACTATGGCTATGGCGACCTGATGGATATTACGATGATTGGTGCCTATGCAGGAACCACGAGCATTTATGGCAGCGAGGAGTGGACCGTGGAAGGATTTTGCAAAAAGGCGAAGGCGAAGATCGGCAAAGGCGTAGTAATCGGCGGGCCGGATGTTGGCAATGGTGCCGGCTGGGGTGACGGCGGAAAACAAACAGAGCTTGGTCAATCTATAGATGCGGCCATGGGCGCATGCGACGGGTATTTTGTGTTCGACCTGGTTCACATAAAAAAATATAACTATTGGGACGGCTTGAAAAAAGGCATCGACGCATGGCTCGAAAAGAAATGATCAGGAATGTTGCGGGCATGGTATTGTTGGCAGCCACCTTGTTGTTCAACGCAACAGCCTATTCCCGCGTGACGCTGCGTACTATCTGGGGAGACAATATTGTGATCCAACAGAACAGTGAGATCCTCATCAGCGGCACTGCCAACCGCGCATCAAAAGTGGTTGTTACAGCCTCCTGGAACCCGGGAAAACGGGTGGTGGTGTATGCGGACAAAGACGGATCATTCCAGGCAAAGCTGTTAACCCCCAAAGGTTCTCAGCAATATTACCAGGTCTGTTTTGATGATGGAGAGACGCTGTGCCTGAACAATATCCTGGTTGGCGACGTGTGGTTTTGTTCCGGTCAGTCCAATATGGAAATGCCCGTCAAAGGCTTCAGGGGGCAACCGGTAACAGGGTCACTGGATGCGATTGTAACGGCAAAGGCTACCCGCAGCATCCGGTTATTTACCGTGAAGAATGCCTGGAGCACCACGCCAGCCTTTAACAGCGTGGAAGGAAAATGGTCTGCTGCCGGTCCCGAAGCTGTTGCAGATTTCAGTGCAGCTGCTTATTTCTTCGCCAACAAGCTGAACCAGGTAGTGGATATTCCCATCGGGATTATCAACTGTTCCTGGAGCATGTCAAAAATAGAAGCATGGATGAGCCGGGAAATGCTGGCTGGCTTCCCGGCCATCGCCATGCCCGACCCGGAGCAGAAGGAATTTGGCTGGACGGCAGGCACACCCACCTTGCTGTTCAATGCCATGGTGCAGCCCTGGCAAGGATTTCCGGTAAGGGGAATGTTATGGTACCAGGGAGAAGCCAATACAGGCAACCCGCAGTTGTATAAAAAACTGTTCCCGGAAATGCTGAAAGGTTACCGGGCATTCTTTCACCAGCAGCAAATGCCTTTCTATTTTGTACAGCTGGCTCCCTGGAAATCGGACCATAAGGATTCACTGGACTGGGCACAGTTCCGCCAGGTACAACTGGAATTGTCGCAGGAGCTGACCCATGTAGGCATGGTACATACAGTTGATTTGGGAGACGAGGTATTTATTCATCCGCCGCGCAAAAAAGAAGTGGGAGAGCGGCTTGCCCTATGGGCACTGGCGGATGCGTATGGCGTTAAAGGTTTTACGCCCACAGGCCCTGTATTCCAGTCAGCAAGCGTGAAAGACGGCGCAGTTGAAGTCACCTTTAAGTATGGTGAGTTTGGATTGAACCCTGAGAACGCCCCGGTTGAAGGATTTGAAATTGCCGGAAGTGACGGGCATTTTCTGCCTGCACAGGCGGTTGTCATCAATGCAACCGCCGTGGTTAAAGTATGGAACGAAGCTGTTTCCATGCCCGTGCAGGTGCGCTATTGCTTCCGGAATTACAAAACCGGTAACCTGGTGAACAACTTCGCACTGCCAGCTGCTCCATTTTCGTATACCCTTACAAAATGAAAAGGAATTATAGCATAGACCTGTTCCGTGGGTTCACCATTATCGGGATGGTGTTAGCTGCCGTGATCCCCTGGAGCAGGGAATTTCCGGGATGGATGTACCATGCACAGGTGGGGCCACCCGATTTTACCTTTCACCCGGATCATGCCGGTATTACCTGGGTAGACCTGGTATTCCCGTTTTTCCTGTTTGCCATGGGCGCAGCGTTTCCCCTGGCGTTAAAGAAAAAGCTCGATACCGGGAATTATCGTGTGATCGTTCCCGGTATAGTCAGAAGAGGCTTCCTGCTCGTCTTTTTCGCGATTACCCTGGCTTATTTTAATCCGGGTAACCTGGATGGACCCCTATGGGTGAATTATATCACGGCGATATTGGTCTTTATCGCGTGGTTCCTCATCTTTATGCGTTTTGAAGGTGCTGCGGTGAAACGGTATGCCATCCAGTTTACCGGCTTGCTGTTGGTTGCAGCACTCGGCTATTGTCACAGCCAGGTATTCCATCATCCTTTCGATAAGGCCAACAGTGATATCATCATCCTGATCCTGGCCAATATGGCTGTCTTCGGTTCGCTGGTATGGCTGTTTACAGCAAACAACATACTCGCAAGGATCGCCGTCATGGGCGTCGTGGCTGCACTGTGGCTAACCAAAGATGTCGAAGGAAGCTGGCCGGCGGTGATTGCGCATGCGGGAAAGCAATGGAGCTGGATCTATGATTTTTCCTTCCTGAAATATCTTTGCATTGTATTGCCTGGTTCGATCCTGGGCGACCTGCTGGTCAGGGATAACGAAGACAATACCCCTTCCGGCACCGCTGAGGAAACGAGGCAGATCCACCTGTTGGCATCGGTTAGCCTGTTGCTGTTGGTATTTCACCTGGTGATGCTCTATACCCGAATGCTGAGGCTTGATCTTGGCGGTCATTTGCTTATGGGAATCGCCGCTGGGTTGTTGTGTAGAAAATGGCGCACCGGCCAGCCGGCTTTTTATAAAAATCTGTTTGGTTGGGGATTTGCGTTGATCACCATCGGCCTTTGCGTGGAACCCTGGGAAGGCGGCATTAAAAAAGATCCTTCCTCCTTTGGTTATTGGCTGGTGACGGGCGGATTGGCATTCCTGTTTTACCTGGTATGCGACAGCCTGGTAAAGCAATTTCCGAAGTCCCGGTTAAATGCAACCGTAATCAGGGTCGGACAAAACCCTATGCTGGCCTACTGTGTGGTGCTGTTTTTTGTAGTGCCGGTACTGGGCCTCTTACAATTGCGGCCGGTACTGGATACACTTGCCGGCAAAAGCCCTTACCTGGGATTGATCCGTACCGCTGTGTATATGGGGTTGATGATCGGGATCACGGGCTTTGCCACACAACGCAAATGGTTCTGGCGTTCTTAACCTGACAAAATGAATTACAAAGTTGTTATATGAAAATAACGGGAACATTTATTGATGAGATCTCCCACGATATTCCTCATCAGAACTGGGGGCGTGCCGAGTGGGACCGGGATTTTGAACACATGAAAGCCATCGGCATTGATACCGTGATCATGATCCGCAGTGGCTACCGCCGGTTTATTACCTATCCCTCTGCATGGTTGCAGCACAACATGCGCTGCTACGCACCGCCGGTTGACCTGGTGGAAATGTTCCTGCAGTTGTCAGAGAAACACGGGATGACATTCTATTTCGGCTTGTACGACAGCGGCAGCTATTGGGATACCGGCAACATGCAGCACGAGATTGATGCCAACCGTTATGTAATCGATGAAGTGTGGCAGCGCTACGGTCATTACAAAAGCTTTGGGGGCTGGTACCTCAGCATGGAGATCAGCCGCAAGACCAAAGGTGCCGCCCGGGCATTCCGCATCCTGGGAGAACAGTGCAAAGGAATCAGCAATAACCTGCCCACTTTCATTTCGCCCTGGATCGATGGGAAAAAAGCCGTGATGGCCGCGTCTTCAGCACTCACCAGGGAAGATGCGGTTTCCCTGCGCGAACATGAGCAGGAATGGGACGAGATCTTTCACGAGATCCATACAGCCGTGGACGCAGTAGCCTTCCAGGATGGACATATTGATTACAACGAACTGGAAGATTTCTTTTCGGTAAATAAAATGCTGGCGGATAAATATGCGATGCAATGCTGGACGAATGCGGAATCTTTTGACCGCGATATGCCGATAAAGTTTTTGCCTATCAAGTTTGAAAAGCTCCGGTTAAAACTGGAAGCTGCCCGCAAAGCGGGATACGATAAAGCCATTACGTTTGAGTTTTCACATTTTATGAGTCCCCAGTCGGCTTATCTGCAGGCGGGCCATTTGTATAACCGCTATAAAGAGTACACGTTAACGTTGAAATAAACTTAAAAAAAGCAGGATGAATAGTTACGCGGAGAAGTATAAGAATGAATTATTGCAGCATGTGATGCCGTTTTGGGAAAAGCATTCTCCTGATCAGCAGTATGGCGGATTTTTCAGTTGCCTGGATCGGGAGGGGAAGGTATTCGATACGGACAAGTTTATGTGGTTACAGGGCCGGCAGGTTTGGACACTGTCATCGTTGTACAGCGAACTGGAAACAAACGAACGCTGGAAAGCCATGGCTATTCACGGCGCTGATTTCATGCTGAAACACGGACGGGATGAACAGGGGGACTGGTATTTTTCTTTGGACCGCAGCGGGCGCCCGTTGGTTCAGCCCTACAACATATTTTCTGATTGCTTTGCCAGCATGGGATTGGGGGCATTGTATAAAATTACCGGGAAGGATGAATATGGCGATGTGGCGTACAGAACGTTCAACAGGATCCTGGCGCGGCAGGAGGATCCCAAGGGCAAGTTCAACAAAACATTTCCCGGAACGCGGCCTTTGAAAAGTTTTTCCCTGCCGATGATCCTGAGTAATCTTTCGCTGGAACTGGAGCATATTGTGGGTACACCCATGGTAGAGGAGCTGATCGATAAAGTAGTGCAGGAAGTGATGGAAGTCTTTTACCAGCCGTCAACCGGTTTAATCATGGAAAGCGTAGGCCTCGACGGGTCTTTTTCAGATAGTTTTGAAGGCAGGCTGGTCAACCCGGGTCATACGATTGAAGCCATGTGGTTTATGATGGATATCGCTTATCGCAGGGGAGACAGCGTGTTGATGGAGAAGAGCATTGACATTGCATTGCGGGCCCTGGATTATGGCTGGGATGATGAGCACGGCGGGATCCTCTATTTTAAAGATATCCTGAACAAGCCGCTGCAGCAATTGGAGTGGGATCAGAAACTGTGGTGGGTGCATGTGGAAGCGCTGGTATGCATGGCGAAGGCTTTTGCCTATACCGGCGACCTGCGTTGCCGGCACTGGTTTGAACGGCTGGATGCCTATACTTTTTCCCGTTTCTCTGACCCGCAGTACGGGGAATGGTTTGGTTACCTCGACCGCCGTGGCGAACCCTTGTTTACGTTAAAGGGAGGGAAGTGGAAAGGATGTTTTCATGTGCCGCGCGGCCTGTACAAAGTATATGAATCGCTGAAAGCTGTTGCCGTTGAGGCTTAATTTTATTTATGAAGCAGTGGTACGTTACGCCATTATTCCTGTTGTTCCTGCTGCCGGGTTTAGCACAGGTCCGGTTTTACGATGCCGTTGATTTTCCCCTTCTCGGGAAGATCAACGATAGTACGGAGACCCGCTATGAACGTCTGCCCGCTTCATTGAAAGGTATAAGCCGCCAACCGGTATGGGAGTTGGGAAAGAATACCTCGGGGCTGGCACTTCGTTTCCGGACGAACAGTACCAGCATCGCAGCGAAATGGAAAGTGCTGAATGATTACAGCATGAACCACATGACCGCTACAGGAATCAAGGGGCTGGACCTGTATGCCTGGACCAACGGGAAATGGCAGTTTGTGAACAGTGCGCGGCCCGGGGGCAAAAGCAACCAGCAGACCATCATATCCCATATGGCAGCCGGCGAGCGGGAGTACCTGCTTTACCTGCCGCTATATGATGGGGTAGTGGGGTTACAGGTCGGCGTTGACTCAACAGCCTTTATCGGAAAGCCTTTGTTGCAGTTGCCATCTACCCAAAACCCGGTCGTCTGTTATGGCACCAGCATCACGCAGGGCGGCTGTGCCACCCGGCCCGGCATGTCTTATACCAGTATCCTGGAACGAAAGCTGAACCGTGAGGTGATCAATTTGGGATTCAGCGGCAATGGCCGCCTGGACTATGAGATTGCAGAGCTGATGGCGCGCCGTACCGATGCCGGGCTTTTTATCCTGGATTTTATTCCCAATGTAACGCTGGAAGAGGTGCAGGGCAGAACGGCAACCTTCATCCGGAAATTGCGCGCGCACAACCCGGAGATCCCGATCCTGATGGTTGAATCCATCATATTTCCCCATTCGTTATTTGATCAACAGATGTTCAACACCGTAACCGACAAAAACAAGGCCCTGCGCAAGGAATATGAGTTGTTGCGAAAAACAGACAGGAACATCTATTATTTGTCCGCCGCAACACTCATCGGCACCGACGGCGAACCAACCGTTGACGGCATTCACCTGACCGACCTCGGGTTTTTAAGATTCTCCGATGCGCTGCAGCAGGTCGTGCGGCGGATTATTCGGTAGTTAAGTTCTTCCTGTTTTCCCCGGCGATGACCCGCTGCATTGCTATAATAAATCAAAAATCTTTTCGAAGGGACGACAGCACTTTGGATGCAGCGAAATCAATTGTCAGACACAATGACCGAAAACATCAAATCAATTGAACACCCCGGTCAAATGAAATGCGTACCGGGCTGCTATTTTTCAGCATGGAAAATTATAATTCGCTGATCGAAGCGCTCGAAGAACTCCGGAAGAAAGGATACACAACGGATTTTTCTGCTTCCGAACTGAGTTTACATACAGACGAATTTACTATCGACGCGGTCTACAGGTTCGAAGTAGACTCGGATCCCGGCAACGACGCTGTCCTTTACGCCATCTCCGACGCCAGCGGCAGGAGAGGTACCGTAGTGGACGGGTATGGCGTTTACAATGACCACCTGAGCTTTGAAATTGCCAGGCACCTCCATAGCGCCATCACCCTGTGAACCGGCCATAAACAATATCTTCGTCTGGCGGCCACTGAATCACTGCCAGGGTAACTATGCGAAAGAAAAGTTTCATTGGAGTTTTGCCGATCTTATTCGCCCTCCCGCTGTTCGCCCAGCGCGGCGCCTCATCGCCCGCTGACTCAGCATGGCTGCATAACATCCCGGCCTCCAAAAGAAACCCGGCAGAAGTGCACCGGCTCATCGACCTGAGCAACCAGTACATCAACAAAGAAGGAGAAAATATAACCGACCTCGATATGGCCTGGCAACTTGCCGCTAAGGCCGGAAAACTCAGTCAACACCTGCAGTATGACGCTGGCTACCAGCAATCCCTCCAGGCCCTCTGCCTGACGCAGATCGAAAGAGGCGATAGCCGGTCCGCCTGGAAGCTCATCGAACAGGCCCAGGACTCTACCAAGGCGGAAATGCTCTACGCGTTACAGCGCTATTATTTCTACGGCGGACAAATCAGCCAAAGCCTCGACAGTTCCATCCTGTGCCTGGAAAAAGCTGCCACCATAGCAAAATCGCACGGTTTTGTTGCTTTGGAATTTCATGTGCGCAGTGACCTGGCCACCAGGTATATCGACGCCCGGAAAAACGCCAGCTTTACCGAACAGCAAGCCCGCGTCGTTCAACTGCAAAAAAGCGTTTCATCCAGGGCGCTCCTCGGCCACTACGAAAACGTCGCCCTGTATTTGTTTAACAATGGGGTGTACCGGCAGTCCCTCGACATGGCGTTAACCGGGCTGCGGCTTTCAGAAGACAACAAGGCGCTAAAAACAGATTTAAGTACTGCAGCACTCTACAACCTGCTGGGTGTGATCCATTTTACTGAAAAGCAATACCAAAAGAGCATCGATGCGCTCACCAGGGCCTGGGAAATCTACAAGGCGGCTGGTGAAACCAACAGGATCTGGAATGTTTGCGAATCAATGGTGTACGACTATATTTACCTGAAGGAGCCGGAAAAGGCACTAGAGATCATCGAACGAACGCTACATGAAGTTGGCTATACCAACACGAACGAGGAAATCGCATACTTGCGGATCCTGTCGTACTTCCAGCAGAAAACGGGACAGGCCGTCCTGACAGAGCAGACCATCAACCGCCTGGTGACCCTGGTTGAAGAAACCGGGATCATCGACGCACAGCTGTACAACCGGATCGCCAACTTCTACCTGGAACGGAAGGCATTCAGTAAAGCACGTTACTACCTGGAGAAAGCAGTGGTGCAACCAGGCACCCCGCCCCACTTCCAGGCTTCCGTTAACCGGTCACTATTCTTCCTCGACTCTGCTACCGGCAATTATCTTTCCGCCATTCAATACCTCCGCCGATCCCAACAGCTGGATGACTCCATGAATAACCTTGATAAGGAAAAACAAATTCGCGGACTGCTGGTGCAATATGAAACGGAAAAGAAAGACCGGGACCTCCGCCTGAAAGAACAATCGATCACGCTGCTCTCCCGGCAAAGCGAACTGCGCCAGAAAGACCTGGAACGCGCACGGCTTGAGCTGGATTATGAAACGCGCGACAAACAGCAGCAGCTCCAGATGGCCGGCATGGAAGCCAGGGCAAAAGACAAAAATATCCAGCTGCAGAAAAAGAATATCGAACTGCTGGAGAAAGATGGCCAGCTGCAGCGCAACAATCTCCAGCAGGCCAACATCACGCGCAACCGCAGCGTTGCCGGGGCCGTGTTATTGCTCATTATCCTGCTGCTGGTATACAACAGTTACCGCCTGAAGAAAGCCGCCAGTGTTGAGCTGGACAAAAAGAATGGCAAACTCGAGCGGCTGATCAATGAAAAGGAACTGCTGCTCCGGGAAGTACACCACCGGGTAAAGAATAATTTGCAAACAGTGGTCAGTCTGCTGGAACTCCAGGCCGATTCGCTGAGCAGTGATGCCCTTGCCGCGATCCAGGCCAGCCAGAACCGGATCTATGCCACTTCACTGCTGCACCAAAAGCTCTACCAGGATGACACCATCTCGTCCGTCAACATGAGAAGCTACCTGCCGGAACTGGTTTGCCACCTGAAACAGGCTTTTCACGTGCGGAACGAAATTGAATTCACGGTGAACATCGATTCCATCGACCTGGATGTGTCCCAGGCGGTGCCGGTCGGCCTGATCGTAAATGAAGCCATTACCAACTCTATCAAATATGCGTTTCCGGATGGTCACCCGCAGGCACGGATCAGCGTGTCGCTGGCGACCCATGCCAACGGAACAGCCCTGCTGGATATTGCCGATAACGGCATAGGGCTTCCCGCCGGTGTCGAAAATGGCACGACAGGTTTGGGACTCACCCTGGTAAAAGGACTTGCTGAAGACATCGATGGCGAACCCCATATTGCTTCGGTGAACGGAACAAAAGTGTCCGTCCGCTTTAAAACAATGGCACCGCTGGCAACCATCAACAATCCGTTAAATCCTTCAAATTTGCAGGCATGAAAAAGATCCTCATCGTGGAAGACCAGTTCGTTGAGGCGGCTAACCTGGAGCGTATGCTGGTGAAAGCAGGCTATTCCGTTTGCGGAATTGCCCGTTCCGTAAAAGCAGCGCTGGATATCCTGAACTCCGTACGGCCCGATTTTGTGTTGCTGGATATCTACCTGAAAGGGGACCAGACCGGCATTGAGCTGGCTGGGATATTGAAAGAACAGGGTATCCCGTTTTTGTATTTATCTGCCAATTCCAATAAGTCCACACTCGATGCAGCCAAGGCAACACGCCCATACGGCTTCCTGGTAAAACCTTTTCGCGAACAGGACGTGCTGGCCATGATGGAGATCGCAGCCTACCAGCAGGAGAACCGGCATCAGCCTGCAGCAATAGGAGGATCGCCGGAAACTCAGGTTGCAGACATTGTCGGCGGGAGTGAAGCGCTGCAACAAACCCTCCGGCTCACAGGCATTGTTGCGCCTTCCGATACCACGGTGCTCATCCTCGGGGAAAGCGGAACTGGTAAGGAAAAAATAGCATCCGCCCTTCACCTGTTGTCCCGCAGAAAAAACAACCCGTTCATTAAAGTGAATTGCGCTGCCATGCCGGCATCACTGGTTGAATCCATCCTGTTCGGTCATGAAAAAGGAGCATTCACCGGGGCCACCAGCCGGGCGATCGGCAAATTCGAACAGGCACATGGTGGCACCATCTTCCTCGATGAGATCGGTGAAATGTTACCGGAGGTTCAGGTGAAGATCCTCCGCGTATTGCAGGAAAAAGAGATCGAACGGATCGGGGGAAGAGAACTGATCAAAACGGATGTGCGGGTGATCGCTGCAACGAACCGTAACCTGGAAACGGAAGTAGCGGAAGGAAGATTCCGGATGGACCTTTATTACCGGCTCAACGTTTTCCCGATCCAGGTAGCACCATTGCGGGAAAGGAAGCAGGATATCATCGCGCTCACGGAACATTTCATCCGGCAATATTGCCAGATCGAAGGCCGGGAACCCATCCAGCTTCAGCCTGCACTCCGTGAGAAGCTGCTGGGCTGGCACTGGCCCGGCAATATCCGGGAACTTGAAAATGTCGTCAAAAGAATTGTGTTGCTGGGTGCTGAATCCGGAAGCGACTTCATTCATTATTCCGGGAACAATATCGCCCCGGTTGCCGCGTCACAAACCCTGCAGGAGAACGAGAGAGCCTATATCATATCCACGCTGAAGCAATGTAACGGGAAGATCAGTGGCGCTGGTGGCGCTGCGCAACTCCTGAACCTGCCTGCCAGCACACTGGAATCAAAAATGAAAAAACTCGGCATAACGAAGGAAGATTATGCACCGGCCACGGGATCAGGCAACTAATGTTTTCAGCCGCAGGTCTGAAGGAGAATTGCCAAAGTATGATTTAAACGCACGGGAGAAATGTGCCAGGTTTTCGAATCCCATCGTATAACAGATATGCGTAACCGTCATGTTGGTGCTGTACAACAATTCCTTTGCTTTTTCCAACCGCCGCTGCCGGATCCACCGCGAAGGTGGCATGTTGTAAATCGCGAGAAAATCCCTCCTGAAGCTCGATACACTTCTTCCGGCCAGGCGCGCAAGCTGTGTCAACGAAACCGCCGCCATAATATTTTCTTCCACGATGGCAGTGATATCGGGTCGGTAATGTTCCCTGATGTCCAGCAGCTGACTGAATAAGGCCTGGTGCGATTGTGACAGGCAAAACAACAACTCCAGCAGTTTGATCCTTACCAGGCCGGCGGTCAGTACTTCATGGTCAATAAAATATGGCATCAGCGAACGCATGCAGTTCAGGGCGGTCAAAGCCGGTTTACAAATTTCAATCACACCACTGTTTACCCCGTTTGAAGTAGTGATGGAAGCGAGTTTAGTGAACTCCATCAGTGTTTCTTTCCTCACTGTCATCACGACGCATGCCGCACCGGTATCTGCGGCACTGGCCTGGTATTGCAGCAGGACGTTCTTCCTGATGCCGGCCAACTGCCCTTTCCGTGCTTCAAATTGCTGGTCACCAAAACGGAACATAAAACTTCCTTCCACTACATAAATGAGCACATTACCGGTTACCAGCACGAGATCTTCCCGGCAGTCCGCATGGCTGACCCACTGTACGGGCAGCGCGGGAGTGGGCTGAAACGTGGCGGCAATGGCGTCTTTTAATTTTCGGTGCTGCGTGGACGTTAGCATAAGCATGATTTTTCTGGAAATTCGCTTTCCCAAACCCGTGCCGATTTCTAAAAGACAGTTTCTCAATGCCCTATGGCTGATGATTTTTTGGCTTGTCCCGGTATTTCGGGAATACCCCTGTTTTCAGTCCCGATATATCGGGATTGATTTGATCAATTTATTTGGATGACCCGGTCAAACGTGAGCCTCACCACGGTGATAATATTGGTGCATGACTATCCATACTGCTCCCTACGCTATTTCCCTGGTGCTGACAGCTTGCAGCCTCTTGCTTTTTGTTTGCTGCAGTACGTTTTACGAAATGACAAAAGTGGTCGGCGACCGTTGGTTCGAAAAAATCGTGCTCGGAAAGTATCGGCATCCCCACGTCGAGGAACGGATTTTTATGTTTGTTGACCTGACAGATTCAACCAGGCTTTCCCACCAGCTGGGTGCCCGGAAATTCAGCCGGCTGTTAAAGGACTTTTTCCTGGAGATGGACCGTGTAACGCGGCGTTATGGTGGCGAAGTGTACCAGTATGCCGGCGACGAAGTCATTATTCACTGGCCTGCTTCCGCACGGCATTATGATGCCGCTGTGAACAGCTTTGCCGCCTTCTATCGCAGGATTGAAGCAAGACAACATTCTTATCATTCCCGGTATGGCACCGTTCCCCGTTTCAAAGCCGGGATGCATAGCGGAGAGATCGTCGCCACCTGGGTAGGCAGATCAAAAAGAGAAATCCTTTACCAGGGCGAAGTGCTGAACATCGCGGCGCGCATCGCTGAACTCGCCAAACATCTATCCTTTCCCCTGCTGGTGTCCCGCGCAATTGCGGACGGACTTTCACCTGGGGGAAAAGCGCGGTTGCACTATGGTGGAGCGTATGCTGTAAAAGGCCTGGACAATTTGCTGCCGGTGTATGTAGCACTTTGCGAAAATCCTGAACGAAATAATCAACAGAATCGGCTTTTACAGGAAAATCAAAGCGAGGCGATTGTTACAGATTTGTGTTGTCAATCAAACAATACAATCATGAACATAACACTCAAAGCGGCCATGGATGCCGCACAACAGGCACAGGTAAAGGCAAGGGAAATCAATGTGGCCGCCAATATTGTCGTGCTCGATACGGCAGGTTACCTGAAGTATTTTGAACGCATGGACAATGCCTACCTGGGCTCCATAGATATCGCGATTCAGAAAGCTAAAACAGCTATGTTGTTCCGGATGCCTTCGGAAGCAGTAGGAGAGTTCCTGAAACCTCAGGCTGCTGCCTATGGACTGGAAAATACCAACGGCGGACTGGTCGGCTTTCCGGGAGCAAAGCCCATCGTAAGCGATTCCCGGATCATCGGGTATATCGGTGTATCGGGTGGCGCACCTGCCCAGGATGCCGAGATCGCTTCAGCAGGCAGCGCACTCTAAGGCAGGTAATTTATTCACTATTCAATTTAATATTATGGCAAGCAAAAAAATCCTTATTACCGGCGCAGGTTCCGGTTTCGGTGAAGGCACAGCAATTGGACTCGCTAAGCTGGGGCACAAGGTAATTGCAGGGGTGCAGATCTCACCCCAGGTTACCGCCCTGCGTCAGAAAGTGGCAGAACTGGGATTGACAGATAATCTCCGGGTAGAAAAACTGGATATTCTTGATCCCTATGATGTCAGCTATGCGCTCACATGGGATGTGGATATCCTGTTCAGCAACGCTGGTATCGGTGAGGCAGGACCAGTATTTGAAATCCCTGTTGACCTGGTGCGGAGAAATTTTGAAACCAATGTATTTGCACCCCTGGCACTCGCGCAGCGTTTTATTGCCGGGTGGATCAAGGAGAAAAGAAAAGGCAAAGTGGTATTCACCTCTTCCATGGGCGGATTGTTTACGCCGGATGGCTACGGGATCTATGTGTCCACCAAACATGCACTGGAAGCAATTGCCGAAGCACTGTCGTCTGAGCTGAAAAAATACAATATCCAGATCCAGACGATCAACCCGGGTGCTTATCTCACCGGTTACAATGAAACCATGGCCGACAATCCATTCCGCTGGCTGGATGACAGCAAGAACTTCACCAAGCGCGCGGAAATGAAAGCCACATTTGATGCGCTGCTGGGAACGCCACAGGGCCGACTGGATCCCCGCGAAATGATTGATGCGATGATCAGTATCGTGCCGTCGGACAAGGGCAAGTTCAGGAATGTGGTGCCGCAGTTTGTAGAAGATATGCTTAAGGAGCATCAGTTGAAAGCCTGGGATGTTACTATCTGACAGCTGGTTCACCAATTCCCGGTTGCGGTTGCAGACCGGGAATTACTTTTTTCATGCTTTTAACCGCATGCATCTTTTTCTGTTCGGCCTGATAGGTATTGTTTGTACTGCCAGTGCCCAGCCGGACCAACCGCCAGTTTTCACTTGGATGTTTCCGGGAATCAATTACAAGCCGGATGCCAAAACAGCTTACTGGGCGCAATATGGTGTTAGTCCGCCGTTACACCTGCAGGCTTTGTACCTGCAGGCCTATATCAAAACGGGCAAACATGTTATCCTTAATCCCGCCTACCTATACCTGAACAACAAACCGCCGGGTCAACCCCGGTTGCAGGAGCATACCCTGATGAATGCTGTGATTGTTTATTTCCCGGTACACCGGCTGGTGGTCGATGACCGGAATATGATCTGGAATCGTTTTCGCCGGTACGGTAAGGATCTGCACTTTTACCGCAACCGGCTGCGCGTCAGCTGGCCAATACCAAACAGGGCTGTTCAGCTCAAACCCTACCTGTTTGATGAGCTGACTTTCTCGTTTACTGAAGGCAGCTTTACAAGAAACCGGGTAGCAGCGGGTCTGGTCATTAAACCGGCAAGATGGTTTCAGTTGGAAGTGACCTGGCTGCGGGAATATAACCGGTACTACAACAATGTTAACCTGTTATTTGTCATGACGACCATAGAACTTGGCGAAAACCGGCATTTATAACTACAGCCTATTCAATCAGCAAATAAAATACCATGGAAAAGAGACATCCTTTGCCTCCATTCACTTTGGAGACAGCTATCGAGAAAATTCAACTGGCCGAAGATGCCTGGAACAGCCGCAATCCGGAAAGAGTGGCGTTGGCGTATACGATCGACAGTGAGTGGCGTAACCGGACGCAGTTTATCAACGGCAGGGCGGAGATCATCGGGTTCCTCACCGGAAAATGGGAAAAGGAACTGCATTACAAACTCAGGAAAGAGTATTGGGCGCATGCCGGCAACCGGATTGCCGTCAGGTTCGAATACGAATACCAAAATGAAGCCGGGAAATGGTTTCGGGCTTATGGTAATGAGAACTGGGAGTTCAATGAAGATGGCCTGATGCAACGGCGGTTCGCCTGTATCAACGATGCCGAGATAACAGAAGGGGAGCGGAAATTCAAATAGGTACGATGAAAACGATAATACTGGTCATGATGATTACTGTGTTTACCGGTATTGGCCTGGAACAAGCCAAAACAAAAAAGGAGATTGTGCGGAATGCGTTTGATGCATGGGCGGCAAACGGCACGAGTGATGTATTTGATTTGTTGTCGGATGAGTTGCACTGGCGGATCAACGGCAGTACCCCCTGGTCGAAGACCTATACCAGCAAACAGCAGTTTATGGAGGAGGTGATTATTCCCTTGAATAAGAAGTTATCGGCAAAGATCAAACCGACTGTGCGTAGCATTTACCAGGATGGCAACACAGTTATCGTAATCTGGGACGGGCAGGCCACCGCTTTGGATGGGCGGCCTTACCGTTCCACCTATTCCTGGAACATGACCTTCGACGGCGATAAAATTGTTCGTGTCGAAGCTTTTCTCGACACCCAGGAGTTCGGTGATATCATGCGCCGGATCAGGGTAGAATGAAATGGTTGGAATTATGTATCAATCCCCGGACCTGTCAACCCACCCTTCCTTCAAAAGATCCTTCAGATTTTTCAACTTCTGTTCCGTGAGGCGGGTGATCAGTTTTTCGAATGCGTCCTTTTCTTTTTTCTCTGAAAGATTATTTACTAGTTCCTGGATTTTAGTAAGGTTTTGAATTTCCTGTTGCATGGTAAAGGCTTCACCAACCAGGTCAAAGGGCAGCGGGTCGGGCAAAGGGAAAGGAAATTCTTCCGGCCAGCCTTTGGGTCTGGGTGCGTCATATGCCTGTCCCGGCCATAAAATATGCGGCAACATATAATCAACAACAAGCGGAATCCTGAAGGATACTAATTTGGGGTTAGGTTGCAGCATCCAGGGCGATTCATTTCCATTAACGATCCCTGTGCCAACGATCTGGCCCTGGTCATTGATACTTAACGCAGTGGTAAGATCCCACCCTTTTGCCTGTGCGTCGCTGATCAACGGGCTGTTCAGTTTCACTTTTACCAGGCCTTTCCAGGTTACGGCGCCATCGTTAGCAGATTCTCCGGCAATTACACCGTGGTTATTGATGTCATAGGCATAGCTGTCGTCACCGGGTACATTAAGGTCACTTGTTTTATTGTTTAGCGTATCAAACATATACGATTTATACTTGTTCGTGTTTTTGTAGATCAGTACCTGGGGCTTTGGATGATCAGTAATCGCAATACAGCCATTACAATTGGCTATCAGTGTTTTGATCTGTGTCGCGGAGTCTTCAATGAAGCCCTGGAACCCGGTTGAATTGTAAATTGATCCGATGATAATCCCGTTATTATTGATGCCAACAGCCCATGAATCGACAATTTGATTTGCGGAACCGACAGGATTGCTGTTTAATCCGCTCCAGAATAGATCTAAAAGGGAAGGGGAGCCTGATAATTGCTCTGCATAGCCAGCCATTTGGTTGTTGTCGTTAATGGCGTTCACGATGGCACCCCCGCTATTGCTGTTCTGAGGGGGTAAGTTTAAAAGGGTTAATGTCCCGGTAGCACTATCCCAAACGAAGGGATGGGCGATATGCTTGTCGTCCACATAGTTTCCTGTCAATAGCTGTTTCGAATTTAGTCCTGAAGCGTGGGAATAGAATCCGGGCGGGCCGATGAGGGTATAGCCGGCGGCATCCCAGGCCATAGCTTTAGTGGTACCGTAATAGTGGTGGCAGGTTCCTGCAATTTGTCCGGTTGAATTGATCTCAGCTGGGGTAGCACTTACATAGCCAACCGGAACAGGCAGTCCGACTAAAGTGTATAAAGGCATAACAGGCGATTAAAGAAAGGGTGTATGGCGAAGATTGTCTTGCGGGTAGAAAAAGTAACGGCCTTTCAGTTCAGAGGGGAGAGATGAATATGCGTCACACTAAGTTATGAATATTGGCGAAAAGTTTTCAGGGTAGCTGTAATTTCAATTACTTGTCTTCGGTATTTTTGATCATTTCCTATTACAATGTCGACAATTCAAAGGTGCGGGGGTGGGTTTATTTCTTTCCGTATGACAAAGAAATTGCAGCAAAGGTTGAAAAGCTTAGGGCAATCTTGTTATTGCAACATTGGAAATGATGGCTTCACAAAATGAGAGTCATGCGTTATGTAAAGAGAAAGCGTTTGTTCCGGACGCGAATGGTTTATAGTTGTCTGGCTTTGATATTGATTCTGACCAGTTGTAATCCGGTAAAATATTCCAAGACAGTACCTGGTCAGCCTGACGCAGATTCTTATTCACTAGGTAAATCTGTCGATTTTGGATATAGCAATAGTATTGATACTTCGGTCATTTATATCTATTATGGGGAGCTGGTATTTACCACTAGGAGCGGTAAGTCTGAAAAAGTTAACACTTATGATTTTTTAGCGTTTAAGAGTAATGGAATAGTGCTATTTAGTCGGTTTAGCAGAGTGCCGGTTACTAATGAAAATGTCCAGACAATAGGAGGTCAATATTGTTATTATAAAGTAATTGATGATGAACTTGTGCTTGAAATGTATGACTATAGCCTTAAGTCATTTTTCCTGATGTATGCGAAGATTTATGAAGATCGTATCGTCTTTTACAAAGACAGGGTTCGACGATTTGCAGGCGGCAAGAGTAAGTTGAATATGAGATTTAATAAGTCTGCTATCAGGTATCCGACGTCCCTAATATGGCCGCTTTAGTTTGTGCTGCTACCCGATATAGCGAAGCCGGTCGAATCAGCCGATCAAACAGTAACCAATTCCCATTTGTCTTTAAACAGGGCTTCCAACTGTTGAATTTCCTTCTGGTACATGGTTTTTTTCCGGGTACCGAAATACAGGGTGTTTTCCACCGGGTCGCTACCTTCCCACACGAGTTTTATTTTACCCGATTCAATAGCTTCCCGGCAAAGGAAATCCGGCACAACGGAAAATCCGGTACCATCGCTCAGGCAGCGGATAATGGAACTGATATTGGGAACAATATAGTTGGGACTGAAATCGGGATGTGCACCAAAATGCTTCAGCCAGAAATTCTTCAGGTGTTCCATGTCCGCAGCCGTGCTGTACCAAAGCTGCTGCTTTAAGCTATGGGCTGCCCCAGTAGTATCGCCTGCTGACAGCAAAGCCTCCAGTGCGGTGGTATCGGTTTTGTTCCCGGCGATCAGTACAATGCGCTCTTTGGAAAAGGGTACATATTCCAGGTTCTGCTGGGTGCCGTTTTGCGGCGTCACGATCAGGTCGAGCAACCCGTTATCCAGGTCTTGCTGCATCTGCGGGTATTCACCGAATTTGATGATCAGGTTAAACGGCAATTCGTTGATATGTTCTTCCAGGGTGTATTGAAATGTTTCAAAGCACATACCCACGCTGATCGTTGCCCTTTCTTCATTGGCGCGTTTATGGAAATGCTGTTCACCTGCCTCCAGCTTTTTAAGTGGCTCCAGGATATAATTATACAGGATCTTCCCTTTTTCTGTCGGCACCATTTTCCTGGCGGCACGGTCGAACAGTTTATAACCGGTATAGGCTTCCAGCGAGTTCAGGTGCAGGCTCACCCCCGGCTGGGACACAAACAACACCTGCGCCGCTGCCGACAAAGTTCCCGTTTCATATATGGCCTTGAAAGTACGTAGCCATTCCAGGTTCCATCCCATAACTATCATTATTATGATACAAAGGTACAATTTAAGTTATTTGTATGATCATTATTTCTGATAGAAATTTGCACTATCAATAATAATAGTTATACAAATGAGAATATTCATTATCAACGGGGGACAGGTATTCGCACATTCCGGCGGGCTGTTTAACAATACCCTCGCAGGCTGGACCACTGCCTTCCTGGAGCGCGAGGGCTTTGAGGTGCGCATTTCGAATATTAATGATGAATTCGATCCCTTCGCCGAAGTAGAGCATTTCAAATGGGCTGATGTGGTCATTTACCATACGCCGATATGGTGGTTCCAGGTGCCCAACCGGTTGAAAAAATACATTGACGATGTGTTTACAGCAGGCCACCAGAACGGGATGTACACCAGCGATGGCCGGAGCCGCACCAACCCGGCGATCAATTACGGAACTGGCGGATTAATGCAGGGCAAAAAATATATGGTCACGACTACCTGGAATGCCCCGGACACGGCCTTTACCCTACCGGGAGAGTTTTTCGGGGAAACCTCAGTGGATGATGGCGTATTGTTTGGGTTCCATAAAATGAACCGCTTTGTGGGCATGGAACGGATCAATGGTTTTCACTTCCATGACCTTGAAAAGAATGCCACCGAAGAACGCATTGAAAACTACCGCCGGGACTATACCAGGCATTTAAAAGCAGTATTTACCAGCGAAATGCAATTATCATGAACATTTATTTAACAGCAATCATCACTGCGAAGCCGGAGCATCACCAGGAAGTCCTTGCGGTGTTGCAAAATATGGTAAGCCAAAGCAGGAAGGAAGAAGCCTGTATCCAGTATGACCTGCACCAGGGAACGGAGAACCCTGATGTTTTCATCTTCTATGAAATCTGGAAGAGCAAAGAGGGGTTGGCTGCGCACAACCAGCAACCCTATATCCTCGAATTTGGTCGTCTGGTACCGGAGAAACTACAGGAACCCCCGGCAATATACCTGGCTCATAAAATATAGAAACGGGTACCTTTCAGTAAGCTATTGTTATTCCAGTGTCTAAGAGCTGGAGGTTCTCTCACACGTATATGAATGTTTGAAAAACGAAGGCCTCTCAATACGGGGTTTCCTTCACTCCAAAGAACTGCCTATTGGATGGCAGCGGAGTTGTAACAGTCAATAGCCTGGATCTTCAGTGGCTTTTTTCACTGAGTTTTGGAAGTTGCCCTCTGTCGCTAAAGCTAGAGTGGGCAAAGCTTGTTTGGCCAAATATTTCAACGCGCTTTTTTAAAGTCCAAGCTTCAAACACATTTCCTGATCAATTTCATTAAAAATCGAAGGGGGCAGGTAAAGTGTGGAAATGCCGGTAAGGTCTTCTTTTCGAATGGTGTCAAGCGTGCTCTTAATTATTTTAGGTCGACCCTGGGGTAATGATGCTGCCTCGTAGATAAATACCGGGTGATCTGCCGGGTAAAATTTCTGTAGCTGATTAATAAGTATGTCAAAATTATGCCGTTTATATCCTGCAAAATTGAACCCCGGATCACCTACACATTCAGCTTGCCACACCAGTAAATGTGATGAAGTATCCGGTACACGCCGGTGAATCAGGAATTCTGTAGCTTCAAGTGAATGGCAGCCTGGCTGGGATGGATCAATACCAAGGTCTGCAAAAAGTGATGCATCGGCCGAAACCGAAGCATGCATTTCCGCCTTGAAACCATCTCTGCGAGCTACTCTTATGGCCTGGTGTGTAGGCCAGGCAAAACTCCCCGGATGTCCATAAAAAACTCCGCATACCCGTAAGCCAGCTCTTACAGGAGCAAGCAATGCATCCACCATAGCATGGTAGGTCTCGATACGGGGTTTATTGTTACCATACAGCCCGTATAACGATTCAGCGGTTGAATTCAGTAAGTGGAGCCGTCGTTCAATTACCGGGTCGGCTACACAATACAAAACTTTTTGGGCCGTCCGTATCTGGGCTTCAGCATCAAAGGTCAGATCAGCAATAGCCCGGATGCCACTACCAACAATAACAAGTTGTCCGGCTTTGCGCGATCGGCCTTCCTCGAAGTAACGAATGGCTTCTTCAACAATGTCGATTGTTGTGAAATCGCCCGGAAATTTGTTGTGCGTGGTGGTTGTGGTGGTATCGCTGGTTGTCGTTACAAAATCTGTTGTGTTAGAAGTAAATGTTGTGCTGGTAGAACTGTTTGCAGTGTATGTGCTGGATGTATAGGAGTTCATCGAAATGGACATAGGCTGCTGACTTACCTGGTCTGCAGGATTGAATTTATCGCTAACAACAGGTGAAAGGCCTGCCCGTTCCAGTTCCCGCACCGCCTCGATTCGTATGGCACCCGAATGACCCCTAAGAATAAGATTCGTAAGCTCCTGGGAAAGGCCGGCTTTTTCAAGGTATGCAACAGGATTTTCTGTAAAAAGCTCAAGTTTGACCGGGTCTGCAAGACTGGCAAGAAAATCAGTAAGTGGTGTATCAGGCATATTCTTACTTTTTTATGTTATATGGAATTCAAAAACCGTGAAAGAACATTTCATAGCGCTACCCTACCAGTCAAAGGGATTGCCACATGCTCCGCAGATATACCATCCACTATCTTTTGTAATGACATTCAAATTACTGTCATACCCGCATGCGAAAATGTTATTGCACCACATCGTAAATAAAATACATTTTGTTTCCGTTCTTGAAAACGTGCAGTTCCTTCCCTGGGAGTTGTCTCCCCCTGTTAACCAATCCCAGAATCCCGCCGGGGACACGATTGCAGTTGATGGTAACTTTGTTGGAACAGCGGTAAAACCAGGAAGCAGGCTCCCTGGGATCTCTGTATTTTTCATTGTTAAAAGGTTATATTGTAGTTAATAGAATTTGCTGCATGTTTTTTTGAAATCACCAGGTAAGCTTTCCAGCCACATCCTTGCTGGTTAAATTTTAGCCCCAGGTAATTAAGCGCTGGTTGCCTTAATTTCCGGCAAAGCGATTTCATTTCTTTTTTTCTGCACTCCTGTGTAGTAAAACTATCAAGGCAAGTTCCGAAGTCACGGACAGATACTTTTGGATAACTGATCTTGATCGCCTTATCGGGTATGCCAATAGCCATATACTGAGGATGCCCAATGCCAGTCATGAAATCAAGTTTACAAAGCATGCTTTGTATTGCATCTGCAGGCCATTGCATCATCTCAGCAATACCCGTCAGGATATTTTCTATTTCGCCAGCCGTTTTCCCTGAAATTTCATAGTATATCGAAACAGACATCGCTTCACTTCGATGAATCCTTATGCTAATACATACTGGCAGACCAATTGCATATTTTTTGGAAATCGCCACCGGGATAGTTCTCAACGCTTCATATCGCGCCAGGAGGTGAGCCATCGATTCCTCACTAACTCCGGTTACATAGCGGAAATATAAAGTTTCATTGTTCGACTTGTTATTCTTCCAATCAACTTTAAAAAGAAAGGAAGTGGGTGCTGTTCGCTCCAGCGTTTCCTGTATCAATTCTTTCCACTGTTCAAATCCGTTCCGGCCAGTTGCACACTCGATGGATTTGTTGACAAAGCTTTTTGAATTCCCAAAGACAAGGGTTCCAAGTTTATCTGCATCTTCAGTCACACTGATCTCTACCAGGTCGAACAGCTGCAATCTGAATTTCTCCAAAAAAGGTTCTGAACTTGTTACCATTTAACGATGCTGTTGAAAATATCAGGAATAAGATGCGTCCGTAAAGTTCAGCATAGCCAGGGGAGCTGTATCGGTCAGGTTTGCCCCCACAGTAAATGGCCATTCCTCGGTTACATCTACCTTGGTATATACCTGTTGTGGCACCCCTGTTAATCTGTCAATAAACCTAAGGATCACTGTCGCAATCCGCTGACCGGATGGTCCCTCCATTACCCTCGTATCGATCGACTCGAGGATGGCTTTCTCATCAAATTCCATGGCCGCCAGATATGGCCCGGGATGTTGAACAGCCAAATAATTGAGCGCTCTTTGGCCATCCATCGACCCAAGATTATCAGGCGAACCAACAATGGTGTAAAACACGTTTTTGCCCTTTTGCTGAAACACGCTCTTGTCCCATTTCCTGGAGCCGAGGATTTGTTTTACCTGGTTCACCAGGTTATCCATTAATTGTGATACGGTGAACACATATGCAACATCACAGAACATTTCCGGCGCAATGACTCCATTTGTATGGGCAGGATCAGCCAATTGCCCTCTTTTACCAATGATCGTGATCCATTTTTCGTTATTTACTGGGTCGAGTGCATCAATCAGTTTTTCAAGAATAGATGAACCGGTTGGTCTCACGATGTAAGCAGGTATGCCATCGATCGACAGCACAAAACAGGAGAATTTTGCTATGTGGAAGTTTGCTGCAAGAACCTGGGCTATACTTGCATTGCTGCCTTCAGATCCATGAAGCAATGCTCTTTGGCGTTGCTGAAACTCTCTCTCCAGGCCCATCGATGGCCACCTGACAGATAACTTACCTATTGCATACACGTATTTCTCTTCCTGCAGTCCTTTTGATTTATTACAGGAACATCCGTCATGTTGTGTTGCCACCCGGGACAAATCAATACTAGTCTGTACAGGAGTCTGGATTTCCATAATAGCAGGTTTATAAGTTTATATTAGTTTTTTAACGAAAAGCATTTTTTATTGTTACGCAGAAATGTTTGTACATGTTTTATATTGAAGCACGGGGGTACTATGCTGCGTCTTCCCGCTGCGATGGAGTGGCTTTCGTAAATGACATCCCAGGCGTGATCCGCCTCCATATGCAAATATTGCCTGGTCACCAGGTATCCTGCTGTAACAAATGCAGCAGCATAACTACTGCCACTTTCAAGCGTATATTCATTCGACGGTACAGCGACTGGTATGTTAAAACCAGGCGCCTGAAACCCCCGCAATCCTACGGTGTTCCCCAGGTTGGTAGTGATCAAATTCATTTGGTCCTGGTTATTTGAGCATACGGGTACCACTCCCGGTGTGGCCAAAACTTTATTATACCCGATCCTTCTACCATTACCAGTCGATACTATAATCCGAATACCATTTTCTGCAGCACATTGCATTGCACGGATGAGAAAGCAGAAGCCACCGGTATAATCAGGATTGAAATCAAGACTCATCTGGATAACCTGTACTTCTTGCTTCACCGCCAGCATAATGGCATTGGAAAGCCGGAAGTCCAGGTCTTTGACGCCCAGCAAATTATTTGCCCACATGCGGTCGAGCACAGGGATGCAAATCAAGGTGGAGTCCTTGCATAGGCCCAGGGAATCTCCAACATTACCAGTCAGCATAGACGCAACTGCCGTTCCATGAAACTGGCTCGCCACATCAGGTTCACTGATTAATGAGCTATCCACAATGATCCTGGCACCGGTAAAGCATTCATGCGACAGATCAGGCATACCATCAATGAGTGCCACACGACTTTGAGCTGCGCCTGGAAGCGATTCAATGTCATTTGGTAAGGCGTAGTTCCGCAGTTCGTTCTTCCTTTCTTGATATCCATTATCCACTTAACGTGTTTTAACCGATAGACAGGAAATGCACGCTCGCCCATTAAGGGCTTAGATTAACTTCATTAAAAAAGTGTACAGATTTGTTGTATTAACTGGGGAGGGATGTAAATGTGTCACGTAAACTAGTAAGAATAGTATTAACATACAACGGGATTTTTCCCGTTGTTATTTATGATAAGAAAGACTATTAAACGAGGGTGTGAACCAACTGCTATGAAGCAAGTCCGGGGGGCGACTTACTGTCGTGAAATCTTTCCGGCAAAGCGCAGGTAAAGAACACAAGTTTGACTGACCGGATGGAATTGGCACCGCATATTTCTGAGCAGCAAAAAGGAGGCAATAGAATACCAGTTATTCGTTCGATTCTGAAGGATTTTCAGTAAAAAATTTATTGCCCTTGAAACACTTTCCCGTAAAAATACTGTTGTAACAAATATTTATTTAATTAATATAAGAGGTTTCCAGGATCGGGATTTTAGCCGTCAGAAATCAACGGAAAACCAATACGAGCCTGTATTACGATCTGGTGTACCCGAAAATTGAATCCGCTGCCTCATAAGGAAAAAACTACAAAAAGTCAATCCGTATTAATACGGGTTGCAAATTTCGGGTTCTGTTATTTCATTTGTTTCCGGTTGTTGCTACCCAAAAACAACCAGACCAACAAACCTGTTTATGCGCAGAAACCTTATCCTGGTGTGTACCCTGGTGCCATGCCTATATGGATATGCCCCCCGGCTTTCCGACAGGAAAGATTCTGCTGCAAACCTTATCGACCACTTCCGGAAAATCGTTATTGTCATCCTTGTAGTCGTATTCGCCGGTACGCAGGCTTTTTGCCAGGAAAAATCAATCCCGAAACACGTTCGCGTGGTGCCGGTTCTCGACACCATCTGGAGCAATAACACTATTTGCAAGGCGCCATCCCCCATTCACTTTAAAACCGGGGATAAAGTTGTCCAGGTTGCCCAAAGGCAGACCACACCCGGGAAGCCGCTGCCGATCTCCATACATGGAAATGTTCAATACGATTTTCTCTACCGTTCTTTCATCGATACGCCCTATTCCCAAAAAGACTATCAACAGCATACTGTCCGGACCAACCTGACAATCACCGTCCGGGACCAGTATCCGATCCGGCTCAATACCGCCCTTCGCCTTAGCAACTCACCCTGGTTCACCAATTTTTTTGATGTGGGCGCACAGTTCGATCAAAGTACTTATCTGAACCATGCAAAGCAGGCGTTGCTGGAAAAAGCCTCCAGGAAGTTGATGGCATTACCTGATCTGGATCAACTGCAACAGCAGATCCGGGACCAGGCCGATAAAATCAACGCATTAAAGAAGAAGTTTAAATCACCGGATCCCAACCAGCAGGTCATTAAAGACCGGGAAATGGAATTGTTCCGGCTGGACAAAGGTTCCGCTGAAACTCAATTGGCTGATTTGTCGCTACCATCCGGGCTGGATGGTTTTGACAGGATAGTGCTCAACAAAGGAAAAGCTGCCCTGACAGACAATGAAAAATTGCAGCAGATTCAACGGGAAGCGAACCGCCGGCAGCAAACCATCGATAGCCTGGAAGCCGCTGTCCGTCAGCTGCAGGGCAAATATGACAGTCTTCAGCATAGTGTCGGCAGCAGGTTATCAAAACTTCGCCAACAGGTAAATAAAGCAAAGAGTTTGCAGGAATTAAATCAAATCGGCGAAAGCAATGAGCTGCCTGATGAAAGTACAGGCTTTAAAAAATTCCTGACGAATATAAAATCAATTGGTGTCGGCCGTACAATGATCAATTATTCCGAACTGACGGCGTGGAATGTGGCCCTGACCGGTGGGCATATCGAATACAACAAGAATATTTATGCTGCTGTGGCCGTGGGTAAGATTGACTATGGCTTCCGCGACTTTTTCAATAAAAATACCCGGCAGAACGGGCAACAACTCGCCATGGTCAGGTTTGGTGTGGGTGACATCGACAGGAAGGCACTTATATTCTCTGTATTCAGCGGTCGGAAATATTCCTATGGCAGTGTGGTGTCTGATTCCGTCAACAACTATGTGAATGTAATGGGGTATGCACTGGAAGCTATCCTGAAGAAAGACAACAATACCGGTGCTTCTGTTGAAGTGGCTAAAACGACCATCCCCATGAGCGGTTCGTTTAAGGAAAACAATGGTTTGAACAGCCTGGTGAATTTCTCTGATCAGTCTAACCTGGCCATCAGTCTTAAGGGGCAGACGGTCATCCAACCCACTGATACGCGACTGAGCGGGTTTTTCAGGAAAAGCGGCGAGCATTTCCAGTCCTTCAGCTTATTCTCCTACAACACCGATCAGACAGCCTGGATGATTAAAGCTGACCAATCGCTTTTTAAAAACAGGATCGGCATCGTAGCCTCCCTGCGCAGGAATGATTTCACCAATCCCTTTACCGAAAAAACATTTAAGACCAGTACAGTATTCAAAAGCTTCCAGGTTACTATAAGGGTACCAAAATACCCGGTGCTTTCAGTAGGATACTATCCTGGTTCCCAATTGTATATCATCGACAAAGACAGGATCCGGGAGAATGCTTACTATGTGATGAATGCTTCGCTGATGCATCAATATAAAGCCGGTTCCGTCCGCATGTTGTCTTCGCTTTTGTATAACCGTTATGCTTCCAAAGGCACAGATACCGGCTTCATCGCCTATAGCGGCACCAACTATATGGCTGCTCAATCGGTGATCCTCCCCAAACTGCAATTGCAGGGCTTGTACATGTTTACCGACCAGGAGCAGATGCAATACAACACGATGGAATTATCCGGAGACTGGACAGTGTTACAAACTATACGGGTAGGGGCTGGCGCCAAATACAATAAAATCCTGGAGGGTGCCGGGTACTGGGGGGGGAGGGGCCAGTTGACGCTTACCCTCAAAGCGATTGGTATGCTCCAGTTTCAATACGATAAATCTTATTTACCAACGATATACCAAACCCTTTTTCCTGTAGAGATGGGAAGGGTTACCTGGACTAAATTTTTTTAACCATGATCAAGAAACTCATTTTTTATTGCCTGCTGGCGCTGCCGCTGATGGCTGAAGCACAAGTGACGGTCAGCATCCAGCTGCCGGCAGCGGGGATGGTGACCAAAGACCAGTTGTGGAACCTGGCGCTGGTGAACAATGGGAATGCTGCCGAGACAGTCAGTATATCGTTATCCCTGCAGGATGCAGTATCCGGACAACCGGTATTGTCAGCCACAACCAGGAGCTTCCTGCTGAATAAAGGAATGAAACTCCTTTCAGTGCAAGACGTTCAACCTGTACAATACAATTATGGCTCGATGGCATTTAACAACACCCTTCTGCCGCTGGGCTCCTATATCGCCTGTTACCAGGTTAATTCGATCGACTCCAAGGAACATCCCGTGCTGGCCGAAGAATGTGTGCGGCTCAATATTATTCCCCTGAGTCCACCGTTGTTAACCAGCCCGGCTGACAAATCGGTGATCACCACAGCATATCCCCAGTTTACATGGATGCCTCCGACACCGGTGACCATGTTTGACGACCTGAGCTATGATCTTTCCGTCGCCGAAGTGCTGCCCGGGCAATCCGCCCCGGAAGCCATCCTTTATAATGCGCCGTTGTATGTGCGGGGCATGCTCAGGGTAACGACTGACAATTACCCCGCCAGCTATAGCCAGCTGGAGGCCGGTAAAACCTATGTATGGCAGGTGACCGCAAAAAATGGTGTCAACTATGCAGCCACAACAGAAGCCTTCACATTCAGTTTGCCCACTGATACGGCAAAAGCAGATACTGTCAACGCCGCCTACATTGTGCTGACTGGTAAAACAGCTGCCAGTGGTATCAACTATCTCAACGAAAGCAACCTCTATCTCAAGTATTATTCCTTTGACCCGGCGTTTGAAGCGGTTATCCGCTTTACAGGCAGAAACGGTGCTATCGTTGAAGAACGTAAACTGCGTGTGATCTACGGTGATAATTTTTTGAAGTTGCGGTTAGGCAACAAATACCAGAAAGGGGAGACCTATCAACTGGAAATCACCGATCTGAAAAACAACCATCATTCCATCGCTTTCAGCATCAAATAAATTCCAACAGCCTTATCGTATGATTCAAATACTTGCGTCCAGGTACCCCAGGCATATCGCCAGCTTTATGCTGATCCTGTTTAGTTACTCGTTTGTACCCGCCATGGGCAACAAACATGTTTTGCCTGTTTCCGCCAGCAAACCTTACCGCTTTACTGCCAGCAATAAGCCCCGTGATCAAAAGCCTTCACCTGCGCCCGCTTTCAAAACACCCGCTGCTGCGGGTACAAACCGCCTGGTTAAAAGGCATCCTGACAGCAGTGCTATCGGTGGACCCTCACAACCTGAAATGAGTTCGTTCAAATCTGTAGGAACGGACAATATGGTGAACCTCTTTACCGGGGACTTCAGTTATAACATTCCCTTGCTGGACGTTGGTGGCTATCCCGTCAATATTTTTTATAACGGCGGTATTTCGATGGAACAGGAAGCCAGCTGGGTTGGACTAGGCTGGAACATCAATCCGGGGAACATCAACCGGAACATGCGGGGCGTGCCAGACGACTTTAATGGCGAAGACCTGATGGTACAGCGGCAAAAAATGAAGCCCAACACCACGTGGGGGGTGAGCCTTGCGGGAGACTTTGAAATGGGAGGTGTCAAAAACATGGCTGGTATTTCGTTTGGCGGGTCAGTTGGAATTTCGAACAATAGCTACCTGGGACCTGCCCTGGAACTTAGCACAAAAGGCGGCGTTAATCTTTCAATAGCAAAGAAGACGGTTGGGGAAAAATCAGCTATGGGAGTCGGGGCCGGACTGAGCGCTACGGTTAGTTCAAGAGATGGTCTTTCTTTATCTCCCAATGTATCGCTGACATCTCAGTCTTTCGCCAATGCCAAGGGATTGTCAGTAGGTATCGGCCTCAGCACCAGTTACAATTCCCGCACTGGCATCAAACAACTTCAGATTGCCGAGCAGGCGAGTTTTAATATGTCCAATTCGAAGTATCAGGATGATTACTACCTGCTTCAAAAAGGCACTTCTGCCGGCGCTTCTTTGCGTTCAACCTCAATTAGCTTCAACAAGCCCAGCTATATTCCTTCCATCAGACTTCCCATTACCAATGAAGCTTATGCCGGACATTTTCAACTGGGAGGTGCCATGTGGGGAATTTACGCTTCCGCAGAAGTAGAAGCCTACCAGCAAAAATCCGAGATCGCTCCTGAAGATGAAGTGCAAACCAAACCAATGGTAGGTTACCTCTATTATCAAAAGGCAGCATCTGACCCGAATGCCGTAATGGATTTCACCCGTTTCAACGATAACGAGGTAACCAACAATACACCCATTATCTCTGCGCCCCAATTCAGCTATGATGTGTATTCCATCCAGGGTGAAGGAACCGGCGGAACGATCCGGCCTTACCGCGATGACCTGGGAACTGTGCGGGATAACCTTACCAAATCAAAAGATAAGAGCCTGAGCGCGGGGGGTGACATCGGTATCCCTGGTCATTATGGCGGCAATTTCAATATCATTAAAACACCATCGGTAATTGGTGAATGGATCAGGGGCAATAAGCTGAAAAATCTCATTGGCTTCAGTGACGCGAAAGGTATTGATGAAAATGTATACTTCCGAAATCCCGGTGAAACAAGTGTGTTGAACAAGAATCAGTTCGACTATATCGGTGGTACAAACCTGGTGCGTTTCCGTTTAGGGACATCGACCACCAATCCCACGATCGAACCCTACCTCGAACAGTTTTCAAAGGACAGTAAACAATTAACGGCAACCAGCCTGCTCTCTACACTCCCCGTTACTGAACGGAAAAAACGGACGCAGGTCACCAGTTACCTGACTGCAGAGGAAGCGACCCTGATCGGACTGGATACATCGATCAGGAGTTACCTGACTGGTATGTCCGCCGCCAAAAACTTTCAGTTTGACAATATTTCCCGGGTGAGCGACTACCGGAAAAAGCACCATATCTCCCAGATCAGTGTAACAGAGGCGAACGGCCGGCGCTACGTCTATGGCATCCCGGTCTATAATATCGCGCAACGGGATTTCAGTTTTTCTGTTGACAATACAGAAATCGCAGACGACAAAGTGACTTTCAATGCTGCCGATACCCTGAATGTCAAAACGGCTAACGGTAAGGAAGGACTGATCCAGATCACGGAAACACCGGCCTATGCGCATTCCTTCCTGCTGACGGGTCTCCTGTCTCCCGACTACATCGATATTACAGGCGACGGCATCACAGAGGATGACCTGGGTACAGCAGTTAAATTCAACTACTCACGTACAAAGCAAGGTGCACAATGGGCGGAGCATGCCTGGAGAAGTCCGCACACCACCGGTACTACTCCGACAGCCAACTTCAATGCCGGCAACCGCACCGAAACCAAAGATGATAAGGGCATCATTTCTTATGGCATCAGGGAATCCTGGTATGTCCATTCCATTGAGTCCAAGTCGATGGTAGCCATATTTACACTGGAAGACCGCAATGACGGCAAGGGGGCAACCAGCCCCGTAGCAGGTGTCAATACTGCAGACCTTTCTTTGAAACGCCTGAAAAAAATTGACCTCTACAATAAGGCAGACCTGAAGAAGAACGGCCTTTCATCGGCAAAGCCGATCAAGACCGTGTGGTTTGCCTACAGCTATTCGCTTTGCTCCGGTACGCCGGATAATGCTTCCGGTGGCAAACTGACACTGGACAGCATTTATTTTACCTACAACGGAAAGGACCGCGGCAGCAAGAACAAATATGTATTTTCTTACGGCAGCACAGGTACCAATCCTGCCTACGCTTTCAACGCTTCTGATCGCTGGGGAAATTACAAGCCCAAGTCCATGAACCCTGCGGGACTGAAAAATGCTGACTATCCTTATGCCATCCAGGATAAAACGCAAAAAGCCGCCATCGACAGTAACGCAGCAGCCTGGAACCTGAAGAAGATCCTCCTGCCATCAGGGGCTCAACTGGAAGTTTCCTATGAAAGTGATGATTACGCGTTTGTTCAGAATCGCCGCGCGACAGACATGATGGAGATCGCGGGTCTGGGAAAAGATGCAACGACCATTACCAGTAATTTGTATACAGTAAATGGCCTTGGTATTACAACGGACCATGATTATGTATTCATCAAAGTGCCGGAGGCCTGCACCACTAAAGCGGAAGTGCTTCAAAAATATTTGCTGGGAATTCAGCAGCTGGCGTTCAAACTCTCCGTAAACATGGAGAAAGGTCCGGAGTTTATTCCATGTTATGCAACCATCGCCGACTACGGTGTATTTGATGCCACGCGGATCTGGGTGAAGCTGAACCAGATGGACGGCCTCTCGCCATTGTCCCTGGCAGCATTGGAGTATTTGCGGCAGCGCCTGCCTGGACAGGCGTTTCCCGGTTATGATGTATCGGAAGGAAACAGCCTGGAAAAAACCGCCAAGGTGCTCGACGGTATGCGTACAGCGCTCACCAGTGCGTTTAAAGACCCGGTGAATTACCTGCGTAAGGTTGGCAAGGCGCAAACAATCAACACCACCAAAAGCTTTGTGCGCCTGAATGACCCGGACGGTGTCAAATATGGCGGTGGCTATCGCGTAAAGTCGGTGATCCTCAAAGATAACTGGCACCTGATGTCTGCACAGGATTCGGCGCAATATGGGCAGGTCTATGATTATACGACGACGGAAACCCTGAATGGCGTAACCCGTAAGATCAGCAGTGGTGTGGCTTCCTATGAGCCTTCCATCGGGGGAGAGGAAAATCCTTTTCAAACCATTGTACAGGTAACCAATACCCTTCCACTGGGACCAGCGTCCTATGGCGCCATTGAGATGCCGGTGCTGGATGCTTTCTTTCCTGCTGCTGTAGTAGGTTACAGCAAGGTCACGGTAACGGCTTTAAAGAAGGCGACCGCCGACGTGACCAAAAAATCCCGTTCAGGCATCGGCAGGCAGGTAACTGAATTCTATACTGCCAAAGATTTCCCGGTTTACTACAGCCACACCACCCTGGATGCCGCTTCTGATAAACAGGAGCACAAAAACTCCATGACCAATTTCTTCTTTAAATATGCTTTCGACAGCCGTGCCCTGTCACAGGGTTTCCTGGTGGAAACGAATGACATGCACGGTAAAATGAAGTCGCAATCCTCCTATGCAGAAAATGATACCGCAACCCGGATCAACTATACCGAAAATTTTTATCGGAATACAGGCGCAAGGGGATTGAATGACAAATTTGATTTTGTATATGCGGCACAGGGAGGTTTGGTGGAAGCGGGCAACATGGGCATAGATGTAGAATTGATGACCGATACCCGTGAATTCGCAGTAAAAACGTCAAGCCTGGAGGTTCAGGGTCAGCTCGACTGGTTTGTGTTCGGACCTGTTTCTTTCTGGCTGCCATTTATCTGGAAAGTAAATGGAGTCAGCGAAACCAATTACCGGGCGGTGACCACCACCAAGACTGTGGAGTACCATGGTGTGCTGGACAGTATAGTGGTAATCGATAAAGGCAGCCAGGTATCTACCAGGAATCTTGTGTATGATGCGGAGACGGGTGAAGTGGTGGTTACCAGGACGAACAACGAGTTCGATAAGCCGGTATACAACATCAACTATCCCGCCTATTGGGCATACAGCGGCATGGGTCTGGCGTATAAAAATATTGACGCTGTTTATTCCAATGTCATTTTCCTGGATGGAAAGATCACCAGTGGCAATGTACCGGCAGGCGACCTGGAAAGTGGTGATGAACTCTACCTTGTGAATCCTGGAACGATTCCGGCGAATTGCAACAAGCCTGCTGTTCCGATGACGAACAGGCTGGTTTGGGCCGTAGACAAGAACAAGAACTCCTCTGGCCTCACCAATACGACTACTGATTTTATAATTATGGATTCCGCAGGTGCCTTTCTTTCCAGGAGTGGCGCAACGGTCCGCATTGTGCGCAGTGGGAAAAGAAATCTGTTGGGAACTTCCGCTGCCAGTGTGGTAAGCATGACCGATCCAGTGGTGGTAGTTGGCCCGGTGAGAGAACTGTCCATACCCTCCACGCACAAGGTGATCAGTGCATCGGCTACTGAATACCGCGAAAAATGGCAGGCCGATGATGGTGTTATTCAGAAACGCAGCCTGCTTTTTAATTCAAGCACTTGTACATCATCCGAAATAATCGATTGCAGTGGTTACCTCGAAAAGCATATCAATCCCTATAAAAAAGGATTGCTGGGTGATTTCGCTGCAAGAAGGGCTTTGCTGTTCTATGGCAGCCGCCTGGAAAAAGACCCGCTGGTGATAACCAATCTGCCTGCCAACGGATTCCTGGAAAATTTTAAACTGTATTGGGATTTCAATGCGTCGAATAACCTGGTGCCTGACCTCGCCAACACCCAATGGGTCTGGAATACCGAAGTGACCCGTGTCAATGCAAAGGGGCTTGAAGTGGAAACAAGAGACGCGCTGAACATCTATACCGCCGCGCAGTACGGATTTAAGCGCACCCTGCCGGTGGCAATCACCACCAACGCCCGTTCCAATGAAACCGTGTACGAAGGATTTGAAGATCTTGATTACGAAGAAACCATCAACAATGCTCTGTACAATACCTGCGCACAGCCCCAACTGGACCTGCGCAACCTGTCGAATTCGTCAATCGTCAACACCGACCTTCAGCCGTTCAAAGCGCATTCAGGCAACTACGTACTGTCGGTAGCTGCCAGCAGTACGGCTTCGAAACAGGTAAAAGTGAACGTGCCCATCCTGACTGATTTCTCCTTTGACTATAGTAAAAAGGATACGGTTAAATCGCTGTACCAGACAGGACAAAACGTGGGCAACAAGTCCTGGCAACCGGCCAATTCTCTTTCCAATTCCACAGATTTTGTTTTTGCGTCAACCAATACCTTACTCAATTTCGAGGCACATCCCCTGGATTCCAATACCTCCTATGGCAAGTATCACCGGTTCAATATCGACTATACCTTTTATATGGACGTACCTGCCAGTGGTAACTATCCGTTTGGTTTCAATTTTGGCGGTACTGATCATACGGATGATGTAACGGCTACCTGTACAGTAAGTGCGTTGTCAGGAGAAGGGCCTACCGGGATGATCTTCTATGCAAAAAATTGTTTCTGGACTTATCCTAATACAGGCTGTAGTGGCGGGTCGGACAATACAAGCAGAACCGTCTATTTGTGTAAAGGCACTTACCAGATAACCCTGAACCTGACGTCGATGTTTACCTGCGGCAATGTTAATCCGCCGCCGAACAACTGCAGCCAGGTTTCACATAATGTGGTTTTCCAGTTGCAAACGCCGTTTACCCGGTACAAATCACTTACCACGCAAAATGGATGTATTTCCACCATCCCGGTGGCAGCGACCGATTCGATGATCAACCCGGTATTCAGTGTGCCCGTTGGTAAGCGGATGGTGTTCAGTGCCTGGGTGCGGGAAGATTGTGCCAGTCCCATCGGTGGTGTCTCCTGTTCCGATACCGGCTATGTCAAAAACAAAGTGATCCTGTCCTACACCGGCAGCAGCCAGCGGGATACCTTATATCCGTCCGGCGCCATCATCGAGGGTTGGCAGCGGTACGAAGGCTATTTTGTACCACCTCCTGCGGCGACACAAATGACCATGGACTTCGTCAATTCAAACAACCGGCCGCTCTACTTTGATGATATCCGCCTGCATCCCTTTAATGCCAATATGAAAAGCTATGTCTACGATCCCATAACGCTTCGGCTGGTAGGGGAGCTGGATGAAAACAACTATGGCCGCTATTATGAATATGATGAAGAAGGAACCCTGATCCGGACCAAGGCGGAAACGGCGGAAGGCGTGAAAACGATCAACGAGACCCGGAGCTTCAAGCAAAGAAAAGTTAATCAGATTCAGCCCTAAAGTAAAATGATAACCATGTTTTCTATAATAAATCGCCTGACTTCCTTTCAAAGAGCAAATCGCTTCAGGGGCATTGCAGCAGCGCTGCTGCTGCTGGGCAGTATGATCTCTTCTCCGTCAATGGCCGGGGGAGACGAAGGCATCAAAGATGATCCGGTGGTGATGCGGTTAACGGGCACATCCGGATCGACCGGCCTGCTGCTCAATAACACTGCTGCCATCACTTTTGCTGCCGGCACGGAAAGCAGCAAAACGATCAAAAACATCATTACCCTGGGCATCAAGGAAGAAACACCCCTGGTGATTCCTGCCGATTTCACTGCTGTGGTGAAGGTGAAGATCGAGTATGGCCCCAACGCCTCCTCCGTCAATACCATCAGTTCGCAGACGTTGACCGTTACCTATACCAAAGCGGAAGGATTAAAGTACAATGCCCGGAACTATTTTCATTTTGATGGCGCCGCCTATGTAAAAATTACCCTGGTGGAAGTGCCTTCCAATTTATCCGGAACCATTGATGTGCGGAACCTGATTTACGTGGAAAATGAAATGCGGGTGACCCGGTATTACAAACTGTCCACCAACCTGGCCACGCTGAAGCCTGCGACGTTTACGCATACCGCGCCGGCAGCCGGCGCAGATGAAATGGATGTTGCCTGGACCTGGCAGGCCGGTACGGGACATAATGCAGCACAGTTGGAGTGGAGCTGGGTGGAAGACGAACTGATTACCAATTACTATTCGGGAGGATCACTCGATTCCAACCTGTTGTTCAAGCTGAATGCCACGCGCATCGACCTTCCGTATAACCGGAACAGTTATAAGATTCCGCTTTTGTATGGCGGTAAGGGAAAATTGTTTTTCCGGGTAAGGCCAGTCAACCAACGGACTTCAGGAACCAGGACGGATGGTCCCTGGTCCTGGGTGCGCTCACAGGCCTTTAACGGCCATGACAGCACCCTCAACTGGCAGTCTACGATCACATTTGCGGAGGAAGGAAAGCGCAAAGCGGTGATGCAATATTATGATGGTTCTTTACGCAGCCGGCAAACGGTAACCAAAGACAACGTAACCAATACGGTAGTTTCCGGCGAGACCCTCTATGACGGGCAGGGAAGGCCTGCGGTGCAGGTGTTACCGGTACCGGGAACCGGCACAACCATCAAGTATACCAATGACCTGAACTTTTTCAGCGGGCAATTGACGCTGGCCGAGGATCCGGGGAAGTTTTTTGACCTCCAGCCGATTGCTACCCCGAACAGCCTGACCACACCCATGGATACTACCAGGGGAGCCGCGAAATACTACAGTGCACTCAACCCGGAATTGGCTACCGGGTCCAACAATACCATCCCTAAAGCCGAAGGGTTTCCGTATACCTATACCCGGTATACCCCGGATGGCACCGGGAGGGTAATGGCAAAAAGCGGTGTGGGAGCTGCCTTCCAGATGGGCAAGGGACATGAAACCAAATATTATTATGGCTCTGCATCCCAGGAAATGCTCGATGGACTATTCGGTACCGAAGTCGGTATTTACAGCCACTATTTTAAGAACATGGTGCGCGATGCCAACGGCCAGATGAGTATCAGCTATGTGGACATGCACGGCAGAACGATTGCTACTGCGCTGGCGGGCGAAAGTCCCGCGAACCTGGCAGCATTGGATCTGAATGCCACCAGTTATCCGAACCAGGCCGGCCGGTATGTTACGCAGAACCTGTTGTCCGGCAGCACGAACCTGGTGAAGAACAACAGCATCGAAGCGATCAATACACTGTTGGTGCCAGCCAGGGGATTGTACAATTTCCGGTACGAACTCAATCCGCAGAGCCTGCAGCTGACGGTAGGTACAGCCGTTTGTTACGACTGCATGTATAACCTTGAAATATCCATAACGGATGAGTCAGGGGATACTCCACCCATCGTTAAAAAGTACAACAATATCAATCCTACTGCTGACGACAATTGCGCCACCGCCATCAAGCAATTCGAGAATGACACGACCGGCACAGTCTCCAATATTGCCCAGTTTGCTGTGACCCTGGAGCCTGGTTCCTATATTGTTCGCAAATCACTCACCCTGAGTGAGGCTTCCCTGCAGAAGTACCGGGAGGAGTATTTGACCAAAGCCATTGGTAAAACAGAGCAGCAGGTCATTGATTCCCTGCATGCAGTGATGAAGGTAGCGTCTGGTTGTGCCACAGCACCTCCCGTGGTTACCTGTAAAACCTGTCTTGATTCCCTGGGAACACTGGGTGTTTACAAAACCAAATACCTGAATTCGATCGGAAATCCAGCAGTTACACCGCAAATGGATTCCAGCATCAAGTACAACTATAAAGCGGATAGTCTTGCCTGCAGCCGGATGTGCGACACCCTTTCGCATGACCTCGAAATCAAGCGGCTGATGATGCTGGCCGATATGATGCCCTATTCGGGGCAGTATGCGCGGGACTTTGTTCCTGTAGGCACCAATGCCATTAACCTTTACAACAAGTACAATATTTTCTCTACCTATACACCGGCCACACAGCCGTTTTACAAGAAGCCTAAGAATGGCAACAAGGTGGTGGATTATTACCGCACAGATGACATGATTATCGATCCTGTCATCCACCCGGATCCAGCCAACCTCAATGCTAAACTGAATGTTACGACGAAGGCAGAATTTGAAGCAATGTTTACCAGCTCATGGGCGGAACAGCTGTTGCCTTACCATCCCGAATATGACAAACTGTTGTTTGCAGAAGCCAATCTTGCAGCGAGTTACAACTGGATGACCAATTTTAACCGGGTAACCACGTATGCTGATGCGACAGCAAAGGGCTATATTTTCACCAGTGCCGCGAACATCACCGACCCCTTGTACAGCAAAGTGCCGGCTGCAGACAAAACGATCATGGCTACCAAAGTAGGAACTGATCTTTCCGGCGGACTTAGTATATGGCAGATGGCTTACGGGAATGTAAAATGCAAGGACATCATTTCTCCCGACCACCAGAAAGCCTGTTATTTGGGCGCACCGAAAATCCCTCCATATAACGACCTGACCACCGCCGAAAAAGACCAGATTTGGGCGACATTTAAAACCTTGTACGGCAATGAAAGAGACAGCAGCCTGATAGCGTATATCAATTCAAACAATCCACTGACGGACGCACAAACACTGGTGGACGAAAAATATATTCTCCAGTTCCCGCTGAGCAACAAACAGCTGGCGCAACAGGCAGGCGCTGACTGGAACTGGTATCCTGCTACTACCGGCGGTGCCCCCAATCTCGCGGGTCTTCCCGGCGGCTCAACACCCCAGGACGTATATGCCAGCCGGTGCGCCAGTTATATAGATCAGTGGAAAAAAGCCCTGGAGCGTTGCGCGGTGCTGGCGGCAAAGCCCAATAAGGATGCCATCATTACCTCCATTACCGACGGTATGAAAGCTGTATGTATCAAGGGCAGCGATGCGGCCAACCCTTATGGTTCTTCCAACGTAGCACCCACTACGCCGGTAGATGGTTCACCGCGAAGCTTCGAGGAAGTGATCAATGCAGTCTTTGCGGCGAACAGCATTTCCATCGACTCGCTCTGCAACCCTTTTGTGATGGAGTTTCCTAAGCCCTATGGAAAAGGCACGGCTTTCATTGCAGACCAGGTAACGATAGTAGATACCTGTAACTGCAACCGGTTTGCACAACTGAAAGCTGAAGCTACGGCAGCCGGAAAAGATCCTAACGTGCTGACCAGTATGAACCAGTACCTCAGTACTGCTTACGGTGATACCCTTACCACAGCGTTGTATTCGGCCATGGTGCTGAACTGTTCCAAACTCAGCACTACAGCTTGTATCGATTCCATCATCCGCACGCCCATCAGCTGCGCAGAAGTACTTACCTGTGATTGCGCACTGGTTAATATATCCGGAACCTGTTACAAAGATTGCGTGAAGCGGGTTTGTACGACCACCGGATCAAGTTTTGCTTTGTCCGCCCCGCAACCCTTCCCGGATTTTCTCAAGTGTGGCAGTATGACTGCGTCGAAATGTTTCGACTGTGCACAGATCAGTGCGCTGGTAACAGAATTTAAGGCGATTTATCCTGCACCCTATGATAGCGGTCCCGATTTTGCTGGCACCAATCTTACACCCGCTACCCTGCGCAACAATATCCTTTTCGAGCAGTTTGTGAATTACCGTACTGGTTACCAGTACAGCTGGATCGAATATTCCAAAGCTGCCACTGCAGCAACCTGTAACCTGGCCAACTATGCCAGCAATTCAGCCCTGCACCAGAGCGTCATCTGCCGTCCCGTAAAACCACTTACGGATACAACCGGTTTATTTGTGCTGGACAGCGCCTGCGAGAAAACTTACAATACGGCAGTGTTTGCCGGGCAGGGGATCTACCAGGCGAGAAAGGATCTCCTCCTGGCCCGCTTTGATTCCCTGTACCGGGATAAATGTATGTCGGCAAAAAACATTGAGACCTTTGCGGTCAGCGATACGGTGAAGGAATATCATTATACCCTGTATTACTATGACATGGCCGGAAACCTGGTGAAAACAGTTCCGCCTGCAGGTGTGCGTCCGGATTTTGGTGCAACCTTCCTGAACAGCGTCAAAACAGCCCGGGCTGCGGGAACTTCTGTACCGCGCACCCATTTATTGGTTACCAACTACCGGTACAATAGTCTCAATGCACCTGTTCAGCAGAATAGCCCGGATGCCAAAAAATCCAAATTCTGGTATGACCGGCTGGGCAGGCTGGCCGTGAGCCAGAACGCGCAGCAGGCGTTGGATGCAGAATATTCCTACACACTCTATGATGTTTTTGGACGCATTACAGAAGTAGGGCAGAAGCCCCAGACCACGGTCATGACCCAAACCATCAGCCAGGATACCACGGCGCTGAAAGACTGGGTACTGACGACTGGCGGAGTGCGTGAACAGATCACCCAAACGGTGTATGACCTGCCTTATGGCTACAGCGCCCAATACCCGCAGGGGATCCTGTATGGCGCCAAACTCACCCAGCGCAATCTCCGTGGGCGCGTGAGCTACGCGACCACGATGAACCTGGCCACGGATCCATTGCATTATACGGGCACCTTCTACACGTACGATGTTCATGGCAATGTGGATACCCTGTTGCAGGACTATAACGGTGTGGCGGAAACCGGTACCACGGATCGGTTTAAGAAAGTGGTCTATGAATATGACCTGGTCAGCGGGAAGGTGAATACCGTGCAGTATCAGCCGGACCTGGATGATGCCTTCTATCACCGCTATTCCTATGATGCGGAGAACCGCCTGACCAGGGTGGAGACGAGCCGCGACAAAGTGTATTGGGAGGAGGATGCCCGTTACAATTACTTTAAACACGGCCCGCTCGCCCGGACAGAACTGGGGCAATTAAAAGTGCAGGGGCTGGACTACGCGTATACCCTGCAGGGTTGGCTGAAAGGAGTGAACAGCACTACGGTCTCCGATGGTACTTATGATGTCGGCAAGGATGGAAAGTCCGGGTCATCGAACGTGAACACTGCCCGGGATATCTTCGGTTTTGCGTTACATTATTACGATGGCGTGGAAAACGGCAACACCTGGGTGGACTACCTGCCCATCGGAACGGCCAGCAATTTTGCACGGGTGGATGCAGGTCACAGTTTCGTTTCATTGTACAATGGGAATATCAGTGCCATGACGGTGAACAATGCGGGGCTCACGCGGGGCGTACCGGCGAATACCAATTCGCTTCCCTTAATGTACCGCTACAGCTATGACCAGTTGAACCGGCTGGTGGGAATGCAAACTTACAAAGGGCTGACTCCCGCAACCAATACCTGGACGCCGGAACCGCTTAATGATTATAAGGAGGTAGTAAAATATGATCCAAACGGGAATATAGTTTACTACAACCGCAGAGGTGCCCCCGAAATCGGCAAGCCATTGCTCATGGATAGTCTCTCTTATGTGTATTGGAGTGGAACGAATCAACTCAGGCAGATCAGGGACAACTCGGGCTATACCAGCAATTATACGGAGGATATCAATCACCAGGCGAAGACCAATAATTACCTGTATGATTCGACGGGTAACCTGGTAATGGATTCCTCGGAAAGCAATATGGCGGTGACCTGGACGGTGTATGGCAAAATTGCCACGATCAACAAAGGCGGGAATATTATTACTTATACCTATGATGCTACAGGCAACCGGATCACCAAAACAGCATCAGGCAAAACGACCTTATATGTACGGGATGCCAGTGGCAATGTGTTGGCGGTATATGAAAAGACAGCGTCAACAGCGATAAAGCAAACAGAAGTTGACTTGTACGGCAGCAGCCGGCTGGGGATCTTGAATGAGTTGACAGTAGCGCCAACAGCTGTTGCCCTGGCTTCCGGATACAATCCTGCCAAAGTAAGCGTCTTCTCACGCAGTGAGAAGGTCTTTGAGCTAAGCAATCACCTGGGGAATGTCTTGGTGACGATAACGGATAAGCGCACCCCTGTGGATGCAGCTACCGACGGCAACCTGGATTTCTATACGGCGAACGTGGTAACTGCGCAGGATTGCTATCCGTTTGGCATGTTGATGCCAGGAAGAACATATAATGCCGATTTATATAAGTATGGTTTTAATGGAAAGGAAAATGATAATGATGTAAAGGGTATTGGTAATCAACAGGACTATGGCATGCGGATCTATGATCCGAGAATAGGGCGCTTTTTAAGTGTAGATCCTATTTCTGAGAAGTATCCGATGTTGACGCCATTTCAGTTTAGTTCAGATAATCCCATTCAGAATATTGATATAGATGGACTAGAAGGTGGATCATCAAATGGAGCCCCTACGACAACAAATTTATATCACGTTACTACTCCTGAAAATGCAGAATCCATAATTAAAAAGGGTTTCAATGCCACTGAAAACGGTACGTATTCAAACTATAGTTGGTTTAGCCCAAAGAGTTCAGCTACAGGAACAGGAGTTCCTTTTGATCAAGAAAAAAATGTAGAAATTAAGGTTAAAGGTGTTGATACAAAAGGCGCTTATGTAATTACTAATTCTAAAGTTGCCGAAATCGAACAACAAGCATTTAAATCTTTAACACAGGAATTTGGAAGTTTCAACTCACTGGACGAGGCAAAAAGTGCGCTGAGTAGTAATAAATATAACGCCTTTCGAAGAAGGTTTTATGGTACTAAATACAACTTACTTGGGCAGTTCATGGATAATTTGAAGCAACCTTCTTATTTTTTGGAATCTGAAGGAACATTTGCTTTTAGTGATGCTGCTTTAAAAGGTAAGGTGCAGCTGTGGGGTTTTAAAGGAAAAGCTGCAGGTGTCTTAGCTAAAGGGTTGAACGGTCTTAAATACGCGGGCAAAACCTTAATCGTCGTTGGTGTAGCGACGGATATTTATGAAATTGCAACTACACAGAATATTTCTAAAACGATTACTCGTAAAGCAGGAGGATGGGCTGGGGCTACATTGGGAGCTGAAGGTGGTGCAGCCGTTGGTGCCTGGTTTGGTGGTTGGGGAGCGATTCCAGGAGCAATAATTGGAGGAGCAATCGGTTACTGGTCTGGTGAGAAGGTTACTGAAACTATTTATGAGAAATTGGAAACAAGCGGTTGGGTTCCTTCGGGTAAAGAATAGTAATATGAACAGAATATTATACAAAACAAATAATGAAGGTGAATTGTCCTTGCTGTTTTTAGGTCAGCCTGGGCAAAAAAACCTGCTTTTCAGTGGTGATGAGTTTTATTTTATTTTCTTCGAACAAATAGCTGATATAGGGGAATACGGGGAGTTAAAATATTCAATCGACATCAAGGACAAGAGCGGACTTAGTGTAAAGGAAATTAGGCATACTAACGGGCAAGTCTTTTTCGTGGAACTAGAGAATGGCGATATTCTGGAAATTAAATTCACAATTCAGGGTTACGGTGAGATAGTTCAAAGATTGTTTGTGGTTGAAAGAAAGAAGTTAACAAAAAAGGGTGATACTTATGGAACGTTTGTATTAGAGGAATATGAATTAGCAAAACGCATTGATCCTACTTTATTTATCGGTGATTGATACTAGTTATTTAGACTGTGGAGTGTTAAGTAGCAACGATATTTGATATGTAAGTTGCCGCGGTTAACAAAACTGATTTCAACAGCCTACAACCAGAATACCACACTTAATTTATGAATCGGAAAATTGATATGATGTTGATAAGATTTATCTTAATAACTATTTTTTTGATGCTTTCCGGAATATTAATGAGTAGTTATTGTCAAAGTGATACAACAGCACTAAAAAAATACTACGTCGACAAAACAAAGAAGCGACCTGCTAGCAATAGCAGTTCAACCGCAACAACCAAAGCAGCGACAGCAACAGCGCTGCTCGTCCCTCCTGGATGCTCAATAGTGGGTCCCAACTCAGCGAGTTACGGAAGTACGCTCTACAACTATGAACTGGTCTGCGGAGATGGCACCCTCGCTGATTATTGGACGATTTCCTGCGGTACTATAGTAAACCTATATGCTGAGGGAATTGACGTGCGCTTCAATGTTATAGGCTGTACCAGCTCAATTATCAGGGCTTATGATCCGTCAGGGGCGTTACTTGCTTCCAAAACGGTTACAGTTACTACATCGGCATTGGCCGGTGGTACCATCAGTAACCCGACGCAATCCATCAGTTGTGGCAACATTCCCGCACAGATCCTGGCATCGGTGGCTACCGGCGGTATTTGTTCACCCACCTACGGTTACCAATGGCAGCAATCGTCCGACAACGTAACGTTTACAGATATTGCCGGTGCAACCACCCAAAACTATCAACCGCCCGCCCTGAGCGCAACTACTTATTTCCGGAGGATGGTGACCTGCGGTTGCACCTCCTGTAAAATCGAAAGTCTTTTACCAGGAGAATTGTTTACATCAGCAGATCAGCATCACAATGAACAACCTAATGGGCCTAACACCGGTATAATGGAGGAATCTTCTGAGGATGCCTCCACCTATTTTGATGAAGTAGCCTATACGACCAATACCGCGACAGTTACAGTAACAGCCATCACCGGCGGTGGAACCATCAGCAATCCCACCCAAAGCATTGCCTACAATGCGAGTCCGGCGCAAATCCTGGCCAGCGCAGCAACCGGGGGGACTGCCAGCTACCAGTGGCAGCAATCTACCAACGGGACAACCTATACCGACATATCCGGAGCGACCAGCCAGAACTACCAGCCGGGTAACCTGACTATAACTACTTATTTCAAACGGAAATCCAGTTGCGGTGCAACAGTGTTGTATACGACCAATGGAGCGACGGTCACAGTGGCCATTCCACCATTCAATGGTGGCTGTATCACCAGCGGCAGCCAGACGATCGCTTCCGGCGCTACGCCGGCCACCATCGTGGCGTCATTGCCCACGGGGGGTACCTGTGGCAGTAGTTATACATACCAATGGATGAGTTCGACGGACAATATTTACTTTTCGAACATCAGCGGTGCTGTGTCACAGAACCTGACCTTCAGCAGTGGTATAACCAAAACGACGTACTACCAGCGTAAGGTAACCTGCAGCGGACAGACGATTGTTACAACCAGTACTGTGGTTACCGTGAATTAATCGGCATTGGAATGTAGTTGATGTCGATTGCCCGGACCTCGGCTTGCCGATTTGGGCATACAACGCCTCGATCAGCTTGTCCTTCTCTTTTCCACGGTCGCAGGCAATATTATGCTTTCAACTCATACCACCACTCGGCTTTCGCCTTACCTAATTTCGGGACCTTATCGTTTTTCAACTTGGTTGGCGTTCCGTAGTCATCATAATACCCGTTCGATACCGCTACAACATGCGTCGGACTATATAAGATCAATGCTTTCGCGGTCCTGATATAGGGTAAGTGCTTTTTTTTGAAGTCCGTTATTTCGTCATTTCTTGTCAGACCTAGAAATAAGTACAAATGGTCGGTATTAAAAGGATGTTTTTTGCCAAACCCGAACTGCAGTAGTTTTTTTGCTTTTGATATTTTGAAGTGTTGGTCTCTGAATCCGATTTCATGCAGATACTTAACCATAATAGCGTAGCAAATTTTGACGTATTTTTTCAGTCGTTTCAGGTCTTTTTGTTTATTCCCCGATGTATACCGACTATAGACAAATGAACAGCCTTTATAAAGTTGGTCGACTTCCAGTGTTGTAAGGTTCAGGCTTTCTCCGTTGCGTAACCTGACTAAATAGTTTTTGTTGGTCTTCCTTAGAGAAAATATTTTACCGATACCATATTGCAGGATGGCCGTCTTAATCACTGCAACAACAGCACAATTGTATGCTTCCGGATGTTGCCAGAAACTTTCCATTATAAAACGGTCGGTCATGTTATTCCCAGTAGAAGTCATCAGGATAGCCGGGTTGCTCATTTAAATCTATTTCCAACTCCGTTCCATCTTCAGTCAATGCACCTGCAGTAAAAGCTTCATAAGCAACCAGGGGAATCTCGGCAATGCCTTTTTCGTTCACTTTTGCGTACACCGTATCATTTTTAAAGCCAAGGCTATCGTGAACAAAAAATGCCACCCATCCTTTAAGCGTTGGACTATTCTCATCTGCGTAAACCCGAATCCTGATATCGAAGAACTTAACATATAGTTTGCTCGCAGTAACTGTTGCTTCAATCTTTTTGCCGCCATTTTCTACTTTGCCTCCCCACCGGTTTTTTTGCATGTCATCGGATACGGTTACTGGTTTGGCAGCCAGTTTTTCTGCTACCATTTTAGTAAACTCAGGTGTAGCTCCTTCGCCCAAAGCTGTTTTTTCATCAAGCTGGTCAATATCCACAACATCTGCATCCATTTGAACTGCATTTTGAGAGGCAATTGAGGAAATTGTATTGGTAAGCGCTGTTTCCTGTCCTTTTATTTGCTCCAGTTGAGTTTGCTTCTTTTCCAGGAGCGCCTCTTTCTGCTCTACAGCATTCTCGAGCTGTTCTTTTTTCTTTTCAAATGTGGTAATTTCACTTAATCTCTTTCGGCTTACAGTTAGAATCAAAGCGAAGTTTATCCTGGTCCATAAATAGCTGATGACAAACCCAATGGCAACAAAGAAAATAATGAGACCATAAGCCCATGAATAGTAGGCGCAACCTGATTTACAATCCTGTAATAAAAATGATGCTGCTATACTGCGTGCGGATACGTCCAGCAGGTACTGAATTTTATCAAATTGAACTAAAGTTATGCCCACTATTATTTTGGTCAGCCAATCCGATATTTCTTCCAGGTTGGTATTGTCATCATACCAGGAGTTTGGGTTTTCATTTCCGGGTTTGTACCGAAAAGTTCCACTTCTGGGGATAGCGAATAGAAATCCAACAATGGCGCCTCCTAATAAATAGGCACCGCTTATCATTAGCAATCCAGCTATAGCAGTAAGTGCCTGGTTGAAAGAGTATTTTGCCCAGAAAGCAAACAGGATGAGCAATACCAGTAGAATAATTACCGCGTTGAGAAACACAAACAGACCATATAAGGTCTCGTCTATTTTTGATTCTTCTTTTTCACGTTTGAGGTCATCGGAAGATTTTGTGAATTTGAAGCTCATCGTTTTGGGTTTTAGGTTCTGAAAACTAATTTGGCTATTCGACCTTCGTGAAATGATCTGTAAACAGGAGAGTTTGTCTGTGTTTATTAATATTATCCCGCATTAATGTTACCTGATCTTTGGTGAACATCTTTCTGCAACCTGAGTAGTCCATGAAATTGTTATAGTTGGAAGGTTCTCCCGGAGTGCATGATTTGTCAACAGCATTCCCGAAAGGTGGCGGGCAGGTTTCACACTTGGCATCAAGTTCGGTGGCTTCTTTCTGGGCCGGAGTATCCCGAAGTCCATCTCCTGTTGAACAGCTTTCTGCGTCTCCGGTGGCATTGCCTGTTCCCCAGGGATGCAGTAAGCCAAGCCAATGCCCAACTTCATGCGTAAAGATCCTGTATCCATGCCCCACCCATTTGAATTCTACATAAACCGCGTCTTTTCTGGGAAATTCCCAGGGTGTATCGCTGGGCGAAAAACTCCCTGGTATGTTGCCGATATAGATGTTTAGATATCGTTCATGGTTAATGATGCGGCTTTTATTGTACAACTTTGACCTGTTGTTTTTATTGATGCGTTTAATTCCAGGCTCGCCACCTTCCTGAATAATAGTGTCTGCCAGGTAGAATTCTATGTCTGGATTTGCAATCTTTGGCTTGTAGATGGGGAGCACGCCAGAAGTGTCTGCATTCAATAACAGGAAGTCATCATGCAGGTCTTTTAGTTCATTAAGAATCGTTTGTCTGGAAATATTTTCAATGGTATTTTCTCTGTCATTTTCAGCTTGATGGGCTCTGTCAGTATAAATAACGTGGACTATGATTGGGATTCGTATCGTCTGGCTGTATGAAATGTTTGCTGTCGCCAGAATACTTGCTGATAGTATCAATAAAAGTTGGCTCACCTTTTTCATATTAGCGTCCATAATATTGGTGTCGAATTGGTTTTTAGCCATTAGGCATTTGAAACTCTTGTGGAAATTTTTGTTGGATTAAGTTCTCAGCCTTTATTAGCATATTTGAAACTGCGTTTATTTCAAATTCAATGCCCAATTCTTCTAATGCTTTTTGCGTTTTACGGCCAATAAGCCCATCCAGGTTTCCAATATTTTTGCCTAACCGGATCAAGCAGGATTGAAGGGCAGCTTCGCTTTGATTTTCACCAAATGCGTCAACTAATATGCCATCGGAGAGAATAGCACTTGCAGCCGCTGCAGTGTAAGGTTTGAAATTAGTTCCGTGTTTGTCAGCGTAGTATTGATAGACAATTTGATGGCTTCCCCTGCAGTCAAAATGCCATGCCTCGTCAAGCGTAGATTTCGGTTCTTTGATGATTGGTATCACGCCGAATTGGGCTGCTATTTTCCAGAATTCAGACAGACGCATTTTTAGTGCACCCAGATCGAGGTCGAACGCCCGTCCTGCTTCGTGGAAGCTGCCTCCTGGTGGGGGGCTGAAAGCTTCTTTTTTTCCTGATATATAATCCTGGTAGGATTGCCACTGCATATCCCGGCTACGGAATAGATCACTTAGAATTAGTTTGCCACCATTTTTCGCGACAGCCTGGGCGATTTTATAAATGGCATTGTAGGTGTCCGGAGTACATTTTGCCATCCTGCTCGGCAGCGGGAGCCGGTCGCCTAATTTGTTTTTATAGATGGATAAGATTTCAATCGACAACAATGGAGATTTCATAATATCAGGTATGAAGGTGATGTCTGTGATTGTTGCTTTAAATCCACTTTGGTCACTTACATATCGAGCCAGTCTCTGGCTTTTCGTTTATCTGACGGACTTGGGCGGTCGTCGACGTTGGTTATCTGGAATTTTTCCTGGTAATATTTCGGGATCAGACTGGTATTTAACCCCAAACCAGCAGCCGTTTTCAGTGCATCTACAATACTTGCTCTTTCACCTACCTGTTGATAAACAAAGATTAACGTTCGGTCGTCTGCTATTGGATCTATACTTGTTTCTGAGGGAACCTGAATTCTTAAAGGCTTGTAGATGACACCAACCGGATCTTTTTTGACGGCGAAAGCGCGTATCTGATCTCCGATCGCTAATATTTCTTTATAGGATTTGATGTTGAGATCTATTGGTGCCGGCAGGAGGTCGAAAAGTACACTATCCGATATGCCGATACAGTCAATATTAAATTCAGCATCAAGGTAACCGAGTTGGGCTGCAGCGGCAACCGCCCCCCAGTTAATGTTGAGCCCAAACTCGGCGTTTTTAATGACTATAGTCAACCGTAGTCCGTATCCCCACCAGGTACCTTTTATCAGATCACTGTTCTGATTCGGGTCTCTCGAAAGTTTATAGACTATTGAATCATGTATAAATGTTGTTGTACCGTGACTTGCCTCGATACCACCAATAGCTGCAATTTCCAGTTTAGAGGATGTTGACAGATTATACCTGTATTCTTCGCCAAAATAGCTGGGTGCGCCTGTGGCATATTGTAAAGCATCAGGTCTTGGAGAATTTGTGTATTGTTTAAGTGAAATAAATTCACCTGTATCATTCAAGAGAGGATTTACAGGAATCACTTTTAAAAGAGGAGGCATATGACTGCAATTAGTTGTTGATTAATTTTTTGGCAGCATCTTTAGATGTGCTGGTTGGTTTTTCATTGAGCGATTTGACACCGCATCGGGCATAGACATATTGTATCGCATCTTCGTTGTATCGTCCTGGTGATGATCGTGCTGACAGTACAGCATCAGATAATGTTTGGTCATCTAGTAACCTTTTCGCGGCGAAATAGTAGGAAGCTGCATTTGCTCCATTACTATTCATTGGTGCTTCATCTAAAAGGATTTCTATGGCCACCAGGTCAATATTTCCATTAGCTGATTTGTATAGTTGTTTGAGTTTGTTAACCAGTAGTTTGAACTTTTCAATGGCTTCCGAATTAAATTGACCAATGGGAGGGAGTAATGTGTTGAAATCGCCATCAGGGAGAGATCGGATATGGTATTTGTAAGAAGCATCAGCCAGCTCCATGTCTATTGCAGCGCCAATAGATGCAAAACCTCCTTTAATGGATGTTTTTAAATTGGTGACTTTCAATTCAATTTCAATTCCCAATCCGAAACGCTCAGCAATGATTGACGAGCCACTTCCTTTCGTGAACCTGTATTTGTCCGAGAAAGCTCCCAGAAAATAGGTATAGGTGAAATCGTCATAACTTCCGTCACCCTTAAAGAATGGAGATATACTGATGGCGGTATTGAAATTTTTGGATACCTGCCGTTGATAAGTTTTGAATTCTGTCAACGTTTTGTCATCATTAGGTATCGTTTCATTTGACAATTCTTCTATTCGATTTAGGATAGTTTTGTCGTTGCCGGTCAATGAAGACACAATAGCTTTATCGATGGGAAGCCATTTGGTTGCCATGCGGGGTGGGTTTAGGTTGTTGCTTAACAGTTTCTAAGATTGCATTTTAATTTGATCCGTGGTAGGGGATTATTACGGATAATTAAACTAAAGAAGTTAGTAGATATCTGCCGATTTCTTTTCAGCCTACCTTTAATAGGTTGTAGGGGATGTCTGTGCTCTTCCACTCCTTGCCAAAATATTCCTGTGCAAGGGCTGTGACAGTATTGATGAACTCTTTCCATTGGTCGGGGTAAATGGTTTGGCAACCTACGCTTGAAACTTTTTCATAACCACCTCTATGAATATTGATTCCATGGTTGCCGGTATCCGGACCTGTTTGATCTCTTTCGACTGTAACAGGACCACCTCGCTGACATAGCGCGGGGTAATGGGGAGCACCGCTTACCGGGCGGTGGTCATCTAATCTGTAAACTGTCCATATTCCTGGCAGTAAGGTTGGCATTCCTTTTTTATATACTGCCGGATCTGTATTTGCGTTGAAAGCGAGAAAGATGCGATTCGTGATGATAAAAAGGGCGTCGTCGTAGATACCCCTGTCATTTCTTGTCGGGTCTCCCATTGATTGAAGATAGTAGCCACGCAAGCCTACTACCCAGATAGGGTGTTTTTCGAAATCCAAAGGCGCTTGTCGGTCCTTGCATAAATTAATTAGTTCTGTATCGGTCATCCTGGGTCTCATGTCTGGGACAAAACCATAAGTAGGCATAATTGGAGTTATTTAGTCGGTTTATTGAAGGGGTTTGTATGACAATGGAGGATTGACTGATTTTGGCATCGGGTCGTAGCAGGTTTTGGGTTGTTTCGAAAGCAGGGCAGGGGACTATTTGATCTGTTCAGATGAAGTTTTAAAAATGGGTAAATAGTTCGAAAAAAAGTTCAGTATTAATACCCTTGACAATGCGACAATAATGTTTTATTATATAGTCGGTATATTGGAAGTGGTTGTGCACGAGGATCTCTAACTACAAAGCTGATTTTTGTTTTTCAAGGAAGGCTATCAGGTCAGATTCATTGGGAAAACCTTGTTGATCCAGCCACATCAGAATTCTTTTCTGGATATTAGCCTGGGAATATGGTTTTTCGGGGTTGTAATTCCTTGAACCCGGTATTATACAAATGACAACGTCACCGCTAATCGTTAGATTATTGGTATCTTTTCTTTTTACAGGGAATGTGTCTTTCCCCTTTAGTTTCATGTTTAGAATGACTGATCCTTCCCCCAGATTACCGGCCGGACCCACGTCACCTACGATAGCGTAGACTAGTTTCTTGTTTTTCGTATTATAGGCGATCGCCAAATCTCCTACTGATCCTCCGTAAGTTCTGATTGGATTTTTAGCGTTCTTTCCGTTTTTTGCTAAAACAATAGTTGGAACTTCAAAGGGATTCACCTGGTCATTGCAGCTACATTCTCCCTTGTTGGTTGTTAAATTATTTTTTAATGCTGTGGCAGATGCGTAGTACCCTTTGTAGGGCCCTGAGGTCAAAATGCAAGGTTTCCCTTTTGATTCAACCAACACGTTTTTCCAGGCAATTCTATATCCCGGTAGTATACTATCATAATTAGCGTCTCGCCACTGTTCGATTACCGAGTACGCTTCTGCCGCCATTTTTGACCTTTCCGGTTTTGAGTATTTCGTAAGTGGTCTTGGAACGCTTAAGTTTATATTGTCCCTGGAACGATACACAAATACTGCATTGAGTATTGAGTTTAAAGCTATAGAATCACCTCTGAGATCCTGTGGATGATAAGAAGTGGGAATGCCATCGGTGTTTACCTTTAAATCGGTTTTAAACAGTATCAGTTTGTCTTCCCTTTGATTTTTAAAAAGATAGATTGTTTTTTGTTCAGGGGTAAATATGCTGGAATCAATGATGGAAAAGGTTTGCGCCTGACCGGCGCAGGCGAACAGAATAAATGCCATGAGCGGTGTGATAGTTCTATATTTCATTGCCGTGTTTATTTATGGGTCCATAAAGCACTGGAAGTGAAGGTTTCAATTGGTAGGGATTGTCGTGGGCGAGGCAGGCGGTGCGAGATGATGTCCACAAGTTGATCTTCACCTTTTAAATTACTTAGTTGGAATCGACTTTCTATCCGTAGAATTACCCTTTTTTGGCGCACGATAGGGATTTCCCAGTATTGTCATTCCCTTCTGATAACTCAAAACTGCCGTTTATTCCCGGTTTTCTTGTAAAACTTTAGACAATAGCATCTATAGGGATGTTATATATCCGTAACGGAAGCTGTTAATTTTTAACCATTAACCAAAATTATGCTGTCAACTGTCAGCGGGAATCCTGTGCCCGTACGAGAACGGTATGCGCTATCGTGCCAATTCTTAAACGGCTTCCTGCATAGTCCCGGCATCACCTTGAAAGGGTCTGGTATGCCACTATTCCGGAGATTTTTTGGCGGTACTAAAATAGTAGTTGCTGCATTCCTGGCGCTGGAGTTGTGCCTTCCCGGACCCTTGCCTGCGCAACCCCGGCCAGACTCAATTACCGGCGATATTATCAACACCAGTTTCTCCATGGTCAATTATTCCCAGTTCAACATGCGGCTGTCTGACTTTAAGACCAAACTGATCATCCTTGACTTTTGGGCTACCTGGTGCAGCTCCTGCCTGAGTGCTTTCCCGAAACTGGAAAACCTCCAGGAAACATTTAAGGATGAGCTGCAAATAGTGCTGGTCAACGGAAAGGCATCCGGCGATTCAAAAGAGAAGGTCTCGCAATTCCTACGTTCATGGCAAGCCCGTAATGGCCGACAGTTGAAACTGCCCATCATTGTAGGAGACTCTGTACTCAGTCACCAATTCGCCCATAATATTCTTCCACATTATGTCTGGATCGGTCAGGGCGGAAAGATCCTGGGTACTTCGGCATCAGCAGATCTTACTGAACCGGCTATCCGGGCCGCACTCAGTAGCCAGCAAGTATTATTTACCGGCAAACAGGACATTAACCCGGTAAACCCCCTTTATTTATCCGGACTACCGGATCCGGCCCAGGTTCAGCAATTCACCATTTTGCTGAAAGGATGGCAGAAAGGCCTTCCCGGAGGCATATTTTACCGGTCAGCCAATGGCATAAAAAATGGCCTTGCCATTACCAATATGCCCCTTCTGAAAATTTACGAATTGCTTATCGGGCAACTTAATCCCAATATTGGACCGGATCAATTCATCCTGGAAGGATTAGACAGCGCCAGCTATTTCGCTCCCAACGATACAGCAGATTTTGAAGCGTGGTACACAAAACATCTTTACTCCATTGACCTTGTGGCACCAGGCCTGCCCATTGCTGTTGTGCTCGAACGCATGCTCACCTACCTCAATGACTATTCCTGCCTCTCCGCTAAAATCACTACACGGCCGATGCTTTCATGGATACTGGTCAGCGACAGGGAGAATATGGGAAAGAAAAAAAATGTTCGTGCAGGCAACATCCGGATGTCTTTGACTGAATGCCTGGATGAATTGAAAAAGATAAAACATACGCAGTTTTGCATCGACGAAACAGGTCTTTCACCCGGATTTACATTAAGTTTAGCCGGACCTTTGAACAACGAATCTGTTACAGGCGCACTCAGGAAAAACGGACTGAAACTAGTCCCTGAATGGCGGCATACTGACGTGGTGGTAGTCACCGAAAACCAGAAAGACTGATTCATATACTATTGATCTTACTCCAATGAACGCGCAGCAGCAACCTTTCGATGAAGGTGATTATGCTCAGGCAAAGCGGATCGCTTACCTGATCACGGGCTACATCCGTAGTACCCTGTCCGACCAGGAAAGAGATGAACTGGATGCGTGGGTCACCGCCAGCGATCAAAACATCCGTTTGTTTGCTGACCTCACTGATAAGCAAAATGCCAGCAAAGAATTTCAGGCCTTTGATTCGATCAATTCAGAGGCCGTCAGGCAAAAGATATTGGTAAAATTAATTGCGGCCTTGTAGGATGGAAAAATCCACTACAAAAAATGGTCTCGCTGCCCGTATTGTTTACTCTTAAATAATCGCCTATGCACTAAACTCGCCATACGGTCATAAAAAACCGCTCCGTGAATCAGACGAAGCGGCTTGCTGAATGGCAAACAAATAACTGTTGAATAGCTCCGGAAGAGCATAGTATTTATTAAACCAAACTAACCAAAGTTAATGGAAACGAGTTTTTTATGCAATAACTTCACCCGACACAACTGTCTGTCCTTATTCCTGGTGACGCTACTGGTGCTGGCAATGATCGCATCACCGGATATCTTAAATGCACAACCCGACACGACCAGGACCGGTAAACTGACTAATGATATTGGAGAACCCGTCGCCGGCGCAACGATACTAAACCCTCGAACGGGACAATCGGCTGTTGCCAATGCAAAAGGCGAATTTCAGGTCACTACTTTCCGAAAGGGCGACAGGCTGATCATCACCAGTATCGGATACGAGCAAAAAGTATACTTATGGTCCGGCACAAACCCGGTTGTCATCGTGATGCAAAGGACAGCCCAGGGCCTCGATAATGTAACGGTAAGATTGAATTCAGGTTACCAATATATTCCGAAAGAACGTTCCACAGGCTCATATGTTTCTCTCGATGAAAAGCAACTGAACCTGCAACCCGGTACCAACATTATCAACCGGCTGGAAGGCGTTGCAAACAGTGTACTGTTTGACAAGGATCCCAACCGACCACCGGTCACCATCAGGGGCTACAGCAGCATCAATGGCCCAAAGAATCCCCTTATCGTGCTGGACAATTTTCCCTACGAGGGTGACATCAACAATATCAATCCCAATGATGTAGAATCTATAACAATACTTCGGGACGCTGCCGCAGCATCTATCTGGGGTACCCGGGCAGGCAATGGCGTAATCGTGATCACCACCAAAAAAGGGAAACTCAATCAGCCGCTGAAAATCGAGTTGAATGCCAACGTAACCGTCACTGGTAAACCTGACCTGTTTTACCTGCCGGAGATAAATGCATCAGATTTTATAGACGTTGAACAGGCATTGTTTGATCGCGGTTTCTATCAGAGCCAGATCAGCAACAGGGGCAGGCCGCCATTGAGCCCGGTGGAAGAAATCCTGGTCAAAAAAGCCAACGGAGAACTCACCGCAGAAGAAGCCACGCGCCAGGTAAACGCCTATCGCGATTTGGATGTCCGGCGGGATTTCAATGAATATCTATACCGTCCGGGCATAATGCAACAATATGCCCTGAACCTGCAGGGCGGCACAGCAAAGGCATCCTGGTTTGTTTCAGGTGGCTACGACCGCAACAGTGATGCGCTATCCGCGGAGTATGAAAGGATCAACCTAAGAGTCCGCAACAGCTTCCGGCCGCTTCCCAAATTCCAGGTCCAGACAGCCCTTGCCTACTGCCAATCGAAGACGGAGAGTGGCAAGTCCGGATACAATTCAATAAGGGTAGGGACCAAAAAACTATATCCTTATGCGCAATTCAGGGACGGTGATGGCAACCCGGTACCCTTGTACATGAACCGTCAGCCTTATATTGATACGGCAGGAGAGGGATTATTGCTGGATTGGAAATATTACCCGTTGGAGGAGTATCGGTACAACACTGCGAAATCTGACCTGAATGAAATAACCGCGAATGTATCCCTGCAATATGAACTGTTGAAGGGACTCACGCTGGAAGGCAATTACCAGTTTCAAAAACAACTGGTCTCCCGGCTTAACCTCCAGGAACAGGAAAGTTATGTGGCACGCGACCTGATCAACAGCTTTTCCCAGGTGGATTATTCAACCGGCATTGTATACCGTATTGTACCACTGGGAGCCATCAACAACACCAGTACAACAGATCTCACCGCCCACCAGGGCAGGGGCCAGCTGAATTATTCCAAAACAGCAGGCCGCCATGAACTGGCGGCGCTGGCCGGTATGGAGATCAGGCAAACAAAAACCGAAACCAATCGCTACCAGTATTATGGCTTTGACCCCGAGACCCAGACCATTGGTGCGATCGACTATACCAAACCCTATCCGAATTTTATCCGGGGCAACCAGTTCATTCCCAAAGGTTATGGCGCTGGCTTCCAGGTGCAGCGTTTCACAGCGGCTTTTGCCAATGCGGCGTATACCTATGACAACCGCTATACGGTGACGGGAAGCATCCGGAAAGACGCTTCCAACCTGTTTGGGGTAAAGTCCAATGAAAAGGGCATACCACTCTGGTCGGCAGGTTTGGGTTGGACCATTTCAAAAGAGGGATTTTACAACAGCACGTTTTTGCCGATGCTCAGGCTCCGGACAAGCTATGGTATCAATGGCAATGTTGACAATTCAAAATCAGCCGTCACCAGTATTTTCCACCTTGGCAACGACACCTATTCCAATTTGCCTTTCTCAAGCGTTGCGCAATATCCTAATCCCAGCCTGAGCTGGGAAAAAGTGCAAATATTTAATGTCGGGCTCGATTTCCAATTGAAGGATAATGTCCTGTCGGGCAGTATAGAATACTTCAATAAAACCGGAACGGACCTTATTGGCCTGGCGCCCGTTGACTACACGACCGGTGTGGGCAGTTCAACCGGCGCGGTCATACGCAATGTCGCGGATATGAAATCAGCGGGTGTAGACTTGCAGCTCAACGCCCGCCTCCTGAACCGTTCGTTGAAATGGTTCCAGTCCCTAAACCTCAACTTCAATAAGTCAAGAATCACCCAGTATTACAACGCGACCCAGCTGGCACGCATCTATGTGAGCAATGGAACGGCCATTAGTCCGCTCGTGGGTAAGCCCATCTATTCCATTCTGAATTATTCCTGGGCGGGACTTGATCCTGGAACCGGCGATCCTCTTGGATATGTAGACGGCAAGCCGGGTAACGACTATATCGCTATCCAGAATGATTCCGCCAAGAACCTGGCCTATGCCGGTCCGGCTACGCCGACCTGCTACGGAAATTTCATGAATACTTTCAGCTGGAAAAACTTTTCCTTATCCATCAACCTGCAGTACAAGCTGGGCTATTATTTTCAGCGCCCGTCAATTTCCTACGATGCCTTGTATTATAGCTGGGCAGGGCATGCAGACTACGCGCGCCGCTGGCAGAAACCAGGAGATGAAGCGTTCACTACAGTACCGTCCATGCCTTACCCGGCTGACGGCAATCGGGACGCTTTCTACCAGGCATCTGAAGTACTGGCCACCAAAGCCGACCATATCCGGCTGCAGTTTGTGTCTCTTAGCTGGGACCTGCCAACGGCAAAATCTGGCCGGTCACCATTCAGGCTGCTGCAGGTCTATGGTAATGCCAGCAACCTTGGTATTATCTGGAGCGTCAATCACAAGGGCCTCGATCCCGACTTCCCTTCATCCATCCCCAATCCAAAGCGCTTTACCATCGGGTTCAGGGCTCATTTTTAAACACATTCAATCATGAAAAAGAAATTGCTGATCTATATAACACTGGTATTGTTTAACGCTTCCTGCAAAAAATACCTGGATGCAAAACCGGATTCAAGGCTGGATGTACCGTCGACAATAGTAGACTTTCAAAGCCTGCTGGACAATAGCAGTATCATGAATCGGAATACATGCTGGTCAGGGGAAGGCAGTGCAGACAATTACTTTCTGCCGGAAAACTTTTTTGAATCCCTTGAACCCTACCAGCGTTATGTTTACACCTGGTCCGAGAACAGCGTTCCGGATGATCTTCCCAATGACTGGTCGCTCATCTATCTCCCTGTTAATTATTCGAACCTTGTTTTGGAAGGTCTTAATAAGATCGACCGCACCGAGAGCAACCCGTCCGATTGGGATAATGCCAAAGGGTCAGCGCTTTTCTTCCGGGCAAAATATTTTTCCGACGCTTTAACCCTCTGGTCAAAATCCTATGACGTGTTAACCGCTGCCACTGACCCTGGTGTGCCCCTAAGGCTGACGGCCGATTTTAATATTCCTACGGAAAGAGCTTCTGTACAGCAATGCTTCGACCAGGTCCTTTCAGATCTGCGTGGCAGTATTCCCCTGTTGCCTATTGTGCCGTTACATGTTCAAAGGCCATCCCAAACAGCAGCCTTTGCCCTGTTGAGCCGGGTGTTCCTGGATATGCGGCAATATGACAGCGCACAATGGTATGCGGACAAAGCACTTCAGAACAAGGACGAACTGATGGACCTGAACAACCTTGACCTTACGGCGAACCTTCCTTTTCCGGCATTCAACGAAGAGGTGATCATGCATTTCTCCATGCAATCAAATGTCTATTGGCTTTCTTATTATGCAGACTCCATCCTGTACAATAGCTATGACGACGCGGACCTCCGCAAGCAGGCCTACTTCCGGCCCAACGGCGATGGAACCTATAATACCTTCTCCTGTTCCTACGCAGGGGATTATTTGAACTTTACCGGCCTGGCAACGGATGAAGTACTGCTGACCCGCGCAGAATGCCGGGCCAGGCTGGGAAATGTAAGCGGGGCGATGGATGATCTCAACCACCTGATGCAAAGGCGGTGGAAAAAGGAGGATTTCACCCCGTTTGATGCAGGTTCGGCGGAAGCGGCATTGCTGATGATCCTGGAGGAACGAAGAAAAGAATTGATATTGCGGGGATCGCGCTGGTCGGACCTGAAACGCCTGAATAAGGATCCGCTGACAGCGACTACACTGAAACGCAGTATCGAAGGTCAGCAGATCAGTCTTGCTCCCAATTCAAATCCCTACCAGCTGCCGATCCCCAACAATATTATCCAAACTGCAAATCTCAATCAAAACCCCAGGTGAAAGGTAAGGGAGCAACAGTAGTCGCTCCCTTTTTTGTGTTTACTGCTTGAAAACCTTGCTGAAAATGATCGTGTTGTCCGTACGAACATTTCCACCGCCCGGCAGTGCAGAAAAATCCGGGTTATCGCTACCATCGTCCGGTGCGACGATCGTACACATTTTGGTGCCGACGGCGCCGCAATTAGTTCCCCCTTTCTCCCAGTTCTGTTCATTGTTGTACTCAGCGTCTGTGTACAAGTTGCCTACATAATGGTAGGTATTTGTACTCCGCCCGTTTTTTGCCGGCGCATAGGTGAATGCGCTTAAAGATGCTGCCATTACCACAGCAGCGATTCCTGTGATGTACTTTTTCATAGAAAGTATCTTTAACATGAAGAAAATAATTGCTTACTCTTTTGCAGGTTTTCAGCTATCACCCTGCTGCATTCCCCGGCCGGAGAAAGCAGTTTGATTGCAACCAAATTTTATGACGAAGGGGCAGGAAGCACTGCCTGTTTCAGGTTTCGATCCATCCATACACCAACTGTTGCCAGGAGTATCAGCATGAAATTCAGCAAGAGATGCTCACGCCAGGTCAGCCCGCTGAACACGCTGCCACAGGAACACGGTAAGGCACCAGTAAACGACATATACCAGATAAATCCATTATAAACCGTAAGCAGAAATATTGCCAGGAGCCAGCCAGTCAATCGTGTAGTTGAAAAAAGCAGCAGCAGTGCCACGGCACCTTCCAAAAGTGGAACTGCCACTGCTAAAACGGTTGCTGGAAAAGAATCTGAAAGCCCCTGGATCAGGATGTTTTCGAATACGGCATGCAGCACAATTTTATGAACCGCGGTATACATGAAAAGCGAACTGTATGCCACAGACAACAAGTGCGCTATAATTTGCCTGTGTTGAATTTTCATGATGCTTGTTTGTACCATGAAGTTCGCTACGGTTACACCCCTTGTCCAAATCTCTTTATACCGCTTTCAGGAATAGAAATACCGGATTCAGGCTACTCCGTGGAAGTGAATCATTTGCGTGGCTTTTGCTGCCCTGGGGTTATACCATACCGTTCCCTGTAAGCGACAATGAGGTCTGTTGGCCGCCAGCCGGTTGCAGCTGCCGCTTCCTTGACGAGGCATCCACCTGCAATCATGTCCGCTGCTTTCTCCAACCGGATTTTCCGCAGGTATTCATAGGGTCCCACATCAAAAACATTTTTAAACACCATTTTAAACCGCGCTTCATTCATTAACACCATCCTAGAGAGCTGACGAATAATAAAGTGCTTCGTGATATCCTGGCAGATCAGCTTTTCAGCCGCAACTACTTTCTCCAATTCAGCAGCAGTATATGGGAATTTCAACGGATCGTCGCGGCTAATGGCTACGTTGAACTTAAACAACAGCTCCTCTGCCCGGCTATCAAAGAAATGCTCCCGCCAGGCTGGTTCATAACGGCAGGTCAAAATGCTCTGTACCAGCCGGTTCAATTCATGATCAATTGCGCATACGGTTTCTTGCAGCAGGAAAACAGTTCCCTCGCTTTGCAGCTTTTTATCAACGACCGGAAAAAGCGGTAATAACCGCGCTACAAAGGATGGGGTAAAATGTACGGTGAGCGCCTGGTAATGTTTGCCTGCATACAGTCTTGTATCCAATGGACTGTTTAGACCACGGGCAATCCACCAATGGCCTTCCTTCGAACACAACGTAGCTTCAGGAGAAATGATCTGATCGGCAATTCCATTCAGAACAATATGGGCATATAGCCCTTGCTTGCAATGCTCACTGGTTAAAACGAAGTCTTCCTGAATGAAAAAAACTGGTAAAAGAAGTGATAGTCTTCTCCCTGGTATTCCTGGATGCACAGCTCGCCAAAGTCACCCCTGGCTGATCGAACGATTCCTCCGGGGAATCGAACGCCGCCAAAATCACCAGGAAACGCGCCGCTCCAATCCAGCTTGTGCGTTACAGCTGAGAGACAGTTCATAACTAATTGGGAGAAGCAGCACCTTTAAATTAGGAAAAAAAATTTATTTGCAGGAGGTTGCTGCCCAATTTTCCCGGTTGGATTCAATTCGATATTTTATTTATGAGAAGATATCTATTGCTGGCAATTGCAGCTGTCGCTACTGTTGGGATCGGTGCTTGGTTACTTGTCTTCCTATGTCGGTTGGTATGGGTATGAAAAATGGCGTAATAGAGTAGCAACACACAGTATTGATGAATCTAAAAGTCGTGGTGTCTTTGAGAAGGTGTTGAATTTCCAGGTTGATAGTTTTGCTGGCTCATTAGGCGACTTCAAACCCTATATGGAAAGGGGGTTTCGGTATGGCTATCATTCGTCGGAAGAGACTGTACCGTTAATTGACAGCCAATATCCCTGGCAACTCGGTTTCAATATCATACCAAATGAAAAGTTCGGTGTATTTATCAGGAAAGATCAGCTGGTTAAGTTTGATAGCTCAAACAGTGTCTGGGGCTATCTAAAAAGCCCGCATCTAAAGGATACCATCATTCTGGTTATAAGAGGCGAGCAGGTACGGTCGGGTCAAATCAGGGTGTGGGAGTAGTTGGCAGGTAAGGCAAACCCAGTCGGCAGACTTATATTTGCCTTCAACAATCCCCTTTCAGGGTGGAAAAAAGGCATTCAACGATATTGGTAATAGCTGCAGCCATCAGCTGCATTGTTGCCTGCGGCGGCGATTTTGCAGTTACTTTCATCATCGGGGCGATGTTCAGAGGATATGACTTTCTCAACCAGGCGGAAAGCTACCTGGGCCGGGCCGGAAGCCCTGTAGCGGCATATATGAAAGCATGGGGAATAGCCTTTAGTATATTATTTTTAGTGTATGCCTGTGCTTTGCGGAAAACGATATTTTCAAAAAAAGGGCTTCTGGCAACATGCAGCCGTCTGGCTCATTGTCATTTACGGATTGGGAGAGGGAATAGGTTCCGGTTTGTTCCCCTACGATCACACCGCCAGCGGGCTCACACTGTCCGGCAAACTGCACAATGTATTTAGCGGCATCGGTGTTGCCGCCCTGGTGCTTTTGCCTTTATCGCTGTGGCGCGTGTTTCCAAAGCAGGAGTTCCCCGGGATGAATGCCTGTATTCATTTCGTGGGGTGGAGCGGATTGCTGCTGGTTTTTGTTTTTATGCTCTCCCGGCAAAACATCCTGCCTTTGAAGGGGCTGTGGCAGCGACTTTTTATCCTGGATTACTATATCCTGATGATCGTCATCGCCATGGATATGCTGGTCACCCATTTCAGGGCAGGACCAACGCCGGTTAAAAGACATTAAACGATAAAAGATTGAATGATATGCAAAAATTAGTTTTTTGTAATGTCCTGGCTGTTTTTGTATCGGCTTCCGCTTGTTACCTGAGTTCGTTTTTACTTGGTTATGGTTCGAATGAGACACATGTTATAGATCAGAAGCGATTGGTTTTAAAATTTGTATTTGTTCACCTTTTGATCGCTTTGGTGGTGGTTAGCCTAAAAAGAAAGGGGGATTTTAAATCGTTCTTCTTAACAGCAGTAATTGTTATTAGTCTTTATTCGTTTTTGTGGTGGTATTGGTTCACCTAATTCTATTTCTTCTAATTTGAATAAGATTCGAACGCAATAGTAATTAGGTGTTGGATTATAACGGTGAAGCGGTTAGTTGACTATTGAGTATTATGGTTACAATGCTAAACTTCGACCAAACGATTAAAGCCTAAAATAGTAACATGGAGTTCGAAGAACTTCTATTTTAACAAGTGAATAGGATTCACTTACTATTTGATTATATAGATCAGAAGTACCATCTGAATGACATTCCTTATAAAGTCGCAGGAAAGCATTTTCCCAGGGCTGGTGAAGAAATGATTTCAAACGTAAACGTTAGATATCGTTTTCATGGGAATGGGTGTTCGATATATTGGGGCGATGAAAATGAGATATTGTTTTCAGATGATACCACATCAATCCACCAAATTCTGGTAAGCCGTGGTGATGTTTTAGTATTTTGTCGTACCTATTTTAAGGGCAGGGGTCCTAACTCATTTTTTGATTGTATAGATAACTGGATGTTGGAAATGGAAAAAAAGGTGTGTTTGTAGCCCGGGAAGATTCCGAGTCTTGGCGATTTAATATTAGTTTGGTCTGGTATGAGACGGTAAAAATTGGACTTTAAACCGAAGTTGCATTTGTCATTCACTGGACAAATGTGGGTATGGAGAAGTCGTCGAGGATTTTATTGCCAGGGGTATGTCAGCATAATTTGTTGGTGGTGTGAACATTATATTTTTGATTTACGATTTCCGAAAGGAGAAAGTATAACTTTGGTCATTAGTATGAAAGTAGTAGTATTAGGAATTGTGTTTCTACTTGTTTTAGGCCTCATCTTTTTTGGTATTCCAAATATGGACAAAGGGATAGCATATGAGTATAAGCTTATTACAACTACTGCATTAGATGGTGAAATTGTCCAGTTGTCTGCAAAGTATCATAGAAAAAGTTTCAAGATTGCCGATGATAGTCATGATTATGTTTTGAGTTCGTCTGCAATACCAGAAAACGTTGATTTTACTTTTGAGCTGGCAAGAAAAGGGGATCGGATTTTTAAAAACCAGAATTCAGACACAATCCAATTAATTAAAGGCGACAGAAGTTTTTATTTCCGAATTAAGAAGTAAGATACCAACTGCAAATTTCCTGGAGGTGCTAATTTTATCGGTGAATGAGAAAATATTCAGTATTAGTTGTACTATCTTTTTGGGTTATTTATTTTCTGTTCTTCGCTACATCAGACAGTGAAGCAGCATGCAATTTTCTTCATGAATTTAAAAAAGTGAAATTTTCCGGTGTTGTTGAAGATAAATTTGTTGACTATTCACAACATTCATATCGCATTGTCCTAATCAGCGATAAGTTGTCCGGGATCGATTTTAGGTTAAGACTTGACTTTGATACCACTAATGCATTCGGGATTATAAATGTTGGCGACGAAATTCGTAAGGATTCTGGATCCAATATAATATTTAGATTAGTGAATGGTGACTATGCTCCGATGAGCCCGATAGACTTTGGTTGTATGGATCGGGATTGGAAGAAGTAACCAGTATTAGTTTTGAACATCGCCTATTATCTAAAATTGCCCCCGCCAGTATTGACGGGGGCGGTTTAATTTGATTGCAATTGAATCAAATCACTTGGTAATCAATATCAACTATGGCAGAATAACCTCCAACTTCCCTTCATTTCCAGGAATATCCTTTGCCGTAGCTGTGACCATACAGCCCGCAAGTCTCATCGCCTCTTTGCTTGTAGACGAGTCTTTGCCGACTTTTCCCCTGGCTCTCCGGATACAGTAGAGTTGCGTAACTCGGCAACCCATTGTGATGTTGCCGGTTTCCCGCCTCCTGCTCAAACCTTGCCTACGCCGGCTTTTTTTGCTATTATTGGGAAACCAGCCTTCTCCTGAATGCCCGCCATTGCCTTCTTTGACCTGGAAGTGGATCCCAAATCCCGCAAAGTCGTGGACTGCGGTTTTGTTACGGACAATGGCCTGCAATACCGCGGCGCATCGCCAGGTAAATTCTTCGACGGCCTCAATGCTTGCTCTTTCATCGCTGGTCACAATGTTTTCGCACACGACCTGCCGGTCTTACAACGAAGATTCCAGGATGTCGACTGGAATAAATGGAAGGTCATCGATACCCTGTTGCTATCGCCGCTGCTCTTTCCCTCCCGGCCGTACCACCGCCTCGTGAAAGATGATAAGATCGCTGACGACGCACCGAACAATCCGCTGGCAGATTCCATCAAAGCCAGGGACCTATTCTTAGAAGAAGTCGCCGCTTTCCGCCAGCTGCCGTCTGAACTAAAAGCCATTTTTTTCCGCCTGCTCTCCACTGATGTTAAGTATGCGGACTTCTTTCGCTACCTCGAATTCAGCGACGCTCAGCAATTACCCACCGTCCACCTCATCAAGAACTGCTTCGGACAGGAGATCTGCACCCAGGCACCCCTCGCCGAAATGGTCTGGAAACAACCCATAGAACTGGCTTATGCGCTGGCGCTTATCCGGGCACAGGACAAATACTCTATCCTCCCGAAATGGCTGACGCGCAGTTTTCCTGCCATTGAAACGGTCATCAAAATACTTAGAGGAACACCCTGCGGTCACTGCCCATACTGCGCCGCTTCCTTCGACGCCCACGAAGCCCTCAGGCGCTTCTTCGGTTACGATTCCTTCCGGAACTATGAAGGCAAAACATTGCAGCTGTCCGCCGTCAACGCCGCCATCAACAACCAATCGCTGCTGGCTATCTTTCCCACGGGAGGCGGAAAGTCCATCACCTTCCAGGTGCCTGCCCTCATCAGCGCAGAAGCTGAAAAAGGCCTTACTATCGTCATCTCGCCGCTGCAATCCCTCATGAAAGACCAGGTGGACAATCTCCTCTTGAAACAGATCACGGCTGCGGAAACCATCAATGGCCTGCTGAACCCCATCGAAAGGGCCAAAGCGCTCGAACGCGTGGAAGATGGCTCAGCCGGCATCCTGTATATCGCCCCGGAAATGCTGCGCTCCGCCACCATCGAACGCATTTTGCTCGGCCGCACTATCAGCCGCTTTGTAATCGATGAAGCCCACTGCTTCTCCTCCTGGGGACACGATTTTCGCGTTGATTACCTCTATATCGGGGAATTCATCAAAAACCTGCAACAAAAGAAACAGCTGCCGGCACCTATTCCCGTCTCCTGTTTCTCGGCTACCGCGAAACCCCAGGTGATCGACGATATCCGCCAGTATTTTAAAGACAGGCTGGGACTGGACCTGCAGTTGTTCCAGGCCAGTGTGCGCCGCCGCAACCTGCACTACAAGGTCATCGAAGTGGAATCCGAAGAAGCCAAGTACGATCGTTTGCGCAACCTGGTGGCTGCAAAAGATTGTCCCACGATCATCTATGTGTCCCGCACGAAAAAGGCCGAAGAACTGGCAGCGCGCCTTACGCAGGATGGCTTCGCGGCAATGCCTTTCCATGGCAAAATGGAAAGCCAGGAAAAGACCCGCAACCAGAATGCATTCCTGGGCGGCGATACCCGGATCATGGTGGCGACTTCCGCCTTCGGCATGGGCGTTGATAAAAAGGATGTGGGGCTTGTGATCCATTACGATATCGCGGATTCCCTCGAGAACTATGTGCAGGAAGCCGGCAGGGCAGGGCGTGACGAAAACATCGAGGCAGATTGTTTTGTGCTGTTCAATCCCGAGGATATCGACAAACATTTTATCCGCCTCAACCAGACGCGCATGACGCAGGTGGAGATCAACCAGATCTGGAAAGCAGTGAAGGACCTGACGAAGAAGAAAATGACGGTGTCGCATTCGGCGCTCGAGATCGCACGGAAAGCCGGATGGGACGAACAGGTGCGCGATATCGAAACGCGGGTAACCACGGCCATCGCTGCCCTGGAGAATGCCGATTACGTCAAACGCAAACAGAACCTGCCGCAGGTTTTTGCGACGAGTATAGAAGTGGGGAACGTAGACGAGGCCGTCCGCCGCATCAATGAGTCGGACAGGATCCCGGCTGCACAAAAGGAAAACGCTGTCCGCCTGGCGAAGTCGCTCGTTTCTTCCAGCCGGAAGATCACCAACGGAGAGATCAATGGCGCGCGTGTCGATTACCTGGCGGACCGGCTGGGCATCACCGTGTATGAAGCCATCGACCTGGTCAATCTGCTGCGGGAAGAAAGGGTGGTTGCTGATGCCCGTGAGATCGAACTGGGCATTGATAAAGAAGAACTCGCGCGGGCCAGCAAACTGCTGCACGCCCATATCCAGGTGGAACGGCTGCTCCTGCGCAACCTGTCTTTGCAGTCCAGAAGCTACAACATCAAAGAGCTGATCGCTGCCATGGCAGCGGCGGCGCAAAAGGACGTTCCGATGCAGCAGTTGCTGACCATCCTCAACTATTGGGTGGTGCGGAAATGGTGCAAACGGCACCTACTTGAGCATTCGCGTAACCACCTGCAACTGCACCTTAGCCTGGATCAGGATACCATGGAACAGCAAATCGAACGGCGATCGGAGATCTGCAGGTTTATCGTGGAAAAAGCGGTCACTGCATCCACCGTTTCCATCATTGAATTGCGCGATGGCTTTAATAGCCAGCATTCGCTGTACCAGTGGAAGGCAACGCTCCCCGATATCGAAGATGCCCTGCTGTATCTGAGCCGCATTGGCGCTGCGCGGATCGAGGGTGGTTTTATGGTGACGTACAACAAGATCCAGCTGGAGCGCCTGAAGGAGAATGCCAAGCTGCAATACAAAGCAGAAGACTATGCGCCGCTTGCGCGCTATTACGAACAGAAAGTGCAGCAGATCCATATAGTAGGAGAGTACGCGCGGAAGATGGCGCAGGAAGACAACGCTGCAGCGATCGATTTTACGGAAGATTATTTCAGCATTCCGGTAGATCAGTTTGTGCGGAAATATTTTCCGGAAGAAAAGGCGAAAGCGCTCAAGCGCAATGTCAGCAATGAGAAATTCGAGCGCATCTTCGGGGCGCTGGACAAACAGCAGCGTGCGATCATTGATGCCGGTCACCAGCACATCGTGGTGGCAGCCGGGCCGGGCAGTGGGAAAACGCGGGTGCTGGTGCACAAGATGGCATCCCTGGTAATGATGGAAGACATCAAGCAGGAGCAGTTGCTGATGCTGACCTTTTCCCGGTCCGCCGCGATGGAGTTCAAAAAGCGCCTGCTGGAACTGATCGGTAATGCTGCACATTATATCGATATCAAGACCTTCCATTCTTTTTGCTTTGATCTCCTTGGCAAACAGGGTAACCTGGAAAAGTCGAAGGAGATCATTCAGCTGGCGCTGGAGAAGATCCGGAGCGGGGAGATCGAACCGGGACGGATCACCAAACAGGTGCTGGTGATTGATGAAGCGCAGGACGTGGACGATGAGGAGTTTGCGCTGATCCGGCTGTTGCTGGACCACAATGAGAACATGCGGACCCTGGTTGTAGGGGATGATGATCAGAACATCTTTGCCTTTCGCGGTGCGAACAATCATTTCATGCGGGCGATGTGTGATGAGCCGGTCGCCCGGATCTTCAACCTGCTCACCAATTACCGGTCCGCCGCAAACCTCGTGGATTTCAGCAACCAGTGGATCAGCAAGTTATCCGGCCGACTGAAGCTGGACGCCATACAGCCACACAGCAACACCCCCGGCGAAATAGACATATTACAATACGCGGCGAAAGACATCGCCTCCGGCGCAGCGGCGCGGCTGCCGGCTGCATTGGGCGACGGCACCACGGCCATCCTTACCCGCACCAATGAGGAGGCTTACCTGGTGCAGGCGGTGCTGAAACAGCGCGGCATTCCCTGCCGGCTGATTCAGGGCAATGAAGGCTTCTCTTTGTATAACCTGGCGGAGTTGCGGTCGTTTTCAAATTTCATCTGCGACTATGCAGAAGGGCCAACCATTTCTTCAGAGGCCTGGGAGAATGGATTGATCATGATCCGCGACAACTACAAAGCCAGCACTCTGCTCGATACCTGTAACCGCCTGATCCATGCGTTCCGTGCCGGCAATCCGCCTACCCTCTATAAATCGGACTGGAAGTCCTACCTCAGTGAAGTGAGCCTCGCCGATTTTGTTGACAGGGGAGAGCAGGCTGTTCACCTGAGCACGATGCACAAGGCCAAGGGCCGCGAGTACGATAACGTGTACTTGTTGCTCGACGACCTCGATCCCAATACCGACGAGAGCAAGCGGCTCTTATATGTTGCCATGACCCGCGCGAAGCGGCGGTTGTCCGTCCATTACAACGGCACTTATTTCAATCATATGCCTGTTGCCGACCGCTCCGATCGCTTTATCCCCGACGCCCTTGAATCACCCTCAGTTATCCAGCTGCAATTAACTCACAAAGACGTGCATTTGGGCTATTTCGAATACGTGGAGCACCGCACCCGGCAGATCGTATCTGGCCAGCAGTTGACCATTTTGCCCGATGGCGCGTTGGCGTATAGAGGTGAAGCCGTGTTGAAATTCTCATCCGCATTTAAATCCACGTTGGAGGGGTGGTACCAGAAGGGGTATCAACTCGCCGCCGCAGAAGTTACATTTGTTCTTCACTGGACCAATGTGGATACGGGAAAATCAACGAGAATAATTTTGCCGCTGGTGCAGCTCAAAAAAAGGTAAGAATTTGATAGGGGTGAAAATGTCGCGCTGAATGGCATCAATGGCTGCTTTTCAACTAGAAACGACGAAGTCTTGGAGAAAGTGAAACGTGGACCTGATTTGAAATAAAAAACGCTGATTAACTGGCTCAGCGTTTGAAACCTTTTTAAGTTCGAGACCAAAGGTAAAGAACAAAGCAAATTTAACAAAGGGAGTCATATTTGACTAGAAATAATAATGCAATAGTTTTTCATAAGGTAATTAAAACCAAAAAGCAATTGCAGTGGCGGGAGGTTATGAAAAGGTAGTAGGAAGTTAAGGGCAGCAGATTATTTAACAAATTGAGTATGTCAACCTATATAGAGCTTGAAGTAAAAGGAACTTCTGAGGTAGTTTCTACAATAAAAAAGGAATTTGAGGATTCCCAGAGAGAATTTGAGTCATCTTGGTCAGTACTTTTTGATATTGATGAAATGGGATTCAATAAAGCATTTGATAGTGCTTTTAATATTCTTAGATCAATGAATGAAAAGAACATTCTACCACATAACGATGATGGGCGTGTTGCTATATGGTTTATGTATGAATACGAAGGGCAATGTAACATAGAGTTTCCCCTTTCTCTTATAAAGGAGATGGCAGAGTTGAACATTACACTTAATATAAGTTGCTGGGAAAAATGAGGATAGTTGCCTGGAGTAACTGAACTTTAGCAATTTTGGTTCCTTATGGCTAGTTTTAGAAGAGGTTGTTATTAAGACGTTGATCTCTTAGAAGTACAGATTTATTGTTATGTAGAGTTTTATTTGGCTCGACTAACAAGACAATTTACCCCAGCTAGGAATAGCTGGGGTATCAAATACTATGAAGGGTTACAAAGTTACCTCTAACGTTTCTACATTTTCCGGAATATCCTTCGCCGTAGCCACAATAAACCAGGACGAATTGTCCGGCAATAGCGGGTAGATACCCAGGACTTCTTTACCCGCGAGATGATTCAATAACCGCTGATCGCTGAGCGGGGCATAAGATTTTTCTTTAAAATCCTTCAACTTGCTACCTTTTGCCTGGTGTAGTCTAAACTGTTCCCAGTCCAGGTCATAGGCAGGCATATAACCGCTCTTGCCATCACGTTTCCAGCGGATAGCAAAGACATCCTCGCGGCCTTTGAACAACGATTTGAATATCTCCAGTTTTCCTGCAGCCATTGACTCAAGATAAACTGAAAATTAATCGGCTACTTTAACGGTCAATTTAATGCTGCCAATTCCGTTCGCCCCGTGAATACCAGGTCCTGCATCTCCCGACCGATATCACACCAGGCACAGTTGGAATCAGCTGCCATTTTCCGGCTATACGCCGCCGGCATACAGGATTGGTGTCCCTGGCCGCCGAACGCTACGCGTTGCTGGCTTTCCCCTGTTTCCACAGACGTTGGCGGGATGCTTTTTTCCGACGCAACAGGTTTCTCCGTTTCCGGAGCCTTGTCGATTGTTACCGAAAGCGTCCCTTCATTGTTAGGAATGTCCATCGCATAGGCGGTCACTTTCGTGCCCGCCAGGTTTGGGTTGGCTGCCTTTGCGGTGTAGGTCCACACCAGGCCGCTGGGTTGCACCACGGCATCGCCGCGTTCTACCAGGACCCCGCCGGCTGACCAGATGTCCACCTGCACGTAGGCAACATGGAAGTCGTCGTGGGCGCGGATCTCGATGGTGTCACCGGGCTTGCCGCTGTATTGGCTCACGTTGATGTCCGTTACCTCCGGGGCCGTCAGGTAGTCCTGCAGGGCACGGCTGCAAACGTTCTGGCGGGGTGCCCGTTTCCGGTAATACAGTTCTTTCATATCGGTATCCTGGTTCATCCTGACGCCGTAGACCATGCCCTGTTTAAACTTGTTGTTCTGCACCGCCATGGCGCGGGTGGGCCTGGTTTTCCGCTTCCCGGGTGCTTTCTGAACGATCATTTTTCCTTCCCAGTTGCGGAACACGAGCTCATGTCCGATCATTCCGCTGAGCATACTGGCAAGAAGTCCTGTAGCTGTTGCCATAGGATATTGATTTTAATATTTAATACCTGCAATAGCGCAGGTCCGGGGATAGCAACAAACAGGATACCGGATTCGCCGGAATTTCAGCGAAACTTAACGGGCTTCTCTAAAAAATCTCATGGGCTTCGGGAAAAAATCTCATGAAAGCCGTTTTTACCGGAATGATACTGGAATGAAACTTCAATGGAATTGCAATCCCACGGGAATACCTGTCCGGGATCCACGAACGAATCGGCCAGGAATCCCGGTAGCATTAAGGTTGAATCGAGGTTGAACAGAGGGTGAATTGGGGGTGAAAAGGCCGGTAGCGGGGTAGAAGGAGCCTGGGGTACGCTTCCGGCGGTCCGGGCAAGGGAATGGAAAAAGGGAAAAAAATTGCTATTTTAAACCATTCATAAACCTTAAACTATTGAAAATGACCACCAATAGGCTCGTCTATTTCTGGCTGGAAAGAGAACTTCACGGCGTGGACCCTGCCCATATTATCGTGCTTGAGGCAGATAAAGCCTATACGATAGTGCATTTGATTAACGACACTTGTTTTCAGGCCAATGGCAACCTTAATGCCGTCCTGAATAACCTCCCCCAGGACCTCTTTATCCGGGTACACCGGTCCTTCGCGGTTGCACTTCCCTACATCCTGAAGGTCAACAAGAAGAATGTGACCATGGGCCAGAAGGACATCCCCGTCGGCGCGCAATATTATGAAGGCCTGGTGAAGAGTCTCGCAATAGTCGTTTGATGACCGACGGTCGTAACTACCAAGGTGCCGCGCGCGGCGAATCAATTAAAAATGCAACCAGATAAATATGTTCCAGGGAATCAGTAAAACGGTCAGGCTTGTAAGACTGTATTGTATTCCACTGGTTACAATCTTCACCTTTGTTTGTTGAAAAAGTAGTTCGGTTGCGAATCAGGGAAGCCATCTGGAAGATTCTATGTCAGCGTTTAAATGTACATGCGGGGATAGCATTATTGAGTCTTCGTTAAAACAGGTGCCTGTAATTAAGGAGGGTAAAATTGTACAGAAATTTTATTTTGACCATTACGGGAAGGTGTATGACAATGCGCAATTAATCAGAGGCTTTTATGACTATCTGTTTATGAATAAGGATACCATTTTTGTCATTGGCGGTTACAACGATACATTGAATTCCGGTTTTATTAAACAGAAACAAATTTTATGTGTGTTGAACAATAATAAAGTAAATTACCCATTAGCTGAGAAGACGAATTTTTTTAGTTCACTTACATTCTTAGAACGATATTTCTATCGAGCCATAAATAGCTATGTATATAGTTATTTATTTGAGGGGAGAAATCCTGATCTGCCTCATTTTTCAAAAATCGATTTTTCTGAATCCGGCCAGGTGGAATACTATGAATTTAATTCTGGGTATAATAATAATTTGTGGCAATGCAGGAAAGTTGCTACCAAATGAACTTTGAGTATTAGCTTCAGTATCGTTGACTTGATGGACGACATTAATGTGGAGCAATGTTACGGCGGTATTCGCCGGGATTTACTTATTATTATTGGCTTCAACGCCTTCCCAGAAATGATAGACGCCTGCTTGGGAGCAACTGAGCGGGAGGATTATCTTGCGGTCTATGGACGAAAAACAATTTTGGAATTGGTTTATCGCAAATAAGGACAGCTATTCTGGGCTCGACAACCTAATCGAGGAAAGGAGGGAAGAATTGCTCGAAGATTTGTTGGTTGCGCTGCACCGGTATAACGATCACCTGTATTTCCAGATCGGTTCTGGAGAAGATATGTTCGGGAACGAGTTGGGTATAACAGCTGAAGGAGAAGCGAGCCAGTTTGAAAATGTGGCAAGACTGGTTAGTGCGGCACCGAAAATTGAGGACTTGCGCGTTGTTGCTTTTAAGCAGCCCATGGGATTAGATTTCCAGACTGACGTTGAAGGATTGTCATTGCAGCCTGCCAAATTTTGGTTTCTGCCCCCGGAGAATGCAGGTCATCCCAATGTGTTAGGTTTAAGAAACAATAACTGCGCGCGAAATGGGAAAGTTATTTTCTCAGTTTTCTCAAGCCAACCGCCAATTTATCCGATTCTTCCCACAGGTAGTGTGGCATTGAGCTCGGGAATTGCCTAAAATGCCTAAGGGGTTACCCATTACTCTATATATTTCTTTTTAATTTTCTTAGTTAAGGTCAAAACTTTGATCCCCGCCAGTATGATAGCTAACCAAATCGGCAAATGAATCGAGTTTATTGCTAGTGACCCTAAGTTTTTTGAGGTATTCTGCATACTCTACCATGCCATATACAATATTTGTTGATTTGATGAAGTACCCCTTCCTGTAAAAGCTATCAAGAACGGGAAAGTGAGGGTGTTTGTATTTTTCATGCAATCCTGCGGATACTACAGCAACAGGTTTTTCACTAACTGTGATAAAGTCCCAGAAATCTGGTAAATGATTTTTTAAAGAACCGTGATGAGGAAGTTGACAAATAGCCATTGAATTCCTATGCAAGAAGGTATGTGAGTTTTGAGATATAAGCCTCTCTAGCACCGGAATTTCGCAATCAGATGTCAGTATGTGGTACTTTTGTAAAACTGTAAGTACAAAAACTGTAGATAGGTAATTAGCTGCTCTAGTCGCCGCAGATTTATTCGCAATTGGTTCCATGTCGACTAGGTCCATGTATCTTCTAGCTTCCTCAGGACCTGGTGATAGGCATTTGATGTGTACATTATCTAAAATGTCAAGATGCCATCCTTCAGTAATAAAACCTATTTTTTTTATTATCCCTTTCTTTTTCAATCGATCTACTGTATCGATGAGATCCTGCAGGCCTTTTAGCGCCTCTGTGTCAATTTCAACCGCGCCGAGATATTTATAATAGTCGTTAGCTAGGAAATGAAGTGTATGTGCGAATTGTCGGATAATAATTCCTTTAGTTTCGGCATAGTCGAGCACTTCTGTCATTCCTGAATAATGGTCACTATGTGGATGACTAAGTATCATACATTCAATTTCTTGATGACAGATACTTTTAATGTGGTTTAATACAGGATTTTGCTTGTCTTTCTTATTGCAGTCAATAATAATTATTTTATTAATTGCTTTTTCTGACCATTCAAGCAAAATGGAATCACCTTGACCTACATCCTTAAAAGTAATTTTCATAGATTAATCTTCAATAAAAAAGGTGTTTCCTTCAAGGCCTTTGAAAAAATCTAGACGTTTAAATGCAGCACTCATATCACTTTGTTCTTCGAAAATATTAATCAAACGAGATCCGGATTTTGTATAAATGCAAATTCTTACAAAAGTCCCAACTTCTTTTTTTTCAACTTTTCCAAATAGCTCATTATCAAATCTGCGCACTTGATACGCTGGGTTATCTACATCAAGTAGGCAATTAACCAATAGGCCATCTTCCTCAATTTCCAGAACTTCTCCATAGATAATTTCCTCGTTAATTTTTTCGGATGAGATAGTGTTAATTAGACGATTAATATCTTTATTGAAATTGTGAGTATGTAAATTAAAATTTGTCTTTTGCCAAGCTTCTACATGTGTTGGTTTCAAATCCAGTCTATTGAGCATTTCTAGCAGCTCTGTTGTATGGTGTGTATCTTTTGACCATATTACTAGTGTGTATTCAGAGTTTTTTGGTATAATGGTTTTCACCCATTGCGCGGATATTTCAGCATCAAAATCACGTTTATAATAGAGATCAAGAAATAGAATTTTTACAGTGTCATAGGGTTGTGGTGGGAATTTTGTTTCTTCTGGTTTTGCATTAAAAAATATTGTGCTTGCATCCAGTCGATTAATTTCGATTTTTATTGGTGTTATTTCACTCTCAATGTCGTCTACAAAAGCTACTTGTGGGCCAATAACAGAAGTCATTGATTATTGATTTTTGTTAAATATTAGTTCAACGATTGCTCCTGAATAGGAGGAATCTATTTCTGCATTACTATTGTTCATATAAATTTTAAGCTTACCATATTTCATCATTATGGTATCTATCAAGTACATGCCGATTCCGATACCGCCCTCTTTTCTGGAAAAGAATGGTCTGAGAATTTCATTTACAGAATCCTTAAATCCTGGGCCGTTATCAGCAACTAATATGTTCGTTGAGTTTCCTGTCTTGGTAACCTTTATTAGGATCACTTTGGGATCTTTATATACAGTGTCAAGCCAATAGATACTATTGTCAACAAGATTCATTAACATAGTTACTAGATATCGTTTATCGCAGTTTATTGTAGTTACATTATTTGCAACTTCTACAACGATTTTAATATTTCTAATTTCAAGTTTCAGATGGTAGTTTCCGATTGCCTGATTAATTGTTTCAAGCACATCAACCGGTTTCGTGCCAGCTTGCTTAAGTACCGATAGGATACCGGATACGTAGTCGTCAAGTTCATCAACTTGATTGCGAATGATGTTTTCGTTAACTGGACTTTTTTCCACGGTTTCTTCCATTCGGGGTACCAATTTTTCTATCTCATGCAAGGCGACCGAGGCAGTCATCCCAACACCCGCTGGAAGTAAAAGGGTTTCCTGAGCTTTTTCATATTCGTCTCCCATGGAAGAAGCTTGTTCAAGTAGTTTTTGTCTTTTTTCCTCATCTTCAATTTCCGCCTCGTTTATCATTTTGACAAAGTCGGTAACCCGGTCACCAAATGAAATATTTTCTTCTTTTTTATTAAACTGCATCCATTGTTGACGATCCTTTTGTCGTTCAACTTTGAATAGTCCTAATATAAATTCAAGTGCGATTTTTAGAAGATCAAAACTTTCACTATTAACAAATCCCTCCCTATTTGTTTTCTCAATTAATGAAACAGAAGTTTCCGAGTCAAGGAACACAAAGCCAATGTTTTGATTATTTGAGAACCATTCCTTGTTGTTGACTCTTTTAAGATCTAATCCGAGCCAGTCATTTCCAGCTTCACCATAGTCATAGACGCGTAAGTCGTCTTTAAACACCTTAATGCCATGTTGTTCTCGCAATGTCCTTTTTAGTATATCTGGTGAATAAGTGATATCTTTCAATGAAATGCTATCAAGATCGTAAGAATATAATTCCAACATAACAGCTCCGAATGGTAATGGTTTCGCTGTTACTTTTTCAAGAATATATTCAATTGTAACAATGTCATACCCTTTATCTTCAAAATACTTTCTAAACAACGGTCGAATATCTCCAGCGATATTGGTATCATATTTAGCATCATTTCTTATCGTTCGCGATCCAATTGTGCTATTATTTGACAATCTAAACTCGTAGTCGAATATCAGATTGTAGCTACTATCAATATGAGCAGTTAGTTTATAAGGTGCTTGTTTTAACAACTCGCTTATATCAGGAAATCTGTCGAGCCAATTATTGTTGAAATTAAGTTCGATTTCAAATTTATTTTCGTTTACTTTCCGTGGAGAAATCATTGAAATTGTGTTCCTTTTCAGATTCCTTGCCATTCCCCTATTCCAAACTTCTTTTAGATCAGAGATTTTAATAAAAGTTCCTGAATCATTTTTAAAGTAGAAGCTTTCTGGATCGGTGTTTCTTTTGTATTCAATTTTAACATCAGATAGGTACTTTGCTTGTGTAAAGCTTTTCCAATCTATTTCAAGAATTATTTCGTAATCATGTAGTGTTTTTTTAATGAATGTTCCGTCCGAATCAGTTTCGATAATAGATGGTCTGCTGATTAATAGTATTCTGCTTCCCAGTTTATGAACTGCAAAGCGTCCAACCCCTTTTTCGCCCATTGGAATCCTCTTGAATATTGGGCTACGAATTGGAATTCTCTTACCAGTTTGATCGATTTGTTTTCGGAATGCTGTTCCTGGTTCCAGCCATACATTTTGGAGAACATCCTCAGTGATTCCTGTTCCATTATCTCTAATTATAATATTGGCATTTTCAATTTCTGTTATTGAATTGAAGTATACTTCTACTTGGGTAGCATCTGCATCGTAGCCATTTTTGACCAGTTCGTAAATGGCCATAACAGGGTCTTTAATCAGCTCATCTCCGAGAAGTGTAAGTATATGTGCCTTTGGCTTGAAGCTTACTTCGTTTTGCCTTATTGATTTTGAGTTCTGACTTAAATCGAGATTGATGTACGGACTATTTTCAACATAATTGTCCTCAATAGACATTTCGGAATTCAAATTGATTAAGGATCCCATATTATCTTTAGCAATGCCAAATTCTTTTAAAAAAAGGTCAATGGAGACTTCTTCTTGCAATCTAAATCCTGAATAACTGTCCTGATCTATTTTGACAATAACAATAAGTTCATTCTCAGTAAAATTGATTCCAATTCTTGTAATTCGATATTCATTGCGGGTTCCTGAGCCGTAATATTTAAAACATGCATTGGAAACTGTTCCATCAAACCAATTGATTTCAACAAAACGTTCCATGTTTTGTCCTTTTTTGCCCGGCTGGTCAAAAAGTAGTGGAAAGGATTTTTTTGGTATATAGATACCAAGCTGATGCCCGCCAGTTGTGCCGGCGTCATTGGCACTAACAAATTTGAAAAAGCTGATTTTATTAGCTTTTACTGAATTAATTACGCTGGATAGTTCATCAGGCATAAGTAGTTGGTAAAAAGGTGCTTTATATACATTATACTTAAATGGGCTTATAATTGATTCTTTATTTGCCAATCGGATTGGGAGCTTCTTTTGCGTGTTACATTGGATGGAAGTTTAGGCATACAATTTAGTTGGAAACTTACCAATTATTTTGTTCTCGATAAAGCGTATAAGTCACGCCTTAATATACAATAATTCAATTAGAAAAGTTATGATTGCAATTGGAGAATTTGATTTCTCTTAAGAATGTCGGTTGGAATTTCGAGAATTGGGGCAAATATTCGCAACATTGTTCATGAAGAAGTCACAGTTTAATAAGATGCAGATAATATTTGTGATCGAGCAGTCTGAGCATTCGGTAGGGTATTGGTGAATTAATAGACAGGGGTGAAAGCGAAGCCACGTGTTACAAGTATAGCGGCCGGGTGTTTTGGAACTGCGACAAAGGAAGGAAGAGAATATGAAATCTAACAGAAGGTACCCAACCTTCGACAGGCAGGTTAGTCAGGATGTTATAAAAAGGAATCTGAATGTACGCCAGTAAAGGAGGTTGGCCGAGTTATCCTGGTCCGGGACGACAAGGCACTTCGGGTAGGGCTGTGAGAGATTGCTGATGCTCAGATTCGGTACAGCATGAAGTATATTTTTTCGTTGTTGCGACGGGAATATAGAAAGACGACCACAAACGCGTATCTATGATGCGATTAAGGCCCCGCTGGGGCGTGTCTTCACCTAGAATGATGATTTTTGTAGCGAAAGATTGCACCTAAGCAGTAAAAGAGAATTTATCACACCAGATGAAGAAAAATAAGTCCAATAAGCCCTGAAAGTTTAATTTGTTCTAATTCGATGTATGGGAGTGCTCATCAGCTCCGAAACTCGAAAATATGCCATCCAAATTATAGGAGGTCCATTGTCTACTGCATTCGAATGAAGTCGCAAGCAGCGGAACTTATTAGTTAGTTTATGAAATAGGAGCAATTATTCTGGTCACATCTACTAGCCGGATGTCAAATACCTAATGTCTTAAGTTGTCGAATCTTTAAAAAGTTCAAAAATTGACTCAGAGTAATTAGTGTTTGTTGCTGGGATTGAGTGTAGGTTGACAATAAGGGTTCTGGCAAGATTAATTGTATTTTCTGGGCTATCATTTCGTCGGTTTGATTTTTACTAATGGATGGTTCTAGGGTGATCAAATGTTTTAAAGAAACTCGATCTGCTTCCATGAGAATCTGTCTCCATCGATCTTTCGCTGTCGTCTTTACTCCAAGCATAGTGAGCATGTCTGCAGGAAAAGTCAGGTTTTGATATTCGGATAGCCCCGGGAACAGAAAATCAGGTTTGTTACTTCTTTCTGTTGTTGCTCCCTTGGCAAAATAGATATTATTGACTTCAAATATTTTTGCCAGGTTATTTTCGAAAGCGTGGCCCGCTCTTGACTTTCTACGGTTCTGTACACTTAGAGAAAAAGAGATGAATTCTTCAACTTCGCTGCTAACAAGGCCAAATCCATTCTTTAATTTTGCAGATACGATTTTAGCTTCCAATGCTTTAAAAAGGAGTTCCTCACGTTCTAACCAAGCCAAAAGTGTTTTATCTGGTTCTTCAATGGCTGATACGCCAATTACAGTTGACCTGGAAAATTCTGAAAACACTTTTGTTGTCGGGAATGTGTTTCCGAATCGGTTGAACAATTCATCAAAATAACTGGTATCCTTCTCAACAAGTTCTATCCCTAATTCTGACAATATATATTTTCCGGCAAATCCCAGTTCGCGATCTTCATATTCAAAGTCCCTGGTAATGAATTTGTCGCCGACTTCATCCAGACCAAATAACCAAAGTAGTTGTTTTTCCGATGTCGAACCTTCGGGAGCAACGATTATCATTAAGGAGTCTGCTTTGGTTCTGGCAATTATCAGCAGATCATCCTGACTGGCAGCTTCAATGACAATATTTGAGGTGTAGTATAGTCTAAACTCACTTCTGGTTGGGTGTTTTGCTCGCGCATCGTACCAGGTAAGTGTCCCATCAATCTTGTCTACTTTATCCTGATCATCACTTAAAAAAATAAACGTGCCTTTAAAACGGATCTTATCTGAGCCAAAAAATTCCTTAAATGCATTTATTCCATTGAATTCATGCTGATTGGAATTGTCTGGTTTCACTTCAACACGACTCAATCTTTTTGCACCTATTCCGGAAAAATAGGAAGATATTTTTTCAGCTACCGGCACGTATTTTCTTTTGATTCAGAACTTTTGCTATTTCAGTTCCAATAGCTTGAACCAATGGCACAACGACCGAGTTCCCAAATTGTTTGTATGCCTGATTCATAGAAACTTTGTCTGTTACAAAACCCTTTGGATACCCTTGTAATAACGCGCATTCCTCAATAGTCAGGCGACGAGGATTCTTATTTTTTTGAGGTATCAGAATCTCTGAACCATCTTTGTAATAGCGGGCGCTCAATGTCCTTGATATTCCATTTAGATCTACAAGCCCATATCCGAATCCATTTCCCTTTTCTTTATGCTTTTTTGAGTAGTCCTGCAGGTATTTCCATAATAGATCAGAAAGGGTATATTTTTCTAACGGATCCTTTTGTAAAATGTCTTTGATCTTAATAGCGGGCTCAGGTAGAGTGGGAAAGGAAAAGGTTTCCTTTCCATAAAAAATCTTTTTGTCGAAGCCAACCATGAAAGTTCTCTCCCTGTGTTGTGGCACGAAATGTTTCCCATTAAGAACTTTAGAGTAAAATGTATAGCCAAGCCCCTCCAGTGTTTCTTTTATAACTTTAAATGTATTCCCCCTATCATGCGATACAAGGTTTTTTACATTTTCCAGAAAAAAGGCTTTGGGTCGGTGTTGCTCAATTATATCTGCGATGTGAAAGAACAAATTACCTTGTCTTTCGTCTTCGAATCCGTGCTTCCGGCCCAGGCTGTTTTTCTTGGATACTCCAGCTATTGAAAAAGGCTGACAAGGGAAACCTCCGCATAAAACATCAAATTTCTCAGGAATCCAGCTTTTTGTCTCTTCCTTAGTTATATCGCCAAATGGAATTTCTCCAAAATTGGCAGCATATGTTCTTTGAGCCATTTTATCCCACTCCGAAGAGAAAACGCATTTCCCCCCATTGTTTTGCATTGCAATTCTGAATCCACCAATGCCTGCGAACAAATCAATAAAAGTAAACTTTGGTTTTTCAGGATCCGGAAATTGAATGTTATCAAACTTAAAAAGCAACTGCATTGCCTCTTCAGCAACTGAACTGGTTACATCTTCATCGGGAAGATAACTTTCCAATATTTCAGTTGCAAATTGAATAGCCTGGTTCCTTAGCTTTCTGTCTTCTGATATTATGTAGTGGCTGATCAGTGCAGCCTTGTAGTTATCCGGACCATAAAGGGCAGCTTTGATAATTTTACCAGCAATCTCATAGACCTTTGCACTTGATAAGACCAGCCCTCCAGTTAATTTTGAACTAACCTGTGGACTATTGATTTTAGAGTCTCTTGCAGCTTTTCGGTTTTTAACTGACACTCCCAAATTTTTATTACTTTCCATCCCAACTGGTTTAATGATTTTTCGACATATGCGTCACGCGAAATGTTATTATTTATCTTGTCCAACCACCAATCTGACCGGGTTTTAGGAACTACAAAATATTTGCAATTAATGTGTCCATGCCAAAAGCAGCCATTTATCATGATAACTGTTTTATACTTCGGCAGTACGATATCTGGCTTACCGGGCAGCTTCTTTGAATGCAACCTGAATCGATAACCTTGTCCAAATAGAAACTTCCTGACTATAACTTCCGGTTTAGTGTTTGCTCCCTTTATCCTACTCATATTGTAGCTTCTCTTTTCTGATGAGTGGACGTCGGCCATTGAAATAAGCTAAATTAATTAGTACAATTGAATAAATCTAAAATTCCTGGGAAAATCCGTTAAATGCTGCGATGAATAAACTATCGTCAATGATAAAAAGATTTTGTCTCCAGGCATTATCTGCAAATCTAAACTTCAGTCCCGGACAAACAGCAAGGCAAATAGAAGTGTTGAAATCGTGTGCTTGATTTTCGGTTGATTTGAATAAACAAAAAAGGATCACCATTGCTGGTGATCCTTTTCTTGCGGATCTTATCCGCTGAAGCAATTCTTCTTGCGAAAGCGGACCGGACGGGACTCGAACCCGCGACCTCCGCCGTGACAGGGCGGCATTCTAACCGACTGAACTACCGATCCTTTTTCTGAGCTTAGTGGCCTGATTTCCAGACCCCTTGTTCAAAATTGGATGGCAAAGATAAGGGCATTAAACCCTTCAAACAAAATCTTTTCTCAAATTTTTTTCAACCCTTAATTTTACACCGTTCAACCAAAACAGTCTACCCAATAGACTCAACGTTTACTAAGACCTATTGACCAATGCCTGAAAACAAGAACAGACAATTCCTGGAATTCGAAAGACCCATCAAAGAACTGTTCGACGAAATAGAGAAATTCAAAACCTCCGCCGAGAAGAACACCAAACTCGACGTCAGCCAGGTCATCGCTGACCTCGAACAACAGGTGATCGAAAAACGTAAGGACATCACCTCGCACCTCACTTCCTGGCAAAAGGTTCAGCTCAGCCGGCACCCGGACCGCCCCTATACGATGAAGTATATCCAGAAGATGACCCACAACTTCATCGAACTCCACGGCGACCGCAACGTACGCGACGATAAAGCCATGGTCGGCGGTTTCGCGTCGCTGGATGGGGAGACTGTCATGTTCATCGGCCAGCAAAAAGGCATCAACACCAAAATGCGCCAGCTCCGCAACTTCGGCATGGCCAACCCGGAAGGGTATAGGAAGGCGCTGCGCCTCATGCGCCTGGCAGAGAAATTCAACAAGCCGATCGTCACCCTGATCGATACGCCCGGCGCCTACCCCGGCATGGAAGCCGAAGAACGCGGCCAGGGCGAAGCGATCGCCCGCAATATCTACGAAATGATGCGCCTCAAAGTGCCCGTGATCTGCGTGATCATCGGCGAAGGGGCCTCCGGCGGCGCGCTCGGTATCGGGGTAGGAGACAGGGTACTCATGCTGGAAAACGCCTGGTACACGGTGATCTCCCCCGAAAACTGCTCCTCCATCCTCTGGCGCTCGTGGGACCAGAAAGAAAAGGCTGCCGAAGAACTGAAACTCACTTCCGACTATATGAGCTCCTTCGGTCTCGTCGACAAAGTGGTGCCCGAACCATTCGGCGGCGCCCACTGGAACTACGACGAAGCTGCCAGCAACCTTAAACAGGTGATCAAGGAAACTCTCGCCGAAATAAAACAGGTCCCCGCAGAAGAGCGGGTTAGGCAACGTATTTCCAAGTTCAGCAAAATGGGCTTCTGGGATGAGTTGCCTGCTTAGGCCTTCGAAGCTTTTCCACTCCAAAACCTGATTTTTGTCAGGACCACCTGTGGAAAAGCAAAGGAGGCCAGTCCCTCATCATACACCTATGATGAGACCTGGTGATCTGTTTAATAATTTCAAATTCAAAATTCTTTAGATACATGTCGCTCCGACAAACGCTCCGTGGTACTGGTGTTGCCCTCGTCACTCCCTTTAACGCCAGTGGTAAAATTGACTTCTTCGCTCTCGAGACCCTCATCAATTACGTGATCAAGAACGGCGTGGAATACGTCGTCTCCCTCGGCACCACCGGCGAAACGCCGACGCTGAGCAAGGAAGAAAAGATCGATATCCTGCAATTCACCTACGAAAAGGTGGACGGCCGCGTGCCGGTGGTGGCCGGTGTGGGGGGCAACAATACCCAGGAACTGATCCACGACCTGCACCATTACCCGCTGGAAAAAGCTACGGCTATCCTCAGCGCGAGTCCCTATTACAACAAACCCTCCCAGGAAGGGATCTTCCTGCACTATAAGGCCCTCGCGGAAGCGTCGCCGAAGCCCATCATCCTGTACAATGTGCCGGGCCGCACGGGCCGGAACATGGAAGCGGCCACCACGCTGCGCCTCGCCCACGAAGTGCCCAATATCGGGGGCATCAAGGAAGCAGCCAACAACATGGTGCAGTGCATGCAGATCCTGAAGGATCGCCCGGAGCATTTTTTAGTGGTAAGCGGCGACGACGATCTCGTGATGCCCCAGATGAGCTGCGGCATGGACGGCGTCATCAGCGTGGCGGCCAACTGCCTGCCCCGCAAATTCACCGATATGGTGCGCGCCGGGCTGGCCTTCGATTTTGGCAAGGCGAAAGAAATTAACGACACCCTCCTGGAAGCGTATTACCTGCTGTTTGCCGAGAACAACCCGTCCGGCGTGAAGGCGTTTTTAAGCGAACTGGGACTCATAGAAAATAACCTGCGGCTGCCGATGGTCCCGCTCAGTGAAAGTCTGCGCGAAAAAGTTGTCGCATACCTGCGCAACTAAGTCGCGGTCTATATCGCTTTTGAATGGAAAGTAGTACTTTGGCTTACTACTTTCCATTTCATGTTTAAGCGCTTACCGACTCTCCTGACCCTCTGTTCTCTCCTGGCCACGATGGCCCTGCTCGCCCTGCCCGGCCCGGTGTTTTCCCAGGGCAGTCAACGCATACCCGCGCGCATCAACCGCTGTGCCGCTGATACCCGTTTAAAAGCCCATTTCGCGAAGGATGAGAATTTTCGCCGTCGGTTTTTGTCCGGGCGCGAAGCGTTCCGGAATAAGGTGGAAAAGGTAGTCCGCGAACGGGCCTCCCGCGCCGCGGCGGACCGTCCTTCTGCTGACCGCCTGAGTGGCGCCGCGATCTATTCGATCCCGGTCGTCTTTCATATCGTGCTTCAGAATCCTGCCAGTGTAAGCGACGCGACCATCATGGCGCAGCTGGATACCCTGAACAAATGTTTTGCCGGCGAGAACGATCAGCGCAATGTGCTGGCCGGTTTCAAAAGCCGCCTCGCCAGTACGAATTTCTCTTTCTGTTTAGCGCAACGCGGTCCCGATGGATTGCCTGCCACGGGCATCGTGCGGAAGACCACCAATATTGCGCAATACGAAAGTGGCACCAACGACATGAAGGATCCGTCTAAAGGCGGCAGCGCGGCCTGGGATACGGATCAATACCTGAATATCTGGATTACCAACCTGAGCAACGGGATCCTGGGCTTTTCCAGTTTCCCCGATGACGGCGACCCCGACAACCAGGGGGTGGTGGTGGATCCTGACGCGATGCCCGGATCCACCAACCCCCAATACAACGAGGGCAAGACACTGGTACACGAATGCGGACATTTTTTCAACCTGATCCATATCTGGGGCGATGAGGACGGCTGCTCCGGTTCCGACGATGTGGCCGATACCCCGAACCAGGGCGCGGCCACCTATGGCTTCCGCGTGGGTGTGGTGACCGACGGCTGTACCACTACGGCGCCGGGCATCATGTACCAGAATTTCCTGGATTATACGGATGACGTGGACCTGCTCGGCTTTACGTCGGGTCAGGTCGCGCGGATGGAACTGGCACTGACCCAGTACCGGCTCTCGCTGACCCAGTCCCAGGGCTGCGCGCCCGTAAACCTGGTGCCGCTGGATGGCGAACTGTACAGCTTTGTCGGTTACAGCAAGCGGATCTGTACGCCTTCGATCGCGCTGCAGGTGCAGCTGCGGAATCGTGGTACCCAAACGATCACCGCCGCCGTGATCCGCTACAAAACGGAAGAGGAGGAATGGACAACGGCTGATTTCACCGGTTCCATTCCCAGTCTCGGTTCCGTGGTGGTGAGCCTGCCGGCTATACCTGCTTTGCAGGGGATCCACCCGGTGTATGTGGAACTCGTGTCCGTGAACGGCGTCACCGACGACGGCGATCCGGCTAATAACTTTTTGACGTCCACCGTGCAGTACTACCCGGCCCTGACCACCGGCTTTACGGAAAGCTTTGAGGACCTGCTGTTCCCGCCGGTCGCCTGGGATACCCTGAACCCCGATGGCCGCGTGGGCTGGGAGCGGTTCGTCGGCGCGGGCAAAACAGGATTTGCGAGTGTGCGCATGCACAACTTTGAATATGATCGTCCCGGTGCGGTGGACTGGCTCCGCCCGCCACAACTCGATTTATCTTCCGGCATCGATTCCGCCTTTTTAAGCTTCCAGGTGGCGGCCGCCACGTATACGGATCCGGTCGTTTCCGGCAACAACTGGGATACGCTGGAAGTGGTCGTTTCAACGGATTGCGGCGCTACCTATACGTCGCTCTACAAGAAATGGGGCGCGACCCTCGTGACCGTTGCCGGCGGGCGGCAGGCTGATTTTGTGCCGGCTCCCGGTGAGTGGCGGAAGGATTCGGTGGACCTCACGCCGTATGCGGGCAAGGGGCAGATCCTGGTCGCCTTTAAGCATACAGCCGGATTCGAGAACAATGTGTACCTCGATGATATCCAGTTGCGCGAGGTGCGGGTATTCCCGAACCTGAAGGCGAAGGGGATGCTGGTGTATCCCAATCCCACGCATGGGCTCACGCAGGTGCAGTTCTATCCGCAGCCGACCGGCCTGAAAGCTTTGTTGCTGTTTAATGCCCAGGGGGCGCTGGTTTCGCGCATATCAGTTGCTTCCGGTACGGCGAGCAATACCTATTCGTTTGATCTCTCGCGGTTTTCGGCGGGCGTTTATTTGCTGAAGGCGGTGTTTGACGATAGGGTGGAGGTGCGCAAGGTCGTGAAGCAGTAGGCTTCGCCTGCTGACTTTGTCTGCCGAAGCGAAGCGGAGGCAGAAGCATTAGCGAAGGCAGGCAAAGCGCGCGGAGCATCGCAGGTGCGATGTTTTCACGCAATGCTGTATTGGGGCTTGGTTGCACGGATTCACGCAAGGGCGCAGGCGCCCCGCAAAGGAGCAAAGGCGCAAATGGTAAGTTTCATTGCTTACAGCCTACCCTAATACAAACTGTTTGTGTTAAAGTGACTGTTTCAATAACGCTTCGGCAGATAAAGTCGGCAGTCAAAGACGGCAAGTGACCTGGCGATGAAAAAATAATCAAGTCATTTAAAGAATTCGATGTGTTGTTTAGGTGTTGTAATGATAAAAAATATACCACCCCAACTATCCAACTACTTTTTTGCGCCTCCTTTGCGGGGCGCGCTTCATCTACCGTAGCTTCAGCGTAGGTAGCTCGCGCACTTGCGTGAAAAACAGCGAGAAAACAGCGTGAAAACTGGCGTGCATCGCCTGCCTACGCTAATGCTACTGCCTACGCTAACACTACTGCAGTCAAAGCGGCGATGACCCCATCTTCGCGCCTTTGCACCTTGGCGCCTTTGCGAGAAAAAAATACACCAGCGTGAAAAGCGCAGCGCCTCCAGGCCTCGCGAGCCCGGGCCGGTAGCCGTAAAGCGGCCCCTTGTCGCTTAAAGGCCCGTTTTAACATCTTTTCTTAGACATTTGCGGGATGCAGCAGAATCAATGGTATACGTCTAAAACGGCGGTGGTGTTTTACCATATCCTGACCTGGACGGTCACGCTGTTCCTGCCGTATATCATGCGGACCTACCTGGAAGAGCAACGGGACGCCCGTTTCGGTCCGGATAGTACCCGTTTTGAGCGGCCCCGCTTCGACAGTGATCATGGCAACCGCGATTATGCTGACAAACGGACCCGACACTGGCGCGACCGGGAAAGCCGTGATTCCGCCATTGCACCTTCGGGTGATATAATTCAACCGCCGCCGGATTCCGGGCAACGGGATTGGCCGCAGCGGGACCGTCACGGACGGGGCGGATTTGAGGGTAAAGGAAAAATGGATCCCGGGTTCTTTAGCAATCTCGCGATGGGGCTGAACCTGTTGTGGATCGTGCTTTTCTACCTGAATGCGTATTACCTGATCCCGAGACTCGTTTATAATCGGAAGATCTTTTCCTACATTCTCTGCCAGATCGCCTTTTTTACCCTGATTTCCCTGGGGGTATCCTTGTTGCTGAAGACCAACCTCCATGAGCCGTTTATGCGTTTCCCGATGCCTTTGCTGCTGAATATCTTTCCGTTTTTATTCGTGCAGGCGGGGAGCCTGGCCTACCGGCTGATCGTCGATAAGGTGCGGGGCGAAAAGGACCAGAAGGAAAAGGAGAACGAGGGACTGAAGACGGAGCTGTCTTTTCTGCGGTCGCAGATCAGTCCCCATTTTATCTTCAATGTGCTGAATAATCTCGTGTCGCTGGCGCGCAAGAAATCGGACCTCATGGAGCCGAGCCTGTTGCGGCTGAGCGGGCTGATGCGGTACATGCTGTATGAATCGGATGAGAAGAAGGTTTTGCTGACGCGCGAGGTGGAATACCTGCGCAGCTATATTGAATTGCAGAGTTTGCGATTCGGCAATGATGTGAACCTGCAGGTGGATCTGCAGGTGCCGGAGTCGCCCTGGTATATCGAGCCGATGTTATTGATCCCATTCGTGGAAAATGCGTTTAAACACAGCGCGTCCTATATGAACCGGCCGCTGATTGACGTGATGCTGCGGGTGAGTGATGAAGGCGTATTGCATTTCCGGGTGAACAACCAGTACGAGCCGAATGTAGATCTGATCGGCGAGGAAAGGCTCGATAACCGGAATGAAGGCCGTGGCGATGGCCGCACCGACGACCGCACGAGCGGGATCGGCCTGCAGAATGTGCGCCGCCGCCTGAACCTGTTGTATGGCAGCGATCACACGCTGCTGATCTCCGATAAGGATGGCGTATTCAGTGTCTCTTTAAAAATTACCCTGTCATGATGCTCAAATGTATTGCCGTAGATGATGAACAGCTGGCCCTGGATCTCCTGGTGGATAATGTTTCGCAGGTGCCTTTCCTGCAGTTGGTGGGAACGGCGCGGAATGCGATGGAAGTGCTGCGGTTGCTCCAGGAGACGCCTGTTGATCTCGTGTTCCTGGACATCCAGATGCCGGGACTCTCGGGCATGCAGCTGGCTGCTAGCCTGAAAGGCAAAACGGGTGTGATCTTCCTGACTGCCTACGACCATTATGCCCTCGAGAGTTACAATGTGCATGCGATCGATTATCTCGTGAAGCCGGTGCCCTTTGATCGTTTCCTCGAAGCTTGCATGAAGGCGCTGGACCTGTTTAAAACGCGTGCTGCTACGCCTGGTACCATTGCTGGTGCAGCAGGTACTGCGGGTTCCGGAGCAGGAGCAGGTGCAGGTGGAGGTTCGATGGGAGGGGCTGACGATCCGCGTTATTTGTTTGTAAATGTGGAATACAATATCGTGAAGATCGCGGTGGATGATGTGCTGATGATCGAAGGTTATAAGGACTACGTGAAGATCCACCTGCATTCGACCAAGCGACCCGTGATTACCCGGATGAGCATGAAACACCTCGAGGAAAAGCTCGCGCCGTTTGATTTCCTCCGCGTGCATAAGTCGTATATAGTATCCCTGCAACGGGTAGAATCGATCCACAAGAGTTTCGTGAAGATCGGGGAGCTCGAGATCCCGGTGAGTGAACATTACAAGGAGATGTTGATGGATAGGGTGAACAGGAATAATATTTTGTAAGAGGGTTTGCGGTTTGAAGTTTGGCTGCCCGGGGCTGTCATTTGGCGTGGGTATGTGCTTTTGGAGATTGGGGCAATTTGTGAAATTTACTGAAATCAGCCACCAGACTGCGTTTCAGAAAAATAAACGCAATTTTTCTGTTTAATAAACGATTGCAGTATGTTGGTACTGGTTGTCCTGGTAAAATATTCGATAACCGTTTGCAAATGTTTAAATTGGTGAAACATAGGCTGGTGGCTCATTTCACTGAGTTTTGTAAATCCCCCGTTTTTTAAAAACAACACCTCTTCCGTCAGGACTAAGCAGGGTGGGATTCCAAAAGTTTCTTCCTATATTTGGCAAAATCACTTGTTGCATGAATTGTCGAATGAGTTGGTCCCCTCCAAAGGGATTTTAATATGGCTGGCTGAAGCAGGCCCCCGGTGTTGGGAAATGCCGGTGGAAAAACAGACAAAGTAACCGCCAATCGGACTTTGATTGGAGCGGTCGATGCAGCTTCAGCTTTTTTCTTTTTAAGCGTATTAAAACTGGTTGTCCCGGATCTAAACGGATCGGCGGGGCGACGGACAATTCATCATGAAAAAATCATTTCTCTTTTTGCATGTGGCCGTATTGCTGGCCGGATTTACAGGCGTTTTCGGAAAACTGATCAGTCTCAATGAGGGACTACTCGTATGGTACCGCGTGGCATTCTCTTTTGTGTGGCTGTGGCTGATTGTGCGCCTTTTTAACGTGAATACGCGCCTACCCGGACGCGAGCAACTGAACATTGCCCGCGTGGGCATGTTGATCACGATACACTGGGTCTTTTTTTACGGCAGTATCAAATATGCGAATATATCCGTCGGCGTGATCTGCTACAGCCTGACGAGTTTTTTCACGGCAATCTTTGAGCCGCTCATCAACAGGAAAAAGTTTGTGTTGTCAGAGTTGCTGCTCAGCCTGCTGACGCTGATGGGCATCGCGCTGATCTTCCATTTTGATGCGGATTACCAACTGGGTATCGGCCTTGGGGTGATCTCGTCCGCCTTTGCCGCATTGTACACGATTTACAACGAACGGCTCGTGAAGCGGTACGACAGCAAGCTGATCAATTATTACCAGATGCTCGGCGGCACCATCGGACTCGGGTTGCTGATGCCGGTGTATCTCTATTTTTTCCCGGCCGCACAATTGTACCCAGGTTTGGAAGACACGATCTGGTTGTTGTTGTTGTCGCTTTTCTGCACTGTAGGTCTGTATATACTTTTTGCAGAGTCTTTAAAACGGATCCCGGCGTTTACTGTCAACCTGAGTTTCAACCTGGAGCCGATTTATGCGATCATCATGGCTTTCGTGTTTTTCGCGGAGGGTAAGGAAGTGAATGGCGCTTTCTATGTGGGGATCAGTTTTGTGGCTGCTTCGGTGTTGCTGCAGTCGGTGATCTCCGCGCGGAAGCATCGGCAAGCCGGTGAGCTTACACGCGAGAGGTGAGTGATTATACGAATGGCACACGAGTGTTTCGCGAGAGGGTTTGGCGCTGGCGCTTTTTGACTTTTTGCTGAAGTGCGCCCAATGCCCGGTTTTCGCGCAAAGTACGCAAGGGAGCAAAGCACGCAGGGGAAGCGCTGCGCGCTTTGTTTAAGTCAGACAGCGGCCGGCGCAGCGGAAACACCCAGTTGTTCGAGGAGGGTGATCTGGTCGGCAAGCAGCCAGTGACTCACGATTTTATCGTCCACCACTTCGTAACGGACAGCCACGGGCATTTCCACGTTTTTGAAAGTAGGGGTGAGGCCGTTGAAATCGCCTTCGTGTTTTCCCTGGAACCGGGCGAGGATGACGAATTTATTGCCTTCACAAATCAGTTCATCTACCTGCAGCTGGTAATGCGGAAACACGCTTTCGAAAAAAAGGATGTGTTCAATCAGGTGCTGATCCGTCATGTACAGATCGAGGCTGGTCCTGGTTTTGGGCAAGGTATTCAGGGCATTGATGTACCGGTTGGCAAAACTGCGGATAGCGTTATTGTCGTACATAAACTTTTTTCTTAAAGGTAGGAGCCGGAAGCAGGGAAGTGGTAGCGTAACCGTTGCAATTAATTGTTCATTTGTTGCACACGCAGCGGATCTCACTGGTGCTGATCTCAAAAGCGTGGCCTGTTTCTTTTAGCCAGTGAAGGGTTAATGCCGAACTGTTCGGTAAACACTTTCGTGAAATGGCTGGCTGATTCGAACCCGGTGGCGAGGGCAACTTCACTGACGCGGTAATCCTGCGTCTCCAGCAATTTCTTGGCCTGTTGCAGGCGGATGATTTTGATATAGGTGGCCGGCGCCTGACCGATGATGGATTTGAGTCTGCGGAAGAGCTGTGACCGGCTGATGTGAAGTGCGTCGGCGAGGTGGATGCAGTCGAATTGCGGATCACGGATATGCGCAACGATCAGTTCATTCACTTTTTTCAGGAATTGCGCACTGGATGGATCAAAGACCCTGGTAAGTGTTACGAGGCTGTCGGCATCTGTCAGGTGCGCCTGGAGCCGTTTTCGGATCTCGGCATAAAACAAAGGCACTTTGAAAGCAGCTGGTATTCTGGCAGACCCGGAAAGGAGTGTCGCGTTTGTTTGTGGCGGCGTGTTGATGGCAGCGTTGAGTGGGATTAAAAGTGATGACCTGTTTTGGGAGAACGGCAACCTGTTGGATTGGCTGATTTCTGCCAGTGTAGCGGGATCACCATCAACGGACAAAAAAGGAACTTCATCTGCCCGGACGATCGAGAGCGTGACTGTTTTGTCGTGCAGCGTGGTCGCCAGCCGGGAAACCATGTCTAACAGAAACAAGGAGAGATCGCTGATCGAAACATACACCATCGCGATAAGGTTTTCATAAAGAAACCTATTATATGGGAAATATAAAAGCCCGGAGGACAAAGTCCGTTATAATGCTTCCAGCGGCCCGTGGTTTGAAGCGTTGAACTCACTGTTGCGAAGGAGGGCTTTGGCTTTCGTTGCTTTGGCGAACTTGGCTTTGCCCTCCGACTTTGTCTGCCGTAGCGCTAGCGGAGGTAGAAGCTTAAGCGTAGAAGGGCCTTGACCTTCGTAGCCTTGGCGTAGAAGGTTGCTTCTTTTCTGAAATCGGGGAATTCATATTTTTGAGTGAAATGAGCCACCAGACTGTGTTTCAAAAAATTATTCGGTTAAATGCTGTTATTGTACGAAGGCAAGGCAGGCCTACGCTAAACGGCTAAACCGGCTAAATGACTAAAGGACTAAACGACTAACCGGCCCGACTGGAAGACCTTTCCTTTCAAAGTTCCCTGGATTTTGCTGGCGGAGCTTCCACAAAGTTTACCCGTTTAAGAAATGTATTTTAGAAGGACATCAGCTAAGCGGGTAATACACTAACGGAAACGAGTATTACGCATACGGTTATGAAACGCAGTGTGGTGGCTCATTTCACTCAGTTTTATGAATTGCCCATTTTCACTAAAGTTACTACCTGCGCCAAAGCTCCCATCACCGCTATCGCTTCAGCTGACAAAGACGGCTGACAATGACGGTGGGAGGACGGTGGGCGAAAACGGAAGTGTACACAAAAAACCCGGCGGGACTGATCCGCCGGGTGGGATAACCATTGAAGAGAAAAGTCGAAAAAGGAAATGAGCCGGTACATGCAACAATGTCGTAGGCGATGCCCGACTTCTAAACTCCTATACATCCAAACTTTTAAACAATTTCCTAATCATTTTCATCGTACTCGGCAGCCGGGAAAAACTCCCAGAGATCATCGAGGCGCAGGCTGCTGCTGCGGCCGGTGCTCACGTAGCCGCGGTCGTTGATAGAAAAGGCGATCGCGCCTTCGCGGGCAGTGCCTTCGAAGCCAGTCTTTTCTGTCCACTCATCCGTTGCAGGGTCATACTCCCACACGCTGCTGGTGAGTCCGCCGGTGGTGCCCGTGGTGACATATCCTTTTCCCCCGATCGTGAATGCGACGGCATTCGCACGGGTGATCACATAGTCATCGTCGTAACTGTCGTCGCTGATATTGGCGATCTTTCTTTTTTCGGTCCACTTGTCGAGTTCGGCATCATATTCCCAGAGGTCGTTGATGTAGGCGCCGTTGTTGGTGCCGGTAGTAAGATAGGCTTTGCTGCCGATCACAAAAGCGACGGAAGCGGTGCGTTTGCTGCCGCCGGGACTTACCAGCTGTTCCCAGGTATTGGTGCCGGGATCATATTTCCAGAAATCTTTCAGGTAGTTGCCGTCATAACCGCCGACCACATAGCCTTCATTGTTGATGCTGAAAGCCGTGGCATCATACCGCGCACTGCCACCGAAATCAGCAATCCGTGACCAGCTGTCCTCCGCAGGGTCATAAGACCAGAAATCATTGAGGTTGTTGACGCCGTCATAGCCGAGTCCCACATAGATGTGGTTGTTCGCAGCAAAGGCAACGGCGGAGTTGCGCGGTGAACCGGGGAAGGGCGCTTTCTTTTTCCAGAAATCTGCAGTGCCATCATATTCCCAGAAATCGCTGAGGCGGTTGGTACCATCATAGCCAAGGCCCACATAAGCTTTGCCTCCCAGCACGGCAGTTACGGCTTCACTGCGGCCAACGCCTTCGAAATCGGAGCGCCGCACCCAGTTGCCGATCTTATCATCATCTGTGCTGGAACTCTTGGTGCATCCGGCCATCCAGAGCGATGCACACAGGAAGAGGCTTGCTGTAAATCTTTTCACGTGTTATTGATTTTTACGCAAAACTTGAGGAAACAGCGGCAGCTAAAAAGACTGTCGCGACCATGTCCGCATTTTTGCCGACAAGCTTCAGATTTGGTTAAGGACTTGTTAAGCGGAAGAGATGTCGGAAATTACGCTGCGCATGTAGCGAAGCCTTGCAATTTCGTAGCAATGCAAACATCGGTTGTTGATGGATGAAAGTTCTTTGCCGCAAATCCGAAGGCATGATGCGATTTTCCAGGGGGACGGCAAATGATCCAGGCAGCAGCAAAGTAGTAGTGGTAGTGATGACAGCCGTGATCGTTACAGCAATGGCGGCGTGTTCCAAAACCAGCCAGTATATTGATACGATCGCTCCTTCGGATAATCCCTACCTGATCCAGGTAGATACCTTCGGTGGCGCGTTCACCACGCTACGGGTAGATTCTTTTGTGACGTCATCACAACCCTACGCTGCCGCAGGTTACCTGAAAGACGCGGTGACAGGCTCTGTTTTTGCTGCACATTATTTTCGTTATACGTTGCCGGTTTGGGAAGATATTCCGAACACGGCTGTCTTTGATTCCCTCGAACTCATTTTGAAACTCACCCATTCGTGGAGTGGTGACAGTACCCAGCCCTACCGCCTGCGGGTAGACCGCCTGTCGCAGGCAATCACGAACGACAAAAATCTTTTTTACAATTCCTCTTCACTCGCCACTGCTGAAATGCTCGGAAGCTTCAGCGAGGTGATCCGGCCGGTAGCCACCGATACGCTCCACATCCGCCTGAGCCAGAGTTGGGGAAATGAACTCTATGAACTCCTCCGAGAACGTGGCGCCACGGTGATTTCCCTTGATAAATTCCAGGACTATTTCAAGGGGCTGAAATTGTCCGGCGACTCTTCTGCAAGCAACATGGTTTTGCAATTCAAAGACAGTATCACGATGCGCCTGCACTACCACGAACGCAATGTGGTCAATATCTCGAGGACCATCGATTTTCAGAAAGACTATTCCCCGCACCGCTTCAACCAGATCAAACAGAATTTCGCAGGAACCGCTATTGACGTGATGAACAAACAACTCGAAGTCCGCTCCAACGATACGCGCAACCAGTTCTTCCTCTTCGAAGCCAACCGCGTGCGCGCCACGCTGAAATTCCCGGACATCAAACAGCTGCTGCAGGCAGCGTCATTCGTGAAAGTGATGGGGGCGGAACTAGAATTACGACCAGCGCTTAATTCTTTCACGAGCTATCCGCTGCCACCCAAAGTGGTGCTGTATGAGCAGAAAGAAGACGGGACGCTGAACGGACCGCTTTCCACGACGGCCGGTGTACAATACGGCTCGCTGTTTATCGACAATGTTTACGGCAAGGATACCCGCTACACCTACGATATCACCAGCTATATCACGAGCGCGCTGACGGCAGATGATTATTCGGCATCCAAGCTGGTGATTGCCGGCGAAGGGGGAGATAGCACGCTGCATCGTTTGGTCGCGGGTGATTTGCTCGCGGCGGAGAATCGCTCGCGGCTGGTGCTTTCTTTATTGGTGTATCATAAGTAATGTGCATTGCCCGCTGACATTGTCAGCCGTAGCGATAGCGAAGGCTGAAGCCTTGGCGTAGGTGGGTTTCGCGCGAGGTGTTTGCATTGATGATGATATGGCAGGCGCTGTCTACCTACGCTAAAGCTCTAGTAGGCGCTGCGCGCCTTTCACGCGGGTGTATTTTTTTCTCGCCAAGCACGCAAAGGAGCAAAGGCGCAGAGAGGAAGTTATTGATTAAGTATGAGTTGGTGTGGATGATTGGCAGCTGGTATTACATGAAGTAATGAAGAAGGTCGTATCCGGCGCGGTGGATGAGGCGAAGGTAATGGCTGGGATAAAGGAAGCAGTAGTACAGGAGAAATGGACCAGGTTATGCAGGAAGACGCGGCATGAAAATGCAAAAGATCGTAGGTCGTATGAAAGTGAGGTTTGAGGAAACGTGAAAATGATACCAGCAGTCCTGCGGTAAATGAAAATATGATTCGGACCTACATCAACGATTGGACAATTGATTCGATAAACAACATTTTACCGGCACCTCGGGAATTATACAAACAAAACATAAATATTCTTTGCGTCTTTGCTCCTTTGCGTGCTTGGCGAGAAAAAAAGTACACCATAGCGAGAAAGGCGCGCAGCGCCTACTAGAGCTTTAGCGTAGGTAGGCAGCGCCAATATATCAGGAAACGAGTTCCGGCTTTAACCCCATCGCGAGAAAAAGCATCGCGTGAAAATTGACAGATTATGAGACCAGTGACCCATCGCGTGACAACTACATCGGCCCGGCCAGCAAGATTTATTCTTCGGGCGTGCCTTGCGGGCTTCTTCCTGTGTTTTGCGGGCTTTTCTTATGCTCAGAATGGACTCAATTCCATTTATTCGGCATACGGCATCGGCGATGTGCAACTGCGCGACTACAATGGCTACTACGGTATGGGCGGGCTTGGCGCGGCAATGCCTTCTATCACAACGCTGAATGAAAATAACCCGGCGAGCTACGGCTATCTGCCGCATAACCGGATGATGATGGAACTGTCTTTTGGCGGGAAGACTGCCAATTATGTGAACAGCACGCAGAATGTGAATGCGGGTGACTTTACCATCCAGAAAGCTACCATGGGCTTCAGCCTCTTCAAAAACTGGGGCACCGCATTCGGACTGCGCAAATATTCCACCGTGGACTATATGACCTCGGGTAGTCGTTTTCTTATCGGAACCGATACTAAAATGACCAGTAAGATCGATGGAACGGGCGGGCTCAACCAGTTCTTTTTCTCCAACGGGGTGCGCATTAAAAAGCACCTTAACCTCGGCCTCAGCCTTACTTATTTGTCCGGCTCGGTGAACCGCAAAGAGACTGTTGATGCGGATGTTTCCAGTGCACTGACGGTGGACAAGAATACCTATTACGGCAATTTTGTTTTCAATGCCGGCGCGCAGTACCAGTTTAGGATGGGCAAGTGGAAATGGATCGCGGGAGGTACCTATCAGCCGGAGCGGCGGCTGACACAGACGATCGACAACTCGATAACGGATGCATCGGGGAATACGTTGGTGAAAGATGAATCGGTGAACGGCTATTTCGACTATCCATCGCTGTGGTCAGCAGGACTCACGATGTATAACGACAACTGGAAATTCGGCGCAGATTATATCCGCCAGAACTGGAACGACGTGAATTACAAGGGCAGCGGTTTCCAGACCACCAATTCCAACAATTACTCCGCTGGGCTGAGTTATACCCAGCCGCGCAAAACGATCTTCGGATATATGGATGGTCCGACGTACTCGGTTGGTGTCAATCTCGATCAGAGCTACCTGATCATCGATGGCACGCAGGTGGTGTCGGTGGCAGGAACTGCCGGCATTTCCCTTCCGAGCCGCAGCAATTTGTACCACTATCATTTTGCCATCAAAGCAGGGCAGCGGGGTACCAGTACGTATCCGCTCGTGAAGGAAACGTTTGTTGAATTCAACTTTAATGTGAGCCTCGCGTCGTTACTGTTTACGGGAGGAGAGAAGTATAGGTAATGTTTAGGTGTTTAGTGGTTTAGAAGTTTAGTTGTTGCCGGGGAGGACGAATTGATTGGAAATTTTAGCTACAGGTGACTGACAATAAATAAAAAGTGTTTCCCGGTGAAGCCAAAGTTGTAAATCGGCAGGTTGGAGGAAATCGGCAGGTTGGAGGAAATTGGCTGGTTGGAAGAATCAGCTGGTCGGAGGAAATTGGCTGGTCGGCGTCAGCCTGGACAATAACCGGTGACTCAAAACTGCCGGGAATTCACCTTCTTCCAGGCTTAAACAATACTTTCTGTTGAAGGCCACTCCGCAAATGAAAAACCTTTTCGAACGTATTTCTCAACCCGTTCGTCATAAAGAGAATTATTCCAAAAAGGATAAGTCCAAAGAATATAAGGAGCAGTAAAATATCTGACTTTGCTCCATTAAACATTGTTTTTATTTCAAACAGTTCACATAAAAAAAGGAAAGCCATCAGGTAGAAAAAGAAAACCAAACCCAGGTTTGGCCGAAGGGTTGTTTGAATTATCGTTCTTTGTCCATCGCCAGTGATAGTTCCTTTAATGGAGGCAAAGTCGTTCCCGAAAATTCCCCGAATATATCCAGGTGTCCACTTGTGTGTAAACCCGAAACTTTTTTCTGCGGTTACTTCCCCGGTGATATTGTCAGAAATGTCTGTCCATTTTCTATTGGCAACTTTTGAAAAATCAACAAGAACACGATCAATTGGTTTTTTAACGGTGTATTTGTAACTCCTGGAGAAAAGTAAGTCCATAAATGGGTTTGTAGAAGCAAATGGTAAGTTTGGTGCTGAAGCGTGGTTGCCGTCATACAGAAATGCAACAGCTAAACTAATAAACTTTCAAACTACTAAACTCTATAACTCACTCCCTCTATTGCCAGCTGCGAATTGCCGAACACTTCCTTTGCTTCCTGTTCAAAGAGATCCAGTTTTTCGTATTTCGAGCTGAAGTGACCGATCAGGAGTCGGCCGACGTTGCCCATCAGGGCGATGGTGGCTGCCTGGTGGGTGGTGCAGTGGAAGCGGTTGGCGGCACGGTCGGCCAGGTCTTTGAGGTAGGTGGCTTCGTGGTACAGGAGGTCAACGCCGTTGATATGGGGCACCAGGCGTTCGTCGTAGCAGGTGTCAGCGCTGTAAGCGTAAGATTTTCCACGGGGTGCCGCTTCGGTGACCCAATCGTTCTGAATTAGGGTACCGTCTTTGGACTGGTAATTTTCTCCCCATTTGAGGCGATCATAGAAAATGGCAGGGATGCCATGTTCGCGGGCCTTTTCGGGAAGAAGGCGGCGCGGGGCCTTGACCTGTTCGAACCGGAAGCCCCAGCAGGGAATCCGGTGGCTGGTGGGGAAACAGGTTACCCGGAAACGGTCATTTTCCACGAGCAGCGATTTTTCTTCCAGGGCATGAAAATGAAGGGGATAGGGCAGGTGGGTGTCGGCCACTTTCAGCTGGAGCTGGATGATGTCGTGCAGGGCGGCGGGGGCGAAAAGGTGAAGGTCCTGCTCCCGGCCGAGGAGGCCCATGCTGGTGATCAGGCCGATCAGGCCGAAGTAATGGTCCCCGTGCAGGTGGGAAATGAAGATGTGCTGGATCTTGCTCCGGCGGATCTTGTACTTGGCCATCTGCATCTGGGTGCCTTCCCCGCAATCGACCAGGAAGAGGAATTCATCCAGTGTTACCACCTGGGCGGTCGGGTGCCGGTCGAATGCCGGTAGGGCGGAATTATTTCCAAGAATGGTAACTGCTAACATATTATCCCGGCAAAAATATAAAAAGGGATGGTTTGAAGTTTGTATTTACCCACAGAAGCTTTTAGCGAAGGTGGGGGTTTGAGGTTTGGGGTTGTTTCCCGCATAGTTTAGAAAGTATTTATAGGGGAAATGCATGAAGTTAAATAAGTCCTCCGGTCGCTTCCCTCCCCAATTCGTGCCACATTTTAAAGGTTATTCCGACACTAATCCACCATTAAACCCTCTGCGCCTTTGCTCCCTCTGCGTGGCGGCGAAGGCGCCATTGCGTGAAAAAAATCTCCGCGGGAAACCAGCCCGCATTACACAGGACCACCCGAAAGCAAACCTTCAAAAAAAGAGCTGTGTGAAACAATATCCCCCGAAAAACAGCAAAAAACCACACCTGCGCGAAATGCCACACCCGCAGGTTAATTATCCTGCGAGAGATCCGCCTGGAAGCCAGGTTCGTCGTCGTCGAGGAGCTCCCGCTCGATTTCTTCCATCTGGACGATATCCCAGGCTTCGGATTCGGTAGGGGTGGCACTCATCACTTCCAGGAGATCCTGCTCATCAAGGTAAGTTTCGAGGGCAGGTTGTATACAACAAATGACAAAAGATGCGTTATGTTCATAGAAATACTGCTGCACCTTCACCAATGCTTCAGCAGCTCCGAGATCCATACCCTCTACTTTGGAAAGATTGAAAACGATGTTTTTAACGTCATTTTGTAAGTAAGTCTCTAAACGGGACGTTAAACCATCTGTCATATTAGCAGTGATCTGCGGGTCTTCTACAGTTATGACATGGAATTTTTCCCTGGTATCAATTTTGACCTGCATAGGCGTAAATATTGTGGGTTTGAGGGCAAACCTAAACTCAAAAATATTCGTTATTATTGTATAACACACAACTACTTATAAAATGGACAACAATTTTTCAGCCCAGGTAAAAGAGATCATCTCGTTCAGCAGGGAAGAAGCGTTGCGTTTGGGGAATGACTTTATCGGCACCGAGCATTTGTTGTTGGGGCTGATCAGGGAAGGTGACAATACTGCTGTCCGTATTCTGAAGAGTTTCAATGTCGACCTTTATGAGCTCCGCAAGGAAGTTGAACTGGCCGTCAAGGACAAAACCGGAAAGAATATAGCCAACATCAACAGTCTGCCCCTGACCAAACAGGCGGAGAAGGTAATTCGTGTGACCGTACTCGAAGCGAAAGCTTTGAAAAGTCCGACCGTAGAAACCGAACACCTGATGCTCAGCATCCTCAAAAACAAAGAAAATATCGCTACCCAGATCCTCAACCAGTTTGACGTGGACTATGACCTGTTCCGCAACGAACTCGGTGTGGTGAAGAGCAACGATGTGCGCGCTGAGTATCCCGACGAAAACGAAGACGACTACGACGAAGAAAAGAAATACAGCGCCCAGAAATCAAAAGCCGCCGGCAATACGAAAAGTAAAACGCCGGTGCTGGACAATTTCGGCCGCGACATCACGCGACTGGCAGAAACCGGAGCACTCGATCCCATCGTTGGCCGTGAAGACGAAATCGAAAGGGTATCGCAGATCCTCAGCCGTCGTAAAAAGAACAACCCCATCCTCATCGGTGAACCCGGTGTGGGTAAGACCGCCATCGTGGAAGGCCTCGCCCTCCGCATTGTGCAGCGCAAAGTGAGCCGCGTGCTTTTCGACAAGCGCGTGATCTCCCTTGACCTCGCTGCCCTGGTTGCGGGCACCAAGTACCGCGGTCAGTTCGAAGAGCGCATGAAAGCCATCATGAACGAGCTCGAAAAGAACCGCGACGTGATCCTCTTCATTGACGAGATCCACACCATTGTCGGCGCCGGTGGCGCGAGTGGTTCCCTGGATGCCAGCAATATCTTCAAGCCAGCCCTTGCAAGGGGTGAATTGCAGTGCATCGGTGCCTCCACGCTGGATGAGTACCGCATGTACATCGAGAAGGACGGTGCCCTTGACCGCCGCTTCCAGAAAGTAATGGTTGATCCGCCTTCCGTGGACGAAACCATCCAGATCCTCACCAACATCAAGAGCAAGTACGAGGATTATCACAATGTTACTTACAGCGACGACGCGATCGACGCCTGCGTGAAACTGAGCGACCGCTACATGACCGACCGTCTGCTGCCCGACAAGGCGATCGACGTGCTCGATGAAGTGGGTGCAAGGGTTCACCTGAAAAACATCAACGTTCCCGAAGAGATCCTGGAACTCGAACGCAAGATCGAGGATGTGAAGAACGAAAAGAACCGCGTGGTGAAAAGCCAGAAGTTCGAAGAAGCGGCCTCCCTGCGGGATACTGAAAAGCGTCTCCAGGAAGAACTCGAAAAAGCCAAGAACAATTGGGAAGAGGAAAGCAAACACAAACGCTACCCGATCTCAGAAGAAGATATCGCCGAAGTAGTGAGCATGATGACCGGCATCCCGGTAAAACGGATGGTGCAGGCAGAAAGCGAAAAACTGAAGAAGATGTCCGACGACATGGGTACCATGGTGATCGGCCAGGAAGAAGCGATCAAGAAGGTGGTGAAAGCCATCCAAAGGAATCGTGTCGGCCTGAAGGATCCCAAAAAACCTGTCGGCAGCTTTATCTTCCTCGGACCGACCGGTGTCGGTAAGACCGAGCTGGCGCGTTCCCTCGCCCGCTACCTGTTCGACAGTGAAGATTCCCTGATCCGGATCGATATGAGTGAATACATGGAGAAATTCACCATCAGCCGCCTGATCGGTGCGCCTCCCGGCTATGTGGGTTACGAAGAAGGTGGTCAGCTCACCGAAAAAGTGCGCCGCAAGCCTTACAGCGTGATCCTGCTCGACGAAATCGAGAAAGCCCACCCGGATATTTACAATATCCTGCTGCAGGTACTCGATGATGGCCAGCTCACCGACGGTCTCGGCCGCAAAGTGGACTTCAAGAACAGCCTGATCATCATGACTTCCAACATCGGCGTTCGCCAGTTGAAAGATTTCGGTGATGGTGTTGGTTTCGCAACGGCAGCCCGTACCGCGAGCACTGACGAAGCAAACAAGGCGGTAATCGAGAAAGCGTTGAAGCGTACCTTCTCCCCCGAGTTCCTGAACCGGATCGATGATGTGGTGATCTTCAATTCTCTTACCAAGGAGCATATTTTCTCCATCATTGACATCCTGCTGAAAGGGGTGATGAAGCGCCTGAACAACCTCGGCTTCTCACTGGAACTGACCGAAGAGGCGAAGAGCTTTATTGCAGAGAAGGGCTATGACGTTCAGTTTGGTGCCCGTCCCCTGCACCGCGCCCTCCAGAAATACCTGGAAGATCCGCTCGCAGAGGAGATCCTGAACATGACGATCAAGGAAGGCGATATCCTGATTGCCGACCTCGATAAGGAGCAGAACAAGCTGACTTTCCGTATGAAGGAGTCAAGCTCGCCAAGGAAAGAGAAGTCCGAAGCATAGAAGAAAAGCTCGCTGATATATTTAAAGCCGCCCGTTGGGCGGCTTTTTTCATGCAAGGAGTTGGGTAGGAGAGTGTCGGTCGCTGGCGCTCCCTTTTTTTCGCGCAAAGCACGCAAAGGAGCAAAGGCGCAAGAAGAATAGGAAATGGAACAGGGGTGTGCTTTTTCGGAAAGGGGTAATTTGTGGAATTTGTTGAAATGAGCCACCAGACTGAATTGTAGAAAAATAAACTAATAGATCCGTTTGTAATTCGATTGCTTGCGCGTTTTGATTGCCTGCATGATCTGAAAAGAAAGTATATTTTGTTGCTATTAAAACACTTATTGATCTATGCAAAACGCAAACGGTGACCAGGGCGTAAAAAAAATCCTGGCAGGGGCAACGGTGGTTGCGTTGCTGATTGTATGGATCCTGCCGCTGGTTGCATGGCAGCAGTTACCGGAGATCATTCCGACGCATTTCAATGGCAGCGGTGAAATCGATGGCCGGGGTGGTAAGGCCACCATCTTTATTCTGCCCGTGATAGGGACTGGCACGATTGCGTTGTTGTATGCTGTCCGCAAATTTCCGGCACTGCGGAAACGGCCCTTCACCTTAACGCCCGGACTTGCAGAGAAGATGTACGGTGGTGACAGCATTCTTCTCGATATCATCGCACTCCTATGTGCGGCCATGTTCGCCTTCATCGAATGGATGGTGATCAATTCGGCCACCACCGGAAAAGTTCCTTCCAACCACTGGATCATCTGGATCTTCGTAGGTGCCCTGACGTTATTGCCGATTGCCGTGCTGATCGCGGCTACTGCCAAACGGAAATGACGTCCGCACCACGGATCACTAATTTCTTCCATCCGCCCCTGCTCCTCTGCGAGCCCAGCGTGAAACAACTGCCAAGCGCAGCGCAGGCATCCGTTGCTTCCCTATCTTTGGGCTATGACATCGTCCCGGAAGAAAATCATCATTACCATCGATGGCTGGAGCAGTTGCGGCAAGAGCACCCTGGCGAAACAACTCGCGAAGGAGCTGAACTACGCCTATATCGACAGCGGCGCCATGTACCGCGCGATCACGCTGTATTTCCTGAGAAACCATGTGGACTGGACCGACGAAAAGGAGGTGCATGAGGCGCTGGCGCAGATCCAGCTGGAATTTCATTACAATGAGGCACACCGGCAGTCGGAGATCTTTTTGAATGGCGAAAATGTTGAATATGTGATCCGTGACCTGGTGGTGGCAGAAAAGGTGAGCGATGTGGCGGCCCTGCGGGAAGTGCGTGAATTTGCCGTGCGGCAACAGCAGGAGATGGGCAAGAAGAAGGGCATCGTGATGGATGGCCGCGATATCGGGACGGTCGTGTTTCCTGCTGCGGAATTGAAGATCTTTATGACGGCCGACAACGCGATCCGCGTGGAACGCCGTTTCCGCGAACTATACGAAAAGAATCCCAACATCACCATCGATGAAGTGAAGGCCAACCTTGAAATGCGGGACTATATCGACAGCCACCGCGAGGTGAGTCCCCTGCGGCAGGCTGCCGACGCCATTGTGCTGGACAATTCCCATATCGGAATGGAGCAACAGCTCAAAATGGCACTGAACTGGGTTTACGAAAGGTTGTAAGGAGAAGTTGCTAATTGAAGATGCCGAGTGAAGAAGCAAAGAGGAGGTGCTAAGAGAAAGAACGAAGAGAAAATGCTAAGAGAAGGTACGAAGAGAAGGTATAAAGAGAAGACGGTAAGTGAAGGGGGAAGCGGATGGGTGGTACCGGAAGTTAATAGACGTTAAAACAGCTTTACATGAGAAAATTCCTGATGATTGCCCTGGCAGCAAGTGCCGTGGCAGTATGCACGCCGGATGCCATCCAGGCGCAGTTGCCCCAACCAAAAGATTATCTGCCCGCTTCCTTTCATAAGGGACGCCGCGAAGCGCTGCGGGCGCTGATGCCGGCCAATTCCGTTGCGGTATTTTTCAGCGCACCGGTCAGGAATTTCGCCAATGATGTGGATTACCGGTATCACCCGAACCCGGACCTCTATTATTTTTCCGGTTATACGGAACCGGAAGCGGTGCTGCTGATTTTTAAAGAGGAGCAGAAGACAGGGGAGGGTAAGGCCTTCAACGAGCTTTTTTTCGTGCAGGAAAAGGATTCCGCTAATGAACGGTGGACCGGCAAGCGGCTGGGCAAAGAAGGCGTGAGGGAGAAGCTGGGAATCCAGGCCGTGTATAATGGGCAGGAGTTCAAATCCTTTCCGCTCGACCTCACCCGGTTCGACCAGCTGATCTATGAGGGCGTGAAGAACCTGTCGGACGACCCGGAGAACGGGAACGATGTCTATGACCTGGTGCAGGTATTCCGGAAGAAAGCAGGTATCCCTGCCAGTTATGATGAGACCATCGCTGCCAATGTGGCCATGCTGCCGAATTATCCGCAGCTGGCGGGCGATGCGGGACGACCCAAACTACTGAATTATTACCAGCGGATGGCAGCAGATAATCCGCGGTATGCGAATGATTCGCTGGTGCAGGCGATCCTGAATGTAAAAGATTCAGCAGCGGTGGTGAACATCATCAATTTTATCAGCCAGTCAAAGATCAATGCAGCCTTATATGCCGAACTGACCCAACAATTGAGGCAGATCAAAACACCGGAGGAAATGGAACTGCTCCGCAAGGCGGTGGATATATCGTGTCTCGCCCACGCGGAAGCCATGAAGGCGGTAAAGCCCGGTATGTCGGAAATGGAATTGCAGGGTGTGCAGGAGTTTATTCACAAGAAGCTGGGCGCAGAAGATGTGGCCTATGGATCTATCGTGGGTGCGGGGGAAAATGGCTGTATCCTGCATTATGAGACAAATACGGCCACTGAAGTGGGTCAGAATATGGTGCTAATGGATGTGGGGGCGATGTATCATGGCTATGCTGCGGATGTGACCCGCACTTTTCCGGCAAATGGGAAATTCAGCAGGGAGCAGCGACAGATCTATGATTTGGTTTATGATGCGCAGGAGGCCGTGTTTAAGATCGCGCAGCCAGGCACCACCTTCAAGGCGATCGAGGATACGGCAAGAGCGGTACTGACCCGCGGGATGCTGAAGCTGGGATTGATCCAGAAACCGGAGGACATCCGGAAGTATTACCCGCATGGCTGTTCCCATTTTATCGGGCTGGATGTGCACGATAAAGGCGATTACAGCATATTGAAAGAAAATATGGTGATAACTGTGGAACCCGGAATCTATATTCCTGAAAACAGCCCGGTTGACCGGAAATGGTGGAATATTGCGGTGCGCATTGAAGATGATATCCGGATCACGAAAAAGCAATGCGAATTGCTGAGTACCCTGGCGCCACGGAAGGCAGCGGAGATCGAGAAACTGATCGCCGAGAGCAGTTTTGTGGATGGCCTGCAGCTCCCGCGTCCGGGTGACAAAAAAGGGTTTTAATTTTTTTGGAAATACTACACATGAGAAATATCCTACTGTTTTTTCTGCCTGCTGCAGGAATGATTACCGTGCAGGCCAGTTCAGCACAAACAAAGTCCCTCACCCAATATGTTAAGCCGCTCAACGGCACACAAAGAATGGGGCATGTTTATCCCGGGGCGACCGTGCCCTTCGGCATGGTGCAATTGAGTCCCGATACCGATACGATCCCCTACGAAATGAATGGCAAGTACAATCCCGATGTGTACAAATACTGCGCGGGCTACCAGTACGATGACGCCACGATCGTGGGTTTCAGTCACACGCATTTCAGCGGCACGGGCCACTCGGATCTGGGTGATTTCCTGATCATGCCCACGACCGGCGCGCTGCAACTGAATCCAGGTACGGCTGCACACCCGGAGAGTGGTTATCGCTCAAAATTCAGCCACGCCAATGAAACGGCATCGCCCGCCTATTACAAGGTGAAACTCGACGACCAGAACATCACGGCGGAGCTGACCGCTTCGGCGCGGGTGGGCATGCACAAGTATACTTTCCCGGAAAAGACACAGGCGCATATCATCCTCGATGGCATGCACGGCATCTACAATTATGATGACAAGAACGTGTGGACTTTCTTCCGGGTGGAAAATGATACGCTCGTGACGGGTTACCGGCAGACGAATGGCTGGGCGCGGACGCGGACGGTCTATTTCGCGATGAGCTTTTCGAAGCCAATCAAAACTTATGGGTTTAGAAAGATGGATCCTGCGCAGGCTTATCGCGGCTTCTGGGGCAAGTTCAAACAGGACAAGGATTTCCCGGAGATGGCCGGTCACCGGATCAGGTCATATTTTGATTTCGATGTGGAAGCCGGAGAGGCGGTGCAGATCAAGTTTGCATTGTCGTCAGTGAGTACGGAAGGAGCATTGCTGAACATGCGGACGGAGATCCCGGGATGGGATTTCGCAGCGGTGAAGGCAGCGGGAGAAGCGGCCTGGGAGCAGGAACTCGCGAAGCTGAGCATCGAAAGCAAAGAGCAGGAAACGCTGGAAAGTTTTTACACAGCGATGTATCACGCGGCTTTGAGTCCCACGATCTACATGGATGTGGATGGCCGTTACAAGGGGCTCGATCAGAATATCCATACGGCATCGGGCTTTACGAACTACACGACTTTCTCTCTGTGGGATACTTACCGGGCCTTGCATCCTTTGCTGAACCTGGTGCAGCCGCAGCGGAATGCCGATATGGTGCAATCCATGCTGGCGCATTATGATCAGAGCGTACATAAATTGTTGCCTGTTTGGAGTCATTATGCGAATGACAACTGGTGCATGATCGGGTATCACAGTGTGAGTGTGATCGCGGATGCGGTGATGAAGGGCAATGCGCCTTTCGACGCAAACAAGGCGCTTGATGCCTGTGTGGCGAGTGCGCGGCACCGCAGTTATGATGGGGTAGGTGCGTATATGGATATGGGTTATGTGCCGGAGGATCTGAGTGGTGCGTCGGTATCCAAGACCCTGGAATATGCGTATGACGACTGGGCGATCGCGCAGATGGCGAAGAAGCTTGGCCGTAATGATATCTACGAAGAATTTTTAAAGCGGTCCGGGAATTTCCGGAATGTGTGGAATCCGGCGACGGGGTATATGCAGGCGAAGTTGAAGGATGGCAGTTTTGTGACGGAGTTTGATCCGTTGAGTACGCATCAGAAGGGGTATATCGAGGGGAATGCCTGGAATTACAGCCTGTATGTACCGCATGATCCGAAGGCATTGATTGCGCTGATGGGCGGGAATAAAGCTTTTGTTCGGCACCTGGATTCTTTGTTTACGATGCATCTGCCCGATGAGTTCTTTGCGCATACGGAAGACATCACGCGGGACGGGATCATTGGTAACTATGTGCATGGCAATGAGCCGTCGCACCATGTCGCTTATCTCTATAATGATGCGGGCGCGCCGCGCAAGACGCAGGAGCGGGTGCGGATGATTTTGAAGCACCAGTACAAGTCGGCGCCGGATGGATTGGGTGGAAATGATGACTGCGGACAAATGAGTGCCTGGTATATCTTCAGCAGCATTGGATTTTATCCCGTTGCACCCGGCAGTAATCAGTATGCCATTGGTAGTCCGGCGGTGGATAAGGCGGTTCTCCAGTTGGGCGGCGGCAAAACGTTTACAATTGTTGCACACAACCAGAGTGCGAAGAATGTGCATGTGAAGAAGATCGTGTTGAATGGTAAGCCGTTTAACGGGTATAACATTGATCATGAAACGATATTGGCGGGCGGGGTGATGGAATTCTATATGGAAAATTAATCCCGCGTTAATCTCTTTCGCGGTTGTTTTAACAGTTTGCAGCAGCGTAAAGCAAGCGTTCGTTGGTAACTTTGCGTCATCTCATGAAGCGAAACATGAAGCGACTCAAAGCCATACTGACCACCTTGCTTTACGCTGCTTTTCTTTGCAGCGGAGTAGGTGTTTCGGCATTCGGGGCGCCGGCTTTCGGTTCTCCGGTATCATCGGCTTCATCGGAACGCGAGGCGGAAGGTTCCGGTTCGCCTGTTGTGCGGGTTTTTCCAGCTGAGCATTTGTCCGAAGAGAGGGCAGCTTCCGTACCTGTGGTTTCCGCTGCAGCGAACGCATTTACTTTCCCCGTTTCTATAGCTGATGGCGCGCCGGTTACATCGCGCATTTCTGGTTCAACTTCTCCACTACATATTCTGCATTGCTGTTTCCGGCTGTAGGTTCTTTTCAGATAGTTCCATTAATAGTTTGATCAGTTCATTTGATGGCCTGGCGCGATCTGCCATGCCGGTTCAACGATAAATCTTAAACGCATCATCATGAAAAAATTAGTTCTTCCCGCCGTAGCCCTTTTTCTTTCCCTTGCCTTTTTACAAACTGCCGCTGCGCAGACTGCTCCCGGGGATTCTTCGCGTCCCGCAGCAACAGGCAAAGGATATTATTCCATTGGCGATAATGCATCGCGGAAGTATTCCGCCGGATTGAAGCTGGCTGCTGACGGACCAGCGCCTGAAGTGAAGAAAGGCTATTACGCGATTGGCGATAACAATAAAAAACTGCCCCGCCAAACGGTGCTGTATGTGCAGCCGCAGCCGCGTAAGGCCGACAAGGGCTATTATAGTATTCCGCAGTAATGGCCATAACTGGTAGTTACCGTCCCCCCGCCGCGAACCGGCGGGTTTTTTTGCGCCCCTTCGGAATGTGACACTTAGCGGCCGTGGGCCTTGACTTCCGTATTTGCCTGCCAGAATGAAGCGGAGCTAGTAGCGTTACCGTGGGTGGGGCTTTGCCTACCGTAGCTTTAGCGTAGGTGGGAGTTGCTTTTTTGAACTTTGGTAATTCATTAAACTCAGTGAAATGAGCCACCAGACTGCGTTTTATTAATTTACGCGTTTGTAAACGACCACTGCCGCTGCACGAAGTCAAAAGATGTGCCTTGGTAAACCATCCATAAACACATGGAATAATCCTGACTCAGGTCATCTGGTTAACCTCCTGACACAACCACCGACACCGGCTATTCAGTGGATGACTTTCGTGTACAACGATTCGTGTAGTAAACGGAAGTATCAGTTTATTTTTCTGAAACGCAGTCTGGTGGCTTATTTCAGAAGATTTTGCAAATTGATCATTTTCAAAAAAGCAGATCCTTTCTTCGCTAAAGCGTCGGAAGGCTAGGCAGGGCTTCGATGGGCGAAGCAGCTTCAGATTGTACGCGAATGAACGGATTCTGTATCGGAACCGGACACCCGATGCGGAAGCAAAGTGCTAATAAATTGAAAACCATAGTTTTGCATTCTTGGTATCTGCTTTGTTTTTATTGGCACAGAACCCCGGTCATTATAAACCTTGTCCTTTTAACCTTATCCGGAAGCGGGGTTCTTAAACTTTATTCAGATTTCACAGGCACCTTATCCGAAAATCCATTTCCGCGGAAAAACCTTTTTTGTTGAAATTTTAAACGACCAATACGACCGGACATGCTGTTGAACTATTTCAAGATCGCGATCAGAAGCCTCATGAAGCACAAGGGGTTCAGTGTTATCAATTTGTCGGGACTCACAGTGGCGCTGACCTGCTGCCTGCTGATGGTGCTGTATATCCGCCACGAACTCAGTTACGACCGCTTCCAGCCCAAAGGCGACCGGATCGCACGCGTGATCATGGAATACAGTTTCGGCGGCACAGAACCGAACAAAGGGAATTACACGAGTACATACGTGTTCCCGAGTTTTAAACGCAATTTTCCGGAAGTGGAAGATGGCGTCCGGATGACCTGGGGCGGCGGACTCGTAAAAGTGGGCGAGAAGCTGTTTGAAGAACGCCGGTTCATCTATGCTGACTCGACTTTCTTCAATGTATTTCCGGCTTTCACGCTCCGGAAAGGCAATCCCCAACAGGTGCTGATGCGGCCCAACCAGGTGGTCTTATCCGCAGCTACCGCGAAAAGATATTTCGGCGAGGAAAACCCCATCGGCAAGATCATCCAGGTAGGCAGCAACCAGACGAACTACGAAGTGACCGGCGTAGCCGATGAGAGTCCCTCCAATTCACAGATCCGCTTCGACCTGCTGGCCAGCTTTTCCAGTCTCGGTACCAGCAACGAACCCACCTACTGGAACGCCAACTACAGCACCTACCTACTGCTGAAACAGCCTTCCGATATCGCGAAACTGCAGGCCAAGATCGGCCCTTTCATGAAAAAGGAAATGGCTGATCCCAATACGTTCCTGACCTACTGGCTGGAGCCCTACACCAGCATCCACCTCCATTCTCCTTTTGACTCCTTCGAACCGAATACCAATATCGCCTATATCTATATTGCTTCCGGCATCGCCGTGCTGATCCTGCTGATCGCCTGCTTTACCTATGTGAACATGAGTACCGCGCGTTCGCTGGAGCGTGCGCGGGAAGTCGGCATCCGCAAAGTGGCCGGCGCCAGCAGGGGACAGGTCTTCTGGCAGTTCATCGGTGAATCAATAGTGCTTTGTGTGCTGGCGCTCATTCTTAGTGTGGTGCTGGTGAAATTCCTGTTGCCGCCCTTCAATCATCTGGTTGGCCGCGAACTGGGCATCCGGGAACTGATGCAACCGGGCATTATTGCGGCTGTCGTGATCATGATCGCCAGTATCGCCCTGCTGGCGGGTTCGTATCCCGCCCTCGTATTGTCAGGTTTTCAGCCGGTGAAAGTATTGAAAGGCAGTTTCCGCAACACCAGCAAGGGACATTTCCTGCGGCAATCCCTCACCGTTTTCCAGTTCACCATTTCTGCTTTCCTGCTGATCGCCACTTTCGTGATCCAGCAACAGTTCCGTTATATCCAGAACAAATCCCTGGGCTTCGACCGCGAGCACAGCCTGGTGATCAATATCGACGAAAAGATCGCGCAGAAGCTGGAAACCATGAAGACCGAATTCAAAAAGGATCCGCATGTTCGTGCCGTGAGCCGCGTCAACCAGCTGCCCGTCAATATCGTGGGCGGCTTTTCCATGCGCCGCGCGGATATGGCATCAGGTACCGAACTCAGCGTTTATGCGAACCCGGTAGATGAAGAATTCCTCGATGCCATCAACCTTCCCCTGGTTGCCGGCGAAGGGATCAGGAAGGCTGATATGAAGGAAACGCAACACGAAAACAGCGACAGCAATTACTATCATTTCCTGTTGAATGAATCTGCTGCACGCCAGTTGGGCTGGACGCCGGAGAAAGCAGTGGGACAAAAAATGTTCCTCGGCGATGGCCGTCCGGGTGAGGTGAGCGGCGTGGTGAAAGATTTCCATTTTGCTTCCCTGCATACTCCGATCAAGTCGCTGGTGCTGTTCCCCATCGACTGGGGCGGCAACAACCTGATCGTAAAAACAGACGGCGCGAACCTGTCGCAGACTATTGCGTACCTGGAAAAAACCTGGAAAACCCTGGTGCCGCACCGTCCCTTCAGCTACCGCTTCATGGATGAAGAATTCAACCGCCTCTATAAAACAGAAAAGCAGACCGCCCAGGTGATCAGCCTGTTCTCCGGGGTGGCCATCCTGCTCGCCTGCGTGGGATTGCTCGGCTTGTCCGCCTTTACGGTGCAGCAGCGCATCAAGGAGATCGGCGTGCGGAAAGTACTGGGCGCCAGCACCAGCGGTCTCGTGTGGATGCTGAGCCGTAGTTTCCTTCGCCTTGTATTGGTGGCCTGCGCCATTGCCATTCCGTTCAGCTGGCTCTTTGCCCGCCGCTGGCTGCAGGATTTCAGCTACCGGATATCATTAACTGCAACCGTGTTTGTGATCGCGGGGATCTTGTTGCTCGTGGTGGCATTGCTGGTGATCAGCATACAGACCTTCCGCGCGGCGCTGGCGAATCCGGTGAAGAGCCTGCGCACAGAGTAAGCTCGCAAAGGTTTTGTGGAGCTCGCAAAGGTTTCACGCAAAGGCGCAATGGTGCAAAGGCGCAAAGGATTTGAAAGGAAATTTTGAAGTTGAAGTGGTAAGAAGGTGATTGAAACTAAAAAGATTTTGGTGTCAGTAGAACGAGGTGTGCCGGATAATTAATTCAATATTCAATCTTGGCGCCTTTGCACCATTGCGCCTTTGCGAGAAAAAAATAGCGAAAAAAAAATTGCGGGAAAATATTCACCAATAAAAGAAACAAGATGCTGACTAATTTTTTCAAGACCGGCTGGCGAAACCTGCTGAAGAAAAAAGTGTTTTCAGCCATACATATCCTGGGTCTCGCTATTGGTATTGCCGTGTTCCTGCTGATTGCCAACTATCTCCGGTTCGAATACAGTTACGACGATTACCAGGTCAACAAAGACCGGATCGTGCGGGTACCGATGATCATGACTGAGAAGAACGGCATGCCGCAGACCTTTGCTTTTACCTATCCTGCGCTGGCACCTGCCATGAAACACGATTTCCCGGAAGTAAAGGAGGCGGTTCGTTTCCGGAAACGCTGGGGCATTGTACGCCACGGCGACAACAAATTCAATGAGTCCGGCAATATCTATTTCACGGATCCCAACGTGTTCAAAGTATTCACCTGCGAGTTCGAAAAGGGTAGTCCGGCGACGGCGCTGACCCAGCTGAATGATGCGGTGGTGACGCACAGCACGGCGATCAAATATTTCGGCGATGCCAACGCTGTCGGGAAATCCCTCCGCTTCGACAACGAAGACTATATCGTGAAAGCGGTGGTGAAAGATCTTCCCGCCAATTCACACCTGCGGTTCAATATCCTCCTCAACTTCGACAAATACATACAGATCACTAACGGGCGGGCGAATACAAGCTGGGGCTGGACCGATTTCTATACCTACCTGCTGCTGAACAAGCCTTCCGATATCAAGACACTCGAGGCCAAGTTGCCGGCGTTTGCGGAGAAATATAAGTCCGCCGACATGAAGGAAGCGAACTATTCCGTTGAATTCAAACTGCAACCGATTCGTGACATCCATACGCGATCGCCCTACAGCTATGAACTGGATGGCAATGGGAACCTTTATTATCTCAAATACCTGGGGATTGCGGCGCTGATGATCCTGTTCATCTCCCTGATCAATCACGTCAACCTTGCCACAGCGCATTCGCTGGAACGTTCCCGGGAGATCGGGGTGCGCAAGGTGGTTGGTGCCAGCCGCATACAACTGGTGCGGCAGTTCCTGGCGGAATCCTTTATCGGTAATATCGCCGGGGCATTGATCGGGTATATCATTTTCAGTTTGTCGCTTCCGGCTTTTGCACAGCTGGTCGGAAGAGATATTACGAGTCTCCAGCAGGCCAATGCCCTGTTCTGGGTGAGCCTGCTCGCTTTCCTGCTCGTGAGTACTTTGCTGTCGGGTTTCTATCCCGCATTTGTGTTGTCTTCTTTCCAGCCGATTCAAACGCTGAAATCTTCCAGCGGACTAAGCAGTGGCCGGGGAAGTGGAAGAGGCAGTGGCCGCGGCAGCCATATCTTCCAGAAATCACTGGTGGTATTGCAGTTCACTGCGGCCATCGTGCTGACTGCCGGGGCGATCGGATTCTATCGCCAGCTTACGTTCATGAGTAAACGCGAACTGGGGGTTGACATCCGGCAGACGCTGGTGCTGGAACAGACGGTGAACCAGGACAGTGCCGCATTGATGACCATTCAGTCCTTTCTTAATGACCTGCGTGCGCTCCACGGGGTGAAAGCCGTTGCGGCCTCTACGGACGTGCCCGGCGGTGAAGTGGGCAGCTCTACGGGTTTCCACCGGCAGACATCCCTCGACAACAAGAGCTGCCGGACCTTCGGCGTGGATGAACATTTCTTTGCCCAATACGGCCTGAAATTCGCAGCCGGCCGCGGGTTCGATAAGGATAAGCCCTATTCGAACGATACCACACAGGTATTGAATATTGTTTTGAATGAAACGGCCTCGAAAGTATTTGGATATGCTTCACCGCAGGCGGCAATCGGGCAGATCATCAATGGCGCCGGTCATGACTGCAGGATCATCGGTGTGTTGTATGACTACCACCAGCAATCGCTCCAGTACAGTTATGATCCCATCGTGTTTTATCCCAGCCAGGAAGCTGATATGAACTGGTATTCCCTTAAAGTGGAAACGGGTGATATGCAGCAGCTGGTGGACCAGGTGCGGCAACTCTGGCTGAAAAGATTTCCCGAATCTCCTTTTACCTATAGCTTCCTCGACCAGCGCTTTGCGCAGCAATACCAGAATGACCGGTTGTTCTCTTCCGTGCTTTGGTGGTTTACGTTGCTCTCTGTGCTCGTGGCATCGCTGGGACTGTTTGGCTTGTCGTTGTATTCCATCAGCAAGCGGACCAAAGAAGTGGGCCTGCGGAAAGTGCTGGGTGCCAGTGTGCCCGAACTGGTAGGCCTGCTGAGCCGAGAATACCTGAAACTGGTACTGATCGCTGGTGTAATTGCGATGCCGGTATCGTGGATTATCCTGAACGGCTGGCTGAGCGACTATGCGTTCCGGATCGAGGTGAGTCCCGTTTTGTTGTTGCTGCCCTTGCTGCTTATTGCCGGTATTGCGCTGGTGACGGTAGCGATCCATTCTGCCCGTGCGGCTTTACGGAATCCTGCGTTATCTTTAAGGACGGAGTAGGTCCGGAGAATTCTCCGGCCAAACATAAATCAGCAACTTATGCAGCAGGGAGCAAAAGCAGCGGGTACCCCGCCAGCTGATATCGACGCCTATATCGCGGGTTTTGACGGCGAAGTGAAAGCGCGCCTGGAAGCGATGCGCGACACCATCCGGAAGGCCGCGCCCGCGGCTGTTGAAGCGATGGCCTATGGCATGCCGACTTTCAAACTGAAACGCAATCTTGTTCACTTTGCGGCGGCGAAGAAGCATATCGGGTTTTATCCTGCTCCGTCGGGTGTGGCGGCGTTTGAGAAGGAGCTCGCGGGGTATGTGACGTCGAAGGGCGCGATCCAGTTTCCATTGGAGGAGAAGCTGCCGCTCACGCTGGTGGCAAAAATTGTTAAGTTCCGGGTGAAGGAGGAAGCGGAAAAGGCAAAGGGGTAGGCGGCAGGCGCTGCGCGCCTTTCACGCGGGTGTTTTTTCACGCAATTGTTTTTTTTTCGCGCAAAGCACGCAAAGGTGCAAAGGCGCAAAGTGGTTTTCACGCGGGACTCGCAGAGATGCAGGCGCGCAGCCACCTACACTTTGGTCTTTTCTTCTATCGCTTCGTATACACTTCAGTGATCGTCACGTTTTGTCCTTCCAGGAAATCTTTCACTTCGAGTTTCATGCTGGTGCCGGTGATGCTGATCACTTTTGCTTCGCGGATGCCGGCGGGTTGTGTGATGAGCAGATCCTTTTCGTTGGTCAGCAACCACGAGCCCACCTCCGGCTGGGATTCAGTACACAGGTTGGTGCCATCGAAGATGGTAAAGCTGCCTTCTTTGTCGAATACGATATAGTCGTCTTTTGCGCATTCCGGTAAAAAGTTGAGCATGTTGGTATCAGGGGTTCCGTCGCCATTTACATCAATAGCAGGGGCGATGGTCTGTTCCGTCAGGTTCCATTTTTTGTTGACAAGCTGGGAAGAGATCTCATCGTTGCCGGAGATAAGATCTTCCACTTTCTTTTTGTGGCAGGATGCCGCGAATAATCCAATACCGAGGATAAGCGTGGCCGCGCAGGCCGTTCTGTAACGATTCATAACTGGTTTTTTGATTTGCGGGAGCAAAACTAGCCAGCGTGGTACAGGTATTTTTCGGGGAAAAGGCGGGTTTTTGAATCTACGTTGTTCTACTTAGTTTTTACTGTTTGCCCGCAGGACATGGGTCAGCTTTCTTTTCCAATCTAAATAACCCACAACGGCAACAATGAACAGGAAGATGGTCAGCAATGCATAAAGCGGGAGGTCTTTATGGAACAGGAGCGGGATGGCGAAAGCGTTGGAGATGTTCAGGAGGATCCAGTTTTCCAGTTTACGACGGGCAAGCAGCCACATGCCGGCCCAGGCGGTGCTGCTGACCCAGGCGTCCCAGAGGGGTACGGTGGAATCGGTAAAATGGCGAAGCAGGAAATAGAGCGCGGCGCAACCGAGCAATGAAATGGCGGTTGTGATGCGCCATTCTGCCGCGGTACTGCGGGTGATGGTTACCGGGTGGTTGTCTTGTTTCTTGACCCAATACCACCAGCCGTAAATGCTCATCACAACATAGTAGCCGTTCAGCAGGCTTTCGGCATAGAGTCCGGCTTTCGTGAGAATATAGATGGAGATCACCGTGGCGACGATACCAGTGGGGTAGAGCCATACTTTGTTGGCGCGGGCCAGCAGCACTTCGGCTACGCTGAGGATGATGGCGGTCCACTGCAGGAGGTCGGTAGCAAGGATTTGCTGGGAGAGGAGGGAGAGCCAGTCGGAGAAACTCATGTGTAAAGGAATGTTTGAAGTTTGCGGTTTGAGGTTTGGAGTTGGGTTTGAGGTTAAAGGTTGGCGTTGGCGAAATCCGATACCTGTGTACGATAACGTTATTCGAAAGCGTTGAGCTGCAGGCCCAACTTCAAACTTAACCACAAACTACAGACTCCAAACTTCAAACCATTTCTTAAGACAGCTTGCAATATTACACCGGATCTACCGGAAGCCGTGCATTGTTATCATATTGTTACCTGCACCAGATTATCGGCGGCGCTGTTCACTTTTGCAGGATGATTTGCTACCGGCATATTATGTCCAATTGTTTCTTGTGAGCTGCGTCAGTGATGGCGCAGCTTTTTTATGAAATTGCTTGCAAAGGAATGGGAAGGGAATTATCTTGCTGCCTGCGCTGGCGCTTAGGTAGTTTCGCGCAAAGCACGCAAAGGTGCAAAGGCGCAAAGAGATTGTCGCGGGTGGCAAATGTTGCGGGATCGGTTTTCAATTTTTAATGATGATGATATTCGTGCAGATATTTTATAGGAAAATCAGCTTCCGACAATTGGATTATCAAATTTTACCAGGTGGAAATGGGCGTTAATAAAATTGAGTTCCTTGTGAAGGAACTGGAAGGTGCTATCCGGAAGGAGCAGGTGAAGATTGGAATTTATACCCATCGGAATGAGGGTGGATATATTCAGGCGAATGCTGATGGGTTGAAGATGATGGCGCTTTCGCTACTGCAGGCTGCTGAAGCGGAAGGGAAAAGTCATGTGCTGAATGATAGGGTGTCACTGGAGGACCTACAGAATTGTATGGAGCAGGATAGTGAATTCAGGATCAGTGAAGTGCGGTTTGGCCCGCGGAAAAGCGATGATATTGACACTAACCGGGATGCATAATACTTTTTATTTTCCTGGCTATCAGTCTGATTACGGGGATTATTACCATCGTCAAATGGACTTTCTGAACTATGTCAACGGATAATTCCAATGGATATGAGCGGAAGGCCCGGGAGTTTATCGCCACCCGGGGCAGTGCAGTTCATGGCATTGGTGCGCATGAATTGAAACAGTGGGTAGTGCATTTGAAGAAAGGCTGTACAGTACTGGATCTTGGTTGCGGAACGGGTATACCTGGTACTAAAGTTTTGCTGGATGCGGGATTTTCAGTGTATGGCGTCGATGCTGCTCCGACGATGGAAGCGGCCTTCCGGAAGAATTTTCCCGGAGTTCCTGTTGCCTGCGAGCCGGTGGAAACATCTGTTTTCTTTAACAGGAAGTTTGATGCTGTAGTGGCGATTGGATTGATTTTCCTGCTGCCTGCGGAATCACAGGAACTGGTATTGAAAAAAGTTGCCGGAGGTTTGGAGGAAGGTGGACAGTTTTTATTTACTGCGCCTACGAAGACTATCACCTGGATCGATGTATTGACGGACCGGGGATCTGTGTCACTTGGTGCTGAACGATACCTGGCGCTGTTGTCGGGTTTTGGATTAAAGCTGGTGAGCGAATTTGAGGACGAAGGCGACAATCATTATTATCATCTGATCAAAAGTACTGTATGAAATTCTGGACAAACGAAGAAAAAGGCGATGACCGGATCATTGCTTTCTCTGAAGAGACCCTCTACCGGATCAATCCAAGACCAACCGAAATGGAGCAGGTGCTGGCTGACCTGCGCGCGAATAAATTGCCGGAGCGGAATTGCTCTGGTGTTCCGGTGCATTATTTCAAGGCAGTTGAAATGGAAAACGGGCGGGACAATTTTGTGGTAAGGTACAATGCAGATTCCTACGAACACTTCAGGGTGAAGGATGCCATCACCAGGAATGAAATCTACCAGTATTTACAGGATAATATCAAATACCTGCGCCTGGAAACCGAGGAGTATACAAAACTCCAGGCGGGGAAGAAGCCGTTGATCGCTACCAACAAACCAAACATCCGAAAGTGGTTCGGCGTATTCATTATTAGTTATGAGAAGATTTAATAGGTGTGCACCTTGTTGGATGCTGATCTTTTTGCTGCCGGTTTTGGGAAAGGCGCAGCCGGTCCCGAAATCTTTTCGCGCCGATACCCTTCAGCAGAAATTTAAGTTCCCCGGAAAAGTAGTGCATGCCGCGCGTTGGGTGGATAAGCTTGGCACAAATTCTTTGATATTGACGGAAGGGAAGGAAACCTGGCATACAGGAAAGGATGGTAACGGGGACAGCCGGGAAAAATCACTGTATGCTTACCATATCATCAATGGTGATTCACTTTTGTGGAAGCTTACTGATTATGTGAGAGATTGCCCATTGGATGTGATAACGGAATTCCGGGCAGGATCGGTGCGTATAACGGACCTTGACAAGAACGGCATTTCAGAAACCTGGATGATGTATTCGACGACCTGCACCGGGGATGTGAGTGTACGTACACTGAAACTTGTCCTGCACCAGGGCAGCAACAAGTATGTCATCCGGGGTACTTCTCAAACGTCCTCGCAGATGATGGATAATGAGGCAGGCGGGAAATTCGTTCCAGACTGGTCATTCGGCCAGTTGCCCGATGGTTTCCTGGAATACGCGAAAGCGTTGTGGGTGGAATATCTTTTCGATTATCCTGATGAAGCAACAAAGTGAATGTAATTGAACTTTTTGGCTACAAACTACTACCCCTGTATTTATTTGTAGTTTGCTAGAAATCATTCCAAAGCGAGCGTATTACTTGTACCGCACTGCCAGTATATTATTCATGCCGGAAAAGACGGATTCGGAATTTGAAGCTGTTGCCGCTACATGGCAATCCATTGGAGGCGATGTTTTACGGCCAGGTAAGTTCTGGATCAAACAGGATGACCTGTCCGACAGTGTCATTAGTATTTATGGTAACCAGGCCTTCGCCTTTGTATTGGCGCAATTGACATTGCTTATATTATTACAACAGGTTGGTTTGTGCTGGAATTCAATGCCTGTTGGGGGGCGGGATTAAATAACTGCGATGCCCGTAAAGTAATTCACAGTATTGCTCAGGCGACCAGGAAGCTGAGTCACGGGGCGTAACCCATTCCTATGGGTTATTTCACTTCTTCGGGATCCCCCATTTTCCAGGCCTTTTCAAAGAAAGCTTTTTCCGGTCCATAGAAGCGGGCGAGCAATTCGAAGTTCCCTTTCGCATTTACAGGGATCCAGTTCGCAGACTTGCCTTCGGGTGCGGTTGCACTGAACCAAAGGTCTACTGAGCCATCCGCATTCTTTTGCAGTCCGGGGGAGTTGGAAGCGCGACTGGCATAGGGCATTCCTGTGACCAGCGCATGCGTGGCGGCGTCATATACGGTAACGGACCAATAGAGTTTCACGGGAACATTCGCAGGTATGTTCAGCTTGTAGGTTTTTGAACCGATCAGCGGCTGGCGCACTTTGTCCTGGATATTCATCAGGTAGAATTGTCCGGTGCCGAGGTGTTTGGCACTGAAGTATGCCAGGGAATAAGCAACCGCACGCTGATCAATGGGATAGAAGTTGACGTCATTGTAATGCGTGGTCATTGCCTGCACCGTTGCAGGCGAAACCGGCAAGGCCCAGTGTGTGCCTTCATAGAAAGGCGGATCGAAAACTTTTTCAAGATCACTCCGGATAAAGGCATGGGCGTCTTTGGCTGCAGCGGCGAGAATCTCTTTGGTGCGGGCGTTGGGAGAAAAGGCTTTTCCTTTTTCAATACCGATGGTTTTCAGCGGGTCGATCATGGCCATATCCCGTTCCAGCCAGGGTTCACGCTGTACAAAACTGTTGAGTGATTCAAAGAAGTGAAGGTCATAGGGAATGACATTGCCGAAAGGGGTCTGCAACAGGTCGAGGTAAACGGTTTTTGGAGAATTGCCTGCCTCTGCCAGCGGATAGATCTTTACCTGTTTCCCATAGTCGACTGCCCGGGCCATATCCTGCTCGCTACGGTCGCCCAGGTTGGAACGGAGAATCACGAAACCAGTATAGGTTTCCACCGGAAGCGGGAAATATCCTGACGGCACTTTTCCTTTGAAACCGGGAGGCAGCAGGAGGTATTTTCCGCCTTTGCCTTTGTCCAGCCCCGCCGGACCGACGTCTTCAATGGGCAACTGCCAGGAATCGTCAATTGAGCCCGTAATGGAAGAGATCCCGCTGGCGGGCGGTATTTCCAACACCACGGGCCCCTTCCTGGTATCGTAGAAGGGATTTACATAAATGACATCGGGGTTGGGGGTCAGGGTCTGGTTGATTGCCGTTACGGGTTTTGACCAGTAGACCACCTGGTTAAAATCCCCTTTTGCTTTTGACAGGCTTTCTGCCATCAGTTCAAAGTTTACTGCCGGCATCCCCCAGATCACAGCATTGAAGGCCCGGCTGTAGACGGCCTGTTCGATAGCATCAGCGGCTTTAAAGGCAGTGGCTGAACCGCCTTCGTTCCTGGCACTACTTTCGGAATGGGCTGTATCTGAAGCAGTTTCCGGTGAATTGGTGTTCTGCGGTTGATTGCAAGCGGCCATTGCTATTAAGGGCAACACATAAAGCAGGAGATGTTTCATGTTCTTAGCGTTGTTGAATGTTGGTGTCGCCGGCCGCACAACAGCCGGTAACCTGGCTTGCAGCTGACGGGGAATAATCGTCCTGTACGAGACTAACCGGGGGAAGGAACCTGAATGTACTGATTTTTTGGCTTTGGTCGTATCCAACAAATTTTCAGCAATCGGAATAACCAAAATAACTTTATTAAGGGAAGAACGCCGAAATCCCTGCGTATTGCGAAAAAGTAGGCGGATCAATCTATGTCAGATGAATCCAGTAGCAGTTAGCAAACTCGAGGCGAAGTCTCTTGAAACACCCGATGAGGTTCGGCAACCTGATAAAACGAAGGTTGAAATTGTGCGACTGGATGGGTATACAATGGCACGCATGCACATGAAGCCCGGATGGCGGTGGTCTGAATGCATCAAGCCGGTAGTGCACACTGATTCGTGCCAGCTTTCCCATGTGGGATATGTTGTGTCCGGCAGCATTACTATCCAAATGAATGACGGATCGAAACAAACCATCAAAGCAGGCGACTCTTACACGATCCCGCCGGGGCATGATGCGTGGGTGGAAGGCAACCAGGAATTTGTAGGTATCGAGGTGCTGAGCGCGGAACAATTCGCGAAACAGCTGGATAAGAAGTGAACTCCACCCACACTGGCTTGCCGCTATACCGGTTGATGGCAACAAACGCCTCTATAACGGCAAGCTTTGATGATGTTTGTCCTTTCAACTATGTTTCTTTTCAATCCAAACTAAATCATATGGAGCGTAACACCAGGACCGAATTTTTCGGTGTCCGTTATATTATAAATGACCTGGGTGAAGTGGTGTCTTTCTATAGAGATTTGCTGGGATTCCAGGTAGACATGCAGGTAGAGCCCGGTTTTGCCAAGCTATCCAAGGGGAGCCTGAATTTGTATTTCAATAAACCCGGCTTTGGCGGCGCGGGACAGTCGATGCCTGACGGAACTGTTCCCCAACCGGGTGGATGGAACAGGATACAACTTGGCGTAGACAATCTGGACGCTCTAATTGAGCAACTCAAAGCAAAACAGGCTAGTTTTCGCAATGAATTGATTGTGGGGCAGGGTGGGAAGCAGATACTTTTAAAGGATCCTTCGGGCAACCTGATCGAGTTGTTTGAACCCAAAAAATAAAGAGTAACTTCCTGTTACTATGCGCTTCGAAAAGTTATTGTTTTCTTTTATGATATTGCTGACCGCCAAGCTGGTTGTTGGCCAGGGGCAATTGGACACGGAGCTGAAAAGGCGGTTGGATTCTATCATGGCTCTCGATCAGAAATACCGGGAGATGATGAGTTTGGATAATGCGAAAAAACTTTCGCTTGCAAAGCAGTTTGGTATTCCGGCAGATTCTTTAAACCGGCATCTGTGGAAGTTGCAGCAAAAAAGCGATTCTTCCAACTGGGCAGAAATTGAAAGCATTTTCATTCACCAGGGATATCCCGGTAAGAGCCTGGTAGGTGAACCAACCAATGAAGCCGCATGGTATGTGTTGCAACACAACACACCCAATATTCAGAAATATTTTCCGCTTGTTGAAACCGCGGGGAAAAATGGCGAGCTGCCTTTTATGCTGGTAGCAAAAATGCAGGACAGGTTGCTGATGATGCAAAACCAGGAACAGATTTACGGTACGCAGGCGGTGGGGCTAACCCTTTTGAACCCGAAGACCGGGAATAAGGAATTCCAATGGGTGATGTGGCCGATCAGGGATCGCGGAAATGTTAACCAACGACGGAAAGAAGCCGGATTCCGCGATACGGTTGAAGAAAATGCACACTATCTTGAAGCTGAATTCAAAGACCTGACCGTATCGGAAATTAATGACATCCAGGGAGGTAAGCATTAAGGAGGTCTGATTCACGTTTTCCAGTACTACTATTCTTTGCCGTTTCTTTCATAATCCAGGTCATCATAAAATCTTTCATCAAAAGTATACCTGGACGGTTTGCCGTATTTCAGTATGACGTAAACCATTCCAATGATGAGGAAGGGTGAGGCTATGAACATCCATGAAATTGCAGCAGGCGAGAACCCGATGAAAGGGGTCAGCTGGAAAAAGACCAGGTATAAAGTGACCAGGGTAGTGGTGATAGCAACCTTTTTCATAATGGCGGTATTTAGCAGCAGTTCCTTATTGTTATGCCTGCAATAAGTCTGCCATGGGGTGGCAACGTTTAGAAAGTTGAAAAAACGGAGCTATTTTGGCGGGATATCAATGCGACGAAAACTGATTCTATTTACAGCCGCGGCCAGCGGCTGATTGGTCTGGAAGGCAGATTCCGCTATCATGATCTGAAAAATTCGAGATTGATTCCTTCTCATTGATTTTTCAAGCAGAGAACAGAACTTTCACGGGTCAGGGTTATGACCAGGACTATTTTTATTCGTGGCATCGGCGGCAGCTACTGCAGCCTGCTACGCTATTTTATATTTGATAAAGGCGGGAAAGGCCTCGAGGCGGGAACAATATAGAAAGCTTTTCGCCGGTAAATAATCCCCTTCGGGAAGTGGGTATTGCTTTTTTGAAAAAGGCCAATTTGTAAAACTGAGTGAAATGAGCCACCAGACTGCGTTGCAGAAAAATAAACTAGTGGTTCCGTTTAGTAGTTGAATTTTTTACGCAGAATTAGGTCTATTTCGGCAATTGCCATTGGCTTGTTGGATTAAATTTAATCGAATGCGTGCCCATCGAACCCAACTTCAACCTCAAACCCAATCTCAGACCGCAAACCCCCACCTTCGCTAAAGTTTTGGTGGGCAAAGGCAAACATCAAACCTCTCCCACGGGGTTCCCAACTTCTAAACTTCTAAACTCATAAACTCCTAAACTTCTAAAAACCCACCTTCGCTAAAGCTACTGCTTACGCTAACGCTTCAGCAGTCAAAGCTGGTGGGTAAGAAAGGAAAAGCCCACTCTTCCGAGCGGGCTTCCTTCGCAGTTGGTTTTGATCCAAAAAGACTTAGCGGATGAACAGCATCTCGCGGTACTTCGGCAGCGGCCAGTAGGAGTCGTCTACCAGGAGTTCCAGCTTGTCCACACTGTAACGGATGGCGTCGAAATAAGGCCCCTTCACCTGGCTTTCGTAAGCGATTGCCTTAGTGCGGGTGTTGTCCATCGCGTTGCAAACTTTGCGGGCTTCGATCATTTTCTCCACGAGGTCGCTCAGTTTGTTGATGTGTTCGCTGATCTTCACGAGTATCTGCTTCTGGTTGGAAGTCTGATCTTCCAGTCCGAGATCCTTCATACCCTTGATATTGTTGATCAGAACGTTCTGATATTTTACAGCAGCGGGAAGTATATGGCTGGTGCAGAGTTCACCCATGATGCGGGCTTCGATCTGAACGCGCTTGATATACTTTTCCAGTTCGATTTCGTGACGGGCTTCCAGTTCAATGTGGGTGAGCACGTCATTCTTTTCGAAGAGGTGTTTCGCTTTTTCGGTAACCAGGGCATCCAGTGCCAGCGGAGTAGCTTTTACATTGGGAAGGCCGCGCTTTTCAGCTTCTTTTTCCCATGCTTCGCTGTAACCGTCGCCTTCGAACAGTACTTTGTCGCTCGCAACGATGTACTCGCGGATCACGTGCATGATGGCGATCTCTTTCTTTTCACCTTTTTCGATCAGGGCGTCAACATCCTTTTTGAATTTCTTCAGGGTGTCGGCCAGGATGGTGTTCAGCACGATCATCGGGTTAGCGCAGTTGGCAGTTGAGCCTACAGCGCGGAACTCGAATTTGTTGCCGGTGAATGCGAACGGTGAAGTACGGTTCCGGTCAGTATTGTCGAGCAGCAGTTCAGGAATGCTGCGGTGCAGATCGAGTTTCAGGATGGCTTCATCCTGTTCGTCGAATTTGTCGCCCACGCGCTCTTTGATCTCGTTGAGCACGTTGAACAGGTATTGACCAACGAATACAGAGATGATGGCCGGAGGTGCTTCGTTGGCACCCAGGCGGTGATCGTTGCCTGCAGAGGCGATAGAGGCACGCAGTACGTCGCTGTAGTCGTAAACGGCTTTGATGGTGTTCACGAAGAAGGTGAGGAACATCAGGTTGGTCTTCGGCGTTTTGCCGGGAGCCAGCAGGTTAACACCGGTATCGGTGCTCATGCTCCAGTTGTTGTGCTTACCGCTACCGTTGATGCCGGCGAATGGCTTCTCATGGAGCAGTACACGCAGTTTGTGGCGGCGTGCAACACGATCCATGATGTCCATCAGGAGGGTGTTGTGATCAACCGCAACGCTTACTTCTTCGAAGATGGGGGCGCACTCGAACTGTGCAGGAGCCACTTCATTGTGACGGGTGCGGAGGGGAATACCCAGTTTGTAGCACTCATTTTCGAAATCACGCATATAGGCATATACGCGCTCGGGGATGCTGCCGAAATAATGGTCTTCCAGCTGCTGTCCTTTTGCAGGGGCATGTCCGAATACGGTACGGCCGCTCAGTACGAGGTCGGGGCGGGCATTGAACATGCCTTCGTCGATTACGAAATATTCCTGCTCCCAGCCGAGGGTAGCGCTGACGCGGTTCACGTTTTTGTCGAAATAGTTGGCTACTTCAACAGCGCTTTTGTTGAGGGCCTCAAGGCTCTTCAGCAGGGGCGCTTTATAGTCGAGCGTTTCACCGGTGTAGGAAACGAAGATGGTCGGGATGCAGAGTGTTTTGCCCTGGGAAACTTCCAGGATAAACGCTGGTGAAGAGGGATCCCATGCAGTATAACCGCGGGCTTCAAAAGTAGCGCGGATGCCGCCGGAGGGGAAAGAAGATGCATCAGGCTCCTGCTGGATGAGTGCAGCACCATCAAATTCTTCGATGGCGGTGCCATCACCTTTCAGCGTGAAGAAAGAGTCGTGCTTTTCAGCTGAAGTACCGGTAAGGGGCTGGAACCAGTGGGTGAAATGGGTTACCCCTTTGGATTCTGCCCACTGGCGGATGCCGGCGGCGATCTGGTTGGCTACCTGGCGGTCAATCTTCTTGCCACCTTTGATAGAAGCTACCAGGCTCTTGTACCCTTCGTCACTCAGGAAAGCACGGGCTTTCTGCAGGGTGAATACATTTTCTCCAAATAAGGCAGTGATCTTGGTTGTCCCCACCAGTGGTGTCTCCTTCGACTGGGCGATGCTTTCCAACGCTTTGAAACGTAATGATGACATGAAGTTTGATTTTTAGCTGTGCAAATAAATGACAAAACGCGAATATAGAACGGCCTTAAACCGATTTTTCGAAATTTCGGCTAAGTTGGTTAAAAAATTGATACAATTCAATCGTTTAACCATCGTTTTACCTCAAAAACTGACCGTTTTTATAAACATGCAATTTTATGCAATATGTTTTCGGCGCAGGTAAAGCAGGCAGGATGCTGCCGTCAATAGCAGCTGGGGGATACAGCGGTAACGTACAAGGGCACCCGCAAAAGGTACAGTGATACCGATCACCCACAGGCAAGTAACTGAGGAACAGATCAGTAGATAGGATAAATTTTCCGCACGGTGCCGCCATCGCCAGGCGAAAGCGATCGTCAGGGCCCAGAAGATGATCAGCATGGTGCCTTCTACTGTGGCAACCAGGGATAATATTCCCCCCTGGTCACCCAAACGGGGGTAACTGAGGGCGCGCCATATCGAATTAGGAATATTTATAATAAAATTAAGCGGATTATCTTCCAGGAGGAATTCCGGCATCCTTGACCGGCCTTCCAGGAGGCTGAAGGCCGCCTGTTTTTCCAGCAGGGCGGTCCGTCCCTCCGGTATGGAGCAGATGCCGGTGACCAGCAATCCGTAGGTAGCGAGGATGAGGCCGTTCTTCCACCGGAAGTTGAATTCCTGCGCCAGCAGGTAGACCAGGATTCCTGGTGCCAGCAGGATTGCCATATAATTACGCACAAAGAACAGCAGCGTCAGCGTCATCACGGGGAGGCCAAAACGCCCGAAAAGCTTTTGAGAAGGGTGAGTGACCTGGTACAACAAACCTGCGGTGAGCAGGAGAACAAAGCCATCGCGATGGATGCCGCTGGTCCAGAACAGGCAGGATGGCAGCAGGCAGAGTGCTGCCCAGGTCCACCACGGCATTTTTATTCCTGCGACAGCCGTGAGCGCCAGTACCAACCAGACCATGCCCCACAGGGTGAACCATTCGTACAACACCACATTAATATAATAATTGCCGCCACTTAGCACATCCATCAGGCTGATCACTTTCAGCATCAGGTTATCCCTCAGGTCATTCCAGTAGCCGGAGCTTTGCAGCAGGCCGCCGGGCTTATACAGGATTTCCCTGAAAATCCCCGTGAAATAGTGACCCGGCTGATGCCAGAGTTCGTGGTATTCGATGAGGGCGCCCTCGTGAAAGCGCCAGGTGTCGGAGCCGGGTTGACGGGCATACCACATGCCGTAAACTGTACCAGTGATGATTTTTATTCCGTAGAAGCCCAGCCACCGGTAACTACCGATACCGGTTAACCGAATTTGCCGGCTCCGCAGCAGCAGGGCACATCCGGCAAACAGCCAGAAAAGGTAGAGGAGTATGGTAACTACAGAAGGCATCGTCCGCAAAATAATAAATGCCTTTTCGTTAATTGCAGTATTTTCCCAGCTATGGCCAAAATCCTCCTTGGTGTGAACAGTTCGTATTGTGCCGCTTTTCTGAAAGGGCAGGTGGCATTCCTGGCGGGAAAGGGTCATAAGGTTGTGATCATATCCGGACCGGGAGAGGAGATCAGCCGGCTGGCCGAAAAGGAACAGGCTACCTTATATACTATCCCTTTCAGCAAATCCATTACGCCGTTGGACGATCTCCGTTGCCTGTTCAGCATTGTCAGGATCCTGCGAAAGGAAAAGCCGGATATTATCAATGCAGGTAACCCGAAATCGGGTCTGCTTATTCTGATTGCCGGGAAGCTAACCGGGATCCCTAAGCGCATTTTTACGTTACACGGACTTGTTTCGGATACCCGTAAGGGTTGGAAAAAGCAATTGCTCATGGGGGTGGAGCGCACCAGTGCAGCCCTGGCAAACCAGACCTGGGTGGTGAGTCCCTCTTTGCGGGAACACGCCATAACAGAAAAGATCATCAGTGCGGCACGGTCGATCGTGATCGGGTCGGGAAGCTGCAACGGGGTGGATACAGCTTACTATGAGCGGAGTGCCGAACAGGAAGCAGCCACCCGGCTGTTACAGGAGCAATACCATATTGAAGCAGGAGATCCCGTGATCGGTTTTGCCGGCCGGCTGTCCAGGGACAAGGGCATTGAACTGCTCCTGGATACTTTCGCTGAAATGCGGGCCAGGTTTCCCCGGTTGCGGCTATTGCTGGCTGGTCCCATGGAGGGAAATGATCCGATCGGGTCAACCTACCTGAAACAGCTTGAAAGTGATCCTTCCATTATTTACCTGGGAAAACAGGCGGATCTGCGGCCTGTTTACGGGGCGATGGATGTGCTGGTACTGCCTTCTTACCGTGAGGGTTTCGGGAATGTGCTGATCGAGGCAGCGGCAATGGGGGTTCCCGTGGTGGCGCCGGATATACCCGGCTGCCGGGATGCGGTGGCGGCGGGTGTAAATGGCGTTTTGTTCGCCCGCGGCAATGCCGACGCCTTGCGGCATGCCCTCGAAACGTACCTGCTGCAGCCGGAACTGCGGCGCCAGCACGGATTGGCGGGCCGGCCGATGGTACAGCAGCGGTTCTCACCGCCCGATATCTGGCAAGCACAGCTGGATGTTTATGAAAACCTCCGCTGAAAGTCTCTTTTTTCTTCAGTTGCCGTCCGTTAACTTTGCGCTTTCTTTCACTACCACAATTACCATGGAAGTAACCGTAAAAACGGCGGAACAACTCCGCCTCACCGCCCAGGAATTTGAGCTCATCAAGGAAAAACTCGGCCGTACGCCCAATTTCAACGAACTCTGCGCCTTCAGTGGCATGTGGAGTGAGCACTGTAGCTATAAAAATTCCATCAAATGGCTGAAAACCCTTCCCCGCGATGGCGGCAGGATGCTGGTGGCAGCAGGTGAGGAGAATGCGGGTCTGATGGACATCGGTGATGACTGGGGTGTAGTATTTAAAATTGAAAGTCATAACCACCCCTCGGCCATTGAACCCTTCCAGGGCGCTGCGACCGGGGTAGGCGGAATCCATCGCGATATCTTTACCATGGGGGCGAGACCGATCGCTTCCCTCAATTCGCTTCGTTTCGGTAACCTGACCGAAGCAAAGACCCAGCACCTGCTGGGTGGCGTGGTGCATGGCATCGGCCATTACGGCAACTGTTTCGGGGTGCCGACTGTGGGCGGCGAGATCTATTTTGAAGGCTGTTACCATACCAACCCGCTCGTGAATGCCATGAGTGTGGGAATCGTTAAGGCCGGTGGAACCGTGAGCGCCACCGCTGAGGGCGAAGGCAATCCCGTGTTGTTCGTGGGATCTGCCACCGGAAAAGACGGCATTGGTGGTGCTTCCTTTGCTTCCGCTGATATTACCGCGGAAAGCGCTGATGAACTGCCGGCGGTGCAGGTGGGTGATCCCTTCCAGGAAAAGAAACTTCTCGAAGCATGTCTCGAAGTGATTCAGACAGGAACCGTGGTCGGCATGCAGGATATGGGTGCTGCGGGCATTATCTGTTCCACAGCGGAAATGAGCGCCAAAGGCGGTGTGGGTATGCGGATCGATCTCGACAAAGTGCCGACCCGTCAGGCCAATATGAAAACCTGGGAATTGTTGCTCAGTGAAAGCCAGGAGCGTATGCTGATGGTGGTAGAGAAAGGTAAGGAAGCCGTGGTGCAGGCCATTTTCGACAAGTGGGATCTGCCCTGTGCGGTGATCGGTGAAGTGACCACGACCGGCTTGCTTGATTTCTACATGCATGGTGAACTGGAAGCTTCGCTTCCTGCACATGAGCTGGTACTGGGCGGTGGTGCCCCCCAATACGAAAGGGCCTATGAAACACCGGCCTATTTCGAAAAGATCAAAGGCTTTGATGCTTCGTCTGTAAAGATGCCTGGTGACCTGCGGAAAGTTGCAGAGAAACTGGTGACCATTCCCAATATTGCCAACAAGCGCTGGGTATATGTTCAGTATGACAGCATGGTTGGTACAGGAAACACTTCTACAAACGCTCCCAGCGATGCACCTGTAGTACTGGCCAAGCCAAGCGATAAGGCCCTGGCGGTAACAACGGATTGTAACAGCCGCTACGTTTATGCGGATCCTTATAAAGGCGCGCAGATCGCCGTGGCTGAAGCTGCCAGGAATATCGTGTGCAGCGGTGGTGAACCGCTTGGTGTGACGAACTGCCTGAACTTCGGCAACCCCTATGACCCCCAGGTGTACTTCCAGTTTGTGAATGCCATAAAGGGTATGGGTGATGCCTGCCGGAAATTCAATACACCGGTAACCGGCGGTAATGTGAGCTTTTATAACCAGCACCCTGAGGGTGCGGTTTATCCTACACCAACCATCGGCATGGTGGGATTGCTCGAGTCGATCAATGACCGGATGACCTTGTCCTTCGTGCAGGAAGGCGACAGCATTTACCTGGTGGGCACAGCAACAGACGATATCGCCAGCTCCGAATATCTCCATAAGATTCATGGTGTGGAATTCTCCCCGGCACCGCGCTTTGAACTGGATGAGGAATTTGCCCTGCAGCAGGCAGTGGCAACATTGATCCGCGACAAAAAGATCGTATCTGCCCATGACCTTTCAGAAGGCGGATTGTTCATCGCCCTCGTGGAAGCCGGGTGCTACCGCAACCTTGGATTTGACATCACGACGGATGCCGCTATCCGGAAAGATGCCTATCTCTTTGGTGAAGGTCAGAGTCGGGTACTGGTTTCCGTTAGCAAGGGACAGGAGGCAGCATTTGAGCAAAGTCTTTCCGGCAAATCATTCCGGAAACTCGGAACAGTTACTTCCGGTGCGGTAAAAATTGACGGCGAAGCATGGGGGCAGATCGGGGAATGGAAAACAGCTTATGATACCGCGATTGAAAAATTGCTGGCGGGTCATGCTGCTGATCATGCCCTCAGCGCATTGTAATGGTCATTCCTTACCTTTAAGACATGAATAAAAATTCGGTGATCGTCGTAACCGGTGCAGCGGGCTTTATCGGCAGCTGCCTGGTGGGATTTCTCAATCTGAAAGGCTTTAATAACCTGATCCTGGTAGATGATTTCTCCAAATCGGAAAAGGAACCCAACCTGCTGAACAAGCGTTTCCTCCATATGGTGGAGCGGAGCCGGTTTTTCGAGTGGCTGGGCAGTCAGAAACCGCATATCGACTTCATCTTCCATATCGGCGCCCGTACCGACACCACCGAATTCAATTATGCCATCCACCAGGAACTGAACGTGGAATATTCCCAGAAAATCTGGAATTATTGCTGCGTGCACAATATCCCGCTGGTATATGCTTCTTCGGCGGCTACCTACGGCAGCGGGGAATATGGCTATAAAGACGACCACCAGTTGTCCTTCAGCCTGAAGCCATTGAATCCTTACGGGGTTTCCAAGAACGAGTTCGACAAATGGGTGCTCCATGAAACCTATCGCCCTCCATTCTGGGCTGGACTGAAATTCTTCAATGTTTACGGACCTAATGAATATCATAAAGGCCGGATGGCATCAGTGATCTGGCATTCTTTCCGCCAGGTGCAGCAGAACGGCAAAGTGAAGCTTTTCCGTTCTCATCGTCCGGATTTCAAAGACGGGCAGCAGCTGCGGGATTTTGTGTATGTGAAGGATGTTATCCGGATCTGTTACTGGCTGATGGAAAACCAGCCGGCGTCGGGGTTGTACAACCTGGGTACCGGATCGGCGAGGGCTTTCCAGGACCTGGTTTTGTCCACTTTCCGGGGAATGGACCGGGAGCCTGTGATTGAATTTATCGATATGCCCGAGGATATCCGGGACAAGTACCAGTACTTCACGGAGGCGGATATGCGCAAGCTGCGGGATGCGGGATATTCTGAGCCTTTTTACTCCCTGGAAGAAGGCGTTGAAGATTATGTACGCAATTATTTAATGAGCGGTAAATTCTATTAAATCCATATCTTCGCTTCCGATTGCTGCCACCCTTCCGTCTGGATTGGTGGCTTTTCAATATATATAGTATCAATGAGCAAGAGCATTGCTATCATTGGTGGAGGTAACCTGGGCATTTCGATCGCAGAAGGATTACTGGCCGGGGGCTTCACCGAGGCATCCAAAATTACCGTCACCCGTAGAAATATCACTTTGCTGCAGCCGTTGCAGCAGAAAGGGATCAGGGTCACAGACAATAACCCGGTAGCCGCAAAAGATGCAGATGTGGTGTTGTTGGCGGTGAAACCGTTCCAGGTTAAGGAAGTGTTGCGTGAGATAGCTGGCGTGATTACACCTGATAAGATTGTAGTTTCTGTAGTAACCGGGGTTAGCATACCTGAACTGGCAGCGGAATTGCCATCCGGGGTTCCGGTTTTCAGGGCCATGCCGAACACGGCGATCGCGATCCGGGAGAGCATGACGTGTATTGCTTTCCACAAAGCGGGGAAACCGCAGGTGGATCTGGTGATGGAAATTTTTACCCAACTGGGGCGTGTGGCAATGATTGATGAGCAGCTGATGGACGCTGCGACTGTGTTGGGGGCTTGTGGCACAGCGTATGCAATGCGGTACATCCGGGCCAATATACAGGGCGGCATTGAGATCGGATTCGACGCAGCTACGGCAAGCCTTATCGCCGCACAAACGGTGAAGGGGGCAGCAGAACTTTTACTACTGAAGGGTACCCACCCTGAATACGAGATAGATAAAGTGACCACTCCTAAGGGGTGTACGATTGCAGGCCTTAATGAAATGGAACACCAGGGTTTCAGTTCATCTCTGATTAAAGGCATTTCGGCCAGTTTTGGAAAGATCCAGAAAGGCTGAAATTATCCGTTGTTTGAACACAATAAAACACATTAAAATAATGTGGCGGATGCTGCGTTACTAATAACAGTAAAAACTAAACCTGTTTTGGCTGAAATTAGATTAATATATAAATTGCGCACGCATAAGCCAATATCCAATCTTTCAAACCTCTGTTTATGAAAAAATACGTCAGCTTATGGGTATTGCTGGTTGAAATTGTTGCTATTGCGGCGCTGCATGCCAACAAGGACAACGCGGATCGGATTAAAGACATTTTACTGAAAAGAAATCAATCTGGGCTGATCAAGACCACGCCGATCACACCGGCACCCATTCAGCATCCAGGTGTAACCGAATAAGCAATAATCACCAAAGGAAAAAATAGGCATCCGGGCAACCGGGTGCCTATTGTGTTTTCAGGGTATCAGAATTCCTTGTATCTTTGCTTGACCTTTCGGAACATAATATACCTCACTGGTATCCGCAGGTCGATTCAGACAGGAAAGCGGTTTTTCAGACATCCTTATCAAACAGTCTCGGACAGTACTTCGGTACATGCCCGGTCATTATATTTTATTGAAAGAAATCAAGTGTTATGGCCAAGTATATCTTTGTAACGGGAGGCGTTACATCATCACTGGGGAAGGGAATTATTGCGGCTTCGCTCGGGAAGTTGCTCCAGGCGAGGGGTCTGAAAGTGACCATCCAGAAATTTGACCCTTATATCAATGTTGACCCAGGAACGCTCAATCCTTATGAGCATGGTGAGTGTTATGTAACCGAAGACGGGGCGGAGACCGATCTGGACCTTGGCCACTACGAACGTTTCCTGAACATTTTCACCACACAATCCAACAACGTTACCACCGGTCGCATTTATCAGACCGTGATCAATAAGGAAAGAGAAGGAGCCTACCTCGGCAAAACTGTGCAGGTGGTGCCCCATATCACTGACGAGATCAAACGCCGTATGCTGCTCCTCGGTCAGGATGGGTACGATATAGTGATCACGGAGATCGGCGGTACGGTGGGTGATATTGAAAGTCTTCCGTTTATTGAGGCTGTCCGCCAGTTGCAGTGGGAACTGCCGGAAGAGGATTGTGTGGTAATCCACCTCACCCTGATCCCATACCTGCGCGCCGCCAAGGAACTGAAGACCAAGCCCACCCAGCACAGCGTACGGATGCTGAGCCAGGAAGGTGTACATCCCGACATTATTGTTTGTCGTACAGAAGAGCCCCTGGGGCCTGAGATCCGCAGGAAGATCGCGCTTTTCTGTAACGTCAAGAAGGAAGCCGTGATTGAGGCGGCAGATGCACCCACCATTTATGAAGTGCCACTGGCGATGATGCGGGAGAAGCTTGACCTGATCTGTCTGCGTAAAATGAATATCACACAGTACAGCGAGCCTGAACTGGGCAAATGGAAGGAGTTCCTCGACAAGCTGAAATACCCCAAAAGCAAGGTAACCATCGGCCTGATCGGCAAGTATATCGAGCTGCAGGATGCCTATAAATCTATCCTGGAAGCGTTTATTCATGCTGGCGCCATGAACGAGTGTAAAGTAAACGTTGTCAATGTTCACAGTGAATTTATCACCGATGAAAATGTTGATGAAAAACTGGGTCACCTGGACGGGCTGCTGGTTGCACCCGGATTTGGACACCGCGGCATTGAAGGAAAGATCACGGCCGTTAAATATGCCCGCGAGCGCAAATTGCCATTCTTCGGTATTTGCCTGGGGATGCAGATGAGCGTGATCGAATTTGCGCGGAATGTGCTGCACTGGAAAGATGCCCATTCTACAGAAATGGATCCTTCTACCGCCCACGCTGTGATCGACCTCATGGAAAGCCAGAAAGAGGTGACTGCCAAGGGGGGCACCATGCGTCTCGGCGCTTATGCCTGCCAGATCAAGGAAGGCACCCTGGCGCATCGCATTTACGGTCATACGGAGATTAGCGAGCGTCACCGCCACCGCTGGGAATTCAACAACCAGTACCTGGAAGCCTTCGAAAAAGCCGGCCTGGTAGCCAGCGGGAAAAACCCGGAAAGCGGTCTCGTCGAGATCGTTGAGCTGCCTGATCATCCCTTCTTCTTCGGCGTACAGTACCATCCCGAGCTGAAGAGCACCGTGGAGTGTCCGCAGCCGATCTTCGTCCACTTTATCAAGGCCGCCAAGGAGAATGCGGAAAGGAGAGAGGGGGTGAGGAATCCGTTGTTGCAGTCGGAAATGATTTAGAAGAAGGTTTGAGGTTTGGGGTTTGGGGTTTGAGGTTGGGTTTGAGGTTGGGAGTTGCCCAACGACATTATCAATTGCAGCGTTAGCGAAGGCGTAAAGCTTAGCGTCGGCGGTTTGAGGGATATGGGAAATGTGAACAACTTGATTCTTTCTTGCAAAAAGGTTATAATACCTGCCGGGAAACCGTGTTTTTGCCTGGGTTGAGTATTCTGTTTTGGGCGAGATTCGGGTATGGCCACCATATCCAAACTTGAAGATCTCGTCATTTGGCAGAAAGCAAGGGAAATATCCCTGATCGTCTATCAACGTACTGATACATTATTTTTCCAGCAGAATCAGGGATTAAAAATACAGATCCGAAACAGCGCAGGATCAATAGCCGATAATATTGCTGAGGGCTTTGGCCGTAGCAGTCAGAAAGAATTTATACATGCGCTTTTTGTTGCCAGCGGTGAACTCCAGGAACTGACATCCCAGATTATCCGTTGCGGAGATTTTGGCATTTTTAACCAGGCCGATGTTGCGTTACTAACAAGCCGACTATCCATCCTGGACAGGATGATTCGAAAGCTGTCCTTTTACCTGAATCATTCCGGCATCAAAGGGCAGCAGTTCAAAGGCAGGATGGGCTGATCTTTAAAGTGCCATAATTCCATTAAGTAGCTCATTACCACAAGCTTATTATTGTAATTATGTCCGGGAGCAATTCACTTTACCGATTGCTATAACCCTCAAACTTCAAACCCAACATCAAACCCCAAACCTCAGACTTCAAACTTCTTTTCTCCATATCATTTTAAGGCAGCAAGAGTAAACTACCTATCTTTGCCCGTCTTAAAATTATTACTACATGCAAAGCATGGATCGGAATACAGTCATTGGTTTTGTGCTTCTGGGTATCTTACTTTTTCTTTACCTGTTTATCAGTTCAAAAAATAGCCGTGAGCTTCAGGTGAAGCAGCAGCAGTATACGGATTCGATTGCACGGATCGAAACGGCTAAAAAGAAGGCTGCTGCTGAGCTTGCCTTGCGGGCTGCTGACACTGCTGCTTTGAAGATTGACTCCAATGCTACGGGATGGGAACTTGCCACGAAAGGCCTGGAAAAATTCCAGACCCTGGAAAACGACCTGCTGAGCATTCGCTTTTCCAACCACGGTGCCCAACCTCATGAGGTGGTGCTCAAACAATACAAGCGGTCCGACAGCAGCCTGGTAAAGCTGGTGGATAACGGCAGCGAGGGGATCAGTTATAAAGTGATGACCGGTGCCAATCAGACCAGCGAAGTGGCTGACCTGTTCTTCCAGGATAAGGGCGTGCAGGCAGATGCATCCGGCAACCAGGTGCTTACTTACGAAGTGCGGGGGAATAACGGCGAAACGATCATCCATGAGTTTGTACTGCACCCTCATTCCTACCTTGTTGATTTCAACGTTAAACTGAGTGGAACCGATAAACTGCTATCCCAGCAGAACCTCAACCTGCAATGGAATGTAGATGCCAGGAAACAGGAAAAAGACCTGCGGTACGAACGGCAGCAATCACAACTGGTACTCGTTGAAAAGGATGAATATGATTATTTCAACCTGGTTTCCAGCAATACCAAAAAGTTTGAGGGACCGCTGCACTGGACAAGCGTCAAGCAGCAATTCTTCAACTCTACTTTGATTGCAAAAGATAAGTTTGATGCCGGCCAGGTAGACTGGACGACACCTTCCGAAGATACCGGGTCACTGATCGTTTCTGCAAAAGCCAGCTTCCAGAAAAAAATTACCACCGGCAATTCCGCTGTTGTTCCGCTTCAGCTGTATTATGGCCCGAATGATTACAAGATCCTCCGGAATATCGGTGTGGAGAAGATGGATAAGATCGTGAACCTCGGACAGGGAGTATACTCTTTTGTGCGGCCGATCAACCAGTTCATCATCATGCCGTTCTTCGATTTCATCCGGAAATTCATCCTGAATTATGGTTTTGCAATTGCCCTCCTGACCATCTTTATCCGTCTCGTTACTTCTCCGCTGGTGTACACCAGTTACCTGAGTGGTGCAAAGATGAAAGCACTGCGCCCCGAGATTGACGCCCTCAAAGCCAAACATGGTGATGACCAGCAGGCTTTCGGAATGGACCAGATGAAGCTCTTCCGTGAAGCGGGTGTGAACCCCCTGGGCGGTTGTATTCCGGCTTTGCTGCAGATCCCGATCTTCTTTTCCCTCTATAGTTTCTTTAACTCGAATGTGGCGCTGCGGGGACAACCGTTCCTGTGGGCAGATGACCTGAGTACCTATGACGTGATTGCCAAACTGCCTTTCTCCATTCCGCTCGGCTTTGGTGACCATATCAGTCTCTTTACCATCACCGCTGTACTGACGAGTTTCCTGATCTCCGTGTATAATGCCAACATGACGCCAGACCAGAATAACCCGATGCTGAAATACATGCCGTATTTCTTCCCGGTTATCCTGCTGTTCTTCTTCAATCGCCTGCCTTCGGCGCTGACCTGGTATTATACGGTTTCCAACGTTATTACGCTGATCCTGCAGTGGGTGATCCAGAATTATATCATCGACCACGACAAGATCGTTGCGCAACTCGCGGAGAACCGGAGCAAGCCAAAGGCCAAGAGTAAATGGTCGCAGCGCATCGAACAGATGCAGGAAACCCAGAAAAAGATGCAGGAAATGCAGCAGAAAAAGGGGAAATGACAACTGAGGACCGTATTTTGCCGTCTGTATACCAGTCAGATGCAAATGAAAAAGATAGTCCTTTCGCTTTTTTGCAGCATAATGCTGTTGCTGGCAAACGCTCAGAAAAAGGTTTCCGACATTACCATCGTTTATGATGCGGTAATCAATACCGGTACGGCAGAACCGAAACTGGCCGATGCTTTTGATGGCGCTACCACTACGGTATACCTGAAGGGGAGCCTCAGCCGTTCCGAGATGACCAGTGCTCTGGCCAATTTCACCACCATACATGACAGCCGGACCGGCGCAGCCGTGGTGTTACAGGAAATTGGCGGTCAGAAGCTACTGATCCGGATGACTGCTGATGACTGGAAAGACAAAAACCGTAAATACGAGGGCATCACGTTTACGCCTACCGATGAAACCAAACAGCTTGCTGGTTACAAGTGCCGCAAAGCCGTTGCCAAAATGAAGGATGGTGGCACTTTCACAGTCTATTATACGGATGAGATCGTTCCGGAGAACAACGACTACAACTCACAGTTTGCCAACCTGAAAGGGTTGCCGCTGGAATATGAATTGATCCAGGGCAAACTGACTATCCGTTATGTTGTGTCCCAGGTATCTCTTAATCCTGTTCCTGTGGCAAAATTTGATATTCCCAAATCCGGCTACCGGGAACTGAGCTATGAAGAAAGCAAAAAGGGTAGGAAGGGGGGAGGAGGATAGTTTGGAAGATGTGTCAGGACAGGTGACATGCCAATACCGAAATTGTTTTACAGAAGTAAACAGATGATTGCCGCGGCTTTGACTGCTGGGGCGTTAACTATGCAGTTGCTTAAGTCTATTTGCAGGCTTCGCCTGCCGAAGCTCTAGCGTAGGCAGGGCAAAAAAAAACGCCTTTGCAGGCGATCAGTTTTTAGGGCAATAATATAGGCTTATTTATTAATGCGGAGGCGAAGCTTCAGCATTTCGGTATTATCGCAGGCTGGCTTGGTGTTACCCAGGTTGATGCGATGGTTATACGGCATGATGTAAGTCGTATTGCCTTTCTGGTAAGTGATCACTGAATTGAGGCTGAGTTGACCGTTTGCGGTGGATTGGTTGAAGATCATGCTTCCTTTGTATACCGGTCCCGCTTTAAGGGTAAAGCCAGAAGTTGTCCGAATAGGGGTAAACTCTGATTTAACTGTGGTGGTTTTCTTTCCTCTTTTTTCTCCACCCATACTGGCGAAAGCCAACCCTGCCACGGTAAGGAGGCAGGCTGCTGCTACGAGTTTGTAGCGATGGCGGCTAAGGCGTGTATGGAGGTTTTTGATCATCTCGAGACAAAAATAGTAAAAAAAATTGCTAATTGCGAAACCGTTTATCACAAATTTTAATATGTCTTTAACGGCAATTAGTATTTATTTAACGCCTGGCGTTCAATAATGTTACAAAAAAACCTAAAAAATCCGTACCGGGTTGGTAAAATGCCACCACGGGCCACGAAGTAGCGACAAGCTGCAGGCGACTACCGGCGCATATACTTGCTCACTACTGATAACTCCCTGCTACTGAACAACCTGCATCATCAGCTTATTATGCTCCTTTGCGTGGCGCGGGCCTTCGGCTACCGAAGCGTCAGCGGAGGTAGCCAGCGCTATCGCATGAAAAAAAGACCTCACTGCGTGAAAAAATCGCTGCCGGAAGATGAATTCCACTCGTGAAACGCGGACCGTTCCACGAAACGATCAATTACGGGAAATCTTTGCACATCCATTCGCAGATGTGTGAATAAAAAAGTTGGTCATTTTTTTTGAATCTGCTAAATTAGAATAACCCATTGTAAATGAAAGAATATCCTTTTCGGCAGGATAGAGAGGACCTGGAGGCTTTGTTGAAAATTTACCATGATCGCAAATCTGGCCGTTCCTATTCCTTTCTAGACGAAGACTCGTTTGAGAAAATCATCAATTATTTTGACGAATCAGAGGACCTGGCGCAGGCGCAGGAAGCTTGTGATATGGCTGTGGAGCAGTTTCCCTATTCTTCTTCATTGCTGATGCGCAAGGCAGAAATCCTGATCGCTACGCGAAAGTACCAGGATGCGCTGGCCATCCTTGAACTGGCGGAGCTGCTGGACAGCCGTGATATCAGTTTGTATATTCTGCGAACGGATGCATACCTGGCACTGGACCAGCAGGACAAAGCCGTACAGATCCTGGAGAATGCGCTGGAATTGTTTGAAGGAGAAGAGCGCATCGAATTGCTTTTTGAACTGGCGGATGTATATGATGATTATGAAGAGTTCGACAAGTTGTTTGATTGCCTGAAAATGATCCTGGAACAGGAACCTTCCAATGAGGAAGCGTTGTACAAAATATGTTTCTGGACGGATTTTACCGGGCGGAATGAGGAAAGCATCCGGCTGCACCAGCAGATCCTGGAAGAACTCCCGTACAATGAACTGGCCTGGTTCAACCTGGCTGCTGCCTACCAGGGATTGAAGTTGTACGAGAAGGCGATCGACGCCTACAAATTTGCTATCACGATCGATGAGAAGTTTGACTACGCTTACCGGAATATGGGCGATGCGTTTATTCGTCTCCGTAAGTTCCGCGAAGCCATAGAAGTGCTGGAAAAAGTACTGGAACTTACCCGTCCCGAAGATGTCATTTACGAAGCGATCGGGCATTGTTATGACCGCCTCAAGAACTTTGCACAGGCGCGTTTTTATTACCGCAAGGCGGTGCACCTGACTCCCGACGACAGCAAACTGTATTATAAGATTGCCTGTACCTATATCAACGAGGAACAGTGGGGGCAGGCAGTGAGGCAGCTGGAGACAGCACTCCAGCTGAGCAAGTCGCAACCTGAATTCAACCTCGCGATGGGCGAGTGTAAGATCCAGTTAGGGGAAGTGAAGGATGCGATCTTTTATTTCTCGAATGTAGTGCGGGCCCGGCCGAAATCGGTTACTGGCTGGGAAGCGTTGATCCGCTGCCTGTATGGCGGCGAGTTTTATGACGAAGCACTGGAGCAGGCGGAAGCAGCTTTGTTGCACACTGAAGGAAAGCCATTGTTTATATATTATAAAAGTGCCATACTTTTGGCACTGGGCAAAACCAAGGAGGCCCTGATCTATCTCGAGCGTGCCATTTTAAAAGCACCCAAACTGCTGAAAGATTTCGTTGCTTTACACCCTTCTGTCTTGCAAAATCAGTTGGTGGTAGACGTTATCGCCCGCAACCGGAAGGCAGGGAAAGCATAATGTCCGCGCGGTTTCCTATTTTTGCGCGGCGTTCATTAAACAGCAGCCAATGAATTTCAACTTAACACAAATGCCCGAAAGGCTGGCCAGGCCACGCCAGAAGGGTATTACCATGGTGATGGATAAGGGTCTGAGTATTGAAGAGAGCAAACATTTCATGAGCGTTTCGTACCCCCATGTAGATATCGTGAAGCTTGGATTTGGTACATCTTTCGTAACGCCCAATCTTCGTGAGAAGTTGGAAGTTTATCGTTCCTACGACATACCTGTATATTTTGGCGGTACTTTGTTCGAGGCGTTCCTGATCAGGAACCAGTTTGAAGACTATATCGCAGTCTGTAAGGATTTTGGCATTTCCTACATGGAAGTGAGCGATGGATCGATCACCATTCCCCATTCAGAAAAATGCGGTTATATAGAAAAGCTGACCAAGCACGGCACGGTGCTCAGTGAAGTGGGCAGCAAGGATGCCGCACATATTATTCCTCCCTACAAGTGGATCGAACTGATGCGGGCCGAGCTTGAAGCGGGATCCACCTATGTGATTGCTGAGGCACGGGAAGCCGGTAATGTGGGCATCTATCGCGGCAGCGGTGAAGTGCGGGAAGGCCTGGTGCAGGAGATCCTGACCCAGATCCCGGAAGAAAGAATCCTTTGGGAAGCACCGCAGAAAGCGCAGCAGCTGTATTTCATTGAACTGATCGGCTGCAATGTTAACCTTGGCAATATCGCTCCCACTGAAGTGATCAGCCTGGAGGCCATGCGTGTCGGACTTCGCGGCGACACTTTCAATCTTTTCCTTGATAAAGAAATGGCCTGATGCGTCATTTCGGACTGATCGGATATCCGCTGGGGCATTCCTTTTCGAAGGGCTTTTTCACAGAAAAGTTCCAACGGGAAGGGATAGCTGCTGTTTACGAAAATTATCCGCTCGAATCAATAACCGAATTACCGGCACTTCTTCAAAATAACCCCGGTATCGAGGGACTGAATGTTACCATTCCCTACAAGGAACAGGTGATCCCTTACCTGGACGAAGTTTCCCCTGTAGTGCAGGAGATCGGTGCCTGTAATTGCATCCGCATTGTAAATGGTAAGCTTATTGGGCACAATACTGATGTGACGGGATTTGAAAAATCTTTCAGCCGGAAACTGAAGCCGGGGCATTACCCGGCATTGGTGCTGGGTACCGGTGGCGCATCAAAGGCGGTGCAATATGTATTGCGGTTACTGGGTATTCCTTTCAGCGTGGTGAGCCGCAATGCAAACCCCGGGCAAGGCATACTTTCCTATGAGGGACTTTCCCATGAACTCCAGGCGGAGAGTCTGGTATGGATCAATACCACGCCCCTGGGCATGAAGCCCGACCTGGGCACCCGGCCGCCCATGCAGTACTCCATGCTGAGCCGGGATCATTACCTTTACGACCTGGTGTATAATCCGCCGTGTACGCGCTTTCTTTCAGAAGGCCTGGAACGCGGTGCGGTAATAGAGAATGGTCATGATATGCTGGAAATCCAGGCACTGGAAAGCTGGAAGATCTGGAATCGTTAAGGTTTATGCTTTATCAGCGCTCAATGCTGCTTCCACGCCGGCCGGCACTTTCGTTACCTTTCTTTTGCTGTAATCAAAGCACACCATTCCTGTTTTCACCACTGCAGCTATTGTTGTTTTCTCCGTTGTGATCTTTTCAAACAGGTAAATGATATCAAAACCGAAGTTGGTGAAATCATTGGCGACCACGCTTACCCGGATCTCATCGCCGTAAAAGATCTCCTGGCGGAACTCGATGGCGGTATCTGCCATGATGAGGCCTGCACCGGAAAGGTCCAGTTCACTATAGCCGGCAAACTGGAGGAACTGCACCCGCGCCTCATGTGCCAGCGTCAGCACCCTATCATTACCAAGGTGGTTACCGTAGTTCATATCGGTGATACGGATAGGAACGCGTGTCTGGAAGATGAATTTTTGGGGGAGTTCTATTTTGATGCGGGCCATTTGCTGCAGGTTTCACGCAAAATTAAATGATATAGGTACTGGCAGTCCGCTACTGCTCTGCCTGCAGCAGCTCGTGATACAACATAATATCAAAGAAGTTCTGAGGATCGGGCACGAACGGCACGCGGGTCATCCTGTCTTCCAGCAGCTGGAGTAATTTGCGGCGTTTTCCGTTGGGATCCGGCTGATCGGCCTGTCCGGTCAGCTGGTAGTACAGTGGCGCAAATTTGGAGGATAGCCTGACGGTTTGGCCGGCTTCGTTCGTGATGCTGATATAGCGGGGATCTTTCTGTTGTACGGGCAGTTCCTGCTGCGGAGAATTGCGCATAGTAGATGTTGTTGCCCGCAGGTCGTCTGCTGATATGCTGTTGGAAGTGCTGGCAGGAGCGTGCCTGTCCAGCCTAGGCGGCCTCGCTGTTTTCAGCGGCTTGGTATATTTATCGGGATCAGAAGTTTTTGAAGTAACAGAAGAGTTGAGTGCTTCGAGCTCATCCTTTGCAGAAGTGGGCGTTGGCGTTGCAGGAGTTACCGTGGGCGGAACAGTGGATGCTTTGGCCGGCGCTGTGATCGCGGTGCCCAGGTCCTGTTCGGGCCTGCCTTCGGGGTTGCGGTTCAGTACCCAGACCAGCAGGGCAATCACCGCTGCTACGGCGCTGTAGCGGAAAAGGTAAGGGTACAGGGGCCTGATTGGCACCACCATCGCTTTTTTCGGATGTTGTGTTTCCGGCAATGATTGGTCAGTACTGGTGCTGTCGCTGAAAACAGGTACTGCGTCTGGTGTTACGGTATACGTATAAGTGTTTTCGGAGATGGAAGGAGCGGCGAGTGCGCCGGCAATGGCTGACCATGCAGCAGGAGGGGGAGTGGCCTCCATTGGCAACAGGCGGTCGCGCAGTTGCTGCTCAGCCCGGTCTTCCCGCAGGGTTGCGGCGATGGCTTCCCATGCCCCTTGGGGAGGTGGTGTTTCCCACTGTTGGATTCTATCGCTCAGGCGGTCTGGCATGATTGCCTCTATTTTCTTTTTTCTCCTAAATATTCCGCCACTTTTTTCTGTAGCAGCGATTTCGCTCGCGCCAGCTGTGATTTGCTGGTGCCTTCACTGATATGTAACATGTCGCCGATCTCCTTGTGGGAGTAACCTTCGATGACATATAAGTTGAACACAGCCCGGTAACCCGGAGATAATTCCTGCACCAGTTGCACAATATCCCTTTCTGCCAACTGATCCAGAACCGACACGGAGGGGTCTTCGATGCGTACCTCTTCGTTTTCGGTAATGCTGTTCAAATGTACCTTTCTACGGTAATGTTCAATGGAGGTATTGACGAAAACGCGTCGCAGCCAGCCTTCAAAGGAGCCTTCGTTCCGAAACTTGTCCAGGTTCCGGAATACTTTGATAAATCCTTCCTGTAACAGGTCCTGCGCGTCATCGTTATTGCCGGAATACCGCAGGCAGACAGCATACATTTTTCCGGCATAACGCTGGTATAATGCCTCCTGCATCCGGGCATCGCCGGCAATACTTCCTTTGACTAAGTCGGTATCGCTGATATTTTGGTTGGCTGATTGCTGCACTTTTTTTCGGTTCCCTGTTTATTTTCCGATCTGTTGGAATAAGAATGCTACCAATTGATCCGTTGCTTTCCTCCTGTGGCTGAAGGCTTTTTTTCCTTCCATCGTCATTTCCCCGAAAGTCTCTAAGGCACCATCCGGCTGAAAGACAGGATCATAGCCGAAACCACCGTTCCCACGGGGTGCTTCGGTTATCGTTCCTTCACAAATGCCTTCAAAAATATGCTCCTGTCCGGCTAAAATTAAGGAAATGACTGTTCTGAACCGGGCTTTGCGATCAGATTTCCCCTTCATTTCCTGCAGCAGGCGGTTGATGTTGGCCTTTGGATCAGATGGTTCACCGGCATAGCGGGCGGATCGGACGCCGGGTTCACCATTCAGTACGGCTACTTCCAGTCCGGTGTCTTCGCTGAAGCAGTCTTTTCCGGTAAGCCGGTGGATGGTGGTCGATTTCTCCGTGGCATTTCCCTCCAGGGTGTCATGTGGTTCAGGTATATCGATCAGGATGCCGCCCTCTTTCAGAGAAATGGCATGGAAGGAAGGAGGTAGTATGTTTTGTATTTCAGCAACCTTATTGGGGTTGTTGGTGGCAAAGATCAGCTCCATTTGAGTGGTATTATATTCCCAGGATTTGTTTCAGGCTTTCCCACAATTGCTTTTTAAGCGGACGGGATGCTTCCCCCTGCTGGTAGAAGGCTTCCAGGGCGGGTGCTCCAAGCTGTATAGCACCGGCAGGCTTTACTGGAGCGAAGGATTGAGCCGCCTTCCATCCGGTCATTGCAGACAGAACGTTTGCGGGTAGTCCGAATGCAATGATCTGCCGGGGTTGCAGCTGGTCTGTTACAGTGGCCAGCGAAAAGCCGGCTGTGGCAGTATTGACAATGGCTATGTCGGCTGCGTGAAGCTGGCAGGCATTGAGTACGTTGCCCAGGAAAGTAAAGGCCTCGTCCGGCAGGTAGGGTATCCCCGGATAATGCACCAGAACGGTGAAGTTGCGCTGGTTCTTGCCGAGAAAGTTGACCGGTCCGGCTGGTGCAGCGGCCCGTTGTACCGTAGGAGATGCGGGTACCGCAGCCGGCGCTTCGGGAACGGTGGAGACAGTACCGGCGGTATTTGCCGGCAGGCTAGTTGGCGGTGGTGCTCCCTGCGTAGTATCGTCCAGTACCAGCACATGCTTGTACAGGGCCTGCAGGAGGTCATTATTGAGCTGAATCTGGTTCAATTCCATGAAAAGCAGTTAAGGGCAAAAAAAAGCTAACAATTGTTAGTGAAAAATGGATGGACCGTTTGGCAGCCCGTTTTTTTCGTTGTTTCTTTGCAGCCACAAATGTACCGAATATGATTGCAGCTTTTGACATCCCGGTGCGCAAAGTCGAGCGGACCAGGCTGAATGACACGCCCTTGGAAAACATCCCTTTCGGCAAATATTTTACTGACCACATGCTGGTGGCAGATTACGAAGGTGGTGAATGGAAAAATGTGGAAATTATGCCCTACCAGCCCCTTCAGCTGGATCCCTCCCTTGCCGCCCTGCATTATGGACAGGCTATTTTCGAAGGAATCAAAGCCTATCGCGATGCGGAAGGGAATGCTTTTGTGTTCCGCCCATATGACAACTACGCGCGGTTCAATAAATCTGCTGCCCGGATGAATATGCCGCAGGTACCGGAGGAGATCTTCATGGAAGGCATGCGCAAGCTGATCGCGCTGGATAAGAACTGGATCCCGAACATGAAGGAACATGCGCTGTATATCCGGCCGTTTATGTTCTCAACAGACCAGATGCTGGGTGTTCGTCCCAGTGAAACCTATAAGTTCCTGATCATCCTGAGTCCTACCGGCCCCTACTATGCAGCTCCGATGAAAATCCTCGTGGAGGAGAACTATACGCGCGCTGCTCCGGGCGGTGTGGGATTTTCGAAAAATGCCGGCAATTACGGCGGGAGCATGCTGGCTGCTACGGAAGCCCGCAAACAGGGTTACGACCAGGTATTGTGGACGGATGCGGTAGAGCACAAATGGCTGCAGGAAGTGGGTATGATGAATGTGTTCTTCATTATTGACGGGGTGGCGGTGACGCCCTCGCTGGATGAGGGAACTATCCTGGCCGGGGTGACGCGTGACAGTGTGATCACGGTGCTCGGTGAAATGGGGATCCGGGTGGAAGAACGCAGGATCCATATTGAGGAGTTGCTTCATGCGTACGAAAAGGGTCAGTTGACGGAAGCCTTCGGAACCGGTACGGCAGCGGTGATCGCGCCGATCAAAGAATTGAAATACAAGGAGTTTGCGCTGGATATGAACCTGGAAAAGACGCCGGTTCAGAATGAAGTGCGGGAAAGACTCGCAGCAATCCGGGAAGGCCGGGCAGTTGACAGCCACGAATGGATGTGGCGGATTTAGAATTTTATTTTGTTTTTTACGGAAGGCAAACTACCTTTGCCGTCCCAAATAAATAAGGTTAGAATGCCTACAATACAGCAATTAGTAAGAAAAGGAAGAGAAATCATCCGGGCAAAGAGTAAGTCCAGGGCGCTGGATGCGTGCCCGCAGCGTCGCGGTGTTTGTACCCGCGTGTACACCACTACCCCCAAGAAACCGAACTCCGCACTTCGTAAAGTGGCAAAAGTTCGTTTGACCAACAAAGTAGAGGTGATCGCTTATATCCCGGGTGAGGGCCATAACCTGCAGGAGCACTCCATCGTGCTGATCCGCGGGGGAAGGGTGAAGGATCTTCCGGGTGTTCGTTACCATATTGTTCGGGGCAGCCTTGATACCGCTGGTGTGAAGGACAGGAAGCAAAGCCGTTCTAAATACGGAACTAAGAAAGAAAAAGCAGGTGCAGCCAAGCCAGCTGGTAAAAAATAATTCTAAATCTCTTTTTCCATGAGGAAAACACAACCCAAGAAATTACCGTTGGCTCCTGATGCCCGGTTTAATGATACCCTGGTTACCCGTTTCGTGAATAACATCATGTGGGAGGGTAAAAAAAGTGTTGCATACGAAATCTTCTATGACGCTATTGACAAGGTGGCAAAAACTACCAATGACAATGGTTATGAAGTTTGGAAGCGTGCATTGCAGAATGTTACCCCAGCTGTAGAAGTACGCAGCCGCCGTATCGGTGGTGCTACTTTCCAGATTCCTGCAGAGGTTCGTCCGGACAGGAAGATCTCTCTCAGCATCAAATGGCTGATCCGCTACAGCCGCGACCGAAACGGCCGCAGCATGGCAGACAAGCTGGCGAATGAAATCGTAGCAGCTGCTAAGGGCGAAGGTGGTGCTTTCAAGAAGAAAGAAGATACGCATCGTATGGCTGAAGCCAACAAAGCGTTCTCTCACTTCCGTATCTAACCGAAGTCGATTCTACTTATTTATAGGAACCGCCCGAGTAATCGGGCGGTTTTGTTATGGAAAAGGGCGCTGAGTAGCTTTCACGCAATGTTTTTTCACGCAAGGGCGCAAGCGCCCCGCTAAGGAGCAAAGGGGCGCAAGTTGGTTTTCACACAGAGACCGCAGGGGGGCTGTGGCGCTTGGAAGAAGGGGTGGTGGTTACGAAGGTGCTGTGTGTTGATGGAGCAGTATTCCCCTGCCTACGATATAGCTTCTGCCAACGGTTCGCTTCGGCAGGCAATACCTGTAGCACTCAAACCATAGATCCGTATTTCCCGTTTGTTTTGGTGTGCTCGTCCTTCGGGAACCTAACTTCTAAACCTTTAAACTTCCAAACTTCTAAACAGTCAAACTTTCCTACCTTCCAATCCTAAAATTTTTTACCTGATGACAACTCGCAGATCATTCCTCAGGAACAGTGCACTGGTAGGCTCAGCCGCCCTGCTGCTTCCTGACCTGTTGCTGGCCAATAAGAAAAATGCAGCCGTTGGTATACAGTTGTATACGCTCCGGGACCTGGTGTCGAAGGATGGCGCGAAACCCGTACTCGATCAGATCGCAGCAGCGGGTTACAAGAAAGTTGAATTGTATGGATATGGCGATGGCAAGTTCTTCGGAATGCCAGTCAGTGAATTCGCCGCATATCTTCATGGCAAGGGGCTGGTTAGTCCCAGCGGCCACTACGCACCGGCAAAATGGCTCGCGGGTAACGGGGATGAGGGACGCGAGGAGCTGGATAGCCAGATCCAGGCCTGTCTGACCATGAAGCACGAATTCTTTACCATACCCTGGCTCAACCAGGAACTGCGCAACGACCTCGATGGTTACAAACGCCTGGTGGGAAGGATCAATTCTGCTGCAGAAATCGTGAAGAAGGCTGGACTGAAACTTGCTTACCATAACCACGATTTCGAGTTTAAATCATATGATGGTGTAACCGGTTATGATATCATGACCAAAGAATGTGATCCGAATCTCGTACAGTGGGAACTGGATCTGTACTGGGTAGTCTTTGCCGGACTGGATCCTGTTGCACTGATCGAAAAACTGAAAGGTCGGGCTCCGATGTGGCATGTTAAGGATATGGACAAAGTAAACCGCAGCCAGAACACAGAAGTGGGTAATGGCAGTGTTGATTTTAAACGCATTTTCAGCGCGGCAAAAACGGCGGGACTGAAACACTTCTTTGTGGAGCAGGAGAACAACTATGTGCCCGATCCGATCGGCAGCATCAACAGCAGCATCAAATACATCAAGGCCAACCTGGTGTAAACTGTATTATACTTTTGATAGCCGGCATTCTTCAGGATGCCGGCTTTTTTTATAGAATTTCAGAGAGCCCTATTGTACAGTTGCCGCGATTTCTCTATCATTATGCCGCGGACAAATATTAACCTGTCCGCTATAAACCTTATCACATGTTTAAAGCTCCATTCTCCTTTGACGGAAGAATCCGTCGCCTCGAGTATGGTATCCTGGTCTCTGGCTGCTTTTTGCCGACAGCCAATACGGTACGAATCAATACGGGTTGCATCCGAAGATGCCTGACTACCAGGTCAACGATGATGATGGCATTTCCAAAGCTTAAAACTCGTTAGTCATGGATCATAAGGATGATACGCAGTTGGCCATCGACCACCTGCACGAACGGGTCAGGGGTATGCTCGGTTCCGGCATTTCAGTTGAAAAGATAATACAGTTGCTAACTGAAGAAGGCGTGGAACCCTATTATGCAAAAACTATAATCGAGAATTTGCAAGCTGATGCTGCCGACAGAAAGAGCTTTCGGAATTCCCTGATCATGGGAGGTGTGTTTTTACTCAGCGGGCTCCTCATGACTTATATGTCCTACGCCTATGCCGCCAACTTCGTGGGAGGCACCTACCTGGTTCTATGGGGCTTAATGGTTCTGGGCATATCTACGATCATCAGAGGTTTTATTTTATACAGGAGGAAATGAGGTGGCAACGATGGATAACCGTTTTGATGCTCTTATCAGCAATTGTTACTGCGAGCCAGTGTAAAGAGAAGACAGCTTGTTTTCCAGGGAAGCCGGTTTCAAAAGTTTTGTTATTGGTGGGCGATACTGCTATCCTGGATAGTGCTTATTTTTTAGGGGATACCATCAGGTGCAATCGGATTTTTGGCGGGGTCAGTTTTGTTACTGCGGAAGGTAAAATACTTCACCGGCCACTTGTAGAGAAGTGGCTTTCTGCTGATGAGCAAAGCGCGCTATCTGACCTGTTATCGCCAACTTCACCGGGTGATGTTTTATATGCCAACGACTGCGCACCAGTCTTCCGGCATGTGTTGCAATTTTATGGTAGTGGCAATGAACTGATCGGGCAAATGCATATCTGCTTTGGATGCAGACAGGTCAGTTTCATACCAGAATCAGGTTGCCTGGAAGGATTCTTCCATTGTTTGATGAGGCAAAACTTTAAGGGAGGAGAACACAACTTCCCTTGTACAGGTGTGGAGAATGCGCTACATTGCTTACAGAACCTTATTTGCCCATGCTATATCATTCCAGGGAGGTCCACCGCGAAAGCAGGTTAGCATACTTGCTGGTTACGATCAGTGCCGGCCTCCTGATCTGGGGATTCCTGCTTACGGATCAGACTTTCATGGCAACCCGGACCAAGTTACTGTTACTTGCGGCAGGGGCTGTTCCGGGCGTGTTTCTTTTCTACCGGATCTGGAAGGGCAGGCAGGGCATCTACACTGTTTTTTTCTATGGTATGCTCACTGGTGCTGCAGTTTCCTTCCCGGGAGTAATGATTGCGAATTACTACTGGAGAGATCCGGCATTTGAGCAGGTCAGCCTACCGGTATTGGAGACGGGCAATAAATCAAAAAGGAAAAGAGCGTGCCGCACGCCATACGCAGTGGTGAACTATGCCGGCGTGAACAAACGGATATTCTTTCCCTGTTCCTATGAGCAATCGATTCACCATTTCTCTGTTGTTCAACTGGAGATTCAGGAAGGCCTGTTGGGGTTCCCTGTTTTCTTCAGAAGTATATTGATCGCACCGAATAAATAGTATCTTTCAGTTATACCTTTTGAGGAACTGCCGTCGTGCCCTGGAATATTCATCACTCCCTTAAACCCGCACGATGTCCATCATTTTTTTCCTGTTGACAGCAATGCTTTCCCTTGGTCATTTTTCTGTTGCGCCTGTTGAGCCGGTTGAACGCCTTGGCGTAAAGGGCCCGCTCAGTTTCAATGGCAATTCATTTCAGTTGGCGTGGACGAGCAAGCCATCGGCCACTTATTATATCCAGGAGTATCTGCCCAAAGGCGAATCAGCAGATCGGTTCAACCAGATGATGTCTATCTTTCTGCTGGCAGAAAATGTTTCGGTGAAAGATGCCGTGCAGCAGAAAACATCTGAACTAACAGCACGGAAACAAACCGATCCGACCTGTAATTTTCAGGTAAGCGAAAGTCCCGACAAGAAGGAATATCTGCTTGATTTCCTGATGGGGGCGAAATCCCAGGGCGCAGCCGAAATACAGGAGTTCAATATTTACCGCTACCGCATGGTCGACCTGGGCAATGGAAAACAGGGGCTATTATTATATGCGTATTCGAAAAGGGCCTATGGTGATGCGATCAATCCATTTCTGAAGAGTCTTAAGGAGGAAAGAAAAAAAATGTTGAATGAAATGGTTTCGTCGAAACTTCCCGTGATAAAACTATCAGGATCCTGACGGGAATTGTCCCGCTTTATCTATCTTTCCGGGAACAGTTCCGGCTGTACAAAACCTTATACTACACATGCTGAAAAATCTCAGGGGCCTGTTCGGTCCTAAACTTCCTGCAATTCGTACTTATGATGATTTCTGGGTCTGGTTTGCGAAAAACGAGCAGCCGTTCCGCGAATCCGTGACCACCGGAACAGCAATTGAAAAGGTGTTTTTTCGCAAGCTGGCGCCCGCACTCGATCAGCTTAACGAAGGGTTTCATTTTCTGACGGGGATGTCTGATGAAAATACCGTTGAACTGATCATTACGGCGGACGGTGAGATTGGTAATTTTGTATTTGTCGAAGAACTGGTTGCAGCTGCTCCTGCAATAGCGGGATGGAAATTCACTGCACATAAACCGGCAACCGAAGCATTCAACCTGGAAATGTCGGGTTATACTTTCAGCACGGATAATATGCATTTTGTTGCTCAGCAACATGAGCAATATCCCGATAAGATCGATATCACCATCATTCACGAGGACTATAACGAATCCAATGTTACGGAGATTACCAGGGGGGTGTACATCTTCCTGGACAATTATCTCGGCGAACTGGAATTCGCAATGAGTATCGACTGGCTCGAAGTAGCAGGGCCGTCAGCAAGCGGAGAAAAGATCCCCCTGGAGAAATTGAAGGATTACCTGACCTGGCGGGAAAAAGAGTTCATGGAAAAGTATGATAGCGTGAGAAGGGATACAGACAATGATAACTATACGTTGATGCAAGGGCAACTGGATAATGGAAAATTGCTGATTGCTGCCATCAACAGGGATCTGTTGGACTGGGATGCAAAAGCATCGCATCCCTGGGCGCTTACTGTGATGATATCTTATTTTAGCACAGCAAGGAACGGCATGCCTGGTGACGATACATTAGCGGAACTGAATGATATTGAAGAATCAATTTCAGCATTGCTGAAAGACGCCGATGGTTACCTTAATATCGGCAGGCAAACGGCCAGGAACGTACGTGAGATTTATTTTGCCTGCAAGGAATTCAGGAAGCCGGCAAAGGTTATAACAGGAAAGCAAAAAGAACTGGCTGGCCGTTATAAAATGACGTTTAGCATACGAAAAGACAAATACTGGGAATTTGTAGAACATTATCACCTCAAATAATCTCTATGGGGTTGTTTAATTTCTTTAAGAAGAATGCCTCACCGCAACCGGAAGGGATAATGTTGCCCGACCGGCCCTATGCGGATGAATCGCTTAACCTCCTCTATAACCTCCTGTTTTGTGATGTACCGGAATTATTTCGCCTGAACACAGGCACACCGGAAAGCTATCCCGTTACCATAATATTTGCAGAACAGTCCGGCGCGGAAGATCTGAAAAATGTAGCAAATGATCCGGCTGTCGATTCCAGGTACAGGATTCTGGCCTGCAATCGCCTGCGGTTGCAGGGAAGTGCAGCACCGAATAAAGCATTGCTGGGAGTGATTGTTGAAGTTGGGCTTGACCAGGGGCTTGATGTGCTGGCATCTTTTGCTGACGGTACTGCGCGGTATATCAACCAATCGGGCAAGATGGTGATCTGGGAGGCTAAGGGTGACCAGGCTGCCAATGCGCTGAGACAAGATCTGTTTGACAAAAGCCGGGTAGTGATTGAACAGATCGGGCCATGGGAACAACCCAGGCGTCCCCATCCTGCCGCAGGTACCGCCAGGATCACTTTCCTGGTATCCGATGGATTGTATTTTGGCGAAGCGCCCATTAATACCCTGTTCGGGGATCCATTGGCAGCACCGGCACTGGACTGCGCTACGAGGTTAATGCAGTTTCTGGCGACACGGGCATCAGCTCAATAATTTCCGTATCCGGCTAGTTTCTCCTTAAATTAGCGGACCGCCGGATACAGGCTCGCCTGACCGGCTGGTTCCGGCTTTGAGGATGAGCGCAAACACCGACACCCAAACGACTGCTTCTTACCAGCAACACTGGCAGGCTTTCCGCATGCACAACGAGCAAAGCCTGTACTGGTTATATCATGCCGAATATGACCGGTTCTATCGTTTCGGCCTTTTGTCTTCCCCCGATGCCCACCTGGTAAAATCTGCCATCAATACTGTCTTTATCGACCTGTGGGGCCGCCGTACAACGCTTCCTGAAGTGGAGAATGTACGCGGATACCTGTTCATCTGCTTTAAACGCCAGCTGTTTCATGCCATTCGCCGTGAAAAGGATCTAACCGTTGAGCTTCCGGCCAATCCGCCGGTTATCCTTACAGAATCATCCTACGAAGATGCACTGATCGGCCATGAGCTGGATAATATACGGCGTGAGCAGATCCGGAAGGCGCTCGACAACCTGACAGAGCGGCAACGCATGTTTATTCGGATGCGTTTTTTTGAAGAACTGGAATACGAAGACATTGCGGAGCAGTCCAACACTTCCGTGCGCACGGTATACAATACCATTCACAATGCCATCAGCCGTTTGCGGGAAGAGCTTGGGGATGTGCCGTTTGTGCTCGCCTGGCTGACCATTCTGAAAAAGTTTTAAATATTTACCGTTTTTTCTGGTAAAAAATTTCAACCTCCTCCACTTTACTATAGAACATGGCCGATCAACGTGATTATAGCATAGAAGAGTTATTGCTGGACGATTCATTTGTCCACTACTGCCTGGATTCGGACGAAGCAGCCGTTGCGCACTGGGAACAATTGCTGGCGGCAGATCCGGCCCAACAGTCCAAAGCAGCCGTTGCCCGGAGAATGTTGTTTGCGCTGGGTATCCGGCTGACGAAAGAGCAGAAATCGGTCGAATTTGCCAAACTGCGGGCAGCCGTGGAAGCAATTGCAGCAAACGAGTTGCAACAGAACGGACTTCCGCTCCCGGATTCATCGATGCCCCCGTTAACTCCGGTTCGCCGGTTGCCGCTGCTGCGCTGGATGACTGTTGCCGCTGCTGCCTGTTTGCTCCTGTTTGCCGGCTATCAGTGGCACAAATGGCAGAGCAGGACCGATGAAAACAATGCAGTGCTTGCTTTCGAAAAATATGTGACCGGCAACGGTGAACGCCGGCATATTGAGCTTGCCGATGGCTCGGCAGTAGTGCTCAATTCAAACAGTGAATTGCGCATACCGCTGAACTATAATCGCGCTGACCGCCAGTTGCAGCTGGAAGGGGAGGCAATGTTCGAAGTGGCCAAAGACGCGACGAGGCCCTTCGTGGTAAACAATAATGCACTCACCGTCAAAGCTCTGGGAACCGTGTTCAAAGTACGCGCCTACAACTTCGAACCATTTATCCGGACGGCACTACTTGAAGGCCGTGTGCAGTTGGATGATCAGCAACAGCAACATGAGCCGGCGATTTTGTCGCCGGGGCAATGGGTAAGTGTAGACCGTACCAGCAGAAAACAATCGTCCGGCACCTTTGCAGTAGAGGATGAATTCCAGTGGCTCAATGGCCAGCTGACCTTCCGTGATGCATCGCTCGGCGAGATTGCCGAAAAACTGCAATACTGGTTTGGTATGGAAGTCATCATCCGGGCAAAACCAACACGGCCTATTCATTTCAATGGTGAATTTGTAAACCGCCAGCTGGATGAAGTGCTGAAAGCAATTGCCTATGTAAACAACTTACGTTATTCGATCAACGACAAACAGGTAACGATCCTGGACAAATAGAATTTAGAAATCATTAATGCTGCTATATGAGAAGACTGCAACCCGCAACCGGGTGGCGTTATAGCCTCCTTTTGCCCCTGATGGCCATCTGCCTGCTGAAAAATGCGCCGGTACAGGCACAGGCAACACCGCCATCCACTTCACAGGAAAACAATGCTGCCAAAAAAATTACCCTTGGTTTTGACAATGCCGATATCCTTACGGTATTTAACAGGATCAGTGAAAAAACACGGTTGAAATTTACCTACAACAATGATGATCTCGACCGTTCCAAAAAAGTAACCCTCGACAAAAAAGAGCGGACTGTCAGTGAATTGCTGAGCCAGGTCGGATTACAGTCAGGTCTCGATTTCAGGGTGGACAAAGACAATATCCTGGTGAAGCCGGTTGCTGTGAAAACTTCGGAATCCGTTGCAGGAGGAGAAAGCATTCGTGGTACCGTTCGCACGACCAACGGAGACCCGCTTCCAGGAGCTACAGTAAAGCTACGCAATGCTGCCAACGGAATGGCTACTGATGAAAGCGGCAAATTCCAGCTGAAGGATCTGCCTGCAAGTGCTGTTCTGGAGATTTCCCTGGTGGGATATGACCCGGTTATTGAGCCGCTGAACGGACGCAGCCAGCTGGATGTAGTGCTGATGCCCACGAGCCGGCAGATGGAACAGGTGGTGGTGATCGGTTATGGTACACAACGTAAAAAAGATGTGATCGGTGCCGTTTCTTCCGTTAATACAAAGAATATGGAGAAACTGACCGGCGCCAATGTTGCGGGTATGTTACAGGGCCAGGTTGCCGGTGTGAATGCGGCACCGGGCTCAGGAGATCCGGGTGCGGCACCGGTAGTGCTGGTGCGCGGACTTTCCACTATTAATAATAATGAACCGCTGTATGTGATCGACGGCATTCCCGGAGATATCAATGCCATCAACCCTGCCGATATCCAGTCCATCGATGTATTGAAGGATGCCTCTGCCGCGACCATTTACGGATCGCGTGCTTCCAATGGTGTGATCATGGTGACGACCAGACGCGGGCGTTCCGGTAAGATCCTCATTGGCATCAATACGTATTATGGCGTCAGCCAGCTGGCGAAAAAACTGCCCCTTACCAACCGGGTGCAATACAATTCAATATTGAAACAGGTAGCTGCCAACGATGGTTCGGATCCACTGGACTATGTAATGTCCGACACCTATGAGGATGATAACGGCCAAATCCTGCCCTATCCTGACAACGACTGGCAATCGGAATTTTTCCGCACAGCGCCTGAGAACAAGATTGACGTTTCTGTTTCCGGTGGCACAAAAGATATGCGGATGAATGTTTCTTTTGGTCGCTATGCCCAGGACGGTATTGCGATTGAAACCAGTTTTGAACGTTATAACCTGCAGGTGAACTCCGATCTCACCAAAGGGAAATTCAAGTTCGGTGAATCTTTTACGTTCTCCAAAACAAACCGCCGGCTGTTGCAGGGATCTAATGAAAGCAGGAGCAACGGGCAGAACGCAGGCTATCCGCTTATTTACGAAATGCTCAACAGGGTACCCCATCATAAACTTTATGATCCTGAAAATGACGGAGGGTATGGTGCCAGGATCGGCAGTCAGATGACAGATGCCGTGAATCCGGTGGGCTACCAGAACCTGGTTACCAGTCGTGATCAGCCCAACTATTTTATCGGCAATGTGTATGGCGAATACCAGATCCTGAAGCCACTGAGTTTTAAACTCCAGTATGGTTTCAATTCAGCAGATGGTTATTCCTATACACATATTCCTACCTATTATATGGGAGCAAAAGTGCAGAATCCTACTGCCCAGTTGTACGAGTTCCGCGATCGCCGTTTCAGGGATGTGGTCAATGCTGTTTTCACCTTTAATAAAATACTGAATGACGTTCACAGTATTAATGCGGTTGGCGGCTATTCACAGGAAAATGAGAAATATAAAAGCCTTTCCGGAAGTGATAACAATCTTCCTTCCAATGATCTTGGTTCACTGGATGGTGGAATCGGAGACAAAGGATCGGGTGGAGCTTTGTTGGAAAGTTCGCTTCGTTCCTGGTTCGCCCGCTTGAACTATTCCTACGATGGTAAATACCTCTTCGGTGCCACTGTTCGCCGTGATGGATCTTCCCGCTTTTCGGATGACAACAAATACGGCACTTTCTATTCTGTATCCGGCGCATGGCGTGTGAGTGATGAAAAATTCTTCAAAGACAATATCGGATCCGTCAGCGAACTTAAGCTGCGCGGCAGTTACGGTATCCTTGGCAACCAGGGCATCCCTGACTACCTGTACCTGCCACCGACAGTTACCACAGGAGGTCCGGTCGTTAACTATCCTTTCGGAGCCGGATTACGCCAGGCGGTGGCTGTCGGAGCGATCGTGACGAAGGCATCCTCGCCGGATATTCGATGGGAGCAGTCGGCCACCTTCAATGCCGGCTTTGATCTCTCCGTACTTAATGAACGATTGTTACTGATCGTGGATTATTTCCGGACGAAAACCACAGACATGCTGGTGAAAATACCGCTGCCACCAAGTACGGGCCTGCTTGAGAATCCCATCATGAATGCCGGTGAGATGCAGAACCAGGGTGTTGATATTGCCGTTACTTACCGTAAATACCAGGGCGACCTGAAATTTGACATTACCGCCAATGTTTCCATGAGCCGCAACAAGATCCTGAAGCTTGGTTTCGCAGACGAGGCGTTCGAGGATGGTTATATGGACTATAACAATTTCCCGACAACCCGCACAGAAGTAGGAGGCGAAATCGGAAGGTTTTACCTTTTTCAGACAGCAGGCGTAATCAAAACTGAAAAAGAACTGGAAGACGTTAAGGTGCTTCAGCCAAATGCACAGCTGGGCGATATCCGCTTCGTGGACATCAATAAAGATGGTGAACTGAATGATGACGACAGGACCTATATGGGCAGCGGGCTTCCCAGAGTGGAATATGGACTAACCACCAATTTCTCCTATCAACATTTCGACCTCAATATCTTCTTCCAGGGGACTCAGGGCAACCATATGTATAACGGCGCGAAACGCCTGATGTATCAGAACAACATATTCAACAAATCGACTGACTTGCTCAATGCCTGGACGACCGCTAATTCCGGCAGCAATATACCGCGCGTCACCGAGATCGATGCGAACTTAAATATGGGCCGGCCATCCGATCTATTTTTGGAAAAAGGTTCGTACCTGAGATTGAAGAGCATGCAGCTTGGATATCGGTTCAATGTAAAAGGATTCAATGTCCTCCGGGCCTATGTAGGTGCAACGAACCTGTTCACCATAACCAATTATTCCGGCTATGACCCCGGCGTAGTAAACTATTCGTCCTTTGCAAGGGGTGTCGATCGCGGACTCTACCCGTTGTCACGCAGCTTCTTTGCCGGACTGAATGTTGAGTTTTAATCCTTCTAATGATTCAATCAATTGCCATGAATAAAAATATTATATACGGTGCCGCACTCTCTATATTGGTAGCCGCAGGAACGGGTTGTTCAAAAGACTTCCTGGAACAAGAAAATCAGAATGAATTGTCGGGTGCCTCTTTCTGGAAAACAAAGGAGCAGGCTTTACAGGCGATCACTGCAACCTATGCAGCCTTGCAGGCAGCGGATGGGTCAAAATGGACCTGGTTTGAAGAGACCTATGTTGCTTCGGAATACAAGACCGATGAAATGATCAACAACAAGGCCGAGGGTTATGGGAAACGGCTGCAGACTTTCACCTATTCCACCGACGAAAGTAGCTTCACCAACCTGTGGCACATGTGCTTTGCGGGGATCAACCGCGCCAACCAGTGCATTGAAAATATCCCTAATGTTTCTTCCAATGCGCAGACCGGATTGTCAGATGAAGAAAAAGCTTCGCTGATTGCTGAAGCAAAGTTTCTGAGAGCACATTTTTACCTGTTGTTGCAAAGTTATTTCACCAATATTCCACTTATTACTGCGACTGTTAAGAACAATGCAGAATATTATCCGGCTCCCGCGACAGAAGCAGACATCTGGGCGCAAATCGAGGCAGATCTGAAAGATGGTGTTGCCCATCTTCCGGAGGAATACCTTTCGCCGGAGGAACTAGGTCGCGTTACCCGGTATACTGCACAGGCATATCTCGGAAAGACTTATTTATTCCAGGAAAAGTTTACGGAAGCCAGCGCTGCCTTCCAGGAAGTGATCAGCAGTGGCAAATACCATTTGCTGCCGAAGTATGAAGACAATTTTAATGGCCTGTCCGAAAACGGTCCGGAGTCATTGTTCGAGATCCAGTTTTCAGCAGACAGGACCAACGACAACGACGAACGTACGCCGATGGCGTGGGAAGTAAGTTCCTATGCCCTGAATGGCTGGGAGCTCTTTTATCCATCCGACTGGTTGGCTACAGAATTGAAAACAGACAAACGCACAGACGGCGGATACAGTGACCGTGTGTACGGTACCATGTTCTTTGATGATCCGCTGTCAGTGGCACCGGTAGTGGATCAGCCCGACGTATACCGCACCTATGCTGAAGTAAAGGACGATCTGAACCACCCGGTCTTCTTTAAGAAATATACCACACCCACTGATCTCGCCGACAACCATAACTACACCGGTATCAACATCAATCTCATGCGTTACGCTGATGTCCTGCTGATGCAGGCGGAGTCGCTCAATGAAAGCGGCCTGACGGAAGACGCCCTGGCACTCGTAAATGAAGTGCGGGAAAGATCCAAGGCTGCCCCGCTGGGTCAGATGAGCAAGGATGCGCTGCGGCTACAGATCAGGCATCATGAGCGCCCCTGCGAACTCGCCATGGAATACAGCATCCGCTGGTCGGACCTGTATCGCTGGAGCAGGGGCAAAGTGGCGCCGGAAAAGATCAAGGCGGTGATGACCGGTCACCAGCAGGAATTTGCCAATAACTTCATTGATGGCAAGCATGATATCTACCCGGTGCCCCTGTCGGAGATCAGTAAAAATCCCAATAGCCGCCAGGCTCAGAACTGGTAATTGTATAAGCGGGACGAATGACAATGTGTACAAGAATGTGGCGCCGGCTGCTGTTTATGACGCTGGTGGTTACGGGGCGCTGTGCGGTAGCACAACAGGTGAATGACTGGGAGAATCCTCAACGTGTTTCTTTCAATACGGTAGCGCCCCATGCATGGTTTGAGCCTTACCGTGATGAACAGCGTTGTATGACCGAAGCGCCATCAACAGCCATAATTTCCCTGGATGGCTCCTGGAAATTTCACTGGGTGAAAACTGTGGCGGAGCGGCCGCAGGATTTCTTCCGGGAGGGATTTGACGCCGGCCGCTGGGCTGACATCCGTGTACCTGCAAACTGGCAGACGGAAGGGTACGATCGATACATATTTACCGATGTTGAATATCCGATCAAGCCGGATCCCCCCTTTGTGCCAAAGGACTTCAATCCCGTAGGTTCCTATCTGCGCGACTTTGAACTCCCGGCAAACTGGAAGGGAGACAAGATCTATCTCCGTTTCGGGGCGGTTAATTCATTCTTTTACTGTTGGGTGAATGGCCGGTATGCCGGGTTCAGTAAAGACAGTAAAACGCCCGCAGAATTTGAGGTTTCAGCGTTGCTGAAGAAAGGAAAGAACCGCGTTGCGGTACAGGTGTTTCGTTTCAGCGATGGCACTTACCTCGAAGGGCAGGATATGTGGAAGTTGAGTGGCATCGAAAGATCGGTCACGCTTACCCGCCGGCCGCAGTACCATATCCGCGATTTCTTTGTGAAAGCTGGTCTGGATGATCAGTACCACGATGGCGGGTTATCCGTTGCCGTAGCCTGGGAGGGAAAGCGGCCGGCGAAAGGGCATCAGCTGGAATTGCGATTGCTCGACCGGGGAGCTAGCCCCGGCGTCCTTTACCAGGCAAAAATTCAGGTGGATAACGGGGATTCGGTGCAGGTAAAAAAAGTAATCCCGCGTGTACATCCCTGGAATGCGGAGCAGCCTGTTCTGTATGACCTGTTATTGATGCATCGTGATGCAAACGGGAAACTAATAGAAGTAATCCGGCAGCCTATAGGTTTTCGGCGGGTGGAAGTGAAGAACGGGTTGTTCCTTGTTAATGGCAGGGCAATCAAGATCAAAGGCGTGAACCGGCATGAACACGATATGCTGAAGGGGAAGGTGATCACCACAGAAAGCATGGTCAATGATATCCGGATCATGAAGCAGTTTAACATCAACGCAGTGCGCAACAGTCATTATCCCAACAGGGAAGAATGGTATGCATTGTGTGACCGCTATGGCATTTATGTGATCGATGAGGCCAATATCGAATGCGATGGTATGGATTTTCATCCGGCCAAAACGTTGTCGGACAAACCTGACTGGCTGGCAGCATATCTAAACCGCACCCAGCGCATGGTAGAAAGGGATAAGAACTTCACCTGCATCATTACCTGGTCGCTGGGCAATGAGAGCCGGTTCGGGCAAAATTTTGAAGCGACCTACTGGTGGACCAAAGCACGTGACAATACCCGGCCGGTGCAATATGAGGAAGCGAGGACCAATCCCTTTACGGATATTTTTTGCCCGATGTATAAATCGGTGAATGTGATGCAGGAATATGTGAAGGAATGGCGTGACCGGCCACTGATCCAATGCGAGTATGCGCATATGATGGGCAACAGTGGTGGTAACCTGAAAGACGACTGGGACCTGATTTACCGCTATCCGCAACTGCAGGGCGGTTTCATATGGGATTTCTCGGATCAGGCTTTCCGCAAAAAAGATGAGAAGGGGAGGCCCTTTTGGGCCTATGGCAGTGATATGGGAACTGTCGGTGCGACGAGTGATACCAGTTTTTGTGCTGATGGTCTTTTCCAGGCAGACCGGCAGCCACATCCCCAGGCATTTGAGCTGAAGAAAGTGTACCAGAATATTTCATTTGAAGCCCTACCGCTTTCAGCGGCTGTACGCATCAGCAACCGTTTTGCCTTTCGCACACTTACAGGAATTAACATACGCTGGTCGGTAAAATCTTCCGGTAAAACTATAGCCGGCGGATTGTTGCCGCAAGTCAACATCGGGGCAGGCCGCGATACGGTTGTTCACCTGGAATTGCCTGAGAACAGGTTGCTGGTTAAGGGCGAATCATACCTGCTGCTACAAGCCTTTACCGCTGCTGCTGATGCGCTGGTGCCTGCAGGTCACCTGCTGGCCTGGGAGCAGTTTGAACTGGACGGAACAGCGCAACGGCAGGATGGTATAGCGGTGCGCCAGGTGAACACACAACCACTGGCATTGCTGGATACCGCCACCGGATATTATATCGGCAACAGCAAGATAAAACTGGGTTGGGACAAGCACAGCGGATGGCTTAACGAGATAGATTATGGCAATGGGAATATTCTTGCAGCTGCCGTTCTGCCTGATTTCTGGCGGGCCGCTACCGATAATGATATCGGTAACAGTTTGCAGATACGCAGCGCGATTTGGCAACATGCCGGTGAAACCGCAAAACTGGTTCAATGGACACTTATCCGGGAGCAGGAGTCAGTTACCGGTGTTACGACCCGGCATTTCCTGCCAGCAGCAAATGCTTTTTATACGACAGTATACAGGATATCAGGTGATGGTGGTGTGACGATCAGCGTGGATATGCAGGTACTTGGAAACAACCTGCCGGAACTACCGCGATTTGGTCTTTGTTTTAAAATCAGACGATCACTGCAAACTACCACCTGGTTCGGTCGCGGCCCCTTTGATAATTACAGCGACCGCAAAGCCGCCGCTGCCATTGATCAGTATTCGATGCCGGCAGATTCACTTTTCCATCCCTATCCAAGGGCGCAGGAGTCCGGATACCGCACTGATGTGTTGCGGATGAGCATGACAGATAGTAACGGAAATGGGCTGCAATTTTCCGGCGATCCTGCTTTTTCCTTCGGAATACTTCCATTCGACAGGAAAAAAATCGACTTTGACCGAACGCGCAATATTCATGGATCAACGATCGATCACGATAATTATCACCAGGTAAATATTGACCTCAAACAAATGGGCGTTGGCGGCGACAACAGCTGGGGAGCAAAGACGCATGCTGAATACTGCCTGCCTTATGGGAATTACCGCTTCCGTTTCAATATCCGGTCAGCCAGTGAGCTAACCCATTCGAAAGAGTATACCAATGTGCTCGACCTCCGTTACAAGGTCTCTGACGCAAAGGCAATCGAAACAACAGTATTCAGCGACCTGGGTGCATGGCATGCCTATGCTTTACCTGCTTCAGGTACAGACCATGGGTCTTTTATCGGCCCCCTTGTGATGGACATGCAGGGTGAATGGCTGGCCAACACGCTGGGGAAAATCACCATTCGGGAAAAGGGGGAGCTACTTGCTCCGGATACCAGTCGCACCCTGGTACAATATCAGCCCGGAAGATTGTTACAGCATTTGCAATATACCGGCTTGCAGGTTGATCTGACACTTGTATTTGTCAATGATCGGCAGGCGATGATCAGCGCAGCAATCACCAACACGGGGAAGCAGGATCGTCTCCTGGAAATTGGATGGATAGGAGATGTACTGAATAAAACTTGCCGACTTTATGCAGAAAACAACAGCATCCTGACACGGTTTTCCGGATCAGCTAATTTGTTCCGGATTGACCTGCCGGATGACGCAACTTTTAAAATCAAAACTGAATCAGGCGGGTATTCTGCTGCTGCCGGTGAAATCCGGATACCTGCCGGAGACAGGTATGAAACCTGGCAATTGCAGTCTTTTTTTCCCGACAGTTCAACCAGCGGTCAGTATGGTCGAACTACAGCTCCCTGGCTGGTATTACAGCAACAGGAGCAGCGGTGGGATACTTACCTTTATAATTATTTCGGTGCCTGTTCTGCTCAGCAATTCAATGCGGCAGAAAAGCGGCTTGCAGTAAAAGCTGTCATTACACTGATGACCAACTGGCGGTCTGCTTCGAAGGACCTGCGTCACGCCGGAACTTTTCCATCAGCATCTTACCAGGGTTTTTATGGCTTCTGGAGCTGGGACAGCTGGAAACATGCTGCGGCGCTCGCCAGTATTGATACCGCGCTGGCGAAAGAGAATCTCCGTTGTATGTTCAGTTACCAGGACAGTGCGGGCATGGTTCCGGATTGTATTTATGCAGATAAGACAGAGAACAACTGGCGCAACACAAAGGCACCGCTGGCTGCCTGGGCGGTACTGGAGATCTTCCGGGTAACTGCAGATACGGCATTGTTGCGGGAATTTTATCCTTCACTCGTAAAATATCACCAATGGTGGTATCTGAATCGTGATCATGACCGCAACGGTCTCTGTGAATTTGGCTCTACCGATGGCACCCGCATTGCAGCTGCATGGGAAAGTGGTATGGACAATGCTATTCGTTTCGACAGTGCTGTTATGCTGAAGAATCACGAAGGAGCATGGTCGCTTAACCAGGAGTCTGTTGATCTGAATACCTTTTTGTATCGCGAAAAGCTGTACCTCGCCGAAATCGCTGTGGTATTGGGTAGAAATGAAATAGCCGGCGAATGGCGTAAGGACGCCAATGATTTGAAACAACTGATCAACAGTCAGTTTTACGATCGGAAATCCGGATATTATTATGACCGGAAAATTCCGGGCGACCGGCTTATCAGCATTCCGGGGCCGGAGGGTTGGTTACCGCTTTGGGCAGAAATAGCATCGCCTGATCAGGCTAAGGCAGTTTGCAGCAAACTTATTGACGAGCGTTATTTCAATACCTGGGTGCCCTTGCCAACACTGAATGTTTCGCACGCCGCATTTGATCCATTGAACGGCTACTGGCGTGGGCCGGTCTGGCTCGACCAGGTGTATTTTGCCGTCACCGGCTTGCGCCGCGCGGGTTTCACCCATGCAGCTAACGCAATGGAACAAAAAGTTTTGCAGCATGCAGCAGGCATGTCTGATAATGCGCCCCTTTATGAAAACTATCATCCGTTATCCGGTAAAGGGCTGAATGCTGTTAACTTTAGCTGGTCCGCCGCCATGATATTACTATTATTAAAAGAACGCACACCCTGATCATGTATATCAACGCATCACAGTTTTCCGGTTTATTGCAGAAGCATTTCAGCCTCAATGGCCAACTGGAAATGCTGAACGGATATGACGAGCAGAACGCAGTATTAACCACCAACGACGGAAAGAAATACATCTGCAAGGTAGCTGCCGCTGCTCATGATCCATATTTTCTTGAGGCACAGGTAAGTATACTTGAACACCTCGCCGATACTGAAGTTGCAGGCTTTTTTCAACGATCACTGAAGTCCGCAGGCGGCCTGAATATTGTTCAGGAAGAAATTGAGGGCAGAACGATCTACCTGCGCGTGATGAACTACCTGGAAGGTGATTTCCTGGTGGATACAACACATCATTCACCGGCTTTGCTGCACAGTATAGGAAGGGGATTGGCCAGGATGGACCGGGCATTGGCAAACTTCAGGCACCCGGCCATGCACCGTCACTATGAGTGGGATATCAGCCACGCACTGGAAGTGCGCCCGATGCTCCCATACATCCGTGACCATGAGCAACGCCGTGTGGCCGGTTATTTCCTGCTGCAGTTTGAAACGGAAGTGCAGCAGGTACTTGGTAAGCTGACGAAGGCCTATATCCATAACGATGCGAATGACTACAACGTACTGGTTAGGGATGGTCAGTTTGCGGGACTGATTGATTTCGGAGATATGGTCTATGCGCCACTGATCAATAACCTCGCAATCGCCTGCACCTATGCCATGCTGGGTAAGGATGACCCGCTGGAAGCGGCGGCTGAAGTAGTGAAAGGTTATCATGACACGTTACCCATCACGGAACAGGAAGCGGATCTATTGTATTACCTGGTTGCCGGCCGGTTGTGCATCAGTGTTTGCAAGTCTGCCGCCAACCGTTCCAATGACAGCGATAATGAACATCATTTTATCACGGAGGCACCTGCCTGGAAGCTGCTGTTACAGCTGATCACGATCAACCCGCTGCGCGCGCAGGACACTTTCCGGAAGATCTGCGGACTTGAAGGACTGATCGAAGCAACTGAGGGGTATGAAGAGATCCTGGAACGGCGGCGCGATCATGTTGGCAGAAATCTCAGCATCAGTTACCGGAAAAAACTCAGGATTGTGAAGGGTGCCCTGCAGTATCTCTACGACGACCTGGGCAACACATATGTGGATTGTGTAAATAATGTAAGCCATGTGGGTCATTGCCATCCTGTAGTCGTCAAAGCTATGCAGCACCAGATAGCCACGTTGAATACCAATACCCGTTACCTGAACGATCACCTGGTTGACTATGCAGAAATGCTTACTGCCACATTGCCGTCGCGCCTGAAAGTTTGTTACTTCACCAATTCAGGGAGTGAAGCAAATGATCTTGCGATCAGGATCAGCCGGCATTTTACCCGTCAGAAGGATGTGATTGTGCTGGATCACGCCTATCATGGAACGTCTACGGCGGCAATTGAAATGAGTCCGTACAAATTTGATGGCAAGGGTGGTTTTGGCCGGATGCCCTATATCCACAAGGCGATGAATCCTGATGGCTACCGGGGTCCGTACCGGTTAAGCGATCCCGGGGCCGGAGAAAAGTACGCCGCCGATGTGGAGCGGATCATCGGAATGTTACAGCAGGAGGGTAAAGCACCGGCGGCGTTTATCTGTGAAACGCTACTGGGAGTGGGCGGACAGATCCCCCTGCCCCCGGGCTACCTTCAGGCAGTTTACCGTGCAGTCCGTGCAGTGGGGGGTATATGTATTGCCGACGAGGTGCAGGTAGGTTTTGGCAGGGTTGGAGAAAAGTTCTGGGGATTTGAATTGCAGGACGTGGAACCCGATATTGTAGTGCTGGGCAAACCTATCGGGAATGGCCATCCGCTGGCGGCTGTGGTGGTTACTGAAGCTTTGGCGGATGCTTTCAATAATGGTATGGAATACTTTAATACCTATGGTGGAAATCCTGTGTCTATGGCCACCGGTAAGGCTGTATTGCAGGTGATCAGGCAGGAAGCGCTGCAGCAGCATGCGCTGGATACCGGTAACTATTTCCTGGAGCGGTTAAGGAATCTGGCTCCGCTGCATCCATTGATCGGAGATGTTCGCGGTCACGGGTTGTTTATCGGTGTGGAGCTGGTCAGGAATGCAGAAACCCTTGAACCGGCAGTACCCGAGATAGATGGAATTGTAGAAGCGATGCGCGATCGCGGTTACCTGGTCAGCACCGATGGTCCACTGTACAATGTGCTGAAAATAAAACCGCCGATGGTTTTCAATAAAAGCAACGTGGATGGCTTTGTTTCCCTGCTGCATGAAGTAATGACAGATTTAGGTTACTGACAAATGCGTGAAAAGCGTAAACGCAAAAAACAAACAACAATGCAAACTATAACTGCGCTGGCCAATGACGTGATGGAAGGCCTCATGCGCCGCTACCAGGATCGCGTTCCCGATGTGAATGCGATCATCAATGCCATGATTACCGAGGGGATTATTACCCAAGCCGGCGAGATTGAAAACGATCATATTGCTTTCCGGACGTTGGGTGTTCCGCACCTGGGCATCCGTTCACTGGAAAGGATCTTCCTGCACCTTGGTTATGAAAAACGCGATTACTATAATTTCGCGGAGAAAAAACTTGACGCGTACTGGTATGCTCCGCCAAAGCCGGAACTCCCGCGCATTTTCATCAGTGAATTGCGTGTGCCAGAACTCAGCGATGCGGCGAGAAATATCATCAGCAGGTATACCAGTGTTATACAGCAGGATCCGGTTGATGCGCTGGATCTGAACAACGCAGCACAGGTAGACGAATTCCTTCATAGCGGCTTATGGGAGACACCAGCTTTTGCTGACTACCAGGTGTTGCTGAATGAAAGCGAATATGCCGCCTGGGTAATATTCAACCGGTATTATCTCAATCATTTTACCATCAGTGTTCACAACCTGAAGGAAGGATACGATACCATTCCTGCTTTTAATGCCTTCCTTGAACGGCATGGCTTTGTGCTGAACAACTCCGGTGGCAAAATCAAAACGAGTCCGGATGGCAACCTGCTGCAAAGTGCTACCGTTGCGCGGAAGTTGCTGGCAGAATTTGCCGGTGGTGTTCAGCAGCTGATACCAGGGTCTTATGTCGAATTTGCTGAGCGGAAGGTGCTGGAAGCTTTCCGTGACACTGATCGGGCGGATATAACCCGCCACCATCGGCGTGAAGGCTTTGAAGCAGCGAATGCCAACCGTATTTTTGAGAGTACCTACCGGGCCCAAACAGAACGCTGACCGGCGCGCCTATTCAGGAGGGACGTATATTGTGTTTCCTTAACAGGCAGCATTCATGATTATTTTCAGACATTGGATTACGGCAGCTTTACTTTTTGCCGCGTCCGGATCTTTATGCCGGGCTGTCGGTCAGCAACGCCCGTATATCTTCGCCACTTATACTTACTCAACCAATAATCGCCTGGCCAATCTCGGGCCACTGGTGCAATATTTGTCCCAGGCTACCGGCCGTGAGTTCAGGGCGGTCAGTTATCCTACCGTATCCGCGCTGATCAGCGCTATACAGCATGACAGCGTGGATTTCGCCATGATGAATACGTCCGGCTATCTCATATTGCAACGAAAAACGCCGGGCAAAGCCAAGCCGCTGGTGAACCTTGACATGCAGGGCAGTGCAGGTACCAACTATGGCGGTTGCCTGATCGCTTTAAAGTCGGCAGGATATACCAGGCTGTCGGACCTCAGGCTTGTACAAGGCCGGCCATCCCTGGCGCTGGTGAACAGTTCCTCCACATCCGGCAACCTGGTACCGAGGTTGTTGTTCAACAGCGCAGGTATCGCCAATCCTGATTCCTCGTTTTCACTAACCTATGCCGGCACACATAAGAAAGTGGTAGAAGCTGTGCTGAGTGGCAATGCTGTACTCGGCGGGTGTGGGTGCGCAGAAATAGACAGCGCCCGCATTCACCAGGGTTTTTCCGGAAAAGCCGTCGCGATAGATTCTTTCAATAACATTCCCCTTGGCCCGGTTGTATACCGTTCAGGCACCAGCGAACCGTTCAGGCATCAGGTTTCAGCACTTTTAACGAATCTGAATGAAAAAGACCCCGGCGTTTTTGTAAATTTCTGTAACGGCTGGACCGAGTTCAAAGGTGCGCGCGGTTTCCGGAAGATAAGTGACCAGGAATATGATCAGTTCCGGAAAATGTTCGGCAGCAATACCCGGTTATGGCAACTGATCGAATGACACCACAGTTGTTAGAACCAATTATTCCTTCTTTATTGTGGAAGAAATGGCAACGCCGCAAAACAAACCCTGAATGAGAACAATCCTGCTTTCCCTTTTACTGGTCATCCATATGGTGATCGTACAGGCCCAGCCAACCACGGCAACCTTAGACCGGTTCTTTGACGCTATGGCTGCCAACCAGCAATTCAGCGGGAATGTGCTGATTGCGGAACATGGAAAAGTCCTTTTCAGGAAATCCTATGGTTTTGCTGACTTTGGAAAGCAGTTGCCCAACACCCCGGATATCCGGTTTCCCATTGCTTCGATTTCCAAATTGCTGACAGCAACTGCCATCCTGCAGTTGCAGGAGAAAGGTAAACTGAATGTGTCTGATGCCGTCCGGAAACTGCTCCCTGAGTTTCCTTACCCGGAGATTAAGATCCGGCAGCTGCTGTCCCATACATCAGGACTGCCTCCTTACAACCGTTATTTTGATTCGCTCAGGAAGGAATCGCCGCAGCGCATATTTTACAATGCTGATTTTTTGCCACAGGTGGCTGCGCATCCGGTTCCGCTGATCTATGCCCCCGGCGACAACGGCAATTATGACAATATCAATTATCTCGTACTGGCACTGGTGATCGAGAAGGCTTCCGGAATGTCGTATAAAGAGTATATCCAGAAGATGGTCCTGCGTCCGGCGAATATGCGTCACACAGTCTTTCTGCCGCTTACGGATCAGTACAATCTGCAGGATGTTGGCAAGTTTGCTTATCCCCACCTTTACCGGCACCGTTACGATTCCTTTGCCATCAAAGCCAATAGCGTTCCCTATATCCGGGAATACTGGACCGCTTACGGGTTTTCCGGATTTGGAGATTATGTGAGTACTGTTGAGGATCTGCTGCTGTTTGATGAGGCATGGTATGGTCATAAACTGGTGTCTGATATCTCCAGGGATTCAGCGTATAAGCCACAGTTGCTCAACAGTGGTACTGCCAACCGCAATCTTTTCGGACTGGGGTGGGAAATAGCTGCTGATTCCAGTAACGGCCTGGTAGTGTATCACGCTGGTGCAGCAACCGGGCTGAGTTGTGTGCTCCTGCGCAATATCAGCCGCCGTCAAACCGTCATTCTGTTTGATAACGCGCACTTTACTGCGCAGGCTACCGGCATGAAAGCATTGTCATTGCTGAATAACAGGACGGTACCGCTCCCGAAGAAAAATATTGCAACAGCCTATGGACGTATCCTGATGCAGCAGGGTGAGGCAGCGGCCGCAAAGGCATTCGCCGAAATGGAGAAAGACACTGCCACTTATTTTATAGATGAGGAGGAAATTAACCTCCTGGGATATGACCTGATGGGGAACGACAATCCTTTTCATTTTCCGGAAGAACACCATTTCAGGGAAGCCCTGATCGTTTTTAAGCTGAATGCGGATTTGTTTCCCGGCAGCTGGAATGCCTGGGACAGCTACGGGGAGGCGCTTCTGGCCAACGGACGTAAAGAGGAAGCCATCGCGATGTACAGGAAGTCGATGGAATTAAACCCCAATAATGAAAACGGCAGAAAAATGCTACAACAGATAGAGGGAAAATAGTATCATTGGAGATCATGGCGGTAAGAATAATAGCTATTGACGATCACCAGGTAGTAATAGACGGGCTGACCAGCATGTTAACGGGGGCGGAGCTGGATGTTGTGTTCACCACTACGAACGCTGACGCCTTATTGTCTTACCTGGAGCAGGGATCCGCGGAGGTTTTATTCCTGGACATTCAGATGCCGGGCGTAAGCGGCATCGACCTTTGCCGGCAGATCCGTAAACTCAACCCGGATCTCCGGATTATTGCATTCAGCAGTTTCGATGAGTCGCACCTGGTGAAACAGATGATGCGGAGCGGGGCCAGCGGCTATTTGCTGAAGAATGCGGACAAGCAGACGGTGATCAAAGCGATTGAAACCGTTATGGCGGGAGAGGAGTTCCTGGATGAAACCATTAAGGATATCCTGTTGAAAGAAAGCCTCACGGGGCAGCGGCGATCGATTTTTGATATTCCGCTCACCAACCGTGAAAAGGAAATCCTGAAGCTGATCGCAGAAGGGTTAAGCAACCAGGAAATTGCCGACCGGCTGTATATCAGTCTCCGGACAGTTGAGACCCATCGCCTGAATCTTTCCCAGAAGCTGAGTGCAAAGAACACGGCAATGCTGGTGAAAGAGGCGATCCGGCGCGGCCTGGTGGAATAGCGGCTACGTATAACTACTGAATTCCTTAAAGCAGTATTTGGGCAGAACTGGACAAGCAGGGGTTTGCGTTGTTTTGCACCTATGAAACACCTGAGTCCTGTTTGGATATTTTTGTGCTTTTTTGGTTTATCTGCCCATTCACAACAGCCTGTTCGTTTGAATGCTGATCTGATTCTCCGGAAGATCCAGCCGGTTCCGCCGACCCTGGAGGAACTGCATAGATTGTTTACCCTGCATACCACCTGGGGCGAGCAGTTTTCCTTTGAAGAAAAGGTATCTGTTCCCTATCACCAGCTCGGGAAACTGGATGCGTCGATTCATGATGCATTTATTCGTGACAAGATGCACGCGCAGCCCATGCCTGATATGCCCGATTCTGTATACGCTGAAGATATTCGCTGGAAACATGCTGCCAACCGGCCATACCTGGACGAAGGCACAAGAAAAAAGCTGCAACAGTTGAATTCCCCGCATAAGGTTGCTGTGCTGCGTATTTTCGACCTGCAACAACAATTCGGGTGGCAACAGTTTTATAAGGAAGAAAATAAAATCCAGCGCGATTTTTCGCAAAAAGAGGCACAGCTTAGAAACAGTGAGATGGTTGCCGGGGAGAAAGCTTCCAGGCAGGTAGACCTGAATGTTGCTCAATATACTGCCAGACAGCAATTGTGGAAAACGCATTATGACCAGTATACCGGTGCGTTTAAAAAGGTGCATTTATTGCTTGACGAATTGGCATACGGTGACCTATTGACTGCCGCGGAGAAGGATATAGTACTTCCCGTACTGGGAGATATTCAGTCGAGGGCTATTGAAGCGATCGAGAAAATGCTTTGGGCTGAAATGTCATTGCTAACCATTGGCGAAGTGCTATATTTCGACACCCGTATTTTAAACATGACAGCAGGAAGCGATTCTGACACCAAACAATGATCAGGCAGACCTGGCCGTTTCGAATTCCAGGTAGGCGCTGACACCTTTTCCTGGTGCAGTTTCAATGTCGAGTCTCCCCTGGATAGCCCTTACCCGGCTATCAAGGTTACGGAGGCCCATACCGGTGTGATTTTCCTCCGCTGCTGAAAAACCGATACCATTGTCCTGCACGGCAATTGACAACAGTCCATTCTGATGACTGAATTGTACCATCGCTTCTGTTGCCCCGGCATGTTTCACTACGTTGTTCAATAGTTCCTGTACGGTGCGGTAAATGGCCAGCTGGACGGTAGCGTTAAGACTAATGGGGTCTCCCCAGGAATCATACTGAACGGTTAGTTTGCTGCTGCTGATATTGCCACAGTATCTCCTTAACGCTTCATCCAGTCCGTGTTGCAATAGCACCTCCGGCATAAGGTTGTGAGAGGTTTTCCTTATTTCAGCAGAAGCCGTGTCGAGCAGTGAGACGATTTGCATGATGTTTTCTGCATTGGATGACTCCAGGGGGCTGTTGCTGATATGCATTTTCGCTGCAGCAAGCATTCCTGCTACGCCATCATGGAGATCACGGGCGATACGGGCACGTTCTGTTTCTTCACCCTCCATGAGCGCCTGCAGCATATCGCGTTCCTTGCGTTGTTGTATGGCTACCAGTTGAAGGCGGTAGGCTTTTTTCCTGTTCCGGGCCTGCAGGTACAATAGCAATGCCAACAGTGCGGTGACCACAATTCCCGCGACGGTAATCAGAATGAACTGGTTGCTTTTCTTCAGATCCAGTTCCTTTTGGGTAAGCTGGAGTTGTTTTTCGGAAAGTGCTTTTCCTTGCTCTGCAGTTTTATACCGCGTTTCAATTTCTGCGATGTTTTTACTATTCTGTTCCGTAAAGAACGAGTCTTTGTAAGCGGCATGTTTGCTTTTGAACAGGTATGCGTCGCTGTAATTCCCGGTCAGTGCATTTACCTGTGCCAGCTGATCGTAAATCGCAAACAGGTGAAACAGGTTATTGTTGGATTCTGCCCGATGCTGCAAGTCGATTAGGACGCGCAGTTCATTTTTATAATCCTTTTTCAATTCATAGGCACTTGCAAGGTTTAGTCCGGCGGCGATATAGTAATCGGGTGCAGTTGCTGCGGAATACTGCATGGCCTTCGTGGCAGCGGCAATGGCGGCGTCTGCTTGCTGAAGCCCCACATAGGCGCTTGCCATTTTACTATAGACCTTTTCTGCCAGTATCGGGTCTTCCCTGACCGGAAGGTATTTTTTTGCTTCGAGTACTGCATCCAGCCCCTTTTCGTATTGCTGTGATTGCGTATAGCTGTTGGATAGGCTTGTCCAGGCTGTAACGATATAATCGCTGTCATGGATGGATAATGCCAGTTTGATGGCTTTCTGCGCGTATTCTACCGCTTTGTCCAGTTCCTTCCTGTTCCCGAAAGTATTGCCAACATTTTCGTATAAGCGGGCGAGTTTGCCCGGTTCTGATTTGGTTTTCTCCAGCAGCGTGATACCTTCAAAGAAATAGTGAAGGGCACTATCGGGCATGGCGAGAATATTGTAATTGAAGCCGAGGTTGATATAACATAAAGTGATCCCCTTGATCCTGTTGATCTTTATGAAATGTGCCAGTGCCTTTTTGGTGAAGTCGATTCCTGCCGCATGCCGGCCTTCATGGCCTTCGATATAGCCCAGCCGCGCGTAACTGGATCCGATTCCATAGTCATAATTGATCCTTTGGCTTTTTTCCAGGGATACGGTAAATATCCGGATAGCTTTTTTATTGTCAACATTGATCAGGTCAACACCATAGTTCATCAGGGCATTGATCCCGGAAGTGTCGTCGGCGTTTTTCATGATCTTTTGCAATTTTTCATCGTTTTTCTCCTGGGAGAAAGCAACGGATGAAAGCGTCATGCAAATGATAAAAGCAGGAAGGAGGTTTGATTTCATTTTCAATAAATGGGAAGCCCGAAAATATAGAATTCATGTAAAAAACCCCTGCAATCGCGATGAATTGCAGGGGTAGCCGTTGGCTACGGCATATTACCCGTCAGAGCCTGACAAATTCCACCCTTCGGTTCTTTGCCTTTCCTTCACTGGTTTTATTTTCAGAAACTGGTCTCGTTTCTCCCAATCCATCCGTTTGCATACGGTTCGGTTCGATCCCGAAATCGGTTGATAGCGTATTTTTTACGGCAGCCGACCGTTTTTTGGAAAGCTCCAGGTTCGCAGCGGCATCGCCGTCGGTATCAGTATGGCCAATGATCCGGATGGAAAGCGAGGGATTACTCTTCAGTACCGAGGCTATTTCTTTAAGTACACCGGCGCTTTCCGGTTTGATCCAGTCAGAAGCAACGTCGAACAGGATACCGTTGGTTTCCATCCTGCCTTCGGTGATAAGCTTGTTGCGGACATCAGGAGTGCCTTCGGCGACCTTCAGGTTGGTAACGTAGATGCCCAGCTGATCGTCAGTGTAAAGGGAAGACTCCACGCTAAAGCCGATATGGTTGAACCTGGCCTCGGAGGGAACTGCCTGGGGAATGTCGAAGATTTTGTCCTGGTTGATCCAATAGCGGATGCGTTCTTTCTGCACCCATACAGCCAGGTGAAAAGAAACCCCATTTTTACCGATGACGGCATTGAGCTCTTTCGGCTGGTTATTAAAATAGCTGCTGCCTTTTGCAAAGCTTTTCAGTAGAACCTTAATGGGACTACCGGTGCCCCCGGGCGCCAGTGCCAGCGATACTTCATTGGAAGCGTCCTGGTTGATCACATAGGAATTGAGCCGTTCTTTTCCCGGCAGGAGATCCAGCAATTTGATTTCTACCTCAGGATATACATACCCTTCCCCGCCGTTGTAGGCAATAAGGATATCAGCCTCCAGGGTAAAATTTTCTGGAAGCTTCTGAACAGCCGGAGAAGCAAACCGGCTGTTAGGAAACAACCGGAGCCATTGACCTTTCCTGTTTTCAACGGATACCGTCTCTCCGCGATTATCGGTGGTCCAGTTCACGGGCAATTCTCCGATCGCGTCGCCGGTAAAGTCTGTTGCAAATACAATGCGTTCACCGGGAATGAAATCATAACGGCTATAGCTTTTTAGTCCCCCGCCACCGGCCTGTGCTGGTTGGCTGTTTTTCTGGGCCGGTTGTGAAACATCCTTATCGGTGGAAGGTTGTTTTTTGACTTCATTGCTGATTTCTTCTTCAGCTTTGTCCATTGATTTGTCTATGGCATTGTCCACATGCCTCTCAGCGCGCTGTTTCGCTTTTTGTTTCACCCTGTCTGCAACCTGCAGCTGGCAATATGCGACCAGTGGCAGGCATCCCACGAGCACCAGCAGTATCCTTTTCATAATGAATTCAGTTTATGCAAAGAAATTATTCAGGAAGGGTCTGTTTATCAGTAGTTGTGTCGTAATTCCCAAATCAGTAGTAGTACGTAGTTTTGGGCGGCTACCAGTCGCGTTGCACTTTGTAGGTTCCGATGACCCTTTTGACTGAGATCTGTTCACCATTAGTGCGATCGATTTCTCCGGCTTTGTCAATAATGAAAACCCCGGTCAGGTATTTTTTACCATCTTTTTCCAGCTCCTGCGTAGCGAGAAAACCGCCGCTGTCGTAAGTCTTTTCACCATCGAAAAAGAAGGACACAATGGTTTTGTCCAGTGATGGGTCATCCCATTCGAATGTAACATCAGCATCTTCTACATTGTGCATGTACCAATAATGGGTTTCATTATCCAGATCGTTTTCAGGCCATAGAAACACCATCTGGGGATCTGTGGCATTCGTCCGGAGGTTGGTCAGGCTACGCAGATTGGATTCCTGCATGGTAAAAGCCATAGCCGGGAATTGTTGCCAGGACCCTCCGTTTATACTCAGTGAGATGCCATCTTCTATAAAATAAATGGTACTGATCAGCAATACCTTGCTGCCACTTACCGACAACTCAAGTGAAATGGTGGCTGACCTGCTGCCCCCGGTTGAAGTGGGTGCTGTATAGACCGCTTCTGATCCATTTGGTTCCAGTTTGCCGGGACCGTTGAGCGTCCATTTCCTGATGTAGGTTGCTTCAATTTTCAGGGGCTCTCCGCTGCCTGCGGCAGGATGCGTAAGCGGCACTACCCAGTCATCACCCGCTACCGGGAAAACATATCGGAGTGCCTGCAGCCTGATTGCTTCGCCGGGTGACACAGTTTTGACTGCGGGTGATAGTTCCATAGATTCGATCAGCGCCCAGTCACTGAAATGATCTGATTTCACGGACACTATTTTTTGCGCGGTATCATTGACTGTGCCACCGATACCCGTCCAGAATCCCTTGTCATCCTGTGTCGCAATCTCCACTGCCTGCGGGCCCGACAGTACATGGCGGTATTTCCAGTAATTGAAAGTAAGGGTTACTTTTTTTCGAAAGATGTTTCCGTGTGGCGTCAAGCGATATGCCTGTCCGATGCCATGAGAGGCAGTATTGTGCAATGGCTGAATGGAGATTTCGGTTTCGGCATCGAGTGCCCCTGCAGGAATATCAATTTTGACGATTCCGTCTTCGCTTTCGATGATCCCTCCGTCTGTGCCAATAAAGAAAATTTCAGATTCTCCGATGGGTTGTCCGGCTGGTGCTGGTAGGGGCTGGGTTACGGCACCGTCAGGTGGAGTTTCCGGGTGATGTTTGCTGCAGGCGCCCAGGGCGACCAGGAGCAGCAACAGGATGCGGTTTTTTTTCATGGTGCAATACTACTGCGGTACAATGCATTGCATCTCCGTGTTACTACTGAGTTTGGAAAACACGGTCTTTTACTGTCTGTGGGGCGACGACCGATGACTTATTTCGCAGTCCTAAATTTTTATCTATGACGTTGCAAAGAAAATTATTCGGTTTATTGTTTGCCCTGTTTGCGCTATCGGGCTGCAGTAAAACTGATCAGGAAGTTAAAGACCTCTATCAGGATTCGCCAGGCTCGGCTGTTCCGGAAATATTGTTAAGTGGTATCTGGTTTTGGGGTGGTTTTGGTCCCATAGCCTATTATAACGATAATGGTCACGAAGTGGGTAATGAAACTGAGGCAGCGCGACAATATGTATTTTCGGAGCAGGGCGGGAAAGGGCGCATAGAGTTCATGCAATACCTGGGACTAAGGAATTCGTCTGATTGTGTAACAGAAATTTTCACCACCAAAAAAGGAACGGTAGTTTTTACCGGTAGTGATAAGCTGATCTTTTATCCTGTGGAAGGTAATTTCAAAACGACCAAACATGGCTGTTCCGGTGATGGCACTACCGTACGCCAGGCGAATAAAGAAGAATTGCAGCCGGAAAACTACCTGTATAAATTAACCAGTTGGGAGGGCAAAATGTTGCTTTATATCTATGCTGCTACTGACACTTCGATGGAAGATCCCATATTCGTCTATACAAGACACCAGTGACCGTATATTTGTGTTCTGACTGTGACAGATCAGCAATACATACTCTTTATCAATGGCAGTGCCAGTACGGGATCTTCCGCCGGAACAATCCTGGAAGTGGTCAATGACCATTTACAGCGGTCTGGTATGGCCGTGAGAATGTCTGCCGGACTGAAATCCCTGCCGCACTTTGATCCGGCATTGTCCGTTGAGGCGCCTCCTGATGCCATCATGAAATTCCGGCAGGAGATTGAAGCAGCAGCGGGAGTGATCATCTGTACTCCTGAATACATTTTCAGTATTCCGTCGGGGCTGAAAAATGCTTTGGAATGGTGTGTGGCCACTGTGATCTGGACCGATAAACCAGTTGGGCTGATTACGGCTTCTGCCAGTGGCGTAAAAGGGCAGGAGGAATTACTGCTGATCATGGAAACACTCGGCGCCAGGGTTACGCAGGATACAACGCTGCTGATTCCGGGTGTCAGGGGAAAGACCGACCAGGAAGGTCGAATCACCGACGCGGCCACGTCAGCTGCAGTAGCGGCATTTTCGTCAGCTTTTATACAACAATCTGATGGCATCAGCAAACACACCGCATGACCTTGCCGGCGCATTGCAGAACTCGTTACTCAGCAATCTCAACGCTGCAGCAGATATGCTGGGTAATGCGATCAGTATGTGCCCGGATGAAACCTGGAACGGCAGAACGAAATTTTATTATATCGCCTACCATACGCTGGTGTTCTTTGATTATTTCATTTCCATTCCACCGGAAAAATTTTCAGCGGGCCTGCCGTACACTTTGTATGATCCTTTTCGGCTACCCGAAAATGCCATTGATGATGTGGTACCCGATGCTGTTTATCCAAAGCGGGCAATGTTAGCCTGGTTGCACGTGTGCAAGGATCGTTGTAATACAGTTGTTTCCGGGTTGGGGGAAAGCGATTTCCTTGCACACTGGTTGAACGGTTCAGCTGATCTCAACCTTGACCTGGTCAGTGACGCCTCCCGTAACTGTTCGGTGCTGGAGATACTCGTTTATAATCTCCGGCATGTGCAGCATCATGTGGCGCAACTGAATATGTTATTGCGACAGGAGACTGGTGAAGCACCTGGATATATCGCCCATGCCTTGAAGCCGTCTGTACCTGTCCGGGAAAAACTGATCAATAACTATCTCAGCGGGTACAACAATTTTGACGTTGAAGCGATGATCGCTGATCTGTCAGAATCGATCGTTTTTGAAAATGAATCGCAGGGCACCATTACCCTTCACCTGGAGGGCATTGATGCCTTTCGGCAGCAGGCGACACAAGCGTTATCGTATTTCAGCAGCCGCAGGCAACAGCCTGTATCCATGGTGCACAGCATGGAACAAACCACCGTGAACATCAACTATTCGGCAATTCTGGCAACGGACTTTCCGGATGGCATGAAAAAAGGATCGTCGCTGGCGCTGAAGGGCCGGACAGTTTTTGAATTTTCCGGGGAACTGATTTCCAGGATCACTGATATCGCCTGAGTTTGCATAAACTGTATTAATTTGGAGGACACTTTTAAACCTTATGCAATTGAAAGCTGCTCTTACCCCTTTTGTCTTCGGTATACTTGGCATCCTGACTACTGATATTCTTGGATCACTTGCAGCGGTTCAACTTGACATTTCATACTATTGGTTTGCTTTGGTTAGCCTCGTCAATTATGCGGTAGCAGGGCATTTTATCTGGCGGGTTTCCGGGATGTGGACAACGATTTTGCTGACAGCAGCTATGGGCATATTTGATGGCAGTGCCGGGTTTTATATAGCTGCAAAACTGGGAGCCTATGGTTCCGGCTTTACTGAGGCCTGGATAGTCTTGGGAATGCTGGCTGCCAGTATTTCAATGATTTTTATGGCGGGCGCATTTGGTGCGCTGGTAGCAGCGGTTTCAAAAGAATATTTTCCTCAACACCAACAAATAAAGGGAGATCATGAACGCTGATGTCAAAGCCTATAATGATGCTCAGGGCAAAGAAGACCGGACTATCTGCAACCTGCTGGCCAAAACGATCCTTGCGGCATTGCCGGATGCGGAGAACAAGGTCTGGCATGCGCATCCGGTCTGGTTCCTGGAAGGAAACCCGATCGTGGGATACAGCAAGCTGAAGGACGCTGTACGGCTGTTGTTCTGGAGCGGACAATCATTTGATGAACCCGGACTGGTCAAAGAGGGTACATTTAAAGCGGCGGAAAAAAGATATACAGCAGCAAACCAGGTTGATACCACTGAACTTACCCGGTGGCTGAAAAAATCTGCTGAAATTCAATGGGATTACAAAAACCTGATCAAAAGAAAAGGAAAACTGGAAAGGCTTAAATAGCTGCAAGTTTGTCCTGTTTGCCCCGGGTTCCCTTTTTTCAATACAGTAATTTGCCTGTATGCGCCCTCTAATAGCTTTTATCAACATGACGCTGGATGGCTTCTGTGACCATACCGCAATGATCGCAGATGCCGAGGTGCATGAAGCCGCAAATGACCTGCTTCGCGAAACCGACACCATAGTTTTCGGAAGGAAGACTTACCAGCTGATGGAAGATGCCTGGCCTGAGGTTGTTAAACATCCCACCGGTAACATTCCCATGGATACCTTTGCCCGGCTGATCGATGACATTGATAAAGTGGTTTTTTCCAGCACGTTGCAGGAGGTGACGTGGAAAAATACCACGCTTGTGAAGCAGGATCCTGAAAACTTCATTCGTGCATTGAAGGAGCGGGAAGGAAAGCCCATCGCGCTTGGGTCTCCGTCATTTATCGCCGCCCTGTTGCCTACCGGTCTCATTGATGAACTCAGGCTCTGCATTCAACCCATAATCCTGGGAGAAGGGCTGCGGCTTTTCAAAAATATTCCCCACAGGATCGATCTTAAACTGCTGAACACGAAACCGTTTGCCTCCGGCATCGTGATGCAGATCTACCGCAAGGGTTAAAATACGCAACCCATTCTCCCCACTTACCGTTAACTATTTAAATCGTTCGTCGTCGATTATTGGCAACACAACGAAATTAAGAACCTTTAATTGGCGGGTTACCTTCGTTGCCGTATTTTGTAATACCCTAAACACCCGACCTGTGATGGAAAAGAGAGAAGAAATATTGTCTCCCGGGGCTGGCATCTATAACCATGCCGTTGAACTCATGGTCAACAAACACCTGGACGCAAAAGCAACAGTAAAGGCGCTCATGGAAGATGGGCACGATGCTGAATCAGCAAATACTGTTGTCAGAGATATCCAGCGACAGGTAATCAAGTCAAAAAAAGCGGATGCCCGTAAGGATATGTTCTTTGGCGCCTTGTGGTTCATCGGTGGTACGATCGCTACGATCGCCGAAATCAGTTTTCTGTTCTACGCACTGATGCTGTTTGGTGGCATTCAGTTTTTCCGCGGACTGATGAACGGAACCTGAGGTGGCCCTTACTTCAACACGCTTCTGATACCAGCCTCAAGATGCTGCAGGAATAGCGGTTCACTATAGCTTTCTTTGGTGTGTCCCAACGTGGTATAGAAGATCTTTCCCCCTTCAAACTGATGGTACCAGGCTGCCGGGTGATAACCATTCATTTTCCCGCCTTTGTAGGAAGTTTCATCCAGTAGTAATACCACTTTCACCTGGTCGTTGAAATTTTTGAAATTATACCATTCGTCCTTCCGGCTCCATTCGGCAGGCAACATGGCAGTTGAGGGGTGTACCTCAGTTGTTTTCTTCAGCGTTGCCACCTGTTGTTCAGGATGGGATTCAAACCAGGCACCCATCATTCGATTGTACCAGGGCCAGTTGTATTCACAATCCGTCGCGGCATGTACCCCAACGATACCGCCGCCTGCATGAACATAATCCTGTAATGCTTTTTCTCCTTCGTTGCTAAGTACGGTACCGGTAGTGCTGAGAAATACAATCGCATCATAGCCGGAGATCTTGTTATCGGAGAATAAGGCGGTATCTTCTGAACTGACTACATCCCAGTGATTCGTGGCTCCCAGTGTTTTGATGGCTGCAATGCCATCCGGAATGGATTCGTGGCGGTAACCACGGGTGGCGGAATAAACGAGCACTTTCTTGTTGCCGGCGGGGCTTTGCTGGTGGTTTCCAGGGGTGCAGGCGGGAAACAGGGTGATTGCGATAAGGGCGGAGAGGAGTAATTTTTTCATATGGCTAAACTTGCGGAAAAAGAACAAGGCTGCCGTAGCAGCCTTGTTACAACATTGTAAATCAGAGTTTGCGGATCTTGATGTTTTTGTACCAAACTTCATTGCCGTGATCCTGCAGGGCAATATGGCCGGAATGGAATTTTCCGAAGTCGGGCATGTCCTTGAATTTGCTGTTGGCGATCAGGTTTTTCCAGTTGTCATCCCACATACTGGTGCTCACTGTTGTTACGCCATTCAGTTTGATTTCGAGGTGATTGTTATGCTGGATGATCTCAGCGTGGTTCCATTGACCGACTGGTTTAACCGGCTCAACAGTAGATGCGATCAGGTCGTACAGATTGGCTGCACGATGCTTGGTGATTTTGCCGTCCGGATGACCGTCGTTGTCCAGTACCTGGATCTCGGGTCCGGTATACCAGACAAACTCATATTTTGGCTTGTCATCCTGCACGTCAATGATAATGCCACTGTTACCGTTCGGGGAGATCTTCCAGTCGAGTGAAAGGTGAAAATTCTCAAAAGATTCATCCGAAACGATGTCACCACCGCCACTCACCTGCCAGCCGTCTTTGTGGGTCGCATCCAGGTAGATGGCACCGTCCTGGATCTTCCAGGCAGCGCCTACTTCAGTTTTGCCGTAGGTATGCCAGCCTTTGGTAGACTGGCCATCGAAAAGCAGTTGCCAGCCATCTTTTTGTTCTTTCGCGGAAAGTGAATTGTCTGCCACGGCAGATGTTTTTTTGGACCCTGAACAGGCTGCCAGCATAATGGCAGCGCCACCCAGCAGGGCAAGGGTTTTACGCATACTATTATTGGTTTTTAAGAGTCAGGATGTATTTCACCATTGTCTGTGCATCAGCTTCGCTCAGCTGCGGATGCGGTGTCATCGGTACGGTGCCCCATACGCCACTGCCGCCTTTGATGATCTTCGAAGAAAGATCATGTACCACTGCGTCGCTGGCTTCGTATTTTTTAGCAACATCCGTGTACGAAGGTCCGATAGCTTTTTCGTTTACTTTATGGCAGGTCAGGCAGTCGTTTGCAGCGATCAGTTCGATTGCCTTGTCGTCAGCCGGAGCAGCTGCCGGCTGTTCTGTTTTTGCAGCGCTGGCAGAATCCGTACCTGTCTTTTCTGATCCGCCGCTTCCGCAAGCAATGGCAAAGGCGCTGATCCCTGCCAGTAAAACATACTTTTTCATATTGGTTGTTTAGTTAGATACCGAGAATTTTTTTGTTGAACGCTTCATCTGAACCGGTTCCGGCAAAATCGTCAAAGGCTTTTTCCGTTACCCTGATGATGTGATCGCGGATAAAGATAGCACCTTCTGTTGCACCGTCTTCCGGATGTTTGAGACAGCATTCCCATTCCATCACAGCCCAGCCTTTATAATCATATGCGGCAAGCTTGCTGAAGATGCTGCCAAAATCCACCTGACCATCACCAAGTGAACGGAACCTGCCGGCACGGTTGATCCAGCTCTGGTAGCCGCCGTAAACGCCTTGCCGGCCAGTTGGATTAAACTCTGCATCCTTTACATGGAACATCCGGATGCGCTCATGATAAATATCGATATATTCCAGGTAATCGAGGCATTGCAATACAAAGTGGGAGGGGTCGTACAGCAGGCAGGCACGCGGGTGGTTATTCACCTCCTTCAGGAACATTTCGTAACTGATGCCATCATGCAGATCTTCCCCGGGATGAATTTCGTAACAGAGGTCTACTCCGGAGGCATCAAATACATCCAGTATAGGTCTCCACCTTTTGGCAAGTTCCTTAAACCCTGTCTCAACCAGGCCGGCTGGCCGCTGGGGCCAGGGATAAACAGTATGCCACAACAGTGAGCCGCTGAACGTGGCATGTGCATTCAGTCCGAGGTTTTCGGATGCTTTGGCAGCATATTTCAATTGCTGGATCGCCCACTCGGTGCGGGCGGCAGGGTTGCCGTGTACTTCTTTGGGAGCGAATCCATCAAACAGTTCGTTGTAGGCAGGGTGAACAGCAACGAGCTGTCCCTGCAGATGTGTACTGAGTTCGGTGATCTGCAGGCCTGCGTTTTCCACTATGCCCTTTATTTCATCGGCATAGGTTTTGCTTTCGGCGGCCTGCTTCAGGTCAATGCACCGGCTGTCCCAGGTAGGAATCTGAACACCTTTAAATCCCAGCGCTTCTGCCCAAAGACAGATGGATTGCAGGTTATTGAAAGGTGCATTGTCACCCAGGAACTGGGCAAGAAAAATACCCGGGCCTTTTAATGTAGTCATCAGCGTTGAATTTTTGTTTTATCAGATCTCGAAGGGAGTCCATTTCTGCGCTGAGGCATTGCTGGCCATTACCTGTTCGATAAAGGCCATGCCTCGTATTCCTTCGTCAATTCCGGGAAAATCCAGCCATTCTTCAGGAACTTTTTTCCCTTCCAGTTTTGCACGCAGGGTATGAGCAAAATTCATGTAGAGATTGGCAAATGCCTCCAGGTAACCTTCCGGATGACCGGGCGGCGTACGGGTGCCGGCCTTCGCAAATGTGCTGAGGTAATCTGCACCCGCGCGAAGGATCTGTGCCGGCTGGTCAAGCCATTTCAGGACGAGGCTGTTCGCATCTTCCTGCCGCCATTCCAGTCCCCCTTTTTCTCCATATACTGTTACCCTCACATTGTTTTCTTCCCCGGCAGCAACCTGGCTGGCATAGAGCAGGCCGGTTACACCATTGGTAAATTTCATCATTACCATACCGTCATCGTCGAGCAGTCGGTTTGGAACCACGATATTGAGTTCAGCGCACAGGTGTGTCATTTTTTCGCCCGTCACATACTCCGCCATATTGAACGCATGCGTTCCGATATCACCCATGCAGCCGGAAATGCCGCTTCGTGCCGGGTCAGTTCTCCATTCAGCCTGCTTGTAATGCGTGCCTTCGCGATAGGTGCTCAACCAGCCCTGCGGGTACTGCACATACACTTTACGGATCTTCCCCAGGCGTCCGCTGGCCACTACCTGCCGGGCTTCCTTTACCATGGGATAACCGGTATAGGTGTGGGTCAGGCAGAAGATCGCACCCGTCTGCTCAATTACCTTCTTCAGTTCCTTTGCTTCATCAAGTGTGAAGGTTGCAGGCTTGTCGAGCACTACATGAAAACCATTTTCCATCGCAAGCTTTGCGGGACCGAAATGCATGTGATTGGGCGTGACGATGGCGACAAAGTCCATCCTGCGGTCGGCAGGTAATGCCTTCTCTTTTTCGATCATTTCCCTGTAGTCGCCGTATACCCTGTCTTCGGGAAGATAAAGTGCCGCGCCACTGATCTTTGATTTTTCTGCGTTGCTGCTAAAGGCGCCACACACCAGTTCGATCTCCCCATCCATCGTTGCAGCGATGCGGTGCACTGCGCCTATAAATGCGTCTTTGCCACCGCCGATCATTCCCATCCTGAGTTTCCTGCTCATGTATTATTTATTGAAGCTGACACATTCTTTCAATTCCTTTTCCGTGTAGGCCAGGTTGTATTGTTTCAACACATCGTCCGGTACGCCGTTCCACTGGTTGGGCGCATTGCCGATATAGCCGATATCCTTAATACCGATTTCGGAAGTGTAAAAGCCTGTGCAGGTCAGGTCACGCATCAGGTTAAAGAAAGCCACACCCTGTTGCATGGCGGGTTTTGCCTTTTCCGGGTATGCGATCTGATCCACCATTTTGATGCGGTCCCCTTCACTGCAGTCTTTGAATGCCTTGCCGAACTGCTGAAGACATTGCAGATCAAGCCAGCGCAAGCCGCCACGCATCGGGATCTGGTGTTCCGGCATGTCCTTGACAATGAATTCTATGAATTCCGGCACTTTGGCATCGGAAGCACTGCCGCTTACATCATCTTTGGGAATAATGATGTCGCCGAGCAGCGTGATAGTTGCCATCTCTGCATCGGTAAAGAATTTGATAGCATTCAGCTGTTCAAACCGGGCGATCTCTTCGGGCCTTCGGTCGGGTCCGGCAGGAGAGGAGGCAGCAGCGGTTTTGTCTTCCACTTTCTTTTCCGGTTCCTTACAGGCATCCATCAATATACCGGTAGACAATGAGCCGAGCGCTATGGCTTTGATCGATTTTCTTCTATCCATCGTTTAAGTATGGGCGTTAGATATTCTGTTTTTTAAGCTGATCGATCAGGTATTCACTGGCACGCATTGCCAGCGCCATGATCGTCCAGGTAATGTTTTTATCGGCCTGGGAAACAAAGGAGGCACCATCCATTACAAACAGGTTGCTGCAGTCGTGGGCCTGGTTCCATTTATTTAAAGCCGATGTTTTCGGATCATTACCCATACGGGCTGTTCCGGCTTCGTGGATGATCTTACCGGGAGAATTCAGGCCGTAATTGTTTTCCGGTCCGTCACTGCCGCCCCAGGTTACCACCGCACCCATTTTGTGCAGGATCTCCTTAAAGGTTTCCTTCATGTGTTTGGCCTGTTTGATCTCATGCTCACTCCACTTCACATTGAATTTCACCACAGGGATGCCGAATTTGTCCACCACATTCGGATCGATCAGTGCGGTATTTTCCCGGTAGGCGATCGCTTCGCCTCGTCCTGCCATTCCTACGCCGGCACCGAAGTAATAACGCTGGTCTTCTTTCAGCGAGCGGCCATAGCCACCGGCTTCTTTTTTCTGACCGTTTACCGGGAATTGTCCGTTCATGCTCTGGATGCCCATGCCGAATCCGTACGCTGGTTGGCCAAAACCTCCCCAATATTCAATATGATAACCCCTTGGGAAATCGAGTTTCTTATTATCAAGCCACCAGGGCGAATACACGTGCATGCCGCCGACGCCGTCTTCATTATAGCGTTTGCGGCCCATTAGTCCGGGGATGATACCGCCAATTTCTGCGCCGGTAGAATCGTGCAGGTAGCGGCCCACCACATCACTGGAATTGGCCAGTCCGTTGGGGTGCCTGTCAGATTTGGAGTTAAGCAGGATCCTGGAGCTTTCCACGGCGCTTGCAGCCAGGATGACTGCCTTGCCTTCAATCTGGTATTCCTGCATATCATCTTTGCTGATATAGGAAACACCGGTTGCTTTGCCTTCCTTATTGGTGAGTACTTCACGCACCATGGCGTTCGGTATCACTTCCACATTTTTGGTTTCAATGGCAGGTTTCACCAGCACACTGGAAGAGGAGAAATCGGCATATACCTGGCAGGATCTGCCGCACTGGGCGCAGAAAAAGCAGGAACCCCGCGAGTCATTGATTTTTTGCGTGAGGATGGAAAGTCTTGATGGGATCACTTTCACACCGGCACTTGTAGCGGCATTTTTGATCATCAGCTCATGCAGCCGCGGTTTGGGCGGTGGCAGAAAAATGCCATCAGGTTCATTTTCGATTCCCTCCACGGTGCCGAAAATGCCTACCAGTTTGTCGAGTCTGTCGTAATAGGGCTTCAGTTCATCATAGGTGAGCGGCCAGTTGTCACCCAGTCCGTCAATACTTTTACGCTGAAAATCCTTTGGCCCGAATCGCAGGGATATGCGACCCCAGTGGTTGGTACGGCCGCCCAGCATCCGCGCGCGGAACCAGTCCCACTGTGTTCCCGGAGCTTTTGTATAGGGCTCGCCTTCCAGTTCCCAGCCGCCGTAACAGGCGTCGAAATCTCCGAACGGCCGGATATTGGATGCACCACGCCGTGGAGACTCCCAGGGGTTTTTTAATTGGGTCACATTTTTCTGAGGATCGAACATCGGACCGGCTTCCATCAGGCATACTTTAAGTCCTGCATGGGCAAGGATGTAGGCAGCCATGCCGCCGCCCGCGCCGGAACCTACAATGATCACATCGTATTGGGTAGCTTTCTTCTTGATCTGGAGATCTCCCATTGTTGCAAGTGTGGTTTAGTGAGAAAGAGGGGCTAAATTAATCGATAAAATAATTCAACTGCTGAAAATCCGCAGGATGGCAGATCTGATAAAAAATCAGGTTAATTGGCTAAAAAAGAATCAACGGAACTTCACTTCCGGTATTTTTTTTCAGTCAGAAAGCAAAACAGTGTATTTAATACACGTGAAACCCATAAATTTATGCCGCTCTGATAGAATAAAACACCGATATGCAAGCCAACATCAACCGTAACCAGCTCTTTGTTGCCAGCTGTCTGGCCCTACTTGTAACCTCACTCTCTTTCGGCATCCGTGCCGGTCTTCTCGGAACCTGGATTCATGAATTCGGCCTCACTGCAGAACAGGCAGGTATCATTACCAGTACTGCATTCTGGGGTTTCCCGCTTGCCATTATCATCGGTGGAATGGTTGTGGATATTATCGGCATGAAGAAGCTGTTGCTGATGGCAGCAGTATTTCATTTCCTGGGTATCATTCTGACGATCACCGCAACGGGATTCTGGTCACTGTTTATATCCACCCTCCTTATAGGATTGGGGAACGGAACAGTAGAAGCGGCCTGTAACCCGTTAGTGGCCAGTCTTTATACCGATAAAAAAACAACCAAACTTAATCACTTTCACCTGTGGTTTCCCGGCGGCATCGTGATCGGAACCCTGATCGTGAAACTGCTGGGGGTACAGGTTCCCGGTACTGATTTCATGCAGAACTGGAAGTTCCTCGTTGCGATCATGCTGATCCCGACTGTTTTGTATGGTTACCTTTTTGCCAAACGTGAGTTTCCCGTTACGGAAAGGGTTGCTTCAGGTGTGTCTACCCGTGAGATGTATGCTTCACTGCTGAACCCCCTGTTTATCCTGATGGTGGTCCTGATGCTGGGTACGGCCATTACAGAACTGTTTACCGGCCAATGGATTGATGTATTATTAAAGAATGTTACCGATAATGCACTGTTACTGCTGACCATTGAAACCGGTGTAATGGTGCTGGGCCGCGCTTTTGCCGGACCGGTAGTGGGTCGCTTCTCAGCGACCGGCGTATTGCTCATGTCTGCAATCGTATCAACCATAGGATTATATATGCTCGGCCATTTCAGCGGCAACATGCTCTTTGTCGGAGCACTTGTCTTCGGAATTGGCGTGTGTTATTTCTGGCCTACCATGATCGGATTTGTAGCAGAGAACCTGCCCCGCACCGGTGCTGTTGGCCTTAACCTCGTTGGTGGCGCAGGTATGTTCGGTGTTTCCCTCTATACCATTTTCATAAGTGGATATTATGACCGTCTGCTGGCTTCCAAATTGCCCGCCGGTGCCGACCTGGCAACCTACAATGCCGCGCCTCCCGGTTCCGACCTGGCCAATGCACTCGTAGAAGCAAAACGTGCAGCTGGTCCCGAAATCATTAATGTGACCATGGTTATTCCCATCATCCTGTCGATCGTATTCGCAGGGTTATTCTTCTATATGAAATCAAAATCCAAAGGGAATAGTGTGCGCGTGGCGTCTTCCCATTAACAGACCCCAATGAAACAAAATAATTCGAGGCGGAAGGCAGTGAAGCAGTTGTTAGTGGCCGGTGCAGGAATTGCGCTCGCACCCACTGCCGGATTTGCCGCTATAGAACCGGCTCCGGAAACTTCAGCAGAAAAATTGACCATGAAAGGAAATATCAGGCACTCTGTCTGCAGGTGGACCTATGGCCAGCTGTCACTGGACGAATTGTGCAAGCAGGCAAAAGCAATAGGTATCAGCGCTATCGACCTGGTGGGACCCAAAGAGTGGGATACCCTGAAAAAGTATGATCTCTATTCATCCATGTGCAATGGTGCCGAGATCAACCTCACCGATGGTTTCTGTCACACGGAATACCATGATCAGCTGGTGAAAAATTATACAGACATGATCCCGCAAGTGGCAAAGGCCGGCTATACAAACCTGATCTGCTTCAGTGGTAACCGGAAAGGACTGGATGATGAAACCGGCCTGAAGAATTCAGTAGCAGGATTGAAACGCGTCATCGCCCTGGCGGAAAAGCACAAAGTGGTGCTGCATATGGAATTGCTCAACAGCAGGGTGGACCACAAAGACTATATGTGCGATCGTTCCGCATGGGGCATCGAACTGGTAAAACGACTGGGTTCAGCGAATTTCAGCCTGCTGTTCGATATCTATCACATGCAGATCGATGAGGGCGATATTATCCGCTCGATTCAGAACAACTACCAGTACTTTGGTCACTACCATACCGGCGGTAACCCGGGCCGTAACGAGATCGACGAAAGGCAGGAGCTGAATTATCCTGCGATCATGAAAGCGATTGTTGCGACCGGCTTCAAAGGATATGTTGCCCAGGAATTCATTCCAAAAGATGATGACAAGATCGCATCCCTGCGCAAGGCTGTTCAACTTTGCGATGTCTGATAAATATTTGTTTTACCCTGAAAAACTCAATCAACGTTTATGGCTGACAATACTTTTGATGCAATCGTAGTAGGATCCGGAATCAGTGGCGGATGGGCTGCGAAAGAACTCACAGAAAAAGGGCTTAAAGTGATCATGCTCGAAAGGGGGCGTGATGTGCAGCACGTGAAAGATTACGTGAGCGCCAACAAACATCCCTGGGATTTCCCCCACCGTGGCGGTCGTACCCAGGAAATGATCGCTAATTATCCTGTGCTGAAAAGAGACTATCCGCTCAATGAAACAAACCTTGATTTCTGGGTGAACGAAAAAGATTGCCCATATACGGAGGTGAAACGTTTTGACTGGTTCCGTGGCTACCAGGTAGGCGGCAGATCGCTGACCTGGGGAAGGCAAAGCTATCGCTGGAGCGATCTTGATTTTGAGGCCAATGCCAAGGACGGCTTTGGTGTGGACTGGCCGATCCGTTATAAAGACATAGCTTCCTGGTACAGCTACGCGGAGAAATTCGCAGGAGTGAACGGTTCAAAGGAAGGGCTGAAGCAGCTGCCTGACGGTGATTTTCTTCCGGCGATGGAAATGAACTGTGTGGAGAAGGATGTAAAGACGAGAATTGAAGCGGCCTATAAGGGCTCCCGGGCGTTTATCATGGGACGGAGCGCTAACCTGACTGCTCCCCATAATGGCCGGACCAATTGCCAGTACCGCAATAAATGCTGGCTGGGTTGTCCGTTCGGTGCTTATTTCAGCACCCAGTCGGCCACTTTGCCTGCAGCGATGGCTACCGGCAACCTGACCCTGCGTCCGTTCAGCATTGTTACCAAAATCCTCTACGATAAAGACACGAAGAAGGCCAAGGGGGTAGAGGTGCTCGATGCAGAAAACGGCAAGACTTACGAATACTATGCAAAGGTGGTTTTCCTGAACGCCTCTGCACTGAACAGTACCTGGATCCTTATGAATTCTGCGACAGAGATCTGGCCTGACGGACTCGGAAGCAGTTCCGGTGCGCTGGGTCACAACCTGATGGACCACCATCTCGGTGTGGGTGCTTCGGGAACTGTGGAAGGGTATGAGGACAAATACTACTATGGCCGTCGTCCGAACGGTATTTATATTCCCCGTTACCAGAACCTGCCGTGGGCTGGTGGTGAGTCAAAGCGGGACTATCTCCGTGGTTTCGGCTACCAGGGCGGTGCGAGCCGTTCCGGATGGAGCCGCGAGATTGCTGAGCTGAACATCGGCCAGGAACTGAAAGAAGCCCTCCAGGAACCAGGACAGTGGTCCATGGGTATGGGAGGATTCGGTGAGATTCTTCCGTATCATGAAAACAAAGTGACCCTGGATAAGTCCAAAAAGGACAAATGGGGGCTGAATGTACTGGCGATCGACTGCGAGCTGAAAGACAATGAGAAGAAGATGCGGGTGGATATGATGAATGATGCGGCAGAAATGCTGGAAAGGGCAGGTGTAAAGGATGTGAGGAAATGGGACGGTGATGGAACACCCGGACGTGGTATCCATGAAATGGGTACAGCGCGGATGGGCCGTGATCCCAAAACCTCTGTACTCAATGGCTTCAACCAGGTATGGGATGCGAAGAACGTATATGTAACCGATGGTGCGTGTATGACTTCTGCTGCCTGTGTGAATCCTTCGCTGACCTATATGGCGCTTACAGCGAGAGCTGCGGATCATGCAGTAAGCGAGCTCAAGAAAAACAACTTATAACCATCATACGTAAACGAAAAAAATCATTATCATGAACAGAAGAAAAGCAGTATCGACTGTTGCGGTAATACTCGGCGGAACCATGGTGGGTTCCCAGCTTTTCCTGACGGGTTGTAAGCAGGAGCCCAAAAGGGCTTCGCTGACGGATTTTACTCCGGATGACATTGCCCTGCTGGACGAAGTAGGAGAAACCATTATTCCGACTACGGATACGCCCGGTGCAAAAGCTGCAAAGATCGGCGCCTTTATGAAAGTGATGGTTACTGATTGTTATGAAGAGAAGAATCAGAAGGCCTTTGTGGAAGGATTGACAGCATTGGAAGCAGCAAGCGATAAGCAGTTTGGCAAAAATTTCATGAACCTTGATGCGGCTCAGAAAAAAGAGTTGCTGACGGCGCTTGACAAGGAAGCCAGGGAATACCAGAAGAACAAGAAAGACGAGGATCCCAGTCATTATTTCAAGATGATGAAGGACCTGACGCTCCAGGGGTATTTCACCTCTGAAGTGGGCGCTACGAAGGCATTGCGATATGTGCCGGTGCCGGGTAAATACGAAGGCTGTATTCCTTATAAGAAAGGTGATCGCGCCTGGGCAACCTGATAAGGTTGTTTACAATTAACTAAATAAAGAGTGGGTTTCCTGAAACCCACTCTTCTTTTTGTGGGTAGCCTCAGCCTGTTATGCAAATCCGGCAGCGAGTTGCGGTTAATTGTAAACGTTATTCAGGGGCAAAAAAAAGCCACCGGACAGGTGGCTTTTTTACAAGAATGTTTATGCTTAAGATGCAGACTCTTCCATGGGTGCTGAAGGTGTGTCCATTACGGGAGCTTCAACAACCGGGGCTATTACTGCATTTTTAATGGCTTTTTTAACTGCCCTCTTTACCGCAGCTTTTTTCACAGCCTTCTTCACAATGGCTTTTTTAATAGCCTTTTTCACCACAGCTTTTTTAACTGCCTTATTCACCACAGCTTTTTTCACAGCTTTTTTAGCAACAGCTTTTTTAACCACTTTTTTAGCGATCGCTTTTTTCACAGCTTTTTTAGCGACTGCTTTTTTAACCGCTTTTTTGGCTACCGCTTTTTTAACGGCTTTTTTAGCAACTGCTTTCTTAACCGCTTTTTTAGCAACCGCTTTTTTAACAACGGCTTTTTTTACTGCCTTTTTGGCCGGTGCTTTTTTAACGGCCTTCTTTTTTGTGGGCATATTGATCGTGATTTAATGAGTGAGAAATAATGGGTTACATGAATGATCTTTAAATTTACATTCCTTTTTAAATAGATACCAAATTGGCAGTCACTTTTTTATGCCGGTTTTATAAAAAGTGGATATCGTGTTAACTATGCACATCCGAAAACTCATCGATTGTATCCAAAAACCTTCAGAAAGTAGTTTCCGGCTATACTTCCGGAGTACAGGAGAGGAGCCCCAAACGTATACTGGAAAAGGATTTCATGCGATTCATGAGCCTGGTGCTCCCGTAGTAAAGTAAGAGGTTCCTGAATTATGAGACACGGGATATAACCTGCTTTTTGGGGTATTGCCAGATGGGAATCAGAATGGGATAGCCTCGATCAGGCTTGAAAATTTGACATTTTTTCAGCGGAGGTTAACGCGGGCATTACAGAAATTCTTCGATGGTCCGCGGGTTTGCTGAGCAGTAGTTCCCGTCAAAATGCCAGCCCCGGTCGTGTAAATTTCTCATCAGCGTGGGTGTTTTGACTTCACTCCGGCTTCAGACAAGTTGAATAATCCCTGTTTTGCTGGCCGGTTTTAGCCTTTTTGCGCCTTCTGTATTTATGCCTGAGGCCTTTGGTTGCCGTCGAACAATCAGTGTCGTTTCTGTGCCTTAAAACCAATTACAGCACCAGTTTCAACACCAGTTACAACACCTGCTGCAATATCTGCTTCAATTCGAGCTGCCAATTGGAAAGCAGCGGGCATTGACCGGGATTGTTGGTGGTAGCTTAGGAATTTAGATTTCAGCCATTTACCCTAAAGTGCTGACCCTCACCCGGGTATTTCCAGGCTTTTGCATCAATCATAGCTGTTGATTACAAGGGCACCGCTACCGCTTTTGTAAACAATTCAGCAACCGGCTGAAAGTTCAAACTTCAAACCAACCCCCATACTTCAGACCCCAAACCCCAAACCTTCTTTTCACCGGGCTTCCCCTCCAGCAATCACGCCAACTCCTAAACTCTTAAACACTTAAACAACTAAACAACATTTTTCCCTACCTTTGCGCCTCGAATTGACTTTAGACCTAACTTTTTTAACATATAGACAATGGCAGACTTAAAATTTCAACGGAATTTCGGTATCGCAGCCCACATCGATGCGGGCAAGACGACTACCACGGAGCGTATCCTCCGTTACACAGGGATGATTCACCGTATCGGTGAGGTGCATGATGGTGCCGCTACCACCGACTGGATGGAGCAGGAAAAAGAGCGTGGTATCACCATTACCTCAGCTGCGGTAAGCTGCCAGTGGAATTTCCCGACCAACAAGGGTACAGTTACACCTGACTCTAAAAAATACTCTTTCAACATCATCGATACTCCCGGCCACGTGGACTTTACCGTGGAAGTGGAGCGTTCAATGCGTGTACTGGACGGTTTGATCGCCCTGTTCTCTGCTGTTGATGGTGTTGAACCCCAGTCTGAAACCGTATGGCGCCAGGCTAACCGTTACGGCGTTCCCCGTATCGGCTTTGTAAACAAAATGGACCGCTCCGGCGCCGACTTCCTTAATGTAGTGAAGCAGGTGAAGGAAATGCTCGGTTCCAAGGCAGTTCCCCTGCAGCTCCCGATCGGCGCTGAAGACGACTTCAAAGGCGTGGTGGACCTGATCAAGATGAAAGGTATCATCTGGCATATGGAAACAGAAGGTATGACCTTCGACGAGATCGATGTGCCTGCAGATATGAAAGAAGAAGCAGAAGAGTGGAGGGCTAACCTCGTAGAAGCGGTTGCTGAATACGATGACAACCTGATGGAAAAATTCTTCGAAGATCCCAACAGCATCACCGAAGAGGAAATGCACGAAGCGATCCGTAAGGCAACCATTGACCTCAGCATCGTTCCGATGATGTGTGGTTCTTCTTTCAAGAACAAAGGTGTACAGACAGCACTCGATGCCGTTTGCCGTTACCTGCCTTCTCCCGTTGATATTCCGGATACGCAGGGTACAGACCCGAACACCGGTGAGCCACTGGTTCGGAAAGCAAACGCAAAAGAGCCATTCGCTGCCCTGGCATTTAAAATCATGACCGATCCGTTTGTAGGCCGTCTCGCCTTCTTCCGGGTTTATTCCGGTCACCTCGATGCAGGTTCCTACGTGCTGAACGTTCGTAGCGGCAAAAAGGAAAGGATCAGCCGGATCATGAAAATGTTCGCCAACAAGCAGAACCCGATCGACTTTATCGAAGCCGGTGATATCGGTGCGGCAGTAGGTTTCAAGGAAATCAAAACCGGTGATACCCTTTGTGATGAAGATCATCCGATCACCCTGGAAAACATGTTCATCCCCGAGCCGGTTATCGCCGTAGCGGTTGAACCTAAAACCCAGGCTGACGTTGATAAGATGGGTATGGCTATCGCTAAACTGGTGGAAGAAGATCCGACCCTTCGCGTGAATACCGACGAAGAAACCGGTCAGACCATCCTCCGTGGAATGGGCGAACTGCACCTGGAGATCATCATCGACCGTATGCGTCGTGAATTTAAAGTGGAAGTGAACCAGGGTAACCCCATGGTGGCTTATAAAGAAGCATTCAGTGGTAAAGTGGAACACCGCGAAACCCTGAAAAAGCAAACCGGTGGTCGCGGTAAATTCGCCGACATCGTGTTTGAACTGAGCGCGGCTGATGAAGATTGGCTGGCTGCAAACCCTGGCCAGGGCTACCAGTTCGTGAACGATATCTTCGGTGGTTCTATCCCCCGCGAATTCGTTCCGGCGATTCAGAAAGGCTTCGGATTGGCCATGACCAACGGTGTACTGGCTAACTATCCCGTAGTGAACATGAAGATCCGCGTATTTGACGGTTCTTTCCACGCAGTTGACTCCGATGCGATGAGCTTTGAACTTTGCGCCAAGCAAGGTTTCCGCGAAGCTGCACGCAAAGCGAAGCCCGTACTGCTGGAACCCATCATGAAAGTGGAAGTGGTTACGCCGGATCAGTACATGGGTGATGTAACAGGTGACCTGAACCGCCGTCGTGGTATGATGGAAGGTATGGACAGCCGTAACAATGCCCAGGTGATCAAAGCTAAAGTACCGCTGAGCGAAATGTTCGGTTATGTAACCCAACTCCGCTCACTGTCTTCCGGCCGTGCATCCTCTACCATGGAGTTCTCTCACTATGCACCGGCTCCCAACAACATCGCTGAAGAAGTGATCGCGAAGGTAAAAGGTAAAGTGAACGCTTAATGAAAGCAGCCGGATCCCGGCAGCTCGCAGATACTGCCACCCCGCAACAGCGGGGTGGCTTTTTTTTGACCAACACCAACAGTTCTTTATCCGGGAATAGTTGTGCTGCAGCGGAACACTTATCTTGCCCTATTAACACCCACTTGATGAAACTTATTTACGCCCTGATTTTAGCTGGCCTGGTGCAGACGGCCAATGCACAAAACAAAGATTCCCTCATGGTTGAAGCTATTGTGAAAGAAGCGACAACCAATTCGCAGCTTCAACCACTTGCTCACGAACTGCTGGACGGTATCGGTCCACGGCTCGTCGGATCACCCCAGATGAAACAGGCCCATGACTGGGCGATCGAAAAATATAAAAGCTGGGGTATTGAAGCGAAGAACGAAGCCTGGGGAGAATGGCGCGGCTGGGAACGCGGCATCACCCATATCGATATGGTCGCCCCACGTGTGAAATCGCTGGAAGGCATGCAACTTGCCTGGAGTGGCTCTACGAATGGGAAAACGGTTACGGCTGAGGTCATTATCCTTCCGGAGGTTTCTGATTCCAATGCTTTCCGTAGCTGGCTTCCGGCCGTAAAAGGCAAATTCGTCATGATCTCTATGCTGCAGCCCACAGGCCGGCCAGACTATAACTGGAATGAATATGCGGCTAAAGCCTCTTTCGATCAGATGAAGAAAGACAGGACCGCCGCAACGGATGCCTGGAGAAAACGCATTGAGAAAACCGGTCTTACCAACAGAACCCTCCCCGAAGCCCTCGAAAAAGCCGGGGCAGCCGGAATCGTGATGAGTTACTGGTCACAGGGATTCGGCGTAAACAAGATCTTTGGTGCGCAGGCTAAAAAAATCCCGACCGTTGATCTTTCGCTGGAAGATTACGGACTCGTTTACCGGCTGGCAGAAGGCGGAAAGAAACCCAAACTGGCAATCCGGGCGGATTCCAAAGAATTGGGAACAGTACCAACCTTCAATACTATCGCATCAATTAAGGGAATTGAAAAGCCCGATGAATATGTGATCCTGTCTGCGCACTTTGATTCCTGGGATGGCGGCACGGGCGCAACCGACAACGGCACCGGAACGCTTTGCATGATGGAAGCCATGCGCATCCTCAAACTGTTGTACCCGAACCCGAAACGCACTATCCTTGTAGGGCACTGGGGCAGCGAAGAACAGGGGCTCAATGGTTCCCGCGCATTTGTGGCAGATCATCCGGAGATTGTAAAGAATATCCAGGTAGTGTTCAACCAGGATAACGGCACCGGCCGCGTGACCAACCTTGCCGGCCAGGGTTTCCTGAATTCATACGACTATCTCGGTCGCTGGCTGGCCAAAGCACCTGCTTTTATCCGCGATACCGTGAAGACAAGTTTCCCCGGTTCACCCGGTACCGGAGGATCTGACTTTGCTTCATTTGTTGCAGCCGGTGCACCGGCATTTTCCCTGAGCTCACTCAGCTGGTCTTATGGCAATTACACCTGGCATACCAATCGTGATACTTACGATAAGATCGTGTTTGACGATCTCCGCAGTAACGCGATCCTGGCAGCCATTCTCGCTTATATGGCTTCGGAAGATCCGGCTACCACTTCCCGTGAAAAAGCGATCCTTCCCGCCAACAGCAAAGGTGAGCCCGGAAAGTGGCCAGAACCCAAATCACCCACCCGGAAAGGCGGACTGAATTAAATTTAAACAGCAATAATACATTTACTTATATGTTCAGAATACTGTCAATATTGTGCTGCTGCCTGTTCACCGGCACATCCTTCGCGCAAAGCGGTATACAGTGGACCACTGACGGGCAGGCCTATTGGGATAACCAGGAAGGAAATATTGTAAAAGTCAACCTTCCTGCCAATCAGCCGGAAATCATTGTTTCGAAGGAAAAACTGATTCCCGCAGGCGCTTCCACACCATTACCGGTTAAGGAATTCTCCATCAGCGCTGACGGTAACAAATTCCTCCTGTTCACCAATACGCGGAAAGTGTGGCGTTATGAGACCAGGGGCGATTACTGGGTTTACGACAGGGCAACAGGAACGCTGCAACAGCTGGGCAAAGGCCTTCCGGAAGCTTCACTGATGTTCGCCAAGATTTCTCCCGACGGAAGCAAAGCTGCATATGTAAGCGGCAACAACCTGTATGTGGAAACGTTGGGCAGCAACGTTCCGCTGGCATTAACCAGCGATGGCAGCCGCCAGCGGATCAACGGCACTTTCGACTGGGCTTATGAAGAAGAGTTCTTCTGTCGCGATGGTTTCCGGTGGAGTCCCGACAGCCGGCAAATCGCCTTCTGGCAGATCAATGCCAATAAAACGCCGGATTACCTGATGGTGAACAATACCGACAGCATTTACCCTGTAGCTATCCGGGTTGAGTATCCCGTCGCGGGCATTAAACCATCTTCTTTCCGGATTGGCGTTTTGCCGGCTGCAGGTGGCCAAACTGTATGGATGGCCATTCCCTATGACGAAGACAAAGGAAACTATGCGCCGCGGATGGAATGGGCTGCCAACAGCAATGAAGTGATCGTACAGTACCTCGACCGCAAGCAGCAAGACTCCAAATTACTGCTGTGCAATGCGGCCAGCGGTACCATTCAAACGATCTATCATGAACATGACAGCGCCTGGATAGATATACAACCGTCATGGGACCAGGATTATGCCAATGGTGGCTGGGATTGGCTCAACGGGGGAAAGGAGTTTCTCTGGGTAAGTGAAAAAGATGGCTGGCGGCACATTTACCGGGTCAGCCGTGACGGGAAAAAAGAGACCCTGCTGACCAAAGGGAATATTGACCTGCTTGATCTGGTAAGAATAGATGAGAAAGGCAATTATGTTTATTATATCGCATCCCCTGAAAATGCCACGCAACGATACCTCTACCGCTCCAGGCTTGATGGAAAAGGAAACGCGGAAAGGGTGAGTCCTGCTACCCAGCAGGGATCGCACGACTATGACATTGGTCCCAATGCGTTGTTTGCCAAACATCGCTTTTCGAATTATTACACCAAGGGGGTGGAGGAGTTCATCTCCCTGAAAGATCAGCGTCCTGTAACGGGATCTCCCGCTGTTGCTGATGCCGTCGCAAAGTCCAGTTCAGCCAAATCCAACCTGCGGTTCTTCCAGGTGACGACAGCAGATGGCATTACTATGGATGCCTGGATGGCAAAGCCGGCCAATTTTGATTCGACTAAGAAATACCCCGTGCTCTTCATGGTGTATACCGAACCCTGGGGCCAGACAGTAAAAGACAGCTGGGGAACCGGATACAATTACATGTACCGGGGGAATTTCCTGCAGGATGGATATATCTATGTTTCTATCGATAACCGGGGTACACCGGTACCCAAGGGCAGGGCCTGGAGGAAAAGCGTTTACCGCAAAATCGGCATCGTGAATATCCGCGACCAGGCGATGGGTGCGAGGGAGATTCTCAAATTACCCTACGTGGATTCCAGCCGGGTGGCTGTCTGGGGATGGAGCGGTGGCGGATCGGCTACCCTGAACCTGATGTTCCAGTACCCGGAGATCTACAAAACCGGTATTGCCGTCGCAGCAGTGGGCAACCAGCTGACCTACGACAATATCTACCAGGAGCGTTACATGGGGCTGCCCCAGGAAAACCTGGAAGATTTTGTAAAGGGGTCGCCGATCACCTACGCTAAAAATCTGAAAGGCAACCTGTTGTATATCCATGGAACCGGTGACGACAACGTGCATTACAACAATGCAGAGATGCTGTTCAACGAACTGATCAAATATAACCGGCAGTTCCAGATGATGAGTTATCCTAACCGGACGCACAGCATTTCTGAAGGAGAGGGAACGTTTTTGCACCTGACGACCCTGTTTACGGAGTACCTGCGGAAGCATTGTCCGCCGGGGGGTCGGTAATAGTAACAGGTTATAGCCGAAGGATAAAAGTTTGGGGTTTGACAGGGGGTATTCATTGCCCGCTGTCAAGCCCCAAACTTTTTGTTTTCCGGTTACAATATCTATTCGACCACGATCGTCCGGAGATCCATGCATTGTTTGTATATCGTTAAATCATCGATTATCTATTGATAAGGCTTAGGGCTTGTCTATGAATAAACGGTTTTTAATCGATGAATAATGGATATTTAATGCTGAAACGGGCCATGGACAAGGGTTTTATACAGGTGTAAGCCTACAATTAATAAATAATTGATTGATAATCAATTAAATAACAGGTAGGTGATGGGATTTTCAAAAGTTTAACCCCTAAACTTCTCTACTTTTAAACCAAAACCCGCTCATGTCTTATTTTATCGCCGTTTGTATGGGAATAGCCCTGAGTGCCTGTTGCGGGTTCAGGATTTTCCTGCCGCTGTTGCTTAGTGCGGTGGGGGCGAGGTTGGGCTGGGTACCGCTACAGGGTGATATGCTGTGGCTGGCGGGATGGCCGGCGATAGCCTGTTTCGGAACAGCAACTGCATTGGAGATTGCTGCCTATTATGTGCCTTTTATTGATAACCTGTTGGATACCATAGCGGCACCGCTGGCCGTGGCGGCGGGGGCGTTGCTGGCATTTTCTGTTTTTCCCGCAGGGGATGTGACACCGCTCTGGCGGTGGGGGATAGCCATCCTGGCGGGAGGTTCGATTGCCGGGACGATCCAGGTAGGGTCGGGAATGTTGCGGTTACTGAGTACAAAAACCACAGCGGGAGCGGGGAATGCTGTTGTTGCAACCGGGGAGAACCTGGCTGCCGGCGGCGGCTCGGTTGCTGCGATGTTTCTGCCTGTGCTGACCGCCGCGGCGATGGTAATGGTGGCCGGCTGGCTGACCATAAAGGTTTTCAGGCGGTTTTTTTCCGGGAAAAATGGTAAATAATCGCACAATTCTTTGGCACCAATCAAAATGTCCTTTACCTTTGCACTCCCAATTAAAGTTTTGGGATAACAGGTATGTCACAGCGAATCAGAATAAAATTGCAGTCCTACGATCACAATCTGGTAGACAAATCTGCCGAAAAGATCGTGAAAACCGTTCGTAGCACAGGTGCCGTGGTTACAGGACCCATTCCTTTGCCTACACAGAAGAAAGTGTTCACCGTTCTGCGGTCCCCGCACGTGAACAAGAAGGCCCGGGAGCAATTCCAACTGAGCACGCACAAGCGTTTGCTGGATATCTATACTTCTTCCAGCCGTACGGTGGATGCGTTGAGCAAGCTCGACCTTCCTTCTGGTGTTGAAGTAGAGATCAAAGCCTGACGGCCGGCCGCGGCAGAGGAAGCGGCAGTCCGGAAATGACCTTCGGGTCCAGAAAAGAAATTAGTTCTTATAAATAACTGCCTCATCTCTCAACCTGAAGCGAAAGCAAGGGGAAAAGAGCGCTGGGGTTGGATGAAAAGGCAAATCCACCGGAAATCCTTTATCATCCATTTACAAGTAAAAGTAAATATGAACAAGCCGTTCAGGGTTTGTTTACTATTGGTACTTCCTTTGCCCGCCGAAGCTTTAGCGTAGGCGGGTGACACTCCGGAGCAGTCCGGGCGTCCGAACGGAAAAGGTCAATAGCAAACGGGGATTGAAATCCGCAAGCAATCATCCGCATGATACCGCCAGGTAATGCAGGATGATGCCAGTAGGAATGTCCTTTTAACCATGCGGCACAAATGGTAATTAAATGAAAGGAATTATTGGCAAAAAGATTGGGATGACCAGCATTTTCAGTCCCGATGGAAAGCAAACCGCATGCACCATCATTGAAGCTGGTCCTTGCGTTGTTACGCAGGTGAAAACCAAAGAAACCGACGGGTACAATGCCCTCCAGCTGGCTTTTGGCGACAAGAAAGAAAAGAACGCCACCAAAGCCGAAACCAATCACTTCTCCAAGGCACAAACAGCTGCCAAACGTTTCGTTAAAGAATTTCGCGATTATTCCATAGAAAAGGCCCTCGGTGAAACCGTTACCGCCGACATTTTCGCTGAAGGCGATAAAGTTGAGGTAGTAGGTCAAACCAAGGGTAAAGGTTTTCAGGGTGTAGTAAAGCGCCACGGATTCTCTGGTGTGGGTGAAGCATCACACGGCCAGCACGACCGTCAGCGCGCTCCGGGTTCTCTGGGTAACTCTTCAGACGCATCCCGCGTTATGAAGGGTATGCGCATGGCAGGCCGTATGGGCAATGACCGCGTGAAAATGAAAGGCCTGAAGATCCTGAAAGTATTCCCCGATAAAAATTATATCCTGGTCAGCGGTTCTGTTCCCGGCCATATTGGTTCTATCGTTTTTATCCAGAAGTAAACCATTTAATTGAAGTACGATGCAAGTAGATGTATTCAACATACAAGGACAAAAGACCGGAAGAACGCTTGACCTGCCGGAAGAGATCTTTGGCATTGAGCCCAATGACCACGTGATCTACCTTTCTGTAAAGCAATACCTGGCTGCACAGCGTCAGGGAACGCACAAGGTGAAGACCCGTATGGAAGTAAAAGGTGCAAGCCGCAAGCTTCACCGCCAGAAAGGAACCGGCGGTTCCCGGAAAGGTAACCTCCGTAACCCGCTGTACAAAGGTGGTGGTACCATCTTCGGACCCAAGCCCCGCGATTACAGCTTCAAGCTGAACCGTAAGGTGAAGGACCTGGCGAAAATGAGCGCACTTGCTCATAAGGCAAAGGAAAATGCCATCGTGGTAGTGGAAGATCTGACACTGGAAGCTCCCAAGACCAAGAATTTCGCTGCTGCCCTGAAGGCGCTGAACATTTCCGGAAAGAAGACACTGTATGTGCTTCCGGAGAACAACGATAACCTGTACCTGAGCCTGCGTAATCTTCCGGCTGTGGAAGGTATCCTGCTCAGCGATATGAATACTTATGATATCGTTAATGCCCAGGTGCTGGTGCTGAGCGAAAGCGCAGCGAAAGTGTTCACTGAAGCAGAAGTTGAAGAAAACGCATAAACATTACCATTTTAAATAGAAAGCAATGAAACTTTCTGAAGTTCTGATAAAGCCGATCCTTACCGAGAAAGCGAATGCACAGCAGGAAAGCCTGCGTCGTTTCGCCTTCAAAGTAGCGCGTAAGGCGAATAAACTGGAGATCAAAAAAGCGATCGAATCTTTCTACGGTGTAACTGTAGTGGACGTGAATACCGCGGTGATCCCCGGTAAGAATAAAACCAGGTTTACCAAAGCCGGTTTTATCAAAGGCCAGAAACCTGCTTACAAGAAAGCACTGGTTACTGTAGCTGAAGGTGAAACGATCGACCTGTACGGTGCTGTATAAGCAACGTCAAAACTGACAAGGAACAATAGTATTAAAGTAAGCGACGCTGAGAAGTTCGCGAAAAAATAAAAAGAGATGGCATTAAGGAAATACAAACCCATGACGGCCGGTACCCGGTGGAGGATCGGAAACGCGTATGCGGAGATCACTTCTGATCAGCCGGAGAAGAGCCTTCTGGAAAAGAAAACAGGCAGCGGTGGCCGTAACGCACAGGGCCGCAGAAGCATGCGCTACATTGGTGGCGGTCACGCGAAGCATTACCGTATCGTTGATTTCAAGCGTAACAAGAAGGAGATTCCTGCTAAAGTTGCGAGCATTGAATACGATCCGAACCGTTCTGCTTTCATCGCGCTGTTGAACTATGTTGATGGTGAGAAGCGTTACATCCTGGCTCCCCAGGGGCTTCAGGTAGGTGCAGAAGTGATCAGCGGTGATGCGGTTGCTCCTGAACTGGGTAATGCGCTTCAGCTGAAGAATATGCCGCTTGGTACCGTAGTTCACAACATTGAACTGCAGCCTGGTCAGGGTGGCAAGATTGCCCGCAGTGCCGGTACTTCCGCACAGCTGAGCAACAAAGAAGAAAAATACGCAGTATTGAAAATGCCTTCCGGTGAATTGCGCAAAGTGCTGATCAACTGTTATGCTACCGTAGGGGAAGCTTCCAACAGCGATCACAACCTGCAGAGCATGGGTAAGGCCGGCCGGAACCGTTGGAAAGGTATCCGCCCCCGCAACCGTGGTGTAGCGATGAACCCTGTAGATCACCCGATGGGTGGTGGTGAAGGACGTGCTTCTGGTGGTCATCCGCGCAGCCGTACCGGTAAGTACGCGAAAGGCGAGAAGACCCGCAGATCCAAAGGTTCTGACAAACTGATTATCCAACGCAAAAACGGTAAGAAGCTGGCGTAAGCAGTAATGCGAAGTCAGCCTGTTAACTACTAACATTTTTAATATGGCTCGTTCAATTAAAAAAGGTCCTTATATCGAAAGCAAGCTGGAGCAGAAAGTGCTGAGCATGACCGATGGCAAAATCAAGAAGGGTGTTATCAAAACCTGGAGCCGCCGTTCAACGATCTCTCCGGATTTTGTGGGACATACTTTCGCCGTGCACAATGGCAACAAGTTCATCCCGGTGTATGTAACGGAGTTTATGGTTGGTCACAAACTCGGTGAGTTTGCTCCTACCCGCAACTTCAAAGGACACTCAAGTAAGAAAATGTAATTAATAAGGATCTTCTGCGCTCCGGTAAGGAAGGTCACAGAATCATAAAACAATGGAAGCAGTAGCTAAACTGAATAATTATCCCACCTCTCCCCGGAAGATGCGTTTGCTCGCTGACCTGGTTCGCGGTCTGGACGTTGAAAAGGCTCTGGCAATTCTGGAACACAATGCCAAGCATCCGGCTGTTCCCCTGCGGAAACTGGTGGTTAGTGCTATCAGCAACTGGAAGCAGGCGAATGAGGGTGGTGATGAAACCAAACTGGTGGTGAAAACCATTTTTGTAGATGGTGGCAGAACATTGAAGCGGATGCGTCCGGCTCCCCAGGGCCGCGGCTATCGTGTACGCAAGCGTAGCAATCACGTAACCGTAACTGTAGATTCTAAATAATTCAATCGAATAAACTTAATATACCAAACATGGGTCAGAAAACAAATCCTATTGGTGCAAGGTTGGGTATTATCCGCGGATGGGAAAGCAATTGGTTCGGAAGCAAGAAAGACTATTCTTCCAAGCTGATTGAGGATCATAAGATCCGCACTTACCTCATGGCGCGTATCAATAAAGGAGGTATCTCCAAGATCGTCATCGAGCGTACACTCGGTAAACTGATCGTTACCATCCACACTTCCAAGCCTGGTATCATCATAGGAAAAGGTGGTAATGAGGTGGACCGTATTAAGGAAGAACTGAAGAAACTGACGGGCAAGGATGATGTGCAGATCAATATTCTCGAGATCCGCCGTCCTGAACTGGACGCGATGATCGTGGGTGACACTATCGCCAAGCAGATCGAAAACCGTATCAACTACAAACGCGCTATCAAAATGGCGATCGCTTCTGCGCTCCGTATGGGTGCTGAAGGTATCAAAATTAAGGTCAGCGGCCGTTTGGGTGGTGCTGAGATTGCCCGTTCAGAAGAGATCAAGCAGGGTCGTACCCCGCTGCATACACTTCGTATGGACATTGATTACGCTAACGTTTTCGCGCTGACTGTATATGGTAAGATTGGTATCAAGGTATGGATCTGTAAAGGTGAAGTACTGGCCAAGCGTGACCTGAACCCCAACTTCATTGGTGGTAAGGAAGGTGCCCTGAGTGATCGTCGTGATCGCCGGGATGACGATCGCGGTGGCCGCGGTGGTGATCATCGTGGCGGTGGCCGTGGAGGCGATCGTGGTGGCCGTGGCGGAGATCGCGGAGGTCGCAGAAACTAATTCGAACATTTTCAAACTGAATAAAGATGTTACAACCTAAAAGAACGAAGCACCGGAAAATGCAGAAGATGCCTGCAAAAGGCGACACCAAGCGTGGTGCAACCCTGTCATTCGGATCGTTCGGATTGAAAGCTTTGGAAACTGTGTGGATGACCGACCGTCAGATCGAAAGTGCCCGCCAGGCAATGACCCGCTCCATGAAACGGGAAGGTAATGTGTGGATCCGCATTTTCCCTGATAAAATCGTTACCCGCAAGCCCGCCGAAGTAAGGATGGGTAAAGGTAAAGGTAACCCCGACCATTGGGCTGCCGTAGTAAAACCAGGCCGTATCCTTTTTGAGTGCGACGGTGTTCCTGTTGAGGTTGCAAAAGCTGCCATGGAACTGGCTGCACAGAAGCTGCCGATCAAAACCAAGTTTGTGATTCGCAGGGAATTGCAGTCCTAACATTTGCTAAACAACTAAAATCGAGCATACGATGTCTAAAAAGATCGATTTCGTTAAAAGTCTCAAGGACATGAGCGTGAGCGACCTGAAGGCCCGCATCCAGGAAGATGAACTGCGCCTGAAGAAACTTGAATTCGCCCATGCCATCACGCCGCTGGAGAACCCGATGAGCATCCGGTCACTCCGCAGGGATGTATCCCGGCTGAAAACGGAATTAACGAAAAAACTGGCTACTGCTTAATCGCAGTCCAGCTGTACACAAAAAGCGAATAGCTTAAAACGAATAAAAATGGCTGAAAGAAATTTGCGTAAAACAAGGATTGGTGTTGTAACCAGCAACAAAATGGAGAAAACCGTTACTGTTGCCGTTGAAAGAAAGGTGAAGCACCCCATCTACGGTAAGTTCGTGAAAAAGACCACCAAATTTCATGCACACGACGAAAAGAACGAGTGCAGCATTGGTGATACTGTCCGGATTATGGAAACCCGTCCCCTCAGCAAAACAAAGCGCTGGAGGCTCGTGGAAGTAGTTGAGAAAGTGAAGTAATCCCTCTGTTTTACATTACTAATAGCTAAATAATTATAAGATGATTCAGCAAGAAAGCAGACTGAACGTAGCTGATAACAGTGGCGCCAAAGAGGTGCTGGTGATCCGTGTACTGGGCAACAGCGGTCAGGATTACGCCAAGATCGGAGATAAGATCGTGGTAACTGTTAAAGATGCGATCCCTGCAGGCGGTATTAAAAAAGGTACTGTTACCAAGGCGGTTATCGTTCGCACCAAGAACAAACTTCGCCGTAAAGATGGTTCCTACATCCGGTTTGACGACAATGCCGTGGTATTGTTGAACAACTCTGATGAGCCTCGCGGTACGCGGATTTTCGGACCGGTAGCCAGGGAACTGCGCGACAAGGGATATATGAAGATTATTTCTCTTGCTCCGGAAGTATTATAATCGTACCTTTGCGCCCCTGAAGGGAGCACGGACAGGTATTAAATGTGAAAAATAGCTAAACTCGAATCTAATGAGCACAAGATTCAAACCGAAGTTCAACATAAAAAAAGGCGACACAGTGGTGGTGATTGCCGGTGATGACAAAGACCTCAAGAAACCCCGCAAGGTGCTGGAGGTGATCATCGACAAGAGCCGCGTATTGGTGGAAGGCGTGAATATCATCACGAAGCACACTAAGCCCTCTGCCCAGAATACCAAAGGTGGTATTGTGAAGCAGGAAGCGCCAATCAGCATTTCCAATATTATGCTGTGGGATGCGAAGGCAGGTGCTGCCACCAAAGTGAAGCGTACCCGTGAAACCGGTAAACTTGTACGTGTTTCTAAAAAATCAGGGGAGGTAATTAAGTAATGAGCACAGTAAAATATACTCCGCGTCTGGCAGATAAGTACAAGAAAGAAGTTGTACCTGCCTTAATGAAGAAATTTGGTTACTCAACCATTATGCAGGCGCCCAAACTGACTAAAATCTGTTTGAACCGTGGTGTAAATGGAGCAGTTGCCGATAAAAAACTGGTGGATATTGCCGTAGAGGAACTGACTACAATCACTGGCCAGAAAGCGGTTGCTACCCAGTCGAAGAAGGATATTTCCAACTTCAAACTGCGTAAGAACATGCCGATCGGTGCCCGGGTTACCCTGCGTGGTGAAAAAATGTATGAATTCCTCGATCGCCTGATCGCTGTTTCCCTTCCCCGTGTACGGGATTTCAAAGGGGTGAACGAGAAGTCATTCGACGGCCGCGGCAACTATACCCTGGGTGTTACCGAGCAGATCATTTTCCCCGAAATCGACATCGATAAGGTGAATAAGATCACAGGTCTCGACATCACTTTCGTTACTACTGCACAAACCAATGAAGAAGCCTACGAACTCCTGAAGGAACTGGGCATCCCCTTCAAGAATGCAGCTAAGAAAACTGAAAACGCTTAATATATAATAACTAATGGCAAAAAAATCTGTAGAAGCCAGGCAAAGGAAAAGGGAAGCAATGGTTGCTAAGTACGCCGAGAAGCGTGCTTCACTGAAAGCCGCCGGAGAATATGCTGCGCTGGACGCGTTGCCCCGGAATGCCTCACCTGTTCGTTTGAAAAATCGTTGCCAGCTCACCGGGCGCCCGAAAGGCTATATGCGCTATTTCGGTCTGTCAAGGGTGATGTTCCGCGACATGGCGCTTGCTGGTAAAATTCCAGGCGTTAAAAAAGCGAGCTGGTAATCCTGGTATTGATATCATAGGATATCGCATTGTAAATTTTTAATTAACTCAACTCATTCTGAACAATGGTTACTGATCCTATAGCAGATTTTCTGACCCGCGTGCGCAATGCCCAGATGGCAGGCCACCGTATTGTGGAAATCCCCGCTTCTAATTTGAAGAAACGCATCACCGAGATCCTGTACGAAAAAGGATATATCCTGAAGTACAAGTTCGAAGACGATAACAAACAGGGCCTGATCAAGATCGCCCTGAAGTATGACCCATCTACCAAGGCACCCGCTATCCAGAGCCTGGAGCGCGTTAGCCGTCCGGGTCTGCGCCAGTATTCCAAGCCCGCTGATTTTTCCCGCGTGAAGAATGGTCTTGGTGTTGCTATCGTGTCCACTTCAAAAGGAGTGATGACCGATAAGGAAGCAAAAGCTCAGAACGTCGGTGGAGAGGTTCTTTGCTACATCTATTAATTGACTTGAAATGTCCTGTCTTCCTTAAGCCGTCCTATGCCGGCTGACCGACAGACCGGATCAATACTAATAAATAACAAACTGAAAAGTTATGTCTCGTATAGGTAAGAAGCCCGTTACTGTTCCTGCCGGTGTTACAGTTACTGTAGCCAAAGACAATACGGTTACCGTTAAAGGACCGAAAGGAGAATTGAAACAGGCGATTGACCGCGATATCACCCTCGAAGTAGTTGATGGTGAAGTACGCATCAGCCGTCCCACAGATCAGATCCGTCACCGTGCATTACATGGCCTTTACCGTGCGCTGATCGCCAACCTGGTGAAAGGTGTTACAGTAGGGTTTAAAGCACAGATGGAACTCGTTGGTGTGGGTTTTAAAGCTGCCAATACCGGTAATGTACTGGATCTTGCACTGGGTTACTCTCACAACATTATTTTCGAGGTTCCCAAGGAGCTGACAGTAGCTACACTTACTGAAAAAGGCCAGAACCCAAAGATCATCCTCGAATCATCTGACAAGCAACTGCTGGGTCAGGTAGCTGCGAAACTGCGCAGCCTGCGTAAGCCTGAGCCGTACAAAGGAAAAGGTGTTCGTTTCGTTGGTGAAGTGGTTCGCAAGAAAGCTGGTAAATCTGCTGGTAAGTAATAATCGTTAATAGTTCCCGGCAGTATCGGGAATACAAATAAAGAAAAATGGAATCGAAAGCAATCAGGAGGCAAAAGATCAAATATCGTATCCGCAAAAAGATTGCGGGTAGCGCTTCCAAGCCCCGCCTGTCAGTTTTCCGCAGCAATGCCGAAACATATGTTCAGCTGATTGATGATGTAAATGGTGTAACCCTTGCTTCAGCTTCAACGCGCGACAAGGATATCCAGGCACAAAAGGGAACCAAATCTGAAAAGAGCAAACTGGTTGGTGGTACCATCGCCCGTAAAGCTGGTGAGCTTGGTTTCAAGGAAGTGGTATTTGATCGTGGTGGTGTGCTCTACCATGGTCGCGTTAAAGCAGTAGCTGACGGCGCCCGCGAAGGTGGTCTGCAATTCTGATCCCTTACATCCCTAACAACAAACTTAATTTTGCGATAGATGTCAAAAGTAACGTTAAACAAAGTCAAAGCTGGTGACCTGGAACTGAAAGAGAAAGTAGTTGCCATCAACCGCGTTGTGAAAACAACCAAAGGTGGTCGTGCTTTCAGTTTTTCAGCCCTGGTAGTGGTAGGCAATGAATCAGGCGTGGTAGGACATGGTCTGGGAAAAGCTAAAGAAGTTCAGGAAGCCATCACCAAAGGCATTGAGGACGCCAAGAAAAACCTGATCAAAGTTCCGGTTATGCATGGAACCATTCCCCATGATCAGCTGGCTAAGGAAGGTGCTGCCAAAGTACTGATCAAGCCCGCAGCCCATGGTACCGGCGTAATCGCCGGAGGCAGCATGCGCGCCGTTCTGGAAAGCGCAGGCATCACTGACGTTCTGGCAAAAAGCCTGGGTTCAGCCAATCCCCATAACGTGGTAAAGGCAACTTTCAAGGCACTCGCTACCCTCCGCGAACCGGTTCAGGTGGCTAAAACCAGAACTATCGGCCTGAAGAAAGTATTTAATGGATAACCTGATTGAATCAATACAGATGAAAAAGATCAAAATCACCCAGGTGAAAAGTGCAATTGACCGCCCTGAGCGTCAAAAGCAAACACTGGTAGCGCTCGGTCTGAAAAAAATGAACGCTTCCCGTGAAGTTGAAGCCACTCCCCAGATCCTGGGTATGGTCAGGACCGTAGAACACCTGGTTAAAGTAGAAGAAATCTAAGGTTTTGCGTAAGCAAAACCTATTGCGAGGGGTAACAGATCCCCGTTAAGTCTAAAATCAACAAAAAATGAATCTGCACAATCTTCAGCCTGCACAAGGCGCAACGCACAAGGAAAAACGTTTAGGTCGTGGTGAAGCATCCGGTAAGGGTGGTACTTCCACAAAAGGTAACAAAGGTGGCCAGAGCCGTGCCGGTTACTCCAGCAAAAGGGCCCACGAAGGTGGCCAGATGCCGATCCAGCGTCGTATTCCGAAGCGTGGTTTCAACAATATCCACAGGGTTGAATACAAAGTGTTTAACCTCGGTCAAATCGATCAGCTTGCCGAAAAATACGCCATTACCGAATTCAGCCTGGAAACGCTGTATATCAATGGCCTGATTGCCCAGTATGACAATGTTAAGATCCTGGGTAACGGAGATCTGAAAACAAAGCTCAACTTCAAGGTAAACGCTGTTAGCGAAAAAGCTAAAAAAGCAATCGAAGCAGCGGGTGGAAGCGTAGAAATTGTGAAGTAATTTTCTTTATCTTGCCGGACGCATTGACGAAATGCGTCTTTTTTTATTGAGGCTCATTAAAATTTCAGAAAACCCGTGAAGAAATTAATTCAGACGCTCAAGAATATTTGGAGCATTGAGGAGCTGAGGAACAAGATCATCACCACACTGCTGCTTATTCTGATCTACCGTGTCGGCGCACATATCGTGTTGCCCGGTCTGGATCCCAACAAAATCAACCTTAGCGGCGCTAAGTCCGGCGCACTGGGGCTAATCGATGCTTTTGCCGGCGGTGCATTTTCCCAGGCGTCTATTTTCGCCCTGGGTATCATGCCTTACATTTCGGCTTCCATCTTTATGCAGCTGATGACCATCCTGGTTCCACGCATGCAGAAGATTCAGAAAGAAGGCGAAAGTGGCCGTAAAAAGATCAACCAGTGGACACGTTACCTCACCGTAATTGTGACAGCTGTTCAGGCAGGTGCCTATGTAGCCTATATCCGCCAGGTAAATGGTGCGGCACTCATTGGCGCCTATGATCCGTATTTCTGGATCTCCACCACTATCATCCTTACTGCAGGCACACTCTTCGTAATGTGGCTGGGTGAGAAAATAACCGACAAAGGACTGGGTAACGGTACTTCCCTGATCATCATGGTGGGTATCCTCGCCCGTCTGCCCCAGGCTGCCATCCAGGAATGGGCTGCTAAAAGCAACCGTGGCGGCGGTGGTCTCCTCCTGTTCATCATTGAAATCGCAGTGCTCATTGCCATTATCATGGGACTGATCCTGCTGGTTCAGGGAGTTCGCAAGATCCCGGTACAATATGCCAAACAGATCATTGGGAACAAACAGTTCGGTGGTGCACGCCAGTTCCTTCCCCTGAAGGTGAATGGTGCAGGTGTGATGCCGATCATCTTTGCCCAGGCCATCATGTTCCTGCCAACACTGTTCTCTTACACGAGCTTTGAATCCGGAAAAGGTATTGCAAAGATCTTCTCGGATCCCAAGGACGCCTGGCACATGGTCATATATGCAGTGATCGTTGTTGCCTTTACGTTCCTCTATACGGCGCTTATCTTTAACCCCAAACAGATCGCGGAAGACCTCAAGCGGAACAACGGATTTGTGCCTGGAGTTAAACCTGGTCAGCCCACTGCAGACTATATCGGTGCCGTAATGGACCGCATCACCCTCCCTGGAGCCATATTGCTCGCTGTGGTAGGTATCCTTCCCGGATTTGCGATGCGCGTTAACATTACCCAGGGCTTCGCCTCTTTCTTCGGCGGTACGTCACTGCTGATCATGGTAGGTGTAATCCTTGATACCCTGCAACAGATCGAAACCCAACTGCTCATGCGCCAGTATGATGGTCTCATGAAAAGCGGAAGGATCCAGGGAAGGCAAACAGTAAGCAGTACGCCGATTTAATTCAATCTCTGAATAGATCAAAAGTCAGAAAAGGTTGCCGATGGTTGTATCAACCATAAATTCGGAAACCCTTTTTGACTTTTGATTTTTTAATTTTAGCCACATGATCCACTATAAAACAACAGCCGAAGTTGAATTGATGCGCGAAAGTGCCTTGCTGGTCAGCAAAACACTCGCGGCAGTTGCTGCAATCCTGAAGCCGGGTATTTCCACCCTGGAGGTAGATGCGTTTGCAGAAAAGTTTATGGTGGAACGTGGTGCAACTCCTTCTTTCAAAAATTACAAGGGATACCCGTTTACGTGTTGTATCAGTGTAAATGATGCTGTTGTGCATGGATTTCCTACGGATCAGCCACTGAAGGACGGTGATATCGTATCCGTAGATGTAGGTGTATATAAAAACGGCTTTCATGGCGATAGCGCGTACACTTTTGCCATCGGTAACATTTCACCTGAGGTACAGCAGTTGTTGCGGGTTACCAAAGAATCGCTGCGTCTGGGCATTGAAAAAGCTGTTGCCGGTAACCGGGTAGGGGATGTCTCTTTCGCAGTTCAGGACTATGCCGAGCGGAAACATAAATACGGTGTTGTACGCGAGCTGGTTGGTCATGGTCTTGGCCGCAGGTTACACGAGGATCCGCAGGTGCCTAACTATGGCAAGCGCGGTAGTGGTCCCAAGCTGAACGACGGACTCGTGATTGCCATCGAACCCATGATCAATATGGGTGTAAAGGAAGTCTTTTATGACGACGATGGCTGGACGGTGAAGACCAAAGACGGCAAGCCAGCCGCTCACTATGAACACACGATTTGTGTGCGCAGGGGCAAGGCGGATGTGTTGTCTTCCTTTGAGGAGATTGAAGCCGCGGAGAAGGCTAATCCCGCTCTTTTTGATGCCTATTAGATGATGTTTTTTCACGCTGGTCTATTCCGTCCTTTCACGCTTGACCAGAACTTTTTTAAGCAGCAAGTTTGCTTAAAAAAAGTATGACTGAAACAGAATACACGCTTGCCAACAAAGCCATGCGGGAAGCCCTGGCAGCTGTGTTTCAAATGGACTTTTCCTTCCCTGCGTTCACTTCTCCCAAAGACGAATTTTCATTTCTGAATTACCTGCGTCAGCTGGAGGACCTTCAGCATAAAGCAAGTCGTATAGCGGTGTATGATTACATCGGCAGACCGGAATTTATACCTGCTGATTTGCTGGAACCTGTTGCCGCGACGGATGCCCTGACTCACCTGCAGCAACAGCTTGCCAACAGTGGTATTTTCCTGGAACTTGACCGCGACTATCCACCGCTTACAATTTACCGGTGTATTACTGAAGATCTGTTTACGGAAGAGATCTGTGATATCCGGCTGCCCGGACTGGAAATGGTTTTCTGTTATGAGGATCTGTCAGACGAAGGGCAGCGTGCAGCAGGATGCGTGATTGACTTCCTGGAGCAGTTGCGACAGGGTAGCGCGGACGAAGCGATAGCCAGGCTGGTGCACAGCCGGATTTCGCCTGGTGGGGTGCTGGTGTCGCGCGATGAGATCTGGCAGGCGGCAGTTGAAGACCGGCAACAGTTGGTACTCGCTGCTCCTGAAGCGCTGGAAACTGATCTGCTGGTAGTGACGGATTCTGGAAATGAAGGCAAGGCACTGATCAGGGATAGCGGACCATTGCCAGGTACCAGGGGGTACACCTTTCAACTTGTTTGTGAGGAGGGGGAATGGCTGATTTGTGACTGGTGGGAAACGATTAACCCCGAGTGAAGGAATGCTGCTAAATTTGCCGGCGGATGGCAAACTCATTATTGGTCATAGGCGGCGGCGCCGCAGGTTTTTTTTGTGCGGTTAATGCTGCAAGGATGGATCGTTCCCTAAAGGTCACGCTGCTTGAAAAATCATCCAAATTACTGTCGAAAGTGCGCATCAGCGGCGGTGGCCGGTGTAATGTGACACATGCCTGTTTTCAGCCGGGGATGCTGGTGAAAAAATATCCCCGGGGTGAAAAATTCCTGCTGAAGGCGTTCCGGCATTTTGGTCCGGAAGATACCATTGGATGGTTCCGGGACCGCCAGGTTGAATTAAAGACGGAGGCAGATGGAAGGATGTTTCCGGTGACTGATGATTCCGGTACGATTATTCAGTGCCTGTTGAGGGAGGCGGACCGCTGGGGGGTGGAGATCCGTATGCAGGAAGAAGTAAAACAACTTGAAATGGATGGGGGCAGGTGGAAAGTGAGGACCAGCCGGGAAGTTCTGCAGGCTGATGCTGTTTGTGTAGCTACCGGCGGATTTACGAAAAAAGAGCATTTTGGTTGGCTGGAGGCTGTTGGACATACGGCCCTGGCACCGGTCCCCTCATTATTCACTTTTAACCTTCCCGGGCATCCGATCACACAGTTGATGGGGGTTGTGAAACCTGAGGCCAGGGTAAAACTGACGGGGTCGAAGCTTGAGGAGACGGGTCCCGTGCTGATCACGCACTGGGGACTCAGCGGTCCGGCCGTGCTGCGGTTAAGTGCCTGGGGAGCACGGGAGCTGGCATTGAAGCAGTGGCATTTCAGGATAGTAGTGAACTGGACCCCTGAATATCATGAGAATAGCCTGCTGGAGTACCTGCGTAAGTTCAGGGAAGGCAAAGGCGCCCAAAAAATTGCCAACCGTAACCCTGTGAACATGCCGCAGCGGCTTTGGGATTATTTTCTGGGTCTTGCCGGGGCCGACAGTGATCTGCGGTGGGCAGATCTGCCGGCCAAAAAGCTAAATCTGCTTTGCAAGCTGCTGACCAGCCAGGAAATGGAAGTTTCCGGAAAAACAACTTTCAAGGAAGAATTTGTAACGGCAGGCGGCATCAATTTGGCAGAAATTGACCCGGAAACCATGGAAAGCAGGCTATGCGAGGGGCTGTATTTTGCGGGTGAGATCATGGATGTGGACGGCATCACCGGGGGATTCAATTTTCAGCATGCGTGGACCAGCGGAATGCTGGCCGCGATGGCGGTTTCCGCAGGGCAGGAAGGCGTTAAAAAATAGGACTCAGGACAGGTTGAAAAGCAGGCCGGAAGCGGAAATTATCGTATCTTTGCCGCCCCGAATAAAACCATCGGGAAATCACTATGTTTCAAAATCTTTTTGTAAAACAACTAAACGCTGATGATCAGGAGTCTGCAGCTGCACCCGCAGAGGCAACTACAGCGACAACAACTGCACCTGAGGCAGTGGCAGAAGCCCCCAAGGCGACAGCCCACGATGACTTCGACTGGAGCATCGACAAGCGTAATGTATCTACTTACAGCGCTGATGAAAAAGCAAAGTATGACAAGGTTTACGATCAGACTTTCGTTGCGATTACTGACGGCGAACTGATCCGTGGCCTCGTTGTGGGTCTTACCAAGACCGACGTGGTACTGAACATCGGCTTCAAGAGTGATGGTCTCATTTCCCTGAACGAATTCCGTGATCAGCCCAACCTGAAAATTGGCGATGACGTGGAAGTAATGGTGGTGGAAAAAGAAGACCGGCAGGGTAACCTGAACCTGAGCCGCAAGCAGGCGCGTATTACCCGTGCCTGGGAGAAAATTGTTGAAGTACACAAAACCGGAGAGATTGTTACCGGTACTGTTACCAGCAAAACCAAAGGTGGTCTTATCGTTGATGTGTTCGGTATGGAAACCTTCCTGCCGGGTTCACAGATTGACGTTAAGCCTGTTACCGACTACGATCAGTTTGTTGGAAAGACCATGGAATTCAAAGTGGTGAAGGTAAACGAAGCCATCAAGAATGCTGTAGTATCCCACAAAGCGCTGATCGAAAGCGATATCGAAGCACAACGTGCAGAGATCATGGGCAAACTGGAAAAAGGTCAGGTACTCGAGGGAACGATCAAGAACATTACCGATTTCGGTGCGTTCATGGACCTCGGTGGTCTCGACGGTCTCCTCTATATCACCGACATCAGCTGGGGCCGTATCAACCACCCTTCAGAGGTGCTGAAACTGGACCAGAAACTGAACGTGGTAGTACTCGATTTCGACGACGACAAGAAGCGTATCAGCCTTGGTCTGAAGCAACTGACTCCGCATCCCTGGGATGTGCTGCCTGAGAACATCGGCGAAGGTCATGTTGTTAAAGGCCGCGTAGTGAATATCGAAGACTATGGTGCATTCCTTGAGATCATGCCGGGTGTTGAAGGTCTGGTTCACGTAAGTGAGATCACATGGGCCAATACCCCGATCAATGCGAAAGAGTTCTTCAAGCTGGGTGATGAGTATGATGCGAAGATCGTTACGCTCGATAAGAACGCCCGCAAGATGAGTCTTTCTATCAAGCAAATGACACCTGATCCCTGGAACGAGATCGAAAACAAATACCCTGTGGAAAGCCGTCACAACGGCCTGGTGAAGAATATCACTCCATATGGCGTGTTCGTAGAGCTCGAGCCTGGAATTGGTGGTATGATCCACATCAGCGATCTGAGCTGGCTGAAGCGATTCAACCATCCTTCTGAGTACACGAAGGTTGGTGAGCGCATCGACGTGATGATCCTTGGCATCGACAAGGAAAACCGTAAGCTGCAGCTTGGTCACAAACAACTGGAAGAAGATCCATGGAATGCCCTGGAAGATACCTTTGCTATCGGAACAGTTCACGAAGGAACCATTATCCGCAAGGATGACAAAGGCGCCATCGTTCAACTGCCTTACGGTCTCGAAGGTTTCGCTCCCAACCGTCATCTCAACAAGGAAGCCGGTGGCCAGGTGAATGCTGAGGAAACTGCTCCGTTCATGGTGATCGAATTCGACCGCAACGAGAAGCGCATCGTGGTAAGCCATACGCGTACCTGGGAAGCTGCACGTGCGGAAGAAAAAGAAGCACAGAAGAAAGAAGCAAAAGCCGAATCAGACAAAACGAAGAAGGCTGTTAAGAATATCCAGAGCAAAGTGGAGAAAGCGACACTGGGCGACCTGGGTGTACTGGCAGAACTCAAGAAGAAGCTGGAGGGCGGCGAAAACGAACAGCAATAAGCTGCATATAGCTAAAAACCGAAAGGTGCATCCGCTTTGCGGTTGCACCTTTTTTTTGTCCAATGCTTGTCCAATGCTACACCCTCGTCATTCGTTTCGGTCAGGGCATTGAAAAAACTGGGTGGTTAACATAGGAATAATACTGGTAGGGGTATGATCTTAAAAAAGCCTGCCTTGAAACTACAACTGAATAAGTAAACCTAGAAGGTTGGCTGCTGATTTCATAAACATTCACTCCTTATTCAGGCGCTTGGTTCTCGTCTCCCCTTCGCTACTGCGCTCCAGCTGCATTCAAAGCAGGCATGATATGATATAAGTTGTGTATTCTGGTTCACAACTGTACTTGGATAATGGAATCCAGGTACGGATTCGCCTACGATTCAGGATAGTGGAATGGATGGTTATTCAGGATGTTGGAAGAAAAGAAAGTTGATTGACACTGGATTCGACGGTTTCTTAGGATATTGAAAAAGTTCTGGACGGTTGTTACTTGGACATTGGATGCTGGAGGTTGCGATCCTCGTCAATCAACTTCTGATACAAAAGTAGAAAAGGGCCTATAGCGGCACAAGAGCGGAATTGCTGAATTTCAGGACTTCGGTATTTACCGCGATCGTCGTAAATACACTAAGTGTAATCCTGTATTCCTACTAGAATCTCAATCGGAATTTCCACGGGTGGCCGGGAATTCGTATATTCCGTAAAAGTATATTTACGTACTATTACTATAGTGAATGTTCAGGATTTTTAACAATTTGCGCTCTGAAAATGTCCACGGTAAAATCCACGGACGTATCGAAAAATTCACCGTATGAAAAAGCCTGACCCTAACAACCCCATTAAAGTAGCCATCGCGGACGATCACGCATTGTTCCGGGCCGGGGTGAAAACTGCACTTTCCGCCAAGAAGGATGTTGAACTGATTGCTGAAGCGGACAACGGGATGCAACTGCTGAACCTGTTGAAACACATTGAACCAGATGTGATCCTGCTGGATATTCAGATGCCGATTATGGATGGGATATCAACGCTTCCGGAGATCAGAAAAATGCATCCTGGTGTTAAGGTGATCATCCTTTCCATGCACAATGACCATTCCATGATCTCCAAGCTGATGGAGATCGGCGCCAATTCTTACCTGACCAAAAATTCTGATTCAGAGACCATCTACCAGGCCATCAAGACCTGCTATGAACAGGAGTTCTTCTTTAATGAGCTTACCAATAAGGCGCTGCTCACCGGTTTGCGCACCCGTAAGCTGGAGCCTGACACGATGTTGGATGCGCAGTTATCCGATAAGGAGATCCGCATTCTGAAACTGATGTGCGAAGAGAAGACCACGAAGGAAATTGCCGATATCGTTGATATCAGTCCCCGTACGGTGGAGGCGATCCGTGACAAACTGAAAACGAAGACGGGAGCAAAGTCCATGGCGGGCCTTGTGATGTATGCTGTAAAGAAGGGCTTTGTCCAGGAACAATAAGTGTATTTTCACTAACCCTATATTGAATAAACAGAGGGTGCCGGCATTTGCCAGGCACCCTTTCTTTTGTCAGCGGCATGCGGCCATTGTAGAGATCCGCATGTATATTTTGCTTTGCTCGGCGAAGGTCCGGCCTGGTTCACCGGGATATTTTGTTGATACTTCCTGGATATCGTGTTCGGCCTGTCGCTGGGCCCTCAACCGGCGATTGGCACAGTCCAGCTTTGCTGTTGAGGTTGCGCTGGCTGAACCGCTCCGTTCCCTGTTTTTAATAATCCTGCAAATCTCCAGTTCGGTAGACAGTATATCTTCTCTCACCAGCATCAGCGGATCCATCTGGACCAATAACCCGGCCTGTGCTGCCTGGTCTTCATGCGTGTTGCCCTGAGCACTCCGTGCAAGGCCTTCTTCTTCCTTACGGAGTTTATCCTGGCGGAACCGGTTGAGTGCCACTTGTTCCGGAACACAGTCGCCGCTGATGTGTTCAGCCTGCCTGGAAAGCTGTTGCCGTTTACGGGCGATGTCTTCCGAGCGTTTGGACCGGTATTCCACTTCCTTGACCAGGAACTGGTCGGTATGGAGGCAGGTATTGGTGTTTTGTATATCGGTCACTTTTGACTGGTAACCATCAGATTCGGTTTCCAGCACAAGCATCAGGCCCTCGCTTGTTTTCAGGTATCCCGTACCGAAATTTCCGAGGAATTTTTCGGGATGGAGCACTTCGGGGAAGTGGTCGCCATAAATATAAAAAGTGACGGTTGGGTTGTCCGGCAACCGGTAGGCCATTGCCCGCATGTTCCCCCGGCAATACTCACGTAAATAACCTTTCCGGGCCAACGTAGTTCCGGAAGTGAACACCATATTAGTTTGCCTGTGCAAGTATTCCTCAGAGTTTGCCGTGCTCACCCAGCGGTCTAGGCGGCCGCCTTTTCCTTTGCTTGTCGTGTACTGGTAGACGTTGCCTTTCATTCCGATAATGGTGAAATTGAAATCCGGCAGTTCCGGGAAGAGCATATTCTGCAAACCATCGGAGCTTGGCGGCAGGTATCCGATCAGGCCCATCCCGGTGTTGAAGAAAAGGCACTGTTCATAGACCCTTCCGTTGGCCGTGATTTTGAGATCGAATTCCACACTGAAACAGACAGGTGGAATATTTGGACGTATTACCTGAGGTGTGGTTTCGCCGATCAGCACCGGTGCGCGCATGATGGTGGCCGTCCGGCTTCCCCAGACGGTATCTCGATGGTCTTCACCACGACCCCCTGTCTGGGCATCTGACCATGTGGCGAGCAGTAGAAAGACCAGGGTTGTGATAGATTTTGAACGTGTCATGGTCAGCGTTTTATAAATTCAACCCGCCTGTTTTTGGCTTTACCTTCTGCAGTTGTATTCGGCGCGACCGGTTGTTTTTCTCCTCTTCCTTCCGTAATTATCCTGGAACCGGCAACAGCGAAGTTTTCAGTGAGATAAAGTTTTACGGCGGCTGCTCTTTTTTGTGACAGCACCAGGTTGTCGAGATCTGCTCCGTCATTGTCTGTATGACCAACAATGCTGATTTTCAGTGCGGCATTTTGCACCAGGCCGTTACCGATCTGGTCAATAATGGGGAATGACTCTTTTTTGATGTGGTCACTGTTTACGTCAAAAAGAATCTCATTAGTCACGGCGGATCCTGTTTCCATCAGTTGTTTCAGCAGCAGGCTCCTTGCATCAGTATCCGCATTTGCGATACGGATATTGGTGACCAGCAGGCCAATCTCGGATGCCGGAATGGTCTGGTTGTTATTGATGAAAAATGTGTTGCGCATACCGGGGGTGAGGGCTTTGGGCAGATCGATAATCTTTTTATCGTCGAGGTAGAGCCTGATCCTGGTTTTGTTGATGGCAATGGCGACATGCAGGGTGTTGTTGACATAACTGGTGAGTGGAAAATCACTTTTGTTGCCTACGATATCATTGCGGAAACCGTATTCCAGTGTTTTGCCATCTGTTTCAGCATACCGGTGCAGGTTGATAAAGAAGCGGTCGCGGTATCCCATGTCTTCTTTCAACACGTCACGGACCTCACTTAATCCAAATTGAATGAAGGGCGTACTGTGATCGCCGTCTGCGCGCAGAAACAGGTCAAATTCGATGGTGCAGTTCTCCGGAAGGGATTTGTCCAGCACGGGCGCTACAATCGAATTATGGACCACTTCCAGCCATTTAAACTTTTCTGTGGTAAGTGTCACCACTTTACCACTGCCATTGGTATTCCATTTTGCCGGAAAGTCACCCATGGCATCCTGGGAAAACCGGTCTTCAAAAATCACGGCAACGCCGGGTATAAAGTCGCTTTCCCCTTTTACCGCAGTGCCGGATGTTTTACCTGATCCAATTCCGGTGGATGTACCTGAATTGCCCTGCGCGCTGTTGTCAGCTGCAGGGGAGGTTTCTTTGGCGGATTTGTCTTTTTTGCTGAAGATGCCTGATATGGCCCGCCCTGTTTTACTAAAGGCGGAGTCAATCCCTTTGTCGACAGATTCATCTACTTTGCCGGCGGTTTTGTCTTTTGCCCGTTGTTCTGCTCTTTTCGGCAGGTTCTGGGCGCTGATGGTGAGGTTGGCGGTAAGCAGTGCCATCAGCAATATTGGTTTGTTCATGGCAGTATTATTTGCAGGTCCAGGTTGTTTTATTGATAAAGGATCCGGATTTTTCAAGACGGTTATTGGCTGCATTGCTGTCGTCATTATTGTCGTTGCCGTCGATATAGATATCGGGATCAAAGGATACGACTACGGTATATACAGGAGGGAATTCACCTTCGGCGGGAGATGATTTGTTCCAGTTCCGTGTAAAGGAAACGCGTACTTCAGCGCCGGGTGCAAGATTTTGAAAAACCTTTGTTGCCACCAGTCGCGGGCCGCTTCCGCTGTTTTCATACAGCAGCAACGATTGCTGATTCACAGCAGTACTGTAGGCAAGGCCACCTGTGTTTTTCAGTACACCTTCAATTTTCACTACTCCGTTCGTGGCACTGTAACATTTGACCATACTGAATACAATGTCTTTAGCGGTGAGGTCTATTTTTTTAATCCTGACCCGTTCAGCGACCTCGGGCGATAATTTGATATCACCAGGTATGGTGGATACCGAAATATTTTTTTGAATGTTGGGAGGGAGGGTAGCCAGTTGTGCAGAAGCATAGATGCCGATTAGCAACAGGGCAAGTGAAACGCAGAAAGCAGCAAGGAACTTGTTCATTGATTTTTTCTTCAAACCTAGCCCGGGAAAAAGGAGGGCGCAACTACATGACTATGTAGTACAAATAGTTTGGTAGTTTGGATGTTTGTGAGTTTAGAAGTTGGGACGCGGTCATATTGATTTACCCGGATGAGAGAGGACTCTCTATTTTCAAAATGGTGCAATTTGTAAAATTGAGTGAAATGAGCCACCACACTGCGTTTTATATCCGTATGTGTCTTAATCGTTTCCAAAGCGTTCTTTAAACGGGTACATTGTTTAACGGGAGACTTATTAACCGGGAAACTTATTAACCGGAAGACTTATTAACCGGAAGACTTAATTCACTCGGGTTTACTAATTTCCCGTTTTCAAAAAAAACAGCTCGCTCCTTCGCTAAAGCTACAGCCTTCGCCAGCCGTCAGCCGACAAAGTCAGTCATGTAAACATTCAGATAAGCTTGTCTTTATATGCCTTTGAAACCGCTTCGGTAGCTGAATGCACCTGGAGTTTTTCGTAGATCTTCTTGATGTGAAACCGGACGGTATCGATGCTGATACCTTCTTCGGCTGCGATCATCTTATAACTGTAACCATTCACCAGCAATTGCAGGATACGCGTTTCACGGGAGGACAGGCTGGTGTTTTCCTGTGCTGTATTTTTTGCAGCAGGCACCATATGCAGCACTTTGCGCGCCACGGAGCCGGTCATGGGAGCGCCACCTGCCAGCACCATCCTGATGGCGCCATGAATTTCCTCAGCAACGGCCCGCTTCAGCAGATAGCCGGCCGCACCGGCACAAATGGCATTGAAAATATTATCGTTGTCATCAAATACAGTAAGCATGATGACGGGCAGCGAGGGATATTGACGGTGGATGGTCCGCACAGCTTCAACACCGTTCACTACCGGCATATCGATATCCATCAGTACAACATCAGGCCGGAAAGTATCAATGTCCGCCAGCACAGTTTCAGCATTGGGCATAATGGCCATCAACTCAAACTCCGGTTCAGCCTGCATCAGGACCTCCAGGCTAAGCCTGATAGCCGCGTTGTCGTCATACATCAGTACTTTCACGATCATGGCATAAATATAAACAGGGTTATGCTAAAGCTGCTACATGTTCATGTAGCGGGTGACAGCTGGCAGGTATAAAGTAATACTGGTGCCGTTGCCGGTTGCAGTCTGAACTGATAATCTTCCACCCAGCAATTGCGCCCTGGCTTCCATATTCCTCAGACCATTGGAAGATGTTGATCCTGACGGATCAAAACCGCGGCCATCATCCATTATGATCATCTCCAGTTGATCAGCCTGCCTGCGAAGCGTGATGTCGACATTGCGGGCTTCGGCATGTTTTGCAATATTGTTGATCGCTTCTTTGTATAAAAGCAGGAAGTCGCGCCGCTGATGCATATCCAGTGTTTTTTCAAGGAGTGATTCATCAATGCGGATACTGGTAATTACGTCTTTTGATTCCAGTGTCGCCGCTGCGTATTCCCGCATGCGGATGACCATATTTTCAAGTGTGTCATTTTCAGGGCGTACGGCCCATACAATATCACTCATGCCCTGCTGCGCTGCTGCAGACTGTTCGGTGATCTGTTGCAGATAAGCATGTGTTTTATTGGAATCGCCTGAGAGATTCCTGCCGGAAACTTCCGAGAGGATGCGAATACTGGTTAGGGCAGATCCGATCTCATCATGAAGGTCTTTTGCAATATTGTTTCTTATTGCCATCATGGCTTGCTGTTCCTGGATCTTTCGCTTTAGCTGGTAGCGGCTGAACAGGAAGTATCCGGAAAGCAGCAATATGATGATCCCGGCATATAAAAGATTGCGTGTAAGCTGGGTAGTTTTCAGTAACCTTCCCCGTAGCAGTTTTTCTTTATCAGACAGCATCAGCTTCTGCGCATTATTGCTGGCCTGAAGTATTTGCTTTTCGAGTTGTTCCCGTTGCGCTGCGTATTTCAGTTCCTGCAGCTCCTTTGCCTGAGACAGCAATTCGATCTGATCTTCCTGTCGTTTTGCCTCCAGCAGGTTGCCAGCGATAACAGCTTCCTGCTTTTCTATCTGCAAGCCTCTTATGTCCTGCGCTGCTTTCAGCCTGGAAATCTCATTGTCTTTTTTCTGACTTTCAAACCGCGTTTCCAGGGCTGCAATGGTAGCAGCGGTATTGTCCTGCACAATGCTGTCGCGATACAGGATATACTGGTTGTAAGCCTGATAGGCAAGCTGGTAATTGCCCCTGCTTTTATAGAAACCTGCCAGTTGCCATTGCAGATCCCTCAGGGTGTATTTGTCGCGCAGTGTTCCGGCAAGAGTGGCTGCTTTATTGAAATACCGTTCTGCCAGCAGGGAATCCGAATTCCGGTAGGCCATTCCTACGGAAATGTATCGTTTTGCCAGCATATTTTGCTGACGGCCTGATTTTTCCATCAGTGCTACGCTTTTCAATTCGTAATGAAGGGCGGCGCTGGTGTCTTTTCTGCTTGTTGCAACGAGCGAACTGGTAGCCAGTGCATGGAGTATTCTGTCTTCTTCCCCTGACTGCTCTGCATACTTCAGGCAACGCAGCTGGTATACGCCGGCAGCACTATCGTTTACACCCAGGTAGAACTGGCTGAGGTTGCAGCATCCCAGCGCGAGCCTGCCGGGGTCACCTGCTTTTTCCCTGTAACTGAGAGATTGCCTGGCATAGTCGATGGCTTTGTCCCTTTGTTTCAGTTCGTGATAGAGTGTAGCCAGGTTATTCAGGACGGCCGCTTTTTCTCCGAAATATCCTTCCAGGGTTTCATAAGCGTTCAGCGCCAGCAGGAGGTTCCGGGCTTTTCCTTCGAGGTCGCCGAGTACTCCGCAGGTATAACCGAAATCATTAAAGGCCAGTGCGGCATAACGACCGGGATGTGCGGCGAAGTGATGATCAATTGCTCTTCTGAAGTAGGTTACCGCTTCTTCCGGACGTTGTCCATACATCCTGACCTGCGCCATTTGCATCCAGGCAATTGCCGTGATCAGCGAGTCATTTAATTGTTTGCCGATTCCAAAGGTCTGTGGTGTCAGGAGGTCAGCCGCGGTGAGGTCATTCTTATCGATCAGGATATCTGTCTTCTCGATTATGGCAAAAGCAATTCCTTTCGGATACTGTCTTTTCCTGGCATATTGCTCAGCTTCGTTACAGTAGTGCAATGCGGAATCATACGCTGACCGGGTAAAAAAAGATTCGGCCTTATCGATCAGGGAGCATACCAGAACAGAATCCCTTGTATTGTGCTGACCATAAGCTGCTGTATGCAGCACCAGGTTGAAGACGAACAGCCATGACAGCCCGCGGAAAATCATCAGGAAAGGTATTTGCAGAAAAATTACAATAATTAATCTTAGAAATTCCTTTCACCCGCTTATTCCGTAAACATCGGCACCCGAAGGGAAATGTACGTCAGACTGCTGTCCGACCGATCGTTTCAGCGATCTCATCCATATTGATGCCGGAGTGACTTTCATCGTAAAGCACTTCGCCATTGCGGAGCACGATCACCTGTGGCGATTCATGCCATACACGGAATGTTTCTGCAGTCTCATTTGAAACTTCCCGGTAACGGATGAGGTCGAGATAATAGAAGTCAGCACCTTCAGGCGGGGTTGATCTTTCCAGCCGGGATTTGGCCATCGAACTGATGGAGCACCGTGTACTATGTTTAAAGATTACCTGGGGTTGCTGAAAAGAACGTGCTTTTATTTCTCCCAGTTGTGTACTGGCAGTAAGGTCGATCCAATTCATTATTCGGTACGGATTTGCTGATTTATTTGTAGCCTACCATTCCGGCTGATGCATTACAGCCGCTTTTTGACGTCGTGCAGGAGGTTAAACCGGCTGCGAGCAACGCAGCTACAAAAAGAGCGATAACAGTTTTCTTCATGGTGATCAATTGAAAATAATATGCGAAATTACCATAATTTATTTTTTCCGCAACGATCATAACATCCCTATAAAAGCCATTAACCGTACATTTGCCACCGGCATAGGCCTTTAGACATTGTTAAACATGGCGTTACAACTACAGAAACCACTGGCTTTCATCGATCTGGAAACTACAGGCACGAACCTCGGAACCGACCGGGTTGTGGAAATTGCAATTGTTAAAATTAACAAGGACTTTTCCCGCCAGGTAAAAAGAAAGCTGATTAACCCCGAAATGCCCATTCCGCCGGCAGCCTCAGAAATTCACGGGATTACCGACGAAGTGGTAAAAGATGCGCCTGCGTTCCGGCAGGTGGCAAACGAGCTGAAACAGTTCCTGGACAATTGTGACCTGGGTGGGTATAATTCCAATCGATTTGATATTCCGCTGCTCGTTGAGGAGTTTCTGCGCAGCGGGCTCGAGTTCGACATGAACAACCGCAAACTGCTGGATGTGCAACGTATTTTCCACCTGATGGAGCAACGGACGCTCAGCGCCGCTTACAAATTTTATTGCAATAAGAACCTTGACGGTGCCCATAGTGCAGAAGCAGATGCCCAGGCTACCTGGGAAGTGCTGGAAGCGCAGCTGATCCGCTATCCCCAGTTGGGTGACAATATTGACAGTATTGTAAAATTCACCGGAGAAGACCAGGTTGTTGATTTTGCACGCCGGTTTGTGCTGAGCAATGGCGTTGAAGTTTTCAATTTCGGGAAACATAAGGGTAAGCCGGTGGTGGATGTACTGAAAGCAGAGCCTCAGTATTATGACTGGATGATGAAGGGCGATTTTCCACTGCATACGAAACAGAAGCTGACCGAAATTTTTAACCGGACATTTCTGCGGAAGGGTTAACAAGCATGGAGAAGATTGTAATCATACCGACCTATAATGAGCGGGAGAATATAACGAACATCCTGGATGCCATCTTTTCCCTCCGGCAGGATTTTCATGTCCTGGTAATCGATGACGGATCGCCGGACGGCACTGCCGGGCTAGTAAAAGGCCTGCAGGAAAAGTACCCTGACAGCCTATTTCTCGAAGAACGTTCCGGGAAACTGGGATTAGGCACTGCCTATATCCACGGATTCAAATGGGCGATTGCCAGGGGATATCATTTTGTGTTCGAAATGGACGCCGACTTTTCGCATAATCCCGCTGATCTTCAGCGGTTGTATGAAGCCTGCAAATCAGGTGGTGCAGATGTTGCGATCGGATCGCGCTGGGTGAAGGGAGGGGGCACGGTCAACTGGCCCTGGGACCGCATTGCATTATCCAAGGGGGGCAGCCTGTATACCAGGATCATCACCTGGATGCCGGTTCATGATACGACGGCCGGGTTTGTCTGTTACCGGAAAGAAGTGCTGGAAGCCATCAATCTTGATGCCATCCGGTTCCTGGGGTATGCATTCCAGATCGAAATGAAGTTTGCGTCCTGGAAGCTGGGATTCAAAATCAAAGAAGTACCGATCACGTTTGAGGACAGAAAATACGGCGTTTCGAAAATGCATAAAGGCATTGTTAAGGAAGGTATTCTCGGCGTACTGAAACTCCGCTGGGAAAGTATTTTCAAAGATTATCACGCCAGGATCAAAAATACCGAAGGAGAGGAAGCCGCTGCATGAAAACGGCATTCGTAAAGCTCCATATCGCGGTATTCCTCGCCGGATTCACGGGTATACTGGGAAGACTTATCACACTAAATGAAGGGTTGCTTGTATGGTACCGGTTGTTGTTCAGTGCGGTGACATTATGGGCATTCTTCGGCTGGCAGAAAAAAGTGGAGCGCATTCCGCTGGTGATGATAGGTGCCATTACGGCAACCGGCCTGATCGCAGCCCTGCACTGGGTGACCTTCTATGCATCGATCAAATATGCCAATGTTTCGGTTGCACTGGTTTGTTTTTCGGCGCTTGGTTTTTTTACAGCCATTTTCGAACCACTGATCCTCCGGAAAAAGCCGGTGTTGCCGGAGATCCTGCTTGGTCTCCTTGTTATTCTGGGCATTGCCATCATATTTCATTTTGATCCCCGGTATAAACTCGGTATCGGAATTGGCCTGGTGTCATCCGTACTGGCAGCAATTTTTCCGGTACTCAACCGGCAACTGCTGCGGTATGTTTCCGTTGAAACGCTTACTACTTACGAACTGACCGGTGGTTTTCTTACGCTGTCCATCCTTTTGCCCTTTTACCTTCATTTTTTTCCGGTGGCTACTATTCTTCCCGGGTGGCAGGATCTTGGTTGGCTGCTGTTCCTGAGCTGGTTCTGTACCGTATGGGCATTTCAGTTGTCCGCATATGCCCTGAAATATATTTCGGCATTCACGGTAAACCTTTCTTATAACCTTGAGCCGGTTTATGGGATATTGCTGGCATTTTTTGTGTACCAGGAGAATCGTTACCTCAGCTGGAATTTTTATATTGGGCTGGCGTTGATTGTACTGGCTGTCAGCCTTCAGATGGTTCGTGTGTATCGCAAAAACCAGGTAGCCAGGTTCAATCCGTAAAATACAGACACATGAAATCTCTACTGTTGTTTTGCTGCCTGCTGGCAGTAGCAGTTGTTGTTGCCCAAAAACAGCCTTTGAACCACCAGGCCTATGACAGCTGGCAAAGTGTGGGACAGCAGCTGGTGACTGCAGATGGCCGGTATGCTGCCTATGCAGTAGGAGTACAGGAAGGCGATGGTACACTTGAGATAAAAGCGTTGCAGGGAAAATGGCAGCGGATCGTACCGAGGGGTTACCAGGCATCATTTTCCGATGACGGGCATTACCTGGTTTGTAAGATAAAACCATTGTTCCGCGAAACGAGGGAGGCGAAAATCAAAAAGAAATCACCGGCGGAAATGCCCAAAGACTCGCTGGCAATCGTATTGCTGGGAACTGACAGTATCCGGATCGTACCGGCGGTGAAATCGTATAAAATGCCGGAATTCGGTAAGGGGCCGTGGCTGGCATGGCTGAATGAAAAGCCGGTAGCGTCTCCTGCAGCGACGCCGGATTCTGCCTTGCGTTTGCAGCAAATACTCCGCACGGCTGATTCGTTGTACAAGGTGGCGGATAGCCTGCGGAATAAGGTAACGCAGGCCAGGCAGGAAGGATTGAAAGCGCTGAAACCGGTCACCCCTGCAGCCAAAAAAGAAAGTAGTGCCGCTGAAGACGGCACTGAGTTGGTTTTATTCAGGCTGACCGATGGCAATGAGCTCCATTTCCAACAGGTGACCGACTATATCTTTGACCGGAACGGAAGCGCCCTTGCAATTGAATCGAAGCCTCTTTTACTTCGCCGGGATCTCGGCAAAAGCAGCACGGATACGGTGATGCGCAATTTTAATGAAATAAAGGGGCTGGCATTCTCCGCTACGGGAGACCGGCTGGCATTTCTGGCAGAACGGGACAGCAGTACGAAATCACAACACAAGTACTATAAGATCTGGCAATACAGCAAGGGAGGTGACAGTGCCAAACTGCTGGCTGCAAAACCACTTACCGGAATGCTGATCTTTCAACCGGAATATACCCCCTGGTACAGTAAAGATGGCCGGAGGCTGTTTGTTGGTGTATGCCGGGAATGGCCGGTAAAGGACACCAGTCTTGTTGATTTTGAGACTGCGCGCCTTGACCTCTGGCATTATCGTGATGAATACCTGCAGCCACAGCAGCTGGTCCAACTGACAGCTGAAAAGAACAGGTCCTGGCTCACCCTGATTGATCCGGTAAACGGAACGGAAACACCACTGGCGGATGATTCCTGTGAAGTGGTTGTGCCTGCCGGTAAGGGTGATCAGCTTTTTGCGCTTGGTACCAGTAACAAAGCCTACCGGGTAAGGCAGCAATGGACGCAGGATGGGAGCAGGGATATTTATGCAGTAAATCTACATGACGGCAGCCGGCGCCTTGTTGCAACCGGTGTTCGCGGCAACCAGGGTTTTATTTCACCGGGAGGGAAGTATATCTCCTGGTATGACATGAAAGGCCGGCGGTGGATGAGCTATGAAACGGCTACAGGGGTTCGCAGGGAACTCTCAAAAAGTATCAACCACCCGTTGTTTGACGAAGAAGATGACCATCCTGACGATCCTCCACCATATGGCTTTATGGGTTGGCAGGATGATGACCGGTTTGCATTTGTATATGATCGTTTTGATGTGTGGAAATGTGATCTTTCCGGAGTTGCAGCTCCCCTGAATTTTACAGCTGGCGATGGCCGCCGGGCGAATGTTACGATCCGGTACGAGGAACTTGACAGGGAACATGATGGTATTCCTGAAAACAAGCCAATGCTGTTCAGTCTCTTCAGCAATACAACGAAAGGGTATAACTGGTATAGCTATGCGCCAGGCGGAAATTTCGGTCCGGACGGGCGCGCAGCAGCGCTTCCGTATTCATTGGTAACAGCAGCAGTGGTGTTGTCTCCCGTTAAGGCGCGGGATGCTGACAACCTGATTTACCAGCGCCAGACGCCATCCAGTAATGATATTTATGCCACGACCTTGCCGGTCGCAGGAGATCCGGCTGCTTCAGTAAAGCTGAGCAGCCTGAATCCACAGCAGGCGTTCTATAACTGGTTCACCGTAGAACTTCGACAGTGGAAACAATTTGACGGCAAAATGAGTGAAGGCCTGCTGTACAAGCCGGAAAATTTTGACCCGGCAAAAAAGTATCCCGTCATTCTTTATTTCTATGAAAAGGATGCCGGGCGCCGCTACAACTATATTGAACCTGCACCTGTGCGGGCATCGATCAATATTGCATATTACACCAGCAATGGCTATATCGTGTTTGATCCCGATATCAGTTATAAAACCGGTCAGCCGGGAGAGGATGCCTACAATGCAGTGGTCAGCGCAGCAAAATGGTTAACAAAATTTCCGTGGGTGGACAGTACGAAAATGGGAATCCAGGGACATAGCTGGGGCGGCTACCAGGTAGCTTACCTTGTTACCCGTACCAATATGTTCGCTGCTGCAGAGGCTGGTGCCCCTGTTAGCAATATGACCAGTGCCTATGGGGGGATCAGGTGGGGAACGGGGATCAGCCGGCAATTTCAGTATGAAAGGACACAGAGCAGACTCGGTGCCACATTGTGGGAGAACCGGGATCGTTATCTGAAGAATTCACCGCTTTTCCGGGCGGATAGGATCAAAACACCGCTGCTGATCCTGCATAATGACAAAGATGATGCTGTGCCCTGGTACCAGGGTATAGAATTATTTACGGCGCTGAAGCGGTTGGGCCGCACGACCTGGCTGGTGAATTACAATGATGAGTTGCACGGCATATCGGAAAGGCGTAACCGAAAAGACTGGACCATCCGGATGTCACAGTTCTTTGATCATTACCTGAAAGGTAAACCGGCTCCGGCATGGATGGAGCGTGGCATTCCGGCGATGAAAAAGGGCGTTGACTGGGGTTTATGATATATAACGGACCAGGCAGCGTTTGGCAATAGGCAACAACGTTTCTTCCACCGGGAAGGCCAGTTCGGCGTTTATGGTGTACACTGCAGGGTTCGGCAATTCCTTTTTTTCCCGGATAAGGGACACCTTCATGTTTTCATAACTGTTGGCAATGCTTCGCTGCCAGCGGGTCAGGAAAGTGGTTCGGATGGCGCGGAACTGTTCATCATATTTTTCAAAAAAGCTTAGCCGGTAATAATATACCAACGTGGTTTTGGTCTGCCCGGAGGCCAGGAAAAAATACCCTTCCTTGTTATCCAGCGGCACGAGGCCGACCGGTTCGATATGAATACTGTTCTCGACCGTTTCATAGATCTCCGTTCCATTCCGGATGGATACCTTGATGGCTTTTTCTGCAAAATGAATAATGCTTTCCAGTTCTTCCATTATTTCATCGTCAGCGATCATCTGTTCATACAACAACTGCAGGTTTTCGATCTGGATCCCGGTCAGTTTTTTAGGAAACTGATCCTGCATGATCTTTTTGTTGTCGCGCAGTTTGATGATGTTGTTGTAATGGAAAATAATGTCTGCCAGCTGCGGATAGAGCATATTCTGGTCAAAATATTTGTTGATTTCCTGGAGGTAGGCGAGGAGTGTATATTTCTTTAATTCGAAATCGATGAAACCTTCAGCGAACCAGGTTTGGGACAAAGTTTTCATGGCGAAAGAATTTTACTATAATTTACTGAAATTGTATAAAACCTTTCGTATGCTTAGCCGGTTGGTTGTATTTGCACTCGTCGTTATGATAACGGGCTGCACGCACAAATATTATATTGTTCGCCACGGGGAGAAGGCTGTAACGCAAAATGCTGATGCTCAGACGGCAAAAGATCCGGCTTTGAGCGAGGCGGGTACAGACCGGGCGATGGCATTGCTCGGGCGCCTGAAAGATGAGCGGATCGGCCAGGTTTTCAGCACGCGAACCATACGAACCAAGGCTACTGCGCAACCCGTTGCTACCAATTTCGGTCTTCCCATCCAGGAATATGACAAGGTAGATACGGCTTTTCTCAACAAGATCAGATCCATTAAGGACAATGTGCTCATCGTAGGCCATAGCAACACCGTTGATGATATTGTAAATGGCCTCGTGCCCGGTGCAAAACTTACCGATTTGCCGGAAACTTCCTATGATAATCTCTTCATTGTAAAGCGAAGAGGAAAGCGCTTTCAGCTGATCCATCAGCACTACGGCGCACCTTCAGAGTAACAGGTTTCAGAACTGTTTTTCGGGATCGAACTGTTCCAGTTCACGGGCTACTGCCGACAGGAAGGTGGCACCAAGGCTGCCGTCAACGATCCGGTGGTCGTAGCTCATGCTGAGGTACATCATGTGCCGGATCGCTATGGAATCGCCCTGCGCTGTTTCAATCACCACAGGCCTTTTCTTGATCGCGCCCACGGCGAGAATGGCTACCTGGGGCTGATTAATGATAGGAGTGCCCATAAGGCTTCCGAAAGTTCCGACATTGGTAAGGGTAAAAGTTCCACCCTGGGTATCTTCCGGCTTCAGTTTATTGTTCCTGGCGCTATCTGCCAGGTTGTTCACCTGGCGGGCAAGTCCCACAAGATTGAGCTGGTCAGCGTTTTTAATCACCGGAACGATAAGGTTGCCGGTAGGCAGTGCAGTTGCCATACCGATATTGATATCTTTCTTAATAATGATCTGGTTACCGTCAAGGCTGCTGTTTACAAGGGGGTATTTCTTGATGCAGCGTACAATGGCTTCAATGAAGAGTGGGGTGAAAGTGATTTTGGTACCTTCCTGTTTGAAGAACTTGTCTTTCACACGGTCACGCCACAGCACGAGGTTGGTCACGTCTGCTTCTGAAAAACTGGTCACATGGGGACTCACGTGTTTGGACTTCACCATATGGTCAGCGATCAGCCGGCGCATTCTGTCCATTTCGATTATTTCAACGTTGCCGGTAGTGGCAGTGCCAGTTACTGATGGGGCAGGTGTCAGACTGGTATCGGCTTTTTCAACCGGTGCAGGGGGGGGCGTAACGGCAGGGACGGTTGTTGCCGGTGTTGGCGCTGTAACAGGAGAGGGCAGACCTGATTTCCGGTTTTCCACGAATTGCAGGATATCTTTTTTGGTAACCCTGCCTTCATTGCCGGTTCCGGTAATATGCTCCAGTTCACTCATGGATACGCCTTCACTGTTCGCGATGTTCAGCACCAAAGGGCTATAAAACCGGTTACCATTTCCGGAGAGCGCAGCGGGTGCACCTGGGGAAGCGGGTAAAGCTGTTGTTGCAGACATATTGGACGATTCAGCTGGTTGGGTGTAGACAGGTGAAGGATCTTTGGCCGGTTGGGGCGATGTAACAGGGGAAGTACTGCCTGTGTTTTCCCCGACAGCAGTCCTGATCCTTGCGATGACAGCGCCTACAGGAACAACAGCATCCACGGAAAAAAGCTGCTCCTCGAGGATGCCTGCAGCAGTGCTGGGAACTTCGCTGTCCACCTTGTCTGTTGCAATTTCCAGAACGCTTTCTTCCAGTTTTACAACGTCTCCCGGATTCTTTAACCATTTCAGGATGGTCGCCTCCATGATGCTTTCTCCCATTTTCGGCATAACCAGGTCAACAATCGCCATAATGTCTTTTGATTTGTGGCCAAAGGTAAGGATTCAGGCCTAATGTTAATGACTGTTAGTTTTTTGGATGGAAAGACTGATCCAGCATGAATTTGCGCAGAAAATTAAGTGCATTGAAGGAAGCCAGCTCTATATTTCTCATCCGGTCAAAACGGAACTGGAACCGCATGGCCCTGACGCCGTTTTTATTCCCCGCTGCGATCCACACTGTTCCGACGGGCTTTTCTTCAGAGCCCCCTCCCGGACCCATAATGCCACTTGTTGCAATGGCATAATCACTTTTGAAGGAGGCCAGGGCACCTTTCACCATTTGCGTTACGGTAGCTTCACTTACTGCACCATCACTTTGAAGTGTCGCTTCAGGAACGCCCAGGAGGTCAGTTTTAACAGCATTGGCATAGCTGATCACGGAACCGTTGAAATATTGGCTGGAACCGGCCCGTGAAGTGATCAGGTGGGCAATATATCCACCGGTACAACTTTCTGCCGTAGCGAGTGTAGCGTTCCGCTCCAGCAATAACCGCGCGACGGCCGCTTCCATCGGTTCATCCCTGCTGGTAGCGACCACATCAGCCAGTTGTTCCTGCAAGGTTTCAAACAGGCTATCCATCTGCATGATCAGTTCTTCCCTGTTGAAACCAGTTGCGCTCAGGCGAAGCCGAACCATGCCGTAATGTGGCAGGTAGGCCAGTTTGACATGGGAGGGCAATGCATTTTCGAATGCGCTGATCCGGTCTGCCAGGAATGATTCGCCAATGCCGGCAGTGAGCATTGTCCGGTGCAGGATCAATGGAAGTTTGTACCGGCCGACCAGTTCCGGAATGACGCTATCTTTCATCATGCCTTTCATTTCGAATGGAACGCCCGGCATGCTGACAAGGATCCGACCGTTCTTTTCGAACCACATTCCCGGTGCGGTGCCATTCGCATTATGAATCACCGTGCAGGTATCCGGAACTTCTGCCTGTTTTTCATTCCGTGGAATCATCGGTCGTTTGTAGACTTTATCAAACAGGTAGCGCACATGCTCCAACACCTTTTGGTTCAACACCAGTTTTCCTCCGAAATATTCATTGAGCAGGGGTTTTGTGATGTCGTCTGCTGTTGGACCCAATCCACCGGTCACCAGTACTATATGGCTTCCGGCCATCTCCTGATCGATTGCATTCCAGATGGCCTGCCAATCGTCACCCACGGCGACACGGCGGCTAACGGAAATGCCTACCTGATTCAGCTCCTGCGCCATCCAGGCGCTATTGGTATCTACAACCTGCCCGATAAGCAATTCATCTCCGATGGTAATAATACTGCTGGTAATGATTTCCATAAATATCCGTGAAGTACTAAAGGTAATCGCAAATGAATTATATTTCACAGATGAAGCTTTTATGCGCGTACATCTTGTTGCTGGTGTTCACAAGTCTGACATTAACAGGAGCTGCTCAGACGGGGATGCCTGCCGGCTGGCAAAAGGCCATTGATGTTTTTTCACACGATACGGCATTGCGTTATGCCGGCTGGTCAGTTGTAGTGGCAGATGCGAATACCGGAAAAATTTTAACAGAAAGGCAGGGTGATCTTGGTCTGCCTGCAGCAAGCACCCAAAAGATCTTTACGAGTATTGCTGCGTATGCTTTGCTGGGCAGGCAATATCAGTTTGAAACGAAATGGGGTTATACAGGAAATATCAGGGATGGTGTGTTGTCGGGTGATCTTGTGCTGATGCCTTCCGGTGATCCTTCTTTCGGCAGCTGGCGTTACGCAGGCAGCAGGCCTGAGGTGATACTGGACAGCCTTGTTGCAGCCGTTAAGAAAGCGGGGATCGTGCGGGTCACCGGGAAGCTGCGCATAATGCATATCCGGTGGGAGAATTCCATTCCCGATGGTTGGATCTGGCAGGATATCGGCAATTATTACGGCGCCGGTGCATATGCCCTCAACTGGCGGGAGAATCAATTCGACCTGGTATTTGAATCTCCGGATAAAATTGGAGAACAAACAAAAGTCATCAGTACCAGGCCGGCATTCCTGGAGGGATTCGGAGTCAGGAATGAAGTATTGTCGGGTGCAGCAGGGTCCGGTGATAATTCAATAATCTATCTCGCACCAGGGGCAGATTCCGGTTGGGTATCCGGTACCATTCCGGTTCGCGAGAAAGGGTTTGAAGTTTCCGGTTCATTGCCTGATCCGGAAAGGCAGTTTCTTGCCGAGCTACGGCAACAGCTGAACAGGAACGGCGTTCCTGTATTGCAGGAGGGGGGTCCTGCATCGGACCAGCAAACAACACTATGGACGTATAGAAGTCCGCCGCTGGACAGCCTCAATTACTGGTTTCTCCGGAAGAGCATCAACCTGTATGGTGAAGCATTGCTGAAGGCTATCGCCGGGAAAGCAGGACATACAGCATCGACTGCATCGGGAGTGGAGGTACTCAGAAATTTCTGGCAGCAACAGGGTATCGATCAGCATGCCATCATGGTGATCGATGGCAGCGGCCTTTCTCCCCAAAACAGGATCACGTGCCGCAGCCTGGTGAGTGCCTTGCTTTATGCTGCTAAGCAACCCTGGTTTCCGGGTTTCTATGCGTCGATGCCCGTGTATAACGGCATGCGGTTGAAAAGCGGATCCATCAGCGGATCGAGGGCTTTTGCCGGATATCACCGTTCGGCTAACGGCAGGGAATATGTGTTGGCGGTGGTTGCCAACAATTATTCCTGCAGTTCTTCGCAGATCGTCAGGAAAATGTTTGAATTGCTGGATCAGCTGAAGTAAGGTGCGATTTTTTCCAGCAGGGCGGGCGGCATACCCGTCTTTTCGCGGGTGCCGGCAAGGATAAAATACAGCACTACCCGCCCGATCGTGAGAAGCTTTCCGGTTTCATTGAACACTTCGTGGTGGTATTCAATGCGATGGTCTGTGGGAAGTTCCTTCAGCGTGGTGCGAATGGTCAGCAGGTCGTCATAATGCGCAGGCCGAAGAAATTTGGTATGCAGTTCAACCAATGGCATCAGGATCCCCATGGCTTCAATGTCTTTGTAGGAAAGGCCTAGGGCGCGGATGCCTTCGACCCGAGCTACTTCAAAATACTGCGCGTAGTTGCCGTGGTAGACGACATTCATCTGGTCTGTTTCCGCGTAGCGGACCCTGACTGTTGTTTCCGTTACATACATACTTCCGGTATTGAGCGTTTATCTTCCTGTCATCCTGTCGATGCTGGCACGACCGGGTCCGCAAAGGAGAATTGCAGTAAATGCAGTGAGATAGAGTGCGGCCATTTCCCCCTGTTCAAAATTGTGGTTGTGTGCGATGAAAAATGCCACCAGCATGGCGATCACCAGGGGAATGGCGGCCAGGCGGGTGAACAGTCCCGCAATGATCAGGAGGGAGCAGAACACCTCGGCAAACAGTACCAGCAGCAAAGAGTTCCTTGTGCCGATATGGAGAGGGTCTCCGAATTTGTGCTGCAGGCTGGAAAACTTAACCAGTTTCTGAAAGCCATGGTTGGCCAGCATTAAACCTCCGGCGCAAATTCTGATCAAAAACATTGCGGTATCAAAAGCCCATTCCTGGTAGCTGGTGGAAAGCAGTTTTTTCATGCACAGATTTTTTTCAAAATTAGTACATGAATGCAAAGAATTGTTAATCATTTCAATTATCCACAGTTGTTTGGAACGTTATTTGGTAGCACAGAAAATAATTAAAAACTTTACTCCGTTTCAAAAGGACCTTTGAAAGTAAAATCAGCACCAGTGAACAGAGTCGTTTGTACGCTCATTTGTTTGGCTACCCTGCAAGGACTTCGCGCCCAGCAGACGGCCATTTTCACCGACCCGAAGCAGGGTTTCAAACTTGCCAAAGAATTTTATCAGCATGAGGAATACAGCCTGGCCTATCCGATCTTCAAAGAGCTGTACGCGCAGTTAAGGCCCGTTGACCGGACCAGTCACGCGCTTGACTATGCGGAGATCAGGTATTATACCCTGGTCTGCGGCCTGCGTGAAAATGAAAAGGGTGTTCTTGAAGAAGCCAATGAATTTGTAGCGCTGGATGACAACCAGAGCAGGGTAGAGCTGATGAGCTTTTATCTTGGTGAGTATTATTTCCGTCACCAGAACTACTATGAAGCAGTCAGGTATTACGAGAAAACTTCGGTTGAGCATCTCAGCAATGAGGAGGTGGCTTCCCTGAAGTTTCACCAGGGATACAGTTATTTCAACCTGCAGCGTTTCGAACAGGCCAAACCGTTACTTGATGCGGTGCGCCAGACAAAAGGCAGCGCTGACTATGCAGCTGCAAACTATTATTACGGGTTTATAGCGTTCCGGGACAAGCAATACAGGGAAGCGCTGAACGCCTTTAAAGAAGTTGAAAATGATCCGGTTTACCGCGACGTGGTGCCCTATTATATTGCAACCATTTACTATATAACCGGGGATAAGGACAAGGCGTTGCAATATGCTGAGACAAACCAGAAGAAGGGGTCCGGATATTATCAACTGGAATTGCAGCGGTTGATCGGGCATGCCTGGTTTGAAAAAGGTGATGCTGCAAAAGCCCTTCCATACCTGGAGAATTATGCATCGAAATCTAAAACTCCACAGCGGCAGGATCTTTATGAGCTGGCCCACAGCTATTATCAGACAGGAAATTATACTAAGGCGATCGCCGGTTTCAAGCAACTGAGCGGAAAAGAAGATTCTCTCGCACAGAATGCCATGTACCTGCTGGGTGATGCTTATCTTAAAACAGGTCAGAAAGCAAATGCCCGGAATGCATTTTTGTTCTGTTCCATCAACAGCAGTAATCCTGCGCAACAGGAGGTATCGAAGTTCAATTACGGGAAACTTTCCTACGAACTGGGGTTTACTGATATTGCCCTGACGGAATTGCAACAGTACCTGGAAAAGTATCCGAACGGAGCAAATCAGGCAGAAGCAAGAGAATTGCTGATCGGTGTAATGGCCAGGACCAGCAATTACAAAGACGCGCTGGTGTTGCTGGATGGTATCAAAAATCCTTCTGAGCAGGCAAAGCAGTTCTTTCCGGCGATCCTGTATGGCCGGGCAACAGAGCTGGTGAATGATGGCAGGCTGCCGGAGGCCGATGCTTTGCTTGACCGGACGATTAAGGCTTCCTATAACCAGCAGGTTTTGCCACTTGCCTATTTCTGGAAAGGTGAGATTGCCTTCCGCAGCAACCGTTTTGATGATGCCATCCGGTATTACAGCGAATATCTCGCTGCCCCAAAAGTGAACAGTGAGGTAAATCCGGCGCATGCTCACTATAATTTAGGCTATGCCTATCTGAAGAAAGAACAATACCAGCAGGCAATGGGTGAATTTGAGAAGGTTGCCGGCAAACCAACACCAAGAACAGGATCTGTTGAACAGGATGCGTATGCACGTGTGGCGGATTGTTACTATATGCAGCGGAACTATCCGAAAGCAGGGTTTTATTATGACCAGATCATCCTGAATGCCTGGCCGGCCAGTGATTATGCCGGTTTCCAGAAAGCGATGATCGCAGGTATCAGCAAACCAGCTGAAAAGATAAGGTTGCTCCAGCAGCTTCAGAAGCAATATGGTCAGTCGTCATTGATTCCGGACGCCAATATGGAGATCGCGAACACTTACCTGGCAGATGAAAAATTCAGGGAGGCATTGCCTTTCCTGAACGCCATTGTGCGTGACCCCGGCAGTGGGGGATACAAGCCAAAAGCATACCTGAGTGCGGGTATTGCTTATTTTAATCTCGACAATAATGCGGAGGCATTAAAACAGTTCAATGAGCTGCTCCAGCTTTATCCGCATTCACCTGAAGCAGATGAGGCGCTGGACAATGCCCGCGCCATATACCTTGAGGAAGGAAAAAGCAGCGAGTATGTTGCTTTCTCCAAAAAAATGGGACGTGATATCTCCAGTGCGCAACAGGACTCCCTGGCATATGCGGAAGCGGAGTTGCAATTGAGCAATGGCAATTTCAATAATGCGTTGCAGCGCTATGATGCTTATTTGTCAAAGTACCCGGAAGGCCGTTATGCAGTGGAGGCAAATTATTACAAGGCCGAGATTTATATGAGCCGGAAGGACTGGACAAATGCCGCTGCAGGTTATGAGGCAGTTGCAGCCCGGGTACCCAACAAATTTGGAGAGAAGTCATTGTTGCAGGCAGCAAGACTCAACTTTTTTGATCTGAAGAATTATGACAAGTCCGCTGAACTGTACAGCCGTTTGAAAGAGTTCTCAACGACCGAGGAAAATAAACTCGAGGCAATGCGCGGGTTGTTGCGTAGCCAGTACCAGCTGAACAAATGGGCTGACGCGACGCCGAATGCGAAGGAGCTGATGGATGCGAAAGGTGCGGGCGTTGATGACAAACTACTGGCCAATATGGTACTTGCGAGAGCAGCCCAGGATGCTGGTCAATACGATCTTGCCATCAGTTATTTCAAAGCAGCCGCAGGAACGAGCAAAGGGGAAATGAGTGCAGAAGCGCGGTATGGAATCGCCTGGTGCCTGTTCCAGCAGGGGAAATTCAAGGAGGCAGAAAAAAGCGCATTTGAGGTCGTTAATAAGAATGGTTCTTACGAATTATGGGTTACCCGATCTTACCTGTTACTGGGTGACATCTACATGAAACAGGGTGACCTGTTTAATGCCAAAGCTACCTACCAGAGCGTACTGGAGAATTCAGACATTGCTGAAATCAAGGAGGAAGCGCAGCGAAAGCTGAATGAGGTAAGTACTGCGGAAAAACAACAAGCCGGAACAAAAAACTGAACCAACCCACGAACTGGAATTCATGCGTACATCAAGATATATACCTGTTTTAGTTGCCGGACTGCTGGCGGTGCAAGCATTGACCGCCCAGGATTCGACAAAGAAGAAAGCAATTGAGATCACCTCTACTTTTAAACCCGTTCTGCGGGAAGCAGTCAAACAGCAGTTTGCTGCTTCGCTTCCTTCACCGGATTCCATCAGGCCGAATCTGCAGTACAAGATTCCGGAACAGCATGTAACCATTCCTTTTTTACCGGGCACCCTGAGTCCTGTTGCCCTGCAGGTGGATTCTGTATTGCCCTGGCAGAACAGCCAGTACCTGAAAGTCGGGATCGGCAATGTTCACCTGCCTTATATCCAGGGAGCGTTCTCTCTCGGAGATGCGAGAAATAATGTAGGTATATATGCTGAACTGTACCGCGCAAAAGGAAGGCTGGATTTTCAGAAAAACAATCTTGCTGATGTTCAGCTTCGCGGAAATATCGGGCTGGGTGAAAAGCATGAATTGAATGTTAAGGTTGGCTTTAAGGGACAGGATTATTTTTTCTATGGGTTTAGTCCCGATACCCTGAAATTCACCAAGTCTGAACTGAAACAGACTTTTCAGACGGTTGACGGGGTATTTACATTAAGAAATACAGCGCCTACCGCATATGGCCTGAGTTATCAGCCAAGTGTTGCCATCAGTTCTTTTTCCGGAAAGAACTACTGGCAGAAAGGAACAGAAAACAATGTCGTGGTGAGATTGCCATTGCAGAAGACTTTTGGTAAAAGTTTCGGCTTTAACCTTGGTGTTACGGCGGACATTACCAGGTATTCTCCGCCCGGAAAACAGGACGTGAAGAACAATCTCTTTCTCGTGGATCCGGCATTACTCCTGAAGACACCGAATGTATTTCTCCAGGTGGGAATACTGCCATCATGGGACAATAAGATTTTCCACCTGCTGCCCAATATCATGGCTGAGTTCATCACCAATGACCAGCGCTTTACCCTGCAGGCCGGATGGATTGGCTACTTTAACCGGGGCAGTTATCAGCGATTTGCAGGCATCAATCCCTGGATCTATCAGCCGGATACACTCATGAACACCAGGGTTACGGAGTTTTATGCAGGTTTCAAAGGGTCCCTGGCCAATCATTTCACCTACAGTGCCAAAGTGGCCTTTGCGAAGCATTTCAACGAGAATCTGTTTGTGAATGACCAGGTGGATGGCAAAACATTTCAGACTGTATATTCTCCGGAAATCACGATGCTTCAACTACACGGGGAAATCGGCTATATGCTGGGTGAAGCCTTCAATTTTAAAGCCGGCATCACCTATACCAATTTCACCAGGGTGGAAGGCCAGACCCGGGCCTGGGGATTGCTTCCCATGGAAATCAATGGAAACCTGCGCTGGAGGATCATGAAAGACCTGTTCCTGAAAGCTGACCTATATGCATGGGATGGACCCGCTTACAGGACCAAAGACGGTGAAGCATTCAAAGGCGACAAGGCATTTGACCTGAATGCGGGTCTTGAATTCAAAGTGTTGCCGAACCTGGACCTATTCTTCCAGATGAATAATGTGTTCAACAATCGTTATCAGCGCTGGAACCAATATGAAGTGTATGGTTTCCAGGTGCTGGGCGGTGTGATTTTGCGGCTGCCCAAGTAAAACCCTACCTTCGCGGCATGGACATTCTCAACCAGTACCTGTTCCAGCACAGGAATATCAGTATTCCGGGAATGGGGACGCTCCATATGGACCGGGTGCCCGCACGGACGGATTTTGTCAACCGTCAGTTACTTCCTCCGGGATTTGCCTTTCGTTTTGACAAATATTTTGATGCCCCTGATAAGGAGTTCTTCGGATACCTGTCTTCCAAAATGCAATTGCCCGATTTTGAGGTAATTCGCTGGTACAATGAGTATGCTTATTCGCTGCGTGCCAAAATCCGGAATCATGAGGATGCGAGTTGGGAAGGGTTGGGGAAATTCTATGCTGATGATAATGGTGAGATCTATTTTGAGGCAGCTCCCCAGATAATTCCGGCAAACCGGCCAGTAGCAGCAGTGCGCGTGATCCGTGATAACATATCACACCAGCTCCTTGTGGGTGACCAGGAGCGGGTAACTTCAGAAATGCCTGAATTGCTGTCTTCCACCCATGTTGAAAGAGAATCCTGGTGGACCTATGCGATCATTATTGCTGCAGTTGCGCTGAGCATCTGCTTCTTCCAGTTTTTCCGCAATGGTATGCGGATATCGTCCATGGGGAACAGCCAAACAACGCCCGTAATTGAAATGCCTGCCACTAAACAATGATTTTCAGCGCCTGAACATGTCTGTTATACATCGAAATGCCTGCCCGGTTTGCGGGGCTTCTTCCATTCAACCCGTTCTGGAAGCCATCGACCGGTCTGTTTCACGAAAAGTTTTCAGTATCTGGGAATGTGGTGTTTGTTCCCTTCGGTTTACCCAGGATATTCCTGATCAGTTTACAATAGGCCAGTATTATCAGACTGAAAATTATATTTCCCATAGCGATACCCGTACGGGAGTCGTCAACCGCCTTTATCACCAGGTGCGGAAGATCACGTTGCAGTCCAAGCGCAAACTGATTGAAAGGGAATGCAGGCGGAAAACCGGTACTTTGCTGGACATTGGTGCGGGAACCGGAGCCTTTGCAAATGTGATGAAATCAGCCGGCTGGTCGGTAACGGGACTTGAGCCCGATCCCGGTGCCAGGGCAGTAGCGGAAGCAAACTATGGTATCAGGCTGGAGGTTCCCGATAAGCTGTATCAGCTGGAACCCGCCGGCTTTGACGCCATTACGCTTTGGCATGTGTTGGAGCACGTACATGACCTTCAGGCTTACATGGGGCGGTTCAAGACCCTCCTGAAACCCGGCGGACGCCTGTTTCTCGCATTACCGAACTGGCAGTCTGCTGATGCTGCACATTATGGCAGCGATTGGGCCGCATATGATGTTCCGCGACACCTTTACCATTTTTCGCCTGCAGCTGTTAAGCAATTACTGCAGCGGAATGGGTTTCGTTTGAACAGGATGCAGCCGATGTGGTTTGACCCATTTTATATCGCTATGCTCAGCGAAAAATACCAGCACGGTAAAACGAGATATTTTCCCGCAGCCTGGAACGGAATGATTTCGGACGTTGCTGCCTGGAAAAGTCCGGAGAAAGCCAGCTCCGTTATTTACATCTGCAGTTTGTAGGTGTTATTGGAATGAGATTTCAAATAGGTTCGGCCACAGTTTGCCCGTAACATATATTTTCCCTGTACCAGCGTCGAAGGCAATGCCATTCAGGACAGCTTCACCATCAGTATATTTCTGCTGGCGGGTGTTTTCTTTGGTATGATTGGAGAGCAAACCGCTGAGGTTTGCGATGCCTGCAACCTGTCCGTTTGCGGGATCAATTTTCAGAATATAATCACTCTGGTATTTATTGGCATAGATGAATCCATGGATAAATTCCAGTTCATTGATATTGTTGACAGGACCGTTGTTGTCGGTCACACTGACGATTCTCCGGGTGCTGAAATCAGTTGGATTGAGAAAATAGAGGTTACTGCTGCCGTCTGAAACAATCAGGTTGGTGCTGTCATTGGTAATTCCCCAGCCTTCAGTTTTTAACGGGAATTCCTGAATCCGTTTCAGGGTTTTCGCATCATATACAAAGCCTTTGCGACCTTTCCAGGTGAGCTGATACAGTTTACCATTGAGTATGGTAATGCCTTCACCGAAGTAAACACTGTCTAGCGGCACTTTCTGGGACACTTTACCGGTCGCCAGGTCTACCTTGCCGACCCAGGAATGATAGGGGTTGTATTCAGGGCTACCACCGGTAGATTCCATCAATTGGCCTTCGAAAACCAGTAAACCCTGGGTATAGGATAAAGTATCATGCGGGTATACTTTAGTGACGGTGTACTGAAGGCTGGCCGGAGCCGGGGCGCCACCGGTTTCCGTCGTGGAGGTTGCTGCAGAATCAGTGTTCCCGGTGTTATTGCAACCCGTCATCACGACGGCAACCAGTAAGCCGAATGAGATGGAAATGAGTGATTTCATGTGGTTCAATTGGGCCAAATGTACAATTTGCCACAAAAAATTATTGTTATAACGCTTTGAAATCTAAAGAAATTCGCCTTTTTTTACAGTCACTTACCGGATGAAAACTGCGCCGTCCAAATCCTTTCCCACCTGCCGATTTCCCGTCTAAGTTTATTGTTGACCGTTGATTGTGTTCCCTTTTATTGCAATATCCTTTGCAAGGCATAGCATTCTTTCGTACCCGGAAGAAACGATCCACGCTATGAATGACCGTCCACTTAAATCGACCTTTAATGCGACGGATCATTTTCTTATCACTTATCTGCCTGATCGGCCTGGCTCCTGCATTGCCGGCCCAGGAGAAAAGAAGTTCCATCACTATTCCTGTTGTAGTACACATCCTGTATTCGGATGCAACTTCCCGTGTTACGGAAGAACGGGTACACGATCAGATCGAAGCGCTGAACCGCGATTTTAATGCGGAGAATGTGGAGCTAGCCCAGCTGCCGGATTATTTCAAACAGGTTGCCGGAAATGCATCAATAAGCTTTCAGCTGGCCAAAACAGATCCGGGTGGAAATTCCACCAGCGGTATTGTTTACAAAGCAACCGGCATCGGGGTTTTCAGTACAGATAACCGGATCAAGTTCAGCAATAAAGGTGGAGACGATGCCTGGCCAAGAGATCATTACCTGAATATATGGGTTGGCAACCTCATCGGGGGTATATCCGGGTATACGAGTTCTCCTGATGATGCTGCCGAATTGGACGGCATCGTGCTGAACCGTTCGGTTTTCGGCAACGGTATCAATAACCCTGAACATAACATGGGCAGGATTGCGGTACATGAAGCAGGCCATTGGCTGGGACTTAAGCATATCTGGGGCGATTCTTATTGTGGTGATGATGGCATCGACGATACGCCAAAACAAAAGAGTTACCATCTTGGGTGTCCACAGGGGCAGATTTTTTCCTGTGAAGGAAATACTACCGGAGATATGTATATGAACTATATGGATCGCACCAACGACCATTGCATGAGTTTATTTACCCGGGGGCAGGTGGCGCGGATGCGTTCGCTGTTTGAACCTGGCCAGCTCCGCCATCCCCTGCTTTCGTCAGGAGGGCTGGTGAACGATGGGACGCCAATCGAACCGGGATGGCAGGCTGATAAAGTGCAGCCCGTGGTGGCTACTATCGGGATGAAAGCATATCCCGTTCCCGCAAACGATGTTTTGAAGATCACCATTACCGGAAAGGATCAGGCAGCGCTTAAAGATCTTACCATCTTCAACATGATGGGGCAGCCGGTAATGGTTGCTCAAATGAAAGGTGGAACTGCACAGCTCGATGTTTCCAGGTTGCAAAAGGGACAGTATGTAGTGAAGGGCGATCAGCCCGGTGTAAGGCCGCTGATTTTCACCAAACTATAGGGGTGCAGTTATACCAATAAAAAAAGCTGTACCGTTAAGGTACAGCTTTGTAGAAAAATCAATGTATCACTAGAGATGGATTGCTTCACCGTAGGCCACTTCGATAGCGTCTTTAACGCTTTCGCTGATAGTGGGGTGGGGATGAATGCTGTTCAGCACCTCATGGTAGGTAGTTTCAAGTTTGCGGCCAACGACAGTTTCAGCTATAATTTCCGTTACATTGTAGCCGATCATGTGAGTACCCAGCCACTCACCGTATTTGGCGTCAAAGATAACTTTCACGAAACCTTCAGTAGCGCCGGCAGCGGAGGCTTTGCCGGATGCGCTAAGCGGGAATTTTCCGACTTTGATTTCGTAACCGGCATCTTTTGCAGCTTTCTCTGTGAAACCGACTGACGCAATTTCCGGCGTACAGTAAGTACAGCCCGGAACGTTGTTGTAGTCGAGAGATTCCGGTTGATGTCCGTACTTCTTTTCAGCGTAGGCAATGTTCTCCACACAGATGATACCTTCTTTCGAAGCAACGTGGGCAAGGGCCTGGCCAGGTACGCAATCACCGATGGCATAAAATCCCGGAACACTGGTCTGATAGAACTTATCCACCACAATGCGTCCCTTATCAGTCTTAATACCGTTTTCTTCCAGTCCGATACCTTCGATATTGGCAGAAACACCAACAGCACTTAACAGGATATCTGCTTCCAGAACAACATCACCACTGGCAGTTTTCACTTTGGCTTTTACACCGTTTCCACTGGTATCAACACTTTCCACATTGGCATTGGTCATGATCTCAATACCCTGCTTCTTGTATTGTTTCTCCAGCTCTTTGGAGATGTCGTCATCTTCAACTGGTACAACGCGCGGCATGAATTCAACAACCGTCACTTTCGTACCCAGTGCGTTGTAGAAATAGGCAAATTCCACACCGATAGCACCACTGCCTACCACGATCATGCTTTTCGGCTGGGAAGGCAATGACATCGCTTCGCGATATCCAATCACTTTTTTGCCATCCTGTTTCAGGCTTGGCAGTTCGCGGCTGCGGCCGCCTGTAGCGATAATGATATGTTTGGCTTCAACAGTCTCTTTGCTGTTGTCTGCTTTTGTTACTTCAACTTTGCCTTTTCCCCTGATGGCACCAAAGCCCATGATCACATCGATCTTGTTCTTTTTCATCAGGAACTGGACACCCTTGCTCATTTTATCGGCTACACCACGGCTGCGTTTGATAACGGCTTCAAAGTTGGCAGAACCAGTTGCTTCCAGACCATAATTGCCTGCATGCTTGATATATTCCATCACCTGTGCACTTTTCAGTAGTGCCTTGGTGGGGATACAACCCCAGTTCAGACAAATTCCACCCAGGCTTTCTTTTTCAATGATAGCTGTTTTGAATCCCAGCTGTGATGCGCGGATAGCAGCTACATAGCCGCCAGGTCCACTGCCTATCACCAGAACATCGTATGCCATATTGTATTCAATTTAAATAATGATCGGTTCGAATAAGCGGGACGAAACTACGCTGCACCGCTGACATGACCAAACCCCTAGCGGTTAGCGTCATTCATCCTGATCTTCCTGCCTTTATAACTTTTACCGTCGATCGCTTTTATCATTTTGTTGGCTGAACCTTTCTCGATTTCGATCCAGCTGTTCATTTCTTTCATATCAATCCGTCCAAGTACTTCTTTCCGGAGATCGCTCATGTCGAGAATGAACTGGAGGAAGCTGGCTTTGTAGAAGCCGTCCTTTGTACCAAGGTTGACAAAAAGTTTGGTGAGGTTGCCAGAGGAGGGTGCGTCATACCTTCCGTTGCGCTGGTCCCTGACCCGACCCTGATCCCTGCCCAGGTCGCGGTCTCTTGTGGCGCCGCGTTGCTTTTTATCTTCCCGGATATTCAGGTCTTCAGCGTTGTCATAATATTTCAGGAAACGATCGAATTCTGCTGCCATTACTTTTTGCAGAATTTCTTCTTTGCTGACATCGGCAAACTTTTCTGTCAGCATGGGTACATAGGTTTCATAATTACCATGACTGATATCTGTCTGCAGCAGTTTGTCCATAAAGCTGAAAAACTGTTTGCGGCATACATCCTTGCCGGTAGGAATCTCAAGTTTGTTGAGGGTGGTCTGTGCAATCTTTTCGATCTGGCGGAGCCGGTACATTTCCCTGCTGTGAACAATAGACATACAGATACCGGTGTTTCCTGCCCGCCCGGTCCGGCCACTACGGTGTGTATATACTTCGATATCATCGGGCAGTTCATAGTTGATGACATGGGTGATGCCCGATACATCGATACCGCGGGCAGCAACATCAGTGGCGATGAGCAGTTGCAGAGTTTTGTTACGGAACTGTCCCATTACCCTGTCCCGTTGCACCTGTGTCAGATCGCCATGCAGTGCATCAATATCGTATCCTTCACGGGTGAGTTTTTCGGCAATTTCCTGTGCGTCGGCCTTGGTTTTAGTAAAGATGATACCATACATGCCGGGGTTGAAATCAATCAGGCGTTTCAGGGTTTCATACCGGTGCTGGGCGCTGGTCACATAATACTGGTGATCGATGTTTTTGTTTGTAGTATTCACCTTGCCTACCTGAACCTCTTTAGGGTCACGCATGTATTTTTTACTCACTTTCCTGATTTCAGGAGGCATGGTGGCGCTGAACAGCCAGGTGCTTTCGCGGTTGGGAGTGTTTCCGAGGATGAATTCAATGTCATCCTGGAAACCCATATTCAGCATTTCATCGGCTTCATCGAGCACGACATATTTAATCTGTTCCAGGTTTACGGCTTTCCGTTCGATGAGATCAATCAGGCGACCGGGGGTAGCCACCACGATCTGAACGCCGCGTTTGATATCGCGGATTTGTGCACTTATAGATGTTCCCCCATATACAGCAACCACCTGGATGCCGGTAAGGAATTTCTTGAACAATTCGATTTCCTTCACAATCTGCATACACAACTCCCGTGTAGGGCACACAATGAGTGCCTGTGGGGTTTTATTGGTAGCCTGGATCAGGTGGAGGAGGGGCAGCCCGAAAGCTGCAGTTTTACCGGTACCGGTTTGCGCCAGTCCGACTATATCGGTAGTTCCGTTTAACAGGATGGGGATCGCCTTCTCCTGAATTGGGGTGGGGTTAACAAAGCCCAGTGCTGTCGTCGCTTTAACCAATCGCTCATCAAGTCCCAGCTCTTCAAATGTTATCATATCTAAAATTTGCGCAAAGGTAGGATAATAAACCCAGTACATTTGCACCCAAACCATAGCATGAAACTGGATATACTGGCCATTGGCGTACATCCTGATGATGTAGAACTTGGCTGTTCTGGCACCATAATCAAGGAGATCAAAAGGGGTAAAAAGGCGGGTATACTTGATCTTACCCAGGGCGAGCTGGGAACGCGGGGAACGGTGGAGACCCGTTATACGGAAGCGGCCACTGCTGCGGCGATCATGGGTGTAACGGTGAGGGAAAACCTGAAAATGCGGGATGGGTTTTTTGCCAATGATGAGGCGCATCAGCTGCTACTGATCAGGGCCATCCGCAAATACCAGCCGGATATCATCCTGGCCAATTCACTGGATGACCGGCACCCGGATCATGGGCGGGCGGGTAAACTTATAGCCGATTCGGCTTTTCTTGCCGGCCTGGTAAAAATTGTGACGGAAGACGAAACCGGGCAGCCGCAGGAGCGTTGGCGGCCCAAATACATACTTCATTACATCCAGGATAAGCTGCATGAGCCCGACCTGATCATTGATATTTCGGAGGTTTTTGAACAGAAAATGCTGTCGGTAGAGGCTTATACCACCCAGTTCTACCAGTCAAATGGGGATAACGGCGGCCCGCAGACCTATATTTCCACCCCCGATTTCCGGGATAGTGTGGTAGCCAGGGCAAGGATGCTTGGTAAACGTATCGGTGTTAAATACGGGGAGGGGTATAATTCACAGAAATCATTAGGAATCAGCAGTTTGGATGCACTTATCCAGGTTGAAACCTGAATGTTAATTTCTGGGCAATGGCATCACGCGATGCGGGAATCCCTTAATTTTGCGTGTCGTAAAACTGAACCCATTATTTCTTATGGCCACACCTAAGTTTGCGCAAACTGCGCAATCCTTCCACACGGAGCTAAAAAAGAGAATCAGCCTTTATTTTGAAGAAAAAGGCGCTGCTATGACTGGTAACCTGACCTTGTACAGCAAGGCGGCCATCCTTCTCGTAGCTTTTATCGGCGTGTATGTTCACCTGGTATTCTTTACACCGGTCACCTGGCTGGCTGTTCTGGAATGTGTCCTCCTGGGTGGCATCGTGGCGGCCATCGGTTTCAATGTGATGCATGACGGCGCCCATGGCAGCTTCAGCAAGTACAAGTGGATCAACGGACTGGCGGCGTTTTCACTCAACGTGCTGGGTGGCAGCAGCTTTATGTGGAATGTAAAGCACAATGTGATCCACCATGCCTATACCAATGTTGACGGCGTGGATGATGATATTGATATTCAGCCCTGGATGCGCATGAGTTCCACCCAGAAGAAATATCGCCTGCACAAGTACCAGCACCTGTATTTCTGGTTCCTGTATTCACTGTTGTATATCATGTGGATCTTCGTGCTGGATTACACTAAATATTTTACCAGCAGGATTGGCAGCATGCCCCTGAAAAAAATGAAACTCTGGGACCATGTCAATTTCTGGTTCTTCAAGGTGCTGAACCTGTTCCTGTATGTGGGGTTGCCTATTTATATGCTGGGCTTTGTGGATTGGCTGATCGGTTTCGTGATCTTTACCACATTTGCAGGATTCGTATTGAGCATTGTGTTCCAGCTCGCACATACGGTTGAACATACTTCATTTCCGGTGCCTGACGAAAACAGCGGCCGTCTCGAAGACGAATGGGCTATCCATCAGTTAAAAACCACAGCCAACTTTGCTACCAATAACAAACTGGTCTGCTGGCTGGTCGGGGGGTTGAACTTTCAGATCGAGCATCACCTGTTTCCCAAAATCTCGCATGTGCATTATCCTGCCATCAGCAAGATTATCCGCAAAGCCTGTGAGGAATATGGCATTCCCTATATTGAGTATGCGAAGACGCGATATGCCATTGCCTCGCATGTATCCTTTCTGAAACAAATGGGCAGGGCCTGATTAAACCACGTCAAACATGTCAACTGTACGGGTGGGGCTGGTGCAGATGAGTTGCACGGCCTCCAAAGAAGATAATCTCCGGAAGGCGATCGCAAAAGTGCGTGAGGCAGCTGCTGCAGGTGCCCAGATCGTTTGCCTGCAGGAACTGTTTACCTCCCTGTATTTCTGTGATGTAGAGGATTATGACAATTTCAAGCTGGCGGAACCCATACCAGGTCCTTCGACGGAAAGTCTTGCTGGGGTGGCAAAGGAGCTTGGTGTAGTAATTATTGCGTCTCTCTTTGAAAAACGTACCCAGGGAATTTATCATAACACTACCGCGATACTGGATGCCGATGGCAGTTACCTGGGCAAGTATCGAAAGATGCATATTCCTGATGACCCTGCGTATTATGAGAAATTCTACTTTACGCCCGGGGATCTTGGTTATAAGGTGTTTAAAACCAAATTCGCCACTATCGGTGTGTTGATCTGCTGGGATCAATGGTATCCCGAAGCGTCACGGATAACTGCCCTGATGGGTGCCGAAATACTTTTCTATCCAACGGCTATCGGATGGGCAACATCGCAGGACGAAGCCACCAATACGGAGCAGTATAATGCGTGGCAAACCATTCAACGCAGCCATGCCGTTGCCAATGGCGTACATGTGGTGAGCGTTAACCGCGTTGGGCTTGAGCAGGACGGCGCTATGCAGTTCTGGGGCGGGTCATTTGTAGCCAACCCGTTTGGCAGCCTGCTGTATAAAGCGTCACATGACGAGGAAGAAGTGAAAGTACTGGAACTTGATCTGAATAAGACTGACCGTTACCGGACCCACTGGCCGTTTCTTCGTGACCGCAGGATCGACTCCTATCAGCCCATTACCAAAAGATACATTGACGAATGAGTACGCCCAAAGCTGCCGGCTATTATTTTCCGGCAGAATTTGCACCGCATGATGCTACCTGGCTGAGCTGGCCACACAAAGAAGCATCATGGCCCGGCAAAATACAGACCATTTACCCCTATTATGCTCAATTCATTGCTGTACTGGCAGCCAGTGAACGGGTATGCATCAATGTAGCAGATCAGCACATGGAACAGGTGGCGAAGACCTTTCTTCGTGCCGCTGGTGCTGATTTGTCGAGGGTTTCTTTTTTTTATCATCCGACGAATGATGCCTGGTGCCGTGATCACGGTCCGGCTTTTCTGATCAATCCGACAGCTGCAGTTCCCAAAGTAGTGGTTGACTGGGGATACAATGCCTGGGGTGGAAAATATCCTCCGTTTGACCTGGACGATGTGATTCCTACCCTGATCGCCAACCATTACGGATATCCTGTTTATAACCCGGGAATCGTGATGGAGGGAGGATCTGTAGAATTCAATGGTGCAGGTACAGTACTGACCTCTACAGCCTGCCTGCTGAATCCCAACAGGAATCCCCACCTGAGCCAACGGGAGATCGAACAGTTCCTTTTCGACTATTATGGCATGGAGCAGGTACTCTGGATTGATGAAGGAATCGTGGGCGATGATACCGATGGACATATTGACGATACCGTCCGGTTTGTTAATGAAGACACCGTGCTTACTGTAATTGAACCGGATAAGCAGGATGAAAATCATGAACTGCTTGAAATCAATCTTCGGCAACTGAAGAAGATGCGGCTGCTGAATGGTAAACAGCTCAACATTGTTGAGCTTCCGATGCCGGATGCTGTTGTTTATGAGGATCAGCGGTTACCTGCTTCCTACGCCAATTTTTACATTGCCAATAACGCTGTGATCGTTCCTACTTTCCGAAGTGCCAAAGATGACAGGGCGCTGTCAATCATCCAGGGTTGTTTTCCCGACCGTAAGGTGGTGGGCATCGATTCCACTGAAATCATCTGGGGACTGGGGTCATTTCATTGCCTTAGCCAGCAGGAGCCCAGTGTAATGTAGATTAAGCCTTACTGGTCAGCCGGATAAACAACTCGTTACCCTGCCGCGGCAGAATGGAATTGAAACAGGGTGCCATAGTCAGGATTTTGAACGCCGGGCAGAAGAGCTCTTCGTATGCTGCCTGATTACCTCCAAAAGGCGGGCCTTCAGCTTCGAATTCACAATTAAAAAGAACTCCTGCCAATTTGCCTCCGGGCGGGAGCAGAGAAGCCATTTTGCGCACATAATCAGGCCGTAATTGCGGGTTGAGCGCACAGAAAAATGTCTGCTCAACTACCAGGTCATATTGGCCGGTCAGTGAGAAAAAGTCATCATTGATCACCGTAAGAGAATTACCCAAATATTGCTTCAGCCTGGATCTGACGGCATTCACGGCCAATTCAGAGATGTCCACCACCGTTACATTTTCAAATCCCCGTTCAAGAAAGTATCCGGCTTCATAGGCGTTGCCGCAGCCTGGAATGAGGATCCGGAGAGATTTATCAGTAAGCTGGTCGATGTACGACTGAATAGGGCCGGAGACCGTTCCGAGATCCCATTTGGTTTCGTTATTGCGGTACAGGCCATCCCAGAAAGATTTGTCCAGAACAGTATCCATACTTTGTATTTTACACAAACTAGCCAGAAATAACTGAATTGCAACAGTTGATTATGAGATAGTTACGAATGCAACCAATTAATCGGCGAAATTTTGCTAACAATTGTTAGTGTGGTTATAAATCTATTATTTTTGCCCACTCAATCCTTTACCATGCAGTTCCAATTGAATGAAGAACAACTCATGATCCAGCGTGCGGCCCGTGATTTTGCACAGCAGCAGTGTTTGCCGGGGGTTATTGACCGGGATGAACATCAAAAATTTCCCCTGGAGCAGATCAGCCAGCTGGCAGATCTTGGATTTATGGGGATGATGGTGGACCCGTTATATGGAGGCAGCGGCCTGGATACGATGAGTTATGTACTGGCAATGGAGGAAATCAGCAAGGTGGACGCGAGTGTGAGTGTTTGTATGAGTGTGAACAACAGCCTGGTTTGCTGGGGGCTTGATCAATACGGGTCAGAAGCACAGAAACAGCAATACCTGGCACCGCTGGCCAGGGGCAAGAAAGATGGCCAGTTGTATATCGGAGCTTTTTTATTAAGCGAACCTGAAGCGGGAAGTGATGCAACCTCACAGCGGACTACAGCCGAAGATAAAGGCGATTATTACCTGCTGAATGGTATTAAAAACTGGATAACCAATGGTTCCAGTGCTTCCGTATACCTGGTGATCGCCCAGACTGACAGGAGCATGGGGTCACATGGTATCAATGTGTTCATCGTTGAAAAAAACTGGCCGGGGGTAACCGTTGGCGCCAAAGAGAATAAAATGGGAATACGCGGCAGCGATACACATAGTATTTCCTTCAATGACGTAAGGGTTCCTAAAGAAAACCGCATAGGAGAGGAGGGCTTCGGCTTTAAGTTCGCCATGAAAACACTGGCGGGTGGAAGGATAGGTATTGCCTCTCAGGCGCTGGGAATTGCCAGTGGCGCACTTGAATTGTCTTTGCAGTATGCGAAGCAAAGGAAGGCCTTCGGTAAGGAAATTATGAACCATCAGGCCATCCAGTTTAAGCTGGCGGATATGGCCACAAGAGTTGAGGCGGCCCGCTTGCTTTGCCTCAAAGCTGCATGGGAAAAAGATAACGGTATGGATTATACGCTGAGCAGTTCAATGGCAAAAGTATTTGCTTCAGAAGCTGCCATGTGGGTGTCTACCGAAGCTGTTCAGGTTCATGGAGGCTATGGTTATGTGAAAGAATACCACGTTGAGCGGCTGATGCGGGATGCTAAGATCACCCAGATTTATGAAGGTACGTCTGAAGTGCAACGCATCGTGATTGGTCGTGGTGTGTTGAAGTAGTTAGAGAAGTGAGGTTTGAGGTTTGGGGTTTGAGGTTTGAAGTTGGGTTTGTAGTTGATGCCGGAAATAAGCTATGAAGAAGCCGTGAAGAGGCCGTGAAGAAGCTGGAAAGATGCTGGAAACATGCTGGAAAGATGCTGGAAACATGCTGGAAAGATGCTGGAAAGATGCTGGAAAGATGCTGGAACTGTGCTGGAAATATACTGCAAACGTGCTGGGATTAAGCAGAAAACGTACTGGAAAAAATCCCCTTCGTCCTGAAGGGTTGAGTGATGGTTGCAATTACCCTCAAACCCCTACCTTCCCTAAAGTTTCGGCTGGCAAAGCAACCCCCAAACTCCAAACTTTCCTACTCCCACTCTTCGTGATACACAAAACGCGGCATCTGCCATTCATAGCGGATCGCCAGCAGGCGGAGCGCCAGACCTGCAAGGCAGGCAGTGATGGTGGCGACATGGCTGCTCACTTCAACATGTTCAAGTAACAGGTATACAGCGCCGGTAAGTATGGATGCGCTGGCATAAAGCTCCTTTCTGAACAGCAGCGGAATATCGTTACACAACACATCCCTTAACACGCCGCCTGCGCAGCCCGTGATCATACCACTGAGCAGCACGATTGTTACAGGCAATTGCATTTCCTGCGCCAGCCGGCATCCGATGATGGTAAAGACAACCAGGCCGATGGCATCCAGCAATAAAAAAATGAAACGCAGCTTTTTCATATATCCGGCGATGATACCAGCGAATATGGCACCTCCCGCGGTGATGTACAGGTACTCCGGATGCTCGACCCAACTCATCGGGTAGTGCCCAAGGATAATATTTCTGATGGTGCCACCGCCAAGGGCAGTAACCCAGGCGATAATGCAGACGCCAACCCAATCCATTTCCCTGCGGCCTGCAGAAATGGCGGCTGTCATAGCTTCAACTGTAATGGCGATGATGTAAAGGATATGCAACATGTTCTAAAGTTATGCTATAGCTTTGTTTCATGCCTATTGATCTTGAAGCCTACCATCTGATCCGCGAAGCCTGTAATAAAAACGACGCACAACTGGTTGCTGTGAGCAAAACCAAACCGGTTGAACTCATACAGGAACTTTTTGATGCCGGTCAGCGCGATTTTGGTGAGAACTATGTGCAGGAACTGGTTAGCAAACATGGGTTATTGTCACCGGATATACGGTGGCATTTTATCGGTCACCTGCAATCGAACAAGGTGAAGCTGATCGCACCATTTGTTTACCTGATTCATGGGATTGACAGTTTGCGTTTGCTGGAAGAAGTGAACAGGCAGGCGGCAAAACTGAGCAAAAAAATAAAATGCCTTTTGCAGGTGCACATAGCAGCCGAAGACACCAAATTTGGTATGGATGAAACGGAACTGTCAGCATGCCTGCAGCAGGTCAGGGAGCGGCCGGAAATGTTTGCGCATGTTGAGATCAGCGGCCTGATGGGAATGGCATCATTCAGTGATGATGAGTCGGTGGTGCGAAAAGAATTCCGTACCCTGAAAGAACTTTCGTTGCGATATCCTGCAGGCCCCATTTTGTCAATGGGCATGAGCGGCGACTACCGGCTCGCATTGGAAGAAGGAAGCAATATGTTGCGCATCGGCAGTATGCTCTTTGGTACCCGGTAGAGCTATTTATTCGGATATCCGTCAATATTTTCACCCAGTACAATATCTCTTTTTGCCAGCAGCATACCATCTTTGCCTGACAGGGTGATGATGCCATTGCCACCTTTTGGCAGGGTTCTTTCCCTGCTGTCCGGGCCTGGTAAATAAGGGTCACCAGTAAAGAGAAATTCGTCTATCCAGTAAGCAGTTAACCCCGGCTCCTTAATGGTGATATGAATATGTGCCGGATTATTGCTTTCAGGATAGGGTGCAGGCTTCAGCGTGTAAAATGAATAGTGCCCCTGGTTGTCCGTCCGTACCCAACCCCGTAAATCACCATGCCGGCTGCCTTCTCCCTTTCTTTTTCCGGCATTGGGATAAACACCCTGTTGATTGGTGTGATAGATATAAATGACTATACCCGGAGCCGGTGTCTGGCGGTCGGCATGAACTACCCGGCCGGTGACCAGAAGCCTGGGCCCTGCGGATTGAAAATCCGGAAGTGTATCAATCGCATCCAATAGCCGGAAAGGTAAAGGGCATTCATAAATAGCATCACATCCTTCACAGCGGCCACCTACCTTCTTGTCCCGGGGATCGGGCTCATTCGTAGCCGCCTGCTGATCTCTGACCGGCAGCAGGAATAACCAGGAGATAAAGCCTACAATGGCTGCGGGGATGGCAATATATCTGATCATGGCGGTTAATTTTTCTCAAAGCTGGCAGATCCCGGGCGGCCGGGAAAATTGTTTACACGCCCGGAGGGTATTTGTTGACGAATGGATATTGCTGCAGTTGGTCAAGCATTCAGTGCCGGTTGTGGAATATTGTTTGCGACCTGCAATTCGTACCTTTAATTCGGGCATGTTTCCGGGAACGATAAATAAAAAACAGGTTGCCCTGCATCTGTCGGGCTGGCTATTATTGCTTGCTGTCTGGTACTTTTTGCGTTACGAAGATTTTTCCAGCCCGGGCCTGGCATTCCGCATCACGCTTCTGAAGGTTGCAGACCTGGCCATTATGGTCTACATCACCAACTACCTGCTGCTTCCCAAACTGCTTTACAGGAAGAAATACCTGCTGTTTTTTCTGTCTTACCTGGGAATGATTGTGGCGAGCAGCCTGTTTAAAATGAAGGCCATCGGTGTATTGATGCATCATCCGGATGTATTTGACATTGCCGGAAATCTGAAGGCAAGGATTTATGACAATTTCCTGCCGCATTTTTTCCTGGTGACGGCAGGTGCCGCCTTAAAGCTCTGGTTTGATCATAACCGTATGCAAAAACGCATGGCGGATCTTGCCCGTGAAAAAGCGGAAGCTGAGTTACATTTTCTGAAATCCCAGATCAATCCTCATTTCCTTTTCAATTCGCTGAATGCAGTGTATTTCCTGATCAATAAAGACAATACCGACGCCAGGAAAGCGCTGCACACTTTTTCTGATATGCTCCGTTTTCAATTATACGGAACTGGTGAAGACCGGATATCGATCGAGCAGGAGATCGCCTACCTGGAAGATTATATTGCCTTGCAACGGCTTCGATTAAATGAAAACAACAGGATTGCCTTTCACAAATCACCCGGCCTGACGGGTTATAAACTGGAACCCTTCCTGTTGCTGCCACTGGTGGAAAATGCTTTTAAACATCTGTCGCATTTCGGACCGGAACAGCTGAATGAAATTTCACTGGATCTTTCCTGCCGTGACGGGAATCTGTTGTTCACAGTGGAGAATACCCGTGAGGCGATTGCTGCAAACGGGTCGGCGGGAGGTATTGGTCTTGCGAACGTACAGCGACGGTTGCAGCTATTGTATCCCGGTAAACACAGGTTGCTGGTTGACGACCAGCCAGATCGTTTCAGAATTCAAATGGAAATCCCGGTATGATCAACTGTATCGTGATAGATGACGAACCGCTCGCCAGGCAAGGTCTGGCGGAATATATTGCAGAAGTCGATTTCCTGCGGCTGATAGGTGTTTACGATCAGGCCCTGAAGGCGATGGAGGCATTGGAATCAGGGGAGGTGAAGCTGATCTTCCTGGATATCCAGATGCCAAGGATCACCGGTCTGGACTTTCTGCGCAGCCTAAAACAAGTGCCACCGGTCATCCTGGTAACGGCTTACCCGCAGTATGCCCTGGAAGGATTTGAACTGCATGCCCTCGATTATCTGGTAAAACCTGTATCGTTTGAACGCTTTCTTCAGTCAGCCTTAAGGGCTAAGGAATATTATGACTGGCGCCAGGAAAATAGTGGCAGCCCTGCACAGGCGGCAACTGACGGATTCTTCGTAAAAGCGGATAATAAACTGGTAAGGATCCGGTTTGATGCCATCCTGTTTGTAGAAGCACTTCAAAACTATGTTGTCATTCATACAACAGATGGGAAATACATTACATATCTGACGTTCCGGTCTGTTGAGGAATTCCTGCCTGCCGATCAGTTTGCGCGTACTCACAAGTCTTACCTGGTGGCCCTTGATAAGGTAGACAGCATTGAGGGGAATGAATTGCGGTTAAAAGGGCACCCGGTTCCTGTAAGCAGGCAGGAGAAAGACCAGTTATTGGAGAAGCTGTTAAGGGGGAAATTTTTGAAAAGATAGTAAATTCGTCCCTCAAAGGATTTTACCCAATATGACGGAAATCAAGAAGGAAGAAGAGAAAAGCCTCAATTTTATTGAAGAGATCATTGAATCCGACCTGGAGTCGGGTAAATATAAGCAGATTGTAACCCGGTTTCCCCCGGAACCTAACGGGTACCTGCATATCGGGCATGCGTCGAGCATCTGCCTGAATTTCGGACTGACAGCGAAATACCCTGGTTATACTAATCTCAGGTTCGACGATACCAATCCGGTGACGGAGGATACGGAGTATGTGGAAAGCATTAAGGGAGATATCCGCTGGCTGGGATTTACCTGGAAAAATGAATTGTATGCATCGGACTATTTCGGACAATTGTTTGAGTTTGCCGAATTGTTGATCCGGAAGGACCTGGCTTATGTGGATGATTCAACGTCGGAAGCGATTGCCGAATTAAAAGGTACACCTACCCATCCGGGTGTGAACAGCCCTTTCAGGTCGCGCTCGATCGACGAGAACCTGGATCTTTTCCGCAGGATGAAAGCAGGGGAGTTCCCCGATGGCAGTAAGACGCTTCGTGCCAAAATCGACATGGCGCATCCCAATATGCTGATGCGGGATCCGATTCTTTACCGCATCAAACATGCCCATCATCACCGTACGGGTAACGAATGGTGCATCTACCCGATGTATGATTTTGCCCATGGGCAGAGTGATTCCATTGAGCATATTACCCATTCCCTCTGTACACTGGAATTTGTGCCGCACCGTGAGTTGTATGACTGGTTGATTGAAATGCTGGGCATTTATCCGTCCCATCAATATGAGTTTGCCCGTCGCAACCTCAGCTATACCGTCACCAGCAAACGTAAACTGCTCCAGCTGGTCACCGAGAAACATGTTACAGGGTGGGATGATCCGAGGATGCCAACAATTTCTGCCATGCGCCGTCGCGGCTATACGCCGGAAAGCATCAGGAATTATTGTGACAGGATAGGCATTGCCAAGCGAGACAATCTTGATGATGTGTCGCTTCTGGAGTTCTGTGTGCGAGAGCATCTCAATAAAATCGCGTTGCGCAGGATGGTTGTTTTTGATCCTCTGAAAGTGATCATAACCAATTATCCGGAAGGCAAGGTGGAGCATATGTCCAGCGAAGAGAATCCGGAAGCTGCGGAAGGTGCAGTACGAGATGTCCCCTTCAGCCGTGAATTGTATATCGAGCGTGAGGATTTCCTGGAGCAACCGCCAAAAAAATTCTTCCGGCTGGCTCCGGGACAGATGGTTCGATTGAAAAGTGCCTATATTATTCGTTGCGACGAGGTAGTGAAAGATCCTTCCGGAAAAATCACTGCCCTTCACTGCAGTTACATTCCTGAAAGCAGGAGTGGATCGGATACATCAGGTATTAATGTGAAAGGAACTTTGCACTGGGTGAGCGTACCTCATGCAGTCAGTGCTGAAGTGAGGCTTTATGACCGGCTGTTCCGCGTGGAAGATCCGGGGAATGAAGAAGGCGATTTCAAGGATTTCATCAATCCGGATTCCCTGGAGACCATCAGTCACGCCTACGCTGAGCCGGCATTGCTGCAAAGCAAATTTGACGAGCGTTACCAGTTTCTCCGCAAGGGATATTTTGTGCTGGACAAAGACAGCAGCGAGGAAAACCTGGTGTTCAACAGGACAGTCACACTGAAAGATGCCTGGGCGAAAGAGCAGAAAAAATCCTGATCATAGCGGCGTGCCGGCCAGTCAGAATCCTTTCCTGGATTGCTGGCCGGACGCTTCCTGTACCACTGTGGGATAGTCGAATACCAACTGGCAGAAGGCTTTTACACCAACATCCAGTTGACTGTCATCGATATAAAAATCCGGTGTATGATGCCCACCGGCTTTGGAAGGATCCATTCCTTTTGGCATACCCCCCAGGTTGAAGAATAGTGCTGGTGCCTTCGTTCCGAAAAAAGAAAAATCTTCCGATCCGGTAGTCCAGTTCTGGGCAGCAACTTTGTCTTTTCCGGCCGCCCTGACCAGCGAAGGAATCATCAGGCGTGTCAAGGTTGAATCATTGTAGGTTACCAATGTTTTGTTATCTATGGAAACCTCTACAGTAGCACCAGAAGCTTCAGCAATCTTTTCTGCGGTCTTCTTCAGGCGTTCATGCACCTCACGTTGCATCTGGGCATCCAGCGTGCGGATCGTGCCTTCGAGCACAGCTTCTTCAGGGATGATATTGTTGCGTACGCCACTGTGAAATTTGCCCACGGTGATCACTACGGGAGCCCTTACAATATTCTCCTGCCGGCTTACAATGGTCTGCAGGCCATTGATAATTTGTGTACCGATTACAATGGGATCAATGCTGTTCCAGGGTGCTGAGCCATGTGCCTGTTTGCCTTTGATCCGAATCGTAAACCAATCTGAAGATGCCATGAATGCGCCTGGTTTATACCGGAGATTACCGGTTTCGAGGGCACTGGAAATATGAAGTCCGAAGATCGCATCCACTTTCGGATTGTCCATCACGCCTTCCTTTACCATCAACGGAGCACCGCCTTCTTCTGTTCCCGGAGGGCCTTCTTCTGCCGGCTGGAAGATGAATTTGACAGTTCCCCTGATCTCTTTTTTCATGGACGCAAGAACTTCGGCAGTGGCCATGAGAATTGCCACATGACTGTCGTGGCCGCAGGCGTGCATTACCGGAACTTCCTGTCCCAGGTAATCAGCTTTTACTGTGGATTTAAACGGAAGTGTGTTGCGTTCTTCAACCGGCAGGGCATCCATATCTGCTCTCAGCGCAATAACGGGGCCGGGCTTATCACCTTTCAGCAGTCCGATAACACCGGTAAGGGCAACTTTGGTTTGTACTTCAATTCCCAAAGACCGAAGGTGATCAGCCACCATAGTCATGGTGTTGACCTCGCGGTTCGACAACTCCGGATGCTGGTGGATGTACCTGCGCCATTCTATCAGTTTAGGCAGCATCGCGGTTGCTTTTGTTTGAATCTGCTGGTTAATGGTTGATTGCGCAACAGTAACCTGTACAGCGCTTCCCAGCAACAGGACCAACAGGCTTGCGGTAAATTTCATGCTTGGGGATTGTTGCAGTAAATTAGGGAATTAATAAAAAGGATATGCGAAAATTCGTGGGCGGGTTGTTGTTGATGATCATGATGGTGACCGGTTGTCAGCCCTCCCTTCGATCTTTGGAAACAAACAGCAACCTTTTGGGTAAGCTGGGCAACCACGCAGAACTGGTGGCATTTGAAGGGTTACTGAATAAGGTACCGAAAGTGGGCAAGTATCTCGGAGGAAAAAAGATGATTACCGTGCTGGCTCCGAGCAATGAAGCAATTGCTGCATTGGGCCAGGATACGCTGCTGGCTTTGACCGCAAACAAAAGTGGTCTTGAAAAACTTTCTGCCGTGCTTTCCGGTCATATTTTACAGGGAAAGCATACTATAGCTTCTCTTGACTCATCAAAACTGGTCAGCGTTAACGGCAGGCCTGTCAATTTGAATGGGATAAAGGTAATTGGTAATCCTATCGTTGCTGATAATGGGGTGATGCTGGTAGTTGACGGAATTATCCGGTAAAACTATCCCTGGTGGTGCTCCCCGAATACTCCCCGCAACTCGTCAGCGATTTCTCCGAGTGTACATTTTTTCTCAATTGCTTCAATAACTGTCGGCATGAGGTTTTCCCCTCCGGCTGCTTTGTCGTTAAGTTCCTGGAGAACACGGTCTACCTGGGCCGGATCTCTTTGCTTCCTTAATTCAGCAAGTTTTTGGATCTGTACCTGGCGGATACTGTCATCCACTTTAAAAACAGGAATGTCTTCCTTCCCTTCGATCTTAAAACGATTAACGCCTACCACTATCTTGTCTCCGGTCTCAATCTGGCGCTGATAGGCAAAGGCACTACGGGCGATCTCTTCCTGGATAAAACCTTCCTCCAGGGCTGATACGCTTCCACCCATAGCGTCAATTTTCGCGATAAGGTCCCAGGCCTGCTGTTCCACTTCGTTTGTCAACGCTTCGACGAAATAAGATCCTGCCAATGGATCAATCGTGTCTGCAACCCCGCTTTCGAATGCTATCACCTGCTGGGTTCTCAGGGCAATGCGGGCTGCATCTTCAGTAGGAAGACTCAGTGCTTCATCGAAGCCATTGGTGTGCAGTGACTGCGTACCTCCTAGAACTGCTGCGAGTGACTGCACCGTAACACGGCTGATATTATTCATGGGTTGCTGGGCGGTTAGTGTGCTGCCTCCGGTCTGGCTATGGAAGCGCAGCATCATTGCGCGTGGATCAGTGGCCCCCATCGATTGCATGATTTGTGCCCACATGCGCCGTGCCGCCCTGAATTTTGCAACTTCTTCAAACAGGTTATTATGGGCGTTAAAGAAAAATGACAACCGTTTTCCGAGTGTATTGATATCGAGTCCTTTTTCAAGCGCTGCCTGTACATAGGCTTTCCCGTTACTCAGGGTAAATGCAAGTTCCTGAACTGCTGTGGAACCCGCCTCGCGGATATGGTAACCCGAAATAGAGATGGTGTTCCATTTGGGTACTTCATTACTGCACCACTCAAAGACATCGGTAATGATCCGCATGGATGCTTTGGGCGGGTAGATAAAAGTACCACGTGCCGCGTATTCTTTCAGGATGTCGTTTTGTATAGTGCCGGAAAGTTTCGACAGGTTGGCACCCTGTTCTTTCGCCATGGCGACGTATAGTCCCAGCAGTATGAAACCTGTAGCATTGATGGTCATTGAGGTGCTGACCGTTTCCAGGTTGATGCCGTCAAAAAGGGCATGCATGTCCATGATACTGTCAATGGCAACGCCAACCTTCCCTACCTCTCCTTCGGCAAGCGCGTGGTCACTGTCGTAACCAATCTGTGTGGGAAGATCGAAAGCCACGCTCAGGCCCATAACCCCTTGTGACAGCAGGTAACGGTATCGTTGGTTGGATGCCTCGGCGGTGCTGAATCCCGCATACTGGCGCATCGTCCAGGTTTTGCCGCGGTACATGTCTTCCTGGACCCCGCGGGTAAACGGAAAATGACCGGCATCGGGTTCATCCGGCACGTGCAGGGGAACGTCGCTGGCATGATAGATCTTTTTGATCTCTATGCCGCTATCGGTGAAAATCTTTTTTTCAGACATGGGCCTTTATTTAGGCCATCAGTTTCCGCGCTTCATGGCTCAGGGCTTCCTGTACCAAGGAATGCATGGATCCCTGTGGTTGATTCATGATGAATTCTACAATCTTCCTGTTCAGTTCAGGGCCGGTAGTTTCAGGCGGCATGATAGACGCAATCTGATTGATGATATGGATATTCTGTTCCTTGAGACTGCGGACGGCTTCCCAGGCTTCATTGGAAACATAAATCTGCTGCGAAAGGTTATAATCATACTCCTGGCGGATCGTTTGTGTGAGCAGCGCCTGCATGTCGCGCAGGTTCAGCCCGGGTTCATTGCTCCGGCTGATCAGGTTGGGCAATGCAATTCTTTCGGCAAGTATCACCAGTCTTTCATAGGCCTGGAGTTTCAGTTGTTTGGCATTCAATTGGTCAGGGGCAGCGCCTGCTGCCTTGTTTTCGGTCTTTTTATCCTTCATGTAGAAAAAGAAATAAAGTCCGGCTATGATCACCAGCAGGCCAAAAGCAATCAGGAGCATCGTGGTAGTATCCATTTTTTTAGGGCGATTTGCCAACAAATATAGCGGTTTGATGTTTTTAGTATTTTTGTAAAAATGTATTCAATGGAAACTTTGGTTCAGGCGCCGGTTTCTTTCACTCCCGGTGCAATAGAAGAGATCAGAAATTTAATGGCGGCCCCGGGGTTTGATGCCAGTCAGCAGCTCAGGGTGGGTGTGAAGGGAGGCGGTTGTTCCGGGCTCAGTTATATCCTGGGTTTTGATGCGCCGCAGGAGTCCGACGACCGGTTTGAGGTAGATGGTGTGCCTTGTATCATGAACAAATCACATGGTATTTACCTGATGGGAATGGAAATCGACTGGCAGGATGGCCTCAATTCCCGCGGTTTTACGTTCCGGAATCCGAACGCGAGCAAGACCTGCGGTTGCGGAACCAGCTTTGCCGTTTGAACCTATAGGTTAGTCAGAAATTATAAGAGCCCGATCATTGATCGGGCTCTTTCTATTGGAATAGGCTGGAAATTATCCTTTTGCTACAGCAGTGTTGTTGGTTGTGCTGCTGGTGGCAGTTTCGATTTTGGACTCACCCAGCGGGCGGTCTTTGGCGAAATCCACGAGGATGGGGGCAGCAACAAAGATGGAAGAGTAACAACCTGTAAATACACCGATCAGCATCGCGAATGCGAACCCTTTTGTTACTTCTCCGCCCACCAGGAACAATACCAGGATGGTCAGGAATACGGTAACGGAGGTCATGATCGTACGGGTCAGGGTATCATTGATTGATTTGTTGATGATTTCGGCTTTGCTTGCTCCTTTCATCAGGTGGCTGTTCTCACGCACCCTGTCAAATACAATCACCGTATCATTCATGGAGAAGCCGATCACTGTCAGGATCGCAGCAATAAAGTGCTGGTCTATCTCCAGGGGGAAGGGAACGATGTTCTTGAAGAATGAGAAAACAGCAAGGGTTACCAAAACGTCGTGCAACAACGCCACAATGGTTCCCAGGGAGTATCTCCAGTCGCGGAAGCGAATGAAGATATACAGGGCGATCGCGAGCAGTGACCAGAATGTTGCCCATTTGGCGCCTGCTTTCAGGTCATCGGAGATGGTAGGGTCAACGCGTTTGCTCGCCTGCTTGTACTTGGTATTGAATACTTCGGGTGTAGTGTTGGCTGGCAGGAATGGTTTCAGTCCCTCAAACAGGGTCGCCTGAACTTTTGCATCGGCTTCCGGGCTGGTTTGCTCAACCATGTAATCGGTAGTAATATCCAGCTGAGTTGGACCGCCATAGGTTTTGATTACGGGGTACTTGCCAAAAACTTTATCCAGCGCATCACCTACTTCCTGCTGCTTAACGGCGTTCGGGAATTTAACGATATAGGAACGGCCACCGCTGAATTCCACACCTTCATTGAAGCCGTTGAAAATGGCTGCAATACCCAGCAACAGTACAACTCCGGAGATAATGTAAGTCACCTTGCGATACTGTACGAAATTGTATTTCGCATGTTTGAAGATGCTGCGGCTGAGGTTGGTGAAATAATTGAAGTGGCGGTTCTTGTTGGTGTAGAAATCTGTAATCAACCGGCTTACCAGGATACCGCAGAAAAGGCTGAGCAGGATACCCAGGATCTGCGTTGTGGCAAAACCAAGAACCGGACCAAGCCCGAAGTAGAACAGGATGATCGCGGTAAGGAGGGTAGTGATGTGACCATCCAGTACCGGCGCCAGCGACCTGCGGTAACCGTCATTCACGGCCTGCTGGTAACTCTTACCGCGGGTAAGTTCGTCTTTAATTCTTTCAAAAATGATTACGTTGGTATCAACCGCCATACCGATGGTCAGAACGAGACCTGCGATACCCGGAGCAGTCAGCGTGGCATTCAGCGCACTCAGTACACCAATGGTGAAGAGGAGGTTAAGAATAAGAGCGATATTGGCCACCCATCCTGCTGTGTTGTAATAAACCAGCATCAGGACGAAAATGATTGCAAAAGCGATGATGAAGGCAAGTGTACCGCCTTTCACAGCTTCCTGACCAAGGGTTGGTCCAACCACTGTTTCCTGAACGATTTTCGCAGGAGCATCCAGTTTACCGCTCTTCAGGATATTGCTCAGATCCTGACCTTCCTGAACGGAGAATGAACCACTGATCTGGGAATTGCCGCCGGTAATGGGCTCGTTAACGTTCGGAGCAGAATAAACAATATCATCCAGTACGATGGCAATCGCACGGCCAACGTTGTCACCGGTCATTTTGGCCCAGATCTTCTCACCCTGTTTGTTCATCACCATGTTAACAGTGACCTGGTTGGTAAGGGAGTTGAAATCCTGGAATGCGTCTGTGATATATTCACCTTCAAGCTTGGCTTTTTCTGTTCCCTGCTGCTTTTTGATAGCATACAGCGGTACGAAGTCAAGTTCTTTTCCGTCTTTGTCTTTTTCCGGCATGCCGTACAGGAATTTCACATCCCCGGGCATATTGTTGGTTACGGCAGGATTATGCAGGTAAGAGGATACCAGGTTGGTATCTTTTGTAGGAACGAAACCAAGATATGGTGCAAATTCAGGACGGCCGTCTTTGTTGGCATCCTGTGGCGTTACGAAAGAGATAGAAGCAAGGAGCGGGTGATCCTTACGCACTTCTTCTGCTGACTTGGCCGCCATAGCAGTTTTGCTGGTGTCTTTGTTTCCTTTGAGCACATCAGCAAGTGACTTATTGGTAGTGTCTCCAGCTGCTGCAGATTTGGTCGTGTCGATAACAGCAGCTTTTGAAGTATCGCCACCTTTCAGCAACAGGGCCAGTTCTTTGTCAGCTGCTTCAAGGCTCTTATCGAGTTCACCGATATTATAAACTTCGAAGAACTGAAGGTTGGCTGATGACTGAAGGTATTTCCGCACACGCTCGGGATCGGTAGCGCCGGCCAGTTCAACCGTGATGATGCCTTTGTTTTCGTCAAGGCTGATATTCGGTTGTGCTACACCAAACTTGTCGATCCTTTTGGTTAGTACGTCATAGGTCTGTTTCATGGCAGCATTCGCCTGATCACGGATGTATGCAATGACAGACTCGTCGCTGGCATCAATCTTCAGTTTGTTACGGGAGCTGTTGGCAAACAGGGGAGCCATTTTGGCACCCGGGTTTACATCTCTGAACGACTGGGAGAACAAAGTAATGAAGTCAGCGTCAGAGTTTACCTTACGCTTCAGTGCTTCCTCGATTGCCTTTTTCAGGTTGGCATCCTGGGGATTATTGCTGAGGCCGCGGATTAGTCCATCGAGCGCTACATCCATTGTAACGTTGATACCGCCCTGCAGGTCGAGACCCAGCAGCAGTTCGCTTTCTTTGGCTTTTTGGTAAGTGTGTCCCCACCAGGTAATTTTTTCGTTGCGTGTGCTGTCCTGCAGCTGTCTCACGCGGTCTTTTTTAATTTCGGCCAGGCTATCCCGATAGGCAGCCTGCAATTCGTTGTTTCCGGGATACTTTTGCTCGGGTGTAGGGATGGCAGACACATACTTCCGGGCCTTTTCTTCTATGGCTTTTTCGTGTTTGTTCACAAACCAGGTGAAGGAAAGCTGGTACAAGGAAATCAGGATCAGGATAGCAGCAAAAATGCTTACCAGACTTCTCATCGCGTTCTTGTTTCGTTTTTTGTTATTTTTTAAAGAGTGGCAAATATAGTATTTCGGATGAAATATTGGCAGGGTAAGGGTTTTCCGCAATGGTATGGAAGTTTATAATATGTGTAACAGCCAGTACCCAAAGACCCCCGGCAGGCACTGATTACAGGGGTTTTGCAGCGGTTATGTAAACTTTTTGTCATATGGTATAGCTGCGGACGTGACCTTTAAACCGGTACCTTTGCGGCGGTTACGGTATATTTTATTGATTATGATGAGGAATTTTTCTTTTGCCCTTGTTTTTGCACTCGTTTTCATGGCTGCCTGTCAGAAAGATGAAACCACAGAAGGTCCGAAGGCCCGCATTGCGCTGATCAACGCTGCGCTGGACAGTGAGCCTATTTCATTATTGCTTGACGATCAGCCGCTGAACGAGGTACCGGTATCCTTTGGAGAAGCCAGCGGAACGGCAGAAAATGCCTATCTGCCGACGGGGCCGGGGGTTCGTACCACTACCTGGAAAGTGGGAGAAAGCATTGTGGCCGATAATAAATTTCTGGCCTGGTCACCGGGGAAGTACTATACCATGATCCATTATGACACGGCAGTGAATGGTGTTGCCCCCATTTTAATACTGAATGATGATCCGCAACCCAATGACAGCGTGGGCAAAGGGCGGTTTATCAATTGTGTTGCCGGGTCTGACAGCCTGACGCTGTGGCTCATCCGGCCTCTGAACGCAACCCGCAACGATACGACCAGGGTGGCGAGCAAGCAGGTTTGGCTCGGCTTTTCCAACACTTCCAACAACATCAACGGTGCCTACAATGCCACCATACAGCCAAAAGAATATTGGCTTCAATTGCTTTCCCGCGACAGTACGATCCTCTTTCGGGATACGCTTACCTTCCAGTCCAAACAGATGTACACGTTTGTTGGTATCGGAGAAACAGGAGGGACGGGTGCGAAATCACCGCAGGTGAAGCTGGTGTTACAGCCGAAATGACCTATTTTTACCGATTGTCAAGCAAACGATTTTAGAACCAATTATCAGAATCAATTAAAATGTCTCTATCTGCGCGTCTTCAACGATTCAGTGAACCGGAAACACTCCGGATGGCCAAAATGGGCCGGGAATTGCGGGCAAAAGGATTTGATGTGATCGACCTCAGCCTTGGTGAGCCCGATTTCGATACTCCACAACACATTAAGGAAGCGGCCAAGAAGGCCGTGGAAGAAAACTGGAGTCATTATCCTCCGGTAGCCGGTTATCCCGATCTGCGTGAAGCGATATGTACCAAGCTCAAACGTGACAACAACCTGGATTATAAGCCTGAAAATATCCTGGTTTCCACAGGTGCCAAACAGAGTATTGCAAACCTCATCATGGCCCTGATCGACAAAGACGATGAAGTGGTGATCCCGACACCTTACTGGGTTTCCTATTCTGAGATCGTAAAGATGTCGGAGGGTAGCCCTGTGATGATCCGTACCAGTGCTGCTTCGGGATATAAGGTAAAAGCTGCGGAAGTGGAAGCTGCCATCACGCCGAAAACAAAACTTTTTATGTTTTCGTCGCCTTCCAATCCTACCGGGGCTGTTTATACGAAGGAAGAACTGGCCTCACTGGCTGAAGTTTTCCGCCGTCACCCGCAGGTTTACATCATGAGTGATGAGATCTATGAATATATCAACTACAACGGCAAGCATGAAAGCATTGCGCAGTTTGCCGATATCAAAGACAGGGTGGTGATTATCAACGGGCTGAGCAAAGGTTTTGCCATGACCGGTTATCGCCTGGGTTATATTGCCGGGTCTCCGGAAATCGTGAAAGCCTGTGAGAAGATCCAGGGGCAGATCACCAGCGGCGCCAATGCGGTAACGCAAAGGGCAGCCATCACTGCACTGACAACTGATCTTACTCCAAGTATTGAGATGGTGAAGGAGTTTGAACAAAGGAAGAAGGCGATCATGAAGCTGCTGGCTGAGCTTCCTGGTGTTACCTGCAATGAACCTGACGGCGCGTTTTACGTGTTTCCTGATGTTTCGGCTTACTTCGGTAAGTCTGATGGTACTACCACGATCAATGGGGCAGATGAACTTTGTTTCTATATCCTGGAGAATGCCTATGTAACGACTGTTACCGGTAAGGCATTCGGTGAAGACAAATGCATCCGCATTGCTTATACCAACAGCCTGTCTAAGATTGAGGAGGGCATGGCCAGGATCAAAGCTGTACTGGCAAAATTGAAATAACTGTCAGCCGACATAGTGAAGCCGTCCCGACTTTTTGGGACGGCTTTTTAGTTTCCGGCCGGCGCGGTAAATTCTTTCGGGGAGTATACTTGCAGCCTGCTTATTTTCGTTAAACTACATCTGACACAAAACCTTATATACCTATGAACAAGCTTTTATGCCTAGTTCTTGTCATGCTTGCTTTCCTTTCCTGCAGGCGCGATGTTGATAACCCAAATTTTCTGGAAGCCGATAATGTTGCTATTTCAAAATCCAACCGGTCGTCAATTGTCTACATGGCTGTACGCTCGAATGTTGCCTGGCAGGTAATGTTGGCCGAGGAAGACAAAAAATGGTTACAACTTGAGGGATTTTATTTTGGGGAGGATCACGATTCCATTGGGTTTAAGGTGCTTGAAATGAATACAGGGAATGCTGACCGTATTGCCAGAGTTAAGGTGTATTCGCTGGACGACTCGTTTGATAAATCTGTATATGCTGACGTTGTACAACCACGAATGGAGAAAGATATTGTCCGGAATTCATATGGAGGTTCGGGGTTTGATGATTTTTACAATTTCGTACCGATGGACGATGGTGGATTTATTATAGCGGGAGTAACTGAAAGTACGGATGACGATCTTACGGGACTGAATTTCAATGATAGGGGGTACATCAGTTCAAATTGGATATTGCGGACGGATAAGGACGGTAAAATTCTGTGGCAGAAAACTTTTAGAGACAACTCAAAGGCAATAGCGTTCCTGTTGCCCTGTATCTACAGGAAGGACAACGGAAACATTTTAGTTCATGGCTGTGAAGGAAATATTCAAAAAATTCTGGAATTTACTATTGATGGCCAATTGGTAGCTGGTTACCCGGCACCTTCGATTCGTTTTTTTAATACAGATGTGTTTTCAGAAGGAAATAATACCTATACCGGTATTGGCCAAAAGGCATATGGAGGCGGAAAATATGTTTGTAAACTGACCGGTGAGGGTGACAGTGTGTGGGCAATTGAAATTCTTGATATGTCAATTATTCTGGACCTGGCTGCAGCACCGGATGGGTATGTAGCAATTGGTTATAGAACAGACTATACCGGCCTTACTTTGGTTAAAGTCAGCCGTGATGGCAAATTGTTGTGGCATAGAACTTTGCCAGGAGCCTATGCGGGAACGTCAATAGAATATTTGCCGGACGGGACGTTTTTATTGGCCGGCGGTTTCGAGAGAAATGGCTCTGTATGGTACGCGAAAGCAAATTCAGAAGGACAAATTATCTGGATGAAGACTTTACCGCCGAACAGCGGCAGTTGCATTGCAATGACTCATTGCAGTGATGGCAATTTTCTGATGACAGGTAGGGTAACGGGTCCTGTCACACCAAATAGTAGTGCAAGGGGGGGAGAGGATGTATTTGTCCTCAAGTTAAATGCCGACGGCGATATTTTATGGGCGCGAAATCTGGGCACCAATGCATCAGATATTGGATTCAGGATTTTGGAAACCAAACCAGGCAAGTACGCCGTTCTCGCAACAACCCAGGGAAATGGAAATGAAGTAATCAACCCGTTTTCTGATAGTTCCAGTGATGGCTGGTTGTATCAGTTTTCAGAATAAACCTGCGGAGATTTGTTGAGAAATTGCATGTGAAGACGGAGCACCTGCGGCGTAACCAGGTGCTGGTCGTCATTGGTAATAACATAATCGCACAACTTCATTTTCAGCGATTCATCCAGCTGGTTTGACATCCGCCGGATTACCTCTTCTTTTGTTACGCCATCTCTTTTCATGGCACGGTGCAATCGCAATGAATCTGGAGCAAAAACACCAATGATTTTGTCAAGGCCGGAAGTGCTGCCGGTTTCAAAAAACAGTGCCGCTTCCTTGATGGCATAGGGATGGCCGGCTTTCTCCTGCTGGTCAAACCAGTTTTCGCCAAAGGCAATCACAGCGGGATGAACAATAGCATTATAGGCCGCCAGGAGCGCCTGGTCGCCGAAAATTTTGGTAGCAATGAAAGCTTTATTGGGAAGGTTGTTCTGGTAGGCAGCTTCACCTAATAATCCAATGATGGCTGTACGAAGGGCAGGGTCAGCTGATATTAATGTTTTAGCGGCAGTATCTGCATGATAAACCGGAATGCCAAGGGTACTAAAAACCCTTGCCACGATTGATTTACCACTGCCGATACCGCCGGTTATCCCTAAACGTAGCATTATTTTTTATCCGCAATGTTGGCGGCTGCTTTGTTCACGTTTTGTGTCCATTCCAGCGACACGGCAGAACGCTCAATTTTCATGTAAGAACCCGGACTAACTTCCATTTCGATGGTACCGTCTTCATTTACCTTATTCACTTTTCCGTGGATACCGGCGATGGTAACGATCCGGTCACCCTTCTGCATATTGTCCTGGAATTGTTTGGCTTGCTTGGCTTTTTTAGCCTGGGGACGGATCATGAACAGCCAGAAAACGAGGATCATGCCACCCAGCAGCAGAAGAGAGTAAGTGCTGCCGGCACCGCCTGCGGGGGCCTGAAGAAATACGAGATGATTCATGTTGTTATGGTTTGAAAAAATGATTATCAGGGCTCTACTACTACCACCTTGAAATGCAATTCATGGGAAGTGCCACCAAAGGTATTGGCATTGACGACAATAGACTTATTGTTGACACCCACCCGGCCACCGGACTGGAACGTGCCTTTGATCACCCCCTCTTTTCCTGGCATGATAGGTTCTTTCGGTGGTTCAGCTACCGTGCATCCGCAGCCTGGCCGCACCGAAGCAATGATCAGGGGCTTATCGCCGGTATTGCGGAAGCGGAAAGCAACCGGCTGATCCGTTCCTTCAGTAATTTGACCGAGGTTCAGATCTTTATCCAGCCATTCGATCCGGGTAAATTTTGAACTGTCCTGTGTGTCGGTCACCGCCATCCCCGCATCGGCTTTGGGGCTGTTCGGGAGTGTATTTGCCTTGGTGTCCGGGCCGTTTTGGCAGGCCATAACTGCAAACGCCATTATAGCAACTAATAATTTACCAGTCATGCCTTATTTTTTATAACTCACTTTATGCAGCCGGTCGTCGCGCTGCAGGTCCTTGTGAATATTGTCCAGGATGCCATTTACGAACTGGCCGCTTTGGTTCGTACTGTATTCTTTTGCAAGGTCGATATACTCATTGATCGTGACCTTGGGTGGAATCGTTTCAAAATAGAGGAATTCGCATACGCCCATTTGCATCAGGATCATATCCAGGGTAGCAATGCGTTCCGGATCCCAGTTCTTCAATTTGGGTTTGATCAGGTCGAGGGTTTCCTCTTTTTTGTCAAGCACTGTAAGCAGCAGTTCCTTTGCAAACTGGGATTTTTCACTGCTGAGGATTTTGGAAAAATCAAAGGACCCGGGCTTATTCAGGTATTGTTGCACCAGCTGGTTGACCATTTCGCAGTCGTCGTCCCAGTTGTTGAAATGTTCTTCCAGGTGGCTGGTAAAAGCCTCATTGGAGATCATCAGGTTTGCATATATATATTCTACAATCTCATTTTCCGTCTTTTGATCACGGCCTTCCTGATGAATATAATGCTGGTAAACAGGTGTAGCGACGAGTTCGAGGTAGAGCTTTCGCACCAATTCCTTATCCAGGTAACGATCTACTAATCCATCCCGGATAGCACCCTGGAGGGAGATATCCTCCAGCATTTTCCAGAGAAGGGTGTTTCCGGCGATTTTGATGTTTACACTAAGATCTTCTGCAGACGGCAGGTGTTTAGCTGCCCGGTTTTTGGCATCGGTTTCGGCGTAACGGAGTACTTCCGTCAGGAAAAAAAGGATATAAGACAGCAGTTGACGGGTGTTGTCAAACTGTTTGTTCAATAATTTAGTGGGTTCTCCGGGTTTCACGGCCTGGTCCAAAGCGTCAAGAGAATAGAGCGTTTGCATTACTTTGACCCGGATGATTCGTCTGCTGAGCATGCCTCCAAGAACTTTGTTGAGTCGGCAAAGCTACAGGATTTCAGGGGGGTAGCCAAAAGGACGGTAGTTAAAACCTCTGGGAGCAGGTTTGGTACAAAATGGCCGAACAATGGTAGTCACTGGCTGAAAAATTGACATTTCGGCTTGTTGTCGGGAGCCGAATGGGTCTTAATACGCATTCCGACTGAAAAAATGACCTTAAAAAGGCTGAAATATTGGATTGGCATGTATTTCGTTTAGCTTTGCGAGCCTTCGGAGCTCAAGCTCCTGATCATTTTTCATTAATTAAAACCAATCAATATGGCCAAGAAGTTAAACATTACTCCTTTGCACGACAGGGTGGTGGTGAAACCTGCACCTGCCGAAGAGAAAACTGCGGGAGGCATCATCATTCCCGATACTGCCAAAGAAAAGCCGCAACGTGGCACAGTAGTAGCCGCCGGTCCTGGCAAGAAAGATGAGCCGACACTTGTGAAAGTGGGCGACACCGTACTTTATGGCAAATATGCCGGAACTGAGCTTCAGCTCGAGGGCGGCGACTACCTGATCATGCGGGAGAGCGACATCCTCGCAATCGTTTAATTTTTCCTAACAACAACTACAAAACAGCTATACAATGGCAAAACAGATTTATTTCGACATCGAAGCCAGGAACCGGATGAAGAAAGGGGTGGACACTTTGGCCAACGCGGTTAAAGTAACCCTCGGACCCAAAGGCCGTAACGTGGTGATCGAAAAGAAATTCGGAGCACCTGCTGTAACCAAGGACGGTGTTACCGTAGCTAAAGAAATCGAACTGGAAGACCCGATCGAGAATATGGGTGCCCAGATGGTGAAAGAAGTTGCGAGCAAAACTGCTGACGTTGCCGGTGACGGTACTACAACAGCTACTGTTCTGGCTCAGGCAATCATCACTGAAGGACTCAAGAACGTAGCAGCAGGTGCCAATCCGATGGACCTGAAACGTGGTATTGACAAGGCAGTAGAAAAAGTGGTTGAAGCGCTTCAGGCACAAAGCCAGAAAATCGGTAACGATACCAAGAAGATCGAAGCTGTAGCTACAATCTCTGCCAATAACGATCCCGAGATCGGAAAGCTGATTGCTGAGGCAATGGCTAAAGTGGGCAAAGACGGGGTTATCACCGTTGAAGAAGCAAAAGGAACTGACACTACAGTTGAAGTGGTTGAAGGTATGCAATTCGACCGCGGATATATCTCTCCCTATTTCGTTACAAACAGCGAGAAAATGGAGGCAGAATTGCAGAATCCCTATATCCTGATCTACGACAAGAAGATCGGTGCTATGAAGGATATCCTGCACATTCTTGAAAAAGTTGCGCAGGGTGGCCGTCCGCTTGTGATCATTTCTGAAGATCTCGAAGGGGAAGCACTCGCTACACTGGTCGTAAACAAACTGCGTGGTACGCTGAAAGTGGCTGCTGTTAAAGCGCCCGGATTCGGCGACCGTCGCAAGGAAATGCTCCAGGATATCGCGATCCTGACTGCTGGTACAGTGATCAGCGAAGAGCAGGGTTTCAAACTGGAGAACGCTGACCTCAGCTATCTCGGCGTGGCTTCTTCCATTACCATCGACAAAGACAATACCGTTATCGTTGGCGGAAAAGGCAAAAAAGATGATATCACGAAGCGCATCAACCAGATTAAAGCTCAGATCGAGTCTACTACATCTGATTATGACCGTGAGAAACTGCAGGAGCGCCTCGCGAAGCTCAGTGGTGGTGTTGCTGTACTGAATGTTGGTGCAGCCACTGAAGTGGAAATGAAAGAAAAGAAAGACCGCGTTGACGATGCCCTGCACGCTACCCGCGCTGCCGTTGAAGAGGGAATCGTTCCCGGTGGTGGTACTGCTTTCATCCGCGCAATCACTTCCCTCGACGGATTCCGCAGTTCAAACGAAGACGAAAAACTGGGTGCCCAGATCGTTCGTCGTGCACTGGAAGCTCCGCTCCGTATTATTGTTGAGAACGCCGGCCTGGAAGGTTCTGTAATCATCAACCAGATCCGTGAAGGAAAAGGCGACTACGGTTTCAACGCCCGTACAGAGAAATTTGAGAACCTCCTGAAAACAGGTGTTATCGATCCAACCAAGGTGGGTCGTGTTGCCCTGGAACATGCTGCGTCTATCGCAGGTATGCTGCTGACTACTGAGTGTGTGGTAGCTGACAAGCCTTCCAAAGAGGCTGCACCTGCTATGCCGCACGGTGGTGGTATGGGAGACATGGGTTACTAATCCATTGATTATCATTGAAAAAATATAGAGAGCCATCCTTCGGGGTGGCTCTTTTCGTTGCGTAATGCCAACGATTGGTGTTGCCGGGATTTATTCTTTATTGTATTGACTATCAATGTAATATTAAGATCCCTGAAATGTGTTTTTTTCTGGAATACACAACCAGTTCTGCATTTTGTTAATTAACCAGGTGCCACCCTTCGATTAAAATATGTACTTCCATAGGTAAGGCCCCGGCGGCTACCCATCCCTGCTATTTACATGAGTTTGATGTTGTAACCCGAAATTCGGGTGTCGAAAACAGGCCAGAAAGCGACTATGGTTTATGGTGACTTTATTGCCATATTCGCTGTAGAAAACAAATCTTACGCGGTAAATCAGCCGAATTTCGAAAACTTTTTTCAGGCGATTTTAATTTGTCAGTAAAACATATATTTTTGTCTTACAACCTCTGAACAGACTTACCGTTAGACCTTTCCATTTCTCCTATTGAATTTCCTTTCTGGGTAGCTTTTTAATGAACCACAAAAGAATGGGAGAGATGAACTGTAATTTTACGTACCGTTATGTGAAAATATTTGCCCTATTAATTATTTTCCTAAATATCTATTCTACAGGATTTTCACAATTTACGAATAGTGGTAACCTTCCAAACGGCGATGGTACATATTCGAGCTTTCCAATGGATACACAGCTTGTTGCAAGAAATCCGGCAACCAACAAGGCAAGTATTCAAATTGCATTCATTGTAACAAAAAGCATTCAGGACATTCGAATAGAGATTTTTCGGGATGGTAATAATGATGATAATTACGATGGGCCACAGGATAGTAAACGTACTGTCTATATAGGAAATGGTCCAATAAATTACTCTGATACAATACAGATACCGGCTGAATTATTCAACTATCGTATTCGACTTGCGTATAGTTCCAACAGCGTTTGGTTAAGCAGGAACAGAATTGTTGCTGGTGATGCTATTTATATACAGGGTCAGTCTAATGCCGAAGCAAAGCCATTTGGTAACGATCTGGCCAACAATTCTGCAAATAATGATGCTGGTTCAAATCGGCAATGGGTTCGTGTTTTTGGCGGAGGAGGAAATACTCCACGATGGTATGTAGGAAGCGGTGTTAAAGGTTATAATGCCGATGCCAGCCTTGGCCAGTTTGGGCTGAGAATAGGTTCCCAAATAGTTCAAAATCAGTCAATCCCTGTGGCCATTATGAATGGAGCTGAGCTTGGACATCCAATAAGTTATTTTCAGAAAGACGCTCCTCCTGATCTGTATTCAAACTTTACGACTAACAATTACCAAAGAGAGTTGGCCCGTTTAACACAAGCGGGACTAAAAAGTCATATTAGAGCGGTTATTTGGTTTCAGGGAGAATCCAACACCTATACTTATACAAATCCTTCAACAAATGAGGTGGAGGGTGAGAAGATTAATACAGTGCAGTATATAGCCGCATTCAACAAACTATATCTGGATTGGGAGACAGACTTAGGTCGTGCGGAAAAATATTACATATATCAGATCAAACCAGGGTGTATTAATATTTCCACTCCGGAATCAAGTCTTCCAATACAGGAAGCTCAGCGACGACTTGATTTGAACAATCAACAGATGGAAATTATTTCTACCAATAACCTTGATAAATATTCTGACAACTGTCATTATAACTACATTGGAGGCTATCAGGAAATAGGCAATAGAACTTATACGCTGATCTCGCAATATTTTTATGGTGCTCCGGTTTTAGCCAATACAATGACACCCGTGGCAATCAGTGCCGCATACAGTGCAGTTAACCTCAGCAACAGACCCAATAAAATTCAGATCAGACTCAATTTACCAACAGATAATCTGGTCGTCAACGGCGATATGACGACATTATTCAAGTTAAATGGACCTGCCGGAAATACGTATACTATCAACAGCGTTAGTATTGTCAATAAGGCTACTTTGCCAGCAGTTAATAATGTAATTGAAATAGGGTTTACTTCCAGCGGCTCCGATAACCCTACCAGTGTTTCACTGCAGAGTTCGGCATCAAGATTTGCAATTCCCTCAATTGCCAACAATGGAGGCAATGGTCTGGGGCTGATCAATTTCAGTGAACTCCCCATCGATATCGGTATCCTCCCGGCTGATCCTTTGAACCTGCGCGTAAACAACAACGGGGTATCTAACAACCTGCTGTGGGATGCCGAAAATAACATTGACTTCGAGAAATTTGAAGTGCAGAAAAGTGCTGACGGAAACAATTTCGCCACCATCAGCGAGATCAGCTCCTCAAGCGTGACCACCACTGCTCATTATCAGTACCTGGATATCAAACCCAATGCAATCCGTAATTATTACCGGATCAAGGCAACCAAAAATGATACAAAAATTGTATACAGTGATATAGTTGCCGTTAACAACCGCGCTAATAGCTTACCCGGATTGACCATTTACCCCAACCCGGTAAAAGACAGGGCGAATATCAGTCTCACGCTGAAGAAAGCCAGCAGCGCAACCGTCCAGATTTTTGATGCCAACGGAAGGATGGTAACAAGCAGAAAACTGGTATTGCAAAAAGGCAGCAATATGTTCTCTGCCGGTGAATTGATTGACCAGCCTTCCGGAATTTATATGGTTCGTGTAACTACCGATGACGGCGTTTATACCGGCCGCGTGGTGCGGGTGAAATAAAGATTGAGCAAGATCTCCCGTCAATAAAAAAGGGCCCGTCTGCATCCGCAGCGGGCCCTTGCTTTCATGGTATCACAGGGTGTTATAACTTCTGGAACTTCTTGACGGAAGCCGGCAGTTTGTCGAATTGTACGCTAAGTACATAAGTGCCCGCTGTCAGGTTGCTCAGGTTGTATTGTTTGGTAAATGTGGTTCCTGTCTTGTTGATCTGATCTGTCATCACCACCACGCCGCTGATTGTGAACACTTTCACCACCGCGTTACCTGTTACGTTATCATCCAGTTTGAAATTCATCGTGGAGGAAACGGGGTTGGGCCAGATGGTCAGGTTGGATGTGCCGGTAGAACCATCAGTTCCGACAACAGTCGTGCGAAGCTGATCGGTTGCAATTGCACCTTTATCATCCTTTACGGTAAGCTGGAAGGTGTATACACCAGGTACCAGTCCGTTCACTTTAGTGGTCATTGCATTCGGATTCTCGATAACCGCGCTGGTGGCACCGCTTACCAGTTTCCACTGATACATGACGATCTTTCCATCATTATCAATCGACCATGAACCATCCAGGGTGATCCAGGAAATGGGCTCATTAATGGTTTTGTCGTCACCAGCTTTAGCAACCGGTGTCTGATTGGTAGACGTCGCATTTTTGAGCACTTTTACCACAATGGTGTCAGCATCTTTCTGGCCGTCGTTATCAGTTACTTCCAGTTTGAAAGAGTAGGTACCCTCAACAAGGCTGGAAATTGATGTCCTGGCTGTAGATGCCGTACCGATTACAGCAGTACCGCCACTGATCTTGGTCCATACATACGATTTGATCGTACCATTCGGATCTGAAGAGCCGGAACCATCCACTGTTACAGAATTGGTCGGCAGATAGATCGTCTGATCAGCTCCTGCGCGGGCAACCGGTGCAGTTGCTGCAGTTGGTGCAGACACATTCAGCGTAAGGGTAGCCGTTCCTTTTGCACCATCATTATCAGTTACCTGCAGCGTAAATACATAGGTTCCCGGCTTGAGGCCGCTCGCCTGTGCTGTTGCTGAAGTACTGTTGCTGATGGTTGCTGTGGAAGGACCACTCTTTTGCGTCCAGCTGTAAGCCGTGATCTGGCCATCATTGTCATAGGAGTCAGCTCCGTTCAATGTTACGCTGGTACCTACCAGATCCTGCACACCAACTGTTTTGGCAACCGGTGCCTGATTGGTGCTGGTAGCAGCTTTAACGGTAACCGTAGTGGTCGCGGAAGCTGTTGCACCTTTGTCATCTTTGATCGCCAGTTTAAAGGTGTAGATTCCTGCTACGAGACCTGACACGGTTGGCATGGACGATGTGGTGGTATTGAATTTTGCTGTATTGGGTCCGGAAACCTGGCTCCAGGTATAGCTTGCGATCTTACCATCCGGGTCATATGACTTGGATGACAGCTGCGCACTGCTGGTGGGCAGGGTAATAGTTACCGGTGCACCGGCATCAGCTACAGGGGTCTTGTTGGTAGCCGTTGCTGCATTTACTGTTACAGTCATGGTAGCAGATCCGGTAGCGCCCTTATTATCGGTTGCTGACAGCTTAAAGCTGTAGCTTCCCTGAACAAGGTTGGAAACCGTAGCACTGGCAGAAGTCGTAGTGTTGAAAGTTGCTGTATTCGGACCGGATACCTGGCTCCATTTGTAACTGGCGATGCTGCCATCACTGTCTGTAGCACTTCCGCTAAGGGCCGTAGTGCTGGTCGGCAGGGTGATGGTTTTATCTGAACCTGCATTTACTACTGGAGCTTTGTTGGTTGCTGCTGCGGCATTCACGGTAACGCTTACAGTTGAAGATGCTGCTGAACCATCATTGTCAGTTGCCGTCAGCCTGAAGCTGTAGGTTCCCTGAACAAGGTTTGACACAGTTGTGCTCGCTGCAGTTGTAGTGCTGAACGTTGCCGTATTGGGGCCGGAAGCCTGACTCCATTTGTAGCTCGCGATGCTGCCATCTTTGTCGGAGGCGCTGCCGCTAAGAGCAGTGGAGTTTGTTGGCAGGGTAATGGATTTCGCCGAACCCGCGCTAACCGTAGGTGCAGTATTCGCAGCCGCATTTACCGTTACGCTGACGGTTGAAGAAGATGCGGAGCCATTGTTGTCGGTAGCTGTCAGCTTGAAGCTGTAGGTTCCCTGAACAAGGTTGGACACTGTAGTGCTTGCCGCAGTGGTGGTGCTGAATGTTGCTGTATTCGGGCCAGATGTCTGGCTCCATTTGTAGCTGGCAATGCTGCCTTCCTTATCAGAAGCGCTGCCGCTGAGGGAAGTGGAACTTGTCGGCAGGGTAACAGATTTATCTGAACCCGCACTTACTGTCGGTGCTGTGTTTGCTGCCGCATTTACGGTTACGTCAACAGTGGCTGACGCTGTGGCGCCATCATTGTCCGTTGCGGTCAGTTTAAAGGAATAATTTCCCTGTACCAGGTTGGATACTGTTGTGTTCGAAGCAGTTGTTGTGCTGAATGTTGCAGTATTGGGACCTGAAACCTGGCTCCACTTGTAACTTGCGATGCTGCCGTCGCTATCTGCGGCGCTACCGGAAATTGATGTGGAATTTGTTGGCAAGGTAATGGCCTTGTCTGATCCGCCTGTTACGGTCGGAGCTTTATTGGCTACAGGTGCCGCATTTACCGTTACGGTTACGTTATCGGAAGCAGTCGCTCCCTTGTTGTCCGTCACAGTAAGTTTGTAGGAATAAGATCCCTGTACCAGGTTGGAAACAGTACATGATGATGATGATGATGAATTAAAGCTTGAAGTGTTCGGTCCGGAAACCTGGCTCCACTTATAACTTGCAATACTACCATCGCTGTCGGTACCGCTGCCACTCAGCGTTGTTGAGCTGGTGGGCAATGTGACGGTTTTTGACGAACCGGCTTCTGCCACAGGTGCTACGTTTGGTGTTGTAGTGCTTGCCGCTACGGTTACCGTTACATCATCGGTATCGGTTGCACCGTCGTTATCAGTTACGGTAAGCCGGAATACATATGTTCCCTGTACAAGTCCGCTTACGGCAGTGCTCGCATTACCGGAATTGGCAAAAGTGCCTGTGCTTGGACCGGATATCTGGGTCCATTTATTAGTAGAGATTGAACCATCTGCGTCAGATGAATTGCTGCCATTTAATGTTACTGATGATGTGGGAAGCGTAATGAAAAGATCACTACCTGCTGCGGCAGTAGGAGCAGCATTGGCAGGAGTAGTTGAGCCGGTTACAAAGCTGCTTTCGCTTGCCGTGTTGTCGCCGATCTTTACGTCATCCACATAATAAATTCGTTGTGTAGTGGAGGAAGATGAACCGCTGCCCATCCAGAGCCACTTGTAGATGCCGAGCTTCCAGTATGCAGGCCAGCTGCCATTGTAGAAGCAGGGGCCTTTGTAATCAAGCACAACTTTCCCGTTCAGCCAGATTTTCACCTGACCGGAACTGGTGTATTGAGGATTGTAATAAACCACCCAATCATTCCACTGGTCGTAACCAATGTTGCCAAGATCAAAATACTGTGTGGTAACTTTTCCGCCGTTACAATAATCTTCTGTTGAAGAACGGATTACGATACGGTACTTTCCGTTTTTCATTTCAAAAGCAAGGGGAGGAGAGGCGGAACAGTCAGGGCTCTTATCATGCCACTGGGAGAAAATTTCTTCCGCTGCATCTACCTTACAGGTAGCAGATGGAAAATAGTTGGACCATTTCCACCAACGGAGATTAGGATTAGCCTGACTTTCTGAGGAAGCGGAATTGTAAACCAATTCTGCGCGTTTGTTGCCGTAAGTGGCTTCAGGATCTGTCTTGTTCAGTTCAACCCGCAATGCGGATGAACCGGTTTTCTTCTGGGCTGTGGATTGAGTCAGCGAATACGAGCAGCAGTACTCGATACTTTTCCATCCTGCTTTCACGTCCGAAGTCTCAAATGAGCTTTGCATCAACACCCCCGTCTGCGCCTTACCAAATAAGCAGTTTAACAATAGGAGTACGGATAATGCAATAATTCTTCCACCCAGGATTTGTGGTGCTGGTTTTGTCATAATTATTGGATTGTACTTACAAAATACAAACTGGCTAAACCCAAATACTATGCCATAATGTTCCAACACTACAAACGTTGATAACTTTCCTCGACGCGGCAAGGAAAATCCTCAAAGTCTCATCAGGTACGGGTTGTGGCCATTTTTTGTCAATTATAGACAACTGGAAATCACACAATAGTATAACAGATTCGGGCGCCTTTTATTGTGGAAAAGAAGGCATTCAGAAAACATATTATTAAAGCATAAGTCATTGGATTTACTAATCCTGAACATTATCTTTGTCCCACCTCCCTGATTAGTAATCCGATATCTTTTTTTAAACCCCAGGATTTTTAATATCCACAATTCTTTCGGTTAAAAGGCGTTAAGAACTGGACCTGTAGTTTTTACGAATGTTTTTTAATGTAAATGGGTAGAAATACTAGGCGCATTTCCTAGGAAAATCGGAAGAATAAATGAATTTCCAATATACAACGGACTGTCTATGAGATTTTTAGTACAAAAAAATGTATTTTTTTGGATTTTGATTGGTACCCTTTTGGCAACTTCTTGTGCGAGCCCCGAAAAAGCGCGGTACTTTAATGAGCTACCCAACGCAGAATACAGGATGCCTAATGATAATCCAGATCCGATTATTCAGAAAGGAGACATCCTTAACATTACAGTATCGAGTCTGAACCCGGCTGAGAATGCCATTTACAATGCGCCAATCAACAGTGTCACGTCGGCCAATAACTCCAACAGTATTGCTAACCTCACCGGTTACCTGGTAACTCCTGAGGGCAGGATCACATTTCCCGTCCTGGGGGAAATGAAAGCAGCGGGACTGAACAAGAAACAGCTCCGCGATCAGATCGTTAATGAGCTTACCACTAAACAACTCCTGCTGAATCCGGTTGTCACCATCAGGATCCTGAACTTCCGGGTTACCGTGCTGGGTGAGGTAGGCCGTCCAAGCGTTATTGATGTTCCCAATGAAAAGATCTCACTGCTCGAAGCCATCGGTTTTGCGGGCGATATGACCCTTTATGCAAAACGTGATAACGTTTTGCTTATCCGGTCTGAAGAAGGTAAAAAAATTACCCGCCGTATCAACCTGAATACTGACGAACTTTTCTCTTCTCCATATTATTACCTGAAATCAAACGATATCGTCTACGTTGAATCAAACAAGGCAAAAGTGCAAAGCACGTCCAGGTCGAACACCCTTCTGCCGATCCTGCTCAGCGCCCTGGCCTTCGTTGCGATCATCGTAGACCGAGTTGCTTACTAACGAATAATTACCTTACCAAATGGCTGAAACCACTAAAGTCCCAACCGCAAAAAAAGAGCAGGATATCTTCAAGGTATTGGTACAGCGGTATGTTCCCTACATACCAATGTTCGTGCTGGTGGTATTGATTTGCGGAATACTGGCATTCCTGTATTCCAGGATTACCGTAAGGACTTACGAAATCACGGCAACTGTACTGATCCAGGACCAGAAAAAGGGTATGGATGAGTCAAAGATGCTCGAAGCGCTCGATGTATTCAAGGGAAAAAAGATCGTAGAAAACGAGGTGGAAGTTTTGCACTCCCGCGCCCTGATGCGCCAGGTGGTAAAAAACCTTGGCCTTTATTCCACGGTCACCCAGCAACAGGGATTCAAAAAGATGGACGTTTACAGCAATGCGCCATTTTATATCCGGCTGAAGTCGCTTGAAGACATGGTTATTGCTGAAGATGTTCCGTTCGTGTACAAACCAGATCTGAGACAGGTCGTAATTGAAGGAAAACCCTTCCCGTTGAATCAATGGGTCAATACGAAGTGGGGTGAATTGAGTTTTATCTCCAACAACAATTACAATCCACCTGCAGAACCTGTAGAGTACACCTTCTCGATCAGCCCCGTGAAAACCAAGGAAGAAAAACTGATCAAGTCCCTGGAAGTTATCACCCTGAATAAACTGGCCAGTCTTGTTACGCTTCGCCTTAATGACTCCGATCCGAAAAGAGGAGAAGACATTCTGAATGAGCTACTTTCCCTGTACACGAAAGCAGAAGTGGAAGACAAAAATATCCTCGCCGGTAATATCCTGAACTCCGTTGAAAACAGGTTGCGGTTCGTCGTGGGTCAACTTGATTCTGTTGAAAATGCAATTCAGCGCTTTCGTTCCAACCAGGGTGTAATTGATATCAGCCAGCAGGGTAAACTTTACCTGGAAAATGTTGGCCAGTACGATAAACAATTACAGGATGTGAATATCAAAGTGGCCGTACTGGATGAAGTTGAAAAATATATCAACTCCAAAAATGTAAGTGGTACTGTAATGCCCTCAGCCCTCGGTGTTGAAGACCCCGCACTCGGTACTATGATCACTAAGCTGAACGATGCGCAAAGCGAATACGACAAACTCCGCAAGACCACAGCAGAGCAGAGCCCGTTAATTGTAGGCATACGCGACCAGATTGATAAACTGCGGCCTGCAATACAGGATATGGTTACCAACCAGAAACGTAACCTTCAGATTACCAAGCAAAGTCTTACCAGCACCAGTGAGCGTTATACCGCTATGCTGGGATCTATTCCACAGAAAGAGAAGCAGTTGCTGGAGATCAGCCGTCAGCAAAGTATCAAAAATGAAATTTACTCTTACCTGCTCCAACGCCGTGAAGAAGCTGCATTGTCGTATTCTACCGCCAAGGCAGATTCAAAAGTGATCGATGCTGCTGAGTCATCTGAAAAGCCGGTAAGTCCTAAAATGTCTGTCATTTACCTGGCTTCAGCCATCTTCGGAACAGTACTGGCTGCTTTATTCATTGCAGTAAAGGAAACATTCAACCGTACAGTGCTTTTTCGCAAGGAGATTGAAGAAATATCCCATGTTCCGGTTATCGGTGAATTGATTCACGTGCGTAAGGCCGACCCGGTAGTATACCAGGATAAAGAAAAGGATTTTGCTGTGGAGCAGTTCCGATCGCTGCGGAACGCACTGACTATCGGCGCCGGCAAAGAAAACAACCAGACAATCTTCATTTCGTCCGCTATGCCCAATGAAGGAAAGTCATTTGTAAGCCTTAACCTGGCGTTAAGCCTGGCAGCCCTGTCTAAACGCACCCTGCTGATCGACCTGGATGTTGATCATCATAAGGTATCCACCCATGCGGGAATGGACGGTAAATTGGGTATCGGTGATTATCTTACTGACGGAAAAAATGTTCATGATATCGTCCACAAATCCGCGTTACATCCTTTCCTGAGTGTATTGCCCTTCGGTACCCTGGAACATTCAGGTGTGGAGATTGGCGGATCAGAGAAGGTGACGGATTTGTTCCGTGTACTCAAAACGCAATTTGACCATATAGTGGTGAGCGGCGGGGCATACAGTCTGAACGCGAATGCGCAGGCTATTTCCCAACTGGCAGATGCCAGCGTGTTCGTAATCCGGCACGGCATGACGCCAAAATCGGCGCTGCTGATGCTTACTAACGAAGGCAAACTTGAAGGCCTGAAACGCCCCTACCTGGTTTTCAATGACGTTAGGAAACGTGGTTGGATGAAGGGCGGATACGGTTTCGGTTTTGGATATGGTTACGAATTGAAACCCGCCTTCTGATTCAGAAAGCGGTAAGGGTTAGGTTAGGCTGGATTTGTAGTGTAAAAGATCGGTGGCTTTATTTAAGCGAATCTGCTTGGTCTGCCTGTGGGACTGAGGAGGCGAAGCTTTGAATGGAACACTACCCGTACATACGAAAAATTTGATACATGGCTGAGCAGAGGAAATGGTATGCTATCCGCATGAAAGAAAACTGGAGTGAGAAACTGCCGTCTTTACTCGAGAATAAAGGCGTAAGCTGTCTGTCACCCGTAAGCCCGGCGATTCGCCTGGGAAAACGCGTTCGTTCCAATGAACCCGGGTTTCTGGAATCACTGTTATTTGTAAGGGCCGAAGCAGATAAGATTGCAATGATTTCTGCTATGAAGGGCGTGGATCATTTGTTCTACTGGCACCAGCAGCCTGCTTTGATCAACGAACGGGAGATCCTGGTTATCCGGTACTTTACCGAGATCAATGAAGATTTGTTTTTTGAAAAAATACCGGTCAATCCCGAAGGAGAGATTGTTTTCAACACGGGGCCATTTCTCCTGATGGATGGTGATTCCTATGATGTAAAAAGCAAAGCCATAAAAGCCGAGCTTCCCACCTTGGGTTACATCGTTGCTGCAGAAGTTCACGGTGAATTCAAAGATCCTGTAATGGTGCTCAGTTCACAGGAAGATTTCAAATTTATTCTGGAGAACAGGTAAGTCTGCATGAAATCGCAAATTCCTATTCTGATCCTCCTCGGATTGATTGCCCTTTTCCCTGTATTGGTTTTCAGGGCAAAAGACGACAATAAGAACAAGGTGTATCTCGCCTATGTGCTGCTGATTCTTCCGTATATGAGCTTCGATCTCATGCCCGGTCTTGAGGAGTTTACAGTATTTGACCTGTTGTCATGGAGCTATTTCTTTGTGTTCCTGTTTTATAACCGGCCGGGAAGGAATTCCATTTTCGGATTACTGGGGTACGCTGTCCTGATCATACTGCTCATCGGTGTATTCAACAGCGACTTTTTCTGGCGATCCATGATGAGTTACTTACGCTTCGTTTCAGTCATCATCTTCGCAAAGGTCCTGTTGACGGAACTGAAAGAAGATCCTGACTTTTTTATGCAGCTGATGAGGATGTTGAAAATTGTGTTGCTGGTCGCACTTATTTTTATGGGCCTTCAGATGATTTTTGGTGTAAAAATCAGTGTGACGTTCAGTTTTCTCTCTGGCAACTTCATGAATCCCAATATCGACACTATCGAAGGAATTCGTTATCCCAGTTATTTTCAGGATCCGCAGAAGTTTGCCCAGTTTATTGCCGCATTAAGTTTTGTTTTCCTGATCTACGACAAAAAACGGTCCAAAGCACTCTGGCTCAACCTATTGCTATTCCTGGTAGCAGTGGTGTCTTTGTTTCTTACCGGAGGACGCGGAGGTTTACTTGGATTGGTAATCGGGTTGGGATTTCTGTACCTTTTCTTTCCGATGCGGTACAAACTGCTGTTTGCAGTACCAGTCGTATTGCTGTTTATGGTTATATCGCTGTATAAGCAGAATTTCGTCATGTTCAACCGGCAGACCGATACCAACTCTGCCCTGGACGAAAGAACTGGTTTCTGGCTGGATGCACTGACCATTTACAACAAGCACCCTTTAATGGGAATTGGTGTAGGCAACTATCAACTCTATACTGAAAGATACAAGCCGGATAATTACTGGTACGCACAGGATGAGATCACATTTTTTGATCAGCCGGAAAGCGGCTACCTGAAGTACCTGATCGAGTTCGGCCTGTTTGGGTTCACCGTCTTTATATTGTTTCTTATAATACCACTTGTCAGGTCAGTTTACCTTTACCTGGTCGGTGTGAAAGACGAGCGGCTGCTGATTCTCGTGGCGTCACCACTAAGCTGGATGATAGGATTCATCACAGTTTGCTCGCTTACCGATGTTCGCATTTTTATTGTTGTTACTTCACTTACCTGCGCTTTGATTCATGTGATGCAACAGGCAGACAAAAGTCTGGCAGAAAGAGAAGCGCATTTACCATATGGAAAAAACGCAATCGCTTAAGGCGGGGAAGAAGGTCGTATCCAACAGCCTCTGGGGTATTGGATCAAATATTCTTCAGAATGTATTTCTCGGGCTGTTCTTTGTGATCATTGCCCGGCAATATAGTAAAGCGGATTTTGCTGACTATATCGTTGCCAATAATGCCTACCAGCTTGTTGCTGCGTTCTCTACTATGGGACTTGGGCAGTGGTTCACCCGCGAAATGGTCAATGCAAAGAGCCGGGAAGCCACTGTAAACACATTTCTGAAATTACAGCTGATACTTGGTGTGGTATTTTATGTGGTGAACATGATTTTTGTATTTGCCATGTATAAGGATCCACTCATCAGGAGTATTTCGGTGTACGTTGGTATAAATATTCTTTTCGACAACATTATCTACGCTCTTAAAAGCCTGAATGTAGCCGAGCACAAACAAAAAAAGAACTTTCAGATTCTGTTGATTGAAGCAAGCCTGAAACTCCTGCTTGGTGTGGTGCTGATTTTTCAGTCTTTTTCAATTGTATATCTTTCTGTATTTGCGATTGTTTTCAGATTTCTTACGCTCAACCTTTTCCTGCGGATCGGTGCTTCAAATCTGGTTTCGCTTACCGGGCTTATCCGGCAACGCATTACCAGGAGTGACTTCAAGAACATTGTATTTGCCAATTGGGCCTTCATTGTTATCGGGTCGATTTCAGTAGTTTACTGGAGCATCGGGAAACTTATTATCTCCAAGACGCTATCGGATGCGGATATTGCGAATTATGAAATTGCGTTCAAGTTGTTTTCTATTTCTCAGATCATTCCAGTGATCATTTCAACGACGGTATTTCCCATTCTTGTCACTTACTTTAAAAACAATGATATACCCGGTTTCAGGAGGTTTTATCAGAATGTGTTTTTCATTTATTTCCTGTTTGGCCTGGTAACCTATACGTTTATTTACTCTTTTGCTGATATCTTGTTGCCATTTGCCTTTGGTGCCAAATACGGCGGAACCACGGAGCCTACGCAGATGATGTTTCTGACCATTTTACTTTTCCCTACGGCTTTGTTGCAGGCCAATGTGCTGGTGGCTATGAAGCTGGAAAAACTGGATATGATATTGAACCTGGTAAGCCTGGTATTAAATATTTCAATCAGTCTGATTGCCCTGCAGTTTGTGCGGTCGCTGACCGTTATCAACTTATCAATATTTGCTTCGTTTTTTGTGTTTCACCTGTTACAGGATATTATTCTGTACAGGAAAGGAATGACTGATTCGAAACATATATTCCTTTTTTATTCCGGATCCATAGTTTTTATTTCTGCCTATATCGCGCTTCAGCCATTTGTTCATCCCGTTGTTTACTTTGTTTTGGTATGGTTGCTTGTAGGCTTTTTTGCCATCCGTTATCTGCAGAAACACATGGATCCCGATTTGCTGCCCTGGAAGAAAAAAGCGGCTACTGCCCGATAACCGTTTTTATGTTATTCTGTTTACCCCCCAACCCTGAAAGAAAATGGTCGTACTGTATTATGCCGGAGCATCCTATCTGGATTCTGCCATCGAAGTGATCAACCAGATCAAGCACGAGGTGGAATTGCATGTTGTGATCGAAATCGCTCCGGAATCAAAAACCACCAATATCCTTGACGTTAAATCCCTGGAGGGGTTGCCGGTTCTGGCAAAACCAGAAGAAGTATTGGATGAGGTTACGCTTCGCTTTTTCCAGCCATACTGGGAAGGTGCAGCGTCAGTTCGTTTCTTCGTTCAGCAACATCCCCGTACTTTCAGCTGGCAAAGCTGGAAGGATTGCCAGGTACTGGCGCGCCATATGAAAAAGACTGGCGCGCAACTGATTCATTTTGATACTGTCAAGGCCCGTGCTTTAGGCCTCCTGCCATTTTTATACAGGCATTACAGGAAGAAGATCGCCATCACTATTCACGATCCTGCGCCACACTCCGGCGAATTCAACTGGCGGAATGTTCTTGTAAAAAAAGGATTTTTCCCTCTTGCCAAAGTATTCCTGTTTTATTCCAGATTTTCAGAAAAGACGTTTAAAGAAATTTTTCCCAACTATTCCGGAAAGACCGGCTGGATGGGTATGCATCCGTTAAGTTTCTACCGTAAATTCTGTCGTGATCAGGCAGGAGAGGGGGAAACTATTTTATTTTTTGGCAGGATTTCTCCATACAAGGGTGTGGATGTATTCCTTAAGTCAATTCCGATCGTATTGGAGAAATTCCCCCGGCAGAAATTTGTGATCGCCGGGTCCAAGAATGCAGGTTACGAATTAAGTGAAACTGATATTGCAGCAGCCGGTGAACAGCTGGAATGCAGGATAAAGTATATCTCCAACGAAGAACTTGCAGGTCTTGTTGAAGATGCCAAGCTCGTGGTGTGTCCCTATCTCGACGCTACCCAAAGCGGGGTTTTGCTGACTTCATTTGTATGTTACCGTGGGGTGATCGCCAGTGATGTAGGTGCTTTTCCGGAATTTATTGAAGAAGACAGGAACGGAACATTGGTAAAAGTGAATGATCCTGTAGCACTGGCAAATAGTATAATAGCAGCACTGGAGTCGGGGTCTTACCTGAACTGGAGCCGCTATATCAGGCAGGAAGTGGATCAGCAGCCCTGGCAACGTTCGAGGCCGCATATTTTAGGCGCTTACCGGTCAATGGCAGTATAGTGGCGGAGAAACTGAGAATAATGTTATTGGTTCCCGGATTTCCGCTCAACCGGGAGGCGATTCGTGGCGGTGTTCATTCCGCTATTCTGAATCTCGCCCCTGCACTGGCTAAACAGGGTGTAACGGTGAGAATTGTATCGCTGAATCCTGCACTCGAAAATGACACGGTTGCCCGCTGGAATGATCAGGTTGAGGTGCATTATTGCCGGATCATTAAGACTCCGGTTAAGGTGCTGGCTTACCTGATGACCGGATCGGGGATACTTCGGCGGCAGATCGACGATTTCCAACCACACCTGTTGCATTATCAGATTGGCGGTAACTTCCTGTTCACCCGGAGTTTTATCGGGAGACGGCTGCCTTACCTGCTTACAATACATGGCATCTCCATGCAGGAGGCGAAAGTGACGAGATCATTCAGAAGGAAAATGACCTATTACTTCAATGCATGGATTACCAGAAGAATCAGACCGGATAATATTATTCATATCTCGAACTATTCGAAGGCACTTTGTGGTGATGGTGGTAATCCGAAATTCCCGGTGATCTACAATGCTGCCGGAGAATCCTATTTCCAGGTTACGCAGCGGGAATCTATGGGAAACCGGTTGCTGTATGTTGGGGTGGTGGATGAACGAAAGAACCTTTTGTTACTTCTGAAGGCTATGGCAGCGCTCAAAGCCAAAGGGAAAGTATACAGGTTGACGGTTGTGGGGGGAGCCGGACAACATCCCGAATATTTTGATCTCGTCCGTTCTTACGCTGATGAAAGGCTGCAGGCTGAAGTTGACTTTATCGGCTGGCAGGAGCAACATCGATTGCCGGAACTGCTACAGCAACATGACATAATGGTGCTTCCCAGCCAGCAGGAAACTTTACCTATGTCTGTAGCGGAAGCAATGTCTGCAGGCAGGGTAGTGGTGGCCGCAAATGTAGGTGGGCTGGAAGAAATGATCCGGCACGGAGAGACAGGCTTTCTTTTTCCATCCAATGAAGAAGGAGCACTAACGGTTATCCTTGATTCCCTTTTCGACAATACAACATTGATGCAGAACGTATCGTTACAGGCAGGCTACCTGGCCAGGCAACGGTACGACAGCAACAGGATAGCGACACAAACCATCGAGTATTATTATAAAGTTTTACACCAGTCTTGAAAAAGTTGTTACGCGAAATAATCGGATTCTCCCTGGTTAAATGGTTTTTCCTGAGCAGGAAAAAACTTCACCCTGTATTGTCAGTTACCTGTCACTATCCCTCCGTTGACATGCTCCGGAATATTATTAACCAGCTGCAAAAACATGGGTACCGGATCTGCTCCCTCGACACAGTTGCCGATCTGCTTCAGCGTGCTTCTGACAGAGAAAAGGTTGCCGTGATTACGCTGGATGATGCCTGGAACAGTAACCTGGATTTGTTGCCACTGCTGGAAGAAAGAAAAGTTCCGCTAGCCATTTTCGTTCCTACAGAACCTGTTGAAGCGGGAAATTTCTGGTGGGAATATGCCCGTAAGGCGGTTGAAGAAAATGGCAGTGAATTGCCGGACGTCAAAGCGTTCAAAAATCTCCCGGATAATGATCGCAGATCGATGGTCGACATGCTGAAAAACAGGTATTCATTGGATCGCTCCTGTGTAACCAGGCAGCAGCTGCAACAACTGAGCAGTTCTCCCTGGATTACCCTTGGTTCCCATACCGTGAATCACCCCATTTTGCACCGTTGCAGTAAGGAACAACAGGAGCGGGAACTTATTGACAGTAAGGCTATTTTACAGGAATGGACAAATTCGCCTGTTCGCTATTTTGCTTATCCAAATGGAGACTATGATCAGGAAACCGTTGCGCTGGTGCAAAAAGCGGGCTACCGGCTGGCATTCACAGACCGGCACGGCGATATCTGCCTTCCCTGGAATAAACCACTGGAAATTCCCAGGAATTCATTGAATGAACATGGCGGGTATTATGAAAATTATGCAAAATTAATAGGCATATGGCAAAAGGTATTGGGGGAAAATTAGGAGAGCGCATCAGGTTGTATGGCTTACCCACGGTGCTAAAGAGGATTGTCAAACGGGCGATGGCCAAGGCCGGCTATTACCAGGAGACCTTTTATTTTTGTTCCTTCGATCTTGCCAAAACCTACCCGGTAAAACCTTTGCCGGAAGGTTTCTCCTACAAAGTGTTATCGTTAAATGACCTCGAACATGCTGCCGGGCTGTCGTTCAGCGACGAAAAACTTACCGTGTTCCGCGAAAGGTTTGCCAAAGATGGTTATACGGGTGTAGGGATTTTTGATGGCAAAAAACTGGTAGGTCTAGCGTGGATGTCGCTTAACCGCCTTGAAACGCCATTCCCCCAACCGGCAAATGGTTCAATCAGCCTGTCACCGGATGAGGGATACCTGCTTGATGCCTTCAGTCATCCGGATTACCGCGGGAAAGGATTCCATCCTTTTTACACGAGCTGGCGATACAACCAACTAAGGGATCTGGGTAAAAAATATGCAATCACAATTATCGACAAAGATAACCGGGCAGCGCGCACAACGCAGGCCAAAAACGGATTTGTCGCCAAAAAGAAAATAATCGCCACTAAATTCCTGGGCAACTGGAAAGTTGTTGTCAAGGAAACTTCGGAACCACTTGGATTTTAATATAAACCTTAACCTAAATGCCCTAATTTGGGCAGACCTGAACAGATGAGTACACCTCAACCCCAAACCCCTGCACGCCGTGTAGCCAGACATCTTTTGGCTCTGACAGTCATTGAATCATCAAGCGACGACAGATCATGAGGAAACCGATGCGTGTATTGTTTCTGGTGCCTGACTTTCCCGATCCTCCCGACAGGATTAAGGGAGGTATTCAATCGGCTGTACTTAACCTGCTGAAAGGTTTTGAGTCATTACCCATTGACGTTAAAGTAGTGTCCATTTCGCGCGATACCGACAACGAATATCGCAGACAGCTATATAGCAACGTGGAAGTGATTTATGTTCCGGAAGGACCTGCGCCGCTATCATTTGTCAACTATTTTCTCCACTGTTCACGCGCTGTAAGGAATATCATTAAGGAATATAAGCCAGACATCATTCATTTTGAAGAAGGAATGAACTTCCTGCTGATCCGGTTCTTTGCACACAAGCGGTATAAGCATGTGCTTACCATACACGGTATCACATTTGCGGAAGCAAAGCTCAAGAAATACTGGAAGCAGCGGATGAAATGGTACATGAACGGAATCGTGGAAAGAGTCATGCTCCCTCCGCATGTCATTCATATTTCCAAATATTCGAAAAATATTTTCTCCAGGCTGATCCGCGAGAAAGCCCCGATCATATTTAATGCAGTAGGTAACAGTTATTTTCCCATTCCTGAATTAAAGGCGACTGGTAACAGGCTGCTGTATGTGGGCGTTATCAACCGCAGGAAAAACCTCATGTCGCTGTTGAAAGTGCTCGATCGCCTGCAACAGAAAGGCTGTGCCTTCACGCTGGATATTGTGGGAGACTTTGACGAAAGTGAAAAGTACCGCGAAGAAGTTTTGCCGTTTGTGGCTGCCCGGGGACTCTCCCAGCGGGTTAATTTCCTGGGATGGAAAACACAGGAGGATCTCATAGAATTATATACAAATCATGATATCGTGGTATTACCATCCCTGCAGGAAACACTTCCTGTTGTAATTGCGGAAGCGATGTCTGCTGCAAGGGTTATGGTGACCACAGACGTTGGCGGCATTCCCGAAATGATTGATCACGGGAAAGACGGTTTTATTTATCAAAAACATCAGGAAGATCAACTGGAAGGTATCCTGATGGAACTGTTCAATAACCATGAACTCGTGAGCGAAGTTGGCGCAGCTGCCCGTCGCTCAGCAAACCGGAAATTCCATTGCCGCGTAATAGCCGAAAAAACGTTCAATTACTACCAACTGCTTCACCTGTCTGAATCAGGTGAAAGCGAATCAGTTTTCAATCCATCAGTTTAAGATAATGCTTACGATTCGTAAAAGGTTCACCTTTATCGAGGTGATCGAACATTGGTATCAATGTCAGTACAAATGGCCGGAGTTGTTGGGACTTACAGCGTATCTGCATGTTAAAAATGATGTCCCCCAACCACCGATGACTATTTTAAAGGAGAACTTTACTATTGAAAACAACCTGACGCTTTCCGAAGATCAGATTTTTGAAGCTTTCAGCAAGCAATTCCGGAACCAGATCCGGCAGGCTGAACGCGAGGGTGTAACCTGTTATTTCCGGAAAGATATACCCCGGTTCGTGGAATTTTTCAATGATTTTGCCAGGTCAAAAGGTATCAATACCACCAGTGTCAGGCGCCTGGAAGAAATGGGTGACGGGTTGTTCCTGAGCTTTGCAGAACTCGACGGCAAACTCCTGGCGGCCCATAGTTACCATTTTGACAAGGCAACCGGTGTGGTCAGGACTTTTCAAAGTGCTTCTATCAGAATGGAAGACAGCGGTTTAGATAAGAATCTGATTGGGAAAGCCAATAAATTGCTGCATTACCGGGACATGATCCACCTGAAAAGCCTGGGCGCCCATATTTACGATTTTGGCGGATACGCCGGAGATAAGGATAAAAGAAACCTCAAAGGTATTGACGATTTCAAACTAAGTTTCGGTGGAGAAGTGGTTACCTGCAGAAATTATTATTCAATTCCGTATTTTATATTCAGATCGGCAGCAGATAAACTGAACCTGCTGGGTCATGGTTAACGCGTCATGAAAATGGCAAAGAAATTCTGTATACTCCTCGAGGATGACTGGGAAGTTATGGGTAACGGATTGGGTAATGTTGCCCAACTCCAATACCTCCCTTCACTATTCCTCATGAAAACACTCAAAAAACTGGGTGGTACGATGACCTTTATGGTTGATGTCGTACATCAGCTCAGGTACCTTCAGTCAGACATCAGTGACAGGAATCTCCGCATGCAATCACGCATCTGGGAAGAAAATGTACTACTGATGAAAGACTATGGTTTCGATGTTCAGCTGCACCTGCATCCACAGTGGTTTGAAGCTGTACGTACCGGCGATCACTTCCTGCTGGGTAATAACTGGAATATCGGAAGATACGCCCCTGAGTTGCAGCGGAAGATGATTTCCGAAGGCATCGACTACCTCGAAAACCTGATCCGGCCCCATTATCCTGATTATAAGGTCATCGCCTTTAAAGGCGGAAGCTGGGGCCTCCAGCCATCAGAAACCTTATTTCAGGCAATGGCCGATAAGGGAGTAAGAATAATCATGGGTGTTAGGAATGGTCTCCGGCTGCCCAATAGCGGTACCGACTACAGTAATATCGAGGAAAAGATCATGCCCTATTATGCAGATCCTTCAGATATCCGGAAGGTAAGTCGCAAAAAAGAGGATATCGTGATTGTTCCTCAGCCGGAATACGCGCCGAGCATCTTCCCCATGATCTCGCTCGGCATAGATCTGGTGAAGCAAAAATTGATTGGCCGGGATGATACGGCATGGTATTACCAGGAACCCATACCTGCAACAATAAAATCCCTTTCCCCACTGATGGACGAAAAGAAAATGCAGTTCAGCTGGAATCCCTACCGTACTCACCTGAAGATCGGAAACCAGCCTTTTTACTATCTTAAGTCATCTATTGATTCCATCATCAAACGACTGCGGGATTATCCGGAACGAAGAATTCCACTTGTCATGGAGTCCCATACCAAACAATTTCTGGCACATTATAAACATATTGAGGCATTCCTGAAATATATCCTGGATGCCTACGGGGATGAGGTGGAATTCCTTACCCTTTCACAATACTATCGCGAACTGCAACAGGACCCGACGGTGATCCGTCAAAAAAACTAGCCCTATGTTATTCAATTCTATGGAGTTTTTGTTCTACTTTATAGTAGTAACAAGTTTATACTTCCTGCTGCCACATCGCTTCCGCTGGATGCTCTTGCTGTTTGCAAGCTGTTATTTCTACATGGCTTTTGTGCCGGTGTACATCCTGATTCTCGGGTTTACCATAGTGATCGATTATTTCGCAGGTATTTTTCTCGAAGAGGCCCGTGGCCGGAAACGAAAGGTCTGGCTGATAGCTAGTCTTGTCGCCAACATCGGCGTACTGGCAGTTTTCAAGTACTACAACTTCCTGAATGACAACCTTACCACACTTTTGCACGGAGTTGGCTGGAACAACCCTGTCCCTTATTTGAAGATTCTGTTGCCGATCGGCCTTTCTTTCCACACCTTTCAGGCAATGAGTTACACGATTGAGGTATACAGAGGACACCAGAAAGCAGAAAGGAATTTTGGCATCTATGCGCTTTATGTAATGTTTTATCCGCAGCTCGTTGCCGGACCGATTGAACGGCCACAGAACCTGCTGCATCAGTTCTATGAAAAACACTCTTTCGATTACGAACGGGTGGTAGATGGCCTGAAGATCATGTTGTGGGGCTTTGTAAAGAAACTGGTGATCGCAGACCGCCTCGGTTTATACGTTGATGCAGTATACGGCAACGCTGATCAGCATTCCGGTTTGTCACTGATTGTTGCGACCGTGTTTTTTGCATTCCAGATTTATTGCGATTTCTCGGGATACTCTGATATCGCCATTGGCTCTGCCAAAGTAATGGGCTTCACACTGATGCGAAATTTCAACCGGCCATATTTTTCAGCCAATATTTCCGAGTTCTGGAGCCGTTGGCACATATCACTTTCCACCTGGTTCAAAGACTACCTGTACATTTCCCTGGGAGGCAACAGGGTATCCATACCCCGTTGGTATTTTAACCTTTTTTTCGTATTCCTCGTCAGTGGCCTCTGGCATGGGGCGAACTGGACTTTCGTAATCTGGGGCGCATTGAATGGCTTTTATCTGGTCGCCGCACTGATCAGAAACCGCTTGTTATCGAAATGGGGCTGGAAAGAAAATGATCAGCCATCCTGGTGGATGCGCATGATCAATATAGGAATCACTTTTTTACTGACCTGTTTTGCGTGGATATTCTTCCGCGCTGCTGACCTCAATCAGGCAACACTGGTCATCGGCCGTATCTTCCGGTTCGAAAAAGGTTCCCTGTTTACTGGTAATCCCACTTTCACCTATTCCCTGTTTGCCATTGCGTTCCTGCTATTGGTGGAAGCCAAAGAGGAATATTATAAAGGTTCCTTTACCCTCATTGATAACAAAAGCCCACTCGTACGTTACAGCACCTATCTCGCATTGATCCTGTTGATCCTGCTGATTGGCGTATTTGATGGTGGTCAATTTATTTATTTCCAATTCTGAGCCATGGAGAAAGATCTGATCAAAAACAATCCGGTTCAAAAATTCCTGCGAAACTTTCTCTTATTTCTTTTTCTGCTTGTGATAGCTGATTTTGCTGTAGGATTCCTGCTGCGTAAATTTTATTTTTCACAGGAGAGCGGATTGGAAGCCAGGACTATCTATGCGATTGATAAAGCCAATGAAGAACTGATCGTGCTGGGGTCTTCGAGAGCGAGCCATCACTATGTGCCTGCCATCATTGGTAAGGAACTAAACATGAGTGCTTATAACGCAGGTCGGGAGGGAAATTTCATCCTCTATCACAACGCCGTTTTGCAGTGTATGATCCAACGGTATCACCCCAAAGTGGTGGTATTGGATTTGCTGAACAAAGAGTTTTCAGTAAACCGCGAGAGTTATGACCGGCTGGCAACGTTGATGCCGTTTTACCGGAATCACGAAGCCATCCGACCGATCATCAATTTGCGCGGGCCATTCGAACCAATTAAAAACCTTAGCGCCATCTATCCGTATAATTCGAAGCTTCAAGCAATAGCCATGGGAAATCTTGAGCTGAATAAAAGCCGCAAACAGGATTTTGGCGGCTATATTCCATTGGAACGTGTAATGAAACGACCTGCGGATTCAGTTGCTGTGGAAGGAGAATATCCTATCGATACCATCAAGGTGGAAGCTTTCCGGCAACTGGTAAAAACTTGTTCAGCCAGCAATATCCGCCTCTTTGTGATTTGTTCCCCGTATTATGATTATCTCCGTGCCGAAGACCCGAGCGTCAGAATTGCCCGCCAGATAGCTGCGGAATATAGTATTCCGTTCTGGGACTATTCGGTTGATACTACATTCACCGGTAAGGCCGATATTTTTGATGATAAAGCGCACCTTAACAAGGAGGGCGCAGAACGTTATTCTAAGCTGATCGCTGATAAAATCACGGCTTCAGCGGGAAGTCACGCGAGTGCAAAAAGGTAAAGCATGTCAGAAATTCATCAGCAAGCCCTTCAACGGCTTAAGACATATTGTGAGAAAGAAGGATTTCGTGGTTACGATCCCTACGATGGCCTGAACAGCAGGTTATTTCAGGCATTGCCATGGATCAGAGATCAAAAATTCTTCCGGCTCGCCTGGATCCAGGCTTTCAAAAGGTCGCCATTCAACCTTCGTTCGGTTACAGGAGTAAAAAAGGAGACCAACCCCAAGGCTTTAGGGATTTTTCTTACTGCCTACTGTCAGCTTTACCAACAACACAGGGAACCTGCTGATCTGGGAAAAATCCGGTTTTTCATCCGTGAGATTCTTCACTTTACGAGCAAAGGGTATAGCGGAGCCTGTTGGGGATATAATTTTGACTGGCAGGCCCGGGCGTTTTTTCAACCGCGGTTTACTCCCACGATCGTTGCCTCTTCATTCATTGCCAACGCCCTGCTTGATGCTTACGAGATTACCAACGAAAACATATTGCTGGAAACAGCCAGGGGCACCTGCGATTTTATCCTGAAAGATCTTAACAGGAATGTGGATGATGAGGGGGACTTTGCTTTTTCCTATTCCAAACTTGACACTAGTATCGTATTCAATGCTTCATTGCTCGGAAGCAGGTTACTGGCAAGGGTATATAGCTATACGCGTGAACCGGAACTGCTGGAAGCCGCCACAAGGTCCGTTGCCTTTTGTTGTAAGTATCAACAGGAGGACGGATCATGGAGTTACGGTACATATTCCTTCCACCAGTGGATTGACAGTTTTCATACCGGGTACAACCTCGAGTGCCTGCAGGATTACGCCGATTTCACGGGCAACACAAGCTATCAGACCTACGTCGAAAAAGGTCTGGACTATTACCTGAACAATTTTTTTACTTCGGATGGTATTCCGAAATATTATAACAACAGCGTTTATCCAATAGATATTCATGCACCTGCACAATTGATCATCACCCTGATCAAACTGCGTTGTTTTGAATCCAATAAGGCCCTCGCCGACCGTGTGCTGAACTGGACCATCAACAATATGCAGGACAAGCAAGGTTATTTCTATTTCCAGATCAACCGCTATTTCTCTTCCAGAATACCCTATATGCGCTGGTCTCAGGCCTGGATGCTTTATACCCTGGCGCTTTATGACCGAAAACTATCCCTACAGCCCGAAAAAACAATCGTGTATGAAACGCATTAGTATTTGCAATATTCCGGTTGACGCCTATACCATGGAGGAAACTGTCGGACTTATCGATGATGCCCTTCAGGAAAACCGGCCAATTCACCATGTTGTGATCAATGCCGCGAAAGTGGTTAATGCCAACAAGAATGTTGAATTAATGGATTCCATCGTTAACTGTGATATCATTAATGCAGATGGGCAGGGAGTTGTTTGGGCCAGCCGTTTTCTCAACAAACCATTGCCGGAAAGGGTGGCGGGCATAGACCTCATGGATGAGCTGATTGCGCTGGCTCATCGAAAGGGATACAAGATTTACCTGCTTGGTGCCAAAGAAGAGATTGTTTCGAAAGTTGCCCGGATACTGTCCGAGAAGTATTCACCTGATATTATCGGGGGCTACCGTAATGGGTATTACAAACCAGACGAGGAACTTGAAATCGCCAGAAGCATTGGGTCATCCGGTGCCAAGATGCTGTTTGTGGCCATCACCTCACCTAAAAAGGAAATTTTTCTCAATAAATACAAGGATGAGATCAATGTTCCGTTTATCATGGGTGTCGGTGGAAGCTTTGACGTGGTTGCAGGGTTCGTGAAAAGGGCACCACGCTGGATGCAGGTTGCCGGTCTGGAGTGGTTTTACCGTGTGATCCAGGAACCCCGGCGCATGTGGAAGCGATACCTGGTAGGGAATATTGAATTCGGATACCTGGTAATGAAAGAAAAAATGCAGTTTAATAAAGCTAAATGACTTTGATATGAAGGTTACGATCGTTGCAGGAGCCCGTCCAAACTTTATGAAAATTTCGCCTATCATCAAGGCTATTCAGCATTACAACAGTAACGGCCACTCAAAAATAGACTACCGCCTTGTTCATACCGGGCAGCACTACGATAAAAAAATGAGTGCTGATTTTTTTGAACAGCTCGGTATTCCGGAACCTCATGCCAACCTGGAAGCGGGTGGAGGAACGCAGGCAGAACAAACTGCTGCAATCATGACCCGGTTCGAGAAGGAACTGATGGAAAACAGGCCAGGCGTGATTCTGGTAGTAGGAGATGTTACCTCGACCATGGCCTGTACCATCACCGCAAAAAAACTTGGTGTTGATGCTGTACATGTGGAAGCGGGTATCCGTTCCGGCGATATGACGATGCCTGAAGAGATTAACAGGATCGTGACGGATTCTATTACAGATCATTTCTTTACTACAAGTGAGTTTGCGAATGAGCACCTGCGCCGGGCAGGCGTTTCTGATGAACGGATCCACTTTGTGGGCAACACCATGATCGATACCCTGCAACAGAACCTGGGACGATTGCAGGAACCTGCACTCTGGAAATCTGAGGGGCTGAAAGAAAAGCAATACTTCCTGCTGACCCTGCACCGGCCAGCCAATGTGGATGACCCCGCCAATCTGCAGCATCTCCTGTCAACCATCATGAATACCACGGGAAATCATCCTGTTGTATTTCCGGTTCACCCCAGAACAAAGAAAATTCTTGACGGGATCGGCTACCGCGATAACCGACTGATACTGGCGGATCCGATGGGTTACCTGGAGTTCATTTTTCTGATCCGCAATGCCATGGCTGTTATTACCGATTCAGGCGGCATTACAGAAGAAGCTACCGTGCTGGGAATTCCCTGCATGACCATGCGCGACTCTACCGAAAGGCCCGAGACCATCACCATGGGCACCAACGAACTGATTGGCACCGACCCGGCCAAACTCATACCTTACCTTGAAAAAGTAATTCAGGGAAACTGGAAAAAGGGTGGAATTCCACCCATGTGGGACGGGAATACAGCCACAAGGATCGTCGATAAACTCGCCGCCCTCTACAACGCCTAAGCATGAACAAACTTTCCTATGTATTCTACCGGACCCTTCTGTGGCTCTGGGATATTTTTTCGCTGAACGTCATTCTGCTGATCGCCAGTTTCGTGGTAGGCAGGGCAGAAGCATTTGAGAAAAAAGAATATCATGTCTTCTTTGCGGTAATCAACCTGGCCTGGATGGCAGCGGTGTACCTGACTACACTGTACATGAGCAAGAACTGGCTTGACTTCGAAAGTTTTTATAAACGAACGGCCAAAGCCTACCTGCTCACCGTGCTGATCCTGATGGTCTTTATCTTTCTCTATCATTACCAGTATTCCAGAGCATACATCCTGGTGGTAATTGCCGGGCTCGGTCTAGTATTGTCTGTGAACAGGGTGGTTTTCAACCTCCTTATCATTTCTTTAAGAAACAAATTCAGCCTTCAGAAAAATGTAGTGGTTCTTGGCTATAATGAGATCTCCAAGCGGCTGATCCGTTACTTCAGGGAAGAGTCCAAATTTGTGCACGTGGCCGGCTGTTTTGAAGACAAAGAGCGGATATCTGAATTGTCGGAGTTTCCGATTATGGGCGATCTGAAAGATTGTATGCCTTTCGTTAGGGAGAACCAGGTTACTGAGATTTACAGTACCCTTGCTCCTGAAAATTTCCCCGACCTGTATGAACTCGCCAAGGCAGCAGAAAAGCAGTTTGTACATTTCAAATTTGTGCCTGACTATAAGATCTTTGTCAACCGCAATATATTCGTCGACTTCGTAGACAATATTCCTGTCCTTTCCCTGAGAAATGAACCGCTGGAAGACACGGGTAACCGTTTAAAGAAGAGATTATTTGACATAGTATTCAGCACTTTTGTGATCATATTCCTGCTCAGCTGGCTGATTCCCCTGATTGCACTGCTGATCAAACTGGATTCAAAAGGCCCAATCTTTTTTACACAAATGCGTTCGGGAAAAAACAACCAGCCATTTCGATGCATCAAATTCCGGAGCCTGAAAGTGAACGACGAGGCAAACAGCAAACAGGTAACCCGGAATGATAGCCGGATCACCCGTCTGGGCCGTATAATGCGGAAGACCAATATTGATGAGTTACCCCAGTTTTTTAATGTATTTCTGGGTGATATGTCGGTAGTCGGGCCAAGACCACATATGCTGAAACATACCGAAGATTTCTCCCATCTCTACAAACAATACATGATCCGGCACTTTGTGAAACCGGGACTAACCGGTTGGGCCCAGGTAAACGGCTTTCGCGGCGAAATCACAGACAACAAACTGTTGCAGAAGAGGATTGAATTTGATATCTGGTATATGGAAAACTGGACACTTTGGCTGGATCTGCGCATCATCATGATGACAGCGTTCCTGTCTATCAAGGGCGATAAGAATGCCTTCTGACCAGTTTATTTAGGTTCTACAAATACCAACCGGCTGCCATAGAAACGCCGGAGCGAGTCCCTCATCCTTGCTGTATCCGAAGGTTGCCCCGGAAGCAGAAAATAAAGCTTGTACCGCGATGTGTCGGTGCTGTCGAATTGAATCTTATCTCCGATCTCCCTGAGCTGCGCAAAACGCTTTTCCGCACGCAGCTTGTTCCCCGTTGCTTCAATTACAAAACGCCACTGTGAATTGTCCGGCACCGGCTGGATAACACTGTCTCTTTTTGCTGTTGCAGTATTGGCCGTATCAGCAGGCAGATGCATTGTTGTATCCGCTACAGTAGCTGCAGTATCTGCCTTCACTACCGTTTCGGCATTTTCCGGATTGTTATTCTGGGATAATTTCCAGCCTCCCCAAACTACTATGGCAATTGTAGCCAGTGCAGCGATGCCGATGAGCCAGCCCCTGTTAACTCCCGTTTGCGGCTGGTAACGGCTTTCATCAGAAAACACAGAATTCCGGCGGTTTTCCAGCATCCCTTCATCCAAACGGTCTGTTACCATCTCACCTGGTGTAAATGTCAGTATGCCTTCCTTCGATTTAACCAGGGTACCAATACCATCCAGGTAAAGTGCTTTTCCGATATTCAGGAACTGGGAGTTGAGCATGATAAATGACTCCAGGTCAGATTGCGCCAGCGAAGTCATTTTCCCTGTATGTGTCTTGACATATTCAATCAGTTCCTTGCTGAAGGTGGGATCCGATTTGGTATCAAATTTCACAACACTGCCATCAGTGGTAAAAGTCCCGATTCCGGGCAGGCTCACACGTTTGTGCTGGTAAAGATACTGGGTGATTAGCTGGTCAATTTTCAAAACGAATCAGATTGGTTAGGCACAAATTAAGGAAAAATAGCCCGACGGTTTACATTTGTCCAAATGAAGCACATGTTTACCGATGATGAAAAGCGCTTTATGGCTTATTGGGAGCAGAACCGGGATAAACAGAAAAAGGTCTTCCGGCAGTGGCTGGTTGGCCTGCCGATGGGTCTTGTGATCGTTATACCGATCGTGATCAGTTATGTCACCGGGTGGCATAAGCGGGCCGTTATGGTCGCTGGCAGCCAGTTTAATCCCATGGTATTGATCATTGCGTTGCTGGCCATTGTTACGTTCACCGCCATCTTTTATAAACAGCATCAGTGGGATCAGTATGACCAGAAGTACCGGGAACTCAAAGCGCGGGAATCGGCAGGAAAAAATGAAACCGGTAATAACCAGGCATAAGTAAATGATATAAAAGTCTAATGCTACTGCCATGCAACAGGCAAGGGAAAAAATGGGTCTACTTACAGTCAATAATTATCTTCGCCAAAATTTTTTCAGTACATGCAGAAAAAAGTCCTTTTTGTCCTGACCCTTGCCATTGGCATTGCGTTTGTGTGGAGCTGCTCCAAAAGCAGCACGGGTTCTTCCACTTGTGAAGTAGTGCCGCCTGCCAACGAAAAAGCAGCTATCCAGGCCTATATCGCCGAGAAAGACCTCGAAGGGGTTCAGTTTGACGAATCCGGTTTGTTTTACCAGATCTCTGACCCCGGCATTGGTGGTTCCCCCAACCTGAGCTCCAAGATCTACATCAAGTATAAAGGCTATCTTACCGACGGAACAGTTTTCGATGAACAGACCGATCCTTCCCAAACAGGATGGGTGCTGGGTACGCTCATCAATGGTTGGAAAATCGGCCTTCCCAAGTTGAAGAAAGGTGGAAAGATGAAACTGATCGTTCCTTCTGCCCTGGGATATGGTTGCCGTGGAAGTGGTGCAACCATTCCACCAAACTCTGTCCTCGTTTTCGATGTTGAATTGTCAGATTACGAATAATGTCACAGGAAGCAATTTCCGTATTCGATATTTTCAAAATTGGTGTCGGGCCCTCCAGTTCCCATACTTTGGGACCCTGGAGGGCCGCACGCCTTTTTATTGAAAGCCTTCGTAAGAAAGGCATGCTTGAATCTGTTACCGGGATCGAAGTGTTATTGTATGGTTCGCTTGCGAAAACCGGTCATGGCCACGGCACAGATGTTGCAATTCAGATGGGTCTCATGGATGAAGATCCCGTAACCTGTGCAGTTGAAGCGATATCGTCCAAAATCAGCAACATCAGGGAAACCTGTGAATTGCTTTTTGCAGGAACGTATCGCTTGTCTTTTGATCCGAAAAAGGATATCCGGTTTCTGTTCCTGGAATCACTGCCCTTTCACCCCAATGCCCTTACCTTCCTGGTAAAGTTTGCAGGGGGAGAAATGGAAGCGGCGACTTACTATTCCGTTGGCGGAGGATTTGTGCAACAGGAAGGGGAGGAGCACCAGGCAGGTGAAACAATACAATTGCCTTTTCCGGTGGACAAAGCGGATGATCTTTTACACTGGTGCAGAAAAACGGGCCTCTCTATTCATGAAGTGGTACTGGAGAACGAACTTTCCTGGCGGCCGGAAGCCGCTACAAGAGGGGGATTGAAGAACATATGGCAGGTGATGCTGGATTGTATGTACCGTGGCTGTCATGAAGAAGGCATACTTCCCGGAGGATTATTGGTAAAGCGTCGTGCTGCTGCCCTGAACAGGAAACTGATTGGTGGCAAAACCTACAACAGCCCGCAGGATTGGATCGCTGCCATCCGTGAAGGAGGCAATGACTTTAAATACATCCTGGACTGGGTAAGCTGTTTTGCATTGGCAGTCAATGAGCAGAATGCATCATTCGGCCGCGTAGTAACGGCACCGACCAATGGCGCTGCCGGCGTTATCCCTGCAGTTCTTCAATATTTCGTTGTTTTCTGCGATGGTAATACGGAAGAGAAAATTGCAGCCTTTTTATTGACTGCGGCTGAAGTTGGCAGCATATTTAAGAAAGGTTCAACGATCAGTGCTGCAATGGGCGGCTGCCAGGCGGAAATCGGCGTATCCAGCGCAATGGCAGCAGCAGCGCTGACGGAATCTCTGGGTGGAACACAAAGACAGGCACTGATGGCTGCGGAAATCGCTATGGAACACCATCTTGGCCTGACCTGTGACCCCATTGGCGGCCTTGTTCAGGTGCCTTGTATCGAACGAAATACCATGGGAGCCATCAAGGCTATTACGGCAGCACAACTGGCGCTTCAGAGCACCCCGGATTTTGCTAAAGTAAGCCTGGATGCCGTCGTCAAAACCATGTGGGACACAGCGTTGGACATGAACAGTAAATACAAGGAAACTGCTGATGGGGGACTGGCGATCAATATTCCCCTGAGCCTTCCGGAATGTTGATTTTTTGTTGTATATTTTACATAACGTATAATTTTTTCCTCAAAACGTAACCTGATGAATCGTATCGTAACCTTACTCCTCGTGTCTGCCCTGATCAGTGGACTCCCCTCCTGTAGCAAGGATCCTGACAATCCAACGCCGGATGTTGACCCTACCAAACCACCAGTAGACCCCGAAACTGCCAAGACCATTGGTTTTTTCCTCGATGGATGGCAATCCAGGTCGTTTAGTGTTCCTGGTAATACCGAAGACAAGACAGTTGCCGACCCGCAGGTAACTATCAGCATTGATCCCTATAAAATTAAAACCAAAATACCGGCTCTGCTGGCAGGTGAAAACGCCAACGTCATCACTACCCAGTTCGTTAACGAAACAGGTTTGATGACGAATATCAACGCGCTGCATCCAAGCCTTATCCGCTTCCCCGGCGGCGATCAGACGAGCCTGTTTTTCTGGGACCGGGCGGCAGGAAGTCTTCCGGCTGATGTTCCGGCGCAATTGGTCGACAAAGATGGTACAGCCTATACGCCATCCTATTATTACGGAAAGAGCACGGCTAGCAATACCCTCTCACTTGACAACTATTACCAGATGCTCAGCCAAACCGGGGCGAAGGGTATCATTGCAGTAAATGCTGCCTATGCCCGTTACAGTACAGCCGACAACCCCGTTGCCGCTGCCGGGAAACTTGCAGCTGACTGGGTTCGCTACGATAACGGCCGCACCAAATACTGGGAAGTTGGTAACGAGAACTACGGCAACTGGCAGGCCGGTTATCGCATCGCTACAGCCAATAACAAAGACGGACAGCCTGAGATCATCAACGGCGATCTCTATGGCGACCAGGTCAACGTGATCATTGACTCCATGCGTAAAGCTGCGACGGAAATCGGCAAATCCATTTATATCAGTGCAGTGCTGGTAGAGGGGCAATATACTTCTTCAACTCCTACTGAGATTGACTGGAACGTGAAGGTAATCAAGAAGGTGAACAGTAAGGTTGATTTCTACTCCCTCCACAATGACTATACGCCGTTCGGTGAAGACCCTAATGCGTCATATATACTGTATTCACCGGCATCGAGTACCAAAGACATGTCAAACTATGTGAATGCAGCATTCAAATCCGCAGGCGTTGATGCCAAGCCGTTGGCATTAACCGATTACGGTATTAATGCCATCGGCCGTCAACAGCAATCCTCCTTTGTTGGTGGCATGCATACTATAGCCGTAATAAATGAAAGTCTCAATAATAATATCGGAGTTACCATTCATGATGGACTGGCAAGCTGGTGGAATAATGGTAATTCTCCGGGGATGTTTGGACTCGGAGATGCGGGAAGTAGCTTAGACAAGGGAAGTCCCCGCCCGGGCTTTTATTACAAGTGGTTTGCAAACCGATTCATGGGAGACCGTGCCATAACTGCCTCAATATCCGATGGTACTGCAGAACTGTTATTGTATTCTACTTCCTTCAGCAACAACTATGTCGGGCTGGTTATTGAGAATCAATCAGAAAATGCTGTTACTGCAAAAGTTGATCTGAAATACTGGAATAAGGGAAATCAAGCCTATTGGTATGTACTGGAAGGCGGAACAGACAACGGCGAATTTTCACAAAAAGTGATCATTAATGGTCAGGGTCCCACGGGAAATGCGGGTGGTCCTGCAAACTATAGCACCATACCCGCCTATGTATCTCCGGCAACAGATGGTGTAGTGGTATCCATACCTAAAAGAGGAACCGTAATGGTAGCAATTCCTTATACAATGCCGCAATAAACAAATAAGAAATTCTGAACAGAAAAGCGCCCGGCATACAGCACGGGCGCTTTTTTATTTTGTTGTCTTTCTTTTGGTTAGTTCTGGCTTACCCCGGAAGTCGCGGTGTAATTGCGTATAGTATTATAAAGCGTATCCCGTTCTACCGCAACGCGACCGGCCTGGTGAATCAATGCAACCAACTGTTCGGTGGTCATGCTTGGTGTTTGTTCTTCGGATCCGGCCATCGAATAAATTTTTGTAGAATCATCGATGGTCCCATCAATATCATTCACGCCGAATGAAAGCGCAAGCTGTGCACTGTTTCGGCCAAGCATTGGCCAGTATGCCTTCAGGTGAGGGAAGTTGTCCATATAGATCCGCGCAACGGCATACATTTTCATGTCTTCCACTATGGTGCTTTCGGTAACATGACTCATTTCGTTGTCCTTGTTCCGGAATTTCAGGGGAATGAAAGTGTTGAAGCCGCCTGTTTCATCCTGCATCTGCCGAAGGCGTTCCATGTGATCAATCCGGTGGGCGAAAGTTTCGATATGTCCGTACAGCATGGTAGCGTTGCTATGCATACCGAGTTGGTGCGCCGCGCGGTGAATGGACAGCCACCCATCAGCGTCCACTTTATCGTCGCAGATCTGTTTCCTGATCTCGGGAGCAAAGATCTCGGCACCACCGCCTGGCAGCGAATCGAGGCCCGCTGCTTTCAGATAAGCCATTCCTTCTTCTGCAGAAACTTTGGCCTTTCTGAACATGTAATCCAGCTCTACGGGAGTAAATCCTTTGATATGCAACTCCGGCCGGTGCGCTTTTATGTCGCGCAATAAACCTGCAAAGAACTCCAGGTTCAGTTTGGGGTGAACACCGCCGACAATATGTACCTCAGTGACGGGCTGGCCGTCATACTTCCTGACAATATCCAGCATTTGTGCTGAAGTCAGTTCCCATCCTTCTTCACGATGAGCATACAACCTGGAATAAGAACAGAACTTGCAACTGAATACACAAATATTGGTAGGTTCAATATGGAAGTTGCGGTTGAAATACGTCACGTCACCATGTTTGCCTTCCCGCACCAGGTTGGCAAGTTTACCCAGCCAGCCTAAACTTCCTCTTTCAAAAAGCAGAACCCCTTCTTCCGGCGTTATGCGCCGTCCGGATTTCACCTTATCTTCTATCTGCTGCAATCGGGGATCGGTTGTCGTTGCCATGGTACGCTGATGATTTTCACCGCAAAGGTAGCGGTATATCAGATTCCTCCGTAAAAGCAATATCTTGCTGATAACTAAACTTTTACCGGATGGCTCGTTTCCAGGGAATTATCGGCATCCTGCTGATATTGTCCATTGCGTATCTGTTTTCCAATAACAGGAAACAGATTAATCTCAGGGTTATTTTCAGCGGGATAATTCTCCAGCTGATCATCGCGGTGCTCGTACTCAAGGTTCCTGTTGTAGCGAATTTCTTCCAGTTTCTGGGTAAAGGGATGTCAAAGATTGAAATATTTGCCCGCAAAGGTGCCTCATTCGTATACGGAGGCCTCATTACTGCACAACCCGACGGAACCGTGGCCAACTATGTAAATGGTGGTTTTGTTTTTGCCTTTAATGTAACTGCCACTATTATCCTGGTCTGCGCGTTGGTAGCCGTACTCTATCATTTTGGAATAATGCAAAGGGTAGTGGCAGTGATTGCAAGAGCCATGAATTTTGTGATGCGGGTCAGTGGGGCAGAAGCCCTCAGTAATGTTGCCAGCGCTTTTGTGGGCCAGGTGGAAGCCCAGGTGTTGATCCGGCCTTACCTGGCCACTATGACCATGAGCGAACTGCTGGCCAGTATGAGCGGCAGCCTGGCCTGTATTGCTGGCGGAATTCTTGTAGTGTACGCCAATATGGGCGCGCAGGCGGGCATCGACCTTGCTCCCAAACTGATCATGGCCAGCCTGATGGCCGCACCAGGCGCCCTGGTAATTTCCAAAATCGTGTTCCCGGAAACAGTGGAGAGTCAGACAATGGGTACTGTCAAACTCGAGGTGAAGAGCCATTATACCAATGTGGTAGACGCCATTTCACATGGGGCGGGAGATGGGTTCAAGATTGCCATGAATGTGATCGCCATGCTGATTGGATTTATCGCCGTGATCGCGTGCCTCGACTGGATGCTAATTAAAATCGGTCACCTTTTCAACCCTTCCTTTGACCTTAGCCTAAATTTTATTTTCGGTAAGATATTCTATCCCTTTGCCTGGGCTATGGGCGTACCGGCACAGGATGTAAACGGTGTTGCTACTTTACTGGGACAGAAGTTAACGATCAATGAATTTGTTGCATTCCAGAACCTCACCAATAAATCGGTACCGGTAATCTCTGAAAAGGGACTGCTGATTGTCAGCATTGCCATTTGCGGATTCGCCAATTTCAGTTCCGTGGGCATGCAGATCGGTGGTATAGGAGAGATCGCACCCGGCCGACGCGCAGACCTGGCCAAACTGGGATTGAAAGCGTTATTATGCGGCACCCTGGCTTCCTACCTGAGTGCCACGATCGCCGGCATCCTCATGTAAACATAAAAAAAGGCCGCTGCGTGCGGCCTGATATCGAAAGGGCAATTATTTGCCTGGTAATCAGATGTGGGCTTCAATTTTCTTAACAAAATTGGCCTTTGGTTGTGCACCAACCAGTTTGTCTACTACCTGACCGTTCTTAACGAACAGGATCGCCGGAATAGAAGTAATGCCGTAATTGATAGACAGCTGAGGGTTATTGTCGACGTTAACCTTACCAATCTTCACCTTACCATCATACTCTTTGGACAGTTCTTCAATCACCGGCCCAATTGCGCGGCAAGGTCCACACCACTCTGCCCAGAAATCAATGACACTCAATTTATCAGATGCCAGCACCTCATTTTGAAAGTTGGCATCGGTGAATTCTAAAGCCATAATTGTTGATTTTTTTTGTTGTTTTATATAAAACGCAAAAATAGGTCCCTTGGTTGAATTGCCCGGTTATGACAGTCCCCCGATGTGAATAACTGCTAGTTTGTGTCAATTTTGACAGATAATTCCGGTTGTTGTACCAGCCAGGCCGTCAATTCGTCATTCATTTCAATGCCCGTTTCGATGCTGTACAGGCTGCTCTTGCCTAAATTGAAGCGGATACCCGTCTTTCCGGGAAAACGCTTGAAATTCGCCTCCAGGAAGCCAATCATGGTACCGCTGACATGCCGCGGCTCCACCGATAAGGTTAATTGCTTTGTTTGTTGAGATTTAATGGATTCCAGCAAACAAATCCTTTCCACCTTAAATTCGTATTGTTCTGTATTAAACCGGCTTTTGTAACTGCCGGTCAGGAACAGGCTTTTCCCTTTGTCCAGATAGTCCTTGAACCGCATATAATCCTCACCCCACAACATTATTTCTGTCTTGCCGCTGTAGTCCTCCAGCGTGAGCACGCCGAAATTCCTGCCCGTCCGGGTGATCCGGTGCTGTCCGTCAATCACCAGTCCGGCGATCCGGAACTGCCTTCCACTGGCTTGTAACGCCTGGTTGTCTTTTGCTTCATTAAAGTCCTGCAGTGACATGATATTGTAATACCGCATTTCAAAACGAAAATGATCCAGCGGATGACCGCTGATGAAAATGCCTGTCACTTCTTTTTCCTTGTCAAGGCGGTCTGTCAGGGTCCAGGGCTCACAGGCTGGGATCTTTGGTGCAGGGATGTCGAGCACAGCGGGAAGATCCCCAAATAAGGTATTGGTTGTTCCCTGGCTTTGCGCCTGGTAAACGTTACCATACCTGATAATCTTTTCGAGTCCCGTTGTGTTGTCCCCCTGCGGCATAAAAAAGTACTGGGCCCTGTGCAGATCAGTAAAGCAATCAAATGCTCCTGCATAAGCAAGGCTTTCCAGCGTTTTTTTGTTGACTGATCGCTGGTTGATTCTTTTGATCATATCGAATATGCTGGTAAAGGCCCCTTCCTTTCCACGCTCAAGAATGATGGCATCCACTGCTGCTTCGCCAACCCCCTTAAGTCCGCCTAATCCGAAACGGATCGCCCCTTCCTTGTTAACAGCAAAACCCTTGTGGGATTCATTGATATCCGGGCCCAGCACTTCCAGCCCCATCCTTTTACACTCCTCCATAAAGAAGGTGATCTTTTCAATACTGCCGGCGTTATTCAGTACAGCAGCCATATATTCGGAAGGATAGTGTGCTTTCAGGTAGGCCGTCTGGTAAGCGACAAAGGCGTAACAGGTGGAGTGAGATTTGTTAAAGGCATATTGGGCGAATGCTTCCCAGTCGGTCCAGATCTTGTCCAGTTTATCTTTCGGATGTCCCTTTTCTGCAGCTCCGTTAACGAACTGAGACTTCATTTTGTCCAGTACCGATTTCTGCTTCTTCCCCATCGCTTTCCGGAGTACATCGGCATCCCCTTTGCTGAAACCTGCCAGCTTCTGGGCAAGCAGCATCACCTGTTCCTGGTAAACCGTGATACCGTAGGTCTCCTGGAGGTACTCCGCCATCTCGGGAAGGTCATAGGTGATCGGTTCCTTTCCGTGTTTCCTGTCGATAAAGTTGGGGATATAAGCGAGTGGCCCCGGACGATACAAGGCGTTCATCGCAATAAGGTCGGCAAACTGGTCGGGCTTGAGGTCACGGAGGTATTTCTGCATACCGGGACTTTCAAACTGGAACGTTCCAATGGTGTCTCCACGCTGATACAACTGAAAGGCGGTTTCATCATCGAGGGGGATATCATCAATAACAATTGAAATCCCGTGATTCTGTTCGATCAGTTGCAAAGCATTCCTGATGATCGTGAGGGTTTTCAATCCCAGGAAGTCCATCTTGATTACGCCGGCATCCTCAATGATGCTTCCTTCAATCTGGGTAACCAACAGGTCAGAGTCTTTGGCCGTACATACGGGTATAATGTTCATCAGGTCATCCGGTGCGATGATGATGCCTGCAGCGTGGAGACCGGTATTCCGTACAGAACCTTCGAGCCGCTCAGCCTCGTGCAGCACCTGCGCCCGGATATCCGACCCGTTGTAGATCTCTCTCAGTTTTTTAACTGATTCGAGGTCTTCCGGCCCAAGTTGTTCCTTCCCCTCGAGCGATTTTTCACCTTCCTTCTCTGTAAGCGGCGCTTTCAGTACCCGACCCAATTCAATGCCTGGTTTGTCCGGCACCATCTTGGCCAGCGCATTGGATTCTGCGAGCGGAAGGTCCAGTACCCGTGCAACATCCTTGATGCTCATTTTCGCAGCCATAGTACCATAGGTAACGATCTGCGCTACCTGGTTGCGACCATACTTGCGTACGACATAGTCGATCACCCGCTGGCGTCCATCATCGTCAAAATCGGTATCGATATCCGGCATGCTTTTCCGGTCGGGATTAAGAAACCGTTCAAAGAGCAGGTTGTATTTGATGGGGTCGATATTGGTAATGCCAATACAATAGGCAACTGCACTGCCTGCAGCAGAACCACGCCCGGGGCCTACAAATACACCCATATTCCTGCCTTCCCTGATAAAATCACTTACGATCAGGAAGTAACCTGCAAACCCCATGGTTTTAATGGTGAACAATTCGAAGTCAATCCGCTCCTGGATGTCCGGAGTGATCTCTGCATAACGCGCAGCGGCCCCTTCATAGGTGATGTGTTTGAGGTATTCCCACTGGTTCAGGTTACTGTCGCCATGAACCTGGAATTCAGCAGGAATCGGAAACGCCGGTAGCAGGATATCTTTTTTCAGGTTCAGCAATTCCACGCGCTCCACGATCATATTGGTGTTGGTGATCGATTGCGGAATATCACTGAACAGCTGTTTCATTTCTTCAGTGGACTTGAAATAAAACTGGTCATTCGGGAATTTAAAGCGACGGTTCCTGACAGCGGCATCGTCATTCACAAAATCATCAAATCCCGGTGTACTTTGCTTTTCGCCGGTGTTGATACAAAGCAGGATGTCATGTGCATTGGCATCGTCCCGGTCAGTATAGTGACTGTCATTGGTCGCAATTACCGGTACATCGAATTTCTGCGCAAAACGGAGCAGGCACGCATTGATGGTTTCCTGTTCAGGGATCTTATGCCGCTGCAGTTCGATGAAATAATCCTCTCCGAAAATGTCGAGCCACCATTTGAATTCTTTTTCTGCGGCAGCTTCTCCGTCGTGCAGAATGGTTTGCGGAACATAAGCGCCGATACAACAGGTTGTGGCGATCAGCCCCTCGTGATATTTTTCGATCAGCTCCTTGTCGATCCTGGGGTACTTGCTGTACATGCCTTCCGTATAACCAAGGGAAGTCAGCTTAATCAGGTTCTGGTAACCTAGTGCATTCTTGGCCAGGAGTACCTGGTGGTAACGCTCGTCTTTCTGTTCCTTGGTAAAGGATTTCCGGTGACGATCTTCCACAACGTAAAACTCGCAACCCACCACCGGCTTAACCAGCGGCTTTCCATCTTCCCCCTTGTGCTTGTACGCCTCTGCAACGAATTCAAATGCGCCAAACATATTGCCGTGGTCCGTAATGGCAATAGCGGGCATTTTATCTTTAACAGCTTTCTTGTAAAGGGCCTGGATCGAAGCGGCTCCGTCGAGAAGGGAATACTGGGTGTGACAATGAAGGTGGGAGAAATCGGACATGATGCAAGTAACAAATTTTCCACCAGCGGGTTTAAAATATGAATTCGTTAGTTTTGCACATTGATGCCTACATGAAAATATCCTTGGTGAAATTTTTTTATCTGTTACCATTTAGCTGTCTGCTCGTTGCCTGCGGGAGCAGCAGAAATACGACATCCAATGCTTCGCCAACGGTAAAACGGACCGTTTCCGGCGATCCCCGGTTTATTGAAACAATCAGGATCAATCCCGGTGAAGATGGACCCGGAGCCGGCTATTCTCCGAATACAGGATTATTCGGCGGCCCGGCAATGAACAGTTATGCCGCTTCCGGTAATATTGAAAGCAGTACGGCGCTCCAGTTCAAATACGCTATCCTGCTCGATGAGAATGTAGAAAATCTGAACAATATTGTTTTGCTGCAGTATATCGACGACTGGTACGGCACGAAATACCGTTATGGAGGTTCAACCCGCCAGGGCATTGATTGTTCCGCGTTCGTCAACCAGTTGTCTTCAGCTGTTTTCGGAAAAACACTTCCCCGTACTTCGAGAGAACAATTTGATCAGAGCCAGAAGATCCCGCTGGAATACCTTCAAACTGGTGACCTCGTTTTCTTCAACACCCGCGGCGGGGTATCCCATGTAGGTGTTTATCTGCTTCACAACAAATTTGTACATGCATCAACCAGCAGCGGTGTAGTGATCAGTGACCTGAATGAGGAATATTACAAACGGCGCCTTGTGGGCGCCGGTCGTTACTGATATTTAATCCTGTTTCTTTGTTTCTACGTAGAAGTTCGGATCAACTTCAAATGTCTGCAGCATTACTTTCAACGTCTGCCATTCCTCTGTCGGTTCCAGCCAGGTTTCCTTACCGTTGATCTTAACCTTTACCGGCAGGTTGAATCCGGGTACAACGTTTTTCCAGCGGTAGGAGAGCACGCCACTACTGTTGCCGTACTGCAATACCGGCACTTTGGTGGTACGCAAATATTGCTCAAAAAGCGGCGAAAGGTCACGACCAACAGCACGGCTGATAAAGGCTTCCACTTCTGACGAGGTTGTCGTGCGGTGATAGTAGGTGCTGTTCAGGTTGCGCAGCAGCTGGCGGAATTTTTCGTCGTCTTTCATCAGCTGACGGATATAATGTATCATATTGGCCGCCTTCGGATACATGTCGCCGCTGCCCTCCTTATTTACACCATAGATGCCGATGATCGGAATGTCATTCCTGATATTTTTCCGCACACCGGCGATATAGGCATTGGCGGCTTCGAGACCATCCTGACATTCTGTATAGATTGTTTCACTGTAGTTGGTAAAACCTTCGTGCACCCACATATCGGCAATGTCTTTACTGGTAATATTATTACCGAACCATTCATGCCCGCTTTCATGGATGATGATAAAATCCCATTTTAGTCCCCAGCCTGTTCCGCTAAGGTCGCGCCCGAGGTAACCATTTTTGAATTTGTTGCCATAGGCAACTGCACTCTGATGTTCCATGCCTAGATGGGGTGCCTGTACAAGTTTATAACCATCTTCATAAAAGGGATAAGGGCCAAACCAGTGTTCAAAGCATTGCAGCATCGGTTTCACCTGGATGAACTGCTGTTTGGCGGCTTCGAGGTCTTCCTGCAAAACCCAGAACTGCAGATCAAGGTTGCCTTTTTCTCCCTGGAACGTTTCATTCCAGCTGGTGTATTTTCCTATATAAGGAATAATATCGTAATTGTTGATCGGATTTTTCACCTCCCAGGTGTACTGAACCGTCTTGCTGTCACGGTCTTTTTTTTCCTTCAGCCGGCCGTTCGCAACTGCTACAAGGTCTTTGCTGACGATCATGGAGAGTGTGGCGCCTTTATCAGGCTCATCGCTCTGGTGGTCTTTACAAGGATACCATACGCTTGCCCCGAGGCCCTGGCAGGCTACGCTCATCCAGGGGTTGCCAGCCCTGTCTTTGGTCCAGATCCAGCCTCCGTCCCACGGTGCCCTGATCGCTTCCCGTGGTTTACCGGAAAATGTAAGCCGGATCACCTGATCACTTTCCTGGTTCAGATCACCCGGCACAGCAAGATGCCACGCATTTCCTTCCCGGGCGATGCTGATGTTTTTTCCATTAAGAACGGCTTTATTCAGCATCATGGGTTCCTGCAGGTCTATCTGCATGGCACCACTGTTACGAACTACTTTGAAACTCAGGTCTACTTCTCCGCTGATCGTTTTAGCAGTGTAATCGGGGGTAACTGTAATATCGTATCGTTGAACATCCCACCAGGCGCGCTCAGGATTAAGGGATCCGCGTAGCGTGTCCTGGTGAGTAAGGGTTTCTCTTTTGGACAGCGGTTGAGCATGCAGGTGAGTGCAGGCAAGTGCTGCTCCAATAGCAGTGAGGATTACTGTTTTTAATGATGTAAGTTGCATGCGGTAAATATAAGGGCTAAACCCAATTTCCGCTTCATGGATAATTACCGGTGGTGTAGTACTATTTTGCTTGGTTGCTGGCTGCTGGCGGGCTGCGCCAGACAGTCCGGGAACAATGATGGCTACTTCCATTACAATGAATCATCAGGTGTTGCCAGTCTTGATCCTGCATTTGCCAAAAATCAAAGTATTATGTGGATCATTCACCAGTTATACAGTACACTGGTAGAAGTTGGAGACGATATGGAGATCCGGCCATCTGTTGCTGACAGATGGGAGATCAGTGCTGACGGTCGCATTTATCGGTTTCACCTTAAAGACAGTGTGTGGTTTCATGATAGTCCCTGTTTTCCTGGCGGGCGGGGACGGCGTCTCAAAGCAGCCGATGTTGTTTACAGCCTTCGCCGGCTCGTAGATCCTGCAACAGCCAGCAGCGGTGCATGGATTTTCAATGGAAAACTCGATCCCCGGCAGGGGTTCCGCGCTGTTGATGACAGCACTTTTGAACTTGAGCTATACAAGGCCTTCCCACCCATACTGGGTATGCTGAGCATGCAGTATTGTTCGATTATTCCGGAAGAAGCAGTGCAATTTTACGGTGCAGGTTTCCGGAGTCATCCCGTAGGTTCAGGGCCGTTTTTTTTCCTGGCTTATGAAGAGGGTCAAACGCTTTTACTGAAACGCCACAGGCAATACTTTGAGAAAGACAGCAGCGGGCAACACCTTCCTTACCTTCCTGGAATTAAAATCACATTCAATGAAAGCAAGGCTACAGAATTCCTCCTGTTCAGGCAGGGCCAGTTGCATTTTGTGAATGATATCGATCCTTCGTTCAAAGATGAGGTGCTGAATAAAAAAGGGGATTTGCGGGAAGCCTGGAAGGAACAGGTTACACTGAAGAAACATCCTTATCTCAATACAGAATATCTGGGCATCCTGATGGACCCGGGTAATGCGCTGGTCAGACGATCGCCATTACGCTGGAAACAGGTGCGCCAGGCAATTAATTATGGTTTCGACAGGAAAAAGATGATGTTATACCTGCGCAACTCGATCGGTAGGCCCGCCGAGAACGGATTTGTACCGCCCGGTCTGCCTTCATTTGACAGTGCAGCAGTACCGGGCTACACCTTTCGACCGGATACAGCAAGAAAACTGGTTGCATCCATAAAAAGGGAAAGTGGTGAACAGGCTGCTGTTACACTGCTTACCATTCCGATCTATTCTGATCTGGCCAGTTATATTGCCAGGGAATTGCAGGAGATCGGTCTGCAGGTAAAAGTGGAAGTAGTACAGAAAAGTTTTCTGCTGGAGCAAACTGCCCAGTCGCAGGCCATGTTTTTCCGGGGATCATGGATCGCCGATTACCCGGATGCGGAAAACTATCTCAGTGTTTTTTATTCTAAAAACCCGGCACCGCCCAATTATACCCGATACAGCAACCCGTCTTTTGACAAACTATATGAAGCTGCCCTGCTTGAGACAAATGACAGTATCCGGTATGGACTTTACCGGTCAATGGACCGTCTGCTGGTGGCCGATGCGCCGGTGGTGCCACTCTGGTATGATGAAGTTTGCTGGCTGGTCAGAAAGAATGTGACGGGCTTTACCCCCAATAGCCAGAACCTGCTTGAACTCCGGCATGCACGGCTGGATCAGCCCTGATTGGTCCGGGGCGATAGGGTGTCTGAAAGGGGCTCGTTTCGGGGTTTGAAGGAAGAAATTCACCTTCCAGCCTCCTTCTCATGTCGAACCCATCTCGAACAAGCAGGCCTGTTCCCTGTGTAAAACAGCGGTTTACTACACGAATCCGAGGCCGCCACTACACCAATTAATATAGCCCACTACATTTTTTCAGCGCTGTGTAACCCCAAAACCCGCCTGCGCCAATTTCAACTCTCCACCTTCGCTAAAGCTTCGGTGGGCGAAGCCCAGACTCCAGACTTCAAACCTACCTCGATATATTGTCTATTGATTATCAGCTTGTTGATATTAAAATTGCCTGCAAGGGTTTCTTAAAACTGCCCAAGTAGCATCATTTTGATTTATCTTTGCGCCTTAATTAAATGTGCAGTATGGCAGTTATTCTGACTTTCTTTTTCGCCCATTGGTTCTTATCCCTTTTCTTTCATACGTTTTTCCTGCATCGTTTTGCATCCCACCAGATGTATACGACCAGCAAAGGCTGGGAGAGATTCTTTTACCTGTCCACCTGGTTTACCCAGGGTTCATCCTACCTCGTACCCCGCGCTTATGCTGTAATGCACCGAATGCACCATGTATACAGTGACACTGAAAAAGACCCGCATAGCCCCCATTTCTTCAAAGACGTTTGGGGCATGATGATCCATACCAGGAATATTTACAATGCTTTTCTGACCGGTAAAAATGTGCCGGATGCCCAGTTTACCCGTGAATATCTTCCGATCTGGTCAAAACTGGACCGTATAGCCGACAGCATGTGGAGCCGTCTCCTGTTTGGCGCTGCGTACGTTGGTATCTACGTGGTATTTGCACCCAGTTTTTGGTGGTTTCTGCTATTGCCCATTCATTTCCTGATGGGACCGGTTCAGGGCGCGATCGTGAACTGGTGCGGACATAAATATGGATATTCCAACTATACCAATGGTGATCACAGCAAGAATAGTGAGCCCTGGGGTATATTCCTGCTGGGCGAGTTGTTTCAGAACAACCACCATAAGCAGGGTACCAATCCGAACTTTGCCCGCAAGTGGTTTGAACTGGATCCGACTTACCAGGTAATGAAACTGATGAACTTTGTAGGCATTATCCGGCTGAACAAACTGATGGTGGAGGTAGAACAACCCCTGAAAGAAATCAGCAATGGAAAGAAAGAGCGGGTAGCCTGATAAGAAAACGAGAAAATAATATATCAATAAAAAAAGGGAAAATTTACTTTTCCCTTTTTGTTTGCGCCTGATTATTCTTTTTCAGTTTATCCTTAAATACTTTTTCGAATTTTTCCATCTTCGGCCTGATCACGAAATAGCAATAAGGTTGTGATCCGTTATTGATATAGTAATTCTGGTGATAATCTTCTGCGAGGTAGAAGTTTTTGAAAGGCTCAACAGCAGTAACGATCGGTGCATTAAAAGAACCGCTTTCATCCAGCTGCTCCTTATAATGTTCAGCTTTTTCCCGTTGCTCTTCATTGTGATAAAATACCACGCTGCGGTACTGCGGACCAACATCATTTCCCTGGCGGTTAAGTGTAGTGGGATCATGCGATTGCCAGAACACTTCCAATAACTCATCATAGGTCACGATCGCAGGATCAAAAATTACCTGGATCACTTCTGCATGACCAGTATTTTTCTGGCACACCTCCTCGTAAGTGGGATTGGCCACTTTGCCACCGGAGTATCCGGAAGAAACTTTCAGCACACCATTAAGTTGCTGGAATACTGCCTCCACACACCAGAAACATCCGGCGCCTAGCGTTGCCGTATCGGTTGCCCCATAATTCGCATACACAAGGTCATTGCTCATGGATTTATTGGGATTTTCTTTCTGGGCGCAGCCGGCCAGGTACTGACTGAAAGCCAGTGCTACTACGCCTAAGTATAAAGAGAATCGATGCATATTGATAACCAAAATTCAAACGGCAAGTTACGACCCTTAATTGTTTACGGAATGTTACAATATGTCGGGTACGTGTCCCCAATGTACCGATATTTCCAATATCTTTGCACCCGCTATGACACAAGAAAATTTGAAAACATTACGGGAGCGGGTTTCGGTTCTAAGGAGGTTTCTTTGACGTCGCTAACCGAACCCACAAGATCCAACAAGACAAACAATTAACGCTATCATCCGGCTTTTGGGATGATAATCAGCGTGCTACCGCTATTCTGAAGGAAATCAAGGTACATGAGTACTGGATCGGCCTTTTCGGGGAAGTCGATACTGCGGTAGAGGATTTCGCCATTCTTCATGATTTCTGGAAAGCAGGCGAGGCTACCGAAGAAGAAGTGAAAGCGGCCTATGAAAAGGCGCTGGCTGCCATTGAGGAAGCCGAATTCAAGAGTACGCTGAACCAGCCCGAAGATGAACTTCCTGCCGTTATCCAGATCAACAGCGGTGCCGGCGGTACCGAAAGCCAGGATTGGGCCCAGATTTTATCCCGCATGTATCGCATGTATGGCGAAAAACAGGGGTACGCTGTTACGGAACTCGATTGGCAGGACGGCGATGGCGCTGGTATTAAAAGTGCAACCTTTCAGTTTGACGGCCCGTTTGCCTATGGTTTCCTGAAAGGCGAAAGTGGTGTTCACCGCCTCGTGCGGATCTCGCCGTTTGACTCCAACGCCCGCAGGCATACTTCCTTCGCCTCCGTTTTCGTCTACCCGCTGGTAGATGACACGATCGAAATTGAAGTAAAAGACAGCGAAGTGAAGATGGAAACAGCCCGAAGCGGCGGTGCAGGCGGTCAGAACGTGAACAAGGTGGAAACCAAGGTGATGCTCACCCATATTCCTACAGGAATTGTAGTGATTTGCCAAACCGAAAGAACGCAGCTGGGTAACCGGGAAAAAGCCATGCAGATGCTGAAAAGCCGTCTGTATGAAGAAGAACTTCGCCGCCGGGAGGAACTGAAAAATGCCACCAATGCCAGCAAGAAGAAAATCGAATGGGGAAGCCAGATCAGGAGTTATGTATTTCACCCTTATAAAATGATCAAAGATCACCGGACCGACTTTGAAGTGGGCAATGTACAGCCTGTAATGGACGGTGAACTGGATGGTTTTATCAAGGCATATTTGATGAGCCAGAAAGAAGAAGAACCAGCTTCTTAGTTTTAAAACACACATTATGAGCTTAGGTTATTTTGCTTATCCGATGCCGGTAAACGAGCCGGTGCTGAACTATGGACCGGGATCTCCGGAAAAAGCCACGCTGAAAAAGACACTGGCAGAGTTGAAGAAAAAAGAAGCGGATATCCCCATGTATATCGGTGGCAGGGCAGTAAGAACCGGCAACCGGATTGCGATTACACCTCCCCATGAAAAAGATCATGTGCTGGGTTACTTTCATGAAGGTGATGCCAAACATGTTCAGCAAGCCATCGATGCCGCATTGAAAGCAAGGGCATCCTGGGCGGAAACAAGTTGGGAAAGCCGTGCAGCAATTTTCCTGAAAGCAGCCGATCTTATTGCAACCAAATACCGTTCCTACATGAACGGGACCACGATGCTTGGGCAAAGCAAGAATGCCTACCAGGCAGAAATTGATGCGGCCTGTGAGATCATCGATTTCCTGCGTTTCAATGTACATTTCCTGAGTGAGATTTATAAACAACAGCCGATCAGTAGCCCGGGCATGCATAACCGCATGGAGTGGCGTCCCCTGGAGGGATTTGTACTTGCTATTACACCCTTCAACTTCACCGCGATCGGTGGCAACCTTCCCACCGCGCCCGCCATGTGCGGCAATACAGTCGTCTGGAAACCAGCCCATACACAGATCTATTCTGCACAAATGTTCATGCGGATCCTCCAGGAAGCGGGATTGCCGGACGGTGTGATCAACCTGATCTATGTGGATGGACCCACGCTCGGGGATGTTTGTTTTTCTCACCGCGATTTTGCCGGCGTACACTTTACGGGGTCTACTGGTGTATTCAATACCATGTGGGCGACTATCGGCGCCAATATTGCACAATACAGAACCTACCCGCGCATCGTTGGCGAAACAGGCGGTAAGGATTTTGTGCTGGTACACCGCAGCGCCGATCCCGATGTAGTGGCTACTGCACTCGCCAGGGGGGCATTTGAATTCCAGGGACAAAAATGTTCGGCTGCTTCAAGGGCATACCTGCCCTCCAATATTGCTGAAATTGTCAAGCGGAAACTGGTAGACCAGGTGGAGCAGATGAAAATGGGAAGCGTGGAAGATTTCAGCAATTTTATCAATGCCGTGATTGATGAAAGGAGTTACGATAAGATCAAAAAATACATTGACCGTGCCAGGAAAGACCGGAAGGCCAAAATCCTGGTAGGAGGCAATTGCGACAAACGCAAAGGATATTTTGTTGAACCGACTGTAATCGAAACAACCGACCCGCAGTATGTAACCATGTGCGAGGAAATCTTCGGCCCGGTACTCACGATTTATACTTACGATGCCAACAATTTTGAAAAGGCATTGAATCTTGTGGACAATACCTCTCCTTATGCACTGACTGGTTCAATTATCGCCAGGGATCGCGATGCCATTGAACTGGCAACAAGCCGTCTCCGGAATGCTGCAGGAAATTTCTATATCAACGACAAGCCGACAGGCGCCGTGGTGGGACAACAACCTTTTGGCGGAGCAAGGGCTAGCGGTACCAACGATAAAGCTGGTTCAATGTTGAACCTTTACCGTTGGCTGAGCGCACGCACGATCAAGGAAACATATAACCCACCGACAAGCTTCAGGTATCCATTCCTGTCAGAGGAATAATTTTGGAGGTGCGTTTTTATACTTTCGCACGCAATTTGACGTTGTAGCGATGGTTAAAAAATTGAACGTACCATGAAAAAATTTCTGATGATTGCTGCAGCAACTGCTATCACACAGTTTGCAGCAGCGCAAGTACAATTTGGTGTTAAAGGTGGTCTGAACATTACCTCCTTTGTCGGTGAATCCAGTTATAACGTAGAATCGAAAGCGGGCCTGCATGTCGGCGGTCTTGCAAGGATCGCAGTAACGGACGCTTTCAGGATTCAACCGGAAATTGTATTCTCAACACAAGGTGCGCGGACTGAAAGGGAGATCGATGGTTACAAGATCCGCTACGCCACGAATTTTATCAATGTGCCGGTGATGGTCCAGTATCATTTCCCTCAACGTTTCTACGCTGAAACAGGACCCCAGCTTGGATTCCTGGTCAGCGCGAAACAGAAGTATGACGGCGATGCCCACGACTTTTCCGATGACGCAAAAAAGGTGGACTTTTCCTGGGGATTTGGTTTGGGTTTCCACCTTCTGCCGGAGTTGGGGATCAATGCACGGTACAACCTTGGGATCAGCCGGCTGGATGAAGACGGTGATTCCAAATTACACCAGTCGGTCTTCCAGCTCGGTGTTTTGTACCTGTTCAATGCGAAATAATCTAAACACATCAGGACCGCCAACCGGCGGTTCTTTTTTTTGATAGCCTCCTGATGCCGTATTTTAGCGGAAATTTCATCAATTGAAAACGATCCTCAGCGGGGAGCAGCTTAGCATTACGATTCAAAGGCTTGCGCATCAGATCATAGAGAACAGTCCGGAACTGGCAGAAACATGTATAATCGGAATCCAGCCCAGGGGTATCTGGCTCAGCAGCCGGATCATGCAGGCGATCAATATCATTAAACCAAACCACCCCATCAGGTACGGTGTGCTCGACATAACATTTTACCGGGATGATGTTCGCAAGGAACTTCATGTAGCCAATCAGACGGATATTCATTTTTCCATTGAGAATAAAAAGGTGATCCTGATCGATGATGTGTTATATACCGGGAGAACGATTCGCGCCGCCCTGGATGCATTGATGGATTTCGGCCGTCCGCGGAAAGTTGAGCTTTGCGTGCTGATTGATCGCCGGTTCAGCAGAGAGCTGCCAATCCAGCCGGATTATGTCGGAAAAGCGATCGATTCCATTATTACCCAGCGGGTAAAGGTTGGCTGGAAGGAAAATAGCGGAAAGGATGAAGTGATATTGCTCTAAAACTTAACTTTGCCTCCTAATGCGACTTAGTACAAAACATCTCCTGGGCATTAGAGATATCTCTCCGAACGACATTCAGCTTATTTTAGATACCGCAACCCAATTCAAAGAGGTTTTGCAGCGGCCGGTAAAAAAGGTTCCTTCCTTACGGGACGTCACCATAGTTAACCTCTTTTACGAAAACTCCACCAGAACAAGGATTTCATTTGAACTTGCAGAAAAGCGGTTAAGTGCTGACACCATTAACTTCAGTGCCAGCGCGTCCTCCGTATCGAAGGGAGAAACGCTGCTGGATACGGTAAATAACATTCTCAGCATGAAGGTGGATATGGTGGTGATGCGGCATAGTGCCAGCGGTGCGCCCCATTTTCTTGCCAAGCATATTCCTGCGGCAATTGTGAATGCCGGAGATGGCATTAATGAACATCCCACACAGGCATTGCTCGACGCTTTTTCTATACGCGAAAACCTCGGTACGCTGGAAGGGAAAAAGATCGCTATCATCGGAGATATCATGCACTCCCGCGTTGCCCTCAGCAATCTTTACCTGCTGAAAAAAATGGGAGCTGAGGTGATGGTAGCAGGCCCGCCCACCCTGATTCCTACCTACATGAAAGAAGCATTCGGTGTGCAAGTGGAATACAACCTGAGGAAAGCACTGGAATGGTGTGATGTGGCGAATGTATTGAGGATTCAGCTGGAGCGGCAGAACCAGGTGTTGTTCTCTTCCCTGCGCGAATACAACCAGGCATACGGCGTAAAGAAAGAAATGCTGGCAAGCCTCAAAAAAGAAATTCTGGTAATGCACCCGGGACCAATTAACCGTGGAGTAGAACTGGACAGTGATGTAGCTGACAGCGGTCAAAGCATCATTCTTCAACAGGTCGAAAACGGTGTTGCCGTCAGGATGGCAGTTCTTTACCTGCTGGCTGGCCGCGAAACCCCTTGATAAATCCCCTTCATGAATAGAATTTGTCTCTTTCCCGGAACATTTGATCCAATAACACTTGGGCATGTGGATATAGTAAAGCGTGCACTGCCCTTGTTTGATAAAATCGTGATCGGAGTGGGGCTCAACGCCGCCAAGGCACCAATGTTTTCAGCGGAGCAGCGGTTGTTGTGGATTTCTGAGATCTTCAAAGGCGTCGACAAAGTTGAAGGCGCCGTATACGAGGGCCTGACGGTAAAGTTTTGCCAGGAGATCGGTGCGAAATTTATCCTGAGGGGAATCCGGTATGTCAGTGATTTTGAATATGAGAAAACTATCGCCGACGCGAACCGGACTATGGATCATTCCATCGAAACCATCTTTCTGACAGGTGAACCCAAATACACATCAGTTGCATCCACCATCGTCAGGGATATCATCAGGAACAACGGTGACGCATCCCCCTTTATTCCGGATGCTGTTTTCCGCAGTCTTGAACAAAACGGCTGATCATGGACGTTATATGGCATAATCCCGCATTAACCATCGATGACCTGAAGCCTCTTGGGGTCAACACCATGGGCGATCACCTTGGAATCGAATGGACAGAACTGGGTCCCGATTTTATCCGGGCCCGGATGCCCGTGGATCACAGGACCCAGCAACCTTATGGATTGTTGCACGGCGGCGCCTCGGTTGCCCTGGCAGAAACGCTGGGAAGTGTGGGAGCAGCCATGTCGGTGGATACGGCCAGGTTCATCGCTGTAGGGGTGGAGATCAATGCCAACCACATCAGGAGCGTCAGAAGCGGTTTCGTGACCGCAACAGCCAGCCCCCTTCACCGGGGCGCCAGTACCCATGTATGGGAGATCAGGATAGTTGACGAAAGAGGGAAGCTGGTTTGCATCAGCCGGATCACGGTAGCTATCCTGAAAAAGCAGGCCATAGAATAGTTGACCTGTTATCCGGATGAAAGCGCCTGCAACACATCTTTGATACTGGGAAAAGTATTGTTCAGCACCTGTGACCATTCCTCCCGAGCTAGCCACTCCGCAAGGTGGATATCTTCCTCGGTCTGAACTTTCGTTTCGGTATTACCGGTGACGTCCATTTCAAACCAGTAAGTTGGTTTCAGGATATGTTTTCCGCTGTCGTAATAGGTATGAAATGTAGTGGGCAGTTCCTGGCGGATAACAGCTGATATGCCGGTTTCTTCTCTTACTTCCCTGACGGCACATTCCCGGATGGATTCTCCATCATCCCATTTCCCCTTCGGAAGATCCCATTTTCCCCTTCTGTGAATGAACAGCAGCTGTTGCTGGTCATTCCATACTGCACCTCCGCCAGCCGCTACCAGGTGGAATTTCTTCCAGACAGCCTTTCTCAGCAATTCAAGGTCGTTATGCCGGAGAATTCCTGCATGGATTCCAGGAAGCTGCATTTCATAGATCATGCTCTTTATTGCCGGGCTGGAGAATTCGTCTATATAAACAGCATCGTCATGGTGGAGGAAGGGTTCAAGGTCAGGAGTGATCTCATCACACAGAAAGAGGGGCTTGTCGCCAAAATAGATTTTGATGTACATAAAGGGGTGAGGTATTTTTGCCCGTTGGTAATAAAGATAATATGAAGTCAAACGAAAAAGCTGTAGCAGAGAAACTGTTGCAATGTAAGGCAGTAAGATTGAGTCCGGAACAGCCCTTTACCTGGGCTAGCGGCTGGAAAAGCCCGATCTACTGCGATAACAGAAAAGTATTGTCCTTCCCATTCATCCGGGATTTTGTGAAGTCTGAAATGTGCAATGTCATTTTTGAACAGTTCCCGGACGCTGAATTACTGGCGGGTGTTGCGACAGCTGGTATCGCATGGGGTGCCATGGCAGCTGACCAGTTGAAACTACCGTACATCTATGTACGACCCAAACCCAAGGAACATGGGCTGGGCAACCAGATAGAGGGCGACTATACGAAAGGCGCTAAAGTGCTGGTCATAGAAGACCTGATCTCAACCGGGAAAAGCAGCCTGCAGGTAGTGGAGGTCATCCGCCAGGCAGGTATGGAAGTAGTGGGAATGGTATCCATTTTCAACTATGGCTTCCCGCAGGCATCAGCAGCATTTCAGGAAGCAGGGGTGCCTTTCCGGTCTCTGACCAGTTATGAATCACTGATCGCACTGGGGGAAGAAAAAGGCACCTTCGGACCGGAATTGAAGCCGGTATTGTTAAAATGGCGGGAGGACCCGGCAAACTGGACTGGAGTTTAGTATTTTCGATAAAATTTCGTCATATGAAAAAACTTTCGCTGCTGGTTGTTTTGGTAACCGGTCTTGTTACAGGCGCTTTTGCACAGGCTAAAAAAACGCTGCAGACGGTGGTCATCAGCACCCCATCTGTTCAATGTGATATGTGTAAAAAGCGAATTGAGACGTTCCTGGCAAAAGAGGAAGGAGTTACAAAGTCTAATGTTGACTATAAAAAGAAGAAGACTACGGTAACATTTTATACAGACCGTACCAATATTGAGAACATAAAGACAGCTATTGCGAACGTTGGCTATGACGCTGATGATGTAAGCGCCAACGAAGAATCATACGAAAAGCTCCCCAAATGCTGTAAAAAACCGGAATAAGAACCGGTTTACGTAATCTCAGGCAAATATTAAACGCCCCCTTTCGGGGGCGTTTTTATTTATACATACCCATCAAAATTCGATTTTCTGCTTACCGGCGTAATGAACCGGCATATTAAAGAAGATACCTGACTTCCCCATTTTCACTGTCCCATCTACCTTAACATCGATCTCCGATTGCATAAGCAAAGTCAAGGCATTGCTCAGGAGCTGCTTCATGTTCACCTTCAGACTTACAGGAATATAAAATGTATCCTTCTCGGGAATCGTGATCAGGGTATCCAGTACTGTTGTTCCAACCGGCTTATCCTCCAGCCGTATGGCGAGATCTGCATGCTTCAATTGCAACGGATAAGGATTGGGATTATAATACTTAAGGTCTGCCGAAACGACAGTTTCCCCTAAACTGATTTTACTGAGCTGAAAATTTTCAAATGCCTGGTATTCCGGGATTACCGGCTTGCTACAGGAAAACAATCCAAAAGATAGGAACAATAGGACAGCAGTAATAAGCTGTTTCCGGCGGCGTAATGTGTTTATCGACATATTAATGGCAAAATAGGAGATCGGCCAATTATCAGCAAAATCAATTTTCAGAATTGCGGTATATTTGGCCCTAATGTTTTTAGAATACGGGCGGTTTACAGGATAATTATTGATCAATAGACCAGGTCAAGATTATTAGTAATAAATTTTCGCAAGTAATATATTGATCATCAATTTAAAATAGCGTTTAACTAACATTGTGTAATGCAAACTTTACGACTCATTTTATACCTGGAACGCCGATTTTGTCAACGAAAAACGGGGAGATCATCATATGGAGAATAACAGAGTATTAATTATTGATTTACAATGTTTTGCAAATGTTGATTGGTATAAAAAAGTATATAGTTACTATAATGTTGAAATGTTTATATATGAGCGTCATAAAAAAATGAGTTTCAGGAACAGAATTCTTATCGCCGGAGGAAACGGCATCATGAATTTGTCAGTACCCCTGCTGGATGCCAGGAATGAAAAGCTCTTGTATAATGATATTAAAATTGCTGATGAACCCTGGCAGCGGGACCATTGGCGGGGAATTGTTTCGGCATATAATCGCTCCCCCTGGTTTGAATATTTCCGTGACGATCTGGCAGGCATCTTTGAAAAGCATTACCGGTTCCTCCTGGATTTCAATATTGACGCATTGCATTGGGTGCAATCAAAACTGAAGCTTCCCGTAACTTTTGACCTTTCGCCGGCGCATCCTGTTCCTGCTCCGGCGCTCCGGAAAGCCGGCGGGGACCCCGGCAATGCTGATGATTTCCGAAACCATTTCCTGCCCGCCAGCCGGTCAGAATGGACTTCCGGGAAAGATGCTGTTGGGATGTACGGTCAGGTTTTCCGTGACAGGCATGGATTCATACCGGGATTGTCGATTCTCGACCTCTTATTTTGTGAAGGACCGGCGGCCGTGCAATGGCTGCGGACGATTGAAGAGCCAGGAAAATGAACAGGCCGGCTGGCGGTGGGCACAAAAAAGCCGGCTGTTTAACAACCGGCTCTTTTGATAATTTATATTTAATATATTAGAAATATACTATCTGTTTCTTTCTAACCTCGGTTTTTGTTTTACCATTACACTTACTGGTTGCAGTAACGGTTACAGTTGTTGAAGCAGCGGGCGTGGTAGTTTTCTGGCATTTCTGTTGCGGATTGTCCTCGTCATTGTCGTTTTCACCATCATCAGCAATTACCGATAAACCGTCTAACTGAGCCTGTTCAGAAGCCCGGATGTAATCAACATTCCGGCGTTGCTTTTCAGCTTCCTGTTCCTGATCAGCTTTCCGGGACAAACCTTCCAGGGCACATTTCGCCTGCAGTTGCAATTTGTTCCAGTCCAGCTTCGCCAGTTCCTTTTCGAGTTCATACTGGATGCTTTCGGCTGAGGCTCCTGACCTTTCCAGTTTCAGCTTCAATTTTTCCCAGTTCAGCTGATCAAGGGCCAGTTGTACCTGGAGCGCCATCTGTTTGGCCTGCAGGGAAAGTTCAGCTTTCTGGGTTGCTGTACCCTGTGCTTTAGTTGCCATAGCTGCCCGGTTCCGGCTGATGGCATTCTTCCGGATCATGCGGGCGGTATCTTCGGAAACAGCCTGGGCAACCTGAAAACTGTTCAACGGGACGTAAGGCATATATGACCCAACCGGTACATCATCTGGTAACGATTCCCTGTAATCCGGTAATACAAAAGCCCGTTCATTTAATACGAGGGCTGGTGTTGTATTGGGTGCCAGCTGGAAATCATACGCCGGGGCAGCAGCCTCGTAGGGATCCGTCGAGGGTGTAGCGTCGAAATCTGCAACCAACTGAAGATTATCGATCTGGGTTTCCGATAACTCGAGATCATGTCCCGCCGAGTTATTGCGGTTGATTGCCTCAGTCGATTTTGGCTTTAGTTTGACGGACTTCTTCTTGGTTTCCGGCTGAGCTGGCTCCCCGTTGTCCGCATTGGCAAAATTAAAGTTGATGCGGCTGATCCTGTTCTCAAGAGAGGCAACCGGCGCCTGGACCACATCCCATACAAATGTTTTAATTTCTTCCCTGGGTTCTACAAGTGCCAGCATTACGAGCATGCCGATCATCACCGTCAGGATTGCCAATTTGCCGATTGGCTCTCTTTTTTCACCTGGCAGGTGCAACATTCTTTTCACCCGTTGCAGCAATAACCTGGAACCATTTCCTCTCGCAGCCAGCAATAGCTGCGAAGCAGGGTAAACCCGCTGTTGTTCCAAACGCAACAATGCATTGGCGTAAGATTCCGGTTTGTAGGGAAACTGAAGCACCCAGTCATCACAGGAATGCTCCCTTTCTTCACGGATAGCGGAAATTAGGAGTTTCGCGAAGGGATTATAAAACAAAACAACTTCAGCCAGCGAAACGATGATATTCCAGAAGAAATCGTTCCGGCGGATATGCGCCAGTTCATGCAGCAGGATCGCTTCGAGCTGATCATTGCTCAACTGGGTAGCAGCGCTGAAAGGCAGGAGGATCATGGGTTTCAGCCAGCCGAGCAGGATGGGGGTGTCGATTTTTTCGGAAAACCAGATGGTCACCTTTCTGCCAATATGCATGTGCCCACTCATATGCTCCAGGTACAATCTCCATTCTACGGGAACTTTGTGCAGCCCGTCACGCCTCAATTTATTGGTCGCCAGGTACAGCCTGCAGAAGCGGGCAATTCTCATGGTCAGCCAAAACAGGTAGATCAGAGAAAGATAGGGGAGAAAGATCCGGACCTGGCTAAGGATCAACAGGTAATACCGGTACCAGTCGCTGTTTGCAAAACCTGTCACATGATAGCCTTCCGGATTAGACCAGCGGACGGCAAAAGTGACCAGGCTCCATAACATACCAGCCATCAGGAACACCAGGGCCAGGTTATACCGGTGAGCAGCAGTCATACGGGGCGAGACCTTTTTCAAGAACAGAAACAGAACCCACAAAATTCCCAATTGCCACCAACTGTTCAAGAGCGTCCAGCCCAGGGCTTCAAGGAAAGCGGTCTGGGGATGGGTTGGCATCCTACTGTTTTTTGAGGTTATTTAAAAGGTGCTGGATTTCTTCCAGCTCCTGGGCCGATGCTTTGTGATTACCGAGTGCCTGCAAAATCAATTGGGTAGGGGATCCACCGAAAAGTCCATCAATCATCTTTCCCAGCAGGTGTTTCTGTGTCCTTTCCCTGCTTACCGCAGCCTGGTAGATGTGCGTCTTCACTGAATCGTCTCTGCGTACCAGACCCTTTTCGTGCATGATCTGCATCAGTTTAAGGGTAGTGGTGTAACCTACATCCTTAGATGCGGCGAGGATTTCATGTACTTCTCTGACACTGGCCAGCCCCCGTGTCCAAAGAACCTGAAGGATCTCCAGTTCACTGTCTGTCGGTTTAATATACTTGGTTGAAGCCATGGTGGAACATTTGGGACTAAAATACGATTTCTTTCGTAAAAGAAAAGTAAAAACAAAAAAAAGTCCCGGCGTAGACACGTCGGGACTTTTGGTATTTGGATCTGATTAGTTTCTGGAACAAAGATACATTAATCCTGCACCACTTCCACATTGACGGTTACGTTACCGCCTGCAGGAATAAGATTTTCGTATTTCTTAACAGTCTCAAGCGGTTGTTCAACCCCATTTATGATGAGTTTACCTTCTTTCACTGCAACAGCGAGTTTCCCATTCTGAGTAAATCCATCCGCCTTCAGGGCCTCCACCAGCTTTTCAATATTAGCCTGACCCTCTTTCTTTACATTATCTGCAATCACCTGCACTTTGACTTTTTCCTCAACTTTCGCAGTGTGATCGCCGGTATGATGGATCTGGGCAAGGGTAGGCGCGATTACCAGAGAAACGATACTCATCAGTTTGATAAGGATGTTCATGGATGGACCTGAAGTATCCTTGAATGGATCACCCACGGTATCACCGGTTACCGATGCCTTGTGCGGTTCTGATTTCTTATAATATACCTCTCCGTTGATAGTAACACCTTTTTCAAATGATTTCTTGGCATTGTCCCACGCACCACCGGCATTGTTCTGGAACATTCCCATCAGTACGCCGCTAACGGTCGCGCCTGCAAGAAAACCACCCAGTGCTTCCGGTCCGAAAATAAACCCGATCAGCAGCGGGGAAACAATGGCAATTGCACCGGGCAACATCATTTTTTTGATGGAAGCGTCCGTAGAGATGGCAACACATTTGTCATATTCCGGTTTGCCGGTACCTTCCATGATACCAGGGATGGTTTTGAACTGGCGGCGAACTTCCTCCACCATCGACATGGCAGCTTCACCAACAGCGCGGATAGCGAGAGAAGAAAATACAAAGGGGATCATGCCGCCGATAAACAGGGCAGCCAACACATCCGCCTTATAGATATCGATGCCTTTGATTCCGGCAACGCCCACAAAAGCGGCAAACAGTGCCAGGGCAGTAAGGGCGGCAGATGCGATGGCAAAACCTTTACCGGTTGCGGCTGTCGTATTACCCACAGCATCCAGCACATCTGTTTTTTCACGTACATCTTTCGGCAATTCGCTCATTTCGGCAATACCACCTGCGTTGTCGGCGATCGGACCAAATGCATCGATCGCCAGTTGCATGGCTGTAGTGGCCATCATACCGGCTGCTGCGATCGCAACACCATATAGTCCGGCAAAATGATAGGAGCCGTAGATACCTGCTGCCAGTACGATTGTCGGCAGAAAGGTTGATTGCATACCAACAGCAAGACCACCAATGACGTTGGTGGCGTGACCGGTAGCAGATTGACGGATAATGGAATTCACCGGGCCCTTGCCCATTGCTGTATAATACTCGGTAATGATACTCATCAGTGTACCTACCACAAGTCCTACCACAATTGCGTAGAATACATCTATGCGGGTAAATTCAAATCCGCGGAGGTTCATGGTTGTATCAGGCAGGATATATTGAACGAGGAAAAAAGATGCTACTGCAGTCAGCACAATTGAGCCCCAGTTACCCATGTTCAGTGCTTTCTGAACAACGTCTGTACTGATTCCGGCATTATCTGAAATCCGTACAAACCAGGTACCTACGATGGAAAACAGGATACCTGTTCCGGCGATCAGCATAGGGAGAAGAATGGGAGAGAATCCGTTAAAGGCATCCGTTGCGATAGTTTCCTGGCCGAGTACCATAGTAGCCAGAACTGTTGCAACATAAGAACCGAACAGGTCTGCACCCATACCGGCAACGTCACCAACGTTATCACCCACGTTATCTGCGATGGTTGCAGGGTTACGCGGATCGTCTTCAGGAATACCGGCTTCTACTTTTCCTACCAGGTCGGCACCTACGTCCGCAGCCTTGGTATAAATACCACCACCCACGCGGGCAAACAGGGCGATTGATTCAGCACCCAGGGAGAATCCGGTCAATACTTCAATTGCTTTCGCAACAAGATGGTCGTTGGCCGCCAGTCCGGGCGCGAACGCCATAACCAGCACGATGAAAAGACTACCCAGCCCAAGTACTGCAAGCCCCGCTACACCAAGGCCCATCACTGAACCACCGGTGAACGACACTGCCAGCGCTTTGGACAGGCTGGTGCGGGCTGCGTGTGCTGTTCGCACATTGGCTTTCGTTGCAATACGCATTCCGATGAAACCGGCCAGCGCACTGAATACGGCGCCCAGAACAAATGCCAGGGCGATGCTCCAGTGGGAGTTGTCATTCCTTGTAGCCATGAAACCCAGGAGGATACCTACAATTACCACAAAGTAGCCAAGGATCTTCCATTCCGCTTTCAGGAAGGCCATTGCCCCCTCAGCGATGTAGTTGCTGATTTCTTTCATGCGATCGTTACCAGCATCCTGCTTGGATACCCAGGCAAATTTGATGATGGTATACAGCAAGCCAATCACCCCAAAGGCAGGCACCAGATAAAACAATTTGTCCATACGAATTCTTGTTAACAAAAATTTTAGAGTGGGCAAAAATAGGGGAGAAACCCCAATTATTGTTTTTTCTGGGTGCTGTCGGCGGCGTTTTTCTTCTTTTTTAAAATGTTGTTGAGCAGGCCTTTCGCGGCTTCTTCAGCCTTTTTGGTGGTTGATCCGGCATCTTTCCCGGTAGCCGAAGTGTCTTTTTTACCGGAAACCTGCTCTTTTATAATGCTTTCGAGATCCTTAACTGCCTGCTTCTTAACGGATTCCAGCGAATCCTGCGCCTCTTTTTTAGCTGCATTCACCAGGGAATCAGCTTTCCCTTTTACCTCCGCCGCGAGGCTCGTACCCTGTTGCTGGAGGTCATATTTAAGCTGTGGCTGTTGCAGCGTTCCACCAAGGTTGACTTTCAGGTTTACGGTCTCACCCAGATTTGCCGGAATGCCTTTACTGTTCAGGCTGGTTACCATATTGTTCAACAGCTTATTGGCGTCACTGCCAAACCGTTCCCTGGGTACTTTCATATTAATAATGTAATCGAGGGACTGGTCAAAACCATGCATGCCGCCAATTTCCATATCTATATCCTGCCATTTGACATGAAAAGGCTTTACCATCACTTTCCCTTTAATGAATTCAAATGACTGTTTGATGCCTTTGAGTTCAATCTGGTCAAGGCCTTTGATCTGGAGTTGCTGTGCCAGCGTTTCAAAGGGCTTGAATTTGCTGAGTATCCCGTCTACAACAATATTTCCCTTCCCTGCCAGTGAAGCCGGATCCGGCATCATCGAGGGACTCATTTTTCCGGAAAGGGAGAGTCCGGATTGTAATTTTCCTGTAATAAATCCCGCAACCGGCATCAGGTATTTCACCGTGTTAAAAGACGAAAAGGTTTTGCCGATATCCAGCCCGTTCAGCTGGTATTCAAACCCAATTTCCGGTTTCAGTTTATTTTCCTTTGTGGAATAATGACCGGCCAGGCGGATATTGCCATCAAGGGCATCCATCGAGAGATTGTCTAGTGTAACTGTTTCGTTGGCTACCCTGACATTTCCTTTTACATTGTTGTAATTGATTTTGTCGTAAACCAACTGGCCAATGGCTGACTGAAGTGTCAGGTTGAGATTTGCCGGCACAGCAAATGGTATCGAACTGGTTGCACTGTCGTTCTCTGTGGCTTTCGGATCCTGTTTGTCGCCGGTGGAAGGCTGACCCATCCATTTGTTCAGGTCAATTTTATCGGCATTGAATTGCAGGGTTCCGGCAAGTGGCTCATCCTTCAGCGCATAGCCGATGGCGTTATCAAGTTTTCCGGATACGGTGAAATTTGTACCCATCATTTTACCACTGGCGGCAGGCAATGATACCGACGCCGGTGTAAATACCAGGTCGGCCTTCTTCACCTGCATCCCGTCAGGATAAGCCAGGCTTTTATAGATTAAGTCAGAAAGGTTGATACTACCGGACGCTTTTACCTGATCATACGCCTTTCGGTCTATCATGGATTTTTTCCCGGCGAACCTGACATCAGCCAGCAGTTTTCCTTCAAGACTTGTTCCCGGTTCAAAAGTGTAAAATTGTTTGACGCGGTCAAGTTGCAAACCTCCTTTAAGTCCTGCGTCGAATGTAGGATCGCTTGCCGGTTGTGTCAGCAGCAGGGTGAAATCCACGGCATCACTTCCCAGTTCCACATGTCCGGCAGGGATTCTGACAATCGTATGGTCCGGTAATCCATCCGGGTTGGTGATCTCTATCAGGGCATTTGTTTTCTGGATGGGTTGGGGAAAATCCTTTGCCGCATAGCTGACATTAGCAAGCTGCAACATACCCTGTGCCTGGAACGGCCCGGGTTTTTGCTGCATCACAACTTCAAGATTTCCTTTAGCGGAAAGGTCAGCGGTTACCTGGCCTCCAATCCGGGTACCTTCTGCCAGTTTGATAAATTGACCGATGGTTCCCAGATCCAGTTTTCCCTTGGCAGCTGCGTCAATGTAACGAACTGATTCGGGGTTTTTTAGGAGAAGCCTGAACTGAAACGGCTCTGCACCGAACTTCAGGTTTGCTTGCGGAATATCAACAACCGTATGATCAATCACACCGTCGGGATTGGAAGCCGTCAACTGTAAATTGATATCCTGCACTGGTTGGGGGAGGTCCGGATATTGAAAGAAGCCATCCTTTACCTTGGCTTTAACTTCAAATGCAGGCAACTGATTTCCCGAGTATGTTCCCTTCACCCAACCTTCAAAGGCTGCCGTTCCTTTTGTTTTCAACTCATTGAAATCTTTTCTGTATACCGAGGGCACGAGGCTGAGCAAACTCTTGAATTCGTTGGAAGGAGTCTTGAACGTGATGTCCATTTTATAAGTCGAGTCATTCACCAATTGGAAGAATCCATCAGCATTCACTGCAAGTTCATTGAGTTTTAGTGCTGCATGACTGAATTTATAAAGACTCTGGGAAGCTGTTATATCAAAGTCTGCAGCAAGATCAGTTTGTGTGTCAACCAGGTAGGGGATGCCCTCCATGGAGAAATTGATCCTGACAGCATTGGTCTGTGTTTTCAAAATAAAATTCTCACTGCTGAAATTGCCACTGCCTTCGTGATCCAGCTGGTTGATGAGCAGGTGCATGTTCCCCTGTTCATCATCATAACGGATATAGCCATCCCTGATGCTGTATTTTTTCAGATCCATGCTGAAGCCTTTTCCGGGTTCGCTGGCGGCAGTTGTATCTTCATCGGGTTTCATGATATCCCAGTTTGCCTGGCCATCTTTTAATACTATGGCATGGATGCGGGGCTGTTCAAGCGTTACATGCGAGATCTCTATCGGTCCGGATCCGAACAGGCTCATCAGGTTTACCGCAACATCGATACGGTTGGCAGACAGCAAAGTATCTCCGGGAAAGTTTTCCGGACCAGTCATATACAGCCCGTCCAGTCCAACGCTAACCCGTGGAAAATGTCTGAACAGGGAAATAGACACATCTGAAAAGCCGGATTTTCCCCTGATCTTTTCGTTCATTTCTTTTTTGGCGATTGCTTTTAACTTGCCGCCAAATAACAAGGGGGCCGCAAATGCCAATACGAACAATACCAACAGAATAATACCAAGCGTAGTCAACACTTTCTTCATCATGCTGCAATAATTTTAAAGGGCCTTCTGGCGGGTCTCCAAAAATTCCGTGCCCGTTTAAATAATTCTCTTAGAAACGTTAAACTGGCAGGACTGTTGTGGTGTTACTTCGCCATGAGACAAGTCTTTTTTGTGATATGCTGTTTTTTGCTAATGCATACCGGTAATGGACAAACCGTAAAGAAGATTTCGATCAATGAATTGGAAAATTATATCAAACAAAGCAGGAAGCCACTGGTAATTAATTTTTGGGCAACATTTTGTAAACCCTGTCTCGAGGAAATCCCCCTTATGCTTGAGCTTGCCAGAACTTCACCAAATGTCGAACTGATCATGGTGAGTCTTGATATGGCTGATTATTATCCTGACAAACTGGAGAAGTTTGTCAGCCAGCAGCAATTTCAACCCGCGGTGCAATACTGGCTGAATGAGACCAACGCTGATTTCTTTTGCCCAAAAGTAGATTCTGCCTGGCAGGGGAGTCTCCCTGCCACGCTATTCATCAATCCGCAGAAACAATACCGGCAATTTGTAGATAAGCCAATGCGTCAGGAAGAAATACGGCTATCCTTCCTTTCTCTTGATGCCACAGCCAACTGACCTGCTCTCTTTTACCGAAACCGATTTTCCTGAGGCCATTTCAGTGATGGCTTCCTTGAGGTGATTGCGGGAGACTTTGGAGGGGTCAGCCGGGCTGTCATCAATTGCGCCACGGTATACCAGTTTTCCCCGTCCGTCGAAGAGATAACATTCCGGCGTACGGGATGCGCCAAAGGCATCAGCTAGTTCATTATTGCTGTCCACCACATAAGGCCACTTATAATGTTGGGAGGCAGCATATTGTTGCATCGCCTTATACGAATCTTCATTGGCGCGGTTGCCTTCGTTTGAGTTCAGCACAACGAATCCAATATTTTTCCCCGTAGCGAAATTCCCGATGTCAGTTGTCCTGCTTTGGTTCTTAACCACGTATGGACAAGTGTTACAACTGAACATGACCAGCAGGCCATTGGAAGTTTTGACATCATTCAGGGAGATGATCTTACCTGATACGTCTTTCATTTTTGTAGCCGCCATAGGAATGTCGGCGCCGATGGGCAGCGGATCAGCCAATTTAAAGGCAATTCCTGCGATGGCCAGTGCAAAGAGTGATAACAATGCTTTCATGGTTTCTTTTTTAATGGTCAAGCAGTTCTCACAATTTCGCTAAATTTTCTGAGATTCGGAAGCCCTGGCAGCTTCGGTCCTGGCGCGCTCTTCAGCCATCATCTTCAGTGAATGTATACTCACATTAAGCTCGTAACCAATTAGTAACACAAGTGAACTGAAATATATAAGCAGCATCAGGATCATGATGGTACCAATTGAACCGTAGATCTTGTTGAAATTATTGAATTTGTTTACCCAAACGGAGAACACCATCACGGTAAGAATGATCAACCCTGTTGCGAATATGGTGCCCGGGGAAGAAAGCTGCCATCGTTCATGTACTGATGGCACGTATTTATATATGATCGCAATGCTGTAATAAACGAGCGCGATGATGAACAACCATCTGAGGTTACGTACTAGCCATTTGATTGCTGGTGTATTGATGTTCAGCTTATTCAACATCCAGCTGAGCACATTACCTTGCGCGATCAACAGGATGATCGCACACAACAGCAGGAATATGAGTACTGTTGTAATCCTAACCGCCATCCAGCGTTTTTGAAAGAAATTTCTGCTCGTACTGTACATCAATGACTTGTTGAAGGTGCGCATGATGCCCAGCACTGCATTGGACGCATAAAATACGGCTACCAGGAAACCCAGGGAAAGCAGACCCGACCGGGGAGTCTGGAGAAAGTCCTGGAGGAAGTCGCGTACCAGTTCATAAGTTTTGTAGTTGGGAGTAAGGTCCTTTGTCAGTTGCAGCAGTTCATTGGTAAGCTGTTTGGAAAACGGCATGTAGGGAAATAGCGTCAGCAGGAAGATGGTAGCAGCAGGAATTGCCATTGCCAGGTTAAAGGAAATGGCAGCTGCACGGTCGTTCAGGCCGACTTTCTTCACCTGTGCCAGGAAGAATTTGACCACATCATACAGTGGTAGTCCTTCAAATCCCGGCAGGCTGATTTTTTTGCTTTTGGCAACAATCCACCTGGCGGGCAGGCTGTTCCTGGCAATGCGTTCCAGTTTGATCATGTCAGTGTCCTGTTTCTTCAGCTTTTGGGTTCTTTGCCAGTGAATCCAGGAATTGCTGGTATTCCCTGGCTAGTTTCAGGTGTTCCTGGTAGTCGGCGGCGAAAGCATGAGCCCCTGTGAACCCTGGTTTTGCCACAAAGAATAGATAATTTGTTGAAGGAGCATTGAGTACGGCATCAATTGTCTGTTTTTGCGGCGTACAGATCGGGCCGGGCGGTAATCCGGTCACCCGGTAGGTATTATACGGGGATTCAACCAGGAGGTGCTTGTGATAAATCCTTTTCAGGGAAAAATCCCGTAAAGCAAACTTAACAGTCGGATCTGCTCCGAGGCGCATTCCTTTTTTAAGCCGGTTCAGATACACACTGGCAATATTTCCTTTTTCATTGCGGTTATTGGTTTCCTCATCTACAATGGACGCCAGTGTTGATACCTGCACGGGCGTTAACCCCATCTCGGTTGCCTTGTCTTTTCGTTCTGAAGTCCAGAATGATTTATAATTCTCCAGGATCTTGTTCATAACGATCTGCGGACTGGTATTCCAAAAAAATGTATAGGTGTCCGGCAACACACCACATAAAACTGTATTGGAGTCAAGGCCATAAGGCAGGAGCGAGTCATTGCTGTTCAGAAAACGGAGAAAGCGAATGCTGTCAGATTCAAATTTCCGCCCGGCCATACCTGCAAAGTCTTCTTTGGTTCGGAGCTTATTGATCACCAGGTTAACCGGTTCCTGCGCACCATTCCGAAGTTTCCGGATTATATTTAAAAGGTTTGTATTGTGATGGATAGCATACCGGCCGGCCTTGATCTTATCTGGATAGTTCAGCCTTTTCGCAAGGAAGTCAAACAATGAAGGATACTTCACTACGTTGTCTTTGCTCACCTTTTCGAGCACTTGTCCATAGGTGCTGCCAGTTGGAATTTCCAGGTAATAGACCTTGTCCCGGAAACTTGTAGCCGGACCAAAAAATCCCCACAGGAGTACGATACCCACCACCACGATCACCAAACCGAACACGAACAATACTTTTTTCATTGGATTTGATTGGCTTGTAAAATAAACAAAAAACCCTGCCGGTAGCAGGGTTAAAAAACGTTATCTGGTTCAGCTTAAGGGTTCGTTGCCGGTTGCGTGGGAGCAGGTTGAACCGGTTGTGTTGCCGGCTGAGTGGCTGGCGCATTGGCCGGCGCTGTTGCAGCAGGTTTGGTATTCAGCTGATCGATCATGTTGCTTTTGGAACCTTTCGGTACAAATACAGCAGAGAAAAGGCAGAGCAATGCAACAACTGTAGCAAAGATCCACGTACCTTTTTCAAGCACGTCAGTAGTTTGCTTAACACCCATGAACTGGTTGCTGAGTCCGCCCACATTACCGGCAAGACCACCACCTTTCGGGTTTTGAACCAGGATGATAAAACCCAGGATCACACTAGCCAGGATCACCAGTATCAGAAAGAAAATTACCATTTCAATGTTGTTTTAGTTGTTCAATTCGAGTCGCAAAATAAGCGGATTTGTCGGGATGAGCCAAACTTAATTTAGCATACAATTCGATGGCTTTTTGAATATTTCCCTGTTTTACAAGCACTTCTGCCATTGTTTCGGTCAATATTTCCCGGTGCTGCACCGATCCGGCAGCCATTTCCTGGATCTTTTCACCGTTGCCAGCGTCCATTAACTGCTGTTCTATCCTCGGGGCAGGCAGCTTTTTCATGGTTCTGATCCATTCGGTAAAACTTTTCAGCTGTTTACCCAGTTTGTCACCGGGCGCAACCTCCGTACTGAGTTTGATACCCTGCGAGGCAAAATAATCGATCGTATGATAGGGTTCGAATAACGGTTGGGAATCAGTCTGAGGCAAGATGTCTTTGAGTCCGGGAATTGGAATGGGGGATTCCCTGCTCAGGATATCGCTCCGTAGGGTACTGTTGTCTTCTGTTGACTGGACTGGAGATTCCGGTTCAGCGGGAACCTCAGGTGCTGGTGCCGCTACTGCTTCGGTAACAGTTGATTTAACCAATGCTTCCGGTTCCGGCACCACGGGATCAGCAACATGGTATTGTTCAGTTTTCAACGGACTGACAGGTTCGGCTGCCGGTTTCACCCACACAGATGTTTCTGACAGTACTGTCTGTAACAGGTATGGGTTTGGAAAATACAGGCTGCATTTATCCCACTGGCTGTTAAAACCAGGATCCTTTTCCTGTTGCTGTTTCTTCAGCAACAGCAATTGCAGCGACGCAGCATAGGGGTGTTTGGAAATCGCCCTTTCCAATTCAGGAATACTGACACTTTCCAGGGTTGGCTGACGGAAATAGAACGGTATCGTTTTGGCTAGCAACATGTTTACCAGTTCGAAAAGATACGGTTAAAAATTTCATCCGAAAGGTTCCTGATCATGGTTTCGTTCAATTGCGATTCCGCCTGGGGAAGGGCAAGGTTCGCGTTAAAGTCGAAGTTACGGGTGATGGTCACCGGATCCTTATAGCTTTTCGTTTCGTCAAGTTTGTTCTCAAACATAATGGCCACAGATACGTTCAGGCGGTTGGTGGCTGTTGTCTGATTCTGGATGCCCGAAGTGGTCACGGAATAATCCGTAATGGTAGCAGAAATAATATAATGCGCATCATCACCCTGGATCATCGTCAGCCTGGTCTGGCTGATCACCTTCTGGCGGAGTCTTTCTGTCAACTGCGGCGCCAGCTGGGGGTTTACATATCTTGCCCTGTTTTCAATAAAATTGATCTTTACCGTTTTTACCTCCGGGGGAATGGAAACATCCTTAAAAGAATAACAGCCGGCGAACCCGGTAATCAGGCCAACCAGCAAAAAGGCCTTAATCGTTGATATCATATTCTTTCAGTTTTCGGTAAAGGGTTCTTTCACTGATGCCCAGATCAGATGCAGCATCTTTGCGTTTTCCTTTGTGTTTTTTCAGGGCTTTCAGGATCAGCTCTTTTTCCTTATCCATAATATTGAGCGATTCCTCCACTTCTTCATGTTCATGAATGTCGTCATGAGGCAGCAACACCGCCGGTTGATTGTGGATGATCGCAGGCGCGGGTGACAACTCAACCGGTACCGGATAATCGCGGAGAAGGCTTTCTTTCGTATAAGCTGCAGCTGCAGCTGCCTCACCGGGATTCTGCAGGATCTCCACAAACATTTTTTTGAGTTCCGTAACATCTTTTTTCATGTCAAAGAACAATTTGTACAGCAGTTCCCGCTCGTTGCCGAACTCACTGGTATGCGTACCATTGGAGTTGTTCACTACCATCGGTAACCGGTTGTTGGGATGTTCCGGAAGGAACCGGCGCAAATCCGTCGAATTGATATGTTTGTCTACCGATAATACTGAAATCTGCTCTGCAATATTTTTCAGCTCGCGGATATTGCCCGGGAAAGTATAATTCATCAGCAATTGACGGGCATCATCGTCCAGTTGCACCGGTGCTGTTTTATACCGTTCCGCGAAATCAACGGCGAACTTGCGGAACAGCAGCGGAATATCATCTTTACGGTCCCTCAACGATGGAACCCTGATGGGAACCGTGCTGAGACGGTAATAAAGATCCTCCCTGAATTTTCCCTTCTGGGTATACTCCAGCAGGTCTTTGTTGGTTGCCGCAATGACACGGACATCCGTTTTCTGCACTTTGGAAGATCCCACGCGGATGAACTCACCGGTTTCCAGCATGCGCAGCAACCGGGCCTGGGTGCCCAGCGGCATCTCACCGATCTCATCAAGAAAAATGGTGCCTCCGTTTACCGTTTCAAAATATCCTTTCCTGCTGTCAACCGCACCGGTAAAAGCGCCTTTCTCGTGACCGAATAATTCGGAATCAATAGTGCCTTCCGGGATGGCACCGCAGTTAACGGCAATAAAAGCATTGTGCTTTCTGGCAGACAGGGCGTGAATGATCTGGGAAAATGCTTCTTTACCTACACCACTTTCCCCGACGATAAGAACGGTAAGGTCTGTATTGGCAACCTGCGCAGCAACATTAAGGGCATGATTCAATGCCACAGTATTACCGATTATGCCAAATCTGTTTTTTATGCTTTGAATATCCATGGGGTCAAGCCTCAATAACTTTTACTTTTCCTAACAGGGTTGCCTGGGTGAAATGGGTTACTTCCACCTTAACATAATCTCCCTTCTTTAGTTGAAATTGTTCTTTCGGAAAAACGATTACCTTATTCTGAGAACTCCGGCCCATCCATTCCTGGTCACTCTTTTTACTTTCTCCTTCAATGAGCACTTCATATATATTACCTAAATCCCGGAGATTGCTCTCCCTGCTCAGCTTGCCCTGGAGATCAACAATCTCCTGGAGCCGGCGTTTTTTTACAGCCTCGGGAACATCGTCTTCATAACGGCGGGCTGCCAGTGTTCCGGGTCTTTCACTGTAGAAATACATATAGCTGAAATCATACTGGCTGCTCTCCATCATCCGGAGGGTGTCCTGATGATCCTCTTCCGTTTCAGTGCAGAAGCCTGCAATGATATCGGAACTGATGCCGCAACCTGGAAGAATTTCCCGGATCCTGTTGACTTTCGCCATGTACCATTCCCTGGTATAGGTGCGGTTCATCAGTTGCAGAATGCGGTTATTTCCACTCTGTATGGGAAGATGGATGTATTTGCAGATATTCTCATGTGCCGCCATCACTTCCAGTACTTCATCAGTTATGTCTTTCGGATGAGAGGTAGAGAACCGTACCCGAAGCAGCGGAGAGATCCCGGCAACCATCTTCAGTAAACTCGCGAAACTGATGGCTTTGTCCAGCTGCTCATCAAAATAATAATAACTGTCTACATTCTGTCCAAGCAATGTAATATCGCGGATACCGTCTTCAAACAACTGACGGCTTTCGGCAACAATACTGTTGGCATCGCGGCTGCGTTCACGCCCACGGGTAAACGGCACCACGCAAAAAGAACACATGTTATTGCAACCCCGCATAATGCTAACAAACCCGCTGACGCCATTGGATTGAAGGCGTACAGGCGAAATGTCGGAATAGGTTTCTTCCCGGCTCAGTAAAACATTTACGGCCTTCTGACCGCCTTCCACCTCCTTTACAAGCGCAGGTAAACTTCTGTAGGCATCCGGACCCACCACCAGGTCAACCAGTTTTTCTTCTTCCAGCAGTTTATTTTTCAGGCGTTCAGCCATACAACCGAGCACCCCAACCATTAATTCCGGCTTTTTCTTCTTGAATTGACGGAACTCCGTCAATCTTTTCCGCACGGTTTGTTCTGCTTTTTCCCGGATGGAACAGGTATTAACCAGTATCAGATCCGCCTGTTCGGGGCCTTTGACAGGACCAAACCCCGTTTCCATCAGGATAGAAGCAACCACCTCGCTGTCTGCGAAATTCATCGCACAGCCATAACTCTCAATATAAAAGTGACGGGCATAGCTGCGCTGTTCACCAGCCCCTGCCGTGAATGCCTCTCCCTGGCGGGCTTCATCATGTTCCTTCGAAAGTATCTCCAGCATCCATCAAAATTAAGGGAGCAAAAATAACCTTTTTTAGCTCAAAGTGCCAAATTGGCAGAGCGAATATTACCTCCCACAGGATAGTGCTGGTGTAAAACGTTTGGTATTTTCTATATCCGTGCAACATTGACGTGCATATCAGGGTCATTCCTCCACTACCAACTTTACAGCAAAACTTTATTTATGAAAATCTATTGCTCACCCGGATTCATCCGGGTTATCCTCTTTTGTATACTGTCAGGCTTGGGCTGTCAGAAGCCCCACGACGAAGCCTTCACGCCGCCAACCGATCGCCCCGAGCCCGGCAACAGTTTGGCTGTTAAGGCAGATTTCAGGGGCAGAATCCTGGATTTGGCTGGTTTCCCGGTACCAGGGGCCACGGTTAGTGCCGGGAATACTTCGACCGGTACCAATATTAATGGTGAATTCGAGTTGCAGAACGCTTCCGTTGACTCGCTCGCAGCAGTGATCAGCGTTAATAAACCGGGGTTCCTGAACGGCTACCGTACATTGATAGCCAGCCGCAGCATCAATTATGTGGTGATTAAGATCCTGCCGGAACAAAAGCATGGCAGCGTTCAGGCTGGCGCCGGAGGAAGAGTGGATTTTAGTAACGGAGGCGCTTTGGTGTTTTCGGGAGGTTCGTTTATTAGCTCCGATAGCAGCGCCTACCAGGGCAGGGTAGACGTGATGGCCCGTTTCATTGATCCTTTGGAAGCAGGAGCTGCAGCAGTAATGCCCGGAAACCAGCTTGCCATTGATCAGCATAAACATGCTGCTTTGCTGAAATCATTTGGAGTACTGGCCGTTGAATTGCGCGGAGAAGATAATCAGGTGGTACATCTGGCTACCGGCAAGCCGGCAACATTGCATTTTCCGGTTCCGGCTTCCCTTCGGGCCCAGGCACCGGTATCTGTTCCATTATGGTATTTCGATGCCGTCAAAGGTTTGTGGCGGGAGGAGGGGACCGCAATTAAAACCGGAAATGAATATATCGGGACGGTAATACACTTTTCTTTCTGGAGTTGTGCCGTACCTGAAGACTATGTTGTGCTGCAGGCAGATCTGGAAACCAATACAGGAGCGCCGCTTTCCTTTGCATCAGTTCGGATGCAGACTGATACTTCACGGGCGGTATACGGCATTACCGATGGAGATGGCTTTATCCAGGGATATGTTCCCAAAGGCCGGCAATTGCAGATGACTGTTCTGGATGAATGTGGCAATGCTACCTATACAGGAAGCTATGGCCCGTATACCGGTGATGTTTACCTGGGAACGGTTCAGGTGCAGCCTGTTGAAAGCCAGTTGTTGCAATTTGAAGGCGATGTAGTAAACTGTTCGGGAGACCCTTTAGCTGATGGCAGCATAACGATTGACCTGGGAAACCGATCATTGGCCGCGACCATTACTGATGGTCATTTTGCGTTGGGCACAATCAATTGCCAGAATTTTACCGGCGCAGTCAGATTGTATTTTTACGACAATACCAGCCAAAAGGAAAAATTGGTGACGCTTTCGCAGGTAGCCAATGGAATTAATGAAGTTCCCGTGACTGCAATCTGTGATGTTTCTGATGCTTCGACGGCAACAATTGAAACAGGCGGACAAACCTACACGTTTAATACGCCGGCTGATGTAGTTTCTTTCAACCTGGACGGATCTTTCGATATCGTCAGGCCGGACAGTTCCGTGACTTTGTATTTCTGGGCAGACCAGATCAGCGGAACAGGGAACTATCCGCTATTCTCGATGCGGTACCGGAACAACGAGCCGAATACTGAAATCACTCAACTCGGTTTGTATCCCAATGAATCAAAAGTGGAAATCACTTCTTTTGGAAGCATTGGCGAATTCATTGCCGGTAAAATAGATATCCAGGCGAAAGATCCCCAGGGGGAATTGCATCCCATAAAAGCCACGTTCCGGATCAAGCGACAATTCTGACAATTAAAATATATCCGAAATAATTTATATTTTTGGCCGGAATAAATTTTTTCGGCTAAACCTGGCCGTTACCTTAAACCCATCCTTATGGACTTCTTCCGTAAAAAGAAATTCTTATTTTATTTCCTGTTAGTATGCCTTAGCTGGAATTGCCAGAAACCTCACAGCGATGAATTCCAGCCCCCTCCGGTAATAACCGATGCCACCCCGGGTAACAGTTCACCTGTATCTGCGAGCTTTCGCGGGAGGGTAGTCGACCTCCAGGGGATCCCACTGTCCGCCGTAACTGTTACCGCAGGCACCAGGTCTTCTCTTACGAATGAGAACGGTGAATTTGAATTGATCAACGCAACGGTTGATTCCCTTGCCGGGCTGGTGAAAGCATCCAAACCGGGCTACCTCAATGGCTTTCGTACACTCATTGTCAGTAAAGCTTTTCACTATGTCGAATTCCGTTTGATCAGGGAAGAAAAACAGGGGTCTGTCGTCGCCGGAACAGGCGGTACGGTGACTTTCAACAATGGCGGTTCAGCTACCTTCGCAGCCAATGCCTTTATCAGTGCCGACAGTACACCGTATACCGGTAAAGTTGATGTGATGGCTCATTTCATTGATCCGACAACGCCGGGCTTTGAAACCGAAATGCCGGGCAACCTGCTGGCAATAGACCGGAACAATGCGGCTACAGTATTAACCTCCTTTGGCATGCTGGCGGTGGAAATGCGCAGCGAAAACAACCAGCCGGTGAAACTTGCTGCCGGCAAACCCGCTACGCTTCATTTCCCCATCCCGGCCGCTTTATTGTCAAAAGCACCTGCTTCTATTCCGCTCTGGTATTTTGATGAAACCAAGGGCCTTTGGAAAGAAGAAGGCAGTGCAGTAAAAACCGGAAATGAATATGTTGGGCAGGTTGCGCATTTTTCATTCTGGAACTGTGATGTTCCAAATGATTATGTGATGCTGGAAGCCGTACTGCAAACGCCTCAGGGAGCACCACTTTCATTTGTAAAAGTGGACATCAGCGCCGGGGATGCTGGTACAACTTCCGGCTATGCCAACGAGTCCGGTATGATTCAGGGTTTTGTACCCAAAGGAAAGCCTCTGCATATCACTGTAAAGGGTGAATGTGATGAGAATATTTATTCGGTAGATCATGGTCCGTTTACCCAAATGGCTGACCTGGGGATAATCAAAATTCAGATCGCACCGGATAAATTAATCCAATTTGTGGGTGACGCGGTCAATTGTAATAACGAACCTGTTACTTCGGGACGCGCTGAAGTGCACTATAACGGAAAAGTTGTTGCAACCACCATTGAAAACGGACATTATTCCCTGTCATTATTGCGTTGTTCGGGGCAGGCAGAACCTGCTTTGCTCTACCTGGTTGATTTTACAGGAGGGAAAGAAATAACATTTTCCCTGGATGAAGTTGCTGACGGCCTCAATACTTTACCCGGGAAGACACTCTGTGATGCACTAACAAATTCCACCGCTACGATCAGCATCGATGGAAATACGTTTTCCTTTGTCTCTCCCACTGACAGCCTTTCCTATACTCCCAGAAGTATTATTGTCCAACGCAGAGGTGCAAATCCGAAAATTAGCTGTTGGTTTTCGAAAGACCTTGCTCTTGGAGAAGTACCCGTGTCGGCCGTATATTATACAGACGAAGCCGGACGTTTCTATTACCCGACAGGTACAGCATCAGCAACAATTACCGCATTTGATAATTATGTTGCGGGAAGTGTCAGCGCGACCATAACGAGAGATTCCGGTCGTACCGTACTACCAATTATTGTAAATTTCAATATGAAAACCTCACAATAATCTACCACAACGGCTTACCCTGGTAGTAATCCAGGATCTTTGTCCTGAATACATACTCATATTTAGCCTGGATCAGGTTCGTATTGGCCCGGTCCAGGTTATTTTTTGCCACCAGGTAATCCACTGAATTCAATACTCCTTCATTAAAACGCGTTTCGGTTACCCGGAAAGATTCTCCAAACGCATCCACCTGCTGCAACAAGGTATTGTAGCGGTTAAAGGTTGCCGTCATATTGAAATAAGCCTGTTCTACCAGTTGTTGCAACCTGATCCTTGTTGAGCTTTCCACCACAGAGGCGTTTTGCAGGTCCAGCTTCGCCCTCGCAACCCTGTTCCTGGTGGTAAAGGAATTCAGGATGGGTATGCGCAGGCTCAGGTTCACATTGGTACTGTAGTTATTCCTGAACTGATCACCATACCCGATCTTCACGTTATCATAATTGTTGACAGTGGTATAGACGGGCTCCTTCGTGGTGCCGATATTAACCCAATCACCATTGGTCTGTTCTACAGTAGAAATCAGGTTGGCAGTTGTTGCCGCACTCGAGTAATTGGTATACAGTCCGCCATTCAGGCTTAAGGAAGGCCAGTATTGACCCCTCCAGGTTTTTACGCCGATCTCTGCACTTTCCTTGCGGAGCTTTACCGCTTTCACCTGCGCGAGTGTGTTCAGCGCAACCGCATAAATGGAATCCGGTTTTGCGGGGTAGGCAGTAAGAAACTGCTCCGGACTGATCCGTTCCAGGTGCATGCTGCCGTCATAGGGTTGATTCATCAGTTGGGAAAGGGTCAGTTTAGCCGCATCCAGTTGGTTCTTCGTGTTGATCAAACTTACTTCATCATTAGCAAGCTGCCCTTTCAGATCAAACAACTGGGAAGGCGTAACACTTCCTTCGTTATTGAGAATGGTCAAACGTGCTACCTGGTTACGCGACAGCTCCGCCTGGTTGCTGATCTGTACCAGGAGATCCTCCGCCGTCAACACCTGCAGGTAAGCCACAATCACATTCAACGTAAGGAGATCCTTGTTCTGCTGCACATCCATGTTGCCGGCATCCCTGGCAAGCCTTTGTTGCTTCACATTGTTCAATGCAGAAAGACCATTGAAGATCAGAATGCCTCCATTCAGCCCCCAGTTTGCATAATTGATGTTCTGATTCAGGTAAGTATTACTGAAAGGATCAATGCTGCGGCCCTGGTTGAGACCATGTTCCACATTGCCACTGAAAAAGGGGAGCAGGTTGTTCTTGGCCTGTTTGTAATCCAGGGCAGTTCCTGCAGCCGTGATTTCAGTTTGTTTGAGATCAAGGTTATTGCGAAGCGCTATGTCAACGCACTGCTGCAGGGTAAGTTGCCCCGTTGTATCGGTCTGTCCAAAGCTGATAAAGGGGCTGAAAGACAATAAAAAGCAGGCCGCGGCAATGCCTAGGCGGTTAAGAAAAGAATATTTCATGAATGCGTTCTTTATCTGGGATGTTCAATTCGGCCGTCCAGCAAATGAATGATACGATTGCCGTAGGCTGCGTTTTTCTCGGAATGGGTTACCTGGATGATGGTCACCCCGTCTTCCTCATTTAATTTTTTGAATAATTCCATTATTTCCTCGCCCTGACGGGAATTCAGGTTGCCGGTAGGTTCATCGGCAAGGATTAGCTTCGGGCTGCTGATCAGTGCACGGGCAATACCGACCAGCTGTTGCTGTCCACCGGACAATTGCGTGGGGAAGAGATCCTTCTTGCCTACCATCTGGAACCGGTCCAGCATATCGCCCACCATTGCCTTTCGTTCCGTCGACTTGGTGTCCTGGTACAGCAATGGGGTTTCAATATTTTCATAAACCGTAAGCTCATCGATCAGGTGATATGCCTGGAATACGAATCCGATGTATTGTTTGTAGAGTTGAGACCGCTGCTTTTCCTTCATTGAATGCACCTGGTTGCCCATGAAGTCGTACTTCCCTTCGTCTGCGTCATCCAGCATGCCGATAACATTCAGCAGGGTGGATTTTCCGGAGCCGGAAGGGCCCATGATCGAAACAAACTCTCCTTCCTTAATGGTAAGGTTGATATCCTTCAGCAGAAATGTACGCAAACCTGCCGTAGTCACCCATTTGGAAATATGTTCTAGTGTAATCATATGCTTTATGGAATGGAATTATATGCCAACATTGCAATATATTGAAAACCATTAGATTGTGAGGGTGAAAAAATCTTTGTTGTACGGAAATGATACAGTTATTGTTCTCTTTTGATGCAGGCGAACGATCCACCATTTATCAATAAAAAACCCATCCGGTTTGTTCCGGACGGGTTTAAATGGAACTTCGTTTATGCCTGGGTCTACTCTGACTTTAAGCTTTTTACAGGATTATCCATAGCGGCGCGGATAGCCTGGTAAGCAATTGTCAGAAACGCCAGTGTTCCAATCAGGCCGGTCGTCAGGGCAAATACCGTCCAGTTTAATTCGATCCGGTAAGGATAATTCTGCAACCACCTGAACATTGCCCACCAGGCAATCGGACTGGCAATAGCGGCAGAAAGCAAGACAAGTTTCAGGAAATCGGCCGAAAGGGTACGTACGATCACCGGTACGGATGCTCCCAGTACTTTCCTGATGCCGATCTCTTTCGTACGTTTTTCTGCTGCAAGTGTAGCCAGTCCAAACAATCCGATGCAGGAAATCAGGATAGTGAGTATTGTACTGAATCCAATGATCTTTTGCCAGCGTGCCTCTGAATCATACTGGTTGAAATTTTTTTCCTCCATTGACACAAAGCTGTAGGGCTGAAATGGAAATAGGTTTTTACAAACTGCTTCCAGTTTGGGTTGGCCGGCGGCCATCTTGTCTTTTCTGAATTTGATAAACACCTGGCTGTAAGAATAGGTCGGATTGGCAACGAACAATTGCGGATTGATCTTCTGTGTCAACGCCGCCGAGTGATAGTCTTTGATTACGCCAATTACCTTGTATTTTTTGTTGTTGTAAAAAAAGTCCACGGTCTCGTTCAATGGTGCTTTCCATCCGGCTTCTTTTACAAATGCTTCATTGACGATTACGCCGGATGCGGTATCACTGGCAATCCGGGTATTAAAATTCCTGCCTGATACAAAGGGGATCCTGAACAAGGGAAGGTAATTGTCATCAACGATTTTGAAATCAAATTGCATATCCTTATTTCCGTTCACCCTTGCAACCGTTCCCCAGTAGCCACCCTGATCGACGGTCACAGATTCAATTTCCGGTATTTTCAGTAACTCCTCCCTGATCATCGGCCATTTTGCCATTTCAATCCTGGAGGTAGATACGATTCCGACACGGCTGTCGTCATAACCCAGGTCCACTTTAGTCAGATACCGGAACTGTTGTGATATCACCAGCGTAGCGATGATCAGGAGAGAAGCAAGGGTAAACTGAAACACCAGCAACCCGCGTGACAGGTAATTCTTTCCGGTAAACCGGAACTTGCCATACAGCGTCTGAACGGGATTAAATCCCGACAATACCAATGCAGGATACCAGCCCGCCAGCAATCCTGTTAACAGGAAAATACCGGCATAGGTTAACATCAGTTTTGCGTCAAAAAGGTAACTGAAGGAAAGTGCCTTGTTACTGAGCGTATTGAACAGGGGGAGTGCCAGCTCAACAAAAAATACAGCCAGCACGAAGGAAAGCAAACACAACAGAAACGATTCTCCCAGGAACTGTGCGATCAGCTGCCGCCTTTGGCCACCAACAACTTTGCGGATGCCTATTTCCCTGGCCCGCTTTAGTGACCGTGCCACCGTAAGATTCACAAAATTGATACAGGCAATAATGAGCAACACAAAAGCAATGCCTGAAAGGATATAGCCATAGCGTGGATCGCTTCCGTGATCGAGTCCGTTAGCTGCGCCATACTCGGTGTTCAGGTGAATATCGGCAAACGGCTGCAGGTCAAAGTGGACATTGTCTTCCCAATTGTATTGTTCTTTTGCCTTTTTGATTTCTTCAGCAGCCAGTGTTTGATAGATCTTGTCAAATTTGGCTGCCGCCTTCCGGAAATCAGTTCCTGGTTTTAGCAGGATAAATGTATTCAGGGAATAATTCAGCCACTCTTCGTTCAGGAGGGGTTGATCCCCCAGGCGGATCTTGAACGGGATCAGCATACCCAGCTGAATGGAAGAGTTCGATGGACTTTCCCCCGCAATACCGGTTACTGTAAAGGGTTCGAAATTTTCACCGTTTTTCAACTCAAGTGTTTGTCCCAACGGATCCTTGTCCCCGAAATACTTTTTGGCCAATGACGGTGTCAATACTACAGAACGAGGTTCTTTAAGCACAGTCGCCGGGTTGCCTTTCAGCAAGGGAAAGCTGAAGACCTCAAAAAAATTATCGTCTACAAAAGTTGCCCCCTGGTCAAAGACCTGCGTTCCCTGCCTTATCGTGAAACCGGTACTGGAGTAACGTAAAAAGGCTTCAATTTCCGGCACTGCCTCTTTAAAGGACGGCCCTTGCATTAGGCCTGTAATGCCACTTTTACGCACATTTCCGTCCGGACTTTTTGAAGTATTGGTGATCCGGAATAACCTTTCCTGTTTTTGGTGGAAGCGGTCAAAGCTCCATTCATCTTTGGTATATAAAACGATCAGCATGCAGCAGGCGAGGCCAATGCTGAGACCAACGATGTTGATCGCGGAATAGGCCTTGTTCCGCCAGAGATTGCGCAGTGTGATCACGAAATAGTTTCTGAACATGGCAGTGTTATTCGGTTCTTAATGAATGTACGGGATTGGCCAAAGCGGCTTTGATGGTCTGGTAGCTGACCGTGATCAGTGCTACCAGTAAGATCACCAGCAGTGGCAATACAAAAGTGATGGTGTCAGGACGCATGCGGAAAGCATATCCTTCCAGCCATTTGTTTATGGCAAACCAGGCAATGGGAGTAGCGATCACAAAAGCTACGAGGATCAGCCACGCGAACTCCTGGTAAAGCGCTTTGAGGATGGAGTTAACCGATGCGCCCAATACTTTACGGATGCCTATCTCTTTCGTCTTCTGTAAAGTGGTGAAAGACGCAAGGCCAAAAAGTCCCATACAGGCTACAAATATGGCCATCGTGGTAAATATGCCAAATACCAGGCCGAATTGCTGGTCGGATTTATATTGGGAATTGAAATGCTCGTCAAGAAAAAAGTACTCAAAAGTGTTACCGGGGAAGAATCTGTTCCATTCTTTTTCCACTTTAGTGATCGAACCTTTCACATCAGCGGCATGAACTTTCAGGCTGATATAACCCCTCACATCAGGAAATAGTCGCAGTATCAGCGGCTCAAATGCATCGCGAAGTGACTGTTGGTGGAAATTGTGTACAACACCAACGATACGAAGGGTATCTCCCCAGAAAAATATATCCTTGCCGATCGCGTCTTCTGGTTTGGTGAATCCAATCTGGTTGGCGGCCGACTCATTAAAGATTACACCTTTTTTCTCCCCGAAATCTCTCGAGAAATTGCGGCCGGCTTTTACCTTAAGGTCAAACATGTCTACATAGTCATAATCTACCCCGATCACCCGGTATTGCTTGGCAACATTCTCGGGCTGACTGAGTAGCCGGATGCCGCCCGCATTCCAGCCTACCGGTTCGCCGGGAACCGAAGTGGAGGAACTCGCCTTTTGTATGCCGGATTGTCCTTCCAGCGAATTCTTGAAGGAAGTCAACTGGTTCAGGAAGGTGGAATCGGTGACCACAATCGGTTTTTTGATCACCAGTGTCTGGTCAATATTCATTCCCAGTTCCTGTTTCTTCATGTACCGGATCTGTTTGGAAACAGCCAGTGTACCGATCAGCAGGAACAGGGAGGCGGCAAACTGCAACACCACCAGTCCTTTTCTGAGGTAAGAACCCTGAGTGGTATGAACGAGTTTACCTTTCAGCACCACGATTGGTTTGAAACTGCTCAGTACCAGCGCCGGATAGATTCCACTGATAAAGCTGCCCGCAATATACAGCAGCAGGAAGTTGAGCCAGAACATACCACCGCCAAGCTGACCAATACTGATCGATTGACCTGTAAGACGGTTGAACAGCGGTACAACTGCCAGGATGATCACGAAGGCGAGCGCAACTGCCATCGCATTCAGCAGGGCTGATTCAAACAGGAACTGCCCGATCAGCTGACTGCGCTGCGACCCCACCGCTTTCCGAATACCCACTTCTTTAGCCCGGCTGATCGCCCTGGCTGTAGCGAGGTTAATATAATTGATCCATGCGATCAGTACTACAAAGAAGGCAATACCCATCAGCAGGTAGGTGGTCTTGCCATCACCGTTGGCACCAGCTTCCAGCATCCTGTTGGAATAGAGATGGATATCGGTAAGCGGCTGCAGGTAATATTTTACATCGGCGTTATATTGCTTTAGGGATTCGCCGTTTTTCTGGGTGACCACTGCCATAAATTTCTTTTCCAGCTTTTTAGGGTCAGTACCTGGTTTAAGCAACAGGTAGGTGAGGCATCCGTCCCAGTTCCAGGCATTGTCGGGGTTGTTGTCGGGGCCAATCAGCTGAACAAAACTGGCGAAGGAGAACAACGCCTCAAAATGCATGTGAGACTGGCTGGGCATATCCTTGTATACAGCAGTTACTTTGTAAATCCGGTCGCCCGTAACTTTCAGTTCTTTTCCCAAAACATCAACACTGCCAAAGAGTTTTTTAGCGAGCGTTTCAGACAAAGCAACGGTAAAGGGTTCTTTAAGTGCAGTAGCAGGGTCACCTTTCACCAGGGGGAAACTGAATATTTTGAAGAAAGAGCTGCTGGCGAAGTAGGGATTTTCCAGTTTGATCAGGTCGTTCCCGCGACGAAGCACCTGGCTGCCCGCCTGGTTCAGCCTTACGTAATCATCAATCTCCGGAAATGCCTCCTTAAATGCACTTCCGACTGCATATGCCCCGGCTGCCCACTGGGTACTGAGCTTGCCATTGTCATAGCGGTCCTGGATCACCCGGTAAATATTTTCTTTCCTGGCATGCTGCCGGTCAAATCCCAGTTCGTAATTGACATACTGCAGAATCAGCAAACAGGCTGCAATACCCAGCGCAAGACCAACGATGTTGATCGCTGCATAGGCTTTATGATGAAAAATGTTTCTCCAGGCGATTTTCAGATAGTTCTTGAACATGATGATCGTTTTATTCAGTTCGGAGATTTTTGACGGGATTAGATAAAGCTGCACGAACCGACTGGAAGCCGATCGTGATTAGGGCAATGACGCTGGCAATTACAGCCGCCAGGGCAAATACCCACCAGCTGATATTGATCCGGTAAGGGAAATCCTGCAACCAGCGCTGCATGGCCCACCAGGCGACCGGAAATGCGATCAGCGCTGCAATGCCCACCAGCAGAAGGAAGTCTCTTGACAGCAGCTGCGTAATATCTAACACACTGGCTCCCAGGACCTTCCGGATACCGATCTCTTTGGTGCGTGAAGTGACCGTAAAGGTTGTAAGGCCGAAGAGTCCCAGGCAGGCGATGATCACTGCCCACACAGATGCGGCCGTGAACAACTGGCCATATTGCTTTTCTGCTGCATACTGGCGCTGATAATTCTCGTCCAGGAAAAAATACTCAAAGGGATTTCCCGGGAAATATTGTTTGTAAAGTTTTTCCACCCCGGCAATATGTTGCGAAACACTACCTGAAGCCAGGCGGATACAGCAATAAGCACTGCTGTTCTGCGGATAGAAGATCATCGGCATGATTGTCTTTTTCAGGTTCGCATGATTATAATCTTTCACCACGCCGATCACCTGTAAAGCACGTTCGTCCCACTGTACCGGGGTATGCAGCACATCGTCGGGATTTTTAAATCCCAGCGCAGCAACGGCAGTTTCATTCAGCAATACCTTGTTGTTTTTGTCCCAGGGAATTCCGGTCTCTTCCGGACGGAAATTTCTGCCTGCGACCAGTGGGATTTCAAAAGCAGGAAGATAGCGTTCATCGATAATGGCAAAGGCGTAAGATTTGAATTCATCACCTTTCAGGGAACCTGGCTGTGTAAATCCTGACGTCACAAAATTGTACCATCCACCCGGATAAGTGCCACTGCCTGCATAATCTTCCACGAACGGATATCGTGATAACATCTGCAGGAATGCCACCTGGCGTTGGTTAAAGCTGCTGTCCTTTCCGGCCTCGGGTCCCCGCACGATAAGCATCTGCGCTTTGGTGACACCAATATTTTTCTCCTGCAGGTAGCGCAGCTGCTGATAAATCAGCACCGTGCCAATGATCAGCGCGATGGAAATAGCGAATTGGGTGACGACCAGCGTCTTCCGGATCCTGCTTCCGCTGCCTGACCTGGTGAGCCTGTTTCTGAGGGTAACGATTGGATTGAACCCGGATAATGCAAATGCAGTATAGGTTCCCGTGAGCAATGATCCTGCGAGCAATAGTCCCGATCCAAACATCCATGCGGAAGAAGAGAGGATGTCGGCAGGTGACAGCTTAAGTGCCATTACACTGTTGAACAAAGGCTGAAGAAAATAGACGAGCAGCAGTGCGATGACAAATCCAAGCAGGTTCACGAGCATGGCTTCCACCAGGAACTGACCAATCAGCGACAACCTGCTGGCTCCCGCAATTTTCCTTACACCTACTTCATTGGCTTTTTTCAAAGCTTGTGCTGTGGAGAGGTTCACATAGTTGAACCAGGCGATTAGCAGGATCAATACGGAAATCAGGCTCAGGATATACAGGTATTTGATATTTCCCGCTGTAGGGAATGAGTCGTTCAATGACGCTGCCAGGTGCAGGTGTTGAAAGGACTGCAAACGAAAACGCACGCCATCGTTTTCTTTTCCCACCTCGTTACGGAGCGCTGTAAGTTTTGTTTCCAGCAATTCCGGTGTTGTGCCCGGTGTCAGCCGTAAATAGGTTTGCAGGTATTGCGACCCGGTATTTTCCAACGCTGCCCAGTCGTTGCCATTAAGGTTGGCCGGATTTCGGAGCGTTTCCAGTGACAATACCTGGTCATACCGGATATCCGAATTCGCGGGAATCTCAAATACACCGCCAACCTGGTAGATTGTTTTGCCAAACTGGTTGGACAGAATCAGCTGTTGCCCAACCGGTTCTTCATTACCGAAATATTTCTCAGCGCTGCCGGCCGAAAGAAAAATGGTATTCGGAGCATGAAAACTGGCGGCATTTCCTTTCAGGAGAGGGAAGGAGAAGAACTCAAAAAAATTGCCTTCGGCAAATCCAATGGATGTTTCGCGAAAGGCCGGTGCATTACCTGTATTTCGCTGCAGAATGCCCTTTGCAACATCGCTTTCCAGCCGGCAATAGTCAATGATGGCCGGAAATTTTTCCTTCGCCCTGGGTGCCCATCCGGGTTCTATTTCCGGCCAGAAGCTGTTCTTCTGATCTTCATTGAGCAACCGGTATGTATTGCCGGCATTTTCCTGGAAATTATTAAAGCTTCTTTCAAAGCTTACATATTCCAGCAGCAGCAGAAAGACCGCTATGCCCAACGCAAGGCCACCGATGTTCACCAGACTGTAAATCTTATTGCGCAACAGGGTGCGGAAAGCAAGTTTCAGATTGTGGTAGAACATGCCGGTGTTTTTATTCTGAACGAAGGCTTTTTACCGGGTTTGCCAGTGCTGCACGGATCGCTTTATACCCCACGGTGATCCAGGCAATCAGCAGGGATGCTGCTATAGAAAGCACGAACACACCGGCACCAATAGAGATCTTGAAAACGAAATTCGACAGCCAGTTATTCATCAGGAACCAGGCAACGGGTGCTGCGATTACAAATGCCACTACTACCAGGATGGTAAATTCCCTGGAGAACAGGTATAGGATGCTGGAGATACTGGCGCCAAGTACTTTCCGGATACCCACTTCTTTCGTTTTCTGAACAGCCATGAAAGAAACCAGCCCGTAAAGGCCGAGGCAACTGATAAATATGGCAAGTCCCGCATAAACTTTATACAGCCGGCTCAGCCGCTCCTCCTGGCGATAAAAGTTCTGGATCGATTCATCCAGCCAGGTACTGCTGTAGGCGTATTCGGGATAAACACTTTCCCAGATCGCTTCAATGTCGCGATTTGTCTTGCCCAGGTTTGCAGCGCTGATCTTGATACAGGCAGTGGTCTGGAATTTTGGATTATTGGTGATCACGGTGGGCCTGATCTCATCCCGCAGGCTCTTGTTCTTAAAATCCTTCACTACACCCACCACCGGAAGCCATTTTCCACCACCCAGCCGGATGGTTTTACCCACGATATCTTTGGGGTTATTGTAACCCAGTTTGCGGGCCATAGTCTCGTTGATCACAAACTCAGGTGTGCTATCACGCGGCGGATAAAAACTTCCTGCCAGTAGTTGCAGTCCGAAAGTTTCGGCATAATGGTCATCTCCCATCTTGATGGAAGCATGGAAGTCCTTATCGGTCGCATCATTGTCAAAAGCCATATTGGTGGTCCAGGAGTTATCACTGCTCGGCGCATCCAGTGCGAAACTGAGTTGCCTGATACCTGCCACCTGGCGCAGTCTTGCCTCAAAATTCGGCTGGCGCGATAAGAAACTGCTGTCTGCATTGCCATTCACCAGTAAAACAGCTTCCTTGTCCATACCCAGGTCTGCATCCCTGATAAAATTCATCTGGCTGACAGCGATAATGGTAGCAACGATCAGCAATTGCGAAAAGGCAAATTGCAGCACTACGAGCACCCGGCGCAGTGATATTCCGCCAACTGCCGTGGTATTGATCTTGTTTTTGATGGCTTCTACCGGTTGAAACCTGCTCATCACGAGAGCGGGATAAAAACCGCTGATAACGGTCGTAGCAAGAATTACGGCGAGTATAAAAGTGATGCTGCCGCTATTGAGCAATTGCAGGGGCTGCTGGATATCTGCGATGTATTTAAGGTAGGGGAGGCCAAACCAGGCCAGGCCAAGGCCGAGCAATGCAGCAAAGCAGACAATCACAAATGTTTCGAGGTATACCTGCAGGCGCAATTGGGATTTTTTACCGCCCATTACCTTGCGGATACCTACTTCCTTGGATCGCTTTACGGCCAGCGCTGTAGACAGGTTCACAAAATTGATACAAGCCATGAGGATGATGAGGAGACCGATCAGGGCAAGGGTCATCAGGGATGTTTTGCTGCTAACGTGATCGCCATTATGACCGAACCGCGTATCAAAATGAATATTCTTCAGAGGATTCAGGAAAAAATACAATTTGCCTGGCTGGTTCTTTTTATCAGGGTAATATTTTTCGAGGAAAGCCGGCATCCGGCTATTAAAGCCTTCAGCATCCGACCCTTCCGGTAAAAGCGCATATACCTGGTGATTGCTGCTGCTGCCACCCCAGTTATCGAGGCTGGCCGTATAGCTGAACACATCTTTATTGGCCAGGAAAGTTTTGTAGGAGGGAACAATCTGGAAAGGAAAATCAGAGTTAACCGGTACATCTTCCATTACTGCGGCTACCTGGATCAGGATATTATTGTCAAGTTTGAGATACCGCCCCATCGCAGCTTTCCAGTCGCCGAAATATTTGTTGGCCTGGCTGCGGGAAATAGCTGCAAGCCCTGGAGAATTCAATGCGGTAGCATTACCCGCTAACCATTTTACATCCAGCATGTCAAATAGCTCAGGTTCAGCAAAAATGATCCCGGGTCCTTCAATGAATTTTTTGTTGCTGATGGTTTCGGCATTCTGCATAACCGTAACCTGTGACCCGTAGCTGGTGAAGATCTCGGCAAATTTAATTTTCGGGAAATCATTCCTGAGCGCCCGGATGGTGGGAAAGGGCATGCCGATGTCAAAATTATCGCCATCGGGATATACGTCCTTCCGCACCAACTGATAAGTACGGTTGGCATGCTTATGGTACTGGTCGTAACTGAACTCATGCTGGAGTACCAGGAAGATGATGGTGCAGGCGGCCAGGGCGACGGCAAGCCCCAGGATATTGATGCCTGCATGCCCCTTATAGCGCCTGATATTACGCAGCGCAATGACGAAGTAATTCCTGATCATATAATTATTATTCTGAGCGGAGACTGCTGACCGGGTTGGCCAGCGCCGCTTTGATTGCCTGAAAACTGATGGTGATCAATGCGATCAGTAAAGCAGCAATTGCTGCCGCCACAAATATCCAGGCAGGCAATGCACTTCTGTAGGCGAAATCCTCTAACCAGCGGTGCATGCCATACCAGGCAAGTGGAACAGCGACGACGGACGATATTACCACCAACAATAAAAAATCTTTTGACAGCATTCCGACAATATCCTGCACACTGGCTCCCAATACTTTTCTCACACCAATCTCCTTCGTACGTTGTTCAGCCATGAAAGAAGCCAGCCCGAACAGTCCCAGGCAAGCAATCAGAATAGCCAGTACAGAGAATACCAGTGCAATCTTACCCGCCCGTTGCTCTGCACGGTACATGTTGGAGAAGGATTCATCCAGGAACTGATAACTGAAAGGCAGTTGCGGTGCCATCCCGGTCCAGATTTTCTGCACCTTGTTCAGGATATCCTTTACATTGGCTGCCTTCACTTTAAACGATGTTGCCCAATTGGCATTACCCAATACAAAAGAAAGGGGTCCTATCTTCTGTTTCAATGACGCAAAGTGAAAATCTTTAACCACCCCGATAATGGTATGCGGTCCAGGCTCGCTGTTCACGCCATCGGCCGAATAAAGTATTTTGCCCACCGGATCAGCATACCCAAGTAGCGCGGCAGTACTCTCATTGATAATGATGCCGGAGGAATCTGTTCCGAATGCCCTGGAGAAATTACGTCCGGCTTTCATTTCCATACCCAGGGTAGGAATATAATTTTCATCAATGCGCCAGCATTGCATGTTGAAACCGTTGCGCGGATCCATTACCGATTCTTTGGAAAATGTCTGATCACTTCGCGCGCCAGGCATTACGGGCAGGTATCCGCTCATCGTGCTCCCCAGCACTCCGGGAAGCTTTTCCACTTCATTCCTGAAGGCGCGGTACTGTGCATCCAGTGCACCGGTACCATTGATTACGAGCACCTGGTCCTTATTAAAACCAATCTTCTTGTTCTGGATAAAATTGAGTTGCCGGTAAACCACAATCGTACCGACGATCAGGATAATGGACGTTGCAAACTGGAATACCACCAGGGTGCTTCTCAGGCCGCTGCGTCTGGCTCCTGCATTCAGTTTTCCCTTGAGCACCGTGATCGGGTTAAAGGAGGAAAGATAAAATGCCGGATAAAGTCCTGCCATCAACCCGATGAAAACCGGCAGCAGTACGAGGAAAAGCAGAAAATCCGGTCGCACCAGGTCGGTGAGCCGGAAGGATTTTCCGGCAAGCGAATTAAAGAAAGGTAGCGCCACCCAGGTCAGTACAATGGCAATAACCAGGGAGATCACAGCCAGCAAACCGGATTCCGTCAGGAATTGCCGGATCAATGTTTTGCGTTCAGAGCCCAAAACCTTCCTTATGCCAACTTCCTTTGCCCTGTTTGCCGACCGTGCGGTACTGAGGTTCATAAAATTGACACAGGCGATCAGCAGGGTAAAAATGGCCACCGCCGAAAAAATGTAAACATATTGGATGTTGCTGTTGACCCGGATCTCGGCCATCCGGTCGGAGCGGAGGTGGATATCCGTTAACGGCGTCAGCTGGTAACTGATCCTGTTCCCGCTCTTTTCGAATTCATCGATCGACTTCAGTTGCATAAACTGGGCAGCCTGCGGGAACACATACTTGTTGATATAGTCAGGGAAATGTTTCTCAAATGCCTTGCGGGTGGTGCCGGGGCGAAGCAGCAGGTAGGTGGAGAAGTTATGACTAAGGTAATTTCCAAAGTCATACTGCACATTCTTCATCGAAAAAAGAAAGTCGAAATAGAAATGCGCATTTCTTGGCATGTCCTGAATAACCGCTGTTACCTTATACAGGGTACCGCCGGCATCATTGGTCTCCAGCATCTTTCCCAGGACATCCGTATTGCCGAAATACTTTCTGGCAGCAGATTCAGTAAGCACTACCGTGTTGGGTTCGGTCAACGCCTTCCGGGTGTCACCCGAAATTGCTGGGTAGGTGAAGATGTCAAAAAAAGTAGAGTCCACATGGGCCACGTCGTCTTCATTGATAAAGACATTCCCCTTTTTGATCAGCTTGGAACCATTGCTGGTATAGATCCGCGTGTAGCCCTGCACCTCCGGATAGTCTTTCCGGAGGGCTTCTCCCATGGGATCCGATGCAACCGCCAGGGCCAGTGATGATCCGCCGAATACAATATCTGCATCTACCCGGTATATGTTGCCGGCATGATCATGAAACCGGTCAAAACTTAATTCATCCGTCACAAACAAGGTGATCAGAAGAAAACAGGCCACGCCAATGGAGAGGCCGGTAATGTTCAGTGCGGTAAAAAACCTGTATTTCAACAGATTCCGCCAGGCCAGTTTCAGATAATTCAGCAACATAAAAAACTGGTTAAATCATGATATTCTCCATCACGGTCTGCCCGTCGAGCATCCTGATCACGCGATGGCTGTATCGTGCATCATGTTCACTGTGCGTTACCATGATGATGGTAGTTCCCTGTTCGTTGAGATCCGTGAGCAATTGCATTACTTCATTACCATTGCTGGAATCGAGGTTACCTGTCGGTTCATCCGCAAGGATCAGCTTTGGATTGTTCACCACTGCACGGGCCACGGCCACACGTTGTTGCTGACCACCGGAAAGCTGTTGGGGGTAGTGGTTGCGGCGGTGCATGATCACCATTTTGTCCAGTACTTCCTCAACGATCTTCTTGCGCTCAGAAGCCTTTACGCCAGTATAAATGAGTGGCAGTTCCACATTTTCGAATACCGTCAGTTCGTCAATCAGGTTGAAGCTTTGGAATACAAAACCAATATTGTGCTTGCGCAGGTCAGCTCTCTTGCGTTCGTTAAACTTCGCCACTTCAATGCCATTGAACAGAAAGCTTCCTGCATCAGGATCATCCAGCAGTCCCAGGATATTCAGCAGGGTGGATTTGCCACATCCGGAAGGTCCCATGACGGCAACAAATTCTCCCTCTTTTACTTCAAATGATAACTTATTGAGGGCTACGGTTTCAACCTCTTCAGTGCGATAGTATTTCTCGAGGTTTGTGATCTTGATCATATTGATTGGTTTATGTATTAAAATTGAATAAGCATCAAAAGGGGAGAAGTGGTTTCTTCATCAACGATCGCGGTGCTGCAGGATTCAGGGCAACAGGTGATTGTCAGTTTTGGCGGAGCGTCCATGTTCAGGTATTTTTCGCCGCTTTGCGTATTCGTAGAAAAGGCCGCCATCAGTACCAGCAACAGTCCGATTGTTCTCGTCAGCTTTTTCATACCTTAAAGTTTAATGGTTAATGGTGTTTGATTATGGTTTTTTCAACACTAGTTCCTGCATCGTGGTATAGTTTTCATAGCTGCTCGTGATCACTTTGTCACCAGGTTCCAGACCACTTAACACTTCATAGTTATCCGGACTCATCATGCCAAGTTGAATATCGACCCTGTAGGCCATGGTACCAGCTTCGTTCAGTTTAAAGATCCAGTTACCGCCGGTCTGCTGAAAGAAACCGCCTTTCGGCAACAGGATAGCCTGTTTCTCGTCGCTCAATGCAAGCCTTATCTGCAGGGTTTGTCCGCGGCGGATTCCCTTGGGCACTTCGCCCTCGAATTCCATATCCACCTGGAACCTGCCATTGGCAATCTGTATATAAACTTTTTTGATCACCAGGACATATGACTTGCCCGCAAATTCAAAGCTTCCTTTCAGGCCCACAAAAACCCGGGAAAGATAATGTTCGTCAACATCCACCCGCACTTTATAGCCGTCCATCACATCAAGCTGTCCCAGCCTTTCACCTTTATTCTTGGATTGACCGATCTCTGCGTCAAGTGAAGTCAACTGTCCGTCTACCGGGGCACGTACCACGAGGTCACCCACTTTCTTACGCATCAACTGAAGGGCATTTTGCATCCTTTCATAAGACTGCTGCATCTGCGTCAGCTGCTGGCGGTTGGAAACCGAGTCTTTTTTCAGGATGTCTACGGTCAGGTCTTTCCTCCGTTTCTGGTAGTCCAGCAGGTTCTGGGAAGAACGGAATTCCTGGGAACCAATAGCCTTCTGCTGATACAGTTTATTGTTCACCTGGTAAACCCGGTCAGCTTCTTTAAGCGCATTGTCCACTTCCGCCATCTGGTTCAGGCGGGTGATGGTGTTCTGGTCGGCGTTGTTCTTTGAGATCTGCATCTGGGTCAACACGTTGAATACCTGGGTTTCCTGGTTGGACAGGCTAAGTTCCAGGTCAGTATTGCTCAACCTCAGGATAGGCTGGCCTTTTTTCATGATGGCGCCGTCTTCCACATACTTTTCTTCGACACGACCACCTTCAGTGGCATCAAGGTATATGGTTGTCATCGGCAGCACAATACCGTTTACCGGAATATTTTCCTGAAAAATGCCTTTTTTGATCTCCTGGATGGAAATCCTTTCAGTATCCACATTCAGCCGGCTTTTGCCGGAAGTGAAATAATAGCTGCCAAAAATCAGCGCTGCCAGCGCAACGACACCGGCGATCGTCAGGATCTTCTTGGTTGACCATTTCTTTTTTTCTATGACTCTATCCACGTTGATTCGGTTTTCGGTTCCTTGTTGAATATTTGTATTCTATTTAGCTAAACCGCGTGCCATAAATTTAATATACTGAAAACCAGTCACTTGGACGGCCGCCTGTGGAACCATTGTCCGCTTTCGATACAATTAGTGTTCGTTTTTGCTGCCCCACCGGTGAAATAAAAAGAAATCCTATCATTGCATCGAATTACTATGACCCTGAAAAATGCTTCCATCCTGGTTGTCGACGACGACACCGATGTGCTGACGGCAGTCCGTCTGCTGCTCAAAACAGAAGTGAAAGATGTTGTGACGGAAAAGAATCCGCAATTGTTACAACAAATCCTTTCCGCCAAGAAATTTGATGTCATCCTGCTTGATATGAACTTTACCAGTTCGATCAATACAGGTAATGAGGGACTTTTCTGGCTGCGGAAGATCAAGGAGTTAAAGTCGGAAGCGGCCGTGATCATGATCACCGCCTATGGTGATGTGGATCTTGCCGTGCGCTCCCTGAAAGAAGGCGCTGCTGATTTTGTTGTCAAACCCTGGCACAACGATCGTCTCATCGGTACCATCAAGGAAGTGCTTAAAAAGAAGGAAGGTCCCGCCAATGCAAAAAGCGAGTCTGATGCAGGATCCATCATTGGTACAGAATTGCTGGGTAATTCGGAGCTGATGCAGGCAATCTTTTACAAGGTGGAAAAGATCGCACCAACGGATGCTAATATTCTTATCCTGGGTGAGAATGGTACGGGAAAAGACCTGATTGCAAAAGCTGTCCATCAGCATTCTCTCCGCGCTGCAAAACCCTTTGTAAAAGTGGATGTTGGCGCCCTCACGGATTCCCTTTTTGAAAGTGAATTGTTTGGTCACAAAAAAGGCGCATTTACCGATGCGCGTGAAGACAGACCCGGTCGTTTCGAATCTGCCAATGGCGGAACTATTTTTCTCGACGAGATCGGTAACATCAGCCTGCAGCAACAGGCAAAACTGCTTTCCGTTTTACAAAACCGACAGGTGACGCGGCTGGGTTCCAATACACCGGTTCCTATTGACGTCAGGCTGGTTTGTGCCACCAACCTGCCAATCGCTGAGCTGGCCAATGAAGGCAGATTCAGAAAAGATCTTATTTACAGGATCAATACTGTTGAGATCATCATGCCACCGCTGCGGAAGAGAGGCAAGGACATCTTACTGCTGGCAAACTTCTTTAATAAGATGTACAGCAAAAAATACATGAAACCTTTGCTGCCGTTTGATAACGGCGCAACAGAAAAACTGCTTACCTATCCTTTCCCCGGAAACGTGCGGGAACTGCAATACACCATTGAAAGGGCGGTAATTATGGCGGAAGGCGAAGAATTGAAAGCTGCCGACCTGCTGTTCTCACCGATCGAATTTACCACAGACCAGCAGGATGAACCCGATGAACTCAAATTAAGTGCCATCGAGAAAAATACTATTCTCCGGGTGATCGAAAAACATAATGGCAACATCACCAAAGCCGCGAAGGAACTGGGATTGACCCGCACGGCCTTGTATCGCAGACTCAGCAAGTATGATATTTAAGCAAGTTGAAAATAAACTGTTCCTCAAGGTATTCCTGCTCTTTGCAGTTTTATGCCTGGGTGCATACCTGCTCGTTAACCAGCAGATAAAATTCTTCGTTTTGCTGATGCCGCTGATCATCTACCAGCTTTATGATTTGTATAAGTCACAACGGAAGGCACAAGACGAGCTGAACCAGTTTGTGGAATCGGTGCATTACCGCGATTTCTCCCGTTATTTTGATGTGAAACATGCACCGGCTGAACTGCAGCCGTTGCGGCATGGGTTCAATGAGATCAATTCCACTTTCAAGGTAATCAGTAAGGAAAAGGAAACGCAATATCAATACCTGCAGAAAATTCTCGAACTGGTTGACACCGGAATACTTTCATTTGATATGACCGATGGACAGGTAGTATGGATGAATGAATCACTCAAGAAGATGTTGCACCTGCCTTACCTGAAATCTATCCAGTCATTGGAGAAACGTGACCCCGGATTATTCCAGGTACTGGATAACCTGCGTCCCGGTGAATCGCGACTGACCAATGTTTCGCTGGACAATACCAATTTTAAGATCCTGGTATCCTGCACTGCTTTCCAGACTTCCGAAAGCCAGTACAAACTGGTGGCTTTTCAGAATGTGAATGAGGCAATGGATGAAACTGAATCCAAAGCCTGGCAGAAACTGCTGAACGTGATGACGCATGAAATCATGAATTCAGTAGCACCTATTTCTTCGCTCGCAGATACGCTGAAGAACCGTCTGCAGCAGGCTGCAACCGAGATCCGGGACGAAACCGGTACCCTGGAAGACCTCGACCTCGGCATTGAAACGATCAAGCGCAGGAGTGAAGGGTTGCTGCGATTTGCCGAAACCTACCGGAATCTCAATAAGATCAGCGAACTGCACCTGGAGAAAGTGTATGTATTCGACATTTTCCGAAACCTGCAGCAACTGATGTCACCTACACTCGATCAGAAAAATATCGAACTCGAGATCCTGTTGAAGGATATGGATATTTCCCTGCAGGCCGACATTAACCTGCTGGAACAGGTACTGATTAACCTGCTGGTAAACGCGATGGATGCAGTGAAAGAAAACCCTCACCCCAAGATTGTACTATCCGCTGCAATGACGCCCAACCGGAAGCCAATGATCAAGGTCGCAGACAATGGATCCGGCATGTCGCAGGAGGTTCTCGACAAAATCTTTGTTCCGTTCTTCAGCACCAAAAAAACCGGCAGTGGAATCGGCCTGAGCCTTTGCAAGCAGATCATGATGTTGCACAAGGGAAGCATCCAGGTGCAATCGGTGGAAGGAGAGGGGACTGCCTTCCTCTTACAGTTCTAAGCCCGCAAAGCTTGTTGCTTTATTGGCCGGCGCTGCGCGCCTTTTTTGTTTCGCGCAAAGACGCAAAGGTGCAAAGGCGAAGAGGAGCAGTAGCGCAGAGAAATTGTAAGAAAGCGTTTAATCGATACGGTTAGTAACAATCAGTTTGTTCGCATAGCTGGTAGATGAGACAACGCAATGTTCGCTTACAAGAATTTTACTCAATGAAACGCAGCCGGGAAATTCATTTTAGTAAATTTGATAACTCCCCATGTACAGATAATAATTCCCAAAAAATTCCCCTGCGCCTCCGCTCCTCTGCGCCTTTGCGTGAAAAAACATGCAACCCTGCGTGCAACATACACCAAAGCAAAAAAGCACCAGCGCTAACAAAAATAAACTTTGCGTGAAATCAGGCTGACGCCTAACTCAGACTCCCAAGCCCCAGCCTGCTTTGCAACCAGCTTTGATTGATCGGGATGATCCAGTTATTCCTCAGCTCCGCGAGCGTACTCACCATGTTGTTGAAATAGAGGTCATCTTCTTTGAGCATCCCATGCTGAAGGGCATGTTTGAGCTGCGCCATCGGGATCAGCTGCACTTTTTCTTTCACTACGAAAGCGAGCAACTGGCGGTCGAAAAGAGAAATATTGAAAGCCGACTCGAGCGCCTTGATCACTCTTACACTGCTGTCGGTACTGCAGCCGCTTACAGCATCGCGGGATTCATCGGCGATGATCACGATGAACTGACCGAAAAAAATGGTAGCAAAACCTTTAACGGGTGCGCCATGGGTATTCCATTCCTGCACAAATTGCTGGAGAATTCTATCCGCTTCCAATACCTCACCCATGCCCATCAGGCGATTGCTCTGATAGATCCATACACGGGAGTCGGGTGCGAAATTTTCGGGTAACAGGTCCTTATACGCCAGATTCATGGCGTAAAGGTAAAGATTGCAGGGAAATGACCATTGATTAGCCCCGGATGCCGTATTTCCTGATGCGGAATGCCAGCATCAGCAGGAAAATGCCAAGGATCAGGGCATAAAATCCAAGCAGCAGGGTGAGCGTAACGCCTCCCCCGATCGGATTCGACAACAACAACACGCCGAACAGAACTGAAACAGCACCGCCTGCGATCAACCATCCTTCTCCCTGGATCACTTTTCGAACGCGAATGGCAAATACGATTTCGGCTATGCCTACAACAATGGCCATCAGGGCCAGGTAGATGATCACGGCAGCAGCAGTCACATTCGGACGCATAAATGTATAAATTCCCAGCAGCAGGCTTACAATGCCTGCAATAAGGCCAAACCACCAGTTGCTGTCGTTATTGCGGTTCTGGAAAGCGGCAATGATCATCAGTAAACCGCTGATGGACAACCAAGCACCAAGCCAGAGGATGATGGTGGCAAATGTGACCGACGGCAGGAAGATTGCCAACAGGCCAAACAGCACAGCAAGAATGCCGCGGAAAAGCAACAGTTTCCACACCGAACGGGCGATGGTAGAAGGCATATGTGTAGGGTTTGATGACTAGGAGAGGCTGGAAGCAATCAGCTCGGCAATGTCCATTACTTTCACAGAATCTTCCCGCTCACTGTTCTTGACACCATCGGTGAGCATCGTATTGCAGAAAGGACAGGCCGCTGCAATAATGCCGGCACCGGTTCGGACGGCCTCCGACGCCCGGTCGAAATTTACCCGCGTGGTTCCCTTTTCTTCTTCCTTGAACATCTGTGCGCCACCCGCTCCGCAACACATTCCGTTGGTGCGGCATCTTTTCATTTCCACCAATGCGCCATCAAGAGCTTCCAGCACTTTTCGCGGAGCTTCATAAATGCCATTCGACCGGCCGAGGTAACAACTGTCGTGGTACGTGATCTTTTTTCCTTTGAAAGGGCCACCTTCCTGCAGCCTGATCTTTCCTTCATCGATCAGTTGCTGCAAAAATGTGGTGTGGTGAATTACTTCATAGTTTCCACCCAGTTCGGGGTACTCGTTCATCAGGGTATTGAAACAATGCGGGCAGGCAGTAACGATTTTTTTGATGCCATATCCGTTCAGGATCTGGATATTCTGATAGGCCATCATCTGAAAGAGAAATTCATTTCCGGCCCTGCGTACGGGATCGCCGGTGCACATTTCTTCCTTTCCAAGAATGGCGAACCTGACGCCCACTTTTTCCAGAATCAAAGCAAAAGCACGGGTGATCTTTTGTGCGCGCTGGTCGAAACTACCGGCGCATCCAACCCAGAACAGGATATCGGGCGTTTCACCATTGGCTGCCATTTCAGCCATACTGGGAACCTTCATGCAATTATTTTTATAAATCTAGTAAATTGTAAGATATGAAATTACGAATACTCAGCTGGGTCCTTCGGATTGTCGCCGCCGTAATTTTATTGCAGACCCTCTATTTCAAATTCACCGGCCAGCCGGAGTCGGTCACTTTGTTTACGCAACTGGGCATGGAGCCCTGGGGACGAATTGGTACGGGGATAGCCGAGTTGATCACCGCTGTGTTGCTCCTGGTTCCCGCTACCTGCTTTTATGGTGCATTGGCGGGAATGGCCCTTATGGCTGGAGCCATTTTTTTTCACCTGACCAAATTGGGCATATATTTTGGAGGAGATGCCTTGTTGTTTACCTATGCAGTAACCGTATTTGCAGCCTGCGTCATAATTTGCATACTGGAAAGGAAAAAAATCAGATGATCAGAAGACTCATAAGTGGCATTTTTGGTTTGTTCGTTCTGGCATCAGCCGCAGCACAACAAAAGACCCTGCACCCTGTTGAAGAAAATTCCTCCGTTAGTTTCAGCATAAAAAATTTCGGATTTGCTGTAAATGGCAATTTCCATGGCCTGGATGGGGAGATGCAGTTTGATCCTGCCAGGCCGACAGCCGCGAAATTTGACGTCAGCATCAGTGCTGCGTCGATCAATACCGGCAACAATACCCGCGACAAACACCTGCGGTCTGACGACTACCTTGATGTGAGTAAATTTCCCCGCGTCAGTATCACCAGCGAAACAGTAAAAGCGGGTAAAAATCCCGACACCTACATACTGGTGGCGAAGCTTCAATTGCATGGTCAGTCCGGAACAATTGAAATTCCTTTTACAGTCAAACCTTCAGGAGGTGGTTGGTTGTTCGAGGGCAGTTTTACAGTAAACCGGATAGATTATAAAGTTGGCGGCAACAGTCTTTCGATGGCCGATAATGCCACGGTAAACCTGAAAATACTCGGCAAATAAAAATTTACTATATTCATAGATATGCAGTTGCATACGGCCATCCAAACAGTTTTTTCACAACTCAGCGCCACTTTGGGACTGTTGCAACACGCACACTACAACCAGCCCTGTCATAATTTATCGCATGCTACCATCGGCCAGCACACCCGGCATATCATTGAAATGTTTCAATGCCTGCTCATCGGGTATGAAAGCGGGATAGTGAATTACGAGAAGCGGCTGCGCAACCGGCAAATTGAACAGGATAAGCAGCTGGCCATCGACCTGATCCACGAAGTGAACGGGCAACTCGACAAAGCCAACCGCCCGATGATCCTGGAAGCCACCTACCGCGATGACAGCAATGACATATTACAGGTGGAAACCAATTATTACCGGGAAATAGCCTATAATCTCGAACATACGATCCATCATATGGCACTCATCCGCGTCGGTCTCCGCGAAGTTTCCGATCTTGCGGTTCCTGACGCCTTTGGCGTCGCTCCATCTACCATCAAGCACCGAAACGAATGTGCACAGTAAGTTTTTTGCCACTGGCAGACCGTGTCCTGATTACTTCTAACCGTGACGAGCAGCCGGGTCGGCCTTCTGCAATCCTTCCCCATTCCTATAGCATCAACAACCAGGAACTGCTCTTTCCGAAAGATGCCAAAGCCTGCGGCACCTGGATTGGCGTTCATGAGAATAAAGGCATCGCCGTACTGTTTAACGGCGCCTTCCGCGCCCACCGGCCGGCTTACCCCTACCGAAAAAGCAGGGGATTGATCTTTCTTGACCTGGTAACCGGCAGGCATAAACGATTCCAGGACAATTTCAACGACATCAGCCTCGATCTGATCGAGCCTTTCAGTATTATTTTTTACCAGGATGGCATGCTTTGGGAAAACCGCTGGGACGGCCAGCAGAAACATTCCTGCGAAATCGATCCCTTGCAGGCACACCTCTGGGGATCTGCGACGATCTATTCCTCCGAAACAGTAAACCAAAGAATAACGATACTCCGGAAATGGCTTTCGCGCCATAAATCGCCTGCGATGGAAGATCTCCTGCAATTGCACGCCAGCGATTTCATCCTGGGAGAACACCCCCTCCTGCAGACGGTCAGCATCACCAGCATTGAACTCAAACAGGACGCCGCTGAAATGGCCTACCTTGACCTTGCAGCAGATGACTTTTCCCGCAGCCGACTCAGTTTCCGCAACAGCCTCGCATTCCAACCATGAAGGCAGTCAGAAACTGGTTACACCAGCCTTTTTTTATCCGTCTGCTGCACTGGGAATACTGGTCTTTCAACACCGTCTATGGACCAATTCTTCCCATATACCTCCTGATCGGTGCAAGGGCACGATCATTTTTTTTCTTTTCTGCTGCCAACCCGGGCATCAGGAACGGTGGATTTCTCATGGAATCCAAAAAAGAGATCTATGACCTGATGCCGGCATGTGCTTACCCGCAGACCGCATTTTTCACCGCCGGAAGCCTGCCTGACCAGGTAATTCGCTCTGTGCGTGAAAAAGGGTTGACCTATCCGCTGATTGCAAAACCAGATGTGGGTGCGAGAGGTCGGGGAGTGAGGAAAATCGGAAATGATGCGGAACTATCGCTTTATTGCCGGGAATGTCCCCTCGACTTCCTCGTCCAGGAATTCATTTCCCACCCGTTGGAGGCCGGCATTTTTTACTGCCGCCTGCCGGGTGAAGAAAAAGGCCGCATCACCGGCATCGTTACCAAAGAATTTATGACCGTTACGGGTGACGGTCAAAGCACCCTCCGCGAACTGGTCCTCCGGGAAGACCGCTACATACTCCAGCTGCCTGACCTCGAAAAATTATATGGCGATAGGCTGAATGATATCCTTCCCGCCGGGGGAAAAAAAGAACTGGTTCCTTTCGGAAACCATGCACGCGGTTCTAAATTCATGGATGATTCCCACCTGGCAGACGATGCGCTGCTCAACGTGGTGGATCAGCTCTGCCAACAGATCCCGGGCTTCCGGTATGGACGCCTTGATATCCGATTCGTTTCCTGGGAGCTGCTCAAACAAGGTAAACAATATAGCGTGATCGAGTTGAACGGATCAGGATCTGAGCCTACGCATATCTACGATCCGCGGCACAGCATCTTCTTTGCCTGGAAGGAAATCATCCGTCACTGGTGGCTGTTGAGCAGGGTGGCAAGAGACGAACACCGCAAAGGAATTCCCTATCTTACCGTTAAGGAAGGACTGCAGCTTTTTCGGGATGACGCTGCTTTCAACAAGAAAATAAACACCATCCGTGTTTGAGGTGCTGAAAATAATGGCCATCGGCCTGGGCATCAGTTTCCTGGGCACCCTTCCATTGGGCACTTTGAACATTTCTGCCATGCAGCTTGCGGTAAGCGAATCGGTAAAAAGGGCACTTCTGTTTGCCCTGGGTGTAGCATTGGTGGAGATTACCTATGTCCGTTTTTCGCTCAAGGGGGTGGACTGGATCATGTCGCACCAGCAGGCTTTCAGGGTGATGGAGTGGATCACTGTGGCAGTGTTTCTCCTGTTGGGTATCAATAGCCTGATCGTTGCAGGAAGGGCAGCAGCGGGCAGTAAAAATATTATTCTCAACAGCAAAATGCCCCGCTTCCTGCTGGGCATGTTCATGAGTGCCATCAACCCGGCACAAATCCCGTTCTGGTTCCTCTGGAGCAGTTACCTGATGAGTGTGGGATTATTAAAAAGCAGTACGCTGCAGTTTAACCTTTATACCCTGGGAATCGGGTTGGGTACCTGCACCGCACTGCTCCTGTTTATTTATGGTGGCCGATGGATCGTGGGCCGCCTTCAGACCTCCCAACGGACCATCAATCTCGTAGTTGGGCTGGTTTTTGTTTTGTCTGCCTTTATCCAGCTATACCGGATCTTAAAGCACCTTACTTCCTGATCAGAACTGTGAACTTTCATTCATGTTCTGCATATTCTGCATTTCACCTTTTACATTCTTACGCTTGAACAAGGCTGTGTCAAACTTGCCGAAACGCCAGGAAAAGTTCACCCGGAACATTTGCGGGTCACGACGACGGCTGGCATCCTGCACGAAATAGGCAGATTCTGAATGGGTCTGATAGATCCTGGTGCGGAAGATATCGCTCCAGCTTAATGTAATCGCAGCTGTACGGTTTTTCAGGAACTCATACCGCACACTCATATCTACAAAATAGTTGGGTTCCACATAACCCTGTGCCGAGCTGGAAGGACCACCCATAAATCCACCGCCTGAAAAGCGGCCGCCACCACCACCTGATCCGCCCGGAGGCAGGATCGTTTTGGAAGTGTACTCTCCACTGAGCTGAATGGTAAAATTCTTCGGCAACTTGAAGTTGTTGTTGATCTTAATGAAGTAAGAGTAGATATTATCCTGCGCAGCCACCGTCGGATCATCATAGTTGATCTTTGATGTGTATAAATTGACGTTGGGCGTTAGTTCCCACCACTTTTTCATATTGATCTTCGCTGTCAGTTCAAGACCGCCAACATAGCTGCTGTTGGCATTTTCGTAGGTATTGATCAATACTTCCTTACCGGTAACAGGGTTTGTTTCTACCTTTTGCACACGGGTGATCTGGTTATCCGTCTGCTTCAGGTACACAGATGCCAGGATGTTGCTGTTGTTCTCAAAATTCTTCTGGTAACTCATTTCCATGGAGTTGGTGAACTCCGGCCGCAGATCGGGATTGCCCCGGTTCAGGTTAAGGGAATCAGAATAATCAGTAAATGGAAACAACTGGAAGAAATTCGGACGATTCACACGGCGCGTATAGCTGAACTGGAGCGACTGGTCATTGCCCAGGTCATAATTCAGGAAAACACTCGGGAACAGGCTGATCGGGAAACTGTTGCTGAATGTAGACGTGCTGTCTTTTCCTGTCACGACACTGGTAGAATACACCGTACCCTGGTAAGAAGATGATTCCGCCCGCAGGCCAACCTGGTAACCCAGTTTTTTATACTTGTTGGAGAAAGACAGATACCCGGCATAAACCTGGTCGTCGTTCTTATACCGTGAACTCAGCTGCGGAATCTTGATGATGTTGCCATCTGCCTGCTGCTGCGAAAGAATATTTTCATTGTCCACATTGCGGAACTGCGCCCGCAGACCCATTTCCAGTTTTGCCGTTTCAGTCAGCGGATTCACGAAATCCGTCTGGATGGTCATGAACTGGTTGGTACCGCTACCATCCTGTAGCTGCCGGAAGGTGCGCATGCCCTCCGTTGAGCCGGAAACAGGTTGGGTAGTGGTAAAGATGTCGTTATGGTTCTCGTTCTTGCTCTGGTTAAAATTCATGTCAGCAGTCCATTCCCTTCCGGCTTTCGCAAAATTGTGCTTAAAACCGAGTGTTGCACCGAGGTTCCGGAAATTGCCCACGGTATTGGAATTCCGCTGGCTGTAGGATTCGGGTTTCGAACCTTCCAGCAACGTATCGATATAGATGTCGCTGATGGTGTTTGGTTTGAATTCCCCTTTCACCAGGTTCATGGAGGCGGACAATGTGTTACGGTTGTCGATAAAATAGTCCGCACCAAAACGGCCAAAAGCAAAATAGCCCTTGTTGGTATTCTTGTCGTATTGGTTCAGGATCGTGTTGGGCTTATCGAAAACAGACAGCCTTTCGGTTTCCCCCATAGAGATCGACTTCCGCTGGCCGTAGTTGCCACTGGCGAACAGGTTCAGTTTGTTCTGCCGCACGTTGATGTCGCCGCCGGCATTGGGTTGCGCGCGCATATCGATTCCTGCACGGAGGTTTCCACTGTAACCTACCTTTTTGTTCTTTTTCAATACAATGTTCAGGATGCCGGATGTACCGCCGGATGCATCAAATTTTGCAGACGGATTGGTAATCACTTCCACACTGGAAATGGCATCTGCCGGGATCTGCTCCAGGGTAAGTGTGCTGGGGCGGCCGTCTACATAGATCTGCGGACTGGAATTGCGAAGGGTGACATTACCATCAAGGTCAACCTGCAGGGAAGGAACATTCTTCATCACGTCCACCGCGGTTCCGCCGGTTGAGTTCAGATTTTTTTCAACGTTGAATACCTTCCGGTCGATAGCCGCAGAAACTGTGGGTTTCGAACCGGTAACGGTTACATTCTCCAGCGTTTGCGGGTCAGCAGTCAGTTTGACGTTTCCCAGGTCTTTGTCCACCGCATTCATGGCTTTTGACATATCTCCGCCGGGTTTGAATTCAAACCCGACCTTCTGGTCAATTACCTTGAAACCGATGGCGCTTACTTTTAACCGGTAGGAAGCGGCTACTGCCAGCCCCTCAAAGCTGAACTCACCTCTTTTGTCGGTGAGCATGCCGTTGACCAGCGTATCTTTTCTTTTTTTGGTAAGTGTATCAAATTTGCTTTGAAAGAGTTGTACGGAAACTGCTTCCATTCCCTTGTTGTTGGAGGCATCTACGATCCTGCCATAAAAGCGGCCGATATTCATCCCGCCAGCAGCCCCGCGTCCGGCGGCCATACCGCCGGGAGCCTGGGCAAACAGGGTGAAACAAAAGAAGGAAAATAAGAGTGTAGTCAGGGTTCTTTTCATAGTGTGTGCGCTGAAGGCGCAAATTTCATGAAAAGTTTGTGATCCCCCGTTACATTGTGATGAGTGGTTACGTTCTCCCGACCATCGGGCAGGCATGGTCGACAACACTACCATCCGCCGCCCAGGGCCCGGTATAACCCGACGGATAATTTTAATATGTCACGTTGCTGTTCGGTCAATTCAAGTTCTGCATCGAGTGCGCCACGTTGTGCGCTGATCACTTCCAGGTAGTTCGCATAGCCTGTGTAATATAATTCGCGGGCTGTCCCTACGGCGGACTGCAGCACGGTAACCTCTTCCTGTTTCAGCTGGTAAGCTTTGGTGGAATTATCCAGGCCTGCATGTAATGTTTTGACTTCCCGGTATGCCTGCAATAACCTTTGCTGGTAACGCAAGATGGCTTCACGCTGCTCGGCATGCGCGATCGCCTGTTCTGCCTTTAGTTGCATCCGGTTGAACAGGGGAGCCGTGAGGCCGGCAAATGCACCATAGGCAAGGGATGCCGGCTGGAATAGCAGCGCCGCTTTGAACGCATTGAAACCGACATAAGGGTTGAGCGACAGAGAAGGAAAGAATGCCTTTCCGGCTGCTGAACTCAGGTAACCGGCGGCTGCCACCTGGTGACTGGCTTCCAGGAGATCAGGTCGATTGCCGAGAAGATCGGCAGGACTACCCGGCAGTGCTGAACTGCGGGGTACTGCATCCAGGCTGATGCTGTCCCGCGAAATGGCCCCGGGGTAACGGCCGCAGAGGGCATTCAGTTCATTTTCTGTTGCCGTGATGGCCTGGCTGATACCAAACACCATCGCCTTCGTACGCAGCCATTGCGCCCTGAATTGTTGAACCGCAAGCTCCGTTGCCTTCCCTGCGTCCTTCTGCACTTTCACTACTTCGAATGCTGCTTCCTGGAGCGCACTGTTGCGGTTAACAATTTGCAGTTCACTGTCCAGCGCCATAAGATCATAGTAAAGCTGTGCCACGGTGGCTACCAGTTCAGTCTGAAGTGCCTGCCTCCCCATACTGGTAGCGAGCAACGCCTCGGCGGCAGCCTTTTGCCTGTCTTTCAGTTTGCCCCAGATATCAATCTCCCAGGTGCTCCGGAAACCGACAAAGAAGTCGGGTGTAATGCCGGTAGGGATCTTCTGATCCTTGTCAATATTGCCTGACAGGTTGGTGTCAAAATTGCCCACACCATTCATCGTATAATCACCGTAGTGATCACCCGAAGCAGAGACCGCTGCATTGACCAGTGGCAACCTGGCACCACGGCTCATCAGGAGCCTTGCTTTGGATTGTTCCATTCGTTGCCAGGCAATCAGCAGGTCGGGGTTGTTCCGCAGCGCGGAGTCGATCAGTTGCTGAAGATGCACATCCGTAAACCAGGTCTTCCACGAAATTCGTTGGTAGGGCGCTGACTGCACACTGCTGTCATATGATACGGGTACCGTTTTTACTTCCGGCAATGATTGTGGCGGTCTGACACTGCAACCCACTGCCAGGGTTGCCAGCAAAATGATATAGACGAAAAAGTTATGCCGCAACATTTTTTTTCTTTTTGTTTTCAGACAGCGATGCGAAGAGGACATACAGCCCGGGTACAAGGAATACACCGAATATCGTTCCGATCAGCATTCCGCCGGCGGCCGCCATGCCGATGCTCCGGTTACCCATCGCACCTGCACCACTCGCAAGGCAAAGCGGTATCAGTCCCGCCACAAATGCAAACGATGTCATCAGGATGGGGCGAAGCCTCGATATCGCTCCTTCCTTCGCCGCTTCGAGGATACTCAGGCCCTCTTTTCTTCTGAGGATCGAGAATTCAACCATGAGAATGGCGTTCTTGCTAAGCAGCCCTACCAGCATTACCAGGGCCACCTGCGCATAAATGTTGTTGTCGAGTCCGGCCATCGTCAGGAAAAGCCAGGAGCCGAAAATGCCCGGAGGAAGGGAGAGTATCACGGCCATCGGTAAGGCAAAACTCTCATACTGCGCAGCCAGCAACAGGTAAACAAACACCAGCACCACGGCAAAAATGGCAATTGTCTGATTTCCGGAAAGCACCTGTTCGCGCGTCATGCCGCTCCACTCGTAGGTGTACCCCTTCGGCAATGCAGTGGCCGCTACAGTTTTGATTGCATCCACTGCTTCACTGCTGCTGACACCTTCCCGCGCTTCACCCGTCACCATCGCAGCAGTATACATGTTATAGCGGCTGATCTGTTCCGGACCAAACACCCGTTCAAGCCGGATAAAGGTGGCAAACGGAACCATCTCCCCGTCACTGTTTTTCACATGCAGGTTAAGTACATCTTCAGGCTTTGCCCGGTACTGCGGATAAGCCTGCAGCATCACTTTGTACATCTGGCCGAATCGGATAAAATTCGTCGCATAATAACTCCCCAGCAAGGTTTGCAACGTGCTCATCGCGTTGTCTATCGTAACTCCTTTTTTGGCTGCCATTTCCTGGTCAACATGAATCAGGTATTGCGGGAAATTCGGATCGAAGCTGGTAGATGCCGTAGCAATGGCTTTGTGTTGCTTCAATTGTTCCAGGAATTTTTCCGTCACGGTCGCCGTTTCTTCAAGACTCGCACCGCGGTTCCGGTTAAGCAGCCTGAGTTCGAACCCGCTGGCATTGCCAAAACCGGGCACGGTGGGCGGGGAGAAGAATTCGATGGTAGCGTCTGTCAGGTGCCTGGTCCGGCTGTTGAGTTCTGTGACGAGTTGCGGAACGGTTTTGTCGCGCTTATCCCAGGGCGTCAGGTTGATCATGGCCATGCCATAGGAAGCGCCCGAAATTTCACTCATCAGGCTGTAACCTGCCAGTGTACTGATATTTTCTACATTCTGCAGGGAACGTGAGATCTGGTCAATGCTATCCAGCACACGCTCAGTTCTTTCAACCGTGGAGCCTGGCGGCGTGGTCACATTTACATAAATCATGCTCTGGTCTTCCGTGGGAATAAATCCGCCGGGAAGAAATTTGCCATTCAGCCAGACGAGCCCGCAAAACACAAAGAAGAGCACCACCGTAATGATCCGCCTGCCTGCAATGCGCGATACCATGCGGCCAAAGGAATTTTCCGTAGCATCATAACCTTTATTAAAAACCTTGTAAAACCGCTGCAGCCAGCTTCTTTTCACATTCGTATCATGGCGCATCAGCAGGGCACAGAGTGCCGGCGTGAGCGTGAGCGCATTGACACCGGAAAGCACAATCGATATGGCGAGTGTGAGGGAGAATTGCCGGTAAAATACGCCGACGGGCCCACTCAGGAATGCCACCGGCACAAATACGGCGGACATGACCAGGGTGATAGCGACGATGGCGGGACTAATTTCTTTCATCGCCTCGATGGTCGCCTCCAGTGGTGGCAGGTGTTTGGTAGTCATCTTGACGTGTACCGCCTCCACCACCACGATCGCATTGTCCACCACGATACCGATGGCCAGCACCAGCGCAAAGAGGGTCAGGATGTTGATGGAGAAACCCAGCAATTGCAGGAATGCCAGTGTACCCACCAACGCTACAGGAACAGCCAGGGCAGGAATCAGCGTACTGCGGAAATCCTGCAAAAAGATAAACACAACGATGAACACGAGAATGAATGCTTCTACGAGGGTATGCAGCACAGAAGAAATACTGGCATCCAGGAACCGGGATACATCATAGGCGTAATTGTAGGTCATGCCCGGCGGAAAGCCTTCTTCCTTCAATTGTTCCAGCTTGCTTTTGATCTCGTCGATTACCTGGCTGGCATTGCTGCCCGGCCGCTGTTTGATCATGATAGACGCCGAAGGCCGGCCATCTGTTTTGGACGCCATATCGTAGCTCACGGTACCGAACTCAATATCTGCAATGTCTTTCAGGCGCAGCAATGAACCGTCCGGTTGAGACTTTAGCACTACCTGCTGATATTCCTCCGGTGTGCTGAATTTGCCGGTGTATTTCAGCACATACTGCTTCACCTGCCGGTCTTTCCCGGAATTCTCACCAATTACACCAGGGGCAGCTTCAATATTCTGCGCCCGGAGGATCTGTATCACTTCCTCACTGGACACATTGTAGGCCAGCATCCGGTCCGGCTTCAGCCACACACGCATCGAATATTCCCGCGCACCCATAATGTCCAGGAAGCCCACGCCATCGATCCGCTTCAGTTCAGGCAATACATTAATGTCGACGTAATTGTAAATGAACTCTTCATTCATGCTGTTGTCGGTGCTGTAAATATTCAGGTACAGCAGCATGCTGTTCACTTCTTTTTCCGTCACTACTCCCGCCTTGATCACTTCTTCCGGCAATTCATCCAGTACAGTGGTCACCCGGTTCTGTACATTCACCGCGGCCTGGTCAGGATCGGTGCCCACTTCAAAGAAGATCTGCACCAGCGTGGTACCATTGTTACTGCTGATGGAGTTCATGTAGGTCATTCCGGGAACACCGTTGATCGCACGTTCAAGTGGAGTTGCTACTGCATTGGCACAAACTGCGGCATTAGCACCGTTATAATTGGCCGTTACCACAACACTGGGGGGGACGATATCAGGAAATTGTGTGATCGGCAGGGTAAACAGCGCCAGCACACCCAGGAGTGTAATAAGGATCGATATAACAAGAGAGAGGACGGGGCGCCGGATAAAAGTCTCAATCATTGAAAGCCTGGTTTATATAACGCGGCTGGATAACCGAACCGTCCCGAATCTGTTGAATGCCCTCGGAAACGATGGTTTCTCCCGGTTGCAGTCCGTCAGCCACCAGCAGGTACTGATCCATCCTGCCATTGGCCCGGATATCACGCATTTTGACAGTATGCTGGCTGTCCATTACAAAAACATAGTTCTTGTCCTGTATTTCAAACACCGCTTTTTGCGGCACCATCATCACATCTGCCACATTCCTGGTGAGGCTCACTTTTCCTGTTGCGCCATGTTTCAGGATCCGGTCGGGATTGGGGAATTTTGCGCGGAAGGCGATGGAGCCTGTTTTTTCGTCAAATATGCTTTCCATAGTTTCCACGACGCCGGTCTGCGGATAACGGCTGCCGTCTGCAAGTGTAAGGCCGATATCATTGAGGCTGGGCTTGTTCTCTTCCTTCGATTTCATGAAATGCAGGTACTCATTTTCGCTCACATTGAAGTAAGCATAAATGGCATCAAGATTGGAAATCGTCGTGAGCAGACTGCCTTCATCTACCAGGCTGCCGACCTTAAACGGCAGGCGGTCGATCACACCTGTAAACGGGGAACGGATGAAGGCGTAAGACAGCCTGATGCGCGCATTCTCAGCGTGTCCTTTAGCCTCCTGCACACGCGCTTCCGCAGATTTTACTTTTGCAGCAGCGAGTGACAATTCAGAAGCGGAAATAATATTCTTCTCTACCAGTTTTTTTACCCTTGTCTCTTCCAGTCTTGCCGTTTCCGCCTCTGCTTCAGCATTTTGCACCAGTGCATTCGCCTGCGAAACCTGGTTGCGGAGTTCAGCGTCATTGATCCGGAACAAAGGCTGTCCCTTGGTTACCGCCTGTCCTTCATCGATCATGATCTCTTCCAGGAATCCCTGGATCTTGGCGCGGATCTCGACATTCTGCAATGCCTGTAAATCGGCTACATAAGATTTGACCATTAAAGTGTCCAGCTGCTGAACAGTAACGACCGGAAGTTTGAGGAGTTCCTGCTTATTGTTGTCGGGATGTCCTTTTGCACTGCAGGCGCATTGCAGGATAATGGCACCGCCTATCAGCACGTGCAGGTAACTGAATTGGAATGTCATGATAATTATACGAATTGGCAGTGCAATCTATTCAACCATGATCAGAGGCTTTGCGCAAAAGGATTAGAAAGAAATTAAAAAGCGTTATAACATTTCTTTAAGGATGTTGCATGAGTGCATGTTTCATTTCGGATACATGGGCTAACATTTCATCACGCAACTTCGACAATTCAGCAGGTAGGGCAGGATCACATCGATGCATCACCGCAAATTTGCTGCACAACCTTAGTTATGAAAAGAACATTTACCCACAACCGCATTTCCTGTGCCCTGATCCTGCTGATGCTGTTGTCAGCTTTCCGGCTGACAGCCCAGGAGGAAATGCTTGGACTTACCACCAATGGTGGTCCGGAAGGGAAGGGCACCCTGTATTCCATTAAAACAAACGGTGCCGATTTTTCTGTGGTGAACGGATTCGCCGATTGGGGTGACGGACCGCTGGGCAACCTGACCAAAGGCGCGGATGGTGACTTTTACGGCATGACCTACCAGGGCGGCACCTATGGGTATGGCACCATCTTCAAAATGACTGCTGCCGGAAAGGTTACGGTCATTAAACAATTTGACCTGACCAACGATGGAGGATACCCGAAAGGAAGTCTTTTGCTTGCTACAGATGGCAACTTCTACGGGTATGTAAGTGGCGGATCGGTAAACAATGGTGGTGCTATATTCAGACTGACTCCTGCCGGTGTATATACGATCGTCAGGAGCCTTAGTGTCAATACGGATGGCGGCCGTCCGCAGGGCAAACTGATCCAGGGAACTGACGGCAATTTGTACGGCATGAACTATGCCGGTGGCAGTGGCAGCTATGGAACAATTTTCAAATTAACCCTTACCGGTACCTATACTGTTTTGAAAGCCCTGAAACAAACGGATGGCGGAAACGCCTACGGCAGCCTTATCCAGGCAAAAGATGGCAATCTCTATGGCATGACTTATTGGGGAGGCGGTACCAATTTCGGTACTGTCTTTCGCATTACCACAACAGGCGTGTATACTATTCTGCGTTCTTTCACTCCCGCAACCGACGGCAGTTATCCCTGGGGTGACCTGGTGGAAGGGAAGGATGGTTTTCTCTATGGCATGTGTGCGAACGGCGGTGCGAATGGCAATGGCACTATTTTTAAGATCAGCACAGCGGGACAATTCACGTTGTTGCGTGCACTGAGTGCTGCTGTAGAAGGTGGTAATCCTTCCGGAAACCTGATCCAGGGAACGGATGGAAACTTTTACGGGTTAACGAAAAATCTTGCCGGTGGTTTTCACGGTTCGGTGATAAAGATGACACCTGCCGGCGTTGTAACTGTACTGAAAAAATTTGAACTGGCCACAACGGGAGGTTATCCCGGTGGTAGCCTGTACCAGAATACAGATGGCGTCCTTTATGGCATGACCAATGACGGCGGCACAAATGCGCATGGTACCATCTTCAAGGTGACTACTGCAGGCGTATATACTGTACTGGCAGCGTTAAGTGGTTCAACAGTTGGTAACATACCACAAGGTGCGCTGGTGATCGGGAAAGACAGCGTGCGTTACGGCGTCAATCGTAATGGCGGTGCATATGGATGGGGCACAATTTTTAAATCCTGCGCCGGTTCGCTTTCGGTGGTGAAGTCTTTCAATAAGAATGTGGATGGCGCCAACCCGGTGAACACCCTGTTGCGTGCCACTGATGGTAATTATTACGGGATGACAGAAACTGGTGGCACGAATGGTGGTGGAACCATTTTCAGAATGACTGCAGCGGGAGCCGTTGCCGTGATCCGTCACCTGAAAGCAACTACTGACGGCAGCAATCCCAAAGGCCCGCTGGTGCAGGGTCCTGACGGCGCGCTGTACGGTATGACCAGCGGCGGCGGAACAGGCAATTCCGGAACCATCTTCCGGATCACTACTGCCGGAGCATTCACGGTGCTGCGTCACCTCGTAGCTTCAACAGATGGCTCGGCTGCAGAAGGCGGACTTACCGTCGGCAAGGATGGATTGCTGTATGGCCTGACTTCCTATAATTCCCGCTTTTTCAAGATCACCACAGCGGGTGTATTTACCGTGATAAAGACGCTGACCTACGGAACAGAGGGCAACGGTTTTACGGGTTCCCTGTTGCTTGCTAAAGATGGCTTCTTCTATGGCAATAACAGTACCGGTGGCAAAAGCAGTGCAGGAACCATCTTTAAGATTACCACTGCAGGCGTGGTTACCGTATTGCGTAGCCTCACCGCCACTACTGATGGCAGTGCTCCGAAAGGCAGCCTGATGCAGGCGGCAGATGGCAACCTCTATGGCATCTGCACCGGCGGCGGTACCAACAAGGCAGGAACACTGTTTCGCATATCCACTGCCGGAAATTTTGCCGTATTGCGGCATTTCAGTTTGCTGAAGGATGGTGGTGTGCCTTCCGGCGGACTCATCCTGGCGCCTAAAAATAATCTCATCGCAGCAACCATTGCTGCGCAAACACTTGCCGAAGATGCCACCAAAGCCGTTGTGCTGGGTGGAAACGGGGGAACGCCGCAGGTATTCAACATTACTGTTGCACCGAAAAACGGAACACTATCCGGTACCGGCGCCAACCGTACCTATACGCCGAGACTGAATTTCAACGGCGTGGATTCTTTCAGCTATACGATCAGCATTGGTTGCATGGCGTCCAAACCTGTGGTGGTGAAGTTTACCATTACTCCTGTGAATGATAAGCCAGTACTCACCGCCATTCCGGCGAAGACAGTTGTCGCCGGCACAAAACTGACATTTGCCGCAAGAGCAACTGATCCCGATGCAGGAGCAGTAATAAAATACACACTCGTGAGTCCGCCCACTGGCGCAACTATCGTCGCTACCACTGGCGCCTTTACCTGGACGCCATCGGCAGTGGGCACTTACACCATATCTGTGCGGGCAACCGACAATACCAACCTGTTTGATGAAAAGCCGGTAACCATCACCGTTACGGCGGCAGTAGCTGGCCTGGCTTCTTTGTCTTCCATTGGTGCTGAAACCAAAGTGTCCGGGTATGGCGAAGGCAAATTGTATCCGAACCCGGTTTCAGGCGAAAGCTGCAAAGTGCAGCTGCAGGAAAGTGCAACGCATATCAGCTCACAATTGTACAATGCAGGAGGTCTGTGTGTGGGCAGGAACATCCATCGTGCAGCGGCCGGCAACCTGCTGGAAATCGACCTTCGCGATATTCCCGCTGGCAGCTACTTCCTGGTTATTCAAACGGAAAAGATCAACTATCGCTTTACGGTAGTAAGAGTCAAATAGCAATACTGGTCAAGGGGTTGGCTGGCAACCGGCAGCGGGAAATTCATTTTCCTTGTTGCCGGTTTTTTATTTTTTCCAACGCCTCCGCCATTTCCTTCACCTTACCCGGATACTGGGAAGCAAGGTTGTCTTTCTCGCACGGATCCTTTTTCAAATGATACAATTGCGGAAGCGGTGAATTGCCGGTTTCAATATTGGTCCTTTCCGGATCAGTATTGGCGGGCCCGTTATTGGGAACAATATATTTCCAGTCTCCCTGCAGGAAACCATATGTGGATCCCTGTTCTACCAGTTCATTCCGCCCCTTGCTGCTTTCCCCGAGTAATGCCGGCAGCAGGCTTTCACTGTCGGCCGCTTCACCAGCCGGTACACGCTGCCGCAGCAGGGCGCTGAAACTCGCAAGCAGATCGACCTGGCAGATCAATGCATCCGAAACGCCTTTTTTTGCACCAGCCGGCCAGGTCACAATAAATGGTACACGTGTTCCCGCTTCCAGTACACTGTATTTTCCACCACGCAGTGCACCCCATGGCGTATGACCATTCAGCTGAGAAACAGCACCGTCCATATAGCCGTCATCCAGTACCGGTCCGTTGTCGCTCGTAAATACAATGATGGTATTTTCGCGGATGCCCGCGGCATCCAGTGCATGCAGGATCTGTCCAACGGACCAGTCCAGCTGCAGTATGGCATCTCCGCGATAACCCAGTCCGCTTTTACCTTTGAACATCGTCGAAGGCACTCGGGGCACATGCGGCTCGGTCAGGTTATACACCAGGAAAAAAGGTTTTGAACGGTGGTCGCGGATAAACCTGCGGGATTCTTCCAGGAAGGTGAGCGGCATTTCTTCGTCCGTCCACCTGGCCATTTTTCCGCCTTTCATATAACCTATGCGGCCAATACCGTTCACGATGGTCTGGTTATGACCATGGCCGGGAGTGGCCTGCATTTTCAGGAGTTCCGGATGTTCCAGCCCGGTGGGCTCATCACCCACTTTTTTGGCATAATCCACCAGGATCGGATCAGTAGTGTCCAGGCCGATCACCCGGTGATTTTCGACAAATACAGTCGGCACGCGGTCTGCTGTTGCCGGAAAAATAAAGGAATAATCGAACCCTGTTTCATTGGGACCCGGGGAGATGGTTCCATTCCAGTTCTTTTCCACCTGCGTGCCGAGCCCAAGATGCCATTTGCCGACGATGCCGGTATGATAGCCAGCATTTTTAAACACTTTGGGAAGGGTGATGCGGTCGGTTGGGACGATTAATGCAGCATCGCCTGGTAATATACCCGTGCCGCTGCGCCGCCAGGGATACTGACCGGTCATCAGGGCATACCGCGATGGTGTACAGGTGGAGGAGGTGCTGTGGGCGTTGGTAAAGCGGATGCCGCCGGCTGCCAGCTGATCCAGGTAGGGCGTTCGCAGTTTGGTAGCCCCGTAACAGCTCAGGTCTCCGTAGCCCAGGTCATCTGCCATGATGAGAATGACATTGGGAGTTTTGTTTTTCACCGCCTGGGCGGTGGCAGTCATTGTGATACTACAGGGTAAAAAGCCGGTCAGCAAGGCTGATAGAATAATTGCCGGGAAACGTTTCGTCCAATTCATGCTGCATGTTACGAAATCTGGCTTTACCGATGGAGGGCTTTGCCCATTGGCTTTGACTGCCGGAGCTTTAGCGAAGGCAGTAGCTTTAGCGAAGGCAGTAGCTTAGCGAAAGTGGGAAATTTATTAAACTCAGTGAAATGAGCCACCACACTGCATTTCACAAAACTAAACGTTTGTATATGGTTATTGTAAATATGTGGTTATGCTGCCAACGCGCGCACACATAATGGTTGCTCCAGCAGTCAAGAAAGATTTTCAAGCCCGGGAAGAGATAAGTTTCACGTTTGAAAGTTTCCCGGCTCTCATTTTTCCGTTTGACAATTTACCCGATTTAAGAAAACGGAATTTAAGCGAATTATACACATACGCTTCTGAAATTCAGTGTGGTGGCTCATTTCACTGAGTTTTATGAATTGCACTATTTTGAAAATTAGATACCCCGCTCATCCGGGGGAATCCATTCAGCCGTTTTAACAATCGGAAAAATTTGCTGGATAACAGTGACTCCAGACCCCAAACCTCAAACTCCAAACTTTTCCTAATAACAAAACCCATGCAACTGCATGGGTTTCAGAAGGGAGGCTGATGGGTCTCGAACCCACGGCCTTCAGTGCCACAAACTGACGCTCTAACCTACTGAGCTACAGCCTCCGTAAAGGGGCACAAAAATAGGGAAATTTGGCATTCGCGTTGCAATCTCCTGAAAATTATGTTGAAAGGAGTGGAAACCGCTCATCATAATCAGCTGTTAAATGGCCCCCCTGACAACAAGCCATGTCCATTTATCGTTATTTTTGGAACAATGCAAAAACTGGTTGAATTTATGTTCAGTAGAAAAAGCTTACCCGTGCTGGTGATCGTACTTTCCTGCGCCCTTTTCATCGGTTTCCGCTCCCTGGGAACCGGCCGTAGCGATCCTCCCGGCAAATATGAAAAAATATTGCACAATGTCGGCGACATCCTCGCCCAGGTGCACTACAGTCCAAAGAAAGTGGATGACGAATTCTCCAAAGAGATTTTTACCAAATACTTCACGTCCATTGACGGTGAAAAGAACGTTTTCCTGAAATCTGATATTCAGTCCCTCAAAAAATTTGAGACAAAGCTGGATGACGAGATCAACGGTGGCCCGGTGGAATTCGTTCCTGCCGTTTCCGCAGTTTATAAAAGCCGCGTACTGGAAGCCGAGACCATGTCAAAAGATATCCTGTCCAAACCTTTTGAATTCACTACCGATGAATCTGTAGTGCTGGAGCCGGAAAAGCTCGACTTCCCCAAAAACGAAGCGGAGAAAAAAGACCGTTGGCGCAAACGCCTTAAATATATGGCCCTCGAGCGCTATTCCGAACTGATGGATACCCAGGAAAAAATGAAGGGTAAGGAAGGCTATGTAAACAAGAGCAATACTGACTTCGAAAAGGAAGCCCGTGATAAAGTGACCAAAGTGGTCAACCGCATGTTCGAAAGGCTGAAGCTGAAATATTCAGACGACGACCGGTTTAACCAGTATGTAAATGTGGTGACCAACACCATGGATCCGCATACCTCATTTTTCCCGCCGGTAGACAAGCGATATTTCGACGAACAGATGAGCGGCCGTTTCTTCGGCATCGGCGCCTCTCTCCAGGAGTCTGATGGTGTGATCAAGATCGGGTCTGTTATTACCGGTTCGCCAGCCTGGAAAAGCAACCAGATCACTGTTGGTGATGTGGTGATGAAAGTTGCCCAGGGTGCGGAAGAGCCCGTTGACCTGACCGGCTTTACTACCGAAGACGCAGTTAAGCTGATCCGCGGTAAAAAGGGTACGGAAGTGCGCCTCACCCTTCGCAAGAATGACGGCAGCATTAAAGTGGTGCCCATTATCCGCGATGAGATCGTGCAGGACGAAGCCTTTGCCCGCAGTGCGATCGTCGGAAACGGCAAAAGCAAAATCGGCTTTATCTGGCTGCCCGAATTCTATGCAGACTTCGACAACCCCAAAGGCAACCGTTGCGCGGTGGACGTAGCCAAGGAGCTCATCAAACTGAAAGAACAAAAAGTAGATGGTGTGATCATGGACCTCCGCAACAACGGTGGTGGCTCTTTATATGATGTGGTACAAATGGTGGGTCTCTTCATCGAAGACGGACCGATTGTACAGGTGCGTGACCGCGATGGCAAACCCAGTGTGATGCGTGACCGTGACAAATCCGTATTGTATGATGGCCCGCTGGCAGTCATGGTAAATGAATTCAGTGCTTCTGCTTCTGAAATATTTGCAGCAGCGATCCAGGATTACAAGCGCGGTATTGTGATCGGCAGCACGTCAACCTACGGAAAAGGTACAGTGCAGCGGAATATCGGGCTGGATAAAGAAACCGGCATGTATTCGTCCAACAGCGAGTTGGGTACGATCAAGCTGACCCTGCAGAAGTTCTACCGGATCAATGGTGGTTCCACGCAACTGCGTGGTGTCAATTCTGATATTGTTTTGCCTGATGTACTGGAAAAGTCCAAGGTTCGTGAAAAAGATGATCCGGACGCACTTCCCTGGGATGAGATCCAGCGTTCTCCCTATACCACCTGGAAAGCGCCGTACGACCTCGATGTAGTAGCCCGCAACAGCCAGACCCGGGTGAATGCCAGCGAAGCTTTCAACAGCATTAAAAAGAATACAGAATGGCTGGCGGAGCAAAACGACAAAACCTATTCCCTGAACCTGGAGAAGTTCCGTTCAGAGAAGAAAAAAATCAGTGCCACCGTAAAGGAACTCGAAGGCTATAACAAGCTGAAGACAGAACTGGCCGTTGATGATGTTCCCGGAGAAGATCAGCGTTTTGCAACTGATACCGATAAAATGGAACGTTACAAGGCATGGAAGAAGAACCTGCGTACAGATATTTACCTGGACGAAGCGATCAATGCGGTGAATGATATGGTTTACCAGCGGAATATCGCATTGGGCAACCGGCAGGTTTTGACGCCGGCTACCCAGCAATAAGGTTTACAGGTACCGTTCCTTAATAATATTCATGTGGTGTTGCACATGACCGGCAAGAATAAAACAAAGTGCCGCAGTGCTCATCGGATTATCACTGGCAGTCCCTTCGGCTGCCAGTGCTTCTTTAGTGAAGCTGCCAACCATCTGGATATTGCTTTTGCGGAGACGCATGAATTCTTTGATCATTTCTTTCCAGCCGCGGGCAGTGGTATCTGCTTTTTCCGCCCAGGAATTCTCATCGAAACCAGCCAGGGGCGTCGTGTCGAAACGCCCGATTCGCAGCGCCCTGTAGGAAAATACTCTTTCGGCGTCTATGATGTGTTGCAGTAACTGTTTGATCGTCCATTTTCCTTCCGCATAAGCATAGTCGATTTTGGAAGCAGGGATCTCTTCCATGAATGCCCTGAATTTGCGGGTATTTTTTTTCAAAGTTTTCAGCAGATCATCACTTTCGGCGAGTTTGATGTAATTGGCGTAGAAATCGCCGTAGACCAGGTGGTAATTGTTTTTCATTTCCTGAAGTTACAAACTGTGCGCTTCACTAACACATCCTCCATCCCCGGACATTAACTACTAAACTTATAAACATATAAACTACCAAACAACAAAAAACCCCGCACTGCGGGGTTTCCTTATTACACGCTTTTTTGTCTTATCCTCTGTTGCCTTTTTTGAGGCTTGATCCTGATTTTTTCATTTTCTGCTTTGGCTGTTGCTGAAGGCTGTCGGCCAGTTTAACGGCTTCGTAGGCATTCAGGAAACCACCGGAAGCACTGATCTCTGAAAAATCTTTCATTTCATCAGTACCGGGTACTTTCACCTTTTCGTCCGTGTGCGAAACACTTTTCTCAACGATCGCTTTGATCTGAGCCGGCGTCAGGTTGGGGTAGTAAGTGAGCAGGAATGCTGCAACACCTGTTACAACCGGGGCAGCCATACTGGTACCCTGCTGGTTGCCGTATACATTTCCACCGGGAAGGGTAGAGTAGATGCGGGTGCCGGGAGCAAATACATCCACTTCTTTCTTACCATAATTGGAGAAGGATGCGGTATAGGAATTGAAACCGGGCTCAGCCAGCGGATCGCTGCTGGCGCCAACGGTGATCCAGTTACTGGCTTTCAGTTTGGATGCCGCGAAATGCGGGTTCGGGAAATTATCGGTGGAATCAACATTTTCCGATTCATTGCCTGCCGCATGAACCAGCAAGACGCCTTTGGATTCTGCATATTTCACAGCATCGTCCACCCAGCGCTTTTCCGGGGAAAAGCTTTTGCCAAAGCTCATGTTCACTACCCTGGCGCCATTGTCAACAGCATAACGGATAGCCAGTGCCACATCTTTATCATGCTCATCGCCATCAGGCACGGCCCGGATCATCATGATCCTGACATTATCAGCCACACCATCCATGCCGATATCATTACCCCTTTTTGCACCTATTATACCTGCCACGTGCGTTCCATGGGAGGGCGTATTGGCCATTACATCGGGATTGCCGTAGTAACGGTCGTTGAAATCATCATAGTTGTCCTTTACGATCTCGCCGCGGAAATCCTTCGGTGCATTTTCAGCAGCTTCACGCTTACGTTCTTCACCGTTTACATAGGTTGAAAATCCTTCGATGAATTCACCGTTCGGTGTTTCCATCATATCGAATGCCTTGAAAATATAGAGCATGCCAGCTTTGGCCTTCTGGGCCTGCGTGGTAGTGGGAGTAAACGCTTCCAGTTCGGTTCCGGAATAGGTTGTTTTACCCATTGCCTGTTGCAGGAGGCTGTCATTTTTGATGCTCGTTTCGAGCGCACGCTTCAGGAAGATCAGGTCGGCGCCACCGCCGCTGGCATCTCCTTCCACTTTTACCTTGGCTTTCAGCCACATCTGGTATTGATCTTTTTCTTCTCCTTTCAGATTCTCCGGATTGAATTCCGGCGCTGAAAATTTCGCCTTGAAACGGTGATACACACGGGCCGCTTCATCACTGTCCTGCTTTACATTTCGGCCATCCTTTCCACCCAGGAAATTCCAGCCGTGTACATCATCAATGTACCCGTTCTTATCGTCATCAATACCATTTCCCGGAATTTCTTTGGGATTTACCCAAAGGATGTCTTTGAGGTCTTCATGAAGGGTGTCGATACCGGAGTCAATGATGGCAACGATTACGGTCTTACCCGGTTTGCCTTTAACAAATTCATAGGCTTTATTCATGCTGATACCGTAGTATCCGTCCTGAGAATAATCGCCAAGATGCCAACCTTTAGGGATTTCTTTCTTCACAACCGACGTGGTACCCTGTGCCTGGGCAACATTGACCTGAAATGTGGCGAATAGCAATCCGGCAGGCAGGATTAAAAAGTGCTTCATTCAAACGATTTAGTGATAATGATACAAATAGACGTCAAAAACGATCTTTTCGTTTACCGTTCCTAAAATTTATGGCCTTATTAAAGATCAAATTTAATGCCCTGTGCCAGCGGAAGGCTGTTGGAATAGTTAATTGTGTTGGTTTGACGCCTCATGTAAGCTTTCCAGGCGTCACTGCCGCTTTCGCGGCCACCCCCTGTTTCCTTTTCCCCGCCGAAGGCGCCACCGATCTCTGCCCCGCTGGTGCCGATATTTACATTGGCAATGCCGCAATCGCTACCGGCGGCGGACAGGAATTGCTCGGCTTCCCGGAGATTCAGGGTCATAATCGCGCTGGAAAGTCCCTGCGGAACACCATTCTGGTAAGACAGAGCCTCCTCGATGGTATCGTATTTCATCAGGTAAAGAATCGGTGCAAAGGTCTCATGCTGAACGATCTGGAAGGAATTGGAAGCTTCCGCCACACAGGGTTTTACATAGCAGCCGCTTTCGAATCCATCGCCTTCAAGGGCGCCGCCCTCAACAATGAATTTGCCGCCTTCTGCCTTACATTTTTCGATAGCAGCGAGATAGGATGTAACAGCATCCTTATCGATCAGCGGACCCACATGGTTATGCTGGTCGAGCGGATTTCCGATACGAAGCTGTCCATATGCCTTTACCAGTTTCCCCGTAAACTGCTCGTATACGTCCTTATGAATGATCAGGCGACGCGTGGTGGTACAACGCTGACCCGCCGTGCCTACCGCTCCAAAAAGAGCGCCGATCAGGGCCATATCCAGGTCAGCATCTTTCGAAATAATGATGGCGTTGTTTCCGCCCAGCTCCAGGATGCTGCGACCCAGTCTTGAACCAACGGCCGCACCAACAGCCTTACCCATGCGGGTAGATCCGGTAGCCGAAACCAGCGGAATCCGCGCATCAGCAGACATCCATTCACCCAGTTCGCGGCCGCCGTTGACCAGTCCGCAGACACCTTCCGGTACGCCGTTCCGGGCAAACACTTCAGTAATGATATTCTGGCAGGCAATGCTGCAAAGGGGTGTTTTTTCTGATGGCTTCCAGATGCATACATCCCCGCAAACCCAGGCCAGCATGGTATTCCAGCTCCAGACGGCAACAGGGAAATTAAACGCGGAGATAATGCCTACAATACCCAGCGGATGCCACTGCTCATACATCCTGTGCCCCGGCCTTTCGCTGTGCATGGTAAGCCCGTGAAGCTGGCGGGAAAGTCCAACCGCAAAATCACAGATATCGATCATTTCCTGCACTTCGCCCAGGCCTTCCTGGAGGCTTTTTCCCATTTCATAAGAAACCAGTTCACCCAGCGGCTGTTTCTTTTCACGCAACACTTCTCCGATCTGGCGAACCACTTCACCACGGCGGGGTGCAGGCCATTTGCGCCATTCTGCAAAGGCGCCCTGTGCAGCCTGTACAACAGCTTCATATCCTACTTTATCAGTTGTTCTTACTGATCCGATCAGCTTGCCGTCAACCGGTGAATAGGAGGAAAGCTCTTCACCCTGGGAACTGATCCATTTCGTGCCGGTTGATGTACCCTCATTCTGTGCATGAACATTCAGCTGTTGTAGAAAAAGCATGGCTTACAATTTTAGCCGCCAAAGGTAGTTGAAGTAGTTTAGAAGTTTGGGAGTTTAGAAGTTTAGTTGTTTGAACCCCGGGGTGGGGAAGGTTGAAGTTGGGGTTTGGGGTTCGGGCTTCGCTCACCGGCATTGTCAGACGTAGCGATAGCGAAGGCTGAAGCTTGAACGAAGGTGGGGAATTAATGTTTAACCATCTGGGTGACAACAGGCGGGGCAAGCTGGCTTTTTTTCTTAAAACCGGCAATTTCCATGTAGTGAACCCCCTTATTCGTGTAGTGGGCTCCTACCTACAAACCACGATTGCATTCCCCTGATATTCCCTTAACAAGGTATGTGAAGAAGCCGTGATGAGCATGTGAAGCGTAAAGGAACCTGCCTGTTTGAGGGAGAGGTGCCTTTTGCAGAAAAGACCAATTTGAAAAACTCAGTGAAATGAGCCACCACACTGCATTCTATACCCGTATGTGTAATAGCCGTTTCCAATCGTATTTATTGAACAGGAAATTTGTTAAGCGGGAAATTTATGAAGGAACAGCCGGGAAAATCCTGATGAGTATCAGCGTTAAGGTAAAACAATTCCTCCGCTGGCAGTATCGCCCGGGAATATACAATTTAGAGCAACCGTATATAAACGTGTAAATTTTTGAAACGCAGTGTGGTGGCTCATTTCACTGAGTTTTTCAAATTGCAGATTCTCAGAAAAGCAGTATCCAGGGTCTGTGGGCTAAGCCCAACTTCAAACCGCAAACTGCAGACTTCAAACCTTTCCTCAATACTGCTCCGTCTCATTCGGAAAATCCTTCGACCGCACATCGGCAATATATTGCTGTACGCCCGCGGTGATCACCTGGTGAAGGTTGGCGTATTTGCGCAGGAAACGCGGATTGAATTCATTGTTGATGCCCAGCATATCGTGCATCACCAGTACCTGCCCGTCGCAATGCGGACCCGCACCAATGCCGATCGTCGGAATATGCAGGCTCTCTGTTACTTCTTTGGCAAGCGCTGCCGGGATCTTTTCGAGTACCACCCCAAAACATCCGGCTTCCTGGAGGAGCAGTGCGTCTCTTTTCAGTTTGGCAGCTTCTTCTTCCTCCTTTGCCCTGACGGAATACGTGCCGAATTTATAAATGGATTGCGGGGTAAGTCCCAGGTGCCCCATTACGGGTATGCCCGCCTGGACGATGGTCCGGATACTGTCCACCACCTCTTCTCCGCCTTCCAGTTTGATGCTGTGACCGCCGGTCTCCTTCATTACGCGGATGGCATTCGCCAACGCATTACCGCTGTTGCCCTGGTAAGTGCCAAAGGGAAGGTCCACCACTACGAGGCAGCGGTTAATGCCGCGTACCACAGACTGCGCATGGTAGATCATCTGCTCCATGGTAATGGGCACCGTCGTTTCGTGGCCTGCCATCACATTGCTCGCTGAATCGCCAACGAGGATCACATCGATTCCGGCTGCATCAAAAATGCGGGCAAATGAAAAATCATAGGCAGTAAGCATGGAGATCTTCTCGCCGCTTGCTTTCATTTTCTGGAGGGTATGCGTCGTGATCTTTTTTACGTCGGGCATGGTAAAAGACAATTGGAAAGTTTGGTAAAAAACGGGTGTAAAGGTGTGGAATTATTTGGATTTGCCGGACTGAATTCTCGACCACAGGATATGGATCAATCCGTCAGCCAGACCAATCTTGGGTACATAGATCTCCCTGGCATCCGACCAGCGCATCACGTTGATGAATATACTGAGTGCCGGCACGATTACATCAGCGCGGTCTTCCCGCAGGCTGTACAGCCGCATGCGGTCTGCCACACTGAAACTGCTGAGTTCCTTGTAGTAATCTTTCAACAATTCCAATGGCAATGGTTTGCCATCTTTTTTCTTGGACAGGGAAAAGACCTTGTTGATGTTGCCCCCGGATCCGATGCAGGTGATCTCCTTGTATCCCTTCGTGCGGGTACGGATGTAGTTCTTCATCTCATCCCATTTTTCTTCAGTGACCTGGTCTTTCAAAAGCCGGATGGTACCAATATTGAAGGATTCCTTGAACACCATAGTATTGTCGCTGAAGAACGTCAGCTCCGTGCTGCCCCCGCCCACATCAATGTAGAGGTAAGAGTGGTCGGTATCGAGATTCTCCGCGATATGGTTCTCGTAAATAAAAGACGCTTCTTCGTCACCGGAAATGATTTTGATTTCGATGCCGGTTTCCTGTGCGATCCTGGAAATAATCTCTTGTCCGTTTGCCGCATCGCGCATCGCGGAAGTGGCGCAGGCGAGATAATGTTTCACCCCATACACATCGATCAATGCCCGGTAGGCCTTGATCGTTTTCAGCACATGATCTTCTTTTTCCGGCGAAATCCTGCTCGATTCAAATACGTCGAAGCCCAGCCGCAGCGGTACCCTGACCAGGTTCAGCTTGTTGAACTGATCCTGTCCCGCACCGTCCTGCACGACTTCCGTAATGAGCAGCCTTGCTGCATTGGAACCGATATCAATGGCTGCCAGTTTCAATTGCTGGTTTCATTTATGGTGATGGTGGGTGCTTCCTCTGCCGCTTCTTCCGTGATCTCCACCATTTTGGGTTGCTTGGATTGAAGGTAAATATACTGCTCCACCTGCGAGCGCAATTTTTTTCCGTCAGTCCGCACATATTCATTGGTGAGTGAATTGTTCAGTATTCTCGCCTTCACGTTATCATTCAGCTGGATCTTGAGCATGTTGCGCAACAGTTTACGGATATCCTCATCAAAAATCGGGCACGTCACTTCCACACGGTGATCGAGGTTCCTGACCATCCAGTCGGCTGAGGAAATAAATACCTTTTCTTTTCCCCCGTTATGGAAAACAAATACACGGGCATGTTCCAGGTATTCGTCGATGATGCTGATGGCTTTTACTGGTTGCCGGAATTTTTTGTTTTCCGAATACATGCAGAAGATGCCGCGCACGATCAGCCTGACATTTACGCCGGCCCTGGCGGCTTCCGTCAGTTTTTCGATCAGCGCTTCGTCCGACAATGAATTCAGTTTGAGCAGGATGCCTGCTTTCTTTTTCTTTTTGGCGGCCCTGATCTCCTGGGCGATGTGTTTGAGCAATTCCCGGCGCAGGTTACCGGGACAGGGAATGAGCGTTTTGCAGCCTTTCAGGATGTCGGGTTGTGTTCTGTATTTTTCGAGATAAAGAAAGATGCGGTTGATGTCTGCCATGATCCCGCGGTGGGCGGTCAGCAGGCAGTGGTCGCCGTAAACGCGTGCGGTACTTTCATTCAGGTTGCCGGTACTCACGAATCCATACTGGATCGTACGGGTGCCTACCCGTTTCCTGATGATGCAGAGTTTTGCATGCACTTTCATATTGGGAATACCGATCAGCACTTTCACACCTTCTTCCTCCAGCCTTTCCTTCCATTCGAGGTTGGCCTCTTCTTCAAACCTGGCACGCAGTTCCATCATGACGGTCACCTGTTTGCCGTTACGAACGGCATTGATAATGGCATTGATGATCCGGCTGTTTTCCGCGAGGCGGTAAGCGGTGATCTTGATGGAAACGACATCGGGGTCCATGGCGGCCTCACGCAGCAATTCGATCACCGGTCCGAAGGAATGATAGGGGAAACACAACATCACATCCTTCTGCTGAATGATATCGGTAACCCTGGCCGTGCTCGCCAGCAACGGATGGATAAATGGTTTTTTGCGTTGCGATCGCCGCGGAAGTATATCCGGGAAATCCATGAAATGCCTGAAGTTGTGAATCCTGCCGCCGGGGATGAGATTGTCTTTTTTGGTCAGGTTCATGCGCCGCATCAGGAATTCGAGGAGGCCGGCATCCATTTCTTTGTCGTACACAAAGCGGACCGGTTTGCCCTTCCGGCGGTTTTTGACCCCTTTTTCGATCTTCTGGATCAACGTCGTGGAGATATCGTTGTCGATATCGATCTCGGCATCCTTGGTCACTTTGAAGACCCAGGAATCGAATTTTTCATACTGGAAATAAGAGAACAGGGCCGGAAGATTGAAGCGGATGATATCTTCCAGCAGGATAATATGCTTTTCGCCGGGAGGGCAGGGGAGCAGCACAAACCGGCCGAGTACTTTAGACGGTACTTCGATGATCGCGTATTTCTGTTCGAACGCGGTAGTACGCCGCGTCATCACCACACCCATGTAAATACTCTTGTCCCTCAGGTAAGGGAACTGCGGGATCTGCTCGATCATCAGCGGAATCGTGTTCACCCGTACTTCCTCTTCGAAATATTGCTTGACAAAAGCCTTCTGTTCCTTGTTCAGCTGTTTTTCGGAGATCAGGAAGACTTTTTCCTTTTCCATTTCCTGGCGCACCGATTCCCAGATGAGGTTGAACTCATTTTGCTGGCGCAGTACCATGATCATGATCTCTTCCAGGATCTTTTCAGGCGACTCCTCCAGGTGCATGTTCGCCTTGGTCTTTTTGCCCGTGATCTCGATCATGCGGCGGAGGGTAGCTACCCGAACCCGGAAAAATTCATCGAGGTTATTGGAAAAAATTCCCAGGAACCGGATCCTTTCCTTGAGCGGAACCGTCGGGTCGGCAGCCTCCTGTAAAACCCTGGCGTTAAAGGAAAGCCAGCTGATATCCCTTGCTATCGTTTTTCGTTTTCCATCCATATCAGTCATAATCAGCCTTTTAAGCCCAAAGTTGAGGGCACTGGCGGCTGCCTGAAATTAAGTAATTGTTACCATCGTTGCGGCAATCCCGTATTTTTGCCACCGAAAAGGAAATCTGGAAAAGTGCCTGAAAATCCGGCCTTTTTTTGTGATTGGAATTGTTACTATTGAATTTTTCTCCTACCTTTGCCGTCCAAAATTTCGACAGTTATGGCTAGAGTATGTCAGGTTACGGGTAAAACGCCGATCACTGGTCACCGTGTTTCCCATTCCAATATTAAAACCAAGCGCAGGTTTTTACCGAATCTGCTGACAAAACGCTTTTTCCTTCCGGAAGAAGATAAATGGATCACCCTGAAATTGTCTGCAGAAGGCCTGCGGACCATCAACAAGAATGGTCTGTACAGTGTTGTGAAGGAATTGCGGGCTAAAGGAGTAAAACTTTAAACTGATTAACAATGGCAAAGAAAGGAAACCGCGTTCAGGTGATTATGGAGTGTACCGAGCATAAAGCCAGTGGCAAGCCCGGAACCAGCCGTTACATCACTACCAAGAACAAGAAGAACACCCCTGAAAGGCTGGAGCTGAAGAAATTCAACCCCATCCTGAAGAAAGTAACTGTTCACAAAGAGATCAAATAAGGCGACCCACCTCACCTGATTTACTAACAATATCTAATTCATTATATCATGGCAAAAGCAGCAAAAACCGCGATCAAGACCAAAGACCAGAAAGCCGCCGCAGAAGCGAAAAACTGGACTAAAGTGATCAAGGCTGTCCGCAGTCCGAAGTCCGGCGCCTATACCTTTAAGGAGGCGATCGTGCACAAAGACAAGATCAAGGACTTTCTGGCCGAAAAATAATTCTGGCGAACCCACCGCCCATTGAGCTGTTCTGTATTTCCGGAACAGCTTTTTTGTTTTATCCCGTATTATTTTTGACACTCAAACGCCAACCATGGGTTTTTTTGATAAGCTATTCGGTAAAAAAGAAAAGGAATCCCTCGACCAGGGGCTGCAGAAAACCAAAGACAGTTTTCTCAGCAAGATCACCAAAGCCGTAGCAGGCAAGAGCACGGTGGACAGTGAAGTGCTGGATAACCTGGAGGAGGCTTTGGTCGGGGCAGATGTCGGGGTAGATACTACCATCAAGATCATCGACCGGATCGAGCAGCGGGTGGCTCGTGACAAATACCTGAATACCAGCGAATTGAACCGCCTGTTGCAGGAGGAGATCACCGGGCTGCTGGTAGATGCACCCCATAGCAACAGTTATGCTTTTCAATCAGACCTGCCTACCACCCCTTACGTGATCCTCGTGGTGGGGGTAAATGGCGTCGGCAAAACCACTACCATCGGTAAACTCGCCTACAACTTCAAAAAGGCCGGCAAAAAAGTATTGCTTGGCGCTGCCGATACTTTCCGGGCAGCAGCCGTCGACCAGCTCACTATCTGGAGCGAGCGGGTAGGCGTTCCCATCGTGAAACAGGAAATGGGTTCAGACCCCGCTGCCGTCGCTTTCGACACTGTACAAAGCGGCGTGGCCCAGAAATCCGATGTCATCATCATAGATACGGCAGGACGCCTCCATAACAAACTCCACCTGATGGACGAACTCAGCAAGATCCGCCGGGTGATCCAGAAAGTAATTCCCGAAGCGCCACATGAAGTACTGCTGGTGCTCGATGGATCCACCGGCCAGAATGCGATCGAACAGGCCCGCCATTTTACTGCCGCCACCGACGTTTCCGCCCTGGCGATCACGAAGCTCGACGGCACAGCCAAAGGCGGCGTGGTGCTCGCCATCGCCAGCCAGTTCAGCATCCCGGTCAAATTTATCGGCGTCGGTGAAAAGATGGAGGATCTGCTGGTATTTGACAAGCAGGCGTTTGTGGGCAGTCTTTTCTCGCTGGAGAAAAGTTGACCTACCTACGCTAAAGCTTCGGTAGGCGATGCCTGAGCGATTTCACACAGTGTTTCGCGCTCTTTCGCACAGGGCTCGCTGAGATAGGTGCAGGGGCGCAGGGAATAAATTATTTGGAGGGGGATATGCTTCTCACAAATCTGGTAATTTGTCTGATTCACTGAAATCGGCCACCAGACTGCGTTACAGAAATTTAAACAGCTGCTTCCGTTTGCTATTGGATTGACGTTCGCCCATTCGCCATTCACCCATTCATCCTCCATCCATCCGCCCATTGCCCTCTTTCCATTCATCCTCAACAAAAGCATTTTCTGTCAGTTTTTCCACCCTGCGCCCCTGCACCTCAGCCCTGCGTGCATCGCCTGCCGACTTTGTCTGCCGCAGCAAAGCGGAGGTAGAAGCTTTAGCGTAGGCAGGAAAAAACCCTGCGCGAAACTTTACGGGGTCCACTCATATACGATATTTAACGAATTCCAGAGGCTTTAAACGCCGCTGGCGGGCTGGATTTGCCTACCTTTGCAGCCAATTTGAAAAAGCATGAAAGCCAGGACGCTCAGAAAGGATAAGGTCAACATCATTACGCTGGGTTGCAGCAAGAACATGGTGGACAGTGAAGTGTTGAGCGGCCAGCTGGCTGCCAATGCGATCGACGTGGTGCATGAGAACACAAAGCTCGACCACAACATCGTGGTGGTGAACACCTGCGGTTTTATCGACAAGGCTAAAGAAGAGTCTGTCAATACCATTCTCGACCAGGTTGCCCTGAAGCAAAAAGGAAAACTCGACAAGGTTTTTGTAACCGGTTGCCTGAGCCAGCGCTACCGCGATGACCTGGAAAAAGAAATTCCCGAGGTAGATCAGTGGTTTGGTACCATGGAACTTCCCTTCATCCTCAAAGCCCTCGAAGCCGACTATAAAACGGAATTGCTCGGGGAACGCTTGCTGGCTACACCGAAGCATTATGCCTATCTCAAAATCTCTGAAGGCTGTAACCGGACCTGTGCCTTCTGTGCGATTCCCCTGATGCGGGGCAAACACGTAAGCCGCCCGATCGAAGAACTGGTGAAAGAAGCCGAAGGCCTCGTGAAAAAAGGCGTAAAGGAAGTCATGCTGATCGCCCAGGAACTGACCTACTACGGACTCGATCTGTATAAGGAAAGAGCCCTGAGTGATTTACTGTACCGCCTGAGTGAAGTGGAGGGACTCGAATGGATCCGTCTCCATTATGCTTATCCATCAAAATTCCCGCTTGAACTGCTGGACGCCATGCGCGACCGCGACAATATCTGCAACTACCTGGATATGCCGCTACAGCATGCTTCCAACAACATGCTGAAAGCAATGAAACGCCAGATCACGCGGGAAGAAATGGAAACCCTGATTGCCGCGATCCGCGAAAAAGTTCCCGGCATCTGCCTCCGCACTACCCTGATCGTTGGTTTCCCCGGCGAAACACGCGACGATATTGAAGAACTGAAAGACTTTCTGCGCCGCATGCGCTTTGACCGTGTTGGTGTATTTACCTACAGCCACGAAGAGAACACGAGTGCCTATGGCCTCGAAGACAATATCCCGGCTGACGAAAAAGAAGCCCGCGCACAGGAGATCATGGAAGTGCAGCAGGAAATCAGCCTGGAAAAGAACCAGGAAAAGATCGGTAAAGTTTTCCGCGTACTGGTGGACAAAAAAGAAGCCGGACGTTATCTCGGTCGCACTGAATTTGATAGCGTGGAGGTAGACAACGAAGTGGTGATCAATGCCACCAAACCACTGAAAGCTGGACAGTTCGTGAACGTAAAGATCACGAAGGCTTTCGACTACGATCTCGAAGGCGACGTGGTCGAATAGTTGCACGCAGTTTACTTTGGCCTGGTTGCATGTTTCACGGAACAGTCGCTGGCGCTCCTTTTTATTGCAATTTCACGCTAAGCACGCGAAGGTGCAAAGGCGCAAAGGAATGTTTGATTTTGTTGTTGCAGCAAATGAAATTGCTGCAGTCATGAGGTTATATGAACAATAAATTAACATTCTACTATTCCCCAAAAATTGTCGGGCTTCTTCTCTCTTAACAAAAATCTTCTTTGCGCCTTTGCACCTTTGCGTGGCGCCAAAGGCGCCATTGCGTGAAAAAACCAGCGTGAAAAAAAATAGCGCGAAACTTTCAGATTGCAGTAAGATCCATTGGCAGCTTTCGGATACGCTTTCCCGTGAGGTCAAAGATAGCATTGCACAATGCCGGCGCAAATGGTGGCAGCGACGGTTCGCCCACTCCTCCAGGCTTCTCGTCATTATCCATCACCTGTACGATAATTTCCGGCGTGTCCATAATGCGTGGCATGGCGTACTGGTGAAAGTTGCGTTCCACCGCTTTGCCATCGGCGAAATGGGTGGCGTGCACTGCTGCGGCGCCATAGGCCATGATGATGCTGCCTTCGATCTGCGCGCGGATGATGTCGGGGTTTACATACCAGCCGCAATCCATTACCGCAAATACCTTGTCGACTTTAACGCCGCCGCCGGGTCTTGCAGATACTTTTACCACTTCGCCGACAATGCTGCCGAAACATTCTGAAACGGCAATTCCCCAGCCTTCATTTTTGCCGCGTTTGTCCCATCCCGATAGTGCCGCAATGGCATCGAACAGTTTGTGGTAACGTTCCTTTTCCTGCGAAATATGTTCCCGGCGCATGGCCAGGGGATCTTTTCCTGCGGCTACAGACAACTCATCCCAGAAGCTTTCAAAGGCAAATACATTGGTGGAAGAATACACACTCCGCCACCACATTACCGGGATCGGGGACTCCGTGGGTATATCGGCAAAACGATAATGGGAGAGTTGTTCGAGGTAAGGTTCGAGCCATCCTTCCATCGTATTGCGGTTGTAGTCGGCCTTATCAGGGACAGGCACCCACTGGTGATCCATATTCTGGGCAGCCATTTTGATTTCCAGCGCCTGCAGCCGTCCATCGCTGAGGCTGGCGGAACAGCCATAGACGCCACCGGGACGGAATGGTCCCTGGGTCATATCATCTTCCCGCGTCCAGACGATCTGAACCGGTCCGCCGATGGCTTTGGACAGCGCCACCGCTTCATAAGTGTAATCCAGGAAAGCCTTCCTGCCAAAACCACCGCCGAGGAAAGTCATGTTCACGATCACCTTTTCTTTCGGCATCTTGAATTTATCGGCAAGATCACCCTGCACCCAGTCCGGTCCCTGGATGGGTCCCCATACTTCTATCTTTTCTGCTGTATAATGCGCCGTGCAGTTCAGCGGCTCCATGGCACTATGCGATTCATACGGCGTTTCATACACCGCGGTGATCTTTTTGTCATCCTTGCCAATCACTCTTGTGGGGTCGCCCTGGGCTTTCTGGGTAAGTCCCGTTTTCTGCACATCCGCGCGCATGCGGTTGTACAAGAGTTCGGTGCTTACTTTTTCAAAGCCTTCATTGTCCCACTCAATAACCAGCGCCTTGCGTGCTTTCATGGCGGTATAAATACTATCTGCCACTACGGCCACACCATGCCGGGTTCCTGCGAAGACAGGCATCTCCACTTTCACGATATGCTTCACGCCCTTGATGGCTTTTGCTTTTTTGTCGTCGATCGATTTGATCTTCCCGTGGAAATAAGGTGACCGCTCTACCGATGCGTATAAAAGGCCCTTGACCCTGAAGTCAATTCCGAAGATCGCTTTACCATTTGATTTAGGGGAAGTATCCAATCGCTTTACCGGTTTCCCGATCAGTTTATAATCCTTCCGCTGTTTGAGGGTGACCGGTTTTTCCAGTTTTAGTTTGGATGCCGGTTCAACGAGCTCACCATATCCGAGGGACTTACCTGAACTGCGGTGAAAGACTTTTCCTTTTTCCGCGTAACATTCCTCAGGCTTTACTTTCCAGCTATTGGCAGCAGCCGTGATCAGCATTTCCCGGGCTGTGGCGCCCGCACGCAGCATGTTCTGGTAGCCACCCCGTACGGTGGAACTTCCACCAGTGATCTGGCTGCCATACCGGGTTTGTCCGGCTGCGAACATGACGTTGATCTTTTCAAATTCCACTTCCAGTTCTTCCGCCACGATCTGCGGGATGGCCTGAAATGCACCCTGTCCCATTTCTGCACGATGACACATGATGGTGACCAATCCTGTTTTATCGATCGATACCCAGGCACTGAGTTCAATACCCTGCTCCAGGGCCTCACCGGCCGTCAGGATCGCCGGGATATCTTTGGCAGCAGCCGGTAACAAAAAGCCGATGGTAAGAGAAGCGCCCGTCATGCCGCTGATCCGCAGGAAGTTTCTGCGGCTGATAGAACCTGGAGGATTTTTCATGAATAAAAGTTAGCTAATTCCTGCCAAATTTCTTTATTGTAACTTTAAGCGTGAAGGGTGTGAATCAAGTTATCATCATTTTAGCAGCAGGCGCATCCACCCGGATGGGACAAGCCAAGCAACTACTGACGTACCAGGAAGACGCGCTGGTGGTGCATGCCATCCGGACTGCCCAGGCGACCGGCCTGCGGGTGATCGTCGTCACCGGAAATCATCATGAAGCAGTGGAGCGAACGATACGCCAGGCATTGGAACAAACGATGCCGGATATCATGTTGAACGGGGAGTGGCAGGAGGGAATGGCCGCTTCTATCCGGGCGGGAATCCGGTATGCAGAGCAACAGGTTCCGGGCAGTGACGGCTACCTGCTCATGACCTGCGATCAGCCGTTGATCACTACGGAACACCTGCAGCGGCTCGTTGCTGCAGCGCAGGGGACACCGGATCGAATTGCGGCTACACGGTACGGTGATACCAGGGGTGTCCCTGTCTATTTTCCAGCCACCTACCGGGTGAACCTGTCAGGCATCACCGGCGACCGCGGAGCCCGGTCCCTTCTCGAAAAATTTAAGGAACACGTCATCGAAGTGCCTTTTGAAGCAGGCGCCGTTGACATGGATACGCCCGAAGACTACCAGGCGTTTTCCACAAAATACAATTACACCAAATGATCCGTGACCAATTTGCCCGCATTCATGATTACTTACGGATATCGCTAACCGATAATTGCAATCTCCGGTGCTTCTACTGCATGCCGGAGGAAGACTATCATTTTACACCCCTCCCGCAACTGATGCAGCCGGATGAGATCCTCGGCATCGCAGCCATATTTGTGCGAATGGGCGTAAAGAAGATCCGGCTGACAGGAGGAGAACCGCTGGTGCGGAAAGATGCTGCGAAGATCATGGAAAATCTTGCCACCCTGCCGGTAACGCTGGGCATCACCACCAACGGCATACGTGCCGACGAATTCATGCCGGTGTTTACAGCCTCCGGCATCAGGACCATCAATATCAGCCTGGATACCCTCGACGCCGGCAAGTTCCACCTGCTGACCCGCAGAAATTATTTTCACCGCGTCTATAACAATATTCAATCTCTCATTGCTGCCGGATTTCACGTCAAAGTGAACATGGTGGTGATGCGCGGGATCAATGAAAAAGAGATTCCCGATTTTATCCGGTGGACGGAAAAGCAACCGGTCAGTGTGCGGTTTATTGAATTCATGCCTTTCTCGGGCAACCACTGGCACCACGACAAAGTTTTTTCCATGGATGAGATGCTGGGTTTGATCCAGCAGGAGTTTCCGGTAGAAAGACTGCAGGATGCCCTGCACGATACGGATAAGAAATTCCAGGTTCCGGGATATGCCGGCAATTTCGCCATGATCAGTACGATGACGCATCCCTTCTGCGATACCTGCAACCGGATGCGGCTGACGGCGGACGGAAAACTCAAGAATTGCCTCTTCAGCCGGACAGAAACAGACCTGCTGGGACCTTATCGCGCGGGTGAACCTATTGACAACCTGATCCTGGCCAATATTATGGGCAAGGCCAAAGCGCTCGGCGGACAAATCAATACGGATTACGAACACCTGGATGCCGATACGCTGGCGAACAGAAGTATGATAACCATTGGCGGATGAATACAACACCCATTTCGGTACAGGAAGCATCGGCACTCCTGGCGCAGCACCTGCCGCAATTGCCGGAGGAGATCCGGCCACTCGGTCAATTGGGGGGCAGGCTGACGTCACGGGATATCACCACACCCATTCACCTTCCGCCATTTGATCAGAGTTCCATGGATGGCTACGCCGTACGGCATGCCGATCTCGCGAAAGCGCCCCTCACTATCCAGGGGGAACAGGCCGCGGGCGATTTGCCGGACAAGCAGTTGCAGCCCGGATCAGCCATGCGCATCTTTACCGGGGCAGCATTGCCTGCCGGAGCAGACACCGTGCTCATGCAGGAAAAGGTAACGGTGAAGGATGGCAAGTTATGGCCACAGGAACCCATACCCGAGGCAGGAGATTTTGTGCGGAAAAAAGGTGCGGAATGTGTGGATGGCACGATCATTTTGGCGAAGGGAAACCGAATGACGCCAGCCGCAACAGGATTGATCGCCGCTGCCGGACTGACGACTGTCCCGGTATTTGCCTTACCCCGCGTGACCATCCTGCTCACCGGAAACGAACTGCAATCACCGGGAATTCCGCTGCAGGGTTCGCAGGTATATGAATCCAATAGTTATACGCTCACCCAGGCATTGCAACAGGCAGGGATACACGAAATAGTAACAGAAGCGGTGAAAGATGATCCCGAAGCACTGACCGGCGCCATCGCCAGGGCATTGCGGCATGCCGACCTGTTGCTGCTGACAGGAGGGGTAAGCGTGGGCGATCACGATCATGTGGTTCCGGCTGCCATTGCCGCGGGCGTTATTCCGATCTTTCATAAGGTCAGGCAACGCCCGGGAAAACCTTTGTTTGCCGGTAGGTCGGGCAATACGATGGTATTTGGATTGCCGGGAAACCCCGGTTCGGTGCTGACCTGTTATTACCATTATGTTTTGCCCGCCATTTACGGCATGATGGGCCTGCCGCTGGCCAGGCAACTGGTGGAAACCACCATCAGCAAAAACTACAATAAACCGGAACAGCTGACCTGCCTGATCAAAGGTTATTTTAATGGCCGCATGGTGATTCCCCTCGATGCGCAGGAATCCTTCCGCCTGCGTTCATTCGCCGTTGCCAATGCCCTTATCCTGCTGGAAGAAGGGAAAACCCATTATCTTGAAGGTGATCCGGTAAACATACAACTCTTACCAATCGGCTAGTGATGGGATATGAATGGCTTTTTTATGTGTTGCTTTTTGCTGTGGCATTATTGTATGCCTCTGTGGGGCATGGCGGTGCCAGCGGATACCTGGCGCTGATGGCCATCTTCGGCATGGCGCCGGAACAGATGAAACCGACGGCATTGCTCCTGAACCTATTCGTGTCCCTCACGGCATTCATACAATACTACCGCGGCGGACATTTCAACTGGAAGATCTTCTGGCCCCTGGCGCTCGCCTCCATTCCGATGGCCTACCTGGGTGGCCGCTTTGCGTTGCATGACGATGTATACAAAAAGCTCCTGGGCCTGTTGCTGTTGCTGCCCGTGATCCGTTTCTGGTTCTTTCAGAAAACAGAACCTACCAGTTTCAAGCCTTCCAATACTGCACTCAGCCTGCTGATCGGTGCCGTGATCGGCCTGCTGTCAGGATTGATCGGTATCGGGGGCGGCATCATCTTATCGCCCATTTTGCTTTTGCTCGGATGGACAAGCCAAAAACAAACCGCGGCGATCAGTGCCCTGTTTATATTGGTGAATTCCATGGCCGGACTAGCAGGACAGCTGTCGCACGGTATACAGTGGAGCAATGAGATGGCCGTTTTGGTGGCGGTGCCTTTTGCCGGCGGACTGGCAGGGGCGTGGCTGGGTGCGTTGCGTTTCCGCCAGGAAATGGTACGCAATGTACTGGCCCTGGTATTGCTGGTGGCAGCCGTTAAATTAATTTTTACCTGATGGAACCTATACAACATACAGTTTTGTTATTCGGCCAGCTGGCAGAGAAATGTGGCAGCAAAGAGATTGTTGTAGCCGCAGATCAGTCTGCCGCTGCAGTGATTGAAGCCATTCATGAAGCTTACCCGGTACTGGCGGATATTCCTTTCCGGGTCGCCGTGAACAGGAAACTGGTCGATATACAAGATGAGATTCCGCAGGGCGCTGAGATCGCGCTGCTGCCACCATTTTCAGGAGGTTAACATGCTATTGCCTAAAAATTTTGAACGGTATCAGCGTCAGATGATCCTCGACGGATTCGGCGAAGCGGCACAACTTAAACTGGCCAATGCCCGGGTGCTGGTGATCGGGGCAGGCGGACTCGGCTGCCCGGCATTGCAATACCTGGCAGCAGCGGGGGTGGGCAGGATCGGCATTGCCGACGCCGACCGGGTGGCACTCAGTAACCTGCACCGCCAGGTGCTGTTTACCGAACAGGATCTCGGCAAACTGAAAGCCGCCGCCGCTGCCGCGCGGCTGCAATTGCTCAACCACCAGGTAGTGTTTGATATCATCCCTGAGATGATCACAGCGAAGAATGCAGAACGCATCCTGTCGCAATACGATGTGATCATCGATGGTTCCGATAATTTCCCCACCAGGTACCTGGTGAATGATGCCGCCGTCCTGCTGAACAAGCCGCTGGTCTATGGCGCTGTTTCCGGCTACGAGGGCCAGGCCGCGGTTTTCACGCCCGGTGTACATTACCGCGATCTTTTTCCTGATCCGCCCGCACCCGGTACGATACCCGATTGTACCACTGCCGGTGTACTGGGATTTCTTCCGGGAGTGATTGGCGCCGTCATGGCCGGGGAGGCGATCAAGCTCATTACCGGTGTGGGCGAACCCTTAACGGGAAGGCTGCTGGTGTACCGTGCGCTGACACAGGAACAGTTTATTTTTTCGATCCCCTCCCAGCAGACCCTGCGGCACATGCAAAGCAGCATGCCAGCCAGCCTTGACGAACTCCGGCAGACAGATTACGGCGCATTTTGTGGATTGCATTCAGTACCGGAGATCACGCCCGTTGAACTTGCCGCAATGAAAGAGAATTCCGACCTGCTCATTGTCGATATCCGGGAACCCGGAGAATTGCCTTTGTCAACTGGATTTGCCCATATGCTTTTACCCCTTTCAGAGATCAACCGGGAGCCTATCCGGCTAACAGCAAGTATGCAGGAAAAAGGCGGGAATGCCATCATGGTGTTCTTCTGCCAGAGCGGCAAGCGATCGGCGCAGTTGTTGTCGCAGCATCCCGAAGTTTTGGCGGGCTCAGCATTAGTATATAGTTTGCAGGGAGGCATTGATGCCTGGAATGAATACAGCAGCAAGCATGCATCAGGAATCTAAGATCAGGGAAATTTTCCAGGAGGGCCCGATCCTTCCGGAACAGGTGGCAGCATCGCTGCAAGCCCATCAGCATAAGAAGCAGATCGGTGCGCACAGCATGTTCATGGGACAGGTAAGGGCTGACCAAACGCCGCAAGGCATCGTTGCAGGAATTGAATACACCACCTACCGGGATATGGCGCTGGAGCAGATGCACCAGATCCGTGAGGAGATCTTTGCAAAATTTGGCCTGACCTGCATGCATGTGCACCATAGTCTCGGCTGGGTACCGGCTGGCGCCATCAGTCTTTTTGTTTTTACATCTTCACCTCACCGCAAGGCGGCCATAGAAGCCTGTGCCGAACTGGTAGAGCGGATCAAAAAAGAATTGCCGGTTTGGGGAAAAGAGGTGCTTGAAGGAGAGGGACATCAATGGAAATCCAACAACTGATATGGTCAATATTACCGCCAAGCAAAACAGCTACAGGATTGCAGTAGCAGGGGCCATTGTTCATGTGTCTGCGGAAGCCACCATCGAAGCGATCCGCAATAAGACCGTTCCCAAAGGAGATGTACTCGAGAGCAGCCGCATTGCCGCCTTGTTTGCCGTGAAACAAACTGCAGCGGTCATTCCCGACTGCCATCCGCTGCCGGTTGAGTATACGACTGTCCGCTTCCTTGTAGAAGCGCTTGCTATCCATATCGAAGTGGAAGTGCATACCATCTACAAGACCGGGGTAGAGGTGGAGGCCATGCATGGTGCCGCTATCGCTGCGCTGACGATGTATGACATGCTGAAGCCGATCGATAAAGGCATTTCCATCAATGACATCCGCCTGATCCGCAAAAGCGGCGGCAAGTCAGACCGCAAACAGGATTTTACATCACTCAAAACGGCTGTGATCGTCTGTTCTGACACTGTCTCTGCAGGCGAGGCGGAGGACTTGTCTGGTAAAGCTGCAATGGCTCACCTCGAAACCTTTGGCATTACGGTAGCCAATTACGAAGTAATCCCTGACAATGCAGATGATATTGCCGCAACTGCGCGCCGGTTAAAAGAGGAGGAATTTCGACTGGTTATTTTTTCCGGTGGTACAGGCGTCGGTCCAAGAGATATTACACCAGATGTCATCGGTGGCCTGATCGATACTCCACTGCCCGGCGTGATGGAGGCCGCGCGGACTTACGGTGCTGCCTATACGCCCATGGCGATGCTTTCCAGGGGTGTTGCAGGCTTTTCAGGCGAATCACTTTTTCTCACGCTGCCGGGCTCACCAAAAGGTGTTTCTGAAAGTATGAATGCGCTTTTCCCGCAATTGCTGCATGTATTTTCTGTTAGGGAAGGTAAAAGACATTAGGACAGGTATCCTATTTTCAAAATATTTCAATTTGTAAAACTGAATGAAATGAGCCACCAGACTGCGTTTGGTAGCCGTATGGGAATTAATCGTTTAGTATGTCGTTTTATTAAACAAATAGTACTATTAAGCCGGGAAATAAGCTGAAAGGCTGGCCTATGCTTTTTGTATTTGCTTTTAATAATACCGCTATTGGTATTGTATCAGCCAACTACTACTGATTTGGGCGAATCAAAAAGTTTACAGAAATGTAAATAAATACCAATTGATGGAAATTAATTCGTATCTTTGTAAAAATCAACAGACCGCATTATGAAGTATAAAATTGGATATGAAACTATTAGAAAGGAGCACGGGAAGCCAACTGGATGCGGTAATTGAACGCGTCACAGACAAAGAATTAAGCCAGGTGTACAAGGATAGGAAGCGGTTTCCTTGTTTTGACTGGCGGAAATATAAAGGCCAGGTTGTATATAAGATTCGCCTGGTGTCAAGCACGGAGATCCTCGGATTGATGTGTATTGCAGATCACCCTGGTAATAACGCAATAGAGATAGAACTCTTGGAAGCAGCACATGAGCATCGGGGTAGAGAGAAGTTGATGGATTGGATTGCAGGTTGTCTTATTGCATTTGCTTGTCGTGAATCGTTCAAAATGGGCTATGATGGCGTAGTTTTTTTAATTCCCAAAACGAAACTAATTGAGCATTACCAAAAGTATGGGTTTATACACATACCATTTAGAACAATCAACCGTCCTGATGGATTTATGGTGATGGAGCAGCAGCAGTCTGACCATATCATTCATGAATTTCTGGAATAGTCAATATTTGTACGGCCAAAATTCTGCCTTCCCAGTTTATGAAAAACGTTAAAGATATGAGCACGAATAGACCAAAAAATACTATTAAGAGACAAATTAAAAAAGCAATTCAGGAGGAGGCTGTGGATATTGTTTATCCCGGAACGCAATTTGATCCTGATAGGGAGGCTATCCTGAACGAGTTTAAGGGGATTAGGCAGGCAATTTTTGATAAGCAAACGCCTAAAGATAATTTAAGGTCAAAAATGCTCCAATTGAAGTTCATGATGCAAGAGTATTTGCAAACGCAAGCACTACCTGAAAAGCAATGGGAGACCCAAAAGGCTCCATCATTTGCTGCTTTTTTGAAGGAATACATTCATCGTGTCAACAGGAAGAACAAGGACTTCGCCCAGGACATTAGCGTAAAAGCAGCTGAATTGAGCCTTGTCATCAACAGTCGCAGAAAACCAACTGAAAAGATCATTTATCGCCTGGAGATACATTCCAACCACTTTTTTCCGGCCGTATTATGGTTTAAGATTATGGAGAAGGATCGGGAGAATGAGTTGCGGTCAAATCATGACATCATTGAAAAGGAGCGGAAGCATGTTAAGAAAGTGCTGGAGATCGCGTAGGCTTGTTTTTATTTCTAATGGGAAAAATACAAAGGGCTTGCTAAATAGATCGCCCTTGCAATAGTTTCCATGTTATGATAAAACGGACTAGAAGTCAGTAGTCAGCCCGGGAGCCATTGGCCTGGGCTTTTTGCTAGTTGGCAAGCGCCAGCTGCGGAATCGTCGAATCGTTACCAGCCGAACTAACAGAAATCAGATATTGTAACTGGTTTTTCTCATGAATATCAGTTTGGTTAATGCTCCGGGGTCCTGTACAGGACCCGGCTTTTTTGGGTAAACTGTATAGAATTCAAATAAGTGACTTCAGCTAAGTCGATATGTAATTCTTTAAAGTAATGGCAACAATACCAAAGTAAAACTAATCCCATTAGAAAATTTGATTATGAACCTATTCCTTCGGGAGCTCGTCAAATGACTTTAAAAGGGCCACAAATACTTCTTTTAGTATTCTTACATTGATGTCTTTCTCTGAGTTAGCGGAGTAGATATCAATAAATACATTATTTACTTCATGAAAAAGCGCAACTGTGAGTTGCATAGGATCTATGAAAGAAGTTTTGTTTAGCGTTTGCCGGTTAATTTTATTGAGAACAATCTTTTGGGAATCCTCTTCAATAAAATCCGTCATGGCCTCAAAACCCGGATGAGTATAGCCTGATGCCCAGATGTAAAATGGACGAAATTTATTTACTCCTACATATTCTTCAATATCACGTAAGGTTACTTTTTTCTTAGAACCTAACAACCGATTACACCACCCGAAATCATTGTCGAGGAATTTAGTTCCATGCGTGGTATTCAAATCTCTGGTTTCCTTTGCAATTGAGTTAAGAAGTTCTTCATCCAAAGAAGGAAAATTCAATGCAGTATGGTGTTTCTGATGGCTTTCCGCCTTTTTTTGTTTACTTCGATGAAAGTGGTCAAAGAAGTCCTTATGAATAGAATCGTTATCGATTGCTTTTAGGAAGAGTAGCGTTGTCATTGAAAATTCATAGAATGATCTCCAAATTCTCAGGGCGCCATCTGGATAGCCGTTCATTAGCAATACACCGATCTGGTCCGCAAGTCTTACTAAGATCCCGTAATGAGGCAGTGTCAAATTATAGTTCGATGGTAGCTGGTTAGTCATTAGGAAGTTTCTCGCGTTCTCAAAAATGTGATCAACGCAATTTAAATAAGCGAAAAAATATCTGAAACTATGGTCGAATTCTTTGCAAATGGTATTTTGATTCCGGGAATGCGCGGCATAAAATTCCGGGTATACATTATATAGATTTTTAAGGGAGTCACTAATGACTTGGTCCTCAAATTCAATAAGGAGTTGATCTTGTTTGTCTTTGGATATCTGTACATTCACCGACCCAAATTTTCTGACAATGAATTTTTCTAAATCGTCATCTATTTTTTCAAATAACAATCCGCGAATTCTCTGATCTGTCATAGGTAATGGCAATTTTATAGTGAAAATATGAATTACCCATTTATTTGTGTTCAGCACTGCAAATGATTGCCAGACCTTTAAGCTCCTGTATTTATTTGATAAAAGTCACATTAGGTGTTTTAGTTCTGCGATAGCTGTATTGATCTCATCTATCGTATTGTTCCGGCTAAAGGAAAACCTGATGTTTACCCGATTAAGATCTCCATCCAACACGCGGATCACATGCGAGCCACCGCTACCACTGCTTAACTCACCTCACTCACGCAGATCCCTTTCATATCCAGCTGGGTAGCCAGCATAGCCGTTTTTTCCGTTTTGGGAAATCCCACATTGAGTACGGTATGCAGGCTGTTCTCTGTAGCGTCTCCATTGAATACTACCCCGGCGACTGCTGTATAGAGCCTGCGCAGAAGATAGTCTTTCAGGCTTTGAATGTACTGGCTGTCTTCTTCATGCCTTGCTGTTGCCAGCGCATGCAGAAAATCAGCGCGAGAAACAGGCGTGAGAATGCGTAATTTTGAACACAAATGACCAGCATGGCACCGCTGGTAGCCTCTGATCAATAGTTCAACATAGTAGCAGCAAGGGACATCGCAATTGTTGGTCCTAAATTCTTTGATATGGAAATAGCTGCTTACCGCCCGCAATTGACGCTGCAGCCTACTTCCGACCAGGATAGCAGGAGGCCCCGTATTTTTCCAATCCTCTTCCTGAGCTTGCTGTTGTTCATTATTTCGGTGCTTGCATTTACGCCGAACGCGGATCCCGGTACAGGCGAAGAACTTGCAAAAACATATTGCGCCACCTGCCACCTGTACCCCGAGCCTTCCCTTCTGGACAAAAAGACATGGAACGAATTTGTGTTACCCAATATGGGATGGCGATTGGGTATCAGGGAAGATGATGAGGATCCCTATTTAAAAATGGACAGGGATGAATTACCGCTGGTAAAAGCGTTAAATGTGTTTCCTGAAAAGGCGCTGCTTTCCAGGGCGGACTGGAAAAAAATAGTCAAATACTATATCCAGAATGCGCCCGACAACGCCTTGCCACAAAAAGATCCCCCAACGGTTGACAAAGAGCTGAAAAAATTTCATGTTGAAGCACTTACTTTTCCCATCACAACATTCCCGCAGACATGCCTCCTGAAATATGATAGCAGTTCCGGGCTTTTATATGTCGGAGATGGCCACAATGAACTGTTCGCGATGACGCGCGATCTTCAATTGCAGGCGTCCTGGAAAATAGAAAGTCCCCCGGTGGATCTTGCTTTTCAACCAGGGGCATCCCCTCGGGTACTGTGTATTGGTTCGCTGAAGCCCTCTCAGAAAGTGAACGGGAGTTATTATGCCTTTGATACGGTAACCGCAACCCGGAATGACCCCGTAAAAATGGATCAGCTTGCACGACCTGTTGCCTGTGCAGTAGCTGATGTAAACGGGGATCGTGTGAATGATTTGATCATCTGCCAGTTTGGCAACTTCACCGGGAAGCTCAGTTGGTTTGAAAATGGCGACCCGCACAAAGAGCATATGTTGAAAGCGCAGCTTGGAGCCATTCATGTTGAAGTCCGGGATTTCAATGGTGATGGGAAACCCGATATCATGGCGTTGATGGCTCAGGCCAGGGAAGAGCTGCTGCTATTTACCAACAAGGGGAATAATGAATTTTCAGAGCAAATGGTTTATGAGTTTCCACCGGTTTATGGAATGACCTATTTTGAGTTGGCTGATTTTAACCATGACGGGCATCCTGATAAATTACTGTCCAATGGTGATAACTGGGATCTGTCGCAGATCAGAAAAAATTACCACGGTATCCGGATCCTGATGAATGACGGGAAAAATAATTTCAAGGTGACGAAGTTTATTCCATTTTTCGGGGCTTTCAAAGCGATGGCCCGGGACTTCGACAAAGATGGAGACCTTGACATTGCGGCGATCGCGTTCTCTGACAAACCGGACGAACAGTCGAACACTTTCCTTTACCTCGAAAACAAGGGAGACCTCAGCTTTTCAGCAGCGTCCACGCCAGCGGCAGCAAACGGGAAGTGGCTTACGATGGAGGTTTGTGACTTTGATCACGATGGCGATCAGGATATCATCCTTGGCTCATTTGTGTTTAATTTCAAAGAATATTCTAAGTTGGTTGCCCGCGGAGTGGAGTCGTTACCGCAAGTATTGATTTTGTGGAACGATTCAAAGTAGACGCACGCAGCTATTTGTTTTTCCGCAATAGCTATATCGTGTGCTCTTAATGCCTTCCGATATCAACTACCAGGTCCTCCCAGTTGCGGAAGACCTGTTCTTTACCGATCATTCCGGCGATGGTGCTTGTTATCAGGCCTTTTGATTTTGCCATAAGGCATTGGATTAAAATTTAAAATACTGATGCCATTCGGGTTCGGCCTGCCGGAAGCAAACTGGTCATGTTTCCGCCTGCTTACATGACACCGGCTGTGCAAAACCGAACCCAAAACTACATTCACCCTGCGAATTGTTTCAAAAAATGAGGCGAATGGTATTGATCCGCCGATTACCCTGCGGGATCCGCCGATCACTGGCAGTGTGTTCGGGTTGCCTTCGGGATTCGTTCGGGATTCTAAGGGGGTTCTTCGTTAAATTAACGAACGAATCCCGAACGAATCCCGAACCTAAACCCTATGAGCCGAAACGAAACTTCAACGTACCGAGCTGTTCGTTTCCTGCAAATAACTACACTAAATATTATGTAGCGCCAGCACCAAATCTGGCGATTGTAGCGAGATCTTCTGGTCACTACATTTGTTTCAGACAAATCGCGTTTAAGGTATCTTTCGACTGACCGAAAGATTTCTCTCTAGTGTAACAGATGGTTCTGTATTTTCTACGATTACCGTAGCTTATTCAAGGGTAAAAAATCCGGGTATGTCTATACCCGGATTTTTATGTATCAATCTTCAATTGCCTGGTATACTATCTTTCCATCAATGATGGTCAGCACACTCCTGATACCTGCCAGTTGCTGCGCCGGAACTGAAAACAAATCTGACGACAACACCGCCAGATCTGCCAGCATTCCCTTTTTCAACATGCCCTTTTCCTTTTCCCTGAATTCAGCATAGGCATTGGTTAAAGTATAGGCTATTACCGCCTGTTCCCTGGAGATATTCTCATTAGGATTGTCTTGTTGCGAAGTGATCACCATGATGTCCTGGCCCGGATTATCCGTTCCGTCCGGCCCGATACCCACCAGTAGACTATCGGCTAAAAGCGAACGCAGAACACTTCCGCGGTTGAATTTGGGTGTATGCATGATCAATATGCCATAGTCCTTCAACACCTTGCGTTGTGCAGCGGAGGGACTGCCAATCATATTGTGCTCAACTCTGCAACGCAGGGGCCGCCATTGATTTGCCGTTCCTGATGCCTCAATCAGGCGAAGCACTAACGCAAATGCGCTGTCGCCGGAAATATGCAGCATCAGCTGCCGATGGGTAGCAAGGGATTCCCTGATAATTGCTTTGACAGTATCCGGTGGGTACAATAGGGGGCCAAAGTGATTGATCACATATTTTACACCTGAAACAACGCTTTTAGCGGTAGGGTGGGTTTCAGCAGTTGGCCATTCTGCCAGCTGCCGGCCATCGGGAGTTGACCTGATCCACGGAACGATCCTGAGTCGCTGTGGAATAGCGGCATTTTGAAGCAGTTTCGTGATCACCGGGTAAGAAAACGACGAACCGAAAAAAAGGGTAGAGGTAATACCAGCCTGCACTTGCGCCTGTCCAAATTTTTCCATTTCCCTGATCACAGCTCCCTGGTTTGCCGCACTGATGGACCACCAGATTGGAATCTGCGCATTGATGTGGATTGCTGAAATTTTACCTTCACTGTTCCGGTCATAATGACTGCCAACGGGGTCTTTATCACGATCAATTAACCCTGCTGCAGCCAACCCTTTCTGGTTGGTGACAATGCCATGGCCCCACCAGACCTGTAAGGCAATGGGATTGTTGGGAGCCAGGCTGTCTAATGTACGGCGCATACTGGTGTCTGAAAAAATACGGGTTCCGATCATTCCAGCTATCCATTCACCAGCCCGGGCGTTTGGAAGCAGCCTGACAATCGAATCAATCACTGCAGATTTGGACAGCCCTTCCCAGTTCTGTTCCTGTTCTAAAGTTGTCGCATACTGCAACCGAACCGGACTATGCTGAAATACGGCATGGTCGTGCTGGTCATTAAAACCCGGCACGACAGTTTTTCCTTTTAGATCTATTTTCCTGGTTTTTGAAGTTGCGAATTTTTCTATAGCAGCATTGCTTCCCGTGCATAAGATCCTGTTTCCGCTGATAGCGAGTGCCTGAACATACAAACAGCTTGTATCTGCCGTAAAAATCTTCCCGTTGGTCAGGATAATATCTGCCTGCTGTGCGAAACATATATTCCATACACCCAATAGCCAGCATAATACCAATTGAGGAACATAAACTACTTTCATAAACAGGAAATTGAACCAATGATTGCCTGGCTCAAAATTAACCCCTGCCTATGCCACCGGCATAGAACAAATGCGACATTTATGGATGGTATTATTCCTGATAACGCTGAAGGCGAAGCGGACTTTTCCCGAGGTCGGCCTGAAGGTTGCCTGGGGTGTCACCGGCAAATTCCCTGAATTCGCGGATCATATGCGTCTGGTCAGTATAACCACAGGTATGGGCAATTGACAGCCATGAAGTCCGGAAGTCGCTTTCGCGCATTTGCCAGGCTTTGGAAAACCGGACCAGCCGGGAATATAATTTGGGTGGCAGACCGGTTCTTTCTTTAAATTGTCTTTCCAGCTGGCGGATACTCACACATGCTTCCTTTGCCAACTGGTCGATGTTGACAGCATTGTTGCATCGCATCATCCGGGTGAGTACCAGGTCAACCGGCAGTATATTTTTAAGGTTTTTTGCCTTGGTGAGTAAATACTGTTCAGTAATCCGGACCATCTGGTCAGCATCCCGGCATTGACTCAATTGTTCAACAATGCCGACTGCATTGTTCCCCAACAGCAGTCTGGAATCAACAGACTGATTAAGCAATTCGTACATCGGGATTCTAAGCAGCCGATGTAATCCACCCGGATGAAAACAAACGATGACTACCAGCGTATTATACCCCATGATTACATCCACCCGCCGGAGTTTTGGTCCGACAATAATACTACGGGGCAATTCAACAGCCTGGTGGTCGCTATCGTAGCGGACTACCGTATCAAATGGATAAAAATACAGGCAATGCTCCGGCTGGGGAGGAAATGGATTGACCGGCCTCGGGCAATCCCTGTTCAACTGAACAGCATTCACAATAATCCGGTAAACGAAGTGCCTGAGCGCGGGATGAGGTATGTACTGCTGATAAAACATAGCTGCCAATGATGCAATCTGGATGTTGTTCAGGAGTGAAAGGCAATCGGCCAGTCAGGCCTGAAATTAAGAAAATCTCATGAGACCATGGGTATCATCCGGCCTAATCGATATTCACATCCTGGTCAAATAATGTCTTAGCCTTTTGCCGTACTTTTTTACTAAATGGATAAAGAAATTGCTTCCAATAGCTATTGGGAAAATTCCTTTCCTCAGCAATTCCTATTGGTCCCAATTGCTGCTGCATTCCAGGATGGTCGTAGGCTGTAGCGAAAATATGGTCCCAAATAGTGAGCCACGCGCCGTAATTCACTTGTGCATCCCTATAATCGGCCCGGTGATGCCATCGATGCAATTCCGCTACACAGAAAAACTTCTTCAGGATGCCAGCCTTATAATTAAGGTTGGTATGCTGCATAAACATGTTGATTCCCAATATAGCAAGCGCCGTGACCACAACCGGTTGGGGTGTACCAATCAGAAGGCAAATAAATATTCCGGGTGTGCCTTCCAGAATCTGGTGTAGCGCATGGCGCTTTTCTCCATTTAAAAAGTACAATCTTTCTGAACTATGATGAATCGCATGCAGCTTCCATAGAAATTCATTTTGATGACTTTGCCAATGAACGAAGAATAGAAAGAAATCAATAATTGTCAATGCTATCAATACCTGCACCCAAAACGGTAAGTGAGTGGGAAACCAGGCAGCTAACGTGAAAGTCCCTGCAATCCATAAAAAAAGAAATTGAGCTACCAGTTTTATACCGTAGTTAATGATGTAGTAGGTAAGGTCGAGGTTCCAGTCATTTTTACCCTTTACCCAATCTATTTCGTAAGGCATCCATCTTTCCAGTAATAGTATGAGCATTCCGAAAAAACTGATCACAGGCAGGACAATCAAATATTGATTGAACCCGGACTGAATGCCATAAATTAAAACGCCTGAAGCAGATAACATAATAAGGGGATAAACACCAAGTTGAAACAGCCTCTCCATGGAGTAGTCAGTTTAATACAACAAAAATGTTTTATCGGCAGGCAAATTTCTTGAACAAACCTGCTATTGTTTAAGAACAACAGAAGGAGAAGCGCCAAACATTTCCGTAAACGTCCGGCTGAAGTGTGAAATGTCGGCGAAGCCTCCTTCGTAAGCAGCCTGCGTAAGCGTTCTGCCCTGAACAATGGCTTTTAATGCAGCCTGCAGGCGGCACCAAAGTACATACCGCCGGAAGGGTATACCGATCTGCTCTTTGAATAAATGGGCGAAACGGCCTTCTGACAGGAATACTTTTGCTGCAATAGCTTCCAACCTGATTTCACTATACAATGCTGACCGAACCAATTCAATTGCATCCGCAATTCTCGGTTCTAATATGTTATGGCGCTGCGAAGTTCCCAGGATCGATTCCAGAAGCAACTGGATTAAATTACTGGCCGCCTTATCATTAGCGGAATCATCATAAAACCAATCTATGAATAGGTTCTTCACCCCGTTGATGGATATGCCGGTATAATCAAGTATTCCAAAGACATCCAGATTCAAAGATGTTTCAAGCAGTTGTGCAACTGCTGATTCAGCATCGAAATATATAAAAATATGATGATCATCCTGTCCATTGAACTGGTGCGCCAGGTCGGCATTAATGAAAGTGCAAACACTTTCCTTAAATTCAGTACCATTTCGTGAAATCAAAAATGGCTTGTCAAATGCAATTGCAATTTCGATGGCGTGATGTGTATGGAGCTTTGTTTGCACACGTTGGCCAATGTAAATTGCCATCCCATCGGAAACAAATAACTTGAAAGGAACGCTCTTTTCCAAATCCACTTTTGTTATTTCTATGCTTTACCTTCAATAAATTAAGCTTTCGGCATCCGGACATTACCATATTGGATGCCCCTCAACAGTAGTATCCGGGGAAAGGTGCTTACCCAGTCGATCGTTTTTTACTGACTTCAAACTTCCATTCAACTTCAGGAAAATTGTTATTATAAAGTAAAATACGAATGCAAATAGAACTGTAACCGGTATAAACCAATTTCCCAAAACTTCGAACGCCTGTAAGTTATCATTGGAAGCAAATACACCATATCGAAAGATTTCTCCCTTTTTGTAATAAAAACCAACACTTGACGGGTAGAATAGTTTTGCAACTGCCAGGAATGAAAATGCAGCAATAAAAAGGTATGAAATGAAAAATATTATATACGTTATCCCATAGGAGAGGTTTAGCATTAAAGCCTGAATTACATGGACCGGATTAAATGTTCTGATGGCCTGGTTCAATTTCCTTTCAGCAACCAGGGGTTTTAACACCTCATCAGGAACGCCTATTCTATCCAAAACAGTAAGCAGATTGGTCACTTCACCGGTTTCGGGATTCTTTTTGGCCATACTCTCATAGATATGGCTGTTTAGTTCCATTAAAATATCTTGCTGATCTTCCCTGGGAAGCTTTTTTGTGGCTGATTTTATCTGCTTCAAATAGTTTTCATAAATCCTTTGAGCATCACTGATTTTAAATTGCAGCTTTTTAAATTCCATATTCGTTACATTAGCTTTGTGATTAATTTTTGCAGGTTCTTCCATTGTACTTTCATTTCTTCCAGTGTTTGCTTTCCGGTTTTTGTGAGGAAATAATACTTTCTGGGAATTCCCGTCTCCTGCTCCACCCACTTAGAGTCTAAAAGTTTATCAGTTTTGAGTCGGTTTACTAATGGGTACAGCGTACCTTCTGCGATTTCAATGGAAGTTTGATTCCTTATTTTTTCGATCAGGTCATAACCATATAGTTCGTTCTTGTCCAAAACAATTAATACAATAAAGGATAATGTTCCTTTTTTCACCTGTGAATGCCATTTGTCTATGAACTCTTTATTCATGGCATAAATGTAAATCAAAATACATAGTTATACTATGTATCTGAAAATTATTTTTTACTTTTCTTTACCAATCTGACTGTTCCAAAAGTTTCGGAGAAGCCGGAATTACTGTTCTCCCTTGGCCGTGAACATTTATTGCCGGTAATATTTGATGGACGATTTCCTCTAGCGGTAGAAATGCCAATAACTATAGATAACGTGCACGCGCTTACGAAAAATATGTTACATATAAATTTAATTTTTTTATTGTTGTTGCTCTGGAAATCTTTCTTTTCTTTGCTTCCGCAACTTTAGTGCGTTGGTAGAAATCCAAAGCGCTTATTCGTATCTGTGAGTACCATCTATTAAACCTTAAACCAGCCTTTCACTATGAAATGTAGGTCTGTACTACTATTGGTAGCCCTTTCTGTATGCGCTTCTGCTATTGCTCAAGACAACCTTTTCCCTCCCGCAGGCAATGCAAGAATCGGAGCATTCCCAACTGGTGTGAATGCATTGGCCAATTTGCACATCCGCACTTACGATTTTGAAAAGTTATGGTTGGAATGGCCTTCTACTTCGCTTGATGGTGTTGTTCAACAGCGCTTTAAAAACTCAGGATATGATATGATTCTGGGTGAAATCGGCTCGGCGTATTTCTCTTCCGGCTATCGCAAAACTTCATCTGCCTTTCTTTCCACCAATGCTCCCAACGGCCTGCAACTGGTCAACTACAGCCCAAATGGTGTTATCAGGCTTTACACCGGAGGATCAGCAGACGCAAATGAAAGGATAAAGCTCGACTCTGCCGGGCGGTTCTTTGCTTATACTATCAGCAGAAAGACTGTTGTCAGGGATTCCATCCTTTCACTGGATTCAAGTGGTGAAATTCAATTCACTCCCCTGCGCGCCAGCAAGCTCTACGCATTGGATACCAGAAGTGTCTCAACTACGCCTGATACCTACAGCCAACTTCTGATGTCTCAGGTCAAAACCCATTCGGTAATAACGCTTCCCGGTACGAGTACCAGCGTGGCTTCCGTGATTGGTATCAGAAACGGGGCCAACAGCAGCAATGGCTACGCTCATGAACTCGCATTTACAGACAGCAGCCAGTTGTATGTACGTTCCGGCGCCTCCACCACCTGGGGAAACTGGCGCAGACTTATTGTGGAAGACAACGCTGGCAATATCGTAATGGGTTCTTCAGCTACACCTGGTAAGCTGTCAGTGAACGGTGACATTAAGGCGAAAAAGATCCGCATTACCCAAACCGGCTGGGCGGATTTTGTTTTTCAGCCAGACTATCTCCTGCCGGATCTCTATACCGTAGAGCGATTCATCCAGCAAAACCGCCACCTCCCCGGCATCGTTTCTGCCAAAGAGGTCGAAGCCAACGGCATAGATGTCGGCAATAGCCAGGCAGCGCTCCTTCAAAAGATCGAGGAACTCACCCTCTACGCTATTCAGCAACAAAAAGCCATCGATAAACTGGAAGCGGAGAAAAAAGACCAGTCCGCCATCCTCCAATCGCTCCTGTTGCGTGTTCAGCAATTGGAATCCTCCCGTTAAGCCGACCACCAAACCATTGATGAAAACCTTATCCCTCATATGGTTAATGGGTGGCATTTTTCTGCTGGCAGTGCTTCCGCAGCGGCTCTTTTCACAGACCGCCAAAAGCTGGACGCTGACTACAGATACCAGCATGCTTTTCAGTGATACCAGCTTTGTCTTTTCCTGCAAATTACCGGAAAAGAAAGGCGCAGGAATACAGCCCCTGGCAGCATTCAACAGACCCAAAGGCGGCTTACTGGAACTCCGCGGCGGTACGATTGGTTACCAGGCCATGTATCAATCCAATATTGATACCCCCCTGATCGAAAAAAATATAGCGCAGCACAATGTCATGCTTCAGTTCGATATGACAGTAGCGGGGATCATTCCTATCCAGGCCAGGGCCTGGACAAGGCAATCCAATTCAATGTTTTATCGCGACATAACGGATTTTCAGGTGCTGTACGATCAGTCTTTCATGACCAGTCAGTTGTATGGAAGTTACCGGCAGCGCCTCCTGGAAGCAGTGGATGAAAAAGCTGTCGGTCAGTTGTCTCAATGCCTGGAAGCTGAACTCGGCAAACTGAAGTATCAGCTGGCTACGCTTCAGGGTGGTGCGTGGCAGCAGAAATTGATTGAAGCCCGGGAGATACTGAATGTGCCCGGTATAACCGATGATCCCAACTTGTCTGATTCGCTTAACAGAATTCTTGGTGACTCTCTCCGGCACAGCGCCAGTGTCTTTATCAACACCTATAACGCCTATGCCGGGCGCATTGAAAAATGGCAACATTCAATCGACTCCATCGAGCTGATCCGGAATCGAATGGAGGCAAAGATTTCGACAGTCAAACGGTGGCTGGACAGGCCAGACTGGCAGGATATTGCCGGGGGACAAACCCTGCAGGATTCACTGATGGCTGTGGCTGGGGACTGGAAACTCCCACCCAGGCTGAAGTGGCTTACAGGTATACGTCGGTTTAGCCTGGGCAGGGCACCGCTGAATAGCAGCGAACTGACTTCCCGGAATATTTCCGTTAATGGCATCGCCTTCGAATACAACAGCTGGTATTACCTGTCCTTTGCTGCGGGTGGAGTCGACTACCGCTTCAGGGATTATGGTCTTTCAGGCCAGTCCCGGAAGTTCCAACCATTGGTCTTGCTTCGGCTGGGAATCGGAAAAATCGGCCGCGATTACCTGATCGCGTCAGGATACTCCGGCCGCAAAATGATTTCCGGCAGTTCGTCCGGAAAAAGTTTCCAGGTTTCCGGTGTCACGCTCGAAGGAAAGAAATATATCGGACGGACGATCTGGATTTCCGGTGAAGTCGGGCAATCTGTTTCACCTGACTACCGGTCGAATCCATACCAGGACAAAACCAGCCTGGGATTCAGCAAGGATGGCAATTCTGCAATTGCTGTAAAAGCTGGAGGCATTCTGCCCTTGATTCATGGTAGAATAGAAGCGGGCTATAAAAAAACGGGCACCAATTTCCAATCTTTCAGCACCTGGCAGGTAAATACCGCACAGGAAGCATGGTACCTGAAGTATGACCAACGCCTGCTGCGAAATCAATTGAGGTTCTCGGCTTCCCTGCGCACTAATGAATGGCAGAATCCTAACCTCCCGCAGGCCTATGCGACAAATACCATTTTCAAAACTGTCATGCTGACTTACGCCAGGCGTCGTTGGCCAACGGTCACGGCAGGTTATTTTCCCATTACCCAGCTGGCGAAAGTCGGTGAACAGGTAGTGGAGACGAAATATCAAACCTTTTCCACCAATATCTGGCACCAGTACCGGCTTCGCGAAACACCCATGAGTACCAGCATAGCATTGCTGAAATCTTTTGACGGGTACGACAGTTCTTTGTTTTATCAGAACAGCAGCAATCTCCAGGTGACGCAGACTTTGTTCTTCAGGCTGTTTACCAGCAGCCTGGCAGTGTCGAAAGTGAGCAATACTATGTTTCAGATGTGGGTCGGTGACCATAAACTGCAGGTGCCTTTGCTGAAAGGCAGAACGGTTGTCGGAATTGGGGTGAAAGTGTACAACTACAATTATAAGCAGTCCGCAGCAGGCTGTTCCTTCAGCGCAGCATTTGCCTTCTGGCATCAGGCTCAGCTGGCAATTTTTGCCGAGCGGGCTTTTTTGCCTACCGCCAGCAACGGACTGCAACAGGCTGATATCGGCAATATCCAGTTTACCAAGTCATTTCAATTTAAATCTTCACGATCAAAACAGACCAATTGATGAGAGTCATATTCGGTATATTCTTCTGGTTGCTCATTTACCATCCGGTAAAGGCACAGGTAGTGATCAGCCCCCAGTTGCCTTCCCCCGGCGTTTTTACCAAACCACAACTTTGGAATGTTTCGATACTAAATTCCGGTAAACAGGCATTTATGGTGCGGCTTCAGTTAACGATCACCGAGGTTAACACCAATCAACTGGTGCTTTCGGGTGTGACGCGGAACTTTCAAATGCCAGTGGGGGCAAGCCAGATCACGCATAATGATGTAATGCCGGTGATTTACCAGGATGCCAATCCGACTTTCCAGGTGGACAACACACCCAATGGTTTTCTGCCTGTCGGGGTTTTCAATATCTGTTATGCGCTGGTTTACCAACAGGGAGACGCCGTCGAGACGCTGGCGGAAGAATGCTTGTCACTGGAGGTGGAACCACTGTCGCCACCCCAATTGGTATTGCCTGCTGATAGCGAACGCGTCAATACCGCAAGACCCATGTTTTCCTGGACGCCACCCATGCCGTATACATTCTTCAGCAACCTGTCTTACGATTTCCAGCTGGTGGAAGTAGCCTCTTATCAGACAGCTGCAGAAGCAATACAGGTCAACGTGCCGTTGTTCCGGAAGCCGGGAATATTGCAAACCCAGTTGCAATATCCGCAGGGGCTTCCCGCATTGGACACTGGAAAATTATATGCATGGCGGGTCGCCGCCAGCAACAATACTGCACCTGTTGGTTTCAGTGAGATCTGGTCGTTTCGTGTCGAAGCGCCTTCAGCGGTCGGGCTGGTAAAGGAGACCGGAGGCTCATACCTGTCATTGAGTTCCGCAGAAAACAACAGCCAGGCGCTGGTAATGGGTAAACTGCTGATCGCCTACGACAATCGGGAGAATGACAAGACTATGGTGTTGTCGATCCAGGCGTTAAACCAGGCTGGCCAACAAACAGAAGCTTTGGTGAATAATATTTTACCGCTACGTTATGGTAAAAACTTACTCCAGTTTGACCTGGAAGCGAATGCTCACCTGAATGATAAATCCATATACCGCCTGACAGCAGTGACAGGTGGTAAAAAAATGTACCTCACATTTCAATATCGTCGACCATGATTTCTTTTTTTGTCCGGTACCAGAAGTCAATCAGTACATTTTTTGCGACGGTACTGTATATTCAGTTCCTTTCTCCTGTCTGGGTAAGCGCGAATAGTGATGTTCCTGCTACCTTCAGAAATGCTGCAAGGTTTTCTATTGAAGACCTGAAGTCATTTTCACCCAAAGCGGAGTACCCGCGGCCAGCCACCAATGCTATCGGTGGGATAGTAGTTGACCGGAAATTACAACGACCGGCCCGCAAGGTTTTCGGCGGTGGTCCTGCACAACCGGAAATGCAATCATTTACTTCAGTAAATGGTAAAGACCTGGTTGATCAGTTTACCGGAGATTTCTCTTATTCTATACCCTTAATGGATGTTGGCGGTTATCCTTTGACGCTTGGATACAGAAGCGGTGTTTCGATGGACCAGGAGGCGAGCTGGGTTGGCCTCGGCTGGAACCTGAATCCAGGAACTATAACGAGGAACATGCGCGGATTACCGGACGATTTTTCAGGCATTGGTGATTCTGTCCTAAAAACTGATAACATAAAACCAAACGTTACAACAGGACTATCCCTTGGTGCCGATCTTGAACTCGTTGGATTGCCAAATGATAGTTCTGGCATCGGGGTCGGTGTTGGATTTTCGGGCGGACTTTTCCATAACAATTATAAAGGCTGGGGCATTGAATCTGGTGTAAACGCATCAATTAGCGCAGGTTCGAAAAGCAGTGGATCTTTGACAGCTGGCCTGGCCCTTAATAACAATTCCCAGGATGGAGTTTCGTTGACACCGACTTTTTCTGCAAATATGAATGCGAGTGCGGTTGGCGGGAAATCTGGCTATGGCGGCTCGTTTTCAATTTCTGCTCCTTATAGTGCCAGATCTGGTATTAAAGCGCTGCAAATGTCAGTTGGTGTAAGACAGTTTGGATATAGTTCACGATTTTCTTCGGGTGTGACTTTTGCCAGCCCGACTTTTACACCTTCTATCAACCTGCCGTATACCTCTCAGCAAATTACATTTACCGCCAAAGTGGGCTCAGAATTTTATGCACTTAGTCCCAGTGTGTACCTGAGTGGTTATCAATCCCGCCAATACATTGCTCCTGAAGACCAGTCAAAGTTATATCCGGCATACGGGTATATGAATTTTCAGCAAAGTAATGGTGATGCAGAGGCACTGCTTGATTTTAACAGGGAGAAAGATATTCCTTACCGGGAAAAGCCAGCAATGCCACATATTGGGCTGCCGTTTCTGACCTACGATATGTTCTCGATTTCGGGTGAGGGTACCGGAGGACAATTCCGGGCTTATCGCAGCGACATAGGGTATGTTCATGATCATTATATGCGTACCCGGGATAATTCACAACGTTTCAGCGTGGACGTGGGCCTGGGAAACACAATTCATGCGGGTGTTGACCTTAATCTTAACCGGTCTATCACACAAACTGACGCCTGGAAAAATGAAAATGCCCTGGCGCGGGCATTGCCGTTTCAGTCTTCAGACAGCACCTTTCAGCCGGCATACTTCAGAAATCCCATGGAAAAATCGATCATCGACCAGGCATTTTACCATGCGGTAGGAGGTGATTCTGCAGTAGCGGCAGAATTGTACCAGCCGGATCGCAGCAGTTCTTTCATCCTGGCTACAAACGTATTGAGGAAATACAAGGATGGAATTGCAACAGGCGATAAGGTTAGTGTTACCAGGGCAAATTCATACAGGAAGGAAAGGAACAAGCGCACCCAGGTGATTTCTTATTTGTCCGCCCGGGAAGCTGAAGTTGCCGGACTCGACAAATATGTTGAATCGTATACGCCTGGTGTGTTCAACCTTTCAAAATGTAACGGGACAGAACCCTCATTAAAGGATGGCCTGGGAACGGGACTTGATGGCTACTACTATCCTGAACTGGATTTCAAAGGAGCCGTAGTGTATAAACCCAATCAGTTTATCGATTACATGTGGAAACACAGTCCCGATATTACAGGTTTTGACGGCAATACATTTTCTGTAAGATGGCAGGGGCGTTTTAAAGTACCGGAGACAGGGGCATGGGTGTTTCGTATTACCAGTGATGATGGCGCAAGGTTATGGGTAAATGACAGCCTGGTTTTTAATGACTGGACCTATCATGGCGAACGTTCTGATTATGTAACGCTGCATCTGGTAGCCGGAGAATCATACAAAGTAAGGATGGATTTTTTTGATGGCGAGAAGAGCGCTTCAGCAAAACTTTTCTGGCGGGGCCCGGGTTCTGGTATAACCGAATTTGTTCCGGTGCCCGTAGAGAACCTCTTCCGGCCGGCCCAGACCGTTTGGCCGGGAGACGGCATCGTAAGGGAGAAACGTGCCCGTGAATTCAGGAAGGCACATCACCTGTCAGAAATCTCAGTGTTGAATAATGATGGAAAACGCTATGTGTACGGAGTACCGGTATACAACCTTATCCAAAAAGAAGCAACATTTGCCGTAGATGGTAGCAGGGGCAACAGGAATACCGGCCTGGTGGGATATTCAGCCATAGACAATTCCGTGAGCAATGCCAACAATTTGGATCATTATTTCAGCCGGGAAGAAGTGCCTGCCTATGCCCACAGTTTTCTGTTGTCTGGAATTCTTTCTCCGGATTATGTGGATGTGACAGGCAATGGCATTTCTGATGATGACCCCGGCAACGCAGTAAAATTCAATTATTCCCGAATTGCCAGCCAGGAGACTCCGTATAAGTGGCGGTCACCTGGTGTTAAGGATTCTGCCAACTATATGGTGAATACCAGGTCTGACTATAGCGACGATCGCGGCAACCTGATCTATGGCGAAAAAGAACTGTGGTACCTGCACTCTATCCTCTCAAAAACCATGGTGGCGACATTCTTCCTGGAAAACCGGGAGGATCTTCCCTCCATCGACGAAACCGGAAACAGGACCAATGGGCAGGCCAAAAGGTTGAAAGAGATCCGGTTGTACAGCAAAGCGGATTTTCTGGCTAAAGGCATTAATGCAGTGCCGGTAAAAACGGTGCATTTTGAATACAGCTATGAATTGTGCAAGGGTGTTGACGGCAATCCTGAACAGGGAAAACTTACCCTGAAAAAATTGTGGTTTACTTACAATGGTAACGCCAAAGGCAAAAAAAATCCCTACCTGTTTTCCTATCATCAAAACAATCCGGCGTATAACCTCAAGTCCTATGATGCCTGGGGCAACTACAAAGATCCCGGGCAGAATCCCGGATATACAACATACAACACGGTTTCCAATATCGATTATCCGTTCCCGCTGCAGGACAGCGCTGCCGCAGCTTTTAATGCCGGCGCCTGGTCACTGGACTCGATTTTACTTCCCTCCGGTGGTGGCATGAAAGTCATCTATGAAAGCGACGACTACGGTTATGTACAGCAGTTCCGGTCAATGCAAATGATGAAGATTGCCGGATTTGGCGGCAATATTGCCAGCGGTTCCAGCCCCAATTCCTACCTGTATTCCGGAAGCACTGGCATGAATGACAATATGTACCTGTTTGTCGATGTGCCACGGGCAGTTACAACCAAAGAAGACATCCGGAAGTATTATTTCACGGGTATAACCAAGCTGTATGCAAAGGTTGCCGTCCGTATGAGCGATAATCTTTCAACTACAGAAAACATTCCCGTCTATTTTGATATTGACGGCGACGAATTCGGACGGGTCAATGACCACAGGATCTGGATAAAGATGAAAGGCGTTTCCCTGAAAGGGGATGCAGATGGCGTATTCAGTCCGGTTACCAAGACGGCCATCCAGTTTCTGCGATTGAACCTGCCAAGGGTGGCAAATCCTGGTGCCTACGATAATGACGACCTGAGTGCTGAGTCAGCAGTAAGAATGATTGGCGCTGGCTGGAACAATATCCGGGAATTTGTACTGGGCTTTGATGAAATGGCAAGAAGGACGGAGATGTGTAAAGGTGTGGATGTTAGCAGGTCGTTTATCCGCCTGGACAATCCATGGTTAAAGAAATATGGCGGCGGGCACCGCGTAAAGAAGCTCCTGATCTATGATAACTGGAACAAGATGACCCAGCAGCGTACCGCAGTATATGGTCAGGAATATATCTATACGACTAACCAGGAAGTCAACGGCAAGATCGAGACAGTCAGCAGCGGGGTAGCAACTTTTGAACCTGGCATCGGTTCTGAAGAGAGTCCATTCCGGAAGCCGATAGAATACCAGGAGAAACTGGGCCTGCTTGGCCCGGTGAATGATGGTTATACAGAAGAGCCGTTGGGAGAATCGCTTTTCCCGGCACCATCTGTTGGCTACCGGAAAGTCCGGACCAGGAGTATTCATTTTAAAGATGTCAAGTCGGCCAATGGCTATAGCGAATCCACCTATTATACTGCCTATGATTTTCCCACTTTCGTGGAAAGAACTGTTATTGACGATGCCACGAAAAAGCGATACAAACCTGGTTTGGCGAGCTTTCTGAAAATCAATGCCAAACATTTTGTTTCCGTTTCCCAGGGGTTCCTGGTGGAATTGAATGACATGCATGGAAAGCCCAGGTCGACGGCTACTTATGCGCAAAATGATCCCGAACGTCCGGTAACGTATACGGAATATGTATACCGCACGGAGAACGGCCAGTTGGAACATAAAAGACTTGCAAACACTGTCATGGCAATCCAGCCTGATGGGGATATTACTTCATCGGCACTTGTTGGTAAGGATGTTGAGCTGATGGTAGACATGCGCGAACAGCAAACGGTGGTGAATGGCAATAATTTCAATGTGAATACGGATAATTTCAGCGTTCCACCGCCACCCTATCTATTCCTGCTGCCATCGTTGATCAGTCTTGGACAACGAGAAGAAAACAGGTTCCGTTCCATAGCCATTACCAAAGTTGTGCAACGGTTTGGGATACTCGATAGTGTGATTGTGATTGATAAGGGAAGTCGTGTCGTAAGCCGGGACTTGTTGTATGATGCAGAAACAGGAGATGTCGTTGTCAATCGGACAATGAATGGTTTTGAAGACCCGGTGTATTCCTTAAATTATCCTTCCCATTGGGCCTATGAAGGAATGGGGCTGGCTTACCGGAATATCGACCTGGAATATAGTCACCTTACTATCCGTGATGGTAAGATTGTTGAAGGCCTCCCGCAGGGTGCGATCAATAAGTTTGTCGCTGGAGATGAATTGCTGGTTGCAGGCAAGGTCAAAACGGGGGGTGTAGGGGATTGCCAGGTGATACCCGCCAGTTTTCCGCAATATGCTGTATTGCATGTGATCGATACCAGCGTGAATATTGGCGGGCCCCGTGCTTTATACCTGATCGACAGGGACGGAAAGCCCTATACGGGATACGATGCTAAAATCCGGGTAATACGAAGTGGCCGAAGAAATATGCTGGCGTCAGTCGGTGCTGTAACAATGCTGGAGAATCCTGTAAAGTACAACAGCGGGACGCAATCCTGGTCGCTTCTGGCGGATGCTTCCAGGAACGTGGTGCAGGCAACTGTGCAGACTTTTGGCCAGCAATGGAAAGTGCCGGAAAGCAAGCGGCAGTTTTCGTCGGTAGTACCCGGTTCTACGTGTCCGGCCGGATTTACCTACAATGACAGCCTTCATTTGTGTGTAAAGGATTCCAGCCTGATCATTGACAGTCTCGATTTGTGCAATGCAGGTTCGCCTTATAAGGAATTCAGTGCCTGCGGAACAGTGTTATATGACTCCTTCAAGGCCGATCTGTCGGTTTTTCAAAGAAGGCGGATCGACACGACGAACCTATACTGGCGTGCGGCCACAGGCTATACGTGTACCATTGATCCCCAGGAGACCAAAGGCATCGCCACTTTGGGCTTCCGAATGATGAAGGCCGATGCGATGGCAGAAAAGACAATTGTTGCACAGGATTCGACACCGGTACTTACCGGCAGGTCAATGTTGCTGGCAGCGCCGGGCGAACCGGATAAATGCAATTATGACCCGGCCCTGGCAAGACTTGGACCAATGAACCGGTCGTCTATCTGGCCATGTTGTCCTAATGCTCCGGATGACAATGTGTGGTGGGGCATCGTGTCGCCGTTTACCGTGCCTCAAACCAAAACCTATTACCTCGGTTTCGCGGTGGACAACGCCATGCGGCTTTTTATAGATGGGCAACTGGTTGTTGACCTGTCGGAAATGCTGTATGAGAATTTCTGGTTATTTCATATTGTACCTATTCAACTGACTGCGGGTGTTCATGAGTTGAAAATTGAAGCCGCAGACGGCGGCTACGTCAGGGGAGCGGCTGTGGAGATTTATAACAATACTGCTGCTGCTATAGAAAGTGCCGATGAAGACAGCGATCTGAATATTATATTCAGTACCCGGCAGCTGATCGGTCATAAATCTCTTGTCAGCAAAAGTTGCCCGGCTGGCTATAGTTTGATCACCAAAGATGGGCAACCCGCCTGCCGGATGACCGTAGGGCTGCAGGATTCGATCGTATATACCGGCTGCGTCGGCCTTACCGATACGCTGATAAATCCCTATACATGGGGCCTTCTCGGAAATTGGCGGCCCGACAGCGCATTTGTGTTGTATACTGACAGGGCTGAAAAAGATCCTGCGGCAGCTACCAATATCAGGAAGGACGGTACCATACCAGGCTTCACACCATTCTGGAAATTTACCAATGGAAAATTGATTGCTCAACCGGATACTGCGATATGGGTGTGGAACAGCCGGTCAACATTGTATAACAGCCGTGGATTGGAAGTTGAAAATGCCGATCCGCTGGGCAGATTCAATTCAGGCTTATATGGCTATGGGCAATCACTCCCGGTCGCTGTTACCCAAAATGCAAGATACCGTGAAACCGCCTTTGATGGGTTTGAGGACTATGGTTACAAGACCCAATGGTGTGACACGGCCTGCCCGTCAACAAGACATATAGATTATTCACCCTTTGCGGGGTGGCTGACCACCGAACAGCGGCATTCCGGGAAATACAGTCTGAAAATACCGGCTGGGCAGCAGGCCAGCCTGGGCTATGCCACCAGCAATGGCGCAGCAGATGGAAATTTCCCGCCGATCAGTTTCCAGACGGTCAATCATGCTTGTCCGACAGTAGGAACCGTATTCAGGCAGGCAAAAATCAGGAACAGTCACCTGTTGCCCGTGTTCAGCCCGACACCCGGTAGTAAAATCCTGGTAAGTGCCTGGGTGAAGGAATCAGTTCCATGTGTATCCGGAACTTATACAGCAAACCAGATCATCCTGAATGATGGAATTTCATCTGTCAGCTTACATCCTGCAGGGCCCCTGGTGGAAGGGTGGCAACGGTATGAAGTGTTCTACCAGATCGCTGCCAATGCCACACAGCTGGCCATCAGCCTGCAGGCCAGTGGAAGCAATGACGTGTACTTCGATGACATACGGATACACCCTTTCAATGCCAATATGAAATCATTTGTCTATAGTCCGGTGAATCTCCGGTTGATGGCAGAGCTGGATGAAAACAACTACGCCACTTTTTATGAGTACGATGACGAAGGCACATTGATCCGGGTGAAAAAAGAAACCATCAGGGGTATCCAGACGATTAAAGAGACTAGAAGTGCATTACAGAAAAACTAAAATCTTGCCGGTGAGAACTTACCTGAAGCTGAAATTGGTGCTTTTGATCCTGGTGATCATGACCGGGTCTTTGCAGGCACAACAGGCCCAGTACATGCGGGAATTGAAATCGGCCGCAGCAGTATTCCTCGATACGGGTTACCTGCATGTTGATCTTGTCTATAAATACAGCAATGAAGCGACCCCGTTACAGATAGAAGACTCCCTCCGGGGAAGTATCAAGATCTGGGGGAAACGATTCTGGTATGCATTGTCCAATACGGAAGCTACCTGTGACGACAGTGTCGCAGTGATCGTTTTTAAAGAAGATCAGCTGTTGTATCTCACCCGTCCTTCCGGACAGCATCTGCTGCAGCAACAATTTTCCCTGCTGGATTCCTTGTCAGATGGCCGGTTCCAGTCCGCCATATCAGTTAGCGCGGATGGCAGGCAAAGGAAATATGTAGTGAAGTTTCTAAACCCTCAGTATTACAAGGAACTGGAATTCTGGACAGACAACAAAGGCCGGCTGGTTAAAACCCGGCAACTGCTTCATCGCAGGCTTCTCGATGCCAATGCGCCAATCGATGGCGTAGCGGGTAACTGGGTGTTCGTTGAAGTGAGTTTCCTGCATGTTAACCGGAACGATTTTAATCCAGCTGATTTTGATACGCAAAAGCTGGTCCGGAAAGAACAAAACGGATGGGTGGCACAAGCACCCTACCAGCACTATTCTGTATTCAAAGCCAATCCATCGCTGTAAACCTTGCACTATGTTTTTCAGGAGAATATTATTTGTTTTGATGCTGCTCGCTGCCATGACTGGCCTTCGTGCCCAGCAGGGAGATCCGAAACTGATCATGCAGCTGGATGGCTTGTCGGGCCAGATAGCGGCTGATTCTGCTGTTATCGTTTCAGATCCAAAGTTTCACGACGCGGCATTTCGACCGAAACGAACAACCTATACAGTAAAGAATCGTATAAGTCTGAGGATCAATGAAGCCGCCAACCTGGTGTTGCCGGCTAAGTTTTTTGCAGAAGTGGTGGTGGCTGTTGGCGATACTACCAATGGCGTATTCCATTCCGTTAATAAGACCTTCAGGATCAACTACCAGCTGGATAGTATTTATACCTATTCCGCCAATTATGTATTTGAAGGCGCCAATTGGGTAAGTGCAAAAATCGTCAGCCTGCAAAGCAATGCGCCATCGTCAGTATGGCAATCCTTCTACCTGGAAAATGAACTGCAGGCATTTCCCCTCTATGACCTGGATTGCAACACAGATGTAGTTGCGGCCGTTAACCTGGAATCTTTGTCGCAGGCGACCACTGCCGATGAAATCACTGCAAGCTGGCCCCTGCTGGCGGGTGCGCACGCCTATGATCTTGAATGGACCTATATAGATGCGGATGCGATGGCTTCCGGGATGTATGGTACCCTCAGTGCTCCCCTGACAGAAAAGATCTTCGACAACAATGGGAGCCGCATTACAACAGCAGCGACATCGTATAGGATTCCGCTGTTGTATGACGGGCATGGTTACCTGTTTGTAAGAGCCAGGGCAGTTCAGAACCTGCCGGATGGTTCGCGGCGGGAATCAGGATGGGGAACGGCGCTGGGGAAATTTGAATACGATGGACATGAAAATCAGCTCAACTGGCAGGCGACAACGTCTTTTGCTGAAGAAGGAAAGCGTAAAGCAGTCGTGCAATATTTCGATGGCAGCCTGCGATCAAGGCAAACAGTAACAAAGGACAATACCACGCAGCGTACCATTGTTGCGGAAAGTATATATGACTTCCAGGGCAGGCCAGTCATTCAGGTATTGCCAGCCCCAACGCTGAGCAGTGTGATCGGGTACACGAAAGCGTTCAACCAGGGGATCAATAGTGCAGGAAACAGTTATGACAAGCAGGACTTCGACAGGCTGACTGATCCGGCTACCTACTGTGCCGCTACACCCGATGCCATGGCGACCGCCTCGGGTGCCGCCCGGTATTATTCACCGGAAAACCCCGAGAAGAATACCGGTATCAATAAATTCATTCCTGATGCGCAGGGATATCCCTATACGCAGGTTGAATATCTGCCCGATCAAACAGGAAGAGTAAGTGCCCAAAGTGGCGTAGGACCAACGTTTAAACTGAATGGCGGGCACGATACCAAATATTACTATGGAACACCAGGCCAGGAAGAGCTCAATGCCCTGTTTGGTACTGAAGTTGGCTTGAAGGAGCATTATTTTAAAACCATGGTGCGGGATGCCAACGGCATATTTAGTGTAAGCTATACCGATATGGCCGGGAAGACGATCGCAACAGCGCTTGCCGGTCAAGCACCTGGCGGTGCAGCACTCGACACTTTGGCCAGCAGTTCAAAAAGAGTGATCACGGAGTCACTGGCTGATCGGTCAGCCGCTGTGATAAAGGATATGGTGATGGAATCCCAGAAAGGCCTGCTGGTGTCAACGGAGGGAACCTATTCCTTTCATTACAGCCTGAATCCGGAGTTGCTGCAGATAGATAACTGTCAGGATGTACCGGTATGCTATGATTGTTTGTATGACCTGGAAATTGTGATCACTGACGATTGCAATAACCAGACTTTCGGCGGGCTACCGCATATCGAACGCCGGAGCAATTTTACCCTGACTTCACTTGATACGGCTTGCAATACCGTGGTGGGTTTCGATGTTGCTTTTGACCTGAACCTGGTTCCGGGTAGTTACCAGGTCACCAAGCGGTTGATGGTCAGCAAGGCTGCATTGGCCTATTACCGTGACACGGTATTTGTGCGCAATAACCAATGCCGTAATCTCGAAAGTTTCATACAGGAGCAACGGGAAGTACTGGCGGCAATGAGTGATTGTGCACCGACCTGTGAAGCTTGTACCCTCAGCCTGGGAACCTGGGCAAATTTCTGGAATACATTTAAGGAGAAGTCCGGCATCGAGGCTGCTGAAGCTGACAATTATCTTGTGGCCGCGCAGAAAGCATACGCAGATGCGCAGGCTTCTTGCGCTCAATTGTGTACAACTGTTAATGAGCTGGATGAGAAACGGCGGTCGATGTTACTGGACATGACGCCCAGTTCCGGGCAGTACGCGCGACTGGATGATATCAGGAATGACCTGAATATTTTTTATTCCCAGTTGGACGCGGAGTCGGGACCGGTGGTTGATCCCAGATTCTCGACTGTGTCCACCTATAAAGATGGCGAGGGCTATCCCGCAATGGTATTTGATGAAGGTGCAGGCATAATGGTTCCACCGCAACAACTGAATCCGCAATCCTTTTCCGGAAATTTCCAGCTCAGCTGGGCAGAAGCGCTTTTGCCCCTGCATCCCGAATTTAAAAAGCTTGAGCAATACGCTTTGCTGAAAGCGAGCATCGAATGGGATCAGCGGGTATTGAAAGTGCAGACCTATGCCGAAGCGCTGGCGAAAGGGTATCTGAATCCGATCAGCCTGATGGGCTCAGATTATACCCGGTTTAATGGAAGCTCACCTGACCGTGATCCGATCACATCAATTGATGTCGCCTACGCAGGGCCGATTACTCAGTCTTTATTGGAATTCAGGAAGTTTTTAAGTCCCGAAGTAAACCTCAACCTTTGGAGCATGGCGACCATTATGGTAAAATGCGCAGCCACCAACCAGGGCGTCTCCTGTTATTCCAGCTACAAGGATATTTCAACTTCATTTAATCCGGCGGACATGTGCGCGGCTGATCTTGATATGGCCTGGCGGTATTTCCGGCAGATGTACCTGGAAGAAAAAAGAACGCATATCAACAACCGGCTGACGACTATATGTACCACGACGCTGACGCCTGCACAAATTAGGGATTTAGGATATGAGTCACATTTTGAAAACAGCGAAGACTTGCTGGCAGTGTATAGTTCAGACCTGGCCACCACCACAACAGCTGCCCAGGCGAAAATAAACGAAAATCTGAGGAGCAATTGCCAGGCACATGCCCAAAGCTGGCTGGATGCTTTAAAGGATTGTCAGATACCATCATATGACAAGGATGCCTTGCTGGCACAGTTAGTGGATGTCTGTGCTGCCAATGCTGATTTGTCGCACCAGTTTGGCGTAGGCAGTGCACCGGGCAACCTTTTTTCCAATACGTTTGAAGGCGTTCTGGAAGCATATTTTGCTTCACGGGGCATACAGGCTACAGGCAGTTGTAATCCCTACCTGATCAGAACACCGGCTAAGGCGGTAAGTCAAACGCCTGATCCGAGAATTATCGTGACCAAACCGGAGCCCTGTGAGTGCGAGAATGTGAATAGGTATAAAGGAGCGTATGATGCCAATGCTGAAGGGTATGGCAGTTTCAGTTCTTACCTTTTTGGCAAGCATCATGAACGTATTGCAGATTCGACGTTGTCCCGTTTGCTGGCACTTTGCAACGGTGCCGGTGGCAGCGATTGTACATTCCCTGGATTTGGTATACCGTTGCCGGAGCTGTTTGAATGTAATACAGCGGAACACTGTACAAGCTGTACGGTGTTTAAAACGCTGGACTCGGTTTTTACCATAAAGTATCCAGATGTGAAGCCAGTTGAGTCGTTCAAGGCAACAACTTTGGCTGCGGAAAGCGATAACAAATTATATACGGACTACTTCAATGCGAAATTGGGTTTCAATAAGGATATTGACAGCTATCTCGGATTTAAACGACAGTGCGGATTATTGAAGGATTCCATTTGCACGCGGCTGACGGACATAACCAGGGAATATAAACGGTATCAGGGTATTCCGGAACTGGATGCCATGGGCGTGGATACTGCTCACTGGACCATCAATTATGGCGGTACATTCAGATATGTGGCCAAAGTTCCATTGGGCCATGTAATTGGAAACGGTGTTCTCAAGTTACCCGCCTATTTTGCGGATACTGTAAAGCTCAAACCGTGGATCAATTACGATTACCTGGATACACTATGCAATCTGGACACGGTTGGGTTTGATTGGGAAACACGCATGATCGTTCCTGACGCATCCGTTATCAGCAACATCTTCGAGACCTCTTCATGGATCTGGGTTTATGGTGACAATGCCGGATTTATGGCATCTATTTCCAAAGTGGATGGCAAAGGCGTGGCATTATGTAACAGGGCATTTTCGGCGCCGGACAAGTATTGTTTTGATGCCGATGTTCCCGGCGTTCATATGAATGACTGGACGACGATCAGATTTTCCATACGGGGCAGGCACCTGGATTATTATGTGAATGGTGTCTGGAAAGCGGAGGTAACATTGGCCCGGCCCTTTACGCAACTGCATGGGTGGTCGATACACCCGACATCAACACAGGCGATTATTGACTATATAAAGGTGAAAGATCTGAATGGCAAATTCCTGTATAATGAGGAGTTTGATGATCCCTACCATCTTGCCCGGATCGATGGCTCCAAAGTGTGTAATTGCGAGCAGCGGTTCCGGCAATATTACAACGCTTACCAGGGAACAAACTACACCTATAGCCAGATTGATTCCATTTACCAGGCGAATGCCTGTGGACCTTTGGCTGTCTGCGACACTTCGACCCTCCCTGTAGACACCACCTGGAAGGATCCGGGGTTCTTCCTCTGCGAGCAACACAACAACAAAAGGACGGCATATTCAGAAGATACGATCAATAACTGCTCGGACAATCCTTCGATTGCATTCCGGAAAGGTGTAGTGCTGTACGAGCACTACCGTGATTCCCTGAACAATGATTTTGATGCAGCGTATCGTGCCAAATGCCTCCAGGCCTATAAACTGGAAGAGTTTACCGTCACCCATTTCGTACGCGAGTACCATTACACCCTGTATTATTATGACCAGGCCGGTAATCTTGTGAAGACGGTACCGCCTGAGGGCGTGCATCCCCGTTATGCTGTGAGCTTTAGTGATAGCGTGAACCAGGCCCGGTCCCTGGGAACTATGTATACACCCGCGCACACCCTGGTTACGCAATACCGGTACAATACGTTAAACCAGGTGGTGGCCCAATTGACGCCCGATGCTGGTATCAGCCAGTTCTGGTACGACCGTCTTGGCCGCCTGGCTATCTCGCAAAATGCCCGTCAGAAAGCAGCTTCCGGAACCGAGACCAACCGGTTGTACAGCTATACAGGATATGATGTGCTGGGACGTATCACGGAAGTAGGTGAGATCAAAAATCCAGGTACTACGCCGGTGACGGATGCCCTTACCCGCAATGTTGCCGGCCTTGCAGGTTGGCTGACCACTGCGGCCAGCGGGAAATCCCAAATCACAACAACCGTTTACGACCAGGCCTATACCGGCTTTACGGCGGGAGAGGAGCCACTGGTGCAGCACAACCTGCGCAACCGGGTATCCTATACCAGCATTGCTGAGGGCGCCAACCCGGCCCAGTTCAATGCCGCCACTTTTTACAGCTATGATATCCATGGCAATGTGGATACGTTGGTGCAGGATTATGGTTCGTCGACGACCGGCGATGCCAATATCATGAACGGGAACAATAACCGCTGGAAGAAGCTAACTTATCAGTTTGACCTGGTCAGCGGTAAAGTGAACAAGGTTTCTTACAACCCCGGCAAAATCGATCAGTTTTTCCACCGCTATGAATACGATGCGGAAAACCGGATCACCGAAGTCTTTACCAGTACCGATGGCTGGCAGTGGGAGCGGGATGCGGCGTATAGCTATTACCTGCACGGTCCGCTGGCCCGGACGCAATTGGGTGATCAGCTCGTACAGGGGCTGGATTATGCCTATACCCTGCAGGGTTGGATCAAGGGGGTGAACAGTACGACGGTGCGCAATGGGTTGTATGATATGGGCAGTGATGGCGCAACTGGCGCCCAGGCGCAGTTCGTGGGCCGCGATGTTCTGGGTTATTCTTTGAACTACTTTGAAGGAGACTATACCAGTATCAGCAATACCGTCGTTCCTTTCCCTGCTTTCAGCACCGGGCTGCCGACGGGTGAATACCGGCCGCTGTATAACGGAAATATCTCCAGCATGGCGGTGAACATTGCCAGCTTCAATGCACCGCGGCTGAACAATTACCGCTATGACCAGCTGAACCGCATTACCGGGATGGATGTCTACGCTGGTTTGAACAGCATGACCAACCAGTGGGGAACCCTGGCCAGCAGCGGCGAGTACAAAGAGCGGGTAGCTTATGATGGCAATGGCAATATCCTGCGTTACCTGCGGCAGGGTAGCAGCGACAAGTTGTCGATGGATAGCCTTACCTATAAGTACCATCGCGATGAGAATGGGTTATTGACCAATAACCGGTTGAACCATGTGCGGGATAACGTGAATGCTGCTGAATACGCTGAAGACATCGACGCGCAGTCGGCGGACAACTATCAGTATGATGCGATCGGCAACCTGGTGAAAGACAACCAGGCGGGTATCGACAATGTAGAATGGAATGTCTATGGCAAGATCCGAAGGATTGTCAAGTCCGGCGGGATGGAAATTACCTATAGCTATGACGCCTCCGGCAACCGGATCAGCAAGGCTGTTAAAGGCAGCAGCAATACCGTCAGCTATACCTGGTATGTGAGGGATGCTACAGGCAATGTGATGAGTACCTATAGCAGTAGTGGCACCACAGCTTCCATGCCACCACAATTAACCCAATCTGACGTACATTTATACGGTAGCAGCCGGTTGGGGGTGCTGAACCTTTACCGCGATGTAAAGCTGCCTTACTCCGGGCCTGCGCAGTTCAGCAATGAGCGGGGCAGGAAGCTCTTTGAAATCAGCAATCATCTTGGGAATGTGCTCGCCACGGTGAGCGACAAGAAAATGCAGCACTCTACGGATGGCACCCATAGTGATTACTTTGAAGCAGAATTGGTGACTGCCAGCGATTACTATCCCTTCGGGATGCTGATGCCAGGCAGGCAATTTGGCCAGGGGATCAATATCCCCGGCAGTACATCAAGCGGCAACAGTAACGTAAATGGTTATTCCGTTCCGACTGACCTGACGGTATCCAGCCGCAGTGGCGCTCAGCCAACAGAATATGTTGCTTCCGGCTCAGTTGAATTTACAGGCGAGTTCGTGGCTGCGGATAGTGATGATTTTACAGCCTACATCGTTGACGGAACATACGCAGGAACAGGTAACCTGGGCAGTGGCCTGAGTGGATCGGGAGGGTTATACCGTTATGGTTTCAATGGGAAAGAGATGGACAATGAAATCTCTGGCTCTGGAAACAAGTATGATTACGGCTTCAGGATCTATAATCCTAGAATTGGCAAATTTTTATCGGTTGATCCATTAACGCAATCTTTCCCTTGGTATACGCCCTTCCAATTTGCTGGAAATAAACCGGTAATTGCGATAGACCTAGATGGCCTTGAAGAAATAGTAGTTTCTAACTATTATAATAGCAAGAATATGTTGGAAGAGACAGTAATTACGACTCTTACAGACACTAAAACTGGGAAACTGGTTAATATGAAATTGAAAAAAGACAATGGCAATTTTATAGCTAGACAAAATATCCTCGTCCGGAATGTTAGATACGATGGCAGTACGACCTACAGTCATCAAACTAGTTTAACTGAATCTCAAGTAAATATTGTTACAAAGGCAAAAAAAATACTAATTGATCCTAAGAATTCGAGTTGGTCAGTAAGTTTTGGCAGCGAAGACGGTGATGGAGGAGAAAGCTCTGAATCCCTTCGCAAAAATTACAATACAAAATTCAAGTTGAATAGTCAAAGTAGCAAAGATGTACGAATTGAACCGGTCACTAAAGAAGCTGAGGAACTTCCAAAAAAGGAAATATCCTCTCCGCCGGTATTAAAAGAAGTTTCTAGTAACATTGAATTTTGGCCTAGTACGGCTTCAGTTAAGGGGTCAGTGAGCGAAGAAATATCCTCAATTTTTGACTATGTTAGCAAATCTTCAACCTATGAGATAGTGATTTTTGGAAATGCGGGTGGAACGCCAAGCGACAATTTTAAATCTCAGGCTCCTTGGTTGGCAAGATTAAATGGACACAAAACCCTAGGAGATCTTGCCTTACATAGAGCTGCTGAAATTAAAAGGAAGCTTGTAGATGCAGGACTGGATCCGAAAAAAATTCAGATAAAATTGGGCGATCCACAAGTGGGTTGGAATGTAGACTATAAAATAAAAACGGTAAAATAACACTAAATTGTTTTATGGAATTGAAGCTATTAGTTGTACTTATGCCATTTTTGGCAAACGGGTTTAATTTAAGTAACAGTCAAAATAGACCAATTTATCTCTTAGAATTTGATTGTACAATTCAGCCAATATCTGCATCGTGTAATGAAAAGATATCCGCCGAATTGGAAGATGGTACATCATTGACCGTACAGTTAAGTGACTGCAAAGGCAGAATGCATATTACGCAGTTAAAAAATAAAATAATAGTTCAGGAAGGAGATTATATTAATTCACTCGGGTTGTTAAGAAAATATTATACACGCGTAGATGGTATTAGTGGAAAACAGTCGATACGAATATTTGAGTATTATCAGCCTTTGCGTAATGGAACTTGGCGTTACTACAACGACAAAGGAAAATTAATTAAGCAACAAATGTTTAATAAAGGAATCGAAGTACCTCTTCAGTAATTCAGTCAGTGAGGTGCCTGGAAATCTTAAATACTACTACGGTATATGACTAGGCCTATGTCGGTTTTTCAGCGGTAATACTGCTGTTAGCAAGTCAAACTTTTCCATCAGTTGGACCAAATGACTGTGTTTTGTAAAGAAATGCAAATGATAATAATTATGACAGCAAAAGATATAATATCAGCATTTCCTTTAATGTGATTTGTGAGAAGATTATTAACTGAAATAGTTGAAAAAGCAGGTGTTTCGGGCCTTCCCAAGAGCGATTTGGACAATGCGAGAGAACTTTTGAAAAATAACGAGTTCGGTTTGTGTCTCGATGTAGTTGTTACACAAGTTTATGAACATGAGATTTTAATCGAATTTGGTTTTTATGAACTTTTGAAGGAAGCAGCGGCGATAATAGGAATTCCATGCGAGGAAATTGATTTTATTAGAAAGCTGGTGCGGGCTGATTAATACTACGGGATCTTTAGCTCAGCAAAATACAATGGAAGCTTTTCCTGCTCAGATTTATACTCAGACAAATAAAATCAATGTCGAGTGCTTTTATCGAGAATATAACTCGCACTTGAAGCTTACGCGTGTTGACTCATTGATGCTGATGTCTTTAGAGCTGCCAACCCGGCCAATGATGTTAACGCTTAAAGCTTCAGGCGGTCGGGATGTCAACAATCAGGCATTATCGGGGTGTATATTCACGAAAACCTGCTTCACCCTGTCTGAACGATATAAATACGCACCCCAGACGGCTCCCCAGATGATACTACGCACCGTTTGCCGAAGCGCGTCAATAAACAGGCTGTTGTCCCCATCTGCCAGCCCGGACATGTAATACAGCACGCAAAGTAGAACATTGACGCCAACAGAAGCGCTGATATAGAGCAGCATGAATCGCGGGAAGATGTCACGCTTCATAAAGAACCAGAACAAAGATGCCACCGACATACAAAGCAGCATGCTGCGCAACGCCAGCTCCGTCAGGATGGTGTAGTAACGACCCAGTGAGCCATTAAACCGGATAGCATCCATGATGCCAGGATTAAATGCTTCATTGGCCACAAAATAGGCGGCCAGTACAACTATCTGGGTGACGATTGATAGTCCAAGCAATCCTGTCCACAAATCAACTCCTAAGGGATAGGTGCCCGTAAACTCGCCGGGTTCAAAGCGCTGGTTGTATCGCAACAAAAAGGGGATCATGCCGCCGAAAACCATCAGGCAGACGATCACGGCGGGCCAATGCCACTCGGTAATGGAGGTGGCTTGTGTGCCTGCGAATTTGCCCTCCTGGTAGATCTCGGACTGCATCACCTCTTCCATGGCTTTGAAATCCTTCTTATAGCGGAACAGGTCTTCCGGCGCCAGGTGATCATTCTTGCTCTCGTATTGGTAGTCGAGCATAATGGTTTTGCCGGCCGTTGAACTGGTGAATTCAAAATCGTAATTGTCGCGGTGCAGGAGCACAGGGGAGAAGTGGATATTCCATTTTTCGGGCATCTTCACCACCACCTGGTATTTCGTCTTTGCGGGAAAGGAAAGTGCCAGCGGGGTATTCATCTTGTGGTCCGTGAGGGACGTCAGCTGGTCGTAGATGGTTTTGGCGAACAGGGAAAAGGATTGCTTCCCTTCGGTTACTGTCCACAGTTTGGGAATGGTATAGGATTCAGTGATCACCACGCGGTTTTGAGCACTGTCATCTGTGAACCCGATATCTTCCGAAAGGGTGACGCTGTCGTAGATCGCCCCATAGTATTCCTCGTAATGTTGCCTGGTCTCTTCCTGGCTGGTTTCATGATAGTGCCTGCGGGCAGCATCTGCATACCCGCCCTCAAATTCTGAGCGCACTTCCAGCCGGCTCTCGCCATTCTCCGGGTAAAGGACCTCGATGGTCTCGGTTATCTTATTGCTGTAAAGGTGGTTACCGGTTACGGGGGATAAGGATTCATTGCCGGGCTTCACCACGAGGGCATTGCCGTAATCCTTTACATAGATTTCTTCGAGCCCGCCGCGCTGGTATTGGGACGTGGCATCAATAAAGCGCTGCTTTCCCCTGTATTCGAGCGCTACAATCGCATGGTCAAACAGCCCGGTGGATGGTGCTTCATTTTCGATATGCCCTTCCAGGCTGGAGTTGACCAGGGCGATCCAGGCAGGGATCCCGCCTTCGCGCAGCAAGCGAACGAGCAGCAAGGCTTTGTCCTTGCAATCGCCGTATCCTTTCTGGAACACGTCATCGGGATGATGCGGCTGATGGGAATACACGCCCACTTCAAAACCCAGGTAGCGGATATTGTCCTGCACATAACGAATGGCATTCACCGCATAAGCGGCGGTATCACCGGCAGCCGCCGTTTTCCAGGCTGCGATCTTATTGCGCAGGGCAGGGCCAGGAGGATAATTGTATTGATGGAATACGTCCAGTGCCCAGTTGTTGAGTGTTTTCCAGTTGTCGACGTTCGTGACGGTGATCACCGGATCATTTTCATACCAGGAGGGGACGGCTGTATTTTCATTCCAGCGGCTGAGCGCCGGTTGCCGCCACTCGTAAGTCTGCAGTTTGCCGGACCTGCCTTCCACCGGTTGTGCCGCTCCATTGCGGCAGGTGACATTCAGTTTCCGGGCGGCATCATACTGGATCAGCAGAAAATAATTGCTGATGGGCGTATCATGACAGAAATACCAGGTGGCCGCATAATAGTTCCGGAATACCGGGTTTTGTCCGACTACCGAATAGGCATAGTCGATTTCATCACCGGCCTGGATATCTTCCAGGATGATATAGGTGCGTTTGATATTGTTGTACTGGTAATTGTCCGCTTCTGATTCTACTGACGTTACCCTGATCGCCTGGTTGCTGAGCCGGGACATCGTGTTACCGTTCCGGATCACCTTCACCTGGTGATAGATTACTTTTTCATATTCGGGATGAAACTGCACGGAAATTTCAGAAGCCGCCTGAACGCCGGAGGCGTTAACGATTTTTCTTTTGAAATGCCGGTAAGAGGTTTTCTGCGGGATGTTTACCTGGAATTCCACGAGAGGAAGGTAATAGCCATCACTTACTTCGCGTGCCGAAGGTTCCTGGCGGTTCTCGGGTGTAACAGGGAGGAGCCATTGTGGTGCGGGACCGGCAGTTTGGGCGGAGAGCAGCATCCCTGCAAAGAGCAGGGTGAGGATAAGGCTGAGCTGTTTCACCATGGTGTTAGGGTTCTGATTCTAATATAGCCGATTTTTTTTAACGTTAGTATATTTAGGAAAACCTGCTTCATGCGTATCCTGCTTTCCGTTACACTTTTAACAACATTTTTATTCGTATCTACCGCAGAAGGCCAGGGCGGCCGCACCAAAAGAGCCATCAGGAAAGTGATGAAGGAGTATGCAGCGGTGGGATTGTCGGTGGCTGTCGTTAAAAACAGCGCGATCGTCTATGAACACGCGTTTGGCCTGAAAGACAGGCAAAGCCGGGAGAAACTGGAAACCACGGATCTGTTCCGGATTGCCTCTATTTCCAAGTCCTTTTCTGCCACCAGCATCATGCAACTGGTGGAAGCAGGCAAACTCTCCCTGGATGATGATTTCAGCAACCTGGTCGGCTTTACCGTCCGCAACCCGAAATTTCCGGGTGATGTGATCACCCTGCGCATGGTGCTGTCTCATACTTCGAGTATCAACGACAGCCAGGGGTATTTTTCCCTCGATTCCATCAACCCGGCGAAGACGGCCAACTGGCAAAACTGTTACAGTGATTATGCGCCCGGGAAGGGATACCGTTACTGCAACCTGAACTACAATTTGGTGGGCGCAGTGATCGAGAAATTCGGCGGCGAGCGTTTTGACCAGTATGTACGCCATCATGTGCTGGAACCGCTGCAGTTGTACGGCGGTTATTGTGTCGATTCGCTGGATGCTTCGCGGTTGGCTACGCTGTACGAATATGACAGTGCTACTGCCTCCTTTTCTCCCCAGCCCGGTGCTTACAACCCGCGCCGCACAGAACTACAGCAATACCAGCTCGGATACAGCACACCGGTATTTTCGCCCACAGGTGGCATGAAGATCTCTGCACCCGGGCTCGCCCGCTATATGATGATGCACTTGAACTATGGCGCCTATGCCGGCGGACAACTGATCAGTACGGAAAGTTCGAAGATCATGCAGACGCCGTTGTCGGCGGAGGAAAACTATGGCCTCGCGCTGTGGAAGACCGACAAGTTTATCCCTGGAGAGCAGCTGGTGGGACATACCGGTTCGGCTTATGGATTGTACAGTGTGATGTTTTTTGAGCCGCAACAAAAATTCGGAGTGGTGCTGATCACCAATGGCTGTAACCCGGTTTACAAAGAAGGTTTCAACGACCTGCTACGAAAATGCGCCGGTATTTTGTATCACCATTACATCAAACCCTAGGCATGTTTTAAGGCTTCGCGCCGGGCCAGTCCCGCGATGCCGGAACGCTCCACAAATGCTTCCACTGTTTCGGGGTCAACCCGGTGATATTGCCGCAAGGTCCAGCCGATCGCCTTCTGGATGAAGAATTCTTTTTTGCCCTTAAGCTGGTCTATGCTGGCGAAAAGGAATGCTGTATCCGTTTTTTCTTTGTGCATGAGCTGGTACAACAAGGCCGTGCGGTTCTGCCAGATGTCTTCCGACCGCGCCCATTGCTTCATGATGGCAGGCACTTTACCGCCGGGCGGAAAATAGCCGCCGACCAGCCTTACAGCGATAAAATCAACAGTATCCCACCATGATTTTTCCGTGACCAGTTGCAGGAAGAGTTCCAGGAAATTGTTGTCCCACTGCTTTTTTGCTTTATGCAGCAACTCCATCGCAACATATTGGTATTCGCGTTCGGGGAGGTTCCAAAGCGTTTTGGCGAGTGCGATGATCTCCGTGCTTTCCAGTGAACGCGCCTGCTTCAGAAAATCAGCGGACAATTCCTTTCGCAGCGGCTGTGGCAATCCCACATAAGCGAACCTGTTTTTCATGTATTTCGCCATGGGTTCGCTTTTGGCAGGATCGGCATGAAAGTCAAATGCTCCCTGTAGTTCGTCAAGCAGCGCCCTGGTCGTTTTTTTCATCAGGCAGATTTTTGGGCCCACCATTCCGTTTGCGGATAGTGGTGTTGGAGGAGGATGCTTTCCCCGATCTGCGGCGTGGTGATGGAGACACCCCGTTTAGCGGCGGCGGCAGTAACCCGCCTGATCGGTTCGTCCCACGCATGGTAAGCCAGGCCGAATTTGGCCCAATGCACGGGCAGCAGCCATTTGGCCTGCAGGTCAATGGCTGCCTGAACGGCTTCTTCCGGCAGCATGTGGATCAGCGGCCATTGCAGGTTGTATTGACCGCATTCGAGAATGGCGAGATCGATCGGGCCGGCTTTCTCGCCGATTTGTACAAAATGATTATCATAGCCGGAATCTCCGCCCAGGTAAATTTTTGCGCCTGCGAACTGCAGCAGGTAGGAGGCCCAGAGCGTTTTTCCATTGACGAGACCACGCCCCGAGAAATGGCGTGCAGGCATCGCCGTGAGGTGAAGCGGTGTTTCGGATACATCGGCATTCCAGCTTTCCCACCAGTTGAGTTCGCGGATCTTTGACGTCGGCACGCCCCAGCGCTGAAGGTATTTGCCCACACCAAGCGGACATACATATGCCTTGGTATGTGCAGCCAGCGCCAGCTGCGTTTTCCGGTCAAGGTGATCGTAATGATCATGGGTGATGATCACCAGGTCTATCGGCGGCATTTGCGAAATGCCGTAGGTATTGGCACCGGGAAAGGCTTTAACCATTCCCGGAACGGGAGATGCGTGACCGCTGAATACCGGGTCGATCAGCAGGTTGATGCCCCTTGCCTGGATGAGGTAGGAGGAATGGCCAAACCAGGTGATGCGGGGATGATCACCTTCGTAATCCCGCAGATCCTGTTGCACATGGGGCAGGGGATGGGAAGGGAAAACGTCCCTGGGTTTATTCAGAAAATCCCGCAGGATTTTCCACCGGTTCGTGCCGGGTTGCAGCATCGGTGTGGGGTGGATATTCTGGAACCGCATATTACCGGCAATTTTGAGGCGAAAGAAAAAACTGGTTTCCGAAAGTCAGTTCCTGGTGGTTGGTGAACACCATCTTTTTGTCTTTTTCCGTAACAGGTCCGAATCCTTCTGTCATGCTGCTGTCGGTTCTCAGGAAGGCCACTTCCCGCACCGATTCGACGCCTTCGGAATAAAAGGTATAATCGGCAAACAGGGTATCGTGATTGAACTTGCCGGCGATCGTGCCGACGTTCCGGTCCTTTCCCGAAAAAGCATAAACCAGTACCCCTTTTACCAGGGAATCGGGACCGTTCAGCACCAGGGTGATTGTGTCAGTAGCCGACAGGTGGGCATAACACTTTTTAGACTGCAGCGAATCACCTGCCACAGCCGGCTTCTCCTCAGCAGTGGCCTTTTCAGGTGCATTGTTGCAACCCTGGGCCAGAACGAGCAGCAATGCCAAAGCCATCGTAATCCATCCTTTACACATAACGCTATTCTGTTTTATCGGTGAAAACTACGAAACCCCCTGAAAATGAAATATTTTTCTGTCCGAAAGCGTTATCTATGTAGTTTCATAGCCTTAGTACTGAACCGATTATGAAATTCATCCAATATCTGACCCTCAGTGTAGTATTTGCCATTGCCGTCACTTTCCTTTCGGGCAATGCTTACGCACAACCGGCCATGCCGAAGCAGGCACCCGCATCCGGCTGGAAAAACGGCCGTCTTCGGGTGAGCAACGACGCTCATTTCCTCTCCACCACCAACGACCGCCCTTTTTTCTGGTTAGGCGATACCGGCTGGGAATTGTTCCACCGCCTGAGCTTTGAAGAGATCCAAACCTACCTGAATGACCGGTACAAAAAAGGTTTTAATGTGATCCAGGCTGTAATACTGGCCGAGTTTGATGGTATTAAGAAGCCCAATCGTTACGGCGCCATCCCCTTCAATAATTTTAATATCGCTGCACCCAATCCCCGCTATTTTGAACTGGTGGATACGGTAGTGAAACTCTGTGCGAACCGCGATATGTTTCTTTGCCTGCTGCCCACCTGGGGCGATAAAGTGACCAAGGACTGGGGAGATGGTCCGGCCATTTTCACGGAGAAGAATGCCTACAACTATGGTAAATGGCTGGGCAACCGGTATAAGGATGACGAGAATGTGATCTGGATGTTGGGTGGCGACCGGCCCCCGCAGAAAGATACCAACGACTGGCGGCCGATCTGGCGGGCGATGGCGCGCGGCATCCAGGAAGGCACGAACTACCAGGCTTTTATTACCTATCATACTTCGGGCGGAGAAAAAAGCACCTCTCAATATATTCATAAAGAGCCCTGGCTGAATATGAACACCATGCAGAGTGGTCATGGTGGCGGACATGATGTGCCGGTATGGAAATGGGTGGACCGTGATTCAAAATTGCCGAATCCCAAACCCACCATTGATGCGGAGCCCAATTATGAAGATCATCCTGTGAATCCATGGCCGAAGTGGGATCCCAAAAATGGCTATTTCGACAATTATGACGTGCGCAAACAATGCTACCGTTCCGTATTTGCCGGAGCCGCAGGGGTTACCTACGGGCATCATGCCGTGTGGCAGTTTTACAGTGAACGGGAAGAGCCGATCAATCATGTGGACCGTAGCTGGACAGCCGCGCTGGACAGGCCCGGCGCTGTTGATGTGAGCATCCTGCGGAAGCTGATGGAATCGCGACCGCTCCTCGAGCGGGTGTACGACAATTCGATCATTGTGAGTGGCCAGGGGGAGAAAGGAGAATTTATGACGGCCTTCCGGGGAAAGGAAAATTCATTTGCGATGATCTATCTGCCGGTAGGCAAAAAGATAAAAGTCAGAACCACCTGGATGAAAAGCTCTGACATCAAGGGCTGGTGGTTTGATCCGCGGCTGGGCATGGTCGTAAAGGGCAAAACACAATATCGTGCAGACGTGATCGAATTCACGCCGCCTACCCAGGGAGTTGGCCAGGACTGGGTGCTGGTACTGGATAATCCGGACTATCAGTACCGAACGCCTTTGCAATAACAATCCAGCCTACAATCAGCGTCGACAATACGCCATAACCCAATACCAGGTACTTGCCGGCGGGTACCAGTGCGGACAAACCGAACCAGTCTCCCTGGATCCAGACGAGGTAGAACAACCAGGCGTTCTTGGCAAGTTCCCAGAACAGCGCAGTTCTTCTCCTGTCCATCAGTTCCGTGAAAGCATAGATCATCAGGAAAACAAAGAAACCATATTGAAACATGCCGGGACTGCCGATCTGCGCGATGTTGCCAAACAGATAGCTGATGAACAGCAGGCAGGCAACCAGCTGCACCCAGCTCCATACCTGTAGAAAGGTGGAGGCAGCGGGATCGTATTTTTTGAATGCATAGGGGTCTTCAATCTTATAAAGCGGTTCACGTTCCTGTACATCGGCGGGCCGCCATCCGGTTGGCATTAGCCAGATCCGGAATTTATCTTTGCATGATGTTGTTTTCCAGGCATCGGTGATCAGCAGCCAGAGATGCTGAAAGTTGATGCGGATGGGGTTCCATGTTCTTACCGGCCGCGTGATGCCATAAACAGGTTTCACCTCCGGCAATTCTTCCTGGTAAGTGCCGAACCATTTGTCCCAGAAAATAAAGATTTGCCCGTAGTTCTTATCCAGGTATACAGGGTTCAGCGCATGGTGCACCCGGTGGTGCGAAGGCGTGACAATGATCTTTTCCCAGAAACCCATTTTATGAATGTGCTGGGTATGGTACCAGAACTGCGCAAAAAGATGAAGTGGTGCAATGATGGCGATTACTTTTTCGGGAACCCCGAGAATGGCTGCCGGCAGCAGGAAAATGGCAAAGATCTTGACAATGCTGCTGATGCTTTGGCGAAGCGCGCAGGCAAGGTTGAACTCTTCACTGCTGTGATGGATGATATGGTTGTTCCAGAAGAAATTGTATTCATGTGAAATGCGATGGGTCCAATAACCGGCAAAATCAAGTGCGATGAATGCGACCAGGTAGGTTAACCAGCCATCCGGAACCGTAACGATCGCGAGGTGCTTTACCAGCCAGCCGTAGCTGATGATGATGACGCTGAGGCCCAGCACATCTTTGGTCACATTGGTGATGCCTGAACTCAGGCTGGAGATCATGTCCATATTCCTGACGGTATCAAATTTTCTTCTCCAGCCCCACCACTTTTCAAACAGGACAAGCAGCAGAAAGACAGGCATGGCGATCAGCAAAATTTTACCGTAGGTTTCCATATATGGCGTCTGATAGATAAAGTTAAGCCAAATGCGGGGCTGGCATAGCAATCCCCATTATTCTTGACTTCAATCATTATTTTTGACAAATGCGTGCGATCGTAATTGGCGGCGGCATAGTTGGCCTGAGTTCCGCCTGGTTTTTACAGACATCCGGCTGGCAGGTTACGGTGGTGGACAGAAATGATTTCGGGGACAACTGCAGTTACGGAAATGCGGGGTATGTATGCCCTTCACATTTTATACCCCTAGCCACACCCGGCATTATCCGGCAGGGATTAAAGTGGATGTGGAATTCAGAAAGCCCGTTTTATGTTGAGCCCCGGCTGAGCTGGCCCCTGCTGCGATGGGCATGGTTGTTTGCCAAAAATGCAACAGCCGAAAGGGTAACGGCGGCGGCTGTTCCGTTGCGGGATATTGCCCTGTTCAGTCAGCAGACCTATCATGAATGGAGCAGCCTTCCCGGTATGGAGATGGCTTACGAGAAAAAAGGATTGCTGGAATATTTTCAGACCAGTGAGAAGGAAGCGCATGCCCATCATGTGCGCGAAGATGCGCTGCGCCTGGGGATCCGCGCGGAGATGCTTACGCGGGAAGCCGTTCAGGCGATGGAGCCGCAGACTACCCTGAATATCAAAGGCGCTTTGTATTTCCCCGATGACGCACACCTCTATCCGAACAAACTCATGCATTCTCTCAGGAGTGCCCTGGCAGGATTGGGCGTCACCTTTAAGGGAAATGAAATCGTGAAAGGGTTCAGTATGGATCAGCAACAGATCCGCCAGGTAGTGACGACGCGTCACCGGTATGATGCAGAGGCAGTGGTGCTGGCAGCAGGAGCGTGGAGTAGTGATCTCGTGCGGCAACTGGGATTGTCGTTGCCCATGGTCGGCGGCCGCGGTTATTCACTGACGCTGGAAAACTCATCCAACAATTTGAACCATCCCGCTGTATTAATGGAAGGCCGGGTCGCTTTAACACCCATGGACGGGAACAAGATCCGGTTTGGAGGAACGATGGAAATTACCAACACGACGCGGGCGCCAAGGATGAAGCGAGTGAAAGGAATTATCCATGCAGTGGAAAGATACCTGCCCGATTTCCAGATTCCCTTTCCGGCACCAGATAAGATCTGGTATGGATTCAGGCCCTGCTCCGCTGACGGACTGCCGTATATCGGTAGAAGCAGCAAGGCCCGCAACCTGGTAATTGCAACCGGGCATGCCATGATCGGCCTGAGCCTGGGCGCCGGAACAGGACGGTTGGTAAGCGAGCTGCTGAATGAACAACAACCTTCGGTAAACCTCCGGCCTTATGACCCCGAAAGGTTTGGCTGAAGTCATAACTTTAGATTGAATTAAACCTAATGGAAGAAAACTGCCGCTGCTATCCCTACGAAGAGACCGGATATTTCAGCACGATTGTTACGGACTATGTGCGGGAAACTGCCACCATCCGGCCATTTTATGAACATTCCGTTGACCACGACGGGTTTGCTGCGGCTATCCGTCAGCGTGAGCAATTCCCCACAGACCGGAAAACGCTGGTTACTGCGCTGGAAAAACAATACGCCCAGGCATCCCTGCAGGGCGTTTCGCAGGTGGAAGAGAATATCAAAAGCCTGTTATCGCCCGATACTTTCACCATCTGCACGGCGCACCAACCCAATATTTTCACCGGCTATCTTTATTTTGTCTACAAGGTGTTGCATGCCGTAAAGCTTGCAGAACAACTGAAAAAAGATTTTCCCGGCAAGCATTTCGTGCCGGTATATTATATGGGCAGTGAGGATGCCGATCTTGATGAACTGGGAAAGGTTTTTCTGAACGGAGAGAAACTGGTTTGGGATACGAAACAAACCGGTGCTGTGGGCCGCATGAAAACAACCGGTATTGAAAAGCTGCTGAACAGGATCAGCGGAGAACTTTCTGTGTTGCCCTATGGGCCGGAACTGATGTCGATGCTGACCACGGCCTATGTTGGCGCACCGGATATCCAGACCGCTACATTCCGCCTGCTGCACCAGTTGTTTGCCGGTTATGGACTCGTGGTGCTGATCGCTGATGAGGCTTCGCTGAAAAATACCATGCAACAGGTCTTTCACGATGATCTTTTTGAACAGTTGCCCTCTTCACTGGTGACTGCTACCAATGATCGCCTGGCTGCACACTATAAAGTGCAGGCCCATCCGCGGGAAATCAACCTGTTTTACCTGGAGGGGAATATCCGAAACCGCATCGTCAGAAACGGAGATGAATTTCACGTGATCGATACCGCAATCCGATTTTCATCAGCGGAGATGGAGACTTTATTGAAAGAACATCCGGAACGGCTGAGCCCGAACGTGATCCTCCGGGGTTTGTACCAGGAAACCATTCTTCCCAATATTGCTTTCATCGGCGGTGGTGGTGAACTGGCTTACTGGCTGCAGCTCAGGGACCTGTTTCAGCATTACAAGGTTCCCTATCCTGTACAGGTATTGCGCAACTCCTTTTTGCTGATCAACTCCCGGAGCCAGGCCCTGATGCAGAAACTGGAGATTGATGAGGGGGAGATCTTTAAACCGGAGCAACAGTTGCTGAATGAACTGGTGAAACGCGATACCGCCGTGCAGATCCACCTGACCAATGAGATCAGGGACGCCAACGCCTTTTACGCGCACGTTTCGGGGATCTCCGGAAAGGTTGATCAATCCCTGGTGCCGCATGTGGAGGCGCTGCAAAAAAGAATGATCCAACAACTGGCCAACCTGGAAAAGAAATTACTCCGGGCAGAAAAGCGGAAATTCAGCGACCAGTCCCGGCAATTGCACCAGTTGAAAGACATGTTATTTCCGCGGGAAAACCTGCAGGAAAGGGTAGAGAATTTCATGCCTTTTTATGCCCGGTACGGACATAAATTCATCGATCATATTTATGAAAATTCGCTCACTACAGAAATGAAATTTATCGTCTGTGGCTTACCGGTAAGTGTTCAGCTGTCGAATTGATTGGGGTGACCGGCATCCTGCAGTTTGGATGCCTTTTTCAATACTTCTTCTTCAAGTCCCGCTTTGTAGGCGGCAACTTTATCGCCAATCCCGGCATCAAATGCGCCGATCATGGATCCGGCGAGAATGCCCGCATTCTTTGCCGCATTTAATGCTACAGTAGCCACCGGAATGCCATTGGGCATCTGGAGGATCGAGAGGATGGAATCCCAGCCGTCAATGCTGTTGGAGGACTTCACCGGAACACCAATAACGGGCAGAGGGGTAAGCGATGCGACCATTCCGGGAAGGTGGGCGGCACCGCCGGCGCCGGCAATGATCACCTTCAACCCGCGGTCCCGGGCGGCTTTGGCATATTCCACCATCCGCATGGGTGTGCGGTGTGCCGATACCACCGTGAGCTCATAGGGGATGCCGAAATGCCGTAACATTTCCGCGGCAGCTTCCATTACTGGAAGGTCTGAATCAGATCCCATGATAATGCCTACCTGGGGCGCGGTGTTGTTGGTTGCTTTTGCCATACTGTCGAATAGTTCTGCAAAAAAAGGTTATTTCCCCGACAAACTCATTTGACAATTTCACCCTTCAGGCGCATGAGTTCGGTTTCCGCCACCTTCGCATTGAAGCGGGCCGCGATCAGCCGGTTATAGGCGTCATTGAGACTGATCTGCGCCTCCCTCAGTTCAATATAGGTACTCACGCCTTGTTTGAAACGTTCCAGCGCAATAAAGACGTTCTCCCGCGCCAGCTTGATGTTTTCCTCTTCAAGCGACAGGTTCCGTTTTTGCAACTCATAATCCTTGAATGCATTGTTCACCTGCACATCTACGATTGAACGCTGGTTATCGAGACTGATCTGCTGGTATTTGATATCCAGTGCAGCCTGCTCCTGGAGCCGTTTGGCATTGAAGGCATTGAAGATGGGTACCTGCAGGCTGAAACCATAGTTGAAACCTGCGTTCTGGTTGAACAATGGCGTAAACGTGTTGATCACCGAATTGTTGGTCGTACGGGTGAGGTTGTAGGCCGAGTTGAAATTGAGCACCGGGAATCTTTCCCCTCTTCTTTCCTTGTAGGTCAGTTCAGCGATCGTGATGTTCTTTTTGGCGATCAGCAACTGCGGGTTGGTCAGATCGATATTGTTGCGGATGTCTCCCAGGATCAGGTCTTCGCGGATGGGGATGGTATCCAGCACATCGTAGTAGCTGGTTTTGTCGATGCCGATCAGCTGGTTCAGTTGTTCCTTCAGTTGTTCGATCAGGGTATTCTGTTGCAGCTGTGCGGCAATGAAGGCATTGAGATCGACTTTGGCCTGCAATAATTCAGGTTTGGCGCCGAGGCCTACGCTAAGCTTTTTGTCCGCCAGTTTGACCCTTTCCTCGCTGATGCTTTTCTGTTCAATGATGGCTTTCAGTTGTTGTTTTTGCCTGACGATGCCATAATAATTGGTTACAACAGTAGCGACGGTATTGACCACCTGGTTTTTGACACCCAGGTCACCCAATTTAACGAGTTCGGCAACCCTTTCGCGGGTGGCGAACATTTTGAGTCCGTCAAAGAGGGTCCAGTTCAGGTTGATTGCCGCCTGGAGGTTATTGGATTTTAGTCCTGACGTATCACGTTTGCTGCCATTGGCCAGTTCCTGTTTCTGCGCGTTGACATTCCACACCTTTGATGCCGTTCCGTTCAGGCGGGGCAGAAATGCTGCATAGGCATAGCTGTCATCCAGGGCGTACGAAGCGGAATCATTTCGGGATAACTGGATATCGTAGTTGTTTTTCAGGGCGAGCGCAATCGCCTGCTCCAGGCTAAGCATATCCTGCGCGCCGGCCCATAGGGAACAACCGCACAGTACCAGTAAGAGAAATCCTGTTCTTGCTTTCATTCTTATCATTTACGCGGAGACCGGTATGGTAATTACTTCATCCAGCTCGCTGTGCGCTTTCTTTTTGGAAGAAAGGAACGAATACATGGCCGGAATAACATAAAGGGTTAGGATCAGGGAAAACATAATGCCGCCTACGATCACGATACCGAGGGGGATCCGGCTGGTAGAAGCCGCACCAAGGGAAAGTGCAAGGGGAAGTGCGCCAAGTGACATCGCCAGGCTCGTCATCAGGATCGGGCGCAGACGGCCAACAGCGGCATCAACGACTGCCTCTTTTTTGGTGGCGCCTTCCGTCCGTTTGTGGTTGGCAAATTCCACGATCAGGATCCCGTTCTTGGTCACCAGGCCGATCAGCATGATCATCCCGATCTGGGAGAAGATATTCAGTGTCTGATCGAAGATCCACAAACTGATCAGTGCCCCGGCAATGGCCAGCGGAACGGTGAACATGATAATGAATGGATCAATGAAACTTTCGAATTGTGCGGCAAGAATCAGGAAAATCAACCCCAGCGCTAAAAACAGGGCGAAGCTGGTATTGCTCGAACTTTCTGCAAAGTCCCTCGAGTTGCCCGACAATGCCGTGCTGAAGGAGTCATCCAGGGTATTTTTGGCAATGGCCTGCATGGCTTTGACACCATCACCGATCGTTTTTCCCGGTGCGAGTCCTGCTGATATTGTTGCTGACTTGTATCGATTAAAATGGTAGATCGTTGGCGGTGTAGTCTCTTCTTCAAAAGACACGATGTTGTCGAGAGAGATACTCCTTCCTGTATTGCTCCTGACATAGATGGCCTTCAGATCCGCGGGTTCATCCCGCTCATTTCTGGACAACTGGCCGATCACCTGGTACTGCTTCCCATCTTTGGTAAAGTAACCCAGGCGGCGGTTACTCAGGGCCAGCTGCAGGGTAGAAGAAACGTCTTCAATGCTCACTCCTAATTGGCTTGCCTTCAGGCGGTCAATATTTACACGCAGCTCCGGCTTATTGAATTTCAGGTCAACATCCACGCCCTGGAAAACCGGGTTTTTACCGGCTTCGTCCAGGAATTTGGGAAGTACTTCGCGGATCTTGTCAAAGTTGACATTCTGAATCACAAACTGTACCGGGAGGCCTCCCCGCCGGTTAACAGAAATGGTCTGTTCCTGGATCGCAAATGCCTTCCCTTCATTGAACTTTGGCAGATTGCGGCTCACCATATCAACGATCTGTTGCTGGCTGCGTACGCGGTCTTCCGGATCCACCAGCAGCATTCTCAGGAACCCGGTATTCACGGATCCTGATCCGCTGAAACCAGGCGCTGTAACGGTGATCATCACCTTCTTTTCCGGAACAGAGTCCATTACGAATTTGCTCAACCGGTCAATATAATTGTCCATATAATCGAAGGCAGTACCTTCGGGTGCCGTGATCGTTAACCGGAACTGACTGCGGTCTTCCATTGGTGCCAATTCAGATGGAATGGTTGTCCATAGGTTGAAAATCGCCCAACCACAGACGAGGATGATCAGGATGGCGATCCAGCGCACCTTCATAAACCCGTTCAGTGTTTTCCGGTAGCTGTTTTCCATCCATTCAAAGAAGGGCTCTGTCTTGTTGTAAAACCAGGAGTTCTTATGCACCTTCCTGGTCAGCTTCACGTTGAGCACCGGAGTAAGGGTAAGGGATACAAATGCAGAGATCAACACTGCACCAGCTACCACAATACCGAATTCACGGAATAATCTTCCCACAAAACCCTGCAGGAATACGATGGGAAGAAAAACCACAGCCAGGGTGATGGAGGTCGCGATAACGGCGAAATAGATCTCTTTGGAACCCTCCTTCGCCGCCTGCCACTTGTCCATTCCTTTTTCCATCTTTTTAAAGATGTTCTCCGTCACCACGATGCCATCGTCCACCACAAGTCCGGTCGCCAGCACAATCGCCAGCAGCGTCAGCACATTGATCGTAAACCCGAGCAGGTACATGATGAAAAAAGCTCCGATCAGCGAAACAGGTATATCGATCAATGGCCGGATCGCAATGATCCAGTCGCGGAAGAACAGGTAGATGATCAGCACCACCAGAATAAAGGCGAGAAGGAGTGTTTCTTTCACTTCGAGGATCGATCGTTTGATGAACTTCGTTTGATCCAGGCCGATATCCAGGCGGAAATCTGCGGGAAGATCCTTTTCGATCTGCGCGTATCGCTTGTAGAATTCATCGCTGATCGCCACATAGTTGGAACCGGGCTGTGGGATGATCGCCAGTCCGATCATGGGAATGCCGCTTTCTTTCAGAATAGTCTCTTCGTTTTCCGGTCCCAGCACGGCTTCCCCGATATCCTTCACTTTAATATTGGCGCCGTTTACATTCTTGACGATAATATTGTTGAACTCTTCTTCTGTATTTAATAACCCGAATGTTCTTACCGTAAGTTCTGTGGCATTGCCGGCGATCTTTCCGGAAGGGAGTTCCACGTTCTGGGTGCGTAGCGCTGCTTCTACATCCGCCGGTGTGAGTCCATATGCAGACAGTTTAGACGGATCAAACCAGATCCGCATGGCATACCGCTTTTCCCCCCAGATCTGGATGCCGCTGACACCGGGTATGGTCTGCAACCTTTCGAGGAGGTTGTTGTTCGCATATTCCGTTACCTGCAATTGATTCCGGGTATTGCTCTGCACCGTCATAGCGAGGATAAAGTCTGAACTGGCATCTGCCTTGGACACTACCGGCGGCGCATCAATATCTTCAGGGAGTGACCGTTGTGCCTGAGAAACTTTATCCCGCACATCGTTGGCTGCCGCTTCGAGATCAATAGACAGATCGAATTCAACCGTGATATTGCTGGTACCCTGGCTGCTGCTGGACGTAATGTTCTTTACACCGGCTATCCCGTTAATGGATTTTTCCAGCGGCTCCGTGATCTGTGATTCGACGATATCGGCATTTGCACCGGAATAGGCGGTGCGCACGTTCACGATCGGGGGATCAATAGCAGGATAGTCGCGCACCCCCAGGAATTTATAACCAATCAGTCCGAATACAATGATGATGATATTCATCACAATGGCCAATACCGGCCGCCGGAGGCTCAGTTCTGAAATATTCATCTTAATTCATTTTGGAGATTTCAATCTTTCCTTCGGGCTTGATGGTCAGGAGTCCTGTAATGACGATCGTATCACCCGGCATCAGGCCAGACAGGATCTGCACTTGTGAAGAGTCACGAACACCGGTAGTAACGGTTTCAAATTTGGCGGTTCCGCCACGATAGACGATCACTTTTTTTGACCTGGCCTGTGGGATCACGGCCTGGCTGGGGATCATCAGGGCATTATTGTCCTGGCCAAAATCGAGCAGTACTTTTGCGAAAGCTCCCGGAATCAGCTGCGGTGCTTTGCCTTCTACGACTGCCCTTACCCGAAGGCTCCTGCTGTCTTCCGTTACGGCTTCTTCCGTGGCGATCACGTTGGCCGGAACGGATTTATTCAGGCCTTCCACTGTGAACTGGATCTTTTTGCCTGTCGAAACCTTGCTGCTGTATTTTTCGGGAACGGTAAATTCAAGTTTTAACTGTTCTTCCTGCCTGATGTTGGTGATGAGGGTAGCGGGGGTAACATACGCGCCGATACTTACATTCCGCAGCCCGATCCTGCCGTTAAACGGCGCACGGATCTCTGTTTTCTCAATGGATGTGCGGATCAGTTCGATATCTGCTTTCACATTGCTGACCTGCAGCACGCTGAGGTCATATTCCTGTTTGGAGATGCCATCGATCTTCAGCAATTCTCCCTGGCGCTGAGCGGTCTTTTCATTCATTTCAAGCTGCACCTGGAGTTTTTTGAGTTGGGCCTGGAGATCGGCATCATATAGTTTCACCAACAGGGCGCCTTTCCCCACCGACTGGCCTTCGCGGATATTCAGCTGGGTGATCCTTCCGGATACTTCCGGCCGGAGCTCAGTGGCTTCGTAGGGGAGAAGACTGCCCGGAACCTCAAGCTTCTCGCTAACGGTCGACGTTTTCACCAGGTGACCTTCCACCCTGGTTGGCTTTGCCGGTCCTGCCGGACCGCCGGCGGCCGGCGGTGCTATTTTTTTATCCTTGTTGGAATGGCAGGCAGTGACGAACGTACATAAGGCAAGGCACGCAATAAAATATTGCTTTACTATAACGGGCATGAGTAACGGCTGTTTAAGGTTGCAACAGCGGTAAAATTAACAGATTTCACTCTAGTGCTGCACCCTTACTTTTTCTTAACGGATATCCGTGATGAGTGGTCGAAAAGCGACATGAGCGGTTGGAAAAAGCGCGGCTCAGTTGCTTTCAACCTTCAATAAACGCTTGACTTGCTGCGCTTTGCGCGTAAGATCGAGGCGGTCTCGTCCCAGGATGGTTACATGGCCCATTTTTCTACCGGGACGGGTTTCTTTTTTACCATAGAGATGAATAAAGGTCTCATCCATTTTCAGCACTTCTTCCAGGCCTGTATAGACCACGGGACCGCTATGCCCCTTTTCGCCGATCAGGTTAACCAGGCTGGCGGGCAGGAGGGCAGCGGTATTGCCGAGGGGAAGATCCAGCAGCAGGCGCCACATCATTTCGTATTGCGAACAGGTATTGGCTTCAATCGTATGATGGCCACTGTTGTGCACGCGCGGTGCGGTTTCATTGATCAGTACGTCGCCATTGCGGTCGACGAATAGTTCAATGGCAAAAAGTCCGGGGCTTTGAAATGCTTTGGCCAGGGTAATGGCAATCGCTTCTGCGCGCCATAGGATCTTTTGCAGGATGTCTGCCGGAGCGACCTGGTAATCCAGGAGGTTGAGATAGGGATCAAAGATCATTTCTACCGGTGGATAAAGGGCAGTTTCGCCCTTTGCATTGATGGCCACGATGATGGCGATCTCTTTATCGATCGTTACCTTTTTTTCCAGGACGCTTGGCGCATCAAAGCCCAGCGAAATGTCTTCGGCTTTTTCAAGGATCTGAACGCCTTTCCCGTCATACCCCCCTTCACCCAGTTTCATGGCAGCAGGGAGGAAATCCAGGCAATCCTGGAGTGCACTCCTGTTCTCCACTGTTCTGAATGCGGCTGTTGGTAACTGGTGTTGCTGGTAGAATTCTTTTTGCCTGATCTTGTTCTTGATGATCCGCAATGCCGCAGGCTTCGGGATGATCGTCACGCCTTCCTTTTCGAGTTGTTCCAGGGCTTCAACGTTTACGGATTCGATCTCGATGGTAAGGGCATCGCAATTTTTTCCGAAACGGTAAACATCATCGTAGGAACGGATATTGCCCACTACGAAATGCTGGCATAAATGGGCTGCAGGACATTCCGGGTCGTTTTCCATGACCCAGGTCTCAACAGGGAAATTGGCTGCTTCCTGTAATAACATCCTGCCTAATTGTCCGCCGCCGAGTATGCCTACTTTTTTCATGGCACAAAAGTAAGGATACATTTTGTTACCTTTGGAAGATGATACCAGACTATCCCCACAAGTTGTTTCCCGACAATCGCAGGACGTACTGCCTGCTGATGGTATCACTCGCTGAAGATTCGGACGTTTAGGTTTTTTGCTGTATCCAGATCTACAATCCGAAACTTAATCAACATGATAAATGCTGAACTAAACCTGGCGTCAGCGACGCTTGATTTCCTGCCATTGGAAGGAACTGACTATGTGGAATTTTATGTGGGCAATGCCAAGCAGGCTGCTCATTTTTATAAAACTGCTTTTGGATTTCAAAGCCTTGCTTATGCCGGTCCGGAAACCGGCCAGAAAGCAGTGGCCAGCTATGCGGTCCGCCAGCATAAACTGACTTTTGTTTTCACGACGCCGCTGCGGCCGGACAATGCCATGGCCGATCATATTTACCGGCATGGTGACGGCGTGAAGGCGCTGGCGTTGCGGGTGCAGGACGCACGCAAGGCCTGGAAAGAAACGACAGACCGGGGTGCGATTTCCTGGATGGAGCCTATTGTAAAGACAGATGATTATGGGGAAGTGGTGATGAGCGGTATCCGGACCTATGGCGAGACAGTTCACCTCTTTATCGAAAGAAAAAATTATGAAGGCACTTTTCTGCCGGGATACCGTGCCTGGGAATCGGTATATAATCCTGCAGACACCGGGCTGCAGTATGTGGACCACTGTGTGGGCAATGTGGGCTGGCACCAGATGGACAAATGGGTGCATTTCTATGAAGAAGTGATGGGGTTCAGGAATATCCTCAGTTTTGATGACAAGGATATTTCGACGGAGTATTCCGCGCTGATGAGCAAGGTGATGAGTAATGGAAACGGCTTCGTCAAATTCCCCATCAATGAACCCGCCGAGGGCAAAAAGAAAAGCCAGGTGGAAGAATACCTGGATTACTACAATGGCGAAGGCTGCCAGCATGTGGCGCTTGCCACCAATGATATTGTGGCCACTGTGGAAGCGTTGCAATCCCGTGGTGTTGAATTCCTGAAAGTTCCGACTACGTATTACGATGACCTGCTTGGCCGCGTCGGTAAAATCGACGAAGACCTTGAGCCGTTGCGCCAGCTTGGCATCCTGGTTGACCGCGACGACGAGGGCTACCTGTTGCAGATTTTCACCAAACCGGTTGAAGACAGGCCAACACTGTTTTTTGAAATTATTCAGCGCAAGGGCGCCAAAAGCTTTGGCAAAGGGAATTTTAAGGCGCTTTTCGAAGCGATTGAGCGGGAGCAGGAGATGCGGGGGAACTTGTAGAGAAAGTTTGGGGTTTGAGGTTTGAAGTTTGGCTTTGCTTGCCGAAGCTTTTGCGCAGGTGGGAGCGGAGGCAGTACAATCTGATAGCCGTCTAATAGCCGTCTAACAGCAATCCTACAGCCATCCTATAGCGAAACCACCCCTTTGCTGGGGGACGGCTGTATGATCGCTGTAGGATTGCTATTGGTTTGCTATTCAAATGCTGTGTGGACGCGGGTTTTCGAAAGTTTGGTAATTACACTTATGAAAATTGTTGTTGATTTTCAGTTGTTTACAGCAAGGGCGTCCAGAGGTGGTTGCTGTTTTTGGGGAAACTGGCAAGTTATAAAACTGAGTGAAATGAGCCACCAGACTGCGTTTCAGGAAAATAAACTCGTAATTCCGTTTATTGCACGGATACCTCAATAAGGTTTTCCAGCCGGAACTTTTATCTTTTTTACACGTTTAACACAGGGCATGGTGAGCGACCACTACATTCTGCAGGTATTTTTTGCCTTACAACATAACGTCATGCTACAGTTGTCCGGCAAATTTTTCCGGTCGTTATATGGCTATATTGATTCCCCTGCTCAGCGGGAGGTGTCTGATTTTCAAAATATTACAATTTGTAAACACAGTGAAATAAGCCACCGCACTGAGTTTTAGAGGAGTACGTGTATTATTCGTTTGAAATACCGTTTTCATAAACGAGTCAATTGTTACCCGAAAAATGATAGCTGGGAAGCTTTCAAACGTGAAATTGCCCCGCGTTGGCACAAACCACGTGTTTACAATGACCGTATGCAAACGTTTAGTTTTGTGAAATGCAGTCTGGTGGCTCATTTCACTCAGTTTTATAAATTGCCCACTTTCAAAAAAGCAGATACCTTCTTAGCCAGGGCTTCTGCCTACGCTGCACTTCGGCAGACGAAGACGAAGGGCAAAGCCCACCTTTGCTAAAGCTTCGGCAGGTAAAGCAGACTGCAGACCTCAAACCTTCGACCATTCACCGCAGTTATCCACCCATTCCCCGAAATGGGGGTATTTAGGGATGGCACATAGCCAATTAATTGCCTATTTTAGCGGTGTGCGGTCGTTACTATGAAAAAATTATTAGCCTACCTTCTTGTTCTGGCATTGGGGTCTGAAGCTGTTGCACAAACTGCGTATCAGCCCGGTTATGCCGAATTTCAGCGTAATGGTTCCCGTTTTGGTGACAACCTGAAGAAAAGGGAAGACTCCCTGGTGCGCCAATTCCGGGACAAGGGACTGGCATGGCCGGCCAAATACCTGTATATCCGCTCTTTCAAATACGACAGCCAGCTGGAAGTGTGGGTGAAAGGAGAAAAAGACCAGCCCTTCCAGTTGTTCAAAACCTACAAGGTTTGCGCCATGGCTGGAACACTGGGTCCAAAACGGATGGAAGGCGATTACCAGGTGCCGGAAGGGTTCTACTACATCAACGAATTCAATCCCCGCAGCGTTTATCATCTTTCCCTGGGCCTTAACTACCCGAATGCTTCTGACCGCTATCTCAGCGACGCGATCCAGCCAGGTGGAGATATTTATATTCACGGCAGCTGTGTTACCACAGGCTGCATTCCCATTACCGACAGCCAGATTGAAGAATTGTATGTGCTGGCTTCAAATGCAAAATCCCTCGGACAGGATTTTATTCCGGTCCATATTTTTCCGGTGCGATTCGACAACCGCAGGAGTACGGAATATCTTAACCGCTATGTGCGCGATTTTGCAGACTACAGTTATTTGGCCAACAGCCTGAAAGAAGTGTTCTTCTATTTCGAAAAACATAAAAAACTGCCCGTTATCATGGTGAATGGCCGCGGCAGTTATGTAATGGATGATGATGTAAAGAAAGCTGTTCCTGGTGCCGATAAAAAAGCTGCCGCTCCTGTTGTAATCAAGAAAGACAGGAAGCAGGAAGCATTTAATGAAAAGGAAATTCCCACCACCGTACATAAGCTTCCCGAGTTTCCCGGCGGCGCTGGTGCATTCAGAGACTATCTCAGGAACCTGAATACTGAATTGGCTCCCTATCTTTCAGAAGATCAGCATACCGCATATGTGCTCATCGAATTCATCGTCAACAAAAATGGAAAGGTACTGAACCCAAAAATTCTGAAAGGCGGTAACGACCTGTTGAATGAGAAACTGCTGGATGCACTGGAAACCATGCCCGACTGGGCGCCGGCCATTCGCGAAGAAAAAGCAGTTCCCATGAAACTGAAACAGACCATTGTTGTGGAGAACAAGACCGCAACGTTGACCGGGGGCAACTGATCCATCCTTACCGCACCACCATCTGCATCGTTTCGGGCGTTTGCTGCAATAAGACTACTTTCCTGCCACCCACAAGACTGTTCACCACATCCTGGTGATAATGACGCACGGTAAGCAGTTGCAATCCTTTTTCCACTGTCACATCAAAATAATCAGTTGCGCCAAGCGCCAGTGCCTCGATCTTTTCGGGCCGGTCATCCAGGCAGCAGGTAAAGCTGATCGCGCCGTTTTGGGTCAGATTGGGGCGGAAAGAAAGTTTTTCAAACAGGTGATACAGCTGTCCCACTTCCTGTTCTCCGATAAAAGAGAAATCTTTTGATTTCAGTTGCAGCAAAACCTGGCTGTCTTTCATCACAATGATCGGCGGCAGGTGAGCGATTGGCTTATTGTGGATGACGGTTCCCGGCAACTGCGGATCAAGAAAGCATTTGACATAGAGGGGAATGCTTTTGTTCTGCAGGGGCTTGATCGTTTTAGGGTGAATGACCTGGGCACCGTAATACGCCATTTCAATCACTTCTGTATAGTTCAGGGTGGGGATCAGCTGTGCCCCGGGGTATTTTTTGGGATCGGCATTCATGACGCCTTCAACATCTTTCCAGATGGACAGGTGACTGGCATCAAGCATGTTGGCAAATACGGCTGCAGTATAGTCGCTGCCTTCCCTGCCCAATGTGGTGCTTTCATTTTCGTCGGTTGCCCCGATAAAGCCCTGGGTGATCACCAGTTTGGTTGCCAGGAACAAAGGCCGGAGCACTTTGTCCACCTGTTGCCGCGTAAACGACCAGTCGATATTGGCATCCCGGAAACGATCATCGGTGCGCAGTATGTCCCGGACGTCTACCCAGGTATTGGCCACACCTGATTCATTGAGGAAAGCGCTGACGATGCAGGTGGACAACAATTCGCCGACACAAACGATCTGGTCGTAATAGTAGTCAAAGTCCCGCACGGGTTTATCGTGCAGCAGCCATTCCACTTCCGTAAAAAAGTTGATCAGGTCATTTTCGCAGGCGAGATAATGCGTTACAAGCAGGTACTTTGCGGTGTCCAGGTGTTGGTCCTTTACCTGTTGAAACAATGCCAATGCCTCTTTTTGATTACCGGAAAAGAATTGCTCAGCAACTTTTTCCAGCGCATTGGTCGTTTTGCCCATGGCGGAGATCACAATCAGTAATTCTTCCTGTTGTTCGTTCTTGAGAATATCCTTAACCTGGTTGATTCTTTCCAATGTACTGACACTAGCGCCACCGAACTTGTAGATCCGCATAAAATGATTGGTCGTTTATGGGTCAAAGTTATGGTTTCAGCACAGTTTCTTCGTTTCTTTGTGGTGCTGCTAAACGATTGCTATGCTCAACAGGAATATTCTCACCCTGGATGAATTCACCATCCAGCAATTGCGCCTTTTTCCCCATGCTACCGGCGAACTCAGCCGTCTTCTCCGCGACATCGGACTTGCTGTGAAAAGAATCAATGTGGAAGTCAACAAAGCTGGACTGGTCGATATCCTCGGCGCTTATGGCAGTGAAAATATCCAGGGCGAACAGGTAATGAAGCTCGATGTGTTTGCCAATAACCAGCTGACCGGTGTATTGCGGCATGGTATCAGTTGTGCGGGCATCGGCAGTGAAGAAATGGATGATGTGGTGATCTTTGATGACGAGGTCAGTAACCAGAGCAAATATGTGGTATTGTTTGATCCGCTTGACGGAAGCAGCAACATTGATGTGAATGTATCCATAGGAACGATCTTTTCTGTTTATCGCAGGATCAGCCCGATCGGGACGCCCTGTGTACGCGAAGATTTTATTCAGCCCGGTACCAAACAGGTCGCCGCAGGTTACGTGATCTATGGCAGCTCCACCATGCTGGTGTATGCCACGCGGCGCGGTGTTAATGGATTCACACTTGATCCATCCATCGGCGAATTCTGCCTGAGCCATCCCGATATGAAATGTCCACAGCAGGGAAAAATCTATTCCGTGAATCATGGCAATTTCTTTCGCTTCGAAGAAGGGGTGAGACAGTACATTACCGCCTGCCAGGAGAAAGACAGTCGCAACGGTGGTCCCTATACCCAGCGCTATATCGGGAGCATGGTCAGTGACATCCACCGAAACCTGATCAAGGGGGGAATTTTTTTGTATCCCGGAACGGACTCAAAACCCGGGGGAAAACTCAGGCTGTTGTATGAATGCAATCCCTTTGCCTTCATCATTGAAGTAGCTGGTGGAAGGGCAACCAACGGGAAACAGCGTGTGCTGGATATCATACCGGCTGAATTGCATCAGCGGGCGCCATTCTTTGCCGGCAGCAGTGAAATGATGGCTGAATTACATGGATTTCTCGGCGTGGTATAAAACTTGCTGATTGCCTGGTAAACCCCTGACATGCGTTGTATGCTTTTCATAGTGCCCGTTGCCATGGTCATGATGGCCTGTCATTCCAAACCACCGGCCAAATCTTCCGGTTCAACCAGCGCCCCGAAGAAAACAAGTACTTATTCGTTGTCGAATCTTGAGGTGGATATTGTGACGGAAGTCAATAAATACCGGAAATCAATCGGCCTTCCGGCACTGGAATCCAGCAGTGTGGTGGCGACCGAAGCAGCGGTACACAGTCAGCGAATGGCAAGTGGCCAGACACCTTTCGGGCATGAAGGGTTTTCCGCCCGGCTTTCCCGTATCAACAGCAGGCTGGGAGAAACTTCTGCTTCCGGCGAAAATGTTGCCTACGGAAAAATGTCGGCACATGACGTCGTGCAGTTCTGGCTGAAAAGCGCACCGCACAAAAAAAACATCGAAGGAAAATATAATCTTACCGGCATCGGCATTTCCCGCGACAGCAAGGGGAATGTTTACTATACCCAGATCTTCATCCTGAAATAATCCCTTAATTTGTGGGGGTTATGTCATCTTCAGCCATCATTGAAGTAAGGGATCTTCGAAAAAAATACGGACAGTTTGAAGCGGTGAAAGGCATTAGCTTCGACGTTTTTCCGGGTGAAATATTCGGACTGCTCGGGCCTAACGGCGCCGGAAAATCCACTACGCTGGAAATTATGGAGACCCTGCGGGAAAAGACCAGTGGTCGTGTTGTTATCGGCGGTTTTGATCTCGATCAGGAGCCAGCGTCCATCAAAAAGATCATCGGTGTTCAGCTGCAGGCGTCGGGATATTACCCGGGCCTCAACCTGGTGCAGTTGCTGGAGCTGTTCGCCGGTTTGTACAATCGTGACATTGATACGCGGGCGATGCTGGCGCTGGTTAACCTGGAGGATAAGGCAAAGGCAAGGTACAAGGCACTCAGCGGAGGGCAGAAGCAACGTTTTTCCATTGCGACAACGCTGATCAATGAACCGAAGATCATCTTCCTGGACGAGCCGACGACTGGTCTTGATCCGCAGGCGCGCCGTAACCTGTGGGAGCTGATTGCTGCCATTCGCAAAAAAGGTACAACGGTTATCCTGACCACCCATTATATGGATGAGGCCGAAAAATTGTGTGATCGTGTGGCCATTATCGACAAGGGGAACATCATTGCCATGAACACGCCCGATGTTCTGATCGATCAGCTGGTGGCGTCAGGTTTTGAGAAACCTAAGGAAGTAAAACAGGCCAACCTGGAAGACGTGTTCATTAACCTCACCGGTCACGCGCTTCGCGATGGTGACTGATTCAATAAATTAATAACATGGAAACAACAACACAGGATCTGCGTTATCCGACCGGAAAGTATACCCCGGTGCCCTATTCTCCGGAGCAACACCAGGCATGGCTGAATGATATCAAATTCCTGCCGCAGTTACTCGAGAATGCCATACTGAACCTGGATGAAAAACAACTGGAAACACCTTACCGTGACGGTGGCTGGACCATCAAACAGGTGGTTCATCATGTAGGCGACAGTCATATGAATGCCATCATCCGGTTTAAGCTGGGGCTCACGGAGAATAACCCGGCGATCAAACCGTATGATGAGGCAGCGTGGGCCGAGCTCAATGATGTAAAGGAGCTGCCCATTAATATCACGCTGACCATGCTGCACGCCATTCATGCCAGATGGTATGCTGCGCTTTATAAAATTGATGCGGAGACCCTGCAGCAGCGGACAGTCTTTCATCCGGAACATCAGAAAGAAATGACATTGTGGTATTTGCTGGGAATGTATGCGTGGCACGGCAAACATCATGTTGCCCATATCACCAGCCTCCGCGACAGGAATCATTGGTAAAAAAGAATGCATGCACTGGAACGTATTGTCGACCGAGTATATCAGTAATCACCAGTATTTTACAGCAAGAAGAGACCGTTGCCAGCGGGAGGACGGTGTAATTGTGGATCCCTATTTCGTAGTGGAGTTGCCAACTTCTGCAACAGCCCTGGCTTTGACGGAAGACGGGAAAGTGGTGATGGTGAAACAGTACCGTCATCCCGTAGCGGAAGTGATGCTGGAGACGCCTGGTGGTTTTATTGATCCCGGCGAAGATTTTGCCGAAGGCATGCGGCGGGAGCTGCTGGAAGAAACCGGTTACAGTTTTGCGTCATTTGACTATCTCGGAAGGGTTGCCGCCAACCCGGGAGTACTGAGTAATTATACAGAACTCTACCTGGCGACGGGTGGCGTCAGAACAGACAATCAATCGCTTGATCATAATGAGGAGATCGATGTCCAGGTGATCACGATGGCGGAACTGATGCAATTGGTGGCTGCCGGTGAGATCAAACAAAGCCTGCACCTGAATTGCATTCTGCTGGCTTTTATGAAAATGGGAATGCTGGCGTATACTACCAGGTAACTTCTCCAACAATGAACACGCTGCCGCAGACCAGCACGAGATCGTTTTTGCCTGCTTTGGCCTTTGCAGCATTGAGCGCCTGGTTCACATCCGGCCAGGAACGGCCGGAAAGGCCATAGCTGCCAGCTTTCAGTGCCAGTTCATCTGCAGGAAGTGCCCTCGGAATATTTGCCGCGGTAAAGTAGTATGTGGCGGTTTTGGGAAGCAGCTCCAGCGCTGCACTGATGTCTTTGTCTTTCACCATCCCGATGACGATGTGGAGATGGGCGAAAGTTTCCAGTCCAAGTTGTCGCACAATCGCGCGAATGCCGTCTGCGTTGTGGCCAACGTCCAGTATCACCCGGGGGGATTCGCTGATCTGTTCCCAGCGGCCATGCAGTCCCGTTAGTTTCCTGGTTTGGGACAAACCACTTTGAATTGCCTTCTCATTGATATTCCATCCCGCACGCTGCAGGATCCTGATAGCCTGCAGTACAGTCAGCAGGTTTCGCGTCTGGTATTCGCCGGTAAGGTCCAGCTGGTATTGATGGCCATCGGTGCGGTCAGTATCCCGTACAGTTGCGTCGAGCCTGTTTCCGTTTTTGCCCCATTGGATCAGTTGCTGAGCTTCAGAAGCAACACTCATCGGCGCCTGTTTGCTTTTTGCGACAGCTTCAAATACCGGAAGGGTTTCCGCATTGGCTTCCCCGATTACAACCGGTACACCCTGCTTGATGATGCCGGCTTTTTCACCAGCGATGGTGGCGAGATCGGGACCAAGGATATTCTGATGATCGAGACCGATATTGGTAATGATACTGATCTCTGGTGTGACAATATTGGTACTGTCAAGCCTGCCGCCGAGACCTGTTTCGATCACCGCTACTTCAATATTTTCCTGTGCAAACCAGGCGAAAGCCATGCTGACAGTCAGTTCAAAAAAGGAGGGTTCGATCGCGTCGATCAGCGGAATGCTGTTAGTAGTGAATGCAGCTACGAAGGATTCGGGAATCATCTGCCCGTTGATCCGGATTCTTTCACGAAAATCATGCAGGTGTGGGGAGGTTAACAGTCCCGTTTTGTAACCGGCTTCCTGGAGAACAGCTGCGAGCATATGACTGGTGGAACCTTTGCCATTGGTTCCGGCAACATGAATCGATTTGAATTTCCGGTAGTTGTTGCCCAGTTTTTCCTCAAGGGCCAGAATATTGTGCAGGTCCTTTTTATAGGCATCGGCGCCCAGTTTGCTGAACATGGGAAGCCTGCTATAAAGAAAGCTGAGCGAAGCAGTGTAGTCCATTAATTTTTCACCCTGAAGTTAAAGATAATCGTTCCGGTTTGATCTTCACCACCCGGGTTGAACTTCAGGAGCATCGCTTTCCTGGTGGCGATGGCTTTATAGTTTGCATTGGAGGTTGTTGATCCCCTGGGCTGGAATACAGCTGCAATTACTTTACCGGTTGCGTCGAGTTTTATGTCGACAGCAACTTTTGCATTTTCATTGAATTCATCTTCAAATGAAGGCTGGCTGATGATCCTGCGGCCGGCAAGACCCCTGGAGATGGAGATACCGGAGTGACCGGTACCACCGTTCCCTTCATAGTTCCTGCTATCAGGATCTCCACCTGGCTTACCCTGATCACCGGTGCCACCGGCAATGCCCTGGTTGCCACCTTTTTTGTAACTGTCGGCTTCATTGCCACCGGTACCTGTACCACTAACACCTTTGAAGACTGCCTTCGGCTTGGGGGGGGCGGGTACTGGATTCAAAACGGGCGTAGTTGGAGCGGACTTCGGTTTGGTGGCCGTTTCCTTCTCCGGAACTTTCACAGCATGCGGTTTAACTACTTCCGGTTTTTTCACCGTCGGCGCGTCTTCTTCGGTATCGTCAGTTTCTACATCCTTTTCATCCTGCGTCGCCGCCGCTACCGCTTTAGGCGGCTGGTATTGCGGCTGATGGGCAGGGGCGGGTGATTCGGGTGATTTGGGCTGGTCATCACCGAAACCTTCATCACTATTGCCCAGGTTCACTTCAATTCCCTCTTCCTGCGGAACGGGAGGTACTACCGGCAATGACCACCGTACAAAAAACAGGATCAGCAACAATCCCAGGAGGACGGTTGCCGTATATCCGGCGGCACGTACATTCTTTTGTGTTTCAAATGCTGTGGTCATAGTAGTCGGGTTACCGCCATAAAAATACGGGCTTCCTGTGGCATTAAAAATGTTAAAATCAGGTTCTTCGTGTTGTCAGATTTGCGAGTACCAGGCCGATGATGATCACCACGCTGCACACCAGGTGAAGCATGGTGAATTTTTCCTGTAACAGCCAGAGCGCTTCCAGGCTCGCAAACAGCGGAATCAGGTTGCCGAACAATGCCGTTCTTGAAGTACCGAGCCGGCTGATCGCTGCATTCCAGCAGAGATAGGCGATAACAGACGTGCCTGCGCCGAGGTATACCATGACACCAATGATGGAGGCACTCCAGTGAATGGGTGGTTCATGGTTGATCTCCCAGACCAGGCCGGGGATCAGCAGGATCGTGCCCAATCCGAAGATCAGCAGCAGGAAAGACAGCGGACCAATACCTGCCGGCTTTTTGCGTACGAGCACATTGTAGATGGCAAATGCAAATGCACCGAGCAATACATAACCATCTCCCTTTCCGAACTGCAGCTGGTAAAGATTCCGGAGATCACCGCGGGACAGCAGCAACAGGATACCGGTGATGCAAAGCAGCAATCCTGCTACCCGTTGCCAGGGAATCTTTTCCTGCAGGAAGATCGCTGACAGCATGATCGCCATGATCGGGGAGGAAGTGGTGCCGATCAATGCCAGGTTGATGGCAGGCGAATAATGGCCTGCTACGTACACAAAAGTGTTGAAGAGCGTTATTCCTGTAAATGCGATGAAGAGAAAATACTTCCAATTGTTACCTACGACATCCCATTCTGTACGCAGCTGCCGGAATGCAAACGGCAGCAGGATGATGGTTGCCAGGAGCCAGCGGAAAAATGCCAGTGATATTGGCGGAACGTCTTTGATCACGGCCCTGGCCACGATAAAGTTACCGCTCCAGATAATGGTGGCGATGACGGCAAACAGCACGCCCTTCATTGCGGGAGACGCATTTTTCAATGGGCGAAGTCCAGTTCGAAATTTCCTTTGATGCGTTCCATGGGCGGGTTGTAATACCCGAATTTCAAATGCGGAAACTCTTCCCGGATCAGTTCCATCAGTTGTTTTACACCCATGCATTCGCCGGTTTCAGTGACCCCGATCTTGCCAAGGTACCAGTCAGGATCAATGTTGAAATTGCGCCACTGGATCATGCAGAGATCGGTTTCCCGGATCAGCTTCCTCAACGCTTCATATTCTTCTACACTGTCGGTCATGCCCGGAAATACAAAATAGTTGATGGAAGTCCAGCCGCCAGCCTGCCGCATGATCTTCAGGCTTTCGATGATGTCGTTGAAGTCGTAGTTATTGGGGCGGTAGTAAGGCATGTAGACCTCGCGCCTTGCAGAGTTGGTACTCACGCGGATGCTGTTGAGTCCCGCTTCAGCGAGCACTTTCACGGCGTCAGGGCGGGAACCATTGGTGTTGATATTGATACTTCCCTTTGAAGTATGTTTCCTGATCTCTTTGATGGCTTCGCGCATCGTTTCCCACATCAGCAACGGTTCTCCTTCACATCCCTGTCCAAAACTCACGATGGGATACGGCGCAGATTCCAGGTGCGGAACAGTGTATTCAACGATCTCTTCGGGGGAAGGTTTGAACTGGAGCCGGTCCTGCGTGCTGACGATCGGTTCTTCGTCAGGTTGCAGGGAGATACAGCCTACGCAATTGGCATTACAGGCAGGGGATACCGGGATCGGGCACTCCCAACGCCCCATGAAATAGTTTCGTGCTGCCGGACAGTGGTAAGTGTTACAGCAATTGTCTGCAAGGTGTTTTACCAGCCGGTTGTGGGGGAATGCCTGTACCATATGATCGACACCGGTAGCGATCTTCTGATCGTTATAACCACGGCATTCCTGCCGGATATCCGCTTCGATCCGTACTGCCGGTACCACGAATTCGCCCTCAACCCATCCTGCTGCGGTATAGCAGAACAGGGGAAGTGTGGGAGCGTCAGGGGCCGATTCATAGGCGGAAAGAAAGAGGCCGGTATGTGCGGGTGGAATAAATGCAGCAACGGCCCATCCTTTTTCGCAAAGCCGCATTTCACCGGTATTCACATCGATGCCGATTCCCCGCCTGCCGGGAAGCTCGTAAAGGTTGCCGCCTTCCGGCAGTACGATCCAGTCTTCATCCGGAACGGGATAAACGTCCCAGCCGCTCCTGCCCGTGGCATACAGTGACTGGTCTTCGAAAATATTTCCTTTTCCGTCGGAAAAGAGCAGGAAGGGAGAGTGTTTCAGCATAGCGCAAAGATAGTGTATCAGGAAAGATGCGACCGGCAATAGGCATTGAATTCATCTTCGTCTGCATCTCCTTCTTCATCGATGGTTTCTCTTTGGAGCAGGCGGTTGTTGACAAAGTCAAGCGTCAGCAGGTTGTCGCGGAGCACAATGTTGGAAAAATCTTTCCAGTGATATTTTTTTCTGGGAAAACTGTTGAATACGATCATATCCTGGTGAAACCCGATCTCAAGGTTCTTCTTGGCCTGTTTTTCCAGCAAACCCATGATCAGGAGCAGAAAGCTGAGCCATTGCGAAAAAGGCATGCTTGCCCAGATGATGCCGGCAATCACCAGGATATAGTTGTAGGAGACAGCTTCCCGTAACCGGGTTGATTTGTACAGGTTTACCGCCGCCAGAACGAGCACTACCGCGCCTCCCACCAGGTGAATGAGCCGGTGTTCGGGATCCAGCAGAAAGATGGTGAAAAATACCACACCCGATATTCCGGAAGCAAGGATACTGAAGCGGTCGATCAGTTTGCGGCTGCGGTTCTGCAGGGTAACGACATAGTCATACACCATAATCAGTTCTGGTTGCTGTGCGTGAGCAGGTTACACAGGCGGAAAAGGATCCTGGCGCCTACGTTGGCATCCCAGTCGGTATCACCGACGCCTACTTCGTTCAGATCGAATGCGATGATCTTTCTGCCGCTTTCAATGATCTTTCTGAACAGGTAAAACAGCTGTTCTACTTCAAACCCGCCTGGAACAGGAGTTCCGGTATTCGGGCAGAGTTTCGGATCCAGACCGTCGACGTCAAAGCTGATATGCACCAGCTGTGGAAGCGTGTCGATAATTTTAGCCGCCTGCTGTTGCCAGGTGCCACCTTCAAACAAGGCTTCGCGGATGTCTTTATCAAAGAAAGGAATGATCCTGTTATTGCTGTTTTTAATATAATCAGCCTCTTCGTCACAAAAATCACGGATGCCGATCTGGGTGAGCCGCTCTACCTGCGGGATCTCCTCCAGGATATTATACATCACACTGGCATGCGAGTACCTGAAATTCTCAAATGATTTCCGGAGATCACAATGGGCATCGATCTGAAGGATGCCGAAGCTTTCATATTTCTCGGAAAGTGCTTTGATGAAACCGAAGGGAGTGCTGTGATCGCCACCGAGCAGTGCGACCAGTTTACCTTTCTGGATCAGTTCACTGGTTTGGGTGTGCACCCAGTGGTTGAGAAAAAGACTGCCTTCATTAATTTCCTTTAATGACCGGCACATAAAGTTGTTTTTCTCAATCTTTTCACCCGAGGAAATATAATCGATATAGAGTTCTGCTTCTTTTCGCAGGTAATCACTTTTTAACAAAATCTTTTTATCTACTTCCCGGAGATAAAAACCCTTCCGCCAGAGGTCGTGATAGTCGGCGTCAAAAAGGTCAACCTGACGGCTTGCCTTGAGGATATTATCGGCTGCGCGGGCAGTACCGGCGCTATAACTCACAGTTACCTCCCAGGGCACCGGAACAATGACCAGCCGGGCTTCTTCCTCAGTTGTCGGAAGACCGAAAAGATTGAATTGCGGGTTACCCAGGCAATTGGCGTCGTAATGGGAAAGATCCATACGTAATGTTTTGAAAACGGACGCAAAATTAGGTTAGCTTACCGTAGATGCAAAATAATTAGAAAGCGTTGGCAGGCGGGTGGGGCGCTTGGAACCCCAAATTGGCCTAACTTTGCGCCGGAACCCCCTGAGAATATGAAAAAGACCCACATCATTATCCTGATTTTCATTGCAATAGCAATTGCCGTGCTCATTAGTTTCATGGGTGACCTGACCACCTACGACACGATTGCCTCCGCCCGCGAGAAAGAAGGAAAATTTGTGCACCTCATCGCCAAACTTGACAAAAACGCCCCGGTCGAGTATGATCCGGTAAAAAACCCCAATTACATGCGGTTTACGGCGCTGGACACACTGGGAAATAAAACAACAGTCATTTACCATAACAGCAAACCCACTGATTTCGAAAAAAGCGAGCGCCTGGTGTTAAAGGGAAGTATGCGCGACGGCCAGTTTGAATGCAAGGAGATGCTGATGAAATGTCCCTCCAAATACAAGGAGGAAGTGAATGCCAATCGCGAACAGCTCAACGATAACTAATCCGGCGCGCTCATGAAATATATCGGTGAACATCCTTTACCCGGGCAACTGGGTCATTTTTTTATCCTCCTGGCCCTGGTCGCTTCCGGTGTTGCCACGTGGTCATTTTTTAAGGCTGCATCTGCAAAAGACCCTGCTGACGAACGCCGGTGGAAGACTTTGGCGCGGATTGCTTTCGGAATAGATTTTGTGTCGGTACTATCCGTATTCGGCATTCTCTTTTACATTATTTCCAATCACTACTTCGAATATTTCTACGCCTGGAATCACAGCAGCCGTTCCCTCAGCATGAAATACCTGCTGAGCTCCATCTGGGAAGGCCAGGAAGGCAGTTTCCTGTTATGGACCCTCTGGCAGGCTGTTCTGGGGATGCTCCTGATCCGCAAGGGCGGAAAATGGGAAGCGCCGGTGCTGACTGTAATTTCCTTTGCCCAGCTGGTGCTGGCAACGATGGTAATCGGCATATATATCGCCGGCATCAAGATCGGCAGTAATCCTTTTCTCCTGGTTCGGGAAATGTTTTCCGAGGCGCCGGTATTTGCCCGCCCGGATTACCTGAGCCTGCCGCAGATGCAGGATGGGCAGGGGCTGAACCAGTTGCTGCAGAACTACTGGATGGTGATCCATCCTCCCGTATTGTTCCTGGGTTTTGCTTCTACAATCGTTCCCTTTGCCTATGCCATTGCGGGGCTCTGGAAAAAAGATTTTGGCGGATGGACGAAGGTTTCGCTTCCCTGGAACCTGTTTTCAGCCGCAATACTTGGGTTGGGCATTATGATGGGGGCTGCCTGGGCATATGAGTCGCTCACTTTTGGCGGCTTCTGGGCATGGGATCCGGTTGAGAACGCTTCGCTGGTGCCCTGGCTGGTGCTGGTGGCGGGTATACATACCCAGGTGATCTACAATGCGACAGGACACTCCCTCCGCGCAACCTATTTTTTTTATATCATGAGCTTCTCCTTTGCCCTCTACGAGTCGTTCCTGACACGCAGCGGGGTGCTGGGCGACAGCTCCGTACACGCCTTTACGGGAGAAGGCATGAATGTGCAGTTGTTGCTGCTGTTGCTCGTCTTTTTCCTGCCGTCGCTGGTGTTTTTCGGTCAGCGTTACAAACAAATCCCGCATATCGTTAAGGAAGAGGAGACCAGTTCACGCGAGTTCTGGATGTTTATCGGTGCACTGGTACTGTTTCTGAGCGGCCTGGTGATCACCTGGCAAACCTCCTTTACACCGATCTATAACAAGATCGGCGGTAAATCGACTGCAGCGCCGGAAGATGCTGAATTCGCCTACAACAAGATCCAGATTTTCGTGGCTATCGTTATTGCGTTGCTCACGGCTTTCGGTCAGTACCTGAAATATAAAAAGACGACCGGTTATAACTGGCTGAAGAAAATGCTGATCCCTGCTGTTGCAGCGGTTGTGATCACGGTCGCCTACTGCTGGATCACGGGATTTCATTATGATAAAAAAGGTCCGGGTTTCCTGGCGGCTATCTACCTCGCATTCTTCGCCAGTGTGTTTGCGGCAGTAGCCAATGCCGGATATATCTGGAATACACTTAACGGGAAATGGAAGGCAGCGGGGGCTTCGATGGCGCATCTCGGTTTCGGCATATTGCTGGCCGGAATTCTGATTTCTTCCAGCAACAAAAAAGTGCTGTCTTACAACACTACCGGTATCATGCTGAAATGGGACGAACGTTCGAAACAGAATCCCATGGAGAACCTGACGCTGATCAAGGGTGTGGCTACCGATATGGGCACCTATATGACTACGTTTGAACACAGTGATTCGACCAATAAACCCGGTAATATCATTTACTACAAGGTCAGCATGATGAAAAAGGATAGTTCGGAAGGTTTCACGCTTTACCCGAACCTTATCAGGAATACGAAAGGGCAGGAGAATTTTTCGAATAACCCTGATGCCCGTCATTACTGGAATAAGGATGTTTTTGCCTATATCAGTTATGCTGACAATATGGACAGCCGCGAAGACACAACGAGCTTTAAGAGTTTTCCGCTGCGGATTGGTGACACCCTGTTTTACTCCAATGGCTATGTGATCCTGAACAAGGTGGTGCCGAATCCTTCCGAGGGCAAATATCATTTTACCGCAAGCGATACAGCACTGATGGCAGACCTGACCGTGGTGTCGAAAGAAGGCAACCGGTGGGGCGCGAAACCTGTATTCTATGTAAAGGACAATGAAGCGCGATATATGATGGATACCGTATATGCGCAAAACCTTGCTTTTGCTTTCAGCCGCGTCCTGGAAAATCAGAAAATAGAGCTACAGGTGAAGGAAAGCAGTAAGATGGTTCCCTTTGTGGCCCTGAAAGTGTTTGAATTTCCGCACATCAACCTGGTGTGGATCGGTACCATTATCATGATTGCCGGTTTTGTGATCAGCCTGGTTTACCGGAACAGACAGGGGCGGCTGAAGGCGGTAAACAGCTAAATACAATTTTAGGAAACTACTAACAGCTTTTTACCGTTAAGCACTGTCTATTTGATCACATGGAAAAAGGCCGATTCTTCTGGGGAAGGTTCCTGGTAATGCTGATGATGTTTTGCGGCGTTGCAGGCCATGTTCATGCACAAACTCCGGCCCCGCAACCACCCGATCCCCGCTATGGCCCCAATGACACTATAATAGTACCCATTTATGTGCTGAGAGGGGATACGCTGCCTGCCGGTACGTTGCAGTATGTTTACGTAGATGCCCCCATGCCTCCCGCGATGCGGAAGCGGTATGAAAAGTGGACCCGCCTGCGGAATGCTGTCTATGTAACTTATCCTTATGCCCGCAAAGCCGGTGTGATCATCAATGACATCAATGCCAAACTGGCTACCCTGCCGGAAGGCGAGCGCAAAGCCTATATCAAGAGCAGGGAGGAGGAGCTGAAAAAGGAATTTACAGCACCGTTGACCAAGCTGTCGGTTTACCAGGGGCGGGTATTGATGAAGCTCATTAACCGGCAAACGGGAAATAACTGTTACGAACTGATCAAGGAATACCGGGGCGGGTTCCAGGCCAGGTTCTGGCAGACTGTGGCGTTCTTCTTCAATTCAAGCCTGAAGCAACCTTACGATGCCTACAATGATGACCGCGAGATAGAGATGATCGTGCGGGAAGTGGAAAAGATGTATCACTGACGAGGTGCCTGAAAAAGTTGTGAAACTGGTTTCACGCGGAGTTTCACGCAAAAGAGGTGATATAGTTCACGCGATTATGTTTGCGATTGGTGTGAAGGCGCTGCGCTTGTTCGCGCTTGTGTATTTTTTCACGCCAAGACGCAAAGGTGCAAAGGCGCAAAGTTTTTTTAGTGATCGGGTTTTGTTGGGATACTTACGTATAGGCATACAATCAAAATTGCGCCTTTGCACCTTTGCGGGGAGCGTAGCGACCTTGCGAGAAAATACCTTTGCGAGCAAAGGTCCTTGCGAGCAAATATCTTGGAGCCGCGAAAAAACCTGCGGGAAATAGCGGGCTTTACTTCTGGTGGCGCATGCGCTCAACGATTCCTGTTGTACTGAATCCTTCCACTATCGGGTTGATCACCACATTGCCGCCGTTGGCCAGTATTTCCTTATGTCCGACTACTTCTTCTACGCGGTAATCGCCACCTTTTACCAGTACATCGGGCATCAGCGTGGTGATGAGTTCGTATGGCGTATCCTCGTCAAAAACAATAACGGCATCTACCATCAGCATGGATGCGAGCAGCAGCGCCCGGCTGTTCTGATCATTGATCGGCCGCTCGGGACCTTTATTCAGTCTTTTCACGGAAGCGTCAGAGTTTACGCCAACGATCAGCATGTCGGCTTCCTGCGCTGCCTGGGAGAGGCTGTATACATGACCCTGGTGAAGTATGTCAAAAACGCCGTTGGTAAAACTGATGGTCTTACCCAGAAAACGCCACACTTCCACGGCATGTTTCAGGCGGTTGAGGTCATAGATTTTTTGGGGAATGATGGCAGCATTTCTCATACTGCAAGTTAAGCGGTTTTAACAGCATTTCGCTTAAGCCTGGGAAGCAGTACAGAAGCGATGCCACCTGCTACCAGGATCAACAGTGTCTGTGCCAGCCAAAGGATCCAGCCAAATGCTTTACCGACATTTTCATGAATGCCGTAGAGCATCATTGTTTCCTGCACCAGTACAGGATAAGCGCCGATACCGCCCTGTGTTGCGATCATGCCGATACTGCCCATGGAGAGCACAGAGAATGCCGGCGGCCATCCCAGTGGTTTGGTCTCCTGCATGGCGAGGAATCCTAAGCGGATGCTGGCGAGATAGAGAAACCAGATCAGGATGGTATGAAAGAAGAACCAGCCTTTTTTCTTTACGTAGCGCACACTGTTCAATCCTTCCCATACGCCCTGGAGAATCCGGATGATCTTCACCATCACGTTGTTGTGCCTGAACCTGCGAAACAGCCAGATGCCGAGAAAGATCACTACTGCCACGAAGGCCGCAATGGCAAGCAGGTACAATATATTGGGTTCACGCCCGCCGTTCGCCAGCACCGTGGAAAACTTTTCGCGGGCAAATGTGCCGATCACATCCAGTTGGGAAATCAGGGTGATGAAAAAGACCAGGAGGAGGCAGATCATATCAAAGGCCCGTTCTGCCACGATCGTACCAATTAGTTTGTCTGCCGGAATCTTTTCATAGCGGGCCAGCAGGGTACATTTCAAGACTTCACCCAGCCGGGGTACCAGGAGATTGGAAAGGTAGCCGATCAGTACGAGGAGGTAAACCCTGAGGTTGTCAGGCCGGTAACCCATGGGTTCCATAAGTATTTTCCAGCGGACGGCGCGGCTGTAATGACTGATGAGCAGGGCAATGACAACAGGGATCAGCAGGTTGTAATTGGTACGGCGCATCGCCGCCTTCATCTCCACCCATTGCTGGTGATCGATCTTGCCGATACTCCACCAAACAAGGAAGATCCCCAGGGCCAGAAAAAAAACGTATTGCAGTGCACTGGTGATCTTCTTTTTATCCATAACCCAAGTTTACAAAAGGTTTCCCTCTTTGGGAAACACTACCCAGGGTTGAAAAGTTTTAGCCTTCTCAAAATCCATTCTTGCGTAGGAAATGATAATGACAACATCTCCTACCGCACCCTGCCTGGCAGCAGGTCCGTTCAGGCAACAGACGCCGGAACCACGTTTTCCTTTGATGAGATAGGTTTCTATCCGGCTGCCGTTGTTGACGTTTACACATTGGATTTTCTCATGCTCGACCATGTTGGCGGCATCCATCAGATCTTCATCCAGCGTGAGGCTGCCCACATAATGAAGGTTCGCTTCGGTAATTACCGCGCGGTGCACTTTGGATTTCAGTATTTCAATATCCATTGACCTGGTTTATAGTTGAAACGGGGCGCAAGGTACAATTTTCCATTATTGAACTGTTGGGATTAACATATTGTCGATTAACCTGACATCATTCAGATAAGCGGCGGCAAGGGCTACCAGGGGAAGATTGCCATCCCATTGGCTGATCAGCCGCAGCTCTGCTGCATCAGCAATGGCGACATAGTCCACTTTGAAACCATTTTCCTGAAGGAATTGTTCGGCTTCCCGGCAATGGTGAGCGGTGTCGCCCGGTTTTATATGGTTTTTTATTGTTTGCAGGGCGGTTGAAATGCAAACTGCCTGGTGACGTGTTTCGGGCGAGAGGCGCATGTTACGGCTGCTCATGGCGAGGCCATCCGGTTCGCGCAGGGTGGGGCAGGTATGCAACCGGGTCTTTATCCCTGTCAGTTGCAGCAGCTTTGAAACGACCATGCATTGCTGGTAGTCTTTTTGTCCCATATAAAGATCATCGCAGGTGACAAGAGTCAGCAGCCGATGCATCACCTGGCAGACTCCCTGGAAATGGCCGGGGCGGTATTTTCCCTCCAGGATAGTTTCCAGATAGCCCAGATCATACGACGGCAGGTTCTTCAATCCATCCGGATAGATCTCGTCCACATATGGTAAAAAAAGAATATCTACGCCTTCTTTTTCCAGGAGTTGAATATCCTTTTCCAGGGTTACGGGATATCGTTGGAAATCGGATGGATCGTTGAACTGGGTAGGATTGACGAAGATGCTGCAGACAGTGATGCTGTTGCCTTTTCGTGCAGCCTGTATAAGGGAGATATGGCCCTGGTGCAATGCGCCCATGGTAGGCACGAAGCCTATCGTATTTCCGTTGGCCTGCTTTCCGGAAAGATACTCCCGGAGCGCGTTTGCCCTTTTGAGAAGGATCATGAAATGGCGTGTTTTAGCGCATTTTCGGCGAAAATATATTACCTTTGCACACTTATTGTCCGAAAATTCAGTTCCATTTTCACCAATAGTAAAAGTTAAAATGTCAACAAAGAAAAGAATTTTATTCATAGCCAACGAAATGTCGCCTTATCTGGAACTAACCGAGTTTTCTGAAATTGTGAACCGGCTGGCGATAAAATCGAACGACAATGGCTTTGAAGTAAGATGCATTATGCCCAGGTTTGGCACGATTAACGAACGTCGCCATCGGCTCCACGAGGTCGTTAGGCTTAGCGGTATCAATGTGTCGGTTGACAATGACGATTTCCCCCTTCAGATCAAAGTAGCCTCTTTACCGAATGCGCGTTTGCAGGTATACTTTCTCGACAATGAAGACCTGTTCAAAAGAAAGTTTGTGTTTCATGATGACAAGGAAAACTGGTTTGACGATAACAGTCTCCGCACAGTATTCTTTTGCAAGGGCGCACTCGAAACGGTGAAGAAATTCGGATGGCCTCCCGACATCATTCATTGCAGTGGCTGGATGACCAGCCTGATACCATTCTACCTGAAAACAGCCTATAAAAAAGAACCTGTCTTCGGTCACAGCAAAGTAGTATTCACGATCGGCCAGAACAGTTTCAAGGAAAAGCTGGGTCAGGATTTTGTAAAACAGGCGATGATCCATACCAATATCAAAGAGAAGGATATGGAGCTTTTCAAGGAAGGAACGAACCCCTCACTGTTCAGGGGAGGTGCTTCTTTTGCCGATGCCATTACGTTTGGTGCTGAAAAAGTTGACAAGAAGCTGGGCGAGGAATTTGCCAAAGTGAAAGGGAAGAAGGTGCTTGCCTACAACGCTGAGTCTGATTTAACAGACTATTTACAACTGTATACCGACCTTGCCAAATAAGTATCTGGTCATCAACTTATTTCAGACTAATAACCGGTTTGTTTGTGAAGAAATTATTGTACAGCCTTTCCTTTATTGTAGTTTTCATACTGAGCATTGTTTCCTGTACCAAGATCAGAACAACCGAAATCGGTTCTGATGTTATCCCACCCGTGGATAACGTTACGGTTTTCGATACTGTTTTGGAAATTCAGTCGGAGATTATCCCGCTGGCGGACAGTACAAGAATGAGAGATACCGGTACGCATGCGCTCGGTATCATGCAGGACCCATCTTTTGGCATCACCAGTGGTGAGGTTTACCTGCAGTTGCTCGCACAACTTTCCAGCGGCAGCCCCATCAAACAGCCCTTCGGACCACCTGACAGCATTCTCGGGCTCGACTCTGTAGTACTTTCGCTGCGCTACAGGTCACTTTATGGTGATTCCAATGCAATGGAAAACCTGAAGGTGTTTGAAATTGACCAGTCCTCCGGTTTCCGGGACTCTTCCCTGGGTTACCTCATCAGTCAGCCTTCCTTTGCTGCAAACAATCTCCTTGGCCAGAAAAGTTTCACATTCAGCTCCTTCAATGACAGCCTGATTTACCTGCGTGCAAATGACACTGTCAAAACGGTGAATGAGATCCGGATCCCTCTGGATAACAGTTTCGGCCTGCGCTTGATGTCATATGATTCTACGATTTACAAGTCTGATACCAATTTCAACAGCCAGTTCCGGGGATTTGCCATTAAAGCAGACGAGGGATCAGCAGCAAAACGGGCAATGGCCTATATCAGCCTGATCGATGGCGGTACACGGCTGACCTTCCATTACCGGAAAAAAGTCAATAATGCCGCTGACACTGTAGTGACGGAATTTGTATTCAGGAACAAGGCCAATGCCAACCTGATCAGCCGCAATAACAGCGGTACACCGTATGCTGCCAACCTGGCGACAGGAACCGGTACCAACCAGTCGGAATTGTATCTGCAAAGTACCCCAGGTTCAGTTGCCATGCTGAGTATCCCCGGCCTCAGCGGACTTTCCAACCGCCTGGTCTACAGGGCAGCCCTTATCGCCGAGCGGCTTGATGGCCTGGAAGACAATTATTTCAATGAGCCCAGTGTCATGTTCCTGGATGCGGTAAATACTGACCCCGGCGGATCCGGTTATTATACCATACCAAAATCCTTCATCACCAGTGCTACCAATGTGCTGAAATATGAACCTGCACAATTTGGTGGCATCCTTAAGAATAACAAGTACGAATTTGACCTGACACGATATGTTCAGGGGATTGTGACAGACGGTGATCCATCTTACCCGCTCCGGCTTTATGCTCCCTATATCACCAGGCCGGTATTGTACGGTACATCCACTACCTATACGATGAATATCGCTACTCCGGTGACACGGGGACGGATCATCGTGGGAGGTGGCGCGAATACGACCAAAAAGCTCAGGTTGTATATTGTGTATTCCAGAATTTAAGAGCAGACTATATTTGCGTCTAATTAAATTAACCCATAATGCCCTATCTTTTTACTTCAGAGAGTGTTTCAGAAGGACATCCGGACAAAGTTGCTGACCAGATTTCGGATGCTTTGATCGATAATTTCCTGGCGTTCGATCCTAACTCCAAAGTGGCCTGTGAAACACTGGTTACAACTGGACAGGTGGTGCTGGCAGGTGAAGTGAAATCACGCGCCTATCTTGATGTTCAGGAAATTGCGAGAGGAGTAATCCGGAAGATTGGCTATACGAAGAGCGAATACATGTTTGAAGCGAACTCGTGCGGTGTGTTAAGTGCCATTCATGAACAAAGCGCCGATATCAACCAGGGTGTTGAAAGGCAAAAAAAGGAAGAGCAGGGTGCTGGCGACCAGGGTATGATGTTCGGTTACGCAACCAACGAAACCGAAGACTATATGCCGCTGGCACTGGACCTTGCACATAAATTGCTGCAGGAACTGGCAGCGCTTCGCCGGGAGGATAAACAGATCAAATACCTGCGTCCAGATGCCAAAAGCCAGGTGACACTGGAATATGATGACAACAATGTTCCGGTAAGGATCGATGCTATTGTGATCTCTACCCAGCACGATGATTTTGATACAGAAACGAAAATGCTGGCCAAAATCAAAAAGGACATCATTGAGATCCTGGTTCCACGCATCAAAACCAAGTACAAAAAATACGCGAAGCTTTTTAACGACAAGATCAAGTACCACATCAACCCGACCGGTAAGTTTGTGATCGGAGGGCCGCATGGTGACACTGGTCTTACGGGCCGCAAGATCATCGTTGACACCTACGGCGGAAAAGGCGCTCACGGTGGTGGTGCTTTCAGTGGCAAGGATCCATCCAAAGTTGACCGTTCCGCTGCTTATGCCACACGTCATATTGCCAAGAACCTGGTAGCTGCCGGACTTTGTGATGAAGTGCTTGTTCAGGTTTCCTATGCGATCGGCGTTGCACAGCCGATGGGCATTTATGTGAATACCTATGGCACTGCAAAAGTGGATATGACCGACGGCGAAATTGCAAAGATTGTTGAAGGTATATTCGATATGCGCCCGTACTATATCGAACAAAGGCTGAAACTGCGTACCCCGATTTATTCCGAAACTGCAGCCTATGGCCATATGGGTCGCAAACCGGTGACAGTGGACAAAGAATTCCGCTCACCGGATGGAAAAGTGATCAAGAAGAAAGTGGAGCTTTTCACCTGGGAAAAACTGGACTACGTTCCCAAAGTAAAAAAAGCATTCAAGCTGAAATAATCTAAAGCCGTCAGAATTGACGGCTTTTTTTTTGCCAAATTAACGCTCATGTACAAGTACCTGTTGTATTGCTGCAGCCTGCTCGCCGGTTCCCACAGCATGGCCCAGCTCACCAACCCAGACAGGAAGTTCAGGCAGGTAGACCAGTATTTTGATTCCCTGATGCGGCAATGGCATATTCCCGGGTTGGCTGTCGGGATCGTGTATGCCGACAAACTCGTTTATGGGAAAGGATTTGGCGTACGGGATCTCAGTTCCCGGTCGCCGGTAGATACGGCTACCTTATTTCAAATAGCTTCCAATACCAAGTTATTCACGGCAATGCTGGCAGCTGAGATGGCGCAGGAGAAACAGCTTGACCTGGATGCTCCTGTGCGCAATTACTATGCTGACCTCACCTTCTCCACCGACGAGCTGAACGCCAAAGCCAGTATGCGTGACCTCCTCAGCCACCGAACAGGATTGCCGCGTTATGACGCGCTCTGGATCTACCGGAAATCCTCCCGCGACTCCATTGTCAATTGGATTCCGTCGATGAAACCAACTTTATCACTGCGTCAGGGCTATATCTACAACAACATGATGTATGCTGCGGCAGGCCTCGTGATGGAAAAGATTTCGAACAGCTCCTGGGAACAACTTATCAGGAAGAATTTTTTTGAACCACTGGAGATGAATCGTTCCTGCTTCACTGAGTCGGAATGGTCAGCCGTTGCCAACAGGGCAACGTCCTATATTGAACAGGACAGTACCCATACCCTGTTCCCGATCACCCGATATGCTCAATCGGAAGTTCTTGGCCCCGCCGGAACGATCAAATCAACGGTCGCTGACATGAGTCACTGGATGATTGCCCTGCTGAATGACGGTTCCTACAAAGGGCATAGTGTTATTTCACCCGCTGCCCTGAGAGAAACACTTGTTCCCAATGCCATTGCAGATAAAGCAGGCAGATGGGAGGAGTTATCCAACGCGTTGTACGGGCTGGGACGCACGATGCAAACCTATAAAGGCTATAAGATCACCAGCCATACCGGGTCGATCGATGGATTTTATTCGCAGCTGTTGTTTTGTCCGACAGAGAAGACCGGCATCTTCATTGTTTTCAATCTCCGGGAAGCGGGTTCCCTCCGCAACGTAATCGGTTTCCCGGTGCTGGATATACTTCTCGGTCTTTCTCATACGCCCTGGATCGCCAGATATAAATCTGAGCTGGCAGTACAGCAGCGTACCGGCAGGGCAGAAGAGGCGAAATATCTCGCTGGCCGTCAGCCGGGCACAAAACCTTCGCACGCCTTATCTGCCTACCGCGGCACTTATATGCATCCTGTTTATGGCAAGATGATCGTGGATACCTCAGGGGAACACCTCACGGTTCAGTACTGGGGCATGCAGCTGAAACTGCAGCATTTTCATTATGACCAGTTTACTTTACTGCAAACGGAAAGTGATCTGCCGGAACTCCATTTGTATTTTATGACGGGGGAAAATGGTGAAATCAATGCCATACAAACGGAGCTCACGGGTGATCCGGCTAAAGTGCAGTTTGAAAAACAGTAAATTTGCGGGATGAAGCATTTCCGGCAGCCTGTTCAATCCAGGCCCAAAAAAAGCAGCCTGATCATTGGACCCGACGCTCTGGAAAAAGCCATGGCGGAAGGCAGGCAACTCGAACGGATATACGTAGTTCCCAATCATAAGAGTCCGGTATGGGACCGGATCAAAAAACTGGCCGATGCCACAGCGACCCCGATTAACCGGGTGCCGGTGGAAAAGCTCAACGGTTTCAATATTACGGGGCATGACGGCGTGGTCGGCCTGATTGCGAAAATTCAATACCAGGACCTCCAGGATGTGTTGTCGCTGGTGATCGACAGGGGGGAAGCGCCCCTTGTACTGATCCTCGATGGCATCACCGACATCAGGAATATAGGCGCTATTGCACGGACGGCCTATTGTTGTGGTGTGCATGCCCTGCTTATTCCCGACAAAGGTGTCGGAGCACTCAATGACGATGCCATTGCCACTTCTGCGGGAGCGCTGGAGAAACTCGCTGTCTGCAGGGTGCCGAGCCTGATGAAAGCGGTGGATACCCTCCATCTGAATGGGGTGAAGGTATTTGCCAGTGAAATGACTGCGGAAGAGAACATATTCGGCCTGGATTTTTCCGAACCTGCGGCGATCATTATGGGAAGTGAAGACAAGGGAATTTATCCGGCTTTGCTTAAAACAGCAGATGTGTCTTTTAAGATACCCATGACCGGGAAGTTCGAAAGCCTGAATGTTTCCGTAGCCGCGGGAATGATCTTATATGAAGCAATGAAACAACGGATCAATGCCGGGTAAAATCACTGGCAGGCAGGAGTTCACACTTGTGGAATGCCCGCGTGATGCCATGCAGGGATGGCCGGTATTTATTCCGACTGAAAAAAAGATCCGCTACATCAATGCGTTGCTGAAGGTGGGGTTTGATACCATCGATTTTGGCAGTTTTGTTTCGGAGAAAGCGATTCCGCAGATGGCAGACACCGCTAAAGTGCTGAGCGGACTTGATACAGCGGCAACCCGCAGTGCACTGCTGGCCATTGTTGCCAATTTGCGTGGTGCCGAAACGGCTGCCGCCTACGAAGTAATCCGGTATATCGGATTTCCATTTTCAGTTTCTCCCACCTTTCAGCAACGCAATGCCAACAGCACGCCCGATGCAGCCCGTCAGACAGTTGAAAAAATACAGGAACTGTGCCTCCGCCGGAACAAGGAACTGGTCGTTTACCTGTCCATGGGATTCGGCAATCCCTATGGTGATCCATGGTCTGAGGAAATTGTTATGGAATGGGCGCAACAGCTGGCAGCCATGGGTATTGGCATACTGTCACTTGCAGATACCGTTGGCCTTGCCAGTGCCATCCAGGTAAAAAGCCTGACCAGCCGGCTGATTGCATCACTGCCGGAAAAAACAATCGGTGTTCACCTGCATGCCCATCCCGGCAACTGGATGGACAAACTTGATGCTGCGGTTGATGCGGGGTGCCGGCGTTTCGATGGTGCGCTGAAAGGCATCGGTGGTTGCCCTATGGCTGGCGATGACCTGGTGGGTAATATGGATACAGTGAATATCATTAGCCGCCTTACAGAAAAAACAGGATTCTCCGGCATTAACCAGTCTGCATTGGAAGAAGCACTGTCACTGGCTGCTGTCACATTTGTACATGATCACTAATTAACTTCTGCGCGCTCATGAAATTCATGACCGATATCAATATCACTTCACCGGAAACACGCATCCGGTATACAGATCCTCTATTCCTGATAGGATCCTGTTTTACGGAGCACATCGGCGACAAACTGGGTTCTCTCAAGTTCAGCATACTGCAGAACCCCCATGGTATTTTATTTGATCCCGTGAGTGTTTCCAGGACGCTCGATGCCTGCATGGAAAACCGGCCGACGTCTGCGCCGTCACTTTTCCCGCTGAACGAATGCTGGAACAGCTGGGATCATCATTCCCGATTCTCTGGCATCGACCGTGATGCTGTTCTGGCGGGCATTAACCACGAACGCGAAAAGGCCCATCATTTCCTGAAAAAGTCACGCTGGCTGGTTATTACGCTGGGATCATCCTATTCTTACCGACTGGTGGAGGAGAATGAAAGGCCTGTTGCCAATTGCCACCGTGCGCCTGCACAATGGTTCCGGAAACACCTTTGTACCATTGATGAAACAGTCGCTGTACTGGACAATACCCTCCATCGGTTATTCCGGTTCAATCCCGACCTTAAGATCATTTTTACCGTGAGCCCGGTTCGCCACCTCAGAGATGGTGTGGTGGAGAATAACCGTAGTAAAGCGCGGTTGATCGAGGCAGTACACCACCTCGTTCACAAATTCAACAAACTGTATTATTTCCCGGCCTACGAACTGGTGATTGACGTGCTGCGGGATTACCGTTTTTATGATATTGATCTCGCTCATCCCAACTACCAGGCAACAACATTTGTGCTCGACCATTTCAGGAACAGTTTCATATCCCCGGATGATCATCCACTGATGGACCAGGTTCAGCAGGTTGTCAATGCAAGGAAACACAGGGCGTTTCAACCGGACACGGAGGCGCACCGGAATTTCCTGAGAACATTTTCAGATAAAGCGAAACTATTACAGGACAACTATCCCTTTCTTGACTTCAGCGAAGAATCAGCCTATTTCCTCGAGGCGCTCCAGTAGAATCAGCTGGTTGAATGCCCGGTGCAGGTTCTGTTCGGGAAAACTGGTCTTGTAGTAAATGTCTTTCTGCAGGAAATCTGTAGTATACCGCAGCGCTTGCATATAGGTCACCAGTCTTCCGGCTTCATGCAGGTGTGCTTTTTCTGACGGCGTCAGGATATCATCCAGGCAATCTTTAAATACCGATAATATTTTTTCATACCGGTCAATATTAACGCCTACTTTTTCCCACTCCGAACTCTCTTCAGAAACCGTACAGGCCATTGTGCGCACCATGTCTCCCAGGTCGGAAAAGAATTTGCCGGGCATGACGGTATCCAGGTCAGCTACCGCGAGCACTGCATCATGACTGCTGTTAAAAAGCAGGTTATTGACTTTGCAATCATGATGCTGCAGGCGATCAGGATAGTCGGAGGGGTGCAGGATCATTTCCTCATAAAATGCCAGGTAATGTGATCTTTCGCGAAGGGATGCGATGACATGTGTTGCCTTCATCAGGCGGAACAGGGGTGCGTTCTCCATCGCATTTTCAAACTGGCGGTAACGCTGCATCAGGTTGTGGAACTGAGGAATTACAATATCCCAGGACCTCAGGTCAATGCCGTGAAAGGCACGGATGAACAGCGCATACTCACGAACGGCATTGGCGGTCATCAGCATGGAATCAGGCTGATGGGGGGAACTGCTGTTGGGGATCCAGCCTGTAGCGCGCCATATCCTGCCGGTAGCGTCTTCCCACCAGGCTTTACCGTTTATCGTGCGGCAGAGGCGGGGTATCCTTGTTTTTCCGGGATGGTCTTCCAGCCATCTTTCCATGCGCTGGTAGTTCCTCAGGATATGTACGGGCTGCGGAAAGCTGTGTGCGTTGATGCGTTGCAATACCAGTGTAACACCGTTGTCGTAATCGACCTGGAAAGTATCATTGATCAGGCCGTTTCCGATTGGCCGGAACTGAAAGGTTCCGGTCTGGAATTGTGCAGCCGCCGCTTCTACGCTCATGGATAAAATTTTAATGGATCCGATCCCCCCTTACTTCCTGGCTGTTCATGATCACTGATTCGTGATCCAGCCATTGTGCCCACCGGGCACGTACCGTAGTGGGATCGACCAGGGATTCTGCCAGTTCAATGAATACCTTATAATGTCCGGCCTCACTCTCCATGAACCGGCGGTAAAATTTTCGCAGGTAGCTATCCTGAAGGCCTTCACTGAGGCGTTTGAACCGTTCGCAACTGCGAGCCTCGATCATGGCCATGGTGAGCAGCTGATCGAGCATGCGGGTTTCCACATCACCACCCTTTTGCTGGTAGGCAATCAGTGCATTCACATATTCATCCTTCCGCTGTTTGCCCAGCTTCAACCCGCGTTTTTCAAGTTCCTGCAACACCAGCCGGAAATGTCCCCACTCTTCCGTAACGATCGGAGCGAGTGTACGCACGAGCCCGGGATGCTGACTATAACGTTGGATAAGGCTGATGCAGGTGGTAGCGGCTTTTTGTTCACAATAGGCATGATCCGTGAGCACATCTTCCAGCGAGATCGATGCGAGGTCCACCCATCGGGGATCTGTGGGCAGCTGAAGCCCCAGGATGTTCCTGACCTCGGTGGTTTCGTTCATTTCCATAGAGGAAGTGTAAATTGCCCCGGTAACCGGTTTCAACAAAACTACTTGATTCGGATGAAAGAAAAATTCCTCGAAAACAAACTGGCTGAACGAAAGGCACAGCATGCATTTCGGCAGCTGAAACTGACGGAGGGCTGCGTTGATTTTTGTTCGAATGACTACCTCGGTTATGCGCGCAGGGAATGGCCGGTTTCCGGAATAACACATGGAAGTACGGGTTCCCGGTTACTTTCCGGGAATTCGGCAAAGGCCGTCAGCCTGGAGCAGCAACTGGCTGCCTTCCACGGATCCGAAGCGTCATTGCTGTTTAACTCCGGCTACGATGCCAACCTGGCTTTGCTCAGTGCCGTTGCGGGCAGAAATGACCTCATTGTGTATGATCAGCTTAGTCATGCCTCCATACGTGATGGTATCCGGCTGGGACAGGCAAGAGCATTCTCATTCAGGCACAATGACCTGGCTGACCTGGAGAAAAAGCTGGAAACGGGAGCTGGTGAAAACCGGTTTGTGGTGACAGAAAGTGTGTTCAGTATGGACGGACATCTTGCGCCACTGCATGACATTGCGGCTATCTGTGAACGTTACCAGGCACATCTGATCGTAGATGAAGCGCATGCCCTGGGGATTTTAGGCGAAAAGGGAGAAGGGCTGTCGCAGTCGCTTGGGCTTGCGTCCCGTTGCCTGGCACGGGTGTATACTTTTGGCAAAGCTGCCGGGGCGCATGGCGCTGTCATAACCGGGTCGGCCCTGTTAAAAGATTTCCTGGTAAATTTTGCAAGACCGCTGATCTATTCTACCGCATTGCCGCCTGCTGCGCTCGAAGCGATCGGCCATGCCTATGCATCATTTCCGGGGTCAACAGCAGAACGGGAAAAGCTGCGGCAACTGATTGCAAATTTCAGAGCGACCGACCTGCCTTTTGAAAGGTTAGATTCAACCACACCCATACAGGGAGTGATCATACCGGGGAATAAGGAGGTGAAACAGGTAGCGGGTGTGCTTCACGACAGTGGATTTGACGTTCGTCCGATCCTTTCTCCAACTGTTCCGCAGGGAAGCGAGCGGCTCAGGATCGTTTTGCATGCTTTCAATACTACTGCCGAGTTACAGGGTCTGGTCGGATTGTTGTCTGGACTACGCAAACAGGCTGAACACGATTAACAGGATGAATAAGCCGCCAAGTATGTATTTTTTGCTATCCATACTTATTAGACAACAAAACGCGGGCAAGGATTACAGTGCGATTGTTAAAGAGAAATTAATTGTCGCGGAAGTTCTGCCAAACTAGCTTTATTTTTAGCGGTGTAAACCGCCCGCTATGAGATTCGTATACCTGGCATTCGCTTTCCTGCTGACAATCGGGTTGATTATCGTGTTTGACACCCGGAAAGTATTGCCTGCGCCGTTAGGAAGATTATTAAGCCCGCAGCATGGTATCTGGCAGAATGCAGAACCATCCGATGCCGGTTTTAATGAAGACCTGTTGTTGCCGGATCTGCAGGATAAGGTTGACGTTTACTTTGATGAACGGCTGGTTCCCCACGTGTTCGCCCGGAACGAAACGGATTTGTATTATGTGCAGGGTTACCTGCATGCAAAATTCCGGTTGTGGCAAATGGAATTTCAAACCCATGCTGCGGCCGGCCGGCTCAGTGAAATACTGGGAGAAGGGCCCGAAGGCAGAATACTCGAATATGACCGCAGCATGCGGCGGCTGGGTATGGTTTACGCTGCCGAACGTTCCGTGGAAGAAGCCGACAAAACGCCCGAATCCAAAGCACAATATGAAGCCTATACCAAAGGCGTGAATGCCTGGATAACGCAGTTGAAGGAAAGCCAGTTACCGATCGAGTATAAACTGCTGGGATATTCGCCGGAGCAATGGTCGCCGCTCAAAACCGCCCTTTTTCTCAAGTATATGAGTTTTGACCTCGCAGGTGGCGAAGATGATCTTGAATTCACCAATGCACGTGATTTCTTTTCAAAGCAGGATTTTGAGAAGCTGTATCCCTATCTTTCCGATTCCCTGAAGCCCATACAGCCGAATACGCCAGAATCACCCTATCCCGCAAGCGCCGCAATGGATCTCCGTCGTCCTGCCGACGCCGATTCGCTTTATTTCCGTTTTCCGGCTGGTTCAGACAGCATTACCAAACTGCCACCATATCAGCCAAACCCTGAAAACGGCAGCAACAACTGGGCGGTGGGCGGAACAAAAACAAGAAGCGGCAGACCCATTCTCTGCAATGACCCACACCTGGGATTGAACCTGCCGTCCCTCTGGTTTGAGATGCAATTATCCTGCCCCGCGTTCAGCGCATATGGCGCCACCTTTCCGGGATCCCCGAATGTGATCATTGGTTTCAATGAGGACATTTCATTCGGGTTCACCAATGCCGGCCGGGATGTGAAAGATTATTATGAAATCGAATTTCAGGATGAGACCAAAAACGCCTACCGGTTCAACAATGAATGGCTGCCTACTTCCAAAAGAGTAGAGATCATCCGCATCAAAGGGAAGCCGGATCTCCTGGATACCGTCGCGTATACAGCGATCGGGCCAGTGATGTATGATAACAACTACAGGAACTCAGAAAAAAATGTCAGTAACCTTGCCGTTCGCTGGCAGGCGCATGAACCCAGCAATGACGGGTTGACCTTCTACGGATTGAACCATGCAAAATCATATTCGGACGGCGTAAAAGCGATCCGGAATCTTCATTGTCCGGGTCAGAATTGCCTGATTGCTTCCCGCAACGGTGACTATGGCATCTGGCAACAGGGTACGTTCCCTGCCAAATGGCGCAGGCAGGGCGACTTCGTTATGCCGGGAACTGACAGCGCTTATTTCTGGAAAGGCACTATCCCGGAAACTGAAAATCCTCACCTTGAAAATCCTTCAAGAGGATATGTCAGCAGTGCCAACCAGCTTTCTGCCGATACGAGTTATCCGTATTATACCGGCAATGTTTTCCCGGTCTATCGCGGATTTATGGTAAACCGATTCCTGGATACAGCCAATAATCTATCGCCTCAGGATATGATGGCCATGCAGACGAGCAATTATGTGATCAAGGCTGAACTTTCCCGCGATATACTGACACGTTTACCAGTAGAGAAACTGGATGACCGGCTGAAAAAATATTTTGAGTTCTATCAGAAATGGAACAATAAAGCTGACCCCGGGGAACCTGGTTCAACTGTTTTCCACCTTTGGTGGAGGGAGCTGGAACAAAAGATCTGGAAAGATGAGTTTTCGCGTGCAAATGTTCCGCTTCCGTGGCCGGGTGAATATGTGCTGATCGAAAGCCTGCACAAAGACTCCGCCTATGCCTGGATCGATGATGTTTCCACTCCTGAAAAGGAAACCCTTGAAGATGACCTGCTGGCTTCCTTGAAAACAGCTGCTGATTCGCTGGACAAACTTTCAGCGCAGAACAACCTCGATTGGGAAAAGGCAAAAGATACAAAGATCCGGCACCTGCTTCGTGTGATTGATCCTTTCAGCAGGTTGCACCTTCCCATTGGCGGTGGAAAAGGTATTATCAATGCGACCGGACCGGATCACGGACCAAGCTGGAGAATGATCGTGGCGATGACAGACGGAATCGAAGCTTACGGCGTATATCCCGGCGGGCAAAGCGGTAACCCGGGCAGCCGTTACTATGATGATTTTGTAGACCATTGGGTGACCGGAAAATATTACCGGCTCTGGATGATGAAAGCAGGTGAGGAAGCCGATGACCGCGTTAAGTGGACGATGCATTTCAGAAAAGCGTAATTTCAACTTAAGACTATTCCATGAAAATTATTGTGTCAATTCTGTTGACGGCATTACTCGGTTTTGCACTCTCCATATTTTTTCCCTGGTGGATCATCGCCCTGGCCGCCTTCGTAGTTGCATTCGCCATTCCACAGACACCCTGGAAAGCATTGCTCACAGGTTTTCTCGGCATTTTTTTACTTTGGTCCCTTCTTGCGTGGTGGATCAGCACCGCCAATGACGACCTGCTGGCCAACAAAATATCCATGTTGTTGCTGAAACAGCAATCTGCCGGCATGCTGATACTGGTCAGTGGCCTCATTGGTGGGCTGGTAGGCGCAGCAGCCGCACTTACCGGCAGCCTTGCCAGAAAGTTGTAACGTATGAAAAGAATTCTTTTTATTGTCCATTTGCTGTGCTGGACAGTTATGCTGCATGCCGGTACGATTTCGGGATGGGTTAAGGACGAAAAAGGTAACCCGGTTTCATATGCTTCCATTTATGTAAAGCAGGGAAGAGAAGGAACCACCAGCGGTGGCAATGGCCAGTTCCAGCTTACGCTTGCGTCAGGAACCTATGTACTGATCGCGCACCATGTCGGATATGCCAAAGTGGAAAAAACCATCATTGTAGGTGATGAGCCGGTTTCAGTCAATTTTACACTGGTGCTGCAACAGGTGGTACTGAGTGAGGTGGTGGTAAAACCAGGTGCAGAGGATCCGGCTTATGAGATTATCCGGAATGCCATCCGGTTGAGAAAGCAACACCTTGAAGAATTGTCACATTTCAGCAGCGAAGTATATACCCGCGAACAGCTTCAGTTGCGGGATTATCCAAAGAAATTCATGGGTCAGCCGGTGGATTTCGAAGATGGCGATACGAGCAAACGCAAAATGCTGTACCTCTCCGAAACCGTGGCACGTTATGCCGTGAAGCCACCCGGGAAGGCGAGGGTTGATGTATTGTCCACCAGGGTGAGTGGCAGCAGGAATGCATTCGGACTAAGCCTGCCCAAGATTATCAGCTTTTATGAAAATGTTATTGCTGCGGAAGCGTTGAATCCCCGGGGTTTTATTTCGCCCATCTCTGAGAATGCCCTGCATTATTACCGCTACCAGTATGAAGGAAGTTTCCGGGAAGACAGTGTTGAAGTGAACAGGATCAAAGTCATCCCGAAGAGAAAATACGAACCGCTGTTTTCCGGTTATATCATGATCACCGAAAACAGCTGGCGGATCCACAGCCTGCAGCTCGAACTGCTGAAATCTTCCCAGATGGAAATTCTGGATACGTTGAAGATCGAGCAGTTGTACGCGCCGTATAGCCGTGACGTATGGGTGATCCGGAACCAGGTGTTGTATCCATCGATCAGGATCTTTGGTTTTGATGCCTTCGGATCGGCGGTGACCATGTATTCCAAATTCGACCTGGATGCCGGTTTTGCACCAAAATATTTCAATAACACCCTGATGAAATACCATGAGGGGTCTAACCGTAAAAGTGATCAGTACTGGGACTCTATCCGGCCCTTACCGCTTCAGCCGGAAGAGATCTTGGATTTCAGGAGAAAGGATAGTCTTGAGCAGCAGCGGATGCGGCCGGAGTACCTGGATTCTGTGGATCGGATCCGGAATAAATTATCCGTGATGGGGTTGCTGTTCACCGGTGAATCCATTTCCCGGCAGAAACGACGTACCACCTGGGTAATCAACGGGCTCATTCCAACCATTTCCTTTAATACCGTGGAAGGATGGGTGGTCAATCCATCTGTCACCTGGATAAAGCAGCTCGATACCCTGGAAGGGCGAAAACAGCTGGCCGTTACCGGGAATGCCCGGTATGGATTCAGCAGTCAGCATTTCTACGGCCGCCTGAACGCCAGCTATAGCTTTGGTAAGGGGTATGGGTCTACACTTACCGCTGCTGCAGGAAAATATGTTTTCCAGTTCAACAATGCCAATCCTATCGGCAGCCTGGTCAACAGCCTGAGCAGCCTGATCTGGGAAAGCAATTACATGAAGCTATATGAGGCTGCGTGGTTTCAGGCGGGATATTCGAAGGGGATCGGGAACGGAATGACCGTATTTACATCTTTCCAGTTCCAGGACCGTTCACCGCTTGAAAATACTACCGGTTTCAGCTGGCGGAATGTGAAAGACAAAAACTATACGCCCAACTATCCGGCACCTGCCAGTGAAAGCCCGATGCCTGCACACCAGGCTTCGGTACTTACGGCCGGGCTTACCTGGAAACCCGGTGAAAAATATATTGAATTCCCGGACCGAAAGATCTCGCTGGGATCAAAATACCCTCAATTTTCAGCAGCACTGAGCAAAGGCATCAACAAGTTTCTCGGGAGTGATATAGACTACCTGAAGTGGGGGGTGAGCGTCACCGGGGATGCCAACATGAAACTGGCCGGCACATTTTCCTATCATTTGTCAGCTGGCGGGTTTATCAACCGGGATGCGGTACAAACGCCCGATTACCGGCATTTTAACGGCAACCAGACTGTACTGGCAACATCTTATCTCAGCGGCTTCCAGGCATTACCATACTACCAGTACAGCAGCACTCCTGGATTCTGGAGTGAAATGCATGCGGAGCATCATTTTAACGGCATGCTGACCAACAAGATCCCGGGCTTCCGGAAACTGAACTGGTACCTGGTGGCCGGCGGACATATCCTGGTAATGGACGGTGGCAGTCATTACGGTGAGTTGAGTGCGGGACTGGAAAATATTTTCAAGATCATCCGTACGGATATCGTCTGGTCATTCGACCAGAACAGCTTCCGGGGTGCCTATTTCAGATTCAGTATTAAAGGGTTGGCAGGAGGCAATTAATGCTTACCTTTGCGCCGTTTAACGAAATTTTGTTCACCAGGCAAGTGTCCATAAAATTTCCAAATGGCAATTTTACACAACCGCGTATCGCAGGCGGAGCTCAAGCAGCGCCTGCAGGAGGAGTCCGAACCCAGGACCACCATTTCTTTCTACCAGTATTTTCCCATCAGTGATGTTCAGGCATTCCGCGATGAACTGTATCGAAAATTATTTGCAATTAAGGTTTTCGGCAGGATCTACGTAGCAGCCGAAGGTATCAATGCACAGATCAGCGTACCGGCATCTTCGGTCGAAGTGTTCCGGGATATACTTGAAACGTATGAACCATTGAAAGGGCTTCGGCTCAATATTGCCGTTGATGACGATGGCAAATCATTCTGGGTGCTGAAAATCAAGATCCGTGACAAGATCGTTGCTGACGGCATTGATGATCCAGCCTTTGACATGCAACGGAAGGGGCGGTATGTAGATGCGGAAACGTTTAATCAGCTGACGGATGATCCGGATACCGTGGTGATCGATATGCGCAATCACTACGAATATGAAGTGGGCCATTTTGACAAAGCGATCGAAGTGCCCAGTGATACTTTCCGGGAGCAGCTGCCCATGGCCGTTGATATGATGCAGGGCAACAGCGACAAGAATATTATTATGTACTGCACAGGCGGTATCCGTTGCGAGAAGGCAAGTGCGTATATGCTGCACCGTGGGTTCAAAAATGTTTTTCACCTGGAAGGCGGCATCATCAATTATGCCAATACGGTAAAGGAGAAAGGACTGGCGAACAAGTTCCGTGGTAAAAATTTTGTATTCGATAACCGGCTGGGAGAACGGATCAGCGAGGAAATCATTGCTGTTTGCCACCAGTGCGGACAACCTGCAGATACACATACTAATTGCAGCAATGAAGGTTGTCACCTGCTTTTTATTCAATGTGACGCCTGTGCAGCCGCATTTGAAGGATGCTGCAGTGAACCGTGTCGTGACATCATTCACCTGTCAGATGATGAGCAACAATTACTTAGGAAAGGAAAGGTGAAAGACAGGAATGTATTTAACAAATCGCGTGACCGCATGCAAGCGTTGCAACAGGGAAAAATACCCCCGTCCAACGGGTAATTCATCCTTGTTTCAGGGTAGTTGCCGGTTGTAATTTTGGTTCATGATGATCAACCTCTTTCCTCAACATGAAACCAAAAAAAATGAAACAGCATGCATCAGCCATAGCAACTGCACTCCTCCTCGTAGGTGGGTTGGCCGTGGCAGAAGTTTTCGCACAGAAGGATTTCGCTGCCATTAATGCCAGGAAATTCAAAACTGTTGACCCCGCCCTGTTGGCAATGAATAATCCGGCATCAGCAACTGCTGTTGAAAAATCTCCTGTTGGAAATTCTGTCTATACCCTGAATTCAAAAATGGCTAAAAAGTTCAGCAGGAACTTCCCGAAAGCCGTTAATGCTACCTGGTACCAGGATGGCAAGCTTACCCGTTTCTTTTTCCAGGAAAATGGTGTGATAACCAGAACTACGCTGGATAAGTCAGGTGATGTGCTTAATACCATCCGCTACTATGGTGCTGAAAAACTTCCCTCCTCAGTTATCAGCCAGGTAAAAGATGCTTACAAAGGCTATCACATGGAACAGGTAACTGAAATCAGCACTGTTGACGGCAAGGCTTACATTATCAACATGAAAGGCATTGACGACTGGCTCCAGCTGCGTTATGTGGACGGAGAAATGAGTGAGTACGGTAAATTTACCTATTAGGATTTTCTTTCACCCGTCGGGTTTCGCCCGACGGGTGAAAACCCTAACTTTGCCGTTCGATATGAAACTCTTTCCAGAATCGGCGGCGGTACAATTGGAGTTCGAAAAGATCAAGACCCTGCTGGAACTACATGCCAAAACCGAATATGCCCGACAAAAGTGCCGGGATCTTCGCATCCATACCCGGCTTGAATTCATTGAAACTGCCCTGAGGCAAAGCCATGAATTCCGGCAGCTGCTGCTCAATGCCGTCTATTTCCCCAACGACTTCATACTCAATCTTTCCAAAGACCTGAAACTGCTCGGTATCCCGGGTGCCGTAATGACCGGCGAACAGCTGGTCAACATCCGGAAGCTTGCCGAGAATATTTCAAGCCTGTTCCGCTGGTTCGATAATGAAAGGAGGCTGGCCTATCCGGGGCTGGCCAGTGTGTTGAAAGACACCTATTACGAGAAAGCCATCCGCGAATTGATTACTGCGGTGATCGATGACCAGGGAACTGTGCTCGACAGCGCTTCCGAAGAGCTGCGCCGGATCAGGATCAGTCTCTACAAAAAGCGGGGAGACCTGCGGCGGGCATTCGAAAGAGTAGTCTCCAAATTGAATAAACAGGGGTACCTGGCAGATATTGAAGAGTCCTTCCTGAATGGGAGGCGGGTTCTCGCCGTATTTGCAGAACAGAAACGGATGATCAAAGGCATCCTGCATGGAGAAAGCGATACGCGGAGAACAGCTTTTATCGAACCTGAAGAAACCATTGACCTGAACAACGAGGTCTTCTCCCTCGAGAACGAGGAAAGCCGCGAGGTTTACCGGATCCTGAAAGCGCTTACTGCCCAGCTGAGTCATCATGCACCCTTGCTGAAGGCCTACCTCGACATTTGCGGTGAATTCGATTTTATCCGCGCCAAAGCGAGATTTGCCGAAGAGTATGATGGAGAATACCCGGTCGTACAGGATAAGGCACAGATCCACGTAGTGAATGCGTACCACCCGTTGCTGAAGATCTATAACAAGCGGCTTCAGAAGCCCACTATTCCCGTTTCACTTACCCTTGATGACAGGAACAGGATACTGGTGATCAGCGGCCCGAATGCCGGCGGAAAGACGGTAACCATGAAAACCATCGGCCTGAACCAGATGATGGTACAGAGCGGCCTCCTCGTACCTGTGCATCCGGGGTCACAGTTCGGGATTTTCCGGCAACTCCTGATTCATATCGGCGATACGCAAAGCCTGGAATTCGAACTCAGTACCTACAGTTCCCACCTCAGGCACATGAAACATTTTATGGAAACAGCCAATGGCAAAACGCTGTTTTTCATAGATGAGCTGGGTAGTGGTTCCGATCCTAACCTGGGCGGCGCATTTGCGGAAGTGATCATGGAAGAACTGGCCCGTAAGCATGCTATGGGGATAGTCACCACACACTATCTGAACCTGAAGGTGATGGCCAACAAAACTCCGGGCATCGTGAATGGTGCAATGGCTTTCGATGAGCAAACCCTTTCACCGTTATACAAACTGATCATCGGCAAGCCAGGAAGTTCCTATACGTTTTCCATTGCCGAACGCATCGGGCTGGATAAAAAACTGATCGAGCGCGCCAGGAATATGGTGGATGAAGATCATTTCAGTCTTGACAGGCTGTTGAACCGCACCGAGCAGGATCTGAGGGAACTCGAGAAGAAGGAAAAGGAACTGAATAAATTGCTGAAGGAGAATGCCAGGCTGAAAAAGGAAATGGAGCAGGTGCTGGATAAGGAAAAGCACCGCCAGCAGATGGAACTGCTGAAGCAGCAGAACAAGGTAACGGAAGACCGGATCGCCTACCTGAAAGACATGGACAGGAAACTGAAGCAGATCATCATCGAGTGGAAAAAAGCGACTGATAAGGAAAAATCAATGAAGGAGATGGCCGCGCTGCTGTTCAAAAAAGATGAAGGCAAGGTGGTGAATAAGCTGCAGAAGAAGATCGATTCAAAATTTGATGAAATAGGCGGAGCGATTGAAGTGGGTATGAAGGTGAAGATGAAAAGAAATCACCAGGTAGGGGAGGTTATTGAGATCCGCGGAAAGCGTGCAGTAGTCAAAATAGGGTTGCTGCCCATGCAGGTAGACATGAAAGACCTGGTGGTGGTAAAAGAAAAGCCCGCCGAGCCGGCGTCCTGATATCAGGAATGGATATACGACTGCAGGTGGGAAATGGTTTCCGCCTGGTTGGCGATCACGGCTTTGATCACGTCATTTACGGAAATGATTCCACTGAGATGGTCCTTCTCGAATACCGGCAGATAGCGGATATTGTTTACCGACATCAGCTGCATGCATTCTTCAATGGAACTGTCCGGTCCGATCCGGGGTAACTCGGTGGACATAATATCTGCAACCTTGGTATCCACTGAGGATTTCCCCTGCAGGATAACTTTTCTGGCGTAGTCACGTTCTGTCATGATGCCCAGGTACTGGTCGCCTGAAATGACCAGGATCGAGCCGATATTGTTATCACTCATGATTTTCAGGGCGTCGAGTACGGTTATGTCCGGCCGCACGCTGATCACATCGCGGTTTTTGCGGGCCAGTATTTCTGCAACTTTCATCATATGCAAGCGGTTCGTTTTTCTACCATAAGATAACGAATTTCCCTGATATCAGAAAGTGCATCCTTATCTTTGAAAACATGAATGTGGAGCAGCAACGACTGATCGATCCGCAATGGAAGAAATGGGGGCCATATGTATCCGACAGGCAATGGGGAACAGTGAGAGAGGATTACAGTGAGGATACAAATACCTGGGAGTCGGTATCCTATGATATGGCCAGAAGCTATGCATACCGCTGGGGCGAAGATGGCATTGCCGGTATTTCTGATAACCACCAGCTGCTGTGTTTTGCCTTCTCTTTCTGGAATAAAAAAGATCCTTTTTTAAAAGAACGGTTTTTTGGCCTTACCGGCCCCAGGGGAAACCATGGGGAAGATGTCAAGGAACATTATTACTACCTGGACAGTGCACCATCTCATTCTTACATGAAGATGCTGTACAAATATCCCCATAATGCTTTCCCCTACGATGAACTGTACCGCGGGAATGACGCCCGTGACAGGGTTGAACCGGAATATGAACTGGTGGATACAGGCATCTTCGATGACGGCAACTATTTTGATATTTTTATAGAGTATGCAAAGGCTGGTCCCCATGATATACTGATCAAGGCTTCGGTGGTAAACCGCGGCAGCCGCGCCGCATCCCTGAGTGTATTGCCTACCCTGTGGTTCAGGAATACCTGGTCATGGGGCTATGATGACTACCGGCCAACCATAGCTGCAGATTCATCCAATGCCATGTATATCAATCACCGGCGGATGGGTGACTACTACCTCTACAGCAATGGTAAATGCGACATGCTTTTCTGTGAGAATGATACCAACCAGCGCAGGTTTCAGGGCAAAAGAGGAATTCCCCTGGTTGCCAAGGACGGCATCAACGACTTTATTGTGAACCGTAAAAGGGGGGTGCTGAACAAACAGAAAAATGGTACCAGGGCAGCCCTGCACTACAATCTCTATGTGAATCCGGGTGAAACGGTCACTATTCAGCTTCGCTTATCCAAGGAAGCGCACGACTACCCGTTTCATGACTACGATGCGATCTTCTGGCAGCGAATGGGTGAAAACGAGGCTTTTTACAACGACCTGCAACGTGGTGTAAAAGATCCGGATGACCGTAGCATTCAGCGTCAGGCCTATGCCGGGATGCTCTGGAGCAAGCAATACTATTATTACAATGTGGAACAATGGCTGCATGGTGATCCTAAAAAACCTGCGCCGCAAAACAGGAGCTGGGGCCGCAATCACGACTGGCCCCACCTGAGTAATGCCGATATCATCAGCATGCCCGACAAATGGGAGTATCCCTGGTATGCTGCCTGGGATCTTGCATTCCATTGTATCCCGCTGGCTGTGCTGGACCCCGGTTTTGCCAAAAACCAGCTGTCCCTGCTCACCCGGGAGTGGTATATGCACCCCAATGGCCAGTTTCCTGCCTATGAATGGAACCTCAGCGATGTGAACCCCCCGGTGCATGCCTGGGCGACCTGGCGGGTATATGAAATTGACAAAAACCGCAACGGGGGTAAAGGCGATATCGCTTTCCTGGAGGGCGTATATCATAAGTTGCTGTTGAATTTCACCTGGTGGGTGAACCGGAAAGACCATGACGGCAATAATATCTTCCAGGGAGGCTTCCTCGGACTCGACAATATCGGTGTGTTTGACCGCAGCGCACCACTGCCCGGTGGCGGCCATATTGAGCAAAGTGACGGCACCAGCTGGATGGCCATGTATTGCCTGAACCTGCTGCGCATTTCCCTGGAGCTGGCAACCCACAACCACGTGTATGCGGATATGGCCACCAAGTTCTTCGAGCACTTCATCTACATCGCCCGCGCCATGAACCTCATCGGTGAAAAAGATATCAAACTCTGGGATGAGGAAGATCAATTCTATTATGATGTACTGAAGAAACCTGATGGCACCGAGATGAAACTCCGCGTTCGTTCCATGGTGGGTCTCATACCCCTTTTCGCCGTGGAAGTGATTGATCACAGTCTCTTTGAACAGATCCCGGAATTCGTTCAACGCCTGGAGTGGTTCCTGAAACATAAATCTTCTTACGCTACGGTGGTAAAAGACTGGGCCGAAATGCTCGCCGGATCCAAGAAGCATATGTTATCCCTGATCAGGGAAGACAGGCTTGTGGCGATGCTGCAGAAGGTACTGGATGAAACGGAATTCCTCAGCGATTACGGGATCAGGGCACTTTCAAAACATCATCATGAAAAACCCTTCAGCATAGATGTTGACGGCAACCGCTTCAGTGTGAACTATCTGCCGGCAGAATCCGACAGCAGCATGTTCGGGGGTAATTCCAACTGGCGGGGACCTATCTGGTTCCCACTCAATTACCTGCTGATTGAATCGCTGCAACGGTACCACTACTATTACGGCGATAAGCTGAAGGTAGAATTCCCCACCGGGAGCGGCAACTTCCTTACACTCGACCAGGTAGCCGACGAATTGTCGCAGCGCCTGCTCAGGATTTTCCGTAAAGACACCTCCGGAAAGCGGCCCGTTTATGGTGATTACCAGCTCCTGCAGGATGATCCTCAATTCAGGGACTACCTGTTGTTTTATGAATATTTTCATGGTGACAATGGTAGAGGTGTGGGTGCTTCTCACCAGACAGGATGGACAGGACTCGTCGCCAAATTATTGCATCCCAGGAATTAACCCCCGTTTGTAACATGAAAAAAAATCTGCCATGACAGTCACCAATTTTTCCTGGATCAACGGAACCTGGTTTCCGGCCAATGATGCCAGTATCGGTATCAGCGACCTCGCATTGCAAAGGGGATTCGGCATATTTGATTTCTTCAGGATCATAGACGGTAAACCGGTTTTCCTGGAAGATCACCTGGACCGCTTTTTCAGATCGTCCCGTTCCCTGGGGCTTGATCCTGGTTGGGAGCGACAGCAACTGGTTGACATTATCCACCATATTGCCACCCGGAACAACCTTACTGAAGGCGGCATTAAATTGCTGTTGACAGGGGGATATTCTGCTGACGGGTATACACCTGGTAAACCCAACCTGATGGTGACGGCATCACCCATGCTGTTTGAAAGAGGGCTTGGTGCAGGACTACACCTGATGAGTGTTGAACACCAGCGGCAGTTACCGGAGATTAAGACGATCGACTATCTTATGGCGGTCCATTTGCAACCACAGCTTAAAGCTTCCGGTGCGGACGATATGCTGTATTATTCGCAAAAGGGGGTGACCGAATGTCCGCGGGCAAATTTTTTCATGGTAACTGCAGACGGTGTTGTATTAACGCCCGCTACAGGCATTCTGAAAGGTGTTACAAGAAAAAAAGTCCTGGAATCGGCGTTGCCCGGCATTCCCGTGATTGAAAAAGACTTCAGCCTGGTGGAAGCCATGGCTGCAGCGGAAGCATTTATAACCAGCACCACCAAACCTGTACGGCCTGTGGTAGCCATTGATGGCAAAGTAATCGGCAATGGCAGTGCTGGTGCGATCACCCGCCAGCTGAATGAATGGCTGCAGGCAAAAGTATTTACCGGAATATTATATGAACAGGATTGACAGGCTGACCGCGATACTGATCCAGCTGCAGGGACGAAGACTGGTGAAGGCCCAGGATATTGCCGATCGTTTCGGCATCAGCCTGCGTACCGTTTACCGGGATGTAAAGGCACTGGAAGAGTCTGGTGTGCCCGTTCTGGGTGAGGCCGGCATGGGATATACCCTGATGGAAGGATACCGGCTTCCCCCGGTCATGTTCACCCGTGAAGAGGCGATCGCCTTTCTTACTGCGGAAAAACTCGTGGCACAACTTACGGATTCCGGAAACAGCGAACATTACCGCTCCGCCATGTACAAGGTCAGGGCAGTATTGCGCACCACTGAAAAAGACCTGCTGGAAAATATTGACGACCATATCGAGGTTTTGAAAAGTGTGCGGACAGCAAGAACGGCTATAGACAAAAACATCCAGCAGGATATCCTGAACAGCATTGCAGGGCGACGGCTGATCCGGTTAATCTATATCACCGGTTTCAAAAAGGAGCGTACGGAAAGATGGATCGAACCAATGGGCATATTTTTCCTTGACGGATTCTGGCATCTTGTCGCCTGGTGCAGGATGCGCAATGACTACCGTGATTTCCGGCTGGACCGGATAGAAAAGCTGGAAACAAGTTCCGAGCAATTCCGGCAACAGCATCCTTCCCTCAAATCATACCTCGACAAAATGTACATCAATTATCCCCTGCAGGAGGTGGTGATTGAAGTACCTACCGACCAGGTAAAGTATGTGGGTGATCAGAAGTATTACATGGGGCTGGTCAGCGAGTCCGAGCAAAACGGCATCACCCGAATGCAGTTCATGTCTGCCTCGCTGGAAGGATTCGCACGATTCTACCTGACGATCGGTGATGTCGCCAGGATTATCTCACCGGTCCAGGTAAAGGAACGGGTGAAACAGCTGCATCAACTGATCGCTGGCAATCAGTGACCGTTTTGCCTGGTGTTTACACTTCCGAAGGATACCGCAGCCCGATCTGCCGCCGCACTTCCTGCATGATCTGTTGCAGCCAGAGGGATCTTTCCAGGGGTACAACAGCACTCTCTTTATGGCCCGAAAGTATCCGGTCGTTTGCTTCCTGCATCTCAAATATGAAACCGCGGGAAGGGCGATCATCCTGAAACACCTCAACCTGGCGGTATTCTTTGTCAAACAGGGTAGCTGTACGTGCCTTCCAGAATTCAGGGATTTCGATAGCCCCTGTTTCACCGAAGATGCGCAGGTGATTGGTCATCCGCGTGCCGATGGAAGCGCTCAGGATGCCCAGGCACTGACCGTATTCCAGGAGCATGCCCACCCGTTCATCCACACCGGTATCGGTGAAAGATGCAGACGACTGAATTGCACTGGGATACCGGTCTGTCAGGAAGGTGGCCATGGCAATAGGGTAGATGCCAATGTCCAGGAGGCTGCCGCCCGCCAGGTTCCGGTTGAAAAGCCTGCCCTGGGGCTTATATTCTACCGCAAAGGAAAAATCTGCCTGGATCATTTTCAATTTCCCGATGCGGCCTTCCTGCAACCATGTTTTGGCTTGCCGCAGTGCCGGCAGGAACCAGGTCCACATGGCTTCCATCAGGAATACATTGTTTTCCCTGGCTATATTCCGCAGCAACTGAAACTCCTGGAGATTGATGGTAATGGGCTTTTCACAAAGCACGGCTTTACCGCTCCTTAAACAGGCGGCGGCCTGTTCTGCATGGAAGTTATGCGTGGTTGCGATGTATACGGCATCAACTTCGGGTGATGCATACAGTTGCGCATAGTCGTAAGCGTGGGGAATGTCGTATTGAGCCGCAAACTGCTTTGCCCTGCCGATATCACTGGCAGCAACCGCAACCAGTTCTGCATGTTGCATAAAACGAAAGTCTTTGGCAAATTCACCGGCAATATATCCGGCGCCCAAGATGCCCCAGCGGAGTGGTCCTGTTGTTGACATGAATTGATTTTTTCAATGGGAAACGAGTATTCTGACCGTTACCAGTAACTGGCCGGTATGTCGCATGGTATGTTCGGCGGCATGAAAATATAGTCCCAACACGGTGGAAGGGATTCCTTTTCTTCCGACTTTTCGTTCATTGGCAAGCTGTGCGGGGTCCGCGGTGCGTAATGTCTCCAGCGAGCGTTCAACGGCCCCGTTAAAGTGGGCCAGCAGTTGCGTGCGGGATTGCCCTTCGTCTTTTTCTTCGGACCGCAGGTATTCCAGTTGCTGGTTGCTGAGGGAGTTCCCGGCTGCATAGGTAAAAAGCCTGTCGAGCACGCCTGCCATATGTTTCAGATGAAAGGCAGGGGCAGCAACAGCTGCCGGTTTTTTCCAGATCAGGCGGTCATCAAAGTCCGCCATAATGGTGTTGATCTCATCCCTTGCCTGAAGCAGTGCATGGGCCACAGGCTGAAGGAGCGGGGTGATATTGTCCACCGCACCCATTTGCCATCTTTCCGGTTCACCGGGCGTTATTGTCCTGATCGTATCCATTGCCATTTCGTTGGTAATACAGTGTAGTTGGAAAGATAAGAAATGATCTGGCCGAGGTTGATTATTTTGCAATACAATTCATATGGATAAAGTCCAGGCTTTCCAGGTGGCGGACGCCATTGATCTCCGCCAGTTCAAAGCGGCATTCACCGGCACGCTGTATTTCTCCGATGCAGAAGAATTGTTTTATGTGCTGGAAAGGCACCAGTTCCTTTACGTATTTAAGTATGGTGTGGTCTGCCTGCTTAATCATAGCGAGGTAGAGACGACCCAGATCCTGCAGCTGATCGATGGTTTCTGTAAAAATCCGCTGCCGGAAAAACTGCAGGAGGAATTCGAGATCGACGCAAGGGCCGGTAAACTGACTTTTGGCTTTGACCAGGTGGGGATTCCCCGGAAAGACACCGATATGTACCGGCTGGTGATGTTGTATGTTTCTCAATCTGTGGCACTGGATCATTTTGAGAAATTAAGCGACCAGCTGCTCAACGAAACCAACTACCATACCCAGGTACTGGAGCGGAAAGGGAGGATCGAGCTCAAAGGGCTCAATATGAAAAAGTATATCGGGAAAGTGCTGAATCTGAAGAACAGGATTTCAGCCAACTTATATGTTTTTGACTCTCCTGAATCAACCTGGGAAGATGAAGACCTGTTGAAGCTCGACGCCGGTCTGAAGAAAACATTCGATATTCAGTCGCGCTTCCGTAACATCCAGGAAAGCCTGGGCATTGTTTCAGAGAATTTCGAACTCTTCAAAGACCTGCTTCAGTACCGTAATAGTGTTACCCTGGAATGGATCATCATCATCCTGATCTTTGTGGAAGTACTTAACCTGATACTGGAAAAACTGATGCGATGAAGGCTACCCTTGCAAAATTCGAACAAGCAACTATTTTCCGGTTCCTGGTACAATGGACCATAATACTTATCCCACTGTCTATACTGGTCGGTTCCCTGGTAGCTTTTTTCCTCTGGTCGCTTGATTATGTTACGCAACAGCGTTATCAGCATCCGTGGCTGCTGTTCCTGTTGCCCGTTGGGGGTGTGGCGATCTGGCTGCTCTACCGCTATGCCGGAAAAAATGCTGCGGCAGGCAATAACCTGTTGCTCGAAGAGATACATGAACCGGGGGGCGGCGTACCGGCAAGAATGACACCACTGGTGCTCGGTGGAACACTGCTTACCCACTTGCTCGGGGGTTCGGCTGGCCGTGAAGGTACGGCTGTCCAGATGGGCGGAAGTGTGGCCTCACTTTTGTTGCGCTGGATAAAATTTGATGTGCAGGAAAAACGGATCATCCTTACAGCAGGAATTGCTGCGGGATTCGGTGCAGTTTTCGGGACACCGGTTGCAGGTGCAGTGTTCGCACTGGAAGTGCTGGTGGTCGGTCATATGAAATATGATGCCCTCGTGCCCGCGCTGATCGCTGCCGTACTGGCAAATTTCACCGTTGCTGCGTGGGGCGTGCATCACACCGCCTATGCCATTACAACTCCAGTAGGAGAGATAACGGCCATGTTCAGTAGCAATGCAGCGGCTGAATGGCTGCTGCTGGGCAAGACCATCCTGGCTGGAATGGCTTTCGGTCTGACGGCCTGGGTATTTGCGAATACCATGGAAGCAGTGAAATCGTATGCAGCCAAATGGATCAGGGTACCCTGGCTGATCCCGGTAACGGGCGGCGTAGTGGTGATCCAGCTGGTTTATCTTTTCGGCACGCAGGACTATCTCGGATTGGGTGTAACTGGTCCCCATGCCGGTAGTGTGAGTATTGTCAATGCATTTCACAGTGGCGGTGCAGGCACCTGGAGCTGGGCGATCAAGCTGTTGTTTACAGTGGTCACACTGGGCACAGGTTTCAAAGGGGGAGAAGTTACGCCCTTGTTTTTTATCGGTGCGACGCTGGGAAATACGCTTGCCGTTGCCACAGGCTCACCCGTTGACCTGATGGCTGCACTCGGTTTTATCGCCGTATTTGCAGGTGCCACCAACACGCCGATTGCCTGTACCCTGATGGGAGTGGAGCTGTTTGGCGGCGATCATATCCTGCATTACACGGTAGCCTGTTTCACGGCATATTATTTCAGCGGGCATTCCGGTATTTATTCCAGCCAGGGGATTCGCGGCAACAAAGTGGGACCATCAGAAACAGAGGCACTGCAGACGATCAGAGACTGGCAATTGCGCAGAAGGAACGAGTGATCTCCGCTGCGTTACTCCCCCCTTTCTTTGTCGCCATCCCACCCCGGTTGATTGCAGCAGAACTACAATCTTTGTTTCCATAAATCTTTCATCATGAAAATTCTGCTCACCATTATCGGTATTCTTGCCATACTGATCATACTTGTACTGATCATTGCACTGTATTCAAAACGGGACTATACTGTTCAACGCGAGATTGTGATCAATCAACCGGTAGATAAGGTTTTTGATTATGTCCGTCACCTGAAGAACCAGGATTATTTCAACAAGTGGGTGATGCGGGATCCCGACATGAAAAAATCATTCCGGGGTACCGACGGAACGGTAGGATTTGTTTATGGATGGGATGGCAACAAGCAGGCAGGCGCCGGCGAACAGGAGATTATGTCCATAGACCCGAACAAACAAATCGGAATCGTTATCCGTTTCGAACGACCCTTTAAGGCGATTGCCCAGGCGCCGATAACAGTTGAAGCTGTAACTACCAACCAGACGCGCATCCGCTGGAGAATGTCCAGCAGTATGAAATATCCCATGAATGCGATGATGTTGTTCGCAGACATGGATCGCCTGTTAGGCAAAGACCTGCAATGGAGCCTGGAAAAGCTGAAAGGCATCCTCGAAAAATGACGGGTCAGCGATCGACCACGGGGAACTGAGCAATACGCAATTCGGTGCAGCCATAAGGAATCAGCTCGATTTCTTCCGTTTCAGGAGCGGTTTCCAGCCCATATCCCGGGCTATACGGTACTGGTCCGGTCATTTCGTTGTAAAGCGTCCAGAAAGGAAGTCTTTTACCCCTGCTTTTCAGCGTTACGGGGGCAGTTGTGGTAGTCCACGGGTAAAGTGAAACTGCTGGCGCTTTCTCCACAGTAAAGAGGTCTCCCCATTTGTCAGCAGGAGCATTGAGCAACGCATAATTCCAGGGTGTGGTGGGCCTGAGTTCAGTATAAGTTTTGCCATAATCAACAGGATCGCGGTCGTTGTTGACCAGCTTTTTCGCTGTCCCGATTTTGAGTGCATAGGTGATGGGACCACGTTCTACAGAAGCGGTGTTTTCATGCCAGCGTTCACGGAAGATATGCATGGGCAATTGCAGGGTAACCTGATCACCCGTTTTCCAGGTACGCCGCAATACGAGTACCTGCCCGGCCTGCGCTTCCTGCAACAGTTGTCCGTTCAGCAGCACCGTTGCTTTTTTACACCATTGCGGTACACGGAGATGAAGGGGGAAAGTGATGGTTTTTTGTTTGTTGCCGGGTGTGATGCTGAACCGGATCGATTCTTCAAAAGGATACCCGGTTTCTTCCCTGATCGTCACCGGCTGTCCGTTACCTACCAGCATGTTTACGCTGGAAGGACCATAAAGCATTGCCGCCAGTCCCTGGTCGGGAGTTGCATACCAAAGGTTCTGTGTGAATTTCGGCCAGCCCTGGTGCATATTCGAGGTGCAGCAGGGATAACCCGTCAACAAGCCATAACAAAGGTCAGTACCCGAGTGGTTGACATCAAAATTCCTCGGATGGCGGGTGAGCATTACCTGGTTGGCCTGCTGGAAATACTGCCTGGCCATATAATCGGGTGTCGTTTGCGTTGGCAATGCATTGAAGGCGATTTTTTCGATCTGATCTGCGTAGCTGACATTGCCGGTGATCTCGAGCATGCTTTCCAGGGAGAACATCATTTCCACGGCGGTACACAATTCGGAACCCTGCGTTGGGTTGTTGCCATGAAGGCCTTCATCAGCGCCATAAAGTCCGTGCGCCATGCCGTTGAATTTGCGGAGGTCATGGAGACCTTTGTCCAGTGCATCCAGGTATCGCTTCTCAGGGTGGTGCTGGTAATAGATCGCCGGTTCCTTTATTCCCTGCGCAAGATTGACGCCATGGATACTGTTGGTGCGGGATAACAGGTCGGTATCCAGGAATGCGGTGCTGTAGTCGAAGGTCTGCCGGTGGAGCAGGTCGCCGAGTTCCAGGAGGGCTTTGTCTCCCGTGATATTATACAACCAATAGACTACCTGGAGGTTGTCACCGGCACGGTACTTTGCCCAGAAGGTCCAGTGATCGAGAGGCTTCTGCGGCAGTTCTTTCAGTTGAAAATGGAAGTAATTTGACAACAGCGTGATAACGCGCTGATCTCCGGTAGCGGAATAATATTGTTGCAGCACTTTCAGCATAACCATTTTTGGCCACCAGTCGCGGCTATTGTCACGTTGTACGCCGGGTTCGGCACCATAATCACGTGAGGGACCGAAGTATCCATCGGGTTGCTGGCTATTGATCGCCCATTCCACCCATGGTTTTACTTTTTTCTGCAGTGCCTGATCCTGCAGGATATAAGCGAGCGGCAGCAATCCATCTATCCAGTACGGACCGCGTTCCCACTGATCGCCATCACCGCCAAGCCATCCATTGCGGGAACCCATCACCAGTGGGTAAAGGCTGTCCAGCTTCCCGGTGGCACCATCTTTCTGACGAAGGAGCATTTCTCTTAACCAGCCTTCGGGACGGATGGCACCCAACGGAAGTGCTTTGTAGGAGTTCTGCCGCAGGGGGGACTTCGTTTGCAGGTACTGGTTATAGGAAGCTTTGCCGTTGATCGGTTGCGCGTGAACGGTAGTTGCCGTGACCATCGCCGCAACCAGCAGCAATCGTAATATGCTCATATCAGAAATTTTTGCGGTCCAAAAATATTGGTAACAGCATTACGCCATTTTCCCGGATACAAATAAGGGAAAGATTGAATGAAATTGAATAAATTAACCTATGCCAGCGCGGAAACCACAATTGAAAACCTGCCCCAATGGGCATCGGTACGAAAAATCAAGTGATTGTCCCACCTGTCCCGTTTGCGAGGCGCTCAGGGCGCCTGAAAGCGGGTGGATGGCCAAACTGTCTGCTCCGGCCCGAAGAGCCCTTGAAAATGCCGGAATAACGACACTGGAGGCATTATCTGCGTGGTCTGCGGAAAAGCTGCTGGCACTTCACGGTATCGGTCCTTCTACCATTCCCCGCCTGGAAGCGGCTTTCAGCGAAGCCGGACTGAAATGGGTTGGCAGGTAGATGGTTACCGGGAAGCCTTTCTTCCTCCGAACTCACGGTGTTCAAATGCCCAGGCTGCCATGGCATTCAACACAGGTGTCAGCGCCTGCCCGGATTTGCTTAATCTGTATTCCACGTGTGGCGGCACCACGTCAAGAGCTTTCCTCAATACCAGTCCGTCATCCTGAAGCTGTTTCAGGTGTTGAATCAGCACTTTTTCTGTAATTGTGGGGATGGCTTTTTTTATTTCACTATATCGTTTGGCACCGCTCATCATCTGGAAAAGGATCACAGGTTTCCAGTTGCCCCCGATCTTATCCATTACAAACGAAACGGGACAGGCAGCGATGGCGGTCTGCCTGTTTTCCTGGCGGGTTGAACTTGGTTTTATAGCTGTCATACTGGCCTGTTTAGGAACCTACTTTAGGGTAAGTACTTGTCAAAAAGTAAGTACAAAACTAGCTTTGTGTTTCAAAATCTCCAAATATGAATATCGTATTGACAGGATCACTGGGAAATACAGGCAGGCCGCTGGCAGTTTCACTGGTAAAGCAGGGGCACAAGGTAACCGTGATCAGCAGTGATCCATCACGGAAAGCAGCTATAGAACAGGTGGGTGCAACGGCCGCCATCGGCTCACTGGATGATGTAACTTTTCTGACAACAGCTTTCAGGGGCGCGGATGCCGTGTACACGATGATACCGCCGAATGTAATGAGCAATTCCTACCGGTTGCATATGGAACATATTGCCGCCTGCATTACCCGCGCACTTCGGGCAGCGGGCGTGAAGCGTGTCGTGAACCTGAGCAGCATTGGTGCTGAACTTCCTTCCGGAACGGGTCCCATTGCCGGATTGCATGTAGCAGAAGCTTTGCTGGATACCCTGGAAGGGGTGAATGTGACCAACCTGCGTGCGGGATTCTTTTACCTTAATTTTCTCGGTAACCTGGGCATGATCCGTGAATCCGGGATCATTGGTTCAAATTATGCTGCGGAAAACCGGCTGCCGATGGTTCATCCGAGTGATATTGCTGCAGCTGCGGCGGAAGAGCTGACAGATCTGAACAGCAATCACCACGTAAGGTATGTAGTAAGTGATGAACGGACATTGGGGGAGGTTGCGGCTGTGTTGGGGAAAGCCATTGGAAAACCTGAGTTGCCCTGGGTGGCATTTACTGACGATGCTGCTTTGGAAGGTTTGCGCGGGGCAGGCCTGCCGGATGAAGCTGCCCGGCTTTTTGTTGAAATGGGACAGGCAGTAAGGAACGGCTCGCTGCTGCCAGGTTATGAGCAACATCGGCCTGAGCAACCGGGGAAGGTGAAGCTGGAAGAATTTGCCAATGAGTTTGCAGCAGCGTATAGTGCTGGTTAGAGGGTTATAAGTATAGTAGTTTAGAAGTTGCGCACCCTGCGGGTGAAGCATACTGCAGTGGCGGCAACTTCTAAACCTTTAAACAACCAAACTGCTAAACTTTTTTCTCCACCCATTTCGGTTTTGCCTTCAGCACTTTTTTATACACCGGGCAGTCCTCCGAATGCGCGCCAGGCAAATACCCGGTGCTCATCAGGAACTCGCCTACGATCTCACCGCCGGTGAACCGGAAATGTTTTTTAAACAACCTGATCCATTCCTCCTTTGACAACAGATGATGGTGATCGAGCCACTGGCGGAATGAACCGAAATTTTTCTGCAGCTCAAGGATAACTTTCGCGTTTTCAATTGCGGCATTTATTTTCAGCCTGTTTCGGATAATGCCGGCATCCTGCAATAACCGGTTCCTGTCCTTTTCTCCATACCCGGCAATCCTGGTTATGCTGTAATCATGATATGCTTTCCGGAAAGCCGGCTCTTTTTTCAGGATAGTCTCCCAGCTTAATCCTGCCTGGTTAATTTCAAGGATCAGCCTGCCGAATAACGCATCGTCGTCCAGAATCGGAAAGCCATAAAGGTGATCATGATAGGCTGCATGCAATGCCTGCCGTTCACCCGTCATCGCTGTAATTGCGTTGCAATAAGACATAGCCATTCTGTTTGAATATTGTATTTTCAGGCAAGTTAAAACGATTGCATGTTTTATCCACTGCGTTTCGCGATACTGGTAATGGGACTGGTCATTGCACCGAAGCTGCAAGCCGCAACCGATAGCCTGAAACTTGCAGCGCCTTCCGGCAATATCAGGGTGAAGATCTGGCAGGAAAAGCAGCTGCACTTTACGGTTTGGTACAGGGAACAGGTTATCCTGCAGAAAGGTACGGTCGACATCATGCCGGTGGATAAGCCGGCGCTGTCGGCTTCCGGGCCATGGCGACGGGTTGAAAACCATGAGGTGAAGGATACGATCGTGTCCCCGGTTCCGGAGAAAAGAATCAGGATTCCTGATCACTATCGGCAACTCATCCTGAATTTCAGGAGTGGCTATAAAGTGGTATTCCGCGCTTATGACGATGGGGTTGCCTACCGGATCATCTCAGGATTTGCCGACAGTATGGTGATCAGGCAGGAGACTGCAATTTTTAGTTTCCCCGGGAAGCCCGTAACCATACTACCACTACTGCCGGAATCTGCAGCAGACCGTTTCCAGCAAAGTTTTGAAGATACCTACAGTGTTGTTGGGCTCGATACGCTGGCTTCAACGGCACTGACCTATTCACCAGTCATGATCCGCAATGCCGGGTTACCCACCATCGTGCTTACGGAGTCAGACCTGGAACATTATCCGGGCATGTTTCTGACCCGCGGAAACGCACCTGCTGATCCCTTGTCGCTGCAGGCTGTTTTCGCAGCATACCCTGAAAAGGTGATCATTGACAGCGGGGAATTTTCGCAAAAAAAAGTGACTGCGCGTACCGGATTTCTTGCGCGGACCACCGGCAGCAATAGTTTTCCCTGGCGGATTATGGCCATTGCAGTTGACGAAAAGGAGCTGCCCGGCAACGATATCGTGTACAGGCTAGCATCGCCTTCCCGGCTAACCGAAACGTCCTGGATCAGGCCGGGCAATATCACGGATGAGTGGATCATCGACCTCAATCTCTATCACCTGCCTTTCAAAGCCGGACGCAATACTGAGACTTATAAATACTATGTGGATTTTGCTGCAAGGTTCGGTATTGACCGCGTTATGCTGGATGCGGGCTGGAGCGACAACAATGACCTGTTCAAAGTGATTCCGCAGATCAATATGGATTCGCTCACCGCCTATGCCAGGGAAAAAGGGGTAAAGATCGCCCTCTGGACGCTCGCGCTGACACTGGACAGGCAGCTGGACAGCATCCTGCCCGTCTTCAGGAAATGGGGTGTGGATTTCATCATGACAGATTTTATCAACCGCGATGACCAGGTGGCAGTTGATTTTCATCACCGGATTGCCAAAGCCTGTGCCGGTCAGAAGATCATGATCATGTTTCATGGTTCGTTTCCGCCAAAAGGCTTTAACCGCACCTGGCCCAATGCAGTGGCGCGCGAGGGAGTGCTTGGTTCAGAATATAATATCTGGAGTGACCGGGTGACGCCTGAGCACGACACGTGGCTTCCCTTTGTTCGTATGGTTGCCGGCCCCCTGGACTATGAGCCGGGTTTGCTCAATAATGCCAGCCGGAAGAGTTTCCGCGCTATTGAAGGTTTTGTAATGAGCGCGGGTACCCGTTGCCACCAACTGGCTATGTATGGTGTATATGACAGTCCCATCCAGTTTTTCGTGGGAAACCCTTCACAAGCGATCACTGAACCGGCCTTTATGGAATTGCTGGGTGAAATTCCAACCCTCTGGGACGAAACCAGGATCCTGGCTGGCAGGGCAGGAGAGCATCTGGTAACGGCAAGAAGGAAAGGCAATACCTGGTATGTGGCAGGTATCACCAACTGGTCACCGCGGATTTTTGTGCTGGAGGGTGATTTCCTGGAAGCCGGCAATTACCAGGCAACCATCTGCCGCGATGGCCTGAATGCGGAAAAATACCCTGCGGATTATTCCATCGGCCGCCAGGCATTCAGCAACACCAGCAGGCTGGAACTGGCCATGGCAGCCGGCGGGGGATTTTTGGTGAAAATTGAAAAGCTGGCCGATTAGCCGGGAAACGCTTATATTTACGTAATCAGTTACGTAATTGTTTAGATATGGAGTTTTATGACCAGGCGGGAAAGGTCGCTATAGGTAGCAGGTTGCGCATGCTGACCGACATCATTACCGCGGATGCTGAAAAGATTTACCAGTTGTATCAGGTTAACCTGCAACCAAAATGGTTTCCTGTATTTCATTTGTTGTGCGAGGGTGGAGAATCTGTCACCGGAATCGCCAGGAAGATCGGTCATTCCCATCCCTCTGTGAGTAAGATCGTTTCCGAAATGGTGGCAGATGGCCTTGTGAAAGAGAAAAAAGACCCGCAGGATGGCCGCCGGAATCTTGTATCGCTGACGGCAAAGGGAAAAAAAGCCGCGGAGAAGCTGGCTACACAGTTACAGGATGTGGAAGCTGCTGTGGAAGAGATCCTGCAGGCTACCAGGAATGACCTGTGGAAAGCAATCGGGGAATGGGAGTTTCTGCTGGAACAAAAGAGCCTTTTCAGGCGTGTGGAGGCCCAGCGGAAAAAAAGGGAAAGCGCAGAAGTAGTAATCGTCGATTTTCAGCCCCGCCATGCAGCAGCCTTCCGGGCGCTGAACGAACAATGGATCTCCACCTATTTTAAAATGGAAGCCGCCGACTATAAGGCGCTGGATCATCCGAAGAAGTATATCCTTGATAAAGGAGGCGCGATCCTGATCGCGCTGTTGGACAATCAGCCGGTAGGTGCAGTTGCATTGATCAAAATGAACGACCCGGTTTATGATTTCGAACTGGCCAAGATGGCCGTGTCACCGGAAGCCCGGGGAAAGAATATAGGTTTGTTGCTGGGGCAGGCGGCAATCGGAAAAGCGAAGGAACTCGGCGCCACGAATCTATACCTGGAAAGCAATACTATCCTGAAGCCGGCTATCAACCTGTATCATAAGCTGGGCTTTGAAAAAGTAGCAGGGCACGCGACGCCTTACGAAAGGTGCAATATTCAAATGGCGCTGGTTGTGTAATTTTTTCAACAACTGCTGATGGCACTGCAATTGCTTTTACCCCTACATTCGAAAGGCTCAATCATTCCTCATGGAGATGGCGTCAAAGGCTGATAAACAACTTGATTTCCTTTCCGGGGGTGGCGAAATGGGTGCGCTGATCCGCGGATATAACTGGTCCGACAACCCGCTCGGCCCTCCTCAACAGTGGGACCAAAGTCTCAAAACCTGCGTGCGCATCATGCTGACGTCCTCGCAGCCGATATGGATCGGCTGGGGACCGGATATGATCAAGTTGTACAATGATCCCTATAAAGCGATCGTCGGTGGAAAACATCCCTGGGCGCTTGGAAAACCTGCATCGGTCGTGTGGCGGGAGATCTGGGATTATATGGAGCCACGCCTGTCAGAGCTGATGGAAAAAAATGTGGGTGTTTATGCAGAATCGCAATTGCTCATTATGGAGCGGTACGGCTATCGTGAGGAAACCTATTACACTTTTTCTTTTTCACCAATTCCGGGAAGCGATGGTGATACTGCAGGGATGATTTGTTACAATACGGCCAGTACGGAGCAGATCATCACCGCGCGTTCCTTAAAGACCTTGCAGGAACTGGGTGCTATCAGAAAACAGGACAACCTGAAGGATTTGTTCCGGGAGGTGATCGGTGTTCTTGCAGGAAACGACAGGGATTTTCCTTTTGCACTGTTGTATACACCTGATCCGGAGGAGCCTGCACATTCCGGTATCGAACCGGCACCCTGGCTTGATGCCATCGCCCGGCAGGCTTTTTCCGACAATAGCACTACCGCGCTGATTGATGCTGCAACCATTCCGCACCACCTGCCAAAGGGTCCATGGGATGAAGCGCCCCGGCAATTGGCCACTGTAGCGATCAAAGGTATTCAGGAGGAACAGCCGCTGGCGGTTCTGATACTGGGATTGAATCCTTATCGCAAATTCGACAATACTTTTTCCAATTTCGTGGAACTTGTTGCGGCACAGGTAAGTCATGAAAGCCGGATAGTACTGGAAGCTGCAACGGAGCGTAGAAGAAGGGAAGCACTGGAAGAACTCGATAAAGCCAAGACGATTTTTTTCAGCAATATCAGCCACGAATTCCGCACCCCGTTGACCCTGATCCTGAGCCCGCTGGAAGCGTTGCTTCGGGACACGAAACCGTTGCCTCCGGAGATCAGTCACCAGATCGCAACCACCCACCGCAATGCATTGCGGCTGCTCCGGCTGGTGAACAACCTGCTCGACTTCAGCCAGATAGAATCCGGGAAACAAAAGGCGAATGTCGAACCTACAGATCTTGTCACTTTCACCCGTAACCTGGCAGGTAACTTCCAGTCGTTGTTTGAGAAGGCCGATGTGAAATTGCTGGTGGAACTTGACCAGTTGCTACCGGAGGTTATGGTGGACAGGCAAATGTGGGAAAGGATTGTATTTAATCTTATCTCTAACGCCTATAAATATACGCTGCAGGGAAACGTAAGGGTCTGCCTTAACCGGTCGGGTGATAATCTGGTATTCACGGTGGCAGATTCAGGTGTTGGAATTCCGGCTTCCGAGATTCCAAAATTGTTTGATCGGTTTTACCGGGTGCAGCAGAGCGATGGAAGGTCATTTGAAGGCACCGGCATCGGCCTTTCCATGGTGAAGGAATTGGTAGCGTTGCACCATGGTGAGGTGGCTGTGGAGAGCGAGGTCGGAAAGGGCAGTAGCTTCCGGGTAACTATCCCATTGAGAAAAGCACATAGCAGCACCTTACCTGTTGAATTGTCCGATATCAATTTTCCCGCCATTGAGGAATGGAATGACCTGGTAAGCGGTCATGACAATAGCAATAATGACGACCGGGAAAGGGCAGATGACCGTGCCATAGTACTGGTGGTGGATGATAATCCGGATATGCGTCAGCATCTTCGGTCAGTGCTTTCCCCGCATTTTGAGATATTGACGGCAGCGAATGGCAGGGAGGCGCTGCAGCAAATGAAAATCTGTCCTCCCGATCTTGTGCTGAGCGATATCATGATGCCGGTGATGGATGGGATAGGGCTGCTGCATGCCATCAAAGAAGATCCTGCGATTTCTCATGTGCCGGTTATCCTGTTAACGGCACGGGCCGGCGAGGAGTCAAGGATAGAGGGTTGGGAGACCGGCGCTGACGACTACCTGGTTAAGCCATTTTCGTCCCGTGAACTGTTTGCCCGCATAAAATCCCAGATCAAGACACAGCGGATCAGGCAGCGCAATGAAAAAGAGATCCGGAACCTGTTTGAGCAAACACCTGTTGGTATTGCTATGTACAGGGGTGAAAACCTGGTAATTGAACTGGTTAATGAAACCATGTTGTTGTATTGGGGCCGCACCCGTGAACAGGCACTGAATACTCCGCTTTGGGAACTGATGATCGAGGCTAAGGAACAGGGGTTCGATAAAATCGCAGCCGAGGTTTATCGTACCGGAATCAGTTACCAGTCGCCCGAGACAAAGGTGCTCGTTAACCGCAACGGTAAGGAGGAAGCTATTTATGTTTCCTTCGCCTTTGAGCCCAGAAAGGATGAAAGGGGTAATATCATTGGTCTGATCGGGATTGCCAATGACCTGACCTACCAGGTGATGGCCCGCAGGCAACTGGAAAAAAGCCAGACTGTACTCGAAGCCATGGTACTGGAAAGGACAGATGCTTTGAATTCCGCCAAGGAAAACCTCGAACGCGTGAACAAGGAGCTGATCCAGCAAAATGATGAACTGGCGTCCTTTACCTATGTAGCCAGCCATGATCTGCAGGAACCGCTCCGTAAAATACAGACCTTCAGTGGCAGGATTATGGATGATCAGGGGGCATTGCTGAATGACAAAACACGCGATTATTTTTCCCGTATTGTCGCAGCGTCGCAGAAGATGCGGAACCTGATCAATGCCCTTTTTGATTATTCGCGGGCAGGTACACCAGAAAAAACCTTTGAGGCGACAGATCTGAATATCGTGCTCCAGGATGTGAAGACAAACCTACAGGAAGAGATTGATGAGAAAATGGCAATTATTGATGCAGATCAACTTCCTGTGATCCAGGCCATTCCGCACCAGTTCCATCAATTACTCTCCAACCTTTTGTCCAATGCACTGAAATACGCGAGGGCTGACATACAACCGCTGATAACCATCAGGACTGCTGTAGTACGCGCAGCGGAACTTCCAGTCTTAAGTGCACAGCATTCCGACCACTATCTGCGGTTAACCATCACCGACAATGGAATTGGTTTTGAACCGGAATACGCCATGAAAATCTTTGAACTTTTTCAGCGTCTTCACGGGAATGACCTGTATGCAGGAACAGGTATCGGCCTGGCAATCTGCAAAAGAATTGTACAGAATCATCATGGATTTATAACAGCAACCGGGCAACCGGGTGAAGGAGCAACATTTAGCATATATTTACCGATATAAACTGCTATGTTCAAAATTCTGCTGGTTGACGATGATGAAGATGATCGTCTTTTGTTCATGGACGCCATCCAGGAAATTGACACATCGATCACTTGTGACGAAACCGTCAATGGCCTCGAAGCACTCGCTTATCTCCGCACCGCCAGCAAGTTGCCAGACGTCATTTTTCTCGACCTGAATATGCCTCGCATGAATGGCTATGAATTCCTTACTGCACTACAGCAGCATGACGATCTTTCCGGCATTCCCATCGTGATCATAACGACCTCCAGAATCCGCTCGGAACAGGAACGGACAAAACAACTTGGCGCCCGTCATTTTTTTGCCAAGCCAGATGATTACAACCGCCTGAAGCGTGATCTGCAGCAGATCCTGCAGGATTTCCGGTGATAATCATTCCACACCTGTCACCCGGAAATAATCGAACCGGGCATTCGCTGCTGCGTCTCCCTGGAAAAGCAGGCCGATGCGCGGGCTGCGATCCCACTGTGGCAAAAATCCAATGTCTGTCAGACCCTCGCCGGGAAGTGGCAGCCATTCCTGGCCCTTCTGCCTGAAATAAAAATGTATCTGTTCAGGAGCATTTGCCCTGATCTGCAATTCAACAGGAAGTGCAGGATTTATGGTTGTCTTTGCCAGCATTTTATAGCCTGATTTTGTTACCGTCCAGCTTTCCACTTCGTTGCCGGAAACGCAGATTCCTGCAGCCGCATTGGCATCACCATAAAAGACCAGTCCCTGTCGCGAAGCATTGGGTAATACCACCTTTGTTTCTGCAGTAAACCGGCCGGAAACAGGTCGCGTGGTGAGCGCGATACCGGTGCTGTTCTCCCCGATGGTAGTTCCTGAAAGTACCAGGTTGCTTTTTTCCTGGCGCACAACTGGTGCCGCATGGCGGAAATCCCAATTCCAGTACAGACCCGGTACCGGTCCATCGAATTCGTCGGAGATAAAGTCTTTCGCCAGCGGTGGGGGATCGCTTTGCGCTGCCAGGGAAGGCCAGCCGGTGGTGTCGTTCCACTGCAACCTGGCAAGCATTCCCTGCCTCCCCGTGAAAACTCCGGAGCTCCGGCTATACGCATGATGCAGGTACCAGACCTGCTGGTCACTGCCGGTAACGAAACTGCCATGGCCGGTGCAGGTCCAGTCGCTGTTTCCTTCGAGCAATGGATTGCCGCTATATATTTCGTAAGGACCGGCAAAGTTCCTGGAGCGCGCTACCCGGACATTGTAGGAGCAGGAAGTGCCGCAACAACTTCCCGCTGAGTAAAACAAGTAGTGGTAACCGTTATGCTGCAGGAATGCCTGTCCCTCCATGCCAATCCGCGGATCATCCCGCAGCAGTGAAACAGGTTCGCCGCTGGTGGTCATGCCATCGGGAGACAACTTTAAGGCAAGAATTTCTATCGGACGCTGGTCCAGTCCATAGGCCTTGTAAGTGATGTAGAGGTCTTTTCCATCCTGTACCAGGAAGGCGTCAATGGCTTCCTTTCCGAAATCCACAACAACGCCATGGTCTTTAAAACCCTGGTTGGGAAATTGGGAACTGGCTACGCCGATACAGGAGATACCATCTTTTTTCCGCCTGGCTGTATAGTAGATATAATAGCGGTTGTTTCGGAAAACATATTCCGGCGCCCAGAAAGAACCGGAGGTCCATGCCGGCGCCTTGTCAAAAACATAACCTGCCTGTTTCCAGCTGCGCAGATCGGGTGATGCATAGATCGGAAAATGAGGTGCCCACTCAGAAGAAGTACCTACGGCATAGTATTGTTTGCCGGCACGGATAACGGAGGGATCAGCAAAATCACCGGGTATAAACGCAGGTTGCGCAAAAGCGGAAAACCGCAGGGCAACCGTCAGGAATGGGATCAACAGGGCGGAAGCAAACTTCTTCATAGCCGCAATATAATCCCGATAAAAATCATTCCTACATTTTTAATGCGGCCAGGATGGCCGAAAGCAGCGAGTGTTCGCCGGGGTGATCCTGGAACGTTTGCCAGAACATGATGCCTGCAGCTTCTTCCCTGGCCAGCCGGGATTTTCGCTGAATGGTAGGGATGCCATTGTAGTAGATCGTATTGCCGCCACCGAGGTCCCACTGATCATTCTGGTCGGCGTTGTCTCCCAATACTGCGATCCGGGCGAATGACATAGAACCAGCTCCCGCAGGACCAAAATAATAGCCATAGAAGGGTACCCCGAGTACCAGGCGGTCTTTGTGTACCTTTCTCGTATTACTCCAGTAATAAAGGTCCTCCAGGGACATTTCATAAGGCGAATATGGACCAGGTCGTGCCGGATTCCAGGGGCCGGTTTTGTCATACGACATGATGTTGATAAAATCGAATGCCTCCAGCGCCCTGGCGGTGACCCTCTCCCCGCACCATGTGGCTAATGCAGCAGTGAAGGATTGATGATTTTCCGGGAGAGCCGTTTTCAATTCACTGACAAACCCTTCATAATGTTCGGTGATAAAATCCCCTTCCAGGTCCATATCAATACCGTCAGCACCGGATTTCAGGAGCAGCTGAACCAGCGAACGGATCACCATAGGCCTGGCGCCTGGAGCAAGCAATGCTTTAAAATATCCAGGTGGGTTGCCACCGCCAACAGACAGCAACACCTGTACACGATTGCGGTGTGCCCTGGCAACCAGGCTGTCGAGGAAAAGGGTACCGTGGTAAGTGCCATCAGCAGCCGGATTCACAAAGGCATAGTTGATGTGCGTCACCCGATCATAAGGGATACTGTCCAGGTACGTCACATCTGCTTCGGGTACATAAGCAACGATCCTGAATGGTTTAGGCATGACAGATTGGGTGGTGGCAGGCTTCGTGCAGGAAATCGCCAGCAGCAACATCAGGTATAGACGCATCGGATGGTTTTACTAATAGATACCATTTCCTCCGGCTTTTTACCGTGCAGGCATCACATTAGTGTCAATCAGGACTGCATCACCCGCATATAGCTGAGGAATGGGCCGATGGCCTCGCGGTATTGCTTTGCCATTACCCGGGCGATCTGGGCAAGATGAACCATATCGTGCGCCACCCAGGTGGCAAGCAGCTGGCTCAGGGAAACCTCTCCGAGTACCTGGTGTGCACCGGTTCGCTGCAGCGTAGCTGGCTGCAATTGAAGCGCCATTAGTTCCTGTAATTTTTCACGCCTGAGGGAAGCAAATTCTGACAATAGCTGGTCCATGGTTTTTCCTATGCTTTCCGTGAACTGCGCTGTCATGTCAAGCGGCGGAAATTTGCGCTCCGCTTCATCAGAGAGGATAATATGCGTACGGGTGATAAAGTCTGTTTTCTCACAAACGATCAGGTGGCCCACCACGTCAAATGGGCTCCACGTGTCCGGACCCTCATGCTGATGCGTCCAGGTACTGTCAAGGCCCTGCAACAGGGTTTGCAGCACCAGCGGGGTTCTTTCGAGGATGGGATAAGATTGATTAAGGTCAAACTTCATGCGGTAATGAGTTTTTGTAGTTTGATAGCTGCTGCCCTTGCTTCGAAAGGAAGGGGCTCCGGCAAAGGGTTGACCACCTGGCTGAACAGTTCAGTCAGCTCTGCGCTGTGCGGGTGGCTGCGTTGGGTGGCGAGGTTAATGTGCGCGAAGGTGGCCCACAGTACCGCTTTGGGAACAGTTTTGTCGGCATTCCACATCACTGCTTCCATCAACAGGCGTTGTTCCGTGAAGGAAAGCAATTGGGTTTGTATGGTAACTGTCTCATTGAGAAAGGCCGGAGCAAGATACGCGATCTGCGACTGTGCCACCACCCAGCCCCGGTGGTGTTCCCGGGCAATGCGATAGATATCGAAGTCATAATGCTCCAGTACCTGGTCTTCGCGTGCAGCAAAGATATAATCGAGGTAACGGGAATTGTTCAGGTGGTTGAAAGGATCACAATCATGGAAGCGGATCTTTACCTGGCTTTCTAATACTTTTTTCATACCGATCGGTATATTATTGGGTAAAAAAATTAATTGTCTCCCGTTGTTTTCAGGTTCCGGATCAGGTCAGCAAGAAAGTCCATGGCCACCTGCAGTTCCGCGGATTTGCCGGTCACTTTAGCCTGCAATACAGCGCCTTCCAGCAGCGACATCAGGATCACGGCGAACTGGTAGGGATCGGTTCCGGATTTGATTTCATTCCTGGCGATGCCGCGTTTCACCTGGTTTTCGAGGGAGGTCCGCCAGAAGGTCAGGGCAGCTGCGGCTTTCTTTTTCAGTTGCGGATGGGTATCATCAGCTTCTGCAGCAGTGTTGAGCAAAGGGCAACCGGTTTTCAGAAAGGGTATTTTGAGAAAATTACGGTAAACGTTGGGGTACGTGAGGAGCCGGTCGATGGCATTGTCTGATGCCTTGATCCGCTCTTTCATGTAATCGGTGATCCGCCCGAAATTATAATCAAATGCTGCCAGTGCTACTTCATCCTTATTCTCAAAGTTTCCGTAGATACTGCCTTTGGTCAGCCCGGTCGCCTCAGTGAGATCACTCATCGACGTGCCTGCATAGCCTTTGGCATTGAAGATGGGGGCAGTCTTCTCGATAATGAACTGCCTCGTCCGTTCTGATTTGGATAGTATTTCCGGCATGCGGTACCGAAGGTAAATAAAAATACCGATCGGTATAATAACTTTTTTTCAACCATTGCTTTTCCCGCCTGTTACAAAGGTATCATGAGCAAAAAAATATTATTCGTTCTCACCAGTCATGGCGAGAAGGGGAATACCGGTCAGAAGACCGGTTATTACCTCGGAGAAGTGACGCATCCCTGGAAAGTGCTCACTGAAGCCGGTTATGAAATTGACTTTGTCAGCCCTCTGGGCGGAGAGCCGCCGGTGGACGGCTTCGACCTGGAAGATCCTGAAAACAGGCTTTTCTGGGGAAATGATTGGTACCGGAATAAAATCCAGCATACCCTGCGGCCGGAAGAAGTGCATCCGGAAGATTATGTTGCCATTTATTTTGCCGGTGGGCATGGGGCCATGTGGGATCTACCATTCGATTCAAGGATTGCTGGTATTGCTGCAGCGATTTACGAGCGGCAGGGTGTGGTTGGAGCCGTGTGTCATGGACCAGCTGGACTGGTTAACGTGCAGCTAAGTGACGGCAGCTACCTGGTGGCGGGCAAAAAAGTGAATGGTATTTCCAACGAGGAGGAATCGATTGTGGGACTCACGGAGGTTGTTCCGTTTTTGCTGGAAGATAAACTGAGAGCGCAGGGCGGAGACTATGAGAAGTCGGCCCCCTGGCAGGTACATGTGGTGACTGATCAGCGACTCGTAACGGGTCAGAATCCGCAATCGGCTGCCGGGGTTGGAGAGGCGATCAGAAAGCTCCTTGAAGCATCGCAATGATGGTAAGGGTTTGCAACACTGAAGTCCATTGATTAAATTGATGTTCAATTCAAGCATGTTTATGAACAGGAGGAGCGTTTTTGTGCTGTCAATTTGCTGCAGCGTGATTTTGGGAATTTTTTCCTCCTGTAAAAATAGTCCGGAAAAGACGGGCTCGCGCTATGACCTGGTCATTATCGGCGGTACCGTCATTGATCCTGAAACAAAGCTTAATGCAATCCAGAACATTGGTATCGACAGTGGCGTCATTAGTGTTATCACTAATGAAAAAATTGAGGGGAAAAAGACGATTAATGCAACCGGGCTGATCGTCGCACCGGGCTTTATTGATCTCCATTCCCACGGACAATCCCTTATTGCAGACCGCATGCAGGCTTTTGATGGGGTTACGACAGCACTGGAACTTGAGTCTGGTGTGTTACCCATTGGTGAATGGTACCAGTTCCAGGAAAAGCAGGGGCGGGTGTTGAACTATGGTGCCGCCGCCGCGTGGACTTTTGCGCGGATCTCGGAAATGGAGGGGATCCCCATGCGGGCCGACCTGCTGTGGTTCCAGCAGGCATTCTCCCTGAAACACTGGGTGTATGACCCGGCTAATGACTCGCAGACAGTTGCCATAGCAAAAAGAATTGAACAGGGCATACAGGAAGGATCACTGGGCATCGGGGTGAATGCCGGGTATGCACCCGGCGGCGGCTATAAGGAACTGCTGGCAGTTCACGAACTGGCGGCCCGGTACAAGGTGCCGGTTTTTACGCATGTTACCGGCGACTATCCCGATGATCCGAACAGTGCAGCTGAATCCATTGGTCAGATCATTTCCTACGCGGCAGCCACCGGCAGCCAGGAGCATATCTGTCACCTCAACAGTACCAGCCGGAAAGATATTGCCACTACAAGGAAATTGATCCTCGGCGCCCAGGCGAGGGGACTACCCATCTCTACGGAAGCATATACCTATGGGGCTTCCAGCACCACCATCGGTGCTGCGCTTTTTAATGAAGAAGGCATCAAACGGAAAGGCATCAGGTATTCACAGATCGAACTAAACGGAATTCCCCTCAATGATCAGACCTTCCACCAGTATCGGAAAGAAACTCCCGGTGCAGTGATCGTGTTTAAATTTTTTGATCTGCCGCGGGAGCATGATCTTTTAGATCAGTCTGTGCTTTTTCCCGGTGGAGCGATCGCCAGTGATGGCATGCCCTGGCTCGATAAAGCTACCGGCATGCCGGTTGATGATCACCAATGGCCTTTGTCGGAGAAAGCTTTTGCGCATCCCAGGGGAGCTGGTACCTATACACGACTGCTGGCGCAATGGGTGCGGGAACGCCATGCATTAACTATAAGTGAAGCTATTGCCAAGTCATCATTGATCCCCGCACAGATCCTGGAGAGATCTGTTCCGGCGATGAAGAGAAAAGGGAGACTACAACTGGGAATGGATGCTGATATCATCCTGTTTGATCCCGCAACGGTACAGGACAATGCGACATTTACCAATCCTACTTTACCAGCTTCCGGGATGATGTATGTGCTGGTAAATGGAAAGCTGGTGATCGAAAACGGAGTTCTGAATCCTGATGCCCGCCCGGGCAAGCCGGTCAGGAGAAATCCTTAATCAGGGGTCGATCCAATCCAGGGAAAATTTAACATTTTTTGTTTCACCGATTTGCTGACCTACCTGGTGATCGTTCGCAAGATAGTAATATTGAAAGCTTTCCATCGGCTTGCGCTGGATACATCCGATAATTGATTTGCCATCAGGCGTCCAGGCCGCTTCTACAGCGTTACCTAAATTTACGTTGCTTACGGCATGGAGATTATTACCGGCATAATCCATTGCATATAATGAACAACTGCCGGTTACTATCCTGCATAGAAGTAGTTTGTCTTCAGTTGGTGAAATGTTGGTGACATAATAGGAATTGTTATCCGGTGTTAACGTGGTGTATTTTTTGGTGTTCAGATCAAATCTTTGTACGCTATTTTTGATTCCGGTAATATTCGCATTAAAAAAGATTGAATTGCCATCCCTGGACCAAAATAGATATTTGTCCACATACCTGGTGTCAGGTTCAATATAATTCCAACGAAGAAGTTCTTGTTGTTCACCGCTGACAAGGTTAAGAATTGACAGCGTAATAAACTCTCTGTCCGGAGTTTCCGAAGTAAAAACGACTGATTTTCCATCTGGAGATGGGCAAGCCATCGTCTCATTCACATCTGTAGTTTGAGAGTGATTTCGAATATCACTGCCATTTGAAGTCATGGAAAAGATGTCTGAATTTCCATAATACGAATTTCGCGAGGTAAAAAATACACGTTTACTGGCCCGGTCAAACCTGGGAAATCTGCAATAAATGCTATCTGCTTCCAATGGGAATATTTTCTTTTCAATTCCAGTTACCCAGTCGATTGTATTGATCGTATAGTGTCCATGATCCAGAAATTCCTCATACACAATTATTCCGCTGTTGTAAGGTGTTATAGCAATAGAATCCGCGGGGAGGTCAGTGCCATTGGGGCCGTCCTGGTCATGATCAGGGCTACAGGCAATAAAAAGCAGGGAAAGTACAAATGGGATCAGTTTTTTCATAGATAAGGATTAAGCAACACTTGAATCGTGTGGTTAAATTAAGGGAATATCGCAATAACGCAAGGACCTGATTTGTATTGTAAAGCCTCGTTTAATGGTCGTCGTGCTCACCGGCGTTAGTCATTTTTGCCAGCACAAAAAAAGCACCCTTTGTCACCACCCGTGCATCAGCCGGGATCGCTTTCAGTAACGTTATTTCAGTATAGCCTACATCGGTAGTTCCCTTTGCGACGGGGATTCTTTCAAAGGTTACTTCACCTGCTGAATCCTTTTCGTCACCTGAATACATTTCACCGGTCACAATGAAAATATAGTCCTGGCCCTGCCAGGTCACAATCGCTTCAGAAGGCAAAGCGGGTACTGTTTGTTCATTGAGGCTCACTACGGCCGTGATGTTCATGCCGTCGATCAATCCCGTCTTGTCACCTTTCACCTTAGCGTGAACCGTTACCGCCTTACTCTCGCCTTCAAAGGAAGACCCCAGCGAATAGATATCAGCATCGTATTCCTTGCCCGGGTTATTGGTCAGCGTAAAATGGATGGTCTGGTTCTCCTTTAGTTTCGGCAGGTCTTTTTCGTAAACAAAAAGATCCAGGTGCAGCTGGCTGTTGTCCACGATCTCGGTGATCGGTGTGCTGCTTTCCACGAAACTGCCGATCTTGACCTGCACCGTGCTCACCACACCATTGATTGGGCTGCGTATGGACAAAACCGAAACCAACCGGTCACTGGAAAGGGAAGAAGGATTGATTCCCATTAACCGGATCTGGTTGAGCAGGGATGCTTTCCGGGTGCGCAGGGTTTTCAGGTGTGCATCCGCCGCCTGCAGGTTTTTCAAGGCACCGGCATTCCCCTGGTTGAGTTCTTTCTGCCGGTTGTATTCCAGCTCCGCCAGTTCGATCTGCGGATGGATACCCAGGTATTCCTCTTGTGCCCGCAAGAATTCAGGATTCGATATCGTAGCAATTACCTGTCCTTTCGACACGGTGTTTCCGGGCTGGATCAGCAATGATTTTACCACGCCGCTATACATCGAATTGACACTTGCCCTGTTATGATTGGGAACCTGCAATACACCATTGGCTTTCAGCGATGCGGTCAGTTGCTTGTTCTCAATCATACCCGTTTCAATGCCGATGCTTTTCAGCTGTTGTGCGGAAAGGGAGGTGGTGTTGCTGTTTTCATGTTCGTCCTGATGTTCGGTTTCAACCTGTTCGGGTTTGGCTTTTTGTTCACCGCCACAGGCTGCCAGCAGGCTCATCGAAAGGAGGATAACGAAATTGATCAGATGCTTGTTCATCGGGAAAATATTATTGGTTGATGAAGTATTGATATTGAATAACGGCCTGGTTGTAGGCATTGAGGTTCTCGATATAATTCCGCCGGATATCTATGGCCTGTGACAGGAACTGTGACAGCTCTGCAAAACTGATCTCACCGGCGCGGTAGGCGAGGGAGGAGGCCTTAATGATCTCGTCGGCCTGCTTCAGACCGGCAGTTTCATAAAAGGATAATAATTTGCTGCTCTTGTCCACTTCTTTTTCTGCCTGTAATAATTGCGTGTGCAATAGTTGAGCTGTAAGATCATATTCCTTTTGCTGCAAGGTGGTTTCTGCCTGTGACGCTTTTAGTTTGTTACGGTAGGAACCCATTCCGAGTAAGGGAAATGCGGCCGTTACAGAAAAGCCGGAATAAGGATCACTCATGCCGTAAATCCGTTGCGTAAAGAATCGTCCTGAGAATTCGGGACGATTCTCATTTTTGGTAACAGCAACGCCCGCCGTAGCAATGCTTACATTTTGTTGCTGCAGTTGCACCTGGGGATGAAGCGAATCAGGCGGCTGCAGTGCAGTGCGCAGTTTTTCGAGCGGTCGCTCTTCAGGCAGCATGCTGGTGTCGGTATTGAGCAGCTGCATCAGCAGTTGCTGCTGGATGCCGGTCTCCTGCAGGTTTTGCAGCATGAGGGCCTGCAGTTCCCGCAGGCGTACGTTGGCAGCGATGCTGTCGAGGCCGGGACTGTCACCGGTTTTGACCTTTAGCGTGGCAGCTGCAGTCAGGGAACGGAACACGCTATCCAGTGAAACAAACAACTTTTGTTTTTCCTGGAGGTACCACAGCTGGTAATAGACGCTGCGTACATTCCGCCTGATCTCGGCGTCGATCAGCAGGCTGTTCACCTGGTAATATTTCAGTTGTTCCCTGTAGAGGTTTTTTTGCGCCTTGTACAATCCCGGCCAGGCGATGCTTTGGGATAGACCGATCTTCAGGATCCCCTGGTGATCACTGGGACGCAGGTCTTCATTTTCGGCGAAAACGCCGGTCTTGGGTAATGCACCGGCCGAATTCATGTGGAGCTGGCCTTTACTGATCTGCGCATTGTTCACGGCATAATGCAGGTTGGCTTTGGCTGCCGAAAGTGCCTTGTCGATACTGATTCTTTGCGGGTCCGGTTGCTGTGCGCGGGCTTGCTGAAGGCTGGTGTAGAGCAACAGGGGAAGGATCAGGATGGCTGGAATTGGTTTCATGTTGATTCGCGGCTTGCGGGAGAAAATAATATAGAGAAGCGGCAATACCACCAGCGTAAGGAAAGTGGCTGTGATCAATCCGCCGATCACAACGGTTGCCAGCGGCTTTTGAACTTCAGCACCGGCGCCGGAAGATAAGGCCATGGGAATAAAGCCGAAGGAGGCCACGATAGCGGTCATCAATACCGGGCGCAGGCGGATCCTGGTACCTTCCTTTACCCTTTCAGTCACATCGTCAATACCGTCCTTTTCCAGTTGATTGAAGGTGCTCATGAGCACAATGCCGTTCAGTACGGCTACACCGAACAGGGCAATAAAGCCGACACCGGCGGAAATGCTGAAGGGCATATCGCGCAACAGCAGCGCAAATACACCGCCGATGGCGCTCATCGGGATAGCGGTGTAGATCAGTAAAGATTCTTTCAGCGATCCGAAAGTGAAATACAGCAGGAGGAAGATCAATGCCAGCGCAACAGGTACTGCGATCTGCAATCGGGAAGAAGCCTGCTGCAGGTTTTCGAAAGTTCCGCCGTATGTGTAGTAATAGCCTGGTGGTAAAATTTTAGCAGCCGCGAGTTTCTCCCGGATCTCTTTCACCACGCCGGCGACATCCCTGCCCTGCACGTTGAAGCCAACTACAATGCGTCGTTTGCCTGCTTCACGACTGATCTGCGCGGGACCTTCCTTAAACGAAACGGTAGCTACCTGTGACAGCGGGATCTGGCTGCCGTCAGCAGTCGACACAAACAGGTTGTTTACATCGTCAATGGAAGCACGGTTAGCGCTATCGAGCCGTACAACGAGATCAAACTTGCGTTCATTCTCAAATACAACCCCCGCAGCTTCACCGGCAAATGCTGTGCTGATCGTATGGTTGATGTCCTCAATATTCATCCCGTAACCAGCAATTCTCGCGCGATCATAATGGATGGTGATCTGGGGAAGGCCAACTGTCCGTTCTACCTCCGGCCCTGAAGCGCCGTTTACAGTTTTTACAATCGCTGCCACTTTTGGTGCCAGTGCAGCAAGGGTATCGATATTTTCCCCGAAGATCTTCACGGCTACATCCTGCCTGACGCCCGTCATCAGTTCATTGAAACGCATCTGGATGGGCTGGTTGTATTCGAAGAACACGCCGGGAATCACCTGGAGTTTATCCAGGATCATTTCTGCCAACGCTGTATAGTCGCGGGTAGTAGTCCATTCCGATCTTGGTTTTAATACAATAACGAGATCACTGGCCTCAGGTGGCATGGGGTCGGTAGGCACTTCTGCAGACCCGGTTTTGCCTACCACCATTTTAACTTCCGGAAAGGAACGGACGATCCGGCTGGCCAGCATGGATGTTTCCACACTTTGTGACAGGGATGTGCCCTGTGGCAGGATACAGTGAAACGCATAGTCGCCTTCCTGCAGTTGCGGGATGAATTCACTTCCCATCCGGTTGAATAAAAACAAAGCGACCAGCAGCATGCCAAATGCCGTAGCGACCACAGCGTATTTAAACCTTATGGCCCACTGCAACAGTGGTGTGTACAGTTTCTGGAAGAATCCCATCATGCGGTCTGCAATGGTGCGCTGGTGTTTGATGGCTTTGGGCAGAAAGAGTGCCGACATCATGGGGATATAGGTAAGGGAAAGGATCAACGCACCGAGGATCGCGAAACCAACGGTCTGCGCCATCGGCCGGAACATTTTCCCTTCAATGCCCTGCAATGACAGTATCGGCAGGTATACGATCAGGATGATGATCTGCCCGAATGCTGCGGCGTTCATCATGCGGCTGGCACTCTGACCAACTGCGTCATCCATTTCCTGTTGACTGATCTTTCCGGCAGCTCTTAATCCCAATGCATGCAGGGTGGCTTCCACAATGATGACAGCGCCGTCAACAATCAACCCGAAATCGATTGCGCCGAGGCTCATCAGGTTAGCACTGACGCCGAACACATGCATGAGCCCGAGGGCGAATAGCATGGATAGCGGTATGGCAGAAGCAACGATCAGTCCCGCGCGGAAATTCCCGAGAAAAACGACCAGTACAAAGATCACAATGAGCGCTCCTTCGACCAGGTTTTTTTTGACGGTATTAACGGCACGATTCACCAGGTCGGTCCGGTCTAGAAAAGGTTCAATGTCCACGTCCGCCGGCAGTGCCTTCCTGATCGTTTCCATTTTCTCTTTCACCCTTTTGACAACCGCCGCGCTGTTGGCGCCTTTAAGCATCATGACGATTCCGCCGACCACTTCCTTTTCGCCGTTATAGGTGACTGAGCCATACCGGATCGCACTGCCGAAGCCTACTTCAGCAACATCGCGGATCAGTACGGGAATACCATTTACATTTTTGATCACGATGCTTTTAATGTCCTCTATTGAGGAGATAAGCCCGATGCCGCGGATGAAATAGGCATTTGGTTTTTTATCGATATAGGCACCGCCGGTATTTTCATTGTTTTTTTGAAGGGCGGTGAAGATGTCGGCGATGGTAACATTCATGGCCTTGAGGCGGGCTGGGTTGACCGCTACTTCATATTGCTTGAGCTGCCCGCCGAAGCTGTTGACTTCTGCAACGCCCGGCGTACCATAGAGCTGCCGTGCAACGATCCAGTCCTGCATGGTGCGGAGGTCCATGGCCGTGTATTTGTTCTCGGCGCCTTTTTTGGGATGGACTACGTACTGGTATACTTCACCGAGGCCGGTGCTGACCGGCGCCATTTCTGGCTTGCCGATCCCGGAAGGGATATTTTCCTGGGCTTCCTTTAGTTTTTCGCTGATGAGTTGCCGGGCGAAATAGACGTCGATCTTTTCGTCAAATACCACGGTGATGACGGAAAGGCCGAAGCGGGAAATGGATCGCATCTCCACGAGATCGGGAAGATTGGCGAGGCTTTGTTCGATGGGATAGGTGACCAGCTGTTCCGTTTCCTGAGCGGCGAGGGTAGGGGTGACAGTGATGATCTGGACCTGGTTATTGGTGATGTCAGGAACGGCATCAACGGGCAGTTGGGTGGCGCTCCAGGTACCCCAGATGATGAGGGCCAGCGTCATGATGCCGACGATGAGTTTGTGCCGGATACTGAAATAAATGATCTTATTCAACATGGGTTGTCGATTAATGGAAAGCGGAAATGGTCCGCGGAAAGCGGCATGCTTTGTTGCTAAAGATGCACCCTGCAGTGCATTTGCATACAGCGTGATGCAGCGGAAACAGTACAATGCCGCTGGTGAATCCTGAAAATAGATTAGAGGGGCTTATCTAAACCTGCCGGGGCGGCTGCCAGATGGTATATTGCGCGTCCCGTGTGGGGGCAGACAAATAGAGAATATGTTTTTCAGCACGGATCAGCGGCTTTCCGACCTGGATGGCGGTGACTACAGAACAGATGGTGGTAACGGCACAGCAGGAACAGGTGCAGAAAGGCGTACAGCCTTCCCGCGAATGATTGTGCTGATCGTGGGTCATGCCGGATGAAACTTTCAATTCTGCTGGCACACTGCATTCCCTGCTGTCGCTGCACGGGAGGCAGGACAGGCTGAGGATCCAGATGGCCAGTAAATAGAAAATTGATTTCATCGGTGCAAAAGTAAAACTTAACGGCTCATTTAAAAAGTATATGGGTAACTATTAAAGCCATACTGTTGCAAAAAGCGGATTTTGGTAAAGCTTTATCTTTTTCTGACAAACCGGTTCTGCACCACCGAGCCCAACGCAATTTTTGTATCCACACATTCAAACAACAATCGCTCAGGGAGTCCATCGAAAAGCGGAATGCCGTCCCCCAGCAGGAAGGGAATAATGGTGATGGTCATTTCGTCGATCAGGTCTTCCTGCAGAAAACTCTGGATGGTTTTGCCGCCATCCACATACAGCCGGTGAAAACCCTGTTCGTGTATTTCGCTGAGTACCTCCTTTAATGGCCCCTTCACAAGGATGGCCTTGTCATGGTATTTTTCGGGAATGGCCGCCATGCTGTTGCTGAGTACAAAAACAGGTTTCTGGTAAGGCCATTCAATATCGAATCCGCAGACCACTTCAAATGTATTCCGGCCCATGACCAGGGCGTCAATGCGGGTCATGAATTCTGTATAGCCCATGTCATCGTTATCGGGATTGGGGACGGCATCCAGCCAGTCGAGTCCGCCGTTTTTGTCAGCGATAAAACCGTCAAGGCTGGTGCCGATGTAGACGGAGTTCTTTTTTTCCATAGTAACCCAAGGTAAACAAAAGGAATGGAGTTGCTAAGGTTTTATGATCTGCCCCGTATTGGCGCCGAAAACACTTTTTCTGAAGGCGAATTCCAGCGCTTTCATGGTTACCGGAACTTCACCGGGAAAGAAAGGAAAATACTGCGGTGAATCTTCGATCACAGTGGGACTCACAGCATTAATGCGAATTCCATTCTCCAGTTCAATGGCTGCTGCCCTTACGAATCCTTCCACAGCGGCATTGGCAGCCGAGGCGTTCGCGAAATTCTTTTGCGGATCGTGAGTCAGCGCCCCGGTGATCAGGGAGAAGGAACCTTTCGGATTGATATAGTGTTGACCAATGAGCACCAGGTTGATCTGTCCCATCATCTTACCTTCGACACCAGAACGGAAAGTGTTATTGTTCAGGTTTTTCCAGGGACCCACCCAGGTTGGTCCGGCGGTGCAGATCAGCGCATCAAAGGTGCCGGTCTGCTGATACATTTTTTCGATGGTTTCAGGGGCAGTGATATCGACTGTTACATCTTTACCCTTACGATCTGCACGGATCACTTCATGTTCTTTTTCCAGGGCCTGGGACAAATAAGTGCCCATGGTACCGGAAGCACCAACAATTACAATTTTCATTGCTGTTTTTTTTATGGAGATTAAAAATCTTCTTCGATCAATTCCCTGTTGACCATCAATCCTGAGGTGGTTCCCAAGGCAACGGCATTGGCCACTGTGCGTATCCGCGTGCTATTGTCACCGCTGGCATAAACACCGGGGACAGTGGTTTTCTGAAAAGGGTCTGTGCTTATATAGCCTTCGGAGGTAAATGCGCATCCTAACAATTCGGGGATTGCCGAATGCTGCACAAAGGGAACACGGGAATATATTGCTTTCAAAGGTGTAGCAGATCCGTCTTTGAAAATGACAAGTTGAATGAATCCATTGTGATGATCAAGGGCTTGAATGTGCTTTCCGTCAATCCCGATCTGATGCTTTTCGAGCTGGTTAAGCTGGTGCTGTGTCAGCGTGGAATTTCCATTGGTGAAAATAGTCAGCTCGCTGGTCCAGTTGGATATGAGTGAAGCCAGTTCGTACGCAGTATCACCATTCGCCAGTATACCTGTTGGTTGCCGGCGCACTTCATAACCGTGGCAATAGGGACAATGCAGTACGCTGATACCCCAGCATTCGGCAAAGCCGGGTATGTCGGGCATAAGGTCTTTAATGCCTGTCGCGAGTATCAGTTTCCGTGAAGCAAAGGTTTCTCCTGATTCCAGCGAGACGTCAAAACCATCGGCTGTTTTTGTAGCGGATATGGCTGATCCATCGATGAATTGCACCGTGTCATATTGCAGTACCTGTTGCTTAGCCAGTGTTGAAATTTCCTTTGGGGTCTTGCCGTCATGGGTAAGGAAATTATGAGAATGTGGCGTTTGTTTGTTGCATGGATTTCCGCTATCGATAATGAGCGTATTTCTTAATGCCCTGCCCAGTGCCATTCCCGCGGCCACCCCGGAGTAACTGCCGCCAACAATGATCACATCAAATGTTCTTTTCATTCCTGTTGATTTTGCTTAAGAAGAAATCAATCACCGGTATACCGATGAACATCATCCAGGGTACTAACGAAATGGTCAGGATAAATGTTCTCTGGTATAAGGGGAGAGCTGACAATAGGTCCCCGAACAAAAAAAGGAAAAAGGTAATGGATGGATAAATGACTATCCAGATTTTCAGAGATGCTATCCATCGTGTTTTTGTCTTCATAACACAAAAGTAGCAGGTGTACCGGGATGGGAACAGGACTATGGTGAAGTTGAGCAGGACTTATTTGGAATTCTTCCGGAACGCTTCCGGGGATTGCCCTGTTTGTTTTTTAAAGAACCTGACAAAATAGGAAGCATCTTCATAGCCGAGGTGGCCGGCGATGTCTTTAACCTGGTTCGGTGTGGCGAGCAGTTGACGCTTTGCTTCCAGGATGATCTGATCATTGATCATTTCAGAAACAGTTTTGCCGACGGAAGCCTTGGTGATGGCATTCAACTGGTAGGAAGATAGGTTAAGGAGGTCTGCATATTCTGATACGGTTTTGAGGTTACTGATATTGGCTTCCAGCAATGCAGCCAAAGCTTCGAATTGTTCCTGTTGATAGTTATTGCCGGTATCGGCGATGGCGGAAGGGTTGGGGCTTTGCCGGATGTAGTCAATAAAGAACAGATCGAGTCGGGCTTTAATGGCTTCCTGGTAACTTTCTTCGCGGTGAGTGAATTCTTCTGCTATGGTCACCAGGTGGGTATGGAGTTTTTCGAACTGTACAGGTTCCATTGTACAGTGATTTTTGTATAGGGCTTTTTTGGGTGGCTGGTAAAAAGAGAGATCGAATTCCATGAGAAATCCTGTACTGCCGGCCGTTAAACGCAGTTGATGAACCTGGCCTGGCCGAAGTATGAAAACAACATTGTTGTGTACCTCGTAAGATTTGAAATCAATCTCGTGATGGCCGTTTCCCTGTTGTACCGCCAGAACAAAAATGAAGTCGTGTTTGTGGTGATCTTGCGCCAGGTCTTTGCCGTTGAGTACGTGCTGCAGGTCGCGTATGCGAAAGCGGCCGGTAGTACCCGGGAGTGTTGGCGTTTTGGCTATTTGCCGGACGGGAATCAACTTCATGCTTCAAAATTATTGTATAAAAAAGTTTGATGCATTATTTGGTGATATCAAAAAAAGAATTGCATCTTTGCAATCACAATTAAAAAACAACAGCATCAAATGCTCCGGATAGAAAAACATATCATCAGCTTAAATGAGTTTAGTCAACCAGGCTATAACATCATTGGCGGGGCAATATTTGCTGCAGAATCATAATTAAGAGATTCGCTGAAATACAAGCCCCCGCTGAATCGGGGGCTTTTTTTATGCATAAAACGAACAGTATGGATCGATTACATCAACAGGATTGGAATACAGAGAGATCGCGTGTATTGCAGGTGTGCAGTAAGGGCATCGTTGTGCGCGGTTCATGGTGTATACGGTTAGAATATATCCCCTTGAATATTGTTCATTTGCTATCGGAAAAATTTGTTTCACAGGTGTAACCATCCCCTGTGTTCGAAGGCCCGGTCGCAATCAACGACCGGGCTTTTTTTGCCCGTTATCCTATAGTTGCGTAGTGCAAAGGCAGCACATCTGAATCTGGCTCAGAAGATGTTGGTTCGAATCCAGCCGCAACGACAAATTACAAGTGAGATTAAAAACCAAAACAATGGAACAGGTATGGAGAAAATTGAGCGGCGAGCGGATCAGGCATCCGCTGACAGATGAAGTGACAGCAGTATTGCAGCGCGAAACAGCGCAGGGGCATGAATTGAAGGTTTGTATTGGTACCGACAGCCAGGTAAAAGGTGCGGTAACCGAGTTTGCTACCGTAGTGGTGTTCATCCGGAAAGGAAAGGGCGGATTCATGTATATCCGCAACGAAACCACCAGGCGCAGGTTCAGTATCAAAGAACGGATGCTGACTGAAGTTGCGAAAAGTGTTGACGTGGCGTATGCATTGTGCAATATCCTGTCCCGCTACAGTGTGGACATGGAAGTGCATGCCGACATCAACACCAATCCGAAGTTCAAAAGCAATGATGCGTTAAAAGAAGCGATGGGGTTCATTATGGGAATGGGCTTCGCTTTCCGGTCCAAACCCCATGCATTTGCGAGCTCCAGCTGCGCGAATAAGATAGTACAATAGAAATTTTAATATGGATGAAATGGGTTTTGTTCGTTGTAATTCAAACCAGGCGGATGTTTCAAAGAAGCATCGCAGTGCAGCGATAGTAATCAGCTGTATGCTGTTGGTTATGGCGCGCTTTCCCCACCACATCCAAGGTCAGAGGTTCGACTCCTCTTCCCTTAACGGGGATAGCTCAGTGGTTAGAGCATGGATACCTGCGGGTTCGAATCCCGCTCCGACTGGTTCGGATAGTTCAAATGGTAGAACACCAGACTATTAATCTGGAAGAACAACAAAAAAGAAACGGGCCGGGCAACGGCGGTGGTTCCCCCGGGAATGCACCACCGAAAGCCCGCCTGCGACCTGGAACAGCAGTTCAGGCAACATGATACTCAACCCCGGGCAAATGACGCTCACCTTATCCCGTCATCGTCCCGGAAAAAGTATCCCGACCCAGAATGCAGCCAGGTTCCGCGGTCCGCCGGTTGCCGGCGCCCAGGCCTGTTTCTTATTAAAAAAAGAATGACCAAAACAGATAACAATGAAACATGTAACACTGAATGCCTGGCAGGTAGGACTGGTATTCAAAAATGGCGCCTACCAGCGGACCATCACAGCGGGCAGCTACTGGTTCTGGAGGGGTGAACAGGTGGAGATCTATGATATCACAAAACCTTTTACACCTACCGTTGAACTGAACGTCCTGCTGCAGGATCCCCTGCTGTCTGCCATGCTGCAGGTAGTGGAAGTGAAAGACAATGCCATCGCGCTGCAATACGAAAACGGGCTGCTGAGAAAAGTACTGACCACCGGCCGGTATGCTTTCTGGAAAAGTGTGATCCGGTATGACTTCCTGCAGGCCGATATCAGCCAGCCTGAGATCGATCCTGTATTCGACCGCGCCGTGCTGAACAGCGGCTACCTGGGTCAATATGTGCGTACCGTCACCGTAGAGAACTATGAAAAAGCCCTCCTGTTCATGGACGGTAAATTCATTCGCGTGCTGGAAGGAGGTGTTTACTACTTCTGGAAAAACGCGATCCCCGTGAGTATCGCTCGGGTGGATATGCGGCAGCAGCAGCTGGAGATCAATGGCCAGGAGATCCTGACCAAAGACAAGGCCGCGCTGCGGATCAACGCCTGGGCGCAGTATACCGTTACCGATATCGAAAAAGCGGTACTGAACAACAAGGGGTATGACACGCAGCTGTATGTGTCTGTGCAGCTTGCCCTGCGGGAATACGTGGCCGGATTTGCATTCGATGAACTGCTGGAAAAGAAAGACAGCATCGGTGCATTCGTTCGCGAAGCCGTTAGGGACAAAGCAACTGTGCTGGGTGTAACGCTGCATGATTTCGGTATCCGGGATATCGTACTGCCCGGTGATGTAAAAGAGATCATGAACCAGGTACTGGTAGCGGAAAAGAAAGCGCAGGCCAATACGATCATGCGCCGGGAAGAAACCGCCAGCACCAGGAGCCTGCTGAACACCGCTCGGCTGATGGAAGAAAACGCGATGCTCTGGAAACTGAAGGAAATGGAATACGTGGAGAAGATCGCGGAAAAGATCAGCAACATCAGTGTGAATGGCAGCGGCCAGCTGGTCGAACAGCTGAAGCAGCTCTTCATTCCCGGTAAATAATCAACATCCGGTATCGTCAGGTGCCGGATGTTTTACTATTCCTCCTTCCAGAGATCAGCATATTCAGCAGGATGACGCTTGAACTGTGCATGGACATAAGGGCAAAGCGGAATGACTTTCAACCCATGTTTTCTTGCATAATCCACCATATGTGCCAGGAGCTTTTTGGCCAGTCCGCGGCCTTCCGCACTTGGTATAACCTCCGTATGGTAAACGGTCAGCGCTGTTCCCGAAATACTGATGATCATCTCAGCAACTTTTTCTTCTCCTTCAAAAATAAAAAAGCCGCCCTGGTTTTTGTCGTTCAACCGCAACGTTATTTCGTCCATTGGTATGGGGTATGAGCGGTTAAGTTACAGCTTTCAGGGTTTTTTCTTTCATAGTGCTTTTTCCGGGCGTGTATCCGAACCGCTTTTTAAATTCAGTACAGAAGCTGCTCACATTGTTGTACCCGATAAAGAATGCGGCTTCCGAAACATTCATCCCATCTTCCTGCAATAATACCCTGGCCTTCTGCATGCGCAACTGGTGCAGGTGACCAAACACGGTGGTTTGGAACAATTCTTTATAGCCCTTCTTGAGTTTGAATTCATTCAGTCCGAATTTATAGGTCAGCTCTTTCAGGCTGAAATCCTCCAGGTATGCATTTTCTACAAATTGTTTCACGGCATGGAGCCGCTCACGATCAGCAACTGACCATTGCTGACTATTGGTTGTTGGTGGTAGTTGCGCCGCCTGGTCCAGTTGCAATGCCAGTAATTCCAGCATTTTGCTTTCCAGGAAAAGGTAGCGGGTGGTGCCCGTAAAACGGCATTGACGGATAGCGCTAATTACATCCGCGATGCCAGGCCGGCAGGCCATCGCCTGTTTATCAGCCAGGAAAGTTTTTGCGCCACCAATGGCATTGGCGATGCGATCGGCAACGCGTGTGTCATCTCCCTGCAGCAACCCCTGCAGGAATGTGATGTCATAAATGATCGTCAGTGCATGAAAGACTGGCGCGTTAATAGCATGATGCCCGGTAAATTCAGGATTATATTGCAGGTTGTGAAACCCTTTCGCCAGCCGCACGCTTCCATCGATATTATGAAACCGGGAAGCTGCATTTCCTTCCAGGATAAAAACCGATTCGGCTGATGCCCTGGGTGCCTCGTCTACCAGCTGAAATGGCTGGCCGGCATCGAGCCTGAATTCCGTGAGTTGCATACCGGGCGTGCTCACCGCATGGATACTGCCTTTTGCCAGTCCAGCTTCTTCAAATTGAAACCGGAAATCAGTATAACGGTCGGAAGCGAAAACTATTTGTTGTTCCGCTTTGCCAAAGAGCTGATCCCAGTTAGCCAGGTTGATTTTATCCATTTATCAAAATTTAGAATCCGTTTGCCTGAAAAGCCATCGCCTGTTTCCGGCGCAATTTTGACTAAAACTGGAAAAATTATGGAAACAATACTGGTTGATGGGGTACAGGTTGAAGAAAACGCTGTACCAACTGTTCCTTCCCGCAAATGGATGAACCTTCTCTGGTTGCTGGTCTACCCGGTCGGTGTATACAAAACCTGGAAACGGCGGCAACCGTTGCTGAAGCCCCTCTGGCTGAAACTATTGTATACCATCGTCGGCCTGCCCATTTTTTTATTGGGCTTTGCCTACTGTAGCATTGTATTGTTCGCGGCATTCCTGCCACCGCTTGACCGGACTGTCGGTCAACGGGCTGACCGCACCATCACCAACAGTGAAGGCGGCTATTCGGCGACGTTTGTGAAAACCGGTACGGAAACAAATGGTGCCTATGAACTGGTTCAGGTAGAGCTGGAACCACTTGGCGGCAACGACTGGCATTACCACAATAGTTTTGAGGAAACATTTACTGTAGTCGAAGGGCGCATCCGCATCGGGGAGGAGGGCAAGGAAATATTACTCAATAAAGGCGATTCAACAACTGCCCTGCGCGAACATTTCCATTTCTTTAAGAATGCGGACAATCAGAAAGCTTTGCTGCAGGTAAAAGTTTCGCCGGCATCCGGGCTCGAAAAGACTTTACGTGTCGCTTACGGACTCATCAATGACGGCGAGCTTCACAATGACATGACCAAAAACCCCTGGCATATGGTATTGCTGCTGGCCTATTCCGAATCCTATCTTCCAATGGCACCATCCTGGTTCCAGGAACCGCTGATCAGCGCCCTGGCGAAGATCGCTCAGTGGAAAGGAGAGGATAAAGTGCTGTACAAGTATTTTAAAGCCAGCGGACAAACCTTCTGATGTTCCCGGTTACAGTATATTTACGGGCATTAAAAGCAGTCGTGTTGAAATACCTGATGATCCTTCCTGTCTTATTAGCAACACTGCATTGTTGCGCCCAGAAAACTATGTCGTTTGGCCCCCGCATTGTTTATCGGTCCGACCGTTTGGAGGTTACACGAATTTCCGCGCATGCATATGAACATACGACTTACCTGCAAACACAGGATTTTGGAAAAGTACCTTGCAATGGCCTGATCGTCAATGATGCCGGTGAAGCCGTGATTTTTGATACGCCCGCGGATGACAGCACATCGGAAGAACTGATCGCATGGGTCAAAGATTCCCTGCAAAGCAAAGTGAAAGCGGTGATTCCAACGCATTTTCACAATGATTGCCTGGGCGGGCTCAAGGCGTTTCATCAACAGGCGATTGCTTCCTATGCATATTTCAAAACAATTGAATATGCCAGGGAGCATAAGGTCGCTATTCCCCAAAACAGTTTTCAGGATTCCCTGGTGCTCAGCGTTGGTAAAGCCACCATCATGGCAAAATATTTTGGCGAAGGTCATACGCGGGACAATGTAGTCGGCTATTTTCCGGGTGAGCATATTTTGTTCGGAGGCTGCCTGGTCAAAGAGATCGATGCTTCCAAAGGTTACCTGGGCGATGCCAATGTGGCTGCCTGGTCAGCAACTGTTGAAAGGGTGAAGAAAGCATTTCCCGATGTTAAAATTGTTATTCCCGGTCACGGAGCATACGGCGAGCAAGAGCTATTGGATTATACGATCCGCTTATTCAGGCATTGAGCATATTCCGGATTTTCTGGTTGGTTGCTATTGCTGAGATTTGTATCATAAAACCAGCAGTTATGGAAACACAGGCTCAATTGAATTACCGGCGGATTGCTGAGGCGATCGACTTCATCAATGCCCATTTCAGATCGCAACCCAACCTGGATGAAGTTGCAGAAAGCATACACCTGAGTCCGGCGCATTTTCAGCGCCTTTTCACCGACTGGGCGGGAACCAGCCCGAAGAAATTTCTGCAATACATTAGCGTGGAGCATGCCAAAACGATCCTGAAGACAGAAAAAGCAACCCTTGCCGATACGGCCATAGAAACCGGACTTTCCAGCACCAGCCGGCTGCATGAACTGTTCATCAATATTGAGGGCATGACGCCTGCTGAATATAAAAACGGCGGGAAGGGACTGGCCATCAACTACAGTTTCGCCGAAAGTCCTTTCGGTTCGCTGATTGTTGCCTCAACGGCAAAAGGCATTTGCTATATGGCATTTGAAGATGATGAGGCAAAAGCATTCACTGACCTTACGGCGAAATTCCCCAACGCAACATTCCACCGAATGCTTGACCTGATCCAACAGAATGCCCTATTTATTTTCCAGCACGACTGGAGCCGCCTGGGTGAAATCAAGCTGCACCTGAAGGGAACGGATTTTCAACTGAAAGTATGGGAAAGCCTGCTGAAGATCCCGATGGGAAAGTTGTCTACCTATGGCAACATTGCGGAACAGATTGGAAGCCCCGGCGCTTCGAGGGCGGTGGGTACCGCCATCGGCAGCAATCCGGTTGCCTTCCTCATCCCCTGCCACCGGGTGATACAATCCTCCGGAGCCTTTGGCGGGTACATGTGGGGACCTACAAGAAAAGCCGCAATCATTGGATGGGAAGGTAGCAGAACGCAATCAGAAATCTAAATCTTCTACCGTGCAGATTATAGCTGATAGAATAGAAAAGGTGAATTGGCAGGAAATCGCTGCCTCCATGCACCGGGACGGTTACGCTGTTATTCCGGGTTTAATTTCAGACGATCAGTGCGAACTCCTGAAAGCAGATTATAGCGATTCGCGGCTTTACCGAAAGACTGTCGTGATGGAGCGCTATCGTTTCGGATTGGGGGAATACAAATATTTCAACTACCCGCTGCCTGAAATCATTCAGTCGATCAGAACTGCAATCTACCCGAAACTGGCTACGATCGCCAACACCTGGTTCAGAAAACTGGATATTGACCGGCAGTTTCCCCCGGAGCATGCAGCGCTGTTGCAGCAATGCCATGAGAAGGGACAGGATAAAGCGACGGTCCTGATCCTGAAATATGGCCAGGGTGGCTTTAATACATTGCACCAGGATTTATATGGGGACATCTATTTTCCAATTCAGATTGTTTTGATGCTGAATGATCCCGAAAAGGATTTCACGGGCGGCGAGCTGGTACTCACCCGACAGATCCCCAGGGCGCAATCCGAGGCCATCGTTATCAAACCCCGAAAGGGCGATGTGGTGATTTTTACGACAAACTTTAAACCGGAGAAAGGCACGAAGGGGTATTACCGGGTAAATATGAAGCACGGGGTAAGCAAGGTGAGATCAGGACAGCGGCATACCCTCGGGATCATCTTTCATGATGCGATAAATTAGCATAGTGATACAACACACTGCTGTTACCCCTGCCGCGTTGAGGAGCATGATCAGGAAAAAGCTGGTCTGCTTCGGCGGAAACCGCAAGCTGAAGATCTACGGGATGCTTTCCTGTGCGTCCGGCAAAAGAATGAAAGAGTCAAATCGCGTGTTCTTTTCTTCCGAACAGGAAGCAAGACGCAATGGTTATCGCCCTTGCGGACATTGTTTGAAAAGTGACTATGAAAAATGGAAACATGAACCTGTTTGATTTCGAAGCCGATAAAACCCGTAACTGGCTCCCCTATGACGGGACAGTGAATTATTACGGCAAAGTCCTCACCAGGGAAGCTGCAGATCACTTCCGGGATAGTTTGCTGGAAACAATCGCCTGGCAAAATGATGTAGCCGTCATCTTTGGTAAAGAGATTGTCACCAGGAGAAAAGTCGCCTGGTATGGTGATCAGCCTTTTGAATACACCTATTCCAATACAACAAAAAGGGCCCTGCCATGGACAAAAGAATTATTGGCATTGAAGGAACTGGCTGAAAAGGAAACCGGCGAAACCTACAATTCCTGCCTGTTGAATTTGTATCATAGCGGGGAGGAGGGGATGGCCTGGCATAGCGATGCTGAAACTGACCTGAAAAAAGACGGGGCGATTGCTTCTTTAAGTTTCGGGGCGGAAAGGAAATTTGCCTTTAAGCATAAACGAACCAGTGATAAGGTGGAAATGTACCTGGAGCATGGAAGCCTGCTGGTGATGAAGGGCATTACACAGACTCACTGGCTGCACAGGCTGCCTCCGAGTAAGAAAATAGCAATTTTGAGGGTGAATCTGACCTTCCGGACTATTGCGGGGTAGTGCTCAAAGGGTTTACTTTGACCAATGAGTACTTGCTATCGTTACAGCTATTGCTGCCTGTTCCTGATCTGGTTTGTTACAGGTGTTTTTGCACAAAAGAAAAAGGACACTTTCCTGCCACCATATAAGGGCATCTTTACCCGTCCCGCAAAACTTATTCCCACTGCATTTACACCTGATGCGCCGATAGCCGGTAACGGAGATCTTGGCATTGTTGTGGGCGGTACACCCGCAAAACAATGCATCTACATTGCCAAGAATGATTTCTGGAAGGCGAAGACGGGTTATCCCGAAGGAGGATTATGCCTGCCGGGTGGATTGAATATATCCATCCCGGAACTGGATGGTGCAACTTATTATGCGGAACAGGTAATTGCCAATGGCAATATCAATGTAACCTGTAAGAAAGGTGACTTAACCTATAAGCTCAACTTATTTGTGCCGGCAGGAAGCAATAAGGTGATCCTTGAAATGTCAGTAACCGGCAAGCCATGTGCGGTTACCCTTGGCATCTGGAGTCAGACCGGTTTTGACTCCCGGAATGAATCCGGCGAAAGAGATGGCATATCCTATACGATGCGCCATTTTGATTCACCGGAACTGGACTGGCCTTCCCATGTTGCGCTGGCCGTGCACCCCATCGGTAGTACGGGAAATTATTTTACATTAAAGCCATCGACAAAAGTGATCGTGGTAGTTGGCGCCAGCACCAATCATGAGCAATCAGATTACCTCGGTGCTGCCATCGCCAGTGTGAAGCATGCATCACCTTCAGTGGTGGCTGGGTTGAGGAAAAGCAATGATCAATGGTGGAGAACCTTCTGGAATCAATCCCATGTTGAGTTGGGAGACACCCTCCTGGAGAAATATTATTACGGCGCGCAATACCTGTTGGCATCCTGCAGCAGGAACAGCAATTTTCCGCCGGGATTGTGCGGCAATTCCATTACTGCAGATGCCGTGAGTGCATGGCAGGGAGATTATCATGCGAATTACAATTACCAGGCACCCTGGTGGGCGAGCTTTTCGTCCAATCATGTTGAGCTTACCGACGGGTACGATAACCCGGTGCTTGCTTATATGCAGAAAGCACAGGTTCATGCGAAGGAGCTGATGCATTGCCGGGGTGTTTATTATCCGGTGGGGATAGGGCCGAAGGGCTTTGCGTCATCCATGTATCCGCTGACAGAAGAAAAGATGATGAAAAACTATGGCATCAAAGACCTTAATCTCGAAGGGGGACTGATGTTCTGCGGACAAAGAAGCAATGCCGCATTCCTGACTGTCAATATGTTTCAACGATTTTATCACACTTATGACCGGGAGTATGCCATGAAAGTGTATCCTTTTATCCGGGAAGTAGCTGATTTCTGGGAAGATTACCTGAAGTATGAAAACGGGCAGTATAACGATTACAATGATAATTTTTGGGAAGTCGGACCGTGGACAGACAACTGGCGACTGGACATGCAATCCGGCGATACCAATAACACCAATACGCTTGGACTTCTGAAAATGTTCTACAAGGGCATCCTGGAGATGAGCGCATTCCTCCAGGTAGACCAGGATAAAAGGGCTAAGTGGGAGCACATTCAACAACATTTGTATCCTGTTCCACTGGCAGTGTCGAATGGTATGACCCGGGTCAAGGCGGCTGAGCGCGGAACCAGCTCAGGAAGTGAGGGGAGAACCAAGCCCGGGTTTGGCAGGGTTTCGGCGTATGCCTGGGTGTTTCCTTCAGATATTACAGGAGTGCGGTCAACTCCTGAATTTGCAGAGATCCTCCGGAAGGAAATAGGCAGGTGGGATTCATTGCCTGGCGGAGATGCCACCTGGAACAACCTGGGTAACGGATTTGAAACCTACTTTACCACGGCGATACGGGTGGGTTATGATCCCGAAGCAGTAATTACAAAACTCAAAGAGCGAATTGCTAAAACTGCCCTGCCGAACTTCTGGGTGCAGCAGTCGGGCGGGTTGACGGAAACCCTCAGCGCGGTTCCGTCCTGCATCAACGAAATGTTGTTGCAGAGCTACGAAGGGATGATCCGGGTGTTTCCTGCCTGGCCGGGTGAAAACGCCCGCTTTCACCACCTCAGGACATACGGGGCGTTCCTTGTATCTTCGGAGAAGCAGGCAGGCACAGTCCGCCAAGTGACCATCAACAGTGAAAAAGGAAGGCCCTGTTCAGTAGAGAATCCCTGGAACACTGCGTTGTCTGTAACAGAAGACGGAAAACCGCTTATCGCAACAGTGAATGGAAATGTCTATACATTTCCTACCAAAGCAGGAAGCACTTACCAGCTTACCGCCAAACTTACCGCCACCCAAGCCCGGGGGCTACATGCTTCAAAATAGAAGACAATACATGCACATTATAGTCCACACCTAAGGTATTGGGTATAGTGAGCAGGAGCGTGTCTGCTTCTTTGATGGCTTCGTCCTCTGCCAGTTCCTTAATGAGCTGGTCGGGTTCGGCCGCGTAGCTTCTTCCGAAAATGGCTCGTTTGTCCTGTTCTATCATCCCGATCTTATCGCGGCGGTCGGATTCCTGTCCGAAAAAGTAGTGGTCCTGTTCGGTCACCAGGGCAAAAATGGAGCGGCTTACTGACACCCTCGGCTCACGGGTATGTCCGGCTTTTTTCCATGCCTCCCGGTACAGCCTGATCTGCTCCGCCTGCTGAATATGGAAGGGTTTGCCACTCTCATCATATTTGAGGGTGGAGCTCTGAAGATGCATGCCCTGCTCGGCTGCCCACACCGCCGTTGCATTGGATGCAGCGCCCCACCAGATCCGATCGCGCAGTCCTTCGGCATGCGGTTCAACACGCAGGAGTCCCGGCGGATTGGGAAACATCGGGTAGGGGTTCGGTTGGGCAAATCCTACACCTTTTAACTTGTCCAGGAATTCCAGTGCTTTGCGGCGGCCCATATCTGCATCAGTTTCCCCTTCAGCAGGCTCGTATCCGAAGTAGCGCCAGCCGTCGATGACCTGTTCCGGCGACCCGCGGCTGATGCCCAGCTGCAGTCTTCCCCGCGAGATCAGGTCGGCAGCGCCGGCATCTTCCACCATGTACAGCGGGTTTTCATACCGCATATCGATCACGCCCGTTCCTATTTCTATTTTGCTTGTTTTGGCGCCGATGGCAGCAAGCAGGGGAAATGGTGAGCCGAGCTGTGCAGCAAAATGATGCACCCGGAAATAGGCGCCATCCAGCCCAATCTCTTCCGCTGCTACTGCCAGGTCAATGGACTGCAGGAGCACATCACTGGCCGACCGGGTTTTGTATGCCGGATGGTTGGACCAGTGCCCGAAAGACAGAAAGCCTATTTTCTTCATAATCGGTAAGTATAATATTTGCAGTTACAATCTTTGCTATGAAAGAAGGACTACCCAAAAACGCTGCTGCCGGAGATTTTGTTCGCGTTCGTGGCGCAAGAGAGCATAATCTTAAAAATATCAATGTTGATTTGCCGCGTAATGCGCTGGTGGTTTTCACCGGGGTTTCAGGATCAGGCAAATCGTCGCTTGCCTTTGGTACGCTTTACGCAGAGGCACAACGCCGTTACCTGGAATCCGTGTCACCCTATGCCAGGAGGTTGTTTAACCAGATGTCCGTTCCGGAGGTTGATGAGATCGATGGATTGCCGCCGGCGGTAGCGTTACAGCAGCAGCGAGGTGCGGTGACAACACGATCTTCTGTGGGAAGCGTTACAACTTTATCCAACCTGTTGCGGATGTTATATTCCAGGGCGGGGGATTACCCGAAAGGGCAACCCATCATCTATGCAGAAGGATTTTCTCCCAATACGCCGGATGGTGCATGTCCGGAATGCCACGGGCTGGGGCGTATCTATGACGTAACGGAAGCGTCGATGGTGCCGGATGACACCCTGACGATCCGTGAACGTGCGATTGCAGCATGGCCTGCAGCATGGCAGGGCCAGAACCTCCGCGAGATACTCATGACCCTTGGGTATGATGTAGATAAGCCGTGGCGGGACCTTCCGAAGAAGGATCGGGACTGGATCCTGTTTACGGATGAGCAGCCTACGGTACCAGTGTATTCCGGGTTTACTGCCGCGGAGATGAAAAAAGCGCTCCGGCAGAAAATGGAGCCCAGTTATATGGGCACCTTTACCGGTGCAAAGCGCTATGTAATGCAAACATTTGCGAATACGCAGAGCCAGTTGATGAAAAAAAGGGTGATGCAGTATATGCGCAGTACAGACTGCCCGGTGTGTCTCGGGAAGAGACTTAAAAAGGAATCGCTGTCTGTGACCTTCGCAGGGCAGGATATTGCGGATATTTCCAGGCAACAGTTGTCAAGGCTGAATGAAATATTTCTGCCCTATGCGAAAAAAATACACCTTGCTGACGCAGACGATCATCCTGAAAAAACAATGGTTGCGCAGCGCATTGCAGAAGACCTGGTGGCGAGGCTGGCGATCATGCTTGACCTGGGCCTTGGATACCTGACCCTGGAACGCAGCACGCCGACTTTATCGCCGGGTGAATTGCAAAGGCTGCGGCTGGCGACACAGGTGCGTTCCAACCTGTTTGGCGTGGTGTATGTGCTGGACGAGCCATCGGCGGGATTGCATCCTGCAGATACAGAAGCGCTGATCCGGGCACTGGACAAATTAAAGCAAGCCGGCAATTCGCTTTTTGTGGTGGAGCATGAAGTGGATGTCATCAGGCATGCGGACTGGGTAATTGATGTGGGACCAGCTGCCGGGGTGAATGGTGGTGAAATTATTTACAGCGGTCCTCTCGATGGCCTGCAGGAAATCAAACAGTCAGTTACACGCCGGTATATAGGAGAGCTGCACGCACCCAAAAGAACAACACGTACTGCAACACACTGGTTACGGCTCGAAGGTGTGTCACGCAATAACCTTCACCACCTCGGTGTGAGATTTCCGTTAGGCGTTCTGACAAGCGTTACCGGTATTTCCGGTTCCGGGAAAAGCAGTCTTGTCAGCCAGGCATTGGTTGACCTTGTCGCAGCACATTTAGGACACGAAGTTGATCAGTCACCGGAAGAACAAGATGATTTATTACTGGAGGAAACGATGCAGTCTTCCGGACGGATAGTGGAAGGCATGGAGCATATCAGGCGTCTGGTGCGGGTTGATCAGAAACCGATCGGGCGAACACCCAGGTCTAATCTTGCCACCTATACCGGATTGTTTGATCACGTAAGGAAATTATTCGCTGCTACTAAAATGGCGAAAGCGAGACGCTATGACGCCGGGCGATTTTCATTCAACGTGGCGAAGGGGCGCTGCCCGCATTGCGCCGGGGAAGGATTTGTGATGGTGGAACTGCTCTTCCTGCCGAGTGTATATTCTCCCTGTCCGACCTGCAAGGGTACACGCTACAACGAAAAGACTTTGGAAGTAAAGTACAGGGACAAGAATATCGCAGAAATATTGTCAATGACCGTGGATGCAGCCAGTGAATTTTTTGTTGATGAGGAAATACTGCAGCGCAGCCTTGATGTGGTGAAACAGGTGGGATTGGGTTACCTGAGACTCGGGCAGCCTGCAACGGAGTTGTCCGGCGGAGAGGCGCAGCGCATTAAGCTGGCGACCGAGCTGCAGCGCGCACAGCGGGGCAATTCCCTTTACATACTGGATGAGCCGACAACCGGTTTGCACCCTTCCGACGTGGAAAAACTGATGGTGCAGCTCAACAAGCTGGTGGATGCTGGTAACACCGTAATTATCGTTGAACATGATATGCAGGTGATTGCAGCGAGTGACTGGGTGATCGATATTGGTCCCGGTGCCGGTGAAAATGGCGGAACGATTGTGGCGGAAGGCATTCCGGCAACTGTTGCGAAGCATAAAAAAAGCAAAACAGCGGAATATCTTTCCCGGTATGTATGATCTGACAATAATACTGTTGTCGGGAATTCGAACCAGAAGCCTGGGTGAGGAGGGGAAGGCTGACCCAATCAGGATTTTGGCGGTTGCTGCTTTAGAACAAGCAACTGATGAAACCGCTTTACATCTGCGGTCTCGCTACTGTTGAACACTTCGTTGTTCTGGTATTTTGATTTCAGGAAAAGGACCCTTTTATGGGTAGGATATTGCTGAAGAATGGCGTTTATCATCTGGCCGATGGTTTCTTCTTTCTGATACAAGGGTTTACTGACCGGAACGGTGGACTTTATCCGCGTGGGCATTCTTTTGATCAAAGCCTCCAGGGTTGCGAGTTTTGCAGGTTCAATACCTTCAATCTTTGAAGCTTTTCCAAAAAGACCTTCCAGTTGCTTTTTACTCAGGCTGCCCCGCTGGAGGTACTGTTTATAGAGGCTGATGACAAAAGAAGACACCGGGTAGGCCAGAATACATTCTTCCAGCACTTCATTGACAATATCGTATGTTGGCCGCATCAGGCGACAAAAATAGGGGAACAGCGGTTGTCCTGTTGTTTTTGCCTGGATAGCCGTTCAGAATTCCAGCGTGTCTTTTCTACAGAACCAGGTCGGATCGCAACCTGACGTTACGCAGCCGCCCAGCTGGAAGTCCACACCAATTTCTCCCTTTAAATCAGGTGAAGGAAGTCCCCAATAAATGGGAATAACAGCATCGGAAGTTTTGCACCCTGGACAAAGCTTTCCCCCCAGGTATCTATTGACTTCGCAGTCAATGGGAAAAGTCAGTGTCCTGACTGTAGAAGAATTTGAGAGCGTTATTCTGGCACCATTGTGAAAATACCTGGTTGAACTATCTGCATACTGAGCAAGTCCGTCCAGGGTGACCCAAACAACGGATGCCTTTTTCAGGTTAAATGTCAAATTCAGACTGTCAGGAACCAGTACAGAAGATTTATAAGTAAAGTCTGATGTTGAAATGTCGATATCTATGGGTTGATTTCTGAAAATTTTAGCCAGTGGAGGCAAAATCTTAATAGTCAGCGTAAGCTTTTTCTCTGAAGGAGATTTACAAACAAACAGGAGTGCCACTAAGGTTATCAGGGTCTTCATTTTATTAAGCGATTGATCAATTAATCTGGCCTTAAAAAAATATTGGTATCTTAATATTGACTCATTTAAGATAGTGACTTCAGTCCAACTTTGCAAAGCATATGTTGGCTGCAGGATTAAAACGGCAACTTCATTATATCTCCTTTGATGGGAAACTGTTTTACGATACTCTCCAGTGTAGTCACTTTTGTTTTATCCACATTAGAGAATACCCGATTGATGATCGTTTCAAACAGACATTAGTATTCAGGAAAATAAACTGATTGATGATGATAATGTCTCCTGCAACTGGTTTGTTGATCTTTTTGAAAAATAAGTTGTCCAATTGGTTTTACCGGATCTTCATAACTCAGGCTTTTGTCAACCAGTACATAAAACCAGGATGACAAATCATCGACTTTTGAAAAGTCAGTTGAGTCATAGTATTTGGCGCTTGAATTTAGAAAATAGGTCGGCTTGTTTTGGCTGGTTTTTTCATAATACAGGTATGTCAGGCTAAACTTTCAGGCAATTGGCGGGAATAATTTTGTCTATGTCAGTTGCTACATGTTTTTCGACTTCTGATTTCCAAAAGTCAAGACAAGTTATAGCTCTTCTGCCAGCTGGTCTACAAACGATTTAGTCATGCTGGTAAAATTGGAGTTGTATTCGGATAGATATTCTGATGTCGCCGATTTCCATGATTGAAAAAATCGTCGCCCTTTAATATCATTTATATTCTTAACAGTGATTTGTCCGGATTTTAAAGTGTTGTCAGCTTCCATTAATTTATAAGAAACGACCAGGTCCTTAAAATCTGGTTCTATGTAGATTTTAGACCAGCTGTATGCAAGTATTAACCATATCAGATTTTCTTTGATGACAAGGGAAAATGCTGCAGGTGCCTGTTCTACTATCAGTTCTAATTTCCGTCCATTCAATTTATCGGTAAGCCTTTTGGTCGCTACGGAATTTATTGCATTTGAAAAGTTGATTACCGGGATGGACGGATTCAGCGAACAGTTTTTCCGCTGGTCATATTTCCAATAAACCAGTAAAGGCAGGAATTTATCTGTTTTATGCACCGTTGTTGAAATAGATTTATCCGAAGTAAATGCCGGAGATACTTCTATTTCAGGCTTCATTTTCTTGCCTGGTTCGGGGAATTCATTGTTGTAATGTACAGCAACGAAATTATTTACTTTATTGGCTGTCAGACAACTGGAGAGTGTAAGTAAAAAAATGGCAAGTACGGAAATAGCAACAGGATTGATTTTCATAGAAATTTTCATTAGCGTTTGGTTCTTTAAGCGCCTACGGCGTTCCCTGCTGTTGATGCAGGACTGTCATGATGCTGAACCAGTTTCACGAGGTTTAAGGTTTAGGATTGCCAAGATAATAATTCCGCATTGAATTTTTTAGTCTGTTCCCGCTGATCCCGGCGACTCCAGGTACTTAACAGAATCCGGGGGGTAGAAATCGATCAGATCCCAGAAAAGGCAACAACCGTTAGCGACATGGACTGCCATGGGTTCTTCCTTTGACCTCTTTGCAACCTCTGTTCAACCTCTGTAGGACCTCAGATTCTATACGCCGGGTACTCGGGTGCTCCTCGGAATCCGAGGCAAACACCTCGGAATCCGAGGCGAAGCAGTGGTCCTACATAGGGAACAATGACCGGGAACAGAGGCGGAATCAAGGGTTTTGTGATCTCATCCCTGAAAAAGTGCAACCCCGTCCCGCCAAAAGTGCAACCTCGTCCCTGGAAAAGTGCAACGTCGTCCCAAATGCCTTTTCCGGCTCGCACTGTTTGCTAATTTTGTGTCAAGGTCTTTGAATATGCAGATGTAGCGCAAGATGCCGGATGCGTGATCAGGGAGTGGGCGGCCCGGGGGTAAGGGGCGGCAAGCAGTCAAAATCCGGGAAATAGACTGGCCGGGGAAAGGCCATCGGTATTTTGTTATACCAGGCGCTTATGCATGAACGCGCCGCCAGATCCTGACTTCAGGTATTTCTCAAAAGCGAAAGCTTTATACTTATCAGGGAAAGCCGCGTAGAATACCAGCGAGACAGGAAGATTGTGAGCAGTTGCCGGAACATGACCTGCCTGGTGTCTCCTGAACCGGTCCTTCAGATCGATTGTACAGCCGCGGTAGTAGTCTCCATTTGCGCAAAGAAGGATATAGACATAATACATGTCCGAAAACTAAATAAAGGCTTTTTTTAGCGGTAGCGTATTATCACCGCATTTGATACGGCAAACAAAAACGCGGCTTCCATGAGGAAAACCGCGTTTTTAACGAAGCGGACTGCGTCCGCTCTTACCCACCGGGACATTCAGCATGTTACCTGGAGGGCGAAGCCCACCTACGCTAAAGCTTCGGTGGGTGAGAGCGGAGAGAGAGGGATTCGAACCCCCGGACCTGTTACAGTCAACGGTTTTCAAGACCGCCGCATTCGACCGCTCTGCCATCTCTCCGGGCGCAAAATTAGGGTTTGAAACTTTCCACCAAAATATTTTTTTATTTTTTACGCAAATGCCCGCCGGTACTGCGTTTCAGCGGAATGGGCCGATGCCGGGGAAGGTGGGGCGGTTAATTTAAATGATGTTTTTGTCGGATTTGGGGTGGCTGGTTATCAGCCACTTCACTAATTTTCACCCCGAAAATATCATCATTGCATGCCAGCCAAAAACAAGTATTTAGTTCCCTTTATCCTGGTCACCAGCCTCTTCTTCCTGTGGGCCTTCCTGCACAATATCAACCCGATATTGATCCCCCACCTCAAGAAAGCCTGCCAGCTCAACGACACCCAATCCGCCCTGATTGACTTTGCCGTGTACATGGGCTATTTCACCATTGCCCTGCCTGCCGGCTGGTTCATGAAGAAATATGGTTATAAAAACGGTATCCTGTTCGGCCTCCTGCTGTATGGCGTTGGAGCCTTGCTGTTTCTGCCCGCAGCAGGCATCAGGAGCTTTCCGTTTTTTCTCTTCGCACTGTTCGTGATTGCCAGCGGTGCTACTTTCCTGGAAACCATTGCCAATCCCTATATCACCAAACTCGGGGAGCCCAGCACCGCCGCACAACGCCTCAACTTCGCGCAATCCTTTAATGGTGTCGGTGCTTTTGTTGCGCCCATCATCGGCGGTAAATTTATTTTCTCAGGAATCGAACACTCCAAAGAAGAACTGGCGAACATGCAGGCCAACGGCACCCTCGGCGCCTACCTGCAAACAGAAGCGAATACGGTCCGAATGCCGTATCTCGTAATAGGTATTCTTGTATTTGTGCTGATCGGGCTTTTCTTCATGGCGCATTTGCCGGAAGGCGAGAATGGCAATGGCAACAAAGCCGGTGGAAGCAGCGATGGGCATCACGACCATTCCGTTTCCGGATTTAGCCTGGCCGTACTGAAAAATAAACAGGTTTCCATGGCCGTGCTGGCGCAGTGCTTTTATGTTGGCGCACAGGTTTGTGTGGGAAGCTTCTTTGTGCGGTACTCCGCCTACGTGGTGAGCCTGCCTGAAAAAGATGCCGCCCAGTATTTATCGATCGCCATGATCGGGTTCATGATCGGCCGGTTTACCGGTACCTTCTTCATGCGGTATGTAAAACCGGCAACACTGCTGTTGATCTATGCCACTATCAGTATGGCGCTGCTGGCTTTGGCGCTGACCGTAAAAGGCAACGCTGCTGTGTATTGTCTTATGGCTGTTCCGTTCTTCATGTCCATCATGTTCCCGACAATCTTTGCGCTGGGCATCGACGGACTGGGTGGTGAGTCACAAATGGCTTCGTCCCTGTTGGTGATGTCCATCGTGGGTGGTGCTATTTTCCCACTGATCATGGGACAGGTATCTGACCTGACAGGAGGAAATATCCAGCTGGCTTATATCGTGCCCCTGATTTGCTTCGGCGTGGTCGCGTGGTTTGCGCTCAGTCAACAAAAAAAGCCCGTTCTGGCAACTGCGTAACAACTAAACTCATAAACAGATAAACAACTAAACATACGATGTTCAGTTATAAGAATAAGATAGCGGTCATCACCGGGGGCGCTTCAGGTATCGGTAAATCCGCCACACTGGCTTTTGCCCGCCAGGGCGCCAGTGTTCATGTGATCGAAGTGAATGATGCCAATGTGGCTGCGCTGAAAGAAGAAATGGCAAAAGAAGGTTTGAGTGTGGAAGCCCATATCGGCGATGTGTCTGACCAGCAGAAAATGATCAGCATTTTCAATGGCATCGGCAAGCTGGATGTACTCGTGAACAATGCCGGCGTTTCCCATATCGGCAAAGTGACCACTACCACAACGGCTGATTTTGACCGCCTGTTTAACGTGAATGTAAAAGGCGTCTACAACTGCCTGTATGCAGCGATCCCGTTGATGCAGGAGGGTGGCGGCGGCGCTATTCTCAACCTCTGCAGCATCGCTGCCTGGGTAGGCCTCGCAGACCGTTTTGCCTATTCTATGACCAAAGGCGCGGTCTATGCCATGACCATTTCAGCCGCGAAAGATTACCTGGCCGACAAGATCCGCGTCAACAGCATTTCGCCCGCCCGCGTGCATACCCCCTTCGTAGATGGTTTCCTCGCGAAGAACTATGCCGGCCGGGAAGCGGAAATGTTCGAAAAACTGGCGAAATCCCAACCGATCGGCCGCATGGCCAAACCCGACGAAATCGCCAACCTCATGGTCTACCTTTGCTCGGATGAAGCGTCTTTCATCACAGGCACCGATTACCCTATCGATGGCGGTTTTCTGACACTGAATACCTGATCGCTCTGATATTATAGCAAGGCATAAACCAACAGAAATTTTTTATCATGAAACTGATCCGATTCGGCGAACCCGGCAAAGAAAAACCCGGTGTTCACATTGACGGCAAAAACTTTGATGTATCCGGGTTTATCCAGGATTACAATGAACAGTTCTTTGAAGAAGGCGGACTCGAAAATCTCGCCCGCATGCTGGTGAAGTACGGCAGTGATCTTCCTGTGATCCCCAACGGCGCCCGCCTGGGTAGTCCTGTTGCACGCCCCTCCAAGATCGTGTGCATCGGGCTCAACTATGCGCTCCATGCCAAAGAAACCAACGCAAAAACGCCGTCTGAACCGGTGATCTTTCTGAAATCCACCACGGCCCTCATTGGACCCAATGACCAGGTAACGATCCCGAAAGATTCTGTGAAGACCGACTGGGAAGTCGAACTCGCCATCGTGATCGGTAAGAAAGCTTCCTATGTGGAAGAAGCTGAGGCGTTGCAATATGTTGCCGGTTATACCCTGCACAATGATATCAGTGAAAGGGAATACCAGCTGGAAAGAAACGGTACCTGGGACAAAGGAAAAGGCTGCGATACGTTCGCCCCGATCGGTCCATGGCTCGTTACGCCGGATGAAATTCCTGATATCCACCAACTGCGTTTGTGGCTCACCGTGAATGGTGAAAAGATGCAGGATGGTAACACGAACGATTTCATCTTCAACATCCCGCACGTGATCGCTTATACGAGCCGTTTCATGACCCTGCTTCCCGGTGATATCATTTCTACCGGAACACCTGCCGGTGTTGCGTTGGGCATGGCTACGCCGCGCTACCTGAAACCCGGTGATGAAATGGAACTCGGCATCGATCACCTCGGATCTTCCAAACAAACCTGTATCGCTTATGCGGCGCGTTGATGCCCATAATCATTTCTGGCAGTACGATCCCGTACGCGATGCCTGGATCGATGATTCGATGCAGGTTATCCGGCGAAACTTTTTCCCGGACGACCTTGCACCCCTGCTCGAAGCCAATGGCTTTGAAGGCTGCGTAGCCGTGCAGGCGGATCAGTCCGATACAGAAACGAAATTTCTGCTGGACCTCGCCGCGTCGGCGCCCTTTGTAAAAGGCGTTGTGGGCTGGACGGATCTCCGGGCCCCATTTGTGGAAGATCAACTGGACAAATACCGCGACCAGCCCTTACTCAAAGGGTTCCGCCATATCCTACAGGGAGAGCTTAATCGCTGCGGCATGCTGCAACCGGCATTCCTGAATGGTATCGCCGCTTTGGGAAAGAAGGGATATACTTATGATATCCTCATTTTTCCCGACCAGTTGCCGTTTGCCGCAACGCTCTGCGGCAAATTCAGCAACCAGGCTTTCATCATCGATCACGGCGCCAAGCCTTATATCCGGAAAGGGGAAATGGATCAATGGAAAAAAGACATGCAGGCCTTCCGTAAAATGGATCACGTATACTGCAAAGTATCGGGGCTCGCTACAGAGGCCGATTGGACCAGCTGGACGCCACAGCAGATCCGTCCCTATATCGATACCCTCGTGGAAACATTTGGTATCAGCCGGCTGGTATTCGGATCGGACTGGCCCGTGAGCCTGCTGGCCGGAAGCTATGAAAGGACCGTTTCCCTGGTGGCAGATTGTTTCAGCGCATCCGAGCAGGAAGCCGTTTTCAGTACCAATGCCCGTCAATTTTATAAACTCTGAACATGGATCTCCAATTAAAAGATAAAGTCATACTCGTAACCGGCGGTGCCAAGGGCATCGGCGAAGGCATCGTTCGTGTACTCGCGCAGGAAGGTGCGATCCCCGTGATCATTGGCAGGGATGTAAAAGATAATTCCAACCTGGTGAAGCAACTGGAAGCAAAAGGCCAGCAGGCTTTCCAGGTGGCGGCGGAACTGAACGATCCCGCCAATTGTGAAAAAGCAATCAAGGCTGTCGTAGGGCAATTCGGACGTATCGATGGTCTCGTGAACAATGCCGGCAAAAATGATGGTGTTGGCCTCGAGCATGGATCCTATACCGGTTTCATGGAATCATTGCACCGCAACCTGGTCCATTATTACCTGATGGCGCATTTTGCGTTACCGTATCTCAAGAAATCCAAAGGTCATATTGTGAACATCAGTTCCAAGACTGCAGAAACGGGACAGGGGAATACTTCCGCCTATGCAGCCAGCAATGGTGGCCGCAATGCGCTTACCCGCGAGTGGGCAGTTGAACTGTTGCCTTATGGCATCCGGGTGAACTGCATCATCGTAGCGGAATGCTGGACGCCGCAATATGAAACCTGGATCCAGACCCTGCCGGATCCTGCTGCCAAACTGGCCAGCATCAATGCCAGGATACCTTTTGAAAACCGCATGACCACGGCAGAAGAGATTGCCAATACCACGGCCTTCCTGCTGTCGGAAAGGTCCAGCCACACAACGGGCCAGCTCATCCATGTGGATGGCGGCTACGTGCACCTCGATCCTATCATTCAAGACTAAGTACATGTCCCAACCAACTATACAAATTCACCCCAACGACAACCTGCTGGTGGCCCTGCAAAATCTGAAGGCAGGAACTGTCATCACCTGGAACGGGAACGCCATCACACTCAGGGATGACGTACCGGCAAAACATAAATTAACGATTACAGACCTCGCGCCCGGCGATCCCGTGCTTATGTACGGCGTTACTGTCGGCAAAGCGATCGTCAATATTCCGCAGGGCGGATTGATCACTACTGAAAATATCCGTCACGCTGCTGATCCCTTTGACTATCGCGGCAGCGACTATCACTGGACTGCTCCTGACGTATCGGCGTTTGCCAACCGCAGCTTCAATGGTTATCACCGCAGTGACGGCAGAGTGGGAACTGCCAATTACTGGCTGTTCATTCCCACCGTATTCTGTGAGAACCGTAACCTCGATGTGATCAAGGAAGCATTGGTGAATGAACTGGGCTACGGGGTAACGGACCAGTATAAACGCTATACGCATCAGCTGGCGGATGCGATCCGCCAGGGAGACAGCCTGAGCACCATTTCCTTCCAGCCGGGCAAACCTAAACAGGACCGCCTGTTCAAACATGTGGATGGCATCAAATTCCTGAACCACGATGGTGGGTGTGGCGGGATCCGGCAGGATTCGGAGATCCTCGGCAAGCTGCTGGCGGCCTATGCCAATCATCCCAACGTGGGTGGCATTACCGTGCTGAGTCTCGGTTGCCAGCACCTGCAGACCCGCGATTTCCTGGAAGAGCTGAAAACATTGAACCCGGCTTTCGACAAGCCGCTATACGTATTCGAGCAACAGGAATCAGAAAGCGAACCACAACTCATTACTTCGGCGATCCGCCAGACTTTTGAAGGATTGCAGGAGATCAATAAGCAGCAACGCGAGCCAGCTCCTTTATCAAAGTTGACCATCGGCGTGAAATGCGGTGGGAGCGATGGCTTCAGTGGTATATCGGCAAACCCTGCCGTGGGCTATTGTTCCGATCTGCTGGCAGCATTGGGCGGCACGGTACTGCTGGCGGAGTTTCCGGAACTCTGCGGTGCCGAACAGGACCTGATCGATCGTGCGGTGGATGAACCCACAGCCCGGAAATTCATCCGGCTGATGAAAAGCTACGATGCGCTTGCGCACCAGGCGGGTTCGGGGTTCTTTATGAATCCGAGTCCCGGTAACATCCGCGACGGCCTCATTACTGACGCCATCAAAAGCGCAGGTGCAGCCAAGAAAGGTGGCCATTCGCCTGTAACTGATGTTTTGGATTACACGGAACAGGCTTCCCGGCCCGGACTCAACCTGGTGTGCACACCGGGCAATGATGTGGAGGCCACTACCGGCAAGGCCGCCGCAGGCGCTACTATTATCCTGTTTACAACCGGATTGGGTACGCCTACCGGTAACCCGGTTTGTCCCACTGTCAAGATCAGCACCAATACGCCGCTTGCCCGCCGGATGCCGGACATTATCGATATCGATACGGGAGCCATTATCACGGGAGAGAAGACGATCCAGCAGATGGGAGAAGAAATCCTGGAATATTGTATTTCGGTAGCGAACGGGGAAGTGATACCGAAGGCGGTGCAGCTGAACCAGGATGACTTTATTCCCTGGAAGAGAGGGGTGAGTTTGTAGCGGAAGGTTTGAAGTCTGCGGTTTGGGGTTTGGAGTTGGGTTTGAGGTCAACTCCAAACCTCATTTTCCGGTTCCGGACCTTTTTGGCCTAAACGCGGGATAATGATGGGATATCCCCAGCGGAATTTAGAAAATCAGCGAAAAATGCTGAACTTTCTCCAAACCCAAAACATGAGCAAGTCTGCACTCTTTGACATGCCGGCTCCCCTCATAGCCATCGTCATATTTGTCCTGATTTTCATAGCCAACGGAACAGGTTTTCGATACCGGAAATCCAGGTTAAGAAGAAATAAGGAAAATGAAGATGAGGGTGAAGGGCTGGGAACAGTAGAAAGTTCAATGCTGGGCCTGATGGCGTTGATCATGGGCTTCACGTTCAGTATGGCTGCTTCCAAATTTGAAGCCCGCCGGCAGATCGTAGTGGAAGAAGCCAATAACATAGGGACAGCCTTACTCCGTTGTGATATGTATCCTGATAGCGTCCGTAATTTGCTGCGCGCTCATTTCAAAGACTACCTCGATACAAGGATTGCGTATTATGAAGCAAGGGATGATGATGACAAAATCAGGACAACCCTGGATCAGACCGCTGATCATTTCAAAAGGATCTGGCAGATAGCGTCATCATTCACCCATGATCCTCGCTTTCTCATCTCATCAGCTCAGATGATCCCTGCATTGAATAACATGACGGATATTGTCTCCACCCGTGAGGCCTCCCGGGTGGCGAAAGTGCCCCCAATCATCCTGATCCTGCTGCTGGTATTGACTTTGGGATCTTCCTTCCTGCTGGGCTACGGAACAAAAACCAAACAGCGAAATGATGTCATGATTTTTGGGTTTACGTTGCTGACAACAATGGTTTTGTACCTGATCATTGAGCTGGACAGGCCAAGACGCGGAATCCTTACCCTTGATGCTGCCGAAAAAATGATTGTGGATCTCAGGAAGGGGTTGTGATGAGTAAGGTTTGCAGTTTGCGGTCTGTGGTTTGAGAGTTGGTTGCCTGAAAGAAAAATCAGGACAGACATGAACAAACGAGATATGGTACTTCTTTTCTAAAAAAAGGACAATTCATTAAACTGAGTGAAATGAGCCACCACACTGAGTTTCAGAAGCGTATGTGTATTATTCGTTTAAATGCCGTTTCCTTAAACGGTAAATTGTTAATGTAATAATGATAGCCGTGAAACTTTCAAACATGAAGCTTATTTCCCGCCTGGCTTGATAATCTTTTTTGACTCTTGAGCGCCATTTACGAGTGCCCGCGTTGGCAAACGTTTAGTTTTGTGAAATGTAGTGTGGTGGCTCATTTCACTCAGTTTTATGAATTGCTCTATTTTGAAAAGAGGATATATCCCGTTATATTTTGCCAGACAGCAGTAACTTCAGAGCGTAGACTTCATTAACTACGATCAGCCATATGCGTCAGTCCCTCCGTCCCATTTGCCTTGCGATGTTGCTCTGTTGTTCCGTGCTGCCCGGTCTGGCGCAGAACGCGAATGTTGTTGCTGCATCCCCCGATATGAGCCTCTTCCAGAAAAAATTGTACATCTCGTCGGCCGGTGACACCCTTCAATACCGCATATTATATCCGGAAGGGTATGAGCAGGGCGGGAAATATCCGCTCTTCATCTTCCTGCACGGTTCAGGCGAAAGGGGGTCAGACAATGAAAAACAACTGACGCACGGAGGCGCACTTTTCCTGGCGGATTCCAACCGGAAACAATTTCCGGCGATCGTGGTCTTTCCGCAATGCCCGCAGAATGAATCCTGGACCAATATCACAGTGAACCGGCAGGCAGATCACAACGAATTCATTTTTGACTATTCCCAACCGATGAAACGGCCGTTGCAAAGGACACTTAACCTAATACTTGCCCTGATCGCCACGGAAAAGGTGAACAAGAAAAAGGTGTTCCTCTCCGGTCTATCCCTGGGTGGTATGGGAACTTTCGAACTGGTGTATCATGCGCCGGCGGTATTTCATGCAGCGGCACCGATCTGTGGTGGTGGCGATACGGCCTCGTATAACCGCCAGACAGCGAAAGTGCCCTTCCGGATCTTCCACGGCGCGGACGACCAGTCTGTGAATGTGCAATATTCCCGTGATATGGTTAAACGCCTGGAAAACCTGAAAGCCAAAAAAGTATCCTACATCGAATACCCTGGCGTAAAACATGACAGCTGGAACAACGCATTCGCCGAGCCGGACTTTCTCGCCTGGTTCTGGAAGCAATAGTTTCTCTCTACCTTCGCGTTTCCATGAAGCACCTTACCTCGCTGAACAAATATTTCTGGAAGTACCGCTGGCGGCTGTTGCTGGGCATCCTTTTTATCGTCCTTTCCAACTATTTCCGGATCCTGGCACCGCAGCTGACCGGGTTCGTGATCGATGCGGTGGAACAACACCTGCCCGGTTACACGGCGAAAAAAACGCTGCATGCCTACGATCCCCTGGTGCAATATGTGGTCGCCTTTTCGAATAACATATCTTTCCGGCAGATGCTGGTGCTTTGCGGCATTGTGCTGCTGGGAACCGCGCTGCTCAGCGGATTCTTCCTGTTCCTCGTGCGGCAGACCATCATCGTGATGAGCCGTCACATCGAATTTGATCAGAAGAACGAGATCTACCGGCATTACCAGTTGCTTGACCTTAGCTTTTATAAAAAGAACAGTACCGGCGACCTGATGAACCGGATCACGGAAGATGTCAGCCGCGTCCGCATGTATACCGGTCCGGCTACCATGTACTTCATCAACCTGGCCGTGACCATCGGGTTCAGCCTGTTTTATATGTTTACGGCCAACTGGAAGCTGACCCTGATCGTTCTGGCCCCGTTGCCTTTACTCGCCCTGACGATTTATTACGTGAATACGATCATCAACCGCCGCAGTGAAAAGATCCAGGCACAGTTGTCTGACCTGACGACCACGGCCCAGGAATCTTATTCCGGTATCCGGGTGATCAAAAGTTTCGTCCAGGAAAAGGCACAGGAAGAGTATTTCGGGGAGAATGCCGAGGCCTACCGCAACAGCGCGATCGGCCTGGCGAAGGTGGAAGCAATCTATTTCCCCTCCATGTCGCTCATGATCGGCATCAGTACCCTGCTGACCATCCTGGTCGGCGGCATTTATGCCCTGCAGCCCGGTTCCGGCGTTACAGCGGGTACGCTGGCGGAATTTGTGATGTACATCAATATCCTGACTTTCCCGGTAAGCGCGATCGGGTGGACGGCCAGTATGATCCAGCGGGCGGCAGCCTCCCAGAAAAGGATCAACGAATTCCTGGATACCCGGCCCCTGATCCTTCAGCCGGAGGCTGCGCTGAAACCCGAGGTGCGCGGCAATATCCGTTTCAATAATGTGAGTTTTACCTACGAACATACCGGGATCAGGGCCGTTCACAATTTTACACTGGATATCAGGCAGGGGGAGAAGGTCGCCGTCATCGGGCGTACCGGCAGCGGCAAAACGACCCTTGCCCAGCTGTTGCTGAGGATGTATGATCCGCAGGAGGGCAGCATCGCCCTGGATGGTGTGGATATCCGGAAAATTGACCTGCATCATCTCCGGGAAGAAGTCAGTTATGTACCACAGGATGTTTTCTTATTCAGCGATTCCATCCGCAACAATATTGCTTTTGGCGAGGCAACCGTAAACGCAGCTGCAGTGGAGCAGGCGGCAAAAGCTGCCAGTGTTCACCGGGAGATCGAAGGATTTTCGCAGCAGTATGACACGATGATCGGGGAGCGGGGAGTTACCCTAAGCGGTGGACAAAAACAGCGGATCAGCATTGCCCGGGCATTGCTGAAGCATCCCGACATCATCGTTTTTGATGATTGCCTCAGTGCGGTGGATGCCAAAACGGAGCGACAGATCATCACTAACCTCGAAGAATACCTGCAACAAAAGACCGCCATCATCATCACGCACCGCATCTTTTCCCTGTTCAGTTTTGACAAGATCATCGTGCTGGAAGACGGCCGCATCGTTGAGCAGGGCACACACGAAGAACTGATTACAAATAACGGTTATTATCAATTCCTGTACGAACACCAGCAGGACGAGCCGGAAGAGGACCTGGCAACGGATAAATAGCGGGGGTAGTGGTAAACACTTAGTTGATTATAAAAGTTTTGTAAAATTTTGCGATTTGAACAACAACCGCTTTATTTGTCTCTTATTCGGCACCTAACGAAATTAATTAACTGCAAAAAACAACAAAACCTGTGGCGTACGAGAACAATGACAAAAAGATGGAGAGTGTTTACAGCAAACGGATCAGAGCTGGAAAACGCAGGACCTATTTCTTTGATGTGCGTGCAACCAGAAGCAACGATTACTACCTGACCATTACAGAAAGCCGTAAAAAATTTGACGACAACGGTTATGACCGTCACAAGATCTTTTTATATAAGGAAGACTTTAATAAATTCCTGAAGGCATTAACTGAGGCTGTTGATTATGTAAAGACCGACCTCATGCCGGATTTTGATTTTGATGCCTATAACCACGACAACCTCGAAGAAAATGGCGACGGCGCGGAGCATGTACATCATGCACCGGTTGTTGCAGCCGCGAGTGTTGCCCCAACCAATGGTGCTGCTGTAGTTGCAGCAAGCATACCTCCGGTTGATGGTGACAACGAGGAAGTAGACAAGTGGTAATTCGACCAACCAATTGCTTATTCAGCCCCTTGCTTCAGCAGGGGGTTTTTTATTGAAGGCAGGTGTTGGCGCAGGCTGTGGCGTGTATATTAAAACGGGTTTCCATACAATAGCGATGATGCTCATTTCGTTGGTAACGCGCCTCTTAGACAAAACTTATTTTAAAAACAAAGTTAAAGAGTAGCCATCAATGGCTATTTTTGTGCAAAATTTTGACAAGGATGAAATGGTCTGAATTCTTCACTTCATCGATTGGTAAGAAATTCGTGATGGGGCTCACTGGTATTTTTCTCGTCTTGTTCCTGATCGTTCACGTTAGTATCAATGCCTGCATATTTGCTGATCTGCCCATTTTCAATGCCGAAGACAACGGTAGAATGTTCAATGTCGCTGCCCATTTCATGGGTTCCACGGTATTGATCAGAATCCTTGAATACGGACTTTTCATCGGCATACTCCTGCACATCGTTCAGGGCTATGCACTTACCGTAAAAAACCGTGCCGCCCGCGGTGTGGGGTATGCGGTAAACCTGGGCAACCGGGGCAGCAAGTGGTACAGCCGTTCCATGGGACTGCTGGGCACCCTGATCCTGCTATTCCTGATCCTCCACCTGGGGCATTTCTGGACAAAAGCGCGTTTCACCGACCAACTGTCACCGGTAACCTATAATGGGGTAGAAATGCATGATATGTTCACCCGCATGAAGGATGTTTTTGCCAGCCCGCTGGTGGTACTGGTGTACATCCTGGGATGCATTTCTCTGGCCTATCACCTCGCTCACGGCTTCCAGAGTGCCTTCCGTACGGTAGGTGTGCACAATAAGAAATACAATATTCTCCTGACCAGCCTGGGTTATGGCTTCTCCATTATCGTTCCCCTGGTCTTTGCCCTGATGCCCATTGCCATGCACTTTGGCTGGGTTGCCTGATTCAATAAATTCAGATTTTCTGCATATGCTCAATTCAAAAACTCCTGCGGGTCCGCTTGAACAGAAATGGACAGAATTCAAAGGGCACTGCAAACTGGTGAACCCTGCGAATAAGCGCAAGCTGGAAATTGTAGTGGTGGGAACCGGTCTGGCGGGTGCTTCGGCAGCGGCTGCGCTGGGTGAACTCGGTTACAAGGTGAAAGCGTTTTGTTTCCAGGATTCTCCCCGCCGGGCACACAGCATCGCTGCACAGGGCGGTATCAATGCTGCCAAGAACTATCAGAACGATGGCGACTCTGTTTTTCGTCTTTTTTATGATACCATCAAAGGAGGTGACTATCGCGCACGCGAATCCAATGTTCACCGCCTTGCTGAAGTAAGTACCAGCATTATCGACCAGTGCGTGGCCCAGGGTGTTCCCTTTGCCCGCGAATATGGCGGCTTGCTGAGCAACCGTTCCTTTGGTGGAACACAGGTGCAGCGCACCTTTTACGCTGCCGGTCAGACCGGGCAGCAATTGCTGATCGGCGCCTACCAGGCCCTGGAACGCCAGGTAGCCCTGGGTAATGTGACCATGTATGCCCGCCATGAAATGCTTGAAGTGGTGATCGTAGATGGCAAGGCCCGCGGTATCATCGCCCGCAATCTTGTAACGGGCGAACTGGAAAGACATTTCGGGCACTCGGTACTGTTGTGCAGCGGTGGATACGGAAACGTATTCTACCTCAGCACCAACGCCATGGGCTGTAACGTAACGGCTGCCTGGAAAGCCCACAAAAAAGGCGCATATTTCGGCAACCCCTGCTTCACACAGATCCACCCCACCTGTATCCCGGTGAGTGGTGACCACCAGAGCAAGCTGACGCTGATGTCAGAATCCCTGCGGAATGATGGCCGGATCTGGGTACCCAAAAAACAGGGAGATGCCCGTCGCCCCAATGAAATTCCTGAAGAAGAAAGAGACTACTATCTCGAAAGAAGATATCCTGCCTTCGGTAACCTCGTTCCCCGTGACGTGGCCAGCCGTGCGGCCAAAGAGCGTTGCGATGCGGGTTATGGCGTAGGCACCTCCCGGCAGGCGGTATACCTTGATTATGCCGATGCGATCCAGCGTTATGGAAAAGGCGAAGTGAACAAGCGCAACCTCCAGGGGCTTTCTGCAGCAGAAGTGACCCAGCTGGGCAAGGATGTGGTGAAAGAGAAATACGGTAACCTTTTCGATATGTACGAAAAGATCACCGGCGAGAATCCCTACGAAATTCCCATGCGGATCTACCCCGCGGTACACTATACCATGGGCGGACTGTGGGTGGATTATGAACTGATGACAACGGTGCCCGGACTGTACTGTCTCGGTGAAGCGAATTTCAGTGATCACGGTGCCAACCGTCTCGGTGCATCTGCACTCATGCAGGGGCTGGCTGACGGCTACTTCGTGATTCCCTATACCATCGGCAATTACCTGGCTGATGACATCATGACCAAGGCGATCCCGGAAGATCATCCTGCATTCGTAGAAGCAGAGAAATCAGTTTCCGACAGGATCAGTCAGCTCATGAATATCAAGGGTAAACAGACCGTAGAAAGCTTCCACAAGCGGCTCGGTAAGATCATGTGGGACAAATGCGGTATGGCCCGTAACGAAAAGGGACTGAAGGAAGCCATCGTGGAGATCCAGCAGCTGAAGAAAGAGTTCTGGAGTGATGTAAAGATCCCCGGAGTAGTGAACGAAATGAACCCTGAACTCGACAAAGCCAACCGGGTAGCGGATTTCATCGAGCTGGGCGAACTGATGTGCCTCGATGCACTGAATCGCCGGGAAAGCTGCGGCGGCCACTTCCGGGAGGAAAGCCAGACCGAAGAAGGAGAAGCAAAACGCAATGACGCTGAATTCTCCTATGTTTCTGCCTGGGAATACAAGGCAGAACACGAATGGCAATTGCATAAAGAAGATCTGAATTTTGAAGTTGCTAAACCTACGCAGCGTTCTTACAAATAAATACGAACCATGTCTAGTAACAACATGAACCTGACACTGAAAGTCTGGAAGCAAAAGAACAGCCAGGATACAGGACGTTTCGAAACTTACCAGGTGAAAAATGTTTCTGAGGAAATGTCATTCCTGGAAATGTTCGACATATTGAATGAAGAACTGATCCGTGAAGGAAAAGACCCGATCGCTTTTGACCACGACTGCCGCGAAGGAATTTGCGGAACCTGCTCAATGTATATCGACGGGAAACCTCACGGTCCCTGGCAGGCGAATACAACCTGCCAGCTGCACATGCGGGCCTACAAAGATGGTGATACCATTACCGTTGAACCCTGGAGGGCAAATGCTTTCCCGGTCATCAAAGACCTGATGGTGGATCGTTCTTCCTTTGACCGGATCATCCAGTCGGGTGGTTATATTTCGGTGAATACCGGTAACGCAGTTGATGCCAACGCGCTGCCCGTTGAGAAAGACAAAGCTGATGCTGCTTTTGCTGCCGCTGCCTGTATTGGTTGCGGTGCCTGTGTGGCCGCCTGTAAAAACAGTTCAGCAATGCTGTTCCTTTCTGCTAAAGTGAGCCACCTGGCACTGCTGCCACAGGGAGGTCCCGAAAGGAAGACCCGTGTACTGAACATGGTGGCGCAGATGGACAAGGAAGGCTTCGGCTCCTGTACCAATACCGGTGCCTGCGAAGCGGTTTGCCCGAAGGAAATCTCCCTTTCCAATATCTCCCGCCTCAATGGGGAATATATTGCTGCGGGACTGGTGTCAGAAAAATAACCACGACCTTACTGCATAAAAAAAGGGCCGTCCGTGGGGATGGCCCTTTCTGTTGCGTGCCGCTTCTCAACTGAAGGGGCAATGCCTTGAACAATCTTTTTTCTTTTCTTCCTTTTTGATCTCCTTTTTTTCAGGTGCCGGACTGGACTTTCTGCTCCTGTTCTGTAAACTGGCAAAAGCAACGGCGGCCATGAAAGCCACCAATACCAACAATAGTACCTGCTTTCTCATAACCCTGAATTTGAACTATTAAGGTAGAGAATGTTAACAGTTTAGTTGTTTACCAGTTTAGGGGATTAGTTCGTACCTTTGCGCCTCGGAAAAAGGCAATTCATATGATTTCAGTTAATAATGTAACACTCTCTTTCGGTAAAAGGGTATTGTTTGATGAAGTGAACCTGAATTTTACCAAGGGGAACTGTTATGGCGTTATCGGGGCAAACGGCGCAGGTAAATCCACATTTTTGAAGATTCTCTCCGGCGAGATCGAGCCCTCAAAAGGCTCTGTCAGCATTACCCCAGGTGAGCGGTTGGCTGTATTGAAGCAAAACCACTTCGCTTATGATGAGGTCACCGTGCTGAACTCTGTGCTCATGGGCCACCAAAAGATGTGGTCAGTGATGCAGGAGCGCGATGCCATCTATGCAAAAGCTGATTTTTCCGAGGAAGACGGTATGCGTGCCGGTGAGCTGGAAGGCGAATTCGGCGAAATGGGCGGGTATACAGCCGAAAGTGATGCCGGTTCCATGCTGAGCGAACTGGGCGTTCCCGAACAGTTCCACAACAGCCTGATGAAAGATATCCCCAGCAACCTGAAAGTGCGGGTGCTCCTGGCGCAGGCGATCTTCGGCAATCCGGACATCCTGTTGCTGGACGAACCGACGAACGGATTGGACATTGAAACCATCGGCTGGCTGGAGAACTTCCTGGCTGATTATGAAAATATCGTACTGGTCGTATCCCATGACCGTCACTTCCTGGATGCCGTATGTACCCATGTGGCGGATGTGGACCGTCAGAAGATCAAGATCTTTACCGGTAACTATACCTTCTGGTATGAGAGCTCACAGTTGATGAGCCGCCAGATCAATGACAAGAACAAGAAGACAGAAGAAAAGCGTGCCGCCCTCATGGAGTTCATCGCGCGATTCAGTGCGAACGCTTCAAAATCCAAGCAGGCTACCAGCCGGAAAAAAGCCCTCGAGAAACTTACTATCGAAGAGATCGAGCCTTCCAACAGGCGATATCCCGGTATCATTTTTCAACCCCAGCGTGAAGTGGGCAACCAGATCCTTAATGTGGAGAAACTGGCTGCCAGCGTAGACGGACGGGTGCTGTTCGATAAAGTTTCCTTCAGCGTCAACAAGAATGACAAGATTGCCTTCCTCAGCAAGGATCCCCTGGCTGTTACCGCTTTCTTTGAGATTATCACCGGCAACCGGCAGGCAGATAAAGGCACACTGGAGTGGGGCACTACGATCACTACGGCCTACCTGCCCCTGGAAAACAACCAGTTCTTTACCCATGGCCTGACCCTGATGGATTGGCTGCGTCAGTATGTTCCTGCTTATGTAACCGATGCAGACGAACCTTTCCTGCGCGGCTTCCTGGGCAAAATGCTGTTCAGTGGTGATGATATCATGAAGAAGACGAATGTGCTGAGCGGTGGAGAAAAAGTGCGCTGTATGGTTAGCCGGATGATGCTGCAGGCACCGAACCTGGTGATCCTTGACCAGCCGACCAACCACCTCGACCTGGAAAGCATTCAGAGCTTCAACGAAGGCTGCCAGAACTTCCCTGGTGTGGTGCTCATGACTTCCCATGACCATACTTTCATGGAGACGGTGGCCAACCGCATTATTGAGCTGACGCCCAACGGAATTATCGACCGCCTGATGACTTTCGACGAATACCTTTCTGACGACCGGGTGAAGAACCTGAAAGCAGAAATGTACCAGGAGAAGGCGTTGGCCTAAAACTGTCAGCAGACTTTATTTTCGGTTTCTACCAAGTTGATAAGTAAGGCCGGCACCAATTCCTGCAAAATACCGGCTGCCCGTGAATTGCAAATGAAAGCTGATTGGATCCCCGACAAACGCTACGGTATTCCTGACCACTGCCGGCACAGTTGTATGAAAATTGTAAATGTTTCCGTCATAGTCATATTCATCGGTGGGCAGTTGCTTAAAATGGGTACCCACGGCAAGCTGGTAGGCGATCTTCGAGCCGTTCTTTTTCTTCCGGAATACCAGTTCTGTAGTTAGAAAATACAGCTGTTGTAAATTTTGCCGGTCAATGTATTCGTAATAATCTCCGGGTAATGCCTTCCTGTATTTTACATATTGGCCACCTTCATATCCTATAGTCCCTTCCAAGCCGATAATACGCCAGTCGAAGTTCGGATGAACTGGTATCACATAGGAGAATCCTGCAGTGACAGCACCTGAACAGACAAAATAGAGATCTTTCTGGGGATAGTGCATCGCAGTATCAGTAATCAAAACCTTGTCGCTGGAGTTATAAGACCCGAGATTAACCTGTGCACCCCCGAAATACTGGAAGCGACCGGCTTTACCGGCATGATGAAATTTGATCTGTCCCAGCAGTGCCATATCGAAATCGTCATTATCGCCTACGCCGTTAATGGAGCCTGCAACCGACAGGTAATTTGCTGACCTGACGCTGTCATTTTGGGTAGGTTGAACCTGGTAGGTACTCTGGGTAAAGGGCAGCGGACTCATGACGATTCCCGGACCTGTGCAACTGGTCAGCAGCAATGAAATGGCGGGAAACGGCCATAGCCGGATAGCAAAATTGGATAAGGTTCTCATGATATATAGTTAAGGTTTAATAAATCGAACTATCCAAAATAGCAAAAAAGGCGCTGGTTAAGAGCGCCTTTTGGAATTTATCTAAGATTACTGATACGATAGGTGATGCCAGTTCCAAAACCGAGCAGGTAGCGGCTTCCATACACCTGGAAATAAAAATACATCGGGTCATTGCCCAGGTGCAGGGTATTGCGTACGATCGCCGGGGTGCTGTAACCGTTCAATACCGCGCTGCTACTGCCGTTATAATACTCATCATAGGGCAGTTCCCTGAAAGTGGTGCCAACGGAGAACTGGTAACCCAGCTTGAAGCCCGAACGTCTCTTCTTAAACACCATTTCCGTACTCAGGTAGTAAACCTGCTGGAAATTCTCTTTGTCCACATACCCCAGCAAATGATTCGGAAGACCTTTCCTGTATTGAACATATTTACCGCCCTCATAACCAACACTTCCATCCACACCCAGGATCCGCCACTCAAAGCTTTTGGACACCGGCAGGGTATAATAGGCGCCAAAACTGACGGCGCCCGCAAAAACGAAATTGGACCGCCTGTAGGGGTACTCGCTAAATGTGCTGTCTTCATACAGGCCATCCGTGATGTTATACGCCCCGGCGTTCAACTGCAGGCCACCATAATACTGGAAACGACCGGCTGTACCGGCATGGTGAAATTTGAACTGGGCCAACTGGGAATTGTCTTCCAGGTCGCGGCCAATGGCGTTAAAAGAACCGGCAAGACTCACATAGTTGGCGTGGGAGATACTGTCACTCAGGGTCGGCTGTACATGGTAGGAACTTTGGGCGTAAGGGATGGAACTCATCAGGAGCTTATTTGATCCGGTACAGCTTCCTAAAAGGATGACCATCAGGCTGAGGCAGGCAAAAACGGGGATAGGGTTTCTAGATTTCATGCACCATTGACAGATGGCCGCGGGGAATCGCTGCATCCGCTGTAATCCGCTCCCCGTCTGGAAAGCACAATAATCAGCTTATATTCGCGCTTTAAGGGAAAGGGAGCGTTTGGGAAAACTACTGCTTATACCATTGCTGATCGTACTCGCGACGGGACTTTCCCGGGCACAATCGACTATTGGCCCCGGCAAGTCGTCTCCCGCTTCCAACCTCCGCGAAAAATACCTTCCGGTTCATGCCGGGCTCACGGTAATCGACAGCTCCTCACTGATCCCCAACACGGTTCATATTCCGGGCATTCCGGCACACTGGTACACCGTCGACTGGCTGAATGGAACCGTTTACTGGAAGCAGGTGCCCCCCATAGACTCTGTACTGGTTCGTTACCGTGTGCTGGGGAGCAGGCTGAATGCCAGCAGGCAGCGGCTCAATTTTGACAGTATTGCCAACAGCTACGCCAGCCAGCAGGAATTGCGGAAGGCTTATGGAGATCCCAATGCAGACAACGAATTTTTCAATTTTGGCAATATCACGTACAACGGCAGTTTCGGAAGAGGGATTTCCTTCGGCAATGCCCAGGATGCAGTGGTTACTTCCAACCTCAATCTCCAGATCAGCGGTTACCTTGCCGACAGTATTGAGATCGCAGCTGCCATTACCGATAACAATATTCCCATTCAGCCTGACGGAACCACCCAACAGCTGAACGAGTTTGACCGGATCTTCCTGCAATTCAAAAAGAACGGCTGGGCCCTGAGTCTCGGCGATATCGATCTGCGGCAGAACCGCAATTACTTCCTGAATTTCTATAAAAGGCTACAGGGTGCTTCTTTTGAAAATACATCCACCATCGGAAGAAATATTACCAACAGTACGCTCTTCAGCGGATCGATTGCCAAGGGGAAATTCACGCGGAATGTATTTGATGGCATGGAGGGCAACCAGGGGCCGTACCGCCTTACCGGCGCCAATGATGAATTGTACTTCGTGGTGCTTGCCGGAACGGAACGGGTATTTATCGATGGTGAACTGATGCAACGGGGAGAAGACCGCGATTATACGATCAATTACAATACGGCTGAGATCACCTTCACGCCAAGGCGGATGATCACCAAAGACCGGCGCATCCAGGTGGAGTTTGAATATGCAGACAGGAACTACCTGAATACGAACCTGTACCTCGCCAATGAAACGAATTTTGGAAAAAGGTTTCGGTTGCGGATGGGTGTGTTTTCCAATAATGACGCCAAAAACTCACCCATCAACCAAACGCTGGATCCTCAACAAAAACAGTTCCTGTCAGCAATCGGTGATAGTGTACAATATGCTTTCTACCCGGTGGCCCAGATCGATACGTTTTCTCCTTCCAAAATCCTCTATAAAAAAGTGGAGATTGAAAACAACGGGCTGAAAGATTCGATCTATATCTATTCTACCAATCCCGACAGTGCACGGTATAATCTATCCTTCGTGGATGTAGGTGCGGGGAAGGGCAATTATGTGCCGGACCTCAATGCGGCGAATGGTAAAGTGTACAAATGGGTGGCGCCTGTCAACAATGTTCCGCAGGGGCAGTATGAAGCGGCAACTTTCCTGGTGACGCCCAAGCGCCAGCAGGTGCTGACGTTTGGCGGCGATTACCAGGTGGACAACCGAACCCTGATCAGTGCGGATGTGGGCATGAGCCGGTATGATATCAATACCTTTTCCACTAAAGGAAAAGGCAACGACCGTGGACTTGCCGGACGACTACAGCTGAAGCACGTGATCCCGATCAGCAGGGGCAGGCGTATCCAGGGTGACGGCTCCGTGGAATGGGTGGAACACAGTTTCAAGCCCCTGGAGCGTTTGCGCAATGTGGAGTTCACCCGTGACTGGGGATTGCCGCTGGTGGTGCAGCCTGCTGATGAAACGATGTTCAGCGCCGGCCTTGAGCTGGGGGACGACAGGAACAACAAACTCCGGTACCAGCTGACCGGTTATAACCGGAGTGATGGCTTTTCGGGTATCCGTAACAGTTTGACCCAGTTGCAGGAAACGAAAGGCTGGCGGTTCAACAACCAGGTCAGCATGACAAGCTCAGAAAGCGGCACGGATAAGGGATACTTTTTCCGGCCCACGTTCGATATTTCCAAAACGTTGTCAGGACTGCAGAACTATACCCTCGGCGCCAGTTATTCGCTCGAGCAGAATATAGCCCGGTACAAACAAAGCGATACCATCACGCCTTACAGTTTCTCCTTCGATGTCCTCAAAGTATATCTGAACTCTGATGATAAGAAGCCGAACCGCTGGGGCGTCAGTTATTATACCCGGGCAGACCAGATGCCTGCCGGATCCAAAATGGAACGGACGGACCGAAGCCAGAACATCAGCCTGATGACGGAGTTGCTGAAAAGCCAGGCGCATCAGCTTCGCCTGAACACCACCTACAGGGTGCTGAAGGTAGATCACAAAACAGTCGCCAATACCGCGTCAGACAAAAGCCTGCTGGGCCGGATGGAATACGCCGTTAATGAATGGAACGGGATGCTGAGTGGTAACGTATTATATGAATTGGGGGCAGGGCAGGAGCAGAAGCGCGATTATGCATTCCTCGAAGTGCCTGCCGGCCAGGGGGAGTATGCGTGGTTTGATTATAACGGGGATGGTGTGCAGCAACTGAATGAATTCGAGATCGCACAATTCTCTGATCAGGCAAAGTTCATCCGCATATTCACTCCTACCAATGACTTTGTGAAAGCCAGTTACAATAGCTTCAATTATAGCCTGGCGCTGAATCCGAGGAATGCGATCGAACTGGCGACCGCCAGCGGCCTGAAGAAATTCATAGCCAGGATCAGCCTGCAGAGCAGCCTGCAGTTATCGCGCAAACAGATTTCTGATGGCATCAGCCAGTTCAATCCTTTCAGCAAGAATTTCGATGACAGTACCCTGATCACCCTGGCGAATATCTGGGTGAACAGCCTTGCGTTTAACCGGTTCAGTTCGAAGTGGGGATTTGACATCAGTCAGTCCCGCAATCGGGGGAAAATATTACTCACCTATGGGCTGGAAAGCCGCGCCCTGGATGACTTTACCTTTCGGACCCGATGGAATCTTACGCGCAAAATCACGTTCGAGCTTACCGGTAAAACCAACATGAATGAACTGGAAACGGCGAATGCGCAGTTTGATAACCGCAATTACCGGATTGACGGAAAATCACTGGAGCCGAAGCTGAGTTTTACCCAGGGGGCGAATTTCCGCGTGAGTGGCGGCTATCGCTATGGCCGCAAGGAAAACCGCGAGGGCGCAGGGGAAATCTACCTGTCCAATGCCTTTAATACAGACATCAAATACAATATTCTGCAAAGTACTTCCGTTCAGGCCAGGTTCACGTATAACACTATCAAGTATCCTTATGCGACGAACAGTACGGTCAGTTATGTGATGCTGGATGGCCTTCAACCGGGTCGAAACCTGTTGTGGACGCTGGATCTTACCAAGAGGCTTGGCAGGAATCTTGAAATGAATATACAATATGAAGGAAGAAAACCTGGTGATACCAGGATCATACACATTGGCCGTGCCGGATTGCGTGCGATCCTTTAACCAATGATTCACTTTTTTTTAAATAATTTCGCCCACTATTAAAATCCTTGTATGAAAAGATTCAGTTTATCGATTTTGTGTTTATGCATTTTCATGGTTGCTGCCCGTGCCCAGGACAGTGAATACAAATCAGCCATTGGTGGCAGGTTGAGTACGGGTTATTATGAGTTGCTTTCTGCTTCCTACAAAACGTTCATTACCGAAAAGGGTGCGATTGAATTGGATCTTGGTTTTCGTCCGCGGACCTATAATTATCCCGGCGACAAGATCAATTGGGTAACATTGGCATTTTCCGCTGCCTACCAGCATCATTTTCCCATCCAGCCAGTTCCCGGATTGCAATGGTATATTGGAGGTGGTCTGACCGCGTACAATTCTTTCAGTGATGATGATCATTATACCGGGTTTGGCCTGGGAATCTTCCCTACCGGCGGTATTGATTACAAATTCGGCAATATTCCCCTGAACCTGTCTGCCGATTTCCGTCCCACCTTCAGCCTGGTAGATCCTTACGATAGTGATGATCCTTACCACTATAATGGTTACAATTCTTTCAATGGTGGTAATGTAGGGGTGTCTGTGCGTTACACTTTCCGTTAGTAAACATCATTTGATGATAGCGATTCCGGCCATAGTGCCGGAATTTTTTTTTGGTGGTGAGCGGGTAATTTAAAAACAGCAATTGGTAAATCCGGAAAAGATGGTCGTGTGTATATGCCTGTATTTTTATTAAAATACGATTGTATGCCCGGGCACAACGCTAAAGTCATTTTACTTGTATTGTTATTGTCACTAACAACTGCGCTTGCTTTTTCTCAGCAATTGCCTTCACGAATGGGCCAGGCCGGCACCCTTTCATTTGATGATGGCTGGCTGTTCAGGCGTTACGGGCTGCAGGCAGACGGTTTCAGTGTAGCTGAGGAAGCGAATATATCAGCCGTTGATTTTAAGGATGCCGGCTGGCAACAACTCAAACTGCCGCACGATTGGGCGATTACCGGCCCCTTCAGAATTGATCTGGCCGGAGAGACCGGAAAACTACCGTGGAAAGGAATCGGCTGGTACCGTAAGCATTTTGCGCTTCCTGCAGGGGATGCGGGGAAACGGATATTTATAGACTTTGACGGGGCAATGGCTTATGCGGAGGTTTGGCTGAACGGGCACTATATCGGCAAATGGCCTTATGGTTACAGCTCCTTCCGGATGGACTTGACACCGTACATCAAAGCTGGCCAGGAAAATGTGATTGCGGTCAGGCTGGATACAGAAAAATGGGATTCCAGGTGGTATCCCGGCGCGGGCATTTACCGGCATGTCTGGCTCGTGAAGACAGACCCGGTGCATGTAGGGCACTGGGGAACGACCATTACGACGCCGGAAGTGTCTGCGGCTGCTGCTGCTATCAAATTGAATACGGTGGTGGTTAATCATTCCGGTAAACCCGTTAGCGCTGCCATCCGCTCAACGCTTTTTGAGGTGGATGCCCATAACAGGATCATACGGGAAGCGGGATCGATGCCTGTTACCAGCGTTTTTGTCGGTGCTTACGATTCAGTTGTATCCGTCAGCCGGACCAGTATGAAGCATCCGAAAATATGGGACCTGGAGCATCCCAACCGGTATATCGCAAAAACCAGTATCGAAGTAAAAGGCAAAATAACGGACACCTATTACACTGTTTTCGGGATCAGGACGATCAGGGTAACAGCGGACAGCGGTGTATTGCTAAACGGAAGACGGGTACAGATCCAGGGCACCTGTAATCACCACGATCTCGGGGCATTGGGCGCTGCGATGAATAAAAGCGCCCTGCGCAGGCAGTTGTCCATTCTGAAAGAGATGGGGTGCAATGCGTTGAGAACATCCCATAATCCGCCTGCGCCGGAATTGCTGGAACTTGCAGACGAGATGGGGTTCCTGGTGTGGGATGAAGCGTTTGATGCCTGGAAAACCGGCAAGAAGAAAAATGACTACAATAAGATTTTCACGGAGTGGCATGAGAAGGACCTGGCAGCTATGGTACGCCGGGATAAAAATCATCCATCCGTATTTATCTGGTCAATTGGCAATGAAGTGATGGATCAGCAGGATGTAGCGCTCACCCGCATGCTGGTTGATATTGTACATAAGGAAGACCCCACAAGACCGGTATCCAATGGCTATAATGATCCGGACGGAGGCCGGTCATCAGGCGCCGCTCAGGCATTGGATATTATGGGAGTCAATTATTTTTTCAGTCAACAACCTGTTTGGGATAAAGATCCCCGTTATGCGCAGAAACCTACGATTGGAAGTGAAACTTCATCCTGTCTCAGTACAAGAGGCGAATATTTTTTCGGATCACCCTACAGGAACTGGCAGATCAGTTCCTACGATGTGGCTAAACCAGGCTGGGGATGTATTCCAGATACCCAGTTCAATATATTGCAGCGGATGCCACGGCTGCTGGGAGAGTTTGTGTGGACGGGCTTTGATTACCTGGGAGAACCCACGCCCTATGGTTCTGATGAGACCAACCTGCTGAATTTCAGAAATGATCCCGCAAAGCGCGATTCGCTGGAGAAAAAGCTGGCCGAAATGAAGGCGAAGAATCCGCCTTCCCGCAGTAGTTATTTTGGCATCGTCGACTTGTGTGGGTTTCCCAAAGACCGGTATTACCTGTACCAGTCGGTATGGCGGCCTGAATTGCCGATGGCTCACCTGTTGCCGCACTGGAACTGGCCGGGCAGGATTGATTCTATTGTGCCGGTTCATTTGTATACATCCGGTGATGAAGCCGAGCTATTTCTTAACGGTAAAAGTCTCGGAAGAAAAAAGAAAATGGCGGGAGATTACAGGCTGATCTGGGATAGCGTGGTGTACCAGCCGGGAAAGCTGACAGCGATAGCTTATAAGCAGGGCAGGCGGTGGGCGACAGACAGTGTGCAAACAACAGGAACAATGTCAGGGTTGAACCTGACGGCAAATCAGCAAACGGTCATCAGTAACGGAGAAGAGTTGCTGTTTGTCACTGCGACGGTGGTGGATGAAAACGCCATGCTGGTACCTGGTTCCAGCCCGCCTGTTCAGTTTGACGTGGAAGGGCCGGGTGACATAGTTGCTACCGATAACGGTGATCCGACAAGTTTTGAATCCTTTCAAAGCCACACGAAGGCAGCGTTTAACGGGATGGTATTGGTGATTGTAAAGCCAAAACCAGGGCTGTCTGGTAAGCTGCAGCTACATGCCCGAAGCGCCGGATTGCAGCCAGCTTCTGTGTCAGTGGAAATAAAGCAGCGGTAGTGTTAATCAAGACGCACTTTTTTTTTCGTCACTAGCCCTTCTGGTCGATAAGGTTGTCTTATATATCGAATTATACCAGAAAGGGTACTTTAATATTTAAGACCGTGATGAAAATTATCTTTTTCTTTTTGTCTGTGGTTCCGGCTTTGGCGCTGTGCCAGGAACAACAATGTACCATCGATCTCCGCCGGGTGAATGAACCAGCAAAACCGGCGGTGATCAACATGACAGGTAAAGACCCTTCGGGACAGACCTTATCGGTGAACAGCAGCTATTTTGAACGGGATGGCAAACCCTGGATGCCCCTGATGGGAGAGTTGCATTATAACAGGGTGTTACCTGCTTTCTGGAACAGTGAGATCGCGAAGATGAAAAGCGGCGGCTTGTCAGTTGTGGCTACCTATGTTTTCTGGAACGAACATGAACAGCATCCTGGTACCTGGGACTGGCGGGGCAATCGTGATCTGCGGCAATTCCTGGAGACCTGTCAAAGTAATGGCATGTATGTCTGGTTAAGGATAGGTCCCTGGAGCCATGGCGAGCAATTGCATGGAGGATTTCCGGAGTGGATTGAACAAATGAAAGGGAAGAGGACCAATGATCCCGCCTACCTGGAAGCAGCATCAAAACTATTTAAGCAGATCGGTAGTGTTACTGCGGGAATGTATTTTAAGGATGGCGGCCCGGTAATCGGAATACAACTGGAAAATGAATATGCTTCCGGAAAGCAGGGACATATTTCAACGTTAAAAAAAATGGCTCAGGCCGCTGGTATTGAACCCGTGTATTGGTCGGTAACGGCCAATACTGTATTCGATGATGAGGCTATGGAAGTAATTCCGCTACAGGGTGCCTATCCCTACAGGGGCTGGGAGGCTGGTGGCGGGAAAGCAACCAAAGATTTCCTGTATGGCAATGACCAGTGGATCATGGACGACGCACTCGGCAAAGTGTTCTATGATGTACACAAATTTCCGAAAGGCATGTGTGAGCAGGGATGCGGCAGCCAGATGACCTTTGCCAACCGTTTCGTGGTTGACCCGCATATCGTCGAGGCCCACTTGCAGAATCAGGTTGGCAGGGGGATGAACCTGGTTGGTTATTATATGTTCCATGGGGGAACACAAACGCCGGGATTGAAGGAGCCAGGCCTTCCGGAGAGTTATGATTTCCAGGCGCCCATCGGGGAATACAATGAATTGCGGCCTTCTTACCGGTATCTCAGGATACTGCACCAGTTCATCAATGACTTCGGCAGCGATCTTGCCCAAATGCAGGTGGTTGAACCGGAATATCCGGTAAAAGATCCATTGGATACCATACAACTGCGCTATTGCACCCGTGTAAAAGACAATTCGGGTTTTGTTTTTCTGAACAATGCCCAGGTACGGGTGGATATGCCGGATAAGAAGGTTCACCTTCAGGTTAAGCTTCCGGGCGAGACCATCGATTTTCCTTCATTTTGGTTGAAAGGAAAGACGAGTCCGGTGCTGCCATTCAACCTGTCAGTGAATGGCGTGCGGATCAAATATGTGACCGCGCAGTTGATGTGCAGAGTGGCCAATGGAAGTGATACGTTACTTTTTTTTCAACGATTGCCGGGCACGGAACCGATAGCTGCATTTGATGCCGCAACCCTGAAAAGCATTGATCAGCCGGCAAAATTCTTTAAGCAAAAAAATGGAGTGACCGCAATTTCTGTCGGCCAAAGAAAAAGTATTTCGGTGACAGCGGGCAATGGCAGTAGGGTGATCATGATATTCCTCAGCAGGCAGGAGGCGGAAAATGCTGTGAAAATACAGGCTGGTGAAAAAGAAGCGATGATCATTTCTACTGCGGATGTGAACTTCGATGATGGCCAGATCAGGTTGAGCCAGTTAGGCAAGCCATCTTTTCAGTTTACGATTTATCCTTCCGGCATTAAATATTTTTCTCCAACGGCAATAACCAGCAAGGGCACGATTTCGGATGTGGTTGTAATTAAAGGTGAGGCCGTTAAGTTGCCTGTACAATTGAAGGAATCACCCTCGGGAATGATGGAACTTATTGTGCCGGAAAATATTCCTGCAGCATTGGAGGATGTTAAGGTGAACATTGATTATCTCGGCGGGGCTGCTAAGCTATTAAATGATAAAGGTGTGGTAGTAGGTGACCACCTTTTTAACGGAACTACCTGGGTGGTGGGAATCAACAAGTTCTTGGGGAAAGGAAATTTGCGTATTGCAACAGAACCATGGAATGATAACATCACCGGAGTTGCTCCTGCTATCGTCCAACGCGTGAAGGCGGCAAAACCTGGTGTAGTGAAAGTAACGATTGTGCCTGAGTACAAGGTGCAGGTGGACATCATTCCTGATTCCCTTCCCGCAGCCGTTTCTGCCGCGTCATTTGGAGCAATTCCAAATGATGATTTCAACGACAGGTCAGGGCTTCAAAATGCAGTGGATTACTGCAGAAAAAACAGGATCAGGCGATTATTGATTCCGCCTGGAACTTACAAGATTTCAGATGGCCGCGCAATACAGTTGATGCAGGATGTCATGAGCCACAAAATGGGACGCAATTCCCAGGATATCATTTATACACCTTATTACGACTATGTCAGGGGCATCAGGTTTGATCGTATTAACGACCTGGAGGTAATCGCAGACGGCGCCGTGTTTATGGTTGAAGGCTGGATGGAGCCCGTATCCCTTGAGAATTGTAAAGGAGTAACCATCCGGGGACTGACCATTGACTATGCAACACCGCCTCACAGCGAAGGATTGGTGACAGGGGCAACAGAAATGTATTTTGATATCAGGTTTAACGATGCATTTTTTGTGAAAGACAGCCTGGTGATGAACCGGATCATGTTTTGGGATAAGACCAGGAACCGGCTGGCCGGAGAAACGATTTATTTTCCTGACAGCAGCCGAATGATTGGTACCGACCTGTTGCGGGTCTGGGCAAAGCACCCGCCTGGCATTACCGGGATGATGGCATTGGTAAATCACACCTTCCATTTCCGTCCGGCAGTACTTCTCCTCGAATCATCAGCAACTACACTAGACCGGGTAACCATCCATGCGCAGCCGGGAATGGGTATTGTCGGGCACCGTTGCACCGGCATCCTGTTGAATGGATTACGTATTGTACCACGCCCGGGAAAGTTCCAGTCCACCAACACGGACGCTACCCACTTTACTGCCTGTAAAGGGACGATACGGATGGATGGCTGTATGTTCGAAGGGCATGGTGACGATGCTACCAACGTGCATGGCTATTACCAGGTCGTCACCAAAAAACTGGACAGTAACCTGTACCGGATACAAATGGAAAAAGCCTGGGGAACGCATTCTATGACTTTAGATTATCCGGACACAGGTGATACCCTGGAACTGGTGTCGAAAAACAATCTCAAGACAACGGAAAAGTATATAGTGCGGCAGGTGGACACTTCCCGGGTGCAGTGGCACGCAGACATTCGACTTGACAGACCATTGCCGGACGACCATCAAAATTATTTTCTGATTGATGTGACGCGGTTACCCCGTCTAGAATTCGTCAATTCCACTGTCAACAGTCACCTCGCCCGGGCCGTACTGGTGAAAACAAGGAATGTTCTGATTGAAAATTGCACATTCCGTGAAAGCACCGGTACTGCCATCCATATAGGAGCCGAAGGTGACTGGCGGGAGGGACCGGGTTCTTCCAATATTATCATTCGAAATAACCGGATATTTCGATGTGGCACTGGTGATGGGACCAATGACCAGGCTACTGCAATAGCCATCAATGTGAAAGCATCGGATATTTCGGTGCCCGGAGTACACCAGCAGATTCGTATCGAGAACAACCTGATAGAAGGCGAACAGTCGCAGTATGGCATTTCAGTTTCAGGAGCAAAGAATGTCATGATCTGTAACAATACATTCTATGGATGCATTCATCCCTTGCAGGTAAAATATTCCTCCGGGGTTACATTTCTTAACAATAAAGAAGGCGGGACACTTTCCAAAATAATTCCGGACAAAAAATATGACTAAAGCAAGGCTTGAAATTAATATAATGCGGTTGCTGGCACTGTTAATATTGATGCTGCCGGTATTTACCATGGCACAGGAAGTGGTCAGGGCAGATGCATTTGGGGTTCGATCCAACAGCTTCGAAAATGCAAGCGGCGCGATCAGGAAAGCAATTGATTTTTGCAGGGGTAAATCAAATGCGACACTGTTGTTGCCGGGAGGGAGAATAGATGTGTGGCCGGAAGGATCCGTTCGGAAAGAGCTCTATATCTCGAATGCTACCGAGAACGATACTTTATCGAAGGAGAAGAATATTGCCTTTGACCTGGCGGATATGCATGACCTGACCATCGATGGGAACAACACCCTCGTGGTGCTGCATGGTAAGATGGTATCCTTTGTACTGACGGGTTGCCGGAATGTGCAGCTTAAGAATATCCGTTTCGATTATGAACGGCCTACGATGTCGGAAATGACGCTGGTAAAGGTTTCACCCAACGCAATTGAGGCAGCAATCCATCCTGATACCTGGTTTTACATCGATGAAAGCCAGCGCATCAACTGGTACGGCGAGGGATGGAAAAGCAGGTCCTATCATACTATCCTGCTGGATACCGGTAGCGGCAGGATGCACTACAGCAGCTTTCAGCCGTTCGCAGGAAGCCGCGCGGTGAGGAGTGGCCCCCTCGCAGTACGGTTTGAGGGTGATTTTTCCCGCGGAAATTTTGCAGCCGGAAATGTGCTGACGACCCGCGATCCATACAGAGACAATGTTGGCGCATTTATCAACAGGTGCGCTAATGTCCGCCTGGAGGGTATCACCATGAATTATATGCATGGATTAGGGATTGTCTCGCAATTTTCAGAAGATATTTCGTTGGTGAAAGTGCGTGTGGCGCCACCTGAAGGATCTGGTCGTGTAATCAGCGCTTTCGCGGATTGTTTTCATTTTTCCGGATGCAGGGGACGTATCCTGCTGGACAGTTGCCTCACCTCCGGCTCACACGATGACCCGGTTAATGTACATGGCACCCATCTGAAGATCATTTCAATTAGCAAGGGTAACGAGGTGACTGTTCGGTTCATGCATCATCAGACCTATGGCTTCGAAGCATATTTTGCGGGGGATAGTATTGCGCTGACAGATCCGGCGACCCTACTGGCTAAAGGCTTTGCTGTGGTGAAAACCGCTAAACTGGTCAATCGCCGCGAAATGGTTTTGACGCTGGATAAAGACCTCGCCGGAATGATGGTTGGCGATTGCCTGGAAAATCTCACGTGGACACCGGAACTGACTGTAAGGAATTCCCGTTTCGAAAAAACAAATACCCGCGGCCTGCTGGTTACCACCCGTAGAAAGGTAGTGATAGAAAATAATGTCTTTTACCGGACAGGAATGCATGCCATCCTTATTGCTGATGATGCCAGCAGCTGGTATGAATCGGGACCGGTGCAGGATGTAATCATCCGCAACAACCTTTTTGAAGGATGTGGTTATAATTCTGATCCGCAGCACACAGTTATCGCCATTTCCCCTGAAAATCATAAGCTGGTAGCAGACCGGTTTGTTCACCGCAATATCACCATAACGGGCAACCGGTTCAATTTGGTTGATGTCAGTGTCATCACCGCCAGGAGTGTTGACGGGTTGCAATTCACCGGTAATATTATTTCCGGAGATGGGAACACGACAGGAAAGCCATCGTTCAGCCTGACGGCCTGTAAAAAAGTTGAAATCATTGGCAATGATTTCAGGGTAGGGTGGCGCCCGGAAATTCAGCTCGAAAATATGAAGGCGGATCAGTTGAAAGCTGATCTGCAGGTGGTGAAGAAGTAAAGTTTAGCTGTTTAATAGTTTGTAAGTTTAGTTGTTGGGCTCCGGGTCGCAGGTATTATAAGCTGGTGCCTGCTGTCCGCAGATTACTTGCACTGACGAACGCAACTGCTAAACTTATAAACAATTAAACTCTTAAACAAAAAAGCCGTCTGCTCATGCAGACGGCTTGTAATATACTTTCGCATCAGATTATCCAAACAGGCCACCTTTTTTCAGTTCACGTGTTCCTTCGCCGATCTTGAATCCATTGTGATAGATCTCGATCTTGTAGTTGCCTTTCTGGAATTTATCACCTTGTTTCAGGGCAAATTCAACAGCGGTTTTCTTGGCAGTTTCGATTTTTACAGGAACTTTCGCAGTGAAAGGCTTTTCACCTTCTTCGCGGGTAGTAAAGGTTCCGGAACCAAGTGCTTCCTGGGCTACAGGTTTGCCATCAGGGCCGGTTACCACAACGTACACGTCAGCAGTTCCTGCAGGAGCGATACGGTTGTCAACATCAAAAGAAACAACCAGTTTGTCAACACGCTTGGCAGAGGTAGTTACTTTCTCTTTGCCACCGTTCTTTTCGTTGATGGGTGTTACTGCAATGTTGTAAGCATTCAGGGTTGAAGCAATGTCAACTGTTTTTTCCAGTTCCTGCTTTGCAGAAGTGGTAGTCGCCAGGTCTGAAGTCAGCTGGGTGGTCTTACCTTTTTCTGCAGTGAGGTCGGTATTCAGTTGCGTGTTTTCGGTAGTAAGGCGGGCAACTTCCTGCTCCAGGCCGGCAACTTTATCATTCAGGGTAGTGATAAGTTCTTTGGCGCGTTTCAGTTCAGCTGCAGTAGCATTCTTTTTGTTGAGGATGCTGCGGATCTCACCTTTCAGTTTGGTGATCTCGCTGTTTTTTTCAGTGAGTTTACCTTCCAGCGCGTTGTTGCTGCCGGTTACAGAATCCAGGCGGGCGAGAGATGCATCAAAGTTGCGCTGCAATTCTGTTTTCTCGTCAGTTACCTGTGCGATGGTAGCTTCTTTCTGCTGAATGGTCTGTTCGTTCTTATTGTTGTTCCACAATAAGTAACCCCAGGTACCCAGGAGGCCGGCTGCCAGAAGGGCGATGATAAGGCCTTTATAATCCTTTTTAGGTTCCTGAGAGGGGGTTGCTGAAGGATAATTTGTCGTACTCATTGATATTTGTTTTTGGAATTTTAGAAATGGTTAATGTCGGGTTGTAAAAGGTTTTAGTGATTGTGTTCATCTAGGCCTTTTCTAAAACCGTGCCAGAAATTTATATTCCACATCCAGTCAGCATTCCGGTAAAGCTGAAAATCAGGCCCACACTAATTTCTGACTTTTTTCCCATCTTTCAATTATTATTGCATCCCCAAGTAATGCACATGTCTGTAGAATCAATTTTGGACGACTGGAAGAAAAAAAAATTCAAACCGGTATACTGGTTGGAAGGGGAGGAGGAATACTATATTGATAAATTGACCCGTGAGGCGGAACAGCATTTGCTGACTGAGGCCGAAGCCGGCTTTAACCTCACCGTTTTTTATGGGCGGGAAGCAAACTGGACTGATGTGGTGAATGCCTGCATGCGCTATCCCATGTTTTCGGAAAGGCAGGTGGTGGTATTGAAAGAAGCGCAGCAGATGAAAGACCTGGACAAGCTGGAAGGCTATATTGCCAAACCGCTGTCGTCTACCGTGCTGGTAGTGGCCCATAAAGAGAAGAAAGTTGACGGCCGCAGCAAGCTTGCCAAAATCCTGAAAGATAAAACTGAACTGCTCCAGACCAAAAAGATGTATGACAACCAGCTGCCGGGCTGGACGGAAAAACTGGTAGAATCCAAAGGATACCAGATCCAGCCGAAGGCGCTTGCCCTGCTGGTAGATCATATCGGGAATGACCTTAGCCGGATCGACAATGAGATCGATAAGCTGCTGGTGAACCTGGGCAACCGGAAAGGCATAACCGAAGATGACATTGAGCAGTTTGTTGGTGTCAGTAAGGAATTTAATGTTTTTGAGCTGCAGGATGCCCTCGCTAAAAAAGACTATCCTAAGGCTATCAGGATCATCCGCTATTTTGAAGGAAACCCGAAGGCCGGCCCGATCCAGATGGTGCTGCCGGCACTATACAATTTCTTCAGCAAGGTTTTCCAGGTGTTTGGTGTTCCGGCAAGGGATGAAAAATCAGTTGCTGCTGCACTCGGCGTTTCGCCATTCTTTGTAAAAGACTATTTGGCGGCAGCGACGCGGTATGATTATGAGGGCGTGGAAAAGGTGCTGTTGTTGCTGCATCAGTACAACCTGAAATCGGTGGGAGTGGATTCCGCACCGGCAACGGATGCACAGCTGATGCGGGAGATGGTGGGGAAGATGATGTAATACAGGAGGGTTTGAGGTTTGAAGTTTGAGGTTTGAAGTTTGGCATTGCCTGCCGACATAGTCAGCCGTAGCGATAGCGAAGGCTGAAGCTTTTAGGACAAGACAGTCAGCGATTTTTCCCTTGCTTTAAAGTTGCCTTAACCTTGCTTTAAAGTTGCTTCTTCCCTATGAGAACCTTGCTTCTGAAGCAAGGTTAAAGCAAGGATTAAGTTACTATTAGACTAGTTTTAAGCTGATTTACAGGGAGTTGCAGTGTCAAAGGTGGCGGAGTGCCAGCCGGGCATTGTCGCGGTCGTGCGCGAGTTGCGCCTGGAGTGCGGGGAGACCGTCGAATTTTTGTTCCGCGCGCAGCCACTGGTGGAAAGTGATCTGCAGGTATTCGCCGTAGATATCTTCATTAAAGTCCAGGATATTGACTTCAATGGTACGGTTCAACCCGTCGACCGTGGGCCTCACCCCTATATTCATCATTCCCTTAAGCTGTGTTTTCAGGCCGGTGCTGGGATCGATCCTTTCTACGGTAACGGCATAGACACCGTTGGCGGGGATTAGTTTTTCGTTGTCCGTCAGCTGGAGATTGGCGGTGGGGAATCCGATCGTTCTTCCCAGCTGGTTGCCTTTCACCACAATCCCTTCAAAAAAATAGGGATGGCCCAGGAGGGACGTCGCCAGCCGGATATCCCCTTCCAGGAGGGCGGTCCGGATCCGGGTGGAACTGATGGTGGCAGTCTCCAGCAGTTTGGCCGGGATCTCAACCAGTGAAAAAAGGCCGGAGGCGGCGTATTGCTCCAGCAACTGGAAGTCGCCACCGCGATTTCTGCCAAACCGGTGATCATAACCGATGATCAGGGTATGGGGGGTAAAACGTTTTACAAGGAAGGTTTCGACATAATCCTCGGGAGCCTGGGAAGCAAAGTCCTGGGTAAAAGGCACTACCACCAGGTGATCGATGCCAGCCTCACGGAGCAGGCTGATTTTTTCCGGCAGGCTGGTAAGCAGCTGAACCGATTGTGCTTCTTTACCCACGATCCGGCGGGGGTGAGGGTGGAAGGTGATGATTACCGTTTCCCCGTTCACGGCTTCGGCAACTGCTTTCAGCTGGCCGATGATTGACCGGTGACCAAGGTGCACACCGTCGAAAGTTCCAATGGTTACGATCGCGTTCCGGAAGGCCGGCAACTCCTGTATATTACGGTGAACCTGCATGCAGCGAGGGGGCAAAATTAGGAGAATAGGGGAATAAGTACTTAATTTTGCGCCATGAGTTTGTATTCCCAAAGGGGTGTCAGCGCACAAAAAGAGGAAGTTCATAAAGCAACCGAAAAACTCGATCAGGGACTCTACCCGAACGCATTCTGCAAAATCTATCCGGATTTCCTTGGCGGTGACAGCAACTGGGTGAACCTCATGCACGCCGATGGTGCAGGCACCAAAAGTATTCTCGCATATTTATATTGGAAGGAGACCGGCGATATTTCTGTCTGGAAAGGCATCGCCCAGGACGCTATCGTGATGAACATCGACGACCTGCTTTGTGTTGGAATCCATGATAACCTGCTGTTCAGCTCCACCATCGACCGCAACAAACGGCTGATCCCGGGGGAGGTACTCGAAGCGATTATTTCCGGTACGCAGGAGTTTTTTGATGAAATGAAGGGATACGGGGTCAATATTCATTACCTGGGCGGCGAAACTGCCGATGTAGGTGATGTGGTACGCACCATCGCGGTGAACGGAACGATGACCGCCCGCTGGCCGAAAAAGGATCTTGTGACGAATGACCGGATCCAGGATGGGGACGTGATTGTTGGTTTTGCCAGTGCCGGAAAAGCCCTGTATGAGCAATCCTATAACAGTGGCCTTGGCAGCAACGGGCTCACCAGTGCACGGCACGATGCATTAGATAAATATTATGCGGCGGCCTTCCCCGAATCTTTTGATACAGGCCTGGATAATGCCGTGGTGTATATCGGACCGCACCGGATGACTGATACTGTGGAAGTGTCAGGTTTCGGTGAAATTCCGGTCGGAAAATTACTATTGTCACCCACCCGGACCTACGCCCCTTTGCTGAAGTTATTGCTGAAAGACTTTTTCCCGGAGGTTCATGGGCTGGTACATGCCAGTGGCGGAGGACAGACCAAGTGCCTGAAATACCTGCCGCAACCATTCAGAATCGTGAAAGACAACCTTTTCGAACCTCCTGTTGTTTTTGATATACTGAAAGCCGCTTCAGGTTCCGACTGGCGCGAAATGTACCAGGTATTCAATATGGGGCAGCGGCTGGAATTATTCACTTCGGCTTCCGCAGCACCGGCAATGATCGCAGCAGCAACGGAACTGGGCATAGCGGCACAGGTTATCGGGCGGGTGGAAAAAGATGTTAAAAAAAATCTAATACTCACCGCAGCCGACAGCAGTTTGGTGACGTATTGAGTCAAGGAAAAGGGTGACCCGGGATGATCCGGAAGGGATGGGGAAATAATCGGGGAAGGTTGATAATAATGGGGAAGAATTTGGCAAGAATTTAGAAGTAATTGTATTGTATAACGGAACGCAAATATTTATCAACAAGGCTGTATCGCATTCGGGTTAATATTTATCTGTAAAAAGCAGATAATTATCCACAGGCTCTATGATTTCTCTAACCTTGTGATTATTTTTGCAGACAGTTCAAGACGATTTTCGCCTAACCTTAACCTACCTATCTGCAACCCCCGGCGAACCGTAAGCGTCATTCGAGCATAATTTATAATATTAATAGACAGGCATGAGGCAGCTTAAAATTGCTACACAGATTACCAACCGTGACTCCCAGGCGGTTGAAAAGTATCTCCAGGAAATTTCCAAAATCTCCATGATCACGCCGGAAGAGGAAACAACTCTGGCGCAGCGGATCAAAATGGGTGACCAGCGGGCGCTGGACAAACTGGTACAGGCGAACCTTCGTTTCGTCGTGTCTGTGGCTAAGCAATATCAGCACCAGGGTCTTTCCCTCAGTGACCTGATCAATGAAGGTAACCTGGGTCTGATCAAAGCTGCACAGCGTTTTGATGAGACCAAGGGTTTTAAATTTATCTCTTACGCTGTATGGTGGATCCGTCAGTCGATTCTTCAGGCTTTGGCAGAACAGGGTCGTCTCGTAAGGTTACCACAGAACAAGATTGGTACTTATAACAAGGCCAATAAAGCCTATATGGCTTTTGAACAGGAACATGAAAGGGAGCCTTCAACGGAAGAGCTTGCCGAGATCCTGGAAATGAGTGAAACCGAGATCAATAATATTTTCCAGAGCAACACCCGTCATACTTCCCTGGACGCACCGGTTCACGAAGCAGAAGATGTTGCCATGGGCGACCTGCTGGAAGGTTCAGATGACACGGACGAAGATGTTATGCAGGATTCTTTGCGTAATGAGATTCGCCGTGTGCTGAAATCACTCAGTCCCCGTGAGGCAGAAATCGTGAATGCCTATTTCGGACTGGACGGTGAAAATGGCGTTACGATCGAACAGATCGGCCAGAAATACGATCTTACCAAAGAGCGTATCCGCCAGATCAAGGAAAGGGCGATCAAGCGCCTTCAGAAAGCCCGTTACAGCAATGCGCTGAAAGCATACCTGGGTTAATTACCCGGAAAATTGTTGAAAATCCTGCCCACGGCAGGATTTTCCTTTTATGGTATATTGCGAACATGTACAGGGGGCTTCCTATCTGTTTACTGGCGTTGCTGACTTTTTACGGATGTGAAAAGGCTGTCAGCTTTGACCTGGATGAGCAACCACCCAAACTGGTGGTAGACGGCAGCATTGAGTCGACCAAACCGCCGATGGTGGTTCTTTCGAGAAGCCTTGATTATTTCAGTGAGATCACCCCGGAAATATTGGAAAGCTCATTTGTTCATGGTGCGGATATCACCGTATCCAATGGAACCCTGACGCACCGGTTAAAGGAATATGCCGTTGAGGCACCGGAAGCTACTGTTTATTATTATGGGATAGATTCCAGCGATCTTGCGACTGCTTTCCTGGGGGAATTTGGAAAGACCTACCAGTTGCAGATATCGGTTGAAGACCAGCGTTATGCCGCCACAACTGTGATCCCGGACCTGACCAAAAGGATTGATTCGCTGGGATGGATGCCAAGTCCGAACAATCCTGACACCAACAAGGTTGTATTACTGGCAGCTGTGACTGATCCCCCGGGATTCGGGAACTATATCCGGTATTTTACCTCCGTTAATCATGAAGCATATCTGCCTGGATTGAATTCAGTATATGATGATCAGATTGTCGATGGTCAGTCTTACACGATTGAGGTAGAGAAAGGGGTGAACCGGAATGAGGAGATAGATTTTGAGGACTATAGCTTTTTTGACCGTGGTGACACCGTAATTGTCAAGTTTGCCAATATAGACAAAGCCACTTATGATTTCTGGCGAACGATGGAATACAATTATCAAAGTATCGGCAGTCCCTTTTCTTCCCCCACGAAGGTGCTGGGGAACGTTTCCAACGGGGCGCTTGGTTATTTTGGCGGTTATGCCGTTCAGTATAAGAGTATCATTATTCCCAAATAACTATTTTTGCCGACTCAAATTTTAGAATACATGGATCAAACTCCGTCCGAACACGTTCATTGCCTGATCATCGGATCAGGACCCGCCGGATATACTGCTGCAATTTATGCTGCCCGTGCCGCCCTGAAACCTGTATTATACCAGGGTATCCAGCCCGGTGGACAGCTTACCATTACCACAGAAGTGGAAAACTATCCCGGTTATGCCGATGGCGTTCAGGGCCCGGAAATGATGGTCCATTTTGAAAAACAGGCGGTACGAATGGGTGCCGATATCCGTTTCGGACTGGCGACTAAGGTAGATTTTTCCCGGAGACCTTTCAAGGTAGAGATCGATGAGGAAAAGGTGCTTACAGCAGATGCCGTAATCATCGCCACAGGTGCTTCTGCCAAATGGCTGGGACTGGAAAGCGAACAGCGCCTCAATGGTTTTGGGGTCAGCGCCTGTGCTGTGTGTGACGGGTTCTTTTTCCGCGGTAAGGAAGTTGCCATCGTTGGCGCCGGCGACACAGCCTGTGAAGAGGCGGTTTATCTTTCCAAATTAGCTTCAACCGTGCATATGATCGTTCGTAAGGGCGAAGACGGAATGAAGGCATCCAAAGTGATGCAGGACCGGGTAAAAGCTACACCGAATATCAAGGTTTACTGGCATTCCGAAACGATTGAGGTGATCGGTGATCAGAAGGTAACCGCTGCGGTTGTGCGTAACAATCAGACGGGCGAAAAAACTGAAATTCCCCTGAGCGGATTCTTTGTTGCCATCGGACATCAGCCTAATTCTGCCATTTTTGACAGCTGGCTGACCATGGATGAATCCGGCTATATTCAAACCATTCCCGGCACATCAAAGACCAATATTGAAGGCGTGTTCGCAGCAGGTGATGTACAGGATAAAACCTATCGCCAGGCGGTAACTGCTGCCGGCAGTGGTTGTATGGCTGCCCTTGATGCTGAAAGATTTCTTTCCGGACTCGGACATTAATTATTGATATGCTACTGACTGTTCATTTACATAAACTGGTATTTCATGCAGCGCATGGCCTGTATGAAGGAGAAGACAAAGTGGGTAATGATTTCGAAGTGAATGTCGATATCGAATACACGGTAAAGAAGGATAAGGTGCACGATATCCGCAACCTCATCAGTTATGAGGACGTGCTGCAGATCGTGCGGCAGCGCATGAATATACCGACGCCACTGCTGGAGGAACTGGCTTTTAGCATCATTCAGAAGATCAGGCACCGGTATGCATCCGTTCGCGTTGTCAGGTTGTCGATTTACAAACTGAATGCGCCGCTGGCTAATTTCCAGGGTAAGGTGGGCATTACGCTGCAACAGGAATTCGACAGGTGATCAGATTACCTTTCCTTTCCAGCGGCCGCTCCTGATATAGAAGAAAGACAGCAGGAAAAGGATGATCCAGTAAAGCCATTCCGACATCCATGCAATGCTGATCGGCAGTTTGTATACCCGCAGCACCAGGTATACATAGATCGTATACGCGATGATGGCCACGAGTTCAATGCGCAGGTTGACTTTGGAATGACCGGTACCGGTGACCGCATTCAGCCATACCGTAGCAAAAGACATCATCACCATCGCGAGGGAGACCACCCGCATAACGGGAATGGCCATGCTGACAAAGGATTCTCCCTGTCCGTAAATCTGCAGGATAGATCCCGGAAAAATATTGAGCAGGGTTATCAGTACCAGTGAGAAATACAGGCTGAGTTTTACGATTCTCCGGATCAGCGGCTCTACTTCCTCATCTTTTCCCTGGCCGATAATATTGCTCACCATGGTATTGCTGGTGGCGGCAAATGCCCAGGTGAACACCCCAAAAAAACCAAGGATATTCCGCATGGTATTGCTGATGGCAAGGTCCCTGGAGCCATAGTGTTCTATCAGTATATAAAAGAATTCCCAGCTGAGGATGCTGATGCCATACTGCAGGATAAGCGGCGAAGACTGCACCAGCAGCAACCTGGCTTCCGGCCAGTCGGGCCGCAGGTCTTTGTATAAAGCGAGCTGTTTACTGATGCCTTTCCATTCGATGACAGCAAAAACTACCAGCATACCGATGGCTTCAGCGATTACAGAAGCAACTGCGGCGCCATTGAAGCCCAGCCTGGGCAATCCAAGGCGGCCATAGATCAGGCTATAGTCCAGTGTTATGTTTGCGATGGTTTCAGCAGCTGTGCCCCAAATCAGCAACCTGCTTTGGTTCGTGCCAACGAGCAGGGCATTGCGCATCTGGTAGACATAGAGAAAGGGCAGCCCGAAAATCCGGATCCTGAGAAACGACAGGCAGGTGCTCCTGAGTTCCGGATCCTGCAGGGAGTAATTGAGTACCAGCGGGGCGAGGAGCCAGGTACAGATGATGCCAAGGGCGGCGATGGCCATGGCAATATAGACGCCCTGGGCGAACAGTTTACCGATAGCTTCCGGCCTTTGCTGGCCTGCGCGGCGGGCAATCATGGCCTGCAGACCGTTGTTGAGACCGAAGCCGATAACTCCGAAGATCAGGTAGTATACACCGGTGATGCCGGCAGCAGCAAGTGGCTTCTCACCAAGCCCCCCCAGGAAAATATTGTTGGTGATGAAATTGATTTGTGGTACGAAAATGGAGAAGCTGATCGGCAGGGCAATCGCCAGAATCTGGCGGTTGGTAGCCGTTACACGGAGGTCAGCAGTTGGAATTGCCTGGGACATAGAAGTCCGAAAATAATGTATTATTGCAGCGATCAATATGTCATATTCAACAAGATTTGAATTAGAGCTGGGCACTGCCGGCCAGCCTGCTGAAGCCATCCTGCTGTTGCAGGTAAATAATGCCGGGTTGCAGATGCTGGTGGCTGACCGCGACCGGAAACCCCTTAGATTTTCTATGGTGGAATTTGACCGGGAAACTGCCGAAACAGGATCTCTGTCTGCACTCTCTGAGTGGCTGGCGGAGAACAGGGAATGGACAAGGCAATGGGGCAGGGTAGTCGTAGTACATGACTGCCAGCAGGCAACCATTGTACCGGCTTCCCTTTATAATGTTGACAACGGTAAAGAGTTGCTGGACCTGCAGTTCGGAGACCTGTTTAAAGGAACACTTTTAACGGAACAGATTACCGGGAGGCAGGATTATACTGTTTACCGGATCAGCACAGAAGCTTATCATACTTTATCTGCCGTGAATGGCATAACTGTTCACCGGCATTTGTATAGTCTATGGATGGCGTGGCTGGAAAAACAGCCAACAGCCGCGGATGGACAGGCATTTATGTTGTTTGAGGCCAGTCACGTGGTGATGGCGGTGCGGAAGGAAGACTGGTTACTGCTGCAACAATACGAGTACCAGCAGCCTGAAGACATCAGTTATTACCTGCTGGCCGTGCTGTCACAATATGACCTTTCACCAGAAACAGCGGAAGTGCATTTTAATGGCTGGATCGATCTTGAGTCGTCACTTTACGCTGAATTGAAAAAGTATATCCTTAATCTCCGCGTTGCCGCGGTACCCGGGGATCTGACCTGGGATCTGCGTCAGCTGGACGATCAGCCTGCTCATTATTTCACGCCCTTAATGCAGATGGCAACATGCGTATAATCAGTGGAAAGCTGGGTGGCCGAAGGGTAAATCCTCCGGCAAAAATGCCGTTCACACGTCCTACCACGGACATTGCGAAGGAAGGCCTCTTTAATATCTTACAACAAAATATCGAATTCGAAGGTCTGAAATCACTGGATCTGTTTGGCGGTACAGGCAGTATCAGTTATGAACTGGCCTCCCGTGGAGCGACAGACCAGACGATTGTAGAAAAAGACCCGGCAATGTATGCGTTTATTCAAAAAACAGCAGCATCGTTCGGACTTGATCACCTGAAAGTGATTAAATCGGATGTATTTAAATTCATCGACTCCTGCAATGATCAGTTCGACTTTATTTTTGCAGGCCCTCCATATGCGCTCGAAGCGATCGATGAACTCCCCCGCCAGATTGTTGCCAAAGGATTGTTGAAGCCTGGCGGTATGTTTGTTCTGGAACATACCCCCCGCAACAAATATGAAGGCTTTGAAAAATTTGTTCAGACAAGGTCATATGGAACGACCCTGTTTTCCTTTTTCATCAACCGGTAGGGTATGGAACGTCCCATTTTTGTAACGGGAATCGGCACCGGGGTCGGAAAGACGCTGGTTTCAGCCGTACTGGCAAGCGCCTGGGGAGCGGCCTACTGGAAACCCATACAGGCCGGGTATGAAGACGGTACCGACAGGCAGTGGGTGGCGGCTCATACAGATGAAACGGTCTCCACGATCTTCCCCGAACAATATGTATTACGGATGCCGGCATCTCCGCATATTGCAGCAAAGGCTGAATCACTGGAGATCACCGTGGCAGCACTGGTGAAAGCAAAACCGGAAACAGCACAGCCTCTACTGATAGAAGGAGCAGGCGGATTACTGGTGCCGCTGAACGACCGGGAAACTATGGCAGACCTTGCGGCAACAATGAAAGCAAGAATAGTGTTGGTAAGCAGGAATTACCTGGGCAGTATCAATCACAGCCTGCTTACGGCGGCGTATTGCAGCCAAAACGGATTGGATGTGCTGGGTTGGGTCTTCAATGACCGTTTCGGGAATTATGAAGAGGAGATTGCAGCAAGGACCGGATATCCCATCATTGCTTCCATTCTGCCCGCAACAACAGTTGACGTGGCATTTGTACGGGAACAGGCGAAACTTGTTCCGCCACTCAAAACATTTTTATGACGAAAACAGATCTGAGGAAAATATACAGGGAGAAGCGGTTGACCCTGACTGATAGTGAACGCAGCAAACTGGATGACCTCGTGCTCATCCGGTTCCAGGAATGGTCCCTGCCAGGTTTTCCGGAAAGCATACTGGCTTTCTGGTCGCTGGCTGAAAGTCACGAACCCAGCAGTTTTTTGCTGACAGATTTTATGCAGTTCAGGATCCCGGGGCTATCACTTGCCTACCCGAAAACCTATCCTGAGGAGAGCAGGATGGAAGCGATAGGTGTTGATGATGATACGCGGTTTGTAAAGGGGCCTTACGGCATCGGAGAGCCGAAAAGCGGTCCCGTCTGGGATCCCCTGCAAATTGACCTGGTACTGGTTCCATTGCTGACCTTTGATCAGCACGGCCATCGTCTGGGATATGGTAAAGGCTATTATGACCGGTTCCTTGAACGATGCCGTCCGGATTGTTTTCGGTTGGGTATCAGTTATTTTCCACCGGTGGATGTCATTCCGGGGATCAATGAATTTGATGTACCTTTAAATGCCTGCATCACTCCAGAAACCGTCTATGAATTTTAATTTCCCATTATTGAAGCCGGTGCGGATCATTCTGTTTCCTTTCTCCCTGTTGTACTATCTCATTATTTTCATCCGGAACAAATGTTATGATTTCAAATTGTTCCCGACTTCGAGTTTTGCCCTGCCGGTAATTTGTGTGGGGAATATCGCTGCTGGTGGTACGGGCAAATCGCCAATGGTGGAATTCCTGTTGCAGTTCCTGAGCCGCGAACGGCGGTTGGCTACGTTGAGCAGGGGGTATAAGCGGAAAACACGGGGATATGTGCTGGCTAACGGACATACGAATGCGCTGGATATTGGCGATGAACCGATGCAGTTCTACCTGAAGTTTCCCGATGTGGCAGTTGCCGTTGGGGAGGACCGGGTGGCAACGCTGCCGCAGTTGCTTCATGATCATCCGGAAACCGAATGCGTTATCCTGGACGATGCTTTTCAGCACAGGTCCATCAGTGCCGGCTGGAATATACTGCTGACTGATTTCAATAACCTGTATACGCGGGACTGGTACCTTCCGACCGGTGACCTTCGCGACGAGAAGCGGAGAGCCAGGGAGGCCGATATGGTAGTGGTGACGAAATGCCCGGGGCATTTATCCAGGCAGGAAGCCGATGCGATCCGGGAAGAACTGTCGCTGGCTCCCGGGCAGGCGCTGTTTTTTTCCACGATCCACTACGGAGAATTATATCACATTACTGACAAACAGCATTATAAGCTTACCCCTGATGTGGAAGTGCTGCTGGTAACCGGAATAGCGAACCCGAGACCATTGAAAAAACTGCTGAATGATCATTGCCGTACCTATGAGGAGCTGACGTACAGTGATCATCATATTTTCAGTATCGATGACCTGCGGGAGATCCGCAAGCGGTTTCAGCAGTTAACCGGCAAATACAAGATCATTCTGACTACAGAAAAAGACGCGGTCAGGCTCATCAAATTCAGGCAGGAACTGCATGATATGCCTTTGTTTGTGATCCCGATTGAGATGCAGTTTTTGTTTCATGATACGGAGCGCTTTACTGGTTTAATTGGTAAATTTATTAAGGAGTTTTCCGCTCAATCCTAATACAACAAAATGAGTAAAAAGCGTGCAGGAAAGAAAAAGGAAAAAGGCAAGGAGCGCGTATTGCCCACCTGGACCGGTAAGCTCGACATCACCCGGAGCGGGATGGGATTTGTAGTGATCGATCAGCTGGAGCAGGACGTCCTGGTGAGGCCCAGTGATTTTAATACAGCGATGCATGGCGATACGGTGGAAGTCAGGGTAACCAAACCTGCTGCCAGAAACGGCCGGATGCAGGGCGTGGTATCAAGGGTAATAGACCGCAAGCAACAGGCATTTGTGGGCAAACTGGAGATCAGCAAAACATTTGCGTTCTTTCTGCCGGAAAGTGATAAGCCGATGCCTGATATTTTTGTTCCGCTGTCCAATGTAAACGGTGCGACGAACGGTGCAAGGGTAATGGTCAGGATGCTCGAATGGGAGCCGGGAAAAAAACCGCTCGGGGAAGTTATTGAGGTGTTGGAAGATGTAGCTGAAAATGACCTGGCCATGAAGGAGATCATCCTGGAAAATGGATTTCCCCTGACGTTTTCGGAAGATGTTCTGGAAGAGACTGCCCGTATTCCGGAAATATTATCGCAGGCAGATATTGCTGCAAGACGGGATTTTCGCGAAATCCTCACCTTTACCATCGACCCGGTGGATGCCCGTGATTTTGATGATGCCTTGTCGATCCGGAAACTGAAATCAGGGTACGAAATCGGCGTTCATATTGCCGATGTGAGTTATTATGTGCAACCGGACACTGCGCTGGATAAGGAGGCTTATCAGCGTGCCACTTCTGTTTATCTGCCCGACAGGGTGAACCCGATGTTGCCGGAACGCATTTCCAATGAACTGTGCTCGCTCCGGCCGCATGAAGATAAGTTTACGTTCTCCGCAGTATTTCACATTACGGCAAAGGGAGAGGTGAAAGAGCACTGGCTGGGTCGCACGGTGATTCATTCCAATCACCGGTTCACGTATGAAGAAGTGCAGGAAGTGATTGAATCAGAAGAAGGGCTGTATAAAGAGGAGCTATTGCTGCTTAACAACCTGGCCCAGAAATTCAGGAAGCAACGGTTCAAGAAAGGGGCCATCAATTTTTCATCACAGGAAGTGCGGTTCAAACTTGACGAACAGCGCAGGCCGATCGGCATCATGATCAAGGAAAGTAAAGAGGCGCATCAGCTGATCGAAGAGTTTATGTTGCTGGCAAATCGCTATGTAGCGGAATACATCGGCAAGATCGAAGTCAACAAAAAATCCATTCCTTTTCCTTACCGGGTGCATGATCAGCCTGATGAAGAAAAGCTGGTACCGTTTGCTGCATTCGCACGGAAATTCGGACACTCCTTTGACACCAAATCGCCTGAAAAAATTGCCGCATCCTTTAACCAGTTGTTGCAGGATGTGCAGGGTCACCCCGAACAGCATGTGCTGGAGCAGCTGGGAATCAGGACCATGGCCAAAGCTATTTACACCACAAAGAATATCGGGCACTACGGATTGGGATTTGAACATTACTGTCATTTCACGTCGCCTATCCGGCGGTATCCGGACGTGCTGGTACATCGTGTGCTGCAGGACGCGCTTGACAGTAAATTTGTTTTCGATAAGAAGATGGAGGAGAAGTGCAAACACAGCAGCGAAAGGGAACGCGCGGCGATGGAATCAGAACGGGCCGGGAACAAGTATAAGCAGGTGGAATACATGCAGAATTTCCTGGGAGAAGAGTTTGACGGGGTGATCAGCGGCGTTTCCTCCTTTGGATTCTGGGTAGAGACTGTAGAGCATAAATGTGAGGGGCTGGTGAGTATCGCAAGCCTTTCGGAGGTGGACGATTTCCGGCTGATCGAATCAGACTACATGCTGGCAGGTTTGCGGTCGGGCAGGAAGTTTCGCATGGGCGATAAGGTAAGGATAAGGGTAGTGTCTGCCAACCTTGACAAGCGGCAGCTTGACTATGAATGGGTAATCACGGCATCATTGAAAGAACATTCCAAGAAGAAAAATAATGGGTGAAGCAGTAAGTCTGAATAAGTTTATCAGTGATACAGGATATTGTTCCCGAAGAGAAGCAGATGAGCTGATCAGGGCCGGAAGAGTATTGCTGAATGGTGAACTGGCGCGCCCCGGCAACCGCTATTCGGATGGTGACGAGGTAGAAGTGGATGGCAGTATTGTGACACCTCAGCAAAAGGAAAAGCCCGTTTACCTTGTCTTCAATAAACCTGTTGGAATCACTACTACAACGGAGGAGCAGGTGGCAGGGAATATTATCAGTTTTATTGGCTATCCAAAGCGGATCTTTCCCATTGGCCGGCTTGATAAAGATTCTGAAGGGCTGATTTTCCTGACCAACGATGGCGATATCGTCAATAAAATGCTGCGGGCTGGCAATACACACGAAAAAGAATATGTGGTTAAAGTCAATAAACCGCTTGCACCTGGATTTGCAGAAAAAATGGCAGCTGGAATTCCACTGTCAGAAGGTCGTACGCTTCCGTGTAAAGTGACGGTTACCGGAAGGCAGACTTTCAGGATCACGCTCGTGCAGGGCCTGAACCGCCAGATCAGGCGGATGGTCGAGTATCTTGGCTATATGGCGATGGCGCTGCAGCGGGTAAGGGTGATGCATGTTAAGCTTGATAAGCTGCCGGTTGGCAAATGGCGGCATCTCAGTGATGCGGAGCAGCATCAGTTGTTTGAAGCGCTTAAAACGTCTGACGGTTCTGCGAAAAGGAAGGCAAAACGGAGTTATGGAGTGCGTTCAGAAAAGATGGAAAAAAGGCCTGGGTTGAAAAAGGATGCGGCACCTAAACCGGCACCCAGGTCAGCACCGAAGGCTGATCAGGCCCCTGCGGCACATAAGCCCAAAAAGAAGGCAGACAAAGTACCAGGGCGGCCTCCCGGCAAAGCTGCGGCCAAAGTGCCTGCGAAAGGAAGTTACAAGGCATTTCGCGGCAGAAGAAAATAGGTACAGTTACCAGTCGATTGTCATGATGGCCGCGTAGGTCTCGATGCCATTCCAGAAATTTTCAAGACGGATATTTTCATTTTCTGCATGTTGGTTATTGTCGTGGTTGGCAATCGGAACGATAAGCGTTTTGGCGCCCAATTGTTTTTCAAAAACATACAGGGGCAGGGAGCCGCCAAGTGTTGGTAACAGCACAATCGGTTCTTTACTGGTGGATTGAACCGCCTGTTTTACTTTTTGCACAAGCGGGAGGGAAAGGTCTGTACGTTGTGCATTGTATCCATCCAGTCCCCTGGTTACTTTTACCAGCTTTTTACCTGATTGCCGGTCTGTGGCGGTGGGGTCGTAATCAATCACCATAAAGCCTTTGGAACGGATATGATCGATTACTTTTTGTTGTTGTCTTTGCCAGTCGTTTCCCAATACCAGCCGGAGGTCGATATTAGCGATGGCAGTGGTGGGAATTACATTGGCTGACAGCTTTCCGGTGTTGCCGCTGGCCATTCCATTGATGTTCAGTGATGGCTGGTTGATTGCTTCCATCAGTGACTGGCCGGGTGTTTCTGCTTCCTCAAAACCCAACTCATGTTTCATCTGCTCGTCTGCCGATGGAACCGCCAGAAGGGCTTTTTTTTCTGCTGTTGTCAGCGGCTGGACATCATCATAAAAGCCGCGAATGGAAACTCGTCCCCGGTCGTCTTTCATGCCGGCGAGGAGTTTCGAGAGTGTCATGGCAGGATTAGGCACCCAGTTGCCGTAGTGGCCACTGTGTAAGGGCCGGACCGGGCCATACACGGTAATTTCCAGGTGGGCATCTCCGCGGACGCCCAGTGCAATCATCTTTCTTCCCGACTGATGCACCGGGCCGTCGCAGATGATCCAACCGTCTGCCTTCAGCAATTCCCGGTTTTGTTTGAGGATTCCCTCCAGGTGGGGGGACCCTGCTTCTTCTTCTCCTTCGAAGAAGAATTTGATATTGGCGGATGGTCGTATTCGGGCAGTCTGCAAAGCTTCAAGGGCATACAACAGGCCAGCTACGCCAGCCTTGTCATCTGAAGCGCCGCGGCCATAAATGCGCCACTCCGGTTGTGTATGACCGTTACTGTCCGGTAAAGTGATGGCCTGTCCCTTATTAAAAATTGCATCAGAATACAGGGCAGGAACGAAGGGATGTAACCCCGTGGCCCATTGCGCCGGATTCACCGGTTGCCCATCGTAATGGGCATAGAAGATCAGGGTTTTTGAGGCACCGGGTACCAGGTATTCACCGTAAACCACCGGAGGCACTCCGGGTTCTTTTGACTCCAGGAGCTGTACGTTGGTGAGCTGGCGACGGATCATCATTTCCTGAATAAATGCGGCATTTTTGCGGATGTTGTTACTGTCTGAGGCAATGTTGGGAATTGACAGGAATTCAGAAAAGGTTTTCAGCCAGCCGATCTCTTTTTTCTTCCTTATTTCACGCACCTGCGATAATGGCTGTGCAACACCGGGAAGCGATAAGAACAGCAATAGTGCAAGAACAACTTTGAAATGGAATCTGGCGGCTATTGATATCATAGGATCTCCGGGTATTTATATTTGTGGAATAGCAGGTGTAAAGGCGGGATGCACCCTTGCCTTATTCATTTGTTCAAATGCATAGGCCATTCCCAATAGCGGGCCTTCAGAAAAAGCTTTACTGAAGAACGAAAAGCCAACCGGGAGGCCATATACCATTCCGCAGGGAACTGAAATGTGTGGATAGCCTGATATGGCGGCAGGTTGGGTAAGGAATACATCACCCCACCGGTCACCATACCATCGATCGACGGCGCAGGCCGGGCCCATGGTAATGCCTGCGATGGCATCCAGTTTATTTTCAAGGATAACTTTGTCGAGAATCTGTTTGGATCCATCGTGGCATTCTTTCAGTGCTTTCAGGTAGTCTGGCTGTTCCAGGTCTCCCAGTTCCTGGCTGGATTCGAGTGTTTCCTGTTTGAAGTAAGGCATGGCTTTGTCTTCGTTAGCCTTGTTAAAAGCAATCACATCCTGCAAGGATTTCATCTTACCATTGGCCGCAGCAAGGTATTTGTTGACGCCGGATTTAAACTCATATTTCATCACGGTAAATTCTGCGTCGCCAAGTTTGCTGATGCTGTCGAGGTATTCGATGTCTACAATAGTACCGCCAGCCTGGGTGATCGTATCTTTTGCTTTTTCGAGGAGGCGGTGCATGAACTGGTTTTTGCCCTGCGGCTTTTTCTCGATACCAATTCTTTTCCCTTTCAATGCATCGGTTTGCAGGAAGCGGGTGTAGTCCTTTTCCAGGTTAGCCGCTGCGCTTACCGTAATGTTATCCGCCGCGTCTGCACCAACCAGGTAGTTCAGCAGGATTGCCGTATCTTCTACTGTGCGGGTAAGCGGACCGGCGGTATCCTGGGTATGCGAGATGGGAATGATTCCTGACCGGCTGACAAGGCCAACTGTAGGTTTAAGGCCAACCACGCCATTCACGGAAGCGGGGCAGGTGATGGAGCCATCTGTTTCCGTTCCGACGGCTATAGCGCAGAGGTTGGCGGCAACTGCCACGCCTGACCCCGAGCTGGAGCCGCAGGGATTATGGGATAGGAGATAGGGGTTAAGCGTCTGACCACCGCGGCTGCTCCACCCGGAACAGGACGAGGAGCTCCTGAAATTGGCCCATTCAGATAAATTGGTTTTGCCCAGCAATACCGCACCGGCCTCCCGGAGACGGGTAACGAGGAATGCGTCTTTGGAAGCTTTGTTGCCTTCCATCGCAAGCGCGCCGGCAGTGGTCTGCATGCTGTCTGCCGTATCGATATTGTCCTTGATCAGTACCGGGATACCGTGCAGCAGGCCGCGGGTTTTTCCGGCTGCCCGTTCCGCGTCCATGGCCCGGGCGATGGAAAGCGCATCGGGATTGAGTTCGATCACGGCACGCAGTTTCGGGCCGCCCTGGTCTATTTCGCGAATGCGCCGGAGATAAACTTCTGTCAGCGAAGTTGCGGTGAGTACACCGGCTTCCATTTTACGTTGCAGTTCGCGGACAGTTGTTTCATTCAGATCGTCGTTTGCGGATTGATCTGACTTGCTGCTTTCGTTGGATGCTGTGTCTTTGCTATCCTTTTTTGCGTCGGATGTATTTTGGCAGGCCGTAATGGCGAGACCGGCCATAGCCAGGGAGGCGAGGCTGCCATCGCGGAGAAAATTTCGTCTTTTCATAGTAAAAAGCCCTGCGGGTGGCAGGGCTTTTTAAGTTAAACATATTTGGTGACACCGGGCACCGCGACGGGATAAAATCCGTCAGCATTTGGCAGGATCGGTGGTGGTGCATCCCACGCATATACTTTGGGGTGAATATCAATGCCGCTGTTAATGGCCTTGTCCCACTCAACAATCTGTCCACTGTAAGTGGCCATTCTTCCCAGGATGGAAGTCATGGTACTTCTGGCACCGTTTTCGGCATCGGCAAACTTGTATTCGCCTTTGGCGATTGCCGCAAACAGTTCGTCATGTTCTGTTTGATAGGGGTTGTTTTCCAGTTTCGAATCGAACTGGTACAGCGATTTACCTTTGGCATCACTGATGCTGCCGGCACCGCAATGGATCTTGCCCTTTGTTCCCACCAGCAGTTCGTCCACACGGCTCATGGTACCGGGGATATGGCGGCACTGGCTGTTGAGAATGCTTCCGTCAGCGTAGGTGAATTCAACGAAGTGGTGATCGAAGATCTCCCCGTTGTCTTTACCCTTGCGTACCTGGCGCCCACCCTGGCCCTGTGCCTTTACGGGATAGCCACCTTTGAACCAGTTTACTGCATCGATATTATGAATGTGCTGTTCGTTGATATGATCGCCGCAGAGCCAGTTGAAATAATACCAGTTACGCATCTGGTATTCCATTTCCGTCTGTCCGGCCTGGCGCGGGCGTACCCATACGCCATCATTGTTCCACCAGGCCTGGGCTGAAATGATATCACCGATCAGGTTTTTTCTTTTGTACAGTTCGCGGTAGGAGTTCTGATAGTGTCTTTGCAGCCCTACCACTACGTTAAGTTTTTTCTGTTTTGCAATTGCTGCTGCTGCCAGTACCCGTTGAACGCCGGCGGGATCAGTGGCAACCGGCTTTTCCATGAATACGTGTTTGTCCTGTTTGATGGCTTCTTCAAAATGAATGGGGCGGAAGCCGGGAGGGGTGGTCAGGATGATAACATCGGCCAGCGGGATCGCTTTCAGGTAGCCGTCGAAGCCAACAAATTTTCTTTCTTCGGGAACATCCACGTTTGCTTTTACATTCTTCACCGTGCTGCTGTAATCAGAGATGTCGTCAGCAGTCAGTGTTTTGTAACATTCGTCGAGCCGGTCACGGAAAGCATCCGCCATGGCGACCAGTTTAACATTCTGTTTGCTGAGCAGCGCCTGCATTGCGGCACCGGTACCACGACCACCGCAACCAACCAGGGCCACTTTGATGGTGCCGTCTGCTCCGGAAAAATAATTGGCTTTTGACAACAGCGGTGCTGCCATTGCGCCACCTGCCAGTATACCGGAATTCAACATGAATGCCCGGCGGGATGATTTTTTGTGGAAAGCTTCGTTTGTCATCTTGCTGTTTGAAAGTTTATTAGAAGAATTATTTACCAAGATATTGTTGAAAGAATGCCTGAATTGTTTCGGCCGAGGGCTGGGGAAATGGTCTCACCACCCTGAAGCCGACAGAAGAGGCTTCTGTGAGCCACCAGCGGCTTTTCGGAATCTGGGGGTCACGGCGATTCCAGGTGGGATCAGATTTTACCCTTGCTGCAGAACGCAATTTTACCGGCTGGTCGTCATATCCGCCGCCGCGAACAACTTTGGGGTACCGGGAAGCACTATACGCTGCCAGTGGGTCTTTACTACCCTCGGCATACCCTTCGTAGGCATTGTCTGTATATGCGTCCAGGGTCCATTCGCTGACATTTCCCAGCATATCGTAAAGTCCCCATGGGTTTGGTTTCTTTTCTCCCGATTTGTGAAATTTATTGCCACTGTTGCCGTCGAACCAGGCATAGTCACCCAGTTTGTCCGGTTGGTCACCAAAGAAATATGCTGAAGATGAACCTGCGCGGCAGGCATATTCCCATTCTGCTTCTGAAGGCAGGCGATAAAAAACGCCAGTTTTTTCATACAGCCAGCGGCAATACATCAAGGCTGAATACTGGGAAAGGCTGTTCACAGGAAAGCCGCCTTCCTTACCCATTCCCTTGCTGAAATCAATATACTGGGGGCTGGGTCGGGTTATGGCGTCAGCCGTATTGTTCTGGGAAAAAGCGTCGTCTTTAAAGAAAACATCGAAGGCATCGCGGCTGGTTTCGAATTCAGCCATCCAGAAAGTACTGATTTCGTGCTCACGGGCCGGAGATTCGTCGGGTTGACGATTCTTTTCTTTGTCTGAACTTCCCAGGCGGAACTTCCCGGCAGGTATGGGTACCATTTTAAATTTCAGGGATGAACCAGGCACCGTCTGTTCATAGGGTTTGAAGTCTGCCTGCTGACCTTGCGCACTCATATTCATCACAAGACCGGCAAACACCAGCGTACCGAAAAATTTCATTGCAGCGTAACGATTTTGGAGCTACAATTTAGGTTATTAAGTGATTGCGTGCTGTTCAATTTTGTTCTTCCCAGTATTGGGAAAACCCTTTGGTTGCATGATATTCGAGCTTTCCGTCCTGCAAACTGGTAATCAGGATCTCAGCCTGCAACTTAATTGCCAATTTCTTCGCCTTTTTTATCTTCAGCAGTGTTCCGGCCTTCGTGAGCCAGTCAGCCACCACGGCATCTTTTGCGATGACCGTCACATTGCGCATGTTTGTGGAGCCATAACCGGTTCGGGGATCAACAATATGGGAATACCGCTTCCCGTTGTGCGCCTGGTGTTGGTAAACATCGCCGGATGTAGTGACGGATTGCTGGCGAAGCACCAGGTTGTCGGGTAAAGTTGATTCCTCTGATTCCGGCAGATTAATACTGATGCGCCAGCCCGGCCTTCCAGGAGGAGGGTCGCTGACGGATATATCGCCACTCACATCTATCAGCGCCGTGCGGATACCCAGTTGCAGGGTGCGGTTCAAAACTTCTTTGGCAATATAGCCCTGGGCGATACCACCGAGGTCCAGTAACATATGGGGCTGTTTGAGATAGACCTTATGCTCCTGCGTGTTGATTGTAACATGTTCAAATCCGCAGCGACGCCTTGTTTCATTGACCAATGTGCTGTCGGGCCAGGTTTTTTCCCTTCTTGATTTCCGCCAGAGCCGGGTCAGCGGACCCAGTGTTATGTCGAAAGTACCCCTACTGGCTTTCCAGGCGCCGGCAGCCTGGTTGATGATGTCGAACAATGCCGGGCTGCAGGTAAAGCCGGCCGGGTTTCCAGACGAAGCAGCGAGCCGGTTCAGTTCGCTGCTATCAATATAGTCACTGAAGATGAATACCAGAGAATCCACCAGGCTAAAGCAGTTTTCAGCAACCCGGGCGGCTTTAACGCTGTCTTCCGAATATAGCGTAATGCCGAACGGGGATCCCATCTTCTCGCGGCTGAAGGCGTATTTCTTCGGCTGAGCGTGAAGGTTAGTGGCAAATGCGAGCAGGATGAGCAGGGGAAGCAGATATTGTAAGTGATAGTTTGGCTTGTCCGTCATTTTTTTGCTGGATTGTTCCGGAAGGCGTTAAATTTAAAAAATATAAAACAACTGCATGTTAAGAAGAGACTTTGTGCAGCAGTCGGTTCTTGCCACCGGCGGTCTGCTAACCGGTACAATGGCTGCGGCACAGGCTGCCAAAACAAAATCCGGCACTGCTGAAAAACCATTCAACCTGAACTATGCATTTCACGATGGCATGTTCGCAAATTCCGCTGGTCCCGATTTCATCGAACAGATCAAATTCGGGCATAGTATGGGTTTCCGTGCTATTGAAGATAATGGCATGATGGGCCGGCCGGTGGAACAGCAGAAAAAAATCGGTGACACGCTGGCCTCCCTGGGAATGTCTATGGGTGTATTTGTGGTGACTTCCGATAACTGGCACTGGAAAACATCACTTACGACCGGTAAGCAGGAATTTATTGACCGGATGATCAAAGACTGTAAGGAAACTGTTGAAGTGGCCAAGCGATGCAATGCCAAATGGGTTACTGTGGTACCGGGCAATTATGACCGGAGCCTGTCGCTGGAATACCAGACAAGCAATGTAATCAATGCACTCCGGAAGGCGGCAGCTATTCTTGAACCGCATGGAATTGTCATGGTGCTGGAAGCCCTGAGCGACAACCCTGATCTTTTTCTGCGGCATACTGATCAGTCGTATATGATCTGCCAGGCTGTGAACAGTCCCTCCTGCAAGTTCCTGTTTGATATGTATCATATGCAGCGCAACGAGGGCGATATTATTGCCAATATTGACCGGTGCTGGAATGAAACCGGTTATTTCCAGATCGGTGACAATCCCGGCCGGAACGAACCCGGAACAGGGGAGATGAATTACCGCAATATTTTCAAACACATTTACAACAAGGGGTATAAAGGCATTCTCGGGATGGAGCATGGCAATGCCATTAAGGGCAAAGAAGGGGAAGCAGCATTGATCAGGGCCTACCGCGATGCAGACGCCTTCCGCTAGCAACTGCAATTGATACAGCATTTTCAACCGTCCATACGATAAGAGGTTGTTTACGGGTTTCCCGCAACGGAAATTTGTGAACAACCTTTCTTATGAAATTGATAATTGCCATTTGCGCCGGGCTGATGCTATGGTCCGGCGCCGTGGCCCAGGAGGACGTTCAGTATCACAGCAATGCGCTGCAGGAGTTTCTCGAACCCATGGCCCGCAGTAATGATTTTCCGCTGGCTGGCGGACATTTTCTCTTCTACATGCCGGAGCGCGTAGGTGAATACCGGGGATACCCGGTATTCCGGAAGAATGCTGATACAGCAGCCGCAACACCGTATTCTATTCTTATAACCGATGGGGACTGTCTTCCGCTTGATCCGGTAACCAGGGAGGAATTGCTGTTTGCTATGGAGATTTTTGTGCAGGGGCAACTGGACAGGCTGTCAATGTTCCGAAAGGCATCCATTGGTACCAGTGGCGAAACACTCGTGCAGAAATACGAAGATGCCTTACGCAGGTTAACGCACCTCCTGGAAACAATGACACCCGCGGAACGAAATATGCAGGCGGTAGTTTTTGATCCTACAGAAATATTATGGACGAAGAAGCCTGAAGGGATATTTGAAGCCCAGGAAAAAAAAGGCGGCCGCCCGCTGGTTCGGATTGCCGCTGGAAAATGTGGATTTGTACAGGTGCTTATTCGCTAGATATCGTTAGTTCTTCAGCCAGAGCCTCTTCCAATTGGAGAATCCATTTTTTGAATTGATCGTTCATTTTTTTAGCGTTGAAATTCTCCTGCCAGTAAAGTGTCGTAAACGCCGGCACAGGCTTAAGTTGTTTTCCTGCAATATCGTAAGCACCGGCTACACCCAGGTGGCTTTCCGGTTCGCCGTCATACCATAGCCGGGTTTCATACAGGTAAAACTGATATTTCTTACCGTTGACAATACTTGTCCTTTTGCCCATCAGTTTCAGATTTACTGAGTCTGCTTCTTCAATGGCAACAGTATAGAGATCAGCTTCCGCAAAATGTACCTGGGTCAGGTATTCCGCCGGAAAGAGTTTTGTTTTTTTATTTTTCTCCAGCACATCATAAAGGTCTATCCGATATGCTTTGGATGCTGCCAGCTGACGCAGGTATTTGGTGTCAACCGAAATGTTATGGTTAAACAGATAGGTTACAAATGCCATTTTAAACGCCTGGTCTTTCGTTTCCAGGAATTTTCTTGCCATAGCCACTGCGCGTTGGGAGGGAGTCCGGGCCAGCAGTTCGGGGATGCGGCCAATATAATGCATCTCGTAATCCGACGCCTTGTTGGAGAAAGGCAGATAGTGTTCGGCCATTTTCAGGAGTGCGTCCTGATTTGCAAGGATCTCATCAACCGTGATCAGATTATTGTCCAGCAACCGGAGATACAATGCGGCTGCCAGCGGCGCAGTTGTGGAATGCTGCAACAACTTGCTGAAATCCTCCTGAAACAACTTCAGTAATGGCAGGCTGTCCCTGAGCTCATAAACGAGCCCGGATGCAAAATCGGAATCGCCGGTTTGTAAAGCAAGATTGTCAAAGAGTACGCGATAACTTTCCTTTGTGGCAATTTTGCTGAGTAATGTCAAACACAGCTTGCTGTTTGTTTGGCTGGTGTGTTCACCTGATTTTTTCTTTATCAGGGCAATCGCACCGGCGGTATCATAGGAAAATAGCAGACTGCCGATTTTCCTGTTATAGCTTAGCGTATCATAACTATTGGCCGGAAGCAGCTCGCGGAACAGGTAATCTTCCAGCAGTGACTTGTCTTTCCTGGTAATAACCGTTGTATCGAGTGACGCGTAGGCAGCTTCTTTGGCGGTGGAATCGCCTTTTTCCAGGTCCCGTAGCAGCCTTTCAGCTTTCGGACTGGCCAGGGAAAGTTCATCCGGCGTATTCAGCAATTTGATACTGTTAAAGAACCGGTTGGCCGACTGGTTGAAAATGATGGATGAATCACCGCTCACAAAGGAGCTGATCAGCGTATTGCCCTGCCGTGAAAGGCGATGGCGGGAAACAATGAAACTTCCCTTTGTCCGGGCAATACGTTCCATAAAGTACTGCCCGCCTGCAAATCCCGTGTTATTATTAAATACCTGGGAACTGTCCGGATCGGTATAATAGCGGTTCAATAACACGGAGTCATTTGCCGCAGTAGTATAAATGGAAAGTGTGTCCAGCCTGACGTTATATCCTGTTGCGGAAAAGGTATCAGCTGCATAGACATCGTTTTCCCTTCCAACAACAGTTGCGGGAGCCCAGAATGAAACCCTGCCGGCTGAATCGGATCGGGTTTGCCAGTCAGGTGTACTGTAGGGAACAAATGTCACGCTCTTAAACAGGTTACGGTAGGGGGCCGTTTGCAGTACGGCGGAATCACCCAAAGCGATTAGTGAAAAGTGTACATTTCCCCTTACCCATGAGGCAGAATGCATGAATATGCGCGGGTTGGTAACTTGTCGCCCGGTGATCTCAATGCCGGGTATGCCGCCAATATTTATCCGGCGTTCAACCGTGTCTTTTAGCTGTTTGCCGGCGTTTTTGCGGATTTCCTGCAAAATAGCTTCGTCTGATGTGACATAATTACTGCCGGTTGTTTTTTTGGAAATGGCCATCACAATCGCGCCCGTTCTCCTGTCCATTCCCATATTTGCCGAGAATTTCCATTGAGGAGAGGTTTGTTTGATCAGGTTGTCATTGGGTTCAATCGGGATGGGCGAATAGAATCGTGCTGTCCCGAAGCTGTCTGTAAACAACATCCCGTTTTGAACGTCGGTATCCGGTTCAATTATATGAAAGGAGCTGAAGTATTTGTCGGCATTGGGAGAATAAAGACTTGACTTTTTTACTCCGCTGACGATCATTAAAAACACCATTTCCTGTTTGACGAACACCTGGAGCCGGATGCTGCCCTGCGGGGTGGTTTGTTCAAATTCCCGGCCCGTTCCCCCATCAACACTGAGCTGGCGGACAGTCTTGGGTGTTTTGTCAACCTGCAGTGATTTCCTGATAATTTCCTCCACGAGGCTGTCCCCTTCACCGGCAGGAATATGAACGCTGTAGATGCCGTAAAAAGAAAGATTGGTGATATCGAACTGGTAGTAAAAGTCAATCATGCCAAACATGGTGTATTTGTTGGCTTTACCGGGCATCGACACGGAATAGCCGGACCGTGTTTCTTTCAATTCCGACCAGCTGGCAGGTATTTCCTGGAACGTATATTGTTTGGCGGGAATCTGCTTAGCGCTGAAAACGGGATCAACCGTAAAACCGGCTTTCCGGAGGAGCGAGATCACGCCGCCATCACCCGGCAGGTGGGCAGCGCCCACAGCGAAGAACATGGGCCTGATGGCGCTGAGGCTGTCCATCCTGTGTGCCATTTTGATATTTCTGCGAACTAATATCGCATCCCTTTTCTTCATATCCTGCGACATCTCATCCAGCCGATCAAGGTCCTGCGCCTGGTATATGCTGATCATTTTTTCAATATATTTTTTGCCGTCCGACAGGTCATCAGCAGTCAGCTGGGCCAGGTCGCTCTCATCTACGGACGCTTCCAGCAGGCTGGTCTGGTCGGTGATGTCTTCGATTCCCCCCACCCATTTCGCTTGTTTTTTAGCCAGCATATAGAGATAACCATCAACCACGGTGGGCATCCCGCCTTTCTGGAAATACTCGGTCATCCATCCATTTCTGGCGTTTTGTATATCCTGTGCCGTGATTTCACTGGCAGGTTTTTTGAATTTCCGCGACAGGGATTTTGAGTAACGGTTGTAAACATCTTTGTCGAGCATATCTTCCAGTGCCTTTTTTGAAGCCAGCGCATCAAATGTTTTGTTGATGATGTAAACGGCCAGCTCGTCCGGGTTGACTTCCATGGCATAGCCCTGGGTTTGTTGGATGGCAGTATAAACGGAATCGCCAAAACGGAAAAGCCGTTCATCCGTCAGGTGCATAGTACCGTACAGGTAGGAAGACTGGGGGAGGCCATTGCCCGATATTCGCCATAACAGCGTTTTTGGCGTCTGGGCAAACAGGGCTGAAAAAAAGGTTAGCAGGCTCAGCAGGTTGCAGATCAGGATCTTTTTCATCGGTAAGGTTTATTGAAACGGGTCCAAGATAGGCATTCTGCAGGAGACATTAGAATGGTGAAAATGTGTTTTGCGCTTTTAAAATCGGGAACTGGATTGTATTTTTGAGCGCCTTAACCCCAAACTATGAAAGGAAGGATTCTGACCGTAGCCCTGCTGACTGCCTTTTCATGCACGTCATTGTTTGCGCAACTGCAAACCCCTGATGGAGATGGCGCAGCACAGTCTACTGCCCTGAAAAAGATTTCCAAAAAAGCAAAATACGGCGCATACCTGATTGAGGAGGAGTTTGACTTTTCCACCGGAAAGGGTATGAACGATCAGCCAGTCGTTACTGCCAGAGACAAAGGGACGATTGAAATGGTTTCCCTGGAAAAAGGAACACCAGTTGGTTACCTGCTTCCCTATAATGATTTCGTGAAGCTTCGTGATTATGACTTTGAGATCTTTTACCGCAAAGATTTCAAGAGCCAGAAATATCCGCCGTTGAAAATGTCGCTGACGGATGACGACATTTTTTTCGACGATAGTTATGGTTTGTATTACGGTTTTGAGGCAGCCGAGTCAGGTCAGCGATGCAGGTTCAAATATGACTACCAGTATACCGATGCCAAATACCTGACAAGATTGTTCTTTCACCAGGGAATCCCGGTGAAACAGCGGGTGTTCAGGTTTAAAGTGCCTTCCTGGCTTCAACTCACCATTGACGAAAAGAATTTCGGGTACATGAAGATTAAAAAGGAAACCCGGAAAGAAGGCAATTTTACCATCTATACCTATACGGCCGAGAATCTGCAGGCGATGAAAGCTGAGCCATCCTCCCTGGGCAAACCGTATTATCTGCCCCACCTGATCATCACTGTCAGGTCATTTTCAGTAGACAACAAATCTTATGCGGGGTTCAAAACGGTGGATGATCTCTATTCCTGGTATAGCCTGCTGTACCAGAAAGCACAGAATGACAAACAGGCCATCAGCAACCAGGTAGAGGAACTGACCAAAGGGTTGAAAACAGATGAAGAGAAGATCAGGGCAATATATTACTGGGTGCAGGACAATATCCGGTACATCGCTTTTGAGGAAGGGTATGCGGGATTTGTTCCGCACACTGTTCAACAGGTGTTCAGGAACAAATATGGTGACTGTAAGGGAATGGCAAACCTGTTGACCGAAATGTTGAAACTGGCAGGATATGATGCTCATTTCGCTTGGGTGGGCACCCGTGAAATTCCCTATGATCACAATGAAGTGCAATCTCTGTGTGTGGACAATCACGCCATTTCTGTCTTATACTTCCAGGGGAAAACATGGTTCCTGGACGGTACCGAAAAATATGCGCCATTCGGTGTTAATGCCTACCGCATTCAGGGGAAGACCGTTCTCGTGGAACATGGTGATAAATGCAAGGTAGAAAGAGTGCCTGCAGCAAACCTCGGTGACAATACAATGCAAACCACGGTGCGGTTGAAACTGGACGGGGATAAGTTAAAGGGACATGTGAAAATGCAGTTCGTTGGGGAAGCGAAAAACTTCTTCCATTATGTATATAATAATATCCCTTCCAATAAGCGCAACGACTTCCTTAAAAACCTGGTTGAACTCAACAACAACAATACGGATGTTACTAACCTCAAAACTTCTGATTTCAAAAACAGGGATATTCCCCTGGTCGTTGAAGGTGATGTTGAAGTAAGCAACCAGGTTACCAAAGTTGACAAGGTTTGTTATACCAGCATGGATTTTTTCCCCGGTACCTTTTCCGGGTTCATACCAGATGAGGAGCGGCTGACGCCGATCGACCTCGATCACATTTTTGTAGCATCAGATGAAGTGATCCTGGAATTGCCGGCCAATGCCAAACCAAAACAGCTTCCCGAATTGTTCAGGGCAAATTTCAAAGAAAACACTATTGAGGCCACCTATAGTGCGGAAAAGAATACGATCGTCTTGCGGAAGAAAATGCAGTTGTCCACGCCCGTGATCATGAACGACGGATTTACGGAATGGAAAGCATTCCTGACGCGAATCAAAGAATATAACCGTAACAATGTCAGCATCCAGCTGCCTTAAACCTATCCCCCGTAATATGCCACTGCTCCGCTTAGTCCTGACCTGTGCCGCAGTTCTGTTGATATCAACAGGCACACAGGCACAAAAGAAAATTTCTGAAAAAGAATTGGGTTACCTGTCCAGGGGGTTGAAAGAAACACCTCTGCTCCTGGATGCCGACGGTGATTTCAAAGCATCCGGTTCTGACAAATGGAATACAGAAAGTGCTGTGATCATCTGCCAGAAGACCACTTTTGATTTTGATAAGAAGGGAGTGAGTGTGGGCAAGCGGATCGGCAGGAATATTGTTGGGCTGTTGCTTGCTGTTCCTACACTGGGTACCTCCATATGGAGCGCCAACGCTCATAATGAGACCAGCATGCTGGTAGAAGAAAGGGAAAGAAGAAAGATCCTTCTGCGTGACAAATATGCGCTGGAGAATTTCTCCGTTTTGTATTTCCGGTTATCCAGGGAAGGCGACATTTTCGCGGCGAGAGTGATCAAGAAAGACGGATCAGCGAAACCAGTTTCGCTGACTGAGGCAATTCATCTCGATGACTCCAGGTCAGTACCATCGATGTTCAGGAGTTATACGGAGAAGCCAGCGGGGCTTTATTACCGTCCGGATTATTATAAAATAGCCGTACCTGACCTGGAGGAAGGCGATGTGATCGAATATGAGTTCCTGCATCTCAACAACCGGGAGTACCTGAATAATCCGAGTTATAAGGAATTCGATCCTGTTTATTACCTATGCAACCGCGAGTTCCCCGTAGGGCGCCAGATCATTGAGGTAAAAACACAGGATGAGAACTATCATATCGGGTATAAGAGCCTGAAAGGAGCTCCCGATTTTCAGCCACAGGGTGCGGAAAACAACAAAGTGTACCGGTGGGATGATCGTGACCGCGATAAGTTGGTGGATACCCGTTATCTGAATGAGAAGATTGAATTGCCCAGCATTAAATTCCAGGTGATCTATACGCGGAACAGCAGTAAGAACTTTATCTGGTTCGCGGATGAGAATGCGATGAAACAAGATATTACACCAGCAGAACTTTCCGAAAAAGCGCGCACATTCTGGTTCTCACCAGGCAAGCTTCAGTCTGCCGGCGGTTATACAGATGGCCTGAAAGCCGGAATTAGTTCTACGGCGGACGATATTTACAGGCAATTGAAGAAAGCAGGCGTTACTGTAAGCAGTGGCGACGAATTTGCCCAGAAGGCATATTATTCGATCCGTGGCCTGAGCATGGAAAATAACTGGGATGACTATGCTTACGCAAAGGTTATGGCCAACCTGCTCGACCGTCAGAAACTTGATTATGAGATCGTGGCTACGACCAGGAACAACCAGACGGAGAGCGGTAAGGTTGCTTTCACCCAGGAAATTGCATGGGTTATCCTGTTTAACAAAAAATATTATGTGAATCCCGGAGATCACCTGAATCCGGAGGAAATACCGGCCTATCTCGCAGGCAATACCGCTGTAAAGTTTGGAAAAGATGCTAAATCAGGCGCGCTTCAATCCATCCAGATACCGGTTTCAGACACGGCATCCAATATTATATTGTCTGACATTAAATGCCTGCTGGATTCCAGCCAGGCCAACCTGCTGGTGGAAAAGGAAACTACTGCCAAAGGTTTCATGAAAGATGCGCTGATCGACGAGATTTTGATCTTTACGCCATTCATGGAAAATGACTACCGCAATTACGATGGAAACGACATGTGGAGAGGGCTGTCCGGCACTGCATTGGACAAGGCTACCGAAGCATTCGCGGAACGGAAAAAAGAGTGGAAGGAAGAAAAGCCGAAGCAGATGAAGGAAGTAACAGAAGATGAATACGGCAAGAAAGTGGAGAAGTATGAATTATTTAAACTTCAGAACGACGGCAGAAGCTTTAAAAAGAGAGTGCTGAAGTATAATGAAAAATTTCAATTGGGCGATATGACTGCGAGGGCCGGGCAGGATATCATATTGTCACTTCCCCAACTCATCGGCAGTCAGTACCGGCTTAAGGCAGAAGAAAGAAACCGAACCTATCCCATAGATCTGGGTGCACCCAGGGGCTTGTACTGGAATATCGCCTTCCAGGTGCCGGCCGGATACAAGGCTATCGGATGGGAAAGTCTGCAGCAGTCTGTGGACAACGCTGCCGGAAACTTCAGGAGTACTGTGAAATATGAGAACAATAAGTTATACCTGTCGGTAGTGAAGAAATATAAAACGCGCAACCTGGCTGTGAAAGACTGGAGTCAACTGGTTGAAATCATAGATCAGGCATATAACTTTTCACAGGCCCGTGTCATTCTGACGAAGGAATAAACGCTAATTTAGCGAGGCCAAAAGGCCAATTATGCATTCCTTTGACGAGTTGTTGTTAGCGTTTTCAGAGCATTTCAAGCAATCCCATTTTCCTGCGGGAACGCCGACCCTGTATGGACCTGCCAACTATTTCCTGGAGATGGGCGGTAAACGCATCAGGCCGGTATGTGTGCTGATGGGCAATGAGCTTTTTGATACTATTCTACCGGACAGCTGGATGGTGGCGACGGCAATCGAATTGTTTCACAACTTCACGCTGATCCATGATGACATTATGGATAAAGCTCCGTTGCGAAGAGGCATGGAGACAGTACATACCCGTTATGGTGAGCCTACAGCATTATTATCGGGCGATGTGATGCTGGTGGCTGCTTATGACTACCTGAATAAAGTCAAGGCTCCATCCTTCCATAGAATCATCCGCATCTTCAACCAGACAGCCCGCCAGGTATGTGAGGGGCAGCAGCTGGATATGGATTTTGAGAAACTGGATAGGGTATCGCTGGAGGATTACCTGCAGATGATCACGTTGAAAACCTCCGTTTTACTGGCAGCCAGCCTGCAGTTGGGAGCTGTACTGGGTGGGGCAGGTGAAGGCAACCAGCAACATATCTACACTTTTGGAAAGCACCTGGGAATATCTTTTCAGATCCAGGATGATTACCTGGACGCGTTTGGTGATCCGGTCAGGTTTGGCAAGCAGGTAGGGGGCGACATACTATCCAACAAGAAAACTTTCCTCCTGATCCGTGCGCTTGAAACGGCAGACGCTGGTCAGCAGCAACAGCTCCGGGAATTACTGAAGAGTGATCCTCCTGACAAAGTGGAACAGGTATTGGAGATCTACAGGGCCTGTGGCGTGCACGAATGGGCGTTGGATCTGAAAACGCAATATTTACAGTCTGCCTTGCAGAATCTTGACGATATAGCTGTGGTCAGTAAGCGAAAAGCCCCATTGGAGGCGTTGGCACGGTTTCTCGTACAACGGGATTATTAATATTTATTTATCTTGACGCCTTAAACCAACTGCATGGCGAATTCGCTTTTCCGTAAAAAATCAATTGAAAAGATCATCAGGGATCATGAACAGGGACTGGCGGATGGTCATGGTGGTGAGATGAGAAAGGTGCTGACGGTTAGAGACCTGACTTTTATGGGCATTGCAGCAGTCATTGGTGCAGGAATCTTCTCTACCATCGGTTCAGCAGCTTTCGACGGCGGTCCGGGGGTGATTTTCCTTTTCCTGATCACCGCGGTGACCTGCGGGTTTACAGCTTTGTGTTATGCAGAATTTGCCTCACGCGTTCCGGTATCCGGCAGCGCTTATACTTATTCTTACGTTACGTTCGGCGAGTTGGTGGCCTGGATCCTGGGCTGGGCTTTGATCCTGGAATACAGCATTGGAAACATTGTGGTCGCAATCAGCTGGAGCAGCTATTTCAATAATATCCTGCACAATGTGTTTCACATTAATCTGCCGGCCTGGCTGACCACCGGTTACAGTACGGCCAGCCATGTGTACCAGGATGCACTGGCAGCAGGAAAGCCGGTAGACAACCTGCTCTTCACAACGGCGCCACGCTTTTTAGGTTATCCTTTTATCATCAACCTGCCGGCCTTTGCCATCGTATGCATCATTACCCTGCTGGCTTATATCGGGATCAAGGAAAGTAAAAATACCGCCAACTTTATGGTGGGGTTGAAAATCTGCGTGCTCATTTTTATAGCAGTTGTGGGCATCTGGGTCATTTTCAGCAATGACACCACCAGCAACTGGACACCATTTCTGCCCAATAGCATGAGTGGCGTACTGAAAGGCGTTTCTGCCGTCTTCTTTGCGTATATCGGGTTTGATGCCATCAGCACCACAGCGGAAGAATGTGCCAACCCGCAACGTGATATGCCAAGGGGTATGATCAATTCCCTGATCTTGTGTACGCTGATCTATGTGGTCACAACACTTGTCATCACGGGAATGGTGAACTATAAAGAGTTTGAAGGCGTTACCGATCCGCTTGCATTTGTTTTTGATAAGATCAATATGCATAAAGTGGGCACTTTTATTTCCATTTCTGCGGTGGTTGCAGCCACCAGTGTAATGCTTGTTTTCCAGATCGGGCAACCAAGGATCTGGATGAGTATGAGTCGTGACGGGTTGCTGCCCAAATCCTTTTCCCGCATTCATCCCAAATTTCAAACGCCCTCTTTCGCTACGATCATTACCGGTTTTGTAGTAGGAATTCCGGTATTGTTTGCCGATGATAAGCTGATGACTGATCTTACCAGCATCGGAACCCTGTTTGCTTTCGTGCTGGTTTGCGGAGGTGTGTTGTTGCTTCCCAGGCTGGAGAAGATACCCGGTAAATTCAGGCTTCCGTATATCAACGGCCAATGGATTATTCCCGCCCTTGTCGTGCTGTTTACCATACTCTTCAGTGGTCGTATTGCCGATGCGGCCAGCCAGATCGGTACCGAAGGCTACCAGGAAATCCTGTTCCTTGTTTTCATGGTCGTCGCCTGGGTAATCGGCGTGATGTCTTTTATCCGGAAATACTCACTGATTCCGGTACTTGGCATGTTATGTTGCCTCTACCTGATGATTGAAATCCCCGCAAAAAGCTGGTTGGTATTTTTCGGCTGGATGGTGGTCGGCCTTGCTATTTATTTCGGCTATAGCTACAGGAGAAGCCGTCTGGCGTAGTCGTCTTATCTTTGCCGGATGAAATTTGAAGTTGGCGACAAGGTTGTGGTCAGGATTACCAATGAGGATGGCGAAGTGGTGGAGATCCTGAGCGATAAGATGGTGATGGTGGATGTGCGGGGCGTACGGTTTCCTGCCTACACCGACCAGCTGGATTTTCCTTATTTCAAACGGTTTTCACAGAAGAAAGTAATGCCGGAAAAGCCTGCTGCTCCCAAAACCTATATTGACCAGGTTCCGAAAGAAAAGATTAAAGACCTTCCCCGTAAAGCACCGAATGGCGTATGGCTCACCTTCATTCCCAGTTATGAAACCGATGAATTCGGCGATGACATCGTAACACAATTAAAGATCCATCTCCACAATCAGAATAATGAAGGATATGGTTTCCGCTACCAGTTGAAATATTTCGGCAACACAGATTTTGAGTTGAAGAACGAAGTGTTGGCATTTCAGGATTTTTATATGCATGACATCCCGTTTTCCCACCTGAATGATAGTCCCGCATGGTATTTTGAATTCTCCCTTTTGCAGGCTGATAAAAAGAAGGCGCCCTATTTTGAGGCTTCTTTGAAATTGAAACCAAAACAGGTATTCCAGAAAGTGCAGGAGATCCAGGCAAAGGGCGAGCCCTTTTTCAGCTACCAGTTGTTTAAACAATATCCTGATAAAGTGGAAGAGGATACGGTAGAGCTGGGCAGACTGGCTGCAGCTGGATTTAAAATTTACGATGCTTCGAAAGCAAGGCAACACCTGCCACCGGCGCGGACGGTGGTAGATCTTCATATCGAGAAACTGACTGACGCCTGGAAAGACATGAGCAACCAGGAAATCCTGCAGTTACAGGTAGAAACTTTTGAGAAATATTACGAGTTGGCGCTGGCGCACCGGCAGCCCATGCTGACGATTATTCATGGTGTGGGGTCCGGAAGGTTGCGTGACGAGGTACATGATATATTGCGGCACCGGAAACCAGTGAAGTCTTTTGTAAACCAGTACGATCCACGATACGGGTACGGTGCCACCGAAATTTATTTTAATACCTGATCGTAAATTAATCGCCTTTCCTGGAATCAGTACCGGTATCTACCGTTTTCCAGAAGAGAAGGCGGCTGAAATAGCTGTCAGTACCGTAAGCTTATACCTGCAGGCTCATCCGGACAATGAAATCCGGGAGATTTTCTTCGTCTGTTTCGACGAAGAGAGCCTTGGCTGTTATACCAGCGATTTGGAGAATTCTTAAAAAAAATTTGCATAACTAAATAATTAGTTGTTAGTTCGTATAACTAATTACTTAGTCATGGAGATGAAGCTCACGCGTTCTGAGGAAGAAATCATGCAGGTATTGTGGGAACTCGAACAGGGATTCCTGAAAGACATCATTGACCGGATGCCTTCTCCCAAACCCCATTCCAATACTGTTGCAACCCTGCTCAAGATCCTTGTCGAGAAAGGTTTTGTACGGTATTCAGTACATGGCAGGAATAACCTTTATGAGCCTGTGATCACCAAAACCGCTTATGGGCGCAAATCTGTTCAGCAGGTACTCAAAGGTTATTTCGATGGATCTGCGGCAAACCTGGTGTCACAATTCCTCCGGGAAGACAAGCTCAGTATTGAAGAAATGGAAACCCTCCTGAAAACAATCAAATCAGCTAAAAAGAAGTGATATGACTGTTATCCCGATGTTGTACAAGATGATCCTGGGGTCGGGCATATTCCTGGGATATTACTGGCTTTTCTTACGCAATCGCCGGCATCATCAGTTTAACCGGTTTTTTTTGCTGGCTGCTGTACTGGTAAGCCTGGCGCTACCTTTTGTGCATATTGAAATTCCCGTTGCCGTCAGGGCGCCAATGCGCGTATGGGTACCCGGAGAGCTGCCGGTTACGGTAGGCGAGTGGCAAGAAGCGGAACTGTCTCCTGGCGGTGTGCCGGTATCGGCTTTCCGGTGGGACATGGTATGGCCATTGATTTATTTCGGGGGCCTTGTGCTGGGGATGTGGCGATTCGGAAGATCGGCAATCCGGTTGGAAAAAACGCGGCAACTGGCTGTTCGCCGGGAGTTCAATGGCCAGCAGCTGATGCTGACCAATGATCCGGTGGCACCCTGCACGTTCCTGAACAATCTGTTCTGGCCAATGGAACTCGAGCCTGCTTCAGAAGAGGGGCAGCTGATCCTGCGGCACGAGCGCTATCACCTGCAACAGCGGCATGGCATTGATATCCTGCTGATGGAACTGGTATGCACCTTCGCGTGGTTTAATCCATTTGTACACCTGATCAATAAAGAGTTGAAAACAGTGCATGAATTTGCTGCAGACGCTGCAGCAACACCGGCCGACGAAGCGCTGCGTTATGCCGAGTTGCTGCTGGAACAGCAGATTTCCCGAAAACAGCATTTGTTGATACTCCCTTTTTCCCATCCACCATTAAAAAGAAGAATCCTTATGTTAATTCAAACTTCAAAGAAGCATAATACTTTGTTTCGCTGGCTGGCCCTTCCTGTGGCTGCCATCATATTCTGTGCATTGGCATTTCGTCCCGGCCGCACGGTGATACAGCCAACTGACCAGGTACATGCCCGCCTGGGTTACTATGCCAACCCTTTCTTATTCGGTCAGGAATTTTCGTCTCCGGTAAAAAGCCGTACCATAGTGATAGATGCAGGGCACGGCGGTATTGATCCGGGAGCGATGGAAGCAGGGATCAGCGAAAAGGACCTGAATCTCAGCCTGGCAAAGGATATTGCAAGACTGGCTTCCGAATATAAGGTTGACATCGAACTGACCAGAACCAGTGATGCATTGCCGGGTAGCGACGATCCCAAAGAATCTTTGCGTTACAGGATGAAAATGTACCAGGATGCAGCGCTGTTTGTTGCCTTGCATGTCGGTGCCGGAAGTGCTGTAGCAAAGGGAGAAGTAATCATTCCGCCGGATTCGTTGGGAAAGGACATTGTTTCGGCTTCCAGGAGAAGCGGAAGCATGATCGCGAAGGCATTGGAACCTCATATTTCCATGAATCAGCAACTGAAACAGGTCAGGCGATCAGTTTATGTGTTGAATCAGACAAAGGTGCCGGCCGTATTGATCGAATGCGGTAATATGAGTCTCACTGCAGACAGGGAGGCTTTGAATGATCCGGTTCGGCGCGAAGCGATCGCCCGGGCGATCCTGACTGCCCTGCAACAATACCTGGAAAGCGGGTGCTGATTTAAGCTATCTTTGTATGCTTCCCTCCGGGCTATCGCGGTACGGCAACGTAACGAGGAAAGTCCGGACAGCACAGGGCAATACACCGGCTAACGGCCGGGGGGCGGAGTTCCGTCAACAGAAAGTGCCACAGAAAATAACTACCCTTTCGGGAAAAGGTGAAAACGTAGTGTAAGAGACTACGGCTTGCTGCAGTAATGCAGCTCGTGGGTAAACCTTGTATGCTGAAATGCCATGTATACCGGTGGTTGAGAGCGGCCCGCTCAATGATTCTTCGGAATCAACGCCGGAGGGTAGGCAGATAGATCACGGCAGTAATGCCGTGGCCAGATAAATGATAGCCACTGCGCAGGCAGTACAGAATCCGGCTTACAGGAGGGAAGTTTTTTATTTTTTCAATTGCAGTTCAAACGGCAACACCGCCATTTCTTTTCCATTCAGTATGAGCGCAACGCGGTGTGTACCGGGGTAATATTTCCGGGTCGTGATCGGTTTCAGGTCATGTGACTTTTGCAGGGTCAATGAAGTTTTACCTTCCACTACCCGTTCCGAGATCTTAAAAACCTTACGGTAATGACGACCGTTTTTGTGCCGGAAGAATATCGCATACTCCATCCTGAACAGCCGTGCTGACGCTGCAAGGTTCTCCACGGAGAATTCCATTTGCAACCGGTCACCTACCCTGAGCCGCCCGGCTTTGATCCGGAAACTGGGAACTGCGATTCGTGTTGGGGATAGTCCGTAGTGGGCAAGTGCTGCCCTATGACCCTGCTTCAGGAGACTTCGGCAGCCATGTTTGATAATGTTGTTGGTTTCTGCACTGAGATCTTTCCAGTTTGCGGCGATCTCCATTACTATTTCCGGATGGTCTTTGGCGATATCATTGAGGTTATTGGCAACACTGCGGCGAACATATTCGGAGCTGTCCTGCTTCAGGTTTTCAAGAATGTTTATTACCGGTGAGGGATCTTTTTTCAGATCAGGAAGTGCCATCGCCCAGGGAAGCCTGGGGCGGCATCCTTCGCTGGCCAGCCTGCGTACATGGTGATTGGGGTGCTTTGACCACCAGGTAAGTTTCTGGAAAACCTTTTCGGGAAATCGTTTGATGAAGGGCCGGATGGCAAATTCACAACTGGTATAGGGTGTGATGATCTCAAAAGCCCGCAGGGCGGCATCGGGGTGATCAAGTCCGTACTGTTCAATGTAATCCGGAAGGAACATGAATTCCAGGGCAGCGCCAAAGAAAGACGCATCCTGCAGGCCAGTTACTAGTGCTTCCAGTTCCAGTGCCGCTGATTCAAAATTATCGGGAAGAAACTGGTGCAGTACTGTTGCAGTATGCCGCATGCGTTGTTTAAGCGCCATATCCTGCCATTCAGGAGTAAAAAGGGACCTGCGGAACTGTTCCGGTTGTAATAGTGGAACTGCAGTCGGAGCTATTCCGAGGAAACGATCATAAAACGCGGGAGAATACAGGTCTTTGAGCAGTGTAGCCATGTCAGCAACTTTTTTTAAAGGTACCGGCACGTGATGTCAACCCTATGTCAGCAGGATCAATAATCGTTTTTACCGATCTTTCGCCTGCCGGCTTTTTTTTCTGCCAGCTGCTTCTTGGATTCCGTACGGCGTGCAAGCGCTGCCTTTGATGGCTTTGTGGCAATCCGGGCTTTTTTAGGCACCAGTGCCTGGTTCACCAGCACATTCATTTTTCGGATCACGGATGCCTTGTTACCCAATTGGGTTCTTTCCGTTTGTGATTTCACCAGTAGTATGGTACCGCCAACGAGCCGGTTATGCAAAGCGTGCAGCAGTTTTTCTTTTACAACTGTGTTTACGAGCGCTGATGCGGCGATATCCCAACGCCCTTCCACCATCGTCTCCACTTTATTGACGTTTTGGCCGCCACTGCCACCACTACGGGCAGTCTGGAATATGATTTCTTCACTGATATCGAGCCGTTCCATACCGAATCTTCCTTTTACTTACAATTTTATGGCCATGCCGGTCAGTACGGCAATGCTGATACTCAGCAACGTTCCTACCACCAGGTATTCAGTTTTGATTTCCTGGCGGTCTTTTTCGTTGAACCTGATGATGCCTTTTGCCGCTACCAGCAGTCCGATCGCCGAATATTGACCCAGCAATACGAATATGAGAATGATGGTTCTTTCCGCAAATCCGATCCATCTGCCTGCATTGGCAAGACTTTCTGTTTCAGATGGAGCAGCCACTGCGATCTTGTCGCGCCATTGGCGGGTCAGCTGACCGATGAGCATTCCTGCAGGGCTGGTAAGAAAGATAAAAGCCGTTATCGTTTTCCATATGTCCGGTCGCTGTTGCAGGGAACTGAGCCATTGCAGTGCCATATCGGCTGAACCAAATCGCAGCCACCAGCAGAGGGTGATCATCAACAGGTGCAAGAGCTGATCGGCAACGAGGTAAATTGTCGTGACCGGGCGGTAGGATTTCCATCCATCGATCAGCACATGCGTAACCATGATGAAAACCGCAACAGGCCAGTCAGAAAACCCGACTGCAAGTAATGCAAGTATGCCGATGATCAGTCCATGCAGATAAAGTGAGCCGGCTGCAAAATGTTTTTGATAACGCTGATCCCGCCAGCGTTGCGGCTGAAGTATAAAATCGCTCAGCAAATGGGCGAGCAGCAGTTTTGTAAGCCAGACGGTTTCGCTGATCATAGGATATGTTTGACAATTTCCCTGTAATGATACAATATCCTTTCCGTTTCATACCATTTGCCCGAAACTACATACTGGTGAACGGTGCTTTTCGATTTTTTAAGTGTTGCAGCTGCTTCCAGCTGGGTAGCACCCGTAAACATCAACTGGTAAAGTCTAGCCTGGTTGACGGTCAGTTGAGCAAATACTGCGTCAGCATAGTCTGCAACCACGGCAAGCGCTGTCGAAGCAAGCGGGTTGGATACTGTTATGCTTAGCCGTTTGTCTGACTTTTCCAGTGCGTCAAAGGCCCTTCCGGAAAGCAGGAATGCTTCTCCTGATGCGGCGCCAAGTTTGGAAACCGGAAGGGGGCTTTTTCCGATACCAATGCTGAGCCGGATGTCTGTGTGTTTTTCATCGTCTTTTGGACTGAAGGCGATAGCCAGGCTGCGGCATTGAAGTCCAATGGTAAGGGCTTCAGCTGGATCGGGTACCAATACCTGGAAGCTGTCGCCACGGTAAAATTCATACTGGTAGGGAAGCAGCAATGCTTCCAGTTGATGGTTCAGCTGCTTTGCCTGCTTTTTGGGTAAAGCAGTAGAATTAACGATATCCGCCGTTATTACGGCTACCGTGGTTGTAGACATAGGCCTCCTTATAGCCTAAAGTTAGGTATTTTAGTTCAGTTCGTATAATTGTACGGATTTTGGCTAAGTTCGTATAATTGTACGAATCACCTATTTATTCGTATGAAAATACGAACTGATGAGTGCGGCGGCTTCCATCATCCACGCGAGGCCGATATGTACCACAATGCCACCCAGGATGGATCTTGAATAGCAGGCAATTACGCCCAGGATAATTCCGCCAAAAAAAGAGGAGATACATTCCAGCATCGGTTTGCCAAAATGTATGGAACAATAAAAGACTGCCATCGGCAGCACGGCAACCGGTCCGGCTATCCGGCAGAGCATTACAATCAGGAAACCACGGAAAAACAGTTCAATGGTCAGGAAGTCGGAAGCATAGGCCAGTTCATATACTCCCTGTTGCAGTGCCGAGGGACCGCTGGGAGCCAGAAAGCCCAATACCCTTAGCTTGGGATATGCCTGCAGGAAAGAGGATTGTGTTGCCGCAAAAGCAACCAGGGGGATCATCGCCAGCAACAAAACAGCATAAGGTCTCCAGTCGAAATAATCCGTTGTAAGTCCAAGTCCGGCTGCAGCCCCCCGGAAACCGGAAAGAAATGCATAAGCGATAAAAATCAGGCAGCTTGTAAATATCAGCCTGACCGGCCAGTCGCTGACAATAGCCAGGTATCGGCCACGATCTCCGCCGATGGCATTACGGATAAGATCCTGCCACCCTCCGGCTGTTACCTTGAGGGCAAAAATTGCAGGTGCCAGAATGACCACGGCCAGAACGGTTACAGGGATGTTTTCTGCTTTGCGGAAAAATGTCAGGAACAGCAGCCACGGCAGGCCGTAAGACACAAGGTACAGCGCATAAAAAGCAAAGAATCGCAAAGGCCTCGGGCCGATGCAGCTGATCCACCTGGTTTCGATGCCCCACCGGTAATTGGCAAAGACCAATACAGCTGCGAGCAGCGTGCAGCAAATAAAAAAACCGCGATGGATAGCCTGGAGAAAATCCTGGAAATAGGAAAAGATGGCCTGCATAGCACTGCCTTAGTTTCGGAAAGCAATCTGCATCTGGTCGAAGAGATCGCTCTTCACCATTTTCGCAGCGAGTTTCAGCATATTCTTGAAAGCGGGTGCGCGCGAAATACCATGACCGATAATGACTGGCTTGTTGATACCGAGAACCGGAGTACCACCGTAATGTTCAAAATTAAAACGGTCGAGATATTCATGCCGGATAGAATGCCGGTGAGTCATCTCGTAGAAGGATTCCGCAAGCTTCAGGATAATGTTGCCGGTAAAGCCTTCGCAAACCATCACATCAGCTTTGTCAGCAAGTACATCACGTCCTTCAACATTTCCAATAAAATGGATACGGTTGTTTTCTTTCAGCAGGGGGTAGGAGGCCTGCGCGAGAATGTTGCCCTTTCCTTCTTCCTCTCCGATATTGATCAGGCCTACACGCGGTTGCTGTATTCCGAGGATATGCCTGGCATAAAGGGAACCGAGCACGGCGAACTGGTTGAGGTGTTCAGGCTTGCAGTCGGCATTCAGGCCAACATCCAGCAGGAGTCCGGTCCGGCCGTCTTCCCTGGGAATAATGGTACTGATGGTCGGGCGCATCACCCCTTCAATAGTCTTCAGACTATAATGTGCTCCCACCAGCATGGCTCCTGTATTGCCGGCACTGATGAAAGCATCGATCTTTCCCTGCGAAAGCAGGTAAAAGCCAACCGCAATGGAAGATTGTTGTTTTTCCTTGAGCGCTTTGGTAGGATGTTCGTGCATGCCGATGACTTCAGGTGCATGCACTACCCTGATCCGGTCTTCCGGAATCATGTGGGTAGCCAACAATGGACGAAGTATCGCTTCGTCTCCCAGCAGGAAAATATTTGCCGGAGCTCCCGGTTCAGACAAGTACAACTGAAGACCCTTCACCGCTTCAAGCGGTGCAAAGTCTCCACCCATCATGTCCAGACCGATAGTCATCTCCGGCAAACTATACGATTGTTCAGGTGATTATTTCTTGATGGGGGATTGCTCCGCTACCACTTTACCTTTGTAGAACAACTTTCCTTCGCTCACGTGAGCACGGTGGCGTACGTGCAGTTCACCGGTAGTGCTGTCAGTACTCAGCGTAGCAGCTGCTGCTTTGTAATGGGTCCTTCTCTTGGCACTCCGTTGCTGTGAATGTCTGCGTTTCGGATTTGGCATCTGTCAACAGTTTATAAAATATAAAAATCAATTATCAAGATTCCGGAACTTTTCCAGACCCTTCCATAAAGGATTGCTCTGGTTGTTTTCCTGTTCACCTTCCTTTTTCTCACCCTTTCCCAGGTTCCTCAGTAACTCCAGTGCTTCCTGGTTACAGTAGGGTTGTCCGATCATTTCCTCCGCACACATCTTCTGCATGGGAATGCTCAGTACCACAAACTCATAAATCCAGTCCGCCACATGAAGATGACTCTCTCCCCGTGATAAATAATACACATCCGGATCGTCTTCCTGCCCATTCATCTCTTCAGGATTCTCCACCAGTTTAACCACGATGTTGAATTCATCCCAAAGGTCCCAGGGCAAATTCGGGCTGCCACAACGATCACAAAGTACTTCGACCCTGCCCCCGATCTCAAATTTCAGGAGCATAAAGCCATTCTTCTTATCCAATGTCAGCTTCACTGTAGCTGAAACATTGTGAAAATCCTGTTCGTTGTACGGCTCGAAAAAACGGTCCGTAATGGAATATGTAAACTCATGAATCCCAGGCTTCAACCCCACAAAAGCGATATCATATTCCCGTCTGCTGCTCATGAGTACCTTTTTTAAAGGTGGGCAAAGGTAGTAAAAAAATCTTGATAGAAGCCTTTTTTTTGCCCCAAACCCGTAATTTCGGGGCCTTAATCAAAAGTACGCATTCACAGGCATGAATCATCTTCTAAAGATATTCGGAGCTTATCTGGCCTATCTGCGGTCAGCCTGTGCCAACGTTCCCTGACCATTTTTCACCCCGGATACTTCGGGCAATACCGCCTTGTTTATTGTTTTCCGTGCTTTCGGCATGCCGCCGGAACATGACTCATCTTATAATATTTTTTTCGGAATGAAAAATGTAGCTGTTATCGGGCTGGGTAAAGTTGGCTCCCTCGTGGGAACGCTGCTCAGCGACTTGTTTACCGTAACCGGATTCGATCGTCAGCAACCTGCTGATAAACTTCCCTTCACCGTGAAAACCGGTTCTGTTCAGGATGAATCCGCCCTCCGCGAATTGCTTTCTGCCCAGGATGCGGTAGTATCCTGCCTTCCCTATAACCTGAACCTCCCGGTTGCCAGAATTGCCCATGAAGTGGGTATTCACTATTTCGACCTCACGGAAGACGTCCCCACCACTACCGCTATCCGTAAAATGGCGGAAACCTCCAAAGGTGTGATGGCTCCCCAGTGCGGACTCGCACCGGGATTCATCGGGATCGTTGGTGCTGACCTCTACAACAGGTTTACGAAACTGCGTGATGTAGAGCTCCGTGTTGGCGCGCTGCCACGTTTTCCCAATGGCCTCATGGGCTATTCCTTCACCTGGTCACCTGCCGGCGTGATCAATGAATACATCAATGACGCTGAGGTGATTCATAACGGCGAAAGGAAAATGGTGCCCTCCCTGGAAGGCATCGAAATGATCAATATCGAAGGCCAGGAATTTGAAGCATTCAGCACCAGCGGTGGCCTCGGCACCATGTGCGAAACACTGGCAGGAAAAGTGGATACGCTTAATTACAAGACCATGCGGTATCCCGGACATGCCCGGCTGATGCGCTTCCTGCTTTACGAACTGATCCTCAAGGAAAAGAGGGAACTGGTGGAACAGATTCTTACCGAGGCCAAACCTCCCGTCAGGGAAGATGTTGTATATGTATATGCAGTTGTGGAAGGATGGAAAAATGACCAGCTTTCACGCGAAGAATTTTACCAGGCATATCATCCTATCGACATCAACGGCAAGGAGTGGCGCGCCATCAGCTGGACAACCGCTGCATCCGTTGCGGCTGTTGTGGAAATGGTTGCCAACGGCACGCTGCCTTCCAAAGGATTCATCAAACAGGAGGAGATTTCCTTCGAAGCTTTTATGAAAACGAAAAACGGAGGTCTCTATGCCAACCACCACGTATAACAGAAAAGGCCTGGAATATGTGCTTGATGGATTGATGCGCCGGTACCAGGAAAGGGTACCTGATGTGATGGCAGTCATCAACGCGATGATCGGGGAAGACATAATTTCCCGTCCCGGTGATATCGAGAATGATCACATCGCCTTTCGTACGATGGGCGTTCCCCACCTGGGAATTGCATCGCTGGAAAAGATCTTCCAGCATTTTGGCTATAGCCGCCGCGATCCGTATTTCTTCCCGGAAAAGAAGCTGAATGCCTATTGGTATTCGCCTCCGGCCCCGGAATTTCCGCGGATCTTTATTTCCGAGCTTCGAGTACCGGACCTTTCACCCGCTGCCCAGGTTACCATCCGCAATTACACCGACACGGTAAAATCGGATCCCGTTGATGCACTCGACCTGGATCAGCCGGAGGCGGTGGATCAGTTCCTGCATAGCGCCCTCTGGCAAACCCCAACCCTGGCAGACTACCAGTCACTTTCCGCTGAATCGGAGTATGCCGCCTGGGTCATCTACAACCGGTATTACCTTAATCATTTTACCGTAAGTGTTCACAACCTTCCGGAAGGTTATGATACCATCGCTGGTTTCAACGCATTCCTCGAAAGGAAAGGATTCCGGTTAAATGATGCCGGTGGAAAAATCAAAACCAGTCCCGATGGAAAACTATCACAGTCTTCTACAGTTGCAGGAATGGTGACCGCCACTTTCGCCGGCGGAGAAACGCTGCCGATCGCAGGGTCATATGTAGAATTTGCAGAAAGAAAGGTATTGGACCAATTTTCTGATTTATCCAAAACAGCAATAAAACGGGAACACCGGCGGGAAGGCTTTGAAGCCGGTAATGCTGATAAGATTTTCGAAAGCACCTATAACACACAAACTCAAAGGCAGGGGTAATGAACCCGGCTATCTGACAGCAAGGGGAACGGGAAACCGTTCCCCATTTTATTGCCGCTGATTACAATTCATACAGTATTTTCAACAATTCATCCGGCTTTCGGCTGCTTCGTCGTGGCCTGTGTCGTCTCCGTAAAGAAAATTACTATATTAAATACAAAGGCTGGCACACATGATGGAGAGAATGGCACTAATGAAGTATTCCAAAAAGGAAGCGATCATCGGTTTCCTGCTGTTACCGCCCATAGCGGTAGTGGTCAATTTTTTGCTTTTTGGAAAACGATACACGGAAAGTCTCGGCGGATTCCTGCTCGCCACCCTCATCTCGCTGGCCACAATCTTCCTGGTTTATATCTCCTGCGGCATGATCGCGGCCATGCTGATCCATAAATATCCGCTCTATAGCCAGACGTTCAAACGGATCTGTATCGGCCTGCTCCTGTATATCACCGTGATGGTAGCCGGCATCAGCCTGCTTTTCTGGGGTTATGACTATGTCAGCTTCCTGGGCTACAGCATCAATATGGAACATTATTCCTGGGCATTGCTGGTCGGGATAACTGCCAATCTGCTGGCTACGAGTTTCAATGAAGGCGCCGCCTTTTACGAAAAATGGCGCTCCCTCGTGGACGAAGCGGAACAGCTGAAAAAAGAAAACCTCCAAAGCCAGCTGGAAGGCCTGAAAGGACAGGTAAATCCACATTTTCTCTTTAATTCACTGAATTCTCTGAGTTCCCTGATCAGCGAAGACCCGGCCAAAGCGGAAAAGTTCCTGGATGAAATGAGCAAGGTGTACCGTTATATGCTGCGGACCAATGAAGACGGCCTGACTACGCTGGACACTGAACTCCAGTTCATACAAAGTTATTTCCACCTGCTGAAAACACGCTATGGCGATGGCCTTGAAATGGAAGTCAGGATAGAGGACAGGCTGATGGTTTACCTGCTGCCGCCGCTCACCCTGCAGATGCTGGTGGAAAATGCCGTAAAACACAATATGATCCTCCGGGACAGCCCGCTTAAAATCGAGCTGATCACCACCAACAGCAACCGGCTCATTGTCAGCAATAACCTGCAGCGAAAGGACCGGATGGTCTATTCTACCAGGGTGGGACTAAACAATATCCGCAATAAATACCGGTTGATGAAAGGAGAGGAGATCATGATCCGGGATGACGGGAAGGAATTTGCCGTAGTAATTCCCCTGATTCAGCCTTAACCACCGTAGCTGATCCGGGCAGGCAAAAACCTTTGAAGAGCAGGGAAATAGCATTCCCGGCAATTCATGCAGGAAATACTGCAATTCATTGGAGAAGGAGTATTAAGGGCCGAAAGTCGAAATATCTTTGTATCGTACACCAACGTATAACCAGAAATATGAAAGTCCTGATTATCGAAGACGAAGACCTTGCCGTAAGAAAGTTGCAGAAAACCCTTCATTCGGTTGATGCCGGCGCCGAAGTGGTGGGCATTACCGACAGCATCCGGTCTTCTGTAAAATGGCTCGAAGAGAACCAGGCTCCCGACCTTATCCTGATGGATATTGAGCTGGCCGATGGCCAGAGCTTTGAGATCTTCGATAAAGTAGAAGTAAACAGCACGGTCATCTTCACCACTTCCTACGACGAATATGCGCTCAAAGCCTTCAAGGTAAACAGCGTCGATTACCTGCTGAAACCAGTCCAGAAAGAAGACCTGGAAGCAGCACTGGATAAGTTCAAAAGAATGAAACAACTGCTTGGTACAGCCGAAGGAAATGGTCATGGCCAGCTGAATGTCGACAGCCTGGTAAAAGAGCTTCAGCAACGGCTTCAACCCAAAGATTTCCGCAAGCGGTTCCTGGTTAAACAGGGACAAAAACTGGTGAGTGTGGAAGTGGAAGAAATCGCTTATTTCTACAGTGATGGCAGGGTCAATTTCTTCAAGACCAGTGACAACAGGAAGTTTATTGTAGACTACACCATGGATGAACTCGAAGAAATGCTGGATCCTGACCGCTTTTTCAGGATCAGCCGGTCCTTTTATGTTTCCATTGAAAGTGTTGAACAGATCCACGACTATTTTGGCAACAGGCTGTTGTTGAACCTGAAGCCAATGGTAGATAAGGAAGCCATTGTCAGCAGGGAAAAAGTGACTGACTTTAAAAAGTGGATGGGGAAGTAGGAGAAGTTTAGGCTTCGCCCACCGAAGCTTTAGCGTAGGTGGGAGGTTTGGGAGTTTGGGGTTTGGAAGTTGAGAATCCCGCGAGGGCAAACATATTGGCAAAAGTGCAACAGTGACGCTGTTGCACTTTTTTTTAGCGGAATTTAAGATTTCAGGTTTTGCGGAATTCGGGACTTTGTCTATCATTACTTCGGATTCGCAAAAACCTTATTCCTAACCGTTACCGGATGTCTTGTCCGGCCTGCCGTCTGTGAGTTAGGCGGCGAAGCATTCAAAATGACACATCAGGAATTATTGAAAAGGGTAGCGTGGAAGGATCTGAAAAAACTGACCATCAGGGAAATGCTGATCGAAAACAACCTGACCATCCCCTGGTTACTGACTTCCCTCACCCTTGCCTATTTTGGCTATTACTTACTGGCATTGCCGTTTTCTGCCTTTTTCTTCCTTACGGGATTGCGGCAGGTGCATAATGGATTTCATCAATCGCTCGGCACAAACCGGTTCCTGACCTGGCTGTCCCTTTACCTCAACAGCATTTTGATGATGGTGTCCATTCATGCTGTTAAATTCAATCACATTCGTCACCACAAATTCTGCTTGTCGGAAGAAGACTATGAAGGGAAATCTGCCGGGATGACCTGGTACGGCGCAATCCTGTATGGACCCATACACATGTTTCTGATCCACAAGATCACCTTTCAGCTGGGCAACAGCAAATATCGGCGCAATGTGCTGGCAGAACTGGTTTCAATTGCACTGTTTGCAGCCGCTGTGATTTATTTCAACATTCATTTCCTGATCTATCACATTATTGTGATGATTATTGGGGAATTCCTGATGGCTTTCTTTGCGGTATGGACCGTGCATCATGATACCCACGACAGGCCCGAAATAGCAAGAACACAGCGTACCGGCTGGAAAAACAAAGTCACATTTAGCATGTTCTATCACCTGGAACATCATCTTTTTCCTGCCGTGCCCACTATTAAGTTACCTGAACTTGCCAGAAGGATCGACGCAGCGTTGCCGGAAATAAACAAGAAAACTACTTTCTAAGGACTTGCATGAAAAAGATTGCCAGGTGGTTGTTCTTCGCGATCGGCATAGTATTGTTGCTTGGCTACCTGTTGCCGGAGCGGTTCGACATGCCGGTAGAGCATGCCGGCTTAAAAAGTTATGATCAGCAATCCTTCTGGTACTATCCATGGGGAGAATCGGGAACACACAAGGGGGTTGACATTTTTGCCAAAAAGGGTACCCGCGTGAATGCGGCCACTTCCGGACTCGTGTTGTATACCGGAAATATTCGGTTAGGGGGCAATGTGGTACTGGTTCTCGGGCCACACTGGAAATTTCACTACTATGCCCACCTGGATGGCACCTATACGTCGGGCTTCTGTTGGGTTCAACGTGGCAGCAAGATTGGAACAGTTGGCGATTCCGGAAATGCTAAAGGGAAACCGGCACATTTGCATTACACGATAAAATCGATCGTACCCCTGTTCTGGAAAATTGACCTTTCCAAACAGGGATGGAAAAAAATGTTTTACCTGAATCCTATTCCTTATCTGAACACAGCGGTGCAACAACCGCATGCCTGAACATGCCCTTCACGTTTTCTCACCCGGCCATCATCCTTCCGTTCACCGCATTACCCAAACGATGGTACTCCTTAACAGGCCTGGTAGCCGGAACTATCGCGCCGGATATGGAGTATTTCCTGCGCATGCGTGTGCTGAGCACCTTCAGCCATACCTTGCCAGGACTGTTCTGGTTTAATCTGCCTGTCGGGGTGTTGTTGACCATAATTTTCCACCAGATAATACGCGATACGCTTCTTGAAAATCTGCCTGTTGCCATACAGCGCAGGTCGATGATCTTTCAACAATTTGATTGGATGAAATACTTCAGGTCTGCTGCCCCCATAGTATTGTTGTCAGTATGGATAGGTGCCGGCAGCCATCTCTTCTGGGATAGTTTTACGCATGTGCATGGCTATTTTGTGGACAGGATTTCGGCTTTACAACAGGAAATAGCCATCAACGGATACTCAGTGCCTGTGTTTAAACTATTGCAACATGTCAGCAGCATGGTGGGTGGGCTGGTTCTGCTCGTGGCCTTCTGGCAATTGCGCCCGTCCACGCTGGCGAAACCAGCCATTACCGGTTCAGCATTCTGGTACTGGTATTTACTGATCAGCGGGCTGATCCTGGGGGCAAAAATTCTGGTTGATGGCGATGTTGAGGCCGATAGCCACCTATTGGTAGCCATCATGTCTGCCATGATCTTTTCGCTGATCCTGACGCCGATTTTACTGAAAACAAAGAATAAATACAGTCATGATACCAGGGCTTAGACAACGGTTCAGAAAAACAGGCCGATGGTTTGTTTTCCTCTTTATTTTACTGTTTCTGTTTCGGTTGCTTTATGGATACATATATCGTTCAAACAACACATTCAACTTTGATGCGAACGATGATTTTTTCAGCAATATCACCAACCTGCGGAAAAATTATGCCTCTGAAAGCGTGAAGAACGGTTTCAATCCATCTGCGACGGCGGATTTTTCTACCAGCCAGAAATTTGAAAAGACTGCGTCCGTCAGGACAAAAACTTCAGCTTTTGAAAAGGATGAAACGATCATCAAAAGCAAAACCAAAAACTATAATGCCGTCATTCAATATGAACAGAATGTGGGGCAGACCGGCAACAGGCAGATTCATTTTCTGATTGGTGTCAATCCTGAAAAATTTGACAGCTTTTACCTCGATATTCAGCGGATTGGTACGGTAACCTCAAAAGAAGTTACCAAGGTGGACAAAACCAACGAATACCGGCAACTAAATGCCAAAAAGACTTCGATTGAAAAATCGCTTCAGGCGCTTAATGAGCTAAAGTCAAAAGGAGGCGGGATCGAAGATTTTGTGACCCTGAATGACAAAATACTCGAAACTGAAGAACGACTGCAGGAGTTGGGTGTGGAGCTGGGTAATTTCAATGCGGAAAATGAGTTCTGTACGGTCAGAATATCACTCTATGAAGGTGCTCCGGCAAGTAAGATCGGATTTATAAGTCGGGTAAAAGTAGCGTTGGAATGGACGATCAGGTATTTTGCCTTGTTGGTTACAGGAATTCTGTTGACGAGTGTGGCGATCCTGGTAATTTTGATGATCGCTGACCGACTGAAGCTGATCACAGTGTTGATCAACAGTGTAAAAGAATGATCCTTTGTTTAACATTAAACTATCTGAGTGAGACTTACAGTAGAAATAACCCCGCAGGACCGGGTGAAATATAGCCATCGGCTGCTAGTCAAAAAAGAACTTCCACAACAGCTACTCTATGCCGCGCTGGGTTTTATAGCCATGACCTATTTCGTGTATTTATTTGGTATTCACCTGAATGCCTTTTGGCTGTTTGGCATTGCCATACTTTACTCAGGTATGTATGGTATTGTTCTTTTCCGGAAATGGCAGGCGGCCGGCGATGTGGCGGCAGATGGCCAAGCCTATAGCCTGTTCATTGAATGTGCAGACGGGAAAATCTGGTATAGCAACCCGGATCAGGAAAATGCATTGATGGCAAGCACCATCAATGGCTGGGATGAAACTCCGCACGCATTGTATGTGGAAGTGACAGACAACAGGATCGTGCTCATTCCGAAAAGGAGTTTTGATAACACCGGGCAGTTGGAGGAGTTCAGGACATTCATCATCCGGAACAGGGTGAAAAAACCGCAATAGAAGCCAAAGGAGAAAACAATGCATTATGATAAGAACTGGTTGATCAATGCGAGAGCGAATGGGGAAGCTGTGTCCTTTTTCTTCTTCTGGGGGCATACTGCCAAAGCCAATGAAAAAGCAGGGAAAGCCTGCTTCAGCCAATGGTTTGAAAGCCCATTCATGGTAGACGGTATTATCTATAAAACCGCTGAACACTGGATGATGGCACAGAAGGCGCTGCTGTTTAATGATCAGGCCGCTTTTGACAAAATTATACAATGCGAAACGCCAGCAGAAGCAAAAGCGTTGGGCCGTACCGTTCAGCATTACGACGATGCCGTGTGGAATGAAAAAAAGTTTGCCCTGGTAAAGGCAGGCAATCTCCACAAATTCAGACAGCATGCGGAAATGGCAGCCTTCCTGCTCAGCACTGGAAATAAGGTTATCGGTGAAGCCAGCCCGGTAGATGCCATCTGGGGTATAGGACTTTCCGAAAACAGCAGGAAAATCTATGACCCGAGCCAGTGGCGCGGTGAAAACCTGCCTGGCTTTGCGTTAATGGAGGTGAGGGATTACCTGAAAGCTTTTATCCAAAATAGCCAGCCATATGTTCCGAAACAGCAACTATTCACCTTTTTTATTGCTTTCCAATATCTCCACCCGGTGGTACAAACTTTGGTGCTACCTTGATAAATTGATCAACGAGAAAGAGCCGCTATTTGAATTTTCTACCCCTGTTAAGAAAAACTAAGCGGTTGATGCTGATGTCCCGGAAGCCGGAAATTCTCCCGGCAGCGGGTTTATTTTACGGTTAAACGCATGCTTCCCAATTGTCTTGAAGGCCTTACTGGCCATATATAAGTAATTTACCCATGGAAATGACTGAACCATGCGCCGAAACACTTTAAGCCTGATCGCCGGACTGCTGTTTTTCCTGTTCAGCCATGCTCAGGACGCAAATACTGCCTTCCCTAAAGAAATCATTACTGCAGCCGGGCAAATCATTACCATCTACCAACCCCAGCCTGAAAATTTCAGCGGCAATATCATTACCGGAAGGTCAGCACTGTCTGTGCGTAAAAGCGCGAAAGCCGAACCGGTTTTTGGCGCTATTTTTTATGACGCTACCGTTGATACGGATAAAGACAGCCGCACAGCACTTTGCCGGTCTGTAAAGATCACCAATGTAAAGTTCCCGGGAGTGGAAGATAAAGGCAAGCTGGATACCCTTACAAAGATCATCGAAACAGAAGTGCCCCGCTGGAATCTTAGTATTTCGCTCGATGCTTTGGTAGCCACCATCAAGGTGGAAAATTCAGGAACTACCGAGACTTTCAATAACAATCCGCCCAAAATCTACTATCGCGACAAACCTACAACACTGATCCTGCTCGACGGCGATCCCAAAATCCAGAAGGAGAAAGATCTTGATGCAGAGCGGGTAGTCAACACACCATTTTTAATTTTCAAAGAAGGTAATGTCTGGAATCTTTACGCCGGTGGCCTCTGGTATAAATCAGCATCGGTAACGGAAGGCTGGGTACCCAATAAGACGTTGTCGAAAAAGGTGAAATCTGTTGACGAACAGATCAAAAAAGAAGAGGCCAAGAACAACGACGGCAAAAAATCAGAAGAGAAACCAACTGTGACAGATATTCTCGTTACCACCGAGCCATCTGAATTATTACAGACAAAGGGGGCGGCTGATTATAAGTCGATCCAGGGAACTTCGCTGCTGTATGCGTCCAATACCACGAACCAGATCTTTAAAGACATCAATACACAGAAAACCTATACAGTCCTCGCTGGTCGCTGGTATAGCGCTGCATCCCTGCAGGGACCCTGGGAGTATATTGCATCTGACAAACTCCCGTCTGATTTCGCCAAAATACCTGAGGGTTCTGAAAAGGATGAAGTGCTGGCAAATATCGCGGGAACACCGGCTGCGGAAGAAGCCCGGATAGATGCCCAGATCCCACAGACTGCAAAAGTCAACAGGAAAGATGCCACCATCAAAGTGGAATATGATGGCAATCCGAAATTCAAAAAGATTGAAGGCACCTCGCTCGAACTTGCCGAAAACTCCAACGTTACGGTGATCAAAGACGAACTGGGTAAATTCTATGCTGTTGAGAAAGGTGTATGGTTCACCTCTGATAAGGCAAAAGGACCCTGGAAAGTTTCTGATGAACGACCTGAAGATGTGAGCAAGATCCCGCCAAGTAACGAGGCCTATAATACCAAATACGTTTATGTGTATGAAAGTACCCCCGAGTACGTCTACGTGGGCTATACACCGGGTTATATGGGGTGTTATGTATATGGTCCGACCGTGGTGTACGGTACCGGTTATCATTATGCGCCATGGTTTGGATCAGTCTATTATCCGCCTCCGGTGACCTGGGGTTTTGGATTCAGTTATAACCCGTGGACTGGCTGGAGCATGAATTTCGGGTTCAGTATGGGCTTCATGCATTTTGGATTCAGTTTTGGCGGCTATGGTGGTTGGTATGGCCCCCCGATGTATTACCCGCCCTTCAGACCGCCATATTACGGTGGCGGTTATTATGGCGGTGGCAACCGGATAAACACCGGCGATATCAATATCGGTGAGATCAATGTTGGCAATGGAAGCGGCAACCGGGTAGATCACCGTGGCGGCAACCGGAATAATATTTACAATAACCAGTCCGGGGTCAGCACGATGGACAAAAAGCCAGGCCAGTCGCTGGGCAATAACCGCGGCAATCGCAACCCGGGTGTCAATAATCAACTTCCCAGCCAGGGCCGCCAGCCAGGTGTCAACAACCAGTTACCCAATCAGGGCGGACAAATGCGGCAAAGCAGGGAAAACAATAATGTGTATGCAGACCGCGATGGTAATGTATACCAGCGGGACAATAAAGGCAACTGGAATGAGCGGGATAATCGCAACAACAGTTGGAATTCTGCAAACAATAATGCCACCCGCAATAACATGAACCGCGAAAGCCAGTCCCGTGACCGCGGCAATATGCGCACCAACAACTACTCCCGCCAGCGGAGCAGTATGGGCGGAGGTGGCCGCGGCGGTGGCGGAAGACGCCGTTAATCCTATCTACCCTTATGAGCACCTGGAGACGACGGGCTATCGAATGTTGCCCTGACCTGGCCAAAACGTTTGCAGACAAACACACCACTATATACATCGTTTTCTTTAATCTGCTTCATGAAGTCAGGGAAGCCCACCTGCATGCCGACCATGTCAGACTGCTAAAGATTTACGACTTTGCCTACTGGTGTTTCCAGCAGAAAACCGGAGAACTTTCCAATACAGCAGCAGTTGCTTGCTGCCATTGTTTGAGGCACGGCTTGACGATGAGCCCCTGAAAGAGCTCGACCGGATGATGACATTAAAAAAATAATACTTCTCCTATGAAACCGATGTTTATTTCCGATTGGCTGGAGCAAAATTCAATTGCACCTTTACGAAAGCCCTTAAATAAGTCACTACATTTAACGCATGATTGCAAAAGTTGAGATCCTGAAAACGGAAATTCTTTCCGACAACTGGTACACCCTCCGCAAAATCACCTATTCCTATTCCAAAAAAGACGGCACTTCTCAGACGCAGAGCCGTGAGGCCTATGACCGGGGGAACGGGGCAACGATCCTGTTATATAACCGTAGTTCCCGCACAGTGATCCTGACCAGGCAATTCCGCCTGCCAACCTTTATAAACGGCAACGCCGATGGCATGCTGATCGAAGCCTGCGCGGGATTGCTGGACAAAGACAATCCGGAAGATTGCATCCGCAGGGAAACAGAAGAGGAAACCGGTTATAAGATTCATGATGTGCGCAAAGTGTTTGAGGCGTATATGTCGCCCGGTTCTGTAACGGAAATCCTTTACTTCTTCATTGCCGAATATGCGGCGTCCATGAAAGTAAACGAGGGCGGAGGCGTTGAACACGAAGAGGAAAATATTGAAGTACTGGAACTGGACATCGACAAAGCGCTCCACATGGTTGGATCAGGTGAGATTAAAGATGGCAAAACCATCATGCTGTTGCAACACCTCCGGCTGAAAGGCATACTATGAAGCTTTCATACAAGATTTGGGACAAGAAATTAATATTGACGGTTTACCTTCTGGCCACCGCAGGAATACAGGGGTTTACCCAGTCACACATCCCTGACGGCGTTTACCGAAATAATTCCATTTCGATAACATTACAGGATAGTATCGCATGGGTTACGCAATTCAGGCTCGAAAGCAAATACCTTATTCAGACGAGAGGCAACAGCACAGTCCTTATAAGTCCCAATAGGCCAGATACTGCAAGGATGAGCAGCGTTCAAAAACAACTGAACAGCCTGGGCGAACCCTATTTTGAATTGATGCTCCGAAGTGATGACACTCTAGTATATACGGTTCACATTAACCTGCACATAATTCAACAGCAAGGAATTTTGATCAAATTGAAACACCGCTGATATGCAACAGGAACTCTGGTCCGCGATCCTGCAGTTTGACCTGGATAGTCCGCCCGGTGACGATAGCTTTTCCGAATACAGCTTTTCCATCCGGCTGGCCCATGAAAACCAATGGCCCAAAAACTTCACCCGGCAGGCTATTCTTGAATACAAAAAATTCATGTACCTCGCCGCTACGGCAAGCCAGATGGTGTCACCGTCGCCCATTGTAGATGTGGTCTGGCACCAGCACCTGCTCTTTACCCAATCGTACAACGACTTCTGCTCCTTGCTCGGCAGGCAGATCGCCCACGTGCCTTCTACCCACAACCATGCTGAAGCCAACACTTTCAAAATCGCCAAAGAAAGGACGACAAAACTTTATCAGCAGGTTTTCGGTGATCAGCCCAAAGCAATTTGGGAATACACAACCATTACCGATAGCCTCCGCCTTCCCACAGCAAAATTTTCGGTGTACCAGTTTCTGAATATCGGCATTCCTGTGGTATTGTTCCTTACTATCCCGATGACTTACCTGCTGGCACCCGTATTGATTCACCTCAACAACCCGGGTTTCCTGGAGGGACTGGTTGGTATCACCCTTACCGCATTTTTAACGCTGGCCATCGTGAACCGCGTGGCGCTGCAAAACATCCTGAACGGAATTGAGCGGGATGCATATGTTTTTGACCTCGAACCCCTGGAGCTGGTGTTCCTGAAGACCAGGAAAATTTCGCGCGTAGTCAGCGGCGTGGTCAACGAGTTGCTTCACCGGGAAGCGATCCGCGTGAACCCCGACCATACGCTGGAACTGGATCTCGGTGGCCGTGGAAATGATAACGAGGAACAGCAGGTGTTGCAGGTGATCGGCAATCTCAAGCGCAGCTGGTATCCGGCAGTTATGAAAGAACTTTCTGCCAAACCGGTCTTTGCCAACACCGCCAACAGCATGGACGCACTGATCTTTCATGTGAAGAAATCCCATCGTTACGGCAACCTGTTCAAATGGAATTTTGTAATCCTGACAGCAATATGGCTGATTGCCACCTCAAGGTTGTTCAACGGCATGTTAAACGACCGGCCCGTTACCAAAATAGCTGCCGTTGCCTTCCTGATGGTGCCGGCCATCGGCTTCTTCCTCTGGTGGCTGCTCCGGCAATTCTTCGCACAAACCATTCCCGCGCATTATTCAAAATTGTACCGGATGGGATCTTTCGCTCACAACGATTGGCAATGGCAGTACCTGATGCTCGGTACTGCGGTGCTTATGCCCCGCATGGTCGGGCTGGTGGAACGTACTGACAGGTACAGTGGCAGTACGTCCAGTTGTGGTACTTCCTGTGGCAGCTCCGATGGTGGTGGCGGAGATGGCGGCGGCAGTTCCTGTGGCAGCTCCTGCGGCGGTTGCGGCGGTGGAGGCGATTAATTGCCAAAAGTTGCCGATAAAGCTGTAATATTGCAGCTGCATTTAATTAAGAGCATCCCATCATGTAGAATAATTTCTTTCAACAGGACAAAACCCGCAGCATACCATTGCTGTCGATTCCCATCACCTGGAAAAAGAAATTATGCTTCTCCTTCAGAATATCTCGTATTCCCATCCCAACAGGCAACCGCTTTTTGACAATCTTCAGCTTAATGTACAGGCAGGGGAAAAAATTGCCCTGACCGGAAACAATGGCACCGGAAAATCAACCTTACTGCGATTGATCGCGCGGGAACTGACACCTTCGGGCGGACAATACCACAGCGCAGTTCACCCATACCGGGTTCCCCAGCTCTTCGGCCAGTTCGATCACCTCACCGTCGCACAGGCGTTGCGTGTCGCTGATAAATTACAGGCACTCCGGGCGATCCTGGAGGGTGATGTAACCACCGAAAACATGACCCTGCTGGATGACGACTGGTCCATCGATGACCGTTGCCGCGCCGCGTTGCAGCAATGGCAATTGCAGGAAGTCGACCTGCAACAATCCATGGCCACCCTGAGTGGTGGCCAGCAGGCCAGGGTATTCCTCGCCGGCATCGCCATCCATCAGCCGGAATGTATATTGCTCGATGAACCCAGTAACCACCTCGACCAGGAGGGCAGGAGGTTGTTGTACGATTTTATCCGGAGTACCACCACAACGCTGATCGTCGTCAGCCACGACAGAACCCTGATGAACCTGTTGAACAAAGTAATCGAACTGGATCGTGGCCAGGTGATCACCTATGGCGGCAATTTTAAGTTTTACCAGGAGCAGAAATCCATGGCGCTGGATGCACTGGCCGACGACCTGAAAGAATCGGAAAAGTCATTGCGCAAAGCCAGGGAAAAAGCGCGGGAAACCATGGAGAGACAGAACCGTCTGAACGCAAGGGGCAAACAAAAACAGGAGAAAGCGGGTGTCGCCAGGATCATGATGAATACCTACCGCAACGCGGCAGAAAACAGTACAGCAAAAAAAGCCGGCATGCACCAGGATAAAATATCGGAGATCCGGCAGTCGCTGCAGGAACTGCGGGAAGCAACACCTGATACCGATGGGATGCGCCTCGCTTTCCGGAATGCAACCGGGCATCATGGCAAAGTACTGTTCCGGGCTCAGGGCATTAATATACGGCGCAACAACAACTGGTTGTGGCCAAACGATCCGGATCTGGAACTGCTGAGCGGAGAACGTGTTGCTGTTACCGGCAACAACGGTTCAGGAAAAACAACGCTATTGAAATTGGTACGCGGTGAATGGCAGCCCGACCGTGGTGAAGTGCTGCGGGGATTTAAGAATGCCATGTATATCGATCAGGATTATTCGCTGCTTAATCGCACCCTGACCGTAAGCGAACAGGCGCAGCTGTTCAACGATGGTGCATTGGAACAACATGAACTGAATATCCGGCTCACCCGGTTCCTTTTCGGAAAAGACGACTGGCACAAATCCTGCAGCGTGCTCAGTGGCGGCGAGTCCATGCGCCTTGCCCTCTGTTGCCTGACCCTACAACAGGAGCCCCCGGAACTGATCCTGCTGGACGAGCCCACCAACAACCTCGACCTGCAACACATCACCATTCTGACAGAAGCGCTCAACAGCTTTGACGGAACTTTGCTGATCGTGTCGCATGACCAGGCTTTTCTGGACCAGTTGGGCATCTCCCGGACCGTCAACCTTTCAGTTTCATTTCGAGGCGGATCAATGTACCGGTATTGATCTCGGACAGAATGTCCAGCTGCGCGCCAATAGCCTCTGCGCGGCGGCGCATGTCATTTAACCCTCTGCCCAGTGGAACCGTGCTCAGATCAAATCCGCGGCCATCGTCCTGAACCAGCAACAGCAATTTGTTTTTCCGGAGCCGGAGCTGAACATGAATGTTTTTGCCCCCTGAATGCCTCACGGCATTGGAAATGGATTCCTTGAATATGGACAACAATTCATAACGGTGTTCCATATCCGATTGCCGGTCCCTGATCGCGGGGTCAGCTTCAATGGTAATATTGGTATCGCTGATGGATTCCTGTTCCATCGCATACTGCTTCATGCGTTCCAGCGTCTTCTGCATCTGGTCATTCTGCGGATTGATGCTCCACACCATATCATACATGGCCTGTGTCATCCGGTTGCTGGTCTCACTGATGTGATGAATGAAATCACGCGTTCTGTTGGCATCAGTATTCACTTTGGTTTTAGCGAGTTCACTGGATATATTGATGCTGCTGAGAGAGTTTGTCAGGTCATCCGTAAGGCTGGAAGCAATCCTGCTCCGGATGCTTTCGGTGGCACGCAGCTTCTGCAGGCGTAACCGGTCGAGCCAGTACAAAAAACCGATACCGATAAACACCATCAGTGCCATGAACCAGTACGCCCTGTAAAATGGAGGCTTCACATGAATCATCAGGCTCGTCTCCGGTGCTGAAGCACCATCGGCATTCACACTTTTCACCTTGAACGTATAACTCCGGTAAGGCAGGTAATTGTAAATGGCTTTGTTGGTGGTGGACCGCACCCAGTCCTTGTCAAGCCCCTCCAGTTTGTGGTAGTAAGTCTGCTGACCGTGATCCGGAAATTGCAGGGTGCTGTAGTCAATCACCACGGAGTTTCTCTCATAATCCAGTTCGAGGTTGCCAATCTTCATCACACTGTCCACCGGCAGTCTCTTGTTCAGCCGGTAGATATTGGTGAGTTGCACCCGTGCAGGCTTATCGGCAGTGACTACTTTGGACGGATTAAACACCACAAAATTGTGATCCGACGTAAATGCAAGCCGGTTGCCCGGCACCCGGAAAGCCCCGCCGGAGGTAAGATTGTCGTAAACGATTCCATCCCGCCGGTCAAAAAGCGTAAAGCTGTTCTTCTCCACATTCCACCGGCACAAACCGTTCTGCAGCCCAAGCCACAATTTGCCCTGGTTGTCTTTTTGTACATAATAGGCCGTATTGGAAGGCAGCCCGTCATCCAGCGACAATACCGTTCCGCGGCGCCTTCGCGTATTCAGTACCGTTACCGTGAATCCGGGAACGATCAGCAGGCTGTCGTTATATCTTAAGATATCAATCGGAGAGTCTGTTCCCAGTTTCCATTCGCCCGGCGTGCTGGTAGACACCTGGTCGATTATTTTTCTTGTAACAGGGTTAATATGATACAACCCGTTACCCATTGTCGCCGCCCAGAGACTGCCATCGGTATCCATATACAGCCGGTGCACCAGTCCGATGGCCATCACTTCTTCATAACCTTTTGAGAAGTCTCCATGTGATTTCTGGTAGTCCCACCGGATCAGCTTTCCGCTCTGCGTGCCATACCAAAGATTACCTTCTTTGTCTTCCGCGATTTGCCGGATAGTGGATTTCTTAAAAACATCCAGCAACTGATCCTGCACCTTGCCGGTGTAAGGATCATATACCTTCATCCGGCCACCCTGTTCACCCAACACCACCTTTCCCGTTCTGCTATGTTCATGAATATACCATATCGTCAAATGATCCTGCCAGGGTTTGAACGCTGCCGGTATGGGGAGCGGATTCAATAAGCTGTCATAGAGATATAGCCCCGCCCCCCAGGTGCCTACCCAGAGCTGATGGTTGATGTCCACCACACTGGTCACCGCACCTTCCCGTGGCTGGTTGCTGCCGGGTCGGATCAGGTTATAGGAATCGAAGGGCTGGTGATCCGGATTGAATACATAAATGCCGTCTGTGGTGCACAACCAGAGATTGTGCTGCCGGTCCTCAAATATGCTGTTTGCCCGGTCAAACCTGATCTGGCCGTTCTGGGCCACCAGTTGTGACAATGGTTTGAAGATGCCCAGGGCAGTATCGATGGTGCCCGCAAAGGGGAGTCCATATGCCCAGATGGGACCGCTTTTCTGGTGGAAAGCATTTTCTATTTCATGATAGCCAACGCCCAGGATATTTCCCAGGTCAAAGCGCATGAGTTTATTGGGGGTGGCGCGATAGAGATAAAGAAAGGGATTACCTGAACTCGGCGGCCAGCTGTTGCAGACAAAATCATTGCTGTTTTCCACCGGCATGATGCCACCAATGTTCTTTACATTTTTGAAAGCTTCAATCACAGCATCGCCGAATGTATTGTGGTCGGCGTAACTGACCTGCTGGGTGGACGGCTGATACCTGGCCAGCCCCGAATCACAACCGATCCAGAAACACTCCCGGTAAAAATCAGGTGTTATATCCAACACGAACCATTTGTCCGGCACCTTAATGTTGCTGGTGGGCTTAAAGGTCATCTCCAGCTGGTCTAGCTCGAAAATGCCGATGGCCGCGATGCGCAGAAACAATTTGCCCCGCCAGTCCTCAAAGAATTTGGACGGCATGAAAATCCTGGCCTTCCGGGGCGGCATGCGGATGGACACCGGCTGGTATTGCAGCTTGCTCGTGTTGATCATGCCAACCGTATTGTCTTCATTGATGATCCAGACCCTTCCTTTTTTGTCACAGTACACGGAGGCAACATTATTGGCAGGTATCGATCCGGGCTCGTTGCGGTTGTGCCTGAAGGTGATGAATTCCTTGCCATCAAACCGCTGCAGGCCATTGACGGTGGCAATCCAGATAAATCCCTGCTGGTCCTGTGTTACCCGGTAAACAAAATTGGACGCGAGGCCATTCGCATTATTATAATGGGTATAGGAATACTGACGGGCCTGTTGGGCCTGCAGTATGCCGGAACAAAACCAGAACAGCAGTAACGGAATGGTGTATTTTTTCAAGGCACTCGGGGCTATGGTCAAATATAGGAAGGAGGGGGGCAATTTCCCAATCAACGGGCAACAGGCGGGGATGAATTGAGGAAAAGCCCGGATGGATTGCGTACCAAGAAAGCTATGATCGTTCAGTCAGGCAATTCGCCATTTCAACATCCGGAAAATACGGTTCATGCAGGCCGCGCTTGATCCCCGGTGGATCCTGTAGTAAACTTGTGCCTTCATTAAACCTTATCAGAATCATGAAACAATCCACAGCAAAAAAAATCCTGTTTGCTAATGTACCGGCAGATGGTCATTTTAACCCGTTGACCGGAATCGCCGTTTTCCTGAAAGACCTGGGTTATGATGTACGCTGGTATACATCTGCCAAATATGCCGGGAAGGTGAAAAAACTGGGTTTGCAATACTATCCATACAAAGTTGCCCTGGAAGTGGATACAGATAACCTGTCAGAACTATTCCCCGACAGGGAGAAAATCAGCAGCAAGATCGGAAAGCTGAATTATGATGTGCAGGAATTCTTCCTGAAACGCGGGCCGGAATATTATACCGATATCCTCGGGATCTATCGCGAATTTCCTTTTGACCTGATGATCTCAGACGTGATGTTCACCGGTAATGCGTTTGTAAAGAACCTCATGAATATTCCGGTAATGGCCATTGGCATCATGCCGCTGGCAGAAGGATCGGTAGACCTGCCGCCTGCGGGCCTGGGTATGCATCCTTCAAAAAGCTTCTTTGGACGCCGCAAACAGGCTGCACTACGCTGGTTAACTGACCATGTGTTGTTTGCAAAATCCATAAAGGTGATGTATGCGTTGCTGGACAAATACGGCATCCGGCATGGAAAGGAAAACTTCTTTGATATGCTGTACCGTCAAACTGACCTGGTATTGCAAAGCGGCAGTCCGTCTTTTGAATATGAAAGGAGCGACATCAGCGACAATGTTCGTTTTATCGGGCCATTACTGCCCTATCAGCAGCCCGCTGGCAGAGATACCTGGATGGACCATCGCGTGCACCATTATGACCGTGTCATCCTGGTTACACAGGGTACTGTGGAAACGGATGTGAACAAATTGCTGGTGCCAACCCTAGAAGCTTATAAAGACTCCAATACACTGGTGGTGGTCACTACCGGCGGTGGCGGTACCGCAAAACTTCGCGAAGCCTACCCGCAGGCCAATATTATCATCGAAGACTTCATACCCTTTAATGACATCATGCCTTATGTGGATGTGTACATTACAAACGGGGGTTATGGCGGTGTGCTGCTGGGTATCGAAAACCAGTTGCCCTTCGTGGTTGCCGGTGTTCATGAAGGAAAGAATGAGATCTGCGCAAGGATCGGTTATTTCAGGCTGGGGATTGACCTGAGGACTGAAACTCCAAAGCCTTCACAAATTAAAGGTGCAGTGGAAAAAGTACTGGCCGATGGCAGCTACCGGAAAAATGTACAACAACTATCCCGCGAGTTCAATACCTACAAGCCTTTGCAACTGGCAGCAGGTTATGTACAGGAATTGCTGTTGTCCAATCCGCAACCCCGCTTTATCCATCCGGAAGCCATAGTGTACTGATGATTACATCTAATTGATAAATACTAAACCATCCTTAATATGAAAAAGATTTGGATCATCCCGGCTGCTTTTGCCTTTATGGCTGCAGTCTCCTGCAAACAACTGGGGCAGGAAGCAAGAGCTGCTGCAGCGCCAACAGGCGTAAGCAACTGGACTGAAAAAGATGCTTCCGGAAAAGACGGGGTACTGGGCATTACCATCGCCGAAAGCGGATTCTCCCGCCGTACAGTGAAATTGCCGGTAGCATGGAAAGAAACCCTTGGTGCCGATAGCCTGGTGATCGAAAAGATCCCGGCCGGCACAGATCCCCTGGATCTCTATGCAGTGCCGCACCTGAGCATACGCTTCCTGGCAGGCGCCGGTGAAATCGGATTGCCCGAAGATTATGAAAAATTCAGGGGAACCAGTTCAGCAGGCGAAGAGCGCTGGATCGATAAGCATGCAGCCGAATGGAACGGGCATGCCTTCCACGAATCCCTGTTCTATGGCCGTAATGACAAACATGTATTTATGGAATGGCTGGTAAGCCAGCCCTGGTTGGCGGAAATGAACAGCTGTGAACATGAGTTGCCGTTCAGCCGTTCGGCAAAACTGGTCATCACCAAAAAGCCCAATGCTTTTGATATCGCTTTAAAGTAAGCAGGTTAAGCAGTAATCATAGGGTCAGGCCGCTTCCCGTAAGGAGCGGCTTTTTTGTTGGAAAATCCAGTAATTTGGCCCCATTCAAACCCGCCCGATGCAGGAAGACATATTGATCCAGATCAGCAACAAGATAAAAGAGACGAGACGTAATAAAAATATTACCGTGCAACAGCTGGCCACCCAGGCCAATGTGAGCAAAGGGCTGATTTCACAGATCGAAAATAACCGTACCGTTCCCTCGCTTCCTGTTCTCATGAGCATCGTGCAATCGCTGGGACTGGACCTTACGGAGTTTTTCAATGGCATCCAGGCGAATGGCGGGACAGAGAAAATCGTTATCAAAAGATCCGCCGACTACAAACACTTCAAGAAAGAAACGGCCAAAGGATTCGACTACCAGCGGATCTTTACCCGGAATATGGCCGGCGGAGCCGTGGATTTTGTACTGTTGAAACTGAAAAAAGGCGCTAACCGCAGCCAGATGGTTAAGACAGATGCCTATGAATACAAATACATCATCCAGGGCACGGTAGAATACCTGATTGAAGAAAAAGTGTACACCCTGCAGGAAGGAGATTCCCTTTTTTTTGACGGCAGGCTTGGGCACAAACCGGCCAATATCGGTAAGACCGACGCGCTGATCCTGGTAGTATACTTCTTCCAGACAAATTCCTGATCACCATTCCGATCATAATTCCTGTTGTTTTTCCAGACATCTCCGGCTTCCCCGGGCGGTAGTGGGTACGCATACGTTTGCGTCAATTGTTTAGTAATAGTAAATTATGTTTACTACACAATGTATATTTATACTAAACAAACCATTATTCAAACCACTGCTTATGTCACCCATTTTAGCTTCACTCCGCCGCAGCAGCCTGATCTTCTCCCTGCTGCTGTGCTGGTATGTTTCGCTGGCACAGTCCGAATTAAAAGGACGCATTACCAATGAAGCCAACCAGCCAATAGCTGGTGTAACCGTTCAGGTGAAGGGAACCAATACCCGCACCGCCACTGACCAGAACGGCAGGTTCAGCGTTCCGGCTGCCTCCGGCGCCGTGCTGATTTTCAGCCACGTCGGTTTTGTTTCCCGCGAACAACCCGCCGGTAACGAATCCGACATCGCCATCCAGCTTAAACCCAACAACGACGCCATGGGCGAAGTAGTAGTGACTGCCCTGGGTATCAAAAAGGAAAAGAAGGCACTGGGTTATGCCGTTCAGGAAGTAAAAGGAGAAGAACTGGTGAAAGCCAGGGAACCCAACGTAATTAGTTCCCTCACGGGTAAGGTGGCTGGCCTGCGCATCGCCAGCTCCTCCAACCTGTTTGGTGATCCCGGTATTTCCCTGCGTGGTAAAGGCACCATTATCGTAGTAGATGGTGTGCGCATCAATTCCGATTCCTGGAACCTGAGCGCCGACGATATCGAAAGCTTCTCCGTGCTGAAAGGACCAACCGCTGCCGCCCTCTATGGTTCCGACGGACAAAACGGCGCCATCCAGATCACCACTAAAAGAGGATCCAAAAACAAGAGGGGCTATTCCGTAGAATTCAACTCGAGCACACAATTACAAACAGGGTTCAACGCCGTTCCCGGGTTGCAGGGCGAATACGGTCCCGGTTCCAATTTTCAATATGAATATGGGGATGGCCGTGGCGCCGGTATCAATGATGCCGACTATGACGTCTGGGGCCCCCGTTTCGAAGGACAACTCATCAAACAATGGAACAGCGAAGTGGATCCCGCTACAGGAGACCTGGTTCCCCTGCCATGGACTGCCAAAGGCAAGAACAACCTTGACAATTTCCTGCAGAACGGTATCCTTTCCAGCAACAACATTGCCATTTCTGCCAACAACGACCGGGGCGATATCCGCTTTTCCATCACCCAGATGTACCAGCGCGGCCAGGTTCCCAATACCAAACTCAATACCACCAACGTGGCCATGTCCGGCGGACTCAACATCAACAAGAAGTTGCGCCTCGAAACCAATATCAACTACAACAAACAGTATACGCCCAACTACCCCGTATTTGCCTACCAGCCCAGCAGTCCTGTCTATGCCATGATGATCTGGGGTGCCGCCAACTACGATGTGCGTGACCTCCGCGATTACTGGATGCCGGGTAAAGAAGGCACCCAGCAAAAGAACGTAGAGAATTATCAATATTCCAATCCCTGGTTTATCGCCTACGAACAATTGCGTGGTTATTATAAAGATGACCTGTATGGGTATGCGAAACTGAAATACAACATCACGGAAGGCCTCGATGTGCACCTGCGCACCAACGTCTCTACCAACTACCTGAACCGCCAGAACCGTTACCCGATCTCCACCTCGCAGTACAATGGTGACGGCGGCTATTTCCAGCGCGGCGGATACAACGAGTCCTTCAGCTATTTCTGGGAAAACAATACCGATGTGCTTGCGACCTATAGCAAAGATATCTCCCGGTCCTTTTCCCTGAAAGCCTCTGCCGGCGCCAACCTGCTGACGCGCCGGACAAATTACCAGTACAGCCATACCAACAACGGTTTGCTCGTTCCGCAACTATGGACCGTACAGAACAGTGTTGACCCGCCTTCTACAGAAACCTTCAAAACGTCTTACCAGCGCAGGAGCGTTTATGGATATGCCGACCTGGACTATCGCAAGATGATCTTCCTGAGCCTTACCGGCAGGATGGACCAGGCTACCACACTGCCCAAGGCGAACAATTCCTATTTCTATCCTTCCGTGTCCCTCAGCGGCGTGATCTCTGAAATGGTCAAACTGCCGGAAGTGATTTCCTTTGCCAAAGTGCGCGCCTCCTATGCCAAAGTGGGCAACGACGGCCTGGTTGCAGGCAGTGAAAACTATTATACCCTGTATCCAACCTATTCCACCGGTGTACGCTGGAACGGTAACCCGTCGCTCTATTACAGCGGCACACTCTACGATCCCAATATCAGCCCGGAGTTCAGCAAGGCCCTGGAATTCGGCGCAGATATCCGCTTCTTCCGCAACCGCCTCGGATTTGATTTCACCTACTTCCGCAACATTGAAGGTCCATCGATTTTCTACCTGCCGCTTTCTCAAAGTACCGGCGTAACCACCCTGCAGCGCAACGGCCTTACCTACAAGCGCAAAGGTGTTGAACTGGTGGTAACGGCATCGCCTATACGCAAAGCAAATTTCAGCTGGGACGTCCTGTTGAACTGGTCTACCCAGCAACGTTACCTCGATGAAGTATACGATACGCTGCAAACTTACCAGCGGATCAAAGTGGGAGAGCGCACAGACAAACTCTACCTCACCGATTTCCAGAAATCTGCCAACGGTCAGATCATCTATAACCCCGGAAACGGAAGGCCCCTTTTCAACAACTATGTTACCATGCAGGGTTATGGCAACGAAAACTGGATGGCAGGATTACAGAACACCTTCCGCTATAAGAACCTCAGCTTCGGCTTCCTGATTGATGGCCGGTATGGTGGTAAACTCGTCAACTACCTCAGCCAGAAACAATGGCAGGCAGGTGCGCATCCTTTGTCCGCCAACGAATACCGCCTGGCAGACTGGAACAACCGCGACGTAGCAGGTTACAAAGGCACTTTTGTTGCCGATGGCGTAAATATTGTGAGCGGCACCCTGGAAGTGGACGGTGACGGCAATATGGTGAAGGATACCCGCGAGTATAAAGACAATGAAACGCCGATCAAATGGGAGTCTTTTGCCAAAGGTTACTATGGCAGCAGCATCGCCAACCTGGTGGACAAATCCTACATCAAACTCCGCGAAGTGACCATCACGTATAACGCGTCACAGCACCTGTTGTCCAAACAGCGGTTTTTCAATGCAGCGTCTGTTTCCCTGGTGGGCAGAAACCTCTGGTATCATGCGAAAGACAAAAATGCCCGCAACATCGACCTCGACCAGTGGACCAGCACCAGTACTGAACTGGAAACTCCATCCATCAAAAGCTTTGGCCTGAACCTGAACCTTATCTTCTAATCAGCAAAAATTGTAATCATGAACCGGAGTTATAAATTCCTGGCTTTATCTATCACGGCCGCCGTTCTCATCACCGGCTGTAAAAAAATTGACGAGATTCAGAAGAATCCCAATGCCTCTGACCAGGCATCTCCCAAGCTGATCGTTACCGGCATCCAGTACGATATGTACGACAATTCCTGGAGCGATAATTCCTATTCCCAGCGCATGGCGCAAACCCAGGTGCTGAACTTCGACTACTATGGCAACCAGTCGTACACCTGGGGCAGTGGATCATTTTACTACAATACCCTCCGCAATGTGGGCCGCCTGGAAACCGAAGCAGACAAGCAGGGCGTCAATACCGTAACACGTGGCTACAAGGCGTTTGCCAAATTTGCCAAAGCCATGCTGTACAGCAAGATGACAGAGCAGATGGGTGACATCCCCCTGAGCGAAGCCATGCAGGGAGCTGACGGTGTGCATTATCCCAAATACGACAGCCAGAAATCAGTATACCTGCAGTGCCTGCAGTGGCTCACGGAAGCCAATACAGAGCTGGCAGCCATCCTTACCGAAAATCCCAATGCTGCCATCGAAGGGGATATTTATTATGGCGGCAGTCTCGCCAAATGGCAGCAGGCGGTGAATTCACTTTCCCTGAGGCTCCTGATCAGCCTGAGTAAAAAAGAGGCCGATGGTGATTTGAACCTGAAAGAGCGTTTCAACGCGATTGTATCCAACCCTGCAGCATACCCGGTTATACTGACCAATAGTAGCAACCTGCAGATGACCTACAATTCCACTGACAAAAGCAACAACTTTCCTGTTTTCCCGGATGATTCAAAATTTTATGTAAACAGGAATATACTGGGTGCTACCTGGGTGGATCTGCTTACCGGTTTGAAGGATCCCCGGATTTTTATCATTGCTTCCCCGGCTGAAAATATTCCGGAAGATCCTGCTGATCCGTTTGCGCGGTACAAAGGCGCGAATTCAGGGGCCATCCAGAGTGAAATTCAGACCGCTACCAATGCCGGCCTGTATGCTTACCTCAACCGCAGCTACTGGCTGAAGGATGCCAGCGGTATACCCTGTATCCAGCTGGGTGCCAGCGAAACAGCCTTTAACATTGCTGAAGGTATCAACCGCGGCTGGACTACCGGTGATGCAGGTGAATACTACAAAATGGGTATTACGCAGTCGATGCTGTTTTATGGAGTGGAAGCCAGTGATATCGCTGACTTTCTTGCCCAGCCCGAAGTTACCTACGCGGGTAACGATGCCGATGGCCTGGAGCAGATCCTGACGCAGAAGTATGTGGCTTATTTCGGTAACTCCGGCTGGCAGGCTTATTACAACCAGCGGAGAACCGGTGTGCCGGCTTTTGTGATCGGACCAGCCAACGAAAATGGGGGTATGATCCCGGTGCGTTTCAGCTATCCTTCTGCTGAATACACGAACAATAAAGAAAGTGTTACCGATGCCGTTCAGGAACAGTTCGGTGGCTCAGATACCCGGAATGATGTAATGTGGTTAATTAAATAAAAGAGACAATGGTCAATCAGATTTCGACGAAGACGTTTTCAGTGAATGGAAAAACCTATGCGCCGCCCGCTGCGCCGGTGGTAGTGATTTGTATTGATGGTTCTGCCGATGAATACCTCGATACCACGATGGCTTTCGACAGGCTGCCGAACCTCAAAAAGATGACACAACAGGGGTACCGGGGCATGGTCAGAGGGGCGCTGCCTTCTTTTACCAATGTGAACAATTCCTCCATTGTAACCGGCGTAACGCCTGCGGTACACGGCATCAGCGGCAACTTTTTTTACGACGCGGCAAAAGACGCCGAAGTGATGATGAATAGTGCGGATTACCTGCGTGCCGATACCATCCTGGCAGCTGCTTCAGCGGCCGGCCGGAAGGTGGCCGTGGTGACCGCCAAGGAAAAACTGCGGGATATCCTTTCGCACAAAATGGAAGGCATAGCCATCTCTGCAGAAAAAGCCAACCAGGCAAAACAGGAAACACATGGTATTGATGGGGTGGAAGCGATCGTGGGTCATCCCACGCCCGCCATTTACAGCGCCGATGCGAGCCTGTTCGTGTTGCGGGCGGGAGTAGCCTTCATTGAAAACGGACTCGCCGATTTCCTTTACCTGTCACTCACCGATTATATGCAGCATACCTATGCGCCGGAAGCTGAAGCTTCCCTCGCATTTTATGAGGCAATGGATGCAGAGATCGGAAAACTGCTGGCCCTGGGGGCCGTAGTGGGTGCTACGGCCGACCACGGCATGAATGCCAAGGTGAAAACTGATGGCAGTCCCAACGTGCTCTTCGTGGAAGACATGCTGGAAGCGCAATTCGGTGCCGGTGGTTTCCGCGTGATCTGCCCCATTACTGATCCCTACGTGAAACACCACGGTGCCCTGGGTTCCTATGTGGTGGTACACCTGGAAGATCAGGCAAAGACCGACGAAGTAAGAAAATGGCTTTCCATACAGCCAGGCATAACCGAAGTATATGACCGCGCTACGGCCGTACATGTGCTGGAACAACCGGAAGACCGGATAGGTGACCTGGTGGTATTATCGGGAAGAGATGTGGTGGTAGGACGGAAACCCAAATACCATGACCTCTCCGCACTCGACGGAACACTGCGTTCCCACGGTGGCCGCTACGAAGAAATGGTACCCATGGTGCTTTCCCATCCCTTGAACAGCGCCTATACCATGAAAGCCGCCGGCGACCCCAGGAACTTCGACATTTTTGACTTTACCATCAATGGTACAAACTGAAACTGCTCATGTCCGATAGCATAACCTCAACAATTGCCGGAAGCCATGTGAAGAATGGCGTTCCTGCCTGGCACTTGACTTCCTACATTGCCGGGCAGCCCATCACTTCACAACAACTTCTGAAGGTACACAGCCCTTACGACAACAGGCTGGTAGGTACCGTAACCCTTGCCGGAAAAGCCGATGCCACGGCTGCCATTGAGAAGGCCCTGCAGGGCGGAACTGCGCTTTCCCGCTATGAACGATTCAGCATTCTCGACAAAACCCGTCAGCTGCTGGTGGAAAGGAAGGAAGCCATTGCACAGATCATCAGTGCCGAATCGGGACTCGCCATTCGCGAGGCCCGCTATGAAACCGGCAGGGCACACGATGTACTGATGTTTGCTGCCATGGAATGCCTGAAAGATGACGGCCAGATATTTTCCTGTGATATATCCCCGACAGGCAAGGCCCGCAAGATCTTCACCCAACGGGAACCCCTTTCCCTGGCGGTGTGCATCACGCCGTTCAACCATCCGTTGAACCAGGTGGCGCACAAGATCGCGCCGGCCATTGCCGCGGGGACCCCGGTGATCCTGAAGCCTTCTGAAAAAACACCGCTTACCGCCATTAAACTGGTGGAGCTGCTGTATGAAGCCGGATTGCCGAAACACATGCTCAGCGTACTGCTGGGACCAACGGCAGAAATTGCGGAGCCACTGGTAAAAGATCCCCGCGTAGATATCGTGTCATTCACGGGCAGTGTTGCGGTGGGCAAACATATTGCCAGCACTGCAGGCTACAAGAAAGTGATCCTGGAACTCGGCGGAAACGATCCACTGATCGTGATGGAAGATGCCGACCTGGATCTTGCTGTAAACCTTGCCGCAGAAGGCGCCTACCGGAACAGCGGACAACGCTGCACCGCTGTAAAGCGTATACTGGTACATGAAAGTATTGCCGATACCTTCATTCAGAAGCTGGTTGCGAAAACAAAGGAATATACCTGCGGTGATCCTGCCAATCCTGAAACCAGGGTGGGTACCGTGATCGATGAAGCTGCTGCCATCTACCTCGAATCCGTGGTAGAACAGGCAGTGGCACAGGGCGCCCGTGTATTGATTGGCGGCAAACGCCACGGCGCGTTGCTCGAACCCACTGTGATTGTTAACGTACCGCGCAATGCCGTAATGGTAGTACGCGAATCGTTCGGGCCACTGGCACCTGTGCTCACCTTCACCGATATTGATGATGCGATCCGCCTGAGCAATTCAACCGACTATGGTTTGTCCAGCGGCATCGTCACCAACAATATGGCCTATGCGCTGCGGTTTATCCGCGAGCTGAAAGTGGGTACGGTGAACATCAACGAAGTACCGGGGTACCGCATTGAAAGTTCTCCCTTTGGTGGCATCAAAGACTCGGGTCTCGGCATCAAAGAGGGTGTGATCGAAGCGATCAAATGTTTCACCTACGTCAAAACTTTTTCCTTACCCTGGTGACACCCTATTCAATCAATTTCCAATCAGATTAACATGAGAGTATTCATAGCAGGAATGTTGCTATGCCTGTCGACGATGGGTTTGGCGCAACAACAGAAATCAAAAAACATCATCCTGATTTCCCTCGATGGATATCGCTGGCAGGAGGTATTTCAGGGTGCAGATTCAACATTGCTTTTTCCACCCAAATACCGCAGGCAGGATTCGACTGAACTGATGACCAAATTCTGGGCGCCCGATGCACAGCAGCGCCGGGAAAAGCTCATGCCCTTTTTCTGGAAGACCATTGCCCGGCAGGGGCAGTTGTACGGCAACCGCGACGCGGGCAACCTGGTGAATGTGAGAAACAAATATTGGTTCTCCTATCCAGGCCGCAGTGAAACCCTTTGTGGCTATTACGATTCCGCCGTGAATTCCAACAGTTACCCCAACAACCCGAACGAGAATGTACTCGAGTTTGTGAACAAACAAAAAGGGTTTGAAGGAAAGGTGGTGACGTTTGCTTCCTGGGATGCCGTGGGACGGATCGTGAACCGCGACCGCAACGGCATGATGACGATCCTTCCGGGAGAACAGGTGAAAGGCAACAACCTGACCGAGGCACAAAAGCTGGCCAACGAACTGCAGTTTTACACACCGGAGTTTTTCGGCAAATCGGTCCGCGACGATGCGCACAGTTTTGCCATGACCAAATCCTATATGCAGGCCAATCATCCCCGCATGGTGTACATCGACTTTGCCGACCCCGATGACTATGCTCATGCCGGTCAGTACGATTCATACCTCGATGCCGGTCACTACCTCGATGCCATGATCGGCAGCCTTTGGAACATGATCCAGTCCGACCCTTTTTACAAAGACCAGACGACCATCATGATCTATCCGGACCATGGCAGGGGCGTGGGACCAAAATGGACGGGTCACGGTTCTTCGATTCCCAGGGCCAATGAAACCTGGATGGCTGTGATCGGCCCTGGCATAGCACCACTCGGTGAAGTAAAAACCGCCGGACAGCTTTACCAGGACCAGTTTGCACAGACTGCTGCGCAGTTGCTTGGGTTCCGGTTTACTGCCAATCATCCGGTAGGCGAACCCGTGAATACAGTACTTCAACCCGGTAAGAAATGAAATCAGTTGACCTGGTAATTGTGGGTGGGGGCATATTTGGATGTGCCATAGCCTATTATTATACGCGGAACTATCCCGCAAAATCGGTGATGGTTCTGGAGCGGAAAGAGCTGTGCAATGCCGCCACCAGCCGGGCCGCCGCATTAATGACGGTAGTGCGGTCCAAACAATCCTATATCCCGCTGTCTTTGGAAACAAGAGCGGTGATCCCGGAGCTGGAAAAGCAACTCGGCGAATCCCTGGATATGAAGACAGTGGGCATGATGCATGTTGCGGCTAGTGAAGCCAGGGAAAAAGACCTGCAGGAACTGATGGCTATTGCCGGAACCTATGAACAGCCAGCTGAATGGTTGCGCGCGGACGAAGCCATGCAGAAAGCGCCCTGGCTCAAGGCTGATGAAGCGCGGGCGATCGCTTTCCTTCCCCAGGAAGCCTATTGTGATCCCTACCTGCTGGGAACTTTCTTTGCCCGTTGCGCAAAGCAACAGGGTGCGGATATCCGCCAGGGTGTTGGGGTGCAATCGATGCTGATGGAAGGCAATACGGTGGTCGGGTTACAGACCGACGGCGGAAAACTGTATGCCGGTAAAGTGGTGATCGCTGCAGGTGCATGGTCGCCGTTGCTGGCCCGCCAGGCAGGGATCGGGTTGCCCATGGCGCCGGTGCGCAGCCAGTACTGGATTACGGAAAGATCATCGCTTTTTCCGGAAGCATCACCAATCGTGTTGCTTCCGGATGCACAGGCATACGCGCGACCAGAAGGTGGCGCCCTGTTGTTTGGAGTAAGGGAGAACAGGTCGCTTAGCCTGTCCCCGGATCTGATCCCGGAAGAGATTACTGAATTTTCGTTTAGTCCTGACCGTGGGATGACAGACCTGAGTGAAGTGATCGAAAGACTGGGCCGCTTTTTTCCGGGCATTTATGATATCGGACTCAAGTATTATATGGCCGGATTTTCGGCGTATACCCCTGACGGCAACCTGTCGATGGGTGTTGCTCCCGGCGTCAACAACCTGTTGCTGGCAACGGGCTGTGTAGGTGCAGGGATTGCAATTGCCGGCGGCGTTGGCCGGGCCTTTGCGGAACTGGCAGCGGGCCGCTCCAATCCCTACAACTTCAATGATTTTGATATCAGCAGGTTCGGGAAGATTGATCCGTTCAGCCAGGAATGGCTGGACAAATGTGCAATGGCCCGCTCCAAAAAAGTGAGTGGCTGATCCTATTCAAAAACCAAGAAACGGAGGCGCTGTGTTATACCTGTCAAAACAATTCCAACGATCGGAAATCTTTACCGCGATCTGGGCCATGGTGGCTGCATTCGGTACTTATTTCTGCATGTATGCCTTCCGCAAACCCTTTAACAGCGGCGTTTACGAAGGGCTGTTTGCCTTTGGCCTGGAATATAAAGCGGTATTGATTATCGCGCAGGTATTGGGTTATATGGTCTCCAAATTCCTGGGCATAAAGGTGATCTCTGAATTGCAACCCCAAAACCGCAGGAAGCTGATCATTGCCCTGATCCTGGTGGCCGAGGTCAGCCTCGTGTTGTTCGGGCTGGTGCCGCATCCGTACAATTTTGTATTCCTGTTCTTCAACGGCCTGCCACTGGGCATGGTATGGGGCATCATCTTCAGTTACCTGGAAGGACGGCGGTTTACCGAAATGCTGGGGATGGGCCTCAGCATCAGCCTGATCGTTTCTTCAGGGATCCTGAAAACGGTGTACTTCAACCTGCACGACTGGCTGCCGGCGGTATCGGAATTCTGGATGCCGGCCCTGGTCGGCCTGGCCTTCCTGCCCGCCTTCTTTCTATTCGTCTGGATGTTGTCAGTCATTCCCGAACCCACGGAAACAGACAAGCTGCTCCGCTCGGAGCGGCTACCCATGACGGTGTCGGACAAACGAAAAGTAATGCAGGAGATCGGCCTGGGCGTTACGGGATTGGTGCTCATCTATTCCCTGCTGACGACGATGCGCGATTTCCGGGATAATTTCTCCGTGGAGATCTGGCGCGAGATCTATCCCACCCGGACCAACGCGGTTTTCTCCACCACGGAAATGATTGCCGGACTCGTGGTGCTGGTGGGCGTGGGATGCCTGTCGATGATCCGCAACAATATCCGGGGCTTCTGGAGCACGTTGTGGCTGATTGCTGCGGGACTGCTGATGTGTGGCGGCAGCACGCTGCTGTTCCAGTTCAAATTGTTACCGCCGTTTGGCTGGATGATGTTGTCGGGTATGGGATTGTTCCTTGCCTATGTACCGATACAGGTGGCTGTTTTTGAAAGGATCATCGCCCTTTTTCCGATCCGCGCCAATGCCGGCTACTTTGTTTACCTCTGCGATGCCACCGGCTACCTCGGCAGTGTGGGATTGATCCTGTACAAAGAATTTTTCATGCAGCAAACGCAATGGGCCACGGTGCTGATGCATTTCAGTTATATCATGGCAGCTGCTTCCCTGCTGCTGCTGGTTTTTATAGCGGTGTACTTCAACCGCAAACTCGGTGTGAACGGACCCGTTACCAAACAAATCGAAAAACTTAACCTCTTAAATCCATAAGATGTCTACCACGAAACTGTTGTTTACTCCCGGACCACTATCTACTTCATTAACGGTAAAGGAAGCCATGCTGCAGGACATGGGATCGCGTGATGATGCTTTTGTGCAGGCGGTGAAAGCGATCAGGAGCGAGCTGCTTGCTTTGGCGCATGTATCAAAAGAAGACGGTTATGAGACCGTAATTATGCAGGGATCGGGAACCTTTGGTGTGGAGTCAGTGATCAGTTCTGTGGTGGGTAAAAATGACCAGCTGCTCATCCTGGCCAATGGCGCATACGGTGAGCGGATTGCCACGATGGCGGCTATGCACCAGTTGAATCATATCGTTGTCCGGTGTCCGGAAAACGAAATCGTTACAGCAGCAGCGGTGGAAGCGACCTTACAGCAACACCCGGCGATTACCCATGTTGCCTGTATTCACAGTGAAACCACCACCGGGCTGTTCAATCCCATTGGTGACATCGGCGCTGTTTGCGCGCGCCTGGGCAAAGTATTCATCGTGGATGCGATGAGCAGTTTTGGCGGTACGGAAATGGACATGAAGGCCATGCATATCGACTTCCTGGTATCTTCTTCCAACAAATGCATCGAGGGCGTGCCGGGATTTGCCTTTGCACTCTGCAAACGCAGCGAACTCGAAAAAGCGAAGGGCCAGGCGCGGAGCCTGAGCCTCGACCTGTATGCGCAATGGGCAGGACTCGAGGCGAGCGGACAATTCCGCTTTACGCCGCCTACGCTGAGCCTGATGGCTTTCCGCCAGGCGATGCAGGAATTGCAGCAGGAGGGAGGCATAACGGCCCGGGAAAAGCGGTACCGCAACAACAAGGCGGTGCTGGATGCAGAGATGGCGAAGCTGGGTTTCCGCCAGTACCTTGATCCTGCCATCCAGGGGCATATCATTACCTCGTTTTTATACCCGGCAGACCCGGCCTTTCATTTCGGGCAGTTCTACGAGAAGCTGAACCAGCGGGGATTTGTCATCTATCCCGGCAAGCTCGGCAAAACCGATGCGTTCCGGATCGGCAATATCGGCCAGATCTATCCCGATGATGTCCGTGGCCTGGTAGCCGCCATTGGGGAAGTGCTGGCAGAAATGGGGGTGAAAGTGGCTTAAAGCCGTTTGCCGGTAGGTTAAGGGCCCGGAAAGGCATCACCCGAACCATAGCCGTTTTATAGCCGAATTACACCAATCCTGCACCGATTCTACAGCGGAAGGGTGGGTTTGCTAAGGGACGGCTGTAGTTTTGCTGCAGTTCGGCTGTAGGTCTACACTGTTTTCAGGCATATCACGGTAGTGTTTCAATGGGTGCGGGAAATCCGTAATGGCCTTGAAGGTGCGCGCTTATGAACCAGACCGCCAACAATCGTATCAAAGAACTGGACACAAAATTAGCAACCCGGCTGGCCTGGAAAAGTCATATGGGACGGGATTGCACTTTTCCAGGGACGAGGTTGCACTTCTGGCGGGACGGGGTTGCACTTTTCCAGGGACGAGATCACAAAACCCTTGATTCGGCCTCTGTTCCCGGTCTTTGTTCCCTATGTAGAATCACGTGTTGACCTCGGAATCCGAGGTGTTCGCCTCGGTTTTCGAGGCAAACCCGAGTACCCGGCGTAGTGAATTTGAGGTCCAACAGAGGTTGAACAGAGGTAGCAAAGAGGTCAAAGGAAGTGCCTGTGAAATCACTAAAACAAACACTTAAAATTCAAATTACTTGCCGATACGTATATATTTCATACATTTATACGTAAATATGGAGTATGGACACCAAACTTACCCTTTCAATTGACAAGGATATAATTGAAGAGGCAAAAAAATATGCCAGGAAGAGAAATACATCCTTATCGAATCTTATCGAAAACTATCTTGTTAGTGTGACCCAAAAAAGCAAGGTCGAGAAAAATGAAATCACTCCCCTGGTTAAGAGCTTATCAGGAGTATTAAAGCTTGATGATCGTTCAGACAGTAAAAAAATGTATGGCGATTTTTTAGCTGATAAGTATCGATAAGAATGGATAAGGTATTTATTGATACTGATATCGCGCTTGATTTACTAGCGCAAAGAGAACCACATTATTTACCGGCAGCGGCACTATTTAGTCTTGCAGATAAAGGAGAAGTAACAATTTACATTTCCTCTCTTTCCTTCAGCAATCTGAATTATTTGTTGTCACGGCAGTATAATTCAACAGAAAGCAGAAGGATTCTGAATAGTTTTAAAGTGCTGGTAAAAGTACTTGCAGTGGATGATAAAATCATTGGATTGGCGTTAAGTTCAAAGTTTAAAGATTTCGAGGACGGCATTCAATATTATACTGCAACAGAGAATGGTATAAATAATCTTCTGACCAGAAACATCAAGGATTATAAGGAAGCAAAAATTGCTGTACTTACTGCTGAATCCTATCTGAAAAGAACCTAAGGATACATCACCCGGGAGATTCGAATTATGTGCTGATTTCAAGCTTATATCCTTTGCCCCGTATAACTACTATCTTAACGTTCGGATCAGCTTCCAGTTTTTTTCTGAGTTTGGAAATGAACATATCCAGACTGCGGCCTACTATAACACCTTCATCTTCCCAGATCTCCTTTTGCAACCGGCTTCGCTCGATAGCCTCATTGGGCGACAACGCGAAAATGTGTAGTACACGGGTTTCTGTTTTGGTCAGGTCGGTGGTCTTTCCATCTGTCATGAGTTTACGAGCCTCCACGTCGAACCACATTGACCCTAAAGTGAGTATTCCCTCCGGCTGACGATCAGGTATTGCCTTGCGCGGCTTAACAGGTCTTAAGAAAATGAATCCGACGAATGCTAAAACGGTCAGGCTGCCCAGGAGATATCCATTCTTAGCAGTAATTATTCCTGCCGGTTTAAATTTGATATTAATCCTGTAACAGGCCACGGGTTGCCTTCTGCCTTTACAGGTTACAATATCATCTTTCTTATTTCCTGATATAGCAAATCCATAGGCTACACCGGCATTGGCACAGTTCAGTACGTTAACAACATAATCACTGGCGAGCGGGTCCCTGGCTAACAATCGCTGAGTCGTATTTACCAGGGATTCCGGTTGAAAAGTAAACGCATGCTCAAAACTGATCTGGTATTCATTTCCGCCGATTTTTTTAACCGGAAGTACCCTTGATACACTGTCGCCAGACTGAAGAAGTATTTCATGCCCGACCCGGCGAAGCAGAATTTCCCTCCTGGCAAAGTCATAGTCATCATTGCCGGTCAAACTGAAAGCCACGCAGATTATCGAGAGAAACGCGAGTAGTAATAATCCGCCCGGGTGCTTTCGTTTCAATGGCACGAGAAATCTTCTAACTAGCATGATATCAAGGTGTTATTTACAAAGTTTACACTATTATTTACAAACGGGATGCCTCATCTGAACACCATCAAAGTACTTTTACCGGACCAATTTTTAAGGAGAGATCTGCGTTAATTAAAACTACAAAATTTATGAAAAAGGTTATTTATGCGGTGGTCTTACTGCTGCTTGTGGCAGGCGGACTGGTATTTGCCAATCGGGAAAAGAAAATAGAAACTGCTAAAAAATTAACCCCGAAGCCACTCTCTGCTGCTGAAAGGGAAGCAGAAAGGAAAAAATGGGAGGCTACCCCGGAAGGGATAAAGTTCAAAAAATGGGAAGCATCTCCTGAAGGTCAGAAAGTACTTGCCGGTGCTGCTAAAATCAGGAAGGAAGTAAGTGGTTTCACCAATATGGAGGCTGTTGTAACGTCTCTTTCGCTTCCGCCAGGCACACGATTGGGTTTCGCAGTGATGGCCAGCATCAATGGTGACGAGTATATCCTCAGTTTCGGAGCGGGAAAGCCTGATGAATTTCAGCAATTGAGTAGCCTGAAAGTTAACGACAGGATAATTATAAGAAGCCATGTTGTATCGTATGCGCCCAAGTATGCCTATCCGATTGTAACGGGCGACTATGCAGAGCGGGATAAAAAAGTAATATACAAACGTGCCCCCCGCAAAGGTGGCTGCTAAACGGCCGTACACATCCATTTTCCCGGAGGTTTCTTTTTCCTATCATTGCAGGGTAAAGCTTGCATATGGAGAACGAAGTTATTATCCGCTTCCTCATTGCAGCCCTTTGGGGCGGTGTTGTAGGCCTTGAACGCGAATTCCGGAGCAAAGCTGCAGGCTTCCGGACAATGATCCTGATCTCTGTCGGGGCATGCCTGTTCACCATGTTGTCCATGTATATCGGCGCACCAGCCAGCCCCGACCGTATCGCTTCCAATATTGTAACCGGTATAGGATTCCTGGGCGCCGGCGTTATTTTTCGCGGCACAGATAAAGTGAACGGGATCACCACGGCCGCTACTATCTGGGCAGTAGCAGCTGTTGGAATGGGCATTGGTGCAGGGCGCTATGTCGCTGCCGCCAGTGCCAGCGTCCTGATGCTGATCATTCTTGCCGTGCTGCCATACTTTGAAAAGCTGATCGACAAACTGAATCAATCCAGGTCCTATACCGTGATCTGCAAATATTCCTCCGGCAAAGCCGCCGCGCTGGAAGCACAATTCGCAAAACTGGGCATGGCTTATAAGGCCAACCGGCTGGTTAAGGAGGGTGACCTGCTTACCCTGCGATGGACCATCCAGGGCACCGCAGCCAAACACCAGCGGCTATTTGAAATACTGGCCACTGATCCGGATATCCGGCGGTTTGAATATTGACAAAAAAATGCCGCTCCAAAACTGGAGCGGCCACATACACCATGTATAGCTACTATAAGGAGACAGGTGGTTGCGGAGGCGGCACTACATTGTGCACCGGCTTCGTGGATTGCAGGAAGTAATAAATTGCTTTGAGGTCATTGTCCTCCAGCCTGGCATAATTGAACCAGGGCATTGGCGGCAAAAGCGGGCGGCTATTGTCCATCCCTTTCAGTTTGCCTTCCCGGATCGCCTTGATAAATTGCGCCTCACTCCAGTTACCAATACCAGTTTCATCTGAAGTCAGGTTCGCGGAATAAGAGGTGCCCCAGGGACCCACCGCCGCAGTCAGATCAGGCGCGAACAATACCCAGCCTTTTTTCAATGCACCGGTATCGGCTACCGGAAGTGGCGCTCCGGATAAATGCCCCGCCAAACGGTGCGCCGTATCTATTTCTGGTCCTCCTGGACCAAAGGTCTTGGTAGAATGGCAGTCATCACAACCCAGCACGTTCACCAGGTGTTCGCCTCTTTTGGCAAGCTCCACCCTGGTGGGTGCAGCGACTGTTCCTGTTTCTGCTGCTGCCGTTGGTTTTTGCTGACAGGATACTATTGCGGCTGCTAACAATGCGGCAAGCCCGATCGCCGAGAGAAAGGTCTTTTTCATGAATTTAGTGTTTGGGATCACTTCGCTGTAATCCGTCACCAAATTAGACCCCAACGCACTCGCCGTAAAGCCGCCAATGCATGGATTGTAGATAATGCAGGATGAACCGTATCCGGATCAGAAACCTGTGGCATTGCCGCCATCCACCCGGATACTGGTGCCCGTGATATAGGAAGCCGCCGGTGACACGAGGAAAAAAGCTGTCTCGGCAATATCCTCCGGTTTGCCCATATAGCCAATGGCTGTACGACCCATCGCCTTCGCTTTTCTTTCCGGATCGGCATTCAGTGCCTTGTCTGTCATGTCGGTTACAATAAAGCCGGGAGCAATGGCATTCACCCTTATGCCCTGGGCAGAAAGTTCGGTCGCCATGGCCCTTGTCAGCCCTTCAATGGCAGTTTTGGATGCCGAATAGCCAATTACCTTGGGAAGGCCGTAATAGGCCGCCATGGAACTGATATGGATAATACTTCCGCCACCCTGGGGCAACATTTTTTTCACGACCTCACGGGAGATGGAGAACACCGCCGTCAGGTTGGTGGTGATCACGCGCTGAAATTCCTCATCAGTTACTTCGGTAAATGGTTTTTTCTGGTTGATGCCGGCATTGTTCACGAGAATATCGATGCTGCCGTATTCCTGGTGGATCTGGTCGATCAGGGCCGGAATGCCGCTCAGCTGGGAAAGGTCATAGGAGATCGTAGTACCATTGGCACCGAGCAATTCGCGAGCTGCTGCCAGTTTATTTTCATCACGGCCAAGTACAACCGTAAAGATACCGTTGTCTGCAAATTTCCGGGCAATCGCAAGCCCGATCCCTGATGCGCCGCCGGTAACGATGGCGACCTTCCTGTTTCCAGTTGACATGCTGTTGATTTTTGTATGCTGCAAGCTAGCTATTAAAAATTGGTTTAGACTTGTACTAAAATTGCCATTTCTTATGCAGGGTTACCCTTTTTATCTGCAACAGTCCATGCGCTGGTACGGTCCCGATGACGTGGTCAGCCTCGCCGATATCCGCCAGGCCGGTTGTTCCGCCGTGGTCACTGCCCTGCACCAGGTACCTGTGGGTGAAGTCTGGACCGTCGCCGCAATAGAAGAAAGAAAGTCCATGATTGAAGCAGCAGGTATGGTATGGGAAGTAGTGGAAAGCCTGCCGGTGCACGAAGACATCAAAAAAGGCCTGCCACTGAGAGACCATTGGATCAGCTTTTACCGGGAAAGCCTCCGTAATCTTGCCGCCTGCGGCATTAAAGTGGTTACCTATAACTTTATGCCGGTACTCGACTGGATCCGTACCGATATTGCCTACACGCTGCCGGAAGGCAGCAAAGCCCTGTATTTCGATCGCAAAGCCTTTACCATCTTCGATAATTTCCTGCTGGCAAGGCCAGGTGCCGCAAAGGATTATACACCAGAAGAACTGGAAATTGCCCGACAGCATTTTGAGCAGATGCCGGAAGCGGAAAAGGAAAAACTCTTTCGCAATTGCATGCTGGGCTTGCCGGGAAGCAAAATTGCCTTCACCCGCGACCAGGTACTCCAGGCACTCTCGGAATATGCCGGTATCGACAGCACCACACTCAAGGATCACCTGTTTTACTTCCTGCGGAATATTATCCCGGATGCCGCAGCTGCCGGAATCAAAATGGCCATCCATCCGGATGATCCGCCATACCCGGTATTGGGTTTGCCCCGCATCCTCAGCACCGCCAGTGACGTGGATGACCTCCTGGCCGCTGTACCGGATCCGGCCAACGGACTCTGTTTCTGCACAGGTTCCTTCGGCGCGCGGGCCGATAACCAGCTGGTGGACATGATCCGGCAATACGGCCAACGCATTCATTTTCTGCACCTCCGCAATACCAAACGCAACGAAAACGGCGACTTCTTTGAAGCTTCCCACCTGGAAGGGGATGCCGATATGTATGCCATCATGGGGGAGATCTTCCGCATCATGCAGGAAAGGAAAATTTCCCTTCCCATGCGGCCCGATCACGGTCACCAGATGCTTGATGACCTGCATAAGGATACCTACCCCGGATACTCAGCAATAGGACGCCTCAAAGGGCTGGCCGAACTGCGGGGACTTGAGTATGCGATCAGCCGGGAAAAGCGCGTTTAGGGATATGCACATTAGGGCAGGAGGTCAGGAGAATTTCGTAAATTGAGTACAGTAGTTCTTTCCTTCTTACCTAAAATGCAGCTATATGAATCTATTGCACCGCATTGAGATGTGGGGCGACCAACATCACCCCAGATGGATGGACATTGTTCGGATAGCACTCGGAATCTTCCTTTGCGTAAAGGGCGTTCAGTTCGTATACAACATGAGCGCGCTGATGGCACAGGTAGATGCAAAACTGCCCATGCCTCCCTTCGCACTGGTCCTCTTAGGTCACTACGTATTTGTCGCCCACCTGCTGGGCGGAATTCTCCTGATCCTGGGTGCCTATACCCGGATTGCCGCACTGATCCAGATCCCGATCGTGCTCGGCGCCATCTTTTTTGTGAACACTACACGCGAACTGTGGCGGCCATTTCCTGAACTGATCGTATCGCTGATCGTACTGTTCCTGCTCGTGTATTTCGTAATAGCAGGAGATGGTAAATGGGCACTGCGAATGGATAAACCCTAGTCCTTCCAACGCCATTCGCCGGCAATCTGCAGGGGCTCCTTCAGTTTGCTGCGGATCATCAGGTCACGTGTGGCAGCATCGTCCAGCCGCTTTGCCGGAACTTCGGCAATATCCGCCAACCCATAGATCAGCATGGCGTTGAAGCGGACTGTATTCTGCATGCCTTTTTCATCTACCAGTTTGAAATCATCACAGTCTGCGTGGTAACAGGGACCCGAATTGTTGGGCAGCTTTCCACCGGCGGCACCGCCTGTGGGTATGCCCTGCAGCATAAAGGGCTGGTGATCACTATGTAACCCGGCACCGCTTCTGAATATATTTGTGAAAGAAGTATCGATTGATTTCGCAATGCTGCCGATCGACTGGAAAAGCTCCTTGCTTTCATCGGTCGTGGCATGATAACCTTTCGGATCATTGGTCATGTCATAATTCAGCATGTACCGGATCTGGTTAACCGAACCATCTGCCATTGCTTTTTCCAGGTAAGCTTTTGAACCCAGCAGACCTTCCTCTTCTCCCATAAACAAGACGAATTCCACTGTTCTTGCCGGCTGCAGGCCAAGTGCCTTGAAAGTCCGTGCCATATCAATCACCGAAAACGAACCTATACCGTTGTCAATAGCACCGGTAGCAAGATCCCAGCTGTCGAGATGCCCGCCCGCAACGATCTTTTCCTGCGGCAGGGTTTTGCCGGGAATGCTGGCGATCACATTTCTTGCCTTAATGATTCCGGAAAAATTGGTCATCGATATCGAAACAAACTGTTTGCCTTTCGCGAGTTCCGCTTTCAGTTTAAAGCCTTCTTCCTTCGCGATACAAACCGCGGGAATCGGAATCACTTTTCCCGTTACGGATGCTGTTCCGGTCAACAGGATGCCGCCGTCTGCCGTATTGTAAATCACGATTCCCTTTGCACCGTACTTAATAGCAATGGCTGTTTTCTCTGAGCGGTGAAGGTTCTCTGTCTTCTCCGGGGAACCCGGCAGAACGCCCAGGTAGACGAATGCAATTTTCCCTTTCACTTTATCGGGAGCAGCAGCATAATCTGCTTCCAGGCCATTGCCCATATCCACCAGTTCGCCTTTCAGATCAGCCTTCACCGGTGAGTGCGCAAGCGTTACTGCTTTAACATCCTGCAGTGACTTCAGGGAAGAACCGATTTTAACGGTCAGTGTTTTTCGGCTCCAGCTTTCCACTTCGAAAGGTTGGTACCGAACATTATCGAAGCCATATGATTTCAGCAGGTTGAATACAAATTCCTCGGCTTTTGCACCGTTGGCAGAACCAGTCAGCCGGTGACCGATGGTAGAGGTCGCTTCACCCAGACTTTTATACGCATTGGAATGGGAGAGGACCTCTTCATTGATCCGCGTGAAAACCGGTGTCCATTCAGGGTTTGCCTGTGCTGAAACCTGCAGTGCGGTGGCACTGCAAAGGATGCTCGCAATAAATAATTTCTTCATGTGTGCAAATCTGTTAGTGGCCGAATGTAATACAGAATGACTGAATTTGTTATCTTGCCGCCGCCGTAAAGTTGAAAACGCGCTATGCCTGAGGTTTCTGATGATCTGCTGCTGAGCTGGCAACGTGAGTTGGCAAAGGGAGATGAAACTGCCTTCAACCGCATCTTCCGCGAGCTGTACCTGCCGCTTGTACATTTTGCTGTTGACCTGGTCAAACAAAGACAGGCCGCCGAAGAAATTGTCGGTGATGTATTCGTGCGCCTTTGGAAGAAAAGGGAAGAAGTGCTGCTGATTGAAAAACTGCGGGTATTCCTTTTCGTTGCCGTTAAAAATCAATGCTACAACCATCTCCGTGACCATTCCTTCTGGACAGTTTCCCTGGAAGCGGATAACCTCGCCACCCTCACCAGCGCCTACGACCCGGAAGAAGACCTTGCTTTCCGGGAATTAAAACACCGGCTTCACCTGGCCATCGAATGCCTGCCCGACCAATGCCGCCAGGTCTTCCGGATGGTGCGCGAAGACGGGTTGAAATTCAAGGAAGTGGCGGAAATTCTACAGATCTCACCACGCACAGTCGAAACCCAGCTCTATCGCGCCATCAAAAAAATCAGGGCGGTCCTCTCACCGGATGAACAGCACAGCCGTCAGAATTTACCCGGCAATTTGCAGTCCGTCGTGCTGCTTTCCTGGACGCTCCAATATTTTTTTCAGCGCTTGTAAGTAGTTCTTTCCAAAACCGTGTCCTTATGGGTAACCGCACCAGGTTGCTGCCATATGGATAAAGACCAATTCTTATTATTGGCTACCCGTGTACTTTCGGGAAATGCCGCAGAAGGGGAGGAAACCCGGCTCAGGGAGCTGGTACAATCCAACCCCGAATTCCAGGTACTTTACGATCAATACGCACGCTACTGGCAGTCCGGCCAGGAAACTGCTGCACCCACGGTCGAAGCCGCCCTCGAACGCGCCTGGCAGAAAATTCATGCCGGCGAAACCCCTGCCGGCGAATCCCCTGCCGATGTACCGGTAGTACCCATCCGCCGCATCAACAAATGGTACTGGGTGGCTGCAGCTACCGTAGCCGGTCTGCTGCTGGTTGCCGGGTGGCTGATGCAAGCCCGCCAGTCCGCATTGCCCGAAATGCTGGTGTCCTATAACCCCCGCGGCGTTCGTTCCACTATCGCCCTGCCCGATGGCAGTAAAGTGTGGCTGAGTGGCGACAGCCGTCTCGAATATCCCGCTGCCTTTACCGGCAACCTGCGGGAACTGAAGCTGGAAGGGGAAGCCTTTTTTGATGTTTTTAAGAATAAGGAGAAACCTTTTGTGATCCACCTGCAATCCGGTGATGTGCGGGTGCTCGGTACTTCTTTTAATATTGAATCATATGCTGCTGACGAAGCCATCACCACTTCCGTTGCCACGGGTAAAGTAGCCTTTGTGCCCGCAGCCCGTGCTTACCGGGATTCCATTTTCCTGACCCCGGGACTAAAAGTTACCTACACGCCGGGCAATGATCAGGTTTCGGTTACCGCCACCAATGCTGCAGCCGATCGTGCCTGGACGGAAGGAATACTGGTGTTTGCCGCAGAAGAACTGTCCGCCATCACCCGGAAACTGGAAAGATTTTATGGCAGGAAGATCGTTTTCCGCGATGAAAAGTTCCGGCGCTTCCGCTACACAGGCACTTTCAGCAACAGTTCGGCAGAAGAGATCCTGCATTTTCTCAGCCGCACCAAAGCCTTTCCCATTACCATTTCTGATACAGCAATTCTCATTGGAAAATAGTTTAACCATTACCTAAAATCGCTTGCCGCAAATGAAATACCTACTGCGATTAGCTACAATGCTACTCTTGCTGGCCGCTTCCCCGGGAATAAAAGCGGGAACCAACGGTCACGACTACCTGCAATATGGTACTGTCAGTGTTAACTGCAAGGACAAAGACCTCCGCTGGGTGATCCAGCAACTGGAAAAGCAAACCACCCTGCTATTTGTCTATTCAGATGATGCTATCGATCTGGGACGTAAAATGAATGTACGCCTCAAAGATGCACCACTTGAAAGCGCACTCCGGACCATCTTTGAACCGCTGAACATTACGTATGAACTCTCGGGCAAAAACATCCTGCTGCGTCCTGACAACCGGCCGGAAAACATCACTGTTACCCTGGCTTCCCATGTTGTGGAAGAAGAAATCCGCGGCCGGGTGTTGGATGAACAGCAGCAGCCTGTTTCCGGGGCAACGGTGCAGGTAAAAGGAACCAGCCTGATGACAGTGACCGATGCCAACGGTGAATTCCGCCTTCGTGTTCCTGAGGCCAAAGGAACGCTTCTGATCAGCTTCGTAGGGTATCGCGCACAGGAAATGGACATTACGGCAACACCCATGATCGTAAAGCTCCAGGCCGCTGATAACAACCTTGGAGAAGTCGTGGTGGTCGGTTATGGCACGCAGCGCAAGGCCGCCATGACCGGCGCGGTAGACCAGATTAAGTCCAAATCATTGGAGAGCCGTCCCAGTGTGAATGTGACGCAGGCACTGCAGGGCCTTTCACCCAACCTGATCATTCAACAGCGCAGTATGGAACCAGGCGGTGCCATGAACATCAACATCCGTGGTATCAGTACGCTTGGCGACAACAGTCCGCTCGTAGTTATTGATGGACTCGTTGGCGGGGATCTCAATCTGCTGAACCCCTCTGATATCGACAATGTTTCCGTGCTGAAAGACGCCGGTAGCGCAGCCATCTACGGAAGCCGCTCGGCAAATGGCGTTATCCTGGTCACCACCAAAAGAGGAAAGAAGAATAGCCGTCCCATCGTTTCTTATAACGGTATTGTCGGCGTACAGGAGCCTAAAGTGTGGTACAAACCGGTTGAAAGCTATGAGAATGCCATCCTTCGGAACCAGTCTAACGTAAATGAGAACCAGCCGCCGATCTACTCTCCGGAACAGATTCGTCAGTTCCAGCAGGATGGGAGCAAGGAATGGTTCCTCGACCAGATCCTTCAGCCCGCCATGCAGATGAACCACAACCTGAGTGTGGCTGGTGGTAACGATAAGACCACCTACCTGATCTCCGCCGGTTATCTTCAGCAGGAGAACAATCTCGTTGGTCCGGGTCTCGGACTTCGCCGGTACAACTACCGCATTAACCTGAATACGGAAGTCGGCAAACTGAAAATAGGCGGTACACTTGCCTATGCCAGGAATGAAACCAAAGATCATTCTGCCAATACCAGTACACTTATCGTGGACGCCGGCAGAACGCCGACCTATTATGACATGAAAGATGACCAGGGCCGTTACCTGACCAATGAAGTACTGGCAGAATACAATCCGCTTGGAATTCTCGAAAAAGGTGGCTACCGCAAATACGACGACGATAACCTGTTTGCCAATATTACCGGTGAACTCGGCCTGTATAAGGGGCTTAAACTGAAAGGTGTCTTTGGAGGTACTTTAGCCTCGAATCATGTGCTTGAACGCATTCAGCAGGTTGATTTCTTCCCCAGTGGAAAATATGGTGCGGACAGGAATACCAATGACCGCTACAACAAAAACCTCTTTCTGAATACCCAATTGATGCTGGAATACATGCGTTCGTTCGGCGACCATAATGTGACAGCACTGGTAGGCTTCGCGAATGAATCCGTAACCAACCAGCGGTCTGAAATCCGGAAGAAATACACTGATCCTGAATTGGGCACACCAACAACCGGAACAGTTATCGATGATGTAAATTCCATTAACTCATTAAGTGGCACTGATGAAAGCAGCCTGAACTCAGTGTTCGGTCGTGTCAGCTACTCCCTGCACAACCGTTACTTTGCGGAGGTTAATTTCCGGGTAGATGCTTCTTCAAAATTTGCACCGGATAACCGGAATGCATTCTTCCCTTCAGTATCTGCAGGCTGGCGCCTGACGGATGAAGATTTCATGGCAGATTTTCGTGACCGTGTAGGAAATCTTAAACTCCGTGGTTCTTATGGTATCCTGGGTAACCAGAATGTAAATAACTACCAGTATCAGACAACCTATACCGCCAGCACCAACGCCTACGGATTCAACAACCAGCCTGTCGCAGGTGTAGACCTGAAATTCGCAAATCCTGATATCCGCTGGGAACGTGCAGCAACTTTCAATATCGGGGTGGAAGGTTCGTTCCTGAAGAACCGACTGACCGCCAGTTTCGACTATTTCAACAAGCTGACCAGTGACATCCTGATCACGCCGGCAGTGCCGGGTGTTTTTGGAGGAACTGTATCAGACTATAATGCCGGTAAAGTGCGCAACAAGGGCTGGGAACTCACCCTGAACTACCAGCTTCCCGGAAAACAGTGGAACCACAGCTTTGGCTTCAATATTGCCGACTCCCGCAATGAAGTGGTATACTTCCAGGGTAACGAAAGGATCACCAGTTCTGACGAAATGCAGATCATCCTGCGCGAGGGACTTCCCTACAACAGCTATATCGGCCTGAAGCGTGACGGCTATTTCCAGAACCTTGATGACATTAAAAACGGTGCTACACCAACAGGTATTGAGGTAAAGCCCGGTGATATACGCTATGTTGACCGCAATAAGGATGGTGTGATCGATGACCAGGACCGTTTTGTACTGGGCAATCCGTTTCCCCGGTACACCTTCGGCTTTAATTACAATGTGTCGTTCCGCCAGTTTGACCTGGGATTGCTGATCCAGGGAGTGGGCCAGCGGGATATGTTTGTGCGTGGTGAACTGGTAGAGCCTTTCCACTTCAATTATTCCCAGGTGATGTACCAGCATCAGCTGGACTACTGGACACCGGTGAATCCCAACGCATACTATCCGCGCCTTGCTCCTGCTAACACGCCTTCCAACCAGAACAACTACCGCAGGGGATCAGACCTGTATATTTTCGAGGGTGCCTATGCGCGCCTGAAGAATATCCAGGTAGGTTACAGCCTGCCGGCACGCTGGCTGGAGAAAGCCTCAATGCAACGTGCACGGTTCTACGTAGTAGCACAGAATCTTTTCACTGTTTCCGGTGTTTCTTTCATCGACCCCGAAAGCACGGAATTCACCAACAGCCTTCAGAGCTCAGGGGCAAACAGTGGCCGTAACTATCCTACACCGGTTTTTTACGGTGCTGGTCTTGACATCACTTTCAAATAATGTCACTCATGAAAAAATCACCCATAAAAAGCTTGCTGGTTGTGTCAGTAATAATGATGGGACTGTCCTGCAAGAAGCTTGACCTTGTACCCACCAATAAATTTACCGATAAGAATTTCTGGACGACCCCCGAAAAGGCTTCAACAGTATTGTCAGAGGCCTATTCTCAGATGTTCGATGCCAACTATTTTTTCTACAACGAAGCACTGAGCGACAATGCCTATAATGGCCGTGGTGACAATGCCGGAGTTAACTCCATTGCTGCCGGGCTCGCTGACGCCTCCCTTGGTCGTTTTAAAGATGAATGGAATGGCCACTATACCTGCATCAAGACCTGTAACATCTTCATCGAAAATGTAGGCAAAGTGCCGGGCATGAACGAAGACCTGCGCAACCGCATGATTGCAGAGGCAAGATTCATCAGGGCTTACCAGTATTTTCAGTTGTATACCTGGTATGGTGATGTTCCCTTATTCGATCATGATATTTCAGTGGATGAGGCAACTTCAATTGTGAGAAGTCCCCGCCAGGAAGTTTTGGCATTCGTATTGTCAGAACTCGAGCTTGCAGCAGCTGCCTTACCGGTTAATTCTGCTTATGCTGCTGAAGATCGCGGACGCATCACCCGTGGTGCTGCACAGGCACTGAAGGCACGTGCATTGCTTTATGAAGGCCGCTGGTCTGATGTAGTCGCTGCAACGGAACCACTGATCAATGGTATGGAATACGGCACCTACAGCCTGTTCAATCAGTATGAAGGTGTTTTCCTTCCGCAGAATGAGTACAATGCAGAAGTGATCTTTGATCTGCAATTCGTTCCCGAGGTTAGAACTTACAATAACTTCTTCGATATGGCTCCCCTGGCTGTAGGCGCACGCCTCAACGCCCTGGCACCCACGCAGGAACTGGTAGATGACTACATCATGCTGAATGGAAAAGGCATCAGCGAAAGCGGTTCCGGCTATAACGAAGCCAATCCGTACACCAGCCGTGATCCGCGCCTTACCAATACCATCGTGTACAATGAATATAAATGGAAAAAGCCGGATGGCAGCACCCAAACCATCTACACGAAACCAGGCTCAGATCCCAACAATACAAAATTTGACGAATATGCTCCGGGCGGCGTAAGCTCACCAACAGGATACTATATCCGCAAATACTATGATCCCACTTCCATCAACAATTTTAACTCGGGACTGAACCTCATCCTGATCCGCTTCGCCGATGTGCTGCTGATGTATGCCGAGGCAAAAAACGAACTGGGTCAAATGGACGAAGAAACCTGGAACAAAACCATCAAAGCACTGCGCCTACGCGCCGGATTCACGGAGACTTCCGCTACTGCCTTTGATGGCGCCCTGGGCCAGGACCAGCTGCAAACCGTGATCCGCCGTGAACGCCGCACCGAGCTGGCCATGGAAGGCCTGCGCATTTTTGACATCCGTCGCTGGAAAACAGCAGAAGAGGTGCTCAATGGCTGGGCGCACGGTGCACAATTTGGTGAACCCACCATCGACAACGGGTACATCCGCGCCAACGAACGCAGCTTCGATCCCAACAAACACTACCTGTGGCCCATTCCCCGCGATGAGCGCAACCTCAACCCTAATCTGACCCAAAATACCGGCTGGTAATCCATTCATCAAACTTCATCTTTTTTATATGAAACGCTTTCTGAAACAATTGCTTTTTGCCGCAACAGGCATCCTGGCCCTCGCCGGATGTGAAAAAGACAAAAACCTCGATCATACCAAAGTATCGGAAGTCACAAACATTTTCAGTCCTGAAGACAACCAGTTCATCCAGCTGCAGCAGTCCGCTTCAGCCAGTGCCGTGTTTGAATGGGAACAGGCCCGCGCGGAAGACGGCGGACTGGTAATGTATGAAGTGGCCTTCGACAAGGAAGGTGGTGATTTTTCCAACCCTGTTTACAAAATGGTGTCAGACAATGGTGGCGTGATCAACAAAGCCACCATCCTGCATAGCGTATTGAACAATATCGCCTCTATGGCTGGAATACAGTCCAACTCCAATGGCAAATTGAAATGGACTGTCATTTCTTCGAAAGGTATCAACGCTGTGACATCATCCCAGGTAAGGACCATTGAAGTGAAAACGCTTGCCGGGTTTGCCGTGAAACCGGTGGAGCTTTACCTGACCGGTTCAGCCACTGAAGGAGGAGAGAACCTGGCACAGGCAGTTCCTGCAAAGCAAACTGCAAACGGTGTATTTGAAGTGTATACTTCCCTCAAAGCAGGCACCTGGAACCTGGCCGATAAAACTTCCGGCACGCCCACGACCTACAGCCTGGATGGTGATAAGATCGTTGCCGGTGGAACCGCTACGGTAACTGGCGACACCAAAGTTTACCGCATGGTGCTTGATTTCAACAGCGGCGCAGCCACCATCACCGAGATCAAGGCAATCGAACTCTGGTTTGCTCCCGACAATACGACCAAATTTGCGATCCCGTATTCCGGCCTGGGCAAGTTTGTAGCGGAAAACGTGAAAATCGATTTCAAACAGGAAAGCTGGGGCAGAGACGAGCGGTACAAATTCCGCATGAAGGTGAATAATGGCGGTGACGATACCTACGAGTGGTATGGCAGCAGCAATGGCGACAACCAGCGGCCAACCACCGGAACTTCACCCGCCTACTGGTACCTGTTCATGTTACCGAACAGTGACCAGTGGAACAACTGTTACAAGTTTCAGACTGAAGCAGACGGAGTACCGCTCAATGTTACAGTAGACTTCTCCGCAACGGAACACTATACACACGTGGTGCAGATCCGGTAATCCATAAAACAAATTCATGAAGAAAATACTTACGGTCGCACTTGCCGCAGGAACGCTTGTTTCCTGTACGAAAGACTATGACGATGTGATCATCAGCGGCGACAAATCCGGTATCCAGCGGTATGAAGTGAGCTGGCAGCAGGCTGCCGACAGCAGTTCACGTTCTGTTGCTGCTAATTTCTGGAACCCGCAAGGCAAATATTTCAATAAAGACAATGGTGGCAATACCACTTTCAACTACTGGCCCCAGGCACATGCACTGGATGTACTGGTGGATGCTTACCTGCGGACGAATGACGCCGTTTACCGCACCCAGATAGACAGCTGGTTCGACGGGGTAAAGCAAATGAACGGCGGAAGCTTCAGCAATGAGTTCTATGACGATATGGAATGGAACGCATTGGCCATGCTCCGCGCGTATGATGCCACAGGTGATGCCAAATTCAAAACAGCCGTAGATGCGCTGTGGAACGAGATCAAAGGCGGATGGAATACCACGATGGGTGGTGGCATCATGTGGCGCAGGGCAATGCCGGGTTACAAAAACACGCCGGCCAATATGCCCGCAGCCATCCTGGCTGCCCGGCTCTATCAGAAAGACAAAAAGAATGAAGACCTCGCCTGGGCACAGAAGATCTATGCCTGGGAAAAGGATAGTCTTTTTGAAACCGGTACCGGTTATGTTTACGATGGGATCAACAACCAGGGCGATGGAAAACGTGACGCCTGGAAATTTACGTACAACCAGGGGACTTTCATCGGTGCAGCACTCGAGCTGTATAATGCCACCGGCAGCGCAGTGTATTTCAATGACGCGCAGAAAGCCGCAGGTTATACTCTTGGAGACAATACTCTTACGAATTCCACTGATCGCCTGCTGAGAGATGAAGGCGAAGGTGACGGCGGATTGTTCAAAGGCGTATTTGTGCGGTACTTCACGTTGCTGATCCAGCATCCTGACCTGTCGGAATCCTACAGGAGCCGTTATATTGCCTTCCTGAAACACAATGCTGAATTGCTGTGGTTTGCCGGCACATCAAAATCCTCCGTGCTCTTTGGCACTTACTGGAAAAACAAACCGGCCGCTTCCACCGACCTGACCACGCAACTCAGCGGCGCCATGCTCATCGAAGCGGCCGCCACGCTGGAGAAAAACAAATTATTCTGATCATGACGATAGTGTTGAATAGTGCCCTTCGTAAGGGATTGTCCGTACCCTTGGCTTTGTTTTCTTTATACACACATGCGCAGGTGTCTGGCCCGGGCCAGGCACCCGCACGTGCTGAATTCCGTGAGGCTGCCGTTTCCCTGAACAATGCCATCCAGCAGCATTTCCTCAACCCGGCAACAGGCTATTACAATGAACACGCTGAAAAAGACAGGAATAAAAACCCGGTCTCTTACCTCTGGCCACTCTGCGGATTGATCCAGGCGGGGAATGAATTGGATGTATTGCAGGGAACAGCCGTTGAACTCGACCGCTACATGTTCCTGATAGACCGTTACGAAGACCAGCGGCCACCTGTAACCGGGTACGCTTCCTATCCACCGGAAAAAGGAGGCGGGGACAGGTTCTATGACGATAACCAGTGGATCGGAATCGCCGTGATGGACGCCTGGAAACGGCGACCGGATACAGCGTACAGGCGCCGCGCCGAGCTGATCTATACATTCATGATGACCGCATATGACAGTGTTGGCGGGGGCGGATTGTACTGGGAAGAAGGAAAACTGAATACCAAGAATACCTGCTCCAATGGGCCCGGCATTCTCCTCGCGCTGCAACTGCACCAGGCTTCCGGAAAAAAGACTTATCTCGACACCGCATTGCTGTTATACAACTGGGTGAACAATACCCTGCGTGATGACAAAGGCCTCTATTTCGACAATATCGGCCTTCCTTCCCGCAAAATTGATCAGCGCCGTTATGCCTACAACACCGGCACCATGCTGCAGGCTAATGTGATGCTATATGAAATTACCCGCAACCCGAAGTACCTGGCAGAAGCGAAACGTATTGCAACAGCAGCAACAACCTATTTCCTGCCCAACGGGAAAATGCATGACGGCTATTGGTTCTCCGCGGTATTGCTGCGTGCCTACCAGCAACTGTTGCAATATGACAATGACACCAATCATATTAAAGCTTTTGCCAAAGCAACACGGAACGCCATTGCCAGTGAACGCAACAAAGACGGACTGTATATCAGCAAGGGAAAAACGGTAGACCTGGTGAATCAGTCAGGAATGCTCGAAATATTAGCCAGGTTGGCTTACCTTGAAAAAAATTATCAATTCTAAACATGGACAGGAGGAATTTTTTGCAGCAATCGGCGCTCGCCGGTGCTGGGTTGGTTTGGAGTACCTATGGATTCTCACAGGCAAATGCTGAATTTCCCACCGTGCGGACGCCACTGGCCAACCGCAAATTCAACAGCAAAGCTGTTGAACAGCTGATTGCCGACATTCATAAAAACGTAGGCAACAAGGAAATCGCCTGGTTATTTGAAAATTGTTTCCCCAATACGCTCGATACCACCGTCGAATTTGAAACGATCGACGGCAAACCGGATACCTATGTAATCACTGGTGATATTGACGCCATGTGGCTGCGCGACAGCTCCGCACAAGTCTGGCCCTATATCCCTCTTTGCCATACTGATCCGGAACTGAAGCAACTGATCCGTGGTGTAATCAACCGACAGGTGAAGTGCATCATCAAGGATCCCTATGCCAATGCTTTCTATAAGGACGAGAACAAAGTATCGGAATGGAAAGAGTCGGATATCACCGAAATGAAGCCGGGCATTCATGAACGCAAATGGGAGATCGACTCCCTGTGTTACCCGATCCGCCTGGCCTATGGCTACTGGAAGGAAACCGGCGATACCTCGGTATTTGATGCCGAATGGGTGAAAGCGATGAAGCTCGTGGTGCAGACTTTCAAAGAGCAACAGCGATTTGACGGAAAAGGTCCCTACACTTTTCAGCGTAAAACAGCCTGGGCCACCGACGGCGTGCCGATGGGCGGTTACGGGTACCCGGCCAAACCAAACGGCCTGATCTGTTCCATGTTCCGTCCAAGCGACGATGCAACAGTGTATCCTTACCTCATTCCCAGTAACTTCTTTGCAGTCCGCTCCCTTCGCCAGCTGGCGGAGATCCTGGGCGCAACCGGCAAACCCGCAGCAGATGCCAACGCGGCCATCGCCCTGGCAGAGCAGGTAAAGAATGCGCTACAAGCCCATGCCACCACCATCCACCCGAAATACGGCAAGATCTATGGCTACGAAACCAACGGTTTCGGCAGCTATAACCTGATGGATGATGCCAATATTCCCTCCCTCTTGTCATTGCCCTATCTCGGCGGCGTCAAAAGATCTGATCCGGTCTACCAGCAAACCCGCGCGTATGTGCTGTCTGAAGACAATCCGTTTTTCTTCAGCGGTAAAAAGCTTTCCGGCATTGGCGGACCACATATCGGCATTGACATGGTATGGCCCATGAGCATCGTGATGCGTGGCCTTACATCGGGAGATGAAGGCGAGATCCGTTCCTGCCTTCAGTCGCTCCAGCATTGCCATGCCGGTACCGGCTTCATGCACGAATCCGCGCACAAAGACGATCCGGCAAACTTCACCCGCAAATGGTTCGCCTGGGCCAATACCATCTTTGGAGAATTTATCTGGAAAACTTACCGTGAAAAACCCCAGCTGCTGAAATAACGGTTTAGTTATCTTGCAGCCTGCAAAAAAACGAAGCGCTCATGAAGAAAGTTCTGCTTTCCTTCCTTTTGGCGGGAACTGCCGCCCTGTCCGTATCTGCCCAGGAAGTAACCGCTGTGACCGACCCGGTGGAATGGGTAAACCCGCTGATGGGAACCGACTCCAAACCAAGCCTGTCCAACGGCAATACCTATCCCGCCATCGCGCTTCCCTGGGGGATGAATTTCTGGACGCCGCAAACCAATAAAATGGGCGACGGCTGGGCCTACCAGTATGCAGCGGACAAGATCCGTGGTTTCAAGCAGACACACCAGCCTTCTCCATGGATGAATGACTATGGACAGTTCAGCATCATGCCGGTGACGAAAATGAACATTTTCGAGCAGGACAAACGGGCAAGCTGGTTCTCTCACAAAGCCGAGGTTGCAAAACCTTATTATTACAGCGTTTACCTGGCTGACCACGATGTGACAACGGAGATCACGCCCACAGAACGTGCCGCGCAATTCCGTTTTACCTATGGCAGCAGCGACAGTGCCTTTGTGGTGATCGACGCTTTTGATAAAGGTTCTTATATTAAAATTATTCCTTCCGAGAAAAAGGTAATCGGCTACACGACCCGCAATAGCGGCGGTGTTCCGGCCAATTTCAAGAACTATTTTGAAGTTGTATTTGATCAGCCCTTTACGGTAGCCCATGCCTGGCATGGCGCACAACTCGCGAAAGACACACTCGAATTGCAGGCGGATCATACCGGCGCGATCATCGGGTTTAAAATGGAAAGAGGTCAAACCCTCGGCGCGCGTGTAGCCTCTTCCTTTATCAGTCATGAGCAGGCTGCACTCAACCTCCGGCAGGAACTCGGCAGCGACGATTTCGAGCAAACCCGCCGCAAAGCCAAAGCTGCCTGGAACAAAGAATTGTCGAAGCTGCTGGTAGAAGGTGGAACGCCGGAGCAGACCAGGACGTTTTACAGCTGCCTGTACCGCACGATCCAGTTTCCGCAAAAGCACTACGAAATTGATGCCACCGGCAAAACAGTGCACTACAGTCCTTACAACGGCCAGGTGCTTCCGGGTTATTTCTATGCCGGCACCGGCTTTTGGGATACCTTCCGTGCCCTGTATCCTTTCCTGAACCTGGTATTCCCCAATATCAATAAGGAAATGCAGGAAGGCCTGGTGAACTGTTTCCTGGAAGGCGGGTTTCTGCCGGAATGGAGCAGTCCCGGTTTCCGCGATGTAATGGTCGGAAACAATTCTGCCTCAGTAGTCACAGACGCTTACGTAAAGGGTCTCCGTGGGTATGACATCAATAAACTGTATGAGGCACTCCTGAAAGGAGCCAACAACGAAGGCCCGCTGGAAGCTGTGGGCCGCAAGGGTGTGAACTATTACAATAAGCTGGGATATGTTCCCTACGATGTCAAAATCAATGAGAATGCCGCCCGCACCCTTGAATATGCTTTCGATGATTTCAGTATCTATCAGTTGGGTAAAATGCTGAAACGCCCGAAGAAAGAACTCGATCTCTACGCCAAAAGAGCCATGAATTACCAGAATCTCTTTGATCCCGCCACTAAACTGATGCGCGGCCGCAACCTCGATGGTTCTTTCCAGTCACCCTTTAACCCTTTCAAATGGGGGGATGCTTTCACAGAAGGCAACAGCTGGCACTATTCCTGGAGTGTATTCCACGATATCGCCGGACTGGCTAAACTGATGGGGGGCCGCGAAGCTTTCGGCAAAAAACTGGACTCTGTATTTACGCAGGCACCCATATTCGATGATTCCTATTACGGCAGTGTGATTCATGAGATCCGCGAAATGCAGATCATGAACATGGGGCAGTATGCACACGGCAACCAGCCGATCCAGCACATGATCTACCTCTACAACTACGCCGGCCAGCCCTGGAAAACCCAATACTGGGTGCGGCAGGTGATGACCAGGCTGTATAAGGCAACTCCCGATGGCTATTGCGGTGACGAAGACAACGGCCAGACTTCCGCCTGGTATGTATTCAGCGCCATGGGCTTTTACCCGGTTTGTCCGGGTACCGACCAATACGTTCTCGGAACGCCACTCTTCAAAAAGCTGACGCTCAGCCAGCCTAACGGCAAATCACTGGTGATCCGTGCCGACGGCAACTCAGCGGAAAACCAGTATGTACAATCAGTGCTGCTGAATGGTAAAACCTGGACGAATAACTGGGTGTCGCATACCGCCATTCAACAAGGCGGTGTACTCGATTTCTCCCTGGGGGCAGATCCTTCCCGCACGCGGGGAACCGATCCGTCTGCTGAACCGTATTCTTTTTCCGTTCATGAAAAACTGCGCTAGTACTTTTTAGCTGATTGTTGGTATTATTCTTACGGGGCAGATCCGAATCGGATAATTTGCTTATTTTATAGCGACCAAACCGATTGCTCATCAACTGTCTGTGAGAACACATGTGTGTGAAGTGCCTGCCCATTTTTCTGTTTACCTGCTTTAGTATTTTTTGCCATGCGCTCTATTCCCAGGAAAAGGAGTACCAGTTTGCGACGGTAGATATCCAGCAGGGGCTCTCCAGTAACCAGGTCAACTGTATTTACAAGGATGCCCATGGATTCATGTGGGTCGGTACCTTGTCCGGACTCAACCGGTATGATGGCTACGGGTTCAAGATCTTCAGACATGACGAAAGCGACACCGCTACACTCCTGGACGACAATATTGTTGGCATTTTTGAAGGTCCGTCTGACAAACTCTGGATCAAATCCCAGAGCAGCTTCAATATCTACGACCAGCGGACAGAAAAGATTTCCAGGAAGCCTGAATACTATTTTCAATCGCTCGGGTTACCCAGCGACGGCTTTATCACCATCCTCCGGAACAAAGACCTGTACTATTTCGTATATGCCAATGCAGGTGTTTACGAATACCAGGAGGGCGGCCGGATCAGGCATATCCGGGAATCGGTACTGGAAGACAACAGTACCAATCCCATCAACAGCGCCGTGCTGGATTCAAAGGGATATTGCTGGCTGATGCGCTTCAACGGCATCATCGAAAAACTGGACCTCGACCAGGGCCGTAACCTGCTGCGGACAGCTATTTTCCAAAAGGAGGATATCGGCCTCCAGTTCGGTTATGCGATGGTGATAGACAGTGATGACGATATCTGGCTGTACCAGCGCAATACGCTCGCCGGTGTCTACGAACTCAGTCCCGCCCGCAACAGCATCCGCCACTTCAGCACCACTACAAGTCCTGCACTCAGCAGCAACGCCATCAACGGTATTGGCGAAGACGTGCATGGCCAGATCTGGCTCGTGACTGACCATGGTGGTGTTAATATCATTGATAAGGATAAGAATGCCATCCGGCACCTGGTCAACAGCCAGGTGCACAAGAAATCCATTTCTGATGAGGCCCTGAATGCAGTATATCGCGACAACCAGGGGATCATGTGGCTCGGCACTTCAAAAAAAGGCATCAACTATTTTGACGAAAACAGTAATAAGTTTCCGCACTATCACCAGTCCGGCCCCGATGACCGGCGCATTCCATTTGAAGATATCAATGCCTTTGTGGAAGATAAAAAAGGCAATCTCTGGATCGGCACCAATGGCGGCGGACTGATCTATTTTGACCGTAAGGCAGGAACCTTTACCCAGTACCGTCACCGCAACGGGGACGCCGCCAGTCTCACCAACGATGTAATCGTGGCCCTCTGCCTTGACCGGAACGACAAACTCTGGATCGGAACCTACCTCGGCGGCATGGATTGTTTTGATGGTAAAACCTTCCGGCATTACCGGCATAGTGCCAACGATCCGCTGAGCATTGCCGACGACCGGGTTTTCTCCATCTATGAAGACAGCAACGGCAGCCTTTGGATCGGAACACTCAATTTCGGCCTTGACCGGCTCGATCGTGAAAAGGATATTTTTTACCACTATAATCCCAGTGTTCCGCAGACCCTGCATTCACCCAATGTGACTTCCATCATGGAAGATTCCAGGGGGAATCTCTGGGTATGTACGGCCTGGGGGGTAGATATGCTGGACAAACGTTCCGGCCGGTTCGTGCATTACCTGACCGACAACAGCAAACTCAGCTACAATACCGTCACGGGTATACGGGAAGACCATGAAGGCAATATCTGGATTGGTACCAACCGGGGCCTGAATGTGCTGCAGAAAGGCAGGAATGATTTCAAGACTTTCTACAAGAAAGACGGCCTGGCCGACAATACCGTACTGGATATCCTGGAAGATGATCAGCATTTTCTCTGGGTAAGTACGAAGTCGGGAATTTCAAAAATTGAAGTGTTGCATACGCCCGAAAATGAACTGTCCATCCGCTGTATCAACTACAATGAATATGATGGCCTGCAGGGGAGGGAATTCAACCGCTATGCTGCACTGAAATTACGTTCCGGGGAGCTGGTCTTCGGCGGCGCCAATGGGTTTAACCTGTTCAATCCGGCCGACGTAAGGAACCATAACCCCCAGGCACCGCTTGTACTGACTGATTTTCAGCTCTTCAACAATTCCATGAAAGCAGGACAGATCTTCCAGAAACACGTGATACTGCCCCAGACGATCACGGAAACACAATCACTGGAGCTTTGTTACGATGAGAATGATATCTCCCTGGAATTTGCTGCATTGGAATTCACCCATACCAGTAAAACCAGGTACGCCTACATGCTGGAAGGCTTCAACAAAGACTGGATCGTAACCGATGGGGGCGACCGCAAAGCCACTTACACCAACCTTGATCCCGGTCACTACACCTTCTTCGTCAAGGCAACGAACAATGATGGTACCTGGAATGAAAAAGGTATGGTTAAACTTGCCCTGACGGTATTACCACCCTGGTGGTCTACCAGCTGGGCATATGCGGGATATGTGTTACTGGTCTTATTTGCCCTCTGGCTGGCCCGCCGTGGCATCATCCGGCGGGAAAAAATGCGGTATGCCCTGGCTACCGAAAGAAAAGAAGCCCAGCGGATGCGCGAGCTGGACATGATGAAGATCAAATTCTTTACCAATGTGAGCCACGAATTCAGAACACCGTTGTCGCTGATCCTGGTTCCTATCGAAAAAATGATCGGACAGGTGAAAGATGCCGAATTGCGCGACCAGTTCCAGTTGATCCAGCGGAACGCCAAACGCCTGCTGAATATGGTGAACCAGCTGCTGGACTTCCGAAAGATGGAAGTGAATGAACTGAAACTACATACCACGTCGGGCGATATAGTGGCTTTTATAAGGGATGTATGCTACGCATTCACTGATCTGGCAGATAAAAAACATATCCAGTTCCAGTTCAACAGCCTGGTCAAACAGCTGATCATGCCCTTTGACCAGGATAAAATTGAAAGGATCCTGTTCAACCTGCTGTCCAACGCCTTCAAGTTCACCCCTGAAGAAGGCAATGTGCATGTGACCTTAAGCCAGTATTACCAGGGTGATGACGGCTTCCTGGAGATCAAGGTGAAAGATTCAGGGATAGGCATACCCGTGGATAAGAAGCCAAGGATCTTCGACCGGTTCTTTCAGGCTTCGTTGCCGGAAAACGTCCTGAACCAGGGGTCCGGGATCGGGCTGTCGATCACCCGGGAATTTGTCGAAATGCATGGCGGCACGATCAGGGTGGACAGCCAGCAGGGCGTGGGGAGCCTGTTTACAGTGCTGTTGCCCATTCCGGCCAGGAGGGACATTCCGGTTACTGCAGGTTCAGTCGGACTGAATCCGGACCTGGCAGACGAAGAGGCCATGGAAATTAGCGGTGTTACCGGGCGTTCTCCCGGTGTACGTTCCAAAAAGCCGGTGGTTTTGCTGGTAGAGGACAATGATGACTTTCGTTTCTACCTCAAGGATAACCTCAACGCTTATTTTACCATTCTGGAGGCAAGTGATGGAAAGGATGGATGGAAAAAGGCCCTGTCGGCCCACCCAGACCTGGTGGTAAGCGATATCAGTATGCCGGTGATGGATGGGGTGGAGCTCTGCCGGAAACTGAAAACAGATCCCCGCACCAAACACATGCCGGTAATTCTGCTGACTGCCCTGGAGGGAGAGCAGCAGCAATTGCTGGCGTTGGAGACTGGCCCCAACGATTACCTGACCAAACCGTTCAATTTTGAGATCCTGTATTCAAAAATGAAGAATCTCATCCAAAACCAGGAAGCCGTTAAGCAGACCTATCAGAAACAGGTAGAGGCAAATCCGACGGATATACAGGCTGAGATACCGGAGGATGATTTTGTTCAGAAAGTGCTGGGCATCATTGAAACGAATATGTCCAATGCTGAGTTCTCTGTAGACCATTTAAGGCAGGAATTACTGCTGAGCCGCACCAGTATGTACAAAAAAGTATTATCGGTAACCGGGAAAACGCCAATCGAATTCATCCGGACGATCCGCCTGAAAAGAGCTGCTCAGCTGCTGGAAAAGAGCACGCATAACGTTACTGAGGTGGCTTATATGGTCGGATTCAACAATCCGAAGTACTTTGCGCGGTATTTTAAAGAAGAATTCGGAATCCTGCCTTCCCTTTATCAATCAGAAACCAGGAAAAAAAGTACCAACAATCCCGGGAAAAGTACGGACGGATAATTTTATACCCCTCAAAGAACAATTTCATACCCTCCGACTAACATAATTACACCCATAAAAAACAGTTTGGGTATCCTGTTTTTTTTCATCCGCAGATATATTTAAGCTGCATTTTATTGCATCAAACAATTGCTTGTGTATGAAAAAAACCAGAACTGCTGTTCAGTTGGGTACCCTATTCTGGGCCTTACTGCTCTCCCTGCTGATTCCCTTCCGGATGACAGCGCAGACTTCCGACCGGACCATAACGGGTAAGGTCACCTCTTCTGACAACAGACCCGTAGCTGGTGCCACCGTTACGGTCAAGGGCACCAGCCGGGCCTACACGACGGATGCCAGCGGTAACTTCTCCGTTCCGGCCAGAAACAACGATGTCCTTGTGTTCTCCTATGTGGGGTTCCAGCAGAGTGAACTCATCGTTACCAGTGCCGCCACCTACCAGGTGCGCATGGTACAGGGCGACAACAAAATGAGTGAAGTGGTCGTGATCGGTTACGGCTCCGCCAGGCGGGCCAACCTGACCAGCGCACAGACCTCTATATCTGCCAAGGATATGGATAAAACGGTGAACACAACCCTGGAGCAGGCCATTCAGGGCCGGTCTGCAGGTGTTTATGTAACCCAGAACAGCGGACAGCCTGGTGGCGGGATCTCAGTGAATATCCGGGGGGTCAGTACCCTTAACGGTACTACTGAACCGCTGTATGTTATTGATGGTATCCAGGTGCAGCCGGAGATCGTCAGTTTTGGCGCACAAAGCTCCTCCAATGTGCTCGCCGGACTCAATCCGGGCGATGTGGACAATATCCAGCTCCTGCAGGGACCATCTGCAACAGCGATCTACGGTACACGTGGCACCAATGGTGTGGTACTCATCACAACCAAACGGGGTAAGAATGGTGACACCAAATTCAATTATGGCTTTCAATATGGCCTCCAGGCACCCCCCAAAAAACTGGAGGTCATGAACCTCCGCCAATATGCGCAAATGGTAAAAGAGTATCATGCCATTGCCGGCGGTGACACACCGCAGGAATTTCTGGACCCTTCTATTTTAGGAGAAGGTACCGACTGGCAGGATGAGTTGTTTGATTATGCTGCAATGCAGAAACACCAGCTCAGTATGAGCGGGGGCAACGAAAGAACAACCTACTACCTCGGCGGCGAATACCTTAAGCAGGATGGTGTGGCCATAGGATCGGGCTTTGATCGCTATTCAGTACGACTCAACCTCGACAATAAGGCTAAAGACTGGCTGACCATCGGCGCCAACCTGAGTTTTAACCAGACGGACGAGAAGCTGACCGCGACCCAGGAGAATACCATTTCCAATGCACTGCAACTGACACCTCAGATCCCGGTAAGGAACATGGATGGTTCCTGGGGCGGCGGTGATGATTTTAATGGTGCCAACAAGTTTGCTCCCGTAAACCCCGTGGCTATTGCTAACCTGGTAACGAACAAATGGGTTCGCCGCCAGGTGATGGCCGGACTGAATGGCGCAGCAAAGATTACGAAGGACCTCACTTTCAGGCTAAGCTTTAACACGAGTTTCAACTACAGTAACGGTCAATACTATATGCCTACCTACAAAATCGGTTGGGCTGAAAACGTTACTTCAACCTTAAACGAATACGCTAACAATAGCTTTTACTGGAATTTCCTGCAAGGACTGGAATACAACAAGCAACTTGGCCTGCATAATATCGGTGTAATGGTCAGCCACGAAGCCCAGGAATCGAAATGGAAAAATATCGGTGCCGGTAAATCCGGATTCCTCACCAATAATATCCTCGATCTTGAAGCAGGTGACGACCTGACATCCAGCAGCTCCGGCGGATCAGGCCCATGGGCAATCGAATCCTACCTGGGTCGCCTGAACTATAATTATGACAACCGCTACCTGGTTGTAGCGACTGTCCGCACAGATGGCTCTCCCAATTTTGGACCCGAAAACAGGTGGGGTTGGTTCCCGTCTGTTTCAGCTGCATGGCGTATTTCCCAGGAGAAATTCTTTAACGTACCCTGGATCAGTGAAATGAAACTTCGGGTGGAAACCGGTGTAACTGGTAACATGGGTAATGGCTCCGGCGTCTATTCACCGCTTAGTGGTGATGCCTCACCCAACGGCACAGGATTCCTGGTTAGCCGTCTGCCGAACAATGCGCTCCGCTGGGAAGAAACCCATACCAACAACTTCGGATTCAACCTGGGCCTTTTTCATGACCGGGTAAACCTGGAGTTTGATTACTATGTCAGAAAGACCAGCAATATGCTGATGGATAACCTGCTGCCCTGGTACATGGGTACCAACGGAACTGGTTCCGTTGCTCCCAACTATGTGAACGCGGGCGATATGGAAAACAAAGGCTGGGGCTTTACCATCAATACCGTAAACATCAACAATGGCAGGTTTAAATGGGAAAGCTCACTGAATCTTTCCGGCATCAAAACCAAAATCAATAAACTCAATTCTGCCTATGCACAGCTGACAAGATCCAGCTGGTGGATGGACAACTGGCAGCAACGGTCTACCGTTGGCGATGCCCCATGGATGTTCCTCGGTTATGTGGAAGAAGGCCTCTTCCAGTCTATTGAAGAAATCCAGAACAGTGCTGTTCCCGTCAACAATACCGGAGACCGGTATCCCATCGATCCGGTTAGTGGGATTTGGGTGGGAGATGCCAAATTCAAGGACATCAACGGTGACAATAAGATCACCGAAGCAGACCTTACCTATATCGGTAACCCCTGGCCGAAACTTTTTGGTGGCTTTACCAACACCTTTTCCTTTAAAGGGATTGACATGAGCATCCTCATCACAGGAAGTTATGGCAATGACATATACAATTATATGGCCAAGGTGAATTCCAATCCCAATAACATTAACCTAAGCCGCAACCTGTTGATTGACGCCATGGACTATGCGAAGCCGGTTGATGAAAATGGAAAAGTATACCTGGAAAATCCCGATGCTAAAGTGGCCAGGATTTCACTGGGGCCAAACGGTAACTACCTGCGGCCAACCACACGTTGGGTAGAAGATGGATCTTACCTGCGCTTAAAAAACATAACCATTGGCTACAGTATTCCACCAAAGCTGTTGTCAAAACAGAAGATCGTTCGCGGCATCCGTCTTTCTGTCAGCGGTCAGAACCTGGTGACGCTCACCAGCTATTCAGGAATGGATCCCGAAGTAGGCGCCTATGTTGGCAGAGACGCAGGGTCCAATAACCAGGCGATCGGTGTGGATTACGGTCGTTATCCATTGACCAGGTTTTATACCGCAAGCATCAACATTGACTTCTAAAAGAATTGCCATGAACACGCGAAAAATCATACTTCGGTTTTTAACCATCTCCTGCCTTGCCGGAACGATGATGGGGTGCAGCAAGAACTTCCTGGAACGGCCGCCGACAGACCAATTGACGGATGGTAGTTTCTATCAGAACGATGATCAGCTGTATGCCGGAACGCAATTGCTCTACAGTAAAGTCTGGTTTGATTATAATGACAAAGCTTCCTTTAACCTCGGAGACTTCCGTGCGGGTACTGTTTACTCCATGTGGAATTACCAGGACAATGTAAGGTTCAATACAAATGGTAATACCATTGATAATGGGTCTGCCTGGCGATCCTTTTACAATGTCATTGCACAGTCGAATCTCGCGATCAGTAACATCAATACCTATGCTGGTCCCGATGTTACTCCCGCAGTAAAGGAACAAACCATCGCCGAAGCCCGCTTCATGCGTGCAACCGCCTATCGTTTCCTGGTCATGAACTGGGGCGCCGTTCCGATCATCGAAGACAATCTCAAACATCTTGGCGATACAGGCATCACCCGGAACACTGTTCCCAGTGTCTGGAGATTCATTACCCGCGAATACCGGGCAGCTGCTGAAATTCTCCCGCTTTCACCACCAAGGCCGGGTAGAATTACCCGGTGGGCAGCAGAAGGAATGCTGGCGAGAACATATCTGGTGAGGGCAGGTGTTGAAGGCACCGGAGCCAATGGCCGCAAACAGGAATTTCTGGATAGTGCCAAATACTTTGCGGAACGCGTGATAACGATGAGCGGTGCGCAACTATTGGGAAATTACGCTGACCTGTTCCTGTTCCCCTATGACAACAACAAAGAATCCCTGTTTGAATTGCAATGGGTATATTCCGGCCCCAATGCGTGGGGTACACAGAATTCTGCACCGGCCTATTTTACCTATAGCGGTGATATCGCTAATGGTGATGGTTGGGGTGGCGATGTGAGTGCCACTTTCTGGATGCTCGCCAATTATGAAGGAATGGTCAAAAGAGGTGACACTGCTATTGCCGGACGAACGCTCGACCAACGACTAAAGGCAACCTTCATGCTGCCGGGTGCCAGTTACCCCGAGATCACACAATCTATTAATGGCGGTGAACAGAAACTGATCTTCCCCTATGTTACCGGTGATTTCAACTTTGTGTCCGTTAAAAAATACGTTGTGGGCAAGGCAAAGGATGTAGATGGCCAGGCAGCTTCACAGCGTTACGGTCATGACACCTATATGCTGCGCCTCGCTGAAATGTATCTCATTTATGCTGAGGCTACCCTGGGTAACAATGCGCAGACGGATGATGCCAAAGCACTGGAATATTTTAACCGGATCCGTACACGTGCAGGATTACCCCGCCTGGAAGATCCTGTTACGCACACGCCGATGCCGATCACACAAGACATCATCCAGAAGGAAAGGTTCATTGAATTCGCCATGGAAGGACAGGCCTGGTATGATCTCGTAAGCCTGCACTATTACAATCCGGAGAAAGCTTATGCGATCCTGGAAGCACAGGATCGTGGATTATTCCGTGCAGTGCCCGATGTGTTCCCAAATCCCACACAATGGTTGTTTGAGATTACGACCTGGGACAATAACCGGCATATCGTTGCCAATGCAGGAAACTTCCAGCTGCCTATTCCTTCCCCTGAACTGGCACAGGCGCCCAACCTTAACAAAGAACCCGTAGACTACTAAACGAAAAATGCACGTCATATGAAAGTATTTCAATCCATCATCTGGGCCTTTTTCGCCTTCTTTCTTGCCGGAAGTTTTGCTTCCTGCAAAAAAGACGATCTGCCCAACAATGGTGAACCCCGCATCCGGTATGTTCGGATAACCGAACCCACGGCTGCAGATTCGTTGCTCATTGGAGCTGCCCAGGGGCAACTGATCGCCATCATGGGGGAAAATCTCAACGACACAAGAGAAGTCTGGTTTAACGATCAGAAAGCCATACTCACTTCAACCTACATCACAGCAACATCAATATTAGTAAGTGTACCCAGCCCGATCCCCATTGACGTGTCCAATAAGGTTAAACTTATTTTCGGTAACGGCACGAACCTGGAGTATCAGTTTGAAGTACAAATCAGCGAACCACTGGTTGGTAGCATGGTCAGCGAATATGTGGCCACAGGAGATGTGGCCACGATTCGCGGCGACTATTTCTACGAGCCGATTACAGTGGCATTTGCCGGGGGGGTAGAAGGTGAGATCGTATCCGTCGAACCACAAATTCTGCGGGTTAAGATTCCGGAAGGTGCCCAGCCTGGCCAGGTTACCGTCACTACTAATTTCGGATCTACCAAATCCAACTTCTGGTTCCGCGATAACCGCAACATTGTCATCAGCAGTGATCCCTTCACCGGCTGGTGGAATGCGTCATACGTGGTTAGCGCACCAGGTCCTGATGATCCGCAACTGATCAACGGCAACTATATCCGGGTGAAAAAAGTTATTGGCGATTGGGCCTGGACGGAAGTCGCCGGCGGACCCGCCGATGCCATGGGCGATATCAGTAAAAACATTCCGGATGAGGCAATTCTGAAGCCCGAACTATACAACCTGAAATTCGAAGTCAATACGAAAAAACCGTACGACAAAAGTATGGTCAGGTTCAACTTCGGACTGGCAGCGCAGGACAATGCGAACTACCAGTGGGCACCGCCTATTGATACCAAAGGAGCCTGGCAAACAGTAACCATTCCATTCAATGAACTGGCATCCAGCTACAATGCCAAACTTGCCGTAAATCCAAACGGCTACTGGACACGTGTACTGATCCAGGGCCCGGGTGAATGGGATGCAGATATTTCCTTTGATAATTTCCGGATCGTTCCCAAAGAGATCAAGGAATAATCCCTAACCAACAAACTAACGGAAATGCAAATTCTGAAAATAAAAAGGGTAGTGCTGGGAATGATGACATTGTTTGCCTTATTCCTGCTTGCTGCCTGCGACAAGAAAGACGAAGTTTCCAGCGAAGTACAATTATTAAGCTTTGGTCCCGCCGGTGTACTCCATGGAGAAAATATCAGCATCATCGGTAATAACCTCGACCGTGTTACCGAAATTAAAATGGTAGGCGCTACCATTGAACAAAGTGCATTCGTTTCACAGGAAAAGGAAACGATCGTTGTCAAAGTGCCTGAATCCGCCGAAGCAGGCAAGATCGTCCTGGTTACACCGGATGGTGAGATCGAATCGGTGGCTACCATCAATTTCAATGTGGCTGTTGTTATCACTGGTATCAGTCCTGAGTCAGCCAGGCCGGGTGATGTGATCACCATCACCGGGGAACGCATGAACTGGGTAACAGCCGTCGTCTTTGCTGATGACCAATGGGTAACCCAATTTGAAAGCGTCAGCGGAAATGAACTGAAGGTCAAAGTACCGGTAGCTGCCAAAACAGGCGCTTTGATCCTGTACTATGGTGGAACAGAATCTGACGCCGTAGAAACGGAATCAGATTACTCCATCATTCTGCCCCAGGGAGCAACGTTTTCTCCCAACCCTGCTGTTCGTAATGAGGAAGTAACCCTAACCGGAACCGATCTTGATCTCGTTTACGGTATGCTGTTCGCGGGTGTTGCAGACACCATCAAGGATTTTATAAGCCAGAGCGCAACAACGATCAAGGTGCTGGTGCCGGAGAAGGCGTTGAAAGGTAAGGTGAAGCTTATCGCGCATTCGCTTGTCGCAACTGAAGTGGCGGAAACCCTTGTGCTTCCAATGCCTCCACCGGATCCATTGACAGTTGCCATATACCTTGATGCTCCTCAAAACAGCTGGGGCAAATGGGGCGGCTGGGGCGGTGGCAGCTCAGACATTGCCAGCACCGACAATTCCCGGGAAGGCGACAAATCTATTAAAGTAAATTTTGCAGGCGATTGGGGTGGAGCATTGCAGATGGGGGGTGGCAATTCATCCACTACAGGCTCAACCCAGTTTATCATCAATATATTCGGAACACCTGGCACCGGTGGAAAAAAAATCAACCTGCAGGTGGCCGGTAAGCAAACGGAAATAGAAATAATAGAAGGAGAATGGACCGAACACAGGATCCCACTGAGCACCTTCGGCAGCCCTGCAAACATTAATGATTTCTGGATCCAGGATCAGCAATGGGCCGGCACCATCTATGTCGACTATATCGGCCTCCGGTAAACGCGTTTTTGATAATTGGAATAAACAGGACCCGCCACCAACCCCTGGTTGCGCTGGCGGGTTTTTTATAAACTTTTTTAGATGAAAAGTAAGCTGATGACCCTTGAATCATTACTCTTCTGCGCTATGCTGGCCATCGCCTGCAGCAAAAATGATACTCCTGAACCCGATCCGGGCGGCGGTGGTGGTGGCGGCAACGAACCACCAGTTGTTGTTCCTGTAACCGATCCCGCTGTTGCCGAAACCATGGGCTTCTTCCTTGACAACAACTGGCTGCCCCGTACTTTCACGGCTCCGGCCTACACCGATGCCACACCGGTGACTACCACCACAGTAAATTCCGTCACCATCGACGCATCGGCCATCATCACCAAAATTCCGCTCTCCATCTTCGGACACAATGCCAATGCCTGGATGGGAGAGGACATTGCCAAACCAATCGTCATCGATCCCGTAAAAAATCTGAACCCACACATCATCCGGTTCCCCGCCGGCAGCGGTAGTGATGTTTATTTCTTCAACCGCACCGATGGCGACCTGCCACCCGATGCTCCTGCACAGATCATGGACAAAGACGGAAACATCAAATCGCCCGGTCATTTTTTCGGCAAAAGCACACAGTCCTGGCAGGCAAGCCTCGACCAATACTATACGCTGTTGCAGCAAAGCAACAGCAAAGGGATGATCACCATCAACTACGGCTACGCACGTTATGGCACCAGCGATGACCCCGTAGCCGCTGCTGCCCACCTCGCCGCCGACTGGGTCCGCTACGACAATGGCCGCACTCCCTACTGGGAGATCGGCAATGAAACCTACGGCGACTGGGAATGGGGCTACCGCATCGATCAAACCAAAAATAAAGACGGCCAGCCGGAATATGTTTCGGGTGGTTTATATGGCCAGCACTTCCAGGTATTCGCTGACTCCATGCGGAAAGCAGCAGTTGAAATTGATAAGACCATTTATATCGGCGCTACCCTCATCGAAACACCGCCCGCAACCTGGGCAACCAATGTAGTCAAAACCTGGAACAGCACCCTGATCCCGGCCCTGAAAGGCAAAAATGATTTCTTCATCGCGCACAATTATTTCACCAACTACGGCGAAAATTCCAACGCCAGCCAGGTGCTGATAGCAGGAGAAAAAGTGCCTTATGACATGATGAACTTCCTTAAATCAGAAGTGCTGAACAACGGGGGCACCCTGAAACCCGTTGCCCTCACCGAATGGAATATGTGGGCCCTCGGCTCCAAACAACAGGTCAGCAATACCAGCGGCCTGTTTGCATTACTGGTAGTGGGCGAATCGCTCAAGAACAAATTTGGTATGGCTGCCCGTTGGGACCTGGTGAATGGCTGGGATAACGGCAATGATCATGGGCTGTTCAGCCCCGGGGATGAACCCGGCATCCCGAAATGGAGCCCACGACCATCCTTTCACTACCTGTATTTCTTCCAGAAGTTAATGGGTGACCGCCTCGTTCCGGCCGCTGTTTCCGGCACCGCTGCCATCAAGGCTTATGCCTCTACCTACAGCTCGGGACAGGCCAATTGTACGATCCTGAATACTTCAGCCAGCGCGGTTACCGTAGAGATCAAATCGAAGAACTTCAATATCGGCAGCCGCTTTTACTATTATACCCTCGAAGGCTCCAACGACAACGGCGAATTTTCCCGCAAAGTGATCGTCAATGGTTCGGGTCCCACCAAAGACGCCGGAGGCCCGGCAGACTATGCCACCCTAAAGGCAAGGTCTTCCAATACCCTCAACGGTGTAAAAGTTGTGGTACCGGCCTATGGTGCAGTAATGATGGTGATCGACAAAAAATGATACATTTAAGGATGAAAAATTCCAGAGCGCTGCAAAATTCCCGCAGGAAATTCATCCGCCAGTCCGCCCTCGCTGCCACCGGCATTTACATGGGCACCAATGCCATGGCTGCTGCCAGCTATCGCCGCATACCCGGGGCCAATGATCGGGTAAGGGTGGGCGTTATCGGGTACTCCGACCGCCATCGCCAGAGCCACATGCCCTGTTTTATGGAACACTACAAGGAACTCAACTTCGATGTCGTCGCAGTATCCGATATCTGGAACCGCCGCCGCGACGAAGGCGCCGCAGCCTGGAAGGAAAAAATGCAGCACGAGGTAAAAGCCTTCCGGAACAATGAAGCGTTGTATGGGTCGAAAATGGTCGATGCGGTCTTTATCAGCACGGCCGATTTCCAGCATGCCCTGCATACCGTTGAAGCAGTGCAGGCCGGCTGCGATGCCTATGTGGAAAAGCCTTTCGCCGAAACGATGGAAGACAACCGCAAGGCACTGAAAGCGGTCAAAGCTTCCGGTAAGATCGTGCAGATCGGATCACAGCGCAGGAGCGGGGGCAACTACCAGGCAGCCCGCGACTTCATCCAGTCCGGCAAATTCGGGCCGGTCAATATGGTGGAACTCACCTGGAACGTGAACCAGCCCGGCCGCTGGCGCCGCCCCAAAGAAGTGCCGCTGCTCAAAGAAGCCGACACCGACTGGGCCCGCTTCCTGATGAATCGCCCCAAAGAAGCATTTGATCCCCGCAAATACCTTGAATTCCGCCTCTTCTGGCCCTATTCTTCGGGTTTACCCGGACAATGGATGAGCCACCAGATCGATACCGTACACTGGTTCACCGGCCTGGCCCACCCACGTTCGGTGGTTGCCAACGGCGGTATCTATAACTGGAAAGATGGCCGCCGCAACTGGGATACCATCACCGCCGTATTTGACTACGGTCCGGCAAATGACCCCGCCAATGGCTTTCAGGTAAGTTTCGCTTCCCGCATGGGTAACGGTGATGAGCATCCGCAGGAAGTGTACTATTCCAATGGCGGTTCCCTCAACCTGAATACCAACATGATCTCGCCTGTAGGCGGGCTCACCAAGAATTTTGCCGATGCCATGCAGATGGCACCCAACCTGCTGCCCGAAATGAAACTGCAGGAGACAGCCAAAGTGATCGCATCTGCCAATACCGGCGGTGATCCGCTCACGTCTGCACATGTGCGCAACTGGATGGAATGCGTCCGCAGCCGCCAGCCGCCCAATGCCCCCGTCGAAGCGGGTTACAACCACTCGATCGCCAGCATCATGACCACCGCTGCGGCGCATACCGGCGCACGCGTGGTGTTTGACGAAACCACCCAGAATGTTATGGCTAACGGAAAAATCTTCCACCTGTGATTAACAATTATCAACCAATCTCTCGCCGTAGTTGCTCCGGCACTACCATCCAGTGCCTGCTAACCCTCCTGTGTGCAACAGCAATCTGGGCAACACCCTGCCGCGCACAGGACCCGGTACGCTTTTACCACCAGGGAAGGACCATCAATGTTACCATCAGCGGAAGGCTGTTTACCAATTTCCTCTTTCCGGATACCCTGCCCAAGCCCGTTCTGTTTCCTGTTATTGGTGCCGACGGGGCTGTGGTAACCCGGGGCTTTCCGCTTGATCCGAGACCGGGAGATCCGACAGATCATCCCCATCATATTGGCATCTGGCTCAATTTTGAGAATGTGAACGGCTTCGATTTCTGGAATAATTCGTACGCCATCCCTGCCGATAAAAAAGACCATTACGGCTCCATCAGCACCGACAGTGTTGTCCGTACAGCCGATGGTAAAAAAGGACTGCTGGAATACCATGCCAACTGGAAAGATCCGGCCGGAAATACGCTCCTGGAAGAAACCACCAGCCTTACCTTCAGCGGCAGCGGCGGCATGAGGCGGATCGACCGGAAAACCACCCTAACTGCAAAACAACCGGTAACCTTTAAAGACGCCAAAGACGGACTTTTGGGCTTTCGGGTAGCGAAGGAATTGCAGCTGCCCCAGGGTGACTATCTCAACAGCGAGGGACAAAGAGGTGACAGTGCATGGAGTAAACGTGCCCGCTGGTGCCGCCTGTCGGCTCCCCTGAATGGAAATGTAACAAGCATAGTCATGCTGGATCATCCCTCTAATCCTGGTTATCCTGCCTACTGGCACGCAAGGGGATATGGCCTGTTTGCCGTGAACCCGCTGGGTGCCTCGGTATTCAGTAACGGAAAAGATAATCTCAACCTGGCATTAAAAACAGGAGAGCAGGTGACCTTCACTTATACGATCCTGGTAGTTACCGGAAAAGAACCCATGGCAGCAGACGCAATTGACAGGATTGCGCGGAAACTGGATTGATCAGGCCGTTAGAATTTTGCTAAGCCCTCTCTTCCTTTCCGGCAGCCGCGTTGCGGTCGGACACATCAAACATGGTACCGAACACCCGGTCCCAGATGGTAGTGCTCACACCATATCCCTTGCCTTCATCCTTGTAATGGTGCAGGTGGTGATTGCGCCATAAAGGTTTCATGAATTTAAACGGTGGCTTCCAGGCATGTATGGCATAGTGCATGGAACCGTACAGCAGGTATCCGAAAATAAAACCGCCAAAGAAAGGCAGTGCGTAGAATGGCATATCCAGCAGGTAACCGATGCCATAAAAGATTGCCAGCAGGGTAGAAGAGATCATCAGGCTCGGCAACGGCGGCATGAACAACCGCTCCTTATCCCGCGGATATTCATGGTGGTTACCATGCATTACATAGATGAACCGTTGTGTACCTTTATCTTCGGAAATAAAATGGAACGCGAAGCGATGCATGATGTATTCGAAGAAAGTCCAGAAGAAAACGCCGGACCCAAAGGTGAGCGCCGCTCTCCAGAAATTTAATCCCCCCTTATCCATACTCAGGTAAAAGAGGTAGGAAATAATAGGAATGTACATCGCCCAGATCACCAGTGGATGTGTCTTGGTCAACATTTCCAGGATTCTGTTATCAAAAAGCCTGGCCTGCCCCTTATTGTGAATTTTCTCGAACTTCATAGCGAATGGTTACAGCTTTCGGCTGCTAATTTAGGCAAATAATTATGTTAATAACATGACCGGCGTCATTCGATTTTACAGTATAACGTTCAGTTTAACAGCAATTTGTCTGATGACCTGCTGCACCCGTGCCGTTGCACAGGACAGTGTAACCGTTATGGTGCATCAATCTTACGACAAACCGGGAAAGTTTCACCGGTACTTTTTTGGTGAAAATTACCGGAAGGAATGGGCCATGCCGGTTACGCTGCCGTTACTGCGCATATCCGTCCTGAAAGGTGGCCTGCGTCCCGACCAGCTGGGTGGCGGCATGCAATCACAGTCGCTGCGGCTGAAGGATAACAACGGAAAGGAATGGGTGTTGAGAAGCGTCGAAAAAATTCCCGACAAATTATTGCCACCCCTTTTGCAGCAAACCTTTGCCCGCGACTGGATCGATGACGTGACCAGTGCCCAGCACCCGTTTTCGGCGCTGGCCGTGCCCCCTTTCGCCACCGCTGTCAATATTCCACATGCACAACCCATCCTGGGGGTGGTGGCAGATGATCCGGCCCTGGGTGAATATCGCCGGCAATTCGCCGGCCTCGTCGTACTGTTTGAAGAAAGAGAGCCGCTGGAACCGTCGGACAATTCTGAAAAAATGCAAAAGAATCTCCTGTCCGATAACGACTACCGGTTAAACGGCGCGGAATTTCTTACAGCAAGATTACTGGATATGTACCTGGGGGACTGGGACCGGCACGAGGACCAGTGGCGGTGGCATCCTGAAAAAACTGATGGCATAACGACTTATTCCGGCGTGCCACGTGACCGCGACCAGGTATTTCACCTCACAGAAGGTTTTTTTCCGAAGATGGCTTCCCGGTCTTATATTTTACCTACTCTCCGTGATTTTGATCCGCACATCAAGAAGGTCAGGTGGCTGATGTCCAAAACCCGGTTCGTTCATCCCTACCCGGGATTCCAGTTGTCGGCTACAGTGTGGGATTCCACCGCGAAGGCATTCCAGGCCGCCATCACCGACGCCGTGATCGATAGTGCACTGCTCCGCTTACCCGCACCTGCATTCCGGCTGCGCGGCGCTACCCTGAGGGAAAAACTGATCAGCAGGCGGGAACGCGTTCCCGACGCCGCGATGGAATACTACCGGTTTACGCAACGCATCGTCGACATCCGCGCCAGCAATAAAAATGAATGGATCACCATTGCGGACACTGGTAACCGTGACCTGGTAGTCAGGATGTACAAGATCAACCGGCAACACGAAATCACCGATCTGCTGATGGAAAAAACCTATGACCATCACCTCACCCGTGAGATCCGGCTATACACGGGGGAAGGCGCCGACAGCGTCCGCATCAGCAATGCAAACTCCCCCATAAAACTCAGGCTGATCGCACCGGACAGTGCTACCGTTGCGCTTCAGTCCGGCAAAAGGAAACTGAAACAATATGATGCGGCACGAACACCTTTTCACCCCGTCAACCTCTATGATATCTGGCAACCCAAAATCAATGTCGGTATCAACATCGATGACGGGTTCCTTCTTGGCGCCGGATTCATTTTCACCCGCCAGCACGGGTTCGGAAAGCAACCTTTTGCCAGCCGTCACCAGCTCATGGCTACCCATTCTTTCTCTACAGCCGCTTACCGCATTACCTACCAGGGCGAATGGACCGATGTGGCCGGTAATGCCGACCTGCTTGTCCGCGCACTGATCAATGCCCCCAACAATACCTTCAACTTCTTCGGCAGCGGCAACGAAACTGTTTACGACAAAACGGGCGACTACAAAACCTATTACCGCACCCGCTTCAACACCTACCGCTTTGAACCCTCCCTGCGGTGGACCTTCGGCAATACGGCCACCCTCTCTGCCGGTCCGTCATTATACTACTATGTTTATGACCCCGAAGACAACAAGGGCAGGTTCATTAACCAGCCCGGTGCCGTGACCACTTATGACAGTGCCACGATTTATGAAAACAAACTGCACCTCGGGGCTGGACTAACCTATATCCTTGACCGCCGCGACAGCAGGATCATACCGCGCCGCGGCATGTACGTCCACCTGCGGCTGCAGGGCTACGCCGGATTGGAAAGCTTTGCAAAGGATTATGGTCAGTTCATCGGTGAGATTGATTTCTACCGGGCATTGGGAAAGAAAAAGCGATTCGTGCTCGCCAATCGTACCGGAGGCGCTGTAACCGTTGGTAAAGAAGCATTTTACCAGCAGGCCGTCCTCGGCGGCCAGGAGAACCTGCTGGGCTACCGCCAGTTCCGCTTTGCCGGCCGCCACAGCCTGTACAATAACCTTGAGGCACGCATCCGGATCGTACGCGTCGCCAGTTATATCCTTCCGGGTGAACTTGGCCTCACCAGCTTCTGGGATATCGGCCGCATATGGGTGCCTGATGAAAAATCCGGTGTATGGCACAATGGTGTCGGCGCGGGTATTTATTTCGTGCCGGCTTCCCTGGTTTCCTTCAATGTACTCGCCGGCTATTCCAAAGAAGGCTGGTATCCGTATTTTACAATGGCCTTCCGTTTCTGATTTATTTTTTGATTGCTGTTCGGTTGTATTGATTGCTTCGGTAGCGCGGGAGGTATCCTCTTTTTAAAATATTGCAATTCATAAAACTCAGTGAAATGAGCCACCAGACTGCGTTTTATATCCGTATGTGAAGTATTCGTCTAAAAATGCTTTCTGCAAACGTGTAAATAGCTAAACATATGAATCGCTAATCGAATAAATTGTTAAACGGGTAGAAGGCCAGGCGGCTAAATGGTTAAACGGGTAGATGGTTAAACGGGTAAATAATATGCCAGATCCTCCTGGAAAATCATTATCGGATAAGGGTGGCAAGGCACACCGACTCCATCATTGGCAGGAAATACAGGGAAGCCAGCTCAGTCCTGTTCCGGCTTGATTAACGAAGGTCTGTTTTGTATTCATTTCATATCCGTCTATATCGCATACGTTTGTGAAATGTAGTCTGGTGGCTCATTTCACTGAGTTTTATAAATTACCTGTTTTATAAAAAGCAGCCCTTTCCTTCGCCGGGTATCCGGACCCAAACCTTCCTAAATACATAAGTGCTAACATAACGCCAGAAATTGTTAACCCGCTGTTTGTTTCACCCTCGTTTCCATTCTAATTTGCCTTCATTGATTTGGTATGTCTTATTGTGCCGGAGATTGACTTGCTCCTGTTGCCGTGTTTTTGATTAGTAGCCCAGCCTGCTCCAGTTGCTGTTTTGAATATGCTGCCAGATCCGACAGTAAAAAATCTGAACAAATAAGGATCTCTATTATCTAACCAATCATTACTGCTTATGTACTTATCCTCCACTGGAAAAGCACTGCTTTCCCGGTTAAGGCAGCTATTGCCCCTTTTGTTACTGGCCAGCGCTTTGGCCGGCCTGCCTTCAGCAGGTTTTTCCCAGCAAAAAAAGATCACCATTACAGGCACCATCAGAGATTCTACCGGTGCGATTACGCCGGGTATCAGTATTGTAGTGAAAAGCCGTTCCGGTGAAGGAACGAGTTCCGACATGAATGGAAAATTCGTGCTGGACGTACTACCGGATGATGAACTGGAAATTACAGCCCAGGGATTTTCATCGCAAACCATTGCTGTCAGCAACAGGACCGTCATCGACATCGTGGTGAAGTCACTGGCCAATACCATGCAGGATGTGGTGGTAACTGCCTACGGCCGCAAACAGCGTAAAGAAGCGACAGTCGGTTCTGTTACGACCATCAAACCCGGGGACCTAAAAATTCCTGCCAGTAACCTTACCACGGCATTATCGGGACAGATCGCCGGCCTGATTTCCTATCAGCGCAGTGGCCAGCCCGGAGCCGATAACGCTAACTTTTTTGTAAGAGGCGTTACCACATTCGGTTACAAGCAGGATCCGCTGATCCTGATCGATAACGTCGAACTGACTGCCAACGATCTCGCCCGCATCCAGGTAGATGATATCGCCAGCTTCTCCATCCTGAAAGACGCAAGCGCTACTGCACTCTATGGTGCCCGCGGTGCCAACGGGGTGATCCTCGTGACCACCAAGGAAGGCAAGGAAGGCAAGGCCCAGATCAACCTCCGCCTCGAAGAATCCATTTCCCAACCAACCCAAAGCATCGAACTGGCTGATCCGATTACTTACATGCGCGGCTACAATGAAGCTATCGCCAATCGCGTAACCGATGAGAACCGCCAGGCTCCCCGCTATACGGAAAACGATATCCGCAACCGGATGGATCCCAACCGCAACCAGTATGTGTACCCGGTAGTCAACTGGATGGACATGCTGATGAAGTCACGCACGGCCAACCATCGCATGAACATGGGCGTTAGCGGCGGCGGTAAAGTGGCGCGTTACTATATTTCCGGTTCTGCCATGTTCGACAACGGCACGCTGAAGAAGGATGACATGAATACCTTCAGCAGCAATGCGAAATTCCGCAACTACCAGCTGCGTTCCAATGTGAATGTGAACATCACCAGTACCACGCAGGCGGTCGTAAGATTATCGGGAAACTTTGATGAATTCACCGGCCCCATTTCCGATTCAGGGGATATCAATACCGATATCTATTCCCTGATCCTGCATACCAGCCCGGTGGATTTCCCCGCGTATTACGCACCGGATGCCGCGAATGCCTATACGCAGCATATCCTTTTCGGTAATACACTCCGGGATGGTAACCTGGCTAAAAATCCCTACGCCGAACTGATGCGGGGATACCAGAATTTCTCCCGCTCCCGCATGAGTGCGCAAATCGAACTCACGCAGAAACTGGGCTTCATCACAGAAGGCCTGAATTTCCGCGGGCTGCTGAGCACCAACCGGTTTTCCTATTTTGATGTAACCCGCCGGTACAATCCTTTTTACTATACCATTCCCAATGCGGGGTACGACAAAGTCAGCAACTCCTATACCTTATCCTGGCTCAACAACCAGAATTCCAATTTCGCCCAGCCCACAGAATACCTCGATTATGTTTCCAATCCCTGGAACCGCCAGATCAATTCATTCTACTACCTGCAGGGTGTAATTGATTACGATCGCAAATTCGGTGAACATGGCGTCAGCGCTTCTGTGGTTGCCACCAGGCAGCAATCACTCGCTGTGAGTAAGGAAGTTAACGACCTGCTGTCATCACTACCATACCGTAACATCGGGCTGGCCGGCCGTGCCACCTATTCCTATTCCAGCCGCTATTTCCTGGAATTCAACTTCGGGTACAACGGGTCTGAACGCTTCTCTGAACAAAATCGTTATGGCTTCTTCCCGACACTGGGTGCATCCTGGGTTTTATCCAATGAGAAATTCTGGAAGGGCGGAATCTCCGATATCATCCAGCGCCTGAAACTGCGCGCCAGCCATGGACTTTCGGGTAACGATGCCATCAGCGATGAACGGTTTTACTATATGTCCAACGTGAACCTCAACGGCCCGACGGCTGCCGTTTTCGGTCTCCGTAATACCTATTCGCAGCCCAGCATCCTGATCTCCCGGTACCAGAACAACGCTGTCACCTGGGAGCAATCTCTGTCCACCAACCTGGGACTGGAAATGCAGCTCTTCAAGGGACTGAATATTACTGCCGAAGTATACCGCATGAAACGCAGCAATATCCTCCAGGTAAGAAATACCATTCCCACGACACTCGGATTGGAAGCTCCGATCAGTGCCAACCTCGGGAAGGCAGAAACCAGGGGCATCGACCTGCAGGCCGATTACACGGTCAATTTTGCAGGCGGTAAAGGATGGATCAAAGGCCGCGGCAACATGACCTTCTCCCGCAACAAATACACCGAGTATGAGGAACCACAATACGACGAACCCTGGCGCAGCCGTATCGGTCAGCCTTTGAACAGGCCTTTCGGTTATATCGCAGAAAGACTGTTCGTAGACGATAAGGAAGTGGCTGCATCGCCCCAACAGAATTTTCCCGGTGAAACCATGGCCGTGCGGGGAGGAGATATCAAATACCGTGACGTAAATGGTGATGGCATCATTTCCGAAAGAGACCAGGTTTTCTTTGGTTACCCCACGGTGCCTGAAATCATCTATGGCTTTGGTGCATCCAGCGGGTATAAAGGATTTGACCTGTCCTTCTTCTTCCAGGGATCTGCACGTTCTTCCTTCTTTGTTGATCCGAACAAGACAGCACCCTTCGTCAACAATACCAACCTGCTGCAGGTGTATGCCGACAGTCACTGGTCTGAAGAAAACCAGGACCTGTACGCCATCTGGCCGCGCTATTCGCCGGAACAGCATGCCAACAACACACAAATGAGCACCTGGTATATGCGCAACGGTTCTTTCCTCCGCCTGAAATCTGTTGAACTGGGATACACAGTGCCGGCACGCGTTTCCAAAAAACTGTTCATGCAGAACCTCCGTGTTTATGTGAACGGGATGAACCTCATCTGCTGGAGCCCGTTCAAAGACTGGGATCCGGAACTCGCGGGTAACGGCCTGGCTTACCCGATCCAGCGCGTTTTCAGTTTTGCCATTAATGCCAATTTTTAAACCAATCCTGCAATTGTGATGAAAGCAAAAAAGTTCTTCGTTTATATATGGCTGGTAGCAACAGGATCCATCCTCGTTACTTCCTGCAAAAAATACCTTGATGTAGTTCCGGACAACGTCGCGACCATCGATTACGCCTTCCGCAACAGGCTGGAAGCAGAAAAATATCTTTTTACCTGTTACAACACCCTGCAACAACTCAGCCGGGTGGACCTCAATCCCGGATTTACCACCTCCGGAGAAGTGGTAATGCCTTCTTTCTGGGGCGAACCCCAGATGTTCATGGACGGCTTCCAGATCCTTCGCGGTACGCAGACTGCGATTAATCCCACACTCAATTTCTGGGATGGAAAAGGCGGCGCACCGTCGATGTACCAGGCCATCCGGCGTTGCAATATCCTGATCGACAACATCAGTCTTCCGCCCGACCTTTCCCCGCAGGAAAAGAAAAGGTGGACCGCAGAAGCGAAATTCCTGAAAGCCTATTATCACTTCTGGCTGACCAGGATGTACGGTCCCATCCCCGTCATCCGTACCAACCTCCCGGTGAGTGCAACTTCCGAAGAAGTGCGTATTCCCCGGGAACATGTTGACACCGTGTTTAACTACGTGGTAGCCCTGCTCGATGAAGCCATTACAGACCTGCCGGAAGAGATCCAGGTAGAATCCAATGAGATGGGCCGGATCACCAAAACCATTGCCCGCGCTGTAAAAGCTGAAGTGCGGGTGACACAGGCAAGTCCCCTGTTCAACGGCAACCCCGATATGGCTGCCCTGAAAGACAAGGAAGGCAATGCCTTATTTGCCCCTGAAACCGATCCGAAAAAATGGGAAGTGGCAGTCGCAGCCTGCAAAGAAGCCATCGATGCCTGCCATGCCGCCAACTACCAGCTCTATCATTTTGTGGCACCGGGCAACCTCGGACAGGTGTCCGATTCCACCAAGCTGCTGCTGACCCTTCAGAATGCCGTGACCGACGATTGGAACGATGAAGAGATCTGGGCATTAAACCCCGGCTACAATTACCAGCGCGTCACCGCGGCACGCCTTACGCCCGGCGCAATGAACAACTATTACATCTATGGCCAGTTCGGTTCCACCATCAATACGGCAGAAATGTTTTACTCCAACCATGGGGTGCCCATCGAGGAAGACAAAACCTGGAATTATGCAGAAAGGTTTAACCTGACTACGGGCAATGAGGCCAATCGTTTCTATGTGGAACAGGGATATACAACCGTACAGTTACACCTCAACCGGGAACCACGATTCTATGCCAGCCTCGGCTTTGATGGCGGCAAGTGGTTTGGTAACGGCCAGCTCAGTGATGCCACTGCCTATCACCTCCAGGGGCGTATTGGCGGACCGGCAGGAAAAACTGACGGTACGCGGTACAATGTGTCCGGTTACTGGCCCAAGAAACTGATCCACTACCAGACCGTACTCGATGAGAACATTACCTCAGAAGTCTGGTATCCCTGGCCGGTCATACGGATGGCGGGTTTATACCTGCTGTATGCAGAAGCACTGAATGAAAGCGAAGGCCCAACCGGCAATGCCCTGCAATGGATCAACCAGGTACGCAACCGCGCCGGGCTGGAAAACGTGGAAACGGCATGGACCCAATATTCAAAATATCCCGCTGCCTATACAACAAAAGACGGCCTGCGCAAAATCATACAGCACGAAAGGAGAATTGAATTGTGTTTCGAGGGACAGGCCGGATGGGATCTCCGCCGCTGGAAAACGATGGCCGATGTGTTGAGCCGTCCCATCCAGGGCTGGGATATCGATCAGTCGGAAGCCGGGTACTATTACCGTCCGCGGACCATCCTCACACCGTCCTTCCAGACCCGGGATTATTTCTGGCCGATCCTTACCGACAACCTTTCCGTAAATCCCAAACTCGTTCAAAACCTTTACTGGTAAACCAAAATATTTCACATGCTTAGCAATAGAATACTACTGTGCTGCTGGCTCGTTTCCCTGACAATACTGTCGTGCGACAAGAAAGCAGACTACAACAGTCCGCCCTCTACTGATCCCACCAAACCACTGCCCGTAACGAATGTTCAGTCCGTTGCCGTGAATGGTGGTGCCGAGATCTCCTACGACCTGCCCAAATCCGACAACATCCTGTATGTGCAGGCCGACTACAAGATCAACCAGTCAGTTTCACGGCAAACAAAAGCTTCCTATTATGACAACAAGCTGGTGGTGGATGGTTTCAATGAGGAACAGGATTACCAGGTAACCCTCACCGTTATCTCGCGTGCTGAAGTAAAATCAGACCCGGTTACTGTAACCGTGCATCCCTTGAAACCGGTATACCGGCTCGTGCGGGAAACCATTACTGCATTGCCTGATTTCGGTGGTGTATTTGTCAGCGGCACCAATTCCCGGAAAAAAGATGTAGGTGTGATTGTGATGACGAAAGACCAGAATGGCGACTGGCAGGTTGCCGATCAGCAATTCTCTGCATTTGAAAATATCAAATTCAGCGTAAGGGGATATGCCGCTGAGCCGCGGGACTTTGCCATTTTCACCACGGACAAATGGAACAATGTTTCCGATACCCTGTTCACCACCCTGACACCGTTGTATGAATACCAGCTGGACAAAGCAAAGTTTCAGCCTTACCCGCTTCCCACTGACCAGGCATCCGACTGGGGCTGGGAGGTGAATTACCTGTGGGACAATGATGGAATAACCGAAGGCAGCGGCTTCCATACTGCAGTAGGTGGTGGCATGCCCCAGCATTTCACCTTTGACCTTGGGGTGAGCTCACAGCTGAGCCGGTACAAGATCTGGGAAAGAACAGGCACGTATACCTATTACCATGGCAATCCTAAACGCTGGCGCATCTGGGGAGCAACCAATCCCAACCCCGATGGGAGCTTTGACGGATGGACCCTGTTAGGCGAGTTCGAGTGTTATCCCAAACCTTCCGGATTACCAGGCCCATCCTTCACCCCGGAAGATGAACTCTTTGCACAAGCCGGCTTCGAGTACAATTTCCCGGTGGGTCTGCCTGCAGTGCGTTACCTGCGTTTCGAAACGCTGGAAACCTGGTCGGGCAGCAGCTTCATGCATATGATGGAACTCACTTTCTGGGGCAATTAACCCCAAACTTCAATCCTCAAACATCAAACCTTAAAATGAAACATCAAACGATAAAGTGGGCTGCAGCGATCTGCCTGTTCCTGGCCGTGGCTGCTTCCTGCAGCAAGGCGGACAGTAATTTCCGCGATTACCTGAAAGAGCGGGAGATCATTTATCCCGGCAATGTGGAACAGCTTACCGTTTATTCAGGATACAAGCGTGTGCTGGTCACGTGGTTGCCGAATACAGACCCTTCCATTGTCAGTTACAGGGTTTTCTGGAACAATGGCAATGACTCTCTTGAAATTCCGGCGTCAACACACCAGGCCAGTGACACGATCAGGCAGCTGATCACCGGTCTTCCGGAATCTACTACCAATTTCTTCGTCTATTCCTATGACCAGCAGGGAAACCGGTCCACCCTTCGTCAGGTGCTGAATGTAAAAGTTTACGGCGACAACTACCTGTCGGGGTTGTATAACCGAAACCTCAGTTCGCTATCAATGAACGAAGACGGTGGGCTGGTCACCACCTGGGGCATACCTGATACAGTTAACGTACGTACCGAAATCCGGTACACCAATATCCGGGGCGAAGGCAAAACCGTTTTTCTGGGCCCTGACGATTTTGAAAAGACCCTTCCGGAATGGAAAGAAGGCACCAAAGTGTACTATCAGTCCTACTACAAACCCAGCAGCCAGGCAATCGACACTTTCGCGGTGGCGGGTGTTGATTCGATGGACAGGAAAGTCAAAGACATGCTGGATGCCAAACGCGAAGGCTGGTATTATTCCATGGGTACGCTGGACAGGCCATCAACAGCCCTCGCCAGTTTCGAAGAGTGGAAATGGGTCTATTTTAACGGAGACGGCGAGTACCAGTTCCAGATCGCCCCGTCTGTTTTTGCCAACACCACCCTCCAGGTGTACATGACCATCAATGAAGACAATACTGTAAATATCCTGTCGAAATCCGGCAGTGAAGCGGGGCTCTCAGTAGTAGCCGATGGCGCCTGCACCTATGATCCTGTTGGGCGCGTGTTTTACCTGAAATACATGTACCTGAATGCATCAGGGCTCTATCGCAAATTCGACGAAGTACTTTACGCGGAGTAGCATTGCCTTCCGTTGTATTGGTTAGAATTCCCAAACGGGGCTGCTTTTCAGCGGCCCCTTTTTTATTAACGGTCCTCAGGCTTCTACCTGCTTCCACCTGCTTCCACCTGCTTCCACCTGATGGTTTAGTTTGAGCAGGGGTTCCTTTTTGAAAAAAGAGCAATTCACAAGTTTGAGTGAAATGAGCCACCAGCCTGCGTTTCGTAGTCGTATGCGTATTACCCGTTTTATTCAGCGGCTTATTAAACGGATAAGTGATACAAAAGAGAAATTGATCCAAAAGAGAAATTGATCCAAAAGAGAAGCTGATATAACGGCAGGCAAGTTAACGGAAACCTGTTCTTCCCCCGCAAATTAACCGTTTATAACGTATACGTTTCTGAAACGCAGGCTGGTGGCTCATTTCACTCGAATTTATGAATTGCCGGTTTTCCTGAAAGCAACACCTTCCTTCGCTAAAGCTTCGGCAGGCAAAGCCAAACTCCAGACCCCAAACTTTCTTCTACTCCTCAAACAGTTTCTCCGCGAGCCAGGCCGTCACCCCCTCCAGCCCCTTATATGCCAGCGCCTCGTGCGACATACTCCGCACCGCCGACCACAACGCCGTTTTCTCAGCAGGATCCAGGTCACGAACAGGGTAGAAGTAGGTCCGGATCGTGAACAAAAATGCCTGCTGCGCAGGGAAACCAACCAGGTTCTGCCGCTCAGTCCGGATAAATAATTCGGATTTGCGGTTGATCTTCCTGCCGTGCCATGATTTAGGATCCCAGCCCGGCGGCGGTTCGGGATGATGATTCAGCCGGTAATCCGTCCCTATACCCCAGGCGAAACGGGTGAATGGCCCCTTGTCCACGATACTCTGCAGCATTTTAAAATAGGAAGGCATCGTCTTTTCCATCCCCGGTACCGGCGCATGAACGGCATCAAAGGGCTTGCCGATCTTGTCTGCCGCCGACCAGTGATTGGGCGCACAAAGGTGAATCGCCGCTAGCCAGTCCCGCGCTTCAGTCAGCTGGCAAATCGCCAGGTCTTCCTGCACCTGGCTGCAAAGGGCATCGAACAGGCTGACATAGGCAGATCCTTCCAGTTCCATGGTCGCCGTCCGCCACCGGATGATTTCACCGGTGTTCAGGTTGGTGAGCAGTGAATCGTTCCTGCCCGTGGTAAAATCAAACAGTAACGGATATTCGTACTGCAGCTGGTACACGAGGTATTCATTGACGGCACGCATCGTTTCCAGGCGGCAATCCCTCTCGATATAATATTTATGAATATTTTCTTCCCTGCAACACAGCTTGTTGGCGCGGTAGGCGGAATATTGCTGATCGATCTGGAAGATCAGCTGATCGGCAGCATGCTCCTGCCGGTGGATCGGTAACAACCCCGGTGCCGTGGAATAATGTCCTGTCAGAAAAGGCAAGTATTTCTTCATACAGCTTTTGTAACAGGCAAACCGATCGTTGGTAGCCAAGTATACGACAAATAATTAAAAAGCGATTATATTGCGGCCCTAAACCTTACCCTTGAGATCGTTCAAAGCCCTGTCCGTAGCCTCAATTGCATCCGTTTGCCTCATCTCCTGCGTCAAACTGGCTGAATCCCCCGACGACGAAGCAAATGCCTGCACCCTCCTGGAAAATGTTACCATCGAAACAGCAAAGACGGCTTATCTGCGCGGCGAAGAAATGACCTTACGCGCCGCAGGGTTACCTGACTACACCAACGTAATATTGTCCCGTGAGGGCAAGTCCTCTGAATACAACCCGGAATACATGATCGGTCGCATCAGCAAATTCGATGAAGGCCTCTATGTACTCAGCACTTTCGGAATTCCTGACTGTGAAACAAAAAACGACAGCATATACATCACCGTTACCAACCCGCCTGCGGAAACACCTTGTCAGACGACTCCGAATACAGTGACCATGGAAGGTACATTCACCCTGACATCACCATCCAATCAGTCCGGTTCGAGCACCGGCAATCTGTCCGCACCCTGATTAAAACAAATCCCCATTTATATGAAACAGGTTCTATTGCTTTCAGGCTGTCTCCTTGCAGGCATCGCTAATGGGCAAACCGCCAAATTCGATTTCAAACTGGGCATGGAATACGACCTGCCCCGCAAAACAACCGACCTCGCCTTCGTCGGCAACGACAAAGACGGCCTGGTCAATATTTCGATCAAGAAGGAAGAACTGATCCTCGTTCAGTTCGATCCGAAATCACTGAACAAATCTTCGGAGCGGATTATAGACGTACCTGAAGCTACCCGCAACATGAACAGCGAGGTCGTAACGGAATTCACCAATGGCCAATATTTCTGGCTGCACAGCGACTGGAACAAAGACGACCAGCAGGAACAACTCTATTCTGCCCGCATCAATGTGAAAACCGGAAAACTGGAAGACAACAACAAACTGTTGTTCTCTACCACCAAGGTTACAGGAAACCTGGTACCCAGGGGCTGGTACATATCGAAGGTCGACGACAAATACGATTTCACTTACAGCCACGACAAAACAAAGCTCCTGATCAGCTACCGGCTATTCCCGGAACAACGCAACGATAAAAAGAACTACGACAAACTCGGCTTCCAGGTTTTTAACGACAATATGGAAAAACTCTGGGGCGGCGAATTTAGCATGCCCTACACGGAAGCTGTAATGGATAACTCTGATTTTACAGTCGATTCAGAGGGAAATGCCTATCTCCTCGCTAAGGTATATGAGAACGATTCCAGGAAAGAGAAAGACAAGGAAGGCAAACCCGGGTATCACTTTGAAGTCATGAAATTTTCAAAAGGCAGCAGCAAACCAATGATCACCAAAGTGATGCTGGATGATTATTTCATCCGCGAAACCACCCTGATTGAAAATGGATCCAAAAGCCTGGTGGTAGCCTGTACCTATTCCAAGAAATCCAAAAAACGGAACACCGGAACAGACGGCGTCTTCCTCGCGAATATCGATGGCACCGGCAACCTCGTGAATTTCAAAAAGGGATATTACGAGTTTCCGGTGGAAGAACTGGCCAAATATGAGAAAGGACGCGACAGGAGAAAGATGGAAAGGGCAGAAGACTTTGAAATGCCCAACCTGAAAGTGCGTGATGTAATCGTGGAGCAGGACGGCAGTATCTTCTTCAGCTGTGAGGAATACATGATGGAGGTGGTGTACACATCCAGGATGTCCGGAACCGGCGTATACATGAACTCAAGCACCAAAAACTACTACTATTACTATGACGATATCATCGCCACGAAGATCGATGCAAACGGCAATATGGCATGGGTAAGAAAAGTTCCGAAGCGTCAGTATGGTGTAAATGATTATGCTACCCTCGGCTACAAAACAGTGAGCGATGCCAGTGGTTATTATTTCCTCTACCTTGATAATATCAAGAATATGGACCTGGCAGATGAGGATGTTCCGAAGCGCCACGTTAATGGAAAAGGCGGACAGGTGATTGTGACCAAAATCGGAAATGATGGCAAAATGAAAAAGGAACTGCTGTTCGATACCCGCGATGAAGATGTGATGATCTATCCCCGGATGTTCAACCGGATCGAAGGCAACCGCTTTATCGGCAGGGCTAAAATTAAAAGGAATGTATTTCAGCCCCTCATGATCACGCAGAAAGGCGGTTCAACAGGCAGCTGATTTTACGGTAAACCAGCCATAAAACGGGAAAAGCGGCGGGGGAAAACTACCTTGGAAGCATGAACAGCTTCCGGCAGTTGGCCTCCGCCGCTTTCTGCATTTTTCTGCTCATTGTAACTTTGTTGCCTTCCGCCACAGCGCAGGAACTGGAGCCGCGCGCCTACGCCAACCTGCCGAAGGGTACCAATGCCATCGCCCTGGTATACGGGTATTCAGCAGGTAACGTACTTACCGATCCTTCACGGCCCATATCGGACGGCAAAATCAAGGCGCATACGCTGGGAATCGGATATGTACGGACATTCGGTCTCTTCAATAAACTGGCCCGCGTGCAACTGACCTGGCCCTTTTCTTTTTTGTCCGGCACGGCAAAAGTGGGCGGCATGGATACATCAACCGCACGCAACGGTTTCTCCGATGCCCGCATCCGCATTGGCATCAACCTGCTTGGCTCACCCGCTTTGTCCCCGAAAGAATTCAGAACATTCAAGCAAAAGACCATCCTCGGTGTCAGCCTGGTAACTTCCATTCCCCTTGGATTATACTACCCGCAGAAACTGATCAACCTCGGTGCCAACCGCTGGGGATTCAAACCCGAGATCGGTGTGTCGCAACGCTGGCAGCACTTCTATGCAGAAGCTTACGCAGGGGTTTGGTTTTATACCGATAATACCAGTTACCTGGGTAATAAGGTACAATCCCAGGCACCCGTTTATTCGTTCCAGGCCCACACCAACTATATTTTCAATAACCAGATGTGGATCGGTCTGAATGGGAACTGGTTCAGCGGCGGCGTAACCAAAGTAGATGGAAAAGCGGTGGGCAACCTCGAGAATAACTGGCGCATCGGCGCCACCTTTGGTGTGCCCGTTTCAAAGCAGCATTCCCTGAAAGCGCAGTTTCACATCGGCGCCTTCACCAATACGGGATACGATTACAATATTGTTATGCTGAGCTGGCAATATGTATTTTTCTGAATTCTAGTTGGCCATAAACAAACGGGTGCGGATATCATCCCCGTTATCTGTAAGCGCTTCTTCCCGTAAAAATGCAGGAACGAGGGTGTCTGAGTCGATCACCATGTTTTCCACCACCAGCGGTCTGGCATTATCGCTTTCAGTAACATTATAGTTGTCAATGAGTACCGGGGCATCCTGTCTTTCCAAACGAATCAAAAGGATAGTGGAAGGCCTTTCAAAAGATGCAGTATTACTGATAGGTTGAATACTTTGGCGGCCGTCGCAGTTAGGATGTTTGGTGGCCGTTGCCTGCGATGGAGTATTGTTGTCAGCGGGTATGGGTTGCTGGCAGGCTACAGCCGATGCCAGGGTCAAAATCACTGATATGTGTTGCAGGCATTTCACAAAATGGACTTTGCAAATGCCGGGCCAGGGGTGTTGTCGCCGGGATTTTCGCGATGGGGGATGTCTTATTGCAAAATCGCCAATTTGTAAAATTTACACAAATGAGCCACCAGCCTACGTTTCAGAAAAATAAACTCGTGTTTCCGTATAATTTCTGTCTTACTCCCAGAGAACTAATCCAAACCATTAACCACTATCAACCAAACCTTTGCGCCTCTGCCCTTTGCGGGGCGCGCTTCGGCTACCGTCTTTGAAGGTGGCCAGCGCCCTTGCGTGCCTTGCCTGCCATAGCTTTAGCGAATCCAGGAAAAAAAATAGCGTGAAAAATCCTTGCGTGAAAAGCAAGCATATGCGTGAAGCTTACGCAAATGTGGCCGCAGCCGCAGCCGGACTGCTGAAATAGGCGGCCATGTTAAGGTCGGCCCATTCACTCTTCGGTTGAATGATAGGACAGGTGTGGTCCTTGATCCGCTTGATGATTTCCCATGCGGCAGATATGGATGGCCGCTTTGCCAGTTCCGCCAGCGTATCCGGTGCCGACCGCTCCGATGCGAGGATTTCACCTTCCAGCGTATACAGCGTGTGGTGGAAATATTTCGCCTTTACTTTTCCATCCAGGCCAAACAGGCAGCTGCCGAGCAGCACGCCTACCATATGGCCATCAGGCAACAGCAACATGTTGTTGATTATCCTGCCAGCAGGTCGCTGATCTTTCCGGAAGAGTGTCATCATAACCGGGGCAAGGTCTCGCTTTAGTATTAACTCAATGTTAAGGATCGCGCCACCTGCCGGGTTTTTATCCACAACCTTGCCATAATCCGCTCTTCAGCAGAAACCTTTTCCACACCAACAGCCGTTCGCTGAAAACCTGCATAAATAGTTGAAAAATAAATCACTATTCTCCATGCCCGTGATGATGCGCAGGAGTTTCGGTAGTCACCGATGCCACCTGCGTCACGGGGTGCGAGATCTTTTCGGTTTCCACCAACTGGTAATACACTTTTCCCTGCGCGGACCAGGCGACCATCACTTTTCCTGTTGCCACTGGCCTGATCACCGGGTAGGTTGCTTCAATTTCTGGTGCTGTCAGTTCCAGTATCCCGGTCTGGTCATGGCTGATTTTATTCAATACGATCCTGCTCTGCAGTTTACCCCCCGCCTTCACCAGGTCACTGAAAGCAACCACGGATTCCCCCGAAGGCATGACGCAGAGCTGACTGTATTTTCCATTGTTGGAGAGGTGTTTTTTGGCGCGGGGCATATTGCTGCTGTCGAGCTCCGCATAATTTACTCCCCGGCTTTGCCCCCCGGTAAACCAGGTGGCATAGGTTATGTTGCCTGCATTCACCAGGGCGGGACCATTATGCGGGCAGCCTGTCAGCTTCCAGTTGTCCCCGCTGAATGGAACCGGCTCACTGAACGTGCGGCCGTTGTCTGTAGAGGTGACTATGGAAATATCCCTGATCGAATCACTGATGATGTCGCGGTACGCGATACTGATCTTTCCTGATTCATTGCAGGTGATGGCAGTTCTGCAGCATTCGCAGGCTGTGGAGTCTGCCAGGATTTCGTTCACAAAGCCGCCGGTTCCATTGGTGCGGGCAAATTTTACCGGCCTGCCGCTTTTCTGACCAGGCACTTTCGCATCCAGCCAGCACACACCGAGCTCACCATCCGCGAGCCGCGTGATTGCTGCAAATGACCTGCTCTTACCCGCCACCGTATCGGCATGAACATATTGCGGCGCCGACCAGGTGCGTCCCTTGTCAGCTGATTGAATGAAACGCACTGCTCCCGCATATTCGTTTTGAGTAGTGGGACTGGAAACTTCATAAACCGCCACGATAGTGCCGTCTGACTTGATCGCTATTTTGGGCATGCCTTCCTCGTGGAGACTAACCCCGTTTTCTACCGGCACGGCAACCGGTGCAGAAAACCCGCCGGTTGCTGTATCGGCATATGCCATATAAAAATAGTGGGTGCTTTTTGCATCAGATTCGCACCAGGAGATGACCGGTTGGGCGGACTGATCCGTACTCAGCGATACCGCTGATGCTTTACGGGTGGTATCTGATATACATGTCGCACCAGGCACCGGTTGATCCGGCTTCACACCGGTATTGCAGGCCACTGCCGCCCAGGCCAGCGCACAGAAGAGTATTGTATTTTTCATTTGAAACTGTATTTGAGCCTGGCCCCGCCATAATAGTTGATGCCGGGAGACGGATTGTAAAATTGTGGCGGTGCGCCGTAGGCAGTAGCATCCGCATTGTACAACAGGAGGGAACTGTATTGCGTGTCCGTTACATTGTTCACCCCGCAGGAAAGATCAAGCCCGATCCGGTTGAAAGTTTTCCTGTAACCTATCTTCAGGTTCAGCAGCGCATAGGCATCGGCGTAATAGGTATTGGCATCGTTCAGGGGCACTTTATCGTAATAGTAAAAGGTTGTATTCAGGTAGATGCCCGGCCGCGTATCAAGATCAACACCGGCAGCCACGCTGTTGGGAACCACACCGGTCACTTTCTTTCCTGAGTTGTCGACAGTGATTACAGAAGACGACCCGTCATCATAGGATTGTGTTTTATAATCCCTGAACCGGTAATCGTTGAAGGTATAGCTGATCCAGGGCTTCAGCAGGGAGACCAGTTGTTCCCGATCGCTCAGCAGTAAATACGACACCGCAGCTTCTATACCTTTCTGGTTGGTCGCACCGGCATTTTTGTAAGCAGTAGTTCCGTTGGCCTGTGCTACGGGGACGATCGCATTTTTAAGGTTCATCTGGTAGGCAGTCACATCCAGGTTGAGTTTGCTGTTCAGCATATTCCCGCGGAACCCGATCTCATAATTCACGCCGCCTTCCGGTTGAATATCCTTGTTCAGCGTGCCATCATAATTGTTGATCTCCCAAACCGGCGGGGGCGAATAGCCTGAACTGATGCTGCCATGCACTGCCAGGTTTTTACCAATTGTTTTGACCAGCCCGATACGTGGCGAGATCTTATCCGGGAACTGCAGCAGGCCGGAATAATCCACATGGCCGGCAGTCTTCAGCATGTCAAGGATATCGTAGCTGAGGTTGGTATAACTCGCGCCCAGGGTCAGGAAAAAACTCCGGGGAAGGTCAAATTCTGCCTGTGCAAAAAGCATGGCTGATTTTGACACCACGATATCATTCTGGTAGAGATCACCGGTTTCGGGCCACGAACCTGCTTCATCGTTGATCACCGTAAAAGTATTGCCGAACTGGTGCTGGTACTGGTATTCGCCCCCGATGCTGAACCGGCTGCTGATACTCCCCAATACCGGGGCATAGACGAACCTTGTTCTGCCGCCATAACCCGTCAGGCTTTCCTTCAGGTAACCATTATAATAGATGCCGGTACCAAACGGATGGTCATAGGTCTGGAAATTTCCGTACACGCCGGTGGTATTGGTAAAGTGGCTGCTGAATCGATAAGTCTGCGAAACCCCGAACGCAGTGGCATCGTATTTTTTGACCGAGGTCTTGTTGTCTTTGTTGTACTGGCCAGCCTGACGCGGCATCGAATCAGCCTGAAATGCATTCAGCGCGCCGGCGATGCCAAGACTTCCCGTCACATGGGTCACAAAAAGGTTCAGCGTTCTTTTTTCACTGGTTTTGAATTGCGAAAAAAGATTGATCACATCTTTATTGCCCCAGTTGTTTTCGCGGTAACCATCGTAGCGCTGGCTGACCACATTGGCAGCGATATTGAAATTTTCACCGGAAGTTTTGTAGGAGGCTTCGAAACGGCTGTACCCGTATGAGCCAGCCGTATAGCCTGTTTCGAGGGAATTTTCATCGGCGCCAGCCTTCGTGTTCCTGATCAGCAACACGCCGCCGTTACCGGCGCCATACATGCTGCCCGAGGGACCTTTCAGCACTTCAACCGACCCGATCAGCGCAGGATCAAAGTCGATGCTTTTCTGGGTGGTGCCGTCCGGTGATGATAGCGGAAGATCGTTCCAGTAGACCCGCACATTCCGGATTCCCCAGGGATTGTTGAGCAGGCTGCCGCGGATAGCGATCCGGTAATTGCCGGTGGAATAGGCTTCCATTTTAACGCCGGGTACAGTATTCATGGCAGCCATGATATCACGGTTGTCACCCCGCTGCAGCTGGCTGGCTTTCAACACACCGATGGCGCCGGCAGTCTCCAGCAACCTGCGGTTGTTTTCATAACCAGTCACCACTACCGTGCTGAGATTAATATTGCTGCTGTTCATGCCGATCACCACGAAACCCGTGTTCGCCGGAACAGTAATAACTTTTGTTTCATATCCTGCGTAGGAAACTGCTAAAGAAGTTCCATCATCCGTCAGCCGGATCTCAAATTCACCTTTATCGGATGCCGTGATCACTGTTTTACCGTTGGCGATCGTTGCGCCCGGCAGCACTTCGCCGGATTGCTGGTCAGTGATTTTTCCTTTGATAATTGTCTGTGTGTATGCGGCGCTGCACAATAGCAACGCTATGGTGAGCACATATAATGCTTTCATGAGAAAACGTGTTAGTCTTCGTGTTGAAGGTTGGATGGAGAATGGTCAGTAAGAAAAGACTAGCACGTGAGGTCAGGCGGATGGAATAGGGTAGTGGCGCGGTCAATGGGCGCGCCAATGATGCGCGTAAAATAAATGGCATGGGTTTCTGCGACCTGGATGGCCGGAACGGTGACGAATGAACGCGGTTGCGCGATCAACTGTTGTGCGGCCAGTTTCAATTCCGGGGATTGTCCCCTTTCCCTGTCTTCCTGGTCCCGCAATTTTTTCATCAGCACGCATTTCCCGTCGCAATGCAACTGCGGACGAGCCTTGTTGACGCAGCGTTTCATGTATTCTTTTTTCTCGACCAGGTAACCAGCGTAGTATAAACCCTGGTTGAAGGTTTGTCCGAGAAAGGCAAATAATAATATAACGGCAACGATTTTGTGCACTTCGCCGCAAAGGTAGATCAATTGTCGCTGAACCACGCAGGCTGCAGTGAATTATTCCGCAAATCGAAATACTAATTGCCGGTGAGCAGGGTTGCAGTAGCCCTGTTGCCGGGAATATCATACGCAATGGCCTCTATGGTTCCGCTTTCTGGTAATGCCGTTACATTATCCGCTTCAAAGATCCATTTGTTATGGTTATAGGGGTGACGCAAAGCTTGTCCCTGTAGTAAGACCTGTTCAATGCAATCCATCAATGTTACTTCAACGCTGACTACTTTGGTGTCGTCAACCGCGATGATCGAGATGCAAAGCTTTTCTGTTGCGGGGTTAAAGTCGACGTCCAGGTCCAGGATCTCCGGCGGGCGGAATGCATCGCGGACGGCGATATTTTGCACTTCTTCGTACTTTTTGAGCAGACCCTCGTAAACGGCAAGGAGTTCCGGATCGTTCAGCACCCTCTTTGCATACGCATTGGCTGCCTTAAACTTTTCTCGGTTTTCAATTTGTCCGCCTTTGGCTTTCCAGCCGTCTTTTGATCTTGGTTTCCGGCAGAGCTGGGTTTTGCCCCTGTGTTGCCGGGTATAGTAGTTGTCGATGGAGCCACTGGCGCCATGCAGGAGCAGGTTGTGGTCAAGAATTGCCATGGTTTTCACAGATTATAGATTATTAATTAAAAACAACATTAGGCCCAGGGGCACCTTAGGGTCACCTTAGGGTCAGCTTAGGGTCAGGTCAGGGGCTACCTATACTCCTCACTGCTTCAACCTGGCTCCAACCTGGCTCCAGGCAAGCCTGCCCGCTGTCCCGCCTGTGTTCCGGCTTTTCTCTCCGGCGGCTGGGTTATGCCTCAAGAATCGTTCCGTTTTTAACAAAACCTTTAGATATCTATAAAAAAACCATATTTAATATTTTAAACAACCCACCGGCCGGCACATGGTTGGAGCCAGGATTACTGAAGGTTTAACGTAGGTTAATCGTCTGAAACCGCAGGATTAAAGCATAAATAAAAAAGTAACTTTAAAATTCATGTTCAGATTTATTTCATCAGGTATCCTGGCATTACTGCTTTCAGGTTGGTATTGCAGCGCTCAAACGGCAACTCCCGGTTATGCCTATCACCCGCCTTCCGAAGACAAACTTTCCTGGCAACGGTTGAATTTATGGCTCAGCTCTACCTATATCGTGGTGGTAAAGGAAGGCCAGGTGGATCATGATACCTGTCTTTACCTGGCCAGTCGTTCCCTGGGGCTGAGCCGGCTGCCCGTTCTGGCAGAGGGAATTGCCGATGGCGACCTGCCCCGCCAGACCGCGTGGATCGATGCGCAGCAACCGGGTACCGGTGTTGCGTTGCTTTCCTCCATAAAAGGCAGGAAAAGGCTTCCATTACTGGCATTGCTGGGTGCCTACTATGCCTTTCAACCGGGAAGTCATACAAGGTATAAAGACAGCGTGGAATACTTTGTCCACCAGGCGATCACTGAAAACGAGGTATTCAAAGATAAAAAGCTCGGCGCCCAGGCACTTTGCCTCCTGGGTAAAGTATATGTACAGGCCAACGACCCTAAAGGCGATTCCATTTTTAACCTGGTCATCAACCAGGCGAGGCGTGATCGCGATAAAGAAACGGAAGCCCGGGCCATCGCTTACCGTGGTATATATACTGCTCCCACACAAGCCAGCTTTCAGCAGAAACTAACGGACCTGCAAACCGCAGCCGGGTTATACCAGGCGCTGGGAAACACAGAAAGAGAAATTAATGTATTGATGGACCTCGGCTATATGCAGGTAGTAACCGGTCAGTTCCAGCCTGCACAGGAAGGTTTTCTGAAAGCACTTGCACTGGCGGAACAGATCCGCTACCCCTATACACATTACATTACTGATGCATTGACCATGGTTACTGTCTACCAGGGCAAATTCGGAGAACCCTTCCGGTACACCCTGCAGTCCATCGAAGTGGCGGAAAATGTTCGGGACAGTATCGGGTGGGTTTATTTTTACAGCCGGCTGGCATTTCTCTATGATGCTGAAGGACGGATGAAGGAAAGCATGGACATGGCGCACAAAGCAATAGACCGGTTTGTGGCCTCCCGCAATCCGTCTGTATATAATATTCTTAACCTGGTGATAGACCAGCTTTGCAACGAGGGCCGTGCAGCAGAAGCACTCGATCTCGTACAGCGTGTTTCCGAAGCGGTCGGTCCGGCAATAACTTTCTCGGACCAGCTGGTGTATCATTTTTCGCTTGCGGGGTGCTACCTGAGTCTCAACCGGCTGGATGATGCCGAGGTTCAGATCAATATCATGGATTCCCTGGAAACTGAAGCGGAGCGGATCAGGGGACCGCTTAGCCGCAGTATCGTAACCGATATGTACGGACACCTCTATTTTAAGCGCGGGCAATACCAGAAGGCAAGAGAATTCTTTGAAAAACAATTTACAACGCCTTCATTCGGCCAGCGTACACTGGTCAATGATCTGAATACCTACCGTTCACTGCTCGCCGCAGATTCTGCGCTCGGCGATCAGGCATCCGGCCTGTTCCATTATAAAAAATATACAGAACTGCTCGACTCCAATTTCAGGGTCACCAAAATAAGACAGGCAGAAGAGCTGCAGGTAACCTATGAAACACAGGAAAAGGAAAGCCAGATCGCCATACTGAACCAGCAGGCAAAACAAACCCAATTGGTAAAGAACCTGACGCTTGGCGGTATTGGCGCTGCCATCATCATTGCTTTCCTGTTATACCGTCAGAGCCAGAACAGGAAAAAAAACAATGCTGTAATTACCTTTAAAAATGAGCAGCTGCAACAACTCGTCAACGAAAAGGAATGGCTGCTGAGGGAAGTACATCATCGTGTAAAGAATAACCTGCAGATCATTATGAGTTTACTGAATTCGCAGTCGGTGTACATCAATAATGATGCGGCGCTGACCGCAATTCATGACAGCCAGCGCAGGGTTCATGCCATCTCACTGATCCATCAGAAGCTCTACCAGTCGGATAATGTTTCTTCCATCGTCATGCCACTTTATATCCAGGAACTGGCAGGCTACCTGGAAGATGGTTTTGATACTGATGGCCGGGTAACCTTTGCATTAGACATTGAACCGGTTGAGCTGGATGTGTCGCAGGCTATCCCGCTGGGACTGATCATTAATGAAGGCATTGTCAATACACTGAAATATGCCTTTCCCGACGGGCGTAAGGGAGTAGTTTCCATTCAGCTGAAACGGGAAACAGATAATACGTTATTGCTCAAAATATCGGATAATGGGGTAGGGCTGCCTGCCGGCCTGGATGTGTCCGCACACAATTCACTTGGGTTTAATTTAATGAAAGGACTGGCCCGGCAGTTGAACGGCGACCTCCGGGTAGATGCTGCTGATGGATTGATCATAACGGTCAGGTTTATTGCAGGCGACCTGCAGTTTTCAGATAAGGAAATATCCGCGCATGCCTAAAAGAATACTGATAGTAGAAGACGAATTCATTATCGCCAATGACCTTCAGCTGATACTGGAGAAAGCCGGCTATGCGGTTATCGGTATTGCGGTTTCCGGGGAAGAGGCCGATGCATTCATCAGCCGGAAACCGGATCTTGTTTTGCTGGATATAAGACTGAAGGGCAGGCAATCCGGGATTGATATTGCCAGAAAACTTCGGACTGAGCACATCGCCTTCATTTATTTGTCCGCCAATTCCAATCAAAAGATCCTGGAAGCCGCTAAAGCCACCGAACCCGATGGCTTCCTGGTAAAGCCTTTCCGGGAAAAAGATCTGTTGATTGCACTGGACATTGCCTGGTATCGTCATCAGCACAGCCTTGAATCAAAGCTCCGGCAGGAAGAACAACTCAGAAAGCGCCTGGAGGGATTGCGCGAAGAATCATTGGAACCGGAACAAAAATTATTCAGGATCGCCGGCATTATGCAATCATTTATTCCATTCGACTTCATCTCTTTAGGTATCCGGCCCATGAACGCTGAGCAGTTTACTGATGTTGGCTACCGGCGTACCGGGTTTAATGAATACCAGTTTTTTGGTGAACATGAGTTTAGGACGATATCAGGTTTACAGAAAAGCGATTTAGCCAAAATTGTCAAAAGCAGTGCTCCCATCAGTAAGCCTGCTGTCTGTAACAGCGATGCTGCCGGGAGGAACAGGGAATTATCCCTGCAGGATGTTATGATGAACAGTTTGCGCTTTCAGTCGTGCCTTTTATTTCCCGTTTCCCTGGGGTATGGATTAACCGCTCAGTATTGCTTCTACAGCAGCAAAAACGGGGCGTACAACAACGATCATATTGCCTTGCTGAACCGCCTGACAATGCCCTTGCAGGAACTGGCAGGGAATCCTGTTTTCCTGGCTGCACCAGCAGTTGCAGCGCATCATGAGGCGGTTGCTCCTGTATTTAAGGGCATTATCGGCAATCATCATTTATTGTTGTCGGCGCTGGACCTTGCCGCACAAGCCGCGCCGTACAATACTTCCATCCTGATTCTCGGTGAAAGCGGAACAGGTAAGGAAAAGGTGGCGATATGCATTCATGAATTGTCACCCCGGAAACATAAACCCCTGGTTAAGATCAACTGTGCGGCTATTCCACCCACCCTGATCGAATCAGAATTGTTTGGTCACGAAAAAGGTGCTTTTACCGGTGCAGTTGAAAAGCGGAAAGGCAAATTTGAGCTGGCTGATGGCGGCACTATTTTCCTGGATGAAATCGGTGAACTGCCACTGTCCATGCAGGTGAAGCTGTTGCGGGTATTGCAGGAAAAGGAGATCGAACATGTTGGCGGTAGTGCCACCATCAAAGTAGACGTTCGTATCATAGCGGCAACCAACCGCAACCTGGAAAATGAAGTAGCCCAGGGGAATTTCCGGCTCGACCTGTATTATCGCCTAAATGTTTTTCCCATCACGCTGCCACCCTTGCGCGAGCGGAGAAGCGACATTGAATTACTGGCTTTATATTTTGCTGAAAAGTTCTGTAAGGAATTCAACAAGCCCTTTCAGGGCATTTCCGGCCCGATGGCAGATGCCATGCTCAGCTATGACTGGCCGGGAAATATCCGTGAAATGGAGAATGTGCTGGAGCAATCTGTCGTATTGAATAACGGTAAGGATCCGCTCGAACTGAAAAGAAAACTAGCCCAGTCGCCGGCACCGGAAAGGCAAAGCATACAAACGCTGGAAGATGTAAAGTATATTCAGCGGCAGACGGAAAGGGACTATATTATTTCCGTTCTCAAACAGACAAAGGGCCGTATCCGGGGAGCCAGCGGTGCTGCCGAAATTCTGAATATCAATCCCAGTACACTGGAATCAAAAATGGCGAAGCTGGGTATAAGGAAGGAAGGACTTGATGTCTGACAGCAAGTGCCCGGCGTTTAATTCCCCCGAAAATTTCGTGCTTCTCCCGGAGAAACTCTGAAAATTTCAGAGTCTGTTATCTTCACCTGTGTTTGTTTTCTTTCACCGCCGCAGCCCAACTGGCTGTACCTCACGTCATTGCAAATTAATGTGCGTGCCTGCAGCACAATGGCATCTTAATAGATACAGCCATTGAAACTTATGGTATGACTTATGACACCAAATGGGGCACACGCACGCCTGTTAACCCGCGAAAGGGCTTTAGGATCCACCTGCTCGTTTTCCTGCTAGCAACACCTGCCATCTGGCTGACCTGGTATCTCACCGACAGGACCTATCCCTGGGCCCTCTGGTCAACACTTGCCTGGGGCGTCGGCGTGTTGTTTCACTACCTGGGTGTTTATGTTTTTCAAAAGAACAAGAACGCTTAAACATTATTTATGCAACAGGAAAATAAAACTTTCAGGCGCGTTGTAACGGGGCATGATGCAGATGGCAAAGCCGTCATCATTGCAGATGCACCGCCTGCACACACCCAGCTGGTGGGCGGCCCGGGGGGACCAACTTTTTTTGAAGTATGGCATACCCTGGAAACGCCTGCCAGCATTGCGTTGCAGCCTGCCGAACCGGAAGAGAACGGGCTGGTTTTGCCACCTCCAAAGAACGGTACAAGGCTGCGAATCATTGAGTTTCCGCCGGAAGGTGAAGCTTTCAGAAAACTGATGGCTGCTGATACTGCAGCCGAATTCAAATCAATGGGCAGCGAAAAGACAGCCTCCACAGGTGAAGCTGCACCGCACCCGCTGATGCATCGTACCAAAACCGTTGATTATGGTATTGTGCTCGAAGGTGAGATTACCCTGGTACTGGATCGCGGCGAAACGACGATCTATGCGGGTGATATCGTGATCCAGAGCGGTACCAATCATGCGTGGGCAAACCGCTCGGGCAGACCCTGCCGCATGGCTTTCGTATTGATCGATGGCAGCTTTTCCAATGAATTTGATCACGCCTGAATTTAAAAACATCATGCGTATTAAACCAATTCCGCCGGAACAGTTGAATGAAGAGCTCCGGAACGTGCATGAAGCCATCGCGAACCTTACCGGTCACCGTCAAAGCCAGGTGAAAATGACAGATGAGCACGGTGCACTGCTGGGGCCATTCGCCCCAATGCTGCACTACCCGCAATTCGGCATTCCGGCATTAAGCTTCCTGAGGGCAATCGATGCACAGGCAACATTGGACAGGCGGGTACGGGAGGTAGTGATACTTACAGTTGGTGCTGCTTTTGACGCCCGCTTTGAATTGTATGCGCACCAGATCACCGGGGCCGCTGTTGGCCTCGCTGCGGGTACTATTGCCACACTTGCAGCAGGCGGGCATCCGCAGGAATTAAACGAACAGGAGCATATTGCCCACATCATCACCAACGCCCTGGTGCGAGGTCACACCATTCATGATTCAACTTATAACCAGGCAACAGCAATCCTGGGAAAAGATGGCGTCGCAGAATTATTCTTCCTGGTCGCCGGCTATTGCCTGATCGCCGTCATTTTAAATGGATTCGATATGCCTGCGCCGGAGCTACCGGCCTGAAACCCGGATTAATCCCAACATCATGAAAGTTATTTTATTTATCCTGTACACCGGTTGCATTTCAATTGCATCGGTGGCTTTTCCGAAGCTCATGTTTGCCCAGAAGATGGAGCATTATGTTATTGATAAAATTTCAGCTAAAGAAATGATGCCGGGCGTTATGCTCCGGTCTGCATCAGGTTCCAACGGAACCTTCGGGTACTTTACCCTGCAGAAGGGTGTGACCGTTCCATTACACAGCCATATCAACGAACAATATTCTTTTATTCTGAAAGGCAGTGTCAGGGCTATTATCGGTGACACTGTGCTCATCATCCGTGCAGGCGAAATGGTGCTGATCCCCGCCAACGTGCCGCATAGTTTTACCAGCCTCGAAGACAATACCATCGACCTGGATTTTTTTGCTCCCCGCCGGGAAGACTGGATCAATGGCACTGCTGACTATTTCAAACGGCAGTAAGCCACATCGCCTGTATAAACTTTCAAACACTTTAAAAATGCAAAAATGAAAAGAACTGTCACCCTTCTGCTGTCAGCAGCAGTAACCTTTGCCGCATTGTCGGCCTGTACTGATGATGAAGAAAAGCCGACTGTTGGCAATACTTATGTATTGGTGCATGGCGCCTGGCAGGCTCCCTATGTGTGGGATGCCGTTGCGGCAGACCTGACAGCTAAAGGCAACAAGGTGATCACCGTCGAACTGCCGGGCCACGGATCGGATTCCACGCCCGCCCATACCCTCAGTCTGGACGCGTACACCGCCAAAGTAACTGACGCCATTTCAGCCACCAGCGATACGGTGATACTAGTCGGCCACAGTATGGGCGGCATGGTGATCAGCAATACCGCAGAGAGACTTCCGTCCCGGATCAAAAAGCTCGTATATATCGGCGCATTTCTCCCGGAGAACGGGCAATCCCTGGCCGACCTGGCCTTTTCTGATCCGGCGTCACAACTGGGACCGAAACTGATAGAGGCACCTGATCACCTTACACTCGATGTAAAACAGGACAGCCTCACTTATCTCTTCATTAACGACGGTACTGAAGAAGGCAAAAAAAGCGTGCTGGATCATTATCGTGCGGAACCCGCTATTCCCTTTGGTAACAAGGTTGCCCTATCCGGCGAAAACTTCGGTTCGGTTAGCAAAGTCTACATTAAAACCCTGCAGGATATTGTGATCAGTCCCGCCCTGCAGGACCGCATGATTCAGAAAGCAGGAATTACAAAAGTGTATGAGGTGAACACCAGCCATTCACCTTTCCTGGCCCAGCCGCACGCAGTGTCTGATTTTCTGCTGAAGATCGGTGAATAACGCTAAAGATTAAACCATGTCAAAGCAACAGGTTATTCAACGCTCCGGAATATTCTTCCTGTCAGTTATCGGGATACTCATGCTTCATCAGCAGGCCATTGCACAGCAGGTTGCCAGGCTGACCCGGTACGAAGTGAAGCCAGCCAATGAATCAGCGTTTCGGGAAGCATTGCGGTCGTATGTGCTGCAGTCACTCAGCAGTGAAAACAACATCATGTCTGAAGCGTATCAGGAACAGGATACTGCGGGTGTCTTATGGCTCATCGAAAGGTGGAAGGATCAGGGGGCTTTAGATATTGCTGCCGCAGGTATTGCATTCAAAGCCATTCAGAATGTAGCAGGGAATGCCCTGGTGCAGCCGGCGAAGATCCTGTTCGTGCAGGACCTGGAACCGCTTACCAAAGAACAATGGCGCAGGCAGCCGGGTAAGGAAGACAAGCCAATGACCATTATGTTGTTTGTGGATGCAAAGACTGGCACAGAGAACCAGTTCAGGGAGACCTATCATAAGGCCATGCCGGAATTCCGCAGTGAAGCTGGTGTCATCAATTACCAGTTGTCGCAGCTGCAATCGGATAATACACAGTTTGTCACTTATGAGAAATTCAGGAACGAGGAGACGTTTCAGTATCATCTCCGGTTTCCCCCGATACAGCCCGTAATTGACTACCTGAATACCAGTATCAAAAAACAACCTTTCCAGGCCGGACTGCACCGGCTGATAGAATTTGCTCCTGAAAAACATAAATAAAACTCCATGAAAAAGATCAGTCATCTTATCCTGGCAGGAATCGTCTGCAGCCTTGCTGTATCAGATGCCCGAAGCCAGGTAACGATAAAAACCAAAGCAATGAACAGTTATGAACTTTCCGTAGTGAACCAGTTGGGTTCCCCGGCCGTGGTGGTGAATATGCCAGTGTCGCAGTTGTTGAATGCGCCGGGTAATGAAGCCCTTAGGGCCTTCTTTTTTACGCCTGTAAAAGATCCCACGGTATTAAAAGGAAAGAAAATCGCAGTGATCGCTGCCGATGGGTTTGAAGAGATCGAGCTGTTAGGGCCCGTCTGGTATTTTAAACAGCTGGGTGCTACTATTGATATCGTTGCGCCGAAATTCAATCCTGCACCCGAGCGGTATGGCCTGATGTATCCCGAAATGTCGAAGACGCACATTATGGCCATTCAATACCTGCAGCCGGTCGGATGGATAAAATTTGACCGGACGGCAGACCAGATCAAAGTAAGTGACTATGATGCAGTATTCATCCCGGGTGGCGCGTGGAATCCTGATAACCTGCGCTATGACAAAGATGTGATCCGGTTTATCCGTGATTTTAATCAATCCGGCAAACTGATCGCGGCGATATGTCATGCGCCGGTGGTACTGGCTTCGGCAGACATCCTGAAAGGGAGGAAGCTTACCGGTTACTGGAATATTCAGACAGATTTAAAAAATGCAGGTGGTATTGTTTCTGACGAACCTGTCGTAACCGATGGGAACCTTATTACCAGCAGGCATCCGATTGACGTTGCTGATTTTTCAAGAGCGGTGGAAGCCTGGCTGGTAAAGAAATAGTGACGAACGCATAGGCGTAAAAGCATAGGGGTATGAAAGCATTAATCATCGGTGCGACGGGGGCTACCGGCAGGGATCTGCTGCGTATGTTGTTGCAGGATGCAGCGTACGGGGAGGTGGTCATTTTTGTTCGCCGGGCAAGCGGTTTAACCCGGGCCGGGGTAACTGAGATCGTCACTGACTTTGATAATATCGAAGCTGTAGCTGAACAGATCCGGGGGGATGCCTGGTTTTCATGCCTGGGCACAACGCGTAAACTTGCCGGTTCCCGGGATAAACAATGGCAGGTGGACTATGAGATCCCGGCGAAGTTTGCTGAAGTAGCCAAACGTAACGGCGTACGTGCTGCTGTGCTGTTGTCTGCCTACGGAGCTTCTTCAACCAGTAATATTTTTTATTCACGGATGAAGGGCGCGCTGGAAGATAAAATTGAAAGCCTGGCTTTTGATCAATACATTATTTTCCGGCCGGGTTTACTACAGCGCCGCAACTCCGACCGTGCCGGTGAACGCATCAGCGCCGGCATCCTGAACTTTTTGAACAGCATCGGGTTGTTTAAAAAGTTCAGGCCGGTTCCAACGGAAGTGCTCGCTGCAAAAATGGCAAAAGCACCGCGGGCTTTGGGTGCCGGAAGGCATGTGGTGAGCCTGGACCGGATTGTTAGTTTGTAGCCGTTTCCGTTGTTTCCGGTGTCGGTTTTGTCAGCACCTGCTTTATTTCTTTCAGCGCACCAAATACTTCAGTGCTATCCCTGAAATTGATGCCTTCCAGCACGGGAATAAATTTCCGGTTATTGCTTTCATCCACAGCCACTACGTAGTTGCCGGTAGTGGCGTGCACCACGGCCGTGGCAGGCAGCACAAAGCTTTCCGAAGAAGACAGGAGGGGCATATTTACTTCGGCGAACATGCCTGGTTTCAGCACGCCGCCTTCGCTGGTCACATCCATTTCGATGGCTTCGGAACGCATGGTATTGGCTATGGCACCTGACCGCCGGCTGAGGCTGCAATGAAATTCCTTCCCCGGCATGGAAGTGACCGTAAACGTGACCATGCCATCGGCTTTCACCATGGCGGCAACCGCTTCCGGAACATGTACCACAAGGCGCAACTGCTGTTCCTGCTGCAGCACCAGCATCGGTTCACCGGCATTCTTCGCAGCCGGACCAACCAATGCGCCGGGGTGGATATTCCGCTGGGTGATCACGCCATCGAAAGGGGCGCGTACCACGAGGTAATCTTCGGAAACATTCAGCGCCGCCAGGCTGGATTGCTGCGCGGCAAAACCGGCGGAATCCGATTCCATTTTCGAACGGGCGCTCTGCAATTCGAAGGGTGATACTGCACCCGGCGTATTCGCTGCCTGCAGCAGGCGCTCATAACGATCTTTGCTGTTGAGCCAGATCTCCCGGGCTTTGGCTGCTTCCGCTTTGCCGGTGATCGCCTGCTGGTTGATCTCTTTTGCATCCAGGATCACCAGCACCTGGCCCTTCTTCACCAGGCTACCGCGATCCACCCGCACATCTTTCACGAAACCATTCACCTTCGGGTACAGGTCAACGTAAGCGAAGGGTTTCAGTTCTCCCGGCAGCTGCAGGGTGGTAGACGCGGGATGCTGCACCACTTTGCTGAGTGCAGCTGTCTTTTCTGCTGCCGCAGGCGCTGTTGCAGCGGTTGCGGTCATGTCGACGGGTTTGTTTTTTCCGGTACAACCGGTGATCAGCAATGCGCCGGTAACGGCAAGAATAATGACCGGGAGTTGGTTTACCAGGCGGGATGTCATATGCGATAGTTTAGGGAGTAATGAAGGGGTTTTGTAAGAAGCTTTCTGCTGGATCCAGGCAAAAGCCAGGGGCAGGATATACAGTGCTGCAAAAGTTGACGCAATGAGTCCGCCGATCACAGCCCGGCCAAGTGGTGCGGTCTGTTCACCGGCCTCGCCCATGCCCGAGGCCATGGGGATCATGCCGGCGATCATCGCAAGGCTCGTCATCAGGATCGGCCTCAGGCGTATACCCGCCGCCGTTATAGCTGCCTTTTTTGCATCACGGTATTCCAGCCGCAGGTTCTCTGCATTGGTAACAATCAGGATCGCGTTGGCAACCGATACACCGATGGACATGATCATGCCCATGTACGATTGCAGGTTCAGCGTTGAGCCTGTCAACAGTAACAAGGCCAGGGCGCCCAATACCACGGCAGGCACGGTGACCAGCACTGCAAACGCCAGCCGGAACGACTGGTAATTGGCAGCGAGCAGCAGGAAGATCACGACCACAGCGAACAGGAGCCCGGTCTGCAGGCTGTCCAGCGTTTCCGTCAGCAGGTTGCTCATTCCTTTCTGCGCGATCGTGATGCCTTTCGGGGGCTTGCCAAAACTGCCGATCGCGTCCTGCACCGCCCGGCTCGCCGTGCCGAGGTCTTGCTGATGGATATTGGCACTTATCGTTAAGAACCGCCTTGGCCCGCTCCGGTCATATTCGCCAGGTGCGGTGACGATCCTGAAATCGGCTACATCCGCCAGCACGGGCCGGTTCTTTCCCCTGATCAGCGGGATCTCTTTCATGGCATTCAGGTCATCCATCCGGTATTCTGGCACCTGCACCTGCACCTGGTACGTATAGGCGGATTTCTCATCGAGCCATTGTATTTTCTCCGTAAACCGGCTGCTGGAAGTACTTGCGGTTACCGATCGACCGATCTCCTGCACCGACAAGCCAAATTGTGCGGCCTTCAACCGGTCGACACTGACCTGGATGGTGGGAAATGCCAGCGGCTGCTGTATCTGCACATCACGCAGGTAGCCAATCCGTTTCAGTTTATCCACCAGGCTGTCGGCATAATTTCTTACCTGGTCAAAATCTTTCCCGGCAACCCTTACTTCAATCGGGGTAGCGGCGCCCTGGCTCATGATCTTATCGGTCAGGTCCACCGGCTCAAAACTGATCCGTGTACCGGGAAGTTTTGCCGAAATGTTTTTACGCAGAGCATCTTTCAGCTCATCTGCATTCACTTTGTAATGATCGTCCAGCAGTACCTGCAGCACCGCCTCATGTGTGCCACTGTTGAAAACATACAGATTACTCGTGCCATAACTGCTGGGGATGAGTCCCACGTAGGCAGAGCTCAATTCAACATGATGACTGACGGTCGTATCAATAATCGCGAGGATCTGTTTCAGTGTCGTTTCAGTTTTTTCGAGCCGCGTGCCGTCGGGTTCTTTGATGCGCACCTGGAATTGACCGCTGTTGGTGCGTGGCATCAGGTCTTGTCCGATCCATTCCATTCCCAGCGCCACCAGGCTAACGACCAGCGCGCCATACAACAGTACCACGAGCTTGTGTTGCTGCATCATCCTGCCCAGCAAACCTGTAAAGTGACTTTTAAAACGGCCGAAGAAGCCGCTTTCGTGGGCGCTGTGGCGCTCCTGGTGCGCCGCCGCTTTCACCTGTGCCAGTTCATCGCGGTCAAAAGTTTCAGAGGCATGTTCAGGTGTTTCACCGGCATGCAGGCGGAACCTGCTTTCCTGCAGCAGCCAGTTGGAGAGGATTGGAACAAGTGTCTGTGCAAGAAAAAAGGAAATGATCATGGCAAAGCCGATGGAGAGCGACAACGGCAGGAACATGGCCCTCGGCACACCATTCATGAGAAAGGCCGGTGCAAATACGGCAAGGATACAAAGTAAGATCAGCAGCAGCGGAAAGCTGATCTCCTGGCAGGCATCAAATACGGCACTGCGCATGGGCTTTCCCATTTCCAGGTGCTGGTGAATATTTTCAATCGTGACGGTTGCCTGGTCCACAAGAATACCAACTGCCAACGCGAGCCCGCTCAGGGTCATGATATTGATCGTTTGCCCTGCGAGGTGCAACAGCAGAACTGTACAAATAATAGAAACAGGTATAGTAATGATCACCACCACACTGCTCCGCCAGTCCCGCAGGAACAGCAGCACCATGAGCCCGGTCAGCAGTGCACCGAGCGCACCTTCCGTGATGAGGCTTTTCACGGCGTTGATCACGAAGACGGACTGGTCAAAGGCATAGCTTACCTGTACATCATCGGGAAGCAGCGACTGCATTTCGGGCAGCGTGGCCTTAAGTTGCTGCACCACGTCCCAGGTGGAGGCATCAGCTGTTTTCACAACAGGGATATAGACCGATCGTTTGCCATTGATCAGGGCATAGTCGACCGTGATATCCGAGGCATCGGAAACTTTGGCGATATCACTGATGAATACGGCGCTGCCATCCTGCGTACGGAGCGGGATGCGCGCGAATTCCTCCACTGTTTTCTCCAGCGTGTTGATGGTGGTCACATACATGGTGTTGCCCGAACGCAGGTTACCGGACGGCGACATTACGTTGGCTTTGGAGATCTTTTCGACGATCTCATCCGGAGAAATATTGTAGCTCCGCATTTTGTCGGGATCTACGTTGATGGTGATGGTTCTCGAGTTGGCACCAAAAGGTGGCGGCGCCGATAATCCGGGCACGGCGGCAAACATTGGCCGCACACGTGTTGCCGCGAGATCATAGATTTCTTTCAGCGATTTTGTGTCACTGGCAAACACGAGCTGCCCCACGGGAAGTGATGAGGCATCAAAGCGGATGACCTGTGGCGGCAGGGCACCGGGCGGAAAGAATTTCATCGCACGGTTCACCTGGAGCGCCACCTGTGCGGCGGCTTCAGCCATATCAGTGTTTTCATAAAAACTGAGCTTGAGTAGCGTGAGTCCCTGTATGCTTTTGCTTTCAATATTTTTCACACCATTCACGTACAGGAACTGGTCCTGCATGCGGGTGGCGAAGAAGCCTTCCATCTGTTGCGGCGACATCCCGCCATAGGACTCGATGACGTAGATGGTGGGCAGGTTCAGGGAGGGAAAGATATCGATGGGGATCTTTCTCAGTGCCAGGAGGGAAAAGAACAACAGGCTTCCGACGAGGACCACCACCGTAATGGGTCTTTTCAATGCTGCGGAAAGTAAGTTCATAAAATTATGGTTGAACCTGGTTCGTAAATAGGTTGATGTTGCCGGTAGCCGCTGCTTCGAGGAGCAATCCCCGCCAGACATTGTTCGTGGCGATGGTTTTATCTACATCAGCCCGGTTCAGTGCATAGAGCGTTTGAACGAGCTCGGTCAGTGTGGCGAGGCCAGCCTGGTAGCGTGCATTCGATTGCTGCCAGGCGTCGCTGGCGGATTGGTACTGAACAGGCGCCAGTTTTGTCTGTTCCCAGGCGAGCTGGTATTGCAGGCGGGCATCATCGAGCTGGGCATTGAGCGCCAGCTGTTGTTCGGTGCGCCGGGCGTTGGCCGCAGCGGCTACTGCCTGCGCAGCGTGCACTTCCTGTTTGTTTTTGGCGAGGGATAGAATATTCCATTTGATGGCGAGGGCGCCCATATAGTTGTAGGTCTGCCAGGGGATGCCGTCAGAGAGTTTGCTGCTGTAGGCATTGGTTTCGCGGTCGATACCGGAGCCGCGGGCCCAGCCCATGCCCAGCAGGTTCACTGAAGGCAATATGCTTTTTTTCACTGCCAGTTGTTTTTCGTTGGCCACCTTTACCTGTTGTGTTGCGTATTGCAGGAAGGGGTGTTGCGCAATGGCCAGCGAATCGGCTGCTGTTGTGGCGGGAAGCCGCCGGGAAAAGAAGGTCGTATCTGCGATGATGCTGTCGGCTGCAATGCCGGTGAGCCGTTGCAGGAAAATGCGTTGCTGCCGGGTGGCCTGGTTGCTTTGCAGCAGGGCAATCCGGGCTTTCGCAACTTCAGCATTGGCAAAGGAGGAATCTGCACCGGGTAAGAGTCCCGCTTTGGCCCGGCTTAATACATATTGCTGAAAAGTAGCGGCCCTGCTCAGGTTTTGCTGCTGCACCCACTGAAGGCGCTGAAGCAGGGCCAGGCGGAGATAGGCGTCGGCGGCGGTGATTTGCTGCCGGAAGATCTCTTTGCTGATATCATCTTTGGCGAGTTGTTCCTGGGAGCGGGCATAGTTTACCTCCTGTTGCAGGCGGCCGAAAGTAAAAATGCGCCAGTTGACCGACAGCGTGGTAAAGCTGCCGAACACGCCTTCATAGATATTTTCCGGGCGAACACCGCCCGACGTGGAGATCGTGGTGCCTTCATTGTTGTAGAAGGAACCGACCAGTCCGTTGTTGGTGGAATAGGTGAACTGCTGGCCGGCGGTCAGTTCCGGCAGGAAATTCTTTTCAGCAGCAGCTACATAGTAACTGCCTGCCTTTGCCATTTCCTGGCGGGCTTTGATAGAGGGGTAACCGGCTTCCACCTGTTGTAGTAAACGCTGAAGCGGCAACGCCGGCTGAGCGGGTGACTGCTGGGCGAAACCTTGGCTGCTGCCGGCGAGGCCGAGCCACAAGAATAGTCTTTTCATCATGAAACGGGGTTATGCGAACGGGGTTGGGGTATATTGTAATGGCTGATCATCTCCGGTGTGGAAATGGTGCAGCGGAAGTCCTGCCACTCCGGGCGGATGTTCAATGATTTAAGGTGTAATCCGGAAGGATTGCCAGTGTAAAGACCAACGTATCAGATGCGCAGCAGGCACAGGGCGTCGAAATGCCTGTGTTGGGGAAGGATCTCAAAGAGGCCGCGCGGTTGGATTACGGCTATCAGCGCCGGTATAATTGCCAGCCCAAGCAGGAGCAACAGCGGCGTATGAAAGACTGGGCGGAATAATTTGAAAAGGGTGGGAGAAGCAACTTTCCGGAAGTTCGTGTCATCGCAGGCACTCATGTGCAGGGCATGCTGGTGGGCGGCTTCATCTTTTTTCAGTACAGATTGCTGTGGAGCTGGTGCATGTGGTACGCGGAGCACCGCTGTGATCATACCCGGTAGTCCATTTCTGCCGTCGACAATAAAAGGCCTGATAACGAAGAAGGTTACCAGCGATAACAACAACAGCACAATGGTTATTTTGCCTTTCATCTCAATAGTCGCGGATGGGTCGGGGTGACGAAGCTAAGGATGGAAGGAAAATAAATCAAGAAAAAATAGTTAAATGCAAAATACCGCATGAAAATTATTCATGACGCCTATACTTTTCCTTATAATAATTCAACAGCATTAGGAAATCAATTCTATCGCAATTGATATTGGAAGTGGAAATGGCGATTTCCTGTTGCCGCTGACTATTGTCATAATATATCAGGAAAATATGATTTTTGATATACCGGCTATTCCATTGTAATCTCCAATCGAGTAGAGCAGTCCAGGGGATTCGTAACTGGTGATAAATCAGTCCTTCTTCTTCAAAGAAAATAACAGGAGATTCCATCCGGGATGACCAGGTAGTTTTTATCAGAAACGCCAGGAGGACTCCAAAAATTCCCAGGCAAATAACAAAAATAAGGCCAATACCGAGCAGAAACCCGGGTAGCACGAACGAGCTTGCCAGGATAACCGGAAGGAGGGACAGGTTGTTGGTATTGATGCTGGCCGGTAGATTATTTTCCAGGAGAAATAATTCTGTTGGATCGGTTAGCTGAAAATTATCGCCGGACTTTACCTTTCCGGGTCCCGTTGTTTTTTTTACGTCGATGTGCAACTGGCGCAAAACTGCAAGGACCAATGCCGGATCGGCACTTTTCCGGATGAAGCGTGGCGTGATTATATAACGGAGCAGCAAGGCCGACAACAATGATAGCGTCACCGGAATTACCAGCGTTAAATAATGCCAGCCTAAATTCCAGCCAGTAATTATAATGGAAGTAAGGAAAAGCAGGTGTGGTATCCCTTGGGCATATTCGATCAGCCTGATGGTTTTTTTTATTTTCACAGCGTTCGGATGGCTCCTAAATTACTGTAGCGGCAGTTTTGCTGCAACCTATTTGCAATAATTATTGTTAGGCTGAAATGGAACAACCTGAATTCTGGGAAGCTGCCTTCAGCGACAAGCAGGAAATGTGGGGCTTTGAGCCGGCAAAATCTGCAGTCATCGCGAAAGATCTTTTTGTAGAGAAAGGGGTACGCGATGTACTCATCCCCGGCATTGGTTACGGCAGGAATGCACAGATCTTCCGGAGCAATAATATGTCCGTCACCGGCATTGAAATTTCCCAGACCGCCATCGACCTTGCGCGCAAACATTACGGCGACAGCCTGACCATCTACCATGGATCAGTAACCGAAATGCCTTTTAATCACCGTCAATACGACGGGATCTTCTGTTATGCCCTGATTCACCTGTTCGATCAGTCCGAAAGGGAAAAACTGATCAGCGATTGCTGGCAACAACTGGCAACTCCCGGGTATATGGTATTCAGTGTGATCTCCAAAACTGCAAAGAACTATGGCAAGGGCAAGCTGATCAGCAAAGACCGCTACGAGATCTTTGAAGGTGCCAGGCTTTACTTCTACAACCGCGAGGCCATCGGAAAAGAGTTCCGCGCCTACGGTCTCTCCACTATCCAGGAGGTGGACGAACAATTTCCCTTCTACCTTATCATTTGCAAAAAGGAAGCACCTGCGGCGGACCACTAAACCCTTTCGCGTTCAGGTTGTTATTCCGTTCATATGGAAAAGAGAAAATTAGGTCAACAGGGACTTGAAGTAGCAGCCATCGGGTACGGCTGTATGGGCCTGAACTATGCCTACAACAGCAATATCGGCAAAGAGGCCGCCATCTCATTGGTAAGAAATGCTGCGGACCGCGGCGTCACACTATTCGACACTGCTGAAGTGTATGGTCCCTTCACCAATGAAGAGATCGTGGGAGAGGCGCTGGCGCCTATTCGCAATAAGGTGATCATTGCCACCAAGTTCGGATTCGATATCAGGGATGGACAGCAGGTAGGCGTCAACAGCCGTCCGGAGCATATCCGTGCAGTTGCCGAAGCTTCCCTGAAGCGACTGAAGATCGACACCATTGACTTGTTATACCAGCATCGCGTCGACCCTGACGTTCCCATCGAGGATGTTGCCGGTGCTGTAAAAGACCTGATACTGGAAGGGAAAGTAAAATACTTCGGACTATCGGAAGCAGGGGCACAGACGATCCGCCGCGCGCATACCATACAGCCGGTGAGTGTGCTGCAGAATGAATATTCGCTTTGGACCAGAACCCCAGAAAAAGAAATTATACCAACGCTGCAGGAACTGGGCATTGGGCTCGTAGCCTATAGCCCATTGGGGCGGGGGTTCCTGACCGGGAAACTCACCGCGCAGTCCGCTATTGCCGACGACGATTTCCGGAAGATGCTTCCGCGCTTCAGCCCGGAGGCCCTGGCCGCCAATCAATCGCTCATTGACCTCCTTAGTGCCGTAGCTGCTGAAAAGAAATCCACTCCTGCACAGGTCGCCCTGGCCTGGGTACTCGCACAAAAGCCCTGGATCGTTCCCATCCCAGGCACTACCAAACTCCACCGCCTTGAAGAAAACCTCGGCGCGGCGTCTGTCACGCTATCGGCTGCTGATCTCGTTAAGATTCAGTTCGCGCTGGAAAAGATTGAAGTGGTGGGTGAGCGGTATCCTGAGGCAATGGAAAAACGCACAGGACTATAGCCCACCGGTTTGATAGTTGTGGGTAGAAAGCGTTATCGCGAATAACTGGTTGGTAAACGTTTATTTTCACAGAATGCAGCCTGGTGGCTCGTTTCAGAGAATTTTATAAATTACCTCAATTCTGAAAAGGACACCCCCTCTTCTGCAGCAGCAACCGAAGTTAAACGGTCCGAAGACTACTGTTATTGAAACGCACGATCAGCTCACACCCTTCCCCCGGTGAGGAATTGATGATCACATTACCGTTGAAAAGATCCGTGCGACTGGTAATATTCTGCAGGCCAACGCCATCGCGGGCCTGTGTCACGTCGAAGCCGATACCATCGTCTTTGATCGTCAGCTGAAGGGTGCCATCTTCCTCACTCAGTTGAACGATGATCGTCTGCGCCTGCGCGTGTTTCAGGATATTGTTCACCTGTTCCTGCAGGATCCGGTAGAGGGTCAGTTTCAGTTTGTCGGGCAAAATGGATTCGTCGATGCCATCGAATTCCATTTCCACGTTAATCCTGCTCATCTGGTTCACATGATAGAGCATATCGCGGATTGTATCTTTCAGGCTGATGGCTTTTACCGGGTGTGGAACGAGTGATTTCGACAGATCGCGGATCTCATTGAGTGCGGAATTGATGAAGCCTTTGCTTTCTTTCAACCGCTCAATCCTGTTGTCGCCGTCTGCCAATGCGGAATCGATGTAAAGCATCGCAGTGGCGAGGGTAGGATTGATGTTGTCGTGCAGTTCCTGTCCCAGGAAAGCGCGTTCATTTTCCTGTGCGGTGATCACCGCAGCAGTGATCTGCTGCTGTTTCAGTTTTCTTTCCCCGGACAATTTCTTTTCGAGATCTACTTTTTCCGTGATGTCTTTACAGATGCCGTCTGCCCGCACCACGGTGCCGAACGGACTGAGGGTGGGAATCAGTTTCACCTCCACCCAGCGGACGCTGCGGTCACGGTGAATGATGCGGTAATGGAATTGCAGGCTGTTGCCCGATTGCAGCCGGGCTTCATTTTCCGCAACAATATAGCGGTCGTCGGGGTAGATGATTTTTTCCCAGTCGAAGTCGTCGTGCATGATTTCCGATGGCGTGTAGCCAAAAATGCGCTCGCTGGCGGCGGAGATCTTCAATACTTTCCTGATGACGGGATCGTAGGAAAACAGCGCCTCATCCACACGGTGGAAGATGGTTTCAATTTCGCTGGCCTGGGCAGCCTGCTGTTCAGCGGCCACTTTAAAGTTATATGCCCAGAGGCCGCAGAGAAAGAAAATAACGGTGGCCAGGAAACCATGGATCAGGAAGGTTTCCAGCGACATGTACCCGAGCTGTGTGAAATAGATTTTGTCGTACCCGATATACTGGAGGTAACCGAAGGCGGCATGGTGAATGATGACGACGAGTGCCAGGGGGATCTGCAGCTTCCAGTTGCGGTAAGTAATGAGGATGGCACTGCCGATAAAGGCGAGGAAGTGCATTTCGAAAAGTCCGTGCATCTGGTAGATGTATTGGGCCATAAAGACACCCATGATGGTGGAGAGCACGTATTGGTACACGTTGGAATGGGGCAGGAGCAGTTTGGCCGAATAGTAGGCAACCAGGCAAAGCGCGCCGACACCGGTGGCGATGACCCAGGTGTCGTAAGGGATGGCTAACAGCAAACCGCATCCGAAATAGCAGGCCAGGAAATAGTTGATCTGCCGGTCTGCCTTCCTGGTAAGCCGTTGGTTGAGTTCTTTCAGTTCATGTGTGATTGCGTTCATAGGGGATTGTGGGTTACCGGCAGTTCGCAGCCATAACTTTTGAAGGCGGCATCGCCGAATAAAGGCATGGGCTGGCGTGCCAGCAGGGCTTCGAGGGCTATCTGTGCGAAATTGGTTTTTGGATCAGTGCAGTAACGGGTCCTGTTGTAATTACCGCGGTAGAATAATTTTTTTTCGGCGTCAATGATAGCAGCCTGCGGTGTGGAATATACCCCGCAGGTTGCTGCGAGGGCACTGTCCGTTACGACAGGTACGGAAAGGTCAAACTTTGATTGAATCGCTTCAGGTGTCCAATTTTCTTTAGCCAGCGCCACCACAATGAAATTCACCTGGTCGCCATATTCCCGGATCAGTTCCTTTACCTGCGGCATATTGAACCGGGAGCAGGGACAGTCAGGGTTGAAGAAATGGAGGAAAACAGGTTTGCTGTTTGCTTTGCCCACCGAAGCTTCAGCGTAGGTGGGGGTTTGATCGTTTGGGGTTTGCGGTAAGAGCGCCTGATTACTAAGCTGGCTTCCCTGTGCAACGGCGTGATAATTGGCGGGGACGGGTGTGGGTAAGCGGTATTTCCATTCCTGCTGCCAGAATAACCTGCAAATGCCTCCGGCAATAAGGGTGAGCCAGCTGATCAGGATAATGGTGCGCATCCGGGTGTTTAAGGTTCAGGGCAACGAATAACGTTGTGACATGGAAGTTAATGAAAAGGATCAGAAAATGGTAACACGCAAAAGGGAATTTGTGAGCCCGTATTTGGATTATATTTAATGGGTAAACCAGTTTTCTTCCTGTAATTTCTCCGCAATGTCTGTGACTGAACAATTTGTAACCGATACTTTTTTGTCTGAAGATGAAGGCAATGTTGCCTATAAGCGCTGGACAACTGCAGCACCGCCGGTAGCGCTGGTAGTTTTCGCCCATGGCTTCAATTCTCACAGCGGCTATTTTCAATGGGCGGCTGAACAGCTGACTGCACAGGGATTTGAAGTATTTGCCATCGATTTTCCCGGCCGTGGTTATTCTGACGGCGAACGGTATTATATCAGCGATTACCGCCAGTTCGCACTGGAACTCGGCAAGCTGGTGAGCATCGCGCAGGACGCGCATCCCGGCAAAGCAACCTTTTTGCTGGGACATAGTGCAGGCGGCGTGTTGTCTTCCATTTATGTTTTGGATCACCAGGAAAAACTGGCCGGCTTTATCTGTGAGAGCTTTGCTTTCCAGGTACCGGCGCCGGATTTCGCGCTGGCCGTATTGAAAGGGCTGAGCCATGTATTCCCTCATGCGCATGTACTCAAATTAAAAAATGAGGATTTCTCCCGTGACCCGGCAGTGGTCAGCCAGATGAACAACGACACACTGATCGCCAATGAAGTGCAGCCCACCAAAACAGTGCAGCAACTGGTGCTGGCAGATGAAAGGCTGAAAGCTGAAATGGCTTCGGTTACCCTGCCGCTGCTGATTTTGCATGGTACGGAGGATAAAGCCACGAAACCCAGTGGCAGCCAGTATTTTTATGACACGGCATCCTCACCAGACAAGACACTCAAATTGTACCAGGGGCATTACCATGACCTGCTCAACGACCTGGACAGGGAGGTCGTAATGAAGGATATTATTGACTGGCTGAAGAAGCGGGTGTAACCCGGGTCAGAATTTCAGCTGCCCTGTTATCCCGGTGACAATGATGTCTTTCCCCGGTCCGGCTGCATTGAGATATGCCCCCGTATTGAACCAGGTGAATTCCAACCTGAAATACAGAAAGGGATTAGGATTAAATGCCAGTTCTGAGGCGTATTGGTGGCCAATAAAGGTTTCGGAGGTTCCCCGCCCGGAATAGATCAAAACCATATTGGGAGCATAGATGCCATCATGTGAACTGAATCGCCAGAATGCGGCATAGTCAATATACAAATTGATCTCCCGGGAAAATGTAAAAGTCAGGGAGGGATGAAGATCCACCAGGTTGGATGGTCCGACCAGGGCTGCCAGTCCGAGATAGCCACCCCGGGGAAACATAGGGTTAAACGTATTTAGATGGGAATCGCCAGGGCTCCTGTCCCCGCTGATCAGTTCGGCTTTTAAGGCCACCACTGGGCCGAAGGGCGTCCTGCCGAACTGGTAAAAAGTATTTGAGGAGATAGTCCACGCAGTAATGCTTTTACTGCCAAATCGCCCCCACTGGTATAAACCTTCGATATCATATTGCCATTTCCCGGTTTTTTTCCAGATCCGGCACCCGGCAGAATGACGGCGTTCCGTCCCTTTCCCATCGTCAAAGTTTGCAGCCAGCCGCGACAACCCCAGGTAATAGCAATCGATATTGCCCAATATCGGTACCTTATTGGCGACCGAATACAGGCCCCATAATTTAATATCGGTGCTGAAGACGTCATCGAAAATTTGTTTACCGGGTATTACATAGCACGAAACAAATGCATCCGCCCGGAAGTTCCTCGTCATATAATTCACCTGCACGGCATCGAATGCCTGCCGGCTGTTTGGTCCATCCCTTACAGCAACCAGTCTTTGTGACCCATAGAGCAATTCCTGGCGGCCGGCCCTTAACAGTAACTTTTGCTGTGATCCAATGGGTAAAATGCCTTCGCAAAAAACCTGGTGGAGGTCTAGTGGGTTTTTTTCTACTGCAGAACGATCACCGTTTTTTCCGATGGCAACACTGCTTTGCAATTGCACAAATGTCCTGAAGTATTTTCCTGCATGCAAATCAGCATGCAACAACGCACGGGAAAACAAATAACCATCTTTGTCTTTGGCGGTATTGCCCCAGTTCTCATTCCGGAAATAGAAATACTGGCAGCGCATTTCACCACCAACACTGAGCCATGCACTGCTATCGGCATTCAGTGGGGTATATTTCAGCCGGCGATACCAGCCGCCGGTGGAGTCTCTGTTAAGCCCGGCGTAATCTTCATCAAAACGCAGGGGCTGGAATGACGGTATCGCCTGGCCATAAACGCCGGTACGGATACTGCACAACAGCAGCAGTAACATGATTCTGGGTGCAGTATCCATCGGTTCAAAAATAGCGCCGCCGCCCATCGGGCACAATGCAGTAAAGGCGACAATTGATGTACAGAAGAAGCTACGGCCGATATCCCTCTAACCATAAAAGTGTATTGCAGTAAATTGTGATTGTTCCAAAACGCTACCTGCACGATGAGAATCCTGATCTGCATATTGATTTTCCTGGTTAGCACCTCCGCGGCCGCGCAGGGCACAGGCACCCTGTCGTTTAAGGCGAACCGGAATAAGCTGGATAAAGACTTTGATGCAGGCAATATCAGGGAGATGGAAAAGTTGTACGGGTCGTCTTCCGATTCGCTGAAAGCAGATGTGGCCAGGTATATCAGCCGCTATTATAACGACGGAAATTTGGTGCCGAGAAATTTTAAAAAGGCCAAAGAATATGCCCTCGTAACGCTGGAGATCAGCACGGCCCTGGGTGACCTGAACCGGCAGATCAATGCCAATAACCAGGTCGCTTACGTCCTCATGGTGGAAAACCTGGTGGATGAGGCCGAACCGTACCTGGTGCAGGTCACCCGCCTGGGAGCGAAGCCCGGGGCAGCGAATGTAGGATTTGCCTATAATCACCTGTTAATAAAATTGCTGAACAGGGGACATTATAACAGGGCGACCCAGTATGGAATGGATGCCCTGCGTTACCTGGAAAGCGCCGGCGGCGACGAGTATGCGATCGATATTTATAACCTGCTGGGCACTTTGTATAAACTCCTGGGAAACAATGAAAAATGTTACCAGTTTTACACCCGTGCTGCAGATGAAGCGGAAAAGCGGGCGGGGGATGATGCGGAGAATTTCTGGTTCAACTACCATTACAAGATCATTGCCATGATGAAACTGGGTATGGCCGCCGAAGCGTCAACTGAAATAAAAACAGCCTTGCGTCGCTATCCACCGCCAACACCGTTTGCGCTGACCACTGCTACCATTGCGCAGGCCAGGGTGTACGCTGGCCTCAAAGACTATGCACTGGCGGAGGAAACGTTTTTAAAGGCGCTTGAATTAACCAGCCACCACGAACGGTACCAGACGCCCTACCAGACTACGATCAACCGGAACCTGGCCGACCTGTATATTGACCGTGGTAACTGGACCAGTGCCCGGACTTTTATCAACAGGGTGCTGGAAACAAACGCCCACCTGACCACACAGGGAATTGCCGATGCGCACCTGGTGGCTTTCCGTGCAGATTCGGCGCTGGGTGATTTCCGGTCGGCGATGCTGCACCTTCAAAAAAGCAAAACCATCAATGACTCCCTGAATGCCGTGTCGAAGCTCCGGCAGGCCGAGGAACTGCAGCTCCAGTATGAAACGGAGAAAATGACGCAGGATGTAAAATTGAAACAGCAGACTATCCTGCTGCTTCAAAACAGCCAGGCACTGCAATCCAGGGAGTATGAAGAGAACAGGCTGCAATTCCTGCTTGATAATAAAAACAAAGAGAATGAACTCCTGACACTGAATGCGGCCGCCGCGGTAAAAGATAAGAACCTGCTGCTGAGCCAGCAAAACATTACACAACTGAAAACGGATATCGACAATCGTAAAGCCCGCCTGGAAGAAGCCAACTTTACCCGGAACATTACCTTCGTTTTTGTTGGCCTCCTGGCGTTGATCGCAGTACTGCTTTTCTGGCAATACCGGTCAAAACAGGCCGCCACCAGGATCATAGGTAAAAAGAATGAAGTATTGGAGGGACTCGTCCGGGAGAAAGAAGGCCTGCTGGAAGAAAAAGACTGGTTGTTGAAAGAAGTACATCACCGGGTAAAAAATAACCTGCAAACAGTAGTAAGCCTGCTGGAATCACAATCCGTTTACCTCGATGAAAAAGCCCTCCAGGCCAACCAGGATAGCCGCAACCGCGTGTATGCCATGTCGCTGGTGCACCAGAAACTGTACCAATCAGAAAATATTGCCTCGATCCAGATGGATACTTACCTGTCAGAGCTGGTAATCCATCTCCGCGATAGCATGGGCGATGGCCACATCCTTTTCCGGCTGCAGCTCCAGCCGGTCAAACTTGACGTATCACAGGCTATTCCCATTGGTCTGATCCTGAATGAAGCGATCACCAATGCCATCAAGTATGCCTTCCCGGTTAAAGCATCCGGTCAGGCGATCACCATCGGCATGCAGCTGCAACCATCGGGCGAGCTCTGCCTGACCGTACAGGATAACGGTATCGGCCTGCCCCCGGGTGTGGAATCCGGTAATCCCGCCGGGCTCGGCATGCGACTGATGAAAGGACTTACCGGAGATATTATGGGAAATTTTGACTTACGATCCGATCACGGCACTACCGTGACTGTCAGTTTCCTGCCGGTGGAAACTTTACGCAACAGCGATATTTCACCAATTAGCTAAATATGCAAATTGATGTGGCAGAGATTTTATTGCAAATATTTGAATTTCAGTTAATTGTTTTTGGGCATGCGAATTGGAATCCGGTAGGGTAACAAATTTTACCCAGCTAAAACAATCACCATGCTACCAACACTTTCTGCCCCGGAACATATTGGGATCTCAGCACTGCGGGTTATAAGGGAAGACATTGCCAGTCGCTATGAAATCATCTGGCTCAGCCAGGGCGCTGGCCATCTGACGGTCAACCGCAACCGGAATGTTCTTGGTAACGGGCTCGTTTATGTTGTCAGCCCCGGGCAATTAAGGATGATCGACCTTTATGCTGGTTCCACAGGGTATCATTTATCGGTATCGCCGCAGTTGTTTCATGCGGCTGACAGCAAACTGGTGTTTGTGAGCATGCTGGAACAATGCAGCAGATTGGGAAACGCCATGACCATGCAAGCTGGTGCCGACAACGATAAGGAGATTGAAGAACTGTTGCTTAAGATTGAGCAGGAAACGAAAACTGTTCACCACCTGCAACTCGAAATGTTACAGGCGTTCTTCCGGACACTGGTATTGTATTTGTCCAGGCTGACGGTGGTTGGCCGCGACTGGCACAACACGACTAATGACCAGCGCATCGTCAGATCCTTTATCCAGCTGGTAAATAATCATTACATTAGAAAAAAAATGGTCGCCGAGTATGCACAAGAGCTTTGTGTGACAAGAAGCTATCTCAATAAGATCGTGAAAAAAGTTTCCGGTAGCACAGCAAGTGAAATTATTCAGCAGCGGATCATCCAGGAAGCTAAAAAGGAAGCGATCAGGTCCGGTAGCAGTTTGAAACAGATAGCCTACAGCCTGGGTTTCGACGACTGCGCACACTTCAGCAAGTTTTTTAAATCCAATTGCGGAATGAGCTTTACCGACTATAAAAAGGAACTTGAAGTTTTCCGTTAAGATTACAGACCAGCAATGACCAGCACCAAACTATTAATAGTAGAAGACCAGTTTATTGAAGCCAACAACCTGCAGATGATCCTGGTACGCGCAGGATACACCGTGTGCGGCATCGCAAGGAGTGTTACTTCGGCGCTCGGGCTTATTGAAAAGGAAACGCCGGATATCGTATTGCTGGATATTTTTCTTACTGGTCAGCAGACAGGTATCGACCTGGCCAGGATCCTGCAGGCCAGGAAAATTGCTTTCGTTTTTTTATCCGCCAATTCCAACAGGGAAACCCTCGAAGCGGCCAAGGCAACCCATCCGTATGGGTTCCTCGTTAAACCATTTCGCGAAAAAGATGTACTGGTAACACTGGAGATAGCCCGCTACCTGCACGAGAACAGCACAGCATCTTTCCTCCGGAATACAGCTGGCCTGGCTAAAGGAAAAAAGGAGGAACCTTACCCTTCCGTTTTGGAAGAGATCATCGGTTCCAGCCCTAAATTGCTGGACCTCCTGGCAGACCTGCGCATCGTCGCACCGGCAGATACCTCCGTTTTGATATTGGGTGAAAGTGGCACAGGCAAAGAGAAAATTGCAGAAAGCATTCATGCGCTTTCCGCAAGGAAACTCCGGCCGCTCATTAAAGTCAATTGCGCCGCTTTACCTGCTTCTCTTATTGAATCCACCCTCTTCGGCCATGAAAAAGGTGCATTTACCGGGGCAACAGAGAAACGGATCGGGAAATTTGAGCAGGCGTCTGGCGGAACACTGTTCCTGGATGAGATCGGTGAACTGCCGGTCGACCTGCAATCAAAGATCCTCCGCGCTTTACAGGAAAAAGAAATAGAAAGGGTAGGCGGTATTAAACCAATACCCGTAGATATCCGCATAATCGCCGCGACCAACAGGAATCTTTTAAAGGAGATGTCAGAAGGCCGCTTCCGGATGGACCTGTATTATCGCCTGCATGTATTCCCGTTAACATTGCCGCCGCTCCGGGAACGCAGGGAAGATATTCCTGCCCTCGTAAATTATTTCGTCGGCCTGTACTCCCGGAAAGCAGGCAGAAATGTTCCGGAAGTGTCCGCGGGCGTGCTCAGTACCCTGGCTGCCCACGATTGGCCCGGCAATATCCGCGAACTGGAACATACCATTGAACGGGCAGTCCTGCTCACGAGGGGCAATGTGATTAAGGATATTTATCTCTCCCAGCATTCGCGTATGCAAAACGATAATGCGGAAAGAGTCAAAACAATGGAGGAAAATGAGCGGGATCACATTGTTGCCGTGCTGAAAAAATGCAATGGAAAAGTCTTCGGTTCCGGCGGAGCTGCTGAATTGCTGGGTATGAATGCGTCGACCCTGAACTCCAGGATCAGAAAACTGGGGATCGAAAAAAACCGGGGCATCTCCTGAGCGCCGTTTACCGCGTGAACATCGGCAATGGATTCAATGGATGTTTCAGCAGGTTTTTGCCCAGTTTTCTCAGCAGGAACATATGAAATCCCAGGTTAGGCAATTGTTCCCTGTTTTCACGGATCCTGCTTCTTGTAGCCCCGAATGCCAGCACACCCAGTGAAACATCTATCCAGTCCGCCTTTCGGAATACCTCCACTGTTTCTTTATACAGGCGATTGTACCGGGTGATCTTGTGATGCCAGTAGATCATCAGGGTAATCTCCGCTATCCAGTCTTTTTTGCCAATACCGGCAAGGTATTCGCAGGCCACCGCGATAGAAGGTTGCAGGTAATCAATGGTGTTATTGGTCCAGATACCGATATCATGAAACACCGCAGCATAGGCATATTTGTCCTGGTTGCCGGGTTGCTGATCCAGCAGCAGGCAATTCCTGTATACCCGGGTAACATGATTCCGGTAGCGGTAAAAATCCTTACCGATAACAGGCTGATACTTTGCGAGCAGCTCGTCTATGATCAGGTTATTTTGACCGGTAGTCATGGTGCTGCTGTATGAATCCATGGATAAGCCGGAACGACAGCAAAGGATACTGATCCTGTGGGGCATGCCCCGCCGACGGGTACACGCTGATAAAAAGATTCGGCATGCTTCCCGTCATCGCGTACCAGTTCTGGACCGGGAAGGAGATATCATGATCGCCGCAAAGCGCCAGTACCGGTATGTTCAGCTTTCCCAGTTTTTCGCGGGTATTATTCTGATCAGCCCTGTAATCCGCAGCTGCTTTGAAATACCTTGGCCATACCTCCGGTGGTACTGGTTTATCCAGGTCCGTTTTCCGCAGGGCGATCCGGTCGAAACTTTCACGGGCCTTTTCCCGGCTGGTGGCAGATGCCGGCTCGTAAAAGAGAATCTCAAAATCCTTAAGGTCATTGACAACATGAGATGCTGTCTCAATGAACAGGGGATCGAGTTTGTGCTCATTGGCACCGGCGGGACCGGTTCCGATGAGGATAAGTTGCGTCACCATATCGGGGTGGTGAACGGCGAAGGTTTGCGCAACGGCGCCACCGAAGGACCATCCGCCCAGTATAAATCGCGATAGCTTCAGGTGTTTTGCCAGGTCGCGGACGTCGTTTGCCACTGACGCAATTTCCAGCGGGAGTTCCCCGGTGGATAATCCCACGCCGGAATAATCAAAAAGAATCACTTTGTAATGGGCAGACAACTGGTCGATGAATATTGGATCCCAGGAATCCAGTATACCCCGGAAACGGTTGCAGAGGATGAATGGTTCCCCATTTCCGACCGTGCGGTACGCCAGGTTTCTTCCGGGCAGGGTGGCAAAGGTTGTTTGGGCAGCGAGTGTCGGTGATGCAGCTGGATTGAACATGGTGGATGTTTTTTGCGCCATCAGTTGTGCCTGCAGGAACAGCAGTGTGATCAATAATATCCTTCTCATACAAATTAGCTTTTTTAATGCTGATAGTGTAAAACTACCGGCAGCTTCCTGTAGGGTCAATGGTCAGACAAGGCGCATTGATGTATAAAAAGGAGGTCTCCTCTGTACAGCAGTTGATGTCTTTTGTCTATTGACCCGCCTCGCTGGTGAAAATAGTTTTGTCGGAAACTCAGCCATCATGTCAAAGATCAGATCAAAGACCATCGTAATGATTACCGGCGCTTATGTGAGTCATGCCTGCTGGAATGACTGGAGACATTTTTTTGAAGGGTATGGTTATACGGTCATTACCCCGCCGTGGCCCCATAAAGAGGCCGACGCAGCAACACTGCGGTTAAATCATCCTGACAGGGAACTCGCTTCACTGACCATGCAGCAGACGATCGACAGTTATATTGACGTGATCAATGGTCTTTCCGAAAAACCGATCCTGATGGGTCATTCTTTTGGTGGCCTATTTGCCCAGGTGCTGCTGAACAGGGGATATGGCGCTGCCGCAGTTGCCATTCACGCCGTTCCGCCGCAGGGAATATTTCCGTATGAATTTTCTTTCCTGAAATCCAATGCAGCCACACTGGGCTTCTTCTCCTCGCTGGATGAACCCTACCTGATGCCATTTAAAAAATGGCAGTATGTTTTTACCAACGGTATGCCGCTGGAGGTTCAGAAAAACAGTTACTATGACCTGGTTATACCGGAATCCAAAAGAGCGGCCCGGGGCGGACTGACCAGCACAGCGCATGTCGACTTCAAAAAAGAACATCCGCCGTTACTATTACTTGCCGGCCGGCAGGACAACTGTATCCCTGCACATTTGTGCAAAAGAGTTTACCTCAGTTATCAGAACAAAAATTCCGTAACGGAATACGTCGAACAAGACAGGAATCATTTCGTGCTGGGACAGCCCACCTGGAAGGAGGATGCGAATTATATCCTCAACTGGATCCGGCGCCAATAAACAATTGATGTTATGAAACACAGTATCATACTACTGATAGCACTGTCCGCCTTTACCGCATGCTCAGATGGAAATGCATCAAAGCCGGAAAACGATCAACCTAAAGACAATGTTAACATGAACAAAACAACAACTGTAGCGGATTATGCCACAGATCCCAACATCGAAAGCCAGACAAAAGAGTTTCTGAAAGCCCTGAATGGCGGTGGCGGTAAACCATTGGAAACGCTGCCGCCAGCGGATGCCAGGAAGGTGCTGGAAGGCGCACAAACCTCGGTTAAAGTGGAAGACGGCGATGTTGAAATAGGAGAGCGGACCATTCAGCAGGATGGGTTATCTGTTAAGCTTTACACCATCCGGCCCACTGGCCAGGCCGGCGTCTTGCCCGTATTCCTGTTTTTCCATGGGGGCGGCTGGGTGCTGGGAGACTTTCCCACGCACAAACGGCTGGTGCGTGACCTGGTTTTGCATTCAGGCGCAACCTGCGTATTTGTTGAGTACAGCCGCTCGCCGGAAGTAAGATATCCAGTCGCACTGAACGAATGTTATGCAGCCACAAAATGGGTGGCGGAACATGCTGCCGAATTAAAGGTAGACGGTAAGCGGATGGCAGTAGCTGGCAATAGTGCCGGTGGTAATCTTGCGGCAGCGGTAGCGCTGATGGCGAAAGACAGGAAAGGGCCCGCGTTGAAATTCCAGCTGTTGCTATGGCCCGTTACGGATGCCGATTTTGAAACGGTGTCTTATAATGAATATGCTACCGACAGGTTCCTCACGAAAAACATGATGATCTGGTTCTGGGACAGCTATATCAACAAGGAACAGCGCAGGGAAATTTATGCGGCACCGTTGCAGGCTACCACAGAACAATTGGCGGGTCTGCCCCCGGCACTGGTACAGACTGCAGAAAATGATGTGCTGCGCGATGAAGGCGAAGCCTACGCAAGAAAAATGAATGCCGCAGGCGTCGGTGTAGCGCTGGTGCGGATGCAGGGAATGATCCATGATTACGGCCTGCTCAACCCGCTGGCGCCGTTGACGGGCGTGCAATCCGCCCTCCGCTATGCAGCGTCCGAATTGAAGTTTGTTTTATCGCAACCCTAGTTGCAATCGGTTTCATATTGACCAACAACACTTAAAATGAAAAAATGAAAAAACTGCACATGCCCCTGCTTGCCCTGTTGCTCTTCACGGCCGCGATTACCGCCAGGGCTCAAAAACCTTCCCCAGAGTTGCTCACGCCTTCCAACCACACGCTCGTGCTGATCGATCACCAGAGCCAGATGGCCTTCCCCGTGGTAAACATCGGTGTGGAAGCCTTACGGAATAATGTGGCACTGATTGCCGGTGGATCAAAGATCTTCAAAGTGCCCACCATCGTTACCACGGTAGCAGAGAAAACCTTTAGCGGACCGGTATTTCCTGAGGTAATGGAATTTTATCCCAAAGCCTCGTCGTCGTATATCGACCGTTCCACCATGAATGCCTGGGAAGATGCAAATGCTTTCAAAGCGATCACGGCCAAAGGCAAAAAGAAAATTGTGATTGCCGGTTTATGGACCAGCGTTTGTATTGTGGGACCGGTACTTTCGGCTATTGCAGACGGTTATGAGGTCTATGTGGTCACCGATGCCTGCGGTGATGTGAGCAAGGCTTCGCATGATATGGCGATCACCCGCATGATCCAGGGCGGTGCAAAGATGCTGACGTCCACCCAGTATGTGCTGGAGTTGCAGCGGGACTGGGCGAGGTCAGAAACCTACCAGGCCGTAACCGACTTGTTCGTGAAGTATGGCGGCAGTTATGGTATCGGGATCCAGTACAGCCATGAATTTGGTAAACATTAAACTGCCCATCGTGAAATACTGGTTCCTTTTCTGCGCTTTTTTAATGGCTCTGCCCGTACAGGCGCAGGTAAATAACACGACGCTGATCATCAATGGCAAGATCATCACACTGGATGATGAGCAGCCGTCAGCCTCGGCAATGGTGATCCGGAACAATAAGATCGTTTACGTAGGTTCCGCACAGGGCGCAGTGGAAAGCGCAGGAAATGGACCGCTGCTGATCGATGCAAAAGGAAAGACCATCATACCCGGCCTGTTTGACAGTCACCAGCATGTCATCAGGGGTGGCCGTTTTTATAACGCTGAACTCCGGTGGGACCAGGTCGGTTCTTTAAAAGAAGCGCTGCAACTGCTGAAAGCGCAGGCTGCACGAACACCAAAGGGACAATGGGTAAGGGTTGTGGGTGGCTGGAATGAGTTTCAGTTCAAAGAGAAAAGATTACCAACCATGCAGGAAATAGAAGCAGCGACCGGAGATGTTCCCGCATTTGTTTTATACCTGTACGCAAAAGCATGGTTGAATAAGGCGGCATTGAAGGAACTGAAGATCACTGCCGATACCCCCAACCCGCCCGGCGGCCTCATTGAAAGAGATGCTTCGGGTCATCCAACGGGTATGCTGATTGCCGAGCCCAACGCTTTCATCCTGTATTCCACGTTATCCCGGCTGCCGGAGTTGTCTTTCCAGGAACAACTGAATTCAACACGGCAATACATGCGGGAATTGAACAGCCTTGGCGTAACCGGGGTGATGGATGCCGGTGGCGGCTTTCAGAACTACCCCAGTGATTACCGCGTTACTGATTCCTTGTTTCACTCGGGACAGTTGACACTTCGAATCCCCTTTTACCTGTTCGCACAGAAAAGAGGCACCGAGCTGCAGGATTATGAGCGATGGACGGAACTCGTCACCATAGAGGGCGTGCAGGATTGCCAGACTGGCCCGGATTACCAGGTATCGGGTGCCGGAGAAAACCTGCTTGCTGATGCAGCCGACTTCGAAAATTTCCTGCTGCCGCGGCCTGAGTTACCGGTTACCCTGGAAAAGAACCTCGAGGTAATACTGGAAAGACTCGTCAAAAACAAATGGCCTTTCCGCATACACGCGACGTATAATGAGAGTATCAGCCGCGACCTGGCTGTTCTTGAAAAAGTGAATGCCCGCACGCCGATTCAGGGGCTTCCCTGGTTCTTCGATCATGCGGAAACAATCAGTGAAGAAAATATAAACAGGATCAAAAAACTGGGCGGTGGCATTGCCATACAAAACAGGATGGCCTACCAGGGAGAATTATTCGTCCGCAGGTATGGCAGGTCAGCCGCTGAGAACAGTCCGCCCGTCAATAAGATCCTGGCTGCCGGAATTCCGGTAGGCCTGGGAACAGATGGTACGCGGGTATCCAGTTATAATCCCTGGATGTCCATTTACTGGATCGTTACCGGCAAGACAGCCGGAAAAACAGCAATGCTCTCCGCAGCGAACCAGGTGGATAGGGTCCGGGCCTTAAAACTTTTTAGTTCCGGGGGTTACCAGCTGATCCGCGAAGATCATGCAAAAGGCAAACTCCGGGAAGGCTACCTGGCAGATGTCGTCATCCTCGACCGTGATTACCTCGCCATTGACGAAGACAGCATTCCTTTCATACGTGCAGCCCTGACCATAATGGATGGTAAAATAGTTTATGGAAATGAATACTTCAGCAACCTGGCACCAAAACCGGTACCGGTTATCCCCGTATGGAGCCCGGTTAATTTTTTCCGGTCACAAATCCGGTAATAACGGAAAATGTAAGTTTGCAGGTGAAAAGAAAAAGCGTTGGTTAATTTAAATCTGTCAAGATGAACCAGCAGGAAATTGATCAGATCTGCAGGCTTGAACCTGATGCCAGGTACCGGTATGCCATCAGGCGGATTGCAGATGCTGAACAGGTCTGCGTGCTGCGGGACGAAGACGATCAGTTTGCTTTGTCTGAAGCAGACGGCCGTGCCGTCATTAAGATCTGGCCGGCCGCCGAATTCGCGCTGGCTTTAAGAAAAGGGGAGTGGGAAGACAATGAAGCATATTCCTTTAACCTGAACGAGATGGAAGACGTGTTGTTTCCACTGATCCGGGACAATGATTACCTGATTGACGTGTTTCCGGTTGAAGGCAAACCGGGGGTGGTGGTCACCCTTGATCAGCTGGTAAAGGATCTGAATGATGAGCTGGATAAATACAAGTAGAAATGTTTTTATTCATAACGGCGGTTCCTTAAATCCATGAGCATATGAAGTATTCTTACTACTTCAATTTTGTCCCTATTAATGTTCCGGTAAAAAATGATATGCTGTCCGATCCTATAGCCTGAAAGTGCTTCCTGTATTTCCGGGTAGACTTTCCCGATAACTTTTTTGGCTGCTAATTCCTGGCATGCATCGATTAGCATGTAATAATAATTGTCAGCCTGAATTTCTGACCAGGTTTCGACAGAATATTTCCAGATTGTTGAAAGGTCTTCCAAAGCCTTTCTGGACAAAACAAATTTAGCCATTCTCGCGCCTGGCAGCTTTTAATTTTGAAAGGTGCTGCTTCGCATCAAAATTATCAACTGTGCCACTTTCAATACCTTCCACAATGGCCTTTTTTAACGTGGTGATTTTACGCTCTTCTTCCTCAAGCAGGCGAAGACCGGCGCGAATGACTTCGCTGGCATTCTTGAATCGACCTGTCGAGATACGTTTGTCAATAAAGTCTTCAAAATGGTCTCCCAGTGAAATGGATGTATTTCGTCCCATATGGCAAATATAGCGTTTCCGATAAAGTTACCAATAATTGGTAACTTTATCAGAATACTTGTAGAAGGCAGTATCTGGCTGGTGGCCTGACAAGCTGAAAAGTACATTTTGTACAAACAGGTCATTTTTGTTCTATTTCAACAATTGTCCCGTCGATAGCATTGCGGTATGCATTACCGTTATCTTTTAGTTATAGCACTTACTGCGTTTGCGAATTCAGGTGCCAGGGCACAGGTCAAACAGCCAGAACAAATGACACAGCAGATCCACAACGCGCCACCGGCTTTCCCTAAAATTACCGGCTATGTGGGCATCATGCATCCTATCGTGGCTTTCAGCAAGGACGAACCGCATTACAATTTTGATGGCGCATATGTAGTGGGACTGCCCTGCGGCATTAATCTCTGGAAATCCAATGCCGTTGGATTTTCCATGGAATTCGTGCCGCTGATCAAGGCTTCCGGGGGCGCCAGCAAAATGAACAATTTCATTTTCCATCCCGGCGCCCTGTTCCGGCTGGGCCATGGTTTTGTACTCGCTACCAGGGCAGCTTTTGAAACTTCCGGCCGTTATGGCTTCACACCGGTGCTCAATAAAACGGTGGTCAAAAGGGCAAACAGCAGTTACTATCTCGCACTGCCGGTTCCGGTACGCTTCGGCAATGAACAGCCCACATCGGTATCCATAGGCTTCCAGTTTGGTATTGCCTTTTAGTTTATTGGCTGTTATGCCGTTACTTTGACCTATGGAATCGTTTCTTTCCACCATCCGTACATATGCTCCGTTCAGTGATGAAGAAGGGGAGTTTTTTTATGCTCACTTCCGGAGGGTGAAGTTCAAAAAGAATACGGTTATCCTTGAGGAGGGAAAGGTTGCACATGAAGTATTCTTCGTGGAGAAAGGTGCCCTGCGCCAGTTTTTCTTCAACGAAAGCGGCGTTGAGAAGACCTGCAACTTCGTGTTTGAAAGGGAATTCCTGACCGACCTCGAAAGTTTCTCCCGGCAGACTAAAGCCACGACCAATATTATTACGCTGGAGCCGGCGGAGTGCCTGGTGACCACCTGCAAAGAGGTAGTGGCCTGTATGAAGGCATCGCCTGCCGTGGCGGCGTTTTTTAATGTGATTGTAGAGAATGTTGCCACTGCCAATATCAGGCGGATCCAATCGCTGTTGTCCCAGTCGCCCGAGCAGCAGTTTGAAGCATTGCTGCAGCACCAGCCGGAGATCCTGCAACGCGTACCGCAGCGGTATATCGCGCAGTACCTGGGCATCGCGCCCGAAAGCCTGAGCCGGATCCGGAGAAGGATGCTGGTGGGCGCCGCCAGGGATACCCGGTAAGGCTAGTCAAATACCACGGCACTTTTCTTTGTATTGATTTTCGACAGGAAGAGCCCGATATTCACCAGCACCACGCCGGCAACGGTATAACTGCTGATGGGTTCATGCATCCATAATGCCGCAAATACAAAACCGAATAAAGGGCAAAGGAACAGCCATAATCCGGCACGCACCGGGTTGGTTTGCAATAACCACAACCACAGCTGCACCGCAGCAATGGAAACCGGTATGGCCAGCCATGCTACAGACCACCAGAAGGTCTGATCAAAATGGTTGGCTTCCCCTTTATATAAAAACAGCGTAAAGGGCAATAAAAACAAGCCACCCAACAGCGTCTGCCATCCATTGATCGTCAGCAGCTGGAGATCATTCCAGTTCCTTGCTGAAAAATAAATGGCGGCAGCGGAATAGGAGAGCATGCAAAGAAGCAGGAGTAGTAAACCGCTGGTGGTGACGGAAGCATTGGCGAACAATGGCCACGCTGCGCAGACAACACCCGCCATGCAAATGACAATGGACAGGAGGACCGGCCCGGTCAGTTTCTTTTTCAGGAAGAATACAGAGAGGAAACTAATATACACCGGGTTGGTGGCAATCGCCAGGGCCCCGATTCCGGCTGACACGGTTTGCATGGCAATGACGTATAGGCCCAGGTAGATCGTGATATTCAGCAATCCGTACAGGGCGATCTGCTTCCATTCCTGTTGATGAGGGAGACGGTACCGCTTCACTACATGGGCAAAAAACAGCATGATCGCCGCCGCCATGCCAAAACGAACTACTGCAATCACCAGGGGTTGTGCCGACGTTAGCCCCATTTTGGTAGCCGTGGCGGCCGACGCCCATAATGCGGCAAATATTATTCCTGCTGCCAGCCATTTGATTCTGGCATTACTGTTGTTCGACATTGTTTGCTGTCGTCCGAAAATAGCTTTATTTCCAGTTATGGCCAGATCTTAACCATCGTCATCTTTTTTCGCATTGCGGGCAACTAGCTTTGTACCTGAATCAACAGACAAAAATATGACACAAGCAATTCTTGGCGCTGGCGGTGATATCGGCAGGCTGCTGGCCAAAGAACTCAGGCAATATACAGATCGCGTAGTACTGGTTTCCCGCCATCCGCAACGCGTGAATGACAATGATGAACTGATCGCGGCAGACCTGTTGTCGGCGGAGCAGGTTGACCGGGCAGTTGCGGGATCAACCGTGGCGTACCTGGTAGCGGGACTGAAATATGACCTGCGGGTATGGGAAAAGAGCTGGCCGGTGATTATGGAGAACGTGATCGATGCCTGTGTGAAACATAGTGTTAAGCTGGTTTTCTTTGACAATATCTATATGTATGATCAGAAGGCTGTTCCTCATATGACGGAGGCGAGTCCGCTGAACCCGCCATCCAGGAAAGGGAAAGTGCGGCTGGCGATTGTGCGCATGATCATGGACGCGATGTCGCAACGGGGACTGAAAGCGCTGATCGCCAGGAGCGCAGATTTTTATGGTCCCGGCGCAAAGAACGGCATCCTGAATGTGCTGGTGCTTGATCCCTATTTAAAAGGAAAGAAGGCCAGCTGGCAATCTGATGTCAGGAAAATCCATTCCTTTACCTACACGCCGGATGCTGCAAAGGCAACTGCAATGTTGGGCAATACGGACAGTGCCTATGGACAGGTCTGGCATCTTCCGACATCGCCACAGCGGTGGACAGGTAAGGAGTTTATAGAAAAAGCAGCAGCCATCAGGGGCGTCAAGCCCTCCTACACCTTGCTTACGCCATTTCTGTTAAGGTTGGCCGGGTTGTTCAACCGGACGATCCGGGAGCTGGTGGAAATGCAGTACCAGAACAACCAGGATTATTTTTTTGACAGCCAGAAGTTCTGCAAGGCTTTTGATTTTACGCCGACCAGTTATGAGGAGGGGATGAGGGAGGTGCTGCAGCACCCATGAAACCCATGCCATTGGCGATGTGCCCGGTGTTTGCAACTGGTGTGGTCCGGAAAGTTTTATCCGGATGTTAATCGGTTGTATCGATTCTATACCTGGGCTACAGGTGTCAATTTTTCAGAATATCGTAATTTGTAAAACTCAGTGAAATGAGCCACCACGCTGTGTTTTATAACCGTATGGGTATTAAACGTTTCCAATGGCGATTTTTAAACGGCTAAATTGATAAACGCGATACTTGTATGTCCAGGGCTGGAAAACCATTATGGGAAAAAAACGTTTAAGTTTGTGAAACGTAGTGTGGTGGCTCATTTCACTGAGTTTTATAAATTGCATAATTTCGAAGAAGCAACTTCTGCCTTCGCTAAAGCTTCTGATGCCATTTCCTTAAAGGTGAATTTTCCGCGGACAAAACATTCGGCAATGGGTTTAAAGCCATATCTGACAAAAACGGTTTGGGTATTGTCTGTAATCAGTCTGCTGACGGATATCGCCAGTGAAATGTTGTATCCCGTGATGCCACTTTACCTGAAGAGCATAGGTTTTTCAGTGGTATTGATCGGTATACTCGAGGGGGTGGCAGAAGCGGTGGCGGGATTAAGCAAGGGATATTTTGGAAAGTTTTCAGATCACTCGGGTCGCCGGGCACCCTTTATCCGCCTGGGGTATAGCCTGAGTGCGTTGTCAAAACCCATGATGGCGATGATGGTCTATCCCCTTTGGATTTTCTTTGCAAGAACCATTGACCGCCTGGGGAAAGGGATCCGGACCGGTGCCCGGGATGCCTTGCTGTCGGATGAAGCCACACATGCCACGAAGGGCCGCGTGTTTGGCTTCCATCGCTCGATGGATACCGCGGGAGCGGCGATCGGGCCGCTGCTGGCATTGTGGTATTTGTATGCCCATCCCGGCGCCTACAGGCCTTTATTCCTGCTGGCCTTTATTCCAGGTGTGCTGGCAATCCTGCTGTCACTGTCTTTGAAAGACAGGCAGCCCAAACCATCCGGAAAGCGGCAGCTGCCGGCACTCTTTTCTTTTCTGCATTACTGGAAAGATAGTCCCCCCGCTTACCGCAAACTGTTGACGGGACTGTTGCTGTTCACGCTGTGCAACAGTTCCGATGTATTCCTGCTGTTGAAAGTGAAGCAGGCCGGCCTGACGGATACGGCCATGATCGGTATTTATATTTTTTACAACCTCGTATATGCATTGGCAGCGTATCCTTTGGGGATCCTGGCGGATCGACTGGGCGTAAGAAAGGTATTTACCGGGGGACTATTGATTTTTGCTGTGGTCTATGCCGGGATGACCGTTGATGGCGGCGGGGCCTGGTATGGCCTGTTGTTTTTTCTCTATGGCCTGTATGCGGCCGCTACAGAAGGTATATCCAAAGCGTGGATCAGCAACATTACCGATAAGGCTGACACAGCAACTGCGATTGGTACTTATACCGGGTTCCAGAGCATCTGCACCATGCTGGCCAGTTCCCTTGCTGGCTGGATTTGGTACAGGCAGGGTGCCAATACGGTCTTTGCGGTGACGACAGCAGGTGTGATGGGTGTCTGGATTTACTTCTTGGTGGTGCTCATTCCGGAGCAGCAAAAATCACCAGGCCAGGGTGGTTGAGGGGCCACCGGCAAACTGCCAGCAAACTACCTGCAAGCAACCCCGGTACTGCATTATTCGTTTAAACAAGAAACGAGTGTGTATGAAAAGCCGATATTACCTGCCATGGTGTAGTGTGGTAATGGTGTTCGTTTCTTTGGCAGGTTGCAGCAAGGGAGACTCTTATGGTTCATCCGGCTCCAACAATAACAATGGCAACAACAACACTTCCACCGTGTTGATGGAAAACAACAATTACTCCAAAGCCAGCCTGACCATCAAAAAGGGTTCTACGGTTACGTGGAAGAATAATGACTATACCACGCATAATGTTACCGCAGATGACAACAGCTTTAATAGCGGAGATATCATTGCGGGGTATTCTTATTCCAGGAAATTTGATGCCAGCGGTACTTTTCCCTATCACTGCACGCATCACGCTACGATGAAAGCGACTGTGGTGGTGAATTAATGGGACGCGGTCTTTGAAACAGCAAGGCCGCCTCGTTGGGTCGAGACGGCCCTGATATTCACTGTTGCCGGCTGCGCCTGAAAACAAGCCTGTCTTCCACATGGCCGGTGCGGACGAACCCGTTTTTCTCCAGCATTTTGATGGAAGGGTGGTTGGAACTGCCGGTTTCGGCACAAACAGCAGTAACAGCAGGGTTTTCAAATGCCCATTGGGTGATGGCGCCCAGCGCTTCGGTTCCATAGCCGCGGCCCTGTTGCTGCTGGTCGATACAGTAGCCGATCATCGCGGTGCCGTCCTCTTTCGGTAGGCCGCCGAAACCGATGCCGCCCACACTCACCTGCCCGTCTTTCAGGATGATCTCCCAGTTGGTAAACCATTCATAGTGGCCGGGATGTAGCTGGATATTGGGTAGCCAGAAGTTGTCCAGCGCATCATCCAGTTCCGCCTGGTAAAAGGGATCGATCACCATAAAGGAAGGTTGTAATCCCATAGCGATCTCCATTTTGGCACGGCTTTCCCGCAGCAATAACAATTGTGTATGGTTCAATGGAACGAGTCGTAACCGTTCTGATTCGATAAAAAACATTGGTGAAAATTGAAAGGATAAAACAATAGTTGATCGTTTCGCTGGTTAGCGATTTCCGGCCATTAGGTTGGCCGGCTTTGTTATACCCTTCCAGGCGTAAGACGTTGCCTGGTAAAAACGAACTGTAGCAGAGGCGTTTATTGTGGGAGCAAAAGTATACATAAATTTCAAAGACCTGGGCACAAAATCTGGGACCCATCCGAGGTGTTTGCCTCGGTTTTAGAGGTAACCCCGAGTACCCGGCGTAGTAAATTTGAGGTCCCATTGAGGTTGAACAGACTTACCAAAGAGGTCGGACATTAGTCAGAAAGCTTTGTCAGGAATAAAGAAGGTGGCTTTTGTCGAGCCAAACCGAGTAGAAAGTATTGTAAATAAAGAATCCGTGAACCCTGCCAGCTTCATTACTGTTGATTGAAAATTGATAGGGGATGTCCACAATTTCCTCTTCCCTGGGAAACCCGAAACATGATTCCGTTGTCCCATTCCAATCAATTGGATGAGCTCTTAAAGCACTGCTTCTGTTTGAAAGAAATTCCTGTTTGGTTATCGAGGAAAGTGCTTTTAACCTTGCAATCAATTCAGCAAAGTAGTTCCCTTCATGTGGATAATAGCAGAACTTCTCATGATCACCGTTTAAGTACTTAAAGGAGAAATTAATGAGTTCTTTTGCTTGCTGTTCGGCTAACTGTTTTGCAAGTGATATTGCAGGATTTTCACCGGAAGCATTCGGCTTTTTAAACTTACTCATTCACCACAAACTTCGAGTAATAATCGCTTATTAAAGATTTCGGAATTACCCTGTTGGAAGGAGCATCGTTAGGTAAACCATTCCGTGTGATTACCCAGGGGGCCTCGTTATGCGTTAGCTTTTCAAGTTCATAAGCGGTTAAACCAAAATATTCGTATTCAACATCCGCTAACAGCGCTTTGACTTCCGGCGGCAAAACTGCTTTGATAGCGTCGAATTTTTCTTTATTCAAATCTTCCCGGATAATCGGTTTCCAACTCCAGATTTTATAGTCATTAAACAGCTGTGGGATTACAGGGCCATGTACCCAGGCCTGAAAATCTTCGTGGATAAGCTCAGTTTTGTTAAGCGCCAAAAACCACGACTGGGCATAATAGACCAACTTTTGAAGTTTTAAATTGGTGATGAGTGTTTGCGTTTCATTGGACAATCCAATGAAATAATCAGCGATAATAGTATGTGGCAAAGGCAAAGTCACGTTGCAAATATAGAATTACTTAATTCCTCAAAAAGTTAGCAAACGTTTTTTGTCAGGTAATGGGTGATATCACTTCCTTAGAATGTCTCCTGGGCGCCGAAGTAGATCCCCAGCGATTTGTTGGCGTACCCGAGGTCCACCTGCAGGCGCGTCCTGGTTTTTTTGTCGAGCATGATGCGCAGGCCGCCGCCAAAAGCGGGTCGTACATTCTCCATGAGATTGACCTTTTCCTCTGCCTGGGTATTGGCGACATTGGATGCTGTGGTGGCATTCGCGAAGAGTACGCCGCCCAGGATGCCGGTGTGCTGGGAGATGGGAAACCGGTATTCCGTTTCTGCGTAAAGCATTTTTTCTCCCCGGAAGGCACCGAAGGAATAACCTCTTCCCGAGCGTTGCCGCTGATCGTATCCCAGGGCAGGAAGCGCGATATAGGGTGCCTCGCCGCTGGTCACCAGGTCGCCGTAGAACCAGAAAGCAAGGATCTTCGGCTTTGAGTTTTTACTCAGGTTATGAAACGAGCGGTATTCCAGCAACAGCATCGTACTGTTCTGGGTGCTGCCCAGTCCGGCGGCGTTCACCAGGAAATTGACATTGCCATAGTAGCCCTTGTAGGCATTCACCTGGTTGTCGCGGCTGTCGAACAGCAGGTTCAGGGTGAAGCCAGAGGTGGTGTATTTTTCAGGGTTGAACCCGTTGTAACGGCTGTACAGGTAATGGAAGGACCTCAGGCTATCTCCTGCGTCCGCTACTTCGTCCTTGATATTGAAGTAATAATCGTACTGGAAGCCGATGCCGGCAAAAAGGTTTTGCCAGACTTTCCAGGAACCGGTCGTGTGCAACCGGACGAGGTCATACGTTAAGGGCTGCCCGATGGAATCCCTGGAGATCTCATAACCGTTCAGTCCTGTTTTTGAGGAGATCACGCGGTTGGAACCCAACCCATAGGTCGTTTCAGAACTGATCTGGTAGCGCCAGTCGTTGTTGATCACCAGGCGGTCATCAGACAGGAAAATATTGCTTTTGACATTCAGGTTCAGGAATCCTTTGGTGGAATACGTGGCATTGGCGCTCATGGAAGAAAACCTGGAACGTGCATCAGCCTTGAACGCTGTGGTCAGTCCCGCGCCGAAAATAAAACCGGCCGTGGGGTTAGAAGCCACTACGGGGATGATCAATATGAAGGTGTTCTTAGGCGGCTTGGGTTTGGTCCAGCCTTTGTGCTGGAACCAGTCCTTGATGTCCTGCTGTTCAAAGGTGCTGGTGTCAGTTATGGTGCCGGCAGTTTTCAACGTGTCTTGTGCTGCAAGGCAGGCGGGTAGAAGCAGCAAGGCGCAGGCATACCAGAATTTTTGGGTATTTCGTGAGCCTTTAATAAATGCCATGAGCGGATTTAAATGTGAAAGCCAGTTGAAAGTTAAGGTATTCAACCCGAAGTTCACCGCTGTTCAAGAGTGATGCCCCTGCGTTTGGCATAACCTTCATAAAAATCCCAGCCCAGGCCGACTACAGCATTTTTATCCAGGATAATGGGGGTGAGCTGTTCTTTGGTAATATCGCCCTCGGCTTTTTTGACATTGGTGTAGTACCAGAGAACTTCCAGTGTATTACCGGCGGAATCAGTTTTGAATTCCCTGTTATACGGATTGTTGATGATAACGTCTTCTTTCTTGGTCACGATGCTGCTGGAGGTATAGGTTTGTATTTTCTGAACGCCGCCCATTACTTCCAGCACTTTGGTTTTGGTAACCCCGAGGTCTACTTTCAATAAATTAGCCTGGTTATAGGATCCCACTTCATTCCTGGAGGGCTTTTTAGGAATAGCCTGGGTCTGGGCGAAAATATTGGTACCGGTAAGCATTAACGCAAATAACAGGACGGCTACTGGTCTCATATCACTTTTGGTTTAGGATGAATCACTTGATATTCAATATTAAATTAATGCAATAAACCAACAAAGCAAAATGGGATCAGGACAGCACTTTTTCGTAGGCCCTGCGGGGAGCACCGTGAAAGAAGACCTCACCGCAATAGGTATACGCCAGATTATCGAGGATTTTCATCATGGGAATATTATCGAAATTGGTATCCACCTTGATGCTGAATACGCCCTTTTTGAAGCACAGGTCCTCAATCAATTTGAATAGGAGCGTGGCGGGTCAGCCATTTTCCCTGGATGTCGTTATAAGCCGGTTCGATGCCGAAAATGATGGCGGCATAGGCCACGGTCTGCGCGTTGTCTTCGAGCACGTACGCATACCCCTGTGCGATATCATCAGCCACCGTCAGTTCATTGGGATAGCCCTGCTGCCATTGCTGGCTGCCGTCCAGGCGGCGCTGTTCGATGGCTTGCTGCAGGATGCGCCAGATGGTGGGTTGATCTGCTTTGGTGGCTTTTCGTAAGTTCATCAGGCAGTAAAGGTATTTCCATTCAGGAAGAATTATTTGTGCTTTTCCCAGCTGATCTGCTGAAAGTCAAAAACTATAATGCCGGTTTACCGAAAGCATTCTGCAGGCTTTTCCTGAAAAGAAGCAGCAGCAGCACCATCAGTCCGACATGAAACAGGATCAAAGCAGGGGTTCCCAACGCTGGTATATAGTCGCCGATGCCACGACCCAGGAGGGTATTGAGGAACATCCGTTGATACACTATTCCATAGATTAGTGGAACGACAAGAAATCCCGCAATGATCAGCCACCGGTGTTGATTGGTCATTTTCTTTCCTGTTAGGATAACGGGAGGCAGACAAATGAGTAATACAAGTATCGCAGCCAGGACCCTTGCGTATTGGATGGGTGTGTTTTCCCCGAGGAGATGATGGATCACGACTTTCTCATCCCCGCCGCCAACCAGGGCGGTAAAAATCCTGGCAAAGGGCAGGTTGGCAAATAACATCGAAAAGCCAAAGGATTGTTTTGAGGCATTGTTGCTGCGGGTGAACATCCATGCGCCGATCCACATCAGTGCACAGGAAAACAGGGGCCCGGTTAAGGTGGCCAGGAAAGCCCAGGAAGGATGCGCGCAGTTGGGGCAGGTGCTCCAGGAAGAAATATCCCGGGGACCATAGCAACCACAGATCAGGTACCCTGTGATAATATGCACTTGTTCATGGAGTTCGCCCATAATCATGTTGAGGGCGAAAAATGCGACAACAAACTGCCAGGTGATCCTTAACCGCATAGCGCGACAGTATATTAGATGATGACTACCACTGCTGGATGATGATACAAACCTGTTCATCCCTTAATGCAAATTCTTTGGCACCCCATGGCCGAATGGTTACCTGTTTTAGATTGGGATGAAGAAATTCCGGATGGGATAGGGAGACCTTTTCATAAATCATCTCAATGTTTTTCGTGACCAGTCTGAACTCAGGATTGTGTTCTTTGGCAAGAGCAACATGTTCAAAAAGGTAAATGCTTAATCCATCTTTATTCAATACGCAAAACGGTTCTTCAGCTTCCAGCTCACTATGTCCGATCACAAATCCCAAACAGTCGGAAAACATTTTCAATCCGTCCCTGATATTCACATAGTAAACATTCGGAACAAGTTGTTCAAAAGTCATGTCAGTTCGTGATTGGATATGGTACGAATATAGTAATCCGTCAGGGGATTTTTTCAGGTGTTAAGCCGGTTTTTGTGTACCTGCGCTGGCTTTGTCCAAAGCCGAGAAAGTACAAACTAATCCTGCGACCCATATGGACGACCTTACCCAGTTCATCCTTCCCTATTCAGCTGCTGCTTTTTGGAGTGTTTCCGGACCGGGAAGTTGTGCTGAAAGAAATTGGGAGGTTCATGCCTCAGGTAAAGAGGTCAATATCGAGTATTTATTTCATTTTAATGGCGGCTACAAGTTTTCTAAACTCTTTCAGGTTGTTTTCAATATCATGATTTGCGATTCCCTTTACATCAATCGCCTTTTCGTCTTTGATTATCACGCAGAAATAGAGTACGCCGTTGTTTTTTCCCTGCACCTGGGGGTATACCTCCACCGTGTAAGCGTCATATCCGCTTATTGACTCAGAAGATGAATTTTTGATTGTATACTTCGTTCCAGGGTGTTTGAATTGTCTAATAATTCCATCTGTAATACTTCCTGGTGTCACGGATTTGTCCACCGGGTATTGGTAAATGGCTATCAAAGGATCGCCGGTGTTTTTGAGTTTCTTTCCATTAATAGTATACATGTATGCATTTGGTCTGAATTCACTGAACTTGAATTTTGAGTTGCTTTCTTCAAAGGAAAAGTAGGCTGATTCGAAAGGGTCTATTTCTTTATTTTTTTTATACGATATTGTATTCAACGATGTGATAATTTCTTTTTCAGTTTCCTCATCGTTTAAGGAATATGTAGCCGTGATAGTTGTTGCAAAGGTTGAATCACCAAACAGGATAGTTAAGTGCTTTATCGTTTGGTCTTCCAGCATGGAGACGATTTTTGCGGGATATCCGTTAACCTTAATTTTATTGAGATCAATAACGCTTATACCTTTTTTTTCAATTTTTAATTTCGTAAATCTTTCTGCTTCCCAATAGTAGTTCCCCTCTAAATTGTCGACTACTTTAATCGTTGCAGTATTACCTTTGTCAAGTCCGTTAAGGGATTTTGAAATAATGAAATTTTCAGGGGGAATAATGTATAGCCGGGTAAATGGTATATTAATGTGCGTCCTGGTTAATGTGTTGTTGATTGCTGTATTGATGGGGGCTGAAGTCTGGCCATGAGCTGTTATGGTAGCGGACATCGTAATGAAAAGCAGGATCCAAGTAATGTAATTGCTTGATAGTATTGAAAAGACTGGAGTATGGAATTGTTCTTTATTGATTTGAATGTTCATGATAAGGTCTTGTTATATTCAATAGGTTAACGCGTTTCCCGATAGATTTACAATGGCCTGTTGGAGATTTAGGTGAGATGATTATCCGCCATAACTATTATACACTTTAACCAAGCTATCGAAATTATTAGTTTCGGTTTCTAAATGCCCCGGAGCGCCGATCTTCTTCATGTAGTTCCATTTGGCTTTTCTGTCGATGATCACCGGTTCGATACGCCCACTCAGCGGATAGACCTGCCTGCCAAATGTATTGATGAAATTTTCTTCATAAAGCTCAAACTCAAGGCAAGGGAATTTACGTGGCATATTGAAGTTGTCCCACAGGTAGAGAAGCTTGTCTGTTTCATACTCAATGATATAAAGATCCCCTTCATCTTCAAACTCCTTCGCAACGGCAATCCTTTTGGCAAGTATCGTACAAGTGTCAACAGTCCCTCTGTTAATAATTGTATTTAATTGCTGCATGAATTCCTTATGCCTGACTTTATCCTTATAAATTTCGTATGGCGTAAAAACGATAAATCCAAAGGAAATGACAGCGGTAGTACCGAAAAAAAATGTCCAGAAACTGTCCGGGATATTTGCGGCTATATAAGTACACACTCCTCCTACGATGCCTGCTATGATGTAGTGTTTGAACCTGATTTTACTGGCACTTTGTTTTTCTTTTTTACTGAACAGGAATTTCAGCAAGCGCAGTTCATCCGGATAGAGCTTTCTCGTGGCAAATTGAAGTTGCATGATAAGGTTTCTTGTGTAGGTGTTAGGGTACTTGCCGATAAAGATAATTTGTGGGGGTGGAAAGGTCAAGCCCTGGTGGAAGTTCTGGTAAGCTTCCTTTTTTAATGCGGCGAAGACAGTTTTAGGCCAAACAAATGATTTTTTGTATCCAGCACCAGTACATGATCCAGGAACAGTTTGTTTCCTGTCATACCGCCGATGCCCATGCGCAGCATCTGGGCCACCTGGGCATCGCTGACGCCTTCGATCCATGTCGTTGCCTGCAGTGGCAGGGATGTATTGGCCAGGTCGATGCCGGCATTGGTGGAAAGGGTATAGGCTGTGAGTAATTTGCCCCAGGAGTTTACTTCCTGCCTAACGGGCAGCGCGCCGGGGATGGCGAGTTGCTGACTGGTTTCCTTACTGGTCAGTAAGCTGAACATGCTGGAGCCCGTATCAAAATACAGGATGGTCGCTTTGCCGTTGACAATAGCCGGCAGCAATACCCGCCGGTTGGTGTACATGAAATTCACAAGGGTTAAATTCTCTTTTTGTCGCGGGGAAAGGCTGTCTGAAAGCGTGATCGTGCAATTGGGATAGTCGATGGCAACGACCCGGCCGTCGATCAGGTCAGCGCCGAATGTACCAATTATCTCTATGGCGGATTTCCGGTTCCAGTTGATGGCCGTGCTGTCAAATTGTTTCACGGATATTTCCCGGACGTTGACCATCGTTTTACCGGCTTTAAGGGAAATGTATTGCAGTATTCCGTCAGCAGCCTGCTGCGGAATAGCAGACGGGTATTTTTTCCTGATCGCATCAATCTTATTCCTGTAGAGCAGGGAGGCCGGTGCCCCAAGGTCAAACTGCAGGTAGAAGGTCCGCGGACAGTGTTTCAATCGTACGGGTATGAGCATGGCAGCATGGGGCTCTGCCGGGGAAGTAGTAGTATCTGCCAGCCATTGAAACGAGAGCGTGCAGGTTTTGGCCGGAAGTATCAGTTGGCCCGGCGAGGGGGATTGGGCAACAACGATACCCGAAAAATGGAAACAGGAAGCAATAATTAGTGTCGACAATCTAAACATTGGGTTGCGTTTTTATGTACGCAAACCTATAGTGGCTGATCAGGCCATCAGCCGCCATTTACCCGACAAATACCCGACATTTTAGACGACATATTCTGGTTTTCAAGGCTTTATGCCAGCCGTTGGAGGTCGGGGCGCATCCCGTTGATCTGGCGCCATCGCTGCAGGATAAGGAAGCCGTTGAGAAAATACATAATGAAGAAGGGCCATAAATAATGCACCTGGTAGCCTTTGCCGATATAATAAGCCGATAGCAGGTTATACGCCAGAGTAAGCAGGAGCGTGAGACAGGTAATAACTTTCCAGAAGATCTGCTGCCGGATAATCTTCCGGGCAAAGGCAGTGATTTCCCTGTTCAGGTTTCCTGTTTTATGGAGCAGCGCCAGCGGAATAAGGAAATGTATGAAAGGAATAATAAGGTAAGAGAAGCAGGAAAGGCACAGGGTTTTCAGGAAATCAATGTCTTTGTCCGGGTCGGTTTGAATTTGATTGTCAGCTGGTGCGGGATCAATCAGTTCGTCAAAATTGACCTCAAGTGCTGTGGCAAGGGTCTTCAGGGTAAAGGCTCTCGGGGCGCTTGCGCCGCTTTCGATCCGCTGAATCGTACGGACGGTGAGGTTGGCGCGGTCGGCTAGTTGTTCCTGTGTGAGGCCCTTCTGTTTTCTGATCTGCGCTATTTTTCTGGATAATTCCATCGCTCCTGGTTAGAGGCGAAATTAGTCCCTTTAGCCTATTCTTTACGAGATCGCCAATACCGTTTTTCGACTATCCGCACGTTATCTGCTGACTTTAATGTCAGCAGCTAGTCATGGAGGTGAACCAGCTCATTGTCGGTTTTGCACCCATGAACGTTTTTATGTGGATTGCGTTCCCGTAATTGGTGCGCGGTTTTTCGGGCGTGTCATTTACGTACCAGGTATTATACAGTAAATCTCAGGATTTGTCGCTCATGGTATGTTTGAGAATGTCGCACCTGGAAAACCAAAGGCATTCAACAGGCTTTTTCGGAAAAGGAAAAGAAGGAGTGCCATGATCCCTACATGAAACAGGATTAAAGCAGGGGTTCCAAGCATCGCGGTATTGTTGCCAATGCCGCTATACAGGAGTTTATTGAGGAACATCCGTTGGTAGATCATTCCATAAATGAGCGGAAGCACAAGAAACCCTGCAATGAATAACTGGTGGCAAACAGATTATTAGAACAAGCAAAGCGGCGAGTATCCTGGCGAAAAGTATTGGGGTGTTTTCCCCCAGGAGATGATGGATGACGACTTTTTCATCGCCTCCGCCAACCAGTGCAGTAAAAATCCGGGCGAAGGGTAGGTTGGCAAATAACAACGAAAAGCCAAAGGATTGTTTTGAGGCGTTGCTGCTATGGGTGAACAGCCATGCACCCAGCCACATCAGTGCGCAAGAAAACAACGGGCCGGTTAGAGTGGCTAAAAAAGCCCATGAAGGATGCGTGCAGCTGGAACAGGTGCTCCAGGAAGAAATATCCCGCGGACCATAACAGCCACAAACCAGGTAGCCAGTAATAATATGCACCTGTTCATGGAGTTCACCCATGATCATGTTGAGGGCGAAAAATGCAACCACAAACTGCCAGGTGATCCTTAACTTCATGGAGTGACGGTTTTGTAGTTATTCACTGTTTTCTTTCTTTACACTTTGCAATTGGCCGATAGAAATTTTTCCATTTAATTCGATTTTGCCTGTCTTGTAATTGATAAATGTTGAATCAGATTTTTTGACATTATCCAGATCCAGGCTATCGTTTTGGCCGGAATAAACTGACGTGTCAGCAATATAGATGTCTAATGTCTTTTTTATCTGGGCAGTGTAACTACAATATTCCAGGCCGAAATCACTTCCGCAGCCATAGCAAAGCAGATCCTGGTTGTCGAGCATTTTACCTTTTTTTGAATAGGTTGCCAAAACTGGTACCGGTGCATCTCCAATCCTGAAGTAGATCAGGCTATAGAAGTTTGTTGTGTCAGATAGTATTCCATAGCATTTGATATTTTCATCACTGATGTCATAAAATGCCGTGTCACCAGAGTGCTGATCCAATGTAGCCAGTTTGGAAATGTCAATTGTTTCATCTGTCCAGCCCTTGTAGTAAAACGGCAATTGGACAATTTTAAACTTCTTCAAAAAATTATGGAAAGCAGTTACTCCCGTTGGCTGAGCCTTTAAGCCTGTTTCCTTTTTTTGAACATAATGGTCACTGCATGATGTCAATAAAAGGAAATTGAATAAGGCGAAAATTGAAACCAATTTCATGGGAAGGATTAAGTAGTTTACCAGGGAGCGCTGCTAATTTAATGCTTTAGCTGGATTTCGGTTTGAGAAAACGGTTGACTTCCAGCCAGTACAGGAATGCATCAAACCACCGGTTGCTGGTTTTGTCGGGATTTCCCAACCCGAAACCGTGGCCGCCGTTCTGGTAAAGGTGAAACTCCACGGGTATACCCGCTTTGAACCAGGATTCTACTACTCCAAAATGTCCGTTGAAAAGAAAATCATCTGTAGCGATCACGCTGAACATGGGAGGCGCATTTTTTGGCACCTCCACTGGTCCCATGCCGCCATAGATCGGGCCGATGAAAGCCAGTTTCATTGTCTTGGAGTTAAGCGTTGAATGCATGGTAAGGCCGGCGCCGGCCGAAAACCCGATCATGCCGATCCTGGCGGTATCTACGCCCCACTCTTTGGCACGTTTGATGATCATGGCATAGGCGGCTTCGGCATCCGCCAGCTGGTTGGACAGATCCATTTTAGGCGGACCGGGGGGCGTCACGCTTTTGGAGGAATCGGTGGAAGGAGGAGGCGTCGGTCGCGGGCGGTTCATCCATGCGGCGAACTCATCCAGCGATTCCTGGGTAGGATAGAGTCTGTACTTGAGCACAAAAGCCGCAATTCCTTTGTCAGCCAGTGCCTGTGCCACTTCCCAGCCTTCGTTGCCCATCGATAGCCACCGGAATCCGCCGCCCGGCGCCACGATCACGGCTGTTCCAGTTGCTTTGCCCGGTTTAGGAAGAAAGGGCGTAAGGGTAGCCGTGGTAATGTTCCGCGCCATAGGGTCGCCCCACTGGCGGAACCAGGTTTCCGTGGCCGGCTGATTCGCAACACCGCCGGTACCGAGCAGGATGGCGTTTGGTTCGGCAGGGGTTTTTAGGGGATAGATGGTGCCATCCTGGGCCATCGCGGATGCAGACAAAACCCATACGGCAAACCCGATGATGGAGGATTTGGCCAGACTTTTAAAATTACATGTCATATGGAGCGGTTTTTCGTTTATGCCTGCCTGAGATGCCAGCCGTCAAATGGCTTAAGGGTCGCACAATTTGGTCCGCCGTCTTTGTCCGTACCGGGAACCTTTGCCTGCAGCATTGCATTTCCGGATAAGGCGTCAATGTCGTTCCAGGTAATTCCGGTCAACGGAATTTTCAATCGCCTCGCCCAGGGGGAGCCGGATTGACCTGCATACGTTCCGATGTCTATATATACAAACCTGCCGCCCCGGGTTCCCTGGACATAGCTGCCTGAAAAGTCAGGAAGCGTATCCTTGATTGGGTCACCCTTCACGGTAACCGTAAACGTAAACGACAAATCCCCGGAAGCAGGGATTTGTTTTTGAACTGTTTCGTAATCATTACCTGAGCCTGACTGCACTCCAAAAACCACTCCGCGCGTAGGTTTGATAAGAATGACCTGAAGTGTAATTTTCGATTCCATTGCCGGTATTCCAATATAATGAATATTCAGTTCAATAAAGTGTTTTTTGAACACTTCTTTATCCATCCGACAGTGGCAAGGCTACCGGCAGCCAGGAAAGATAATTGTCACGATATGCCGGATCAGTGAGCGCCATGCAGGATGCACTTTGCAGGGAACTCAGCGAATAGCTGGCATCTGGCCGTTCATGAAAATGGTTTGAACGAATTTATTTACACGCAACCCAAAAATACATTCGCCCTGCGGTTTGTTTCAGAAAATGTAGTGAATGGTATTATTAAGCCATTTACACCCCAGATTATTCCGTTTACAGCAGCTTTCTTCGGGTTGCCTTCGGCTGTGCTTCGGCATTTCAGAGGAGTGCTTCGTTAAATTAACGAACGAAACCCGAAGGAAACGCTTACGGATTGCGAAGGATCATGGCTATTATATCTCGGATTCCCAAGTCACCACCGGCTTGCTCAACAAGGTTTTTTTCGTTCAGGTTGGTTGTCTTTGATAGTCAGCGGATTTTAACATTGAAAGCAATTAATAGCTTTCTTCCTGAATTTCTATTTTACCAGTTTGACTATTGTAAGTCATTGTCAGGTGTCTGTGCCAATTTAGAAACGCATCACAAGTAAATTCCAGTTTTTCATTTATCCACTTTTCGAATTGTATCATGTCCATTGCAATTGGGCTAGCGACTTTTTCCTTGTATTTAATGCTGTCTCTGATTATTTCGATTTCAAAGTAGTCGGCAAGAACAAAGTTTCCCTCCGGGTCAACAGTTAAATTTTGATATATTGAATGATTTTCCAAATTAATCAGTTCACCCGCTTTACTACCAAGTTGAAATAAATAATGAGATGTCAGCACAAGAATGGTATTTGATTTTTTTGAAATTGCCACGTGTCGTGGCGCGCCGCGAAAGTGCCCACACCACTCAGAACAATCTTCTTTTGTGAACCTAACAAACGTCCATGCCTGAGAATTCCACGCACTTTGAAAGTCATATATTTTTTCAGGGTATTGCCCCGATTTTGGTTGGTCTGTTATTTCTGCGTTTACTATCATAGGTGTTGAGTTTCGCCTGGTGAAACATTACTTTCGCCATATCCAATGCTCATTTATCCTTTTGGCAGTTGCGACCACACTGTCAAAATAGTGACGGTAGCTGTCTTTCATCACCAGTTTGCCTGGCAGATAATCAAAGTACCCCGGCTGCCCCTTTACCTGAAGTGTAATGTAATTTCCCATACTGGAAGGCGGACCGCCAATATCTTCCACTCCAAGACTATCCATGGTTTTGGACCTTTTTCTGAAATACCCGAAAGGATTGGTTTCCGCAAAAAGAGCTTTAGGATCCATTGCACTGTATAGCAGGGGAGCCTTCTCTTCGCAATCCATACTGTACAGTGAAACACTTATGTCAATTAGGCCATTACCATTCATAATCATTTCAAGGTTTTTGTCCGGCAATTCTACTTTCAACGGAAACGATTTAACGAATAGAGCATGGTTTGAAATCCAGATCCTTTCCATGCTATCTGCCACAGGGAAGGTATAGTCCTCAAAAAAGGAACCTGGAAAGCTATGCTGGTAAGTATAGCTGTATGTTTCTCCATCAGTAACCATCCAGAAGTTACTTCCCCTGGGTATATTTTTTGTAAAACTTACTGTGTCAAATTCAGCTAACCTGCTGCTGTCAAAGTAAGTCATCAAAGTCAATACTTGTTCGGGGGCACTGTTTTTGTCCGGCTTTTCTTTACAGCCCGACAGCGAAGTTGCCAGTACGATGGATAAGGTCACGAACTTAAGCATGCTGATTTTCCCGGGTGATATTACTTAATTCCGCCAAATGCTCCGAAGCACATGTTCTTGTGCAGGATTTCAACTTTACTAAAACCAACTTGTTTCATAAGGTCCAGCTGATAATTCATTGACCTGGGAGAATCCTCTTTAGCCACATAGTCCAGTACTTTTTGACGATATTCCTTTCCATTCAACCCTTCCAGGTAATCGCCATATCGCTCCCAGGTGTACTCGTTCAATATTTCTGTGTCTTGTGTGATTAAGTCAGAAATCATCAGGCAACCGCCGCGTTTGAGCAATTTGAAAAGTTTGGTAAACGTCATTACCCAATCCTGGTCATCCCTTAAATGATGCAAAACAGCGCCTGCCAGGATAATATCATACTTGTTTTCATCCAGCTGAACTTCCCTGATGTCTCCCTGTAATGTGGTCACATTGTTTTTTGTGTGCAGAGATACTCTTTCAAATGCTTTGTCAAGCATGGGTTTGCTCAAATCTACCAGCGTGCAATGCAGATCAGGAATTTTTGTGAGCATCATGAGTGAATAGTTTCCTGCCCCACAACCAACATCCAGCAGGTATTCAGCATGCGGAACAATTCTTTTTGCGGCTTCTGTGATAAGTTCCAGCGAGATTTTAGCATCTATTGTTGATAACTGTCCTGTATCAAGGTTGGAAAATCTTTCTACATCATTGTCAAACCTTTCTTTTATTTCTTCTACTGTTGACTTATTCATTTCCTGTAGTTATTTCATTTTGATGCTAAGGTCAAACATTTGCGGAAGTTCTGGCATGATTTAGCCAACCAGCTCCAAATATTTGTCAAATGGCATATGTATCCTGATTTATTGGCAAAATTGTGGTGACGTTTGCCAATTGGCATTATTCTTTCGTCAGAATGGGGTTAAGCTTTTCCTTATAGAATTTGCAGTTCTCCATAACCAACTTGCTGGTCAGTTCTCCAATACCTGACAACATGACTTCAGTATCTGCATCAATTTTGTACTGCCTGAGAATTTCGTCAAAATATTGTAGGATGGATTGTGTATAACACGCTGTGATATTTTCCGTCGCGATACTTTTTGAGGATGGCACACCTTTCGATTGCAGGCAACTGCACACCTTTTCTGATAGTGTGTCAACAATTGGCAGGTGAGGGACGGCTTTTTTTTGTTTAGCAGAAACTTTTTCAACTGAGGCTGTAAATCCCGGACATGTCTTAATCAGATCCACAGAAAATACGCGTTCAAACTGTATCAGGTGCTCTACAGCTGTCCCGGTGATGCCTTTTTCCCTCATTGCCTTGTTGCGTAACACAGTATCCATTTGATCCATGCATTTGCCGAGGGCAGTTGACATATCCTCCATGGTATTGAATTTGGTGGTGTCTTTTGGGTAACATTGGCATAATTTTCCTAAGTATTCGTTATACGAATTTGAAGTTTGGCTAAAGCAACAGCTGGCAGAGATAATGGTCATCAATAGGACTGCAAATTTTTTCATGATTCGAATCGATTGGTGAATATGAATATCGTGCTATTTAGAGTTTTATTGTCAGCTTTCAGGGCCTTACCCGTAGCGCTGGAAACCTGGTCCAAGGAAGTGGTTCTGTCCAATTTTCTGGAGATTCTGTCAAATGCATTTTTTTATCCCAGGCCCAGGTGTAGCGAACGCCCGGGGCGATACCATCTTCGGTAGGTTCATCTCTGACCAATTCAATTTCTCTGATTTTCCCATTTGGATAAAACTGAACATACAAGGTGTTCTCCAGATTTCGCCAGTGCTCAGGTCCTTTTTCCAGCCAGGAGAAGGATTGTTCGGTCAAATTGCCTTTCTGGTTAAACTGCTTTTTCCCGTTCCGGTACCTTTTAGATTCAATCTGACCCGTTTCGAACCAGGAAACGCTGGTATCTTTCCCATACACGAATTTGGGATTTCCGTTTTGGAAGTATTCCTTTTTAAAAACTATTTCAGTAATCGAACCCTCCTGCTTATACTGCGGATCGAATTCACTGGTAAAAATTGTCGGATAGGACTTTTCTGAAAATTCCTGCGCCAGCTGTTGGGCATTATATTTTCGGTATCCGCTATAAAAGCTTGTATCTCCTCCTTTGCGGGTAATAAACTGCGACTCAGGTTGCCCGTTGTCGAACCAGGACTCTGAAGTGTCTGTTCTGATATACCCGGAAAGTTGCCCGGAAGGATAGTATGTTTTTGACCAAAGGGGGTCTGGATCGAAAAACAATGACTGATCCGGATATTGCGTGACAGACTTTTCATGACCATCTTTAAAGAATTCAATCCATAAACCTTCCCTGAAGCCAAATTTATTTGACCTGTTAATGGATCTGCCGTTATACAGCCTGGCAGATGGAGGAACCGTTTTGTAATAGTCCTCCGTTAGTACTACTTCTGCCTCATTGAAATAAACCTGGTATTTCCTGTTATCCAACCCGGAAATTTCATAACGGATGGAAAAGCAACAATTGCAGGAGCAATAGTCTCCTTGATATTCCGGGTATGGCAACAGGGTCAATTTGTTTTTCTGAAAACTGATGAGTGGTGCAAAAGATACACAGCAATTTTCGGAGAAATGAATGGTGAAGATGGTTGTGGAATCAGTGTGTTCAATACTGCTGATCCTGTTTCTCAGGCGATATGGATCAAAAGTAGGATCGCAGGATTCGCTTGACCATTTTACCAGTCGTGGTAAATCTGATTTTGCCTGGGATTTACAGCATAAACAGAAAGAAAATAACAAGATGGTCAGCAGGGTTGATTTCATCGCAAGGTTATTTTCCCGTCCTTAACTTCGTAGCTCCAAAGCTTCATACTATCAACATCGTTATCGTTTAGCCTGCCAGGTTTCCAGGAAGTAAGGGATTTAAATACATTTAGAACTTGTTCATCCAGAATGGGGCTTTTTGATTTGTTGACAACCTTACATTGTACGGCTTCACCTTTACAGTTGATAATAATGTTGATCATTCCCTTGTCCTTATATTTCGGTTTATCTTTTATGAAATCTACTTCGTTATTAAGCCGGCTTTCAATGGTTGAATCAGGTACAGAACAGACAGCGTGCAGCGTCGTACATTTCCCTGGTATAGTTTTCAATATTTCGTTGACTCCAGGAAGTCAATAGTTTCTGGGAAAAGGCGTTGTAAAAGCAAAATGTCATGAAAATAGCCAGGAAGCGTTTAGTCATGTGATAAGGTTGGTGATGTTGTGACTTTCGGCCATAATAATAGGACTTTCTTCCATACAAGTCAAGGTATACTGAAGGCAAGGGAAAGTTAATTTGCCGCGACAGCAGGGAATATTTCCGGGGAAACAGGCTATTTTAGTGATACTTTCCATACCGCTGAAAAAGCCTTATGCCAGATAACGTCATTTTCTCCGCAATCCCGGCGATCAACTTTGCATTACACCAGAATCATGTACCGGTTATTCGCCTTATCAGTATTACCAATAATACTGAACAGGACTGGCACAACATCACTGTTGAAGTTGCTGCTGATGCTGAGTTTGCCGCTTCGTGGACGCAATCCGTTGCTTTTCTGGCCAAACGCCAGACCCATGAGGTCAAAACCATTCCGCTGAATATTTCAGGTAACTACCTGGCATCCCTGACCGAGAAAGTGGCAGGCAATTTCATCGTTTCGCTGAATCGGGGTGAGGAAACCATATTCCGGCAGGCTTACCCGGTTGAGATCCTGGCCTACGATCAATGGTCAGGCATATCACTGATGCCGGAAATGCTGGCAGCTTTCATCACGCCCAATCACCCGGAGATCCCCAAAGTAATCCTGAGGGCCTCAGCAATTTTACAGCAATGGACGGGCAGCCCGTCTTTTGATGAATACCAGACCCGCAACCCTAACCGGGTGCGGCTACAAATGGCGGCCATCTACGAAGCGATCGCCGAACTGCAACTGGTCTACTGCTCCGTGCCCGCCAGCTTCGAGCAAAGCGGCCAGCGGATCCGCCTGGCAGACGCCATCTTCTCCCAACGCCTGGCCAACTGCCTGGATCTCTCCCTGCTGTATGCAGCCTGTCTTGAAGCGGTAGGACTGCATGCTTTTATCGTAATGGTCAAAGAACACGCATTTGCCGGCGCCTGGCTCATCAACGAAACTTTTGCTGATACCGTCAATGACGATCCATCGCTGATTTCCAAACGATCGGCCGATGGCATCAATGAGATCGTGGTGGTGGAAGCTACCTGCATGATTGCGGGCCACCAGGTCAGCTTTGATGAAGCAGTAAGGTCTGCTGATGCGAAAATGGCCGATACTGAAAATTTCATCTTCTTTATAGACCTAAAGCGCGCGCGGTTCAGTGGCATCCGGCCCATTCCCCTGCGCATGCTCACGCCAACGGGCTGGCAGATCCAGGAACCGGAAGTAACGATCCGCGAAAACAAGCTGCCGGAAGAAATCGTTGCCGGCCCCGGCGTGGTCAATGTATCGCGGATCGATGTGACCAAACAACGGCTGTGGGAGCGGAAACTGCTGGACCTTACCCTCCGGAACAGCCTGCTGAATACCCGGCTGACCAAAAGCGTTATCCAATTCATGACCACCAATGTGGCCGCGCTGGAAGATGCGCTGGCCAACGGGGAGGAATTCCAGGTGCTGGGCCGGCCAACGGACTGGGAAAAAGGCGAAAGGGATTCCGGGCTCTACCAGGCGGTTCATTTTTCCGATCCCGTCGCTGAACTCGTCAAACATGAACTTTCGCACCAACGCATCCGGAGTTACCTGCCCGATGCTGAACTGAATATCGCGTTGACCAATGTTTACAGGTCTTCGCGGTTGTCCATGGAGGAGAATGGCGCCAATACGCTGTACGTGGGACTGGGATTGCTGAAATGGTTTGAAACAGACCTGAGCGAAAAAGCGCGGTATGCGCCGATCCTGCTGATCCCGGTGGAGATCATCCGGAAGACTGCCCTGCGGGGATATGTTATCCGGGGCAGGGAAGAAGAGACGATCATGAACATTACCCTGCTGGAAATGATCCGTCATGATTTTGGGATCACGATCGGCGGACTGGAAACGCTGCCCAGGGACGGGAACGGCGTGGATGTCAGAACGGTGTTCAGTATCATCCGGCAGGCCGTGATGGCGAAGAAACGCTGGGATGTAGAGGAGCAGGCCCTGCTCGGCACTTTCTCTTTCAGCAAGTTTATCCTTTGGAACGATATCCATAATAATGCCGAAGAGCTGGCAAAGAACAAGGTAGTGGCCAGCCTGCTTTCCGGGAAGCTGGAATGGCCCGCCGAAGAAACCGTATCGGTGGACGAGGTAATGGACCACCACCTGCATCCTGCGAATGTTGCCCTGCCCATCAGCACCGATTCGTCGCAGTTGCAGGCCATCGTCAGCGCAAGCAAGGGAAGGAGTTTTGTGTTGCACGGTCCGCCGGGCACGGGGAAATCCCAGACCATCACCAATATGATCGCCAACGCGCTGTATGAGGGCAAGCGGGTATTGTTTGTGGCGGCTAAGAAGGCGGCGCTGGATGTGGTGGAAAGCCGGCTGGAGTCGATCGGGATCGGGCCATTCTGTCTTGAACTACATTCCAATAAATCGAGGAAGTCTGCCGTGCTCGAACAATTGAAAGAAGCGGCACAGGTGGCGACGAGAAGGCCCCCGGAAAACTACCAGCAGGAGGCCCAGCGGCTTGCTGACCTCAGGAACGAATTGAATGTTTACGTGGAAGCCCTGCACAAAAAGTATCCTTTCGGTTACTCGCTGTTTGAGTTGTTTGAAAAATACAGTCACCTGCCGGGGGGAGAAGATAAAGTCTGGTTTAACGCGGCAGCTATCGCATCGCTGACTTCGGCTGACCTTTCCCGTTGGGATGACCTGGCTGCTGACCTGCAGGCTGCGGGGACGATCATTCAACACGCTAACAACCATCCCCTGGCGGCATTGAAGCCCCCGGCCTACAGCAATGATATCCGGCAACGGGCGGCGACAGCGCTGGAAGCCTACCAGCAGGGGTTGTCCCGGTTCAGGGAGCAGTCCGACACTGTTGCGGGCATACTCAAATTAACCGGTGCCGTGGTAAACCGGGCACAGGAGGACAGCCTGGTGAAGTTGTCCCGTTTGTTGCTGATGATGGACGATGCCCCGGCAAGCATCTTCAGGGTGGATAGCCCGGAGCACACCATGGCCCAGGTGACTGTACTGGCACAGCATGGGTTGTTAAGAGACTTGCTGCAGTCGCAGTTGCTGGACAATTTCCGGAAGGAAGTGTTGGCCGTTCCTGCAGCACAATGGCTCGGGGAATGGAATCTTGCCGTTGGCAAATGGTGGCTGCCCCGCTGGCTGAAACAGCGTTCGCTGGCCAAAAACCTTAAAGCATACAGCAAAGCAGGGGTGGTGGAGAAAGCCGAAAGCCCCGCGATCTTACAACGCATCATTGATTTCCAGCAGGAGCAGGAACACCTGGATCAGGCCACCGGTCTGCACGGTGTGCTGGGATTTTTGTGGAATAGCGGCGAGGCGGACTGGAAGAAGATAACGGCGGTCTGTGAGACCTTCCTGCTGATCAACCGTACTGCCGGAGCCCTGAGAACCGGCGCCGGGTTGAAGGACTGGCGGCAACAGCTGTCGGATGAATTTTCAGAAGGCAGCAAGGGGTATATTGATTTCCACCGGCAGGCATTGGAACAATACACAGCAGGCTTTCAGCAAATCCAGTTGCTGGAGAACGAGCTCTCGGCGTTGCTGGGGGTAGACGCTCCGGCATTGCCCGGTGCGGGGGACAATTGGAAGGAGCAGTTGATGGGGATCGTTACGAACTGGTCGCAGCACCTGCACCTGTTGAAGGACTGGTTTGGCTGGGTCACCGTTAAAGAAAAGGCATTGCAGGGCGGACTGCAGCCCGTGGTTACAGCCTTTGAAAACGGGGGAGTTCAAAGTGACGAACTGGTGTTGCAGTATCAGCGCGGACTGTTTAAATCTGCTGCCGAATACATTATCGAAAGCCATCCGCAACTCACCGTATTCAATGGGGCGGTGTTCAGCGACAAGATCAGGCGGTTCAGGGCGCTGAGCAAACAATTTGAGGCCCTCACGCGGCAGGAATTGTATGCGCGGCTGGCTGCAAGGATCCCCTCGTTTACGCAGGAAGCTTCCCAGAGTTCCGAGATCGGCGTATTGCAGCGCGCGATCCGGAGCAATGGCCGTGGTATGTCCATCCGCAAACTGTTTGATGCCATATCGCATTTGTTGCCGCGGCTGACGCCCTGTATGCTGATGAGCCCGATCTCTGTGGCGCAGTATTTCGAGGCCGGGGGCGAAAAATTCGACCTGGTGATATTCGATGAGGCATCACAGCTGCCGACCTGCGAGGCGGTGGGGGCTATTGCGCGGGGGCAAAATGTTGTGGTGGTGGGGGATCCGAAGCAAATGCCGCCGACCAATTTCTTTTCGACCAACAATATCGATGAAGACAACCTGGAGAAGGAAGATCTCGAAAGCATCCTGGACGATTGCCTTGCGTTGTCGATGCCTTCGCAGTATTTGTTGTGGCATTACCGCAGCAAGCATGAAAGCCTGATCGCTTTCAGCAATGCGAAATATTATGACAACAAGCTGCTGACCTTTCCCTCGACGGATGACCTGTCGAGCAAGGTTCAGCTGGTGCCGGTGGCAGGATATTATGATAAGGGGAAGACCCGGCAGAACAGGGCAGAAGCCGATGCTATTGTGGAGGAAATCGCATTTCGGCTATCGGATCCCGTATTGAGGCAGAAAACCATTGGCGTAGTGACGTTCAGTTCGGTGCAGCAAACCCTGGTGGAGGATCTGCTGACGGAATTATTTGTATCTCGTCCCGACCTGGAAAAGATTGCCATGGGTGGTGAAGAACCTTTGTTCATCAAGAACCTGGAGAATGTGCAGGGCGATGAGCGGGATGTGATCCTGTTTTCCGTGTGTTACGGGCCGGACCAGGAGGGCAGGGTGAGCCTGAATTTTGGTCCCATTAACCGCGAAGGCGGGTGGCGGCGGTTGAATGTGGCGGTGTCGAGGGCCCGGTATGAGATGAAAGTATTTTCAACGCTGCGGTCCGATCAGATCAACCTGAACAGGACAGGAGCAGAGGGCGTTGCAGGACTGAAGGCGTTCCTGGCTTATGCGGAAAAGGGGAAAGAGGTGTTGCCGGCGCGGGCGATTGCGTCGCAACAGGAGCATGCGGGGTTTGAACAGTTGCTGGCGGAGGAGATTCGCAGGAGCGGGTATGACGTGCACACCCGGATCGGGTGTTCCGATTACAAGATAGACCTCGCGATCGTGGACCGCCGGAATCCCGGGCGGTATGTATTGGGGCTGCTTACCGATGGAACGAATTATTATGAAGCCAATACTTCGAAGGACAGGGAGATCGTGCAGCTGGAGGTATTGGCGATGCTGGGCTGGAAGATCTACCGGGTATGGTCCACCGAATGGTGGGAGCACCCGGAAAGGGTGAAGGCGGGCATCCTGGAAGCGATCACGCAGGCGGAAGCCCATGCAATACCCGATGCGTCAGACCATCAAGCTTCAGCAATAGACTACCACGCAATAGCGCCAGACCATCACGCAAGGGCACCAGGAAATGAGACGATGAATACCGGCGATGACACTATGGGTCCTGGCGATGTCACTGCTGCAACAAGCAATGTCGTCCTTGCTGGACAGTCGTCGTTTATAGCTTATGAAGCATGCCGCGTTCCGATGGCTTATTCCGCATCCGTGGAAGATTTCCTGCTTACACAAAACCACGCACTGGTCACTGCCCAGATCCTGCGGGTACTGGAAGCAGAGTCACCCATCAGTAGAAACCTTTTATGCAAGCGGGTATTGACGGCCTGGGGCATTTCAAGAATGGGTTCCCGGCTGAACAGTCATTTTGAGCTGCTGTTTGACAGTGCGGGATTGAAGCCCATCAAAACCGGCGACAACCACTACTTCTGGAAGAACAGCCATGCGCCGGAAAATTATACGGAATTCAGAACTTCATCGAATGAAGGGGAAAAAAGAGAAGCGGAAGATTTGCCGCCAGATGAAGTTGCCAACGCGGTAAAGGAGGTGTTGAGGAATCAGATCAGCCTGATGCAGCCGGATCTCGTCCGCGAAACTGCTAAATTATTCGGCTTTGGCAGGGTAGGCGGCAATGTTGAAGCTGCCATGGTGTCCGGAATCGCCCGGGCCATCGAAAAAGGTCATGCAAGGTGGAGTGGGGAGCGGATAGTTTATACCAGCTCATGAATAAAAACTTGATTTCTGTAATGTTGTTCAAAAGCAACCGAAACTGAAAGAATTATTGGTTATCTTAAAAGGTAAATTAAAACCTTTTCTATGCAAGCGCCAAAGCGAGAACTTGAACTAGATTATTCCTTGTCAGAGATCAAGCAAAAAATTGATGCTATTATTGAAGCAAGCGTCGGGAGCTATTTACTTAGGGATAAAAATGAAGTTTTCCATACATATAGAATAGCAGCTGTAAACGGAATGTTGTCGGGAATAATGTCTATTACGTTGAAAAATTCCGGAGAGAACAAAACACTGTTTGTTACTGAAATTGCACCTGCGGCTGGTGCTAAAGTGGAATCGGCCACGCTTGGTAGGCTTCAAGATGAATTTCTAAATATTCTGGGTAAAGCTCTATCTGGTGAGGAAATTACTAGAGATTTAGTGAAAAAGAATAAGGCTGGTTGTATGGGTATTGTGGTGACTTTAATTTTAGGAGCAATCTTATTGCTTATGGCCTTAAATGCTTCAAAGGAGGTTTTTTAAGAGCTCATTTTCCTGGATATGCACATGTCAAGGAGATCCCTTCTCTAATTTAATATCTGCATTAAAATTGAACAGAGAAATATTGAAATGTAAAGCTAGATTTTTGCCAGATTTGTCCTTTGTTTGGAACAAGCAATGATTTCGGACAAAGTACTTTACAAAGGACCCCATGTTACAGGCAGTTTTGTAGGACGTCAATTTCGTTAATCTTTAGAACCTTAGTTTTTATATTTAGTTTGTCGTAAGTCTTTTCTGCTTTGTATTTACACCTGTCGTCATTAGTAACAAAGAAGTCAAAATGAGCAGCATAAAAAGTGTGCAGGGCATCGTCAAACATATTATTAAAGTGTCCGTCACTTTTATAGCCTGCGAGGTCATACTTGAAATAAACGTCAAATACTTTAGAATATAGTGAATTGTCGCTTGTTTTATTTCTCGGAGTGTGAGCATCAAAAATGTCTGTCAACTCAAGATGTTTTGGCAAGTCCTTAAAACCAGAATTCACGGACTTAATTAATTCTTTATTGTTTTTAACTTTATTAAGACTGGTCAAAAGGTAAGTTCTAAAAGATTTATAAAGTCCATAGTCGGATTTAAGCCTTGATTGAAAATTGTAAATGTCCGACTGTAAAGCGTATTGATTGTTATGAATCTTTGAAAGCGGAAACATAATGCCAAACATTGGTTCAATATATCCTTTTTTAAAATCTGGCGGCAGGGGGACTTGTTTACATAACTCTAAAGTTTGCTGCATCAGCGGATAGTCTTTAAACAACTCATCATAAGAAGTTGGCTCAAATTCCCACTCATCAACTTTTTCTTGAAAGAATTCGTTGATGTCTCTGTAATGCCATGTTACTGCTTTTTCGCCCCAATATTGGCAAATACAAAGATTTTTTGTATAAGATTTGATATTTGCTAAGTGTCCATCAATGTATGCTGGGTTTTTCTGGTACCCGCGAAATAAGTCATTAAGATGTGCATTAGAATAAGCGGTAGTAATCATTTTGTCACCCAGTAAGTTGTGCAAGGTCTGATAAGATTCTTTGTCTGGTTGGTCTAATTTGTCAAGTTTTTCAAGTCTGTCAAATATGTTTAAGTCAATGTAAGTCGTCATTCAAAATCGCTGTAACGTTAATGTATTGTCGATGTTGGGGTATTCAGTCTTGCACCTGCCCATCGTCGCTGCTGATTAAAGATACAAAAGCTCAAATTTTATTTTGCTACTTGGCGTTATTCGTTTGTCGAAAGTGAAGAGGATTGGCGAACAAAGAGTAGAAGCTACTATCCGGTTCCCCGAGTCCGATCCTGGGCACGACTATCACTTTGGAGCGGTTGCGCAAACGAGGTTATATTTCACTGCTAGATTATTACCGGAAGGTATCCCCACAACTTAATGAACCGCTGTATACGCGGCCCGTACGTACAGTGGTGTGAGAGGCGCACCTCATCGCCTTCGGGCGGTGAGGCCGTCTACTCGATAAGCTGCAGGTTATTATTGTTCGCTGTTTAAAATCTCACTTCCCGAAAACCTTACATAATTCGTATACAAAGTTCTCGCCTCATCATAGTAAGTAACTTTAAGAATTAAATTTTTGAATTTCTCAGGAATTTTTGAATGGACCATTGCATCCGCAACCGTATGGTCACCCTCAACGCTATCTTCATATTTAGCCTCAAGTTTTACATTGCCCAATGGAGCAATATTATTTATTTTAGGTAAATCTTCAAGATGAGAAAATTGTTCGTTTCCGATGCTTTCAACTTTAATATTATATGCAGGATAATTTGAATTGTTATGAATCACAAGATTAAAATACCAATTTAACCCCCAATAAATAATAGGTTTATCTCTTACGACCATTACTGGTTGTCCGTCGTGGATTTCAATTGGATTTTTGTTACTATATCCTTTATTCCAACGACCACCGGATGTCCAAATTAAGTCAACTTCTAAACACGGACGACCAACAACTTTGTTGCTGAATTGATTTGATTGATTTACTTCTTCTATTACTTCATCTGCAATAGCTGTTGCCAGATATTGAGTTGATTTTTGAAGGAATTGAGAAGAACTATAAAGCCAAAAGTTATTTCCACAAACGTCATTAAATTCTTTAATAAGTTCTTCTCGGGGAGAATCAACTACATTTTTATCTTTTGAATTTTGATAGCACCAGTCTATTTTTAAATCATCAATAATTAGAATTACAGGTTTATTCTTCTCTTTAGCAAGTGTCAAAATTTGATTCCAGATTACCAAATCGCCATAAACGGCTAAGCCAATTTTTTCCTTTACATCTTCATAGCCCGGGGGTATTTGATTTTTATATCGAAACTCACCTTCCTTTGCGATTTCCATGAGCTTATTAAAATCATACCCTTCTGTAATTTGAAAGTATTGATAAATAGCTTTTTTTAAACTGTCGTTTTCTCGTATAGAATCGATTTCGGATTTTTTTGTTTCTATCTTTTCTTTAAGTTCAGTCACAAACTTTTCTAATTCTGAATCAAATAATTCAAGTTGAGTTTGAAACTTTTGGAAAAACTCTTCTTCAAAATGTGGATGTTTATCGTCTTTTTTAGTCCTGTTTGATAATTGCGAAAATTGGTTTTTGAAAGATTTAAAATCCTTTCCACCGAAATATGTAGTGAACAAGTCTTCGTATAATTTCTTAGGTCTTAGTAATACCCGTTCTCGATTTTTTAAATACTCATATTCCGTCTGGTTAGTTAACCAAAGCCTTTCAGCTAATTTTTTAAATACAGCCTCGAATATCTCCTGTCGTGTTTTTTCTGAATACTCGTAAAAATTCAAAAGCGCAGAGCTATCAAAGACAAAAAATGCTTGTTCCCATAACTTTTTCTCGTCTGCCAATATGTTTTCTTTCAAAGTCTCTTTCATTTCTTACGTTGATGGTAGTTCGTAACTTGCAGCTAACGTGCCGAAGATTTGTCAAGCAGTGGCGTTCAATGTTTTACTGCCTAGTTTACTTGCTATCGACGATTAATGTTTGTTGTTGTAAGATAATACTTCGGCCACTGTTTACAAAGCTAGTGTTAGCGGCATCCCTGAAAGCATGTTCAAATTGCTAGGCATCAAATTCAGCGTAATAAATAATTCTGTTTACTTGTTTTTCTACAGATTCATATTCAGGAACAAGTCGCATATCTTGAACCATTTCTTTCACAATAAAGCCTTCCAAAAAGTAATCATAGCCTGGACAATGCTTTTCAGCGACTTTTTTAGTCGGTAGTTCTAAGTCTTCGTCAGAAAGTTCCAGCAAAACAACTTCAGATAGAGGGTGAAATTTTGCATCAACTTTCTTCGCATATATGACGGCATCTTCACTTAGTTCGACGATATTCGAAATGACTTCCTGAATAGTCATGTTTCTGATTTGCTTATAATTATGGAGTGTTGCGGTTGGCGCCAACGAATGGGGCTATGCAGGTTGGGAATTAATATTCCGTCTGACTGTCCACTGTTGATTGAGGATATTTGATGAATATATGTACAAATATTGATTGTTACTCGTCTGGCTGAACCACAGCCTGGTTTTGCAATTATTTGATGTTATAATATCATGCCCAACATGCATAAAATCAAATGTTAGCAGGCGTTTTTTGTCTTTACAAATGAACGAACGTCAACTTCAATGCCATTTAGTCGTTTTACTTCTTCGTGAAATTGTCGTTCATCAAGAATTTTCAAGTCAATGTTAGTTACTCCTATTGGTCCAAAATTTCTTTCTGTCAAGTAAAATCCGTTTGACAATTTAATAAATGCAGAATAGTATAAGTCAACTTCTCCGTTATAATAGCTGAAATAAAAGTCTACAATTTTTTGTCCCACAAAATATGACTTCGCATTTTCGGTAACAGAATCACCTGTGTCAAAACTCTCTTTTAAATAGGTTATGTTATCTTGGGTCAATTGCAGATATTCATCATCGCCAAAATGTGGAATGTCAATAATTGTGTCACTTGACAGTTTTATATAAGAGTGAAAAGATTGTAAGTCATATTCGTTTCTCGGAACATAGTGAAACCTTAACTCTACAATCTCTTGTCCAACTAACTCTGATAGTTTTAGGGTGTCCATATAAAATACCTGCTAACGGCCCATGTATTAGCGAAGGCTGGGAAATAGTATTCCGTCCAGCCTGGCTTACCGATGTTGAAAATAGAAATTAATATTGATGATTTAGCTCAGCTCAAAGTTGCTTGTCTAGCCCGAACCACTGCTGAAAAATGTACAACTGATGCGACACAGCTTCCGTCCGCCTAGCTTTTGCCAATACGCCTGTTAGCGGTAGTGACGATTATAGTACGAAATACTTAATACGTTACTTATTCTCACAATTGGGCTCAAAGGCAACTAACTCAGCAAGTTTAGCAGCTATGTCTGACATCGATTCTTCTGCAGTATCTAAGCCGCTTCGGGAACCGAGAAGAGGGCTGACTTCACGGAGAGCTTCATAAGTTGTATTATGCACGATAGGAACAAGCTGATTGCGATGAAGTAAAGCAGAAAGTTCTTTATCGGCAATTCCTTCCTTTGGCAGGCGAGCAAGGAATGCGGGGGTAACAAGTACTAATCCAATTCTAGAATTTGCTAAGCCTTTATCAATAGCACGCATCAATGGCTCTCCAAGGCTTACATCTTTCTCACTAAACCATACAGAAACTCCTTTTGAAATAAGTAAGTTGTATAACTCTTTGGCAGAAGCTTGGCGATCATCCCAAGCATGGCAAAGAAAAATATCCCTGAGGTCAGGCACAGTGGCTCTATTCTCGAATGTCTCACGAATCGGTGTAAGAGTCTGAACTTCAGCGGGCGTATAATAGACTGGAGAACTAGCTCTCGACCAACGGGGTTTTGCACTTCTTCCAGATCCGCCAGTGCTTCGACTAGCTCCGCTGTTACCCGAATATGACGGCGTATAATAAGATCTTGAAGGTTCCGAATATGATGAATAGCCGCGACCATAGCTACGGTAACGACATGCAGGGCAAGCTGCCGCTGCTGCTGCTGAACTGTGTCCTCTTACTGGTGCTGTACATCTAGCCATACATCTATATTTTAAATTATTTTTTATTGTTTGATGGAGTTAAGAATGTTGTTCAAGGTTAATGGTTCGCTGCCATTACCGCTAACGTTAGGGCTTGCTGCTGTGCTGGCATTTTAATGTCCAGTCCGGAGCCGCAGCCGAATAAAATTGCTGATTTTGAAGTTAAGAACTAAAGCTGAATAGAATTACGTCTGACCGAACTGCTGATGATAGCGAACTTAACGATGAGGATTTATTCGTCTGCCAGCATAGCGGCAAACCTCATGTAAGCTGCAGTTTAAGTCAAACCAGTCAATGCGATGAATTTATATATGTCATGTCCCCTGCTACCATTTATAAGGCTTTTCCATTTTAACTTAACCTCTCCGTCTTTTTTTATCCGTCCTTTATACTTGACAATTCCAGTTTTGCTCTTAGTCGAAAAAAATATTCTTCTTCCTTTTATCTCATAGTCACCTTTACCGACTTGTTCAGCATTAATATTAAACCAGTCTTTTAATTCACTTGTTGTTCCTTCACAGTCAGTACCAACATTAATTACTTTTCCATTTGAATAAAACCTCAAATAGTCTTGGCTTCCCTCGTCGTCTCCTATTTCAGTATAGCAGTTAGTCTCATAATACCCGTCAAACTTCAATAACGATTTTTTGTCACCTTGTCCAAAAGATGAAAGTGAATAAAGTAGGGTTAATAACAGGATTAAGGTTTTCATATATCAATCAGGAAAACAATTTAAATCTGTCGACTTTATGGGTTGTGCTTTATGAATGGCGAAGTCTCTCAAAATTGCAGCTTACGAGCAGGGCTTTATGCAGGTTGGGAATTTTTATTCGCCCGCCGATAATCGCTGCTGATTGAAAATATAATGATGAATTTAAGTACAAAAGCTGATAGATATTCGACTGCTGGAACTGAAGCTGGGATTTGCAGACAACTGATGTTACAATGTCAAGCCCAACTTGCATAAAACCCCATGTTACCTGCTGCTTAGTCCTATCCAACGATACTTGCTACTATATGTTTTATCGTCATTGATTATTTCGTATTTTATGTTTGGATGGTCAAGAACAAGATAGTATTTAACCATATCCGCATAAAGACTATTTGAAAAAAAGATAAGGGAATTGTCTTTATCCCACTTACCATTTAAAACATAGTCAGACTGCATGTCGGCAATTAAATAGTTGCCATATTTCGGAATTTGTCCAGCAGCTGGAATTAAAGAAACGTGGATAAAGTTGAGATTGTGTTTGTCATTTAGATATCGATAAGCCACTAAATCGTATTTGCCGTTTGGCGAAGTCTCACGATGCTCAACTCTTTGTTCTGCATTTGGCTCAATGAAATCATAAGAACTAACAATAATCTTTATGCCGTTAACTTCCGTGTCCTTAAAGTTGGGTTTTACTCCGCTTCTGATGAATGGTATGGTGTCATATTTGGCTGACACTGTTCCATTGTCAACCCATTGAATGTGATTGAAGGAATTTGGAATGGTAAACAGTCTAATATTTTTTGTTGTGTCAATAAGTTTCAAGACTGCTGTCCCTGCATGTCCGTAACCAAAAGCACCTTGGTCAATGCCTTAGTTTAATAAAAGCATTGAATTGTCTGGTGAATATTGTCTGTCAAATTCTGTAAAATCTTTGTCCGACATAAAGACTTCTTGCTTTCTGTCATACGAAAAGCAGCCATAAAAAAGCGTCAGAATAAATATTGTAATTGTCAGTTTCACGGATTGTTGTACTAAAGTAGCAGGTAACGTATGTGTTTATGTAATATAAGCAAATAGCCGCAAGGGGCTTTTTTTGTTAATAGTCTGATGGTCAGTGTAAAAAGCTGCGCAATTTGTATTGCGCAGTTGCGGCAATGCGCAAGGTGATATTTTTTAATGTTTGAGGTGATTTTCTGTTGATAGTCGCGAATGCTTCGCCTCCTCACTCACAGGTAAACAACGGAGGTCGACCATGAGCCGGGTGCCAATATTTACACTATATGTCTATGCAAAAACCTTCCGGAAAACTATTTTGCTCACTGTCATTTAAACATGTGTAGCTGTAGATTTACTGCCTACCAAGATGTTGAAGCAGGTCTGGAATTTTGCTGGTTTACCAGTAAAAATTGGTTGTAATTCCTTTACGGCCCCAAATGCAACTGTGGGTAAGAATAAGAACCTACCAGTTATTATTCTGGTCAAATGATGACGGTATGAAACTTGTTTCGCCAGGATTAAGGTTAAGCATTGCCAATATAATAATTCTGGATTATATTTTCCAACTGCTTTCCATGATGCTCTCTGGGTCACCGGTGTTTTGGGGAGCGTACGGAGCAAGTTGGATAGAAATCGATTTCAAGACCACTGAGGAATCGATTGGTAATCCGGGAAAAAGCAATAAACCGGAGCCAGGTTTGATCGTTATGCGGATACTGTTCGACCTCGTTGGTAAGCCTGTTCAAAGTCTGTTGGACCTCAAATTTACCTCACCGGGTACTCGGGATCGCCTCTAAATTCGAGGTGAACACCTCGGAATCCGAGGTAAACGAGAGGTCCTACATAGGGAGCAAAGACCGTTTTCCGAGGTCACTCCGAGGTAAAATTGACTCTCTGTCCCGGCAAATATCTGAGACCGTCCCTGGAAATATCTGAGACCGTCCCAAACTTCTTTCCCGGATCAGGCTACTGGCTAATTTTGTTTCCAGGTCATTGAATATGCGGAAAATTGAAAGGAGCCGGGAGTTGCTATCCCCGGGGGCAGGGCTGGTTGCCAGGCGACGGACCTAATCCGGGTAGATGATGAATGGGCAAACCGGCATTCCGGTGGCAGAGAAAGGGCGGAAAAAGAGGGGAGAGGAGTTGATGACAAGTGAGCTTTTTGTCCTTGCTTTAAAGTTCCCTAAAATTTCCTTTATCATTGCTTTATCCTTGCTTTAAATTGGGGTCTCCCCCAATGTAAATACGCTGCCGAAGCAAGGGTAAAGCAAGGGTAAAGGAACCCTAAGATAAGTATTAGGCTGATTTACAGCAAGTTGCAGCCAATTGCGTTTTTGCCTTAAATAGCCCTTGTTTTCAGTTTAAAGTGGCGAAGTGCCAGCCGGGCATTGTCCCGGTCATGCGCGAGTTGCGCCTGGAGCGCGGGAGAGGCCTTCGAATTTCTACTCTGCGCGCAGCCACTGGAGGAAAGTGATCTGAAGGTATTCACCGTAGATATCTTCGTTAAAGTTGAGGATATTGCCTCGATGGTGCGGTTCAGCTCGTCGACCGTGGGCTTTACCCCGATATTCATCATTTCCTTAAGGTCCGTTTTCTGACCGGAGCGGGGATCGATCCCTGAAAGGTTGAATTGGAAGAGACATTAAAAGAAGACCCCGCTCTATGAACGGGGTCTTCTTTTAATTGTGCCCAGAACAGGAATCGAACCTGCACTACCTTGCGATAACCAGATTTTGAGTCTAGCGCGTCTACCAATTCCGCCATCTGGGCTGACTTGTCAATCTTGCCGGCTTTTCGGGTCGGGGTGACCCGCGGAAGCCGCTTATTGACGGGTTGCAATATTACGCAGGGCTGCTATCTTGTCCAAAATTCGCTGAAGGTATTTTTTCCGGTAATAATATTCTTTTACCTGCAGCAACGCTTCTTCGGAAGTAACACCTTCCTGATAGCCTGCCAGAATTGGCTCCACGTCATGGTATATGTTTTTCAGTAATGTATCTGTGTCGGTCTGCACTTTCGCCAGCTGTATGGGGTCGGGATCCATTTCCAGGTCCATCAGCGCCTCATTAATCTCCAGCACCTCGCCCAGGAACATCGGGTCCAGGCTGTATTTTTCCTCGGCTTCCATCAATCCCTTCTGCGTAAGCAGGTACTGTATGGTGGTATCCTCATGCTGAAAAGCCTTGTAAGCTTTATTCACCTGGGAGGAGATCTCCAGTGCCTCAACCTGTTTGGAAGGGTCTTCCTGTGTATAAAAGTCGGGGTGATACTGCCGGCTCAGCTCGTAGAAGCGCTTCTTCAATAAGGCCGGATCCACCCGGAAACCCACCGGGATGCCGTACAATTCATAATAGTTCATGAGGTTGCAAAGATAGGCCGCAATGGTCGCATTGGGGGGTGCAGAAAAGTTAAGGAATGCAGGTTTTGTTGGGCAGACTGAAAGGGTAGGGTAGTGGATCACCAATTCAGCCTAGCCACATGGCCGTTGCCGCCGGCCAGGTAAACGGCGCGGCCCTTTTTGGCCCGCTGCACCACATGGTACCCGGTGGTGGAAATGCGCCGCCAGGTACGGCCGCCATCGGAGGAAACGTCTACGCCAGAGGTTCCGCAGGCAATCCACTTCTTTTTGGTGATCGCCGCCACGCCACTCCGGTAGCCGGTAGTGGGGGTAGAAGGGACGGTCCAGGTGCGGCCACGATCACGGCTCACTGCAATATGGCCCTGCGCCAGGGTATCGCGGGTAAAATCGCCGCCTACCACGATCCAGCGCTTTCCCTTCACGGCAATGGCATTGGCGCCGGTCGAATTGCCACCATCCAAAAGGGGCAGCCTCTCCAGGCGGTTATCCACCCAAACCCGGCTCTGCGTGCCACCTGTGATAAACGTAAAGGAGGTTTTTCCCAGCATTTTTATATTCGAACCGCTGCTGGCAAAACAGGCTTCCCCCTCTGCAGGCGCGGGGAGCTGTCCCGGCATGGCATGCCAGTGCCGGCCCTCATCATCCGTGCGCAACAGGAAGATCTGCCCGTTCAGGGGATCGCCGATCACCATCCCTTCCCGGTCCTTATGAAAATCCATGGCATCCATAAAGATGCCCTTCTCATTGTTGCGATACACTTCCTCCCAGCTGGCACCGCCATCATAGGTCCGCAGGATCAATCCCGGCGAATCCACCGCAATCACCACCGCCGTCACGGCATCAAACCCCTCAATATCCCGGAAATCACGTGTCTCATATCCCTTTACGGTCATCCATTTAATGGTCTTGCCGCCATCCGTACTCCGGCCCACCGTTCCCTTGTTCCCACTGACCCAGAAAAACCGGTCGTTCAGTACGCTTAATCCACGGAAACTTTTGCCGGGATTTCCCGGTAGGGTATCGAGCGTTTGCGCAGTTGATCCGAAGGGGAGGGACAGTGCTAACGCTAACAGATAAACGAAATGTTTAATGCTCATGCCAAGAGTAAAATGTGTTGTGGAATTAATTGCCGGTTGAAACGGTTTCAACTGAAATGGTTGTGTCTTGCAACCAACTAACTGTGATGGGTCAACGCAGTTGGGCGGCAGGGTCAGCGCAATTCAGTCAGCGCAATTCCGCCAGCGCTTTTTCGATGCGTGCCTGCGTGTCGCTTTCGCTGAGTGCCTCGGGTTGAAATTTTTCCCCGATCACATGCTCGTATAATTCAATGTATCGTTTGCTGATGGTATCGATCCATTCCGTGGTCATCTCCGGAACGGTTTGTCCCTCTTTCCCCATGAAATTATTCGCGATCAGCCATTCCCGCACAAATTCCTTACTCAGCTGTTTCTGTTTTTCTCCCGCTGCCTGGCGTTCTTCAAAGCCATCCGCATAAAAATAGCGCGAGGAATCCGGTGTATGGATCTCATCCATCAGGTAGATGGTATCACCAATCTTTCCGAACTCATATTTGGTATCCACGAGGATCAGTCCGCGTTTGGCCGCGATCGCTTTTCCCCTTTCAAACAGCTGCAGCGTATACTGCTCCAACACCTTCCAGTCCGCTTCTGTGGCGAGTCCTGTCGCAATGATCGCTTCTTTGGAAATGTCTTCATCATGCCCGGCTTCGGCCTTGGTGGAAGGCGTAATGATGGGGGTGGGGAAGTAGTCATTCTCTTTCATTCCTTCCGGCAATGGCACACCGCAGAGCTCTCTTTTTCCGGCAGCATAAGTACGCCATGCATGTCCCGTCAGGTTGCCCCGCACCACCATTTCAATTTTAAAGGGAACACATTTTTTTCCTATTGATACGTTAGGTGCAGGCACTGCCAACAACCAGTTCGGACAAATATCAGCGGTAGCCCCCAGCATATAGGCAGCGATCTGGTTCAACACCTGGCCCTTGTAAGGGATCGGTTTGGGAAGGATCACATCAAAAGCAGAGATCCTGTCGGATGCCACCATCACGAGATAACGATCATCGATCGTATATACGTCACGTACTTTTCCTTTGTAAAATGCCGTTTGTTGGGGGAATGAAAAGTTTGCCATGCGGCGAAGTTATTGAACCCGCCGAAATAAAATTTGTCACGAAAAAGAAATCCTTATTTTGTAACTTATCACAACTAAAACCCTCGGGTATGAGAAAAACCTACAGCTACCTTTTCACCCTGCTGTTGGCCTCATTGTTGACGATTACTGCCCATTCCCAAAACACTACTGTTTCCGGAAACGTAAAAAACAGCGTTACGAATGACGTTGTCCCCGCAGTCTCCGTTACCATCAAAGGCACCAGCACCGGAACCTTTACCGACGACAAAGGTAATTTCCGGCTCACGACCAGTTCCAAACCTCCTTTTGTTCTTGTTTTCAGTTCTGTGGGTTTTGAAACCCAGGAGCAGACCGTAAATGATGCCGCAGCGCCGGTATCCCTTTCGTTTGTTCCTTCCAGCCAGCTGGGCACGGAAGTGGTGGTTTCCGCCAGCCGTGTTCCGGAAAGGATCCTGGAATCACCCGTTTCCATCGAACGCGTGAACGCCACGGCGATCCGCGTTGCACCGGCCGCTACCTATTATGATATCGTAGGTTCCCTCAAAGGCGTGGACGTGGTGACGTCTTCACTCACTTTTAAAACACCTACTACCCGCGGTTTTGCGGGCAGCGGCAATACGCGTTTCAACCAGCTGGTGGATGGTATGGACAACCAGGCACCGGGACTCAACTTTTCCGTGGGCACCATTGTAGGCCTTTCGGAACTGGATGTAGACAATATGGAATTGTTGCCCGGCGCTTCTTCCGCCCTGTATGGTCCGGGCGGTATGAACGGTACCCTGCTCGTATCCAGCAAAGACCCTTTCAAGTATACCGGCCTTTCCTTCCAGATTAAGGAAGGTATCATGAATACGGATAGCCGTTACCGTGATGTTTCCGGTTACCATAACTGGGCCGTCCGCTGGGCGCAAAACGTGAACAACAAATTCGCCTATAAGATCAATGCCGAACTCATCCAGGCGAAGGACTGGCTCGCGGCGGACAAACGCAACTATGACCGCATGAGTACCACGCAGAAGGTCATCCCCGGCACCCGCCTGTCTGATCCCAACTACGATGGGATCAACGTATATGGTGATGAAACCACCGCTGATATCCGTGCCGTACTCCAGGGAATCGGCCAGCAGGCACCTTTCCTGCAGCCTTATATCAATACCCTGATGGGCAGCGCGATCAATGTATCCCGCACGGGTTATGATGAAAAAGACATCCTCGATCCGAATACGCTTAATTTCAAACTGGGCGGTTCCCTCAACTACCGCTTCAGCGATAAACTCGAAGGCATCCTGATGATGAACTGGGGAACGGGTAACTCCATTTATACCGGTAGTGACCGTTACTCCTTCAAGGATTTCAAGATGGCCCAGTACAAACTGGAACTGAAAGGACGCCGCTTTTATGTACGTGCGTATACCACGCAGGAGAATGCAGGCCAATCGTTCAATGCTACTGTTACGACCCGTCTTACCAACGAAGCCTGGAAACCGACCATCACTTTCGTGAACGGTAACCCCGCACCGAAGCCGACGGACTGGCTCGTGCAGTATTCACAGGCTTACCTCGCCAACAAGATGGGCGGCGCGGCGGATATCGATGCGCACAATGCCGCGCGTGCTGTTGCCGACCAGGGCCGTCCCGCGGCCGGCAGCCAGCAGTTCAAGCAGATCTTTGACAAGGTAAGGGGCGTATCCATCTCTGATGGTGGCGGTCTCTTTATCGAGAAATCCGATCTCTACCAGATCGAGGGCCAGTATAACCTGACCGACTATACGAGCAAGGTGGCTGAAGTACTGGTGGGTGGCAACTATAAACAATATGCCCTGAATTCTGAAGGCACGCTCTTCACGGATTCTACCGGTCCCATTCATATATGGGAGATCGGTGCGTATATCCAGGCAACCCGCCGCTTCTTCAACGATCGCCTGAAACTGACGTTCAGCGGCCGTTACGACAAGAACGAAAATTTTGAAGGCCGTTTCACGCCCCGGGCCACCGCGGTGGTGACCGTTGCGAAGAACAGCAATATCCGCCTGTCTTACCAGACAGCCTATCGCTTCCCGTCCACCCAGCAGCAGTTCATCGACCTGAATATCGGTGGTGGTGTGCAGCTGATCGGCGGCAACGAGAGCTTCCAGACTTATTACGGATTTGATAAAAATGCGCCCTATACCATCAATGCGGATGGTACTGCAGGATCAGCGCATGTGTTCAATACTTTCCGCCCGGAGTCGGTGTCTTCCTTTGAACTCGGTTACAAAGGACTGCATGCGGGCGGCAAATTCCTGATCGATGCGTATGGCTACTATGGAAAATACCAGGATTTCCTTGCCCGTACCACGATCGGGCAGGCCCGCAACCCGGGCAGTCCGAATGTGGCAACGGACCAGAAGTTTTCTGTTCCCATCAATGTTGCCGGAGACATTACTACCTATGGCTGGGGACTGGGCCTGGATTACCGGTTCACACGGGTATGGACGCTCAGCGGCAACCTGAGTTCGGATGTGCTGGATGGCGTGCCGGACAATTATGTGGCTTCCTTCAATGCGCCGCGCTACCGCGCGAACATTACGCTCAGCAACAGTGGTTTTGGCAAGACAAAAAGACTCAGCGGAAGCGTGAGCTACCGCTGGCAGGATACTTTCTACTATGAAGGTGATTTTGCGAATGGTGATATCCACCAGATCTCAACCGTTGATGCGCAGTTCACGTATAAGCTGCCGAAGATCCGTTCCGGTATCAAGCTGGGCGCGAACAACCTGCTCAACCAGTATTATTTCAACGCTGTCGGAAACAGCTTCGTAGGCGGACTCTATTATATTTCTTTTGGATATAATATTTTCTGATCGAAAACATCAAAACCTTTATCATGCTTCAAATATTTAAGAAATATACCCACCTGCTGCTGCTGGCTGCGCTGCTGACCAGCTTGTTGCCGGCCTGTAACGAGATCCCCGAGGTGGAGGATCTTCCGAAACCGGATACGTCCGGCATAACGATCAAAAAGATCATTGAAACTGATCCGAATTATACCTTGCTGAAAGCTGCGGCGACCAAGTCCGGCTTGTTGGCTTACTATGGCAATGTGTCCAGCACGCTGACCCTGTTTGCCCCGGATGATGCTGCGTTTCTGCGTTCCGGTGTTAACATTGATGTGATCAATGCGCTGCCTGCAGCACAACTGGCTGCGATCCTTCAATACCACACACTTGCCCAGACGGTTCCGGGTGCGAGTGTTCCGGATCTGCCCACCCCGAATGTGCAATTGCCCACGTTGCTGCAGCCCCTTGCTGATCAGCCGTTGTTCAAGCTCAGCGCTTTTCCGTCCAGGCGCGGCAATGCCGGGTATGTCAACAATATTCCCGTGACTGCTGCCGACCAGGTGGCGGTGAATGGCGTGATCCGTCCCGTGTATGCGATTGTGGCGCCGCCGCAAGCAACGCTCAAGGGGCTCATCGCTGCAGATACCAGCCTGAGTTTTTTGCGTGCAGCGATTACCCGTGCGGATGAGGGTTCCGAGGGACTGGCAAAATTTGATTCCCTGTTGAATTATCCTTTCCCGAATCTCACCCTGATGGCGCCCAACAACAACGGCTTTCGTCGTTTGCTGACCTATATGGGATTGCCGGCTGATCCAGCTGTATTTGCGATGTTGCCCGTTCAGACGGTTCGTGGCATTATTGCTTTTCATTTCTTTGGCACCAATGGCGCGCCGGTTTACCGCTATTTCACGCCGAACCTGGTGTCAGGCAATTACGAAACACTGATCGGTCCTGCACCGATGCCGCCGGTGGTGGTCGATATGACCAACCCGCTGGACCCTGTTTTGAATGGTGTGGTATGGCTGGCGAAGGCGCATATGGTGCGGAAAGATGTGCATGGGGTGAATGGTGTGATGCATGTGATCGACCAGGTGTTGTTACCGCAACCGCTATAGGTGCTTAGTGGCGGGGAGATGTTTCGATGTGTGCCGCAATGATTAATGCATTGAAGCTATTTCGGAATGAAAGCAATGTTGCAATGGAAATTATTTTGGAGAGGGATGTCCTTTTTAGAAATGAGGTAATTTATAAAATTCTCTGAAATGAGCCACCAGACTGCGTTCCAGAAAAATAAACTCTTGGTTCCGTGTATTTTCTGTTGGCATTCGGATAAACCTTAAACTAAACCTATATCCCTACTTATAACCCAACCCAACCCAACCTTTGCGGCTTTGCTCCTTTGCGTGGCGCCAAAGGCGCCATTGCGTGAAAAAAATAACAGGGAAAAACACTGCGTGAACGCGCTACGCAGTAGCGCCACATAAAATGAAAAAGCTGCATCCCCTGGGTGCAGCTTTTTCTTATTCAGTACGTTAAACCATCAAACATTAAACCGGAAATGCATCACATCGCCATCCTTCACGATGTACTCCTTGCCTTCGATGCGCAGTTTGCCGGCATCGCGGCAAGCGGCTTCTGAACCGAACTGTACATAGTCGTTGAAGGCGATCACTTCGGCCTTGATGAAGCCTTTTTCAAAATCAGTGTGGATCACGCTGGCGGCCTGTGGCGCTTTCCAGCCTTCGTGGATCGTCCATGCCCGCACTTCCTGTACACCGGCAGTGAAATAGGTCTGCAGTTGCAGGAGGGCGTAAGTAGCGCGGATCAGTTTGTTCAGGGCTGGCTCGGTCATCTTGTATTCGTCCATGAACAATGCTTTATCGTCGGCGTCTTCCAGTTCGGCGATCTGCTGTTCGATGCTGTTGTTCATCACGATCACGAGGGCGTTCTCCGCAGCAACGGCTGCCTTCAGCGCTTCGGAGTATTTGTTGCCGGTATGCATGGATGCTTCGTCCACGTTCGCTACATACAACACGGGTTTTTCCGTGAGGAGGAAGAGATCAGCGATCGCGGTGCGGTCTTCTTTTGAGAGGCCCAGTTCGCGGACGTTACGGCCGGATTCCAGGTGCGCATACACCTGCTTCAGCACCTCGAATTCCGCTTTCACTTTGGGGTCACCGGTACGGATCATCTTTTCCGTGCGCTGCATTTTCTTTTCCACGCTTTCGAGGTCTTTCAGCTGCAGCTCGGTGTCGATAATATCTTTATCGGAAACAGGATTGATCGCGCCTTCTTCCCGAAGGATATTCTCATCTTCGAAACAGCGGATCACGTGCACGATCGCATCCACTTCGCGGATATTGGCGAGGAATTTATTACCGAGGCCTTCGCCCTTGCTGGCGCCCTTTACGAGCCCCGCAATGTCCACGATCTCGATCTGCGTGGGTACGGTACGGTTGGGTTTTACCAGTTCCGCCAGTTTGTCGATCCTTTCGTCGGGAACGTCAACCAGCCCCACATTGGGTTCGATGGTACAGAACCGATAGTTGCTTGCCTGCGCTTTGGCGCTGATGCTCACCGCATTGAATAAGGTGGATTTTCCGACATTGGGTAGTCCCACGATACCAGCCTGTAATCCCATGAACCTGAATATTTTTAAAGTTAGAATCTTGTTTCGGGCCGCAAAGATACGACCGGATTCACTATTTTCACCTTTTCACCCAACTGCCTGACACACAATTACTATCAGTCACCTAATTTAACCGCATGGCGCTCAATTATGTCTGGATTGCGTTTTTCGTCATCGCCTTCATTTTTGGCTTGTTCAAACTGATCATCCTGGGGGATACGGAAATCTTCAAGAAGCTGGTGGACGGCAGTTTTGAGTCGGCCAAGGCTGCGGTGATGGATGTGGCTTTCCCGCTGACGGGTACCATGGTCTTTTTCCTGGGACTGCTCAATATCGCCGACAAAGCCGGTGCGGTCCGCTTTATGGCCAGGAAACTGAACCCCCTCATGAAACGGATCTTCCCGGAAGTACCGGAAGGCCATCCCGCGATGGGGCAAATGGTGATGAATTTCTCCGCCAACCTGTTGGGCCTCGACAATGCCGCCACGCCCTTCGGCCTCAAGGCGATGGACAGCCTCCAGACGCTGAACCCGGACAAAGAAACGGCCACCAATGCGCAGATCATGTTCCTGGTGCTGCATACTTCAGGACTCACCATTATTCCGCTTACCATTATCGCTTACCGGATCAGCAATAACAGCCAGGAGCCCGCATCCATCTTTATACCCTGTGTGCTCGGCACCCTGGTGACCACGCTGGCTTCAGTGATCATCGTCGGCCTTTGGCAGAAGATCAAATGGGATGCCGTTCTGTTCGGCTGGATCCTCTCGGCCATTGCAGCCGTTTGCGCGCTGTTGTTCGCCGTGAATAATATGACGCCCGCCGGCAAGGAAATGTTCTCGAAAGTGGCGGGCAATATGCTGCTGTTCATCATCATCATGAGTTTTATCATCGGCGGCCTCTGGAAAAGGATCAATGTGTTTGATGCTTTTATAGAAGGTGCAAAAGAAGGCTTCGGTGTGATCCTCAAGATCATTCCCTATCTCGTGGGCATGCTGGTGGGCATCCGCGTCTTCCGCGACAGCGGTGCGCTGGATTATGTAATCAAAGGCCTGGGCTGGTGCATTGCCAAAGTGGGGCTGCCCACGGATTTCGTGCCCGCCTTACCGGTGGCTATCATGAAACCTTTCAGCGGCAGTGGCGCGCGGGGGATGATGCTCGATGTGTTCGCGAACCCCGCATATGGTCCTGATTCCTTTGTCGGGAAGACGGCGAGTATTTTCCAGGGATCTGCCGATACGACGTTTTATATTATCGCGCTGTATTTCGGTAGTGTCGGGATCAAAAAAGTACGGTATTCCATTTGGGCCGGCATGATGGCGGATTTCATCGGGGTCATTGCGGCGATTATTATTGCATATAGTTTCTTTAAATAGGATGGGCCCGCTGAGGAGATTGGGTTCGCGCAATATTTTTTCAGAAATGGGTTTTGCAGTTTGCTGAAGGCGCTGCGCTTTTCACGCTGGTGTATTTTTTCACGCCAAGACGCAAAGGTGCTAAGCCGCAAAGGATTTTGTTTTGGCTAAAAGTCTGAGTGATAGCTAATGTTTTGCTGTTTAGAATACTAATGAATTCAGTGTGTAAGTGTGTTATGTAGATGAGCAACGTTGAGAGGCGGGAACAATTAAAGCTTATTTACAATGCGGTGAATGCCATTCTTTATGAGGGGGACATTAAAATTGATGAGAAGTCCCAATCTGCAATCAGTAATTTTCAGGTAGGTAATTACTTGTTTGTAATGCAGGTCTTCCAGGCCGGCTACTGATTTAACTTCAACAATTAGTTTGTCTTCCAGAATAAGGTCTGCCTTATAGGCAACGTCCATAATTATGCCTTCATGGCATAAGGAAATCGTTTTTTGCCGGGCAATGTGAATCCCAATTTTCTGAAGTTCGTATGCCAAAAGTGTTTCGTATACGTTCTCAAACATACCGGGACCGTATGTCTTGTGAATTTCAACACAGATGTTTACTACAATGGCTGCTAATTGATTTTCGGAGTGCATTCCCATAAGTTTATTTAGGCCAAACTCGATTGAAAAATTCAATCGGCAATAAGCAATGACGAATTAGGGTTATTATACTGGTTATATGAATATCAGAAAGGTGTTTCTCCGGGTCAAGTTTCTACTTACCAATAATAATGCAGCTAAATATTACTTAGTACCTGACCCTTGCAACAAACAAAAACTTTGCGGCTTGGCACCTTTGCGGCTTGGCGAGAAAAAAATAGACCAGCGCGAAAAGCGAAGCGCCTTCAGCAATCAGCAAAAACCAATGACGAAAAATATTGCGCGAAAAACCGGGGTGCACGAATAACACCGGGGTGCACGAATAACACCGGTGTGTACGCCTAAAGGACTTCTATACCGAGCTGCCGGAAAGGTTCCATTTCGGGAGCCGACGGGTCTTTCTCTGTGATCAGCATATCTACCTGGCCGATCTCACAAACATGGAGCGGCTGAAAGGAATTGATCTTTTCGGAAATACTCAGGCAAACGACTTTTTGCGCGGACTCGATCATCGCGCGCTTGATCATCACCACATCCCAGTCGTTATCGGTTACGCCGTGCTTTGTATCAATGGCATTGATGCCCAGGAAACAGATGTCTGCCCTGATGCGCCGGATCTGGCTGATCGCTTCGGGACCAACCGTGATGCGTGCATTTTTAGAAACTTTATCGCCGATGACTACCACCTCACTATTGGGATGGTTCATGTATTCGATCACTGCAGGAATGGATCCGGATATAAATGTGGCACGAAGGGTGGGTGGCAGGGCTTTGGCTAATTCCATAATGGTGGTACCGCCACTGGTCAATACGAACATACCGTCTTTGATCAGGCGCGCTGCCTTGCGGGCAACCACCATCTTGTTTTCCAGCGAATAGACCTGGTTGTTATTGAAATTGATCTGGCTGAAGGAATGGGAAAGCGCGCCGCCGTGAACCTTGATCAGTTTTCCGCCGTCGGCCAGTTCCTGGAGATCGCGGCGGATCGTGTCTTCTGATACGTTGATTTCTTCGCAAAGCTGGGCGGATAATACTTTGTTGTGCAGGTTGATCTGGTGCAGGATGTATGCCTGCCGCTCTTTTTTAAGCATAAGCGTCGTTTCGGCATCTTTAAGGTAGGCAAAAAACCGCAAAAACAAGCAATAATCGGAAATGCCGGAAGAATTAAAAAGATTTATAAAGTCAGGCACCCTTAGACCCGTTCCGGGCGGCACGTCCAAGGATCAGCAGGCCCAGTACGATAGAAAGTACCGCAGCAGCAAGGATGGCCAGTTTTGCGATGTTTTGCAGGCCGGTATCGTCGAAGGCCAGCATGGTAATGAAAATCGACATGGTAAAGCCGATTCCGGCGAGGGCGCCGATGCCAGCCAACTGGGTCCACGTGGCGTCTTTGGGTTTTTGTCCCCAGCCGAGTTTCACAGCCATCCAGGCAAATAAGGTGATACCGAGTGGTTTACCCAGCACCAGTCCGCCGGCTACTCCCCATGCAAGGGGACTGAACAACGTTTCTGCCAGGTTTTCCGGCAGAACGATCGCGGTATTGGTCAATGCAAATAACGGCAGTATGATGAAGCTAACGACATCGTGCAGGGCATGTACATAGTTGCCAAGTTTGTCTTCCGGGATGGTGAATGCCAACAAGACGCCTGCGATGGTGGCATGTACACCGGACTGCAAGATGCAATACCAAAGTAGTATTCCGCCAATGATAGTCATTGCCGGCCGAAGCGTATGCCAGAGGAATTTATGGGCCAGATAGATCAGGGCAAACAATGCAAGGGCCAGCAGCAGGTATAGGGTATGCACCGTCCCTCCGTAGAAAAGCGCAATCACCAGGATAGCGCCGAGGTCGTCAATAATGGCAAGGGCCATCAGGAAAATCTTGAGGGACACGGGCACGCGGCGCGAAAGGAGGGAGGCCACGCCAAGTGAAAAAGCGATATCGGTAGCCATGGGTACTCCCCAGCCGGCTTCCCAGGGAGTATTGCGATTAATCGCCAGGTAAATGATGGCAGGTACCAGCATGCCGCCGATGGCACCGGCAACGGGAAGGCTCGCCTTGCGGACAGATGATAATTCCCCCACCAGCAGCTCGCGCTTAATTTCCATCCCGGCCATAAAAAAGAAAATGGACATCAAACCGTCGTTGATCCAATGCAGTAAGGTGTGGGGCAGATGCAAACCCAGGCTTTGTCCGGACGGCGTTTCCTGTTCAATCAAATGCAGGTAGGTCATGCCGATTGATGAATTCGCCAGCAATAGTGAGATTACCGTGCAGGCCAGCAACACGATGCCCACGGCACGGCTGTCCCTGACAAACTCCTGTAACGGGGAGATCAGCTGGTTACGGATGATGGAACGGAGTTTAATAGTTTAGTTGTTTATGAGTTTATCAGTTTACGAGTTGGGACCCGAAGGTAATCGTTAGGTTTGAAGTTTGGCTTTGCCCACCGTAACAAAATACAAACGTTTAATTTTGTAGAATGCAGGCTGGTTGCTCATTTCACTGCATTTTATGAATTGCCCCAAATCACCAAAGCACAATGGTAAACGCCGGTAGTCAAAAACTTGTTGGGGGTTTTTTATCCAGAACCTTGAAAAAATAGTCCCAAAGACCCGCTGAAGCGGGATGGCGCATAGTTCACCCAGGTTACTCCCTGGGTCTGCTGCCGGTAGCGGATTCTATGATAACAGGCGGGGGATCTTCGAACAGTTCGAATTTCGTTTTGGGGCGGCGCGCTTCCAACCAGTGAAAGCCGCGGAGACGCATCTCTTCGTGGTTTACCTGGCGGAAGGGACTCATCTTTCCCTGCACATCACTTCGAAACACCACGCGGCTCAATCCCTTGCTCTCGCCAGTGTTTTCAAAATAGAAATCGATGATATCCGCAGTCGACCGGTTCACACCGGCATAGGCACTGTCTTCGTCCTGCGCATAATAAATACTTTCCGCAGAACCGCGGGCACGCATGTTATCGATATTCCCGTTAATGAAATAGCCGTTGATCGTATTGCCCTTGATCTGGTTGTAATAGCCTTCTGTAGTGCGGTTAATCATCAGCGCGTTTTCAAATACATGAATGCGCCGGGGTTGTTTATTGGCGGTAAAAAGATACAAGGTATCACCCGTGATCTGGCTGTGGTTGGCCCAGGCCACAGGATCCCGGAAAAGGCGGAACACAGAATCCACGCCGGAATAAAACAGGCTGTCACAAACGGCCTGCAGCGAATCGCTGAAGATCCGGACGTGATGATACGCCATGAAATACCGGTTCCGGTTCGTGGTGTCAGACGGCGAAATATCAATACGCCGATACGCGGAATCCTTAAAGAGACTGTCCCGGCTGAGGGAATCGGCGCGCAGGTAAGTATTTTCGTATCCCTTCAGATCCGTGAGCTTCATGGAGATCAGCGTATCTGCCGTGATATAGGTAGAGTCATTTTTCTGCTGGATGATCATCAGCGGCCGTTTCGTGGCCAGCATGGAATTTCTTTTCCGGTCGGCCCGCAATTCGTTGGCCAGGATCGATATCCCCTGCGCGGAATCCCGGAACACGGCATTGCCCAGGGCATAACTCAGTCCGGTGGCGTCATCAAATCCCACTTCGTCGCCGGTAATGAAAGTACTGCCATCCTTGATCTGCGGCCGTTTCCCAAAATTCGCCTTCTTGTTTTTCAGATCATAACTGCCCTCGCTTGTCTTTACCGTACGACGGCCGCTATCCGACTTAATCAGTGTTTCGGTGATAAAGGTGGCGATCTGCGTGTCGGTATTGTAGAGGAGCGAGTCCGTGTCCACGTCATATTCCGGGTTGCGCATCTTCACATTGTCTTTGAAGTACACATCCTTCATATCGCCGTAATAGGTAGCCTGCTGGCTGGTCAGCGTCGTTTTGTCGCTTACCACCTTGCCGCCATTGGTGTAGATGCCGATCTTGGTATCCGTATCGTATTCAAGATCATTGGTGGTCAGCACGCCTTTGCCATCCGTCAGTTTTACATTCTTCCGGAGGTAAGCTTTTTTCGTGTCGGAATAATAAATGAGGTATTGGGAATAGGTATGGATACTGTCGGAATCATTGATGTGAACATTACCGAAAGCTTCCACCACCCCGGTGCGCCGGTTGAGAACCGCACTGTCGCAATAGAATTTTGTATTGTTCTGTTGCAGGAACACATTCCCGGTAAGCATCTGGAGCTCGGTCACGGAATCTTTTTTCTCGTACCGGAGACGGTCTGCATGTTTGATCAGCACGATATCACTGGTATCGGTAGGCGCAAGTTCCTGCACCTGGGCGCCGGCCAGGAAGGGTAAACTGAATACCACGATCAGCACTGCCTGCAACAGCCATCCACGCAAAGAACCACTATGCCTCATGGGGTAAATCAGTTTGTTTGGGCGCTGGAATCGGCCAGTGGCGCCTGTAAGGGAGTACTTTTATCTTTTTTACCGAAAACGGAAATGCTGATATACCGCTTGGGATGAACCCTGAGGTCATCCAAAAGGATATTCAGGCTGCGGGAAGTATTCTCGAGGTTGTTGTACAGTTTTTTGTCGTTCAGCAGCAGCCCGAGGCTACCGTCCTTGCTGTTAGCTTTCGCCACCACTGCGTTCAGGTTGGTCATGGTCTTGTTCAGCTGGTCAACTGTTTCCTGTAGTTTCAGGTTGGACAGGTTGCCTGACATTTTCTCCAGGTTGGTCAGGGTATTGTTGATCTTGTCATTGTTCTTCGCCAGGTTGCCGGTCACCACATCGAGGTTATGCAGGGTACGGTTGAGTGCACTGTTCTGTGCGGCAACAAGGGTGTTGAGGGAAGCTGAAGCCGCCGTCAGGTTGGCAACGATCTTGTGGAAATTATTTTTGGTGGCAGGATCAAAATAGCCACCGGCAACCTGGATCAGTGAATCGAGCGATTGCAGGGTGCCGTCGAGGGTTTTCAGTGCCGGGTTAATATTGGCGCTGATCTGATCGATCAGTCCCGCTTTGATATTCGTGATCAGGGTGTCACCATTCTTCATGAAAGTGGTGGAATTGCCGGGTTCGATGGTGATGGAAGCGGAGCCAAGGAGCTCAGTACTGATAAAAGCAACAGAATTAGCCGGAATATCAATATCGCGGGCAAGGTTGATGGTTACAACGATACCATCATTAATATTACGGGTTCTTTCCTCCATTTTATATACCATGCCCACCTGGAGGCCGTTGATCAGTACCGGGTTGCTGGTAGTGAGACCTGTTACCCTCGGAAAGATTGCATAGATCTTGTCATTCTTTTCAAAGAGGTTCTTTCCTTTCAGGTAATTGAAACCAAAAATCATCAACGCTATGGCAACTACAGCCACTAAACCGATCTTGGTTTCATTAGAAATTTTCATCCGCAGGTCTTTTAGGTTTCTCGATCAAATGTATACAATTATTTGCCGGTAGCAGGACGCTGGCTATGGTGGGCATTCTCCAGTTCCGTCTTGTACCTTCTGAATGCATTCAAAACACTGGCCACCACTTCATCCTGTCCCTTTTCACTGTTCAGGTACTCTTCTTCTTCCTTATTGGTAATGAAGCCGGTTTCCACCAGGATGCTGGGCATGCCGGTAGCCTGTAACACCCAGATCCCTTTATTGTTCCGTTGTTTCACGCCGAAACTCTGCCTGCCTTCCTTTTCAAACTCGTCTTCCACCATGCTGGCCAGGAGGGCAGAATTGCGGAAATAATATTTCGTATACAGCTGGGCGCGGATCTGGGCCTCCGGTGAGTTCAGGTCCAGCACGTTTTCAGGGTCATCGATCGGTTCGCCTTCACCGCTTTCGTTTTCCTCCATGGCATTGATGTTTTCGCTCTTTGCCTTGCTCCGGTCAGCAGCCCAGATATAAGTTTCTGTGCCAATACGGGTATTCTTCACATAATAAGATTCGTATATGGGTGACTGTATGGTCTTTTTACGCCGGTTCTTTCCTTTTCCCACATACACCACTTTAGGTTTATATCCGGATATTCTCTTGGCGTACCAGCCGCCAGCCTTCTGCCCGGTGGCGTTCAGGTGAATGCTGATGAAAAGATCGCCCTTGGCTTCGTTGGCCATCTGTGCACGCACGCGGTTGGCCACATTGGGATCTTTTTCACCCCGGGGAAGGTTTTCGTCGGTCCTGGTATAAATGAATTTGATTTGAGGAAATTCAGCCTCCATGGCTTTTCCCAGTTTGAGGGCGATCTGCAGGGCAACCTCTGCTTCCGTCGAAATGAGACCGCGGGCACCGGGGTCCCTGCCACCATGACCTGCGTCGATGATGACAGTTTTGATGGCATTCTTTCCCTGGGCCCGGATGGATTGTGAAAACATTAGCAATGCAACAGCAGCAAGGGTCAGGGATAAAGAGGTCTTAATCATTTTCAACATAGAATATCCTTTGATAATGGGAATTCGCTTTTATCACAACGTAATAAAGTCCGAATTACTATTTTTGCCCCCATTCAATAATATGAATAACGGCGGCAAATTTAGTTTAAAATACAGTTTATTTGGGCTTTTTGCGCTGGTGTTTTGTATTTCAACGTCCTTATCCTCAGCGAATTATTCTGTACCCCAAAATTTTGGCGGGCTGTTAACAGGTTTGGATACGGTTCCTACCCGCGGCGATACAGTACCGGTACGCCGTGACAGTACTCCGCCAGCCATAGACACAGTTCCCCTCCGTGATACAGGTATACGCCGGGTTCAGGTAGATACCCTGAACGTAAAGGTCAGTAAGGACTCACTGGATGCTCCAGTGGAATACTCGGCATCAGACTCGATGGTACTGGACATGAAGACCAAGAAGATCATTCTTTATAATAAGTCCACTACCAAATACAAAGACCTTGACCTGAGTGCCTACAAGATCGAACTGGATCAGCCATCGCAGATCGTGGTGGCCACCTATACCCTCGACAGCGCCGGCGCGCAGGTGGGCAAACCGCATTTTATACAGGGCGAAAGCAATATGGATGCGGACAGCATCATCTATAATTTCAAATCACAGAAAGGGATCACCAAATCCACCTATACCCAGCAGGGTGAGATGTTCGTCTATGGTGAGCGCATCAAAAAGGTGAACATGACCGATTTCTATGCGCTGCATGGGCGGTTCACCACCTGTAACCTGGATACCCCGCATTTTGCTTTCCGTACGAACAAGATGAAACTGGTGAACCAGAAGCTGGCAGTCAGCGGTCCCGTACACCCTGAATTTGAAGGGGTGCCTGTACCGGTTTACCTGCCCTTCGGCTTTTTCCCGCTGTCCCAGGGCAGGCATTCGGGAATTCTTCCCCCGCAATTCACCGCCAACGAACAGTTTGGTCTCGGTCTGGAGGGCCTGGGTTATTACAAAGTGCTGAACGACATGTTTGACATCATGTTCCGGGGGGATATCTATTCTTATGGCGGGTGGCGGGCCGTAGTAACGCCCACTTACCGTAAGCGTTACCGTTACTCGGGCAGACTGAATCTCTCTTACCAGCATACCCGTTTCCTGAGTTCGGATCCCGAAAAGGATTTTGAAACGAACAACTCCTTCAATATCCAGTGGAGCCATACGGCAGATACCAAGGCCCGTCCCGGTACCACCTTTTCAGCCAACGTCAATGCCGGTTCCACCCAATACAACCGGTATTCGGCAGTCAACCCGACCATCAACTTTCAGAACCAGTTGTCTTCTTCCATTTCCTACAGCAAGAACTGGGACAATAAATATATCCTTAACCTGAGTGCCGGTCACAACCAGAACAGCAATAACCGGTTGATCCAGGTCCGCCTGCCGGATGGATCATTCACCGTGAACACGCTTTATCCTTTCCAACCAAAAGAGTTTGTGGGGGAAGCAAAATGGTATGAAAAGCTGGGCATTGGTCTGAACACGGTTTTCCAGAACCAGACTTCCTTTTATGACAGTGCTGCCAGCATGCACCAGATCATCGATACGATGCAATGGGGCGTACAGCATACCATTCCCATTACACTAGCCCTGCCGGCGATGGGACCTATCCAGATTTCTCCCGGCGTAAGCCTCAGCCAGCGCTGGTATGGTACGCAGAACTACCGTGTATGGAATGATAAGGAAATCAAGGTAGATACACTCAGCTATAAGGGTTTCTATACTGCTACTGATATCGCTTTCAGCCTGGGCCTGAACACGGCCTTGTTCGGCACCTATGATAAATTCGGCAAGAACAGCGGGATCAGGGCAATCCGTCACGTGATCCGTCCCAGCGTCAGTGTCAGCTACAAACCTGACCTGAACGGAAAGGACTGGTACGCGGTGCAGGTAGATACATTAGGCCGAACCCAGCGCTACAGCAAATATTCCAACACTTTGTATGGCGCTTACGGCGAAGGGGAATTCGGCGGGCTCAGCTTTACGTTCGACAACAACCTTGAAATGAAGGTCCGTTCCAAAAAGGACACTTCCGATGGGGGCATCAAAAAAGTGAAGCTGATTGATGGTTTCGGTTTTAACGGCAGTTACAATTTCATGGCAGATTCTTTCCGATTGTCGCCGATCAGCCTTTACCTGCGCAGCAGCCTCTTCCAGAAAGTGAACCTGACTGCATCTGCAACGCTGGATCCTTACCAGGTTGACGGCCAGGGATACCGCACCAAATTCTACGCCTGGCAGAATGGCGGATCCGGCATTGGCCGTATCACGAACGGAAGTGTTTCACTGTCCACCTCTTTCCAGAGCAAGAAAGCGGAAGAGAAAAAGAAGACCATCGAAGAGGAACTGGCCAATTCGCAGTTGCCGTTGACGCTGGAAGAGCAGCAGGAGCAGATGAACTATGTGCGCAACAACCCTGCGGAGTTTGCGGATTTCGACATTCCCTGGTCGCTGAATGTTTCCTATTCTCTAAGTTTCAGCCGAGTTCTGAAAGGGAATTATTCCGGCTGGTACACGCAGATCTCCTCCAACCTAAACCTGAGCGGTGATTTCAATCTCACGCCGAAGTGGAAGATGGGGGCCAATACCTTTTACAACTTCAATACAGCCGAGCTCACGCAGTTCACGATGTTTTTAAGCCGGGAGCTCCATTGCTGGCAGCTGGGCATTAATATCACGCCGGTTGGTTTGTATCGGTCATTCAATATTACGATCAACCCCAAGAGTGGCATCCTGCGCGACCTGAAAATTAATCGCACGCGGTATTTCTATACACAGTAGAAAAGCGCGCAATGGGTTTTCACGTAACTGATTTTTGCTAATGGCTGGGAGTCGCTGCGCTCCTTTCCCGCAATGGTGTATTTTT
>NZ_BBWV01000002.1 GCF_000974785.1 Flavihumibacter petaseus NBRC 106054
CGTTCCGTTGCTGGGCCATCATACCAGCGGGGTCAGAAAAGAATTTTACCGCTCCGCTTCCGACCTGGCTAACGATGCACTCCGCGACCCGCTTCCTTTGCTGGAACAAAAGCTTATTTCCGGGGGTATCGAACCCTGCACCCTTAAAAAGATCGATACCGAAGTGCAGGAGCAGGTAAAGGCCGCATTCCGGGAAGCCGTTGCAGCGCCGGAACCGGATCCCGCAACGGTAGCGGACCATGTCTTCCTTCCCACCCCCGTCATCCATGAATCCGGCAACCGTGCCGGCAAGGGAACAGAAAAGATCATGATGGTGGATGCGGCGTTGTTTGCCATCCGGGAAATCATGGAGACATGCCCGGAAGCAGTGTTGTACGGGCAGGATGTAGGCAGGACCCTCGGCGGCGTCTTTCGGGAGGCTGCTACACTTGCAGACCGCTTCGGAGACCACCGGGTATTTAATACAGCCATCCAGGAAGCTTATATCATAGGCTCAACAGTGGGCCTCGCAGCGGTGGGGCTGAAGCCGATCGTTGAAGTGCAGTTCGGAGACTATATCTATCCCGGGTTCAACCAGCTGGTCACCGAGATTTCCAAATCCTGCTACCTGAGTGCCGGGAAATTTCCGGTGCAGGTGCTCATCCGCATTCCTGTCGGCGCTTATGGAGGCGGTGGCCCTTACCACAGCGGAAGTATTGAATCTACTTTACTGTCCATCAAAGGCATCAAGGTCATTTTTCCTTCCAATGCCGCAGATATGAAAGGACTCATGAAAGCGGCTTTTCTGGATCCGAATCCTGTGGTGATGCTGGAACACAAAGGCCTTTACTGGAGTCGTGTTCCGGGAACCGATGGCGCCCGCATGCCGGAACCAGGTGCTGATTACATATTGCCGCTGGGAAAAGCGATCATTTTGCAGCACGCTGATGAACAGCTGATCAATAACGGCGAAAGTTGTGTGGTGATCACCTACGGCATGGGTGTTTACTGGACACAGGCTGCTGCCCTTCAATTCCCCGGACAAATAGAGATCATCGACCTGCGATCCCTGTATCCGTTGGATGAAACCTTGCTGGAGGAACGCGTGAAACTGCATGGTAAATGTCTTATCCTGACGGAAGAACAACAGACCAATTCTTTTGCGGAAGCACTTGCCGGAAGAATCGCCAACAGTTGTTTTGCGCAACTTGATGCACCTGTACAGGTGCTCGGCGCAAAAGATCTGCCTGCGGTTCCGATGAACAGAATCCTGGAAGCGGCCATGCTTCCGGATGCAAAAAAAGTGCAGCAGGCACTTGAAAAGTTGCTCCGTTATTAATCAATTTTGACAGGGTCATCATCTTCCTGGTCCATCCAAATAGTATGGCTTGCAGTTTAACATACAGTGATCTATTATTGATGAGATTACATGCACGTTGAGCGATGACCAACAGATTGCTTAAGGGAGCACATCTTTCAGAAAGAAAGTGCAGGGAGATCATTCACCTGTTTCGTGAGGATCTCAACGCGACACAGATCGCGCACGTCACGCATGTCAGCCGCATTACTGTAAACAGCTACCTGAAAAAGATCCGGATGGCGATTGCAGCACACAACCTGCCCGCACAGTTAATCAACTCCCAGGATACAGTCAACGGACAGGAATCTCCACTGTTATATGGCGTTTTCAGAAACTATAAACGGATCCAGATTATTCCACTGCAGGGATATGAAATAGGGGCACTGGAAGAGATTCATCGCCTGTATCCTGAAATGCATGCAGTAATTGACTTCGGCAACTGGCGGTTGCACCGGCTCGACAATAACCTGCACGCCAATGGCAGCCCTGCCATGGATGAAATCAGCGGTTTCTGGGGCTGGATAAAAAGCCGTTTGCAAAAGTTCAGGGGCCTTCACCGCAACACTATTTACCTGCATGTAAAAGAATCGGAGTTCCGCTATAATCATCGGGATGATTCGATGGAAGATCATTTGCAGCGCTTACTCTTCGCAAATGACTATTGAAATTGACCGTTCATCTTTTCTTGCTTCCACCCGTCACAGGATAATTTATCAATTCATGATAAAATGTTTTGCTGATGTGCCATGAAATGCAGTGCCGACAAGGGTTTCGTAAATGATAGAGAACGTCATCTGTATTGTTTTCAATTGCCGGCCATTCATCTTTTCCTGTTACCACTGATAAGCCATTTTCCTAAAGAGGGTTGAAAAGTTGAAAGCAATCACAATCCTCCAAATAATCTTGACCGGTCATCGTGCCCTGTAATAGCATGTTACCACCCTGTATGGTTCGGATAATTTTATCGTGTCAAAATTAACCACGCTATGAAGAAGACGATCAGCATGCTGGTGTTGACCCTTGTCACAACAATTGTTTTTTCGCAGGGAAGAACAGTTTCAGGCCGGGTCACCGATGCGAAGTCCGGCAGTCCGCTTGCAGGTGTTTCTGTTTCCGTAAAGGACGGCACCCAGGCAACGCAAACCAATAATGATGGTGTATATACGCTGACAGGTGTTCCTGAAAATGCAAGACTGATATTCACGTTTATCAGTTACAAAAGTTTTGAGACACGCAATGCCGTCGGCACAAAAATGGATGTGACCCTCGAAGAGGAAGCCAGCCAGATGAATGAGGTAGTGGTCACTGCAAATGCGATCAAACGAGAAGCCCGCAGCCTGGGGTACGCTACCAGCACCATCAAGAATGACGAGCTCACCCGTAGCAAAGACAGAAGTGTATTGAATTCCCTGCAGGGTAAAGTGGCGGGCGTTCAGATTACCGGAAGCAGCGGCGGGGTGGGCAGCAGCACAAGGATCGTGTTCCGTGGCGGTACTTCCATGACAGGCAACAACCAGGCGTTGATGGTTGTAGATGGTATCCCGATCGACAACTCGCAGATTGATGCCGGTGATAATCTGAATAACCAGGTAGATGCCGGTAACCGCGGAAATGACCTCAACCCGGATGATATTGAATCGGTGACAGTATTGAAGGGTCCTGCGGCTGCGGCATTATACGGTAGCCGTGCCTCAAACGGCGCTCTGATCATCACGACCAGGAGTGGTAAACTGAAAGGCGGAAAACGCTCTGAAGTATCAGTCAGCAGCGCCTATAACTTCGACAGTATTCTCCGCCTGCCGGAATTTCAGAATGAATATGGTCAGGGAGGAAAAAAAGAACCGGATTCAAGAGAGAACTTCAGCTGGGGGCCGAAGATGGATGGACAGATGCGGCCATGGGGACAACAGATCGGCGACTCCCAACTCGTGAAGCCCTATGGACCACTGCCAGATAATGTAAAGGAATTTTTCAATACCGGCCATACCTGGACCAATGCAGTAAGTTTCTCGCACAACAGTGATAATGCTGCGTATTTCATATCCTTCAACAACCTCGATCAGAAAGGCATCATGCCCGGAACGGAATACAAACGTACCTCCGTTCGCCTCGGGGTAAGTTCAGACCTCGGCCATAATTTTTACAGCAGCGCCAGCGTCAATTATGTCCGCTCAGTTGGCGATCTCTCTACGCAGGGGCAGGGAAATTCACCCTACGACCAGGTGTTGCAGACGCCGAGAGATATTCCGCTTTTGGAGTTGAAAGATTATCACAATAAATACAACGACCTCTACGGATACTATGGCGCTTACACCGTTAACCCCTATTACTTTCTCGGGGAAGACTCCTACCGCACCACGATGGACAGGCTGCTGGCTAATGTGCAGATCGGTTATAAACCCACAAAATGGCTTGATATCAACTACAGGATTGGTACGGATTTTTCAGCCGATAAGAGAAGGCAGATCGTTTCCAAACGTGTGATAACTGACCCCGACAACCAGAACTATCCCAGGAGGTTTTCAGGCAAGTATGAAGAGACGGCCATCAATATCCGGGAGCTTACTTCAGACCTGATGATCACCGGCAAGAGAAAACTGACCGATGATATTGGCCTGTCTGTATTACTGGGTCATAACGTGCGGCAACGCGATTTCAATTCACAGATCAGCACGGCAAACGGCCTGGTGGTGCCATTCGTATACAACCTGTCCAATTCGCTGAACCGCCCTACCACCAGTAACGAAATCATCAACCGCAGGCTCTGGGGTTTGTACGCCGACATCAACCTGACGTATAAGAATTACCTGTTCCTCGGCATCACTGCCCGCAACGACTGGTCCTCCACTTTGCCCGAAGGCGACAACAGTTTCTTCTACCCAAGTGCCAATGCCTCATTTGTATTCTCTGAACTGATGCCGGATCAGAAGGTACTGACTTATGGTAAACTCAGGGCCAGCATTGCGCAGGTGGGTAACGATGCTCCACCTTATGTGTTGCGCACGGTATTCAAAAGTGGAGAGGTAGAAGATGGTTATGAAAATTCAAAAGTGGTGTTTCCGCTGAATAGTGTTCCGGGATATACGCTCGATGATGTGATCGGAAATCCAAACATCAAACCGGAGATCACCACATCCTTTGAGGTAGGTGTGGATCTGGGGTTCTTCCGTGACCGGCTTGCACTGGAAGCCACTTATTACAGCAATGAAAGCCGCGACCAGATCCTGACGGTTCCGATCGCTGCAACTTCAGGATATACGAGCCAGACGATGAATGCAGGTTCTATCACCAACAAGGGTATTGAACTGTTGCTCCGTGGCACTCCTGTGCGTACCAGGGATTTCAGCTGGGAGATCACGGGCACATTTACCAAAAATACCAGCAAGGTGAAATCACTTTTCCCGGGTGTGGAACAGATTGAACTGGGTGGATTTGTTGGTGCTACGCTCGTGGCCAAAGTGGGTGAACCCTATGGCTCATTCTTTGGTGCAGGATTTCTGCGCGACCCGGATGGAAACATTGTAGTGGATCCGAATACAGGCTACCCGATCACTGACCCCGTGGCAAAAACCCATGGCAATATCCAGCCCGACTTCCTGGCCAGCGTCAATAACAGTTTCAGTTACAAAGGCATCACCCTCAGCTTTTTGTTTGATGCGAAAAAAGGCGGTGTTTTCTATTCCCGCACGAAATCATTGCAGGAGTTTTTGGGTACTGATCCGCGTACCCTGCTGAATGACCGGGAGCCCTTTGTGATTGCCAATAGTGTCGTTCAGACTTCAGACGGAAAATTTGAGCCCAATACCAAAGCGGTGCTTGATGCACAGGATTACTGGACCAACTATGCATCCGACAACGCAGTCGAATCGCTGCTTGATGCCAGCTTTATCAAACTGCGTGAAGTAGCCGTCAGCTACAGGATCCCCAAAGCGTGGATCAAAACATGGCCGGTCAATTATATCCAGGTAGGCCTTTCCGGAAGAAATCTTTTCCTGTGGACGCCTTCCGAGAATACCTATGCCGATCCCGAAACCAGTTCTTACGGTACGTCCAACATCCAGGGATTTGAATATGGTACCATACCCTCTATCAGGAGCTATGGTGCAAATCTTAAAGTTGTCTTTTAACTCAATACCTGAGCTATGAAATATACAATCAGCAAATGGCTAACTGCAGGCTTCCTGGTGGCAGGATTGAATGGTTGCACCAAAGATTATCTCGACATCAATGATGATCCCAATAATCCGACTGAGAGCAGCGTTGAGCTGGCACTCCCGACAGCACTGGGCTACAGCGCCTATAACCTTGGCAATGCTTACCAGATACTTGGCGGGCTTTGGGGCCAGTACTGGACACAGGGTCCGACCGCCAGCCAGTACCGGAGCCTGGATCAGTACTCTGTTACCAGCTCTGACTACGACCGTCAATGGGAAAGCGTTTATTCGGGACCGTTAGCGGACTTTCGTTATATCGTTGATGAAGGCACAAGAACCGGACAGGTGAACTATGTTGCTATCGGCAAGATCATGCAGGCTTACATGTTCCAGGTAATGACTGACCTGCAGGGCGATATACCGTTCAGTGAGTCGCTTAATGGTGCTGCCAATACCAAGCCGAAATTCGATACGCAGGAAGAGATCTACAATGGTCTTATCGTGTTGTTGGATGATGCGTTGGGAATGATCGACGAAGGCGCAGCATCGCCTGGTGATGACGACTATTTCTTTCATGGAGATATGCACCTGTGGACAAAGTTTGCAAACACCCTCAAGTTGAAGATCTATCTCCGGCAGGCCTATGTTCGACCATCCGTGGCAGAGGCTGGCATCCGGGCGATGTATACTGCAGGCAGCGAATTTCTTGATATTGGGGAAGATGCCTACGTGCCTTTCAACAATGAGGTGTTTAACCAGAATCCGTTGTATGCGACCTATGAGGCACTGACCAGCGACAACCTGATCGCGAGCCGTACTATTGTGACATACCTGCAGGCAACTGCTGATCCGCGGATCGGTGTTTATTATGCAAGGGCAACTGCAGCACCGAATACCGGAAACTTTGTGGGTATCATCCAGGGAGAAGGACCAAATCTTCCGGGTGCACAAAATGCGAACAGTTATTCCAAACCGGGGCCTGCTGTCGGCGGGCCGGGCAGCACGGGTAATACTGGTGCCGCTGCACCGGTGTTCTTTATCAGCGCAGCAGAAAGCTATTTCCTCCAGGCAGAAGCTGTGGCGAGAGGATGGGGCGATGGTGATGCACAATCGCTTTACGAGAACGGCATATTTGCTTCCTTTTATTTCTGGGGACTAAGTGAAGATGATTACAATGCATTTATCGGGGAACCGCTTGTAAAATTCCCGGTAAGTGGTGAGGAAGCACAGGTTCAGCAGATTATTACCCAGAAATGGGTAAGCCTTTCCGGCACTGAAAACCTTGAAGGCTGGACGGAATGGCGACGCACGGGTTATCCTTCGTTTTTTACCATCAGTACCACCAGCAGCATCGGCAATTTCTTTCCGGTACGCATACTGTATGCCGATTCGGAAGTGACCCGCAATCCCAATACACCCTCACAGAAGACCGTGAAAGATAAAGTATGGTGGGACGTCAACACGAGCGGTCAGAATTAACGATAAAAACATACCAATCATGATGAAGCCTAAACTTGTCCTGATCGCGCTCACGATCGCCAGCCTGTTTGTTACATCCTGCGAAAAGGACGATACAGCGCATGTTTCCAAAGAAGTGTTGGTGAGTTATCCCGGTATTGCACTCAACGGCGATGAGCTCATCATACTGCCGGTAGGGGGCACCTATACAGAAGAAGGTGCTGTGCTGACAGATGATATAACCGGTGAAACTTCAGCGCTGGCGCCAAGTTCCAGCGATGTCAATACTGCAGAACCCGGACTGTATATCGTGCTTTACACAGCCAGTAATGCCAATGGTTTCGAGACACAGGTATCCAGGAAAGTAGCCGTTACCGATGTGACGAATACAGTAAACCGTGCGGGTGATTACCTGCGACCGGCTACCGGTATCGATATGACTATTGAAAAGGAGGCGGAAGGTGTTTACAAGATCACCAATCCCGGCGGTGCGGGAATCGGCACCGAAACAGTCATCTATATGGTAGAGACTGCTCCCAATGTGTACGTGGCACCTGAACAGCCTACCGATGTTGGAACGATGGCTTTGAGCAACATCGAGTTTGGTGAAGCAGGTGGCGTTACCTGGATCGTACTGAACGTAAATTATGGGCCGGGACCTAGAGCATTTACCAAATTATGACCGCCTAGATTTTAACACGGTTTATCCTCTAATTCTTCCACTGGTGTAGTTTATGTTTTTACTGCACGGGGCTATGCTGATATTTAAGTCCGAATATTTTCGTAAACCATTGAACCAAACCAGTCCGGATGAAAAATAGAATGCTCAAGGGAGCGCATCTATCCGAACGCAAGTGCCGAGAGATTTTAAACCTGTTTTGTGAAGATCTGACTGCGACCCAGATAGCTGCCGTGACCCATGTAAGCCGTGTGACAGTAAACGCCTACCTGAAAATGATCAGGGTTCGGCTCGCCCAGTTTTGCGATGACGCCTTTCCGCTTCACCATTTACCCGGAAACCACCTGCTGCTGAAACATGCAACGGATGGCCTGCCCAAGACTTCATATTTTGGGTTTACGCGGTGGAATGGCCTGGTGTTTTCAACAGGGCTGGCCGACATGTCGAAAGACAGCCTGATTGAATGGCAGACACAAAAAAATCTTGGCATCGACAGCAATATGACAGCCATTCATGCCGTTGCTGATTTTACCAATTGGCGCCTCTATCGGAAAGACATGATGAATGGCAGTGCCGGAAAATATGTTTCCGATGATATTTCCGGGTTCTGGGGACTGACCCGCAGCCGATTGATGAAATTCCGTGGCCTAAACCGCAATACCCTTTACCTGCACATCAAGGAATGTGAGTTCCGGTACAATCACCGTAATGAAGACATGCAGGCTAAACTTTTGGTAATGATCAACCGGCAACCGCTGCATGGCATGTTGTCTACAGCATAAAGTCTTTTTTTTCTCATGTGTGTATACGCGGGTAGTGTCTACTACCTGCTTTTTTTTTCCTCCAACCGTTCAGCAAAACTTCCGCCCGCTCTTTGCAGCAGGTTTTCACCAAACCGGTTCTTGATGCTGTCTACTGCCTGGTAGAGCCTGACCTGAGCTGTGCTGTCATCAAACAGGCTGATCTGTTGATTGCCGGGTATCAGGTGGGTGAACCGGATACCGAGTAACCTTACCAGCAGCCTCCGGTCATACAGCTGTTCAAAAAGTTGTGTTGCCTGCTGCAGCAAGGTATGATCGAGCGCCGTGTAGGCGATCGTGCGTTGTTTTGTGACGGTATCGAAGTTGGCATAGCGCAGCTTGACGGTGATGCAGCCGGTGAGCCGGTTTTGCTTACGCAATTCGAAGCCGATACTTTCAGTCATGCGCACCAGGCGGCTGTGCAGAAACTTCAGGTCGATGGTGTCTGAGGAAAAGGTCTGTTCCGTGGAGATGGACTTCTGATCATGATACGGTATTACGGGACTTTCATCGATGCCGTTGGCTTTCCTCGACAATTCGATGCCTGTCTTTCCCAGGAGGTTGAACATCATCAGCATGGGGATTTCGCTGAGGGTACGCACGGTTTCGACGCCCATGCGCAACAGGAGTTGCCCGGTCTCCTTGCCGATGCCGGGCATTTTCTGAATGGTGAGGGGTGCGAGGAAGCGTTTTTCACCACCTGACGGCACTTCCAGCTGGCCGTTCGGTTTCACCTCGTTGGTGGCCACCTTGCTGATGAGTTTGTTGGTAGCCAGCGCCCAGGAGATGGGCAGACCTGTTTCACCGGTAATCGTCTGTTTCAGCTCGTCTGTGAAGCTGCGGCAACCGAAATGCCGGTCCATCCCGGTCAGGTCGAGATAAAATTCATCGATAGATGCTTTTTCGAAAACGGGCACGCGGTCGGAAATGATTTCGGTCACCAGGCGCGAGTAGTGCGAATAGCTTTCCATGTCGCCGCTGATTACCAGGGCCTCGGGGCAAAGCCGGCGCGCCAGCTTCATCGGCATGGCGCTGTGTACGCCGAACCGACGCGCTTCATAACTCGCGGCAGTCACCACACCGCGGCCCCCGGACCCGCCAACAATCAGCGGCTTTCCGTTCAGCGCAGCATTCTTCAGGCGCTCAACGGAAACAAAAAAAGCGTCCAGGTCAAAATGCGCGATCTGCCTGGTAGTACCGGCTGCCATGTTTTACTGTTTTCTGTCTTTCAATCCGATTTTCGCCATGTGGTGCACTTCAAGGTTGTGCACGCCGAACTCCGCTACAACCCTGCCCGTAAGGCGGTAAAAGCCGTTGGCAGATAAGGGGTGCCGTTTCAGGCTGTCAGGAAAATGTACGGTGTCGAGCCAGTCCAGTTGGGCGTCAAGGAAGGTGCCGAAACACATCGTTTCCCCTTTCACCGTCATCACAGACTTATAAGTGATCAGGTACCCGATCATCGTGACGGTATCACCCACATGGTGTTGCATTTTCGTTACGGGCAGGTATTGCGCCAGGTCATCGTCTGCCATCGGGAAGGGGTTGCGCAGCGGAAACCCGAGCAGCTCGATCTCGTCGTAATACACTTCCAGGGGATACTCCGGGAGGTCAGGTAAAGTGTAGTGCAGGGGCGGTTCCTCAAACAGTGCACCATCCCGGTGCCGGGCTTTGACAGCCGCTGGTCGTGTGAAAAGATTGGCTTCCCACAACAGCTGCTTTTTGGTCATCCCGGTAAAGCGCAGCGCATCGAGCCGGATCAGCATATTAAGCTGCTCCTTTCCGATGCCCGTGCGCTTTACAAAGTCTTCCAGGCTGGTGTAACGCCCGTTTTGTTCACGCTCCGACACGATGGTTTCGGCAATGGTCTGTTCCAGCGATTTTACATGAACAAAACCCGCGTACACCTCCTTGCCAATAATGCAGGTCATCCATTCACTGGTGTTCACGCAGGGCGGATGAATGCGGGCACCTGTTTTCGACAGCTCGTAGAAATACAGTTCCCTGCTGTAAAAGCCGCCGAAATTATTGATCACCGCCACCATGAATTCCATCGGATAATACGTTTTGAGATAGAGGCTCTGGTAGCTTTCTACTGCAAAGGAAGCCGAATGCGCTTTCGAAAAACTGTATCCCCCGAAACTTTCGATCTGCCGCCACACTTCTTTGATGATCGCTTCGTCATAGCCGCGCTCCCGGCAATTGCTGTAAAATTTCTCCCGTAGTCTTTCCATTTCCTGCGAGCCCCGGTATTTGCCGCTCATCGCACGCCGCAGGATATCGGCTTCGCCCATATCAAGGCCCGCAAAATGATGCGCAACCTTGATCACATCTTCCTGGTAAACCATAACGCCATAGGTTTCTTCCAGGAGCTCCTTCATCACCGGATGTATATAGTCGAAAGCATCCGGTGCATGGAACCTTTGGATATACGTTTTCATCATGCCGCTGCTGGCCACTCCGGGCCTGATGATGGAGCTTGCTGCCACCAGGGTGATATAATCGTCACATTCCAGTTTCTTCAGCAGCTGCCGCATCGCCGGACTCTCAATATAGAAGCAGCCGATGGTGTCTACGTCACGTATCTGTTTTTTGAGAAGCGGATCCTTTTTAAAGGCTTCGATGTCGTGGATATTGATGCGGATGCCGCGGTTGCGCCGCACGATTGCCAGTGTTTCCTTGATATGACCCAGACCGCGCTGGCTGAGTATATCAAGTTTGAACAGCCCGATCTTTTCCGCAACAAACATATCAAGCTGTGCCGTCGGAAATCCCTTCGGTGGAAGGAAGACAGGTGTGTACCGGTAGATCGGTTCCTCGCTGATGAGGATCCCACCGGGATGGATGCTCAGGAAGTTGGGGTAGTTGACCATCGCTTCGCCGTACCGGATCATTAATTGCTGGATCCGGTCTTCCGCTTTTTCCGGATGAAATCTCGAATTCCGGGAATAGTAGCCTTTCACGGCAAGGCGGTCAATTTCGTGTTTGGGCAGGCCGAACACTTTTCCGAGTTCACGCATCAGTGCATTGTACTGAAAGGTGGTAACCATGCCCAGCAGGGCGACATGGCTTTTGCCATAACGTTTGAAAATATAGTCGATCACATCGTCCCGGTCCGCCCAGGAAAAGTCAATATCGAAGTCAGGCGGCGACAGCCGGTGGGGGTTGAGAAAGCGCTCGAAGTACAGGTCGAGTTCGATCGGGTCAACATCTGTGATCTGCAGGCAGAAGGCCACTATGGAGTTGGCGCCGCTGCCTCTGCCGACATAGTAGTACCCACGGCTTTGCGCATACCGCACGATATCCCAGGCAATCAGGAAGTAGGCATTGAATCCCATGCGGTCGATGATTCCAAGCTCTTTCCGCACGCGGTCGGGTGCCAGCCTGTTTTTGGCGCCGTAGCGTTGTACGCAGCCGTCCAATGCCAGCTTCTTCAGCAGCACGCGGTCATCAGCGGCGGATGTCGTAAAACATTTCCTGTTCTTGTCGGTCTGCAGCTCCATTTCAATAGCACAGGCGTCGATTACATACTGCGTTTGCTGAAGGATCTGCGGGTATTGCGAGAATGCCTCACGGATCGCTGAAGGGGAGGGAAAGATTTCCGCTTCGCTGCCCTGTTGCCCGGCACCGAGCTTCGACAACAGGGTGTTGTGGTCCACGGCCCGCAGCAGCCGGTGCATGTTGAAATGAAAGCGGTTCAGGAAACTGACTGGTTGCAACACCACCAGGCGGTCGGCCCATGTACCAGGTGTAAAGCTAAATAATTTAGCAACCTGGTCCATGCAAATGCCGATCCTTTCGTTAGCGTGCAAAAAAGCAGGCGGCTTGCCGGTAAAGGGAAAGATCACAAAGCCATCGCCGGCGTCATGAAAGAAAGGCTTGCCGGTGGTTCGTTCAGGAAAGGGCAGGTTGTTTTCGGCGTGCCGGGAAAGCCATTCATTGATCCATTCAAGGCCCCTGGCGTTGGCCGCGAGGAGTACAAAGCAAAGTTGGTCGCCATTGCGGATTTCCGTGCCGAGAATGGGTTTGATGCCTTTCTGCCGGCAGTGGTCGTAAAAGGTCCAGCTGTCCGCCATGCCATTGATGTTGGTCAGGGCAAGCGCAGTAATCCCTGCGGCAACTGCCTCATCCACCAGTGTTTCGGTGGCGATAGTGCCATAGCGGAAGCTGAAATAGGTTTTGCAGTTCAGGTACATAACACGCCGGTAAGGGACAGTAAAGGTACCTGAAAAAACTAAAAATATTAGCTTTTTTGCAGTTGCAGGAGAAGGGCTGTGCAGTAGCGTTGGCCCGCCTGCACGTTTTCCCATTGCAGCGGATCGCCGTCATCCGGCTGATATCGCTGGAGTTCCTGTTCAACACGGTGGAGAAAGCGTAAGGTAATATGGCCATTTACGCGGTGGGTCTGCAGGCCTTTCAGGGCTGCATCCAGATAACGCTTAACCTGCTGCTGGGTATCGCTGTAGGCGATCTTCGAGATCAGTTTACAGCGGTAATCTTCTAAACAGATGGAAGACATAATGTGTGTTTTGCTACTAAACTTTGATCCAGTATTTAAGGTAACCATTGATTTCGGTTTGCACCAAATGAAAATCCGCGGGAATCTCTGTTTCGAGGCTGTGGTAGGTAACCAGTCTTGTTCCCGCAGGCCGGTTTGCCAGTTGTTTGTAGAGGTAGTAGCTGTATCGTTCAAACAATTCCAGTGAGCAAGGCATTTCCTGATCGATCTTTTCTGACTCTGCCAGGTTTTCGTAAAAGGAATTGTAGAAGTAAAAATGATCAAACTGCTTAAAGCAGACGTCTTTGATGTTGGCGGCGAGAAAACGCACATTTTTCAATCCCAGCTTCTGTTGCGCTATCCTGGCATGTTCTACCAGCCAGGGGCGCAGCTCGACGCCGGTGAACTGAACCGTTGGCTCCGCATGGGCTGCCGCCAGGCAGAACTTACCTACTCCGCTGCCGATATCCAGTACCCTGTCTTCTTTGCCAGTGCGCAGAAAGGCTGCGGCTTTTCTCGCAACCCGCAATGGTGTCCAGTGCCGCCTTGCCAGCTGACTGATAACGGCGGGGTAGAGTTCATGAAACGCTACATCATTCGAGAACCAGTTGTCCAGGCATTCCGCAGGGGTGGATAAATGCATGGCTGCAAATGTAACCAATTTTTGTCATTTGAGCGGTGCGGGGGCAGCCCTGGCCAGGGTCTCCGGCAGCAGGATCCAGTCTGACGAGTGGGGGTGCAGCAGGGTTTTTGCCGCCGCCGGGCCCCAGGAGCCGGGAACATAGGCATGGAGCCCGTTCCGCGCCTGCTTCTTCCAGGAATCCAGGATCGGCATCACGGCTTTCCACGCTGCTTCAACCTGGTCTGCGCGCATGAAAAGGGTCGCATCTCCCTTCAATACGTCGAGCAGCAGGGCTTCATAAGCTTCGGGGATCGGCCTGGTGGAATACGACTCATTATACGTGAAATCCATTTCTACAGGCTGCAGTTTCATCTGCAATCCCGGTACCTTGCTTTCAAACAACAGGCTGATCTCCAGCTCAGGCTGAATGCTGATGATCAGGCGGTTGGGTACGATATCGTCCCGGAAGATCTTGTGCGGGGAATCTTTGAACTGTACAATGATAACGGTCGACTGTTTTTCAAGCGACTTGCCGGTGCGCAGGAAAAAGGGAACGCCCTTCCACCGGGCATTGTCAATGAAGATCTTGGCCGCGATAAACGTTTCTGTGGTGGACGCGGAGGATACATGCGCTTCCTGCCTGTAACCTTTGTACTGGCCCCTTACCACCTGCCTGCTGACCTGGGCGGACTTCATCGGCCGGATATCGCGGATCACTTTTGTTTTGGCATTGCGGATCACTTCCGCCTCATAGGCACCTGGGCATTCCATGGCTACAATGCAGAGCAATTGCAGGAGGTGGTTCTGCACCATGTCACGCAACGCACCGGCGCCGTCATAATAGCCGCCGCGTGAACCAACGCTTACTTTTTCTGCCACGCTGATCTGGATGTGATCGATGTATTTTTTATTCCAGAGCGGTTCAAATACATAGTTGGCAAAACGAAAGGCCATGATGTTCTGAACGGTCTCTTTGCCAAGGTAGTGGTCGATCCGGTAGAGTTGTTTTTCAGTAAACCGGGCAAGGAGGTATTTGTTGAGGGTTTTTGCGGAAGCCAGGTCAGTGCCAAATGGTTTCTCGATCACAAGACGGTCGGCGTTATCGCGGTTGGCAAGCTGATCCGTATACAGGCCATGTGCAACGGTTTCGATAAAGCGCGGTGAGATGGCGAAGTAAAACAAACGCGTGCCTCTTTTGCGCACGGATTTCTCGAAACCCGAAATACCTTGCTTCAAAGCGAGGAAGGTGGTGCGTTGCAGGAAGTCGCCGGAGATATAGTCGATGCGTTCGCTGAAGTCGGTCCATTTGTCGGCAGACGGTGCACCGTTCCTGGAAAATTCGGTTATGCCTGTGCGTAATGATTCCCGGAACAGGTTCAGCTCCTGCTGAACATAATCTACACAGAAGATACGGAACAATGGGGGCAGATAACCTTCCACGTACAGGTTGAACAACGCGGGGATCAGCTTGCGGCGGGTGAGATCTCCTCCTGCACCAAAGATGACAATAGAGGCGGGAACTTTCGAATTTGGTACCATGCTAACGGGTTGTTCCGTTAAAGATAGCACCTATCGTTGTTCCATGGCAGCTGCCGGTTGCCGGTAGCGGGCAGGTATCACCAGGTATTGCAGCAGTTTTTCGAAAACAGTTCCCCTGGTGAGGCGGTATAGCGGCATTGCGGGCGTAAGCAGGCTGGTGCTTTTCCATTGCAGCAGGGAACGGACGGTTGCGGGTACAACCAGTTTTTGTGATTCCAGCAGGATGCGGTATCGCCACCATCCCAGGTGTTTGCGGTACTGTTGAAACAGGTCGTGGGTCAATGCACCGTTGGCAAGGTCCTGCAGGAGATGCTGCCGGTAAACTGTTTCCCATTGCCTGTAGCTGTCGGGCAGATCTTCAATCCGCATGCGTTCTCCCATTTTTCTGAACACGGTGTAAATCTCTTCTTTATCCTGTTCTCCCGGTTTTTCGCCAAGCACTGTTGCTGCTGCAATGGAATAGTGGATCAACATGAACAGCACATCGCGATAAGCCCATTGCGGTATCGATGCGCCGCGTTCCGTTTCAACCTTATGGTGAATGCGGGTGATCTGGTCAATGGCTGCATGTGCTGATGCTGTATCTGCGAAGATGATTCGTTGTGCATAGGTTACTGTTGAAAACAGGCGGCCGATCGGGTCGGCGGGAAGTTTGCCCGTAAAATAGAGCCAGTCCACCGCCTTGTTGAGGGCGAACTCTGCTGCGGCCCCGGCGAAGATCAGCAGTATGGCATCTGTGCGGCCCCAGATCCGGCGCAGCAGGTGATGTTGCGGCACATAGGGACTGGCCTGTAGTTCAGGCATGTTGAACAGGTTGAAGCGGAACAGTTGTGAGCGCGGTCCGCTTGCGTTGGCGAATCTTGTTGTACACGATCCATAAAGGTATGGCGCCGAACAGGCCGAACGAGCAGTCGATCAGCTGCCAGTATACAGGGATGTGCCGAACGGATCCCGAGAAAAGTACCTGTACGGGGATCGCAGCACAGGCGATCAGTCCGAACTGGATCACCCATTTGTTCCTGACCGGATCAATCAGCGGGCCGATAAACAGCATGGTGAACAGAACATGCGCAAAGGCAAGCCAGTCGGTTCCGTAGGCCAGGAAAGGATAGTTGCGGTTGGTAGCAGTTACGGCATCACAGGTGGTTTGCAGCCAGCCAGATAGCTTTGTGTTCAGCAGGATCGCGGGCTGGTGACTCACTGCCCGGGAGAGGAGGGTTTCGATGGGGTAGGCGGTCAAGCCGCTCAGCAGGAGGCAGCACATAAAGGCGAGAAGCCAGCAGCGTATGGAAAAGAGGGTAGGCATCTGAAAAAAAGTTTGTTGTAAAAGTGCTTTGAAATTCAAAGTAAAGGTAAGCACTATGCTGTTATCCTTAACAATCCTTTTAAATTTTTCCGGGTAAATGGCACAGAATTTTTAAAGTGGCTCATGGCGCTGCTTGTAACAGGCGGAGGCCATTATTAAGGGAATCCCGGCCGTTCTCGGCTGGGATTTGGTGCACGTGAAAGTGTAGCCCTGGCCGGATTAATTTCTTTCCTGGTGAAGGATAGCATGAAAGATCGCTTTGCGGACTTCGGCAGGAATATCAGCAGGAAAAATGCCGAATTCCCCGGGCTGATTGATGGTTACCCGGATCTCGAACCGGATAGGTTCGTCGAGAGAAAGAATGCCGGTATATCCGGAAACTTCCTTCTCGTCAAATCGCAGGTAAGACAAAAAATATTCCTTCCCCCTGATGATGCAAGTGGTGTGTACCATGTGTTTACATACACGGTTTTTTGCTGAACCCGGTCGATAATTATTAAGGGGGGAGGTTGACCAGGGTGCGTGACAGCCAACCTTCAGAGTCCGTAACCGAATATGGCCACAATTTGCAAAATTTTTCACAATTCGGGCTATAAAAAAACCCGCGGCAAACGCGGGCTTCTAAAGTATTGGTAGCGAGGAGCGGACTTGAACCGCCGACCTTCGGGTTATGAATCCGATGCTCTAACCAGCTGAGCTACCTCGCCAATTGGGTCGCAAAAATAGAGAAATGCGGCCAAATGATCAATATTTTTCTTCCAAGGGTATATTTACATTTCACATCGCCCATATGCAAACCTGGCTTCATATAGAAAATGACCTGAAAACACCGAAATATCTCCAGGTGGTAAAGGCGATTATGGCGGCGCTCCGGAAAGGCAAACTGAAAAAAGGTGACCCTTTGCTGTCCATCAACGAATTAAGTGATGAATTGCTGGTTTCGCGCGATACGATTCAGCGCGCTTATCAATGTCTGCGCGAAAAAGGAGTGATTATTTCTGTCAGGGGAAAGGGTTTTTTTATCCATCGCGCTGATGCCATTTCGCCATACCGTATCCTGCTGCTTTTCAATAAAATCAGCAATTACAAAAAACAGGTTTATACAGCTTTTCTGCAAACTATGGGAGATCGTGCACATGTCGACCTGCAGATCCATCATAGCGATGCCAGGGTTTTTGAACGCCAGGTAAACCATAACCTGAATGATTTCGATTACTATGTAGTCATGCCGCATTTTTATGAGGAACAGGAAATTGCCATCGATGCCCTGAAGCGGATTCCACCGGCAAAACTGGTTTTGCTCGACAAAGACATCTACGGCATCCGGGAACCATATGCTGCGGTCATCCAGGATTTCCGGAACAATATTTATGAGGCACTTGTTTCAGGTAGTGACCTGCTGCAGAAATACCAGCAGATGGTGCTTGTATTCCCCCGGCTGGTTCCCTATCCTGAAGAGATCCTGGCGGGTTTCCGCCTGTTCTGTGCACAACAGAACATGCCCTTTGAAGTGATCGGTGATACCGGCCCGGATATGGCACTTCCGGAGGGGACTGCTTTTGTGGTAATTGAGGAAAACGATCTGGTAAACCTGGTGAAAGCAAGCGGCGTGCAGCATAAAACAATCGGAAAGGATATTGGTATTCTTTCCTACAATGAAACCCCGCTCAAGGAGATCTTGCTGGATGGCATTACAGTGCTCTCTACGGATCATGCAGCAATGGGTGAACATGCTGCCCGGCTGATCCTGGAAAATCGCCGGGAAAAAATTAAAAACCCTTTTCAGTTGATCAGGCGGAAAAGTTTATGAAAAAGATCAGGCAGACATCACTGGATGAATTCTACCAGGAAGCCGCTGTATTCCTGGGAAAGGATATAGATCAGCTTTTGCCTCCCGGCATTACCAAAGAGATCGGGCATTTTAATGTTTTTGATATTGCGGCAACGATCAGAGAGGTGAAAGAAAAAGGGGTGATGCCATACAACCGGCGTGCTTATTACAAGATCAGCCTGATCCGGGGAAAGAACCGCGCGGAATACGCGGATAAAGTAATAGAAATTGACCGGAATGCCCTGTTGTTTGCCACACCAAAAGTGCCCTATCACTGGCTTCCGCAGAAAGGCCCGCAATCAGGATCTTTTTGTGTGTTCACGGAAGACTTCCTGGTGAAAAGCAAAAGTGGTGTTGAACCCGACGAATTGCCTATTTTTCAACCGGGCGGGCTGCCTGTGTTTCAGATCAGTGACAGCGAAGCCAAGGCAGTGAGTGCCATTTTCCGCAAAATGCAGGAAGAAATAAATTCAGCCTATACGTTCAAATATGATCTTATCCGCAATTATGTGATGGAGCTTATTCATTACGGTCAGAAATTGCAACCCATTGCAGCGTCTGCAGCTGCAGTAAATGCTTCTTCCAGGGTAACCGCTTTGTTCATTGAATTGCTGGAAAGGCAGTTTCCCATTGAATCACCGATACAATCACTGGAACTGCGAACCGCGAAAGACTATGCCGACCGGCTGGCGGTACATGTGAATCACCTCAATAAAGTGTTGAAGGAAACAACCGGCAAAACTACTACCAGCATCATCAGCAACAGGGTCCTGCAGGAGGCGAAAATCCTGCTCCGGCAGACCGACTGGAGTGTTTCGGAAATCGCTTACAGTCTCGGCTTTGAAGAAGTTGCACATTTCTCCAATTTCTTCAAGAAACAAACCACATTTGCCCCCGTTGCTTTCCGGTCCTGAACAATGGTTTGAATTTTGCAAACATTGGATTGAATGGCGTAACGGATCTCCTGCGCCGTGAACCGAGCTTTGCTGCATCAAAATGTATTCAAGATGACAGCACAGAACAAAACAGCCTTAATTACCGGCGGAAGTCGCGGCCTGGGTAAGGAAATGGCAATTGCCCTGGCGGAGAAGGGTGTCGACATCGTATTCACTTTTCATCAGAATAAAGCAGCAGCGGATGAAGTGGTAGCATCCATACAGGCCCTTGGCCAGAAAGCGGTTGCACTGCAACTGGACACAGCAAGGGTGAAAACTTTCGATACTTTTTTCGGCGGCTTATCCGACAGGATTGAGGCGGCAACCGGCAGGCGTAAATTTGATTTCCTGGTCAACAACGCGGGTTTCGCACTGTATGCCGGCTTCGCGGAAACCTCGGAAGAGCAGTTTGATGAAATTGTCAATGTTCATTTCAAGGGGGTATACTTTTTTACACAGAAGGCGTTACCATTTTTAAATGATGGAGGCAGGATTATCAACGTGTCATCCGGCCTCGCACGGTTTTCTTTTCCGGGGTCTTCTGCCTACGGTTCAGCGAAAGGTGCCATCGAGGTATTCACCCGGTACCTGGCGAAGGAACTGGGGAGCCGTAAAATTGCAGCCAATGTGGTGGCGCCGGGTGCGATCGCAACGGATTTTGGGGGTGGCCGGGTGCGCGACAATAAAACCATTAACGACCATATCGCAGAACTGACAGCGCTGGGTCGGGTAGGGGAAGCGGGGGATATCGGCGGGGTGGTAGCCTTCCTGTGTACTCCTGAGGCAGGTTGGATCAATGGACAGCGGATTGAAGTGTCTGGAGGAATGAATCTCTGACGCGGTACCAACTTCTAAACAACTAAACTTATAAACACGTAAACAAAAAATAGCCCTCCTGGGAACAGGAGGGCCTCAACGATTGCTTGCCATATAAAAATTCTTCACTAAAGCCTCAACAACCCATCAACAATCAATTAATAATTTTCTCAATGTGTGTCTACAACACAAATATTGGAAAAAAATGGCTGAACTTTAAAGAAACAAATACATATATTTTAAAGTAATTTGACTCTTTTGCTTTAATACTGCCAATTGTTGATGCAATACCGTCAAACTGTTTATATAGTTATTTATTGTTATAAGTTTTTAACGCCGCTTCGAGGCAATCCATCGCCGCATTAATATCAGTCGTGTTCAGTACATAAGCCAGCCTCACTTCCTGCTTTCCAAGTCCCGCCGTTCCATAGAACCCGGTTGCCGGTGCCAGCATCACGGTCTGGTTCCGGAAAGAGAAATCTTCCAGCAGCCACTGGCAGAATTTATCTGCATCATCGATGGGAAGGCGCGCGATGGCATAAAAAGCTCCGCCGGGATTGGGACAAAAAACGCCTTCCATGGCATTCAGCCGTGTTACCAGTGTTTCCCGCCGCTTCCGGTATTCTTCCTTGGTCGCATCAAAGTAATGGGCGGGCAGGTCAATTGCCGCCTCTGCAGCAACCTGGGCCAGTCCCGGCGGACTCAGCCTTGCCTGGGCAAACTTCATAACAGCGTCGAGCACCGCCTGGTTGCGGGTCACAAGGGCGCCGATCCTTGCCCCACAGGCACTGTACCGCTTGGAAATCGTATCCATCAGCACCACATGTTCGTCTACACCTTCCAGCTGCATAGCGCTGAAATGGGTGCCTTCATAACAGAACTCCCGGTAGGCTTCATCGGCAAACAGGTAAAGATTATGCTTCAGGCAGATCGCTTTCAGCGTCTCCATTTCCTCCCTGCTGTACAGGTAACCCGTCGGGTTATTGGGATTGCAGATCACGATCGCTTTGGTGCGCGGGGTGATGGATTGCTCAAAATCTGAAATGGCGGGCAGGGCAAATCCTGTTTCTATATAACTGGTAATGGGCACCACGTGAACCCCGGCCGCAACGGCAAAACCATTATAGTTGGCATAAAACGGCTCGGGAATGATCACTTCGTCACCCGGGTCGAGGCAGGCCATAAATCCAAAAAGGATCGCTTCCGAACCACCTGTGGTGACAATGATCTGCTGGTGGTTAATGGCAATTCCGCATTGCGCGTAATAGTCAACCAGTTTGCGGCGGTAAGATTCGTTTCCCGCACTGTGGCTGTATTCCAGCACTTTGAAATCGATATGCCGCACGGCATCCAGCATGGGTGCAGGTGTTTCGATATCAGGCTGACCGATATTGAGGTGATATACTTTTATGCCTTTTTTCTTGGCTGCTTCCGCAAAGGGAACCAGTTTTCTGATGGGAGACGGGGGCATTTCCTGCCCCCTCTTGCTGATCATTAACATGCGACAAAGATAGCAGCGGGATAATTTTAAATGTATTTTGAAGCGGAATCTGCTAAATAATAAGCATCATGATCTGGATTGAACTGGTGATCCTCCTGGCGGCCATACTTATAGGAGCGCGGTTGAAAGGTATTGGCCTGGGCGTTATGGGCATGCTGGGCATGTTGATTTTCGTATTCGGGTTTCACATGAAGCCGGCAGATCCGCCCGTTGACGTGATGCTGATCATTGTAGCTATTGTGACGACGGCTGCTACCCTTCAGGCAGCAGGGGGGCTGGAATACCTGGTGGGAGTGGCGGAAAAGGTGATCCGCAGCAATCCTTCCCGGATTACGTTTATCGCCCCTTTTACGGTTTACTTTCTTTGCCTTTTTGCCGGAACATCGCATGTGGTGTATTCGCTGTTGCCGATCATCGCTGATGTTGCTGCCAAAAAACGCATCCGGCCCGAGCGGCCGCTTAGTGTTTCGGTGGTAGCCTCCCATGTAGCCCTTACCGGTAGTCCCATGAGTGCCGCTACCGCTGCGCTGGCGGGGATCATGGCCTATAATGGAGCAGCGATCGATATTATGAAGATCTGCATCCCCAGTTGCCTGCTCGGGCTGCTTGCCGGGGCGATTGCTGTGGCCCGGAAAGGCAAGGAACTCAATGATGACCCGGTATTCAGAGAAAAGATGAAGGATCCGGCATTCCGTCACTGGATGGAAGCGCCGCTCGAACAGATCAGGGGAAAAGGAAGTGCCCGGGCCAAACTGGCCGTAGTAATTTTCAGCATTACTATCCTGCTGGTGGTGTGCTGCGGGGCCTTTCCGCAAATGCTGCCGCATTTTGAGCCGGGGAAGGCCAATTTCGGCGTCAATGCCGATGGCAGCCTGAAAATGAATGCCGTGATCGCCATGATCACCCTCGCGGCTTCGGGAATGATGATGTTGCTGACAAAAACAACGCCTGCTGCCGTTGCCGGGGCAGGCCTGTTCAATGCCATGGCAGTGGCTGTTGTCGCCGTATTCGGGGTAGTCTGGATGAGTGCGACTTTTATGCAGCATAACGAACTCGCGTTGACCCATGCTTTGGGGGATATTGTAAAAGCCCATCCCTGGACCTTTGCGCTGGCGGTATTCGTCATGGGAATGTTCATGTTCAGCCAGGCCGCCACCACCAGGGCAATGATGCCGTTGGGGGTAACCCTGGGACTGACCCATCCGGCATTGATTGCCGTTTTTCCTGCTGTTAATGCTGATTTTGTGCTGCCCGGATATCCGACCCTGCTGGCAGCCATCCAGTTTGACCGTACCGGCACCACCCGGATCGGCAAATTCGTGCTCAATCACAGTTTCATGCGCCCCGGACTCGTTGTGCTTACCGTCGCCATTGCACTGGGTTTTCTATTGGGAACCTTCTTTTTCTGACGTGAGTTTTTCCCGGATGGCAACCAGCGCTTCCTTTTCTTTGGCGCTCAGCTCGGGGTAGTTGGGTTCTATCCGCGAGCATTCGCGGTGGATGATCGCAGCGAGGCAAAGCCGGGTGAACCATTTGTCATCTGCGGGCAAAACATACCAGGGAGCATAGTCCTTGCTGGTACGCGAGAGGAGTTCCTCGTAGGCCCGCATGTAGTCGCTCCAGCGTTCTCTTTCAGCAATATCCGCTGAGGCAAATTTCCAGTTCTTGCTGGGGTCGTCAATTCTTTCAAGAAAGCGCTTCTTCTGTTCTTTCTTCGACACGTGCAGAAAGAATTTGATGATCAGCATACCGTTCTGTGAGAGGTTCTTTTCGAAACGGTTGATCTGCTTCATGCGTTTATCCCAGAACTTGTCATCAATATCGGATACACTTTCAATGCCCGGTATATTTTCAGCAAGTATGTATTCCGGATGTACGCGGGTAACCAATACATTCTCATAATGTGACCGGTTGAAAATGCCGATTTGTCCGCGGGGTGGCAGGGCCCGGTAATGCCGCCACAGGTAATCGTGTTCCAGTTCTTCCTTGGATGGTGTTTTGAAACTGGTGACAGTAACTCCCTGGGGATTGAGGCCCGTCATCACATGCTTGATAGCGCTGTCTTTACCGGCGGCGTCCATGGCTTGTAACACGATCAGTACACTGTGCCGGTTCTGCGCGTACAATTTATCCTGGAGGATGGAAAGGTTGGTTATGCCTTCGCGGAGAATACTTTCGCCTTCCTCCTTCGTCATCGTCTTATCATCGTAGTCGGTATGGAAATCCCGTTTCAATACAACCTGCGAATCCTGTTTAACGTGAAGCGTTTCCAGGTACTGGTCAAAGGATAGTTTGTCCATATGCTGAGGGATAAAAAAATCCCCGCTGCGGGCGGGGATTTTTGTCGTATGGGATAAATTATTTTCCGTCTTTCTTGGAGCCTTTTTCTGCTTCGAACTTAGCGTATTGTTCGGCAGTGAGCACTTCACCACTGATCTTCAGCTCAACAGGAAGGGCGATACCGGTTACCGTAACGAAAATGGTTTTTTCGAACGGGCCCACCGCACTGGCATTGAACCCTGCAGTGATCTTGTTGCCTTTTCCTTTTGCAGTAGGTTGTTGCGGCCAGGTAGGTGTTGTGCAGCCACAACTTGCACGGGCGCTTTCGATTACCAGCGGCTGTGCGGAAATATTCGTAAACTCAAACACATGTGTTACGGGAACACCCTGCTTGATCTTTCCGAAATTGTATTTCATTTCAGCAAACCTGATTACCTGGTCTGCCTTGATACCCTGGTCTGCATTAGCTGCATTGGCTCCATTAGTCTTAGTCTGCGCAAAAATCGCAGCACTGATAATTACGGCACAGAGTGTAAGCGCTATTCTTTTCATAATTGGTGATTTGGGGGATTATAATGTTTGTTTTAATAGTAGAACTGATTGATTGAGCGGGGCCGGCGGCTGGGCCTTGTCGACCTTTCCTTTTATAAAGATAGTTTTTGATTGTCCATCATTATACTGTAAGGTGACAGATTTTTCAAACGGACCCTCGTTTGCGGCATTATATCCGACTGTAATGGTGGTCTTGCCGCCCGCAGGTACCGGTTCCGGTGACCACTGGGGGGTGGTGCAGCCGCAGCTGGCGGTCACATTGTTAAGGGTGAGAGGCACTTTTCCGGTGTTAACTACCACAAAATCATAGGTTACCGGGCGACCATGGCGGATTACCCCAAAATCGTGGGAAGTTTCCATTTTGACCGGATCGGCCTGCTGAGGGTTCTGCGCCCGGATGCCCGAAGCGATCGCCAGGAGGGTCAGAAAACAAAACAATTTTTTCAGGTTCATCTGGTAAAAACGTTTCGACAAATGTAGGTATTGTGCCCGAATAGCCTGGTATGGAGGATGTTAAGATCAGGTGTAAACTTGGTCAGGCTAACATTTGTTCGCTTCCGGCCATTTTCCCTAGATTTGCCGCATGGAAAATCTCATGGAAAACGACCTGCTGACGTCCGAAAAGCTCAGTTTTGACCGATTCCGCGATGAAGTACTCCGCGACTACCAACTAGCCTGTGAAAGCCGGGAAGCCAGTTTGATGGGAAGAAAAGAGGTGCTGACCGGAAAAGCCAAATTCGGCATATTCGGAGATGGTAAGGAAGTCGCGCAGATCGCTGCAGCCAAGTTTTTCCGTCCGGGTGATTTCCGGGCCGGTTATTACCGGGACCAAACCTTTGCTTTCGCCACCAGGATAGCCACGATTGAGCAATTTTTTGCACAGTTGTATGCCAACCCGGATGTGCAGTATGACCCGTTCAGCGCCGGCCGGCAGATGAACTCACATTTTGCCACCCCAAATACAGATGCTGATGGCAACTGGCTGCCCCTGGCCCGTCAGAAGAACAGTTCCAGCGATATGGCGCCTACGGCGTCACAGATGCCGCGGGCTGTAGGCCTGGCCTATGCTTCCAAATTGTTCCGCCAGGTTCCCGCGCTCCGGGAACTGACGGACCTCTCGAATAATGGAAATGAAATCTGCTTTTGTACCATCGGGGATGCATCTACCTCAGAAGGACATTTCTGGGAAGCAGTCAATGCTGCCGGCGTGATGCAGATACCGCTGGCGATATTCGTTTGGGATGACGGATACGGCATTTCCGTTCCCAAAAAACTCCAGACCACCAAAGGATCCATCTCTGAACTGCTGAAAGGTTTTCAGCAACGGGAGGGTACGAACGGGCTGGATATTTACCGCCTCAAAGGATGGGATTATGCAGGCATGGTCGAGGTGCTTGAACCGGCAATTTCAAAAATCAGGGAAACGCATATTCCTGCCGTTTTTCATATCGAAGAAATCACGCAGCCGCAGGGGCATAGTACATCGGGCAGCCATGAACGTTATAAGAGCCCGGAGCGACTCGACTGGGAAAGGCAATATGACTGTAACCGGAAGTTCAAGGAATGGATCCTGGAAAATGAACTGGTGAGTGAAGAAGAACTTTCAGAGATCGAACTGGCAGCCAAGGATTCTGTACGCAGCAGCCGGAACAGTGCCTGGGAAACATACCTGGCACCTATCAAATACCAGGTGAGCAGGGTAGAGTCACTCAGCGGAAACATCCTGAATGCTAATCTTCCTGCGGGTGACAGGATCCGGGAAGTGCTGTCAAAATTAACAGCGGAGAAAGAGCCGCTGCGCAGGGATGTGATGAGCACACTTCACCAGATCATCCTGCTGTCGGGTTCACATGACAGCAATTTCTGGCTGAAAGAATATTACGGCGAACTGAAGCAGCAAAATGCTGCTTTGTACAATACGCACCTTTATAATGAGGGGCCCAGAAGCGCATTGAAGGTAGCCGCTGCGCCGGTGCATTATGCAGCTGACGCGCCGATGCTGAATGGTTATGAGATCCTCAACCGCTATTTTGACCAGTTGTTCAGCCACAACAATAAAGTCATTGCATTCGGAGAAGATGTAGGCTATATCGGCGATGTGAACCAGGGCTTTGCCGGCCTCCAGGCAAAATACGGTGATCAGCGGATTTCGGATACCGGTATCCGTGAGCTGACCATCATGGGGCAGGGTATCGGTGCCGCTTTGCGTGGCCTGCGCCCGATTGCCGAGATACAATACCTTGACTACCTGCTATACGGCCTTCAGACACTCAGTGATGACCTTGCCAGTACGCATTACCGCACTTTTGGCATCCAGAGTTGCCCGATGATTGTGCGCACCCGGGGCCATCGCCTGGAAGGCATCTGGCACAGCGGATCGCCGATGGGGCTGATCCTGCATTCCCTGAGGGGCGTGTACGTTTGTGTGCCAAGGAATATGGTGCAGGCTGCCGGTATGTACAACACGCTGCTGGAAAGCAATGATCCGGCGATCATGATCGAGTGCCTGAATGGTTACCGCCTGAAGGAGAGACTTCCTGAAAACCTGCTGGAGTTCAGGGTGCCACTGGGCATTCCCGAAATAGTAAAGCCGGGTAACGACATCACCCTGGTTTCCTACGGATCGACCCTTCGGGTCGTGCAGGATGCAGCCAACCGTTTGCAGGAGTTCGGCGTGGATGCAGAAGTGATCGACGTGCAGACTTTATTACCATTTGATATTCACCACAGTATTGTTGCTTCCCTGAAAAGGACCAGCCGGATCCTCTTTATTGATGAGGACGTTCCCGGGGGTGCAGCGGGCTACATGTACAACCAGGTAATGGAAGTTCAGGGAGGATACCGCTGGCTGGATGCCACACCGCGAACCCTTACAGGAAAAGCACATCGCCCTGCTTACGCCAGTGATGGTGATTATTTCAGCAAACCCAACCTGGAAGATATCATCGATGCAGTTCTTGAAATGATGGCGGAATAAAAATGTTGTCAGCGGAATTATTTCGTGTTGTTGGCATCAATAAAATCCACCAGTTTCCAGACATCACTTCTTACCAGTTTGCGGGTCTGATCGATCTGTGAGCTCAGCCGGATAAAGTCAACATTGTTCGGCATGTTGTTAAAGGCTTCTTCATATTTGGGGTCGATGATGGACCGTGGGTTGTTGAAGAAGTTCGCTGTAACAAAGTCGCTTTCCGCTGTTTCTGAATAGGGAAGGAGCCGTTGGTACAGCCCCCAGTCGGTGAGTGCGCCGAGTTTCATTCTTTCGAGGTGGATGGGGTAGTAGACATCCCGTTCCATCCTGACATATTCTTCGGCCTTGCCCGGAAAAGGTTTCATGTAATCGATCTCCACGTATCTGGAAACCGGTGTCTTTTCATTAATGCCTGCCCGGTGCAGGTAAATTTCCCTTTTCACAACGGAGCGGTAATCATTCAGCTGGTTGCTGTACTGTTGAAACTGCTGCGGAGATGAGCCGGCAAATGTTTTCGCATACATTTCCTTCATCGTAACGGGGTTGTCCACCAGGTCGCCAAAGTTGCGGGAAGTGATCACTGAAACGTAGTCATACGGAGCCTGGTCGCCGGCTGGCATGATCACTTCATAGAAATACCATCCGAGGATATTCTTCTCCCGGAACTGTCCTTCCACAATCTTATGGGCATTGGTTTTGACCAGGCTGGTATAGGCCTCGGCCTTGCCTGGCTTCACTTTGTAGAAAGTAACAGCAATATATACTGGCTGAGCAGGCGCTGACTGGGTATATCCCGATGGAATATACAGGAGCATTGACAGCAAAACGAGCATCCATATTCTGCGTGGCATAAACAAAGATTTTAAGTGAAGAAATCTTTGAAAGCAAGTGCGGAATAAGGGGCGGACTGGTCGGATTACTTATTGCAAGTTATGAAAAACTTTCTGCACGTCTTCGTCCTGCTCTATTTTGTCTACCAGCTTGAGTACGTCCTGTGCCTGTTCTTCTGACAATTCAACAGTATTCTGTGGAATCCATTCCACTTCGGCGCTGATGGGTGTGATACCTTTATCCTCAAGCGCTTTTTGCATGTTGCCGAAATCATTGAAAGCACAACGGATTACCAGCACCTCTTCGCCGTTTTCACCGGTGCCTTCACCCAATTCTTCCAGGCCGGCATCGATCAGTTCCAGCTCGAGATCGTCGGCGGACAAGCCTTCCGGTTTGAGTTTGAAAGTGCCCATTTTCTTGAACTGGAAACTAACGCTGCCACTGTTGCCCAGTGTACCGTTACCCTTGTTGAAAATGGCCTTTACATTGGCTACTGTACGTACATGGTTGTCCGTAGCTGTTTCTACCAGGATGGCAACGCCATGGGGTCCGTAACCTTCATACAGGATCTCTTCGTAGTTCTCCATGTCTTTGCCCTGCGCCCGCTTGATCGCAGCTTCAACACGGTCTTTCGGCATGTTGACAGCCTTGGCGTTCTGGAAACAGCGGCGAAGCGCCGGGTTGGTATTGGGATCAGGGCCGCCGGCTTTTACAGCAATAGCGATCTCTTTTCCGATACGGGTAAACTGTTTAGCCATCCGGTCCCACCGGGCGAACATGGTGGCTTTTCTTACTTCAAAAATACGACCCATAATTCCTGGATTTTCGGACGCAAAATTAACCAAAAAGAACTATCGACGGCAGTTCTGAATGAAAAATGCCACCCGGAAAGGTGGCATTTTTTGAAGATATGTCAATCCGTGGAAGGATTAGTTGAAATCACTTTTTTTTGGGAGGATTTCACCGGGACGGTGACCAGGCTCATTGAGTTTGCTGGTTTTCCGGCTATAGGCAAAATAGATCACCAGGCCAATGATCATCCAGATAAACGCAACTTTAAGTGTCTCTAAATCCAGCGCAATGATCATTCCCGCACAGATCACCACACCCAGGATCGGAACAAGGGGAACCCAGGGCGTGCGGAAAGGCCGCTCGATATTGGGATCGGTACGGCGCATGATCCAGACACCGGCGCTCACGAGCACAAAGGCGAACAGGGTGCCGAAGGAAGTCAGGTCACCGGCAACGCTGCCGGGAACAAAGGCTGCAAACAATCCCACAAATACGAAAAGGATCCAGTTGGCTTTATAGGGTGTTTTGAATTTCGGGTGGAGGTCGCCGAAAGCTTTCGGGATAAGGCCGTCGTTGCTCATGGTGTAGAAGATCCGGCTTTGACCCATCAGCATCACCAGGATCACGGAAGAGAAACCAGCCAGGATAGCCACGGTAACCGCAGTGGCCAGCCAGCCGTAGCCATGCATGTATGTCTGAATGGCGTAAGCAACAGAGGCTTCTTTACCGGAAGTTTTAAATTCCTGCCAGTTGGCTACACCTGTCAGCACGTGACCGAAAAGAATATAGAGGATCGTACAAACGACGAGGGAACCGAGAATGCCGATGGGCATGTCGCGCTTGGGATTTTTTGCTTCCTGGGCGGCCGTACTTACTGCATCAAACCCGATAAAGGCGAAGAATACAATTGCCGCACCGCCAAGAATACCGCCATAACCATGTTTGAAGAAACCTTCGTGGCCGGTTGTGCCTTCAGGGATCAGGTAGGGCGTGTGATTGGCCGGATTGATGAACTGCCAGCCCAAAGCAATAAATAGGAGAACGATCGCGACTTTGATGAATACGATGATGGCATTCACCATCGCTGATTCCTGGGTGCCCTTGATCAGGAGTAATGTAAGGGCCAGGAGGATAATAAGGGCTGGTGCATTGACAATACCGTGTGTTACGGCTACAAGGCTGCTGAGGTTGGCGGGAAGTGCCTCAAACTGCTTCTCCGTCAGAATGAGTGCGCCATCTTTTGCTGTCTTGATGAATTCCGCATTGAACGCTCCGATCTGTGCAATGGCATCCGAGCCTACCACTTTATGTAATGCTTCAAATGGCGAGTGACACCACTGGTATGGTATGGACCCTCCCAGAAGATTGTTCAGGTATTCACTCCAGGCGATGGACACGGTTGCGGCTCCCAACGCATATTCCATGATGAGTGCCCAGCCGATGATCCAGGCTACGAGCTCACCCATGGTGACATAAGAATAGGCATAAGCGCTTCCGGCGATAGGGATCATGGAAGCAAATTCAGCATAACAAAGACCGGCAAAGGCACAGCCGATGGCGGCTACTATAAAGGAAAGGGTTACGCCAGGACCCGAAGCCTCTGCAGCAGCAGCGGCAGTGCGCACAAAAAGTCCGGCGCCGATGATGGCGCCGATACCAAGTGCTACCAGGTTCGTGGCACCCAAAGTTCTCTTCAGTCCCTTCTCCGAATCTGCAGCAGTCTCCAGAAGAGTGGCAAGAGATTTCTTTCTGAATAAACTCATAACGAGATGTGTGTTTTTAGATAAAGCAGTTTAGAAGCCCGTAAAATAGCGGATTTCAGCCGATTATTTTGGCTGGGTCAGGATTTTTTTGAATTTTCGGCCTTCCGTTCCAACACGGTAACCGCATAAGATGGCTAAACAAAACAGGCTTACTGTATACATATTGATTGCAATGGTTCTTGGGGTAATTGTGGGTTATGTGGTACACCGAAATGCTGGCCCGGAATGGACAGACAGTTTTGCCAGGAATATCCGTTTGCTTACCAAGCTCTTCCTCAATCTGGTACAAATGATAATTGCTCCATTGGTGTTCTCCACGTTGGTAGTGGGCATCGCCAAACTGGGTGATCTGAAAACCGTTGGGCGGGTAGGAGGCAAGGCGTTACTGTGGTTCATCTCGGCATCGCTCGCCAGTCTCCTGATCGGAATGGTACTGGTCAATTTCTTTCAGCCCGGCACTGCCATCCAGCTCGGCAATGTGGATACCAGTGGCGCAGAAGACCTGATCGGCAAGACCAAAGCGTTCTCACTTGAAAACTTTGTGGACCATGTCTTCCCGAAAAGCATGATCGAAGCAATGGCGAAGAACGAAGTATTGCAGCTGGTAGTCTTCAGTATCTTTTTTGGTATAGCTGCAACAGCGATGGGAGATGCTGCAAAACCCGTGATCAAAGCACTGGACGCCGTAGCCCATATCATATTAAAAATGGTGAACTATGTAATGGCATTTGCACCACTCGGTGTATTTGGCGCCATTGCAGCGGTGATTGCTTTGAAAGGCCCCGAGGTTTTTAAATTCTACGGCCTTTATTTATTGTATTTCCTGGTGGGCATTGCTGCCCTGTGGGCACTGCTGCTGCTGGTCGGTTTCCTGATCCTCAGGAACCGCGTACCCGAATTGCTGCGCAGGATCGCTCAGCCTTTACTGATAGCTTTCAGCACCACTTCCAGTGAAGCCGTGTTTCCCAAATTAACCGAAGAGCTCGAACGTTTTGGCTGCCGCGATAAAGTCGTGTCTTTCATTCTACCCCTTGGTTACAGCTTTAACCTTGACGGCAGTATGATGTATATGACATTTGCCAGTCTGGCGATCGCACAGGCTTATGGCATTCACCTGCCATTGGGTACACAGCTCACTATGCTGCTGGTACTGATGCTCACCAGCAAAGGGATCGCGGGTGTACCCAGGGCATCACTGGTGGTGGTGACTGCAACCTGCGCAATGTTTAATATTCCGCCTGAAGGCGTTGCCTTAATTTTACCGATAGATCATTTTTGTGATATGTTCCGGAGCATGACCAATGTACTGGGCAATGCCCTGGCCACTACCGTGGTAAGCAAATGGGAAGGAGAACTGGAAGGATAAATTTGTTCAGATGCGCATGATTACAACGTTAAAAGGATTAATGCTGGCCGCGGGTGTTTTGATTTGCGGAATTGTAGCGGGTCAGGAAGAACACCGGATCCAACTGATCAATCAGTACGAATCGGCAGTGGGACAATTCCAGCTGCATGGTCCGGCAGGTATCCGGGATTTTACAACCGACCAGGATGGATTCGTTACTATTCCGATCGATACGGCAGTTGAGTATACTGTGACAGCAGCTGCACACGATACGCTTAAGTTCCGTTACAGTGAACTGGGGGAAGGCAGGAAAGTTAAAATGGTCAAACCATTTTCCTGGAAAGACCTGCTTAACCCGATGTTTTACATCAGTTATGGTGGCCTTTGGCTGTTGCTTATCATCGTATTTGCTGAAACCGGATTGTTTGTCGGCTTTTTTCTCCCGGGCGACAGTCTCCTGTTCGTTGCCGGTATTTACAGTACCAACCTGTCACACGAGTTTTTAAAAACATTCGGACTGGGAGAGTTGCGCAGTGAATGGGTAGACCTGTTGTTGCTGGTGGGGCTGATCTCGTTCGTTGGCATCATTGGCAATACTGTTGGCTTCTGGTTCGGACGGAAGATCGGTCCGACGATGTTCAAATGGAAAGACAACCTCCTCTTCAAACAACGGTACCTGGTGGAAGCGCATGACTTCTATGAGAAACACGGTGGTGGCGCCATCGTGTTCGCACGCTTCCTCCCCATCGTGCGCACCTTTGCACCGATTATCGCAGGTATCGTCGGAATGGATAAAAAGAAATTCGCGTTTTACAATATCGTCGGTTGTGTAGCCTGGGTATTCAGTATGTTGTTTGCAGGGCATTTTTTGCAGAAATGGGTGAAAACACAATTTGGCTTTGACCTGCGCGATCACCTCGAAGTCATTGTCATCGTTATAGTACTGGTCACCACTGCGCCGGTTATCTGGAAACTTGTTACCGGCCGGGACCGTGATAAATCCACTGCATGAACCCCAACGCTGCATCAGCCAAAACATCTGTTTTCAATATTGCCGTCCTGGTAGCCGCTCTCGGCTATTTTGTAGACATCTATGACCTCCTGATGTTCAGCATCATCAGGGTGGAAAGTCTCAAAGACCTTGGCCTTACTCCGGATGGCGTGAAAGACCAGGGGTTGTTTATTATTAATGTACAAATGCTCGGACTGCTGATCGGGGGTATCCTTTGGGGGGTACTCGCCGACAAGAAAGGCCGCCTCAGCGTGTTGTTTGCTTCGATTATCCTGTACTCCCTGGGTAACATTGCCAATGGTTTTGTACAGAACGTACCGCAATATGCCCTGGTCCGTTTTATCTCCGGAATTGGTCTGGCAGGAGAACTCGGTGCAGGCATCACCCTCGTGAGTGAATTATTGCCGAAAGACAGGAGGGGCGTGGGCACTGCCCTTGTTGCCGGCATCGGTTTGTCGGGTGCCGTGGTGGCGTTTTTTGTAAAAGAGACCTTTCACTGGCGCACCTGTTATTTTATTGGTGGCGGACTTGGTTTCTTATTGTTGTTCCTCCGTATTAAGGTCGCTGAATCGGGCATGTTCAACCAGGTGAAAGAAAGCGGCGTCAGCAAAGGGAATTTCCTGATGTTCTTCAATAATGGAAAACGATTCCGTAAATATATTCTTGCTATCCTCATCGGGTTGCCTACCTGGTTTGTGATCGGCATATTGGTGAGTTTCAGCCGGGAGTTCGCAGCGAAAATGAATGTGCAGGGGGAAGTTGATCCCGGTAAGGCGATCATGTATGCTTATGCGGCTATTTCGCTCGGAGATATTGCCGTCGGACTGGTAAGCCAGGTTCTGCGCAGCCGGAAAAAAGCCTTGTACATATTTTACGGGATCACAATAATAGCCATGATCTGGTTCTTCAACCTTCAGGGCGCCAGTACACAGGAACTCTATTGGGCATGTGCATTGCTGGGCTTCGGTACAGGTTTCTGGGCGATATTTGTAACGATGGCCGCTGAACAATTCGGTACAAATCTCCGCGGCACAGCGGCTACTACAGTTCCGAATATGGTAAGGGGATCACTCAACCTGATCAGCCTGCTTTTTACCGGCCTGCAGGTAAAACACGGTTATGTGGGCAGCGGTGTGATCACCGCCATTGTAATCATGGTCATTACACTGATAGCCGCTTTCTTCACGGAAGAAACTTTCGGTAAGGACCTCAATTATGTGGAGGTATGAAAAAGATTCTCGTCATCCGTTTCTCCTCCATCGGGGATATCGTGCTGACCACGCCGGTGCTCCGTTGCATCAAACAGCAGCTACCCGATGCGGAACTGCATTTCCTGGTGAAAAAGAGTTTCGCGCCGGTGCTGATAGCAAACCCTTACATCGACAAACTTCACCTGTTCGAAGATGACCTGACGGTAATTACAGACAGCCTGAAAAAGGAAAATTTTGATTTTATAGTTGACCTGCACCATAACCTGCGAACCCTGCGGGTAAAACGCGCACTCGCTGTAAAAAGTAAAAGCTTCAACAAGCTGAACGTGCAGAAGTGGCTGCTGACCGCGTTGAAGATTAATGTACTGCCCGATAAACATATCGTTGACCGTTATCTTGAGGCAGCTGCGCCGCTGGGTGTGGTCAATGACGGAAAGGGACTCGACTATTTTATTCCGGAGAACGAGAAGATTGCAGATTCAGATCTTCCGGCCGCACACCAGCTGGGGTATATTGGCCTGGTGATTGGTGCTGCACATGCCACGAAACGCATGCCGGTTGAAAAACTCGAGGAGCTGGTCGGCCTGCTGGATCATCCCATTATCCTGCTGGGAGGGCCCGAAGATAAGGCAACAGGAGCCAGGCTCGAGGCGACCGATCCTATCAAAGTGTATAATGCCTGTGGCAAGTTCAGCCTGAACGAATCAGCGGACCTCGTCCGCCGGGCAAAGCTGATCATATCAAATGATACCGGCCTCATGCATATCGCTGCGGCCTTCAGAAAACCCGTGATCTCCCTCTGGGGGAATACCGTTCCCGAATTCGGCATGTATCCTTATTACGGCAAAAGAAGTTTTAACCAGGTATTGCCGTTCGAGATTGTAGAAAGAAAAGGCCTGCGATGCAGGCCTTGTTCAAAGATCGGTTATGATGCATGTCCCAAAGGACATTTCAAATGCATGCGGGAAATACCTGTTCCGGCCATCCGGACACTCGTGCAGCAATGGCTGCTGAAAGCTTGATTATTTCGCATATTCGCCAGTCCACTCTCCGGCGCTGTCAAAGGAATTAAAACCTACCATGGAATCTTCACAGAAGAAAGTACGTGTCCACTCATCCTGCAGGTTGAAATAGTTGTAAGTATTGGAGCTGGTTTTTACCAGGTAACCTTTCCAGGTGCCTTTCTCATCAAAATCAAGGATCACGAACTGGTTGGCGATTACCAGGTAGCCAGACATCTTATTGTCTTTGTTGAACATGTAGTAACCTTTCCAGTTGTCGTTGCTCAGCGGATGCAGGCTGAAAGTGTACATCGGGTTAATACTGTGGTTGGACAACGGGCTGAAGTCTTTATTGAACTTCGGATTGATCATCTTGTTCTTCTCGGGATTGATACCATCATTCATTCCCGGATTAATGTTCCAGTTGTTCTTGGGATTAATCTTGAAATTCTTGGTGGGATTGATCCTGGGATTTGCGTAAGGACTGATCGTCTGATTTTTGAGGGGGTCTCTTTGCGTAGGGAGCTCTGGTTCCTGGGCAGCAATTTGTTGTAATACCAGTGCAGTCAATGCTACGGTAAGCAAGGGCTTGATCATACGTTCTTGTTTGAATAGGTTTCAGAATTAGTGGCCTTCTTCTGGTATTGGTGGGGGTTACCCTGCGGAGAGCTTTAAATAGGCGTTGGAGAGAGATAAGTGACACAAATCTAATAGACAAATGATGGAATCAAAAGCTTTTGCAATTTTTTTTTATACGTATCATGAAAAATGCCGGGAAACCCCGGCATTAGAAAAAATAAAAATATTTGGTTATCAGTGTTTTATGCTGATTTCAAGACCTCGTTCATACTGCGTACAGCATCGGCGCTCTTGCTGAAAAGTGCCTGTTCTGCTTCATTCAGTTCAAAGTCAACGATCCTTTCCCACCCGTCTTTCCCAATAATTACCGGTACGCCCAGGCATATATCCTGTTGTCCGTATTCACCATGAAGGGAAACGGAGCAGGTGATCAGTTTCTTCTCATCGCGGAGAATGCTTTCAACCAGCGCCGTTGTGGCTGCACCAGGTGCATACCAGGCTGATGTACCGATCAGTTTGGTAAGCGTAGCACCGCCCACCATCGTATCTGCAACGATCTGCTCCTGCTCATGAATGCTCAGGTACCTTGTTACAGGAGTTGAATTCCAGGTCGCATGGCGGATTAGCGGGATCATGGTGGTATCCCCGTGTCCACCCACTACCACCGCATTCAGGTCTGCGGGCGAGCAACCCAGTTTCTGGCTCAACTGGTATTTAAAACGGGCACTATCCAGTGCGCCGCCCATTCCGATGATCCTGTTCTTCGGCAACCTGGTTACCTGCATCGCCAGTTGGGTCATGGTATCCATGGGGTTGCTCACGATGATCAGGATGGCTTCCGGAGAGTGTTTGAGGATATTGTCACATACTGTTTTCACGATACCGGCATTGGTACCGATCAGTTCTTCCCTGGTCATTCCCGGCTTGCGTGGAATGCCGGATGTTATCACCACCACATTACTTCCAGCCGTTTTGCTGTAGTCATTGGTGGATCCGACAATCCTGGTATCGAATCCCAGCAATGCGGCAGTCTGCATCATATCCTGGGCTTTTCCTTCGGCCAGCCCTTCCTTGATATCCAATAAAACCAATTCCTGGCAGATCTCCTTACGGGCAATATTATCGGCGCAGGTAGCACCAACGGCACCGGCACCTACAACTGTAACTTTCATGAATAAACAGTTTATTTTATTTTATGATGGCGAACAAATATAGGGGATCAGTGCTTGAAACCGTCGAGCACTTTTTTGATTTCCGTCGTGCCTTCAAAACTGGTCAGCAGCTTTCCCTTGCGGTCGTATAACGCAAGAAAAGGAAGGTTTCCTATCCGGAAATATGGAGGCATAAAAAACTTCTCGTCCCTGCCTATATACAGGTTTTTCCAGGCAGACATCTGGTACTTGTCATAAAATGCCTGCAGTTCTTCAATCGGTTGATAGGTGGCCAGAACGAGATTGTATTTCTCAAATGCGGGCAATTGCTCTTTCAGCCAGTCAACCTGCTGCTGGCAATGGTGACAATCGGGACTGAAAAACATGATCAGCGTCCCGGATCGGTTAGCAAGATTGTCGCGGTTTATTTTTTTACCATCCAATCCAAGCAGTTCAAAAGGCGGAACAGTAGGGTAGCGCTTGAATGGCGGCGGAACGGAATCGGTTTGTGCGAACAGTTTAACAGTGCCTGCGAAAAGAAACAGAAAAAGTAGCGAGAGGGTAAAACGGAGATACGGGTGATTCACTTTCATCGTTTAAAATTACCAACAATGAGCGCATGAAAAGTCCAGCAAATTTTTTTAACGAAATAAATTTGGACTTATCTACGATTAATTCGTAGATTTACGAAAACATCGTAGACATGGATAAGCTAAGTCAGCCTGAGGAGCAGGCTATGCAGGTTTTCTGGGAAGTAGGAGAGGCTAATGTAAAGGCCGTGCTTGAACGCCTTGTAGCGCCGCAGCCGCCTTATACCACGCTGGCATCAACGGTAAAAAACCTTGAAAAGAAAGGATTTCTGAACAGCCGGCTATTGGGGAACATGTATGTATACCAGCCAGCGATATCCGAAGAAAGCTACAAGCGGAATTTCATGGGGGAATTCATTCGCAATTATTTCGATAACTCGTATAAGGAAGTGGTGAATTTCTTTGTCAACGAACAGCAGCTGAGTAAGGAAGAACTGCAGGAAATCATCCGCCTGATTGAAAAAAGCAATAAAGCCAGGTAGTCATGCATATACTACTCACTTACCTGTTAAAGCTCAGCATCAGTCTTGCTGCAGTTTACCTGTTTTACTGGCTGCTGTTGCGCCGGCTCACATTTTACCGCTGGAACCGGTATTACCTGCTGGGATATGCTGCGGCCTGTTTTTTCCTGCCGTTGCTGAACATCTATCAATGGCTGGATCAAAATGACAGCAACAACGCTGTGCTGTTGCAGTTACCGCGGGTGGACCAGATCACAGAAGGGGCAGTGCAGCTGGAAAGCTGGACGGCGGGAACCTGGCTGGTGACGGCATTCATTGCCGGTGTAATCGTGATGTTAGGGCGCATGGCCGTTCAGTATGTTTCCCTTTTCCGCCTGCGCAGCAGGGCTGTTTTGCTGGCAACCGATAACCTGCGTATCTACGAGGTGCAGCAACCGATTATCCCTTTTTCTTTCGGGTCATCGGTGTTTATCAATACCTCCCGCCACCAGGAAGCAGAACTGAAAGAGATCATCAAACACGAAATGGTCCACGTACGCGAACGCCATACCATTGATATGGTATTTGCTGAACTGCTGGTGGCGCTGAACTGGTACAATCCTTTCGCCTGGCTGTTGCGGCACGCTATCCGGCAGAACCTGGAATTTATTGCCGACGAAGGTGTGCTGGCGCATGGCATCGACCGCAGGCAATACCAGTATCTCCTGTTGAAAGTAGTTGGCCAGCAGCAATTCAGTATGGCCAATCACCTGAATATTTCCGCACTAAAAAATCGAATTAACATGATGAACACTATCCGTTCCGCCAGGGTTCACCTGGTGAAGTTTGCCTTCGTGCTGCCAGTGATCGCAGTGTTGTTGCTGGCCTTCCGCCGGGAACCGCAAAAGAACACTACCAAAGAAAACCAGGCACCTGCCATTGTAACCCTTACCGTGGCAGACACGCTGCCGCAACACCGGATGCCGCCTCCGAATGAAAAAGGGTATATCCTGACCATAGCGGATAATATTGGTGAGTGTGTGGTGATCATTAAAGACCGGCAGGGCAAACTTATCCGAGCCCTGACGCTGGAAGACTGGAACAAAGACAGCAATGCTTTTGAATCGCAGTACGGTAAAATTCCACCACCGCCGCCAGCACCCGTTCCGCCGACACCACCGGGAGCACCTGCGCCGGTTGTGGTGCTTGACGGGGTGAGAAATGATAAGTACGTGGTCGTACCGGATCAACCTGCTCAACCGGCACAACCGGCTGGTTTGGCAGCTCCTGTGCAGGAAGTGAGGATTGCACCGGTACCACCCAGGCCACCCCGGCCGGCCAAAGCGCCGAAACTTCCCGCCAATGTCAGCATGATCATCATCAAAGACAATTCCACGGCAACCGTTACCCTGAAAAATGGCAAAAAGGAAAACTATGATTTGTCCAAACCTGATCAGAGAGCGCAGTTCGAAAAGAAATACGGCCGGATTGAAGCGCCGGAACCGGTAGAACTGGCCGAGCCGGTTGTCTCCATCACGGCCAACGCTCCGACAACACCTCTGTATATTATTGACGGCAAAGAGGCAGATGCGGCTACCGTCCGTGCCCTGGATCCCCACTCGATCGATAGAATAGAAGTGTTCAAGGACGCAGAGGCTGCCAAAACCTATGGCGAAAAGGGTAAAAACGGCGTCATAAAACTGACCACCAAAACCATTAATTGATTCAATCTGAATATTTTATCCCGGCCTGACGAGAAATCCGGTTGTATGCCCGAATTGCACTAGCTTTGCCCCCTTACTAAAACTGCAATTAAATAGTATTTCGTTATGGCTAGTACGTCGGATATCAGCCGCGGGCTTATTATCAAACTGGATGGCAGCCTCTATAAAGTGGTTGAATTCGGAGAAAACAAAACTGCCCGTGCCGCAGCAAAGGTTTGGGCAAAACTGAAAGGAGTTGACAATTCCAGGACCATCGAACAAACCTGGAACAGTGGTGACACCATTTACCCGGTTCGTGTTGAACGCAAGAACTTTCAGTACCTGTATAAAGATGACACCGGTTACAATTTCATGGATAATGAAACTTTCGAGCAGGTAGCCGTTCAGGAAACCCTGATCGACGCCCCTCAGTTCCTGAAAGACGGCCAGGAGGTTTCAGTATTGATCAATACCGAAATCGAACAGCCCATGAGTGTGGAATTGCCCGATAAGATCGTATTGCTGGTGACCTACAGTGAGCCGGGAATGCGTGGTGACACGGCTACCCGTACCCTGAAACCGGCAACGGTTGAAACAGGCGCCACCGTTATGGTACCACTGTTTGTAAATGAAGGAGAACTGATCCGCGTCAACACCAAAAATGGTGAATACGTAGAGCGTGTAAAAGAATAAGAAAGGGAGCCCCTGAACAAGGGGCTTTTTTTATGAATGGCTGAGGGAAACCCAAACCGTTTTTCTTCCCTATCTTAGCCGCCTAAAATATCACCAACTGTAAATTCAGTACAATGGATTTCAAACAAATTCAGGAGTTGATCCGCTTGATCAACAAATCGAACATCGGTGAACTGACGATTGAGGAGAAAGGATTTAAGGTGACGATTAAGCAAAAACAAGAAAATATCCAGCAGGTAGTGGCTGCTGCGCCTGTCTATACGGCCCAGGCAGCACCGGCACCCGCAGCCGCACCGGCGGCTGTTCCGCAACCTGCGGCCGCAGCTGCTGCCGATAAGCCAAAAGCTGCAGAAACTGCTGCCAATCTCATTACAATTAAGAGTCCCATGATCGGCACTTTCTACCGCCGGTCATCACCCGATAAACCGGTGCTGGCAGAAATCGGCGACGAAATCACCCCCGGTAAAGTAGTTTGCATCATTGAAGCCATGAAGCTGTTCAATGAGATCGAAAGCGAAGTAAAAGGCAAAATAGTGAAAGTACTGGTGGACGATGCGTCGCCGGTGGAGTACGATCAACCGCTATTCCTGGTTGAACCTGCCTAATTCCTCGTCAAAATCCTCTTGGAAAATGTTTAAAAAAGTATTGATTGCGAACCGGGGTGAAATTGCATTGCGGGTCATTCGCACCTGCCGTGAAATGGGCATCAAAACCGTAGCAGTTTATTCAACTGCCGATAAAGACAGCCTTCACGTCAAATTTGCCGACGAAGCCGTTTGTATCGGTCGCCCCCAGAGCGCAGATTCCTACCTTAATATTCCGCACCTGATGGCTGCAGCGGAAATTACGAATGCAGATGCCATCCACCCGGGATATGGGTTCCTGGCTGAAAACGCCCGGTTTGCCGAGATCTGCGGAGAACACAATATCAAGTTTATTGGCCCCACACCTGACCAGATCAGGTCTATGGGCGACAAGATCACGGCCAAAGAAACCATGATCCGTGCAGGCGTTCCGGTTATCCCGGGAAGTGATGGCCTTCTCGCCAATATTGACCAGGCGTACAGCGTTGCCCGCGACATGGGTTATCCTGTGATCATCAAGGCTACCGCCGGCGGCGGCGGTAAAGGCATGCGGGTGGTCTGGAATGAGCAGGAAATGGAACGCGCCTATAATACCGCCAAGGCAGAAGCTGCTGCCTCATTCAAAAACGACGGTATCTATATGGAGAAGTTCGTGGAAGAACCGCGCCATATTGAAATACAGGTTGCCGGCGACCGTTATGGAAAAGTCTGCCACCTCAGTGAGCGGGATTGTTCCATCCAGCGCCGCCACCAGAAACTCGTGGAAGAATCTCCTTCACCGTTCATGATCCCTGAGCTCCGTTATGCCATGGGGGAGGCTGCTAAAAAAGCCGCTTCAGCCATTGGTTATGAAAGTGTGGGGACGATCGAATTCCTGGTAGACAAACACCGCAACTTCTATTTCATGGAAATGAACACGCGGATACAGGTAGAACACTGCGTTACGGAAGAGGTGATCAATTTCGACCTGATCAAGGAGCAATTGAAGATCGCCATGGGTGAACCCATCAGCGGACGGGATTATGAACCCCAGATGCATGCGATCGAATGCCGGATCAATGCCGAAGATCCTTATAACGATTTTCGCCCTAGTCCGGGCAAAATCACGACACTGCACACTCCGGGTGGACATGGGGTTCGGGTAGACAGTCATGTTTACGCAGGGTATACGATCCCTCCTTATTACGACAGTATGATCGGTAAACTGATCACCATCGCACGAACGCGTGACGAAGCGATCAATACCATGTACCGCGCATTAAGCGAATATGTGATCGAAGGCGTGAAAACAACCATTCCATTCCACCTGCAACTGATGCAGAACGAAGATTTCAGGAACGGTAACTTTACCACCAAGTTCCTCGAAACTTTCAAGTTGAAATAACAGGTTGGAATCGCCAGCAAAGGATAAAAATTTACCGGGCTTTCCAGATGGGAAGCCCGGAATTCTTTCTAACTGAAATTGAATAACAGTCATGGAACCCAGAAAGCCTTCTGAAAGTTTTGTAGTGATGACCGAACTCGTGTTGCCGAACGATACCAATGTATTCGGAAACCTGATGGGTGGCCGGTTGATGTACTGGATGGATATTGCCGCGGCACTGGCTGCAGGCAAACATTGCAATGCACCGGTAGTAACGGCCTCAGTAGACAATATCTCCTTCGAAGCGCCCATCAAACTGGGCAATGTGGTGAATATTCAGGCTAAAGTGACCAGGGCTTTTTCAACCAGCATGGAAGTGCACCTGAGCGTATACGGCGAAGACCTGACGCACCAGTACAAATACAAGAGCAATGAAGCGTATTACACTTTTGTTGCCCTTGATCCCAACCGCAAACCAAGACCTGTGCCACCGCTGGTACCTGAAACTGACACCGAAAAACTGTTGTTTGAGGGAGCGTTGCGCAGAAGACAATTGAGATTGATCCTCGGCGGCAAAATGAAACCGAATGATGCTACTGAACTGAAAGCTTTGTTCCAGCCCTGACCGGATCAGGTCTTTTCCTTTTCCGGCTTGCCGAGGATGGCTTCCGCCAGGTGTGGTACTTTCATCATGTAGGGCCGGCTTTGCTCGATCGCATCCATCACCTGGTCTAGGATGACCTCACCCGGTGCGTCGTAATCTATCGTAAGGGGCGCTTTGAATTCCACCTTAAGCAATGAACCTTTCTTTTTGAACGACAGTCCCTTCTTTCCGAAGGCGCGCCAGAAGCCATTGATCACAACCGGTACTACGATAGGCCTGTTCTTTTTAATGATGAGGGCTGTCCCTTTTCTTCCAGGGGCAAAAGGCCTTGTTGTTCCCTGTGGAAATGTGATCACCCAGCTCCCGGCAAGTGCCCTTTCGATTTTTCGCGTGTCTGAAGGGTCAAGTCCGCGACGCACTTCGGTTGCCCCCGTGCGCCACGTGCGCTTCACCGTCAGTGCGCCGGCAAGAATAAAAAACTTGCTGATCCAGCTGCCCTTCATCGTTTCTTCAGCGGCTACGTAGTAAATGTTGGTATAAGGATTCAGCAGATAGTAGGGGAGTCCGAGCCGGTTTTTTTTGCCCCATTTCACCGCACAGAAGATGTGCAGGAAAGTGATCACGTCTGCGAAATAAGTCTGGTGATTGCTGACAAACAAAACATTGTTGCGGGGCAGTTTTTCGAGATGTTCCGTGCCCTTGATCTTTATCCTGTTGAAGATCGTCAACCCAGGATAGGATACTATTCCCACCACAGCATACACCATTTTCCGTACCAGCCGGATCTGTTTAAGTCTAGAGATCAGTTCTTGCATGCCGAATTCATTAGGGGAAAAACAAGCAATGTCGCAATATACAGATTTATATTTGCGCATCATGAAAACCAAAGCCGTCATATTCGACATGGATGGCCTGCTGATCGACTCAGAACCGTTGTGGCAGGAAGCAGGTATAGAGGCACTCTTACCGCACAATATTCAATTGACTGTTGAACAGTATCATTCCAGTACCGGTTTGCGTACATTGGAATGGGTGGATCACTGGTTCACACATTTTGCAGTGGACAAATCAAATGCTGCAGCAACGGTAACGCGTATTGAAGCCAGCGCAATCGATAAGATCAACCGCCTGGGAAAACCCATGCCCGGTGTTGAACACATCATCAATTTTTTCCTGGAAAGAAATTTTGCAATCGGCATTGCATCATCATCACCGCTGGCATTGATTGATGTCGTAATAAAGAAACTTGGTATTACCCAACATCTCGACGCGATCAGTTCGGCCCAGGGACTTCCGTTTGGCAAACCTCACCCCCAGGTATACCTGAATTGTGCGGAGACTCTTGGCATACCGGCATACCGCTGCATTTGTTTTGAGGATTCTTTCAATGGGATGATTGCAGCCAAGGCGGCAAAAATGGCCTGCGTAGTGGTGCCTGAAGCAGCGCAATATCATTCCCCGCGATGGGGTGCGGCAGATCTCAAACTCGGCTCCCTGGCCAATTTCAACCAGTTGTTGCTGGACAGGTTCCTGCAGTGATCAGACAGTTACCCGATCACACTGCTGTAAGAATGCTTCACTGATATCGGCACCAATGCCTGGTGCGTCGGGGAGTACCACGTAAAAGCCGTCATATGTAACACCGCCTGTTACAGGATCTTCCAGGTGACCCAGCAGGCAGGTGTCCATGTCGTAATAAATGATATTGTCCAGCGCAGTGGCAAGGTGTGCAAATGCACTGAGTGCGAGCCTGCTCTCCAGCATCCCGCCCATCATGCAGGGAATTCCTGCAGCTGAGCAAACCTGGTTGATCAGCAGCGCTTCCTGTATGCCACCGCTTTTGGAAAGTTTTATGTTCACCGAATCACAGGCGTCAGCGCGGATCAGTCTTGCTGCATCCTGATGATGAAATACACTTTCATCCGCCATTACCGGGATCGGCGAAAGCTGCTTCAGACCGGGAAGAAAATGGTCATTGTAACTGCGCATGGGCTGCTCACAGAACTGGATATGATACGGCCCCATACCCATCAGTGCCTGCAGGGCTTCTTCAGGCGACCATCCCTGGTTGGCATCAATCCGGAGACGAATTTCCGGGCCAACAACTTCCCTGATATGCCGGACCCTTTCCATATCGGTCTCCGGATCCTTTCCCAGTTTTATTTTGATGATGGTCACGCCGCGGCGCACAAAGTCTCTCGCCTGTTCCGCCATGTCGCCCGGTGTACCGATGCCGATCGTGAGATCGGTCAGCAGGGGCTTCAGGGCTGTTCCCCCCAGGAACCGATAGAGCGGCTGACCGGCAGCTTTCGCAGCGATATCATACAATGCCATATCAAAGGCGCTTTTAATAGTATTGTTGCCTGCTGTAAAAGCATCCAGTTCCCGCAGCCGTGACGGAATATCGAGTGCGTCTTTTCCTTTCCAGAGCTTTGCGAAATCTGCCGCCATTACCTGGCAGGTATCCTGTGTTTCTCCAACGATCATGGGAAATGCCGAACACTCGCCAACACCATACCAGCCGGAATCAGTGTGTACCCGGATAAAAGTATTCTGCGCAAAATGCATTGTCCCCGTAGCAATCGTGAAGGGGCGCATGGGTATGCTTAACCGGAATATATCGATATGGGAGATTTTTAAGCTGGACATAGCCGAAACTACTGAATTGTGCGTTATGCAAACGATTCTCTGAACGGCTCGGGGTTATTCTTCTTATTTTTGCGCCCACAAAGCTGTTCACACATGGATCCAAGGCCCGAGATTTCATTTGACAATACAAAAAATGCTTTTGCGTATAAGTCTGATGCCGCGTTGAAAAAAGCGGATTTTTTGTTTTCCAGTATGGGACTGTCGCCCCTGGTAAAACTGGGTACCTGGTTTACACCGCTGGCGATCAGGTGGGGTCTGCCTGTAAAGGGTATGATCCGCAACACCATATTTACCCAGTTTGTCGGCGGCGAAACGCTTGAAGAAACGGCAAGGGTGGCGAAGGTACTCGGTGAGCACAAGGTCCAGGTGATCCTTGACTATGGGGTGGAAGGCGGTGATCATGGCGAAGCCGGTCTCGACCATGCCTGTGATGAATTCATCCGTGTGATCGATTATGCCGCCACACAACCGAATATTCCTTTCATGAGCATTAAAGTAACCGGGCTGGCAAGGTTCGGATTGCTGGAAAAGCTCGATGCTGTATCAACCGCCAAAAGCGGTTACCAGGGCAGGGTACATACGGAAGCGCTGACTGCCGACGAACTAAAAGAGTGGGACAGGGTCCTCCTGCGCATGCATCGCATCTGCAAGGATGCAGCAGAGAAAAAAGTGGGCGTGCTGATAGATGCGGAAGAAAGCTGGATCCAGGATCCCGTTGATGCCCTGGCGATGGAAATGATGGCGATCTACAACACCAGTGAAGCGGTGGTGTACAACACCATCCAGCTCTACCGCCATGATCGTTTGCAGTTCCTGAAAGACAGCTACCAGCAGGCGGAAGCCAAAGGCTTTATCCTCGGCGCCAAACTGGTCAGAGGCGCCTATATGGAAAAGGAAAGGAAAAGGGCAGAGGCCATGCAGTATCCCAGCCCCATTCAACCCAATAAAGAGGCAACCGATCGTGATTATAACCAGGGCCTGCGGTTCTGCATAGAGCATCTCGAACGTATCGCCGTAATCGTTGCCTCACACAATGAATACAGTAATCTTCTGGCAACCCAGCTATTGCAGGACAAAGGATTGCCGCTTTCGCACGAACATATTCATTTTTCGCAATTGTACGGGATGAGCGATAACATTACGTTCAACCTCGCGAAGGCCGGCTGCCCGGTAAGCAAGTACCTGCCTTTCGGTCCCATCGCTGAAGTAATTCCCTACCTGATGCGCCGGGCCCAGGAAAACAGCTCGGTAGCCGGACAAACAGGAAGAGAACTCGGCCTGATCAGAAGGGAACTGGCGCGGCGGAAAAAGGAAGTGTAAGAATCAGTCAAAAGAAAACAGCGCTACGATCTCTTCCAGGAATTGCTGATCCGTTTCATCAAACTGATCCAGCAATTCACTATCCACATCCAGCACGGCAACCACCTCACCGTCCTTCCACAAGGGCACTACGATTTCTGAACGGGAAAGACTGCTGCAGGCAATATGACCGGGGAATTTTTCCACATCGGGCACGATAAGCGTTTTACCCTGTGCCCAGCTGCTGCCGCATACGCCTTTGCCTTTCCTGATGCGCGTACACGCCACTGGTCCCTGGAACGGGCCAAGCACCAGTTCACCTGATTTTACCAGGTAAAAACCCACCCAGAACCAGCCAAATTGTTCTTTCAGGGCGGCTGCCACATTCCCGAGGTTGGCAACCAGGTCGTTTTCGCCTTCGAGCAGCCCCCGGAGCTGCGGAAGAAGGGATTGGTACTGTTCTTCTTTGGTACCCGTGAGGATCTTTAAGTCTTCTGCCATATTTGCAAAGATACCTATCTTGCGGGCATGCAACAGTACCTGAAGTTATTGCAATATATCCTCGACAATGGCGTAGAGAAATCTGACCGTACCGGCACCGGTACCATCAGTTGTTTCGGATACCAGATGCGCTTTAACCTGGAAGACGGATTTCCCCTTGTAACCACGAAGAAGCTGCACCTGAGAAGCATCATCCATGAACTGTTGTGGTTTCTGAAAGGCGACACCAATATCGCTTATCTTAAAGAGAACGGTGTAGGCATCTGGGACGAATGGGCAAACGAACAGGGTGATCTCGGACCAGTATACGGAAAGCAATGGCGCAGCTGGGAAGGGAAAGACGGCAAAGTGGTGGACCAGGTAACGGACCTGATCCAGCAGATCAAAAAGAACCCTGACAGCAGGCGCCTGATCGTCAGTGCATGGAATGTGGGCGAGCTGCCTGAAATGGCATTGATGCCCTGTCATACCCTCTTCCAGTTTTATGTTGCTGAAGGTAAACTGAGCTGCCAGCTCTACCAGCGCTCTGCAGATGTATTCCTCGGTGTGCCGTTCAACATTGCTTCCTATGCATTACTCACCATGATGGTGGCGCAGGTTTGCGGACTGAAACCGGGTGATTTCATTCACACCTTCGGTGATGTGCACATTTATTCCAATCACCTGGAGCAGGTAAAACTTCAACTTTCAAGAACACCTTTTCCGCTCCCGGTAATGAAGATCAATCCTGAAGTGAAAGATATCTTTGCCTTCCGGTTTGAGGATTTCGAATTGACGAACTACCAGTTTCATCCTGCCATCAAAGCTCCTGTTGCGGTATGAAAATAAATATGGTTCTCGCAGCCAGTGAAAACAATGTGATCGGCAAGGACAACAAACTGTTGTGGTGCCTGCCGAACGACATGAAGTTTTTCAAAAACACCACCTGGGCGATGCCGGTGATCATGGGACGTAAAACCTATGAAAGCCTGGGTAAGCCCTTGAAAGGACGGATCAATATTGTGATCACTTCCAACCAGGAATGGAAAGCTGATAATGTTATCGTAACCCACAGTCTTGACGCAGCAATAAAAGCCGGAGCTGCAACCGATGTGAAAGAATTGTACATCATCGGGGGCGGTGAGATCTACCGGCAGGCAATGCCCATCGCTGATCGCATTTACCTGACGCGCGTTCACGGAACTTTTGATGGGGACACTTATTTCCCGGAAATGAAAAAGGAAGACTGGTCATTGTTTTCCCGCCTGGATTTTCCGGTGGATAAGGACCATGACTATGCTTACAGCTTTGAAGTGTGGGATCGTGTAAAGCCAGGCATTTAATGGATAGCCGGCCTTATTCCCGATTTCAGCTGGCGAAGAAATATCTCCGGTACTGGCTCCATGCGGATAATGGAAAAGGGCATGGTATTCATTCTCCTTTTGTGTATGCATTTGTGCGCGAGGTACTGATGGAGATTGATTTCTCACAACCACTTGCATCCCGGGAGATAGAAAAGCTGCGCAAAAGGTTGCTGTCGGATAACAGTGTGTTGCAAGTGGAAGATTGGGGTGCAGGAAGCACCCAGCAGGGGCGACAGCGGGAACGCCGCGTGTCGGATATCGCGAAACACGCAGCCAAAAGTTCCCGGTGGGGAGCTTTGCTCCACCGCTCGGTAGCTTACTTTCAACCTAAAGGAATAGTAGAGCTGGGAACTTCCCTGGGATTGTCAGGAGCATATCTCGCAAGCGCGAGGTTTGGTGCACCTTTTTATACAATAGAAGGGTCACCGAAGGTAGCGGAAAGGGCAAGGCAGCATTTTAAGGAATTGGGCATGACTGATGTGGAAGTGGTTACGGGGCAGTTTGATAATTGTCTGCCGCAACTGTTGCCGCAGCTTCCGAAACCTTTTTTCGCGTACGTGGATGGCAATCACCAGGAGGAGCCTACCATTAATTATTTTCACCAGCTGAAGGCAAATGCAGATGCCGATACGGTACTGGTATTCGACGATATCCACTGGAGCGCCGGAATGGAGGCTGCGTGGGAAACGATCAAAAATGATCCGGCAGTTACCTGTACCATCGACCTGTTTTTTGTCGGCTTCGTTTTTTTCAGGCCGGGCATCCGGCCGGCAAGGCATTTTACAATCCGTTACTGATTCTCCGCAATAACTATTAAATTGGGGTAAGCAATCAGGTTAGTATGATTATCGGAGTATTGAAGGAACCTGCAGGGGAGACCCGGGTTTCGCTGCTACCCGAAGCAGTGGCTTCCCTGCAAAAGAAAGGACATGAAATTTGGGTAGAGTCCGGTGCCGGCATTTCCGCATATGCCGACGACGACAGCTATACCGCCGTTGGAGCTAAGATTGTTGAAGGCAGTGCATTCAAAGAGGCACACCTGATGCTGTCCATACATCCGCCCGGATTTCCCCTTGTAGCCGGACAAATCCTGATTGGCAGTTTCCAGCCTTTATCGTATCCCACCTTTGTGCAGAAAATGGTAACTGAAGGGGTGACCTGTTTCAGCCTGGATATGTTGCCCCGTACTACCCGGGCGCAGTCCATGGACGTTCTCAGTTCGCAGGCGAATATTGCAGGATACAAGGCCGTGCTGCTCGCTGCACATACCCATAGCCGTTATTTTCCGATGTTTATGACCGCGGCGGGAAGCATTGCACCCGCCAAGATCCTGATCCTGGGTGCCGGCGTTGCAGGGCTTCAGGCCATTGCCACAGCAAGACGCCTTGGTGCGGTGGTGGAAGTGTTTGATACCAGGCCGGCCGTGAAGGAAGAGGTGGTCAGCCTCGGGGCAAAATTTGTGGAAGTGGAAGGCGCTGCGGATGCGAGCAAAGCTGGCGGCTATGCGGTGGAGCAGGATGAAGCCTTCCGGCTCCGTCAGCAGGAAAAGATCGCTGCGTCCGTTAAAAAAGCAGACATCGTGATCACGACGGCACAGATCCCGGGCAAAAAAGCACCAGTGCTGGTGACATCAGAAATGATCCACTCCATGAAGCCGGGTTCCGTAATTGTTGACCTGGCCGCAGGTACAGGGGGCAATACCACGTTAACACTGGATAAGCAGATGGTGGTGGAAAACGGCGTGCGCATTTTCGGTGATTCCAATCTTGCCGCAGGCATGCCTTCAGATGCCAGCAAGCTATACGGTAAGAATGTCACCAATTTCATCGAATTGATTTCGGGTGCGAACGGACAGGTCAACCTCAACTGGGCAGACGACCTGGTGAAAGGATGCTGTATCACCCATGAACACGCTATTGTACATGACAGACTAAAATCATAAGGATATGTTACCAGTTCTGGATTGGATCGCGCTGCATGAGGACTATATCTATGTAGTCATCCTCATGATCTTCCTGGGTATAGAAGTGATTGGCCGCGTACCGAGCGTACTGCACACCCCGTTGATGAGCGGTGCCAATGCCATCCATGGTGTCGTGATCATCGGCGCCATAATCGTAATGGGCAGGGCGAGTACCGAAAATTACCTTGCCCTGATCCTGGGTTTCCTGGCAGTGATTTTAGGGACACTGAATGTGGTGGGCGGATTTGTGGTGACAGACAGAATGCTGGAGATGTTCCGGCATAAAAAAGAAAAATAAACCGGTACCATGTCGCTATTAACCCTGATATACCTGCTGGCCTCAGTAAGTTTTGTGATCGGCCTGAAACAGTTGTCGCATCCTGCTACGGCCAGGAGGGGGAACCTGCTTGCGGCTGCAGGTATGGCGATTGCCATCTTCGCCACCATATTTCTGTATCGTGATGAACAGGGTGCCGCATTGGGCAATTATGGCTGGATCTTCAGTGGCCTCGTGATCGGCGGTGTGATCGGCACGTATTCCGCAAGAAAGGTACAGATGACGGCCATGCCGGAAATGGTGAGCATCTTTAATGGTATGGGGGGCGCCTGTGCGGCATTGATCTCCATTATAGAATTCAATCGCCTCGCTGATGCGATCCATGGTAAACACGATTCCCTGTCGGCAGTTTTTCCTGCTTCTTCAGCTTACGGACATTGGGTGGGCGAAATGCTGGTGATCGCTGCCGGACTAATCATCGGTTCGGTATCCTTTGCGGGCAGTGTGATCGCCTGGGGAAAACTGAATGGCAGAATTAAGGACTTCTCTTTCCGCGGACAACATTTTGTAAACATTGGCTTGTTACTGGCTGCGGTCATCCTGGCTGCATGGCTGATCGCGGTTCATGAAAATGCGAACCAATCAGTCTTTTATCTTATTCTCCTGTTGTCTCTTTGTTATGGCGTTTTCTTTGTGCTCCCGATCGGCGGCGCAGACATGCCTGTTGTGATATCCCTGCTCAATTCTTTTACCGGCGTGGCTGCCGCCTGCGGTGGCTTCCTGTATCACAACAAAGCAATGCTCACTGGTGGTATCCTGGTGGGCGCAGCGGGTACTTTGCTGACCATCCTGATGTGTAAAGCCATGAACCGCTCGCTCAAGAATGTACTGATCGGTTCTTTTGGCGGAACAGTAACAGCTTCCGGGCACCATGTTACCCAGGGCGCCTATAAGGAGGTGAGTCTTTCCGATGCGGCAGTAGTGTTGTCCTTTGCCAACAAGGTGATGATCGTACCCGGATACGGACTGGCAGTAGCGCAGGCGCAGCATGCCTGCCACGAACTGGAAAAACTGCTTACAGGTAAAGGCGTCGATGTGAAGTATGCCATCCATCCCGTTGCCGGAAGGATGCCCGGCCATATGAATGTATTGCTGGCTGAGGCGGATGTAGCTTATGAACAGTTGCTGGAAATGGAAACCGCCAACGATGAATTTTCAACCGTAGATGTGGTGCTGGTACTGGGAGCGAACGATGTAGTGAACCCCGCTGCCAAAACTGATCCGGCTTCCCCGATATATGGTATGCCGATTCTCGATGTGGAAAGCGCAAAGACCTGTATCGTCAACAAACGCAGCATGAAACCAGGATATGCCGGCATCGAGAACGAACTTTTTTTTCGCCCCAAAACATCCATGCTTTTTGGCGATGCCAAAAAAGTACTACAGGATCTCATTGCCGAGATCAAGAATCTCTGATCGTTATTTTTGCTTTTTAAATTAGTACATGCTTACTGCAACGATGTTGGAGGATTGGCGTCACGCACCGGGATTTGACGAAGCTGCTTTCAGCGAAGTGCACGAAAGCGGTGCACAGGTAGTATCTATCCGGATGAATCCCGCCAAGTGGAAAGACAGTTCAGGATTGTCCTTTCCCCTGGGTGAAAAAGTTCCCTGGAACAGCTATGGATTCTACCTGGAGCAGCGACCGTTTTTCACGTTCGAGCCCTGGCTGCATGCGGGCGTATTTTACGTGCAGGAAGCCAGTAGCATGTTCCTGGAAACAGCCATCCGGCAGACAGTTGATCTTTCGGTGCCCGTTATGGCCCTGGATGGCTGCGCTGCGCCGGGAGGGAAGTCGACTCTGATCCAGTCGCTGCTGCCTCCCAAAAGCGTACTGGTGAGTAATGAAGTGATCCGCAACCGCGCCACTATCCTGGAAGAGAATCTTATCAAATGGGGATCACCCAACAGCATCGTGACGAGTAGTGATCCCCGTGAGTTCGCACCGCTGGGCCCCGTATTCGACCTGCTGGTAGTGGACGCGCCCTGCAGCGGCAGCGGCCTTTTTCGTCGTGACCCGGATGCCGCTGAAGGATGGAGCAGAGACCTGGTGAAACTATGCAGCCAGCGGCAGCAGCGCATCCTGGCCGACTATTGGCAGGCGTTGAAACCGGGCGGCATACTGATCTATTCCACCTGTTCTTATTCTGTGGAAGAAGATGAAGCTATTGCCGATTGGATCATGGAATCCTGGGATGCGGTTTCGCTGCCCCTCGACATTCCGGAACACTGGAATATCGTGACCAGTCAGAGTTCCCGCTTCCATGCCTGGGGCTACCGGTTTTACCCGGACCGGCTGATGGGAGAAGGGCTGTTTCTGGCGGCTTTCAGGAAGGAAGACGGCGAAGGGAAACCGCCCAGACCGGGCAAACCCAAGTGGGAACCCATACCAGCCAGAAAGCAGCAGGGGCTGAAGCGATGGATTGCAGATGACTGGCAAACGAATTTTGTTACGCTGAATCAGTCCGTGATCGCATGGCACAGCGAGCTGGAGGAAATGTTGATGCGGCTGGGTAATGTTTATGTTCGCCAGGCCGGCCTCCTGATGGGTAAGCTGGCAGGAGAGGAGCTAATTCCCGAGACTGCCCTGGCATTAAATCAGCAACGTGCCACAAGCCTGCCACAGCTGTCATTTGACTGGGAACAGGCGCTCCGCTATCTCCGGAAGGAAGAAATACCCTGGTCGGGCAGTGAAAAGGGATGGTACCTGGCAACATTTGCCGGTCAGTCGCTGGGCTGGCTCAAATTACTGGGTAACCGGACCAATAACTATTATCCCAAAGAATGGCGCATCCTGAAATCATCATGACCCCCATTGCCCGCATTTTACGATATTGCGGGATAATTGCACCGGATAAAATTCATTTCCTTATGTTGAAAAGACCTATTCTCAGCATTGTTTTTGTGATCCTGACCTGTGTGGTGCGGGCCCAGGGAACCTTGCAGGTTCAGGGCATAACCCCCGATCTGTATCTGCTTCATAAAGTTCAGCCGAAAGAAACCTGGTACAGCATCGGCAGAACCTATAATCTTCCTCCAAAGGAAATCGGGACCTATAATAAAACGGATATCAACAGCGGGCTGTCTGTTGGCCAGACGGTAAAAATCCCGTTGGTGGGCGGAAACTTTGTACAGACCACGGCCAAAGCAAACGATGAGGCCCTTGTTCCCGTGTATCATACGGTGAAAGAAGGGGAATGGATGTACCGGGTAAGTACCAATCACAACAAGGTGCCGGTTGACCAGCTGGAGAGCTGGAACAATATCAAAAGCAACCAGGTGAAATCAGGCATGAACCTCATCGTGGGTTACCTGAAGGTCAAAAAAGACCAGAGCGCCCTTGCTTCGGGCAATATTCCCGTTGCACCTGTTTCAGCACCTGCGGCAACCTCAGCCGTTCCTGCGGCTTCATCGGTCAGTACAGGAGCGGCAAGCACTGGTGCTTCCGGCGTTGTGACAACAGGCAATTCCAAACCAGCACAGCCATCGCCCGTGGCCACCAATCCGGCGCCTGCACCTGCAACCAGTAACCTGCCTGCTTCACTGGACTACCGGGGCGGATATTTCAAATCACAGTATGAAACCGGATCATCGAAATCTGCAAAGGGCACAGCTGCCACTTTTCGCAGCACCAGTGGCTGGAATGACGGTAAATATTATGCGCTGATGGATGAAGTGCCTGTAGGTACCATTGTGATGGTGACCAATACAGCTTCAGGCAAGGTGATTTATGCAAAAGTGCTGGGCAATCTTTCCGACATCAGGGAGAATGCCGGCCTGGCCATTCGCATCAGTAATGCCGCAGCAACGGAGCTGGGAGCAGGCGAAAATAAATTCAGCGCCGAAGTAAGGTTCTAACTGCTAATCATATGATCAGAAAGCTACTGCCTCTTGCGTTTGTAGCGCTGTCCGCTACGCTGCACGCCCAGCCAACAGAAAAACCCGTTCTTCATGGGAGCCACTGGATGGCGATCACCGGGAAACCCTTGGCTGCCACTGCCGGTGCCAGGATCTTTCAGCAGGGCGGCAATGCCGTTGACGCTGCCTGCGCCATGCTTGCGGCTACCTGCACTATGTGGGACGTGCTGAGCTGGGGAGGTGAAACACAGGCTTTGATCTATCATCCCAAACTGAAAAAAGTAATCGGCATCAATGCACTCGGTGTTGCGCCTACCGGTGCCACGGCAGCATATTTCAAATCAAAAGGAATGAACTTCCCGCCACAGTACGGACCACTGGCTGCGGTAACACCCGGCACACCGGGCGGACTATGCACCATGCTCGCAGAATATGGTACCATGAGTCTCAAACAGGTGCTGGCACCCGCCATGGAACTCAGTGAAGGCTATCCGATCGAAGCGCAAACGGCCAACAGCATGGAACGGGATAAGGAGCGTATCAAAGGCTGGCCATATTCCAAAGCAATATTCCTGACACATCCCGGTGAAAAACGAGAAGCCCCTGAAGCAGGCGAAATCTTCCGCCAGGCCGATCTGCTGCAAACGTTGCAACGTATGGTTGAAGCAGAACAGGCAGCGCTCAAAAAAGGAAAGAACCGGAAGGAAGCGATCTATGCAGCCTACGACCGATTCTACCGCGGCGATATCGCCAAAGAATTCGTACGGGGGTGCCAGGAACAGGGTGGTCTGATTACGATGGAAGACCTGGCCAACTGGAAGGTACTCACAGAAGAACCGCTACATACGAATTACAAAGGCATTGAAGTATATAAATTGTCGCAGTGGACCCAGGGTCCCATGTTGCTGCAAAGCCTGAACATGCTCGAGAAAATGGACCTGAAGGCCATGGGCTTCAATTCTGCCCGTTACATCCACACGCTGTACCAGGTGATGAGCAAGGCATTTGCAGACAGGGATTTTTATTACGGTGACCCTTATTTCCCGCCCGCAGAACCGATCCAGGGCCTTTTGTCGAAAGAATATGCAGCAAAAAGAGCAGCTGAAATCAACTGGGATAAAAATGATCCCCTCGTAAAACCGGGAGATCCTTATCCGTTCGAAGGAAAAGAAAATCCTTACCGCGAACTCCTGCAGCAGTGGCCGGGTAAACCATCCGGAAATAACAGCAACCAGGGAGAACTGGCCATTTCAGAAAAATACCTGGAGAATGTATGGCTCGGAACTACTTCCGTTGAAGCAGCCGATAAGGAAGGCTGGGTGGTTTCCATCACGCCTAGTGGTGGCTGGCTGCCAGCCTGTGTTGCCGGGAAAACCGGTGTGGGCATGAGCCAGCGCATGCAAAGTTTTGTGACGGATACCGCATTGAATCCCTTTAATGTGGTCGAGCCGGGCAAAAGGCCGAGGGTAACATTAACACCGACACTTGCCATGAAAGACGGCAAACCCTACCTGTCTTTTGCCGTACAGGGAGGCGATACACAGGATCAGAACCTGTTACAGTTTTTTCTGAATGTAGTGGAGTTTGGCATGAACGTGCAGGAAGCGGTGGAAGCACCCAATATCAATACCTATCAATACTGGTTGTCGCTGGGAGACGAAGACCGTAAACCGAGACCGGGACAAATCCTGTTGCATGCCTCAACGCCAGCGTATATCCGAAAGGAGCTTTCACGCATGGGTTATCAGCTGAGATTCGAAAACAAAACATCCGGACCAACCAACGCAATCTTTTTCGACTGGAAACACGGAAGCTTCTGGGGTGGTTCGAGCAATTACGGCGAAGATTACGGCATCGGTTGGTGAGGATCAGCTTTCACCCATCCCAGGCGGATCGCATACAGTACCAGGCCAACCCGGCTTTTTACCTGCAGCTTTTCAAACAGCGCTTCGCGGTATCCATCAATGGTCCTTTCACTTAATCCCATACTGATCGCGATCTCCTTATAGGTGAGTTCGGAAGCAGCGTGTTTGATGAATTCCATTTCCCTTTCGGATAATTTCACCGAAGGCAATGGCTGTTTCTCTTCTTTATGGATGGTGTGGATCAGCTTTCCGGTTACATAGTCGGAATAATAAAAACCGCGCTCCAGGATTTCCGTCAGTGCCCGGTGTAATTCACTCTGCGTACAATCTTTCAGCAGGTATCCCCGGCAACCCGAACGGATCATCTGGATCACAGAAGTTTCATCGTCATTCATGCTCAATGCCAGCAGCCGGATAAGGGGAAAGCGGGCACTCAGTTCTTTCGCTGCCTGTACGCCATTCATGACCGGCATATTGATGTCCAGGATAATGATATCAGGCGGATTGGTCTGCTTCGCCAGCCCATCCAGCAGCACCTGCCCATTGGCAGCCACCAGTGTAACCTCAAAACCAGGGATTTCGTTGATCAGGTGAGAAAGGGATTCGGCAACCAGCCGGTGGTCGTCTGCAATGGCTACTTCATATTTTTTTGGTGTCTTGGATGGCATCTTCGTTGTTTTTTGGCAGGTTAATGGTAATACTGGTTCCGGTTCCGGGCACGCTGTTAATGGTGATGCGGGCGCCGACCAGCGCTGCGCGTTTCTGGAGATTCTTCAGGCCGGATCCTGACTCTGATATGCTTCTTTTTTCCGCTTCCCGCGGATCGAATCCTTTTCCGTTATCCATGATCGTGATGCAAAAATTATCTGCCGTGTAGATCATCGACAAATCGATCTCACTGGCTGCTGCATGCTTGAGGATATTGTTGAGAATCTCCTGGATCATCCGGTAAATAACGATTTCTTTTTTTGCATCGATAACAAAATCTTCTCCTTCCGTAATAAACCGGCAGGTGATCATAGCCGATTGTTCAATACGCTGCAACTCGAAACGGATCGACTCCCGTAGTCCGTAGGAAGAAAGCATGTCGCTGTTCATACCTTTCGAAAGCATCCTGATATAGCGGATCACGTCTCCGACAAGATTGTTGGTGTCCTGGATCCGTTTTAGCTGGGAATGGTCCTTTAGTTCGTTTTCCAGGATGTTCAGGTTGATCCGTGCAACGCTCAGAATTTGTCCCATATTGTCGTGGATCTCCTGGCTTACATCCCGCAGGGTCTGATCGCGGCTCTCGATCTGGGTGGTCAGCACTTCCTTTTCATAGCTCTGTTTCAGCAGGTCCTGCTCGATCTTTTGCTTAAGCCTGCGGCGCTGCCCGGAAAGGATAAAATAAAGGATGAAGCCTGACAGGGCGAGCATCATGATCACCGCTGCGGACAGGGTGTAGATGATCTCGAATTCTGAAACACGCTTCATAAACGTTTAGTTGTTGTCGGGCTTTTATGTTGCAACCAGAAATTCAATACAAAGGAACCATAAAAGAGCCACTCGCTGATCACGAGGAAAGGAACAGTCATCCGGTGGCCATCCTGTTTCATCACATTATATATACCCAGGGTCAGAAAGGAAGAGATGCTATGGATGAGAATTCCCAGTGCAATCCATAAGGAGTATTGATAGGCGGTCTCCTGCCAGTTATGATGGTCGAAGAGCTGTGCGATATAAAAAAGGACCTGCAGGATCAGCAGCAGGCAGGTAAGTACGATGATAAGGGTATTGAATGTTTTGTCGGGTGGTTGCAGGTACATGGCATTCAGAAACGCCAGTATTGCCACCACCGGAATAGTGATAAGGAAAGGCTTCCTGAGCCGACCCATTTCATTGGCCAGCGCCAGCGTAAGGAAGGCATAGTACAAAGGCCTGAATACATGATGGTAAACATAGTTGTTGACAAAGATCCTGCCCATCATGAACTCAAGCACTTCGCCGGCAAATGCAACGAGCAGGAACAGCCAAAACATGCGGTTGGCATCCGTCAGGCTTTTGTTCCTGGCAGCGCCAACCGCTATACCGATTCCTATAATTCCAAGTTTGACACAGGTCGCGATAAAAAGATTCATGCAAATGTAGCTTTTGAAGCACAGGGTTAGCCTTTGCCACAGTTTGGCGGGCAGGGATAATAAACAAGGTAAACAGTCTGGGTGGCATTGTCCTGGGTTGCTCCTTTGTACTTCATGGTACCCTCAGCCCCGTAAATGATGAACACGGGTGTTTTGAATTCCGCCTTGCCGTAAAAAATATGCAATTCGGTAACGCCCTGTTGCGCCATGAGGTCTCTCAGCGGTTCCAGGGGGATCATCATCCCTTGTTTGAATTTCGCCCGGATCGATTTGTCATTCACGAAGTTGTCCCGGTAGATCTGAGCGGAGTCAGCCGAGATTTTCCTGAAAGCGAAAGGTTCAGGGGTGGTGTCGGTAAGAATTTTTTTTGAGGGTCCACACGCTGCCAGAAACACAATGACCGATAAGAAAAGCAGTAATTTCTTCATGGCTTTTGGTTTGAGGTGATTGATATTTTAAAGTTAACAATAATGTGTAGAGAAAGCCAGGGGTATACACCCCTGGTTGTTGGATAGGTAAGCGCAGGTTTAATGGTGATTCTTTTTATAATAAAGTATGATCATCATCGTGAGAAAGGCAAAAGCAGCCATTATGCCCACCAGCCAGTAAAAGTGGCGGGCTGCCAGGAGGTCGGGTTCGAACATACCTGAGGTTTTGGAGTGTGATTTATGGAGAGGCCGGTGTGGCTGTGGTGTCTTGCGACCCCCACAACCATGACCGACCGAACCTGATGCTGCTGTGAAATTAGCATAGTGCTCACCGTAGGAAAAGGGGAGAATCCTCTTTATTGACCGGGAAAAACCCCGGTTATGGAGAAATCTGGCCACAAAAAAGGCCGCCCTTGCAGGCGGCCCCATATGAGAATGCTGTAATACAGGTTATTTCGCAAACTGGCGGCGGATAATGTTCAGCGCGGCGCCCTCTTTGAACCACTCGATCTGCTGCTCATTATAGCTGTGATTCGCCAGGATGGTTTCTGACGTACCATCCTTATGATGCAGTACAAGTTCCAGCGGCTTGTTCGGCAGGAAGGTGGTCAGGCCGTCAATATCAATGGAATCGTCTTCACGGATCTTGTCGTAATCAGACTTATCTGCAAAGGTCAGCGCCAGCATACCCTGCTTTTTCAGGTTGGTTTCGTGGATCCTGGCGAAGCTCTTCACCAGGACTGCCCTTACACCAAGATGGCGGGGTTCCATGGCAGCGTGCTCCCGGCTGGAACCTTCACCGTAGTTTTCGTCACCTACCACAATGGTACCCACGCCTGCAGCTTTATAAGCCCGCTGGGTGGCCGGAACGGGACCGTATTCGCCAGTGAGCTGATTCTTTACATTGTCTGTTTTCTCATTGTAAAAATTCACCGCACCGATCAGCAGGTTGTTGGAAATATTGTCGAGGTGACCACGGAATTTCAACCAGGGACCAGCCATGGAAATATGGTCCGTGGTACACTTGCCTTTTGCCTTGATCAGCAATTTGAGGCCTTTGAGATCTGTTCCTTCCCAGGGAGCAAAGGGATCCAGTAACTGCAACCTTTTGCTGGTGGGATCTACGATCACCTTAACGCCACTGCCGTCTTCAGCAGGAGCCTGGTAACCCGGATCATCCACAGAAAATCCTTTCGGAGGCAATTCATCACCCGTCGGAGGATCGAGTTTTACTTTCTCTCCTTTATTGTTGATCAGCGTATCCGTAATCGGGTTGAAGTTGAGATCACCCGCGATCGCCAGGGCAGTCACCAGTTCCGGTGAACCCACAAATGCCAGCGTATTGGGATTGCCGTCAGCTCTTTTGGCAAAGTTCCGGTTGAAAGAATGGACGATAGTGTTCCTTTCCTGCTTTTCCGCACCTACACGTTCCCACATACCGATGCAGGGACCACATGCATTGGCAAAAACAGTCGCTCCGATCTCCTGGAATACATTCAGGAAACCGTCTCTCTCAATCGTATAGCGAACCTGCTCGGAGCCGGGTGTGATGGTAAACTCTGATTTCAGGGTCAATCCCTTGTTGGCCACCTGCTTCGCCAGGCTCACCGAGCGGCTGATGTCTTCGTAGGATGAGTTGGTACAGGAACCGATCAGTCCCACTTCAATCTTGGTAGGCCAGCCATTTTTGGCTGCTTCTTCCTTCATCTTGGAAAGGGGAGTAGCCAGGTCCGGTGTGAAAGGTCCGTTGAGGTGCGGTTCCAGTTCGCTCAGGTTGATCTCAATCACCTGGTCGAAATATTTTTCAGGATCAGCATATACTTCCGGATCGCCATTCAGGTGTTGACGAATGCCATCAGCCAGAGCGGCAACTTCATCACGACCTGTTGCTTTCAGGTAACGGCTCATGGAATCATCATATCCGAAGGTTGACGTGGTTGCGCCGATCTCTGCACCCATATTACAGATAGTGCCTTTACCGGTACAGCTCATTGCAACAGCGCCTTCACCAAAATATTCCACAACAGCCCCGGTTCCGCCTTTCACGGTCAGGATACCGGCAACTTTCAGGATCACATCTTTCGGAGCAGTCCAGCCACTGAGTTTGCCCGTCAGCTTGATACCGATCAGTTTCGGCATTTTCAGTTCCCAGGCAAGGCCGCTCATTACGTCACAGGCGTCAGCGCCACCAACGCCGATGGCAATCATACCCAATCCGCCGGCATTTACCGTATGGGAGTCAGTTCCGATCATCATACCACCGGGGAAAGCGTAGTTTTCCAACACTACCTGGTGAATAATACCGGCTCCGGGTTTCCAGAAGCCAATACCGTATTTATTGGAAACAGATGCAAGGAAGTCATATACCTCGCTGCTTTCATTTACAGCGCGTTGAAGGTCAGTTACACTGTTGTCTTTTGCGACGATCAGGTGGTCGCAATGCACGGTAGAAGGAACGGCTACCTTGTTGCGGCCTGCCTGCATGAATTGCAACAAAGCCATCTGCGCCGTCGCATCCTGCATGGCAACGCGGTCGGGCGCAAAATCAACATAGCTCTTACCCCGCTCAAAAGAGTGGGTTGCATCCCCCTGCCAGAGGTGGGCATATAGTATTTTTTCGGTAAGGGTCAAAGGTCGGCCAACAATTTTCCGGGCAGCTTCCACGCGTCCGGGAAATTGTGCATACACTTTCTTGATCATCTCGAGGTCGAAAACCATAGCGTAATTATTATAAGTTTAACCTGTAGGATTGCGTTCTGGAACCGCGAATTTACCGATAAATGCGTTAATTTGTGTCATGAAGAATATCAAGCACTTTATTGAGTGGCATGTGTTTGGTGTTTGCTCCTACCTTGGTGAAAGAATGGGCATAGCGCCGGCAACGATCCGCCGTTATTTTATGTACATCTCCCTGTTGACAATGGGCTCCCCCATTATCTTTTACATCTTCACTGCATTTTGGATGAATGTAAAACAGTATATGTATGATCGCAGGCGCAATCCGCTTCGTTATTTTTAAATAGTCCCCGCTGTTTTCGGTTGCTCCCGGTAGTTATTCCGGCTTCCTGAATTTTTCTTCCATGGTCTGGTTGAATGCTGCAGAAGCATCCGGTGGGATCGACAGGTATGACCATTGTTCTTTCCGGATAATTTTGGCGAGAAAGACGATCTGCCCCACATGATAGGCATAATGCGCCAGTTGCCGGTTGATGGCATCTATCGCTGTGTGGGGTTCATGCCTTATCGTAACTTTCTTTTCAAGATCGCCTGGTTTCAGTTTCTCCAGGTTGCTGAACAGCACCGACCAGGCGTCCTCCCACCGGATGCGCTCCGCAGCTTCTTCCCATACGGTAACGGTCAGAAACTCGCTGTCACGGTTCCGCCATTCCTTTTCGCCGTCACTGGTGCCGAAATCCGTAAACCGGCTCAGCATGTTTCCGACCATATGGTGTACGATCACAGCAACGCTGTTGGCCCCCGGGGCCGGCTCAACAATCATTTCCTCCGGGGTCAGCTGGGCTATGGCTTTATCCGCCAGGTCCTTGTATCCCCTGAATCGCGACAATACACTCTGAATATAAATTTCCTGTAAGGTCATGTACTGGTATTAATATCCTGCGGCGGTATCGTCTCCCCTGAAATCACCCACCGCTTCGATCTTGCCGTTATCGATCACAATCAACTCTGTTCGACCGATATGCCCGCGGCTGTTCACCTTGTAACCCATCCTTTCCATGGTGGCTTTCAGTGCCTCCGGAAACTCCTTTTCCACATAGAGCGTGTCGGGAAGCCACTGCATGTGGAACTTGGGTTGATTGACAGCATCCAGGGCACTTAGTTTGAAATCTATAAGATTCAGGAGGGTCTGATACAGCGAAGTGGTGATGGTGGTTCCCCCGGGAGTGCCGGTCACATATACCGGTTTTCCAGAACGCAACACGATCACCGGTGTCATTGAACTCAGCATGCGTTTGCCGGGGGCGATGGCATTCGCTTCACCGCCAACAGCACCATACATGTTCGGCACGCCGGGTTTTACACTGAAGTCATCCATCTCGTTGTTCAGCAGGAATCCTGCACCACCCACCACGGTATGCGAGCCATAGCCACCGTTAAGCGTTGTAGTAAGTGAAACAGCATTGCCTTCTTTGTCTGCCACACTCAGGTGGGTAGTTTCTTCAGATTCTTTGGTAACATCTCCGGACGCAATCCGGCGGCTGTCGCCCGCTGTATCTGGCTGGTATAACCGAAGCCGGCTGGTAATATAGTCGTCACTCAGCAGCGTTTTGACCGGAACCGCATAAAAATCAGGATCGCCCAGAAATTTTGCGCGATCTGCATAAGCCAGCCTTTCGATCTCCGTCATCAGTTGTACCGATTTCGGGGTGTGAAATCCGAAACTATCAATCGGGAAACGGGCGGTCATCTTCATCATCATCGGCAGCAGTACGCCACCGCTGCTGGGCAATGGCATGGTCACCACGCGATGCCCTTTATACTCAAATACGGAGGCATCCCGCCATACAGCATCATATTTTTTCAGGTCTTCCAGGCTGATCATTCCTTTTCCCCGGTCCATTTCCGCTACGATCAGCCTTGCGGTTTTCCCTTCATAAAACCCCTTTTTCCCCTGGTCGCGTATACGGATGAGCGTTTCCGCAAGTTCTTTCTGCACCAGGGTATCGCCGGCTTTCCAGGGAATGTCTTTCACAAAGGCAGTGGGACGGGTATTGTTCTTTACAAACAATTCACGGTCATCATTCAAATCAGCTGCTTCAGCACCGGTGATCACAAATCCTTTTGCTGCCAGGTCGATGGCTGGCTGGATCAGTTGTTTGAAAGGCAACCTGGCGTAGGGCATGGCTTTAAAGATCCCCGCTACCGCACCCGGAACGCCGGCCGCCAGGTGGCCGTGCTGGCTTTTGTTGAGGTCGGCGTTGCCATTGGCATCAAGGTACATATCGCGCGATCCTTTCAGGGGTGCTTTTTCCCGGAAATCAAGGGTGAGGTCTTTTCCGCCGGAAAGATGAATGACCATAAATCCGCCTCCGCCAATATTCCCCGCACCCGGATAAACCACTGCCAGCGCAAGTTGTGTGGCGATAGCGGCATCAACGGCATTTCCCCCTTTACGAAGGATCATCACACCCACCTGGCTCGCCAGCGGATGGGCAGCCACCACGGCACCATTAGCCCCGGTAAAATGCTTGCTGATGCTATATTGATAAGGATTGAACTTGTCTTGCGCCGTAACTGCCAGGACCAGGACAAGGAAAAAAGCCGGGGAGATCAGGTATTTCATGCTAACGGATGATTTGCCGATAAATATAGCAATTGTAGAATTCCTTAGCTTCACAGCTTCTTTTTCGAATCAAAGCGCTAATCAACCAATGAAAAGATTGATCTGGACGGCAGGTTTCATGCTTTCCGTACTGGCCATGACGGCCCAATTGAAATCTCCCGAACAATTCCTCGGCTATCTTCCCGGCACCCGTTATACGCCCCATTACAAGATCGTTCAGTATTTCCAGCACGTCGCCCAGCAGTTGCCTGCCCAGGTGAAAGTGGAACAGTATGGTGAAACCAATGAGGGACGCCCTTTATTGCTGGCCACCATTGCATCTGCAGAAAACCTCTCGCGCATTGATGCGATCCGTGCGAACAACCTGCGTCTCGCCAACGCCGCTAAAGACAAGGCAGCGGCGGATGAAAACGCACCGGTGATCGTGTGGCTCAGCTACAATGTTCACGGCAATGAAACGTCTTCTTCCGAAGCAGCGATGATGACGCTGTATGAGCTCGTCAACCCTTCAAGTAGAAATTCTGCCGAATGGTTGAAGAATACGGTCGTTTTGATCGACCCCTGCCTCAATCCCGATGGCCGCGACCGCTATGTTAACTGGTACACGACCATGATCGGTAAAAACATCAACCCGCAACCGCTTGCCCGGGAACATCGTGAACCCTGGCCCGGTGGCAGGAGCAACCACTATAATTTTGACCTGAACCGCGACTGGGCCTGGCAAAGCCAGGTGGAGAGCAAGGCCAGGGTGAAGAAATACAATGAATGGCTGCCGCAGGTTCATGTGGATTTTCACGAACAGGGATTCAATGAACCCTACTATTTCGCGCCTGCAGCAGAACCTTTCCATGAAGTGATCACCCAGTGGCAGCGCGATTTCCAGATCCAGATCGGAAAGAACCATGCAAAATATTTCGACCAGAACGGCTGGTTGTATTTTACCAAAGAACGCTTTGACCTTTTTTACCCTTCATACGGGGATACCTACCCGATCTACAGCGGCTCCATCGGCATGACCTATGAGCAGGGCGGTATCCGCGCTGGTCTCGGTATTGTGAATGAAGACGGCGACACAGTTACCCTGCGTGAACGCGCCCTCCATCATTTCACCACGGGCATCAGCACGGTGGAGCTGTCCGCAAAAAATGCTCAGAAACTGGTACATGAATTCCGGTCCTATTTCCAGAAAGTGATCAACACGCCTGCTGGTGATTACAAATCGTGGGTGATCAAAAGTGATGGCACCGACCGCGTAACACGTCTCACGCAGTTGCTCGACAATAACCAGGTGGATTGGGCCTGGGCCCAGGCTGGCGCTGGTGCCGGTTTCAACTATTTCAGCGGCAAACAGGAGAATTTTAGAATAGAAGCAGGAGATATCGTGATCAACCTCAACCAGCCCAAAGGAAATTTCGTCAAAGTGCTGTTTGAGCGTGATTCCAAACTGAGCGACTCCGCTACTTACGACATTACTGCCTGGTCGATTCCTTTTGTATATGGACTCAATGCCTACGGATTGAAAACCTTCAACACGGCCACCACCAAAACAGCACCGGCTGCATCTGCTGCACCTGCAGTAATTGCCAACGCCTATGCCTATGCGGTAAAGTGGGACGGACTGAACAGTGCTAAGTTCCTCTCTGCTGTGCTTCAAAAAGGCATCAAAGTGCGTTATGCCGAACAACCTTTCTCTATCGGAACGGAAAACTTCGAGAAAGGCACCCTGCTGCTGACCCGTGCAGCCAATGGTGGTAAGCCACTCGAGAATGCAGTGACAGAGGCGGGAAAACAAACCGGCACAGTGGTATACCCTGTTGCATCAGGATTTGTTGACAAAGGTTTTGACTTTGGTTCCGACCGCGTACGCATCATTAACGCACCAAAAGTCGCCCTACTGACCGGTGACAATATTTCTTCCCTCGGCGCCGGTGAGATCTGGCATTTCTTTGATCAGCAACTCGGTTACCCGGTTACGCTGTTGTCAGCAAAAGATTTCCTGGGAGAGGGGATGAACCAGTACGATGTATTGATACTGGCCGACGGTTATTATGATTTCTTTTCTAAAAAAGACAATAATGATGACCTGAAAAACTGGGTAAGACGAGGCGGAAAAATTATCGCGCTGGAATCAGCAGTATCCCAGATGGCAAGGGCCGACTGGGGGATCCGCCTGAAGGCTGATGATGATGACGACGACAAAAAAGAAGACAGCAAAAAGGTGGACTATACACTGCTGAAAAAATATGAGGACCGTGAAAGGGATTACCTGTCGAACAGTATGCCCGGTTCAATCTTCCGCGTGGAGCTCGACAATTCACACCCTCTCGGTTTCGGCTACCCGAAGTATTATTATACCCTGAAACAGGACGTTAACCTCTATGACTACATTAAGGAAAATGGTTGGAACGTGGGCATTGTGCGGAAAGACAATTATGTGAGTGGTTTTACCGGCAGCGGAATTAAGAATAAATTGAAGGACGGCTGGTTGCTTGGTGTACAGGATATCGGCCGTGGCCATGTGGTTTATTTCGCTGACGACCCGATCTTCAGGAGTTTTTGGGAAAACGGTAAACTTCTTTTTTCCAATGCTGTTTTCCTGGTAGGTCAATAATGCTCAAATTCAATGCGTAGTAGCAAGTTATTTTTCGCCCTGCTGGGTTCGCTATTAGTGGTTTCCCGTTCGTTCGGACAGGCACCCCCCGTTACTTCATCAGCCGATATCCTGTTGCAGCTGCAGAAACTTAAAGTACTGGGGTCAGTGCTGTATGTGGCTGCCCACCCGGATGACGAGAACACCAGGTTACTGGCCTACCTGGCGCGGGATAAAAAGTATCGTACCGGTTACCTCTCCCTCACGCGGGGTGACGGCGGCCAGAACCTGATCGGAGATGAACAGGGCGTGTCGCTCGGGCTGATCCGCACGCAGGAGCTGCTTGCTGCACGGAGAATAGACGGTGCAGAACAGTTTTTCTCCCGGGCCTACGATTTCGGTTTTTCCAAGTCTACAGAAGAGGCACTGCGCATCTGGAAAAAAGATAAGATCCTGTCCGATGTTGTCTGGATCATCCGGAAATTCCAGCCGGATGTGATCATCACCCGCTTTCCGCCGGATGCCCGTGCGGGCCATGGGCATCACTCGGCATCTGCGGCCCTGGCAATCGAAGCCTTCCGCGCGGCTGCCGATCCCAAAATGTTCCCGGAACAATTGCAGTTCGTGCAACCCTGGCAGGCAAAACGGATCTTCTGGAACACATTCAATTTTGGCAGCGTCAATACACAAAGCGAGAACCAGTTCAAGCTGGATGTCGGCGGCTTCAATCCACTGGTGGGAAAAAGTTACGGGGAGATCGCTGCGGAAAGCAGGAGCCAGCACAAGAGCCAGGGATTTGGTGTGCCCAGGCAAAGGGGCGTGTCGTTTGAATATTTCTCGCTTACCGGCGGCGATTCCGTTAAGACCGACCTCCTTGAGGGAGTTGCCACTGACTGGAGCCGCACGGGGAATGCCGACCTGAACCCGATGGTCGACAAGGTCATCGCAAACTATAATCCACTGCAGCCATCGGCAATTGTGCCGGACCTGTTGACCTTGCGGACTGCCATCAATGAACGCAGCAGCAACGCTGCAAAGTACTGGGTGCAACAAAAAACAAAAGAGATCGATGCACTGGTGAAAGCCTGTCTCGGCATGTATGCGGAAGCTGTTACCAACCAGCAGGTAGCTGTAACGGGCGACAGTCTGCAGATTACCATCAATGTGGTGAACCGCGGACCCCTCCCGGTAACCGGTGTGAAGATCCAATACCAGGATACCAGTTTTGTGGTCGCACCCACTGCGGTGAACAACCAGTTGTTTACGGTGGTGATCCGCAGGCCTGTGTTTGATGATTTTATGGCTGACCAGCCCTACTGGCTCCGCGAACAGATGGACACCGGCAGTTTTACCGTGCACACACCACTGCTGATTGGTTACCCGCAAAATCCTGTGCGGGGACTGCAGGTCGGTTATACCATTGACCGCACCTACTTTACGGAGGAGCTGCCGCTACAGTATAAGTTCACTGACCCTGTCAAGGGAGAAATTTACCAGCCGGTTTTTGCAGTGCCACCCATCGTGGTGGGATCGCTGCCACCGGTAATTTTGAACAACCTGGTGCCGAAACACAAACAGCAGATCGAGGTCTCCTACAAATCTTACATGCAGAAAGATGCTGCCAAAGGAACCATTCGTTTTGAAATGATCGGCAACAAGGGCGCAAAAGATAAAAATCTGCCGGTCGACATGGCATTCAACAAGAACCAGCTGCAGCGTTATAATATTTCCTTCGATAGCCTTTTCTCCAAAGAGAAACCACAACAGATCTATCCTTATATTGAAGTAAAGGATAGTTCAAAAGTGAAGCGCTACAACAATGCGATGAAGCTGATCCAGTACGATCATATTCCCACCGTTCACTATTTCTTTCCCAACAATATCCGCGTGATCAATGAAGAGATCCGGACAGTTGGAAAGCTGATCGGCTACATTCCCGGATCTGGTGATGGCATTCCCGAAGCCCTGAAGCAAATGGGTTTCACGGTTGAAAACCTGGATGAAGGAGCGCTGGCTTCGGTTGACCTGGGCCGTTATGATGCTATTATTACCGGCGTCAGGGCTTACAATGTGAAAGAGAGCCTCAATAATAATTACGACCGGTTGATGCGGTATGTGTCGGAAGGCGGCAACCTGATCGTGCAATACAATACCAGCAGCCAGATCGGACCCGTAAAAGCAAAGATCGGACCGTATCCGTTCAATATTTCCCGTACAAGGGTAACGGATGAAAAGGCTGCTGTGACCATCCTGGATGCCAATAGTCCCATCCTTAACTACCCAAACAAGATCGGGCCGGCTGATTTTGACGGCTGGATCCAGGAAAGAAGCATTTATCATGCAGCCGGCTGGGATTCACACTACCAGCCCCTGTTCAGCATGCATGATGCGGGGGAAGACGCCGACAGCGGCAGCCTGATCTATACCCGCTACGGGAAAGGTTTTTTTACGTATACTGGTATTGTGTTTTTCCGCGAATTGCCTGCCGGTGTGCCTGGCGCGTACCGCCTGCTGGCGAATCTGATTGCTCTGAACCAAAAAAAGGGATTCTGATATGGCAACGAATCAGGGGAGGAGGGATATCGGCATCGTATTTTGCCTGGTATTGGGGCTGCTGATCGGAGCCTTCATCAAAAGGGTCACCATTGGACTCATCATCGGGCTGGCATTGGGGCTGCTGACAGCTTCCCTGATCGCCAACCGTAAACGATAACGCGATGTCAATGCCATCTGAAAAAGAAAAAGTGCCGGTTTTCAAAAGCTGGACACAATGGTATGTTTTTGTGTTGCTTTTCCTGGTGGTCCTCATCATTGCTTTCCATTATTTCACCGAATTCTTTTCATGAGCGCACTGGACTGGATCATACTGATTGCTACCCTGACCGGCATCGTGGCGTATGGCCTGTTCAAGAGCCGCAGCTCACATAATATCGATGGTTACTTCCTGAGCAACCGGTCGCTGCCCTGGTATATGGTGCTCCTCAGCATCATGGGTACCCAGGCCAGTGCCATCACTTTCCTGTCGGCACCGGGACAGGCATATTCAGACGGCATGCGCTTCGTGCAGTACTATTTCGGCGTGCCGCTGGCGATGATCGTAATCTGTATTTTTTTTGTGCCCATATTTCACCGGCTCCGGGTGGTAACGGCCTATGAATACCTGGAACAGCGCTTTGATAAAAAGACGCGCACCTTCATAGCGTTGATCTTCCTTATCTCCCGTGGCGTTTCAACCGGTATATCCATTTATGCACCATCCATTATCCTGTCTTCCCTGCTGGGCTGGAACATTTACTGGACCAACCTTTTCATGGGGGGCTTACTGATCATCTATACCGTTACAGGCGGTGCAAAGGCAGTTGCGTATACACAGCAGCTTCAGCTGATCGTGATCTTCCTGGGCCTGTTCCTGGCAGCTTATATGACGGTACACCTGCTGCCTGACGGCATCGGCTTTCTGGATGCGCTGAAAGTAAGCGGTAAGATGGGCAGGCTCAATGTCATTACTACCGGCAAAACGGCCAATGGATTCGACTGGAATGACCGTTACAATATATGGAGCGGATTGCTGGGCGGAGGGTTCCTGGCTTTGTCCTATTTCGGCACTGACCAGAGCCAGGTGGGCCGCTACCTGACGGCAAGGTCCCTTTCGGAAAGCCGTATCGGGCTCCTGATGAACGGACTCGTGAAGGTGCCCATGCAGTTTGCGATTCTCCTCATCGGGGCGCTGGTCTTCACTTTTTACCAGCTGAATCCATCCCCGGTTTTTTTCAACCCGGCCGTACGTACCGAAATTCTTGACGACAAGGCAAAAGCCTCCCTGGACGCCATTGAGGGCCGCTACCAGGCTGGCTCAACCGAACAGGCAAAACTGGTTCGTGAATATGCGTTGTCCGGAGAAGATGAACAATTCGTTCAGACTATCCGCGACAATGAAAAAGCACTGGAAATTACCAGGGAAGAATACAAGGCAAAACTGAAAGAAGTTTCACCCGCTACCGATACTAATGATACCAACTATGTGTTTCTGCGATTTGTGATCGACCACCTGCCAACGGGACTGGTCGGATTGCTGATTGCAGTGATCTTCCTCGCTGCATGGGGAAGCATCGCGGCCGCCCTGAATTCGCTGGCGGCTTCCAGTGTCTGTGACCTGCACCAGCAGTACCAAAAGGCGCCGCCCGACCCCGAAACTTCGTTCAGGCTATCCCGTTGGTACACTTTTGCATGGGGCGTTTTCTGTATCATCGTCGCCCAGTTTGCCAACAATATGGGCAGCCTGATTGAAGCAGTCAATGTTCTGGGATCAATTTTTTACGGCACCATGCTGGGGATCTTCCTGGTAGCCTTCTTCCTTCCGAAAGTTGGGGCCAATGCCGGCTTTTATAGTGCGATGGTAACCCAGGCTTTCATCTTCTTACTTTTCTGGAAGACCAGTATCGGTTTCCTCTGGATGAATGTAATCGGTGCAGGTTTCCTGGTACTATTTTCTTTGCTGCTCCATGCAACGCTTCCCAAACGCAGCGTGTCAAGCCCGTAAAGAAATGCTATGGGACCATGGTACAGGTTTTTCTCACTCCTCGGAGTATTTGTGGGATGCCTGGTCTCCTGTAAGAAGGACAATCAGGACAGTGTCGCCTCCAGGCAACTGGTTGGGGTATGGGTAGACGTGGATCATGTTTCCGACACCCTCGTTTTTTACAAAGGCGATCATGGCGTGCTGATGTTTGACAATTCCATGTCTTTCCGGTCTCATCCTGATCCTGAAGCAGTACGGGTGGCCTACACCTGGCAGGTGAACCTGTCAGAAGACGGCATCCGCATTGCGCCTACAGATCCCGGCTTTGAAATAGAACTGAGCGGTAGTACAGCGCATCCGTTTACCTGGCTGGAGGAAGGAAAGAAATTTGAACTGCCGGGAATAGCATTCCGCTACTGGATGAGTTGCAACAATTGCCTGGTCCGGTATCAGAAAATTCGGTAACAGTGGACGGTTACATAAAAAAAGAGGCAGTCTTTGGACTGCCTCTTTTCATTTGGAATTTGTGCGAATTATTTCAGTTTTGCCATAAGCTTGCGGTTCAGCTCAACATAGTCGTCATTCTGAGCGGTCTTGGCCAGTTCGGTTGATTTGCTGGAAGCAGCAATAGCTTCCTGCTTCTTGCCGAGTTTAGCGAGGCAGTTGGCTTTCTGGTAATACATCCAGAAGGCATCAGGGTTCTTTTCAATGCCCTTGTCAAACCAGCTCAGGGCCTGGTTGAGGTCTTTGCCACTTTCCATATAGTACATCGCTGCACTAAAATACGGTGGGTTATCCGTCTTCATCAGCTCGTCAATCTGTTTGGTGACCTTGCTGTCAATCTCCGCTTTGATGGGAATGGATACACTGGTTTTGTCCCACAATATTTCAAGGTTCATGCTGGTAGGCATGATTTCATCAAACACGATGGCGAAGTTTTCTACTTTGAATGGCATTGCGGAAGGCTTTGCTTTCATACGCAGAAAATCCTGGTCCTGCTTGTAAGCAGCCGGGCTGGTTACATCAAGTTGTTTACTCAGAATGACAGTCCATTCTTTTTCGCCAGGAATGGTCAACAGGCCGTATTTGCCCGCAGGAACCGGCTTGCCGTCGATGATCACGTCATCACCGAAAGTGATCACGGTAGCACCATTGGCGCCAGTGCGCCATACTTTACCGTAAGGCACGAGATCTCCGAAGATCTTGCGTCCTTTAACAGCCGGACGGCTGTAGGAAACTTCAACAGAAGACAATGCAAAATCCTGTTTCACAGTTGAACCGGGACTCGGCGCAGGAGTCTTAAGGTTTTGTGCTTTCGTCATCAGCATAAATAATGACAGGCAGCAGCACAGCAGCATTTTTTTCATGTTTGGCTCATTTAGAAAACAAATGTAGTTCCTAAAACGGCACAATCACATACACGCTGGCACGTTTTCCGCGTAGCACCTTCCAGCCCGGACCAGTTTTAATCAGCCGGATGGCTTCTGCATCAAGGGTAGGGTGAAGACTTTGCTCTACATTAAAATTGTCCAGCCTTCCCTTACTGTCCACCCTGAAACGGACAACAACTTTCCCGGAAAGCGTATCGAGATCGGCAGGTACCTGGCGGGCACTGTCGAGGTAACGGTTATAGGCCTCCCAGCCATTAAGGGGATAAGCCTGCTGCACACTGACACTGAGATCAACATTGCCCGAAGCAGCGTCTTCCTTTGCCCTGCGTGTTTCCGTTTTGCGGCTTACTTTTTTAGATTGGGTGCCATAACCGGTAACCACCACCTCATTCAGGGCTGTAACGGAAGGCTGCAGTTTCAGGTCGAGCTGGTTGAAACTACCGGGCGGGGGTACCCGCTGCTGCAGGTTCTGATAGCCTACTGATGAAACCACCACGTTGGCCAGGGAATCGGCGGCAGGAATATGCATGCTGAACCGGCCTGCTGTATCCGAAGTGACCATTACGCCCGCAACGCGTCCCTGTAGTTGCAACTGTACGGCTGCACCGGAAACCGGCAGATTGTTTTCATTCCGGATAGTGCCTTCAATGATCCGTTGTGCAGGCGCGGAAACAGGTGCTGCAGCTTTCCGGGACAGGGCCGCTTCAATAGTAGGCGGTTCCGGAACAGCTTCATCGGCCTGGGCGTCATCCCTCTCCTTTTCTCTATCTTTAAGGACCGGCTGAGATTCAGCCTCAGGCTTGAAGTAGTTGGTTTTTAATTTTGATTTCCCGGGTACATCCAGTTTTGCAATATCGCGCGATACAGTGTCTGACTGAAACGACAGTTTTTGGCTATCCGGATCAGAAACTGATGGTGCAGCTCCAACTTCCGGAGCAGCCGGGGCCTGAACCGGTGTTTCTGCTTTATTAAATGCTACTTCACTTTGAGGTTGCTCCTTTACCTTATTTTCCAACCAGAACCAGTACACCGAGCCGGCAAAAATCAATACGATCGCTGCTGCCGCTGCGGGCCAGAAAATGGAACGTTTGTGCCGGTTTTCGGATGCGAGCCGTTTTTCCAGCTGCTGTTGTAAAGTATCGTGAATGGCGCCAGCAGATCCCTGTTCCTTTTCCAGCAATACGCGGTAGCCATCCAGGGCATCGGCCAGGAAGGGATCATCCAGGGCAGCCATTTCCAGCGCATGGCGTTCAGCCGGGCTGAGTTTCCCCTGCCAGTATCGTTCCAGCATCAGGGGATCAAAGGGTTGATTATGGTCAAAGCTGCTGCTCATGAATCTTTTTTTCCATACAGATTTTAAGGTTCCTGCGGCCGTTCTGGATCAGGCTGCGCACTTTATTCCAGTCCAGCCCGGTCTGGTCGGCAATTTCATGATACGAGCGCTGTTCAAGGTAAAACAGGGTCACGGCCCGCTGCTGCTCCGTGGTCAGCGCGGAAATGCATTTTTCCAATGCCTGCAGGTTCATTTCTTTCTGTTCACTGCCGTTCAGATGCACGGGCGCTTCAGATTGCATAATATTATCCGGCAGGGAAACCACCCTGGCCTTTTTACCACTGCGCAATTCCATGAGGCAATGGTTCTTCGCCAGGGTATACAACCAGCTTTTAAAATACTCCACCCGGTGTTGCCGGAGCTTTACCACCAGCTGTTCAAAAATCTGCATCACGGCATCACGTGCTGCTTCATTATCCTCCAGGTACTTCATACAAAGACCAAATACGAGGTCCATATATGGAGAGTAGAGCTTGCCCAACAAGGCAAGATCGCCCGTGTCGTGGTAGCGCTGCAGCAGTTCCTGTTCGCTGGCAGTGGGGTCTGGTATGGCCGGAATAAATTTCAAGCGTCATGGCAATATAAAAAAAATACAGTGGGTTTGTGTAATCGGTTCAATACAGCCATCCCAATAAAAACCCAACGTTATGCCTGTACATAAAAACTCCATGGGTATGGTCGGTATTCTGGTAGCCATATTCGGATTACTGGTTACCTCCGTCCTGCCACCCCGCACCATTCATGGCATTGTGTTAGATGCCACTACGCAAAAGCCGATCGCTGGTGCAACCATCACAGAACGAGGCACTAAAAATTCAACTTCATCCGGCCAGGATGGGAAATTTTCACTCACTATCAGTGGTGTCAATACCCACCTGGTGTGCCAGTCGGTTGGATTTAATGCTGCTACTACGGTAGTCGCAGCTACCGACACCAGTGTTACCATATTGTTGTCATCATCATCAGCACAGCTCGATGAAGTTGTCGTAACCGCATATGCTAACAGAAAGGCGAAAGAAGTGACCATTTCTTCAGTTCAGGTTTTGCAGGGAAAGGTAGCCGGCGTCGCCATACGGGGACAAAGTTCTATTTCCAACGGTTATTATAGCGCTGACCGCGAAGAGGAAGCTGACCGCGAAGGTTATAGTTCCATTGACGAAAACAAATTCAGGAAAGCAAAACAATTCCCGCTGTCGACTTTCTCTATCGATGTAGACGCTGCTTCCTACAGCAATATCCGCCGTTTCCTCAATGGTGGCAACCTTCCCCCTGCAGGTTCAGTCCGCACGGAAGAGCTGATCAACTACTTCGATTACACCTACGACGGACCGAAAGACGAACATCCTTTTGCCGTGCATACTGCATACTCCGAATGCCCCTGGAATGAAAAGCATCAGCTGGTATCGATCGGCCTGCAAGGGAGAAAGATCGAAACAGCAAACCTTCCCGCCAGCAACCTGGTATTCCTGATCGATGTCTCAGGCTCTATGGATGAGCCCAACAAACTGCCCCTGGTACAGCAATCCCTGATACTGCTCACCGACCAGTTAAGGGAGGAGGATAGGGTAGCGCTTGTAGTCTATGCAGGCGCCGCTGGCCTCGTTCTGCCACCTACTACCGGAGATCAGAAAACGAAAATCAAAGACGCCATCCGCCGGCTTGAAGCAGGCGGCTCAACAGCAGGAGGAGCGGGGCTTCGGCTTGCCTATAAAACTGCCAAAGAGAACTTCCTGGAAAATGGTAACAATCGTGTCATTCTCTGCACCGACGGCGATTTCAACGTCGGTGAAAGCAGTGATGCCTCCATGGAAAAACTGATCACGGAAGAAAGAAAAAGCAATGTGTTCCTCACTGTATTGGGATTTGGAACGGGTAATTACCAGGATGCCAAAATGCAACTGCTGGCCGATAAAGGCAATGGCAATCACGCTTATATCGACGGTCTGACAGAGGCAAAAAAAGTGTTGGTGAAAGAATTCGGTGGCACCCTGTTCACCATTGCCAAAGATGTAAAACTGCAAATCGAATTCAATCCTGCCCTGGTACAATCCTACCGCCTGATCGGTTATGAGAACCGCATGCTGCAGGATGAAGATTTTAACGATGATATCAAGGATGCAGGTGAAATGGGCAGCGGCCATACTGTTACCGCACTGTATGAAATCATTCCCGTTGGCGTGAAAGACAAATTCTCGCGTGAGGTCGACCCCCTGGAATACCAGGACGTACCAAAGGGGACCGAAAAACCTAACCGTGAGAATATTCTTACCCTGAAGATCCGGTACAAGGAACCGAAAGAGAACAAGAGCAAGCTCATGGTACAACGGTTGTCCAAAGAAAGCAGGACAGCGTTTGATGATGCACCGGAGAACCTTCGCTTCAGTGCTGCCGTAGCAGAGTGGGGGATGCTGCTCAATAAATCCGAATACCTGCAGCAATCCAGTTTTGACCAGGTGCTGAACATCGCTTCAGGTGCGATGGACCAGGACACGCAGGGTTACCGGAAAGAATTCCTTGAGCTGGTACAAAAATCAAAAGTGCTGGGCAAAGACAATGCCGCACGCTGACAGGTAAAATTGCTGGTTTATTTCCGGAACCCGGGGTGAAAGGAATAAAGGGTCTTCCGGAGAAACTCGCGGTCGAGGTGGGTGTAGATCTCCGTGGTGGTGATGCTTTCGTGCCCAAGCATTTCCTGCACCGCCCGGAGGTCTGCACCATTTTCCACCAGGTGTGTGGCAAATGAATGCCGGAAGGTGTGTGGACTGATCTGCTTGGAAATGCCGGCTTTTTGTGCAAGCGCTTTGATGATCAGGAAGATCATTACCCTGGTGAGTTGTGCCCCGCGACGGTTCAGAAACAGGATATCTTCCTTGCCCGGTTTGATCTGCTGGTGATTCCTGATCGTGTTCCGGTAGATCTCAATCTGCCGGATCGCATTCTCACCGATCGGTACCAGTCTTTCCTTGCTGCCTTTACCCAGCACCCTGATAAATCCGCTGTCGAGAAAGAGACACGAAATCTGCAACCCGACCAGTTCACTGACCCGCAGGCCACAACTGTACAGCGTTTCCAGGATCGCCTTATTGCGCTCACCTTCCGGTTTACTCAGGTCAATGGCTGCAATGATCAGCTCAATCTCTTCGTAACTCAGGGTATCTGGCAGCAACCTGCTGAGCTTCGGCGCTTCCAGCAATATCGTGGGGTCTTCCCGCACGATCTGTTCTTCCACACAATACTTGTAAAAACTCCGGAGACCGGAAAGAATCCTTGCCTGTGACCGCTGCGTCATGCCCAGCTCAGCCACCCACCGGATGAATTGTTCCAGGTCCTCCGGCTGCAGCTTATCGGGCGCAGCAAGGTTGCCCGCATGGGAAAGATACTGGGTAAGTTTCTCAATATCCTGCAGATACGCCTGCACAGAATTGTCCGCGAGCGATTTTTCCAGGCGTAGCCACGCTTTGTATCCCTTTTTGTAAGTCTCCCACATTTTTTCCAGAGAATCAATTCGGCAGCAATTTAAACATTGAAACCTTTATATTGCGGTCAAATCAACCACTGCAGCAAGCATGACCGTAGCGACCAATAGCCGTGCCGTAAACCTTCGCAGGTTTAAAAAGAAAGTGCTGGACACGAAGATGAAGATGAGGCGATTCCTTACCAAGGTCGAGAATACCAGGCCAAGAGGACTAGACAAAATAACGCCCGAACTCAACCGTGAAGTTTGGGAAGAAGTGGACTGCCTCACCTGTGCCAATTGCTGCAAATCGATGACGCCGACTTTCACCGGCAAGGATGTTACCCGCATCGCTGCACACCTTGGTATGTCGGAAAAGGCTTTCCGCGAAAAATGGCTGTATTACGATAAGAAGGATAAAGACTGGATGAACGTAAAACGCCCCTGCCAGTTCCTCGATACCAAAACCAATATGTGTTCCATCTACGAAGTACGTCCTTCTGATTGCGCCGGCTTTCCCCACCTGACCAAGAAAAAAATGGCGGACTATATTCATGTACACAAACAGAACCTTGAGTACTGTCCCGCTACCTACAAAATGGTGGAAAAAATGCGCGCAAGACTCGAAGGCGTAACCATTTCTTAACCGACATCTTCCAGGAAAGTTATCGTGTTGAAATTCCCATTCAGCAGAATGGCCAGTACGTCAAACTGGATCCGCCGCCATTGCGGATGTTGGGTAAGATATTCCTCCGCCGCGATCCGGAGATGATACAGTTTTTTTCCGTTCACCTGCTCTTCAGGATTGCCGAAACCCAGTCCCATCCTGGTCTTCACTTCAATGAAGTGGAGTACGTGATCTTTACAGGCGATCAGGTCGATTTCTTTTCTCCGTGCTTTCCAGTTTCTTTCCAGCAATACAAATTCATGTTGCTGTAACCACATCGCTGCAAGGTTTTCACCTTTCCTTCCCGTATTCTGCCTGTTCATAAAGTGCTTTGATGTATTTTCGGCCTTTAATATGCAGCATCAAAATAAAGTGTTTGCACTTGAGGGAAAAGTGCAGCATTATCAATGGGGTGGTTTCACCTATCTCCCGCAGTTGTTATCACGGTCAAATTCGCGCAAAGAACCTTTTGCAGAATACTGGCTGGGCGCTCATGCGCAAGCCCCGGCACAACTGATCGGCAGTACCGATCTTCACCAATTGCTGCAGGACAATCCTTCATTGCTGGGCGAGAAAGTAAAGAAGACCTTTGGCAGACTGCCCTACCTGTTGAAAATTCTCGATGTGAAAGATATGCTCAGCATCCAGGTGCACCCCACGCGCGAAAGTGCGATCGAAGGATTTGCTGCTGAGAATGCAAAGGGTATCGCGCTGACCGCTCCGAACAGGAATTATAAGGATGACAATCATAAGCCGGAAGTGATGGTAGCGCTGAGTGAGTTCTACCTGCTGCACGGATTCCGCGCTGTGGAGACGATGAAAGCGATCCTTACAAAAGTGCCGGAACTGAATTTTCTGTTGGAGGTATTCGGTGATGGTGATTACCGTGCCCTGTACAGCCGCGTAATGGAAATGCCTGCTGAAGAAGTCAAAGCTACCTTGCAGCCATTGCTGGATCGGATCGTACCGGCTTATGAAAGCGGATCAATAGAAAAATCAGACCCGGATTTCTGGGCAGCCCGCGCAGCGCTGACCTATAAGCAGGAAGGAACGATCGACCGCGGCATCTTTTCAGTTTACCTGCTCAACCTGGTGCAGGTGCAGGAAGGCCAGGGCGTGTTCCAGGATGCTGGCATCCTGCATGCCTACCTTGAGGGACAGAATGTGGAATTGATGGCGAACTCAGACAACGTACTCCGCGGGGGACTGACACCCAAATACATTGATGTGCCGGAACTGATGAAGCACGTACGGTTCGAGCCGGTTGTACCCCATGTGTTGGAAGCAACCCCGGTGAACACCGTTGAGGCCGTGTACAAAACACCGGCACCGGATTTTGAGCTGCACAGCATTAAACTCGGAGAAGGAGAGAAATACAGTGTTGCAGCTAACACAGTAGACATCCTTATTGTGCTGGAAGGCGATGTGGTGGCTACTGAAAATGACCAGCCGGGAATCGAAATGTCCTGGGGAGACAGCCTGCTGCTGCTTGATGGCGCTGAACTGACGCTGGAGGCCAGGAGCCCCGTCCTGATCTACCGCTCCACCACCCCATGAATGCCCTGATTTTCCTATTTTTGTACCATATACCCGAAGTATGAAAAATACGCGCTCCATCCTGTTTGCTTTCCTCCTGCTGGTAGTTGCCGCAGCGATCTATAGAATCATTCCCAACAGACCTCTGGGATTTGCCCCGCATATCGCCATGGCCCTCTTTGGTGGTGCCGTGATCAAAGACCGTAAATGGGCTTTCGCCTTACCGGTGTTCTCCATGTTCCTGAGCGACTGCATTTTCGAATTGCTGTTTCGCGCAGGATGGAGTGATCTTCCGGGTTTCTACGACGGTCAAACCACCAACTATATATTGTTTGCCCTGATCACCTTCGTGGGTTTCGCCATCAACAGGATTACGATCCCCAGGGTGCTGGCTGGTTCACTGGTTGCACCACTGGTATACTTCGTACTTTCTAATACTGCTGTTTGGATGGGCGGCGCCGGCTTCCAGCGGCCAAAGACTTTTGACGGCTGGCTGCTGGCACTTGGAGATGGTGTGCCTTTTCTTCGTGGCAGCATAGCGGCTACGGTGGTGTTCAGCGTATTGCTGTTCGGTGCCTATTATTGGTGGAAAGGCGACTTCAGGCCTTCACTTCAGCCTGCTGCAAAATAACGCCCACTTATCTCCCGTAAACTGATTCGAAAAAAGCTTCCAGCTTTTTCGCGTCCAGTTGTCCATTGGTCCGCACACCGCTGCAAAGATCCAGTCCATTGGGCTGCACCTGCTCAATGGCGGCCTTTACATTTCCGGCATGTAGTCCTCCGGCAAGAAAAACAGGCACGGGTGACTGTTCCACTATTTTCCTGCTAAGCGTCCAGTTGTGTACGCGGCCAGTTCCGCCGAGTTCTTTAACGGCCAGCCGCGGATTTCCACTGTCCAGCAGCAACGCATCCACTTCTGAAGCAAGGGAAAGCGCTTCGTCCACCGATGCTTCGTCGATGACATGTATTACCTGCACCAGCTGCACGCCGGGCAGTTGTTTCCTGATGGCTTTATATTGCCCTTCTGCCAGCGCATCCACCATCTGAATAGTACTGGTTTGCACCCTGGTGTGGTGCCGCACAATATCCGACGGCTTTGTTTCGCTGGTCAACAGAAACGTGGCAATATTGGCTGGAACTGTGCGTGCAATGGCAGCAATCAGTTCATCTGTTATAACACCCGGACCGCTGGGCATATTTCCTACCAGGCCGATGGCGGCTGCACCGGCTCCAATAGCCATCGCCGCTTCCGCTTCACTGCTGATACAGCAGACTTTTACAATTGGTTTCATAGTACTGTTTTTAGGGCCCGCTGACTTTGACTGCAGTGAAATGAGCCACCACACTACATCTCACAAACTTACATGGTTGTAAATTGTTATTGTAAAATACCTGGTTATGTGCCAACGGAGGCGCTGTTATGCCTTTCGTCCTGTATCCCGAAAAGATTAGCCAGTTGGGGGCAAGTAAATTTAACGTCTAACAGTTTTCACGTTCAAATGAATGCTTTTTGAAACGCTTATCACACATACGGTTATGAAACACAGTGTGGTGGCTCATTTCACTGGATTTAATAAATTGCTCTATTTTGAAAAATGATACCTCTCACTCAAAGCGGGGAAATCAAGGTTTCATAATACTTTTCTACCCGTTGCTTCAACGCTGTATTCATTGCTTCAAAACCGGGTTTTGTTTTTTTCAGCAGGCTGGCCCGAAAGAGCGGCACCAGCAGGCCATTAAAAGTTTCACTGTGAATAAATGTCGTGGTACCGTCCCTGTTGTCTTCCAGCAAAAACTGGTGCTCGCCATCAAACAGTCCGGGTACTCCGAGATACCCCAGCCACCGCAGTTCTTTGTCCGGAACCACCGCTTTGACCAGGGGGCGGAACGTCATGCCCGGCAAATGCACGGTTATTCTTTCACCGGCTGCTACCTTGCCGGTCAGTTGCTGCACAAAAGGATTCCAATCAGGGTAGGCTGCAAAGTCCGTCAGCACTTTCCACACCGCCGCCTGCGGGGCTGCGATCCGGATCCTGGTGAATATATGAAAGGGCATGCGCTCAGTAATGTTGATCGTTATAGTTGACCTCAGGCGCGCGGGAATGACGATTTATCAGGAAGTCATTCTTCCAGGCAAAGATGGCAGCTGCCAGGGAGAGGAAAAACAGGATAGACAAACCCCATGCAATGCTGTATTCTTCTGCAATCAGTCCGATCAGGGAAGGACCGGCCAGGAATCCGATCAATCCGCCGCTGGCCACTGCCGCTATACCATTCACCGGACTGACACCGGGTACCCTGGAGGCAGCACTGAACAGGATGGGTACCACACAACAAAAACCAAAGCCGATCAGGGTAAAGCCCGCTATGGCGGTGGGAACAGTGCCGAATCCAATAGCCAGCAAAAATCCCAGGCTTGCCACGAGGCATCCGGCGATCACAATATTCTTGCTGCCCACTTTCGGGATCAGGGCGTCTCCGTTCAACCTGCCAATAGCCATCGCCACACTGAAACCTGCAAAACCGAGCCCCGCAATAACCTTCGAGCCATGCAGGGATTCCCGCAGGTACAGGGCACTCCAGTCTGCCACGCACCCTTCGCCCATAAAGGATACAAAACAAATGAAGGCAAGACCAATTACACTGCCGGACGGCAGCCGGAAACTGGTGTCGGACTGGATTTTAATGGCATATTGCAGCAGGTGTTTCCGTTGCAGGAGGAGCAGGGTAATAAGCACCGCCGCCACGATGGTGATCTGCCAGATAGGAGTCAGATGTACGGCATAGAAAATAGCTGTAAGCCCGGCACTGATACCACCACCCAGGCTGTACATGCCATGACTGGTGCTCATGATCCGCCGGTTGTATTGTTTCTCAACAATATCCACAACCGAGTTGGTAGACACGCCGTTCAGAAAGCCGGTCAGGCCGTTGAAATACAGGGCAACCCAAAGCATCGCAGGGCTGACCGCCATTACCTGCGCAATGAAGATCAGGCAGTACAGGATGTGGCCGCGCACCATCCATTGACCAACGGGAATTTTTTTGAACACATAAGGTGCGACCATCACACCGGTGAGCGCGCCAACCGGTGCAAGGAGCAGCGAAAGTCCCAGGCTGGCATCTGTAAGGCCCAGCCGCAGTTTGATCCCCGGAATGGCAGCCACCCAGATGCCCAGCAGGAGGCTGCTCACAGAAAAGAGCAACCCAACCGTCCTGCTCGCAGGAAAGCGTAAATAGTTTATGGTATTACCCAGGATCATTACAGTAACCTGCTCAGCACCATTTGGTGCCGGCGGAGAATGCCGTCTTCCAGTATCGGTTCAGGGAAATGCTCCACGTAATAGTTCCACCGTACATCGGTAAGTTCAAATCCAAACTGCTGGTACACTTTCAGCTGCCGGATGCCGGCGTTCGATGTGCATACCTGCAGCACCTGGTAACCCAGCCTTGAAGCACGGCTGCAGGCTTCCTGCAACAACTGGCGGGCGATTCCTTTTTTCCTGAAAGCAGGCAACACTGCGATGTTGCGGATTTCCGTGCGCTCTTTGGTCTCCGGGCTCAATGCCAGTACGCCCACCACCTGTTCTCCTTTTTTCGCTACCAGCACAATGCAATAATTGATATACTCCGCTATGGCATTGACATCAGGCTCAGCCAATTCAAGCAGGTCCATTGGAAGTGCTGCTTCTTCAGGTAACTGCTCTATCAGTATCTGTTCAGCGGGTATGGTAGGATGCATGTTTCAAATATCCGATAAATTTTCATAGCCCACATCCACCAGCAGGTTCCCGCCATCTGCTGCAGCGGTAGCCAGCTCATCACAGCGGTTGTTGAAGGGATTATCGGCATGTCCTTTCACCCAGCGAAACCGGACCTGGTTAAGCCGCGAAAGGGCATGATACCTTCTCCAGAGATCACTGTTCTTCTTGCCACCACTGAAGCCGGTAGCCATCCATTTATCGAGCCATTTCTTTTCAACGGCATTCACCACATACTGGCTGTCGCTGTACACCGTGATCGAGAGTCCGTTCCGCGTCAGCGCTTCCAGCCCCGCAATCACTGCCATCAGTTCCATCCGGTTATTGGTGGTTTTCCGATAGCCCTGCGACAGCTCTTTTTCTTTCGCGCCCCATTTCAGGATGACCCCATACCCGCCCGGTCCCGGGTTGCCCCGGCTGGAACCATCGGTATAGATCACCAATCCACTATCTGTCATATTTCAATTGTTCCTTTTAAGTAGGTCACTGCTGTTCCTGTCATCAATACCCGGTCGCCCTGCAATTCGCAATGCAGTTTGCCACCACGCCTGGACAGCTGTTCTGCGAAGAGCATGGTTTTGCCCAGTTGTTCCGCCCAGAAGGGAACCAGGATCGTGTGTGCTGATCCTGTAACAGGATCCTCATTGATCCCGCTCTGCGGATAAAAGCAACGGGACACAAAATCTGCTTTGTCGCCCTTTGCCGTGCAGATCACCCCGCGGGCGGGCACTTTTGCCAGCCGGCCAAAGTCGGGCTTCAACGCTTCAACGGCGCCCTGGCTGTCTAACAGTACCATGTAGTCGAAACTCGATCTGAATACGAGTCCGCCGGTAATATTCAGTCCTTCGAACAGGTCATCCGGTGCATCGCCGGGTGTTGGCGAATTGGCCGGAAAATCGAGCGTGATGCCCTGTTCCGATTTGGTAATGGTGAGCAGGCCACTCTTGCTGTGAAAACGGATAGTGTCTGCTGCATAACCCAGTTCGGTATACAGGATATGCGAAGCCGCCAGCGTGGCATGTCCGCACAATTTGACTTCAACCGTGGGCGTGAACCACCTGATCTGGAAATCATTACCGTCCTTTACAAAAAAGACGGTTTCGGAAAGATTGTTTTCCATGGCGATTTCCTGCATACGGGTATCGGGAAGCCAGGTCTGCAACGGCACAACAGCAGCGGGGTTGCCGCCAAAAAGCGTATTGGTAAATGCGTCAGCGATATAGAGCGATAATTCCATGATTCAAAGATTTACACCTGGAACACCCCGGTCTGCAGGGGTGCCAGGAAAGGTTGATGATTGGCTGCCTCAAGGCTGAGGGAAATGCGGTTGCGCGTCTCGGCTGGATCAATGATCTCGTCCACCCAAAGCCTGGCAGCAGCATAATAGGGACTGGCCTGGGCTTCATAACGCCCCCTGATCTCCTGCAGCAGTTCCTGCTCTTCCTGTGCGCTGATAGTTTTGCCCTGTGCCTTGAGCCCTGCCACCTGGATCTGCAGCAATGTTTTTGCTGCCTGGTCGCCACCCATCACCGCAATTCTTGCCGTTGGCCATGCGTAGATGAACCGGGGATCATAGGCTTTCCCGCACATGGCATAATTGCCCGCGCCATAGGAATTGCCGGTGATGATGGTGATCTTGGGAACAACAGAATTCGCGACAGCATTTACCAGTTTCGCGCCGTCCTTGATAATGCCCGCATGCTCGCTGCGACTTCCCACCATAAATCCCGTAACGTCCTGCAGAAACACCAGCGGGATTTTTTTCTGGTTGCAGTTCAGGATGAACCGCGCCGCCTTATCGGCACTGTCGTTATAGATTACGCCGCCCAGTTGCATTTCTCCTTTCTGCGTTTTGACGATCAGGCGCTGGTTGGCGACAATTCCCACAGCCCAGCCATCAATTCTCGCATAACCGCAAACGATCGTTTTGCCATAGGAAGCCTTGAATTCTTCCAGCACCGAATAGTCAGTGATGCAGGCGATCAGTTCCCGTACATCGTAAGGCCGTGCATTGCCTTCCGGGAAAATCGAATAGGTGTCAGTGGCTGCCTTTTGGGGAGGTGCCGCAGCTATACGGTCAAAACCCGCTGTGGCAGGCCTGCCCAGTTTCCCGATGATCTGTTTGATACGGTCGAGGCATTCTTCCTCGGTTTTGAACTGGTAATCAGCGATCCCGCTGATCGCATTGTGGGTGTTTGCACCGCCAAGCGTTTCAACATCCACGTCTTCCCCGATCGCGGCTTTCACCAGGTAGGGACCGGCAAGAAATATAGAACCATTGCCTTCCACCATCAGCGTTTCATCGCTCATGATGGGCAGGTAGGCACCTCCTGCAACACAGGGGCCCATCACCGCCGAGATCTGGGTTATCCCCATCGCGCTCATGCGCGCATTATTGCGGAAGATGCGGCCGAAATGTTCTTTATCGGGAAAGATTTCATCCTGCATCGGCAGAAATACACCGGCACTATCCACCAGGTAGATCACCGGAAGATGATTCTCCATAGCAATCTCCTGCATACGCAGATTTTTTTTTCCGGTAATGGGAAACCAGGCTCCGGCTTTCACGGTCTGGTCATTCGCCAGGATCACACACAACCGGCCGCTTACTTTCCCGATGCCAGCCACCGTGCCGCCCGCCGGACAACCGCCATCTGCTGCATACATGCCGTCTCCGGCAAAAGCACCGATCTCCTGGAAAGCCTCCGGCTCATCCAGCAGGTAACGGATCCTTTCCCGGGCAGTCAGCTTATTGCGCTCGTGCTGTTTTGCGATCGCTTTGTGTCCGCCACCAACCGCAATCTTTTCCCATCGGGCCAGGCGTTCGGTCAATGCTTTCCGCATAGATTCCTCGTTCCGGTTGATTTCCATATATGTGCTGCACTTGTTCTGCAAAATAAAGCTATTGGGTGATTGCCACGAACATTCTATTATTGTTGATCGTTTTACCTCGTTTCACGCATGCGGAAACTGAAACCATATTACGGATGGATCTTCTTGTTGCTCACAGTGCTGGCAATCAGGATCTTTGCCCTGTTCCCCGCAGCGGTGGAAAGATATTATTCCACCGGCCTCTATCCGCTCATTTCCAGGGTGCTTCGCTGGCTGTTCGGATGGCTGCCCATCAGCATCGGTGACCTCTTGTACACGGCTGTAGCGATCTGGCTGCTGCACACGATCTACCGGGGGATTCGCGGCATCTGGCAGAAAAAAGTGAATAAGGCCTGGCTGATTCGGTCAGGCATGCGTGTGATGAAAGCATGGCTGTGGATCTACATTATTTTCAACCTCAACTGGGGACTGAACTATAACCGGCTCGGCATTGCCTACCAGATGGGGATTCGACCCGGACCCTATACCACGGAAGAACTCGAATCGCTGGTCAGCCGCCTGGTGATTCAACTGAACGCACTGCGCGACAGCTCTCTTGCCGATCGTGATCCCTTGCGGCATAAGAAGACGCTTTTTACCAATGCTTTCCGTGCCTACCGCAACCCCTCGGGTGAAGCAGTTTTTCTGCGTTATGGCGGTCAGTCTGTCAAACCTTCCCTCTACAGCTATCTTGGCAATTACCTGGGCTTTACAGGATACTATAATCCATTCACCGGCGAAGCGCAGGTCAATACTACAGTGCCGGTATTTGTGCAGCCTTTTACGACCTGTCATGAAATCGGGCACCAGCTGGGATATGCCAAGGAAAACGAGGCTAATCTTGCAGGGTACCTGACGGCATCTGCATCCGGCAGCCCCGCTTTCCGGTATTCGGCCAGCTTTGATCTCTACCTGTATGCCATCCGCGATTTATTCGGGAAGGACAGCGTTAAGGCGCGCGCGCAGATCAACCTGCTTTCGCCCGCAGTGAAGCAGGATATTCAGGAACTACGCGAATTCAACCTTCGCCACACCGGCCTTTTTGAGCCGGTGGTACGTATCCTCTATGCGGAATTTTTGCGCGCCAACCAGCAGCCTGGCGGCATGATGAGTTATAACCAGGTGGTGGGTATGGTCATAGCGCTCGACCGTCAGCGTGTTGCCCGCACAGCTGGCCAGTCTCACGCAGGTGTGTCGCGCTGATTTATGAACGATTTCCCGCTTTGTTTCTGTTATAATTATTGCTTACGGCGCTTGCCGCTTACGCAAATGCTTCAGCAGCCAAAGCGCACCTTTTCACTCAATTGCATGTTTTTTCACGCAATGGCGCTGCTCGCCACGCAAAGAAGCAGGGGCGCAAAGAAGAAAAGGGTTATTGATAAGTATGGCGTTCAGTTTTAATGGTTTGAATCAAAGCCCTGCCTTCGCTAAAGCTCCGGCAGGCAAAGCAAACTTCAAACCCAACTTCAAACCCCAGACCCCAAACTTCAAACTGCCATTCACTTCCATCCTCGGGTCGCCAACTACTAAACCTCTAAACAATTAAACAACTAAACTAAAACGAATTCTTCCACATCATACTTTCCACCGGCTTATCCGGCTGCCCGCTGTACTTCGCATTCTTCTTCTGGTTATAGGCTACTTCGATTTCACCTTCCACGGGGAAGTAAATCAGCTGGCCAACCGGCATGCCTTTGTACACTTTTACAGGTTGCTTTACCGAAATTTCGAGGGTCCAGTGGCCGCAGAATCCGACATCACCCTTGCCGGCTGTTGCGTGGATATCGATGCCCAGGCGGCCGGTAGAGGACTTGCCTTCCAGGAACGGAACATGGGCATGGGTTTCGGTGTATTCCAGGGTAACACCGAGATAGAAAATATGGGGATACAACACAAATCCTTCCTCCGGGATCTCGAAGTACTCGATCTGGTTGTGTTTTTTGGCATCGAGGATATGCTCTTTGTAGGTAGCCAGCCATTTGCCCAGCCGCACATCATAGGAATTGCTGCCCAGACTCTCCCGGTTGAAAGGTTCAATTTTGATGGTGCCTTTTCCCATTTCCTCAAGTATCCTTTTATCTGACAGTATCATGTGCTGGTCTTCAATTATATTTGGTGAACGGTTTACACGCAAGCATGCGCTGCAATGTTACCAGCAAATTCTCAACCTTGGCCTTATTTTATCAACATAATATCAACCAGCACAGCCGGCTGGCCATCTGGCGGATTGAAGAGCCGGAAGCATTCTTTCTCGAAAAAGTGCCGATCAAGCAGGACGTAACACATCCCTATAAACGACTGCAGCATCTGGCCGGACGCTACCTGCTCCGGCATCTTTTTGCAGATTTTCCGCTGGAAGAGATCCAGGTGGCCGACACCCGCAAACCTTTCCTGCCAGGGGAGAAATACCACTTTTCCATTTCCCATAGCGGTAACTACGCCGCAGCGATCGCCAGTGATACTTCCCGCGTAGGCATCGATATCGAACTGATCACCCCACGTATTGAACATATATCACATAAGTTTCTTGCTCAGCCGGAAAAGGACTTTCTGGATGCTTACAGCCAGTTCGACCTGATGCGCATGCAATTGACAACTGTTATCTGGAGTGCCAAGGAAGCCCTTTTTAAATGGTATGGCAACGGAAAAGTTGATTTCCGTCAGCACATGCAGCTGCGGGGCGCTGCCCGTGTGCACGCAAATGAGTGGATTCAGCTTCCTTATATTTTTCGGAAGGAGATTAACCAGGAAGTAGATCTGCACGCTAAAATATTCAATCCACTGGTTCTGGCCTATGTCATTACCTGAATGCCGCTGACGCTTACAGGTAACGGTCGCGCACACTTTTGAAGTTTGATTGTTGCGCGCTATCTTGCCCCTTAAACTCTTTCCATGAAAAAAATTGTTTTCGGATGTGTGTTTCTGTTAATGTGTCTCAATGTCTTATCCCAATTCACCCAGGTTGCTGAAAGTGCTGTTTTCGAAGAACCCGAGGAGGGTTTCTGCAAAGTGTTACAGATGAAAAACGGGAACACGATGTTCTTTCACCTGAAGAATAAGAAAGGGATGTCTGTCCGCGCTTATGATATTTCCCATAAACTCATAGCCGAGAAACAATTGGAAACTTCACTGGGGAAACTCAAGGCAGCCAATGTTGATGGATTTTTTGAAGTAAATGGCAATGCAGTTTTGCTGGTAAGCGAATTTGAATCAGCAACTCCTGTGTTGACAAGGATTATTGTCAATGGCACGACCGGCGCGCTGATAGAAGATAAGGAAATTGCCCGGATGGATAAGGTTAGCATGGGGATGGGATACGGTATGGCTTTAGGAGCCGTGGCTTTGCCGGATTTCAGTGTACGAAAAGACCCCTTCAGTGATAACTATGCTGTTGTCATGTTTAACACGGTTCAGTCAGATCGCAACAAGCGTATTGAACTGGTGTTATATGGAGCCGACAACAAGGAAATAAAACGGGTTAATTATAATTCGCCGGAAAACAAGTTCAAATACCTGCATTTTATCGACATGGCATTCTTTGGGCGAAACAATGTTGCACTGTTGGTGTCCGCCTACAATACGAAAGAAAGCGGCAGTGAACAAGCCGCATTTTTATTGGGAACCCTGGAAGAAGGCGATAAGGAAATTAAAGTTACCCGTCTTGACGTTGAGCGCAATTTGGGGGCGACGGGTGGTATCGCACGTTATAATCCCGTTACTAAAAAACTCATTTTGCTTACTACTACCAGGCTGGGGCGTAAAGAAGGCAGTAAAAACGGCAAGACTGCCATTGATGTGGTGCTGACATTTGTAGATCCCGTTACAAAAACAATGGAACATTCGGAACAACCGGTGCTTCAGGATGCTTTTCAGAAACATGCTGAGCTCTTTGGGAAAAAAGACGAGCTGACTGTGGGACCACAAAATATTTATATCAATAGTGATGGCAGCTTTGCCGTGCTGTTTGAGGAGCTGAAACTCTATTCCAGAATGGGTTCCATGGGTGGTTGGTCCGGAAGCAGCAATACTGCCAACAATCAATATCAGCTTTCTGATGCTGAACTCGGACATGCTGTAGTCGCGAATTACAGTATTCTGGGTACAGAAACCGGAAGCTACCTTTTCCCCAGGAGCCAACACCTTGAAAGAGCAGCGGTTGTTCCCTTTTACCAGTCTGAGCGCGAAGGTACCGCACAGAAAATGGACAGGGGGAATCAATACAAATCCTGCTATTATCTTCCTGCAAAAAACGGCAGTTACATGCTGATGAACGATGCTGAAAAAAATACGGAAAGTATACAGAAGGGAAAGATTACCAAAATCGTCGGGGTAAGTGACTGCGATGCATTTTATTACAGGATCTCCGGTTCAGACATTGTTCCCGGCCGGGTTATGTTGTATGGCGATCCGGGGAAGAAATCCCACAACCTTTCCATATTTACCATTTCTGATTATGATGCATCCAGCAACCAGTTCGTTACACTTAAGCTGGAGAATGAAAGGGGAGACAAAGGCGTAAAACTGGTCTGGCTGCAGCCCCAGTAACAGCAGCAGTTCCCCGATAAACAGTTCATACAGGAAATAGTACATTCCGCCGGGTTGTCATTCACGGAGGATCGCGCATTTTCTAGTTTTATTCAATAAAACTGAAATGCAATGAAAAAGCTGTACACCGGTATGCTGCTCGCTGCTACCACCCTGTTTGCGGTGGAAGCCGGAGCCCAGAAGATCAAACTGGAAGAAGGGGATCTGTCTGCACTGAAAGGAGTTAAGGAGATCAACATCGAGTTTGACTATTCCAACATGAAAGTGGGGAAGGTGAGTGAGGCGGATTATGTGAGCAAGAAAAAAGCAGATTACAATAAAAAAGAAGCGGGAAAGGGCGATACGTGGGAGAAAGCGTGGCTGGATGACCGCGAAACGCGGTATCAGCCGAATTTCATTCAGACATTCAATCAGTTCAGCGGTATGACCGGCGGACCGCTGGCATCAGCGAAGTACACCATCATTGTAAAGACAACCTTTACCGAACCAGGATATCAAATTGTAATGACGAGCAAGAGTGCGAATATCAACCTGGAGGCGATTGTGGTGGAGACTGCTGACAAATCCAAAGTAATCGGGAAAATCTCTGTGGAGAAGAGCCCGGGCGGCGGCGCTTTTCTCGACAACGATTTCGATACGGGTCAGCGGATCTCTGAGGCCTATAAAAACGCCGGCATGTCACTCGGCGGTTTTATCCGGTCAAAGACCATGTAATCCGCAAAATATTAGGGGCCATCCACGAAAGTGGATGGCTTTTTACATTGTTGGCAGACCAGTAAACGGCTTAAAAAACCCGAATATCGATAAAACAGCCTCGATTAACGAAGTGGATTTCAAACCAGCAGGCAGTTTCGCATTTTTGTTATGCAAAAGGGATTAAACATCCCGCAGCCTCCCATCCAATCCTCAGAAAAGTCATCGATAGCTTGTCATAGCTGATCCAATCCTTAGAAAAGTCAGAATAACCTGATCCTTCGTAATCCTATCCCCTGAAAAAGCAAAGCAGGTAGAAACAAATCCATGTCCGGGACCCATTAGAAGTAGTTTCATATCCTTTGAACAGCAGTATGAGATCGCCCCGGAAAATTTTTAAAGGTCATCCTGAAGGATGACCTTTATTTGTTTATTGGTTTAGAAGTTTATTTGTTTAGAAGATCCACAACGCTGTGCTTCAAAACAGTTGTATTTGCAATTTGCTTTGTAAGTCAGCCCAACTTCTAAACAACATAACTGCTAAACAACATAACTGCTAAACTGATAAACAATTAAACTTCTAAACAGCTTTTCACCAACTGCTCCCATTCATCCTCCACAGCCACCCCCGGAAACTTCACCCCGGCACTCGCGTACCAGTATCCTGCATTCCCGTCATCACCCTCCAGGCGGTGGAGATAAGCGTGGATATGCGCAGCTTTTTTATCCGGCAGGTCTTGCACAAGATCATGTGCCGCGTCCCATTGGTTATTGCCGGCAAACCACAACGCCTGCAGGTACGGGGAGAGGTGGGCCGGCGGTGTGGCGGCGGCCATGGATTCACGGAATGCTGAATAGGTCATGGTCATTAGGCTATTTCGTCTTCGGAATGATCGTTCTCAAGCAGTGATAGATTGATGGTATCGCTTCCGGCAATCCCTTCAATACTGCCCCGCACATGCGCAGCATTCAGCAATACCTTTTCGAGTTGTTTTTCCCGGGCTTTCCAGAGCTTCTCCATAGCGTCCCTTTCCCGCTGGATGGACAGCTTCATGTTCAGAAAACCTTCACGGATGGCTTTCCATTGTTCGCTGAACTCTGCACTCGTGAGGTAATCGTACAGCATGTGCATTTTATCGCCCTTGTTTTCCTGGCTTTTGCTGGCGTTGAATACCCGCAGGATACCATCCCGCAAAACCGTAACAAGGGCTTTTACTTCGTGAAAGGAACAGATCCACAAGCCTTCCTTTTCCCCGAACTGCTGCATATCATCCGGCAGGGTTTGCGTCACAAGAATGGCGATGTCTACCCCCTGGCTGCGCATATCAGCTTTCAGTTTTTCAATCCATTCGCGGGAAAAGTTTTTTGTCCGCTTGCTTTCAAAAATGATGCGGCCGCATTCCTGCCCGAACTGGTTGCGGACGGTAAGGATACAATCTGCCCCCCTTGCGCCTTTACCCACTTCTGCAACAAGATCGAAGGGAAAACTTGCCCGCAACAGTTCTTCGAGGATCAGTTCCTGCACTTCTCCCTGCAGTTGCATGCTGCCCTGCTCTGCCCGTCGTTTCATTTCTTCAGCCAGTCGCTTCTGGTCTTCCAGTTGCTTTTCGAGTTCCCGTAGCCGCAACTGGTATTCATTCTCGCGGGCTACCATCTTCTGCTCTTCCAGTTTGCGGAGTTCTTCAGATAATTTGCTGCGTTCGGCCTGCAGCTTTTTCTGCAACTCAATATCCAGTTCAGCTTCTCTTGTTTTCAGGTCCTGTTCCATACGCAGGTAGTCCAGTTCCTTCTGACGCGCCATCCGCAATTTTTCTTCATTGTCGCGGTTCGCCTGCTGAAGGAGCTGCAACCTGTTTTCAAAGTCAGCCTGGGTCGACTTCCGGATGCCTTCCTCCAGTAGCTGGCCCTGCCGCTTCAGTTCGGCATGCAGGTGCAACTGAAAACTTTCCTCCTTGCGGCGGATCTCATCTTCCTTTGATTTCTTATAATCGATCATCTGCTGCCGCAATTCCTGTTTCTCTTTTTCTATCGCATCCTTCAACTCATCGTTCAGGGCATCTTCCAGCGGAAACTCATGGCTGCAGTTGGGACATTTTATCGTTGTGGGCATGGGGCAAGATAAGAAAGTTTGAAGGCTTCGCCCACCGTAGCTTTAGCGAAGAAGAGTGCGTGTATGCACCTCCGGTCAGCCGGGCACGGGAGATTTAATATTCAGAAAAGATTGAAAATTGGATAACTATTGTATATTTGTCTAACGTTAAGGCGGACAGTATTTCCTCATTTTCATTGATTGTCAATTATGAAAACACTTCGCCACCATGTCATCCTCTACGACGCCGAATGCCCCCTTTGCCGCGTTTACACCAGCGCCTTTGTTCACTCCGGTATGCTCGACGCCGGTGGCCGGAAACCTTACCAGGACCAGCAGGCAATCGCCGCGTGCCCGCTGCTGGACAGGCAACGTGCAGTAAACGAGATCGCCCTCATCGATACCCGGACTGGCCAGGTGACTTACGGCATCGACAGCCTGCTGAAAGTGATCTGTACCGCCTTCCCGGCCCTGCGCATCCTGTTGTCGCCCCGCCCGATTGTCTGGTTCCTCAAAAAAGCATACGCCTTCGTGTCCTATAACCGCAGGGTGATCATTCCGGGTGCGGCTGCCACTGTTAACGGCAAAAAACCGGATCTGAGTGAAGTTGGTCTACAACCAGGCTTCCGCCTTCACTACCGGATCGCCTTCTTGCTATTTGCCTGGCTGCTTACTGCATTCATCCTTTCACGCTATGCCATTTTTATGAAGCCGCTCGTACCACCAGGACCCTGGTACAGGGAGTATCTCCTCTGCGGAGCACAAATGCTTTTCCAGGGAACCCTGTTGCTTAGCCTTGGAAACATCAACCGAACCCGGCACTGTTTCTGGAACTACCTGGGCAACCTGATGACCGTTTCCTTCGCCGGTGCCCTCGCTTTGCTGCTGCCGCTACTGATTGGCGTTGTCTTAAATGCAAAACCCGCATTTTTCCTGGTAAGCTTCCTGCTCGTTGCTGCTGCCTTGTTTGCCGAACACCTGCGCAGAACCAGGCTGCTTCATCTGCCGGCCCTACTGTCTTGCGGCTGGCTCCTCTACCGATTATTAATCTGTATTTATGTACTACAATAAGATCGTCATTGCCGGAGGCAATGGTTATATCGGACAACTGTGTTGCCGTTATTTCAGGGAGAAAACCAGTAGGCTCATTGTATTGACAAGATCCGACAAAACACCGGCCACATCGGTTGGCAATATTGAAACTGTTCAATGGGATGGCAGGTCCGCCACCGGACGATGGACGGCGGCACTGGAAGGCGCTGACCTGCTTATCAACCTTTGCGGAAAGAATGTGAACTGCCGGTATACGTCCGAAAACTGCGCAGTAATACTTTCTTCCCGCATTCAGTCCACCGCTGCATTGGGTGAGGCGATCCGAGCACTGGAATGCCCGCCTGCAGTCTGGATCAATGCCAGTTCTGCAACCATCTACCGCCATGCAGAAGATGGTCCACAAGACGAACATTCAGGCGCTGTCGGTTATGGATTTTCAGTGGATGTGGTGCGGGCCTGGGAAAAGACCTTCTTTGATTCCAATACACCCCGTACGCGCAAGATTGCGCTGCGCATGGGCATCGTACTCGGCCGTGCAGACGGCGCTTTCCGGAAATGGCTGCAGCTCGTTCGGTATGGACTAGGCGGGCGCCAGGGCACGGGACAACAAATGATCAGCTGGATCCACGAATGGGACGTGATGCGTGCTGTCGAATGGCTGCTGCATCAACCGGAAGCTTCTGGCATTTACAACTTCACGGCACCAGAAGCAGTTAGCAACTGTCAGTTCATGAAACTGCTCAGCGAAAGTTACGGTACGTTGTTCTCACTGCCCTGTCCCCAATGGCTGCTCGAAGCCGCCGCCTGCCTGGCTGATACAGAAGCGGAACTTATCCTCAAGAGCAGGTGGGTGCGACCGGCGAGGTTGCTCGAAGAAGGGTTTCAGTTTCATTACGGAACCGCCAAAGCCGCAATTGACGACCTGCTAGCCGTGCGGCCTTTGGCCGCGGCCTATGCCTGACTGTTTTCCTCAGTAAATCACAACAGCAGCTGCATCGGTCAGTTCCGGCAAGCGAAATTGTAACCTGCCGTTTTAGAAAGCCATGATGCCCCCGGCATTGATGGTTCCGGGCGTGGTGTCTCTTGCCAGGGGTGATGCAGATGTTGTTACAACCGTGAAGCAACCAGCCGCCACGAGCAGCATCATCAGTTGAATATTACGCATGCTTAAAATTAACGGTTACAACAAAATCATGGGTTGTCGGCTAAAATTGTTAAATTGACAATTATGGAGAATTCCGGAAAACTGGAAAAGGTAGTCGCGGCCAGGATGAAACTGAAAGCCCGGTTCGAGGAGAAGATGCGCCTCACACCTTCCCTGTCAGACGAGCGCCCCATGGGCACGGGGCCACTCAACCGGCACGGCATGCCCTCCCTTCCCGTTGGACAGATTGCCACCGAAAAATGGCCGGTGCTGGACCTTGGTATCCAGCCGGAAATCGCTCCGGAGGATTGGCAACTGAAATTGGATGGTGCTGTTGAGCATCCCGTCACCCTCAGCTGGAAAGAATTTATGGACCTGCCGCAAACGGAAGATACCAGCGATTTTCACTGCGTCACCAGCTGGTCGCGTTTCGGGCTTCAATGGAAAGGTGTGCGCTTCATCGACCTGGCCGCGCTGGTACAACCAACCCAACACGCGGCTTTCATCCTTTGCCACGGGTATGACGACTATACTACCAATCTTTCGCTCGAAGAGGCGTTGAAGCCCGACGTCCTGCTCGTGCACACCGTTGATGACAAACCTTTGCCGGAAGAGCATGGCGGCCCCGTGCGCATGATCACGCCCCAGCTTTATGCCTGGAAAGGTTCCAAATGGATCAACCGCATCGAATTCCTTGAAGTCAACCATCCCGGATTCTGGGAAGAACGCGGCTACTCCAATACAGCTTATCCCTGGCGCAATGACCGCTACAGCTGAACAACACCTATCATTCAAATTTCCTGACCTGCACTTTCAACGATCAATGCCAATTCAACTGCTCCGCAACCCGATCATCCTTTGCTTCACGTGCCTGCTGGCCATCACCGCCTGCCAGTCGCCCGAAAGCAACACTTCAACCACAACTAAAACAGACACCCTAACGGAAGAACAAAAACATCTTCCTGAAAATGCCTTGCGGGGCCTCACCGTGGCAGAGGGATTAGTGGTAACACCATTCGCCGAAGAACCCATGTTGCAGAATCCCACTAATATGGATGTGGATGACCGCGGACGCGTCTGGATTACCGAAGCGTACAATTACCGGCCCGCCATCAATGGCAATCCGACCAATGCACTGGGCGACAGGATCGTCATACTGGAAGATACTAACGGTGACGGACAAGCGGATACTTCAAAAGTGTTTTACCAGGGCCCCGAGCTCAATGCCCCACTCGGCATTGCTGTGCTGGGCAACCGCGTCATCATCTCTCAAAGCCCCTATATCTGGTCCTTCTACGACAGTGATGGCGACGACAAAGCTGACCGCAAGGAGATCCTTTTCCAGGGCATCGGTGGCGAACAGCATGACCACGGGGCGCACGCGGTTACCTTCGGCCCCGATGGAAAACTGTACTTCAACTTCGGAAACGAAGCCAGAACCCTGAAGGATGCCAAAGGAAAAGTGATCCTCGATGGAAAACAATACCGGCAGGGACTAACCCTTCGCTGCAATCCGGACGGCAGCCAGGTGGAAGTGCTGGCGGAAAATTTTCGCAACCCGTATGAAGTAGCGGTGGACAGCTACGGCGCATTATGGCAGAGCGATAATGACGATGATGGCAATAAAGGCACGAGGATCAATGCAATTTTCCCGCATGGAAAATATGGATATACGGATGAAATGACAGGCGCAGGATGGCAAAGCAACCGCACCAATATGGAAGATTCCATTCCCTTACGCCATTGGCACCTCAACGATCCGGGTGTTGTACCCAATTTGCTGCAGACAGGCGCCGGTTCGCCTACAGGTATGGTGGTTTATGAAGGCAATTTGTTCCCCGAAAGATTTCACGGCCAGCTGATCCACTGCGATGCGGGACCCAATGTGGTGCGCAGTTACCAGGTGCAAGCTGCGGGCGCCGGGTATACTGCCAATACAGAAAATATCCTGAAAGGCGACAAGGATCCCTGGTTTCGTCCGGCTGACATTTGCGTGGCACCAGATGGCTCCCTGATGGTAGCGGACTGGTATGATCCGGGTGTTGGCGGGCATGCTGCCGGCGACCAGGTGCGCGGACGTGTTTACCGCGTGGCCCCGAAAGGCCATCCCTATAAAACAGAACGTTATAACTACAAACAACTCAACAGTGCTATGCAGGCATTGGAGAGTCCCAACCTCGCCACCCGATATCTCGCATATACGGCACTGTTACAGATGGGAGATTCGGCCACTGCGGCACTCCAACAACACTGGAAACAAACCGGCGCTGGTCCGCGAATGCGTGCGCGCGCATTCTGGATACTTCTCGACAAGGATACCAAAAATGAGGTTAGCCTACTCCGTGAGGCAGCAACCGACGACAATAGCAACATCCGCAGCATGGCCATCCGTGCGGCCGTTACAAAAAAGAGTATTGGTCTTGATACGATCCTGCCTGCCCTTGTCAATGACCGCTCCGCCGAGGTACGCCGCGAAGCAGCACTCGCGCTTTACCATTACAAAGGCGCAGATGGTCCATCGTTGTGGACGACCCTCGCGAATGCACATGACGGCATCGACCGCTGGTACCTGGAAGCGTTGGGTATCGGTGCAGAAGGCCAGTGGGGCCCTTTCTTCAGCCAGTGGTTGACTACGAACCAGCAACCACTTGCCACTGCAGCAGGCCGGGATATCATCTGGCGTGCAAGAACAGACAAGGCCATCCCGCTGCTGGCACAACTTGCTGCCGACAACAATACACCATTGCAAAACAGGCTGCGGTATTTCAGGGCATTTGATTTTCTCGAAGGACGTGCGAAATATCCGGCCCTGCTGAAACTGCTTGAACAACAACAGGGCAATTCCCTGGAAGGGAACCGGCTCGTGCTGCAGGCACTCGATATACCGTCTGTAAGGAGTTCTCCCGTCGCCATGAAGGCACTTGATCAGGTGCTCGACAGTCTCCGCGGTACTGCTGCCTTTATTGAAATGACAGGCCGCTATAAAGTAAAACACAGGAACAGCGAGCTGCTGCAGATGGCGGTGCAGAAATCCAAAGAACCACTCGGACGTGATGCGGCATCCTGCCTCCTGCAACAGGACGGTACTCCTTCCATAAAAAGTGTTATCAATGGTAAAGACACTGCTGCCAGTCTTGCCCTCCTCCGGTCACTGGCTGGTGTGGGCAACACGGCTTCCCTCGATATCCTGCAAAACGTTGTGACCAGCAAACAATATGATTCCACACTGCGCAAAGCTGCTGCCGGAATGATCGGCTGGAGCTGGTCCGGTGAGGAGCGCGTGCTGACCTTACTGAAGGCAGGTAAGGTTCCGAAGCAATACATCCCCCTCGTGGTGCAAAGTGTTGGCGGCGCCTGGAGAGGTTCAGTAAAAGAAGAAGCAGCATCCTACCTTCCTGAAGGCAGTCAGAAAGATGGCACCACCGCACCACCTGCCTTTGCCGAACTGAAAGCGCTGAAGGGCGATATCGCCGCGGGACACACCGTATTTACCAGCAAGTGCGGACTCTGCCACAAAGCAGGAACAGAAGGATTTGATTTTGGTCCCGCGCTCTCCGAAATCGGCAGCAAACTTCCTAAAGAAGAATTGTACCGGGCGATCACGCAGCCTTCTGCCGGCATCAGCTTTGGATATGAAGGCTGGGAATTGAAACTGAAAGACGGCTCCAGCTTATCGGGTATCCTGAGCAGCAAAACTGAAACTGACCTGGAAATCAAATTCCCTGGTGGCAGCAAACAGCAACTGAAAACGAGCTCCGTCAAAACGATGACACAACTCAAAAAATCAATGATGACCGATAATCTCTATCAGCAGATGAGCCTGCAGGATATGGCAAACCTCCTCGACTACCTCGGTTCCCTGAAAAAACACTAATCTCATGCGCTTTTGCCCCTGCAGCTGCCACCACTTGCGCAAGCAAGAGCATTTCTCGCTGCGCTCGTTGCTGTTTCTCGCAAACGCCAAGAGGCAAAGCCGCCAGGAGGAATATTAATTGAAAGGAGGTAAGGAAAAAATTTATTCGTATTCATTTCTTCCTACTCTTCCACATAACTACAGCCAGCCAGTGATGTTTCAAATCTGCTGATATTTTCACCAGCTGAAGCAACTCCGCGATCATGGAGGCGAAATTCCTTTGCGCCTTTGCATCTTTGCGGGGCGCTCGCGCCCTTGCGTGAAAAACATTGCGTGCACCAAAAACCTTTGCGTGCTTTTCCTACTGAAAATGTCTTGCAGAAACCGCTCCCCAGTCCTCCGGCGCCATTTCGCGCATGGTCTGGCTGAAGGTCCATACATGGCCGCCGATATCCAGTACGGTATATTGTTTTTCCCCGTAAGGAAATTCCACGGGCTTCTGCAGGATGGTGAGTCCTGCTGCAACAGAACGCTCGTAGTGATGCTGTACATTGGAAATACGCACCATCAGTGACATGCTTTGCTGTTCTTTGCCGGCGCCATTGCCCTTGCTGATGGCGATTGCGCCGTTGCCGAAGGAAAGTTGTGCGCGATGATCGCCCACCCGCCATCTTTCGAGGAATTCAAAATGGGCAGATAACCAGGTTATGGCAAGATCAATATCAGGGTAGGAGAGTACCGGTATGATACTCGATTCGGGCATCGTAGCATTCATATAGTCCTTTTTACAAATTTACGGCGATGTCAGGGCACAAGCGTCGTAAAAAGATAGGTGGCGAGGATCACCAGCAATACAATACCCTGAAGAATATTGGTTTTACCTGCACTGAAAGAAAGGCCGATCGTAAAAAGCGATAAGATAAGCAACAGGGTGCTTTTGGCATCGATGCCGAGGGTAATGGGAAAGTCAAAAACGAGCGAAATAATCGAAACAGCCGGAATGGTCAGCCCGATACTCGCCAGTGCCGACCCCAGCGCCAGGTTCAGGCTTGTCTGCAACCTGTTCTTTCGTGCCGCTTTCAGTGCAGCAAGGCCTTCAGGCAACAGGATAATGGCCGCGATGATAATGCCGACAATGCTTTGCGGCGCGCCCCAGTTGAGCACGAGTTCCTCGATGGTGGGAGACAGCTTCTTGGAGAGCAGCACTACAAAAGTCAACGCCACCAGCAACAAAACCAGGCTGGCGATGGTAGTGGCACTGTTTGGCGTATGGTGATCATCGTGGTGGTCGTCTGCCACAGTATCATCAGCGAGAAAATAATTACGGTGCCGTACGGTCTGTACAGATATAAAACCACCATAAAGGATGAGGGTAGTGATGGAAACAAAAATGAGTTGCTTGGAAGAAAAGGACGGTCCGGGTTGCGTTACCAGGTAATTCGGCAGCACCATGGTCAGTACAGCAATTGCAGTGAGCGTAACCAGCGAGGTACTGACGCCCTGCTTGATGTACAGCTGTTCGCGGTGATGATAACTGCCCACGAGCAGGCAGATCCCGATGATGCCGGTAAGGATCAGCATGATCGCGGCAAAAACCGTGTCCCTGGCCAGTTCAGTAGCTTCAGCGCCCTCACTCAGCATCAGGGAAATGATCAGGGAAACTTCAATAATGGTTACTGCCAGGGCCAGGATCAGCGTGCCGAAGGGTTCACCCACTTTGTACGCAACCACTTCCGCATGATGTACGGCAGACAGTACCGTTGCGATCAGGAAAACTGCCATGAGCACCAGCAGTAGCGGACCTGGTTTGTCGGTAGACAAAAAATACAGGATGCCGCCCAGGAACGGCCCGATCACACTCCATCCCGGTAGTGCAATATTGAACTTTTTATGCAGTATTCCTTCATGCGCCATTACCTAAATATAGGCCATGCCGCTCAATTTACTCCCTGCTGCGCTGCCAAAACCTCGTTGCGTACTTTACGGTTCCGGAGCATATTTACATACCTCAGGGCGATTTTTACACGGTAATCTTCATACGCTTTCTGAGCCCAGCTGATGGCGCCATCGAGGTCGCCATTGATCTCACTGATAATGGCCATATTGTAACAGGCGCGGCCTGCAACCTTGTTGCTGCTGCTTTTTGTCTGTTCTTCCCAGATCTTGCCTGCCTGGTCCCAGTTGCCTGTCTGCGCCTTACGTTTGGCAACACCGAACTGGTCATTGCCCCGCACATAATAATCACGGGTCACCCTGATCCAGTAGGGATCGATGCGGGTCGCATAAATATGCCCCGCTTCATTGCCTGCCTGTTTCACCGCTTCTTTTTTCTGGAACAGCGCATCGGCGGCAACAGCAGGATTAATTCCCTTGCCGGAGAATTGCAGATTCTTGTTGGTATAGGCCTCATCCAGCACCAGCTTGGTGGCGGGGTAATACAAACGCCATCCGGTACGCACCGTCGTGTTCATGGTCACACTGCTGGTCACTGCGGGTATATTGCTGATCCCCGTCTTGATCACGCCAGGCAAAGCGGCATAATCAACCCTGGTATTGGCATCAAACAATTCGAGGGAAAACAGCGCATCGGTATTGGTCTCCCGGCAGATCTTTTCCACCTGCTCCCAGTTCAGCGCCGCAGGGAATACGCCGGCTCCAAAACTGCGGAGGTTCGTGGAGTCAAGCTTCACAATACGTTCAAAGCGGTTGTTCGCCACCATCTCTTCTTCAAGCCCGTTTACACAGGCTTTACCACCTTCGTCAATGAGGCTTTTACTTTCGAGATTGATCGTGCGGTGGATCTGGTCAAGCACTTTGTTTTCTTCTGCAGCCATACTGCGGTTAACAATGCTGACTGCCCGCACATCGCGGGGAATGGAAACCACGGCGGGTTCCTGAACACTGATATGAACCAGGTTGGTGGAGCTGCAGGCACCAAGGAACAGGGTCAGGCTCAGCAGGTATACGGGGTTTTTCATATTACCGGAACGCTGTCGGCGGGCAAATATTGCCGCAGCTGCCTCCGTTACTTCACCGAAAAGGTCATTTTACCCTGGATCAGTTCCCCTTTCGAACTGATACCTTCCACTACTACCTGGTAATTTCCGGGCACATCCCCGGTGTAAAATTCAAATCCTGCCTTCCCGCTCGCGGTTGCAGCTAACCGTGGATTCCAGTACAACACTTCCCGGAAATCCGGAAGCCGGCTTTGCTTCAGGCTGTCCGCCGCATATTGGGGTGAAAAGAAGTTGCGGGGACGGCTCATACCGTTGTAATTGCGTACAGTCAGGTAATCTTCCAGTGGAAAGCCATCCAGGTCGCCGCGGTAAGTTTGCAGGAACACCACGCCGTTCCAGCGGTGCTCGCCGTACAGGTAGGGACCGGCCAGTACTGCACCACGCTTCAGCTTCAGCGGATCATATGCAAAGAACCGGTTGTTGTTGAACAACGGCACGCCATCCAGCAGCAGAAATGGATCATCTTCGAAGAACAGCGCCCCCCGTTTGTCCAGTGCCAGCAGGTGCAGGCCATCGCGATGGCGGCGCACCATCACCGACAATACATACTCCCGGAACACTTCCTCCATGGTGGTGAACCGGGTATAGTCGTCGAGCAGGAAAGCTTCATCCGGTGGGCCGAAAAAAGGAAGGGTATCTTTCAAAAGGATTTTCTGATATTCCTGGAGCTCACGTGCGGCATAACCCTGCCACAGCTGGATCTCCTGGTGACGCTGGCGCATGTCGGCATGCTGACCAGCCGTCAGCGGCATTTTCGGCGATAATGTTTCGTTGCTGATTACGGTATGCGGATAAAAGGGACTTGTAATACTGATTTGCACCAGGGCACTGTCTTTAGGAAATGGCTGCAGAATCACCTCGCCATCGCCAAAGTACCGGGGTACTTCAAAAGTAAATTGTCCACGCGCGTTGCTGGTCACTACGCCGAACCAGGGCTTCGACCCGGGTATGGAAAGGATCACGTCCTTATCTGGCAGAGGCCGGCCTGTTTGCCTGCTGGTCAGCTTTCCGGTGAGTAGTGGACCGACCAGTTCCGGGGGATAAGGAAATGTATCCGGCATTACCGTTGCAGCCGGCACCTTTGCCGGAAGGAAAGACGAAGTTTCCCAGCTGTCGAGGCGATGAACCGATGCGCTCAGACCCGCAGCAGAGACCGTTACCCCGGGCGGCAAATTGAATTGAACAGCATTGTTTTCGCGGAGCCCCAAAGCGCTATGTGCCGAAGTAAGTTCCAGGTTGATCACATCAGCCTCATGTCCTGTTGCCGCCGCTGGCGGTGGAAACCTTATGCTATCGGGTTTTTGAAAACTATTGATCACCAGAACAGACTTCCGGAAGAAAACAACCGGGCCAAAATTCTCCATCCACCGTGTATAACCACACAGAGTATACACGCCGGTCGGAATATCTTCCGACAACAACCCCGCAGCTTCGCCCACGCCGTTCACCAGGGCGGCCTTGATCTGCCAGCGCGAACGGTTCTGCTCATCCAGCAACTCGATATAGGCCACTGTACTGTACGGTGAAAACCTGTCATATCCAGTTGTATAGCAGGCAGCTTTCAGCCAGATCATTTCCCCCGCGAGATAAACAGTCTTATCGGTTTGTAACACGATCCGTTCCTCAGGTAAGGTTGCCGGTTTTACCTGTGCGCTGGTTTGCGACAGCCCGGTTATGACCAGTAGTATAACGGCGAAATATTTTTTCATGATCAGGGCCAGAATGGTGGTTTGATATTTGAGCCGCCCCGCAGGTCACACTGAATGCACATGCGGCTGTACATTACGCCCGGGGTGTCGTAAGGATTGTTGTTGAAATAAACCGGCCATCCGCCCTTGGGTCCGAAAAGGGTGTACAGCTTTGGTTTAAGCATGGTATTCATATTGTTGGCGGAGTCGGGCAACCCACAGTTGAAAAAATATTGCCAGTCGGGTGGACGGTAAAAGAATTGCCTTTTTTCTTTTTCACTGGATGCTGATACAAACCCGATCACGGCTTCTTCGGGATTCGTCAGGCAATGCAGGTTGCCTTTTACTTCCGACGGAAGTGGACCAAAAATGCCGCCCAGTTCTTCCGTGATCTTGCGCAGGTTACTCCAGTAAGCGTAGGCTGTTTCGCTGATGGCATATTGTTTCAGTAGCATACTGTATCCCACGTCCATGCGGATATCACTGTAAGGAATTTCATGCAGGGGTGCCTGGTAAATTACATTATCGCTCAGGCCTGCGCTGCTCGCCACGGCAATGGTGGTCTGCGGATCGCTCTTCCAGCACCGGTAATACAGGTTGGCTTCTTCAGTGGAACGATTCACCATGGTACAGTCTGCGGTAATGAACTTCTTAAAGAGAAAGTATTGGGAGTTGTATTCGTAGGTGCTTTCAAACTTCCAGAAATAATACCGTGGTTCATTGGCTTCACCATGCGCGTTCACATAGAAGTGTACATCCTGGTTCTTGCGGAGATAATTGATTTCATCAATATTGGTGGCAGGCAGCATCTCCACTTCATCCGACGCATACTCCTTGCCGTCAGCAGTGGTGATGTGCAACTGGCAGATGGTGCCGATTGGAATGGTCAGGGTATCGGTCTGGTAAACACCCGGTGCGGCTTCCCGGAAGGGATAATTGCCGCCGTTTCCTGTCGTCAGTTGAATGGTTGCATTCCTTTCCAGCGGCCTGGGTGTAGAGTCCGAAAAATTCGCGAGGCGCGACAGGAAAATGGTCGTGGGTGCCGGTGCGCCACCCATCACGATCCCTTCAACCACCAGCAATCTTGCTGCTTCGCCTGACAATGGTGGATTGTATTTATCCTTGCACGCGAATACCAGGAACAAAATCGTACCGGCAATGGTCAATATCTTTTTCATCAGAATTTAACGTTGTAGGAGGCATAGGGTACCACTGTGCCGATGATCGATAATTTATAGCCCTGTACGCGGCCATTTTCTGAAACGAAATACACAGAATACGGGTTCCGCCGGGCGGTCACATTGTACAAACCAATCGTCCAGCTGCTGTGCGCCAGCTTCTTTACCTTGTGACTGCCTTCTATATTCATGCTGAAATCCGTACGGAAATAATCAGGAACGCGATAGGCATTCCGGTCGGAATAATACATCCGCACCGACCCGTTCATCCAGTAACGTCCGACGGGATACGTGATGGGCCGCCCTGTGCTGTAGGCTGTGGTAAGCGAAATGCTGAACCGGTGGGAGAAACGGTAATTGCCAATGAAGTTCACCACATGCGGCTTATCGTAATCTGCCGGGAAATAATTGCCCTTGTTAACAGGATCATCCACCAGGGGGTCATCCATTTTCAACAACGTGCGCGACCAGGTATAGCTGACCCATCCGGTAAGTCTTCCGGCTGTTTTCTTCACGAGCAGTTCCACGCCATACGCCTTCCCGGAGGCATTGGCTACATCAGTTTCCAGGTGATTGTTCAGCAGGAGTGTCGCACCATTCTTGTAGGTAACGGCATGCTGTATGCGCTTGTAATAACCCTCCACCGAAGCCTCGATCGTGTTCTCCCGGAAATTCTGGTAGAACCCGGCAGAAAACTGGTCACCCACCTCCGGACGGATATAACTGTCGCTGAGCTTCCACATATCCGTGGGACTCACGACAGTGGTATTACTCATCATGTGGATGTTCTGACGGGTACGGTTATACGATAACTTGAAACTGGTGCTGTTGTTAAGCATGTACCGCAAGGCAATCCTTGGTTCCAGTCCCTGCCAGGTCTGGATATTCCCGGTGGCATGTATCGTGTCGGTAATGCTGGAGATCTCCCTGGGTACACCCGGCTGGTACTCGTACACGTCCCTGGGACCGCGATAGCTGTACCAGGTGTACCGTACGCCGGCATGAAGCGACAGGTCCGGCGTGATCGTGAATTGGTCACTGAGATAACCAGCCAGCTCCAGGCCCTTTTCGGGCATCACGGTTTTGGGAATGGTCAGTCCCTTCCCGGCAGGCGCCAGGTTGCCCGGCTGGAGGTCATACATCAGGCCCGATAATCCTCCTTCAAACCGGTGTTTTGCATTCGGCATGAAGGTGAGGTCCAGTTTGCCATGATATTGTTTGATGGCATTTTCGAAAGTGAAATCATTGGGTGCACCGCGATCACTTTCCATCCGGAATTTATAGCTGTCGATACCGCCGGACAATAAGCTGGAGAAGCGGTTGTTGAAATTATGTTTCCATTTGACCACTCCGTTAATATTACCATACCGGTACAGGGTATCGCCATCCAGGCGGAAGCGGTCGCCGCTCATATAACCGGTAAAATAGAGAGTATTGCGCTCATTCATAGCATGCGTGATGCCAAGGTTGGCATCATAAAAACTTGCCGAACTGTTCGCATAGGCAGGATCGTTCAGGGCACGCAGCAGCCAGTTTGAATAGGTGGTGCGGGCGCCGGCGATAAACGTGGTCTTTTTCCCTAACGGCCCCTCCAGCGTCGCCCTGGCATTGAGCAGCCCCAGTCCGATGGACCCCGACAGTTTTTTCTGGTTGCCTTCGCGGCTGATCACATCCAGTACTGACGACAGGCGGCTGGCATATTTCACCGGGATACTGCTCTTATACAGTTCGGCGTCTTTCACGATATCGGGATTGAAGCCGGAAAAGAAACCAAAAAAATGCGCCGGGTTGAAGATGGTGGCGCCATCCAGCAGCACGAGGTTCTGATCCACGGAGCCGCCGCGCACATTCATGCCGGTAGATCCTTCACTGGCGGAAGTAACACCCGGCAGCATCTGCATCACCCGTACGATATCGGTTTCACCAAACAGCGAAGGCAACTGTTTGGCCACCTTGATATTGATCTTCTGCACCCCCATCAGGTTGCCTTTCACATTGGTGGACTTCGATCCGATCACGGTTACCTCCTTGAGGCTGGCCACGTAAGGTGTCATGCGGATCTCCAGTTTGCCATCGCCATACAGCACGATCTTCCGCCGCGCGTCGGTCATGCCGAGGCTGCTCACTTTCAGCGTATGTTCTCCTTTGGGAAGCGTGAAAGAATAGTAGCCATATTTATCGGTCATAATGCCGGTGCGCGTTCCTTCCAGTACGATTGAGGCATTGGCCACACCTTCGCCCGTGTTGTACTGGCGCACATAACCGGCAACGGTAGCCAGTCCGGCTCCAATGGTTTCTGTTTTCAGTCCCACTTCAAATACTTTGTTGTCATCCATCGCCAGTCGGGTGGGAGTGATGTATTGGTGCCCCACTTCGCTGATGCGGGAAGTGGCAAATACTTCCCTTCCCGAAACAGCAGATTTTTTGGGAACCGGCGGCGGCGCCTTTCCGGGCAGCAGGCTTACTGTGAAGCCAACCGTCAGGAATATGCGGTTCTGTTCATCCGCCACATAACTGATGCCCGTGCTGTCAAAAACTTTGTCCAGCACATATTGGAGCGACTGATCCCGGATGAGGACGGACACGAGGAAACTGTCCATCTGGCGGGCATCAAAATAAAAGCGGCAGGGCACCTGCTTCTCGATGGCTTCTGCAAAGGTCTGCAGGTTGACACTGTCGAGGCTGATGCTGATCCGCTGGTCCAGCACCGGCGGCCGGAACGTCGTGTCCTGTGCCGTGGCAATGCCTGCAACAAGCAGGGTCAGTATTACCAGTAATTTTTTCATCTGGGGGAAGATTGATCCATATAGCGGGCAGCAGCAATAACGGTTTCAGCCGGCTTTTTCCGGAAGGATAATCCTTCCCGCCTGAGATATGGTTTAAGGACTTTCGTTGCATCACCCAGTGCTTCATATAGTCCTTTCTGGTTTCTTACCCGGAACCACTGGCCCCGGTGCAGTACATAGTAGCGATTGATCTGGGGATTCAGGTAATACAACAGCCGCTGATCCACCAGTCTTTCACCGCCTATTTCTTTCCGGTAGGTAGCGAGCACGGTCGTGGTGCCATCATACAATACATCGTAATAGCCGGGCTGCAGTGTTGATGAATCACGGATACGCAGGAAGCGGTGGCCGCCGATCGTAAAGCGGTCCAGCGCACCATCCTGGAATTCCAGGCCCTCATCGGTTTCGGAATGCTGAAGCAGCACCGTTTGTTTCATCAGGTCAAATTTGAGCTGGAGGTTTTCGAAAAGTTTCCCGAAATACACCACACTGCCGGTTTGATAAGTATTGGTATCAAGGAAGGGATGATCATTGCCGTAAAGCAGGGGAAAGTCAACATGATAGGTGCGGCCGTTATAGAGATCGGATGGGTTGTTGACGGTCTGCAGGTAAACAGAGAGCAGGGGAGACGGTGCGCTGGTATCTTTAAATGGCGTTTGTGCCTTTCCGTTAGCGAAAGGAACAAGCAGCAACCAGGCCCATGGTAATTTTCTCATGACAGGATAGGCGCTTTGGGTTATCAGACAATTTACTATAAATTAATTCCAAATGTGTAAACTGCTGCAACTAACCGGCTGTACTGTACGAAATGCAGTTTGTTCTGTAGTTTTTACTTCTACCAAGATAATTTCAGTGCCGCGTGGTGATCATTACGCCGTGTTTTTTGTCCTGTATCCGGAATTGTGCGACAAGGGTAGTGCTGTCGATGATTTTAATACTATGGATACTATCCCGGTGCAGAGCGGAAAGATCCGTATAGGGTCTTCGGGTGAGCCAGGTATTGTTGAGTTGGTAAGCGACGGCAGTGTCGCAGGCTGGGGTCGGCACGGCGCGGGCATAGTCAAGGGAGATGAGGCTGAAAAGTGACCAGTACCGCGTCTGAATAAAGGTATTGGTTTCAATGTACACGGCGCCATAACGGCCCTCCTGCCCCAACAGCCTCACAGCGCTTGAGTCTTTGTACACATTGATGCGGGCGATATCTTCTGCATTCACCTTCTTCATGTTCTCCATGGAGGTCCTTACACTGTCCACAAAAATTACGGGATCACCGGCGTGGCTCTTCAGCGCGGGCGCTTTCTGCTGGCTAAAGCAGCAGAAAGCCGCCAGGAGTGCGATACACAACAGGAAACTTCTCATCAGCAGGTTTGTACCAAAGTTACGCTATTGGCCAAACTGCCGCAAGTGGTGGTCGGCATGTTTGTACACAAAGTAGCCGATCTGTTCATGGCTCATTGCGCCAAAAAATGGATGTACAAACGTTGGATTGTTGTACTGCGCGTAAGCGGCGATGCCTTTGATCCATTCCTGCTTGAGCGCTTCAAGGTCGCCGGTGGCCAGTTTAACTTTCAGGTCGCCGACCGTAGGGGAGTTGCGGCTAAGGGGCGATTCATCTTTCAGTACGGAACGCAGGGCGCGTTTACCGAAAACCTTTCCGATCAGCACCTGTTTGTAAACCTTCCTGCCCCACATCATGTCTTCCCAGGCAAGGTTGTGTTTCAGCATCTCATACACATTCATTTTGCCCCACTGCCGCTGGCTGTCACCGGTGAGGGCGCTGATGCGGGCTATGAGGTCCCCGCGCACGCCGGCATCGTGAATTGATTTCATAACAGGAATGATTTACAGGTTGGCTATACTGCAAAAATAATATATACCCGCGCGCTGAGTCCCTGTGAAATTAACTACCTCGGCAAATCAACTAATATAGTTGGAGGGCTTTATACCAGCGCCTGCCCGCTTCCGTTCCTGAAGTATTCAAGTTTATAAAGAAACAGTTCCGCCATCTTGTTGCCGCGCCATTTTGCTTCATCGGCCACCGGACCGGTAAAATTTTCGTCTACGGTAGCCGTCCAGATGCCCAGCCAGGTATCAAAATGAGTTTTATCAATCGGCAGTTTTGCATGCGGCGGAAAAGGTCGTCCCTCATAGGTGCGTTCTTCCAGCAATACTGTTTGCCAGAAAGTGTACATTTTTTCCAGGTGCCTTTGCCAGTTGTCTTTGATCACCCCGTTGAAAATGGGTCCAAGTACTGCATTCTCCCGAACCTTGCCATAAAAGCTGTTGACGAGAAGCTGTATATCGGTAAGCGTAGTGATATCTTTTTTAGATTCCATGATGGTCATTTAATGTTTCAGGAAGGTTAGTTCCTGTTCCAGGGCAGCGCTGCAATCGCCGATCCGCGACCGGTTCAGCGTATCGCTGATATCCTGCCGGATCTTTACAAATTCGTGGTGAAGGGGACAGGGCCGGGAGGCGGAACATTCAGACAGACCCAGCGCACAGCCGGTAAACAGCTTGTCGCCGTCCAGCGCCTGAACGATGCGTCCGATGGAGATCCTGAAATCCCTTCCTTCAAGGTAAAAGCCCCCATTGGGCCCCTTAAGTGACCTGATCAGGTCCATGCGGCTGAGTTCCTGCAGAATCTTGGCGGTAAAAGGCATCGGGGCATCTATCGCTGCCGCAATTTCCTTCACCCCAGCCCTGGCATCACCCTTGCTTTTCCGGGCAACATAAAGCATGGCTTTAATACCGTATTCCGCTGTTTTTGAAAACATGCATGCAAAATTACGATCCCGCGGGTTAATAAAGGATGAAAATATCCTCTATTATTTTTGATCATTTCGCTACGGTTAGGCATTAATTAAGCGGATTGTTAATTCCGCCGCACTACTTTCGTGAGCATCAATTGCTTACATATTTTTCGTTCCATGAAGAAAATTCTCCCCATCCTTGTATTAGCCCTCTTTGCGCTGCAGTTTGCAGCTGCACAGAAATCTGCCGCCCAGAAATCCGCCGGTGCTCTTCCTTCCGAAATCGCCCAACAACTTAGCCAGTACAATGTCAGCTGGACGACCATGAGCAGTACCGGTTCAATGGCAAGTATGCCATTAGGGAATGGAGACGTCACCGCAAATGTGTGGGTGGAGAAGGGTAAGGACCTTATGCTGTATATCGGGAAGTCCGATTCCTGGAGCGAAGCGATGCGCCTGCTGAAGATCGGCAGGGTCAGGGTAGCCATCTCTCCCAATCCCTTTACTGAAGAAACGGGTTTTTTACAGACGCTCGACCTGCACCAGGGTGGTATCAGGATCACAGCAGGTGAGAAAGGAAAGGAGGTGCAGCTGCATATCTGGATTGACGCCAACCAGCCGGTTGTGCGTGTCGCTGTCAATGCTGCCCATGCGGTGTCAGTCAGTTGCACCACCGAGATTATGCGGCCGGAGATTTACCGGCTGCCCGGCGGCAATGATCCGCTGGCCGAAAGTTTCCGCGGACTGATCGACAGCCCCGTGAAGCCATCTGAAAGCGCGGATGTACTGGTGAAAAAAAGCGACCGGGTGCAGTGGTACCACCGTAACGAGACTTCCTGGTTCGACACGATCCTGGCGAAACAGCAGGTAGCCCATTTCATCGGCAACTATCGCGATCCCTACCTGAACCGCACCTTTGGCGCCGCACTAACTGGTACGAATATGCGCCCGGTGAATGATAGTACGCTGGCCTCAGGAGTGCCTTCAAAACAATTCGAAATTTCTGTTACCGCCCTTACGGCACAAACACCTAATATAACGGCGTGGGACAAACAACTGTCTGACCTGCTGGATAACACCAAAACGAGTTCATCTCAGCAGTCCCTCGCGGCGCACCACACCTGGTGGGACCAGTTCTGGAACCGCAGCTGGATCTTTCTCTCCGGCGACGACAGCGCCATCAACACCACCAGGGCGTATATTCTTCAGCGTTACCTGATGGCCTGCCAGAGCCGGGGTGCTTACCCGGTGAAATACAACGGTGGTGCATTGACATTCGACTATGATGGCAGGAACGGTGATTTCCGCCGCTGGGGGCCAGGCTTCTGGTACCAGAACATGCGTTTGCTGTACTGGCCGATGACCGCAGCCGGGGATTTTGACCTGAAGGCTCCCTGGTTCAATATGTACAAGAACATGCTGCCGCTGCAGACTGATATCACCCAACAGTACTATGGTCACGGGGGCGCATTCTTCCCGGAGACCCTGTATTTCTTCGGCATGTACATCCAGGACGACTGGGGCTGGAACAATACCGGCAAAGCACCCCAGACCCGCTGGATCCGTTATCATTTTTCGGGTGCGCTGGAGATGCTCTCCGAAATGCTCGATTATTATGCACATACCCGCGACACGGTTTTTGTGAAGGAAACCATGATCCCCTTCGCCACCCAGGCGATCCGTTTTTTTGATCAGCACTGGCCACGCATCAACGGCACGATACGCTTTATTCCCGCCAATGCGACAGAACAGTTCTGGGATTGCCTGAATCCAACTGACTACATCTCGGGGTTGCGATATACGATTACGCAGCTGAATGCACTGCCATCAACACTGGTACCGGCAACGCTCACCAAAGAATGGAACCGCTGCCTGCAGGCGCTGCCTGCCATTGCTTTGTCCCCCGATAAAAAACGGATCCTTCCCGCTGAAGAATACGGACAAAACCGCAATTCAGAGAACCCGGAGTGTTATGTGATTTTTCCCTTCAAATTGTATGGATTGGGCCGCCCCGACATTGAACTCGCAAACAATACATTTGACGCGCGACAGTTCAAACAGACGAATTGCTGGACGCAGGATGTGATCCAGGCGGCATTGCTCGGTCGTGCGGATCTTGCCAAAACATATATAGCCAGGAATGTGAACTCCCTCGATACCGCCGTTCGTTTTCCAGCATTCTGGAAGCCGGGCAGTGACTATATTCCTGACTTCGATAACGGCGGGGTGCTGGCGATGGGCCTGCAGCAGATGTTATTGCAGAACGTAGACACCCGCATTTTCATACTGCCTGCCTTTCCTGCTTCCTGGAAAGTGGATTTCAAGCTGCATGCTTTTGATAATACCGTGGTTCGTGTGAAAAGTGACGGAAATAAGATCGCGCAGATGGATGTGTTCCCGGTGTCCCGCAAAAAGGATGTGGTAATACCTGGGAAGTGATCGCGTTTCGCGCGTTTCGCGGTTTTGTTAAGTTCAGTCATTGTATCTAATTTCACTGGCAATGCCTTATCGTAAAATCAATATCCTGCTGAACGCACTGATCGTATTGCAGCTCTGCTTTGCAGCCTGCAACGAAAGGCGTGCAAGCCCGGATGCCGGTACGGATACACTCACGTATTTAGAAAGCCCTGTCCTGAAAGACACTGTACATTTCCGGAATACAGTTGGTGTGATTGATTCCAGCCTGAAAGCCGGACTCATGGCCTATTATCCTTTTTCCGGCGACTTCAGAGATGCGTCCGGCAATGGGTTTGACCTCACTGGGATGAATGGTGCCGGCCTGGGAGCCGATACGGCTGGCAATGCCAACGCGGCTGCATCACTGGACGGCGTGAATGATTTCCTGTTTGTGAATGATCATGGCCGGTTGTACAGTGACCAGTTTTCTGTTTCGCTATTGTTTAAAATGAATAACGGTGGAAAGAGACTTTGTCTCGCCAGTCATGTGAATTATGAAAGAGCCACCGCATTCCATTTCAATTTGGGACTGTATGCTGATGCGACAACCGGATTTGCAGTAGGCCGCCCCTTAAAGTATGCCTGCTCGGCTATTCAGGAAAATGATCGGTCCATTGAAGTAAGTGGCCGCAATCATTTGACCCCGAATGAATGGCACAGTCTTGTTGCCATTTTTAACAATGGAAGACTTTTCCTGTATATCGACCGGCAATTGGTTGATGCCAATGAGGCCGGCTTCAACATATCCAATAATTGTGAACAGTCACAACTGACCATTGGTTCCTGGTGGAAGAAAGACGGTGTATACTTCGACGGACTGATCGATGAATTCCGCTTGTACAACCGCGCCTTAGGTTCCTCTGAAATCGACTACCTCGGCAAGCCCAATCTGAAACCAGGTAGGTAGGCATTTCCCGGTTTAGTGGATAGAATGCCGGAGTATGAAGTCTATAATGGGTTGTGGATCTTTCAGGCTATGCGGGTGGTGGCCGACCCCTTCTTTGGAGATGATTTCCATGTAGCCACCCATTGCCTTATATCGTTTTTGCAACAGCAGGGAATGTTCATCCATCGGTACAACTTCATCAGCAGTGCCGCACACACTGAGAATGGGAATGTGGAAGGCCGCAAGCGGTTTCAGGTTATCGACCGGGTTGAAGGTATAGGCGAGTGCTGCTGAATCGGATGTAAACCCATATGCCGATTTCAGGCGTTCCCAGTCTTCGGCAGAACCAGGTCCCTTTCCCTGATTGCCAGGCCATCCTTTGAAATCACAGACCGGCGCATCGAGATAAAGGCAGCCGGTTCGGTCGGGGTATGTAGCGGCCCAGTTCATGGCAAATAAACCGCCGCGGCTGAAACCCTCCAGTACTGGTTTGTGATGCAGGTGTTTTTCATTAACGAGATATTGATACAACGTATCCATCAATTGAATTGCTTTTGGTGCGCCATACATATTCTGCACATCAATATAGGCTACGTGATAGCCTTTGACCAGCAGCATGCTGTCGCCCTGTGGTTCATGCCCGAAGAATTCCGTCCGCCAGATCCACGGCCTTCCTTTGGCCGCCTTCTTTGGGGCAACCAGGATACACGCTCGTTCCTTCAGCAGAAAATCTGTCCTCTCAAAACCCATCCATGTTGTGGCAGATTCGTCTTGCACCGAAACATTTGACCAGATAGAAACGATAATAGCCAGCAATTGATAGTACATGTTATTTCAAAATTTAAACCGGACGTCTTATTAACTACAACACAACGTGCCTCAAAAACATATTCTTTTGTACCCGACGCAAACCAGAATATTATTCTGGGACCTGCAGGGCAATGAGGTAAAGCAACTGCCCATGCATACGACCTATACAACAGTTGTCGTTCAGGTGACGGTTACAATTCATTCAGCCCTGCTCCGGCACTTTCGTGGCGTCCATGAAAAAGATCTCCCAGGTATGCCCGTCGAAATCTTCAATAGTCCGTAACTGCATGAAGCCATAATCCATCAGGGGTTTTGGTTCGGTTCCACCGGCTTTCAATCCCTTCTCTACCACTTCATTTACTTTGTCGAAGCTCTCCACAGATAAGGCGAAAATTGCGGCAATATTGCCTTTGGTATCGGCAATCGGCTTCGCGGTAAATGTCTGGAATTTGGCGTGATTCATGAGCATCACATAAATCGCATCACTCCAGACCATACACTTTGACTGGTCGTCTGAATACTGCGGGTTGTTGGTAAAGCCCAGTTCGGTGTAGAAGGCCATGGACTGGTTTACGTCTTTCACCGCCACATTGATAAATACTTCTTTCATCATTTTTATTTTTTGTTCAATAAACTGTTGATCTGTTCAGTGAGTACTGCCGCTTGTTGATTTGCTTTCCCCATCGGTAATCCTGCCGGCATCGGACGCTTATGTCCTGCTGCTGTAAGCCAGGCATCTTTCAGGATAGCCTGCCGCCGGGCGACCAATTCAAGCAACGCAGTATCCGTGGTCAATTGCTTTTCCCCGATGGCCCGGAGCAATGCCTGTGCCATGATGCGATGCCCGGCATCACCGGGATGTACGCCGTCATCGGCGAGGTGCACACCACTGTCGAGCACTTTCTTCATCGGGTAATGCAGGTCTGCTACCCACCAGCCGCTATCCCGCATGTGCAGGAGCCAGTCGGAATACTGGTCAAGCACTGCCGCATATCCGCTGGCACCGCCTTTAGCTTCGTCGTAAACGGGTGGCGTCACGAGAATGACGGCGATGTGCAGCGAAGAGAGGGTATCATGCAGCCAGCGGATGCCCGATTGAAACAGCCGGAACCGGGTGCTGTCAAAAGGAAGGTAGATGCCATCATTCATCCCGTAACAGGCAAACACAAGATCCGGCTTTGCCAGCCTGATCACGCGGTACAGCCGCTCGTGCAGATCGGGGCGGGGAAACTGGCCGTCGGCATGATTGTCCTCAGACAGCCCACTGACGGTTTCACTTGGCAGTCCCATATTGATGATTTCCAATGGTTGTTCCGGATGCTGCCGGAGCCAAAAGGTTTCGAAGTAGTTGATATAGCCGCCGGCATAGGTAATGCTGTTGCCCAGGAAAAGTACCCGTTTTGCGTTTGCCGGTATGTGCTGGGCGGGCAGGTCAACAGGAAGCGCGAGGCAGATCAGGAGAAATACGGGCAACAAAGCTTTCATGGGTTAAAAATGACGAATTAATATAATTCAGGAGGAAATTTCGTAAATTCAGGTGCCTGTTTCCCGCGAAAACGCCGCACCATTCCGGATTCCAGCCAGCTTCTAAACTTTCTGCATATGGAAAGAATCAGTTTTGCATTCCTGCTGTTGCTGACCTGTTTCGCCTGCGGGAAAACCAATTGCATCGATCATCGCGAAGAGGCATCTAAAGTTGCCTTCGACTACAAAGTTGACCCTGGTGACGAAGCGCCCTACACAGTTCATTTTACCAACTTGTCTACCCGTATTTCTGGTTCCCTGTGGGACTTTGGAGACGGTTCAGTTTCCGAAGAAGCAAGTCCGGTGTATGTATATGGCAGTGCAGGGCAGTATGATGTCCGCCTGACAGTGAAGACCACAGAAGGCCGTAAAGCCGTGAAAATTCTGATCAAGCTTCCAGAGGAGGCGGGAGTCAAACACTCCGAAGGTTCACCCTGTGAAGCTAATCACCAATAATGGCGCAAGACAGTCAATGCAGCATTCCCGAATGTTTTTGTAATTTGATAGGCAAAACCTGTTGCTATGATCAATTTACTGCTGATCAGCAGACCTTTCGGCCTGGAATGGATTTTTGTACTGATTTACGTTGCCTGCTGGATTTTCCTGTTCCGCGAAGTAATTGGTTTGGTAAATATGCCAGACAAAGGATTTATCTATAAACTGGTTTGGTTGCTGATTTTATTTTCGTTTCCGGTGCTGGGATTGGCCGCTTATAACCTGGTGAACAGTACCCAATTGAAAAAGGACAACTGAAATACTTTATTCCGGTAATACTTTCCACCAACTTTGAGTGTTGTCTGCCGTCTTTGTCTGCCGACTTTGACTGCCTTCGCTATAACCTAGGCAGTAGCTTTAGCGAAAGTGGGCAATTTCCAGAACGAAGTGAAATGAGCCGCCAGACTACATTTCACAAAATTAAACGTTTATAAGCAGTTGTCGGAAGTGCGGTCAACGGACTCCCTACCATTAATTTCCTTAACTAACCGCAAAATCCTGATCTGGATTCCGCTGTTTATCCGCCACTTCTGCCACTGGAATACATGGTCTCCCATAGCCCGGCTGGATGTTTTAGCCAGCGCTTTAACCTGTCAGGGCATTAAACAAAACACCTTCTCTGCTTTCAGTACAAGCGTCTATTACGCATACGGTTATGAAACGCAGTCTGGTGGCTCGTTTCACTGAGATTTATGAATTACCCGAATTTGAAAAAGTGGATACCTTCCGCCCAATCGAAGCAAGCAACAGGTCGTTCCGTATTTCTACTGAACCGGGAGTCAAAAGGACTTTCTATTATTGTAGTCGCATCATTAAACGTTTTCAATACGGTCAGTCATTCGCAGTAATCGAAGGCCCCATGTTTCCGCATGGGGTTCTTTTATTTGAATGGTAGCCCAATCAAAACAATTTTGATGTATCCTTGTTCCTTCAGCTGTCACACCACCATTATGAAAAGAATCCTTCCGTTTTTCCTCCTGCCCGTTTTCGGCTATGCGGCACCGGGTAAGCCCGTAACCATCACCGGTAGCCTGAAGACAACCGATCCGGTAAAGATGATCTACCTGTCCTACCGCGTGGGCGACGAAAGACACACCGACAGTACGACAGTAAAAAACGGACAGTTTTCCTTTACGGCAAACCTGGAAGAACCCACCCTGGCGACGCTGTCGGCTAAATTCCAGAAACACATTAATTCTGATGAAACCAGGACCGAAAGAAAAATGCTGTTCCTGGAACCCGGTACGATCAAAGTAAAAGTGAAAGACTCCCTTCAACTGGCTACGGTGACTGGTTCAACCGCCCACGCGGAATATGAAAAACTGAACGAACTGGAGAAGCCATATGATGCAGCGATGAACGCCCTCAACGAGCCCTACCGGAAATGCAGTGAAGCAAAAGACGAGGCAGGGATGAAGCGGATCGTAGCCCAGGCAGACAGCATTACGAAGGAAAAAGACGAGAAAGTGAGTTTGCCTTACCTCCTGAACCACCAGAATTCTCCGATCGCGCTGTATGTTTTAAGGGAATATGCAGGTTATGACCTGGATCCCGCGAAAGTAGAACCCCTGTTTGAGACATTGCCCGCTGCCACCCGTCAACTGCCTTCGGGGATTGAGTTTAAGGGCCGGATCGAAACTGCTAAAAAAACAGCAGTGGGCGCCTACGCACTGGACTTTACGCAGAACGATACACTCGATCAACCTGTGTCACTATCCTCCTTCAAAGGCAAGTATGTATTGCTGGACTTCTGGGCCAGCTGGTGCGGCCCCTGCCGGCGGGAGAACCCGAACGTGGTGAAAGCCTACGAGAAATACAAGGATAAACAATTTACCGTACTCGGTGTGTCACTGGATCAGCCCGGAAAAAAGGACGCATGGTTAAAAGCCATTCACCAGGACGGGCTCACCTGGACCCACGTCAGTGACCTTAAGTTCTGGAACAACGAAGTGGCGAAACTGTACGGCATCCAGGCCATCCCGCAGAACCTGCTGCTCGATCCGCAGGGAAAAATCGTCGCCAAAAATATCAGGGGAGAGGAGCTGCAGCAGAAGCTTGCAGAACTGTTGCCTTAATCAGAAAATGAACTGACGCTACCCATAAAAAATCACGGCCCCGCTGAAAAGCAGGGCCGTGGTTTTTTCAAATATGCTGTAAACTTACTTGCCACTTACTTTTTTCGCAGCATCAATGATCACATTGGCCACCGCTTCCGGCTGTGATACATACACCAAGTGGCTGGCTTTTACTTCAGTGACGGTAGTATTGGACCGCTGGTACATTTTGCGCTGGATCTCCGGCAAAATACTCTTGTCCTCCGTGGCAATGATGCCGAAAGTGGGTTTTGACCTCCAGGCAGCATTGGTCACCGGGCTCACAAAACACTGTCCCGCAAATGCACCTTGCGACGCATACATAAAGGCCGGGGTTTTTACCTTTTTGTGAAAGTAGGGAAGAAAAAGGCCTCCCGTGAGAAAATAAAATTTAGAAAAACTAAAAATTAATTTAGATTTGCATTGCCTCATTAACTGCTAGCCGGAAATGCGTTGTTGAGGTGGTATATTATCTGTAAGGAGAACGACTGGCAAAGCTTTTCAGTTTTAAAACAACAGTTGCCGGGCACTGACTATGTCGGAAATGATCTGTATGTGTTCAATACTCTTGGAAATAAGTACAGGTTGATTGCAAGGATCTTTTTTAACCCGCGTACCATATTTGTAAAATTTATTGGAACGCACGCTGACTATGATCGGGTCAGGCTGTCGGATCTTTAGGGCCATGGGCATTTGACAAAAAAAGTAGAATAAATATGGAAGCGCTTAACATTAGAAAGGGAACAGGAAAAGTTACTGTTTCCGCTAGCCGGGGTGTGAAAAAGAAATCCGTTTCCGGAAAAATAACTAAAGCTGCACCTAAAAGGAAAATTATCATAAGCCAGGAGGCCTATGATCTCACCATGCAGGAGATCGATAATTTAATGAAACGCGGCGAAAGGAATCTCAATGCTTCCGAACGGAAAAGGCTGGCGTCTCTTGCGGAAGCGGCAGAGTCTTTCGAGGATCAGCACGATCCGCTGCCGCTGCCGTCTTCGCTTCCGGATATCATCCGCATGCGGTTGGTGCAGTTGCACATCAACCAGAATTTTGCCGCTAAACTGTTAGGGGTAAGTGATGCGAAGTTTTCCCTCATCATGAACGGCAAACAGAAGCCCGATGTGCAATTCATAAAAGCAGTGCACGAAAAACTTTCCGTTGACGCCAATGTCATCCTGAAAGCGATCTGACAGCTTTACGCTGATAGTCTGCTTCCATATTATAACTTGTTGCCATACCACAAAAAAATAAGTCTGGAATGCTCCGCTTTTGCCGGAAACAAAATATGTTCTATTTTAATCGTTGAAATCCGGCTGCCTACAAACCATATCCCTCGCCGGTTTTTCATTGATTCCCGCCTGTTACGAAGTGCAATTCTGCCAGGTGGCTTCTCTGACTAAAGAACAACTGCTTACGTGACCGAACAGGACCCAAAAATGCCGCCTGAGGCCGAACTCAGGCGATGGCTCCACGCTGCAAGCGAGGGTGACCAGAACGCATTTACCATTATTCTCCGGCATTACTGGGTTAAGGTGTACACCCAGGCAATCACCTATCTCAAATCTGCCGAACTCGCCCAGGAAGTAACCCAGGACGTATTCATGAAGATCTGGGCAGGCCGTGACCGGCTGCCCGGCATAGAAAATTTTTCCGGTTACCTGTTCATCGTGGCACGCAACGAACTGATCTCGGCACTCCGGAAAAAGAAAGATTCCACTACCGGCTTTACCGACAATCTTGAAGAAACGCTCCTGCGGCCGGACAAACAGTTACAATACAAAGAATTTCATCAGCGCATCCTGGGTCTTATCGACAAACTGCCACCTGTACGCAAGAAAGTATTCACGATGAGCCGGCTGGAAGGAAAATCCTATGAAGAAATCGCATTGGAACTGGATATTTCAAGGAACGGCGTAAAAGATCATATTGTCAGGGCGCTGAACTTCCTCCGGAGCAACCTGGTGCTGCATGAAGAAAAGCTCCTGGTGCTGATCGCCGCCACGCAAATACTTTTTCAATAAACAAATTTTAAAATATTGTTAAGGAGAACTACCCACCGGCTTACAGAACCCGTCTTTAATGGATAGGGAACGATTGCCGGGCTAATTGACGTATATGAATAAGGAAAATGATTTCCGCCACTTGCTTGAGAATTATGTTTCCGGGGTGCCACAACCGGAACATCAGAAACTGCTTGAACTTTTAGAAAAGGAAGAATACCGCAAACAGTTGGAAGAGATCCTGAAAGAGGAGTGGGAGAACCGTGCCCATGAGGGCGATTATCCACCCCAGGTGCTCGCCTCCATCGAACGAAACCTTCTGAACCGGATCAATGCCCAGGCCGGCGAAGCGAAGATCGTGGCGCTCACAGCCCGCAAAAGAAAGCTGTGGCTCAGGATCTCCGTGGCGGCTTCCGTTGCCATACTGCTGGCGATCGGAGCGGCTTTTCTGACCAAAAAAGAAACGCCGGCAGATAGCAATCCAATTGCCAGGAACGCCGGATCAGGCGATGTGCCGCCGGGCGGGGAAAAGGCCATACTGACACTGGCCAACGGGCAGCAGATCGTGCTGGATACGGCCGCCAACGGGGCACTGGCCAGCCAGGGCGGCATAAAAGTGATCAAGATCGGCGGACAACTGAGTTATGACGAAGTAGCCAAAACAGGAGAAGTTCTATACAATACGATCACCACGCCGCGGGGCGGGGAATACCAGGTGGAACTGGCAGACGGCAGCAAAGCCTGGCTGAATGCCGCTTCATCTTTGCGGTTTCCCGCTGCTTTTACCGGCAAGTCGAGAGTGGTTGAGCTGACGGGTGAAGGTTACTTTGAAGTGGCGCATAATCCTGATATGCCCTTCCAGGTGAAAGTGAATAACCTGTATGTGACGGTATTGGGTACGCATTTTAATATCAACAGTTATGCGGACGAACCCCAGGTGCGTACGACACTGCTGGAAGGCAGGCTGATGGTGAATAATGAGACGGGTCACGTGATCCTGAATCCCGGCCAGCAGGCCAATGCCAGTGGTGCGCAGCTCAGGATTGAATATGACGTTGATGTGAACAAAGTGATGGCCTGGAAGAATGGATATTTCTCTTTTGATAATGCACCCGTGGAGACGGTGATGCGGGAATTGTCCAGGTGGTACGATATCGATGTGATCTATGAAGGCGACAACAATGAAACCTTCTCGGGGAAAATTGACCGGAAACTCAGCCTGAAAGACCTGCTCGACGGGTTGGGCCAGGCCAAAGTGCATTACCGGATTGAAAACGGAAAAAAACTAGTGATACTGCCATAACCTTAAACGCAAATATTACTGTTACTACCCGGGTGAAAACCAGGTTGACACAAAAAAGCCAGACATGCTCGCGACATTCTGGCCCTGATTGAGTTAACCAATTAGATAGCCGTGACAGGCATATTGTTAACCACAACACTGCTAATGTATGAATTTTTTCACTAGCAGCAGGCCCCGGCTTGCTGAACAAACGGTGAAGACTATGAAACTGACCGTTTTACTGCTAACTGCCGCCTTCCTACAGGTTAGTGCCGTCGGAACTGCACAGAAAATCTCGTTTTCCGGCAAGAATGTTAACCTGAAATCAGTGTTTACATCGATCGAAAAACAAACAGGCTTTGTCTTCTTTTACAACAACAACGACCTGAGGAACACGCAACCTTTGTCCCTCGATGTGCGTGACCTCAGCCTGGAGGAGACGCTCGACATCTGCCTGCGCAACCAGCCGCTGCACTATGTCATTAAGGGCAAAACAATTTTCATCAGGGAGAAGGAATTGCAGCCACCTGCAGCCAACCAACCACCGCCTGTTGCCGATAATGCAGGGATTGATGTATCCGGAAGAGTGGTGGACGATCACGGGGATCCCATGCCCGGCGTAAGCGTGCTGGTAAAAGGCACCAAAAACGGAACCAAGACTGATGAACAGGGCCGCTTTACCCTTCCTGACGTCGACCCGAAAGCCATCCTCGAGTTCAGCTTCATCGGGTTCGGCACCGTGGAGCATAAAGTTGCCACTAAACAGGAAAATATCACCATCACGCTGACCCTGCAGGCCACTGCGCTGAGCGACCTCGTCATGGTCGGCTACGGCAGCAGCAAACGGAAAGACCTCACGGGTTCTGTCGCTTCCGTAAATGTGAACGAGATCAAAAACACCCCTTTCGTTTCAGTAGACCAGGCTCTGGCAGGTAAAGCTGCCGGCGTACAGGTAACACAGGCAGACGGCTCGCCGGGCGGTGTTGCACGGATCCGCATTCGCGGCGGCGCTTCCCTGATCGGCGGCAACGATCCGCTGTATGTGATCGACGGGGTACAGGTACCCATTACCAACAACTATGTGCAAAGTGCCGCAGATGTGGTGAACCCCATTGAAAGACTCGGGCAGGACGGGCAATATATGGACAATGCCATCGGCTCTTCCTTCGCACGGGGCCTGAACACACTCGCAGGTCTCAACATCAACGATATCGAAAGCATCGATATCCTCAAAGATGCCTCCGCCACGGCAATCTACGGATCAAGGGCTGCCAATGGGGTAGTGATCATCACCACCAAAAAGGGAAAGAAAAATGAGAAGCCCATCCTCGAGGCAAACTTCTATACCGGCTTCAGCAAACCGATCACGGAAAAACTGCTGAACACAGAACAATATAAATCGGTGATGCTGGAAGGCGCCAAAAACCTGAATGCATTGCTCGCAGACCAGGGCAAACCCGCGGATCCGCTGGCATCTGCCATCATCAACGACCCCACCACACTCGGCACCGCCAATACCGACTGGATGGACCTGGTTACGCGCACCGGCATCAGCAACAACCTCGATGTAAGTGTCCGGGGCGGTGGTACCGGCTCCCGGTACTATACCTCCCTTGCCTATGCGAAACAAACAGGAACACTGGAAGGAACAGATTTCAGCAGGATCTCCGGTAAGGTAAACCTTGACAATGAGATCACGCCGAAACTCCGCCTGATCACCAACCTCGATTACGGCTTTACCAAAAACAATATTACCGATGGGATCTATTCCTCAGCACAGTTTGTTCCGCCAACATATGCCCCTTTTGCTGCGGACGGTTCCCCCGCTGTTTTTGATCCGATCTCTTTTGGTTCGGCACCCTACGAAGGCATCCAGAACCCGATGACCCTGCTGCAGGGAAAGAATACTTCCAAAAACCTGCTCCTGCTGGGATCCATGTCAGTTGAATATGAAATTGTAAAATCGCTGAAGTTCAAAAGCACCGCTTCCGTCAACTACAACAATTACCACCAGCTGAACTATGTACCGTCTACCGTGATGGTTTCTGACGCCAGCGGGGCGATCCCTTCCAATGGCGGTATCGCTACGCAGGCCCAAACGCAGCGGACCGATGCCTTCTTTGAAAATACGTTAACCTGGGACAAACAATTCAACCGCGATAACCGGATCAACCTGCTGGCCGGTACCTCCTGGCAGCGGGCGAACGCACAGAGTTTTACCGCAGCTGGACAAGGCTTCCCGGATGATGAATTCCTGAATGGCCTGTCGTCTGCTGCACTAGCATTGCCACCCAAAAACAGCGAATCCCAGAGCTCTTTGCTGAGCTTCTACCTGCGCGCCAACTACGCCTGGAAAGAACGTTACCTGTTCACCGTTACTGCACGCTCTGATGAATCATCCAAGTTCCCCAAGAACAACCGGGTGGGTTACTTCCCTTCCTTCGGTGTAGCCTGGAGGGCCAGCGAAGAATCCTTCCTGCGCAATGTCACCTGGCTGGATGAACTGAAGTTCAGGGCAAGTGCTGGTTATACCGGTACACAAAACCTCGGAGACAACTTGTTTTATACCCTGTATACGCCGGCATCTTACGCCTCTACCAATGCGCTGATCCCGACACAACTGGGTAACGATAAAATCAAATGGGAAACTACGCTGCAGAAGGATGCGGGTATCGACTTTGCGATGTTTAAAAACCGCCTGCGCGGTGCGATCGGGTACTACAGCAAAAACAGTTCAGACCTGCTGATGGCCTACAACGTTGCTACCAGTTCAGGTTTTGCTTCTGCGCTCGTGAACCTCGCGGATATCAGCAACAAAGGATTGGAAATCGACCTCCGGGTAGATGCCATCCGCAACAAGAACATCACCTGGAACATCGCGCTGAACGTTTCCGGCAACCGCTCAAAAGTGACCAAGATCAATGATGATATCCAGGATCCTACCAAAACCGGTTACAGCGATCCTTTCTACCGGTCACAGTTTGACCTGGGCAATACCATTCTCCGCGAAGGACAGCCTGTGGGACAGATCTACGGCTATATATACCAGGGCGTGATCAAAACGCAGAAGGAGATGGAGGAATACAAGGCAAGAAGCCTGTATGCGCAATATGGCTTTTTCGACTACCTCGCGCTGGGCTACCCCATGTACCAGACGATTGATTCCGGCACCTATAAAGGCTACTTTGCCAGGGATATCATTGGCAGTGCTGAGCCGAAATTTTATGGTGGTGTTACCAATACCTTTTCCTACAAGCAGTTCAGTGTAATGGCGCTGCTGACTTTCTCCTATGGCGGTGACTTGCTTTACCTGCCCGACCTGAAAGCATTTGGGGTGGGCGACCTGACCAACCGGAATACCCGGATCCTGCAGGATCACTGGAGCAAGGATAATCCCGATGCGAATCGTCCCTCGCTGGTACTGAAAGAAACCAACTCGTACGGTACAGGTGCGTCCAGCGCCCAGGTGCATGATGCTTCCTATATCAAGTTGAAATCCATTACGGTGAACTATGAAATTCCGCAACGCTTGTTGTCGAAATGTCATATGCGGACCGCCATGGTATATGTTTCCGGAAGCAACCTGTTTACGATCACCGGCTACCCGGGTCCTGATCCCGAGATCAGCAACGATCCCTACAGCCTGATCAACGGTTATACCGACGCCGGTACTTATCCGACGATGCGGCAGTTCAATGCCGGTGTGAGACTTGGTTTTTAATCATTAATTACTTTGACAATGCGACGTATTAAATCCTATATAGCAATAATTCTCCTGGCGGCAGTGATCTCCTCGTGCGACAGGCAACTGGATGCTTTACCGAAGAATGCCAAGGTTGACGGCACAGCGATCATCGACGAGAAGTCGGCGCAGACCGCCCTCAATGGCGTGTATTACCGGCTCGCTAATGTGACCAGTGATAATATAACGCTCTGGACCAACCACCAGGTCTGGGGTGGCATGTTGTCGCCCTATATCGGGTACGGCTTTGGTCAGTTCCCCGATGAGCTGAACAGCAATGAAAGCAGTTCCTTCTCGCCCACAGAATGGATAAACGATTACCTGATCATCAATTCAGCCAACGGGGTGATCGGTGCGGTGAATGGCCTGGCGGATAACCTGTTTACAGAGAACAGGAAAAACGAGATCCTGGCCGAAGCGCGTTTCCTGCGTGCCTATGGCGACTATAAATTGCTTACATTTTTCGGGGAATGGAATAAACCGGGTAGTCCCTATGGCGTACTGTTGCGGGATGAATTGAGTACGCTGAGCAATATCCCCAAAGCGCGCAGTTCCGTTGACGACAGTTACAGCGCGATTTTGGGCGACCTCGACTTTGCGATTGAAAATGGTGTGGAGACTGCTCCGGCTTACTATGCGACAAAATGGACGGCGATGGCGTTGAAGATGCGGGTATTGATCGCGAGGGGACAGGACAATGATTACACCGAAGTGATCAGTCTCGGTAATGCGATCATCAACTCCGGCAACTATGAACTGGAAGCGAACCTGAAAGACCTGTTTTATGTGAAAGGCCTCACCAGTAAGGAAGTGCTCCTGGGCATCAAGCCGCAACCCAACCAGGAAGCATTTTATTATATCATGAGCCGGGCCTGGTACCCCGTGCAATCGTCCTTGTATGTAGCGCACCAGGAACTGAAAGATCTTTTTACCGGCGACCCGCGGGGCGAATGGATGATCGGCCCGGCTACACCCTACCAGGCCTACTCACCCGATACCTACTATTTCTTAAAGTATATTCCTTACGGCACATCGCCCACGCAAAACTCTGAAACTTCCTATGCTTTCCGGTTGTCTGAAGTGTACCTGCTGGTGGCTGAAGCGACCATCCGTTCGGGTGGTGATTTGGAAACTGCAAAAGATCTGATCAAAACGGTCATGAGCAAGGGTGGTGTCACTGATTTTTCTGCGGTGGATGATGCCACCACCAGTGATGAGCTGTTGCTGCAAAACTATTATGAAGTGGCCAGGTGCCTGACCGCTGAAGATGGTATCGAGTGGACCACGTTAATGCGATTGCCGTTTGAAACCGTAAAACAACTGAAGCCTACGATCACTGATCAACGACAGTTTTACTTCCCGATCCCGAGCGACGAGTTCCGGCAGAATCCCGCCATCGGCGATCAGAACCCCGGTTACAACAAATAACGGTCACCGGGTTACGATTACAACATTTTATTATCATTTAATTGTCAGGACGAACTACCTGACCAGGAAATGACTGCGTCTTTATCTGTGATACTCACCTCATCAATTCGCAACATGATCTGCAAAATAATAGCATCCGCATTTGTCGTGCTGTCCGGAATTCCGGCTATCGCCCAGCAAACATCCTTCCAGCTGGATGGCAACATCAAAGGAAAGCCTGACGGGTATATCTACCTGAGTTATGAAAATACCGCGACAGAAAAATATATCGTGGACAGTGCCAGGATCAGTGGCGGAAAGTTTGCGTTCAAGGGCGAACTGGATGGCCCGGTACAAGCGGTGGTCATGATGGACAAAAGAGGCGCTGATGGCAGGTACACCTATTTGTACCTGGTGCCTGCGAAAATGAAACTGACGTTGGACTACGCCAGTTTTAACCAGTCGGCTGTGCTGAAAGGATCGCCGATCCAGGACGAAGCCGATGTGCTGAAAAAGAGCCAGGCTGACATCAATGCACAACTGGATCCCCTGCGGAAAAAATACGACGAAGAAAATCAAAAGTACATAGCTGCCATCAAGGCAAAGAAGGATGAAGCAACGCTGGTGAAGCTGAAAGAAGAAGCGACCAAAGCAAAAGACGCGATGGATCCTTATTATGAACAACTGAACAAAAAGCAGGCGGCGTTCATGGATCAGCATCCTGCTTCTTTCGTGACGGCATCCCTGTTGCGGTACAGTATCTCTTCCATGCCGCTGGCAGAAGGTGAAAAAAGATATGGACTGCTTTCTGCTGATATTCAAAACAGCAGCCTGGGCAAGGCGATCAGGAAAGAACTCGACGGCTTGCGCATGGGATCACCCGGTGCGACCGCTTACGTGTTCGCTTCAAAGGAGCTGCGCGGACAGCTGCTGAGCCTGGCTGATTATAAAGGCAAATACGTACTGGTGGATTTCTGGGCGTCCTGGTGCGGTCCCTGCCGTAAGGGCAATCCCCACCTGCTGGGCTTGTATGCAAAATATAGAGACAAAGGACTGGAGATCATCGGCGTGTCGGATGATGATGGTAAACCCGAGGCGTGGGCGAAGGCCGTGGAGCAGGATAAGATCGGCGTGTGGAAGCATGTGCTGCGGGGTCTGGACATGGACAAGCGGATGAAAGGTGAGCCGAATGAAAGCGATATCTCCAACTACTATGGCATTCACAGCCTTCCGACTAAAGTGCTGATCGATCCGAATGGTGTGATCATCGGCCGGTACGGCGGCGGTGGAGAAAATGATGAGGCGATGGACAAAAAACTGTCGGAGATCTTTGGCGGCATCTGATTACTACTAAACAAGTCTATACGATGTACAAGTATTGCTTCCTGTTCGCAGCATCACTCTGTGGGCTGCTGGCCTGTCAGAGTCCCGGCAGCAAAAAAGTGGATGACGCCTACGTCCTGAAAGGCACCATCAAAGGCCTGAAGGACGGAACGGTTAAGCTCTCCGCTTACAATGACGATGACCGCACGTCAACCGTGCTGGACAGCACCGTGCTGAAAGACGGCGGGTTTGAATTTCGCGGAAAGACAGCAGCGCCACAGATGGTGACGGTTACGGCCGAGCCGGGCAACTGGTCTTTCAGGATCTTTCTCGAAAACCAACCGCTTGAAGTAACTGCCGACACCACCGGCGCCATGCATTACGACTACACGATGTATGGCGAATCGAAGGGCGCGAGCATCACGAAATTCACGGAGTCGGGGTCTTCGAACTATGACGCCTGGATGGCCTACCAGCAGGATACTGCGCAAAAGCAGTTTGACGGGCAACTGGAGGAACTGGGCAACAAGATCCAGGCAGAAAAAGATAAAGACCAGGAATACCGGTACCGCGACCAGGCGGACTCTTTACGAAAACTGGCAAACAACATCCGGCTCAGTACCGTGAGCAGATACATCAATGCAAACCCGGGTTCAGCGGCTGGTGCTTATATGTTACGGGACCTGTACAACTGGTATTCCGAAATGCCCCTGGCCGATATGCAAACGCTGGTGGCAAAATTCACGGGTGAAGCGAAACAGTCTCCCTACTATTCCAGCCTCGAAGGCATTGTGGCGAAGCGCAGGGCAGTATCACCCGGAAGCGTAGCGCCTGACTTTACTTTGTTGAAACGCGATAGTTCAACATTCACCCTGTCTTCCCTGAGGGGGAAATATGTGATGATCGATTTCTGGGCAAGCTGGTGTCATCCCTGCCGGCAGGCGATCCCGCACTGGAAACAGGTGTATGCGAAATACAAGGACAAAGGTTTTGACATCCTGAGTGTTTCGGATGATTCACAGTGGAAGGCATGGTTCAAGGCAATGGACCAGGAGAAGATGCCGTGGACCCAGGTGTGTGATGAATTCCCGGTAAAGAATATGCCCGCGAGAGTAGGGTCATTGTACCTCACCCATTTTATCCCTTTCTATGTGTTGCTGGACAAGGAAGGAAAGATCCTGGTGTCTAGCGGGGACGAGAAAAAGATCGACGAAAAACTGGCTGAAATATTTGGCAGCTGATACCCCAAAACCTTAACCGATATGCGATCACGAATCATTTTCCTGTTAGCCTGCCTGGCTGTACTGGCTGCGGGGCAGCTCGCTGCACAAAGCGGCTCAAAAACAAAACTGAAAGTGCTGTTTGTCGGCTATGACCCGTCAAAACCGGCACCTGAGACTAGCCGTTCTTATCCGGGTATGATGAGCAAAGAAGAATTTCTGAAAGAGTACCCGGTAAGGATGCCTGCTTTCAAAGCTTTGCTCAGCCAGTATTTTACGGAAGTGGCTACCGTTGACTGCCGTGACTGGAAGGCGGCGGATTCCGAGCCCTATGATGTGACCATTTTCGATTTCAGAACCAAAGAACTCGAGCCCACGAGATGGGATACAACCGCAGACGGGGAAAGGAGATATATTTCCCCTCGCTACCTCCCCGACAATTTTTCCAGACCAGTAGTATTCATTGCCAGTACTGCCAGCGAAATGGGCGACAGGATCGGTTTGAAACTCGACTGGCTCTGTTTGTGCCTGGATGCTGATGCACATCACATGAATGCATCCCATCCCATTTTTAAAGGCCCGGTGAACAAAGTAACGCCAACGATGGTGATCAAGAATACACCGGAAGGAATCTACCACTATGCATCAGGAGATACAGTTCCGAAACAGATCCCGATGTGGCGGGTGCAGAAGGACGGGTACATGGAAGGCAAGCCTGTTCGGATTGGCCTGGTTTCCCGGGGCAGCAGGTTTCTCGAAGGACCCGATGCAGAAGTGATCTCCAGCGGTGTGAACCAGAAAGATGTAACAGCAGTTGCATTGGCACGTCATGGCAATTTCTTCCTGTGGGGATTCGGTGCTTCGCCAGCGGATATGACGGAGGAGGCAAAGCAGGTTTTCGTAAATGCTGTAGCGTACATGAAACAGTTTAACGGGAGAGTGCCCATTACCTTGAAGTACAGCCAGACCATGGCCACTACAGACAGGGTGAAAGAGATTCAACACAATCTTTCCCGCAAAGTTTACGAAGACTACGTGCAACAGATCAAGGCATTCAATGAGCAAAGCGTAAAATCAAAAAAGGACCTGGACGAGAAGAAAGCAAAAGGTATCGCACTTACCTCATCCGAGGAAGAATCGCTGCAATACCTGGGCAATGAGCAGGCTATACCGACATGGGAGGAATTTTCTGCCATGATGATGGGCAGGTTCGCCCAACAGTTCAACGGTAACGTAGACGGGTTCAAAAAATACCTGAACGATAATATCGATTACGTGTATTGTGATCCTTATGGACACGACAGCTATACGATCGATACGCTGGTACAACAGATCGGTGTTTCCAACCACAGCATCAAACTGCTGGAAACCTGTATCAATATGCTGAAAGAAAACAAAAAACCGGACCTCGCACTGGCTGTGTTGAAAAAATATACGCCGGAGAAATTTAATTCGGCGGCAGAATGGCAGCAATGGCTGAATAAAAACCGGAAGAAGCTGTATTTCACGGAAACCAGTGGTTACCGGTTCCAGGTCAATACCTACAACTGATGAGAACTATCCTGATAGCACTACTGCTGGCGTCTTTGTCCGCCTCCGCGCAAAGTGAACTGGGCAAAAAGGTATCAGATGCCGTTCAGCAAATGAAAATGGACCCGCCCGCCGTGCAGGATCCGGTGGCACTGCGTGCCGGGACGGTGATCAGCGGTGATAGTATTGCCTATATCGTGAAAGTGGCGCTGGCGCCAGGCTGGCATATCTATTCCTATGTGCCGGACAACCAGCCCTATATTCCCATCGAGCATGTATTGCAATTGCCGGAGAATATCCGGGCAGTAGGCAAATGGGAGAAGACAAAGCCGACGGCCTCGGTAAATGACCCCGGTGTGCTGTTGTATGAGAAAGAAGCCGTGTTTGTGCAGAAGGCCGTGAAAGTGGCCGGCGCCAAGCCGGGCAAGACGGTGGTCGGATTGTATTACCAGGCCTGTGACCTGCGGCAATGCCTCCGGCCGGTGGAGAAGACAGTTGAACTGAACAATTGAAGATTCCCCTGCATCATCATAACCATAACACCTAATCGCGATCAACATGAAAAGCATATTTCCCTTACTGGTGTTCCCGGCACTCGTCCTGGCCGAACCCGGAAAACCGCTCACCATCAAAGGAACGATCAAAAGTGCCGACCCGGTGAAAATGATCTACCTGAATTACAGCGTGGGCGAGGACAGGAAAAGCGATAGCGTAGCAGCTACCAAAGGACAGTTCACCATCAAAACAGCCCTGGAAGAACCGACCCAGGCCATGCTCACCATCAAATACGATAAGCCGGATGGAAAGACCAATACGCGGGTAGAGCGGAAAATGATCTTCCTTGAACCCGGCCAGATGACCATCAGGATCAAAGACTCCCTGCAAGGGGCCACCATATCCGGATCAAAGGCCAATGCTGAATTTGAAAAACTGAATAAACTGGGTGAGTCGTATGATGAGGCCATGCAGGCTTTGAATGAACCCTACTCAAAGTGTTATGAGCAGAAGGATGAGGAAGGCATGAAACGCATCATGGCACAGTTTGACAGCCTGTCGAAAGAAAAGAGCAATAAGGTCACCCTGCCGTATATCGTGAATAACGGGAACTCACCGATCGCGCTGTACGTACTGAAGCAGTACGCCGGGTATGACCTGGATCCTGCGAAGGTGGAGCCCTTATTTGAAGCGCTTCCCGCCGGCACCAAACAGTTGCCTTCCGGCATTGCCTTTAAGAACCAGATCGAGACGGCAAAGAAGACTGCCGTTGGCGCGTATGCACTGGAGTTTACCCAGAATGATACGCTGGACAAACCCGTGTCATTGTCCTCCTTTAGAGGAAAATATGTACTGCTTGATTTCTGGGCCAGCTGGTGCGGTCCCTGCCGCGCGGAGAATCCGAACGTGGTGAAAGCCTACGAGCAGTATAAAGACAAACAGTTCACAGTGCTCAGTGTGTCACTGGATCAGCCGGGAAAAAAACAGGCATGGCTGGACGCTATTCACAAGGATGGACTGACCTGGACACATGTAAGTGACCTGAAATTCTGGAACAATGCGGTGGCAAAACTGTACGGTATCCAGGCGATCCCGCAGAACCTGCTGATCGACCAGCAGGGAAAGATCATTGCCAAAAACATTACCGGGGAAGATCTTCACAAGAAGCTGGCTGAACTGCTTCCTTAACCCGCTGCCGACATTGTTTAAATTTTTTTCGGGGCGTCACTAGTACCTCCGGCGAGATCCTGCGTCCTTACTAAAATAATCTTCTAAACAATTATACATGAAAAAAGTCCTTTTGCTGGCATTCGGACTGATGGCCCTGAATGTGCTGAATGCCCAGGTGAAGAATCCGATCCAGTGGGCCTTTGCTTCCAAAGCGATTGATGCGAACACCTATGAAGTATCCATGACTGCCAATATTGAAAACGGCTGGCATATCTATTCACAGACTACGCCAGAAGGCGGCCCGATTCCCACCGAAATCTCCTTTGCGAAGAACCCGCTGGTGAGCCTTGTGGGTGCGGCAAAGGAAGTGGGCAAAATGGAGCAGCGCCGCGAGGAACTGTTTGGCGTGGACGTAAAACAGTTTTCGGGGAAGGTGGTATTCGTGCAGTTGGTGAAGCTGAAGGGGAAAGCCAAGACAGCATTGACGGGCAGCGTCTACTTCATGACCTGTAATGACCATGAATGCCTGCCGCCCGTTACCAGGAAATTTGAGATCGCCCTGAATTAACTGCCCATCGCATGAGAATTGTAACTGCGCTGTTTTGTTTACTGGTGGTGGGTTTGTCCGCCTGCCGTTCCAGCCTGGCCGACAACGCAAAGGTAGGCGGCCGGCGAACCTTTTATGTGGAGGTGCAGAACGGGGAGCAGGTAGTCAATATGGTTGCTGATTGCTGTGCGCGGCTGGACGTGACCAGGATGGAAACGAAGACCATCCGGCAAACAGCGTGGACCAGCACGGTCTGGATAGAGGTGGAATTCCGCTCTACGCGGCAGGAGGATATCACCGCGGCCAAAGCCTGCATCTCACGACTACAAAATGTGAAAACCGTGAAGTGAAAAATATTCGGTATTTGACGTATACATACGGTCCTGCCGGAAATACACACCTGATAAAAGTCAGATTCCGGAAAATTTCCGGGATAAAATAAAACAGCTCATTTCGTAATAAACATTCCCGACTTTAACCTGATAATTGTGTCGATCATGAAGTTTGTTCGTGCGTGTGGTAGCGCGTTATTGATCCTTATTGCTTTTACAGTGCATGCAGCGGACTCCACCGCACTGCAATTGCAACTGAATAAGACGCGGATCAGTGATGCCGAAGTGCTGTTGTCCATCAAAACAGTTATCCCGAAGGGGATGAAAGTATATGCCTTGCAAACCAGCGAAAGCGATGCGCTGTATTCGGCCATCAGCTTTGACAGCGCGTTCCTTGGACGGTTAAATGGCAAAGTGGAGGAGAAGGGAAAGCTGGAGCAGGAGAAAGACGCTTCGCTGGATGCGGTGGTAAAGTTTTATTCCGATACCCTGCTGTGGCAACAGAGAATAAAAGCCGCACTGACCGAAAGCCTCGTGCTGAAGGGCAGTATCAACTATATGTACCGTTCCGGTGATCTGTATCTGCCGGAAGAGAAGGCTTTCAAATTTTCCATTAAGCCGGAAGAACAGCAGGTAACGACAGGCGCTGCAGCCAGTCAAAAGGGCGTGGAGCATCAGTCCCTGTTGTGGATCTTCTTCACCGCATTTGGCGGCGGACTGCTCGCCTTGCTGACGCCCTGCGTGTACTCCATGATTCCCGTTACGGTAAGCTTTTTTACGAAGAGAAGTAAAACGCGTGCAGAGGGCATCCGGAATGCCCTGTACTATTCTTCTTCGATCGTGATCATCTTTACGCTGCTGGGTTTTCTGACCACACTCATCTTTGGCCCGGCTGCATTGAATAACCTGGCCACCAACTGGATCGCCAACCTCCTCTTCTTTGTCTTATTCGTGGTGTTCGGGATTTCCTTCCTCGGCGCTTTTGATATAGCGCTGCCATCATCCTGGACGAATAAGGCTGACAGCAAGGCAGGCAGCGGAAACTTCCTGGGCATTTTCTTCATGGCGCTTACATTGGCGTTGGTGTCTTTCTCCTGTACGGGACCGATCATCGGCAACCTGCTCGTGCTGGCAGCCAAAGGCAGCTACTGGGGACCGCTTACCGGCATGTTCGGCTTCTCCCTCGCGCTCGCATTACCCTTTGCGCTGTTTGCCTTCTTTCCTTCCAAACTAAACGTATTGGGTAAAGCAGGCGGATGGCTCAATTCAGTGAAAGTGACGCTCGGGTTTTTAGAGCTGGCGCTCGCGCTGAAGTTTTTGTCCAACGCCGACCTGGCCAAAGGCTGGCGCCTCCTCGACCGCGAAGTATTCATCGCTGCCTGGGTAGTGATCTTCGGATTACTGGGCCTGTACCTGCTCGGCAAACTGAAATTTCATCACGATGACGAGCTTCCTAAAAATGATTTCGGTTTACCCTACCTGAAAGTATCGCGGCTCCTGTTTGCCATGTCGTCTTTCATCTTTATGGTGTACATGATACCGGGCCTCTGGGGTGCGCCGTTGAAGGGCATCTCCGCCTTTGTTCCGCCCATGGGCACGCAGGATTACAATGCGTCGGCAGCCACCGCCAGTATCGTTCAGCCATCAGCCACCACACCTAAGGAAACCGCCATGCATCCTTCCAAATATTATGAACGGATGCGCATGTACGAGCCCGAAGTAGTCACCAAATACGGCATGGTCACTTACTTCGATTACCAGGAAGCACTCGAAGCCTCCCGCAAACTGAAGAAGCCGTTGATGCTCGACTTTACCGGCATCAACTGCGTCAACTGCCGCAAGATGGAAGGGCAGGTGTGGAGTGATCCTGAGGTAATGAAAAGACTGAAGGAAGACTTTGTGATCGTCTCCCTCTATGTGGATGTGCACAATATCGATATCCCTGAAGGCGAACAATATTTCTCCAAAGTGCTGGACAAACAGGTGGAAACCCTGGGCGATCTCAATGCCGACCGCCAGGTGACCCACTTCGGTGCCAATACCCAACCCTACTATTTCTTCCTGGACGGCAACGAAAAGCGCCTGGCACCGGAAGGCTATGGCTATGATCCGGACATTCCCAAATTCATTCAGCTGCTGGACCAGGTAAAGGCAGCCTATCAACAGAACATTTCATCTGTCAAATAAGAACCCATGCGAATAGTAAGCACCTTCCTGCTGCTGATGGCAATGGCTGTCTCGCTCAAAGCCCAGAAGGGTATTGAGTGGAAGCAGGCAACAGCAGGCGGATACACCTACCGGTATGTCACCAACGACCCGATGGGCGCCCGGTTTTATACCCTGAAGAACGGCCTGACCGTCATCCTGTCCAAAAACACTAAAGAACCCCGTGTTGCGGTACGCGTTGCCGTACGGGCAGGCAGTAACAGTGATCCTGTTGATCACACCGGCCTCGCACACTACCTCGAACACCTGCTGTTCAAGGGAACCGACAAATACGGTTCGCTGGACTGGTCAAAGGAAAAACCCCTGCTCGACCAGGTGGAAAAACTCTACGAACAGTACAATAAGACAACAGATCCTGCCCAACGCAAAACCATCTATCAGCAGATTGACCAGGTTTCCGGCGAAGCCGCCAAATATGCCATTGCCGGTGAATACGACCGCATGATGAAAGTGCTGGGATCACAAGCCACCAATGCGCATACCTGGGTAGAAGAAACTGTCTACGAGGAAGACATTCCCGCCAATGCGATGGACAAGTTCCTGGCCATCCAGGCAGAACGTTTCCGTTACCCCGTCTTCCGCATTTTCCATACGGAGCTCGAAGCGGTGTATGAAGAAAAGAACCGCGGGCTGGACAATGACGGCAACAAGATGCAGGAAGCCATGTTCTCTTCTATATTTCCAACCCACCACTACGGGCAGCAGACGACCATCGGCACCATTGAGCACCTGAAGAACCCCTCCATCGTGGCCATCCGGCAATTCTACGACAAGTTCTATGTGCCCAACAATATGGCCATCATCATGGCCGGCGATTTCAATCCCGACGAACTAGTCGCTAAGATCGACAAGCAGTTTGCTTTTATGCAACCGAAGCCGGTGGAGGAATACAAAGGCCCGAAAGAAGCGCCGATCAACGGCCCCGAGGTCAAGGAAGTTTTCGGACCATCTGCAGAAAGTGTACGCCTCGTGTATCGTGCACCGGCGGCCGGAACCCGCGATGCCATGCTGGCCGACCTCGCCAGTTCGGTGTTGAGCAATGGCAACGCCGGACTGATCGATCTGAACCTGAACAAGCAGCAAAAAGTGCTGGGTGCGGGAGCAGGACTGTGGCAGTACCGGGACTATGGTATTTTCTTCCTGGTGGCTTCACCCAAGCAGGGGCAGACCCTGGAAGCTGCGAAAGACCTCCTGATGGGCCAGTTGAATGACCTGAAGAACGGCAACTTCGAGGAGTCGCTGATCCCGGCGATCGTGGCCAATTCCAAACTTAATGAATTGCAGGGCCTCGAAAACAACGGCAACCGCGTGAATCAATTGATGGATGACTACATCAAATCAAAAGGGGCGAGCTGGAACAAGAACGTCGCCATGATCGATGAAATGAAGAAGGTATCCAAAAAAGAGTTGTCCGATTTCGCGAAAGGCTTCTTCACTGATAACAACTATGTTATCCTTTACAAGCGGAAAGGAGAAGATAAAAATGTGACTAAGGTGGACAAGCCACCGATTACGCCGGTGGAAACCAACGAAGGAAAAACCTCGCCTTTTGTAGCGGCGGTCATCGAATCCAAACTACCCGCCGTGAAGCCGGTATGGATCGACTATGATAATGACCTGCAGAAACGCCAACTCAACAATGCTGAACTGTTGTATGTGCCCAATAAGGAGAATGGTTTATTCCGCCTGACTTACCAGTTCGATATGGGTGGCTGGAACAACAAGCTGTTGCCCATTGCTGCACAGTACCTGGAATACCTCGGTACAGACAAGTTGACCTCAGAAGCCATCAGCAAGCAGTTTTACAATCTCGCGTGCAGCTTCGACGTGCAGCCGGGAGATGATCAGACGGCCATCACCATCAGCGGCCTGGGTGAGAATTTTGAAAAAGCCGTACGGTTGTTCGAAGACCTGATCCGGAATTGTCAACCTGATGCCGAAGCGCTGGAGAACCTGAAGGCTACAATTCTTAAAGCAAGGGCCAATAATAAACTAAACAAGGGATCAATTGCCCGGGGATTACAATCCTATGCTTATTATGGTGCACAGAATCCCTTCAATTATGTATTGCCGGAAGCCGCACTGCAGGCCCTGAAACCGGAAGACCTGACGACCATCCTGCATTCGCTGTTCAACTACCAGCATAAGATCGGCTACTATGGACCGCTCTCTTTGACTGCCTCTTCGGGCAGCCTGAAGAACCTGCACCCGTTACCGGGCAGCTGGACTTCGGCACCGGCACCGGTAAAATTTGAGCGGATCACGCAGGGAAGCAACAAAGTATTGTTTGCCAATTACGATGCAGTGCAGAGCGAGATCTTCTGGGTAAGGTCACTGTCAAAATATGACCCGAAAAATGAAGCACTGGTGAATGTGTTCAACAATTATTTCGGTGGGGGTATGGGTACCATTGTGTTCTCGGTGATACGGGAATCAAAAGCCCTGGCCTATTCCACCTATGCTTTTGTGAACACGCCTTCCCGGAAAAGCGATCCGTTCTCCTTTGTGGCTTATGTGGGTAGCCAGGCCGATAAAATGAATGATGCGATCAAGGCAATGAACGAATTGCTGAATGACCTGCCGCAGGTGGAGCAGGGATTCACCAATGCACGCACAGGTTTGATGAAAGATATGGAGACCGACCGAATCCAACCCAATGCGATCATCGCCAGTTACCTCAATGCGCAGCGCAAAGGAATAACGGTTGACCAGCGGCAGGTAAACTACGAAGCCTATAAAAACATTACGCTGAACGATCTCGATGCCTTTCACCGGGAAAAATTATCACAGCAGCCATACACGTATTGTGTGGTGGCATCGGATAAGAAGGTCAGTCTGGATGACCTGAAAAAATACGGTGAGCTGAAAGTTTTAAGCCTGGAAGAGATTTTCGGCTACTGATTTCTTTTCTCATGTGTGTGTAACCCTAGAGTGATGTGTCTACATCGCTCACCGGTCAACACAGTTGCCATCCTTATTGGCAAAAGATCATGATAGGTTTTGGTTTGTTTTCAATTCTACCCTTTTGCCATCCTGATGCCACCCCAATGCGTAGCTGTTGGTAGCCCGGCCCATAGCCTGAATTTACCCGGATTTTACCTGGTTTTCATAGGAAAAACGGGTAAAATCCGGGTAAAACCCGGGCATCAATGGGGTACCACAGGCTTATCAACAGGGTTGCACCAGGGATAATGTTGAATAAGATAAAAGAGGATTTGCTGCGCTCAGCCTTTCCTCTGTATCTCAGCCGCCAGCTGGATGGCTTTGTGAATGCGCAGGTAGGTGCCGCAGCGGCAGATATTGCCTTCCATGGCATTGTCTATGTCTTTATCAGTGGGGTTCTTGTTTTCCTTCAGCAATACGGCTGCCGACATGATTTGTCCGGCCTGGCAGTACCCGCACTGGCTGACATCCAGTTCCAGCCATGCCTGCTGCAGGGGATGATCGCCATTCACTGAAAGCCCTTCAATAGTGACCACCTTTTGCCCGGCAGCCCTGCTGACCGTGGTGACACAAGAACGGACCGCTTCGCCGTTCAGGTGCACCGTGCAGGCGCCACATTGGGCAATGCCACATCCGTACTTGGTACCGACGAGTCCGACAATATCCCTGAGCACCCATAGGAGAGGCGTATTGGGATCAATATTGAGTTCGTAGTCTTTCTTATTGATGTTTAGCTTCAGCATAACGGGATGTTGTTGGTGAACAAGCGCACTTAAAATGGTCTCTTGTTTTCAGGCTTTGTCGCCGTTTTCGGTGGCGGGTTCAGGTAGGGCTGATCGTAATGCCGTTTGCCCGTCGCCTTGTACAGGGCATTGGCAACAGCCCCGAAAACAGGTGGAAACGGTGGTTCGCCCAGTCCGGTCGGATCAAGATCATTCTGCACGAAATGCACTTCGATTTTATCCGGTGCTTCGCTGTGCCGGATCATCCGGTACCGGTGGAAGTTGTTTTGTTCAGCCTTCCCTTCCTTATGACTGAGCCTGCCATAAAAGGCATTGCCGATGCCGTCGGTCACTGCACCTTCCACCATGTTGGTCGCAGCATCGGTATTGATCACGATACCGCAATCCATCGCACTATACACCCTTTCTACAAACGGACGACCATCCTTCATCACCATATCCACCACATGCGCCGCATAGGAATTGTGGCAGAAATAGGCTGCCACGCCGCGGTGGTATTTTTTGTTCTCCGGTTTTCCCCAACCGGACTTCTCCCTGACCAGTTGCAACACGCCCGCATAACGATCGGCGTCATAATCATTCTTTTCTCCGATGGGTTTCTCTTTCGCTCTTTTCAGCAGTTCCAGCCTTAAATCAATTGGGTCCTTACCCATGGCTTCAGCCACTTCATCCAGGAAGGATTGCTCTGCCGCTGCATTGAAATTGGACCTGGGCGCCCTGAAGGCACCGATGGTAATATTGGAGGGGATCTGCCAGCCTTCGGCCAGGTAGTTATCCACCGCACCCGCGGGGAAACGGTTCGCATGGATGGCATGCTCGGGAATGCCACCGCCTTTCACATGAAACGCTATAAGGTTTTTATTGGCATCCAACGCAGCACGGTAGGTAGCGGTATACATGGGCCGGTAGATGCCGTAGGTCATGTCATCTTCCCTGGTGTAGATCAGTTTGACTGGTGCCTTCACTTTCCTGGAAATAAGCGCCGCTTCGGAAAGGTAATGCCCATAGGCCCTGCGGCCGAACCCGCCACCCATCCGCGTCATCCGGATCTCGATCTTTTCAGGAGGCAGGTTTAGGATTTTGGACAGCGTGGGTTCCGTCCACCCCGGCGCCTGGAGGGGACCGGCCAGCAATGCTTTTTCATCCGTTACATCGGCAAAGAAATTCATGGGCTCCATGCAGTTGTGCGCCAGGAATGGCGCATTGTAGGTGCGCTCGATGATCTGCGCGGCATTCCTGAATGCCGATTCGGGGTCGCCGTCTTTCCGGAGTTGCTGCGCTGGCTGTTTGGAAAATGCTTCCATTTTCGCCAGCTGGCTATCCGTGCTTTCCAGTTCACCCGGCACGGTAACTTCCCTTTTCCCGTTGCGGCCGGCCATCGTGTCTTTGGTATCACCGGCAGGTTGCCATTGTGCGACCAGTTTTTTCCGCGCATTCATCACTTCCCAGGTGGTCTTGCCGACCACCACCAGGAGCTCATTAAAAGTGCGGGTGTCGAAACCGCCCTGTTCAAATCCTTCAGGATAGAGTTTCAGGGAAAAAACATCTTTGATACCGGGCATACCCAGGGCCTGTGACGCATCGAAAGATTGCAGTTTCATCCCAAAGGCGGGCGGATGCTGGATCATGGCGATCAGCATGCCTTCCTGGTGATAATCCAGGCCGAAAAGCGGTTTGCCGGTAACGATCTTTGATCCTTCCACATTCTTTTGCGCTTTCCGTAAGATCTTAAAATCCTTTACTGCTTTCGTATGTATTTCTTTGGGTACAGGTATTGCCGCCGCCTTCGTGGCAAAACTGCCGTAAGTGGCGGACCTGCCACTTTTTTCATGGAAGATGGTCGCCGCTTTCGTGGTCAGTTCTTCCACCGGAACCGACCAGGTGCCGGCCGCTGCCTGCAGCAGCATGGCGCGGGCTGCAGCACCTGCTTCCCGCATGGGTTTCCAGTACATCCTCACAGAATTGCTGCCACCGGTAAACTGGGGGCCCAGCTTAACATTGTCGTGCGGCCCCATTTCGACGACGATCTTTTCCCAGTCGGCATCGAGTTCCTCTGCAATGATCATCGGCAGGGAGGTCATTACATTCTGGCCGAATTCCGGGTTCGGGTTGAGGATCCTGATCACATTGTCCGGCGTGATCCTGATATAGCCAGTCAGTTCAGACCATTGTCCAGGCACCCCGGCATCTATGCCGTTAGCTGCTTTGACGGCTTCCGGCAGCCAGGAAAAACTGATCATCAGTCCGCCGCCTGCGAGTAAGGAAGACCTTAAAAAGGAACGGCGGCTGTGGGTGGTTTTAGATGGTTCCATAGATCAGGGAATTGTAATGAACTGAATTTACTGAATTTGACCGGTTATTGCTGGTACGCCTCTTCTGATACTGCCTCGAGCCAGACGGTAGCACCTTTTTCGTTGTTGGTGATGGCAACCTGCACAAATCTTTCGCCAGGTGCTGCGCCATGCCAATGCGGTAAATTGGGTGGACATTTTACTACATCGCCTTTGCGCAGCATTCGTTTGGCGCTTCCTTTCTCCTGGTAATAGCCGAGACCATCGAGTGCCAGCAGGATTTGTCCGGCCGGATGATAATGCCATTTGGTTCTGGCACCGGGTTCAAAGGTCACATTGCCCACCTGGGTTTTATTGCTGCTATCCATCTGCACCAGTTGCTGTAACCAGACATTTCCCACGAAGTTGTCGTTGTCGATTTTCTGACCGGTCGGGAAGATGGCGTTGCCGGGAATTGCCGATGCATCGTAGGGTATTTTATTGATCACTGATTGCAGTACCTGCCTGGCGATCGTGCCACGGTTTTTGCTGATGTCCGTTTCAATGATGGTAACCAGTTGCGACAATTGATCCGTGGTGAGTCCATTATAAATGCCGACATTGTAATGCGAACGCAATTGCGGTTCTACACCGTCCATTGCCGCCAATGCAGCAATGGTCACTATTTCCCGGGTGCGCCAGTCTAGGTTATTCCTGCCAAAAATATCACCAAACAAATGTTCCTTCAGAAAACGGTCAATTGTGGGAGCAAATTCGTAAACACCGCCGCCGATTTTCGCTCCTGTCAGTTTCGTTTGATTCTCTGTACCCAATTGCATGAGCGTTTTGTCAGCAGGGTAGGGGTCGGGCGACTTTCCCGCAGGGTCTGTGATGCCTTTTTGCTTTCTTTCTTCCAATGCCGCCATCAGAATATGCAGTGCATTCAGGCTGCGCGGGAAACCTGCATAGGCATATAACTGCACAATTACTTCTTTTGCTTCGCTGATGGTTAGGCCTGCATCCAGGCCATTATTCAGGATAGCTTTCAATCCGGGCATATTGCCTGTGGCAGTATGGGCTGAAATGGAAACGATGCTACGTTCCTTTGCATTCAGTGACATAATGCCATCTGTTTTTGTCTGGGCCGGCAGGTTATGGTGTAGCAGGAGCAGCAAGAAATTAAAGAGCAGAATATTTCTTATCATGTCGCTGATGTTTACTGATGCAGATTTTTTCCGAAAAAAACAGTGAGCCTATTGACCGCCTGGTCCACATATTCCGGAACATAGTAGGTCTGGATATGTGTGGCGCCTTCTATTTTGCAGAGTTCTTTTTCTTTTGTTCCGGTAGCTGCCTTGAAAGCGCTGTCTGTCATATAATACGAATCGGCTTTGCTGCCGGCGATCATTAATAATGGCTGATCCAGCAAACGCATATTCGTGGTCGCATCAAAGGCAACCAGGTCGATCAGGCTGCTCATGGTGTACCGGCCGGTGGAATTGGGGTGTGCATGCGTTTTACCGTAGTATTCATAGCCTTCCCGGTAGAGTTCGAAAGGCAGTTTAGCGGCCTGCTCATCCGTCATTTTGCCCCCGCCGATATACAGCACGTCACCTCCCGCGGCCTCCTGTGTACGGGCATCCGCTGCCTGTTTCAGCCGTTCATTTAGTGTAGCCACCTGTGAGTTCATATAGCCATCGCGCCGCACCACACCGGAATTGAACATGCTTACAGTGGCAATCGCTTTAAAGCGCTTGTCTGTTTGCGCCGCTGCCAAAGCATAACCGCCGCCACCACAGATCCCCAGCAGGCCAATATCGTCTTTGTCCGCACCTGCGAAATGATCGATAAAATCTGCCATGCCCCGGATGTCTTCGATCCGGTTGGCCGGCTTGTCCACATTCCGCGGCAGGCCGCCGCTCGCGCCCTGGTAAGCGGCGTCGGCAGCAATGGTAATGTAGCCTTGTTCCGCAAGCCGTTGTGCATACAGGCCCGCTACCTGTTCTTTTACGCCACCGTTCGGGTGGGCAACCACAATTACCGGGTATTTTTTAGTCGCGTCAAAGTTGGCTGGCGTATAGATATTGGCGGAAATGTCTATACCGTTCAGTTTGTAGCTGACGGGATGAATATTCACTTTGCCGGGGATATTTTTATTGAGCGCGCCGGCATATACCAAACCAAATGCATTAACCGGTTTGGTTTGTGCCGCTACCATCGTGCTTATTGTCATTAGTATCATACATAATATTTGAAGCCTTGAATTGCGAATCATGATCTCTTTTTTGATTTTGTTAATCGGGTACTTAATGTTTAATAACGTGCGTATCACGGACGCTGCTGAAGGTTAAGGCCAGCATTTTCCAATTCCCGCCTTCTTTTATGTATACCTCTGTCACCGTAAATTCAACTTTAGCGTCGCTTCCCCGTACTACGGACTCCAGCGTTAACCGATTCCAGACAATACCGGTTTTTTCCGTTATTTCAACCGCGGTATCATGAAGCGTTGCCTTTTTATACCAGATGGTTCCGGATTTAATGATTTCCAGCTCCTCGTCTTTTTTCCAGGTACCACTCATGTGCACAAATTTTGCCTTGTCGTGAAAGAGCAGGGCGAGTTTGTCAACATTCTTGTCTGCCATCCATTGCCATTTGTCTTTGGAAAGACTGACCAGTTCCTGTTCCTGCCTGGTGAAGGTTGAACTGTCGGATGCCTGAGCGTAAGTGCTTGTGACACTTACTATGAATAGAAAGGCAACGATGATGGATGTTTTCATTTTATTTGATTTACTTAAGATGATTAGTTGTCCAGTTTTTTTTCGTTTAACCAGGCTGACATCAGGTCGGCTACTGCGATATTGTTCAAATCGGAGAACGGAAAATGGGTGTTTCCTTTCAGGCCCACTTCCGGCAGGTGTATCACCTTAACGTCTCCACCATGTTTGTTGACGACATCTCTCCAGCGCCTTGCCATCTCGAGGCGGGCACGCCAGCCATCGGTACCTGGATTGTCCGATGGCTTATCCGGTATGTTATCGCCATAGTAAATGATGATGGGGATTTTCGTGAGTGCCATAAACTGCGCCATTGGTATGCCCACTGCAGCAAGCGAACCTCCTGTCATGGCTATGGGCTCCGGAACCTCGCCTTCCGGGAACAGGAATCCACTTCCCGGTTCATAGGACACGATCGCTTTTACGTTTTGATTTTTTACTGCAGTCAACCAACCCATGCCCCCGGCATGGGAATGGGTGACGAGTATAGCCGGGCCGATTTTAGTAAACAGTGCTGATGCTGCATCGGTGGTGACCGCTATATCAATAGGACCGATGTTGGGAATCATTTGCCGGAAATACTGGTTCAGGGTGTTGGTGTCACGGGCGAATTGTACGCCATCAAAATAGTTGGGCCAGATGCCCAGCCGGAACACCCCAAACCATTGCTGCTCATCCGGTGTGGGATTGATGGTGGCGGCCACCGTACTGCGACTCGCATCACCGCGTCTGGGTTGATCCAGGATATACACGCCAAAACGCCGGCGCAGAAAAATATTCTGATACCCTTCCCGGCCATCCGGTGTAGTTTCCCAGGTTTTGGAAAACTGGCCGATGCCGTGCCACATCACCAGCGGGTATTTCCGGGCATTGGCAGGCACCTGGTAAAAAACGTAAGCGTGGTCTCCGCTGAAGGTTTGTCCGTCGGGTGTCGGCTTACAGGGATCGAACGTGCCGGGATTTTTTATGACTGTGCCGCCAGCCGCAAAGCTGCCTTGTTCCTGGATAATGATCTGTCTATTGTTGCCAGCCTGCCTTCCCGGCGTACAGGCCATCGCCAGCAGGGAAAGGGATAGTGAAAGAAGGGCTGTTTTGTTCATGAATAATATTGTAATGGTTAATCGAATTTTCTGGTTCCCAGCCATTTTACCATTTCCGGATCACGGTGATCAAAGAACAAGCTGCTTTTCGTGTCGAGCGATTTGATCCTGTTCATCTCTTCTTCAGAAAGATCGAAATCGAAAATGTTGAAGTTCTCTTTCATTTTTTCCTTCCGAACGGATTTGGGAATCACAACTATTCCCCGTTGCGTCAGCCAGCGAAGGATGACCTGTGCAACTGACTTGTTGTATTTACTCCCGATGGAAAGCAGCAACTCATTTTGAAAGATATTATTCTTGCCTTCGGCAAAGGGGCCCCAGGATTCAATCTGAACATGATTGTCTTCCAGGAACTGGTGGGTTTCAATTTGCTGATGAAAGGGGTGTGTTTCGATTTGATTCACGACAGGAACAATATCGTTGTGAATCATCAGGTCAATCAGCCGGTCGGGGTGAAAGTTGCTTACACCGATGGCTTTTATTTTTCCTTCCTTGTGTAAGTCCTGCATCGCGCGCCACTCGCCGTATACATCGCCATATGGTTGATGGATGAGGTACAGGTCGAGGTAGTCCAGCTGCAATTTCTGTAAGGTGCTTTCAAAGGCCTTTTTCGTTCCTTCATAACCATTGGACTGGATCCACAGTTTACTGGTGATGAACAGGTCTGCTCTTGCTATACCACTTTTTTTCAGGGCATTGCCAACGGCTTCTTCATTCCCGTAGGATTGTGCCGTATCGATTAAACGGTAGCCTGTTGCGAGGGCATCAACCACGATTTTTTCACATACAGCTAAATCGGTAACCTGGAATACGCCAAACCCCAGGATGGGCATCTCTGTTCCGTTATTCAATTTCACTTTTTCCATCGTTTTTCTTTTGTAGTGCAAAGATCCTTCACATCACCTGGCTGGCTGGCAGACAGATTACGGTTTTATCTACCAATACTCCTGATCAGATCCCGCGCGCTTGTATGCGAGCTCTGTTCTTCATTGCTTTTTCTATCACATTCAGCCTTGATTTCCTTGGGTCAGGCTTGCTTACTGTTTTTCCCGCTGCATCGATGTCAAGTATTTCGGCTTTTTGTGCATCATAAGGCGTCCAGGCAGGCAGGCCGGCGCCGTTGGGATTGCCGGTTTTGGCGAAGTTTGCCCAATAGGTATTCATGATGATCGCTAACGCCTTTTCGTCCGCCGTTGCTTCGCCGGGAGATCCCCAACGGGCATCCAGGGTGTTAAAGACAAAAGAGACTTCTGACCCGTGACCCGCGCCGTATGGGGAGCGCTCCCGCATTTTGGCAGGCACATAGCCGAATACGTACATATAGGTGGGTATTTCTTTAGCTGCAAAAGCGTTTGCCGTCATCCGCGCCGGTTCACCCCATACCCAGTCGGTGTTGAATTTGGTAATTACTTCCGCGAAGGACTTGTTGCCATCCGGATCAAAGGCCGCTTTGGCTTCAGCTCCGAAGTCATCAAATTGCGCAAAGAGTGCATCCTTGGAATTGGTGTTACTGACAAATGGGCCCCCGATCTCGGCACTGCAGTTGCCGATAATCAATGGAACCGCTGCCTGCCTGCCGCTTCTATAAGCGCTTTCTGCTGTCTCCACTACCAGCTGGCCATCAAGGATCGGCCCCGAATAGATCCGGTAACCGGCGCTGTCGTTTTCCAGGCCGCCGTCTACAATCTCTTCAACGGTCAGCGCGCGGAGCTTTGCCAGTGCAGCGGCATCAGTACCGGCAATGTTATGCTTGCGGGCAAAGTTGATGCCGATGGTTTCTGCCGATACCGGGTAAAGTGGATCAGCTTTATCCTGCCACATCGGTCTTCCGGTAAGTACACCATCCCGGCCGCCACCGGATTCACTGATCGCCTTGTGAAACAGTCCCTTGGCAGCGGGAATGGTCAGCAGAGAATGAACGGATACACCACCGGCAGAAAAGCCGAAGATGGTTACGTTATCGGGGTCACCGCCGAATGCCGCTATATTTTGCTTCACCCATTGCAGTGCGGCGATCTGGTCCATGTACGCATAGCTGCCTTTGTACTCCTCGGGATGTTCTTTGGTTAATGCGGGAAAAGCAAAATGACCCAGGCGACCCAACCGGTAGTTGAACGTCATGAGGATCACATTTTGCCGGGCAAATGCATTACCTGCGCTACCGGGATCAGCACCGCTTCCTGCAACGAAACCACCGCCATGGATCCAGACCATGACCGGCAGTTTTGCTGTACGGGTGGCGCTGGCGGGTAACCACAGGTTGAGAAAAAGACAATCCTCTGAAGTGGTTGTGGTGGAGCCCGGGAAAGTCCGCTGTGGGGCACCGGCACCAAACTTTGTCGCATCCCTTTCGCCCGTCCATGGCTGTACCGGTTGCGGTGGCCGCCAGCGGAATTCCCCTGTCGGCGGCGCTGCATAGGGAATGCCTTTGAAACTGGTCACACCAGCTTCAGTGGCGCCGCGTAAAATTCCCGATGCCGTGCGAACGGTCTGGGCTTGCAGGGAGCATGTAGTCAAAAGCATTACTGCAATCAGAAATCTTTTCATCTTACAAAGTTGTTGGGTTTTGGAAACGAACTGCTTATACAGATTACGGAATGCCTACCAAATTCACTGTTTGGCTTTTCTTCCCGATGCATGCAAGGCTGAACAGCTTAAATTTGGATTAAAAGTGTGCGACCATGGAAGAAGTGTTGAAATTTAAGACGATCGGCCAGTACAATGCTTTCAATAAGCATGAAACGCTCCACCCGCTGGTCAGTGTGGTTGATCTCTCCAGGGCTGAGCCCAGGCGGTTGCGGCGGATGAGCTATGATTTTTATGTGGTGTTTCTGAAAGAAATCAAATGTGGCGACCTGCGCTATGGCTGCGGCAATTACGATTACGAAGCAGGTACGCTGATTTTCCTGGCACCCGGACAAGTCATCGGCTCGGACGGGGACGAGTACTACCAGCCACAGGGACTGGCATTGGTATTTCATCCGGACCTGATCCACGGTACAGTATTGGGCCGCCATATGAAGGATTATAGCTTTTTTACCTATGCGGTGAACGAAGCGCTGCACCTCTCAGAGCGGGAGCGCCAGATCATCCAGGACTGCTTTTCCAAAATCAGTTTTGAGCTGGAACATGCGATTGACAAACACAGCAAAAAGCTGATCGTCCGAAATATTGAATTATTCCTCGACTATTGTGTGCGTTTCTATGACCGCCAGTTCATCACCCGCGAAAATACCGTAAAGGGAGTTGTAGGAAGATTCGAGGCATTGCTCAATGATTATTTTGCATCGGACAAACCACCAACCGAAGGGTTGCCTTCTGTGGCCTATTGTGCCAATGCCCTGAACCTGTCTTCCAATTATTTTGGCGACCTGATCAAAAAGGAAACCGGGAAAACAGCACACGAATACATACAGCTTAAGCTCGTTGACGTTGCCAAGGAGAAGATCTTTGACCTGAACAAATCCGTCAGTGAAATTTCCTACGAACTGGGGTTCAAATACCCGCAGCATTTTACAAGAGTATTTAAGCAGTATGTGGGCGTCTCACCGCTGGAATATCGGAACGCGCAAAATTAAAACGACAATTTACGTATCCGGTGATAGGCCATTTGGCAAATTGCTCCAACTTCAGTTTAATACGTAGCGCTAGTCTAAACTTTTTAAAAATGCAACTGCGGCAGTCTAATACTGCCAAGCAATTTTGTTCTCTTCCTGGCTATCCAGCCAAATGTTACCAACCAGGTAGCAAGCGGGATCATCGCTGAGGTCTATTTCGACAAAAATCTTTCGGGACCCATGGTGATGTAAAAAGTTAAGGAACGTACCTCAATCTACGACATTTTCTAAGGCTGGCATAGGAATCGCAAGAAGGCTTTAGTGGCTGCTGATCGGAAGTGACAGGTAAATTAAGTGTATGGATATTCAGCAACTTAGAATTGGTAATTGGGTGAAGCGGTTCCCATATACAGCCGGAAAATCCCCTAACGGACAACCCCGGATGGTGGATGGTGCGGTTAAGATTGAAATCGGGATCCTGAATGATATCTCTAATTTTCCGGGTGAGTATGAGCCGATTGCAATAACACCTGAAATATTACAAAGGTGTGGGTTCGAAAGCATTACGTTATCCAATGGCGATAAAGTCTACCACATTCCCTGCACGCCTCCTGGTTGTACAGACGAATACTGGTTGCGGTATTCCCATACCAAAGGAACTGCCGGTATTGTATTTTCTTCAGAAAACAGCGCGACGATTCATTCATTTCCCTGCAAATACCTGCATCAGCTGCAAAACCTGTTTTACAGCATTACCGGCGAAGAGATGGCGGTAGCGCTTTGATGTTTACCTTTTACGAATGGTGCAATATTTATCCTGGATTTTGTAACCAAACTAGGAGCGGTTTACTCTAATTATATAAAGTAAACCTTTAAATATACCGATACCATGAGCACAAGACTGGCACTGCTGCGAGTGGCTACCCTTGTAGTCATTTCTTTGTCTCACTGTAAATAGACAGATAACGACCATCACCCGGATGCAGGAGAAGGCGACCTGAACCTGCCTCCATTAGACCCTGCCCTGGTGAATCAGGGCAAGGAAATATTTCGGTTTGAGACCTTTGGTGACGAAACTACCTGGACAGACGTTTTGAAAATGAACCAGGTCATTGAAACCGCCGTTGATCCCACAACGGCTTTGAGTGTTGGTTTAAAGGTGGATGCTGCTGCATTAACGGCTGCGGTGGTTGGCGGTATCCAGGATGGATCAATAAGTCTGACCGATCCGCAAACTACACTTGCTTTGATTCAACTGAATGCTGCAGTAGGGGTGAAAGACCAGGTGAGCACAAAACCCACCGGCAAGCTACAACTGGATCGTGTTGGTATTACCTGCGCGTTATGCCATTCAACAGTGGATAACGCATTTGCCCCGGGTATCGGGAATCGTTTGGATGGTTATCCCAACCGGGATCTGGACCCGGGTTTGATTATATCCTTATCACCAGCATTAACTGCTGATCAAAAGGCTGTTTATGCTTCCTGGGGCAAGGGCATGTACGATCCACGATATAACCAGGATGGGTTAAATAATCCGGTGGTGATACCGCCTGCTTTTGGGTTGTATGGCTTACCTAAAGCTACCTTCACCGGGGATGGTGATGTTGCCCATGAGCCTGTCGGTCCGGTTACCTATTGGAACCGATATGTGTCAGTGACCCAGATGGGTGGCCACGGTAAATTCAGCGATAGCCGGACGGGTGTCAATGTTGATAATACCGGCGGTGGCGCTGACCTGGTAACAGGTAAACTACCTGCCTTGCAGTCCTATCAGTTCTCGTTGGATGCCCCACCGGCACCAGTAGGTTTTGATGCTACGGCTGCAGCAAGAGGAAAGATTTTATTTAACGGCAAAGCCACGTGTGCAACCTGTCATTCAGGGCCAAAATTTACCGATGTTACGGATGGTGGGAGATTGCATCCCCAGGATGCGTCTATCGCTGCTGATGAGGATTATGTGAACCGGTCCGCTACAAAGCAATGGAGAGTTTCGCCGCTCAGGGGGATCTGGCAACACGCTCCCTACTTTCATGATGGCTCATCCGAAAATGTATCGCAGTTGTAGATAAGTACAATACGGCGAGAAACCTGGGCTTAACCAGCCAGGAGAAGAAAGATCTAACGGAATACCTGAAATCACTCTGATTGTGTAAAGTTCCTATTTATGAAAACTCGATCAACATCTTCCATTAACGAAACGTTTCTGGATATTTTGATAAAATGTAAGGAACGAAAAGTCAAAGCTTCTATGCTTTTAGATGCCAGGGGGATGATCGGGGCTGAAGGATTGATCAGGGCAATATACCTGGATGTTCCAAAACCTTACCTGGAACTGGAAAGCGGCATACCGTAAGTCCGGTTTTAGATGTAAAAGTGTGATTAATATTCAGCTTATTGCTTAGCTCCGACCGACAACATCTTTGTCCGAATATCTTTCCTTCGCTGGCGCGGAAAACCAGTTCTTTACCGATCATTCCGGAGATGATGCCTGATGTCATGCCTTTTGATTTTGGCATTGGGCATTGGATTAATATGACAGAATGGATATTGTTTGGATTCTTCCCACCGGAAGTGAACAGGGTCATGTTTCCATCTGTTTACATGAAACCAGCTGGTCAAATCCAATCTCAAAACTAGATTTCACGGTTAATTTTTTTTCAAGAATGTAGCGAATGGTATTGTTACGCCATTTACACCCCTTGTTATGCCGTTTACAGCAGCTTTCTTCGGGTTGCCTTCGGCTCTGGTTAGGCTTTTCAAAGGAATGCTTCGTTAAATTAACGAACGAAACCCGAAGGCAACCCTTAGAAATACAGAACGAAATATGTAATCAGGAAAGATGAAGTATATTTTTATCTGGCAGGTGAAAACCCTTCATCGCATTGATCCTGCGGAGATTACTTTTGTCAGTGCTGCAGGCAGTTGTTCAATTATTATATGTGAAATTATTTTTTCAAGGTAAAAACAACTTTCACCTCTGCAATCAAATTGAGAGCAGACGTAAACTTCAGATAGGGGGTGTAACGATTTCTGATAGTTAATAGGTTAATTGGCAGGCCTACCCGTGAGGCGCAGGGCAATTACCATGTCATGAAAATTTCGACACACTGGAAACGAGCTATGAAGAGGCCGTGAAGAGGCCGTGAAGGAGCTAAAAAGGTACTGACCCGAAACTGGGTTTAAGCAGTCTTGAAGCTGGATTTAAGCTGGATTGATGCTGAAATGAAACTGAAAACATGCTGAAAATATGCTGATGACATATCGAAATTATACCCTAAACAAGCTGAGGTCTGGACTCAGCGCAATGGTGCATTCTTTTCCCTTGCAGATACCTTCGCCAACTAACAGTATTTCCTTGTATTTGATGCCGCACCATCAAATTGTAAAATCTTCGGCTATTGCTGTGAAAAGCGGCTAAAGCAGAAAAAACTAGTCTACAATAAGCTGAATTCCGGAAAATTTCCGGCTAAATCCTGATTTGCACTTTTCATTCAGAACATTCTCCAATTTGCTGCCGCGCCGGTTGCATTCGCCCGGCGATTCAGCAAGCACTTACGGAAGATCGGAATCTATTTATTAACGATCTAAACAACGACTGCCATGGAGAACCTGGAAAGAGGGGAGTACATCCGTGACCTGAAAGATGTGGGGCTAACGGATATCGCCATCGCCGGGGGCAAGAATGCCTCGCTCGGCGAAATGCTGCAACACCTCAACGAACTGCAGATTAATGTGCCGGAAGGCTTTGTGATCACCGTCAATGCCTACACGCATTTTGTAATGGCCAACAACCTGGATGGCAAGATCCGGGAACTGATCGCCGCTATCGATGTCAACAACATCGAATCCCTGCGCCGCCAGGGCCTGGCCATCCGCCAGCTGATCCGCAACAGCCGTTTCCCTAAAGACCTCGCTATCGAGATCATCGAAGCGTATGAGCGGCTTTCCGACCGCTACAGCCAGCTGGTAACCGATGTCGCGGTAAGGTCTTCGGCTACAGCGGAAGACCTGCCCGATGCTTCCTTTGCGGGACAGCAGGAGACCTATCTCAATGTACGCGGACAAGCCGCGCTGATCGATGCCGTGCGCAACTGCTTTGCCTCGCTGTTCACGGACCGAGCCATCAGCTACCGCGAAAATTTCGGCTTTGATCATTTCCAGGTGGGTTTATCCGTATGCGTACAGAAAATGGTGCGTTCCGACCTGGCCAGCTCCGGCGTTGCTTTCTCTATTGATACTGAATCCGGCTTCCCGGACGCTGTGGTGATCAATGGTTCCTATGGCCTCGGTGAACTGATTGTACAGGGTTCCGTTTCGCCGGATGAATTCCTGGTATTTAAACCCACCCTCCAGCAGGGATTCGCCGCCATCATTGAAAAAAAACTGGGCAGCAAACAGGAAATGATGATCTATGGCGACGATCCCGACCAGCGCCTGCGCATCATTCCCACGGAAAAATCTTTACAGCATAAGTTTTGCCTGAACGACAAGATGATCCTGCAGCTGTCTGCCTGGGTAACGTCCATTGAAACCTATTATACGCAGAAGAAAGGGCACTGGTGCCCGATGGACGTGGAATGGGCCGTGGATGGCCTGAGTGGTGAACTGTTCATCGTGCAGGCGAGGCCGGAGACCATCCATTCCCGGAAACAGGGGCATTCCATCCGGGAGTATGCGTTTAAACGCGAGGCGGGCAATGAGATCCTGTTCAAGGGAATTGCGATCGGGGACGGCATTGCCAGCGGACAGGCTACCGTGATGCATTCGCTGGACCGCCGGGTGGGTGATGGCCATGATTTTAAGGCGGGCGATGTACTGGTGACGGACATGACCGATCCGGACTGGGAACCGATCATGAAAAAAGTATCTGCCATTATCACCAACAAGGGCGGCCGTACCTGCCATGCGGCCATTGTTGCGCGGGAACTGGGCGTACCGGCCATCATTGGCTGCGGCAATGCCACGGAACGCCTGGCACAGCAGCAACTGGTTACGGTTTCCTGCGTGGAAGGTGATGAAGGTTTCGTGTACAGCGGGGAACTGGATTTTGACGTAATCGAAACCGACCTGTCGGCACTCCCGGAAGTGAAGACAGACATTATGCTGAACATCGGTTCACCGGCCATGGCTTTTTCCTATGCTGCCTATCCGCACAAAGGGGTCGGCCTTGCCCGCGAAGAATTCATCATCAATAACTTTATCCGCGTGCACCCGCTGGCTTTGCTGCAACACCGTGAGCTGAACGATGCGGGTTTGTCCGCCGAAATCTCCAAAGCCATTGCCGGCTTTGCGTCGGAAGCCGATTATTTCGTGCAGAAGCTGGCTTTCGGCATTGCGCGCATTGCGGCGGCCTTCTATCCCGAAACTGTAATCGTACGTTTTTCCGATTTCAAGAGCAACGAATACTTTAACCTGCTCGGTGGAAAATATTTTGAACCGGCAGAAGAGAATCCCATGATCGGCTGGCGCGGGGCATCACGGTATTATTCCCCGGAGTATATGGCGGCATTTGAACTGGAATGCAGGGCCATCAAAAAAGTGCGCGAAGAAATGGGGCTGACGAACGTGGTGGTAATGATCCCTTTCTGCCGCACGGTAGGAGAATTAAAGAAGGTGCTGGACGTGATGCAGTTGTTCGGCCTCGAAAGAGGAAAGGATGGATTGCAGGTTTACCTGATGGCGGAACTGCCGTCGAACATTATCATGGCCGGCGAGTTTGCAAAACATATTGACGGGTTTTCCATCGGCTCCAATGACCTGACGCAGCTAACGCTGGGGCTGGATCGCGATTCTTCGCTGGTGGCGCACCTGTACGACGAGCGCGATCCGGCAGTGAAGGCCATGATCCGCATGCTGGTGAAAACGGCAAAAGAACACAATGTCAAAGTGGGCATCTGCGGACAGGGGCCATCAGATTTCCCGGACTTCGCGCAGTTCCTGGTGGAAGAGGGAATCGACAGTATATCCATCACGCCGGATGCATTGATCAAGACAGTAAAAGCCATTGCGGCGATAGAAAAAGAAAAAGTTTTTTCTCATGTGTAAACACAACGGGGATGTTTCCACATTCCTAACAGGTAAACACGGTTGTTTAAATAGAGGGAGCACGAAAGTGCTCCTTTTTTGTGGTAAAAAGGCTCAAATTATTGTAGCAATAGCGCTTGCAGTTTTTTATTGAACGCACTACCCTTATCGCAGTTGGTAAAAAATACGAATCCCCATTTTTTTGACTTGTCGATGACGAATCCTGATTGAAAGTCCCCGTTATTACCACCGTGCAGATGTAAAACACCGTAAGGGGAATTTTTCAGGGCAATGCCCAATCCCCAGGCAACATAACCTTCTTCTGTTACCATAGTGCTTGCCTTTGGTAACTCAATTTGTGGCTGTAACATCTCGCTTAACAGGGATTTGCTGATACCCTTTTCATTCATCAATGCGACCAGGAAATTGGCGTAGTCCGTAACGTTGGTATGAAGTCCTCCGGCTGCACCAAACCAACTGGAATCCTGGGTGGGAAATGCCACCGGCCATTTTTTTGCCGATACTTTACCCTGTTTATAACCAGTGGCTTTGTGCTGGCTGATGTAAGGGTTACCGGAAAAATAGAAATGCTGCAGGTGAAGCGGCCTGGCTATTTCGGATTGAAAGACGCTGTCGAGCCCCTGGAGGTTGGTGTGTTTCAACTGTGCAATCACTTTTGCAAGGTAAAAATAGCCTTCGCCGGAGTAGGCAAACTGCGTACCTGGTGTAAATTTCAGCCAAAGCTCGCCGTATTTGATGTGCAGGGTGGAGTCTGGCTTTTCAAAATAGCGCCAGTTGGGAAAGCCCGACTGGTGTGAAAGCACAATTCTTGCCGTGATCAGCGTATACCTTTCATCTTTATCGATGTCAGAGTAAGGCATATACCGGTATAAGGGCGTGTCCAGGTTTAATAGTCCTTCGTCCACCATTTTAAGCACGAAAAAGGTGAACACTGGTTTGGAAAGCGAGCCTGCTTCAAAAATTGTCGTTTCATCCGTTTTCGTTCCCTTGTCAATATTGGTGAATCCCATTGACCGGTTGTACACGATTTTTCCATCGTTGATAATGGTAACTGAAAGCCCGGGCATTTGCAAAGAATCCATCGCAGCCTTAATAAACCCATCTATTGCAGCGGCTGTAATTTTCTTTTCGCTGAGTGTTGTCACCTGGCCCAGGGATGGAAGGGGCCCTGTAACCAGTGCCAATAAAATGACGATCGGTAATAATCTGCTGTGTTTCATTAAATGGGATAGGCAGTATCACTTTTGGTTTCCGACAACACGAAAAAACTCTGCACCGTGGTGATGTTGGGCAGGGCAGCAAGGCGGCGATAGAAACTATGGTACGCGTCCATGTCCTTGGTGGCTACCCGCAGGATGAAGTCTACGGAACCGGTCATCTGGAAGCATTCCAGCACTTCGGGGAATTTCACCACTTCCTTTTCGAAGGCAGCCAGTGTTTGCACCGCATGATCGTGCAACAGCACATGACTGAAACAAATCAGGCTCTTGTTAATCTTGGTCTGATCGAGGATCGCCACGATGCGTTTGATATAACCAAGGTCCTTCAGTTTTTTCACGCGGTCATGCACCGTTGCCACACTCTTGCCGAGTTCGTAGGCAATCTCCTTATTGGTCAGTTCTGCATTCTGCTGGAGCAGCCGGAGAATCGCAATATCCGTTTGGTCTATTTCATTCATGAAGAAAATTTCAAATTCTGCAACCGAAAAATATTCAGCATCGGCATTGCAGCGCCGAAGGTGCTGAAAAAAGATGCATGATCGTCCTAAAATTCCGGAAAATTTCCGGGGAAAAATGAAACTGCACTTTTCATACAAATCTTTATCCAATTTGCTACCATGACGAGTTCTATTTACCTGGATAATGCCGCCACCACGCGCCTTGATGGCGAAGTGCTGGAAGCCATGCTGCCCTATATGGTGGAGCATTACGGCAACCCTTCCTCTACCCACAAAGGTGGTAGACATTCCAAGATCGCTATCGAAACCGCGCGCAAAACCGTGGCCCAATTGCTGGGTGCCAAACCCGATTCCATCTACTTTACCAGCGGAGGTACGGAAAGCAACAACACCGCCATCGGGGCGGCCATCCGTGACCTGGGCTGCAACTATATCATCACTTCTGCCATCGAGCACCATGCGGTGTTGCATACCGTGGAATACTTCAGCCGCACCTATAAACTTCCCCTGGTATATGTGCAACTGACCCCGGAAGGCGAAGTGGATTTCAAAGACCTGACCCTGCAGCTGTCGCTCGCGGAAGAACGCGGGTATAAGCCGCTGGTATCGCTCATGCACGCGAACAACGAGATTGGCAGCCTGCTGGATGTAAAGCGTGTGAGCGACCTGTGCAAAGACCATAAAGCGATCTTTCATTCCGATTGTGTGCAGACGGTTGGTCACTATCCTTTAAATCTATCGGAATTGGGGGTTGATTTTGTTTCCGGCGCCGGGCACAAGTTTCATGGCCCGAAAGGGGTCGGCATTTTGTACGTGGCGCCATCTATCCGGATCAAACCATTGATCCATGGTGGCGGGCAGGAACGTGCACTCCGCGCAGGGACGGAGAATGTTTACGGCATTGTCGGATTTGGCAAGGCACTGGAACGCGCCATGGCATGCTACGAAAAGGAAAGTGCCTATATCAGGGGTTTGAAGACCTGCATGAGGGAGAAGCTGGTGAACACAATACCCGGCATCGTGTTCAACGGACCGGAAAATGCTTTGTATACCGTGTTGAGTGTGGGGATCCCGAAAACGGAAGACAGTGACATGCTGCTGCTGAACCTCGACCTGAAAGGCATCTGTGTTTCCGGGGGAAGCGCCTGCAGCAGCGGCAAGGGTGGCTCCCATGTGATGGACGCCCTGAACAGGTCTGCTGATTACACCACGCTGCGGTTCTCCTTCAGCAAATACAATACACACGAAGAGGTTGACCAGGTGATTGATGCCCTGAAAACCGCCCTGAATAATCATTGATGGAATTACTCGGGTATATCGTTTGCCTGCTCGTGGGGCTATCGCTGGGACTGATCGGCGCGGGCGGAGGCATATTGACGGTGCCGGTGATGGTCTACCTGTTTCATATGCCCGTATTGCTTGCAACATCCTATTCGCTGTTTGTGGTAGGCGGCGTGAGCCTTACCGGAGCCTGGTACCAGTTCCGGCAGCAACAAGTGAACCTGCGGGTGGCATTGCTTTTCTGTGCCGTGTCGATGAGTATTGTTTTTGTGGTCCGGCACTTTGTATTGCCCCGGATCCCCGATGAATTGTTTGTGCTGTTTGGTGTACCGGTTACGACATCCTTCTGTTGCATGGTGTTGTTTGCGATATTGATGATCACTGCCGCGCTGGCAATGATCATGAAAGAACCCGCCCGTGATGCCGCGGGAGGCCAGCAAAATACTGTTCATGTGCTGTGGTGCGGATTGGTGGTGGGGTTGCTGACGGGCTTTCTAGGCGCGGGCGGCGGCTTCATCCTGATACCGGCACTCGTCTTGTTCTTAGGGCTGCCCATGAAAGAAGCAGTCGGCACATCGCTCTTTATCATCGCCTTGAATTCACTCGCAGGATTTGCCCTGGACCTGGATCATGTGACGATAGAATGGCCACTGCTGGCAGGCATTACTGTAGTGGCTGCAACCGGCATGTTTGCCGGAGCTGCATTGGGCAGGCGAGTTTCCACGGAACGCCTGAAACACGCATTTGGTTGGTTTGTGCTGGTGGTAGGGGTAGCAATACTCATCAGGGAACTGACCGGTTTCATCGGCCAATAATTATTTATACGACTCATCTTATGATACTCGAACAGATCTATACCGGCTGCCTCGCGCAGGGAGCCTATTATATTGAAAGTGACGGTGAGGCGGTGATCATTGATCCGCTTCGCGAATCAGCTCCCTACCTGCAGCGGGCGCGGCGGAACAAAGCCCGGATCAACTATATTTTTGAAACCCATTTTCATGCGGACTTTGTGAGCGGGCATGTGGAATTGTCCGCGGCAACCGGGGCTACTATCGTTTTTGGTCCCCATGCTGAAACTACTTACCCGGCGCATACCGGTTATGATGGTGAATTGTTCCGGGTGGGGCAAGTGACGTTTGAACTCATTCACACACCAGGGCATACCCTGGAGAGTGTTTGCTATTTGTTGCGGGATGAAGGAGGGAACCCGGTTGCCCTGTTTACCGGCGACACCTTGTTTATCGGGGATGTTGGCCGCCCGGACCTGGCGCAGCAGCCCGATAACGCGATAACCAAAGAAAGCCTCGCGGGGATGTTGTACGATTCATTACGGAACAGGATCATGCCGCTGCCGGATGACATCGTGGTGTATCCTGCGCATGGTGCGGGCAGTGCCTGCGGCAAGAACATGAGCAGCGAAACCAGTGCTACGCTGGGGCATCAGAAAGCCAACAATTATGCGTTGCGCCAGGATATGACGAAGGAGGAATTCGTACGCGAAGTGACGGAAGGATTGTTGCCGCCACCGGCATATTTCCCGATGAATGTGTGGCTGAATCGCAAAGGCAGCGATGCCGTACAGCAGGTAGTGGCGCGGGGCGCAAAAGCATTGACCCTTGAAGCGTTTGAAGCAGCGATGGAGATCGGGCAGGCCATCATCCTGGATACGCGGCATGCCGTGCAGTTTGCCAAAGGATTTATTCCCGGTTCTATCAATATTGGCCTCGATGGCAGTTTTGCGCCATGGGTAGGCGCCTTGATCCCGTTTAATAAGCAGCCTATCCTCGTCATTGCCGATGAGGGCCGGGAAGAAGAAGTGGTGACGCGGCTGGCGCGGATCGGCTATGACAATACGATCGGGACACTGAAAGGCGGTATTGATACCTGGCGGATCGCTGCAAAACCCGTTGACCATCTGCAGACCGTAACAGCAGCATATTTTGCGGATACCATCAGTCCCGACCATGCTGTACAGGTCATTGATGTGCGGAAAGAAAGCGAGTACCGGCGCGGGCATATCCGCGGCGCGATCAATATTCCGCTGGACAATATCAACGAAGCGCACCAGCTGCTCGACAAACAGAAAACCTATTTCGTGCATTGCGCTGCGGGCTACCGGTCGATGGTATTCAATTCTATTATGAAAGGTCGTGGTTTCCATCACCTGGTCGATATCCAGGGCGGATACAATGCCCTGCAGCGCCTGGTTGCATCCGAAACGGAATAAAGCTATTTCCTTAAACTTTTTCAGCATATGGATTTTATCAAATGCCTGATCATCGGCAGCGGGCCGGCAGGTTATACAGCGGCCATTTATGCAGCCCGTGCGGGACTGCAACCGGTATTGTACCAGGGCATTCAGCCCGGCGGACAACTCACGATCACTACCGAAGTGGAAAACTATCCCGGTTATCAGGAAGGCATTGCAGGTCCGGAGATGATGGTGAATTTTGAAAAGCAGGCATCGCGCATGGGTGCTGACATCCGGTATGGTTTGGTAACGAAAGTGGACTTCAGCGGCTGGCCCTTACGGGTACAGGTAGATGAAGAGAAATGGCTGCAGGCGGAGTCCGTCATTATTTGTACCGGTGCATCGGCCAAATGGCTGGGGCTCGAAAGTGAGCAGCGGCTCAATGGTTATGGCGTGAGTGCCTGTGCCGTGTGTGACGGCTTTTTCTTTCGTGGAAGGGAAGTGGCCATTGTCGGTGCAGGGGATACAGCCTGTGAGGAGGCGATCTACCTGAGCAAGATCTGCAGCAAGGTGCACATGATCGTGCGGAAATCTGCTTCAGGAATGAAAGCATCGCGGGTAATGCGTGATCGCGTACTGGCCACGCCGAATATAGAAGTGCATTTTAATTCGGAAACGGAAGAGGTGGTAGGGGAGCACAAAGTGGAGGGCGTCCGGATCAGGAATACCCTGACAGGTGCAGTGGGAACCCTTGCCGTCAGCGCGTTTTTCGTGGCCATCGGGCATCAGCCGAACAGTGAAGTGTTCAAAGGTTGGCTGGAGATGGATGCGCAGGGGTATATCAAAACTTTACCTGGTACTACCCGAACGAATATCGATGGAGTTTTTGCTGCGGGAGATGTTCAGGATCATATTTACCGGCAGGCCGTGACGGCAGCAGGTACAGGTTGCATGGCAGCCCTGGATGCCGAACGTTATTTAAGCCGGATCGAAAGTGAGGTGCTGTCTCATCAGTACACCGAGGAGTTGAATAGTGTTGAATAGATTTGTTTTAGTCTGCTTGTTTTAGTTTGGTACAGGTGCGCCTTCGGGCGCACCTTTTTTGATGCGTTCAAAGGCAGGCAAGGTGTCTTAGCCGTATAATCTCCGGGTAACGAGAAAACTATTGGTACTTTTTCCGGATTATATGATTACCAGGAAGATCATAGAAGATTTTATTGCCACTGATCAATTAATGTTGAATTCTACGCAAAAGAAAATGTGTGTTCCTATAATCAACAGGATGTTTCTCTTGATGAAGACGGGCGTTCATTTTCCTGCTATCAGAATCTATGATAACTTAATTATTGATGGACATCACAGGTATCTGGCCTCCCGGTTATGTGGGTACGAAATTTCAATGGTTCCGTCAGAGAAGAGTTCTGCAACTGTTGCAACAGACTGGCAGTCAGTCGTTTTTGAAGAAGTTGATTGGGAAGCCGAAACTTAATCATCGCCAGGGTTTGACGTCTTTGTAATAGTTATTATTTTTAAGGTATAGAATGCTGATTTTTCTAGATATAGATGGCGTTATGGTTCCAGCAAAAGGTTGGAAAGTTCCTGAATTGATGGACGATGGATTTCCAGCTTTCAGCAATAGAGCTGTAGTGGCACTTGCTCAAATCATTGCGCGTAAGAATACGATCATTTTAACTAGCTCTCATAAAGCTAATTTTTCAATTCAGGAATGGAAGTCAATATTTAAGAGAAGAGGTATCGATATTGAAAAACTTCAGCGCCTTCCGGCAAGCCCTTTGAATGTTAGTCGTAAAGAGGAATTAATGAAATGGTTTAGCAGTCACCCCATGACAGGAGATTTCGTGATTATTGATGATGACAGCTCTCTGAATGAACTCCCTGTGGAGTATAAAAGGGCGTTGGTGCAAACCAGCCCAACGGTAGGACTGACAGAAGAACATGTCAATGCAATTATTGACCTAACCAGAAATCCGGAGTAAAACTATTATAGTTTGATTTTGCCCATCCGCCATTCCTGAGGGGTAACGCCATATTCCTGTTTGAAGACCCTGGCGAAATAACCGGGATCGTTGTAGCCGCAATCCAGGGAAATGGATGCAATGCTTAATTCGGGCTGTGTGAGAAGGGCCCTGGCCCGGTTCAGACGGATGATGCGGATGAACCGGTTCGGTGAAAAGCCGGTCAGGGCTTCCAGCTTGCGATGCAGCTGCGAATGGCTCATGAAGATCAGCCGGCACAACTGCTCTACACTGAAGTCGTAATTGGCAAAATTGGCTTCCACCAGTTGCCGCACTTTTTTCACAAATTCATGCTCGGCAGGTTCTGAAACAACAGGGGTAATGAGATCCGCGCCTGTTGCATTAGTCGGTTGCGGTGAGATTCCGATCTGCCTGCTGTAATATTGCTGCAGGTGCTTCCGGAGCTCCAGCAGTTTTTTGATCCGCAACAACAGCTCTTCCTGGTGGAAGGGTTTCTCCAGGTACACATCAGCGCCCCTTTCCAGTCCCTCCAGGCGGCTGGGCATATCCGCTTTCGCTGTGAGCATGATGATGGGAATATGACTCGTGCGTTCGTCCTGCCGCAGCTTGCGGCACATTTCGAAACCATCGATAAAGGGCATCATCACGTCGGTGATGACCAGGTCGGGCACCATTTCCACGGCAATGTCAAATCCTTCTTTTCCATCCCTGCCCACGGCCAGCCGGTATTGCGGCAGGCAACTGGCCGTGTACGCTACTACGTCCACATTGTCTTCTACCAGTAAGATCAGCGGCGTGCCTGCGGGAGCATGGTTATTATTGATGATGACAGGTGCAGGTTTTTGGGGTACAGGTGGAAGGACAGCCTGCAGGGTTGGGGGCGGAACTGAAACGGGAACTTCATCGGTACTGACAAGCAGCAGCGGAAGGGTGATGGTGAACTCCGTGCCTTTGGTTGCCCCGACGGCGGGACTTTTTACGGTAATGTTCCCGTTCATGAGTTTTACCAGTTCTTTAGTCAGCGCAAGGCCAATGCCCGTGCCTTCTGCCTTGCGGGTATGGCTGTTGTCCAATTGATAGAAGCGGTCGAAGATATGGGGTACCTGGTTTCCAGGTATGCCGATGCCGGTATCTTTCACTTTTAAGATCAGGTTGACATGGTCGCTGGCTGCGGCCGGTTCACGGGAAATGCTCACATATACATTGCCGTGAGCAGGGGTGAATTTTAACGCGTTGGATAAAAGGTTGGTAATGATCTGCCGCAGTTTTTCGGCATCATAAGCCACCGTCAGTTCATCGGTGTCTGATAAAAAATGACATTGTTTTTGCTGGCTGGTGGCGAGCGATTGAAACGATTCCACGATGTACCGCAGGAAATTGATCACTTCGCCATTTACCAGGTGCAGCGTCATCTTGCCGTCTTCCAGCTTCGACAGGTCCAGCATCTCGTTCACGAGATTGAGCAGGTGTTGCCCGTTGCGCTCGATCATGGCCATGCCGGTTTCCAGGTGTTCCTGCGGCGCTGACTTCACCTGCTGCGCCATGCCCATGATCACAGTGAGTGGTGTGCGGAATTCATGGGTGATATTGGCATACAGTTGCGTTTTGAGGGTATCCAGTTCCTTCACGCGTTTCGCTTCTTCCTGTTCGTAATGCAATTGGGTTTGCAGTTTGGTTTTATTGACCCGGAACAGGAAATAGGCTCTTGCCGCAAAGCCGGTCAGCAGCGCATAGGCCAGCCAGGCCCACCAGGTGCGCCACCAGGGCGGCGTGACGATGATGCTCAGTTCAGCAGTCCTGCTGCTCCAGGTGCCCTGGCTGTTGCTGCCCTGTACTTTGAAGGTGTAATGGCCCGGCGGCAGGTGCATATAAGTAGCGGTGCGCCGGGTGCCGCTCTCTATCCAGCCTTTATCCATTCCCAGCAGCTGGTAGCGGTATTTGTTCTGAAGGGGTGCGGTAAAATCGAGCGCAGCAAATTCCAGGGTCAGGATATCCTGCAAATGATTCAGCGTAATGCTCCGGCACTGTTCAATGGTTTGCCGGAGGATGCCTGTTTTGTCGTTGGGGGAAACGGCTTCGTTGCCCACCAGCAGGGAAGTGATAAAGACATTGGGGGAAAAGCTGCTTTGCAAAATGGTGGCGGGTGTAAACCTGTTGACACCGTTCACCCCGCCAAAAGCCAGGTCTCCGTTGGACAATTTCGTATAGGCACCGGTGTTGAACTCATCGTCCTGCAGGCCGGAAGCTTTGGTAAAATGCCGGAAGCGCCAGCTGCCGTGTTCGTCCTTTCTTTGCCGCAACAGGCAAAAGATGCCGTTGTTGGTACTGCCCCAGATATTGCCGGCTTCGTCGGCCAGTATGCCGTATACCACGTTGTTGCAAAGTCCCTCCTGCGTGGTGATGTGGGTGAATTTTCCGGTTGCCGTATTGAACAGGTTCAGTCCGCCGCCCTTGGTACTGATCCAAAGGACCTTGTCATCCAGGGGATCTTCCAGGAAACCGGAAACATAGTTGAAGTTGAGGGAGTTCTTATCGTTGCTGTTGCTCCTGTACCAGGTAAGCGTTGGCGGCGTTGTAACGTTGTGGTGGTATTGCAGGCGGGCAAAACCTTCTTCTGTGCCGATCCAGAAAATTCCTTTGTCATCCTGGTACAGTGCTGTAATGAAGGCATCTGGCAACATGGCGTGGGCGGCATCGGTATTGATGCTGATGGGATTCACTATTCCCGTGGCGGGATCGATCACGACCAGCTGTCCATTCAAGCCGCAGGCCCAGATCCTGCCTTCCCGGTCTTCCGTGATGGGTTCCAGCATATCATAAAATACTGGTAGCGATACCGGGAAAATTTTTCGTGTCCGGGTAACGGGATTGTATTGTTCAATGGCGGATATGACTGTTTTTTTCTCCGGGTCGAGGCGCAGGATCCAGCAATCGCCGGACCTTGAAAAATAGTAATCGTGTACATCGTGTTGCAGGTAACCCGGCAGTCCGGGTATGGTTTCTCCATTGGCCAATATTCTTTTACTACCATTCCAGCCGGTAAGGAAGAGTTCCTGGCTGGCGGGGGTGATTTTTCGCACACTCATTCCCTTTGCGAGGTGGTTGAATTGCTCTGATTCAAAAGTATATTTCCTGATGCCGTATCCATTTGTTCCCAGCCACAGGGTGCCGGCATTGTCCGTCAGCATTTTCATGGGGGCTACGGCGGTGTCGGTAAACAGCAGGGCGGCGTTGGGCTGGAGCGGATTTCCTTTCTGCCATTTCCGGGTATCGTATACCATGAGGCGCTGCGTATTGGAGATGCCCAGCCAGAGCCTGTCTTGCTGGTCTGTACAGAAGACGAATACCTCGCCTTTGGTGACAGATTTGGGTAACATCGGGTAGCTCCTGAAGCCATCGTCAAAGTCAATCAGGCTGATCTGGTCACCGTTGGTCCAGATACTCCCGTTGGCATTGCTGGAATAAAAATTGCCCAGGGTAATACTGTCTTTCCGCCACTCAAAAGAAAGTTTATCAGGATTAAACTGGTAGAGTTTGTTGTTGCCGGAGGTCCAGATCCGTCCCTTGGCGTCTTTGCAAAGGGGTACGAAAGCATCGGCCTGTATCGCCGGGATCCGGGTGATGACGGGAGACGCCGTGCTTTCAAAGTAATTGGTGGGAAGGGTAATGAGGTTGAAGCTTTTCTGGGAAGCGTATACGAGGAATCTTCCGTCGGGCAGTTCGATTATGTCGCCGGTGATCCTGTTGCCCGAAAGGCTACCGGGGATATTGGGGTCGTGCCGGATGCGGTGAAAAATCCCGGTGGTTTTATCGTAGATGTTCAGGCCATTGTCTTCGGTGCCGATCCACAGCCGGCCCTTGCTGTCTTCATACAGGCGGTTGATCACATTGCTGCTGATGGTATTGGGTTTGTAGGCATCATGCGTAAAGACCTTGAAACTGTAGCCGTCATATCGGTTGAGTCCGGCCTTGGTGGAAAACCACAGGAAGCCGTCCTTGTCCTGCAGGATATCGTACACATAACCTTGCGACAGGCCATTGGAGGTGGTGAGCCATTCGTATTTCATTTGTCCCCACGCAGGAACACTGAGCCAGGTCAGTATGATGGCAGCCAGCAGTTTAGGGGAAATGCTTTTGGGGGGCATTTGCAGATAAAGTTAGCGGAAGCGGTTTTTTTATCTCATCGCTTTACCGTGAAACGAAGGCCGTTTGGGCAGAATGGTGAATTTGTCCGGGTGCCTGAACAGTTTGTCCGCTTCAATGACGGATTTCTGGAGGTTTAAAGCGGGTTTGTCCTCACAAAAAAATGCTTCCCGAAGGAATTTTGTACTTGCAAAACATTTACGATGAAACACAATATTAACCTGAAACAGACACTGCTGTATATATTGCTGGCATTGCTGCCGGCGCTGGGTACGGCACAAACCAAAAACCTGCTCTCTTATCACCGGATCTTTCCGAAGGTGGACAAGGTGGCGGAATTTGAGAAAGCCCTTGCGGCGCATGCGCAGAAATACCATACCGGGGATGTCGCCTGGAGGGTATTTGCCATTGAGTCCGGCCCGGATGTTGGCGGTTATCATATTACCGAAGGCCCTACCACCTGGGATGCTATGGATGGCAGGGGGGATATCAGTCCGGAGCACCAGGCGGACTGGAATAAAAATGTAGCGGCTTTCCTGACCGACAGACAGTCTGCCGGTTATTCGGTGTATATCGATTCGCTGAGTACGACGGCGTTGGGCGATTTTACCGATAAGATCAATATTACACATGTCTATCCCAAAATGGGTAAGGGGGATGATGTGGTAAAGATCATCGGGAAGCTGAAAAAGACCTGGGAGTCTGTCGGGCTTACGGTTGCAGTTTATGCTGCCAGTTCTTCCGGTAAACCGCAGTATACACTGGTTACCCGGTACAAGCAGGGGTTGAAGGAAAGAACACCCGGATTCCGGAAGCCTTTTAAGGAAGCTTATGAAGCCGTGTATGGGGCTGGCGCCTATGCGCAATACCAGCGGGACCTCTCGGAGTATGTAGACGATAGCTGGAGCGAGTTGCTGTTTCTGCAGAAAAATCTTGGTTCCAAGTAGCCGCAATATTGAGTTTTTCCAGGTCAGAGTCAGCTCATCAGGGTGCGTCGAAAGGCGTGCCTTGATTTATTTTGTTATTTTGTTTTCGCTTATGCGAAATACCTTCCTGCAGCGGGTTTTGCCCCATGTGGCAGCTGTCCTGTTCCTGGCATTGCTGGCAATGTTTTTTTGTCAGCCGGCACTGCAGGGAAAGTTGCTCACCCAAACCGATAACCTGCACTGGAAGGGGATGGCGCAATCCTCCTTCGAATACCGGGAGCTTCATGGCAATTTTCCTTTGTGGACCAATAGCCAATTTTGCGGCATGCCAGCATTCCAGGTGGCGATGGAAGGTGCGGGGTGGTTGTCGGTTCATCCGTTGCATGAGATCCTGATGCTGGGCCTGCCCAAGCCGGCGAATTTTTTCTTCCTGTTGTCGATCGGTTTTTATTTCCTGGCAATTGTCTACGGCCTGCGACCGGTGACGGGCGTGCTGGGGGCTACGGGTTACGCATATGCGAGTTATACTGCCGTGATCATTTTTGCCGGTCACGATACCAAAGTGCTGGCCATGGGCTACCTGCCGGTGTTGCTGGCTGCGTTGGTGCTGGTTGGCCGCAGGCAATACCTGTGGGGCGCTATGGTGGGTGTGCTGGCATGCGGACTGCTCATCAGCATGAACCATATCCAGGTGACCTATTATGGTGTGCTGATGGCGGGGACCTGGTGGCTGGTATATGCCATCACCTGGATCAGGGCGGGTCGCTGGAAACATTTGTTCATCAGTACGGCAATTCTTGGTGGAACTTTCGTGGTGGGTGCAGCCACCAATGCGCTGCAATTGTTTACCACCTGGGACTATTCCCGTTCCACCCGCAAAGGGGTGTTGCAAATGGGAAATGCAACGGCGAAGGAAACGAAACGTTCTGAGGGGCTTGATCCCGAAAAAACATTTTACTGGAGTTATGGCTTCCTGGAAACCTATACTTTCCTGGTACCCGATTTTTATGGACGGACCAGCAGCGGAACGCTGGAACGCGATGCGCCGATTGTAAAGTTTGCGTTGAAGCACCGGCTGGCGAAGGAAAGTGAGATTCCGGCATTGCAGGCTGACTGGCCGTTGTATTGGGGAAAGCAGCCAGGTACGCAGGGGACGGTTTATTTCGGGGCCATCTGTTGTTTCCTGTTTCTGCTGGGTTTGTTCCAGGTGAGGGGACCCGATCGCACCTGGATCCTGCTGACTATTTTTCTATCGCTGGTACTTGCCTGGGGTAGTCATCTTCCCGGCATCAATTATTTCATCTTCGATCACCTGCCGGGATATAACAAATTCAGGGCGATCACCATGGTACTGATTTTGCCGCAGCTGCTGATCCCGTTGCTGGGCTGCATCGGGTTAGAGCAATGGCTGCAGCAGGAGGCGGGTTCAGGGCGCAAGCGTTCGCCTGCATTAACGGGAGCATCTCTCGTAAGCGTGTTGTTGCTGGCGGTGGCCTGCTACCTGTATGCAATATTCACCTACAACGCACCTGGTGATCCCGAATTACTGACCGGGTTAACAGCGGGCTTCACTTTCGATCCTGTGCTGAGCCGGGAGTTGGTGGAACTGCTGCGGCAGCAAAGGCAAAGCATGCTGGGTGCTGACTTGGTACGTTCGGGGTTATTGGTGTTGTTTGCCATGACGGTTTGCTGGGCTTACCAGCGCCGTGCGCTGCGGCTAAATTGGGTACTGGTCCTGCTCACGGCCGTGAGTGTGGCTGATCTCGTTGGGGTAGCGGTGCGTGCCTTACCCTGGCGGCTATACCTGGATCCCAAAACCTATGCGGAGAACAATTTCGCGTTGACGGCTGCTGACCGGGAGATTAAAAAAGACACCGGTTCCTACCGGGTATACAGCCGGGTCAGCTGGTATGACTCGAGGGTGTCTTATTATCATCACAATGCTGCGGGGTATTCACCAGCCCGGCTGAGCCTGATGGAAGATTTGCTTCAGTATCAACAGCCCAATTACCGGATGGATAGTGCGGTGATGGATATGCTGAACGTTCGCTACCTGGTAGTAGCTGATAGCAACGGCGCACAGCAGGCGGAACACCGGAACACAGCATTGGGAGATTGCTGGCTGGTGCGCGGAATTTATCATGCGGGTGGACCCGCAGCGGCGATGCGTGCGCTCAACGACGTGGTATTGAAAGACAGTGCAATCGTGGAAGATCCGGCAGTGTTGCAGCCGCGGTTCGACAGCAATGCGAGTATTAAACTGTTGCGCAATGATAACGACAGCCTGTTGTATGCATTTTCTGCGGACTCGCCGCAATTTGCGGTATGCAGTGAAATCTTTTATGATAAGGGCTGGCATGCGTATATAGATAACCGGGAGATTCCTGTTTTTAAAACAAATTACCTGCTTCGCGGGCTGGAGCTGCCATCGGGACGGTATACGATCCGGTTCCTGTTTCATCCGGCTAGTTTTTATGCAGGCAGAACGGTGGAGCGCATTGCGAACCTGGTGGCGGTCGCCCTTTTGCTGGGCGGCCTGGGGTATGTCCTGTGGCAGGGAAGAATGGGAAAAACACCCCTTCGATAGTACCGGAAAATTATTATATTTCGGAAGCCTTCGCCCCTTTATTACTACTGATAAAAATATAGTCCTGTCCCTGTCAAGCGCTTTCTACCCATAATCACATAAGCACTATGATAGAGAAAAGATCCTGTTTGCCCTTTCGGCTGACCCTTGCCGTAAGTATACTGGTAATGATGGCCTGCCGGCAGGGGCCCGTTACTGCTGAAGCCAGCATGCCCGACGATTATGCTATTCCTGTCACCAGGCCATTTGTACTGCCGGCAGCAAAACCGATTCCCTGGAGGGAATATGGGAAGGACAGTGTACCCACGCCTACCGTCATTCGGTTTGATATCAACAAACTGCCGTCAAAGCCCTTTTCCGTCAACGATTTCCGGCCGCTGAAACAACCGCTGCGCGTGACCGCATTCGATTGGCACAAACTGCAGGTAACACCGCTGAAGGCCGATACGATGCATTACCAGCCGGTTCCCTATAAGAAATTCCTGTTGCCCGAGCCGGAAGTTACGCTGGCCGCAACCCCCGCTATTCTCGGAAAGGGCACCGCCGGACTGACCCGCCTGGGACCATCAGAAGGACTGCCCGGAGCAAAAGTGTATGCAGCTGTGCAGGACAATGACGGCAATACCTGGATCAGTACCGACCGGGGGATCTGCAAGTATACCGGCACTGAATTCCTCGCCTACAATTTCCTTGTTCGGGATGAAAGCGGTGCCGTGGAAGTGGTGAGTGAAATGATGACCGATTCCAACGGGAAATTGCTGGTGAGTGCGTTGAAGTCAGGGATCTACCGGATTGACACGAAAACCAATATGGTCGAACAGTATGCTGTTCCCACGGGGTTCGTGCGTTTCGATTTCGACAAACAGGGCAGGCTCTGGGGCACCCGGTTCGACAACGGTGTGTCTCACCTGGACCTGGATAAAAAACAACTGGGCCAGCTGGCCCTCGGGAACGATAGTAACGAAGTCAGGAAGGTGTATGCAGTCAGGTTTGATAAAGCAGGCAATATGTGGGTGGGTGCTAACGACAGGGTGTTGATCGTTGACCCTGCCCTGAAAAGTATGCGGACCATTGGTGCGGCAGAAGACCTGAAAGTGAACGTTGTATATGATTTTACGACAGACAGTACCGGCCGCGTGTGGCTCTCCAGCTTCTCGAACGGCGGCGGCTATGCGATTTCCCTTGCAGCGCAACAGGTGACGCATATGGGAGCGGAACAGGGGGTTCCGGGTATTGTGTATGATGTCGTAAACGACAACCGGAACCGGTTATGGATAGTTACCAACGATACGGTTTACCTGTATGATATCGCCCGGGCACGGATGAAAAAAATGTACACCAACTGTGCGCTCCGCACCAACAATTTCCCTTCCTCAGGTACCCGGACCCGGGACGGCATGCTTTGGCTGGGAACGAATGCCGAAGGGGTGGTGCTCATCAATCCCGATGGCATGCTGGCGGATCATTTTACCGATCGTGACGGACTGGAAAGCAATGATGTGTGGGGCGTGGAAGAAGACAATAAAGGAAGGATCTGGATGGCTACGTATAAAGGCGTGAATATCTATGATCCGGAAAAAGAAAGATTGTCGCTGCTCAAATTGCCTGAGGGTGTCGGCAACAATGCCAACCGCCATATCAACTTCGTGGGTCCCGATAAACTTTTTCTGAGTGCTGTCGGCGGCTTTTCGCTGATCGATATTGCTGCAGGAACCATCAGGCATTACAATACCGCTGAAAAAGAACTCAGCAATACAAATTTCAGGGGGGTCCCTGATGGTTCAGGAGGTTACTGGTATTGCAGCGCGAATGGGATCTTCCGGTTTGATCCTGAAAAACGTACGCTGAAAGGGTTCAACCAGGCCGCAGGCCTGGTGTCTAATCTCGTGCTGATCCTGCGGAAAGACAACCAGGGCCGGATCTGGCTCTGCACAGAGAGAGGCGCCGTCATCATCTTTCCCGAAAAGGATACCTATGTAAACCTGACCGATGCCGACGGGCTGGCCAGCAGCTATTCCTCCATGTTATTCCAGGGCAGTGATGAACAGATTTATGTCGGCAATGACAGGGGGCTTTCCATGTTTGATCCTGAACTGAAGACGATTACCCAGATAGGGGCTGACAATGGTATGGTACCTTCTGCCATGTATGATATGACCGAGTGGCATGGCAGGCTCAATATCGGTACGGAAAACGGTATCACGATCGTGGAGCGGCCCACAAAACCCGGAGAGCGCTGGCGTTTTCATAACTACGATAAATCCGCTGGTTTTCCTTACAACGATTACAACCAGAGTACGGCCATACCCGACTCCCGTGGCAACGTATGGTGGGGAGCGTCACCGATTCTCACTGTAGTGCACCAGTATCCCGTGATTGATTCCACGGAACCGGCGGTCAGGATCCGGGGAATGAATATCATGGACCAGCCCTCTTCGTTTGTGAATACTGCCACACTGCAGCCACAGCTTTCTCCGGGTGATTCGCTGTGGGTAGGTACAAAAAGTTTTGCAGGCGATAAACTACCGGCGGACTCCGGTTACCTGGCGAAAAACAATATCCACTGGGATAGTATCCGCTCGGGCTTCCAGGTACCGGAGGGACTGGAACTGCCTTATAACCAGAACTCTTTTGCCTTCAGTTTTACCAACCAGGATACCCGTTCCCGTGATAAGATCGTATACCGGTTCATGCTGGAAGGAGAGGATGAATCGTGGTCGGATATCACCAAAAAACCGGCATCGCGCATCTATTACAATGTGAAGCCAGGTGACTATCAATTCAAGGTGATTACGCGGGGACAAAATGGTGTGTGGAGCAAGCCTGATACGATCAGTTTCACCATCCTGCCGCCCTGGTGGCAGACCTGGTGGGCCTATTTACTCTATGCTGTAACTGCTGCCGCGATCGTATACACCATTGTGCGGGTGCGTTCCGAGATGCTGAAAAAAGAAAACAGGATCCTGGAACGGAAAGTGGCGGAACGGACACTGGCGCTCTATGAGAAAATGGAAGAATTGAAAGCAACACAGGGACAGCTGGTGCATTCAGAAAAAATGGCTTCGCTGGGTGAGCTCACAGCAGGCATTGCGCATGAGATCCAGAACCCGCTCAATTTCATCAACAATTTTGCGGAGGTGAATAAGGAACTGCTGGTGGATATGCAGGATGAACTGAACAAAGGTGATGTAGACGCTGCGAAAGAAATTGCCGCAAACATTGATGCCAATGAAAGCAAGATCTACCACCATGGCCGTCGTGCTGATGCCATTGTGAAGAGTATGCTGCAGCACAGCCGGGGCAATGCCAATGCGGTGAAGGAAGCTACGGAAATCAATAAGCTGGCGGATGAATATTTGCGGCTGGCCTATCACGGATTGCGTGCGAAAGACAGTTCGTTTAATGCGACCATGAAAACAGAGTTTGATGAGAAAAATCCGCAGGCCAAAATGGTACCACAGGATATCGGTCGCGTCGTACTGAATTTACTTACCAATGCCTTTTACGCCGTGACGGAAAAGAAAAAAGAGAAACTGCCGGGTTATGAACCTACGGTTACGGTAAGCACGAAGAGCAACAAGGATCGTGTAGAGATCACCGTAGCCGATAACGGGAATGGCATACCAGCAAAAGTGATGGAAAAGATCTTTCAGCCTTTCTTTACCACCAAACCAACAGGTCAGGGTACAGGGCTGGGACTCAGCATGAGTTATGATATCGTGACGAAGGGACACGGTGGGGAACTGAAAGTGAACAGCAGGGAAGGAGAGGGTACACAATTCAGTGTCATTCTGCCCATATAAAAAACACATTAAAGTACAGACATGATCAAGATCCTGGTAGCCGATGACGAAGCCGACCTTGAAGCGTTGATCCGCCAGAAATTCCGCAAGCAGATCCGGGAACACCGGTACGATTTTGTATTTGCTGCAAACGGCAATGAAGCCCTGCAACGCCTGAAGGAAAATCCGGACACGGCCATCGTGTTGAGCGACATCAATATGCCGGAGATGGATGGCCTCACCTTATTGAGCAAACTGAATGAAAGTAATCCCCTTACCAAAACCGTGATGGTGTCGGCCTATGGCGATATGGAGAATATCCGCGTGGCCATGAACCGCGGTGCATTTGATTTTGTGACCAAGCCGGTCAATTTCGATGACCTGGAAGTGACCATGGAAAAGACCATCAAATATGTGGCGCAGTTGAAAGAAACGCTGCAGGCCATCAAGGAAAACAATATCCTTAAAATGTATGTGGATGCCAACGTGCTGAATTTCATGGGTACGCGCGAATATGAGAAGTCCCTCACCGCCAATGAGAATGTGGAAGCCACGGTGGCATTTATTGATATCTGCAGTTTTACATCAATCAGTGAAACGGAATCGCCGGATACGGTGGTGCAGCTGCTGAACCGTTATTTTGACCTGATCACTAAAGAGATCATTGCCCAGCAGGGTATCATCGACAAGTTTATCGGCGATTGTGTGATGGCAGTGTTCCGGGGTGAATTTCACCTGGACCGGGCCGTTGATGCCTGCCTGGCGATCCGCGATACGATCAATGGTTTGCCGGAGGAGTCAGGATTTCTGCCGAAGGTTTCGATAGGGATTAATAGCGGCGAGATGATCTCCGGCAATATTGGGTCGGCTACGCTGAAGCGGCTGGATTTTACCGTTATCGGTGATACAGTGAATACCGCGCAAAGATTGCAGAGTGCAGCGGGCAGAGGACAGATCGTAATCAATGAAGCGTGTTATGAGAAGATCCGGCAGTCGTTTCGTTGCGAGCCGATTGGGTTGAGTGTGCTGAAGAATAAGGCTGAGCCGATGATGTTGTACGAGGTGCGGGATTAAGGAAAAGCCCGCAAAGGTTTTGGGTGCTCGCAAAGATTTTCTCGCAATGGCGCCTTTGGCGCCACGCAAAGGTGCAAAGGCGCAAAGTTGATTTTTTGTGTTGGTGTTTGCTGCTTGTTGTCCATAGCTGTCGCAGCGAAAATACTTTAATTGGCGCCTACCACTTTAACCGGTTTCAACTCCAACGATATTAACAAAAGCAACTTAATTTTTCCATTACACCATTCTTTGCGTCTTTGCTCCTTGGCGTCTTGGCGTGAAAGAGCGCGCAGCGCTCAACCGCATTGCATGAAACCCCGATGGCGGGAAACCAATAGGAGTAAGATGGGTGTCTAGTTTGTTTTGGGTTGCGGCTGCGTGGCGCAATGCATGCCACCGCCCATCCAGTTGAGTGGTAAAGCGTCGATCAGTTTGATTTCTCTTCCGGGAAAATATTGTTGAAAGTGTTTTATGATGTCGGCTTCCCTGTTTGCCGGGGTTCCATGTTTTACATAAGTGGGGAGCAATACAGCGCCATTAGTGATGAGAAAATTCAGGTAGCTGGAAGCGGGTACACGGTACAACAGTTCTCCGACGGGCGGCATTTCCGAAGGCGGGAAGCGCAACCGGGAGATGGTGGTGCCGGTATCTGATCTTGGCCGGTTGGCAACGGCAAGCCCTTCCCGCACAATCAGACTAGGCATGGGGATCTTAACGATCGTGAACGGTTTGCCGTCCTGGTCAACTTCTTTTTTCAGCATGTCAAAATTTTCCTGCATGCGATCATAGTTCATCCGGTTGATGGGGTTGGCATCTTTCTCTGCTTCGTCTACCCACGACAGGAAAATGGTATGAGGGTCAGCGAAGCGCACAAATTCGTCGGTATGTCCGCCAGTGCCACCACCCACATAGTTGCCGGTTATGCGTCGGAAGAAACCCCAGGGGTCATCTGCCGGTCCCTGTTTTACCCAAACGATATGCGTTACGCCGAGTGCTTTTTTGAAGGCGCTTTCCAATGCTGTGCGCGTGATGCCGGGGTTCCGGTTGAAGGTCACTGCTTCGCACAGGATGAGGGTTCCCCTGCCATTTACTTCAATAGAACCGCCTTCGATCACCACGTCAGCAGGGAAGTTGATTGCACCGGTTGTTGCACCCATCAGGCTGTCTACCTTGCCGCGGAGGGCAGCACCTGTTTCATACAATTGCATGTATTTGCGAAGGCTGTCGGCATTGTTGCCGTATTTGAGCTGGATTAAACCAGGTGCGTTATAACCGCTCCAGCCAAAATCCGCTACCCCCAGTTTGCCTTTGCCGTTGACCAGGAAAGTGGCGCCATGATCGCGCATATTGTAATTATCGTTGTGGTCATGCACATAGAAGCTGAGCATGTTGGTATCAATGTCACGGTCGGCCAGGTAGTTTTTGGCAACGCTGACCAGGCTGTCTGAGTACGTAGATAACCGGATGGCAACATGACCATGGAGCGCCCTGATCATCTCCACGGTGACCGGCAGCGTACTGGTAAACAGGTCTTCCCAGCCGATCCAGACAGCTTCCTGGGGCTCCCATTCTGCAGGCATCCTGAATCCTTGTTGTGCTTTGGCATTGCTGCAGGCAAGCAAAAACAGGATCACGATGGCCATCAGACGCATGGAGCTGGTGTTTCCTGTAAGTTAATGCATTATTGAGGTTCAGAGAATGTGGAAAACACGTAACTTATTTGCCTGTCATGCGGCGGCGAAGTGTCATATCGTGGCTCCTCCTGTTAATTGCGGTCAGTGTAACTGCGCAGGAAGGGCATGAATTTGACGCTTACCTGGTGAAACAGGACAGCCTGCTCCGGGCTGCTTACCAACGACGCGATCCGGATACTTTCCTGCGCCTGCTCAGCGGCGTCAGGAGAACCTATAACAGGCTGAGCAGAGCCGGCCAGCAAAACTACCGGAGAGTATATAATGGTTTCTATGCGGCAACTCTGTATAACCTTTGCTGCACCTATGCATTGCTGAATGAGAAAAGCAGGGCGCTGGAATGGCTGGAAAAGGCTATTCGTTATGGCTATCTGTCCGACAGCATACGAATGGATCCGGATCTGGATAATATCAGGGATATGCCGCAGTATCACCAGGTTACAGATGTGCTGTTCCGGATCAATGATTGCATGACCAGGGCGGAAAAAGCCAAACAAGCGGCTGAATTGGATTCGATGCTCCATTATGCAAGAAAAGCCGTGCTGCTGATCGCCTCAACCCCCAACCGGTTTCCAGAAGACGAGGTAGCGGCCAGCCAGGGGATGATGGGATATTACCAATGGTGGGCAGGTGATTACCCGGGGGCACTTGAATCCTACTACAGGGCGCTTGCACTGGCGGAACCTTTTAATGATCCCTGCCTGAGTGGAGATATGTATAACGGCCTGGCCATGGTGTTCCGGAACCAGGGGCAATACCGCCAGGCAATTATCTATTTTACCAGAACAGAAGAAGCAACGCGGAATACACCCTGCAGCAGCATTTATTACGCAGCGATTCTTGACAAGGGGAAGGCCTATGAGCAACTGAACATCCTTGATTCGGCCTATTTGTATACGCAGCAGTGGTTAGTGGAAAAGCAGCGGTATACTGATGAATTCAGAAAACTGAATTCCTGGGTCGGGGGTGGGGGAGGTGAGGCGACATTGGCAATTATTTATTCCAAAAAAGGACAGGAGAAGCTTGCCCGGGATTTTTTTCAGCTGGCGTTTTACCTCAATATCCGGGATGATAATCCCCGGCTGCTGGCCAGAAGTTATTGCGAATATGCGGAACATTTTGAACGGAATAACCAGCTCGATTCAGCTGTTTATTATGCCAGCAAAGCATTTCAGCTGGACCTTGACAACAAGTTGCTGGTCTACCAGTTGGCTTCCAGTACGCTACTGGCAAAATTATATACGGAAAGGCAGCAAATTGACAGTGCGTTTAAATATCAGCAGGTCAGTATACATCTCCAGGATAGTCTGTTTAATTCTGATAGAATCAGCCGGATGAATGCCCTGGCATTTAATGAACAACTGCGGCAAATACAAAGGGAAACTGAGCGGGCAGCCATTGCCCTCGAACGCAAACGCAATATACAGTATCTCCTGATTGCCGTAGGCCTGGTGACCTTCACTATCCTGGTTTTGTTGCTCACCCGCAGTATGGTGATGAGTGCCGGGTTAATTAAATTCCTGGGAATCGTCGCGCTGCTACTCATCTTTGAATTCTTCAACCTGTTGTTGCATCCCTTTCTCGAACAGCTGACGCACCATTCTCCGGTTCTGATGCTGCTGTGCCTGGCGGCGATTGCTGCAATCCTGGTACCAGTTCACCACCGGCTGGAAAAGTGGGCAACCAATGTGCTGATTGAAAGGAACAGGAAAATCCGGTTGATGGCGGCAAGAAAGACACTGAAGGATTTACCGGCCCGGCCTGAAGAGCTGACCTGATCAGCAATGAGTATATTTACAGGGTATGTACGAAGTATTCTTCAGAAAGTTTAATGAAAAAATTGCTCTTACACGGGAGGAGGAAGAACTTATTAAGCAGTACCTGACGCCGAAGAAGCTTCGCAGAAAGCAATACCTGCTGCAGGAAGGAGATGTCTGCAAGTATATCTGTATCGTGGAGAAGGGGGCCATGAAGGCCTATGTGCTGAATGAAAGTGGCGATGAACGCATTGTCGGGTTTGCATTGGAAGGCTGGACGATCGGTGACCTGTCCAGTTTCATCAAACAGGAGCCGGCAACGCTGAATATTGATGCGCTGGAGGATTGCGAACTGGTACTGATCAGCAAGGCAGCGCATGACGAGCTGATCCGCCTGGTACCTAAGTATGAAACCTATATCCGTATCCTGATGACGGATGCCTATATGGCGCTTCAGAAACGTACCGCTATCATGATCAGTATGTCACTGGAAGAACAGTACAAGGCGCTGCTGGAAATGTACCCGGCGGTAGTGCAGCGGGTACCCCAGCACATGATCGCCTCCTTTATGGGATTAACTCCCGAAACACTGAGTCGGGTCCGGGGGCGGATCACCAGCCGCAAATAACCGGCGCCCGCCGGAATGCATTGACAAAAGTCAATGCTTTTTCCTGCCTGAAAGCATCATTATTTCATGCCTGTAAGCATTGGAGATGGGCCATTTGTGCTGGTAGTTTTGTGTAATCAAACGAGCAAAATCATGAGCGCAAAACAAACTATCGCTATCATCGGGGCTACGGGGAGTATAGGTTCCGGCATCGCCAGAAGTCTGGCAGGGGGAAGTAACCGGCTGCTGCTGTTTGCGAAGCAGCTGGATAAAGCAGAAACATTGGTAGGGGAGATAAAAAGCCGTAATGCTTCAGCAGATGTTGAGGCATTGGAATGTCCGGCCAATGCCGCCTGGGAAGCCGATATCATCATCCTGGCGGTTCCATATGGGGCGGAACGCGAACTTGCGGAAAAGATTAAGGCCGTTGCCAACCAGAAGGTGGTGATCAGCATTGCCAACCCGCTCAATGCCACTTACAATGGATTAGTCACTCCTCCGGATACCAGTGCGGCGGAGACACTTCAGCAATTGCTGCCACACTCCAAAGTGGTCAAGGCATTCAATACCACCTTCGCTGCTGATTTTGCCAATACGGTTATTGCAGGCAAGCAGGTGGACACCTTCCTTGCCGGTGATGACGAAAACGCTGTTGCCACAGTTTCCGGACTGGTAAAGACAGCAGGATTCAACCCGGTGATGGCAGGGGGACTGGCAGTCAGCAGGACGCTGGAAAGCATGGCCTTGCTGCTGATCAGCCTCAATATAAAATACAACTACAACTGGCTCGCGGGCTGGAAAGTATTGCACCAATAACCATTTAAATCAAATTGATATGAAACAGTTCTCATTCAAATCACTGATCACCGCCCTTGGCGTGATCTTCCTGGCAGGTGCTGTTGAAAGTTGTCAGCAACCCCAGCCGAAAACAGAAGCTTCCTCCCTGGATATTGACAGCCTGAAAACCATCGCCATGCAGTTGGCGGCTTCCAATGACAGTATTGAAAGGTACCTTAAAATTTTTGATGAACTGGATTTTGATGTGTTCAGCAACCAGCAATGGGACCGCTTGAAAGAGAGTCATGCGCAGGACATTAAAGTATACTGGCCCGATGGTCATATGAGCCAGGGGATAGAGGTTCATATTGATGACCTGAAGAAACTTTTTGTGCATGCACCGGACACCCGGATCAAAGAGCATCCGATCAAATTTGGTTCAGGCAACTATACCCTGGTGACAGGTGTGTTTGAGGGAACATTTACGAAACCAATGCCGATCGGAAACGGAAAATTTATTCCGCCTACAGGCAAGGCTTTTAAAATGCCGATGGCTACCGTGGGCATTTGGGAAAATGGCGTGATGAAAGAAGAACATCTTTTCTGGGACAACCAGACCTATGCGAAACAAATTGGTTTGCAATAGCTAAAAGGCAGCCCGATGAACCGGAAAAAATTTATACAGGCAGTAACTTCAGGCGTAATTGGTATGACAACATTATCAGCATTCAGAAAGTTTGCGGGAGACCTCCATGAACAGGAACAGGTTATGCCTGTCCTGTTCATTGGCCATGGTTCGCCTATGAATGGAATTGAAGACACGGCATTCAGCCGGAGATGGCATCAGCTGGCAAAAGAGATCCCGGTTCCCCAGGCAGTACTGGTGGTGTCGGCGCACTGGTTTACACAGGGTACCAGGATTACTGCAATGGATTTTCCGAAGACGATCCATGATTTCGGGGGCTTCCCGCAGGCGCTTTTTGACGTGCAGTATCCAGCACCGGGTAACCCGGTGCTGGCCAGTGAAACCTCAGCATTGCTAAAGGCTGCCGACGTGGTGCTGGACCATGACTGGGGACTGGACCACGGTACCTGGACGGTGGTGCGGCACATGTATCCGGATGCCAATATTCCTGTGTTGCAACTGAGCATCGATTATACGAAGGGTCCGCAGTATCACTATGACCTGGCCAGGGAACTGTATGCGCTGAGAAAGAAGGGGGTATTGATCATCGGCAGCGGCAATATGGTGCACAACCTCCGGATGGTGGCATGGGATAAACTCAATGATGCGGATTATGGCTATGACTGGGCGAAAAATATCAACGGGAAATTTAAATCGCTGATACTGGATGGCGACCACCAGCCGCTGATTCATTATACCACATTGGGAAAAGATGCTTCACTGGCGATACCTACGCCGGAGCACTACCTGCCATTGTTGTACACATTGGGCGTTAAGGGAAGGCAGGACACGATAACATTTTTTAACGATAAGGCAGTTGGTGGCTCGCTTACCATGACTTCCGTAAAAATTGGCTGATTATTTCCTATGCTGTTAACCAGGGACCCCGTGCAACCGCATGGGGTCTTTTTTACAAAATATTTGTCCGGAATGAGAAACATTCTATCTTTGGTGTACAACCTATCTAATACACTATGATACGTGTAGAAAAGTTTACTTTTGGATATAAGAAAGGAAAGCCGCTGTACCGCGAACTTGATTTCACCCTTGGCAGCGGAAAGATCTATGGCCTGCTGGGGAAGAATGGTGCCGGCAAGAGTACGCTGCTCAAAAACCTGATCGGTTTATTGTATCCGACCTCCGGCAGTATTACCGTGAATGGTTTCCGGCCGCGGGACCGAAAGCCCTCTTTCCTGCGAACGGTTTATTTTATTCCTGAGGAAGTTTATGTGCCTTCGCTGACCATTGAGGGGTATGTGCGCCTGTTTGCTCCTTTTTACCCATCGTTCAACAGGGAAATGCTGAACAGTTACCTGCACAAACTTGATGTGCAGACGGAGGAGAAGCTGACGAAGTTATCATTTGGCCAGCAGAAGAAATTCATCATTGCCTTTGCCCTGGCTTGTAATACTGGTGTGCTGATCATGGATGAACCTACCAACGGCCTGGATATTCCTTCCAAAAAGAAATTCCGTAAGCTGATCGCGTCCATTATGAATGACAGCAGAACCATACTGATCTCTACCCACCAGACCCGTGACCTGGAGAACCTGATTGACCAGGTGATCATTGTGGATGATGGCGAATTGCTGGTGAATACGCCGGTGGGTGCCATTGGCGAAAAGCTGTCGTTGCAGCTGGTGGAAACAGATGAACCGGAGCTGGCGGTGCTGTATGAGGAAGAAGCGGTGCGGGGCCGGCTGGTGATGGTGAAGAATGAGAACGGGAAAGAAGGAAAGATCAGCCTCGAACAGCTGTTCAATGCTACGGTGGAAAACCCTTCTGCGCTTAAATCAATATTTGCAAACTAACAGCACATGAATGATATTTTCAGCGCGCAGCGCTTTTGGTGGCTGATGCGGAAAGTGATGGTGGAACGTACTTCCCAGATCCTTGGCTCGATGGTACTTTGCCTCGTGGTGACTTTTATTGTCTATGCGCTGACGCAGTTGTTGCAGGGCGTTGAAGTGGGGCAGAATGCAGGCTTTGAAGTGGGGCTGGTGTTGGGCGGACCGCTGGTCGCGTCTATTGTATTTGGTTATTTCAATACCAGTGCCAGCGGCGCCTCCTTCCTGATGCTGCCGGCATCGGCCTTTGAAAAATGGTTATCCGGGATACTGATCGTTGGGGTTTTGTATTTCGGAATTTTCCTGGCTTTTTTCCGGCTGATTGATATGGCCTTTGTTGCCAACTACTACCGTGGATTTGACAAGGCTTTGCCACATGTAAAGGAACGCATGGAGGCGGTGCGGGAGTTGGCATACAATGGTGTGGTTGGACGGGGAACATTTTTGATGTACTTCAACTTCACGGGTATGCTGATGCTCGGTGCCTTGTACTTCAACAAGGCGGCCTTTGTGAAGACCGCCCTGATCATCTGCAGCCTGATTGTCTGTTCCTTTGTGCTCAATTATGTGGTGGTCAGTGCCCTGATCAAAGACACCCAGGTGGCATTTCCTTTCAACATTGTCTGGGTTTGGGTGGGAAACCAGCGGGCACCTGTCGTATTGCCGGAGAATATTAGTGAGAAGATCACCTTTATATTCAGGTATGTATTGCCCGTAATGTTGTGGAGCCTGACACTGTTGCGGTTAAAGGAAAAAGAATTCTAAACAGTACGAATGGAGTTTAAAGATAGTCCGGCGATATACCTGCAGATCGCGCACTATGTATGCGAACAGATCCTGCTGAAGAAATGGAAGGCGGAAGAAAAGATCATGAGTATCCGTGACCTGGGCGAACTGATTGAGATCAGTCCCAATACCGTGCAGCGTGCTTATGATTTCCTTCAGCAAAGGGAGATTATCCAGAACGTGCGGGGCGTGGGGTTGTTTGTGGCGGCAGATGCGGAGGACAATATACTGGCTTTCCGGCGGGAGCAGTTTTTTGAGAATGAGTTGCCGGACACATTCAGGAATATCTACCTCCTTAAGATCGATATGAAACAGGTGGTGGAGCGATATGAAAAATTTGTCAACAAGAACTTTCCAAATAAGAAGAAATGAAACTCACCAAGCGCATTCTGCTGGGAATGGTATTCCTGTTATTCCTGGGCATTGTTTTGTCAGCTTTCCAGTTTAAGAAGGTATATGACAAATCCGGTAAGGGGAATCCCTGGTTCCTGTATGGCACCATCCTGGATCAACCCTTCAGTCATCTCGTGATCCGCGGCGGCAATATTCCGCGGGTCATTTATGAACCTGCGGACACCTGTTCGGTTAGGGTGATGAAATGGTGGAGTGGTTTTAACGAGAAAAGAGTGAAGGCAGTGGTGCAGCAGGATACGCTTTATATTGATTTCCCAACGGTGTATAATGATGTTTACGACAAGGCGGCCTTAAATAACTCGGATATATTGCGGGTTTTTTCGCCTCAGCTGAAATCTGTAACGGCTTTCAATACCAACCTGGCCATGCTGAATGTGAAGCAGCAAAACCTCCAGCTTGACATCTCCGGCAAGTCCAGCTTCCGGGTGGAGAGCCTGGTGAAAGAATTTGATCACGTGAGTATTCTTGCGTCGGATAGCAGTGATATTGGTGTGTACATCTCGCCGGTGCTGAAATATCGCCGGGAAGTCGCCGACGATAAAACAACAGTAGCCGAAGAGGCAATCAAGGGATGGGATGTTTATCATGTATCGGTGCTTGGCCTGAACGTCACCGGTAAGTCTACCGTTGATGTAAGGACTGCCCTGATTGATTCGCTGGATGCCCGGGTGTCGGATACATCGTCGGTATTTCTGGCCGGCGAAGTAATGAAACGTCACTGGAGATAATATTACCGGATCAGCATTTTGTTGCCGGATCGCCACTATTGTCGAACCCCGTTGAACTTTTTTGAATTATTATTCAACAATCTACATGGCATGGTAAATGATCATTTCCGGGAAAAGTAGTTATGGACAGTATCAACCAGCAACAACCGGAAAGAAATCACGAAGATCTTCAGGGCAACGCAGCGGGTGAAAAGATCAAAGAACTGGTGGAAAAAGCGGACTCCTGTTTTTTCTGCACCCAGGTCCGCAACAGCCAGGCATTTTCTACAAGGCCCATGGCGGTGCAACAGGTGGATGACAATGGGGACTGCTGGTTTCTCAGTGCAGCAGACAGCCATAAGAATGCGCAGATCGCACAGGATCCCCAGGTACAGTTGCTTTTCCAGGCCAGCAAACATTCAGGATTTGTGACGCTTTACGGAACAGCTGAGATCAGCCGGGATAAACAGAAAATTGGCGAACTGTGGCATGGGATCTTTAAAACCTGGTTCACAGAAGGAGAGAATGACCCTCGCATCACGGTGATCAGGTTCCGGCCAACTGAAGGATATTATTGGGATACGAAGCACGGGATGGTAGTGGCATTCGCCAAGCAGGTCGCCGGCGCCCTCACAGGGCAGACACTCGACGATTCCGTCGAAGGAAAATTATTGCCGTAGAATACGACCGCGGAATGCTATTTTAGCCATAAGTTTTCATCAATTGAAATTTTATGGCTGAGATCGGCATTCTTGTTTACATCGTTTCCTGTATTATGATACTGGTGGCCGCTGTTTTCCTCGCCAGGTGGATTCTCCGGGTTGATAAGATCGTTAAAGGCAACGATGCGATTATTGAGCTTTTGGCCGAGCTGGCGAAAAAGGATGGGGTAGAAAGTGAGCAGATTGAACGGATCAGGAACAGGTATCAACAGCCAATGTAATGCGTGGTCTATTGGTTGGATTAATCTTATTAGCCACCTCCTGCCAACATGAGAGGCCAGGCGATGCATTTCTGAAGGCATCGCAGCGATTGGATAATGGCGACATTGCTTTTCTGAAAAAGCTCCAGCTGGAAGATAGTTTTATTATCCTATCCGATTCGGCTGAGTGTTTTTTTGATAGGGAAAAGAGACTGATATTTTCCAGGTTATTAATTTCACAAGCCTCACTGGATGCCGCAGGATACCGCGATTTTGATTTCACTTATGTCGGGGATCTTTCGGAGGCAAGAATTTCCTAACCTATTATATAGGACAGGCAGCATTTGGCTACGGATCTGTAACTGGTTTTGATACCAGTAGCTATACACATACCGCCAGGCGTTGTGGCTCATGGGGCTGTATCCTGGAAGTGTACAATGATGGGAACAAAGTTATGGACAAAGAGGAAAGCAGGAGGTAGACTAACGTGTGAATAAAAGTGTAACTTTCAACGTACAAATACCTGGACAATGAAAAAAGTAACGGGCATCGGCGGTGTCTTTTTCAAATGCAAAGATCCCAAGGCAATGAATGAATGGTACCAGAAGAACCTTGGCATAGATGCGGGTCAGTATGGTGCTTCATTTGAATGGTATGAAGATGCGGAGGGCACGAAAAAGGGATTAACCCAATGGGCAACATTCCCCGATACGTCCAAATACTTTGATCCTTCGGATAAGGGTTTCATGATCAACTACAGGGTGGAGAACCTAGAAGTACTGGTCGGTGAACTGAAAGCCGGCGGTGTTACAATACTGGACGCTATCGAAACTTACGATTACGGCAAGTTTGTACATATTCTGGATGCTGAAGGGAACAAGATCCAGTTGTGGGAGCCGATTGATTAAGCAGTGTATAAATTGACCATGTTGTTCACCATGCCTTCAATAGTGGCTTAGTTCGGATTTATTCCGGGTCGATTGTTCTGGAAAGTGTGTCACAGCAGTTTAAAATGCCATTTGATAAGGTGCCCAGGGGCTGGAAAACGATCTGTACATTTTCGTATGATGATAGTGGGAATGAGAAGCCTGGGAGGATACTGATAATTTCATTGTAGTTTCTGATTGATGATTTTATAAAGCTGTTCATGCTCACTTGCGCTTGAGAAAATATTCTTAAAACAATTTAACCAGAATATTCTGATTCCCTGGTCAAAGGAAAAGTGGCATTACCGGTTGGTCACCATATTTCTGGCAGTATAAATTATCTTCTTCTGAATAGATTTCTGACAACACAAAAAATCACTTGCGCCTCTGCACCTTGGCGAACTTTGCGTGAAAAAAACAAAACCGCGTGAACCATGAGCTTAGTGACCGAACTTGGAGGAAAAAACACCCCAAGTGCAATTTGCATGCCCGGAGATTTAAACATTAAAGGCACTTTTAATGCCCGGGAAAACTTCGAATGGCTAATATTAGCCCATGATTTCCTACGAAGTACCCAAACTGCTTACGGTAGATCAGCTGAATAAATACTTCGGCAAACTGCTTCATATAACCTGCGGGGGAGAAGAGCTGTCGGTCAGGATAATTGGTGTCCGTAAAGACAATAATAATTCACAGTACATTACTGAACTGAAATTCTGGCAATTTGAAAACGGCGGACATAAACTGAAGATCCTTCGCGTGGAAGATCATTTTTCCATAGAAGGGGAGCCTGTGTTTGTCAAGACAGTATTTAATTAGGTAGGGTGTTTATCCGTTTATAGGTTTAGAAGTTGCCTTTCTGCAGATTTCTGGCATAGGCTGAGGGTGTGGCTCCGGTTACTTTCTTGAAAGCCTGCGTGAACGTGTTGCGGTTGTTGAATCCGCTCTGGCGCGCCAGTGTTTCGAGGGTATATTTTCCGGCATCTTCACCATTCATGAGGGTCAGACAGTACCGGATCCGGTAAGTATTGACAAAATCGTTGAAATTCATTTTTTCTTCTTCATTCATGTAAAGGGAAATATACTGTGCGGGAATGCCTGTTTCCAGGGATAATTTCGGCAGGGTGTACTGTTGTTGGAGAAAGGGTTGCCGGAGGGAGAAATGTTCCCGGATGGCAGCTGCAATTTCCTGTTGTTTTTCCTGGGTGAGGCCGGGCGGTTTGGTACGGCCGGGATAGATATGGGCGGCTGCGAACGTCGAAGTGTTTTCGGTTATGCCTTCGGGATGTTTGAGCTGGTACAGGAATTCCGGGAAGAAAAAAAGTGCTGCCGCAGCCAGGGCGCAAATGCCGCCAATCATGAACAGGTAGATCATGTATTCATAAGCCGCGTATTCCTCACCCAGGAGACTCAGGGGCGGGATGATGAACGTGGTGACCTGGCAGGTGAGGAATACCATCAGCCAGGTGATGAGTTTTTTGTTCTTTTCCCGGAACCCGCCGTCATTGGGCTGATAGAAGCTCCGGAGCAGGCGCAGCTGGAGAAACCAGTAAAATGCAGCGAGCCCGTATTTCAGGGTCAGGTAGAAGCCGGCGGGAAAGACGGCACTTTCGCGAAACAGGATGATCGAATAGCCGAGCCCGCCAGACTGGAGGGCTTTCATTTTTTCTGCACCACTCCATAAAAAGAACGGGGTAAAATCCAGGATATAGATCAGCGGCGGAAGAAAATGCCAGGCATCCCGCCAGGAAGGATTTCCGTTACCGGTAACCGAGCGCATATACATCCAGCCAACAGGAATATAGCAGAAGATGGCAATGATGCCTGTCCGGTACAGGTGGGGCACCTCGTAGATCAGTCCGCTTGCCACCAGGTAGGTCAAGAAAACCGGGTAGGCCAGCAGCGCAAAGTAGCGGCTCAACAGGCGGGCTGGCGTCGCCTCCTTTGGAGCATATGCCCGGAGGAGCAGGGCTACCAGCAGGCTGAAGACTCCTGTCAGCAGGAGACTGGCTTTATAATATAATGGTATCACCAGATAAATATATAAAAATGATAATGTCTCTGGGAATTTGCTCAAAATGGCGCATTCTTGGCAGGCCGCCTGTCTCTTAAACAGGGCGGATTTGCCATCACCACCTAATATTGTTCCGTTCCTCTGATCAGTAGTGCAAACAGTTATTTCATTTTTTCATTAAATCAACTTTAATGTTTTCACTGATCAATTCACTGAACCGAATGGGAAAGTTTCCAACCTTCCTGGTGGCCCTTGCCATGTTGTTAATGAGCCTATCCTGCGGCTCCTCTCCGGAAAAGAAAGCGGATGAAGCCGGAACGACGGACGGCGTAACATCCGGCACCCTGGATGCCGCGTCCGTTGAACTTCTGAAAAAAGCTTATCTCTTCGGATTTCCGCTGGTGGTAATGGATGCCAGCCGCCAGGTTATGACGAATGTAACTGCCCCGGTGACCGCGGGCAGATTGCTGGCCCCGGTGAACCAGTTCGCCAATGCCCAGACTTTCCCTGACGACAAATTCAGAGATGTGGTAAGGCCCAACTGTGACACTTATTATTCCATGGGATGGCTGGACCTGGGATCCGATGCCATAGTTGTGGAGCTCCCGGCAACCAATGACCGCTATTATTTATTTCCCATGCTCGACGCCTGGACCAATGTCTTTTTTTCACCCGGTACCCGTACTACCGGGAACAAGGCACAGCGTTACCTGGTCACCGGGCCTGGCTGGTCGGGCACCGTTCCCGCGGGATTGGAGCAGGTGAAAGCGCCTACGGATATAGTTTGGGTCATCGGGCGTGTGCAGGTCAACAGCGCAAAAGACGGCGCGACTACCGTAAAAAAGATCCAGCAGGGCTTTAAACTGGTACCGCTGGCTGCTTATGGCAAGCCCTATACACCGGTGCCGGGAAAGGTTGATCCCGCCGTTCCGAAAATGGCGCCCAATGATATCGTAACGGGTATGTCGGCCACCGATTATTTCAACAGGCTGAATGCCCTGATGGTCAAAAATCCCCCTGCAGCAGCAGATGCAGCTTTACTGAAAGAACTGGAAACCCTGGGTATCGGGCCGGGTAAGCAGTTTGATGCGGGCAAATTGTCTGCGGCGCTCCAGGATTCATTGAAAGCCCTGCCGGGCTGGGGGAAAAATGAGTTGTCCAGCCACGGTATGTCACACGGAAAATCGGAAAACGGCTGGGTGGTGAACAGGGGCCTGGGGGATTATGGTACCAATTACCCGTTTCGTGCCGGTGTTTCCTATGGCGGACTGGGTGCAAACCTGGATGCAGATGCCATCTATCCTGCCTCACAGGTGGACGGGGACGGTGAGCCCTATGACGGATCAAAGCACGATTATGTGCTTCATTTCGGAAAAGGACAAACGCCGCCGTCAAAAGCATTCTGGAGCCTGACCCTGTACGACCCCGAAGGTTTTCTGAGTACTAACGTTCTGAACCGGTTTGCTATCGGTGACCGTGATCCGATAAAGAAAAATGTCGATGGTTCTACCGATATTTATATCAGCAAAAACAAACCGTCGCCCGACAAAACCGCCAACTGGCTTCCGGCACCCAATGGACCTTTCAACCTCCTGCTTCGCGTATACTGGCCCAAAGAAGACATGATCTCCGGCTCCTGGAAAACACCACCAGTACAAAAAGTAAAATAATCAAACATGTCACTCATGAAAAAATCAACGTCATGGCTGGTTGCGGGAATGCTATGTACCGCACCATTCTTATTCTCCTGTGGTACCAGTAAGAAACTGAAAGCTGCCCAGGAGGAAAATGCGCAACTACAATCCACCATCTCTTCGCTGAACGCCGACAAGGAAAAACTTACGGCTGACCTGGCGAAGGCCAACAGTGCTACAGAACAGGCCAACAGTACACTGGCGTCCTACCGTTCCGAATGCGAAGCAACGAAAGCCAAGCTGGCAGCGGGACAGGCAATTATCGACGACTACCGGCAACGGCAGGAAGCGGTCAACAAAAAACTCGAAGAAGCGCTTACTGATTTCAACGACAAAGGCGTGGATGTTTACCTCAAAGACAACCAGGTTTATATCAGCATGGGCACCAGCCTGCTGTACAAAACCGGTAGTGCACAGCTGAGCCCGGCAGGAAAAGAAGCGCTGAAAACTGTAGCGGCTGCGGTAAATGATTATCCTGATCTTAAAATGATTGTTGTAGGACATACAGATACCATGCACGTGAAAGGGGTTGCAGACAACTGGGGCCTCAGCACGGAAAGAGCCAATGTGGTGGTGCGCGAGCTGGTAAAAGATGGCGTTACACCGGCGAGGCTGACTGCTGCCGGCCAGGGCAAATTCAATCCGATTGCTGCAAATGATACTAAAGAAGGCATGGCCTCCAACCGGCGCACGGAGATCATCCTGTTGCCGAACCTGGAGAAGCTGTGGGATAGTTCCAAACAGTGAGGCGCAAAGGTTCAAAGGCGCAAAGTTTTTTAGGATGAGTTTCAGAGAGGAAATGAAGTTGTCTGTCAGTGATGACGGACGGCTTCATTTTTTGTTCCTGCCTGCAAACAAATCACCGCTTTTTATACTGTAAAGAGAACGCAATAATAAGCATGTTGACAATTGCCGAGAAAGCATTCGTTATAATGATCGGCCAGTCGCTTTTGAGCACGCCGTACCAGATCCAGCCACCGAGCCCGGCGAGCAACAGTACCAGCATGCCGCAGGAAAGATCATCTGCTTTTTTTTCCCTGATCAGTTTGATCAGTTGGGGAAGCAGGGAAATGCCGGTGCAAATGCCCGATCCGATCCCGACATATAAAGGAAGATTAGCCATCCGCTGCATGATGCAAGCCAGGTGCCACAAGGATTATGTTGCGCTGGTTCCGAAGATCCAGCCCGCCAGTGCAGTAATGCACATGGCGATTGTTCCCCAGAAGCAGATCCGGAGAATAGATTTTGCCACGGGCGATCCACCGCTGACAGCAGCAAAATAACCGGAACACCCCAGAAAGAATATGGCAGTGGCGTATTGCATTACCACCATATGACGAACCGGAACTGTCAATGCGATGATCAGCGGAAAAATACCGCCGCACAAAAATGCTGCCGCAGAAGCGATGGCTGCCTGCAGGGGGCGGGCAGCAGTAAAGTCATTAATGCCAAGTTCATCCCTGGCATGAGCTTTCAATGCATCATGTTCCATCATGGTACGGGCTACCTGACGCGCGAGTTCAGGTGGCAATCCGCGTGCCTCGTAGATTTTGGCCAGCTCTTCCAGCTCGGCATCAGGAATGGTGGCCAGTTCTTCCTTTTCCCGGCCGAGATCGGCTTTTTCCAGGTCCGCCTGCGAACTGACGGAAACATATTCACCCGCGGCCATGGAAAGTGCGCCGGCTATCAATGCTGAAATGGCAGCCAGCACAATCGGTTGTCTTTCCGTTCCGGCAGCCGCCACGCCGATAGCAACGCTGGCAGTAGACAGTATTCCGTCGTTGGATCCGAGCACCGCAGCACGTAGCCAGCTGATGCGTGTCATATAATGTTTCTCAGTAAATACAGGCATGGGTTGTAATTATGGAGATTAATGGTTCGATAATTTACCTATTTTTATCCGGCCCCGAATGTTGGAAACTGCTGCTGAACATATCGAACCAGAACTGCTCCGTCAATTGAAAGCCGGCAGCGAGGCTGCATTTACAAGGATCTATCACCTTTATTGGGAACGCCTGTTCTTTATGGCCCACAAACGGCTGGGCATGCGTGAAGATGCCCGGGAAGTGGTTCAGAATATTTTCCTGACGCTGTGGCAGAAAAAGGAATCGCTCGATATTCAATCGCTTCCGCTTTACCTGGGCGCAATGACCCGGTACGCGGTCTACCGCCACCTGGCCAACGAAAAGCGGCGGGAAAGCCACCTGAAACACCTGCAAAACAAGCAGGCCCGGTTCGTTGCCGAAACGATCGACCTGGAAAACAAGCAACTGATCGAAATTCTGACCCGTCTCAGTAATGATCTCCCGGAAAAATACCGGGTCGTGTTTATTCATCATAAGCTGTTGGACCAACCACTGGAAGACGTGGCTGCCCGGCTGGGTGTATCTCCCCGTACTGCGGAGGCCTATGTCGCCCGCGTAATGGCCATCATGCGGCAGCAAATGCAGAAACTGGCTTACGCTATTTTCATCTTTTAAACTTTTTTTCGAAAAATCCTGAATTTCCTGCGTACAAAAAATGTGTTCATGTCTCTTATCTGAAAAAGGGATATGGATCCGGATCAAAAGACGATACAGGAACTGGCTGCAAAATACCTGAACGGTACTGCTACTGAAGCGGAAAAAGCACAGCTCCATGCCTGGTATGACGCTGTTCCGGAAGGAGATGCCGAGGTGGTATTAACAGAAGAGGAAGTGTCAGTTGCTGCTTATGGTGAATTGATGCTGGCAGAGATCCGGGATCATATTTCAGCGAGCCAGGTTTCGGAAGGGCAGGCTGCGGAGCACCAGGAGGCGGTAGTGCGCCGGATCTCCTGGCGCCGGTGGGCGGCCGCGGCAATACTGATCCTTGCCATGGGTTCAGGCGCCTGGTGGTTCTCGAACGGGAAGCGGGCTGCGGATATGCCTCAGGCAGCCAGGAGCCGATTTGGCGATGATGTTACAGCACCGCAGGTGCAGAAAGCGATCCTTACACTGGCAGATGGCTCTGTTATTCAGCTGGACAGCACCGGCAGGGGTACCCTGGCGCAACAGGGCAGCATGCAGATCTCCCGGCAGGACGATGGTGCTATCGGTTATACCTCAACGGGCGGCCAGCAGGAAACGGCAACGGGTATCAATACCTTATATGTTCCCTACGGCAGCAAGCCATTGACCCTGGCCCTCTCAGACGGCTCAAGGGTTTGGATCGATGCCGGTTCCACGCTTACTTATCCCGCAGCTTTTACCGCTGCTGAGCGCAGGGTGAAGATCAACGGGCAAGCCTATTTCGAAGTGGCGCACAATCCCGCTTCCCCGTTTATCGTAGAGAAAGTTGATCTGGCGATCCGTGTACTGGGCACCCATTTCAATGTAAATGCTTTTGACGATGAGACAGACAGCCGTATCACACTGCTCGAGGGTGCCGTCAACGTTTCCCGCGGTGAACAGGCCATCCGGCTGAAGCCGGGACAACAGGCAAGCGTTGCGGCAAAAATAACCATGCAGGAAGACGTTGATCTCGATGCTGTGATGGCCTGGAAGAACGGCCGGTTTGAACTTAATGGCAGTACTATTGGCCCGATCATGCGGCAGGTCGCAAGATGGTATGATGTGAACGTGGAATTCCAGGGCGCATTGCCGGCAGACAATTTTGTCGGCAGCATCTCAAGGCAGGAAAATGTATCTGAAGTGTTAAAGATCCTGGAACACACCCAGGTAGTGCAATTCAAAATAGAAGGCAAAAAAATTACGGTGATGAAGAAATAAATCTTTTGGTCGCCCATGAAAAAGCCACTCTGGTTGCAGCCGGAGTGGCGGAAGCCTGGGTTACCCAATTTGAAAAGTCAGGTAGACTGCTCATTGTTAAAACCCAAACGCTACAAAGTTATGCATTTAATGGCTCTTTGTGGTCCTCCGCTTCGTTCAAAACGAAGCCGGAAGACATTAACCAAAACGCTGCTGGTGATGAAATTCACGGCCATCTTATTACTCACTGCCTGCCTGCAGGTTTCCGCCAGGGGATACGCGCAACGCATTACCCTTTCGGAGAAGAATGCCAACCTGGAAAAGGTTTTCCGGGAGATCAGGAGGCAATCCGGTTACAACTTCGTTTACACCAGGCAGTTGGTGGAGAATGCGAGGAAAGTAACCATCCATGTGGAGAATGCCACACTGGAAAGTGCGCTGGACGCCTGTTTCAGGGGGCAGCCCATTACCTACACGCTGTTTGACAGCACCATTGTGATCAAGCCCCGCTCGGCAGAACCTGCACCGGTACCGGCTGCATTGCCACCGGTCGCCGTTAAAGGCACGGTGATGGACGAAGACGGCAAACCGCTGGTGGGTGTCAGCATTTCCCGCAAGGGCCAGCCTGCCCTCGGCGTAACCGATGAATTCGGCAACTTCTCCCTGATGGCGGAAGAAGGGGATGTACTGGTATTCAGTATGGTGGGTATGGCAGACCAGGAGGTCAAAGTGGTGAACAGTAAACCACTCAAACTGACCCTGCAGCAGAAGAACAACAAGCTCAATGATATCGTGGTGGTGGGTTATGCCAAACAGAAGAAGATCAGTGTTACCGGTGCTGTTTCCACGGTGAACATGACGGATATGCGCACGCCGGTGGCTTCCCTCAGCAATGCGCTGGCGGGTAAAGTGGCTGGTGTGATCTCCATGCAGAGTGCCGGTGGCGAACCCGGTTATGATAACCCGACCTTCACTATCCGCGGTGTCGGTACTTTTGCGGGAAGTGTATCTCCGCTGATTATTGTGGATGGCGTTCAGCGCGATGATGTGAACAGTACCTATGGCGGTGCTTTCAATAATATTGATCCGGAAGATATTGCCAGTATTTCTCTTCTCAAAGATGCGTCAGCAACTGCGGTTTACGGCGCCCGCGGCGCCAATGGCGTACTGATCATCACTACCAAAAGAGGGATCGCCGGCAAGCCGAGAATTTCTGCAAAAGCAGAAACCGGTGTGACCGGCCTGACGAAGCTTCCGAAAATGCTCGATGGCGTTACCTATATGCAGCTGTATAATGAAGCACAGCGCAATGATCCATCCTATACCGGCGAAGGTGCCTATAGCGATGAAGTGATCGCCAAAACGAAAAGCGGCCTTGATCCTTATCTCTACCCTGATGTGGACTGGATCAATACGGTGTATAAGGATTGGGCATCGATGACCAACGCGAATGTGAATGTAAGTGGCGGCGGGGAAGCCATGCGGTACTATCTCTCCATGTCTTTTTATAACCAGGATGGTCAGTATAAGGTGAAGAACCTCGATGGCTATAACCCCAACCTGAATTTCAAACGGTACGATTTCAGGAGCAATATTGATGTTAACCTGACGAAGAGTACCGTGCTGTCATTGAATATCGGTGCCATGCTGGTGAATAGCCGTTATCCCGGCAACCCGGCATCCAGCATCTGGTACAGCGCTTTCGCGACCAACCCCATCTCTTTCCCAGTTAAATATGAGGATGATAAATGGGCTGGTCCCCGCAACAACGGTGGTTCCAACCCTTTCAATCTTGTTCAGAATGCTGGCTACAGCACAGAATTCAATCCTTCTGTACAATCGGTTTTATCCCTCAACCAGAAACTGAACGCTATCACGAAAGGACTCAGTGCAACAGCCAGGTTTTCCTTTGATTCCTATGGCACATTCAGTACCGGCCGTAAAGGCCTGAATGACTTGTGGTATGCAGGATCACGGAATCCGGATGGCAGCCTGGTGTATGAAAAGGTTCGCACCGGGTCTACCTACCTGGATTATTCGACTTCGTCCACTGGTGAAAGAGTGATGTACCTGGAAGGTAATATTGCCTATGACCGGACCTTTGGTGATCATAGTTTCGGTGGATTGCTGGTGGCCAATATGCGCAACCGGGTGATCGGAACAGCACCCAACCTGAAATCGGCTATCCCTTTCCGTAACCAGAATTATGCAGGAAGGATTACCTATGGTTTCCGCGACAAATACCTCCTGGAAGTGAATGCCGGTGCTACGGGTTCAGAGAACTTTGCACCGGGACATCGCTGGGGATTTTTCCCGGCTGTTTCTGCAGGTTGGGTGATCTCCCGCGAAAAATTCTTTGAGCCTTTGACGGACAAGATCAACCTGCTGAAGGTCAGGGCTTCCAGGGGTGTTACCGGTAATGATCAGATTGGCGGCGACCGCTTTGGTTACCTCACCTATATCGATGGGTCTACCGGTGTATCGCTGGGTCTTGGTCCGACCTACTACCCGGGCATTTCTGAATCTGTATTGGGAACAGAAGATCTCCGCTGGGAAAAATCGACCAAGGACAACCTTGGCCTGGAAGTCGGCCTGTTCAATAAGCTCAATATCGTGGTGGATGTGTTCAGGGACAACCGGACAGACATCCTGATTCCCCGTAGTTCCATTTCTCCGGTGGCAGGGTACAGCAACCTTACCATATATGCGAATATGGGGGAGATGGTCAACAAAGGTATTGACGGTAGCATTGAGTACAATGATCATTGGGGAAAGGACTTCGGAATTCGCTTATTCGGTAACGTTACCTATGCTAAAAATACCATCCTCTTTGCTGACGAGCCGAAGCGCACTTATGCCTATCAGCAACGCGAAGGACATAGCTTTGGTGAGTTCACCGGGTACAACAGCCTGGGACTCTTTATCGATCAGCACGATGTCAATGGCAGTCCGGCGCAATTTCGTCCTGTTTATCCCGGCGATATCAAGTATGCTGACCTGAGTGGCGATAACGTCGTTAACGGCAATGACTGGACTTATCTCGGTAAATCATCCTTTCCGAAATGGTCCTATGGTTTTGGTGGTTCATTTTCCTATAAGGGATTTGAGTTGTCGTTACTCTTCACCGGAGTTGCGGATGTGGGCATCATGGCCAATGGCTCTGCGATCACTACAAATTCAGGGGCAGCCAACGGTGTAGGAGTGGTTCCCTTTGCTGGAATCGGTCAATATCCCGGAAATGTGCTGACCAATGCCACCAGCAGGTGGACGGCTGACAATCCCAGTCAGGATGTCGATTATCCACGGCTGACCATCGCCAACACCAGCGATAACAATTACCTGAACAGCACCTGGTGGCTGAAGGATGGCAGTTTCTGCCGGCTGAAACAGGCAAGTGTTGCCTACAATTTTAACAGCGCTGCACTCAGGAGGATCGGCATGACCGGTCTCCAGGTATATGCTTCAGGAATTAACCTGTTCACGGCATCGCCGTTTAAACTCTGGGATCCAGAGCTCGGTTCCAATGGTGCAAAATATCCCTATTCAAAAACTGTGACCGTGGGCTTCCGCGTACAGTTTTAGTGACACTCAAATGAACAATCAATGAACAAGCATAAATTTTTTCAGGTCGCAGGTTGTTGCATCGCTGCCTTGCTGCTATTGTCCTGCAGTAAGTACCTCGACAAAAAGCCTGACAACCTGCTGACGGAAGAACAGGTTTGGGAGACCCGGGCAAATGCCGAAGCCTACCTGTATGGGATCTACGCTACAGTACATCAGTCTGACGGTGGAGACTGGGCCAGCATGGGTGCCAGCGATGAATCATCTGTTGCCGTTCCGACAACAGAAGTGCGGCAGATGGTCAGCGGCAACTGGAGTGCCTCGAGTTGGTACGGTTACCGTTGGGGTGGTTATTATAACGGCATCCGCAAGTCCTTTGTTTTTGAGGAGAACATTGACAAAGTTCCTTCAGGAGAAATGAGCGATGAATTAAAAGCACAACACAAAGGGGAAAATACTTTCCTGCGCGGTTGGTTTTTCTGGCAGATTCTCAAACAATATGGTCCATACGTCAAACTCATGGGAGAGCTCGCCCAGGATGATGATTTCAACCAGTATGCCCGTGCTCCTTTTGACACCTGCATCCTGCATATCAATCAACTGATGGACCAGGCGATGGTCAATCTGCCGGAGACCTGGGCATCCAGCAGCAACTATGGCCGTCCCACGAAGGGAGCCTGCCTTGCGGTAAAAGCACAGGCGGCGTTACTGGCTGCCAGTCCGCTGTGGAATGGGAACCCGCGGTTCAGCAATTTCAAAAACCTGGATGGAACGGCACTGGCACCGGCTGGTTATGATGCGAACAGGTGGAAGACTGCAGCTGCGGCTGCAAAAGCAGTGATCGATGCAGGCGCCTATAAGTTGTTCACCAATCTCGACAACGGTGGCGGTTCTTTTGACCCTTATCTCTCTGTACGCGATCTCTTCCTGACTACCTGGAACAATGAGATCATCTTCTCTGACAACAGCTGGAGCCATTGGGGCTTTACGAAATGCGCGTCTCCGGGGTCCGGCGGATACAATATGTACAATGCCACACAGAACCTGGTGGATGCCTTTGCCATGAACAATGGCAGGCTGATCAGCGATCCGGCATCAGGCTATGTTGAATCAGGATTTGCCTCCACCGACAGTGACAAAAGCTGGGGGCATAAGAAGGGACAATGGAATATGTATGCGAACCGTGAACCCAGGTTTTATGCCTATATCCAGTACAATGCCCGGCCGGTATTGCCGGCTCCGAATACGGACGACAAGAACTACTATTCTTCAGATAAAAATGTAGACGGTACTGGACGGGTGGAAATGTATTATAGCGGCAAATCCGGGCAGAAAGGCGTGGGCACCAGCAACCTCACCGGGTATGATGTGCTGAAAAGGATCAGCCCCAATGACAATATCCGTTACGACAATACCAACTACCGGCCTTATATCCTGATCCGTTATGCAGAGATCCTGCTCAACTATGTAGAAGCCCTGAATGAATACGATCCCGGTAACCCTGACATCGTAAAGTACCTCAATATGGTACGCGAAAGGGCCGGACTTCCCGGTATTGAAACCGTTTACCCGGATGCTGTCGGCAATACAGAAGCGATGCGCGACATCATCCTTCATGAACGGCAGGTAGAACTCTGTTTTGAGAGCGACCGGTATTATACCCTGACCAGACGGTTGCTGATGGGTAAAGCGGAAAACCAGGCGATCTATGGCATGAATGTGAATGCCGATGACGGGGGACAGGGATTTTCGTTTACGGGATTTTATGACCGGACCCTGTTTCAGCAACGGTTCTGGGATGATAAGATGTACCTGTTTCCCATTCAGCAGACAGATATCGAAAGAGACAATTCACTGGTCCAGAATCCTGGCTGGTAATGCAGTAACCTTTAATCAAAACGATTATGTATTCTTCATATATCCGGAGCCTGCTCATCATGATGACAGCGGGCGCCTGTTTGATCTCTGCGTGCAAAAAAGACAGCGCGGCTACTCATGCCGACGGGGCAGGAATGACCGTCACCGGTTTTACCGGCAATGAAGGCGGCGGCGGCACCACCATACTGATCAATGGCAGTAACTTTTCTACCGATACATCGGCCATTGAAGTGACCATAAACGGAAACCGGCTTGCCCTGGTTGGTGCGAGCATGGACCAGATCATGGCGGTTATTCCCAGCAAGTGCGGGTCAGGTACGGTAAAGGTGAAGGTCGGAAGCGACCAGGCGGAAAGTACCGAAGTGTTCCATTATATTTTTACCCGTACTGTTTCTACGCTTGCCGGTAGTGGGCAGGCCGGTTTCGCCAATGGAAAAGGCGAGGATGCGATGTTCAGTTTCAATGGGCAATCCTGGTACCGGAGCATGGGAATTGCGGTTAATGATGAGGGTTATGTGTTTGTGGCAGATCCCGGTAATCACTGCATTCGCAAGATTGATCCGGACGGCAATGTGTCTGTGCTGGCGGGAGATCCGAATACAGCGGGTTTCGCGGAAGGCCAGGGCAGTGCGGCAAAATTCAATGCGCCGTATTCGCTTGCGATTGACCCTGAAGGCAACCTTTATGCCGCTGATCCGATCAACTGGGACGTGAGGAAGATCACACCGGAAGGATATGCTTCTGTTGTGATATGGGGAGCCGAAGCACCATGGAGCACGGCCTTCGACAGTAAGAACAACAAGTTGTATTATACCGGTGCCAATTCTCCTGCCAGCATTTATGCAGTAGACGGAGACGGAAGCGGGCATGCTGTTATTTCGGGACTGAACTATCCGGCAGGAATTGCTTTCGATCAGCAGGGCAATTTGTTTGTTTCGGGCCATGGAGACAATGTGGTGAAAAGATTTGCTGCTGAAACGTGGACGGAAACTGTCATTGCCGGTGCTGCAGGGCAGGCTGGCTATGTGAATGGTGCGGGAACGACGGCGCGTTTTTCACTGCCCTGGGGCATTGCAACAGATGCGTCGGGGAATGTATATATAGCAGGAAACGGTACCTGGGATGGGGGCGCTTACAATCCCGACCAGAGTATCCGCTTTATTGAAGCCAATACCTGGACGGTAAGCACCTTTGCGGGCAGCGGAAATTCCGGCTTTGCCGATGCTATCGGAGAAGCAGCAGCATTTGCTGGTCCCGGTGGTGTGGCTGTTGACAAGAACGGCGTGGTATATGTGCTGGATAAAAACAATAACCGCGTACGTAAAATCGTCTCCGAATAATCCATACCTGATCAGTCATGACAGTATTCTGTAAACTGCCGGGAATACTCCTGGCCGTGATGGTGGCCGCTTGTTCAAAATCTACCACGCCCACCACACCACCACTGCCTGCGGCATCCAATGTATATTATGTGTCAAATGAAGGCAGTGACATCGCCCCGGGGAGTGCCGGTGCACCGTTGCGCAGCATTAATACAGCCCTGGGCAAGGCATTGCCCGGCGATACCGTGCTGGTGCGTGGTGGCGTATATCATGAGAAAGTCTCTTTCCCCAAATCTGGAAAAACAGATAAGCTGATAACGCTGAAGGCTTTTCCGGGAGAAACTGTTCGCATTGATGGCACGGGATTGTCCATCATCGGGAAGGAAGCGCTCGTTACCCTGCGGAATGTACGGTTTGTGGTGCTGGAGGGATTTGATGTGTTCAATTACACAAGCAGTGCACCTTGGGTGAATATCAACGGCATTGTGGCATCTGATGGCAGCAGTGATATCGTGATCCGCAAAAACAGGATCTATAATATCGAGCACAATGTTGCACCGGCCGATGGCCGCAGTGGTCATGCCATCGAGATCATTGGCAACACTGCCGTTCCGATGACGAATATCCTGGTGGAGGAAAATGAGATCCATGACTGCAATACCGGTTATAGTGAGAACCTGACCATCAATGGTTATGTGGACGGGTTTGTGATCCGGAAGAATAAAATATACAATGCAGAAAATATCGGTATTGATGCGGCGGGTGGCTATGCGGCTAATCCCGTACCGGCGTTTAACTATGCCCGCAACGGGTTGATTGCGGAGAATGAACTTTTCCGGATTGATATGACCACCGGCCCGATCGGGGGTGTTCATGGCCATGGTGCGATCGGGATCTATGTGGATGGCGCCAGGAATATTACGGTTGAACGAAACCGGGTTTATGATACTGACCGTGGTATCGGCATTGTGAGTGAGAATGATGCTTTTCCCACCAGCAACTGTATCGTGCGCAACAATTTTGTATACAATTGCTGGCGGGCGGGTATCTACCTGGGCGGTTATCTTAATTACACCACCGGAGGCACGCGTAACTGCACAGTGGCAAACAATACGCTGTTTCAGAACAACCGGGAAAAGGGGGCGTTTGGAGAGATAGAAGGAGAGATCCGGCTGACGGAAAACTGTTTTGATAACACGATCGTCAACAATATCATCTATGCCAGGCCGGAAGATGTTTTTGTGCACAAGTACACTGCCACAGGAAGCAACAATACCATCGATCACAACCTTTATTTTACAACAGGTACGGCCACCTGGATCTGGAACGGAAAACCTTTAAGCAGTTTTGACGAATGGAAAAAGGCTTGCGGTGGCGATGCCGCTTCTTCGGCTGCTGAGGATCCTTTGCTCATCAGTATTCAGCTACCCGATCTGCACCTGCAGCCGGCATCACCGGCAAAGAACAGCGGAATATTACTCAGCGGCGACTTGCTGGGACAGTCAGATATCGATGGCAATTCCCGCGTGGTGAACAACAAGGTCAGCAAAGGGGCACAGCAATAGTTTCAGGCATCCAACTTAATAATTACAACTACGTGAAGAAGATATTACTGCAATTACTGTTTGTTATTCCGGTTCTAATAGCGCCATGCATACTGCGGGCGGATGAATGGGAGGGTGTCAGGGGGATCATCAGCAGGAGGGTGCCCTGGCTGAAAGACTATATACTTTTTGAAAAGCTTCCAGCAGGTGAAGAAGGATTTTCACTGGAGCCCGCGGGGAAAAAGGTCAGGATACGGGCAACCGATCCGAATGCGGCAGCAGTAGGGTTGAACTGGTACCTGAAACAGTATTGTCATCGCTCTATGAGCCATATGGGGGATAACCTTTCGCCGGTGTCGCCGGTTCCAATGGTCACCCGCAATGTTGGTGTAAAGAGTATTGCAACATACCGGCATGCGCTGAACTACTGCACGTACAATTATACCATGAGCTTTTACACCTGGGCGGATTGGGAACATGAGCTCGACTGGATGGCATTGAATGGTGTGAATACGATGCTGGTAGCCAATGGAGCAGAGGCGGTGTGGCAGCTCACCCTGCAGCAGCTAGGGTATTCGGAAAAAGAGATCAGTGATTTTATTACGGGCCCGGCTTATAATGCCTGGTGGCTGATGGGGAATATTGAAAACTGGGGCGGACCGATGCCGCTCACGCAGATCAATAGCCGAAAAGTAATGGTGCAGCAAATGCTGAAGCGCATGAACGCATTGGGCATTGAACCCGTGATGCCCGGTTTTTTCGGTATGGTGCCGGTGAGTCTTAAACAGAAAATGAAAGCGCATTTTATCGTGCAGGGATCCTGGGGCGCTTTTGTCCGTCCCGATATTCTTGATCCCACAGATCCGGCTTTCGCCCGGGTTGCAGCATTATACTATGACGCTGTGAAAAAGCTCTATGGCGCTGAGATCCGCTTCTTTTCCGGTGACCCTTTTCATGAAGGTGGTATTACCGAGGGCATTAACCTGTCACAGGCCGGCGCCGGTATACAGCAGGCGATGTTGCAGCATTTTCCGGAGTCTGTGTGGGTATTGCAGGGATGGCAGGACAATCCCAAAAAAGCCTTACTGGAAGGCTTGAACAAGCAATATGTGCTCGTACAGGAATTGTTTGGTGAGAATACGAACAATTGGGAGACAAGGCAGGGGTATGAAGGAACGCCGTTTATCTGGTGCATCGTCAACAACTTCGGAGAAAGGCCGGGTTTGCAGGGAAAGCTGGAGCGGTTTGCTTCGGAAGTGCCCCGTGTGCTCAATAGCCCGTACCGCACGTGGATGAAAGGCGTAGGCATCATGCCCGAAGGCATCAATAACAATCCGCTGACCTATGAATTGTTGCTGGAGACGGCCTGGCATATTGATCCCATTGATACGCGTTCCTGGTTAAAGCAATATGCCCTCGCGCGTTACGGAGCCGCCAATACTGTAGTGGATTCCGCCTGGCAGCTGTTCCTGCAGACTGCTTACAGTAATCCGGGTTACCAGGAAGGTCCGCCGGAGAATATCCTTTGTGCACGGCCTGCACTGTCCATCAAATCTGTTTCCACCTGGGGTAACCTGAAAAAGGGATATGATACCGCGGTATTTGCAGCGGGTGTCCGCCTTTTCGAGAAGGCTGCACCAGCATTTGCATCGAGCCGCACCTTCCGGATCGACCTGATTAATTTCAAAAGGCAGGTGCTTTCCAATCGGGCGGACGCGGTGTTCGCTGAAATGGTAAGCGCCTTTGAAAACCGGCAGGAGCAGTCATTTGAAGCTGCTGCAGCCAGGTTTCTGCAATTGCATGATGAAACAGAAGCATTATTAAAACAGGATGCGTTTTTCCGGCTGGAAACCTGGCACCGGCAGGCACTGCGTGCAGGCAATACGAAATCGGAAAAACAGAATAACCTGCGCAATGCCATGATGCTGATCACTTATTGGGGAGAAAATAATCCCAGAGAGGATAACCTGCATGAGTATGCGTACCGGGAGTGGTCCGGGTTGATGACCAGTTTTTACAGGAAGCGATGGGCGATATATTTTGATTACCTGCGGAAACAGCTGCATGGAGAGCCGGCACAGGCTATTGACTGGTTTCACTGGGAGCGAAACTGGGTAGAGCAATATCTGGGCCGGAAACGTCTTTAGTCTGCCTTCAACTTCCCTGCGGGATTCGCGACTGCCGCACGCCAGGTCTGCGATATGATGGTAAACAATCCTATGCTGAAAAGGAAAAGAAAACAAGCCAGCAATTTTCCAAAGGAGAAATTGATCCTAAGCGGGAAGTTCTGCAGAAAGAGCTGTGCGAGTATCCAACCCAGCGGCATAGCAATCAGTCCGGAGAGGAGTAGCAATTTTACAAACCCGGTTGAAAGGATTTTGACCAGCTGCCTTTCGCTCGCGCCTACCACTTTCCGGATACTGATTTCCTTACTTTTCACTTCTACGGTATAGATCACCAGCCCCAGGAGTCCGAGGCTCGCCACCAACATCGTGATGGCACCAAGATAGCCAAGCAGCGAGATCGTAGCTGTCTGTGAATTGCTTTTCTCCAGTGATTCATCGAGCCAGTCGTAACTAAAAACCTGGTTGGGGTAAAGGGCGGATAAGTGATCGCCGATGCGTTGCTGAATTTCCGGTTTGGTGGTGGTTGCCGTTTGTACGTAGAGGAATTGATAGGCATGTGCACGTGTTCGAAGCGCAAGGGGAGAGACCGGCCTGCCGGTGCGTTCGTATGAAAAGTCTTTCAGCACGCCAGCTATGTTCAGTTGGGTAGAATCATTGACATGGAGCTTCTGTCCGATCGCTTGTTCGGGGCTGGCAAAACCCAGCGCACGAACGGCTGTTTCGTTAAGCAGCACAGATTCATTGATGGGGTTATCGGTTAGAGGAAACTGATTTCCCGCAACAAGAACAAGATTCATCTGCGGGATAAAATTCCGGTCGGCAAAATAATAATTGAGATTCTGACGCTTTGTGTCATCGGTTGTCCATACCGGTAAGGTCTGCCCGTTAAACCTGCCATTAAATTGTCCGGAGAAAGCGGCGGCGGATTGCACTCCACTGACCTGTTTTACCTGGTTGATTACGAGGGATTCATCCAGTCCGGTAATGGGAATGATCATCGTGTGGTCCCTTCTGAATCCCGGATCAGCGCTGGACAAAAAAGCGAATTGCTGGTAAAAGACACTCAGAAAAATAATGATGATAAGGGAAAGGCTGTACTGAAATACAATCAAACTTTTCTGGAGGCTTATTTTCCCGAAGATTTTAGCGGTCTGCAGGTTCTTTAGCACGCGCAGGGGTGCAAATGAGGATAAGATCCTGGCGGGCGCTGCCCCTGCTATGATCCCGGTTAAGAGTGCATAGCCGATGGCTCCTCCGATAAAGGCTGTATTGAGGTTGAAACTGGAAGGAATGAACTCGTAGCCATCATTAAATGGCGCATAGGTGACGATCAGATCGATGATGATGCTGGCAAACAGGAGTGCAATGAAGGCGACGACAACGGATTCGAAAAGATATTGCAGGTAAATCTGGTATCGTTTCGCGCCGGAAATCTTACGCATGCCAACTTCTTTCGCCCTGGTCAAAGCGCGGGCGATGGTCAGGTTGGTATAATTGAAACAGGCAGCCAAAAGGATAAGGATGGCAACCGTAGCTTCGGTATAGATCTTTGACCATGAATTACCCCGGGCATTGTCATTGTCATAGTAGTCTCCGCCGGGTGAAATCTTATGCAGGGATTGCAGGCCAAATGCAGCAGTACCATCCCTGTTGATGTGGTTGAGTTTGCTGGCGATGCGGTTAAGATCGCCGGAAAGTGATTTTATTTCGGCGTTTTCCTTCAGTAATACATAAGTATAGCCGGCATTAAATGCGAACCAGTCGTCCTGGCGGGGTTCCATCAGTTTGCTTTTTTCGAGAAGCGGAACTGAACCCAGGGAGACATAAGCGTCGAAAGAAAGATGTGATTTACCGGCAGGTTCATCCATCACACCGGTAACTATGTAATTGACGCCGTTGTTCATGGTGAGCATCTTTCCCACAACCTGACAATTACCGAAAAACCGGATTGCTGCTGCTTTATTTAATACAATACTGTTGGGTTTGTCCAGCACCGTTTTGAAATCGCCATAAAGTAAGGGGAAGTCAAAAATTGAAAAGAAAGCGGATGTGGTGAAGACGCCATCCAGGTTAAGCTCTTTCCCCCCGGCCGTAGCTTTCCCCCCGAAGGCAGGATAAACGGTGACGATTGATTCGATGCTGTTGCCGGATCTGGCCAGTTCGTTGCCCAGCGGTAGTGGTGTACTGGCCATATGCCATAACCTGTCTTGTTTTTTCTGGTAATCTGATGTTATCCTGAGTATCCTTTTTCCCTTTTCGTGGAACTTGTCATAACTAAGTGCATCCTGGAAGCGGATCAGGATCATGAGTCCGACAGACATACTTAATGCCAGGCCGAAAATATTGATGAAGGCTATCAGTTTGTTTTTGGCAAGGTTGCGTAAGGCAACATTCAGGTAGGTGCGTAGCATGGAGGAAAATTACCATATAAAATGCCAAAAGAAGAGCACGCTAATAATCAATTACTTGATGACTGCGCCTGCAGATGGGAGTGTCCGTTATTGATACATGGCGTCGTGCGGAACCGGACGGTGTCTCGCGATATTGATTTAGGTTTAGCGATAAGTTTCCGGCAGTGTTGCAGTTTTTCACGCAAAGCACGCGAAGAAGCAAAGGCGCAAGGGTTTTCAGGTACTGGTGCTTATTGCTAAACGATGGCCTCGTAAATGTTACATGGATTTACGATGACTAATAAAGATTCAAATACCTCTCAGGCACTATCATTCCACTTTGGAATGACGGTAAATTTTTCTTTGCGCCCTTGCTCCTTCGCGCTTTGCGTGAAACAAAATAGCGCGCAGCGCCGATTCTATTGCTGGAAAACACCGGGTTCTATTTACTGAAAGCTTTCAACCATCCTTGCGCGAAACGAAAGCAGCATTCGGGTGCTTTCCACAATTCATTCATGAAATCCGACATTTCGGACACGAAATCTCCCGGTAGCGGGCAACCGATTTGTCAGGTGGGGAAAATTATCAGATGATGAAAAGATTTACCCGCATGAGCACGTACCTGGTGGGAATTGCTTTGTTGGCCGCTATTGCTCCCGGTTGTCAGAAGGATCATGATAAGATCCCGGTGGATGATGAAGTTGAGATAACGCCGCTGGTCCGCCCGCAGGGCCAGTCGCTGGGGCCGGTTGTGTCGAAGCAGATCGGTGCTGCCGGAGGAACTGTGGAAACGCCGGGTGGCGCGATCAAATTGCAGATCCCGCCAGGAGCGCTTAATGCAGAAACTACGATCGGTATCGAGCCTATCACCAATACCAATATCGCCGGCGTGGGACCGTCTTTCCGGCTTACGCCACATGGACAACAATTTGCCCAGCCGGTTACCATCACTTATGCCTATGGTAATTATACCGACAGTATTCCACTGACACAGACACTGGGGTTGTCTTACCAGGACGAAAATGGTGTCTGGCGTTTTGTTGGTGCAGATCAGACCGATATTGAGATGAAACGGGTGAGCTATCGTACGAAGCATTTCAGCAATTGGTCGATGATGAACAGGATTTCCCTTGCACCCCTCCAGGCAGACCTGGATCCCGGTGCCACCCAAACCGTGCGTGCCCTGGTTTTTACTCCTGTAGATTCAGACGACCTGCTGGCGCCACTGAGCAATGATCCTAATGGTGCCTATTATGACCGTGGATATCCGGTAGGTGAGGCAGCGCCTATGCCTTCCCGCTTTATTAAATCCTGGGAACTTCATGGTCCCGGTAACCTTACACGGGCATCATCCAGTACAGTAACCTACAAAGCGCCGGCATCTGTGGAAGGAATGGTGACTGCGACGGTGACACTTGAATTGAATTCACCGACACCTGGAACTTACCTGTTGTTGTCGAAGCTGAATGTTCTTGGGAATGGATGGATCGAGCTGAGCATTGCAGGCGGAGCGCCGGTAAAATTTCCAGCATCAGGAATTGGAAAGATGGGAGACCGGTATCTTTTGTCGAATCCTGAAAATGAGGGGGGCGGTTATTTTCTGCTGGCCTGGAACGGGGGTGTGGGTGTCTACAATTATGACCTTTCCAATACCGGTAACCATTTTCATTTTCAAACGAGCACAACCACTTACATGAGCAGGTTTGCGGATCCCGAGGTCGGACTATTTCCCAGTGGCGGACAGATTAATATTACAAAACTCAGTAATGGTCGTGCCGAAGGAACCTTCACCGTTACTGATGCCGGCTATGGACCTACATTAACTTCGAAAACGACGGCAAGCGGTAAGTTCAGTGCAAAGCTGAATGAGCAATAAACGATTTTGAAATCAGCACTATTTTACACAACAATGGGAAATAACCCGCGGCCCCGGCCGCGGGTTATCTTTGCGCGCTTCCGGCCGCAGGCCGGTAACTTTCCGTCTACCTGCTAATCAAACGCTAAACTAGTCAACACTTCACCTTTTCTAAATTCTTCGCGCCTTTGCCCCTTGGCGTGCTTTGCGTGAAAATCAAAAACATCCGTGAAACCCAGCTGGCAGACCATTTGCATCTGGTTCAAAAAAAACTACTATGGCAAAGTATTCACCAAGAGCTGGCGCTAAAGTAGAAAGGGCCATGCACGAAATGAAACACGGACAATTAAGGAGTGGCGGAAGCGGCAAAAAAGTGACCAGCAGAAAGCAGGCGATCGCTATCGGATTGTCTGAAGCAAGGGAAGAAGGAGCGAAAGTGCCCACAAAGAAAAGCGCATCTCCACGTAAGTCCGCGGCAAAAAAGAGCACGTCCGGATCTGCAGCACCGCGTAAAAAGGCAGCGACTAAGAAAAGTGCACCTGCACGGAAAGCAGCTTCAAAGAAGAGCGCTCCGCGGAAGGCCGCTGCAAAAAAAACTGCGCCGCGTAAATCAGCAACCAGGAAATCTGCACCACGAAAGGCAGCACCGCGGAAAGTCGCTTCTCGCAAATCAGCACCCCGCAAATCAGCCGGCCGCAAAAGCAGTTGAGTAATGGTGTAGAAATTGCTATACAGTGAAGTATGAAATGGTTACGTAACAACGGACTTTCTATAGCTTTTTTCCTGATGTTCCTGGGCGCCATCAGCAGCCAGTACTTCACGGGCTATGCAGTTTACAATAAGAACAGGCAGGAGGAAGGACAATCACCCGTAGGTTATGGTGCTTATTTTTCCTCCGGCCATTTTATTGAAGCCACGTTTGAGAATTGGGAAAGTGAGTTTCTGCAGATGGCATTTTTTGTATTGTTTACAATCTGGTTGCGGCAAAAGGGATCTTCTGAATCCAAAAAGTGTGACGAACCGGAGGAGGTTGACCGCGAACCTTCGCCTCTGCGAAAAGACGCGCCGTGGCCTGTCCGCAAAGGCGGTTTTGTACTGAAACTGTATAAACATTCACTCACCATTGCCTTACTGCTATTATTCGTTCTGTCTTTTGCGCTGCATTTTTATGGCAGTCTGAAAGACGAAAATGAGGAGTTGGCGCGGAAGGGGTTGCCCCTGGAACCGGCCCGTCAGTATCTCGGCGATTCGCGGTTCTGGTTTGAATCCTTTCAGAACTGGCAAAGTGAATTTCTCAGTGTGTTTGCCATTATTGTATTGTCGATCTTCCTGCGCCAGCAGGGGTCGTCACAATCCAAACCCGTGGATGCCCCCCATTACGAAACAGGTGAATAAAGTACAACAGCATGGAAATTTTCAATAAAACAGTACTGGAGAAAATTGGCAGGCAATTGAAAGAAAGGAAGGAGACTATTGCAGTAGCGGAAAGCGTTACATCGGGACTGTTGCAGTATGCTTTCTCGCAGATTCCCGAAGCGGCTACTTTTTTTCAGGGTGGAATAACGGCCTATAACCTGGCACAAAAGTACAAATGCCTGGCGGTGGAACCGATACACGCTGAAGCGGTCAACAGCGTATCAAAGGAAGTTGCTGAAGAAATGGCTGTGGGGGTAATGCAGCTTTTTCATAGCCATTGGGGAATAGGCATTACTGGCTATGCTTCTCCGGTGCCAGAGGCAGGAGGAAAACTGTTTGCCTGGTTCGCGATTGCATATATGGGAAAGGTACGGATGGTGAGGAAACTGGTACTGCGCAAAGGAGATCCGCCTGTAGTGCAGGAAAAATACGCTTTTGCAGTTACTGAAGCGCTGGTTGAGCAGTTGGTCAAAGGCAGAAGCGGTCGCCGGGGCGGTCGCCGTTAACAAAGATTGACTGGCAGTGAATGCGAGTTTTCGTTACACGCGATCAGTTCATTAAGTTTGATCTGGAGCGCAACGGTATCTTTATTTTGTGACTGTTGGATGATGAATACCATCAGGAAGGTGATGATGGTAGTGCCGGTATATTGGCCCCGTTACTGCCCAGATGACAATGACCATAAAGATCGAATGCGGATCTAAGTCCTTTTGTTTTATGTTGTTTCATTTGGTGATGTTGATTTCCCGGGAGCGACAGGGATGGCTTCAAGATCTTTGTCAGCGGGACCGTTCAACACCCTGCCATCCACGCTGTAGCGTGCGCCGTGGCAGGGGCAGTCCCACGACAGTTCTGTTGCATTCCACTGCACGCCGCATTTGAGGTGCGTGCACACATGACTTACGGCATGCACTTCCCCGGATTCATCTTTATACATGGCGACGGCATCTCCTTCAAAGTTTACGATCCCGGCTTCCCCGGGGGCAAGTGCCACCAGTTCAGGGATCTTATCGGCAGGCAAGAGTCGTTTGACCAATTCCTTTACCACCCCGACATTCTGTTGCAGGAAGTTTTTGAAACCGGCTATTGGCTTCACCCTGAACGGATCGAATACCTTCCGGTAGGGATGGTCATTGACAAGGATCAGATCAGTGAGCACGAGGGCTGCAACGCTGCTGTAGGTCATGCCATTTCCGCCAAACCCGGTGGCAACATAGATATGCTGCCCATGACCCGGTAGCAAACCGATATAGGGGAGACCATCCGCAGGCTCATAGTATTGTGATGACCATTTTGCAACGACCTGGTCTACCGGAAACAGGTGGCGGGCATGCGCTTCAAGCTCCCGCACAGGGTTATTGGTGTTGAGCTCAACGCCGGTGGGATGATCATAGCCGCCTGCAATAAGGTAAGTCTGACCATCCACTTCCTGGCTGCGGTAATAATGATAGGGGTCCTGCATATCGTAGAAGAGATCTGCTGGGTAATTATTGTCGGCGAGCGTGAACGCCATGGCGTAGGAGCGCCAGGGACTGGACCGCAGGTGCAGCCAGTTGACGCCGGGTGGAATATGCGTGGCGTAGATGAGGTCAGTAGTGCTGTATTCGTTGCGATTGGTGATCACGGAAAGCGGGCTCTTCTCTTTTACTTCCAGCACTCTTTCCTCCAGCTGGATGACACCGCCCAGGTTTTCGAATGCAGCGGCCAGCCCGAAAGTGTACTTCAGGGGGTGAAATTTTGCCTGGCCGCTAATCCGGGCGGCTTCAATATGTGGTACGTTGAAGGGCGCGGTCAAACCGGTCTCCATCATCAACCCCGCTTTTCTTGTTGCTACGGCGATTTCCTGCAACTCTTCCTGCTGCTTTTTATCCTGCGCCATCAGCCAGGCATCTGCAGGCTCAAATCCGCAATCTATATGATAGCTCGTCATATTCTGCTGGATAAAAGCAATCGCTTCACTGGCAGCACTGGCAACGTGCCGGGCGGTGTCTTCATTGAAATTTTTGATAATCGTGGAATAAGGCGTGTCCAAAAGGGTGTTCAGGTGGGCCGTTGTGCCGCCGGTGGTTCCATAGCCAAGTTGCGCCGCCTCCAGTACCAGGCATTTTTTTCCGGCCCGTTGCAGTGAAAGTGCCGTGGAGATCCCGGTAATGCCTCCGCCAACAATGATCACTTCATAAGCGCGGTCTGAAGATGATTTATTTGCCGGTTCAAATGCCGGTTGCTGTTGCCAGAGGCTCCTGTTCGCACCATCTCTCGTACTCATAAAATTATTTCTGTCTCGTTGAGAATCGTGATTTGTCTCCTGGTTTTGCCCCAGACCTGCAGCAATGGATCATTTTCGCCGTAGATGGGTCCCATGGACGGCAGCGATAGTGCATAGATCTTTTTGTCTGTCCATGGCCGCTCCTGCGGCTTGCCATAGTTGATGTCAAAATCCTTTCCCCCGGGGTATCCTCCAACACAGATCACGTCCTTTTCTTTCCCCAGGTTCAGGTGTGCCACACCTGCGGGAATGACCAGCACATCTCCTTTGATCAGGTCAACTGTAACCCCTTCCTCACCACCGAGCCAGATCACCGTGCTACCTTTGATCACTGCCATTACTTCATGGGTATTGCTGTGGTAATGGGCATAGGTATAAATGCCGTTCGTCCAGTTGTTGGACCAGCCGTGCTGCCGGAAAAGTTGTTTGACTCTCGTCGCCGGAAACCACCACGGGATATTCAGTACATCACGGTAATGCAATACCGGCAGCGGGTTGCCGGGGAATTGTTCGTCTCCTTCGATATAATACAGTTCAGGTTCTATCATGGTTATAAGGTTGGGTCCAATACTACTTTGACACAATTGTCTTCTTTCTTTTTAAACATCGCATAGCCATCGGCGATTTGTGAAAGCGGCAGGCGATGCGTGATGATATCATTTAGCTTCACTTTTCCCTGCTGTACCACGTTCATCAGCATGTCGATGTATTTGTGCGCCGGTGCCTGTCCGCCGCGCATCGTGATGCCTTTATCAAAAAATTGTCCGACTGGGAAATTGTCGTAGGTAGTCGGATAAACGCCCAGCACAGAAACGAATCCGCCGCGTCTTACACTGCTCATGCACGCTTCCAGGACCTTGGGTGAACCCTTCTCCAGGTTGATCACAGCTTTGGCACGATCGAGAAAATTACGGTCAGGTTCAAAGCCCACGGCTTCTATACAGACATCAGCACCGCGACCATCAGTAAGGGTACGGATCATTTCTGTCACGTTTTTACCATCACCCTCCCATAGAATAATTTCCGCATTGGTAGTTTGCCTGGCCTTGTCGAGCCGGTACTGCAGCGTGTCAACGATGATCACGCGACCGGCACTGCGCAGCCAGGCGCTTTTTGCCGCCATTAGTCCGACTGGCCCGGAACCATAAATTACAATGGTTTCGCCTCCCTTGACATTGGCCCAGTCGACCCCGGTATAGCCGGTAGGGAAGATGTCTGTAAGAAATAGTACCTGCTCATCGGTTAGTCCATCCGGTACTTTCCGCGGACCGAAATCTGCGTAGGGCACGCGCACATATTCTGCCTGTCCGCCGTCATAGCCACCATACAGGTCGGTGTATCCGAAAAGCGCTCCGCCCTTTTGGGTGAACAGGCCACCTTCGGGCCCATAGTGCTCAGGATTACTGTTTTCACAATGGCCGGGCAGATCGTGCTGGCAAAAAAAACAGGCCCCGCAAGCAATCGGAAAAGGTACGACCACACGATCGCCCGGCTGTAGATTTTTCACCGCTTTGCCGGTCTCTTCCACGATGCCCATGAACTCATGCCCAAGCGTCATCGGCCTGGGCTGGGGAATGCCACCAGAATAGATATGGAGATCGGAACCGCAGATCGCGGTAGCGGTTACTTTCAAAATGATATCGGTATCTTCTTTCATTTTAGGGTCTTCAACATTGTCACACTTGACAATACCTGGACCATGAATTCTTGCTGCTTTCATTGTTTATCTTTTGAGACGGGTTCCTGTTGTTTTTTCATCATGTCGGCCACATTGCTTTCGGGCATCACATTGGCGGCGGCCATCATCATCTTGTTCTTGAATCCGGAGATCACTTTGTCCTTATCGGCCAGGAGGGCGTCATAACCATCTTTGGCTACTTTTGCCGGGTCAGACAATTTGTCTTTGTCCTGCACCGCTTTGGAGTCTTCCATATTGGCCTTATTGAAGAAATCGGTATCGGTAGCGCCTGGCAGTAAAGCGGTAACCACGATGCCTTCCTCTTTCAGTTCGCTGCGTAATGCTTCAGTGAAGGATTGTACGAAAGCCTTGGTGCCATGGTAAACCGACTGCCAGGGACCCGGTGTTTTACCCGCAATACTGGAAACATTCAGGATGCTGCCTTCGCCCCTTTCCAGCATATTCGGCAGGAAAAGCTTGGTCAGCGTCACCAGGCTGCAGATGTTCAGCTGAATGATGTCGAGTTCCCGATCAATATCGGTGTCCTTAAACAAGCCGTATTCTCCCTGGCCGGCATCGTTGACCAGTATTTCCACTATATACTGATCGTTTACTTCCTGGTAAAGTTCAAACGGCGCGTCGGGATCAAAAAGGTCTTTGGCGATGGTCACCACATCAACGCCCTGCGCTGTCAATTCATTTTTCGCTGCGTCGAGGTCGCTTTGTGTACGGGCTACCAGTATGAGGTTGTGTCCATCCCTCGCGAACAGCCTGGCCAGTTCCAGCCCGATTCCCGCGGAGCCGCCGGTGATCAGGGTGTAAGTTTTTCCTGCTTCCATATTGTCATCTTTTATTGTTTGCGCATTGTGTCGGCCGCTCTACAGGTTTCAGCAATTGCGTAAGTGACACCCCGTTGGTGATAACGTGATTCCTTCCTTTACTACTGAATATTTGTCTGGTGCCATGCCGTTCTCTCATCTGTAAGAAGGAAAATTCAAAGCATATGCCATCGGTGTGGTATGTGATTGGCGTGCAGGAACCAAACAATCAGCATGAGGAGAAATGGTACGATGATTCAATTTTTCGACTGGTATATTCCTGCCGACAGTACTCACTGGCAGCGCTTTAAAGACCTGATCCCGACCCTGACTGATACAGGCATTACCGCCGCCTGGTTACCGCCGGCCTATAAAGGGACAACGGGAGTGGAGTCTAGAGGTTATGATGTATATGATATTTACGACCTGGGGGAGTTTGATCAGAAAGGGACGGTAGCAACGCGGTTTGGCACAAAGGAACAATACATCGTGGCGGTAAAGGCTGCGCGTGAGGCCGGACTTGATGTGTATGTGGACATAGTATTGAACCATATGGGGGGCGCGGAGGAAACAGAGCCTGTCCGTGTTCGTAAAATGGATCCGGAGGACCGGACAAAAGCCATTGAAGAGGAGAGAACCATCCAGGCTTACACCCGTTTTACCTTTCCGGGAAGGAATGGAAAGTATTCTGATTTTACGTGGGACAAAAGCTGTTTTACCGGTGTGGACCTCGCAGCGGATACCCGGGAGTACGGCATTTTCAATATCATTTCGGAATATGAAGACTGGGAACCAATGGCAAGTGAAGAAAAAGGAAATTTTGATTTTCTGATGCTGAATGATATCGAAACGCGCAAGCCGCAGGTAAGGGAAGAATTAAAACGATTGATTGCATGGTATGGTCAGACGGTGCCGTTCAATGGTGTGCGGCTGGATGCGGTGAAACATATCAATCCTGGCTTTTATGCCGAATGGCTGGATCATGCGCGGGCCGTAATCAGCAAGGATCTGTTTGCAGTAGGAGAGTACTGGAAGACAGACGATGTCAATGCACTGATCCATTACCTTGAACTGGTAGGTGACCGGATGATGCTGATGGATGCTCCCCTGCACGAATCGCTCGCGAAGGCTTCAAGAGAGGGTAGGGATTTCGATATGCGGACCATCTTTGACGGCAGCCTGGTACAGCGCAGACCTGAGAAGGCAGTGACCTTTGTAGACAACCATGATACCCAGCCGTTGCAGTCCCTCGAGGATACCACGCAGGATTGGTTCCGGCTGCACGGGTATGCATTGATCCTGTTGCGGAAGGATGGTTATCCTGTGGTATTCTATCCGCATGCATTTGGCAGCCACTACAAAGACGATAAGGGTGATGGCGAAAAAGAAGTGGTGCTTCACCCGGTCGTCGGACTGGACCGCATGGTGGGGCTGCGAAGCACGCATGCCTATGGCGATCAGAATGATGTTTTTGAATCTCAGCATTGCATTGGCTGGGTGAGGGAGGGGGTGGCGGAAATGCCTGGATCCGGAATGGTCGTTGTCTTGAATACCGATCCTGAAAATGGCAGGGAGTTGGAAATTAACCTGCCGGGTTCACTGAAAGATAAAGTCATGTATGACGGGATAGAACAGTGCGACAATGAAGTACATACCGGTGATGGTGCGGGTGTCAGATTTCCGGTGAAGCCAAATGGAGTTTCTGTCTGGATTTGCAGGTAGCGAAAATCGTAGTTTCATAGGCCAATATGGGGAACTACGCTGAAATACAAGTCGGTAGCACAGGACCCGACATAGCGATGGATACTGCAGCGCTGCCTGCTTACGCTAAAGCTTCTGTAGGCAATACGCACCTTTTTTTGTTTCGCGCAATGATTGCAAGGAGAGCCGGCCAATGGTATAGTTTTTTATAACCATAGTTATTAAATGGCTTCAAACCTTTTCATGTGGAACTTATTTATGTACAGCTATTTATTGAGGGCGTGGAATACAGATTGGGATTCATGAAGTCTGGAAATCAGTTTGAACTTTTGGAACCAGATGATATAGTCAAAAGAATTGGCTATCCTTTTATTATTACACGAGACGATCAGGGAAGGTTGTCATGGGATAAAATGCCAAGGGACCTGGCGATTTCTCCCTATGAAATCGCCATTGCGTTGAAATCTGTATTTGACAGTGAGGAGACATATGGCGTGATCTAGTCGTTCTTCTCACTTCACGACTGGGAGCTGCCCCACCCAATCCTTCACATATAATCAGCTCATTTTCGCGATGGAAGTGTAGCGTCATGACAGGGCATGACAGAAAACCAAAAGTGGGCTTCTACTTTTATTTTCTAATTCACCTATCATGAATGATACAATTACACCTGCTTTCCAACATGTGAGCTACCTGTGGGATGCGGACAAAGCAGCGCAACTGGAAGGCGATGAAGTCGCTCTCCTGATTTACCGCTCCAACCTGTTGGGCGCGGACCTTCGGTTAACCAATTATGGTGGTGGCAACACCTCCTGCAAAACAACAGGGATCGACCCTGTGAGCGGAAAATCAACTGAAGTGATGTGGGTAAAGGGGTCCGGCGGGGATATCGGCACGCTGAAAAAATCAGGACTCGCTGCGCTTTATGTAGATCGGCTCCGGAGCCTCCGGCAACGGTACCGCGGATTGCAACATGAGGACGAAATGGTTGAACTGTTCAATCATTGCATTTATGATCTGAACAGCAAGGCACCTTCAATCGACACTCCCCTGCACGCTTTTCTTCCATACAAACATATAGACCATCTGCATCCGGATGCCGCCATCGCTATCGCTGCCGCCAAAGACGGCAAAGCCATTACAGAATCGCTTTTCGGGGGGCGTATCGGTTGGGTAGACTGGCAACGGCCTGGTTTTGATCTTGGCCTCCGGTTGAAAAAATGCGTGGACGAGAATCCCGGCATCGTCGGGATCATGCTTGGTTCCCACGGATTGTTTACCTGGGGTGACACGGCGTATTCCTGCTACCTGAATACGCTCGAAGTGGTGGAGCAGTGTGCAAGCTATATTGCAGGAAAATCAGCAGAACAGAAACTTGTTTTCGGTGGACAAAAACTGCCGGCTGCTGAAAAGGAGCACCGCCTTCGCCAGGCAGCCGCACTCGCACCTTACCTGAGGGGCTATTGCAGCAGTCAGCAGCCGATGGTCGGACACTTCACTGACGCCCCTGAAGTACTCGGGTTCATCAACTCGCAGGATCTCAACCGTCTTGCACCAATGGGTACAAGTTGCCCGGATCATTTCCTGCGTACCAAGATCAGTCCACTTGTGCTGGAATTTCCACCTGATCAGGATATGCATGATGCCGCCGCCATTCATGCTTTGCTGCAACCTGCTTTCGAAAGCTACCGCCTCCAGTACGCAGACTACTACAATACGCACAGGCATCCTGACAGTCCCGCGATCCGGGATACTAACCCGGTGGTGATCCTGTATCCGGGTATCGGGATGTTTACTTTCTCTAAAGACAAACAGACTGCCCGTGTGGCGGCTGAATTTTACATCAATGCCATCAACGTGATGCGTGGTGCAGAGGCGATCAGTTCCTATACTTCGCTGCCCCGGCAGGAAGCATTTGATATCGAATACTGGTTGCTGGAGGAAGCGAAACTGCAGCGGATGCCCAAACCTAAGCCCTTGTCTGGCCGCATAGCACTCATTACCGGAAGCGGTGGCGGTATTGGAAAGGCCATTGCGAGGAAGATGGCGGAACAGGGTGCCTGTGTGGTGCTCACGGACGTGAATGAAGCGCGGTTAAATGAAGCGGGAGAGGAGTTTGCACTTCAGTTTGGAAGAGATGCTGTACACACTGCACTGCTTAATGTAACGGATGATCAGTCTGCCGCTGCAGCGCTGGATGCAACTGCCCGCGCCTTCGGCGGCGTAGATATAGTGGTCAACAATGCCGGTATAAGCATCAGCAAATCCATCGCTGAACATAGTTTGCAGGATTGGGATAAATTGTTTGATATCCTGGTAAAAGGACAGTTCATCGTATCCAAAGCCGGTGTGGAGGTGCTGCGCAAACAGGCGATGGGAGGAGATATCATCAATATCGTTTCGAAGAATGCGCTGGTAGCAGGTCCCAACAACGCTGGTTATGGATCTGCCAAAGCAGCACAGGCACACCTCACGCGCCTGCTTGCGGCAGAACTGGGGGGCGACAGGATCCGCGTGAATACTGTCAACCCGGATGCTGTGATCTCCGACAGCAATATATGGGCAGGCGGATGGGCTGAAGGCCGCGCTAAGGCTTATGGTATTACAGTTGATGAACTTCCGCAATACTATGCTAAGCGGACGCTGCTCAATGCCATTATTCTTCCCGAAGATATCGCCAATGCCTGCTTTGTGCTGGCCGGTGGAATGCTGAACAAATCTACCGGCAATACCATCAATGTGGATGGTGGTGTTGCGGCTGCCTTCCTGCGTTAATCTTATTTTAATACCTGGCGGTATGATGAAAAAATTGCATTCATCATACCGCTTTTTAGTTCGGGAGAAATTAAACTATCCCGGGTAATTGAATTAAAAATACACGAGCTGCAATGATGTGTGAAGCACTGTTGGTTAACTTGTAGAAGTCAGTACAGATCAGGACAGCAACGAAAAAAATATTTTCTGTTATCGGTACAGATCAGGTCAAGAATCAACACGAGGCTTTCTAATTTGGATTTAATTAATTGCCTTTTTGTTTGCCAAAGCTAAGTTTATGAACAAGGATTGCATTGCCAGGAACAACTTCCTGCACCGGGCCCTGATGCTGCTATTGGTGGCCTGTTTTTCAACCAGTCTTTTCGGACAGACAACAACAGTGTCCGGAAAAGTTTTTGATTCTTCCGGTACAGCGCCCCTGGAAGGCGTGAGTGTTACCGTGAAAGGAACAAAAACCACAACAGCTACATCCGCAGACGGCAAGTTTACCATTGCCGCCACACCTGGACAAACGCTGTTGTTCTCGTACGTTCAGTACGACAATGTTTCCCACGTGATCTCCGGCCAGGAAGATATCCTGATCCGTATGCCGCTGAAGTCAAAGGAAATGGCGGATGTAGTGGTGGTGGGTTATGGTCAGCAGAAGAAGGTCAGCGTGGTAGCCGCCATCTCCTCCATGAAAGCAACCGGCCTTCTTCAGACACCGGCTTCCAATATCGGCGTAGCACTGGCCGGCCGCCTGCCGGGTCTTACCGTGCTGCAACGTTCGGGTATTCCGGGATCTGAGACGATCGACTTTTACATTCGTGGGCGCAGTACCATCAATGAACAACGCCCATTGCTGATGGTGGACGGTGTAGAACGCGATTTCAGTGCACTCGACCCGCATGAAATTGCCACCATATCGATCCTGAAAGATGCCTCAGCTACGGCAGTGTACGGCGTACGCGGAGCGAATGGGGTGATCATGGTGACCACCAGGAGAGGTGTTGCCGGCAAGCCGGTGATTGATGTGACTATGGAAACTTCAAGGCAGTCCCCCACGCGGATGCCGGATATGGTTTCCGCTTACGATTACGCCGTGCTGCGTAACCAGGTTGCCGCGCAAAGTGGTAATGCACCTGAATATTCCGACTACGAGCTGGAACGCTACCGCCTGGGTGATAAGCCTGATCTCTACCCGGTACGTGACTATGTGGGTGAGTTCACCCAGACGGCTCCTATGCATCGCATCAACATCAATGTAAGCGGCGGGTCAGAAAAGATGCGCTACTTTACCACCGTGGGTTATCTCTACCAGGAAGGTCTTTTTAAAACGGAGAAATTCGACGAATACAATTACGACCCGAAATCAAAAGCATCACGGGTTAACTTCCGGTCCAATTTTGATATCGACCTGAACCCATCGCTGAAAATGTTCCTGAACATCAGCGGCTACATGCAGAAGAAGAACGATCCCATCATCGTTCCCAACAATCCATCCTATTATGATGATGCGAATGCCTATTCTGTGATGCTTGCCTCACTGGTGCAGCGTCCCAACCTGGCGAGCAATGATCTCACGCCTGATGATGAAGTGCTGAGTTCATCCAAGTTTGCCCTGGGAGGTACTGATAATGTGCCTTATGGCATGCTGAACCGCACGGGCTTCCGCAATACGATGACTTCCCAGATCACCACCACCCTGGGTGCAGAGCAACGCCTGGATTTTATCACGAAGGGGCTTTATGCAAGGGCTATCGTTTCCTATGATGCCAACTCGGTAAATACACAACGCCGTGAACGGACATTTGCTGTATATGATGCTGTTCGTGACCCGGACTCCCCTGATTCATTACGCTATGAACGCCTGGGGTCTTCCGTGAACTCTCCGCTGGTCGATGCCCAGATCCAAAGCTTCACCAACCTGTTCAACCTGGAAGCGTCACTGAATTACAGCCGTACTTTCCGCAAGCATGATGTGGGCGCCATGCTGTTGTACAACCAGTACCAGCGGGTGATCAATATCCAGTTGCCTTACAACTATATTGGCTTTGTGGGGCGCGCCACCTACCGCTACAACAGCCGTTACATGGCTGAAGTGAACTTCGGTTATAATGGCTCTGAACAGTTCGCTCCTTCGCAGCGTTTTGGTTTCTTCCCTTCTTTCTCTGCGGGATGGATCCTGTCGGAAGAAAATTTCATGAAAGATTATGCGCCCTGGATGGACTTCATGAAGCTCCGCGCATCCTACGGCAAGGTGGGTAATGACCGTATGGGCGCATCCCGCTTCCTGTATATCGAAAACTGGGGAACCGGCGGCTCGGGCTGGTCCGGATTGCCGGATGGTACTGTACAGCGTAGCATTGCCAACCCGAATATCAGCTGGGAAGTGAACAATAAATACAATGTGGGCATCGAGACCCGGTTCCTGAGAAACTTCTCTCTCGATATTGACCTGTTTTATGAAATCAGGAACAATATCCTGACCCGTTCCGGCACAACACCTACTGGTATATTTGGTACAGGGGCTGTTGCAGGAAATGGCCAGGTGTCACTGCCACCCTTGAATGAAGGACGTGTGGAGAATCGTGGTTTTGAAGTGGTAGCCGGCTATACGGCAACTATCGGTAATGACCTGCGCATCATCATCAACGCTAATGGCGCTTACAACCGCAACAAAGTGCTGTACATGGGAGAAGTACTGTTGCCGGAAGATTATGCTGTTCGCCAGCGCAGTACGGGATACCGCCTGGGACAGATGTTCGGCTATGAAACTGCCGGCTTCTTTAACACACAACGTGACCTGGATACCTGGTATGACCAGACGCCACTCGGTGCAGCACCCAAGCTAGGTGACCTGAAATATGTGGACAAAAACGGTGACAACAAGGTCGATGAACGTGATATGGTACCCATTGGTAATCCCAATGTTCCGGAATGGAACTACGGCGCAGCAGTAAGTCTTGCCTACAAAGGGTTTGACCTGAGTGTCATGTTCCAGGGTACGGCAGTGCGGGGTTATTATCTCAGCGGAACCGGCATCTGGGAAACAGCCAACTTCAATGAATGGCATAAGGAAGCCTGGACGCAGGATAAATATGATAACGGGGAGAAGATCACTTACCCCCGCCTGGACCCCGGAAGTACGGCCAGCAAACAAACCAGCGATTTCTGGCTGGCTGACGGAACTTATATCCGCCTCAAGAACGTGGAGCTCGGTTATACTTTCCCGCGAAAACTATCCCAGAAGATAGGCGCTTCAAAGATCAGGTTGTATGCAAATTCACTGAACCCGCTCACGTGGGACAGGTACCCGGTGAAGTACTATGATCCCGAATTGAGCAGTAACCTGACCTACCCGATTTTTAAGGCTTACAACTTTGGTTTGAACATCTCCTTCTAAAATTCTTGTCATGAAAACAACATCTAAATTATACGGAAGCTGCCTCGCGTTATTCCTGGCTATCGGGGTGCTGAGTGGTTGTACCAAGGCACTGGACAAAACACCGGATGGTACGCTCACCCTTGATAAAGTGCTGGCAGATTATAACCGCACCAAGGGGCTGCTCTCTGTCGCCTATGGAAAGATTTATCAGAACCGTGATCAGATCGTGTTTGTGATGCAGCCGGTAGAAGCATTGACGGATAATGCATTCTGGGCTGCCACCTATAATTCCTACGACTGGTATAACGGACAGCTGTCGCTTTCCAACCCGGTGATCAACTGGCCCTGGGAATCGCCTTCTGAGCAACTCTGGCCGGATTTCTGGCAGGGTATCCGATATGCCAACATTGCCATTGAGAATATTCCGAAGTCGACCAAACCTACTGAGCAGGAGCGGCAACGTTGGGTGGCTGAGGCCCGGGTACTGCGCTGCTGGTATTACATGAACCTGCTGGAGTTTTATGGCCCAATGCCGTGGATCGATTATGCCTTCGCAGCAGATTTTTCCGATTGGAACGGGCTGGCAAGACCCAGCTATGACGAGATCGCCACGATCATTGATAATGAGCTGATGGACGTGATCAACTCCGGCATCCTGCCCAACAAGCGGCCGCTGGATGAAGCTGAATTTGTGTCGAATGCTGTAGCCTATGCTATCCGTGCAAGAGTTTTGCTGAACAATGCAAGTCCGCTCAACAATTCCAATAATGACCGGGACAAATGGCAGCGGGCAGCCGATGCCGCACAAGACGTACTGGATCTCTCCGAATTCAGCCTCGTGAGCATGAATGATTACAAGCGCCTGTTCATCGGATCATTCCGCAGTGATGTGTCTGAAATCATCTGGCGCTCCCCGGCCAGTAACAAGCACATCAATAATACCAATGGCCTGAACATTTCACCCTATCCCTACGCGAGCATACCCTCTCTCTGGAACTGCGGTGAGTCGCCCACGCAGGAACTGGTGGATTGTTTTGAAATGAAGAATGGTGCCCTGCCGGTAACCTATACCAACAACGACCACACCCAGGTGTCTGTGAATCCGGATGCTGCAGCTGCAGGTTACAGTGAGGCCAAAGGTGCGGATCCTTACAAGAACAGGGATGCCCGTTTCTATGTTGATGTCCTCTACAATGGTGCGAACTACGGTGCGCCCACCAACTGTACACAGCCGGTGATCGTGGAAAGTTATGTAGGCGGTGCACATGGATTTAACCCGGTGATCTCGCAGGAAACGAAAACATCCTGTACCGGGTATTACAGCCGTAAAGACAAGGATGTTAAATTCTGGGGCCCGAATTCCAGTGGTGGCGGAGAAGATATTCACTGGGTGTATTTCCGGCTCGCTGAGTTTTACCTGAACAAAGCAGAAGCGTTATGTGAACTGGATGACCTGGCCGGAGCAGCGCAGGCACTCAACATGATCCGCCTGCGGGCCCAGCAGCCGGCTATAGAAAGTGTTCCCGGATTTGTGAGTTCAAAAGAATACCTGCGCGAGCGCATCCGTAACGAACGCAGGGTAGAGTTTTGTCTTGAGGGCTGGCGTTTTCATGATCAGCGTCGCTGGAAGATCCTGAACAACTACAAATCCGTTTCCGGTATGAAGATCACTTCTTCCGATGGCAGCGGCGATCCGGCTACTCTTTCCTACGAGCGGGTGAAACTACGCGATATGCAATGTTATACTGACAAATACCTGGTAATGCCCATTCCGATTGATGATGCGAAAAAGATGACGGGCCTTACACAACCGGCGGCATGGCAGTAAGAAAAAATAAATGGCGCAGCGGCTTCCTGCTCCTGGTTTTGCAGGGGCTGCTGCTGCCGGCGGTTGCGCAGCAACAAGGAACAACGTTACTGTATCGGGCGGTGTTTACGGAGAAAACCAATTTTCCAGATCTGCAGCTGAATAATGTGGCTTGCAGGTTGACGGACAAAGGTCTGGTTGTTACCGGAAAGGATTCGGTCATACAATTGAACAAATACTACTCCCTGGGAGAAAGACTGGTGCGGTATGAAGTGGTTTTTACTCCCGATGCCGTTGCGGTCTTTCGCAGCAATACCGGCGACTACCGGCTGGTTATCAATGCTAAGGAACAATGGGCGTCCGTAACAGGAGAAAGTGAGTTCCGGAGATCGGTGCGGATACATCCCGGAAATCCATACATTATTGAGATACGGAAGCATTACCAGGAGTCGCGTGCTGCCATTACCGACCTTGTTACAGGCGAACAGCAGGTGCTGGTAATTCAGTCCGACGGTTCAGGCGGGGTAGGTGTGGGGGCAGTGCAGGCCCAGAATACAATGGCGCATCAGTGGGACTACTACTGTTTTGGCCTGCAGCAGGGAACGTCGCTCACGGTCAGACAAATGACTGTGCAGGCATTGGAATGCAACCTGACATTGCTGCTCTATGGTGATTCGCAGTCAGAAACGGAAGGGTATTTTCCGGCAAAGGATTTTCCGGATTCCTGGACGCAACTGGTCATGCGGAATATAAAAGGAAAAGCAATATCCAGCGGGCGTGGCGGGTGTACCATTAAAGAAGTGATGGAACGTATCAGGAATGAATTGCCCTATGTGAAAGCGAAATATGTAATGGTGACCATCGGTACCAACGGGGGCAATACAGAGCAGCTTCTCAGTGAGCTGGTGGAGTATATCCGTTCCCAGGGTTCCATTCCCATTCTGAACAACGTGCCTGCCAATGAACATGGCTCACAACAGGAGATCAATGCGCTGATCGGTAAGGTCAGAAAAAAATACAATGTAAAAGGGTGTCAGTTTGATCTGGCTACTTCCCTGCAGCGGGATGGTAAAGAAGTGGACAAAACGACGATGTGGCATGAGGATTACACCGCGATCAACAATTGGGGACATTATTATCATCATCCCAATGTAAAAGGGTCGCGCCTGATGTACCTGCAGACCCTGCTGGATATCCCCGAAATCTACGAATAGTGAAAACTTGTTTGATTTGGTTGCAGATGGTTATTCCCTGCTGGCTGTTCAGCCAGCAGGTTTTTCCGGTTGTGCTGACTACCGGAAAAGTATACCAGGTTACACAGCAGAAAACATCCTATACATTTGATTCAGGCCGGTATACGGTGTTCATACCCGATGGTGTGCAGGAGTTGCGTGGCGTGCTGGTTCATCAGCACGGTTGTACGATGGAAGGGCGGGGCGCAGCTACTGCATTCGATGTGCAGTACCAGGCTTTAGCAAAGAAATGGGGATTGGCCATTGTTGGTCCCGACCTCTATTCTGCCAAAGGCAATTGCCACGATTGGCGGAACCCTGAATCAGGTTCCGGTGAGGCGCTGATCGATGCCCTTACAGCGGTGGGCAGGTTGTCAGGTCATCCTGAACTCGCCGGTTCGCCCTGGTTGCTTTGGGGACATTCCGGCGGTGGGTACTGGGCTTTATCTATGCTGCGGATCTATCCCGAAAGGATCATCGGTGTTTTTGGTTACTCGCCCGCATTCGAGCCTGGTGCCTATCCGGCCAAAGCGCTGAAAGTACCGGTGATGATGCGTCACGCAGGGCCGTCAGGTGATGCCTGCTGCTGGCGCACCTCCATTACGGAGTTTGGAAAATTGCGAAATGCGGGCGGATACGTTAGCATAGCCTATACGCCCTACCAGAATCACAACTACAGCTGGGTGCGGTACATGGCTATTCCTTTCTTTGAATCTGTATTACAACAAAGGTTGCCTGTTGGTACTGGTAAAGATTATCATGCCCTTCGCGATATGGATCCTGCGCAGGCCTGGTTAGGTGATACCACGTCATACAATATTAGTCCCGTTGCAGCCTATAACGGCCAACGAAAAAATGCCTGCTGGTTTTCGGATTCACTTACTGCTGCGCGCTGGCGGGAATATGTGATCACCGGAACATTGATCGACCGCACACCGCCACCGGCACCGTATGCGACGAAAATACAGCGAAGGCATAATGTAACCGTAGCGTTGTACTGGAAAGCAGATGCCGATGTGGAATCCGGCATCAGCCATTTCAATATTTACAAAGATGGTCAATGGGTACAGCGGTACCCGGCAACTGGTGTGTTCCAGCATTTTGATACCAATGGCGATGATGCGATCCCGCTGACAGTACCGCTGCTGCAAACTGATCTGACCTATCTCTGGAATGAGTCCGGAAAAATATCCATCAGCACGGTGAATGCCGCCGGCCTTGAATCAGCACGCACACCATTCCCTTCACGGTAATTTAAAACTGAAACGATATGAAATTATTTAGGGTGACCCTGTGGTTGCTTCTTCCGGTAATGGGAAGAGCACAGCACCGGGAAGAGGTTCCTGCACGCGCCAGCGGCGCTGACCTGGTCGGTATTGATCAGTTTGGCAGAAGTTTTGGCACGATCAGCGGCTATAAGGAAAAAAAACAGGTCGGGATATTTTACTGGCCCTGGATCGGTCAGCCCTATGCCAGTGGGGTGTATGATGCCACGAAGATCACGGCATTGCCCAATGGGCAGAAAATATTGTATGATTTCAAGTTTCTCAATGATTCCATCAGTCCCACCGGGCAGGCACATTTCTGGGGAGAACCATTGTGGGGATACTATAACTCAGAAGATGAGTGGGTGATCCGCCGCCAGATGACGATGCTCACCATGGCGGGAGTAGATTTTATTGTTTTCGATCTCACCAACCGCGTTACCTACCGTAAAGTGTATGAGCGGGTATTGGCCACTATCGAAAGCCTGCAACGCCAGGGACAAACCCCGCCCCGTGCCGTGTTCTATACGCACTCCCAGTCTTTTGGTACTACCTGGCAGGTATATGAAGAATTGTATCAACCCAATCTTTACCCCGATGCATGGTACCGCGTGAATGGCAAACCGATGATCATTGCCTATACGAATGAGGAAGACGACATTGCTGAAGCCAAAAGCCGCAATGATACAGCGTACCGCCCCAGGCCTTATTCTGAAGAGATCAAAAATTTCTTTTACTTCAAAAAACCGCAGTGGCCATTTGATCCGACGTATCCGGATGGTTTCCCCTGGGTGGAATGGAAATTTCCGCAGCCGCTGCATGGCAACATTATGAGTGTTACTGTTGCCAGTCACCCGAAAGTGCCCATGTCACGTTCGATCACCTCCGGCTGGATCAACTGGGGCCGCGGCTGGGATCCCGATCAGCAAAAGAATATTGCTGCTGATGTCGACAAGGGTACTTTCTTTCAACGGCAATGGGACCATGCGTTGTCCGTAGACCCGGATACGATTTTTGTGGGTGGCTGGAATGAATGGATCGCCTACAAACAGCCCTATGGTGATGAGTATATGCTTTGTGATGCTGCCAACCGGGAATATTCGCGGGATATCGAACCCATGCGTGATGGATATGGTGATGCATTTTATGTCCAGCTGATCAAAAATGTGCGGCAGTACAAGGGCTTGCAGAACAAGATCGTTCCCTATCCGGTTCACCCCATCAATATTGATGGCGGCAGGCAACAGTGGGAAGAGGGAGGCGCTTTGTTCCGGAATACGGATACACTGGCCATTGCGCGCGACAATTATGGTGTAACGCAGAAGATTCACTACCGGCAGGAGGCGCCGCGGAACAATATCCAGGAAATGCGGGTGAGTCATGACCGCGACAATTTTTATTTCCTCATCCAGACAGAAAAAGCTTTTCAACCCGCGGCCAAAGGGCAGGAAGGGTTGCAGTTGCTGGTAGGAAATGGTGTACCCCGGTTAACCGGCTGGCACGGATATCGTTACAGGATCAGGCTCAACGAAGGTAACAAGGTTGCCGGCGTATATCAGCTTGACAATACCGGCAAAGCAAAAACTGTGGGAAAAGCTGCGGTACGCATTAATGGGAATACCGTTCAACTTCGTGTGCCCCGCGCGGCATTGGGAACCGGCAGCGGAAGCGGAAGTATTTATGTGAAAGCAGCTGATGGGATCCGCTTACCCGGAGATATACTGGATTATTATGTAACCGGTAGTGCCCTGCCATTAGGCAGCCTGAGCTATTCCTACGCCTATGGCGAGTAGTTCCTGTTTTTGAAATTGACTGTCATAACGAGCGCCCGTGCAGAAGAACCTGCATGGGCGCTTGCTTAATGGAAGGTCTATAACGAAGGCCTGAGCCGCAGGCGGAAAGGCACTTTGTGTTTTTCCGTTGAGCCATTGAGGATGGCCTGCGCCGCCATTACACCCATTTCCTCAAAGTCTGACGACATGGTGGTAATGCCCTGCAGTACTACTTTTTTTATGGGTGTTTCATTGTAGGAGATAATACCTACATCCTGACCGATCACCAGTGATGTTGTCTGGATTTTTTCAATGAGCGTCACGAGGTCATCTTCCATCAGGTTGATGTATACTTCGCCCTGTTTGGGATCCACCTGCGTTACATCGCCAATAACCTCATAGGCAAAGGCATTGTCCTGGCAGAAATGGGTGAAGCCCTGCAGGATCTCTTTGGGGTAGTAGCTATGCCGCGGAAAAATGATTTTGATCGTATGGTATTTGGCGAGGCGGTCAAGTGCTTCCGTGAGCGCCTGGTAAATGTCATTTTTGAAATCGATCAGGATAGAGCCGAATTCTCCTTTGACCCCCGGCACGATATTGTCCAGCACGATCAGCTTCTCTTTGGGAATGCTGTTGATCAGCTCTGCAGCATTTTCACCGCCATCAACAAAATGGGGAATGATCACCAGGTGGGTATAGTGTTCCTTATTGCTGGCCAGCAGCCGCTTGAACAGGTGATAGTCGTTGTTGTAGATATAGAGATCAATACCCGCCTGTTCACCCAGTACTTTCACCATGGAGTCGTAGATCGCTTTTTTCGGGGTGCTGAGTTTGTTGAACAGCAGGAAAAGATTCAAAGGCCGCCGGAATGACGTATTTTCAATGAAGTAGCCCCGGCGGGGAACGGCATTTAAAACGCCGAGTTTTCTGAGTTGCCTGTAGCCTCTTTCGGCTGTATCCCTGGCAACATCGAGTTCAATACTAAGTTCGTTGATGGACGGCATATTATCTCCTGCACGGATATTGCCTTTTTCAATCTCTTTCAGCACAGCATTCACGATCTGGAGGTATTTCGCTGTGCTGGAGTACGGGTCGACCTTAATCAGGTCAATAATGGCAAGTTTCTTCATAACAATCTGCTTTGTAATGTACGTTTTCCTGCCTTTTCTCATCTGATTTTAATGTGCCTGAAAAAACCTTTTCTGGTCAGGTCAAAACAGGATAGAGAAGTTGCAGGCGCGGTTTAATATTGTACCAACAGATTGCTTTCTAATCTAACTGGAATTATGGGAATCACATTGCTTGACACGAATCTAATGCATCCGGCCGAACAGATCACCATCATCATGCAAAGAATTTATGACCGCGTGATGACCACCACATCGGGTGGAAATATTTCGGTGATCGATGATGCGGGGAATATATGGATCACACCGACGGGAGTGGACAAAGGCCTGCTGAAAGAGTCCGATATTGTTTGTATTAAAAAAGACGGAACTGTAGAAGGCGTTAATCAGCCCTCCTCTGAATTTCCCTTTCACCAGGCCATTTATGAAGTGCGGCCCGATATCAGGGCAATTGTTCATGCCCATCCGCCGGCGCTGGTCGCCTTCAGTATTGTACACCAGGTGCCTGACATGAGCGTCTTTCCGCAATCCTGGAAACTCTGTGGTGAAATTGGTTATGCGCCCTATGCCTTGCCCGGTACAGCTGCACTGGGCAAAGAAGTAGCGGAAGCATTCAGTAAAGGACACGATGCGATTATCATGGAGAATCACGGTACCGTGGTAGGAGGGACTGATCTCAATGCCTGCTATCAGCGTTTCGAAATGCTGGAGATGACGGCACGCACCATCATTTACAGTAATATGATTGGCGCAACACCTGATTACCTTGATAAAGACATGCTGGCAAATTATGGGATTGCCCAGGGTAAGCCTGTCATACAGGAAGGCCGGGCACTGAGTGGCGAAGAACGCTCCCGCAGATCTGAAGTGTGCCGCATTGTGGCGCGTGCCGGTAAGCAGGGACTTATTCTCAGCGGTTTCGGAACAGTATCCGTGAGATTGAAAGATGGCCTGCTGATCACGCCAGGCAATAAGCCGCGAACGGATCTCCAGCCACATGACCTTGTTCGCGTGACCAATGGGAAGCAGGAGCCCGGTAAGGTGCCCTGTGCTTCAATCCTGCTGCACCAGTGTATTTATGACCGGCACCCGGAGATCAATGCCATTATCCTCACCCAGCCGGCCTACCTGATGGCTTACGCTATTTCAGATGCACCGTTTAATGTGCGTTCTATACCCGAAACCTGGATCTACCTGCAGGACCTTCGCAAGCTGCCCTTCGGCTTACAGGAGGAAGGCGCACCGGAAGCGATTGCAGAAGCCTTCTCTCCCGATCAGCCGGTGATGCTCATACGCAACGAAGCCGTACTGGTTGCGGGCACCAAACTGTTGCAGACATTTGATTACCTTGAAGTTTCCGAGTTCAGCGCCAAATCACTTGTCCTGTCTACCAGCATCGGCGACATGGTGCCGATCAGCAAAGAGCGCGTCGACGAACTCGGCAAGGTGATGAGCAAATGGAAGAACTATGAGTGGAAGATGTAACATTACTTACCGTATAAAATAAGGCTATGAGTTATCAGTATTCAATCATTCTGGGAAACCTGGGGAATACCTGCGACCGCTTTTGCAAGGGGTACAAGGATAATCCGTCTTCTCCCGAAATGTTGTCACGTGCCCTGGCAGCCATGCCGGGTATCAGCGGAATCGAACTGGTGGGAACCTGGGATATTCATTCCGGCAATGTTAAGGAAATGAAGCAGCGGCTGGCTGATGCCGGTGTCGCCTGCGCCAGCATTATTCCCGATACCTTTTCTCCCAAAGAATATGGCAAAGGTACTATCACCAGCAGGGATCCTGCTATCCGTAAAAAGTCACTCGATTATCTCCGTGAAATGAGTTATATCGCACTCGAAATGGATTGCAATATTGTGAACCTCTGGATGGCGCAGGATGGTTATGATTACCTGCTGGCAGCTGACTATGACCAGGGCCGGGAATGGCTGAAGGAGAATACCCAAAAACTCGCAGAAGAATTCCCGTCGCTTCGGTTTGCGCTTGAATATAAACCCAAGGAGCCGCGCAATTTTTCCTATCACGCCCGTATGGCAGATTCCATTCTTGCTGCAAAGGAAACCGGTTGCAGCAATGTAGGGATAACCATCGATACCGGTCACAGCTTTGTTGCCGGGGAGAATGTTGCCGAAGCCGTAGTACTCGCGAAACGCGCAGGCGATATGCTTTTTCATATGCACTTCAACGACAATCATGGCAGCTGGGACGATGATATGATCGTGGGTACCGTACATTTCGCTACCTATATCGACCTGCTGTTCTGGCTAAAGAAAACTGGTTACAATGGATGGATCTCCATGGATCAGTATCCCTACCGGGAAGATGCTGCTGAAGCCATTGCAGAGAGTATCCGCTGGGTACAACACTACGAAAGGCTGGTTGATGCCCATTTTGACGAGATCGATTCCCTCATCAAAGAAAACGATGCCATCCGCACTTCCCGATTCCTGCGCAAGCTGGTGGGAGCCTAATGCCTAATGTTATTGCCATGATTGCTATTCTTTCGCGTAAACCTGCGTTCGCGCTGGTGTTCCTCTTTCTTGTTGCCTGTACGGGAGCACTCCGTGCACAGACAGTATCACAATTGCAACCAACCGTTCAGTATGCCGTAAATCCACTCGGTATCGATGAAACAAACCCGGTTTTTGGATGGACCATACCGGAATCACAACGCAGTTTCCGGCAGCGCAGCTACCAGGTTCTCGTTGCTGATGATCCCGCACTGCTGACTCCAGCCACTGCGAATGTGTGGAACAGCGGCCTGGTAACAGGTGCCGTGTCGTCCGGTATCACCTATGCCGGAAAGCCGCTGGAAAGCCGCCGCCGCTACTATTGGAAAGTCTTATTGCAGGGAGTAAAGTCTCCTGATACCCTGAGCAGTGATGTGGCGAATTTTGAAATGGGGTTAATGCAACAATCCGACTGGCGGGGTGACTGGATCAGTTATCCATTTGGCTGGGTGGGACGGGTATTGTATTACCGCTGTGTTTTCCCTGCTGGTAAACCGCTGAAGCGTGCGCGGGCATATGTTTCGGGTATTGGCTATTACACCCTGAAACTGAACAGTAAAAAAGTAGGTAATTGTGTACTGGATCCCGCTACCAGTGACTATGCGAAATCTGTTTACTACAATACATTCGATATTGCACCGTACCTGACCGCTAACAATGTAATGATGCTTACGGTAGCACCCGGCTGGTATGGACAACCCAAGATGCGCCTCCAGGTTGAACTCGAATTCACCGATGGCAGCCAGCAAAGTTTCACGTCTTCGGATATGCGCATTGTTACACTCGGCCCCATTCAACGGGCAGGTATTCTCGACGGCGAGTATTATGATGCCCGCGAAGAACACCCGGAATGGTGGTTGCCGACCGATACCATTATCCACGGGCTGCCCAGCAAACACTGGGGTGTAGCCCATTCTGTAGAGCCACCCGGCGGCCGGATGCGGGCACAGCAGCTGGAGCCCATTGAAGTAGTGGAAACGATCCGCCCAGTCGCAGTATCGCAGCCGAAACCTGGTGTGTATGTGGTTGATGCGGGACAAAACCTCGCCGGCTGGGCCGCACTTAAACTTGCAGGGAAGCGCGGTGATAAAGTGGAACTGCGGTTTGCAGAGACGCTATATCCCGACGGAACGATCAACCAGGAGAACCTGCGCACGGCTGCAGCTACGGACACTTATATTTTTAAAGGAGAGGGCACGGAAAGCTGGGAGCCATCTTTCACCTATCATGGTTTCCGGTATATCCAGGTGGAGGGGTTGAGCAAACCACCTGCAGGTGACGAACTGCTGGTGCGTCGCGTACGTTCGTCGGTTCCGGTTTCCGGCACCTTCAACAGTAGCAATCCATTGCTCAACCGCATATACAAAATGGTACAGCATACGGAAGCCAGTAACCTGCACAGCATTCCGACGGATTGCCCCCAGCGTGATGAACGCATGGGATGGATGAATGACCTGACGGTACGTATCGAGCAGGCGTTGTACAATTTCAATATGGCGCGTTTCTATCCGAAGTTTTTACAGGATGTGGTGGATACGCAGCATGAAGACGGCGATATTACGGATACGGCGCCGTACCGCGTAGGCGGCCGGCCTGCGGATCCCGTATCAGCCAGTTTCCTGTTGCTGGCTGCGGAGAGCTATCGCTTCTATGGCAACGGTCACCTGGTTGAAAAACATTATACCGCATTGAAAGCCTGGGTAGATATGCTGGAAAAGAAAACGGTGGATGGCGTGCTGGAATACAGTTATTACGGCGATTGGTCGCCGCCCGCGGCCTTTAGTGTCAATGGCCAGGCCTATGGTGCACTGTCGAAAAATACACCCGGCAACCTCATGTCCACTGGTTATCTCTATTATTCCGCGGCGCTGTTGTCTAAAATGGCCGGGGTGATTCGCAATCCATCCGACAGCATCCGGTATGCACAGTTGGCACAGCGTACCGCTGCCGTGTTCAACAACAAATTCTATAATGCTGCCACCGGTGGATATGGCAGCAACAATCAGAGCTGCAACTCCTTCGCCTTATTCCTGGGGATTGTGCCTGCAGATAAACTTCAACGGGTGGTAGCGAATCTGAAAGAAGATGTCGTGAAACATGATTTCCACCTGACTACCGGTAACCTGTGTACGAAATACCTGTTGGAGTCGCTCACAGAGAACGGCGAGGTGGAAGCCGCCTACAGGATCGCTACACAGGAGACCTACCCCTCCTGGGGCTATATGTTGTCGAAGGGTGCTACCACACTCTGGGAGCGTTGGGAATATGAGACCGGCGGTTCCATGAATTCGCACAACCATCCTATGATGGGATCAGTGGGTTCCTGGTTTTACAAGTACCTCGTCGGGATCGTTCCGGAGGCAGAACATGCAGGATTTGAACGTTTCACCATCAGGCCTTACCTGCCGGAACACCTGCAGTTTGTGGAGGGTAGTTATCATTCCGTAAAGGGAATGATCCGCAGCAGCTGGAAAAAGGAAAAGGGAAAGGTGCAGTTTACGGTTACCGTGCCACCCAATAGTGTAGCGAAGGTGTACATCCCGGCACATGATCCGAAAAGCGTCCGCGTCAACGGGAAGTCCCTGAAAGCAGCAGGTATTACCGCCAGCGGTACCACCGCGCAGGCAGTAATGGCTGACTTGCAACCCGGCGAATATCACTTCAGCAGCAAGTGGTAACGGATACCGGATCGATTAATAATGATTGCCATGAAAAAGAATATCATATTGTTTGTCATCCTGCTGGCTGTAATGCAGCTGCAGGCGCAGCCGGATCTGAAGGTGGACGCGCTGCGTGTTGAAGGGCTGCAGGAACCGCTGGGAATTGATCGCGGGAATCCCCGTTTCAGCTGGAAAATAACGTCCGCTGGAAGGAATGTGCACCAGCGATCCTACCGGATCCTGGTGGCATCTTCACCAGATAAGCTCGCCAGGAAGTCTGGTGATATCTGGGATTCGGGAGTGGTACCCGCAGATCAGTCACTCGATGTACTATACGCCGGTAAACCGCTGGCAAGTTTTAAAAAGTATTACTGGACAGTGGAAGTGAAAAGCAACCATGGGGGGGCAGTTTGGAGCCGTCCCGCTACCTGGAGTATGGGGCTGCGAGACCCGGCTTTGTGGAAAGCTTCGTGGATCGGTATCAACGGTCACCGCAAGGAGGACCAGGTGGATAGTGTATTCACGCGGTTGTCTGCCCGCTACCTTCGGAAAGAAGCAACTTTGTCCAAACCGGTCAAACGTGCTACTGCCTACATTGCGGGACTTGGCCTGTATGAATTGTATGTGAATGGAAAGAAGGCGGGAAATGCTGTACTGGCACCCACTACCGCTGAATATGACAAAAGGGTGGTGTATAATGCCATCGACATTACTGCACAATTGAAGCAGGGGCGCAATGCACTGGGGGTGATCCTGGGGAACGGCCGCTATTTTATGATGCGCAATTACCAGGGCAAGCCGGATCCGCTCACCGGCATCCCACAGGCCAATTACGGTTATCCCTGCCTGTTGGTACAGGTTCAGGTGGAGTATACCGATGGCAGCACTGCGCAGATTGTCTCCGACCAGCAGTGGAAAGTAACCGATAATGGTCCCGTGATAGCGAACAGCGAATATGACGGGGAAGACTACGACGCCCGTAAAAACCTGAATGGCTGGGCTATGCCGGGCTATGCAGATCAATCCTGGAAAACGCCCGATATTATGCCCACACCAGCGCCGGTGGTGGAAGCGCAGCCCAATGAGCCGATCGTTGTGAAGCAAAAGCTGACGCCTGTTGCCCTGCATCGTACTGCGTCTGGCTCCTGGATCCTGGATATGGGACAGAATATGGTAGGCTGGGTAGCTATCCGGGTTAAGGGGAAGGCTGGAGATACAGTCACCCTGCGTTTTTCGGAAAAGCTGAAAACAAAAGACTCCCTGTACACTGATAATTTGCGAAATGCCAGGGCAACGGATAATTATGTGATAGGTGGCAACGGCTGGGAAAACTGGGAACCGCGATTCACTTATCATGGGTTCCGTTATGTGGAAGTAAAGGGATTGCAATATGTGCCGGATGCCTCACAATTTACGGGAAAAATAGTCTATGATGATATTGCTACAACAGGCTGGTTCAGCAGTTCCGACAGCACCATGAATGCAGTATTCCGGAACGCTTACTGGACCATCCGCGGCAATTATCGCGGTATGCCGACTGATTGTCCGCAGCGCGATGAACGCACCGGCTGGCTGGGAGACCGGGTCATGAGCAGTTATGGGGAAAGTTTTGTGTTTGATAACGCACGGCTGTATGCGAAATGGCTGCAGGATATAGCAGATGCACAACTGGAGAATGGCAGCATTCCTGATATTGTTCCCTCTTTCTGGAAGCGGTACGCCGACAATGTAACCTATCCCAGCGCGTTTATCCTGATTCCTGACATGCTGCGCAGGCAGTATGGTGACCAGGAAAGTTTCCGCAGGTTTTATCCGGCCATGAGAAAATGGATGGCCTATATGTGGAACACCTACAATGAACAGGACCTGGTATTGAAAGACAATTACGGGGACTGGTGTGTACCGCCGGAATCACTCGACCTGATCTGGTCGAAAGACTCTACGCGGGTGACGGAAGGCGGTTTGCTGGCGTCGGCCTATTTCTATCATTGCAGCCGCCTGATGGAGAACTATGCGCGACTGCTGCATAACGAAACCGATGTGCAGTATTTTTCGGGTATTGCTGACCGGGTGAAATCAGCCTTTAACAAACGTTACTATAATCCGCAGAAACAGCAATATGCCAACAATACCATTACGGCCAACCTGTTGCCCCTGAGCTTCGGTATGGTGCCTGAAAATGATCGTGCTGTCTTGTTCACCCGGATCGTGGATAAACTTAAGACTGCTGACAACCATGTGACCACCGGCATCATTGGCGGCATGTGGATGATGCGGGGATTGTCGGACAACGGCAGAACGGACCTTGCGCTGCAGCTGGCGACCAATACCACTTACCCAAGCTGGGGATATATGGTGGGGCAGGGCGCCACCACGATCTGGGAATTGTGGAATGGCGATGCGGCGAATCCTATGATGAATTCCGGCAACCACCAGATGCTGCTCGGCGACCTGTTGGTGTGGTATTATGAATACCTCGCCGGCATTAAAACTGACCAAAAGCTTACCGGCTTCAAAAAGGTGGTGATGCGACCCGAATTTCCTGCGGGCCTGAAACAGGTCAGTGCCTACCTGGATAGCCGTTATGGAAAGATCGCATCGGCCTGGAAAAAGCAGGACGGGCAAATCAGCTGGACGGTCACCATTCCACCCAATACGACAGCGGCCCTTGACATTCCCGGTAATGCAGCCACCATCCGTGAAAGCGGCAAACTGATCGCTGGTCAGCAAACATTTACAACATCCCGGGTGAGCGACACCGTTACACGCGTTGAAATCGGCTCCGGTACCTATCAATTCACAGTTGCCAATCCTTAACTGTATGCAAGCAATATTTGGTGTTATCTATCATTTTATCGGCGGCTTCGCTTCCGGGAGTTTTTATATCCCCTTCCGGAAAGTGCGGTCCTGGAGCTGGGAAACCTATTGGCTGACCGGCGGACTTTTCTCGTGGCTGATTATGCCACCATTGATGGCATGGTTAACGATCCCGGATTTCGGCAAGATCATCAGTGAAACATCCTCCTCCACGTTTTGCTGGACCTTTATATGGGGCATGCTGTGGGGTGTCGGCGGACTCATGTATGGCCTGGGGATGCGCTACCTGGGAATGTCGCTCGGTAATTCTGTACTGCTTGGTTTCACCTCTGCGTTTGGCGCGCTGGCACCGGCGATTTATTATGATTTCGCCCCGGTTGCCGGAAAGACCGGATTTCTTGAACTCCTGCAGACCGGCTGGGGCAGAACCGTACTCGCCGGGGTGCTCGTTTGTCTGATCGGAATTTATTATTGCGGAAAAGCAGGTTTTCTGAAAGAAAAGGAGTTGCCCGAAGAAAAGAAGAAGGAAAGTGTAAAAGAGTTCAACCTGACAAAAGGCCTGGTCGTATGTATCGTTTCCGGCATACTCAGTGCATGTTTCAACTATGGCATAGAAGCCGGTGCCCCGATGGCGCAGGCTGCCAATGCTGCCTGGAAAGCGCAACACCCGGAAGCGACCATCAATTTTCTTTTTCAGAACAACGTGATCTATGTAGTGCTGCTCTGGGGCGGACTGACCAGTAATCTTGCCTGGTGTCTGTTCCTGCATTTTAAGAACAAAAGTTTCCGGGATTATACCGATAAGAAAACGCCCCTGCTGAACAACTACCTGTTTGCTGCGCTGGCAGGCATCACCTGGTTCATGCAATACCTGTTTTACGGGATGGGGGAAAGCAAACTCGGCAACGGCGCCAGTTCCTGGATCCTGCACATGGCTTTTATTATCCTTGTAGCGAATATCTGGGGATTTGTGATGGGCGAATGGAAGGGCGTGAGCAATACAACCAGGAGGAATATCCTGGTGGGTGTTGCTGCTATTATTTTATCGGTAGTATTGGTAGGTTACGGAAATTCGTTAAACAACAATTGATATGCGTGCCGTGGAGAATGTAGTGGCGGTTTTTGATATCGGGAAAACGAACAAAAAACTGCTGGTTTTTAATGAAGACTATGAACCTGTTCTGGAAGAGAGCAGCCAGTTTGCAGAGACTGCAGATGAAGATGGATTTTCCTGTGATGATATAGCGGCGATCGGAAACTGGGTGAAGGAAAGCATGCGCCGGCTGATCCACTCCTCTGCATTCCGGTTGAAAGCAGTGAATTTTTCTACCTATGGTGCCTCGCTGGTGCATGTCGATCAGCAGGGGAAACGGGTTACACCGTTGTACAATTACCTGAAAGATTATCCCGCGGAGCTCCTGGAGCAATTCCTGGCTACCTACGGCGGGGCTGAACAGATCGGCACTTCCACCGCAACACCATTTACCGGCCATCTCAATACCGGCCTGCAGTTGTACTGGCTGAAGCACCGGCGGCCGGAACTGTTTGCACAGATCAGCCGCACCCTGCACTTTCCGCAATACCTCAGTTATCTGCTGACGGGAGAAAACTATGCGGAACTCACGAACCTTGGTTGTCATTCCGGGTTATGGGATTTCAGGAAGAAACAATATCACCCCTGGCTGCAGGCGGAAAGGATACTGCATAAACTCGCGCGGGTGACCAGTGGCAGTGAAGTAAGTGTTGTGGCGGTTGATGGCGTTTCGGTACAGGTTGGCCGTGGCCTGCACGACAGTTCAGCTGCACTGGTGCCTTACCTGCGGCAGTTCAGTGATCCCTTCACCGTTATTTCCACGGGTACCTGGTCGATCAGCCTGAATCCATTTAATCCTGAATTGCCCAATGCACAGGAACTGGCGCAGGGCTGTTTAAGCTACCTGTCGTATAAGGGGGATCCGGTAAAGGCTTCCATGTTGTTTGCCGGTAATGATCATGACCAGCAGGTGAAACGGATTGCGGCTCATTTCCTGGTGGATGCGGCCTTTTACCAGCAGCTGCCATACCAGCCCGGCGAAACATCCGGTGAAAGTGAGCGGCAGCAATATTACTATAACGGTGGTGTACAGCCGAGTGTTTTTGGCAGTCGTGATTTATCCTCGTTTTCCGATGTTACTGCTGCCTATCGCTGCCTCCTGCAGGATATCATTGCACAGCAGGTGATCAGTACCCGCCAGGTGCTGGGTAATGTCCGGATCCAACGCATCCTGGTGGATGGCGGTTTTGGCCGTAACGAGTGGTTTATGCGTCTCCTGGGCGCTGCATTACCCGACAAAGAAGTGATGGCCGCCTCCATGCTACAAGGTACAGCCATGGGCACGGCGATGGCCATTCATGACCATTGGAATACGAAACCGTTGCCTGACAATGCCATTAAGCTGAAGCGTATCAGTTAAACCGGCCCCCAAATATGTAACCATGGAACAATCCAGAATTGCGCTGCCTATCGGTAGTACGCTTGACCGTTTCCTGAAGAAGAGTGTCACCGGGACGGGCAATTTTGCCGGGGGACTACAGCAGGTACTGCTTGATATCGCACTGGCGTCTAAAGTCGTTAGGCGGGAAGTCAATAAGGCAGGACTGGTAGACATCAATGGCCTGAATGGCCTGGAAAATGCCGGCGGCGAACAGCAAAAGACACTCGATATGCTGGCGCATATCCGTTTCAGCCGCGCGCTGTTGAAAGGCGGCGAGGTTTGCGCACTGGTTTCGGAAGAAGCGCCGGAGCCTGAAATTTTGAACCGCGTGGGTGCTTATGTTGTCGCGATGGATCCGCTGGATGGTTCGGGTAACATAGATGTGAACCTGCCAATCGGGACGATCTTTTCCATCTACCGGCGCGGCACATCCGAAAACATGGATCCTGCAGCGGCTGATCTGTTGCAGGATGGTCGTCAGCAGGTTGCAGCAGGATATATCCTTTACGGCGTTTCTACGATGTTTGTCTTCAGTATGGGCAATGGCGTACAGGGGTTTACCTATGAACCGTCATTGGGGGAGTTCTTTCTGTCGCATCCCGATATCCGGATCCCGGAAGACCCGGCTTATTATTCTGTCAACGAAAGCCTGGCCGATAATTTTCAGCCGGGTATTCAACAGTTTATTCAGTACTGTCGGGAACGGCGTTTCAATGCCAGGTATGCCGGCTCGCTGGTAGCTGATTTTCACCGCAATCTCCTGAAAGGCGGCGTATATCTTTATCCCGACACGGATCATTATCCAAAAGGAAAATTGCGTCTATTGTATGAATGCCGTCCGCTGGCGTACCTGGTGGAGCAGGCGGGCGGGGCAGCAACAGATGGAAGGATGGATCTGCTGGATGTGCTTCCTCAAAGCATTCATCAGCGTTCGCCACTGATCATTGGTTCACCGGAACTGGTAAAGCATGCGACCGCCTGGGCAGGTAAACCAGTAATCCTGCGGGGGATTTATTAAGGCAGGCTGTGTAATTTTTCCACTGGCTGCCCGGCAACATCAGTGTTTACAGGCCTTATCGGGAGGCACGCCTTTTGATTATATATTATTGTGCGATGTTTCTGATCATCCCGGCAACCATTGCGGTGTTTGAGAATGCATCTGACAAGTCGCACCTGTAAATAGCAGACAGCCATGTGGTGCCCTATCGTTGACGATTCCGCTGGGGCAGCAAGGTGCCTTGCTATATTGAAGGGACAAACAGGAAATTTCGGTTTGTCCTTTTTTTGTAGGGTAGGCTTATCCGATGGGGACTTTTTCACGAGGATTTCGCAATATCTTACATGGATAAAAGCGCAATGCATGATAGCCTACTTCGCGAAAATTATGGTGGCCCTGATCGCACTGGAACACCTGTTTATTCTTTATATGGAAATGTTTGCCTGGGAAACTGTCGGCAGGAAAGTTTTCCGGGGAGCATTACCCGATGAGATGTTTCGTCCCACCCGGGTGCTCGCGGCGAACCAGGGCCTGTACAACGGGTTCCTGGTGGCAGGCCTGGTATGGAGCCTGCTGATTGATGATCCGTTGTGGCAACGAAAGGTGGCACTGTTTTTCCTTGGTTGCATTATTGTGGCCGGTGTATATGGTGCCGTCAGCGCCTCCCGCCGGATCTTTTTTACCCAGGCATTACCGGCGATTATTGGGTTTATTTTGGCATATGCTGCATAAGTAAAAAGTATTGTCCTTCCTGACGCTCGCCGTCGCCGGAAAAAAGAAAATGCAGGCTATTTGTTTCAGGATAAGCAGTCGGTTGCCGTTAACAGATTGATTCGATGGTCATCACACGACCATTGAAGGTCAATTGATCCCCTGGTTTTTTATTGATTATTGTTTTTGCCAATGGTGCGTGTGGCGAAAGAAACAGGATAGGCTGGCCATCGACCGTTTGTTTGCCCAGACCGGCACTCAGAAAAAAGAAAAGTGCGCCACTGCATTGCAGCAAGGCACCTGGCGTGACAATTTGGTGAACTGCATCAGTGTTCAGGCTGTTGAACTCACTTAATTCTTTCAAGTGACCTGCCAGCTGCCGCGCGAACATCTCCTTGTTGAGTTGCCCCATTGCCCTGGCGGTTTCATATTTATCTCCTGCAGAACTTTTTTCTTCTGCATTGGCTGCTTCCTGGGCACTGTCCATCGCCTGCCGCGCAGTGGCGATCCTGCTTTCAATAGTCTCCCGGCAGAACCGGGAAAGTCTTTTCTTCAGTGCAATCATATCGGCATTTGGAGTCATATCAGGCAATGTTAAGATTATTGCTCCGAAACAAATGAATTGTGTAATTTTCTCCGGAAAGGCATCTGATTAAAAACCTTGTTCATGAAGTTGAGCATACCGAAGCCCTGTAGCCAGTCCTGGAGCGATATGCATCCTGTTGATGATGGCCGTTTCTGTGTCCAATGCAATAAGATAGTGACTGACTTTACCTCCCTGTCTGATGAGGAGTTGTTGAATCATTTCAAAAAAGTGAAGGGGCAGGTCTGCGGGCGCCTCCGGGATGATCAGTTGAATACACCTTTAATTCCGAATGTTTCTGGCAGTTCTTTTGGCAGGCGCATTTCCGGATATTTCTGGGGAATACTGCTGGCAGCGGGTTTGCCGCAACTGGTGTCGGGAAAACCGGCCCTCAGGGCATCCGAGGCACAACCGTTTGTCCGACCGGCAGCATCACCGGGCGATACAACAAGGATCATAGGCGGACAAATCATGGATGATAAGGGACAAGGTGTTCCTTACTCGCTTGTCCGCATAACGGGTACAACGCTTAGTGCCATGGCTGACAGCAGCGGTAGATTTGCCCTGAAGATTCCAATGGATAAAATTCCGTTTTGCCAGACACTGGAAATCTCCGCAGTGGGATTCAGCCCTTGCAGCCATTCCCTGCCGGAAACCAATGCGTACCTGGAAATTCGTCTCGATGCTGTCTGCTCAAATCAGGCGACTGTCAGCGCGCCAGTATACAATCAGGAACTATGCGGTAGCATAGGTGGCATTTACATCAGCCGTCCAACATTCTGGCAGCGCGTACGGAACCTGTTCCAGTAAGCGCCGGTTGCCTTCAGGGGTTACAAATTTTTAATCCAGTGCTGCAACTTGCCAAACTGTTCCATCAGGAAAGATTCGTGTTCTTCACCGGTATCGCTTTTGGGCGGAAGTATATGTTCATAATAGGAACCCTTCAGCAATCTCCTTAATAGTCCTTCACCGGGAAAGGGTTTGTTGTCGTTCAGCGATTTCGTTGCTTTCAGCAGATGGCGGATATCATATTGCAGCGGGTTGATATCGGGCACCTGCTTGTTGATGTTCAGCAGTTCATATACCGCAATACGGCCTGTTCTTACCGAACTTTCCATCGTAAACACCACATCATTGTTGGTTTCTACAAATTGACCTACAAGTCCCAGGTTTTTGCAACCTTCGGGCACCACCCTTGGGCGGTCGCCCTTGGCCCTGGGCATGAACATCGACGTGATATAGGGCAGGTAGGAAGAACGGACAATGGTGTTGGCGATCACATTATCCAGCTGATCAATGATGCCCAGGTGATAACACAATTCTGCAAGAATCTCATTGCCCGTACAGAGCGGCATGGGCTTTTTGACATGGTTGCCTTCCTTGTCCATATACAGGGCATATACCCAGACTACGAGGATGTCATCAGGCTGCGTGGGGAAATGCGGCTGCCGGTTGCAGGTGAAGCTCATCAACCAGTTGGAATCCGTGATGGTGATGATGCCACCGGTAACCGTTTTTCCGGAATAGGGATCATTCACCGACAGCGCTTTCAGTTTTTCTACAAAAGCTGACGGTTTACAGGTAAGGGTAGCCGATTCCCATCCGGATTTCTCAATATTGCTGCAAAACTTTTCCGGCCTTCCGAAGATGGGCGATTTGGCTGCGAGATTTTTCCAGAGCTTCCAGCCGGAGCTTTGTCCGCTGTTGCTGTTGTCGATAGCAATGACCGGCGCCGTAGTATTGTTGCCATAAAACGTATCCTCTGTCATGGAGCCGGTGGTCACAATGACAAAATCACCTTTGGCTATAGGGATCGATGTTTCCTTTCCATCTTTTTCAATGATGATGGATTGCACCATTTTGCCGTCGGTATTGCTGTGCAGGCCCAGGTCTTTGACCAGTGTATTGAGGTCAATCTTTACGCCCTTGCTTTGCAGGTAATTGCGGAGGGGAACCACGAAATTATCATACTGGTTGTATTTGGGGAATACCAGGCAGGAGAAGTCCTTCATGCCGTCAATGGCATGCAGGAAGCGGTGCATATAGAGTTTCAGTTCGAGAAGACTGTGCCAGTTCTCAAAGGCAAACATGGTACGCCAGAGAAACCAGAAGTTGCTGTTGAGAAAAGATTCGCCAAAATAGTTTTCGATGGTGTGATCGTCGAGGTCTTCTTTTTTCTTCAGCAACAATTTGATAATGTCCAGCTGGTCTTTTTTGGTGAGGCCGAACTGGCTGAAGTCCTTTACCTGTCCCTGTTTGTGAAGCAATCTTGATTTGGAAAAATTGGGATCGTTATCATTCACCAGCCGGTACTCATCCAGTACGCTATAGGGTGCAGGAAGTTCCATGGCGGGTATATCCTGGAACAGGTCCCACAGGTTTTCATAAGTGAAATCCATTTCACGTCCGCCTCGTACGATATAGCCGTCTTTCGGATTCCCGGCTCCATCGAGGGAGCCGCCTTCGATATGCAGCTGGTCGAGGAACAGGATGTTTTCTCCCGGGATATGGCCATCGCGGATAAAATAATAGGCGGCGGACATGCCGGCGATGCCGCTGCCCACGATATAGACCTTGCTGTTTTTGTAGTTGTTCGGGGGGATGCCCTTGCTCCGCTGGTAGTTGCCGATCTGGTCGGAAAAGGGGAGGGTTTTGTCGGGTGTGTTCAGTTGTACTTCTTTGCTGGAATCTGGCTCGTGATCCATTTTGCCATAGGCTGACGCATTGTCGAGCAGCTTGTTGAATTTTGAAGTGATCTCGTTCATGGAAGCGATTTTGGTGATGGATGATGATTTGCTTCAGTGCACAAAATTCCATCAACAAGCCAAACGCATGATTGTTTTTATGTATTTGTGTTTTAATTCCTTGCTGCGGAAATCTACCCAACTACCACCTTTCCTACACATTCATGTAGGTAGTAAAAGTGAAAATGCTGAGTACTTTTCGGATGACCGGCTGAACAGTTGACAACCTTCAAAATGAATCGTCATGTTCCGGAAAGTATTCCTGTCACTACTTTGTTGTAGTGTTACCGCCATGGGCATATCCCAAACAATTACCAGCAGCAGCAAATGGATCTACAAAAAAGGGGAGACCTACAATTCCATCGCCCCAAGGCATTTCGGGCCGAAGGGCGTGCCCGATATCATCAACCAGCCCGGGTCGCGGAAAAGCGCCATGGTATGGCGGGATGCTTCCGGTAATCCATGGGTCATGGGTGGTCGGTCACGGGTTTATTTCAATTATCATATCTACTTCAATGACCTCTGGAAATATGATAAGGCCACGGACGACTGGACCTGGATGAAGGGTGACAACCGCATGGACGGTATCGGCTTCACCGGACTGATGGGAGTGCCTGGTCCAGACAACAATCCGATTTCGAGGGACAAGGCAGCAACCTGGACCGACAATCATGGGAATTTCTGGTTGTATGGTGGATTTGGCATGTCACGCGCCGAATTCGAAAGTCACAAGCATATGCCCCGGAACGATCTCTGGAAATTCAACCCGGTAACCAACGAATGGACCTGGGTCAAAGGGGTGCCGAATACCTATCATTTCATGCTGGTCACTCCGGTTTATGGTACACGAGGGGTAGCGCATAATCTCAACGAGCCGGGTGGGCGGTTTGGTGCTGCTACCTGGACGGATGCATCCGGGAAACTCTGGTTGTTCGGCGGTAATACGGAGAATCCGGCAGCCGGAACACCGAGTGAACTGTACAACGATCTCTGGATGTTTGATCCTGAGACGCAAAACTGGACATGGATGAAAGGGGCCGCCTCAACTGATGCTGCCGGCAGCTACGGATCCTTCGGCGTGGCGGCAGCGTCCAATACACCCGGGGCCAGGAGCAGCGCCATGTCGTGGACAGATGGTGAAAGTTTGTGGTTGATGGGCGGATATGGATTCGATGGTTCGGGCAGTGGCACAAAGGGATATCTGAACGATTTATGGCGATATGATATCAGTACGGGCATGTGGACATGGATCAAGGGCGGCAATTCGGTGGAATCACTGGCAATCTATGGCCTGCGGGGTATTGAGGGTCCCACCACCCGTCCCGGCAGCAGGAGAGACGCGGTAGCCATCACAGATGATGACGGGAATTTCTGGCTTTTTGGTGGCTTTGGGCATACGGGTTCCGGTGAAGCAGGGCACCTGAATGACCTCTGGAAATACAATCGCGTCAGCAACCGATGGACCTGGATCAGCGGAAGCAACCTGACCAACCAGTTGGGTAACTACGGGATCAGGTGGGATGGTGATGAAGATAATGTTCCGGGCGGAAGAATGGAAGCCTGTGGTTGGGCGGATAACGATGGGAAACTATGGATCATGAGCGGAAGCGGCTATGATCAGAAAGGATATAACGGCGATATCAATGACCTGATGATGTTCGATCCGACGAACGGTGAATGGACATGGGTGAATGGTTATTTCCTGACCAACCTGTTGTCTTATTCCCTGACTGATGGAAGTGCTGATATTATGAATACACCGGGTGCAAGAATGGGTTCCTCCGGGTGGACAGACACTGATGGCAATTTATGGTTATTGGGAGGCCGTGGGGGCGATTTCAATACTTATGGCTCGTACAGTGTCATGAACGACTTGTGGGTGTTTAGTCCTGTTACCAACAACTGGATTTTCAGGGGAGGAGGTAAACTGGCAAATGACGAAGGTGATTACGGCGTGATGGGTGTGCCTGCCGCTTCCAACTTCCCCAGGGCAAGGGCAGAGGCGGCCAGCTGGAAAGACAGGTCAGGCAAATTCTGGTTATTCGGTGGTGAAGCTAGTGGAGACTATGGCAGGGCAAAGCTGGATGATATCTGGCGTTTCGATCCGACTACAGGGCTGTGGACCTGGATGGATGGGCGCACCGGGATTAATAACGCGCCGGTTTTCGGTACGCGTGGAGTTCCGCATCCCGCCAATTCACCGGGTGGCAGAAGTTACACGGCTAAATGGTCTGATGCAGCAGGGAATTTATGGGTCTTCGGCGGCACGGATCATAGTGGGATGCACGGCGGTGGTAGTTACAGTGACCTTTGGAAATATGATATTACAACTGGCAACTGGACCTGGATGACTGGCCCGAATACCCTCGATGTGCCCGGTGTTTTCGGAACAATGGGTGTTGCTGCGACAACAAACAATCCGCCACCACGGGAAGGCGGTACCACCTGGACCGACAATGACGGCAAGCTCTGGCTGATGGGTGGTGATGGTCTTGGATTCGCTAATTTCCTGCACGACATGTGGTGTTATGATCCTGCTACCAATCTCTGGACATGGGTGAAGGGAACCAGTGAACGTTTTGTGAATCCAGAGTACGGAACAATTGATGTGCCCGACCCGGCGGACTTTCCCGGAGGAAGAATCGGCGCTTTAACCTGGACGGACGCGAATGGCGATCTCATTTTGTATGGCGGATTTATTTACGATGGGGGACAAGGTTGGAATTTTCTCAGCGATCTCTGGAAATATAACAAGGTTACGAATATCTGGACCTGGATTAAAGGAGACAATGAAGTGCAGGTGTTCGGCGACTACCTGGGTCAACATGGTGTAACTGTTGAAAAGCCCGGAGGTAGGGCTTATGCAACCACCTGGAAAGATAACCTGGGCGCATTGTGGTTTTTCGGCGGACAGGGGTATACTTCCAATGAAGGTCCATTGGGTACCAATGACATGTGGCGATTAACGCCGGCAGACCTGCTGACCTGTTACCGGGACAATGACGGCGATGGGCATGGCGATGCAGCCAGAACCAGCGAAGGGTATAGTTGTCCTGCCGGATATGTGTCCAGCAACGATGACTGTAATGATAACAACAATACGATCTACCCCGGAGCGGTTGAGATCTGTGGCAATGGAATAGATGAGAACTGCAGCGGTAAAACTGATGATGATCCCTGTATGATCACGCCGGAAATGCTGTTGCCGGTCGTGAGGGTGCCGGAAGCTGTTGCCCAGGCGGTTCTTACCGTTACACTCAACCGGACAAGTGACAAAGACGTGATGGTGGAATTTATCACGATAGACGGCAGTGCCCTGAGTAAGAAGGTAAATGGTCAGCCTGCGGATTACGAAGCGACATTCGGGAAGTTGCAGATCAAAGCCGGCAGCTCTTCAGGCAAGATTGTTATTCCAGTATATAAGGATGGAGTTAAAGAGGCCGAGGAATATTTTAAAGTGTTGTTCAGCAACCCGCAGCATGTGAAGTTGAAGACGGATATCGTTGAGGTGTTTATTGTTGACGATGGTGCGGGGCAAAAGAATGCTGCAGGTGTAACAAGCCAGGTGGGTGTGGCAAAAGAAGCTTCAGAAAAAGGGAATGACAATTTGTTTGAAGTGATGATATCGCCTAATCCGAGCAATAATATGTTTACGGTACAATTGCGGGGTAATAATCAAGAGCCGATGTCAGTGCAGGTGTTTGATGTAAATGGAAAATTGAAGGAGAAGCTGGCAGTTGCTGCAAATAGTGTGATTCAGGTGGGAGGGTTGTATCCTGCTGGGGTCTATGTTATTAATGTTGTGCAGGGGAAAGAACAACGGGTGGTAAAGGTGGTGAAGCAGTAAAGGAATTACCTGGGAGGGAGTGGTGATTTAATCTTTTGCAGCGCTCTGTTTGCTTCAGCTAGTTTTCTCGCAGCACTTTCTGTTTTATTTGACAAAATTAAATAGTTTCTGCTCTCCAGATTTTTTCACGCAGGCTGCAGTGCAAAAGCCTTGCAGCCCAGGGTGACTGATTGTTCGTAAAGTATCTTTTCCTGTTCCCTGCTTTTCATCGAATACTTATTGACAACATTTGGGCAGGCGCTGCCTGCCCAAATGTTGTGATGTATTATTTTCAGGATTGAATAAATGCCAGGAGATCTTTATTAATGGTCTCTGCTTCTGTTACCGGCATTCCGTGTGGAAAACCAGGGTAAGATATGAGTTTGCCATTCTTCAATAATTTGACGGCTTTCCTGGCTGTCAGTTCAAACGGAACTATCTGATCATCTTCGCCATGCATTACCAGTACAGGAAGATCAACAGCTTTCAGGTCTTCATTAAAATCGGTTTCGGAAAATACTTTGATACAATCATAATGAGCTTTGATGGCACCCATCATGCCCTGCCGCCACCAATTGTCCCGCACACCCTGCGATTCTTTTGATCCTTCCCGGTTATAGCCAAAAAAAGGAATGGTAAACTCTTTGAAGTATTCGGATCTCCTGGTGGCTGTGTTCACCCGGATATTGTCAAATACTTCCCTTGGCACACCTTCGGGGTTGCCGGCTGTTTTTACCATTAAGGGCGTAATAGCACTGATGAGCACGGCCTTTGCTACCCGGCCTTTCCCATGCCTGGCTACATAGCGGATCACTTCACCGCCCCCGGTAGAGTGGCCTACATGTATAGCGTCTTTCAGGTCAAGTGCTTTTGTCAGCTCTGCCACATCTGCCGCATAAGTATCCATGTCGTGTCCATCAGCTGTTTGCGAAGAGCGGCCATGACCTCTCCGGTCATGCGCAATGACCCGGTAACCTTTGCTCAGGAAAAACAACATCTGTGTGTCCCAGTCGTCTGCCGACAGCGGCCACCCGTGGTGAAACACGATGGGTTGACCGCTTCCCCAGTCTTTGTAATAGATTTCTGTACCATCTTTCACTGTAATGCTGTTCATGATTTTGGTTTTTGTGTTGAAGAAATTTTATTGCTTGCTATTAGTACCCGTCCCGATTTGCTTCGGGCAACTTTGTTTCATTATTCAGGATAAGGTCACGTAACCTGGTTTCGTTTTCATCAGCCCATTTACCCAAAGCTCCAATGAGCGGGATGATTGTTTTTCCAAAAGCAGTCAGTGAATATTCCACTTTGGGCGGAACGACCGCGTAAACTTTCTTCCTGATCAGGTCGTGCGCTTCAAGTTCATTTAACTGTACTGTCAAGACCCTCCGTGAAGCGCCCGGGATTTTTCTGTGCAATTCACTTGGGCGTTTATGCCCTTCGCTGATAAACCAAAGTAACCGGATCTTCCATTTTCCATACAAAACCTCACCGATCAGGTCAAGACCGCAATTCAGGTTCAAAGGAATTTTTCTTTCGCGCATCCTATAAAATTAACCTATGTTCCTCTAAATGCAATATGGGACAAATTTAGCCCTATGCAATTCGATCATCCCTTATTGTTAAAGCTGCTCATACGTTTGAATTTCGCAGTATCATTTTAAAACGAACGTATGAATTACAACAATGAGTTACAGGGAAAAATAGCCCTGGTATCCGGAGGTACAAAGGGAGCAGGAAAAGCTATTGCAGAAAGGTTGCTGCATGCCGGCGCAACGGTGATCGTGACTGCGAGGAACACACCTGCTGATCTGGCCACGGGCCTGCAATTTATTCCCGCAGATTTGAGTACGGAATCAGGGACGCAAAAAGTGGTGGATGAAGTCTTGTCTGCGCATAAAAAAATTGACATCCTGGTAAACAACCTGGGAGCGTCGGAAACCCCCGGCGGTGGCTTTGCGGTGTTAACCGGTCAGGACTGGGAAAAAGCGCTGCAAACGAATTTATTGGCACCAGTAAGGCTGGACAGGGCATTTCTACCGGGAATGCTGGAACAGCAAAATGGGGTGATCATTCACATTGCTTCTATCCAGGGGCGTCTTCCCCTGCATGATGCAACGCTACCATATGCGGCCGCCAAGGCCGGGCTGATCAACTACAGCAAAGGACTGTCTAAAGAGGTGGCTGCGAAAGGGGTACGGGTGTTGACGGTTTCTCCCGGATGGATCAGGACAGATAATGTAAAAACATTTTTGGAACGGATTGCCCGGAATGCCAATAGTTCTATCGAAGAAGCGCAACAAAGCGTTATGGATGCTTTGGGAGGAATACCCTTCGGAAGGCCCGCAGAGCCTGAAGAGGTGGCTGAGCTGGTTGGCTTCCTGGTTTCTCCCAGGGCAAAATATCTGACAGGAACAGAATTCGTTATCGATGGCGGCACTATTCCTACAATTTGAAAATCAATAAACAATCATGAACTTACCTAAAGTATTAGCTGACCTCGTGACAGCACAGAACGAATTTAACAGTGTAGCTTATGCGAACTGTTTCTCAGAAACAGCCGAAGTGTTTGATGAGGGGAAAACGCATTCCGGAAGGAAAGCAATCGAAGTTTGGATCGATGATTCAAATAAAAAGTATCAATCTGTCATGGAGCCTCTTTCCATAACGCACGATGGTAGTACCAGCATTTTGTCTGCAAAGTGTTCAGGAAAGTTTGAGGGAAGTCCGTTAGTGCTGCAGTTTCATTTTGATATTGAAGACGGACTGATTCAAAGATTGAGGGTGACGGGGTAGTGGTATTGGTTCGGTTTGAAAGTGAGTTGTAGGGGACTGGATTAATGTACCATTGATCCAGGTACTCCTGCGAGGGGCCTACCCAAAGGCCCCCGCGTCGCTATCGCGCCCGCGGCTTTCAACGCTGCCAAATAAAAAACCCCGACTTATCGTCGGGGCCTTTGTGCCCAGGACTGGATTCGAACCAGCACGCCGTTTCCAGCACCACCACCTCAAGGTGGCTTGTCTACCAGTTTCAACACCTGGGCGCCTGCTTAAAGCGGATGCAAATGTAAGAATTTAGGAATTACTGCCAAGTAAAAATTGAAAGGGCTGAAAACAGTTGATTTTCAGCCCTTTCAATAATAATTAAAACCTGATGGTATCCGGTAGGTATTTGGCCACAAGGGCCTCGTAATATGGCTTCAACTCCGCCCAGTTTGGCGGAACCGGGTTCTTGGAATACAAATCATATGGATTAAACAACTTCACCCAGGGCAACATTTTGCGGTCATGATCATCCAGCAAATACTCATACTCGCCTTCGCGATGCCAGGCATAAAAGGAATGATACCGCAGCATATACAATCCCTCTTCCGGGATATGCCCCTTCAGCATCTGGTACACATATTCATCATGCCCCCAGGACATGTCCACATTTCTCAGCCCGCACCCCTTTTCATATACACCGAGCGGCGTATTGAACTTTTCATCGGTGTAATCCGGGTTATTGGCGAAGTATTCTGGATAAACAACTTTATTGGAATAGGCACAGCCAACAGGAAATGTATCGCCTACCACTGCCCACTGCGGCTCACCAAAAAGGCACAATACCTTGCCCATATCATGCATCAGGCCAACCAATACCATCCAGTCCGGATGTCCATCAGCCCTGATCGCTTCCGAAGTCTGCAACAGGTGCTGGAACTGGTCCAGGTCCGTATCCGGATCTGAATCATCCACCAGCTGGTTCAGGAACTGGAATGCCTCCCAAACCGGCATCTGTTTTTTATCAAACTTCAAATATTCCGCTTGCTTCTCTTTTACAAAGGCATGCGTCTGGTAGGTATGATTGAGCCGGTAGAATTCCCGCACCGTATCGCGGCCGGGTTCTTCATAATTCCGGAACTCCTCTTTGGTTTTGGCAGGCTCGCCGGCAACAGGATATCTTTCCAGTACGGCTTCCTCCCATTGATCCAGACTTTCTAAAGGATTGATCTCTTTTTCTGAGAACTGGTGGTGCTGAGGTGCAGACATAACAATCGTTTTTATAGCTTACTATCTGACCTAAAATACTACTTTAATTGGATATATTAGCGATACAACGATTGTTATGGACCTGAAAATGGCTGATTACTGCATCATCATCCTTTATTTTCTTTTTGTTATCGGGGTAGGCTTTGTAATTAAGAGAAAAATCAAATCCAGTAATGATTTCCTGGCCAGCAGCCGCACCATCCCGCTGTGGATCACCAGTCTCGCCTTTATTTCGGCTAACCTCGGCGCACAGGAGGTGATCGGCATGGTAGCCTCCGGTGCGAAATACGGCATCGTCACGGTCCACTTTTACTGGGTGGGCGCCATCTTTGCCATGATCTTCCTGGGCGTATATATGATGCCCTTTTACTATGGCAGCAGGGCAAGAAGTGTTCCCGAATACCTGAAGCTGCGCTTCGATGAAAAAACAAGGGGACTGAATGCGATTTCCTTTGCCGTGATGACCGTTTTTTCTTCCGGCATCTCGTTGTACGCACTGGCGAAAATGCTGGAGATCATCCTCAAATGGAATTTTGATATCTCCATCTGGATCGCCGCGTGTATTGTGATGGTCTACATCTTCATGGGCGGCCTCACCAGTGCAGTGTACAACGAAGTGCTGCAATTTTTCCTGATTGTGCTGGGCTTTTCCCCACTGGTGATTGTAGCCCTGCAGGATGCCGGCGGATGGGCAGCCGTAAAAGCCAATCTCGCGCCCAATATGACGCACGCCTGGAAATACATGGGCGATAAGGATGCCAACCCACTCGGACTGCATTTTATGTCGCTCATCTTTGGATTGGGCTTCGTTATGTCCTTCGGGTACTGGTGCACAGACTTCCTCGTCATACAAAGGGCGATGATCGCCAAGAATATGCGGGAAGCGCGGCTTACCCCGATCGTTGCCGCAGTTCCGAAAATGCTGATGCCCCTGATCGTGGTTTTGCCGGGAATCGTAGCGATCGCCCTGATGCAGCCTGCATTGGCCAATGGTTATAAAATACCGGTGGATGAATCGGGACAACTGAACTATACCATGACGCTGCCTTCCCTGATTGCCCACTACTATCCCAGCGGGTTGCTGGGCGTGGGCATTACCGCCCTGATGGCCTCCTTCATGAGCGGCATGGCGGGGAACGTGACGGCATTCAATGCGGTATTTACTTTCGACATCTACCAACCCTATTTTGTAAAGAATAAATCGGACCGCCATTACCTCATCGTGGGAAAATGCGTGACGGTGGTGGGCATCCTGATCTCAGTAATGACCGCCTATATCGCCAAAGGCTTCAATAATATCAATGACTTCCTGCAGCTGGTGTTCGGGTTTGTGAACGGGCCGCTCTTTGCTACTTTCCTGCTAGGCATGTTCTGGAAACGAACCACTGCCCATGGGGCTTTCTGGGGATTGCTCGCCGGTACGGTGGGTGCAGCGTTGACGCACGGACTCACGATGGCAGAAGGGAAAGGCGGTTGGATAGCACCGTTATACGAAATCAAAAGCGGCATGGGCCAGGCCTTTATCGTGGCGCTGGTGAGTTGGATCGTAAACTTTTTCACCACCATCCTGGTGAGCCTTGTCACGAAACCGAAGTCCGATGAAGAACTGAAAGGGTTAGTGTATTCTCTCACCGAAAAGCAGGTGGACCATGGTGGCCCCTGGTATAAGCGGGTGACACCGGTTGCCCTGTTGCTGCTGCTGATTACGATTATCCTGAATATTATTTTCTTCTAAATCGAAAGGGATGCTGAAAAAATTCAATCAACTCAGTTTTGTGATCGGCGCCTTTTTTGCCATCACCGCGGTGATCCTTTTCGCCAATGAATTGCTGTCAGGAATGGCAGAAAAGATCAACCTGTATTCGGCTGCAGCTTTCCTTGCCTTTGGTGTTTTTATGATTTATCTCAGCAGTAAGGAGGAAAGTTAAGCGGACGCCGTGGGCAACACTATCCTGAAAGTTGTGCCCTTGCCCGGTTCAGAATGTTTTACAAACAGTTCGCCGCCATGGTACTGTTCGATGATGCGTTTGGATAGGGATAGTCCCAGTCCCCAGCCTCTTTTCTTGGTGGTAAATCCCGGCTGAAATACCCTTGCAAGGTTCGCGGACTGGATCCCTTTCCCGGTATCGGTCACATCGATCTGGATGTTATGGTGGCTTTGTTTAATATCAATCTGGATCGTACCCGCGCCATCCATGGCATCGAGGGCATTCTTCAGCAGGTTTTCCATTACCCAGTCGAACAGTGTAGGGGAGAGGGGAAGAATCAGCGACCCGGCTGCTGGTGCTTGCAGGTCGAACTTTACGCGGCTGGGTGCACGGCGCTTAATATAGTCCACCATGGCTTCCACTTGCGCCACCAGGTCGGCTGTTTCCAGGTGCGGCGTGCTGCCGATCTTGCTGAAGCGGTCGCTTACCAGTTTCAGGCGATCCACATCCTTTTCCAGCTCCCGCGTGATATTGTTTTCCTGTCCCGACTCCTTGAGCATTTCTACCCAACCCTGCAATGAGCTCAGTGGTGTGCCCAGCTGGTGTGCGGTTTCCTTGGCCATCCCGGCCCAGAGCTGGTTCTGTGTGGAGCGGTGTTGCGTGGTCAGCAGCAGCAGCAGCAACAGCAGGAGGAGGCCAACGATCACGAGCTGAACGATGGGGTAATACTGCACCTCATTGAGCAGCCGCGTATTGCCGTAGTAATAGCGGTTGGCGAGATAGGGGGTATCACTGAGCACCAGCACAAAGGGCTCATTGGCCCGTTTGAATTCGCGGAGCTTGCGGGGCAGGTAATCAGGATTGTTCAGGGCCTGTGCGGAATCGATGTTCACATAGCTGACGATGCTGTCGCGTTCATTCGTTTCGATGATGGGGATGGAGGTCTGGTCGTTCCGGATCATATTGGGCAGCGTAAGGGGTACATCCGGGTTGTCGAAGATGGCTTTGCTGGCGCTGACCCAGAGTTCCACCTTGTTGCGTTCTTCGAGGGCGATCTTACGGGCAAGGTAACGCGAATAGAAAATGGTGCCCGTTACGATACTGATCGCCACGACGGCCAGCCATACCCGCCAGTTGGAAAGAAAGCCTATCATCGGACTAATTTAGCTATTCGTATAGATCGGTTCCTGTATTTTTGCCCACTAAATTCCATATACCCCTTTTGACGCCCCGTATCGCCATAGTAATCCTTAACTGGAACGGCCGCCGCCACCTGGAAAATTTTCTGCCCACTGTTATCCGCCATAGTCATCCGCATGCTTCCATTATTGTGGCGGACAATGCCTCATCGGACGATTCCGTGCAGTGGTTGCAGGCGCATCACCCGGAAGTACGGGTTATTCAACTGGATAAAAATTACGGCTTCGCGAAAGGATACAATGAAGCACTGAAACTGGTGGAGGCAGAGTTCTACCTGTTGCTCAATTCCGATGTGGAAGTGACACCGGGCTGGTTGGAGCCTTTGCTGGAAGGGATGGACAGCAATCCGTCTCTCGGTGCCTGTCAACCGAAAATGCATTTGTGGGCGGATAAAGCTTCCTTTGAATACGCAGGCGCTGCTGGTGGTTGGCTGGATAGTTTAGGTTATCCCTTTGCCCGCGGCAGGGTATTCGATTATTGTGAGCTGGATCACGGGCAGTATGATGATGCGATAAAAGTATTCTGGGCAAGTGGTGCGGCGTTGCTGGTGCGGGCGGAATTGTATCGTCGGCTCGGCGGACTGGATGAGTTTTTCTTTGCGCACCAGGAGGAGATTGATTTCTGCTGGCGGTTGCAGCTGGCGGGATTTGAAGTGATGGTATTTCCAAAATCACTGGTGTATCATGTGGGCGGCGGAACCTTGCCGAAGGGCAATGAGTGGAAGGTATTCCTGAATTTCCGGAACAACCTGATCATGCTGGCGAAAAATCTGCCGTGGTATGAAGTGGCGTGGAAATTACCGTTTCGCTTTGCCCTGGATGCGGTATCGGCATGGCGGAGTTTGTTTCATGGGCAGGGCATATATTTTAAAGCGATCCTGGAAGCACATATCGGCGTGATCGGATGGATCCTGATCAGGAGAAAGCAATCAGTTTTTCCGGTCAGCAGGAAAGGAAAAGTTCATGGATGGTATCACGGGAGTGTGATCTGGCAACATTTTATAAAAGGGAAGAAACAATTTTCGGAAATTGTAGGTTGAACCCTATTTTTGCAGGGCAATTAACAAAACTATGGCGCACGAGCATACACATTCACATGCACAGGAGTGGGACAATCCGGCCGAGAAGGATTTCAAGTACAGCTGGGTGAATTCTTCAACTTTCCTGTTTTACCTCCAGGTTTTCTGTATTCTTGCTTTTGTACTGGGTGGTTGCTATGGCTTGTATACGCACAAGTATAAGGGGCATCCGAAGGTGAATGTTCCCGGCAATACGCAGTATACCCCGAGCTATAAATAATTAGAAAAAAGGGGCCTGGAAATTTGGCAGGAAACGGAAACTCCTTATCTTTGCCATCCCAATTGAAAAACAGTTCTTTATAAAGCACCGGTACCCAGGTAGCGGTGTGATAAATGCGGAAGTAGCTCATTTGGTAGAGCACGACCTTGCCAAGGTCGGGGTGGCCGGTTCGAGCCCGGTCTTCCGCTCCAGGAAATTCCAAACTTTGTTTGGAATTTTTTTTTGCCAGACATTTGGCAACAGGACACCCGGGTGGTGGAACTGGTAGACACGCCGGACTTAAAATCCTGTGATCTGCAAAGGTCGTACGGGTTCAACTCCCGTCCCGGGTACAGGAATAGATGCCCGCATTGAACAAAAGTTTAATGCGGGCATTTTCATTTAGATTATCATCCGGATCTCTAAAAAAAGAGTAGTTTGGTGTCTAAAACCTTATCTCATGACGCGCTTACACCTTGCCGTTGGCATGATGTTCTTTCTTGCCTTGACTTCCTGCAGCCACGATGACGACCCGGTACCGGAACCCGACAATACCCCGCTCCAGCTCGTAAAAAAGATTACCCGCCGCGAAATCGGAGGGTCACTTAAAACTGACTCAACAGCTTACACTTACGATGCTGAAGCGCATCTCACCGCCGTGATCAATCTAAGCACGACCTGGCCGCTTCAGAAAATGCTCTATACGGGCGATAACATGACTGCCCTGATTACCTATATCAATGAGGTGCCTGATACCCTTGAAAACCCGGTATCCCTCAGCAATGGCGGAAATACTATTGTTGTTGACTTTACCCGTCCCGTTACCGCCGCTGTTACGGATACTACCCTTGTCACTTACCAATGGCAGGGTGACAAATTGCTGGAAAGTTCAACCTACCTGCATTTAGTGACGCCCCCGATGCAGAGTTTGCAAAGAAAAGTTTTTTCGCATGATGCAGCCGGAAATGAGACGGAGCAAACGACAATACCCGGAATTGGAGACCCGCAGGTAGATTGGAGAATACTGGAGTTTGACCAGCAGAAGAATTATTTCCATGATATTCCCCGTCTCAACTACATATTCGGGACATGGGGCTTCCCTTATGCCACGAGATCAATTAATAATCCTGTAAAGGCGGAGTTGTATGGCGAAGTGGTGGAGTATAGCTGGACCTATAACGCTGCCGGCTATCCGCTTACCATGAAGGTCAAAGGAAAAGACTATGTGGCGGCAGAGTTTTATTACAACAGGTAATGCAGCAGCCATTGGCGCTGAAATCCATATTTAAAAGAACTTCAGAAAAATTAGAAATCCGCCTGATCCGGAAAAGAAGTTTGGGACGAGGTTAGATGTCACGGTTTGACCTCGGAATCCGAGGTGTTTGCCTCAATGGCGCTGTAATAGAAAGCGAAGCCGTGATAGCAGCAGTGGATTCAGCAAGTCAAGTACCGGTTGTCAGGCATCCCTAGAAAATGATTATTAATCGTCCATTTTTGATTGTCATTAAGCTTGTGAATAGCCCCAATGCTTATTTTGTAGTTAATGTGGAAAATGCTGAATTGCTTACGAAGAAGTAACAGGACATGGCTTTGCTCCCTGTTGTTGCTGGCAAGCTGTGGTTCCAGGCAAGACAATGAAATTTCTCAGCCATTGTTACTGCTTGCAGACACTATCCGCCCGGAAAGCCGGTATTTCGGAACGTGGCACGCTTCATTCACCATTTGGGATAAATCGGAATTGGTGTTGCAGGCGGATGGTACTTTCAGGTTAAAGAGCGGGGATTGTTTCGGTCAGCAATTCTCGGCCGGCCGATGGGTTTGCACCATGGGAATGATCCGGTTAACCAGTTTCGAAGACTTCCGGCAGGCTTCGCCTATCGTCCTCCAACCAACGGATTCTGCCCGAATATACCTGGATAATGTTCTGTTGAAGTTAGATAGTGGCGCGCTTTTCTGTTTAACAGGCAATAGATATCTTCATTGCGGACCGTTACGCAAAATGAGAACAGGATTATGAATTACTGGAAGCACAGCTTGTTGTCGAAGAAGAAATTTGGTGGTTCGGCTGATGACTACCTGCATATTCACAAATTTATTGACACCAGCAAGTTGTTTTACTTTGATTTCAAACACAGGATACTGCTGCATCATACCTATGGTATCGATATTTGTATTCAGAAGTTTGGAGAACTGGTTGTCAATTCCGACAACCAGACAATCCTCGTTCGTGATATCGCGGCTGAACACTGCAAGGAAGACCTGATGGGTGTAGTTCCCACCCTGAATAATTGGTTCAGGTATGTTGATGGCCGTGTGCTGGATCATATCAGACCGATTAATCCGTCGGATAGCCAATTGAAAGAATTCATACTCAGGCCAATGTTCCTTTCTGGCCTTAAATCAACACTGATTATCACCCACAGTAATTTTGGTATTTTTCTGGTAAAGGAATTGCTGGGCCTGGAGTATGCGTTGGAACTTGTTAACTATTTGGAGGAAGCCAATGTGAATGAACTGCTGCAATATGTGAAATTGAAGGAACGTTGGCAGTATACACCGGATGTAAATCAACTAAAACAGATCGATAATGGGATTAATCAGTAGTGTAATTAAGTTCATCTTCGGACAGCGACAGCAGCAGGCAAATGGGAAAGTTCCGGTCAGTAACGGCTATTTATCCAGGTGGGAGAAGGAGCGCCAGGCAAGGATAGCGGCCGCTGAAGCACAGCTGAAACCCTGGATTGGAGAAGTCTTAAAGGAAGAAGGGGAGCTGAGTTTTAGTTGGGAAAGCGGTAATGATGAAGCTTTTGTCACTTTTCAGAATAGCGATGAAGCCAGGGCAGATAATTTCGAAGATCTGGAGTTTTACATTATTGATAAGCTGGATATTCCCGATGCCGGTGAGTTTCAGATGAATGGCAGTGGTACGGTTTTTCTTGCAGGAAATTCTGTAAAAGTGAAATACAGCTCGATAATGAAAGAGGTAGTTGATTTTAATGAGGAAACTGAGGAAGAAATATATGGCGAGCAGATTGTTGATGGCGACGAAATCGTGTTGTTTGTATTATGATGAAACAAAGCCGGGGAGCACCTTCTGAAATCCTTCCACGCGGTGAAAGTGTTAGCGTTGTTGCACTCATTCCCCGCCTTCGGATATGCGGAAGCGGTAGGAGCTTAAGTCAGTTTTTCCAGTTGCCGCAAAACCGGGATCATAGCCATCCCTTTCTCCGTAAGGTGATATTCAATGTGTAAGGGCTTCTGCTGTATCACCGTTTTTTGGAGAAGTTCCGCTGATTCCATTTCCCTCAGCGCAACCGACAGCGCCTGTTTATTGGTTCCCTCCAGCTGACGCAGCAGGCTGTTGAACCGCAGTGGTGCTTTTTCCGCCAAACGAAGAATTTGTGGTTTCCATTTGCCGGACAATAATTTCAGTGCCTGTTGCGCCGGACAGGTTTCCCCGGCGTCTGTATTGTTTGGGGTAGTCATAAAAATGTGACTTATTGTGCAGCTGGTTACCGTTGGTGAATTTTGCGAAGTTAACCAATAGTACCCAGCAATATGGACAAGAAACATCCTGTGTTGTGTGATCCCGGCAGCGGAATCTGTGAACTGCCGGCAACCTCGTCTGCTATCCCTGTAATGTCTTCCGTTTCCAAAACGAAGCAATCCGTGACGAAGCCCCTGAAGCTCCTGTATTTCACAGATCCGATCTGTTCCTCCTGCTGGGGTATTGAAGCGCCCCTGCGTAAACTGAAACTTGCGTTTGGCCACTGCCTGGAAATTGAGTACAGGATGGGCGGCCTGCTGCCTGACTGGCGGTACAACAGCGGCGGGATCAGTAAACCTTCGGATGTTGCCGGCCATTGGGATGAAGTGAGCAATTATTACGATATGCCTATTGATGGAGATGTATGGCTGGAAGATCCGTTGCCCTCCTCCTTTCCGCCGTCGATTGCCTTCAAGGCCGCACAATTGCAGGATCCATTCAAGGCAGTGCAATGGCTTCGGGAGATCAGGGAAATGGTTTTCTTGCGCAAAAAGAATATCACCCGCTGGGAGCATCTATCCATGGCGGCGGTGATAGTTGGACTGGATGCAGTTCAGTTGAAGGAGGATTTTGCAGGAAAGGCTAATGAGTTATTCCAGGATGACCTGAACCTCGCCAGGGCAATGGGGGTGCGCGGTTTTCCCACGATCTTCTTCAGCAACCCGGCAGGGGAGGTGGTTAAAGTAAATGGCGCAAAACCATATGCAGTATTTGAACAGGCTGTATTGAAGGTGTATCCTGCTGCAAAACCGAACCGATATGACCAGCAGGAAGTTGCCCTGTTTACCCATTTCTCCAGCCTTACCGCAAGGGAATTTTCTGAACTGACTGATACGCCGCGGTTCGAGGCCGAGAGCCGGCTGAACGAACTTGTCGCACAGGGACACCTGGAAAAGTTTGTAACGAAGAACGGCAGTATCTGGAATAGGGGCGCACGCCCGTGATCTGTGCGGCATCCGCACCTTCAAATACCTGTACACTTGGGCTCAGTCATTTCCAGGGACGCACTTTTATCTTAATCTACATAAACTCCGATGCAACCCTGTTGATAAGCTTGTGAAACCCCATTGATTCTCCGGGTTTTACCCGGAATTGACCCGTTTTCCCTATGAAAACCAGGTAGAATCCGGGTAAAACCTGGATGCCCATCGGGTTACCAAAGGATAAACAAAGGATAGACAAAGGCGTGGTAACAGGGTTGCAGTGTAGTTGATTTATGGCTGAGCAGAAGTAGCAATGAAGTTGAATAGTGGTCACACTTTCCCGATCTGATACGGTGACCCCTGACCTGAGCAATCCTGTCCACTCGTAAGCATATTTGCCATAGAAAGGATCATGCAGGTTATGGAATACGCTCCGGAAGTATTATTTTGGAGAGACTAAACCTTAATTCTCATGAAACATGTTCCATCTTACTTTCTTCAAAACAAATAACCCAATCATTTTTTGGATAAAATCGGAATAGCAATTGTGTGAAAAAAGCAGCATCAACTATTTTATTCTTCATATTGACTTTCCAGGCTAATGCTCAGGATTACAAAACGGAGGTGAACAGGCAATTTGTAGATTTTTACAATTTATTTACTCAAAAGGATTTCGCCAACGCGGCAGAATACATTAATGAGGATTTTGTAAAACTTATTCGGGGAATTTCACGATATAAATTCGTGTAACTAATGTCTGTCTGGCAGAATTTTAAGGATACCGACCATAGTTTTGAAAAACTTTGTTTTAAATATCTGGCGTTTGGAGCGTTAGTTGCTTTGTGCTTATTCATAGGTATTATGATTTTCAGTAAAATCCCAGCTGTCGGCAGATCGTTACTGGAGAATAGCGGCACCTTTCAAATGTTCCTGGTTGCTTTTATCCTTGTTTTATTGCTAACAGGAAAGTTGTATTGGATGTCGCTTGACTATTTAGATAGCGAAACACACAAAACCGGACTAGTTCTGAGAATTTGTATTGGGATCTGGGTAGCCTTCTGGATTTGCTGGAGTGTGTTCTGTGCGCGGATGACTTTTGTGCCTGAGAAATGGACTAATTGGGAAAACCTGGCCATGTTGATCATCACTGTACTTCCAGGGTTTGGCGCATATCTGTTTGCAAGAAGTGTACGGTTGGATCAACTGAGGGAGAGGGACGCGTTTAAAAGACTGGCAGGGGATAAATGGAATGATTCGGGTTCAGATATATTGTACTCCGATAGAAAGTATTATTGCGGCTATTATGGACTAATTAGTCTGCCGGTCTACCTGGTATGTGTATTGGTGCATTACCTGCTCTGAACCCTGACAAGGGTCGCACAGGTTCATTACATATTACCCGAAGCATTATTGTATTTACTTCTATACTCCACCGGCGTAATTCCGGTAACACGCTTAAATACTTCCCTGAACGCCTGGATGTCAACATAGCCCACCTCCAGCATAATTTCGGAGATCGACTTCCTTCCCATCTCCAGTTGCTTTTTGGCGGCTTCTATCTTCACGCGTTGCATGTACTCACTGACGGTATGCCGTGTCGCCTTTTTGAACCTTCTTTCAAAGGTCCGTCGCGTCACAATGAATTTATCCGCCAGCTGATCCACTGTCAGCTTTTCTGCATAATTCGCCTCGATGTACTGCTGGGCGCTTTTGATCACCTCGTCGTCATGGTCTTTCAACCCATTGAACACGATGAAGGGGGACTGCATATCCTTATCGATATCCACCACGAAATACTTGGCCGCAAGAATGGCCATTTCGCGGCTGGTGAATTTCTCGATCAGGTGCAACAATAAATTCCACCAGGCATTGTTGCCGCCGCTGGAATACAAGCCGTTCTGGTCGGTAATCATTTTTTCATCCACCAGGTTTACGGTAGGGTAGAGGTACGCAAACTCGTTGGCATATTGCCAGTGCGTGGTACATTGACGACCTTTCATCAAACCGGAAAAGGCCAGTAGAAAGGCCCCGGTGCACATGCTGGCGATTTCAGCACCGCCCTTATATTGTTGTGCAATCCAATTGGCATATTCGCGGTTCACGTAGGTGGCGCCCAGCATATCCCCTGCCAGGGAAGGGATAATGACGAGATCGCTTTTGGGGGATCGATCCAGCGTGCTGTCAACATGAATGGAAATCCTGCCGCCCTGCAGGGGCACCACTTCGGTATCGGCAATGTATTGTACCACGAACCGGGGCGGCTGGTTGCGTGCCTTCAGGAAGTCATTGACTTTCTCAAAAGCATACCGGGCATCCGTTATTGCCGCCGGTACCGCATGGTTCAATACCAGGATCGAAATCGTCTTCATAGGGTAAAGGTAAACGGAACAATTGTCGCAATCAACCACCCCAGAATGTCGTATTCACACACCATAACATTGAAATAGTGACAATAACTTTGGGTATGATCAGTACAAATCCTTATCTGCATTTCGATGGCAACGCTGAAGCAGCCATGACCTTCTACAAGCGTGTATTGGGTGGATCGTTTACCATTTTCAGCCGGTATAAGGACATGCAGGGCAGTGAAAAATTGAGTGCTGACGACCAGCAGAGATTTGTCCACATCTCGTTAGCCGTCCGGGAAGGGGTGGTGATCATGGCAACAGACTCCCTGTCGTCCATGGGACAGAAGATTGTAACCGGCAATAATTATCACATTCATGTCCAGGCGGAGACCGGGGCTGAAGCGGACAGGATCTTTGAACAACTTGCCGAAGGCGGGAAAGTAGAGATGCCCATGAACATGACTTTCTGGGGCGCCTACTTCGGCATGTGCCAGGACAAATTCGGTGTGTACTGGATGATCAACTTTTCTGAACAGCGATGACCACTATTTAATCACCATAAAATCTTACCAGATGGACAGTTCAGTTTCAACCACAGCCTTGTGGGCAGGCCGCATATTGAAAATCCTGCTCTGCCTTTTTCTCGTGTTTGACAGCACGATGAAAATCATCCGCCATAGTACGTCAGTTGAAGGCACCAAACAGTTTGGCCTTCCAGATGCCAGCGTCAGGTTTCTGGGCATCTACCTGTTTGTCATAACGATCCTGTATATCGTTCCCAAAACGACCATTGCCGGTGTATTACTCCTTATTGCCTACCTGGGCAGCGCCACCGCCATCATGTACCAGCACCAACCGCAGGGATGGGGCTTCCTTTTCCCGGTAGTGTTTGCGATACTGATTGTAACAGCAGAACACCTGCAGAATGCCAGTTTCAGAAATATACTTCACCTCAATCCATAAGTCATGTCATTTCAGGCCTATATCGACAACATCAAACTGAAAACCGGTAAATCACCGGCCGATTTCAGAAAGCTAGCTAAGAAGAAAGGATTCCTCGACAAAGCGGGAATCAAGGCAACCGTAAAGGCCACCCAGATCACGGATTGGCTGAAAGCGGATTTCCAGCTGGGGTCCGGTCATGCGATGGCCATCTACGCGACATTTAAGGGTAAGACGGAATAAGTTCCGGTGATCCCCGGTCGGAAAAGGCTTATGTTCGCAGTATCGTTCTGAAAATGAACCTTATGTTGAAAGGCTTGTCCCCCGACTGCTGCGGATCTGTAAAACGATTTATCACCATTTTTTTCTCCGTGCTTGTAACCTGTCTTAGTGGATGCTTCCTTGCTCCGGGGAGTTATCCCTATTCGGAAGATTATGAAATCGATTTACCGGAAGAAGATGTCATCAAAGCCATTAAAGCATTTAAGACTGATAACCCTGAATTCGTAGTGCCCGGACCAGTGGGATACATGGATGGCAGGAAAGATAGCGCCGACTATTGGTACCATGCTTTTTTCTATTATTCAAAAGAGAACGTCATTGTCAATACCTGGACCCGACCAGTCAGCCGGTACAAAACAACTTTTGCATTTGTTGGTCTTAATAGTGGCCTTCAATTGGGCAACTGGAAACTGATCAATCACGATTTCGGCAGGTCTGAAAACAAGAGGCAGAAGAAATTGTTTGAAGAAAGAATTCTGAATGCGATCAAAAATACGACCATCAGCGAGGTGCCGTTATCAAAACACGGTTTGCCTTACGGCTACTACAGGCGTAAACCGCAAATGGAACAATACCTTAACCTGCACTCTCTTGAAAATGGCTTTGATTCATTGCAGATCAGGATCTGGTATAAATCTGGTGATTACGAAACCTCAAATCTCTTCGTTTTGAAAAGTCAGTCAGCGGAATGGCAAGCTGACCAATTTAACTGGACTTACCAGGAAAGTGTACATGGCGATTCGGTCTGGCCGGTTGGAATACAACATCGGCAGAGTGTGCCACGATCCGGTTGGCAAGTATTTATCGGAGAACTGAACGCGCTGGAGCTTACCACTTTACAGGACAGTCATTCCATTAAAGATTATCCGGATTTTGCTGATGGTAGCGGGGTGGTGGTGGAAGTAGCTTCCAAAAAACGCTACAGGATTTATTCCTATGCAGAACCAAAGCAAGCTGCAAAGAATGTACCGGAGGCTGCGCGTATTAATGCAGCATTGGAACTGATAGAGAATGAATTTGGGGAAATTGCAGGGTCTTCCCACTAAGGGAAACAGGGTTGCAACGTTTAAGGGCAGGATGTGGTAAGAAATGCAGGGACAGGAGTGGTGCCAGGGAAGTGCAATGAAAGTGCTGTGTAAGGGCCAGGAATACGCTGCTGTAGTGCAGGAAAAGAGCCGGCCGGGTGCAGGAAATGCTATAGCGAAGTGCGGGAAATATGCCACGATCTGTTTTATCTTCATGTGTTAAATAGAAACACTATGAAGGGACTGTTAACCGCCCTGTTTTTTTGCCTGGCGATAGGTAGCAGCAAAGCGCAGACCTCAAAAGAGCTTATTGGTAAATGGAAGCTGGTAAAAGAGACCAAAAATGGTAATGTCACCACGCCAAAAGACACCTACCAGGTATTTATGGAAGATGGGGTTTTCCATGGTATCAAAGAAGACAAAAGCAGAAAGGGGAAATGGAAATTGTCGGAGGATAATACAAAGCTTACCATCTCTATCAGCATTGTATCCATAAAATTCACTGTGGACTATTTTGATGCCAAAAAAAGGATCATCAGCAGCAGCGAAACCGGCACACTGGAGTATGAGAAAGTGGAAGAATAGTCCAGCAAATCAGGAAGTCTTCCGGTAGTTATAAATCGCCAGGCCATTTAGCAGCAGGGCAAATCCGATCAGGTAATAGAGCTCCATGCGTACATGCTCCAGCCCGCTGCCTTTCAGCACGATCAACCGCACCACGGCAATGAAATGGGTGACCGGCGTCAGCACAGAGATCTGGCGCGCCCACGGCGGCATGCTGTCGATGCTGGTGAAGAACCCGCTCATCAGGGTGAAGATCATCATGAAGAAGAAGGCCACGAACATCGCCTGCAACTGGGTGTCGCTGAAAGTGGAAATCAATAATCCGAATCCCAGCAATGCCACCAGGTAAACTGCGCCAAACAGGTATAACACCGCAATGCTTCCCTTCGGAAAGATGCCATACACCACGTACATCACGGTCAATCCGACCGTGAACACGATCATCCCTACGATCCAGAAGGGGATCAGCTTGCCCAGGATAAACTGCCATTTTTTGATCGGCGTTACATTGATCTGCTCGATGGTGCCGATCTCTTTTTCCTTCACAATATTCAGCGCTGTAATAAAACCCCCGATCATGGTCAGCAGCAATACCAGGATGCCGGGAACCATATAGTACTTGTATTCCTTCCGCGGGTTGAACCAGTCGGACCAGGTCACCTCAATCGGCGGCGCTTTCAGATCGGCGGTATTTTGCGGCATCCGGGTGATCACATCCAATGAACTATTGAAATCGCCCAGTACCGCGGTAAGATAACCACCGCCAATGGAAGATTTCGTACCATTGATCGCATCCACGGTCATGTTCACCTGCTGGCTGCCTTCCCGTACCAGGTTGCGTTCAAACCCCTGCGGAATCTCCAGTATCACATCGGCCTCATTCTTTTCCACCAGGTACAAGGCCTCACGATATCCCTGTTCATACCCCACGATCCGGAAATAACCGCTGGACGCGATCTTGTCCATCAGCCTCCGGGAATAGGTGCTATGGTCATGATCCACAAATGCTACGTTGATGTTCTTTACTTCGAAATTGGCCGCCAGGGGCAGGATGACCATCTGGATGATCGGCAGCATGAACATCATCGCCAGTATCGTTCTGTCCCGGAAAATCTGCCGGAACTCCTTCTGCAGTATAAATCCCAGCCTTTTCATGATAACCGCGTTTTGAATTTAGCCAGGGCAATTCCCAGCAGTCCGACCGACATACACGCGAGCACGAGGGTCTCTTTCCAGATATAACTGAAGTCGAGCCCTTTCAGCATCACGGCCTTGATGATGATATAGTAGTACCGTGACGGCACAATACGGGAGATGACCTGCAGGGGGATGGGCATATTCTCAATGGGGAACAGGAATCCGGTGAACAGCAGCGTCGGCAACATCATGCCCATCATGGAAATCAGCATGGCTGTTTGCTGCGAGTTGGTCAGGTTGGAGATCAGCAGGCCCAGTGCGAGACAGGTAATGATGAAGAGCACACTTTCACCAAAGAGCAACAGGAAATTTCCCCGCACCTGAACATCCAGCAGGTAGACCGACAACAAAATAATCAGGATGAAGTTGATGATCGACAGCACCAGGTAAGGGATGGCTTTGGCCACCAGCACCATAATGGGACTGAAAGGGGATACCAGCAGGACCTCCATCGTGCCCATTTCTTTTTCCCTTACGACGGATACGGAGGTCAGTGCGGTGCAGACGATCATGAAGATGAGAGCAATCACTCCCGGTACAAAATTCAGCGAGCCATTTTGTTCTTCGTTGTACAGCAGGCGCAACTGGGGCAGAATCTGATAATTGAGGTGCGGCGCGGGCCGCGTTTGCTGCAGGTAACTGTTGACCATACCCGAAATATAATTCACCGCAATGGTGGCCGTATTGGGGTCGGAGGCATCCGCAATCACCTGCACCTGGGCTTTGCCCGAGCGTTCCATATCAGCGGAAAAGTCTGCAGGAAAAACCAGGGCACACTTGATTTCTCCTTTCTTGAACCGCTCCTCTATTTCGGGATAGCTGTGAATGGCGGGTTTTACCAGGAAATAGCTGTTGGTCTGCAGGCGGTCGGTCAGCTGCCGGGAGTTGTTGTCCTGCGCATTGTCCAGCACGGCAATGCCGATATTCTTCACTTCGCTGCTGAGGGCAAAGCCAAAGAGGAGGATCTGCACCACGGGCAGGCCGAAGAGGATCAGCAGGGTGCGCTTGTCCCTGAACACGTGGTGAAATTCTTTCCGGATAAATGCCAGCAGTTGCTTCATGATCAGTCCGCGGTTCTTTGGGCACGGCGTGCCAGTTGATAAAATACTTCATCCATGGTCTGCGCCTGGAAAGAGTGCTTGAGTTGTGTGGGCGTATCCAGTGCTTCCACGCGACCATCCACCATGATGGAAATGCGGTTGCAATATTCCGCTTCATCCATGTAGTGCGTGGTCACAAATACGGTAATGCCATCGGCGGCTGCCGAGTAGATCAGGTCCCAGAACTGTCGCCGTGTCAACGGGTCGACGCCGCCAGTGGGTTCATCCAGGAACACGATCTTCGGCCGGTGAAAGATGGCCACTGAAAACGATAATTTCTGCTTCCAGCCGAGGGGCAATTCGCCCACCAGTTTTTTAGCTGATTGAGAAAGTCCCAGCATATCGATCATGTCGCCACCCCGTTTTTTGATTTCGGTTCGGGACAGTCCGTATACTCCCCCGTAGAATTCAATATTCTCGGTGACGGTCAGGTTTTCATACAGGGAAAATTTCTGGCTCATGTAGCCGATATTGGCCTTGATTTTTTCCTGCTGGTGGTACACATCAAATCCCGCCACAGTGGCCTTGCCGGAAGTCGGGAAGGAGAGTCCGCAGAGCATACGCATGGCAGTTGTTTTTCCTGCACCATTGGCGCCGAGAAAGCCAAAGATCTCGCCCTGCTCCACCTCGAAGCTGATATGATCGACGGCTTTGAACGCGCCGAACTGTTTGGTGAGGTCCTGGCAGATGATGGCTTTATTGCTCATGGTATTGTTTGTTGCATCAGGCGGATAAAACTGTCTTCGATCGTGGGGACGGTCTTTTTATACTCAAATTCAGCAGGCTGGTATTTGTCGCGCAACTGCTGCATCAACTGGTCGCAGTTGCCGGCATCTTTGAACGTGAGGTGCAGGTATTCACCGAATGCATAACAGCTTTCGACCGCGGGGTCTGACCGGAAATCCTTCAGCAGCTGGTAAAAGTTTTTTGCCTTAGCGGCATACAACGGTGCGGGAAAATTGCTGATGATATTTTGCGGTGTATCCACCGACAGGATATTGCCATTCTGGATGAGGGCGATGCGATCACATAAAGAAGCTTCATCCATATAGGGTGTGGAAACGAGAATGCTGATGCCCTGTTGTTTCAGTCTCTGCAACATCTCCCAGAATTCTTTCCGCGATACGGCATCAACACCCGTGGTGGGTTCGTCGAGGAACAGTACATCCGGTTTATGAATCAGCGCGCAGCATAGGGCGAGTTTCTGTTTCATACCGCCGGAGAGTTTTCCGGCCGGACGGTCGCTGAAGGGTTTGATCTGGTCGTAGATGTCTTTGATCAAATCATAATTCTCCTTGATGGATGTTTTGAATATCGTAGCAAAAAAAGTCAGGTTCTCCGAAACGGTGAGATCCTGGTACAGGGAAAACTTGCCGGGCATATAGCCGACCTTCCTGCGGATGGTTTTGAAGTCCTTCACCACATCCAGTCCTTCTACGGTTGCTTCCCCCTGGTCGGGCAGCAGTACCGTGGTCAGGATCCGGAAAATGGTAGTCTTGCCTGCACCGTCGGGACCGATCAGTCCGAAGAGTTCGCCCTTGTTCACGTCAAAGGAGACACTGTTGACGGCTTTCACCGTTCCCTTGTTGTAGGTCTTGCTGATATGTTGCAGGGATACCGCAGGCATGACTGATTATTTGAAAATGACTTCTCCGTACATGCCGATTTTCAGCAGGCCGTCATTGGGTACGCTGATTTTGGTGGCATACACGAGGTTGGCTCTTTCATTTTTGGTCTGAATGGTTTTCGGGGTGAATTCAGATTTGTCGTTGATCCACGTGATCTCCCCCTGTGTCTGCCGGTAACCGCCTTTGCCATCGTCGGTGCGGACGGTCACTTGCTGACCGATCTTAATCTGGGAAAGCTGGTCGCCGGTAACATAGGCGCGGAGGATCATTGTAGAAAGGTCAGCGATCTTATACAGCGGTTTACCAACCATGGCCATTTCGTGGGGTTCGGCATATTTGGTGAGCACCGTACCCTTCACCGGGTTGGTGATGGTGTATTTGCGCAACTGATCATTGATTTCCCTGATCTGTGCATCTACAGTGCTGCCCTGTTCCGTGAGGGAAGCCGTGGTGGTTTGCAGTGAGCTTTGCAGGGCGCGGATCTGTGCCTGCAGGGTGGCGACTTTGGCGCTAGCATCATCCAGTTGCTTCTGGGAGGCAACACCGCCTTTTACGAGGTTTTCTGCGCGGTTGCGGTCGAGCGTGGCATTGACCAGTTCTTTCTGCAATGCTGCTACCTGCAAAGCTGTTTGCGGGCGGCCGCTGAGGATGGCTTTTTTATTTTGTGCCAGCTGGCTTTTGCTGAGATGCACCTGGGTACTGTCGATATAACCGATCACGGTTCCCGAATCGAGTTGCTGGCCTTCTTCGATGGCAAACTGCAGTAGTTTTCCATTGGCTTCAGCGGCGATGATCGTTTCTGTTGTTTCGAAGGAACCCGAAGCATCGTACCCTTTTTCTTTTTCCTTGCAGGCGGCGATGGCGAACAGCAACAATAGCAATGTGGCGATCCTGGTCTTTTCCATGTTGGTATAATTAGTTTCCGGAAATCGTTTTATAGTCGTAGATGGTCATGAGCAACTGCATTTCGTGCAGGGCTTTCAGGGCGCGGGCATCGAGTTCGCGCTGACCGGCATTGAGGAGGTCGATCACGGGACTGACGCCGTTGTCATATTTTACCTGGTAGCCTTCGCGAATGGACCGTCGCAGGGCCACGATGGATTCGTCGTCGGTAAGAATAGCGCGTTGTTTGTCGATTGTGGCAGCCGATTGCGACAACTGCAGCCGGGTGTTGAACAGGAAGGTAGCTTCCTGCACGTCAATCTTGTTCAGCTGCTGCGTGGTGAGCTGTTTGTCGTTGTTGTTTTTGTATAGGCCGTTGATGTTCCAGGAGGCACTTACCCCGAGAACACCGAGACTCGACAGGGCAGTGGGGCCAAGATTGATGCCCGGGGCAAACAACACCCCTGCCCCCAGTACACCCAGCTTCGGGTAAAGATTTACTTTCTGCATACCGGCCTGGGCAGTAGCGAGGTTGCGTTGCTGTTTGAACAGGTTGAGTTCCGGTCGCACAATGTCCATACCGGCATATTGGCCAGCCGGGAGGGGTTTGTCAAGTATAGCCTCGTTGTTGAGCGGGCGGGCAATCAGCAGGGAAAGTACTTTGATATAACCGCTGCGCGTATAACTGAATTCGGTGCGTTGCTGGTGGAGACGGAGCTGTTCTGCCCTGACCTCATCCACATCTGTTTTGTACGCGAGACCGTTATCGCTTTTCAGCTGCACCGCCCGGATATTGTTGTTGAGAATGGAGTCCTGGATGGCCAGCTGTTTGAGTTGTTCGTCCACCATCAATACGCCGAAATACAACTGGTTGACGCGGGAACGAATGTCATGAAGCGACACATCGACTGAGGCTTTGTCGGCTTCGGCGGAAGCTTCAATGATTTTCTTTTGCGTTTTCGTGGCTCCGCCATCCCAGACGGTCTGGTTCACCTGCGCCAGCCCGATGAATTTGAAATTGCTGCCACCGGATTCCGGGAAACCGCCGAACACATAGCCTTCAATGGCCGTGAGGCTCACCTGTGGCAGGTAGGCCTTGGCTGCATTGTTCAATGTGTAGTCGCGCGTTTTGTCGATGAGGGCGTATTGCCGGATCTGCGGATAGTTACGCAGGGCCATCGCGTAACAACTGTCGATGGTGAGGGGTTGAGCTTTAGCCTGCGCAGCAGCTAACCCCATACAGGCGGCGATTTTAATCAGGTGTTTAAACATCTCCCAAAAAAATTTATTTCGCTTTCAGCATCGCTTTTACCCACACCGGTATGCGTTGCTTTCTTTCAAGCATGAGCTTTTCAAATTGTTTGTCGGATAGTTTGGCGATCGTTTTCACCATAGGGCTGGCGATAAAAGGGAACATAATCATACCGAGCAGGTTCAGCAGAAAATGCAGGGGATTGGGTTCGGTGATTTTTCCCTGCTTCACCGCTTCCTGGTACTGGGAAACAAAGACAGTCTGCAGGATCGATTCCGGGCCTTTCAGCCTGGTCAGCAGGTTTTTGGCGCTGGTCCTGATCTCACTCATCATGAAAAGCGGTACTTCCGGTTCGGTGATGATCAGGTCAATATATCCTTCCACGGCCAGTGTTATCTTTTTTTCCAGGGTGGTGCTTGTATCGTTGAACACCACCAACATGGTTCCGAAGAAGCCGGACAAGGTCTCTACCATGATGATCTGAAACAGGTTTTCCTTGCTTTTGAAATAATAGTTGAGCAGGGCCAGGTTCATGTTCGCTGCGGCTGCGATGTCACGGGTGCGGGTGGCGGCAAATCCTTTCTGGTGGAAAACCGTACGGGCTGCGGATTTGATAATGGATTCAGTGTTGGAGTCAAGGGGGCGCTTCGGTTTGGGCGAAACCTTTGCCTTTGCCGGTGCGGTAGTTTTCGCTGCCTGTGCGCTGTTGCGCTTACCTTTTGCGGAAGTGGCTTTGGTGGCCATGACGTTCAGATAATGGGGCAAAGATAGGGGGTTAATCAAATATTTTAATCAGATGATTAAATTATTTTCTTCCGGAGAAATGTCGTATTATTAATAGGATAAAATGAATCTTGAACATGACGGCAGTTCCGGATAAACAGTTTCATAAAGCAGTTGAAGCAATAGATGCCGGTGATATTATGGCCTTGCAATCCCTGCTGCAGGAATATCCGACATTAATCACCAAACGCCTGGAAACTGCGGAATCGGAAGGGTATTTCAAAGACCCTTACCTGATCTGGTATGTTGCAGACAATCCCATCCGGCACGAAAAATTACCAGCCAATATAGTTGATGTGACGGAAGTGCTGATAGAAGCGCTGCAACAACAACAGGACGCCAATTATGCTTTCATCCTGAACTATACACTGGGACTGGTAGCAACAGGTCGCATCCCAAAGGAGTGTGGTTTGCAGATTCCCCTGATGGAAATATTGATCGCGAAAGGAGCCAGTGTAAACGGGAGTGTATTGGGACCCATCGGGCAACGAAATCTTGACGCTGCGAAATTCCTGCTCAGCAAAGGTGCCGGGTATAACCTGGCAACGGCCATTGCGCTTCAACAAACTGCCGATGCGAATAGATTACTGGCTACTGCAACACCCTCGGAATTATTTGTTGCCTTAACAGTGGCGGCTTTCTTTGGCGATGCACCAGCAATTGACCTGCTGCTGCGAAATGGCGCCCAGGCTAACGGCAGTGGAAGCCTGTCGGACTTCGGGGGCTTCCATTCTCATGCAAGCCCCCTGCACCAGGCCGTATTTTCCGGATCACTGGAAGCGGTAAAGCTGCTGGTGGATGCCGGTGCAGATCTTAATGCCCGCGATATGGCTTATGATGGAACGCCATTGAACTGGGCCGAATACATGCCGACAGAAGGAAAGGATGCCGCAGCGGTTGCCCGGTACAAGGCGATCGAAAAATATTTATCAGCGGTACAGCGGTAATGACGCTGTATCCCTGATGGTGATGGCCTCTTTCAGCCGGATGTCTTCGGAAGATGCTCCGATCATGATGTCAATAGTGCCAGCTTCTACCATTCTTTTCATTTCAGGGTTGATCACGGACAGATCATAGTCACTCAAACGGAGGTTGACCTGGACGGTTTCACCTGCTTTTACCTGCAGCCGCCTGAATTGTTTCAGTTGTTTAATGGGTTGCACGGTTGAGGCTACATTGTGCCTGAGGTACAGTTGTACTACTTCCTCGCCATTGATGGTGCTGGTATTTTTAACAGCGAAGCTGATGGTAAAACCTTTGTCTGCGGGTTCAATTTTCAGATCGCTGTAAACGAAACTGGAAAAACTTTTACCATAGCCGAAAGCATACAAAGGCGTGGCCGGGCCCTCCACATAATCGTGGCCGCGGGGGATTTTTTTGTTATAATAAACCGGGAGTTGCCCGACGGAGCGCGGAACAGAGATCGGCAGACGGCCCGCAGGATTGTAATCACCAAAGATCACATCAGCGATCGCATTGCCGCCTTCCTGTCCGGGGTACCAGGCTGTCAGCAGGGCGTCAGCATTTTCAGCAGCCCAGTTCATATTCAGCGGCCTTCCCTGGATATACACCACGATCAGGGGCTTACCCGTTGCCTTCACTGCTTTCAGCAATTCCAGCTGGTTGCCCATCAGATCGAGTGTGGACCGGTCAAAGCCTTCGCCGCTTTCCATATCGCTCACCGATTCGCCGGAGGCAGTGGCGGCACCGGTTTCTATGTATTCTGTTTTGAAATCACGGGCACTGGAACCGCCAACCACAACAATGGCAACATCCGAATTCCGGGCGGCTTCCACAGCGTCCGGGATAGCGGTTTGTGTGGTATCGCGGATGGCAGTTCCTTTTACATACAATACTTCAGCATGGGGCAGCTTCGCCCTGGCACCATCAAGTACCGTGCTGATATTGGAACGATCCTGCGGTGCCGTATAGTCTCCCAGCTGGTTATAGTAGGTGTCTGCATTGGGGCCGATCACCGCAATTCTTTTGATGTTTTTGGACAAGGGTAGTGTGCCTTGTTTATTTTCCAGCAATACAACCGATTCACGGGCTGCTGTTCTGGCCAGAGTGATGTGTGCTGCAGTGCGAACACCCGTCTTAGCCTGTGCCGGATCCACATAGGGGTGTTCAAACAAACCCATTTCGAATTTCAGTCGCAGGATCCGGAATACTGCAGTATCGATTACGCCAACTTTGATAGTGCCTTCTTTCACTGCCAGTGGCAGTTCAGAAAAAGGTCTGGCGCCAAGGTCGGCATCAACGCCTGCCTTTAAAGCCATTGTTCCCGCCTCGCGGATGCTGCGGGCAACGCGGTGGCTGCCCATGAGTCCGTCAATACTGAAAAGATCAGACACTACAAATCCATTGAATTTCCACGCACCGCGCAGTACATCATTGAGCAGGTAGCCATTTCCGGTACAGGGAATACCATCGATCGAATTGTATGCCGTCATGATGGACAAGGCTCCTGCATCAACAGTGGCTTTGAACGGTGGCAGGAAAGATTCCTGTAGTTCGCGCGGACCAACAATGGAGGAATTGCCGTTGTGGCCACCTTCGGGAATGCCGTAGGCAATAAAATGTTTGATGGTGGTGATGGTGCTGAAGGGATTTTTAAGATTGCCACCACCAGCGCCCCTGGCAGAAGCGGCGCCCATAGCACCACTGAGCACCGGGTCTTCGCCGTAGGTTTCCTCCACCCTCGACCAGCGGGGTTCGCGGGAAAGGTCCAGTACGGGACCATATCCGATATGGGCTCCCTGGAGACGGACTTCTTTAGCGATAGCCTGAAACACCTGCTCCTGCAGGGAAGTGTTCCAGGTTGATGCAAGACCGATGCCGACGGGGAAAACAGTGGTACCTATGGCCATATGTCCGTGCGGGGCCTCTTCCGCAATAAAAACAGGGATACCCAGCCGCGTCTTTTCCATGGCATATTGTTGAAGGGCATTGGCAGCCTTTGCTGCCAGTTCAGGTGTCAGACCATTGGCCAGTGTTTTTTTCGTCCACGGATCAGCCCGGAACACGGCCCAGAACATGCCGACGTGCTGGGAGTCGATCAGCGCCTTATATTTTGCGGAATAGGTGACATCATTTCCTTTTCTTTCATACATCTCCCAGCCCATAGGGCAAAGGAGTTGTCCCACTTTTTCTTCCAGGGTCATCCGGCTGATCAGGTCGCGCGCCCGTTCAGAAGAAGACAGTTTGGGATTTTTATAGGGGAGTTTTTCCTGTGCGTGCAAAGGCTGAAGGAGCAGGAGGGCAATCAATGAAATTACAATAGCTGTTAAGGGTTGTCGTGCACGCATATACTATCCTTGACTAGGAAATCACGAAACTACATTGTTTTGGCTGCACCAATACATTGTAAATTCGCTTCATGTCCATCAGATCACTGGTATTTTTTGTATTCCTGGCAGCGGCTGTTCTTACTCCTGCAATTTCCTGGTCACAACAGGCAACATCAGAAAACATGATTTCCGAAGAGAACTTTATTGCTATTAACGGCATCGAGCAGTGGGTGACCATAAAAGGCGATCGCAGCAAGCCGGTCATCCTTTTCCTGCATGGCGGTCCCGGTAGTGTAATGAGCCCCTATGCCGATCATATTTACAAGGACCTCGAAAAAGAATTCGTGCTGGTGCAGTGGGATCAGCGTGGTGCGGGAAGGACATATGGAAAAACTGCGCCGGATGAACTGACATCATCGTTTCTGCAGGCCAATCCGTTAACAATCGATCAAATGGCAGCGGATGGTATTACCCTTGCGCAGTTTCTCTGTCAGTATCTGGGCAAACAAAAGATCATCCTTTTCGGAACATCCTGGGGGTCTGCGCTTGGCGTAACGATGGTTACCCGGCAGCCTGATCTCTTTTACGCCTGGGTAGGACATTCCCAGATCGTCAATCCTTCCAGTGATTCCCTGTTGTATGAAAAGGTCTTGACACTGGCAACGAGATCACATGATACTGCATCGCTGAATAAGCTGAGGGAAATCGAAAAGCCGCCTTATAGCCGGGCAAGAACAGTGGGACAATTGTGGCGGATTGTCAAGAAATATGAAAGGGAAAATTCAGCGCCTGCACCCAAAGGATGGTTTACAGAAATGCCCGGCTTTGATAACGCTAAGGATAGCCGGGACCGTGAAAATGGAGACGACTATTCCTTTGTCAACTTTGTTGGCGATCAGCAATTGAAGGTATCGGCGATGCGCAGATCCATCAATTTTGCAGAGAATAACCTGGAATTCAAAGTGCCTGTTTACCTCATTCAGGGCGAAGCAGATCTGCTCACACCAGCGGCGTCAACCAGGCAGTATTTCGACAAGCTAAAAGCACCGCATAAGGAATATGTTCTTTTGCCCAATACGGCACATGGATTCAACCAGGCTGTTGTAGATGCACAGGTAAAGATTTTCAGGGGCATCAGGATCACTGATCATTAAAGAAATCTATTTCCAGTCGAACGCCATTTTACTGCCTCTCTCCGCGCCAATTCTTTCTCCCACATGTTGTGGATCAGCCAGGAAGTAGTATTGCATCTGTTGGTTTGCCGGTCGCTTACGGTCAACACAAAAAACGATATGTTGACCATCAGGGGACCAGGCACCTTCACCCGGACTGCCACTATCGAATGTGGTCTCAGTAACAATGTTCTTACCGTTAAAGTCCATCGAAATCAGTGCAGTCTTGTAGACATCGGGCCGCACCTGTAACACCATGATCCTGTAGTCAACCGGCGACAATGCAGTGATGATACAGTTGAAGGATTTATCCGTCAGCAATGTGCTTTCACCCGTGGCCACATCATACCGGTATACGCCGGTCAACAGGGAATCCTTGGTGGCAGTGTAAAAAATATGTGCACCATCCCTTGACCACATCAGGTAGTTGTCGGTTATATTGTTGAGTTTGCCATTGTTCCACTGCGCCAGGGTTTTGCGTGTATTGTCGGGGTAAAGCAGATTGAGTTGCCATACTTTATAGTTGGATGCATTGATAAAAGCAACCAGTTTGCCATCGGGTGCGGGGCAGGCAATCTGTTCATTCGAATTTGGCGAATTGGTCAGATTGGTAAGACCTGTTCCGTCGGCTTTGATGGAAAAGATATCATGGTTTGTCGTGCCTGTTTCGGGCCGGGCAGTAAAAATAATGCGATCCGAAGTCCTGTCGAACCGCGGAAAGCGGGCTAAGCAGTTGACAACTGTGTCGTTTTCAGGATAAAGGAGCCGCTCAGTTCCCGTTGCCATGTCAATGATGCCCACCCGGTCGGAAACCTGATATTGGCTTGACCGCTCTCCATAGACGATCAGCCCGGAATGATAGCCAGCGGTTGCAATGGAGTCTGTTGGCGGTTCATATACAGGAACTTCGGGAACCAGGGTGTCTTTGGAGCCACAGGAAAAAAGAGAGATGAGCAGAAATAGGGAAAGCATCTGTTTCATAAGGAAAGGTTGTAGGCATGCAAATATAGCTGCTGCCTGGTAAAGTCATAGAAAGAAAACAGGCGGCAAGAAGGGCAAATATGATCAGGTCGGTCCACATCGCAACCGCTTCATTAATGCCTGTGGGTTTCTTAATAATGTGGAGCAATCCCGCAAGGCCATAGTATAAACCACTGGCAAATGCAGCCGGCATTCGCCAGTCTGGCCGCGAAATGGAGATGATGCCCATGAGTCCCAGGCAGATATTGGCAAATCCCAGTTCCCGGATCACGGCATAACTGTCGGTGCCGGTAAAATGGAAGATCTTATGTGCAGTAAAAGAAGGTTGCAGTGATTGCCTTAGCCCGGCGATAAAAAGGCGTAACCCTGCAGCGGAGAAAATAAACCATTTGCCAAATAGTTCGACAGTGAATGGAATTTCTCGCCGGCTAAGTTCCAGGAATGTTCCGGTTACAGGAACAACCAAGATCAGTAACAACAGGCTGACGAGATAGGTCTTGTTCATGCAGATACCCTGCACTGTTCAGGGGACTGCTGAAGATACTTCTAATTACCGGAATTACTTGCGGCTGCGCCCGATCACGATCATAATCAATGCTATCAGCCCAACTACCAGGATAATACCGAACCACATGCCTCCTTTGAAAATAGTGCCGATCGCTTCGCAACCGGAGAATACTGCAGCCATGGCGAGTAACGAAACAGGAATGGTCTTATTCATACGGGTTATTTGGTACACAGGCTATTCAAAAGCTATGCCCGTCAATCCCCAAAAACCGCTACCTTCAACACCTACACGCCATGGCAGTAGCAATCAACAAGTATACATTTCTGGAAGGTGGTGGAGAACTGGGCGAACTGGTCAGAAATTTCGACTGGTCTTCAACAGCCGTAGGGTCAGTAGAAGAATGGCCACCTGCGCTGCGTACCACCGTCGGCATTATCCTGCATTCAGGCTTTCCCATGTTTCTTTGGTGGGGAGATGAGATGATCCAGTTTTACAACGATGCTTACCGGCCAAGTCTCGGCGAAAATGGCAAACACCCCATAGCGTTGGGTCAGCACGCCCGTGATTGCTGGCCAGAAATCTGGGAAATTATCTACCCGTTGATCCGGAAGGTCAGGACGACCGGGGAATCATTTTTCCTCGAAGACCAGCTGGTTCCTATTTACCGCAATGGTAAGATCGAAGATGTTTACTGGACCTTCAGTTACAGCGCTGTTTTTGACGAAGACGAGATTGGGGGCGTATTGGTGGTTTGTCATGAAACCACCAATAAAGTGGAAACGATCAGGAAGCTGGAGAATGCGCAGATTGCGCTGCAACGCAGCGAGGTGAATCTGCAAAATATGATCCAGCAGGCACCCGTTGCAATCAGCATTCTGAAAGGACCCGATCATATTGTAGAAATCGCCAATGACCGGATGTTTGAACTCTGGGGCAAACCGAGGTCGCAGATGATGGGCAAGCCCGTATTTGATGAACTGGTGGAAGCCAGGAAAGAAGGTTTTGAAGCGTTGCTGGATTCTGTCTATCAATCCGGACTGACCTATACCGCCTATGGCGCTCCTGTTACCCTTTACAGGAACGGTGGAACCCAACTGGCCTATGTGCATTTTGTATATGAAGCTTTCCGCGATGGCGAAGGTAATATCACGGGTGTGATGGTGGTAGCAGTGGATGTGACGCAGGAAATGATCGTGCGCCAGAAACTGGAGCAAAGCGAAAACAAGATCCGCTCACTGGTAGAAGGTGCGCCGTTCCCGATCGGCGTTTACGAGGGTCCGGAAATGACCATTACCATGCTGAACCAGGCCATCATGACCGTTTGGGGAAAGGGCCATGATCTTATCGGTAAAACCTATATGGAAGTGTTGCCCGAACTGGAGAGCCAGGATATTTACCCGCAGCTGACAAATGTGTTCAAAACCGGCAAGGCATTTCATGCAAGGAACCAGAAGGTTGACCTGGTTGTCAATGGAAAACCGGATTCCTTCTTTTTTAATTACAGCTTCACGCCGTTGCTGGATAGCCGGGGCAATGTTTATGGAATCCTGAACACGGCTGCCGATGTGACCGATCTTAATCTTGCCAAATTGCAGGTGGAACAGAGTGAAAGTAATTTCCGGCAGATGGTGAAGCAGGCGCCGGTCGCCATGTGCATCCTGCTGGGCCCTGATCATGTGGTAGAGCTTGCCAATGATATGATGCTGGAACTCTGGGGGAAGCCTGTGGAATCGGTCATGCAACGGCCCATCTTTGAAGGCCTGCCTGATGCGCGCAACCAGGGCCTGGAAGACCTGCTGGATAATGTTTACCAGACCGGCGCGCCTTTTGTGGCCTATGAAATGCCCGTCCAACTGGTGCGGAACGGTATTGCTGAAACGGTCTTCCAGAATTTTGTGTACGAACCTTACCGCGATGCCAATGGCGTGGTAATCGGGGTGCTGGCGATTACGAACGATGTAACACCACAGGTTCTGGCACGCCATAAGATTGAAGAGATTGTTCAGGAGCGTACGGAAAGCCTGGAAAGAAAAAATGCGGAGTTGTCGCAGTTCGCATACATCTCCTCTCATGACCTGCAGGAGCCGGCGCGTAAGATCAGCATCTTCATCGATGCATTGAAGAACCTGCTGGCTGACTCCCATGATCCCAAGGTTAATAGCTATATCGAGAAAATCAGCCGTTCTTCCTCCCGGATGCTGGCCCTGATCCGCGACGTGCTGAGCATCTCGCAATTGTCGTCTCACCTGGAAAAATTTGAAAGGGTTGACCTCAATGAATTGCTGGCGGATGTCATCACTGATTATGAACTGATGATCCAGGAGAAGCAGTGCACTATTGAAGTAAAGGGATCGTTGCCGGTGGTGGAAGCTATCCCTATCCAGATGAGCCAGGTATTTGGCAACCTGATTTCGAATGCACTGAAATTCGCCAAAGCAGATGAGCCGCTGCGGATCGTCATCTCCCACCGGTTGCTTGATGCGGGCGAGCAGGTTGCGGCACACCTGAAGCCTGGTATTGCCTGCAGCCGGATTGATTTTTCTGATAATGGCATCGGCTTCCAGCAGGATTATGCCAACCAGATCTTCAATATTTTTCAGCGGCTGCATGGCCGTACGGAATATGCCGGAAACGGGATCGGGCTGGCCATGTGTAAAAAGATCATGGAGAACCACAACGGCCAGATCTTCGCTACTGCAACACCCGGTGCAGGTGCTACATTCACCTTGCTGCTACCACACTTATTGCCTGCAGTACCTGCTGATCAGCTGTAATCTGATTTCCTGTGCTTTCCTGCCCTTTGCCCGTTTGCTGAATGTGTCGGATGAACTGTTGTGCCGGTTCATACAGGGAGTTTGCCAGTTCATCGGTCAGGCGTGGCTGTTACCCGCAGATTGTTATTATTTAGCGATGAACTAAAACACTTATTATGCCTGCTCACACCGAATATGAATTGCTTCAGCAACAATTGCTGCAACAACGGAAGCGACTGAACCGCATCTCCTTCATCGCCTCCTTCCTGGTACTCGCACTCTTCGCACAGGTTCTGGTTTCCTTTCGGGACAAGGGAGATAATGCAAAAGTTATCCGGGCAAAGGGGATCGTTATTGTAGATGACCAGGGACGCGAAAGGATCCTGATCGGCGCCCCGCTGCCACAGGCTTCCAACCGGGTGAGGACAGATACTGCCCGGGTAAGGGCTTTGTGGTCGAAGCGGTTTGGCAATGCCGACCAGTATATGAAATGGTACCGGGAGTACAATCACCAGGCGAACGGGATCCTGGTGCTGGATGAAAATGGATTTGATAAGGTTTGCCTTGGCGACGGCGTGCCTGATGCCAATATCGGCCAGCGGATCGGTAAGCAAACCGGGTTGATCTTTTGCGATCACGAAGGATTTGAGCGGGGTGGGATAGGGGTCATTCGTCTTGAGAACCAGCAAAACCGGGTGGTGATGGCACTGGATGGCGAAAACGGGACGGATGCAACCGGCATATCGGTGATGGAAGACGGAGAGACTGGCTTTTTTGCCGGTGGAAAGGGATATCGCCTGTTCATGGGAGCTTCTCCCGCCGATGGGTATACGCCGGAGCCCTTGTTCGGAATGGTGGTCAACCAGAAGAAAAAGCAGCTGTACAAACTGAACCTGATGACAGATACCCTGTCGAAAAAGTAAGGGCAGCATCGGTCATGCCGGCCTAGCCACGCATCGGCCTGTATTTCCCCGGGCCCCTTCGTTGTGCCTGCTGTTGCTGGTATTCCTTCCACTTGGGACTGTTGCGGCTGATCATCATGCAATCGTAGTAACGGATCTGTTCGCGGCTGCCCATCGTTGCTGCGGCTTTGTTCAGGAAATGATTAAAGACAAAGTCCAGGTCATCGCTGGTGATCGCCCGCGCACCCTCCATTTTACGCCCGGAGGCGTCCACTATGGTGATCCAATACAGCCCCATGGAGCAAAGGTAATGCTAAAATAATTAGTAATTGTGCTCCGTAAAAATGTTCCGTTCCAATTGTCTAATTTGGTCCATCCAAAAACCAAAAGACGTTAACTATCAATGCAAAACAGCATCAATAAAATCAGGCAGGTCAGGTTATTTATCCTCCGGCAACTCGATGGACTTTCCAATGAGCAACTGAACAGAATCCCGGAAGGTTTCAACAATAATATCATCTGGAACATTGCCCACCTGATTTGTGCGGGCCAGGGATTGAGTTACCTGCGTTCCGGGCTACCAGCGACCGTGGACCAGAAATACATCGTTCCCTTTCGGACTGGTACTAAGCCGGAAGGCATTATTGCTGATGCCGAAACAGATACGATCAAGGAACTCTTTATCAATTCCATCGATGACATGGAGCGTGACTATAACAACAGTATCTTTCAACAGCAAACCTATACACCATCGGAAGGCATCCAGAAAGGGTATGGCATCACCCTCAGTAATATTGACGATGCGCTGGATTTTCTGCTGTACCATGAAGGCCTGCACAGCGGTCAGATACTTGCGCTGAAGCGCCTGGTAGTGTAGCTTATTTTTGAATGGAAGACGCAGGCCTGAAGAAACCACTAACTGCGATGACTGTACGTTTTACTGCAACTGCTGCTGTTTGTATTTCCTGCATTATAGGCTGCGCTGGAAAAGCTGTGGCCCAGGGTCATCCTGCTGAAAGGGCTGCAAAACCGTTGTTCGACAGTGTAAAAGTGCAGGACCTGCCAAGTGATGAACATGATCCGGCTGTTTTTAATGAAACCTCACTGCGATGGGATAAAGTCTTTGGGAAATCATTCGCGGTCAATATCAATGGCACTTACAGCATGGGAACAGACTGGTATGCAGACAGCAGCGGACCACACTGAAACACCGGGGGCCATCCATTGGAGGAGACTATTACAGTACCATAACCTGGAATGTTTTTTGGACGCTGCCCCGAATTGCATTAACACAGCAACAGAAACTTCAGTAAATTCTGGTATGAAATTCAGGAAAGGAATTCCGATTTTGTATTCCTCGGATGTGCTGCGCAGCGTGGCATATTACACCAGCGTGCTGGGCTTCGACAATCACTGGACCTGGGGCGATCCGCCAACATTTGCCGGCATCAGTAAAGATTCGTTCGAGATTTTTTTCTGTGAAAAGGGGCAGGGTAATCCCGGCACCTGGATGTCGGTTTTTGTGGACAAGGTGGACGAATATCATGACCTGATCAAAAGCCGCGGTGCGCAGATCCTGGTACCGCCTGTCGACCGGGAGTGGGGCGTCCGGGAGATGCTGGTGCAGGACCCCGATGCGCACAAGATCCGATTCGGATGCGGCATCTCCATCCGCGACAAAAGTTCAGTCAGTTTACCTGAGCAGGTACGCATCGTCGTGAGAAAGCCCTCACTGGAAGAAGAGTTGTCATTAGTTGCTTCAGTTGGCTGGACTGCCACCGGCGGGGTAGCTGACCAGCAGCGTCTCAATCAGTTGGTTTTCTCTGTTGTGGCAGAAGACACCCAGACAGGAACAGCTATTGGCTGTGCCGAAGTGGCCAGCGATCTTGCCAGTATCTATTACATCAAAAATGTAATCGTTCGTCCAGAATGGCAGAACCAGCGGATCGGTGCAGCACTGATGCAGGCCGTCACCCACTGGATTGATGCGAACGCGCTGGAAGATGCCCTTGTAACCCTCTTCACCGGCGAAAACCTTGCGCCTTTTTACCGGCAGTTCGGTTTCAATCCCGGCTACGGCATGACCAGGAAGCCGGGCAACAAAAAGTAGAGTTGGTTGTCGGGGATTAATTTAAAGCAATCATTGCAAGCTTGTAAAGTCCGAAACAGGTGAGGATAATACCGGCGATGAGAAAGAGGTTGAGCAGTGTTTTGACTAGGCCGGAAACGCTCCTTTTTGTAATAACCAGCCAATAGACTGGTGGACGCCCGACGGGGTATTCGGTGTTGTTGTTTGAAGGGTCTCTTTCAAAATACCTTAGGCTTTATGGCAAATGATAACGTGAATATCGTTGATTAGGTCAGCATTGATGCTGATGGCAGGAGACAACTGCATCGATGTTTACTTTAAATATGCGCCCAAAACAATAGCCATGGAATTTCCGGCACATGTGAAATCATTCCTTCACGATAATGGCTACTTATTTCGGCGGAAAGTGCTTGACATGCGCGACTGATTTTTACCAATCCTGCTCTCTGACACCACTTCGAATTTTTTATAAAAAACCATTGCGCCTTTGCTCCTCTGCGGGGAGCGTAGCGACCTTGCGAGAAAAAACCTTTGCGGGCTTTTCCCCAAAAAAACAGCAGCGTGAAACACGCTGCTGCCGTTGTGAAATGACCCTCGCGCTTACGCGAAAGGATTTTACACAGTTGGCGGATATTCGTATCGCTACAAAGACGCCATCCTGGTTCATTAAAGAGTCTTTCAACTTTGTTTTCAAGGTACGGGTACAGCCTACATTAAAAAAACATCGTGCCAGCAACGTTATCAGAGTTTCACTTTCTGTCCCGACGCCGCTGAACGCGTAGCAGCATCAAGAATCTTCACCACGATCAGGTTGTTCTCGAGGGAAGAAAGATCCACACCGGGGGCAACTTCTCCCCGGAGATAAGCCTGCAGGTACTGAATATTGTCTGTGTATTTGGTGATCGGGGGATTCAACTGCTGATAAGTGTCCTTGCTTCGCTGCCTTACCCGGTTGCCATCCTGGGCCTGGAGGTAACCTTTCACGCCAAAAACTTCCAGGTCTTTGATGGAATAGGGCCAGTTCCAGGAGGCTTCGATGATGCCAATGGCATCGGGGTATTCCAGCACGATCACAGCATCGTCATCCACTTTGGGATAAACATTCGGCTTAATGCGTTTGATGGTGGCAGTTACCGAAATGGGTGCCCTTCCGTCCATCAGCCAGGTCATCAGGTTTGCGCCGTAACAACCAAAATCCCGGGAGGCGCCGCCACCATTGCCAACAGGGTCGGTCAGCCAGTTCAGGAATTCGGCACTGCAGCCGATTTCTTTCGGTCCCTCGTGCCCATCATGGGCTACCATCTTCCGGATGGCACCGATCGATCCCTTGTTCTTCACCTCGCTGTATACAAACTGGTTGCTGTTGTACCAGGTGGTTTCGTAGTTCGTGAGAACCGGTACCTTATGTTTGCGGGAAAGCGTAGCGATCTTGTCGGCATCCACCATGGTGGTGGCAAGCGGTTTCTCCACCATTACAGGAACACCCTTCGGAATGCAGGCCTCCACAACGGCCAGGTGTTCATTGATCGCATTGTAGGCGAGCACGGCATCCGGCTTTTTATTCATGATCAGCGTCGTGAGGTCATTATAGAACAGGCTGTCCGGCAAGTCATAGGTTTTTTTGTAACGCTCCACCAGCAGGTGATCCCGCTCCACGATGCCTACAATTTCCACCAGGCTTTTTTTGAATTGCGACATTACCTGGTGGGCATGATCATGGGAGAGTCCGGCCACACCGACGCGCAGGAGGGCCTGCTTTTGCGCTGCTGCGGGCAGGTTGGCAAGTGTGGCTGTCAAAAGGCAGAAAACAGCCAGTAAATGTGGTACCAGGCGCATGGGGGAGAACTTCTGCATGGGTCCGTTTGTTTTATCATCCTAAGCTATTACTAAAACCATTACAATGATCCAACATCTTCCACTCGGCAGCCAGGGACTCGTGACGTCCCGCCTTGGTCTCGGCTGCATGGGCATGAGCGAATTTTACGGACAAACCGATGACGGGGAGAGCCTCCGTGTACTGGACCGCGCGGTGGAGCTGGGTGTCCATTTCTGGGATACGGCCGATATGTACGGTCCCTATACCAATGAGGTCCTGGTCGGCAAAGCGCTCAGAAAGCACCGGCAGGCGATCACGCTGGCCACCAAATTCGGGATTGTGCGGCAGCCCGGTGCGCCGCAAAGTCGCGGGGTGAACGGGCGGCCGGAGTATGTCCGGGAATCCTGTGAGGGTAGTCTTCAGCGGCTGGGCATCGACGTGATCGACCTGTATTATGTACATCGCAGGGATCGCAATGTACCGGTCGCGGAAACGATCGGTGCGATGGCTGACCTGGTAAAAGAAGGCAAGATCCGGGCGATCGGTCTTAGTGAAGTATCCGTGGAGACGCTTCGGGAAGCGCATAAGGTGCACCCGGTAACAGCGGTGCAAAGCGAATATTCCCTATGGAGCCGCGAACCGGAAGATGGCATGCTGCAGGCCTGTAAGGAACTCGGAGTCGCGTTTGTGGCCTACAGTCCTTTGGGTAGAGGTTTCCTGACGGGACAGATCAAAACACCCGAAGACCTTGCAGCTGATGATTACCGCCGGCATAGTCCCCGTTTCCAGGGAGATAATTTTTACCGGAACCTTGAACTCGTCAGGGCAGTGGAAGAGATCGCGCTGGCCAAAGCCACGACCACCGCAAGGGTTGCCCTGGCTTGGGTGCTTGCCCAGGGGGAGCATGTTTTTCCGATCCCGGGAACCAAAAAAATGAAATATCTTGAAGACAACGCTGCTGCGGTCAAACTTGAACTGACACCCGAAGAACTGGACAAATTGAGTGAAATTTTCCGCAATGGTGCAACGGGAACACGTTACCCGGAGTCATCGATGGGTTCACTAAATGGCTAATGATGAGGAGAGGACTGGCCACTATGGCCGCATGCTGTTTTTTAATAGGAATGCTGACTGCGTGTACACACCGTGACGGTTTTGCCGTTACCGCGAAAGTTATGAAAGTAATGCCCGGTGGAAAAGACGGGTATACTGCCGAGATCCAGGATGCGGACGGCAAGACTTATCACGCTGTGATCAGTCGTGTCAATATGGCCGTAGCAGGTATTTACCGTGAACTGAAAGTAGGAGAGGAAGCGCTATTTTTTGGAGACTCCACCCAACTCGAAAATGGCATCAGTATCAGGGTGCTGAAATTGCATTAAATTCCCGGGAAAATCCCTGATGAACTTTCACCGGTCTTTTAGCTCACAGGAAAAGCTTCATGTTGTTCTGTTGCTGTTGGCGTTGATGGCGGGCATTATGTCGCTGCGGGCGCAGCAGGAACGCTGGCTGACCAATCATGTTGGATATGATATGCGCGGCGCCAAAAATGCACTGCTGCAGGCAGACAAAACCGTTGCCCAGCCCACCTGGGAACTAATCAGCACCGCCGATGGTAAACTGATTCAAAGCGGTCCGCTCGTTTCCAGGGGAGGTATTGCGGGATGGGATAAACACATTTATTATACGGCTGACTTCAGCAACGTTCGCCAGGCGGGTACTTTTCAGTTGCGGTTGGCCGGCACCGGTATACTGTCGCATCCTTTTCAGATCGACAGCCAGTTGCTGGAAAAGGCTACACTTTCAGATCTCACTTATTATTTCAAGGGCCAGCGCTCCACCGGCCTTTTTGATGCCGCAGATCACCATTTGGCAATGAAAGCCTTCCCTGACAATAATATTGATGCCCATGGGGGCTGGTATGATGCCACGGGTGACTATGGAAAGCACCTGTCGCACCTGTCTTTTTCCAGTTATTTTAACCCGCAGCAGATTTCATTGACTGCATACAGCCTTTTCAAAGCTTATGAAGGATTCCGTAAGCGACCCGGAACTGATTTCCGGCAGATCAACCGCCGCCTTTTTGATGAAGCGCTTTATGGTGCGGACTATCTCGTTCGGATCCAGGTGAAAGGCGGATCCTTTTACCGGTCTGTACAGGCGCCGGGACCCGGGAAACTGGCAAAGGACCGTGTGATCGCCCCGGAGAGTTCTGGTTATGCCATTAAAAAAACAAAAGACCAGTCATTTGGCGGCGGTGCAGAAGGGAAGGATCCATTGGGCTACCAGGTGAGTTTTCGTTCCGGCGGGGGACTGTCCATCGCTGCGCTCGCCATGGCGGCGGGATATGATACCAGCGGTGAGTTTACCCGGAAGGATTATCTCGACGCAGCTGTGCGCGCTTTCGATTTTCTCGAAGCCAACAATGCCCGCCTGACCAATGACGGCAAGGAAAATATCCTGGACGATTACTGTGCGCTGACAGCCGCAACTGAATTGTACCGTACCACCAAACACACGAAATACAAGGCAGTCGCCAACAGGCGGGCCGGTGCGCTGCTGACACGCCTGCAGACTTCCTGGAAAAAGTACCAGTATTATTGGCGGGCAGATGATGCGGACCGGCCATTTTTTCATCCTTCGGATGCCGGGTTGCCCGTGGTTGCCTTACTGGAATGGTTGCCAATGGCAGATGCGGCACAGGCTGCAGCGATCAAAAAAGCAGTTGGCGTTTCATTGCGTTTCGAAATGACTATTACCCGTGAAGTCAATAACCCGTTCGGGTATGCAAGGCAGTTGGTGCAGGATACAGCCGGCCGGCGGTGGACATCCTTTTTCTTTCCCCACGGTTCAGAAGCTGCGCCCTGGTGGCAGGGAGAGAATGCCCGTCTCGGTTCGCTGGCCACTGCCGCGAGAATGGGCGCTGCTGTATTTGCCGGCGAGCGGGCTTTTGCGGACAGCCTGCAGGCATACGCAGCTGACCAGCTGAACTGGATCCTGGGATTGAACCCCTACGATGCCTCCATGTTGCAGGGCACCGGCTATAATAATCCCGCCTATGGCTTCTTCGGTACTTTTGAGTATAACAATGCGCCTGGCGGCATCGTCAACGGAATCACCAGTGGTGTGGAAAATGAGGCCGGCATCGATTTTAATCTCTCCTATGCGCAAACCGGAAAAGATATTGACTGGCGTTGGGCAGAGCAATGGTTGCCGCACGCAGCCTGGTACCTGATGGCGCTCGCCGCCGGGCGATGAATGGCTCGCGGTCGCATCAGGCACTGCCAGACAGTTGAAGCACTTGCCATAATGAATGAGCCCTGGGTAATGGGAGGTGGGTTTCTAAAAATTGGTAATTTATTAATTGCTCTGAAATCCGCTACCAGACTTCGTTTCAGAAAATCAGACGCTTTAATACTTCTTCTGCCAGAATAACGCTCCTGGCAGATTTATGGTAAGTGGGGCTTTTTCTGATCCTTGACGCCTGACGAACCTGAGGCTTTGGCCGATTAATCGTGCAATACAGCTTTCCACAAGCATCGCTGCAACTAATAAACTTCTAAACTCCTCAACTTCTAAACTCCTCAACCTTCTCCTCACTTCGAATAACTATACACCACTTTCCCCAGCAACTCCTGCTGTTTGTTATAGCACAGATCCATTTTCTTCAGGCCATTCTGCTCATATTGGTAGTACCATACCTGGTAGTCACTTGTGCCGGCAGGCACCAGGGTCATCTTTTTCAGTTGTCCCTCTGGACTGTATTCAAACATATAGTAGGGAAGGAGCCGACTGGCACGCGGATTAAAACGCACAACGTCGGTCAGTCTCCCGGAAGCATCGTGGTAGTAATAGAATGCCGGAACGGGAATGGCAGATTTTATTGTCTTTTCTTCACCCACCAGCCCCTTCTCATCCGGCAGAAACTCGATCAGGGAAGTATCGGAATTGTTCCTGATCCGCGTCATGTTTTTGGGGGTGCCATCAGGATTATACTGGTAGGTGTGGGTTTCTGAATTGGTGATATTGTCTGACTTGCTGTTACTGGTCAGCCGGGTCAGCCGGCCTTCTGCATCATATTCATACGCTGTTTTGGTAACGGCTTCCTGCGTGCTGTCGTTGGTGCTGATCAACTGTCCGTTAGCGTTATAGGTAGCCAGCACAAAAGAATTTCCGATAACGGCAGTTGTAGTCGTGCTGAGGATGGTCCGTTTGGCCGGATCGATTGTTTGTCCCGCGCTGAAACCCGCAGTCTCATTGGAATTGCCGTCAAAGCTGGCAAGTTCCACTTTGCGCACACCGGCAGCGGTGAGCTGTGCGTATTGGCGGTTCGTCTCCCGGGTGGTAACGATATCCTTATAATAGTATTGGGAATAAGCGAATTGAAAGGGCAGGACAAATAGGCCGAATAGGATATTTTTCATCTATTTTTATTCAAATTTCAGGAAAGTGTCGCATTATCCCCAAAGAACGGAAAAAGATTGTTTGAATTGCGGAACCATTGTAGAAGGTCATTATTGCCAGCATTGCGGACAGGAAAATATCGTACCCAAAGAGACATTCTGGGGCCTGCTGACGCACTTTGTGTATGATATCACCCATTTCGATGGAAAGTTTTTCAGCACGATCAGGCTGTTGCTCACGAAGCCGGGATTCCTGTCAAAGGAGTATATCCGCGGTCGCCGTGCCAGTTACCTGCATCCTATCCGGATGTATGTATTCACTTCGGCTATTTTTTTCATATTCTTCTTCATGCTTTTCAATGCAAAGAATATGATCACTTCCACGAAAGAAAAGCGGGAAGCCCAACTGACACAGGTTAACCAGGCGATCGATAACCTGGAAGAAACCTTACCTAAACAACAGGATAGTGTTCGTCGCCAGGCGGTGGTGAAAGCGATGGCTACCCTGGAAGCGGAGAAGCTGGCGCTGGAAAAGAAAATAGCGGCAGATTCCACGAAGATTACCGATAATGAGGAAGCTGATAAGGCAATAAAATCAGTATCTGATTCCCTCGCCAGAAAAGGCGTGGAGGTGCCGGATATGATGAAGCCCAGAAAAGTATGGAATGCAGATACGTCAAAGTCTTCCACAGGTTTCAATGAAGAGGTTACAAAATACAACCTGCATTCTGTGCTGGCTTACCAGCACATTCAACAGGCATTACCGAAGGCAGAAAGGGATGGCTTTCTCAAACGGAACCTCGCTGTACTGGTGGTGCGCGCAGTGGAAGATGGTCATAACCAGGGCAGTAAGGCATACCTGAAAAATTTTGTCGATAACCTGCTGCATCAGTTTCCCAAAATGCTGTTCGTGTCGTTACCCCTGTATGCACTGATCCTTCAACTGCTGTATGTGCGGAACAAGAACCTATTTTATGCTGATCACGCCATTTATACCATTCACCTGTATTGTGCCACTTTTATCTTCCTGTTGCTGTGGTTTGTTTTCCTGAAACTGAACGAAAGGTCAGGGTCTGCAATTTTACCCATTTTGCAGTTCCTGCTGATGACGGGGATCTATTTTTACCAGTACAAGAGCATGCGGAAGTTTTACGGACAGCGACGCGGTAAAACCATTCTTAAATTTATTTTGTTGAATTGGTTAAGCCTCGTAATGATGGTATTCCTGGTGGTTGTATTTACAGCGCTCAGTGTAACGATGATGGGAGGTTCCGGAGGAGGACATTAAAAAAATATTTTATGGCAGCAAGTGAGCAGGCTACAACCGCATTTGGCCAGTTGGTTCAGATCATGGAGGAGTTGCGGGAACAATGCCCCTGGGATAGAAAGCAGACTATTCATACGTTGCGGCAGCAGTCCATCGAAGAATTGTATGAACTGGCGGACGCCATATCCACATCCGACTGGAAAGGCATTAAAGAGGAATTGGGCGATCTTTTCCTTCACCTGGTTTTCTATGCAAAGATCGGAACAGAACAGAACCAGTTCACCCTGGACGAGGTGCTCAATGGAATCTGCGAGAAACTGATCCGGAGACATCCGCATATTTATGGCGATGTGGAAGTGAAAGATGCAGAGGAGGTGAAGAAGAACTGGGAACAGCTGAAGTTAAAGGAAGGCAAAACTTCTGTGTTAAGTGGCGTACCGCAATCACTTCCTGCTACGGTGAAAGCGATGCGGTTACAGGAAAAGGCCAAACAGGTGGGCTTTGAGTGGGACAACCGCGAGCAGGTCTGGGATAAAGTGGAGGAAGAAATGCAGGAATTGCATGCTGCAGTGGCCAGTGGTGACCAGGAGCATGCGGAAGAAGAGTTTGGGGATCTGGTATTTTCCCTGATCAATTATGCACGGTTTTTGCACCTCGATGCCGAAAATGCCCTGGAACGGACCAATCGAAAATTCATCCACCGGTTTACGGCGATGGAAGCCCGGGCGGCAGCACTGGGAAAATCATTAAGAGATATGACACTGACGGAAATGGATGCGCTCTGGAATGATATCAAAGCTGAAAAACGGATTACTTGAGAAAGTTTGCCCTGCTCATATTAAACCGTAATGCCTATTTTCTCCTGGCTTCGGCCTGGCTGTTCACCATTGCGTTTATCATCAATAATTACTATTCCGGCGCCTCCAGTGCCCCTTATCTCCAGTCAGCCATACAGAAACGGATCCGCCAGCTGGAAACCCAGATCGACGTGGTCGCCAGGGATACTGTTCAGTTGAAGGTCTTTTCTGAAGGTACCTATACAGAACAACAACTCCGCAAACTAATAGACCTCGATTTCGGCATTTACCTGTATAAACCCGCGCCCTACCAGAACTGGAGCCTTGCATTCTGGAGCAACCAGCAGTCCGAGCCAAACGCTGAAGTCATTTATGCGCCGGATACACGGCGGCTGGTCAGTCTGCGCAACGGACAATATGAATACGTCCGGAAACTGGTGCCGCTTGCCCGGGATTCCTTGCTGCTGATTGCTCTCGTTCCGATCCGCACGGAGTATTTTATCCAGAACAGCAACCTGCAGAAGCAATTTGTCAATTTTCCGCAGGCGGAAAACAGTGTATCCCTGCTCGAAACAGAAACGCAATATCCCGTTCGTTCAATAGATGGCAGTGCACTCTTTTACCTCGAACCCAAGAACCGCTACGCCGGTCAGTCCGCCAATGAATGGGCCCTGCTGCTGGAGGTGCTTGGTGTTATCCTGCTCCTGATCATCATCCACAATATTGCCACCGCCATTTGTGAAACATATGGCGTTTTGCGGGGGATCCTGTTCCTGATGGTTACCATCTTCTTCTTGCGTGCGATGACGTACTGGTTCAAGGAAGGGTTGAGCTGGCGGGCATATGACCTGTTTGATCCTTCTATCTACAGTTCGAATGCCATCAACTCGTCCCTCGGTGATCTCCTGATCAATGCCTTTCTGTTTTCCTGGCTGCTCTTTTTCGTGAACCGCAAGACGTATCGTTTTTCGCTCGCGGAATGGAGAGGGAAATTGCTGCACTGGCCAATCGTTGCCGCCGGGGCACTGATGATGGTAGTCATCACATTTGTACTTGCCGCCGTGGTGCAGAGCCTTATTGCCGACGCGCGCATATCCTTTAACGTCACGAACTTTTTCAGCCTTGACCGCTACAGTTTCTTCGGCTTTGTAGTGCTGGCTATGCTGGCGCTGAGTTATTTCCTCGCCTCCACGGTGATCATGCGGTTGCTGCAACCCCTGCTGAAAGGCCGGTCAATCGTGTTTTATGCGCTCATGGCCCTGTTCGGGCTGATGATGATCACTTTCATTGAGGGCAGTTCTCTGGTGGAATTAAATATTTATGTGCTGCTATGGCTGATCGGGTACATCTGGCTGATGCGCCTCCCTGTGGTGAGTTCGGTAGACAGCCGCTGGTCGATCTCCGTGCTGTTGCTGTGGATCTTCCTGTACTCGGTTTCGATTTCCCTGATCATCATTGCCGAGAATAGCCGCATTGAACTGGAACAACGGAAGCGGACAGCCGAAAAACTTTCGTTGCAGGCTGACCCGACCAGCGAAAGACTGCTCAGTATTGCGCTGACCTATTTCGACAACGATTTTCTTTACGCCAATTTTGACCGCTTCCGGGTAGAGTCCAGCAACCATTACCTGAAAGACAGTCTCATTAATAAGAATTTCAGCGCCTACCTCAATAAATACGACACACGGATCTACACCTTTGATGCCGCTGAAAAACCGCTGTATAATGATAATTCAGTCAGTTACGATACCCTGAACACCATCTTCCGGATAGAAGGCAAGCCGACCAATGTGGCCGACATGCGCTACTTTGAAAAGTCCTTCGACAAATTTTCCTACATCTCCCGCAAGATGATCACTGACTCTGCGGGGGTGGCCGTAGGATTTATGTTTGTTTTATCTGAGCCCAAAAAATACAAGAGCGATGCGCTCGTACCGGAACTGTTCCGCGCCCGCAAAGACTTTCTGCCGGATGAGTATTCGCCCATCTACAGCTACGCCATCTATAACAACCGCGAGCTGGTGGACTATTATAATGATTATGCCTTTCCCACCCGGCTGTCACCGGCACAGGTTCCGAAAGCCAGTTTCACGAGGCGCCAATCCTATAATTATGATGAACTCTGGTATCGTGATGATGCCAAGGTGGTGGTGATCGCCCGCCGCGATAACCTCTGGCTGGAATCCATGACCCTTGTGGCTTACCTGTTTACCACATTCCTCGTGCTTCTTGGACTTTTCCGCCTGGCCGCCATGCTCGTCCGTTCGCGCCTGCGGCTCAGCCTCATCCGCAAGGAAATGCAGCTCAACCTGCGCACCCAGGTGCATGGCACGATCATCTTCATCAGTCTTTTCTCCTTCCTGGTGATCGGTGCGGCTACGATCTTTTTCTTCATCAACCGATATAACAAGAACAAGCAGGATCAGCTCAGCAAGGCCATCCAGATCATGACAAATGAAGTGCAGTCAAAGATCAGCAGCCGTACTTTCTTTGATTATATGCTGAAGTTGTATGAAGAGGGGCAGAATGAAATTCTGGAAAGCCTGGTGCAGGAAGTATCTGAGATCCACGGTACCGATATCAATATTTATGATACCAACGGTGAATTGCGCCTTTCTTCCAATCCTTTTATATATGACAAGGGCATCCTGAGTGTGCGCATGAATCCGGAGGCTTATTTCATGATTCACCGGAAGCGGCTCGTGCAGGTGACCACGGAAGAACAGATGGGTGGCATCAGTTACCAGAGTATCTATTCGCCCGTTCGGGACGACCAGGGCAACGCCTATGCCTACCTGAATATGCCTTCTTTTGACTCCCAGGTAGAACTGAAAAAAGAGATCTCCAACTTTCTTGTGACCATCATCAACCTGAATGCCTTTATCTTCCTGTTTGCCGGTGTGATCGCGCTCTTCATTACCAACCGGATCACGTCATCTTTTTCGCTGATCAGTGAAAAGATGCGGGCAGTGAGTCTTGGACAGCACAACGATGAGATCGAATGGCACCGTGATGATGAAATCGGTGAGCTGGTGACGGAATACAACAAGATGGTATTGAAACTGGAAGAAAGTGCTGCGGCACTAGCCAAGAGTGAAAGGGAAGGGGCCTGGCGGGAGATGGCCCGGCAGGTGGCGCATGAGATCAAGAATCCGCTGACGCCGATGAAGCTGAGTATCCAGTACCTGCAGAAAGCTACAGACGCCAATACCGGTGATGTGAAGCAGCTGACGGCCAATGTCGCCCGCACCCTGGTGGAGCAGATCGACCACCTTTCCAAGATTGCCAGTGAATTCTCCCAGTTTGCCAATATCAGCATGGCTACCAATGAAGTCTTTGATCTCCACGAAATTCTCTATTCGCTTTCACACCTGTATAACGCCAGCGAACAGGTTCGTTTCAGCTGGATTCCGGTCAACCATAAACTGATGGTAAATGCGGACCGTACACAACTAAACCGCCTGTTCACCAACCTGCTGCAGAATGCCGTGGAAGCTACCATCAATGATGATGACCGTATGGTGCGGGTGCTGGAAGAAGCGGAAGATCATAAAGTGCTGGTGAGCATTTCTGACAATGGCCACGGCATTCCCGAGGCGATGCGCTCCAAGATCTTCACCCCGAATTTCACTACGAAAAGTTCAGGTACCGGCCTGGGGCTCGCCATGAGCAAGGGCATCGTGGAGCAGGCCAAGGGGCGCATCTGGTTCGAGACCAGCGAAGGGCAGGGGACCACCTTCTTCGTGGAATTACCGCTGATCAACGAACAGGCCTAAGCGCGCAAAGATTTTACGCAGGAATTTTTGGGTTTTGAGTCATGCACGGGCGGCGCTGCGCGCCTTTTTTTGTTTCGCGCAAAGCACGCCAGGGTGCAAAGGCGCAAAATAGAAGTATGGTTGAAATTGATTGCTGCTTCCCGAGTATAAAATTTTTCGGGCCCAACAAAGTTACTCTCAGATACATTTCCCTTGCGCCTTTGCACCTTGGCGTCTTTGCGAGAGCCCCTTTGCGGGAAAATCCTTTGCCGGCTTTGCTGCCCTGCCGGTTGAGTTGCCTACATTTGACTTTCCAAGCTACCATCATGCTCGACAACTACGCCATAGCCGACCAGTTTTCGCTTCTGTCAAAACTCATGGATATTCATGGGGAGAATTCCTTCAAATCGAAATCTTACAGTGTAGCGGCATTCAATATTGAAAAGCTTCCGCTGCAACTGGCAGACACACCTTCCGAAAAGATCGCCGGACTGAAAGGAATAGGCGACAGCACGTCAAAGAAGATAATAGAACTGTTGGAAACCGGTCGCCTCAAAGTGCTGGATGATCTTGTTACGCAAACACCCACAGGCATTCTCGAGATGATGCAAATCAAGGGGCTTGGCCCCAAAAAGATCGCAACCATCTGGAAGGAGATGGGGCTGGAATCATTGGGAGAATTGCTGTATGCCTGCGATGAGAACCGCCTGTTGCTGTACAAGGGTTTCGGCGAGAAGACACAGGAAAGTGTAAAGCAATCCATTCATTTTTACTTCACCAATAAAGGGCATTTCCTTTATGCGGAGATCGAAAGTTTTGCGCTGCAGTTAATCGGCAGCCTTCAGAAAGCTTTCCCTGAACAGCAGGTTTCCCTGGCAGGAGAGGCACTTCGCCAGAGCAATATTGTCAGCCAGCTCGAAGTGTTGAGTACGGTTCCCGTAGGAGAATTGCAATCCTTTCTCGAGGCAGCGTCATTTACGATCACTCAACAAACACCGGAAAGTCTTCTTGCCGGAAGCAGTCAGCATATCCAGGTGTTGTTTACTACCTGCACCACCAGCCAGTTTGTGGTCAAACGTTTTGTTTCCTCATGCAGTGAATTATTCCTGAATACGTTTCAGCAGAAAGGATTTTCACCTGGAACGACCTATGCGTCTGAAGCTGAAATTTTTGAACAGGCCGGGGTGCATGGAATCCCGGTGAATCAGCGTGAATTACCCGAAACCATTCAACAGGCAACCAGCGGTCCACTGGCCCCAGTGATCCAGGTAGACGACATTAAAGGGATCATCCACTCTCACAGTACATGGAGCGACGGGTTACACGACCTGGAAACAATGGCGAAAGCCTGTATTGCCAAAGGGTTGGAATACCTGGTGATCAGCGATCACAGCCGCACAGCTTTTTATGCCAACGGACTTTCTGTTGAGCGCGTACGCGAGCAGCATGCACAGATCGATGAACTCAACCGGAAACTGGCACCTTTCCGCATCTATAAAAGCATCGAGTCAGATATCCTGAATGACGGCAGCCTCGACTATCCGGATGAGATCCTGGCGAGTTTTGATCTTGTAATTGCCTCTGTGCACAGTAACCTGAAGATGACGGAAGAAAAGGCAATGATGCGGCTGCTGAATGCAATCCGTAATCCATATACCCGCATCCTCGGTCACATGACAGGCAGACTGCTGCTTAGCCGTCCCGGTTACCCCGTCGACCATCATGCGATCATAAATGCCTGCGTGGAAAATAAGGTAGTCATTGAGATCAATGCGCATCCCCGGCGACTCGATATCGACTGGAGCTGGATCCCCTACGCCATGGAAAAAGGTTGCCTGTTGTCCATTGATCCTGATGCGCACCAGGTGGAAGGTTTTGACGATATCCGGTATGGCGTGATCAGCGCGCAAAAGGGTGGCCTTACTGCTTCCCGCAATCTCAGTAGTTTTTCGCGCGAAGCTTTCGACACCTGGCTCGCGAAGTTAAAGTGAGTGGTGGTGATAGGGGTATTCACATGCGGTGTGTTTCCCGTAAGTATTGATTGACTATGTAATGCTGCGCATTTGGCGGCTCTGTTGCATTTTTTTCACGCCAGGTCGCAAAGGAGCAAAGGCGCAAATTTATTAGGAGTTGCGGCGTTGTTTCGGTTTGTTTGGGAACGGGTAAATGCGAAGGGTCAAACTTTGGTTATTGGGTAGTCATGTTAGAATTTTGTTCCATTTCAATGCCGGCGGATCGGCAACCCGACAAGAGATTCGGCCCACTACGGTCAGCCCGGGTAGAAATTAGGAAACCTTTTTTTTACACCTATCCTTTGCGATTTTGCTCCTTTGCGACCTGGCGTGAAAAACGTGCAACCAGGTCTGAAAACTGAGACTAAAGCCACACATTCCCTGCGTGAAGCCAGGGTACTGGAGCAGAAGGAATAACATTTAATAGCGGGAAGTGAAGGGGGAAGCGCAAATTGCGGCCTTTTTCAAAAAGAAAAGTCCCGGTAAAACCGGGACTTCAGTATCATTAAACTGCGAGCAATTTGGCTTATTTGCCAGCTGCTTTCTTAGCGATAGCTTTACGAACAACAGCTCTCTTGATAGCTTTCTTAACGACAGCCTTCTTGATTGCTTTTTTAACGACTGCTTTCTTAACTGCTTTTTTAACAGCAGCTTTCTTAACAGCCTTTTTAACTACGGCTTTCTTAACAGCTTTTTTAACTACAGCTTTTTTAACGGCTTTCTTAACAGCCTTTTTTGCTACAGCTTTTTTAACGGCTTTTTTTGCAGTTGCCATTTTTTTAGAATTTAATGATTAGTAAATGGGTTATTACACCGTAAAAATATAAACTAATCTGAAACTGCAAAATTTTTTTTGCCGTTTAATCGGAATTGATTAAGCGACAACTTCAACGGGAGTAACCGAAATAACAGTTTTATCACCCCTGGTTTTGCGGAACTCCACTACGCCGTCAATGTCAGCGAAGAGGGTGAAATCGCGGCCAACAGAAACGTTCTTACCAGGATGATAAGTTGTTCCGCGCTGACGCACGATGATGTTGCCGGCAATAGCTGGCTGACCACCGAAGATCTTTACTCCGAGACGCTTGCTTTGTGAATCGCGACCGTTCTTTACGCTGCCTTCACCTTTTTTGTGTGCCATGATCTATGAATTTTTGCGGACGTTATCCGCGGTTACGCGATTTCGCTGATCCTGATTTTGGTGTAGTGATTACGATGACCAAGTTTCTTGCGGAAACCTTTCCTTCTCTTCATCTTGAAGGCGATCACTTTGTCACCCTGCAGGTGATCAACGATCTCAGCTTTTACCACTGTCTTTACATCAGCACCAGCAGTAAGGCTGCCGTTGTTGTCAACCAGCAACACTTCAGAAAATTCTACTTTGTCGCCGGCGTTTCCTGCAATCTGAGGAACGTACAAAGTCTGGTCTTTTTCAACCTTGAATTGCTGTCCGGCTATTTTAACAACTGCAAACATAACTTACCAAAATTAGGAGTGCAAAGGTAAGGAGATTTTTGGTAGCTCCCAACCCTTTTTCAGAAATAATTACCCCAAATTTACGGGGCAGGAAGCAAATGGTCACCTAAATTTGTCGGCGTTCATCGAACACAGTACCATGAAATTCAAGTCTTTTCTTGCCAAACCGTTTGCGGCATACGTGGTAAAACAGATCCGGCGGTCCATGCAACAGGCAGTTCCCGACCAGGAAGCTATCTTTCAGGATCTCCTTAAAACCGGCGCCCATACTCAATTTGGCAAGGATCACCGGCTCGAAGAGGGCATGTCCCTGGCAGCCTACCGCCAGGCGGTCCCCATCCGCGACTACGAATCCCTGAAGCCTTATATCAACCAGATCAAGGAAGGGAAGCATAATATATTATGGAAAGGTCAGCCGCTTTACCTGGCCAAAACCTCCGGAACCACTTCCGGCGTCAAATACATTCCCATTTCCAAAGAATCCATGCCCAACCATTTCAATACGGGCAGAAATGCAGTTTTCTGCAACCTCACCGAAATGGGCAGCACCCGGGTCTTTGACGGGAAAATGATCTTTTTATCGGGGTCCCCGGAACTCGAAAGGGTAGGGGGCATCCCCACCGGACGCCTCAGCGGCATCGTTAATCACCAGATTCCCAGTTACCTGCGTACCAACCAGCTACCCACCTACGAGACGAACTGTATCGACGAATGGGAGACCAAACTCGACCGGATCGTAGAGGAGACCATCGATCAGAACATGACCCTGATCAGTGGTATCCCGCCATGGATGCAGATGTATTTTGACCGCCTGACCCAACGCAGCGGTAAAAAAGTGGGTGACCTGTTCCCCGAATTCTCCGTGCTGGTTCACGGCGGCGTTAATTTCGAACCCTACCGTGCCCGCCTGCTGGAGACCATCGGCCGCCCCGTTGCCACCATTGAAACTTTCCCGGCTTCTGAAGGCTTTTTCGCTTTCCAGGATTCACAACTATCAGAAGGCCTGTTGCTGAATACCAACAGCGGCATATTCTTCGAATTCGTACCGGTAGGTGAGATCTTCTCTGAAAACCCCACCCGTCTTTCCCTGCCGGAGGTGAAAACAGGAGAGAATTACGCACTCATCATCAACAGTAACGCCGGGCTCTGGAGTTATAATATTGGTGATACCGTACGATTCGTTTCCCTGAATCCCTACCGGATCGTCGTTACCGGGCGCATCAAACATTTCATCTCCGCTTTCGGCGAACATGTGATTGGTGAAGAAGTGGAATACAGCCTCATGAAAGCCGCCACCGAGTCGGGTGTTCATATCACAGAATTTACTGTAGCACCCATGATTTCGCAACAGGAAGGCAAAAGCTACCATGAGTGGTTCGTGGAGTTCGATCACGCACCCGATGACCTGGAAGCCTTTGCCGGCAAAGTGGATGGGAACCTCCGCAATAAGAACATCTATTATGACGACCTGATCACCGGCAATATCCTTCTGCCCCTGAAAATCAGGCCTGTCCGCCGCAACGGCTTTATCGAATACATGAAAGCACAGGGTAAACTCGGTGGTCAGAATAAAGTTCCGCGCCTGAGCAACGACAGAAGCCTGGCAACTGCGCTGGAGTCTTTTGTGGAACAATAATCCTGCCCCCAGGCTAAATCTCTGCAAGCAGTGTTTTTCACGCAGTGTTTTTCACGCAATGGCGCCTTTGGCACCAAGCAAAGGGGCAAAGGCGCAAAGATTTTTTGAAATTGGTGATAGTATGGATGCTGCAAGCATTGCGATTTCCAAATTATTGCGCGGGGCACATAACCTGTTAAGCACACCTCAAGAATTTTCGCGGATCCAACCCGCCATTACGAAGCGAACCTTTGCGATCTTCCAGCCGCAGGCTGGTAAACTTTCGGGTGTAAAACCCTCCGTATGTTGCATCGCTATCAGCTCCATTGTCTGCAAATTCTTTGCGGCTTTGCCCCTTAGCGTGCTTTGCGTGAAAACAAAAACGCCCTGCGTGAAACCCGTAAAGCTTACGCTTGTTAGCCTCAGCCGCTGAGTTTTATATATTTTTTTTGCCTGCATTCCGGCAAAATCGTATAATTTTGGCGAGCAAATTAAAAACACTGGCGTAAAGATGAAAGCATTCCAACAACATAGTGCCCCTGTTCAGATGAACGGCCTGGTTGTATTCTCCCCGGAAGCTACCCTTTGTTTGTACCCGCGACCGCGACGTGGTTGCTGATAGGACGAGCCCTTTGCACCGGCCCCTATCAGTGAAAAAAGCCCCGAGACTTTTTTACACACCACTGGTGTACCGCTAAAAACATCTTCTGATCCTTAATTTATTGCCGTTGGAAACAACATCCATTATCGTGAGGGTAGCCACTCCCGATGATATCCATTTTGCATCCACCATCACTGATGAGATGGAATCTTCCGCAAAAGCGAGGGGAACCGGTATCGCTAAAAGATCGCCGGACTATATCGCTGAAAAAATGCGCGAAGGAAAGGCAGTGATCGCCCTGACTGACACCGGAACATGGGTAGGCTTCTGTTATATCGAAACCTGGAGCCATGGAGAATATGTGGCGAATTCCGGGCTGATCGTATCCCCAAATTTCAGGAAGAGCGGTGTAGCCAAACGCATTAAGGAATGCACCTTCAAATTGTCGCGGGAAAAATTCCCGAATGCCAAACTGTTCGGTCTCACCACCGGCCTCGCCGTCATGAAGATCAACAGCGACCTGGGATACGAACCGGTGACCTATTCCGAACTCACGCAGGACGAAGCCTTCTGGGCCGGCTGCAAAAGCTGTGTCAACTTTGACATCCTTACCAGCAAGGAAAGAAAAAACTGCCTCTGCACCGCCATGCTCTACGATCCCAAAGATCATTACAAGCCCGAGGAAACTGCTGAAGATTTCAAGCAGCATTCCAAAGCCTATGAGCGCCTGCTGCGGTTCAAACAATCCCGCTTCCTCAAGGTCTTCAAGAAAAAGCAGGCCCAGGAAAATGCCGGAGGCGGTGATGCCGGTAAGAAAAAAATGTTCGCTGCACTTAGCTCCCTTTTTCATTTTTAAAACTGTTCAATCGTCAACATGGCCAAAAAAGTAGTACTTGGATTCAGTGGTGGTCTCGATACAACCTTCTGTGTAAAATACCTCAGCGAAGACCGCGGATTTGAAGTGCATTCCATCATTGTGAATACTGGTGGTTTCACCAAAGAAGAACTGGACCAGATCGAGCAGCACGCGTATAAACTGGGCGTGAAAAGCCACACCACAGTAGATGCCGTCAAAGGATACTATGACCGGATCATCCGGTACCTCATATATGGTAATGTCCTCAAGAATAATACCTATCCCCTGAGTGTAAGCGCCGAGCGGCTCAGCCAGGCGATCCATATCGCCGAGCATGTGAAAAAGCTCAATGCCGATGCCGTAGCGCACGGCAGCACCGGCGCCGGCAATGACCAGGTACGGTTCGATATGGTATTCCATATCATGATCCCCGGCGTGGAGATCATCACCCCCATCCGCGATCTGAAACTCAGCCGGGAAGCAGAAATTGAATACCTGAAAAGCAAAGGCGTGAATATGAACGCCGAAAAAGCCAAATACAGTATCAATAAAGGTCTTTGGGGTACCAGCGTCGGCGGCAAAGAAACCCTTTCTTCCAATGGCATGCTGCCCGAATCCGCGTGGCCAACACAGGTAACCAAAACCACCGGCGAACAGGTGAAAGTTCACTTTGAAAAAGGTGAGCTCACCGGCATTAATGACCGCACCTTCGATCACCCTTCCGATGCGATCCTCTTCCTGCAAAGCATTGCCGGTCCCTTTGGTATCGGCCGTGACATTCATATCGGTGATACGATCATCGGCATCAAAGGGCGTGTGGGCTTTGAAGCTGCCGCGCCGATGGTGATCCTCAAAGCGCACCATGCGCTCGAAAAACATGTGCTTACCAAATGGCAGCTGAACTGGAAAGATCAGTTGGCACAGTTTTATGGCAACTGGTTGCATGAGGGGCAGATCCTCGACCCGGTAATGCGGGATATCGAAGCCTTCCTCGCCAATAGTCAGCAACAGGTGACCGGTGATGTATTTGTGGAACTGATGCCATACCGTTTCCAGGTGACCGGCATCGAATCAGCCTTTGACCTGATGTCTTCCAGATTCGGCAAGTACGGTGAGATGAACAATGGCTGGTCAGGTGATGACGTAAGAGGCTTCAGTAAAATCTTTGGCAACCAGACTGCGATCTGGAACAGTGTGAACGAAGAGGCCAACAGCAAAAAGTAACATTCTAAACAGAAACAAGTGATCAAGGTCGGCATAATAGGAGGAGCAGGGTATACGGGCGGAGAACTGATCCGGCTGCTGGTACACCATCCCGCTGCTGAGATAACATTCGTACACAGCAAGAGCAGCGCTGGAAAACCTTTATACAGCATTCACCATGACCTGCTGGGAGAAACAGAACAACTGTTCACCGGTGAGCTCAGCACGGATATTGATGTGTTATTTCTCTGTACCGGGCATGGCGAAGCGCGAAAATTCCTGGAAGCAAATACTTTTCCGGCAGGCGTGAAGATCATTGATCTGTCCAACGATTTCCGGCTGCAGGCAGGCAACAGCCTGGGCGACCTGCAATTCGTTTACGGCCTTCCGGAACTGAACCGCGACAGGATCGCAGGCACTAACGGGCATGCCCCGGCGCAGGCGATTGCCAATCCGGGTTGCTTCGCTACGGCCATCCAGCTGGGGCTTTTACCACTGGCACATGCCGGGTTGCTGGATGAGATCTATACTACCGGCATCACCGGATCCACCGGGGCAGGACAATCGCTCGCAGCTACTTCTCATTTCAGCTGGAGAGCCAATAATATCCAGGCGTACAAAACGCTGTCGCACCAGCACCTGGGAGAGATCGGCGAATCCCTGCAGCAATTACAGTCCGCCACGGTCAACGCGATTCCCGACAAGGCGATCGGTCTTCATTTTGTGCCCTGGCGCGGTGATTTTACAAGAGGGATATTTATCAGCTCCACCCTCACGCTCGACCGCCCGATCCGCGACCTGGTGGCCCTTTATAAAGAATTTTACAAAGGACATCCGTTTACGCATGTCGCCGACGATACCATTTTTCTCAAGCAGGTGGTGAACACCAACAAAGCGGTGATCCACCTGGAAAAAGCCGGAACCAAACTCGTTGTGCACAGCGCGATCGACAATCTCCTGAAAGGAGCCAGCGGTCAGGCCGTGCAGAACATGAACCTGCTGTTCGGTGTTCCCGAAACAACAGGCCTCCAGCTGAAAGCAAACTATTTTTAAACCGATAAAAGACGCCAGATGAAATTATTCGACGTTTATCCCCTGAACAACATCACCATCGAAAAGGCCAGTGGCTCCAGAGTATGGGATGACCAGGGAAATGCCTACCTGGACATGTACGGCGGTCATGCCGTAATCTCTATTGGTCATACCCATCCGCACTGGGTTAAACGAATCGAAGATCAGCTGGAACGCATCGCGTTTTATTCCAACTCCGTACTCATCCCGCAACAGCGGGAACTGGCGGAAAAACTCGGCCATCTTTCCGGAAAGGAGAACTACCAGTTATTCCTTTGCAATTCCGGTGCGGAAGCCAATGAAAATGCCCTGAAACTCGCATCATTTCATACCGGCCGTAAAAAGGTCATTGCCTTCCGGAAATCCTTCCACGGAAGAACTTCCCTGGCCGTTGCCGCTACTGACAACCCGGCCATCGTGGCACCGGTAAACCAGACCGCTAATATCATCTTCCTTCCCTTCAACGATACGGATTCCCTCAAAGCCTGTTTCAAGGCACAGGGATCAGAGATCGCTGCAGTGATCGTGGAAGGTATCCAGGGTGTAGGTGGAATCAATGTGGCTACTGCGGAGTTCCTGCAGGCCATCCGTTCCTGCTGCGATGAATATGGTGCGGTGTATATCGCCGACAGTGTGCAGTGCGGTTACGGAAGAACCGGTAAGTTCTATTCTCACGATCATGCCGGTGTAGACGCTGATATCTATTCTATGGCAAAGGGCATGGGCAACGGTTTCCCGGTAGCCGGTATTTCCATTGCACCGCACCTCCAGCCCAAATATGGTATGCTGGGCACTACATTTGGTGGCAACCAGCTGGCCTGCGCTGCTGCATTGGCCGTGTTGGAAGTAATGGAAGCTGAAGACCTGATGGAAAAAGCGGCTGAAACCGGCGAATACCTGATGGAAGCCCTGCGGCAATTACCCGGCATTTCCAATGTGCGGGGCGTGGGACTAATGATTGGTTTCGATGTTCCGGATAACCTGAAAGACCTGAAGAAGAACCTGCTCAGCAAACACCATATTTTCACCGGTGAAGCCAAACCCAATGTGATCCGCCTGCTGCCTTCCCTTGCGCTCAGCAAAGAAGAAGCAGATGAGTTCCTGGAAGCGATCCGGGCAGAAATCACCACCCTTGAATTGTCGTCCACCCCAATTACCGCATAATGAATCATTTTGTTTCCGTTGCTGACGTACCGGACATCCCGGCACTGGTCAGTAGGGCTTTAGCTTATAAGAACGACCCATACCAGGATGTGACCCTCGGTGAACGCAGGCGAATCGGCATGCTGTTCCTGAATCCTAGTATGCGGACGCGCCTCAGTACCCAGGTGGCAGCGCAACAGCTCGGCATGGAAGCCGTAGTGTTCAATGTGGGCAGTGAAGGCTGGGCCCTGGAATTCGAAGAGGAAGCAATTATGAGCGGCAACACAGTAGAACACGTGAAAGACGCAGCGCCGATCATGGGCAAATATTTTGACATCCTCTGCATCCGCACCTTTCCATCCCTGAAGAACCGTGAAGACGATTACAGCGAACTGTATATTAACCAGTTTATCAAATACGCCGGCATTCCCATCGTGAGCCTGGAAAGCGCGACACTGCATCCGTTGCAGAGCTTTACCGATATCATCACGATCACAGAACAACTGGCACTGCAGGGCAAACTCGATACCGCTACCGGCAAGCCCGCACGGAAGCCGAAGATTGTGCTGACCTGGGCACCACATGTGAAGCCACTGCCGCAATGCGTAGCCAACAGCTTTGCTCAATGGGTGAATGCCTGGGGGGAAGCAGATTTCGTGATTACTCACCCTGAAGATTATGAACTCGAACCTTCCTTTACAAAGGGAGCTACCATCACACACGACCAGGATGAAGCACTGAAGGATGCAGACTTCGTGTATGTTAAGAACTGGAGCACCTTCAACGACTACGGCAAGATCTATGTAAATGATCCCGAATGGATGCTCACCAACGAAAAACTGGCACTCACCAACAATGCGAAAGTGATGCATTGCCTCCCGGTACGCCGTAATGTGGAACTCAGCGATGAGATTCTCGACGGACCGAACAGCATCGTGACTACACAGGCAGGTAACCGGGTGTGGGCAGCACAGGCCGTATTGTCGGAACTAATCCGCCGTAAATGAAACAGGTATTTGTCATCAAGATCGGCGGCAATGTGATCGATGATCCCGAAGCGCTAAACAGTTTCCTGGAAGATTTCCACCGGATCGACTCCCCGAAAGTGCTGGTGCATGGCGGGGGCAAGATCGCCTCGAGGCTTGGCGACCAGCTGGGCATCAAATCCAACTATGTTGACGGCAGGCGCATCACCGATGATGCTACCATTGACCTGGTAACAATGGTCTACGGCGGGCTTGTCAACAAGCAGGTCGTAGCGCAGCTGCAATCACTCGGATGCAATGCCATCGGTATCACGGGTGCTGATGCGAACCTGTTACCTGCCATTAAACGGCCCGTAAAAACCATCGACTTTGGTTGGGTGGGCGATGTGGAAGCCGGAAAGATCCCTGTGAATCGCTGGCAGGTTTTGCTGGACAATGACTTTATTCCCGTACTCGCACCACTCACCCACGATGGGCAGGGGCACATGCTCAATACGAATGCCGATACCATGGCTGCTGTGATCGCCGAAGCACTGAGTGTACAATACAATGTTCGCCTGCTGTATTGTTTCGAGAAAAAAGGTATCCTGGAAGATGTCAATAATGACGCCTCCGTGATCACGCACCTTGACAGGAACAGCTATGCGACACTCCGGCAGGAAGGAAAATTGTTTGCCGGTATCCTGCCGAAACTCGATAACGCCTTCGCAGCGATCGACGCCGGCGTAAAGGAAGTACTGATCGGACACGCTGAAGACCTCCTTCAGAACACTACCACAAAAACCACCGGAACCCTCATCACCGCATGAGTCAAACGCAACTATATGCAGCAGCTATTGACCTGTTGCAGGAACTGATTCGCATACCCTCCCTCAGCAGGGAAGAAGAAGGAACGGCCACCGCTTTGGTGCAGTTCCTGGAGCGGCAGGGCGTAACAGCGCGGCGCAGCGGTAATAATGTCTGGGCATTCCCCCGGCATTTTGATCCCCGGAAACCCAGCCTGCTGCTGAACTCCCACCATGATACCGTGAAGCCCAATCCGCAATATACACGCCTGCCATTCGTACCGCAGGTGGAAGATGGCCGCCTCTATGGACTGGGATCCAATGATGCGGGCGGGCCACTGGTGGCGCTGATCGCCGCATTCCTGTTTTTCTATACGCAGCATGATCTTCCCTGGAATATTGTGCTGGCTGCGACCGCTGAAGAAGAGATCAGCGGTCTCAATGGGATCGAAGCGCTGCTGAAAGATGAAGCGTTTCTTGAGGCTGCCCGCACCAGCGATGGTGAAACTTTCCGTTTATGGTCGGCCATCGTAGGAGAGCCCACCCAGATGGAAATGGCGGTTTCCGAGAAAGGATTACTGGTACTGGATGGCGTGGCAACCGGTAAAGCCGGGCACGCTGCGAGGGAAGAAGGCCTGAATGCACTTTACCTCGCCCTTAACGATATCAACTGGATCCGGAATTTTCAGTTTCCCGAAGTATCGCCAACACTGGGGCCGGTAAAGATGACCGTAACCGTGATCCAGACGGAGAATAATGCGCATAATGTTGTGCCGGCAGATTGCCGGTTCACCGTTGATATCCGGGTGACGGATAGTTATGCGCATGAAGAGATCCTTGAGATGGTTCGGAAGTCAGTCAGTTCCGTAATGACGCCGCGCAGTATGCGCCTGCGGGCAACGGCCATCGCAACGGACCATCCGCTGGTAGCAGCGGGGATTTCAATGGGAAAAGGATATTACGGGTCACCCACCAGTTCCGATAAAGCCCTCATGCCTTTCCCGGCACTCAAGTGTGGTCCCGGTGACAGCGCCCGGAGCCATACCGCCGATGAATTCATCTACCTTAGCGAAATCGAAAAAGGCATCGACGATTATATCACCCTCATTGGAAAAGCGATGACACTTCCTTTTCCGACAAGCGCTGCATAAAACCATTCACATGAAGCTCTGGCAGAAAAATACCGACTCCCTTAAAGAAGTGGAACAGTTTACGGTTGGCCGCGACCGTGAATTCGATACCATGATGGCCCGGCAGGATGTTCTGGGAAATATGGCACACGCTATCATGCTTTCCGAGATCGGGCTGCTTACCGCAGCGGAATGCCGTCAGTTACTCGATGCGCTCAGGGATATCTATGCCACCATCCAAAACGGCAACTTCCGCATACAGGATGGCGTGGAAGATGTCCATTCACAGGTTGAATTTTTACTCACCGAAAAACTCGGCGACACCGGTAAGAAGATCCATGCCGCACGCAGCCGCAATGACCAGGTGCTGGTTGACCTGAAACTGTTTCTGCGTGACGAATTGCAGTCGCTCACGGAAGCTGTACAGCCATTTTTCACGCTGTTGCAGTCGCTCAGTGAATTGCATAAAGACAAATTGCTGCCAGGTTACACGCACTTGCAGCTGGCCATGCCTTCTTCCTTCGGGCTTTGGTTCGGTGCTTACGCAGAAAGCCTGGTAGACGACCTCCTCACCTTGCAGGCGGCGTATAAGGTAGTGAACAAAAACCCACTCGGTTCTGCGGCGGGATATGGCTCATCTTTTCCCATTCAACGGCAACGAACAACCGAATTGCTGGGTTTTGAACGGATGAATGTGAATGTCGTTTACGCGCAGATGGGAAGGGGCAAGTCAGAGCGCATCGTTGCCATGGCGCTGGCCAACCTTGCGGACACGTTGTCTAAACTTTCCATGGATGCCTGCCTGTTCCTCAACCAGAATTTCGGATTTATTACGTTTCCCCCTGAATTGACTACCGGCAGCAGCATCATGCCGCATAAAAAGAACCCGGATGTGTTTGAAATCATCCGCGGGCATTGCAACCGGCTGAAAGCCCTGCCCAACGAGATCATGATGATGACCACCAACCTGCCGTCGGGATACCATCGTGACCTGCAATTGCTGAAAGAACACCTTTTTCCTGCATTCGGCACCCTGAAGGATTGCCTCAAAATGGCCAGCCTCATGCTGGAACATATTGAGGTGAAGGAAGGTATCCTGCAGGATGAAAAATATAAGTACCTCTTCAGCGTAGAGGCCGTAAACCAACTCGTATTGCAGGGGATGCCCTTCCGGGATGCCTACAAAACAGTGGGGTTGTCGATCGAGTATGGCAGCTATCACCCGGAGCATACCGTAGCGCATACCCATGAAGGCAGTATCGGAAACCTGATGAACGGGGAAATAAAATCCTCAATGGAATCCGTGCTGGAGGGATTCGGCTTTGCAGCTACCCGGGCAGCTGAACAGTCGCTATTGGACCTGTAAACAATTATCCTTTAATTTGCTGTTCGCCACAAGGAATAATGATGCAGAAAAGAATCGCCATTTTTGGTTCAACCGGATCCATTGGAAGACAGGCACTCGACGTGATTGCTGCTAACCCCGGATTGTTTTCCGTGGAAGTGCTGACTGCCATGCAGAATGATGAACTGCTGGTGCAGCAGGCAAAGCAGTTTCAGCCGAATATCGTAGTGATCGGGGATGAAGGCCGTTATACAAAAGTGAAGGAAGCGCTTTCCGGCACAGATTGCAAGGTATTTGCCGGCGAGAACGCCATTGAAGAAGTGGCGGCGATGGACTGTTACGACATGATGCTGGCAGCCATTGTGGGGTTCGCCGGACTTAAACCGACCCTGCAGGCGGTAGAGCAGGGGAAGGCAGTAGCCCTGGCGAACAAAGAGACACTCGTTGTTGCAGGCGATATTGTCATGAAAAAAGCCATCGAAAAAAGGGTGCCGATCATCCCGGTGGACAGCGAGCATTCTGCCATTTTTCAGTGCCTGGTGGGAGAGAACCTTAATCCGATCGACAAGATCATCCTGACCGCCTCCGGCGGGCCTTTCCTGGGCAAGAAACCCAACTTCCTGGTGAATGTGAAACGGGACCATGCATTGCAGCACCCTAATTGGAATATGGGCGCAAAGATCACCATCGATTCCGCTACGCTGATGAATAAGGGACTGGAAATGATCGAAGCGAAGTGGTTATTTGACCTGCGCCCGGATCAGATCCAGGTACTGGTACATCCGCAAAGTATTATACACAGTATGGTGCAGTTCGAGGACGGCAGCATCAAAGCCCAGATGGGTGTGCCTGATATGAAATTGCCGATCCAGTATGCGCTGGCATTTCCCAACCGGCTGCAGAACAAATTTCCCCGGTATGATTTCCGAAAGCCGAATACGCTTGCATTCGAAGAACCGGATATCAAAACTTTCCGGAACCTGGCACTGGCAACCGAAGCATTGCACCGTGGCGGTAACCTGCCCTGTATCCTGAATGCGGCCAATGAGATCGCCGTATTTGCCTTTTTAAGAAACAGGGTGGGCTTTCTCGACATGACCGACGTAGTAGAAAGGACCATGGCCAGGATTCCCTTCATTGCCCAGCCCACCCTGGATGAATATTTCGAAACGGATGCCAACGCGCGCGAATTTGCCGCTACGCTCATCCATCTCTGACGTTTATGGATTAACCACAACAAGCGTATCTGCCCTGAACAGGACGTCATTGTTGTAAAACCGGAATACCAGTTTGCCGGTCGCTTTCGGCGTGATCGTCAGGAAAGTGTCCTTGGTAATGGGAAAGTTCATGCAGGCAGATGGGTCATACCCGGAATAATCGGGGTTGGGGATGGATCCCACTGCCCGGATATCATACTGGTTACCAGCACTTGGTGTGCCGTTAAATCCTTCGAATTTGTAACAGGTATTGCTTCCGGTAACGGTTACATAGGATTTTACTGTATCTCCAACTGCGGCAGTATCAGGACTTTGTACTACGCTAAAGGACATTGAAGCATAAATGCGTTCAGCAGCGGGTGGAGTGCTCGTTTTCATACAGGCAGCCAATGCAACCATAACCACCCCGGCAAGAACAAATTTTTTCATGTACGTGTTTTTAAGCCTGACAAGATACGGGTTGCCAACGTTGCCCATTAGTAAAATTTTATCAGCTTGTTGAGCATTTTTCCCGGATATTTGTCACCATTCAAAAAAAGCACCGGAACGAATTATCAGTATGAGTTTGCTAGCAATTAACTGGGCTGAGGCAGGAATTAAGGCGGGACAGTTCATCTTATCATTTTCCATTATAGTTGTTCTGCATGAGCTTGGGCACTTCCTTCCGGCCCGTTGGTTCAAATGCCGGGTAGAGAAATTCTATCTCTTTTTCAATCCCTGGTTTTCCCTTTTCAAGAAAAAAATAGGTGAAACGGAATACGGTCTCGGCTGGGTACCTTTCGGCGGATACGTGAAGATCGCCGGAATGATCGATGAGAGCATGGACAAGGAGCAGCTGAAAAAACCTGCACAACCCTGGGAGTTCCGGAGCAAACCAGCCTGGCAGCGGCTGATTATCATGCTGGGCGGGGTAACGGTGAACCTCATACTCGGCTTTACCATCTACGCCGTTATGTTATGGCACTGGGGGGAAAGCTATGTACCTACCAATAAACTGGCTTACGGCATTTCAACAGATTCCCTGGCCCAAAGTATCGGCCTTCGAGATGGTGACCAGATCAAATCAGTAGACGGTGAATATATTGACCGGTTCAGCAAGATTCCCCTGAAAGTGGTGCTGGGCAGTGCAAAGACCATGGAAGTTGAGCGGGACGGTCAGCCGGTTACCATCAACATTCCTGACGATTTTGCCGCCAAACTGATCCATTACAAGGCAATCAATTTCATTGATATGCGGGTGCCTTTCCTGGCCATTGACTCCGTGGTGGACACCACAGTAGCCGGAAAAATCGGATTACGGCACGGCGACCGGATCCTTTCCGTGAACAACAAGCCCGTGCCTTATTACCATGAGTTCCGCAAATCAATCCAGGGCAGCAAGAACAAAACAGCTGACCTGGTGGTACTGCGGGGTGCAGATACGATGAACCTTAAAGCACCGATTGGTGCCAACGGACAGATCGGCTTATACCCGGTTTCCGTGAAAGAAAAGTTCGAAGTAAAAGAAATCAAATACGGCTTCTTCGAAGCCATCCCTGCCGGATTCAAGAAAAGTATTGAAACCCTTGAAGGATACTGGCTGCAGCTAAAACTCATCTTCAGCGGAAAGGTGAATACCAATGAATCCCTCGGTAGTGTCATCAGCATCGGCAAGATGTTTGCACCGGAGTGGGACTGGCAGCAGTTCTGGAGCCTGACGGCATTCTTCTCCCTGGTACTCGCACTGATGAATATCCTCCCGATCCCTGGCCTCGATGGTGGTCATGCCCTGTTTACGCTCGTGGAAATGATCTCCGGCCGCAAGCCCTCCGAGAAATTCCTGGAATATGCCCAGATGGGCGGCATGGTATTGCTGCTTGGCCTGATGGCATACGCGCTCGGGCTCGACATTTTCCGCGTGATCAGAGACCTGTTTTAACAAGAAGATTTGAAGTTTGGCTTTGCCCACCGAAGCTTTAGCGTAGGTGGGCTTTGCCCACCGTCTTTGACTGCTGAAGCTTTAGCGTAAGCGGTAGCTTTAGCGTAGGTGGGCTTTGCCCTTCGTAGCCTTGGCGGAGAAGGGAGCTGCTTTTTGAAAAAGGTGCAATATGTAAAACTCAGTGAAATGAGCTACCAGACTGAGTTTCACAAACTTACACGTTTGCAAACGGGTGTTGAATGTTGGTGGGTTATCCTGGTGCCGAAGCAACTTTGTAAACTGTTCCTCCCGTTACTGGTTATGATTTCACCAGCCGGGCTTCATAAAATTTTACCCGTATAAAATTTTATCCTTTTGGCAATTTGTCCGTTTAACAGGACAGTATTGTAAACGGATAATTCACATACGGCTCTGAAACGCAGTGTGGTGGCTCATTTCACTGAGTTTTTGAAATTGCGTTAATTTGAAAAAGTAGACACCTCCCGCGCGATCGAAGCGGCCTGTTTCTATTCGAGTTCGATACCGATCTTCTTCATAAGGATGCTGGCGTTCATACTCGTGCAGATGCCGTCTTTCAGTTTGTAATCGAAGTAGAGTTCTTCGCCTTCGACGCTTACATCAAAATGATAGTTGCGGATAGTATCAGGGTGGTCTTTAGCCAGTTCTGTAAGGCTGAGGTCATGGGTGGCCAGCAGGCCTGCGCCATGGTGGCGGATGAGCTGTAACACCAGCGCCCTGGAACCTGCCTGGCGGTCGTGTGAATTGGTGCCGCGCAGGATCTCATCCAGCAGGAAAAAGACAGGTTCCTGCCGGTTCACGGCTTCAATGATCGTTTTCAGTTTACTCAGTTCTGCATAAAAAGTAGAGGCATTCTCTTCGAGATTGTCGGCGATGCGCATGCTGCTCATGATGCGCATGGGCGAGACCGTCAGGTGTGCAGCACAGGCAGGCGCGCCAGCCATAGCCAGCACCTGGTTGACGCCGATGCTCCGCAGGAAAGTGCTCTTCCCGGCCATATTGCTTCCCGTGATCAGTGATACGGCAGGACGACCCGAAGTAGCGTAATCGCTCGTTACTCTTTTCTTTTCAGGGATCAGCGGGTGGCCAAGGCCGGTAGACTGGAATGTACCGGGCTTTTCCGTGATCTCCGGGAAATGCCAGCCGGGATGATTCAACGTGGCCCGGCCGATACTGTTGATCGCTTCAGTTTCACCGATCACCCGGAACCAGTCGGGTATCGCATCTTTTTCCAGTTGTTTCCATTTTTCCAGCCGCAGGATCTGCTGAAGGTCCCACAACAGGAATACGTTCAGCGGGAGGAAGACGAGCGGATTGAGGCGGTAGTCGAAGCGGTCGAGAATCGCGTGCAGCAGTCTGATCTGCGAAGAGGCGGATGTGTTGTTTAGGTGTTTAGGGTTTATAGGTTTAGTTGTTGCGTGGTTGCTTGTGACCAGCCTTTGTTGTAAGGTGGTGAGATAGCTGGCGGTAAAATTTCCGGATTCGATGGCTTTCAGCATCGCGCTGAGCGTCGAGAGCTGCGGTACGACCTTGTTCAACGATTTGTAGGCCGGGATAACCTTCCTGGTGATGGCGAAGGCGACGATTATATAGATCAGTATAAGAAAATAAAATCTGGGTGCATTGAGCAGATCATACCAGTAGGCGAACAAGGATCCCACGCTGATGATGGGGAAGACAATGGCGAGGAGCTTCCAGAATTTTTGACGAAAAACTGCCGGCTCTGACAGCCATTTCTGCAGCTGGATAGCGGTGTCCCATTGCAAGTGTGATAATTGTCCCGTTGCCTGTAGCAGAATGCTGTATTCCGGTTGTCTGGCAAGTTCTCCGGCGGCTTCCTGGCGCAAGGCGATAACCGGTGCGGTTGCAGGCGCCAGCAACCAGTCTGCAAAGACCTGGCGGCCGGGTTCTGACGGGCACCGTTGCAGATACTGGTAAAGGGAAGCCGGACCGAACAGGTCAAGATCGCCGGCATAGTCGTGTTGATGAGGCTGAAGGGATTTTCCGTCGAAACGGTGATGGAACTGGTGCTGGGCAATAGTCAGTTCTTCGGAACAGGTATCGATCTGCTGGGTGAGAAGGTCGATCTGTTGCTGAAGGTTGAGTGTTCTGGTAACCAGGAAAAGAAAGCTTCCGATAGCGATGACCAGTAACAGGAGCAGGGCATACCAGGGCAGGGGCCAGGTGAAATATATAATAGCGGCAGAGATGCCAACGATCAGCAGGCGAACGACAGCAACCTGGTTCTTCCGGCGCGTTAATGCGCTCTTTTGTGTAGATAAGGTTTGGTGAAAATTCCGGTAGAACAGGAGATAGTCTTGCTGTTTCATGCGGTGAAACTAGCATTTTTAGTATATTTGCAATCCGCTTTTTATGGGGTTGTACTGGCTTCGACAGCGTAGATCTTTGAACGTGTAAGCATGTAGTGCGTTGGATAATTAGCACTTTAATCTGAATATTCAAACTTCAAATGGCAATACTCAGTATGCCATGGCTGCCTAATCAGTGATTAAGTAGTCATTAGGGCCGCTTGAGCAGGTTGGTCTGTTACCATGCTCCGCCGCCGACTAAAAAGCAAATACAGGCTGCTGCAACGAAAGGCTGTGACCGTTGCCTAAGACCATCCAGCTAAGGAAAGAATCGGTTTGTTGGTTTCCTGTTCTTTCCCGACAAATAATAATCAAATAAACATGTAGAAAGCGTTTGGAGGATATGTTTGGACGGGGGTTCGACTCCCCCCAACTCCACTATACCCGACCTTGACAAGCCCGTTGGACAATTTGTTCTGCGGGCTTTTTCATCTGAAAAAATATGACTGCATTTACCGTTATCAGTTCGATTGTGTCGCCGGCTGCAATAGTGGAATTTGTATCCGGGCAATATTCGTTTATTCAGAACGCCCGTTGCCGTTTACTGAAAACAGGGATCAATGCCACTTATCGCATTGACGGTGATAATGCGTCTTTTGTTTTCAGGATCTATAGCTACAATTGGCGGACGCAAACTGAAATAAATGAAGAACTGGATCTGCTATTGTTGCTGCAACGCAACGGGGTTTCGGTTTCATACCCCGTTGCCGGCAACGACGGTATTTTCATCCAGACTATTAATGCACCAGAGGGGATGCGATATGCTGTACTGTTTACCTATGCGAATGGTAAAAAGCTTCTCAGCTTTTCCCGGGATGCACACTATAATGCAGGCATGCTGATGGCCCGTGTACATAGCGTTACTGAGGGACTGAAACAGGACCGTATCACCTATACGCCTGAAGTGCTCCTGCACCATTCACTGGACAGAATCCGGCAGTTCCTTCCGGAAGAATCAGAAGAGATGCAGTTTTTGCTGGCAACCCGGCCGCTGTTGGAGACGGAGTTGCTGAATGCTGACAAAAACATGCTGCGCCACGGGATCGTGCATTTGGATATCTGGTTCGACAACCTGAATATCTCCGATGACAATGAAATCACGCTTTTTGACTTTGATTTCTGTGGCAATGGCTGGTTGTGTCTGGACCTTGCCTATTATATAATGCAGTTGCACAGCACTGGAAAGGAAGAGGCAGCGAGAAATGATAAAATTGAAGCATTTTACTGCGGTTATGAATCCATCAGCAAGATCAGCAGCGAAGAAAGGCGGCTCATTCCTTTGCTGGGAATATGCCTGTATTATTTTTACCTGGGCGTTCAATGCCAGCGCTTCGATAACTGGTCCAATACTTTCCTGAACGACGTCTATCTGAAGCGATTTATTACCATTCTCATAAGAGGCTACTATGAGAAAGCAATTTCCCGGTCTGCCTTCGTGCAATAACAGTATACAAACGTATACGTTTGTGAAACGCAGTCTGGTGGCTCATTTCACTCGGTTTTATGAATTGACCGTTTTCGGAAAAGCAGCTCCCTTCTTCGCCAGGGCTACGAAGGTGAGCAACGCCCCCGCTGATAAGGCAATAGATTTTTTTTACTCTGTTCGCAGACTTTTAACGGGGTTGGCCATTGCGGCCCTCAAAGAATGGAAACTTACCGTTGCCAGGGCAATGCCCGTCACCAGTAATCCGGAAGCCCCAAACAGCCACCAGCTCAACGTTATCCGGTAAGGGTAATGCTGCAGCCACTGGTTAGTTGCCAGCCACGAAGCGGGAAGGGCAATCAGCAAAGAAATAAATACCAGTTTCAGAAAGCCCGTTGACAATAAAGCTAATATATTGCCGGCAGAAGCACCCAGCACTTTGCGGACGCCAATCTCTTTTGTTCTTCTTTCCGCGGACAATACCGACAATCCGAATAAACCTATACAGGAAATGAATATAGTGAGCATCGCGGAAGCCAGTATCATTTTTTTCCAGCGACGCTCGGCGGCATAGCTGTTTTCATTTTGTTCCTGTTTAAAACTGTATACAAAAGGGTCCAGCGGAAACAATTTGCTGAAAGTCTTCGATACGCAAAGCAAACTTGCGGATGCAGTGCCAGGTTTTATTTTGATATAGGCTGTCCCGTAGTCGTTGTTCGGATTCATGGTGAAAAGCTGCGGCGTCACCTTTTCAGTCATCGGCTTAAAATGATAGTCCTTCACCACGCCTACCACGAAGTAAGACCGACCGCCATCAATGCTTTCTATCTTTTGACCCAGGGGTTCTTTCCACCCGGCTTCCTTTACGAAAGTTTCATTTACCAGTGCTGCGTTCACCGGATCGGACGCAAATGCTGCTGAGAAATTACGTCCCGATAATATCGGTGCCTTAAGCAATGGAAGATAGCCCTCATCCGGCGTTTCCACTATAACATTGATATTCGTTTCACCATTTACTTTGACGGTATTGCCGGAAAAGTCCTGGTTCTTGAAGGCAACACCGGCCACACCTGGCTGCTCCAGCAGCAATTGTTTGAACAAAGCCGCGTCTTTTCGGCTTAATCCTGCTTTGTTGACCGTAATCAGGTCGCTGTCGTCATACCCTAACTTTTGTGTCGTAAGAAAATTAGCCTGAAGAAAAATGGCAAGCGTTCCCGCAATCAGAAATGTTGCCAGGGAAAACTGGACAACGACCAGGGCCTTCTGCAGGTAATTGCCGCCACCGGCCTGAACCCTGTTGTAGATTGTCTTTACCGGCTGGTAAGCGGATAATACAAGTGCCGGATAAAAGCCTGCCAGCAGTCCTGTAATGACTAAAATCCCAGCACAGGATGCCAGTGATTTCAACTGCAACAGGTAACTGAGAGAAAGTGCCTTGCTGGTCAACTGGTTGAAGACCGGCAGGAATGCAGAAACGATCACCAGCGCCAGGGCGAAGGCGGCAATACAAAGGATAAATGATTCTCCCATAAACCGGATCATCAATTGCTGCGGAGAGCCACCCATTAGTTTCCGGATGCCTATTTCTTTAGCGCGTTTCGAGGAGCGGGCAACGCTGAGGTTTACAAAATTGATGCAGGCGATCAGTAATATAAATACAGCAACTGCAGAAAGTATCCAGGAATAAGTGGGGTTGCTTTTGTTAAACAGGCTCTCATTTTCCGAAGACACCATCTTTCCAAGATGGATGTCGGCAAGCGGTTCGAGAACATAGGAAATACCAATATCCTGTATGCCATACCTGGATCTGATCAGGCTGATCGATTCATTGGCATCCGCTTCAAACACCCTGTTCATTTTCTGGTTGACAGCTGCCAATTCTGCACCCGGAGACAACACCACGAACGTGGTTAGAAAGGAATTGAACCAGTTCTCATTTTTGTTTTCGTCAGCAGCAGACACCTGTAAAGGCATGACGATCTCAAACCGGATGGATGAGTTTTGCGGACAATTTCTGGCAACGGCTGTTACTTCATAGGGAGTAAAGCCTTCCTGTCCTTTTATAGAAATAGTATTGCCGGTTACATCGGTACTGCCGAAGAATTTTTTGGCGACATCCTCTGTGATGACCACTGAATTCGGCCGGGAAAGCGCTGTTGCCGCGCTGCCGTGCAGCAATGGGAAGTTGAATACGGTGAAGAAATTTGCATCGGCAATGCTCACCGTTTGTGACTGGATCTCACTGCCGTTTTTAATATCGGCATAGGTTGTCTGAAATCGGACGAACTGTTGGATGTCAGGGATCTTTGCAGCAAACCGGGGACCAGGAAAATACCCGGTATAGCTGCCGGTCGAAACGCGCCCATCTTCCTTGCTGACTGTTTTGTCGATGCGATAGATCTGTTCTGTATGATGGTGAAACCGATCGTAACTGACCTCGTCGTTTACGTAGAGCAGAATGCATAAGACACATGCCAGGCCGAAACTTAGTCCGGCAATATTGATAACGGAGTAGGTTTTGTGGTGCAACAGGTTCCTTACGGCGGTTAAAAAGTAGTTCCTGAACATGGTAGGCTTCTTTGATAGGTAAAACTTACAAATGCGATACCATTGTTTTTGGTTCTGATAATCAGCCGTCTGGCCTACAGTTCCGGTAAATTATGTGCGCTTTTGATACAGCAGCGTCCGGTTGCAGCGAACATATTCCCTTGAGGATACTTGAGCTCACCGCCATGCCCCCTGGTAACAATGTCTTAGCTCAGGCACAATCCCGGTCCCGTTCCCTGGCCGGTGGGCTTGGTGGTAAAGAAGGGCTGAAAGATTTTTCCGATAATATTCTGTGGGATACCGTAGCCGTTATCGCCAATAGAGAAATCAAAATATTGCATTATTGACTGAAGAAAGTTTGTTTTTACCGGCAGTGGGAAGCTGGTGCACGCCAATGGGAGAATATCTGTGTGATTATTTCGTTAGCAGACAATCATTACTATATTGCACGGCAGATAAAAAATGGCCATTATTTTTTTGACCTTTTTTATAAATAAACCAAATCCCAATTTTATGCTGAAAGCATTTTCCGCAATTACCTTGTCCCTTGTTTTGTCCGTTTCCATGATTGCTTGTAAAAAGGGCGATGACGGCCCAAAGAATGAGCCTCATATGACTGCTAAATTCAACGGCGAGTCTAAGTCCTTCTCCCAGGCGCACGCCATGAAGACCCAGTTAGGTGAAGGCTACAATCTTTCTATCGTTGGTGTGAACGGTACAAAAGAGACCTTCACGATCAACCTTTGGAGTGACATGAATGATTTCCACAGCGGTGAAAGTTTTACTTCAGAAGCAGCCGTTAACGGCAGTGCCAATTCACTCGGCTGGGCTGCCGATCTCATGAATTCCAATGAAACCACTATCTGGTCCAATGCGTCTTTTTACGTGGAGAATCCTGAAGAAATGCATGTTACCATCACGGAAATCAACAGTGAAACCGTAAAGGGAACGTTCTCGGGAACTATCTACCAGAATGTGGCGAATCCTGGCAGCCGCACGATCACAGAAGGCGAATTTGTTGCAAAATTCTCACTGCAGTAAGCGACAACAGTCTTAGTGTATATTATTTCAGACCGCCTGTTGAAGGCGGTCTTTTTTATAATTGGACCGCACTTCAGCGTCATAGTCGCCCACCCAGTAACTCCAGTATTTCCTGCTTCCTGCGCCGGGATATCGGGACCCGGTTGCTGCGACGGATTTGTCATCCTTACCGAAAAAGAGATCGATGAGCTATTTGGCAGGAAGTAGACCGGGGAAAACCGGCCACAGTGGTTGCGCCTTCTTACCTTTGAAGCGGCTTGTTCAAATTCAGCCCCGGAAATGAAAAAGACTGTTGTAAAGGTTCTGAAGATCACCGGCATTGTCGCCGCCTCCGTGCTTGGCCTCCTGTTTTTATTGCCCATCCTGTTTCCTGTTACCATTGCCGCCCGCATTAAGGAATGGACCAACCAGAGCATAAAAGGCGAGCTCAATTTTTCGAAAGCCCGCCTTAGTTTCTTCCAGCATTTTCCAACGCTGACCCTCACCCTGCATGACTATTCCCTGTTGGGGGCCGAACCCTTTGCGAAAGATACCCTGATGGCTGGCCACGACCTGAGTTTCGGGATCAACCTGGCTTCCTTGCTGCACGGGGGGCTGGTAGTGGACCAGTTCTTTGTCGATGATTCCCGCATTCATATCCGTATCGATGAAAAGGGCAATGCAAACTATAATATTTACCGCTCTTCTGAAAAGGCAGCGCCTGCGACCACCGATACGACCAGCAACACCAGCCTGAAAATAGAACGCATTCAATTGTCCGACTGCCAGCTGATTTATGACGATCGCTCCCTGCCCATGCGGATCGAAGCAGTGGGGTTCGATTACGAGGGAAAAGGTGACCTGGCAAAAAACGAGTTTGACCTGCGCTCAAAGTTTCATGCCGATGCACTTGATTTTACCTATAATGGTACACACTACCTGAACCGGCGGAAACTGGAAGCTGACCTGATTACCAGTATCAACACTTCTTCCCTCAGGTTCCGGTTTCAGCAAAACAAACTGCTCATCAACCAGCTGCCGGTCGATTTTTCAGGTACCATGGCGATCCTGAAAGACGGTTATGACATCGACCTTCACGTGGTGTCCGGTACTACTGATTTCGGCAATGTGTTTTCTATATTGCCACCCGACTATGAACAATGGTTCAGGGATACGCAATTCAACGGCACCAGCCGGCTGACGGTGGACCTGACCGGTGCCTACCGGGCTGCAACAAACGAAGCGCCGGATCTTGCCATTGGCCTTTGGGTACGCAACGGCAGTATCAACCATAACAAAGCACCAGTGCCGTTAAAAGATGTAGCCATCAGGGCTGACCTTATGCTGCCCGGACTCAATGCCGACAGCCTGGCACTGACAGCTGATTCAATAAATTTCACCCTGAACGGGTTACCCACCAGCACCAGCCTGCAGTGGAAGGGTCTGACCACGCCACAGGTCAAAGCTAATATCAATAGCCAGCTTGACCTTGGTTTACTGCACCGGGCACTGGGGATGACCATTGCTGCACTGAATGGAAAACTGGATCTCAGGGCAACGGCAGACGGCACTTACCGTACAGGCCAGAACCCAAAGAATTTCCGGCCTGACACTGTTGTTTTGGCTATTCCCAACTACACGCTCCAGGCGACGGTCAGCAACGGCTATTTCAAATACAAAGACCTGCCTTTGGCGTTGGAAAACGTACATGCTGAAATCAATTCCACTGTCAATACGGGCAGGTGGGAAGATATATCCGCCAATATCAGCAACCTGCAGGCTGCTATCGGGAAAGGGCATTTACAGGGCAGGCTGTCGGTAACAGGACTCGACAAAAGCGAGCTCAATGCAGACCTGAAAGCTGATCTTCCCCTTGAATCCATCACACAGGCCATTCCGTTGCAGGGTTATGCCTTCGGAGGCGAATTGCATGCTGATATCAAGGCCAACGGTCACCTGGATGCCGGTCGCAGATTGTTTCCCGCCGCCCAGGGCAAACTGCAATGGACCAACGGTCTGGTACAAACGCCCTATTATCCCCATCCTGTTCGCGATATCCAGGTAAACGGACAGCTGAACAGCAATAAAGGATCGTATGATGACCTGATGGTGGTGCTGGAGCCGGTATCCTTTACTTTCGAAGAACAGCCCTTTGCACTCACTGCCCGCCTGTCTGATTTCAATGATTTGCGGTACGCGCTCACTGCTACCGGTGCCCTGGACCTTGGCAGGATCTACCAGGTGTTCGCCATAAAGGGATATTCGGTCAGCGGCCTGGTCCGGACCAATTTATCGCTGGGCGGCACGCAGGCAGATGCGGTAGCAGGACGATATCAGCGCCTGAAAAACAGTGGCACCCTGCAAATGGAAAACCTGTCACTCCGGAGCGACGACTATCCCTATCCCTTCCTGGTGCCGGAGGGGACTTTGGAGTTCAGACAAGACAAAGCCTGGCTGAAAAACACGGTGTTGCAATACCAGGAAAATAAATTCAAATTGAATGGTTATGCGCAGAACCTGGTTGCCTACTGGCTGCAGGACGAACTGCTCACCGGAAAAATGGAAATAGCTTCCGAAAGGGTAGTGGTGAACGATTTTATGGTATTTGCCGATACCGCAACTTCGGCCAATACAGGTGCTTCTTCGCCCGGCGGGGTGGTGTTGTTGCCGAAGAACCTTAACCTTTCCCTCCAGGCCACCATAAAAGAGATCATCTATGGCGCTTCAAAACTGAACGATTTTGCAGGTAGTGTGACCCTGCAGAACGGCCAGCTGGTACTCAATGATGCCCGGGCAGGGATCGCAGGGGCGGTGGTATCAGTGGCCGGCAATTATGCTCCTGTTGACTTGCACAAGGCAGGCTTTGGTGTAACGCTGAAAGCCGATTCCTTTGATGTAAAACGCGCTTACCGCGAAGTACCGCTTTTCCGGGAAATGGCCAGTTCAGCAGCGAATGCCGAAGGGGTGGTTTCTGTGGATTATGCCATCAACGGGCGGCTCAACGATAAAATGGAACCGGTTTACCCTTCCCTTGCCGGTAAGGGTGAAGTAAAACTGGAAGATGTAAAAGTAAACGGACTGAAATTATTCGGTGCCGTCGGCAAAGCTTCCGGAAAAGACAGTATCAATAATCCCAACCTCAAGGCTGTAGTGATCCGGTCTTCCGTTAAAAATAATATCATCACGATCGAACGGACAAAAATGAAAGTGTTCGGGTTTCGCCTTCGTGCGGAAGGACAGACTTCACTCGACGGCAAACTTAATATGCGCTTTCGGCTTGGCCTGCCGCCTCTTGGTATCATAGGCATTCCTATGACGATTACCGGCAATGCGGAGAATCCTGTTGTGAAGGTCCGGAAGGGCAGGGAAGAAGATGAGTTGGAGGAAGAAGAGGATACGGAGGATGTACATGAATAGGTTTGGGGTTTGGTGTTTGGGGTTTGGAATGGGTTCGGTTTTTTGACATCCGGCAATTTTTAACACTGAGTGAAATGAGCCACCAGGCTGGATTTTGGAAAAATAAACGTTTGTATAAAGTTACTCCATCATTGCAGCGCAGGTCGCGGCTTTACAACCCGGCGCACTGCAGTTCGGGTCCTTGCGGTAATCCTGCCAAGGGCAGGCCTTGGTACCAACGGGATTTTTACCCGGAGCATTTCATATAAAATATCCGGTTATAAACGGTCATATAAACGGTCATATAAACGGTCATATAAACGGTCCTATTAACCATTTAATAAACCGTATATTAAACATTTGGTACACATACGGAACTGAAACGCAGGCTGGTGGCTCATTTCACTCAGTGTTACAAATTGGTCCATTCTGGAAAAATGATACCTCCCGGTGTATTGCAACTTGTGCGGCACTTTATTAATTTGGCGGCAAATAGCCGGATGAAAGTATTTCAGTTATTGATATTGACAGTGCTGATCTGTTCAGGCATGGGATGCAGTCATTCATTTGATTTCCGGATAAGTACGGGGTGCTCGAATCCTATGACAATATGGAATGGCTTACCGGTGCAGTCCTGGCAATTGACAGCGCGACTTTGCACCGGTTTATTTATGACCAAAAATTTGACACGGCAAAAGATTTGTCCCAGGTTAATATTTCAGGCAATGGTTATTTGAAGAACTTTCCTGCTGCATTCAATACAGCAGAAAACATTTACCTTCTAAACAGGAGAGTTGGTGACAAAACCGTGAAATACGTCGCAGACCTGAACAGGCAATTGCTTTGGGCTGAAATCAATTATGCTGACTGGTCAGGAAATTGAGCTTTTATGATTGCGATACCCTCATAAAACTTTCTACCGTAACAAGGAGTTAACATCCTGCTTCATGGGTTTAGACTAACTTCACCATACGCCTGCTAAGTAGCTCCATTCTATTTTATCCGGTCGATTCTTCATCTTTAAGATTTACAATGGGTTTTATTGATCAATTGCTCCATACGCCTTCGTATGGGTGGGAAACTATATCCGGAACTTTACAGCAACCGTCAGCGGGGAAACTTTTCAACGAAGCTGCTTCGAGGATAAATATCTTCAAATCACGCACGAACTGGATCTCTTTATTGTCTGTGCTGATGATGTTATGCCTGGTGCCTTTCCTGTACTTCTTCCTGTTTCATTATTTTTCGTGGTGGTACCTGGGCGCCATGCTGTTTTACAGCCTCATCGTAATGGGTACCCATGGAACGGTATGGTATCACCGTTACTGTACGCATAAATCCTTTCGTTTCAGCAACCCGGTAACGCGCTTTATAATGCAGCACCTGGTAATTAAAACGCTCCCTGAAGAGATTTACGTGGTGTCACATCATGTACATCATGCGAAATCCGATAAGCCCGGTGATCCATACAATGCAAAGGGTGGTTTGCTTTATTGCATGCTGGCCGAATTCAATCATCAGCGCGTATCTGAAACACTTTCTGAAACAGACCATCGGAAAGCCTCCGCCATGCTTAACCATACCGGCGTTGGATTGAACAGCTTCCCGCAATATAAAAAATGGGGCTCGCTCACCAGTCCCGCATACACCCTGCTTTCCACTTTGATGAACTGGATCGGCTGGTACACGGTGTTTTACCTGCTGGGCGGGCATGGTCTTGCCTGCGCACTGTTCAGCGGCGCAATATTGTGGATGGCGCTGGTACGGGCGTTTAATTACACCGGGCACGCGCATGGAAAGGAAAAGCATATTGATGGTGTTGATTTTGACCGTTCCAATCTTTCTGTGAACCAAACGAGGCCGGGATTGTTTACAGGCGAATGGCACAACAATCATCACCTTTACCCGGGTAGTGCAAGGGCGGGCTTTCTGCCACACCAGGTTGATCTCGCCTGGATCTGTATCTACCTGATGTACAAAACAGGTGCTGTTGCCTCGTTTCATGATTCAAAGGCGGCCTTCCTTGAAAAATATTACAGCCGGCAAACAGTTAAATGAGTATCTTTACATTTGTGAACAACAGTTCTACTGCAAATAGTCAGGATCAGTTATAATTTTTACCCGCTCGTCCCCCGTAATTATTTTCCTCCTCTTTACACTTGTCTTAGCTCTCTTGTTACACCTTTTTATTTATCAAAACAAGTTTGTTATGAACATGTATGTATCGAACCTCGGTTACCAGGTTCAGGAGAATGATTTGCTGAAACTTTTCAGTCAGTATGGAGAAGTGACATCCGCAAGAGTTATTACGGATCGTGAAACTGGCCGCAGCCGTGGATTTGGATTCGTGGAAATGTCTTCCAATGAAGATGCTAATAAGGCGATGGCAGAACTGAACAGCCGTGAACTCGATGGCCGGGCAATTGCGATCAGCGTAGCGCGGGAAAAAGAGAGCCGGGCTCCACGCAATAAATGGTGATAAATTTTTCAGAAGGTGTCCTTAAAGGGCACCTTTTTTTCTAATCCAAACCAGTCTATGTCCAAATCAAGAGACACTTTCAATAAGCGCAACAGGCAATTACAAAAACTTAAGCAACGCCAGGATAAACAACTAAAAATGGAAGAGCGGCGGGAAAACACCCCCAAAGGAAAGAAGCTTGAAGATATGCTGGCCTATGTAGACGAGAACGGCAACATCAGCAGCACTCCTCCCGACCCGCGTAAAAAGATCGTTGTCCGTTCGGAAGATATATCGATCTCTACGCCAAAAGGCAACGAACGTGATAGCAGCCATACCGGCACGGTCCAGTTTTTTAATGAAGAAAAAGGGTTCGGGTTTATTACAGAAAATAAATTCCAGGAAAGAATATTCTTTCACAGTTCGCAATTGGCCGTTCCTGTGAAACTGAATGATAAAGTGGCATTTGACACGGAGCCCGGCGAACGTGGCCCTGTTGCAGTGGCCATCCGGAAAATTGAATTACCATGAATATTTATATCTCCAATTTAAGTACCGCGGTTCGGGAAGCAGATCTGCGGGATCTTTTCTCCCGTTTCGGCCCCCTGCAGTCTGTTAAACTTGCATTAGAAAGCAGCACAGGCCACAGCCGTGGATTTGGCTTTGTAGAAATGTCCAGGGAAAACGGCCTGAAGGCCATCCGCAGCCTCCACGGTAAGATCATTGAAGGAAAAGCCATTTCCGTGGCAGAATCCATCAAAAGAAACGGCATCTACGGCTGATCACCTGGCCCCGAAGGTTATTCGCTCCTCAGGCTTTCCACGGGGTTGCTAAGCGCCGCCCTGACCGTATGGAAAATCGTTGTCATCAGCGTGATCAGCAGCACCACCAGTGCCGATAATATAAACGGACTCACACTAAGGCCGGTATTGTAAGGAAAGATCTTCAGCCACTTCGTCATGAAATAGCCCGCCACCGGAAAGGCAATTATGCACGACAAGCCGACAAGGAATACAAAGTTGCGTGACACCAGCGGAATGATCTCTCCAACACTTGCCCCCAGCACTTTGCGGATACTGATCTCTTTCTGCCGCTGCTCGGTAGTGAAGGCGATCAGTCCAAGCAAACCGAGACAGGTGATGAGTATGGTGAGTACGGAGAATACCGTGAAGATCTTGCCGCGCTTCTGGTCAGCCGCATACTGGCTGTCAAAGTCCTGGTCGAGAAAGGTATATTGGAAGGGAATATCGGGGAAGGTATTCTTCCAGGTTTTTTCAATGCCGGCAACAGTGCCCGGAATATTGCCGCCGCTCAGTTTCATCTGGATCAGGTTGCCATTCCGCGTATAAACAAGGATCAGTGGTGCGATCTCGTTGTAAAGGGATTTCTGGTTGAAATCCTTTACCACGCCAATCACTTCGAGGTAGTTGCCTGAGGTGTCACCAGGGTATTTTACGCGTTTTCCCAGCGCTTCTTCACCCCACCCAAACTCCTTGACCAGCTTTTCATTCACGAGAATGCTGTGCAACGTATCGGCAATGCCGGAGAAGTTTCTGCCTTTCGCCATTTTGATGCCCAGGGTCTTCACATAATCTTCATCCACTGAATAAACATCAACACCTTTGTCTGTAAAACCGTTTTTGGTCTCCACCGAAAACAGGTTGAAGCTGATGCCGCCGCCGGGAATACCGTAAGATGAACTCACCGATTGAACACCCGGGTTCTTCCGCATTTCATTTTTGAAAGAAATGACGGCACTACGGATATCCCGGTCGATAATAGCCGAAGCGTTCATCACCTTGTCCTTATCAAAGCCGAGATCTTTGCTTCTTAAGTAGTTCAGTTGTTTATATACTACCCAGGTGCAGATCAGCATGATCATCGAGATGGAGAACTGCAACACCACCAGGGAGCGGCGGAGATTCACATTGCTTGAGCCTTTGGAGAGGCTTCCCTTCAGTACACTGATCGGATTGAATTTGGAAAGGTAGAAAGCCGGGTAGCTGCCACCAACTATACCGACAAAAAGCACGACGCCAAGCAGGATCAGGATCGTGTCCGGCCGGAATAATGTCAGGAACGAAATATGCTTGCCGGCAATATTGTTGAACAGGGGCAGGAAGATGGCGATCAGGCCGATACTGATCAGCAGGGCAAAGAATGCAGTCAGGGTAGATTCGATCAGGAACTGCATCACCAGCTGAGACTTGTTGGATCCGGTCACTTTCCGGATGCCGATTTCTTTTGCCCTGCGGGCGCTACGCGCGGTAGTCAGGTTCATGTAGTTGATGCAGGCAATCAGCAACATAAAAAAAGCAACTGCCGAAAAGATATAGATATAGGACATGCTGCCGAGTTCCTCAGGTTCATTAACGGTAGTGGAATGCAGGTGAATGGTGGTAATGGGTTGCGCTTCGAACCTGATCTTGATATTATACTGTTCAAAGATGGACGCGAGGTATTTGTCATACATCGGTTTCATCTTGTGGGTGAATGCAGCTGCCGATGTGCCGGGTTTCAGTAATACGTAGGTGTAAAAGTCAAAGCTGCCCCAGTTGTTGCCGAAATCAGCTGGCAGGGTCTTCCGGGAAACGAGCACATTGAAAAGGAAATGGGAGTTTCTCGGCACATCTTCCATGACGCCGGTTACCTTGTAAACTTTACCATTAATATTCTCCAGCGTTTTGCCCAGGTACCGCTGGTTGTTGCCGAAGAATTTGATGGCAGAAGATTTGGAAAGTACCAGGGTATTCGGTTCCTGCAGAGCGGTTTTGGGATTGCCTTCGATGAATTTGCACTGGAATACCTTGAATACATTGCTGTCTGCAAAGAACACTTTTTCCTCGTATAACTTTGTCGCCCCGTTTTTAAACATGGTGCGGCCGCTACCCACAAAGCGGACGGCCTCTTCCACTTCGGGATAGTCGCTGGCCAGTGCAGGTCCGGCAGGGAAGGGGGCAATGGCCCAGCGCATCGTATCCCGGTCTGCTTCCTTAATAATGGAATTGATGCGGTAGATCCGGTCAGCATTCGGATAGAATTTATCGAAACTGAGTTCATCCTTGATATAAAAGATCAGGAACATCCCGAAGGTAATGCCGATGGTCAATCCAAGGATGTTGATCAGGCTGTACCATTTGTCCTTCCGGAAATTGCGGAGTGCTACCAGCAAAAGATTTTTGAACATAACGGGCTTTTGTAAGTAAAATCAATATACCTAAAAAAGCCACCGTCCCCTGTTTAGCAGGGATAGCTGGCAGATCTTCTATTTTAACGGTTGCCTTCTGCTTCAGAAAGGAATTCTTCGGGAGTATATACCGGCAACATGGGGATGGCGGCTCTTTTCAGGGATTTATCCCGGCTGATGAAATAATCGAGTTTATGGTGGATGGCAGTATAATACTGAAGCGCATCTTCGATGTCTCCTATTTTGGAGTGCAGGGCATTGACCGCTATTTCATGATTGGTGTCAATAACGGTTACATCAGCCAGCAGGGTGAGCAGCAGTTCCTTTGCTTTTGCGTTTCCATACGCTTTTGTAAGCCAATAGCCGATTATGTGAACAATGGAAGGGGTGATAAATGCCTGCACCTGACCTTTGACCACCAGCTCCAATATTTTCCTGGAAAGCGGAAATGCGTCTCTTTTCAGCGTAAGATCCAGCAGGATGTTGGCATCCAGGAATGCTTTAGAAGCCATATTTTTCGGATTGCTCCTGGTAAAAAAGGTCTTTGAGATCGGCCTTTGGTGCGATGTCAGGCCGCTCCAGCTTATCTACCAGCTGGAGAATATTTTTTCTCCTGGAAGGACGGGCAACCGTTCTGAAGTGGTTTTCCACCAGTTCAGAAACACTGACGCCTTTGATGGCTGCGTAAGACTTGATCGCTTCCAGTAATACCTCGTCCACTGTTATGTTTAATCTTACTTTCAATTCCCAAAGATACGCATATTCTGTAAATATGCGCATAACCCAGAAAAAATGGTGGAATAACGGATTTTTTAATCTCCGGGCTGATGCAATCCTTTAACACCCCATTTACAGTTTTCTACAGAATTGCTACAGAACCCCATGTCACTTTTGGTTGATCAATCAAACCAAATAAAAAGAAATGACACTTCAGAAAGCCTTAACAACAACCCTGGTGCTGGGTGGCCTCGCCACCGGCAGCGTCTGGGCCTATAAACACTACCGGCACGAAGATTTTTTTGCCGGCAATCAAAACAGTAAATCCCTTTTTGAAAACGCGAAGTATACCGATAGCAACGGCAGCACTGTGGCTACCCCCATGGTGGACTTTGAAAAGGCAGCCACCAAGGCCAGTCCTGCCGTCGTCCACATCAAAACGGTGATGCGTGCCCAGCGTGGCGCCACGGCACAGATTCCTGACCAGTTGCGGGATTTCTTCGGTGATGGATTCGGTGATGAATTCGGGGGTGGCGGTTCCCGCCAGGCGCCGGCACAGCGCGCGTCCGGTTCCGGTGTGCTCATCACTGCAGATGGATATATTGTTACCAACAACCACGTGGTGGCTGATGCCACTGAGCTCACCGTAACGCTCAACAATAAAAAAGATTTCAGGGCTAAGGTTGTGGGAACTGACCCCAGCACCGACCTGGCCGTTATCAAAATAGAAGGAAAAGATCTTCCTTACCTGCGCTTCACCAATTCTGATGATGTGCACCTGGGGCAGTGGGTGCTGGCTATCGGCTATCCCCTGAATCTTGAAACAACCGTTACTTCAGGTATCGTCAGTGCCAAAGCACGCAATATCGGGATCAACAGCCGCAACAGCAGGGCTGCGATCGAATCCTTTATCCAGACCGATGCGGCCGTTAACCCCGGTAACAGCGGCGGCGCCCTGGTGAACACCGAAGGTGACCTGATCGGCATCAACAGTGCCATTGCTTCACCCACGGGTTCCTATGCAGGTTACGCTTATGCGATCCCTTCCAACCTCGCCCAGCGCGTGGCCAATGATATCATCAAATATGGCAGTGCGAAAAGAGCCTATCTCGGCATCTCCTTCCCGAATGATCAACTGAGTGAAGAGGAGCGCACGAAGAATAATATTAAGGAAGGAAAAGGCGTGTACGTCATGGAAGTTGCGGGCGGTAGTGCTGCTGCTGAAGCGGGTATCAGGAAAGGTGACTTCATCACCGCACTGAATGGCGCCGAGATCAACAGCGGTACAGAACTGATGGGCAAGGTCGGTGCCTTGCGTCCCGGTGATAAGATCGACATCACGTATAGCCGCGACAATGCAGAGAAGACTGTCACAGCAACCCTGAAAGGCAATGCCGGCGCATATGCTGCATCCGAAGGCAAAGCGCCTTCTGCCAACCAGCTTGGTGCCACTTTTGAAAACCTGGGCGCAGATGATGCTGCACAGCTGAACCTGCGTGCCGGTGTGGTGGTGAAAGACCTGGGAGACGGCATCCTTTCCGACCAGACCAGGATCCGCGAAGGATTCATCATCACCAAGGTCAACGGCCGCAGTGTTGGTTCCGTGGAGCAGCTGAATGAAGCCCTGCAGCGTTCCGGCAACAGCGCGCTCATAACGGGGGTGTACCCGAATAATCCCCGGGAAGAATATCAATATGCCCTCAACGATTTGAACAGGTAAGGTTTTTTAGTGGAGAGGTTTGGTTCCGCCCGCCCGGTAAGGGCGGGCTTTTTTGTCAGTATATTTGAAACACATGAAAATACTGGTGATTGAAGACGAGAAAGGGTTGCGCGAATCCATCCAGCAATACCTGGATTACCAGGGATACGTATGCGAAACAGCCGACAATTTCCTGTCAGCAAAAGAAAAGATCAGTGCATTCAGTTACGATTGCATCGTGGTGGATATCGGCCTGCCATATGGCAGCGGGCTCGACCTCGTGCGGGAGCTCAAACACATGGAATCTGAAGCGGGGATCATCATCATTTCGGCAAAGAATTCGCTGGATGATAAACTGACAGGGCTGGAGCTGGGGTCAGATGACTACATCACCAAACCCTTTCATCTTTCGGAACTGAATGCACGGATCAATGCCGTTTTGCGTCGCCGTAATTTCGGCGGAAATAAGGCCATAAGTTTTAACGAGATCAGGCTTTTTCCCGATGCGAAGCGCGTCACGGTCAACGAGAAAGTGCTCGACCTGACGGAAAAAGAATACCGGCTTTTGGAATATTTCCTGGTGAACCAGCGGCGTGCGCTTACCAAGCAGGCGATCGCCTCGCATGTTTGGGGTGACGAGTATGACTACCTGAATAATTATGATTTTATCTACACCCACATCAAAAACCTGCGTAAGAAGCTGGTGGATGCTGGTGGTTCGGATTATATCAAAACCGTGTACGGTTCAGGGTATCGTTTTACTGACAACTAAAATAGGAACATGCGGCTGCTGACAAAAACAACACTGTACTTCCTGGGCGCTATGACCCTGTTGCTCCTGCTGGCCGGGGCTTACCTGTTCCGGCAGTTCAGCCGCGAACTCGACCGCAAGGGCGACATGGAATTGCTGCAGGATGAAGCCGCCTGGATCCGTTACCTGCATGCAGAAGCAGCAAACGGGGTGACCTTTATGCTGCGGTCACCGGAGTTGTCGATTTTTTCGGTGGACGCACCACCGGGGAGACCAGTTATTACCGATGAAAGAACCAGTTTAACCGCTTTCCCCTATCGCCAGTTATCGCAGGTGGTCGTCGTTTATGGCATCTCTTACCAGATTGTCATCAGGAAATCCCAGGAACAGAAAGCTGCCTTGCTGGCGGACATCACGCGGATTATCCTGCTGGTGTTTGCCGGATTGTTCCTGGCAACCATCCTGTTCAACTGGCTGATCAGTAAACGCATGTGGGAGCCTTTCTACCAGACGCTGAATACGATCCGGAAGACCAACCTGACGGAAATCCGGGGAACACATTTTACATCCACCAACACCAGGGAGTTTAATGAACTCAATGCCGCACTGAACGGGATGACGGAGAAAATTCACAGCGATTTTCTCAGCATGAAAGAATTCACGGAGAATGCCGCACATGAAATGCAGACACCGCTTAGTGTGGCACAAAGCAAGATGGAGTTGTTGCTGCAGAAAGAAGATCTGCCCGAGCAGGATGCACACCTGATCCTGGAGGCGACCAATGCCTTGACACGCCTGTCGAAACTGAACCAGGGTTTATTACTGCTGGCAAAGATCGAAAACAACCAGTATGTGGCTTCGGAAGAACTCAACCTGACCACTGTGATCCGCAAACAGCTGGAGCTTTTTTCGGAGCTTATCCAGGACAAACGTCTGAACGTGACCACCGATTTCCACGCTTATTTTATGGTGCGCATGCATCCCATGCTGGCCGATTCACTGGTTTCCAACCTGCTGGGAAATGCTATCCGGCACAACTATGAAAACGGCAATATTGAGATTGTTGTTTCGGCGAACAACTTCCGGATCAGCAATACCACCCACCAGCCCGTTATTCCACGGGAGAAAATCTTTACGCGCTTTGCCGGTGGCGGGGGAGGAACTGCCGATTCTACCGGGCTGGGACTGGCCATTGTTAAAAAAATAACGGATATGCACGGGCTTTCGATCAGCTATCGTGCGGAGGCTGGCGAAACCATCTTTGATCTTCAGCGACGGTAATGTTTTGCTGAATTTTCTGTGGATTTCGTGATACAGTGCATCTCAGCTGATTTTAAAAACAGCCAACATGCGTATACTTTCCTTGCTGGTAACAGGATGTGTTGCTTTGGGTTTTATGTTGCCGGTAGCCGGGCAACCACAAAAAGGGACCCTGGTAACAGACAGCTTCACGTCAGTGGTACTTCGTGAAAACAAGCTGGCCCTCGGACTCAACAGGAAGGTTAAAATCTACCTTCCCCCTGGTTATACGGCTTCCGGCAAAGCTTACCCGGTAGTGTATTATTGCCACAGCATATTCGGAAATCCCGGCAGTATTTTCGGGGCGGCAACCGACCAGGTTGACCGAGCGGTAGCAGCAGGGGTGACGCGGGCATTTATACTCGTGGTGGCGGACTATTCTTCACCGACCTCCGGCAGCATGTACGAGAACTCCCCGGTGAGCGGGAAATGGCTCGATTTTACCGTGCAGGAGCTGGTGCCGTTTGTTGACAGGAAATACCGGACGATCCGACACCAGAACAGCCGGGCAATCACCGGTGATTTTATGGGTGGCCGGGGTGCACTGAAGCTCGCCATGACCTATCCCGATGTTTTCAGCGTTGTGTATGCGCTGCATCCTGTAGCCACCGGGGTGGGAACCCGACCCTGGACGGAATTAGGGGTCAACTGGACAAAGATCAATAAGGCGACAACCTATGCTGAACTGGCAGGGGATACCCCGTCACAGATCTTTGTTTCCATCTGCCAGGCCTTTCTACCCAACCCTTCCCGGCCTCCATTTTACTGCGACTTTTTCATGGAGCCTGATAGTTCCGGTGGCGTGAAAGTAAATACGCCGCATATGATCCATGTGCAGCATGATTTCATGCTGGAAGGTCAGTTGGCGGAGTCTGCCGGCAACCTGAAAAAGTTGCGGGCAATTGCTTTTGACTGGGCACGTTACGACGGCAATTTTGATCACGTATATGCGAACCGTGCTTTCACCCGTGATCTGGAGGATCTTGGTATAGAGCATGAAGCGGAGGAGTACCGCGGAAGACCCTGGAATAAAACCTGGAATGATGACGGACGGTTTTACACCCGCGTACTGCCATTTCTGAACCGCAACCTGGTCTTTGAACAGTGAAATCGCCTTGTTCAGATGCCGACCGCCAGGGAAGTTTCATTTCCAGGCAGGTCCCTGGCTGTTACCTGGACGACAGTACCTGGAGGGACAGGGTTGGAGGGCTGTGTTGAATAGATCCACCGGTTTTTAAACACGGGACTCATAGCAGCATAGCCCTCTTCTACGACGTCGCCCCCGGTTGTCAGGATGGTTACTTTCACCGCAACTACCCTGAAATCATCCGTGGCATGAATGGAGATGGCCTTTCCGGCCTGGCCTTCATAATCAGCTGCTTTGACCCATTCTATCACAGGGGCCGTCCTGTAATCTTTCATTGCGGCATTGTAAGCGGCTTTTCCGCGGGCACAGCCCATTTGATATTCGGCTTTGAGATCGGGATCGGCGATCGCCGTCCTGGCATATTGCTGGGAGTCACTGAAAAGGTCGCGGTTCCGCTCCTGGCTGGCTGAGGGTGGTTTGGACCTGTCATATTTTGGCATTTTGGTGATGATGGTGTCGTCGCCTTTTTGCTTGTACACTATCTGCTCACCCAGTTTGCCCCTGGCCCCTTTCACCAGGAGGTTATCAGTAATCTTACTCATGAATATTGATTTTTCACGTATTAGGTTAACGGCAAGTTACTGAAATTTGTAATATACTACGATAAACTTGCGATTAAAATTCGATAATCCTTCGAATAGCCCGTAGTGAGGTAGATGGTTTATCAAGGTAAATTCGAATTTTAATCGAAGGATTGATTAAATTTCCTGTTAATGCGAACCTGATTTTGGTCAGTTCGTGCAACCCCAACGACATAATACCTATCTTCATCGGTCTCGCATCCATAATTAAACCAGGAACCGGTTCATGAAGAAGTTGACTTTCAATAACAAACAGGCTGATTTTTCCAAAACACTCAACCGGGCGGCCGACCAGTATTTCAGCAGCCGGCAGCTCGCGAAAACGGGCAATTGGCGGTTGTATTCCAAAACCATTGTGCTGATTTCCGTTGCTGTCCTCGCTTACCTGGTGTTCCTTTTTATACCGATGAACCTCGGCTGGATGTTTCCTTTGGGGTTGCTGCTGGGCGTTACCAGTGCCTGCATCGGGTTCAATGTAATGCATGATGCCAACCACCAGAGCTACTCTTCCCGTAAATGGGTGAATCAGACCCTTGGCTTTTCCCTCAATGCGCTTGGCGGTAACAGCTTCATCTGGAAATACAAGCACAATGTAATCCACCACACCTATACCAATATTGATGGTATTGATGACGATATCGCGAAGAGCCCGCTGATCCGGTTATGCCCTTCACAACCCTGGGTTCGTGCGCACCGGTTTCAACACCTGTACACACCGGTGTTGTATGCTTTGAGCTCACTGATATGGGTACTCGTACAGGACTATGATAAGTATTTCCGGCCCCGTTTAGGTGACCAGGCAATGGCCGAAAAAATGCCCTTGAATGAACACATCATCTTCTGGGTGAGCAAGGCGATGTACCTGGCTTTTTACATTGTTATTCCGATTGTGGTAGTGGGCTGGCTGCCCTGGCTGGTTTTTTTCCTTTGCCTGCACGTGGGCCTGGGACTGACGCTCGCGGTGGTGTTTCAGCTGGCGCATGTAGTAGAGGGGCCAACCTTCGAAACAGCACATGACCATGAACACAAAAAAATTGAAGATGAATGGGCGATCCATCAAATCAAGACCACCGCGAATTTTTCACCCAATAGCCGGGTGATTACCTGGCTGGTGGGCGGACTGAATTACCAGATCGAACATCACCTGTTCCCGAGGGTAAGCCATGTGCATTATCCTGCGCTGAGCAAGATCGTGCGGGCCACCTGTGCGCAATTCAACCTGCCTTATCATTGCATGCCTGATTTTGCATCAGCGGTGAATTCGCACTTTAAACAGGTGAAGCAATTGGGCCGCGATCCGAAACTTGCGCTGTAATAGCTTCACATCATTTTCAAATAACTTTAAGCCTTGTCATGAACAAGGCTTTTTTAATTGACATTAAGAACGGAAGAGAAAGGACCTTCAGGCAGGCGCAAAAAAAAAGGGATGTATAGACATACTTCCCCGTTTTTAAATCCAATATCCTATGAAAAACCAATACCAAGATAGTAACTAAAACTGTGCCTCCTAGTTTTACAGCTTCGTTTTCGCCGGATTGCCCGTTATTGTCGATAATTGGGGAATTTTTTGTCCCCGTCCGGGGAATTTAGTTGTGTGAAAACGCTACAAAAACCTTTCAACAGGCAGGCAATGGATACCCGAAACCTCCCGGTATGAGTTAGTGCTATAGATCCGGTCGATATTTTCCAGGGTGGTTCCCTTGCTGAAAATGCCGTGGCTCACAATGAGGTGAACGGCGGCCGCGCCTTTTTGTTTCAGCAGGGCCGCGGTGCCCACAAAGGTTCCGCCGCCATCGCAGATATCGTCTACAATAAAACAGGTGGCGCCGGACAGTGAGGTGGCCGTGGTGGTGAATCCTGTTAGTTTCCCGGTTTTTACCTCCCGCTCTTTCATGCATTCCACGAGATGGGTAATGCCCAGGTGCTGGGCCAGCCCGTGGATTTTTTTCAGGGCGCCTGCATCGGGAGACACCAGGTAGTACCTGTCAGGTTGTAACGCCGGCTGCGTTTCCGCTAAAACCTGCTGCACATAATCATGATTTGTTACCGCATAGGAGCGTTCGATCATGGCAGTAGTGACTTCGGAATGCGGGTCGAAGATTTTAACCTTACGAAACTGCGCCTGGTTGATCATGGCAGCGATTACTTTCAGGGAGAAAGGTTCACCGCCCGTCATTACCCTGTCCATTCGGGCACAGAGCAGGTAGGTGATGTGCAACTCGATATGTTCGAATTCATGATAGTCGAGTGTGTTCTTAACGAACAGGGCCAGCAGGATATCATTCGCATTGGCCATGCGGGTCAGGATGCGTATAGGGGCGTTGTGATCGAGCTGCTGCAGGTCATCCGGATTGATTTTAATATGCGGTTGTCCGTCAGGAAAGATCATGGTGGTGAACTGCAGGTCAGATTTTTCCGGGGAGACCAGGTTGAGGGTATTCATGTTGAGTGTTCTTGAATGGATGGGTGGATGTTAACCAGCTACGGCAATTTCTTTTTCTGAAAACGCTGCCTGGCCGATAACACGCTGCCGGATGTCTGCCAGGGAAAAATCCACGATCAGTTTTCCATCCCGATATACAGTGACCAGTTCCCCCTGTGCTTCTTCTTCCCAGCTGCACTGGTCCTTCAGTTCCAGTTTACCGGTTTCTTCGTTGCGGTATACCTGCATCAGTCCTTTCGCAGATTTTTTGGTGCCGTCATCAGTCTTGGGATCCTTGAAGATCTCACGGCCTTCCCCGTTTACTTCGCCATACGTGGCTTTCATGGCAAACCCGTAGCTGTCGCGGGTGACATATTCATAAGTAAAGGAGCCGATGCCCAGCACCACATTGTAACTCGCAAAGCCATTTTGTTTCAGGCCTTCAAGTATGTCCTGTTGCCTTTCCAGCGTGATGCTGTCGCCATAGATCAGCCCGATATGCGGATCGAGCAATTTGTAACCCTGGGAAGTGATGGTGCCGCCAAAGGTTTCCCACATACAGGCAATCGCGCCTTTGTGTGCGGGACTGCCAGCGGGTGCGGACGGATCGCCGACGATGATTTTAACCGGGTCACCGCTGTCGGGCCGGATCACCACTTTTCCATTGCGGGCAAGAATTTCATTTTTCAGAGCGGGGAGGAAATCTGTGATGACCTGCCAGAAGTCCCACGTGTCACTTACAATGGAAACGATGCCGGTGGGGTAAACCTTGTCGATCAGCCTGCGGAAAGTGGCGAGTTCGTCTGTTTGCGTGCCCATGCACATCACACTGTGTTCTGTTGCCGCTACAGAACCACCGACCAGCTCTTCATCACTGTTGGCCTGGTAATATTCTTCGAGAAAATCGATGGCAGGGATGGTATCGGTACCGGTAAAGGAGAGGAGGTGGGCAGCGCCGCTCATCACAGCATCTTCGATGCCGCTCATGCCGCGGAACGAAAAATCGTGTCCCTGCCATGGAATAAAGGAAGTGTCTGCGCCGACTGTTTCAGCAGCATAGCGGTGAAAAGTGCAGAGGTACTGGAAAGCCGTGGTGGCAGAGGTGCAGGGTTTCCACAGGATCGCACTCATGACGGTTTCGAGCATATTGGTCAGCCAGAAAAAATCAGGGTGCGTATTGCGGATGGTGAGTACCGGCACCCGCATGGGTACCAGGGTTCCTTCCGGAATGGCTTTGATTTCGAGCGGCAGGTATCCCAGGTCGTGCAAAGCCGCAATATGGTCGAAAGTGATACTGTCTTTACCCAGGTAATTGTCTATCCTGCGCTGGTAGGTGCGGATGGCGGCTTCTTTCGGAAGGTTGAAAAAGCCTTCGTGAAACTGTCGTTGGAGATATTCTTTAATAAAATACTGCAGGCCGAAAAATACGATCTCGGAGATCTCTTTGTTGCGTGATTTGCGCGGCGTCAGGTTGGAATACACAAGTGTTGTGCCGTCTGGGTACTGGAACTTGTGACCGACTTTGTAACCATCTTTCAGTAACAGGGGAGTGATTCTCATGACAAAGGTTTATATGATTCAGATGTTGATCGTAAAATTTCCCGGATCGATATTGCTATTGAACTGGTAAATATCAGGATGCCGGTGTTGTGCACCGGTCTTTTTTTCACCGGTCATTACGATATAGCCGCTATCCAGGATTTTCCGGCGGAAGTTTCTCCGGTCAATCGGAATGCCGAGTATGGTTTCATACAGCCGGTGTAATTCCGGAAGGGTGAATTCGTGGTGCAGCAGTTCGAAGCCAACGGGATGATAGAGGATTTTGGCACGCAGCCGTTCAGCTGCCATTTGTACAATTGTGGTGTGGTCGAATCCGAGGCGTGGTAATTCTTCCATTGAAAACCATTTTACATCGTTTGCCATTTCGCCGGCAGTGATGTCGTAGTGGTCAGGGTTAACAAGAGCAAAATAAGCGACGGACAATACCCGGCCGCGTGGATCACGATTGGGCTGGTCAAAGGAATAGAGTTGTTCGAGGTAGAGATCCGCGATTCCCAGTTTGGTCTCCAGGATACGCTGGCATACCTGCCGGAAGGTTTCTTCCAGTCCAAGAAATGCACCCGGCAATGTCCATCGGCCTTTGAATGGTGCTTCTTTCCGGTTGAGCAGCAGGATGGAAAGCTGTTCACTATGATAGCCAAACACCACCAGGTCGACGGCAATGGCGGGATTTCGGTAACTGGTGAACGATCTCTTTTCCATGAATGCGTTATTATGACGCAAACAAACAACTTATTTTGATTTCCAGCAAACTTTAAACGGAAAATATTGGTTAAATAAATTGCCTACCTTTAAATGCTCTGTAACAGGAGCGAATAAGAAACTCCACCGGAACCCGTAGTAATCCTGCGGGTTTTTGTTTCCATCCGGTTCTCATTAGTACGCTCAACGATCGCTTGTCCATTGCCTGTGGATTCCTTTGATCATTTTTAAAAACAAAATCATGAGTAATGTTACATCAGTAGCGGACTATGCCTCCGACCCGGCCATTGAAGTACAGACCAAAGCATTTCTGACAGCTTTGAATACCAGTGGCGGAAAACCAATGGAAACGATGCAGCCCGATGAGGCACGGAAGGTGCTGGAGGGCGCACAGACATCAGTATCCGTTGATCTCTCCGGCGTGGAAGTATCGGAAAAGACGATCACGGAAGATGGTATTACTGTTAAGCTCTTTATTACGCGTCCTGCCGGGGTAAGCGGGGTGCTGCCGGTCTTTATGTTCTTTCATGGCGGTGGTTGGGTACTGGGTGATTTCCCGACGCATCGCCGTTTTATCCGCGACCTCGTAGTATACTCAGGAGCTGTTGCCGTTCATGCAGAGTACACGCGTTCGCCGGAAGCGCGTTACCCGGTAGCGTTGAATGAATGTTATGCAGCAACGAAATGGGTGGCAGCTCACGGGGCGGAGATTAAGGTAGATGGTAAAAGGCTCGCGATCGTGGGCAATAGTGTTGGAGGGAATCTTACTGCAGCAGTAGCCCTGATGGCAAAAGATAAAAAAGGTCCCGACCTGAAATTCCAGGTGTTATTCTGGCCGGTAACCAATGCAGATTTTGAAACAGGTTCCTATAACCAGTATGCCAGCGACCGCTTCCTGACGAAGAATATGATGAAATGGTTCTGGGATCATTATACTACTACTGACGTTTCAAAGCGAAAAGAGTACTATGCATCGCCCCTGCAGGCTGATGTCAGTCAGCTGAAGGGCCTGCCGCCCGCTTTGGTGCAAACTGCCGAGAATGATGTGTTGCGGGATGAAGGGGAAGCATATGCCAGGAAGCTGAATGCGGCTGGTGTTCCGGTATCGATGGTAAGGGGATTAGGCATGATCCACGATTACGGATTGCTGAATCCGCTTGCTGCAATACCTGAAGTACAGTCTTTGCTCCAGTATGCCGGCGCAGTATTAAAAGATGCATTGAAATAGATGCTGCACGATGATCACTTTTACGCATATCGACACCGCCTGTGTGTTGCTGACGATAGATGGCTTTACAATTCTCACCGATCCCACCCTGGATGCTGCCGGTCATTGGTACCACCACGGGATCGGGGCTTTCTCCAGGAAAACTTAACCCATTTTAAAGAGAATGAATTGCATTTGCGCAAGGCGATTGAGAGAAATGATGCGTTAAATAAAAAGACAATTATTCCAGAGCCGGGAAAAATGATCACGCTGTTGTACTGCCTTTTGTTTTTGTTCCTGTTGCCATTGGGCAGTGCCGGCCAGTCATTTCCCTTCTGGGGGGCCAAAGCGCCGTTGCCGCTGGAAACTCCTGTTGATTCGCTGAAGAAGGGGCAGTTCACCTGGGAAGCAGAAATAGCGCCGGCTGGTCCTATCCTGGTGGTAGTGAGCCTCGATGAGCAAAAGGCCTTTACCTATCGCAACGGTATACTGATAGGCGTCGCAACAGTCAGCACCGGCAAGAAAGGACATCCGACACCAACGGGAGTTTTCACAACCCTGCAGAAAGATGTCAATCATCACTCCAGTATTTACGATAACGCATCCATGCCCTATACCCAGCGGCTAACGAATTACGGCATTGCCCTTCATGCAGGCGGCCTGCCGGGTTATCCATCCTCGCACGGCTGTGTACACCTGCCTTCAGAATATGCGCGGCGCTTGTTCCAGGCAGCACCCCTGGGGATGACCGTAGTGATCGCCAACAGCCGCACGGCACCACAGGCAGTTGATCATCCTGCTTTTTTATCGCCGGTTTCTGTGAAGGGTAAAGTGGTAGATGCAAAGCGGCTGGATCCTGGTGAAAGTTATCGCTGGAACCCGGAATTATCTGCAACCGGTCCGCTATCGGTGGTCATCAGCCGCGCGGATCAACGCATTGTAGTGATGCGCAATGGCATTGAGATCGGCAGGAGCAGGGTGGATTTTGAACAGCCCGGGGATTCGATCGGTACGCATATCCTGGTCGCTCAAAATCCTGATACGGCACAACTTCCTTCTGTTTTAAAAGACGGAGGGGCCATCCGTAAATGGGTTTCTCTTTCTTTCAAGGATCTGAAATATGAACAACCTGTATTAGACCCGGTCAAAGACAATCGCTTTACCATCCCGCGTGAATTTCTTTCAGACCTCCTGCCGCAGGTTACAACTGGTACGTCTGTCGTGATCACGGATGCGGCTATCCTGCCTCAGAATTCCGGTGTCAGTATGGCGTTGCTGACATCACATCCGCAGGCATCAGGGAAAGGTACCAACTAAAGCACCTTTTAGGGTAACGATTATTTGAAGTCCCTCGACCGGGGTATGGACTGTGCTATGGATTTCGAGCGGGCATCACCCGGAGCAGGAGCTGATTTTTCATCGGCAAATGCCAATGTCAGCACAGGAAGGGTTTCTTTTCGTGAAGGCGTAAGATCACGCAGCAAACGGGTGAAGTCATAACAGTGTTCAGCGATCACATGAATCACTTCACCTTCCACCTGCAGTTTCCCTTCTACCATGATCAGCCTGCTTTGAAGAATAACTTTCCGGTATTGCTCAAACAGGTTTTCGAAGATGACCAGGTTGGCCACGCTGGTTTCATCTTCAATGGTCATAAAGCAAACACCTTTTGCGGTGCCGGGTCTTTGGCGTACCAGGACAAGCCCGGCTACCTTTACCCGGTCACCATTTTTCGCGGTGGACAAAGCCGCAGTGGTAAGAATATGGAGCTGGCTGAGTTTTTCGCGCACAAAGGAAACAGGATGGGCTTTCAGGGAAAAAGACATGGAAGCATAGTCCTGCACCACATGTTCCGAAACCGACATGGCAGGCAGGGTAACTTGTTCGTCCGGTGACTCGGAGGATTGTCCTGCATACAACAATTCGGGCCTGTCCTGAATAGCTGCTTCCCACAGCGCCTGCCGCCGGTCAAGCGCAATGGACCGGAAGGCATCACCCCTGGCCAGGATCTCCAGGGCGCTATCTGAAATGCCTGTATTGCGCAGTGCATTCGTGTGCGCATAACCGTTACCCCTGTTGCGGATCAGTACTTCAGCATCGGAAGCTTTGAATCCCCTGAGTTGCCGGAATCCCATCCTGATGGCGTGGTATTTTCCTTCAGCGGGTTCCAGGGTATTGTCCCATTGCGAACAGTTGATATCTACCGGTCGAATTTCCACCCCATGTTTTTTGGCGTCACTGATGATTTGCGCTGGCTGGTAAAAACCCATGGGCTGGCTGTTCAGCAGCGCACAGGCGAATATGTCGGGATAATGACATTTGATCCAGGCGGAAACATACACCAGCAAGGCAAAGCTGGCGGCGTGACTTTCAGGGAAACCATAACTGCCGAACCCTTCCAGTTGCCTGAAAACCCTCCTGGCATATTCTTCCGTATACCCATACTGCAGCATTCCCCGGATAAGCTTTTGTTCAAACTGGGTGACCAGTCCTTTTGCTTTGAAAGTAGCCATGCTTCGACGCAATTCGTCTGCTTCTGCGGGGGTGAAACCTGCAGCGACGATGGCGATCTTCATGGCCTGTTCCTGGAAAAGCGGAACGCCCAGTGTTCGTCCCAGGATGCCTTCCAGTTCAGGGGAAGGAAATTCTACCGGTTCCTCGCCATTGCGACGGCGGAGATAGGGGTGCACCATATCGCCCTGGATAGGACCGGGGCGCACGATGGCCACTTCAATCACCAGGTCATAAAAGCTTCTCGGCCTGAGTCGCGGCAGCATGGATTGCTGTGCCCGGCTTTCGATCTGGAAAACACCAATGGTGTCGGCGTGGCAGATCATTTCATACACTTCCGGATCATCCTGGGGAATATTGGCCAATGTCCAGTTGAGCTGGTAATGATCACGGGCCAGATCAAATGCTTTGCGGATACAGGTGAGCATCCCCAGTGCAAGTATGTCTATTTTGAGAAACCCCAGGGCCTCAATATCATCTTTGTTCCATTCAATATTGGTGCGGTTTTCCATGCGTGCATTCAGCACTGGACAGAGATCGGATAATTTTGTTTCCGTGATCACAAAGCCGCCGGTGTGCTGACCGAGCTGCCGCGGGAAGCCCATAAAAGCGCGGGTTAATTCCAGCACTTTTCGCAGATGAGGATCATCGGGATTGAGACCCTGCTCTGTTATCCGTTCGCCTTCAAACCATTCATCGGTAAATTCCCAGACTGATCCTGATAAACGGTTGATGGTATCTGCAGACAGGCCCATGGCCTTTCCCACATCGCGGAGGGAACCCCGTTGGTGTTGCTGGGTGACGGTGGCAACAATTCCTGCACGATCTCTGCCATATTTTGCATAGATATATTGCATGACCTCTTCCCGCCTTTCATGTTCAAAATCGACATCAATATCCGGTGGCTCATTGCGGGCGGAGGAAATAAACCGTTCAAAGAGCAGTTCAAATTTGGTGGGGTCAACGGCAGTGATCCCCAGGCAATAACATACGGTTGAATTGGCAGCGGAGCCGCGGCCCTGGCAAAGGATCCCATTTTTCCTGGCAAAGCGGACGATGTCATGAACTGTCAGGAAATATTCAGCATATTCCATTTTGCCAATGAAGTCCATTTCATGATGAATCGCAGTGATTACTTTTTCCGGTAATTCCTTCCCATAGATTTCATGCGCCCCCTGCCAGGTGAATTGTTGCAGTGCCTGCATGGGCGTTAGCCCTTCCGGCGTTACTTCTTTTGGATACTGGTATTTGATTTCATCCAGGGAAAAGTTGCAGGCTTCAGTGAGTACCTGCGTCTGATAAATTGCTTCGGGATAGGAGCGGAAGAGTCTTTTCATTTCGGGCACATCTTTCAGGTAACGTTCTGCATTCGCCTGAAGGCGATAACCTGCTTCGTAGATGGTGCATTTCTCCCGGATGCAGGTAAGGATATCCTGAAGTTCCCTTCTATCCGGTTCATGATAATATACATCGTTGGTGGCGAGCAGGGGGATGTCAAGCTGTTTTGCCAGGACTGACAACTGGTGCAACAATTTTCCGTCATCGCCATCATAACGCCTGGAAAGGGAGAGGGATAATTGTTTACCAAATACTTCGCGGTAGATGGCCAGGTCTTTGCGGAAGGCGGCTTCGATCTCAAAATCCGGTTGCAGGGTTAAGGGCGGAACAGCCACCCATTGTATATTTCCGGCGATGGGATAAACATCCGCTTTCCACAGGTCACATTTTCCTTTTTCTGTCCGCAGGTTTCCTGTGGTCAGCAGGTTGCTGAGTTGCGTATATCCCTGCAGGTTAGTTGGATAGGCCAGGAGGGAAGGACCATCTTTCAGGATGAGGCGGCAACCGGGGATAAAACGGATCCCGCATTTTTTAGCAGCCGCATGTCCCCTTACGATACCTGCCAGTGTATTGTGATCCGCCTGTGCAATAGCAATGTATTCCAGTGAATTTGCGGTCACAGCCATTTCTTCCGGGTGTGATGCGCCCCGGAGAAAACTGAAGTTGGTGGTGACCTGGAATTCGGTATAAGCCATATGCTTTTTTATGATGAAGGCTCATGCAAAGAATCCATGCAGGAACCAGCGATAGGTTTTTTCAGGATCATAATGGCCGGAACGGAAAAGCCAGAACCGTTCTCCTGCTTCATTTTCTACCCGGTAATAATCCCTGTGTTGTCCCTGGCTGAGCCACCATTCCTGTTCGATGCGTTCGGGGCCATCAGCCCTGGTGATCTTGTGCAGTTTTCCTTTATAGCGGAAAAGCATAGGGGGGTAGTCAGGGATGGGAGCAGTTACTTCAATGGGTTCCGGGTGGGGAAGCATCAGTATAGGCCGGAGTTTATGATCGGGCCATGCAAAGGGTAGCGGGTGGCTGACCGGTGCGGTGGTGAAAGCTCGTTCCGGCCAGTAATGCGCAGCAGGCAAATATCTGCGGATGGCTTTTTCCCCGATACGGTTGGATACCTTGTCAATCCATTCTGTCAGCACCTCCTCTTCCCAGGCGTTTTTGAGGGTCCACAACTGTTCCTGGTGGGGTTGAAGGTCATCTGTAACAACAGCTTCCAAAACGAACAATTCAATACCGGGATCCGGGTTCCATGACGGGATTTTGAGTCCGAAAAGTTGCAACAGGTGATGCTGTCGCAATGTCGGCTGCTGGGTCTGAATGAAAACCTCAACTAACTTTCCATCCGTACGGTATCCTTTAAAAACCGCCTTTCGGATACCCTTACCCGCTAAGCGTAACTGTTCGCAGAGTTCCCGCAACAGTTTTTCAAGGGCGATGGTAATACCTGTGGCGGTGATCACAGGATCGAAGCAGTTCACTCTTGCAGAGAATTGCTGAACGGGTTCAATTGCTGTCAGGGTCTCTTTGATTTTCCCGAAAGCCTGATCAAGCCTTTCCAGGATACCGGTTCCGAATCGCCTGCGCAAGGTGGCGCGGGGAATAGCCACCAGTTCACGGACTTTATACAAACCGAGTTGTTGTAATTTTTCCCAGAGCGTATTGTCGATCCGCAAGGCGATGGCCGGCAGGTCAAGCAGCCGCTGCTGATGGGTTTCGGGCGGGAGGATTTCAAGGCCGGTTGCTGCAACAGCAGGTTGTCCATAACGTGCTTTTGCCCAGGCGGCACCAATGGTATCTGCCATAGCGGCTGCCACGTGGAATCCTTTTTCATTGATGCGGTGGATGATCTCCTGGAGATAAGGTTCATCTCCACCCCATAAATGGGAACAGCCGCTGGCATCCAGCAGTATGCCTTCCGGAAGGTCAATACCTGCAACAGGCGTAAAGCGGATACACCAGGAAGCCATCCTGGACAATACCTGCCCTGCAAGATCAGGAATACTGTTCCGTACTTCCAGCCCTGGTATGAGTGCACGGGCATCTGCGAGGATCATACCAGGATAAGCGCCCTGGCTTCTTGCTTCCGCATTGGCGGCTTCCACGAGCATCCGGCCATGGGATTTGTAACTTAATACCAGCGGCTGGCCTATCAGGGATTGCTCGCGGATAGAGAAATAGTCCGTCAGCAGGTGCGGAAGCCATATCGATACGAAACGCTTTGCCATTTTAACCGGTTTTTCGCCTGATCTGAGGCATGCTGAAAGATTCTTTTTCGACCGCATGGAACCGCTGGTTTTTCCAGCATAGGGTGATTTGTCTGGGAACTCCCTGTCGAACCTTCAGCAGGTCCACCTGCCACTGCGGAAATCCGATTCCGGGAAGTGATTTAGGTGTATGGCTGGTTACCGGCTTTATTCGCCAGCGGGAAATACAGGCCGTTGCAGGCAGTTTATCAGAAAATGGGTGCAGGATGCATCCGGTAACTTTGCTGGATTCAACTGCCAGCTGCATTCTCCTGGATGCTGTAAAGGTTAATTCGGGTAATTCCGCCACTACAGCGGCAAAGCCACGGCATTTCAGCGCTTCTTCAGTCACCCAGAACAGGTCTTTTTCATTGGCAGGATGAATAAAAAGGACCTTGTCCGGCCGGATACCATAATGCACCAGGGCGGGGGGGTAAAGCTCCTTTTGCAGACCGATCCATACCATGGTCCCTTCCTTTTGCAGGAGGGGAGCGAGAATGGCAGCAATAAAAGCTGCTGAGGCGGACTTTTCCGGCCTGGAACCGACCAGCCATTCATGCATGCCGCCATAGGGAAAAACATGGCCGGGAAGTATGTCCGGCAGGTCTCCCAGTTCCTGGCTTGCAGACTCCATTACCACAGAAGGTTTGGTTCCTTCCATGATCCTGATCTGTTGTTTCAGGCGGGAAATGATGGTGTCGTCCGGCAATGTCATAAAATAGTCTGACAACAAAAATACTAAAAAATTTAGTAAAAAATGAAAAAGTTTTATTTGAAATGGGTTGTGCTTTCTTGAAATTTGTCAATTTTAAAAACTGAGTGAAATGAGCCACCAGACAGCGTTTCAGAAACTAAAATGGTTAAAGACGAATATTGAACGGTTTTTGTCTGATCTACATTGACCGACCGTGCACAATTTTGGAAAAGTCAACGGTTGAGGTTGTTTTTGAAGTTGGGTTTGAAGTTGATCATGATGGATTTGCAATTCTGTAAATCAATAGATTAAGTATGTGGAAGGGTATGGAAAGGGTAGGAACCACGGGGAAATAACCAGGGCGCTTTGCAATAAACGGATCCACGAGTTTATTTTTATGAAACGCTGTCTGGTGGCTCATTTCACTCGATTTTGTAAATAGCACGTTTTCCCAAAAGCAGGATCCGCCTCCGGAAATACTAAGTGGGCAATAACTCCAAACCCACACCTTCGCTAAAGCTACAGCTAACGCTAAAGCTTCAGCAGTCAAAGACGATGGGCAAAGCCAAACTTCAGGCTTCAAACAATTCTTATCTCCCTAATTCCTTAAACGTATTTCCCTGGCTAATGTCTCCGGTTTCAAAACCTTTTTTGAACCAGTAGACCCGTTGTGCTGAAGTGCCATGGGTAAAAGCATCCGGAACCACCCGGCCGGTGGACTGTTCCTGGAGGCGGTCGTCGCCAATCGCATTAGCAGCGTTCAGGGCTTCTTCAATATCGCCCTTGTCGAGGATGTTTTTCATCTTCTGTTCATAATGTGCCCAGACACCTGCGAGAAAATCAGCCTGCAATTCCATCATAACGGAGTACCGGTTGGCTTCGGCCTCGCTGGATTGCTGCCTGATCTGGTTTACTTTCCTGGCTGTGCCATTCAGGTTCTGGATATGGTGACCTACTTCATGGGCTATTACATAGGCCATGGCAAAATCACCGGGGGCATTCAGCTTGTCCTGCATTTCCTGGTAAAAGGAAAGATCGATATATAATTTGCCGTCACCCGGGCAATAGAAGGGGCCTGAAGCAGCACTGGCATACCCGCAGGCGGATTCCACCTGGTCGCGGAACATTACCAGGGTGGGTTCCTGGTATTGCTGTCCCTGTTCTGCGAAGAGTTTGTTCCAGACATCTTCAGTTTCAGCAAGGACAACTTTGACAAAACTTGCCCTTTCATCATCTGCTTTTTTCTCTGTTTCAGTCAGTTCCCGCTGGTTGGTGGTACCCGGCAAGCTGGGAATCTGTGAAGGGTCTACTTCACGGCCACCCAAAAAGGAATAGATCAGGTAAATGATCACCCCGATGACGCCACCGCCGGTGACCATTCCACCGGTGGATAATCCCCGGCGGTCTTCAACATTGGAGCTTTCTCTCCGGCCGAACCATTGCATAGAAGTTGTTTTAAGGTTATATTCATATTTCATACCAACAGCGGTAGCGGAAACTTGTTTTGGTTTTTGACATTGTTCAGCAATCCTGCTTAATATGGAACGTTCCTACAGGCAAATCATCTGGCTGTTCATTGGGATAGCCCTGATCATTTTTGCAGGGTTTTACAAAACCTATTTCCAGTACTTTCCCCATTGGTCAAAAGTGGATAATTTTCATCATTTCCATGCCATTGTACTTTGCTGCTGGCTAACCCTGTTGATCGTGCAGCCATGGCTGATCCGGCGGAAACAATTTGCCTGGCATAACAGGTTGGGGAAACTTTCGTATTTCCTGGTTCCCGTCATGATTGTTTCCATGCTGATAGCCTATAAAACCCAATATCTTCGGCTCGAAGCATCCGGAACACCACATAAGGACAACCTGGCAACTTTGTTTATGCCTTTTACGGATGTGTTTCCGTTTGCTGTATATTTTGTGATGGCCATGCTGAACAGCAATCATGTGCAGAAACATATGCGTTTTATCATCGCAACCGGATTGATTGTACTGGAATCGGGTTTGTTTCGCATACTGTTCTTTTATTTCAGACTTCCTTTTGTTACCTCTTTTAACCTTACTATCCTGACTGTTGCCTTGTTGTTTATTGCATTGATCGCTTATGACTATCGTAATGGAAAACCAGTGCGCCGGAACAGTTTTTCGACAGCATTGCTCATCTTCCTGGTACCAAATATGCTTTTCTTTTTGATTCCCCGGACAGCGTGGTTTCAATACATCGCAGAAGGATTCGTAAAACAAGTATTTTAGCAGGATGTCAAAAAGTGTTCCTTTGCGTATGGTGTACGCACCACAACGATTGTTGATCGGAAAAAAGATGGCGATGACCTTAGCGGACGACCAGACCCCCGTACTATGGCGCAGTTTTATGCCTTTCCGGCAAAATATTCCCCATCGTGTGAACGAGGAGTTGATCAGTCTCCAGGATTATGGCACAATGAAAATGGATCCCCCCGATCCGCAGGCTGTTTTCACCAAATGGGCGGCAGTGGAGGTAAGTGCGGTGGATAATGTTCCTGAAGGAATGGAAGTCTTTACCGTGCCGGCAGGTTGGTATGCTGTATTCCTGCACCGGGGATCAAACCAGGATACTTCCATATTCCAGTATATTTTTTCAGCGTGGTTGCCGGCTTCAGAATACTTGTTGGATCAGCGACCGCATTTTGAAGTATTGGGAGCGCGTTACCGGAATGGTGACCCGCTGTCGGAGGAAGAGATCTGGATTCCCGTAAAACCGAAGTGTGTTTTAACTTAGTACTTCTAAAACCCTCGTTATGCCCAAATACGTTATCGAAAGGGAGGTGCCCCAGGTGGGTGCTTCTACAGCCGCAGATCTGAAAAATATGGCTGCTACATCCTGCGATGTGTTGCGGAAAATGGGATCGGAAATTCAATGGGTACAAAGCTATATAACGGGAGATAAGATTTATTGTGTATATATCGCTCCCAATAAGGAAATGGTTTATGAACATGCCCGCCAGGGCGGATTTCCAGCGAATTATGTGGCAGAAGTGGCAGAAGTGATTGATCCCACAACGGCAGAGTAAGATCGGTCAGATGGCCTATATTTGAAAGCTTAAAATATAGACCATGCAGCTATTCCGTTCAAAAATTTTCGTTTATTGTACCCTGTTATGCATTGCCGTATTACCCCTCTCTGCATTTGCCGGAGATCCTGCAATTGAAGGACGGTGGGACGCGACGGTGATGGTAGATGGGAAAGCATTTCCTTCCTGGGTAGAAATTTATCATAGCGGTCACAAACGCCTGGTTGGGCATTATGTGGGTATCAGCGGCAGTGCACGCCCGGTAGCCAGCGTAGAATTCAGCAATAACAAGCTTCATTTTTCACTACCGCCACAATGGGAAGCTGAAGACAATGACCTGATCATTGATGCAGCACTGGAAGCGGATACCCTTCGCGGAACACTTCGTGCAGCAGACGGCAAAACCTATCCCTGGTCTGCCCACCGTGCTCCGGCTTTGCGGAAGACAACTGCGCCTTCCTGGGGAAAAACAATTACCCTGTTCAACGGAAAAGACCTGAAAGGCTGGCATGCACTGGGCAACAACCAGTGGGTAGTTGAACCGGGCGGGATTTTGCACAGCCCGAAATCCGGCGCCAACCTGGTAACAGACGAGGTATTCCAGGACTTTAAACTGCATATCGAGTTTCGATGCCCTCCCGGCAGCAACAGCGGCATTTACCTGCGTGGCCGATACGAAGTACAAATTGAGGACAGCTATGGAAAAGAACCGCAGAAGGATTACCTGGGAGCGATCTATGGTTTCCTGACACCTTCTGAAATGGCGGCAAAACCGGCTAATGAATGGCAGACTTACGACATTACCCTGGTAGGAAGGATGGTAACTGTTGTGCTGAACGGTAAGGAGATTATCTGCAACCAGGCGATCCCGGGTATTACCGGCGGTGCACTGGACAGCAATGAGGGGGTACCCGGTCCGATCTATATCCAGGGAGATCATGGGCCGATTGAATACCGGAATATTGCAATTACGCCGGCGAAGTAGTATCTTGCCAGCCGAGTCCAAATATACCTTATGAAAAATTTACGTGTATCCCTGCTTGTTATTTCGTTCGTTATTGGCATTGCCGGTACCTCCTGTGTGCATGTTCACCACACCGATCATGTTCATCATAAAAAAGGTCTCCCACCGGGACAGGCAAAAAAAGTGAACGGAGACAAATCTGCAAAAGCTTACGCCCCCGGTCAGCAAAAGAAGAAACATTAATTGTATTTAACGCACCTGGCCCTTTCCCTGGATGATCCACTTCTCAGTGACAAGTTTTTCCAGGGCAAAGGGCCCTCTTGCGTGGAGCTTCTGCGTAGAGATCCCAATCTCTGCCCCGAGTCCGAATTCGGCGCCATCCGTAAACCGTGTGGAGGCATTGGAATAGACTGCAGCAGCATCCACAAGATCAAGAAAGGCCCGTGCAGTAGTCTTGTTTTCTGTTACAATGGCTTCAGAGTGTTTGGTGGAATGGCGGTCAATATGATCGAGTGCTTCAGGAAGGCCATCAACAATTTTTACTGCACACTGCAGGCTGAGGAACTCCCGGTCATAGTCTGTTGCCTGTGCTTCTTCCAGCATGGGATATCCTTTCAGGAATGGTAACGCACCGGCTTCTGCAAATATTCTGACACCGGCATCGGCCATTGGTTTGGCAAGCAGGCGCAGGGTTTTTTCAGCGATTTTTTTATCCAGCAGTAATGTGTCCATAGCATTGCAGACGGAGGGCCGCGATGTCTTTGCATTTACTACGATCGCCACTGCCTTTTCCAGGTCTGCTTCCCTGTCCACGTAGACGTGGCAAACTCCTGCACCGGTTTCGATCACCGGAACCAGGCTGTTGCGGCGCACATATTGGATCAGTCCGTCAGATCCGCGGGGAATGATCACGTCCACATATTGAGGTGAATGTAATAGTTCGTCTACCACTTCCCGTTCGGCAGGCAGGAGGGTGATGCAATCCGGATCCAGCTGGTGTTTATTAAGTACGCTTTGCAGGATGGTTACGGCGATAAAATTGGTATGCCTGGCTTCACTGCTTCCTTTCAGTACCGCCACGTTACGGCTCCTGAGGCAAAGGGCAGCGATATCAAAAGTTACATTTGGCCTGGATTCATAAATGGCTCCCACCACACCCAGCGGAACAGTCACTTTACGCAATTTGAGGCCGTTTGAAAGGGAACGTTTAAGGAGAACCTGTCCCGTGGGGTCAGGGAGGTCAGCAACAGCGCGTACGCCATTGGCGATCTCCTGCAGGCGGTCTCTATTTAACAGGAGCCGGTCCCGTTTGGGATCATTAAGGTCAAAATTGTCCAGGTCCAGCTGGTTGGCGGCCAGGATTTCTGTTTCCTGTTTAAGAATGGCTTTGGCAATATCCAGGAGGCATTTCCGGATCTTTTTTCCAGGGGCCTGCTGCAATGATCTGCGGCTATGGTGGGCAGTGAGTAACTGGTCTTTAACGGTAGTCATGGTATCAGAATAGTACAATGTCGTCGGCATGTGCTGCGACTACATTTTTATGCGTTAATTGTTCCCGGAGCAGTGTTGCATCCAGTTTAGATTTGGCGACGCCGAGCAGTGTCCGGTCTTCATCCTTCAGCTGAACCACTTCGCCGGCAATGAATTTACCATCCACTTCACGGATGCCTACTGTCAGGAGGCTTTTGCGGTTCTGCAGGGCTTTTGCAGCGCCTTTGTCGACCGTGATCGTTCCCAAAGTTACTGATCCGCTTGCCAGCCATTTCTGACGGCTTCGCAAGGTGGAGGAGGAGGGTTCAAAATAAGTTCCGTTGGTGCCACCGAGCGCATTTGACAGCGGCTCGCTACCGGAAAGTCCGCAGATGATTACCGTAATGCCGAGGGAAACTGCCAGCCGGGTAAATGTCAGTTTGGACAGCATGCCGCCGAGTCCGACGCCGCTGGTGGTATGGTCAACAAACCGCTGGAGTGAGGCATCGATCTTTTTAACGCGGGGAATTACTTTTTTCTGGTCATCCAGTAATCCTCCTGCGCTGGTACAAAGGATCATGGCCGCGGCATCGAATCCGATGGCGATCAGGGTGGCGAGTTCGTCGTTATCCGAGAACTTGATTTCGACATTGCTGACCAGGTCATTTTCATTGACCACCGGGATGGCCTGGTTGGCCCAGAAGGTTTCAAAGGTTTCTTTTAACTGCAGGAACTGGCTCCTGTTGGAGAAATGTACTCTTTCGCAAAGGGCCTGGGCGACCGTGATGCCAAAAGGTTGAAAATAGTGCCGGTATTGCTGGATCAGGATCGGGTTGCCGATGGCCGCAGCAGCTTTGCGTTCGGAGAGGGTGCCTTTGTAGTTGTGAAGGAATTTCTTTCCGCTGCCAACAGCGCCGCTGGATACGAGGATAACATTGTATTGTTTGGAAAGTGAAGCAATTTCAGCTGCGATCTTTCTTATGATATTTTTTTCAATATTTCCTTCCTTGTTGCTGATAATGGCAGTTCCCAACTTGATAACCAACACTTTCTTCGACATAATTGCTTGCTTGAGCGGGCATTAAAAGTAAGAAAATTCCCTAAACTCCCCTAAACCGGTAGGGAAGTGTAGAATAAATGGAACAAGGCCTTTGGGTAATTTATGGCAATATTTTGTCATGTTTAAGATTAAGACGTCCTTCGTATTGAGATTCCCCTTGCCGGAGAATCTCATTTTTTATTTGGTTTCAACCATACTTTATGAATTTCAGCAAGCAGATCCTGGTACTCCTGGGAATATTTAGTGTTGTAACAGTAAGTGCACAGCAGGTAAATGATTACCGGACAAATCCGACCGCAGATGTGACGGTTGCGCTGAATTCGGCCACCAACTGGCAGATTTATACCAGTCCGGGTGGATGGATTACAGCTACCACCGCTCCATCTCTCAATACTGGTTTTAAGACAACAACACCATTTAATACGATCACAGTATCAGCAGGGGATACATGGAGTCATACTACTCCTCTCACCTTTCCGGCAAGTACAAACCGCGGAATCAACTTTGTGATCCAGGGAAATATTGGAACTGTTTCTGCAACACTGGCATTCCAGAACAACACCTCGACTTTAGTGTCTATTGAAAGATCGGGAAGTGTTGATCTGGCAAATTCTCTCAGTACGATAACTTTCAGGAATCTGAGTTTTATAGGTACTCCTTCTGCTTTAAGTGCTACGATTACGAGCAGTCTTACCGTTTTAAACAATCTGACATTAAACAATGCTACCCTGACACAAAACGGCTCCGGCCGGAACATGGCAGTCAGCGGCAACGTCGTTTTTACAGGGACAAGTCACCTCAACCTTGCAGGTACGTCCAACATATTGACATTAACGTCTACCAGTGCTTTTACCAATGCCAGTTCAACCAGTTATATTCAAATGAACGGAGCTGCCAGGGTAGTCAAGCCAATGACTTCGGGGGTAGCCGTTACTTTTCCAATCGGTACTACTCAGTATTATCTGCCTGCAACTGTTACAACGGGCGCGGGTGCCAACAAAACCGTTACAGTTGGTGTGTTTACACCTGCAACTACTGACGGAACACCTGGTGGTCCACCCTTCAATGCTACTCAATTATCATGGATGGTAAATGCAATGTGGATTATTCAAACCAACATGGGGGGCGGTGGCGGAAATCCTGGAGCCAGTGGTTCTTCTGTAAGTTATCAGTGGCCCGCTGCGTTGGAAGGTGAGCACTTTTCACCTTTAACGAACAGCCAGATTGGTATATCGAGTAAAGCGTCAACTGTTACTACCTGGTCCGGCGCTGCGCAGACAACTGGAAACAACAGCACCAACCAACTCACGCTCAGCAATGTTGTGTTGGGAAATGCTACAACATCCTCCTTTGGTATTGGCAATATCAACAGTCCTCTTCCCCTGAAAACCCGCGACCTGGTTGCCAGGTGGGTGGGTGAAGAAGTGAAACTGAGCTGGACAGGCGAAGCAACGGCTACAGCAGCATTTTTTACAGTAGAACGAAGCACAGAATTAAATGGTCACTATGAATCGATAGGAGACGTTCCTGTTTCCGAGACAGGTTCTATACGGTACCAGTTTACCGACAAAGCGGCCCGCCAGCCGACATATTATTACCGGATCCGCAATACGGATGAAAATGGAAAGGTTACCTATACGCCTTCTGTAAAATTGCAACTGGCTACCGGCAGGCTGGTGCTGGAGCAATTCTATCCGCAACCGGCAAAGAGCCAGCTTAACCTCAACCTGGTTACAGAACAATCCGGGAATACGGAAATGTTCCTGGTGCAATCCAATGGCCAGACTGCCTGGAAGCAAAACATGAATCTTCAGAAAGGCAGGCAGACGGTGCAGTTGAATTTCCCGGCTTTGTCTGCAGGTATTTACTGGCTGATCATCCGTAAAGGAGAAGACCAGCTGCAGCAGACGATCATCATCCAGTAGGCGCCAGTCGTGTCAGCGTTGAGGAAGTGTTTTCAGCGCTACCGGATCGTGGCAAACCATGGTGCCTGGAACTGCATTTCGTCGAATCGCAGGCGGAGATTCGAATTGAAGGATATCGCAAAACTGTTGATCTGGCCGAGCGTTCGCGGATACCAGGTGAGCCTGCCTTCGATGGTGCCAAAGATCAGGTTCTCATTCCGCGTCCGGAAACCGCCACCAATTGCGCTGAAAAGTTTCCCGCCGGTCAACGCTTCGGTTTGCCTCGAAAGCATTGCGCCTTTGGCGAATGCAAAGAACCCGATCTTGAATCCGAACAGTTTCCAGGGCGTGAACAACATGGTTTCCGTCCCCAGGGTCAGCCGCTGGGTTCCATAAGCGCTGTCAGTATTGTATCGGTCGAGGCCATAATCATTGTTCAGGTACAGTTTGTCGTACGCAGTAAAGTTGTTGATGCCGGCATAGCTTATCGTGGCATATTGCCTGACCTTCACTTTCCTGTATTGCAGCAGCGGGCTGTACCAGTTCATGGCTGTCAGCAGGCTGTTATCCGAGAACCCGTCTTTATTGTAGTTGGTGCCAAGCGCCAGGGTGTAGGACAATAGGTGGTCATGTTTGAGCACCATCCAGTGATTGTATTCCCATCCCAGGTAAGTGCGTTTCAGGCTATCGATCCTGGTTCTTCCCAGGATGATTTTGCGGGAGAAACCGACGGGCACATCTTCTGTGACACCGAACCCGAGGATATAGTTGGTCCGGTAATAATTCTGCCTGTACCAGCTGAAACTGCCCAGCACGAATTGTTTGTCCGTGTACAGGTAGTGGTAAAATGGGAGGTCTGGTTTTTCGGAAAATTTCTGATTGAAATAACGCAAGGCAGCAAAGCGGCGATTCCGGTCATCGGGTACATAGCGGCTACCCGTTCGGGTGATGCGGGTGCCGAAATTGTATCCCAGCCACACATCCTGCAGGTGATATGCATAAGCCCGGTAAAGACTGTCCGGTTTCTGTGTCCTGTTTTCCGATTTGCTTTGGTTAAGGTGAAGGCCGCCAGCCCATTTGGCATTGGGAGTGTATAGTGGTCTGTCCAGTTTAATATCGGCAGAAGTTTCATATTCATCACCCAGGGAAATTCCGCTGTTGATGTTGGAATAGGAGATCTCGCCATTGACGAATGAGCCGGCAATATTGTATTTGCGGTAAAGGATCTTAGATCCGAAGGCGGGACTACGGCCATGGTCGTACAGCAACGTATATTCTAAACGCTGGGCCCAACCGAGAAAATTGGCATCATACAGGGTGGCGTCAAAATCACTGATGCCATAGGCAGATGCTTTTACACCGAGACTGAACACATCCCTGACTTTTACGATCATATCCACGGAATCTTCCCCGACCGGTAACAACTGGATCCTGGCATCCTTAATGAAATCAAGTTGTCGCAACAATCTTTCATTATCTGCCAGTTGAAAGGGATCAACAGCGTCACCAGGGGACATAAACAGGAACTGATGGATGATGTATTGTTTGGTTCCGGCCTGCAGGTTATTGGCAAGTTTGGAAATTGTGGTGATCACCCTGTGGGTGGTATCGAGAACGTTCCTGGAAAAGTCTACCTTTTCGATAATGGTCTGACGGATCACCCGGCCGGCGTACTTCCGGTAACTTTGTTCACTCCGCTGGATGAAGGCCGTATCGTTCGGCAGTTGTTTTACCCTGAGGTAACTGTCATAAACATCCTTTGCCAGGCTCCTGGCTTTATTTTTGAGATTGCTGCTGTCCTGTGCATGCACTATTGATACGGCCAGCAAGAGCAGCAGACTAACCAGCCATTTGATCATATTGTAAAGTTGTCCCGTTTGGACCCATTGATGGTCCGGATAATCCTGTTGTCAGAAGTATACCGAATGTAATTTACGGGGAGATTAAAAAATCAGGCCATGTTGTTAAAAGGAAAAAACGCAGTAGTATTCGGTGCAGCCGGATCGCTGGGTACCGCGCTCTCGAAAGCATTTGCCAAAGAAGGTGCAACGGTATATTTATCCGGGCGCCGTCTGCAGCCGGTTCAGGCGCTGACTGATGAGATCATAGCCGGTGGCGGAAAGGCATATGCTGACCAGGTGGATGCATTGGTGGCGGGAGAAGTGAATTCATATGTTGACCGGGTTGCAGCGCAGGCGGGCAGGATTGACCTGGCCATTAACCTGATCAGCCTGGAAGACAGGCAGAATATGTTACTCACCGAAATGGCGCCGGAGGATTTCGAAAGACCAGTACAACGGGCGACGCGTACCCATTTTCTTACGGCAACGGCGGTAGCGCGTAAAATGATTCCCTTCCGATCCGGCGTGATCCTGTCACTGACTGCTACACCAGGTGGTATTGGTTATGCACTCACCGGTGGTTTCGGGCCGGCTTGCTGTGTGATGGAATCCTTCAGCCGGAACCTGGCTGCTGAGCTGGGGATCCACAATATCCGGGTGGTGAATATCAGGAGCGGGGGCTCGCCGGATTCCCGGGTATTCAGGGAAGCTATTGAACAGGGTGGGGACAGAACAGCGGCGTTTATTGACAAGATCAAAAATGATACGATGCTCAAGGCCATGCCGCTGATGCAGGATATCGCTGATGCAGCGGTATTCCTGGCGTCAGACAAAGCATCCAGGATCACGGGGGTGACCCTGGATGTGACAGCCGGTACGACGGCTGCGCTGAATTATAAAATGACCGACATCGCTTTCCTGGAGGAGGAAGACAACCGCTGGCGTTAATGCATGATGACCATCTTTTCCTGGTGGCTTTCACCGTTTCTGAGGTTAACACGGATCAGGTAATTACCGGATGGCAAATTGCCTATCCAGAGTGAGCGGCGGGGTGTGCCGTCCCAGCCATCGCGCCAGGATTGCACCAGTCTGCCTTCTGTATCAAACAATTCGGCTGATGAGGGTTGCTCGTTGTGCTGTGCTGAAGATTGTATTTGTATCCATGAAGTTGCCGGATTGGGGTAGATGCGGAAAGTGTGGACAGGTGGTGTTCCCGGGGTTGCTTCCCTCAGCGCACTATATCCTTCCAGTGTAATGCTGGCCAGCATGGCAGTATAGGTTTGTAGCGCTGCATGACCGATCATGATCAATTGATTGCTGAACAGCTTAGTATCCGTAATGGATTCCCGACCGGATGCGAAAGAGACTGCACTTTTTCCGTTAGTGCCAAAGCTGTTGTCTATTGTGCCATTAGGAAGTAAGCGCAGGTTGACCATTTCATTTTCATATAACGCGCGGTCTAAACAGGTGAAGAGCAGTTTTCCGTGATCTTCATTAATATCTATTCCACTAGCCTGTTCATTGGTAAGTGTTGCCTGGAAAAGCCCCTGGTTGGCAAATCCGGTCGCCCGGGTTCCATTGCTGTTAAATTTGAGGAGTGCAGCGCTGGTATGATACCCAGCATCGTAACCGTTTACACCGGCTATAAACAGGGAGTTGTCCGATTGTACCAGTGCGCCAAGCGGATTGAATTCTACGGTTCCGGTGGCGATGGGTTTGATCCCCTGTTGGTACGCCGGATCTGGCTTGCCATTTTCCAGCAAGCGGGTAATACCCAGCCGCCGGCTGCTTTCGGTGATGGACAAGGTGACCACGATGATCTTTCCATCCCGTTGTTGCCGCAGCAGGTGCATGTCATCATAGAAGGTTTCGAGATCGATATTGGTAAAGCCACCTGTTCCGAAATTCCAGTCGCGGCTGCCATCTGCCCTGAGGCACCAGGCTTGAACATCCCTTCCGTTGAGTCCTGTATTATACTCCTTTTCGTAGGCAAAGCCAATGAGGATGCGGTTATCGCGCAATACCCTGAGCTGTACATCCCGCGACAAGGGAGGAAGTTGCACCTGGACGTCACCGTTAGTTCCCCAGGTATTTTGCAGCTGGCCGGCATTGGTGTATTTTCTGATGTGTAGGATTGAGGGATCTGCCGCAGTACTGCTGCCCTGCAGACGCCAGAACAGGAAATGGCTGGTGCCCGCAGGATCAATACCCGCATTGTATTGGTCCATGGGTATGGTTAATGTACCGTTGTTGGCAAATGTTTTGATATCTCCACCTGCAGTATTGATTGCCTTGATCAGGTATTTCGGTTGACCGCCGTTAAATATGATTTGCCCGACAAGTACACCAGTTTCACCCAGTTTGATGCAACTGGTCCATCGGGAAGGTTGAAATGGCAGATTCACGGTCACGAATCCATCCTGGTCATAATAACGGTCCGGTACGCCCGAAGGGTTGATCTTGCCCAGTACAAAATTGATACCTGTTGTTCCGGAACCGGTGATCATGAGGTTTTTGCGGGGTGTCAGAGCGATATCATAATAGTAATTGTCGGGGTATTGGTCCAGTTGCAGCCACCCGGTAAGGTTGAATTGCGGGTCGGGATTTCCGGAAGGTGTGAGGCGTACAATACGCCCCTGTACCGGGTAACTCATCAGCAGGGAAAACCGGCCGTCTTCATCTGTTACGCCTTTGGAAACGGCACCCGTGAACGGGAGGGAAACTAGTTTCGTCCAGTTGGATACAGCAAAGTCGGGTGTGCCGTTTTGTTTCAGCAGGCTGAACCGGAGGGGTGCGTCATCATTGTGTGTTGAAGTGATTACACAGTAACCACCGTATTTCCGGAAGCCTGCAGCACTGATCTTGTCACCGGAAAGGAAGCCATTTAAATTCTGTACGCCGGCGTTACCAAAACTATTATCCTGTGTGCCGTCTGCATTCAGCCGGATGAGTAATTTTTTGTAGGGACCACCATCGCTCGGGTTATCGTTCAGTGCGATCAGGAATTTGCCATCAGGCTGCCGGCTGATGGCAACCAGGAACAGCTGAACACTTTCCTGACCAACGGGCAATTCGAACATGCCGTAGTTGGGTAAAGCGGGGTCATAGTCTCCCGATGCGGATAAGGTCAGTACGAACAATCGACTCTGGAGATATTCCTGCTGGTGGAAGATGACCATCAGTTTTCCGTTGGGAAGTTTCGTGATGTACTGTGGTTGGATGGAATTTCGGATGGGGAATATTTTTTTGATGCCTTTGTCTCCGAAATTATTGTCCCATTTCCCCTGCGGGTTGAGTTTTCCCAACACGAAATCACTGGTGTAATAGTCGACGCCAAAACCGGGTTCAATTTGATTGAATCCCGCGAACAGTACAGAGCCGTCGGGTTGCAGGAAATGCGCGCGGCCACCGAAGTTGAAGCAGTCCGAAAAGCCTTTGTTACCATATTGTGGTAAAGCAAAGCCATCGCCGGAACGTTTGTAAATGCCGATACCTCCGGCCATGCGGATCGTCGTATAGGTGTCGGCATTGTCATTCATCATGATGTCTTCTACCGTAACTGGATCGGAGGTGCTGCCGGGCACATAATCCAACCGAAACCCGTTGTTGCCAAATGCGGTGTTGAGCGATCCCGGCTGTGCTTGCAACAGAATAGGTACAGCAACGAAACATAGCGCCAGACACTGAAAGCGAATTGCGCAGCGGTAGGAAAGGTTACGTTTCATGCGAAAAGTTTTTGAGTTGATTTTTTTTTAACAGCTGCTGCCAATCAGTGCAGGATCACGATTTTTTCCTGCCGGCTTTCGTCATTGCTGAACCTGACGCGCATCAGGTAGTTGCCGGCGGGTATGTTGCCAATGTATAGGGCGCGGCGCGGGATGTTTTCCCAGCCGTTTTTCCATTGTTGAACCAGGCGTCCTTCTGCGTCGAACAATTCGGCGGAGGTGGGGTGGAGCGCAGGGTTGCCTGAAATTTCCAGTTGAATCCAGGTGGTGGCCGGATTGGGGTAAATGCGGAAGGTTTTTGTGGCAGGAGCAGCGGGTGCTGATTCTCTTAATGCACTGTATCCTTCCAGCGCAATGCTGGCCAGCATAGGCGTGATGATCTGCGTAGCGGCACTCCCTATCATGATCAATTGGTCCGAAAACAATTTGGTGTCAGTCACCGATTCAAAGCCTGTGGAGTAGGATATCGTGCTGCTTCCATCGATGCCGAAACTTTTGTCCGGCTTGCCATTTGCCAGCAGCCGGAAATGGATGATTTCGCCATAAGGCACTGTTCTGTCGATACAGGTAAACAGCAGTTTTCCGTGGTCATCATTGATGTCAAGTCCAGATCCGTAGTCCTGTGAAATTGGTGCTACAAAAATACCCTGGTTGGCAAACTCAGTGGCGCGTGTACCGTTTTCGCGGAACTTCAACAATGCGGCAGCATGAAAGTGATTCCCTGCATAGGCACTGTCACCTGCGATGAACAGGGAATTGTCAGCCAGCAGGAGGGCGCCGCCTATCCTGAATTCGGAGCTATACTGGTTGGTCTCCCGGATGCCCTGCACATAGGCGGGATCAGGCTTTCCATTCTCCAGCAGTCGGGTGATGGCCAGCCTGGGATTATCTTCCGTCCATGCGTTGCTGATGACGAGGATTTTCCCGTCTTTTTGTTGCCGGAACATTTCGATTTCATCCTGGAAGTCTTTCAGGTTAATGGTTACTGTTCCGCCATCACCAAAATTCCAGTCCCGGCTGCCATCCGGTTTGAGGCACCAGATTTTTGCATCTCTTGTGTAACGGGTCACCGCGTCATCATTGTCAACAGAGAAGCCAACCAGGATGCGGTTGTCGCGCAATACCCGCAGCACTATACTGATAGCCTTATCGGGGAGCTGTACCAGGCGCTCGCCATTGTTTCCCCATCGCAGGTCTTGTTGCCCGTTGTTGGTATAACGTTTAATGGTTACGACAGAAGGGCTGGTGGTGGAATAGTAATACGGGGAATGCCAGAACAGGAAATGGTTGTTGCCATAGGGGATGATACTGGTGGCTGCCAGTTGTTCCGGCAAGGGAATCAACAGGGAACCCCTGTTACCGAAGGATTTGATGTCTTTCCCTTCCGTATCCACTGCTTTGATCAGAAAACCGGGCTGTCCGTTGGTGGTGACGGTGGCTCCGGCAAGCAGACCCTTTTCGCCCAGTTTGATGCAGGCCTTCCATTCTGTTGACTGGAAAGGAAACGTCACCGCTACATACCCATCCCTGTCATAATAACGGTCTGGTATACCTGAAGGGGTGATCTTGCCGAGCATGAAGTTTGTTCCGGGTGTTCCCGATCCTGCCACCATCAGGTTTTTTCGTGGTGTCAGTGCAATGCTGTAATACCAGTCGTTGGGAAATTGGTTCAGCTGCAGCCAGCCGGTGCCGTTAAACTGCATGTCCGGGATGCCTTTTTCATCGAGTTTGACCAGGTAATGCAGGCCATAACTACCCATCAGGAGGGAAAACCTGCCATTGTCATCTGTGAGTCCGTCGATAACCGGGCTGGTAAAGGGCAGGGATACCAGCTTTGTCCAGTTTGGATTGTTGCTTGCCGGACTGCCGTTGGGAAGCAGCCTGCTAAAGCGGAGTGGGGAGTCATCGTTGAGGGAGGACGTGAGTACGATATATCCGCCATATTTCCGGAAGCCGGCGGCACTGATTTTGCCATCGGGAATAAAGGCGTCCAGGTACTGAATACCTGCATTACCGAATGCGGGATCAGGGCTGCCATCCTGGTTGATGCGGATCAGGATTTTGCGGGTAGTGCCATCCATCTGGTTGTCATTGAGGGCAATCAGCGATTTGCCGTCCTGCTGCTGGTTGATGGAAACCACGAACAGCTGTGCACTTCCCTGTCCAACGGCCAATTCGGTTATGCCGAAATTGGGAAGTGCAGGGTCATAATCGCCTTCCGCAGAAAGCACTACGGTGAAGAGTTTGCTGTTGCCGTATTCCTGCTGGTGCAGCATCACCAGCAATTTTCCATTGGGCAGTTTGCCCAGGTATTCCGGTTGTATGGTATTAACGAGCGGAAATATATTCCGGATACCGCGGGTGCCGTATTGGTTGTCTATTTTGCCCTGGGGCGTCAGTTTTCCCAGAACGAAATCACCTGTATTGGTGCCGGAAAAGTATTCTTCTATGCCCAGGAAACCAGCAAACAAAGCCGACCCGTCAGCAAGCAGGAGATGTGCATCACGACCGAAACTGAAACAGTCGGAAAATCCTTTGGTTCCATATCCGGCGGAAGGTGTGCCGTCTCCGGATCGTTTATACAGACCGGTTCCGCCAGCCATGGCGAATACCGAGTAGGTGTCTGCGTTGTTGTTTACCAGGATGTCATCAATGGTGGTATTGTTACTCTGTTCGCCAGGAATATAATCCAGCCGGAAACCATTGTTGGCGAAACGGGGATTCAGAGATCCCGGCTGTGCGTAGAGTAAAGCGGGTAAAAAAGAAAGCAAAACAAGGAAGTTGTTGCGCAGCAACATGCGCAGGAAGGATAAGTTTAGGTTCATGCCTGGTTATTTTGAGGATGAAAGTGGCAGGCCGGAAAATAAAGGCAGGATTTTTGGGTAGGAAGTTTTGAGATAGGCCCGGATCCGGCCAACAAATCTACGGCCGTCTTTATTACAGGAAAACGGGAAAATTCCCGTACCCTCAAACTTTGTTAACTTTATCACATGGTTACACTCGAGCAGATCAAAGCGGCTCATGCGAAGGTGAAAACCGGAGCAGATTTCCCCGCTTATACGCGTCAGCTGACCTTACTTGGCCTTACGCATTATACTGTTGAAGTGCGGGATGGCAGTGCCACCTATTTCGGGCCGAACCAGGAACCGATTCACGCCACACCCCTTTATGCGCCAATCGATATCAAAACGCCGGGTGATCCGGCCAGGTTAAAGCAGGCCCTGGAAAGGCATCAGAAGGGGCTGACCGATTATCTTGCCTTCTGTGTGCAGGCGGCTGATGCCGGGGTAGAACGCTGGACTACCTACCTCCTGGAAAAGGAAGTGCGTTATATTGACACTACAGAAGAAGTATTGTTGCGCGAACCGATTCCCTGATAGGTTGAGTTTCAGATCCGGGTAAAATCCGGAGTGGCAATCTGTGCCGCTTCGGCAAGCTATGTAGGCACAGCATTGAGTCGAGCTGTACAGTCAGAAGCAGGGGCAGGAACTCCTTTTTGAAAAAAAAGTGTTCACAAGTGGCTGTGCATTGATGCAATTGCGCAATGAACATTGCGCAATATTTTTAATTGAAGATCAGTTGTTTGAATTAGTATCCGGATTGCGGCTATTTGCTTATTTTACATAAATACAAATGTTAGCAGCAAGCATGACGACGACCCTGAATTACATATCAGACGTTGGATTTACGTTGAATTCTGTACCAATTAATTGGTTCACCACCCGTGCCGATGTAAGAAGACTAATCAACCTTCCATTTAAAGACATGGACAGCACCATTGACATTGGGGACAATCAGACAATTGAAAGCAGACGTGACGTTTATCAAAATATTAACGGTGGCGAAAACTATTTCTTTTTAAACTATAATGCGGACAATGTCTTGACTGAGGTCGAAGTTCATTGGGGCGTTGACATTTTCGTTAAAGAAGTTGCTCTCAATTTTAAAAGTCATATCCAAGACAATGTTAACGCTCTAAAGAAGCTGACTGACAACTTTAAGGAAATTGAGCCTGGTAATTATTTATTCTCAGACTTAAAGCTAACTATCGCCGACGCTGAATCATGTGGTGGTGACGGCCATGAACTAAGATACTTTTATGCGTCAACCGACATAGCGCATTTGAACGAATAGTGCCTGCTGCTAACATCGCATTGGCAATATGCGGGGGCGACGAATAAATCTTGTTCGACAGTAACACGGATTAATTGTAGTTCTAGCTTTCCGGATCACAGATGAGCTTTGGAATATACTCTCAGCTGTATATCTTTACCCGGCTGACGTTCCAGCAGGACGAAACACGGAATACCCGTACATCGCCAATACGCGGACGTAAGCGGCAACCTATGAAGCGTTTCAAAATCAACAACATTATGAATTTTGAATTAGCGGAGGACATCAGCGAACTTTTATCCACCAATAAACTTGATGATGCAATATTACTTGCGGAAACAAAATTAAAGGAGCAAGTTTCAACCGACTTCAACAAACTTTTAGGTCAGGATTTGCTCCACCAAACAGACAAATTGGTTGACTTCTTCTCGGACTTTTGCGAATCAGTGATTAGTAACCTCGACCTAAAAGCAATCTATGCAGAAATGAACGGTTTTACAATCAATTGCGACCTATGGTTTCTTGACTTATTCGCTTATGATAAAGTTGGCGGGACTGACGACACAGACTGGCTTGCTGACTGGGAAGAAGGCAATTCAACAACAAATAGCTTTCCATTGACAGGTTACGAAGAGTTACAAAAGACCTATCAGGACTATATGGACAATCAAAAATATAAGGACAGTCAAATACAAGCAGCAAGCGATGTGGCAGAACTTTTAATAGTGCTGCGACTGCAAGAATTAGTAAGGGCAGCGACAGAAGTAGCAAAAAACAAAAACTTATTTTGGGCGACCATTCCAGTATTTGCATCAGCACACGACTATTATGACACAGTCTACAAAGCAAATTAAGCAGACAAAATTCGTTTGAGAACTTTGGCAGCCGCTAACAGGCGGTTTGGCAATATGGCGTAGTGACGAATATTTGCTCAACATTTTGTTCGCTATTTGGCTTCAGTTCCAACCGACGAATAACGCCGAGCAGTAGAATAAGCAATGAGCTTTTATTTATAAATTTAACAACGGTTATGGGCTGACGATTATCAAATTCCGCCACATCACCAAGCCGTGTCCGTTGCCTGCAATTTTGAGAGACACAACATGCGACTCATTAGAAAATTAATATCAAACCTGTTATTTCTCCTCCCATTTTTCACCCAAGGACAATCTCAAGACAAAGTCATAGACATTTTTCAATTAAAGCAAACCTCATTTTTTAAAGAAACTAATAGTTTTAAGTCCGACTCGACCTTTACAATCCGACAAAAAGTATTCTATAATGAACCTTATAAAAAAGACGAAGAATATTCTCACCTATTGACAATCACAATTTTCGACAATTCTAAATTAGACTCAACAAATACATTTAACTTAGAAAAAGATGCTTCTGCAATTACATGCTCTTATGACAAATCCTCAGTTTGGAATTGGCACGCCGAAAAGACATCCATTAGCGGACAAGTGACAATAATATCAAAGACTGCAAAAAAAGCAAAATTGAAATTTGAAATCACAGTTTTAGACTCATCACATCAGACAAAATTAGTTTATACCGGCATTAGGACTTTCAATAGGGTTAAAACAATTAATAATCTATATTGACAGCAAGCGGTTATGGGCAGACGGAATGCTAATTCCCAACCTGCATAAGGCCCTGCTCGTTGTAAGCAACCCTGACAAAGACTGTGGTTATTGGTAAAATCAAAACTGTTTAATATGAAAAATAACTTTTTCCCACTCAGTTTTTTTTTGCTGCTATTTTATTTGTCTTCATGCAATAACAGCAACACCGCCAACACACAGAGCCAAGGCAGTACAGAGCCTCAACTCAAAAGCATTTTCATTAACGGTGACAGCATTCATTACATTGATATGGGTAAAGGCGACCCTGTGGTTTTTGTTCACGGTGCATTGAGTGATTACCGCACCTGGCGGAATGAAATAGATACTTTTGCCAAAACCCACCGGGTCATTTCTTACAGCCGGCGCTATGCCTGGCCTAATCAGCAAACGATAATCGACTCTTCTAAACATTCCTATGCATCCCATGTTAAAGACCTGGTGGAATTAATAAAGGCACTTAAACTTGAACCGGCTCACCTGGTAGGGCATTCCTCGGGCGCCTTTATTGCCATGTTGACCGGTATGGGACATCCTGAGCTTGTGCGTAGTCTTACACTTGGAGAACCGCCGATAGTGTCATTATTGCCTGAATTGAATGCAAACCGATTTTGGGGGCCAGTTGCCGAGGCATTTATAAACAATGAACAGGAAAAAGCGATAAAAATCTTCCTTGCCGCCGGGATAGACAGTACATACTTCTCCAGGATTTCCCCATTCGACCGCGAAATAGCTATGGCGAATCCTCAGGAACTTAGAGCTGCAGCTTTTGGCCAGGATTTTAAGCCGAATGTTACCTGCAAGGATTTGGAAAAAATAAAAACACCTGTATTACTCCTGGGCGGCGATAAAGCCTTCTCCGATGGATCAATATTTATTAAGATGGAACCTTGTTTAAGCAATAAAGAAAAAGCAACACTGCCCACGACGCATGGATTGGAGATTGAGAACCCGTCTGAATTTAATAAAGTTGTACTTGGGTTTATAGATAAATATTAAGTGCATGATTGCGGATAAAGAAGGGCTTCTTACAACAGGTTTTGCGTCAGCAGGGGGCGACGAATAGATCCTCACCAAAATTACTACTATCAGCTATATATCTGGCTGACCGAACACGGATGAGCTATAGAATGTATTTTTCACCTTTTGTAACTTACATCGGCTGCAGTAATAAAAGAGTTTCTAAGCGCTTTAGAAGTAGCGGTTGAAAAAAAGAAAGTATCTCAAGTTCAGGCTGCGATTAAGAAAACAGTTACCACGCTCAATAAACTCAACCCGAAGAATAATAATTTTATAGAGACACTTGAAAGAGACGAATTGATTGACTTTATGACAAAGGCTGTTAGGCTAACAGGTTTTAAGATTGAAGAAGGTGCAGACATCACAGAAGATTGGAGGGAATGGTAAATAGTATAACGACAGCTGACAGGGTATTACCGCAAGCCGGGCGGACGGAAGCTGTGTCGCATGACTTGGAATTTTTTTCAGCAGTAGGTCGGGCAGGACAGGTAACTTTAGCCGAGTACTTATCTTCAACTTTATCTATATTTTCAACATCAGTTGGCCTGGCAGCGGAAAACTATTTCCCAGCCTGCGTTAATGCCTGATCGTTGTGTACTATGCTCAATGACGCAAAACCGGTTCAATAATTTAAGAGATGCATAGTTATCACCTTTTCACAAGCAATTTGGTTGAGTTTTCATGAACCCTTTCGCTTGCAAACAATCAATTCCTGATCGTGTTTATCTGATATTTCTGTTGGATGCAAACCATGAGGTGCGACCACTATCTTCAGCGAATCGCCGTTCAGCTCATAACCAATACTCACAGGTGTGGGATTGTTAAGCGTGTCCTCTGACCGAACAATAAGCAACCTGGGGTTGGCGATAGTGTCCAGCTTGAAGGAATACTTCATCTCCTTCCCGGTCTCGTCTGTGAAACTAAGTGTATCGCCTTTGAAGACATACAGGAAAGATACATCTTTTTTGATCCCGTTCAGGCTTTCTGTTAGCCCCATCCAGGCTCCTTGCATGTTTTCCTTGTCCGTAGATGTTGCCGCATCCCCGGCGTCACTACATGACAAAGCGCAAACGAGTACTAATATGATGAGGTAAATTTTCATAATGTTTTATTTCTAAAACGCATAACTAAATGAAAGGTTACAAAATTGCTGTCTATCGATTATAATTATTATGCTCAGGAACAAACAACTCGCAAAATAAAAGAGAGAGAGGACACTACATAATACCCGACAACACAGCACACAACATTAGCTTTTTTGCAATTTTGGCGTGATCAGCAAACATCAACAAATCGCAAATCCAGGCTGTGGTTCGGCAGGACAAACAACTTTGAGCTTTAGTACTTAAATTCGACCTTATATTTTCAATCAGCAGTGGTTGTCGGCGTTGTATGCAATCTGAGAACTAACACCCTGAATTGGATAGTATAAAAGAGAATATGGAAAATTACTTAGACGGATTTGTGCTTCCGGTTCCACGAATTTACCTGGATGAATACAAGCGTGTGGCTGAAAAAGTGGCTGAAATTTGGAAAGAATATGGAGCACTGGCTTACTTTGAGTATGTCGGGGAAGATTTGAAATTGGAAGGCACGCGTTCGTTCGTCGAATTAGTGGAATTGAAAGAAGATGAAGTAATAGTGTTTGGGTGGGTTGTTTTCCCTTCCAAAGAGGTTCGTGACAGGGCTAACAAGCAAGTTCCCTCTGATTCAAGAATGACGGAATTGGTTGCTCCATTAACCGACCCGAGAAGATTGATTTTTGATGCCGAAAGAATGGTGTATGGAGGTTTTAAACCACTCGTTTAGTCGAGTGCCAGTGAAGTTGGATAGACTACAGATTATAACCACCGTACTCTTTATACTACACAGTTATGACATTTCGTAGGACTCAACTTTTTATATTTATCAGCTTAATAGCTTGTAATCGCATCGAGACAGGAGACGCATTAAACATGTCTGACATAGCTCGAATGCAGAAACTAAACCTGCTTGACAACGACGAAAAAGTTTATAGGTTCTACTCTGAATTTGGAAAAGAGGTAGCTGGCAACTTTTTTTCAGATAAGCGCATGGCCAAATATTGGATAGACAAAAAAGACAAAACAAAAGACGAAGTTTCATTTGCCTTTTATCAAGATATCAAATCAATTGACACAGTTTACTATGCAGGTTTGGCGTACTGCCCATATATGTTGGTGACAAAAAACGATAGTTCAAAATTCAAGGTTTGTGTTGACGGAGAACGAGAAGAAATAGGAGCTTTTTTTGAAGATGCACTTACAAATTGGAGACAAAGAAAAAGTGTAAAATGACTTATACAGTACAGTATTTCCGACCGGCATAATTAGCACGACTGCCCATTCGTACTGACCGTGACGATGTTTGCTCACGCAGGTTTCCAATAGCGAAATTCTTTATTGACTGGCAGGAAATTTATACGAATCCTGTATTTTTAGTAATTATCATGATATTTATCCGCAAAATTTTACAATGAGACCAATCAACGTTGCTGTGGTGGGTACAGGATTTATCGGTCCTGCCCATATCGAAGCCCTCCGCCGCCTGCCGAATATCCGCGTTGCTGCTTTATGCGAAGCAACAGCTGAACTCGCCAGGGAAAAGGCAGATGCGCTCGGAATTGAACGCGCTTATGTATTTGAAGAATTGCTGAAGCAGGAAGATATTGAGGCGATACATATCTGTACGCCGAATTTTCTCCATTATTCGCAATCCAAAGCTGCCCTGCTTGCCGGAAAACACGTGATCTGTGAGAAACCGCTTGCCACCAAAATCGAAGAGGCGGAAGAGTTGGTAAAACTGGCAAAGGAAAAAGGCCTGGTAAATGCAGTGCACTTCAACCTGAGATATTATCCGCTCGTCAGGCAGATGAAAACCATGCGGGAAAAAGGTGACCTCGGTGATATTTACGCTGTGATGGGCTCTTACCTGCAGGACTGGCTCTATTTTCAACACGATTACAACTGGCGCCTCGAGCCCGACAAGTCCGGTGAATCACGGGCGATTGCCGATATCGGGTCCCACCTGCTGGACATTATCGAATATGTGACGGGGTTAAGGATCACGGAAGTGATGGCAGATTTCTCCACCGTACATAAAACAAGGTTAAAACCCCTGAAGCGTATTGAGACGTATTCGCAGACAGCGCTCAGTGCAGCTGACTATGAAGAAGTTCCCATCAATACAGAAGACCATGCGAACGTTTTGTTGCGCTTTGACAACGGTAATAAGGGTGTGGTAACGGTAAGCCAGGTGTCTGCAGGCCGTAAAAACAGGCTGAATGTAGAAATCTCCGGGTCAAAAGCTAACCTGGAATGGAATTCTGAAAGACCCAACGAGATCTGGCTGGGAAAAAGGGAAGGGGCCAACCAGGTGCTGTTAAAGGATCCGTCGCTGGTTTACAGGGAATCCGCACAATTGATCAGCTTTCCGGGTGGACACAACGAAGGTTTTCCCGATACCTCCAAGCAGATGTTCAAGGAAGTGTATGCTGCCATTGAAGCGGGAAAACAGCCTGAGCATCCCAGTTATCCCGACTTTGCGGCAGGGCTGAGAGAACTGCTGATCTGCGAACGTATTATAGAAAGTCATAAGAAACAGGCCTGGGTAAAAATTTAACCAGGTTGTTAACAGGTACCTAAACCTGTTGCTTTAGCAGGCATACGGCAAACTTTTACAGATAGGATTCGTCTATGAGACGGATCCTTTTTTTATGCTTAAAAAGTTCTGTATGAAGTCAACTTTGAAATTGTTTGCCGTTTTTTCACTGGTTGCTATCCTGGCAACTTCCTGTCTGAAATCTTCTGACAATCAACCGGCCACCCCGGTGGCAGGATTAATGGCGTTTAACCTGGCGCCCGACCAGAACAGTATGGGGATTCGCCTAAATGGGAATAACCTTACCAATCAGCCCCTTTCCTATACCAACTACACGGGAGCCTATCTTCCGATATATGTAGGAGACCGTTCGGCCTGGGCTTTTGACTATTCCAATGGTGCGCCGCTTACAGAAGAAACAAAGTTTTCCGCTGCAGCAGACCAGTATTATTCGCTTTTTGTGGTCGGTTCCGACAGCAGCTATAAAACACTGGTGACCACTGATAACCTGGATAGCCTTCCTTTCACTGCCGGAAAGGCTTTTGTGCGGTATATCAACGCTATTGTCGATACGACCACTTCGCCTGAAGTAATCGTTGCAGGTGGCAGTACTTCCTATCAGCAGGAAGTGTCATTCGGGCAAGTAAGCGCTTTTCAACCCATCGACGCAGGAGATATCGCGGTATCTGTGAAAGCAGGAACGACGATCGACAAGAGCCGTACTTTCCCGGTGGAAGCTAATAAGATCTATACCGTACTGCTGGTAGGTGAACCTGGTGCTGCAGGCAACAAAGCCGTTGATATCAAATATGTGGTAAACGGCACTATACAAGATTCGACAGCGCATCAATAATTCTTTAATTGCCGATATTTGCGCAAAATTTTCAACGTATGCGCATTGCCATCAACGGGATGGGAAGGATCGGGCGGTTGTTGTTCAGAAGATTGCTCGGAGAGCAGGATGTGGAACTTGTAGCGGTGAATGATATCATGCCTTCAGATAACCTGGTTTACCTGCTGAAATATGATTCGCTCTACGGGCCAAATCCTGCTCCTTTGTTTTTGGAAGGGAATGCTATTGTTTCCGGTGATAAACGGATAATGGTATTCCAGGAAGATCATCCTGCTAAACTGAACTGGAAAGAACTCGGCGTGGACGTAGTGCTTGAATGTTCCGGGCGATTCCACCAGGCTGCGGGAGCAAAAGAACACCTGCAGGCAGGTGCGAAAGCCGTATTGTTGTCAACAACCGGTTCTGCTGATATCCCGTTGATGATCTATGGTTTCAATCAGCACCAGCTGACTAAGGAAACACAGGTAGTAAGTCCCGGTGGCTGCATGACCAACTGTTGTACCCATATCATTTATCTTCTGCAGTCAATCGGTATCGAGTCCATTCATTTCAATATCCTTCATTCTTATACATCACGACAGGAATTAGTGGATACCGCTCATAAACAATTCCGTCGCGGCCGTGCTGCCGCTGAGTCCATCATCCCTGTGGAAATCGACCTGGCCTCTTCCCTGGAACGATTGTTCCCCCTGAAAGACAGGATAGCTGCATTGTCCATCAGGGTGCCGGTCACGAACGGTGCCATGACTGACGTAACCGTGACCTTAAAAACAGAAACTTCTGCGGCGGAGATCAATAACCTGTTCCGGCATGCCGCTACGGGTCCCTATAAGGGAATACTGGACTATACAGAAGAGCAACTGGTTTCTGCCGACATCAAGGGGAATACCCATTCTCTTGTGATCGATGGCAGCCTTACGTCGGTTGCAGGCCGCCAGGTCAAACTGATCGCCTGGTTCGATAACGAATACGGTTATACGAGCAGGATGATTGACTGGCTCAGGTACTGGCAAAAGATCCGGTGACCAGGCCGTGACTCAGAAAGTTGACGGTACGAAGGCTGAATGTTTTCCTTCAAAATACCAGTGGGTGGCGATATATTTCTGAACATGGCCACGGCTTTCCTGTGGAAGGTATTGCTGCAATTCAAAGAAGTCGCGGCTTCCGGATTTTTTAATTGCCTTGTACACCGGCCCGGGACCGCAATTGTAGGCAGCGAGCGCCAGGAGCCAGTTGTCAAATTCTCCATAAAGGTCGCGTAAATACAAAGCGGCAGCTTTGGTGCTGAGCCGGGAGTTGAGGCGTTCGTCGATACTGTCGGAAACCTGCAGGCCGAGATCTCTTGCAGTTTCAGGCATCAGTTGCCACGTTCCAAGTGCACCGACCGGGCTGAGTGCTGTTGATTTGAGCTCAGATTCCACCACGGCGAGGTATTTCAGTTCAACGGGAAGTTTGTATTTGCGGAGGATTTTTTCCATCATGGAAAATGTACCGCGGCTGCTTTTACGGATGGCAACAAGTGCTTCTTCGTTGGAACGGAGATAAGCTTCCATTTTGCCATGTGTTTTCTTCCGGGCTTCAGTCTTGCTTTCCGCTTTCCCTTCAACGATACAAACCCGGAAGGTGTTGGCTGGAAGTGAACCCGTTCCTGCTGATGCCGACAGGAACAGAAATAGGTTGCATACGACGAGCATGCGGATTACTTGTGACCTGTACATTGTTTTCATTTTTTAAATGGTACAATGCCGAACCAGGTAGTGGATTAGATCAACAAGTTTTTGGCAGAGAATATTGGGAGGAAAAATAACCAACCGGTGTCGGACAAACAGGTTTTTCAATTGTCCGGGTGGCCATTTGGTCTAACAGCAACAAATCTAATACCAGCTTTTTTATCATCCTAAGGTGTTATACGTAGAAAATCTACTAAGTCTATTCTGAACGCAATGATTTGACAGGGTTGGCTAATGCTGCCTTAAGTGCCTGGAAACCAACAGTTAACATGGCAACTATTGCCGCGGTGGCTGCCGCCAGCACAAACACCCACCAGTCTAACCCGGTACGGTAGGCGAAATTCTGAAGCCATTGACTCATAGCGTAATAGCCCAGCGGAATGGCTATGCAGGTTGCCAGTACTACCGGTTTCATCAGATCCTTCGACAACAGTAGGATAATATTTGATTCGGATGAGCCCAGTACCTTCCGGACGCCTATTTCCTTGGTCCGCCTGGCAGCTGTAAACGAAGCCAGGCCGAATAGTCCAAGGCAGGCAATAAAAATGGCCAGGGCTGCAAAAATGGTCATGATCTGCTGCTGTTTCAGGTCGGTCTTGTATAACTGGTCGAATTTTTCGTCGAGGAAATTATATTCAAAAGGAAATTGGGGTGCCGCGGCGCTGTACTGTTGTTTTACGGCTGCGATATTATCGGCTATCCTACCGCTTTTGAATTTCACCAGGGCCACGCGGTTGTCGTCAGACGGCGAGATGACCAGCGGGTTGACCTGTTGTTTCAGTGACTGGAAATTGTAGTCGGCCACCACGCCGATAATATGCCTTCTTTCTGTGTCACGGATCGTGTTTTTGATCCATTTGCCGATGGCCTGTTCTGGTTGCTGGCAACCGAGGGCCCGCGCTGCGGTTTCATTGATCAGGACTGATCCTGCGCTGTCTGTCGGGAACGAACGATCGAAATCCCGGCCGGCTATAACTTTCAGGTTAAGCGTTTTCACCATGTCAAAGTCGGTGAATTCCGTGCAGGACTTCAACACCTGGCCATCCATTCCTTCCGCCTCAAAGGTATGTGTGTCGAAAAAGCCGCCTGGTTCGCCAGAGACTAGTGACACGCTGGCGATGCCGGATTGCCGTTCCAGTTCCTTTTTAAAATGGAAACGGTTATCGTAAAATTCATTGTTATCGATAGGGATGACGAGGGTCTGAGACTGGTCAAAGCCAAGTTCCCTGGAGCGTACGTAAGACATCTGTTTGGTGATAAAGATGGTTCCGATGATCAGCAGCACGGAAATCGAAAACTGCACCACTACGAGTCCCTGCCTGAACCAGGAGCCTTCCCTGCCAAGATTCAACTTCCCTTTTAATGCCTGAATGGGCGAGTATGCGCTGAGGAAAATGGCAGGGTAGGTTCCGGCAAAAGCACCCACCAGGAGCACAACTGAACCGAGGAACCCGTAGATCGGAAACCTGGTCCATTCAATAGCCAGTGTATACCCCAGGATATGGTTGTAGAAGGGTAGCAGGATCAGGGTCAGCATCACCGCAAACAGGCAGGAGATCAGCGCCAGGAGTATCGATTCACCGATGAACTGGGCTACCAGGTGGTTACGGAGCGCCCCCATCACTTTACGCAGGCCGACCTCCTTGGAACGTTCTACTGCCCGCATGGTACTCAGGTTCATAAAGTTGATGCAGGCGATGACCAGGATCAACACGGCAATGGACAAGAAAATATAAACAACCTTTTTATCGCCATGGCGAACAGCGTCAAAACGGGTTGCACTTTCAAAATAGATTTCATTCAGTGGATTCAGTGTCAGGCCGACCTTACTCTGGAACCGCTCCATTTCCTTGCCCATATACTTTTGCATAAAAGCCGGGAACTGTCTTTCCAGGCGGGCTGCCGAGCCTTCGTCTTTCAGCAGGGTATAGGTGAACATAGAATTGTTGATCCATACCTTAAACCATGGCCTGTTATAATAGTTGGACAACGGGGCGACCATATCAAATTCGAGGTGGGAATTCGCCGGAATATCTTTAGCGACACCTGTAACCGTCAATTGAATTTCCTTGTCGAGTTCCAGTCTTTTTCCGATAGGGTTCTCCTCACCAAAGTATTTCCTGGCTGCTGTTTCTGTAAGCACGATGCTTCCCGGCTCTTTCAGAACAGTATTGGGATCGCCTTTCAGCAGGGGAAAAGAGAACATGCTGAAAAAAGGCTCGTCCGTCAGTATAAGTTTCTTTTCGTTGAAGGACCTGGTTCCGGAGGTGACCAGGGCGTTGGAAGGCATTACACGCACCGCAGAGACAATTTCACCCTGGAAGTCGTTCAGCAGGGCGGTGGCATAAGGACCGGATACATAAGGGACTTTTGCCGGCAGTTTATCCAGCTCCATCGTGCGCATTACCCGGTAGATCCTTTTGCCATCAGCATGGAACTTGTCAAAACTGAATTCATTCTGGATATAGAGAAAAATCAACAGGCATACCGTAATACCGATTGTGAGTCCTGAAATATTGATGAGGGAGAAAATTTTATTCTTCTTGAGGTTTCTCCAGGCGATTTTGAAATAGTTCGTAAACATGCTTTCGGATTGATATACCATGTAGTCAAGGGGCGTGCCTCTTTTTCAATGCTTTAATAATCAGTATTTTGAGCCCTCGCTACGGTTGTGGCTGTCCGGTATCGGACAGTTTTTTGTCCGGTTCCGGTCATGTCGTAGATTGCTGCCCAAATCTGAACAGCATTGCCGGTTACTTCTTTTCCGTTAAGACAGGTGCAGGTGAATCGATATGTTACGCCGCTCAGGGAGGGTGGGTCATTGCCCGCGATTGCAGAGGCAGATGACGGGTTCCTGTATGTGCTGAAATTCAGGGGTGCCGGCCAGGGTGTAAAAGCTTTGATCGCTGAAGTGATCGGCGGCGAATTGGCCCGTGCAGCCGGACTGAAAGTGCCGGAGCTGGTACTGGCTACGCTGGATGAGGGCTTTGGCCGCACCGAACCCGACGAGGAGATCCAGAACCTCCTCAAGGCCAGTATCGGGTTGAATATCGGTTTGCACTATCTCAGCGGATCGATAACCTTTGATCCGGTGTCTACGCAGGTTGGGGCAACGCTTGCCTCCAGGATTGTCTGGCTGGATGCTTTGCTCACCAATGTAGACAGGACAGCCCGGAATACCAACCTGTTGAGCTGGAACCGGGAATTATGGCTCATTGACCATGGCGCATCCCTTTATTTTCACCACAACTGGGCCCAGTGGCAGGAACAGGCAATCCGGCCATTCGCTGCCATAAAGGACCATGTATTGCTGCCATTCGCTGAGGAACTGGAAGCAGCCGATACCTTTATGCAGGAACAGCTTACACCGGAACTGATCCGTGAAGTGGTACAGCAGGTGCCGGATAACTGGCTGCTGGCGTATCCCGATGAAGGCACGCCGGAAGAAAAGAAGCAGATTTACACCGATTTTCTGATCACCCGCAGGGCAAACGCACCTGTGTTTTTAAAAGCTGCAACTGATGCCCGGAAAGCACTTGTTTGAATATGCCGTGATTCGTTTTGTTCCCAGGGTGGAGCGGGAAGAATTTGTGAACATCGGTGTAACGGTGTTCTGTAAACGCCCGGCCTTCCTGGGTACCAGGATCAATATGGATATGGACAAGCTCCTGCATTTTGCACCAGAACTTGACATTGAAATGCTTAAAGAGCATCTTTACGGGTATGAGAAAGTGTGCCGGGGAGGGCCGGAAGGCGGGCCTATCGGTCAGCTCGATCATGCTTCAAGGTTCCGGTGGCTGACAGCGACCCGCAGTACTATTGTGCAGTGTTCCAGGGTGCACGCCGGGTTCAGTGACGATCTTGAGGCGACGTTGCATGCGTTGTTCCAGAAGCTGGTGTTGTAGCGTTTCACGCAATTTTATTGGGTTTTTTGTGTTTGAGGCGCTGGCGCTTTTTGGGCCTGGTTGGGTTTTTTTTCACGCGGAGCTCGCAGAGGAGCAGAGGCGCAAAGCGGAAGGTATTGGTGTGGAAAATACTTTACTTTTCGACCTTCACGTTGCAGCAGAAGTAGAAGAAATTGGCATTGGATCAGCCAGTAAATAAGGTTGCTCACGTAGCGATATAAACGCTATTCAAAATTTTTTCTTCTTTGCGCCATTGCACCTTAGCGTGCTTTGCGAGCAAAAACACGAGAAAAAACGAGCGGGAAACAAAACGACCTTTCGAGAAAACTACAGCGCGCTTTGCTTTAAGGAAACTGTAACAAATAATCTTTTAACCTCGCGATGGTGCGACAGTCCTAATAGCAAATGATCCCATATGAAAAAGCTATTCTACTCCATCGCATTGTTTGGTTTACTGCTTGTTGCCGCTAAATCCGAGGCGCAGGTACAGGTAGGTGTACAAGTGAATATCGGCGCCCAGCCGATGTGGGGACCTACCGGGTACGACTATGCGGAGTATTATTATCTCCCGGATATTGATGTTTATTACAATATTCCCCAACGGCAGTTTGTTTATCTTGATGGCGGCCGTTGGATCTTTGGGGCTTCCTTACCCTATCGCATGAGGCACTATGATCTCTACAGGGGGTACAAGGTTGTAGTCAATGCACCGACTCCCTACCTGCGTTGTGATTATTATCGCGGACAATACGGTCGTTACCGTGGATATACCGGCCATCAGGTAGTATTAAGGGATGCACCTCCCCGCAGGGTGTACCGCGACTATGACAGGCGTGACCGGAGAGATGACCGTTATGATCACAGGGATCGCAGATACGATCGTTATGACAGAGATGGTCACTATGACAAACGCGACAAGCATGACAGGCATGATAATGGCCGCCACAACGGGCGTCATCATTAATACAAAGTTCTATCCGTACGCTTTGAAGGATTGGTTGGCACCCTGAAGCAGCTCCCGAGAGCTGCTTCTTTATTTGATGCAATGGTTAGGTTAGTGATGTTTTTTAAGCCGGGTGGTATAAATGACATCGCGTTTGATCTGCGTATAGGTCTGAATGTCTTCGCTGAGATCCCTGGCCGTCAATACCAGCACGCTGTCGGGCTCCCAGCTGTAATGGTAGGTCTTGGCATAGGCGGGATAGAAGTATCCACCCGTAGCGGCAATCACAAAGTTGAACCCATCGAGATGTACCGAATCCTTTTGTTTCAGTTCCAGGGAGGCGGTAAGATCTTCTTTGCCAATAGCGGCATTGATATAGCCGATTGATTCAGGTAGTTCAACACCATTTAACGTTCCGGTTGTTTTCACTTCGGTATCCAGTACACGATAGGCCAGTCCGGCAACGCTCAGGTGCGCCTCATCAATCGTAACGACACCTTCGTTTGCCGTTGTCACGTAATCAAGGTGGCTTGTGGTCAGCGTTCTGTCAGATTCATACTGATGGTCAGTATTGACAGTTCCTTTAATGGTAATTCCAAGAAAGTCATACTGCCCGTAAAGATGATTGGCTGACGGAGGTTGCTCCTCCTGTTTATCTTTTGAACAGCCTGACAGTACAGTGCAAAACAGCAATGCCCCGGTGGCATATATTAAATATTTCATGCAAAGTTGTTATAGGAATTTTAGAATCAGGGGCGCTTTTTGTATCGTACGGTCATTTTAATGTCTACGCTGACAGTTACCGACGGATCAGGACTATTGGAGTCGATATAAGCATCATTTAAAATCAGGATATCGCCATCCCAACGATACTTCATAGTGGTGTTGGTTTTTCCTTCCAAACCGGAAGCGTTGACAGGTGGGTTGATGTTAAATCCTGTAAACTTAATGGAATCAGCTCCTTTCAGCACATAATCACCTTCGGCGTCTGAAGGAGGAAAGCTTTCATCCATGGGGAAGTCCAGGGGAACTGTTCCCGGAATACCTACCACCTGTGATTCTATACGAATGTTCTGTTTAACATCATAGCCAAGGCCTTTTGAGGTGACCTTGTTTTCAGTGAGTGTAAGCACGCCTTTGTTATTGATGGAAGTGTAGTCAAGGTAGGCGGTGCTCCGCATTGTCATCCCACCGGTTCTTGATTCCGTTTTGGTAGTTCCTTTAACGGCCATATCTATAAAGTCATACACGCCAACAAGGTTGCCGCCGCCGCCGGGTTGGTTGGGGTCATCCGGGTCATTTGGGTTGGCCGGGTTGTTAGGGCTGGCATTCGGCGTTTCAAAGCTGATTTCTTTCTGGCAGGCGGGGAGAATAAAAAATGAGATGGCGACCAATAGGGCCGTAGTAAGTTGTTTCATGGTGTAACGATAAGGTTTGGAGTTAGCAAGATTAGTTTACAGGGGGGCAAAATACATAAAAGTTATTGATTAAGCGATAAGGTGCAGTTTACGTCGTGGGCAAAAAGATCAACGGTGCGGGATTTGACATTAAATTAAGCTGAGCTGGTCCGGAACAGGGTGTTTCTGGCACCATTTTGGTCGTAAAACCCTTGTTGTTACCTAATCATCAATTATAAAATTGTTCGTTATGAAAAAGTTACTGGTATTGAGTTTATTCCTGGGATTTCTCACCATGAATGCAATCGCCCAGGATCACAAAATGGACAAATCAGAATGGCACAAGAAGGTAAAGGATGAATTGAAACTGACACCGGAACAGGTGACCAAGTACGATGCGCTGACCACCGAATATGATCCTAAGTTTGATGCGATCAAGAATAATTCATCGCTCACCAAAGATCAGATGAAGGAACAAAAAATGGCGCTCATGAAAGAAAAGGATGTCAAGCTGAATGAATTCCTTACCCCCGAGCAACAGACCAAATACAAGGAAATGATAGAAAAGAAGATGAAGGACATGAAAGATCATAAACAATAGCGATCGCGCTTACTGTATTTGAATACCATTTTCAAGCATAAAAAATGCCCCTGCAATGCAAGGGCATTTTTGTTGAAATAGGTTATCAGGGTTCGGTCAGACACCCAGGTTGACGGTTTTCCTGTTTGTTCTTACCACAAAATGTAAAAGGATCAGTGCTGCGCCAAGGGAATAGCCGGCAATCAGCTGGCTTTTATCTTCCCGGCCGATCATCCAGGTGATCGCCACTTGAGAAAGGCCCCAGACAAGCAAAACCTGCCTGATAGCCGCAATGAGGAACCTGCGGATAGTTAACATAGGGATAAATTTTGATGTAAGTATAACCATCTGGCCCCTGAAAAATTGTATCAATGCCCCGGATTTCGACGATTGACCCCGCAGAAACGATGAATGGCTAGTCATACAGGTAGGTCCATGCGCTTTCATGGGCTCCTGATTCCCCGGCAAAATGGATAAAATCACTGTAAAAGGGGTATTGCGACAGGGTAGCGCTGTCGCCAATGATGACGAGCTTTTTTTTGGCTCTTGTAACAGCCACATTCATTCTTCTCACATCTGCGAGAAAACCGATAGTGCCTTCGGTGTTGCTTCTGGCCAGGCTGATATAGATAATATCCCTTTCCTGACCCTGAAAACTGTCAATCGTATTTGCCGTAACTAAACTCCGCGGGTAAAACTCCGGTCCCTGTTCCTCCAGCTTGTCCTGCAGTATCTCGACCTGCAACCGGTAAGGAGAAATAATGCCGATATCGGGCAATTGGTTTCCCGGAAATTTCGAACGGATCTGGTCAACCAGCTGACGCAGGTGAAGCATCAGAAAATCAGCTTCTTCGGGATTGCAGATTCCGGTTCCTTCCCGCTTTTCTTCATATCCACATCCCGCCGTGTCAACAAAGGAAAGGGGAAGTTGGTCGTCAGGCAAAGTTCGTGTGGCCACTGCGGGGGCGGCAACGAGATGGCCGTTATAGAACTGCCGGGACGGAAATTCCATGATCAGCTGATGCATGCGGTACTGCATACTGAGCAGAAAAACCTGTTGCGGCAATGCTGCCGCCATCTTTTGCAAAAGTGTTTCTGACAAGCCGCCGTTGGCAGCGTCAGCAGATTTTACAGTTGGGGACAGCTGATGGTGGTCACCGGCCATAATCAGTTTACGGGTTTTCAGTACCGGAATCCAGGCGGCGGGTTCCAGTGCCTGGCCGGCTTCATCCATCACCACCATTGCAAACGATCTGTTGTTCAGCGTTGTATTGGCAGCGCCTACGAGGGTTGCAGTAATCACCTGCGCCCGCTCAAGTATATCCCCGGCAATATAATTTTCTGTTGCCATCACTTCCTTCATGATCTTACCCGCTTCATCAAACAATGCCTTCCGCTGATCCCGTTCTGCTTTTCCGAAACTGCGTTTGTATTTATGGGCCAGGTTGCGGTACTCGCTGGCCTGCCGCCGGAGTGCTTTGATCTGCTTCATCTGGGGATGGGCGCTCATCTGGTAATCGAGCGTCAGGTTGAGCTGTTTTTCGGCAACACGCGCCGGGTTTCCGATGCGCACCACCTTCAATCCCGCCACGGAAAGCCGTTCGCTGAGCAGGTCGACTGCGGCGTTACTGGGAGCAACCACTAATACCTGTTCGCCGGCCCTTAAATGACCGGAAAATGCAGCTTTCAGCAGGGCAACCAGGGTAATGGTCTTGCCGGTTCCGGGAGGTCCGTGAAGGATCGCTAATTCTTTGGCTTCCAGTGCAGCCTGCGCCGCAGCAGCCTGGGCCGGATTCAATCCCGTAAATTGAAATGGCGGGAGTGGAGCAGCGGGGGAAACTTCACCGGTCTTCGTAAGAATACGGATAAGTGTACCGTCTTCCCGGTGATCAAGTCTTTTTGAAGCCTGTTGCAATGCCGACCGCATTTCATCATAGCTGTTTTCGTCAAACAGCAGGTCCACACCCAGTTTACCTTCACGGGTCCAGCGGGGCAATTCGTCAACAGACAGGGATAATTTAAGTGTGTTCCCACTTAACCAGGTGATGATGCCATCCAGCCGGTCTGTTTCTGGGTCGTGTTGCGAAAACAGGGATGCGGGCATCCCGGAGCGGAATTGATGGACTGTATCCGTATGGGTGGTTCGTTCGATCTCAATGGTAATGTAATCGCCGCGGCCGATTTCAGTTCCCTTAATCGCAATGGGATACCAGCTCATGCCATTTGCCCGCCTTTCACTAACGGGGTTCTCATGTGTCAGCCGTCGCCAGGTTTCCCTGTCCTCTTTTCGTTCTGTTTCCAGGAGGGAAAGTAATCTGCTGAAATAATCCATGTGGGCAAAATTGCTTAAATAAAATGATTTCATCAGCGGGGCAACGGTATGGAAAGGATATCTGTCAGCATCCTTGTAACCGGACTGTGCCATAAAACCTTAAGACATGAAACTGCCAAAATCCCTCCTCAGCGCTCTTGTGATCGGAATAGCCGTTCAGGCCGTTCCTGCCTGTACCAAAACCAAAGAATCTCCGTCACAAAAGGCAAAGAAAGACGCCAAAGAGAAGGAAACAGAGAAGACCTCAATTCCGTTTAACTGCCCGGCTTGTGGAATGGGATGACAACATTAGCCGCAGTTGCCCTTAATCCTGACAGTAATTTGCTCACTGCAGCATTACCGCTGCTGGAGGAAGAAATGGTGGATGCTATCGAATGGTCATTCGATGCGGTAGATACCACCGGAAGGTTGCCTGCATACTTTCACGATCTCCTGCAATTTTACGCGAGCCACCATCGCCTTATCGGGCATGGGATCTATTTCTCGGCTTTTTCCGGGAAGTGGACACCAGACCAGCAGGAATGGCTTTCAAGGCTTGCGGCAGTTTGCCGCCAGTTTCCGCTGGAACAGGTCACTGAACATTTCGGTTTCATGACCGGAAAGGACTTTCACAAAGGGGCGCCGCTCAATATTCCCCGGAATGCGGCAACGCTCGCAATCGGGCGTGACCGGCTTGCAAGGATCAGACAGGCTTGTAATTGTCCGGTCGGCCTGGAAAACCTGGCTTTCAGTTATTCCCTTGAAGAAACCAGGCACCATGGGGCTTTTCTTGCTGAACTGGTTGAACCTGTAAACGGGTTTATCATACTGGACCTTCACAACTGTTACTGTCAGGCGATGAACTTTTCGGTTGATGCTGATCGTTTGCTGGATACCTATCCGCTTCACCTTGTAAGAGAGATCCATATCAGCGGGGGCAGTTGGGAACCTTTTCCGGATGCGCCGGGAGGAATGGTCAGGCGGGACACTCATGATGATAGTGTGCCACAGGAAGTTTTTGACCTGTTACAGCTGGCATTGCGCCGTTGCCCCAACGTCCGGTATGTTACCCTCGAACAGTTGAGTACGGCATTGGAAACAACATCTGCACAGGAGCAATTCTGCAAAGATTTCCGGCGGATGCGTGGAATGATGGCAATACCGGAAGGTGAAAGACAGCAAGCGGCATCCGGGGTGCCCCAGGTTGATTTCCATAGACCCATTCCCCTGTTAACCGGTCAGATTCCGGTTGAAGATATGCTGCTGTATCAGCAACAACGGGAACTTGCGGGTATTCTGGAATCTTCAGAGGACCTGGCGACAGCCCAAAAATTACTGCGCAATTCTTCGCTGGCGGCATCGGACTGGAAGATAGAAAACTGGGCGCCCTATATGGTGGAGACCGCGCGGCAGATTGCCCGGAAATGGAAATAAATTATCTTGCCGCTCATGAATTTTCTGCGTGTGTCGGCATTGTCGGTTAATTACCGCGAGGTTCCCATTTTACAGGATGTGAGTTTTCACCAGGAACCCCTGGAACGACTGGCCATCGCAGGAGAAACAGGATCCGGTAAAACCACCCTGCTGAAAGCAATCGGAGGACTGGTAACTCCTGCTGCCGGTGCTGTCCATTTTGAAGGCGAAAAGGTCCTGGGACCCCTGGAAAGGCTAATTCCCGGCCATCCGCACATCGCCTATCTTTCCCAGCATTTCGAATTACGCAATAATTACAGTGTATATGACATCCTGGAGTATACGAACCGGCTGAGTGATGACTGGCTTCCGCGGATCATTGAAATATGCCGTGTGGAGCATCTCCTGAAGCGGCGAACGGACCAGTTGTCGGGAGGTGAAAGACAACGGGTTGCCCTTGCGCGGCAATTGTTGACCAAACCCCGTTTGCTGTTGCTGGATGAACCATTCTCTAACCTTGATGGTAGTCACCGGGATCAGTTGCGGCTGGTGATAGATGAAATGGAAGCTGCATTGGGGGTGACCTGTCTCATGGTGTCGCATGACCCCTATGACAGTCTCAGCTGGGCTTCTCAACTTCTGGTAATGGAGCGAGGGTACCTTGTGCAACGGGGACGGCCAGCCGAAATATACGAACGGCCGGCGAACCGGTATGCAGCGCGGTTGTTCGGAAAGTTTAATCTTTTGCCTGCAGGCGGCAGGTTGCGGTTTCTGCGTCCTGAGCACATGCAGCTTACCGATCAGCAGGATGACGCGCTGCCAGGCAGGGTTGTACAGGCCAGGTATTACGGTTCGTTTTGGGAGTGGGAGGTGGAAACAACTGCCGGCCGGTTGCTGGTGCAGACAGGTAAACCTGATCCGGGCAAGGGAACAGGGATCCATATCCGCATTGATCCCCAGGCGCCGCATCACCTTGTTTCATCAGATTTCTAACGTACATTTCAAATCCGAAATAATTTGCCAATGAAAAATTTGCTTCTTCCGGTATTGCTGTTCGCCGGCATCACAACAATTGCGCAGCCCAGGCTTCCAGAAATTTTTGGAGACAATATGGTGTTACAGCGGGAACGCGCGCTGACCATATGGGGCTGGGCGGGCAAAAATGAAAAGATCACGGTCAGTTTTCACGATCAGAAACAAACGACAAAAGCTGATAAGCAAGGCAAATGGTCAGTTGAACTGTCACCTGAAGTTGCCGGCGGACCTTTTGAACTGGTTGTATCCGGGAAAGGGGAAAGAAGGATCAAAAATATTCTGTTGGGCGATGTGTGGCTTTGCAGCGGACAATCAAATATGGAATGGAATGTACGCAGTTCCAATAATGCTGAACAGGTCATTGCGGGTTCTGCCAATGACCGGATCAGGCATTTTGCGGTCGCCAAAACTATTTCAGATAAACCGTTGGATAATGTAAAGGCGGCCGCGTGGGAGATCGCAGGACCTGCTACCACCGGGAACTTTACCGCAGTCGGGTATTTTTTTGCAAAAACCCTGGAGAAGGAGTTAGGCGTTCCCGTCGGACTCGTGCACAGCTCCTGGGGTGGAACCGATGTGGAAACCTGGACTAGCCGCGAAGCCCTTGCAGACAGCAAGGAGTTTCACGACCTGATGACCGGTTTACCGAAACTGAACCTTGATTCATTGGCAGCTAAAAAAAATGCAGAAGCTGCTGCAGTGGTAACCCAATTGCAGGGTAAACTACCCGATGCGGCTACTGTTGCCAGATTTCCATCAGTTGAATTCGATCAGCGTTCCTGGCCGGAGATGCAACTACCTGAATTATGGGAAACACAACAGCTTAAGAATTTTGATGGTGTAGTATGGTTCAGAAAGACCATTCAGCTGACCAAAGAACAGGCTGCACAGGCGGCTACTTTGTTGTTGGGAACAATAGATGATTCAGATGACACCTATGTGAATGGTAAAAAGGTGGGAGCTACCATGAACTCTTATAATGTTGAACGCCGGTATGTTATCCCTGCCGGATTGTTGAAAGAGGGGGTCAATGTGATCGCCATACGGGTGGAGGATACAGGCGGCGGTGGTGGTGTTTACGGCGGTGCCGACCGGCTCCAGCTGACGCTGGGAGACCAGCATTTGCCGCTGGCAGGGAAATGGGCCTTACAGGTAGAGCGCCTTGCTGCCACTGCCACTTCGGTTGGACCGAACAGTTATCCATCGCTGCTTTATAACGGCATGATCCATCCGCTATTGAAGTTTCCTATAAAAGGTGCTATCTGGTACCAGGGTGAGAATAATGCCGGGCGCGCAGCGCAATATGCAACAGCCTTCCCTGTGATGATCAATGACTGGCGCAAAGGCTGGGAGGAAGGGAACTTTCCTTTTTACTTTGTTCAGCTGTCCAGTTTTATTGCCGGTGATGGCGACAGCAGGAAAGGAAGTGCATGGGCTGAATTACGGGAAGCCCAGACCCAGACACTGGTACTTCCCCAGACGGGGATGGCGGTGACGATTGATGTTGGCGAAAGGAACGATATCCACCCCCGTAACAAACAGGATGTGGGTTATCGCCTTGCTTTGCAGGCTTTGAAAAAAACTTATGGTAAAGGCGTTGTTGCCGATGGTCCTGTTTTTTCAAACATGGAGATCGACGGCAACGAGGTCCGCCTCGGCTTTGCCAATGCGGATGGTCTAATGGCCAAAGGCAGTGACGGTGTTGTATTGGGCTTTGATGTTGCCGGGGCTGACCGGAAATTCTACCCGGTAACAGGCAAAATTGAAAACGGCAAGGTAGTGTTGCAGGGAGATGCCGCTCAAAAACCGGTTGCGGTAAGGTATGCATGGGCGGATGATGCCGGTAAAGCTAACCTGTTCAATGGTGCCGGGTTACCGGCGCAGCCTTTCCGGACGGACCACTGGGAAGGGATTACAGAAAAAAATAAATACCAGGGAGGAAACTAAAACGAAAATGCCCCGCAAGGGGCATTTTACTGAGTAGGGTAGGGATCAAAATAGAGACATCCATGTAACAACCAAACCGTCTCTGAATCATTTTGGTATAACAAAGATGCAAAGCGTTTAGGTGCTCCTGAAATTGATTCTGCAAATGATCCCAAACCTTCGGTAACTGGACAGATTTGCCCGATTAGCGGGATAAGCTGAATAGTATTTTCATTAGTACCCTGTTCTGTTCCGGGTTGTCAAACGTAGCGGATAGCTCCTGGTTGGTATGGTGCTCATAATCGATATCATTATGACCCATATTAAAATAGACCATCCGGTAATGTTTGTTGGCCCAGATCACAGGGTAATATCCATCATGCCAGATTTCGTGAGGTTTCGGGCCGGTTCCCAGGGGGAAGGAAGTGCTGTCAATTGCATAAAGAATCCGGATAGCGCTGTCCCTGGTCAGATCGCGCTCCCAGCTGTACCATTCATTCGGAGAGGTTTTGAACTGGTCAGGAAGACCGGCTGAAACCGGAAGAACATTACCTGACTTTTGCAGAATGGCCGAAGTGGGCCGCCAGGTATTTCCCTTATAGGATCCGGCTCCCAGGAATGTATTGTGATACCAGTCCCAGTTTTGAGGATAGGCTGAAGGTGTAAGGGCAAACCCGGCAAAATGGAAGCCCATCCATGCTCCTCCGGATTCCATGTATTGCTGAAATGCGGCTCTTTGTTCAGATGTTTCGGGACGCGTATCCAGAAACAGCACTACCTTATATTCCGACAGATACTCCAGGTTAAGATTATTCCAGTTCGATGTGGTATCATATTGAAAATGATACAAGCCGGCCATCCGGGCCAGGTACTGGTTCGCTTCCCGTACAAAACTGATATGTGCCTGGTCGTGGTTGCCGGTAAAGAAAGCAACAACTTTCAGGTTTTTTGCCATGTTCGCAGCATCCGGAAGCAGGGAGTAAGCGCTGGTGTCGATATTTTTCCCCCTTGTTCCCCGCCACCTTTTCCAGAAATTTTCCCTTTTGTTTATCGGAGTGAACCCTGCCACCTGCTTTCCGGTAAAATCAATTACCGGGTCTTTCATGTCAGGCTCAAGCGCTGCCAGCTTGTCGGTTACAAATGGAATAATGGAAACAGTCGGTTCAACTTTTTTTCGGACATACCGGGTCAGCAGTTTTGTTTGAAAGGGATCTGATGCCAGTGCGATCCGGTTGAAGCCAAGGGTCTTTGCCAGGCGATAGCCATAATAGATATTTTCCGTGCTGTGTTCAGCTTTTGCTTCTGTAAAAATGTGTGTAGCCGGAATGCCCAGTGCGATGGCATATTCCCGCATCACTACAGCTTCTGTATAGGGAGTGTAGACAGCCCCTCCGGAAAACATGATGTTTTTAACGATCCCCTGGTCATACAGGTATTTTGCCCAGTAAATCCTGCCCTTCATAGTGCGGCTCCAGGATCCATTCTCGAGCGGCACCCCCGGCGCTACAGCAACATCAAAAGGCCCGTTGTTTCTTGCTTCCTGCAACAACCTGCGGGAAGTTTTTGAGGAGTAGGAACAGCCGGTAAATAACCCGGTGAGTAGTAACAGGTAAGTTGTAAGCTTGCAGATGCTCATGTTCCGGAAAGTTCCAGGATCAATCCATTTTCTTCAAAACTGCAGCGGGTAACCTGCAAATGCTGCAACATATTGGTGAGTTGCGGCACCTTGCGTAAATCAACTTCCAGCTGGCGCTGATCTTCCAGCCATGAAACTGGGGGTACTTTTTCAAGCTCCTTTTTGATTGCGCCACGCATTCCGGAAATCATCATCGATACAATTCCAGATGTATGGTAATTCAACAAAACGCCATGGGGGTAAACTTTATTAACGGACAGGGAAACATTTGCCATAAAGTTTACCTCAAGCTTGTGATTTCCTTCATATCTGAGGCTGATTGGTTTTTTGGACAGCTCTCTGATCAGTAATTCCAGTTCCGGGTAAGGTATTTCCAGTTTCATGCGATAAAAATAGCCAAAAATCATGCGACGGATAGGGGTAAAAGCAACCTGGGTTGTCGGATAGCAAAACTATTTTACGATGAACCCGATTCGTGTTATGATTTCAGCCGTGTTCTGCCTCATTGGGGCAACAACGCTTGCTCAGCAAAACCAGACAATTTTTGGCGACAAAGGCATTCATGGTTCAACCGGATATGGCGCCGCCGGTAATAAATTCACCAGTATCAACGGCCATTATGCCAATATGCCTGAAATATATGGCGGCTGGTTTGTCAACCATCGTTTTATGATCGGACTGGAAATGGCCGCAACGACCAACCGAATTCCTGTTCCGGCGGCCAATCAGATCGTTCCGGATCCCGACCGGTGTTACCAGTATGGCCAGTTTGGCCTGATGACCGAATATGTATTTGCCTCGAAAAAGAGTTTTCATGTTGCCGTTAACCTGATGACAGGCAGCGGCTTCATGTTGCAGTATTACAGGGGAAATAAATACGACTGGCATTATGATAGTGAGGTTTACGATGAGAACTTCTTTTTCGTAATGGAACCCGGCGTACAGCTTGAGGTAAACCTGTTGCAATGGTTGCGGTTTAGTCCCGGCATTTCCTACCGGCGGGCATTCGGGAGCAGCAGCAAGGGACTGACCGATGATGATATCAGCAGCCTGTCCGGAAATCTGACCCTCAAGTTCGGCAGGTTCTGACCGGAACTGTTCAGTTTCATGCAACAGGATGTATCGTAACCGAACACAGACTGAAGGATCGGGATTGCCAATTGGTTATTTATCAGTGGGTTAATTTATGGCATACGCTTGGCGTTGAAAAAGGTACATAATTAACCATCATGAAAATATTGCTAACATTCCTGTCGGTACTGACTGTTGCAGGTCTGGTTCAGGCACAGGACAATGCACAGAAACCTTACCAGGTAAAAAAACTATCCGGCAGCGATCAGATCAGTGCTGCGCGCATGGAAACTTCGGGTGGTAACCTGACGGTGACCGGCGTAGACAGTGATCCCAGGCTGGAGGTGTATGTTCGGCCCAATAATAACCGTGACCGCAGCATTTCCGATGCGGAAATAAAAGAGCGGCTTGAGCGCGATTTTGATTTGTCTGTTTCTGTGACCGGGGGTAAGCTGGTGGCAATTGCCAGGCAAAAACGCAATATCCGTGACTGGGATAAAACTGTTAGTATTTCGTTCAGGTTATATGCACCCCGCCAGGTGTCTACCGATCTCACCACCAGCGGCGGGAATATCAGCCTCGAAGGCATTACCGGGGGCTCACAGGACTTTACTACAAGTGGTGGCAACCTCGACGTAAAGTCGGTGTCAGGTAAGATAAAAGGGGTGACTTCAGGGGGTAATGTTCACCTGGAGAACTGCAGCGATAAAATTGATATGGCTACCAGTGGTGGTAATATTACTGCATCCGGCAGCAAGGGGAATCTTCGTCTGACCACATCAGGCGGAAATGTGAACCTGAATGACCTGGATGGTCAGGTTCTGGCAACTACAAGCGGTGGGAATGTGAAGGGTGATAATATCGGTGGAGAACTGGAAGCTTCCACCAGTGGTGGCAGCGTGCGGCTGGACAATCTTCGTTGCAGCCTGGAAGCCTCTACCAGCGGCGGTAATATTTCCGTCAACATGAAAGAGCTGGGCAAATATGTCAAGCTCGATAATTCCGGTGGCAATATCGACCTTGAAATCCCTTCCGGAAAGGGGCTTGACCTCGCGCTCCGCGGTGACAAGATCAAAACTTCCACCCTGAATAATTTCAAAGGTGACGTTGATGACAACTCCATTAAAGGATCCATTAATGGTGGAGGAATTCCTGTAGATATCCGGGCAAGCAGTGGCAGAATAACATTGACCATGCGGTGATTACCGTAGCGGTCAGCAACCTTATCCACAGTGCCGCAGCATTTTAGCTGCGGCATCTTTTTGTACTTTATTTTTACCGTTTACCGGTATTTTTTTTGCCTTCTGCTGTACCCGTTACAGAATTCGTGAGCCAATTCATCAGAATGCGGTAAATTAATCGCCTATATGAAAAAGCTAACGATACTGCTGACACTCAGTCTCTTCATGACTGCAGGGTTCTCGCAAAAGAAAAAGAAACTCTTCAACGGAAAAGATCTCTCCGGGTGGAATGTTCATGGTACGGAGAAATGGTATGTCGATAATGGTGAACTGGTTTGCGAAAGCGGGCCGGACAAGCAATACGGCTATCTCAGTACTGACAAGCATTACAAGAATTTTATCCTTACGTTGAAATTCAAACTGGAAGCCAACGGCAACAGCGGTGTTTTTATCCGTTCCGGGATCGAAGGCACCAAGATCAGTGGCTGGCAGGTAGAGGTTGCTCCTCCCGACATGCACACCGGCGGCATTTATGAATCTTATGGAAGAGGCTGGCTGATCCAGCCAAAGCCGGAAGACGAAAAGGCACTGAAGGCAACAGAATGGAATGAAATGAAGATTGAAGTGAAGGGTGATGAAGTAACCTCCTGGCTGAATGGTACACAAATGGTGCACCTTAAAGATGAGAAGATCGGAGCAGGAGACGGATTCATTGCCTTGCAGATCCACGATGGCGGCGGCATTAAAGTGCGCTGGAAAGATATCAGGATCCAGGAACTCAAATAATTCACAATCCCTTAAACAGCATCAATGGATAAGAATCACGAAGCATCCCGCCGGAGGTTTCTCCGGCACCTTGCGGCAGGCACAGCCGCAGTCGCAGCAGGCTCAAATGTTTTTGCAGCAGGCGAAGAGCGCCGCATTTTCCAGGAGAACCTCATCCGTAAACCATTTGCCGCCAATGACCAGATCAACATTGCATTGATTGGTGCGGGGGGGATGGGGGTACAGGATACCATCACGGCACTCGGTGTACCTGGTGCAAAGCTCGTAGCCGTCTGCGATTTATACGACGGCAGGCTGAAAGATGCCAAGGCCAAATGGGGAAATGACCTGTTCACCACCCGCAGCTATAAAGAGTTGCTATCCAGAAAAGATATCGACGCCGTAATTGTTGCCACACCTGATCATTGGCATCAGCAAATTTCTATTGATGCCATGAGGGCAGGCAAACATGTATACTGTGAAAAACCGATGGTGCACAGTATCACTGAAGGACCTGCGGTGATCAAAGCGCAGAAAGAAACCGGGAAGGTATTCCAGGTTGGCAGCCAGGGGGTTTCTTCACTGGGTAATGAGAAGGCAAAGGAACTTTTGAAAGAAGGCGCTATCGGTACTTTGAATTATGCCGAAGGATTCTGGGCAAGGTTTTCACCTACAGGAGCGTGGCAATACCCGATCCCTTCGGATGCTTCACCGGCGACCGTAGACTGGGATACTTTTGTAAGCAATACCACTAAAAGGGCATTCGATGCCACCCGGTTTTTCCGTTGGCGGAACTATACCGATTATGGTACCGGCATGTCAGGCGACCTGTTCGTACACCTGTTCAGCAGCCTCCATTTCATTACCAACTCCTTCGGACCTGAAAAGGTTTATGCTTCCGGCGGATTGCGCTACTGGAAGGACGGCAGGGAAGTACCCGATGTATTACTGGGTACATTTGACTATCCGCAAACCAATGTTCATCCGGCATTCAATCTTTCACTGCGTTGCAATTTCGTTGACGGCACCAGTGGCACCACTTACCTGAAGCTCGTGGGAAGTGAAGGATCCATGGATGTTACCTGGGATTCGGTGACGCTGAAAAGGAATAAGACCATTGCATCGGATGATCCGTTTTATATCGAGCAGCTGAAGAAAGCCGGCAAACCCATATCAGATCGCAAAAGAATCCTGGGGCCGGATGAATATACCTTCGAAGCTGAAAAAGGATACCTGGGCGGACCACACGACCACTTTGTCAATTTCTTCACAGCGATCCGGAATGGCGGCACTGTTGCAGAAGATGCAACGTTCGGATACCGCGCAGCAGCCCCGGCATTATTGTGCAATGACAGTTACAACCAGGATACTGCCATCCGGTGGAACCCTGAAAAAATGCAATTGATTAAAAAATAAATAGCTTTAACATGACGATCACCTGGAAAAAACAAATTCCGGCAGTTGCGCTTATGGCACTGGTGGCCTGTAACAACGCCGGCAGCAATCAGGAAACAACAACAGGCAGTACGGTGACAGCAACAGACACCACTGCAGCAACTTCAGCTCCAGCCGCACAACCGGAGACCCTGTTCGATGGCAAATCCCTGGCTGGCTGGCATGGCTTCAATAAAACCGGCGAAGTAAAGAACTGGGAAATTGAAGATGGCGCGCTTGTTTGCCTTGGAGCGGCCAAAGGCGACTCCGGTGGCGATATTGTAACTGACAAGGAATACACCAATTTCGAATTGAGCTGGGACTGGAAGATAACCAAAGGTGGAAACAGCGGTGTGATGTACCATGTGGTGGAGACTGCAAAATATCATGCCCCATATGAAACTGGTCCGGAATACCAGCTGATTGATGATGCCGGCTGGCCGGACAAACTGGAGGAATGGCAGAAAACCGGTGCTGACTATGCCATGAACCTTGCTGGTCCCAATAAGAAACTCAACCCGACGGGCGAATGGAACAACAGCAAAATTGTATTTAACAACGGGCATGTTGAACATTGGCTGAATGGGGAGAAGATCGTTGAGTTCCAGGCATGGGATGAAAAGTGGGAAAAAGAAAAGAAAGAAGGAAAGTGGAAGGATTATCCTGACTACGGTACGGCAAAATCCGGCAGAATTGCGCTTCAGGACCATGGCCATAAAGCGTATTTCAAGAATATTGTGATCAAACCCCTCTGAGTATTATGAAACGCGTGCTGATTTCCGGAGCCAACGGAGCATTGGGCAGTATTACAACGCAGTATTTCCTGGACAAGGGATATGCCGTAATTGCAATTGTGTCGGACATCAATAGCCGATCGCACCTGCCTGAACATCCAAACCTGGAAATTGCAGCAGTTGATCTCCGGGAGGAGAAAGCGACTGCAACGCTTATAACGGAACTGGTCACACGAAATAATAAGATTGACGGGGCATTGTTGCTCGCTGGTGGTTTCGCGGCCGGCGGCCTGGAATCCATTTCAGGTGATGCCATCCAGGAACAACTGCAGCTGAACTTTATGACTGCATTCCATGTTGCCCGCCCTGTATTTTCTCATTTTCTGCTGAACGGCAGTGGCAGGCTGGTGCTTATCGGCGCCCGGCCCGCCCTGCTTCCTTCAGCAGGAAAAGATATGATGGCCTATGCGCTGTCGAAATCCCTGCTTTTTAATTTTGCGGAACAACTCAATGCCACAGCCAAAGGCAAAGACATTACGGCCACTGTGCTTGTACCCAGCACCATTGACACGCCGGCCAACCGGAAATCAATGCCGGATGCAGACGCAGCCAAATGGGTTGACCCCGTAAAACTTGCCGCGATCATGGAGTGGCTCTTCAGTGCTCCCGCTGATGTGCTGCGGGAAACAGTACTGAAGGTTTACAACAACGCCTGACTTTATTTTACCGTGATAATGGCTTCCTGCCTGATATCACGGGAAGATGCACCGATCATCAATCTGAACTGACCCGGCTCAACCACCCGCTTCATTTCCCTGTTCAGCAGCTGTAATGTTTTTGGCCCGATAACGAAGTGCAGTTCCTTTTTTTCTCCGGGATCAAGTTTTACTTTCTGAAAACCGTGAAGTTCCAGCACCGGCCTGGTTACGCTCGACAACAAATCATTTACATACAACTGGACCACTTCTTCGCCGGTACGCTTGCCTGTATTGGTCAACGTAAAATGCAGGTCTATAGAGTCATCCGGCGCAATTTCGCTTTTGTTCATCGTTAATGGACCATAACTGAACTGTGTATAACTCAGGCCGTAGCCGAAGGGGAAAAGCGGCAGGCCTGACAGATTATGATAGTCATCACCACGGCCTGTCGGGTGATGGTTATATACCAGCGGGAGCTGCGATTCGTGCACCGGGAAAGTGATCGGGAGCCGACCTCCCGGATCCCTGTCGCCAAATAATACTGCGGCGATGGCTTCGCCACCGGCTTCGCCAGGATACCAGCAGTGTATCACAGCCTGTACTTTATCCAGCCAACGTTGCATGGTGATAGCGCTTCCGCCGGTAAGTAATACAACCACCGGCTTGCCGGTTGCCGCTACTGCAAGAATGAGGTCCTCCTGGTGTCCGGGTAGTGAAAGGTATGCCCGGTCCTGGAATTCGCCTTCATGAATGCCTGCTGCTATAATTGCAATGTCAGACCGCCGTGCCAGTGCTACGGCGCTGTCGATTGCTGCCTTCCAGGCCTGCAGTGCCCTGGGAGCCCAGATCAACCGTATGTGAGCGTTGCCAACCGGCTCATAAAATTCAACCCGGATATTATAGGCTTTCCCTTTTTCGAACAGGTATTTTTTCAACCGGCTGGAATACGAAGTTTTTGACCATTGATCAATGTGCAGGGCATTGTTGATATATAACCTGAAACCGTCGTTTCCTTCCAGCCCGATAGCAAATTCTCCGCTTTGCGGCATGGTGATCTGACCTTCCCACCGGATGCTGTATCGATCAGTGGTCAGGTCTCCAGTAGGGCGGGACAGCGTCCAGGAGAAGTCTACCTGCCCATCGGTCTTTTCCATTACCGGTTTACCTGTCAGGCTGGTATTGCTCCAGATACTGGTCTTTAATCCGGGTTTACCATCGTTACTTAGAAAGCTCGCAGGAACAGTTTCTGTTTCCTTATCAAATACACCGGCACCCCGAATATATTTTACGTTGGCCGTGTATTTCCGGATACCTTCAAGGATACTGATCTTACCGTTGCCGGTACCGCTATATCCGCCGAGCCTGGCAGTAATCGCCTCTTCGCCGATCAGCGCAATGTTGCGTGCCGGAGATGTAACTGGCAGTAATGCACCGTTGTTTTTCAACAAAACCAGCGCAGAAGCAGCAGCTTCAGCCGCAATTTTCTTATGCGGAAGCTCCTGCTGCTGACGAATGATCGCAGCTTCATCCATATAGGGTTGTTCAAATAACCCCAATTCAAATTTTGCTGTCAGGACCCTGCTCACGGCGTCGTCAATACGCGCCTGTGGAATGCTGCCATCCAGAAACGGGGGAATAAAAAGTTTGTAGTGATTGTATTCCGTCTGAAAAATTACATCCAGCCCGTTGGTGATGGCATTTTTTCCTGCTTCTGCATAATCCTTTGCTGTATGGTGCAACACAACTTCTCCGCCGACTGCATTGGCATCAGAGATGACAAATCCTTTAAATTCCCATTCTTTCTTCAGTTTCTGCATCAGCAGCCAGTTGTTGCTGGAACTGGCCGTTCCGTCAACAGCATTATAGGCGGTCATGATGGATCTGGAACCTCCCTGCTTCACGCAGGATATGAAAGGCGGAAAGAATACCTGTTCAAGCTGACGGTCGTTCCAGAAAATGGGATAACTGTCCCTGCCACCATCACCCACATTGGCTACAAAATGTTTGGGCGTGGTGACGATGCCACGATCTTCGAAGGCCTTGACGAAGGCAACACCCATGGCGCTGCTGAGCAGCGGATCTTCACCATAAGTTTCTTCCGTCCTTCCCCAGCGCACATCACTGGCAATATTGACCACCGGTGTCAGGATATCGCGGATGCCACGGGCGCGGGTTTCTTCAGCAATTGCTCCGGCTACCCTGTTCATCAATGTGGTATCCCAGGTTGCTGCCAGCGCGATGGCCTGCGGAAAGGACGTAGCACCTTCGCGGACAAGTCCGTGAAGGGCTTCATCAAATGCGATGATTGGGATACCCAGCCTGGTCTTTTCCACGAAGAATTTCTGGATGGCATTGATCTTTCTCAGCAACACCAGCCCGTTTTCACGGGTATTGTAGGAGAGCAGCTGGCCACCCGCGTCTCCTTTTGAAGCCGCACTGACCTGCAGGCCGAATATTCCCTGTGTGTATTGACCGGGCTGAACATTGTCGAGATCGCCGGGGATCATGAACAACTGCCAGAACTTTTCTTCCGGAGTCATGCGGGAAAGCAGGTCTTTCACTCTTTCCGGAACCGGAAGTGCAGGGTTCCTGTATGGAGCGGTATTTTGTGCGGTTGATAAAAAGGAGGTAAATAATAATAGTATCAGCGTAGGGGCAAATTTCACGATTGGTTATTTTAGCCGTATAAAGCTACAGTGCCAGGCGGCAACGTAATGCCTGAAAATTGCCTTTTCCTGTCGCGGCACTTCTAAAATCAGACGATATGCTGAAGCAACTATTGACAGCGGGATTATTCGCCCTGCCCTTAACGGGGCTGCTGGCGCAGGAACACAACATGTCACGGGATTATGTAAAGCCGGAAGATCCGCAGGTGCAGCAAAAACTTGCTGCCTGGCAGGACCTGAAGTTCGGACTGTTCATGCATTGGGGAACTTACAGCCAGTGGGGTATCGTGGAAAGCTGGAGTATTTGTCCTGAAGACGAAGGATGGACCCAGCGGAGAGGGCCGTATGCTGCCAGTTACAACGAATACATAAAAGCTTATGAAAACCTGCAGACGACTTTTAATCCGGTCAGATTCGATCCTTCCAAATGGGCCAATGCCGCTGAAGATGCAGGAATGAAATACGTAGTGTTTACAACGAAACACCACGATGGCTTCTGCATGTTTGATACCAAACAGACAGATTATAAGATCACTGATGTCAAAACGCCGTTTTCGTCCAACCCGAAAAGTAATGTTGCCAAAGAGATCTTCAACACATTTCGTGATAAGGGTTTTATGATCGGTGCATATTTCTCCAAGCCTGACTGGCATTCAAAAGATTATTGGTGGCCATATTTTCCGCCAAAGGACAGGAATGTGAACTATGATCCTGCTAAATACCCGGAACGCTGGAACGCTTTCAAAACCTATACTGCCAACCAGATCGGCGAGCTGATGAGCAATTACGGCAAGATGGATATCCTGTGGCTGGATGGCGGCTGGGTACGCCCCAAGGCCAGCATTGATCCTTCAGTGGACTGGCAAAAGTCCATCACCTTTAACCAGGATATAGATATGGCATCTATTGCAGCAGCCTCAAGGAAATTGCAACCGGGTCTGCTGGTGGTAGACCGCACTGTTGGAGGGCCGTATGAAAACTATGTTACACCGGAACAGACTATTCCCAGGCAGCCGCTTGATCATCCCTGGGAAAGCTGTATTACCATGGGCAACTCCTGGAGCTATGTTCCCAATGATCATTACAAGTCAGCCAACCAGATTATCCATATGCTGTTGCGTATTGTATCCAGGGGTGGCAGCTTGTTGCTGAATATCGGACCATCACCTGAAGGTGATTTCAGTGATACCGCTTATGCCAGGCTGAAAGATATCGGCGGGTGGATGAAGATCCATGGCAATGCGGTTTACGGCACCTCACCACTGGCACCCTATGAAGAAGGCCAGGCCGTTTACCTGCAATCAAAGGACAGGTCCCGGTACATTATTCACTACCTGAGCAATGAGCAGCAGCAGATGAATGTTCCCGAAACTATCGTATTGCCGGATTGGGAAAATGTTGATAAAAACACCGTTGTTACCAGTCCTGATCTCCCTGGCAAAAAGCTGAAGTTGCAGCAAGAGAATGGTAAATGGGGAATTGTTGTGCCGAAAGCGTTGCGTGAAGGAATGAATCTCCGGGCATATGCGATTACCTTTATAGTTGCGCCTTCAAAAAGTCGCAAATAAAGGCGCCTGCCTGCTTCCATCTTTTTTTCGCACCAAACCCGGCGAAGAGCGGATTGAAGTGCCGGTGAAGTTCATGTCCGCAGCGTTCAAAAGGGAGTACACTGTTTATTAGTTGTATCCTGTTTGCTTCCCGGTGGATGCTGGCGCTTCCGAATATAGCTTCACCGGAAACATCAGGAGGAACGACCCTGTCCCTCGTGCCATAAACACTGACAATGGGTACGGAAGACCGCTCTATCCAGAGCGTGTCAAAAATCGCGCCCCAGCAGTTTGCGATTGCGCGAACGGGTTGTGCCGGAATGTGGTTGCTGAAAACATATTGCAGCGCTACCATGGCGCCAGCTGAATTGCCGGCGAGAAAGATCCGGTTGGTATCTATCCGCAACTCATCGGCGTGTGCTTTAAAATAACGTATGGCTTTATCCAGGTCTTCAGTTGCATCAAAGCAGGCTTCCCTGAGGTCTTTCTCAAATTTCAATGGACGTTTCCGGCTCTTGCGGTAATTGATGGATGCTGTGACAAACCCAGCCCGGGCATATGTCCTGCTGAAAAAAGGCGTGCTTGCGCCGGATTTGTTCCCGATCTTGAATCCGCCGCCATGAAGGTTGATCAGCAATGGTCTTTTACTGCGCTGATCGCCTTTCCCTTCATACCAGTCATACCGGTAAAATTTTTGTTTTTCATCTTTCCCGGCCTCATAGTACTCCAGTTGTTTTGTTACAGAAAGCTTACTGAAAGTTGTATCGCCGGCGACCGCCTGCAATGAAGAGAATAGCATTACAATGCAGCTGGTTAGCATATGCGCCGTTTTTTTTGCCATACCTTCAATGTTACAAAATCGGATTTGAATACACCATTAATAAATCTTTGCATGAGGATGTTTATTTTGCTGCTGACGCTGATTACGCTGAACATTGAGCTGAATGCCCAGAAAGGCAGTAGCTATGATCTGAAAAAATTGTCCATTGAATGGCAGTTGACTACCAACCGGTATGAAGATGGTTCCAGGGCACTGAATACGCTGATCATAACCAATACCGATAAGCGCCCGTTTCCAGCTTCCGGTTGGATCATTTATTTCTCGTCTGCAAGGGAAATGTTGCCATCGTCTCCATCGAACGGTCTTTCCTGCACCCATGTAAATGGCGATATCTATCAGCTGGTACCGCAACCGGGTTTCACGGGAATTGAACCGGGTAAGTCTATCCGGACAAACTATATTACTAATGGGTTTTCCTACAACAAGTCCGGAGCGCCAACCGGGATGTACCTGGTTTGGGGCAATCAGCCGGAGAAAGGGATTCCGCTTGACAATTACCGCATTGGCAATAACCTGGATACTACACAGGTATATAAAACGCCGGAAGCAATATTTACCCGGAATACACTTTATTCAGCACCTGATCCTGCCCGGTTGTCACCGGTTTTCCCGACTCCCGAATCCTTTGAAAGGGGAACCGGCAATTTCGAACTGACCAGTGAAGTAGCCATCCTGTGCGGTAATGAATACCGGAAAGAAGCTGAATTCCTGGCAACGGCCTTGCAGCGGGTGACGGGTAAACAACCGGTTATCGCAACAGCATTTATCAGGCCGGTCCGATCGATCCAGTTTTTGCCAGCCACACTTCCGGATGAAAGTTATTCGCTTATGGTAGATACTGGCCAGGTGACGATACAGGCCGGTTCCGCCTCCGGGTTTTTTTATGGCGTTCAATCACTGCTAACGATGATGCCGGGTGAAACAACAGCCGGCCGGTCAGTTTCACTGCCCGTTTGCCGGATCACTGATAAACCCCGTTTTGGATACAGGAGCCTGATGGTGGATATCGGCAGGAATTTTCAGACAAAGGCAGAATTGAAAAAAATGCTGGACTTGATGGCCTTGTATAAGCTCAATACGCTTCACCTCCACTTCAGTGAAGACGAAGGCTGGCGCATCGAAATGCCTTCCCTGCCGGAACTGACTGCAGTTGGGGCGCAGCGGGGGCATCCACTCGATAGTAAAAAGAATCTGCCGCCCTCCTTCGGCGCTGGTCCGCTCACCGGAAAAATGCCTGCCAGTGGTTACTATTCACGAAATGATTTCATAGAGATACTCCGGTATGCCAGTGCGCGGCATATCCGCATTATTCCTGAAGTAGAGACTCCGGGACATGCAAGGGCAGCGATCAAGGCCATGGATGCCCGATACGATGCATTCAGTAAATCCGGTAACATGACTGGTGCACTGCAGTATCTCCTGAGGGATACGGCTGATCAGTCCCGCTACAGTACCGCCCAGGCATGGACGGATAACGTGATGTGTGTAGCCCTGCCATCCGTATACAGTTTTATCGAAAGAGTGGTTGACGATTTCAGGGATATGTACCGCGAAGCGGGCGTGCCCCTTAAAACGATCCATATGGGAGGCGATGAGGTTCCGGATGGTGCATGGGAAAAATCACCTGCCTGCCTGGCTTTGCTGAAGCAGGATTCCTCGCTCACAGAAATCAATGATCTCTGGTATTACTACTACACCCGTGTGGCTGAAATTCTCCGCAAAAGGAATATTGAAATGGCAGGATGGGAAGAAGTAGGCATGCGGAAAACGAAACTGGCAGGTGTGAAGAAACTGATAGTTAACCCGCGGCTGGCCAATGAAGGTTACCAGTTGCATGTTTGGAACAATATGGTCGGATGGGGAAATGAGGACCTTCCTTATCGCCTGGCCAATGCTGGTTACAAAGTGATCCTGAGCCCGGTCAGCAACAACTATTTTGATATGTCCTATTACAAACATCCCGACGAGCCCGGATTTTACTGGGGAGGTTTTACGGATGTGGACAAGCCTTTTTATTTCATCCCATTTGATTATTTCAGGAATACCACGGAGAATGCCAATGGTGACGCTGTGCGGGCAGATGCTTTTGTCGGAAAAGACCTGTTGACAGACTACGGAAAGTCCAATATTATCGGGCTGGAAGGGTTGATCTGGTCGGAGACCATCAGGAGTGAAGCTAACCTCGAATATATGGTGCTGCCGAAACTGCTGGGTCTTGCGGAGAGGGCATGGGCGCCGGATCCTGCGTGGGCAAATGAAAAAGATACGGCTAAAATGAATATTGCTTACCGGAAGGCCTGGTCTGATTTTGCTTACAGGATAGGGGTGATGGAATTACCGCGGTTGTCCACCTGGTTTGGTGGCTACCGGTACCGCATACCCGCACCTGGTTTGGTGGTTGACGCAGCAGGCGTGCAGGCAAATCTTCAGCTGCCGGGCTTTACGTTGCGCTATTCAACAGATGGGTCTGAGCCGGATCTGAAATCAAGGATCTTCACTGGTGTGATCAGGGAAAAGGGAGTAATCCGGATAAAAGCCTTTGACAAAACCGGCAGGGGCGGAAGATCAGTTTCTGTGACGGTAAAATAGCAGGTACTATTCCTGCTCACGTCCCGCATCTGCGGGAGTGCTTTGTGTGACTACATCGAAATCGAACTGCATGTCGTTCAGCCTGCGGTACAGGCCGTCGGTTGCCATCAATTCTGCATGGGTACCTTGTTCGAGAACGATGCCCTTATCGATCACGACGATCCGGTCGGCATTGCGGATGGTAGACAACCGGTGGGCGATCACGAATGAAGTACGCCCCTGCATCAGGTTTTCCAGTGCTTCCTGTACGAGTTGTTCAGATTCACTGTCGAGGCTGGAGGTTGCTTCATCAAGAATCAGGATCGCAGGATCTTTCAGGATCGCGCGGGCAATGGCTATCCGTTGCCGCTGCCCCCCGCTGAGTTTGATGCCTCTTTCTCCCACAATGGTCTGGTACCTTTCGGGGAATGCGTCTATAAACCCGTGAGCGTTTGCTTTTTTTGCGGCATTTTCCACTGCCTCATCAGTAGCCTCCGGGTGTCCATAGGCAATGTTTTCGCGGATAGAACCGCCGAAAAGGATTACTTCCTGGGGCACAAAAGCAAGTTGATGCCGCAATACGGATATTGGGAAACGGGATGGTGCCTTGCCATCGTAAAGAATTTCACCTGATTCCGGCTGATAGAATTGCAATAACAGTGAAGCGACAGTTGTTTTGCCTGCTCCGCTGGGTCCGACGAGCGCGATCTGTTCGCCGGGTCGCGCTTCCAGACTGAGTTGGCGTAATACCGGGATGTCGGGCCGGGATGGATAACGGAAGGCTACATGGTCAAAACGGACGCTTCCCGATAACCGGTGTTCCGGCTCGATGGTTACCGGGTGCAGGGCTACCGGTTCTCCTTCACCCCGCAGGATCTCCCGAATGCTTTCTGTAGCACCAAGGGTTTTTTGAAGTTGTGAAAAAAGGTCGGCGAAGCCGGCAAAAGTGCCGCCCACAAACATGGAAAAGATCACGAACATGGTCAGCGCACCGATGGTGAGACTGCCGTCCTGGATCATCCTTACGCCGTACCACATCACAAATGCCATGGCGCCAAAAACACTGAAGATCATAAAGGAAACAAATGCTCCCCTGTAGCGCGCATTGGTGATGGATGTATCCACAACAGCATAAACAGTCTGCAGGTAACGTTTTATTTCCCACCATTCACTTGTAAAAGCTTTTACCACCGTAATGCCATGAAAAGTTTCCTGCACAATATTGCTGCTGTCAGCCAGCTGGTCCTGAACCTTTCGTGCCAGCCTGCGGATAAACCTGCCGAAAAAAACAGCCACCAGGGCAATTACCGGTACTACGGATAGCATGATCAATGCCAGCTTCGGCTGAATCCAGAAGATGAAACACAAGCCGATAATCAGGGTAAAAATTCCCCGGAGAAATTCGGCTAATGAAAAGGAAACCGCGTCCTGGATCTGTGACAGGTCCGAAGAGATACGGCTGCTGAGTTCGCCCACTCTTTTCTCTGTAAAGAAAGTCATCGGCATGGTAAGCAACCGCGTATACACATCCTTTCGCATATCCGCCAGAGACTTTTCACCTACCTCGGTGAGCAGGTAAACCCGGAGGAAAGAAAAAATGGTCTGTACGCCCAGCTGGACAAAAATAAGCATCAGGGTAGTGTTGAGGCTCCAATGGACATGCCGCAGTTTTTCACCCAGAGACATAAATGTACCCATGGATGGAGCAGGGTTGCCTGCAGCAGTTGTACCCGCCACTGTGGCGGCATCGATCATTTTGCCCAGGAATAATGGAAACAAACTTGTCGTGAAAGCCGACAATGCAATACAAACCAGTGCGGCAATAAACCTGAGCCGATAAGGGCGTACGTAGGCAAAAAGGACAAAAGCTTCTCTTAGCCTTTCACGCGTTATCTTTATCCGGGGCTTCCGATTTTCTGCCGATGCCATGCTGCAATGAATTAGGCTGCAAGTTAACGCCCCTTTATCAATCACCCGAATGATGAACAAATTGAACGTGAAGACCCTTCTGGGAGGCATACTGCTAACCGGAAACACCTTCCTGGTAACCAGCATCGCTGCGCAGGAAACCTCCATAACGTACGACCGGTATGACCCGGTTTCCACGCTGGTAGTTACTGGTCATGAAGTAAAGCGGGCAAGATACCCGTTTATTGATGTGCATAACCACCAGGGAAGCATGAATGCAACGCATTTACGGGAACTGGTTGCTGATATGGATCAACTGAATATGCGGGTGATGGTAAACCTGAGCGGCGGGTCAGGAAACTCCCTGAAACAGTCCGTTATCTCCATCCGGGAGCACTACCCCGGCCGGTTCCTCGTTTTTGCCAATATCGACTTTAGCGGCGTTGGCGATCCGGGTTGGGGAGAAAAGGCAGCAGCTCAACTGGAAGCCGACGTGAAAAATGGAGCCAGCGGATTGAAGATATTCAAGAATCTTGGTTTTTCGGTTACGGATAGAAGTGGTAAACGCGTGCCGGTAGATGATCCCCGCCTGGACCCGATCTGGGAAAAATGTGCCGCATTGAAGATTCCCGTCCTGATACATACTGCTGACCCGAAGTCCTTCTGGGATCCACTGGATGAACATAACGAAAGGCTGATGGAGCTGCAAACCCATCCGGGACGGCAGAGAGGCGACAATAACCCTGAACCCTGGGCTGACCTTATCGATGAGCAACACAGGATGTTCGCCAGGCATCCGCGTACGACGTTTATTGCGGCCCACTTTGGCTGGTACCCCAATGATCTTGCGAAACTTGATCAGTTACTGACCCGTCTGCCTAATGTGGTGGTGGAATTCGGGGCAGTGATCGCTGAACTGGGGAGGCAGCCCCTTACCGCATCGCAATTCTTCAGTAAATACCAGAACAGGATCCTGTTCGGAAAGGACAGCTGGGTACCCGCTGAATACGCCACTTATTTCCGGGTGCTTGAAACCAAAGACGAATACTTCCCCTATCATAAGCGCTATCACGCCTTTTGGCGGATGTACGGGATGGGGCTTTCCGATGAAATACTAAAGAAAATCTACTACCGGAATGCGCTGCGGTTATTCCCCTCACTTGACCCCGCAGCGTTCGAACAGGTGTCCGTTAGTGGTAGGTGAGTTGTCTATTTTTTTACTCAATTACGACATATAATCGAATTTTACAATTTTAATTTGACTTTCTGAATTTCATTTATTTTCTTTGCTACCGGCTATTTTAGCCAATGGTTTAGCCACTGCTTACACCGCCTACCTGTCCTCTGTAACATACAATTCCTATAAAACCATAAGATCGAAACTGCCTGGACTCTAAACCCGCCAGGTTAACACGTGGAAAGATCCCCAACAGGGATTATCATATTCGTGACTTACATGCCTATGAATGCCTGGAGTGTCTGACTAACTGCAACGCTCATCGTACCCGGCATTTAAACCCGAGAAATCATGAAGGCCAGTAGAATCTTCAGGCGCCTTTGTTGCTGGTTGTTGGTGAGCAATATCATTGCTGTTCAGGAACTCGCTGCGCAGAGCAATACTATTTTATATTCGGATTTTGAGGGTCCCAACATTTCGTTGGGATGGGATGGGATGGAAACATGCTGTTCCTATTCCATGACTACGAGCACCACGTATAAACGAACCGGAAAACAGTCGCTCCGGCTGGAACTCCGTAAAACGGATACAGAGATCTACGGCAATAAAAGAGCGGAACTGGCAGACAACAGTTACCCGATACCGCATGAAACAAACCGTCGCTGGTGGGGATTCAGTACTTTTTTCCCGCCTGATTTTCAAAAAGATTCCGTTCATGAAATATTCGCACAGTGGCATTACCGCGCCACAAGTTCCAATATTTCCGCATCTCCGCCACTTTCCCTGCAGGTGTATAAGGGTGACTGGATTCTCGAAATACGGTATGACTCGGTTGATATCAATACGGACAAGGGCAGCAACATAAAGCTGGTATCCATTAACCTCGGTCCGTGGACGAAAAGTGCGTGGACAGATTGGGTGTTCAATTATAATTACTCACCGAATGACGACGGGTCGCTGAAGGTGTGGAAGAACGGTCAGTTGGTGGTGGATTATAAAGGAAAATGTTATTACAAGGGATCTTATGACCCCTTCTTCAAGATCGGTATTTACCGATGGGTTTGGGGCGCCACCTGGCCTTCCGTACTTGAACAGTCTGTTTTGAATACGCGGGTGTATTATGTCGATAATGTGCGCATTGGCAATAAACAATCCATTTTGCAGGACTTTTTGCTCCCCGCTTCATTGCCCACGAATGTAACTCCTGTGGCAACCGCCGGGGACGATCAGAGTATGCCGGTTCCGTATTATACAGCAACCCTGAAAAGCACGGGAACATTTGATCCTGACGGAACAATTGCCGGTTACCAATGGAACCAGGAATCGGGACCAAATATTCCCACATTGGCAGATCCCAAAGCTGCGGACCTGAAGATTTCCGGAATGAAACAGGGAAGCTACCGGTTTCGGTTAACCGTTACCGATAACCAGGGGGCTAAATCCTCCAGTACTGCTGAGGTAACAGTTACGGGTACAGCTGCCATCAATCAGCCACCCATAGCCTTCGCCGGAAATACGAAAATACTCACCCTGCCGACTAATGCTGTTACATTGTCCGGAACCGGATCAACAGATCCTGATGGGCAGATAGCCAGTTATACCTGGTCGCAGGAGTCTGGGCCATATACCGCACAGATTTTAAATCCGAAAAGCGGCAGCACAACGGTTTCCGCATTACAGAAGGGTTCGTATTATTTTAAACTGGTGGTAGCAGACAACAGTGGGGCAATCGCAACAGACTACGTACAGGTTTATGTGGATGGTGTTGCTGCGATGCCCAATGTAGCGCCCGTAGCAGCTGCCGGTAATGCACAGACGATCACCTTGCCGGTGAACAGCGTCACGCTGTCGGGGTCAGCATCATATGATTCAGACGGGAGCATCTCCGCCTACAGGTGGACGCAGTTGTCCGGTCCATCAACAGCTACGCTGGGCAATGCAGCAACGGCTACTGCAACCGCAGGTTCCCTCGTGGCGGGCACCTATGTGTTCTCGTTACAGGTTACAGATAATTCCGGTGCAACAGATACTGCCCAGGTAGCTGCAGTGGTGAATCCTGTTCCGGCCGGCGTTAATGTACCTCCTGTAGCCAATGCAGGAACCAATCAGACTTTTCCTTACTACTATAATACGATCACGTTAAGAGGTACCGGCTCTTATGATCCTGATGGTACCGTGGTGGCTTATCAGTGGAGCCAGGATTCCGGACCGGCTGTGTTGCTGTCAACCCCTGATTCAGTGAGCACGCTTGCGAGAAATGTGACGGTATCCGGAACTTATGTTTTCCGGTTAAGAGTAACCGACAATAAAGGGTTGACCAGTTCGGGCACCGTGACCGTTGTGCTGACACCTGCTGTGGACGGCGTGAGTGGCATACCTTCCCCGAACACATTGCCGGTGGCCCGCCCCGGCTCTAATGCCAGTTATCAGAATATGTACAATACGATTACCCTTAATGGTAATCAGTCGACAGATAGTGACGGTTTGATCGTCAAATACAAATGGGTGCAGGAATCCGGTCCTTCGATCCAGCTGGCTACACCGGATTCCTTTTACTGCCTCGCCCGGAATCCACAGGTGGCCACTTATGTATTCCGCCTTATTGTGACAGACAATAAGGGTGGCGTGTCTTCTGCTCCGGTTACCTACAACCTTCTGCCGGTGAATGTGAAACCGGTTGCCAATGCCGGGTCGTCGCAAACTTTTCAGATCATGTACACCACCATTACACTCAATGGCGGCCTCTCTGCCGACAGCGATGGTGTGATCTCAAAATACAGGTGGGATAAAGAATCGGGACCATCTGCAGGGACATCTTCCACCCCTGATTCTGTAGTGAATGTTGTAAGAGGAATTGCGGTAGGAACCTATGTATTCCGACTGGTTGTAACGGATGACGACGGTGCTGCAGATACCGCCAGGGTAACCATCAATGTTTTGCCCATTACAACAACGGCAAGGGTAACAGGAGGTACTGAAACTATTGCTGCTGAGCCAACGGCATTCAGGAGAAGCGGGGACGTCTGGAAATGGGGACAATTGCAGGCGGTGACCTATCCCAATCCTGTACGCAATCAGCTGCAGCTGGAAATGAACAGTAAGGACCAGGGCCGCGTTGTTGTCAGGTTGTTTGATCTGCACGGTGCACTGATCTGGCAGGACCGCTTTGAAAAGAACGGCGCCAGGGTGAACCGGACTTTGTATCTTAGTGGCGTGCCGGCCGGAATCTATCTGCTGAAGGTTACCCAGGGAGACAGGTCAATTCTGAGCAAGCAGGTCAGCAAACTCGAATAATCGTCAAAGAGCGGATGGAAAAAGGTAAGCAAGAAGTATTCAGCGCGGTATTACATATTGGTGAAGATCATGTGCATTTCAGGGGAGGGATCGGGGCCGTGCTGGCTACCTATAAAAAATTCTTTCCCGCTTTCAGGGCAATCGGCACCCAGCGCAGGATCTCAAACATCGGAAAGGTCTTTTATTTCGCTCAGAATTATATCAGGATGTGGTGGACCCTGCTTACCCGTCCGGAGATCAAACTCCTGCATATACATGGTTCGTTTGGGCAAAGCGTATACCGGAAAGCAGTAGTCGCGTTTACTGCAAAATCAATCTTCAGGAAGAAGTTTATCTATCATATTCATTCTTCCGAATACATTCTTAAATATGATGCCGGATCGGGGCTGTACAAAAAATTCTGCCATTATCTTCTGGATCATGCTGATGTAGTCGGCTGCCTGACCCCTAAATGGGAGGAACAATACCGGCAGAAATTCGGACTCACCAATACCAGGGTAATGTACAACCTGATCGCGCCACCGGCAGCGATCGATTTCCCCCGGGCGCATAAAGACCCCGCGGAACCGCTGAAGCTGCTTTTTCTCGGGCTTATTGACGAGAAGAAGGGCGTCTTCGATATGGTTGAAATGGCGAGAAGGCACCGTGCTGCACTGGAAGGGAAACTCACTATATTCCTGGGCGGTGTTGGTAAAACAGACAGGCTGAAAGAAGAGATCAGCCGGGATTCCCTGGAGAATATCCTGGATTACCGTGGATGGATCAATGAAACTGGTAAAAATCAGTACTTCCGGAATGTTGATGGATTTATACTTCCTTCCTATAATGAAGGGTTACCCATCTGCATCCTCGAGGCCATGAGTTACGGACTACCGGTAATGGCCAGCCGTGTGGGTGGAATTCCGGAGATCATGGAAGACAGGGTGAATGGATTCCTCTTTGAGAGGGGAGACCAGGAGGCCATGTTTGCTGCAATCAACCAGTATGTGGAGAATAACTACCTGCTGGAACAGCACAGTAAAGAGTCATTGCGGCTGATTCGTCATTTCTACCCGGAAGAAGTTGTTCCGCAGATGGAAGCGCTATACAGAAGCCTGCTATAATTATCCCGTTAATCAGATAAATACCCTCGTGCCGGCACCAACCGCATTGTAATTTTCCCTGAATTCTTTCGGAGTACAGCCTTTCTTCTTCTTGAAAACCCTGTTGAAGTTCGACATGTTATTGAAGCCGCAGCGATAGGCGATTTCACCGATGGAGTTGGTGGTGTCGATCAGCATGCGGGATGCATGGCCCAGCCGTATATCGATCAGGCTGTCGATAAAATTGTTGCCCGTGCGGGTTTTAAAAAAACGGGAGAAAGCAACATCACTCATACTTACCAGCCGGGCAACATCAGACAGGGAGATTTGCTTATCGAAATTGGCGTTCATGTATTCCAGTGACTTTTCTATCCTCCGGCTGTTATAAGTGAATTGTTCAATATTATTGAAGGTTGCATCTGAAAGTATGCGCATATTCCTGGAAATGCTCAGATCGTGCAGGATTGAAAACAACTCCAGTACGGAATCGAAACCATGTTTCTGATTGAGGTTGAGGATGCGGGGCGCTAGTAGCCGGGTGGTTTCAGGGGAAAAAAGGATGCCACGCAGCGATTTTTCCAGCATGGCGCGGATGAAACTCAGCTGGTTTCTGCGCAACATTTTTTCATCAAAAAGGTCTTTGTGAAACTGGATCGTTACTTCACGGATCTCACCGGACTGACATTTGTGGGTGAACCAGCCATGCTGCAGGTTGGAACCTACCAGCACCAGTTCCATGTCGTCGATCTCTTCCATATGATCACCCACCACCCGCCGTGCAGCCCTGGCATTCTGGATAAAATTGAGCTCGAATTCTTCGTGCATATGCAATGGGAAATCAAAGGCAGTCTTCGATCTGCTGAAAATGGTGAAACAATCACTCTGGGTTAACGGGGTAATTTCCCGTAGTATTTTTTCATTTTCCCTCTTCATGAGCTGCAATAAAAGTATTATTAACGGATCGGGCTATGTTTATTGTAAACTGGTGACATTCAGAACCTTAAAACAATGCTCCTCCAAAAATAAATAATCTGCCATATAAAAGTATAGTCTATTGATAATATAGTATCAGGATTCGGCTGGATTAGAATATATTTTTGATAAAACGAATTTGCCATAACTAACCGCATTTTTATACGGACTTACCTGTGTTCAAAGATCTTAGCAGTCGTAATGATGGCAGCAAGCCTTCTGTGTCTACAATCGGCTTCACTGCCATTTCTTAATTTATCAATCGAAAATTCCCCATGAAGCTGCAATGGATTGACTGGTCTATCATCGCTGCCTATTTACTGCTGATGGTCTTATTGGGGTTCTGGTTCAGAAAAAAAGCCAGGCAGAATCAACAGTCCTATCTCCTGGGTGGAAAATCCCTCCCCTGGTATATGCTGGGACTTAGTGATGCCTCTGATATGTTTGACATCAGCGGCACCATGTGGATGGTGGCTTTATGTTTTGTTTATGGAATGAAAAGTATCTGGATCCCCTGGTTATGGCCGGTGTTTAACCAGGTATTCATGATGATGTTCCTGTCTAAGTGGCTGCGGCGTTCCAATGCTGATACCGGAGCAGCCTGGCTGACGACGAGATTCGGGCATGCCGGAAAAGGAGTAAGAGGCTCGCACAATGTAGTGGTGGCATTTGCATTGCTCAGTTGCTTCGGATTTCTTGCCTATGGTTTCATTGGCCTCGGAAAATTCATCGAGATTTTTGTTCCCTGGCACCTGGTGCAGCAATATATTCCTTTCAGCGTATCGCCTCAATATGTTCCGCATTTCTATGGGATCATTTTTACGCTGTTTGCTATGTTCTACTCAATCCTTGGAGGCATGCACAGCATCGTGCTGGGTGATTTTATCAAGTACCTGATCATGACGGTCGCCTGCATTGCTGTGGCCATCATTGCCATAAAGCACCTGCACCGGCCGGGCATTCAGCTGCATACGCCAAAAGGCTGGACAAATCCCTTTTTCGGATGGAAACTGGACCTGGACTGGAATGCCATTGCGCCTGCAGCAAATGACAAGATCAGGGGAGATGGTTATGGTTTGTTCGGCATCTTTTTTATGATGATGCTTTTTAAGGGTTATTTCGCCAGCCTGGCGGGCCCGGCGCCCAACTACGATATGCAGAAAGTGCTGAGCACCAGGTCGCCGAAGGACGCCAGTAAAATGAGCGGGTTCGTCTCGATCATCCTGCTTCCCGTTCGTTATTCCCTGATCATTGGGCTCACCGTACTGGCCTTGCTATATTATAACCAGTTACCCCTGCAGGGCGCGGATGGTATTACAGATTTCGAAAGGATTCTGCCCGCGGCCATCAATAGTTTCCTCCCCACCGGTATACTTGGCCTCGTGCTGACAGGTTTGCTGGGAGCCTTCATGGGTACCTTTTCCGGCACCCTGAATGCCGCACAGGCGTACATCGTGAATGACATCTACCTGAAATACATTAACCCCGGTGCACCAACCCGCACCATCATCCGCACCAACTATATCGTTGGGGTCATCGTCGTTTCTATCGGTGTGATACTGGGATTTTTTGCAAAGGATGTAAACACCGTACTTCAAATTATCGTAGGGGCACTGTATGGGGGATACATCGCCGCAAATGTTCTGAAATGGTATTGGTGGCGCTTTAATGCGCATGGGTTTTTCTGGGGAATGCTTTCGGGTATCCTAGCAGGCCTCGTTTGCAGCATGGTGTATACGGGGTTATCGCTGTATTATTTCCCGGCATTGCTCGTGATCTCGCTGGCCGGTGCCGTTGCCGGAACCTATACAGCCCCTCCAACTGAAGAAGCTGTACTGATAAATTTTTATAAAACGGTCAGGCCCTGGGGATGGTGGGAACCGGTGCGGAAAAAAGTGCTGGCTGAGGACCCCGCATTTCCGGTGAACCGGAATTTCAGGCTTGATATGTTCAATGTAGTGCTGGGAATTATTGCGCAGTGCTGCCTTACGATTTTGCCCATGTACCTCGTGTTGTGGTTAAAGACCCCGCTGATGATTACCATCGGGATACTGGCGGTGATCATCTTTATTCTGAAAAAAACCTGGTGGAACAAATTGGAAAACTAACGCCAAAAAATCTTGTGATGAAACAGAACTATAACCGCAGATTGGAAAAGTTGCAGGAAGAACACCGGAGATTGCTGGAAAGGGAAAATTTCCCGCAAAAGGAAAGCAACGGCATCATTCAACGGTATCAATACCCCGTATTGACTGCGGAACATACTCCGTTATTCTGGCGATATGACCTCCGGTATGAATCAAATCCACACCTGATGGAGCGGTTCGGCATCAATGCTGTGTTCAATGCCGGTGCTATCAAATTCAATGACCGGTATTGCCTGGTGGCAAGGGTGGAAGGTGCGGACCGGAAATCATTCTTTGCCATCGCGGAAAGTCCCAACGGTATCGATAATTTCAGATTCCATGACTACCCGGTACGCCTGCCGGAAACCGCAATACCGGATACGAATGTTTATGATATGCGGCTCGTGGCACATGAAGATGGATGGATCTATGGCCTCTTTTGCACGGAACGCAGGGATCAGTCGGTTGGGGAGGCAGATCAGTCCGCCGCCATTGCCCAGTGCGGCATAGCCCGCACAAAAGATCTGGAAAGCTGGGAAAGACTTCCTGACCTGGTAACAGCCTCACCGCAGCAACGAAATGTAGTGCTGCATCCCGAATTTGTTCAGGGTAAATATGCATTCTATACAAGGCCCCAGGATGGATTTATCGATGCCGGAAGTGGAGGTGGAATCGGCTTCGGACTTTGTGATGATATTTCCCGTGCGGTGATCCATAAAGAAGTTATTGTTGACCGCAAGCGTTATCATACAGTGTATGAATCCAAGAATGGTCTCGGCCCGGCGCCAATAAAAACTTCGGAAGGCTGGTTGCATCTTGCCCATGGGGTTAGAAACACAGCAGCGGGTCTCCGATATGTTTTGTATCTTTTTCTCACCGACCTGGCCCAACCTGAAAAAGTTATTGCGAAACCGGCAGGTTATTTCATGGCTCCTGAAGGTGAAGAACGGACCGGTGATGTTTCCAATGTATTGTTCAGCAACGGCTGGATAGTGGAGGAGGATGGTACCGTACTGATCTATTACGCAGCTTCGGATTCGCGGATGCACGTGGCCGTGAGCAGTATCGCCCTGTTACTGGAATATGTAAGGCAGACTGCACCGGACGGATATACGTCCGCAACATCCGTAGATACACTTTGCCGGATCATCGATAGCAACCTGCAGGTAGCCGCGCAGGTCGGTTAAACCGAAACCAATATGCTGTTTCAACGATTGCAGCGGGAACTCCTTAATGAACTGGAAGCTATCCTGCAGTATTGGGCCATGCACATGCCAGACAACCGGTACGGTGGTTTTTATGGCCGAATTGATGAAAACAACTATGTCGTGCAGGGAGCTCCCAAAGGCGCCGTACTCAACGCCAGGATTTGCTGGACTTTCGCGGCTGCCCACCGGATCCGGCCGAACAAGGAGTGGCTCGCGCTTTCACAACGGGCTTACCATTATCTCAACCGTTTTTTTATCGACCCGGTATATGGTGGGGTTTGCTGGACAGTTGATCACACCGGGAGACCACTGGATACCAAAAAGCAGGTTTATGCCATTGCGTTTGTGCTCTATGCCTGCGCAGCGTATTACCGGGCATCTGAGGATGAACAGGCATTAACGGATGCCTGGAGCCTTTACCAGCAACTGGAGCAGTATTGTCTTGACCAGGAATACGGCGGTTACGGCGAAGCGTGGTCGCGTGAATGGGGCCGGCTCGACGACCTCCGCCTGAGTAAAAAGGATGCCAACGAAGCGAAAAGCATGAACACGCATCTGCATGTGTTAGAGGCATATGCAGCACTCTATCAGTGCCGGCCTGATCCCCGGTTGAAACAATCCATTGTTTCCCTGCTCAACCTGTTTGATCAGCATATCATTGACAGGGCTACGGGTCACCTGCACCTGTTCTTTGCTGCCAACTGGGAATTGCGGTCTTCCACCATCTCATACGGGCATGATATTGAAGCAGGCTGGCTGCTGCTTGAAGCAGCAACCATTACCGGCGATGCCGGCCTTGTCGAAATTTTCCGCCGCCGCGCCGTAAAGCTCACGAATGCTGCTTTGCGGGGAATGGATGCTGATGGTGGATTATGGTATGAGTATGAACCTTCCACCCAGCATCTTGTACAGGAAAAGCACTGGTGGCCCCAGGCAGAAGCACTCGTCGGACTGTTTAATGCCTGGCAGGTGACACTGGATGAATCTTACCTGCAACAGGTACTTGCCACCTGGAAATTCATCCAGCAGAAAATAAAAGACAAAGTGCATGGCGAATGGTTCTGGGGTGTTGATGCCAATGGACTTCCATTGCCCAACCAGGACAAAGCAGGTCTCTGGAAATGTCCCTACCACAATGGCCGGGCCTGCATCGAACTGCTCGAACGGATTCAAACCGGAATTGTTCACACACCAGTTGCCTCCTAACCCCTTATATTTACGTTCCATTTGTATAGTATGAAATATGCTTTGATGATGCTTTGCGCATCGGTTCTGGTAGCCATGTCTCTTCCCGCAAGAAAAAAGAAAGTGATTTTTTTCGGTGATTCCATCACACAGGCTGGTGTGGAAAAAGGAGGGTATATCACCCGCATCGGAGAAAACCTGCAGAAGCAGGGAAAAGGCGCAGACTACGAACTGATTGGCTCGGGAATCGGTGGAAATAAAGTGTATGATCTGTATCTCCGCATGGACAGTGACGTGCTGGCGAAAAAGCCGGACATAGTTTTCGTATATGTAGGAGTGAACGATGTGTGGCATAAAACCCTGCTGGGAACAGGTACTGATCTGGACAAGTTCACCAGGTTCTATTCGGCGCTCCTACGCAAAATCAAAGCAGCAAATGCGAAAGTGATCATGGTGACTCCTGCTGTAATCGGTGAAAAGAAGGATGGTGACAATGCGCAGGATAAAGACCTGGACATTTACAGCCAGGCGCTGCGGGATCTCGCAGCACAGGAGCAATGCCCGCTGGTGGATCTCAGGAAAATCTTCCTGGATTTCAATATACAGCACAATACAGGCAACGAGGCAAAAGGTATCCTGACTACCGATGGCGTTCACCTGAATGACACCGGTAACCAGCTGGTAGCGGATAAAATGACTGAATCACTCTTAAACCTGAAGTAACCAGATGTATACGCCCTCACCTCACCGGTACCAGAACATAAGTTATCGTCGATGTGGAAACAGTGGCCTGTTGCTGCCGCCAATTTCACTTGGACTGTGGCATAATTTCGGCGGAGTAGACGTTTTTGAACAGGGGCGTGCGATCATTCGCGCAGCCTTTGACAATGGCATAACCCATATCGATCTTGCCAATAATTACGGGCCGCCGCCAGGTTCAGCCGAATCCAATTTCGGAGAGATTCTGAAAAAAGATTTTACTGGCTACCTGCGCGATGAGTTAATCATCTCCACCAAAGCAGGTTATACTATGTGGGAAGGTCCTTACGGCGATTGGGGTTCCAGGAAATACCTGGTCTCCAGCCTGGACCAGAGCCTGAAACGCATGGGCCTGGAATACGTGGACATTTTCTATTCACACCGGCCTGATCCCAACACCCCGCTGGAAGAGACCATGATGGCCCTCGATCAGATTGTACGAAGCGGTAAAGCCCTTTATGCCGGTATTTCCAATTACAATGCCGATCAATCCGCCAGGGCAATGGCAATTCTGCGGGAACTGGGAACACCCTGTCTTATCCACCAGGCCCGGTATTCTTTATTTGACCGGTGGGTGGAAGACGGGCTGCTGGAAGTGCTGAAAGAGCAGGGGGCAGGCTGTATAGCATTTTCTCCGCTTGCACAGGGGCTACTGACCGACAAATACCTGAAAGAAATTCCTGTCGATTCCAGGATGGCAAAATCACATGGTCACCTGCAGCAATCTGCGCTTACTCCCGCAACGCACACCGCCATACGCGCACTTCATGCGCTGGCAGTTTCACGGGGACAAACACTGTCGCAACTGGCGCTGGCCTGGTTGCTGCACGATCAGCGGCTGACCTCTGTGATTATTGGCGTCAGCTCTGTTACCCAGTTACATCAGAACCTGGCAACGCTTGAGCATACGGCATTTGATGAAGAAACGCTACGGGCGATCGAGAACATTCTGAATGAAAGGAAAAAAGAAACCGCTGCCTGATCTGAACAGGACAGCGGTTGTACATGATAAACCAACTTATTTATAGCTGCTTGCTGGCTTCTTTTTTGCGGACCGTCGTTGTACCACCGCCATCGAGCGTGAGGTTGACGGGCTGATTGGTTTTCCAGTTTCCGCGGGTGAAATCCGGCACATCCACTGAACGGCTTCTTTTAGCCACAGATGCTTCTGATAATGGTGCCACGGCGCTCCAGAGCGCTGCATCGTAAACGTCCTGATCCAGCGGGAGTCCGTTGCGCAGGCAGTCGATCAGGCGCCAGTCCATGATGAAATCCATACCGCCGTGACCGCCAACGGATTTTGCAATATTGCCAATATGTTTCACAATGGGAAGGGTATATTTTTCTTCCAGTGACTTCATTTCCGATTCATTCACCCATTCATCGTTGAAGGCAATTTTCGCAGGGTCGGGCCATTTCTGTGCCATGCCTTTTGTTCCGCTCAGGAGATGAATGCGGGAGTATGGGCGGGGAGAAGTGACGTCATGCTGTACCATGATGGTTTTGCCTTTCATGGTACGGATAAGCGTCGTATTCATATTCCCCCTGAATTTCTGCGTGGTAAACTCGTTGTAAAAGGGGTCTTTGGCAGCCAGTTCCTTTGCATGGGCCTGCATCTGGAAATCATTGCTGCTCATGGCCACGAGGTGATCCATCTGATCACCGCGGTTGATATTCATGCATTGTGCGATCGGTCCAAGGCCATGGGTGGGATAGAGATTGCCGTTCCTTTTGCCGTTTTCGCGGAGGCGCCACATGTCCGCATATCCCTTTTTATTGAAATTCAGGTCGAGCAGGTTGTGGATATATGCCCCTTCTGCATGCACCAATTCTCCGAACAGCCCATTTCTGGCCATATTCAGGGTAAGGAGCTCAAAGAAATCATAACAGCAGTTCTCGAGCATCATGCAATGCTTGCGCGTCTTTTCAGAAGTTTCTACCAGCTGCCAGCATTCATCAAGGGTAACTGCAGCAGGAACTTCGGATGCAGCATGTTTGCCATGATTCATTGCATATACAGCAATCGGCGTATGCAGGATCCAGGGAGTCGTGATATAAATCAGGTCAATATCAGCACTCTCGCACATTGCTTTGTAACCCTCTTCACCGGAGTATTCCCTGGCTTCGGGAAGCCCCGCTTTGGTGAGGATGTTCTGCGCTTTCTTTACGCGGTCAGGATACTTGTCGCAAAGCGCCTTGATCTCCACGCCTTCAATAAAACTCATGCGTTCAACCGCCCCTGGTCCACGCATACCGAGTCCTACAAACCCGATACGTACCTTATCCAGTTTCGGTGCCGCATAGCCGCACATGTTGAATCTGCCAGCCCGGGCTACTGCTTCACGGGATGCCAGTTCCATGGCGTCACTTTCATTCGCCCAGGATGGAAGGCCACTGATCAGGGCGCCGGTGCCCAGGGTGATATCACGCAGGAAATGTCTGCGGTTCGAGCTCATTTGTTTGTATTTATGTGTTGATGCAATATTTTTTCCAGTTCGGGTTCTTCCCGCTGTAATTTCTTCAGCAGGTCAATCTGGTTGAGCGCCCTGTAGTAATTATGACCCGGGTAGCGGGCACCATAATAAATATCGTCATTAAAGTGATCAGCAAGAAAACGGATCGCCTGCATGTAGATCATGATCTTTCCGGCAAATATGAACGAACGTTTTTCCGCCATGGTCAGTTCATCCCGCATTTCCACCAGGTAACCTTTTACAATGGCTTCAAAGATCTCCTTACGGATATGATTTAAACTCAGATCGGTCTCTTCCTCACTCACTGGTGAAAGATACGTGCGGAGCATGTCGCCGGCATCACTGAAAAAATGGCCGGGCATCATGGTGTCGAGATCGATCACACACATGCCTTTGTTGTTTCTGTCGAGCAATACATTACTGATCTTGGTATCATGATGCATCACCCGGATTTTGTATGCCGGATCATTACAAATGCTGTCGTAGCCACTTACAATGAACGTAAATGCTTCAATGTCCTCGATGGCTTTCCCTGACGCTGCGATCCTTTCGCGGTTTCCTTTAATGAGCGATTGCCGGAACTGGTCGTACCGCAATCGAAGGTTATGAAAGTCGGGGATCGTAATGTGCAGCGCACTTGGATTCAGTTCACTCAGCCTGGCCGCAAAACGGCCGAACTGAAGGGCTGCTTCGTAGGCCTCATCCGGGTTTTCCACCACATCCAGTGAAGTAGAGCCTTTTACAAACGGGCTCAACCGGTAATAACCCATTCCTTCCACAAATGCCAGTTCCTGGCGTGATTTTGTCTGAATAGGCAATACAAAGGGGTAATCCGGATGGTTTTTGCGGAGATAGTCGCCGATCTTCCTCACATTATCTGCAATTTTCTGGGGATCACGGAATACCTGCTGATTGATTCGCTGGAGTATATAATCCTGGCTCCCGGTAAAAACGCGCCAGGTGGTGTTGATGAGGCCGGAACCATATGGTTCAGTTCTTCCATCGGTAAGGTTAATGGCAAATTCCGGTAAGACGGATGTAACCAAATCTGATTGTTCTATTGATATCATTCTGCGACTAACTTAGAATTTAGTCATCAGGTTTTGGTATGCAACCGTTTGCCCAAAAATGAATATCCCGTCGCAGGAGATTTACTCAATCGTTTGCTTATGTAATCTGGCTGCTGCAATGCCCTTTTCCGCATAGGGGTTTCCGGGGTTGATGCGCAGGTCTTCCCTGAAGACAGTTTCCGCTTCTTTGAATTTTTTGCTCTTCAGCAGCAGGTTCCCCCACCAGTGCCGGGCGGGAAGTAACCAGTCTCTCGGCTCGTCATAAATCATGGCATCTTCCGCTTTTGCCGCTGCCTCATAGGTTTTCAGTGCCGCTTTAGTATTCTTTTCGTTTTCTTCTATAGCTCCCTTAAGGATGAGCAACCCTACCCGCGAGCCGCTGGCCGGGGCATTGATGGGGCCGAGGGGCGCATAAAGGCCACTATCCTTTTTCAGGATCGCTTCAGCGCTTTCCAGTTCCTGCCTTGCTTCTTTGGTCCGTTGTGTGTTGGCATAAGCCACCCCTTTGCTAAAATGCTGTAACAGCCTGGCATAGGTGAGGCTGTCTGACATGTCGGGCTGGTCCAGGATCTCGTCCCAGCGCTGGAAGGCTACCCGGATAAACTCGGGAGTCATGTAGATATACTGCATGTAATAGCCGAATACCGGCATGGCGAGATATTCGTAGGGAATCGCTGCCTGACAGTCTTTTCCGTAACGGAGCGCAGTGGTATAATCATTCTGATTGATCGCGCAGGCTGCCTGCATATGCCTGTTGTGATATTCGTACAGGTCTGCCTTGTTAACGACATCAGGAAAGAGACCTTTATAGTGCAGGTAGGCTTTGACTGCGGTATCGTTAACTTTTATGCCTTCCTGGTACCGGCCTGTCCTTACATAGATGTGGGAAGGCATGTGAAGCATGTGGGAGAGGGCGGGTGTCAGGGTTCCCAGGCGATCGGCGCTGGGTGCAGCGTGTTCGGGATGCGGGGATGCCTCAACCACATGGATATAATAGTGATTCAGCCCCGGATGCATCGGCGCATCTTTGAGCGAGCTTTCGAGCAGTTTGACCAATGCCGGCGTCCAGGCGCGGGGATTGCCATCGGTTGTCCAGAAATCCCAGGGATGCAATAACATGTACGCGTCTACCGTCAATGCATTAACGTCGGCGACAGGAAATTTTTTGCTGAGTGCCTCCATGGCTTTGGCATAGGTCTCATTTAACTGCGCCTGGTTGGCACTGCTGTCGCCGGTATATCTTGTATCCATCGCTGAAATCAATGCCTTTTCGGTCTCACTGGCATTGTCAAGATGCCGTTTGGCTTTCTGAACAGCCTGCCAGGCATCATGGGAAGCTACGTAGCCAAAATCATTGATGTTTGGGCCAAGTGCCAGCGCTTCACCCCAGTACAGCATCGCACAGGCAGAATCGAATTGCTGCGCTTTCCGGAATGAGGGGACGGATTCAATGATATGGAAACCGTAATAACAATTGATTCCCTGGTTAAAATAAAACTGGGCGCTGTCGCTGGTGGTGGAGATTTTCCATTTCCAGATGCCGCTGCCCGGTAACGGTATCATTACATCGGCAAGTTCTTCAATGTTCAGTGTGCGCCAGTCAGGAGTGCAGGAGATTGCCGTAAGGGCTACTTTTTTGCGCGCTTTTTCAATTTCATCGGAAGGTTTGGTGGCTGAGCTTTCCGGGAACAGCGGAAATGATACCAGTAGTGTGCTGTACACCATGAAAGCCCAGATCATAAGAGGGTTCATGAAAAGTTAGTTTCCGGATAAGATACAAAAATCAGCCGGTTTACTACCCCTGTTTTTTCCATTGTTTTTTCTGGTGAGCCAGGTACCGGTCCAACAGAACAAGGGCCAGCACGATGTTAACCAGGATGAAAATATTGATATAGGTGTTATTGAAGATCCTTTCCAGGTGAAGGTCTTCTACTTTGAAGGGAATCCGGGTTCCGGAATCTGCTATTGTCCAGTTAATCTGTCCAAAGGCGTAAACCAGGAAACCCACGATCAAAAGCAGAAAGAAACCGCCAATGCCAAAGATGATCTTCTTATTGATATAGGAACCGGTTGCAGGAGCAATATGGTGGCGCATGATCTCTTCCATCACATTCCTGTTGAAACGGAGGGATGGTTCTTCCAGCGAGATGTCTTCCCCGAGGGAAACGCTGAATTGCAGCAGGTCTTCATATTTCTGCTTCCATTCCTTATCGTTGGCGATCAGGTTTTCGACGGTGGAACGCTCTGCAGCACTCAGGTGCCCGTCAATATATTCCCAAAGGAGGGAATCCATGGATGGATGTTCGTTCATATAAATCGTTTTAGCGCTCATCATGATGCGAGGTCACGCACCTCGGAAGCAAAATGTTTTTCCATTTTTTCTTTCAGCCTTTGCCTTGCCCGGAACAGGCGGACCTTGATGTTATTGGGTTCCTGACCCATAATCTGTGCAATTTCTTCCAGCGACTGTTCTCCTTTATAAAAGAGCGTAATCACCTGGGCATCGTCCGGACTCAGCATCGCGATTGCCTTATTGACCATTGCTGAGCGGGATTTTTGTTCCACCAGGTTTGCCGCCATGCCACTGTCAAGATTTTCTGCCTGGGCCAGCACTTTTTCGTTGTCCAGCGAATGGACTTCCAGCTTTTTCTTCCGCAGGAAGGTAATGCAGGTGGTTGTGGTAATGGTATACAACCAGGTGCTGAACTTACTATCCCCCCGGAAATCCCCGAGGCTCCGGTAGGCCTTGACGAATACATCCTGGGCCACTTCTTCGGCGTCTTCCCGGACTGGTAAATAGCGAAGCACTATGGTAAATACGAATCCCTGGTACTTTTTGACCAGTTCCGCATAGGCGCTTTGCTCGCCCCGCCGGACAAGACGGATGATATCGTTATCTGAAATCCCTATTTGCATCGACAAGCATATGACTACAACAGTATGAATCCGGTTACAGCAAATACAATTTACCCAAATTTTTGCCCTGGCTGTAACCTGACACTTCCAGCCGTAGTCAGATATTCCAGAAACAACAACAACTGAATATTTTAAATTAAACCTTTATGGACTCCGATGCACTGATTCTTGGAATTGTATTTCTTGGTTTTTTTACCATGATTTTTGGTCTTGTTTACCTGCGCAGCAGGGAAAATATGGCGATGATCGACCGCGGCATGAATCCCAAAGATGTAAAACCCCGGCCGGCCCCTTATAATAACCTTAAATATGGCCTGCTTCTGCTCGGATCAGGTATAGGGCTGGCGCTGGCCTACGTCATCACGCAGCATATGTTAAATACCGAAAACCCGGCACTCTGGTTTGCCTTTATCGCCATCGGCGGCGGTGCCGGCCTGATCGTTTCCTACAGGATTGAAAAGAAGGAAGTGCTGGATAAGCAATAGACCTTACACTAAAAACCTTGTCCAAAGCCCCGGTTCGGGGCTTTTATTTTTTATTGCCGATCACTTCCACTGCTTTTTCGATAGCCCTGTCGCCGTCGTTCATCACTTCAAAAAAGCCTTCGGAGCGCCATACATACCTGGCAATCAGTGCTTTCATCCGCTGGTTCAGGAAATAGCGGTCTTTTTCTGTAAGGCTGGCTACCGGTATTCCGGATTGTTTGGCAAAACGAAGGAAATCCTGCCAGTCCTTATCCGTCCACTGAAAATCCCTGACAAAACGCTGGGGTTGTTGGTAAGCTTTCAGCTTGTCTGCATTCGCCAGGTAGTAGAAGTAAGTAAAATTGTTGATCACATTGTTCTGGTAAAGTACCGTCACAATATTGCCGATGGCGGAGGTATCTGCGGCAACGAAATAATCGGGGGTAATACCGCCGCCGCCGTATACTGTTTTGCCACCATTTGTCTTATAAGCTTTGCCGTGTTCAGCGTGATTGCTGTCGGCATTTACCATTTCACCATGTTCATAACGCCGCACCAGGTCATTGTCGTAGTCATCCACGCCTTTGTCGTAGGGCTTCTGAATACTCCTTCCCGAAGGGGTATAATACCTGGCCACAGTCAGCCGCAGGGCAGATCCGTCACTGAGATCATACTGTTCCTGTACCAGTCCTTTTCCGAAGCTGCGCCGCCCTACAATTTCTGCACGATCCCAGTCCTGCAATGCACCAGCCAGTACCTCGCTGGCTGATGCGGATGCCTCATCGATGAGCAGCACTACTTTTCCTTTTTCAAAAAGTCCCGGACGTTTCGCACGGTATTCCTGGCGGGACACATGATTCCCCTCCGTATATACGATCAGTTTGTCGTCACTCAGAAACTCATCTGCCATATCAACCGCCTCACCCAGGATCCCCCCGCCATTGCTGCGGATATCCAGCACCAGGTCTTTCATCCCCATACCCTGGAGTTTCTCCAGCGACGCCATGAATTCCTCATAGGTTGTTTCCGCGAATTTGCTGATGCGGATATAGCCGGTTGAAGGTGTCAGCAGGTAGGCTGCATCCAAAGAAGGAAGAGGAATCAATCCTCTTGTTATGGTGAAGGGAAGTTTCTCTTTACCCCTTAAGATTTCCACCTGAACCGTTGAACCGCCGGGACCGCGTAATAATTTCTTAATACCCTCGGACGTGATCTTTCCGGCAACAGCTGAATCACCCACTTTCAGAAACTTGTCACCAATCATGAGGCCGGCTTTGGCACTGGGTCCGTCCGGCACCACGTTCATCACATTGACAGTATCATGGAAAATCTGGAATTCAATTCCGATGCCCTGAAAATTTCCCTGGAGATCTTCATTGATATCGGTGAGTCTTCTTGCCGGGATAAAACTGCTGTGAGGATCCAGCTTGGACAGCATGTCCTGAATGGCGTCATTGCCCAGTGTATCGGTGTCTACCTTGTCAACATATTTGAGCATCACCAGATCGAGCACTTCCTGCAGGGGCGACCGCTTCTTGCTGAACTGGAAAATACTGGTCGCGGTAATGGTGTTTTCCTTCAGTTTGTATCCCAATACCATGCCCAGCACCATTATGATGGAGAATAGAAAAGGTAGCCAAACCTGCAGTTTCTTTTTTTCGGGCATAGATTCCATTGTTCCGCAAATTACGCAACATAGTTTTATTTTCGTTTCACCATTAATGTAATAGTATGCCGATCCTGATAGCAGATAGCGGGGCGACCAAGTGTGAATGGTGTGTGGTAGAGAAGGGAAAACTGAAAAAGACAGTATTTACACTGGGAATCAGTCCCTATTTTCTCGATGGCACCCAGATTGAGGAATTGATCAGGAGAGACCTGGTGCCCGAAATCAGAAAGTTTTCGCTGGATGCCGTCTTTTATTATGGGACCGGTTGTAAAAATCCAGCCAACCGTAAAATGATCAGCAAAGCCCTGGGAAGGGTTTTTACAGAAGCTGCAATTGAAGTGGATCATGACCTGATGGGCGCTGCAAGGGGCCTTTGCCAGGCGTCCAAAGGTATTGCCTGTATCCTGGGGACCGGTAGCAACAGCTGTTATTTTAATGGTAAGAAAATTGTTAAAAACAGTCCGGGGTTGGGGTACGTACTCGGTGACGAGGGCAGCGGTGCCTACCTTGGGAAAAAAGTGCTTCAGTATTATCTCTACCAGACATTTGATGAGGAACTCCGGTACCGTTTCGATCAGAAGTTTGCGCTTTCCGAAATGGAAATTCTCGATAAGATCTACAAGCAGCCCTTGCCGAACAGGTTCCTGGCGTCATTTGCGTTATTCCTGGCCGAAAACAGGGGGCACTTTATGGTGGAGAACATTATTGAAGATGGCCTGAATGACTTTTTCTTTAATCATCTTTGCAAATACAGTGAAAGCTGGAAACTGCCCGTGCACTTTGTGGGAGGGATAGCGTTTGGTTTCCGCGACGTTATCGCCGAACTTTGCGGAAGTTACGAACTGGAACTAGGATCGATCCTGCAGCATCCGATGCAGGGGCTGATCGATTACCATGGTCAATAAATCAATATGAAGGATTTCGTGAAAGTTACCGAACAGGATAGTCCCTATCGTCACCTGGATAAAATGCCTGTCGGGGAATTGCTTGAGCATATCAACGCAGAAGACAGGCAGGTACCTGATGCGGTGGCGAAAGCGATCCCGCAGATCGAAAAACTGGTGGTAGCGATCAGCGACAAAATGCTGGCGGGCGGAAGGCTTTTTTATATCGGCGCCGGCACCAGCGGTCGCCTGGGGATACTGGACGCCAGTGAAATTCCTCCCACCTACGGAATGCCCTATGGCCTGGTGATCGGGCTGATTGCCGGCGGTGAAGTGGCTATCCAGAAAGCCGTTGAAAATGCGGAAGACGACGTAGATCAGGGCTGGAAAGACCTGGAAAAGTATTTTATTTCAGATAATGATGTAGTGGTAGGCATTGCGGCAAGCGGTACCACACCATATGTTATTGGTGCGTTGAAACACTGCCGCGAAAAAGGCATTACCACAGGATCCATTTCCTGTAACCCACAATCGCCGGTCAGTGAGCAGGCCGATTTTCCCATTGAAGTGGTGGTCGGTCCGGAAGTGGTGACCGGAAGCACCCGGATGAAAAGCGGCACCGCACAGAAACTGGTTTTGAACATGATCTCTACTGCCGTAATGATTCAGATCGGAAGGGTGGAGGACAACAAGATGGTCAATATGCAGCTCAGCAATGAGAAAATTGTTGACCGTGGTACCCGGATGGTGATGTCGCGTCTGCGGCTGGAAGATTATGAAACTGCACGGCAACTGCTCCTGAAATGGGGAAGCGTGAAGAAAGCGATTGAAAGTCATGCACAACATTGAGCCATTTTATAACTGGCGCCACATTTATGTGAGTGAAGAGGATGAGCGATCGCCTTTCTATGGCAGGGTGTATTCCGAGTTCGAGTTTTCCCAGACCATTTACAATTATTATATCCATCCGCAATGGGATGAATTCGGCTCAAGAACACTTTACCTGAAAGTGATCATGGCCGACTATGAAGAGGGATATGCCATTATCGAACTGATCGGCGAATGGAATGATGCCATTGAAAATGATATCATGAGCCTGAAAAGGGAAGTGATCGATAAATTCGAAGAATATGGCATCTACAAGTTCATCTTAATTGCCGAAAACGTATTGAATTTTCACAGCAGTGATCGCGAATACTATGAAGAGTGGTATGAAGAAATGATGGATAATGATGGTTGGGTCGTGTTGCTGAATATGCCTGAACAAACCCAGTATGAATTCCGAAAAGCCAAGCTGAACCGCTATCTGGAACTCGTTGAGCTCGATAACTGGCGCATCTTCAAGCCATATCATCTCTTCAAGAAAATTGATGAGGAACAACGCAAAAGACTGGCGTGAAGCCAAAAAAACTAACATTCGTAAGGAAAAAATCTTTTTGAAGTTGTTTGCGAATGATTATTTTTACCACATGATGAATCACAACGCATTTGGCCGATTTTATTTTTACTTCTACTTTTTTACCAGCAGAAGGCCGGCGATGCTTTGTGTTCGATCAGCAAACTAAGATCTAAACAAACAACATAAAGAGTCCCGGCAGAAAGCCGGGACTCTTGTTTTTTATGGCAACAAGAGTATCGATACAAGGTTACGAAGGCAGCTTCCACCAGGTGGCAGCGCAGCAATTCTTCGGGAAACAGGTGGAGGTGATCCCCTGCGATAATTTCAGGGATGTAGTCAAAATTGCCGGCAATCCCCGTGAAAGCGATGGCGGGGTAATGGCGATTGAGAACTCCATTGCCGGCAGCATTCTTCCTAATTACAACCTGCTGCAGAGAAGCAATCTCCAGGTGATCGGTGAAGTTTATCTCCAGATCCGGCAGAACCTGCTGGTGAATCCCGGTGTAAAGCTGGAAGATATCCGCGAAGTACATTCCCATCCAATGGCCATTCTCCAGTGTATCGACTACCTGGAAAAATATAGCTGGAAACTGGTTGAAACGGAAGACACGGCATTGAGTGCCAAACACATTCACCAGAAACGACACAAACATGCTGCTGCCATCGCCAGCAAACTGGCAGCCGAGCTCTTCGAACTGGATGTACTTGCTCCAAACATCCACACCATGAAAAACAATTACACCCGCTTCCTGGTGTTGCAGCCTAAAAAGGAGGCGCTTGCCATCGAAGGCGCCAACAAGGCGTCAGTGAATTTCCACACCGACCACTCCCGCGGAAGCCTCGCCCGCGTACTGTCTTCCATCGCGGAAGGCGGCATCAACCTCAGCAAACTGCAAAGCTTCCCCATCCCCGGCACCGACTGGGAATACAGCTTTCATGCAGACATGGAATTCGACAATATTGAACAATTGCAGCATATCCTGGAAGTCATCAAACCATTGACTGTTTCCCTTCAGGTATATGGCATCTATAAAAACGGCAGAAAATGAAGATCAACACCGCAAAGCGCCTGGATGGCATCGGAGAATATTATTTTTCCACCAAGCTCAGGGAGATTGATGCCTTGAACCAGGCAGGCAAGGCCATTATCAACCTTGGCATCGGCAGTCCTGATCTCCCGCCGCATCCCGATGTCATCAGGGTGCTTGCAGAAGAAGCTGCAAAACCGTCAACGCATGCTTACCAGAATTATAAAGGCGCTCCGGCATTAAGGGAAGCCATTCGCGACTGGTACCAAAACTGGTATGGGGTTGACCTGGATCCTGCTACAGAGATCCTCCCCCTGATCGGCAGCAAGGAAGGTATCATGCACATCTGCATGACCTATCTGAATGAAGGTGATAAAGCACTGATTCCCAATCCGGGTTATCCCACTTACAGCAGTGCCGTAAAACTTGCAGGTGGAATCCCGGTGCCCTACGAGTTGAAACCTGATCTTCACGGCGAGCCCGATCTTGATGCCCTGGCAGCCGGCGATCTTAGTGCCGTTAAGCTGATGTGGGTGAATTATCCGCATATGCCTACCGGCCAGTTGCCTTCCAAAAACTTCTTTGAAAAACTCGTGGCATTCGGAAAAAAGAACGGGATCCTCATCTGTCACGATAATCCCTACAGTTTTATACTGAACGATAACCCCGTCAGCCTCCTGGCTGTTCCGGGAGCGAAGGAAGTGGTACTGGAGCTGAACTCCCTCAGCAAAAGCCAGAATATGGCGGGCTGGCGGGTAGGTATGCTGGCCGGTGCCAAAGAAAGGATCGATGAAGTACTGCGTTTTAAAAGCAATATGGACAGCGGCATGTTCCTTCCTGTGCAACTGGCTGCTGCTCATGCACTGCGGCTGGGAAAGGACTGGTACGACAGTGTAAACGCCATTTATTCCCGGCGCCGTGAAAAAGTATTCAGGCTGCTCGATCTCCTGGGTTGCACTTATGACCGCAACCAGGTCGGTATGTTTGTGTGGGCACCGGTACCGGATAGCTACCAGGATGGCTTCGCCCTGAGTGATGCGGTGCTGTACAATGCCAACGTATTCATTACTCCAGGCGGCATCTTTGGTTCGGCCGGAAACGGATTTATCCGGATTAGCCTTTGTTGTACCGAAGAAAAACTCCAGCAGGCACTTGACAGGGTGCAACACTCACTCACCACCGTTAATGCGTAAGCGAACAATAAAATGGAAAGAAAGAAGATTTGTATCGTTGGGGTAGGACTGATCGGCGGATCAATGGCGCTACAGCTCAATGAGAAAGGACTTGCAGCCGGACTGATCGGCGTGGAGAGCAGTGAAATTCACGCCAGCCGTGCCCTGGAGCTGGGACTGGTAGATGAGATCCTGCCATTGGACCAGGCAATCAGAAACAGTGAAGCCATCGTGCTCGCCATCCCGGTCGATACACTCACGGGCCTCCTGCCGCAGATACTGGACCAGGTGACCAACCAGATCGTCTTTGATGCTGGTTCCACCAAGGAGCAACTGATCGAAGCAGTAAAAGACCATCCCAAAAGAGGGCGGTTCGTTGCCACTCACCCAATGTGGGGTACGGAATACAGCGGCCCCGCTGCTGCAGTTAAGCATGCTTTTGAAAATAAGGCCGTGGTCATCTGCAATGCAACGGACAGCGATGAAGATGCCGTTGAATGGGTAAAACAAGTTTACCGGAAGATCGGTATGCACCTTCTCGAAATGGATGCGGTATCCCATGACCTGCATGCTGCCTATGTGAGCCATATTTCGCACATCACCTCTTTTGCACTCGCCAATACTGTTCTCGAAAAGGAACGGGAAGACGAAGCCATATTCGAAATGGCCAGCGCTGGTTTCGAAAGTACCGTCCGCCTCGCCAAGAGTAACCCTGCCATGTGGGTGCCCATTTTCAAGCAGAACAGGGAAAATGTACTCGATGTGCTGAATGAACATATCGCGCAGCTGCGCAAGTTCAAATCGTGCCTGGAGAAAGAGAACTACGACTATCTGCAGGAACTTATTGAAAATGCCAACCGGATCCGCAGGATCCTTAAATAGTAATGATTTTTTGACTTTTTAATTATAATCTACCTTTACATGATGCAAGCAACCGATAACAAAACCATGAAACAAGTAACACAGGAAGCATGGGCAAAACGCCCCCTGATCATTTCAGGTCCCTGTAGTGCAGAGACTGAAGAGCAGGTGCTCGAAACCGCACAGCGGCTGGCCAATACGGGAAAAGTAGATGTGCTTCGCGCCGGTATCTGGAAGCCACGTACCCGTCCCGGGTCTTTTGAAGGCATTGGCACGAAGGGACTTCCCTGGTTGCAGCAGGCGAAAAAACTCACTGGCCTTCCCGTTGCTGTTGAGGTAGCTACCGCAAAACAGGTGGAAGATGCTTTGCATTTTGATGTGGACATCCTCTGGGTGGGTGCAAGAACAACTGTGAACCCCTTCAGTGTTCAGGAAGTGGCAGACGCCCTGCGTGGTGTTGATGTGCCCGTGCTGATCAAGAATCCCATCAATCCCGACCTGGAACTCTGGCTCGGAGCGGTTGAACGTGTTGCCAAAGCAGGTATCAACCAGATCGGCCTGATCCACCGTGGTTTCTCTTCTTACGGTAATACCGAATTCCGCAATGCGCCGATGTGGCACCTTGCTATCGAAATGAAGCGCCGGAATCCGGAACTGATGATCATCAATGACCCTTCCCATATCTGCGGTCGCCGCGATATCCTGATCGATGTTGCCCAGAAGGCCATTGACCTTGACTTCGACGGTCTCATGATCGAAAGTCATATTGATCCCGATAAAGCATGGAGCGATGCCAAACAGCAGGTGACACCGGAAAGACTGGCAGAAATGCTCGACAGCATTGCCTGGAGAAAAGAAGATGTCGATTCAGCAGCTTTTCATGCTGCCCTGGAAAAATTGCGTCAGCAGATCAATCACCTGGATGACGAACTGATGCAGATCCTCGGCCAGCGAATGAAAGTAGCTGAACAAATCGGTACTTATAAAAAGAACAACGGCATCACTATCCTGCAGACAAACCGCTGGAATGAAATTCTGGAACGTGCCTATGTAAAAGGCGACAAGCTGGGTCTGAGCAAAGAATTCATCACCCGCTATTTCGACGCCGTTCACATGGAAAGCATCAATCACCAGAATAAAATCATGAACAGCTAAGGCTGCAATACAGGAATGGAAAAAAAATCTATCCGGATAGGGCAGGCTGTTACAGACTATTATTTTGGTGGCGGGCTAAAGCAACTCGCAACGGTGACGGATAAACGCCATACCGTTGTACTGACCGATGAAAACCTTTATGGCATTTACGAAAAGCAGCTGAAAGGCTGGAAGACCATCGTGCTGCCGCCGGGCGAAGCGCACAAGCAGCAAAGCACGGTAGACGGTGTGATGAACCAGTTGATCGGGGCAGAGGCAGACAGAAAGTCTACGCTGGTGGGGCTAGGTGGTGGCGTGATCACCGATCTCGCCGGATATATCGGCGCCACCTATCTGCGGGGTATCAGGGTGGGCTTTATTCCGGGTAGCCTGCTGGCAATGGTGGATGCCTCGATTGGCGGGAAGAACGGAGTTGATGTGGGCGTTTACAAGAATCTTGTGGGCACCATCAGGCAACCTTCCTTTTTGCTTTTTGATGCAGCACTCCTGCAATCGTTACCGGAAAATGAATGGCAGAACGGTTTTGCCGAGATCATCAAACATGCCTGTATCAAAGATGCGGCGATGTTCAGGGAGCTCGAAGCAACTGATATCGCCGGATACCGTAAAAATAAAAAGGCACTGGCAGCCCTGCTTCGCCGAAACGCCCTGCTGAAAACAAAAGTGGTGCAGAAAGACGAGACAGAACAGGGTGACCGCAAGCTGTTGAACTTTGGTCATACTCTTGCCCATGCGCTGGAGAATCTCTTTCAATTGAGCCATGGGGAAGCTGTGGCCATCGGGATGGCCTATGCCAGCGAAATCTCTGCCAGCGAACTCGGCTTCAGGCAGGCTGAAAGGGTAAAGCGCGTGATCGCACAGTATGGATTGCCAACGAAGCTCAGTTTTGATCCGGATCCTGTATTTGACATCCTGAAGCATGACAAGAAGCGGGAGCGTGACTCCCTGCATTATATCCTGCTGGAAAGAATCGGCAAAGGGGTAGTACATACCCTGCCTTTGACGACCGTTAAAAAAATCATTGAACAAATTTCATAACCAGTACTATACATGACTGTTCGAGTTGAACCATCCGTGCTCGGGGGAACCATCTACGCACCGGCTTCCAAAAGTTCCATGCAACGTGCCTGTGCAGCTGCGCTTGCGGCAGGTGGCACTACACTGATCAAGAATCCCGGGCGCTCCAATGACGATCAGGCCGCAATAGGGGTGATCTCGGCCCTGGGAGCGGAAATCAGGCAAACACCTGAAGGACTTGAAGTGACTAGTTCGGGTGTACATGCCAGTAAGGACGAAGTGTTTTGCGGGGAAAGCGGCCTTGGAATCAGGATGTTCACACCCCTGGTGGCTATGAACAGGGGACCCATCAATATCAACGGTGAAGGAAGCCTTAAAACAAGGCCTATGGATTTCTTTGATAGTATCCTGCCACAACTGGGTGTAACGATCCATTCCAACGAAGGCAAACTTCCGCTTACAGTTGAAGGCCCTTTGCAACCGGCTGATATCCGGATAGACGGATCTCTCAGTTCGCAGTTCCTTACTGGTTTGTTACTGGCCTATGCAGCATCCGGTGCGAATGGTGTAACTATTTCAGTAGACAACCTGAAAAGCAAGCCATATGTGGATCTTACCCTCGAAGTAATGAAGGCTTTCGGCATGAACGTACCGGAGAACCGCAACTACGAGGCTTTCCATTTCGGTCAGCCCAAAACCGCTGCTGCTGCCACGAGATCCTACACGGTGGAAGGTGACTGGAGCGGTGCCGCATTCCTGCTGGTTGCAGGCGCCATTGCCGGTGATATCGTAGTAGAAGGACTGGATACCTTTTCCACCCAGGCCGATAAGGCCGTGTTGCAGGCCCTGATGCAAAGCGGTGCAGGATTAAGTATAGAAGCCAACCAGATCGCTATCCGGAAAATGCCGTTGAAGGCTTTTCATTTTGATGCAACAGATTGTCCTGATCTCTTCCCGCCACTGGTGGCGCTTGCAGCCTGCTGTTCCGGCACTACGGTGATAGAAGGTGTTGACCGCCTGGCGCACAAGGAAAGCAACCGCGGACTTACCCTTCAGGAAGAATTTGGGAAGATGGGTGTTGAAATTACCCTGCAGGGCAACCTGATGCTTATTAAAGGCGCAGATCAGATCAAAGGCGCAGTTCTCAATTCCCATCACGACCATCGTATAGCCATGGCTGGTGCTGTTGCTGCATTAAGAGCAGATGGTCCGTGTACTATCGGGCACGCATCCGCCATTAATAAATCCTATCCCGATTTCTTTGACCATATTGCCCGTTTGGGTGCCAAAGTTGATATAAGCCAGTAACATGAATGCATTCGGACGTCTTTTCAGGATCAGTATTGTTGGAGAATCCCACGGCCCGGCGGTAGGTGTGGTGATTGACGGTGTTCCTGCCGGATTGCCATTGTCCGCAGATGATTTCGCCGTTGATATCGAACGTCGTAAAGGTGGACTTCAGAAAGGCACCACGCCGCGGAAAGAAGATGATTTTCCCCTGTTTCAGACCGGTCTTTTTAATGGTCATGCTACCGGTGCTCCGATGACCATTTTCTTCGAGAACAAGAACACGCGTTCCGGAGATTATGAAAAGCAGCGCGCCGTTCCGCGGCCGGGGCATGCTGATATGGTCGCTCACCAGAAATTCGGTGGTTATGAAGACTTCAGGGGCGGTGGCCATTTCAGTGGTCGCCTTACTGTAGGACTGGTAGCTGCTGGTGTTGTGGCAAAAAAGATACTGGGAGATATATCAGTAAAAGCATCCATCCTGGAGATCGGGGGAGAACCTGACATTGAAAAAGGGCTGCAAAAAGCGATTGATGCGAAAGACAGTATCGGCGGTATAGTAGAGTGCCGGGTTAGCGGGCTTCCTGCAGGAATGGGTGAGCCTTTTTTTGATTCCGTTGAATCCCTGCTGGCGCATGCCGTTTTTGCAATTCCCGCTATCAGAGGCGTCGAGTTCGGCAGCGGTTTTGCAGCAGCCCGCATGTTTGGTGTGGAACACAATGATGCAATCGAAAACGTTTCGGGAAAGACGCGTACCAACCACGCCGGCGGTGTTGTTGGTGGCATTACCAACGGCAATGAACTGGTATTCCGCATTGCTGTGAAACCGACATCTTCCACACCTAAGGAACAACTTACCCTGAATTGGGAAACCGGGCAACAGGAAGAATTTTCTGTAAAGGGCAGGCACGACCTGTGCATAGCGTTGCGGGTACCTGTGGTACTGGAAGCAGTAACTGCAGCTGTTTTGGCAGACCTGCTGTTACAGGTGAATGCAGTTCCCAGGGTTTGGAAATCCTGACGCCTGCAGACAGGTGAAAGGAAAACCCTATCTTGTTGATCCGAAACCTGAATCGCATGAGATTGAAACCATATTTGTTGTGGTTGAGTTTACTGTTTTTCGTAGCCTGTGGAAACCCGTCAACGCCCCCAAAGCCACCCAGCGAAGTGGTGATCGCTGAAAAGCCGGAAGAAGTTCAGGTTAAAGCCAGCGAACAGCTGGAGAAACTGATCAGTTTCCTGGGTGAATCGAATGGCAAGCTGAATGATTCCACCACGTTGCGCAATTACCAGTTGCTGCGTGATATTTACAGCGGTAGTGGTTATGAGCCCATATGGAGCGAAAACAATCGCTGGAAACTTCTCGGTGATTCCCTTTTTCACGTCATTTTCAAAAGCAAGGAGTTTGGCCTTTTCCCGTCGGACTATCACCTCGAACCGATCCTGGCGATACGTAACAAATTCGTGATCGATACCGCTGCGAGAAAAAATATTGCTTCCTGGACCAGGGCGGATATCCTCCTTACCGACGGATTTCTCCAGATGGCCCGCGATCTCTACTCAGGTCGCCTGGTGAAAGACAGCATTACCATGCGGGCTGACAGTCTTTCTCCCCAACAGCTGAAGGGTTGCCTGGATACATTGCTGTTAACGAACCAGCCCCACGCCGTACTTGAACCGCTTGAACCACAACATCCGGGCTATAAGGCACTGCGCGCCGCATTACCGGGCTTCCTCGATTCCACGCAGTTCAGGAAGTACACCTATGTGCAGTTTCCCCAGGCTGATTCTATGACGCTGATCAGGGAGGTGGCCAGGCGACTCCAGGAAGACACCCTGCTGGCGGCAGACTGGCAGGAACAGGATTCGGCAGCGTATTCAGCAGCCGTGCGGAAATATCAGTCCGCACACAGCATCCGTACCACTGGTGTCGCTGCAGAACTGACCGTCAAAAGTCTTAACAACACTGGTTGGGAAAAATTCAAGCGGATAGCGATCAATCTTGACCGTTATAAGCAGATTCCAGCCAAACTTCCCGAGACCTATATCTGGGTGAACCTGCCTTCATTTACCCTCACCCTGGTGGATATGGACACCATCGCACTGCAATCAAAAGTGATCGTTGGGGCATCAAAAACCCGTACTCCGGTGCTGACCAGCGAGATCGTGAACTTCATTACCTATCCACAGTGGACAGTTCCTTACAGCATCATTTTCAAGGAGATGTTGCCGAAAATTCAAAAGGATACCAATTTTCTCGCCAGGCAGAACCTGATGGTGGTAGACAAGAACGATAGCGTAATCAGTCCTTCCTCGATCGACTGGTTTAAACTCAATAAGAATCATTTTCCATACCTGATCAGGCAGCGGCAGGGGGACGACAATTCCCTGGGAGTCATGAAATTCAATTTCAGGAACAAATATGCCGTATACCTCCACGATACCAATGCCAGGGGGTTGTTCAGCCGGAGCGCGAGGGCGCTTAGTCACGGTTGCGTACGGGTTCAGGAATGGGAAAAATTAGCACATTTTCTGGTTCGGAATGATGAAATAAGATACCATCCTGATACGTTAAGGGCATGGATCAGCCGCCAGGAAAAGCACGTAATCTCGGATTTTGTTCATGTTCCGATATTTATTCGGTATTTTACCTGTGAGGCGGACGGTGGCCGCATTAAGTTCTTCGATGACATTTATGCGGATGACCGGATGCTGGCTGAACGGTATTTCAGGAATAAACCCATTAATTGATCCATGAAAATCCTTCCCCGCGTATTGCTGGCCCTCAGCCTGCTTTATACGGGAGTGGCCGTTGCACAATCGGAACAGACACAGCCACCCACCCGGAAAAAAAGGAAAGCCAACACAGCCAAAGTGCAGTATGGCACAGCCAGTTATTATGCCAGTAAATTCAATGGCCGCAAAACTGCCAGCGGCGAGATCTACGACAGCCAGAGGATGACCGCTGCGCATAATGGATTACCGTTAGGCACATGGATCAAGGTGACCAATATGCGCAACAAACGAACCGTTATCGTTCGTATCAATGATCGTCTTCATTACCGCAACCCGCGCCTGGTGGATCTTTCACGTGCAGCAGCAAAAAAGCTCGGTTATACCGGACACGGTCTGGCCAAGGTGAAAGTTGAAGTGCTGGGCAAGAAAACTCCTGCCGAATTACCGGCCCTGACTACGAATAAATAATTTACGAATCTGAAGGCAAATTCTATTTTTGTGCCTTCAAAACAACCAACTTATGATGAAGAAACTGCTATTGTCATTGACGGTAGTTACGAGTGTATTGGGAAGTGTTACTGCACAGAATGCCGACTACAAAAAGCGGCCGGCGATCGGGATCCATTTTATTACAAATGATTTTGTAACGCCGCAAAGGATCAAGGAGACTTCTCTCACTGATGTGTTGAAAGATAAACAATGGGCAAAATTCGGTGAGATGGACTATGGTTTCGGCATCAGTTACCTGAAGGGTCTTTCCAATAAAATCGACTTCTCCACAACGTTAGGTGTTTCATTTTTGAGCTATCCCCTGAAAGATAATCCCAGCAATGGCGACGATGGCGCCCTGCTGGAATGGGATGCCATGGTGAGGGCAAAAATGACAAGCGACAAATACTGGGTATCTCCCTATATCTCTGCCGGTATCGGTGCTTCCAAATGGCGTGGCTATTATGGCGCCATTATCCCGGTTGGCCTGGGTATCCAGGTAAACTTCTTTGATGAGGCTTTCCTCTTGCTGGAAACACAATACCGCACCGGCATCACCAGCACCACCAGCAACCACTTTTTCAACAGCCTGGGCATTGCCGGCAATATCGGAAAGCCAAAAGAAGAGAAAGTTGTTCCGCAGCCGCCTTTGCCGATGGTTGCGCTGGACGAAGATAAAGATGGCGTGGTGGATTCGCTGGATGCCTGCCCGACAGTTCCCGGCCTTCCTGCCCTGCAGGGATGTCCTGACCGTGATGGCGACGGCATTGCCGATAAAGATGATAAGTGTCCGGATACACCGGGTATCGCCAAATACCAGGGCTGCCCCATTCCTGATACAGATGGCGACGGTATCAATGATGAAGAAGATAAATGTCCAACAGTTGCGGGCGTAGCCAAATACGAGGGTTGTCCTATTCCTGACCGGGATAATGACGGCGTGAATGATGATGAAGACCGTTGCCCGGATATTGCCGGACCAGCAGATAATGGCGGTTGCCCGAAACTGGAAACTTCTAAATTCAATGCTGCTGCTGTTCAGTTTGTTACTGGCAGTGCCACACTGACTGCTGCTGCAAAACGCGAGCTGGACAAGGCAGCGCGCATCCTGAACGAGCAATACCCGACGGTAAATGTTGAGATCGCGGGTCATACTGATAATACCGGGTCAGCACCTTTCAACCAGAAGCTGAGTGAAAAGCGCGCTGCAGCCGTGAAGACCTACCTGGTGAAGAAAAAGGTAAGTGCTGACAGGTTGACTGCCGTTGGCTTTGGCCAGGACCAGCCGATCGGAGACAACAAGTCAGCGTCCGGAAAAGCGCAGAACCGTCGGGTAGAATTCAAGGTTAGTCAGTAAGCGTATACTATAAGCTTTTAACCTTTTAACTACCAGTAGAATTCACTTTAAATCATAACATCCCCCGGCCTGAAACCGGGGGATGTTTTTTAAATGCTAACCCATTGGCATCCTGATGCCACCTCAATGATTATCTATTGGTAACCCGGCCAGTAGCCCGAATTTACCCGGATTCTACCCGGTTTTCATAGGGAAATCGGGTCAATTCCGGGTAAAACCAGGGGTACCAATGAGGTTCCAAAGGCTTATCAACGGGGTTGCATCAGGGTTGATGTAAAAAAGATAAAGGCTTCTTCCCTGTTTCATATAAAATGAAAATATAATTTTGCGGCCGGTTTTTGAAAAGTGGGGGTCGCAAGGAGCCATGGGAGAACGACCCCATGTTCTTCCCGCCGCTCAGAAACCACGTCGGAGGGTCTATAAATAGGAAGTCACCAAATAAATATTCTGGAAATTGAAATATTTGTTACTTATAACTTTCGTAATGATCTCTGGTTGTATTAGTAATTGTATAGATTGGAAGAAAAAAGCAGATAAAATTAATAGGGAGAGCCAGTTGTTGTTCTCAAATCAAAGGGAGGAGTTTGATGAATTGGCCCAATTAATCGATAGTCTGATTATAGTTGAGGCCAATTCTGTAAATTCCAAATCATATATCGGATATACAATTGAGCGCGAAAATTATTCAGATGGAAAGGTTAATCGACAAAATGAACATCTGTCAAGACTTTTATCTGGTATAAAATATAAAGAACTCATTATTGAATATAAAGTGCCCGGTGATTCTTTACCAATAGTAATATTATACCCAGGCAATTTAGACGATTTAAATACAGATGAAAATTGCCCGATTTTCAATGCGGAGCTGTTTTATAAACCAAACGTGAAAAGTTATGAAGTGGACAGCCCAAACTTCATATTCTTTAAATTGAGCAACAATTGGTTCATCAGATCAAGTGTGGCGACATTATGAAAAGGTAAATTCCCGGTACTTCTATCGCTTCAGACCGCAAGCTTGGTATAGGCCGGGAGCAGGGTACGAAAAGATTTTATACAAGCTCCCTGAACACGTCCAACACCGACGACCACAGCTTCATTCCAGCACACATCCGGCCAGCTACCGGCCTGGAAACACTATCGCCGGAGTATAGAACAACGAATGCCGCAATATATTAAACACTCTGATCAATACCCGGTTTTTGCCGGACCACAGTAACCCAACCCCAAACCCCAGACTACAAACCCCAAACCATTTCCTAGTTCTTATCCTTCTTCCCTCCAAATATCTTTCTCAAAAGTCCCTTCTTTTCCTTTTTGGGAGGCTCAACGGCAGGCGGTTTATCTCCGCCCTTTTTGTCGTCCTTTTTCTGATCCTTGTTGGCTTCCTTCAGTACATTCTGCTCTTCGTCGGACAGTTTGCTTTCAGGAGGAATGTTGGTGGTATCCGGTTCCATCATATAGTCACCGGCGCCGCCATTGCCCTGGTCTGCGCCTTCGGCGCCGGGTGGGGGCAACTGATCGATGATTGGTGTGTAGTCGTAGTTAAACTCCTTCCGGATGCTTTCAGGTTGCGTGAATCGGGCTTCGCGATCAATGCCCAGCGATTTGTCGGCATACACTTTCTGGAAGAAATACTCCCAGATCGGCATCGCCGCACGGCCGCCATAACCCAGGCCGCTTTCCAGCCGGATGAACCGGTCATCGCACCCGATCCAGGTACCACCCAGCAATTGCGGCGTAAAGCCGATGAACCATGCGTCAGCATTGTCATTGGTGGTTCCCGTTTTACCCGCCATTTCAGCTGCGCCCAATCTAGCCCGCAAACCTGCAGCCGTACCCACTTCCACCGGGCCAGCGAGCATTTTGGTAGTGATATAGGCTGCAGACTCACTGATCACCTGGTTCATTTTTGTCTGAAAACTTTCCAGCACATTGCCGTTCCTGTCCTCAATGCGGGTGATATAAGTCGGCTGTACACTGAAGCCACGGTTGGCAAACATGGTGTAGCCATACAGCATTTCATACATGGAGAGATCAACAGCACCGAGACAGATGGAAGGGTAGGGCTCTATCGGGGTCTTGATATTGATGTTGTGCAGGAAGTCCACGAACTGTTTGGGGCCCACCTGCTTCATGATATAGGCAGTGGCGCAGTTCAGGGAATAGGTTAAAGCGCTGGCCATGGAAACCGTATTGCCTTTGCATTCTCCCTTTGCCGGAACCAGGCCGTAACCCGGAAAGTTCTGGGCAACATTCTCCACCGGCGTTTCCGGTGTGAAACCCGCTTCTTCGAGCGCTTCACAATACAGGAAAGGTTTGATGGATGACCCTACCTGCCTTTTCGTGCCGATATTGACGTGATCAAATTTGAAAGTCTTGAAATCAATTCCGCCCACCCAGGCTTTTACTTCTCCTGTAATCGGATCAGTTACCATAAAAGAAGTTTGCAGCATCTGGTGATGATACCTGATCGAATCCATCGGCGTCATAATGGTATCCTTTTCACGCTTGGGATTCCAGGCAAATACCTTCATCGGTACTTTCTGGTTGAAACTGGCCTTAAGCGCAGCATCACTCATATTATCGTCCTTGCCGTTTTCCCACCTGTCACTGGCTTTCATGGCAGCGTCGAGTACATTGTCCCGTCCTTTCCACACGGTCCCTTTCTTAACGCTGTTCTGTGCACTTAGCACCTTTTGCAGCACCGGCATATGTCGGGCTACCGCTTCTTCCGCATACAGCTGCATACGAGGCACGATGGTGGTGTAGATCCGAAGGCCATCTTTGTAAATATCATATGGATCACCTGTACTGGGATTGTTGTGTTCCTTACACCATTTTTTGATGTCGTTCCGAACTACTTCCCTGAGATAGGGAGCGAGGCCGGTGTTTTCATCCTGTTTCTTATAGTTGAGCACAATGGGATCCTTTTTCAGCTTGCTTGCTTCCGCAGCAGTGATGTAGTTGTTCTCCATCATCTTATTGATCACATGGTTCCTGCGGGCCAGTGCCGGCTTGGGGTTCCGGCGGGGGTTAAAGAGTGTCGGACCGTTTACCATGCCGACCAGGATTGCAGACTCTTCAACATTCAGGCGGTCGGGTTCCTTGCTGAAGAAGGTGAGTGATGCATTCCTGATGCCATATACGTTATCACTGAAGGGAACCACATTGAGGTACAATGCCAGGATCTCCTGCTTGGTGAAATTTCTTTCCAGTTTGATGGCAATAATCCATTCTTTCAGTTTCTGAATCATCCGGGTGACCGGGTTTCTTGCCCGCTCATCAAACATGTTCAATGCCAGCTGCTGCGTAACAGTACTGCCTCCGCCTCTTGAACCCAGGAACAACAATGCCCGCAATACGCCCTTGCCATCAATACCGGAGTGTTCGTAAAATCTTTCATCCTCAGTTGCGACCAGTGCGTTGATTACATGTTTGGAGATGTCTTTGTATTCTACGTTACTCCTGTTGCCGCGTTCCCGGAAATACTTACCCATCAGGGTTCCGTCTGCAGCGTAGACCTCCGTTGCCTGCAGGATGGAAGGGTTTTCCAGTTCGCTGAGGGACGGGAGTTTTCCGAATACGCCAAGGTTGATCAGCAACAGCAGCAATGCAAATGCACCGATGCCAATAAAAAATAGTCTCCAAAATACGCGCGTGGCTTGTTTCATATGATTCGTCTGGTATTATAGATCTGGGAACAACTGTTGAAGGAATTTCCGGTAGCCCGGCAGGTCTTTGCTGGACATCAGCAGGTCCATATTGTCTTCCGCTACCGGTATAAAATAATACTTGTCAGCCTTGAGCCACGGTATGATCTCGCGGTTGGCGATCTCTTTGGCTTTTTTGATATAATCGACCGCTGCCTGTTCGTTGGCCAGACCTTTGATGGCAACCATCTTCACTTTGTCGTTAAGGCTTACCACCGTTACGTTCATCGGTGTGTTGTAATATTTCTCCTTGTTGTATCGGTCGAATGCATTCCTTGTTTCGTTCACATAAACCGGATCAACATCTTCCAGTATGATGGAAACGAAATGCGGTTGCTGGGCATGCCTGCTGAATTGCGTACCGGCAGGTGGTTTCGGTGCTTCTTTTTTCAGTCGTGTGCTGTCGGATACCGGCAGGTCTTTTACGATGCCGGGTACCTTGCCGGCCTTCGCTTCCGGTTCACGGATAACTGGTTCAGGAACTACAGGCGGCACTGCTTTCTGTTCTTCTACTTTCACAGGTTCTTCAACAGGGAGGGCAACACTGTCCTCTGCCGGTCTTTCAATCTGCAGGTTATTCAGGTATTGTTCGATCTCGGCGCGCCTGCTGAGCACACTGATCAGGTTGGTCGCCCTTTCTGCCAGGGGATGATCCGGGAACTGTGTGGCGAGCTGTCCCAGGGTTTGAATGGCGAGGCTGTCCTGCCGCACTTTCATGTAATAGATGGATTCTATATAGAGCAACTGCGGCGTCCAGTGATGTACACCAAACACACTGTCTGCTGCACGTTTTGCATCAACAGCTTCCGTAAACTGACCGCTGAGGAACATGTTGTAGATCTCTTCGTAGCGGGCGGTTGCCTGCCTCACCTGGGTGCTGTCTGATTCCTGAACGGCTTTCGGATCCACGGCAAGATGGGCCTGCCGGCTATCCGGGAAATCTTTCAGCAGTTTTGCCTTGAGCTGCGCCATCTGATCGGTCTTTCCGAGGTATTGATAGCAGATATACAGGTTGTACAGGATCTCCGCTTCATTTTCGTTATTCGGGAATTTTTCGAGGATTGTCTCATAGGCTTTTGCTGCGCCGGCATAATCCTCCAGCTTTTGCTGCAGGGTCATCCCCAGCAGGAATTGTGCACGGCGGATAGAGTCGTTGGAAACCTGCATCTGCTCGGGTGTCAGCGGAATCGGAGCCAGTAGTTTTTCCAGGCTCAGCTCATTTCCGCCTTCCGCTTCCTGACCTGTGACGCCGGCTTCGGGAACCTGCTGTGCGGGTTCCAGGTTGCTTGCACTGCTGCTGCGCCGCCAGTTGTCGGTATTCGGCCGGTTGCCCCATTTCTGCCGGAACTCTGTAAAGCCGCGCGACTTCAGGGAGTTGTTGTAGAAGTACCATTCGCCTGCATTAAAGGTGTTGAAGAGGTCAGTGGGTACTGAACTGGCATTGGGCAACAATACGGGTCCTCCTACCTGGGGTAACGATTCTTCTTCTTTCAACCCCTGTTGTTTACGCAAAGCCTTGAGTTGTTTTTTCAGGAATGCAGTACGGTCGGCTTCCGGCATGGCGGCAAGGCGTTGTAGACTGTCCTGCCGCTGGAGTACATAAAGCTGTTCCGTTACCAGGCCCAGTACTGCTTTCCGGTTTTCCAGGTTTTGTCCATCGGCTTCCGGCAACTGGTTGGTCTCAACACTGTCATAAAACATTTTGGCATTGAGGTATTGCTGCTGTTCGAAAGCCAGGTCGCCGAGCATCAGGTAAGATTTTGTTTTCTGCTCCGGGTTGTTAAAGCTGTATTTCACGCTTTTCAACAAGTGTCCCTGTGCCTCAGGTAGTTTTTCCCTGCGCAGGTCGATTCTTGCGATTGTATAATAAATCAGGTCGCGGTAATTGGTATAGCGTTCCTTTTTTGCCATTTTTTCAAGCGCGGCCACAGCGGCCTGCCAGTCAACTTCGTTGATGTTGTCGAATTGCTGGGTGGATTGCAATTGTGCGGCCACTTCCAGTACCGGGTTGAGGGTATGTTTTATGGCGCGGGCGAAAGCATCTTTGGCTGCTGCGCGGTTGCCGGAAAGACCGTAAAGCTGGCCAAGGAGGTATTCCCAGCGTGACAATTCGTTTTTATCAGCGGCCTGGGGGAGCGCTTTTTCGAGGTACCAGGCAGCGCTGTCGTATTGTGGCCGGTTATAGAAGTAATATGCCGTCACTTCCGCGAGGGCCGGTTGCAACCTATTGGGAAAAGTCGGATCATGCTGAAGTGTCTGGATCAGGGTTCCCGCAGCCGCCATATTTCCCTGTGTAATATAGGTGCGGATCAGCCAGATCAATCCATCATTGCGGCTGGGCGGCTCGGAAAAAACACGCTGGGGGAGGTTCCGTTTCTCTTCTGTAGATACCTGCATGGCATTTCCGCCCTCATTGGCGTTGGAAGCGATATAAAGGTCATAGCCATCGGCATCTTTCGGTGCAAAGGCATAGTTCATGTAATGAAAAGTCATATAGGCGGAATCCAGCTGGTTCCTGTAATAATAGGCCTGCCCCATAAGCAGGTACAGGTTGTCCATCCAGTTGCTTCTCAGGTCATGAAGGAGAATACCGGCATTTACTTTATAGATAACCGAATCAAGTTCAATTTTCTGTGTGGAAGTGGCTTCCAGGCTGTAGTTATAAAAAGGCAATAATTCTGTGTACCGGTCAATATGTTGCGCTTTGGCATCGTTGACGACCTTCTCCAGTTTGGCTTCAGCGTTAAAGGCGTAGTTGTAGTGGGTGTAGGTGTTCTGGAAAAAACGACGGGTAACCGTAAATCTCTTTTCTCCCGTTTTTTCTGCCCGCAGGGTACGATTCTCGTACTTGGCAGGTTTTTTAAGGTCAGGGTCCAGCGTTGGCTGCCCCCAACCGGTGAAAAAACAGGTAAGGCAGAATATTAAACAAACGATATATCTGTTACCCTGGCGTTTGGTCATCGGCGCAAACTAAATGGATTAAAACTACCGTGCAAGAAATTTATTTTAAAGTTATCCAATTTTTTTGGCCCGGATTTTATGTAAGTTGTGGACCTCATTCTGAAATAAGTGAACAATTTTAATGCCTGAAAGCAATACAGATACCACCTTTAAGCGTTTACGTAACCGGTACCGGCTGGTAGTGATGAATGACGACAGTTATGAGGAGGTGGTTACCTTCAAATTATCGCGGTTGAGTGTATATATCGGGCTGAGTACCATATTTGTAGTGTTGACCAGTCTTACTGTGGCATTGATTGTTTTCACCCCCCTGAAGCTTTATATCCCTGGTTACGGGTCTGTAAGTGCGACAAGGGAACTCCGGCAGCTCAAAATGCGGACGGATTCACTGGAACAGGCGATGGAGTTCAAAGACAAGTACCTGCAAAGCATCAAGAGCGTTTTACAGGGAGATGCGACCGTTAAACTGGATACCACCTCCCTCAATATACCGGCAACGGAAACGACCACTGATTAAATCCATTACTATGTTCAACGGAAAATCCAAATCTGAATTTGCTACTGAGACAACGGGCAACAGCACCAGCCTTATTGGAAGCGGTACCACCCTGAAAGGCGATCTGTCCAGCAATGGCGACATGCGCATTGATGGTACCCTTATCGGAAACGTGATCAGCACGGCCAAAGTGGTGATTGGCGCCAATGGGGTGGTAGAAGGTGATATCATCGGCCAGCAGGCGGATATCATGGGCAAAGTTACCGGCACCATCAAAGTAAAGGAACTGCTTCAGCTGAAGGCATCCGGTATTGTGAATGGCAATATTCACGCCGGCAAACTGCAGATCGAACCTGCTGCTACCTTCAATGGAGCGTGCCATATGGGAACCCCGGTAGAAATTGCCGAGGCACCCAAAATGAATGATAAGCAAAAAGACTCCAAGGCAGCCTGAGGATAGCAACAGCTGGACGCGATGGCTTGGCCTGGGCGCCCGATTCGTTGCTGTAATCACGCTTTCCCTGTTAGCCGGTTCCTGGCTGGACAAACGGCTGGGTACCGGCATGCCCCTATTGATTTGGATATTACCTTTGTGCCTGATCGCTGTCACCCTGTATCAGCTGGTGAAAGAAACAGCACGTCGCAATAATGGAAATAAAGACTCCGGCGCGTAAAACTGCCCTGCTCCCCCTGATTGTTATTTTTTTACTGGTTAATGTAGTCCTGATGATCTGGAACAAACGACTCACTGCCATGGGGGTAGATGTTCCGGTATTGCAGGTTGGTAACCTGGTGCTATTCCTGCTATTCCTGCTTTCCGGCCTCATGTACCGGGGTTCTTCCAACACTACACAGGCATTTCTCCGCCCGGTATATGGCGGCATGATGTTAAAACTGTTCGGAGGCGTTATTGCCGCATTTATATACATATATGTAATGCGGGAAAAAGTGAATAAACCCGCATTATTCGGTTGCATGTTCCTGTATGTGTTGTACAGTGCGCTGGAATTGCGCACGCTACTGAAAAAGAACCCGGCTCACTGACGATGCCCAAGAAAGAATACCCACTCCAGCAATTGGAACATTTTTTACCGGCCGGTGCTTTCCAGAAAGTGGTCGTCTACCTCCATCATTACAGGGTGCACCTCAGCATTACCCGTGAACGGAAAAGTCTGCTTGGGGATTACCGCCATGCGCACAAGAATGAGCATCACCGGATCAGTGTGAACGGCAATCTGAATCCCTATGCCTTTCTGATTACCCTGGTGCACGAGCTGGCCCACCTGCTCACCTTTGAGAAATATGGCCACCGCGTAATGGCACATGGCCAGGAGTGGAAAGCGCTGTATAAACTGTTGCTTCAGGATTTTCTTGGCCGGAATATTTTTCCTGCCGATGTGGAAGCGGCTCTTTTCAAAAGTCTCCATAACCTGCCGGCCAGCAGCTGCGCTGATGAACCACTTATGCGTGTGTTGCGGAACCATGACCATCCTGCGGAGCGGTCAACCCTGGTGGAAGAATTACCGGAAGGGACATTGTTTTCTATTGCGGGCGGACGCATCTTCCGAAAGGGAAAAAAGTTACGAAAACGTTACCAGTGCAAAGAAGTGGCGACGGGAAAACTGTATCTCTTCAGCGGACTTTATGAGGTGGAGCTGGCTTCCTGATCATCCAGGTTTTTAAGCATCCATAGTCCACATCCGAAATGACCGGAGTTGCCCATTGGTGCCTTCAGGTACCTGAAACCGAATTTCTCGTACATGGACAGTGCCTTTTTCAATTCGGGCATGGTTTCAAGGTAAACTTCCCGGTATCCCAGCATGGAGGCTTCTTTAAGGCAATGGGTAACCAGCGTACCACCGGTTCCCTTTCCCCTGGCAGCAGGGGTGAGGTACATCTTGACCAATTCACAGCAACCTTCCGGCAAGCTTTCTGTCGGGAAGATGCCTGCACCGCCCAGAAGACGTCCATCGGGCTCCTCGGCAACAAAATAAGCGCTGCGGGGTTGCCGGAAAAGTTCAAACAGATGATCAGTAGTGGGATCAAAGTAGACAGTGCCGGGTTTATCGGCACCGAATTCAGCCAGTGCTGCACGGATGATCCCGGCTAGCACTGCATTATCTTCCGGAAGAATGGGCCTGACGCGTAAACTCATGGCCCAAATCTAATGATCAGGCTAATACGAGGGCAAATACTGAATAAAATACCACCAGCGAGGTGAGTATGGCGGCGAGAAATACTCTATCTACGTTTTTCATAAATGGACCTTTTGCGAATAACGTGCCAAACCCCCGTTATGGTATGTAGCGAAAGCTTAATATTTTGATTGTCAGCTAGCGGTAGGCTTCCCTTACCGGCGTCCAGCTGTCGATCACCCGGCAATCGGTCAGTGCAAGGCCGCTGTGCGGAACATTGGGCGGGATCACCTGCACATTTCCCGGGCCGAACACGGTGGTTTTGCCGCCGATCGTCATCTGTAGCTCACCTTCAGTAATATAGGTAATCTGTTCATTCACATGGGAATGTTCGGGAATCACAGCTCCCTTTCTGATTTCCCAGACGCCCAGGGTGCTGGATTCACCGTGAAGCATTTTGCCAAAAAGTCCCGGCAGGAACTCCTTTGCCGGAATATCGTTGAGGTGTAACATATGAGGCTGAATTGATTATTGTTCCATGAAGCAGACTGATCCGCCGACCCATCGCTTATCCTTATTGTAGCGGACTCCGATCATCTTTCCCTTGCTGAGGCGGGCAAGATTGATGGCAGGCCTGGGCCTTTCCCAGTCATCTTTCCAAAGGTACATGATCCGGATCTCCGTTTTGGCCGGGCCATCGGGCGTCGGGATGACGTCCGCATAATTCACCTTCTGCTGGAGGATCCAGTTTTCGGGATCGCTGATGCGTTCAATGTCAGCCTGTTCCACATCAATCACCACACCCTGTCCCGCAAAGGAAAACAGCGGTTTCAATACATACCGTGAAAGGTCTGCCGGCAACTGTTTGAGTTCATCCAGGTAATAAGTGGGTGGTACATAGGGATGGCGGATCAGCGGTAACGTGAACTTGCTGATGCGGTAAAACCAGTTGGGATGCGGCACCCATTCAACGTCCAGGTCCTGTGTAATGTCAACAAAATTACCCAGGCTGGCACGGTTGGCGTTCAGGTCATCGAAGATAACGCGGTTGTATATGCGCCGGATCCGCTGTTTCTTGCCATTGAGGAGGTAATACAGTTTCCGGCCTTCCTGGATCAGTTCGGTTATGCATACCAGTTGTATGCCGGTATAGTCGCGGGTGCAGTAAAAGTCGATCCTCGTTTTCTGCTCATGCGGCCTGATCTCCAGCAGGATGACTTCCTCAGCCTGATGGTTTCCCAACAGCACTTCCCGCAAATCACGGAGATAAGTGTCGCGGTTATAGCCACCGAGGTATTGCTGATAATTGGCGGGTATCTCAAAATGCCGCCGCAGCACATCAGGATAGTACACCTGGAACCCGTAAAGGGTAGGGAAGCCCTGCATCTCGATCAGTTGCGGCTCCAGTTCGCCGGCGGAATTCGTGCAAACACCAAAATCAAAAGCAATCATTTGCGGCTGGCCTGTCTCATGTGGAACATATTCCTTAACGGGAATACTTCTTTCCGTCGCCTCGGGGAATGAATCCTCCAGCACCGCGTCAATGATCGTTTCACAGGCATCCAGCATTTTAGCCGTAAATGCCTTGTCAACGAAGACCGGCGTTTCTGCCACGCGGAAATCTATTGCATTGGGATAACCGCTATGAAGATCATTCAGAAATTCCTGGTATTTCTCTTCTGTAAAATGATTATTGTAGGCTGCTCGCAGTTCGGGAACCATGAAGGGCGCTTTTGTTATCGGGCAATTGTGCCAGTGAACTGCTGATGAAGTTAGGCAAAACCTGCTGGTAGGTCCAACGGATTTTATCCGGATCATCCAGGTGCTCGATCATGCTTTTCCATTTCTCCAGGCCGTGACTGTTAATCACGGTTTCTTTTTTGTCTTCCCGCTGCAGGTACATGCTCATGCCGGTTGCATCGGCTTCCGGATGGAACTGTGTGCCGATCATATATGGGTTGAATCGGATGGCCATCATTGCCCTTTCCAGCGGAACGTGGGGGCGGTCTTTTTCGATCGCAAGGATCTTTGCACCCAGTTGCCGGATCCGCACATAGTCGGGCTGTATTACCTGGAAATCGCGGCTGTCCACCGAATAAAAGGGGTCCCTGAGGTTCTCAAAAACCGGTTCACCGTGGGCACCCGGGAGGATATGGACCGGGAACACGCCGAATGCCGTAGACCGGCGACGCGTTACCTGTCCCACACCAAAATGGCGGCAAGCCAGCTGATACGAGTGGCAAATGAAGAAAACGAATTTTTTGGCGGAGTGAGCGGGGTCGGCATTAAAAAGTTCGATGTTGCGGAGCCATCCGAAGTAAACATTTTCCCATTCCGAACCGGCGGATTCAAGGGGACTCCCCGGACCGCCGCTGGAAATGTACAGATCAAAACTGAGGTCGGGTACCTGGTGTTTGATCCTCACCTCAAATTCCTCCCACACCAGGTTAATGCCGTGATGTTCGCGATACGAGGTAAGGATTTCACGGATACAGCGCATTCCCTGGTTTTCCGCGCCTTCATAGAGATCCAATACTGCTATCCTGATGTGTTTAGCCTCATCCATGTATTCAAAAATAAGCAATTTCGGGCCGCAGGTGGCGCTGGTAAGCCGTTACGGGCAAATGGATTGCCCTTTCGGGCAGCATGCGGTTGATGCTGTTCAGTCTGCTCATTTGGCGCCATGTACTTTTTTACCGCCTACATAGGTTGCTTCCACCCTGGTTTGCAGGATCTTTTCCGGCGCTACAGTCAGCAGGTCCTGGTCCAGCAAAACAAAGTCTGCCCATTTTCCCTTTTCCAGGCTGCCTTTTTCGCCTTCTTCAAAATTGGCTTTCGCTGCCCAGATGGTCATGCCTCTGAGGGCAGCTTCACGGGAAAGTGCATTTTCCATCTGAAAACCGCTGTCCGGCTTTCCAGCTGCATCTTTTCGCACCACCGCAGCATAAAAGGTTTTAAATGGTGAGATGTCTTCCACCGGGAAATCGGTTCCCAGGGGGATCCAGCCATTTTGCTGCAGCAGTTGCTTATAGGCATACGCACCCTTCACGCGTTCCGGCCCAAGTCTTTTCCCTGCCCAATACATGTCTGATGTGGCATGAGTGGGTTGAACCGAGGGAACGATGGACGCAGCACCAAATTTTGCAAAATCTTCCGGCGCAATGACCTGGGCATGTTCGATCCGCCAGCGCTTATCGTTTTTGCCTTCGAGTCGCCGTAAGTAAGTGTTCAGTATCGTCCGGTTGCCACTGTCGCCGATGGCGTGGGTGCACATCTGGAAATCGAGCGCCGCAAGCTCGTTGGCCACCGAGTCGAAATGTTTCGGGTCGCTGAGCAGAAAACCATAATGACCAGTCTGATCAGCATAAGGTGCAAGCAGGCAGGCACCCCTTGATCCAAGGGCACCGTCAGCATATACTTTAAAGGCCCGTACCGACAGCCGGTCAGTTTTGATCTTTCCCTTTTTACGGGCGAATTCATAGTTTGCCGGGGCGTCACTCAGCATCGCGTAAACGCGCATGGACAGTTTTCCTGTTGTCTGCATACTATCGATAAAGCTGACCACACGGGCATCCAGGCCGCAGTCGTCAACCGTTGTCAGTCCAACGGCAAAGCAGTTCTGTTGCGCATCAAGTAATGCATGCTCCACATCAGCCGGGCCGGGAGCCGGTATTTTCGCATATACGAGGTCAACGGCATTGTCCACCAGCAAACCGGTCAGCCGGTTTCGATCAGTATGAACTTCACCACCGGTGAGGGTCATGCCAGGCTGCACGCCGGCAAGCGAAAGTGCCTTTGCGTTGGCGATGGCGGCATGTCCATCGATCCGAGTCAGCAAAACCGGACGGTCGGGAAATAAAGTGTTCAATACATCATTGTTGGGAAATGCCTGGACGGCCCAGTCATTTTGGTCCCAGCCTCTTCCGATCAGCCATCCGTCGGGATGACGCACTGCGAAGGCCTTCATTGTATCAAGGATCGCCTCCCAGGAAGTTGTGCCGGTCAGGTCTGCCGTCTGCAACCCGAGGCCGTAATTGAAAAAGTGGCAATGCGCATCAATAAAGCCGGGATACAGGAATTTGCCACCTGCATCCAGAAGGTCAGGCGCATCGAATTGACCGAAGATCGCGTCATCTGACCCCGTTTCAACGATCTTTCCGTCTTTGATCGCCATTGCTGACACCCTGGAAAAAGTACTGTCTATCGTGTAGATTTTGGCGTTGTAAACGATCAGGTCTGCTTTTTTCCGGCTGCAGGAGACACAACAAATGATGCAGAGAATTGCCGTAAGGCGGGAAATTGTTTTAAATGCCATAAAGGAATTGATCTTTGATATAGTCTACGACTGCTACCATACTGTTGGTTTCATGGTACACGCGGAGCTGACGGTCTGCGCCGGTTCCTGTTTCCAGCAAATTAGGTACCAGCTGCAGGATATGCCGGCTGCCGAGGTGATCAACCACATCATCCACAAAGTCGAGGAGTTCATAGATCAGCACGCGCATGTTAACTTCTTCTTCCTTGCCGAAGTCAATGAGTCGTCCATCCAGGCCGTAACGGCTGGCGCGCCATTTGTTTTCATTGATCAGTGCACGGGAATACTGAATATAGTTCATGTTCTGGGTGCGCAATTTGTAGATCTTGGCGCATACTGCCTGGAAAAGGGCTGCAATCAGGATCGTTTCATGCGTAGTCATGGGAACATCGCAGATGCGGAACTCCACAGTATTGAAAAAAGGATGCACCCGAAGGTCCCACCAGATTTTTTTCGCGTTGTCGATACAATTGGTCTTCACCAGCAGTTTGATGAAATTGTCGTAATCTTCAATTGTAGCGAAATATTCAGGGATGCCAGTCCGCGGAAATTTGTCGAAAACTTTTGTCCGGAATGATTTATATCCTGTTTGTCTGCCTTCCCAGAAAGGGGAGTTGGTGCTCAGGGCATAAATATGGGGAAGGAAATAACGTGTGCTGTTCGCGATATGGTTGGCCATTTCACGGCTTTCCATACCCACATGCACGTGCAGGCCGAAGATGAGATTACTTCTCGCAGCTTCCTGCAATTCGTTTACAATTTCACTGTAACGCACATGGTCGGTGATGAGCTGGCTTTCCCAATGGCTGAAGGGATGGGTGCCCGATGCGCCCATGGCAAAACCGAGTTCTCCCGCGACCTGTGCGATGGTCTTCCGGAGATTGCCCACATCATGCAGCGCTTCATCGATGTCGCGGCAGATATCTGTACCTACTTCCACTACAGCCTGATGCATTTCCGCCTTGACCTTATCCTTGATCAGTTTTTGTCCTTCCAGAACGATCCGTTGCTCATGGCTTTTAAGCTCTCGTGTATTCGGATCAATCACCATGTACTCTTCTTCTACACCCAGGGTGAACTGCTGGTAATTGATTGTGCTCAATGTAAAAAGTGTTTAGATGTTTAGATGTATAGAAGTTTAGTAGTTTACCACCCGACGTTTGAATATTTCCTGTGATTGTTAGATGCTTGTGGTTGTGGGTAACCGTAGTTTGACATTTTAATAGTTGAAGCGTTAAATCTGCGGGGAACTAACAAATAAACCAGTAAACAGTTAAACTACTAAACTAATTTCTTCTTCGCCGCGCTTCTCGTTACATACTCGCCCCAGGTCAGGTTATCCTGATTGGGCTGGTGTGCCATCGCTTTTTCAATGGCAAAATTGGCGGCAGTTTCTACTACCCAGGCGAAATTGTCTTCCCCTACACTTTTGATATCAGCATCCGGGGCCGGATTGCAAAAGTCGATGGCATAGGGGATGCCATCCCGCAACGCGAGTTCAACCGTATTGAAATCATAACCGAGGTAGTGGTTGATGCGGAGCACGATGTCCTCCATCAGTTTCAGTTTTTCAGGGCTGGGACTGAAACCAGCCTGGTACCTGAGGTGATGCGGATTGCGCGGTTCATATGGCATGATCCGTACATATTTGCCGCCGATACAATAGCACCGGTAATATTCCTCAAACACGATCTCTTCCTGCAGCAGCATTACCAGTTCGCCTGTTTCTCCGTGCTTTTCAAAAAAGTCATTCATGCTTACCAGCTTGTACACATTCTTCCAGCCGCCGCCGGCAAATGGCTTCATATATGCGGGAAATCCGATATAATTAAAGATGCTCTCCCAATCCAGCGGATAGGCCAGGTTGCTGAACGACTGATCCGTCGTATCAGCGGGATGATCCCGTGAGGGGAGGATCACGGTTTTGGGTACCGGAACACCGATCTTGGTAGCCAGGCAGTTGTTGAAGAATTTTTCGTCTGCGCTCCACCAGAATGGATTATTGATCACCGCTGTACCACAAAGCGCAGCGTTTTTCAGGTAGGCCCGGTAAAAGGGGACGTCCTGTGAAATCCGGTCAAGTATAACCGCATAGTCAGTTGCTTCACCCTGAACGACTTTGGAGATGTTCACCGGTTCAGCCGTTATACCCTCGATTTGTTTGCTGTTAATCCTCTCGATAAAGGCCATGGGAAAGCTCCTTTCCTGGCCAAACAGGATGCCGATCTTCTTCATGCGCGCGCTGCGGTTTAATGGTTACTAACTGCAGTCAATATACTGGATTTTCGGCAAAAACCTGTAATTTACCGGCTTTACAACCTGCATGAGAGGAACTGAAGTACAACAACCCGTGAGCCTGGAAAACAGTAATGCAATTGAACACATCCGACTGGAAATTGAGTCGGTGTGGCTGGACAGAACCGTTATATCGGAAGCCTTCTTTCCAGGAGCGATTTCCCCCTCCGTTACACCATCGCTGTTGCTGATGAATGATGGTCAGCACCTCACAGAACTGGATGTTACCGCTTTACTGGAAGAAGGGTACCATAGCGGAACGTTGCGGCCGCTTGTCGTGATCGGGATCCATGCGGGTCCGGAAAGGAAACGTGAATATGGTACCGCTGCACAGGCCGACTATCTCGGGCGGGGTGACAAAGCAAATGCCTATACGCAGTTTGTCTTCAGGGAATTGTTGCCGGCATGGCGGAAGGCGCTTCCGTGGAGCGAATTCCGCGAGAAAATATTCGCAGGATTTTCCCTTGGCGGTTTGAGTGCGCTTGATATTGTCTGGGCCCATCCGCACGAGTTTACCAAAGTAGGTGTGTTCAGTGGATCATTTTGGTGGCGCAGCCTCGACCAGGATGATGCAGCATACAACGATAACCTGCACCGGATCATGCACCAGATGATCCGCAAAGGCAACTTTGCTCCATGGCTGCAGTTCTTCTTTGAAACAGGATCGCTGGATGAGACCAATGACCGCAACGGCAACGGCATTATCGATTCCATTGACGATACCTGTGACCTGATCACCGAACTGAAAACCAAAGGTTATCCTGCAGAACAAATCGCCTATCTCGAAATAGCAGATGGCAAGCATGATATCACCACCTGGTCCAGGGCGATGCCCGCTTTTCTCCGCTGGGCATTTGCGTATGGACAGTAGCGGTCATTTCCGCAGGAAATCCAGCACCGCAACCGCAAATTCAGGTGTTCTTACCGCACCACCGTGATCGCCGGGTACTGTTACATATTTTCCATTTGAAAACAGGTCTGCCAGATCAGACGCCTTGCCGTTATCGGAATCTTCCTTCCCGCAAACTACCAGTACGGGTTGTTTCACTTTTGCCAGTGCCGCTTTCGGTGTGGATGGTTGTTCCTTTTGCAACAGGGCGAGTGCCTGCTGGTCGAGTCCACTCTGCTGAACATAACGCACCATAGGTTCCAGCTCTTTCACCGTGTCGCCGCTGAGTGCACGGTAAAACATTTTGCGGCGGGGCCATTCGGGATCTGTAAAATCAGTTCCCATCCCACCCATTACTGCACGCCGTAATCGTTTATCCATTACAAGCAGTCTTGCAGTAATGATCGATCCCCGCGAATAGCCGACGGCAGTGTACTGCTCCAGGTTGAATTTGTCAGCCAGCAGCATGATGTCTTTTGCCTCTGCATCATTCGCATAGGCGTCAGCCAGATGCGGTTTTCCAGATTTTCCGTTACCCCTCAGGTCCATGGTAATCACCCGGTAACCCGAACGCAGCAATGAATCATACAAAGCTGTTTTTTTCCAGCTCTCACCATTTACAATAAACCCGTGAATCAGCAGCACAGGATCTCCGTTCCCCCTGGATTCATAATAAATGGGCGTGTGACCTATACCATCCAGGTAGCCCGAATCAACCTGGCCGTATACTTTTACAGTCAGCAGGAGCATCATCGTCATGCCGCCAAACACTCTTTTCACAATTTCCCCAAAACCAACCCTTCCCCTTTGCGTCTTTGCCCCTTCGCGAGCTTTGCGGGAAATAATTTGCGTGCTTTCCATTCTTTGCGAGCTTTTCCCAAAGTAAGCAGCAAAAACCATAAATTGAAAACTCTTCAACCACATGATATGCAGAAAGCACTGCGCAGCCAGCAATGGTTTGGAAAAAAAGGAAAAGATGGATTTATCTATCGCTCATGGATGAAAAACCAGGGGCTGCCGGACGACGAGTTTACCGGGAAGCCTGTTATCGGGATCTGCAATACCTTCAGCGAACTGACACCCTGCAATGCTCATTTCCGGGAACTTGCTGAATCGGTTAAACGGGGCGTATTGCAGGCGGGTGGCATTCCTTTCGAATTTCCCGTAATGTCGCTGGGTGAAACACTGATCCGCCCCACCGCCATGCTTTACCGGAACCTGGCCAGCATGGATGTGGAAGAATCTATACGTGCAAACCCTGTGGATGGGGTCGTATTGCTTTGTGGTTGTGATAAAACAACGCCATCCCTCGTGATGGGCGCCTGCAGCGTTGATATACCTGCCATTGTTGTTTCCGGTGGTGCGATGCTCACGGGTAAGTTCCAGGGCAGGGATATCGGCACTTCGGATGTGTGGCGGTTTGCCGATGCGTTGAAATCCGGCGCACTGGCAGAAGAATTGCTCAACAGCGCTGAAGGCAGCATGTGCCGCAGCAGGGGGCATTGTGCAGTCATGGGAACTGCTTCGTCGATGGCTTGTATGGTAGAGGCACTGGGACTAACCCTTCCGGGTAATGCAGCGATCCCCGCGGCCGATTCCAGAAGGAAAACCATCGCCCAGTTATCCGGCCGGCGGATCGTTGAGATGGTAGCGGAAGACCTTGTTCCTTCGCAGATCCTTACCCGGAAAGCTTTTGAGAATGCTATCAGGGTAAATGCAGCCATTGGTGGTTCCACCAATTTTGTGGTGCATCTCCTCGCAATTGCGGGAAGAATCGGTGTACCGCTAACGCTGGAAGATTTTGATCAACTCTCCCTGGATGTTCCGCTTGTTGCGAACATACAACCCAGTGGCAAATATTTCATGGAAGACTTTTATTACGCCGGTGGCTTGCCTGCACTGATGAATGTTATCGCTCCTTTCCTTCACCGGGAAGTAATTACCGCGAACGGAAAAAGCGTGGCAGAAAATATTACGGATGCGGTAAGTTTCAACCAGGAGGTGATCGGTACACTGGAACAGCCGTTCCGGGAGCAAAGTGGTATTATGGTGCTGAAAGGAAATCTTTGCGCGTCAGGAGCGGTGCTGAAGCCATCTGCCGCAACGCCGCAGTTATTGCAGCATCGCGGCCCTGCGGTGGTATTCGAGCATATTGAAGACTACAAGGCACGTATTGATGATCCGGATTTGCCGGTCACGGCAGACAGCATCCTGGTATTGAAACAGGTCGGCCCAAAAGGATACCCTGGTATGCCTGAAGTGGGCAATATGACACTTCCTGCAAAACTGCTTGCGGCTGGCGTTACAGACATGGTGCGCATTTCAGATGGCCGGATGAGTGGAACAGGTTTCGGTACGGTGGTATTGCATGTGTCGCCGGAATCTGCCGACGGTGGCCTGTTGGGATTGGTGCAGGATGGTGATATCATCGAACTGGATGCTGCCGCAAGAAAGCTGACGCTGGTGGTTGAGCCCGCAGAAATTGAAAGGCGCCGCGCTGTGCAACAACCTTTTGAAAGTCCTTACGCCCGCGGATATGTGCAATTGTATGTACGGCATGTTGAACAAAGCCACCTGGGCGCCGACTTTGATTTTTTACGGGGTGGTTCGGGTAGTACCGTTACGCGTGATTCGCATTGATCATGGCTGCAGTTAAACACCAACTTCAATCAAGCTACATGCAGACAAGCTTTATCGGACAAACAGCGATTGTCACCGGGGCAGCACAGGGCATTGGCTTTGAAATCTGCCGGCAGTTGTCTGCCAAAGGAGCTTTCCTGGTGTTGAATGACCGCGACGAACAACTGGCAGCTGCAGCGATTGAAAAGTTGTCTGCCGAAGGCGGACGTGGCATTGCCGTTGCCGGTGATGCCGGCAGTATGCATTGCATCCGCGAGTTGGTTGCTACGGCTTTAAAGGAAACAGGAAGGCTGGATCTGCTGGTTGCCAACGCGGGTATCACGCTGTTCGGTGATTTCTTTACCTATACGCCGGAGGACTTCCAGCAGGTAATGCAGACCAACCTGGCAGGTACTTTTTTCCTGGCACAGGCTGCCGCAAAGGAGATGCGTTCACAGGCTTCCGGCAGTAGCGGAAGTTTTCTGTTTATGTCTTCCGTTACCGGACACCAGGCACACCAGCATCTTGCCGCATACGGTATGACCAAGGCCGCCCTTGAAATGCTGGCCCGTCACCTGGTTCCGGAACTGGCGCCCCTTGGTATCAATGTGAATGCCGTGGCACCGGGCGCAACCATGACAGAACGTACCGCAGCAGACGCTGATTATGCTTCTGTCTGGTCGCGCATCACACCCATGGGGCGACCTGCCACCACTGCCGATATTGCATCGGCCGCATGCTTCCTGCTGTCTCCGGCTGCCCGCCACATCACCGGGCAAACCCTGATCATCGATGGCGGATGGACGGCCATGAGTCCACCACCTTTTTAGCCCAAAGCACGCCAAAACAGTACACCTGCTGTATCAATAACGGACATGCGCGCCGCCTGGAAAACGAGTGTGTACTGATAATCAATTGGTTATAATCTGGTATTGCCCTTGTTTAGCAATAGGGACCAACAACACCATAGCATGCTGTTCAATTATTTCAAAACTGCCTGGCGCACCCTTCTTAAGAACAAATTCAATTCCGTAATCACCATCGGAGGGCTCACCCTGGGCCTGGCGATCGGATTGTTGATCCTGCTCTGGGTAAAAGATGAAAAATCCTACGACACTTTCGCTGCCAATGGCCGTCAGATCTACAAACTGGAAAACATGGCCGGCACCGGTTCCAGCCGGCAGCTGTGGACCAACACCAATGCGGCAATCGGACCGCTGGGCGTAAACGCCTTCCCCCAGATACAATCCCAGGTGCGAACCACTTATGATTACACCCATTCTATCTTCCGTTTTGAGAATAAGTCCTTCCAGGAAGATTATAAATTCTTTGTGGACTCCAACTATTTCCGTTTCATGAATTTTCCCCTGGTTGCAGGTGATCCGGAAAAACCATTTACCGACAACCAGTCAATTGTGCTCAGCCGCCGTATGGCGGAAAAGTATTTCGGCACGGCTAATGCTGTGGGCAAAACGCTGATCGCAGATGATACCATTCCACTACGGGTAAGTGGCATCATTGCGAATCCCCCGGCAAACAGCAGTTTCCGTCTTTATGAAATGCTGCTGCCAATGGCCGCGCTGGAAAAATATATGTATGCAGGTGAACCCGGAAAGGCTTTCATCAACGATTTCAACCAGTACAATTACAACACTTACCTGACACTTCATGAAAATACCAGCCTGAAAGACCTCAGCGTCCGCCTCCGTGATCTTCATCTGCAACACAAGGCAGATGACACCGATATCGAATACCTGTTTCTGCCGTTGGAAAAGATGCACCTGTTCAGGGCCGATGGGGGAGACAATGGCTACAAGACGGTTCAGTTGTTTACTTTGATCGCCGTGCTGATCCTCGTGATCGCCTGTATCAATTATGTAAATCTGTCCACTGCGAGGTCGCTGCTGCGTGCCAAGGAAGTAAGTCTCCGGAAAATATCAGGAGCCAACAGGTCGCAGTTGTTTCTCCAGTTCATCGTGGAGACGACGTTGTTGTTTGCCATTGCCACAACACTGGCCCTTGCCCTGATCCCCGTACTGCTGCCTTATTTCAACCAGTTATCGGGCAAAGAACTCGAATTCGGACTGACCGATACGGGGGTCTGGAAACTGATCGGGCTGACGACACTGGGAACTCTTGTTTTGTCAAGCATCTATCCTGCCGTCCTATTGTCTTCTTTTGAGCCCCTTAAAGCGATCAAGGGGAAGATCACCCCCCGTTTCAATGATGTATTGTTCCGGAAGGGACTTGTAGTGGTGCAGTTTTGTTTTTCAATCATGCTGATCGCCGGTACGATCGTGATCGGGCGGCAATTGAAGTTTATCCGCGAAAAATCGCTGGGCTATAATAAAGACCAGGTATTCAGTTTCACCATGCGCGAAATGGGCAATCATTATGATGTAGTGAAGGCGTCGCTTGAAAAACAACAAGGCATCAGTGCCGTTACGCGGTCGGACAATAACAATATTGTTTCGCTTGGTTCGATGACCGGCAACACCGATTTCGACGGAAAGGAACCCAACTCGACCTTCATGATCCACGTGATGGCGATTGATAAAGACTTCCTTCCCTTCTTTAAAATGGATCTTGCCAAAGGAAATAATTTTACCGGCAGCAAGGCCGATAGCAGCCATGTGATCCTCAATGAAACAGCCGTGCGGGAAGCCAATCTTGGCCCGGATCCGATCGGAAAGCGATTCCGGATCTGGCAGAATAACGCTACTATTATTGGGGTGGTGAAAGATTTCCACTATGCTTCCATGAAAGACAAGATCGGGCCGGTGGTCATGTTCTATAACCCAAATGTGGAGAACAGGATTTATATCCGTACCCGGGGAGGACAGGCGCAGCAGGCGATTGCCGCTGCGGAGAAAAGTTTTAAACAATACAATAGTAACTATCCTTTCAAATATGCTTTCCTGGATGAAACCTATGACCAGTTGTACCGGTCAGAAACCAGGGTAGGTAACCTGTTCAAGGTATTTGCTGCCATTGCCGTATTCATTTCGTGCCTTGGATTGCTGGGGCTTACTGCCTATGCCGCGCAGGTTCGTCTCCGGGAAATCGGGATCAGGAAAGTGCTTGGTGCCAGCACGACGGGTATCGTCCGGTTACTGGCAGGTGACTTTATCCGGCTGGTATTACTGGCGATAGTGATCGGCAGTCCTGTTGCCTGGTGGTTCATGAGCAAATGGCTGGAAGATTTTGCCTATCGTGCGCCGCTCAGTGTGACCGTGTTTTTCTGGTCTGGTATCGCTGCTGTAGGGATTGCCTTGATCACGATCAGCCTGCAATCGCTAAAAGCGGCATTGACCAATCCTGTCAAAACATTGCGTTCCGAATAAAGAGTGTTTTTTTAGCAGTAGTAAATTGGTATTATCTTGAAAGCAAAACCCCCTGCTTCAGCAGGGGGTTTATTTATAGGCATGACCTTATTTCTTCCATAATTTATTGGAAAGGATTTTCTCCATCACCTGTTCCCGGTACTGTCGACCGATCGGTACGCGCCCGGAAGGCAGGATGATCTCGCCATTGTCGATGGCTTCCACCTTGCTGAGGGAGACCAGGAAGGATTTGTGCACCCGCAGGAATCGCGATCTGTCCAGTTGTTCTTCAACCTGTTTCAGGTTGAGCAGGGTCATGAATTTTCCCCGAGTGGTGTAAAGGGCAACATAATTCTGTAATGCCTCAATATGCAACAGGTCGGCCAGGTAGATCTTTTCATATTTGTAATCGCATTTGATGAAAAAGAAATCCGGTACAAGTGCTGTTCCCGCAGTTGCGCTGGATTGATAGTGCAATTGAAGCTGCTGGAGTTCTCTTGCTTTATTAACTGCCTTAAAAAACCGGTTGAAGGTAATGGGCTTAAGGAGATAGTCCACCACATCGAACTGAAAACCATCGAGCGCATAGCTGGGGTAGGCTGTGGTGATTATTATCATTGGCTTCCTGTTAGCCATACGGAGGTATTCGATCCCATTCATTAGTGGCATCTGGATATCGAGAAAAACGAGATCAATGGATTGCCCGCCGAGCAATTTTGACAACTCGATGGGATTGGAACCCGTACCGGCAAGTTCAAGAAAGTCAACCTCCCTTGCGTAGTTGACCACACATTCCCGGGCCAGCGGCTCATCGTCAATTACGACGCAACGAAGTGTCATACTGCAAGTTTTTGAAACTGTTTTTCCTGTTTCAGCAGGATTGACAGTGACACCTTGAAATCTGTCGCTTCCTGCTGCAGGTCTAATTTATAGATGTCCGGATATATTAGTTCCAGCCTTCTTTGCACGTTTTTCAATCCAATCCCGGACGAAGGGGGAAGGGAAGACCGGTTAAGCAGCCGTGAAGAGGTACTGTTGCTGGTGGACAGATAAAGGGTGTCTTCCGCCAAATTAATATTGATCCGGATATGGTTAGATTTTTCTTTGTCCTGCGAAACATGTTTGAAGGCGTTTTCAACAAAAGGCAGCAGGATAAAGGGCGCAATAAGCAAACTTCCTGTAGGATCAGTTGGAATAGTGATGGTTGTCTCTACATGGGTGTCGTGTCGCAATTGTTCCAGGCTGATAAAATTAGCCAGGAAATCAAGTTCCTGCTGCAATGGGATTTGCGCATCATTGCATTCATACAACTGGTGCCGCAACAGGTCCGAAAACTTTGCCAAAGCATCAGATGCCATGGAAGGGTTTTTGTGGATCAGTACAAATATGGAATTGATGGTATTGAACAGGAAGTGGGGATTGATCTGGGATTTAAGGAATTTCAATTCGGTTTCGAGTTTCTCCTTTTCCAGGGCCTGTTCCCGTTTTCTGCTCCTGATCCAGTTTCCGGCAAGTTTCAGACTCATCCCCAGTGTTGTACTGGCAACCGTGGATGGAAATGTGTTGATCTGAAAAAAGTAACTATAGTGCGATGGCGGAATCCCGTATAATTCCTGGAAGTCGCGCCCGGACAGCCACGCGCTTACGTAATATCCCGGCACGATCAGTATGGCCGTCACCAGCATGGTAAGCAGCAACAAGCCTGCATACCACCAATACCTGCCTTTCGCCAGGTAGCGCGGGATCAGATAATACAAATTGAAATAGACGCAGAGGGCCTGAAAGATGACGTAGAACAAAAATTTTATGGAGTAAGGCGTAAAGAACAGGTTGTTTGCGACCGCCCACACACTTCCGATAGTGAGGGTCCACCACAGGTAATGATAGACAAACCAGAAGGGCAGGTGGTACAATTTATACCGGTACCACCAGCGGGTATGTAAAGGTGAATTCACTTGTTTAAAATTAGCCAAAAATCGAGTGCTGTACCCCGTTTGAGGATGACCAGCATCCAAACATTGACAAGAGGTGCCTGGACAGGGCTGAAATGCAGATGCCGGCTTTTTCAGGGTTTTTTCCGGTAGCCGGAAGAAGGGCAGCGGCTCATCAATAATTTCCTGTCGTACAGCAATCGGAATTTTTCCTGCTGGCAGCAACAGTTTTCTTTACGGGCAATCAGCAAAAACCAACCATGAAGATTATATTGATCCTGCTGCAGGTGTTCCTTTCGGCTTATTCCATAGCCCAGGTAACGGGATCGGTCAGGAATGCCGGTAACCGGGCTGTTCCAGCTGCCAGCATATTGTTAATGGCTGATTCCGGCAGCATTGTAAAAGCGGTTCAGTCAAATGATTCCGGTGATTTTCGCATAAGCGGGATGGATAGTGGCAGCTACTTTGTAAAGATCAGTTCGATAGGATATGTCACCTGGAAATCTCCGGTTTTCAACTGGAAGGGAGCACCGTTTTCAGTTGCGTTGGGTGAGATTGAATTGCAAGCCGGGGAACAGTTGCTCAGCGCGGTATCGGTAAAAGCTCCGGCATCCATGATCCGTCAGACCGGCGAAGGGCTGGTGATTGACCCCACCAAAAGCCTGCTGACAACCGGGAGCACCATTCTCCAGGTGCTGGAAAGGTCATCCGGTATCAGTATCGACTATCAAAACAACAGCATTACGGTAAATGGTAAGCAGGGGGTGCAGGTGATGCTGGATGGCAGGCTGCTGATGCTTTCTCCGGAACAGGTGCTGCGGCTGCTCAGCGGAATGAATGCTGAAAACCTTGAAAAGATAGAAATACTCAGTACGCCGGGGGTTAAATACGATGCGGAAGGAAGCGCCGGCATCATTAACATTGTTTCCAGGAAACAACGTGGCCGGGGAACCCTCGCCAATGTATCACTGACTGCCGGATATGGGAGGGGCGAAAAAGTGCTCGCCGGTGTTCAGCTGACGCATCACAAAGGCCGGTTTCGATTGAATGGAAATTACAGCTATTCTCTTGATCACACCTATAGCGACATTGATATTCAAAGTGGCCAGCTGATGCCTTTACTGGGCGGGGCGCTGGCAGTGACTTCTGTCTCCGCGGCCAACAGGCGGCAGCAGCAACACGATGCAGGCCTGGGTATGGAAATGGATCTGGATTCCCGGACGAAAGCAGGTATACAAATGAATTTGAACAGCAGCCTTGGTCCGATGCATACGGAAACCATTGCCACGTACACTGTATTGCCCGATTCATCGCTTTACTTCAGGGGAAATATCGATTCGCGGAACAGGTGGAATAACCTGTTATCCACCTTGTACCTCGAAAAACAGTCCGTCAAGAAAGGAAAATGGAGATTGGGGGTCGATTTTCTTTCTTTCCGGAACACCAATCCCAATACCGTTAACAGCAGCTTTCTCAATGAAGCAGGCGAAAAAGCAGGCGGCAATGACAGCCTTTTTTCACCCTGGCAACGTGGCTACGCGGAAACCAGGATCAATGTGGCGGTGGGAAAACTGGACTACGAGCGGCCGCTTTCCGGCACCTGGAAAATAGAATCCGGATTGAAGGCTTCTGTTACCCGGGTGAACAGCAGTGCTGGCATTGAGTCACTGGTAGATGATGTCTGGATTGACCGGACTGGTGCAGCAACGGAAACAGGCATGCGGGAGGCAATCCTCGCAGCTTATGCCAATGCCACGGTAAAACCTGTAACAAACCTGTCCATCTCACTGGGTCTCCGGTACGAATATTCCATGATGGAACCTGTCGGCAAATCCGGGAATGTACAGGCTGCTCCGGTGCGCCGGTTGGGTGCGCTTTTCCCGGCATTTTTTCTGAACCGGCAAACGGGTGCCGGTGGCGAGTGGCAATTGTCGTTTACCAAAAGAATCAGCCGACCCTCCTACAATGACCTTGCTACCTATGTGGTGTACAGCGATCCTACTGCTGTCTTTACGGGTAATCCATTCCTTCAGCCGGCGATCCTGTATAATTTCAGAATAGGTTACAGTCAGAAGGGGTACAGTCTTTCCATGGTGCTTAGTGACGAGAAAAACGCTATTATCCGCTACCAGCTTGGGTATGGCCCGGTTGAGGGCTTGCTATATGTTGCTCCCAGGAATCTTGGTGGCCGGAAAAGCATTGACCTGACTTTGAGTTTGCCCATTGCTATTACCGAATGGTGGAAGCTCCAGATCGGTGGCAGTGGCGGTCCCCGGAAGTTCGAACTGACTCACACACCGCTACCAGCAGCAACAACCTATTTCGGTTTCACTGCCAATGCATCCATCGACCTGCGGTTTCCGAAAGCCTACGGTATGGAAATTTCTGGCTGGTACAGTGGCTCTTCGTATAATGGAAATGTGATGAATAAAGGTTTCGGATCACTGAATGCCGCTATTAAAAAAGTGCTGGACAAGAACCGCGGCACGTTGCAGCTGACCGCGAACGACCTGTTGCGGAGTATCCGGGTATACAACTATTATGGGGCCGTTACGCCGGAAGTGTTTTCCATAAAAAATGAGGTGATCTACAAGGCGGAGAGCACCCGTTTTCCAATCATCAAACTCAGCTATACCCGGACTTTTGGTTCCCTGGTAAAAAAGAAGGCTGAACAGGTGCCGGACAGGAAGGAAGAAGAAAGCCGTGTGAGGAAGGAGTAAAAAAGAACAGGTAGCGAAATATTCGCTACCTGTCAGTTCAGGGATTAGAGATACTATTAATTGAAAGTGTACCGGATGCCCACCTGGCCCTGCCAGCGGGAACCGAAGGTCATACTCCAGGGAATTGAATTCGGCGTATAGGTATATCCTTTGACGTTATTCACTGTTGCTGTGTTCAGGATGGTAAACGCCTGGTTGGTTACAATGAACTGCCGTCCCCACTCTTTATTGATCAGGTTGGTCAGGTTGAAAATGTCAAACGTGAGTTGAAGCCCGTGACGTTTGCCGCCTGCCGTGATAAAGAAATCCTGGGCAATACGGGCATCGATTACATGCTCCCACGGGGTACTTGAAGCATTTCTTTCTGTATACTGACCTTTACGTTTGCTCAGGTACTTATCATTGTCAATATAGGCGAAGAAGGCATCAGACTGCTGTTTTGCAGTATACCTTACCTGCCCGTTCTGGATCAGGTCAACAAAATTGATCTGGCTGGGATCAGCCGGTACATAGAGCAGGTCATTTCCGAATCGACCGTCGCTGTTAAGGTCAACGTTTACGAGGTAGGTGAACCGCTGGCCGCTGTTACCTGAATAAAACAGGGATACTGATGTTTTGAAATGTTTCGCATATTCTTTACCATAAGTAGCTGTTGCCAGGAAACGGTGTGTAAGGGAGTAGTTGCTGATAGCCAGTGGAGCATTGTTGGGATCACCCACAACCTGAACAAATTCCCAGTTCGATAGGGCAGTTGAACTGGCGCCGCTGTTTACATCTGTTGCGCCGTTGTGGTTATAGGAAACCTGTGTGTAAAGGTTCTTGAACGCTTTGCTTAAGGTGAAGCCGATATTGTAGCTAAATCCTTTACTGGTATTGGTCAGGTACAGCGCATTGGTAATGGACGGATTTATCCGGCGGGCAGCATTGTTGGCACCGAAAGCGATCCTGTCATCATAACCATTGTTGTAGGCCGGGTCAACAACACCTACAGCCGGGGTAAGGTTAACATCCTGGTAGAATACGTTGTTGATCGTTTTGCTGTAGATGAACTCCAGGGTGGCATTAATTCCACCAGGTAGTTTGGCATCTACGCCGACGTTGCCTCTGAAAACCTGGGGAAGTTTGAAGTTCTTATCCATCAGGTTGGTTTCAAAGCTGTTGCCGGCGGCGCCAATATTGCTCTGATTGTTGGGATCCGGATCAAAGCCTTTTCCGCCATTTACATCAAAGGGGGGCTGTGTGGGTGAATTGTCCGTTTGGCTGGTAGTACGCAACATCATACCGGTTCCGCCATACTGGTTGGAAATCCACACGAAGGGAACGCGGCCGGAGAAAATACCAACACCACCGCGTACGATCAGGCTGCGGTCACCCTCAACGTCATAGTTGAAGCCGACGCGGGGAGACCACATCAGTTGTCCATTGGGAATGTTCTGTGTGTTATACTTGCCGCCATAGGTTGAATCCACTACAGGATTGTACGTTGGTTCATCGGGTAGCACGGGTACGTCAAGACGAAGTCCGTAAGTGAGTCGGAACTGTGGATTGAACTGGATCTCATCCTGTGCGTAGAAGCCCAGCTGGGCTGCATTAAACTCAGCTGCGGGACGGGGATTCGTGGTTTTATTTGCTGAAAATGACACGTCGAATTGCCGGGGGAAGTTTCCGTAGAAATCATCCAGGCTGTTAAACCGCCAGCGGCCATTGAGGTTATTGATGAACAGGTTCCTGAATTGGAAAAATTCATTATGCGTGCCGAAGGTGAAGGTATGCTTGCCTTTAAATAGTTTCAGGTTGTCGGTAATTTCAAAGATATCCTGGTCCAGTTCGTTGGCAGTTGAACTTCTTTCAGAACCCAGTTGAAGTGTACCGCCACCTTTGGTGATTTCGATCGATGGGAAGAGTGAACCGTAGGTGCTGCGGTAGTCGCGAATGCGGTGCAGGCCCAGGATGAGGTTGTTGGAAACTGAATTGGAGAACCGGCTTCTCAATTCAAGAACAGTGATGTTCTGTTTGTTATTGAAACGATAGGTGTTGTTACCGAAACGGAATAGGGTTCTTGAGCGCGTGATGTTGTCATCGTAGGCATCAATATAGTTGTGGCGAAGGGTTAGACGATGCTTCTCATTGATATTCCAGTCAATTCTGGCGAAGAATTTATTGCTTTGTGTTTCTGCATCAAAAATATCGGCGGTACCTGCTTCATAATTATACTTGCTTTTCATATAGTCGGTAAGCTGGGTAGCTTCCGCCTTGGTAAGTACTGCGCCGTCATCGCCGGCGTTGAAGGTAGTCGGTGCGGAGCGGCGGGCCAGTTCAGCATTGGCAAAGAAGAACAATTTGTTTTTGATGATAGGGCCGCCCAGCCGGATACCATATTGTTTGTCGCTGAACTCCGTGGTTTTTACCTTGCTGACAGGGTCCTTGCCGGTCATGCCTTCATTACGGAAGAAATAATAAACAGATCCTTCCAGGTTATTCGTTCCGGAACGGGTTACAGCATTTACTCCACCACCGGTAAAGTTGCCGTAAGTGATATCATAGGGGGCCAGCACCACCTGGATCTCCTGGATCGCATCCAGGGAAATAGGCGTGGTATTGGCTTGTCCGCCGGGCGTACCGTTGCTGGCCAGACCAAATACATCATTATTCACAGCTCCGTCAATGGTAATATTATTGAAACGGTTGTTCATCCCGCCAAAAGAGTTGCCGTTGGCCTGAGGCGTCATCCGTGTAAAATCGGAAAGGCTCCTGTTGAGTGTGGGCATGGAAGCCAGTTGTTCTTTACTGATATTGGTCGATGCGCCGGTTTTGCGGCGACTCGTGCCGCGCTGGGCAGAAACCACCACGTTGGTAAGTTCTTTGGAACTGCCTTTCAGGTCTCCATCCAGGCGAAAGTTATCTCCAAGTGTCAGTGTAATTCCTGATTCCTGGTAGGGGTCAAATCCCACATGGGTAATTTCAACAGAATAGGGCCCGCCGGGAATCATGTTGGGAATATTGTAATTCCCGTTCTTGCCGGTCCGGGTGGAATAAATTGTGCCTGTCGGGATATGGACAGCTTTCACCGTAGCATTTTCCAGGATTTCGCCGGTGGCAGATTTCACGACACCGTTCAGGCTGCTGCTTGTTACCTGCCCCAGCATTACCGCCGGAAAAAGTAACATAATTAAAATCTGTAAGATGTTTCTTGTCATGGTGTGGGTTGGTTTACAGCTGCAAAGAAAAAGAATAATCGCGTCAAGGCGTTATGACAATATTAACAAATTGTAAGCTGCATCATGTGTAACCGGACTATAACCAATTATTACCATGTATCCGGCCGATCTTATCGGCTATACCGAACAAGCCGCCCTAATAATCGTTAGTTTTGTACTTAAATCCTGAAAACGCATGTTGGATACTATAGAGTCTGCCATTGAGGATATCCGCCAGGGTAAAATGCTGATTGTGGTAGATGACGAGGACCGTGAAAATGAAGGTGATTTTGTGATCGCCGCCCGGTTTGTGACCCCCGAAATCATCAATTTTATGAGTAAGGAGGGCCGTGGACTGATCTGCGCGACTCTGATCGAAGATCGTTGCGATGAGCTACAGCTGGAAATGATGGTTAACAGCAATACAGCACTTCATGAAACTGCGTTTACCGTGTCCGTCGACCTTCTCGGTCATGGTTGTACTACCGGAATTTCCGCCCACGACCGCGCTGCGACGGTCCAGGCCCTGATCAACCCGGCTACCAAACCATCCGACCTGGGTCGTCCCGGTCATATTTTTCCTTTGCGTGCCAAGAAGGGCGGGGTCCTTCGCCGTGCCGGTCATACGGAAGCTTCCATCGACCTTGCACGCCTGGCCGGCCTCGAACCTGCCGGCGTACTGGTGGAGATCCTGAATGAAGACGGAACTATGGCCCGCCTCCCGGAACTCCGCGAACTGGCTAAGAAATTCGACATGAAGCTGGTTTCCATCAAGGCGTTGATTGAATACCGGATCAAGCGGGAAAGCCTGATCGAAGAAGTGGTGCGCGTGGATATGCCCACCAAATACGGCCATTTCAAAATGGTTGCCTTCCGCGAAAAACATACCCAGAACGAACATATTGCCCTGATCAAGGGCGAGTGGGACAAAGACGATCCCATCCTTGTCCGCGTTCATTCTTCCTGTTTTACGGGTGATATCCTGGGTTCCCTGCGCTGCGACTGCGGAGAACAGCTGCATAAAGCCCTCCAGATGGTGGAAGCCGAAGGGAAGGGAATGGTATTATATATGAACCAGGAGGGAAGGGGTATCGGCCTGATGAACAAACTCCGCGCCTATAAACTACAGGAGGAAGGCATGGACACGGTAGAAGCCAACCTGCACCTCGGTTTTCCGATGGATCAGCGCGACTATGGCGTCGGTGCCCAGATTCTGCGTGCCCTGAACATAACCAAACTCCGACTGATCAGCAACAACCCCCGCAAACGGGCCGGCCTTGTCGGTTATGGTATCGAGATTGTTGATACAGTTCCTATCAAAATCAAACCGAACCCTCATAATGAGAAGTATCTGAAGACCAAGCGGGATAAGCTGGGGCACAGGATATTGGACTCCGAGTAAAAAGGGGTAAGGTTAAGTTTGGAAGTTTATCAGTTTAGATGTTTAATAGTTGCGATCCGTGACTGAAGGTGGTTTTGTAGGGGTAGATGTCGTGCCCAGAGCTGCAGGCTGTTGCCTGGACGCTATTGTGCAACCTTACAGCGTAGAGCCTGAACTGTCGGAGGAAATGGGATCGGCGGGTGCACCCTGGCGGAATGGCTTCTTCTTCTTGCGCCGCAGTAATTCATTGAAACGGTCAAATTCCTTGCGATAGGAGAAACTTACACCCGAACGTTGCAGCGCATTCTGCGCGATATAACTCCAGTTGTTGCGGTAGAAAAAGGTGAGCCTGAATTTTCCGTCAGGAGTAAGTTTGTATTCTGCTGTCACATCCGGAAGGAACTGGAAGGTGGATGTCTGCTGAGCACTGATCCCAAAATCAATGGCGCTTCCTACAATAAAGGTCAGCCTTTCGTTCAGGTAGCTCTTCGATACATTCACGTTGATGTTGGTACGGTCGGGAAGCAGGATCTGTGAATTCGATGCACCGGTAATATTGGTGCCGCTGTAAAGTGAAGCACTGAGGTTCACTTTCAGGCTTTTGTCGTTGAATACGTTTTGCAGCAGTTTAGAAAATTCATTCGTCAGCACAGAACTCAGAAACCCGGAGATACTGTTCACTACAAGGCTTTCAAATGCAGCTCCGGCAAATGCACCGGAATTGTTGCTGACGCTTCCTGCGGCGGTCAGTGGTCCAAATGTATTAAAGAGGATCAGGTAGGATACCTGTTTATTCAGCTCATTCTCATCCCGCTGGATTACACCTATCAGGGCTGCAGCTTCTGAGTTGTTTTTCAGCGCGCTGTTATCGGGAAGTTCAATCTGGAACTTAATCCTGGGTGCGGTAAGTTTTTCTGTTATACTCGCAATAACATTTACCTGGCCGCGGTACCGTTTCACATCTTCGCTGTTCACATAAAAGCCGCCGCTGCTCAGCAGGTCGCTAAAGCGCACATTTTCTGCTTCATACAAAGCGTCAATCTTGATTGTGGCGTCATATGGGTCACCATTCCAGGAAATGGAATTACCCCGGTCAGGCATCAGTTTGAATGTCTTCTTCCAGGCCTGGAAATTGAAATTATAATATCCGCTCTCAATTTCATAACGGCCGTTCATGGTGAAGTTCTGGTTGGTGCCTACCCTCATTTTCAGGTTGCCATTTCCCCGTGCCTGGATGATATCACCGGTTGTTTCGTCGATGATCATGTACACCGTAGCTTTATTATTTGCTGTGATATCAAGGTTTACGGTCAGGTTGCTTTCCTTGCCATAGGGGCGATAGGTTTCCATCTCTTTGCCGTATTGCTTCCACACGATGAAATCTGCATCTGCACTTTCCCGGCTGTTTCCGGAATTGATATAAACCTTGCTGCTGTCTGTTGGCTCACCCGCAATGTCCATCACCATGTCATATTGCGGTCCGGTAAAGTTCATGGTAGCCCGTCCGATCACATTTCCATAAAACAGGTTGTTGTCGGTCCGTTTCGTATTCAGCAGCAACATTTTGTTCGTTCGTACACGGAAATCGAAAGCCATATCCTTAAAATTGTTGTGGTACAACTTTCCTTCCGTAAGTTCTCCTTTATTGCCCAGGGTATCCTGCAGCTGGAATTTTCCGAAATCGATCTGGCCATCTGAAAAATGAATCTGCGCAGCCGGAATTTTATAATACACTTTGGTGTAGTCCACGAGCAGACCACCTTCCTGAAGACTTACGTCGCCCAGGTATTTCAGGTTGTTCGCCTTGCCCACTATGCGGAGTTGCCCGGTCGCCCGCCCTTCTACTTTGGAAAAGATGCTGGTCAGGTACTGCTGCAACACACCGATCTTCGTATTGTTGAACTCCGTCAGGATGTTCACTTCGTCAGAAAGACTGTCTTTTGTATTGACGAGGCCATCAATATTAAAATGATAATCTGCATTCGCCGAAATTGTTTTGAATGCCACCTTTCCCGATTTACTGGAATAGGTAGCGGAGAGATCCAGTACACCGACGGAGTCGTTATCCAGCCGGAATTGTTCAGCCCTGGCATTGCTTTCCACCTGAAGATTACCGAAAGGCTCAATCACCTCCACCGTGCCCGTAAGTTCTCCTTCGATGCGGTTGGATTTTACAAAGAATGGTGTGAAGTCCCCGATATTGATCCGTTTCAGATCCACTTTCAGGTCATTGCCCCGCCCTATCGAAGAGGGAGCACTCGTGATCATTATTTCCTGGACGCCACTATGTATCCTTACGCCATCCGTTGTCACCAATTCCCGGCTGAGAATCAATTCACCGCCTTTGTCGATCACCCATTGCTTGTTGTTAATGTCAAAAGTGGAGGGGTGGAAATTGATGCGGATACCATTTTTCAGGGTTTGTACCGTTGCCGAAATATCGGCGGTATTTAAAGTCTGATTGGCACTGGTCTTGATGTTTACATTCGAAATGTCATTGCTTGCATTAACCGACAGCTGCGTGCCTGGGAAATGCAGACTGTCGTTAACATAAGTGTCGCCGATGCTGGCAGCAACACTCAGTGAATCATAGTTGCCCCGGCCCTGCAGTTTGACATCATAAAATGCCAGTTTGTTATAACCGAACTGCGGAACCTCTGCATCGATATCAAAAACATTCTCGCGGGTATTGAGCCTGCCGTTGATGGTGCTGTAGTTGAAGCCTTTCAGACGTTTGTCCAGGAGATCAAGGTAATCATCCACTTTTCGGGTAGTGATGTAGAAACTGAAGTTGTCTGTCACCTTCTTACGCGATGCGGCGATATAACTTGGATAGTATCGGTTGAGGAAAGTCTGGAATGCATCCGGCAGCGTACTGATATTAAATTCGCCGGCCAATACCGCTTCGAATTCATTGCTCTTCACGGATATGGTTTTGTTGTCGTTACTGAGTACGGATGATTCCACATAGAGGGAATCAAATGAAATTCGTTGTCCGTTCTTGAAGACGGATGCGTCAGAAATCCGGGCTGTACCGATGAAGTTGTCGATCGTGTTTCCTGAAAAATCCATATTGAAACTGCCATTAAAATCCACTTCATCCTTGGTGAATTTGAGGGCATGCAGGTTCGCATTATTTACCAGTGCGTTGAAATTGAAAAGTGGAACCTTGCCGGACAAATCCACGAGCCCCTTCATGGTAGCCTCCAGGTGTTCGTCGTTAATGGCGAGATTACCGTTAAACAACCGTTTGGCAACTGTACCATCCACTGCTATATCCTTATAACGATAGCCATTGTATTCCAGGAAGGGCAGGGTTCCTTTCAGGGTTGCTTCCAGGGAACTCATGGTAAAACCTTTTCCCTGGATATCCCCCTCAAAGGCGAGACTCCCCAATATGGGCAATTCCAGCAGGGTGCCCAATTGCAATCCCGTCGTATTGACCGTCCCCTTGTAAGTGGGTGGGCCCTTTTCAGGAATCTTCATGTTCACATCAGTGCTGAGGGTACCCAAAGCAGTTTCGATTGTGCCGTAGGTTACAAAATCGCGGATGAAACCTGTAAAGCTCCCCTTGAATTTGAGCCAGTCGAGTTTATCCAGCCGCAGTTCTTTGATGTCTTTGATCTGTGGGAAGATCCGGACCGCGCTCTCATAGTTAGTGCGAAACTCATTGGCCGTAAAATCAATATAGGTACTGTCGATATCCGGTAGTCCTTTGAGTGCGATATCACCATCGAGATAGGTGTTGTTGCCGGCGGTGATCTTCAGATGCTTACCCATCAGGTCGCTTACGGGACCTTTGATTCTGCCGGTGATTGACAGTTGTTTTTTCCAGTCAGCCAGCGCGGGAGCGAAATAAGCTATATCATCACTATTGATAGTGGCGTCAACAAAACTGCCGTCAAGTGTGACTTTTTCAATAAAATCACTCATGTCGTCGAAAGTCTTGTACCGCATGGCGAAAGCATTGCGCAGCCGGCTTTTGCCGGTTCTGATATCAAGCTGATGAAATTCCATGCCTTCCGGATGGAATTTCAGGTTTGCCTGAAGTTTTTTGACTTCGAACCCGGAGCGTTCCTTTGTAGCAATATCGATTTTCGCAGAAATTGTATCCCTTTTCAGGATGACATCGGTGAAATGACTGTTGATGTCGTACCAAACAAAGTGGGCGCCATCAAAATAGTAATATGGCTTTCGTTCGGTATACACATCATTCTTGAACGCACCTTCCCGGATATTCATGTCCCGGATGGCGATATTCCAGCCGCCGGAATTCCAACGCAGCCTGGTGCTGTCATTCGGCGGAATCTTTTCCTGACGCATCCGGGTACGTGGTGGCCGGTACCCCTCATAGTTATAAATGGAAAAAATAGGATTGTCGATATTCAGCCTGCTGATGACAATCTCCTTCTGGTGCAGATCGAACCTGTCCGTTTCCAGCACCAGCTCCTTCATCGTTAAGCCCATATTCTCCCCCCGCCATTCATCCTGTTGCAGCAATCTGATATTCTTCAGATCCACATTTTTGACGGACAATTCAATGGGATTGTTCTTTTTAGCAGAAGGCGGGGCAGCAAAATAGTCAAGCAGGAACTGATAGTTCCAGACGGAATCCTTGCGGTGGAGGTAGATCGAAGCGTTTTCGAGGCCCAGGTATTTGAGTTCTACCTTGTCTTTCACAAAAAACCAGTCGGTAATATTGACCTTCAGCGCACCGGCATACAAGAGGGTGTCTTTATTCAGATCCCTTACCAGGGTCCCCTTCAGTTCGAGTGTATTGAAGAATTTGAGCCGGATATGGGAGACCCTCACTTCCGTTTTCAGCGCTTTTGACAGCCGGCTGGCTGCCTGCCGGGCGATATAATTCTGCATGAAACTTGTCTGCAGCAAAAAATAGATCAGTACTACCAGAAGCAGTAGCGAAAGAAGAATGTAGCCAATTATGGAGAGTACTCTTTTCACTTTTATATTCGCTACTTTGCGGATCGGGTCAGGTGCTATAAACGAACGAATTTACTATATGAGACTGATATACACTATCGTAGGTTTAATGCTTTTTAACATGGGATTGGCGCAACAAAAGCCGGGAACGGCAGGGGAAAAATACGTGCTGGTGATTCACGGCGGTGCCGGCACGATCCTGAAGAGCCAGATGAGCCCCGAAAAAGAGAAGGCTTACAGGGAAGGTTTAACACAGGCACTGGAAAAAGGGTATGCCATCCTGAAGTCCGGCGGATCGGCCCTGGACGCCGTTACCGCTGCGGTGACGGTACTGGAGGATAACCCCCTTTTCAACGCAGGCAAGGGGGCTGTATTTACCCATGAAGGGAAAAATGAAATGGATGCGGCTATCATGGATGGCAGCAAACAGGCGGCCGGCTCGGTGGCCGGGGTTACGGTCATCCGGAACCCGATCCTTGCGGCACGGGCTGTGATGGAAAAAAGCAATCACGTCATGATGACGGGCAAGGGCGCTGAAGCATTTGCCGCCAGCCAGGGAATCGCCATCGTAGATCCATCGTATTTTTACACGGAAGAACGCTGGAAATCCCTTCAGCGCGTAAAGACTGAAGACTCCCTGAAGACCGAACTTGACCATGGGAATAAACCCGGCAATAAAGGCACAGCCTTTCAATTTGAAAATAAAGACTCAAAATTCGGGACCGTGGGCGCCGTTGCACTCGACAAATCCGGCAACCTTGCTGCAGCCACCAGTACCGGCGGTATGACCAATAAACGTTACGGACGGGTAGGGGACGCGCCGATCATCGGGGCGGGTACCTATGCGAACAATGCCACCTGCGCCGTCAGCTGTACCGGTTGGGGGGAATATTTTATCCGCCTCGTGGTAGCGAAATCCATCAGCGACCAGATGGAATATGGCCACAGGTCACTTGACGAAGCCACCCGCGACCTGATCATGACCAAAGTTCCCGCCCTCGGCGGTGACGGCGGACTCATCGCGGTTGACCGGGAGGGTAATTATGCGATGCCGTTCAACACCGAAGGCATGTATCGCGGTGTGGTTAAAGCTGACGGAAAGATCGAAGTGTATATCTATAAACATTAGGAAAAGCATATTGCAGCCTCGGTGCTGGCGCGCCTTTCACGCTAAGGTATTTCACGCAATGGCGCGCTGGCGCGCCACGCAAAGGGGCAAAGGCGCCAAGTGATAAGCTGTGCAAGGGTAAATTAATTGTTCGTGTAAAAAGTATTGTGCGGTCGTTTCGGGTTTTTAGACTAGGTATTGAACAAATGCAAAATTGCGGTGATGTACATCCCTCGCCGCCCTGGTTCTTCCCGTTTAGTAATACCCTCAATCCCCTTTGCAGAAACAAAAACCATTCTTTGCGGCTTTGCCCATTTGCGGGGCGCGCCTGCGCCCTTGCGTGAAAATGAAGTAGCGTGAACTACCGGCATTTTATAAAATAGCGGGAAAACGATCAGCGTACCAACGCCTTCCGGAGCACGACCAATTCTTCGAGCAATCCTTCGAGCAAGTCAAGCTGCAGCATATTGGCGCCATCGCTCAACGCCTCTGCGGGCTTCGGGTGGGTTTCGATGAATAGTCCGTCTGCCCCCGCAGCCAGTGCTGCTTTGGCAATTGTGCCGATCAGCTGCGGGTTGCCGCCAGTTACACCGGTTGTCTGGTTTGGCTGCTGAAGGCTGTGGGTGACGTCCATTACAACGGGAACGCCGTGGGCCTTCATCCAGGGAATATTGCGGAAATCAACGACCAGGTCCTGGTACCCGAAAGTCGTGCCACGTTCTGTCAGGATGATTTTGTCATTTCCGGCTTTTCGGATCTTGTCCACTGCAAATTTCATTGCGGGACCGCTTACAAACTGGCCTTTTTTGACATTTACGATCTTGCCGGTATGCGCCGCTGCCTGCAACAGGTCGGTCTGCCGGCACATGAATGCGGGGATCTGCAGCACATCCGCATAACCGGCAGCAGGAGCTGCTTCATCGTGCGCATGTATATCGGTAGTAGTGGGTAAGCTAAATTTTTCACCGGTTTTCTTCAGCAGCTCCAGGCCTATGTCGTCACCGAGCCCTGTGAAGGAAGAGGCGCTGGTCCGGTTTGCCTTGCGGTAGGAGGATTTAAATATATAGGGAATGCCCAGTCGTTTGCAGATGCCGCTTACCTTTTCAGCAACCTGCAGCAGAAGGGCTTCGTTTTCAATAACGCAGGGACCCGCGATCAGGAAAAATTGCTTGTCGTCGTAAGTTTGTCCCTTGAACAGATCTTTTAAAAATGGTTCCATTGCATGAAGGTATGAAAACGATTGCGCCCGGCTCACCAAAAAAGCGCGGGGATTTGTACGTTTGCACACCTAATCTGTATACATGATCAAAGAGAAAATTCTCGTAATCGGCGCCTGCGGCCAGATCGGCGTTGAACTGACACTTGCCCTCCGAAAGATTTATGGCAATCAGCAGGTAATTGCTTCCGATCTGCGGGAAGAAAACGATTTGCTGAAGGGTACGGGACCTTATGTGTCTATCGATGCGCTGAACAAGGAAATGCTGCATGTACTCATCATCCGGCAGAACATCACACAGGTTTACCTGCTTGCTGCCATTCTCAGTGCGACGGGAGAAAAGAACCCCAACCTTGCCTGGCACCTGAATATGCAGAGCCTCCTCAATGTGCTTGACATTGCACGTGAAGAGAAATTGCATAAGGTCTACTGGCCTTCCTCCATCGCCGTTTTCGGTCCTACATCACCAAAAAAGAATTGCCCCCAGTACACCATCATTGAACCCACCACGGTCTATGGCATTTCCAAGTATGCCGGTGAGTTCTGGTGCAATTATTATTTTCAGCGGTTCGGTGTGGATGTACGCAGCCTCCGATATCCGGGACTCATCAGTTATAAATCAGCACCCGGTGGCGGCACAACCGACTATGCCGTGGAGATCTATCACGAAGCATTGGAGGAAAAGACGTATAAATCCTTCCTGAAAGAAGATACCTATCTGCCTATGATGTATATGCCCGATGCTATCCGGGCAACCATTGAGCTGATGGAAGCACCTGCAGACAAAATCACGGTACGTACTTCCTATAATCTTTCCGGAATGAGTTTTTCTCCGAAAGAAATAGGTGCTTCCATACGCAGGGAAATCCCCGATTTCTCCCTTACCTATGAACCGGACTACCGTCAGGCGATTGCGGACAGCTGGCCGCAAAGTATTGATGACAGTGTTGCCCGTCGTGACTGGGGCTGGAAAGAGGAATTTGATCTTGATGGCATGACAAAGGATATGCTGGAGAATTTGAAGGGGCAGTACAGCAATGAGTAAACTGCAGATTTCAGCGATAATCCTTATATTGCCGACTAATTTGGTAGACTATGAAGCGGTTTTTGATCCTGTTGCTGGCAGCATTGCCGGGTTATTTCACTTTTGCGCGTTCTGGTGACGGCTCTCCAGTACCGCTGAAAACGGGTAACTGGAAAGGTGTATTGCAGCGTGCTGACGGTGGCCAGATCGTTTTCATTTTTGACGTCCGGTATGAAAAAGGAAAACCGTTATTGCGCATCCATAATGCGGGAGAGCGGTTGGAAGTGAAACAGGTGAGCCAGTCCGCCGACTCTGTGTTTATCGAAATGCCGTTTTTTGAATCTTCTTTCCGGTTACAGCAGCAACCGGATGGTTCGCTTGCCGGTAACTGGATCAAAGGTACCAGCAGCAAAACCATCGTGATGCCCTTCACTGCCACCCCCGGCAACATCCCGCGTTTCACGGCGGCGGCAGCTCCCCAGGCCAATCTGACTGGCAAGTGGGAACTCACATTTTCAAAAAACGGCGATACAACTCCTGCTGTTGCTCAGCTGCAACAGAAAGGCGCGTTGCTTACCGGAAGTATCCTGACTCCCACCGGCGATTACCGCTACCTGGAAGGGATCGTTGCGGGTGACAGCCTTTACCTCAGCACCTTTGACGGTAGCCACGCCTATGTATTTACAGCTGCAGTCGGTGAGGGGCAAACGCTCAGGGGTGGCCGTTTTATATCAGGCCCTGTTTACCAGGAAGATTTTACAGGCAGGAAAAATGAGCAGGCTATGTTGCCTATGGAAGAAGTGGCCATGCGGCTGAAAGGGGATGAGGACCGGCTCAATTTCAGGTTTCCCGATATCAATGGCAAGCCGGTGGGCATCAATGACAAACGATTCGCCGGAAAAGTGGTGATCGTGCAGATCATGGGCAGCTGGTGCCCGAACTGCATGGATGAAACAGCCTTCCTGAGTGAATATTACCGCAGGAACCGCGGGCGCGGGGTGGAAATGGTTGCCCTTGCCTATGAGTATAGCACCGATACGGCCCGATCGAACAAGACGCTTCGCAAATTCCGCGATCGCTTCAATGTAACGTACCCGATACTGCTGACCGGCGTTACAACGGGTGATACCTTGCGGACACAGAAAACATTGCCGCAGCTGACAGAGATCAAATCTTTTCCCAGTACTGTCTTTATCGGCCGCGACGGCCGGGTGAAAAAAGTGCACGGCGGCTTTTTTGGTCCCGCTACCGGAGAAGCTTATACGCAGTATAAGGCGGAGTTTGAAGAAACGGTGAATAGTTTGCTGGTGGAGTAAGGGAAGAGTTGTTTAGTAGTTTGGGAGTTTAGTTGTTTAGTGGTTGCTTTGTTGCTGGAGGAGTTACAATTGTCCTGACGACAACTTCAAACTCATTGTTCCGCCGAAATATTTCATCATTTCCGGTCCCCCAACTTGTAAACAAATAAACAGCTAAACTCTTAAACTGCAGCTCCAGGCTCTTCCTTCATTACATCAAAGCCAGATCTGCCACAGTCTTTGTATCCAGTACTGTCAACGTTGCGTCACGTACTTCACGCATGAGATGATTCAGGCCGCAGCTCTTTTCATCGCAATCAGCGCAACGTTTGTAGAAATTAAGGCTGGCGCAGGGTACCAGGGCGATCGGGCCGTCTAGCAGCCGGATGACTGTGGAGACTTTGATCTTTTGCGGCGGCTGCGCAAGAAAATAGCCACCGCCTTTTCCTTTTTTGCTTTCCAGGAGCCCGGCCTTGCGGAGGTCCAGCAGAATGCTTTCCAGGAATTTGATGGGAATGCTTTTTTCTTCGGCAATTTCAGCAATCAATACTGGTCCCTTTTTGTCCTGCTGGGCCAGGTAACTTAATGCCTTCAGCCCATACTGGGTTTTCTTCGAGATCATAGCCTAATTTACAATCCTAATACGTCTTTCATCGTATAAATGCCTTTTTTTCCGGCCAAAAATTCCGCCGCAAGCACCGCGCCGGTGGCAAATCCGGTCCGGCTGTGCGCAGTATGGATGATTTCGATATCGTCAATAGCAGAGGAATACAACACTTTGTGGGTTCCTGGTGCCGGATCAATCCTTTCACTGATAATTGCCAGTTCCTCCGCCTTGTCGCTCGCATGATTCACCCATTGCTTCTTGGCGGGGTATCGTTGGAGGATCTGTTCCGCGAGGCTAACCGCCGTACCGCTTGGGGCATCCTTTTTCTGCGTATGGTGGATTTCTTCCATCCGGATCGCATATTCGGGATGCGGCGCCATCAGTTCTGCGAGGCGTTTGTTAACCTCAAAGAAGATATTCACCCCTACGGAAAAATTACTGGCATACAGGAAACTGCCCTGCTCCTGCAGGCAGTATTCTTCGATTGCTTCGTATTTGTCCAGCCAGCCGGTGGATCCGCAAACCACGGGTACATGGAAACTGAGCAACCGTTTCAGGTTGTCAAATGTGCTATGGGGGGAAGTAAATTCAATGGCAACATCGACCCTGGCCAGGTTTTCTGCCGTGAATGCATCCATATTTCCCAGGTCAATCGTCAGCACGATCTGATGTCCGCGGGACAAGGCAATCTGTTCGATCGCTTTTCCCATTTTTCCATATCCAATAAGCGCAATATTCATAGGGCGTAAAGTTAATCAGAAAAGAAAGACAGACAAGCCGCGTCCCGGCAACCTGCATTTCTTTCCCGAGTGCGCAACTTCACACGGGAATTTAACAACGTTGCATAGTACTGGAGAGGTTCGCATAAATACATCTTTGCGGCTCTGCACCTTTGCGTACTCTGCGTGGAATAAAAAAAGCGCGCAGCGCCAGCCAATTAAGCGGGAAAAATCGTTGCGTGCTTTTCCTTACCGAACAGACAGTGGTGCTGATCGCTTCGCTTTATGAATATCAAAGGCGAGGCTTAGTCCCGCAGTGCCCGGCGAGAACCCTGCCGTCGCCATGGCCGATCCGGTGCTGCTTACGCCGGGGAAGGTGGGCTTGATCCTCATACTGATATTGGGACTGACATCAAAATCCTTCAGGTGGGCATCAACGGTAGCATCCACTACATTGAGTCCCCAGAAAAGCATAAAGATCAGTACCGAGTAGTCGATATTCCTGCGAAACTCCCGGCGGTAGTTGTCGAGTGAGGTCGTTTCGTCCGGAACGAAAGGTTTCAGGTAATCGGCAACATCGTCATACTCATCGGTAAGCTTATTGACGCTCACTTTGTACGCATAGTTCACCTCGTTGTAGGTCTTCACGTTGTTGATAAATACAGCGCCTGTAATGCCCAGCGCAGCATACACAATCGGGATCTTCCAGTATTTTTTGTTGTATGCCTGTCCCCAGCCCGGAATGATTGCGGAACGTATGGCTGCCTTCCTGGGACTGTGTTTGGTAGTGGTATCGTCAATATTAAGCGGTGAGACGTCCATTTTCTGTGCAGTGACACTGTCCAGGCTTCCCCGCACCTGGGCAATAGCGGGCCGCGTGGCCAGCAGCCCCGGAATTCCCAGTAACAAAAGACACCAAATGCGGATGCTTTTCATGTATTTAGTTCACCTGCACACCCATCGATTCAAGGAGCTTATTCAGTTCCTGGATCGAATAATATTCCAGTGTGATACTGCCATGTCCTTTTTTGTTATGGTTCAGTTTTACACGGGTGCTGAAATGCGTTGCTAAATTATCTTCTATTTTCTTGTAGGCAGGGGGAAGTGCCTGATTTGCAGCAGATTTAACAGTGTTACCACCTTCCTTGTACATTTTGCGGACAAGCTCTTCGGTTTGTCTCACCGACAAACCTTTCTCTTTGATCTCCTTGAAGATGAAGAGTTGCTTGTCTACCACATCAACGTTGATCAGCGCCCGGGCATGTCCCATACTGATCACATTGTTCCTTACCGCTACCTGGATATCGGGTGGCAGCTTTAGCAGGCGAATATAATTGGCAACGGTACTTCTTTCCTTGCCCATCCTTTCGGCGACCTGCTCTTGCGTATAAGTGAGTTCATCCATCATGCGCTTGTAGCTGAGGCTCACTTCGATTGCATTCAGGTCTTCACGCTGCAGGTTTTCCAGCAGGGCCAGTTCAAGGAGTTGCTGGTCGTTTGCCTGGCGCACATAGGCCGGCATGTCTTTCAGGCCGGCGATCTTGGCAGCACGGAAACGGCGTTCACCGGAAATCAGGCGGTATTTTCCTGACGGCAGTTTGGAAACCGTTACGGGCTGGATGATATCATGGATCCTGATGGAAGCCGCAAGTTCATTCAGGGCCTGCTCATCGAAATCGTGGCGGGGCTGTTTGGGATTGGTTTCAATCTCCGTCAGTGCAATCCTGTTCATGCTGGTAGCCGCTTCCACCACCTGCGGCTTCAGCTGGCCGGAGGTGTTCTTAAGGTCGGCATCTATATTCTGGAGTAAGGAACGTATCCCTTTTCCAAGGGCATCATTTTTTTTATTGGGAGTAGACATGTGACAATAATAATTTTAGGATTCATCTTCTTCGGGCACTTCAATAATCCGGTCTTCCTGGCTGATCTTCGTCATATTGTTCTTTTGCAGGATCTCTTTCGCCAGGTTGAGGTAGTTCACAGAACCCTTGCTAAAGGCGTCATACAGGATAACAGGTTTTCCGACAGACGGCGCTTCGCTGATCCTGGTGTTGCGGTGAACAATGGTATCGAATACCAGTTCATCGAAGTGGCGGCGCACTTCACTGACCACCTGGTTGCAGAGACGAAGACGGCCATCGTACATGGTCATCAGAATGCCTTCAATTTCCAGTTCCTGGTTGAGGCGGTTCTGAACGATTTTGATCGTATTCAGGAGTTTACCGAGGCCTTCCAGGGCGAAGAATTCCGTTTGTACAGGAACGATCACCGAATTGGCGGCTGTTAATGCGTTGACGGTAATCAGGCCAAGGGAAGGGGAGCAGTCGATCACTACAAAATCATAATCATCCAGCACCGGTTGCAGAATTCCTTTGAGCACCTGTTCCCGGTTGGGGTAGTTGATCATTTCGATCTCGGCACCGACAAGGTCGATGTGAGAAGGAACAACATCGAGATGGGGCACTTCCGTTTTCAGGATCACGTCCCGGATCGGGGTCTGATTGACCATGCAATCATAAAGGCTCTGGGTAATGTTATGCAGGTCAAAACCCACGCCGGTGGTGCTGTTCGCCTGGGGATCAGCATCCACCAGCAGCGTGCGGAATTCGAGTACCGCGAAACTCGCTGCCAGGTTAATAGCCGTGGTGGTTTTGCCCACGCCGCCTTTCTGATTTGCTACGCCGATAATTCTAGCCATAATAGGGTCCTTATAAAGCAATACTGCCGCCAATGGCGGGCAGGTGCAATTTTCTGCCGGCAGCGGAAAATACCTGCTGCGCAGCCTGGTGATCGATCTTGATATATCCGAAAGTATCGTAATGCACACCGACTACCTGCTGGCATTGAACCATTTCGGCAGCGGCTAACGCATCGTGAACGTCCATCGTAAAATTGTCGCCAATCGGCAATACCGCAAAATTAAGTTTTGCCCAGCGGGGGATCAGCTGCATGTCAAGGGTAAGCGAAGTATCGCCGCTATAATAGAAATTGCCGGCGTCAGAAAACAGGATAAAACCCATGGGGTTGCCGCCATAGCTGCCATCGGGCAATCCGCTGGAATGCTGCGCCACCACACATTTTACCCGGAAATCACCAAAGTCCCAACTGCCGCCGGTATTCATCGGATGGGTATTCTCCACGCCATTTTTATTCAGCCATTCATGGATCTCAAAACTGGCGATCACTTTCGCGCCCGTCCTTTTGGCAACAGCAATGGCATCCGCCACATGGTCACCATGCCCGTGCGACAACAGGATATAATCCGCCGGAATGGTATTCACGTCCACCACATCCTTTGCCAGCTCATTATAAGTGACAAACGGATCGAAGAGTACGTGTTTCCCGTTGAGCCTCACGGAAAAACAGGAGTGACCATAATAGGTGAATTGCATGGCTGATTACCTTTAGGGGTAAGGATGGCAAAAATAATATTTCAGGCCAACAAAAAAGGAACAACATGTACACCATCATTTCCGGGACCAACAGACCAGGGAGTAATACGATTAAAATAGCCGCCCAATATCAGGAATTACTGAAAGCCAAAGGAATAGATGCAAAGATGATTTCACTGGAGAATCTTGAAGTCGGCACCCGCAACGACGCGATCCGTGCCCTGGAAGAAACCATTCTGATCCCATCAGAAAAATTCATATTTGTTTCTCCTGAATATAACGGGAGCATTCCCGGGGTACTGAAATCTTTATTTGACAGCAGCGATATTCAGCGCGTATGGTGGGGGAAAAAAGCGTTGCTGACTGGGGTATCCACCGGCAGGGCAGGGAATCTGCGTGGTATGGAACACCTTACCGGTATCCTCCATTATATGAAAGTAGTGGTGCATCCGAACAAACTGCCTATCTCGGTGGTAAATGTGCTGTTGAACCTGGATGGCACAATCAAAGACCCTGCTACCCTCAGGGCCATTGACCAGCAGCTGAATGAGTTCATCGCATTTTAAATTTTACGCATGCGAAACACCGGATTTCTCTGGATCATCATCGCGATCCTCATCGTTCTGGATATTTATGTTTACCAGGCCCTTAAAGTAGTCAGCCAATCCGCCGGTTCAAGGCTCCGGCTGATCCTGACCACCGCGTACTGGACTATTTCCGTTGCCACTATTGTGCTGCTGGCCGGGTTGCCCTACCTGCAAAGCGAACAATGGCCCAAAGCCCTGCGCACCTACAGCTTCGCCATTATCGTAGGATTATTCTTTTCCAAACTTATTGCCAGCACCTTCTTCCTGGTGGACGATGTACGCCGCGGCATGACCTGGATGGTCGGCAAGCTGTTCAGTAATCCTTCTGTACCGGTATCCCAGGGCGCAGATGGCATCACCCGATCTGCTTTTCTCAGCTGGCTGGGACTGGCGGCCGGGGGTACGCTTTTCAGCTCACTCGTGTATGGCTTTTCCAACAAATACAATTACCACGTTAAAAAGGTAAAGCTGAAATATGCCAACCTGCCACAGGGGTTCAAAGGACTAAAGATCCTGCACATCAGCGATATCCATTCCGGCTCATTCACTGATCACGAGGCCGTGTTAAAAGGGGTGCATACCATCCTGAAGCAACAGGCCGATATCGTACTGTTCACAGGCGACCTGGTTAACGACCGCGCCGTCGAAATGGATACTTACAAATCCGTTTTCTCCCAGGTAAAAGCGCCGATGGGCGTCTATTCCACCCTGGGCAACCATGACTATGGCGACTATTACCGCTGGGAATCACCGGAAGCCAAGGTGGCGAACCTCGAATCACTGAAAGCAGTGCATGGCGAGATCGGCTGGCGCCTGCTGATGAATGAGCATGTTGTACTGGAAAGAGGCGGAGACAAGATCGCGCTGCTCGGCATTGAGAACTGGAGTGCCAAGGGAAACTTTCCAAAATACGGGAAGATGGATCAGGCTTATCCCGGAACGGCTGACTATCCATTTAAGATCCTGATGAGCCATGATCCCAGTCATTGGGAGGGTGAAGTGAAACAGGTGTATCCCGATATCGACCTGATGCTCAGCGGCCATACCCACGGCATGCAGTTCGGGGTGGAACTGCCCGGGTTCAAGTGGAGCCCGGTACAATATATGTATAAACAGTGGGCGGGACTATATGAAGACGGCAAGCAGAAACTCTATGTGAACCGCGGGTTTGGTTTCATTGGCTACCCGGGCAGGGTGGGCATACTCCCGGAGATCACGGTGATCGAATTGGTTTGACTTTAACAGGCAGGCTTAACCGTAACCAGGGGCCATCCGCTATCTTAGCAGTTACAACTATCCCATATGAAAGTCAAATTGCTTCTGGCGGCAGCATTGTTTTGTGCAGCGACCGCTACCCAGGCCCAGGGCCTCCATTTCGGAATTAAAGGCGGCGCCAACATCACCAAGGTTGATGGCAAGGCCATGAGTGATGAATTTAATTTCGGTTACCACCTCGGCGGTTTTGCGGAGATCGGTTTCGGAAAAAAGATCTTCATCCAGCCGGAATTGTTATGGTCACAATATACCGGTCAGACCGGCAGTGATTTTTCTGATATTGTAGATGGCGCATTGCCCGGTTCCAACAACCAGGATATTAAATTGAATTATCTCCAGATTCCTATTACGCTCAATTATCGGCTGCTCGACTGGCTCAGCCTGCAGGCCGGTCCGCAGTTCAGTGTGTTGCTGGACAATGAGAAAAGCCTGCTGGAAAACAGCAAGGACGCTTTCAGTGCGGGTGATTTCTCCATAGTGGGCGGTGCACAGATCAACTTTGGTGCATTCCGGGTTACCGGACGTTATTTCACCAGTCTGAATGACATCAGTTCTTCGGAGATCGAGAATGCCTGGAAGAACAAAGGCTTCCAGATCGGCGTTGGTTTCAAGATCCTGTAAGGGCAAGTTTCGCTACATTAGCGGAAATTTTTTGCTATGGAGCTCAAAGAGCAGATTCTGCAGGCCTGGTCTGACAGGGAATTATTGAAAGATGGGAACTATGCAGACGCCGTACGGTCTGTGATGGAAGAACTGGATAAGGGTCGCCTCCGCGTGGCTTCTCCAGGTGAGAACGGGTGGGTAGTGAATGAATGGGTGAAGCAGGCCATTCTCATGTATTTCGGTATTCAACAGATGAAGACCTGGGAAGTAGGTCCTTTTGAGTTTTACGATAAGATGTCGCTCAAGAGCAATTATGCCAGTCTCGGTGTACGGGCAGTTCCTCATGCGGTAGCGCGTTATGGTGCATTTATTGCGCGGGGTGTGGTCCTGATGCCCAGTTATGTAAATATCGGTGCTTATGTGGATGAAGGCACTATGGTGGATACCTGGGCTACGGTAGGCAGTTGCGCACAGATCGGCAAAGGCGTGCACCTGAGTGGTGGCGTGGGCATTGGCGGCGTACTGGAGCCGCTGCAGGCCAGTCCGGTGATCATTGAAGATGGTGCATTTATCGGAAGCCGTTGTATTGTGGTGGAAGGCGTGGTAGTGGAGAAGGAAGCCGTGTTGGGCGCAAACGTGGTGTTGACGAAAAGTACCAAGATTATCGATGTGAGCGGTGCGGGTCCCGTTGAACATAAAGGCCGCGTTCCGGCACGCAGTGTGGTGATCCCGGGCTCTTATACAAAGAAATTCCCCGCAGGCGAATACCAGGTGGGCTGTGCGCTGATCATCGGTCAGCGGAAAGCCAGCACCGATCTCAAGACCAGCCTGAACGATGCGTTGCGTGATTTCAACGTAAGCGTATAATGCGCTGGACCGGAGTATTGCTCGTTTTTTTCGGCGCAGTAATGTTTTCCACGAAGGCCATCTTGGTCAAACTGGCTTTCCGTGAAGTACAGATGGATGCGGTAACGCTCCTTGCATTGCGGATGCTTTTTTCGATGCCCTTTTTTCTGGGAGCAGCCTTCTGGTCAAAACAACAGGGAGAAAACAAATTGACCACACGGCAATGGACAGCTGTAGCGGTACTGGGACTGCTCGGGTATTACCTGAGCAGTCTCTTCGATTTTGTAGGATTGCAATACATCTCCGCTGGCCTCGAGCGGCTGATTCTATTTCTTTATCCCAGTTTCGTTGCGCTGATCAATTTTATCTGGTTGAAGCAGGTGCTGAGTAAACGGCAGCGCTGGGCCCTGCTGCTTACCTATACCGGCCTTGCCATCGCTTATCTAGGCGAATTCCAGGTGGATCAGCAGAATCCGAATTTCCTGTTGGGCAGCTTCCTCATCTTTCTATGTTCCATTACCTATGCCTTCTATATTGCCGGCAGTGGAAAAATGATTCCCCAGGTGGGTGTTACCCGCTTCACCGCCTACGCCATGCTGGCCAGTACATTTGGTGTGTGGGTGCATTTCCTCCTGACGCATTCCGTCAATGCCCTGCAGTTTAGTCCTGCTGTGTGGCGCTATGGTATCCTGCTGGCCGTATTCGCCACGGTGATCCCGGCTTTCATGATAGCGGCAGGGATGAAAAGAATCGGATCTAACAACGCCGCGATTGTTTCCAGTATTGGCCCGGTAAGTACGATTGTGCAGGCATATTTCTTCCTTGGCGAAAAGATGCATGCGGGACAATTTATCGGCACAGTGCTGGTGGTGGCCGGCGTGATCCTGATAGGGTGGAAGGGGGGAGTAAGGTTGACTAAAGGCGAAATTCGACAAGATTCAAGACTATGAAAAAACTTTTAGAGGAAAATTCAATTGGTGGATGGTCGTCCTGCGGGTTGTAGCATTGACCTTATTTGGCGGTTTGTTTTTGCTAATGTCTTATTTAACCATCCTGGCTTTCGGACACCAATCCGCATTCGGCATATTTCTGTTGCAATTGTTCATGGGTGGCTGTTTATGCGGATTTTCATTAATTATATGTTGCCAGGTTTTTGCTGGACTCCTTCGGCAGCGGTATTCCGTGACCATAAATACTGATCATCTGGAAATCACCAATATTTTTTCTGCTAAAACGGATGTCGTTGAGATGGCAGCAGTAAGGGGTTTCAGTACTTCTGATATTATTACCAGGTATCGCACAATACATATGGTAATTCTATATTTTCAGGATGGGAGTGTAAAAGAATTCCCTGGAACTACCTTGAGGAATTTCAAACAATTGAAACCCGCGCTTAGAACTATTAATGTGCCCTACCTGGGTCATGAACGATATAGTGTCAGTTTACTGGGCCAGCGATATTATTCATTTTTATGGCAGGAATAGCAAACACAGATTTTGCCGGGAACAATAATTTCCTATATTTGCACCCCGTTACGCCAGTAACAGGATGCCCAGGTGGCGAAATTGGTAGACGCACCGTCTTCAGGTGGCGGCGCCGCGAGGTGTGCTGGTTCGAATCCAGTCCTGGGCACAAAGGCCCCGACGATTGTCGGGGTTTTTTTATTGGGCGGCGTTGAAAGCTCGCTTTCAAAAGTAGACCAATAAAAAAACTGAGCGGCGCGATAGTGACGCTGGACCTTTGGGTACGCCCCTCGCAGGAGTACCTGGATCAAGGACACATTAATCCAGTCCTGGGCACAAAGGCCCCGACGATTGTCTGGGTTTTTTATTGGTGCGCATTGAATCTTTACTTTCTTAAGCAAACCAATAAAAAATGGATTAATTCAATTTCTTAGAAACCTGAGGAGGTGAAATTGCCAGTCAACGTTTTGGGAGTTGTTTGGGAAGCTGTTTTGATGGTTCGGCTAATGGCAATTCTTGTTGTGAAAATATCATACATATCCACAGCAGGGGTGGTGACCAGGGAGAACTTATTGCCTGTAACCCCGTAATTTAACCGGAAATTTTCCTCATGAAAGCATTGTTCAGATTTTTCCTTTTCTGCGGACTCATCGCTGTTGCAGCATATTTTACCAAACCTTCGGAGACCACTATCCGAAAAGCAATACGTGAGCATTATATGGAGCACGCCGACGCTGGTCCAAGGGGATCCGTAACCGAGTCTATTGCGGGAGGACTGGCAAAGCTGGCTGCCGAAAAGTCGATTATAGTAGCGGATCAGGTGGTATACCGGACGGCAATATCCAGAGTTACCGGAGACGTTACAGCCATTGCTGCTTTTGGGCGGGTGTTTTTCCTGTGAGCCTGGTATTCCGGTAACTGAAACAGTTCCCTGTTTTGGCAGGTTATTTTGTGGTATTGAGCACCTCACAGCGTTTGTCAGAGAATAGACGCCAGTTTAGCCCCACAGAGACTAACATTTTCTCCTCGTTGTTTGTCTTCCATATCGATAAACACAACGTGCTACCAGTTAGATTTTAAGATACACATCGTCGCAGCAAGACGACAGATCACACAGTATTTCATAATGCTGAATTCTCATTTCCGTAACAAGTAGGTAATATGCCCTTCAGAACTTGCGGGCAAATAACCACTTACTATGAAACTGTTATTCATCAGCCTGTGTGCGTTTGTTAGTGTATCCGTAAATGCGCAATCAGAAAAACAGTCCCAGTTAAATCAGCAATGCAGAAAGAACGACCCTGGTTTCGATGTTATCGTGAAACCGGAGCAGGGCGGATCCTTTGTCTTACAGTTGGATAACCCGGAAATGAAAAAAATCAGTATCCAGATCAGTCATGCGGAATTAGGGACGGCGGTAGATACTGTGGTGCAGTCTGCTACTTATTATTGCCGGTACCGGTTTGACCTTGCGGAAGACGGTAATTATACCATCAGGGTAGGCAACGGAAAACAAGTTGTTTCCAGGAAGCTGCAAATCGAAACCAGGGCATTTGTAACAAGGCAAATTGAAATCAGGTAGTATTGGTGTCAGGCAGCATTGATGATGTGTCGGATTCCTGCTTCCGTCAGGCGTACCAGGCTTCGCTGTTCTGCGCCTTCCAGCCGGATAAGACCGGTTTCCTGTAAGGTTTGCAGGTGCTGTGTGATAATGTCCCAGGTCAGCGGGTGCCGGAGCAGGATTTCCGAAGGTGTAACGGCGTACCGCGTTGGCTGCGCTTCGTTACATACGGTGTTGTATAAGACCTGCAGGGTTATCGTGGCGCCATTCATGAACCTAAAATATGGTGTGGCGCCGAAAAGTGAAAATCGAGTTATGCACAATGCGATCAACTGTAAATGTTGCAACCAGGGTATTGTAGATGGTTAAAGCGCTTCACCAGGCACGTAGATGCAAAGTGAAGCGCTTTCTGATTTATTCCTGGGTGCCTATGAAGTGCATCGCTGCTTCATAATTTGTCCAGTCGATATTAAGTTTGGCCGCCCGGGCAGCCACGCCGCCTGGAATGATCACATACCTGTACTGCAAAAGCGTGGACAAGTTGACACTATTGCTATTATCATGTGTGAAACGGGAAACAAGGATTTTGCCAGTCATAGGGATAAATGCGATGGTATTTGGCTTATCTCCGGCATATGAAGTATAGGGCAATACCATCACACCGCCACCATATGTAAAGTATACCTGGATCAGTGAATTGCTCAGGTTCTCCGATGTTATCGATGGAGCATTGACATACCCACCTTCACGGATGAATGGTCGATGATGCTGTCATTGAATTTCGACGCATAGTTCCATCCGGAATAGATCACGTTTGCTGTTCCCGGATCTCCTTTCGGACCTTTCAGGCTGACCGGCGCATTCCATCCATTGGTATCTTTCGGACCATAAAGGTTATAGGTGTCTTTGTCCAGAAAATAATCCCCGGGGGTACCAATATTGGCAGCAGGAATTCCTGTACCTGCTATAATAGAATTCCCGTTTGCACCTGCCGCGCCAGTAGCGCCAGCGGCTCCCGCAGCTACCGTAGCTCCCGTAGCACCAGTGGCTCCTGTAGCACCAGTTGCTCCCGTAGCTCCGGCCAGCAACAGGGGTGTTCCCCATCCGGAAACCGTTTTAGGGCCATACAGTTTGGATGAACTCAGGTCGAGATAGAAGTCTCCATTGACGCCTGACGTTACTTCGGGGGCGCCGTTGCCGCTCACGATTTGTGTGCCGTCCGGCCCCTGGATGCCGGCTGCGCCCTGTGCGCCTGCCGGACCTGCCGGTCCTGTTTCTCCGGTATCTCCTTTTTTACAGGAAAACAACAGGGAAGTAACGATATGGAAAAATGGTATCGGGAATTCGACGGTCAGCCGCAAGAACGGCCGATTGGGGAATTTATTGACCACCCGGTAAGGCACACGGTACAACTACCGCTAATTCTTTATCGGCTACTATAATATCCGGAAGCATGGATTATTTGGCAGGTAATGGTTTTTGTTTAACTTTGCTGTTTGACAATAATGTCAAACATTGCCCATGGCTATCAAAGACAGCAATACGGAAAAACAGATCGTGGAGGCAGCCCGCCATATCTTTTTCAAGGAAGGACGGTTCAAAGCCACCACCCAGGAAATCGCTGATGCCGCAGGTGTCACCCGTACCCTGTTGAATTATTATTTCCGGTCACGGGACGTGCTGTTTGAGAAAATCCTGCAGGACGCCAGGGAAAACATGGACGCGAAACTCAAAACCGTCATGGAAGGAAGCAGCAGCTTCCGGGAAAAAATTGAATACTTCATTGATGTTTTTATTGAGCAATCCCTCAACCTGCCCTATATCGACGCCTATATGATCTCCCGGATGAATGACGGGATCCTTAACCCGGATGAAGTGGTGGACAAGCTGGCGACCAGGGATATGCATACCAAAGTGAAGCGCTTCCTGAAAGAAATAGAAACGGAGATAGAGAAAGGGACCATCCCCCATATGACCCCATTGGATTTCATGGTCAACCTCAGCTCCCTGCTGGCTTATCCCGGGGTAGCCCAGCCAATGTTCAAAAAAATATTCCAGATGAGTGATAAACAATACCGGCAATTCCTGGCGCAACGGAAAGCCGCCATTTTAAAAGCCTTGTTCAAATAGGCGATTTTTTTTGCCTGTGAATTGACATAAATGTCAAACAATATATTCAAACAATAATGTTAGAATTAAAAGTTAAAATTGAAAAGGAAGCCTGCAGTTTATTCAGCCGGTTCGGTATAAAAAGCATTACCATGGCGGAGCTCGCAGGTAAAATGGGGATCAGCAAAAAGACCATCTATTCCTGTTTTCAGAACAAACAGGAACTGGTGGACGCTGTCTATACACCGCAGCTGAAAGAGGCAAAGGCAGCCTGCCTGGCCAGCATCGCCACAGCAGAAGATGCCATCGAAGAATGCCTCCTCTGCTGGATCAGTCTCCGCCCCGTGATCACCTTCTTCCGGCAGAAAGCATTCTCCGATATCCAGCGGGAATTTTATCCGCTGTCTGCCCGCTATCAGCAATTCAGGAATGTCTTCCTCCGCCAGATGATCGAAAAGAATATTGAACGCGGACATTCAGAAGGCTTATACCGTCCATCCATCCATCCTGCCATCATCGCAAGCCTGCAAACCATACTCATCGAAGCGATGAGCGGGGAAATCCCTTTGTCCGGCAAATGGTCTGAGGACACCGTCGATGAACAGATTCTCCTGCACTACCTCAATGGCCTAGTTACTGCACGGGGTGCAGCACTTCTTGAACAGTATGAACAACAGTATTTAATAACTCCACAGGCATAAAACAACTTTTTCTCTTTAATCGAATGAAAATGAAACAACCGCTTTTCTTTATTTGCCTGCTCTTACTGGTTATCCCGGTATTTGCACAGGATAAACCACTCACCCTGCCGGATGCATTGAAATATGCCCTGTCCGCCAGCCAGACTGCCCACAAAGCCAAACTGGATGTGGAGAATGTAGAACACCAGATCGCCGAAGTGAAAGCCGGCGCCCTACCCACTATCTCTGGATCTGGTTCGCTGACCTATAATCCCTTGCTGCAGCTAACCCCCATACCGGGTGAATTGACCGGCCAACCCGGCACCACCACCCTGGTGGCATTCGGGCAGAAATGGAACTCCGGTGCCAATGTCAATCTTTCACAAAACCTGTACAACAAAGGGGTAATTACGGGTCTGCGTGCAGCAAACTCCAGCCGGGAATTTTATCGCATCAATGCACAGCTGACTGATGAACAACTCATCGAACAGGTATCCGGCATTTATTACCAGGTATTGGTGGAAAAACACAAACTGAATGTGCTGGATACTACTATTGAAAATACCGCCAGGATCAGTAAAGTAATCAAAGGCCTCTATGAAAGCGGCCTCGCCAAAGAGATTGATGTGGACAGAACAACCGTCAATCTCTCCAACCTATATGCCCAGCGCCAGCAGATCCTAAATTCCATCACGCTGCAGGAAAACCAGCTGAAGTTTGCCATGGGTATGGAAATTCAAACCCCACTTACGTTCCCGCCCATTGAGTTTAAGAAAATTCTCACCCAGGGCGATACCAGCCGGCCGGATGTCAATTCCCTTACGCAAATGCAGTTACTGCGCAAACAGGGAGAACTGCTGGAATTCAAAAAACAATCCATCAAGGCAGAATATTATCCCAGCCTCAGCCTCTCCGGTAATTACGGCGTACAGGGACTGGGCAATAGTTTTCCAATGGGCAAAGGTCCCTCCGTAAACTGGTTTGACTATGCGTCGATCGGATTGAACCTGAAGATTCCCATCTTCAACGGATTCTCCACACGGTCAAAAGTGAGACAGGCCAATATCGAAATCCTGAAAATGAAGGAAGATATCGATCAGGCAAGTCTGTCGCTGAACCTGGCCTATGAAAATGCTGCCACCCAGCTGAAGAACAGCCTCGTGGTATTGCGCAGCCAGCTGGATAACGCCACCCTGGCGCAGAAGGTGTACCGCAATACCCAGAGCAATTACAACCTGGGCCTCGCTCCGCTGACCGATCTGCTCGATGCAGAAAACGCACTAACGGATGCCAACAACAACTATTCCTCCGCCTTACTGGCTTACCGGATTGCTGAAATTCAATTACTGAAAACACAGGGTAAACTGAAATCCCTCCTCAACGAATAAACACCGATCAAAATAACAGTTATGAAGAAAAAGAAAGTTTTTAATGTTCTGATCACCGTAGTGATGCTTACCGGGCTGGTGGTGATCGTCGGACAGGTGCTGTCGAAGAACAAAAAAGAAAATGCAGCGAAGACGGCCATTGTTGCCCAGGCGGATGGTAGGGTAACTGTGCGTACCACTACCGTTCAGAAAGATTCACTCGCTCAGAATATCATGGCCAACGGAAATTTTATCCCTGCACAGCAAATGAATTTTGCAGCAGAAAACTCGGGCCGTGTAACCAGCGTACTGGTGGATGAAGGCAGCCGGGTTTCAGTTGGCCAGGTGCTGGCCATCATCAAGGCCGATCAACTGAACGTGGATGTGGAAAGTGCCAATGCGGCCTATGTTAATGCGAAAAGCGATCTCGGTCGCTATGAAAGCGCTCAGCAAACAGGTGGCGTCACTGCACAGCAGGTTGATCAGGCCAAACTGGCCCTGGTGAATGCAGAAGCCCGTCTACAGCAAGCTAAACTGAAAGTAGGGGATACCTATGTACGGTCATCCATCAATGGCATTGTAAACAAGCGGCTGATTGAACCCGGTGCAGTAGTTTCTCCAGGTACCCAGCTGTTCGAACTGGTGAATATCTCTTCCCTGAAACTGGCCGTAACCGTAAATGAACAACAGGTAGCCCAGGTAAAAGAAGGCGATGCCGTCAGGATCCGGGTGAGCGTGTTCCCCGACCAGGTGTTTACCGGGAAGATCAGTTTCATTGCTCCCAAATCAGATGCCAGCCTGAGTTTCCCCATGGAGATCGCATTGACAGCCAACCCCGGCAACAAAGTGCGCGCTGGTATGTATGGCACAGCTGAGTTTGATTTTGGTGCCGGGGCACCTGTCCTGTTGCTGCCCCGTTCCGCCTTTGTCGGCAGTGTGAGCAATAACCAGGTTTTTGTCAGCGCCGGTGATTCTGTTGCCAGGTTGAGAACGGTAACAGCCGGTCGCATTGCCGGAGAGCAGGTAGAAATTTTAAACGGATTGACAGCGGGAGAGAAAGTGATTACCAGCGGACAGGTGAACCTTAATGATGGCACCGCGATCACAGTGGTTCAATAAGCCCAAAAAGACTATCATGAAAATTGCAGAAATATCCATTAAGCGGCCGACCCTGGTAATCGTACTGTTTACAGTACTGATCCTCGGCGGACTGCTCAGTTATACCATGCTCAACTATGAGCTGTTACCGAAATTTTCGCCATCCGTAGTGTCGGTCACCACGGTATACCCGGGCGCTTCTCCCAGTGAAGTGGAAAACACCGTCTCCAGGAAAATCGAAGATGCCGTGTCCTCCATGGAAAACATCAAAAAATTAGAAACAAAATCCTTCGAAAGCCTCTCCATCGTGACGATCACCCTGAACAGTGGTACCGATGTTGACCTGGCTTTGAATGACGCGCAACGGAAAGTAAACGCCATCCTGGGCGATCTGCCGGATGACGTGGATCCGCCATCACTCAATAAGTTTTCGCTCGACGACCTGCCGATCATGACCCTGGCAGCAACCGGCAAAACCAGTGAAGCGGCCTTTTATGACCTGATGGACAAAAGGATCTCGCCGGTGTTGTCAAGGGTAGGTGGTGTCGCCCAGGTGAATCTCATCGGCGGACAGGAAAGAGAGATCCAGGTGAATATCAACGCAAAAAGCCTGGAAGGATTTGGGTTATCACTGGCACAGGTGCAGCAAGCCATCCTGACTTCCAACCTCGACTTTCCTACCGGTAGTGTTCAAACGCGGCAGAAAGATATCCTGATCCGCCTCGCGGGCAAATACCGCAATGTGGAAGAGTTGCGCAACCTCGTGGTGTTCAATAAAGATGGGGTACAGGTGAGACTCCGCGATATCGCAGATGTGCAGGATGTTCAGAAAGATGTTGAGAAGCTTGCCCGCGTAAACAGCCAGAGTGCGATCGCGTTGCAGATCATTAAACAATCTGATGCCAATGCCGTATCGGTAAGTAAGGAGGTAACCGCAATTGTAAAAAAACTGGAAAAGGATTATGCCAGCACCGGCCTGAAAATAGACATCGCGAGCGACAGTTCCGTGTACACGCTGCAGTCGGCCGATGCCGTGATTCACGACCTTATCCTGGCGATCGTACTCGTGGCCTTTGTGATGTTGTTCTTCCTGCACAGCATCCGAAATGCGCTGATCGTGATGGTGGCCATACCTGCCTCCCTGATCGCCACCTTTATTTTTATGAAGCTGCTGGGGTATTCCCTCAACCTGATGTCGCTGCTTGCCCTGTCGCTGGTGGTCGGGATCCTGGTGGATGATGCCATTGTGGTACTGGAGAATATTTACCGGCACATGGAGATGGGCAAGAACCGCGTGAGGGCTGCTTTTGATGCAACCAAAGAAATCGGCTTTACCGTGACATCCATTACACTTGTAATTGTAGTGGTATTTGTGCCGATTGCCATGAGCACCGGCCTCGCCGCCGATATCCTGAAGCAGTTCTGCGTAACGGTATCCATTGCCACTTTGTTATCATTACTGAGCTCCTTTACCATTGTGCCCTGGCTCTCCTCGCGCTTCGGCAAACTGGAAAAAATCACCGGCAAAAACTTTTTTGGAAAAATAATTGTCGGATTTGAAAGGCTGCTCTACAATTTCACCAACTGGGTAACCGGCCTGTTGAAATGGTGCCTGGGTCATAAAAAGACGACCCTGCTGGTGATGCTGGCCTTGTTCTTTGGTTCTTTCTTCCTGGTAGGTGCCGGTTATATCGGTGCGGAGTTCTTTGCCAAATCTGACCGGGGCGAATTCCTGGTACAGATAGAAATGCCCAAAGATGCTTCGGTGGAACAAACCAATGCCATGGCCCGCAAAGCGGAAGAGTTTTTAAAACACAAACCGGAAGTGACCAGGCTGATCACTACCGTCGGACAAAGCAGCGACGGGGGCATGGGGGCTACACAGTCCACCGCCTATAAAGCGGAGATCAACGTGCAGATGGTGCCTCGGGTTGAACGGGAAGATGAATCCAGTATCTATGCCGTCAAAGTAAAACGTGAATTGCAGGAGCAACTGGTGGGCGCCAAAGTGAAGACAGTTCCCGTGAGTATTCTCGGAACAGCTGAACAGGCACCGCTTGCGCTGGTGGTCACCGGTCCCGAACTCGACAGCGTGTTGAAATTTGCGAATGGCGCCATGAGCGAATTGCGCAAGGTGCCGGGCGCTTCGGAAATGAAGCTCTCGGTTGAAGCAGGTAACCCTGAAATCAATGTGCAGGTAGATCGCGACAAGATGGCGGCGCTGGGCCTCTCGCTCGGCGTGGTGGGCAGTACCATGCAAACCGCTTTCAGCGGCAACACCGATGGGAAATTCCGCCAGGGTGAATATGAGTACGATATCAATATCCGCTACCAGAATTTCAACCGGGAAAGTATGGACGATGTGCGCAACCTGGTTTTCATTAACGACAAGGGGCAACAGATCCGCCTGTCGCAGTTTGCTGCGATAAATGAAAGCAGCGGTCCCAGTCAGCTGGAGCGGAGGGATAAAAGCACGTCTGTAACTGTGCAATCGCAGGTAGTGGGCCGGCCATCAGGAACAGTCGCAGCCGAATGGCAGGCGAAATTCGACCAGCTGCCCCGTCCGCTTGGTGTGAGTTATGTGTGGGGTGGGGATATGGAAAACCAGAGCGAAGGATTTGGCTCACTGGGCATTGCCCTGCTTGCGGCCATTGTACTCGTATACCTCATCATGGTGGCATTGTACGACAGCTTTGTATATCCCTTCGTGGTATTGTTCTCGATCCCGCTGGCCATCATCGGTGCCTTCCTGGCACTGGCGCTGACCAACAATTCACTCAACCTGTTTACCATTTTGGGTTTGATCATGCTGATCGGCCTCGTGGCGAAAAATGCCATCATCCTGGTCGACTTTACCAACCAGCGAAAAGCAGAAGGCGCCAACACTTACCAGGCACTGATTGATGCCAACCATGCCCGTCTGCGACCCATCCTGATGACCACCATTGCCATGGTGATCGGTATGCTGCCGATTGCGCTGGCAAAGGGTGCGGGAGCCGAATGGAAAAATGGCCTGGCCTGGGTGATCATCGGGGGATTGATCAGTTCATTATTCCTGACCCTGGTGGTGGTGCCGGTGATGTATGCCATCTTCGATAAGCTGATCAACAAATTCAGTAAGAAGAAAAACAACACCACCATTGCCGAACAAATGGTGGAAGACTATACGCCGCTGGAACATGCCGATAGTCACGGATTCGATCCATCGCATATCTGATGAAGTAAAACGGCCGGTTCACAAAGGACCGGCCGTTATTATTTTTCAGCACTTTTCCAGCACTTTTCCCGCACCTGGCCAGCACTTTTGCTGCACCTTTCCTGCACTGCGCCGGCTCATTCACAGCACATTCACAGCACTTTCCCGGCACATTCCTGGGATATCATGCTCCATCTTTTCTCAAAATGCCCTTGTCAACGCTTTCGTTGATCAGCTGCGCTGCATATTTCCAGATGGCAGCTGATCCATCATTAATTGCCTTTTTCTTTTCGTACACTTTGTGGTAAGGGACATTAAATTCTGCCCAGGTGCCGCCATCATTGGAGGTGTTCTGCAGTAAAGGTTCAAACCTGTCCATAGACCTTGCAAATTTTGCTTCATCCGTCTGACCGTCTTCAAATTCTTTCCAGACGGATATCAGTTCTTCGGCCTGCGCATCAGGCAGCAGACCAAAGATCCGTTGTGCAGCAACCATTTCTTCGTCAGTATTGGTATGGTTTTTTGCTGCGTCATACAGAAAAGTATCCCCCGCATCAATCTCCACGATGTCGTGAATCAGGACCATTTTCAGTACCTTAAGCACATCAACCGGCTTATTGGAATGTTCTGCCAGTACAATCGCCATCATGGCCAGGTGCCAGCTGTGTTCAGCATCATTTTCCGGGCGATCGCTGTTAAACAATTTTGTTTTTCGCTGAATGTATTTGAGTTTGTCAATCTCTTTAATAAAAGCAACCTGTTTTAATAAGTCTTCCGGATGCATGGTTCCAAATTTTTAACGGCGTGGTATCGCCGGCAAATTTCGGAATAATCTTTACGCGACGGCTACTTCCTGGCTAACGCCGGGGGAGTCGGCTGGACGGAAACATTTTTTACTGGCTTAATGGTTTTCAGGTAGGCAAATATGGCCTTTAATTCATCGTCACTCATGTGTTTAACCGGCATCATAGACATGGGTGGCATCAATGGTCGTCCACCAGCCATTCCTTTACTGATACTATTCCTCAAGGCATAAAGGAATTGTTCTTCCGTCCAATTGCCCAGGCCGGAAGGGTCAGGTGTCAGGTTTGCCGAATAGGTAATGCCCCACGGACCGATCCAGGCGGTAAAATCTGAGGTTACTACAAGACCCTTGCTTTCCATGGCCTTCCTGTCAACTTCTGGTGCAGGTAAAGTTTCAGGATGTCCGGATAACATTAATGTACTGTCATCCGCGGGCCCCGCAGGTGTCATTTTCTTGGGGGTATGGCAATCATTGCAGCCACCGATAGTAACGAGGTGTTCGCCCCATTTCACCTGGGTGTCAAATCCTCCGAAATTTGGTTTTTCAGCTTCAGTAGTGGCGACAGTGGTTGCCGGCACATCAGCTTTGTTGTTTGAACACCGGGACAGGCAAGCGATAGTAAGTACCAGGCCGGTAATGAGTAGAAGGGACTTTCTCATAAACGTGCGGTTTTATGGTAATGAACAATTGTGTAACCAAACCTGATAGGGTATCACACAAATAACCTAATCACCATTCACGATTAACCTGTTCTCGGAGAGCGGATCGGGATGTAAGAAAGGCCGGAAATGTATTTCCATGTAAAAGCTAAGAAATTCCTTCCAATAAATTATCGGTTAGCCGGGAACTTGTTTCAGTCTGCTATTCCTGCCTCGGGTTCCAGTCTCCATGCAGGAATGCTGTTGTTTGCCGGATAAAGTCCGGCGTGTTTGATTTGCCGAGATGTGGCATGTGCCAGCCATTGGGTACTACCCACAGATGTGCACTGGAAATATGCCGGAACATTTCCCAGGCCTGCGAAACCGGGACAAAATCATTGTCCCCATGAACGACAAGTGTGTGGGCACTGATTTTCTTAAGGTCTTCATCTCGTATATCGGGGTCGCCCTTTAACTCATGAAAGTGATAAAACTGCCTGGCCAGTATCATGCCTTTTTCTTTACCGTGTTGCGCTTCCATTTCATTGAACTTCATGTAGTCCTCCGGCTTTGCGTTTTGACTGATAAAACTCCTGACCTCTGGACCGAAAAATGTCTGCGCGCTGACCGGTATGATGTTTACAAATCGACCGGGTTCTATCGTTGCGGCATACAACAACAGTATTCCGCCGGAACTGTGGCCGATAGCGCTGACTTTTCCCAGTTTTAATTTCTCCATGAGCAACAGGAGGTCTTTTGCGGCAACTTTATGCAGGAACGCCACGCCTGTGTCCGGATTGGACGATCGTCCATGTCCCCGCATATCCCAGGCGATCACCCGGTAGGTCCTGGCGTATTCGGAAATGAACGGCCTCCAGTCTTCCAGTGTACGGCCAAATCCGTGCAAAAGGATCAACGGTTCACCCTGGCCATATTCCTCGTAATAAATATTTGCTCCGTTTACCTCCATGAAATGGCCATTGGGATTTGCCTTGACCTGGGCGAGTAGGGTAGAGGCCGGAAACGATACTGAAAGCACAAACAGCAGGACCCAAAGTGATTTTATTGGTCCTGCTGATGTTGTTATTTTTATTTGTTCCATGATATACCTTTTTCCTGCATGTGCTGGCGTGTTATTGGGATAGCTTAAGTGTCTGTAAAGCATTGTCAATTGAACTGTCGGAAGTAAAATATTTTTTTTCGATTGCTTCCGACTGGGCAGAATTGTTCAAAGTGGTATACAGTGTTTTCCTGAGAAAAGCATAGTCGGTGAATTGGGTGGGGGTATTCAACAGGACCTGCAGCCACTTCCACATGTTGCCTTCCCCGATCTCTTTTTCAATAGCGAGAAAAATTGTCGGTGCATAATAGTATACATACAATTCCCTGTCATGATAGTCATTCCTGGTGTTGACCCTGGCAAACGGCACTACTTTGAAACCAGTCAGCATGCTTGCCTTTTTCCTGATGGTGGTGGTATAAACACTGTCGCTGATCAGGTCTTTGGTGACCTTGTAAGACAGGAACTCGGAAAAGCCTTCACTCATCATGTCTCCCAGTGCCGAATTGAATACTTTGTAAGTGCCAAAATAGTAATGCCCCAGCTCATGCGCAATATAGGGGCGGGCCCAGTCAGCCCTGGACTTCTCGATGAATTTTTTCATGCCCCATTGCCCGCGGCCAATATTGACGATGGTAGGATAGGAAACAAACAACCAGGAATTTTTCTCTGACGTAGGTGTTGTCTGGATGAATACCGGGTTACCCTTGTAGGGGATCGATAATTTTCCCTGCAGGTAGGATTTGAACCGGTTGGTGATGGTGGCAAATTGCTCAAGGTCCTGGCTGTTGAGATCCGGATTCAGGAAATAACTCCCGCCGATATTATTAAAATCATATTTCCCGGAAAACAGCGTCAGCTGGTAGGGGACGGTACTTTGAAAGCGTGCCGTTGAACCTTTTACAGGTAATGAGCCATTCACATAAATGCTGTTGCAGTCGGCGCAATCCACTTCTATATCATACCGCAGCTTGTCATACCTGCGGTCATTGTTGATGTCATACAAAACAGGATACCAGGCGCTTTGCATGCCATCTACCCGTAAAGAGTATCCGTTAAAGGAAAGGTTTCCCTTCCAGTCTTCCACGCTGAAGTCACCGGAACCCTCGCGAATTACCGGGTACATGCCCACATAGCGGAACTGAATTTTCCGGGGCAGGTATTTTCTTTTTCCTTCATTTCCCGCGGGGAAATAGTAAGCATTGGTTTCCCCGGTAGACATCGTATCGGCAAAGGATTTCTCGTAATAGATCAGGTTATTGTAGTCGAGGTCCCGGAAAGCATGAATGTTCATGCCGGAGTTGATCCTTATATAGTAGTTTTCAATGGCAGGAATATCGCTCAGGGTGAAATCGCACGCTATTGTTCCTTTGGTAATGGAAAGGGTTACTTTTCCGGTAAGCAGGGGGATGGTATCCTGGCTATAGGCGATCTGAATAAAGGCCAAAACAGGAAATAAGAGCAGGAAAATTCTTCTTGACATAGGAAATCCGGTTTGCGGATTTAAAATATATGTTTTTCCTGGATATGTTCCGTTGTATGATGAAATTTGTTCCGAAGTATGGTGAAATATGTGCTGAAACATACGTTTACCTCAATTCATTCGGAATTGATTCGAACATGAACCACAGATCGTTCATAAAACCCGTTCCGGAGCGGAAGCGGAAGGGAGTGCTCAATTTGATGGCTTTCTGATGGCAAAAGCCTTTCTCGGCCTTCGGGATGATTTCCCCGTAAAGAAGTCCATTAGCTCTTTTCGTTCCAGATCAGTTTGTTCCTGTACCATCCAATGGCTGGAGCCGGCGAGAAAGCCTGCGGACTGGGTTTGCCTACTTTTCCCGTTACTTTCAGTAATATACAGGATGATAGCTTTTAGCTAGATTCCAAAATTCAAAGCCAATGCTACCCCAGGTAAAAGCAGCAGCCCTGCTCTTCTGTCTCATGCTGGCCAACAACAGCAACGCTCAGCCGAAACCCCGCGCCCGCGACCTTGGAATCCCTTTTGAAGGAACGCCGGGAACCTATAATGCCATCACGGATGTGAAAGGGGTAGAAGTGGGCTACAGCACCATCATTTCAGGAACCGGAAAGAATATCAGGGGTAAAGGTCCGGTACGCACCGGGGTCACCGCTATTCTGCCGAGAGGCAAAAACAATAATCCCGTCTACGCCAACTGGTATGCGCTGAATGGGAATGGCGAAATGACCGGCACTACCTGGATTACGGAATCCGGCTTCCTGGAAGGACCGATTATGATCACCAACACCAACAGCGTAGGAGTGGTGCGGGATGCCGTGCTGAAATGGTATGTGAAGAAGGGCTGGTACAAGGAAGATTTCTGGTATACCTACCCGGTGGTGGCAGAGACTTATGATGGATTTCTCAATGATATCTATGGCTTCCATGTGAAAGAGGAGCATGCCTGGGCAGCGCTGGACAGTGCCAAAAGCGGTTCGCTGCGGGAAGGTAATGTGGGTGGCGGTACCGGGATGATGTGCCTGGGATTTAAAGGTGGCACGGGTACAGCATCAAGAGTAGTGAAGATCAAGGATTCTACCTATATTGTGGGTGTATTGGTGCAGTCCAACTTTGGGGGCAAACGGAATTTCCAGGTAGCGGGTGTTCCGATTGGCCGTGAACTGAAGGATACCCTGAATTACGAATTGAAAGGGTCGCCCGATTACCAACCGGGACAAGGATCGATTATTGTGGTGGTGGCAACGGACGCACCATTGCTGCCACACCAACTGAAACGGATCGCAGCGAGGGTGCCGCTGGGTATCGCCAACCTGGGAGGTTTTGGTGAAAACAGCTCCGGCGACATTTTCCTGGCGTTCTCCACTGCCAATACCACGGCCTTCCAGCGGGAGAAATTTACTGCCTCAGATGATCTGCCCAATGATCTGATCAATGCGCTTTTCGTGGCGACGGTTCGCGCTACGGAAGAAGCTGTGATCAATGCGATGGTAGCGGCCGAAACCATGGAAGGCATTAATGGTAATAAGGCTTATGCATTGCCCCACCAGGCGGTAAAGGAGATTCTGAAAAAATACAACCGGTTGAAGTGAAATTATAGTTTGTCAAGCTGAGTTTCCACTTCCAAAACTCTATAGTCTGGTCTGCAAAAGGGAAAATTAAGCAAGGACTGCAGCTGTGCCTTTCTGAGAAAATGAACTGAAGCCGAATTTAGATTAAAAGGTGAAGACAAATTATAGATGCTGGGTTGCGCTGGGTCGGGCAGAACCGAGACCGAAATATGAACTACTGTTTAGCTCGACCTTGCTTCAGCCCCGCTGATGCAAAATCAGCTGTTAGCGGCATCAGTCAGCCCAAAACTCGTTCCGTTTTATTCGTAATGACTTTGAATACCTGTCTCCGTTGTCAGTATACAAGTAGTTATATCTCCAAGTGCCGGTAGAAAGATCATGTACATATTCACTAATCAATGTCCCTTTGCTGTCGTAGACATACCTTCGATAATTGTCTAAAATGCCGTCATAATCATTAGGATCAGTGTTTTGACATGTAAAGCTCCAATGCTCTCTATATGCTATTAAGCCATTTGTGTCAATGTAGTTTGTATAAGAATGCTGAACACGACCGGTGACATTTTTTATATCGATCTTCTGCCGAGTGAATCCCATAGCATTTTTAGAATGAATGATCAATGAGTCCTTTGTGTTTAATAACGTGTCAACAAAGGTTGTCTCTGTCCAGTGAGATTTGATAAATTCAGAACGCTTCAACGAAAAAGTGTCAATATTGACAGTTTGTGATTTGGTCTGAACTGCACAAATGAAACAAAGGAGAAAGAACAACATCCTCATAATCTTGGATTAGTTAGGTTGCCGCTAACGGTCAGGGCTTGCTGCTGTGGCGGTATTCATTAGACGTCACACCTGGAACTGCTGCCGATGCTTGCAAATAGCTGAAGTTAATTGTGCAGCCAAATTTTGCCGGACGATATTTGGCTACCATTTTGTTTAACTATTTGTCAAAAAAACTCTTTATACTTTTTAACGTACTCAATATTTAAAGTATTTAAGTCGTCTTCGTATTCATGAAATTTCTGGTCAAGGTCGCTCCAGACTTCGTCGGCAGTTTCTTCAATCTGTTCAACAATTACAGTTCGTTCATCTCTGTCCTTTGGAACGTTTTTATTGGGGAATTGATTAATTGCCTTTTGAAGAATGTCCGCTGTGCTGTCAGCGCCAATTGCTTTGAGCGATAAAATTGTTTCGTGAGCATTGTCACCACTAGAATTACGAAAATATTGATTGAAACCACCATTATTAATTTCTCTTTCCAGGTTTTGGTTCAGGTAAAAACTTTTCTGGTAGTCTGTCAACTTGCTAATGTCATCGCCATATTCACAGAGTTCACCAATGAAATTGTCAAGTTCGATAATGCTTCCATTGGTGTCTTCTGAACTTAATAAAGTGTCTAAGATTGGAATTTTTGTCATAACGATTTTATGGTTTGGAACGTGGCGATTGGTTTGCAAACAACGAGCAGGGCTTTATCAGGTAGGAATTCATACTCTTCCGCCCACAACCGCTGCCAATTGAAAAGCTAATGTTGAAATTAAGAACTAAAGCTCAAAGACGTTTGTCCTGCCCGAACCACAGCATGGATTTGCAAATTTGTTGCTGTTTGTTGGGCATGCCCAACTTGCATAAACCCAATGATAGTGGCACACTTTTTACGTGTCGGTTGTTATGTCGTCCCAATCATCGGCATACATCGTCAGCCAGTTTAACGCAAAATGCCTCTCCATTACAATGTCCTCACTTAAAACAGCAGGCATTTTCCTGCCTTTTAAACGAGCTTCGGTTGTTGCCCAATGGATTCTATATATCAAATCTGTCTCGTTTAGTATGTCTTCTGTGTCACGCAATTTTGATTTTGCAATCCATTCAGTTGGATCGGTATCTAGGTTAGGAAGATTTCTATAATTGCCAAAATCACACATTGTTGTAGGAAAACTCAATGTGTCAAAATTGTCTAAAGCCCAAAGTAATACATTGAGATTTTCAATACGCCAGGTAATTAAGTTATTATCTTCACCTGTCTTATTCTCCTTTTCTAAATATTGTCTTTCATCAGGTGAGACTGTGTTCCAAAGATTATATTTTTTGAAATAGGTAATTATCTCCTCTGATCTCTTTTCTCCATGACCTACATAGATAAGCCCGTAAAGCACGACTGCTTTTTTAGCAACCTCGTTTCTATCTCGGAATTTGGCTTCTGTAAAATCTTCTACTAACGGCAGATGGTCTAATGTGGGAACTCCTTTTTGTTTAAGAAATCTATTAGAAAAATCCTTTCGCTCCTGCCCGGTTAGCTTGTGGTCTTTTGGGTAAAATGCAATAGAGCCTGTATCAACTGCGTTGGTCTTTGTATTAGAATTTTTCGTTTGCCCGCACCCAAAAAGTGAGAACAATCCTGCGAGAAGTCCCATAGAAATTAAATAAGTAATTTGTTTTTGCATGGTCACTTTAGAGTTGCCGCTAACGGTTCGGGGCTTTGCGATGGTGGGGCAATTGAAGCACAAATCTTCAATTTTGTACTAAAGTTCAATCGAAGATCTGCCGTTGAACTTTGCAGTTTCGCCCTACTATTACAAAACCCATGTTATCGGCTCATTTTTTTGTCGTTCCACTCTTTCATGTGTTCTTCAATTAGCAATTTGTCAATTGGTAGTTGTTGTTTAAATGTTTCAAGCATCGTTAAATAGTCTGATTTAGAAAAATTGAGTTCTTCAAATTTGTCAAACCATTCTACTGTCGAGCCAACTTTTTCAGCTTCCCATTTTTTTGTTTTGTCAATACCAATATGTTTCCATTGTATCAAGTCTCCGCAATTTCTTACTTCAGCAACAATTAATGTACAAGAAAAGTCATTGTCGTCAGGACACATAAGAATTGGGCAAATTGTAGTCTCGTTTTCGTCAGGTAAAATTCTTTTCCAAACGATTGCTTTTTCGTCCTCTTGTTCCATCCAGTAAACAAGTGTCGGAATAAGTCCTTTGTACATATTGTTTGGATAAATTTCGTCAAGCTTTTCGTCAAGCCAGTATCCGTCAATATGAAAATTTATGAAGTCCCAATAATCTTCATAATCACTTTTGTCCAGTATTCCTTCTATTTTGTTCATAGGGTTCTCTTAAAATGACCGCTAACGTTCGGGGCTTTGCGAAGGTTGGGCATTGGCATTCCTGTCGCTTGCAGTTATTCATTTTTTTAAGATCTGTCGAATTGCTTTTTCATATTGAGTCGAATCATTTGGATTTTCGTTAAAACTGTGTCCTAGATTTTTTAATTTGTTCTTTGTGTCAATACGATAAAAGCTGTAATAATTTGTGCCAGAAAGAGCAATGCTTGTAATGATATTATTAGTCGTATCTAAATCAGGATTTGGTAACTCCTCGAAATCTTTTACCCGAATCAATCTATGGTTTTTAAGATCGGTCAGGTATAAGTGATATGTCGGATTTGCTCTTGCGCCCGTATAGTAGAAAACCGTTATGTCAGCTATTTTGTCATTATTGAAGTCTTTAAAGTCAATGTCCTGATACATACAAAACATAGAATCACGGAATAGAGCCTTTGTTTGATTCCTGCCTTTCTTGCTAAAAGTTAAAATCGTATTGTTTTTCTCTGCGTCATAATTATTTGTCGTGTCAAATAGGTGCAGTATCAAGATATAAGAACTGTCGCCAAACAGTATGGTCGTATAGTCGTTGTTAAGTTTTGGTTGTGTTTGATTAAATGAGTCAGCTTGGTTTGCTGTATTTGTGTCAAGATTTGTCACCTGCATTTTGGCGAAAAAAGCAATAAGCGAAATAATACACACAATTATTATAAATGGTCTGTCCATATAATTGCACACAACGGGTAAGGGCTTTATGCAGGTTGGGATTTAGAATTCCGTCTGCCGATAACCACTGCTGATTGAAAATATAAAATTGAATTTAAGAACTAAAGTTGAAAGTTGTTTGTCCTGCCCGAACCACAGCTGGATTTGCAATTAGCTGATGTTTGCTGGTCATTCCCGACTTGCATAAAACCCCTTGTTGTGCGTTCGCTTTATTCAATAAGTATTGTTATTCGATTGCAGCTACTACACCACCAATATTTCTTTGAATTGTCCTCCAATTTACTCTCTTTCTTTTTGTGACTAATTAGAACATTCTCTTTCTAATGATTCATCTTCAAAAGCAGCATAGCCGCATTCATAACAACCCCATCTTGTCAACGGCGTTTCATCTTCGTCAATGCTCCATGTAAAGGAATCTAGCTTGCAATTTGGACAGATTTGTGTCGCCATAATAGTCTTACCGTTGAGTTACTTTTTTTTGTTCAGAAACAAAAAACATATTTGAATCAGTCCTAATGTCGCAATTATCCAAAGTCGTTTTGTAGCAAGTGCAGAATTTACCTTTGTGTTGTTCCTTATTATGTCAATGCTTGTATTTGCAATAGATTTTAGAGAATCAATATTTTGAAGACGGTCGACTTCCATTTTCTTCATATTGGTTAGTCCATTATTTTTTGTCGCAGCTATGTCGAGTTGAAATGAGCTGTCAATAAACAACCAAACTAATAATCCCAAAGAAAGTAAGACTAAAATGTTTTTAATCGTGGTATTTGGTGTCATGAAATAAGGGCTGTCTAAAGTGACGCACAACGAGCAAGGCTATATGCAGGTTGGGAATTATTATTCAGCCAGCCCACAACCGCTGCTAATTGAAATTATAAAGTTGAATTTAGTACTAAAGTTGATGATTGTTTGTCCAGCCAGAACCACAGCTTGGCTTTGCAATTTGCTGGTTACAATGTCATGCCAAACTTGCATAAAACCCAATGTTATGCGGTCGTTGTGGAGTTGTGCTCCTCAAACTCTTTCATCCATTTTTTGAAATGGTCTTTAATTATTTGGTCAATGTTTTGTCTGTTTGCACCGTCCCAATACCACTGAACCTCGTCTACTATCAGGTCGTCTTTGGCGTAGTAGAGTAGATAGAAATCCATGTACGCTGATTCCAAATCCAAGTCCTGGCAAATATTCTTTAACTCTCGAAGTGTTTTGCAATATGTTTCTGGATGGTCAACCGAGCTTATTATAAGATAATAAACGTAGTTTTTAAGAACAGTGTCTTTGTCTGCATAGGTGAAGCCTAAATCCTCTAAAACATTTCTTGTCAATTCGTGAAGTTCAAATTGATTGAAAGGTTTTGTCTTGCCAGCCAGAATATAAAGATTGTCTGACTGATAACCTGCCTCCATCATTTCAAGGGCCCAGTCAACCCAGGTCTCGTCAATATTTTCATTGAACGCTTTTGCTTTTAATATTTTATATGTAGATAAGACCTTCATTGATCAGTATTCGTCTGACTGTGACCTTTGAGAGTGTCCGTTCACAATGCCGCATAACGTTTTGGGGCTTTGCGTTCGGGCGGGAAATCGAAGCACAAAAGACAATATTATTACTAAAGTTCAATTAAAAAACCGCTGTTGTGTTTTGCACTTCAGCCCGCCTGACGCAAAACCCGTGTTAGCGGTAGTTTTTATTTCATTTGTCTAAATGTCAAACTAATTCTTCCATTTTCAGTGTCCGATTTTGGAATTGCGTGTTGCCATTTAGTTTGAATTTCTTGCGACATATAGATCAAGCTTCCCGATGGTAATTCATAACTCAAAAACTGCTCTGGATCGCTTATGTTCCTAAACCGCAATTCTCTTGTCTCGCCAAGCGACACAATTGCAATTCCTGAATTATTCTCTAGAATGTCGGTCTGGTCAGAATGATAACCCATCTTCGATTTTCCGTCCAAGTAGTAATTTATTAGGCAATTATTTGGCTCAAATCCTATTGCAGGTCTCAACTTCTCAATAACAAACTTAAGTTCAGGTATGAACTCTTGAAATGGATAGGCAATTTGTGAGTAGTTATATGCTTTACCAAAACTTGCAGTCTTTCTTGCAGTCATACGTTCGTCCCATTCTACTTTGGTCGATAATAACTCAAACAGTTCATTTGGATTGTTAATGAAATTCTCTATGTACAATATGCCGTCCATTCTTCAATTGTCATTTTGTGGTGTCACTTAAATTACCGCTAACGGTAGGTATTTGCGATGGCAGGGCATTCTGTGTTCCGTCAAGCCGATACCAAAGCTGATTTTTATTTGTAGCCGAAGATAACTACGAACGCTCAACAGCGCTCGGTAGCCGACAACTGCAGATAAAAAAAATTACTGCTGCCGAAGTGCGTTCCGTCGCCCCCTGCTATTGCAAATACTTTTGTTGTGCGTTCGTTTTTAGTCCTCTTCATTCTCGTATAAATTGAAAATTAAAGAATATCCGCTATCTATTATTTCATCATAGTACTGACTATAATTTTCATCCAGTCCTTCTTTGTCTTCAATAACAAAATATTCTTGCTCAAGCTCTATTATTTCCCAATCTTCTTCTTTAATGTAATATTTCGCAAGTTCAAATGCTCCGTCAATGTCCTTATAGTTTATGAACAAAACAGCATATGCTCCTTTGTACTTGGCAAAATGTCTTGAGTTTTCAGTCGGCTTTACGTGTGCAATTATTTGAAACATATTTATGTAATATCAGTTGTCCAAATAAGAATTTCATTAGTCAAAACTCAATAAGTAAGTCAATGCTAAATTGAAAGTGTTAGTCCGGCTACTAAAATTTTCGGAATGAATTTATTCCTTGATTTGTTGCCTCTTTTTATATGCCGCCAAATAAAGAAACTTGTCAAACCAATTGGATAAACAATTATCAAAGCGGCATTATACGTCCAAACTATTCCTGCCCACGCAAACCAAATTGCAGTCATAATTTCTGCCCAAAATAGAAAATTGTTCTTTGAAACTGTCATTGGTTTGGGTGTCGCTTTAAAATGACGCACAACGATAAAGCGTTGGCGATGTGGCGGTATTCTCTGTTACTTCTGCCAGGTGCCGTTGATGACTACAGATACAAAAGCTCATTGTTTATTCTGCCGATCGGTACTGTTCGTCTGGCGGAACCAAAGCTGATTAGCAAATAAAAAGCTGGGATTATATTCGTCGTCCGCCATATTGCCAATGCAATGTTAGCTGTGGTTTTTTCATTTGTCAAGCCCATATTTTTGTCCGTATTCCTTTACAGTCATTAGAAAATGAGGATTTTCTTTATTCTTCAGTAGTCCTTCGTATTCCCGTCTAGCTTTGTCAAACTTTTTAAGTTCTCCATAAACTATCAGTTTTCCTAAAGGTGTCATCATCATATCTGAGTTGTCTAGCTCTTGAAGCATTTTTTCAGTACTATTCATTCGGTCAAAATATGGCAAAATGAAATCTGTCAGATTTTTCCTCATTTCGGCAATTAGTTGTTGCTCTTCTGTTCGCTCTTTAATGTAATACCATGTGTCGTGCTGGTTTCTCAAGTTTCCAATTCTCTTTCTAATCAGACATTCTGGTTCAGTTGGATAGTCTGGAAGTCCTTTGTCGCTGTAATTATAAAATGCTAGCCAATATTCAGGGACAAAAATTCCAGTGTTTATAGTAAAACTAATACTGTCTTTATTTCCAAACGCACTTTTCTGAACATTAATGATTTGTCCGATAGAGTAAAGCTTTAAGTAGAAGTTATTAGCCTTTTTCTTAAAGCCCAATGGTTTTAGAATTTCGTAAAATCCGTCCTTTAAAATTTTGTCAAACTTTAGTTCTGACGTTGTTTTCATTTCTACTTACGATGTGCTGGTATAAAGTCACAGCTAACGTATGTGTTTATGTAATAAAGGCCATTAGACGCAGTTGCGATTTTTTGCTAAGTGGTTGGCGGCCAATAAAAAATATTGCGCAATGTGTATTGCGCGATTGCGGCAATGCGCAAGGTGATATTTTGTAATGTTTCTGTGATTTTCCTGTTGATATTCGCGAATGCTTCGCCGCCTCACTCACAGGTTGCGTTTGACCAACCGGCAGGCAGGGGATAAGGTTATGGAATCTTCTACGTATAATATTAGGTATTTCTAATGGTTGTTGCAACTGTTATTGTTGTGTTTGTGTGGTGACTTTGTTCCGGTTGGAACTGGACCGGCGCTTTAGGTTTTCTCGGCAATTGGCGGTAACTTAAAGGGACAAACCCGCCTCCATGCCTCCGTCCAGACAACTGGCTGCGATCCTGTTCGCGGACATCATGGGCTATACTGCCATGATGCAGGAGGAGGAACACACTGCCATCGCCCTCAAGGAAAAATTTAAAAACAAACTTGAAGCAGAACTCGCCCTCCATGGCGGCCGGCTCATCAAATTCAGCGGCGACGGCGCCCTCTGCAGCTTCAACAGCGCCCTCGAAGCCGTCACAGCAGCCGTCAATACCCAGCTGTTCCTGAGAACCGATCCAGTAGTACCAGTCCGGATGGGCATCCACCAGGCCGATATCGTCATGGACGACGCCGATATCTACGGCGATGGGGTCAATATTGCCTCCCGCTTCGAATCTATGGCGGTGCCGGGAAGTATCCTGGTATCAGGAAAAATCATCGATGACGTCAAGAACCACCACGAAATTCAATCCGTCCTCCTCGGCAAATACGTACTCAAAAATGTGAAGGAACCAGTTGACGTATATGCCATCAGTAACCCGGGACTCGAAGTGCCACTGAAGAAAAAGCTGGAAGGCAAAGCAGCCTTGTTTGTCGATCATAAAAAAATCAACAATAACCGCCTGCGGATCGCCGGCGTGTTTTTCCTCGTCGGCTTCCTTGCCGCAGCAACTTACGCCTTCCTGAATCCATGGATGAAAAAACAGCGTGCCCGCACAGAACTCATTCCCGCCATCCAGAAACTGATCAGCGAAAATTTCCAGGCACCCACCGCCGCCTTCACCATGGCAACGGAAGCAGAAAAATATCTCTCCAAAGATTCCGTACTGCAAAAACTGTGGCCGCTATTGTCCACCAGGGTCAATCTGAAAACAGCGCCCGAAGGGGCAGAAGTATGGTGGAAGGATTACGGTCAGCCCGATACCGCATGGCAACTGGCGGGTACCACACCGCTCCGCCAGGTCCGTTTCCCGCGATCCTACCTGCGTATCGAAATCCGAAAGCCCGGTTACCAACGCATCGAATACGCCGGACCGGGACTATACTGGCGCCTATGGAAAGACTCCGCTTCAGCGCTGCAACTCGACAAGGAAGGCTCCCTGCCAGAAGGTATGGTTAGAATCCCCGCGAGCGAAACGGACATCTATATTGTTGGCCTCGAACAAAGCGGACCGAAATACGTGCCGGCCTTCCTGATTGACAAATACGAAGTGACCAACAAAGCATTTAAAGTTTTTGTAGATGCCGGCGGCTATAACAACCCCCTTTACTGGAAGTACCCGGTTGATCGCAGCGCATTTACGGATAAAACCGGGAAACCCGGACCCGCCAACTGGGAAGCCGGTACTTACCCCGATGGCCAGGAAAATTTCCCGGTAACGGGTATCTCCTGGTACGAAGCGGCTGCCTATGCTGCCTGGGCGCAAAAATCCCTGCCCACCATCTACCACTGGGGCCGCGTTGCCGAAACTTCACGCACCTACAATATCGTTCCGCTGAGCAACTTCAACGGCAAAGATGCGGTACCGGTTGGCACTACCAAAGGGTATTCCAGCTTCGGGCTGTACGACCTCGCCGGAAACGCACGCGAATGGTGCCTTAACCAAAGGGGCGATCAACACGAGCAACATTATATCCTGGGCGGCGGCTGGAACGATCCTACCTATGCTTTCAACGATGGTTATACGGCAATAGCAACCGACAGAAGCGTTGCGAATGGTTTCCGGTGTATCAGGACCTTACCCGGCGATACAACGGTCACCGCTTTGTCTGCCCCCGTGGAAATGGCCTTCCGGGATTACAAAAAGGAAAAGCCCGTGGATGACAAAACATTTGAGATCTATAAACAGCAATTCCTCTACGATAAAGTACCCCTTGACCCTAAAGCTGATACCACGATAACGGCTGAATTCTGGCGCGCCGAAGCGGTCAGTTTCGAAACAGGCTACAACAAGGAACGCATGCAGGCCTGGGTATACCTGCCCAAAGAAGCAAAGCCGCCCTACCGCGTAGTATTGTTCTTTCCCGGTTCCGGAGATATCTTCCAGAAAGCATATAAAGACCACAACATCATGAACCGGTTTAATTTCCTCCTGAAGAATGGATACGCCGTGGTGCGCCCCATCTTCAAGGGAACATTCGAGCGGCACGATGCTTTGAAAAGCGACCTGCCGGATGAAACTGTTTTTTACCGCGACCACCTGGTCATGTGGCGCAAGGATATCGGCAGAACAATCGACTACCTTGAAACGCGAAAAGATCTGCGTGCCGATCAGCTGGGCTACCTCGGCTGGAGCTGGGGTGGCTATATGGGGGGGATCATGCCAGCAATCGAACCACGCATCAAAGCCGTGGTGCTGAATGTTGGCGGCATGGTCATGAACAAATCATTGCCCGAAGCTGACCAGCTGAATTATCTCCCGCATGTTACCCAGCCAGTGTTGATGTTAAATGGCCGGCACGATATGTTCTTCCCCGTTGAAACTTCGCAGATGCCCATGTTCAACTTTCTGGGAACACCGGCCGCACATAAGAAAATCATCATTTACGATGCCGGGCACCTCGTTCCGGTAACTGAATTCATGAAAGAAACACTGGCCTGGTTCGACCAGTATCTAAAACCATAACGGTCAGGCCTACACCACAACCGCAATCGTTTGCCTGAACTGACACATCTGCCGTAGTCAAAATGCAATCGGTCATTATATAACGGTAGCTTTGGAAAAGCAAAGCCTGCACAACATTCATCAAGTATTGTAAATAATATGAAAAGATTATTGACCCTCACCTGCTTACTGGCAGCCATTAACGCCATCTCACAAAAAACGCCGTCACCCGGAAAATGGATTCAGCTCTTTAATGGCAAAGACCTCAACAACTGGACAGTAAAAATTGCAGGCCATCCGGTGGGAGAGAACTACGGCAATACCTTTCGCGTGGAAAATGGCGTGATCAAAGTATCCTACGACCAGTACAATAACCAGTTCAAAGAACAGTTCGGCCACTTGTTTTATAAGGGGACTTTTTCGGCTTACCTCCTGGTGGTGGAATACCGGTTCACCGGTGACCAGATCAAGGACGGCCCCGGATGGGCCTACCGCAACAGTGGCCTGATGCTTCACGGACAAACACCGGAAAGCATGGTGCTTGAGCAGGACTTTCCCATTTCCCTTGAAGCGCAGTTGCTGGGTGGTAACGGTAAGGAACCCCGGTCAACCAACAACCTCTGCACGCCAGGCACTAATGTGTTCATGAATGGAAACCTGTTCACCCCCCATTGTGTGAACTCCACTTCCAAAACCTACGCGGGTGACCAGTGGGTCAGGGCTGAAGTGCTTGTACTCGGCGACTCCCTGATCAGGCATATTGTGGAAGGCGACACCGTGCTCACGTATTCCAAACCCCAGTACGACGGGAACGACAAATGGGTGAAAGCCGCGGGACTCACCGGTGGTCAGCTCATTCATGAGGGAACAATTTCCCTGCAAAGTGAAAGCCACCCCGTGGAATTCAGGAAAGTGGAATTGTTTGACCTGTCACCGTATAGAAACGATCCGAAAGCCCTCAATAAGGTGCTCCAGCAGCTGCATACTCGGAAAATTAAGTAGCCATCATCGTGTTGCTGGTTTGCCGGCGGAGACCAAGCTCCTGCAACATCAATCCGATTTTGTCCACCATTTCGATAGAAGCTTCGATCTCCGTTTTCCGGATCGCAACACTTTCTATATTGAATCCGAAAGGCACTTCTCCTGCGGCACAGAATTTCGCCAATGCCCGGGCCGTATTCAGGCAGAAATCCACTGACTCCTGCAGCATGTCATCGGCCTGCAATAATTGCGTCTTCAGTTTTTCCGGCACATGAATGCCCAGCCATTCCATAAAGGATAAGGTTTGTGCAGATCCGCAGGCGGTAAGGGTAAACAGGAGCGTGGGCATTCGCCGGTTTTCCCGCCGGCACGTTCGCCATAACGCGGCGGTCATTTGTTTGGCATAATCCAGGTTGAATACACATTGCGATACAAAAAAGGATACACCGCCTGCTGCCTTTTGCAGCATCCGGCTATCCTCATCCTGCAGCCTTGCATGCCTTTCCGGGATCGTCACCGCACCCAGTACCGTAGTATCGGCATAGGGCTGCCATAAACGGTAAGCATCTTCCAGGCTTGTTTTCACCGGGCTGCCGGGAGAGGGCTTACCTACCAGCACCGGGTGAAAGCGCTGCTGATGCACAGCCTCCAACCAACAGGATAACTCATCCGGCGTGAAGTTGCCGGCGGGGCGGTACAGGATCTTCGGCAGATCGAGCTCCGACAAATAGTTGGTGGTAAAATGCAGGGGATCCAATGCCCTGCGGAAAGGGAAGGGCCGGTCGGTGGCATTGCGTGCCGATTCATCCTGTACATCGTAAACCACCAGTGCATCAAGATCGAGGTGGGTAATCCGCGAAATTGTTTTGGCTGCAATTTCAGTGATGCGGTCAGGTGCAGTATCAGACTTGGGCGGTGTGATACCATACGTGAGGATGCCTGAAGCACCCGAATGTATTTTATGGGGAAACATAGTGGTCAATTGGTCTTTGGATTTCTTCGCGTGCCTGCCTGGCGGCTGCTACCATGTTGATAAGCGCGGATTTCGTCTCCGGCCATTTTCGTGTTTTTAGTCCGCAATCCGGGTTCACCCAGATGTTTTCTACCGGCAATAGCGCAGCAGCTTTTTTCAGCAGCGCTACGATTTCTGTGGTGGTGGGAACACGGGGAGAGTGTATATCGTATACACCCGGACCGATCTCATTCGGGTACCGGAAATTGGAGAATGCCTGCAACAGCTCCATTTGTGAACGGGAGGTTTCGATCGTGATCACATCAGCGTCCATAGCAGCCAGGTGTTCGATGATCTCATTGAATGCACTATAGCACATATGGGTATGGATCTGCGTATGGTCGTCCACACCAGCGGAAGCAATCCGGAAGGCTTTCACTGCCCAGTCCAGGTACTGTGCGCGCTTGGAACGCCGCAAGGGAAGTCCCTCGCGGATAGCAGCTTCATCGATCTGTATCATCCCGATCCCCGCATTTTCCAATGCCGCTACTTCATCGCGGATGGCCAGGGCAATCTGGTTGGTGGTCACTTCGCGCGGCTGATCGTCGCGTACAAAAGACCACTGTAAAATAGTGACCGGGCCGGTAAGCATTCCTTTCACCCATTTGCGGGTTTGTGATGCTGCAAAACGTGACCAGCGCACCGTCATATCTCCGGCACGTTGTACGTCGCCATAAATTACTGGTGGCTTAACACAACGGCTGCCATAACTCTGCACCCATCCATGTTGCGTGAACAGAAATCCTTTCAGTTGTTCACCGAAATATTCCACCATGTCATTGCGTTCAAATTCACCGTGCACCAGCACGTCCAGCCCGATCTCCTCCTGCCAGCGGATAGCGTCAACGGTCGCTTCCTCCACCGCCGTTTCATACTGCTGATGGGTGAGGGCTCCTTTTTTCAATTGGGCACGTAATCGGCGGACATCATCGGTCTGTGGAAAGGACCCGATGGTAGTAGTGGGAAACAGCGGCAATTGAAACCGCGCGCGATGTAGTTGCTGCCGCGTTTGGAATACACTCTTCCGGCTGATATAGGCTTCGCTGACAGCGGCTACACGGTCTTTCACTTCCTGCACATGCACTTTCGCTGACAAAAGCCTGCTTTGCATCGCCGACTGGTTAGCCTGCAACAGGCTGCTTCCGCTTCCTTCCGTTATCTGCTTCAGGGCAGCCACTTCCTGCAATTTCTGTTTGGCAAAAGCCATCCAGTTTTTGATTTCAGGATCAAGGGTTGTTTCGCTCTCAAGATCAATCGGGCTGTGCAACAGGGAGCAGGAGGGTGCGATCAGTACCCGGCAGGCACCCAGTGCCTGGACTGCCTGCTGAATCATCATAAGCGACCGGGCATGGTCGTTTTTCCAGACATTCCTTCCATCCACCAGTCCCAGGGATAGTTCAAGGTGATCTGGTACAAGGGGCAACAATTCATCCAGCTGTTCGGGGCCGCGCACAAGGTCTATATGCAGGGCAGCTACCGGGAGGTTCATTGCTACAGCCGCATTGTCTGACAATGCTTCAAAATAGGTCGCCACCAGCAGTTTTACGCCCTTTACACTGGCAGCCAGTACACGATAGGCTTCCGCAAATGCTGCCTTTACTTGGGGATCGAGGTCCAGGCACAAACAGGGTTCATCCAGCTGAATCCAGGTGGCACCCTGGTCCTGAAGGCGACCGATAATTTCAACATATACCGGTATCAGCCTGGAAAGGAGATCGATCCTGCTGAATCCATGCTCTTTTTCTTTTCCCAGTAACAGATAGCTTACCGGCCCCGGCAACACCGGCTTTGCCTTATCGCCCAGCAGCTGCCTGGCTTCTTTGAATTCATCGAACAGCTTATCAGAAGATATGCTGAAAGTTTGCCCGGCAGTAAATTCCGGTACGATATAATGATAGTTGGTGTCCAGCCATTTGGTCATCTCCATTGCGGTAATGTCAAGTCCATCCTGCTGGTAGCCGCGGGCCATGGCAAAGTAGCGGTCCGTTTCCGTTTTCCCCTTAATGGCAGACACCGCGTCATAGCGTTTTGGGATAACACCGAGCAACACACTGTGGTCCAGTATATGATCATAAAGACTGAAATCATTGCAGGGGATAAGGTCCATCCCGGCATCAAGCTGGGTTTGCCAGTTGTTGTTTTTGATGCGTCGGGCCACTTCGTGCAGGGAGGGTCCGTCAATTGCAGCTGCCCAATATTGTTCACAGGCTTTCTTAAGTTGTCTTTGGCCGCCGATCCGCGGATAGCCCAGGTTGTGCGTCAACATGATTAGTGATTTATTTAAGCGGAACAAATCTATGCCTGCCGGAATAGAATTCTATGCGAATACTTAAATACAGAAAGAATATCTTTTAATCTGTATTATTGCAAAATAATGTGCTGACGGGGCAGTGTATTCAGCTTGTAAAAAGAATATTCTTCTATGGACCAGTTAGACAATATTGATCTGAAATTACTTCGCTTGCTGGGAGAAGACTCCCGGCTCACTACAAAAGAACTGGCCGCGAAGGTGAACCTTTCTCCATCTCCCGTTTTTGAAAGAGTGAAGCGCCTCGAAGCAGCAGGCTATATCAAAAAATATATCGCCCTGATTGATGCGGAAAAGCTCAACTATGGTCTTATCATTTTCTGCAATATCCGCTTGAAGCAACATGATAAAAGTATCGGGCACCAGTTTGTAACGGATATCATGAAACTGAAGGAAGTGGTGGAGTGTTACAATATTTCGGGGGACTATGATTTCCTGCTGAAAGTTTATGCGAGGGACATGAAGCACTACCAGGATTTTGTTTTCAATAAACTCGGTTCAGTAAAAAGTATCGGCAGCACACATAGTACATTCGTCATGTGCGAAAACAAAAATACCCATAACATTAACTTCTGAGCGAGCGCCCTCCCCGGGCAGTTCCTGTTCCTGTTGATCCGCTTGTGTACAATATTGCCCGGCAACCCGCATGCCGGAAAGTACCCGGCTATGCGCATATTCTACCGGAGAAATATTTCAGGGAAAAATTTTGGGAATTGTAAAAAAACGATAATATTGTATACCAGTATGTACCAGTTCATAAATTGGTCTTACAGTAAAAAACGCTAACCGACCAAAACGATTGTTATGATCAGTTTACAGTTCCTTCCCCGGGTACTCTTCCTTCTGATCCTGTCGCTTTCCGTAACAGGACTTGTTGCCCAGACAACCATAACCGGCAAAATTGCCGACACTGACGGAAAAGCAGTGTCCGGTGCCACTGTTACCGTTAAAGGGCAGAAAGCCGGCGTCGCAGCCGACACAGAAGGAGCATTTAGTATCAGCGTACCACCAGGTACCAAATTTCTTGTGATCAGCTCTGTCGGCTATGCCGAACAGGAAGTGGACATTGCCGGCAAATCGGTGGTGTCTGTCGTTCTTACACCAGAATCCAAAACCTATTCCGACGTTGTAGTGGTCGGTTATGGAACCGTCCGCCGCCGTGACGCCACTGCGGCCATTGCCAGCATCGGCTCAAAAGATTTCAGTTCCGGTATTATCGTCAATCCTATGCAGCAGATCCAGGGAAAGATCGCCGGCCTTTCCATCACCCAGGCCGGTGGTGATCCGAATTCCAACCCCATTATCCGCCTCCGCGGACAAACCTCACTCAGCGGCGGCCAGACGCCCCTGATCGTATTGGACGGTATTCCGTTGGATGATCCCAATCAGATCTCCTCCATACCACCGGGTGATATCACTTCCTATGATATCCTCAAAGACGTGTCCGCAACCGCTATCTATGGTTCACGCGGGGCAAACGGGGTGATCATCATCAATACCAAGAAAGGAACTGCCGGCAGAACACGTGTAGAATACAATGGTTTCGCTGCTATGGACCGCCTCGCCAAGGGTTTTGACCTGGCCAATGCAGACGAATGGCGGCAGGCTAACCAGCTGGCTGGCGTAGACCCCGCCACCATTGCCAGCTATGATAAAGGTGCCAATACCGACTGGGCAGATGCTATTACCCGTACCGCCTTCACGCATAGCCACAATGTGGCTGTTTCAGGCGGAACCGGCGGCTTCAATTACCGCGCTTCTGTTTCCTATATGGACCAGGAAGGCATTGTGATCAATACCGGCAAAGAACAATTCGCAGTGCGTTTCAACGCGCAGCAGAAGGCGATGAAAAATAAACTGGATCTCCAGGTGTCGGTATTCAACAACCACAACAACCGGAACTATGCCGACTATGCCATCTTCGCTTATATCAATACCACACCACCGGTTTACCCCGTCTATAATCCTGATGGCAGTTACTATGCTTACAATGGCTTTGAGCAGCAGAACCCCGTTGCCCGGCAGGAATTGCAAACCAATAAAGCAGTTGACGACCTGACCCAGATCCTGGGCCGTGCCGATTATGAAATCATCCGTGGTTTGAAACTCGGGGTACTGGGTTCTATCTCCCGGTACAACATTCAGACGCAGAATTTCACACCCACACTTCCAGGTGTCGGCAATATCACGACCGGCAGCCAGGCCAACAGCAACCTCAATTCCAAAAAAGGTGACGTTCACCTGAATTACAATAAGGATTTCGGCAGGCACAACATTGCTGCCACCGCGGTATACGAATACAACGAATTCAACAACCAGCGCTTCAATGCAGGCGGGCAGGACTTCCTCGTACCCGACCTTGGTGTGGATTACCTGCAGGGCGGTAACCCCGCGTTGAATACGATCGGTTCCTACCGCGACCAGTTCAAGATCATTTCTTTCCTTGGCCGGGTAGCCTATAACTATGACCAGCGCTACTATGCTACAGTAAGCCTTCGCCGGGATGGTTCTTCCAAATTCGGTGAGAACAACCGCTGGGGTACATTCCCCGCTGTTTCAGCCGCATGGCGCATTTCAGGCGAGTCCTTCATGCAGGGGATCTACTGGCTCAGCGACCTGAAGCTAAGTGCCGGCTATGGCGTGGTGGGTAACCAGGATGCCATCTCACCCTACAATACGCTGCTGACACTCGGTGGTTCTACCCGCTACCTCGATCTCGGAAATCCCAGCTACCTTTTCCCGCAGTCCTATACGCCCAACCAGAATGCGAATCCCGATCTGAAATGGGAAGAAAGGCACGGTACCAATATCGGTCTCTCTTTCGGATTGTTCGACAACCGGTTTACCGGCAACATCAACTGGTATAACGACAAAACCAAAAACCTGCTGTTCAATTACCAGGTACCCATCCCGCCATTCTTCTACAATACCATCCTGGCCAACGTAGGCGAACTGACGAACAAGGGCGTGGAAATTCAACTGAATGCAGATGTTACCCGCGGCAAGAAATTCCAGTGGAACATCGGCGGCCAGATCACCTTCAGCAAAACCAGGATCACCAGCCTGTCAGGCTCTTTTGCCGGCCTGGATATCAAAACCGATGACGTGCGGATGGGGCAGGCTACCGGAAGAGGATATGCGAACAACTACATCACCTTCCTGAAAGTAGGCTATGCCCCCTATGTGTTCTACCTGCCGGAGTTTGCCGGGGTATCAAAAGAGATCGATCCTACCACACAGAGCAATCAGCAGTACTATGATGAGAACGGCGAACTGACCTATTCCGTTACTGCAGCCCGTAAAAAGTATATCGACCCCAGCCAGAATTTCAATTACGGCATTAACTCCACGATGGCCTACGGAAAATGGGGATTCAATTTCTTCCTGCGGGGCGTATCGGGACAGAAAGTGTTCAACAATTACCAGAACATCACCAGCAACCTGAGCCGCCTGCCGGGTAACAACATCACTAAACAGGGCCTGACCAACGGGATCCGCGGATCTCAGACAGCCTCTGATTACTGGCTGGAAGATGCCGGGTTCATGCGGCTCGACAATGCCACATTGTCATACACTTTCGGCGAAGTGGGCGCTTTTGAAAGTTTGCGACTGTACCTCACCGGTACCAACCTGTTCGTGATCACGAACTACACAGGACAGGATCCTGAAATCGCAAATGGCAACAGCGTGCAGTCCTATATCGATGCGAATGTGTCGGGTCTCGGATTCTATCCACGCTCACGCACCCTCACCCTCGGTATAAACCTGTCCCTGAAATAAACCATTGGCCCTTATCATAAACTAAGCGCATATGAAAAGCATCATCACCAATACTACCTTTTCACTGGCAATGGCCGCAATGCTGGGGTTATCAGCATGTACCAAGCTGGATGAAAAAGTATATAGCGTTGTTCCCAATCAGAATTTCTGGAACACGCCTGAACAGATTGCCGCCGGTGTGGCACCCGCCTACGCCAACCTTTCCCAGATTCCTTCTGGTGAATTCCAGAACCTGATGGAGCATTCCGGCGATGGACAACTCACACCAGCCCGTGGTGCCGACTGGCTTGCTGCCGGACAGCACATCGAAATGTGGACCCATACCTGGCATGCGGAAACAGAAGCAGTGGTAAATACCTGGCCTGATCTTTACCGCGGTATCAGCCAGATCAATTTTATTCTCAGCATTGTTAACGGCCTCAGCCCGGCACCGGAAAACCTGGCATCCATCAATGCAGAGCTGAAAACAGTTCGCGCATTGTACTATTACTGGGCGATGGACCTCTACGGTAATGTTCCGCTGGTGGTCGACTTCAATACCAATCCCAACACTGTTACGAACAGTCCGCGGAAGGATGTTTACGATTTCGTGGAAAAAGAACTGCTGGACAACAAAGCTTTCCTTTCGACCACAGTGGGTGCAACCACCTACGGCCGCGCTACCCGTTACCTGGCGTTCACCGTGCTGGCCAAGTTGTACCTCAACTCCCAGGTGTATGTCAATACGCCGCGCTGGGCGGAAGCCAGGGCGATGTGTGATTCCGTGATCAACAGCGGAAAATATACCCTGATGGCAAACTTCTACGACAACTTCTCCGAGAACAATACTGCTTCTACAGAAAACATCTTCGTAGTGCCGTTCGACAGGGCCAATATCGGCGGCAACAATATCCAGATGCAGACGCTGCATTACAACAACGGACCCAATACAGGTGTGCCTGGCGGCGGATGGAACGGCTATTGTTCCAATGCAGAATTCTACAGCAATTTCGATACTACTTCCACCTATTCCAAACGCGCCGGCAATACCTACCGCACCTTCCTCGACCAGCGCAGTGGTCAATACCTGATCGGCCAGCAATTCAATGAAATCATTACTTACCCGCCGAACAAAGACATGCTCGTGGCCAGTGATGATCCTTCCAAAAAACTGGTTGATGTGGGTACGGGCAAATTGCTGTCTTTTTATCCTGATGTAAAAGAGATCAACAACCCCGCGGATACTTTCCGTTTGGCAGGTGTACGCAACATCAAATTCTTCCCGAACAAAGGTGTAACGACTTCCATGAACAATGATTTTCCGCTGTACCGCCTGGCTGATGTGCTCCTGATGCGTGCGGAAGCATCGATGCGCAATGGGGATGCAAGTGATGACGATCTCAATGCCGTTAACCTGGTACGTTCCAGGGCTTACAACGGCGATCAGACGAAATTGTGGACGATGGCACAACTGACGCTGACCAATATGCTCGCTGAAAGGGCCAGGGAACTTTCCTGGGAAGACCATCGCCGTACGGACATCATCCGGTTCGGTACATTTGGAAATGCCAGGGTTCCCGCCAAAGCGCAGGATCCTGCCGACCGGCACCTGGAGATTTTCCCCATCCCGCTGGCAGAACATCAGGCAAACCCTAACCTGGTTCAGAATCCCGGATACCCTCCGTTTTGATTGTTTTCGTGAAAAAGAAAAAGCAGCGGTGATTCGCTGCTTTTTTTACTTTGTTGTGTCGCCATGAAATGTATTAACCATACCCTGGTTTTGTGCCTGGCCCTTTCCTGCCTGGTTGCCTGTTCCGGAAGCAGGGAGAATGATCCCTGTAAAGACCTGTTTACGCTGCTGCCAGCTTCGGAAACAGGCATCGGGTTTATCAACACGGTGAAAGACAGCGCTTCAGTCAACATTCTTAATTTCCGCAATTTTTACAATGGTGCGGGCGTAGCGATCGGCGATGTGAACAACGACGGGAAGCCGGATCTCTTCTTTACCGCCAACCAGCAGCATAATGCGCTGTACCTGAACAAAGGTAATTGGCAATTCGAGGATATTACCGAATCTGCCGGGGTACGGGGAATCAACAAATGGCACACTGGCGTGACCATGATTGACATCAATGCGGATGGCTGGCTGGACATTTATGTCTGCAACAGTGGTGACGTTGCCGGGAATTTCCGCCGTAATGAATTATACCTTAACCTGAAAGATGGCCGGTTCAAAGAATGTGCCGCCGCTTACGGACTCGATGATGACGGTATCGGCACACAGGCGGCGTTCTTTGATTTCGACCTCGATGGCGATCTCGATTGCTTTATCCTCAACAACAGTTTCCGCCCGATTGAAAGCTTCGGCTACGACAAACGTATCCGCCATATCCGCAGCAGGAGCGGGGGCCACCGGCTACTGCGCAACGATGAAGGTCATTTTACGGATGTCAGTGAAGCGGCCGGCATTTATGGCAGCGAGATCGCTTTCGGACTAGGAGTTAGCCTGGCGGATTTTAATAATGATGGCTGGCCGGATTTCTATGTGTCGAATGATTTTTTTGAACGCGACTACCTCTACATCAACCAGCGCAATGGTACGTTTAAGGAATCCATCATCGAATCCACCGGCCACACCAGCCTGGCTTCCATGGGAAGCGATGTGATGGATATCAATAACGATGGTAATCTTGACATCTTTACCACCGATATGCTCCCTGAAGGCGACTTTCGCCTTAAAACCACCTCCCGGTTTGATGACTATGATGTGTATAATGCCAAACTGCACAACGATTTCCACCACCAGTTCCAGGCGAATTGCCTTCAACTCAATAACGGCGACGGCACTTTTAAAGAGATCGCAGCCTATGCCGGCGTAGAAGCTACCGACTGGAGCTGGGGCGCCCTGAGTTTCGACTTCAACAATGACGGGTGGAAAGATATCTTCGTTTGTAATGGCATCAGCAAAGATCTGACTGACCAGGATTTCCTGGACTTCTACAGCGCCGCTGATATCCGCATGCATGCCATGACCAACGGATTCAGTTATACCGATTTTTTGCAAAAGCTGAAAAGCACACCCATCCCCAATTATGCATTCCTCAACCGCAAGACGATGAAGTTCAGCAACGAGGCGGCACATATGGGGCTCGCGACGCCCTCCTTCAGCAATGGTGCGGCATACGGTGACCTTGACGGTGATGGTGACCTCGACCTGGTGGTGAATAATGTAAACATGCCTGCTTTTATCTACCGGAATGAAACCAGCGAAAGACACATGGGCAACTATCTCGGCATTACATTGGAAGGTGACACACTCAATCGTTTCGGGATCGGTGCGCGCGTTCAGGTATACACCGGGGGCCAGCAGCAGGTTATGGAGAATTTTGCCTGCCGCGGATTCCAGTCATCGGTAGAACCGAAACTCCTGTTCGGGCTGGATAGTGCAACGGTTGTAGATAGTCTGGTGGTGCGCTGGCCTGATCAGCGCCGGCAAACACTGTATCATGTCAAGGCCAACCAGCATATCGTATTGAAGCAGGAACTCGCATCGGCGCAGCAACTTTCACCTGAACCGGCAGTTTCAACACCTCTTGTCCAGGCGAACGAACGCCTTCACCCGGTACCCATCCACCACGAAAACAATTTCAATGATTTTAACCGTGAACGATTAATACCGAAAATGCTTTCGGCAGAAGGTCCGCCATTGGCAACAGTTGACCTGAATGGCGACGGTCTCGAAGATTTTTTCCTGGGGAATGCTGCCGGTGACACCGCTAAAATTTACCTGCAAACACCAGATGGCCGATTCAGACCGGAGACCATCCCGGCATTCATTCAGGACAGAAATTTTGAGACAACCGGGGTTGCCAGTATAGATGCTGACAACGACGGAGATCTTGATTTGGTGCTGGTGTCAGGAGGCAACCAATGGCCCGACGGACACCTTAATCAACAGGTTCGCCTTTACCTGAATAATGGCAAAGGTGGTTTTGAAAAAGCATTTGCAGGCTGGCCCGCTGTATCGCTCAATGGTTCCTGCATTACCGCGGGGGATGTTGACGGCGATGGCCTGACGGACCTTTTTATCGGTGCGCGAAGCATCCCGGGTATTTATGGTGCGAGGCCCACATCCCGCTTACTGAAGAATAGAGGCAACGGCCAGTTCGCTGATGTGACAGCAACCCAGGCGCCGCAACTGCAGCAAATGGGTATGGTAACCTCAGCACTTTGGGTCTCCCTGGTACCAGGCAAGGCACCAGTATTGGTAGTAGCGGGCGACTGGATGCCCATCAGTTTGTTCCGCTACGAGGGCGGTCGCTTACAGCGGTATGACAGTTTGCCAACGTCATCCGGCTGGTGGAATGGATTGGCTGTTGCTGACCTCGATGGCAATGGATTGCCGGATCTCATCGCCCTGAACCAGGGGCAGAATTCAAAGATCCGTGCCGACAATAAACACCCTGCCCGCCTTTTTGTCGGAGACTTTGATAAGAATGGCCAGGAAGAATGTTTGCCGGCATATTATAAATCTGACAACCGATCCTATCCCTATCCGCTTCGCGGCGACCTGGTGATGCAATTGCCATCCTTCAAAAAGAAATTTCTCTATTACGCTGACTATGCCGGTAAAACCATTGAGGAAGTGCTGACTCCCGAGCAACGCAAAAATGCACTGACGTTTACCGTAGACGAAACCAGGTCAATGATATGGTACCAGGTCAGCCCCGGCCATTTTGAAGCGCAGCCACTCCCTGCAGAAGTCCAGTTTTCTGCAATGTATCGGGCCGTGGTGAAAGACATCAATAATGATGGAAAACCTGATATCCTTTTAGGTGGAAATTGTTACGGGCTGAAACCCGAAACCGGGAGGTACGATGCGAGCGAAGGCGTAGTGTTGATGAATGCTGGCAACCGCAGGTTCAGTTATTTGCCGGCAGTTCAATCGGGGTTTAAACCAACCGGCGAGATCCGGGATCTGAAAGTCATCAGCACGAAAAAAGGCGCAGCTGTTCTCGTGGCCCGAAATAATGAGGCACTCCAGTTTTATGAAATACGACCATGAGAATATTTGTCGCACTATGGATATTGCTGATGCTGGCCGGTTGTAAGGCGGAACCGCGCGCTGCGTTTGAAACGCTTTCACCGGGCCTCACGGGTATTTCTTTTGTGAACATACCCAACCATTCAAACGGTCTTAATTTCCTCGATTACCTGTATTATTACAATGGCGGCGGTGTGGCTGCAGGGGACATTGATAACGACGGACTGATCGACCTGTACTTTACAGCTAACAACGGACACAGCAATAAACTCTATCGGAATAAAGGCAATTTCCGGTTTGAAGACATTACGGATCAGGCGGGTGTAGCTGGTACAGCGAGCTGGCACTCCGGTGTTACCATGGTTGATGTTAACGGTGATGGCTGGCTGGATATTTATGTTTGTGCCGTAAGCGGTAAGCTGGGATTGGAAGGTCGTAACCAGCTTTACATTAACGATGGTACTGCGCACTTCACCGACCAGGCCAAGGCCTACGGACTCGATTTCGAAGGTTACTCCACGCAGGCTGCCTTTTTTGATTATGATCACGACGGCGACCTGGATTGCTACCTGCTTACCCAGTCAGACCATTCCGTTGAGCGCCTGGCAGATACTTCGCTGCGAAGAATGCCCGGCGGTAAAGCAGGCGACAGGTTTTTCCGCAACGACAACCATGTATTCAGGGATATCACTGCTTTGGCAGGGATCTATTCCAGTGTGCTCGGATACGGCCTGGGAGTAGCAGTTAGCGATATCGATGGCGATGGCTGGGATGATCTCTATATCGGCAATGATTTCCATGAGAACGACTATTATTATCATAACGATGGGAACGGGCATTTTACCGAAGAAGGCTCCCGGCATTTTGCGCATTATTCCCGGTTCAGTATGGGCAATGATATTGGCGATTTCAACAATGATGGCGCCCCGGACATCATTACGGTGGACATGCTCCCGGAAGAAGAAGCCTACCTGAAAACCTATAGTAGTGGTGAATCGCTGGATATCTACAGGCTGACCATTGAAAGGAATGGCTATCAGCCGCAATACTCCAGGAATGCCTTGCAGGTCAACCTGGGCAATGGGGTTGCTTTCAGTGATGCCTCACTGATGGCAGGCGTTTCAGCTACAGACTGGAGCTGGAGTCCCCTGTTTGCTGATTTCGACAATGATGGCTGGAAAGATCTTTTCATATCCAATGGGATCAGGCACAGGCCGGTTGACCTGGATTATATGCGATACATTTCTGACAATCTTGTGCAGCGGACAATGGGTCAGACAAGGCAGTTGGATAGTGCAGCCATTTCCCGGATGCCCGATGGCGCCGTACACAACTACCTGTTCAGGAACCAGGGCGGTAACACATTCGACAATATCAGCCAGGTGGCTGGTCTCACAGCAGCGGGATATAGCGCCGGGGCGATATATGCCGATCTTGATAACAACGGTACGCTCGACCTGGTAACCAACAATAGTTTTGCACCGGCTGTTGTATACAAAAACAATATCGCAACAGGGCATTGGCTGCAAATTTCCCTGCGCGACACAAGCGCTGCCAATAGGATGGGAGTGGGGGCGAAGGTGTGGCTATGGCAAAATGGGAAAATGCAATACCAGCAGCTGATGTGTACACGCGGGTTCCAATCGTCAGTAGCGCCATTGCTGCATTTCGGAATTGCAGCTCCCTTGGTCGATAGCTTGCGGATCGTCTGGCCCGATCAGTCCACTCAGCTTTTCACCGGCATCAACGCCGGCCAGCACCTGGTGTTGCAAAAAGGTCATGTGCCGGAACATTTCCGAAAAAAAGAATCGCCATTGAAACGCTTTACTGATGTAACGGACAGCATTACAATTCCCTGGGCACATCACGAGAATTCCTTTACTGACTTCAGCGTCCAGCGCCTGATTCCGCATGAACTTTCTGACCGGGGGCCAAAATTGGCAGTCGCCGATATTAATAACGACGGATGGGATGATTTTTATGTATGTGGTGCTGCCGGCAAAGCAGGAGCATTGTTTGTGAGTAATCATAGCGGCGGCTGGATCAAAAAAGAAATTGATGCCGGCTATTTGCCGGCTACCGATGAAGTGGCTGCGATATGGCTCGATGCTAATGGAGACGGGCTACCCGACCTGTACATAGCTTCGGGCGGTAATGAAAAATGGACGGGGGATAGCAGCCTGGCCGATCGCCTCTATCTTCAGGCAAAGACAGGCAGGTTCACAAGGAGCAATGGGCTGCCGCCGTTGTTGGAAAATAAATCGGTTATTGCCACCGGTGATCCTGATGGCGATGGCGATACAGATATTTTTGTCGGCGTGCTGGCTGATGCAAAGGCCTACGGAAAACCTGTTTCCAGCTACTTGTTGATCAACGACGGTAAGGGGCATTTTAGTAAGGCAGAAGAATCTGTAATACCGTTGAATGACCTGGGGATGGTCACCGGTGCAGTTTGGGGAGATCTCAATGGTGATAAAAAACCAGACCTGGTAGTGGCGGGGGAATGGATGCCGGTAACCTGTTTCATTAATAAGGGGAACAGGTTTGAAAAGTTTTCCTTTCCCCATAGTGAAGGCCTCTGGCAGTGCCTGCAGCTGGCTGATCCTGATGGCGACGGGGATCTTGACATTATTGCCGGGAATTTTGGTACCAACAGCAAACTCCGCGCAAGCCAGGAATATCCCCTGAAATTGTATGTGAAGGACTTTGATCAGAATGGCAGGACAGACCAGTTGCTGACTTACAGCAATGCCAAAGGGGAATTCAGTTTTTGGGGGAAGGATGAACTCGAAACCCAACTGCCCCTGATCAAACGCAGGTTTTTGTATTACCGTGATTATGCCGGAAAAAATGTGAAGGAAGCTTTTGGTGACTGGTTGAAAGACGCATTGGTGCTGAAAACCGAAACGCTGGCATCCGCGATCTTCAGGAATGACGGTAACATGAATTTCTATTCCATTGATCTGCCCTGGGAAGCACAGCTGTCTCCGGTCTTTTCCTTCCTTGTCGACGACATAAACGCAGATGGCAGAACAGACCTGATCCCCGGAGGGAATTTTTATGGTTCAAGCCCTTATGAGGGCCGGTACGATGCGAACTGGGGTTTCATACTACTGGGGAGAGCTTCCCTTCGCTTTGATGCCTGGTCACCTGCGGCAAGTGGGTTGTTAAATCCTGGTGAAACGCGGGATATTCAAAAATTACGCAGCAGCCGGGGATCTTTATACCTGGTAGCGCAAAACAACAGCCGGATAAGGGTGTTTCAATAAACAGGTACGATCACTTCCAGCTCCTGTTTCGGATCCCTGATGATTGCACCATCCCGTACCGGAAATTTATCCATGACCACCGCCACCCTTTTCATACGCTGATCATATATATAGTTGTTCAATGCCTGCTGCAGGGATGATTTTTTTTCAAGACTGCTTTTGCCTACCAATAATTTTCCCCGTGATGGTAATGCCAACACCTTCGATTCACCTGCTTGTGCCGGGCGCTTTTTAACCGGAACGCCAACCGCAGTTTCCACCAGGCCATTGGCTAAGCTGACCTTGCTGACAAAACAATAGCCTGGCATTTCTTCCCCCGGCAACTGCTTCAGGGTCTTGTACAGGCTTTGCGATAAAACATTGGCGATGCTGTCACTTTTCTCCCGTTGGCCAACGCGCTGCAGGGTAAGGATCAGCGAGTCGGAAACAGCCACAGGCCTGATTTCAAAGCCATATCGCCAGGCCGGGTCTTCCATCAGGGCCTTCAGTTTGTATAAAGTCTGCTTTTCCGGTGATCCGGCAATTTTTACCTCACAGGCGTGATCGCGGGTTACCGGGATAATCTCAAATGTATAGTGAATACTGTCCTGGTTATCGTACGTACTTAACACTACCGTTGATGCGGAAACTTGTCGCAATGTAACCTGGTGGTTGAATTTTTCCGGAAGCCACAAGTGATAACTGTTGCTGTCTGTCAGCTTTTGCATCACGTCGAATGGTGTTGCGTTTATGGAGATGACCTGTTCACGACTGTCAGTCAGAAAAAAGGCCGCAGCAATTGACGCAATGATTACGATTGCCAGGAGCGCCCATCGGATCCAGCCTTTCTTCATAGATCAAAAATAGTGCTGCCCGGTATGCATTTGCGTTTCGCTCGCAGATTTAACAGCATAGGAAAATCCCTCCTGGAGACAAAAGGCACCATGAACACCCTGTTTATTCAACGCGAGAAATCCTACCTGCATTTCTTTTGCTTTTGCGGGACTGCGTTTTACGATTCTTTCCACAGCTTCCCTGCACGCCTGTTGCGGCGTAAATCCCTGTCGCATGAGTTCCACGATCAGGTGCGCACCCGCAATCCTGATAACCTCTTCGCCAACACCGGTTGCTGTGGCGCCGCCAATTTCATTGTCTACATATAAGCCTGCCCCGATAACCGGGGAGTCGCCAACCCGTCCCTGCATTTTGAACGCCATTCCGCTGGTGGTACAGGCGCCGCTTACATTACCCTGCTGGTCAATTGCCAGCATGCCAATGGTGTCATGATTGTATTTACGGCCGGGAAGACTATCCTTCCCGCTATTCATCTTGTTTTCAATATTGATGACCGGCTCATATTTAGATGTCTTTAACCATTCTTTCCAGGCTTTTTTGGACGCCGGTGTCAACAGGTCAACTTTTTTGAATCCATTGGCCAATGCAAATGCCTGCGCGCCTTCTCCCACCAGGATAATGTGTGGTGTCTTATCCATCACCAACCGGGCAACAGAGACAGGGTGCAGGATGTTTTCAAGGCACATCACCGATCCGCAACCATACTTGTCGTCCATGATGCAGGCATCCAATGTCACGCGGCCATCCCGGTCCGGTAGTCCGCCAAGACCAACAGTAAAGTTATTCCCCGCTGCTTCAGTTACTCTTACACCCGCTTCTACGGCATCTACTGCCCGGCCGCCTTTTGCTAGTACGGCCCAGGCGCCTTCATTAGCCTCCCGGCCAAAATCCCACGTGGAAATGACGATGGGAAACACGGCGCTGCCGGAAACAGCTTTAGTTGCTGCAAGCATAGTATTTCCTGCCAAAAGGCCTGCAGATCCGGTAATGGACTGCTGGATGAATTTTCGTCGGTTGACCATTATCGGTGTATTAATGGGGGGCTACAAAAACATTCTCCATTTCTTCAAGTGATTTGCCCGAGGTTTCCTTTACGATATTGATACTGAAAAAATAGTTGATGAGACTGCACACTGCAAAGATCCAGAAGGTAATTCCGGCACCCACCGATTCCAGCAGCCACGGGAAGAATTGACCTACGATCCAGTTGGCGATCCAGAGAAACATGGTGCAGATAGAAACTGCCTTTACGCGTACGTCGGTCGGGAACATTTCATTGATGATGATCCAGGTGACGGGGCCAAGTGAAAAAGCAAAACAGGCAATGAAGATGAGGATCAGGGTGAGTACCAGTACGGGCGGGGTGTAACCGGTATAAAACAGGAATCCGCAGGTGAAGAGAGAAAAAACAATCCCGGTAAGTCCCCATTTTAAGAGTGCCTTTCGACCGTAACGGTCCGCAGTTTTAATGGCAACAATCGTGAACAGAACATTCACTGCCCCGAGAATGGACTGGAAAACCATGGCATTCTCATTCCCGGCATTCGCTGACGCAAATATTTTCGGACCATAATAAATAATGGCATTGATACCGGAAAATTGCTGGAATACCGCCAGTACGATTCCAATGATCAGCGGAAGCCGGATGGCAGGATCCTTCCAGGAACGTTGCTGTGTACTTTGCCGGGATGCTGCGGTTGTAATGGCATCCAGTTCTTTGGCAGCCTGTTCTGCAGGCCTGAGGTCATGCAGAATTACTGATGCCTGTTCCCGTTTCCCTCTTGTGATCAGCCACCGGGGACTTTCCGGCACCCTGAAAAGCAGGAGCAGGAATAGGATACTGGGTATGGCCATCACCAGGAACATTGTCCGCCATTTTTCCTGGACCAGCAGTGCAGCGATCGTGTTGCTGTCGGTTGCACCCTGCGGGAGGCCACTGATAATCACGTTGGAGAAATAAGCTGCTAGAATACCTGCTGTGATTGCCAGCTGGTAATAGGCAATCATGCGGCCGCGGCTTTCCGGCATGGCAAATTCTGCGATGAGCATGGGTGAGATGACAGATGCCATGCCCACCCCAACGCCGCCGATCAGGCGAAAAAAGATCAGTTGCGAAACGCTGGAAGGAAAACTACATCCGATTGCCGATACCAGGAACATAAAGGCTGCAAGCAGTATCGTTTTTTTTCTGCCGATACGGTCACTTAAAATTCCTGTGATCAGTACGCCAATGATGCAGCCGAGCAGGCCGCTGCTCACCAGCCATCCTTCCATAACAGTATTCAGGGAGAACTGGCCTTTGATCATCTGGAGGGCACCGGAGATCACTGCGGTATCGAAGCCGAACAGTAGTCCGCCGAGGGCAGCGGTCATGCAGATCCGTCGGGTTCTGGCAGCGTATTGTTTTGTATTCATGGGCAATCGTTAATAGCAATCTGTTTGAAGTTACCGGATATAATCATCATCGTAGCGGGCAATGTCTTCCTGCTGCCAGTTGCCAAAAGCAACTTCGAGCACCCGGACGGCCGAATTTCCATGGCAGCTCAAACGGTGTTTCTCATTGGCAGGAATCCAGATCTCATCACCGGCGCTGCATTCCCTGATTTCTTCACCCACCTGCACCACCGCGCCATCATCGATCACGATCCACAATTCTGCCCGGCCGGTATGCGACTGGAGACTCAACCGCTGACCAGGAAGACAGGTCATCATGCTCACCGTACAGTCTTCATTAAAAGCATATTGTTTGAAACTTCCCCAGGGCCGGGTCACAAAAGAAACGTCAGGCTTTTTTTCAGGAATGGGTTTGGTAACATAATTGATCATCTTGCTATAATTATGGTTGATGTCTTACAAAAGCTTTAATAGTGGCAATGGTCTTACCCTCGCTTTCACCATAAGGCCGGATGGTATATTGGCCAACTGCTGCCGGCAGGATAAATGTTTCTGCATAGTGCACTACGAATGGCTCAAAGGCCCCGGTGGCACTTTCTACGATTGCTTCCCTGCCTTCCACCAGGTTGAGCACGTTGACAGAACCATTGGTGTGGTGGTCAACCGGCTTGCTGAACCAATGCCGGCGCGTTTCAATGAATTCGCGTTCGTGCAGTCCGGTTCTCTCTTCTTTCCAGCCATCTCCTTCGCCGATAACGGTTACTGCATTGATCAGTTCCCGGCGGGTGCTTTCCGGTGTGCGATTGCGGTCAAGCACCTTTGCACCATGTTTGATATTGATTGGACGTGGTTTCCCGTCCAGCCCCATTCTTCCCCAGTCCCATAGTTTGAAAGTGAAAATATAGGGGGTCGCACTGATTTCCAGTACCATCGAATTGGTGCCTGAACAGTGTATGGTGCCAGCGGGGATCAGCACATGATCATGCTTTTTGACCGGCCACCTGGCCACATACTGGTCCGTGTCAAAGGTTGTCTTTCCTTCCTGTGCAACGGCCAGATCATGGAACATTTTATCGGTATCAACGCCGTCGTTTAATCCCAGGTAGACAACGGCATCATCAGACGCATCCAGCATGTAATAGCTTTCATCCTGGGTATAGTCCATGCCAAAATGTTCGCGTATATATTCTGTATAGGGATGCACCTGCAGGCTGAGGTTTCCGCCCTGCATGGTATCGAGGAAGTCGAACCGGATGGGGAACTCATCGCCGAAACGGGCTTGTACCGGATTTCCAAGAAGTTTCCTGCTCTGCGCGAATACCAGGTTGATGGCTGGTGTTTCAAACAGCAGGTCATTGAACCGGATCATCAGGCTGTTTTCCTCCGGCACGCAATCAAAACACCAGGCATAATTCACTGCACTGCGATCAAGATCACAATATTCTTTCATCCATTGTCCGCCCCAGGGCCCCGGGTCAAAAAATGGTGTTACCCTGAACGGACGCTCCGCCGTTTTAGCAAGAGCCTCCCGCAAGGCAGTTCCCGTCACCATTTTGGGTTCTCCGGGCACCGTACTGTCAATCACCAGGTCCCATTTAGGGATCAAAGTCTTTTTTAATTTGTCTGCCACGCGCCAGTCTACAAAAAACGCCTGTTTGTATTGCAGGGATGCTTTTGTGTTTTTATTCTGCACGCCAAGGTTGTTCACCTCATTGCGCCGGAAACGCAGCTGGCCTTCCCAGCGCGGCATATCGAAATATACTAGGAGATCATAGGCCGGGGCAACGAGACTGGCACCCGGACCATACACGAAAATGGTCTCTCCTTTGGCGGCTGCTAATGTTTGCTGTAGGGCGCCGGTTTTTACGGGATCGAAAAAGTTTTTCATTTCCAACCGGGTGATATAGCCGAAGATCTCATCGTCGGTTACATCAGGATATACCATCGCTGAAATTGCTTCCGGCGACTGCATGCAGGCCGAAGTGTGAAAGATCCGGCCGGACAAACCTTTTTCCAGGGCCGGGATAACTTCTTCTTCCAGTAAACCCGGGTAACATTCAAGTGCTACAATACAGGTACTCTTTCCGGTGGATTCAACCTGCCGGGTGATCTGTTCACAGATAGCAGGCCATCCTTTCCAGGAGATCTCACCACTTTGCCGGAAATCAACAAAGGGGTATTTGTCATAATTCGGTAGATATGCCATTTCGTTGTAAAGGGATGATTATTTGGAAGCAAGTACGGGTTCACCGTTTTGTTCAACCAGGATGCCGGAGAATCCTTTTTCACTGATGCTTTGGTAGTCGTGGCCGGCATCTGAGGGCCAGAAGGCACTGAATACAAGCATGCTGTTCCCGGTATTGGCTGTGCGGTGTGCCGTATGTCCGGGAATATAGTGAAGACTCCCCGGGTACATTTTTTCTGCACGTGTCTGGCGATCTTCATCCATTAGGATCAACATGCCTTCGCCTTCCAGGCAATGGTAAAACTCACCGCGGTCCCGCAACTGGTGAAAATGTCCGCGGGTCATAAAATATTCAGTGCCCACCTTGCCGGGGTAGATGTAAGTAATGCCAAAGAATAACCCTGCCGTTGTACCATCCGCTACCGGAAAATAACAGGCAACATCATATACCTTCTGATCGGCAGCCATGGCTGCCAGGGCATCCTTATCAGAAAAAACATCGGTCAGGTCCCCAAGCGTACGGGTGACACGGTCAATTTCCGGACCTTCAAGGGTTGTGCCCTGGAATAGCACGGCGGGATCATTAATGCTGGACATATATATACTTTAAAAAGAATTCCTGTCGATTATATTGAAGTTGTTTTCTATTACTTCTCCTTTTCCGGTCATCACCATTTCAGCCATTGAGCGGCCCATGGCGACAAAATCAGTGGTTATCGTGGTAATGCCGTTGCCGATGATCGATTTCAGGTTGGTCTCATTGTAGGAGATCAGACCGATATCTTTACCCAATTGCCATTTTTGGGATTTCGCGAGCTTTACGATATCAACAAGATGGTTGTCATCTATCACAATGAACGCATCGCCCGGCTTCACATCGGCAGCATTTATGCCGTTGATCACTGCTGATTTGATGATTTTTTTGCGGGCAAATTTGTTGAAGCCCGAAATGATGTCCGTGGTTTTTGCCGAAGCCGGAAATACAAGAAAGAGCCGCTTGTATTTTGCCATCATTTCTTTTGAAGCGACAAGGATATCATAAATGTCTTTCTCAAAATGCTGGTAGACTCCGGGAAAATTTTTGTGATAGTCATTGTAACCTACGTCAAACAGGAAGGTCCGCTTGGGATCCAGTTTTTCAAGAATTGCCCGGGCATCCGGATGGGTTTCGGGCATGATGATATAGGTATTGTAGTACGGCGCCTGCTCCCTGATCAGGTTCTCGAACATTTTCATACTGTGGTGATGAAAATAGATATCGAGCGATGCGTTTTTGGGAAGATGGTTTAACAGGGCATTGTACAATGTTTCCTTATAGGGAGTGAACGTGCTGAAAAGGAGGAATATTTTTTTGGCCAGGTTGGTTTCTGTGCTGGTCACGAAATAACCCTTCCCCGGAATGGAATCAATGATGCCGGAAGACCGCAATTCATTGTATGCCGTAAACACTGAACCCCGGGCCAGTGAAAAATGAGCCGCTATCTGGTTTACCGATGGAAGCATGTCGTCTTTTCCGAGACTTCCGTTATCTATGTTCCGGTGAATGGATTGAACGATCTGCTTGTATACAGGCGTGGTAAGCGTTGTGTCAATAAGGATAATGTCAGCGATATTCTTTTGCTTACTCATAATGGCAGCGCTTTTTGGGTGTTGACGGGTAAAAATAATAATTTCTCTGAAAATATGAACTGGTATATACTGGTATTTTTTTATTCCTATATTTGGAATGCATAAAACCCCGGGATAAAGATATTCATCGCCGGGAACGAACTGCAAAACTGATTGCTTCATGAACAACCAATCTTCCGTAAGTCTGAAAAAAGTAGCATGGCCCGATTATGGGAAAGCTATGCCTGTAATTATGCCCGGTTCTGGCGAAATCAGTGACCGGATCGCCCGCTGCAGGCGCGAAATGGCAACAAGGGGAATCACACACCTGGTGGTTTATGGTGACCGCGAACATTTCGCGAACCTGTTGTATCTCGTACATTTTGATCCGCGTTTTGAAGAAGCCTTGCTGCTCATTGACGGCACGAACAACCCGTTATTACTGGTGGGCAATGAATGTGTCTCCCACCTTACCGTTTCACCCTTATTCCTGGCCGGTCATCTGCGCTATGAGCGCTACCAGCCATTTTCACTGCTTAGCCAGCCACGCGATGAAAGCAGGCAGCTGTCAGATATTTTCAGGGAAGAAGGGATTGGGACGGGAGCAACTGTCGGCTGTGTCGGCTGGAAATATTTTCAGCAGTCCGAGTTTCGTCAACCCACGCTCGCCATTGATCTGCCTGCTTTTATAACTGACGAATTGCGAGACCTGTGTGGTCGCGAAAACGTCGTGAATGCCACCGACTTGCTCATGTCCCCGGTGGATGGCCTGAAAGCCACCTGTACACCGTTTGAAATTGCACAGTTCGAATTCTCAAATTGTATGGCCTCCGATGGCATGACCAGTTTCCTGCGAAACTTCACTACCGGAGTGACCGATTTCGAAATGGCAAAACATTACCAGTATACCGGGTACCCGCTGGGTTGCCATACAGGTTTGAAAAGCTCAGCCAACCTGCATATCGGGTTGTCCAGCCCGGCAGGGGGGGAGATCCGCCTGGGTGACCCGTGTTCCACCAATATTTCCTATTGGGGAAGCAACATCTGCAGGGCCGGCTGGGTGGCTTCCTCCGAAGCTGATCTGCCGGAATCCGCAAGAGGATATGTTGCTGAATTCGCATCTCTTTATTTCCTCGCCTGTGTGCAATGGCTGCAACAGCTCCGGCCAGGCGCCCGGGGCGGGGATATCTACGAGCTGATCCAGGAACTGCTTCCCTTTGACAAGTTCAATGTTTTTCTGAATCCCGGTCACCTGATCCATTTTGAAGAATGGACCACCTCGCCCATTTATAAGGATTCCAATGACACCATAAAGTCCGGCATGTATTTTCAGCTCGATATCATTCCGCGTTCCAAACAATTCTTTTCTTCCCGGATGGAAGATGGTTATGTTGTGGCAGACGCAGCGCTGCAACAGGCTTTGGCAGACCAGTATCCTGAAACCTACGCCCGTTGTATGGCCCGGCGGAACTTTATGCGTGATACGCTGGGCATAGACATGCCTGCTGAAATACTGCCGCTGTCGAACACAGCCGGCCTCGTTCCACCATTTTTCCTCGACTATCAAACTGTTTTCAGCCTGAAATAATTGTCTTTATGATTAGGTTCCTGATGATCGCTATTAGTTTTTTGCCAGTCACACTCCTGGCAAAAACAGCTCCGGTCAGCAAACGCATTCTCACGCTGGGCATCCGGAACGAATCAAATACATTCTCAACAGCACCCACCCGACTCTCAGATTTCCAGGTCAAAAGAGGGAAAGCCGTGCTTAAGGATGTGGAGTGGGCAGCTATCGCAGCCTCCGCAGGGGTACAGCTGATCCCTACGTTGCATGCCTATGCCTGGCCCGGCGGCGTTGTGGAGAAAAAAGCATTCGATCTGTTTAAAGCGGAGATACTGGACAGTATCCGGAAATCAGGACACCTCGACGGGATCTTCATGGAAATGCATGGTGCCCTGCATGTGGAAGGCTACGAAGATGCGCAGGCTACGCTCATCAAAGAAATTCGCGGCATCGTTGGCAATGCTGTGTTGATCAGTGCCAGCTTCGATCTCCACGGCAACCTGTCCCCGGCATTTGTATCCGGACTCAACCTGCTAACAGCCTACCGCACGGCACCCCATCGTGATGTGGAAGAAACCAAATCCAGGGCAGTCAGGCTGCTCATCAAAGCCATAGATGAAAATCTTCGCCCGGTAATGGAATGTGTCACCATCCCGATTCTTGTTCCCGGTGAAAAATCCATCACAGATAAGCTTCCGCTGAAACCCATCTACGATCAGCTTCCCGTCGTGTCCGCAAAGTCCGGTCTGCTGGATGCATCTGTTTTTGCAGGATATTGCTGGGCTGATCTTCCCCGCTCCGCCATGCGCGTATTTGTGCTTGCCCGCGACAGCAGTTACCGCGCGCTGGCCAGAAAAGAAGCACAAGCTTTGGCCGGCCAGATCTGGAAAGCAAGAACAGCCATGCAGCTCAGTGTTCCATCAGGAACCTTCGATGAAATGCTGACACTTGCCAATAAAAGCGACGCCAAAACAGTATTCATTTCCGATGCAGGTGACAATACCACCGCCGGGGCGCCGGGTGATAATACCTATGTGCTGGAACGACTGCTTGCTCAGAACCAGAAAAATATATTGCTCGGGGGAATCGTCGACCCGCAGGCTTTTGATGCCTGCATGGCGCGACAGCTTAATGATACAATCGCGTTAACGCTCGGCGCTAAAATAGATAACCGCTTTTCACACCCTGTCCGCATTACCGGAAAACTATTGTCCAAATCCAATGATGCGGCGATAGCCGACAAGCGTGGAGCCGTGGTATTGGACGTTAACGGCATCCGTACAGTAATACTCCGCGACCGCCGTTCGCTGAAGGAACGCCGTGATTTTGCAGACCTGTCGCTTGATCCGCTGTCCTTTAAAATCGTTATTGTCAAACTGGGTTATCTTTTTCCTGAACTCAATGAGATCGCACCCCTGCAACTCATGGCGCTGACACAGGGTTTCTGTAACCTCGATATCGCCCACCTGCCTTACAAACAGGTCACCAGGCCTGCCTATCCGCTGGACGAAACAATGGAATGGGATCCGGCGAATGAGACCAAAGAAGATTATGGACTTTCCTATGAAGGAAAAGCAGCTACGGCGCTTGTGGGTGATGGTAAGTTTATCGTCAAAACAGCACCGGAGCATTTTGTTGCAGCGCGGGGCATGAAAATGAATGGCCGGCTTCGCTTTTACCGCCAGGGGGAAGAAGTACTGCCGGCCAGTACGCTTTGGAACACTGTTGTGTTTCCCGGTGGAGCCCGCTATTCGATCCGGTTGGGCAGGGATAGTGTGACGGTAACTTATGGTGTACCTGCCGGGCCGGGATTTACCGTTGCCGTCGATGCTCCCATCTCCATTAGCCCCATCCTTGAAATGGAAGCCGGTACTAAGCTTGAAGAAAAAAGACGCCGTAACGGAGACCGCTATTTTACCAGTTTCTCACAAAAGGCTGCCACTTTCATGGCCTCAGATCCTGCTGCGTTTCAAAGCCAGCTGGAACAGGTGTACAGGAGTAAGCTGGTGGTGCAGACGCCACTGCCAACCCTGAATAAGGCGGTAGCTTTTTCACAGGAGCTGCTCGATCTCAGCTACAATGGCGACCTGATGTATTGTGAGTTATTCCGCTGGCTCGACATCTGGGCCCGCGACCTGGGTTCCGGCCTGCTGCCAGGCGCCCTTATCTCCGGACGTGGGGTGATGGCCCGGCAATCGCTGGTGTACGACCTCAACCGCTACGCTGGGATGTCGCCTTCAGATTGTAAAAACTCCAATGATCCGTCACAGGGAGGAACAGCATCCGAAGTGGGCTGGACAGTACGCTCTGTCTGGAATTATTATACCTGGTCCGGAAACCTTGACAGCCTCAGGAAAGATGCGGCCATCATCAGGCCATGGGTCACCTTCTGGATGAGCAGGGACTATGATGACGATGGACTGATCACCGATGTAACGGATTTCATGGATCATATGATCATGATGTTAAGCACCAACGGTGTACGGACGCTGGCTTCCAATTCCATGTATGCATCACTGTTGTTATACGCATCACGGATAGAGGAAGCCCTTGGCAACAAAAAACTGGCAGAAGAGCTGGATCACCGCTATCAACGGACGGTCAATGCCCTGAACACCATCTTCTGGAATGACGACAAAGGTTATTTCAGCAACATGACTTTATGGGATGGTGTTTGCCGGCGCAGCTCCCAGGCATCGCAGTCCATGTTGCTGAAGATCGGCGCCACAGATGCGGCCAGAACCAGGCGAACCCTTGATTACCTCCGGCAGAACAACTGGTGCCGGGCAGGCTCCATAACCATCACACCCCGCATGAATCATGTGGACATGGATAATGATCAGAACGTAAAGGTGTGGCCTTGGTGGAACCTTTGGGAAGCCGAAGCAAGGTTTCAGAACGGTGATCCGGGCGGCGGATTGCACCTGTTGCAACTGGCAGCAGCGACGATTGAAGATGAGAAATACCCCGGGCTCATTGAGGAAACGCTGGACACGACTGGTGTCTCAACCGGGGGGAACCTTTTTGTTACAGCAGCCGGCAACCTCCTTGAAACAGTGATCAAAGATCTTTTTGGGGTTGAACCGGCAAGGCCCGGCTGGCTTGAAGTGAAAGTGATGCCTGCAGTTCCGTCCTCATGGACAACCTATTCCTGCCGCATACCAACTCCGGGGGGATTCATCAGCCTCGATTGCAGGGAAGGCAAACTCCACATCACCGTAGCGGATCCCCGCATTAAGAACATATGGGTAAGACCAGGTGACAATTCCGTGGTGAACGGGGCAATAAGGCAGGAATGGCGCGCTCCGCAACCAAAAACGACTACCCCCTACACCAGTGTCAGCCGCCAGCAGCCAGCGCCCTTGAAAAAGGGGAGAAGCGTGCTGTTCTATGACGCTTCATTCCACCCGCAACAGCCGGCACTTGACATGGAAACCATCAACCTGTCGCAACTGGAATCACTCAACGCGCAGGGGCATCCGAAACTGGTGATTACCGGTAATATGCTTCCCTTGCATACACTTTCCGGAAAACCAGTGAAAGACCTGCTCGATCGTTATGTGCAACAGGGTGGTACCATCATCTGCTACGGCGCCCGAACCCATCCGAAAACAGAGGAAGATGGCGCAGGCATTCTTGGCGAACAGCATGGCATCATCGACTGGTATGATTTTCTGTCCTTAAGGAAAACCATTCCCCTGCAGGGATGGACATTTCAGCCAGCGGAACAAAACCCCGACGGCGCCAGGCGCGATGGTGTATACACCTGCACCGTATCGCCGGATGCAGCATTCAGTGGCAGCGATATTTACCTTGAACTCGGTCCCCTTGCCGGACGCGATAGTGTCTTCATCAACGGTCAGCTGGTTGCCACTTACCGTGATATGGAAGCTTTCATCCGCCAGGAGTACCCGACCCGAACACCTTATCCCGATACACACCGGTACAAAATGCTGAGCCGCTACTATATGATCAAAGCGGGAAGTCCGGCTTATCGCGCCATTCAGTTTGGTGCTACCAATAAAGTAGAAGTAAAGATGCAGGGCGATGGACTGAACCTCGGCATACCGGAAAGCAACCATCCATCACTGGGTATTATGACGGATAAACGCCAATGGCAACCGCTCGATGAAGCGCTGCCGGGAATCGGCCTCGCTAACCCGAAACGCAAAGGCGTAAACTATTGGGGCAACGAACAGTTCTTCAATTCCTGGAGCACCAAACATGGCCTGTTCGGGTTCAGCGTTAAAGGCAAAGGCGTTCAGTTTATGCCGGGTACAGTGCTCGCGGAACTTCCCGACACACCCCTTATTGTGAACGATATCTATACCGACTTTGCCGTCTTTAAACCCTGGAATTTTGAAGTGCTGGCCTACACCGGAACACAGGAGTCTTTATTGTATCCGGAGAAGACGGAAAGATATCCCTGTATTGCCCGCATTGCGCATAACGCATCGGGCGGCGGATTCATCCTCATCGCACCAGCCATCGCAGATAGCCCGCTGGGCCCTGAAGTACTGAAAAAAATCTCTGGCCGATAATCATAACAACATGCGAAAAATAGGCAGGAACATCCTGGCAATGATTTTCTTTCTGGCGCCGCTTGCAGGAGGCGCACAGTTGCATTCGGTTGACTATCGCTATGCGCCGCAATGGTATGCCTCCTGTATCTCCTTTCCTGACGATACCTGCAAAACTCTGGTGGGCCCCCTGGGACAGTTACTGTATGATTTCGGTGGGAAAAACTTTTTTCCCTATGCCAACGAGCGCGGATTTCATTCTGTAGTACATGTGCTGGCCGACGAAAATATGATCATCGAAAAACAGCAACTGCATAACGCAAGGGTGCCCATTGTAGTCACCGATTCGCGCTATGCGGGAACGCAGATCCGCCAGGAAGCCTTTGCACTGGCAACGGATTACATGCAATATGGTACTTCTACCAAAAACGGGAACCGCGAAGACATCGTGGTCACTACGATGCGCAACAGCACGCAGGAGATAAAACAATTGCATCCCACCGTAGTGTTGAATTCGGATCATCAGGTTCAGGTCAATGGGAATGTGGTGGTGTTTACTGACACGCTCGGCCACCACCGCAGACTATTACTGGGCAGCCAGGTTACCCGCATAAGGCAGTCACTGGTAGAAAACAACCGCAAAACGATCATCGATCTTGAGCAGATCACCTTACAGCCAGGCGTTGAAAAATCTTTCCTGGTGGTTTACGATAACGGCAAGCCCTCCCGTATCGCAGCCAGGATGCAGGCTGACCCGGCGGCACTGGTGGGAGAGGCTGGCAACCTGAAAAAAGAAGTCATCGCGTACTGGACCAGTCAGTCAGGGATACCTTACAATACCATCAGCATTCCTGACAGGGAGATCCAGAACCTGGTGGATGCATCAGTACGCGGCATCTGGCAGGCAAGGGAACGAAAACATGACAGCATCGCTTTCCAGGTGGGACCAACCTGCTATCGCGGACTCTGGATCGTTGATGGTGCGTTCCTGCTGGAGACCGCCACCATACTTGGCCGCGGCCAGGATGCGCGGCAGGGAATCGAATACATGTTGTCTTTCCAGCAACCTGATGGCGGATTCAGGAAGATGAGTGATAACTACTGGAAAGAAAACGGGATCGTATTATGGGCATGTGTGCAGCATGCCCTGCTGACCCAGGATGAGGTATGGCTGAAAGCTACCTGGACCAGGCTCCGGAAAACAGTTGATCATATCAAAGCACTTCGCATCCAATCCGCCACTAACAACATTCCCCTGGATGATGGCCTGATCCCTCCCGGGGAGATTGATGGTGGCTTATGGGGCACGTCAGACAAAGCTGAGTACAGCAATACCTACTGGAACCTGATCGGTCTCAGGGCAATGATACAGGCTGCCAAATGGCTGGGAGAAAATACTGACGCGGTAAACTGGCAAAAGGAATACGATGACTTTTTTGCCCGCTTCCGCCAATCAGCACAACGCGACCTGGCGACCGATGCATTCGGTAACAAATATATTCCCATTGTGATGGATCCAGCCATGCGGTCTCTGCCGCAGCGTGCACAGTGGACTTTTTGCCAGGCCGTATTTCCCGGACAGTTATTTGCTGCAGGTGATCCGTTGATGACCGGCACCATGAAAATGCTGGACGCCACTTTACAGGAAGGGATGGTGATGGGAACCGGGTGGCTGGCCGAGGGGATCTGGAACTATTTTGCCAGTTTTTACGGGCATGCCAATCTTTGGCTGGGCGATAAGGAAAAAGCGATCTCTTCACTTTATGCCTTTGCCAACCATGCTTCGCCTTTGTATGCCTGGCGGGAAGAACAAAACCCGCGTGACCTTCAGGCCAGGTATGTTGGCGACATGCCCCACAACTGGGGCAGCGCCGAGTTCATCCGCCTGGTTGTGCATATGCTTGCCCTTGATCGCGCAAAAGAACTCCACCTTTTTGAAGGGATGCCGGAGGAATGGCTGCAGCCGGGCATGATCACCAGCCTGAAAAAAGTAAACACCGTCTTTGGTGAACTTACCTTCAATCTTACCGTAAACAAAACCGGAAAAACAGCGACACTCAATATTGAACCCCTGAAAGGCGGAACCTGTGAAAAGATTTTTGTTCACCTGGGAGGCAATACACCAGTTGAACTGCAACCTGCGAGGCAAAACAATATTACGATTAACTTGAAACCTTAAATCTTTCAGATCAGTATGTATCATATAGGAATAGACCTGGGGGGAACCATTATCAAGATCGGAGTGGTGCAGGCTGGCTCTGTCATGGCCCTTCAAACACTTGATGCCAGCTCGGGAAAAGGGCTGCAGAACAGTCTCTCACGCATCGATGCTGCCATAACCGGATTGCTGCAAAGCCAGCAACTTGATCCTTCAGACCTGGGCGGAATAGGCCTTGCGTTTCCGGGTATTGTTGATCCCCGCAGGAAAAAAGTACTCTCTACCAACAAGAAATATGATGATGCCATTCAGCTTGACCTGGTGGAATGGGCGCAGCAGCAATGGAAGGTTCCGTTGTACCTGGACAATGACGCCCGCCTGTCTCTGATCGGTGAATGGCAATACGGGGCGGGAAAAGGATACAATGATATGGTTATGGTTACCATAGGAACCGGCATCGGAACGGGTGTCGTCATGGATGGAAAGGTATTGTACGGCGCACATTTCCAGGGCGGCTCACTGGGTGGACATTTTACCATTGACTACAAGGGGAGAACCTGCAATTGTGGTAACCGCGGATGCGTGGAAGCGATGGCTTCCTCTGCTTTCCTCTCGGCTGTGATCAGGGATCATGCAGCTGTTACACCAGCTTTCAAAGAAAGGGCTTTCGGTCTTGACTTCAGGGAGATCTTCCTGCTGGCTGGTGGCGGTGATTCAGATGCCCTGCTGGTGCGCAATGAATGCCTGGATGTTTGGGCAGCAGCGCTTACCACCTTCATCCATGCTTACGATCCGTCGGTTATCGTGCTGGCTGGTGGAATCATGAACAGCAGCGAAGTGATACTGCCATATCTCAAGCAAAAAGTAGCATCACTCGCCTGGACGCCGACACACACCGTAGACATCGTGCTGGCCCAAAAGGGAGATCACGCAGCACTCCTGGGAGCTTCCTTTAAAATTCAGGAAACAATTACAGCCGTATGAAATTTACCGGACGAATAGCCTTGTATGCATCAGTTTTCCTGGTGATTATCGCAGCCTGCCAGTCTGCCCATAAAAGCCAGCGCCCCACGTCTGAATGGAGCTTTCAGAACCGGGCTACAGGCGAGTATTTCTATGAAGACAATGGTGTTTTGCTGACTGGCGCAGCAGCCACTGACGACCGCTATCGCTGGATAGCGGAGGCAACCGCTACAGAGGCCGTTCGTTTCAGGAATAAGAAAACCGGTCACGTGTTGCAGCTGGATAACAATTCGAGGCCCGTTGTGAGGGAAGCAACGGATACTTCGGCAAAACAGGCCCGCTGGCTGTTTAAAGGATATGGCTGGCGCAATATGACCAGCTGCAGCTGGTACAGCGTTTCCAATGAAGCCACGGGAGACCGCCAATTCCTCTCCCAGGAAGGCAATACGATCACCGTAGCAGAAAAGGACCGGGACAAAGACTATTCCACGCAATGGACAGTAGTGCGCGAAGGAGGAACTGCTCTTCCTTTTGCGATCGCGCCAGACAGCGTTTCCGATGCCTCTTTTTTAGGCAACAGGATTGCCCGGGCCGTCTCGGCTACTGAAATCCGGTCCAACTACCACGGTGCGGGCCATCAATGGAAACTGCAGCAAGCGATCAGCAATTATCCCGCCTTCACAGCAGAGGGCAATCCAATGCTGGCTGCTTTATACAATATGGCGCTTGAAGAAATGGTGCTGAACCTCAGGGACGACAGTACTTTCCGCACCGGCAAGCTCTGGCCCGATACGTGGACCCGTGATGCCGTATACAGCATCTATTTTGCTTTTTCCTGGATGAACCCATCCATCTCCCTGAATACCCTTCGGAAACAGACACTGAAAAATCCAAAGGAAGCGCTGCAGGACACCGGTACCGGGGGATCATGGCCGATCTCCACAGACCGTGTCGTCTGGGCCATCGCTGCATGGGAGTACTACCTCGTGACAGGCGACAGGAACTGGCTGGCAGAAGCGTATGAGGGTCTGCGTTATACAGCGTTAAAAGATATACATGTTGCCTATGATGAACAGGTCGGCCTTTTCCGCGGCGAAGCCTGTTCCATGGACTGGCGAACACATACTTATCCCAACTGGTTTTCCAATGAAAATATTGGTGAGTCTTTTTCCACCGGAACCAATGCCCTGCATTTTTTCTGTTACGGCTTTTTGGAAAAAGCCGGTGTGTTGCTGAATAAGGAGGAAGAAGAAATCAGGTTGTGGCAGCATTACCAGCAAAGTATCCAAAAGGGACTTGACAAATATTGCTGGAACAAGGATAAAGGCCTGTATACCGCCTACCTGTACCCCGCCTTTCTCAGCTATAAACCGTCTGACCGGGTGGACATCATGTCTAACGGGTTATGCGCCCTGCTGGGTGCAGCATCGCCGGAGCAGGTGAACAGTATCGTGGCAAAATACCCGCTCTATCCCTATGGTGGCGCCACCCTTTATCCCACCATTCCGGATGATTTTGCTTATCACAACAAAAGTATCTGGGCAGTTTGGCAAACACCATTGATGTATATGGCAAAGCAATCCGGCAATGAAACTGTGGCCACGCACCTGATGAAGTCGCTGATGCGGCAGGGCGCCATGTTTCTTACCCACAAAGAGAATATGACCTATGATACCGGTTTTGATGAGAACACTGCGTTGAACTCCGACAGGCAGCTCTGGTCTGTTGCAGCTTACATCAGTATGGTTTACCGGATGCTGTTCGGGATGGAAATGACGCCGGCGGGAATCCGTTTCTCACCCGTGGTTCCCAAAGAGCTTGTGAACGGGAAACTCCGTCTCGAGCGACTGGTATACCGCGATGCCATGGTGAACATCACCATTGAAGGTACGGGTACAACCATTGCATCCCTTTCGGTCAATGGCAGTCCACAACAGCTGCCCTATGTGTTTCCCGCAACTGCCAAAGGAAATTTTGAGATTCGCCTGGTGATGCAGAACAGTACCCAAAGCCAGGGAAAGCAGGTCATGAACCTGGTAAATCCCGGCCCCGGCAAAGACTGGTCCCCGGTTGAACCTGGTTTACAGGTAACAGGAGATGAGCTGCGCTGGACTCCCGTACCAGGATTGAAGTATTATCTCCGCTCGCCGCAAAGGGATACGCTTATCCAGGCACCTTACTCCCTCGCCGGTAAACCCTTTGGATATTATTCGGTCTACGCAAAAGACGATAAGGGGTTTGCTTCTGATTGCTCCAACGTGGTGGTGTATTCCGGGTTCCAGGCAACGGTAGAAGCGGAGGGAGGGAATATGGCAGTGCGTTCCGGTGCGGCACCTGTTCCGGTATTGTCGCTTCCGCCCGCACCCAAAAAACCCGATGCTACAACGCCGGTTACCGGTTATTCCGGAACCGGGTACGTTAAGGACGAAACAAGTGGCAATACTTCACCCGCATTTGTTTTTGACATTCCCGCAGATGGCCGCTATAGTCTTACCCTGAGGGGATCCAACGGCAACGGTCCCCACGATGTTTACTGCTATATCCGGTCAGTACTCGTTGATGGAAAAGACATCGGGACTTTTATCCTGGAGTCATCGGGGAACTGGAGCCAGTGGACCCGCTCCAATCAACTGACCTTGCCCCATCTAACCAAAGGAAAACATGAACTGCGTCTTGTGTTGAATCCTGAGCAGAAAGGATACGACAACAATATGTCTTTTGCCAAAGGAGCAGGCTATAAAAATGAAGCCTATATAGACTGCCTGGAGATAATAGCGCTATAGGCAACTGGTTGTTCATTTTAAAGCAATCGTTTGCTTAACCTCGCTGCTTCCGTTAAAAAGTACAATGGTATGTTCTAATTTTACGATGTTATCTACATGCCATATAGCTGCTTACATAGTGATGAGGCGCTGCTGTCTGCTATGGCAGCAGGCGATCAGCAGGCTTTCACGCACCTTTACAGGCGCTACTGGAAAGGCCTGTATATGGCTGCAGCAAAAGCGCTTCGTGACAGGGATGCAGCTGCCGATATCGTTCAGGATATATTTCTCTCCCTCTGGAACCGGCGTACAGAATTGCAGGTTGAAGGATCTCTTGCCGCCTATTTACAAACAAGCGTCCGTTACAAAGTCATTCATTTTATTGAGCGGAACATTGTTCGCCATGACTATGTTTCGCAGCTGTCAAATATTGAAAGCAGCGCCATGCCCCCTGTTGCAGAAATAAGACTGCAACTGAAAGATGCCCAACTCATTATTCATCAGACAGTTTCCAGAATGCCTCCCAAAATGCAGGAGGTGTATAAACTCAGCAGGGAGGAACACCTTAGTCACAAAGAGATCGCTGATAAGATGGGGATCTCTTCCGAAACTTCGAAGAAACATATCCAGCATGCCATGAAACTAATAAAACTGGCGCTGGGTCAAACTGCCAGTACAGCTTCCATTCTGGCTGGTTTCCTGCTGTTAAAAAAATAATATCTTTTTATTACCCCTTTTTGTTTGCTGGCCGGACATACAATAATAAAAGCCGGCAACATGGATTTCAACCAGGCAAGGGATTTGTTACAGCGATACCGCAACGGGAAATGTACGCCCGATGAGACCCGGTTGGTCGAGACCTGGTATGACCAGTTGGTGGAAACCGGCAACCTTCAGTTTAACCAACAGGACCTGGAGCGCCTGCTGCAGGAGATGGAAATGCGCCTTCAGAAAGAAATCAGCGTTCACAATCATTTTCGCATTGGGAATTTATGGCGTTGGGCAGCAGCGGCTTCTGTAATACTGGCCATTGGAACTGGTGTGTATATTTTTTATCGCCAATCAGGACAGGTGTCCGTCAACAACACTGAGGCCCGGTCGGTTCCTGTCAATGATATCCAGCCACCTGCCTCCAATCGTGCTTCGATCACACTCGCCAATGGTCAGCAGGTCTTTCTCGATGAAGCCGGCAAAGGAGAACTGGCTGTTCAGGGCAATGTAAGCATTCTCCGATCAGCCAACGGGGAGATTGTTTACCAGGCCAACGATCTGAAAACCGAAACTCCCCGGTTCAATACACTCTTTAATCCACGTGGCAGCAAAGCAGCAGCGGTTATTCTGGCTGATGGCTCCCGGGTATGGCTGAACGCAGGATCATCGCTTACCTATCCTGTGGCATTTTACGGCAGCGAAAGAAAAGTTTCGATCACGGGTGAAGCTTATTTCGAAGTGGCTAAAAACAGTAACATGCCCTTTCATGTGACACGCGGCGCTATGACGGTCCGCGTTCTGGGAACCCATTTCAACGTTAATGCGTACGACGATGAAACGGCATTGAAGGTCACCCTGCTTGAAGGCGCTGTTGATGTTACCCTGAATGATGATCTGGTTCGGCTCCGGCCAGGTCAGCAGGCAGTATTAACTGGTAACAGGACGAGAATATTGAATGGCGTGGATATCAGCGAAGTAATGGCATGGAAAGATGGAATGTTCATTTTCAAAGGCGCTGATATCAACAGCATTATGCGTGAGGTGGCCCGCTGGTATAATGTAGACGTGGAATTTGAGAAAGAAGTGAAGGAGAAGTTCTATATAAAGATGGATCGCAACACCAATGTCTCCAATGTTTTCAGGATCCTGGAAACAACAGGGGGGGTGCATTTTAAAGTCAATGGAAACAAGATCATGGTGAAGCCTTAAATACCTGGGTGCCCTTAAACAAAAGCTGGAAGCGCTTGCAACACTCCCAGCAGGTTGTTTGGGTCAACCCATTAAAAATAAGTCCCGCAAGACTGCTTTTTGTGTAACCCAAACAAATCAAAGTTATGGATTTAAACGCCATTTGTATCCCCCCTGGTTGTAGTGGGGGAAAGCTAACCAAAACCCTGCGGATCATGAAGATTGCCGCTCTGCTGATGCTTGCTTGCTGCCTGCAGGTCAGCGCAAAAGTTTATTCCCAGAAAATTACACTGGCGGAAACCAATGCCGCCCTCGAAACAATTCTGGAAAAGATTGAAAAGCAAACCGGCTACACCTTTGCTTATACACAATCACTGATCAGCAGCGCCAGGAAAAGTACGGTCAACGTCAGGAATGCAACGCTGGAGGAGACATTAAAACTGTGTTTCAGCGGACAGCCCTTTACTTATTCTGTTATTGACAAAACGATTGTGATTCAGCCGCGTCAGCAGGAATCCGGCACTGTCAAACTGGAACAACCCGCTGCACCAATCGAAGTAAGGGGCAATGTTACAACCGAAAACGGAAGCCCGCTGGCTGGCGCTTCTGTGAGGCTGAAAGGAACTGACAAGGGGACAACAACTGATGAAAGCGGTGCCTTCAAACTGGAAATTCCGGAAGGCGGCGGGCGACTGCAGATCTCCTACATCGGACATCAGACCACAGAACTGCACGTCACCAAATCCGGCACTTTCAATGTAGTACTTAAGCTGGCTGATCAGAAGGTTGACGAAGTAGTTGTCGTTGCTTACGGCACCCAAAAGAAACTAAATCTGACAGGATCAATTTCGTCAGTTGGAAGTAAAGAAATTGAAGACAGGCCTGTAACCAGTACCGCCAATGCCCTGCAGGGAAAAATGGCAGGGGTAACAGTTACCACCACAAACGGTCAGCCCGGTCGGGATGCTGGTACTATCCGCATCCGCGGTATCGGTACCCTGAACAACAGTGACCCGATGGTAGTTGTCGATGGTGTTATTGCCTCCATGAGTGAAGTGAATCCCAATGATATTGAAAATGTAACAGTGTTGAAGGATGCTGCTTCTGCCGCTATTTACGGTTCCCGTGCAGCAAACGGCGTAATCCTGATTACCACCAAACGTGGAAAGAAGGGCCAGTTGCAGTTAAATTATAGCGGCTATGTGGGTAAACAGGATGTTCATCGCCTGCCCGATTTCCTTCCTGCATGGCAACAGGCTGAACTGTATAACGAAGCACTTGCCAACGAAGGGAAGTCGCCGAAATGGTCAGCAGAAGATATCCGGAAATTCAAAGATGGATCGGATCCCACACACCCGAATACCGATTGGCTCGACCTTTTCTATACAGAACCAGGTTTTCAGCAGAACCATTACCTGAACGTGAGCGGAGGTGACGGCAAAACACAATACATGGCCTCTGTTGGTTATTTTGACCAGCAAGGCAATGTAAAGGGAAGCAGCTTTACGAAGTATTCTACCCGGTTTAACCTGAACTCGAAAATCAATGAGAAGCTCAGCTTCAATACGAACCTGGCTTATCAGCACGCTCCGTTCAGCGAACCAGTCAGCACTTATGCTACCGGCTTCTCTCAATTGGTGAGAATGGTTAACCGTATTTCCAATACCGTGCCCTATAAATATCCCAACGGCGCTTATGGCTATGTGGCCGATGGCAGCCCCATGGCCTGGCTCGAAGCAGGTTCCTATAATAAAACTACCGGAGATATCCTGACTACCAATTTCGGACTGGACTGGGAAATCATCAAAGACCTGCATTTCAGGCCCGGATTCAGTTACCGGTCCAATAGCGGAAGACGTCAGCAGTTTGTAAAGGATATCCAGTATTATAGTGGTTCCACCGGCGAACCAACAAAATACCAGGGCCCAAATAATCTCATTGAGAGTTCCGATAAAACAACCTACACCAACCTCCAGGCCATCCTGGAGTACCAGAAGACCATTGCGAAAAACCACCAGGTTAAAATTACATTAGGCGCAACGCAGGAGCAACAGGTATACAACTACCTTTACGCATACCGCCAGGGATTCCTGAACAATACCCTGACGGAATTGAATGCTGCTCCCAAAGACGGACAACAAAATGAAGGCTATTCCCAGGAATGGGCGCTGCAATCCTATTTCGGTAGACTGAACTATGACTACAAAGGCCGTTACCTCCTGGAAGCAGACCTTCGTCGGGATGGCTCATCCCGCTTTGCAGAGGGTAACCGGTGGAGTGTATTCCCTTCATTTTCGGCAGGGTGGAATATTTCCAGGGAAAGTTTCTTTGAACGACTGTTGCCAATTGTGAATTCACTGAAGTTGCGGGGATCATGGGGACAATTAGGCAACCAGAATGTGGTGGGCTATTACCCCACTTACGCCACGATTTCAACCGGCGTCAACTATTCTTTCAACCAGACACTGGCCTCCGGCATCGCACCCAAAAATGGGGCAAATTCCGACATTCAATGGGAAGCGACTACCACAACAGATATCGGCATGGACGCAACGTTCTTCAGGAATAAGCTCCAGTTTACAGCCGATTACTTTACCAGGAAGACATCTGATATCCTGTTGAATCTGCCAGTTGGTGCAGTTTATGGCCTTACTTCTCCCTACCAGAACGCTGGTGCTGTATCCAATTCAGGATGGGAGTTTTCCGCGGGTTACCGCAACCAGTTCAGGGAGGTTACCTACGACGTTGCAGCCAATATTGCCTTTATTAAAAATGAAGTCAACGATCTCAAGGGAAGCGGTCCCTATATTTCCGGCGGAACCTTTACCGATGTTGGTTACCCCATCAACTCGCTGTATGGCTATATCTGTGATGGAATCTTCCAGACGCAGGAAGAAATCGATAACCATGCCACACAAAGTGGGGGTAAGATCGAACCAGGTGACCTGATCTATCGCGATATCAGCGGTCCCTCCGGTAAACCCGATGGCGTTATTGATGGCAATGACAGGACCTATCTCGGTACTTACTTCCCCAAAATCACCTATGGTTTGACACTCGGGGCGCAGTGGAAAGGAATTGAGTTGTCTGTATTCTTTCAGGGAGCTGGTGGTGTTAAAGTGGCAAGCGGAAACCTGATCGGTGAAGTTGGCCCCGACGTCAATAAACCCACTTCTGTTTACCTGGACAGATGGACAGCGGATAACCCTTCCACCGCTTTCCCGAGACTGTCTTATGGCTACAAACAAAACAGCCCAACCAGCACACCATCATCTTTCTGGGTAAAGGATGCCTCCTACCTGCGGCTGAAAAACTTACTGGTGGCTTACAATCTTCCGGCCAGGTTCGTAAACAAAGTGGGACTGAAGAATGTGAAGCTCTATTACAGTGGACAGAATATTCTGACGATCACCAATTTTTACAAATGGATCGATCCCGAGGTGGGCTCTACAGGAAGCATCTACAGCTATCCCCAGGTAGTAGTCAATTCCTTCGGCATCAATGTTGGATTCTAAAAAATAATATCATGAAATATATATATCTGCTTGCCTGCGTATCTGTGTTGACGCTGGCCGGTTGTAAAAAAGATTTTTTGGACAGAAGTCCCCTCGATGCATACAGCAACAGCTCTCTTTGGACATCCAGGCAGGATGTGACTGCAGCACTTAATGGCTGCTACAGCGGATGGGAACTTGGCGACAATATTGTTTACAACGATTGCATGACCGATAATGGCTATGACCAGTTCCCCTGGGAGGGATATGAAACACTGGCTTCCGGCTATGCCACGCCAACTGATTACGGAATCGGCCGATGGGACTATACCACTGTTCAGAGATGTAACTGGTTCCTCGATAATGTCGACAAGACTCCTTCCACAGCCCTTTCAGATGAATTGAAAGCCAGCATGAAAGGAGAGGTGCGCTTCCTGAGGGCCTACCAGTATTTTATCATGAGCCAGGTGTACGGCGATGTTCCCCTGGTATTACATGAACTGAGCCCTGCTGAAGCCAATACCGTCTCCCGCACCCCCAAGGCAGCAGTCGTACAGTTTATCCTGGATGAACTGAATGCAATTGCGCCCGACCTTCCGGTCTCCTACGAGGGAACAGAAATAGGCCGCATCACCAGGGGTGCCGCGCTGGGACTGAAGGCAAGAACAGAATTGTTCAATGAAAAATGGGCGGATTGTATTGCCACTACCCGGCAATTAATGACTGCACCGTTTACCTATAGCCTGTATCCATCCTATTCAGAACTCTTCCGGCCCGGAAATGCCAACAATGAAGAGGTGATGCTCGATGTGCAATACCTGAAAGATGATAATGCTGCCTGGGTGTTGATTGTACTGGCGCCAAATTCACAGGGCGGCTGGAGCTCCGTTTCTCCCACGCAGCAACTGCTGGATGCCTATGAGACCATCAACGGCAAAACGATCTCTACGGACGCCGCCTATAATCCATCGCAACCCTATAACAACCGTGACCCGCGGCTGGATGCCACGATCATCCGGCCCGGTGCCATGTATGAAGGCGCGTATTTTGATCCTTATTCCGGAACAGATTACTACAAAAACAACAACTGTTCTCCCACAGGATACAATGTCCGGAAATTCATTCCGCAACTGGAGGATTTCCGGGGTACCGAATATGGCACAGACATTGACAACACCGGCCTGAATTTTATCGTCATGCGCTATGCCGAAATGCTGCTGACCTATGCAGAAGCGAAAATTGAAGCCGGCCAGATCGATGCCAGTGTTTACAATGCCATTGACGCAGTAAGGCAAAGAGCCGGGATGCCCGTTACTGACCAGTCAATATATAATGACCAGGCATCGCTGCGTACGCTTGTTCGCAGGGAGCGCAGGGTAGAACTTGCTATGGAAGGACTTCGCTGGTTTGATATTCAACGCTGGAAAATCGGTGAAACGGTAATGCCGGGAACAGTAACCGGGGCATTGCTTGGCAGTGTTAATCCGGATAACGGCAACCTGACACTTACCAATGAGCGGATCAGTCCCGTTTCAGAAAGAGTATTCGATACGAAGAACTATTTGTTCCCCATTCCCCAGAAGGAGATCGACCTGAACAAGAATCTTTCCCAGAATCCCGGGTACTGATTCCCATCAGGAAAATAACTATCTATGAAAAAACGGGGGGCGAATTTTTGCCCCCCTTCACTACTGATTTTTCAACATCTTTCTTCAATGGTAACCAGGATAATTTCTCTTCTGCTGTGCATTGCCCTTTTGCAGCAGCGGGATCTTTTTGCCCAGCCCGCATTGCCGAAACAGGTCTGGACACCGGATAACGGTAACGGGACTTTCAAAAACCCATTGTTATGGGGAGACTGGCCTGATCCGGATATAATCAGGGTGGGCGATGAGTTTTATTTTGTGTCGACGAGTATGCATTATGTGCCAGGATGCCCGATCCTGAAATCCAGGGATTTGGTGAACTGGGAAATGGCAGGATATGCTGTGGAGCGTTTCAATGAAGATCCCCGGTATAACCTTGAAGGCGGGCAGATGTACCTCCGGGGGTCATGGGCCGCTACGATCAGGCACCACAACGGCCTGTTTTATGTCGGCTTCTGTACACCCCGGTGGGATAAGGAACCGGGACAATTTTCCATTTGTACGGCGAAGGATATTAAAGGTCCCTGGACCCGCACGATATTCCCGGAATACATGTATGATCCGGGTTTGTTTTTCGATGACAACGGGAAAGTATATGTGGTGCACGGACAGGGGAAGTTGTTCGTGACGGAGCTTGCTGCCGGCGCACTTTCGGTAAAGGGGCAGCCTGTCGAAATATGGACCAGGCCGGTGCCAAAACCAGCAGGATCCACAGCACCCTACGAAGCCTATAATATGGAAGGTTCACATGTTTACAAGGTGAACGGTTACTACTATATTACCTGCCCGGCTGGCGGTACGGAAGGCTGGCAGGTTTGTCTCCGCAGTAAAAATATTCATGGTCCTTATGAAAGCAGGGTGATCATTCAGGATGAAAGCTCCTATCCGGGTAACGGGCTGCACCAGGGCGGTATGGTGCAGTTGAAAGACGGCAGCTGGTGGTTTATCATCATGCAGGACCGTGGCCCGATTGGTAGGGTGCCACACCTCGTTCCCGTAAAATGGATCGACAACTGGCCAATGCTTGGAAAGGCTGGCAATGGTAAAGGGGTGGTTGATTACAAAAAGCCCGTGTCCGTCAGAAATGGAACCATCGCTGTTCCGGCGACGGCCGATGAATTCAATAACCCTGCACTGGGTTTGCAATGGCAGTGGAACCATAATCCCGATAATTCAATGTGGTCGCTGAAGGAAAGAAAGGGTTACATGCGGTTGCATGCGTCATTGGCCGACGATCTTGTCATGGCCAGGAATACGCTGACACAAAGAGTGCAGGGACCGACATCCGCAGGAACAGTTGAACTCGGCCTGTCCAACCTGAAAGATGGCAATGTTGCGGGTTTCGGAATTTTCCAGGCCCCCTATGCCTATATCGGCGTCAGGAAGGAGGGAGATGTACAAACGCTCGTGATGGTAAACAATGGTAAAGTGATGGACAGCATTGCTGGATTTCAGCCGCGCAAAATTTGGATCAGGGCAGTCGCGGATCACAGTGATTTTTCAGCGCATTTTTATTACAGTACTGACGGTATTAATTATTTTCCTTTCGGCAACCAGCTGAAGATGGGATTGGGATACGACTGGACAGCCAACCGGTTTGCCCTTTTCAATTTCAGTACAAAAACGGAAGGCGTGGGAGGCAGTGCTGACTTCAATTGGTTCCGGTTCAGCGGGGTTGATTACTAAAATATCGGGAAGTAGTATGCCGGATCAAACCGAAATTTGCAGCATGATCATCGATACACTAAAAAGTTTGTTCAGAAGGGACCTGAATAAATTGCGGCAGGAATTAGAATTATACCGGCACGAAGAAAATATCTGGAAGAAAGATAAACAGATTGCAAATGCAGCGGGTAATCTCTGCCTGCACCTTGTCGGCAACCTGAATACCTATATCGGTAAGGAGATCGGTGCTACGGATTACATTCGGAACCGGGACCTCGAATTTTCACAGAAAATGATTCCCCGCGAGGATTTACTGCGAATGATCGACGATACGATCCACGTGGTGGACGTTTCCCTTGAAAAACTTTATGGCACCGACCTTGAACGCGATTATCCCATCGTAGTATTTGACCGGATCACCTCCATGCATTATATGCTCGTACACCTGGCCACACATTTAGCGTACCATCTCGGGCAAGTCAATTATCACCGGCGGCTGCTGGATGAGACACAGGATCCCGGGTAATTATGGCGCTGAGGGTGCGCCGTTCTTATCTATAAACAGCGCCTTCCCGATCATAATGGAATTTTCTACCCGCCTCTGCCATCTGATTTTGCCCATTTTGCTGTCGAAAGCATAAAAGAGCCGTTCGCCGCCACTTCCCGCATAGACCACGCCGTTGGCAGCAATGGGGCTGCCGCCATTTCCAAATACCTGGTGTGACCATATTTCATGCCCGTCTGCTATGGATAATGCATGTATTTTAAGATCATCTCCGTTTACAAATACATTGTTTCCGTCCAACGCTATATCGGAAGAAAAGCCGGTATTCGGCAAGGCAGTCCATTGCAATAATCCTGTACCAGCGTCCACTGCATACAGGGCTCCGGCCTGCGAAGAATCCCAGGTATTATACCAGCCCGCAATGAGGATATTGTTGCCGGCTTTTACAGGTCCGCAATCTTCTAGGGAAATGCCACCGAAATCCGTTTTCCACTTCAGACTGCCGTCTGAGACATTGACTGCATAAAGAAATCCATCACGGGAACCCACATATACCACGTCATTGTCCAGGTAAGGATGACTGCCATTGATCATTGCCATGGTGGCAAATTTCCACTGCAAGCTTCCCGTAGCGGTATCCAGCGCGTAGAGGAAGCCATCAGAACTGCCGAAGATGACCCTGTCCTGGTAAATGACCGGACGGGTACTGACATTGCCCCAGGTTGGATATTGCCACCTGATTTCCCCGGTTGTGGCATCAAGGGCATTAAGAAAGTCATCATTGGTGCCCACATAAACAGTATTTCGGTTAATGCAGGGTGGTGATTCGATTCCGGTTCCCGAAAGAAAAGTTTTGAATAAGACAGTGCCTTTCATGGCATCAAATGCATACAGGTAGCCGTCTATACCACCGGCATACAAAATGCCTTTTGAAACCGCTGGCGTTGAATACGCGAAAGATTGTGTGCCGGCATAGGTCCACACCGGGGCTCCATCTGCCGCATTCCAGGCATGCAGCATATTGTCGCTGCCTCCGAAATACAACATTGCTGATGGGTATACGGCACTTACCACCACTACGTATTCGCGGCTCTTTCCGCTTTCTGCCCTGATGGTAAAGGACACAGGTTCATGATAATCCGTGATGGTGGAAGGTTCCGGAGAAATTGAAATGCCGTTGTGATTGATGGTAGAAACAAGTCGTTCGAGGTCGGCATTGTAAGGGAGGCTTACAATGATAGTATCCTTTCCGATTTTTACTGTCACCTTTTCGAAAGCAAAGGTTTGTCCGGTCAGCGATTTGAATTGAATGGCAGTAATAAGTAGTTCGGGATCGGGAATTTCAGGCACCTCCGGGTCAGTGATCACTTCGGTGGATTTGGTGCAACCGGTGAATAGTAAGGTAAGGCAGAAAATGGCTGCAACAGCCAGGTAATTTCTCATGGGCTAAGGTTTGTACGAAGATAGGGGAATGGCATTTCTCGGGGATTGAATAAATTGCGGCCTAAACGCGATTTTGATGTTTAAAAGGCTATGTTCCGCAGGGTTGTTGCTGTTGTTGTTTACAGGTTTACTATCGTCGGCGCAACCCGGGAGGTATACGCAATGGGTGAATCCCTATATCGGCACAGAGGGCCACGGGCATGTATTTCTTGGTGCCAGTATTCCTTTCGGAGCAATGCAACTCGGGCCCTCCAATATCATGCGTTCCTGGGATGCACTGGGTGGGTGGGACTGGTGCAGCGGATACAATTATATCAGTGAAGAGGTCCTGGGTTTTACCCATACCCACCTGAGCGGCACCGGAATCGGTGATCTGAATGATATTCTGTTATTGCCGGCGAACGGACCGGTGAAAGTGAAACCGGGCGCATTTGAAAACCTGGAAACAGGATATGGATCACACTTCACCCGCGCAAATGAACAGGTTCGCCCCGGTTACTACAGCGTTCACCTCGACCGTTATGATGTAGATGCAGAACTTACTACTACGGCACGGGTAGGATTGCACCACTATCACTTCAATAAAACAGATAATGCCCATATCCTGGTAGATCTCGCTTTCGGCATGGGATGGGACGGACCCACAGACACCTATATGCACCAGGTGAATGACTCCACGTTTGAAGGATATCGCTTTTCTACCGGATGGGCGAAAGACCAGAAAATATTTTTCGCCATCACTACCTCACGACCGGTTCAAAGGGTACTTTTCTTTAATGATTCTATCCCTGCACAGGGCCAATCGGCGAAAGGCAAAAAAATAAAGGCAGCGCTATACGTCGATGCTTTCAAACAGCCGGATATACTGGTGAAAGTGGGTATCTCACCAACCAGCTCCACCAATGCACTGAACAATATCCGTGCGGAGATGCCAGGATGGGATTTCAAAGAGGTGGCGAAACAGGCCGATGCATTATGGAACAATGAACTGGGAAAAATTCAATTTGACGCGGATACAACGACCAAAACAGTTTTCTACACTTCGCTGTACCATACGATGATCTCGCCGGCTTTGTTCGACGATGCAGCAGACGCGCTCTCCGGTCACAGCAACTACAGCATATTTTCTCTTTGGGATACCTACCGGGCCTGGAATCCGCTGGCTACCCTGATCCATAGCGACCGGGTGAATGATTTTGTCCGCTCCTTTCTGAAGATCTACCAGCAACAGGGCAAACTTCCCGTCTGGCATCTGAACGGAAATGAGACCAATACCATGATCGGTTACTCCGCAGTGCCCATTATGGCGGATGCCTATCTGAAAGGCTACCGTGATTACGATACAAAGCTGGCATACGCAGCAATGAAGCAGTCTGCAATGCAAAAAACAGATGGACTGCAATATGTGCAGCAACTGCAATTCATTCCAGCTGATAGTGTAAAGGAATCGGTGGCCAAGGCGCTCGAATATGCCATCGATGACTGGTCGCTGGCCCAGGTTGCGAAAGCCATGGGAAAAGATGAAGACTACCGTTACTTCATGAAAAGAGCTGCGTTGTACAAAAACTATTTTGATGCCGGCACCGGGCATATGCGGGGACGGCTTTCAGCAGATTCCTGGCGTTATCCCTTCAATCCTTACCAGGCAGCCCACCGGCAGAATGATTTCTGCGAAGGAAATGCCTGGCAATATACCTGGCTCGTTCCGCATGACGTGAAGGGATTGATACAGCTTTTCGGCGGTGAAAAGCCCTTTGTGCAGAAACTTGATTCCCTGTTTGCTGCGCCGTCCTCCATGTTAACAGACGCCTCTCCCGATATAACGGGACTGATCGGTCAGTACGCACAGGGAAACGAACCCAACCACCATATCGCTTACCTGTATGCCTATGCAGGGCAACCTGAAAAGACGGCAGCACTGATCCGGAGGATCACCAGGGAGTTTTACACCAACCAACCGGATGGCATTTGCGGCAATGAAGACGCCGGGCAAATGAGTGCCTGGTATGTGCTGTCAGCAATGGGATTCTATTCGGTGAACCCTGCATCCGGCGTTTACGTATTCGGAAGTCCCCTGATGAATAGGGCTGTAGTGACCCTCCAGGGTAACAAACAGTTCACCATAGAAGTAAAAAACCAGGGCCCGGAAACCCTCTATATCCAGCGCATGTGGCTGAACGGTAAACCCTATACGAAAAGTTATATTCACCACGAAGACCTCGTGCGAGGCGGAAAGCTGGAGATTGAAATGGGCAAAACGCCATCTGCTACCTGGGGAAAAGCGCCTGGCGACCGGCCATAAGGTATCGCCAGGAATGGTCCACTGATGTTTCAGTTTTCCTGGAAAAATCAAAACTATCCGGCGCAGCTATGGTCCGGATCCGATAACCGCCGGAAGGATGTACTCCGTCATCATGCGATCTGCCTGCGGATGCGCATAGGGTTGACCGTAAGCTGTTGCAGTAATTACTACCACCAACTCCGGGTCCTTAAAAACAAAAACCTTGTTGCCGCCATTTCCGGTACAATACCAGGCTTCCATAGCCCTTTCCTTCACGGAATAAGTTTTGTTCCAGAAGAGATAACCGTAATACTCGTTCGTTCTTCCCGGGATCGGCAACTGATGGGTAAAGCTTTCCTTCACCCAGTGTTCCGGCAGCACCTGCCTGCCGTTCCAGCGACCGCGGTTGACATAGAGTTGCCCGTATTTTGCCAGATCAAGTGACCGCAGCCGGATTCCGCCAGCAGTATTGGGTGCCTGCTGAGGGGTAAACTGCCATTGATAGTGGGTGATGCCCAGCGGCCTGAACAGGTTTTTATCAGCATAACTTTCCAGTCCGCCGGGGATCAGTTGATGGAGAAGACTTCCCTGCAACATCACACCGGCTGTGAAATAGTGCCATTGCCCGGTGTACTTGACCGTGTCCATAGGCAGGTCAAGTGTGAACTTTACCCAATCGTCAGTGGGATACATGTTCTCTTCATTGCCGGGTGAATGCATATCATCATCATTGCCATCAAAACGGGATGACATGGTCAGCAGTTCCCTCACGGTTACGGCTGCTTTTGCCGCTGAATAATGAGCAAATTGTTGCAACGCATACTTGCTGCCGAGTCTAGTCGTAACGCTCTCCAGGTAGTGGTCACGTATGGCCATTCCGGTTAATGTGGAAGCAAAAGATTTTCCGACCGACCGCGTATCATTCAGGCTGTCGCGCCCGTTGCCATTAAAATATTCTTCGACCAGGATCTTTCCCTTTTTCAGCACCACTATACTCGTTACGTGCCGGAAAACGCCGGCATCGATCCAGGCTTTAAGTTGTTTGATCCTGTTCCTGTCAAAAGCATCCGACGAAACCGCCAGTCCATTGTACGGCTTTACCGGCGTCAGTGATATGGTCGCCAGGTCAATTTTTGGTTGGCGGTTGACGTCCAATACAACACTGCCCTCCGCGATAATATCACCAACGATCAGCTGACCCCTGTTGACATAGGGCCGTAATACCAGCCGCAACGTGTGCCTGCCTTCTGTCAAAGCACTATCACCACCATTGTACATAAAGCGGTTCCAGGCAGACTGGCTCCACCAGGTGCCCTCATGTTGGTTGTCAATGAGTGGTTTTGTCCATAGTGTATCCCGCTGCTGCTGTTGCGGTCTTGGCGCGCCAGGCCACAATTCCGTGTGATAAATAAGGCGGCCGTCTATATAGAAGTTGAACTGGTAATTGCCCACTGCAGACAACGAATCAACACTTAATTGCGGCGCCATTTGTTGCAGGTACCATGACAATGGTTTTTGTAAAGAAACAGTGAGGAACAGGTTTGTACGCGGTTGCAGCGTGATGCCTGATAATTCATTCGTAGAATGCCCTGTACCCGTAAGCGGGGCGACAGTGTCAAAAACAATCCTGCCGGGCTGACCTTGCACGCCGGTAACTATTGAAAAAAGCAGCAGGACAAAAAAGTACGGTTTCAGAAATTGGTACATGCCGTAAAGGTAGGTGCGTCAAAATCTCCAAAATAGAACTGTATTAACATCATCGCAACAACCGGCGATAGGCGAGTGGTGTCATTCCCTGTGATTTCCGGAAAGCCCGGATAAAATGACTCTGGTCTGCAAATCCGCATTCAGCTGCTATTGCTGCCAGGTTGTGCCGGTCATCAGATAACAAGCGCATCGCTTGATGCAACTTCATCGCCTGCAGCACATCCGACAAACGATGACCGAAATACGACGGAAATGCGCGGGACAAATGTACCGGATGTACCGCTGTTGCGGCTGCCAGTTCGTTCAGCCGCCAATGCCGACTTTCCGGCTCATCAAACAGCAGCTGTTCCAGGTGCAGTACCCATCGCGGGAAATCGCTGCCCTTCACTACAGGCGTTCTGCCCAAATCGGCAAACAGGTCCACCAGCAGGCTGTCTAAGACGGCAGGCTGGTCCGCATATTGCCTGAAGGCGGCGAAGAGCCGGTAAAACAATAACCGGTGATGAGGATGAATGAGCTTGTGGCTGCCTTCCAGCAGGTTTTCAGGGAGATCAAATTGCCGAAACCAGCCGGGCCTCAGTTCAAGATGAAATCCCCGTGTAAATCCTGCTGGTTTGATATTGAAATGCGGTTCCTGCCAGTGATGAAACAAAAGGTCGCCTGCGCCACAATGATAGGTTTCCTTTTTATTCCCTTCCAGTACTTTCCCTTCGAGAATAAATGTGAAATAGGCATTTTCGTGATAATGCCAGTCAACTTTCGGTTCTGTATACTCGGTGTCCGTCAGCGTCATTTCCTGCAACCGCAACGTTTTGCTGGTAACGCCATAAAACTGACCTGTTTTCCTGAAGTGCATATTCCTGGTTTGATTCAGCTGGCGGATTACACGGATAATTACCGCAGCTGCAATGTCAGTTCTTTCTTGTGGGAAAGTGCAAAATCAATTGCTGTTTTGATAAAGTCATTCAACGAAATATTTTTGGTTGCTGCAAATACTGCAGCGTCTTTGTGCAACTCAGCCGGAACCCTCACGTTAAATGTGCCCTTGTACGTTTTGTCAGGTTCTTTTCCCAGTTCTTCGCAGAGTTCCAGGTAATCGTCTACCGCTTCGTGAAAAGCCTTTTTCAGCTCCCTTACAGAGCTGCCTTCGAAGCTGATCAGGTCGGCAGTGGTGAGTACCTTGCCCACAAATACATCATCTTCTGCACTGAAATGTACTGTGGCGAGATAGTTCTTGTATGTCAGAAATTCACTCATCTTGTAGGTAGTTTCTTTTTTGGAGAAATTCAATCAACTGATCCAGTACATACCGTTTAATGATATTCCCCGGGTGAGGCTCATGTAAACTGATAACCTCCAGGTTTTTGTTCACAAATTTTCTTCTTGAGCCACCCGTTTTTCCATTTTTCTTTTCCGAAAAACCGAACATGGCGAGTACTCCAATTAACTCCTCCCATGTAAAATCCTTTGGTTTCGACAACAAACGCTGCAGTAGCTTTTCCTTTATGACATCCTTTGACCGTTTTATGCTCCCAACCACAAAACGGCTAAACTAAATACAAGCTATTTCGCTGACCAGCGTTTTATCACTGTTTATATTTGCAACTAAATTTCAGTTGCAAACTTATATTCCTTCCCTTAATTTTCCAATTTTTTACAGGGAATTTTCTTCCGCTTATGCAAATATTTTATGACAGGTATCCGAAAGAAAATTAATGAGGAGTGCTGATTCTGTTCCGGAATATTCCAAATAGGCTGTACATTCGGCGATCCCCTTTTAAATCATCAGCAGCATTGGAACCGGGCAGCAGTCAGAAATTGTACGGCCTTGACCACCTCAGGGCCCTGGCCATCTTATTGGTCTTTTTTTTCCATTATTTCATCCTCAGCGGGGGACAACCAACGTGGTTACCCGATTTCGCCAGCTTCATGTGGACGGGTGTTGACCTGTTCTTCGTACTGAGCGGTTTTCTGATCGCCTCCCAACTTTTCGCCCAGGTCAAATCCGGTGAAATCATCTCGTTCCGGGTGTTTTTCGGGAAGCGGTTTTTCAGGATCATTCCTCTTTTCCTGGTTACGGTTATGTTCTATTTCGCCTTTCCCTTTTTCCGCGAACGGGATAGCCTTCCGCCGCTCTGGAAATTCCTCACGTTTACCCAGAACTTCGGCCTCAACCTGAAAACTGGTGGCGCTTTCTCGCATTGCTGGTCGCTCTGTGTGGAAGAGCATTTTTACCTGCTGCTGCCACTGGTGCTTCTACTTCTTCAGGTGACTGGCAGCTTCAGAAAAGGAAAATGGCTGTTGCTGATCCTCTTCCTGCTCGGATTGGTGTTCCGCATTTTCAGCTTTACCCGGTTGTACCAGCCATTGTCTGATGGCCCGCTCAGCGGCATCTACTGGTACAAGTATATCTATTACCCCACCTATAACCGTCTCGACGGATTGCTTGCCGGTGTATCCCTTGCCGCACTTTATCGCTTTCTGCCGGACACCTGGAACCGGATAGCACAATATGGCAACCTGTTGCTGCTGCCGGGTATCGCCTTGTTAACAGGCGCCTACTTCCTATGCGAAAAACAGTTTTCATTTGCTGCATCGGTGTTAGGCTATCCGCTGATCGCTGCGGGTTATGTCTGTCTCGTTGCTGCCGCCGTCAGCCCGGCTGGTTTCCTGTACAGATCCCGCTCACGTTTTACCGAACGCATTGCGACTTTGTCCTACGCGCTCTACCTGACCCACAAGGGCGTGGTCCACATGATGCACAATTTGCTGGCCGACTTTAACATCAATCCCAACCTGATGTTCGTGATCGCGCTGATCGCCAGTATTGGATTTGCCTGGATCCTGCACCTGCTGGTGGAGAAGCCTATGATGAAACTGCGTGACCGGTTTATTGTTCCTGCAGCTGCGGAACAGCTCCTGCCGATACCAACTGTTCATAAAAATTCATAGGTGTCGCAGCGATCCCGGCCAGCTCCTGGCAGTTCAGCTCCTGCTAAATCTCGGGCAATCATGTTTAAAGCTGAACCTTCCGAATCCCTTCTTTCTATTTCCTTTTGATGGTTGGGCAGAGCGGCCTGGCGTAATAGTGAATTTCCTGTTGGGAAACACTCTGGATACTATTTTATGGCAGAGTTACAATGTACTTGATTTTCAACGTTTTATTGAGATTTCGGAAGTTGTTTGGCCTGTGATCAATGCTTTCCATATGCTACCTTAATTTTCCCATAGTACTCCCATTATTCTCCCATCATCCTCCGTTGTTTACGGAAGAAAATGGGAGTATAAAGGGAGAAAAAAAGGAGAACAGTGGGGGAATTGAACAGTGACTGAACAAAATTTGAGTTATATTTAAGAAAAAAAAATATGGCAGTTGATCGTGACCGTTCAAGCATTATCGCCACTTTCTCAGGGAAGGTGGGCAACATGTTACTAAAGCGTTATGCAGACAAAATCGTGATAAGCAAAATTCCCAATATGGATGACAGGGTATTAAGCGAGAAGCAATTGAAATCGAATGAATTAATGTATGAAGCGATTCAATTTGCAAAGGGTGCTATTGATGACCCGATTCGTAAAATGCTGCTGGCGCACAAGTTCAAAATACCTGTTGGTAAAGTTTACCACAGAATGGTAAAGGAGTATATGTTGTGTAAAGGAGATGACGCCCATCTTCAGCAACTCGTCGAATTGCCAGAGGTGCCGGGTTATAACCAGCAACAATAAATAAGCCTCATCGCACAGGGCGATGAGGCTGAAAATTATTCAGGATCTTTTTTCTTCTCTGCGCCTTTGCCCCTCTGCAAGCTTAGCGGGAAATAATAAGGCGCGTATTACCTGCTGAAGCTTTAGCGTAAGTACGCAGCGCCCAACCTTACTGAAACCAGGCCGGCGAGATAACTTTGCGCGAGCCAAAAGGCGCCTGCGCCTCCAGCTCCAGCGTATACCCGCCGCCACCTTCAATGAACTTCAGTTCAAACTGATGGGCGCCACTTTTCAACGCCGCCTGTCCGCTCTTTTCCTTCGCGGAGTGCAAGCCATCGTTATCCACCACCATTTGTCCATCGATCAGCAATACAGCGCCATCATCTGCTTTCAGGAAAAAGGTATACACGCCATCTGCAGGAACTGTGATGAGCCCCTTGTACCGCAAGCCAAATACATCCGATCCTGAAGTGCGTGATTTGTCCACTTCAAGATTAGTCTGAGACCAGCTGGATGCAGCAGTCTGCGCATCGAGGTCCGCCGTCGATTTGAATGTTCCGGGATAATAGGAGACGGTCAGTCCTGATGTGGTAGCGCCAGAGAATGCCGGCAACAGCGCCTGCTGTTTGAAACGTACATTATAAACATCTCCACGAAGATCACCTTTGAAGGCGGCCAGCTTGAACAGGGTAGAGGCAGTGACGCTGATGGGTTTATCCACTATGGGTGAACTTTTCGTCGGAGCCTGGCCGTCTGTGGTGTACCGCAGTACAAGTCCGGCAGCGGGTGATGATGGATAAAATCTCGCCTTGTCCACAAACACATTTTCTTCCACGAGTCCTTCTATGTCCGGAAGTCTGTATTTCGTTTTCAGTGTATCCAGCCGGGTGTAGTGTGCATCGAGCCTTTCCAGGAATCCATCATAGTCGTTCTGGCGGTTGGTCCACAACACTTCAGGCAGGGCGAGCATGCGTGGCAGGGTCATGTATTCCAGCCGGTTTTCTGTAGGGATCCACTCGCTCCAGATATTCGCCTGTGCACCGATGATGTTGGCCGCCTCGGCTTCCGTCAGTCCCTTTGGAATGGGATTGAAGCGATAGACATTTCTCACGGCGTACTGGTCTGGCGCGGCATCAAAGTATAAAGGATTGCCTGGTGTCATGATCACCTTGTTGCCATTTTTGGCTGCTTCCACAGGGGCTTTGGGAACCCAGCTGCGCCAGTACATGACGTTGGCTGTGGAACTTACACCGCCTTCAAGAATCTCATCCCATCCGATCAGTTTTTTACCGTTCGCATTGAAGAACTTTTCCATACGGTGTACAAAATAACTTTGCAATTCTTCTACTGATTTCAGTCCTTCTTTTTCCATCAGTTCCTTACAGTCAGTATAGTTCTTCCAGCTGGATTTGTTCACTTCGTCCGCGCCAAGGTGTACATATTCGTAAGGGAAGATGTCGAAGATTTCTTTAAAGATATTTTCAGCAAATTCGAAGGTGGTTTCCTTGCAGGGACAAATGGGAACGGTGAAAGGTCCGCCTTTCCAGCCGCCTTCCGTGCAGGCGAGGAAAGGATATTGCTGGATGGCAGCATCCATATGACCGGGCATATCTATCTCGGGCACAATATCGATGTGGCGGGCTTTGGCATATTTCACCAGCGCGCGCAACTGATCCTGGGTATAGAAACCACCATACTCCGTAACACCGTCGGTAGTGCGGATGAAACGTTTGTCAAGCTCCATGTCAGGATTGTCCGTTTCTTTCGCGAGCCGCATACAGACCGTGTCCTGGTTGTTTAGCACGCGCCAGGCGCTTTTTTCTGTGAGCAACGGATATTTTTTGATCTCGACGCGCCAGCCCTGATCATCGGTGAGGTGCAGGTGCAGTTTGTTGAATTTGTATAATGCGAGTCGGTCGATGAATTTTTTCAGGTAGTCGATGGTGAAGAAATGACGGGATACATCCACGTGCATACCACGGTAAGCATAAACCGGAAAGTCACGGATCAGGACGGCAGGTAGTGAAACAAGTTTCAGCGCGTTCTTTCCTTCAATTGCCGGAGGTGCCAGCTGCCTGATGGTTTGAACAGCGCGAAATGCCCCGGAAGGTTGTTTTGCCCTGACCAGGATGCGCTCATTGCTGATGTCCAGCGAATACCCCTCATCCTGTGTAATGGTACTATCGGCCATAAACTGGATATAACCTTTGGCCGGCGCTTTCGGTAATTTTTTCAAGGCTATTCCCGCCTGGCGGAAAAGGGATGCCAGCTGGTCCGCTTCTCCCGTGAAGACCTTGTCTTTTACTACCAGGGCCGTCTGGGCAGTAACGGTGAAATTGCCACTGCGTTCCTGCAGTTCCTGCGGATAGGGGATCAGGGGGTAACGGGGATTCGATTGTGCAAGAAGGCTGCTGTTTACCAACAGCTGCGCCGCCAGCAGCATCAGGGCCAGAAGAGAAAGACGTTTCATCATTAAAATTGAGGGTCTAAGATAGGTTGACGGGGTGGCATTAGCCTTATTCGGGCTTATCTTTAACTGATAAAATTTGAACTATGAAGCGAATGAGCTTTTTACTGACGTTTATCTGGATGGCCTTTGTTGCTTTTGCGCAGGACAATAAATTCGATGTTGTTACTAAAATCAATGGAGACGAACTGACGGGTACGGTGCAGGAGATTTCACAGGACGTCATCAAATTCGTGTATAAGAATGAAAAACTGGTATATACTTTTAAAAAATCTGAGATTTTCAAGATAAAATATGCGAGCGGACGGTCTGAGGTGTTTACAACACCGGGTCAGTCCGCACCTGCCCAGCCTGCCGGCCAGCAGGCGCCGGTTGCCGCGCCGGCAGGAACGCCACTGCCAACGTCCACTCCGGAAGAACGACACAGCAAAGTAGGTGTATTACCCTTCACTTACCTGAAAGACAGCCGCAGCAGCGGAGAAGACATGGAATATAAAGTGCAGCGCGATGTATACAATTACCTGGTGGGCCATGCGCCAATGTATAAAATCGTGGATCCCCGCACGATCAATGCCACTTTGCTGAAAGCGGGCATTACCAATGACAAGCTGCGTGCGTTTACCATGCAGGAGCTGTGTGAGATCCTCGGCGTTGAATTTGTGGTGAGTGGTACAGTTGATCAGAAAACCGGAACAGCTACCACCTATTCTTCTGACACCTACAATCAGAAGAACAAAGATGATAAATCTTCCGGCAGTGCAAGTTCAACAACGACCTCTTCGCAAAAGATTGAAACGAACGTTACTGTTGCCATCTTCAACGATAAAAATGACAACGTCTATAACAAGACCCATCAGCAATTCCTGGGGAGTACGGATGGCTCTTACCTGAGCACTATAGAATACATCATGAAACGTTCTCCGCTTTACCAGAAATAGTCAACAGCCCCTTTTTTCTTTCCCCGCAGGTGCGGAATCCGGCTTTTTCCAGTGTTTTGCGGGATGCTGTATTGTCCGGATTACAGCGTGCTGCCGGGACGCGTCCATGCAGGTAGACCTGCCGTTTTATTTCCTGGATCAGGTAACTGCCATATCCCTTCCGCCGGTGTGCTTCAGGAACTTCCATATAGAGGTCGCCATAGGGAAAATTATAGTTGAAAAGCACCCCGCCGGTCGCCACAATCAGGCCTTCATGCAGTAATTCGAACTTCCACTCGTCACTCCGGTCACCGGCTTCCTGCGGCAGCCTGTTGCAGGTTAACCCTGTGTCAGGGAGGTCGGTGGATCTGTGATCTTCAAACAGAATGGCTTCTGTAACGGCATCGGGGACATAGTTTATTGCCAGGGGGTGGAGCAGGGGATCGTTCGTTTGCCATTCAATATGGGTGGCTGCAGTGGCGCGAATAAACAGCGGGAAATACAGGGGGGCTAGTTCCCGGTAGGTATTGATCAGGTAGAACTCGAAGATAGCATCCCGGTCCTCCCGGCGGTCCTGTCCCCATACAGCGCCATACCCGATGATCGTTTTCCCGAGCCAGCAGGCATATTCATCGGCCCAGCCGTAGTCGTGGCATTTGTTGAACACGAACTGCATATTGGCTTCATGCAGAAATAACTGCCGGAAACGGAGGATTTCGGAAAGGCTCGTTTTTTTTACCGCTTTGACCATGGCAGACCCGGTTTATCTTCAATTTCCCTAATTTGCCCCATGTCCGGAAAAAAATTGCTGCCATTTCCTGCCTTGCCGACTTTTGTAGTTACCGCTATAGCCTCCTGTTGCTCCACCGGACTGATGGCGCAACAATTGAATGATTCCGCTTTACGAAAGGAAGATCCGATCACGATTACAACTTCCCATGGAAGAAAGCCTTTCGTGCTGGGACAGGTACGTGAATTCTATTCAACCATACTGGGGGAGAAACGGAACCTGAATATCTACCTTCCTGAAGGCTATGGGCAAAATGACAGCACCCGCTTCCCGGTAATTTACCTGCTGGATGGATCGGCGGATGAAGATTTCATACATGTGGCCGGACTGGTACAGTACTTTAATTTTCCGTGGATCAACCAGTTACCGCCCTGTATCCTGGTGGGTATCTGCAATGTGGATCGCCAGCGCGATTTCACCAGTACGCCAACTTACCAGGAGGAGAAGGAAAAATTCCCGCATGCGGGTGGCTCTGCTGCCTTCATTGAATTCCTGGAAAAAGAGCTGAAACCATTTGTGCAGGAATCATACAAGACAACTTCACAGGCGACATTGATCGGTCAGTCGCTGGGCGGATTGCTGGCAACGGAAATTCTGTTGAAGCAACCGCACCTGTTTAATCGATTCATCATTATCAGTCCGAGTTTATGGTGGAACAACAGGGCATTGTTGCAACACGAATTCACAACGGAGCAACAAGAAACCTTAACGACAAGACAAGTATACATCGCAGTCGGAAACGAAGGACCCGGGGTGATGTTTGGCAACACAAAGATGGAGACTGATGCGAAGAATCTTTTGCAGAAAATCAAGCGCGCTGCACCGCAGAATAAAAATTTTACACTAGATTACTTTCCTGATGAAACCCACGCCACCATTGGCCATCCTGCAGTCTTCAAGGGTTTCCGCTATTTGCAGTCGAGACATTAAAATTGTCTTGTGCTTATAAAATAGCAAGATTTCTAAACTCATTTTTACCTCCGGATGCAGCACTAATCCCGTAGATAATATCTTATCGTGTAGAGAAAAGAAAATACCTATGCCGGCAAGAAGTATGTTTTCGGCGGGCGTATCCATTGATGGAATCGATGTACTCGAAAATTTGCTGAACATCAAATCACTTTTCACCTCCGATTTGTTCAGCATCAGCGATTTCAGCTACTACTATAACAATGGATTGATTAGTAAACAGGGATTTAATACCGAGTTCAGTTTTTGCCTGACCCGGAGCGGGGAGTTTTTTCTCCGTTCTGACGGGCGCGATTATGAAACCTTCAATGGAAGGGTGTTGGTGGAGAAGCCGGGGTCTGTTTATCATTTCTGCCACCAGGGCAATGGGGCGGGCAATTTCACCGTGTTCCGCTTTAACCAGCATATTTATGATCTCGCGAAGGCGAGCATGATGCAGCAATGCGATTTTTTACAGGATCATCGTTTACGTACTGCCGTGATGGTGACGAATCCGGAGATCGATTATCTCCATCATGCGATCAGGCAAACCCTGTCTCATGATAAGTATTCAAAATCAGAAATCACCGGCATGACAATTGAGTTGATGAAACTTGTCATGAAGGCAATGACATCACCGCGCGCAATGCCGGTGATACCGCCGAGTAACAAACAACTTCACCTCGCAACCATTGAAAGAGCGAAGGAATACCTGCTTGATAATTTCACTAAGAGCATATCGCTGGTGGACTTATCTAGATATTGTTATGTAAGCACTTTTCACTTCAGCAGGTTATTCAAACTCTTCACGAATTACGCGCCCCATCAGTATTTGCAGCGGATACGGCTCAAGCATGCAGAGACGCTGATACGTACCACACGGTTACCTATAACCGATATTTGCTTCAAGAGCGGATTTAGCAGATTGGACTATTTTTCTGCAGCATTTACCAAAGAATTTTCCGTTTCCCCAACGAAATATCAAACGGCTACAGTTGAACCTCAACCTTAGCAAGATATCTAAACTGAATTGTTAAGAACCATCCTAATTTGATTTAATAGTTAATTAAACTGTTGCGTACATGAGAAAAATACTATGCCTGTTATTGGTATTGCTATCTACCATAACATACGGCCAGAAAAAAACTATCACCGGAAAAGTTACAGATGAGAAAGGAGATGCCGTTCCTTTCGCTTCGATAAAGGTCAAGGGAACCCGTTCGGGCATCTCTGCTGACGAAAACGGCAATTTCAAGATCAGTGTTGCCGGTACCGAAACATTGCAGATCAGTTCTTCCGGGTTTACGCAGAAAGAAGTTTCTGCGGCCGGACTGAATGACGGCTTTACCGTTACCCTGGCACCATCCGGCAATGAATTGACTGCAGTTGTGGTGACTACTGCATTGGGTATTAAACGTCAGTCGAAGGAGCTGGGTTACGCCGCTACTTCGCTTTCCAATAAAACCCTTACCCAGGGTAAATCCGTTAACGTGCAGCAGGCGCTGAACGGAAAGGTTTCCGGGGTTTCCATTGCTACTGTCAACAGCGGGGTGTTCGAGAATTCAAAGATCAATATTCGTGGTATCCGCTCACTGACCGGTAACAACCAGCCGATGCTGGTGGTGGACGGCGCACCAACCCCGCTTAGCTTTCTTTCTTCCATTCCGCCAGACGATGTGCAGGACCTTACCGTGCTGAAGAGTTCCGCTTCTGCGGCAATCTATGGTCCGGATGCCGTTAATGGTGTGATTGTGGTGACTACAAAAAAAGGTGCATCGAAAAAGATCAGTGTAACAGTGAGCTCTACGTTGCAGGCATCCAGAGTTGCCTACTTCCCCAAAATGCAGCGGGAATTCGGGGCAGGTGCCGGTGAAGTAGTTGATCAGTATGGCAACTACGGTTATGTGCCTTACGAAAACCAACAGTACGGTCCGAGGTTCGACGGATCGATGCAGCCGATTGGTAAGGAACTTGAGGATGGTGACATCCAGATGGGTCCTTATAATGATGGGCGGTATAAAGACAAGGTGAAATTCTGGAATACCGGTCTTACCTGGCAGAACTCCATCAGCCTGGCAGGAGAAGATTATTATGTCAGTATCCAGGATGCAAAAGTGAAAGGACTGATGCCGGATGATGAGAACCGTCGTACCAGTTTCCGTTTTAATGGCGGAAAGAAGTATGGCAAGCTTTCTGTAAACTATGGTTTAAACTATGTGCTGCAGAACTACGATGTGGTAAACGAAACCGGTCTTTCCACACTGTTTCCCTCTTCCTACAACGGCAGTATTTTCTTCCTGGTGATGCAGACGCCGAGCAACGTTCCGCTCACGGAGTATGAAGACTGGAAAAATTCAAAATATGCACAGTACTCTAATTATTATAATGAATTTGCCGTGAACCCGTATTGGGTGATCGGGAATATCCGGCAGAAAGGTACACAGCATGATCTCATTGGTAACCTTGATGTTGGTTACCAGATCATGCCATGGTTGCGTGCGAATGCAAGAGTGAGTACCAACCTGACTTTCCTTGACTTTAAAAATACCACGGCGCCGGTGGTGGTATCCGACTTTGCACATGCTACCCGTAGCGCCAACCAGTATACCAGCCAGGCAGGAAATATGCTGACAGGCAACAGCAACACCTCCAGGATCAACCTCGATTACTGGCTCAACGGTGAGACTTCCATTATTAAGGATCTTGGCGTGAAATACCTGGTAGGAGGAATGGTTCGTCAGACCAAGACCAATGATGTTTCTGTTGGCGGTAACAACCTGGTTGTACCTTACCTCTATAATGTGTCCGTGAGAAGTGGCGATGCGAATGTGCCCTTGTATCCAAACAACGCCTCTACCGAATACCGCCAGTTATCGGTATATGGAAGTGTGGGCTTCAGCTGGCGCGACTGGGCCTTCCTGGAACTCACCGGACGGAATGACTGGGACAGTCGCCTGCTGGCTGAAAACAGGTCCTTTTTCTATCCTGGAGCCAATGCCGCCGTGGTATTGACAGATGCGATCCCGGCTCTGAAGAATGGTAACCTGCTCTCTTATGCAAAGGCCAGGGCTTCCATTTCCAAATCCGGTAACGTTAACCTGAATGTTTATTCCCTGTCAGCCACCTATTCACAACCTTTGGGTTTTCCATTTGGCGACAATGCAGGTTTTACAGCTAACCAGACTATTCCAAGTCCGGATCTGAAACCGGAATTTATTGTTACCAAGGAAATCGGAATTGAGCTGGGCTTCCTGAAAAACAGGATCAATTTTGAAGCTACCTATTTCCATCAGAATAGTGACAACCAGATCCTGCAGGTATCTCAGTCTTCCACCACTGGTTATACCATTGGCCTCGCGAATGCCGCGAGCTTTAAGAATTACGGGATAGAAATGGACCTCGGTCTGACACCGCTGGTGAATGTGGGCCGTGGCAAAATCGACCTTAGGATCAACGCCACTTACAACGACAACAAGGTGACCAGCACGCTGGGAAATATTCCGGTAGTGATTGGTGGTAACAATGGCTTTATCCAGAACTCCACCAGTTCACCGACAGCCAACAATATTGCCGTTGTGGGCAAACCGGCATTTGCTTTCCAGCTGACCGATTATATGCGTGATTCGCTGGGTCGCGTGATTGTGGATGCCAATACAGGTTATCCTTCCATTGCGCCCGAGCTGGTGGTTAAAGGAAGGTCACTGCCGCTTTGGGTAATCGGTATCACACCGTCATTTACCCTGGGTAATTTCTCCGTCAGCATGACCTGGGATTATAAAGCTGGTCACTATTTCTATGCTGGTATGGGCAGTGATATGGATTTCGCAGGTATTTCAGAGCGCAGTGCAAAATATGGCCGTCAGCGTTTTGTATTCCCGAATTCCGTTTACTACGATGGATCAAAATATGTTGAGAATACCAACATCCAGGTGCAGGACGGTAACTACGGTTTCTGGACCGGTGCTTCGACCAACTCACAGATTGCGACCAACTATTTTGCCAGTGCAGCAGCATGGCGCCTGCGGGAGCTGAACATCTCCTATAACCTGCCGTTCAAGTGGATTGGACCTACACAGGTGATCAAGCGCTTTACCGTGAGTGCGATTGGCAAGAACCTGTTGTTGATCGTGCCGGAATCCAACCAGTGGGGTGATCCGGAATTCAACTATTCTGCCACCAATAACACATTTGGTATCAGTAGTTCCTTCCAGTCACCGGCTGCGCGCTTTTTTGGCGGTGGTATCTCCTTAACATTTTAATCAAGTCTAAAGCTGCATACATGAAATACCTGAAAATAATAACGGCGTTGATCCTCATCGGGTCCATTGCAGGAACCGGATGTAAGAAGAGTTGGCTTGACGTAAACGATGACCCTAACCGGGTAACTGATGAAAATATCACTCCCGACCTGCTGTTCATACAGTCTGCCACAGCAGCGGGTGCCCGTCAGGCTTCCAATAATTTCCGATTTGTTGAGCACTGGATGGGGTATTGGTCACCTCCCGGAGATTTTGCCATTGAGCAGGATGAAACTTCCTATAATATTGATTTCTCCTTTGGAGATGCCTTGTGGCAGAATCATTATGGGGTTTTGTTTGACCTGAAGCTCGCGAAAGACAAGGCACTCGCTACCGGTGATTCCTGCCTGGCAGGCGCCGCGATGATCCTTTCAGCCAAGCTCTTCCAGGAGCTCGTGGATATTTATGGAAATATTCCTTATTCACAGGCCTTCAACAACGATCAATACCGTCAGCCGGTATATGACAATGCTGCGGAAATTTATGCATCCCTGCAGGAACGCCTGGACTCTGCCATCATCTATATGTCAGTCGATGCTCCCAAGAGCTCTTTTGAAACTACAGATGTGATCAATCATGGAGACCAGGTGTTATGGATCAAGTTTGCCAATACGCTCAAACTGCGAATGCTGATCCGTCAGTCTGAAACACCGGGCTTTGATCCTTCGGGAGAGATCGATAAGATTGTGAACTATTTTGGTACGCTGCAGGAAGGCGAGAATATCATGGTGAATCCGGGATATGTGAATGACAACAACAAGCAGTCTCCATTTTATGCCAACTATGGCAATACACCGGCTGGTGTTGATGCGGCAACTTCCACACGCGCAAATGCTTATTATGTGAACCTGCTCAGCAGCACCGGAGATCCCAGGTTGTCAAGGATCTTCAGGCCTACCTCGGGAACTTTCGTCGGTGCTGTCTACGGGGCATCAACAGGAAATCCTTTCGGAACTGCCAGTTCACGGCTCGGGCCCGGACTCGCCGGCAGTGCGTCACAGGATGCCTGGATTTACCCGGCATTTGAAGCAATGTTTCTGGAAGCAGAAGCCACAGCCCGCGGATGGATCGACGGAGATGCGCAGGAAATATATGAAAGGGCTGTTACCGAGTCTTTTGTTTTCCTGAACAAAGACAATGAAGATGGTGATCCGGAAGCTGAAGCCGCAGATTATTTGTCCAGTGTGGACATTGCCAAATGGTCAAATGCCGGAAGCTCCGTTGAATCCCAGGCGAAATTCATTACTTACCAGAAATACATAGCCCTGGGAGGTGTTGATCCACTGGAAGCCTGGAGTGACCTTCGCCGCCTGAATATGATACCGGACAAGGGATATATATCAGCGAATCCATCGCGGTTGTCCAACAGTCTGCCGGTCCGTTTGCTGTATCCGCAAAGTGAGTATACCACCAATGCAGATAACGTAAATGCGCAGGGAACCATTAACCAGTTCACGTCAAAACTCTTCTGGCAACCATAAAGGTGCCCACTCAAAAACACATGATTATGAAATGCACATTCTCAATAAAAATACTTTCACTGCTGGCCATCGGCGCAGCATTGTCAGGGTGCCTGAAGGATGAACTCTACGATAACCGGGATACACAGGCCACCAGGCCGGGTGACCAGCCGCAAATGATTGAAATTGCACTGACCAGCGCTTCAGCCAGTAATTTCCTGATCCAGAATCCTTTGCCGCGGCTGGAATCGGATACAACGATCAACCTGATACCGGTACACCTGAATACCACAGGTCCGGCAACTGAAGATATCCAGGTTACGCTGGAACAGGACAATACCCTTGTGAGTGACTATAATGCTGAGAACGGTACGGATTATGGTATTCCGCTGCCAGGCATGCTGACCATTGTCAACAATGTGGTTACCATTCCGGCTGGTTCAAATACGGGGTACCTGCAGGTGACGATGAAGACGGCTGATTTTTCCGACAGCACCTGGGCAACCGGTTTCAGGATCACGAGTGTTGACAAGGACGCTTATGGCATCAGCGGCAACCTGCGTTCAGGTGTAGTAGTAATGCCTGTGATCAATAAATATGACGGGTTGTACCATGCGGTCGGGCACTTTGCTCACCCCACTGTTCCGCGTGATTTTGACCTGCCGGATCTGCCACTGACCACCATCAGTCCCCGCGGTGTAAGCAAAGATCTTGGGGATCTCGGTGCCGGAACGAAGATCAATATCACCATCAATCCAGATAATTCCGTAACCATCACTCCAGGTGCCGGAACATCCGGAACAACTGCCAGTGTGCGCAACCTGACCGGTGATCCGGTATACAACAATACTTACGATCCCGACACCAAGACATTCTGGTTGCATTATGGTTATCCGAATCCCGGTCCATCACGGATCATTACGGAGAAAGTAACCTTGCAATAGAAATGTTTGAGGTTTGGCTTTGCCTACCGAAGCTTTAGCGTAGGTAGGAGTTTGAGAGTTGGGGTTTGGCGTAAAAGTTTGAGGTTAGTCCATGGACTAACCTCAAACTTTAAACGCCAGACCCCAAACTATTATCAATTGCCCTCAGCGTATTGCTTGAAGTTGTTCATGATCGATTGCCAGCCACCCTGCTGCATTTCCAGCGGATTTTCGTTTTCCGGTTCGAAAGCTTCGATGATACGGGTCTTGTCGCCATCCGCAACAAAGTCAATCGTTACCTTTCTTCCGTCATCCATTGTATAGGCAATATGTTTTTCTTTGGTAACGGCAGTGTATTCTCCTCCGAAATCAAAGCCCATGCTGCCATCCCTTGCTTCCATACGGGTCATGAATCTTCCTCCGGTCCGCAAATCATTTTCAGCCCGCGGAGCATGCCATTCCGGGATAGCAAATGCCCATTTGGTAACATGGGCAGGTTCGTTCCAGTATTCCCATACCCTGGCTACGGGTGCATTAACAGTAGTTTCAACGGTCAGTACTTTGTTGGCTGTTTCCATGGTAAATGTTTTTACAAACTTCATTCAAAATCCTGCAACAACCAATGTGCAGATGCGACAATAAATGGGTGCTTTGCGACTACTTGCCGGATGCTCCGTATGATCCACCCTGTGCGGGTAACTGGTGCGCAAGACGGTCAACCTTGTGTTCAAGCCGTTCCAGCATCTCCAGTTGTTTTTGCTGAATATCACACAGGTGCTGGAACTGGTCGATGATGGAAAGGTCCATTTTCTGGTGAAGGTTCCGGATTTCAATCTCTGATTTGAGATTCACCAGGTAATCATTTTCCGCACGTTGACGGTCCTTTGCTTCCTGGCGGTTCTGGCTCATCATGATGATGGGTGCCTGGATGGCTGCAATACACGATAGAATAAGATTCAGGAGTATGAATGGGTAGGGGTCGAAAGCGCGGTTTACCAGCATGAAGCCATTCAGTATGATCCAGAAAAAGAGTACTGCCAAAAAGAGAATGATGAAAGTCCAGCTGCCGCCGAAGGTGGCCACCCTGTCGGCAACCCTTTCTCCAAAACTGGTCTGCCCATGTCCGGAGATCTCGGGAAGCTTCCCTGTCAGCAGGGTTTGTTCTTCAACAGCCTGCTGCACGATCTGATTGAGTTTGCCGATCTGTTCGTTTTCAGTTTCCAGCAACTGCCGGATGTAGGCATGCGTATTTTTCATGGCAGAAAATTACGCCTAAAATGCTGTTAAAAAATGTTTGTTGGAATCCCGTAAGTCGCACCGGTAGTAGATTTAACAACAATTGCCAATCACCCATAAACTGCTCTCATGACTTATTCCAGGATCAATCGGATTACCGGCTGGGCGGTGTTTGCCATCGCTGCTGTTGTTTATCTCAGTACCATGGAAGCGACAGTAAGCTTCTGGGACTGCGGCGAATTTATTGCCAGCTGTTTCGGTGTACAGATACCCCATCCGCCAGGCGCGCCCTTGTTCGTTTTACTGGGAAGGCTGTTCATCATCCTGTCAGGAAGCAATCCACAGACAGCAGCAATCGCCGTAAATGCGATGAGTGCCCTGGCAAGTGCATTCACCATATTGTTCCTGTTCTGGACGATCACGCATTTCGCCCGGAAGATGTCTGACAATATCCCGGCAGTGATGGCTGCGGGAGTAGTGGGTGCCCTGGCATATACCTTTTCGGATTCGTTCTGGTATAGTGCCGTGGAAGGAGAAGTGTATGCGTTGTCATCCCTGTTTACCGCTGTCGTTTTCTGGGCCGTGCTCAAATGGGAAGAACAGGCTGCCAATGCAAGAGCAGACAAATGGCTGGTATTGATCTTCTTCCTGATAGGATTGTCCATCGGCGTTCACCTGCTGAACCTGCTGGTTATTCCGGCAATTGTGATGGTGTACTATTTCAAGCGGTATAAGCCCACAGCAATGGGTACTGTGATGGCCTTTATAGTGGGATGTGCCCTTACCGGTTTTGTACAGGTGGTGATGATCCAGACTACCATCAAGGCTGCAGGCAAAATGGACATCTGGTTTGTAAATGACCTGGGATTGCCCTTCTTTTCAGGTTTTGCTTTTTTCTTTTTGGGGATCGCGGCATCGCTGGTGTTTACCATAAGGTATGCAAAGCGCAGAGGCTACTACCAGCTGTCACTGGTATGCTGGAGTATGGCTTTCCTTTTGTTGGGTTACAGCACATACCTCACTACGATGATCCGGTCAAATGCTGACCCCGCTGTGGATATGTTCAATGTGGATAATCCTGTGAGCCTGGCAGGCTACCTGGGCAGGGAGCAGTATAACGACTGGCCCATCCTGTTTGGGCCAGACTTTACGGAAGAAGCGCCAAGAATTGCTAACGGAGAGAACTATTCGAAAGGTGACAAAGCCTACCTTCCTGCAGGTACGGTATATAAATATGACTGGAAAAATGCCCCCGGGGCCCACCTGTTCCCGCGCATTTGGGATGCGGCAAATGACCGCAACCAGAAAGCGGTTTACCAGCGGTTTGCCGGCGTGGACGATCAGACGACGCCCACCATGGCAGATAATATCCGGTATTTCACCAACTACCAGGCAGGGTGGATGTATTTCCGGTATTTCATGTGGAATTTTGCCGGACGGCAGAATGACCTGCAGGGCCTGGGCAATGCAGCAGACAGCAACTGGGTGAGTGGTATTCCCGTTGTGGATAATGCCCGGTTGGGTGACCAGGAAAAATTGCCGGACAGTATCCATGATAACAATAAAGCGTATAACAGGCTTTTCTTCCTGCCGTTGGTACTGGGGATTGCCGGCCTGATCTGGCAGTACCGCCGCAGTCGGAGGGATTGGTTGGTGAATGGCCTGCTGTTTTTCTTTACCGGACTTGCCATCGTTATTTATCTTAACCAAAGCGGTTACCAGCCCCGGGAGCGGGACTATGCCTATGTGGGATCTTTTTATGCATTTACCATCTGGATAGGTCTCGGCGTACTGGCTGCGTTGAAAGGAGCAGAGCGTCTTTCTGCAAAACCTGTGCTGCGGTATGCCACCCTGCTGGCTTGCCTCGCGGTACCAGCCTGGATGGCGGTGCAGGAGTGGGATGATCATGACCGTCATGACAAGACGCTTGCCCGCGACCTGGCCCGCAATTACCTTGAATCCTGTCCACCCAACGCCTTGCTGATCTCGGCAGAAGACAATGACACGTATATGTTATGGTACCTGCAGAATGTGGAAGGCGTGCGGCGTGATGTGCGCGTGGTCGTCAATACGATCTTTGCCTCTGACTGGTACACCGATCAGTTGCGGTATAAGATCTATGACAGTGCTCCGTTTGACCTGCTGTTTACAAAGGAACAGTTCAGGGGCAATAAGCGGGACGTGGCTTATTTTCTTGACCTTCCCGGGTTTGATAAAAATACTTATCACGATCTTGATCAGATCCTCACCAATGTTGCAGGCAGTGATGATCCGCAATACAGCAGGCAGACCGAACAGGGACAAGTGATCAACCTGATGCCCGTACGCAAGCTATCTGTACCGGTTGACGAACAGGTCGTGCGGGCTAATGGAACTGTTCATCAGCAGGACAAAGTATTGCCTTCCCTCGCTATCGATATCGCACCCGATAAGCAGTACCTCCTGAAGAATGAACTGGCTTTGCTGGGCATCATTGCCCGCAATCACTGGAACCGCCCGATTTGCTTCACCAATACATCAGATGTAGAAGCGCTGGGCCTTGGCCGCTATATGCGCCAGGAAGGAATGACCTGGCAGCTGGTGCCTGTAGAGGCACCGGGTGTGGACCTGGACAAATCGTATCAGCTGGTGATGAAATCCTTTGCATATGGTGGTATTGACAAGGCGGGCACTTACCTGGATGAAGACAATCGCCGGCGCCTTCAGTTGCTTCAACTGGCCCATGCCCGTATCGCTACAGGGTTGGTTAATGCGGGCCGCATCAACGAAGCCCGTGCGGTGTTGCAGCATTTTGATCAGCAGGTGAAGACTACCAGTTTCACTTATGGAATGGCTTCCAGCCGCGGCAACCAGCACAACGGACTGTCACTCGAATTTCTGCGTGCCTGTTACGCTGCAGGAGACAAGCCGCTGGCAGAGAAAGTGGCGGCTTCCCTGGGCAAAGACCTGAATCAGCAGATGATCTATTACCAAAGCCTCAGCGCTGATGTCGTGCCGGAGGAGCAGCTGGCCGAACAAGCCTGGCTGCTCATCCAGGGTAAGCCCGGGTACCTGTCGGACCGCCAGCTGGATTTTGCCATGGATATCGTTACCACGTTCCAGGTTAAACACCAGCTGGAGGCACTGCGTACGTTGTAGTCCGTATTTTTGCCGCGATGAAAAAATGGATAATGTGCAGCCTGGTCGGATGCCTGGGGAAATTTTCATGGGGGCAGGATACCACTGTTGCGAAAGAAGCGAAGCCGGTGAAGGATACCACGCATTTTTTCCTGTTTGTGAATGGATCAGGGAATGTCAACCGTACCAATGACGGTACCACCTATGTGTTCAATAATTCCATCCGGTTCAATGTGCGGGGAAAAGTGCTGAACCTGAATACCCTGAACAGCTGGGTATATGGTGAGAATCCAACCAAAAAAACCAACAACGATTTTATTTCAGCGGTTGACCTGGATGTGTTCAGGGAGACAAGGCGATGGTACTACTGGGCACTCGCGGCATATGAAACCAGCTATTCCCTGCGGATCCGCGACAAGGTACAGACCGGCGGTGGGATCGGCCTGAATGTGATCCGGAAGCCGGAAGGATCGCTCATCCTTACCGACGGCTTACTGTACGAAAGGAATGTGCTGATGGATGTTGATCAATATGGTCGTCAACGCTATGAAACAGTCAGAAACTCCTTCCGTGTCAAGTTTCATGTAGCCCTGAAGGACCGTTTTCGCATTGAAGGCAGCAATTTTTTCCAGAACAGCCTGTCAGACGGGGATGATTACATTATCCGTTCCAATACCGTGGCATCATTGCGTCTTTATAAAGCGCTTAATCTGACCATGACACTGGTATACAACCGCACGAATATTACTGCGCGGGAGAACCTGCTGTTCACCTATGGTCTTGCTTTTGAGAAGAAATTCTGATGCCGTGTGGTGTTGTTATCCGCGGTCTTCGTCACCACCGCCACCACCGCCATTTTCCCTGCGTTTGAACAGGTCAAGGTCGCTGCTGCCGAAGCGATAACTAAAGGTCAGGCGGAAGGTGCGCACGTTCCAGCGACGGTAAGAATCCTGGTAAAAACTTTCGGTGTCTGTTATGCTGCCGAACCTGCGGGAATTCAGAACGTCGTTGACATTGAACACCAGGGAGCCGGCCTTGTTCTTCAGGAAGTCTTTCCGGATGGCGAAATCGATACCGTATTGTTCCAGTTGTTTGCCCTGCGGTGTTACCCTCGAGGATTCATACTGGCCGGATAACTGGAAGGAAATATTGTTCACCAATGGCGCGGTAGGCGTCACGACGCGATAGTTCGCCATCAGTTTAGCGCTCCAGTTAAAGCCGTAATTGCTCAGGTTGACATCATTTACAGTGGCTTTTACATCACGGTATTGTCCGTTGATATTGGGCGTTATGTCGAAGTTTTTACCAAATCGCTGTTGCAGGGTCATTTCAACACCCATGCGATTGGTCCGGTCAGCGTTGATAAACGTGGTCAATAAAGCGTTCGGATCGATGGATGCATTGTTAAGGTCTTCAATATCCTTCTGGCTCAATGTATCACTGTACATGGTGATGTCGGCAGTATTGTTCCTGTAATACGTGCTGAGCAGGAAGTTGCCGGAGCTGTACTGCTTGTTGTAATTCAGCTCAAAGGAATTGGTGAATTCCGGCTGCAGTTCAGGGTTGCCACGGCGGATATTCATCGGGTCACTGATATCGACATAGGGATTGATCTGCCAGAAATTCGGACGGTTAATGCGGCGGGTAAAGTTTGCCTGGAGGTCATTGCCGTTGCCCAGCTCGTAAGTCAGGAAGAGGCTGGGGAACAGGGTGTTCCAGAGATTATTGCCGCCTGAGGGATAATCATATCCAAACTTCTGGAGACTGTCCAGCAGTTCTCCCTTGAAGGTAGACTGCTCAATCCGTAAACCACCCTGGTATTTCAGGTTGCCGATGGTATTGGAGTAGTTGGCATAAACGGCATTTACCATTTCACGGAAGCGGTAATTATTACTCAGCGGCAGTTTCACTCCGTCCCCTGAAGGAGACATTGAATACACGTCCAGTTTGTCGAGAGATACATTGTAAAAACTCCTGGCGCCGAATTCAAGTTTGCTTTTTTCTGTAAGCGGGTTAACATAATCAGTCTGGAAGGTCAGCTGGTTACCGGAACCTTTGCCATAACTGTTTACGTTGTCGATGGGACTTAACGGGTCACCATTCGGCTTATACAACTGGTTGCCGATGATACCGTCGCCACCATTATGACCGCCACTGTAGGTGAAGTCTGCGGTCCATTCTTTACCCGATTTGTCGTATGTACGGCGATAGTTCAGCTGTGTATTCGCGCGGTTGAACCAGTCATTATCTGTACTGAGGCGGTAGCCCGTTGACGTAAGCGCGCCATCCTTATCATAATAAAACTGGTCCTGCTTTTCTGTATTGTCAAATTTGCCGCTTACAAATCCCTGGGTGAGGGAGATTGTGTTGTATTTGTCGATGAAATAATCTGCACCGAAGCGGACAGAAGCGAAGCGGCGCAGACGGTCGGTTTCACTGTTCTGATTGAAATAATCCGTGATTACGCCTGCGGATTTATTTTCACGGTAGGCTTCTCCTTTCGCAACGCCACCGGAACGGTTGTAATTGCCGCTGGCGAAGAAATTGAATTTGTTTTTCCGGTAGTTGAGGCTGAGGCTTCCGTTTAAGAGTTCCGGTGTACCTGCACCGACACTGGCAATACCATTAAGGCCAGCTTTCCGGTTCTTTTTCATGATGATGTTGATGATGCCGCCTGTGCTTCCTGCGTCATATTTTGAAGAAGGGTTGGTGATCACTTCTACTTTATCGATATCATCTGCAGGAATCTGTTCGAGCGTAAGAATTGTTGGTCTTCCATCCACCAGGATTTGTGGTGTGCTGTTGCGCAGCTGAACGCCGCCGTTCACATCAACACTCAGGGAGGGAATATTCTTCATCACATCCACAGCATTACCGCCTTTTGCTGTAACGGCAGCATCGGCACTGAATATCCTTCTGTCCACAGCAAGTGTCATGGCAGGTTTTTTTGCCGTTACCACAACACCAGCAAGGTTGGCTGCGTCGGTGATCATCAAAAATTTCCCGGCATTATATTCTTTGTCTGTTTCGTCGAGGCTGATGCGTTCCAGTTGTTTCTCAAATCCGACAGCACTGATCTCGATTTTAATACGGGTAGTCTTAGCAATGGTGATGGAAAAATTTCCGTCTTTGTCGGTGACGGAATGACCGGATACACTATCCGTTCCATTGGGAGCAGTCAACGTAATGGTGGCAGCTTCAAGGGCTTTACCGGTCTTTTGGTCGATTACTTTACCATAGATTTTTATGGGATCAGTGAGGGAGGACTGGGCTGAAACGGCAGGGATTAATCCGCAGCAGAGGAGCATGATGAGAAAATAATGGGAGAGAATTCTGCGGTATAAGGGTAAATTTAGCGTCATATATGCAAAGGACGTTAAAATTGATAAAAAAGCCTTCCGCATTTTCTTAAAGAAAGAATAAAAACCGTATTAACACTTATTAGTTTTTTTGATGAATCCGGAGCAGGAAAGATTAAAACAGCCAGAATGGAAACGATGGGGATCGTATGTTTCCGACCGCCAGTGGGGAACAGTACGCGAAGATTACAGCAGTAATGGAGATGCCTGGAATTACACTACCCATGACATGGCCAGAAGTCGTGCGTGGCGGTGGGGTGAAGAAGGAATTGGGGGCATATGCGATGATAATCAACTCTTATGCCTGGGATGGGCATTCTGGAATAAGCGGGATCCCATCCTTAAGGAGCGGTTGTTCGGTTTGAACAACAGTGAAGGCAATCATGGTGAAGATGTGAAGGAAGTGTATTATTATCTTGATGCGACCCCTACGCATTCTTACATGAAAATGTTGTATAAGTACCCGCAGAAGGAATTTCCGTATGAGCAGTTGCTGCTGGAAAACCGGCGTCGCGGGCGGCAGGTCCCGGAATTCGAACTCGTAGACACAGGTATTTTTGACACAGGGGAATATTTTGATTGCATGATCGAATATGCCAAAGTGGATATTGATGATATACTGGTAAAACTCACTGTCGTCAATCACGCCCCTCATGCTGCAAGCCTGGTTGTGTTGCCGACGCTGTGGTTCCGCAACACCTGGTCATGGGGCAGGGACGGTTATCGTCCTTCACTGTCTAAGGCTGCCAGCCAGGTGCTGGCCATCCGGCATGAGGAACTGGATATGCAGCATTTTTATTTTGAGGGATCGCCGGTGCCGCTGTTCTGCGACAACGAGACCAATAACCGGCGGCTTTACGGGGCTACTACCAGTAATGCATACCCGAAGGATGGCATCAATGATTTTATCATTCACCGTTATCCCACTGTCAACCCGGCCGGTAGTGGCACAAAGGGGGCGCTGTCTTATGAACTGCATCTCGAAGCCGCAGGTACAGGCGTATTACGGTTCCGGTTATGCAAACAGGAACAGACAGATGCCTTTGCAGAATTTGACAGGTTATTCGCTTTGCGTCAACGGGAGGCAGATGACTTTTATGCCGCTCACCAGCAGCAGATACAACATGCGGAGGAGAAAAAGATCCACCGGCAGGCGCTGGCTGGCATGTTATGGAACAAGCAATTTTATTCTTACAAGGTTCAGCAGTGGCTGGATGGTGATCCGGCGATGCCTTCGCCGCCACCGGAAAGGAAAAGCGGCCGCAATCACAACTGGCCGCAACTTTACAACAATGATGTGATCTCGGTACCGGATAAATGGGAATTTCCCTGGTATGCTTCCTGGGATCTTGCGTTTCACTGCGTGAGCATCGCATTGGTAGATCCGGACTTTGCCAAGGAACAATTGAAACTGCTCACGCAGGAATGGTACATGCATCCGGCGGGAGAATTCCCTGCCTATGAATGGTCACTTCGTGATGTCAATCCGCCGGTGCATGCCGGAGCTGTTTACCGGATCTTCAAACTTGATGCAAAGGCAAAAGGGAAAAAGGATTATGCCTTCCTGGAATCTGTTTTTCATAAACTGGTGATCAATTTTACCTGGTGGGTCAACCGGAAAGACCGTACCAACAGCAATGTTTTTGAAGGTGGATTTCTCGGCCTGGATAATATCGGCGTTTTTGACCGGAGTGCAACGCTGCCCCAGGGATATATGATGGAGCAGGCGGATGCTACCAGCTGGATGGCTATGTATGCCCTTAATATGTTGCATATTTCACTGGAGCTGTCATACCATAATAAGACTTATGTGGGCATGGCCACCAAGTTTTTTGAACACTTCCTTTATATAGCCGGGGCGATGGCCTATATGGGGAAGAACAGCAGTGGCCTGTGGGATGAAACCGATGAATTTTTTTACGATCAGTATCGCCTGCCGGATCAGCGTTTAGAAAAGCTGCGGGTAAAGAGCATGGTGGGACTGATCCCGCTTTTTGCGGTGGAAGTGATTACGAAGGAAACGCTGGATGCCCATCCTGAATTTGCGGAAAGGATGGACTGGTTCCTCCGGCATCGTCCCGATCTTGCCAACCTGGTGTCGCGCTGGAATGAAACGGGCAAGGACGAGAAGCACCTGCTGAGCCTGTTGCGTGGTCACAGGATGAAACGCCTGCTGATGCGCATGCTCGATGAAACTGAGTTCCTGAGTGATTATGGTGTGCGGTCATTGTCCAGGAAATATGAACAGGAGCCTTACCGGCTGAATTTTGCAGGGGCTGACCTGACAGTCAGGTATGTGCCGGGGGAGAGTGACAGCGATATGTACGGCGGCAATTCCAACTGGCGCGGCCCGGTTTGGATGCCAATGAATTTCCTGATCATTGAAAGCCTGCGGAAGTTTCATTTTTATTACAGTGATGATTTCCGGCTGGAGTTTCCGACTGCTTCAGGAAAATACCTGACGCTGAAAGAGGTGGGTACTGAACTGGCGAAGCGATTGCTGCGTATGTACCTGCCGGACGCGTCCGGAAAACGGCCGGTATCCGGGGAATGCCGCATACTGCAGGAGGATGCGCAGTTTAACCAGTACCTGCACTTTTACGAATATTTTCATGGCGATTCCGGTAAAGGATTGGGCGCTTCTCATCAGACAGGCTGGACGGGCCTGCTGGCTAACCTGATCGTGATGCTCAACACGGATGAAGCTCCCAGGTCATCGTGAAGTTTATTTGGTTGCCGGTTGCTTAACAATCAGGCTGACACGGTATACCAGCCAGATACAGACCAGTACCACCGTTGTAACGACCCATCCCAAACGGGGGTAATGTTCAATGGGGCTATGGGGATGCGGCTGAAAAACGATGAGTCCGGCTGCCATGGCAGCCACACCGCCAGCCATTTGTTGCAGGGATGCACTGATACTCATGTAAGCACCTCTGTCGTGCATTTCCGGAATACTCGTGTTCAATGCCACCGCCGGTATTATCCGGCTCATAATGCCCATAAACATGATCATATTGACCATAATGAGCAGCCAGAGCGGCACCGGTGGAAGATGCGTGTAGATGAGTACCATGATCATCGAGAGCACGCTGCCGGCAGCGAATAGTTTAAACCGGTCAACCCGGTCACTGAGCCGCCCGATCATCGGCATGATGATAATGGAGGATATTCCTGAGAGCATAAAGATCAGCGGCAGGTCTTCCTGGGTCAGCAACAGGTTGTTGATGATAAAGGCACTGCCGAATGGCATCAGCATGAATCCGCCGACAGGAAGAAATGTGGTTGCCAGGAAACCGGTTTGGTATCTTTTATTCAGTAGTGTATGCCACAGGTGCAGCAGTGGATTTTTGTCCGTCCGGTTGTCGAGGTGTGCAGTTACCGGTTGCATGTTAAGGAGGACGGCCAATCCGATCAGCAGCCCGAAAGCTGCAATCATCAGGAAAGTAGCATGCCAGGTCCACCGGTTGGCAAGGAATAGTCCCAGCGGTATACCCAGCACCTGGCTGCCGGCAAAGCCCATCTGGATGACGCTCATCACCCGGCCGCGCTGATCCGGGCGGAAGAGGTCAGCAACGATGGCCAGAGAAACTGCACCGATCACCCCGCCGAACAGTCCTGTAACAATACGTGCTGCCAGCAGTTGGGTGAAACTGTCGGCCATGCCGCAACTGACCGTTCCGAGTAAAAATCCGGTGTAAAAAAAGAGGAGTAGTTTTTTCCGGTCGAACCGGTCGGCGAATCCGGCGGCCATTATGCCTGAAATAGCAGCGCTGAAGGCATACGCGGAAACAATTAGTCCGAATTGTGCCGTGTTGATGTCAAGCGATTTCATGAGGATATCACCAAGCGGTGAGATAATCATAAAATCAAGTACGATCGTGAACTGTAATAGTCCGAGGATAGCGATAATGAACCGCTGGTAGGGCGTGAACCCACTGATGGCTTCTGTCTGCAAAAGATATTATTTGATAGAACTGGTAACAGCCTGAGTGGTCTGGCTGTTCGCACGAAGCAAACCTTCCTGGGTGATGTGCACCAGGGTGGCCCGCTCCAGTTGTTGCAACCGCACGAGTCCCTCTTCGTGCAACTGCATAATATGGGAAAGGATGGTATCCCATGGAAGAAACTGTCTTACGATGATCTGTGCAGGTTTGCAGGGATAACTGGTTGGATCATTGTCCTCCTTCACGATGGAATAGATGGTTTGCAAAGTCGAATAGTGGTTATCCATAATTCAAAATATACCCAAAAATCCACATGCAAAAAAGAAGTTTTCAACCTAAGGTGAATGGGTAGTCAATTTGCGCCAAGGTGCCCGGAAACAACCAGATCTTCCATGATTTGCCGTTGTATAACATATTGTGCATCGCGGAATCCATGGGCATTTATCCAGATTTCGATGGTCACGGCGTATTTGTCGGGTTCCAGCGCTGCCACACCAATCCGCCGGGGAGGATCTTTTAAAACAGCATCCAGTTTATCGAGTGCTGTTTCGATCACGTTTTGCACATCTGCCAGCGGTTTGGTGTAACCGAATTTCAGGGTGATATCCATACGACGTTTTCCTTCCCGGCTGAGGTTGATCACTACGTTGTTAGACAACTGTCCGTTTGGAATAATGATCGTCTTGTTGTCGAATGTGAGCACGGTAGTAAAGAAAAGCTGAATTTGCTGCACCGTACCTTCCTGAGATTGTGTGATGATATTATCTCCGACTTTGAAGGGACGTAACAACAGGATCAGGATACCACCAACAAAATTCTGCAGGGTGCCACTCAGTGCAAGGCCAGCCGCAACACTAAACCCTGCAATGATCGCCGCCATAAAACTGAGCTGGATCCCGGCTACCTGGAATACACCAAGGATCAGCAGAACCTGCAGGGAGATCACCACAAAATTCTGCAGGAAATAGCGCAGGGTAGGGCTGATTGCTTTTGCGTCTAGCAGTTTGTTGATCCATTTTCCGAACAGCCTGATCAACCACAGTCCCACAAACAGCAATACAATGGCTGCAAGGATGCCTGGCCCTTTATCTATAATCCAACCGGATAACTGCTGTGAAATTGTATTCCATTCCCACTTCATCTTTTTTCAGGCAATTGCCTAAAAAACTATGCCCTGAGCGGGAACACCCTCACGGGTGATCCTGACCGGCCGGATCAGTCCTTTTTCGTCGAATTGCAACACCTCAATACAGGTCTCTCTGGAGTTTCCGTCAGTTTCTGTAATGGGCCTGCGATGGTAGATGATGTAATACTGGTCTTTTCCGGGTACCTGGATGACGCTGTGGTGACCGGCGCCGTTAGCGATGGCGGGGTCCTGCTTCAGGATTGTACCGATCCTGCGAAACGGACCCAGGGGACTGTCAGCAATGGCATAGGCAACGCTATAGTCCGGACCCGTCCAGCCACCTTCCGACCACATGAAATAATACTTTCCGTTATGCCGGAACATGAATGGTCCTTCCACATATTTCTCCGGCGTGATCTCTTTGAAAGTTTTTCCATCAGGAAATGGTTCGAAGCCGGTGAAGTCGGGTTTAAGCCGCGCAATATTGCAATGCCGCCAGCCGCCGTAGATCAGGTAGTACTGGCCGGTAACGTCTTTGTATACAAACTGGTCAATGGGCTGCGCACCATTGTGAAACTTATCGACGAGGGGCTTGCCGAGATAATCGCGGAAAGGTCCTTCCGGCTTGTCGGCAACAGCAACACCGATGCCGCCTTTTTCCTTGTCGTTCTGGATATCATTGGCGCCGAAGAACAGGAAATACCGGCCATCTTTTTCGATCACCGATGGCGCCCACATGGCGCGTTTTGCCCACTTCACAGCAGCTGTATCGATGATCCGGGAGTGTTTGGTCCAGTTTACCAGGTCGGGTGAAGAAAACGCATCCATGAAAACCTGCTTTTCATAGGGTGCAGAATAAGTGGGATAGATCCAGTAATTCTTCCCGAATACAATTCCTTCGGGATCCGCATACCAACCGGGAAACAGCGGATTGCCGGAATATCCGGCAGGTTTCGGTTGTGCATAACCGTTCAACAGTGCACCAATCAGCACACCGGCAAATAATAGTTTTTTCATCGTTGGGGATTGGGCGTAAAAATGATGTTGCCATCGGGATAACCGATCAGCGTGGCTGTTGCATATTGCAGGAACAGTCCATTTTCCACTACACCGGGAATCTGGTTCAGCCAGGCATGCAGGTTTAACGGGTCTGCAATAGTCCCGAAATGACAATCGAGTATATAATGGCCGTGATCGGAAATGAAGGGAGCGCCGAATTTTTCACGAACGGTCACGTCGATGCCATAGGTTTTTGCGATCTTCTGCTGCACCTGGCGGTATCCGAAGGGAACCACTTCTACCGGTAAAGGAAACCTGCCCAGCTGAGACACCAGTTTTGATGCGTCCGCAAGAACGATCATGCGATCGGCAGCAGCGGCAACCATTTTTTCCTGGAGGTGTGCACCACCACCACCTTTGATCAGGCGGAAGGCTGGGTCGATCTCATCAGCCCCGTCCAAAACAAGGTCAATTTTGTCCACCTCATTCAGTGTTTTCAGCGGCACATTATTCTCGATCAGGAGATTGGCAGTTGCAGTAGAAGTAGGTACTGCAACTACATCGAGCCCCTGTTTTACTTTTTCGCCCAGGGCCTGCAGGAACCAGTAAGCAGTGGTGCCGGTACCGGCACCGATCGTCATGCCACTACTTACATAATCAGCGGCGGCAAAGCCGAGGTTTTTTTTGATATCGTCGTTTGAAAGCATGCGGAAAAATACTGATTTCCGGCATATGCTCATTACCGGATGGTGGCGCGGTCTTTGTCCCGTCCCTTTAAACCCACGCCTGTATTGCCTTTCACGGAATAGAAAACAGATTTCCACACCAGGTTGAAAAAAGATTTGGTAGTGACACGCCGGTAGCTTGCAATTGTCTGATCAGGAAATTTGTCTCCGGGCTTATTGTTCTCATGCAATATAAAGGTGTTGGCGATCATGCTGAGCAGACCCTTTTTCTTGAACCCTTCGTCTTCACTGCCTTTCATAGCCGCAATTTTTAGTCCTTCATAGTTCAGCGTGGTGACGGCGGTGGCGGAGTTATCGTTTCCTTCCACCCGGAAAAATAAGCGGGTGACCTTTCCGGATTGAAGCGCTGTGCTGCCCAGTGGAAGACAGGCTTCATTCAGTTGCCGTACATCGAATGACTGGAAGCGGGCGGTGACTGCAAAATGGCCGTTCACCGGGGGAAAATCAAAAGTCACGTGCATACCGGATTTTCCCATAAACAGTGCGTCGAAATCTGCGGTGAAGGGCCTGATGCCGGTGCCTTTACCCGATAGAGGACCGACTTTTCCATTCACTTTAGTAAAATAGACCTTGCCCACACCGTCTCCTTTTTCATTCTTTTCAAGATAGGTGACTGCGCCATTTTCAACCACAAGCAAGGGTATGTTCAGCCGGAATGGAAATTTCCGCAACAACTGGTGAGGGTATTGCCCGACCTTACTTTTAGTTGCCGGCGGATTTGATTTGTCGTTAAATACCTGGAGGACCGGGGAACTCATCAATACATTGGCAGCGCTGATGGTACTGTCTTCCAGCAACGCTGAAAACCGGAGACTGGTAGCCGTTATTTCCTTTATGGCAATTGCGTAAATGTCTTGTTGTACACCTGCCTGTGCTGCAGCTGTTTCGAGCGGGCGGGTGGGGACTGCCTGTAGTTTTAAACCTCTGATGTGGGTAAGTTGTTTGCTGCCGGCAATCACCAGAAGTTTTTCGGCGCTTAACAGATATCGGTTATCCGAAACCGGTAGCCGGAGGCTGTCGATGGCAACATTGATGCTGCGGGCAAAAAAGAAACGGCTCGTATCTGCCAGTCCGGCTGAGTCAATCGCGAGATCGTACAGGTCTATGTGGATTTTTTTCACCAGGTGTTTCTGGTGTTTCCGGTTGAAATACGTGACGTCGATATCGTTAAGCTGGATAGTATCCACCAGTATGCTGTTCAGCGATTTTTTTACAGAACGCAGGATCTTTTTGCTGCTTTCCCGGATATCTGGTGCCTTTGTGGTATCGGACTTTTCTTTCAGTTGACCGAGGCTGGTGATCTCGAGTTCGCCGCCGGAAACTGTAATGTTGTTCAGTTTAACCTGTTGTGCTGCGAGTATGGCTGCGATATCGACATGTTTCAGCAGAATGTTGTCCAGTTTTAACCGGTAGCGCAAGCCATCCTGCAGGAGCAATGTATCCGGCAGCAGTTCGATGTTCCGTAATGACGCAGACTGGTTGTCGGGATCGATATGGATATCGCCGATACTCAGTTGGTACCTGCCATTACTTTTTTCATTCACGAGTTGGTATATTCTTTCCCGCAGGTTGCGGCTCAGGTCAGGGCTTTTCAGGTAACGGCGCAGGTAGAGATAACCTCCGGCCACCAGTATTAATAATACAATAATGCCAATCAGGATTTTTTTCATGCATGGCAATTAATGTTGTTCCAGTGGCTTTGGCGGATTATCGGAATTGGGCTGACTGTATTTAGCATTCCTGGCACTGTCTTCAGGGGTCATGTAGCCGGTATCGGTTTTAGAGGTGCTGTCGTTGTTGATCGTGCCGCTTCCGTCAGGCGCTTTATCCGGGCCGCCGCATGCCAATGCGAGCGATGTTCCGGCCATCGCCAGTAAATAATTGATTTTCATATTTATTTTTTTAGCAACCGCTGTACCCCAGCAACCAATAAATAAGGAAGAAGACCACGATGGTTCCAAGACATCCACCTCCCCATTTGTAGGCGCCGTATCCAGCGATCAGTGTTCTCAGCCAGTCTTTCATGCAATAAGTTTTCAATGCTTTAAAAAATAATATGCCAGCCAATCCAGGGGCTGTTGCGGTAAAAGTTCCTCATTTTTTATCATAAAATATGCGCTCATTAACATCCTGCACGGATCTGCGGGTAAACCGGTATATTTAATATTGCGATGAATAAGCCCCTGATTGTACTTGCCAGTATTGCAGCAGGCGTTGCCGTACTTGCCGCCTGTATGCAGAAACAACCCGATGCTGACCGGTTACCCGACCAGGTCAGCTATAATTTTCATATCCGCCCAATTCTTTCGGATAAATGTTTCAAATGTCACGGTCCCGATGTGAATCACCAGGAAGCCGGTTTGCGGCTGGATATTCCGGAACGGGCGCTTGCGGCGTTACGGGAAACCAAAGGCGCATTTGCAATCGTTCCAGGATTTCCTGATTCTTCGGAACTGATCCGGAGGATTGTTTCCGATGATCCTGGTTACCAGATGCCAACACCGGATTCGCATCTCGGACAATTATCAGAAAAAGAAGTAGCCCTGTTCCGGAAGTGGATCAAACAGGGAGCAAAATATGAGCGTCATTGGGCGTTTACAGCGCCGAAAAAGCCGGCACTGCCCGAGGTTTCCGATAAAAAGTGGGCAAAGAACGAGATCGATTATTTCATTTTGGCAGGCCTGGACCAGGCCGGACTCGAACATAATGATGCTGCAGATCCCGAACACCTGCTGAAAAGGGCTGCACTGGACGTTACCGGTTTGCCGCCAACGCCGGCGGTTTTAGACAGTTTCCTGCAACAGCCGGATGATGCGGCTTATGCGGCAAGGGTGGATCAGTTGCTGAACAGCACAGCTTTCGGTGAAAAAATGGCTGTACACTGGCTAGACGTCGCCAGGTATTCAGACAGCTATGGCTACCAGGATGACAATATCCGTACACAGTGGGCATGGCGCGATTGGGTGATTCACGCTTTCAACGAAAATCTGCCCTATGATCAGTTTGTCACCTGGCAGCTGGCAGGAGATCTGTTACCGGGAGCCTCCAGGGAACAGATACTTGCTACCGGTTTTTTGCGGAACCACAAATACACAGAAGAAGGTGGCGTAATACCCGAGGAGTACCGGATTGAATACAATCTCGATAAGACGAAGACCTATAGTAAAGGCGTATTGGGCCTGACGGTTGAATGCGCGCAATGTCATGATCACAAGTATGATCCGTTCTCGCAAAAGGATTACTACAGGTTGTTTGCGTTTTTTAACAACGCGAAAGAGCTCGGATTTGAAGGTGATATCACAAGTTCGAAGCCGGCGAAAATGCCGGTATTGAAGCTTACGGCAGATGAGGTTCATAATACACTGCAGTTTATTAATTATAAAGACACCGGGTCACTGATGGTTTCTGTGATGGGAGAGAACGATACGCTGCGCAAGACCTTCGTATTGAACCGTGGTGTGTATGATCAGCCAACCGTACAGGTGTTGCCGGCTGCGTTGCCTGCTGTGATGTCTTATGATACGGTAAATATTCCCCGCAACCGGCTGGGCCTTGCCCAGTGGACTGTCAGCAGGCAGAATCCGCTTACTGCCAGAGTCTGGGTCAACCAGGTTTGGCAGGAGATCTTTGGACGGGGCATTGTGAAAACATCAGGAGATTTCGGCATGCAGGGTGACCTTCCATCGCATCCGGAGTTGCTTGACTGGCTTGCAGTGGATTTTATGGAACATGGATGGGATACTAAGCGGTTGATCAGGCAGATATTGTTGAGTAATACCTACCGGCAGTCTGCCAGGGTGTCGAAGAAAGCATTGCAGGAGGATCCGGAAAACATTTATTATTCCCATGCGCCACGCGTAAGACTTCAGGCAGAGTCGGTACGGGACCTCATATTAAGTACAAGTGGTTTACTGGTGAGTGAAATTGGCGGTCCCAGCGTGAAACCGTATCAGCCCAAAGGCCTTTGGGAAGCTGCTACTTCCGGCCGCGGAGAACTGGCTACCTACCAGCAGGATAAAGGTGATAAACTTTACCGGAGAGGAATTTATACATTTATCAAGCTTACTGTTCCACCTCCTTCGATGATCCTTTTTGATGCGAGCAATCGTGATCAGTGTGAAGTAAAGCGCCTTCAGACCAATACTCCCTTGCAGGCGCTGGCCATGCTGAATGACCCCCTGGTGCTGGAGGCTTCGCGCGTATTCGCGCAGAAATTACTGGCTGGAAATAAAGATGCAACAGCCAATATCAGCCTGGCGTTCAGAACCATCCTCTGCCGGGCGCCGTCATCTAAAGAAAAAGAAATCCTGGGCAAATATTTCGAACAGCAACTGGATGCCTTCCGGAAGGGAAAACTGGACGCTGCCAAAACGGTAGCGGTAGGGGAGTATCCTCCTGATCCCACTGCAGATAAAGCGCAGCAGGCGGCGCTGATGAAGACCATCAACCTCATTTATAACATGGAAGAAGCCATCGTAAAATCGTGAACATGGAAAAAGAACAGTTGGAATTCCACATGAATATTAATCGCCGGCGCTTCCTGACCACCCTGGGTGTGGGGCTTGGTGGCGTTGCGCTGGGTTCATTGCTGGTACCTGATCTGTTTTCGGGTAAGGATCAACAGGAGGCGTTGCTGCAGAAATTACCGCAGTTTGCTCCCAAAGCCAAACGCATTATCTACCTGTTCCAGAATGGTGCGCCATCTCAACTGGATTTATTTGACTACAAGCCATTGCTCAGCGAGCGTTTCGGACAGGATCTGCCTGCATCCATCAGGATGGGTCAAAGGCTTACCGGGATGACTTCAGATCAGAAGAAATTTCCGCTTGCCGGATCCTATTTTAATTTTTCGCAACACGGCCAGACTGGTGCGTGGTTTAGTGAGTTGCTGCCACATACTGCCGGCATTGCAGATGAACTTTGCGTGATCAGGAGTATGTATACCGAAGCCATTAACCATGATCCTGCGCTTACTTTTTTCCAGACCGGTGCACAGGTGGGGAATCGCCCCAGTATGGGCGCCTGGCTGAGTTACGGCCTGGGCAGTGAGAATCAGAACCTCCCCGGTTTTTGTGTATTGCTTTCCAAAGGAAAAGGGAATGGTCAGGGTGTTTATTCCAAGCTATGGACAAATGGTTTTCTTGATTCTGTGCACCAGGGAGTACAGTTCAGCAGTGGAGAAAATCCCGTACTCTATCTCAATAACCACGAGGGGATACCGGGAACGGACAGGCGTGAGATGCTGGACAAACTCGCTGAACTGAATAATGAGAACTATGCAAACTTTGCGGATCCCGAGATCAAGGCGAAAGTTCAGCAATATGAAATGGCTTTCCGGATGCAGACTGCCGTTCCGGAAATTACAGATCTCAGCAAAGAACCAGAGTCGATCGTAAAGATGTATGGTGCGGATTGCCTCACGCCGGGCACCTACGCAGCGAACTGTCTGCTGGCCAGGAAACTGTCAGAAAGCGGCGTGCGTTTTGTGCAGTTGTATCACCAGGGTTGGGATGGCCACGGAAATCTTCCCAATGAGATCCGTGGGCAATGCCAGGATACCGACCAGGCTTCAGCGGCATTGGTTAAGGATCTGAAGCAGCGGGGGCTGCTGGATGAGACGCTCGTCATCTGGGGCGGCGAATTTGGTCGGACCAACTATTGCCAGGGCCTTCTTAAAAAAGACAATTACGGAAGGGATCACCATCCCCGCTGTTTCACGATCTGGATGGCAGGCGGTGGGGTGAAACCCGGCGTCTACGGTGAAACAGATGAATTTGGATATAACATCGTGAAGAACCCCGTGCATGTACATGACTTTCATGCAACAGTGCTTCACCTGATGGGATTGAATCACGAAGAGCTTACTTTCAAACACCTTGGCCGCCGTTACCGGCTGACAGATGTCGCCGGGAATGTTGTAAAGGATATCATTAAAACATAGCAACAATGGATCGCAGAAAATTTGTAAAACAAAGTGCAATGGCAGCAGGTGCAATCATCGGCAGTGGATTTGTTACGGCGGGAGATGACGTTATACTCGGGCATAACAAGAAAAAATACAGGCTTGACAAAACGTGGAGCAAGGCCGATGTAACCAGGAATCCCGTTAACGACTGTCATGAAATGGTGCAGGACAGCAAGGGCAGAATCCTGTTGCTTACCAATGATACGCACAACAATGTGCTTATTTACGATAAAAAAGGCAAGCTGATTTCTTTCTGGGGCACCACCTATCCCGGTGCACACGGGCTCACACTGTTCAATGAGAACGGGCAGGACGTATTATTTATCTGCGACAACAACCGTCACCAGGTGATCAAGACGATTATCGACGGGCGGGAACTGATGGTGCTGGATTATCCTGCAGCGTCAGGATTATATGCAAAAGCAGAGGAGTATATTCCTACAGAAACAGCTATTGCTCCCAATGGTGATATTTATGTAGCTGACGGATATGGTAAAGATTATGTGCATCATTATGATGCCAAAGGAAATTACCTGGGGTATTTCGGTGGCAAGGGGACAGAGAAGGGATCATTGCTGAATGCCCACGGCATTGTAGTAGATCTCCGGCAACCGAAAACACCCAGCCTGATCGTGACGTCACGCCAGGAGAATGCCTTCAAGCGGTATGACCTTCAGGGGAACTATCTTGAAACCATCGCAATGCCGGGGGCATGGGTTTGCCGCCCGGTCATACACGGTGAATACCTGTATGCCGCTGTGTTGCAGTCAAACAACCGCCAGTGGAAAGGATCCGGATTTGTGACCATTCTTGACAAAAACAACAAAGTTGTTTCCAATCCGGGCGGTTTTGCACCGGCATATGAAAACGGCCAGCTGAAAACCATGGAACAGGAAACCCCTGCTTTTGTTTACCCGCACGATGTTTGTATCGATGATGAGGAGAATATGTATGTTGCTCAATGGAATTCTGGCAAGGTGTATCCTTATAAACTTTCGCTGATATCGTGATGCGCAACCGGAAACAGTTTTTATACAATGGCGTATTCGCCCTGAACTGCCTGCTCGTTTTTTTACTCCTGATGGAATCCAGGCTTCACCTGCCTGCCTGGTTGCAGGTGGCCGGAAGGTTGCATCCGCTCGTGTTGCATTTTCCCCTGGTGCTGGTGATCCTGACCGTTACCTGGGAAGGGTTGCGGGCGCTTGGATTCCTGCCTTCCGACCTGGCGGAAAAAACCGGAGATACGTTGTTGCTGGCCACGGCAGGAACAGCAGCAGCTGCAGCCATCTGTGGTATGTTATTGTCACGCGAACCCGGATATGACGCCGGGCAATTGTTATGGCACAAATGGACGGGTATACTGGTTTCACTTGGTTGTTGTGCCTGGTATGCCGGACGCCGGGGAATCAGGAAGCGGCGCTGGATCCTGGGAGCAGGGTCTTTTGTGATGTTGCTGCTGCTGCTGGTGACCGGCCATGAAGGTGCCGGCATCACCCATGGCGAGGATTTTCTGACTGCCCCGCTGGCATCGCGGGAGGAAAAGAAAATCATTGCACTGGAAGATGCAAAAGTTTTTGACGATGTAATTCTCCCCATACTGGATACCAAATGCAATAGTTGCCACAACAGCCGGAAGGCAAAAGGTGAACTGGTGATGACGGACAAGATCGGTTTTCTGAAAGGGGGCAAGAACGGAATCTTGTGGGATTCCACTGCAAAGGATTTCGGCCTGTTATTGCGGCGGATACATTTGCCGCTGGACGACAAAAAGCGGATGCCGCCAAAAGGCAAACCTGAACTGACACCGGAAGAAGCGGCTATCCTGTTTTACTGGATCCGCAGCGGAGCCAACACGGCAGTAAAGCTTACGGATCTTCCCAAAGATGACAGCCTGCGTGTGCTTACGGAATCTAATTTTAAAACTTCGGGAACAGAGTATTATACATTTGAGCCAGCTTCATCCGGAACTGTTGAAAAACTGAACAATCACTATCGGTTGGTTGCTCCTATTTCAACCGGATCTCCGGCATTGACGGCCAATCTATTTGGCGCAAAAGCCTACTCAGGGAAATCGCTGGAAGAATTGCTGCCAGTCAAAAACCAGCTTGTATCTCTCGGTCTCGATAAAATGCCTGTTACCGACAAGGACCTGGAAGTGGTTGCTCAATTCAGCAACCTGCGGGAACTTCGGTTGTCTTTCACTGATATTACCGATGCCGGTGTTTCCAGGCTGGCGAAACTGCCTTTTCTGCGGGAAGTTTCTGTAACCGGTACCAAAGTGTCTGCCACCGGTTTAAAAGCGATCGCAGGTATTCCTTCCGTAAGAACCGTTTATTGCTGGAGCATGGGTGCAAAGGACGCCGATATACGGCAGTTGGCTAAAGCATATCCCGGAATACAATGGGAAAGCGGCTTTTTCAGTGACACTGTAAAGATCAAACTGAATCCACCGGTGATTGAAAATGATAAAGTGATCTTTGCAGACCTTGACAGCATCAGCATGAGGCATTTCTTCCCTGGTACAATACTGCGGTATACGCTTGATGGCTCGGTTCCCGATAGTATTACCTCACCTGTTTACCAGCATCCTGTGGTGATCAGAACAAGTACACCGGTACGTGTACGGGCTTTCCGGGAGGGTTGGGTAGGGAGTGAAACCATCACCAGATTTTTTTACCTGAAGGGCAAGATGCCTGATTCCACCTGGTTCCGATTTGCGCCGGACAGCGGTTACCAGGGAAAAGGCACGGCAACATTGTTCGACGGTGAAAAGGGCGGTATGATTTACCGGGAGAAACAATACCTGGGATTCAGGAATCATCCACTGGAATTGTATATGCGCTTCAACAAGCCCGTTTCATTGAACCGGCTGGAATTGAGTGCCCTTGTTGATGTACCCAGTTATATTTTCCCGGCAACAGGTATTGAGCTATCTGGTCGAAAGGGCAGCCAGCCTTACCAGTTGCTTTACCAGACATCGCCCCGTCAACCCCAGCAGGACTCTGCTGCATACCAGACTATTTTCAGTTGCACCTTTCCGGAGCGGGAGGTTACTGAATTGCGCCTCCATGTGCAGAGTACCCAGAAACTTCCCAAATGGCACCGGGGCAAAAATGAAAAAGGGTGGGTGTTCGTGGATGAGATATTTTTACAGTAACCAGACAGTATGTATCAACACAGTTGGAAAAGGACCGGGTGGTTACTGCTCGGGTGGATGATCCTCATCCTGTTCATGATGTCTCCGGAAATACTCATCCAGGCGCCATCCTATTTTTTCACGGGGCTTTTCCTGATACAATACGGCATCTTTGGACTGGTCAATTTCGTCATTTTCTGGATTTCTGCTTTTTACATTACGCCGCGATTTTTTCAGACGCGCCGTTACCTTCTTTTTTCAGTCAGTTATATAGTTGCCATTCTGGGATTCGGAATCCTCAAGTATTTTATCGGCCGGATCTTTGATGACATTGTCCTGATCTCCTATCGTCTTCCCGGGCTATCAGAATTTGAAGTTGCCAGGAATTTTGTCTGGATTACGATCCGCAACACTTTTTGTTCATTGCTCATCGGGTTGGCCTACCGCAGTTTTGTGGACTGGGTGCTGACGGACCGGAAAAAAAGAGAGCTGGAAAACCAGCGTATCACTGCTGAGATGGCATTTCTGAAAATGCAGGTAAATCCACATTTTCTTTTCAATGCGCTGAACAACCTCTATTCCATGGCGGTGTTGGAGAAGACCAGCAGGACTGCAGAAGGAATCATGAAGCTGTCTGATCTGTTCCGGTATATGATCTACGAAAAGGAAGACCACGACAACAGGGTTTCGCTGGACAAGGAGATCGATGTGCTGAACAGCTTTATCGATCTGCAGAAATTGCGGTATGAAGGTCCCGTGTATGTGCAATTCAGTATCGAACAGGATACATCAGCCGTGCGGGTGGCCCCGTTGATCCTTTTTCCGCTGGTTGAAAATGCGTTCAAGCATGGCATTGTGGATGATCCCGGAAAGCCTGTGATTCTCCAGTTAAAGGTTGACAGGAATACGCTCTTTTTTACAGTCGAAAACAGTGTGAACGATTACCTGAAAGACAGGATGGGCGGCATTGGACTGGTTAATGTGGAAAAGCGGCTGGCACTCATTTATAAAGGCAGGCAGACAATGCAGATCAACCGCGACGGCAACCGGTTTCGGGTTGACCTGGAACTCCCATTGTAGATTTCTTTATTTTTGGAGATGTTGCAATGCTGGGTAATAGATGACGAGCCACTCGCAATCAGGCTGCTGGAAGATCATTTGAGCAAGGTCCCTTTTCTCGAAATGACGGCCAGCTTTTCCAATCCGATGGATGCCTTGCTCGAACTGAACAAGACAAGTGTTGACCTGATCTTTCTCGACATTCAGATGCCCCAGCTGAACGGCATTCAGTTCATGGAACTATTGCGGAACCGGGCTATGGTGATCGTTACCTCGGCATACCATGAATATGCCATCAATGGATTTGAGCACAATGTTGTGGACTACCTGCTGAAGCCTATTTCTTTTGAACGGTTTTACAGGGGCGTGGAAAAAGCCTATAATTTAAAAGTACCGGGCGGATGGGAAAAACAACAACCCGATTTTAGTCCGGCTTCAGGAGGCTATATTTTTGTAAAGGTTGACAGCAAAAGGGTAAGGGTGGAACTGGACGATATTTTTTATATCCAGGGGCTGAAGAATTATGTGTGCATTGTGACGCGGACCCGTAAACTGGTTACCCTGCAGACCATGAAACAACTGGAAGAATTGCTGTCTCCATCGAGGTTCGTTCGCATTCACAAATCCTACTTTGTGGCCCTTGATAAAGTGGATGTTGTTGAACGGCAGCAGGTTTATCTCCTGGACAAGGCGATACCCGTTGGCAGTACTTACCTGGACCGGTTCAACCAGATATTAAGTCAGCATAAAAAAAGTAAATCATGACCACCTACGAAGAGATTTTCGAAAACAACCGGCGCTGGATTGCCGCGAAAAAGGCAGGTGACCCGCAGTTCTTTGAAAAGATTGCACGGTCGCAACACCCGGAATACCTGTATATCGGATGCAGTGACAGCCGGGTGACCGCAGAAGAGATCATGGGAGTTGAGCCGGGAGAAGTGTTTGTACACCGTAATGTTGCGAACCTTGTCAACTCGACCGATCTCAATGTGATGGCGGTGCTGAACTACGGCGTACGCCACCTTGGTGTAAAACATATCATCGTTTGTGGCCATTATAATTGCGGGGGCGTTAAAGCAGCAATGGAAGCCAAAGATCTCGGCATCCTGAATCCCTGGCTGCGCAACATCAGGGATGTGTACCGGCTTCACAAGAAAGAACTTAACTCCATTTCTGATGAAGGTGCAAGGTATAACCGGCTGGTAGAACTGAATGTACAGGAACAATGCGTCAATGTGAGTAAGCTTGCCAGTGTACAGCAGGGATATATGGACCATGGATACCCGGAAGTGCACGGTTGGGTTTTCGATATCCGCAACGGGGAGCTGATTGACCTGAAATTGGATTTTCCCAATATCCTGAAGGATATTCAGGAGATCTACCGGCTTACCGGCGAGTGAGGAACCGGCGGAGATCATTTTTTACTAATTTACCCTCATGAGAAAAATATTGCTTTGCCTGCAACTGCTGCTGTTGGCAGGCCTGATAGCTAACGGTCAGGATAATACGCTTTCCAGGAAACAAGTTAAGGCAGGTTGGATCCTGTTGTTTGATGGCCACAGTGCTTCAGGATGGAAAGGTGCGTTTATTGACGACTTTCCCCCTAAAGGATGGCAGATCGACAGCGGGATGCTGATGGTGGACCCTGCTGAAGGAAAGGAGTCTGTTAATGGCGGAGATATTGTAACCAGGGAGTTGTACAGCGATTTCGAGTTACTGGTTGATTTCAGGATCACGGAAGGTGCGAACAGCGGCATCAAATATTTTGTGGACCCTGCACAACCAGTTCCGCAAAACCCGCGCTCGGCAATCGGCCTGGAATTCCAGATACTGGATGATGCCCGCCATCCTGATGCCAAACTGGGTCGTAATGGTAACCGTACGCTGGGCTCCCTGTATGACCTCATCCCTGCCCCGGATACTAAACCGGTTCATGCTGTCGGCGAATGGAATCATGCGCGGATCGTATCCAGGGGTAACCATGTGGAACACTGGCTGAATGGAGTAAAACTGATTTCCTACGAAAGGGGTAGTGCCGGGTTTGCTGCTATCGTGGCCGAAAGCAAATACAAAGACATTCCCGGATTCGGGCAGGTGAAAGCGGGCCGGATCCTGTTGCAGGATCACGGGAACAGGGTCTGTTTCAAAAATATCTACCTGAGAAAATTATAGCATGCCATATGAGAAAAAATTCTGACCGCCGCAATTTTTTGCGCCAGGCCAGTATGGGAAGCGCTGCACTGCTGGTTGCAGGACAGGCACCATTGCTGGCTTTCAACGGTTCTCCCAATGAGAAAGTGGTGCTGGCAGTGATGGGTACGAACGGAAGGGGAGAATATCTCGCCACACTTTTTGCAGGGATTCCCGGTGTTGAAATCGGTTATATCTGTGAGGTGGATGAAACGGTAATGAACCGCACCCTCGGTGTAATTGAAAAGAAAACAGGAAAGCGACCACCGGGATTTAAGGATATCCGGAAATTACTGGAACAGAAAGATATTGATGCACTGGTTGTAGCTGCTCCCGATCACTGGCATGCGCCGGCAACATTACTGGCGGTACAGGCCGGAAAACATGTTTATGTCGAAAAGCCCTGTTCCCATAATCCGGCTGAGGGCGAGTTGCTGGTTAAGGCAGCTTCCGTACATAACCGGCTGATCCAGATGGGCAATCAGCGCAGGTCATTTCCCGGCGTGATGAAAGCGATGCAGGATCTGAGAGATGGCGCCATCGGAAGACCTTATTTTGCCAAAGGCTGGTATACCAACAACCGCAAGTCCATCGGCAGGGGAAAAGAAACAGCAGTTCCGGCCAATCTTGATTTTGATCTCTGGCAGGGCCCGGCGCCGCGCCGTGCCTATAAGGATAACCTGGTGCACTATAACTGGCACTGGTTCTGGCATTGGGGCACCGGCGAGGCATTGAACAATGGTACCCATGAACTCGATGTAATGCGCTGGGGCCTGGACGTTAGTTTCCCTTCCAAGGTAGTGTCTGCCGGGGGACGGTACCAGTGGAAAGATGACTGGGAAACGCCGGATACCCAAACCATCAGTTACGAATTCAACAACAATACGGCGATCCTCTGGGAAGGCAGAAGTTGTAATGACTACAGGATTGAAGGGAGTGGCAGGGGCGTGATCTTTTATGGTGAAAAAGGTACCCTGGTCATTCCCGGTGGTGATGATTACCGGATACATGATGAGAGTGGTAAAATGATCCGTGAGGAAAAGAGTAAGGTGGGGAAAATAGAAGCCACCACGATCGGAATGGGAGAAACGCTGGACCAGTTACACCTGATCAATTTTATCAACAGTATCCGGGGACAGGAAAAATTGCATTCTCCCATTGCGGAAGGTCATGTGTCCACCCTGCTGCCGCAACTGGGCAACATTGCCTGGCGGACGGGAAACACGTTGCATTGTGACCCTGTTAACGGCCATATCCTTAATGATAAGAAAGCCATGGCTTTGTGGAACCGCGAATATGAAAAAGGCTGGGCGCCAAAATTATAACGATGAAACAGATCAGCATTTTAGTTATTGGTATCCTATTGTTCCCGGCGTTGCTGAAAGCGCAGCGTAATCCGGGTGTGGTGTCCTATACTTTCCGTGATGCATTTGCGAAAGATGTGTCCGGCACGCTGGACACGATAAAAGCGATGGGCATTGATAATATTGAATTTTCCAGTCTTTTCGGACAAACCCCCGAAGCGTTGAAGCGGATGCTTGATGAACGCGGCATGTTTTGTACTTCATATGGTGTGAGTTACGGCGACCTGGTCAGCAAGACGGATGAGGTGGGAAAGACGGCCCGGTTGCTGGGTGCGTCTTTTGTACGCGTAGCCTGGATTCCCCATGACTCAACCGGTTTCAATGAGGCAGTCGCTAAAAAGGCAGCAGAAGATTTTAACCGTGCGGGTCAGGTGCTGAAGGAGCAATATGGCATTCAGTTCTGTTATCACAATCATGGGTATGAGTTCGCGGATTTCGGTAACGGAACTTATTTTGATTACCTGATGCAGGCGACGCGGCCGGAATGGGTAGGCGTGGAACTGGATATCCTGTGGGTATATTTTCCGGGGAAAGATCCCGTAGAAATTCTGAAAAAATATGGCAACAGGATCTACCTGATGCACCTGAAAGACCTCAAGCCGGGCATTGCCAGGAGCCCGGTAGGTGGAACATCGGGGCAGAATAATGTGCCGTTGGGGCAGGGGCAGATCGATATGCGCGGGGTACTGAAGGCAGCGAAGAAGGCGAAAGTCCGGTACCAGTATATTGAGGATGAAAGTGACCGGGTATTCCGTCAGGTACCTGAGAGCCTGAAATTCCTGAAAGAATTGAAGTGAACAGCCGGAAAAAAGTAAACCGGGAATATTTTACTATCCCCGGTTCAGTGGCTGGTAAGCAAAAAGCAGTAAGATCTGGTCAATAAGATGGTAAACAGATACCGTCCTGATACAATAGACTCAGGGTTTTCTGGTTCTGCTGCTTCTCATTAAAAAAAAATTAAAGCGCCATCAGGCTGCAGCCCCGGATATCGGAATTATCGAGCCGGCCCAGCACTTCGAAGCCCCCGGAAGGATGGAGCCTGCCCATATCATCGGTGGCAATAAAGGCGCAGGAATCGAGGTTGGCAAGGTCGGCCACATTGATGACACCCTGCTTTGGTTCGTTTCCTAATGGTATGATTTTCAATGGATCATCTTCTTCCCGCAAGGAGATTCGCATCCAGGGCGGTGTCATGAAGATACCGTTCCGGGTAGCGTAGGCCTGCGACAGAAGTTCGGTCATACCGTACTCTGAATGGATGGAGGGGTGTCGGAAAGCTTCACCGAGAACCGCATGCAGTTCAGGCCGGGTAAGTTCCTTTCCGCGGCCTTTCATGCCGCCGGTTTCGATCAGCGTGGTATGCTGCAGGCGCATTGGGTGGCTTTCTGCAAAGTCCAGCAACGCAAAAGTGACTCCAAACAGCAATGTTTTCTGACCAGCGGCTTCCAGTTGTTCCAGCTGCGCGGCGAGTTTGTTCTGTTCGTAGAGATAAAAACCGCTGCCCGGATGGCTGGATCGACGGATCAGTTCGTCTACCATTACTACCAGCGAAGAGTGACTGCGTTCAAGATATGCGGGCAGCAGACCGATAATACACCATTCCTGCGGCTGGCCGTAAAAAATTTCGAAACCCCGGAGAAAGCTGTCGCGGTAAAGTGAAAGGTCCTTTATGAGGTGCCTGCTATTGACGGTTCCTGTGGTGCCGCTGCTTTCAAACCAGGTTTCCGGTTCAAATTTTCCTGTCTGCACGGTGTGTGATTTAAAAAAAGCAATGGGCAGATAGGGGATCCGGTCAATTTCAGAAACGTTGTCGGGGCTTCGTTTCAGGGCATCACAAAAGTGCCTGTATAAAGAATTTTCCGCATATTGATACCGGTAGACTTCCAGCATCAATTCGTTCCGGTCACCAGCCGGTGCATGGAAAATTTTATGAATCAATTCGCTTCGCATGTTAGGTTAATCAGCGGGTAGTTGATAAATTCGTCCACAAGATAGATGCAATATGATTCGGAATTCGTTCTTGCTTTTCGCTGGTGGTATTTTGGTGCTGTCTGGAATTTCCGCGTGTGGCAAAGATAAATTCGAAACCAAACCCACCCTTGAACTGAAAAGTCAGAGTTCGGTGGTGCCGTTTGACCCTGAAATTGCTTTCAGCATTACGATGAAGTTCACCGATAAGGAGGGAGATCTTTCCGGGCTGCGGGACAGTTCCATTGTTTATTTTCCTGTCTGGCTGAATGTAAGGGAGCCGCAGTTTCCTTACCCGGTTGCCTATTCCACCTTGCCGGAGTTTCCCGACAACAAATCCGGTGAAATAGAACTCCGCCTTTCGCAATTGGATTATTACCGCGATTTCCTGCAAACCCAACCACCGGATGTTGACAAGAATGATACGATCCAGTTCAAGGTGGTCGTAAAGGATAAAGCCGGCAATGTCAGTGACACGCTGACGACTAACCCTATCGTCCTGCTGGGACAATAATTTATCAAAATAGTTTTCATGGCCGTTTCGAAATCTGCTAAAAAGCAGCCTTCGCTGCTTGATGCTTCTGCACATGCTTTTCTCCGTAATTATCTGAATACGCCCTCACCGGTAGGCTTTGAAAGTACCGGGCAGAGAGTCTGGCTGGATTATATCCGGCCTTTTATCGATGACCACCTGGTGGATCCCTATGGCAGTGTGGTGGGAATTGTAAATCCCGATGCTCCCTTTAAGGTTGTGATTGAAGCCCATGCTGATGAGATCAGCTGGTTTGTGAATTATATCAATTCCGAAGGACTGATCTACCTGAAGCGGAATGGTGGCGTTGATCACCAGATCGCGCCAGCGCAACGGGTCCTCATTCATGGCAAAAAAGGCCCCGTGAAGGCCGTTTTCGGATGGCCGGCTATTCATACCCGCCTGGGAAACCCTGACCAGAAGGAACCCGCACCAAAGGTGGATAATCTTTTCCTGGACTGCGGTGCCAGGAGTAAAAAGGAAGTGGAAGACCTTGGGATCCGGATAGGTTCCGTGGTAACCTACCAGGACGGGTTTGATGAACTGGCCAACGACAATTATATCGCGCGGGCTTTTGACAACAGGATCGGTGGTTTTATGATCGCCCAGGTGGCCAGGCTGCTGAAAGAAAACAAGAAGAAACTGCCATTCGGCCTGTATATCGTCAATGCGGTACAGGAAGAAGTGGGGCTGCGGGGCGCTGAAATGATTGCCCGGCGGTTACGGCCCGATATTGCTATCGTGACCGATGTTACGCATGATACTACCACACCCATGATCAACAAGATCATCGAGGGCGACGTGAGCCTGGGTAAAGGGCCTTCGCTGGCCTATGGACCTGCAGTACATAATAAATTGCTGGAGCTGGTTCAGGATGTAGCCGAAAAGCACAAGATCCCCGTGCAACTCCGGGCTGTGAGCAGGAGCACCGGTACCGACACCGATTCTTTTGCTTATGCCCACGAGGGTTGTCCGTCTGTATTGATCAGCATACCTTTACGGTACATGCATACCACCGTGGAGATGCTGCATAAATCAGATATCGAGAGTACTATCCGGCTGATGTATGAGACTTTATTAACGTTGACGCCAAAGACAAATCTGAAGTATCTTTGATGACTTTTATGTCGAAATTTCTTCTGTATATAGATCCCGGAAGCGGTAGTTACCTGGTTCAGATGATCATCGCTGCTATTTTGGGCGCTATGTTCTATTTCAAGAATATCTGGTTCCGGATACGGACATTTTTCACCGGCAGAAAAAGGGATGACAAAAAGGAACCAGGTGCCTGATCTGACAGGTGTGCGGCGATTGGGGGGCTCTTTCAGAGACCCGGCCGGTTTTCTTTTTTTTGAAAATGACATCCCTCTTCGCCAGGTTAACCCGGTTTATGCAGACAACTTCAAGTTGTTGACCGGGTCTGGTCTGTATCAGGAATTGTCTGACGCCGGACAGCTGATTTCTCATGAAATTGTTCCGGAACACAAAGGTTTGGATGGAAAAGCCTGGTGTGTGTTGCGCCCGAAATGGCTCAGCTTTGTCAGCTATCCTTATGAATGGTCTTTTTTCCAACTGCAGCAGGCCGCTGTACTAACGCTTGATATCAATTTAAAGGCAATGGCCAAAGGCATGATCCTTAAGGATGCCAGTGCCTGGAATATTCAGTTTGATGGTTGCAGGCCGGTTCTGGTTGATACATTATCACTGGAACGTTACGATAAGTCGAAACCCTGGGTTGCCTACCGGCAATTCTGCCAGCATTTTCTGAATCCTTTGTTGCTGGCTGCTTATTGTGATGCAACAGTATTGCAGGAGTTTATTTTCAGACGGGAAGGCTTCAGTGCGGCTTATGCAGCTTCAAGACTACCCTGGCGAACCAGGTTGAATTTGGGTATATTAATGCATGTGCACCTTAACAAACGACTGTCTGTAAACACATCCGGCAGTGATCCGGCAGCAACGTTTTCGTTTGAAAAACTGGAGCGGGTGCTGCTGCATCTTCGCGGAATGGTGGCTTCATTAAAGCCCCGGGCTTCCAAAACGACCTGGGAGGACTACTATTCAGGAAGTATATCCGGGGAGGGTTACCTCAATGAAAAAGCCGCAGTTGTTGAGGAACTTATTCAGTTGACCAATGGCATAACTGCTACGGACCTTGGATGTAACAACGGTTATTTTTCACGCATGCTTCAGCAGGCCGGATATCGCGTAATTGCAATTGATTCGGATGTTCAGGCTATAGATCAGTTGGCGAGAGCAAATCATCAATCGCCGGTTAATTCCCTGTTGACAATAGTCGCTGATATATCCAATCCTTCCCCGGCACTGGGATGGCGGAATAGTGAAGACAAACAGTTGATCGACCGCCTCGAAGCTGACACCTGTCTGTCGCTTGCATTATGGCATCACCTGTATTTTCAGTATAATATTCCACTTGCGGACATAGCCGCTTTTACCGCCAGCATCTGCAGGCAATTTCTGATTGTTGAATATGTGCCCGTGGATGATAAAAAAACGCAGATTATTTCCCGTGGGAAGGAACAATTGATTCCTGGTTATTCCCGCGAAGCGTTTGAGAAAGCTGTATCAGTTTTTTTCAGGATAATTGAAATCCGCATGCTTAGTGAAGAAAAGAGGATCATTTACCTGTTAAAGAGAAACACATGAAGCGTTTAGCTTTTTCAGCCAGGGATTTACTGCTGGTGTTTGGTGTGATCCTGCTATTCATGGTTGCCTTCGCACTTCCCATCATCAGGTCCTATTATCCTTTTTCAGATATCGCTGATTGTTCTGGTTTTTTATCCGTTCACCTATTGTTATTCGGGATCATCTGGTTGATTCTAAGGATGGTTACCCATAGTAACGACAGGTCCAGGCTGGGCTTGGTACTCCTGCTGATTGTCTATTTTTTTTTCAGTGCTTTTCATGACGCTGTTAATGATCTTTTTCCTGATTCCTTCCTGAAGCGCTACAAATTCCAATTGCCAGCTCTTTGTGTGTTTTTGACAATTGGTTTTTATATTATTCTGAGGTCAGGGTCGCGGTCTGCCGGTGCCTGGAGGTATTTTACTGTTGTGGTGATGATTTTTTCCGGCTTACAATTGATACAACTTTTCGGACAGATATTAGGGAAGAATAACAGCGGAACTGTGGGGTTGCAATCACATTCCCGGAAGCCAGAGTCAGGCAGCGTGGTTGAAAAGCGTCCGGATATTTACCTGATAATAGTAGATGAATTGGCCGGTAGCAGTTCACTTCAGCGTTATTATGGCATCGATAATTCATCCCTGGATTCAGGGCTGGCTGAAAAAGGGTTTCAGGTGCTTCCGCATTCCCGCTCCAATTATTACTGGACACATTTTTCAGTAGCATCACTTTTGAATATGGACTTACTGGAAGTGCCCGGGCGGAAAGCACTTGTGTATGATGACTATCTTTCAGCGATGCGGCTCATGCAAAACAACCGCCTGATGAATTATCTCGGGAATAATGACTATTCCTTTTATGCTTATTCGAGTTTTATGGAGAAGGGCCTGCGCCCCGCAGTACGGACCAGTTTTCAGCCAAGACTGTTAACCGCTTTGAAAGAAAATACCCTTCCGGGAAAAATTTTGAAGGATATCGGATTTCATTTTTGGGAAAGTGATCCCGTCAAAACGCTTTATTCCCAACAGCAGCAGTTAGAGGCATATCATACCTGGGTTAAAGAAGAAACATTACGATCGGCGGGGGGGACGCATAAGAAGCCATTTATGGTGTATTCCCATCTGTTCATTGCGCATGAACCTTTTTTGCACGATAGCCTTGGCGCTCTCCGTTTGCCTGAGCTTCAGTTAAGGGATACCACCAGGGCACAAAAAGTAGCAGCTTACGGTAGTAATCTGCAATATGTTAACAGGGAACTCAGCAGTTTTGCCGATTCTCTCCTTCAACGAACTAATGGCGCTGCAATCATTATTATTGCTGGCGATCATGGTTTCCGCCCTGAATTTGACCAGGGTTACGGAATGCAATATTTTGATAATTTCTGCGCAGTTTACCTCCCGGACCCGATCCGGAGGCCGCTACCGGATTCAACCACCCTGGTGAACCTGTTTCCTTCAATATTCAACACAAGTCTGGGACAGAAATTGCCACTTATGCCCGATAGTACCATATTTTTGTATGATAAGGTCGAGAAGTAATCACCCAAAAAAACTAACGGATTATGATTCGTAACAACTGGACAAAGGAAGAGATAGAGCAAATTTACCATATGCCTTTGCTGGAGCTGGTTTATCGGGCTGCAACGGTTCATCGTGAATACCAGGATACTGCGGAAGTGCAGGTCTGTACTTTATTGTCAATCAAAACCGGCGGCTGTTCGGAAGACTGTGCCTACTGCCCGCAGGCTGCCCGTTATAATACGGGTGTTGATGTTAAGGCACTGATGAAAACAGATGATGTGCTGACTTATGCGAAGAGAGCAAGGGAAGCAGGTTCGACCAGGTTCTGCATGGGTGCAGCCTGGAGGGAAGTGCGGGACAACCGCGATTTCGACCGCGTACTCGACATGGTTAAAGGTGTAAATGAACTGGGTATGGAAGTCTGCTGTACCATGGGGATGCTTACCGAATCACAGGCGGCCAGGCTCCAGGAAGCGGGATTGCATGCATACAATCACAACCTTGATACTTCCGAGGAGCATTATGGAGATATTATTACTACCCGGACCTATGATGACCGACTCAACACACTGAATAATGTTCGCAAAGCCGGTATCAGCGTTTGCAGCGGTGGCATTATCGGGTTAGGGGAATCGCATGATGACCGTATCGGGATGCTCCATACCCTCAGCACATTGCCCCGTCATCCGGAATCCGTTCCCATTAATGCACTGGTGCCTGTAGCCGGAACACCGTTGCAGGATAATCAGAAAGTTGATGTCTGGGATATGGTCAGGATGATCGCTACGGCAAGGATACTGATGCCTGGTTCCATGGTGCGTTTAAGTGCAGGAAGAAATGAAATGAACGTCACCGAACAGGCATTTTGTTTTATGGCTGGTGCTAATTCAATATTTGCAGGTGAAAAATTATTAACTACGCCCAATCCATCATTTGAGGAAGACCAGCAAATGTTTCAGTTGCTTGGTCTCAAACCCAGGGAGGCATTTAAACCACAAGTGCTGGAAGAAGCTTGTGCAGGATAAATATCAAACCTGCCTGAAACAAGAAAGCCCCGCCATTAACATGGAGGGGCTTTTTTAACCCTTAAAACAACCAACATGAAAATTTCAACTACTTCAATTACAAATCAGAAAGGTGATTGTTCAGGTTAGTGCAATATCCAATACTTGTTGCATGGTTTTAACATAATGAAAATCCAGGCCTTTGATATAATCCTCTTCAATTTCCGCAACGTCCTTTTCATTCTGCCAGCAAAGGATGATTTCTTTAAGGCCGGCCCGCTTGGCGGCAAGCACTTTTTCTTTTATACCACCCACGGGTAATACCTGTCCTCTCAGCGTGATCTCGCCTGTCATGGCGAGGTAGGGTTTAACTTTCTTCCCGGTAAAGGCAGAAGTAATTGCCGTGAGCATGGTGATGCCGGCACTTGGACCGTCTTTGGGAACAGCACCTTCGGGCACGTGAATATGAATGTTCTTTTTCTGAAACTGATCGGCGGATATACCCAGTTTTTTGGCGTTGGCCTGGATATAGGTCAATGCAGTACTGGCGCTTTCCTTCATCACATTACCGAGATTACCGGTAAGCCGCAGTTCGCCTTTTCCTTCACTCAACGCGGTTTCAATGAACAGGATGTCTCCACCAACATACGTCCATGCCAGTCCGACAGCCACACCGGGCATATTGGATGTTTTATAGATATCGTTGCTGTATTTGGGTTTGCCAAGGATCTGTTCAACATCGCCGATACTCAGGGAAGGTTTCAGTTTTTCTTCCTGTGCATATTCTTTTGCGAGGGAACGCATGATCGAAGCGAGTTGCCTGTCCAGTTCACGTACACCGCTTTCACGGGTATAATCTTCCACTACTTTCTCCAGCACTTTATCATTGATCCTGAACGGGATTTTGGATAGACCATGTGCCTCTTTCTGTTTGGGAACAAGGTGTCGCCTTGCGATCTCCACTTTCTCTTCGATGGCATAACCGCTGAGGTCGATGATCTCCAGGCGGTCTCTTAATGCCGGCTGGATATTGTTGATATTATTCGCAGTGGCGATAAACAATACTTTGCTGAGATCATATTCCAACTCAAGATAGTTGTCGTAGAACGTATGGTTTTGTTCGGGATCCAGTACCTCCAGCAGGGCAGAGGAGGGATCGCCCCGGTGATCGGCACCCACCTTGTCGATCTCATCGAGGATCATGACAGGGTTACCGGATTTCACTTTCCGGATGCTTTGCAGGATGCGGCCGGGCATGGCACCGATATACGTTTTGCGGTGCCCGCGGATCTCACTTTCATCATGGAGACCACCGAGGCTGAGCCGAACATATTTCCTGCCAATGGCCGATGCAATGCTGCGGCCGAGTGAAGTCTTCCCGATGCCGGGAGGTCCGACAAAACAGAGGATCGGGCTTTTCAGATCGCCTTTCAATTTGAGCACGGCAATATATTCCAGGATCCTTTCCTTGATCTTATCCATACCGTAATGGTCATGATCAAGCACCTTCCGGGCATTTTTAAGATCAAATGAATCGGTTGTATAGTCGCCCCACGGGAGATCGAGCATGAGGTCGAGGTGATTGTAGACCACAGAATAATCGGGCGTGGAAGGATGCATCCTTTCAAGCTTCTCAATGCCTTTGCGGAACATGTCTTTCGCAGCGGCAGACCAGGTCTTCTGCTCTGCCTTTTTCCGCATTTCCTTCAATTCAAGTTCGTTGGTATCGCCACCCAGTTCTTCCTTGATGCTTTTCATCTGCTGCTGCAGGAAATATTCCCGCTGCTGCTTGTCGAGTTCAGTTTTTGTTTTATTGGTGAGCTTGTTTTTTAATTCAGCGAACTGCAGTTCCCGCTGCAGCAGCTTCATCAGCAATTCTGCTCTTTCCTGGATGCCGTTAAGCGTGAGCAGTTGCTGTTTTTCCTGGAGTTCCGTATTCAGGTTACTGGATACGAAATTGATCAGGAAGGATGGGTTTTCAATATTTTTCAGGATGACCTGTGCTTCAGATGGAATATGTGGTGAAAGCTGGATGATCTGGTTGGCGAGGTCCTTGATATTGGCAATATAGGCAGCCATATTGTCGTCGTTGCCGGCTGCGGCTTCTTCGATCAGGCTGACATGGGCTTTAAAATAGGGTTCTTCAGAAGTGAAGTGGTCAAGCGTGAAGCGCCGCTTACCCTGTATGATGACAGTAGTGCCACCATCGGGCATCTTGATTTGTTTAACGATTTTGGCAACCGTGCCGATCGTTTCCAGGTCATCTTTTCCGGGATCCGCAACATTGCTGTCTTTCTGCGCGACCACACCCACCAACCGGTTATGCTTGTTCGCCTCGTTGACGGCCTTGATGCTTTTGTCCCGTCCAACGGTGATGGGCAGCACTACTCCCGGAAAAAGGACAGTGTTGCGAAGGGGCAGAATGGGAAGATCCGCCGGTACTTCAAGTTCTGTATTGTCTTCAGTTTCGTGTTCGTTCAGCGGAATTATTGGAATAAAATCCATCTCATCGTCTGCATTCATATAAAACTTTGATTCGATCATTTTAGCTGATTCTTATGACAAAATAACATTTCCTGCCTGCAAATTTGATGTCAGGGGTTCTGAATAGTGGTGACAAGATTGGTGCCATGCCAGACTATTGACCAATTTTGGCGGAAAAGAAGCCATATAGGTTATATTTGCCGCCATATTTAAAACACTAGTATGTCAGCTTTGATGGGAAGGTTGGCCGAAACGGTCGGATTTATCAAAAGCCGTTATCCTCATATACCACAAGTGGGGATCGTGCTGGGGAGCGGATTGGGGAATCTTATAGCGGAAATGGAAGTGGAGGCTGAAATTTCTTATGAAGACCTGCCGCATTTTCCGGTCTCAACGGTAGAGGGTCATTCCGGTAAGCTGATCTTCGGCGAACTGGGTGGAAAAAAGGTGCTGGCGATGGCGGGCAGGTTTCATTATTACGAAGGATATACTGCCCAGGAAGTGGCCTATCCGATCCGGGTAATGAAATTACTGGGGATCGGTACCCTCTTGATCAGCAATGCGGCTGGCGGTATGCACCCGGATTTCGCGGTAGGTGACCTGATGATCATCAGCGATCAGATTTCGTTGTTTACGGTGAATCCCCTGCTGGGGAAAAATGAGGAGGAGCTCGGTCCGCGGTTTCCCGACATGAGTGAGCCCTACAGCAAAGCGTTGGTGAAAAAGGCCAGGGCCATTGCGCATGACAAAGGAATAAAAGTACATTCCGGTGTATATGTCGGCGTTACGGGGCCGACATTTGAAACCAGGGCAGAGTACAGGATGCTTCACCTGCTGGGTGCAGATGCTGTTGGCATGAGCACCGTCCAGGAAGTGATCGTAGCCCGGCATATGGGCATCCAGGTTTTTGCGCTGAGTGTGATCACGGACCTGGGCATCCGGGAGGAAGACAACATCATCACCCACGAAGAAGTATTGACCGCAGCCAAGGCAGCGGAGCCCAGGCTTACCACCCTGTTCAAAGAACTGGTCTTATCCCTCTGACCCTTGATGCGAAGCGTATATATATTCACGATAGTACTACTGCTGACCGCCCTCCAGACACGGGCGCAAAACCCGCTTCGCCGCCTTCCGGGAATGAGTGGCATGGGCGGGGGCTCAAAAGGTCAGGATAGCCTCAAGCATCGCGATAACCTCGAAGATTCGATCACCATCCGCTTCCGCTTTCTCGATTCTTCCAGGATGCAGAAATTCGATTCTTCCGTGGTTGATTTCAGGAGCAAATACCCACTGCCTGCCAATTACACCTCACTGGGCAATACCGGATCTGCAGCCCGGGCATTTGCCTTCCATCCCCTGATGAACAGCGGATGGGACCCGGGGTTTCACGCATTCGATATTTACAAGATCAGGATGGACCAGGTCAGGTTCTTTCAGACGACCCGGCCGTACTCTGAACTCGGCTACCTGCTGGGCAGCCGTTCAGAGCAGATCATTCACCTGATGCATACGCAAAACATCAAGCCGAACTGGAATGCTGCATTTCAGTACGATCTCATCAATTCACCAGGATTTTTCAAGAACCAGAATGTAGCGCATAACCGGTATCTTTTCAATACCCATTACCAGTCAAAAAACAAACGGTATAATCTCTACTTCGTTTTGCTAGCGAATGTGATGCAGGCAAATGAAAATGGTGGCATCCGCGATGACCAGGACTACCTGGATAATGTTACTACCTACAAGGAAAGAAGTTCTATACCTGTTCAGCTGGGTAACTATGTAAGGCCGGAGCAAAGCTTTCTCAACAGCAAGCTGAATACGGGCAACCGGCAGTCGTCCACAACCTTCCTGCTGCGGCAGCAATATGACCTGGGAAAAAAAGATTCAGTGGTAACGGATTCCACTGTTCAAAAACTGTTTTATCCCAAACTGAGGATGGAATATAACGTGCAGTACAGCCTGCACAAGTTTAAGTATTACGATGCCGAGCCTGACGACAGCTTTTACGTGAAACATTATAATTTTCTGACCGCTCTCAATAACGGCTTTACGCTGGAGGAGCACTGGAAGGACCTGGTCAATGATTTTTCACTGTACAGTTTTCCGGATGAACGGAATGCGCAGCAATTCCTGAAGGCGGGTTTTTCTTTCCAGAACCTGACGGGAGATTTTTCCGATGGCCGCCGCACATTCTATAACATGTTCCTGCATGGCGAATACCGCAACCGTACCCGGAACAGGAAATGGGATATACAAGCCAGCGGTAAATTCTACCTGGCAGGATTTAACAACGGCGATTTTGATTTCAATGCTTCATTGCAAAGATTCCTGAGCCGGAAACTGGGATATGCTTCCATTGGATTGCAGAACGTGAACAGGACGCCTTCCTATATTTACGAAACATCGAGCAGTTTCAGCTTTGGTGCGATGCCTACCTTTAACAAGGAGAATGTTACCCGTATTTACGGTGCGGTGAACAACGATGAATACCGGTGGCGTCTTGCTGCGAGTTACTACCTCGTCAGCAACTTCGCGTATTTCAAAAATTATTATGTTACCGATCAGGCCTCAGCGCTCTTCAATGTTTTCAATATAGAAGCGGAGAAGACCTTCCGGGTCGGAAGACGCTGGCACTGGATGGCCAATGTGCAGATCAATCAACGACTGGGAGACGGACCTGTTAATATGCCGTTATTTTTCACCTTCCAGCGGTTCGGATACGAGGGTAACCTGGGGTTCAAAAACCTGAGCTTTGCAGCAGGCCTGGAAGGCAGGTATTTTAGCCCCTATAAAGCCGATCAGTATTCACCCCTGCAAAGCCAGTTCTTCTACCAGGATACCATGCAGATCTCGATGAAATTTCCTGATCTCACGGCGTACCTGCACTTCAGGATCCGGGGATTCACCCTTTATCTCCGTGCTGAAAACCTCAATACAGCGAGCTTTGCCGGCGGTAGTTTCGGGTGGACAAATAACAACCTGGCGGCGCCATATTATCCTACTCCGGGCTTCCAATTGCGGCTGGGCATCTTCTGGAGCTTTGTAAATTGACAATAGCGGTTATCTTTGTAGGGTGAAGAAATTCCTGACCATAGCGATGGCCTTCCTGTATCTGCTGGTTTCCAGCGGGTTTATGGTCGAAATTCATCATTGCATGGGCCGTGTTGCAGATACCGGCATCAGGTTATTCCATATCGGTGACGACGATACCCATTGTGGCAAATGCGGGATGGATAAGTCCGGCTCCGGCAAACATTGCTGCAAGGATGAATACAAGTCTCTTCAGGTAAAAGATGATCAGAAGCCTGCTTCCCTGCATTTTCAGCTGGATGCACCGGTACTGGTCCTGAACAGCAAACCATTTGAGGCCGAACCGCCAACTGTATTGCAGGACCGCTGTCTTTATCCTTTCCGGCCAAATCCGCCGCCGGATCTGACTGATCCGCCACTTTCCCTTCTTTGTGTTTTCAGAATATGAGCTGATTGTTTGTATCTACAGGCAATTCTTTCGTTCATATTCAAACAAAACTCATGAAATCAATATTCAGTTTATTGCTGTTGCTGGGATGTTTTAACCTGGCCATGGCTTCCAAAGACACTACATTACTTCCACAGCAGGCTGCACTTCAGCATTCCTGCTGCAAAAAAGAGAAATCAGCCGCAGTTGCTTCCTGTCACGAAGCAACACCCAAACAGGTTGTCGCAAAAGCGGGCAAGGCCAAGCAGGATTGCTGTGCCAAATCAGCTGCATCTGCTGAAAAGAAAGCGTGTTGCGCCAACGGCAACTGTTGCACCCAGGGGGATTGCTGTAAAGGCGGCGCATGTTGCGGAGGTGCTTCCTGTTGTGCTGAAAGCAAATGTTGCTCCGGTGAAGCCTGCTGCAGCGCAGACAAGGGATGCACCAGTGGATGCTGTTCTAAAAAATCCACTGCAGAAAACACATTGCCGTCAACCCCAAATCGTTCCTGATGAAAAAGATCATGATGTTGTGGTGCCTCCTGGCGGTGGCCGGAAGCGCGTGGGCGCAATTCAGCAGCGCAACCCTTCAGGCGAGCGGACTGACCTGTGCCATGTGTACCAGGGCGATCAACAGTTCACTGGAGCAGTTGTCTTTTGTAGAGAAAGTGGTGCCGGAGATTAAGACGTCATCTTTTACCATTGTCTTTAAAAAAGATGTTACGGTAGATCCGGATGCTTTGCGCAAAGGTGTTGAAGATGCAGGCTTTTCTGTTGCAAAACTCCAGTTGAAAGGCGATTTCAGCGGCCTCCGGGTAAAGCAGGACACCCACCAGGATATTGGCGGGAAAATGTTCCACTTCATTGGCGTGAAAGACCAGGTGCTCACGGGAAGTGCCGTGCTGACTGTGGTGGACAAAAATTTCGTGGTGGCGAAGGTTTTTAAAAAATACAGTGCTGAAACAACGATGCCTTGTATTCAAACCGGCAAATCCGGACAATGCTGTCAAAAAAACGGCGTTAAAGAGGCAACAAGAATCTACCACGTAACCATATGAAAAATTGCTTCCTGATCGTTGCACTGCTATTTACATCTGGTATTCAGGCACAACCCAGGGTAGGCAGGCCTGCACCGGAGATCTCTATTGTTGGCCGCGATAACCAGACAATGTTGCTTTCGGCATTGAAAGGTAAAGTTGTGCTGGTGGATTTCTGGGCAAGCTGGTGCATGCCCTGCCGGGAAAGCAACCGGTCTCTTGTTTCTGTCTACCGGCGTTACCACAGCAAGGGATTCGAGATCATGGGCATCAGCCTCGATCACGATTCGACAGCATGGGAAACTGCCATCCGCAAAGATGGTATCAACTGGATGCAGTTTAACGAAAGAGGCGGAAGGAGAACACCGACGGCTGATGCATGGGGTGTGGCCATGTTGCCCACGGCATTTCTGATTGATAAGCATGGTGTGATTATCTCCGTCGATCCCGGCACCAGGGAGTTGCAGCGGTATCTCCAGGAAGCATTAAAAGAATAACATGATCAGATCAGTTATCCTGGCCACAGGGGCGGTGCTTTTGGCACTGTCCCTGCGGGCGCAGGAGTTGTATGTATTCACAGAGCCTGCATCCAATATACCCGGGGGGAGCCTCAATGCAAAGCTGGCGGCAAGGTATACCCGAAATCAGTACACCGGGGCATTTGCGCAACGCTATACACCGGAGTTGATGGCTGGTATCAGCAAAGCGGTGCAGGTGAAGGTCAGCGGAACTTTTTCAGATTTCTACAGCAGTGCATTGCAACCTGAATCGTTTAAGGGTTATGTGAAATGGCGTTTCCTCAGCGAGGATGATATTCACAGGCATTTCCGGATGGCTGCTTTCGCAGATGGATCCTGGTCGCGGAATGATATGGTGTATGACGAGATGACCCTGGATGGTGACAATAGTGGAATTCAAGGCGGAATAGTAGCGACACAATTGTTGAACCGGCTGGCCATATCCGGAACGGCCAGTGTCATGCGGATTTTCGACGAAAAGTTTAAAGATCCGGCGCACGCTTCCCTGCATGACCAGAACAGCATTAATTACAGCTTTTCTGCTGGGTACCTGCTGTTTCCCTTCCATAACGACGACTACCGGCAGATGAACGGGAATCTTTACCTGGAAATGCTGGGGGCGAAGGGGCTGGAGCAAGGCAATTATTATCTCGATGCCGCTCCCGCTATCCAATTGATTTTCAATAGTCGTATCAAGGTCAATGCCGGCGCCAGGTTCCAGGTGACCGGTGATATGACCCGGTTGGCCCGCAATAATTATTTTCTTAGCGTGGAAACGAGTTTTTTGCAGGTGTTCCGGAAGCGAAGGAGAGAATAAAAGGCCGGGTGGAAGCGTTATAGGCTGGCCAACCCGTACTTATGAAAACCAAAATGCTATTGGCCGGTTTGCTGTTCCTGCAAGGATTAACCGCCCAAAAAGTTGATCTTGACCGATTTTCGTTTTCTGTCGCTTACCGCGATCTGCCCAGGCAACCCATTGATTCCGGATACCATACTTATGCCTTTCAATTGCAAACGGGTCCGCTGATGCGGGTGGCCCGGGAGCAGGCCAGGGGCACGGAAACCCTGTACATTGAAGGATGGATGGGGGTTGTGGATGGCGCGGATATCGCTGTTTCGCTGGTGATGGAAGACCTGGTGGTGACAAAATCTGCCATTGCCGAACGCGAAGAAGTAAAGAAAGACAAGGAAGGCAAGATCATATCTGCACGCAGATTCTATGCACCGGTACTGACTTACTATTATGCTGCGCGGATGGAGTTGCGAGACAGGCAGGGCAGGACCCTGCAATCAAGGCAACTGGTTACCAGGAACCAGTCGTTTCAGTATACCGGCCCTGAAAAAAGTAGCCGTGCCGAGGTGTCCGGCCTCATGATGAACAGCTTTGACCTTACCGGCCCCCTGAGTTATTCCGTCGTTACCAAAACCATCCGCGATCTTTCTGTTGACCTGACTAACAGTTACGGCTATGCGGAACGCCGGATTTCCGACCAGGTATGGGTACTGGATAGCCGGCAGCACCCGGAATACGAGGCTTTCCGACAGCATTGGGGCAATGTAAAGAACGGCCTCATCCTGCTTCAGCCAGACGTTCCCCTGGATGATGTAAAGCGCAGCATCGCTTCAGATATTACTTATTTTGAATCGCTGCCGGATAAGTATTCCGGCAGAAGCAAAGCTGACAGGAAATTAAGGTATGCCGCCTATTATATGCTGGCGAAGATTCACTATTACCTGGATAACCCTGGTCTTTCGGCTACTGCAGCCACGAGCCTTGTTTTGAACGACTATGACAGCAGAGACGGGAAATACCTGGAGGCGGCAGCACTTGAACTGATGGAAATATTCCGGATCAACAAGCGGCATAGCCGGCATTTTCCACTGTATTTCGACGGTATGGCGGCAACAAATCAGTAAATTGGTGGCATTGCAATGCCTATGCGCTACTTTGCGGGATTAGATATCGGGACCACTCATACCAAATTGATCGTTACTGATGAGCAACTCCATGTAGTGTTTCAGGCAAAAAAAGGATATGAGCTGGGGCATGGTGCGCGGCTCGATGCGCCGGAAATATTATCTCACAGTATTTACCTGGTAGAAGCAGCCTTGCTGCAATTGCCCGCTGCTGCTGAATCTTTGGTGATCGGGTGCAGTGCCGCCATGCACAGCCTGTTGCTGTGTGACGATCAGGGCGCTGCGCTCAGCACCCTGCAAACCTGGGCAGACAACAGCAGTCAGCCGATTTTGCCAAGACTTCGGGAAGACCGTGAAGTAGCTGTTTTTTTTGCTGTTACCGGAACGCCATTACACCCGATGTCGCCATTCTGCAAACTGGCATGGTTGCGGCAGCAGCATCCTGCGTTGCTCGATCACGCAGCGAAGTGTGTAGGTATAAAAGAGTACCTCTGGTATCACCTGACTGGATACTGGGAGATTGATACCAGTCTTGCTTCTGCTACCGGTTTGTTCTCCTTGGCAGACCAGTACTGGCACCTGCCGGCGGTATTGAAGGCGGGCATCAGGCCGGACCAGTTGTCGTTACCCGTACCGGCCACGCATATACGCCAGCCTTTGGCTAACCTGCTGCCGGCACTTCATAAGGTCGATTACCCCGTGAGCCTGGTAATTGGTGGCAGTGATGGTTGCCTGGCACAGCTGGGTTCGGGTATACTTTCTCCCGGCGCCGCAGCACTTACCATCGGTACCAGCGGCGCCATCCGGATAACCCGCAAACAGTTATGGACAGACGAAGAACAGAAATTGTTCACCTATATCCTCGATGGTGATTACTGTGTAATTGGCGGTGCTACCAATAACGGTGGTATAGCGCTTCAATGGTGGCAGGAGGCGGTGGCGATCAAACCTGGTGACCCGGGTGCCGTACTGACCGATTTTAACCAGGCTTTATTGCGAACACCTGCGGGTGCCGGTGGTTTGACATGCGTTCCCTGGTTCTGGGGAGAAAGGGCACCTGTGTGGGATGCGGAAGCTACCGGAATATTTGCCGGCGTTACCAGCAGTCATGAACAGGTGCATTTCCAGCGGGCGATGGTGGAGGGGATCTGTTTTGGATTCCGGAAACTGTTGCAGCACCTGGAAAGGGCAGGAGGTTCAATTCATACCATTGCTGCCAGTGGGGGCTTCACGGCCAGCGAAGCGTGGTTGACGACCATGGCGGATATTCTCCGGCGACCAGTTGAGATTACTGCTGAAGGAGTGGATAAATCTGCCCTGGGCGCAATTGCGATGGCGATGAAGGCGTCCGGGCAACTGGATAGCCTGGAAGCATTTGCAGCGCTGACCGATGCCGGCACCAGGCGATTCCTTCCCAACCAGGAAACCCAATTACTCTACGATAAGCAATTTCAATACTATAGCCGCCTATGTCAGTGCTGATCATTGTTCTGGCCATCGGATTACTCTTTTGGCTAACCCTAAATAAGGTACTTCCGTTCATTGCCTTGTTACTGGTAACCATCCTGATCGGTCTCGCCTTCGGAATGTCGCTGAATGAATTATTAAAAGCCATGCAGGACGGCATCGGTAGCATGCTGGGCAGTATGGCGCTGATCCTCTGTTTTGGTGCCATACAGGGCCGGCTGCTCGAGAAAACCGGTGCCGCCACGGTGATCAGCAGGTTCCTGATGGACAAGCTGGGTAGACAGCATATTCAGTGGGCGGTGCTGCTGATGGGCTTCCTGGTGGGCATCCCGCTGTTTTACAACGCAGGTTTTGTGATACTGGTACCGTTCGTTTTTACGATTGCCGCGAGTGCGCGGCTTCCCTTGTTATACGTTGCCATTCCGACAGCTTCGGCGTTGTCGGTTACTCATGGTTTTTTACCACCCCATCCCGGTCCGGTTGGCCTGGCTGCCATTTTTCATGCGTCGATCGGGAAAACGATTTTATATGGACTCCTGGTGGCGGTGCCAACAGTTTGCCTTGCAGGTGTGGTTTTTGGCCGGCGATTCCGTCATCACTCCGTGATGCCCCGGGAAGCAGCTACCCTGGAAACAACAGAAGCATTACCGCCTGTAGGGCGTTCCATTGCCGTATCGCTGCTACCTGTTTTTTTGATTGCAATGTCTGCCGGCATTGGTCCCTTTCTGCCGGAAGAAAGCCTGTTGAGAACAATACTGGCAGCTATTGGTGATCCTGTGATCGCCCTGATGATCACCGTAGGAGCTGCCTCCTGGTTCCTGGGATGGGCGAGAGGGGTGAAGACCGTAACGATTATGGACCATTATGGAAAAGCTATTGAAAGTGTTGCCATTATCATGATGGTGATCGCAGCAGGCGGAGCGCTGAAGGAAGTGCTGACGAAAAGCGGTGTAGCCGCAGAAGTGGCGGGATTTATTTCCGGCAATCAGTTTCCACCGCTGGTTGCGGGATGGCTGGTAGCAGCGGGGATCCGGGTGGTGATCGGGTCGGCAACCATTGCGGGACTTACGGCAGCAGGTATACTCGCCCCGCTGGTTGCAGCGGGATCTGTGTCACCGGAATGGATGTTGTTGTCCTGTGGCGCAGGCAGCCTGTTTTGCAGTCATGTTAACGATACCGGCTTCTGGATGTTCAAAGAGTATTTCGGGCTTACCGTAAAGGAAACGCTGTTGTCGTGGACAATGATGGAGACGATTATTTCCGTTGCAGGACTATTGCTGATCCTCTTGTTTTCCTGCTTTGTCTGATTATTGATTCCAGTCGTTCCAGATAGAGCACTGGAAGGATTTGTCTTCCCGTTGCAGGTGTCTCATGGAGCCGACATATACCGCATTCATTACAGCCCTGGGCCTGAAGCGGATATCGCCATTCCGCAGCTGATAGCCCGTACCAAAATGCGATAGTCCCAGGGCATGACCGGTTTCATGCAATGCTACGGATTCAATGTCGTAATCTGTATTCTGGCTGTTGCGCCAGTTGAAATTGTCGTTGTAGTAGGTTTCGCGGAAGGCGACATCATTTACGCCATTGTGGTCAATGTCCGTAGGCAGGCCATCATCACCAAAATAGACAAAAGTAAAGGTAACGGCCAGCACAAAGCTGCCGCCATCCGGCGTCAGTGCGTCAAAGAATCCGCGGGGCAGAAAGCCTGCATGCTGCAGGTCTGCTATATTGGTCGGCCATCCGCCAAAACCGATCTGGCTGGCAACATAACCAATGCTCTCCTCGTTGGTCACTTTTTTAAAAATCAATCGTGAACAGCTGCTCTCGCTCCAGTTGTTCATAGCGCGGTCTATCGCATTGTTCACTGCCTGTTTGCTCACGCCGAAATCACGGGTATATGCATTGCCAATCGCATAGGTGATCACGCGCCTGCCGCCTCTCCGGGGATCGCGTGTTACAAACTCTGCGTCGGGTTTGGTTTTTTTATCGTTATACAGGATGGTGGCATTATCATTGTTGCCGCGCTTCTGACAACGCATGTATTCGGCTTTCAGCAACACCGGATGATGTTTAGAAAAGGCACTGGCCGGCATCACCGTGTAGTCGAGATCACCCGGTTTATTCACACCGGATACCTGTTTGCCGGGGCTGGACAAGGCATCGGCCAGGTGATCAGAAAGTTCGTCTTTTTTGGCACAGGAAAAGAGCATCCAGGAGGCGGATGCCAGCAGGAGGGTTGACAACGGCTTCATAAACTATTGGATTTACAACACATTATCATTTTACTTCATTTCTCCTCCTTTTAACGTCAGAAATGATTCTTTTCGCATGTATCCTGGAATTTTCTATGAAAAGACTGTGGGTATCCATCCCGCCGCAGATCACCCCGGCGAGATAAATGCCTGATACACTGGACTCCTGTGTTTTTCCATGGAGGATAGGCCGCCTGCTTTCATCCAGGGATAATTCTACCCCTACCGATTCCAGGAAGGCGAGATTCGGCTCATATCCTGTCATGGCAATAATCCAGTCGTTCGGGAGCGTTATGGGGCCATCGGGTGTTGCAATGTCTACTTCCCGCTCACGGATGGCGGTAATGGAACTGCTGAAATATGCTTTGATCGAACCTTCTTTGATCCTGTTGATAATATCCGGGCGCACCCAGTATTTGACCCTTTTGCCCACCTCTTCCTGCCGGATGATCATGGTTACCCGGGCGCCTTTGCGCCATGTTTCCAATGCGGCATCTACCGCGGAATTCTGCGCGCCTACTACCACCACGTCCTGGAAGGCATAAAAATGAGGATCCTGGTAATAGTGCGTGACCTTGGCCAGTTCCTCACCAGGAACTTTCAGTTTATAGGGAATATCAAAAAAGCCCGTCGCTATAATAATATGACGGGCTTTGTATTGTTCTTTAATGCTGGTCACTGCAAACCAGCCGTTTTGCCTTTCTACCCCAGTGACTTTCTCAAACAGCCGGATGTTCAATTCGAAACTGGTCGTGACACGACGGTAATATTCAAGAGCCTCTGCGCGGGTCGGCTTTGCATTATTGGAAACGAAAGGTACATTGCCGATCTCCAGTCGCTCTGATGTTGAAAAGAAAGTCATATTGGCCGGATAGTGGTACAGGGAATTCACCAGGCAACCCTTTTCCAGGATCACGTAAGAAAGCTTTGCTTTTTTTGCTTCCAGTCCACAGGCCAGTCCGATCGGACCACCGCCGATGATCAACACATCATATACGTCATTTGTCATTCCCCAAATCTACTGCATCGGCGTCACCCTGCCAGAACCGGACACTTTGAGTTTTATCTGAGGCGTTCCTTTGTACCAGACATTTCCACTGCCGGAGATTTCACTCTCCAGGTATTCATCCGCCCAGAGCCAGATATCACCGGAACCACTGGTTTCCGTATAGGCCGATTTGGCGGTTACTGCACGCAGGTCGGTTTGACCGCTGCCACTGATTTTTATTTTTTCAGTTTGCACCTGTCCGTTTTGAATGCGGATACTACCGCTGCCGCTTATCCGTGTTTCCAGTTCATTGGCTGACAGGCTCATCACCGAAATGCTGCCGCTTCCGCTTGACTCCAGCCAGAGTCTTTGTGTATTAACGGGTGAAGCTACCTGGGCTGACCCGGATCCGCTGAGGTGAAGGCCATTGAGTGTGCTGCCATAAACATGTACTTCAATAGGTTCATAGGAGCGGATCACGGTATGTTCCCGCAAACGGATTCTCAGTTCATCTCCACTCACAAAAGTTTCGATCACATCCAGTATGTTTTGCTGGGCCCTGATCTCCAGGCGCGGTTCGTTGCCCGTTTCAAAGGTCAGGGTACCCGGTATGGCATAATGCACGGCGGTGAAACTGCCGGGCTGTCGCTGCTCTGTGATCACAGGTCCATCGCCGTTCACCTTTTTGCAGGCGTTCAGGGAAACAAGCATTGCTAACAGGTAAATTATCGATTGCTTCATTACTATTGATTTTTAAAATTGTATGGCGTAGTTGAGTACAGGAATGATTCCTGTCATGTGTTCATTGATGATTTCACCTTTCAGCGGGTCATACCGCCTGCCATAAATATTGGCACGGTTGGTAAGATTCTGTACGTCAAGTGACAGTGTGCTGGTATGGCGCGGCCGGTTCCACTTCATGCTCAGCCGGATATCCATACGGAAGTACGCCGGCATCTGTTGTGAGAAGGCAAGGTTTTCATAGTATTTGGTATAGCCCAATTGCTCTGAGGCTTCAAAGTTGATCGGCGTATCCCGGTAGCCGCCGAGGTAGACCAGTTTTCCATTGACGCCAAAGCTGCGTTTGTTGGTGTGATGAACGAATTCCTTTCCCGCGGTGAGTGTTGAGGCGAGTCCGCCATTGAACCTGGTGTTGCGCTCCACACCATCAGCTGCCGTGTAAAGGCTCTTGTAAAATGAATTGGAAAACAACAGGTAAAAATGATTTCGCAATTGTTTTTCAAAGGAAATCTCCAGCCCATAATTTCTTCCCTTGCCATTGTTGACCAGCGGATCGGTAACAAAGTCTTCCATGATATTCAGTGTACTGAAAGTGCTGGTGTCATAAATGCTAATGGGCACGTCAGCGAGCATCTGGTAATAGGCTTCTGCACGTAGTTTCAGGCCTTTTCCCAACAGCCTGTTGTACGACAATACAAAATGCTGCGCGCGGGTCAGATCAAGATTTTTATTGGGTAATGAATGTGTACTGCCATCCGGTGTTTCGGCAAAATACACACCCATTCCCTGGATCTGGCTGTGGCTGCCATAGCCGAATGCAAAACTGTTTTTGCGGTCGGCATCATACCGGATCGCCACACGTGGTTCAATGGCGTTGGTGTTGTTGAGCATGAGTTGCAGGAAGTGCAATCCGCCGGTTACCATCCACTTTTCAGACATCCGGTATTGCCATTGAGCGAAAGCCTGAACCGTTCCGGTATTGCCGGTTGTATTGATGCGTTCCAGTACCGGGTCGCCGGGATTTTCCCTGCTGTGTTGCAGGTAGTTGAAGCGGATACCGGTAAAGGTGAGCCCTCCGCTGAAGGCATGTTTATTGCTCAGCTGGTATTGTATGGCTGTGTTGGCGATCATCTTCCTGGTATCATAGGATTCTTTGTAGGTGTTGAGAATACTGTCAGGTCTTTCTGCATATCGTTCATCATACTGGTTTTCCTGCAGTGAATAGGCGATCCTTGTTTTCCACTGAATTTTTTTACCGATCGGCAAACTGTATGTCATGCCGGCAACACCTGTTTTGCCTTCATATTTGCCGCCATACCGGTCGGCTTCCGTTTCCCATTTAACGGGATCTGTTTCCGTATCAAAATTTTGAGCGCTCTGGCCACCAAATCCGAACAGGGTAAATGTTCCCGCCTTTCCTGCGGGAAGATTGATGTTAAAGGAAAGGTCCTGGAAGTCTGTGGAACCGGTACCGATATCCAGGCCGAGTTTTCCCAACAACTGCAATGTAGAATACCGGTAATTCACCAGGTAGGAGCCTTTGTAGTGCTTGCTGAACGGGCCTTCCGCCGCAAGGTTCAGTCCCAGCATCCCGATCTGTGCGGTATATTCTCTTTTCTCATTGTTTCCTTTGCGCAGATGGAGATCGAATGCACCGCCGAGTGCGTTACCGTACTCTGCTGCAAATGCACCGGTAACAAAATCAGAAGTGGAGAGCAGCTGGGCACTGAGAATGGAGATCCCGCCACCGCTGCTGTTTGCACTCGCAAAGTGATTGGGATTGGGAATGTCAACCCCTTCCATACGCCATAACAATCCGGACGGCGCATTGCCCCTGATCACAATGTTGTTTCCACCATCATCAGAACCCACAACGCCTGCAAAGCTGGTGGCCATCCGCAACGGATCATTGACCGCAGCAGCGTAGCGCTGGGTTTCTTCCACGCTGAAAGCACGGGCGCTGACAACACTGAGCTCATTCAGTGGTTTGGTTCGTAAAGCCTTTGCCTTGACAACCACTTCTGCTTCGCTTTTGATGGATAATTGCATAGGAACCGACAATACCATTTCCTTACCGGAGATCAGGTTGAGGTTATCCATCCAGATCTCCTGGTACCCGGTGTGCGTGATATTCAGTTGCTGGATGCCAATGGGTACCTGGTCAAACCGGAAGTAGCCCTGTTGATCCGTAACGGTTTTGCGGTTGAGTGCAGGCAGGCTCACAGTAGCACCCGCTACAGGTGTTTGCAGCAACTGATCAGTTACCTGCCCGCGAAGGGTCTGTGTTACCTGTGCGCTTAAGAGAAAGGGAATCAGTATTCCGAAAATGCCGATAAGGTTTTTCCAATATTTAAACATCATGATCGTCGTTTGTCATCCGACAACCAACGTTCTTCTTACCCCCATCCGCCAAAAGATAAAATCTGTTAAAATAATTGAAATCCCGCATGCCATCCGAGCCAACCTGTGCGGTTCTCACCCAGGTCATAGGTCTTGAACGAACCGGATGGTATGGGATATTGCCAACCTTTCACCGCAGCAGGCTGGTCACTGATCATTACGCTGAAAGCCGGACCAGCATACACTTCCAGCCATTTTGAGATTCTTACGCGAAGCTGAACGCTTGCCCTGTTCAACAGGTTGAGATAATCCCAGGTGCCGAGATAACAATATTGTGCAGAGAATTCGGCCATCATGCCAAAGGTTTTTCCGAAAGACAGGTCAGTGCCAACACCATAACCGAATGTTACGATTCTTTTGGTGGTATCAGGATGAACGCCACCCAGCAGTATGCTATACAATTTGTGATTGCCTGTTTTGAATGCAGCATTGAATGGGGTGACCTCATTGTTGTAAAATGCAAGTTTATGATAGCCTTTCAATACAATGTTGATCAGCCCGATGCTGTAGCCCTCCGATGTGTCTGCTACATTGATCAATCCTATCTGAACCCCTTTCAGCTTCCTGGCAAAGTTGATCACGCCGCCAATTTGTGCTCCTTTCAGTGTATCTCTTACAAAATTGGTCACACCACCGAGCTGCATCCCGGTCAGTGACCTTCCGGTATAATTGCTGATGCCCGATACCTGTACGCCTCTCACTGATTTTGCTGTGAAATTATTCAGGCCACCGATCTGAAGGCCGTCACCACTTCCAAGAACGGTATTGCTTAAGCCACCGATCTGAACACCCGTCATGTTTCCCCCTACAATATTGAAGAGGCCGCCCACCTGCACATATTGTACGTCTTTTTTGTCCATGTTGAAAAGACCGCCGAGCTCAAATCCTTTAACACCGCCGCTGTATCCTCCAAAGACGTTAAAGGAAAAGTTGTTAACCACCTGCGCATTCAGCTTGCCGTTGCTGGACAATCCGGGAGTAAGTGAAACCTGCACGGGTCTGACGGTAAAGAATTTGCTGAGGTTAATGCTTTGGGCTTTAAGGCGCGACGACAAAAGGAATTTGCCGAGGGCAGTGCGCTGCACTTTCAGCGAATCCATCTTTTTATAGATATACAGGATGCTGCTGCTGTCAGGCTGCGGCACGGCAATAAACAATGAATCGGGTACGGTGCCGATGCCGGGAGCTACAATTACGTCAGCGCCACTGAATTCAACAGGAGACAGGGTAATGGTAACGGCCTGGTTGTAACCCGACCGGATACGGACGGTCGTATCTTCATAAAATTCCTTGCTTACCGTCAGCGAGGCATTGCTGTAGCGGCTTTTCAGGCGGAGCCGGAAAGCGCCGGATTCATCCGTCAGCGTAGCTGCCAGTCTTTCTTTCTCATAAATACTGGCGGCCGCGATGCGTTCGCCAGTCTGGTCATCGCGCACCACACCCGTTACAAAGTAATTGTTTTCCCCGGCTGGCTGTTCATTGGTGATCAGTTGAATCCTGATGGGTGTTCTCCGGATGATGATATAGTTTTCCGACTCTCTGAATTCGTATCCGGAAGGGAAGATCAGGTTGAGGGCGGCCCTGACGGTGCGCGTACCACCGGGATAACTGACAATACTGTCGCGCCGCAGAATACTGCTGTTGTAGCTGAAGTAGAAATTGCCCTGGTTGCTGATGAGCTCAAGCAGGTCTTCCACGGATTGCCGGTTCGGTGCCAGTGTTATTTCCCTGTTCAGCAATTGTGCTTTGGAAGAAACCGTAACAGCCAGCAAAATCAATATGAGTACGATCTGTTTACTCGAGAATATAGTTCTCCCCATTCCGGCTGGCTTTTATATCGAATGTTTCGGTGATGACCCTGATGATCTGTTCCAGGGGTTCTTCGTGGAAGGTTGTGGTAAGCCGCAATTCGCGGAGCGCCGGCGTCCTGATATCGATTTTGACGTTATAGGCCTGTTCCAGTGTTTCCGCCAGTTTCCAGAGGGGCGTATTGTCGCACACGAAGGTACGGGTTGAATAATACTGATACAGCTTGTCAGGTTCGCCGGTTTTTTGCAGCAGGGTATCTTTGTCTGGCACTATGGTTTTTTCACCAGGTCCCAGTGTGATCTGCTGCGCGTTGCGGGATACCTGAACTTTTCCGCTGGCGACGGTGACAATGGTCTTATTGCCTGCCTGCCGGATATTAAAGGAAGTGCCGAGCACCGTTATGATCACATTGCCCGTTCTGACCACGAAGGGGTGCTGTTTGTCGGGTGTTACCTTAAAAAAACCTTCCCCTTTCAGCGTAACAGCGCGCTCTTTTCCACGAAAGGCTTTCGGATAATCCAATTGGGAGGATTTGTTCAGTACGACGGTGCTGCCGTCCGAAAGCGTCCGGGATGCAGGAGTGGTACCTGAAGCCCATGCTATCGGCTCCCTGTCTACGCTGCTCCGGATAAACAGGTAAACAATACCGGATATGCCGATCAACAGGCCAATGATAGCTGCGGCCCTCAGCAGCCCAAATCGCGGCCGGATTACCCGGGGCTGATGTTGCACCCTTTCCTGAAACCTGTTCCAGGCTGCGTTTTCATCTACTGTGGAAATTGCTGCAATATGTCGGCTTTCCGTCCAGATGCGGCGAAAGTCTTCCAGCTGGCGGCGATTGGCGGGGTCAAGGTCAAGCCAGGCTTCGAGCCAGGCTTTCTCTTCTGGCGTAGCTTCATCTGCCAGCAGCTTGATCAGCAGATCTTCGGGTTCATATGGTCCGGGATAGGTCAATTTTGTTGATTAAACAGGAATATTAGTAATGGAAGAAAGTCAACCAGTTTTTCCCGCAGGATCCGCAGCGCCTTTCCCATTTGATTTTCAATCGTTTTAATGGATAACCCCAATTTATCGGCAATTTCCTGGTATTTAAGCTCCTCAAAGCGACTCATCTGGAAGATGGTGCGGCATTGTTCGGGCAGCTCCTGCAAAGCCTGGTCCAGCTGCCGCTGCAGTTCACCCAGTTGAAGTTTGCCGGTGGCGGGAAACCTGTTGTCTTCCTGCCGCGACAAAGCAAACTGCCGGTAGGCTGATCTGACCTGCTGGTGTTTGAGGTGGTTGAGACACTCGTTGTAAACGGATCGATAAAGGTAAGCGGTGGCGGACTGCCGGATATCGAGTGATTCTTTCTTTTCCCAAAGCCGCACAAAAACATTCTGAACCATCTCTTCCGCCAGGGTTTCTTCTTTTACCATAGACAATGCATAGGCATGCAGGCTTTTAAAATGTGATTTAAAAACCGCCTCAAATCCCTGTATGCCCTCATCGGTATTCAGTTGAAAAACACCGGGAGTTGGTAACGCCATGCGGATCGATTGGTATCTCCTGTCAAATATAACGGCTTCTCGCAAATAGGCTTTTGTATACGACAACCGTCTGTCATTTTACCCCTATGCCGGCAGGAATTATTTATTCAAAACAGGCTTTCCGGAGTACTTCCATATAGGCAAGGCCTTTCTGGCGGGCGAACCGGATATTACGGTCAGGGATATCGTCCGGATCATCAGGATAGAATTCCAATGCTTTTTCGATGCTTTCTTCCCGGAGCAGGTGAAACATCGGGTAAGGCGAACGGTTGGTGAAATTGGCCGGATCGTCTGCGGTTGATCCTTCGAACTTGTATTGCGGATGAAAGCTGGCCAACTGATAAATTCCTTCGTATTCTTCCTGAATCAGGAAGTCCTCCAGCTGATAAAGCATGTCAAGATAGTCTGTAAACGCAGTAAGCTGTTCGGGTAATATGATCAGCGTGGTTTCAAGTGCGGGTGTATTGTCCAGCCGCTCCATTTCCTCCCTTAACAACAGGAATAAATCAGGGGCATCAGATACGACCCTGTAGAAAATGGTACCCCTGTCCATTTCCCTTTTGGCGAAAGGGCAGAAGTTACAGCCGATCACTACATCTTCGATCCACCGGCGGGTATGTTGGATGATGGTCTCCTCATTCATGCTGCAATTTAAGAAATCGCGTTTCTATGGCGCCTGTTAGCGGTGAGGATCAGGATCGAACCAAGCAGCAGGAAGAACAGGGCTATATACAAGGCATGCAATAATGTTACCGGGTAGCCCAGCTGACTGACATTCACAAAGGGGTAGGGGTAGTAGCCGCTGTAAGCGCCATAAGTCAGCACCCAGCCCAGGTACAGTACCGGGTAGACCAGCCAGGGAAGCAGTTGCGTAAAGGGTATTTTTCCGGCTGGCTTCAGCCACCACCATACCGCCAGTGCAGCCAGGGGATTAACAGTATGCAATAATTCGTCGACCAGCTTTTGAAAGCCCTGGGGGTTCCAGACATGGCGCAGCAGTAACTGATAGACTATCCCTACGATGCAGATATAAACGGTTACTGCCGTGAAGGGGGAAGCACGCTGAAAGAACTTGCCTGCAGCTGAAAGGGGAAACCATGCGATCGCGGTATAGCAGATTGCCACGAGGATATTTGTCAGTATCGTGAAATAGGTGAAAAACCGGATGATGGTGGTGGTCAGGCTTTGCTGGCGGTTTTCAATGATCAGGTAAAGCTGGCCGATCACGGAAAACCACAAAAGGACAGCAAAAACAGCCGCTATTTTTTGTAGTCGCATATGGGAAAAATAGGCATTAATTGGCTTACTGCGCTTTGCGCACCTGTTCCGGTGCGATGGAAGCGATTCCACCAATTTGCAGTGTTTCAAGCGGAATATGAAGGGAATCTCCGGTAATTACCCCGGTCCGCTTCAATACCTGCTCCACCTTGCATCCCAGCATTTTGAGCTTGCCGGCAATAGCCGTGATCTGGGTTTTGTCTGAAACCACCGCTACAAATTTCATAGTTGTAAGTTACGCTAGTATTGCAAGCGATCCTAACTGCGTATAAACGCAAGGCCTGCACCAACATCAGTAGCCGGGAGATTCAGCCGCTTTGCAGTTTGTACCAGTTTCATCCACAGGGCAGGAGCCGTCAGCGTCGGTTCCGCTTCCAGCAACAGCGCCGCAAGGCCTGCTACCATCGGGGTTGCCGCTGATGTTCCCGATTCCCGGCGGTAACCCTTATTCTTCCACGCGCTCCAGATATTTACGCCGGGAGCTGCAATGTCTATCTGTCCGCCATCCGGATTGATGCCGCCACAGGAAAATTCCGCAATACCGAGGTTTGCTGTCAATGCGCCCACTGCCATGATGGATGGGCAGTTGGCAGGATGCGCTACCGGGGAGATCAGTTTCTCTGCTCTTGCACTTTCGTTGCCTGCGGCAGCGATGATCAGGCAATTCTGTTTGAGGCATTCTGCTGCCACTGACTCATAGATGCGGGACCATGTTTCTCCTTCATAGGTTTCACTGCCGAGCGACAGTGAAACGACACGGCACTTATTGTCCAACGCCCATTCAATACCGGCAAGTATGTTTGCATCGGTTCCTTCTCCCTGGTTGTTCAATACCTTACCAATCAGCAGAGATGCAAGCGGTGCAACGCCATACCGGAATCCCCTGGTTGCATGCTGGTTGCCGGCTGCCAGTCCGGCGCAATGCGAGCCGTGTCCGTTCAGGTCGGTTACCTGCTGACCGCTGACGAATGTCTTTTTTCTGCGGATCCTGGGATGGAGATCAGGATGTGTTGTGTCTGCACCCGTATCAAGCACCGCAACCGGAATGTTTTTTCCTTTCAGGGGGCTGCCCAGGATATTCATTGCATGGATTCCCCAGCTGGCTGCCGCATTATCGGTATAGTCTGCTGATGCGCGTCGGCGGGATGCTATTGCATACACATATCTTTCCTGTTCTGTAAACAGGAAATGCGGCTGTTTTTGTTTGCCGGAAGAAAGTGCAGGTTTGAGGAGCGGTTCAGCGGACTCATTGATCACCGCTACCTTCAACCGGTCAAAATAAATGCCGTCCGCCTGCCGGAATGCTTCGTTGAGATAGTCTCCTGTTTTTGCCTTGCTGAAATCGGAAACAGCGGCCAGCCGGAGGGAATGTTTCCTGGCATGGCTGATTACCTGGCTGCTGTTGGAAGCGCGGTTGATCAGTACCAGTTTTCGGCCGGTATATCTTGGTTTGCGTTCGTCATCGCGCAGGGTGATTGCCGGAATGGTTACGTAGGATCTGGACATCCTCAAATTTACGCCTGATCCGACAAGTCGATGTATTTCTTTTTGATTGCCTCGATCTCTTCTTCAGTGAGATCTTCAATGTCAATCAGTTTGTTATCCGCTTTTTCAATGGCCTGGATCAATTCATTCAGTTTCAGTTGTATGGCCATAGTGTCTTTGTTTTGCGACTGCTGAATGATAAATACCATCAGGAAGGTGATGATGGTGGTTCCCGTATTGATGATCAGCTGCCATGTTTCTGAATAATGTGCAACGGGCCCTGTAATTGCCCAGCCAATAACGATTATTGTGGCAATGATAAAAGCATAGGGACTTCCTACAGCACGGGTAATTTTTCCGGCTATTTTGTCAAATAGAAGTGCCGGCTTGCTGGGTTGTTTGGCATGAAGTGACATATTGCTTTTTTTACTCCACAAAAAATACATGCCATGTTCTGATCCGGGGAATATATGCACCTGCCTGTAATGATGTTCCACCAGGGAAAGTAGCATGGCATTGGAACGATTGTTGAAAATTCCGTCAGGTAGTCGTAACTATTAAACTGAAGATCATGTCAAACACAAAAAAATCAACCCGGCAGGGAACACAGCATGCTGAGCACCTTGGAAAGATCCTTGACGAGTCGCTGAAGGATATTTACTGGGCGGAAAATCACCTGGTGAAAACGTTGCCGAAGTTGTCCGCAGCAGCTACCGATGAGCTCCTGAAGGAAGCTTTTGATGCACATCTTGGTCAAACCAGGGAGCATGTAGCGATCGTGGAACAGGTATTCAAACTACTTGGAAAAGAGGCTTCGGGAAAACGTTGTGCCGCTATGGCGGGACTTTCTGAGGAAGCCCTGGAGGTAGTGGAACAACATGAAGCGGGAGCAGCTAAAGATGCCGCACTGATCATGAGCGCACAGAAAGCTGAACATTACGAGATAGCAGCCTATGGTTCTATGGTATCATTTGCCATTCACCTGGGCAGGGAAGATGTTGCCGACCTGCTCACGGAAGTGCTAAGCTAGGAAAAGGATGCTGATGTAAAACTCAGTTCAATTTCCAATGATATCAATGACAGGGCCAGTATGGGCTAAAAGCTTACATGTACGATCTTGCCATCAAGAATGGTGAGTACACTGCGGGTGCCGGGTAACTGTTGCAAGGGAACAGCGAAAATGTCCTGTGACAACACGGCAAGGTCAGCCACTTTTCCCTTTTCTATTGTTCCTTTTGTCTTTTCGCGGCCTTCTGCTTTTGCTGATCCCAAAGTGTAGGCAGAAACAGCTTCCCTGACAGTCAGCGCTTCCTGGGGCCGGAGAGGATGAACACAGGCAAAGAAAATATTCAGGTATGGATTCATGGGGCCATCACTGCCCAGTGCCAGGGGAATCCCGGCCCGCAGAAGTGATTTCAGGGGAAGGGCAGTTTGCAGAACACCTGCTTGCCAACGAAGGCGCATCACCGAATCCATCATCAGGTGGGCAGGGTTTTGCACGACGATGATCTTTTGTTTCTTCAGCGCGTTGTAATGTTCGGGTCTGATGCCATCGCCGTGCTCAATACGGATCCGCGGTATCTTTCCGGCGGATTCATTTTTCTCCAGCCCGTTGATCAGCGTTGCAATGCTGCGATCGCCAACAGCATGAATATGCAATGGGCGATCGGTTGCGGCAGACCACTTAATAATGGTAGCCAGTTCCGCCTCATTGTAGTTCAGGCTGCCTTTCCAGAATCGTTTGTCTGCATAGTCAGTTGACATTGCTGCTCCCCGTTCGAGCGGCGTTCCGTCAAGCATCCATTTTATACCGCCGGTATAATACCTGCTTCCCTGCAACCATTTGTCGAGTGATGGATTGGAAAGCCGGGAATAATCATCGTTACTGAGTTTACCCCAGCGGATCAGACGCATGCGCAGCGGGAATTCTGCTGCCGGCAGCCACCGGCCGTAAACCTCCGGTGTTGCAGCGGTACACATATTCTGAATCGTGGTAATGCCCCAGCCGGAAGCATCCCTTGCCAGTTGCCGGAGGCTTGTTATGGCAAGATCGTCTTTGATGAAGGGCAGGGGCTGGCCGTACAACTGGGCTTCTTCCTGTAGCCTGCCGTTAATGATTCCCTCACCTGTTCTTTCCATCATGCCACCGGGAGGATCTGCCTGGTGTCCGGTAATGTCAAGTGCCTTCAGGGCGGCGCTGTTCAGAATGCTTCCATGCCCCCAATAGGCTGCCAGCCAGATCGGGTGATCGGAGGAAAGGCTGTCCAGCAGGTAACGGTTGATACTGGTATCCGACATCACCCCGATATCCAGGCTGCCAAAGATCCAGGTGCCTGCAGGAGTATTTGCAATGGCTTGCATCAACGAATCGCGGCAGGCAGACCACTCGGCAACACCTGTTTCAGGAAAGTCTATCGTATATCCAAGGTGAGCAGGGCGATGATGATAATGCGCATCATTGATGCCCGGAATCACAGTCTTTCCTTTCAGATCAATCTGACGGGTGGCCTTGCCGATGTGACGACGGATGTTTGCATTGGAGCCAACTGCGAGAATGGTATTTCCCCGGATGGCTACTGCATTGGCGAAACCGGCATCACCAACACCTGTAAAGATCTTGCCGTTTACGAGTACCAGGTCGGCAACCTGTGCTGCAACCGGCAGGAATAATGCCACCAGCGCGCCCGCGAGGAATATTTTCAGAAAGGAATATTTATCGGTTTTTGATGTACATTCCATAAGCGACTAAACTACACATTTTTGCAGTAAAGTAAAATTGCTGACTGTTATGAACAGACGAAGTTTTATCCGGAACATGACACTGGCGGGCGGCGCTATCAGCCTGCAGCATCCCTGGGAGATGATAGGCGGTATCAGGAAGAAAACACCGCTTTTATCCTTTTCTACATTGGGTTGTCCGAAATGGCCGCTCGAAAAGATCCTGAACACTGCTGTGCAATTCCAATATAACGGTATTGAGATCAGGGGTATCCAGGGGGAACTTGATTTGCCTAAATCTCCGTTGTTCAGCTCACCTGAAGCCATCAAACAAACTTCCCGGCTGATCCGGGAGAAAGGCCTGGTGATTGCAGGATTGGGATCTTCTGCAGAGTTGCATCATGCTGATATGGTTAAGCGCCAGTCAAACCTGGATAGTGCGAAAAGATTCATCGATCTGGCAGCCTCACTGGGTGGCACCAATGTTCGGGTGTTCCCTAATAATCTTCCCAAAGAGGAGGAGAAGGCCGTTGTACTGGCCCGGATAGCCGAAGGCCTGCAGGAGCTGGGTACCTACGCCGCGGGAAAAAAAGTAAGGGTGCTGATGGAAACCCATGGAGAACTGGTCTGGTCAGACGATATCCTGGCCGTAATGAAACAGGTGACAGCACCGGATACCGGGCTTATCTGGGATATCTACAATATGTGGACGGTTAGCAAAGAGAGTCCGGCTCAGGTGTTTGCCAAACTCAAACCCTATATATATCATACCCATATTAAAGACTCAGTTAAACGCGATGGAAAAGAAAACTATGTATTGCTTGGTCAGGGGGAGGCCCCATTAAAAGAAGCCATTACATCGTTGAAAGCCTCTTCTTATAAAGGGTTTTATAGTTTCGAATGGGAGAAGCTCTGGCATCCGGAAATTGCTGAACCGGAAGTGGCTATCCCGGATTTCCCCCAGGCTTTCAGGAAGATCTGGGGGTGATCTGCTGCGGCATTGACAATCCGTTTTTAACAGCGATGAGGTTCTCTGCCGCCATTACCGCCATCTTTGTCCTGGTCTCAAGTGTTGCAGAGCCAATGTGCGGCAATACACATACGTTGGGCATTTCCAGGAGGGGATTGCCTGGAGCCATTGGTTCGGGGTTGGTTACATCAAGTCCGGCGCCCCAGATCCAGCCTTTCTGCAACGCTTCAATGAGTGCCTGCTCCTCATGGATCTTTCCCCTGGCCGCATTGATGAAAATGGCGCCCGGTTTCATGCGCCGGAACGCGTCGCGGTTAAAGATGCCTGTTGTTGCGGGATAAAGGTTGGCGTGTACCGAGATGACATCACTTTCCTGCAGCAGGGTGTCAAAATCAACCCAGGTGGCCTGCACCAAATTTTGTTCCGGTGAAAGCTTGCTCCGGTTATGATAGAGGATCTTCATTCCGAATGCAGCGGCTGCCTTTCTGGCCATCACCAGGCCAATATTTCCCATGCCGAAGATGCCGAGTGTGCGACCTTCCAGGTCCCGGCCAAGGTTGGCCATCGGGTCGAAAAAATTCCAGTTGCCCTTTAGTATTTCCTTATGCATCTGAAATGCGTTCCTCGAAACTGCCAGCATGAGGAGAAAGGCGACATCTGCCGTGGCATTGCTCAGCACTCCCGGGGTGTTGCTCACGGGAATGCCAAGCGCGGCAGCTTCATCCAGGTCAATCTTGTCAAAGCCGGCGCTCATCAGGGCAATGGCTTTCAGATGCCGGCAGCGCCGGAGGAACTCGCCGTCCATCACTGGTCCGCCGACACTCAGTAACGCATCAAAATCCTGTAACAGGCTGATCAGGTGATTTGGGGAAAGCTCAGATTTGCTTTCATGCTGCACTACCTGGCAGCCCGCTGTTTCCAGCAGGCTGACAGCGTTTGCAGCGATCACCCGCGTAATAAAAATTCTCATTTTTTATCGATACGGTAGAGTTTACCCATATCCGTTACGGCATACAATGCCCCGTCTTTTCCCTGCGTAATATCGCGGAATCGTTGATTCTGATCAGCAAGGAGTCTCTCTTCACCGGTCACTTTATTGTTGTTGTCGATCACAAGCCGGGCGATATGCATGCTGCTCAGACCGCAAATAAAAAGATTGTTCTGCCATTCCGGAATACGGTTACCGGTATAGAAGGTCATGCCGCTTGGGGAAAGGACAGGATCCCAATAATAGACAGGCTGTTCCATTCCATCTTTTTGTGTGATGCCTTCTCCCACTTTTGGACCTGCATATTCTATTCCGTAGGTAATGGTGGGCCAGCCATAGTTTTTTCCGGGCTGGATCCGGTTGATCTCGTCACCACCACGGGGCCCGAATTCTCCTTCCCAGATATCTCCGGTTACAGGATGGAATGCCAGTGACTGAACATTGCGATGACCGTAGGAGTAGATTTCCGGCCTCGCGTCAGCCCTTCCTTCAAATGGGTTGCCGGGAGCTGGTTTTCCTTCGGTCGTTATTCTTAATACTTTACCCAGTGCGGCATCGAGCGACTGTGCAAGCGGCCTGGTGGCAAGGTCTGATCTTTCACCGGTGGTGACGATCAGGTTTCCTGTTTTGTCGAATAGTATTCTGCCGCCATAATGCAGGTTGCTTTTATATGCCGGAGTTGCCTCATAAATTACGGTTGCCTGTTCCACTGATTTTTCATCCGCTGAAAGTTTTCCTTTGGCCACTGCAGTAAGGTTGCCGTCAGCGGTTTTTTCAGAGAAAACCCAGTAGATCATCCTGTTCTGTTCGAATGCCGGGTCAATGGTGACGCCCAGCAGGCCACCCTGACCGGCTGCATTTACGGCTGGCACTCCGCCAATGGGAGCGCTGACATTACCGGTAGTGGTTGCGATCCTTAAGGTGCCTTTTTTTTCGGTGATCAGCAGACGGCCGTCAGGAAGCGTGGTTATGCCCCAGGGACTGTTCAGGTTGGTGGCGATGGCTTTACCCTCCCAGGTGGTTGCAGTGGTTACTTTTCTGATCCTGGTTTGTCCCTCAAATGCAGGTTTATAATCTGTATTGGGTTTTTGCGTTTCCACGCCGAGAGTGGTGGTGTCGGTAACTGCTGGTGAATCAGGGCCGCCTGGTCCGGAGTCGCTCTTGCAACTGCCTGCATAGAGGCCTGTTGCGCCTGCTGCCAGGAGTCCGAAGAGAATGTTGAGGTTGAATGTAGTCATATGAGAAAGGTTAAAATATTATGCCAAAAAAAGGGCTGCTTTACAAGCAGCCCGTATAAGTTAAGCCAACTGAAATCAGGCAGCTGTTACCGCTTTGTTAACCAGGTCGGCTGCCTCGCTGAGAAGGATAGCACTTTGAACCTTCAATCCGCTTTCGTCAAGCAGTTTTTTGCCTTCAGCGGCATTGGTACCCTGCAGCCTTACAATAATGGGTACTTTGATTTCTTCCATGCTTTGGTAAGCTTCGATAACTCCGGCAGCCACCCTGTCGCAACGTACCAGACCACCAAAAATGTTGATCAGGATCGCCTTCACTTTAGGGTCTTTCAGAATAATGCGAAATCCGGCCTCGACCGTTTGTGCGTTGGCAGTACCGCCCACGTCCAGGAAGTTGGCAGGTTCACCACCGCTGAGTTTGATGATATCCATGGTCGCCATGGCGAGCCCGGCACCATTCACCATGCAGCCTACGTTGCCGTCAAGTTTTACAAAGTTGAGGTTGTATTTGCCGGCTTCTACTTCCGTGGGGTCTTCTTCTGAGATATCACGCATGGCAGCGAGGTCAGGATGACGGGTGAGGGAATTGTCATCGATATTCATTTTGCAGTCAACGGCAATGATCTTTTCGTCGGAAGTTTTGAAAAGCGGGTTGATCTCCAGCATGGCGCAATCCAGTCCGATATACGCATTATACAGGTTAGTTACAAATTTCACACAATTCTTGAATGCTTCCCCGCTCAGCCCCAGGTTAAATGCAATCTTGCGGGCCTGGAACGGTTGCAGTCCGCCAGAGGGGTGAACCCACTCTTTAAAGATTTTGTCAGGGGTGTTGTGCGCCACCTCTTCAATGTCCATACCGCCTTCAGTGCTGTACATGATCACGTTCATGCCTTTGGAGCGGTCAAGGAGTACGGAAAGGTAAAACTCCTTTACAGGGTTGGCCCCTTCGTAGTAGACGTCCTGTGCTACCAGTACCTTGTTCACCACTTTTCCTGCTTCGCCGGTCTGGATGGTGATGAGTGTTCCACCCAGGATGTTCTGAGCAATATTTTTAATATCTTCTGCTGATTTGCCAACGGCTACACCGCGTTGTTCAGTTCCTTTGATCTTTCCCTTGCCACGGCCACCTGCATGAATCTGGGCTTTTACTACGGCAAATTTGCTGCCGTACTGGGTATGGATCTGGCGGTAAGCTTCTTCTGCTTCACCGGGTGTGTTGCAGGCAATCCCTTCCTGCACCGGTACATTATACTTCTTCAGTAATTCCTTTGCTTGATATTCATGCAAGTTCATAGAGGAAAAAATTTGGGCGAAGATAGGGGAAAAGGAAAACTTTGCCGACGATGGACTTCAACGAAACATTGGAATCAGCGCTCAAAGCGCTCTCCCTGGGCGATGCTGTTGCACTGCCAACAGCCGCGGGCATCCTGCTGGCCGTGGATGCCGGCAATGAGGAAGCTGCTGACCGGCTGGCACCCGGTGCCCGGAACCCGGTACTTTTACTGGCGGAGGAGCGGGATCTCCTGCAGTATATCAGCGCACTGGATCTTTCCGTGGCGGATCAGCTGAGAGAAGCACCACCCGCAACAGCATTCCGGTTTTCCGGAGTATTGCAGGTCGCCGATGCCTGGCTGAACAGCGATGGCTCCATTCCGGTGGCCCTAAGCAAAGACACATTCAGTTTTCACCTGTTGAAACGCTTCCGTCGGGCACTCGTGCTGCTGGAGGCAGATGCCGGCGTTATGGCGCAATATGCAGGCCATGCTCCGGCTAGCGGGGTTGAATTGTTAAGACAAGGTTACCTGGTGAGATCTTTCGAATGATCGTGCCGGATTATCTTCGCACCATGCCGAAATTCCTGGTCATACAAACTGCATTTATCGGAGACGTGGTTCTTGCTACCGGCATCCTGGAAAAACTACATCATTTTTTCCCGGATGCACAGCTGGATTATTTAGTGCGAAAGGGCAATGAATCGCTGCTGGCAGGACATCCTTTTTTAGATGAGGTGTTGGTATGGGATAAGAAGGCCGGAAAATACCGGGATCTTTTCAGGCTGCTGAAGGTCATCCGTGCAAAAAAATATGACAAGGTGATCAATGTCCAGCGGTTTGCAGCAACGGGATTGCTGACTGTCCTTTCCGGCGCAAAAGAGCGTATCGGTTATGATAAGAATCCGCTCAGTAATTTCTTTGACCGTCGCATACCCCATATCGTCAGCACGACAGCCGCTCCCAAACACGAGATCGAACGCTGTAATGATCTTATCGCTGCGTTTACGGACAATGTCGCGTATAAACCCAGGCTGTATCCGGCAGCGGCTGATCATGAGCGGATCATGCGTTACCGAAAGGGCAATTATATTGTTATTGCCCCGGCTTCGGTTTGGTTTACCAAACAATATCCGGCAGTTAAATGGATTCCGTTTCTGAAAAAACTTCCGGCTGACCTGCGTGTATACATTGTTGGTGCACCGGGGGATGCTTCTTTGGCAGACGAGATCATATCCGGAACAGGCAGGGAGAACATGGAATCGCTTTGCGGCAAACTGAGTTTCCTGGAATCCATCGCACTGATGGAGCATGCCCGGATGAATTACGTCAATGATTCTGCCCCAATGCATTTTGCCTCGGCTGTCAATGCCCCTGTAACCGCTGTTTTCTGTTCCACGATTCCGGCATTCGGATTTGGTCCCCTGAGTGACCAGCAGTCGATCGTTGAAATTGAATATCCGCTGGCATGCCGTCCTTGCGGTCTCCATGGCAGGGCTGCCTGTCCGCAGGGGCATTTCAAATGCGCACTGGATATCCGGGATGAGCAGCTGCTCACTTCCGGAGGTTTTTTTCATACTGCGTGATCCAGTCCTTTACGGATATTTTTTCACACAGTTCACTGATCAGTGCATAGGGGATCTTCGCGGAATCTTTGAAACGGATGCAGCTTTTCCCCATATCCAGCTTCCAGCCGGTAGCTGCATAGGATTTTCTGAACCAGTCCAGCAATACAGGATCGCCATAAAGTCCCATATGATACACTGCATAGAAATTCTTCTGGGCGGCAAGGCACATAAAAGGCAGGGGCTGTTCAGGCGATACATGATATCCATCCGGATATAGACTGTGCGGAACCACATAGCCGATCATACCATATCCCATCACTTCCTTAAAGCCTTCGGGGAGATGATCCAGGATCGCAGCCCTTAACCTGCGGACGGTTTCCTGCCGGTCTTGCGGCAGTTCATTGATATATTGATCAGGAGTAGATGAAGTTGAACCGGCCATAGCAGTACTAAAATACAGAATTCTTACCTTTGCCCCTCCATGGATATCCAATGCACCGAAAGAGAATTGTTCCTCATCAAGAAGATTGCGCACGCGGCTGCCGAGATCGAAGTTCCGGCATACCTCGTGGGTGGTTTTGTGAGAGATAAACTATTGGGCCGCCCTTCTAAGGATGCGGATATCGTATGCGTGGGCGATGGCATTGCACTTGCCCATAAAGTTGCGGACCGGTTTCACCCACGGCCTATAGTTGCCTTTTATAAAAATTTTGGAACAGCGTCCATCCGCCTGGATGGTTTTGAAGTGGAGTTTGTTGGTGCCCGTAAGGAATCCTACCGGTACCATAGCCGCAATCCCGAGGTTTTACCGGGTACACTTGAAGAAGATCAGCTGCGCCGGGATTTTACGATCAATGCCATGGCCGTCAGCCTGAATGAAAATGACCTGGGGAAACTGATCGATCCGTTTGACGGTGTACAGGATCTCGCCGGCAAGGTGATCAGAACACCGCTTGATCCGTCACAGACCTTCAGTGACGATCCGCTGCGGATGCTGCGTGCCATCAGGTTTGCTTCACAGCTGGGATTCGTGATTGAACAGCGCACATGGGATGGCATCTGCCTGCAGGTAGACAGGATCAAAATAATTTCCCAGGAGCGGATCACAGAAGAATTCAATAAAATACTGAGCAGCAGGCAGCCATCAGTCGGTCTTGACCTGTTGTACCGGTCGGGGCTCATGCATATCATTTTCCCCCAGATGGTGGACCTTGCCGGCGCAGAATATATTGACGGCATGGGCCACAAAGACAATTTTTATCACACGCTACAGGTGGTAGACAATATTTCCAGGCATACCGACGATCTGTGGCTGCGTTGGGCGGCATTGCTGCATGATATCGGGAAACCACCGACGAAGAAATTTGAGGCGGGTCATGGGTGGACATTTCATGGCCACGAAGTGGTGGGTGGCCGGATGGTGCCCCGCATATTCGCGAAAATGAAACTGCCGCAGAATGAAAAAATGCGGTATGTCCGCAAGCTGGTGGAACTCCATCTGCGGCCTATCAGCCTGACCAAGGACAATATAACGGATAGCGCTATCCGCAGGCTGCTGTATGATGCAGGAGAAGAAATCGACGACCTTATGTTATTGTGCAGTGCGGATATTACTTCCAAAAACCGGGTAAAAGTGAAACGGTTCCTGGAAAATTTTAACCTTGTGCGGGAACGTTTGCACGAAGTGGAGGAAAAAGACAAGATCCGCAACTGGCAACCGCCGATCACGGGAGAGATCATTATGACAACCTTTGGCCTGCCACCCGGAAGAATAGTGGGGGAGATCAAAAATGCGATCCGCGAGGCTATTCTTGATGGAGATATTCAGAACAATTACGATGCGGCATACGAATTGATGATGAAAAAAGCAACCGAGTTCAACCTCCAACCCGTTCTCTAAAAGAATTGTATTTTAGTTTCAAATCGAACAACAACCATGGCTATTCTGAAGTTCCGGATCTATTTTGAAGAAGACGACAGTGTTTACCGCGACATTGCCATCAGGCATAAGCAGCATTTTCTGGACCTGCATCAGGCGATCCTGAAAGCCTATGAATTCGACAATAAACATGCAGCTACTTTTTATCGCAGTAATGACAGCTGGCAGCGTGGCAGGGAGATAACCCTGGAAAAATATCAGAAGCCGTACAAGGTCGAGCCATTATTGATGGCGGAAACTGCAATCGGTACAGAGATCTCCAATCCCAACGAGAAGTTCATTTACCAGTACGATTTCAACCGCAACTGGGTTTTCCTGGTGGAACTGATCAACGTATCGAAAGAAGAGAACCCCAAGGTTGATTATCCCGCCACCGTCAGGGTGGAAGGAATAGCGCCTTCACAATATGGAACAAAGGGGCTGGTAGGTGACAAGCTTACCGAAATGGAAGAAAAATATGACCTGCAATCCGGTGCCGAAGGTTTCGGAACGGAAGGGGATGACGACGATGGGCAATCTGATGCAGAAGACGCAGTGGATTACGGAAGCGAGGGCGAAGAAGAAATCTGATCAGTGAATAGAGACCGGCATAGGGACCTTGTGATCATCGTGGTAGGACCTACCGGTGTTGGAAAGACAGCGGTAGCCGTGGAACTGGCAGGCCTCTACGGAACGGAGATCATATCTGCAGACTCCAGGCAGTGTTACAGGGAACTCTCGATCGGGGTTGCGCGTCCTTCTCCAGCTGAACTGGCTGCAGTGCCGCACCATTTTATTGCTTCCCATAGTCTGCTGGAAAACCTGACTGCTGCCGATTTTGCAGCATTTGCGCTGGGAAAGGCAGCAGCATTATTCACAAAGTACAGGGTAGTAGTGATGGCCGGCGGCACAGGGCTTTATGTAAAAGCTTTTGCCGATGGTCTCGATGATATTCCGGCTGCCGATCCGGCCATTCGGGCAGGCATTATTAAACAATATGAAGTGGAAGGCCTGCTATGGCTGCAGGAGCAGGTCAAACAAGCGGATCCGGCCTGGTTTGCCGACGGTGATATTCAGAACCCCCAGCGGTTGATGCGGGCGCTGGAGGTTTATCAAAGTACGGGTCAAAGCATCCGGACTTTCCAGCGCGGTACCAAAGCGCAAAGACCTTTCGATATCGTCAAACTGGGACTGGACCTGCCACGTCCCGAACTCTACAAACGCATTAACCGTCGTGTTGACCTGATGATGGAAGCCGGATTGTTACAGGAAGTGAAAGACCTGGTCAGCCTGTTTGCACTGGAACCCGGAAAGGAGGTGCCGAATGCGCTCCGCACCGTAGGGTACACCGAGATGATCGCGCACCTTTTCGGAAATATCAGCCTGGATGAAGCAGTTCACCTGATCAAACAAAACACGAGGCATTATGCCAAGCGACAGCTTACCTGGTTCCGTAAAGATCCGGAAGTGACCTGGGGCAAGCCATTTCCTGAATTCACAATTCCTTAATATTGCAATTGCTGAAAGCACCGAGCTTCGTGACCCATGATAAATGCCAATGCATTCGGTCAGAATTTTTACTGGGGGGTCGCAATATCTGCTGCACAAAATGAAGGCGCCATCGCTGAGGGTGGAAGGAGCCCTTCGATCTGGGATAGTTTTGTCAGAAGACAGGGTGTAATAAAAAAGGGAGGCAAAACCAGTCCCGCCTGCGATTTTTATCACCGTTACAAAGATGATATTCTGCTTGTAAAGGCACTGGGTTTTAACTGCTTCCGGTTTTCCATTTCCTGGTCCCGGCTACTGCCTGACGGCACCGGTAAACCGAATCCTGCGGGCTTGCAGTTTTATCATGCGGTGATTGATGAATGCCTGCGTCTTGGGGTCACTCCTTTCATTACGTTGTATCACTGGGATCTTCCCCAGCGTCTCCAGCAGGAGGGAGGCTGGGCGAGTCCGCTGATCAACCGGTGGTTCCGCCACTTTACCAAGATCTGCGCAAAAGCCTTTGGGGATAAGGTAAAGCACTGGATCGTTCTGAATGAGCCCGTGGGCTTTACGTCACTGGGGTATATGCTGGGAAAACACGCTCCCGGTAAAAAAAGCCTGGATGATTTTCTCCGAACCGTACACCATGCTGCACTGGCCCAGGGGGATGGCGGCAGGGTATTGCGGGAATTTGTACCACATGCCGTGATCGGTACAACATTTTCCTGCTCTGAAGTAGTGCCTTACAGCGAAAGACCGGAAGACAGGACCGCTGCTGCAAGAATCGATCTCCTGTTAAACCGGTTGCTGATTGAGCCCTTACTGGGCAAAGGTTTTCCCGAGGATGATAAAGGGCTGATGGATAAACTGGTCAGGCAGAACCTCAGCTGGAAATACCAGGAACGGATGCATTTTGATATGGATTTTATCGGACTTCAGAATTACTTTCCGGTAACGGTCAGACACCAGGGATTTATGCCGCTGATACAGGCAACCGAAGTGAAACCCGTTCAGCGCAAGGTTCCGCATACTGCCATGGGTTGGGAAATCAACCCGGGTGCATTTCACCGGATAATTAAAAAGTTCTGGAAGTACGGTGCCATCCGCCAGTTGATGATCACCGAAAACGGCGCTGCCTTCAAAGATACCCTGCACCAGGGCCGGATCGCTGATGCTGAACGAACCGCCTATTACCAGAGCCACCTTGCAGCATTGTTACAGGCGAAAAAAGAAGGGGTCAATATCGGTGGTTATTTTGCCTGGACCCTGATGGATAATTTCGAATGGGCAGAGGGCTATGAGGCCCGTTTCGGCCTGGTACATGTAGATTTCAAAACGCAGTTGCGCACGGTAAAAGATTCGGGTTACTGGTGGCGCGATTTCCTTAGTATGCAGACCATCAGAACTTGATCCCAACAGTAGCCATTACTGTTCCGCCGCTGCCGTCCACACTGGCATAAGTGTTCGCTTTGTCAGGGAGCCGGTAGGGAAAATTCACGTCTTTGGTTATACGCTGTGAATAGGAAAGATCCACGAAGAAACCTTTGTTGCGGTATCCGAGTCCGCCGCTGATAAACATCCGGTTGCCGTCGAGGTTGCTGTCGTCATAGGGATTGCCATAAAATGCGAAACCCGCACGTGCCATCAGCGTATTGAATTTCATCTCGCCGCCAATCCTGGCATTGATGGCGCCTTTGTAAATTTCCTTCATTGTTTTGTTCACGGCGTTGTAGTATTCATCGGAACTGGCGTCCTCTTCGTCGCCGCTGTGAAAACGGTTGCTGCCATAAGTGACGTATTCCAGGTCAGCAGTAATGAATCCCCTTTGTAGTTTGGTGTCTTCCACTGCATTGAATACCCATGATCCGCTGACAAGTAAATGCCAGGGAGATACCATGTCGTATTTGTATTCGGGGAGGTAACCGCCATTCAGGGTTTTTACATCAACAGTGCTGGGGGCATTATAATTTTCCAGGTCTGCGTACATGCTTGCATCATAGGTTTCCTTCAGCGCATACCAGGTTGGCGTATGTATGGCGAGACCCAGGCGCAAGGCATTTACAGGCTTAAAGATCATTCCCAGTTTCAGGTTGATACCAGCGCCTTTGCTGGTAGCCGTTTCCCTGAGTTCAGCGTTTTTAAAGTAGCTTTCTGTATTGTTGCTGGCGTCCTCTTCCGTATATACGCTGGTCTTTTCATAATTGAGAATGGGAATACCCAGGCTGACGCCCCAGTAGAATTTGTCCTTGCTGTTTCCGGCAAAACTCACGGCAATCTCTGTAATGCCTCCCTTTGTTTCAACATCATTCCGCTGGTTCAGCAGGAATGCGGTATCATTCAGGTAGGCATAGCGCAAAGGTGTACCGACAACTTCGGTACCGCGACCGGGTGTTGTCAGTGTATCTACCAGGTAGGTGTATAAAGCCATCCTTGCCGGGAAAGAAATGCTGTTGCTGTTCAGTGCGTCTTCGATGCTGAGGCCGGAAGCGCTGATTTCGGCAGCATAGGCTTCAGTAAAGGAGCTGTAGTCGTTCTGGCCCTGGTAGGTTACCCTGTTGCGGAAATCAGCCGTTCTGTTAACGGCAAAGCTGAATGCCGTACTCTTATTCGGATTGTACCGGTCGGGCATGCCAAATACAAAACCGGTAGTGCCGAACTGGAAACCGGAACCGGACTGACTGGTCTTTGTTTCGCGGTAATTGGAATTGTTATTGAAAAAACTGAAACCGGGCGACAGTACAAATTCGTTGGTTTTGTACAGGCCGAGCCCGGCGGGGTTGATGTAATTGGAACTGATATCACCTCCAAGTGAACCACCTGCACCTCCGATCGCCTGGTTACGGGCCGTTCCGTTGGGAGTAGTCCAGGAAGTTCTGAGGGCGTCTTCGGGTACCTGGGCATAAGTGTTCAGGTATACTACACTCATGGCTGCAATCAAAAAACCTTTCCTGTTCTGCATGCTGCTGTTAATCGCTTATTGTAAAAAAAAGAGGAAACAACTCTATAGAACAAGCGTTTGTTTCCTCTGTTGGTCTGTAACCGTCCATCTTAATGTCCTGTACGGGCCGGCCGGCTTACGCCGCCACCGCCACTGCTGCCACTGCTGCCTCCAGAGCTGCTCCGCGATCCGGATGAGCTGCTGTTGTTGGAAGAAGAAGGCGTATAACTTCTGTTCGGCCGGTCATAGCTGCTGTTATAGCTTTCGCTGGTCTGGCCATAGCCGGAACGACGACTGTTGTTATTGGTATTATAATACGAACCGTTGCGGTTGTTGGAGTTGTTAAAGGAGCTGGAGTAAGTACGGCCGGGACGATAGGAGTTGCCCAGGTTCGCACCATTGGTGTTCAGGTAACTGCCCATTGCGAACGACGATACTGGACGGCTCGGCCGTACAAAAGTTTCGTAGCTGCCGCCCTTTCCCGGTACCACATAAATGGGGTTGTAGCAGTAAGGACTGTAGCCAGCGTAATAGTATGGATTATAAAAGCTGTTCCAGTACCACATGCTATTATAAGGGCTGGCAAAACCTGCATTCCAGGTCATGTAGCTGTTCCATCTCCAGTTGTTTACCATCCATGGATCAGCCATTCCCATACCGCCGTTATAGTAATAGTCATTGTAGTAACTATTTGAATAACGTCCGCTGGAAATCATCATGCGCAGGTACTGATCGTCGCGGTAAGAGTAGTCGCCGTATCCATTGTCAACAGAGCGGTTACCCCTCCTGGAATTGGTTTCCAGGTATTCCTGCTGATTATTGTTTTGTTGGGATGAAGCCTTTGCGATCGCCGGCTTACCGGGAGAATAATAAACGTCATCCGGCGTCTGCGCGGATTTATACACTCCTGAGCAGCTGCTTAAGGCAACCAGGCCGATACCTGCCAACCAACCGGAAAATTTGAGTTTCATACCCCAGCTAATTAATGGTTTGAAAAAATTACTTTTGCGTTCGCTGTATAAAAGTACAAAGATAAGACAGTGTTTCATAACGGAATGTTGCAAGCCAATTGTTAAAAACCAACTACTTAGCATGAGCAAAGAGATCACCAGCCGGAACGAAGACTACGCCCAATGGTATAATGACCTGATCATAAAAGGCGGACTTGCAGAAAATTCTGCTGTTCGCGGTTGTATGGTAATTAAACCTTATGGGTTTGGACTGTGGGAGAATATGCGCGACCAGCTCGACCGCATGTTTAAGGAAACCGGTCACGTGAATGCCTATTTTCCGCTGTTTATTCCCAAAAGCTTCCTTTCAAAAGAGGCAGCCCACGTGGAGGGTTTTGCCAAGGAATGTGCGGTGGTTACCCATTACCGCCTCATGAACGATCCTAACGGCAATGGCGTTGTGGTGGATCCGGAATCCAAACTCGAAGAGGAGCTGATCATCCGGCCTACCTCGGAAACGATCATCTGGAATACATATAAAGACTGGATCCAGAGTTACCGCGACCTGCCGCTGCTGATCAACCAGTGGGCCAATGTGGTCCGCTGGGAAATGCGTACGCGACTCTTTCTGAGAACGGCAGAATTCCTGTGGCAGGAAGGCCACACTGCCCATGCCAGCAAGGATGAGGCGATTGAAGAGACCCGCCGGATGCTTGATGTATATGCCGATTTCGTGGAGAACTATATGGCCGTACCCGTTATTAAGGGTGTGAAGACCGCATCTGAACGTTTTGCGGGTGCAGAAGACACTTACTGTATCGAAGCCATGATGCAGGATGGTAAGGCATTGCAGGCCGGTACCTCCCATTTCCTCGGGCAGAATTTCGCGAAGGCATTTGACGTTAAATTTCTCAATACGCATAACAAACAGGAATATGTGTGGGCCACCAGCTGGGGCGTAAGTACCCGCCTGATTGGCGCACTGGTGATGGCCCACAGTGATGACGAAGGCCTTATTCTTCCTCCCCGGATCGCTCCCTTGCAGGTGGTCATCGTGCCCATTTTCAAAGGTGATGAGCAGAAAGGCTTTATCGACAACACCGTCAGACCGGTTATCCAGTCGCTCCGTGAATTGGGCATTTCTGTTAAATATGACGACAGCGACAATAATCGTCCCGGCTGGAAATTCGCTGAATATGAAAAACGTGGAGTGCCGGTGCGCATCGCCATCGGCCAGCGGGATATTGAAAACAATGTTGTTGAAATTGCCCGCCGTGACACCCGCGAAAAGAGCTCCGTTTCCATGGAAGGTCTTGCATTTTATGTGAAGACATTGCTGGAGGAGATTCAGCTCCATATGTACAATAAGGCGAAGGGTTACCGCGACAGTGTGATCACAGAAGTAAACACCTGGGAAGAATTCGAGACCCTGCTCGATACCAAAGGAGGTTTTCTCTCTGCGCATTGGGATGGCACCGCCGAAACGGAGGAAGCGATCAAAGAGAAAACCAAGGCAACTATCCGTTGCATCCCGCTGAACAATCCACAGGCAAACGGCACCTGTATCTTCAGTGGCAAACCCAGTACGCAAAGGGTACTGTTTGCCCGGGCTTATTGATCGAACTGACCCACCCCGTTATGACCGAACAACAGGATCAGCAACCACATCTCGCGCAAGACGGCTGGGAAGCCTATCATGCCGCAGCGAAATGGGCAAGATTTCTTGCCTGGATCGGGTTTGCCTTGCTGGCCATTATGTTGTTTGCAGCAGTATGGGCGCTTCGGCTGGCCTATTTTACCCCCAGGATACAGGGCATCAATAAAGACATGATCAGCATGGCGATGTATTTCGGATGGAGCTCACCCGTCATCGCCATGCTCTATATTTTTCCCGTGTGGTTATTATACCGGTTTTCCCGTACAGCAATCCGGGCATCACGGCAAAAGGATATAGGGGTACTGCGGGACTCTTTTCAGCGCCTGCATGCATTTTTCCGCTATATAGGAATACTCATGATCGTGTTTCTTGGAATTTACCTGCTTTTCTTTATTATTGCCGGAACAGCTGCCATGCTTGGCCTCGGAGAACAATAACGACACACTAAATTCTTTCCGCCGTCGTTATTTTTCCGCCGCCGCCAAAACTATGGCGGTCAAACCAAACACCAACTTAAACCTTAACCTTTCCTATGGAGCATCGTTATTACAAGCTCAATTTTCAGGGCAGCGGACTCGAGCTCTTCCGCATCAAACTGGTCAATCTTATTCTCACTATGCTGACACTTGGCCTTTATTATCCCTGGGCCAAGGCCAAAACGCTCGACTATCTCTACAACCAGACATACTTTGAAGATAGTCCCTTCAGTTTCACCGGTACGGGAAAAGAAATGTTCAAGGGATTCATCAAAGCGATGCTTATCCTGCTCGTATTTTATGCTGCACTTATTATTTCGATGCGGTTTGGCGAGGATCACCCGGGCTGGTTTCTTACCGGTGTGTTGTGCTTCTACCTGCTGTTCATCGTGATGATGCCTTTCATCCTTCACGGTTCGTACCGCTACCGGATGGCAAAAAGCAACTGGCGCGGGATTCGTTTCGGTTATGTAGGTGAACGTAAAGTGCTGGTAGGTATTTTCCTGAAAGGATTTTTCCTGACGCTGATCACTTTTGGTATCTACGGAGCCTGGTTCCAGGTGAACCTCCGCCGCTATATGCTGAGCAATGTTCGCATCGGCAACGCCAATTTTGTTTACGATGCTGACGGGATGGACTTCTTCCTGCTCAATATCAAAGGGTATTTCCTCACCATCTTCACCCTGGGAATCTATTGGTTCTGGTGGCAGCGGGATCTCTACCGTTTTTTTGTCAATAACCTCCGGCTGGAGCAGGGCGAAAACAAAGCGCTCTTTTTCAACAGCAGGGCTGAAGCGGTTGATTTCTTCGAACTGATTGTGCTGAATACGCTGATCGTTTTCCTTACATTAGGCCTGGGAACGCCATGGGCTACCACACGTACCCTTAATTTTGTAACCAGGAACATGCTGATCAACGGCTATGTGGCATTCGACGAACTCGAACAGGCACAGGAGGCGTACAGCGATGCTACCGGTGAAGAGTTCAGCGATTTGCTGGACTTCGGATTTATTATCTGATATGAACAACAGCGATACAGTTTTCTATTTTGACGGTACAGGTGCCAGGCCGAGGCCGGCCAGGCTGTTGCTGTACAACGGCGGTGCGCACCTGTATGAGACCGGTGAGGATCATTTTATCGCTGCTTTTCCCTATAGTGAAGTACACCTCATCAGCAACGACAACAGCTACCACCATTTCAGCCTGCTGCCTGACCGGTCGCAGGCACTGGATGTGGCCAATGACCACCCGTTGTTGCCGGAGTTACTGATACAAAGCGGAAAAACAAAAAAAGGTCTGGTCAAAAGACTTTCGGGGCTGAAACTGCCTGTGCTGGTATTGCTGGTCGCTGCTGTAGTGGCGGGCCTGTATTTCCTGCTCGTCGCAGGCCTCTCCGGTGTAGCACTGCAGCTGATCTCACCGAAAAAAGAAGCTGAACTGGGTAAGATCATTTACGATAACATGATCTCTGGTTCACAGGTAGATACCAATGCTACGGCAATGCTCACCCGCTTTGCATCCAACCTGAAGCTGAGTGACAAATATCAATTGCAGTTCACTGTTCTGGATGAAGACGAGATCAATGCTTTTGCAATCCCCGGCGGACATATCGTGGTGTATAAGGGTATTCTTAAAAAAATGCAGCGGCCGGAAGAACTCGTTGCCCTGCTTGGCCATGAATCCACCCATGTGAATGAGCGCCATAGCCTGAGAAATATGTTGCAGCAAATGACCGGTGGCATCTTATTGTCAATGGTTTTCGGCGACCTCGGATCCATGGGGTCAGTGGTGGCTGAACGTGCCAATGCGCTTCAGAGCCTGTCTTATTCCCGGGGGCTTGAATCTGAGGCTGATGAAAAGGGTATGGAAAAAATGATTACCAATCATGTTGATCCAGCCGGAATGGTGAAACTGATGGACCGGCTGAAAGAAGCGGAAAAGGATTATCATCTTCCCGGATTCCTGAGCAGCCATCCGCTTACAGCGGAAAGAAAAGAAAAAGCACAGCAGTTTGTTCGTGACCACGGTTTCCGGGCTCAGCCACTTCCCGCACTGGATAAAGAATGGCAAACCCTGAAAGCAGAAGTAGGGGATGACGTACCTTCGCGAAAAATTGACGGTGACAGAGAATAACGCCACCAACAGCTACGAAGAAGGTAGAGTACTGCTGATTGATAAGCCCCTTGACTGGACATCCTTTGACGTGGTCCGGAAACTCCGGAACCAGATCAAAATAAAAAAGATCGGACATGCAGGAACACTGGATCCTCTTGCGACTGGTCTGCTGATCATCTGCACCGGCAGGTTTACCAAAAAGATCAATGAATACATGGCCCAGGAAAAGGAATATACCGGAAGCATTACCCTGGGTGCTACCACTCCCACATTTGACCTGGAATCCGAACCGGAGAATTTCCTTTCCACAGAAGGCATCACGCCGGCCATGATTGAGCAGGCAACGGCGGCATTTACCGGCCCGATCCTCCAGGTACCGCCCATCCATTCAGCCATCAAGATCAACGGGCAAAGGGTATATGAACTGGCCAGGAAAGGCAAGGAAGTAAAACTGGAACCCCGCCCGGTGACCATTTTCTCTTTTGAGATCACCGCTATCGAATTACCGGTCGTTTATTTTAAAGTGACGTGTTCCACGGGTACCTATATCCGCAGCCTTGCCAATGATTTCGGTGCCGCACTCGGATGCGGTGGTTATCTCAGCAGTCTGCGCCGCACGCGGATCGGAGCATTTCAGGTGGAAGATGCGGTTCCCATGGAAGCCGTCAGAACGGATAGTTGATACCCAGCTGGAACTGGCCTTTGAAAAGGTTCATGTCATAGAACCAGCCATTCTTGTGTTCTGCGTAAAACGGATCCTTAAACTTGTAGGCCCAGTCAAAGCGGATCAGGAAATAGTTGAAGTCCAGGCGCAGACTCGTTCCCAGATCCACGGCAAGGTCCCGGTATAACTTGTTTACCTTGAAAACGGCGTCATCGAGACTCGGGTCTCCCTGGTTGTTCCTGTACCAGATATTACCAAAATCGGTAAACAGCGCACTCTTTAACTTGATTCCGAACACCACTGCAAGGTCAAAACGGTATTCGATATTGCCTTCCAGCTGGATATCAGCGAAGCGGTCAGCGTTGTTGTTGGCAAAGATCTTCGAAGAGCCCGGTCCAAGCTGCCTGATCTGCCAACCCCGCATACTGGAAGGGCCCCCGGCGAAATAGGATTTATAAAAGGGCAGCGTCTGTTCTTTGACAATATTCTTGGTACTGTCCAGCAATTGCCCGTAGGGCACGCCCATGGCGCCAAAAATCCGGAAAGCCCAGGAGTGTTTGTCATGGTTCACGTAGTACCGGAAATCTATATCTCCCCGTACAAACCGTGACAACCTGCCCTGCAGGTCGATCGTCGGGAACATTCCGAATATGGCACCGCTCTCCTCCACCTGGGTTTTGAGGCTGTATAACTTATTACCCCTTCCCCATGTATTCCTGAGGATCAGGTATTGGCTGATGATCAGGCCATCGTTAAACAGGTTCTTCAGGTTCGGGATACTGTCATATAGTTTCCGGAGGCTATCGGTGTCGTATACCCGAACGAATTCAATATTTAACGGGCTATAGGTCCAGTTCCTGTTCTTGCGGTTCACCCAATCATAGGCGATAGAGGTATTCAGGCTCCTGGTGGCATAGAAATCGCGCCGGTCCGTATAGGCTGCTGTTGCATTCAGGATAGTCCGGGTGGCGAGCAATGACCGGTCTGCCCGGATTTTAAAGGGCAGTACAAATTTGGGGATGGTAAAACTCTGGCTGAGATTGGTCTGGAAGGTCTGGATGATCTGTCCCTGGTTACCCAGTTCAATTCCAAAACGGAGATTGGTACTGCTCAGTACCGATTGCCGTGAAACATTACGGTCCTGCAGGCCGAACTGTACACCGATACCAAACAGGTTGGTTGAGGTAAGGATGTCTGACTGGTTGCGGCTTACTTCAAAATCGCCACCGATATTCCGCCGTTTTGCAGGATACATATTGATATTTGCATCCACCACACCAATGCTGTCAATTGGTCTGAGTTCGATACCCACCTGTTTCCAGGCACTCATTTGCCCGAATACATTATTGGTTCTGTTGACATTGTCCTGCCGGTAGATGGCGCCCGGCTTTATGGTATTGTTGCGGGCAAGGAAAGAGGGTTTGAAAAGGTTACGGCTCTGGTAGATCATCACCCCGCCGCGCCGGGCAGTATCACCAAATACCTGCACCGTATCCTGAACCAGTTGCAGGTCAGGATAGATGGATACATTGCGGAAGAAATACTGACGCAGGTGTTCGGGGTTCTTGGCGCCGCGCTGCAGAAAGCGGACATCGATCTTCGGATCTTCCCTTCTTTTCTGCATTTCTTCCAGCAACCGGATCTGTTCAAAAGGATCCAGTCCCGGATCGAAGATGCCGGCTACCACAGTATCCACTTCTGCGTAAATATCTTCCCGGCTGATCTTCAGGTAACCGTTGTTACGGAAGACGTTCAGCAGCCTGTCGAGTTCCTGGGCGATCTTATCCTTCGTATAAGTATCTCCTTTCTTTAGTTTGCCGGCATCCTGGTTCACCAGGGCAAGTGCCTGAAGCGTTGAATCCCTGAAACCATAACCGACAGAATCGACGTGCATTACCTTACCGGTATTCACCGTAAAAGTGGTATAAACCCGCTGCTGCTGCTTTTTCGGAACGATTACAAGGCTGGTATCCCAGGTGATATTGCCATAGATATAACCGTTTGCTTTCAGCAGGTCATTCAGGAAGATGGCGGATTGTGTAACATTTGCCGTGTCAAAAACAGGGGGATTGTTGAGCACCTGTTTCACAAATAATTTTGTTACCCAGCGCGACTGAAGGCTGTCTGCGACCTGTTTTTCCAGCTTGGACAACAATATCGATTTTTCTGCCTGGGGCAGGCGGGTATTCAGTTTGACTGTGGTCTTATAGACAAAGGGTTTATCCTTGGGATAATTTTTGGTAACCTTGCAGCCGGCGAGGAGGAGGAGCGGCAACCATAAGCAGAGCCCGAAAAACAATTTCCGGGTATGGTTGACGGCAACAGGTATAGACATGGCTGCGGAAAAAATCAAATGATGATTACAAAAAATCAGGTCAAATATATCCAAAGTTTAAGCCAGAAAAAACTAAGGGATAGCGAAAAGCTTTTCGTTGCGGAAGGACCCAAAGTGGTGGGAGAGTTGCTGGCCATGTCATCACTACAATGCACGGCCATTTACGGCACACAGGAATGGTTCGATACCCAACAACCTTTGGCAGTAACAGAAAGCCAGGTGATCGAAGCCGGTGAACTGGAACGCATTTCATTTCTGACCACCCCCAACCAGGTGCTGGCGCTGTTCAGGCAGCCTGTTTGGAACCATCCGCCGGGTAACTGGCAACTCCTGCTGGACGGTATCCAGGACCCCGGTAATCTCGGTACCATCATCCGGATTGCGGACTGGTTTGGCGTGTACAGCATCATCTGCAGCAGGGATACGGCGGATTGTTTTGCTCCGAAAGTGGTGCAAAGTACCATGGCCAGCATCGGAAGGGTGGCAGTGGAATATGCCGACCTGCGGGAATACATTGCAGCGAACGCAGGCAGAAACTACTATGCTGCGACACTGGATGGCATTCCGCTGACCGGGGTGAATCCCCGGTTGCCGGCTACACTGGTGATCGGCAATGAGTCAAAAGGAATCCGGCCGGAAGTGCTGGAAGGCATTCAGCACCAGGTAACCATTCCCAGGGCGGGGGAAGCAGAATCACTCAATGCTGCCGTAGCCACCGGGATCCTGTTGTCGCACCTGACTTCATAAAGCATCATTATTTCCAGGCCATTGCCTTAACCGGCTGCACTCTTCTGACGATCCAGGTCGGAATCAGCAGTACCGCCATGCAAACAAGGAAAGTTCCCACGTTAACAGCGAGGATCTGCCAGGGCACCACCACCACTTCGGCCTTATCGATATAATACATCTCTTCAGGCAACCGGATGATGCCGTATTTTTTCTGCAGGAAGATCAGGATAAAGGCAAGGAGATCGCCAATCAGAATTCCTGCGAGGGTGATTACAGCACCATGGTACAGGAAAATCTGTTGTATCCTGATATTGTAGGCGCCCAGGGCTTTCAGTACACCGATCATGCGCGTTCTTTCCAGTACCAGGATGATCAGGCAGGTGATCAGGTTCAGCACGGCCACGATCGTCATGATGATCAGGACAATCAGGATGGTTTTGTCCTGCAGGTTGAGCCAGTCAAAAATATTGGGGTAGATCTCCTCAATGCTGCGGTTGATCCACATCGGTGGAAGAAGATCGAAGATTTTTTCATTCAGTCGGGGAACATCATGAAAGTCTTTGGCAAAAACTTCATACCCGCCGATCTGGTCGGGAGGCCAGTTATTCATCCGTTGTACCAGCCGGAGATCACCCAGTGCAATGAGTTTGTCATATTCTTCAATACCGGTCTTGTATAATCCGGAGATCATCAGTTTGCGGACGCGGGGCGGGGATCCGTCACTTTGAATAAAATAGATCAGTAATTCTTTGCCAACAGCCAGTGACAGCTGGTTGGCAGTATAAACAGAAAGAACGATTTCGTTGCTGTACCCGCTGTCCGGAAAATGCATCCAGCGTCCTTCTTTCAGAAATGCCTTCATCCGGCTGGTATCATAGGCGGCATCAACACCCTTGAACAGTACCCCTTCGATGCTCTCCGCCGTTTTCAGGATGGCATTCCTGGTAGCAAAGGCCTGGATGCTCTGGATACCCGGTATCACCTTCTTTAACTGTTCGACGGTGTCATTCCTGGTGATCGGTAATTCTTCGGCGATATTTACTTTCTCAGGTTCATAGTGCTTCACACGGACATGACCCCAGAAAGAAAAAATCTTCTGGCTGATCGCTTGCTGGAAGCCGGTAGTAAAGGATAATGCGATGATCATGGCTGTAACGCTCACCGCCGTGGCTGCCACAGCCAGCCGGATGATAAACCGGGAAAAGGATTTCTGGCGGTTAAGGGCTATTCGGGTCGCGATGAAGCGCGGTATGTTCAACAGGCATGATTTTAGACGCCAAATATAATGTAGCATTGTGACATGATTAGAATCACCCTGATTTGCCTGATGGCCCTGCTGGGTCTCGTGCAGCCTGCAGGTGCACAGGAACCCGATCTGGTGTTGTATGCCAATATCCAGAATCTGAAACTGTTTCCTGCCGGCAACCCCCTGGGGTATCCGATCATTATGCTGCGGAGTAACGATCAGCTTGAATTGCATTTTGACGACCGCGAAGGCGGCGTAAAAGCATATTCATATACCTGGCAGCTCTGCAATGCCGACTGGACGCCGGCCAATCTAAGTCCCATGGATTATATCAGGGGCTTTACCCAGCAACGCATCCTGACTTACCGCAGTTCGTCGGTTGCCCTCACCCGTTATACCCACTACACCCAGGTGATTCCGGAGAAAAACATAGGCCCCTCCAGGTCAGGCAATTACCTGCTGAAAGTTTTCCTTGACGGCGATCCCAACAAAATTGTCTTCACCCGGCGGGTGCTGGTAGTTGAAGAAAAGGCAGGAGTGGGGATGCAGGTGCAGCAGCCATTCAACAGCCAGATCTTCCAGACTCATCAGAAAGTGGTGTTCCGGGTAGATACAAGATCATTGAATATTATGAACGCGCCGCAGCAGGTTACTGTCCGGATCCTGCAGAACTACCGCTGGGACAACAGCAAGTTTGGCCTGCGCCCCACCTTCATCAGGCAGAATTCCCTGGAATACAATTATGAACAGGATTGTATTTTTTCTGCCGGAAAAGAATGGCGATGGCTTGATCTCCGGAGTTTCCGCCTGCAAAGTGACCGGGTGGACAGTGCACAATACGGCAATACTTTTACCAATATTTACGTAGTTCCGGATGGCGATCGCGCCGCAAGCCGGTTTGTTTATTACCGCGATGCCAATGGCATGTATTATAATCAGACCCTCGACGGACTTAACCCGTACTGGCAGGGAGACTATGCAACTGTCCGCTTCAGCTACAAGCCGCCGGCCGGACAAGCCTTTAAAGAAGATGTGTACCTCTTCGGCGAGCTGACGAACTGGGGCAAGGACCCCGCTGCAAAAATGAGTTTCAATGCAGCAAGGGGCATGTATGAGACCGCCATCTGGCTGAAACAGGGTTATTACGACTATGGCTATGCGCTTTCAACAGGTACCGGTGAGAAACAGGTCTTTTCGATGGATCGCACGGAAGGCAACTACTGGGAAACGGAAAACAATTACATCGTCCTGGTGTATTACCGCGGCATTGGCGGAAGGGCCGATGAGCTCGTCGCATATGGAAAAATCAACTCATTGGTAGGCCGGCCACAATAGTTCCATATTTATTTGTCGTGAAATCTTCGTTATGCTATCTTTGCGCCGGCAGGTCTTACACGGCCAGCTCCTACTGAACTCCCCCAGGGTCGGAAGACAGCAAGGGTAGGTGGTTGTAGCGGCGCGATGTAATAAGCCTGCCATTTTTTATTCCCCCTCTGCTTTCATATCTTCGTTGGCGCTCATCAAAAAACTAATACATGAAATTTTTTATTGATACGGCCAATCTGGCGCAGATCAAAGAAGCCAATGAATTGGGTATCCTCGACGGTGTGACGACCAACCCCTCCCTGATGGCAAAAGAAGGTATCAAAGGAGAAGAGAACATTGTTAATCATTATAAGACGATTTGCGAGCTGGTGGACGGCGATATCAGCGCCGAAGTACTTTCCACTGACTTTGCCGGTATTGTGGAAGAAGGCAAAAAACTTGCCGCTATCCATCCGAATATCGTGGTGAAAGTACCCATGATCAAAGACGGTGTAAAAGCGATCAAATGGTTCACCGACAACGGCATCCGTACGAATTGTACCCTGGTATTCTCTGCAGGTCAGGCAATTCTTGCTGCCAAGGCTGGTGCTGCTTACGTTTCTCCCTTCATTGGAAGAATTGACGACAGCGGCTGGGAAGGCACCGAACTCATCGCGCAGATTTCCAATATTTTCAGCATCCAGGGTTTCAAAACAGAAATTCTTGCTGCCTCTATCCGCAACCCTAACCACATCATCAAGTGTGCTGAACTGGGTGCTGATGTCTGCACGTGCCCGCTGGATTCCATCCTCGGCCTGCTGAAACATCCCCTGACTGATATCGGTCTGGCCAAGTTCCTGGAAGACGCAAAAAAAATGTAAGCAGAATACAGCTCAATTTTTTCGACGCGGCGGTTTACTGCCGCGTTTTCCATTTAATACTTCCTCTTCTGTTTTGAGAATTTCATTGTCGGGCAGCGTCTTGATGTAAACGTCCCGCTGCAGCTCCAGCTTTGGATTGCGCCTGTCCTTCACTGTTATGTTCACAAACGGACCGGTGAAACTGCTGTCGATGATCAGGCTGTTCCCTTCGAACCTGCCTTGCGGGCAGCTGAAAACCAGTTGATCCTGTGTGAGGGGGTACCAGCCACCACCCACCAGGCGCGCATCTACATTGATGTAGTTGTGTACGTTGCGTTTGAGGCTGTCGGTATACAGGTGAAATGCGATGCTGTCGTATGCAGGAACGGTTGCTGCCGTCTTATTTTTCTGGGCCGGAAGAACGTAATAACTGCAACACAGCAGGATGACGAATAGCGTTTTCATAATCACGAATTTGCTGCCCTTTGCAGGCGGTCATTAATGGCGAGGCCAAGGCCTTCCTCCGGAAACCGGTCTGCAATGATCAGGTCTATATCCATATCGTCAGCCAGCCTCATGGCTGCAAAAAGTCTGCTTGCTGCTTCCTCCAGGCTGCCACTGGCCGACAGGCGGAACTGATAGGCGTCGGGAAGTTCGGGAAAAATACTATTCAGCGAGATACTGGCGATGCGGGGGATCGGATCGCTCCGGAGCGCTTCCCGGATCAGGGTTGCCGCATTGCCCAGCTGCAGCGGATGCCGGGTGGCGTAGTGCCTTGCGAGCTGCCCCGGGGCAACCGGATTATCTACATATCCTTTCTCAGGCCTGGCGACAGGCCCGATTAACTTTTCTATTGCTTCCACTGCTACCCCGCCATAGCGCAGTAACCTGGGCTGATCTTCCAGGAACGAAATAATAGTGGATTCCACGCCGATCCTGCACGGCCCGCCATCAAGGATATAGGCTACCTTATCGCCCAGTTGTTCTGCCACATGTGCAGCAGTGGTAGGACTCACCCTGCCTGATGGATTGGCACTGGGGGCGGCCAGCGGAAAATCCAGCGTTTTCAGCAACCGTAACGTTAGGGGGTGTTGCGGAATCCGCACCGCCACTGCCGGTGTTCCTGCAGTAATAATGCCCGGGATCTTTGATGACGAAGGGATCACATAGGTTAACGGACCCGGACTGAACTGCTCATACAGCCTGGTGGCAGCAGCAGGAAGGGAGAGGTTCAGCGCGTCGAGCTGTGCGGCATCTGCCACATGAAGAATCAACGGATTGAACTGTGGCCGCTGCTTGGCCTGGTAGATTTTTACCACCGCTGCTTCATTTAAGGCATTGGCGGCCAACCCATATACCGTTTCGGTAGGAATAGCCACCAGCGCGCCTTCCCGCAATAATGCCGCCGCTTTTTCGATATCCGTTCCCATCCTGCAAATATACTACGCATGAAAAAATTTGGTGTTTTGATTTGCTTTGCTATATTTTTGCGGGCGATATGAAAAGTTTCATGCAACATCACCATCATCATTTTTTGCCTTCGCGGTAAGCGGATGATGTTTGCATGTACTAACAAAAACATTTGAGGGCTTACTACAGGTAAGCCCTTTTTTATTTTAAATCAGGCTATGGACCAGAAGCTACGAATCGCCATTCAGAAAAGCGGCAGGTTGTATGACGACTCAGTAAAACTGTTGAAAGATTGCGGCATTGATGTGAAGAATGGAATAAACAAACTCCGTACGGAAGCAGAGAATTTTCCCCTGGAGATCTATTTTCTCCGCGACGATGATATTCCGCAATATGTGGAAGACGGCGTGGCCGATATCGGTATCGTAGGTGAAAATGTGGTATTTGAAAAGAACCGCAGGGTGACTGCTGTGGAACCGCTGGGTTTTGGAAAATGCCGCCTGAGTATTGCAGTGGGACGAAAGGACGACTATACCGGTCCGAAATACCTGGAGGGTAAAAGGATCGCTACCAGTTACCCCGTACTCGTTCAGCGTTTCCTGGATGACAACGGCATCCGCGCAGAGATCCACGAGATCAGCGGGTCTGTGGAGATTGCACCCGGTATCGGGCTGGCAGACGCCATCGTTGACCTGGTGAGCAGTGGATCGACACTATTCATGAACGGCCTCAAGGAAGTGGATACCGTGCTCAAAAGCCAGGCAGTACTCATCCGCAACGGAAACCTCGACGAAGTAAAACTGGCCCTGCTCGAACGTTTGCTTTTCAGGATCAGGTCAGTGAAGAAAGCCAAGAACAATAAATACGTGCTGCTCAACGCACCGAACAATAACCTGGAAGCGATTATCCGGTTGTTACCCGGTATGAAAAGTCCCACCGTGCTGCCACTTGCTGAGCCCGGATGGAGCAGTGTACACAGTGTGATCAGTGAAGACCAGTTCTGGGATATCATTGAACAACTGAAAGCGGCAGGTGCCCAGGGCATACTGGTAGTGCCGATTGAAAAAATGATCATTTAACACCAACACATGAAACTGGTAAAATCCCCGGAGAAAAAGGATTGGCCGGATATTATCCGCCGGCCGGTGATGGATACAACAGCGTTGGCTGAAAAGGTAAGAACGATCCTGAATGATCTGCAGCGTAATGGTGATGCTGCGTTGCGGCAGTATACCCGCCAGTTCGATGGGTATGAAGGAACGGAGATCAGGGTAACGCCGGCAGAATTTGCAACAGCATCGGGCAAGCTGGATCCTGCCCTGAAAACAGCGATTCGCGTTGCAGCAAATAATATCCGCAAATTCCATGAGGCACAGCAGCAGGAACCGGAACTCATTGAGACCATGCCCGGCGTGCGCTGCTGGCGTGCGGCGGTGGGAATTGAAAAGGTGGGTCTTTATATTCCCGGTGGAACGGCGCCTTTGTTTTCCACCCTGCTGATGCTGGGTATCCCGGCAATTATAGCAGGATGTAAAGAGATCATTCTCTGCTCACCGCCTGATGCGGCAGGAAATCTTCATCCTGCGCTGCTGTTTGCAGCAAACGAGATCGGGATCAATAAAGTATTCAGGGCAGGTGGCGTGCAGGCGATCGGAGCAATGGCTTATGGAACTGAAACTGTTCCGGCTGTTTACAAGATCTTCGGACCAGGCAACCAATATGTGACCTGTGCCAAGCAGCTGGTACAGCAGGATGGTATTGCCATTGATATGCCGGCCGGCCCTTCAGAAGTAGCTGTACTGGCTGATCATACCGCCAATGCCGGTTACCTCGCGGCAGACCTGCTGAGCCAGGCAGAACACGGGGCAGACAGCCAGGTGCTGCTGGTCGTAACAGAAGAAAAACTGGCGCAACAGGTGCAGCAGTGTCTGCTGAATCAGCTGGAAAAACTACCCCGCCGCGACCTTGCCGAAAAGGCACTCGCCGCCAGCCACCTCGTGGTGATGCCTTCCAAAGGTCTCGCGATGGAACTGTTGAATGCCTATGCACCGGAACACCTGATACTGGCAACAGAGGATGCACTTGCGCTCAGCCGTGAAGTAGTAAACGCCGGATCAGTATTCATCGGGCATTTCTCACCGGAGTCCGTGGGCGATTATGCCAGCGGTACCAACCATACCCTGCCCACCAATGGTTTCGCCAGGGCATACAGTGGTGTAAGCCTCGACAGTTTCGTAAAAAAGATCACTTATCAACAGCTCACTTCCGAAGGATTAAGGCAGATCGCCCCCGCCGTAATAGCCATGGCCAGGGCAGAAGGCCTGGATGCCCATGCCAATGCTGTAAGTATCCGCCTGGAAAAAAACCAATAAAAGTATGTTTCAGCTTGAAGAACTTGTTCGTCCGAATATATTGACCCTGGTGCCATACTCTTCTGCAAGAGATGAATTCAAGGGGGAAGCAGATATCTTCCTGGATGCCAATGAAAATTCGCTTGGCTCCCCGCTCACCAAATGGTATAACCGTTATCCCGATCCGCTGCAGTGGAAGGTAAAAGAAAAACTCAGCGCCATTAAAGGCATTGCTTCCCGGCATATATTCCTGGGAAACGGCAGTGATGAGTGTATCGATGTGCTGCTCCGTGTATTCTGTGAACCGGCGATCGATAATATCGTAATTGTGCCGCCGACCTACGGCATGTATGAAGTAAGCGCAGCCATCAACAACGTGAAGGTGCGCAAAGTGCCACTGACACCCGACTTTCAGCTGGACCTCGCCGGTCTTGAAAAGGCAATTGACGGCCATACCAAGATGATCTTCCTTTGTTCGCCGAACAATCCTACGGGCAATTCCCTGGACAGGAAGGATGTGGAAGTTTTGCTGAACAACTATTTCGGGATCGTTGTGATGGATGAAGCATACATTAATTTCTCCCGCCAGCGGTCATTCGTGCCCGATCTTCCTGATTACCCCAACCTGGTAGTGATGCAAACACTCAGTAAAGCCTGGGGACTGGCGGCACTCCGGCTCGGAATGGCCTTTGCTTCCCAAGAAATTATCAGCCTGATGAACAAGGTCAAACCGCCTTATAATATCAACCAGGCAACACAGGATCTTGTGCTGAAGGCACTCGATGAAGTGGGACAGGTGAACGATATGATCCGGGTGCTGGTGGATGAGCGCGGGCGGCTTGAACAGGAATTGAAACGATTGTCCATTGTAAGGGAAGTGTATCCGTCGGATGCCAATTTCCTGCTGGTAAAAGTTGACAACGCAACAGGTACTTACCGCAAGCTGCTGGATAACGGCATTGTGGTTCGTGACCGCAGCAATGTCATCCTGTGTGAAGGATGCCTGCGGATAACCGTGGGCACGGAAACAGAGAATGATGCGTTGCTGAAGGCCTTAATCCACTAATTTCACCATATCAATCCAGGCAAATGAAAAAGATCATCCTGATTTCCGCCTTCCTGGCAGGAGGAGCCGGGTTAACTGCAAAAGCTGGTGATACCACGAATGTTTACCATTCTCCCGCAAACATTAAAGTGCCGAAGGGGTTTGAAGCGACGATCATTGCTGATGAGCTCGGCAGGGCACGTCATATTGCTGCGGCACCCAATGGCGTGTTATTCATCAAACTGGAAAGATTGAAGAACGGCAGGGGGATCCTTCGCCTGCAGGATGCCGACAACAATGGATCATATGAGAAGGTCACTTCCTTTGGCAATTACGGAGGAACGGGTATTGCAGTGAAGAACGGATACCTCTATGCCTCTTCCGATGACGCGGTCTACCGGTACCGGCTGAACGAAAATATGGAAGTTGCCGACACCGGAAAGCCTGAAGCGATTGTTACCGGGTTACTGAATAAGCGGCAACACTCCGCCAAGGCCATCGCCCTGGACAACAACAATCATCTTTATGTCAATATCGGTGCGCCTTCCAACGCGTGCCAGGTAGCCGACCGTACCAAAGGTTCACCAGGCCAGGATCCCTGTCCCATCCTGGATTCTGCCGGTGGTATATGGCAGTTCAGCGCAGATCAGCCGGCACAGTCTTACAAAGAAGGCAAACGGTATGCAACAGGCCTTCGGAATGTGGTAGGACTCGACTGGAACAGCAATGTGAATGAACTCTTTGTAGTGCAGCACGGGAGAGATCAGCTGGCAACGCTGTATCCCGAATTGTACAATGACAAACAAAGTGCCGAACTGCCTGCTGAAGAACTGTTCATGGTAAAGGATGGTGCCAATTGCGGATGGCCATATTGCTACTATGACGGACAGCAACAGAAAAAGGTTCTCGCACCGGAATTTGGAGGCGACGGTAAAAAAGAAGCACGTTGTGCGGACATGGTACAGCCATTGGTTGCATTTCCCGCACACCTGGCGCCCAATGCCCTGTTGTTCTATACCGGTGATAAATTTCCGGCACGATACAGGAATGGTGCATTCATCGCTTTCCATGGGTCCTGGAACCGTGCGCCGCTCCCCCAGGAAGGATATTATGTAGTGTTTGTGCCCTTCGAGAAGGGCCAGCCAGCCGGAAAGTGGGAGGTATTTGCCGACGGATTTTCAGGACTTACTGAAGTGAAGTCCCCCAATGACGCAAAGCACCGTCCCTGCGGGTTGGCGCAGGCACCTGACGGATCGTTGCTGGTGACAGATGATGTAAAAGGAACAGTATATAAAATCAGTTATAAAGGATAAGCATGTATAAAATCATAGCAGGCGCTGCCGTACTCCTGGCCCTGGCTTTTACTGCCAGGCAGCCATTACCCAAAGGATCACTGGAAAGAGGAAAAAAAGTGTATGCCACCAACTGCCTCGCCTGTCACCAGGCCGACGGAAGCGGTGTACCCAACCTGAATCCGACATTGGCCAAAACGCCGCAGGTGACGGGAGACCGACAGAAGCTCATCAATATTATCCTCAAGGGGCTGGATGAGGAAATAGAGATTAATGGAGAATCCTTCAGCAATCCAATGCCTTCACAAGCGCACCTGAGCGACCAGGAGATCGCTGATGTGCTCACCTATGTGCGCAATAGTTTTGGCAATAAGGGCACTGCTGTAAGTGCAGCCATGGTAACTACCGAAAGAAAAAAAATGTAAAGATTTCTCATGAGCAAAAGAGTGTTGTTTATCGACCGTGATGGTACCCTGATCAATGAAGCACCGCCTACCTACCAGATCGACGATCTTTCCAAGCTGACCTTCTACCCGGAAATGTTTAAATACATGGGAAGAATAGCCCGGGAGCTGGATTACGAGCTGGTGATGGTGACCAACCAGGATGGGCTTGGAACAGCAGATTTTCCGGAAGCAACCTTCTGGCCGCTGCAGGAATTCGTGATGAAAAGCCTGGAAGGTGAGGGGATTCATTTTACCGGTGTTCATATTGACCGCAGCTTTCCGAAAGACAACCTGCCCACCAGGAAACCAGGCACGGGAATGTTGTTGCAGTACCTCAATAGTGATCAGTATGATATCGCCAACTCTTTTGTAATCGGAGACAGGATCACAGATGTGCAGCTGGCCAAGAACCTGGGCTGTAAGGCAATCTGGCTGAATGCCGACCCGGCGTTGGGCGGCGCTGAGGTAAGCGACCAGGTGGATACGCTGCGGAGAACCGCTGTGGCGCTTGAGTCCACCGCCTGGAGTGAGATCTATGCTTTTCTGAAACTTGGCCTCCGCCAGGTGGAGCATGTGCGCAACACCAACGAAACGAAGATTACCGTTCGGCTGAATATGGATGGCAGTGGCAAATCATCCATTCATACCGGTCTTGGTTTTTTTGACCATATGCTTGACCAGATTGCGCGACACGGAAAGATTGACCTGGAGATCGAAACGAAAGGAGACCTTCATGTGGATGAGCACCACACGATAGAAGATACCGGGCTTGCGCTGGGAGAGGCTTTCGCTATGGCACTGGCTGATAAACGGGGTATGGAACGGTATGGTTTTGCATTGCCGATGGATGAGGCGGATGCCAAAGTGCTGATCGACTTCGGTGGTCGCAACTGGCTGGTATGGAAAGCAGTATTTCAGCGGGAAAAGATCGGAGAAATGCCAACCGAAATGTTTTTCCATTTCTTCAAATCATTCAGTGACGCTGCAAAGTGCAACCTGAATATCGAATGCCAGGGAGAGAATGAACACCACAAGATCGAAGCAATTTTCAAGGCATTTGCGAAAGCGATCCGGATGGCAGTGAAGCGAGACCCGGTCAGCAATTACCTGCCTTCTACCAAAGGCGTGCTGTAATTACAGCACATCAGCATATTCTTCCTTTTTGCGTTTCATCACTGCATGCGCAAATGGGCAGAGGGGAACGATCTTGAGGTTGTGTGTGCGGGCATATTGCACAGCAGTCTCCACGAGCTGTTCGCCTACATGTTGCCCTTTAAGCGTTTCAGAGACTTCGGTGTGTTCGATGATCATACGGTCCGGATAAGGTTGAGAATAAGCCATTTCTGCAAGGAAAGCACCTTCTTCACCGACATAGAAAACACCCTTGTCGCCCTGTTGGGTATGTTTGATCAGCATTGGCTGGAGTTTACAGCAAACTACCAAAAATAATTTTGTTCATTCCGAATTGCTGCTGCATATTTGTGTCCTCATGATTTTCAAACAACATAATCAGTGGTGGTGGCATACAAACTCTTCTGGGGTGCTGTAAAGCCATTGCTGTTATTGTAACATATCAGAACCCCGGTGATCATCATCGGGGTTTTTCTATTAAAACAGGCGAATTGAAAAGGATTCAGATCGAAACGACAGTCAAACAAATGCTCGCGGATGTGTATACACCGGTCGGCATTTACCTCCGGTTAAGGGACCGGTTCCGGGATACCGTACTCCTGGAAAGCACCGATCATCACGCTGCCGACAACAGTTGGTCTTTCATTGGCATCAATGCCATTGCCGGGATGGAAATCACTTCCATGCATGCCATCGAATACAAATTTCCGGGACTTCCGCCGGAAAAAGCAGGGATCAGTGATCCTGCTGGCGTGCCCGATCAGCTCTGGAGTTTTATGCAACGTTTCGAAATGGTACCCGGTGCTCCGAAAGAAGCAAGGTATGCCCAGGGACTCTATGGTTATACCAGTTATGATGCCGTACAGTTTTTTGATACGATACAATTCAACGACAGGAAACCAACGTCAGGCATTCCCCTGATGCGGTACCGCCTGTACCAGTACGTGATCGCTATCAATCATTTTAAAGACGAACTGTTTCTCTGCGAAAACAGGATTAAAGGAATAGAATCAGAAGTTGCCGTGGTGGAATCATTGATCCGCAGCAAAGACGTGCCGGTATTTCCTTTCCGGATCAAGGGAGAGGAGCAGAGTAATATGGCACCTGAAGCCTATGAGGAGATGGTGCGCAAAGGTATCGCCAGCTGTTACCGGGGAGATGTTTTCCAGATTGTATTGAGCCGGCGTTTTCAGCAACAGTTCATCGGTGATGAATTCAATGTGTATCGTGCATTGAGGAATATCAACCCTTCACCTTACCTGTTTTACTTTGACTATGGAGATTACCGCCTGCTGGGATCCTCTCCGGAGGCACAACTGATCATCAGCAAGGGAAAGGCAGTAGTGCACCCGATCGCCGGCACTTACAGGAGAAGTGGTGATGACGATATTGATCGCGCAGAAACGGAGAAGCTCCTGATGGATGCCAAGGAAAATGCGGAACACGTGATGCTGGTTGATCTCGCCAGGAATGATCTCAGCCGGCTGTGCACGGAAGTGGCTGTGGCGCAATACCGCCAGGTACAGTATTTCAGTCACGTGATTCACCTCGTTAGTGAAGTGACGGGTAAAGTGCCTGATCAGACGAATCCTTTCCTGCTGGTGGCCAAGACTTTCCCTGCAGGTACGTTAAGCGGGGCGCCCAAGATCCGCGCCATGCAACTGATCGATTCCTTTGAGCCTACTGCACGATCTTATTATGGCGGCGCCATCGGCTTTATGGGATTTGATGGTGCCTGCAACCACGCCATCATGATCCGCACCTTTCTCAGTCAGCATAATGTGCTGACCTACCAGGCCGGTGCCGGTGTGGTGGCTGCCAGCAAACCTGCGGCTGAACTGGCGGAGGTCAACAACAAACTCGGTGCCCTGAAAAAGGCGCTTGAACTTGCACAAACGATTTAATAAAGAAGCATGCGCATCCTTGTATTTGATAATTACGATTCATTCACCTATAACCTGGTGCATCTCGTGGAGAAGATCACCGGATCTTCAGTAGAGGTTTTCCGCAACGATGCCATTCCCATGGAAGCTGTTGCCGCCTACGACAAGATCATTCTTTCTCCCGGTCCCGGAATTCCGGAGGAAGCCGGTTTGTTGCTGCCGCTTATCAAAACCTATGGTGCTTCCAAATCCATACTCGGTGTCTGCCTGGGTCATCAGGCCATCGGTGAGGCTTTTGGCGGAACACTTGCCAATCTCGACGAGGTATACCACGGCATTGCAACGCCGGTAACGGTGAATAACAAACGAAAAATAACCAGTAATGACGTGTTTCGGGGCCTGCCTGAGACCTTTGATGTGGGCCGCTACCACTCCTGGGTGGTGAAAGAAGATGGATTTCCCGGAGTACTCGAAGTAACAGCAAGAGATGCCTCGGGTATGATCATGGGACTTCGCCACCGCGAATATGATGTACAGGGCGTACAGTTCCATCCGGAAAGTGTATTAACGCCCAATGGTGAAAAAATGCTTCGCAACTGGTTACAAATCAACTGAACGACATGAAAAAAATTCTTCTGCACCTTTTTGAGCACAAAACGCTGAGCCGTCAAATGGCCCGCGACGTGCTGCTGCAGATCGGTAAGGGTGTATATAATGAACATGAAATCACCGCTTTCATGACGGTATTCCTGATGCGGAGCGTAACGATCGAAGAATTGCAGGGATTCCGCGATGCGCTCCTGGAGCTCTGTGTTCCCGTGAGCTTTAACGGTCACGCCGTAATGGACATTGTCGGAACCGGCGGTGATGGCAAGAATACCTTTAATATCAGCACCCTGGCCTGCTTTATTGTGGCCGGTGCGGGACATAAAGTAGCCAAGCACGGCAACTATGGTGCTTCGTCCGTGAGCGGATCGTCGAACGTGATGGAACAGCTCGGATACAAATTCAAGAACAGCACGGATGCCCTGAACCGTGAACTCGATGAGGCAAATATCTGTTTCCTGCATGCACCCCTGTTTCACCCTGCCTTAAAAGTAGTAGCGCCCATCCGGCGTAACCTGGGGATGCGCACTTTTTTCAATATGCTGGGGCCATTGGTCAATCCTGCTTCGCCGGCATTCCAGTTGGTAGGCGTGTACAGCCTCGAAATGGGCAGGATCTACAATTACCTCCTGCAGCAAACAGGAAAGGATTTTACCATCATTCACGGCATAGACGGTTATGATGAGATCTCGCTTACCAACGACACAAAAGTGTTCACGCAGGCGGGGGAAAAGATTTACACACCCGAAACGCTGGGCAAGCGGCTTGTTCAGGCTTCAGATATCTATGGCGGACAAACCGTAGAGGAAGCAGCGAAACTGTTCCGACAGATCCTGGATGGAAATGGCAGCTGGGCGCAGAATGCAGTGGTGCTGGCCAATGCCGCCATGGCGCTGTATGGCACCGGGCAGTTCAATAATTATGACACTGCCTATGCCGAAGCTGTGGAGAGCCTGGAAAGTGGAAAAGCAAAGCGGTCACTGGAAGCACTGGTGGCGTTACAATAAAAAATTATTTTGCAGGCAGAATGAATATTTTAGATCAGATCATCGCAAGGAAACGGGAGGAAGTAGCTTACCGGAAAAAACACCAGCCGGTGGAACGTTTGCGGGACCAGGGGAGTTTTCACCGGTCCGTTTATTCCCTGGGTGTATTTCTGCAGGACAAGGCCTATACCGGTATCATTGCAGAATTCAAGCGGCGATCCCCATCCAAAGGGGTGATCAATGCTGAAGCGTCAGTAGAAGATGTAACCCGTGCATATGCCGGTAATGGCGCCAGTGCAATTTCAGTGCTGACTGACAGGGATTTTTTTGGCGGATCCACCGCTGATCTCGAAGCAGCCCGGTTTAACCAGGTTCCCCTGTTGCGCAAGGACTTTATTATCGATCCCTATCAGCTGACGGAAGCCAGGGCCATGGGGGCAGATGTCATCCTGCTGATTGCCGCCTGTCTCTCTCCCGTGCAGGTAAAGGACCTGGCAGCTGAAGCGCTGTCACTCGGACTGGAAGTGCTGCTGGAGTTACATGACGAACAGGAACTGGAACATGTTTGTAAAGAGACGGCCATTATTGGCATCAACAACCGCGACCTGAAAACTTTTACGGTCGATATCGACAGAAGCCTCCGGATGGCGGCACAGTTACCGGTGGATAAGCTGAAAGTGGCGGAGAGCGGCATCGATAAGGTAGAGAATGTGATGAAATTCCGGGAACATGGTTTCCAGGGATTCCTGATCGGCGAACAATTCATGAAGGCGGATGATCCCGCCAGGGCATTTCAGCAGTTTGTGATTGCCCTGCGTAAATTATCGGTTTGACAATACGGCCACTGACATGGCTGTTTTCTGAATAACACTTAAAATCCGGGCACAGTATGAGAGTAAAAGTGTGTGGCATGACCCAACTGGCACAGGTCGACAGGCTGGAAAGTTTGGGAGCAACATTTGCGGGCTTCATTTTTTATCCGAAAAGTCCGCGGTATGTATTGCGCTACATGACCACAACCCAATTAAAAAAAGAGAATAATATCAATAAAGTAGGCGTGTTTGTCAATGCAGGAATAGAGGAAGTATTACAGATGGTGGATGAATGCCGCCTCCACATGGTACAATTGCATGGCGATGAAACACCCAAGTATTGTGAAAAGATAGCCGATTATGTTTCTGTGGTAAAAGCTTTCCGGCTGAGTGAAAACGACAGTATTTCCTGGATGACCCGGCCCTATATGGAGTGCTGTGATATGTTCCTCTTTGATACAATGGGCGTAGGGTATGGCGGCACCGGGAAAAAATTCGACTGGAAAATCCTGAAGGACGAACATATCGGCAAACCTTTTTTTCTCAGCGGGGGTATCGAGCCGGGTGATGAGGAGTCACTGATCACCTTTTCAAAGCAGCCCGAGGCGAAAGGACTATTTGCCATTGATATCAACAGCAGGTTTGAAACCAGTCCGGGCGTGAAAGACCTGGAGAAGGTCGGAACATTTATTAAAAATCTAAACGTGATACAGCCATGATCATACGGCAAGCGGTATCAGGCGATCTTCCTGCGATACTGGATATCTACAACGATGCGATCCTGAACACTACTGCCGTGTATGATTACCAGCCACACACCCTGGCGATGCGGGAAACCTGGTTCAACACGAAAGTTGAACAACGGATGCCTGTACTCGTTGCGGAAGACAGTGGCATGATCCAGGGCTTTGCCTCCTACGGCCCCTTCCGGGCATGGGCAGCTTATCAGTATACCGTAGAGAATGCGATATATGTACATCCCGCGCACCGGGGAAAAGGCATTGCCAAAGCACTGATGCAGCCGCTGATTGAAGCGGCAAGAAAGCAGCAACTCCATACGATGGTAGCTGGCATTGATGCCAGTAATGCAGCGAGTATCGCCTTGCACAGGCAATTCGGTTTTGAGGAAGTGGCGTGTTTCAAAGAGGTGGGATACAAATTCAACCGCTGGCTGGATCTCGTGTTCCTTCAATTGATGTTGTAAAAAGAAATTATGGAAACAAGTTATCAGCATCCTTCCCCGGAAGGGTATTATGGCCGCTTCGGTGGTGCTTATATTCCGGAAATGCTTTTCCCCAATGTGGAGGAATTGCAGGCCCGGTACCTCCAGATCATGGAAGAACCGGCTTTCCGGCAGGAGTTCAATGAGCTGCTGCGCGATTATGTGGGCAGGCCAAGTCCCCTGTATCTCGCCAGGAGGCTTAGCCAGGCTTATGGTGTGCAGCTCTACCTGAAAAGGGAAGACCTCAACCACACGGGTGCGCACAAGATCAACAATACCATCGGGCAGATCCTGCTGGCGGAAAGGCTCGGCAAAAAAAGGATCATCGCAGAAACGGGAGCGGGGCAGCATGGGGTTGCTACAGCAACCGTCTGTGCCCTGAAAGGCCTTGAATGCATTGTGTATATGGGGGAGAAGGACATTGAACGCCAGGCGCCTAATGTTGCGCGGATGCACATGCTTGGCGCTAAAGTGATTCCGGCCACCAGTGGCAGCAAAACGCTCAAGGATGCTACCAATGAAGCGATCCGCGACTGGATCAACCACCCGCATGATACCCACTATATTATTGGCAGTGTGGTTGGTCCCCATCCTTACCCGGATATGGTTGCCCGCTTTCAAAGTATTATCAGTGAAGAAACGCGCTGGCAGCTGAAAGAAAAGACGGGGAGGGAAACACCGGATCGCGTGATCGCTTGTGTGGGTGGTGGTTCAAATGCTGCAGGTGCCTTTTATCATTTCCTTGATGAGCCGCAGGTGGAGCTTGTCGCAGTGGAAGCCGCCGGCCTGGGGATTCATAGCGGACTGAGTGCGGCAACTACGGCCCTCGGCCGACCGGGAATTTTACACGGCAGCAAGAGCATTGTGATGCAGACCGAAGATGGGCAGGTAGTGGAACCGCACAGTATTTCCGCCGGACTGGATTATCCCGGTATCGGACCCCTGCATGCGCATTTGTTTGACAGTGGCCGGGGAAAATTTCTCAGCGCAACAGATGAGGAGTCAGTGCGGGCCGCCTTTAAACTGGCACAACTGGAAGGCATTATTCCTGCACTGGAATCAGCGCACGCACTTGCAGCGCTGGATCAGCTGGACCTGGTAAACGGTGAAACCATCGTGCTTTGCCTCAGCGGTCGCGGCGACAAGGATATGGCCACCTATATGAAGCAATTGCAAATGACCAACGGAGCGAATTATGAGTAAGATCAAATCGGTATTTGTGCCGGGCAAAGCCGGCGGCATTCTAAACGTATATATTACAGCAGGCTATCCTCAGCTGAACAGCCTCGCGGAAATTCTTCCTGCACTGCAGGATGGTGGTGCAGACCTCGTAGAGATCGGTATACCCTACAGTGATCCGCTGGCTGACGGGCCTGTTATCCAGCACAGCAGCACCGTTGCGCTGGCAAACGGCATGACGTTGCAGCTGTTGCTTGAACAGCTGTCGGCCCTGAAAGACCGCTTGACCGTTCCTGTCATACTGATGGGATACATGAACTCCGTGATGCAGTATGGTTTCGAAAAATTCTGTGCTGATGCGGCAGCTGCAGGTGTATCCGGTCTGATCCTTCCCGACCTTCCCGAGTTTGAATTCCGCAAGGAATATGGCGCTGTGATCAACCGTAACGGGTTGGATTTTATTTTCCTCGTTACACCGGAGACTGCCGAAGAACGTGTACGCAGGCTTGACGAATTAAGCAACGGCTTCTTGTATGCAGTATCATCGTCTTCCACTACCGGATCGGACAAGGATATGAGTGCAGTCATCGATTACCTGCAACGCCTGAAGAAAATGAAATTGAAAAATCCTGTTCTGGTGGGTTTCGGCATACGCGACCGGCAGAGCTTTGCCGCAGCTACTGCCATTGCCGATGGCGCCATTATCGGCAGCGCCTTCATTCAATCACTTGAAAACAGCAGCGATCCGGCAGCGGATACCACGCGTTTTCTGCAAAGTATCCGTTCATGACCACGGCCATCGTGCAATATAATGCAGGCAATATCCGGAGTGTGTTGTATGCACTGGAGCGTATCGGTACCACGGCTATCGTTACGGATGATCCGGAACAGTTGCGCAGCGCAGACAAAGTGATCTTTCCCGGTGTTGGCGAGGCCAGCTCGGCCATGGCGTATCTTAAAGAACGCGGCCTTGACCAGGTGATTGCGGGCCTCACGCAACCTGTACTGGGCATTTGCCTGGGCATGCAGCTGATGTGCAGCTGGTCAGAAGAAAATGATACCGTTTGTCTCGGAATATTTCCGGAAAAAGTGAAACGTTTTCGTCCGGCAGATAAATTGCTGAAAGTACCGCAGATCGGGTGGAATAACATCACCAGGCTCAAGAGTTCCCTCTTCGAAGGCGTAGCAGAAAACAGTTACTGCTATTTCGTGCATGGCTATCATGCTGCCATAGGCAGTCATACCATTGCCACCACCGATTATGGCGGGGACTATAGTTCAGGGCTGCACCGCGAAAATTTTTACGGGGTCCAGTTCCATCCTGAAAAATCTGCAGCAGTGGGAGAACAGATCCTGCGCAACTTTTTGTTCAAGATCAATACATGAACCGGTTAACAATCAAAGCAAATCTTTGCCGGCCCCAACTGGACGGCGTGTGGGCACTGCGCCGGGAAGCCATGTATCCAGAACGGGAGCTCTCTTTTGTACAGCTGCCCGATGATGCAGCGGGGCATCACCTTGGGATGGAAACAGACGGGCAACTGGTGAGCGTGGTGAGTTTTTTTGTAAAAGGAAAGAGCCTCCAGTTCCGCAAGCTGGCTACAGCAGAACGGTTCAGGAACCAGGGACTGGCAACGCGGTTATTGCAGGAAGTCTTTTCCTTCGCAGCGCAGCACCGGATGGACGAGATCTGGTGCAATGCAAGACTCGAAGCCATCAGCCTGTATGAGACGATGAATATGCGGCGCGAAGGGAACACCTGGCAGGCTAACGGGCATAATTATACGATCATGAAGAAAATACTGAACCGCCGTATGGAGATTATCCCGGCGATTGACCTGATAGATGGTAAATGCGTGCGCCTTACGCAGGGCGATTACAACCAGAAGACCATATACAATGAAGATCCGCTGGAGGTAGCGCTGGAATTTGAAGCAGCGGGACTGCGAAGGCTCCATTTGGTGGACCTTGACGGTGCTCGCCTGGGAAAGGTAACCAACTGGAAAGTGTTGGAGCGGATTGCTTCCAGGACCGGGCTGGTGATTGATTTCGGCGGCGGGGTGAAAACAGCGGAGGACCTGCGGATTGTGCTGGAAAGTGGTGCAGCGCTGGTGACCATTGGCAGCCTCGCGGTAAAAGCACCAGATACATTCGCCGCCTGGATGAGCACTTATGGCGCAGACAAATTTCTATTGGGCGCTGATGTAAAAAATGAAAAGATCGCAGTTGCCGGCTGGCTGGAAACAACTGATGTCTGGATCTATGATTTCCTGCGCGAGTATTTTCAGAAAGGCATTCGCCAGGTATTCTGTACGGATGTGAGCAAAGACGGCAAACTCGAAGGTCCGGCCCTGGATCTTTACAGGAATATATTGAAAGAATTGCCGGAACTCGATTTAATCGCTTCCGGCGGTGTCAGCAATATGGCTGATGTGGAAGCCCTGGCAGAAATCGGTTGCGCCGGGGTGATCATCGGCAAGGCGATCTATGAGAACAGGATCACCCTGAAAGACCTTCAATCCTTTCAAGCTTAAATCAGCATCGTGCTTACAAAACGCATTATACCCTGCCTCGATATCAAAGACGGCAGAACCGTTAAAGGGACCAATTTCGTTGACCTTCGTGATGCCGGCGATCCGGTTGAACTGGGAAGGCTGTATGCTGAACAAGGTGCCGACGAACTCGTGTTCCTGGACATCACGGCTACAGTCGAAAAAAGAAAAACGCTGCGTGAGCTGGTAAACCGGATCAGTCACGGTATCAATATTCCCTTTACCGTGGGTGGCGGTATCAGCAGTGTGGAAGACGTCAGTGTGTTGCTGCAGCATGGAGCAGATAAGATCTCGGTGAATACTGCGGCATTTAAAAATCCGGCACTGATCACAGACCTTGAAAAGAGCTTCGGAAGCCAGTGTGTGGTATTGGCCATCGATACCCGGCTGGAAGAAGATGGCAACTGGTATGTATACCTCAACGGCGGAAGAACCCGCACGGAACGACTGTGCACGGACTGGGCAAAAGAAGGCGTGGCGCGTGGCGCAGGCGAAATTCTGCTGACCTCAATGAACCACGATGGCACCAAGCAGGGGTTTGCCCTGGATATCACGGCAGAACTATCACGCAGCCTGCAGGTTCCGGTGATAGCCAGCGGTGGCGGTGGAAATGCCGCGCATTTTGCCGAAGTATTTGAAAAAGCCGGCGCGGATGCAGCGCTGGCAGCCAGTATCTTCCATTTCAAGGAAGTAGCCATTCCGGACCTGAAAGCCGAACTGGCCGCACGCGGCCTGCCCATCCGGCGTTAGTGATAAAACAGCTTATTTTTGCAATATGAAAGTGGATTTCGAAAAATATCCCGATCAGCTCGTTCCGGCCATCGTACAGGACCACCAGACCCAGAAAGTGCTGATGCTGGGATTCATGAACCCCGAAGCGCTGCACCAGACAGAATCAACCGGGAAAGTGACCTTTTACAGCCGCAGTAAAAAGAGGCTGTGGACCAAGGGGGAAGAAAGCGGTAATTTCCTGGAACTCAGGTCGATTGCTGCTGATTGTGACCATGATACGCTGTTGATCAAGGCGCATCCCGTAGGACCTGTCTGCCATACCGGCGCCGATACCTGCTGGAGTGAAAGAAACCACTCGGAGGACTTCCTTCAATACCTGGAAGATATCATCGACCTGCGCCGCCAGGCTTCTCCGGATACATCCTATGTAGCCAAGCTTTTTTCAAAAGGCATTAACAAAGTGGCGCAAAAGGTTGGGGAAGAGGCTGTTGAACTGGTCATTGAGGCGAAAGACAACAATGACGCGCTTTTCCTGAACGAAGCGGCCGACCTTCTTTTCCACTATTTGCTTTTGCTTAACGCCAAAGGCTTTAGCTTGCAGGATGTGGTGGAAATCCTGAAAGACCGTCATTCCAAATAAATTTGCTACCCGGACATATGAAAAGACTTTTCCCCTTACTGCCGCTTCTCCTGTTGGCCTTTCTGCAGAAATCCATCGCACAGGACATTCAGATTACCGGCAAGGTCACCGGCGTAGCCGATAAAAGCCAGGTTTACCTGACCGATCCTGACAAGCCTGGTGATACACTCGCCACTGCAACGAGCAAGCAGGAGAATTTTGTGCTGAAAGCACAATTACCGGCGACCAAACTTTACCAGGTAAGCTTCATGCCTGCAGGTAAAAAGGGATTGCTTTTCCTTGAGCCCGGAAAGATCCAGGTTACCGGAAATCTTGATAAGATCCAGGACCTGGAAGTGAAAGGATCAACTGCACAGGCGGGTTTTAAGGCCTTTCAGGCAACATTTGATCCCTATTTCAAACGCTACAGCCAGCTGACGCAACTAGCGAACCAGAGTGGCGTGAATGACAGCCTGATGACCCAGTACAAGCAACTGGTTGCGGAGATCGGTGATGCGGCGGAAAAATTCGCTGGAGAACATGCATCCGAGCCGATAGCGCCCTTTATGTGGGCAACCCTGCTGCAGGTGGTAGAGGATCCGGTACGCATCGAGAAAAGCTTGAATGCTTTCAGTGCTCCGGTAAAGGAAAGCTTTTATGGAAAGTATCTCAGCGATAAAGTTGCCGAGATGAAAATTGGCAGGGTAGGAACACCGGCACTCGATTTCACCCAGGCAGACACTTCCGGTAATCAGGTGACCTTGTCATCTTTCCGTGGCCGTTATGTACTGGTAGATTTCTGGGCCAGCTGGTGCGGTCCATGCCGGCAGGAAAACCCCAACCTGCTTGCCGCATACAAGAAGTTTAAAGAAAAGAATTTTACCGTACTGGGCGTATCACTCGACAACAACAAGGACCGCTGGCTGAAAGCCATTGCTGATGACCGGCTGCAGTGGACGCAGGTAAGCGATCTGAAATACTGGCAGAATGAAGTAGCGTTGCAGTACAAGATCCAATCCATTCCCCAGAACCTCCTGATTGATCCCAATGGCGTGATCGTGGCGAAGAATCTTCGCGGTGATGCGCTGGAGCAGAAGCTTTGTGAATTGCTCGGGTGTAACTGATTCGCGCCTGGTCCAATTTCACGCTGAGGTTTTTTCCTGCCTACGCTAAAGCTCCGGCAGGCGAGGCACGCAAGGTCGCTGGCTACCTATGCTAAAGCTTCGGCAGCCGCTGCGCTCCCCGAGGGGCAAAGGCGCAAAGAAAAGTTTACCAGCCTTCGGCTGGAGGCGCGCAAAGCGTTAGTTAACTGGTAGTCAATAGTCCCGATTCCGTTCGTTTCAATACAATGCTTTGTATTCGCAGTTCATGACGGATGCCCTTTCCTTTGGTTTGATGTTGCCGCAACTTTGGTGCATTAAACCTTCGATCATGAAAGTAGCAATACTCGGCATGGCACTCCTGATGGTGGTGGCCTGCTCCAAATCTTCAGACGATGAAGTGGTTATCCCGGATACTCCCCGGAGTGAAGTTCCCGAAGCGCTTACCGGTAAATGGCTCAATGGCACTTTTTCCATGAGCAACTGGTATACCTACGACGGACAATACGCCGGCAATCCTTTTTCGAGCTCCCGTGCTTTCCAGTTTTCCCGTAATGGTGATGCGGAATTTTTCCAGGTGATCGTTTCGAATGATGGGGCATGCACCCGGCAGGCTTTTACGGAATTCAAAGGAACGGTACAGTTCGATGCAACGACCCAGTCGTTTACGTTCTATCCCAGGCAGGGACGGTTCCGCGGCTTTTACAGTTGTAATTCCGGCAGCAACTTTGATCGCTCTGCCACCCGTGATGAACTGAAACCAATCAAACTCTACTGGAATGGATACGAAGACGAGTTCGGACAGGCGTGGCTCGTCACCCGCTTCGGACCCAATGACCCGGATACACAGGCGTCTTACTTCAGGCCAACCAGCTGGTGATAGATGGTAAATTCATGCAGTTGTTTGTTCCTCATTCATGCGTTGCAATGTGCTGTATATATGTTTTGTACCGGGACCTGTGCATTGGATAAAGCCAGAAGTATCCAGGGCGAAAAGAGATGCCGGTTTTTAAGTAGCTTAAAGGGCAAAACTGGCCGATGGAAAAGTTGACTGCAAAAGCCTTTATAACAGCATTGAAAGTGCTTCAATCTGATGACGAGCTGAAGAAGATCGGCCGGTATTTCAAAACAGGTAAAGGCGGTAATGCAGAAGGCGATAAGTTCATTGGTGTAAAGATGGGAGAGGTGTTTGCGCTGGCCAGGGCATATACGAAAATGCCACTGGCAGAAGTCGAACGCCTGCTGGAAAGTCCACTGCATGAGGCCCGTGTGGGCGCCGTCAGCATCATGGATTTTCAGGCCAGGGACAAAAAGACAAAAGAAGAGCAACGTAAAGCATTGTTTGATCTCTATATCCGGCGTCACGACCGGATCAACAACTGGGACCTGGTTGACCGGGCTGCTCCCCATGTGGTCGGATTGTACCTGGTTGATAAGCCCCGCAAGATCCTTTACACGCTTGCGAAATCTGCCAGCCCCTGGGAACGGCGCACTTCGATAGTAGCCACCTGGATGTTCATCCGCCAAAAGGAAACAGCCGATACTTTCAAACTCGCTGAAATTTTATTGAAAGACAGCGAGGAGACCATTCACAAGGCGATCGGCAGCTGGTTGCGCACCGCAGGTACAGTCGACAAGGCGGCATTGCAAACTTTTCTCAACACCCATGGCGCGGAAATGCCCAGGATTGCGTTGCGTTATGCCATTGAGCATTTTTCTCCAAAGGAGCGGGAGAAGTATCTCAATTTGTGAAGCGAATGGTATTGTAACGCCGTTTACACCCTGGTTTAAGCCGTTTACAGCAGCTTTCTTCGGGTTGCCTTCGGCTCAGGTCCGGCATTTCAGAGGAGTGCTTCGTTAAATTAACGAACGAGACCCGAACGAATCCCTTTCCAGACCCGCAGGTCGCAAAGCAACCTACCCATAAACCACAAAGAACTTACTTCAGCCGATATACCCCGGTAACGGCGAGAGGTAAACGCCAGCTGAATTAGAATTCAAAATTAGTACCAGTCTTTTATTTTTCGTCAGGATTGGGACGATGTTGCACTTTTCCTGGGACGAGGTAGCACTTTTGCCGGGATGAGGTTGCTCTTTTCCTGGGACGAGTCGGTGAAACCCTTGATTTGACCTCGGTTCACGGTCTATGTTCCCTATGTAGAACCTCGTGTTGACCTCGGAATCCGAGGTGTTCGCCTCTGTTTTAGAGGTAAACCCGAGTACCCCGCGTAGTAAATCTGAGGTCCAACTGAGGTTGAACAGAGGTAGCAAAGAGGTCGGGGAATAACTCAGAATAGTGCTCGGATCTTCCCGTTGGCCCTAAATTTTCCTGGCCTGAAAAAAGCTCAAAAATGGCCTTATCCTAGTGTCAACCCGGCCTCCTCCCCGGGTAAAGGCACCCCTTTACACGGGAATGACACTAGGATAAGGCCATTTTTAGACTTATTTGAAGCTGCCTTATGCCTGCCCTGAATAGCTATACAGGTTAAAGAATAAATCCTGATTTGGCTTGACACATTGTTTTGGTTCCTCTGCCAATCGGGAAGTTTTTGCGTACTTCCGGCCGCAGGCCGCCAAACTTATCGGGTACTGGATAACGACTACATTAGCTGAACGAAAACACGCCTGATACCAGGTAAGTTTTAATCTTTGCGGCTTGGCCCCTTTGCGTGCATTGCGCGAAATAAAAGTTCGCGTGAAAAACCTGCCCGCAAAAACACAACCAGCGTGAAAAACGGACCGGCACTATTAAAATTCGCGTGAACCTATGGCACAAGGATATCCTTCAGCAAAGCGTAAGACCGCTTCCTTGCTTCCTGGTCATAGAGATTGGTTGTCACCATGATCTCATCGAGTTTTGTCACTTTCAGAAAGTTATCGAACTGCGCTGCGAGCTTTTCCGGCCCGCCGACGAAGGAGTATGCCGTCATCTGCTTCACGGCTGCAGCCTCATGTGGTTCCCAGACTTCGTCGATATCTTCTACTGGCGGTTGCAATCCGCGGCGGTTGTTCCGGATAATTCCCAGGAACATCTGGTACACGCTGCTGGCCAGGAATTTTGCTTCTTCATCAGTCGGTGCGGCAACCACATTCACACAGGCCATTACATAGGGTTTGGCGAGGTGAACAGATGGTTGAAACCGTTGCCGGTAGATCTCGATTGCGGTAAGAAACTGTGCCGGTGCAAAATGTGAGGCAAAGGCGTAGGGAAGACCCATTTCGGCGGCCAGATACGCACTGTCGGTACTACTGCCCAGGATCCAGAACGGAACAGATAACCCTTCAGCGGGAAAAGCGCGCACACGGGTATCCGGACTGCTGTTGGTAAAATACCCTTCGAGTTCCTCAATATGCGCTTTAAAATCGTACAGGCCGTTGCCCAGGTGGCGGCGAAGGGCTGCTGCCGTTAGTTGATCCGTTCCCGGCGCGCGGCCCAGTCCGAGATCGATCCTGCCGGGGTACAGCGTTTCCAGGGTCCCGAACTGTTCAGCGATCACCAGCGGCGAGTGATTGGGTAGCATAATGCCGCCGGAACCCACGCGGATGGTGGAGGTAGCGCCTGCCACATGCCCGATCAATACGGCAGTTGCCGCACTGGCAATATTCGCCATGTTATGATGTTCAGCCAGCCAGAATCTTTCGTAGCCGAGTGTTTCCGTAAACCGGGCCAGGTCAACGGTGCGCTCCAAAGCAGTGGCGGCTGTTCCTCCCTGCGTGATTACCGCAAGGTCAAGCACTGAAATTTTGATGGGCTTCATGGTTAATGGAGTAACAGCAATTGGTATTTTTTGTTCGGTGTTACCTGTTCCTGCTGGCGGATTCATGGCTATCTTGGGCAACAAAATATCCGTTGCATGATAAACAGGATTTTACTGATTGCGCTGGTCTTCCTGGTCAAATGGACAGTTGCCCAGCAGGCAAGGCCCAATATCATTTTCATACTTTCTGATGATCACACCAGCCAGGCCATCAGCGCATATGGCAGCAAACTCACCGAGACGCCCAATATTGACCGCATTGCAAAAGAAGGCGCGCTTTTTCGGAATAATTTCATCACTAATTCCATCTGCGGACCGAGCCGCGCCTGTTTTCTGACTGGCCGTTACAGTCACCTTAACGGATACAAACTCAACGAAAAGACGTTTGATCCCAATCAGCCGGTATTTCCTGAAAAATTACAGGCTGCAGGTTACCAGACTGCATGGATTGGAAAAGTGCATTTAAAGCCGATGGCCAATGGCTTCAATTACTGGAAGGTGCTTGACAGCCAGGGCGACTACTATAACCCGGATTTTATTACCAAAGATTCCGGGCGCAGCACCGCACATGGTTATGTAACCGATCTGATCACGGAGTTTTCCCTGCAATGGCTCAGCAAGCGCGACAAGCAGGCGCCGTTTTTTCTTGTTGTGGGGGAGAAAGCTACACACCGGGAATGGTTGCCTTCCCTGGAAGACCTGGGTAGTTTTGACGATAAGACTTTTCCGATCCCGGAAAATTTTTATGATGATTATTCCGGACGGGAAGCTGCAGCAAAACAGGATATGTCGATTGACAAAACAATGGTGCTGAAAAGTGATCTTAAGATCCATGTCGACTATACTACGATGCGTGATTACAAGCGGATGGACAGTGCCCAGCGCAAAATATTTGCCGGTTATTATGAAGGAAAGGTATCCCGTGAATTTGATTCGCTGAAACTCAGCGGCCGTGCGCTGGTGGAATGGAAATACCAGCGCTACCTGCGCGATTACCTCGCCACCGCAAAATCAATGGACCGGAATATCGGTCGCATCCTGCAGTGGGTTGATCAGCAGGGCCTGACGAACAATACCATTGTCATCTATGCTTCCGACCAGGGATTTTATCTCGGTGAACACGGCTGGTTCGACAAGCGGTTTATGTATGAGGAATCCCTGCGGACGCCTTTTGTGATGCGCTATCCCGGCCATATTCGTCCTGGTACAGTGGTGAATGGCTTTACCCTCGGGATCGACTGGGGCCCCACTTTGCTCGAAATGGCGGGACTTGCCCGGGACACCGGAATGCAGGGTCGGTCCTTTTATCCACTTGTAAAACAGGATGCGAAAAAGTCAACCTGGCGGGAAGCGATCTATTATCACTACTATGAATTTCCGGAGCCCCATCACGTATATCCGCATTTTGGTATCAGGACCTCACGGTATAAACTGATGCGGTTCTATGGCGGTATCAATACCTGGGAATTATATGATCTGCAGCAGGACCCGCAGGAAATGAAAAACATCTATAACGATCCCGCACAGTCGAAGAATATAATCCGGCTGAAGGAGCAGCTGCGCAGGGAGATTGACCATTACCGCGACACCGAAGCGGCAGCCATCCTGCAGCAATAGACAATTCCTGCGGGAATAGACAATTCATGCAGGAAATATAGCAACTCAGTCGGCAGGGGATTTTATCGCAGCGTAAGGCAGGATAGTTTTGCTGTCAAACCTTAGCTATGATCAAGAAAATCCTCATCTGGGTAGTTGCCGTAATCGCTGTTCTCATAGGTGGCGTTACTGTGGCAACCGGCTTCCGGCAACACCTTACCTATGAAGCGCCGCTGCCGGCTATCAGGGCTTCAAAAGATTCAGCTGTTATTCAGCGCGGCCGTCACATCGTGCTGGGTCCCGGGCATTGCGCCGACTGCCACAGCACCACTCCGAACAAAGATTCCATCCTGATAGCAGGGGGTGATCCTGTGTTGTCAGGCGGTTATGCTTTTAACCTCCCGTTCGGTAATTTCTATACCCGCAACCTTACACCTGATAAGGAAACAGGCCTGGGCAACCGATCTGATGCCGAAGTAGCGCGGATCATCCGATATGGCGTGCATGCCAATGGCGAGATGGTGCTGCCCTTCATGCCTTTCCAGCAAATGACAGACAGCGACCTGGAAGCAGTGATCAGCTACCTGCGCAGTGTTCCGGCGGTGCACAACAAGGTGCATGATCATGAATACAATTCCATCGGAAAAGTATTGCGTGCCTTCGTGCTGAAACCTGTGGGACCGTCAGAAGCGGTTAAACCTTATATCAAACCGGATACCACAGCAGATTATGGCAGGTACCTCACCATGAATATTGCCAATTGCAATGAGTGTCATACCAAGCGCGACGGCACCGGCAATTTTGTAGGAGAGCCGCTCGCAGGCGGAAATCCTTTCGAAGAAGAGGGTCTTCCCCCGTTAACGCCCCCCAACCTTACCCCCGATAGCAGCAGCCGCCTTTTCGGATGGTCGCAGGAAATGTTCATTCAGCGTTTCCGCATGGGCAAACTGATCGCACACAGCCATATGCCATGGACAGCTTTTGGCAAAATGACTGATGATGAGTTGAAGGCAATCTATAAATACCTGCGTACGGTGAAGCCGGCAAAAACCGCGGTCAATTGATCTTTTTGCCTTCCTTCAGCGCTTTGATCACCTGCTCAACGTTGGATTTGTTGGCCGGGTCGGGTGCCTGGGCCAGTGCTTTCTCTGCATAACTGATGGCTTTTTTGTTGTCGCCCTCAGCAGCAGATGCCCTGACCATACCCATGTTGGTGGTGAAAGTATTGGGATATTTTTCGTAGTTCTTTTTGAATGCGCTGATCGCTTCCTTATTCTTGTCCTGTGCCAGCAGTTGCCTGGCATAGGCATGCACCTGGTTCATATTGCCCATTGGTAATGCCTGGGCCATGAGCTTGGAAGCCTCCTCAGAACGGCCAAGTTTTTCGAGTATGCCGGCCTTGGTACTCAGCGTTGCAAAATTGGGCTGGCCGATAAAAACACCGCTGATGGACATGTCCGCCCACTGCAGTGCTTCTTCCAGGTTCACATTGTGCTGCAGGCAGTATGCTGCAGCCTGGTGCCAGGACTGCCAGCCCGGACTGAAGCTTTTTTCGCTGCGCAGTTCATTGCGGAAGGACGCGAGTTGCAACGGTATCAGATCGACGGAAACGGTGAAGGGTATGCGCCAGTTTTCCCATTTCAGTCCCACTTCAGCGCTGCTGTCGGTCTCAGCCGAAAAATCGTATACGAGATATTCTGTAAGCGGCTGGCCGGTCTGTTGTTTTACATCGAGGCGGAGAACATCTTCTTTCGGATCGTAAAAGAAGGAACCCCAACTGGTGCTGTTCCGCGAAAAGATCAGGGTGCATTTGTCTTCATACACCGCGATGTGAAAACCATAAGTGCCTGCGGGAAGCGGATGTCCATTGATGGCGACATCCGTGGAAAAGGTAAATGTGGTGTTTTCATTGGCTCCTGCGCGCCAGGGTGCCTGTTTGCTGGTGCCGAAGCCCAGGTCCGTAAATCCATAGGGCACCAGTTTGCCCCAGATGGCGCCCTGCCTGCCGCGCACAGCAGGCCGGTCATAATGGATCGTGATATCCGTGATGCCGATCGTTTCTCCTACGAGGGCACGTTTATTGCCACCATCAGGGGCAGTTTTCAATTGTGCGAAAGCGGGCTGCAGCAGAACGGCAAGCAGCAGGGATGCTCCAAAACAACGAAGCAAGTGCATAGCAGTTGGTTTTGCCAGAAAGCTACAGATTGTAGAGAAATCAGGAAACGGAAAGGGACAGGTGTATTTCTGTAAGGATAAATGGTAACTTCAACAGACGAGTTCCCGTTATGAAAAGATTACTCATCCTTCATCTGGTACTTAATATGGCCTTTTCTGCCGATGCGCAAACTTCACTGGCTGGTGATTATTACCTCCAGGGCGTACACGAAGTTGCTTCTGCTTTCCGGCTGAAGCCTGATTCAACTTTTGAATTTTTTTTCTCCTATGGCGCGCTCGACCGGACAGGCACGGGGCGATGGTCAGTAGCTGGCGGCCGCATTGTTTTTCAGTCCAGGCCATGGCCCGGCAGCGATTTCCGGTTGCTGGGTACTGATACTGAAGTGCCGGACGGTAACGGGGGCGGCACTGGTAATGGAAGTGGCTCTGGCAATAGCAAGTCTGCCAGCCAGAAGACTGACAACAAAAAAGCACCTCCGGTGATCATTGTCAAAGTGGAGGAAAAGAATACCATGATTCTTCCTTTCATTGACTGTTACCTGAAAAAGGGAAATGAAGCAGTAGAAGGGAAGATGCGGCAGGATGGGATGGCCGTTTTCCCGGCAGAAAAATATGCGTCCGGGCTTCCCGACAGCCTTATTCTTCAATTCCGGTTTTGCCCGGAACGCTACAGCCGGTTTGCGATCACCGACCCGAAAATCACCCTTTACCGGTTTTCCATTGAAACGTGGATGCCGGAATATTTTTTCACTGGTTTCAGCCTGTTGCCGCTAGCCGATGGTTCCGCGCTGGAAGGTGGTCACCCTTTATTGGAAGGGCAGGCGTTTACCTGGGTGCGTGAAAAGGAGCAGTAACAGTCAGCTATTTCAATTGCCTTAAGTAAAGTTGGATCGTGTTCTCGTATCCATAATACAGCGCATCACAAACCAGTGCATGGCCGATAGAAACTTCTGCCAGGTGCGGTACGTTCCTGGCGAAGAATTGCAGGTTTTGCAGATCCAGGTCATGACCCGCATTGATGCCGAGACCCAGTTCATGGGCTCTTTTTGCGGCAGCGGTAAAGGGCGCGACCGCTGCTTCGCGATCCAGGGCAAAATGCACGGCATAAGGTTCGGTATACAGCTCTACGCGGTCAGTTCCTGTTTCCGCAGCGCCATTGATCATGTTGATCACGGGATCAACAAAGATGGATGTGCGGATACCAGCGGCTTTAAAGACACCGATGATCTCTCGCAGGTAATCCGCATGCCGGAGCGTATCCCAGCCGTGATTAGACGTAATCTGTCCGAGCGCATCCGGTACCAGTGTTACCTGGTGCGGTTTCACTTCAAGAACCAGGTCGATGAATTTTTGTTCCTGGCAGTTACCCTCAATATTAAACTCGGTAGTGATCAACGGCCGTATTGCCCGCACATCGGCATAACGGATATGCCTTTCATCCGGACGGGGATGTACTGTTACACCATTGGCGCCGAATGCCTCTGCATCCATGGCTGCTTTAACGACGTCAGGATTGCTTCCACCGCGGCTGTTGCGCAACGTGGCAAATTTGTTGATGTTCACGGAGAGCTTGGTCATGCTACAAAGATAATATGCTGCGCGTGTTTTTCACGCGAACCTGGGTGTCACGCAAGGTCTCAGTTTTCAGACATGGATGCCCGGTTTCGCGCAAAGATGCAAAGGTGCAAAGGTGCAAAGGAGAGAAAGATTAGCACCCGACAAAAATTTCAGGCAATGCGTGAGTGAACAAGTGGCCTGTTTTCCACGAAAAATGGTAACAGTAAAAGATGTCTGTTGAAACACTTTTTTGCTTACATCACCTTCAACTATTACTAATGCTGCATCTATGACTGCAACAATTAAATCGGCATTATACAACTACAAACACAACTACAAACCCTACTACTACAACAACAACAACTACTACTACTACTTTGCGCCTTTGCACCTTTGCGCCTTGGCGTGAAAAAAGTACACCTGCGTGAAAAAGCGCAGCGCCCAAAAACTTCAGCAAAAAAAATCGCGAGAAACGCGCCCACAGCTACAAAGCATTTCACCGCGTCTTTTCTTCTACCAGCGTGCAACCAGCTTGAGGTTCAGCAACCGTGGCGTGAGCCGGTTGGGGATAGCATAGGTAGTATTGGCAAAATCCTTGATGAGCAGGTAAGAGATCGTATTGGGGCGGTCGATCACGTTATAGACTTCCAGCGTCGCCCAGATATTGTCGAAATCCCGGAAAGGGCTGTGGCTGCGCCGTTTGCTGCGATCGCTCGTGAGAAGCAGGGCGCTGAAACCGAGGTCGATCCGAAGGTAAGGGTCGATGATCAGAGCGTTCCTGTATTTCGCTGAATTGGGAATATTATAGGGGAGGTTGGAACCATAGATCGTGTTGACGTAGATCTTGAAATTCTTATTGGTACTGAGATAGTCCTGGAAGAAAATGCCGACAGTGATCAGGCGGTCTGTTGGCCGGCGCAGCCAGCCGTGCTGGGTAAGGGTGCTGTCCACCGGCTGGTTGAGTGAGTCAAGGGTATAGTTATAGAAGTAATCGTCTTTGATGTCTTCCCGCGTGCGCATGAAACCAAGACTGAAATAACTCTCTGCATCCTTCACGATATCGCCGATGATTCTGGTTTCGATACCTGCAGCATAGGCTTTGGCATTGTTTTCACCGTAGTATCGCATGCGTACATTGTCGATGTCATACGGCACTACATCCCAGAGTGATTTGTAGTATGCTTCAGCGGTCCATTTCAACTGGCGGCCAAAGGCATTGAAGTTGTAATCGAATCCGCCGCTTACCTGCCAGCTCTTCTGGGCTTTCAGGTCATAATTGACTGTTCCGTCATACCGCCGCATTTCGCGGTAGAAGGGAGGTTGCTGGTAGATGCCGGCGCTTCCGCGAAAGATGATGTCGCGTTTCCAGTTCCTGGGTTTCCAGGAAATGCCTGCGCGGGGAGAAATGAGGAATTCGTTGTTGAGGTCATTGTAGTTGAACCGCACACCGGCCTGGAGACTGAATCCGGAGGAGTCACCCAAAGCGAAATTGTCCTGGATAAAGGCGCTGTAGCGGTTTACGCCGAAATCAGCGGTTGATTTCAGGCGCTTGTACAAAGGCAGTGCGCCAGGCTGATAGGGAAGGGAATAACCTGCTGAATCCTGGTATTCGAATTCATTGAGATGGTCATCCACGAGTTGCCGGTCATAGGAGAGTCCCCAGTTGACAAAATGGTTGCCCACATCCCAGTATCCCTTATGCGAAAAATTCCAGACATCGATTTTCAGATCATTCCGGGCATAGTTCTGGAAGACACCGGCGCCGAGCGGATTGACGATCTCCCCGAAGTCATGTTTGCTTTCATCAAAAGATCTTTCCCCGAAAAGATAAGCACCTGTAATATCGATGTTTTCGTTCTCGCGGTCGCGGTACCAGGAACCCATCCATTTCAACCGGAGATTTTTGTGCACCTGCTGTTGCAGGGAGATGCCGGCCATCTGGGTGCGGTAACGATCCTCTTCTCTTCCATTGAAATAGATGTCGAGGCCCAGGTTTGCGGAGTAATAGGGAGAGAATACTGCCGCGGAGGGCTGGCTGAAAGTGGGTTGCAGCAGGAATTTGTTTCCTGAAAAGTTCGTCAGCAATTCAGCAGTCCACCGCGGACTGACCTGCCAGGTGAAAAGGCTTTGAAAGTCGACGGCAGAAGGAACATAGTTTCCCTTGGTTTCCTGGCTGCTCAGCAGGTTGCGGTTGTTGCGGTGGCGGGCGCCTACGAGGTAGCTGAACCTGCTGTTTTTGGTGCTGCCTTCCAGTTCAAGACCCTGTTCGAGTAAGCCGATATAAGCTGATCCCCCGAAGGTTTTTGGTTTTTTATAGGCAATGTCAAGTACGGAAGAAAGCTTGTCGCCGTATTTCGCCTGGAAGCCACCTTCATAGAAATTGACAGACCGGGTCATTTCCGGGTTGATGAAACTCAGGCCCTCCTGCTGGCCGTTCCTTACCAGGTAAGGACGATATACTTCAAAATCATTGACGTAAATGAGGTTCTCATCATAACTGCCTCCACGAACATTATAGTTGGAGGTGAGCTCATTGTTGGAACCGACAAAAACCTTGATGAGACTTTCGATGCCGCCACCAGGTGTGGGAATGTTGATGGCTTGTTTGGGATTGATGGTAACGAGCCCGGCTTCCCGGCGGGTGCGTTCGTCCGTTACCGTGACTTCCGGAAGTGCCGTACTGCTGCGGGTCATCCGGAGGGTGATGGTTTCTTCTTCCTTGTTGTTGAGGAGAAAATTCCTTTGTTCGGTTTGATACCCGGTATAAGTGAAGACCAGCGCAACTGCTTTTTCTGCAACTACCTGGATCCGGAAGCGGCCGGAATCATTGGTGCTGGTACCTGCGGTTTTACCGAGCAGGGTGATGCTTACACCCGGAAGGGGGCGGTCGTCTTCATTGACCACGATGCCGGTGATCGTTGCTTTTTTTGCCTGTGCCCATACCATGCAGGGCATAAGAAGGATCCCTGAGACAAGGACAGCGATATAATGGCGTAAGGTCACTTTTGTCCGGTTTGCTTGAAAGCAGCAATGGCTGCAGCGGGATCCTTGGCGCGGAAAACAGAAGTACCGGCCACCAGCACATCTGCACCTGCATCGAGCAACTGGCGGGCGTTATCAAGATCCACGCCACCATCCACTTCGATCAGGGTGTTGAGTCCTTTTTTGTTGATGCGTTGTTTCAGTACACGGATCTTCTCATAAGTATGCGGAATGAATTGCTGCCCGCCGAACCCGGGATTCACGCTCATGATCAGTACGAGGTGAAGATCGGGGAGGATATCGTACAACAGTTCAACCGGTGTATGGGGATTGATCGCCACGCCGGCCGTCATACCCAGGTCACGGATCTGCTGTACATTCCTGTGGAGGTGCCGGCAGGCTTCCAGGTGTACGGTAAGGTTGTTGGCGCCGGCATCACGAAAGGCACTTGCAAATTTTTCGGGTTCTTCGATCATCAAATGCACGTCGAAGATCTTCTGGCTTGCTTTACGCAGCTGGCTGATTACCGGAAGGCCGTAACTGATATTGGGTACGAACCGGCCATCCATCACATCCAGGTGAAACCAGTCGGCCGCAGAATTGTTAAGCAGGTCGCAGGCTTTTTGCAGGTGAAGGAAGTCGGCAGCAAGTAAAGAAGGTGCTAGCAACATAGCTTTAAAAGTACAGTATTTGAATTATTTGCCACCCAGCTTTTCCGCGCGTTCGCGGGCTTCGGTGAACTCTTTGTCAAGAGCGTACGCGCGAACATAATTGGCAATGGCATCTTCCTTTTTACCCAGCGCTTCATAGCACCGGCCCTGCCAGAAATAGGCATCCGCAAAAGTGTTGGTCACGGTGGCTGCCAGTTTGAATTGCTGCAAGGCTTCATCCAGGTTTTTCTGACCGAAATAGATGATCCCCTTTTCAATATAGGCCTCCTGGAATTTCCAGTCCATCCGGATACACTGGTTAAAAGCTTCGAGTGCTTTGGCTGACTGACCGGTATTGGCGTAATAGATCCCCTTGATATAAACCGGGTCGATCAATTCTCCGGCGGAGTCTCTTCCGATAACTTCATCCGCCAGTGCTACCGCACGCGGATTTTTCTTTTCCGCATACAGATTTGCAAGGGAAATGGCAGCCAGCTGTGTGGGTTGCAGGGAAAATGACTTTTCGAGGTCGGTGATGGCGGCGGCGGTATCAGCTTTGTTCAGGTGGAGCGTAGCCCTTTCATAGTAGGCCTCAAAGTCGTTTGGGTCATTCGCAATGATGGTGTCATAAGCAGCAATTGCCTGGTCGTACTGACCATTCAGCAGGAGCGCTTCACCCATGCGGCGTTTGAGCAGGAGGCTTTCCGGGAACTGCTGTTGCAAAGCCTGAAGTTTTTTCATGGCCTCATCACTTTTGCCCTGCAGGAAAAGATTGTTGACCAGCTGAACGCCTAGAGCTTCAGTGGGCGATTTGTCCCACACCTTGCTCAGGTCGCGGTAAGCCAGTACATATTGCGCCTGCTGGGTAAGCAGATCGGCCCTGCGTAGATATAGGGAGAGATTATCCGGATACCTGCGGATACTGTCAGAAACGCCGGCGAATGGAGGCGCATCCAGTATGGCTTTGTTGTTCGGAGCAGCTTTACCACCGTTATCGGAATTGCAGCCGGCGACAGCCACCAGTACGGCCATTAATGCAGTTTTAACCCGGATATTCATTTTCCAAAGCTATGGATTTCGGCAGGAACGGGATTATCCAATACATTTGCGCTCGAACGCGAAACATGAAAAGCAGTTATATTTCCGCATTCCTGGTAACGGTAACACTGGTGATCGCCGGTATGCATACCGGGCGGGCACAAACGAAGGCAGAACATGCCCGTCCTGCAGACACCCTTCACTACCCGGAAGAAACCCATTTCAGGAATCTCCGGCAGCTGACCTTCGGAGGTGATAATGCCGAGGCGTATTTCAGCTATGACGGCCGTTACCTGATCTTCCAGCGCACCAACGCCAAAGAAGGTTTGCCCTGTGACCAGATCTTCATTGGTAAAGTGCCTCAGACTGCTGCAGAACCATTTCAGCCCAGGATGGTGAGTACGGGTAAGGGAAGGACCACCTGCCCTTATTTTCTGCCTGACGGCAAACATATCATCTATGCCTCCACGCACCTGGGCGGCGATAGTTGTCCCCCGGTTCCGGACCGTTCCAAATACGGTAACCGGTATATCTGGCCACTTTATGACAGCTATGATATCTTCCTGGCGGATACTTCCGGCAGGATTATCAAACAGCTGACCAACGCCAAAGGCTATGATGCTGAAGCTACCCTTTCTCCCGACGGCAAAACGATGATCTATACGAGCGACAAAGACGGTGATCTTGACCTCTATGCGATGGATCTGGCCACCGGTAAAGAAAAGAAACTGACGAATACGCTGGGATATGATGGTGGGGCGTGGTTCAGCCGCGATGGTAAGAAAATCATCTGGAGGGCCAGCCGTCCGCAGACACCGGAAGAGGTTACTGAATACAAGGAATTGCTGGCAGCGCACCTGGTGGCGCCTACCAGGATGGAGGTTTTCACGGCCAATGCCGACGGAAGCAATGTGCAGCAGGTGACCAGGCTGGGCAATGCCAACTGGGCACCGGTTTTCATGCCAGACAGCAGGCGCATCCTGTTTGCGTCGAACCATGAATACAAACGTGGTTTCCCCTTTAATCTCTATACCATTAATCCTGATGGTTCGGGATTACAGAAGATCAGCCGCGACAAAGGCTTTGATGCTTTTGCCATGTTCAGTTACGACGGAAAAAAACTGGTGTTCTGTTCCAACCGCAATAACGGTGGAACGCGTGATACCAATATCTTTGTTGCTGACTGGACCGAATAAACAATACAACAACTTTCCTGCTATGTATACCGGACTCTTACATCTCCATAGTTTCCTTCGCTGGGTAATTCTTGTACTGTTGATTATTGCCCTGGTGCGGCATTTCAATGGCATGATGGACAAGAATGCCTATACGAAAAAAGACCGCAAGACCGACCTGTTCCTGATGATCAGCGCGCATACGACATTCCTCATCGGATTGATCCAGTGGCTGATTGGCGATCTCGGATTGAAAAATATCATGAAGCTCGGTTTCGGAGAGGTGATGAAATCTGCACCTTACCGGTTTTTTGCCGTGGAGCATTTTGTGGGCATGCTGATCGCTATTGTGCTGATTACGATCGGAAGAGGCAAGGGGAAACCTGCCACTGCAGCCGGACCGCAGCACAAACAGGCTTTCTGGCTGTTCCTGATTGCACTGGTCGTTATTCTTGCCAGCATTCCGTGGCCATTCCGGGAAGCCATTGCGCGTCCCTGGTTCCCCGGCATGTAAGTGGGATTATTCGTCGGTGGTGATATGACCCGGGGCAACGCCCTGGCCACGTCGTCCCAATTCTACAACTGCGCAATCCCTGATCTGGTCGCCATCGATTACGAACTGAACCAGCGTTCGTACAGTATGCCAGCCCTGGTGACCAGCAGCACCGGGATTGATGTGCAGGCATTGCAGGGCAGCATCATACTGCACTTTCAGGATATGGGAATGTCCGCTGATAAACAGCCGGGCACCGGAAGCCGCGATTTCTTTTTTTACACCCGGGGCATAGCGCCCGGGATAACCTCCGATATGTTTCATCATTACCGGAACAGCTTCGCAGGTAAAATGCAGCACTTCCGGAAACACCGAACGAATAGCATAGCCATCGATATTGCCGTAAACTCCTTTGACAGGCTTACCGGTTTTTTCCAATGCTTCTGCTACGGCCTCATTGCCGAAGTCGCCGGCATGCCAGATCTCGTCGCAGTTGTCCAGCGCTTTGAGGATCTTGTCATCCATCCAGCTGTGTGTATCTGATATCAGTCCGATTTTTGTCATGACGGAATGCAAAATAGGATTTACTACCTTTAGGTGAATAACCTGCTATGCCATTCCACAGAAACTTCACCTGGTGGATCGACAAGCGTCGCTGGAAATACGTGTTCCTGTTAACGATGCTGGCGATGAGTGTGAGGAGTTGATTTTTCAACCCTGCATTTCATCCTTCTAAATCAATTTACATGGCACACTATCAGAAAGTGGGACAGGTTCCCCATAAAAGACATACCCAATACCGTCAGCCCGACGGCACCTTATATTCCGAACAATTATTTTCCACCGAGGGATTCAGTAACGATTACTCCATCCTGTATCACTGCCATCCGCCCACTGCGATCATCGCAACGGATGCACCCGTGAATGTTATGCCTGTGGCAGCAGAGGCCGCCATGCTGAAACACCGCAGTTTCGAGGGTTTCCATATCGCGCCTGAAGAGGATTACCTGGATAGCCGCAAGGCCATCCTCATCAATAATGACCTGCATATTTCCCTCGCTGCACCGCGCTCCGGTAACAGGGATTATTTCTTTAAGAATGCCGACGCCGACGAGCTGATTTTTATTCATGAGGGGAGCGGCACCTTGCGTACGCAGTATGGTGAGTTGCCATTTGCATATGGCGATTACCTGGTCATTCCGCGCGGAACGATCTACCAGGTCGAATTCGCGACCACGGCGAACCGGCTGTTTGTGGTCGAGTCCTTCAGTCCCATCCGCTTTCCGAAAAAGTACCTCAGCAAAAACGGGCAGTTGCTGGAGCATTCACCTTTCTGCGAAAGGGATATCCGTGTTCCCGGAAACCTGGAAACGATTAACGAGGCGGGTGATTTCCTGATCCGGACGAAAAAGAAGGGCATGTTGTATGGCCTGCATTACGGCCATCATCCTTTTGATGTGATCGGATGGGATGGCTGTTGTTATCCTTATGCCTTCAGCATTCATGATTTTGAACCCATTACCGGCAGGGTGCATCAGCCGCCGCCGGTGCACCAGACCTTCGAGGCCAACAATTTTGTGGTCTGTTCCTTTGTGCCACGGTTGTATGATTATCATCCGCAGGCTATCCCGGCACCTTATAACCACAGTAATATTGACAGTGATGAATTGCTTTATTATGTGGATGGTGATTTTATGAGCCGGAAAAATGTAACCCGGGGGATGATCACCCTGCATCCGGCGGGCATTCCGCATGGGCCGCATCCGGGGGCAGTGGAGAAGAGCCTGGGAAAGAAGGAGACCGGAGAACTGGCGGTGATGGTGGATACCTTTCATGCGCTGCAGCTTACGGAAGAAGCGTTGCGGATCGAGAACCAGGGGTATACGATGAGCTGGGCGGAGTGACCGGTCAGGTTTTAAACAGTCATTTAAATTAATATTCTTCTTAATTTGATCATAGGATAGGGTGTTGAGGTAAAATAATTTTCACTTATATTAGATTAACCATAAATGCATCGCCATATGATCAAATTCAATGAATTGCAACCGGGCGACTACGTTTACGCCCAATATGAAGGAGAGCGCTGGGAAGGCATTGTTAATGAGCTGAATAGCGAGGACAAGGAGGTCTGTGTGCAGACGGATGTGCAGGATTTCTGGTTCAAGCCGGAGGATTTGCTGCCGATTCCTCTGACCGAGGGGGAATTGTTCAAACTGAATTTTGAAAAGGAATTGAATGGTAACGGGTCGGTGAAGTACAAAAAGGGGCCATTCCGGATCATGCTGGACAAGGAGGACGGGTTTGGGGATTTTGAGATCTGGTATCGTGAGGACCGCCGGCATATTAAGCAACCGATCTCCGTGCACCAGCTTCAGAACCATTATTACCAGATGACCAAGGTGGAGCTGGGTCGTAATTAAAGGGAAAATACCGTTATATTTGTCGACAATTGGGGAGAATTCCCCAATTTTTTTATTATTTGAAGGATTTATCGTTATCTTTGCGCTCCCAAAATCTGTATGGCAAAACAAGCACTCATTAAACAGGATGGAATTATTGTGGAAGCCCTTTCGAATGCTATGTTCAAAGTAAAGCTCCAGAACGACCATGAAATACTGGCGACGATTTCCGGAAAGATGAGGATGCACTATATCAGAATCCTTCCTGGTGATAAGGTGGGAGTGGAGATGAGTCCATATGATTTGAGCAGGGGCAGGATAATTTTTAGATACAAATAATAAAGCGTCATGAAAGTTCGTGCATCCATCAAGAAGCGCAGCGCAGATTGCAAGATCGTGCGCAGGAAAGGGAAGCTCTATGTGATCAACAAGAAGAACCCGCGTTATAAGCAGCGCCAGGGTTAATTGCGTTGCAACAAGCAGTCATTTGTAAAATAGAAAATAGAATCAGATTATGGCTCGTATTGCCGGTGTTGATTTACCAAAAAACAAAAGAGGGGAGATAGGCCTGACCTATATCTACGGTATCGGTCGTTCTACCGCCCAGTACATTCTGACCAAGTCCAACATCAGTCTGGACAAGAAGGTTCACGAATGGAACGACGATGAACTGGCGGCTATCCGTAATACCATCAACGATGAGTTGAAGGTAGAAGGTCAGCTTCGCTCTGAGGTACAGATGAGCATCAAGCGTCTGCTTGATATCGCCTGCTACCGTGGTTTGCGTCACCGTAAAGGGTTGCCGTTGCGTGGTCAGCGTACCAAGACCAACAGCCGTACCCGGAAAGGTAAGCGCAAAACAGTTGCTGGTAAAAAGAAAGCTCCTAAGAAGTAAGACATAGTGCCCTACCGGATCCAGCTTAGGAGGGGGAGGGAAGGCACGGCCGGGGATTAATTTCCGGTAAATATTTTTAAAGATTACCTATTACTTGTAATGGCAAAACAACAACAAAGCGCTAAAGCTGGTGGCAAGGCCGCCGCGAAGAAGCGGATCGTGAAAGTGGATGCATACGGTGATGCGCATGTTTCCGCTAGTTTTAACAACATCATCATCAGCCTTACCAACAAGAGCGGACAGGTTATTTCCTGGTCTTCTGCCGGTAAAATGGGCTTCAAAGGTTCCAAGAAAAACACTCCCTACGCTGCACAGATGGCCGCTGCTGACGCTGCAAAGGCTGCTCTGGACGCAGGACTGAAAAGAGTAGATGTATATGTGAAAGGACCCGGCTCCGGCCGTGAGGGTGCTATCCGCTCCCTTTCACAAAACGGAATTGAGATCGTGATGATCAAAGACGTCACTCCGCTTCCGCACAACGGCTGCCGTCCTCCGAAGAAGCGCCGCGTTTAACATACTTGAACTGCCGGGACCCAAGGCCAGATGGCTTTGGGTTCCGGATTTTTCATCACTGGGTGCAGCATTGATTTTAAGATTTTTAAGGATGCTGCATCGTAACTAAAAAATCAAACCAGAAAATGGCACGTTACACAGGTCCAAAGACCAAAATCTCAAGAATTTTCGGGGAACCTATCCTCGGTAATGGCAAGTGGCTGAACAAGAACAGCAATCCTCCCGGTCAGCATGGTGCTGCCCGCAAGCGCAAGAGCCTGGGCGAATATGCCCTTCAGCTGCGTGAAAAACAAAAGGCTAAATACACTTACGGTGTACTGGAGCGTCAGTTCCGCCGCACGTTTGAGGAAGCTGCGCGTCGCAAAGGCGTTACCGGTGAGAACCTCATCAAACTGCTGGAAGCACGCCTGGACAATGCCGTATACCGTCTTGGTATCGCGCCTTCCCGTCCTGCTGCCCGTCAGCTCGTTAGCCACAAGCACGTTACCGTTAACGGTGAAGTGGTAAACGTACCTTCTTTCCAACTGAAACCCGGTGATATCATCGGCTTCAAACCAGGCAGTGACGCGAAAACAGGTCTCACCAGCCAGGTGCGTGGCAAGAACCAGAAATTCAATTGGCTGGATTGGAACGAAACTGAGATGAGAGGAACATTCATTGCTTATCCTGAGCGCGAAAGTGTTCCGGAGAACATCAAGGAGCAATTGATTGTTGAATTGTATTCTAAGTAATAGGGGATAGTCCCGACTTCCATCCACAAACACAAACAGTACATACAAATGGCCATTTTAAACTTTCAGAAACCCGACAAAATCGTATTGCAGAAAGCAAATGATTTTGAAGCACAATTCGAATTCCGTCCCCTGGAGCCCGGCTATGGTGTAACCATCGGTAACGCCCTGCGCCGTGTACTGCTCAGCTCCCTGGAAGGTTTCGCGATTGTAGGGATCAAAATTGAAGGGGCTGAACATGAATTTGCCACTATCAAGGGTGTAACGGAAGATCTTACCGATATCATCCTGAACCTGAAACAGGTTCGTTTCAAGAAAGTGGTGGACACTGAAGTATCCAATGAACGCATCGTTTTGCACATCAAGGGCAAAAGCGAATTCACTGCCGGTATGATCCAGGACGGTACCCAATCCTTCCAGATCATGAACCCCGAGCAACTGATCTGCACCATGGATCCTTCCTCCAAACTGGAAATCGAACTGACTATCGGCAAAGGCCGCGGTTATGTTCCCGCTGAAGAAAACAAGGTGAAAGACGCCCCCCTGGGCTTCATTCCGATCGACTCTATCTATACCCCTATCAAAAACGTTAAGTACAGCGTTGAAAATACCCGGGTAGAACAAAGAACCGACTTCGAAAAACTGATCATGGATGTTGCTACTGATGGCACGATCCACCCCGAAGAAGCTGTTAAACAGGCTTCCCGGATCCTGATCCAGCACCTGATGATCATCACTGACGAGAACATCACTTTCGACAACAAAGAGGAGAAAAAAGAAGACCTGGTAGACGAACAGACACTGCAACTCCGCAAGGTGCTGAAAACGCCGCTGGAAGATCTCGATCTCAGCGTTCGCGCTTTCAACTGTCTGAAGGCTGCCAAGATCAACTCCCTCAGCGAACTGGTTCAGTACGAGCAGGAAGACCTGATGAAGTTCCGCAACTTCGGTCAGAAATCCCTTGCTGAAATCGAGCAGGTGCTCCACGAGCGCGGCCTGAGCTTCGGAATGGATCTGGCGAAACTGGGAATTGATAAGGAAGACTAATAGTCTGAAGTCTGAAGATTGGGGTTTGATAGTTTTGAAACCCTGTTGAATAATTAACAAGTAGGCCGCAATTCCTGACACGGTGCGGCTGATTAAAACAACAAGTCATGCGTCACGGAGACAAAGTCAACAACCTGGGCCGTAAGAAAGCCCACCGCGAAGCCCTGATGGCCAACCTGACCATCAGCCTGATCGAACACAAAAGGATCGTTACCACCCTCGCCAAGGCGAAAGCGCTGCGCGTATTCGTGGAACCCCTGATTACCAAGGCGAAATCCAACGATACCCATAACCGCCGTGTGGTTTTCAGCTACCTACAGAACAAGGAAGCTGTTACCGAACTGTTCAGCACCATCGCTGAAAAAGTTGCCGGCCGTCCTGGTGGATATACCCGTATCATCAAACTCGGTGCACGGGTAGGTGATAACGCGGAACAGGCCCTTATCGAACTCGTTGATTTCAACGAAGTTTATGGCAAAGAAACAGCTGCCAAAGCTGAACCTGCCAAAAGGACCCGTCGTAGCGGTAGTGCGAAAAAAGCAGCTGCACCTGCAGAAGCTAAAACTGCACCTGCTGAAGGTACCCCTGCTGCTGAAGAAAAAGCAGGCGAATAATGATGGAATGATTGATTTTTTGATAAGGCAGAATGGATTTCCATTCTGCCTTTTTTTTGTGATATTTGCGAAAATTTTCCGCCTACAACATGTCGAATACCCCAGCAAAACAAGCCATCCTCCTCTTAGCAGATGGTTCGGTTTACTATGGCAAAGCATTTGGTGCAAACGGCACCACTACCGGTGAACTGTGCTTCAACACAGGGATGACGGGATACCAGGAGGTATTTACCGATCCCAGCTACTACGGTCAGGTCGTGATCATGAACAACGTTCATGTGGGCAACTATGGTGTTAAAGACGGCGATACGGAGTCCAGCTCCGTGAAGGTGAGGGGCATTATCGCCCGCAACCTGGAGGAGCAGTTCAGCCGCCGCCTTGCCAATGGCTCGCTGGATGAATACCTGAAGGCCAACAACATCGTAGCGATTGAAGGCGTAGACACCCGCGAACTGGTTACCCGCGTACGTACTGAAGGCGCGATGAACTGCATCATCTCATCCGAGGTAACCGATGTTGCCGAACTGAAGAAGATGCTGGCTGAAGTGCCCTCCATGGACGGACTGGAACTGGCTTCCCTGGTCAGCACGGAAGCTGCCTACGAAATGGGCGACCCCAACAGTGAGATCCGCATTGCGGTAATGGATTACGGCGTTAAACAGAATATTCTCCAGTGCATGGTTGACCGCGGCGCCTATGTGCGGGTACACCCTGCCAAGACCCCGGTGGAAACCGTGAAAGCGTTCAATGCCGACGGCTACTTCATTTCTAACGGTCCCGGTGACCCCGCAGCAATGCCCTACGCCATCGATACCGTTAAGCAACTGGTCAACGAAGAGAAGCCGGTATTCGGCATCTGCCTCGGTCACCAGCTGCTCGCCCTGGCGCACGATATTCCTACGTTTAAAATGCACCACGGCCATCGCGGACTCAACCACCCGGTAAAGAACCTGGTCACCGGAAAGTGTGAAATCACTACCCAGAATCATGGGTTTGGGGTAGATCCTGAAGCCGTGAAGAAGGCCAGCCATATTGAGATCACGCACCAGAATCTCAACGACAATTCCATCGAAGGCATCCGCATCAAGGGCAAACCTGCCTTTTCCGTGCAATATCACCCGGAAAGCACGCCTGGTCCGCATGACAGCAGGTATTTGTTCGATGACTTTATCGGGATGATAAGAGAGAGTAAAAAAGTTTAGTTGTTTAGGAGTTTGGTTGTTTAGCAGTTGGCGCCCCTTGGGGGAGGTCGTTCTGATAAATTAAAGGATATTACGCGTTAAAGCCCCGGCATAGCCGGGGTTTTTCCTTTGCCCACCGTAGCTTCAGCGAAGGTGGGTTTGCCCACCGTCTTTGACTGCTGAAGCGTTAGCGTAAGCAGTAGCTTTAGCGAAGGCCATCATACAACGGAGCCAACTACTAAACAACTAAACTTCTAAACACCTAAACTCTCCTTTCTTCTTACCCAGGCAATCCGGGCAACAAGCAGAACAGCATAGAGCATTGCCAATGCAACAAGATGCCACAAAGCGTCGGCCTGCAAGTGAAGCGGACTTCCCATTTGTACGATGGCAGTATTGATTTTCAGGAAGGGGGTTGTGGGTAACAAACTGGCGAATGCCTGTAGCGGGCGGGGCAGGTAGGCAAAGGGCCAGGAATAACCGGTTACCAGGAAAAACGGATAAGTGCTGAAAGCCATAAACTGCACTGTTGCAACCGTAGAACGGAACAAACTCCCGATAAACATCCCGAACAAAACCAGCACGGTCAGAAAAAGCAGTGTTGCCATCATCAGTTCAATGCGACTGCCCTTCACCGTTAGTCCCAATACGTGGTAGTTGACAACGGTGAAAAAAATAGCAAAGCAAGCGAACAGCAACACATAACATAAACCCTTTCCTGCAACTGCCGATCCGGTTCGTCCGCCACCAGCAGCCAGCCATTCACCGTATCGTCCCCGTGTCCATTCCTTACTGACACTTACACTGATCCCGATCAGGAGGGTCTGTTGTAAGATCAGTGCCAGCAATCCCGGCAATAGAAAAGCACCGTAGCTGCTGCTTTCATTGAAAAGCGGGCGGTAATCCAGGTTGACGGGCATCACCTGCTGCATTGCCGCTGCATTGGTCAATCCGCCGGATTTAAGGTATTGCAGCCGGACCCCGGCACCTGCCGTGAGGGCTATTTTTGTTACTGCTGCCAGAAGATCACTGGATGGCAGGAATCGTGCTGCATTTAAGGCAATCACGATATCAGCAGGCTTAAGTTTCAGGAGTTGTCCCTGCACGCCCCTGGGTACAAACAGGTAACCCTGTACTTCACCGGAAGCCAGCATCCCGCGGGCATCATCCAGATTGGCAACACTCACGAGCTGCACCACGGGAAGCGAATTCAGTTGCACGGCCAGGGTGCGGCTCAATTCACTGCCATCAGCATCCACATAGGCAAGAGGCACTGCCTGTTCCTCTTTATTGATATAAATGCTGCCATAGAAAAAAGCATACAGCAGGGGTGCGATCAGCACCGTGAGCAATAAGCTGTGATCGCTGCCGATGAACCGGATTTCGCGCAGCCAGACTGCCAGCAATCCCTTTTGATTGGTTTCGCTCATGATGCAAAGGCTATGGGTGAACGGTATCTCCGGGCAAGCACCAGTACGGCGACCGATAAGGGAGCAAAACAAAAGAGCAACAACATCAGCATTTCCATTATTCCGTATCGCAGCGGGCTGTTCATGGTGTAGGTCTTGATGTATGCATCCAGGAAATGCGTATACGGAAGCAGTTTCGCGTACACCTGGTCATACCAGGGCATTGCCCAGCGCGGGAAGGTAAATCCGCTGAATACAAAGGCCGGTGAGGTATAGAATAATGCCGCGTCGAGTGCCAGCATCACGTCGCGGAAAATCACCGACAGGAACAGGCCAAGGCCGGTACAGGCCAGTACCAGCAGGTTATGCAACAAAAAGAATTTTACCAGCGCGCCGGGTTGACCGAGGTGATGCAACGGATACAAAATGCCTGCAATCAGGATAAAATGAAACCAGGAAAAAATCACCTGTGCAAGCAATTTGCCCATCAGCAGCAGGGAGGGTGAAGCTCCGGCAATGCGCCAGGCTTCGGCAAAACTGCCTTCTTCCTCTTCCTTGTTGATGCCCAGTGCACTGACCATGATGAAAAGCATTTGTAAAGCAACGGTGACCAGGCCCGGCACCAGGTAGTACCGGTAGTTGAATGTCGGGTTGTACAGGGTATAGGCTGTTACCTTAACCGGTTGTACCAGCGCCATGGCTTTTTCCGTTGCCATTCCCGACCGGAGATATTGCTGGAGCAACACACCGGAACCAGCCGTGATGATCACCCTTGCAGCATCTTTATATAGTAGTTTGGCAGGTACCAGCGCCGCCGCATTGGTATAGACTGTTACTGTCACCGGGTGCTTGCTTTTCACGGCTGCTTCCATGCCGCGCGGAAAATGAATCGCGCCGCTGATTTCGCCTGACATGATCTTGTTTTGCAGTACGGCCTGATCAGTCACACTGGTAGTAATATGGATCGAGGGTGTCTGTTCGAGGAGAAACTGAATCCTCCGGGAAATATCCGACTGATCTTCATCCCAGATGGCGACAGGAAGATCACGGATCTCCTGCTCCTGGTATATCCAAGCATAAAAAAAGAAAAGTATTACCGGGATGATCAGCAGCATCCGCCGCAGGTAGGGAAGGAGCAGGTATCGCTTCCATTCCCGCCATATGATATGAAAAAGCCGGTTCATGGTGTTGTTGCCGCTATTGCCTTTCCGGTGAAATTTCGAGTGATGCAGTCATGCCCGGCCGCAAACCTTTTACGGATACCACGGGTACGCCCTTTATGGTAAAAGTGCGCAGCTCGAATTGTCCCTGTTCCTTAACCGGGACCCAGTTCGCAAATTCAAGGGATGGTGACACCTCGGTTATCTTCAGATTGAAATTTTTCGGTTCTGCTCCCGGAACGGAAACAGGCGCAATCGTACCTGCCTGCAGGCTGCCGGCCTTATCCTGCCGCACATTGAATTGAATATACAATCCACCATGTTCACGGATGGTCATCATCGGGTAGCCGATCGCGACCACTTCGCCCTGTTTGATCACCACCTGGCTTACCACCCCTGATTCCGGCGCATATACCCGGGTGTTATCCTTGAGGTTTTTTGTCAGCGCATATCCTTCTTCCGCCTGCCGGAGTATTGCTTTGGCGGACTGGATCAAAGCCGGGTTAGCGCCCTGTTGCAACATTTCCAGGTTCAGTTTGGCTGTTTCCATTTCTTTCTGTGCAGCCTGGTAACGAAAATAGACAATATCTTTCTCCTGCCCGCTGACCACTTCATCATTGTAAAGGCGCTGCATGCGTGCATAGGTCTTATCAAACAGTTCGTACTGGTCCTGCGCGATCCGGTAAATGTTTTCAGCCGATTTGATCAGTTGTGGCCTTGCGCCCTGCTGCAGCAAGGTCAGCTGCCCGCGCGCGGCATCCACTGCAGCCAGCGCCTGTTGCTGTACGGTACTGATCTCCGACGAATGCAAAACTGCCAGCAGTTGCCCCTTTTGAATGGTATCTCCTTCACGTACCAGCAGGCTGTCAAGCCTTCCCGGAAAAGAAGCGGCAACATCAACTGATTCAGCTTCCACCATACCGATTACGGTTTCCGGTGCAGGTTTCGACGCAGACCGGGTCCAGACCCAGAGCGCAATAATCAGTACCAGCAGGGGTATCAATAGGGCCCAATAATTCCTGATCCATTTCATGGCTGGAGGTATGAGGTGATCTGTTCAGGTTTTCCCAACAGGCGGAAATAGTCCGCCAATACGCCGTAATATCCGAGCAGCGCAGTATAGTAGGCTTTGGCCAGGGTTTCTTCCAGCAACAACGCTTCGTTCACATCCTTGGGGGAGGACAACAGGTTTTCCATGCGTTCCCGGATCATGCGGGTCGTCATGGCAGCCTGTTGCCGGCTGCTGTCCAGCACGGCTATTTCTTCCCGGAAACTATTCAGTTTATTGCGCAGCACCGATTGCGACAGGGTGAGATCTGCGGCTGTGTTGTCATTCAGCTGTTTTGCCGCTGTGTAGGCTTCTTTCGCTGCCTTTATACGCCTTTCCTTCTGAAAGCCGTCAAAGATGTTCCATTGCAGTTCAACGCCTACCATCCATGGTGGCATGAGCACAGGCAGTGCGCCCTGGTACAACTGCAGGTTACCAATAGCAAACAGGTTGGGCAGGCGGAAACTGCGGGCCAGTTTTTCATTGGTCGCTGCATAGGCGGTTTTTGTGGAGACAAAACGGTAAAGCGGGTTGTTTTCCTGGTTTCCTGATACCCGGCTGTCCGTTGCCGTTAGTTCAGTAAAAACAGGCAGGGAATCCGTAACCTGCAGCAGGCTGTCGGGAGAAAGCGATAGTAACCGGTTCAGTTCGAGCAGTGCATTGGTTTTGTCACCCGTAAGTGTCTGCTTTCGGGAACGAGCCTGTTGCAGCGCGATTTGCGCCCAGTTTCGCTGGTAGGGGGGAAGAATCTCATTTTTCACCAACGATGTGGCATAGTCGAGATTTTTTCCCAACGCATCCACAACTTTCTCTTGTGACTGTAACATGCTGTTGATGTAAAGGATCCGCAACCAGGCAAGGATTACCTGGAAACTGGCTTCATTGCCGGCAAGGGAAAGATTGGCTTCACCCGAGGCTACCTCTTTTTCGGCAAGTTCACGCGTGTTCTTCAGTTTGCCGCCGAGATACAGGGGTTGCCGGAGAAAAAGTCCTGCCACGAAATACTGCTGGTCCGCCAGCGCGGGATTGTAATTGGGATAAAATGTATTGAGAATGTTCTGGCTGCGGGAGTAAATACGGTCCTGCGCTTCCTGGCTCAGGGGATTGCCCGTGATTTCCTGGTAAAGATCATTTGCCAGGGCAACATTCTGTTCAGAAGTGCCATTGACTACCCCGGTTTTAAGTTGCTGCAGGTTGATCTCCAGTGGTTTGCTCAGGTAGTTGTAACTGGCCAGCAGGTCAAGTTTCGGCAGATACCGCACTTCTTCCGCTGCAAGTTGCAGGCGCCTGGCAGACACATCATGCTGCAGGGCCCTGATGGTGGGGTTCTGAAGCTGCACCTGGTGCAGCAGATCGGATAACAGTACCTGCGCGGATGGCATCTGCGGGAGCGCGCAGATCATTGCAAAGGAAATCAGGAACGTCAGCACGATGCGAAGCATAAAGGAAATCCTTTATATGAAAATAAGGTTTATTCCCTGATTGCATCCTGCTTTATTATTTTTACGCGAATGAAAATAGCCATCATCAACGGACCAAATCTCAACCTGCTTGGGCAGCGGGAGCCGGGAATCTACGGGGATTCTGCATTTGAGCCTTTTCTTGACCAGCTGCGCATCGATTTTCCGGAAGCTGAGTTTTCCTATTATCAGAGTAATGTAGAAGGTGAACTGATCAACTACCTGCATCAGGTAGGCTTCGACGTTAGCGGTATCGTCATGAATCCCGGTGGTTATACCCATACCTCTGTAGCGATCGGCGACGCCATAGCCGCCATACCGGCGCCGGTGGTGGAAGTGCATATCAGCAATGTTCACGCAAGGGAGGCTTTCCGGCATATTTCCCACGTGTCTGCCAAGGCTGCCGGCACCATCTGTGGCCTGGGCCTTGAAGGCTATGCCCTGGCTGTCCGCTACCTGTTAAAACAATAAAAGCTGCCGGTTCCGGCATATTTGTTGGAGCTTTACGTTATCGTACCAAACAGCACCATATGCGTTATTTGTTCATCCTCCTCCTGCTAAGTTCCCTTTCCGGTTACGGGCAGCTGAAATCCTACCTGATCAGCGTGAAGGGAGATACAATTAACCGGGTGGATGCCAATGGCAAAAAGCAGGGCCCCTGGGTCAACCACATTGATCCGCTGCGGGGAGAACCCGGTTATGAAGAAGAAGGCGTGTATAAGGACGATCGAAAGGAAGGCACCTGGCGTAATTTCAACCTGACCGGCGACCTGTTTGCGATCGAGAACTACCGGTGGGGCTTTAAAGATGGCGCCAGCCAGTATTTCAATATCTCCGGCGGACTGACCCGCGAAGAAAGCTGGAGGGCATTTAATCCTGACAAGGAATACGATTCCGTGGATGTAGAAGATGTGAACAGTCCCGGCAATTATACCATCGTAGTGGTGAAAAATGAAGGCGCTGCCGTAAAACACGGTACCTGGAAATTCTATGACGGGGATGGTTTTATCACAAAAACCGAATTCTGGACCCTGGGCAAGCCTGATAAAAGTCTTCAGCCGCCAACCCTCGCCAGGGATACCATGACGACGGCTAAAAAGTCGGCCAAGCCCAAGGAAGTGCTCGATTACGAAAAGAAAAATTCAGGCAAGAAAAAGGTCAGGGTACGCGATGGGACCGTCAGTTACTGATCAATACCCTTTTCATTTTACCGCCCATTCCCGGGCTGCAGTCGGTTGCTCCGGTGAATTATTTTCTGCATTGTCCCAGTAATTTCGGAAGAACAGTAACTGGAACCGGATGGCATTCTGCCAGTATTCCCATTCATGTTTTCCCGGCCTTTCCGTGTAGTCATGCGGGATTCCCAGGTCCAGTAGTTTCTGATGTGCGGTGCGGTTGGCTGCCAGCAGGTAATCTTTTGTGCCGCATTCCATGGCGAGTGCCACCTTTTCCGGGGTTGCAAATGCATTCCACCGGATCCGGCAACAGGTGGTATCCTTTCTGCCCAGGGTGCTGTATTGCGCCAGGGCGTCAACATTCAATGCACCGCTCATACTTCCCGCAGCGCCGAAAAGGTCAGCGTGCCGGCTGGCCAGGTAAAAGGCGCCGAATCCGCCCATACTGAGTCCGCTGATCGCCCGGAACTGCCGGTCGCGCCGTACCGGATAATGCGACTCCACCCATGGCATCAGCTCGCGGATAAAATGCGTTTCGAACTGGTAGGTAGTATCGAAAGGATTGTCAAAATACAAAGTGGTACGGCCGCCATCCGGACAAACAATAATACAGCCATATTTATCGCACAGATCCTGTAACTGGGGCACTTTATTGATCCAGAGGGCATAATTGCCGCCAAAGCCATGTAGCAGGTATAGAATAGGAAAACCTTCATCAGGGGCTTTCGCCCGTGGCTGGATCACGACGGCAGGGATGTTCCGGTTCAACGCATGGCTGTACACTCGGACCGTATCCACCGGCGCTGCGGTGGCGAGCAATGACCAGAACACCAGCATCAGGGTAATGCCGGAAGAAAAACGGGGTAAACACATGCATTAAAAATAATTCATTTGAGGCATCCAACCTTTTCCCTAGATTTGATATCATAATAATATCAAAATAAAATTATGGAACGCCTCCTCAAACCTGTCCCGGGATACCTTGCACTGGTAATCTCCCTGCTGCTGCTTTGCCTCTCCATCTATCTTTTCGTCAATAACCATAACAATGGCTGGATCATCACCGGCGGCGTGGTGGCCATTATTGGCTGCATGTTCCTGCTTGCCGGACTGATTGTGGTGCCGCCCAACCACAGCCGTGTACTTACCTTTTTCGGAAAATATGTGGGCACTACCCGCGAGAACGGTCTGCAGTTTGTAAATCCTTTGTATTCCAAACAGAAAATATCCCTGCGTGCTGCCAACCTGGAAAGTTCAAAACTCAAGGTGAATGACAAAATGGGTAACCCCATTGAAATTGCCGCGGTGATCGTCTGGAGGGTTTCGGATACTTTCCGTGCTGCCTTTGAAGTGGACAATTACGAAAATTATGTAAAGGTGCAGAGTGAAGCCGCCATCCGCCACCTGGCCACCAGTTTTGCCTACGATCATATGGAAGATGACCAGACCGGCATAACGCTGCGGAGTGGCGGAGATACGGTCAACGAACTGCTCGAAAAAGAACTGAATGAAAGGCTTTCTCCTGCCGGCATCGAGATCAGGGAAGCCAGGATCAGCCACCTTGCCTATGCATCCGAAATCGCCGGTGCCATGCTGCAACGGCAGCAGGCAACTGCAATCGTTTCTGCCCGTTTCAAGATTGTTGAAGGCGCCGTTGGCATGGTGGAACTTGCCCTGGCGGAATTGTCCAAGAAGGAGATTGTTAACCTTGACGAAGAGCGGAAGGCAGCCATGGTCAGCAACCTGATGGTGGTGTTGTGCGGCGAGAAAGCTGCAACCCCGATCCTGAATACAGGCACGCTTTATCAATAAGATCCGATAGCGCCAAAAAAAATGTTTTGAGCGACAAGAAATCATTTGTCCTTCGGCTCGATGCCGATATGTACAAGCTGCTGGAAAAGTGGGCGGCGGATGAATTCCGCAGTGTCAACGGGCAACTGGAATGGATCATACGGCAACAACTGATCCAGTCCGGCAGGTGGAAAGAACAGCCGCCAAAAGAGAAACCGCCTAAAAAGAAAGGCCCGGCATAGCAAGGATAAGAAATATTATAGTATTCCAATATATTTGGCGGACTAACCCACCCATTATGAGAATACTGTTCCTGGTCTTACTCACAGGATGTGCTGTGTTATGTGGTTATGCCCAGCAAAAGGACATCAGCGGACTTGAAAATGGCAGAGACACCATTACCAACTTTTCGGAGTACAAGCGCGGCGTCACCTTTGGCGGCCTCCTGCAAACGCGGTTTGTCGCTTCCCTTACCCGGAATGTTGATGTGAGCGGCAAGAATTTTCCGGATACCGTAAAGGGGGTTACCAATACTTTCAACCTGAAAAGGGTACGGGTGCAGGTAAAGGCAAATGTCAATGATCATTTCAGCGCAGGGATCCTGTTTAACCTGGCAGAATTTTCCAGTGATCCCATCAACAAAGTGCTGGAGAATGCCTATATCCGCTATTCCCTGAATAAATATTTCAACCTGCAGGCGGGACAGTTCCGCCCCTTTTTCGGGATAGAAGATGCGTTGCCGGTTGACATTATCCGTACACTGGACTACAGCAACCAGTATTATGCTTTCGGGGCCAACGGCTGGCAGAGTTTCCAGGTGGGATTATCTGTTTTCGGAGAGATCCTTTCCCGCAATGACTTTACCCTGAAATATTATGCCGGCGCCTATAACGGTAATAACCGCAACCAGCCGGCTGACAACAACAATACGAAAAACTTTTACGGCCGGCTCGAGTTGCTTCCCGGGAAGAACCTCACCGTCGGGGTCAATGCAGCGAGCGGGAGCCTCGGTGGCAACGCCGGTACCGGAAGTGCGTGGGGAGCAGATTTCCTGGGACAAATAGATCTCAGTGAAAAGTGGGCAATCCTGTTCAGCGCTGAATTCAAGAACGGCACCAGTTTCACCAACTTCAACAGTTCCTCCGCTGTTCCCAAACCGCCGTTGAGCGACTTCCGCATGAAAGGCTTTTACCTGTTTCCCATTCTTCGCTTCGAATACAAGCGGCCAAGAGTGAGGGCGATGGAACTCAGCGCCAGGTATGAATACCTGGAAGACAACTATAAGCTGACAGATAATCCCCGGCAAACCATTACGCCGAACCTGTCGCTCATCTTTGCAGACAATTTCTTCGCCACCATTCAGACCGGCGTCAACATAGACCTGTTCAGGAACGACATACCCCTTACAACAACCTATTCCCACAGCCTTGCTTATGTACAGCTGCAGATACGATATTAACACAACTGCTAACCAGAACCATTAACCGAAATCATCTTTATGAAAGAGATACGCCCTAAAATGCTAGCCATCACGGTGGCCATTGCGCTGATCATCTGGTTCCTCCCTGCGCCGGAAGGCGTGGCGCCGAATGCCTGGCATCTGCTGGCAATTTTTCTTGCTACCATTATCGGCATCATCCTGAAAACTGCATCGATGGGTACGATGGCCATGCTGGGCATAACGGCCTGCGCGGCCACGCAGGTACTGGCACCGGGTGATCCGGTAAAGGCCGTTGCCAATGCATTGAGTGGATTTGGCAACGCAACGATCTGGCTGATCGGTCTTGCTTTTTTTATTGCAAGAGGATTTATCAAGACCGGCCTGGGCACCAGGCTCGCCTACTATTTCATCCGGATCTTCGGGAAGAGTTCACTGGGACTATCCTACGGACTGAACACCGCTGACCTGATACTTGCCCCGGCCATCCCGAGCAATACCGCCAGGGCGGGAGGGGTGATCTTTCCCATCATGAAATCGATCGCCGTGAACATGGGCTCCACGCCGGAAGACGCTGCATCGCACCGGAAAATCGGTGCCTTTCTTACCCTCAGCAGCTATAATGCGAATATGGTCACTTCTGTGATGTTCCTGACGGCAACGGCCAGCAATCCCATGGCCCAGAAATTTGCCAAAGACCTGGGTATTACCATCACCTGGGGATCCTGGGCAATCGCTGCCCTCGTGCCGGGATTGGCCTGTTTTCTCGCCCTGCCCTGGTTCCTGTATAAATTCTATCCGCCACAGCTTAAAAAGACTACCGATGCACCGGCAATGGCTGCGGCCAAATTAAAAGAGATGGGTCCGATCTCGGTACAGGAATGGCTGATGGTGGCCACTTTCATTGTGCTGCTGGTGTTGTGGATCTTTGGAAATCTGTTTCACATCGATGCCACTACCGGCGCCCTGATCGGATTGTGCATTTTGCTGTTAAGCGGTGTGCTGACGTGGGAAGATGTGAAGGCGGAAAAAGGTGCCTGGGATACTATTGTCTGGTTCTCTTCGCTGGTGATGATGGGATCCTATCTCAACAGTCTTGGTTTCATCGGATGGTTCGGCGGCAAGGTAAGCAACCAGATGGCTCATCTCAGCTGGCAGACTGCATTTCCGATCATCGTGCTGGTGTATTCCTATTGTCACTACATGTTTGCCTCCGCCACCGCGCAGGCCGCAGCCATGTATGCTGTTTTCCTGTCTGTCGGTATCCAGGTGGGTGTACCTGGCGAGATGCTGGCGGTGTTTCTCGGTGCCAGTGCAACCCTGATGGGATGCCTCACACATTACGGCCATGGTCCCGCGCCGATATTTTTTGGCAGCACCTATGTTGATATGCACGACTGGTGGAAACACGGCTTCTATATCTCGGTGCTGTTTCTCGCGATCTGGTTCGGTATCGGTGGGCTCTGGTGGAAGGTGCTGGGTCTCTGGTGAGGAAAAGCGCGCAATTGCTTTTTCACGCAAGTTAGGTTGTGCTTATTTGATTTGGTCGCTTCGCTCCGGCTTACCTGATTGCTGTTTTTTTTCACGCAAAGCACGCTAAGGTGCAAAGGCGCAAAGGTTTGCTTCTGGTAAAGTGTTGTTGTGATGGTAACAGATTCAAGGTTGACATGAATAAAGATGCCTTGCGTGCAACCATAAAGCGTGTCATATTCCTGGCGCCCGAAAAGTTACTTTCTTTTATTTCTGCTTCACCAGGACGTAACCATCGACTGACGGTATACTTATAGGCGTCCCCACCATTGCTGTCACCAACTCATTTTTGCTGCCTTAATTAAAAATTCTTCTTTGCGCCTTTGCACCTTAGCGTGCTTTGCGTGAAAAGCTTGCGTGAAAAAAAACTGCGTGAAACCGGAGTTGACGCTACAGGGCTTGTTCGTCTTCGCACCACTTTTGGTCGTCCTGCAGCTGCTTCGCAAAGGTGTCGAGATTGAGCATCGACTGGTCGAACCTGGCTTCCAGGAAGGCCCGTTGTTTGCGGCTGCTGTAGCGTGCCCACCAGCCGCGGGGAATATAATAATCAATTCTTAAACGGGTATGGTTTTCCGAGATCTTCTGGATGGTATAGTAAATGAGGTTGCCGGTTGATGATTCCGATTCAGTAAACTCGATCAGCTTGTCTTCAAAATGATAGCTGCTGCTGGTGTATTCCACTTCCTCACCATTATCAAAAACGCAGCGGCAGCGCATACCGATCCGCGGAAGAAAATGGTTGAGTTCTTCCACCCTGGTTACATTTTCCATCCAGCTGCTGCGCAGGTTGAAATCGCCGGTTGCATGAAAGAGGGGGATGAGTGCAACGGAATAATCGCGGGTAAGGGAAAATGCCAGCTGTTTTTTGCTGAGGTCCGGCGGTGGGGGTTCATCCGGGTGCAGGTTATCTTTCAGGCTGGTCAGCCGCGTATAGTGGTAACGGACATCACCTGCATCACTGTTTTGCCTGTCTTCATTCCAGGTCATCCAGTTCGCCAGGTGCGCTGGTTCACCGGTCGGGGATAAGGCATCCGTGACCAGCCAGTATTCATGATCGGGAATATCGTTTTTCAGGAGCCGGTGCGCAACGATGATGTCTTTCCCGATAAGCTTATAAAAGTGCTGCACATTGTAGCCGGTAAATTCGCCGTAATGGGTGATCACCTTGAGCGTCAGCTTGCCGGCAGATTTACAGGCAGTGCACTGACAATAGCGGCGGTTGTCGTAGGCAATAAGATTCTGGTGGAAGGCGCGGAACATTTTCTCTACCTGGCGGTAGACTTCGTTCAGTGTCGGTGGCGCACCAAACCGGTAAAACAGGATGGCATCGCCTTCGATCTCGGAAATCTGCAGGCCGCCTTCATTGGCGTTGATCAGCACTTCCAGAAGTTCCTGGATGATCAGGCGGCTGTGGTCCAGTTCCGTAGCATTGACGAACTGGGTAAAGCCGCTGATATCCGGCAGAAATATCAGTCCCTGATTGCTCATCCTGATGCGAAGGTAGCCGAATTTAACGCTCGCGATCAGGGTAATTAATTCCAATATTCTGATAAAACTTAATAACCCGTCGTTGTTGAAATAACTGTACTTTCATTATGGTGATTGCTGATTTGCTGACTGCTTAATACGATTGCATGCGTACGAACGATAATTGGCGGGATAATCTTTTTGAACGCATTTCAAAAGGTGACACCAGTGCTTTCAGGGAGTTTTATGAGAGTACTGTCTCCCGGGTTTATGCCTATCATCATTTCCTTACCAGGTCTGCGTTTCATGCAGAAGAACTGACGCAGGAACTCTTTATAAAAATCTGGTCCAAACGCGAACAACTGGCTGATATTCAGGAGCCCGATGCGTGGCTGAAAGTGGTGATGCGCAACCAGGCGTATAATTACCTGAAAAAACTGGCGTTGGAGAAAAAGAACGGCCTGAGTCTGGTCAATGTCCTGCCGGAAACTGGCACCGAAACCAATAATCTTTTACTGGATAAAGAATACCATCACCTTTTTGAACAGGCGGTGAGCCGGTTACCACCACAACAGAAAAATGTTTTCCTGCTCAGCCGCAACAGTGGTATGAAGCATGTGGAAATTGCCGCATCGTTGGGCATCAGCATCCATTCAGTCAAGAATCACATGAAAGCTGCATTGCAGTCGATCCGCATATTCTTAAAAGGCCAGATTTTCCTGCTGGTCATCCTGCTCCAAAAATTATTTTTTTAAAGCGACTAGCCCTTCCACAGGGCTGACTTGTCTATTTATCAGCGCCTATGTCAGAAAAGGAGATTTTCGACCTGTTGCACCGCTATGCCTCGGGCAATTATGCACCGGAGGATGCCGTGAAGATCCGCCAGTTAATGGCTGATTCCCGCTATCATGCTGTCATCCTGGATTTTATGGATGCATTTTGGGAAAAACTGGAAGACCGTGCAGAGAATTCGCCGCCTGTTTCCCGGGATCAGAAGGACCTGATATTTCAGCGGATTGCCGGTAAGATGGAGCCTACGATCGCACCTGTTCCGAAAAGCCGCAACATAGTCAGGATATGGACACTGGCGGGAGCCGCGGCAGCACTGGTATTATTTATATCAGTATTGCTGTCCAGGAAAGCTGCCGATAGTCCGGTAGTGCAACGGGATGTGCCTATTGCTGCTGTTACGGATATTGCTGCCCCCGCAGCGACTTACGCTTATCTGCAAACGGACAATGGATTGAAACTGGGTTTGAAGGAGCTTGGAACATTGCCGGGATCACCGGCACTGATTACTGAAAATGGCAGTGTGATGGTTCGTTATATCAGCCAACAGAATAATGTGCCCAGGCAGTCACAGTGGCACGAACTGGTAAATCCGCGCGGCAGTAAGAAAATCAACCTTACCCTGTCAGATGGTACGCTGGTGAGTCTCAACGCCGGCAGTACGATCCGGTATCCGGCCGGTTTCACCGGTGCCATAAGAGTAGTAGAGTTGAAGGGCGAGGCCTATTTCGAAGTGGCCAAAGACAAAAAACATCCCTTTACGGTGCATACCGGTTCCGGGGATGTTGAGGTACTGGGTACCCACTTCAATGTCAATACTTCACGGTTCGACAGTGTCATGCAGGTGACGCTGCTGGAAGGTTCAGTAAAAGTTAGTCACAATGGAAGATCGGATGTGTTGCATCCGGGTGAACAGGCCGTTGTGGGAGATGTTATAGACGTTTCCCGAGCTGTCGAGTCGAAACAGGTACTGGCATGGACAAACGAAGAATTCAATTTTACCGGGATGGATCTGCGTGAAATCCTGAAGGAAATAGAACGGTGGTATGATGTGGACATTACCATTGCTCAGAATGTTCCTGAAATGCGGCTCTCGGGAATTCTCAGCAGAAATCTTTCCGTCAGGCAGGTGCTTGACATTGTTTCACTCAGCAGCGGCATTCAATTTACCATCAACAATAAAATTATTATGGTGACAGCCGGGGAATAAAAAAGGCAGGATGTGCTCGAACCACAGCCTGCCGGTAATGCCTGGCTAAAAACAAGTCTTTCGGAGAATTATTTATTAACCAAAACAAAGCAAATGTATGGATTTTAGGCCTACGGGGTCCTATTTCCGGTCAGGACCGGAAATGCCAAAAAAACTGCTATTTTATATGAGGTTGACTGCCATTTTGTTCCTGGCCGCCGTATTGCAGGTTTCTGCCAGGGGATTCGGTCAGGAAGTTTCCGTATCGAAGAAGAAAATCGGGCTGGAAAGGTTTTTTCGGGAAGTCAACAAGCAGACAGGGTACAATTTTATCTATAACGAAGAACTGGTGAGCCGCACCAGGTCGTTTTCCCTCAACATCACCAAAATGCCGCTTCGCCAGGCGCTGGACCTGGTATTGCGGGATAAGCCGATCAGTTACCGGATCGTGGATAAAACCATCATTCTACGTCCGGGTGTACAGGTTACGGATGAAGCGAAATTCAGAATAGTTACCATTCCGGTAAAAGGAAGGGTACTGGATGCTTCCGGAAACCCGCTGTCCGGGGTCAGTATTGTTCAGAAGGGGAAACCCACCGGTACATCAACAGATGAGAGTGGTTATTTTTCGCTGGAAGTGGAAGAGAATTCGACCATCGAAATTTCGATCGTCGGGTATATGACCAAAGCTATCCGGGTCGGAAAAGATACTGAACTGAATAATATTACCCTCGACAAACTTGCCAATGACCTTGGGGAGGTAATCGTAATCGGTTACGGTACTACCACCAAGGGAAAAAATATTACGGCTGTATCAACCCTTAAGGCGGAAAAAATCCAAAACCTGGGAGCGACATCAGTTGGTGAAGCGCTGGCCGGGCGCGTGCCGGGTGTGCTGGTGAATTCAAGCGGCGGTGGCCCTGGCAAAAAACCCCAGATTTCCATCCGGGGCGGAGGCACGCCGCTCTATGTTATCGACGACATCATTTCTACAGAGTTTCAGTTCCAGACCCTGAACATCAATGATATCGACAACATATCCTTTCTGAAGGATGGTCCCGCCACGGCCATTTATGGTGTGGCCGCCGGTAATGGTATCGTTTTGGTTACCACCAAGAGAGGTGGCAAAGGCAAGGTTTCGGTAAACTACAATTACGGGCATGACTGGGTACAGCCAACCATTCTGCCAAATAAAATCAGCTCTTACGAAATTGCCACGTTAACCAATAGTGTTGATGAAATGGAAGGTAATCCGGGCCGTTATGCCCCGGAAGATGTGCAGAAATATAAGGACCAGTCCGACCCGCTGAATTTTCCCAATACCGACTGGCAATCCACTGTGCTGAAAAAATTTGCGCCACAGAACCGGCATAACCTGTCTGTAGCAGGCGGCGGAAAACAATCACAGTATTATGCATCATTGGGATACCTGGACCAGGGCACGCTTTACCGGGAGAACACCAACTGGCTCAAGCGGTATAACTACCGGGTAAGTGTCAGCAGCGATTTTGAAAAGATCGGACTGAAGACAACGATTGCTTTGTATGGTACAACAGAATCTCAACGCAATCCCAACAGTTCCTATGGCAGCGGCTATTATTATGTATGGGGACATATCCAGAATTCAAGTCCCATGGAGAAAGCTTTTGCGGATCTCGAACATACCCGCTATTCCAACAAGGGAGATCATCCATTGGTAGAAATTTCTCCTGAAAGTGGCTATGCCAGGAATGAAGACCGCGACATCAATGGCAATGTGGTGCTGCAGTGGAGTGTGCCTGGTGTAAAAGGACTCAGCCTTAAAGGCAATGCCAATTACCGCCAGTTCAATTCCAGTGGCAGAAGCTGGAATGCAACAGCACCGCAATACAGTATCGGCAGTGATGTGCCGGTGGCAACCAACAAACCCAATCTTTCGCTGGTGAACACCAACGGGTACAACTATGTGCTCCAGGGATTTGGTACGTACGACAGAGCCTTTGGAGATCACAGTATCTCGGCGATGTTCGGTTACGAACAAGCCTATGTTTATGGTGAGACCAGTACTACCGGAAGAAATTCATTTGACTTCAATTTCGACCAGATCAATTACGGTCCCCAGGCCAATGTATTTAACAATGGGAGCATGTCGGAGAGCGTCCGGAATGCGTTCCTGGGTCGCTTAAGCTACAATTTCCGCAATACCTATTTCCTGGAAGCCAGCTTCCGGGATGACGGCAGTGACCTTTTCCCGGAAGGCAACCGCCGCGGTTTCTTTCCCGGTGTGGCGCTTGGCTGGGTGATATCAAATGAAAAATTCATGCTGGGGCTTAACCAGAAAAATATCCTGAATTATCTCAAGTACCGGATTTCCTATGGTGAAGTGGGACAAAACACGGTGGATGGCCTGACGCCGTTTGCCTATGTACCTGGATACACACTTGGGTCGGGATACGTGGTGAATGGTGTATTACAGCCTTCCCTCAACATGCCGGCCATCCCCAGCCCGGATATCACCTGGTATAAGATGAATACCTTCAATACCGGTTTTGAATTTGCAACACTATCCAATCACCTGAGTGGATCACTTGACTATTTCTACCTGCGTACCACCAACTACCTGGCTTCTGCTTCCGGACAACGATATACGGATCCCCTGGGTACGCCTTTGCCCTTCCGCCTGTCAAATGGTGCCAAACGCCGGGCAGGATGGGACGGTTCATTGAAATACAGCAATGTTGCCGGTAAACTATCATATTCCGTAGGAGCGAACTACACTTACTTCAATGAGTTGTGGGAAGTAAATCCGAATGAGGATAGTGCCACGCTTAAGAACCCCTACACGACCTCCTACAACCAGACTGCTTACCTGCAGACAGCGCTGCTTAACAGTGGCCTTTATCAGAACGCCGCTGATATTATCAATAATCCGCGTCGGTTGTCTTCCGTACTGGCACCTGGTGATATCATGTATGTGGATGCCAATGGTGATGGAAAGATAGACAACGCAGACCTGCGCCGGGCTGGAAGTGCTACATTCCCAAGGTCCATTTTCGGCCTCACGGCTGACTTGCGTTATGGCAGCTGGTATTTCAGCATGCTCTGGCAGGGCAGTGGCAAGCGGAGCATGTACCTGGGCGATGTATTCCGCAGCAACTATGTCGGAAATATCCGGTACGATTTCCAGACGGAGGATCACTGGACTCCCGGAGCCGGCAACACGCAGTTTCCGAGACTGGTATCCGGCAGTGGTGTGAATGGCGGCAACAATGAACAGACTTCGGATTTCTGGATTATCGATGCCGGGTATGTTCGTCTCAAAGCTCTCCAGGTGGGATATGATTTCAAACCACTGGTGGGCAACAAGCTGAACTTCCTCACCGACCTGCGGGTTACCCTGAGCGGCACCAACCTCCTGACTTTTTCTCAACTGAAGAAATATGGTCTGGATGCAGAAACCGGCAGTACCAACAACTATGACTATCCCACGTCGCGGGTGTATTCCATTAACGTGAACATCGGGTTCTGATTCCCGCAAAACGCTTCATTATGAAAAAGAAATTCATCAATATATTTCTGATAGCCGTCAGTCTCATGCTGACCGGTATCTCCTGCAAAAAGCTGGATGAAACCCAGCCATACGATAAAATCACCGAAGATGAAGTATGGTCATCCAAAGACAATGCCATGAAGTTTGTGTACAATGCGTACAGCAATGTAGTCGGACTTTATACAAACATGGTGGGTGATGAGGTATGGACCAACAACATCATCGCCAGTGATGGCAATGCATTTACCCGCGACCAGATTTCCCGCGACGAAGACTATGGTTTCAATAAGTTCGCCCAGGTGCGGATGTGTAACCTGATTATAGAAAAGGCCAATAGCTCACTGCTGGCGGACGTTGATAAGGCTGAACTGGTAGCGCATGGCAAATTCCTTCGTGCGATGACCTACTATTGGCTGGCCCGCCGGTTCGGCAGGGTTATCTATGTAGACAGGGTGCTTACCGAAGATGAGGAAACCTACTCGCTCCCGCAAACAGCCAGTGTTGCGGAAACCTATTCGCTGATCATGAAAGACATCAACGAAGCCATTCCCGGCCTCCCCGATGTTGCCGCAACTTCTCTTGCCGGAAAAACAGCGGGTTACGCCCTCAAATCGGAAGTTGCCCTGCAGGCAGCAGCCTACACCGGGGACGATACCTATTACCAGCAATCCGTTGACGCAGCGGATGCGGTAATTCAATCCGGCAGGCATGCCCTCGAACCTGATTATGAAGGCATGTTCAATGCACGCAAGAGCAGTACCACGGAAATCATCCTCGCGTTTTACCGCGACAAATCCAATACCGTGGTGTCCAATATTACCGACATGCAATTGTCCATTCCCAACGTCAACAATGATGACGTTACCAGGGAGGGTGCCACACCGCATTTTAAGCAGGACAAGGTGTTTGAGGACTGGGGCAAATATTCGCCCACCCAGAACCTGATCGATGACTACCTCGTAATTGATGACAATGATCCCACCAAAGCTGTTCGCTGGGACCAGTCTTCCCAATTCATGGCTAACCTGTCACACCGCAATTCATCTTTTGCTGACAGTGCCGTAGTAACCGGTGCAGGCAGTGTGAACTCCGTGATCTACCGCAACAGGGATCTGCGTTTCGCAGCTTCAGTAGTATATGATTCAACACAGTGGTATGGTGAAACGGTGACTACTAACCGGAACGGTAACCTCAACCGCATGATCAAAGGTTCACTGGGATCGGGATGCTGTACGCCCATCACCAATACCTTTCACCGCAAAGGCATTTATGATGACCTCGTTCCCCGCGCTTTTTACAATACCCCCACCAACTATCACTGGGTGGTGTTCCGCCTCGGAAGGGTAATACTCAACAAGGCAGAAGCGCTCCTTCGCCAGGGCAAGGTAGCCGAAGCAGTGGCCACGTTCAACCAGACAAGAACCTTTCATGGTGGATTGCCGCCTTCCACCGCGGCTGGCGCTGCGGATGCGTGGACGGATTACAAACGGGAAAGAAGGGTAGAACTGTTCAAGGAACTGGATTATTACTGGACCCTTTTGCGCTGGGGAAAATATGGCGGCGATGCCAACCACAACCTGGCGCCCGGTGGCACCATTCCGGAACTGGAAACACCGCCTACTTTTATGGAGATCAATATTCCCAGGGACGGATACCGGGTGGAAGTACTGAAGTGGAACCAGAATGAAGTGCGTGTATTCGATGAATCACGTCGTTACCTGCTGCCCATCCAGCAATCCCAGGTAGACCGGCATGGCAGTCTTCAACAAAACCCCAACTGGTAACGCAAAAACTAATTTTATGAAACGCTACATACCATTATTCGGATTTCTCCTGCTGGCCTTCTCTTCCTGCCTGAAATCAGGACTGGATGAAAACCTGCCAAAATTCAAGGATGCGCAGATTACCGATGTTTTTATGGAATACCGTTTTGAAGATCCGAACAGTACTTCCGGTGGAAGCCCCGTCGTTCGGGTGGTTACGCTTAATCTGACCAATAAGCAGTTTCTCAAAATTGAAGACCATCCCGGTGCGTCAACGGATTCCGTGGTATTCGATGTGACGGTACCGCCGGCCAGTGGTTCCTTCACCGAAGCAGAACGAGCCAAAGTGAGTACCACCAACCTGGTCTTTATGAGCAATATCTCTACGGCAGCAACTATGTCTGCAGTCGGCAGTGCGCCACGACCAGGGGCCCCGGGAGACTTTACGCAACCGCAACAATATCTCGTCACTGCTGCTGATGGCAGTACACGAACCTGGACTATCCGAATCGCCAATTTCATCAAGTAGTCTTAGCTGCAGCATTAGCAGTTAGGTTTGGTTAGAAACCGGCTGTTTTTACAGCCGGTTATTTTTTTACCTAAACGGACCATGGATGCGTCAGGTGCTTTTTCCTGCCTTGCTCTTTCTGTTACTGGCCTGTGGCCAGGTAAAACATCAGCAGGTATTTTCCGTGCTCGATACCAAAGTAAGCAAGGTGCTGTTTGAAAACAGGATTGATCCGTTTGCGAAGGTCAATATTTTCGACTACCTGTATTATTATAACGGTGGCGGCGTTGCCGCAGGTGACATTAACAATGATGGCCTGGACGACCTCTTCTTTGTATCCAACCAGGGGGAGAACAAACTGTATCTCAATAAAGGTGGGCTGCTATTTGATGATATCAGTGTTACGGCAGGTATACAGGGCAAGGCCAACTGGAAAACAGGTGTTACGCTTGCTGATGTAAACCAGGATGGCTGGTTGGATATTTATGTCAGCGCTGTAGGAAGTTATGCCGGTTTCGCAGGGAAGAACGAATTGTTCATCAACCAGGGCAACCTGCATTTTGAAGAGGCCTCCAGCACCTATGGCCTCGATATAGAAGGCTTCAATACCCAGTCCACATTTTTTGATTATGACCACGACGGAGACCTGGACATGTTCCTGGTTAATCATTCCGTTCATTCCAATGCTACCCTGCAGGATTCTTCTTTTCGTCATAGAACGGATGCCCGTTCGGGTGACAAACTCTTTCGTTGCGATAAAACAGGAAACGGTATTTACTATACCGATGTTACCGCGGGTGCAGGTATTTTCAGCAGTGCCCTGGGATATGGATTAAATGCCATGGTCGCTGATCTCAACAACGACGGCTGGGAAGATATCTATGTGAGCAATGACTTTCACGAGGAAGATTATTATTACCTCAATCAGCAGAACGGACAGTTTAAAGAGATCAATAAATCGGCTTTTGCCCACGAAAGCAGGTTTTCGATGGGCAGCGATATCGCCGATCTCAATAATGATGGCTGGTTGGATATTGTGACGGCGGATATGCTTCCGGATGAGGAGAAAGTATTGAAGTCTTCCATGAGTGACGAGCCGTTGTCCACCTACGCTATCAAACAGCAACGCTGGGGTTACCACCCGCAGTTTTCCCGGAATTGTCTTCAGCTGAACACGGGCGGCGGCATGTTGTTCAGCGATATCGGGCTGATTGCCGGAGTTGCGGCAAGCGACTGGAGCTGGTCGCCGCTGATCGCAGATTTCAATAACGATGGCATTAAGGATCTTTTCATTTCCAATGGGATTCTGAAAAGACCCAATGACCTCGACTTCCTCAAATTTGCTTCCGCGCAGGCAAGGGCTGCTTCCGCAGCTACACTGCGCGATACTGACCGTGAAAAGCTGGAGAAGATGCCGGACGGTGCCGCCATCAACAGGATGTTTGCTGGCAGCGGAGGGAACAGTTTTACGGATGTGTCTGCAGACTGGGGCTTTCAGGAGCCCGGGTTTTCCAACGGGGCTGCGTATGCCGATCTTGACAACGACGGCGACCTCGAGATCATTGTCAATAACATCAATGCTCCGGCAACCATCTATCAGAATCATTCCAGCGACCACAAATCGTCAAATTCTTTTTCACTTCGGCTGAAAGGTGATATGGCCAATGCATTTGGCTATGGTGCAGCCATAAAGATTACAACAGCCGGTGGTGATCAGTACGCACAGGTGACTGCCACCCGCGGATTTGAAAGTGCATCAACTGTTCAGCTTCATTTTGGTACAGGTGCTGATACTGTTGTTCGTCAGTTGGTCATTCAATGGCCCGGGGGCGGAACACAGGTGCTGCAGAATCTGGCCTGCAACAGCATTCATGTGGTAACGCGTCCTGGGAAATTGCTCATGCAGGTGGATCATTCCTGGCCGGTCAGCCGGGGCAATGATCCCTGGTTGCTTGATGTGACGAAAAGCAGCCGGGTTGATTTTGTACACCGGGAAAATTCATTTAACGATTTTGACCTGCAGGAACTGATGCCGCAGCAGCTATCTATTGAGGGACCCCGGCTGGCAGTCGCTGATGTTGACGGAGACGGCCTGGAAGATCTGTTTGCCGGTGGTGCAAAAGGGCAACCCGCTGCATTGTTCCGGCAAACCGTTTCGGGCACTTTCATGAAGATGCCGGTGGAAGCTTTTGAACAGGATAACCTGCAGGAAGCAACAGGTGCCTGCTTCTTTGACGCGGATGGTGATGGAGACCAGGATCTTTATGTAGTAAGTGGCGGTGGTGAATATTTCGAAGGCGCAAAGCCCTTGCTCGACCGGCTATACCTGAATAATGGCAAGGGGAAATTCTCCAGGTCGCAGGGACTACCGCAGATCGCGACGAATAAGTCTGCAGTAGCCGCTGCTGATTTCGATAAGGATGGCGACATAGATTTGTTCGTGGGCGGCAGGTCGGTAGCCGGACAATATGGTACTCCAGCGCCATCTTATCTTTTGTTGAACAACAGTAAGGGATCATTCACGGAAGCGCCACCGGAAACACTGCCGCAGCTGCGTTTGATGGGAATGGTGACCAGTGCAGCCTGGCTCGACTACAACTCAGATGGCTGGCCCGACCTGGTAGTTGCCGGCGACTGGATGCGCATTCGCTTCTTCCGGAACCAGCAGGGGAAGTTTACTGAAACTACCGACAGCCTTATTGCACAGCCATTATCAGGATTCTGGAAAACATTGCAGGTGGCAGATGTTAATGGTGACGGTCATTCCGATCTGCTGGCCGGCAACCTCGGCTGCAATTCCAAATTGAAAGCGTCTCGGGAATTTCCATTGCGATTGTATTGCGGCGATATTGCCGGTATGGGCAGCTTTGACCAGGTGCTTGCCTTATCGACAACGGGAAAATATTATCCTTTTCTGAACAAGGAAGAAATGGAGAAGAGAATGCCGCTGATCATGCGCAAACAATTTGCTGACTACAGCAGCATGGCGGGGCTCGGTATCGATGAGATTTTCGGCGACAGGCTGCGCGGGGCGAAACAACTGGAGATAAACACACTTGCTTCTGTTGTACTGATGGGCGATGGAAAGCATGGCTTCACCGTTCATCCGTTACCTGCCGAAGCACAATGGTCGGCGCTTTATGCGTTCGCCTGTGCCGATTTTACAGGTGACCGGATAATTGATATCCTTTGCGGTGGCAATTTCTATGGCGTGACACCTTATGAAGGATTTTATGATGCCAGTGTTGGATTAATACTTGAAGGCGAGGGGAAGAACAACTGGTTGCCGCGCCTGCCCTGGCAAACAGGGTTGGCCATAAGTGGCCAGGTCAGGGACCTTAAAATAATCCGTGGAAGCGGAGGGCGTGCCATGATCGCCGTGGCCAGGAACAATGCCTCCCTCATCCTGCTTCAACAAACACTAAAAAAATAATTTTCTCCTATGCAGTTGCGTTGGATACTTTTTGTATTGGTGGTCGTACACACTTCCGCCAGCGGTCAGCAGACACGCTGGAACCATCGTTATGATCAGACCCTGGTCATGAAAATCGCCTGTGCCATCCCTGACAACAAAAAAGGGTCCGTTGTGCTGGCTACTTTTAAAGAAGTGCTGGACCTTGTTCGCAGAACGGATCAGATTACGCTGGAAGCGCCCAAAATCCTGTACCTGGTCGGTTGGCAATACAATGGCCATGACGATAAGTACCCGGCTTTCTTTGCAGTCAATGAACACCTGAAGCGGCCGGAGGATGCCAATGCCAGGGAAAGCCTGCTCTGGCTGATGCGTGAGGCAAAAAAATTCCACACTACCATCAGCCTGCACATCAATATGACCGATGCCTACGATGACAGCCCTTTATGGGATACCTATGTTAAGGAAGATATGCTATCGAAAAATGAAGATGGCACCCTGATGGTTGTAGGCGAGTACAATGGAAAAAAGGCCTACCAGGTCAACTACCAGCGGGAATGGGAAAAAGGCTATGCGCAAAAACGCATCGACAGTCTCCTCCACCTGTTGCCAGCTTTAAAGGAAGCAGGAACTATTCACCTGGATGCCTGGATTGCACGAGACAGCAAGGGGCACCGGGAATCTGCCATCCAGGAAGCAGCCTATCAGCAGAAAGTCGGTCGCTACTGGTTAAGCAGGGGAATAGAACCAACGTCTGAATGGGTAATGGACTATATGGAAGGAATCATTCCCTTTTACTGGCATTTTAATGCGCGCACCACAGATCAGTATCTCCGGCAACCGGCATCCGTGGTTACCGGGGGGCATTTTAATCCCGATCTGAAGCGATCCGACTTCGGACTTGAATTTCTGTTCGGTACCAGTATGTACGGGGAGAACCATTTTCCCGGATGGCAGCGCTACCGGAACAAACAATTTGATGGCAATTGGGAAACCGGGTTTATGAAAGATTTCTTCCTGCAGTTTCCGCAATATGCTTTTCTGAACCGGCTGCAACGACTTTCGGTAACCGGAAAGGGTGAAAACAGGATGGCTGCTTTTTCTGATAGTGTAGTGGTTTCGCTGAAGGACAGCATTATCAAACGCGGCAACTTTGTTTTCAGAAATCACAACCAGGTCCTGTTTCCGCTGACCTGGCGTTATGATGCCAGTTATATCGCCTATAGTACGCAGGCTACTATGATCGACAGGCCTGTGCCGCAGCAATGGAAGGGTAAAACAACCCTGGGACTGTTCGTGCTGAACAAATCGGGTTGGCAAAAGGAAAAGGAGATCCCGCTGCGCAATGGACGGATGCAATTTACCCTGGAAGCAGAAAAACCCGTTTTGCTCGTACCGGCGGGTGCAGCTGCTGTACGGGCAACGGCGCGGGCCGGGGATACGACCTTTATTCATCACGAAGTTGTTACCAAAATTCCGCAGCGGTTTGCCTATCACCAGACCCTTACGTACAAACTGATGCTGGCGGAAGCTGGTTTCGATGGAAAATTCAGGCGGCGGGACAATGGTGTCAATAAAAATTACCTCAATGCAGAACAGGCGCTGGCCGTTATCGGGAGACTCGATAAAATAACCCTGGGCATGCCTAAAATTGTTTACCTGGTGGGTTGGCAATACAATGGGCACGATTCTAAGTATCCTGCACTGTTTGAAGGCAATCCGGCCATAAAAAGGTCACAGGATAAAGATGCGCTGGAAAGCATCCGCTGGCTCATGAAAGAAGCCAGGAAGTACAACACGGTGGTCAGCCTGCACATCAACCTGTTTGATGCCTATGAAGACAGTCCGCTCTGGGATACTTATGTCAACAACAATATTATTGCCCGGCGACAAGACGGCAGCCTGATGGGCGGTGAATGCGGCTATCCCATCAGTTATGCGCAGGAGTGGAAGACAGGCTTCCTGCAGAAGCGTATCGACAGTTTATGTTCGTTGTTGCCGCTTGGTGAAGCGGGTACGATACATGTGGATGCCTTTCATACCTGGCCACCGAAACCAATTCAACAGGCTGACGGCAGCTGGAGAATCAGTCTTGACAAATCAATCACCAGTCCGTTCCTGGGGTTCACCCCCGAAGACGAAACAAAAACACAGGAGAAGATCTATGAATACTTCGGGTCGAAGGGGATCGATGTCACTTCTGAAGGAGTGGATTTTCTTCGCGAACAATCCTTTGTCCAATGGCAATCCATGGCCTGGTGGTACAATAACAGGGAGCAATACCTGAAATGGCCGGCATCCGTGTATTGCGGCGGAGAAGACCGCTCCGACTGGGGGAAACTTTTTGGTACGAGCATGCATGTGGAAGAAGAAGCCAGGATTGATCCGGTTGGATTGCCCGGTGTGAAAGCGGCTTTTTGCCAGAAGACTTTGATCTGGTATTACCTGAACCGGTTAGATCGTCTGTTCCTGGTCGACCGGGATGGCTATCGCATGGTGCAGTTTTCCGGAGGGGTAAAAACGGAGATAGGGCAGGGGGTGTTCCGGTTATATGAAGGGAATGCCCTGCTGGCCGAAGGCAGCGATGTTTGTATGCCGGCCTCCTGGATCGACAGCAAAAGCATGATTGCGTATAGTCGTGATGGTTATGAGAAGCGGACCTGGCGGCTTCCGGCTGCATTCCGGAAGGCAACGCAGGCGGAAATTTTCGTGGTAACTGCCAACGGGACAGAAAAGAAAGGCAGTACAAAAATTTCAAAGGGACAACTGAGGCTTCAATTGTCGCCGGATGAGATGGTGTGGATCAAAATCAAATAATAATGATGAATCGTTTAGTCATTTTAGTCATTGCCCTGTTACTGCTTACCAGCAATGTTTTTTCCCGGCAGCACAAGCAACAAAAAGCTGAAAACCCGGACTATCCCTATACTGTTGCAGCGTCTCCCTGGCAGGAGGAGTTGGGCAATCACCGGGTGGAATTTAAAGTGCGCCAGGTTGCCGCTCATATAAGCGTCAAAGTTCAATGGCGCCGGCGGGATGTTGACGCTGCTGCAAAAGGTATCATCGTCCAGGATGCAGCAGGAAACACAGTCGCCAATGTTTATAGAATAAGTTTTGATCGTGAGAAAGCAGAATTGGCCATCGGCCCGGTTACGCATCCCGGTACCTATTACCTCTACTACCTGCCGGTAACGGGCAAAAAGAATATTGGCTGGTGGGAAGGCCGGTATAATAGTCCCGAAGCATCTCCTTCGGCAGCATGGCTGCAACAATGGAAAACAGACAGCCTTGCCGGGAAAAAATCCCTGGTTGCCGAAGTAGTTGGCATGCAAAGCCGCACCGCTTTCGACAGCTTTTTCCCCATGGAAGTTTGTGCATCGGCAGCTGAAGCAAATCAATTGCGGCAACGGTTTCCGCAACCTTTCCTGGTATTCCCGGAGAGTCGTGAATTTGCGGTGCGCATGAAAGATGATCTGCCGTTGCGCTGGATCCGGAACGGTCCATCCGGCCGCTTCAGGGGACGGGCGCTGCGAAATGAATATTATGTCTTCCAGCTTGCAGTTTATGCAGCCCGGGATTCGATTGCCGATCTGCAGGTTGCACCCGGAAGTCACCTGGTCACCAGTTTTAATTCGGGTGGTATCAATGCCCGGGGACAATCCTTCAAAAATAAAATTTCCATACCCCGCCGGCAGGTACAGGCATTGTGGTTTGGGGTGGATGTACCCAGGGACACCAATGTGCGCCAGTTGAAATTTCCGGTTATACTGACCGCCAATGGCGTGGATAAGAAAATTGAAGTGGTATTGGATTTGTCTGATTCCGTTTTGCAGGATCGTGGTGATGGAGAACCATGGAGACTATCCAGGCTGCGCTGGCTGAACTCCACCCTGGGCATCGACGATCTGCCGGTTGCTCCCTATGCTGCTTTGGCAAGGCAGGATCGGGTCATTAAAAGCACTTCTGCTACCCTGGAAGTAGCAGGCAACGGCCTGCCGGGCTCGCTGCTTGCAGGAAACCGGTCACTATTGGCAGCACCTATGGAGCTGGAGGTTGAGGACGCTGATGGGCTGCTGAAATTTACCGGCAACAGACCTTTGTTTGAATTTGAAGCGCCGGGAAAAATCAGCTGGGTCGCAATAACTCAAGCGTCAACGCTACAGATGACCAGCAGGGGGAGGATGGAGTTTGATGGCACCATCCAGTACCGGGTTGTGCTGAAGGCACTACGTGATGTCAACCTGAAAGATATTCGCCTGGATATACCGGTGCAGCGTTCTACCGCGCAATATTTTATGGGGATGGGGAGACCGGGGGGATTTTGTCCGGAGCTATATGAATGGAAATGGAAAGGGCCGCAGGATGCCTGGTGGATCGGAGCTCCCCATGCCGGATTGCATGTGGAACTGCAGGGTGCCAGCTATACCGGCCCTTTGCTGAACCTGTACAAGCCTTCGCCCCCGCCATCCTGGTACAACAACGACAAGGGAGGATTTTCGGTCAGGCATCTGGGTGATACCGTCCATTGTGTAAGTTACTCCGGCGCAAGAACTTTAGCTGTTGGGGATAGTGTCTGCTTTGACTTTAAACTCCTCGTGACGCCGGTGAAACAACTGAATACCCATGATCAGTTTGCCGATCGTTATTTTCATAACGGAAATTTTCCCAATCCATCGATGGAAGATCTTCGCACGGGCATTAAGATCGTCAACCTGCATCATGCCAATCCTTATAACCCTTACATCAATTATCCATTTCTGACCCTTGATTCCCTCCGCTACTTCATCCGTAAATGGCATGCGCAACAGCTCAAAGTAAAATTGTATTACACGATCCGTGAAATTACCAACCAGCTGCCGGAAATCTGGGCCTTGCGAAGCCTTGGTGATGAAATACTCGCAGACGGTAAGGGAGGCGGGTTTCCCTGGCTCCGCGAACATCTTGGTAGCCACTACGATGTGCAATGGTTTACGCCCATCAACGGCTACCAGGAAAGCGATGCCGCCATCAGGACCAGCGGTGAGTCGCGCTGGTACAACTACTATACGGAGGGCTTACGATGGCTCGTTGCCAACACCGATATTGATGGCCTCTACCTGGATGATGTGGCATTTGACCGGTTCCTCCTGCAAAGGATGCGCAAGGTAATGGATGCCACAAAGCCAGGATGCCTGCTGGACCTGCATTCCAATACCGGGTTCTCCAAAGGACCGGCTACGCAGTATACCGAGTTTTTCCCCTATATCAATAAGCTCTGGTTCGGGGAGAGTTTTCAGTATGATAAAATGCCGGCAGACAACTGGCTGGTGGAAGTGAGCGGCATTCCTTTCGGGCTGATGGGTGATATGCTGCAGGGCGGTGGTAATCCCTGGAGAGGAATGGTTTACGGGATGACCGTCCGGTATCCCTGGTCTACTGAAGGCGTTTATTGCGATCCGCGGGATATCTGGAAGATCTGGGACAGCTTCAATATTGCCGCCGCAAAAATGATCGGGTATTGGGAAAAGGATTGTCCGGTCACCACCAGTGACAGTTCTATCCTGGCCACTGTTTATGTGCAAAAAAATGCTCTCCTGGTAGCAATCGGTTCATGGGCGGAAAAGGAGAAGTCAATTACCCTCAATATCAACTGGAAGGCTTTGAGTATGGATAGTACAGGCAGAAAACTGGTACAATCCGCGATACCCAATTTTCAGGAACAGGGACAATATCGTCCGGGTGAGGCGATAATTGTGAAGCCGGGAAAGGGGTTGCTGCTGGAAATCAGGTAACCTGATATCGTATCCGGCGGGAAATTGGTAAATTTCATTAAACGACTGCCATGATTGACCGGACCTTCCTGCTGCGTTTTCCTGTCATCATCATCCTGCTGGTACACAGCGTACCGGGGATGTTCGATAACGGGATCAATGATTTCGGAAACCTTTACCTGAACGAGATCGGCTTTGCCCCTTTCGGCGTTACGATCGCCTGGCTGATCAAATTGTCGCATGTGGCCGCGGCACTCTGCCTGCTGTTCAACCGCTATATCAAAATCGCCGGCTTTGTTACCATTTTTGTACTGGTGATGGGGATCATTATGGTGCACTACAAGGAGGGCTGGTTTGTGGTAGGCGGCGGAAGGAATGGCGTGGAGTTTAATTTCCTGCTGATATTTGTACTGTTCTATATTATGTATCCGGATCTTTTTAGTAATACGGGGAAAGTAGACGTCAACACAAAGCACGACGCTTCTGTTTAGGGGTTTATTTGTTTATCAGTTTAAAAGTTCCTCTACTGATTGCTATAGGACTTGCCTGGTCAAAATACTTTCGCATGACGACGAATCATCCGGGTGCTACACATTGAGGTTCCAACTACTAAACATCTAAACTAATAAACTACTAAACAGTTACTTTATCTTCTTCAACCTCTTCTCATCCTTGCCGATCCGCTTCTTCACCTTCTTCATCTTCTTCTCAATATCATCCGCCTCACCCTGGCTCTTCCTCACCTTCTTTGCATCGTCTTTGGCCTGTTGGGCTGCACTATGCGCACGCTTTGACCGCTTCTTGCTGGTGGCGTCATCTTTTAGTTTTGTGGCGGCGCTGTGATAATCGCTGGCGGATTTGTCCGCCTGCTGCTGAAGCTTTTTTGTCTCGGTATTTTTGGTATCGAGCGACTGCTGCAACTCGGCCAGCTGCTTCCGGTCTGTATCCAGTTTTTCTTCCAGCTTTTTCTTCTCTTCCTGCTTTTTGAACAGGGCAACGGAATCTTTATGATGCAATTCCTGTGATTGGGCCAGGGTGGGAAGGGCGGTCATTAAATACAAGAGACAAAGTAAACAGGAGAGGTGATGCAGCTGCTTCATACTTCGGATCAGTTTGGATAAAGGTAGGGAATCCGATGAACTGCATAATCAATACCTTTAATGCATAATACTTTAGCTATGAGCCAGGATCATCCCACTTTTGGCAATGGTAAAATCTGTTACCTGGAAATCCCGTCCAGGGATGCGTTGGAGTCGGCGGACTTTTATGAAAAAGTTTTAGGCTGGCATATCCGGAAAAGAGGTGACGGCGAAATCTCTTTTGACGACAGCGTAATGGAAGTGAGCGGTACCTGGCGAACGGATCGGAAACCAGTTTCTGGTTTGGGCTTGTTGGTTCATTTTATGGTAGTTGATATCGGCGCGACGATGGCGTTGGTGGAAGTGAATGGCGGAAAGATCGTGCAGCCAGTCGACGTCGAAGCACCAGAAATTACCGCAAGGTTTACCGATCCTTCCGGCAACCTGTTCGGCCTTTACCAGCACGGCGGGTAACGGGAAAAATCAGCCCCTTTTCTTGCAGCAAACGGGGCAACAATACCGCAAGGCAAAACTGGTCTCGCTTGCAGGCTTAGATGTTCCGTGGTTGTGTGGCTGGCACTCGTTTTGAATATCATGTAGTACAGAGATTCTCCCGATTACCCAATACAATTTCTTGTTGCAGGTAAAAAGGAAATCACCAGAAACCCCCGCCCACGCGGGGGTTTCAATTTTAAGAAATGCCAGACCATCATCAACAATTCAATTATTGTTTATGGGATTTGACCAGTACCACGAACCACCTGGGGAACTGCCACAGGAAATACGGACCTTTGCAAGGATGATCAAATCACTGATCGAGGAAGCAGAAGCGATCGACTGGTATGAACAGCGCCTGGCAGTGGAAAAGGATGAGGAAGCGAAAAAGATCATGGAACACACCCAGCAGGAAGAATTCATTCATTTCGGAATGGACCTCGAATTCCTGCTGCGGCGAAAACCAGTCTGGAAACTGATCCTCCAAAACATCCTTTTTAAAAAAGGCGACATCATCGAGAATGCTGAAAAAGCCGAAGAGGCAGCGGAGGACTGATCATGAAAACGCTCATATTGATGGAGCCCTGGCCCGATACCAGGGAAAAATTGAAAGAGATCGAAAATCACCTGACAGATGAAGATCTCGACTATGAACCTGGTCATGAAGACGACCTGCTGAAGCGACTCGCCGCAATCCTGAATAAAGACATGGAGGCAGTCAAAGTGTGGATAGAGAGTGTGAGTGCGAATAAGGCGAAGGCGTCTTAAGTTGTTAGGGGGTTTGACGACCTAATTTCCGCCACTGAGTGGAGGGTGTCCTGTTTTTTGAAATAGAGCATTTTATATTATTGAATGAAATGAGCAACCAGGCTGCGTTTGATAACCGTATGCGTAATATCCGTTTATGATAGTATGCTGCTAAAAGTAAATTATTTGAATGATTTGGATGAAATGCCAAAGAGGCTATAGGAGGAAAGATATTCCAGTGCCTGGTTGTTACGCAGGCCTGGTTTGAATACGTACAAATAGCCGTCTACAACGAATATGTTTGTGAAACGCAGTCTGGTGGCTCATTTCACTCGATTTTGGAAATTGGGCGTTTTCAAAAAACAACAACCCCATGGCCGCAAGCGTCAAACCGCGAAACAGATTTCACTCCTTTCTTCCCCCAGGCAAAAAGATCACGTCTTTCAACTTTCCTTTTTGTAATAGCTCCACCTGGTCGGTGAAATGCGCGCTTCGCGGATCTTCCGCATGGCCGCCGGTGAAGGATGACCAGGCACGAAGCGGCTTACTAAAATGTACGAGTGCTACAAAGCTGTTGCCCGCTATACCGTAACCTTTTTTAGTGCCCTGCCAGGTGGTTTCAAAGGCGGGCAGGCAACCGAATAGTCCTGGCGCAAAGGGAACGGCCACGCTCGGCTGATCATCCAGGAATGGCTCTCCGCGGGGTTGCCGTTGAAAACGGTTAATGCTTCCCCATTGAATTTTCCAGGTGCCAAAATGCCGCTGCAGGAAACTGATGACTTCTTCCAGCTTCTTTAGTTGTGTTTCAGGGGGTATGGTCTGTTCCAGCAGGCGGTACAAGGCTTCCTGGTCGTAAAAAGCATTGGCCGGTTGCGGCAATAAATTGAAAAGTATGCCCGCCCATTCAATCGCGATGGTGGTGGCTACAGAATTGGTATCGGCTTCGCGGTTCCACCGGCGCAGGCTATCGATCGCTTCGGCAACGGATAAATCAAAAGTTTTGTTGCCTGCGGATGAATCTGGTTGCCTTCCTCCTGCGCCGCTTTTGTTCCTGGCATCCCAGGCCTGAAACAGCGGTGGCAACAGGCTGTCGAATGCCGATAGCCTCCTGTCAAATCCAATGTGCTGAAAAGTTTCCGGACCGCCGGTTGTTACTGCCTGGAGCAATTGCTGCAAGTGTAGTGACCGGAAGTTTTCTCCCTCGGTGGACATATAACCGGGAAATGCGGAGGAGGATAACCCTGGCCTGCCCGCAGCCGTAAAGCCACTGGAATTACAGTTCTGCAGCCAGCCTCCCGGAGGATTGAGAAAATGGATGAGCTCGTTGAGCTCATGCTGTCCCTTCCATTCCGTGGCTGCGATACTGCCATCTATCGGTGATGACCAGTCGAATTCCGGGTCGCGCCGTGCAATGCCGTTGCCATGCCAGTACGCGATATTGCCGCTATCATCTGCATAGACCGTGTTGGTACTGGTGTTGGTGCGCAGGTTCAATACCGTGGTGAAGCTTTTAAGTCCATCCGCCTTCATCCGCAACCAGCTTTGGGCAAGTGCTTTCAGTCCCTGTTCAGGCATCCGGAGACTTAACCATTTTCCATTCCGGGCGCCTACTACGGGTCCGTGGTGGGTGCGGAAGGTGCGTACAACAGTCTCTTTGATGTCTTTCTTTTCGCGGTAGCGCAATACAATTTTCTTTTCGGCAACCGGCCGGGTTTGCCTGTCGTACCGGTAAACAAATTCACTGCCTGAAGGGGTAACCGCCTCCGCGTAGAGGTCTGCCGCGTCTGCCTGTGAGCTGGTATGCATCCAGCCGCAATGCCGGTTGAACCCCTGGTAAACAAAGAATTGCCCCCAGGTAACGGCGCCATAGGCATTCAGTCCCTCACCGCTGGCTACCTGCGCTTCCGTGCGGTAGTAAAAGGAAGTATGGGGATTGATGAATAACATGGCAGCACCATCAATCGTTTTTTTCCCATTTACGGCGAAACCATTGGAGCCCGTTGGAATATTATCTGTCCAGCGCAGCGGCGATAACTGTGCAGATCCGGCCACTTCCGGCAGCGGGTACAAACTACGGATGTCGTTTACCGTTAGTCCACCGCTTGGGGCGCCGGTATAACTGCCATCCGGGAAGAGCAGCGGATACCAGGGTTCAAAATGGCTGAGTAATTGCGCCTGCACCGTATCCTGGCTGCCGAGATAGTCATTTACGGCTGCTGCAAATGCATCGAGCAATTGCTTCATTTCCGGGGGCGCCTGCTGGTAGTCCCGCTGGGCATCAGTGCTGTCATATTGCAGGCGGATCAGCAGGTCGGCATACAGCCATTCCTTTCCATACACCTCACTCTGACGACCGAGCCTTTCGATATAATGTTCTTCCAGGGAAGCAAAATCATCCTGGCATTGCGACCAGATCAGACCATACACCGCAGCAGCATCAGTTTCGCCGTACACGTGCTGAATGCCCCACTTGTCGCGGTAGATTTCGGCGCGGGACTGTCCGCCATCTGCCCGGGTTACAAGGCTGTCGCCAGCCCCGGAACCAGTACCAGTTCCGTGGTTGCCGGAGCCGCCTGAACAACCCAGGAAAACCAGTATAATGCCCGTCCAGCGTATCATATGATTAAAAATACTTGTAAGAATCGGGATTTAATCGTAGTTTCTACCACACCCACCAACTTACCGCCATGATTTTCCCCTTATCCGAAGGACCGGAGACAAGATTGTCGCCCGGACCGCAGCGAACGCCATTCCCCTTTATCATTGGAGTAAGCCTGCTTTTTTTATGGTTCACGGCAGCCTGGGAAACCGGCGGCTTTACCAGCAATCTTCAGAAATGGCTGCTGCAGTCTTCAAAGGGATGGGGTTACCGCGCGTATGGCGCTGCTGAGATCCTGCTCCGGTACAAGATGGAGGGCCTTTTGTTTTTGGTAGCAGGCGCGGGATTGTATGTGTTCCTGCATGATGCGCGGAAGAAAGATGGCAAACTGAACATAGACCTCCTGATCCGCCGGCAGATCTGGCTGATCCTGCTGGGGGTGATCAATGCTTTTGTTTTCCTGTTCAGCGGTGATATCCTTTTCCTGCTGGGAGTAGCCGGGATACTGTTTTTTTCCTTCGCAGCGCTGCAACCCAAACACCTTTTGTTGTTGTCCATTTTCTGTTGTGTTGCCTGGATGGGCAAAAACTACTGGGATTATGCCGATCACAAGGACGCGCACAACAAATACCTCGCTGCTATCGCGGTAGAGAAAAAATGGCCGAAGGATTCAACGGCCCGGGCGAAATCCGATACGCTGACCGCCGATCAGAAAAGTGAAAAGGAAGCCTGGGAAGGGATAGCGAAAGGTGTCAAATATAATAAGGATGCCGATAAGGAAAGAACCAAAGGGGTACAGAAAGTGTCCTATGCAGAGAATTCCAAAACCCTGATGCCGGCGAACCAGCAACGGCAAAGCAGTTTTATTTACTCGAAGGGCATCTGGGGGGCGGGCATGTTCCTGCTGCTGGGCATGGCCCTGTATGGCGGCGGATTTTTTCATTGGCAGCGTTCGAGAAGTACATTATTGTTGATCGCCGTGGGTACGCTTACTGCGGGTGTTTTGCTCGCCTGGTGGCGATTGCACCAGCAACAGGTAGCCATGAAAGATTACGGCAATTATATCGGGAAACATGCCCTTCCTTTCCATTTCTTTCAACCCCTTGAACAGTTGCTGATGGTTACCGGGTATGCCTGCAAACTGATGTGGGTGTTTACGGGAACCTGGTGGCGAAAACTCGTGGCTTTGCTTGCCTTACCGGGACAAATGCCCCTGACTGTCTACCTGCTGCAATGCGGTGCTACAGCGTTCTTCTTCAATGGCAGCGGTATGGGTTACTATGGCCGGCTTTCGCAACCGCAACTTTACTTCTTTGCTGCTGAAATGGGCATCCTGGTATTGGGCGCCTGTATCCTTTGGAGCAAGGTATTCCGGCGGGGCCCGGCAGAGTGGCTGCTTGATTATGCCATCACCGGCGAACGGCCACCGGCGATCCGCGAAACACAATCTTTTCAAACCCAAACTGACCTGGTATGACCACGCCTAACCACCTGCCACAACCTGTTGCCAAGGCGGAACGCATCCGTACTATCGATATGATCCGCGGCGTTGCGCTGCTGGGTATTTTACTGATGAACATCCCAGGCTTTGGCATGCATTGGTCGAATTTTATCACGATACTGAAAGGCTCAAGAATTAATGCCGACTATCAGACATTCCTGGTTGTCATTACGTTTTTTGAAGGCACCATGCGCGGCTTGTTCAGCATGTTGTTTGGCGCGGGAATGATCCTGTTTATGCGCAACAAGGAAGATGCGCCCGGCGGTGCCACCGTATCGGAATATTATTTCCGGCGGTTGCTCTGGCTGGTGGGTTTCGGACTGATCAATGCCTTCATCTTCCTGTGGAACGGTGATATCCTTTTCTTCTACGGGCTCTGTGGCATGCTGCTGTTTCCTTTCCGCAACCTTGCGCCGGCGAAACTGGTGGTTGTAGTGTTGGTGTGCCTGGGAGTGGGCATGCTGAAACAACAGGCCAGCCACAATGACCTGCAAGATAAAAGGGTCGCTTTTCTGGAAGCTAAAAAAGCAGAGAAAGCACATCGTACGCTCACGGCTGATCAGAAAGAAGCGATCAGCGCCTGGCAGGGCATCGAAAAAAATTATTTCACCTTCGATTCTGCGCAGGCAAAAAAAGACATCGCCAAAATGCATGGTTCCTATGGTAGTGTCTATCGTTTCCTGATTCCGCAGAATGCCAATATTGAAACTTTTCTCACGTATCACGGTTCCTGGGATATCCTGACCATGATGTTCCTCGGCATGGCCCTGTTCGGCTGGGGGTATTTCTCCGACAAATGCAGCTCGGGCACCTATGCGCTGGGCGTGCTGATCGGCTACGGATTCGGGTTCCTGGTCAGCTGGACGCATTTTAAGGGACTGTACCAGGATGGCCTGAACCTGGGGGCTTATGTGGATCGCTACCGCGTTACGCACCAGTTGCTGTATGACCTGAAGCGCATGTTCATCAGTACCGGGCATGCTGCCCTGGTGATCCTGGTTTTCCGCAGCAGGCTGGTACCGTGGCTGATGCATGCACTGGGCTGCGTGGGACAAATGGCGTTTACGAATTACCTGATGCAAAGCATCATCTGTTCTACTTTCTTTGACGGGTTTGGATTGGATCAGTACCACCGCCTGCGGTTCTACCAGCTGTATTATGTAGTGGGCAGCGTCTGGTTGTTCCAGCTGATCGTTTCGCCCATCTGGCTGCATTATTTCCGTTTCGGGCCTTTTGAATGGTTATGGCGCAGCCTGACCTACTGGAAACTGCAACCGATGCGACTGGCACCGAAAGTACAGGCGCCACCATATGAAGCGCCGCAACTGGCGTCCTGATCTGCATTGCCCTCGGTTTCGCAGCCTGCCCTGATTTTGTCTCATTTACCACCCGCTTTCTTCGCTAAAGCCAGGGAAATTTGGGAATGAAATGTTTTGTGGATATCTCGCTGTCACTCGATGGTTTTACTGCCGGTGATGTCATCAATGTGGAGCAGCCACTGGGTTACCGGGGGGAATTGCTGCATGAGTGGTTCTTTTCCGGGAAGACACCGGAGGCCATCAGGATGCAGGAGTATGTAGTGAACCGCACCGGCGCAGTAATAGCTGGCAACGGCACCTATGCCCCGGCGATACCCGTGGCCTGGAATAAGCAATCTCCTTTTAAAGTTCCCTGTATAGTGTTGTGCCACCAGCAGCCTGCATTTACCGTCAGTGGTTTTTTATACGAGACCGGTGGCATAAAAGCTGCACTGGAAAGGGCAGTGGACATTGCCGGTGACAAGGATGTCTGGATCATGGGCGGTGCGAATGTGATTCAACAATTCATAGCAGCGGGTTGGGTGGATGAACTGCACCTGCATGTGGTTCCAGTGTTGCTGGGTAAAGGCCGGCGGCTGCTTGAGCATATTGATCCTTCAGCGTTCGGGTTCCGGTTGGTAGAAAAGGCATTTGCATCGGAGGTAGTGCACTTGCGGTATTTTAAAGTAGTCGATCATGATGAACCGGATTAACGCTTTTGAATTTCATTTTTTGTACTAATTAATACATCAATCATGAACAGGAAAGAAATTGTCAGAAAAGCAATTGACGGATTTGTTGCTTCGGATATTGAAGCGGCATTGTCTTACATGACGGAAGATGTGAAAATGGGATGGCCGGGTTATTTTGACCTGGCACCGGGAAAATCTGCAGTCCGCGAATTTATGACTGACATGCCCGAAACGCTGAGTTTCGGGGTGGGAGAGCTGATCGAAGATGGCGATAGGATCGCGGCCACCGGAACGGTCACTTCCAAATTCAAAGATGGCAATATCAAAAACTGTTTCTTCTGCGATATCTATTTTTTTGAAGGCGACAGGATTAAAGAAGTGAAAAGTTATATGGTGTTTGAACCACCGAAAGACCAATCAGTTCCGGCATAAAGGCAATGGTAATTTGTCCGGCCCGCCCCTTGATGAAGTCCGGCTTGCCCCCCGGCTTCGTGACTTATGGGCAATAGATTTGTTGGACCAATTATCAACAGCAAATCTATTCTTAAGCAAATCTATTCTTATGGCAACAAGAGATTTTACCATCGCAATCATCGTGGACCAGGATCCTGAGGCAGTTTATCATGCGATTAACAATGTACGCGGCTGGTGGTCAGAAGAGATCACCGGTGATACGGACAGGAAGAACGGCGTATTCGATTATCATTACAAGGATCTCCATACCTGTCGCATAAAAGTCACCGAACTAGTACCGGGCAGTATTGTGGCCTGGAAGGTGCTGGACAACCAATTTAAGTTTACGCAAAGCAAGACCGAATGGATTGGCAATCCCATCGTCTTTGAGATCACTGACGTGGGTGGACAGACGCGGTTGCAGTTCACCCATGTAGGACTGGTGCCGGGCATTGAATGTTATGAGATCTGCAGGGATGCCTGGACGAACTATATCACGGAAAGTTTAAAGACCCTGATTGAAACGGGCGAGGGTGATCCGATCCGGAAGACAGGGAATGCTTTCCAGGAGGTGATCGAAGAGCGGGTGGATGGTTAAAAGCTGCAATTCCACACTTTAACAAATTTTGTACGGGCGCCGGTGCATCGGCGCCCGGTGTTTGTATGGTCAGGATGCAAACATTATCTATGAAGCAGATGGTATTTCTCATGGCGCTGGCGTTCGCCGTTTCTTCCTGCGAGCGGAGCGTTGAAAATCCCCGGCAGCCCTCACCTGAACCTCCCAAGACGCAGCCGGAGATGACTTATATCGACCTCGGCAATGTGACTGTTGGCTTCGGACAGGCGAAGGGAGTTGACCTGACGGCAGACGGCCAACCTGATTTGATCTTCGGTACGGTCCTGGTGGGAGATCCAATCCTTAAAAGAGATCGCCGGCAGTACACTGTCGTATCTGCGCAGAAGCGGAATCTCCTGAACGATGCCACAGACCAGACCCCGGCATTGCACCAGCGGGACGGCATCACCGCAGCGCATCCCGGCTACCTGTGGTGGGACCTTTCATCCATCGTACTTGCCGAGAAGATCGTCACCTATACCAATACCTTCTGGCAGGGCAACTGGAAAGATGCCGGTCACCGTTACCTCCCCATCCAGATCGACCTCCAGGGCAAAAAATATCACGGCTGGGTAGAGCTGAGCCTGCCCGGCGCTGAAGAAAAGATCATTCTCCACCGGGCTGCAGTAAGCAAAGTGCCGGACGTGGCCGTGATGGCGGGGTTATAGTTTATGAAAACTTGCCTTCGTATTTCAGAATAGCTATCTTTCTGAAATGACTGTTTAAAACATGTTTGAGATATTCTCTGATGGTGCGGAATTTCGCCTTGTCAAAGCAAAGGGATTGATGAACAGGGAGCGGATCAATGTGGTGGTCAGCACACTTTTAATTTTCCTGTTTTTCTCTGTTCTTTATTTTACCATTAAGCAAACACTGTCCGTGATAAAATTGGTTCTGTTCAATGCAGTAATATTTGTCATTTTCGGTGTTTGGAAGGCCAGAAGCCTGCGTAAGACCGTATTGTCCATTACAAGAAAAAATGAATGCTACCTGATCGACGGAAAGCAATATCCTGTATCAGGTGCTGTGATTGCACTGGATTTTATGGAATATTCCGGTGATGTACCGACCGGATCACGGGGGATTCTTTATTTTCAGATCGACCGGGACGATTACCTCTTAGCTGAAGGAGTTGGTCGGGAAGCAGCATCGCAGGTCGCAGTAGCAATGGATGCTTTTTTCCTGCAACCGGTAGAAATCCGGAGCGGTGTCGCCTGGTAATTGTTAACTTTTTGCTGGCAATGATTATGTGCATTGATATCAGCACGCTGACAAAGGACAGGAATAGAAAAATTATAGCAAATGCACGAGGAATTCCACTATAATGAGCGTGTACGAAAGCTCAAAAGGAAAGATGGCTTCGAGGCCTTTGTTTTTTCAAATCTCAACAATCCGGACGATCTCAAAAATGTACCCGTTGATGCTATCGTCGCCGTCTCCATCAAGGAGAGTTTTAATTATGACCTGATCGCTCTGTTGACGCGGTTGCAGGTCCTCACGATGTTTGATATCGTACTCGACGAATATGCCATACAACAAATGATGTGCCTCACTGGTTTGAAGCGGCTAAACCTGGTGGACTGCAAAATTAAATCACCCTTCGATCTGGGCAGATTTGCAGATCTCGAGGAAATTGATCTTAACTGGAGCAACAATGTTGATTTTTCCGGTTGTGCAAATCTCAGGGAATTGGTAATCAGAAAGGTGGGCTCATTCGACCTGCGGTTTTTACAAATGAACGCGAAACTGGAAAAGGTAGAAATACTTGGAGGGACTATCACCAGCCTTAATGGGCTTGAGTCATTGAAAGCTTTAAAGGGATTGTTACTGATGAACCTTCGGCGCCTTGAACAGCTCACTGAACTTACAGCACTCCCTTCGGCAGAGTACCTTTTTTTGATGGGACTCAAACTGAAGGTCGATATATCCCCGTTGCAGCGACTCTCTAACCTTAAGTGGCTGGTGCTGGAAAATTGTCCGGAGGTTTCATCACTTGGGTTATTACTGCATATGCCTTCCATGAAAGGAGTGCTTGTAATTAAGAAAGGCCAAAAAAGCGAGGAGGAAAAGGCAGTTACTTCGGCGCTATCCGATATTACATACCGCTACTTCAGAAAGGATAGTGTAATTAATAGGTTGGTTGATGTTTTCAGCAAGGGTGAATAACAATTAGACAAATAGTTTCGCCTGGGTAAATCGTTCTGCGAGCAGAATTCCGATAAATCCCGATGTGTATGCCAGTAAATCTAACCATTCAAATGAACTTCCTAGTATCGTGCGGGCTACTACCGATTGCCCTAATCCGAGTTTGTCGGCCCAGTTAAAATACTGCAGGCATTCAATCAAAAATGCAAATGCCAAAACAGCAACAGCTGTTTTTGCCGGCGGATAATTCAGGAAGGATTTTGTAAAACAATACATCAGCGGAACAACCAGGAAATCGCCTAAATAAGGCCGGATAAACTTGTCGTGTACATAAACCGCGATAAGCACTTCAATGCTAAACAAGATGGTGGCCAGGAGAAAATAGGATCGGTTGAATTTGAACACTGCGTTCATTTGGTTGTTCAGGAGGAAAGTTATTTAAAATCAAAAATCAACGGCAATTTTATTTCATACTCGCTAGCCCTCCCTGCTTCAAAGTAAACTTCGTTTTGTCAAAATCTGCCTGATACTGGTGACGTGTATAGGTCTTGTGTAAGATCTCGTCGGGTTTGAGATAGAAACGGCGGTTACGGTTCTTGTATTGCCGGTTCGCATTGGAACAGTTCAATGTGAATTCTGTGCCGTCATATAAAGGGAAACCAAGATGGTGATCGATGGCGATCTGGTCGGTAAATCTTTCCATCTTGCGTTTGTAACGGGCAAAACAATACCGGTACCCGATCCACGCGATGCCGCCATTGGAGGTCTGCGTATAATGCAGCACATGCCCCAGCTCGTGCCCCAGCCAGCCAATCGTTTCGTTGAAATTCAGTTCCTGCCAGCTCATGCCCAGTTTGGCGGCTCCTTGCTCGTTAATGGTGATGATATAGGTACGGTGGTCCCTTTTCCGCAACAATGACTCAGCAGTCGGTTTGGAAGACATGGTGGTTTTTGATTTGCCGAACCTGAATATGATGTGGGTGGTTTTCAGTTCCGGGTAGAAGGAGAGGGCGGTAAGGCATTCCAGTTCGACTGCAGGCGGGATCACTTTGTTCATACTGAATTCACGACGCAGGTAATCCAGCCGGCGTTCAAAAGAATCTCGTACGAGGTAACTCACGGAATGGTATTGGGCACTGCAACAGAAACCGGTTAGCAGGAAAAATGTAGTGAGGATTATACTGGCAATCCACTGGCCGGTCGGCCGGCGGGGAAAATGAAGTTGTTTCATGACTTAGGTTTAATGCGTTGAAGAATGGTGGGTAGCGGGAATGGTTACAGGGATCACTTGAACCTGGCGAGTCCCGGTTGAAGGCTGGCTTTTTTTCGGTTGATCTTTTTCGCGTTCTGCGGATGGCTGTTGTAGTCTTCCTGTACCCGGATGTCGCCCCAGCGGGTGATGGACACAGTTGCTGCAGGGATGCAGGTATCAGCTTTGGGATGATATACCGTCCACTGGCCCATAGATTCCCAGACGGGGGTGAAAACAACGTCTTTGTATCGGCGTTGCGGCATATTGCCGACCAGTCCATATTTGCGGGTAAACATGCCGGGCCGGGCCATCACCCAGCTTTTACTCCCGTATATCGGCGTCTGGCTGAACACATTGCCAAGTCCCGCCAGCAGCGAATCTCCCCGCATTGGGACTGCCTCTGAAGTATCGGTGGCGGGAAAGGTATAATCGGCCCCTGCATAACAGGCGCCCAGGCCGACCCTTGTGCGTTCATCGCAATACCGGGCTATGCGCTTCAGGTGCCGCGTGCAGTTTGTGTCGCCGATATTATGCCAGGAGAATTTGTCGCGCCCGATGGTGAACGACGCATAACGATCACCATAGTGTCCATGGGAATCGAACCAGAGACTGCCGATATTCGTCTTTCTGTGACGCATGATTTTTTCAATTTTCCGTGCGGCCGCTTCCGAGGAGCTTGCCCGGATCACCACGAATTTTCCAGGGGCATGCAGGGCATTGATATAGGCCCGCGCCAGGATATAGTCGGCGGTGAAATCCGGCTTCTTTTTCTTTTCGCGGGAAACGACAAAGATGTTCGGGCGGGACTGGGAAAGCCCATAACTACTGATCAATGCAATTTGGATGAACAGCAGCGCAGCAAGGCGGTTGAAGGGTTTCATACTTGCAGTTTAGGTGGAGGTTTTTGATGGTTGTTTCCTCAACGAAACTAGCTGGCGGTGAAGCCCCTTCCGAATCGATACCCGCGTGGTTGCTGCTGCTTTCCGGCGATTTTCCATAACGGCCTGCCACACGCGAACGGGCAGTTTCATTTTACGGCAAAGGCATTGTGGCAAGCGACTAGCCAGGGGGCGCTTTACGGATTTTCCGTAAAGGGATTGACAGGATTATGGGAAATCCGTAAATTAAGGGAGATGGACAATGCCCATTTCCAGAAGGAGCTGTTCAATCACATCCGCAACAGCCTGCCCGGCCACATCTCCCTGGTCGAGGAAATTGCCGAATTGCTGCAATTGAGTTATGATAGTGTCTACCGCCGGGTGCGGGGTGAAAAGCCGCTCGCGCTGCACGAACTCAAACTGATCTGCGAAAAATACAGGCTCTCGCTTGATCAGCTGTTGCAGCTGGAAACTGATTCCGTATTGTTTGATGCCCCGGGTATGAAGACGAGCAATGGCGATTTCCTGCACCACCTGCAGGGGATCCTGCAACAGTTTCATTATTTCAACACGTTTGATGAGCGGGAGATCTATTACCTCTGCAAGGACTCCACGATCTGGAATTTTTACCTTTTCCCCGAGATCGCCGCCTTCAAAACTTTTTTCTGGAACAAGACGATCAACAACCAGCCATCACTCGCCGGCAAGTCTTTCTCGCTGGAAGCATTTCCCTATAGTGAATGTTTTGCCCTCGGACAGGAAGTGCTGCGCGCCTTCAACAGGATTCCCTGCATTGAACTCTGGAATTTTGAAAGCATGAACAGCTCGATCAACCAGATCGCCTACTATCGTGACGCCGGCCATTTCAAAACGCGTGAAGATTTCAATAAAGTGGTGAACAGTTTCCTGCAGATGGTGGATCACCTGCAGTTACAAGCGGAAACAGGTGCCAAATTTCTTCCGGGTGACGGGCCCTCTGCCGCGAGGACGTCCATCCAGTATTATGTGAATGAACTCATTCTTGGCAACAATACTATGGTGATCAACCTCAACGGACAATCGCTGTCCATGGTGAGTTATTCTGTTTTCCATTACCTGTTTACCCGCGATCCGCGGTTTTCCGAAAAGGTGATGGAGTCGTTCAATACGTTGCTGAGCCGTTCTACGCTGATCAGTAAGACGGGGGAGAAGGATCGGAACCGGTATTTTAATTCCGTCAGGGAAAAGATCCGCGCGCTGGGCTGAGCTGTTTTTCACGATAAAGGGGCTGATCAAACTCCAAGCTTAACTTTAACAAAGTCCAAAATATTTTCCCCCTGCCTTACGGTTGCTTGAAAATTGCTTTAAAGTTGCCTAATCCTTGCTTTAAAACAGCTTTACCCCTTATAGAACCTTGCTCCTGAAGCAAGGTTAAAGCAAGGTTTAAGCGACCTTAAAACTTCTTTAAGGTAAATTTAAAGCAGTAACGTACGGGTCAAATCTGCTCAAAATTTCGGTCATATGGGTTGGCTGGTGTGATGTTTCGGAGCGGGTGCAAGGGCGGCTGCAAAGGGCCTTAAAATGCGTTCCCGGGGCATTGTCGATAGGTCTTGCAGTACTTTTACTGGTCGTTCAAACTCTTGACTGATCAGCACCAGGCCGAAAATGCTACCTGCTACCTGTTAACAATAGAGGGAATACGGGAACTGTCGGGTTAAGACCACAGGCGGGGCGATTTACCGTCACTATTTTCCTGGAAACTGCCAGAATCGGCCTTGGTTTGATTTTTTCGTGGTATCTGGAAAATGATAGCACATGAAAAAATTCATTACGTTGGCGTTAGCCTGTTTGGTAACAGGTCTCGCCATGGCTCAGGCTGACACGCTCAATTCAAAAAATCTGCCACCAGCAGTATCTTCTTCATTTTCTACTAAATATGGCGACGCTACCTTGACCAGCTGGAGGATGAACAGGAACCAGTACAGCGCAAATTTTACCCAGAACAACAAAAAACAGATGGCCGTTTATTCCGATACCGGCGAGTTGCTGTGGACAGGCGAAAAAGTAACTAATGCGGATATTCCCGCTTCTTTCAGCAGTTCCATGAAACAGGGTAACTATACCACCAACGACATCAGTGATGTTTACAGGGTATCCCGTAACGGTCAGACGCAATATTACATTACACTGAGTGGCACGCCCACCCGCCGTTACATGTATGATAACAACGGTAAACTGATCAATGAATAGAAAAATGGTGGCCCGCTATTGCGACGCGTATACATATACCAGTAACGAAGCGTACCCATGATCATCACGGATCACACCATGCCGGAGTTGCCGGGTCTGCCAGGAAGAAAACTTCGGGCAGATCCGGTGCTGCCGGCAAAGGTGTACATAAGAAACAGTCAAAAAAAGACCATCCTCCCAAACGATGGTCGCGGGAAGTAATGCTGCATAGCGACGCGCTGGACCTGGATAAAGGTGTGTTTATGAAAGAAAATCCGGTTGCCATTGCGCGATCGCTGCAGCGTTCCGCCAAAGAAGAATGATGAATATCCAGACACAGCTCGCCAGCGCGATCGTGGTTTGATATTGACGCCGGGCAGCTGGCATTTCATCCTTGTTTAGTGAGTAAGCCGAAGGCAAAATTTCATGCCCGTACAGTAGTAATACCGATAGCTGTACGGGAATTTTCCCGTTGTAACGGAATTCTCCACAAATTACTTTTGGTTCAACTTAAATCTTATTCTATGTTTCTTTTAATTGATGCAGTCACCTGCCTCAGGCAGGACGATTATACCGGTGACGATGACGTTTACCTGGTTGTCAAAAATGGCGCTCCGCACACCATTACTGTGGGCGCGATCAGTGTAAATAATACCAAACAGCTTTCTGCCCAGGTCGCACTTTCGGAAGAAGGACCTCATACTATTGAAGTGTGGGAAAGGGATGCTCTTACCTCAAACGACCTGATCGGTACGGTCGACCTGGATAACTTTACCCACAATGTTGAACAACAGGGCGTGGTGGACAATGGATCTGCCAATTACAAAATCTGGTTCACCGTGGTTGACGAATCACACTAGTACAAGCGACTTTTTTACCATAAAACCTACCTCTCTATGTCAGTTTTTAAAAGTGAACAGCTGATGCAGGCGACGCTTGCCAAGCTGAATGAGATTCTTACAGGCGGTGATGAATATGCACCCGCCAGCAAAAACAATTTTGTATCCTGGATCACACCCGGCATTCCGTTTGGCAACGGCGATTTTGATTACCTGGAGAAAGGATTCAACGCGGCTGATGCAACTGAATTGCGCAAGCTCATCATGCAGGCAGCAGACTTTTCCATGTTTGCTGATCTTGTTCCTGATCCATCGGCCGTATACCAGGCGGACCAGTCGCAAACAATTGACCGCAACAGCCAGGAGCGCCTGAGCAAGATCTATGGCAACATCCTGAAGTTTGCCAAGGTGACCAATCTAGATCCTTCCGAGGAGGAAAAGAAGAAGCTCGACAAATTCAAAAGTCTGCTGTATACGGTTAAGAAAGAAAAGAATCTGGTGACCGACGAAGAAACGGAGAGGACGACCGACAGCCCGATCTCACTCGCCTATGCTGAAAAAGAGCAGGCCTATTCCGATGCAGTGTTGCTGTATAACAACAAACGCATCAGCGCTGCGGCGGGTGACAACAAGGAAGCAGTGCTTGATTTCAGTGTTAACCAGCCTGTCTACAGGAATAAGGTCAAGAGTGCCATGAACGCGTGGACCGGTGCAGGTTACAAGAATGAAGTGGAGGCTATGCATGCCTATATTGCGCAGGTGACAGGCCGCAGCATGGCCTCCTGGTTTTCAGAACTTCGTGATGCCTATGACAGGGCAAGGTTCACAGAGTCGATGATCGATTTCGACTTTTATCCTGTAAGACTTTTCCCCGCCAATTTCCACAAACAGGAATGGATGAAATACAGTTTCAGTGACAAGGAGGTGACCACGCATTCATCAAAATCCACCACAGCCTGGAATGCCGGGGGCGGCGTCAATTTCGGTCTGTGGTCCGCAGGCGCTGACGCCAGCGGGTCCACGGAACGTACCAATGATACCATGGAGACCAATGCGTTCGAAATGAATTTTGAACTGACACAGGTCAAGATCATGCGGCCCTGGTTTGGAACGGAACTATTTTCCTGCCGTGGTTGGAAGCTGGATCCGGGTACATGGACTTTCGGTAATCCTGTTTTGTCAGATGGCGGTAACCCACCCAAAGGAAGTTTTATCGCATATTCCACGCATGCTGTTTTTGCCCGTAACCTTAACCTGAAATTTGATAAATCCGCCTGGCAGTCCAGCACTTTTAAGAGCAAATTTGATGCATCGGCTAATGTAGGATGGGGGCCATTCCGGGTGAAGGGTGGTTATTCCAAGGGCAAAGAAACAAGTGATTTTCATTCCAAGGACACCGGCGAAGGAATCAGTTGTAACGGGATGCAGTTGTTGTGTTTCATCAACCGCCTTGTCGGTGTTTGCCCGGATACAGATCCTAACGCTAAATTCGATTAGCCATGAACGCAGCCATTGCCATCGCCCTGCTGACCAAGCTGAAGCTCATCTTTGAAACAGATGCAGACGGGGTAAAGCAGGATCAGAAATTTTTGTCTTTCCAGAATGGCCAGTTCATGGTCTCCAAAGAGGCGTTTTATTTTGTGGATCCCGAAAAATATGGCATCGATCCGACAGAGGCGACTGTCAGGAAGCATGCTTTTGCTGCCATGTTCAATTTCATTGCTGAACCCAATGACCTGATCACGGTAAAGCCGGATCTACTGCAGGACGTTTACAGCAGGGTGCTTAAGCTGGCCATTCCCGCCAACAGCCATCGGACGGCAGCTGAGGAAGCCAGTTACCAGGACGCGCTTGCATTCCTGAACAAGGAAGAGGCCGTAGATGGCATACAGGTCACACCGCTGGCCCGCTATGAACAGTATGAACAATTGTACAAGGCTGCGGTGAGTGACTATAAGACCAGGCAATTGCAAGCGACGCTTGCAGAGGGCGTAGGTGCGGAGCCGGTCAAAACCCAGTGGCTGGCTGATGAACCGGCCCTGAAAAGTATGATCGCTAAAGCGATGCTGGCATGGGAATCCAAAGGGAATAAGGCCGCGGTGGAAAAGTGGCTGGGGTTGTTTAACCAGCTTACGGGAGCTGCGCCGGTCACTACTTTGAATGATCTTAAAACAGACTATGAGTTGTTTGCAAAAATGCATGGCGCCGACGAACTGGCCGGTGAATTCACCTATCTGCCAACTTTGTTCAATCCCATAAATTTTTTCGAGGACCAGGTTCCCTGGCAGATGCTGACACTCGATAAAATGGAGGTGGCCTCCTTGTATGAAAAAGCGCCTGCCAACCTGAAGGAGGTTTTCCAGGTGAGTGACGGCGAACCGGAAATACAACATATCGGGTTTGAATATGCGGTCGTAACAATTGTCAGGGAATGGTTTCCGCTCAAGGAGTTTTTTCAGCAAAGATTCTGGAAACTTCCTGATGGTGAAACGGTCATATCGGACGGCAATGGAAATGGCCTGGTGCCGGCATATCCCGACAAAATGATCTTTGTACGCAATGTTGCTATTCAGTATGCAAAGCCGGTTCAACCATCTGCAGCAACGGGCAACCTCACGGCACAGTTGTTTGTAAAGCTCAATCCGCAGGTGAGCTTCCAGGCAAAAACAAAATCTGATCAGTTGCTCGGTCGAAGGATGAAGATGGCAACACTGCGGGCCGGCGCTGCAGCACCGGCAGAAAGCGCCGCACCGGTTATGCCGGTGGCTGATTCCGCGGGACGTGTACTGAGCATGCACCTCGCCGGTGACAAACCTGCTGTTGCGCGGAAGTTTTCGGCCAGCCTTTTCAAGGCGGGCGGTTTCCGCAAATTCACGGATGTGGTAGTTAAACCGCCGCCACCACCCACACCGCCGCCTGTTCCGGGGAATACAGAGTTAAAATACCCGGCTATGGAACTACTTGCCTTTATCTGTAAAAAAATGCCGCTTTGTCCCGATCCGGATACCGCGCTGGACTGGACCTGAAGCAATCAAAATGTAAACATCATGAAACAAAATGATTTCATTGCTGTACGATTTCCAAACGACAGTAAACAATATTTCGCATCGGTCACTGAAGTAAAGAACGACGGCCTGTTTGACTGCCGGTTTGTGCATACCGGGAGTCACTACACCTTTCAGCAGTTTTCCGGCTGGCTGGAAGTCAAAGCAACCAATGGAAATTTCCCGCCAGGCACGCGCACCAATGACGTGATTCTGTATGAACCCAAACAACGTAACCTGGATAATGGCAGCCACCTGGTGGTGACGTTCGAAGATGGTTATCCCTATCTTGGGGTGGTGGATGCTGTTCAGCCGGAGATGAAGATCAGATTTTTGCATTCCGGCAATGTCTATTCGGTTGACAGCGGCGGAGTAGCGCATGCAGCAGGCAAATTGTACGATGGCAAAAGGGTGCTGGAGAAGAAACCTTACTCCGATGGCGTAAGTCTCTTCAGTACGGCAACTGACAAGATCATCGTGCTGGAGATCAATGGCAGGAGCGGACCGGTTAGAGGTGAATTCGAGGCAAAAATCAATGCTGACACGGGTGATTCCCTCGCACCCAACCTGTATGAGAATGGCTATCTCCGGGCCGAGGAAGGCAAGGCGCAGGACAAGTTCGGTGTGAATGGCAGCGACCAGGTAACGATGACGATATTTGTCGCCTTTCATCCTTCAGTGCTGCCCTATACCATTAACCCGCGCGAGAGTACCGTAATAGACCGCACCACGAGTATTTACGGCAAGAAAAGTTTCACCTATAAAAAGGAAATAAACTCGCTACATTTTGATATTGAAGTGTTGTATGACTCCACCACGCTCAGTAACACGACCAGATCTGAGGCAATAAAGACAGTAATGTCAGAACACCGGAAAGGCAGTTCCGGCACGAAGGGATACGAATTCGGAACAGAGATTTCAGGCGACATTTTCTTTGTCGAAGCGAGTGGAACTGTTTCCCACACCCGGGAGACGACCACCACAGACGAAACGGCCACGGGAGAAAGCACGGCGGACGCAACGGGCACTGAGAGTTCCAGCAGCTGGACCGTTTATTACCCCGTCGGACTGGATATTAAGGAGAAGTTTTGACACTGGTGTTGTGCTGCCGGGAAACTACAGTACTACAAACAAGATGCAGTAAGCCCCTGCAATAGTATATTGCAGTAACCTGAAATTCCTGTTATGAGATTTCCCGGAAAGCTTTGCATATTAGTACTATACTTTCTTGGCAGCACATTTTCCTCCCGCGCACAGGTAAAAACTTCCCGCCCCAACATAGTGCTCATCAACATGGATGACATGGGCTATGGTGACCCGACCTGTTACGGCGGCGGTCCCTACCAGACACCACAGATCGATGCGCTGGCTGCGAGTGGTGTACGCTTTACAGAATTCTATGCCGCCCAGGCCGTCTGCTCGGCTTCGCGGAGTGCCCTGCTGACGGGCTGTTATCCCACCCGGATCGGGATCAGCGGCGCGCTTGACCACAATGCTAAATTTGCCCTCAATCCCAATGAAACCACGTTGCCCGAAATGCTGAAAAGCGTCGGTTATGCCACAGGGATGGTCGGCAAGTGGCACCTCGGTCACAAACAGCCCTACCTGCCCCTGCAGAATGGATTTGATGAGTTTTTCGGACTACCGTATTCCAATGATATGTGGGCCTACGACTATAACGGCGAACGCTGGAAAGACACCAGTTTCTGGCGAGCGAAGTATCCGCCGTTGCCCCTGATCGACGGCAATGAAACCGTGAAGATCATTGACGGCTTCGATGACCAGGACGGTCTTACTTCGGCCTATACGCAGCGGGCGGTATCGTTCATTCAAAGCAACCATAAAAAGCCCTTTTTCCTCTATTTCGCCCATTCCATGGTGCATGTTCCCCTGGGCGCTTCAGCGAAGTTCAAGGGGAAAAGCGGAGCCGGTTTGTTCGGTGATGTAATGGAAGAGGTGGACTGGTCCGTCGGCGAAGTGATCAAAGTCCTGAAGGCAAATAAGGTCTATGATAACACCATCGTGATCTTTACCAGCGACAACGGGCCATGGCTCACGTTCGGCAATCATGCCGGCAATACCGGCGGATTGCGGGAAGGGAAGGGAACAGCCTGGGACGGCGGACTGAAAGTGCCATGCATCATCAGCTGGCCGGGTCATACAAAGGCCGGGACCGTAAGCAACCGGCTGCTGACCAATATGGATCTCCTGCCCACGCTGGCAGACATCTGCAAGGCACAGTTGCCGCAACAAAAGATCGATGGCGTAGATTTTAAAGCCGTGCTGCTCGGCGACCAGCGTGCTGTGCCCCGGGACGAATTCGCTTACTATTACGACCGCAATAACCTGAAAGCCATCCGGAAAGAAAACTGGAAGTTGGTTTTTCCTGCCACCTCCCAGACCTACGGCCCGCCTGCCACCATCGGCGGCGACCGCTACCCGGGCAAATATGCGCAGGCAGATATTCCAATGGCACTCTATGATCTCAGTACAGACCCTGGCGAAGACCGTGATGTGCAGGCACAATACCCGGAGATTGTCAAACAGCTTTCGGAAATCGCCAACCGCTACCGCAAAGCCCTCGGCGATGGACTCACCAATAGCGTGGGCACCGAAATACGACCAGCCGCTCAACTTCAATAACACTATTCGCCGCTATGAGTAACCGAAAATGGATTGTCGCTGCCGCCATGGCATTGCTGCTGAATGTTCCTGCCCGTGACTGCTTCGCGCAACAACCGGTAAAGGGCGCGGAAGATCGCCAATACTGGTCGGAACTGCTTTTCCGGATCGCATGGCCCATTGCAAAAAGCATCAGCAACGGCACGCTGCACCAGGATCTGCCGCTCGAAACAGCGCCGGGTTACTACCTGAACCTTAAAGCGGTTACCTATGGTGAAGCTGTTGGCAGAACCCTGGCAGGAATTGCGCCGTGGCTCGCTCTCCCTGATGATGCATCAAAGGAATCTGCATTAAGACAACAACTTCGCGAAGCGCTGTTGAAAGGATTGCCCAACCTGGTGAATCCGCAGCATCCGGATCACCTGAATTTTGAAACGGAAATGCAGCCGCTGGTGGATGCCGCCTTCCTCGCGCAGGCATTTCTCCGTGCACCGGCTGCCCTGTGGGAACCACTTGATTCCCTCACCAAAAAACGGTATGTCGCAGCATTCCAGTCCCTCCGCAACCGGAACGCTTATTACAGCAACTGGCTGCTGTTCGCGGGGATCACCGAAGCCTTCCTGCTGAATACCGGTGAAAACTTTGACCCGGCCCGGATTGATATAGCCATCAGGAAAATGAAGGAGTGGTATGTGGGTGACGGACTCTATTCGGATGGCGAAAAATTCGCCATGGACTATTACAATTCCTTCGTGATCCAGCCCATGCTGGTTGATATATTGAAAGTGTTGTCAGAAAAGAAGATTCTCACCACTACTGCCGATTATGACCTCGCCCGTAAACGGATGGTGCGTTATGCCGTGCTGCAGGAAAAGATGATCTCACCCGAGGGTACCTATCCCATTACCGGCCGCTCGATTACTTACCGTACCGGTGCGTTCCAGGCACTGGCGCAAACGGCCCTTGAACATCAGTTGCCGGAAATTACAACTCCCGCACAGGTACGTTGCGCCCTGACCGCCGTGATGAAAAAATTGTTTGAAGCACCCGGTACTTTCTCTTCTGCCGGGTGGTTACAGATCGGACTTGCCGGTCATCAGCCGGAACTGGGTGATCCCTATATCAGCACCGGATCACTATACCTGGCAACGGTCGGATTCCTGCCCCTGGGTCTGCCTGCCAGTGATCCCTTCTGGACGACCCCGGCTGCTGCATGGTCTTCCCAAAAAGCCTTCAGCGGACAAGCGATAGAGAAGGATCACAAAATCGATTATTGAGCAGCTGTTACGATAATATGAATTGCCGCCTGATGAATTGTCGTTTATTCCTTGTCGTGAGATCGCTGATGGTACTGGCGGGTACCATATCCGCCAGGCAGCTTCCGGCGCAGGACAATCTTGACCTGGGAAAAATGATCCGAGCGGTGGATAGCAGCAATATTTTTCAATCGCCGGATTACTATCAATGGTGTTCCAGTGTGATAGAAGGGGAGGACGGAATGTTCCATATGTTCTATTCGCGATGGCCCCACGGCAGACGAACCGCCGCAGACGATACCCTCAATTATATTTTTGACGGGTTCTCCGGCTGGAACAAATATTCCGAGATCGCTTACGCTATTGCAGACAAACCAGGCGGACCCTATCATTATGTGAAAACGATTCTGAAAGGAACTGGTGATCCCACCCGATGGGATCGCTTCACCTATCACAACCCACTGATCCGGAAATTCAATGGCGAATATTACCTCTATTTCATCGCCAATGCATTTGACAGTGCATTCACTGTAAAAAAATCTGTAACTCCACAATCGCTGCAATGGCTTCGATACAATTGTACCCAGAAGATAGGTGTGGTGAGGGCAAAAACCCTGGATGGATTGATCAGCGGGCAGTTTGATCATACTCCCGCATATATCATGGCGCCCGATAACCAGCGCACTTACGAAGTGGCCACCAATCCGGCTGTCACACAAGGCCCTGACGGAAAATATTACCTGCTGTACAAATCGCGGATGCCGGAAGTGGGACATATGACGTTCTGGATGGCGGTTGCTGACCGGCCCGATGGCCCCTTTACAACGGTCAGCAATGTTCTGGCAGGAGCGGATCTGGCCTGCGAGGACCCAACCCTTTGGTATGATGCCGGGCGAAAAAGATTTTATGCTGTCGCGAAGTATTATTCGAATGCGGGAAAGCTTGCTCCGCAATTTGGAGCGCTCGTGCTGATCACCTCCATCAACGGGCGCGACTGGCAGCCGGCACATCATTCGCTGGTAAGCCTCCGTCAACTTCGTTGTAAAAACGGTCAAATGATCCCCCTGGCCCGACTGGAAAGGCCTTTCATTTACCTGGACGAGGCCGGCTGGCCAAAAGCCTTGTTCGCAGCAGCGGCCGTTGATGATCCCGGCAAAGGCGATCCGGAGAAAGTAAGACCCGGGAATAATACCTTCATTGTCCAGATTCCCCTTCAGTAAGCCTGAACATTTCACTGCCATTTCCACTTTTGTTTTTGCCCCATCTACAGTATTGATTTCCGTTGTTGAGTGGAAGGCATCCTCTTTTCCAAAAAAATGCAATTTGTAAAACTGAGTGAAATGAGCCACCAGGCTATGATTAATAGTCGTATGTGTGGTAGCCGGTTACAATACGATTTGTACCAGATCAGGAATGCTCCAGGAGGAGTAACGTATACCTGGTCTGCATTCGCACAATAACCGTATACAACCGCATAGATTGGTGAAATGCAGTCTGGTGGCTCATTTCACTCGATTTTATGAATTGGCCGTTTTCAAAAAAGCAACTCCCTCCTTCGCTAAAGCTTCGGAGGGCAAAGCCCACTTTCGCTAAAGCTACCGCCTCCGCTAAAGCTGCGGCAGTCAGAGCCGGAGGGCAAAGCCAAACTCCAAACCCCAAACCCACCTTCGCTGAAGCTTCTGCCTGCGCTCCGCTCCGGCAGACAAAGCTGGTGGGCCCTCCTTCGCTAAAGCTACCGCCTCCGCTAAAGCTGCGGCAGTCAGAGCCGGAGGGCAAAGCACAAAAAAGAGCCCCGGCAACGCCGGGGCTCAACTCTTCATTATGTTTCCGTTTATCAGTTCACTCACCCTCTCGGGTTCCAACTTCTAAACTTCTAAACAACTAAACTCCTAAACATTAAAACGCTTTCTTCACATCCCCCTTCTTCTCCTGTGCTTTCTGCATGGGCGTAATGCCGGTGCTTTGTCCGCGGGTGTTTTGTTTCAGCTTGTAGAGCTGGAACTTGCTGGGTTCGGCGATGGTTCCCCAGGTGTTGTTGCTTTCATTGATGTCAGCAGTTTCACGCATGGGATCGAGTTTGATGCTCTTCACTTCCTTGTCTTTCGCATATACCTTGGTCACTTTGCCTTCGTTCTTGCGCCAGATCTGGGCAGGAATGCGGTCAACTTCAGTAGTGCCGTCCGTATAGGTGAACTCAACGATGATCGGCATCACGAGTCCGCCCTTGTTGCTGAAGGTCAGTTCGTAAATATGCTTGTCTTTGAATTTCGCCTGTACCGCGTCGTCGGCCTTCTGTGTATTGGTCACAGCAGGAACTTCGTAAGTGGCAGTGTCGATGGGCTCGAGACCGCGGGCATAACGCCAGTAGAAATCGCGCAGGGTAGTGTCGGCATCAGTTGCGAACACGATGCTCTTGTCTTCCTTGTTGCGGATCTTGCTGATGTCTTCAAAAGTATTCACCTGGGGCTTCGCCAGCTTGATCTTATTCATGCCGTTCACCGGCTGGTTACCGTTGGTGGGCTCACCAAATTCCGGGCGAAGGTAGCGAACCGTATCGATGGCGATGTCCGTAGCATCTGTGCTGTAGAACCAGCCTCTCCAGAACCAGTCGAGGTCTTCACCGCTGGCATCTTCCAGGGTGCGGAACAGGTCAGCCGGTTGCGGATGTTTGAATGCCCAGCGGCGGCTGTACTCTTTAAAAGCATAGTCGAACAGTTCGCGGCCCATGATGGTTTCGCGGAGGATGTTCAGGCCGGTTGCCGGCTTGCTGTAGGCATTGGGACCGAACTGGATGATGTTCTCGCTGTTGGTCATGATCGGCTCCAGCTGGTCTTTCGGCAGCTTCATGTAGTCGGCGATATAGGCAGCAGGACCGCGGCGGGTGGGGAATTTATTGTCCCACAGTTCTTCGGTCAGGTACTCCACGAAAGTGTTCAGGCCTTCGTCCATCCAGCTCCACTGGCGTTCGTCGCTGTTCACGATCATCGGGAAGAAGTTGTGACCCACTTCATGGATGATCACACCCAGCATACCGTACTTGGTGCCCTCGCTGTAAGTGCCATCGGGAGCAGTACGGCCATAGTTGAAGCAGATCATCGGGTATTCCATACCGTTAGCCGCCTCGATGCTCTGGGCAACGGGGTAGGGGTAGGGTACAGAGAATTTGCTGTAGGTCTTGATGGTATGCGCTACTGCTTTGGAGGAGTAGGGGCGGTACAGGCCATAAGCTTCTTTACTATAGAAACTCATGCACATTACTTTTTTGCCTTCCACGTTCGCAGGGATCGCATCCCAGATAAAGCGGCGGGAAGAAGTCCACGCGAAGTCCCGCACATTATCGGCTTTGTAGATCCAGGTCTTCTTGGTTTTAGACTTGGTCTTCTCTGCTTTTTTCGCTTCGTCGAGTGTAACGATCTCGGTTACATCTTTTGCCGTCTGTGCTTTCTGCCAGCGGCTCATTTGTGTAGGCGTAAGCACAGCAGCATAGTTGATACACTCGCCGGTAGAACCGACCATGTGATCGGAAGGAACGGTCATCGCAACTTTGAAATTGCCGAAAGTGAGGGCGAATTCTCCGCGGCCGGTGAACTGGTGGTTCTGCCAGCCCTGGAAATCGCTGTATACGCAAAGGCGGGGATACCATTGGGCAATCGTGAAGAGGTAGTTTCCATCTTCAGCGAAATACTCATAACCACCACGGCCGCCTTCTTTCATGCGATCGGAAATCTTGTAGTTCCAGTCGCACTTGAACACGAATTTTTGTCCGGGTTTCAGTGCCGCAGGAAGCTCTACGCGCATCATGGTTTTGTTGACGGTGTATTTCAGTTCTTTACCGAGCGCGTCGGTCAGTTTGACGATGTTGACACCGAAATCGTTTTTCTTTTCTTCGTAACGGTCCATCTGAATGTCAACGGTCTGTTTGCCGATGCTGGACGCGTCCTGGTAGTTGGCGTTCTTTTCGCTGCTGTGTTCGTTTTCGTCCAGCTGCAACCAGAGGTAGGTCAATACATCCGGGCTGTTGTTGAAGTAGGTAACGGTTTCAGAACCGGTCAGGCGCAGTTTTTCTTCATCAAGTTCGCACTTGATGTCATAGTCCGCGCGCTGTTGCCAGTATTTCGGTCCGGGAGCACCACTGGCGGTACGGTACTCATTGGGCGTTGGGAGGATTGTTCCCAGCTGTTCAAACTTGTTCCCGTGATTCGAACCGGGATTGTTCTTGATGTCCTGGGAGTAAGCCGTTCCGGCAAAGAGCCCCAGACATGCAAAGAGGAGTTTTCTCATTTGTATATGCTGTTGATGAAAGGGATACATCTTTTTGGGGGAACCGTTCCACTGCCCATTTAAGGGAAAACAGCAGAATCAGGGAAGATAAAATGCTTACCCACCAGCGCCCCGGAACCTTCAAAAGGTCCACGAATATAAAGGATAGCACCAAAACCACCGCCACTACCAGCAATTGGGCTACTTCGATGCCAAGGTTAAATGCCAGCAAGTGCAGGGTCAGTCCCTCTTTGCCTTCCAGGTCGAGCAGGAGATTGGCATAGGCGAGTCCATGGATCATGCCGAAGAACAGGGCGAAGAAGTAAATGAGCGGCAGGCGGGGGGCGTTTTTGCCTTCTTTATGGAAAATATTGTTGACGGCAGTGCCGGCAATTGTTAAAGGTATCAGGAATTCTATCCATTTTACCGGAACAAAGAGATTTCCGCTGACACTGAGCACGAGGGTGATGCTGTGTCCGATGGTGAAGGCAGTCACCAGGATCGCAACTTTTTTCCAGTCCTTCCATCCGTACCGTAAACATAGTGCGGTTACGAATAATATGTGATCCAGTGCGTCCCAGGTGAGGATATGCTCCATCCCGAGGCGGAAGTAAAGGTTAAAATCTTGCATACTTTATGAAGCTGTCAAAATAAAACAGAGTTTTGGGCTGGAAAAAAATATTTGGTCAATGGTCACTGGATTATTTAAATGGTTGACAGTAGCAATGGTTTCCGTTGTGCATCCCTTTTTTGTGAGTGTTTCCGAGGTGCAGCACAATGCAAAGGACAAAACCCTGGAAGTAAGTATTAAACTTTTTATTGATGACTTCGAAAAGGCTTTGTCAGCAGGCCGTGAAACCGCGGTGGACCTCAGTGCACCGAAAGACCAGGCCAAGGCCAATGAGCTAGTTTTTCATTACCTGCAGCAGCATTTCAAAATAAAAGTGAATGGCCAGCCGGTGACCCTTGAATTTGTCGGTTACGAAAAAGAAAAAGAAGCCGCCTGGTGTTATGTACAGGTGACCAACGTCCCCAACGTCCAAAAACTCGAGATCGCCAATTCACTGCTCTACGACGCTTTCGACAAACAGATCAACATCATGCACGTAACGGTGAACGGTGAACGAAAAAGTACGAAGGTGGGCTACCCGGAGCAGAATGCGGCGTTTAGCTGGTAACAGACGGGGTTCTTTCTGTTTATAAGTTTAGATGTATGGTAGTTTAGTAGTTCTATGTCGCTGAACAGGTTGCTGTTTGTTTATTTGCTGAACTATGCTGTAAAACAGCTGCCGAACGATTGAAGATAACAGTAATCCTGCGCCCTGAATTACGAACGATTAACCCTTACTCAACTAATTTCAATGAGGACCAACTTCTAAACAACTAAACTTCCAAACAACTAGACAACTCAGTCCTCCTCATCCATCTTCTCCCTGATATCATCCGATATCGCCACTAAGATCTTGTCAATCCTCAAACTGTCCATATCGATGATCTCGAAGCGGAAGCCTTTCCATTCGAGGGTGTCGCCGGTCATAGGGATTCTTTCGAGTTTGTGCAGGATAAAGCCCGCGAGGGTATTGAATTCCTGTTCGCCCTCGTTCATCCAGTCGGTCATGCCGAAGCGGCTGAGGAAGTCGTAAAAGGGGATCTGTCCGTCGACAAGGTAAGTACCATCATCACGTTTGTTGATGGCATAATCTTCGAGATCAGGCTGAGGCAGGTCGCCGACGATAGCTTCCAGGATATCGTTGAGGGTGATCATGCCCTGAACCGAGCCGTATTCGTCAACGATAAAGCAGGAGTGGAGCTGTCCTTCCTTGAAGCGCTCCAGTACCCGGTAGGCGGTATTGTTTTCCGGCACAAACATCGCCGGCTTCATGATATGCTTAAACAGGGTGAGGTCGTTGGTAATGTAGAGGTCCTTGATGGAAACAACGCCTTTGATATTGTCGATATCGCCGTCGCAGATGGGATAGATGGAATGCGGTTCCATCACGATTTTCTCCTTGATGCTGACTTCATTGTCGTTGATGTCGAACCAGATGATGTCACTCCGGTGCGTCATCAGGGAAGAGATGCTCCGGTCGCCGAGGTGAAACACCCGTTCGATGATCTCCTGCTCGGCTTCCTCGATCGTGCCCTGTTCGGTGCCTTCGCTGATGATGGCTTTGATTTCTTCTTCTGTTACCTGCGTATCGTTTTTGCGGATGTTGAACACTTTTGCGAGCAGGTTGGTGGAAATGCCCAGCAGCCAGATAAAGGGATACGTGACCTTGCTGAGCAGGTTCATCGGTCCGGCTACCAGTTTGGCAATCACTTCCGGTTTGCTGAGGCCAAGCCTTTTGGGCAGCAGTTCTCCCAGCACGAGGCTGAGATAGGTGATGAATACTACCACTACGCCGGTGCCGATGCCTTTGGAATATTTGGCCAGCAACGGGATCTGGTTGAAAAATGCGGAAACATTCTCGGTAAGTGCCTCGCCGGAATAAATACCGGTCAGGATCCCGATCAGGGTAATGCCGATCTGCACGGTGCTCAGGAAAGTGTCGGGATGGCTGGCCAGGTTCAGCGCTTCGCGGGCTCTCGCATCACCCCGGGAGGCCTGGGCTTCCAGGCGGGCTTTGCGGGCCGAGACCAATGCGATCTCTGCCATGGAAAACACACCGTTTAACAGTATGAGTCCCAGTATTATAAGAATTTCCGTCATTATTGTAAAGGGCCGAAATTTTTGTTGAAGATAATACTCATTCCGTATCCGAGACCAATTCCCAGGAGGGCTCCGGCAGTGATATCAATAGGGTAATGCACGCCTACATAAACCTGGGCAAAACTGACCAGGCCTGCCAGTACAAATAAAATCTTAGACCAGGGCTTCAGCCATTGTCCTATGGTAAGGTAGGTGAAAGTGGCAAAACCAAAATGGTTCGTGGCATGGGAAGAGGTGAAACTGCTGCTGCCGGGGCAGTAGCGGATGAAGATCCGGATCTGGTCGGCAATTTCCGGGTCGCGGCAGGGGCGGAGCCGCATGATGTTGTTTTTGATCAGGTTGCTGCTCACCTGGTCGGTGAGCGACAGGCAGACGATGGCACCCACGATCCAGATCCAGCCTCTTTTGCCGAAATTCAGCGGCGCCAGCACCAGGAAAAAGAGGTACATGGGCAGCCAGAAATAGGTTTCCCGTATATGCTGGAAGATGGTATCCAGTACAGGATTACTCCAGTCGCGGTTAATGGTAACCGCCAGATTTTTGTCAATGCTGATAATCCTGTCTATTAAGTCCATGCGCTTCGCGATGTGGCAAAAATATAAATAATCCCGACTTTTGCCGTTATGGCTAAAATTCCCCGGACAATTCGATGGGTTTTCCTGATCAGTTTGTTGCTTTTGGTACTGATGAGCGCTGCCCGCCTGGGCACCTGGCTCACCTTTCGGTTGCCGGTTACCGGTAGTGGCGGCGCACCCGGAACGGGAAGGGCTTTCTGGCTCGGTTTCCGTTATGATGCCAGGATCGTCGGCGCCATCGCACTGGTCACGGCGCTGATCACAGCGCTACCCGTAGCGGATCCTTTCCGGAATCCCCGGGCCCTGAAGGGCTGGACCTGGTTTTACAGCATCATCGCCCTCGCGCTGGTGGTTTTTTATGCCGTCGATTTCCTGCATTTCCGGTACCTCAACCAGCGGTTGAATGCCAGCGCACTCAGCTTTCTGCAGGATGCCGCCATTTCAGCAAAGATGGTATGGCAAACCTACCCGGTGATTCGCATACTCCTGGCTGTTATTGTACTCACCTGGGGAATCGTTTGGATGATCCGGTATTTTTACCGCAGCATCAAAAAAAGTGACTACCGGTATAACCGTCCTGTGCGGGTGATCGGGTATATCGGCGGGTTTCTTGTACTGGCCGTGGCCTTGTTCGGCAGGGTGGGACAATACCCGCTGCGGTGGAGCGATGCCTTCAACCTCGGCAGTGATTTCAACGCCAATATTGCCTTGAATCCCATCCAGTCTTTTGCCAGTTCTTTCAAATTCCGCGGCTCCGGTTACGATGCGAAAAAAATGGCGGACGTATACCCGGAAATGGCAGCCTATCTCGGGGTGGAACATCCGGATCCGGCCACCCTGAATTTCCGGCGGAACGTATTGCCGGATACCATAGCCAACTGGCAGGGTGCCACCACGCCGAATGTGGTACTCGTCATCTGTGAAAGTTTCAGTGCCTATAAAAGTTCCATGTGGGGCAGTCCCCTGAACACGACACCCTATTTCGCGGGCATGTGTAAGGAAGGATTATTCTTCGACAATTGCTTTACGCCGCTGATCGGCACCGCGAAGGGCGTTTGGGCGACAGTGACGGGCATACCGGATGTGGAACTGGTGAAGACCGCGAGCCGTAATCCGTTGATGGTGGACCAGGCTACGATCCTGAATGAGTTCAAGGATCATGAGCGCTATTATTTCCTGGGCGGCAGCACGAGCTGGGCAAATATCCGGGGGATCCTGACCAACAATATCCACAACCTGCATTTGTATGAAGAGGGGGATTACGATGTGCCGCGGGTGGACGTATGGGGTATCAGTGACAAAAATCTTTTCCTGCAGGCGGATAAAATTCTCAGCAAGGAACAGAAACCCTTTTTTGCAATTATCCAGACGGCAGACAACCACCGGCCTTACACCATCCCGGAAGAAGACAGGGCAGCAGTAGGACTCGTGAACTTTCCCAAAGACACCCTGAACCGTTATGGTTTTGAGAACAACGATGAACTGAATGCCTTCCGGTATACGGACTACTGTTTCAAAACTTTTATGGAGAAAGCAAAGGCCTCTCCATATTTCAACAACACCTTATTTGTTTTCATCGGCGACCATGGTATTGCCGGCAACGGGGGACCATTATTTCCGCCGGCATGGACGGAAAACGGGCTCACGGCGAATCATGTACCGTTGTTGTTTTATGCACCGGGAAAAATCCCGGTGGCGCGGCTGCATGATGTGGCGTCACAGGTGGACGTACTGCCTACTATTGCCGGTATCGCCAATATACCCTATCGCAACAGCGCCCTGGGCCGCGACCTGATGGCGCGGCATGCGGCGGATTCCGGCAGCAGCAACCGTGCCTTCATTTTGGAGTATAACAATAAGCGGCTGGGGATGATCTTCAACAACTGGTACTTCACCCGGCCGATCCAGGGTGGGAAACCCGTAATGGCCTGGGCAGATTTTGCACAACCTGATCCCAAAACAACGCAATCGTTTGAACCATACGACTGGTGGTCAAAGGCTTATTACGAAACGGCCAGGTACCTCTTATTGAACAATAAGAAAAAAGAATAATCCCTTACTTCACTCCGGGGAATCTCTTATTTTTGACGCTATAAACCTCTTGAGACTGTGGCATTGATCAAAAGCATATCCGGCATTCGTGGAACCATCGGCGGAACACCTGGTGAAAACTTGACTCCCATTGACATCGTTCGTTTTGCAGCAGCTTACGGCACCATGCTGACGGCCTCCAACAAGGCGGCAACAGTAGTGATCGGAAGGGACGGCCGCATTTCCGGCGAAATGGTGAATCACCTGGTAGCCCAGACACTGATCGGTCTCGGGATCAAAGTGGTTGACCTTGGCTTGTCCACCACCCCAACGGTAGAAATGGCGGTGGTTTGGGAAAAAGCAGATGGCGGTATTATCCTGACAGCGAGTCATAATCCCAAAGAATGGAACGCATTGAAACTGCTGAACAGTGCCGGTGAATTTATTTCTGCGGAAGCAGGAGCCCAGGTGCTGGATCTTGCATCGCGTGATGCTTTCGCATTTGTGCCGGTGGATAAACTCGGTACCTATACTTTGAACGATAGCTATCTTGGCAAACATATCGATGCAGTGGTGAATCATCCGCTGGTGGATGCTGCTGCGATCAGGGCGAAAAACCTGAAAATTGTGGTGGATGCCGTGAATTCTACCGGCGCCATCGCCGTGCCTGCTTTGCTGAAGGCACTCGGTGTGGAGGAAGTCAGTGTATTGAACGGGGAGGTGAACGGAAGATTTGCCCACAATCCCGAGCCATTGCCGGAGAACCTTGTCGGGCTCAGTGCAGAGGTGAAAAAAAGCGGTGCTTCACTGGGGATTGCTGTTGACCCGGATGTGGATCGTTTGTGTTTTGTAAATGAAGACGGCAGCATGTTTGGTGAAGAATTCACCCTGGTGGCAGTTGCAGATTATGTGCTGCAGCATCGTCCCGGGAACACCGTATCCAATATGTCTTCCACCAAGGCACTCAAAGAAATCACGCTGAAACATGGCGGTGAGTATTTCCCTTCTGCCGTCGGTGAAGTGAATGTGGTGAAGAAGATGAAGGAGTCCAACGCTGTGATCGGAGGTGAAGGCAATGGCGGAATTATCGTGCCTGATCTGCATTATGGTCGTGATGCCCTGATCGGTATCGGGCTTTTCCTCAGCGCGCTGGCCAGGCACAAGAACGGGATCAAGAGTTTCCGTTCCCGTTATCCCGATTATTTCATTTCCAAGAATAAGATCGAGCTGGAAAAGAGCATCGATGTAAAAGAGATCTTCGAAAAGATCCAGACGAAATACAAGAAACATCCCGTGAATACGGAAGATGGCCTGAAGATCGAATTCGACAACGACTGGGTGCACCTGCGGACCTCCAATACGGAGCCGATCATCCGGATCTATGCCGAGAGCAATTTTGAAACCACGGCGAACAATATCGCCCTCCGCCTGATGCAGGATATCAAGGAGTTCATGTAAAAGTTACCGGTGTCGGATAATTTTCTGAAATTTGCGGCGGTTCCAAAATAACAGCTGTGAACAGGATTTATTTTGACAATGCCGCCACGACGGCTCTTGACCCCCGGGTACTGGAGGCGATGATGCCCTACCTGACTGAAAAATTCGGAAATCCTTCGTCTATCTATTCCTATGGCCGGGAGAGCCGTCTCGCTATAGAGAATGCGCGGAAATCGGTGGCGAAGATCCTGAACGCCCATCCTGCGGAGATCTTTTTTACTTCAGGCGGTACCGAAAGCAGCAATACGGCCATTGCGGCCGCCCTGCACAACCTGGGTTGCCGGCACATCATCAGTTCGCCGATTGAACACCACGCTACATCCCATACCGTGGAGTACTACCATCGCCGGGAAGGAGTAGCGCTCAGCTGGGTAAAACTGCTGCCGGATGGCCATATCGACCTGGAAGACCTGGAACGCCTGCTGGCGGCCAGCAAGGATCGAACATTGGTAAGCCTGATGCATGCGAACAACGAGATCGGCAACCTGCTCGATCTGCATGCAGTCGGAAATATCTGCAAAAAATATAATGCCATTTTCCATTCCGATACGGTACAGACCGTGGGGCATTACCCGTTTGACCTCCGGAATACACCGGTGCATTTCATTACCGGTGCGGGACATAAATTTCATGGTCCCAAGGGGGTGGGCATCCTGTACGTGAATGAAAATGTACAGATCCAGCCGTTGCTGCACGGTGGTGCCCAGGAAAGGAATATGCGCGCGGGTACGGAAAACCTGTATGGGATCGTGGGCTTCGCCAAAGCACTGGAACTGGCCATGGCCAGTCACGCTGAAGATGCTGCTTACATCAGGGAGCTGAAACAATACATGGCGGATCAGCTGAAAGAGAAGGTCGGCCATGTCGAATTCAATGGTGATGCATTCGGTCGCTCCCTGTATACGGTACTGAACGTTTCATTCCCGAAATCCGAAAAGTCTGAAATGATCCTGTTCAATATGGACATCAACGGGATCTGCGCCAGCGGTGGCAGCGCCTGTACCAGTGGTGCCGACCTCGGCTCGCATGTGATCCGGGAAGTCAACAGCAATCCCAACCAGGTAGCCGTGCGGTTTTCCTTCTGCCGCCAGAATACAAAAGAAGAGATCGATGCTGTAGTGGAGAAACTGAACGGAATGCTTTAGAGGTCGTTCCTTACCGTGAAGCCTACCGGAACAAGCAATTCACCCGGATCATACATGTTGAGGTAGAGGATCACCGGTTGATCCTGGCCCGCCCAGGTGATCACGTAAATGTCAAGCAACCCGGTGCCGACCGTTTCATTGCCCAGTTTCATGCCGTATTTGGATTTGAAATGGCAGCAGCTTCCCCTGCGCTCATAACTGATCTGCTCGCCGTGGGGACCCAACAGGGCATTCAGGTAACGTCTTTCATTCGATGGGCCTTCGCCCGATGTTTTACTGCCGACTTTAATCGGATTTTCTTTCGAATAGCCGTAGGTAGTATCCGTCGATAGTGAATCGTACACAAAAGCATTCCCTGAAATCGTGTATTTGCCGGGTTTTGGCGTAGTGCCTGAGGTTGATTTTTTAGCGCTGCTGCAGGAAGTGGTGGTGATTACTGTGAGTGAGGCGAACAACAACAGCGTAGTGCTGCGGAGTTTGGAAAATTTCATACAATGAGGTTTAACTTGTAACGGTAAAATAACATACAGGCCGAACACTTGCAAGCGCATTGCCTGCATTTAGACATCCCTTAACGATCAGGCTCCCGAGGTGTCGATATAATGGCGTGGTGCACCCGGTTCCCCTGTGTTGCGCTGCATCCGGTAGTTGGTGTAATAATAGGAGAAAGAGATGCCCAATGCCAGTATAACGAGGAGGATCAAACGCGTTTGAAACCTTCTTATATTGGCCAGTACAAAAAAATAATAGGCACCCAGCACCAACAAGGGAATAACCAGGAACACGATGCCCAGGAAGGGATTGAATCCATTGACAAAAGCAGTTACGGTGATATGCAGTACTACAGCCATGTCAGTATCAGCGCAATGTTGGTATGTCTGGTCATCGGGGTTTGTCGGCTTAGGGAGCCTGAATATAGTGTCTTTATGACACATGCTCAAGCATTGCGACCAACCGGGTGCTTATGTCGACAAAACAGATCAGTCCGCTTTTTCATACCGGATCATAACGCTTCCCGCTACCAGGTCATGAATGGCACGCCGCTGGTGATTGGTATACATGGTGAGAAAGGAGATCCAGCCCAGCGAAAGCTTGATGACGTACCGGATGAATGCCTGCAGGAAATTGATCCTTTTTTCGGGATGATTGACATCGCGTACCCGTATCCCTTTCAGGTAATTGCCGGCGGTACAGCCCAGACTGGTACAGAGGGGCTCGTATACTGCCCATAAGCCGAAAAACAGCGCGATCCTGATCCAGTCAGGGGTATTCTCGTACCGCTCCAGCAAAATACTTTCTGTATTCCAGTTATGCAAGTGGAATCGGCGGATTGTTACCGGGCAAGTTCCTTAATGTCCGGAACTTCCAGGATCGGGCTGTGATATCCTTTGGAGACGGCATGGATCATGGCCAATCCCACTTCCTGCAGTGTGCAGGTAAAACCCGGACTGATCAGGGCAAACAGGGGATATAGCGTCAGGAAGACCCGGAAAACGGATTTGACATTTTGTTGTCCGGGTACCGGCTTCATTAGTCCCGGCCTGAAATTGTACGTTGCTTTAAACGGCAACCGCTGGAGGGCATTTTCGGTTTTACCCTTGACCCGGGCCCACATGGTGCGTCCCTTTTCACTGCTGTCGGTATGTTTTCCGGAAACATAGGTGAACACCATTTCCGGCTGGAGTGATGCCAGCTTCCCCGCAAAGGTCAGCGTCAGGTCATAGGTCAGCGCGTGATATTTTGCTTCATCCATCCCTACCGAACTGACCCCGGCGCAAAAGAAACAGGCATCATAACCCTTAACCTGTTCGCTGACGGATTCCAGCCGGGTGAAATCTGCCAGCAACAGTTCTTTGAGCCTGGGATGCTGGCGGTTCAGCGGACGCCGGTTGATGACGAGCACATCGGTTACAGCCGGGTGTTCAAGGCAAACCAGCAGGACACCTTCACCCACCATTCCCGTGGTGCCGGTAATGATAACTTTCATATAGTGGTAACTGATGAGCCAGAAAAAAGTTTATTGTTCCTGCCGGATTGTCCGCGTAAGATGGTCAAACAGTTCCTGTGTCCTTTGTTTTACAATGGCCAGGAATTGAGCTGAATCGATCAATGATTGCATGGTGCCACCTCCGGAATATTCCTCTTTGCTTACAATACCGATCAGTTTGAATTCTGCATCGCGGAAAGCCAGCCAGGCTTTCTGTGCCTGAACAAGGGTGTTCTTATCATCACCTTTCAAAATCGCCATTAATTTTTTGTAGTACTTGTTTAACAGCACATCATATTGTTGCCTCGCCTCATATCCTGCATTTACCATACCGGCAGTGCTGTAATCAATTTCAATCGTGGCAGCAAATAAACGCTCGATCCGCATCGTATCTACAATATATTCCCTTTGCTCCGGGGACCAGTCTTCCGCTTTCAGCCTGGCTTTCGTGAGCTCAATATCCTGGTTGACCCTGGTTTCAATTTGTTTCAGTTTCTGCGGTGTGATCTCTACGGGTGCCTGGCTGAAACCACGCATGGTGCAACACAGCAACAGGATAAGGGTGATTTGTTTCATAGGAAACAAATATAATCACAGGAATATTACTTCACCCGTCTGCAGGTTGTAATAAGCGCCGATGATCCTGATTTCGCCTTTTGTTTCCATTTCTTTCAGAATGGGACTTTTTGCCCGGATGGTTTCGATCGTGTTGGTGACGTTTGCCTTGGCAACCTGCTCTACAAACGCATCGTTTTTGGAGGACTTTTCACCGGCAAAACCAGCCGACAGTTTTACCGCCGGCGCGATCTTCGTGAGCATGGCTGTGATATTGCCCAGTTTCACATTGTCGATCGCTGCCTTTACAGCACCACAGGACTCATGCGCCAGCACAAGGATCAGCTTCGCACCAGACACCTTACAGCCGAATTCCATACTCCCGAGAATATCTTCATTCACAAAATTGCCGGCGACCCGGGCAACAAACATATCCCCGATACCTTTGTCAAACACGTCTTCTACCGGAATGCGACTGTCCAGGCAGGAAAGCACTACCGCTTTCGGATACTGCCCCAGCACCGCTTTGCGCACCATGGTGGAATGATCACGCGCCGTGAGATCGTTGCGCACGAAACGTTCGTTACCTTCTTTCAGCGAAGCGATCACCTGGTCGGGAGTTAGCGCCTGCTGTTCTTCTGCAGTCAGCACTTTTTCCCGCCGCGGGGTGGGCAATGCGACCGGCTGGGCTGAATCCGCTGCAGCAGGAGCAACAGTTGCGTTGGTCGCTTCGGTACCCGTTCCGGCCTGTCCACAGGAAAGCAACAGCAGCCAGGCACCGGCCGCAACGCTGGTTAGATTGATTCGCTTCATGCACATGATTTTTGGGTGTGTAAAAATTAAGGATTTCGGCTGATGTATGTATGATAAAAATCATTTATTTATCTTTCCCGGTCATGAACAAGTTTACCTGCAATAGATTTTTGCGGATTCCTTCCCTGGTATTGTTGCTAACGCTCCTTTACTCCGGCAGGAGTGATGCCCAGTCGGTCGCAGACGGCACCTGGCGAAAAGATAGCGTCTACCTGATCCGGGACAGTGTACTGATCCCTACCCGTAGCGGTCATTCCATTTCGCTGATGGTGGTTCGCAGGGAAGGAGCGGCGGACAAGCTACCGGCCATTCTATTTTATACGACCTATTACCAGGGGCCCGGCGATGCGATCTTCGGCAAGCGCTCAGCAGACAGGGATTATGCCGGCATTGTGGCCTATGCCCGGGGTATCCGGACAGACATCAGCGCGTATGCGCCGTATGAGCATGAACCGGTTGATGTGTACGATATCATCGACTGGATCAGCAAACAAGACTGGTGCGACGGGCGGGTGGCGATGTTTGGCGGCAGTTATACCGGGTATGCGCAATGGGCGGTGATGCGGCAGCGGCACCCGGCGCTGAAAACGATCGTACCTCAGGTAGCGGTGATGCCGGGTTTCGATACGCCTTATGAGAACAATGTGCAAACGAACAATATCCTTGCCTGGCCCAATGACAATATTTACAAACGGCCGCCATTGCGGCGGAGTCTGCCTTTTGAATGGTATGAAAAGGGAATTGCCTTCGCCAGGATGGACAGTCTCGCTGGTGAAGCCAATCCCATCTTCCGAAACTGGCTGGCGCATCCTGCTTATGACAATTACTGGCAGCAGTTGGTTCCCGACGCCGCTGCCTATGCGAAAATTGATATTCCCATCCTCAGTACGACCGGTTATTATGATGGCGCACAGATCGGCGCCCTGCAATACGTTCGGCAGCATTACCGGAATAATCCTGCCGCGGAACACTATCTCGTTATCGGCCCATGGGACCATTGGGGCGCACAGCGGCGGGCAGCTCCCACGCTGATGGGCTATGCGATCGATTCGGTCGCACGCATCAGCCTGATGGAACTGGCCTACCAGTGGATCGACTATGTGATCAAGGGAAAACCGCGGCCGGCGTTGTTGCAGGACAGGATCAATTTTCAGCCAATGGGAACCAACCAGTGGAAACATGCTGCTTCACTGGAAGCACTCAGCAGGGATTCATTGCAATTCTGGTTGTCGGATGGAAATCTGGTTTCTAAACTGCCGCGGAAAGCTGCCTTCAGCCGCCAGGTAGTGGATATGAAAGACCGGAAAACGGAGAACAACTTTTTTACACCGGAAATCATTTTCGACAGTCTCGATGCCAGCAACGGGATCTTATTCCAGTCATCACCTTTTGAACGGGAAGTTACGCTATGCGGTTCTTTTGGCGGACAGATCCAGCTGACCACCAATAAGCGTGATGCCGATATTTCTCTTGCGCTGTATGAGCTGCAGGCCGATGGCCGGTATTTCTTTTTAACGCGCTATGTTGGAAGAGCCAGTTATGCGCGGGACCGGACGCGCCGGCAGCTGCTCGATCCTGGCCAGTCTGTGTTGTTGCCGATTGGAGCAACACGGTTTGTCAGCAAGCGCATCGGAAAGGGGAGTTGCCTGGTGGTGTTGCTGAATACGAACAAACATCCTTTCGAGATCATCAATTACGGATCGGGTAAAGCAGTGGCGGATGAGTCCATCGGTGATGCGGGTGTGCCGATGGAGTTGCAGTGGGGAAACCGGAGTTATATCAGCTTACCGGTTTGCCGGTAGTGACAACGGTTCTTTCAGGTAACGCAGTATATACTCCCGGATAGTGTCCTGTTGCTGCGGGTTGCCGGCATCGCTCATGTTGTTGTGCGGCATGTCGGTTAATGGCTGGATGATGATTCCAAATTCTTTTGCTTCAGCTGGTGTGGGCAGCACGTCTTCATCTGCAGGAAAGTCGCTCGAGCGGAGCGAATATACCCTTGGGGTTTTGGTGCGGGGCAGTGCCATCCTGCGGTTGTCGAGGGTGATGATGCGGCTGACGGTGCCGGGATACAGCACCGGATATAATGCCGTCATATCGCCGCCGTTGGAATGGCCGATCAGGGTGACCTGCGAAAAATCCAGTTCAGAATGATCCCGTTTCAGGGTTAATAAAACAAAGTGGATATTCTCAACGCCCCTTTCCCAGAACGGCCGGCGAACCACCTGGGGGGGGCCCGCTGAGGGGATGAGGTCATCGGTGGGCAGTTCGTGCTGGATGCTGACCACAACATATCCCTGTCGGGCAAGAAAACTGTTCAGAAAACTATAACGCAAATAATCACCACCCTGGTTGGCGCCATAGCCGTGGCTGAAAATTACGAGGGGAAGGAGTTTGGAGTTTGAGTGGTTTGAGGTTTGAGGTTGGTCTTTTGGATTGTAGATCGCGATCGGGATGCGACGCTGACGGGATGTATCAAATAAGGATAGCGTATCTGCCTGGGCTTTCGCCTGAAGTGTGCAACAAAGCAGGAACAGTATGTAGAAGAATTTTCTGCGTTGAGCATATAAGTGTGCTTTCATGTATTATATTGACAAATATTGCGCAATGCCGGCCGGAATTACTTTGTAATTGGTCTTGTCGGCGGTATGTACCGTTCCAGTAAAGCCAGCAGGATCTTTTTGTTGAGTTTGTCCAGAAGGAAGACCGCTGCAAGGAACCCACACCAAAACAACAAAGTTAATATGCTTCGGGGCAAGCCAATACCAAGAGACGTTAGAATCAATCCGGCTGCTCCGATATAAAATAAAATTAAAAATGATAAGTTGACACCAGCTGTTGCTTTCAGCAAAAAATGATGGTCCCCAATTTCTGCAGTGACTGATAATTTTCCCCCTTTTGCTGACAGACTGGTTGGAAAGCCATATCGCTTTGTATAGAATTGCCAGTGACCCGGAATTGCCTGCTTTTCACCCCAAAGACTAAACTTTGACGAACTGTACCGCGTAGTGATTATTTCATCCAGCATATTACTGATCTCGGTTGACCGGGTCAACGGGTATTTGTATGTTTTTGTAACGCTTTGAAAAAGCAATAGGGTTTTCATCGTTAAAATTTCAGGCCTCCAGTATAGTCAGATACGGTTTTCCTGTGGTCAGTTTAATCCTGGCTTTCCGGGGAATGATCTCTGGGTGAATAAAGACGATCAACAGGATGAGACCGGGGATGCCTGCATAGGCGACGGTATCTCCCCACACACTTACAAAGTTGTCAATCTTTGCTTCAGACGGATGTTCCTTGGGATAGATCACCGGTATGACCTCACCACGGTCGAAGAACATATTGCTGCTCCCGTTGAACCAGACGGAGTCTTTCCCGTCAAAAAACCTGATCACCGAATAAACACTCATGATCTGTCCCGACTGTGATTTGCCGATATAATGCATCACGCCATTTGTTCTTTCAACACTGTTCAGCCAAATTAGCTTTTGCACCAGGAACGGTGATGCCAATAAAAGAAATGAACAAAACAGGAATGTAGAACGGCTGAGGATCATGACGGTTAAAATAATACTTTAAGCCTTCAGCTTTTGTTAATTTTAATCATCGCTTCCTGCAATAATTCGTCAATAAGTGTGGTTTCCGGATTTAATTCTTTGGCTTTCTGAAAAAAGGCAAGTGCTTCGGTTATTTGATTTTGTTCAAGGTAATAAATGCCCAGGTTGCGGTAACAATAGGCGTTCTTGTCATCGAGATCCATTGAACGTCGTATGTCAGCCAGGCCCTGGTCTATTTCACCGAGTTTGATCCTTGTCAGCCCTCTGTTGTTATAAGCGTATGCGAATTCCGGATCGCATTCGAGAGCGCGGTTAAAAAGTGGCAGGGCTTCTTCAAACTTCTCCAGGCCCAACAGTTCAAATCCCAGGTTATTCAGGGCGAATGTATGGTTCGGGTTGATCTTTAATGCCTTTCGGTACAATTCAAGTGCAGCTTCAGTATTCCACTTCCTTGTTTTTGCTATTGCCAGGTTGTAAAAATCGTTAGCGGTAAGGAGTTCTTTCTTTGCCAACTGTTCCAGAAGATCAGCAGCTTCTTCTACGCGTCCGGCCAAAAGATAGGTTTCTGCCGCAAAGCGGACAGCAGCCGGGTTGGACCTGTATTTTGGTGTCAGTTGATCCAGCCTTTCCGCCGCGACAGCATATTGTTTTTCATTCCGGATCTTTTCAATTTCAAGTATATCGACAGGGATTCGTTTTGCTGAAATCAGCCATTTCAACTGGAAACCGTCAGAATAACAGATCGGATCAGAGGGGACGCCTGTATATTGTTTGGTTGGAAGAATGCTCCAGAAAAAATCTATAATTGCGGATGCGGCAAAAATCAGCAGGAACATTTGAAAGGTTTGCGATGATGCTGAATAAAATGCTGTCACCATGGCGGCAATGGCGACTACCAAAGAAATTGCAGGACCGCCACCTGCGATTATCATTTTCTGGCTGAACGTAGTGCCGATGTGGTTGAACCTGCACAACCCTGACAGCCAGGTAAAGGGAACCGGATTTAGCCTGAAAAACAGTCTACCGAAGCTGAAATTTACCGTGTCGGATTGTTTGCCGGAACAACCGATAAAGATTTCAACCGATTGTCCGGTGAAAGTCATTGCAGGAATCGCGTGACCCAATTCATGCACCAAAACGGAAAAAAGTCTTCCCGCCAGGCATGCAATCAGAAGGGTTAGTAGGAAAAGCATCTCAGGAATAAACTTCGGTTATGGTTTGGCGGAACAGGTCATTTAGAATTTCAGTTTCCAGAGACCTGACCGGATGTAGTGACTTTACGTAATCCCGAAAGAAACTGATCTTCTCCTCGAGGAAGTCGTTTAATAAAGTTATCCTCGGCTCAGTACTGAGCTCTTCGCCGGATTTTTTCCGTACAAGCAACTGGTCGATTTCTTTCCTGATAACAGGCTCTTCCACATGATTGTCGAACAATACCTGGAATTCCACAGGTGGGGGTGTGTTGTTCTTCAGGATCCATTCACAGGCAAGGATCGGCCGCAAAACATAAAAGTATTTTTTCACGCGCACCATATCCGTTTGCAAGTAGTTGCGATAGTTGCCTTCCGCCATATGCAGGTAATGGTAGAGGCATTTGGCGGGACTGAAATACTGTTTCGTCGGTTCGCGGAGCCGCTCTGCCGTGGACCAGGGTTCACGGTAGACAATGGGGCTGCGCAGCCACTCCAGCAACGGTGGATTGGAAGTCCGGAACAGTTTCAGGGCCTTACGGAGTTCCCAGCCGGAGAGGTCGACATCATTCGGAAGGATCTCTTCAAGGTTATCTTTTTTGTCGTCAATCTGCAGGTACCAGTCCCGAGGATGAACATAGATAAAGCGTACATCCCAGTCGCTGTTGGTGGAAGCAAAACCCCAGGCGCGGCTGCCACTTTCCACGGCATAAAGGATTTTGATATTGTGTTCAGCTTCGAGCTTGTCAAGTTCTGCTGAAATAGTCATGCGCATGGGCGCTGTGATTGCCTGTATGTCCATAATGTTTATTTACAGCGATAGTGCAGCTGCACCAGTCCTTTCTCAAAATATCGGGTGGAGATCAGTTCCATGTTCTGCTCGGGGCGGCCATCCTTAAACAACCGGATGCCATCACCCACCAGGATGGGAATGATCGATACGACGATCTCATCGATCAGTTTTTGCTGCAGCAGCAGGTCGACGATCTCTGCTCCGCCATCGCAGAAAATGTTTTTACCATCTGCGGCCTTCAGTTGTTCGATCAGTGATTTGATATCGCCGGTGTAAAAAATGATATTGTCAGCAGCCGGCTGCGGCGTCCGGGTAATGATATAATTGGATTTATCAGCATGAACATAGTCGGGTACGTGCCGGGTGATCCAGTCGTAGGTTTTACGGCCCATGATCACCGTATCCACTGTTTTAATGAATTCACCATAGCCGTAATCTTCGCCTTCTTTTTCTACAACAGATAGAAAACCCAGGTCGTCACCAGGTTTGGCGATATAGCCATCAAGGCTTGCGGCAATATAAAGGATAAGTTTTCTTTTCATGGCTGGTTATTAATAACTGCTTTAAGGAGCCTTGTGTTCTCAAAAATCTTTGTAGCGAAAATCCAGTTCGCGGCAAAGGGCAATGATAGCTTTTTTCCCTTTATCGGAAAAACCGTCTTAGCTCGTTTGCTTTCAGGAAGACGGTGTTCCGGGGCAGGCCGGGTGGTGGGGTCGGCGTTTCAGATAACCGTGAAGAGTCTTTAATTGGCAGAGGTTCTTTTTCAACAGGCGTGTGTGGCTGGAAGCAGCACGATGATAGTATCGCCAGCAGGAAAGAAATGGATATTGAAGTTGCCCTGAACATGGATCGTCTTAACTATAATCTGGTATCGGCGGTAAGTGTCTTTGGGTCAATGTCGAAATGAGAAGTAAATGCGTTGATAAGAAAAGGAGTCACCTCCCGTGGGTTATAAGACGCCGGATCGCGTCTTGCAGTTCGGTAGTTATGCCAGGCGAAGTGCCGGGCGAGCGCGCCCACAGTTTCCATTTGAAATAGTTTCGCCATTTTTACTGAAAGCCAGATCGCAGAAAAATTAATTAGAAGGCAGGATACTGCCAGTTTCCAGGAAATGAAAAAGAGCGTAAGGGAGCAAACGGTCGTTATCAACCAGGTTAGTGCAAGCCGGTCGGTTATGCTCAGGTTAATTAACCTGAGCCCTAACAGGGTATTGATTTTTTTTACAATTGATTGACGGCGGCGGACAGGGATCAGGTCTTCCAGCCTGGTTGCCGGCAGAATGTTTTCCCTGGGAATCTGGCAGGCAAATGCAATGGCATTGCGCACTTTATAGAAAGCCTGTTGGGGGTACAGTCACTGGCCTTTGCTCCCTCAAGATTTGTTTCAAAAAATAAGCACAGTTCCCCGAAAGTAGAAACACGTACTGCAGCCAATGCGTCTGTATTTATCCCGAATGATGTTGCCAGGTGAACCACCAGGTCACTGATGTCTTCGGGGTCAATGTCGGATAAAGTATAGTTGTCAGCCATGTTATTGGTCCGTCTTGTCAGCGAAAATTACTACTATGATAATCAAAATTGCAATTCCAATGAAATAGTCACTGTCCCGCTCATTCGCTTTGAACCATGTTGTAAACTTTTCCCTTCGCCCGGAAATGAGCCAGCGGACAATTGCCACCGGCCATGCCAGCAGGATCTGAAAAATGGTTCCGAAAATTACTTCTGCTAAAAAGTTAAACATGGTGGTGGCTATGTTGATCGTTCGGTTTTATGTTTATTTTAGAACAAACCTTTTACTGTGGAACTAATCTTAATACTAATCTTATTTCTCGGCCTGAATGCCGGTGTTGCTTACTTCCTTGTAAAACAGTTCGTCCGGATTCCGGTGGACAAGCCCGGCCGTGGTGCCTGGATGATCGCTTCTTTTGCCATTGCATTTTTATTACTTACGGCATTGACAGGTTATCTTATCGTTTCCAACCTGCGGTTTGAAAGATAGTACCGCCTGCGGACAATGATCTCCGCTACTGCCAGGTTGATGATCAGGGCCGCCCATGCGTCAAAAATATAAATGTCATCATAAGACCAGTTGGTGTAGCGGCTCATCACGAATTTGCAGAGCCGCAAAGTCAGCGCCGTCAGGGTGAGCGCATAACTGCGTGTCATGAAATCGCGGTGCAGGGTAACTGATCCCTTCCTGATCCAGTAGATGCCACCGATGGTAAAATACACCCAAAGCAAATCGAGCAGGATAAATGCTATCTTTCCGGGAAGATGGCCATTGGCATAGATCCCCATGACCAGGGCCACAGGAAAATTGATCAAAATGATGTTGGCCGCATAGATGCGCCCCAGCCAGCGGTGCCATTGCATACGAAATTGCCGGGCAGGTAAAAATTGCGTGAATCCTGCCGCGAGACAAAGGAAACAGGTGAATACATGGATATAGAAAGCAATCCTCCAGAACGCATTGGAAATCACCTCCTGCTTGAAAGCAAGAAATCCAGCCGTCGTAGAAAAGGACGCGTATTGCCAGATGGTTAGCACCATGCCGGTGAATGCCACATACAGGAGGACCAGCGCCGCCAGCCGGATCTGTGCAGGTATGTTTTTAGTCAGCACCGGAAGATTTTTTAACCGCAATGATGATTCCGGACGCCCAGTTCAGCCTGGTCAGCAAGAGGTCGGTTCTTGTATCGAGATAATCCATTAACTGCCGTGCTTTTGCTGCATGTCCTTCCGGCCAGTTGGGTTGCGGCAGCATGTCGTCAATGAGGTAGAGCCCGCCGTCGTTGAGCAGTTCCAGTACTTCGTCCAGCAATAAATATTTGCCATGCCAGGTGTCGGCGAAGATATAGTCGAATTTTTCGGTGGCATTGGCAGTTATCCAGTCGCCGCCATCCGCAAGCTGTAAACAAAGCCGCGGGTCAGCGGCGAATGTTTCTTTGGCCAGCGCGAGAAAGGCAGGATCGTTGTCGATAGAAACCAGTGTTGATTGTTGATCCATGCCATCGAGGATCCAGGCGGTGGACAATCCCGTGCCGGTGCCCAGTTCCAGGAAGCGCCCTGCTGGTTTGGATGCCGCCAGCGTGCGCAGCAGGGAACAGGTTAAAGGATCTGAAGCCATGGTGAAGCCGGACTGGCTGGTCTTTTCCAGCAAAAGCGCGTAAGTGTCGGGTAGTGTTTGAATCGGTGTGGTTGTCATTTGGGGGTCCATTAGTTGCTTTCGGGCAGCAGTTTTATTGCTTGTTTGTAGCTTGTTTCCTGCTTCTCCTCAGGCTCTTCATTGCTTCCTGGTTGCAACTCTTACGGCCAGGAACCAGACAATAAACTTCAATCAGAAAAATAGCCTAATAATAAAAGCCCCGCAATAGTGCTGCCTATGAAAGTTCTGTTAAAGCGGTGTTGTGTGGCTTCCCGATCAGATTTTGTCCAGCGTTGTTTTGGTCAGTTCGTTCGTGATGTCGCCGGTGTTCAGGGTGGTGGCCGGTTCAAACAGCATAATACACACTTCCTCGTCGGCCACAGGCCGGTGTTCCACACCACGCGGTACAATGATGAATTCATTTTCATGTACTGTTTCCGTCCGATCCCGGAATTCCATCTGCAGCGTGCCGCGGATCACCAGGAAAAGCTCATCTTCCAGTTCATGGTGATGCCACACGAATGGCCCTTTCAGTTTTACCAGCTTCACGTGCTGGCCATTGAGTTCCCCAACGATCTTCGGACTCCAGTGCTCTGAAAAAAGTCCTAATTTTTCATTGATGTTCACTGTTTTCATGGCTGTTTTTGCTAAGTCTTTAAAGCTAATAAATTCTGCTTTGTGGAAGCTGTTTTCCATTTAACCGTGAAACGGCCCGGATATTTTTTACTTCGACGGGTTTTGTCGTCCTTTCAAAAAAAACCAACATGAAAAAGGGAATTTTCACTTTGGCCATCTGCCTGGGAGCATTTGCCTACTCCGGCATGGCACAAACATCCGACGCTGAGGCAGAGGCGCTGGTGAATTTATTGGGTGTGCAGAAACGGGAAGCGATCGCCAAGCTGGTTCCGGTTGCTGCCGCCGATTCTGCAGCATTCTGGAAAATTTATGATGAATACCAGGCGAAAAATAAAGCCAAGGCAAAGGACAGGATCACCCTGTATGAGCAGACAGCCCAGGCCTATACCAACCTGACGCCGGAAAAGGCCGATGCATTGGCCAAGCGTTATTTTGATAATCGTGAGGGACAGGAAAAGGACCTTGCTGAATACTATAAAAAGATAAAGGCGGCCACCAACCCGATCACAGCTTTCGAGTTTTACCAGGCTGAAGTGTACCTTCTGACACAGATCCGCGCCTCCATCATGCAGCAGGTTCCTACCTACAGCGAATTCCAGCGGCTGATCAAAAAATAGACCTAAATCAGTACCGGCCCATGAACCAGTCGTATCCTTCGATACGCCTGTATTCTGCCGGTACTTCTTTTGTTTTTCTGACCACCTTTTCCGGTGACACCTGGCCGTTCGTCGATTAACAGGATTGTTCCCGCCGGTCCCGAATTTTGGCCGTCCTCAAAGCTCACGGTTTCTACTATAATGGCAGTATCCCCCTGCCATTGCCTTTTATAAAGTTTTGCACCTCCCGGATGGCCGTATGTCACACCGCGTACGAGGTGTTCTTCAGGAGAAAAAGTTGGATTAATGAATTTTATGGCCTTGCTGAATGCACTTTCGTCAGCCTGCAACAGGTAGATTGTACTGAATGTCTTCAGGCAGCAACCAGCAGATCCATACCACGAGATCTCTAGATCTTTCAGTCCATCACCATTTATGTCCCTTATCGAATCCCTCAGGAACTCCATCGCATCCTGCTGGTGTGAAAGGACTTTGGTGAAGCCATCTGAATCTGTTTTATGGATGGAAATGCAATGAAACCAGCTGTTGTGCTGCCTTATAATGAGATGGGCTTTATCTTCTGTAAACAAATATCCCTTATTGATAGAAACGTCGATATTGAAATTGCAGGAACGGCCTTCTGCGTAGCTGGTGTCGAACTGAAGTTGTTGAAAGTGGTGCATAGCTATGTCATAAGCGTCCGACAAGCTGCTGTCAAGTAAACTGTTAACGATTTCTTCAGTCAGTTCCTGGTATTGCACACTTGTTTCAGCAGTTGTAGTTTTGTCCTTACTGATTTCCTGTAACCTGTCTGGATTTTTTTTGCGATGTTCCTTTTGCCCACCAGTATACCGGCAACCAATACCCACGATCACTATCAAAAAAAAGCAATCAGCTTTAACATTATTCCTGTTTTGAATAGCCAAGGCTATTGCCGTTAAAAAACCCTTTCATCTGCTCTCCAATGGCGGTTATGGTTTCCAGCACTGCTTCCCGCTGAATGCGCTGCGCCGCTTCATAATTGTCCAGTTCTTCTTTGCTGCGCTGAGATAATACATCCCGCGTTACCATGGTAGAAAATGGCACCAGGCCCGTTCTTACATCCAGCAGGATCAGCTGACTGGTAGCAAATGCCTTGATCTCCGGTTTTGCAAAAGGTTTGTATTTCGAGTAGAGATCGCTGTTGATGGAATATACCAGCACGAGGTCTGCCTGCATCCTTACGGCAGCTTCCCGCAAGGTGGTGAAGCCCGGGTTTTTGGCGATCAGCATGTCAGGTACAGCTGTAACACTAACCACCCGCGGTGACTGCCGTAACTGGAGCACGAACTGGTCGAGGTAGGCCTGCTGCGATTTGATATACTGTTCATCGTTCCAGTAGTACCTTTTTGTTCCACCCGCAGGATCAAGACGCACTACGGCTATCCGTAACTGTTGGGGAAGTTTGTAACTGCCATCCAGGATCTTCTGGATGTTTTCTTCAGAAATGGAAGAGGACCTGTCAGTGAACAGTGATTCAGTGATTGTGGTGTCGGCAACTGGAACGTGGGAATAATTTGCCTGGGGAACTTTCGAGGTGCCACATGCGGTGATGCCTGCCATCAGGCAAAAAAGCAGTAGTGTCCGGTTCATGTTTTTAAGGTTTGCTGCCAAGTTAGCGGGTGCAACAATCCCTTTATGATGGCTATCCGAACATTAACAAAATCGCAGGTTAAGATCCTTTAAGAAATGTGTCTATCAGCGGCAGGACGGGAAAATCCAGGGTTGCCGCTTCCGCGGGAATGGTCGTGATCTCACCGATACATTCGCCATGAGCACCGGGTAGTATCACCAGGCGCGCTCCGCTGATCATCCGGTGAAGGGCCACGGCGTGTTCGGGTAAAATAACATCCCTGTCCCCGATTATGATCATAACGGGTTTTGAGATTGCTTTCAGCTGTTCTTCGGGTATATCCGTGAAGTGCACCATTCGCCTTGCATCCTTGTCGTGCATCACAATCAGTTTTTCCGGATCTGGTGCTACTGCTTTATAGGCTTCCTGCAGCTGCACCGGCATAAACTCCAGGCTTGCGTTTTTCATGAAATCCCAGAATGCTTCCGGCATGCCACTGCGTTGGGCCAGCGCGGCGATCGTAATGATCCGGTTAACGATCTCAGGATGACGGATTGTTATCTGCAGGGCGGTGGTGCCACCATTGCTGAAACCCAGGAAATCTGCAGCGGGGATACGAAGGTGCTGAAGCAATCCGGCAATATCATCGGCGTCCTGTTCGAAACTCACTTCCTGGTCGCGGTCGCCACTACGGCCATGCGCCTGGAGATCAACAGCGATCACCTGCCGGTTATTGGTCAGCAAGGGAATGATCCTCCCGAACGTGGTCTGGATCGTTGAGCCGCCACCGTGAATCAGCACAAGGGGGCTTCCTTTGCCATGAATTTCGTAATACAGTCGGAGCCCGTTGATTTCGGCATAGCCATTAATAAAGTTTGCCATCAGGCTGGTAAGGTACGAAGGGAATCCTTCGCCTGGTTGATCCATTGCCGGTAGGCGGACCGTTCCCGGGGACTTAGCTGTGCCGCTTCGTCTACCATGCTCTGGTAAATCCGGGCTGCTTCATCACCACGCTGGTGCCGGAACAGGAATTGTCCATACTGATAGCGCTGTTCAAAATTCGAAAACCGGGCAGTCATTTTTTTGAATTCCGTTTCAGCAGCGGCCGGGTCACCTGCTGCATCCAGGGCCTGCGCATACAGCATGTGCTGACGGGAACGGGCGAACTGGGGACGTGTATAGATCTTACGTGTGGCAGTAATGAGTTCCGGCCATGCCTGCAGGCGGCCATAGGCTTCAATCAGCTGCAGCAGTACATGTTCGTTTTCAGCAAACACCCCTGTCAGGCAGCCTTCATAGATGTCCACCGCTCTTTCTGTTTGTCCCGTTGCCAGGTACGCGTCCGCGAGCTGCACTTTATTGGTAAAGGTGTCTGCAAATTTTACTTTGGCTTCGAGCTGTTTGATGCCTCCGGCGGGGTTGAACAATGAACCCAGGCCGGATTTAACCTGCTGTGCTTCCCGTCCGGTCAGGATCTCCGAATAAATATAGATAAGGCTTCCGATCAGCGGCAGGAAGACGATGATCCAGAGCCATTTGTTCTGGTTGCCTTTGCGGAGACAATGTAATGCGCAGATGGCTTGTAAGGCAACAGGGATAAAATAGAGGTAGTTTTCTCGGAGCAGCATAGTAAGGTTTAGGCCTGCCAAAATAATACAGTGATTCGATTTCACCAAGTCTCCGGTCAGTGACGGACAAAGCAACAGGCCACCCACTGATTGTGAACGAAAACTGCTAAGGCCAATATGGCAATTATCAGGGTGATCAATTGCCGCCGCCGCCCCATCTTCCTGAAAAAAATAAGCATTACGAAGGAGATCACGACAATTAACACAGAGACGACCCGGAAAACCACAACGGATAGGGTGAAGCGATCCACATGTAGTACAACAGGAAAGTATGCCAGGCGGTAATTGCTGCAAAATATACTGCCTCAAGTTTTGTCAGTTTCATAAATCGGCACTGATTGGCAAGAATTCTGTGGGCACGTATTCCGTCAGCCAGACCATGTTTTCGGACAGAAAGAATTGATATCCCGCTGCCGACATTTCGCCGGCGCGCACTTCAAACACAAAGGGTTTACCATGTCGCGCACCGACAGTGCGGGCAATTTCCTGATCTGTACTCAGGTGAACGTGGGTCCTGCTTTGTTTACTGATGCCGTTTGTCATGATTGACTGAACATTCGCAGCCGCGGTGCCATGGTACAGGATCTCCGGCGGCGCAGTCGGCCGCAATTCCAGGTCAATAGCGATGGAATGTCCCTGGCTGGCACGGATCTTAGTCATGCTTTCATCAAAAGCGAAACGTTTTTTGCTATTGGTGGCAACGATATGCTGCAGCAATTCAAGGTCGATAGCAATGCCGGCAGCATTACTTTTTGCAAGCAGCTCACCTATGATTGCCCAGCCGTTAGCGTCGAGCGCTAATCCTATGGTTGACGGCTGGTGCCGCAGTACCAGGCTTAAGAATTTGCTGATCCGGGTTATTTCTGTAGTTGTTTTCACGTGATAAGGTTAAGATAGCAGGTGGTAAAGATAATTGGATACCTGTCGCCAACCCTCACTGTCAAAGCAGATCACTTCCAGCGTGTGTTCCCCGATAATGAACAGGCCAACATAAAGCAGTACCGGGTGAACCCGGCCATTTGTCTTTTTGTCCCAGATCCAGGCCGCAACTATCAGGCTGTCCGCCAGTACCACGGCAAACCAGATATCCGGCCGGGGAATGCCCGGAAAAAAATGCCTGAACCGGAACCAGGCAGGCCACAGCAACACAAGCGTTGCCAGCAGCATTAACCTTTTGTGAACGGCTGGCTGAGACCGCAGGAACAAGCCTGACAAAACCAATCCCAAAAACATGATGGCTGTTGTAACTACTCCGAAAAGGCTGGAAATGGCTGTTTGTCCCAGCCCGTCACGCAGGCCTTTCTCCACAGCAAACAAGCCTGCGGGGATCATCGTGAATGCAGTACCAATCGCTACAACAATTCCGGCAATGCCCAGCCGCGGATGCCAGTGGAAACGTTTTGCCTTCACCAGCAATGCCTGCGTGAGAAAGATCAGTACCCAGCTGAAGGCAAGGGCTCCATGCCAATAGATCACCTGTGGCGCTGAAAATGTTCCGGCAGCAACGGGTAACATGAACGTACGGGAAAACCCGGTCAGCACGGCAAACACGCCGAGCAGCCCGATCGCAATAAAGAAGGTGATTTTGTTCAGTACCGGTGCGGAATTGTTCATGGAAAGGTTTCCGCTGAAATTATAAAAAAACCAAACATTATTTCAGAAAGCTGCCATCCGGGGCAAGTTTTACTTCCAGCTCAAGACTATCTTCTTCAAAATCAGCTTCAAAATAAAACTGGCCACCCTTCTTTTCTGCTTCCCATTCCACGTTGCGCGCGGTGGGATGTTTTCCTTTAAAAGCAGCCACCACATCGGGCGGCACGTCACTTTCCTTCAGGTCAATTTCAGTATCCTGGCTGCATGCCTGCATTGCCAACAGTAATATACTAAAGGCGAAACAGGTAATTTGTGATCGCAGGGCTGTTTTCATTTCAGAACAATCTTTGTATTTCAACCAGTCGCTCCTTGCCTGTCTTCAGCTGGATTGTACCCCTTAATGGCCGGCCCAGGTCCAATGTCGCATAAATGATCGAACAGGCCATCACCAGGAACCCACAGATAACGACCCATTCTTTAAACTGGATCACAGGTGTGGTGAACCCACCAATAAAGCTGATCGCCAGCGCCAGTGCGAAAAGTATATAAATGATCAGGTCAGGAACACCTGATTGCAAAAGCGCATCTCTTTTCTCTGCCAGGTCGAACATTGTTGTCAGCGACGACATCATAACGGAACCCGGACCAGCGACTCCCGGCAGCTGTGCAGTGTTGACAGCGTCCGTCCATAACCGGGAACTGATTGCTATTGCTTTTTCCCTTGCGATGTTGAATTCGCTGATTTTTTTTGCGTTATAATAGTCGATCATAACGTCTGTATAAGCCCTTAGATTTGACCTGAAAACCTTCCGCAGGCTGTCGGGAATTGCGTCAGTACGCAGAATGGTGTTGCGGATGGCATTGGATTCATCAACCGTTACAATCCTGACGTTCTCAAATTTCGCAGACGAGTTGCTGAAGGTGAAAGCCAGCAGAAAACCCCAAAGGCCGAACAATGCACCCAACAACGAGTTGACTCCTCCCCGGGACTCCTGTGCGTCATTCTGAAAAAATCGGTTACGGATATACCTGCCCAGTATAACGGTGGCAATACAAAACAGGAACAGGAGGACACAAAGCGTAGACGCTTCTGTGCGGAAGAGCAGGGAGTAACGCATGATGGACTGTTGCCTGCAAATATAAAATCACCCTGTGCGCGTACAATAGATCGAAAAGGTTTTACGGTAAAACGAAAAGGGTCAGCTACTCCCCAGCAGTTTTTTAACCTCCTGCAATTTCAGTAATGCTTCTACTGGTGTCAGTCTGTTGATGTCAACGGCTTCCAGTTGTTTCCGTATGCTGTCAAAAGTCTGCGAATGGATATCGAAAATGGACAACTGGAACTGCGGACTGTCCACTGCCTTTATCTTTTCCTTTACTGCCCTGGCCCCGGCGGCGGAAGGTACAGGGGCAACATTGGCTGTTTCTGCGGGTACACCTTCGATAGGTTTCGCTTCTAAGTGTGCCAGTACTTCATTGGCGCGGTCGATGAGTGCGGCGGGCATGCCGGCCATGCGGGCAACGTGAATACCGAAGCTGTGGGTACTGCCGCCCGGTGCAAGCTTGCGCAGGAAAATGATCTTATTGCCAGACTCCCGGTTGGTGATGTGATAATTCCGGATCCGGCTCCATTTTTCTTCCAGTTCATTGAGCTCATGATAATGCGTGGCAAACAAAGTAAGCGGCTGCTGCTCGCACTGGTGCAGGTATTCAGCAATGCTCCAGGCAATGGAAATGCCGTCATAGGTCGATGTGCCACGTCCGATTTCATCGAGCAATACCAGTGATCGCGGGGTAAGGTTGTTGAGAATACTGGCGGTTTCATTCATCTCCACCATGAAGGTTGATTCGCCGCCACTGAGGTTGTCGGAAGCGCCCACGCGGGTAAAGATCCTGTCAGTTACAGGCAGCAACGCTTCATCAGCAGGCACAAAACAACCCATATGCGCCATCAGCGTGATCAATGCGGCCTGCCGCAGCAGGGCACTCTTACCACTCATGTTGGGGCCTGTCAGAATGATCAGCTGCTGCTGCGTTTTATCGAGAACAAGATCGTTGCTGATGTATTGTTCTCCCTGCGGAAGGTACCTTTCGATCACAGGATGCCGCCCGGCGATGATCTTCATGTTATCGCCATCGTGCAGCTGCGGTTTCCGGTAGGTGAAGGAAAGTGAAACCTGTGCGAAACAAAGCACGCAGTCGAGGATCCCGACAATATTACCATTGGTCTGAATGGGAGAGAGGTATTCCAGCAATGCTTCCAGCAGCTTTTCAAAGATCCCTGCTTCCAGCCGGATGATCTTTTCTTCGGCGCCGGTGATTTTCTCTTCATATTCCTTCAGCTCAGGCGTGATATACCGCTCCGCATTGGCCAGTGTCTGTTTGCGCATCCATTCGGCAGGTACTTTCTGCTTGTGTGAATTCGTTACTTCAAGGTAGTAGCCGAATACATTATTGAAACCAACTTTCAGCGAGGAGATCCCGGTCCGCTGGGCTTCTTCCTGTTGCAGTTTCACCAGGTATTCTTTTCCCGTGGAAGCAATCTCCCGGAGCTCATCCAGCTCAGCACTGACACCTTTCCGGATAAAGTCGCCTTTCTGGATGGTTGGCGGCGGATTCTCGCTGAGTGTTTCCTGGATCTTCGCAGCAAGCCCGCTGCAGGGATCAAGTGTATCTCCCAGCCGGCGGAGCCAGGCATTGTCACTTTCCAGGCAAAGCTGCTGCATGGCAGCTACCTGCACGAGACCGCGGGCCAGCTGCAATACTTCCCGTGGACCGGACTTTTTCATGGGTACCTTGCTGGCAAGTCTTTCTATATCACCGCAGGCCCTGATGTGCTGGATCAGGGCAGGGCGCAGGTCAGCAGCTGCGATCAGGTATTCCACAAGGTCAAGCCTTTCTTCAATCCGGCGGCGGTCTTTGAGGGGAAATACCATCCAGCGCTTCAGCAACCTTGCGCCCATGGGCGACACTGTATGATCAAGTACCTTCAGCAGCGTATGCGCATCAGCGTTGGCACCGCCCAGCAGTTCAAGGTTGCGGATGGTGAACCGGTCCATCCAGAGAAAATCCGAGCGGTCGATACGCTGAATGCTCCGGATATGCTGCAGGTTGGGATGTTCGGTATCCTTCAGGTAATGCAGCAGGCCGCCGGCAGCAGTCAACCCGTTGTTCAGATCTTCCACCCCAAAACCCTTGAGGCTATGGGTCTGGAACTGCTTCAGCAGCAGCTCGCGCGTATAATGTTCCTGGAAAACCCATTCGTCGAGGGTATAGGTATAAGCTTTCGTGCCAAAATATTCCTTGAACAATTTCTGGCGATGCCGCTGAAACAGGATCTCAGCGGGCTGAAAACTCTGCAGCAGTTTATCTGCATACTCCCGGTCGCCTTCTGCAAGGAAAAATTCGCCGGTGGAAATATCCAGAAAGGCAATGCCGAACTGGTTGTCGTCTACAAAATGCAGGCAGGCCAGAAAATTATTGGCATGGTGATCCAGCAGTTTCTCATTGGTAGCCGTACCTGGCGTTACCATTTCGGTCACGCCGCGTTTGACGATCCCCTTTGCCTGTTTCGGATCCTCCAGCTGATCACAGATCGCTACCCGGTAGCCGGCTTTCACCAGTTTGTGCAGGTAAGTATCCAGGGCATGGTGCGGAAACCCGGCAAGTTCTGAAGCACTGGCTGCGCCATTGTTGCGTTTCGTCAGGGTAATGCCCAGCACCTGTGAAGCGATGATGGCATCACTTCCGAATGTTTCATAAAAATCACCCACCCGGAACAACAGCACTGCATCAGGATATTTCTGCTTGATGGCATTGTGTTGTTGCATTAAGGGTGTTTCAACGGACTTCGACATGTCTGACAAAATAAGGGGCAAAAATAGCGCGGAAAATTACTATTTTGATAACCAATTGCCTGTCATGCGTAGGATCTCGTTACTAACTGTTTTATTCTATTTATTCACATTTAGCGCATTCTCTCAGCCAGGTGATTTTCACGATTCTGATCTTCCCATTATTGTGATCAGTACCAACGGCCAGGAAATTCCGGATGACCCCAAAATCATGGCTGATATGGGAATCATTTATAATGGAAAGGGCCAGCGCAATTCCCTGGCAGATCCTTTTAATGAATACCAGGGGAAGATCGCCATTGAGATCAGGGGGCAGTCTTCACAGATGTTCCCGATGAAATCCTACAGTGTTGACCTTAAAAAGGCCACAGGAGGCAGCCTGGATGCCTCACTCCTCGGCATGCCCGCCGAAAGCGACTGGGTATTGTATGCGCCCTACACCGACAAGACTCTCCTGCGCAATGTACTTGCCTACACTATTGCCGCATCACTGGGACAGTGGGCGCCGCGATGCCGTTTCGTGGAACTGGTACTGAATGATGACTACCGTGGTGTTTACGTGCTGATGGAAAAGATCAAGCGAAACAGCAACCGGGTAGCCATCACCAAAATCGCATCCGGCGACGCATCCGGCGATGCTGTCACCGGGGGATATATATTCAGCCTGGATAAAGAGCCGGATGGCTGGTGGAGTGATTTCTGCGGTCGCCAGTTTTCCTATGTGTATCCCAAAGTGGAAGATATTGCCGGCATGCAGGCCAGCTACCTGAAAAAGTTTGTCGATAGTTTTGAGGCATCGTTACAGGCGCCGTACTTCCAGGATCCTGAACGGGGCGTACGCCACTATGCCGACCTGAATACTTTCATGGACTATTTCTATGTGAATGAGATCAGCAGGAATGTGGATGGTTACCGGCTGAGTTCTTTTTTTCACAAAGACAGGAATACCACCGATGGCAGGATCAAAGCCGGACCGGTGTGGGACTATGATCTCGCTTTCCGTAATGCAGATTATTGTGATGGCAGCGCCGATACCGGCTGGGCTTTCCGGTTCAACCGGGTTTGTCCTGCCGATCCCGCAGGACTGGTTCCCTTCTGGTGGGACAGGCTGTTCAAAGACACTGCCTATGTTGCCGCATTACGCTGCCGGTGGAAACAGGTCAGGTCGGGGGTGGTAAGCGAAGCAAAACTGACACAGGTAATCGATTCCATTGCCGCCCTGGTAAATGAGGCGCAACAGCGGCATTTTGCTCGGTGGCCGGTGCTGGGACAATATGTCTGGCCCAATCCACAACCCATTCCGGCTACCTATGCCGGAGAAATTGCACAGTTGAAAACCTGGCTCGTCAGCCGCCTGCACTGGATTGACCAGAATCTGCCCAATACAGGAAACTGCATGGACTGGCCGGAAAAACAACCCGGTACTTTCCTCCTGAAAGCTTATCCCAATCCGTTTACCGGTGATCTGCCCGTAAGGATCCTGTCCCGCGGGCAACAATCTGTTGATTTGCTGATATATGATATGTCAGGCCGGCGGATGTATCACACCACGGTCCCTGCACAACAGGGAATGAATCAGGTACTTTTGCCTTCCGCCGCCTGGGCGCCGGGCGTTTACCTGGTGAGGGCTGCCAATGGCGAGGGAGAGAAACAGGTATTGCGGCTGATCAAGCGCTGAGCATTCTTTATCTTTGCGCCATGCTTAAAAAATCGATGCAGGACCTGCAGCGAAAAACCGTGGAAGAATTCCGTGCCGCTGAGAAGTCGCCTGTTGTAGTGGTGCTTGACAATATCCGCAGCATGCACAATGTGGGTTCGGTATTCCGTACTGCCGATGCATTCCTGATCGATTCCATCTGTCTATGCGGTTACACGCCGCAGCCGCCGCACCGGGATATCCAGAAAACGGCGCTGGGTGCTACCGAAACGGTAAACTGGACGTATTTCCCGTCCACCCTGGACGCTGTGTTGCAACTTAAATCCACCGGCTTCGGAATCTATGCCGTAGAACAGGCCGCCGGCAGCCTTCGCCTGGATGATATTGAAACTGTTCCCGGTGAAAAGATCGCCCTGGTATTCGGCAACGAAGTAAATGGTGTGGACCAGGCTGTGATGACACATTGTGATGGATGCATCGAAATTCCGCAACTGGGCATGAAACATTCTTTGAATATTTCCGTGGCAGCCGGGATCGTCTTGTGGGAAATCATGCGGGTAAGAATCCCTGCATTATTGCCGGCAACTAATTCAACTACACATGAGCACGATTAAAAACTACCTGAGCCTCGTCAAATTCTCCCATACCATTTTCGCTATGCCGTTTGCGATGATCGGTTTTTTCCTGGGCGTGGCGGAGAAAAAAGCAAACCCGCTTAGCTTACCTGAATCAATGGGCTGGTATGGCAATTATTTCTGGATACAGTTCCTGCTGGTAGTGCTCTGCATGGTCTTTGCGCGCAGCGCGGCAATGGGATTCAACCGTTACCTCGATCGTAGCTTTGATGCACTTAATCCCCGCACCGCCGCACGAGAGATCCCTGCCGGAATCATCAGTGCCGATAAGGCACTATTGTTTACCGTTGTCAATAGTGTCTTTTTTATCGGAACAACGTTGCTGATCAACCGTGCCTGCTTTATACTCTCACCAGTCGCCCTCGCCGTAGTGTTGGGATACAGCTATACCAAAAGGTTTACGGCACTCTGCCATCTCGTACTGGGGGTGGGACTCTCACTTGCTCCCATAGGTGCGTTCCTGGCAGTGACAGGGTATTTCGCCTGGCTGCCGATACTGTTTTCATTCGCTGTTATCTTCTGGGTAAGCGGCTTTGATATCATTTATGCCCTGCAGGACGAAAGTTTTGATAAAAGCCAGCACCTGCATTCCATTCCGGCAGCAGTCGGCAAGAAAAACGCCCTGCACATTTCCGAATTCCTGCACCTCCTGAGCGCTACCTGTGTGGTGACTGCCGGGGTTCAGGGGCATTTCGGATGGACGTACTGGTTAGGTGTTGCTGTATTCATCGGCATGTTACTGTACCAGCACTCGGTCGTAAAACCCAATGACCTGACACGGGTGAACCTTGCCTTTATGACGGCCAATGGCATCGCCAGCGTGGTGTTCGCCGTGTTTGTGATCGCTGATCTTTTCTTCCACACCAACCTTTTCTGACTATGGGCAGGATAATGGCAATCGATTATGGTGGCAAACGGACCGGCATCGCAGTGACCGATCCCTTCAGGATCATCGCCAGCGGACTGCAGACCGTTGAGACCAAAACGCTGATCCCCTTTCTGAAGCAATACTTCGCTGCAGAAACCGTAGACCACGTGATCATTGGCGAACCCAAAAACTGGGACGATTCCGATACCCATGCCACCCCGCTGGTGCAGGCCTTTGTAACCCGTTTCAAAAAGGAATTCCCCCAGATCCCGATTGAAGGGGTCGACGAACGCTTTACCTCGAAGATGGCAAAGCAGAGTATGATCGCATCCGGCATGAAGAAAAAAGACCGCCGCGACAAAGGCATGGTCGACCTGATCGCCGCCACCATCCTGCTGCAGGAGTTCCTCGAAAGCCAAAGTCGTTAGGAGATTCCTTATTTTTGCCCATTGAACAAGAACAGATGATTCTACCAATTGTAGCTTACGGACATCCGGTGTTGAGACAGGTTGCAGAAGATATTACTGCAGACTATCCCAATCTCCAGCAATTGCTGGCAGATATGTGGGAAACCATGTATAACAGCAATGGGGTAGGGCTGGCAGCGCCCCAGATCAACCGTTCCATCCGGGTTTTCGTGGTGGATAGCAAACAGATTATCGATAATCTGGAGCCGGATGAAAAAAATGATTACCCTGGCGATGAAGGAGTGCGGCAGGTTTTCATCAACGCCCACATTGCCACACTTGATGGCGACGACTGGCCTTATAACGAAGGCTGCCTCAGCATTCCAAAGATCCGGGAAGATGTTTTACGCCCTGAGACAGTCACACTTTCCTGGGTGAACGAGAACTTCGAACCGCAGACAGCTTCTTTTACCGGGATCACTGCCCGCGTGATCCTGCATGAGTACGATCACCTCGATGGCAAACTGTTCATCGATCACATCAAACCGTTGAAACGCAAATTGCTGAAAGGAAAGCTGGACGATATCAGCAAAGGAAAGATCAGGGTGGATTACCGCATGCTTTTCCCGAAATAATAATGCCTGCTGCCCGCTGCCTCATCCTGCTGCTATTGTTGCTTCCCGCTCTAAAGAGCAGGGCGCAGGCTGATTCAACAACCGGAAGGCATGATACCACTATCGTGGTAGACAGGAAGATTGTTACGCTGAAGGAGGTAATCGTTCACCGGAATATGGATGTTCCATCCTTTATCCGGCGCATTCAATTTGATACCAGCTTTTACCGGGCATTCAAAAATCTTCACGAGGTCAGCTATACGGCGCTCAATGATGTGCGGCTTTTCGACGGAAAAGACAATCAGGTAGCGGGCCTCGAGAGCCGTACCCGGCAAACCTTTGACCAGGGCTGCCGCTACATGACGGTGCTGGAAGAACATCCTTCCGGTGATATCCGCAATCGCCGGGGAGAATGGAACTACTATACCATGTCTATGTATGCCGGGTTATTTTTTACCGCCGATACGACCTGCGGTGAGGACAATTCCGTGCAGGCTGCGGACCTTTCCCTCAAAGGAAAACGCGGACTCGAAAAGCACAAGGAGCAGCTGAAGATGCTGTTCTTCAATCCCGGGAAAAAGATCCCCGGCATTCCCTTCATCGGGGATAAGATCAATATCTATGAACCGCCGCAGGCTGACCTGTATAATTTCGAGATTGACATGATGCCCTACCAGGGAAATCTCGCCTATGTTTTTCGGATCTACCCGCGCGAAGGGCTCAGTGAAGCGCAGAAAGATCAGCTGGTATTCAACGAGATTACCACTTGGTTTGATGAAACCGATATGCGCATCATTGGCCGGAAATACGACCTCAGTTACGACACCGGCCTGTATGATTTTGATGTTCAGATGGAAGTGAGCATCAGCAGGAAAGGAGACCTCCTGTTGCCTACCCTGTTGCGGTACACCGGTACCTGGAAATACCCCTTCAAAAAAAGAGAGACTGGTGTATTTACAGCAACACTCTTCGATTTTCAGTAACTATTTCCGGTTGGCTGCAGTATAGCGGCGCCATTTTTCGATCAGCTGGTCCATGTCATCCGGCAACGGCGCTTCGAAAAAAACCTGTTCGCCTGTGGTCGGATGCTGAAACCCGATATTGCGGGCATGCAGGGCATGCCGGGGACAGATCTCAAAGCAATTGTCCACGAACTGCTTGTATTTCGCATACACCGTTCCTTTCACGATCCGGTCACCGCCATAAAAATCATCGTTGAAGAGCGAATGTCCGATATGCTGCATGTGCACCCGGATCTGGTGCGTCCGGCCGGTTTCCAGGCGGCACTCTACCAGGGTTACGTAGCCGAAGCGTTCCAGTACCTTGTAATGGGTAATGGCATCCTTCCCGTGCTCGCCTTCAGGGTAGGCATCGTACAGTTTACGGAAACGCCGGTGGCGGCCCACATGAGCGATGATCGTACCTTCATCTGCTTCCACATCTCCCCATACCAGCGCGATATACCGCCGGAAGATCGTATGATCGAAAAACTGTTTTGCCAGGGAAGTGACAGCGCGGTCAGTTTTCGCCAGCACCATCAGCCCCGTGGTGTTTTTGTCGATCCGGTGAACGAGCCCGAACCGGGGTAACGTTTCTTCTGAAATGGATTTATCCGTTTGTTGAAGGTACCAGGCGACACCATTGATCAGGGTGCCTTCCGGGTTACCGCTGCCCGGGTGCACCACCATACCTGCCGGTTTGTTGATGATCATGATATCGCGGTCTTCGAACTGGATATTCAGCGGGATCTGCTGTGGAACGATATGTTCCCCTTTCTTTTCGTAGTGCGAATAAATAACGATCTCATCCGCGGGACGGATCTTGTAGTTGGATTGGGTTGGCCGTCCGTTCACGAGGATCCTGCCTGCCTCGATCGCTTTCTGGACCTTATTGCGGGTGGCATATTCTATCCGGGAAACCAGGAACTTGTCGATCCGCATCAGTTCCTGACCACCGTCGATCCGGAAAACATGTTGTTCATATAGTTCTTCCGAGGCTTCCTGCTGTTCTTCCAGTTCTTCTGTATCCATAATGGCCATATCGCCGGGTTTTCGCAAAAATAGCATCCAAGCGCTACATTTGCGGAATGCAGGAAGTATTGTTCACAGATCTGGGGCAGATGGAATACCAGAAAGCCTGGGACCTCCAGGAGACGCTGCTGCAGGAAAACCTGGCGCGGAAAGCGATCGGCGGCGAAACCGTACACCGGCTCCTGCTCGTGGAACACCCTCCTGTATATACGCTGGGCAAAAGCGGCAAGATGGAGCATGTGCTGATCGATGAAGCGGAACGGGCTGCCAGGGGAATAGCGTTTTTCCGCACCAACCGCGGCGGGGATATCACTTACCATGGTCCCGGACAAATAGTAGGCTATCCGCTGCTTGACCTGGAGAAATTTGAGACGGATATCGGCAAATACCTGCGCCGCCTGGAAGAAACTGTGATCCGGACGATGGCGGTTTATGGCCTGAAGGGAGATCGCTCGGCAGGTGAAACGGGAGTATGGCTGGATCCTGATAAACCGGGAAAGGAGCGGAAGATCTGTGCCATTGGAGTCCGTTGCAGCCGGTGGCTTACCATGCATGGCTTTGCTTTCAATGTTTCGCCTGACCTCAGCTATTTCGGCCATATCGTACCCTGCGGCATTCAGCAGAAAGCAGTTACTTCCCTGGAAAAGGAATTGGGGTTTGCACCGGATATGGCGGAAGTGAAAGCTGTTCTGTTACGGGAATTTGAGGCAGTATTCGACGTGCAGTTGTCAGCTGCTGCTGTTCCTGTACCAGTTGCCGGCTAGAAGTCTTTTCCGATAAAGAACCTGTTCTTCTCTTTCAGGTTGCCGTCTTCATACAATTCAAACAGGAACCATCCGGCGTGATGGAAATTTGCCTTGTCCAGCAACAGGATCTGGTCCCGGATATCTTTTACCTCAAACAGGAAACTCTTGTCCTCTTCGTAAAAGCGGACCTTGTAATTCCTGGTCGCCGCATCCGGAAGCTCAATATGCAGCAACCCGGTTTTATCCGTAAACACATAGCGGGAGACCTTAAAGGTTTCCTTGGGTACGAATGGCCTGATGATCAGGGTGTCATTGATCACGGAAACCATGGTGTCCTTTGTTTTCAGGGTAACGGAATCCCGGAATCGCTTCAGCAGGGATTCGCGGACCGGCGCTTTGAGGGTGTCACCTCTTTTGACCTGGTAGATCTTTTCGGGAACTACCGGCGGCGTTACGGGCACCACCGGCGGTTTGTTATTTTCCTTGGGCGGCAGCACCGGCGGCGGGATCTCCGGCACTTTTTCGGAGGGCTTTTCCGAAGGCTTGCCAGTAGTTTTATCAGCCGCTTTCTCAGGGGCGGACAGTTTCTCCCGCAAACGGTCTTCTTCCGTTACCACGGGTCTCGGTGGAACAACGCCGGCCTGAGATGATTTCCTTGTTACAGGTGCCTGCTGTTCCGGCTTTTTAGCCGGTGGCGGGGGTGGTGGCGGAATATATTTTACAGGTTTCCTGGAAGTGCTGAAAATATAACGGCCACTGTCGAGCAGGATATACAGGCGGTAATACTGACTGGTATCCGGCGACCTGGTATCCACGTAGCCATTTTGCAAAACGACAGGATCGGGGAGGGTCATGATGGATTTGAACTGGCGGAGACTATCCTTCGACCTTTGAATACTGAGCTGGCGGATCTTCTGACCATAAGGATTGGTCCAGCTGATGAGCACCCGGTTGTTGGTCCGGCGCACAGCGGTAAAGGAAGGCAGTGTATCCTGCCCCAGGGCAACCTGGAACAGGCAGGAACAAAGCAATATCAACACCGGGAACCGGAAATATCCAACGTACCATTTCATCGCCGGCAAATATAAGTCAGACCCTATGCTTCGGCGGACAAAAAATTGAGGGTTCCCTGGGGTAGCGAAAGATTGCCCTGGAGCCCGCCGGAATGAATAATGAGGATCCTGTCGCCCGGGGAAAAATAATTTCTGCCCGCCAGTTTGCTGATGCCGTATAACAGTTTTGCAGTATAGACAAAATCGGTGGGCAGGTTCCAGGTGTCATACAGGTGGTTCATGAAATCAAAAAGCTCCGGCTGATGACGGGCATAACCGCCGAAATGAAAATCCTGCCAGATGCGGAACCTGTCCCTGCTTTCCGGCACCCATTCCCGGATAGCGGGGGTAATGGTGTCGGTTCCTTTAAGACTGGAAATGCCGATCACCTGCTGTTCCGGCAGGCTGGACCGGAGGAGTCCGGCGAGTGTTGTTCCCGTTCCGACAGCCGCTGCAATATGGGTATAGCCGCTGAGGTTTTCCAGGTGTTGCAGGATGGTTGCTGCTCCCCGGATACCATCATTGCCGCTGCCGCCTTCGGGAATGATCAATGTATTATTTTTTAATAATATTTCACCAAGGTCTGCCGCAATATTTTCCGGCGTTTCCTGCAACTGGCGGTACAATTGCCTGGAAACGGGATAAAGGGTCATGCCGTAGCGCCTTGCGGCCTGAAGTGTATGTGAATTCAATTCCTGTTCTTCTCCCCGGATGATCGCTGCTGAGGCGAGACCGTGAAGTGCAGCTGCAAGAGCAGTGGCTACGACATGGTTCGAGTAGGCCCCACCGAAAGTCAACAGCCGGTCTTTGTTCTCAGATTTTGCTTTTTCCAGCCAGTAGCGCAGCTTGTACCACTTGTTGCCAGACACGACCGGGTGCACCTGGTCAAGCCGCAGGCAATCTGCCGCAACCGTTTGACCGGGGAATCCGGGCAGCTCCTGGAGGGTGGGCGGATTGGTATGCAGGTTCAAATTCATATGGGAATATTTATATTCGCTCCCTAAAACAAATTTAGCAGAATGCAACCAACCCTTGTGATATTGGCGGCGGGTATGGCTTCCCGTTACGGCAGCCTGAAGCAGATCCAGTCTTTTGGTCCCAGTGGCGAAACGATCATGGAATATTCGATTTTTGACGCCATCCGTGCAGGATTCGGAAAAGTGGTATTTATTATTCGCAAAGAGTTTGAAAAGGATTTCCAGGAGGTTTTTGGAAGCAAACTGGAAGGAAAGATAAAAGTGGACTATGTTTTCCAGGACCTGAATGCGCACCTGAAAGACGGGCCGGCACCGGAAGGCCGTACGAAACCCTGGGGAACGGCACATGCCGTGCTTTGCGCAGAGTCAGCAGTTCAGGAGAATTTTGCAGTGATCAATGCAGACGACTTCTATGGCCGGGATGCATTTGAGAAAGCGGCCGATTTCTGCAGGAATGGCTGTAATGAACATACTTATAGTATCATCGGCTATGAATTATTGAAGACCCTTTCTGACCATGGTACGGTGAACCGGGGTGTCTGCCAGGTGGACGGCAATGGCAACCTGTTTTCCATCGCAGAACGCCTCAACATATCCCTCCAGGACGGAACGATCGTTTGTAATGACGACCAGGAACCGGCAACATTGCCGCTGGATTCCAGTGTTTCCATGAACTTCTGGTGTTTTCATCCGTCTGTATTTAAGATCAGCCAGCAGATGTTTGATGAGTTTGTGGCAGAGAACCGGGAAAACCTGAAAGCCGAATTTTTCATCCCCATTGTGGCTGACAGGTTCAGCAAGTCCGGCCAGGGAGTGATTCCTGTGATTCCGACCTCCAGCAACTGGTTTGGCGTGACGTATAAAGAAGACGCGCCAAGCGTTCAGGAAAGCCTGGATGCACTGGTGGCAGCAGGAGAGTACCCGACCAGTTTATGGAAGTCCTGATCCGGTCAGAGTATAATTACAGCATTAAAAAGCCCCTCCGGTTAGAGGGGCTTTTTCAATATTGGGATGTGGTGGTCAGGACCGCATTAATAACTCATTACATTAAAAACGCAATCTTCAATCTTTTTGATCTGCTGTACCCGGTCAATTCCTTTGAGTGCACTATGCTGGGAAAGACGGATAGAAATGGAACTGTCGGTTCTCAGGGAATCGAGCGCCCGCAGGATATTTTTACTTTGACTGCTGAATACGACACCTTCGGCGGACAATTGTTTGCCACTTAATACACCGATAATCTCTCCATTGTGGTTGAAAATCGGGCCACCAGAGTTGCCGGGATTTGCTGAGATGGATAACTGGAACGCCGAGGTATCCCCATTTAAGCCTGTTTTTGCACTCAGGTATCCTTCATTATAGACGATTTCTGTGCGGGGGTATCCGAGGGTGAAGATCTGCTCGCCCAGGTCACCTCTATTCGGCCGAATGGCATAGGGGAGGCGGGATATTGTTTCAAAGCGACTATCGGCAATTTTTAAAATGGCGATATCGGTATGTTCATTGACGTGCAGCGTTTTAGCTTTGAAATATTCACCTTTGGAATTAACAATATAAACGGAATCCGCTTTGGCAACGACGTGGGCACTGGTAACAAGATAACCTCTTCCGTCGATCAGGAAGCCGGTACCTCCGAACTTACCGGGGTCCACCGGGCGGACGGGCAGCGATTCTGCCTTGGTTGTGATGGTGTTCAGCTGGTTTTGTGCTTTCGCCTGGGACGCTTTAACCGCATTGATCTCTCTTTTCAGCTGGGCAAACTCGGAAGGGGAGCTTTTCGGGGAAAAATAGGTGACCATACCGCTGATGGCCAGGGCAGTAATACCGGCGATCGATGCAGCAACGGCGAATACCCTTTTATATTTACCGGCCTGCAGGAAACGGACCTTCGGCATTTCCTCACGGATTTCACCGGCTTCACGCAGCTGGTTATGCGTATCGTGCAGCAGGGTTTTCATGCTTTTCCGGTCGCCATACTGGTCAATTTGTTGTAGAAACAGGCTATGTTCCACCACAAGCTGGTCGATTTCAGGCCGTTCTTTGCGGAGCTGGTCAAAACGGGTGCGTTCCTCTTCGGTCATGTCACCCCCGAGGTAGCGCTCTGCGAGTTCCAGCATTTGTACATCTTCGGTCATGCTACTGGGTTTTATACTGGGCAAAAAACAATTTTTTCAAACGGGTAAGGCACTTATACTTCTGGTTCTTGGCATTTTCAGCATTGGTGTAGCCAAAACTGGCGGCAATATCTGACATGCTTTTCTTCTTGATATAATAAGCGTCCAGCAGGCTGCGGCAAGGCTCTCCAAGGCTCAGCATCGCTTTTTCCATCAGGGAGAAGCTTTGCTGCTGCGCTTCCATTCTTTCAACATCATCCTCCACCGGTACCACGGCTGCCAGGGATTCTACCTCTTCGGAATACTTCTGTAATTGCTGTAACCTTTTGAGCCACAGCCGCCTCGCTACTGCGTAGAGATAGGTTTTCAGCTGGCAGTTCAGTTCAAATTCGCCGGATTTTGCCTTGTCATACAACACCATCATGGTTTCCTGGAAGATATCCCTGGCGTCGTCCACTGATCCGTTATTGTTCACGATCAGCGTCTGCACCATTCCAAAATGCGTTTTGTAAATGGTTTCCGTCGCTGCTCGTTCCCGCAATGCCAGCCTTCTGATCAAATCCTGTTCTGAAGCGTCGTAACTCAAACTGATTACTGTTTAATACCTAAAATAACGAATAGTAACCCGGATGCAGGAGAAATAGTTGGAAGAAGGGGAGTTTAGGAGTTTGGTTGTTTATGAGTTTAGAAGTTGGAACCCGGGGGCGGAAAGGTTTGTAGTTTGGGGGTCTGGGGTTTGAAGTTAGGTTTGAGGTTGGCTTTGCTTTGCCGACCGAAGCTTCAGCGTAGGCAGGGCTGCTGAAGATTATCCAGGGACTATCTCACAGTAATCTAATAGCCGTCTAACAGCCGTCCTACAGCCATCCTATAGCGAAAGTACCCTTTTGCTGGGGGACCGCTATTGTTTTGCTGTAGGATGGCTATTGGCTGACTAAGGGGCAGCAGCTGGCTGAGGCTTGATTAGATCCTATTTTGTAATTGATTATCAAATAGATATTAGTTGCGGAGCGTCATTATTCACACCCAGGCACCCAAAACCTCAAACCTGACTTCAAACCCCAGACCCCCAAACCTCAAACTTTAAAAAAAAATCCTCCCCGGCAGGTTACCTTTTTCCATTCCCCGTATTAATCCCTAAATCAATCATTCAATACAAAAAGACAACAATGAAAAAGCTCCTTTTCGTTCTGGCTATTGGCGCTGCATTTGCAGCTTGTAACAACGCTGCTGAAACTACTACCGAAGCTACTGCTGATTCTGCAGTGAAAGCAGTTGATTCTGCTGTAACCGCAACTGTTGACAGTGCTAAAGCTGTAATTGATTCTACCGCTTCTGCAGTAGTTGACAGCGCTAAAGCTAAGGTTGACTCTCTGAAAAAATAAGAATTTCATATGGCAAGCAATCGCTAGTGGCCATCCTGATCTCAGGAGGGCCCCTTTTGCTTACCGTTTCTTACCGGCCGGTGTGCTTCATCAGCACACCGGCTTTTTTTTGCCTTATTGCCACGTCATCCGTTTTTTTCGGGCGTTTCGTATAATTCGTGTCCATCAGGCCGATTACCGATTTTCAGGTAAATGGCCAATATTTTTCCTTTCCAGCCTGCTGACTAAGTGTTTTATTTAGGTGGCGGGGCCATTCGTCGAAAAAGGTGAATGGGTATACTTTAATTTCCCCGGGAACGTTAATCTTTGGAGTAAATCTAGGGATCCATGAAAACGACTTTAACCATCCATTCCTTTGGAATCAATGCCGTACCTGTTTCATTTGCGCGATTTTCAGGGGGGACTGGCAGCTCATAGCAGGAATTGAAATCAAATTCTATCTATCTCAATTTCCTGTCTATGAAAAACTTATACATTTTAGCTTCCATTTTATTATTATCCTTAACCGCTTCCCAGGGGCAAATTACTGCAGCCATTAACCGGGCCAATTTTGGCGTTGACGGTGAAGTAAGAACCAATTTCCTGGGCGCTGCGCCGCAGTTTGCAGCAAGTTCGCATGACTGGTTTGCCAATACACTGACGGGACTGGATGGCAAACCTTCCCGTTTCATGATTGATACTACGGGTGCAGGATTTATAACCAGCCAATATGTAACCAATGCCAATTTCCGGAAACTTCCCTTTTTCCGGACGATGAACTATTCTCCATTTTCTGTTCTGGATAACCGCTTACTCATCGATGCTGTGTATATCCGCGATTACCATGGCATGGATTCCACAGCATTTGCGATTTCCAATAAGAATGGTAACAGCCCATCAGACTGGAACACGGCCGTAGAGACCAACATACCGGATAAAAATGATATCCTCGACATGTATGTGCATGTCCGCCGCGCCGGGCCACAGGCGATTCTGTCTGATTCCCTCTGGTTCATTGGAGGTATTGCACTGGATGCCACAAATGGTAACCGGTATTTCGATTTTGAAATGTATCAGACCGATATTTTTTACAACCGGCAGACGCGAAAATTTACAGGTACAGGCCCAGACGCTGGTCATACCACCTGGAAATTCAGCCCAACGACAGGGGCGGTAACAACGCCCGGTGATGTTATTTTTACTGCTGAATACAGCGGGGGCGGTCTTCAAAACCTGGAGGCCAGGATTTGGGTCGACAGGGCAGCATTAAGTATCAATTCGCCAAACTTTGACTGGACGGGCAGCTTTGATGGTGATAAATCTACTTCTCAGTTCGGTTACGCTGGCGTAAAACCGAAAGTCTCTGCCATTTTCTACAGCGGCCTTCAGAATGCAAGTGCCACCTGGGCCGGCCCGTTCCAGCTTGTCAGGGCGAACAATAATGTGCAGACAACCTTTGATGCCAATCAATTCCTGGAATTTTCCGTAAATATGACACGCCTCGGGCTCGACCCCATCTCCCTGCTGGGTGGGAATGCCTGCAGTATGCCATTCCGGCGGATCCTGGTAAAGACCCGCTCATCTTCTTCTTTTACGGCCGAACTGAAAGACTTTGTGGGTCCGTTTGACTTTTTCAACTTCAAAGCAGTTGACCTGGGCACCGATCTGCCCACCCTTTGCGGTCCCATGACCAGCACCATCTCCGTTACCAATCCCATGCCCACGTCTACCTATACCTGGGAGACACCCGACGGGCATATCGTGGGAACAACCTCCGGTCCACAGATTGCTGTGGATACGCCGGGTACCTACATCGTGAAACAGCGGCTGCTGGATGGTTGCGGGGAATATGCCGCTGATACCATGCTGATCATCAAAACACCCGGCTGTGTATTACTGCCGGCAAACCGCCTGTCTCTCACCGGGCGACTCGAAGGCACTGAAGCCAACCTCAACCTCGCGGTTTCTTCCAATGAAAATGTGCTTTCGCTTGAGCTGGAGAAAAGTACCGACGGAAACGTCTATACGGCAGTGAAAACGCAGCGTGCCAGGCTCCAGGACGGTCTGATGAACTACACCTTTGAAGATGGAACCGCCATGGAAAACGGTAATGTGTATTACCGGGTGAAAGTGACCAGGCAGGACGGGTCCATTGTTTATTCGGAGGTGGTCCGCTTCCGTTTGGGAAAGGCATCCACCCTGAAAGCCTTCCTTTATCCCAACCCGGTTGTATCTAATCCACAGATTTCCATACAGTCAGACAAAAAACAATTCGCCAGTGTTAAAATTTTTTCCAGCACGGGAGCGTTAGTAAAGCAGCAGCAGGTTAATCTGATTGCCGGTGAAAGCCGGATGACGCTTACCGGAGTAGAACAACTCAGCAAAGGAGTATACATGATTGCCATCAGTACGGAAACAGAAGCAACAGTGCTGAAAATGGTGAAAGCTCCTGCTAAAAAGTAGACTGAAATCCAATATATGAACCTAAACCGTTCCAAGTACATCAGTGCTTTCGCTTTGTCATGGCTGTTGGCGAATGCTGCATCCGCCCAGGAAGGCAGCACGGCAGTCAACAATGCGTCTGGCGGAACTTTCAAGAACAACCTTTACTACGTCGACTGGAGTGTGGGCGAACTAACCCGGATCGATACACGAACCAGCGACAATAAGGTGTTTATGCTTACGCAGGGTATTCTGCAACCTGATCCCAGTGGCACACTGGTTATTTCCGATGAACCCGTATTTACCAAAGATGAGGTGAAGATCCTGCCCAACCCCGTTCGTTCTAACCTGCAGGTTCAGATCGACGTGAAACAGCCGGGCAACCTCAAATGCATTTTATTTACTGCCAAAGGAGAGAAGCTGGCACAGCAGTCCTATGCCTATTACGGATATGGTGTGCAGGAAACTTTCAATATGACCAAACTGGCTGCAGGGAATTATTTTCTGTACGTGGAGCTGGAACCTTTAAAAGGCGGCATAGTGCGCAAGGGTGCCTATAAAATTATCAAGATCAATTAATCATTATACAAAATCCAGTTCCAATGATAAAACAAGTTATGCCCTTTGTGGTAGGACTGTTTTTATGCACATCTCTGAAAGCTCAGGTGCCAAAACAGATGAATTATCAGGGTATCGCCCGGAACGCTTATGGGGCAGCCTTATCCAACCAAAACATCAGCTTACGCATTTCAATTCGTGAAGGTTCACCTACTGGTACTGTCGTGTATTCTGAAAAACGGAATGTCACGACCAACCAGTTCGGTCTTTTTAATACGGCCATAGGCAGTACCGGCGCCAGTAATGTGACCGGTACGCTCGAAGGCGTCAACTGGGCGGCCAGTTCCGGAAAATTTATTGAAATCGAAATGGATCCCAAAGGCGGGAATAGTTTCATTTCACTTGGTGCCATGCCACTTACCAGCGTACCATTCGCCTTCCGCGCAGAATCAGCCGCTCCTGTCGGCGCTGCCGGTGGTGATCTGACTGGCTCCTATCCCGGCCCCACCATTAAGGATGGGGTGATCTCTGCAGCCAAACTTGAAAACGGTGCGGTGACTGCCCAGAAACTGGGAACAGGCGCTGTAACCACTGAAAAACTTGCCGACGGATCCGTTACCCTGGCCAAACTTGCGCCGGGTGTAGTAATCGGTGGCAGTGGCGGTGGAAATCCCACCGGCGCAGCGGGTGGTGACCTGAGTGGCAGCTATCCGAATCCCGGAATTGCCAATGGTGCAATATCCAGCGGAAAACTTGCCGACGGAAGTGTTACTGCTGCCAAGATCGCAGACGGAACCATTACGGCCAACAAACTGGCGGCTGGCGTAATTCCGGCTATTCCTTCCAGTTTGCCGCCCAGCGGAGCAGCAGGAGGGGACCTGAGTGGTACTTATCCCAACCCATCGATCGGCGCCAACAGCATCACCACAGCGAAAGTTGCCGATGGTGCCATTACCGCAGCCAAACTTGCTCCGGGAGTGATCCCAACCTCGCTTCCCGTTAGCGGAACTGCAGGTGGTGATCTGACCGGTTCCTATCCCAATCCAAACATCGGCAACAATGCAGTGACTACTGCAAAAGTGGCTGATGCCTCCATAACCAACCCTAAGCTGGCAGACGGTGCGATCAGTACCGCGAAAGTTGCAGATGGGGCGATTACTGCAGCTAAACTGGCTCCGGGAGTGATCCCTACCTCGCTTCCCGTAAGCGGAACTGCAGGTGGCGACCTCACCGGATCATTCCCCAACCCGGCGATCGCAGCCAATGCAGTAACTACTTCAAAAGTTGCTGATGCTTCCATTACAAATCCCAAACTTGCTGATGGCGCAGTCAACACCAGCAAAGTTGCCGATGGTGCCATCACCAGTACTAAGCTAGGTGCAGGTGCAGTAACTACTGCCAAGGTAGCTGACGCCGCGATCAACACTTCAAAACTTGCCGATGCAGCAGTCAGCAACAGCAAACTAGCTGATGGTGCAGTAGGTACAACCAAAGTTGCCGATGGATCTATCACTGCAGCCAAACTGGCTCCCGGTGTGATCCCCACTTCTTTGCCCATGAGCGGTACTGCTGGTGGCGACCTGAATGGTTCCTATCCGAATCCTGCCATTGCAGCCAATGCAGTGACCACCGCCAAGGTAGCGGATGCCTCCATTACGTCGCCCAAACTTGCCGATGCAGCAGTCAGCAACAGCAAACTTGCTGATGGTGCAGTAGGTACAACCAAAGTTGCCGATGGATCTATCACTGCAGCCAAACTGGCTCCCGGCGTGATCCCGACTTCTTTGCCCATGAGCGGTACTGCTGGTGGCGACCTGAATGGTTCCTATCCGAATCCTGCCATTGCAGCCAATGCCGTTACTACAGCCAAGATTGCTGATGGTGCGATTGTAACCAATAAACTGACAGATGCCAGCGTAACCAATGCAAAACTTGCTGCCAATGCAGTGACCACAGCAAAGATTACCGATGCCAATGTGACTACGCCAAAACTTGCTGACGGTGCAGTAACCGGTGCAAAAATTACGGATGCATCCATCACTACCACTAAAGTAGCCGACGGTGCCATCACTGCAGCCAAACTGGCTCCTGGTGTGATCCCCACATCCTTGCCCATGAGTGGAACTGCAGGAGGTGACCTGTCAGGAACCTATCCCAATCCTACTATCGCGAATGGTGCTGTAGGCGCTACAGCGCTTTCTGCCAATGCAGTGACCACAGCAAAGATTACCGATGCCAATGTGACTACGCCGAAACTTGCTGACGGTGCAGTAACTGCTGCAAAAATCACTGATGCATCCATCACTACCACTAAAGTAGCCGACGGTGCCATCACTGCAGCCAAACTCGCTCCTGGGGTGATCCCCACTTCATTGCCGATGAGCGGAACTGCCGGTGGTGATCTGACCGGAACCTATCCCAATCCCACTATCGCGAATGGTGTGGTTGGTGCAGCCGCACTTTCTGCCAATGCGGTAACTACAACAAAAGTTGCGGACAATGCTATTATTACTTCTAAAATAACAGATGCGAACGTTACCAATGCCAAACTCGCAGCCAATGCAGTGACCACGGCGAAGGTTGCAGACGCAGCGATTACTACAGCCAAAGTGGCTGACGGTTCAATCACTGCTGCAAAACTGGCGCCCGGTGTGATCCCAACTTCTCTGCCCGTTAGTGGAACTGCTGGTGGCGACCTCACCGGTACCTATCCCAACCCGACCATCGCCAATGGCGTAGTGGATGCTGCTGCACTTTCTGCGAATGCAGTAACCACTGTAAAAATTACGGATGCCAATGTAACCACGGCGAAACTGGCCGATAATGCGGTGACTTCCGCTAAAGTTGCAGACAATGCCATCGGAACTACCCATATCATTGATGCCAACGTGACGAGTGCAAAACTCGCTGCCAATGCAGTGACCACAGCTAAAGTGGCTGACGGTTCAATCACTGCTGCAAAACTGGCGCCCGGTGTGATCCCAACTTCTCTGCCCGTTAGTGGTACAGCTGGAGGTGACCTTACCGGTACCTATCCCAATCCGACCATCGCCAATGGTGTGGTGGATGCAGCTGCACTTTCTACGAATGCTGTGACCACAGTAAAAATTACGGATGCCAATGTGACCACGGCGAAACTGGCCGATAATGCAGTGACTTCCGCAAAAGTTGCCGACAATGCCATTGGAACTTCCAATATAATTGATGCCAACGTTACCAATGCCAAACTCGCTGCCAATGCAGTGAACACGGTTAAAATAGCGGATGCTTCAGTAACAACAGCGAAAGTTGCTGACGGAGCGATTACCTCCGCCAAACTGGCTCCTGGCGTAATTCCCACTTCGCTCCCGATCAGCGGTGTTGCGGGTGGTGACCTCACCGGAACTTATCCCAATCCTACTATAGCCAACGGTGTGGTAGATGCGGCAGCCCTGGCAACCAATGCAGTAACCACTGTTAAGATCACGGATGCCAATGTGACCAGCGCCAAACTTGCTGATGGCGCCGTTACTTCAGCAAAAGTTGCTGATGGTGCGATCACTACCGCCAAGATCACCGATGCGAATGTTACCAATGCCAAACTCGCTGCCAATGCAGTGACGGGTGTCAAGATAGCTGATGGTACCATCACTGCTGCGAAACTTGCTGCAGGAGTAATCCCGGCGAGCCTTCCGCCGTCCGGCGCTGCTGCAGGAGATCTTGCCGGCACTTATCCCAACCCCACTGTCGGAAAACTGAATGGTGTTGCACTTGCAGCCACTGCACCGACTTCCGGCCAGGTGTTGAAATTCAACGGAACCCAATGGGCGCCTGCTGCTGATAATACCGGTAGCGGCGGACTTACGTTCCCCTTCAGTGCCAGCGCCAACAGCCCCACCAGCATGTTCGCCCTGACGAACAGCGGAGCAGGCTCCGGACTGACAGGTATTAACAATGGTGCTGCTGCCAATGCTGCAGCTGTAATCGGTTCAAATACCGGGACCGGAGGAAGCACCACTGGTGTGCTGGGTACCAATTCAGGTGCCGGTACCAACGCAACTGGTGTTCTTGGTTCGAATACCGGCAGCGGCGACAATACTGCAGGTGTACTCGGTGTGAATACAAGCAGTGCTTCTGGTGCTACAGGTGTATCCGGTATCATCAGCAATGCCAATCCTGCTGTGACAGCAGCGGGTGTTTTCGGCAACATCAGTAATGGTACGAGCAGCGATGGCTATGGGGTTTGGGGTAATCACAACGGTGTCGGATTTGGTGTTTACGGAACCAGTGAAACCGGCTATGGCGTCGTAGGGCGATCTACCAATGGTGTAGGTGTATTGGCAAGAAGCAGTGGCCGGGCGTTTTGGGCATCCAGTGACAATGATTTAACTGCGGTAGTGGAGAACCTCAACCCTTTTAATCCCAATACGGCTTTGCAAATTGAAAACCAGGGAACAGCCGACGGTATCCAGGTGTTGGCGATGGGCGGTCACGCTGTCAATGCTGCCGCACTCGATGTTTCGAAAAATGGTGTATACAGCGAACATTATGGAGCAGGCGAAGCCATCACCGGTGTAACTGGAAGTGAAGACGCTGCTGCAGTCGTTGGCCGGAATGGCGGCTCTTACGCAGGTGTCAGAGGGGTTGCTGACGGCGGAATCGGGACGCTTGGCGAATCGACAACTAACATTGGTATTCTTGGAAAATCTTCCACCGGTACTGCAATTGTCGGTGAGTTGCCTTCCAACACAGGAACGAATAACCTCGCAGTCTTTAAAACAGCCGGCTTAAACAAAGCCCGTATTGACGCCAACGGTAAAGGCTTTTTCAATGGCGGTACTGCAACAACAGGTGCGGACGTTGCGGAATACTTCGACGTGGAAGGTGCCCGCAACACTTATGAACCTGGAGATGTACTGGAGATCTCTACTGAGGGTGACCGTAAAGTGGTAAAATCATCCAAACCTTATTCTACGCTGGTTGCGGGTGTGTTTGCTACCAGACCCGGACTGCTGCTTACGGAAGAAAATGCAGTGGACAATACCTTTCAGGCTGGTGTACCGATGGGTGTAATTGGTGTAATTCCCACCAAAGTAACCCTCGAAGGTGGTGTGATCCGCCGCGGTGACCTGCTGGTTTCCTCTTCTACTCCCGGTGCGGCGATGAAAGCCGACCCCGATAAGGTAAAGGTGGGACAGGTAATCGGTAAGGCACTGCAGGACTTCGACGGAAGTAAAAAAGGTCTCATCAATGTACTGGTAAGTGTAAAATAACTGACTCCAAAATCCTCTAAAATGAAAAAATCACTTCAAATCATAACCGGCAGTCTGCTGTTGTTGTGTGTCACCTGTTCCGTGAATGCCCAGGTTAACAGAACTCCGGCTCAGGCTGTATTGCCCAGTAACCAGCCGCTCAAGACACAACAGGAAAGACAGGCAATCATGGCAAAAATTAAACAGGATGCGCAGGTCCGCAGGCAAAAAATGCAACGACTCGAAACTGACCGTACTGCATTTACCCATCGCCAGTTGCCGGTCAATGCTACAGAACCAGTTGTCAACACTGCTCAACCTGTTCCAGTAAAGCAGGCCGAAACACAACCGGTGCGTGTTATCCACCAGGCACCTGTACCAGTCAAAAACCGTTAATCCGCATAGAAATAACAAAGGCCGTCTCATCGAGACGGCCTCTTAGTTTCCTTCAGCTTATCAGCAACAACTAAACAGATAAACTTTTAAACCTGTAAACTTTATTTCCCTACTTTCTTCTTCAGGTTCTCATCAATCGCATCCAGGAATTCCTGCGTGTACAGGAAATGTTCTCCATGCTTTACCTTATTGCCGTGCACACAAACCGCGAGGTCCTTCGTCATCTTGCCACTTTCCACCGTTTCGATACACACTGCCTCCAGGGCATTACAAAAATCAACCAGTGCCTGGTTGCCATCCAGTTTTCCCCTGAATGCCAATCCGCGTGTCCACGCAAAGATGGAAGCAATGGGGTTGGTGGAAGTAGGCTTACCCGCCTGGTGGTCACGGTAGTGACGGGTTACTGTACCATGCGCCGCTTCTGATTCCATCGTCTTGCCATCAGGCGTGATCAGTACAGAGGTCATCAGTCCCAGTGAGCCAAAGCCCTGTGCAACAGTGTCGCTCTGCACATCACCGTCATAGTTCTTACAGGCCCATACAAAGTTGCCGTTCCATTTCAGGGCACTGGCAACCATGTCATCGATCAGGCGATGCTCATATACAATGCCTGCTGCTTCGAAGGCAGCTTTGAATTCAATGTCATAGATCTCCTGGAAGATATCCTTGAAACGGCCATCATATTTTTTGAGGATGGTGTTCTTGGTAGACAAATACAGGGGCCACTTTTTGCTGAGCGCCATATTGAAACAGCTGCGGGCAAAACCTTTGATACTCTCATCCGTGTTGTACATCGTGAGGGCAACACCGTCTCCCTTGAAATTGAAAACCTCAAATGTCTGTGGTTCACCACCATCTTCAGGCGTGAAGGTCATAGTCAGTTTTCCTTTTCCTTTGATCACAGTATCCGTGGCGCGGTACTGGTCGCCAAATGCATGACGGCCAACGATGATCGGGGCAGTCCAGTTGGTTACCAGGCGGGGAATATTATTGATCACGATCGGCTCGCGGAATACCGTTCCGTCGAGAATGTTCCGGATCGTTCCGTTGGGGCTTTTCCACATCTGCTTCAGCGAAAATTCTTTCACCCTTGCCTCATCAGGGGTGATGGTGGCGCATTTGATACCCACGCCATGTTCCTTGATGGCATTGGCAGCATCAATAGTAACCTGGTCATTGGTGGCATCCCTGTGCTCAATACCAAGGTCATAATATTTGATATCCAGTTCCAGGTAGGGTAGAATCAGTTTGTCTTTGATAAATTGCCAGATAATCCTCGTCATTTCATCGCCATCCAGTTCCACGACCGGATTGGCTACTTTGATCTTGCTCATAGTCGGTTGATTTATAATGGAAGTCTGCAAACCTAAGCCAAATGGGGAAAAAAACAAATGCAAAATAATTCGAATCCTTCCGCAGCGCAGCTTCCCGGAGTCAGCGATGCAGAAATACAGCCTTCCATGGTTCTTCCGCTGTATTGAGCCATACTGCGTCAGTGAGATTATACCGGATCATCGTTTCTTTTGCCGCTTCCATACTTAATCCGGAGGTAAAGCTTCGTTTTGAATAGTAGGAAACTGCGGGACTTATCTGTACATCAGAGAAAATGGCAACATCTGAAGGTATATGCTTTTTAATCCATGCCCCGGCTGTCATCTCCGCATTGTAGGATTCTCCCTTCCAGCTGAATGCACCCGGCCGGTTGATAAAAAAGTATATGGCGGCAGAAACCGGGATGCACAGGAACAATAACCACCGCAACTGTAATCGCCCCAACCGGGGCAGCAGATAGGTTGCAACTAACACGGTAGCTGCCAGCGCAAATCCCAGCCAGGCAAATTCATGTACTGCACTCCAATTGAAGAAGACAAGATTATAAAACAAAACGGCAGATAATGCCCAGATCGGCCAGGTGGTAACAACCCCGTTTTTTACAATTGCCAAAAGAGCCGCGGGCAGCAACAGCAACAGCACGGGATAACCGGAAACCAGATTTTTTGCTACCATACTTACCATACCCGTTAACGGGATATCGCCGGCACTTCTTTCCACGAAGCGGCTTTGCCAGTACTGCAATACCTGGTGCCAGCCAAGGTAATGAGCAAATTGAGCCAGTGGAATCATTATGCCGCAAAGAAGCGCCAGGATCGATACTGACAAAACGAGCCCATACCGCTTGTCGATTCTTAATCGAAAGAGAGACCAGACAGCGAGGAAACCCAGCAAAAAGACTCCCAGCCAGTCAAAATAGCACAGGATGATTCCGATGAAAAATAAAGCACTCAACGAGATGTACCCGACATTGGCAGGCCCCTTTTCCATCTGGAACCAGGTATAAAAAAACGCGATGACCATTGGCAGCATGATCGACGTATTGACGTAGCCGTTTCCACCATACCAAAGTATCGCCGGCAACAAGCCAAACAGGGTGCATGATACCAACGCGACAGGTTTGTTTCCGACGGTTTCCCTGATTAGCAGATACAACATTGCAATAGTGAAAAGGCTGATGGCTATATTCAGTAATTGCAGCCAGATGGGCGTGAAGGGGAGTTTCAGCAGCGTGAAAATTGCATAGGGAAGTACATACCAGCCGGCACCAAATGATAAGTACACATGATTGTGCGCTGCATCTATATAAGGGCCTTCTTCAAATTTTTTATTGGCATCCCCCTGGTAATTCATCAGGGGAGTAAAGGAAAACTGTGAACCGCCACCTGCCTGTTTCCAACTTTCTGCGTTGATCAGTACAACGGCGGTATTGAATTCATGGTGCTTCGAAACAGGACGGTTCAGACTCGGAAGTCGCAACACTACCATCGCTGCAAGTATGCACAACAGATAGTAGTTTCTCAATAAACCTGGCATCAGTTTTTATTAATGGATGTTTTTAATACTTTTTATGATATAGAGTAAGAAGCCAAAAACAATTATCTGCATTCCCAGCGTGATACCAAATCCACCAGGAATGATTATCCGGAAGACTGAAACAGGATTGAGTGCTCCAAAACTGTTTTCCTGCCACTGAAAAACAGCATAGGCTGATAAGAAAATACCGGCGAGAAATACCACGCTGCCGACCAGAAGGCTTTTTTCGAACGTGAACCGGCGTCTGATAAATACCGTCAGCTTGTTATCCGGATAGAGTCCTATACGCTTTCCATACAATCTTGCCAGTAAGTAGAATTGAAGGAGCTGGAATCCCAGCGTCAAAAATATAGACGCAAAATAAAGCGTATGAATATCGAGAACGAGGTTAAAGATTTTAATGTAACTGAACACCAGGATCCCACCCAGCAGGCAACCGGTAAACAGAAAGAAAACTGCCGGAAACAGGAGCAGCCACTTCGGGCTGAATACCAGTATGAGCTTTAAGTGCTTCCAGCCATCCTGCCAGGTGCGTAAATGGGGTTTTCGGTTGCGTTGGTCTTTATGAAGGTCAATGGGGACTTCGGTGATCTTTAGCCGGTTTAATGCTGCTTTTGCAATCATTTCAGAAGCATATTCCATTCCCGCGGCCTGCATGTCAAGTTGCAGGTAGGCTTTCCTGGTAATGGCCCGCATACCGCTGTTGAAATCTGTCAGCGTAACATGAAATGATTTCCTGCCGATATAGGATATTACAGGCGTGCCCAGGTACCGGTGCAGAAAAGGCATAGCCCCTTTTGCAATGGTGCCGCCAAACCGGTTGCCTACTACCAGGTCGTAGCCTTGTTCAAGAGGCGGAATGAACAGGGATAACTGCCCGAAATCATAACTTTCATCACCATCGGCAAACACGATCCATGGGGTTGAAGCAGCCATTATACCAGCGTGCAAAGCGGATCCATAGCCTTTTTGCGATGCTTCCACAACCTTTACATTTTCCGCCCTGCAGATATTCACGGAATCATCAATGCTGCCATTGTCTGCTACGATAATTTCGCTGAAGTCAAATTCTGATTGTGCCAGGGCCTGTCGCGCCCTCCTGATGCAATTCCCTATTGTAGCCGCTTCATTCAGGCAGGGTATTACAACACTGATTGCATTCATGTCAACAAATATAAGCGGGGAAAATCAGCCCTCATGAGCTTTTTCGAAAACGAACAGGTTGTTCAGTCCCAGTTGAAATTTCTTATGAAGTATTAAGGTGAATCCGGATTTTTTTGCGAGCGGTACCGTTTCGTCAGCATTAAAGCCGTAATGCTCTTCAAGACGCATGCCTGCTATCAGCCTGAACCGTTTTAAGATTTCCAGGATACGGTCGACGGACGCATCCGGCACAGAAACGATCAGCTTTCCCTTTGGCAACAGTTTGGATGCACAGGCATCCAGGAATTCAGTTTGATTGCTTGCCGGAATATGTTCGATGATTGCCAGTGCAGTAATACAATGATAAAGTATGTCACCCGGTGCAGCACCGGGAAAGTAACCCTTAATAAGGCAGATGTTATCGCTTAGTTTTTTATTGTCGCACAAAGGATCAATACCTGTACCTGAATCAATCAGACGCCGGAGTTTCCATAACAATTCCCCGTGGTGGCAACCTACATCCAGTAACCTGGCCTGAGCCGGAACATGGGGAATTGCCATGCCGATTCTTCTTTGTTGCAGGTATCGGTCGAGAAGGGTCATAAAATCAGCCTGGTACTTTTGCAGAAAAAGATCAACCTGCTCATAGTCGGTTGATTTATAATGGAAGTCTGCAAACCTAAGCCAAATGGTGAAAAAAACAAATGCAAAATAACCTTCCAGCAATTACCTTTAAGGGGCAGTAAACGGAGGACTTCCTTGGATGCTTTAGCCTATATATCAAAATTCGTATCACTGACCCCCGCCGAAAAGGAACTGTTTCAGGAACACGTACAGGTAATCACTTGCTTCCCCCGGCAGATACTGACCCGGGTGGGCGAGTACGAACAGCATGTATATTTTGTGCAGCGGGGATTGGTACGGAAATTCTTTTACCGGAACAATGAGGAAGTTACCGTACAGCTGGCTTTGGAAGGAGAACTGGCATCATCAAGTGTTTCCTTCCTTTCGGGAGTGTTGTCGGATTTTGTATTGGAAACGCTGGAACCGAGTACCCTGGCTTTTATCACCAAATCATCGCTTGAAACGCTTTTCGCCTACAGCCATAATTTCGAAAAAATGGGGAGGCTGATCACCCTGCAATGGTTATTGTATAAAGAAGAATGGGACATATCACGCCTCGTCAAATCTCCCAGGGAAAGGTTTCAGATGATCCTGCGGGACAGGCCCGAGCTCCTGAACCGCGTTCCCCAGAAATACATCGCTTCCCTCCTCGATATGAAACCCGAAACCTTTAGCCGGTTTAAAAAAATGATACCGGTGGAGATGGAAAACGATTGACATGGAAAACTGGAAGATTCCCGGCCTGGAGGGATTTGGTAAGCAGATCCAGCAACTTTTTGCCTATTTCAATGCGCATATCGGCATGAACATGGCCACTTTTGAGCGGCTCATGACTTATTGTACGATCCGCAGATTTGATAAGAAGCGTATTTTTCTCCGCCCCGGAGAAACAGACCAGTATTTCAACCTCATACTGAAAGGCGTTGTGCGGAAGTATGTAGTGGCCGGAAAAAAGGAGTATACCCTGCAACTAAGTACAGAAGGCCATTTTATCCACTGTGAGCTGTCTTATTTCACCGGGAAGCCTACGGCAGCTTACCTGGAAACGCTGGAGCCCGTCATCCTCGTAAGCCTCAGCAAAACCAATATGGACCGGTTGCTGGAAGAAGTTCCCGAACTGAACCGGCTCGCGCGGCTCATGATCGGTGAAATGCATGTACGCAAGGAAGTGCGCGACCTGAACCATCTCCGGCTGACTGCACGGGAAAGGTTCCTGCAGTATGTAAAACGTCATCCGGGAATGTTGCAGCGGGTGTCACAACGCTATATTGCCTCTTACCTGCATATCAAACCTGAAACCTTCAGCAGACTGAAACACCTGTTGAGGGAACCAAAGGTGGCTGCTCCGGGAAACGCCTGATCAGAGATTGACCACGAGCACCGGTATGCGCAGTTCGTGCCGCACTTTGTTAATGGTGTCTCCGTAAAGAATATCCTCCATGCCTTTGTGCCGGTGTGCACCCATGATCAGCAGTTCGGCCGACTCTTCATTGGTAATGCGTACGATCTCCGCCTTGCGTGCCTGATGCCCAAGCCGGGCAATGGCTTTGTACCCGCGGCCCTCCAGCTGGCTCACATAAACCTCCAGCTGTTTGGAATCCTGCTGCGATTCCAGGTCTTCACTGCTGCTGCCGTAAAATTTGGCCGTTACACTCTCCACCACATGAATCAGCACCAGCGTGGCACCGGGACTGGCCTGCGCCATGGCATGCGCGATCAGTTTGCTGTCGTGCTGACTGAATTCAAGCGCGATGGCCACCTTGCTGTAAACCGGCAGGGGCTTGATCTCCAGGTTGCGGAGGTCTTCATGGATGGCAACGCGTACGGGTGATTTTCGCTTCCGGAAGAATGGAAATAAGGTCACGATGAGCAAGAGGCCGATCAATAAGAGTAAGCCGGCAACGATCAGGCCCTTGACAATAATGGAATGGTCTGACGTTAGGAACCCATACGCTTCAGTCAGTACCATCCTCAGGTTCAGGTATACGAGGATGGCGGCCACGGCCCAGGCTGCCACGGCCACCAGCGGTTTGATGTGAAAATTGCCCATCTTTTCCTTATCGCTTACGAAGTGGATCAACGGGATCACCGCGAATCCAAGCTGCATACTGAGGATCACCTGGCTTAAAACGAGCATGCTGTCTACCTCGCTGTCGCCATACAAATAGATGACGATCAGGGCAGGTACAATGGCCAGCAGGCGGGTGAGCAACCGGCGGAGCCAGGGATTGATGCGTAACCGCAGGTGACCTTCCATGACGATCTGGCCGGCCAGCGTGCCGGTAACGGTGGAACTTTGTCCGGCTGCAATCAGGGCAATCGCGAAAAGGGCAGGGGCGAGCTTGGTGCCCAGGAGGTTATCCAGCAGGCGGTGGGCATCTTCAATGCGCGCAACATCGGTTTGACCGGTCTTGTGAAATGCCGTGGCCGCAAGAATAAGGATGGCAGCATTTACAAAGAATGCGAGGTTTAACGCAATGGTACTGTCGATCACATTCATGCGGATCGCTCTCCGTTTCCCGGAGTCATTGTTGCGGATCTTCCGGGTCTGCACCAGTGCACTGTGGAGATAAAGATTGTGGGGCATTACGGTAGCACCAATAATACCGATGGCGATATACAGCGCTGTATTGTTCGGTATCGTGGGAACAAGGCCGGTAACCACCTCTCCCAATACCGGTTTGACCAGGATGATTTCTATCAGGAAGGAAACAGAGATAATGGAAATCAGCCCGATGATGAAGAGCTCCATTTTCCGCATGCCAAGCTTTTGCAGCCAGAGCAGGAGAAAAGTGTCTGCAACTGTTATGGCAACGCCGGCCATCAGCGGCAGTCCTGTCAGCAGGTGGATCCCGATAGCCATGCCCAGCACTTCCGCGAGATCCGTGGCGGCAATGGCAATCTCCGCCAGCAGGTACAATAAAAAATTAATGCCCGCCGGAAAGGTTTCCCGGTTGGCCTGGGCAAGATCCCTTCCCCTTACAATGCCCAGCCGGGCGGAAAGACTTTGCAGCAGCAACGCCATCAGGTTGCTCATCAGCAATACCCACAGCAAGGAATAGCCGAACTGGCTGCCACCCTGAAGATCGGTTGCCCAGTTACCCGGGTCCATATAACCAACACTTACGAGGTATGCCGGTCCGAGAAAGGAGAGGAGTTTTTTCCAGAAGCCTGCCCTGTTGGTAGTGTCTACACTGTTGTGTACCTCGCTGAGGGAAACATCATGTTGTTGCGACTGCATCATAGGCTCGAAAAGCGAGAAATAAAACCGGAATATTTCACTGGTCTAATTATTAAATTAGACAAATCTAAAAAAATTAACCGGACAAAAATCAGGACGCAATCCAAAACCGCTTTATTTTAGCGATTCACGGAAATGCGGCATATGTTGAGAAACTACAGGACGCTTGTGGTATTTGTCCTGGTTGTACTGGCGGCTTGTTCAACCAAAAAGAAAGACATGAAAGATGGTGATAGTGTTGAACTATCCGATTTCATTGCTTTTTTCCCCGAACAGGACCTGCCCATCCAGATCACTGATTCCGGTCTTACACGGAAAATTTCGGACTCCCTGCGCATCGGAAATAAGGTTTTCAGCCAGTTTGTGCCGGACAGTGTACTGCGGCCCGTTTTCGGAAAAGGCGTCAAACCTTCCTGTTATCCCATCGGTAAAATCTCTGTAAAAGATGGTGAAACCTATCTTTTCCTCCGTTCTGTAAGCGGTACTAAAAAGGCGGCAACCCTGCTGGTTTTTGACAAAGACAGTTTTGTCACCAGCCTGCCGCTGATCACGCTCAACGGCGCTCCCAGGGGGAATGAAAAGCTGGTGGCGAATATGGATACACGTTATACCGTTACCACGCTCCGGCAGGTGATTGGCCCCACCGGCCAGACCGCCTATGCCAAGAAGGTATATGTTTATAACCCCGAAGGACTGTTCACCCTGATCCTCACGGAATCCAATGATCAGAATGCTGCACCGCCACCGCTGATCAATCCGATCGACACGATGAAAGCCGCCCACAAGTGGGCCGGTGATTATCTGCAGGACAAGCGGAATATCGTTTCTTTCCGGGATGGCCGGAAAACCGGCACACTCCAGTTCTTTATCCACTTTGAAAAAGATAACGGCCAGTGCAAGGGCGAACTGAAAGGAGATGCCACCATCACCGGCGCCAACACCGTCCGTTTTATTGAAAATAACGGCACCTGTGCCCTTGACTTCCAGTTCAGTGGAAATACTGTAAGGATCAAGGAACAGCAGGGCTGCGGATCTTACCGCGATATTAAATGCTTCTTTGAAGGCCAGTATACCCGGAAGAAAAAACCTTCACCGGCGCCAACACGCAAAAAGAAGTAATTTGCGTACCCAATACACAAAGGACCCAGAAATACATTGTTATGCGTTTTTCCTCGTTTAACGTCCCGTACCAGATCGAACCGAATTATTCCAAAAAGGTTGCTTATTTCTCGATGGAATTTGCGATCCACCAACCGTTAAAAATATACAGTGGCGGCCTCGGTTTTTTGTCAGGCTCCCACCTGCGCAGTGCGTATGAATTAAGGCAGAACCTGATCGGGATCGGCATTCTGTGGAAATACGGCTATTATGACCAGGCCAGGAATCAGGACCAGACCCTCCAGGTAACCTGGATGGAAAAGCAATACAGTTTCCTGGAAGATACCGGTATTAAATTCCAGATCTCCATACATGACCATCCGGTTTGGGTAAAGGTATTCTACCTGAATCCGGAAACGTTCAAATCAGCCCCGCTGTTTCTGCTGAGCACTGATCTTCCCGAAAATGATTATGTATCGCAGACCATTACCCATCGCCTGTATGATGCCAACGTGGCCACCAAAGTGGCGCAGTTCATCCTGTTGGGTGTAGGTGGTGCCAAACTGCTCGATGAGATCAATTACAATCCCGACCTGTATCACCTGAATGAGGCGCATGGCATCAGCGCCGGCTTTTACCTCTACCAGAAATACGGCAAGAATCTCGATGAGGTAAAAAAACGCATGGTATTTACCACCCATACACCGGAAGAGGCGGGCAACGAAAAGCACGATATCTACCTGTGCCAGAAAATGAGCTATTTCTGCGGGCTAAGCCTCGAGGAGGTTCGTGCCCTTACCGGCATACAGGATGACCAGTTTAACCATTCCCTGGTTGCCCTGCGGTTCGCGCATATTGCCAACGGTGTGTCACAACTGCATGGCCATGTGTCGCGCGCCATGTGGGAGCGATATACCGGTATTTGTCCCATCAAATCCATCACCAACGCCCAGAACTGGCGGTACTGGTCAGACAAGCAGCTTTACCGCTTTATGGAAGAAGGGAACGATCATGGATGGGACGACCGTAAGACTTACCTGAAAAGAAGGGCATTTGAGATCGTGGCAGACCAGACCGGCAAACTGTTCAATCCGGACGTATTCACTATTGTCTGGGCAAGACGTTTCGCCGGTTACAAACGGTCAGAAATGATCACCCGCGACCAGGCCCGGTTCACTGCACTCCTTCAGAACCCGAAATATCCTGTACAGATCATCTGGGCAGGTAAGCCTTACCCGATGGACTACCCGGCGATCAATGATTTCAACCACCTGGTACATATGAGCAAGGCACATAAGAACATGGCCGTGCTGATCGGGTATGAACTCGGTTTGTCCAAACGCCTGAAACAGGCCGCCGACCTGTGGCTCAATAACCCCCGCGTACCGCGTGAGGCCTCCGGTACTTCCGGTATGACGGCAGCCATGAACGGTGCTGCCAACTTCAGTACAGACGATGGGTGGATCCCGGAATTTGTAAACCACGGCAACAACGGCTTTGTAATTCCCAAGGCGGATTATGCCCACATGAATACGCAGGAGCAGGACGAGTACGACCTGAACATGCTGTACAAATTGCTGGAAGAGCAGGTGCTTCCCCTGTACTATGAGAACAGGGATACCTGGCGGCAGGTGGTCAAGAATGGCATGCGTGATGTGCGTTACCAGTTTGAAAGCAACCGCATGGCACACGAATACTACGAGATTCTTTACAAAGGATGATTTTGGCATTCCGGCGATTGTTTATCTTTAAGAAAACACATCGCTGGAACCGAAACCAATTGAACTGCTGCGCCCTTTCCTGTTATTGCTGATGGTAGCAAGCATCGGCGTGATCGGCTATATGTCGGTCGAAGGTTTCCGGTTTGTAGAAGCACTTTACATGACGGTAATCACTATTACCACGGCCGGCTTTACTGAGGTAAGGCCGCTGAGTGATCACGGAAGGATCTTCACGATCTGTATGCTGGTGCTGAGCTGGATCTCCCTTGCCTGGGCGATCACGCGGATCATCCAGTACATCATTACCGGCGAGATCAACAAATATTTCAAAAACCGCAAGCTGATGATGGCCATCAACCAACTGAACAATCACGTGATCATTTGCGGATTCGGCCGGAACGGGCAACAGGCCGCGCAAACACTGAGGTACCACAAGAAACCCTATGTGGTGATTGAAAAGAATGAAGACCTGCTTCATCGCATAAAACCTGATCACCATGAACTGCTCTGTATCACCGGCGACGCCACGGATGATGAACTGCTGCGCAAGGCAGGTATTGAAAGGGCGCATTCCCTGATCTGCAGTCTGCCGACAGACGCCGATAATGTTTTTATCGTATTGTCGGCCCGGTCACTCAACAGCAAACTACGCATCATCAGCCGCGCTTCCGACAGCGCCACGGCACCCAAACTCAAAAAGGCCGGCGCAGATCATGTGATCATGCCCGACCGGATCGGTGGCACCCATATGGCTACCCTGGTTTCCAAACCTGATGTAATTGAATTCATCGATTTTCTCAGCGGGGAAGAAGGAGAGTCTATACACATGGAGTCTGTCGACTACCAGCAATTGCCGCCAGAGATCAGGGATACCGCTTTGCGGGATATCATGGCCTGGAAAAAGACCGGTGTGAATTGTATCGGTGTACGCGATAAAGACGGAAAATTCCTGATCAATCCGCCCGATAGTACGCGTATCGTATTGGGTATGAAGGTATTTGTACTGGGCACCAAGGAGCAGATAGAACACATGAAGGGAAATATTAACAATTGATCTCCGGTTCTGGCATAATAATGGTCAAGATGGAGCGTTAATATTTTACATCAATAAAAATCCGTCTATGAAAGCGCTTCTGGTCCTACTTTCAGTTGTGTCTGCACACACCTTTCATGCTGATCCCGAAAAAAATAAGCAGAACCTGCCGCCACAAGCCAATGCAGGCGAGGATATAGCGATTTCCACCAAAGACTTTGTTCAGCTCGACGGCACCGCGAGCCGCGAACCCGACGGCATTATTTCCCGTTACCACTGGGTTCAGGTATCCGGTACACCCGTGTCCATTGCCAATCCGCAGGCAGCCATTACAGCAATCTCCGGAGCTTCCAAAGGAACTTACACCTTCCGTCTTTCTGTAACAGATGAAAAAGGAAGTGTATCGGCCGATGAAGTGAAGCTGGTGGTAAAAGACTAGGTTGATCGTACACCACAATAAACAAAATGCCCTCTCCGAAGAGAGGGCATTTGTTATTTGATGCCGGTTTGTTTTTATTGTACTATTTCAAGCAGTTCAACATCGAAGATCAGGGTAGATCCGGGCATGATGTATGGACCTGCCTGGCTGTCACCATAAGCAAGATCAGCAGGTATGAACAGTTTCCATTTGCTGCCCACAGGCATCAGCTGCAGTGCTTCCACCCAGCCCTTGATCACGCCGTTGACATTGAAGTCAATAGGCTGGCCGCGGTCAACTGAGCTATCGAAAATCTGACCATTGATCAGTGTGCCGTGATAGTGGCATTTCACCTTGTCAGTGGCAGCCGGCTTCGGTCCGGTTCCTTCCTTGATGACCATGTATTGAAGGCCGCTCGGCAGGGTCACAACACTCGGCTTGGTTTTGTTTGCGGCGAGAAAAGCTTCACCTTCCTGGCGGGCAGCGGCTGACTTTTCTTTTTTCAGTTGCTGGAGATAATTTGAAATACTCATATTCATTTGTTCTTCGGTGAGGAGCGTGGTCTTGTTGCCCATACAATCATTCAGGGCTTTGCTGACCAGGCTTCCGTTAATATCCTTAATACCTTGTTCCTTGTAAAACGAAGCAAGGCTCATGCCGATGGCATAACTTACAGAATCAGCTGCGGTTCTCAGTTCTGTTGCAACAGCCGGCTTGGCTTTCACCGGTACAGATTTGCCCGGTGTTTTTTTCGCCTGGCCAAAAGAAGCAGCACTGGCCAGCAACAGGGATACCGCGATCAGGGGTTTTCGCATGGAATATTCTTTAAGCCCCGAAATTAACACAAATACTGCTGAATCGACCGGGTAACACGCTCCGAAATACTATTATTTTGTGATTGATCGTTAACCTTTAAAACAAGACCCTATGCGAAGACTTTTCTTGTCCGGTTTGGCTTTATTTCTGCTGTCCACCAGTTTTGCCCAGAGTGACGACAGTGGCTCCATCCTGAAGAGTGTGGGTGGAATACTCAACAAATCCAAAAGCAGCACAGGCGCCGGACTCAGCAGTGATGAAATTATTGCCGGTCTGAAAGAAGCATTGACTGTGGGTGCACAGAAAAGCGCCGACAAGCTGTCAATGGCCGATGGTTTCTTTAAAGACGCTGCGGTGAAAGTACTGATGCCCGAAGAAGCAAAAAAAGTAGAACAGAAACTGCGGCAGCTCGGCATGGGTAAGCTCGTAGATGATGCTATCCTCAGCATGAACCGGGCAGCAGAAGAAGCATCAAAATCTGCAGCGCCGATCTTTATCAGTGCCGTGAAAAAAATGACCCTGCAGGATGGCCTGAGTATCCTTAAAGGTGCTGATACCGCTGCTACCGGTTACCTCCGCAAAGCAACCACACCCGAACTCACCAGCGCCTTCCGCCCGGTGATCGATTCTGCCCTTCAGAAAACAGGTGCAACAAAATACTGGAAGGAAGTATTCGAGACCTACAACCGCTTCACCCTCAAACCGATCAATCCGGATCTCACTGCATTTGTTACAGGAAAAGCAATGGACGGGATCTTCTACTATGTTGCAGACGAAGAAAAGAAAATCAGGAAGGATCCAGCCGCAAGGGTAAACGATGTGTTGAAAAAAGTATTCGGCAGCTAAACGCAAAATGACAGTTACGGATATCTTTGTGCCGCGATGCTGTTGCGCACCTTAACTGTTTTCAGAAATGCTTATGCGGGACTATCCAGGGAAACCTGGCTCTTGTCGGTGATCATGCTCATCAACAGGAGTGGTACCATGGTGGTGCCTTTCCTGACACTTTATATGACCAGCCCGGGGATGGGATACACCATCGGCCAGGCTGGTTTTGTTTTTGGCTGCTTCGGTGCAGGTGCATTTGCCGGAGCATACATCGGCGGGCGGGTAACCGACAATATCGGGTTCTTCAAAGTACAGCTGATCACCCTGATCGGTGGCGGCTTGCTGTTCTGGATCCTGGGACAAATGAAGAGTCTTCCCCTGATCTGCGTTTTCACGTTCCTGCTCAGTTTTGTGAACGAAGCTTTCCGTCCCGCCAACTCTACAGCCATTGCGCATTTCAGTTCCCCCGAAAACCGTACGCGCTCCTATTCACTCAACCGCCTTGCCGTAAACCTTGGCTGGGCCGTGGGCAGTGCTTTCGGCGGCATCATCGCCAAATTCAGTTATGCCTGGCTGTTCTGGATCGACGGCTGCACCAACCTGCTCGCTGCCCTGCTGATGTGGCGGTTTCTGAAGGCTGCCGGAAGGCCCGACGAAAAGAAACAGGAAGACATTGCGGTTGACCGTTACCGTGACAGCGCCTACCGCGACCGCACCTATATTCTGTTTATCCTGCTGGTGACTGTTTTCGCTGCCTGCTTTTTCCAGGTATTTACCAATGTATCCGCTTATCTCCGGAATGAACTACGGTTCAGTGAACCCACGATCGGTTTGCTGATGGCATTGAACGGGGTGGTGATCGTGATGATCGAAATGGTGCTGATCTATCATCTGGAGGGCCGGAAGCGGGCCACCTGGTATATTTCCATCGGTACAGCACTGGTCGCGCTGTTCTTTCTCTTTCTTTCGATCGGACCGGTGAGCATCTTTCAGGCCGCGTTGCTGATCCTGTTGGCCACGATTGGTGAAATCCTCGCCATGCCCTTCATGAATAGTTTCTGGATCAGCCGGAGCAAAAATCACAACCGCGGGCAATATGCTGCTTTGTACACAATGGCCTGGTCAGCGGCACAGACCCTGGGGCCAATGCTTGCCGCGCAACTGGCGCAACATATGGGCTTCCGGTTTACCTGGCTGGTGATCGGTTGCGGCGCGATGCTTGCCGCGATTGCCTTCCGGGTTTCCCGGCAATTCGATCGGTAAAATTGTTGATGGTGTTGCTTAACCTGCGAGTTCACTGAGCTCCAGCCAGCGCAGCTCTTTTTCGTCCAGCAGCTGCGCAACTGCTGCAGCCCTTGCTGCCAGGTCCTGCAACTGCGCATAATCAGCATTGCCGGAAGCCATGGATGCTGCCAGCTCATGACGTTCTTTTTCCAGGGCGGCGATTTCATCACCCAGCAACTCGAATTCCCTTTTCTCTTTGAAGGAAAGTTTTTTCTGTTTCGCTGGTTCAGCGGTGGATGCTGATTTTTTTGAAGCGGCTGCAGTTGCTGTTGGCGCCTGTTGCTCCTGTGTTCGCTGCCAGATGCGGAACTGGCTGTAATTGCCGGGGAAATCCCGTACCGTGCCTTCGCCTTCAAACACGAACAGGTGGTCTACCAGGCGATCCATGAAATAACGGTCGTGTGATACGATCAGCAGGCAGCCCTGAAATTCACTCAGGAAATTTTCAAGTACCGACAGGGTAGAAAGATCCAGGTCATTGGTGGGTTCATCCAGGATCAGGAAGTTCGGATTGCGGAAAAGGATAGTCAGTAACAGGAGTCTTTTTTTCTCTCCGCCGCTCAGCTGGCTGATATAACTGTACTGCTGCTCCGGAGGAAACAGGAAGAGCTGCAGGAACTGTGCTGCAGAAAGACTTCCGCCTGAAGCGAGCGGGAAATTTTCAGCAAACCCCTTGACGTACTCGATGACCCGCATATCTTCCTTGACGGTAAGGCCCTGTTGTGAATAATAACCGAATATTACGGTATCGCCGATATTCACCTTGCCGCTGTCGGGTTGTTCAATGCCCTGCAGTATCGACAGGAAAGTGGATTTTCCAACACCATTTTTCCCTACAACACCGATGCGCTCTCCCTTTTTGAAAGTATAGTCGAATCCTTTGAGTATGGGCAAAGCCTCAAACTGTTTATACACTTTTTTAAGTTCCACTACCTTGCCGCCAAGCCGGCTCATCTTCAGTTGCAGTTCCAGTTGCTGCTCTTCGATCCTTTGCTTCGCCCGGGATTCCACATCATAGAAATTATCGATCCTGCTTTTGGACTTGGTCGTGCGGGCTTTTGGTTGTTTACGCATCCATTCCAGCTCCTTGCGGTAGAGGTTGCGCGCCTTGTCGATGGATGAGGCCAGTTGCTCCGATCTGGCTGCCTTCTTCTCCATAAAATTTTCGTAGTCACCCTTGTATACGTACAGCTGATCGCCATCCAGTTCCCAGACCTCTTCACACACAGCATCCAGGAAATAACGGTCGTGGGTCACCAGCAGCAGCGTCAATTTTTCCTGGTTCAGAAAATGTTCCAGCCATTCTACGGTTTCGACGTCAAGATGGTTGGTAGGCTCATCCATGATCAGCAGGGTATGTTTGTGTTCAAACCCGATGTCGATCAGCGTCCGCGCGAGGGCAACCCGCTTTTTTTGTCCGCCTGAAAGCGTTCCTGCCAGCTGCCCCAGCTGATGGATATTCAGCTTGCCCAGGATTTGCTTCACCTTTGCATCAAAGTCCCAGCCACCGGTTTCGTCCATCCGGTTGATGGCCTGCTGCATTTGCTCAGCATCCTCATTGTCACAGGCGAGCTCATAGGCTTTGATGGCATTCAGCGTGGGATGGTTATGATGAAAGATATTGTCAAGAATTGACCGGTTTTCCTCGAAAACGGGTTCCTGGTCGAACAGGGCTACGGTCACGTCTTTGTTGATCCAGCATTTGCCCTCATCGGGGATTTCCTTGCCCGCAAGAATTTTCAGTAATGTGGACTTTCCGGAACCATTCCGGGCCACCAGTGCGATCTTATCACCTTCTTCGATATGGAAAGAAATTTGCCGGAACAGTGGTTTGGTACCATATGCCTTCGTCAGCCCTTCAACAGAAACATAATGCATGCCGCAAAGATAAGTGCACGGTTTACAACTAATTCCCGCAAATTTGCATCACACCGCATGCGTGTACCGCTTCCTATACCAATAGTGCTGTTGTTATCAGCCGCAGGTGCCTTTCTGCCGGCTGCGGTTTTCGCCCAGGCGTATAAACTTGCGGACACAGGCTATATCGCCACCTACGAAAATGATATCGTCGGCCGGATCTATTTCTCCCAGAAATATACCACCATCAACCTGGTAGGAGAGGAAAATGAAAGATTGCGCTACCGCCCCAATACTACTTTTAATATGGGGATTGGTGTCACCCATCGCGGCGTCAGCCTGAACCTTGCCCTGAAGGGCCCATTCGGCAATAACGACGACGAAAAAGGCAAAACAAAATACCTTGACCTGCAATGTCACCTGTATCCAAGGCGGTGGACATTTGATTTTTACGGACAGAACTATAAAGGGTATTACCTGTTCCCGAAAGGCGACGGCATCCATGACGGCAACAGTTATTATGTGCGGCCGGATCTCAAGCTCAACCTTTACGGACTTGCCGTGTACCGGCTGAGCAACGGTAGCAAATTCTCTTTCCGCGCACCTTTTCTGCAGAGTGAATGGCAACATCATTCTGCAGGAACGTGGCTGTTGGGCGCTGAAGTGCATGGCGGCATATTGAAAGGCGACAGCGCCCTGGTTCCGGCTGACAAATCCGGGTGGTTCCCGCAGGCAGGAGTAGACAAGATGAAGTTCATGCAGATCGGACCCGGTGGCGGTTACGCCTACACCCTCGTGATCAAAAAACATTTTTTTATCACAGCAGCGGCCACCATCAACTTCAACCTGGGCGTTGCAAAAGAATATGCACCGTCGGGTGAACACACCCATTTTTCCTTTAGTCCGGTGGCCATTACCCGAGCCGCAATCGGCTACAACAGCCGCAAATGGATCATTACCCTTACCAATGTACCCAATTACCTTCCTGTCAGGAACCGTGGCTGGAACGATCCCTATCTTTTCAGTACCGGTAATTTCCGGCTGAATTTTGCCCATAGATTTGTACCCGGGCCGAAACTGGCCAAAAAGCTCAGCTTTCTCGATTTCAATTGACACAAACACCGGAGGGCTAACGAATATGCGTAATCGAAACAGTAATCCACTTCGCTGGATCGTTGCAGGTATACTTTTGCTTCTGCTTACCTGGGGTATCCGCTATCTCTGGGTTTCGCTGCCCATTATTACGGGCTACAGTGCGAAAATGGCCTGCTCCTGCACCTTCCTGAGCGGACGGCCCTTGTCAGCTGTTGAAAAGGAAGAACTCGGTACCGGCCCGCTGGCATGGGCAACGTTGCGCCTGGATTCGTCAGATCAATCTGTTACCGCTACTGTATTCGGACTGGCTGCTAAAAAAGCCATTTACAGGAAAGGGCTTGGCTGCACCCTGGTGAATGGTATTCCCGAGTCAGCCATCCGCGCCCAGGCTGGTAACTTTTCCTCTGCAACATTACCTCCTGCCGACAGCCTGCCATGGCCCATGGGAGACCGGTTGAGCGATACCTTTCCGGAAGGTATTGACCGGACCCGGCTGATGGCAGCCATCAATACCGCTTTCCTCGAACCGGATACTACCAGGCTGCTTCGCACCCGCGCGGTAGTGATCGTTTACAAGGGTCAGCTGGTTGGTGAACAGTATGCCCCTGGTTTCGACCGGCATACGCCGCAACTGAGCTGGTCAATGGCAAAAAGTGTTACCAGTGCCCTGGTCGGAAAGCTGGTGATGGAAGGGAAGCTTCAGCCGGACCAGCCAGCGCCTGTACCGGAATGGCAGTCGGTTAAAGATGGCCGTGAAGCGATTACACTCAAAAACCTGTTGCATCAGTCGAGCGGACTGGATTTCGAGGAGAACTATGCCAAATCATCAGATGCCACCAATATGCTTTTCCGCGAAGCCGATATGGGCGGCTACACGGCAGGGCATGCCCTGCGCGAAAAACCGGGTACCCGGTTCTATTACTCCAGCGGGAATTCGAATATCATTGCCGGAATTGTTCGCCGTACGATCGGTGATGCCGCCTATCATAGTTACCCGGCGGATTCCCTGTTTTATCCCGCCGGCATCCGGAGCATGGTGCTGGAGCCTGATGCAAATGGCACCTATGTCGGCTCCTCCTATGCATTTGCTAATGCGCGGGACTGGGCCCGTTTCGGCCTGTTATATGCCAATGACGGTATGGCCGGGGGCCACCGGTTATTGCCGGAAGGCTGGGTAAAAGCTACGGTAACCCCTGCGCCGGCTGCTCCCCGGGGACAATACGGCTACCAGTTCTGGCTGAACGCCGGCCCGGCCGGAAACTCTGCCGCACGCCTGTATCCGCAGCTGCCGGAAGACATGTATTATGCCGATGGCTATGAGGGGCAATATGTGATCGTCATTCCTTCGCGGCAGCTGGTGCTCGTACGCCTCGGACAAACGAATGGTGACAATTTTGACCTCGTGGCTTTTGTGGGAGGCGTGCTGGGGGCGCTGAAATAACAGGAAGGTTTGTGGTCTGAAGTCTGGGGTTTGAAGTTGAGCTACCACACGGTGTTTCCTGATCGAAATTGTAGCAGCCGTGTCCAAAAGCTCTCTGTTAAACCAGTAAACTGTTAAACCAGGAACAATTAAGGGGAGTTTATTAGCTCGTACACTTTTTAAAGGGAATCTGATATGCCACGGCTGGAAAATCTTATTGGACGGAAGGAGTAAAGTATATTAATCTCCGCTTTGCACATAACCCGGCAATTATAATAATCGTATACAAATGTGCGGTTTTGTGAAACGCAGTGTGGTGGCTCATTTCACTACGTTATACAAATTAACCATCTTCGAAAAAGCAATACACTTTTCTGCAAGGACGACGAAGTAGCCAACAGTAACTCCCAACTTCAAACCCCAAACCCTTTTCAAAAAAACGGTTCAAAAAAACTTCAGGCAAACCGGGTTCGGAACATCTATAATACCCTTACTGGTGAGCTGGCCCGTCTCCGCATTCCTTTCGAACACTTCAATGCCGCCACTTTCCTGGCCGGCAACCAGCAGGTATTTTCCGGAAGGGTCGATCACAAAATTCCGGGGCTTTTTGACCTTCAGGTCCTGGAAGCCGGCATTGGTCATCATTCCGGTTTTGGGATCGATACTGATAATGGCAATGTTATTGGACGCATAACGGTTGGAGGCATATACGAATTTGCCATCAGGGCTCACATGGATATCTGCACTTCCTCTATCCCCGCTGTATTGGGGTGTATGGGCATCAACTGATTGCAACATCGTCATTTTCCCTTTTTTGTATTGCCAGGAAGACACCTTTCCAGACATTTCTCCCATTTCAAAAAACCAGCGGCCATTCGGATGAAAAGCAATATGCCTGGGACCATCGCCGGGTGCAGTTGCAGCAAACGGCGGATTGGCAGCACTGAGCGCAGTCTGGTCTGCCTCGCTGTTGAATTTGTACGTAAATATTTTATCCAGGCCCAGGTCGCATACGAGTACATACCTGCCATCAGGAGTGATGGTCGTGCTGTGTACATGCGGGCCTTCCTGCCGGTCAGGATTGGTTCCTTTGCCGGTATGTTGTATCAGTTGCTGTTTGTCAGCCAGGCTGCCATCTATCAGTAAAGGATACGCTACCAGGCTGCCGCCCCCGTAATTCGCTGCGATCACCCATTTGCGATTATCTGACGCTGTTATATAACAGGGATAGTCACCTCCCGATGGAAGTTTGTTGAGAAAGGTCAGTTTCCCATCAGAAGGGTTTACCGAAAATGCACTGATCGAACCCGGTTCTTTTCCCCCGTTCTCATTTACGGCATACAGGTTTTTACCGTCTTTGCTCAGGGTGAGATAGGAGGGATTGGATACACCGGATGTAACACCACCAGGAGTGGCAGTGCCCGTTGCCGGATCAAAATTGAACAGGTAGATGCCCTCGCTTTTGTCGGAGGTATAGGTGCCCACATACAGGCGGAGCATTTGGGATTGTGCCGGTATGGCAGCACAACAGGCGAAAAAGGAAAGTAAGAATGGTGCAATGCGCATAGGTGTTCTGTTTAGGCCAGTAAATAAATCAGCAAACAAAGGATTAAAGCTACTACAACCATCAGTATTCCCTTATACCGGTCCCACAAATACTGATGCTTTTTTGCCCTTTCAAACTGGCGGAGCTCCCCGAGCAGCTGGTTATCCGCGCCGGCCAACTTCACCAGGCGCAATACGAGCTTTTCAGCCATCGGCCAGGGCAGGTATCCAGTTCCGTGGAGGAGGGAGTAAAAAAGAATTTTTCTGCTTTGGGATTCAGGTGCTTCCTGCAGCAAATGGAGGTGGTGGTCGTTAAGCAACTGTTCCAATTGCCGGAACAGGGCCTGATGGTTCATCCGGAAGGTGTCAAGGCCGTTCACATAGTTCTCGATCGTTCTTGCCTGTGAGACCAGGTCAATAATGGTAGGCGCTGGTGCCTGCTGTTGCATAGAAGGAATTTCCCGCCAGCGCTGCTGGTGATATTCACTACGTTTCACAGGATTACTCAGCACTTCATAGGCTTCCTGAATTTCGCGGAAATGGCTGGCGGCAAACGTGTTGCCCGTGTTGCGGTCGGGATGATACCGCATAGCCAGTTTGCGGAAGGCTTTTTTGACAGCACCTTCCGAAGCGCCCGGCTTGATTTCCAGCAATGCGTAATAATCCTTGATGGGCATCGGTTATTTACGAAGATACTATCGTGCTATTATTTTCGTTCTATAGTGTAGTTTTGTTTCAATATCCCAGCTATGAAAAACAACCTGCTTACACCCCGTGCCCTTGCTTTGTGTGCATTCCTGTCTTTATCCCTGATGGCTTGTGAATGGAAGAAGCCTTCCGCCCAGGCAAGCGTTGTGGCGCTTTCCGGCAATGCAGCTTCCGGTACTGAAACAACTGCTGAAGAAAGTGCTGCAGCAAAAGCGGTTACTGTTCCTGTCGGATCAGCTAATGAAGCCGGTAACGCGGAACTTCCCGCTCCTGCCGTCGGCTCAGCCGCCAGCATTATGGCACGCCCGCAGATCCCCATCCTTTGTTATCACCAGATCCGCGACTATCGTCCAACCGACTCGCGTTCTGCAAAAGATTATATCATTCCGCCGGCCGATTTCAAAGCCCAGATGAAAGGCCTCGCCGATAGTGGTTATACCACCATTCTTCCGGCGCAGTTATATGAATACCTCGTTACCGGCAAACAGCTTCCGCCGAAACCGGTAATGCTGACTTTCGATGATGGCTGCGACGAGCAGTTTGAATTCGCGCACAGTGTACTGAATCCGCTGAAGTTCAAAGGCGCCTATTTTATCATGACGGTTTCGGTTAACCGCCCGAACTACATGAAGGCAGAACAGATCCGCCAGCTGGCTGATGAAGGCCATGCCATCGGTCTCCATACATGGGACCATCACAATGTAAAACAATACCAGGGCACCGACTGGCAGAAGCAGATCGAACAACCGAAACTGTCACTGGAAAAAATAACCGGCAGACCTATCCAGTTTTTTGCCTATCCGTTCGGGCTGTGGAATCCTCAGGCGATACCGCAATTGAAAGACCGGGGCCTGATGGCAGCCTTCCAGTTGTCCACTGCCCGTGATGCCAATGATCCCCTGTACACAATCCGCAGGATCATCGTTCCGGGCGGATGGTCCGGCGCTCAGCTGGTGAACCGGATGAAAAACAGTTTTCACTGATCCGTTCCCTATACAACAAAGCCCGAATGGTAATCCATCCGGGCTTTTTTTATTTCTGTAACTGCGCTTATTCTTCAGCGTACGCACTTACAGGCTCACAGGTGCAGATCAGGTTCCTGTCACCATATGTATTGTTCACGCGGCTGACACTCGGCCAGAACTTATTGTCTCTTACGTACGGCAGCGGGAAAGCAGCCTGCTGGCGGGTGTAGACATGTTCCCAGGTATCTGCGGTAACCGTGTGCTGGGTATGCGGTGCATGTTTCAGCGGATTGTCCGCTTTGTCGCTGTTACCGTTCTCGATTGCCGCAATTTCTTCGCGGATGGCCAGCAATGCATCGCAGAAACGATCCAGCTCGGCTTTGTCTTCACTTTCCGTTGGCTCGATCATAATGGTGCCGGGTACTGGGAAACTCAGGGTAGGAGCGTGGAAACCGTAGTCCATCAGGCGCTTCGCCACATCTTCTGCTTCAATGCCTGCACTGGTTTTGAAAGGACGAAGGTCAACAATGAATTCATGTGCACAGGTGCCGTTGTGGCCAGTATACAGGATGGGGTATGCTTTTTCCAGTCTTGCCTTCATATAGTTGGCATTAAGAATCGCATATTCCGTTGCCTTTCTCAGACCTCTCGCGCCCAGCATGCGGCAATACGCATAGCTGATCAGTAGAATGGAGGCTGATCCATAGGGTGCTGCAGATACAGACCCGAATTCATTCTGAGGGCCGCCCAGAACCCAGTGACCGGGCAGGTGCGGTGCAAGATGTGCTTTCACACAGATAGGCCCCATGCCAGGGCCACCACCACCGTGGGGGATGGCAAATGTCTTGTGGAGGTTCAGGTGACAAACATCAGCGCCGATCAACCCGGGTGAAGTTAATCCCACCTGTGCATTCATGTTTGCGCCATCCATATATACCTGTCCGCCATGCTGGTGAACGATATCGCAGATCTCCTTAACACTTTCCTCAAAAATGCCATAGGTGCTGGGGTAGGTGATCATGGTGCCGGCAAGCTGGCTGCTGTACTGGGCGGCCTTGTTGCGGAAATCTTCCACATCGATATAACCATTCTCGAGGGCTTTCACCACCACTACTTTCATACCCACCATTACTGCTGACGCAGGGTTGGTGCCGTGTGCGGAGATCGGGATCAGGATCACTTTCCTGTTGGTATCGCCGTTGGACAGGTGATAGTTGCGGATCGCGAGCAGTCCGGCATATTCCCCCTGGGCTCCACTGTTCGGTTGCATGCTGCAGGCATCAAAACCGGTGATGTTGCAAAGAAAGTCAGACAGTTCCCGGATAACGCGCTGGTATCCGGCTGCCTGGTCAAGTGGTGCGAACGGATGTATTTTACTGAAGTGGTTCCAGCTGAGCGGCATCATTTCGGTAGCCGCATTGAGTTTCATCGTACAGCTGCCGAGGGAGATCATGGATGTGTTCAGGGACAGGTCCTTATTCTCAAGCGATTTGATATACCGCATCATCTGGCTTTCCGTACGATGCGTGTTGAACACCGGATGGGTGAGGTATTCTGAGGTGCGCGTGAGTGTGGAAGGAATATTTTCCAGGGAACTTTCATTGTCGAAGTCAAGTGTCACCACATTTTTGCCGGCTGCCCCAGCGAAGATGCCTGCAATATCAAGGAGGTCAGACTGTGTAGTGGTTTCATCGAGTGAGATCACAACGGTATTCAGGTCCACATAACGGAAATTGATCCGGTGCGCTACCGCGAGTTGCTGGATGGATGTGGCATTGTCTACCGTAACAGCGAGCGTATCAAAGAAATACTGGTGGTGGATCGCATAGCCATAGCTGCTCAGGGCGTCTGCCAGGCTGCGGGTAAGCAGGGAGACTCTTTTTGCGATCCTTTCCAGCCCTTCAGGACCATGATATACAGCATACATGGCAGCCATGTTGGCCAGCAATGCCTGTGCCGTACAGATATTGGAAGTCGCTTTTTCGCGCTTGATATGTTGTTCGCGGGTCTGCAATGCCATGCGGAGCGCACGGTTGCCCTGTGCGTCTACGCTGATCCCGATGATGCGGCCGGGAATAGCTCGTTTGAATTCATCCTTTACCGCGAAAAAAGCAGCGTGCGGACCGCCGTAACCGAGCGGTACACCAAAGCGCTGGGCGGAACCGAAGGCGACATCAGCGCCGAGTTCACCGGGCGAGGTGAGCAGGGTGAGGGCCAGCAGATCCGTCGCCATAGCAACAAATCCACCCACACCATGCACCTTTCCGATAAAGTCACGATAGTCTTCAATGCTGCCGTTGTCGTTGGGATATTGCACCAGGGCGCCAAAATAACGCTCATCAATAAACGCACTCTTATAATCGCCGAACACCACATCGATACCGATGGGGGTGGCACGGGTAACGATCAGGTCACGGGTTTGCGGGAACACACCATTGTCCACAAAGAACTTCGGCTGGTTGATCACCTCCGTTTTGTTCACATGGTGGAAGAGCATATTCATGGCTTCAGCAGCCGCTGTGGCTTCGTCGAGCAGGGAAGCATTGGCCAGTGGCAGGCCGGTGAGATCACAAACCATGGTCTGGTAATTCAGGAGGCTTTCCAGCCGGCCCTGTGAAATTTCAGCCTGGTACGGCGTATACTGCGTATACCATCCCGGATTCTCAAAAATGTTCCGCAGGATAACACTGGGGGTAATGGTATCGTAGTAACCCTGGCCAATATAAGTGCGGAATACCTGGTTTTGCAGGGAAATGTCTTTCAGCTGCCGGAGCAATTCTGCCTCACTGATCGCATCCGGAACTTTCAGTGGTTCCTCTTTCCGGATTGCTGCAGGTATGGTTTTGTTAACCAGGTCTTCCAGGGAACTTTCGCCGATGGTGCGCAGTAATTCCGGCGTTTGATGGAGGGTTCCAATATGACGACCAAGAAACTCATTGGATTGAACTTGAAATAAATTCATAATGTGTATGTGTTAGCCATTTAGGATGTGCAAAGGTAACGCTTTCACCCGTCGGGTGGCATCCATAACGGGAAACCAGGCAAACGGTTGACGGGATTCACGATTTTAATCGAATGCTCACCCGGCCGGGGCACTCCGGAGGATGAAAAAAAGTTAATTTGCGGCCATGGATCAACCCATTCTTCAGCATTGGGAAAAAAGGAGTAAAGAACGGCAAAAGATCTACCGAAGGTTTCTGGAGAATAATCAAAAGTCGAAGGTATACAGTCAGTTGCCGGCTTTACATGAAGAGGCATTCAGCAAAATAGATTGCCTGCAATGCGCTGCCTGCTGCAAAAATTATTCACCGCGCTTCAAGACCCCCGATATCAAACGGATCAGCAAAACGCTAAAAGTAAAGGAAAGCCAGTTCATAGACACCTATCTCCGGATCGACCCTGAGGGGGACTATGTGGTCAAAGGCACTCCCTGTCCGTTCCTGGGTAGCGACAACCGCTGCAGTATCTATGAAGACCGTCCTTCAGACTGCCGCCGTTTTCCGTACACCGACGAGGATGTACTGATGAAGCGTATTCAGCTCACCCTGAAGAACAGCAGCTTTTGCCCTGCCGTATATTATGTTTTGGAGAAACTCACTGCAATGAAATAATTCGCCCATGGCCCATTTGCCCAAGCTGATTGAAGACCTGGCACTCATCCTGTTTGCTGCCGCCATCACTACTCTGATCTTTAAAAAACTCCGCCAGCCGCTCGTGCTGGGGTATATACTCGCCGGACTGCTCGTTGGTCCCCATATTTCAATTGTTCCCACTGTTGTAGACCGCGAAAACATCAATATTCTTGCTGAGATCGGCGTGGTATTCCTGTTGTTCAGCCTTGGCCTTGAATTCAGTTTCAAGAAACTCGCAAGGGTTGGGGGGACCGCTTCCATCACGGCCATCTTTGAGATCTTCGCCATGCTGGGCATAGGTTATGGCGCAGGTATCCTGATGGGATGGTCCAAAATGGATGCGATCTTTCTTGGGGGAATCCTTTCCATTTCATCCACTACCATTATTATACGGGCCTTTGAAGAACTCGGCCTCAAGAACAAGCAGTTTGCCCGTGTTGTTTTTGGCGTCCTGATCGTGGAAGACCTGGTCGCCATCGTGCTCCTGGTGTTATTGTCCACCCTGGCCATGACCCAGCATTTTGCCGGTGCGCAGATGTTGTACTCCGTAGGCCGCCTGGTGTTCTTCCTGGCTTTATGGTTCCTTGCCGGAATATTCGTTCTGCCAACCCTGTTGCGGCGCATCAAGGGTTCACTGACAAACGAAACCCTGCTGATCCTGGCCCTCGGCCTCTGCCTGGCCATGGTGGTGCTGGCCACGCATACCGGATTTTCACCCGCACTCGGTGCCTTCGTAATGGGTTCCATTCTCGCGGAAACCACCCTGGCCGAAAAGATCGAACACCTGGTGATGCCGGTAAAGGATCTCTTCGCAGCCGTATTCTTTGTTTCAGTGGGCATACTCATCGATCCGAAAAGTATCGTTGACCATGCCGGCCCTGTCGCGATCATCACCTTCCTGACGATCTTCGGAAAATTCCTGAGTTCTTCCATCGGCGCGGTGATCAGTGGTCAACCGCTGCGGCAATCCATTCAGACCGGTTTCAGTCTCGCCCAGATCGGCGAATTCTCCTTTATCATCGCACAGCTGGGGCTCACCCTTGGTGTGACCAGTGATTTTCTGTACCCGATTGCAGTGGCTGTTTCCGCAATTACCACATTTACCACCCCGTACCTCATTAAGGCTTCCGGTGGATTTTATGTGATGCTGGAAAGCGTGCTGCCTAAAAGATTCCTGCGTGCCGTGGATAAATACGCCTCCGGGACCCGGCAGATCCAGGCGGAAAGCGACTGGAAACAGGTGTTGCGCGCATACGGCATGATCATCGGCGGCAACAGTGTCATAGCCATTGCCATCATTGTATTTTCAGGAGTGGTCATCGGGCCGCTCGCGCATGAACACATTACACCCCGCTGGCTCGCAAATGTATTGCTGGTGGTGGTTACCCTGCTGATTACGGCGCCTTTCTTCTGGGGACTAATGGTGCGGAAACCCCGTTCCATGGCCTTTAAGGATCTGTGGCTCGATAAGAAATACAACCGCGGCCCGCTGCTGCTGATCGAGATCGGCAGGAACGTGCTGGGGGTGCTGATTTTCGGATTGCTGGTAGACCGGTTGTTTTCCGGCAAGGTTGCTGCGCTTTCGGCTTTCCTGGTGTTTATCGTAGTCATGATCATCTTTTCCAAAAAGCTACAGTCCTATTATGCAAGGATCGAACACCGGTTTTTGCGAAACCTGAACGCCCGGGAGAATGCAAAGGACGAGAAACCAGAACGGGAAGCCTTGCTGTCCCCCTGGGATGCGCACCTGGCTACTATGACGGTGAGCCCGGAGATCACTGGCCTCGGAAAAACACTGGAAGAACTTGCCTGGCGCGAAACCTACGGCATCAACGTGGCCAGCATTGACCGTGGCACCAAAATGATCCATATTCCTGCACGTACCGAACGCATTTTTCCGCATGATAAATTATCGGTTATCGGCACCGATATGCAGTTGCAGATGTTCCGTGCAGCAGTGGAGATCAACCAGAATGATCTGCTCCAGCTGCCCGAGGAAAATGAAGATATCGAGCTGGTCAGCATTATTGTGGATGAACACAACCACCTGAAGGGACAAAGTATCCGGAGTTCCAATATCCGGGAACGGACGGATGGCCTGGTGGTGGGCATCGAACGGGATGCCCGCAGGATGCTCAATCCGGATTCCTATACGGTATTTGAATGGGGCGATGTGGTGTGGATTGTAGGCAACCGCCGCAAGATCCTGTCGCTGTCACATCCTGTTTCCTGATCAGTATTCCATCTTTCTTAATGAGGGTGCTTTAAACCAGGTGGTCACGACCACCAGCAGTGTCATGCATCCGCCGAACACCACCGACGGAACGAGTCCCATCAGGCGTGCCATCACGCCACTTTCAAACTGGCCGATTTCATTGCTGCTGTTAATGAACATGCTGTTGACACTCATCACCCGTCCGCGCATATCGTCGGGTGTTTTCAGTTGGAGGATGGTGCCCCGCACCACCACGCTGATCCCGTCAAGCATGCCGCTGAACAGGAGTGCGATGAAAGACAGCCAGAATAGTTTTGATAGTGCGAAGATGATGATGCAGCAGCCAAATCCCCCTACGGCAAAAAACAGCCGCCGGCCCTGCTTGTTTTTCATCGGAAAGAAAGTGAGCAGCAACACGATGCAGATGGCACCAATATCTGCAGCGGCATTCAGCCAGCCGAATCCTATCGGTCCCACTTTCAGCACGTCCTTGGCGAAAACGGGCACCATGGCAACAGCGCCGCCGAAGAGCACGGCAAAAAGATCGAGGGTCAGCGCGCCCAACACCTCTTTTGTCCGGAATACAAATCGAACGCCTTCCTGCACGCTTTCCCAGGTGGATTGCTGTTGCCCCGGTTTAGGCAGGGGTGGCTTGGGCAGGATGCGGCTGATCCGGAGCAGTCCCAGTGCGATCAGGATGCAGATCACCGAAAGCGTACCAGTGGTGCCGAGAAAGGCAATCAGGAAGCCGCCGGCAGCATGACCGGTAACAGAGGCGGTTAGCCAGGTGCCCTGGTTCCAGGTGGTGGCGTTGGCCAGCAGATCACGCGGCACAACCTGAGCGAGGATCGCGGAAAAACAGGGGCCGGTAAACGACCTGAAAATGCCGGTAAAGAAGATGGCCACATAGATGCCTGTCACAATAAAAACTTTCAAACCTCCATGGGTAAACGAAAAGGAAAGCAGCAGTAACATCAGTGCACAGGCGCCATATAACGCAACACCACGGAGCAACAGGCGTCGTTTGTCAGAAAGGTCAATCACATGACCGGAATAGAGGGCAAGTGCAATTGCCGGAACGGCTTCGGCAAGTCCGATAAGTCCCATTGCCAGCGGATCGCCGGTCAGTTCATACAACCACCAGCCGACGAGCGTGCTCATCATGCGCAGGGCCATGATGAACAGAAATCTTCCGGTCATCAGGTTCCTGAATTCCGGAAGGCGTATGCTGGCGAAAGGGTCTGATTGCTGTTGCAGGTTTTTTGTTTCTGTCGTCATGTTGTCGCATTAGGGCAGGGCCAGGAAATGCTGCCCGTTCTCATAGTCTTTTTCGAGGGCATCCAGAATGACCTGCACATGTTTTTCATTTCCCAGGAAATCGGCATTGGAGGCATCCACAAACAATGTTTTGATATTGTGCTGCCTTATATAATGGGTATAGGTCTCCTGGATCCGGAATAAATAGTCGTCCGGAATCGACTGTTCATAAGAGCGGTTCCGCCGCCGGATATTGCTCTGCAGTTTCTGCACGGGGGCATGCAGGTAGATCAGGATATCGGGTTGCACCAGCTGCGGGATAATGATGTCAAAGATCCGCTGGTATAACCTGAATTCTTCTTCCGGCAGGTTCACTTTGGCAAACAGCAGGCATTTGGTAAAAAGGTAGTCGGAGATGGTTACGCTTTGAAAGAGATCTTTCGTGTGCACCAGTTCCTTCAGTTGTTTGTAACGTTCCGCCATAAAAAACAATTCCAGCGGGAAGGCAAACTGTGAAGGGTTTTCATAAAACTTAGGCAGGAAGGGATTGTCGGCAAATGCTTCCAGTACAAGCCGGGCATTATAATGTTTGGAAAGGAGGTGGGCCAGCGTTGTTTTTCCTGCGCCAATATTTCCTTCGATCGTAATGAAGTGGTAATTCATGAGAGTAACCGCAAAGAAAATATAAAGCCCTGTATTAGCCGTTATATTTTTTTACCGGCAGATCATCCGGGGTTTGCTGCAACAAGGCATCGATGGTCAGCTGTAACTCCGGGTGAATGAAGGAAGGGATGAGTTCCGCGAGGGGAATAAGTGCGAAGCGGCGAAGTGGCAACCGGGGATGCGGGATAGAAATATGATCGTTGTGATGAATTTCATCTCCGTAAAGCAGGATGTCGATATCGATCAGCCGGGGTCCGTTCCTTTCTTCCCGTACCCGGCCCATTTGCTTTTCTATTTTCAGCAGCATCGACATGAGTGCAGCGGCGTTGAGCGGCGTCCGGATTTCCAATACCTGGTTAAGAAAATCCGGCTGGTCTCCGAATCCCCAGGCGGCTGTTTCGTACAAAGACGACTGGCGCAATACCTGTCCGGCTTCCTGTGCCACCAGCCAGGCTGCCTTTTGCAGGTTTTCGATCCGGTTTCCGAGATTCCCCCCGATCAGGAGATAAGCGGTATGCATAGTTTCTGTACTTTACAGGCCAAATATCGGTATGGGACAATTCTTTAAATATTTTTTTGCCGCCCTGCTGGCTTTGGTGGTGTTTACGGTGATCGGGGTGTTCCTGTTAATCGGCCTGGCGGGGGCACTTGCATCGAAAGAAGAGGTGGTAATTGATCCGCATAGTGTACTGTATCTTGACCTGGGAAAGAATATAACCGAGCAGTCTCGCGATAATCCGCTGGCGGCACTCCAGGGCGATGAGCCCTATAGCCAGCCCGGCGTTTATGATATTGTGCAGATGCTTCAGTATGCCGGATCCGATGATGATATCGACGGACTTTACCTGAAATGCGGCAGCAATGCAAATGGCTTCGGTACGAATGAAGAGCTCCGCAACGCGATCGCAAAGTTCAGGGCTTCAGGAAAATTCGTGATTGCCTTCGGAGAAGTCATTTCTCAGCAGGCTTATCATGTGGCGGATGTGGCCAGTGCCGTTTATGTGCACCCCAAAGGAGGGCTCGACTGGAAGGGTTTCGGATTGCAGTATGTGTTCTTCAAAAAAGCTTTGGATAAACTCGAAATTCAGCCGCAGATTTTTTATGCCGGCAAGTTCAAAAGTGCAACTGAGCCCTTTCGCGAGGAACAGATGACGGAAGCCAACAAACTCCAGTCAAAAGTACTGCTGGACGACTTGTATGAACATTTTCTTACCGGTGCGGCGGCAGCAAGAAAGGTAGATGCCGCGGTGCTCCGCAACCTGGCAGACAGCAATGCCCTTCGGTCCGCCCATGATGCCGTAAATGCAGGTCTCTGCGACGGGTTGCGTTATGAAGATGAAGTGAAGGATGAGATCCGGAAGAAAAGCAGCAGCAAATCCATTGATGCCATCAATTTTGTGTCGATGGCCAAATACGGTTCAGCGGTAAATTATAACAGGGGTAGTGGTACCAACCGCATTGCCCTTATTTATGCGCAGGGGGATATTGTAGATGGTACGGGTGATGAGGGACAGATCGGCGGGGACCGTTTCCGCAGGTATATCCGGAAGGCCAGGCTGGATGACAATGTAAAGGCGATCGTTATCAGGATCAATTCTGGTGGGGGCAGCGCCATGGCCAGTGAGAACATGTGGCGTGAAGTGGAGCTTGCCAAAAAAGACAAACCCGTGATCGTGAGTTACGGGGATGTGGCTGCCTCCGGCGGGTATTATATGGGTTGCAATGCCGACAGTATTTTCGCCCAACCCAATACGATCACCGGTTCGATCGGCGTGTTTGCGATCATTCCCAATATGCAGGGATTTTTCCGTGACAAATTGGGAGTAACCTTCGACGGCGTGGAAACCAGCCCGCATGCCAATTCACCTTCAATTGCCGAACCGCTCAATGAAACAGAACGACGATTCTTTCAGTCGGATGTGGACAGTATCTATCATACTTTCCTGACACGGGTGGCGGATGGCCGGAAAAAAACAATTGCTGAAATCGACAGTATCGGGCAGGGAAGGGTGTGGACGGGTAGCCGCGCAGTACGCATCGGACTGGTTGACCGGATCGGCGGTATTTCCGATGCCGTTGCAGCAGCAGCAAAAATGGCTGGTGTCAGGGAATACCGGTTGCGCGAATACCCGGAACAGATCAACATCTTCGAGAAACTGACAGGCGCTTACAAAAAAACCGTGGGCACCGAAGCGCTGAAAAGCGAGCTCGGCATACCCGCCTATGGCCTCTACGAAGAGTTCAGGTCCATCAGGGCCTCTATCGGAAAGGTGCAGACGAAAATGCCCTATTACCTTATTTTCCGTTAACGTCGTCGATCCTTTATGGAGAAACAGTATAGTCAGGTGCGGGCGATGCTGGCCATTACGAAGGCCAGCCTGATCGGCATATTCCGTAGTCCCAGTGCCGTGGTATTCAGTATTTTCTTTCCACTCATATTTATTCTTGTTTTCGGCTTTATCGGCAACGGCGGCGGACCGGTTTACCGGATCGCCCTGACACCCGGCTCCGATACCAGTAACCCGGTTTACCAGGGGCTGCGGGAGCGGTCCAATATCCGCTTCACCGATCCGGTAGATTCCGCACAACTGGAAAGTGACCTGGTGAAGGGTCGGATTACCGGTGAACTGGCCATCCGGCCGAAGGGAGGATCAGGTGATAGGGCCGCCGGTTACCAGGTGACTTTCCGGGCAACTACGGCCAGCGCCGATAAGTTTTACAGCTTTATGCCCCTGTTGGAAAATATCATCTTTAAAATAGACCGGCAGCGGGAACCCGGAGCCTCCACCATTGCTACAATAGTTCCGGAGATCCGGCAGGTGCGGGAGTATCGCACCATCGATTTTATACTTCCCGGGCAGCTCGGTTTTTCCCTGCTCAGTATGGGGGTGTTCGGTGTGGCATTTTTGTTTTTCAATCTCCGCCAGCAGCTGGTGCTGAAGCGGATGTTTGCCACGCCGGTCAGCAAAACGGCGATCATTATGGGAGAGGGGCTGAGCCGGGTGATCTTCCAGTTGATGACTGCTGTGGTGATCATCGGGCTGGGCTATTTTGCCTTCCAGTTTTCCCTGGTGCACGGGTGGGTCACCTTTGCCGAGATCATGGTGCTGTGTTTTGTCGCCCTCCTGGTATTTATGGGGTTTGGTTTTATTGTAAGCGCATTGGCTCCCAATGAGAGCGTCATACCTCTTTTTGCCAATGTGATCACCCTGCCGCAATTTCTGCTGGCAGGTACATTTTTTTCCATTGATGTCTTCCCCAAATGGCTGCAGCCGTTTTGCCGGGCATTACCGCTTACGCACTTTAATGATGCCATGCGAAAGATCGCTTTTGAGGGAGCCCATCTTACCGATTGTGGTAAACAGATCGGCTTTTTGCTGGGCTGGGGGGTGCTCATTTATGTGGTAGCTGAACGGGTCTTCCGGTGGGAATGACCCCGAACAATAGGTTTATATGAAAATTTTGAAACTGGCATTCTGGAGTATCCTGTTCTTCTCATTGTTGCTGCTGGTATTCAGCCTGCTGATTCCATCGCATGTGCGTATCTCCCGCGCGATTGATATACAGGCGGGTAAAGCGCAGGTCTTGCCGCTCATCAGCACTAATGACGGCTGGACTAAATGGAATGCCTATGCGCAGGACAGTTCCGGTAAATTCAGGTTTGAGATCAGGTCGGTGAGTGACAGTCTCGTTGAGGCAGACTGGACGGCAGGCAATAAAACATATCCTTCGAACCTGGCATTGTATGGGTTGAAATCTGGCACACTTACTGTACAATGGTATGTAGACTTTAAGCTTTCCTGGTATCCCTGGGAAAAATTCGGCAGTATCCTTTATGACAACCAGATGGGTCCCGTGATGGAGCAAAGCCTCAGGCAACTGAAGGCGCTTGCGGAAAAATGAATCGAATTACAGTATTCACTTTGTAAACAATAAACAGAAAAGTATGAAGTACCTGATCCTGGCGGTAATCGCCATTGGTTCATTGCTCCCTGCGAAAGCACAGGAGGCCAGAAAAAGTCCGCATGACACAGTTTCCAACGGAAACATTACCGTGACATACGGCCGGCCTTACAAAAAGGGCCGCGATATATTCGGCGGGCTGGAGGCTTACGGTAAGGTCTGGAGGCTCGGCGCTGATGAAGCTACCACGATCACCTTTGCCAAGGACGGCAGTTTCGGTGGCAAGGCCGTAAAGGCCGGCACGTACACCCTGTTTGCGACGCCAGACAAGAAGGAATGGACATTTATTCTCAACAGCCAGCTGGGACAGTGGGGCGCATATGATTATGACAAGAATAAAGGCAAGGATGTGTTGCAGGTAAAGGCACCGTCCAAAGCCCTGTCGAGCCCGGTGGAGCAGTTAACGATCCGGCTTGACGGAAAGAATATGATCGTGGAGTGGGACAAGACGCAGGTAACAGTACCGGCTTCCTGACCAACGGAAGGGCGTAAATAACCGCTTATCAAAAAGCTGCTGATGAAGCAGCTTTTTTTTGTCTTTTGTTGCCAGATATTGCGGGGATTTTAAAAATATATTGCAGCTTTTTGCGGCTTTTTAGGGATTATCCCCTAAATTCAGGTGGCAATTTTCTGCATTATCCCACACACTTTCGGTCAATCAAAACAAGCTGTCATGAAAAGACTCCCTTCATTATTAATTCCGGGAAAGCGGCCCTGGCTGGTTTTCCTTCTTTGCTGTTTTGGCCTTGCCTTGTCTGCGCAGGTCCGGATCACCGGCAAAGTAAATGATGCCCAGGGCAACCCCCTGCCGGGCATTTCGGTTAACGTTAAACGAACTACTGTAGGAACGGCATCCGATGCCAATGGCAATTATGTTTTAACCGGCAACCTTAAACCGGGAGATTACGAATTGGAGTTTAGTGGTGTCGGCTTTAAAACCATTCAGCAAAAACTTGTAATTTCTGCTGCTGCCAATTACGAAGCCAACCAGCAACTCTCACCGGATGCTCTGGGACTGGATGAAGTTATCGTGACTGGTACGAGTGCCGGGACAACTAAGAAGCAACTGGGCAGCTATATCAGCTCATTGAAAGCTGATGAGTTGAACAAAGGTGTTCCCTCCAACGTGCTGCAATCGCTCCAGGGCAAAACTGCCGGTGCGCAGATCATTCAGAATTCCGGTGATCCTGCAGGCGGTATTTCTGTCCGACTCCGGGGAATTAGTTCCGTTTCCTCTTCTTCTGAGCCTCTATACATCGTGGACGGTGTGATCGTGAACAACGCGACTAACCGCGTAACCAACACTTCCGGTAACTACGACGGCAACAATTTCGTTGGTGCTATCGGACAGAACCGCATGGTAGACATCAATCCCGCCGATATTGAAAGGGTGGAGGTATTGAATGGTGCAGCGGCTGCTGCAATTTATGGAAGCCGCGCCAATGCCGGGGTGATCCAGATCTTTACCAAAAGAGGCAAGACAGGTGCCCCGACGCTGAATTTCTCCACCAGCCTTATGGTCAGTGAGCTGCGAAAGAAGCTGGAGGTAAGCCAGGCACCTACCAAATTCGGTGGTCCGACGGATGGTCCCAATGCTCAAACGCAGGACATCCTGACGCCGTCACTGGTGAATACCACTCCGGTGACCCGCTACGATTACCAGGATTATATCTTCCGTACAGCCATTGGTACTGACAATACCCTGTCTTTTTCCGGCGGCACCGAAAAGACCAAATATTATGGTTCCGGTACCTATTTCTACAACCAGGGTATCGTAAAGAACACCGATTTTCAACGCTACAATTTCCGTATAAATCTGGACCAGACACTTGCTTCGTGGGCTTCCCTGAATATGGGGCTGAACTATATCAACAGCACAGCGAACGAGAAACCCGATGGCAACTCTTTCTTCTCGCCTATGAATAGTGTGACCATCATCGGCAACTTCCACGACATCTGGCGTCGCGACCCTGCCGGTAACCTGATGGCTGTGGGTGAACGTGGACGCGTCAATCCGGTTTCTGTAATCGAAGACATCAAACAAAAGCAAACCACTTCCAGGATCATTGCGAATGTGGGGCTGAAGCTGAAACCCATGAGGAACCTGACAATAGATTACCTCCTGGGTATTGACAACTACACGCAAAATGGTACCACGCTGATTCCTCCTTTTGCCTACAACGTGGGTGACGGCTTTTACGGCGGCGGGTCAACTTTACTGGCTGACCGCAATGGTTATGCCAGTACCGCTAACAATAATTTCCTCGGTGTGAACAATGACCTGAATGCCACCTATACCGCGGAAATAAACGAATTCATCGGAAGTACCACGCAGCTTGGTGTATCCCAGCAATACGAACGGAACCGATATTCCCTGTTCCAGGGCCGTGGCCTGGCGCCGCTGATTGAAACGGTTAATGGTGCGGCAACGGTTTTGCCCGGAGCAGATGAAAGAAGTGAGATTTCCGTAACGGGTGCTTATGTGCAGCAAAATTTCCGCTTCTGGAATTCGCTGTTTCTCACCGGCGCAATTCGCCTGGACGGATCTTCCGTTTTCGGAAAAGACCAACGCAATCAAACCTATGTAAAGGCAAGCGGTTCATACGTGCTTTCTTCAAACGACTATTGGACCAAATCCGGCCTCGCCAACTTCTGGAACCTGTTTAAAGTACGCGTGGCTTATGGTGAAAGCGGCAACCTTACCGGCATCGGTGCCTACCAGCGGTTCAATAGCTATACGTCAGCGCCATTTGTCGGAAAATCTACGCTGAATGGCAGCACAACACTTGCCAATTCTGACATCAAACCAGAAAGGCAACAGGAGTTGGAATTCGGTACAGATATGGCATTCTTCAACAGCAGGTTGAATTTTACCCTCAATGTATATACGAAAAAAGTAAAAGATCTGTTGATCAACCGCGTTTATGCACCTACAACAGGTTACAGCAGTTACCTCAGCAACCTCGGCTCTCTTGAAAACAAAGGGATCGAAATCGTTCTGGGCGGCACACCCGTTAAAACAAAAGACCTCACCTGGGACGTAAACTTTATCTATAACCGCAACCGGAACAAAGCGATTGATATCGGTCAGGCACTTACCCTGTTCAGCACGAACGCCGGCGCTCCTGTTGCCATCCTTCAGGGCGAGCCCATCGGCGTGTTCTATGGTACTTTCTTTGCCAAAGATGAAAACGGTGGAGAGGTAAAGAATACCAAAGGAATTCCGCAAATGGAAAAAGGGGTGCAGAACAGCCCGCTATCCTATACGCCGCAACGGGATGCCAATGGTTTACCGACCGGCAGTACGCTTAGGAAAATAATAGGAGATCCGAACCCCGACTGGACCGGATCATTTGTAACCGATCTCACCTATAAAAAATTCGGACTGAGGGTACAGGTGGACGCTGTTCAGGGTGTAGATGTATTCAATGCCGATTTTCGTACCCGTCAGGGTGTAGGCAACGGGAAGGTGGCCGAACAGGAGCATGAAGGACTGTTACCCCGTGGTTATATTTCCGCTACAGAAGGAATTTATAATATTGAAGAATGGAGAATTGACGATGGCTCCTTTGTAAAGCTCCGCGAAATATCACTTAATTATCATTTCGGCAACTGGAAAAAACTCCGCGACCTTAATTTTATGCTGAGCGGCAGAAACCTTTTCAGCTGGGATGACTATAAAGGGTATGATCCTGAAGTAAATGCAGCTGGACAAAGCACACTGTTGAGGGGAATCGATTTCGGTTCTGTGCCTATTCCCCGCACCTTCAGCTTATCTATCCAGGCTAAATTCTAACAGCGAAAAAAAATTATCATGAAAAGAATTAATCTTCCTATATCATTCTTTGCATTCCTGGTGGTGGCCACTTCGGTGATGCCTGGTTGCAAAAAAGATTTTTCCAACCCCAATGCTGCGCCAGAGGATGAAGTATTTACTTCAGCCAGAGGCATGACAGCAGTGGGCGTGGGACTTCAACGGAAATATAGCTATTCACGTGCCGGCGATGTATACAATATTGTTACTGCCAACGGATTTACCACCAACGAATTGTTGCTGATGAATGCTGGTAATACCGCTGAAGCGCAATTGAGTGTCGGGGGAACAGCAGTAGATCCAACCAATACCATTCTCGCCAATATCTGGGCAAACGGCAGCAAGATCATTCTCGACGCCAACAGGATCATTACAGCGGCGCCAACCATCACAGATCCGAACTATGTCAGTGCGCTTACCGGGTATGCAACCATCTTTAAAGCGCAGGCATTGGGCAGTCTGGCTATGTTCTGGGAAAAGGTTCCCGACACTTCCGGAATTCTGCAGGTTACATTCTCTGACCGCATGCTGGGTTACCAGCGCGCAATTGCGTCTATTGATAAAGCCCTCGCCCTGATTGCAGCTGATTCCATTAGTGCTAACTTTGCCCTGAACATTCCCCCTGGTACCAATATCAAGCAAACTTTGCTGGCATTGAAAGCACGCTATGCCGTTTTCTCCGGCGACTGGGACAACGCGCTTGCTGCAGCGAATGCAGTGGATCTTACCGTTAAGAGCACCATGAATTTTGACGGTGCCAGTCCGAATCCGATTTTCGAAACAGCAACTGCTACCAACAACGTTTACCAGGTGATTGATTCTACGTTTGGATTGCCCGAAGGCCTGCGTCCGGAAAATTCAGACAAAAGAGTCCAATTCTATACGTTGCTCAATACACAGCTTAGTCCCGATAAACCTGTGCCACCACGGTTCCGCATCAATGGCTTCGGCGTAGCAACTGCGACATCCTACCCTTATTATGTTCCGGGAGAAATGACCCTCATCAAAGCAGAAGTTTATGCGCGTAAAAACCAACTGCCTGATGCGATCGCCGAAATCAATAAGATCCGCACCAAAAAGGCAGCAGATGACCCATTCGGCATCGGGGCAGATGAATCGCCCTATGCCGGTGCGGTAACCCAGGACGCTGTGCTGACAGAAATTTACCGTCAGCGTTGTATTGAACTTTATATGCAGGGCTTCAAACTGGAAGACAGCAGACGGTTTGATCGTCCTATTGCGGAAAAGAAACGCAATTTTTTTCCTTACCCTTTTGCTGAAAGGGACAACAATTCCAATACACCGCCGGATCCATTATTTTGACTTTATATTTCAGACGGCTATAAAAAAGAGCGCAGCTTTGGTTGCGCTCTTTTTTTAGGTGGCCTGCTGAAGCATTTAGATTGTTGCAGCAGTAAACATTTCAGAAGCGTTACATCATAGTGCTGATGCCGCATCAAACACCTTGTGCATTGCCGCCACTGCCTTTTCCACCATCATTGCATGCTCATCGGGTTTAAGGCAATAGGGTGGCATAAAGTATAAGGTATTTCCCAGCGGCCTCAGGAACAGTCCTTTCTGCAATGCCTCATGTGTCAGGTGCGGCCCTATCGCATTGAGGTAACCTGATTCTCCCTGAACGATGTCAAAGGCAAGAATAGTTCCGAGTTGCCGCAGCTGCCGCATTTGAGCCCTGTTTCCGGTCATCTGGGGCAATTCACGGGCCGCTTGCTCATGCCACCGGCTGATCTGCGCCACCCGGTCCATCGTCCCTTCCTGATTAAAAATTTCCAGGCTGGCCAGCGCTGCCGTGCAGGCCAGCGGATTTGCAGTAAAGGAATGGCCATGGAACAATGTCTTTTTGCGGTCGTCGCTCCAATAGGCATCGAAGATGCGGGCGGTGCAGGCGGTCACCCCCAGCGCCATCGTTCCGCCGGTTAGTCCTTTCGACAGGCAGATAATATCCGGCTTTGCTTTCATCTGTTCAGACGCAAACAGGGTTCCGGTTCTGCCGAATCCGGTGAGCACTTCATCAGCAATACAAATCACTTCCAGGTCCTGCAGCCGTTGCAGCAGTTTATCCAGCCATGCGGGCGCATACATATTCATACCGCCTGCACCCTGCAACAATGGTTCATAGATAAAGCCTGCCAACTGGTCGCCTGCTGCAGTAAGCACCTGTTCAATGACTGGCCAGGTGTTTTCATCCGGCAGATCGATCCAGACGGTTTCAAAAAGGTAATCGTCAAAGGGTGCGGTAAACACACTCCTGCCGCTTACGGCCATGGCACCGAAAGTGTCACCATGATAGGCGTTGCGGAAGGCCAGGATCTTTTTCCTGGCCGGCCGGCCATCAGGAGACCTGTTCCACCAGTACTGGATGGCCATCTTGATGGCTACTTCCGTAGCAGTGCTGCCATTATCCGAATAAAAAATCCTGGACATATGGCCAGGCAGCAGGGGAATCAGTTTTTCGGCGAGCTCAATTGCCGGCTGGTGGGTAAACCCGGCAAAAATGACCTGTTCCAGCTTCCTGGCCTGGGCTGCAAGACGTTCGGCAATATAGGGATGGGCGTGTCCATGCAGGGTTACCCACCAACTGCTGATGGCATCCAGGTAACCCCTTCCGTCAGCACCGTACAGCCAGGCACCGGCCGCCTTTTCAATAAACAGGGGTGGAGGTGCTGTCTTTTCCTGGGTGTAGGGGTGCCAGATCAGGTTTTTATCCTTTGATAACCAATCCATCCGCCAAAACTAACAATTAAGCCGCTGGATTGACCATTGATGTTTTTTTAACGGGATGCAACGGGCGCAGGTGGTATCTTGTCAACTTATTCAACAATATGACCAATGAACAGCAACTGGTCCGGGATTGCCTGAAAGGGAAGCCATCGGCGCAAAAAATGCTCTATGAGCAGTTTGCGTCCCAGATGCTGGGCGTCTGCTATAGGTATACCAAGTCCGTAACGGATGCGGAAGACGTACTACAGGAAGGATTTATTAAAGTTTTTCATTATCTCGCCCAGTTTCGTGGAGAGGGTGACCTGGGGGCCTGGATCAGGCGCATTATGGTCACGACCGCGATCAACTACCTGAAGAAAAATGCCAAATACCAGTATGACCTTTCCTTCACAGGAGAAGAAAAAGGGTATTTGCATCCGGTATCCCCGGACAATCCGGAGGTCAGCCTGAGTGCGAAGGAGCTTTCCGACCTGATCCGGCAGTTGCCTCCCGGATACCAGGCCATTTTTAACCTGCATGCCGTGGAAGGTTACACGCATGTTGAAATCAGTTCTATGCTGGGAATTCATGAAGGAACTTCCCGCTCTCAATATGCCCGTGCCCGCAACCTGTTGATCACCTGGTTGCAGCAAGAATCCGAACCCGTAAATCTAGCACACTATGCCCGATCATGAATTTGATAAGGCCCTTGGGGAAAAAGCCCGTGAACTGCGGCTTCAACCTTCACCAGCTGTCTGGGAAGGTGTAGCAGCGCAGTTGCAGGAAAAAAAGCGCCGCCGTGGCGCCGCCTGGTTCCTGATGGCAGCCGCCGTTGCCGGTCTCAGCCTCGGTGGCTGGTGGCTGGCTGAACGCCATTCCCCCCAGGAAGGCCACCAGCAGGTGGTTACCACCAATCCTGATCAGCAGGCTGCAACAACCGGTTCTTCCGCTACTGCAAAAACTGCAGGTGAAAACAGCAACGCAGCGGATAGCAGGGATGTCGCCAGCAACCAACCTGAATCAATAAATGCCAATTCTGTTACCAATTCAGATGCCGGAACCGGTAGCGATGCAGCTGGCAATGCCGCTGATAATACCACTGATAATGCCGTAACAAAACGCAGGATCAATAACCATAATACCACTGCATATCGTTCAACTGTACACAACCAGATGAAATCAGCAGCCGGCATCACTACCGGATCTGCTACTGCTAAAACTTCCCGTAAACAACAGGGAAATACAGGGAACACACCTGGAATCGACCAGTCTGCTGATAACTACGGCGCTACCATTCTTACAGAGAACAGTGTTCCGCGTGTACCCGAAGCCTTTGCCGGTCAGCTTCCGTTGCAGGGCAAACAATCCATCGCTGTTCAGCAGCCTAAGTCAAAAACCGGCAATATTCGTCCTGGAAATCTTCCTGCCACCACCATCTCCCTGAAAGAGAAAACCAACCGCAAATGGCAGTACAGTTTTGAAGCCAGCGCCGGCGTAAGCACACTGAATGAACAGCCATTCTCCGGTTACAAGGCCGACCAGATGGAATACCAGCAGAACAGTTCACTCGCTTCCAACGGACTTGCTGTGATCCAGCGTAATCCTTCCGAAATAAAAGGCGGGTTCTCTTTTCAGGCGAAAGTACTTGCACACAAACCCATCAGCAGTAAGCTCCGGCTCGGAACCGGAATTCAATACAGTTACCGTTCCTCCCAGGTTAAAATGGGTAAGGTGGTGGATTCCACTTTTGCCCTGTATAATATTGGTCAGGACAGGATCCTCTCTGCTCTGGCGTATGCCGGAGGGACCGCCAACAAAGGAAAAGACTTTACCAATAGTTACCATTATCTCGAAGTGCCCCTTGAGTTGTCCTGGAATATCGACCGCAGGAAGCACTGGTACTTCAATAACGGCGTTTCACTCGGATACCTGGTGAAATCTGATGCCCTGCTGTATGACAAAGACGGTGGCGTGTATTACAGGGATAATGATGCCCTTAACCGCTGGCAGGCCGGATTCTTCAGCAGCATTCAGTATAACATCAATCCAAAGTCTGATATGCAGGTTGCACTGGGTCCGAGTATTCAGTACCAGCTGACGCCGGTTGACCTGACGACTGACCGCAAACACCTGCTTCACCTGGGCTTTTCCGCCAGGCTGCAATGGGTGCGTCAATCCCGCGGTGCGATGAAGTGAAGATTGCGCAGCACACCTGCATATTTCGCACGCTTCAGCGGCGAATGGCGGAACATTTTGCGGAACGCATCTTCTCCCAGTTGTTCCCAGTCTTCGGCAGCCATCGAGAATAAACCTGGTATCGCAGAAAACCCGGGCTCCGTTGCCGGCTGCGAGAAACGATTCCAGGGACAAACATCCTGGCAGGTATCGCATCCGAACATCCAGTTGTCAAATTTGCCCTGCTGCTCTTCGGGAATCAGTTGCGACTTCAGTTCAATGGTAAAATAGGAGATGCATTTATCTCCTGCGACCGTGCCGTCGGGTAAAATGGCACCGGTTGGACAAGCATCGATACAGCGGGTGCAGGTGCCGCAATAGTCCCGCGCAAAAGGAGCATCGTAATCCAGCTCCAGGTCGGTGATCAGTGTGGCGATAAAGAAAAATGATCCCGAGGTCTTGTTGATCAGGTTGCCATTCTTTCCCATCCAGCCCAGGCCGCTTTCTCTTGCCCATGCACGCTCCAGTACCGGTGCCGAATCCACGAACCCGCGTCCCTGCACATCACCAGCCAGTTCACGGATCCTGAACAGCAGCTGATTCAGCTTTTCCCGGATCAGTTCATGATAATCGTTGCCATAGGCATACTTGGAGATCTTTGGTAAGCCTTCCGGCTGTTTCTCCACAGGAAAATAATTCATCAGCACGGTGATCACTGATTTCGCACCAGGGACCAGCTTGCCCGGGTCAACCCGCATGTCAAAATGGTTGGCCATATAACTCATCATGCCATGATATCCTTTGTTCAACCATGCTTCCAGGTGCCGTTCGTCTTCTTCCAGGCGTTTGGATGCAGAAATTCCGCAATACATAAAGCCCAGCTCATAAGCCATCTTTTTGATATGATTACTTAGCGTAGGCATTACCGTTGAAAAATGTTGTATGTTATGGAATTTCAATTATTTTAGTCCCCAAACCTTATACTATGTATCCTCCTTGCAAACCGCATTACCGGCACCTTTTGCCTCCCCTTATCGCTGCAATTTACCTCCATCAGCAGCAATAAAAGCCGTTAATATTTATCTGCAACCCAACTAAACTGTTGATATATGAACCTTATCAGACTTGGTCTGTGCGGGCTTTGCCTGATGGCGGGTATTATTTCCCGGGCCCAGGATAAGCCGTCCTACAAATTCGGAAAAGTATCGCCTGCTGACTTCAAAATGAAAGCGCCTGCTTTTGACACCGGCGCACACGCCATTATCGTCGGTGATGTCGGCACCTGCCGGATCGTGGGCGGCGACAAGGGTGAATTTGAACTTGAATTTGAAAGAAAGATCAGGGCCTATATCCTCGACATCAATGGGGTGGACCTCGGCAAATTTGTGATCGAATACTATATCGGCAGTGACGATAAGGAAGAGGTCAGCAATATCAGGGGATATACCTATAACCTGGAAGGCGGTAAAGTAGTGGAAACCAAATTGGAAAGCAGCCAGGTGTTCACTGAAAAAGCCACAAAAAAATGGACACTCAAAAAGTTCACGATGCCCCAGTTGAAAGCGGGTTCACTTTTTGAACTTTCTTATACGGTTTCGTCCCCGTATATCCGGAATTTCCGGCCATGGGAATTCCAGAGCAATTACCCCAGTCTCTGGAGCGAGTACAACACGGAAATTCCCGAATATTTCGACTTTGTTTTCCTGAGCCAGGGATACTTGCCGTTCCATATCAACAAGAATGAATCCACAGGTCGTACGTGGATGCTGAGTAATGCCGCTGGTACCGGCGCCAGGAGTTCCTTTTCAGTTTCCGGAATAGCCAACCAGAAGCGCTGGGTGATGAAAGACATCCCCTCGATCAGGGAAGAAAGTTATACGACGACAATCGAAAACCATCGCTGCAAAGTCGATTTTCAACTGTCATCGATCAATTATCCCAACCAGGTTGCGCAACCGATATTATCCACCTGGACAAAAGTATCAGAAGAATTGATGGAAAGCGAACATTTCGGTCAGCCGCTGGATCGTAACAATGGCTGGATGGATGATATCGTTAAAACGGCGGTTGGAAATGCTGTTGATCCCATTGAGAAAGCCAAAAGGATTTATGCCTGGGTAAGAGATAATTTTACCTGCACCTATCATGCGGGATTTTACCTGACCAATGCCGGCTTTAAAGATATTGTAAAAACCAAATCCGGGAATGTGGCAGATATTAACCTGTTGCTGATTGCCCTGTTACGCCACGAAAAAATAGAAAGCTACCCGGTCATCCTGAGTACCCGTTCACATGGCTATACCAATGCGGTGTATCCCCTGATGGACAGGTATAATTATGTCGCCTGCGGTGTAATTATCGGGGATAAGGATTTTCTGCTGGATGCCAGCGAACCGGATCTCGGCTTTGGTAAATTACCCGTACAGTGTTACAACGGACACGCGCGTGTGGTCACCAAAGATCCCGCTTCTATCGAACTGGACCCCAACGCCATAGTGGAAAGGAGCCTTACCATGGTAGTCATGCAGCAGGAAGGTAAAGTCATTTCCGGCCGGGTGCAGGCTGATATGGGTTATTTTGAATCACTGCGCAAACGGGGTACTATCCGGGAAAAAGGAAAAGAGACATTTTTTGACGGAATCAGGAAGGAATACGGCTCAGAATACACCCTGCAAAACCTGACAATCGATTCGCTGAAGATATTGGACGAACCGATGAAGGTCAGCTACGATTTCCAATACAGTCCTGAAGACCAGGACGTGTTATACATCAACCCCATCATGGTTGATGCGATGAAGGAAAACCCCTTCAAATCGGCTGACAGGCATTATCCTGTGGAAATACCCTTCTGCATTGATGATAACTACGTACTGAACTTTACCATCCCGGATGGTTACAAAGTGGATGAATTACCCAAGAGTACCAAGGTTGCCTTTAATGAAGATGAAGGGTTATTTGAATACCTGATCAGCGCGGATGCGACCACCATCCAGATGCGCTGCCGGATACAGCTCCGCAAGGCTGTGTTCATGCCGGATGAATACAATGACCTCAGGGAATTCTTTGCTTATGTGGTAAAGAAACAGTCAGAACAGATCGTGTTGAAAAAGAAATAATCTCATGAAAAATATTCTGTTAATTCTTGCGGTGTTCATTGGAAGTGTCAGTTCAGTGCTGGCAGGTGGCGGAGAACCGAACTATTCGATAGTGAACATTCCGAAAGAGCTGCTTAAAAATGCGAGCGCGGTGATCCGCCTGGAAGAGGAAGCGGTTGTAGTCAGTTCCTATAACCGGTATAAGCATAGTATGAAGCGGGTGGTGACGATCCTGAATGAAGCAGCAGACGATGAGGCCGCAGTCTGGCTTTCATACAGCAAATCTGGATCTGTGGATCACCTCGAAGGAGCTTTGTACGATGCGCTTGGCAACAAAATCCGGTCATTGAAAAAAAGTGAAATCGAGGACCGCGCTTCTTCCGGCGGGGGTGTGATGTATAGTGACTCACGGTACAAACACCATAATTTTCACTATAAAGTGTACCCATATACCGTCGAGTATGAGTACGAGCAGACTTCTGACGTTACGATGATTCTTCCTCATTGGAATCCTTATACCAACAAGGGCATAAGTATTGAACGTAATAAATACAGCATAACAGTTGATAAAGACATTGTACTTTACAGGAAGCAGCTGAACTGGAAACAGGAACCTCAGCGGACTGAGAACAGTAAGCAGGTTACTTATACATGGCAATTGAACAACCAGCCGGCATTTATTAAAGAATATTATTCCCCGGCCATAGAAGAAATCGCTCCTGTTGCATTTTTTACCCTGGGAAAATTTAATTTCGGATCTTTTGATGGGTCTTTTAGCAGCTGGGAAAGTTTTGGTGTTTTTATGAGCACGATGTGGGAAGGACTTGATGTGCTGCCGGAAGAAATAAAAAAACAGGTTCATCTGATTACCGATGGCTTGCCATCAGATGAGGCCAAATCCAGGGCATTGTACAGCTTCCTTCAAAAAAATACGCATTATGTTTTTGTAAAACTGGGCATAGGTGGATGGCGTCCGCATCCGGCATCCTATGTTGTTTCCAATGGCTACGGTGATTGCAAGGCGCTGACCAATTATATGGTGGCGTTGTTGAAGGAAGCCGGCGTGAAAGCCTATCCCGCACTGGTGGTAGGGAACTATGACGAACGGAAGCAGTTGCTTGACTTTCCCAACCCATACTTCAATCACGTGATCTGTGCGGTTCCGTTGAAGGGAGATACGCTCTGGCTCGAATGTACCAGCCAGACTGACCCAGCGGGCTATAATGGCTATTTTACCGGCAACAAGCATGCCCTGCTGTTTGCTGCTGGCGGTGGAAAACTGGTGACCACCACCTTTTACGACAAGCAGGTGAACCAGCAGTACCGGAACATTGATGCTGTTGTAGGTGCCGAAGGCGGACTTGAACTTACATCGGTAACACGCTATACCGGGCAAACTGCCGGCCGTCCGCAATATGTGATGACGAACAAATCAAAAGAGGACCAATTAAAATACCTGAAAGAAAACCTCGATCTCCCCAGTTACGATGTTGTCGATTACTCCTACGTGGATGAACAGCAGAAGAACCTGTCGATCAGGGAACAACTCCGGTTAAAACTGGTGCACTATGCGCAGCTGACTGGAAAGCGGCTGTTCGTGACGCCCAATATCATGAACAAATGGGATCAGAAGCTTATCGCTGATACCGCAAGGAAATATGGGCTGGAACTTGATGATGACATTACTGAAACCGATACGGTTAAAATTACCGTGCCGTCAGGTTATCAGCTGGAAGCAACTGTGAAGCCCACTGTCGTATCCACCCCGTTCGGCGCGTACAAGGCCGAAGCCACGATGGCTGGAAACGTCATCACCTATACCCGACGTTTAACATTGAACAGGGGCCGGTTCGAAGCAAAGCAATACAATGAGCTCGCAGCTTTTTATGAACAGCTGTACAAATATGACAGGGCAAGGGTCGTGCTGGTGAAAAGCGACTAGGCGGCTTTTGTGCAATGCGGGCCCTGCGTGAAAAAATAGCCTCAAAAAAACAGCGTGAAACGCTTCGCAGGCTTACGGAATGTTCGCCTCGATCAATTCCCGGATCTCTTCGAAGATTATCCTCTTCTGGTCCGGTGCATTACCCCGCGTGAATACCACAGCCGCATAGCCTTTCGACAGGTTGATCCATGGCCAGGTTCCGGATACACCCGGACAATTTACAAGCGTGCCGTTGCCCTGTGCATCTTTTTCCTGCAACCAGCAACCCAGGCCGAATGAATTGCCCTGCGAAAGGGGGGAAGTGTATACGATTTTTGCATCGCCGGTTTGGACTTTCAGTATTTCGCTCACTGATTTTTCACTCAGCACCTGCTTGCCGTTGGCCATTCCCCTGTTGGCCAGCATGCTGAGAAATTTGATATAGTCGTCTGCGCATGACCTCGCACCCACGGTTGGGTTCTCTGCATAGATATCCTCGCTCATAAAAGTAGTGCGCTTCAACCCGAGGTTTTTGCTGATCCTGTCTTTAAACAGACGGTCATAATCTTTCTTGCCAATAATCTCCACCACGCGGGCAGCAATGGAAGGAGCAAAGGTTCCATAATAAAACTGGGTACCCTGTTTGGCCTGCAACGCACGATCCTTCGCAAGCGCATTCATTTCCACTTCCAGTGATTCGAATTTTTTCTTCTTCAGCAGGTTTTTAACGGTAGATTGATCCGTTTCTATGCCGGTTGTATGGGAAAGGCATTGCCTGATCGTGATATAGCCCTTGCTGTAGCTGACAAAGGAAGGCAGCCAGTTGCTCAGTTTGTCATCCAGCGCAATCTTGCCTTCCTCCACATAGGTCATCACAAGTGCAGCAGTCAGCCACTGACTGGCTTCCCCTACAGGTTCCTGTGAATTGGCCTTCAGATCACCGAATTCCTTCCGGTAAACATCCTTTCCATCTTTCTGAACGATGACCACGAAATCATTTCCCAGGTCTTTTTGGTATTTTTGAAGTCCCTCAGTAATTGCCGGTATGTCTACCATCGGTGCCTTGGTTTGAGCAGAGCCGGCAAGCACTGGCAGCAACAACAGGAACAGGAATCGCATCTTCAACAGGATAGCGTGCATAGAGGATATTTGCTGCTAAAATAAGTATCTGACCCTGAAATATTTACAGGTTAAGGTTAAAAAAACTGCAATGCCGTCATACCGGCCATGATTTTGCTGTCATGCTGACCGTATTTCAGCCAATGGTGTAAGCTTTGCAGTCTGGATGCAGGAGAAATTCAGACTATGAACCTTAATAATTTTACAGTTAAAGCCGCTGAGGTGGTTCAGCAATCCCAGCAGATTGCTTTCAATCACCAGCATGCGAATATCGAAACGGAGCACTTCCTGAAGGCGTTGCTTGACCAGGACGATTCTCCTGTTGAATACCTGCTTAAAAAGAATGCGGTCAACATCAGCCAGGTGGAAACACAGCTGGACCAGTTGTTGGCAAAACTGCCCAAAGCGCAGGGGAGCGAGCCGGCCCAGTCGATCAGCCGGGATGCGAACAATGTCGTATTGCGGGCGGGGTCAGCGCTGAAGTCATTCGGTGATGAATTTGTTACGCCGGAACATTTACTGCTTGCCATTGAGCAGGGCAATGATGCTACGGCTAAATTGCTGAAGGATGCCGGACTCACAGAGAAAGGCCTGATCAGCGCGATTAAAGAATTACGCAAGGGTGGCAATATTACTTCCCAGACCCAGGAAACCCAGTTCAATACCCTGAACAAATATGCGAAGAACCTGAACGAACTCGCCCGGAATGGAAAACTCGATCCGGTGATCGGGCGGGATGAAGAGATCCGGAGAACCCTGCATATCCTCAGCCGCCGGAGCAAGAACAACCCCATTCTCGTGGGTGAACCAGGGGTGGGTAAAACCGCGATTGCAGAAGGACTGGCCATGCGCATCGTGAATGGCGACGTTCCGGAGAACCTGAAAAGCAAAATCATTTTCGCGCTGGATATGGGTCAGCTCATTGCAGGCGCGAAATATAAAGGTGAGTTCGAAGAACGGTTGAAAGGGGTGGTGAACGAAGTTGCCAAAAGCGACGGCGAACTCATTCTTTTTATTGACGAAATCCATACCCTGATCGGTGCGGGTGGTGGAGAGGGCGCTATGGATGCTGCCAATATCCTGAAGCCTGCACTCGCCCGGGGTGAACTGCGGGCGATCGGTGCCACCACGCTGAACGAATACCAGAAATATTTCGAAAAAGACAAGGCGCTGGAAAGAAGGTTTCAGAAAGTGATGATCGACGAGCCGAGCGTGGAAGACGCGATCTCAATTCTGCGTGGTATCAAAGACCGTTATGAAACCCACCACCATGTGCGCATCAAAGACGAAGCAATTATTGCGGCAGTTGAATTGTCGCACCGCTATATTACCGACCGTTTCCTGCCGGACAAGGCGATCGATCTGATCGACGAAAGCGCCGCCAAACTGCGCCTGGAGATGAATTCCATGCCTGAGGAACTCGACAAGCTTGAGCGCCAGATCCGCCAGCTGGAAATTGAACGGGAAGCAATCAAACGCGAGAACGATGATGAGAAGCTGCGTGACCTGAATATAGAGATTGGCAACCGCAGCGTAGAACGCGATACCCTCAAGGCTAAATGGATGCAGGAAAAAGAATTGGTGGAGAAAGTACAGACCGCCAAAGCATCTATTGAAAACCTCAAACTGGAAGCAGAGAAAGCTGAGCGGAATGGTGAATATGGCCGTGTCGCTGAGATCCGCTACGGCAAGATCAAGGAAGAAGAAAAAGCCATCGCTGCTTATTCCGATGAACTCGAAGCATTCAGCAACAACAGCAATCGCCTCATGAAAGAGGAAGTGGATGCTGAAGATATTGCTGAATCTGTAGCGAAAGCAACCGGTATCCCGGTATCGAAAATGCTGCAGAGTGAAAAGGAAAAACTGCTGCACCTGGAAGATCACCTGCATGAAAGGGTGGTTGGCCAGGAAGAAGCCATTACTGCTGTTGCGGATGCGATCCGCAGAAGCCGGGCAGGGTTGAGTGATCCGCGTAAGCCGATTGGATCATTTATTTTCCTGGGTACAACCGGTGTGGGTAAAACGGAACTTGCCAAAGCATTGGCGGAGTACCTGTTTGATGACGAACACCTGATGACCAGGATCGATATGAGCGAATACCAGGAAAAGCATACGGTATCAAGACTGGTCGGTGCCCCTCCCGGTTATGTGGGCTATGATGAAGGCGGTCAGCTGACGGAAGCCGTAAGGCGCAAACCCTATAGCGTGGTGTTGCTGGATGAGATAGAAAAAGCACACCCTGATGTATGGAACATCATGCTGCAGGTGCTGGACGACGGCCGGCTTACCGATAACAAAGGAAGGGTGGTGGATTTCAAGAACACGATCATCATCATGACCAGCAATATCGGTAGCCATATCATCCAGGCAAACTTTGAAGATGTTGATGAAAAGAACATCAACGAGGTGGTGGGACGCACCAAACAGGAAGTGATGTCGCTGCTGCGTGAAACCATCCGCCCGGAGTTTCTGAACCGTGTTGACGAGATCATCATGTTCCAGCCGCTGCTGCGCAATGATATCCGCAAGATTATCCGCATTCAGTTGCAGCAACTGCAGGACCTTGTGGCGAAGAATGGTATCGACCTGCAGTTCAGCGATTACGCGATAGATTATCTTGCTGAAAATGGTTTTGATCCTGTATTTGGCGCAAGGCCACTGAAAAGACTGATCCAGAAAGAGATCGTCAATCAATTGAGCAAGCGTATCCTGATGGGTGATATCGACAAACAGAAAAGAGTACTGGTGGATGTGTTCGACGGCGTGGTCGTTTTCCGGAATGAGTAGTAAATTGTACCATGTGTTATTACAATCGCCTGATCGTTCCGCAGGAACAGGTTTTTGACCTGGATGGTATTCCGGTTGCCTGGGAAGAAGGCAGCCTGGTATCCCGTCCCCTGCAAAGTGGGTTTGAATACAGCGACTGGCCGATCATTATATGGTCTTCCAAAAGAAATATCCCGGTGGGCATTCGTGCACACTGGGAATTTTTTGCGCCCTGGCTGAAAAACCGGCAGGCGATAGAAGCCAGCCGGCAGCAATACACCACGCTGAATGCAGTGGGAGAAAATCTGTTCACCTCGAAACTGTACAAAGATGCCGTGGTGAGGCGCAGGTGCCTGATCCCTTCCAGCGGATTTTACGAATGGCGGCATTTCAAAGGCGAAGGGCAGAAGAAGGAACAGGCTTATCCCTATTTTGTTTCGGTGCGGGAAACTCCCGTTTTTTTTATGGCGGGTCTTTGCCAGGGCTGGACTGACACGGAAACAGGCGAATACCTGATCGGCTTTGCCATAGTTACAACCAAAGCAAACCGCCTGATGGAGTATGTACACAACAAGAAAAAGCGGATGCCGCTGATCCTGCCGCCTGCACTGGCGGGAGAATGGCTCAATCCGTCTACTGCTGAGGACAAGGTGAAAGAACTGACCGCTTTCCAGTATCCTGAATCCCAAATGCAGGCCTATACGCTCGTTAAAGATTTTCGCCAACAACTGGATCCGCTTCAGCAATTCACCTATTCGGAACTCCCGGAAATTGTTTTATGAACAAAGTGGTGTTTACAGTTACCATCGAGAAGTTCGATGCCCAGGGAGAAAAGACCGGTTGGACGTATTTTACGATTCCCGCGGAAAAGGCAAACCGGCTCAAACCCGGCACAAAAACTTCTTTTCGCATTAAAGGCTACCTGGATGCCGTTGAAATCCAGGCCATGGCCATCCTGCCAATGGGCGGTGGCGATTTTATCCTGCCCCTGAAGGCTGACCTCCGAAAACAACTGGGAAAGCGGAAAGGTGACAAGCTGCGTGTGGCACTGGAGGCTGACGATGAGCCCTTTAGGATGAATTCCGATTTCCTGGACTGCCTCGCCGATGCACCGGCCGCGCAGGCCACTTTTGAAAAGATGCCGGGGAGCCACCAGCGGTATTACAGCAAATGGATTGATGCTGCTAAAACAGAAGTCACCCGTACAAAAAGGATTGCGATGGCTGTATCTGCACTGGAAAAAGGGTGGGATTTTGGCAAAATGCTGCGGGTTCAGGCCGGCCGTGAACAATCCTGACCCGATTTTGTTAAACTGGGTATGAATGCGAACAAAATTGAGATCATTGAACCCCGTACCGTATGGATGGGCAATGATTCCGCACCTGTAAGCCTGGTCATGTATGGCGACTACGAAAGTGAAGCCTGTGCCAAAGCCCAGGTGATCGTCGATCAGTTACTCAAAACCTTTGGCAACCAGGTAAAATTCCAGTACCGCCATTTTCCCCTTACCCGGATTCACCAGCATGCCCATAAAGCCGCTGAGGCCGCAGTAGCTGCGGTTCAGGAGGGCAAATTCTGGGAAATGCACCACCTGTTGTTCGAAAACCGTAAAAGGCTGGGATCCATCAGCCTGAAGGAATATGCTTCAGAAGCAGGGGTGAAGGACAAGAATTTTATTCCCAAACTGGTGGACTCGGTTTACGGGTGGACCGTCAGGGCTGACCTCCTCGAAGGAGTCGAAAAAGGTGTGCGGGATGTTCCGGCGCTGTTTATCAACGATCAGTTGTATAGCGGGAACTTCAGCAAACCGGCGCTGACCAGGGCCATCCAGGAGGCTGCACCGGCCAAAAAGAAGCGGGCTTAACCTATAACGGAAGGGCAAAACCAAAAAGCGTACCTTTGTACGCTTATTTTTTGGCCTATGTTATTGTTTAAAGAGTTCACTTTCGATTCCGCCCATTTTCTCCCCAATGTGCCCGAAGGCCACAAATGCAGGGAAATGCATGGCCATACCTACCGCCTCAAAGTCTGGCTGGAGGGACCCCTGCATCCCGAGCTGCAGTGGGTAATGGATTTTGCTGAACTCAAGAAAGTAGTAAAACCAGTAGTCGAAAGGCTTGACCACAAATGCCTGAACAATATCGAAGGGCTGACCAATCCTACCTGCGAACGCATCGCTGTGTATATCTGGGATGCCATCAAACCGTTTCTTCCCCTGCTGGTGAAAGTAGAGCTTCATGAAACACCGACTTCCGGTGTGATTTATCATGGCAATTAATCATCATATCACCTTGTCATATGGTTAAATTGGGTAAATTGACAGACATTTTTTTACCATTAACCATGTGATTATGAGTAACCTTCCGGAAGAACAAAAATCTACATTCGACCAGGCAGCAGACAAGGTAGAAGAGACCTGGGACAAGGTGGAAGATAAAGCTGAAGCGCTGTGGAAATCCTTTCAGGCCAAGACAGGTTTCAGTGATGAAAAGATTGAGGAGCTGAAGTCCAAGGCCTCTCACAAAATCGATGAACTCAAAGCGGAAATGTCTACCTGGGACGATGAAGCCCTGGAAAAATGGGAAGAATTAAAAGCCAGGGCAGGCGGCTGGTGGGCGAAGGTGAAAGACAGATTTGATGGCGACGATGAGCCACCCGGGGAGAAGACGCCACCCGTAGCCTGATCATTCTGCTGCGCAGCTGCTCCACACTGTGGAGAAAATCCTTCAAAGCGTTTATGCACAACCGTTGGCATAATCTTTTGAAGGATTTTTTTATGAATATCAGGTATGCTTTTAGGTTATAAAATAAAAATTCAATTATTTCGTTTCAAGGAATTGTATCCTGTTAAAAACCAAAAGGTTTATGAAGTCTAATATCCTTGTTGCCAGTATACTGGCAGTACCCATGATGTGTGCCGTAGCCTCCTGTGGAAGCGCGTTCTCCGAACAGCGTGACAGTCGGCCGCCTGTTGACACCACCGATAAAGAAAGTACTGCAGCTGCCGTTACGGCCGAACCCCCAGCTTTGCCTGCCGTACCGGATTCCGCCGAATATTTCGCAAAAACAAAATATGTTGCCAATGGAGACACCACTGGCAAATGGCCTGTGCAAACCTCCCTGCCGGTAGCCGGTGCGATCCTTCCCTACAAGCGGATCATCGCCTATTACGGCAACCTGTACAGTACCAGGATGGGTATCCTGGGGGAATATGCCCCTTCCGTAATGCGTGCCAAACTGCAGGATGAAGTGAAACGTTGGGAAGTAGCTGATCCGAATACGCCGGTACAACCAGCCCTGCACTATATCGCGGTAACTGCCCAGGGTAGTCCCGGCAAAGGTGGTAAATACCGTCTTCGTATGCCATTCAACCAGATCGATTCTGTACTCAATATGGCAAAGCCGCTTAACGCTATCGTATTCCTCGATATCCAGGTTGGACTGAGTACATTGCAGGATGAAATTCCCCTGTTGGAGAAATACCTCGCGATGCCGAATGTGCACCTGGGGATTGACCCGGAATTCTCGATGAAAGGAGGAGATGTTCCCGGCAAGCGGATTGGCACTTTTGATGCAGCCGATGTGAACTATGCTTCAGGTTACCTGGCTGACCTTGTGAAAAAACATAACCTTCCTGCCAAAATTCTCGTGGTTCACCGTTTTACCAAGGCGATGGTGACCAATTCGAAGGACATCAAAGTGCGCCCTGAAGTACAGACCGTGATGCATATGGATGGCTGGGGAGCACCTGCCAGGAAGATCAATACTTATCGCCAGTTTATTTACAAAGAACCAGTTGAGTTCACCGGTTTCAAACTGTTTTACAAGAATGACCTGAAAGAGACGCCCGGGCGAATGATGACTCCTGATGAACTGGTGAAACTGAAGCCAATGCCGATGTACATCCAGTACCAATAGATTGTCGTAAACTATAACATTTACTTCGTTTGACCCCTGTAGTTGCCGGTAAGGCGATTCCGGGGGTCTTTTTATTATGCTGCATCTTCCTGCTTGTTCATAAAGTCTTTAATCGCCGAATGGTACACTGATTTTCCCTCACGCACCGGGTAGGCTGCCTTTTTCACAGGGTCGTTGATGATTGACTGTGCGTAGGCCACCGCTTCACTGAATTTGCTTTTATACTTCAGTTGTTCTTCGCTGGGTACTACACCCGACATATCGGGGTATTTACTGACAAATGTTTTCCCCCTGATGGTGCGGATGACGATCTCCTTCCCAATGTGTCCGCTAAGATTCTTTAGCAAAATACTTTTGGATCTGGCCATTTTTAGGTCAAAAATAGGTCTTTTGGTTCATAAAGTATATTTTTATCCTGCGTTAATCCTACGTTATTCTTACGTTTAGTGTGTTCTTTAGGTTCGCAAATGGTCCCCGAAGGCTTTGGGAATAGTCTTCAGACCGTTTACGTGCACGGAAAAGGAATGCCGAAGGCAACTGCTTTGAATCGGGGTTGAACAGGTTTGACTTATGGTTGACCGGAGAAGTGTTGCCGTGTGCTCAGGACACGCCCAGGTAATGCAACACGATATAGGCCAGGATGATCAGGATGAGGATCAGGACGAGCGCGATATAGACAATGGGATTGTCTTTCCACCGTCTTTTCTCCCGGCGTTGCTTTTTTTGTTCGAGGTGTTTTTTAAGGTCGGCATTGAGCTGTTTGACATAGTCATGCAGGGCTGTCTTGTCGTCAAATGCCTGAAGTCCTTCCATGGCGTCAGCAGCGAACGGATTTTCCTCCAGCCACTCTTCCACCAGGTGCTGATCCTGCTGTGACAGCACGCCATTGAGATAATCCATCAACAACTGGTTGTCGATGTCTTTATTGCTATGGGATAATATGTTGAGCAGGTCCCTGTTCATGATTTCTTTGCCATTTGCTGCAGCCTGCGCTGGATAAGCTGTTTCAGGTTGCGCTTACCATTCTGGATAAAACTTTTTACCTGCGGAAGGCTATAGCCGGTTCGCGCTGCGATCTGCTGGTAAGTGTTTTTCTCCAGGTAAAATAAAGTTACGCATTGCTGCTGTTCCTGGTTCAAGTCTTGCAGACCTTCATGCATCCATTCGAGCAGCTGGTCTTTCTCCCGGGCGTGGTTAAGGTTTTCTTCTTCGGCTGCCAGTTGTATGTGTTCAGTGATTTCAACTGGAAACCGGTTCTTATCACGGAACTGCATCAGGCAATGGTTGCGCGCGATCATATAAAGCCATGACTTGATATAATCTACTTTGTATTTTTCCAGTTCCGTGATCGCTTTCAGGAAGATCTGTTGCACGGCGTCACGTGCGGCATCCTCCTGTTTCAGGTACTTCATGCAAACCCCCAGCAACAGCAACGTATACCTTTCCAGCAAGATGCCCAGCCAATCTTTGTTGCGATCGGCATAGTACCGCTGAAGCAGTTCCTGGTCGGTGATATGCGCATACCTTTTGTTGTTCACGCGATCAAGTTATGTATTTTTACCTGAGATGCACCAACACTGCATTTTCCATAAAACTATTCATGAATACCGAAAATTTGCTGATCCCTACGGTAGCTGTTTGCGCAGTGCGTACGGAAGCTGATCACCGCAGCGAAATGTCGAGCCAGCTATTGCTGGGAGAGCAGGTGTTTCTGCTCGATGAGCTGCCCGGCTGGCTGAAGGTGCGCAGTGTGCATGATGGCTATGAAGGCTGGTGCCAGGCGATCCAGCTGGCTGCTTTAACAGGTGATACACCCGCCATCGCGGGATATTACAGCGGTCATACCGGCTTCGCTAACGTCAACGGTCAACCGATGCAGGTTTTTATGGGGACGCCGGTGTATGAAGGCCCGGTCAAAGCGGGTGTTTATGACATCAGGTTCACCGGTCTTGGTTTCGGATATGGAAACACACCCAGTCTGCCTGTCCTGGTGGAAGCCATTGCTTTCCGGTACCTGAATACCTCCTATTGCTGGGGAGGAAGGACACCGGCGGGCATCGATTGCAGCGGATTTGCACAAATGGTTTACCGGCAACTCGGTGTGCACCTGTTACGCGATGCCTGGATGCAGGCAGGGCAGGGGGAGGAGATCGGTTTCCTGCCGGAAGCCCGTTGCGGTGACCTTGCTTTTTTTGATGAACCGGATGGCCGCATTACGCATGTGGGGATTTTGCTTAATGACCATGAGATCATTCATGCGAGCGGAAAGGTGAGGGTGGATGATATCGACCACCAGGGTATAATCAGCCGTGACCAGGGCAGACGCACCCATCGGTTGCGCCTGCTCCGGAGGATCACTGCGGATTAAACTTTATTACCGAAATTTTCCTTGTACGAGTTGATACCATCCTGGATGATCTGCAGGGCTGTGGCTTTGTCCTGGAATTCATTCACGATCACTTCCTTTTTCTCCAGGTGTTTGTATTCTTCAAAGAAATGCCGCAATTCGTCAAAGAAGTGGCGGGGCAGTTCTTCAATGTTGTTGTAATAATTGACACTGGGATCGTGGGCAGCAACGGCGATGATCTTGTCATCGGCATCACCGCTGTCGATCATGCGCATCACGCCGATCACCTTGGCTTCCATAAGGCAAAGCGCCTGAACCGGCTGTGAAGTGATCACCAGGATATCCAGAGGATCCTTGTCGTCGCCGTAGGTGCGGGGAATAAAGCCATAGTTACACGGATAATAAAAAGAAGAATAGATGATGCGGTCCAGTTTTAGCAGGCCGCTGTCTTTGTCGATCTCGTATTTTGCTCTTGAACCCTGGGGGATCTCGATAATGGCAGTTACGATACGCGGAGCCTGTTCGCCGGTGGAAACGCCGTGCCAGGGATGTGCTACAGTCAGCATGTGATGATTCAGTTTAATGAATGTCTTTCAGGTCCACCAGCCATTCTCCCTGAATGCGGACGATCTTCAGCGTGGTGGGACTGTTTTTGTATGAATTGGAATAGGTAAAACTTACTGTGGAGTCGTTGATGTTTTCGATTTTGGAAGGGAGGATATTTGCTTCCTGGTAGCTGACCCTTTCAGCAGCTGACAGGTTGCGGTATTTTGCTTTCCAGGTTTCGAAAACCATCAGGTTGGCGGAATCTTTCAGCAGGTAGAATTCTGCCTTGGGAATATTGCCATCGAGAGAGGCGCGGATAAATTCCCTTCCGGCATCCTGGGCATCTTCTGCCCTGGAATAACCTTCACTTCCGCAGGAGGCTACTACCATTGCGCCCATAAGGGCAAGGAAAGATAATTTCATGGTTGCAAACTTAAATAAAAAAGGCGTCAGGATAGTCCTGACGCCCCGGTCTTTCCGGCAAGGCATCATTAATGCTGCTGCTCTCTTTCTTTTTCGCGGTCGTAAGCCCTGATGATGGCTTTCACCAGGCGGTGACGAACCACATCTTCTTCGTCCAGCGCGATGTGAGAGATGCCATCGACATGCTGGAGGATTCGCACGGCCTTTTCCAGGCCGCTTTTCTGGTTTTTCGGCAAATCCACCTGAGTAAGGTCGCCTGTGATGATGGCCTTCGCATTGGCCCCGATCCTGGTCAGAAACATCTTTAACTGAAGATCAGTGGCATTCTGCGCTTCGTCCAGAATGATGAACGCATTGTCAAGCGTCCGGCCGCGCATGTAGGCCAAAGGCGCAATTTCAATGGTACGGTTGCTCATGTAGTAACCGAGCTTGTCTGCTGGTATCATATCATCCAGCGCATCGTATAATGGGCGTAAGTAAGGGTCAATTTTTTCTTTCAGGTCGCCCGGAAGAAAGCCGAGACTTTCACCTGCTTCCACTGCCGGACGGGTCAGAATGATCTTCTTCACCAGTTTGTTCTTCAATGCACGGACTGCCAGTGCAACTGCCGTATAGGTTTTACCGGTACCGGCGGGACCGATAGCAAAAAGGATATCATTCTTATCCACTCCGCTTACCATGCGTTTCTGATTGGCCGTACGGGCACGGACAGTCTTGCCATTGGGTCCGAACACCAGTATGTCATTCGGATTCCTGTCAACAAAATTGTCAACCGTTTCGGCATCATCGCCGCCAAGGATCTGCTCAAAATAGTTTTCGCTCATATGACCGTTCCTTTCCAGGTACTGTACGATGAGGTTGATTTTCTCTTTTGCAGTATCCACTTGCTCCGGTGCCCCGCTCAACTTGATCTGCGTACCGCGGGAGAGAATTTTTAACAGAGGGAATTTTTTCTTCAGTATATCCAGCTTGCCGTTATTCACCCCAAAGAATTCAATGGGGTTTACGGTTTCGAGATTGATGATTTTTTCTGTCAATTCGCTTCGATTTAATTTTCCAGGGGTATAACCAAATATAACTTAACAGACCCCTATAAAACAAAGTTACTTATACACAGGTTGTGGATATTGTTAATGTTACAGGAAGCCTTTACAGCCTGGCATTCCACAGTTGCAGCGCCTGTTTCCGTCATGATGTGTTTCACCATAGTCGCAGGTGATCTCCTCATTTCTGCGGATAAATTTCAGGGCATACAATTCCACCTTATACTGATAACAACGGAGATATGCATTAGGTTGACAGGAGTGATTGACATAGCGCAACACATTCGCGTGTTTACTGGCATCAAGTGACCATCCGTTGCCTGACTCCACCATCGTGATCTTGTGTTGCTGCTGTACACGTTTACGCCCTTCACGGGCCGTAATCAGTTCGCCGCCGAGTTCGCCGATTTTTTTTCGCGCAGGGATTGTTTCTCCGGCAAAGCAACCGGTACCATCGATGGTGCTGTGTTGCTGATAAAGCCGGAACAAAAGTTTGCCTTCCTGTATTGATGTTTTTTTAGCCAAACAGATCAGAGGACAGGTAGCGGTCGCCGCGGTCGCAGATGATGCAGACGATCGTACCGCTTTTCATTTCTTTTGATAATTCCACCGCTGCATGAACAGCACCGCCACTGCTCATGCCGCTGAATATTGCTTCTTCCCGCGCAAGCCGCACAGCCATGCGCCGTGCATCGGATTCATCCAGTTCGATCACGCGGTCAACCCGCTTCCTGTCAAAGATCCGGGGAAGGTAGGCTTCGGGCCATTTGCGGATTCCGGGTATGCGTGATCCGTCAGTCGGCTGGCAACCGACAATCTGAATGTCAGGATTTTTTTCCTTGAGAAAGCGGGATACGCCCATGATGGTTCCGGTGGTACCCATGGCCGATACAAAATGCGTTACGCCGCCTGCAGTATCGTTCCAGATCTCTGGGCCGGTAGTGTGGTAATGCATCATGTAGTTGTCAGGATTTGCAAACTGGTTCAGCATGAGATAGCCTCCCTTTGCCACCTGTTCATTGGCATAGTCAATGGCGCCTTCCATCGACTTCTCCTTTGGAGTGAGAATTACTTTGGCACCGAATGCCTCCATGCCCAGTACCCGTTCCCGCGTAGCGTCCTCCGGCATCACCAGTTCAATCTCCACACCATAAAGGCTGGCGATCATAGCCAGTGCAATGCCGGTATTACCACTGGTTGCTTCTATCAGTTTGATACCAGGTTTCAGTTCGCCGCGATCGAAAGCACCTTTGATCATGCCATATGCCGCACGATCCTTGACGCTGCCGCCGGGATTATTCCCTTCGAGCTTCGCCAGGATGGTTACAGCGGGATTGACGATTACATGCTTTAACGTAACGAGGGGCGTATTGCCAACAAGGTCCAGGATTCCAGCCATACAGGGTAGTAATTGCTTGCAGGATGGAAAGATATTACAGAAATCTTAATAAACTATCGTAGTAGGATTGTTGAGCTCTTCCGTGATCATTTCGCCCAGTAATTTTTCCTGCTGCTGTACCCAGGCCGGAAGTGGCTGCGGGATGATCACCCAATCATTATCCTGTTTCCGCATCCTGAACATTACCCGGTTTCCGCGGTCATCTACCACATCAATCGAAAAAAGGGTTTCCTGCAGTACCGTCATCTTACGGAAATTGAATTCACGCAACCGGCCTTCTGCTTTAATCAAACGGGTGAATTGGATATTCTTTACAAATTGGATCTGCATATGATTTCAGTAAACGTTAACAAAATGATCACGATATACCTGCAATTCCCGTGCTATTTCCTGATAATAAATCGCTAAAACGCAGAAAGTTTTTAACATTTGCGGGATGTACAGTAAAACGGCCCTTTCTGAACAGAAGAGCAGATTTTTTACTGCCCTCGGCAGGTATATGTCCCCGGTCCCCTCTGCTGGCGGCGACCCGGTAAACTGGATGAATTACCGTACAAAATTACGACATCTTCACATCCGCATGGAACTATTTCCCCGCAACTGCAGGATCAGTTTTGTGCTCTCGGGAAAAGACGAATCTGAACGGCTTACCCATTATGCCATGCTGGAGAGTTTTTTACCGGTATGGGAGGAAACCTGCGGCAGCGGATGGACCTGGCTGCGCCATGACCTCACCCCGGAAGGCGCACCGTGCTGCAGGATCTTCCGGTTGCTGGAGAATGTTTCTGTTATGGACGACCGGCACTGGCCGGAAATGATCAGTTTCTTCAAGCAGCACCTCCAGGAACTGGACGCATTCTGGCAGGAAGTAAAAGACTTTTTCCCGCTGGGCAACTGAGCCCTCCGTTTTACTTAACCCTTTTCCATAATTCGGTCAGGGGAAGGTTGATTTCCCTGCCCATTTTCTGTTCGCCGCGATAAGTCACTATTTTCAGGCTGGAAGCACCTTTGGGAAAAACCAGCGGTTCTGAATAAACAGGGTAAAACTGGTCGGGATAGAATTCATCAAAACTGTAATGTATCTGCAGGTTATCCACTTCCGTGGCAAGGCTTACCTGCAGGGTGCTGTCTGCAATCTTTTTAACAGTTACAATGGGGTCATACATGCTGCGGCTATAGTTGGTACCAGCAAAGCCGGAACGCGCAAAATGCGCTTCTGTGCGGGTCACAAAATCCTTCCAGTCTTTTTGTGCCGGCATGCTCCAGACGGATTCGGCCACAGCCCAGCCCCGTGGCCAGAGCATATACTCCGCATGGCGTACAGTATGCAGTCTTTCGCTCCACAGGTTGGCTTGTCCACCGAGAATATAGGCGGAATCAACACCTGCCGGAACCGGATTGAAGGCATAGGATTTTTTCAGGCGCAGCATGGAATACGTCGGGGGTTCGGCCAGCGGATCGCCCTGGTACAGGTCCACATACGTATAGGTGGATGGAGACATTACCACGGGATGCTTCAGTTTTGCTGCCTCAATGCCTCCTTTTTCACCCTGCCAGCTCATCACTGCTGCTCCGGGTGCAATACCGCCCTGGAGAATCTCATCCCATCCGATCATTTTTTTGCCTTTGGAGGCGATGATCCTGGCTACCCGCTTTACAAAATAGCTTTGTACTTCATCCATGTTCTTCAGTTTCTCCTTCACCATCAGCGCTTTGATCGCATCGGATTTCTCCCAGAAACCCTTGTAGGTTTCATCACCGCCCATATGGATGTATTCGTAAGGAAACAATGCTGCCACCTCTGTGAAGATCTTGTCCAGCACTTCGTACACTTTTTCATTGGCAGGGCAGAGGTTATTGTCTTCCAGTCCGTAAAAGTGTCCGCCTCCGGGCCAGATCATAAACCGGTTGCCCGCATTTACCTGGTAGTATCCCGGTGTGCATACCAGTTCGGGGTAAGCAGCGATCAGTGCCATGCTGTGACCCGGTATATCGATTTCGGGCAGGATGGTCACAAACCGGTCCTGCGCGTAGCGGATAATCTCTTTAATATCTTCCTGGGTATAGTAGCCGCCGTAATCTTTTGCCTCTGTTGAATCAGGCTTGGTGAATTCACCCCAGCGGCCTGTGCGTTGCGGACGGTAGGCGCCTACTTCCACCAGGCGTGGCAGGCTTTTGATCTCTATCCGCCAGCCCTGGTCATCCGTCAGGTGCAGGTGGAGCCGGTTGTACTTGTACTTCACCATATTGTCGATGAAATCCTTTACCTGCTGTTTGGTGAAGAAATGCCGGGCGACGTCCAGCATCAGACCGCGATAACCAAACCTTGGTCGGTCTGTAACAGATGCATAGGGTATGATCCAGCTGATGCCATTCTGGATGGTCTTGCTTTCAATTTGCGGCGGCAGCAGTTGCAACAGGGTCTGACAGCCATAAAATAATCCTGCTGCGGTATTCGCCTGGATCAGTATGCCTTTTTCGTTTACAGTTAACCGGTAACCTTCCGCAGCGAGTGCTGTATCTTTTCTGGCGTTGAGCCGGAAACTAATCTGTGTATTTGCGGTGCTGCCTTTTTCGGGAACAAATTCACTGGAATATCCGGTGGCTGCCTGCAACCTGGCGGATAACTGTGCGGCAATGGGAACTGCGGCACCTTCTGCACTGATCAGAACGGGATTGCGCAGCGTCAGCTGTCCGCTGCCGGCTGCATAGTGCGCGGGCAGCGGGATCAATGCAGGTGAATTGCCGGATGACTGGGAACGGGTAGCGATCGAGAGGGCCATCATGCCCATCAGACAGAGGAATCTTAACATTTGTCTTCGTTTGGTCCTGATGCCTGAAAATAAGGATTTTGTTATTTTAGGGGCATATACCGATACATGAAACTATTATTCTTACCGCTGCTTTTCCTGATTACAACTGTACAGGCACAGGATTGTGCACTTCAGAAAGGCACTGATGATTTTTCCGGGCAACCCAAACTGTTTACCGGTTTTATGGAGTTGCAGGACGTTCAGTTGAATATTGAAGCAAATGCAAAAGAAATCGATTACTTTTTTGTGATCCAGAATTCAGCAGCGAACTGCATCGGAGAGGCGTCTGAAGCGTTGTTTGTTTTCGAAGGCGGAAAACAGAAGATGACGCTGCGCAATACGGGCGGCGATAATTGCAACGGGTATTTTCATATCCTGATGAAAGGCGGCATGTATACACCAACACCCCTGCAGCGATTATCTGCAAAGAAGGTGGTATCCATTACGTTCTCCGACAGGAATGACAAGAAGACTGTTGTTGCGCTGAGCACAGATCAGCAGGAGTTGCTGATGAAGGTGAGCGCCTGTATAGCGCGTGATGCCAAAACACTGGTGAAATAAAAAAAGCCCCCGGAAGGAGGCTTTTCTATGATATTCCGGTACTGATCAGTAACGGTAGTGTTCCGGTTTGAATGGTCCGTTCTGCGGAATTCCCAGGTATTCAGCCTGCTCGTTAGTGAGTTCTTCCAGCACCACGCCGATCTTCGCAAGGTGAAGGCGGGCTACCTTTTCGTCAAGGTGCTTCGGCAGTACATAAACCTTGTTTTCATACTGCGCGTGGTTGCTCCACAGTTCAATCTGTGCCAGTGTCTGGTTGGTGAAGGAATTGCTCATAACAAAGCTGGGGTGGCCGGTAGCGCAACCCAGGTTAACGAGACGGCCTTCAGCCAGCAGGATGATGTCTTTTCCATCTACATTGTAGATGTCAACCTGTGGCTTGATCGTGTCTTTCGTGTTGCCATAGTTTGTGTTCAGCCAGGCTACATCAATCTCGATATCGAAGTGCCCGATATTGCAGACGATCGTTTTGTCCTTCATGAGTTTGAAGTGTGCTCCGGTAATCAGGTCGCGGCAGCCGGAAGCAGTGACTACGATGTCCGCTTCTTTCACAGCATCGATCATTTTCTTCACTTCGAATCCATCCATTGCAGCCTGCAGGGCGCAAATGGGATCGATTTCGGTAACAATTACGCGGCAGCCGGCGCCGGCCAGTGATGCTGCGGAACCTTTGCCTACATCGCCATAGCCACCCACAACAGCAACTTTACCGGCAAGCATCACATCTGTTGCACGACGGATGGCATCCACGAGGGATTCCTTGCAACCATATTTGTTGTCGAATTTGCTCTTGGTAACAGAGTCGTTCACGTTAATGGCAGGAATGGGCAGTGTGCCTTTCGCCATACGCTCATAGAGGCGGTGAACACCGGTAGTGGTCTCTTCACTGAGTCCGCGGATATGGCGGATCAGTTCAGGGTATTTGTCAAAAACAATATTGGTCAGGTCACCGCCATCGTCCAGGATCATGTTCAAAGGACGATCAGCGCCACCGAAGAAAAGCGTTTGCTCGATACACCAGTCAGCTTCTTCCAGGGTCTGTCCTTTCCAGGCGAAAACCCCAATGCCGGCAGCGGCAATGGCAGCGGCGGCATGATCTTGCGTAGAGAAAATATTGCAGGAGCTCCATTTTACTTCTGCACCGAGGGCAACCAGGGTCTCGATCAGCACGGCAGTCTGGATGGTCATGTGCAGGCAGCCGGCAACCCTCGCACCTTTCAGCGGCTGGCTGGCGCCATATTCAGCACGGAGTGCCATCAAACCGGGCATTTCTGCTTCTGCTAAACGGATCTCTTTCCTTCCCCATGCCGCGAGGCTGATATCCTGCACTTTATATTGCAGCGAAAAATCAATATTCGACTTGGCAACAGTTGACATATTTTTTCAATTGGTGAGCGGCAAAAGTACGACAATTCTTCCTTTCTGCTATGGCTTACCCAGTTTTGTAACAATCTCTTCTATTCAGGGGACAAAGGGGGTTCGGGTGAGGTATTCATACGGACAAGGTTGTTGTTTAAGGAGTTGTGTAACGGTCTTATCAATGGGCAGGCTGATCTGCTCCGGTTCAAAATCTTCCCAGTTGATAAAACGGAAAGTTTCGGTTTCGCCGGTAGCTTCGTAACGCTCCAGTTCCCGGGTGTCAAAGTCAAAAGGACGCTCCCTTAAGGGTGCTTTGATAGGCTCAAGCGCCCGCGCAAAATAGTAAATGGAGATAATCTGTTCCGAGGTGCGGAACGCACTCATCTGAAAGTAGTCGGTAGTATAAATATGATCCAGTACCTGTACGTTCAACCCCATTTCTTCCATGAACTCACGCTTCAGGCAATCTCTCGTTCCTTCTCCGAATTCCAGTCCGCCGCCTGGGAACTTGGTATAGTAGTTTCCACGGATCTTTTCATCGCTCACCAGCACCTGCTTTTGTTCATTGAGTAGAATGCCGTAGACGCGGATCGTAAACATGAAGGATAGATTAGAAGAGTTTTTTCCGGAGGAAGAACCAGCCGATCACCAGGGAGATGACCATTGACAGGAACACCGGAATATAGAAGGCATAGGGTGAATTTGCAAACGGTATCGGCACGTTCATGCCGTAAATGGATGCCACCAGTACCGGGAAGGTCAGTACGATCGTGATCACCGACAGCCTTTTCAGTACTTCGTTCTGGTTGTTGGCAATGATGCTGGCAAATGCATCAAGCGTACTCGACAGGATATTTGTATAGATGTTGGCCATTTCAAGGGCCTGGGAGTTGTCTACGATAAGGTCATTCAGGAATTCTTTCTCTTCTTCGTTCAGCATCAGGAAATTGGTGCGTTCCAGTTTGACCAGCAGCAGTTCGTTGCTGCGCAGGGCAGTGACGAAATACACCAGGCTTTTCTGGATCCGCATCAGCTGCAGCAGTTCTTCATTCCGGTTCGCGTCATACAGCCGTTGCTCCAGGAGGTTGCGTTTGTGATTGATCTCCTTGAGGAATTCCATGTAATTCTGCACCACTTTTTCAATGATCTTCAGGCACATCATCTTGCGGTTGTCAGGATGCCTGTTCTGGAAAGTGTTCAGAAATTTTTTGATTGCGTCATTCTCAAAGGAGTTCACCGTCACGATCTGGTTGTGGGTAAGAATGATACAGATCGGAATGGTGATATAAAATGCGTCGCTGTCGTTGAAGGAGTTGTTTTCTGTTGGCGTCTTGATGACCAGCAGTTTGACATTGTCTTCTTCTTCAAAGCGGGTTCTTTCGTCGATATCGAGGGAGTCTGTGAGGAAGTCAAGGGGGATATCCAGTTCCCGGGATAATTCTGTGAATTCCTCCAGTTTGAGCGGAGGAAGAACGTTGACCCATGCGCCGTCATCCGGCCTGGAAATGGCAACGGTCTGGTGATTGATATTTTTGAAATACTGAATCAAACGATAGGGTATGCAAATAAAGGATTTATTCCGGAAGGGTGATCGATCCCTCAAAAACTTTTTCAGCTGGTCCGCAAAGCCATACATTGGTAAAGCTTCCATCTGGCATTCTTTCGAATTCAACGGACAGTTTGCCGCCCCTGGTGGTGACGATCACTTCATTAAAGCCGAGCTCGTTGTGGTAATTGACGATAGCGCTTGCCGTTACGCCGGTGCCGCAGCTGAGGGTTTCGTCTTCCACGCCGCGTTCGTAGGTACGCACCATGATCTCGTCGTCGGAAAGCTGCTCTACAAAGTTCACATTGATGCCGCCAGGTTGAAATTCGCTATGGTAGCGGATTTCTTTGCCTTTATGGAATACGTCATAGTCCATCAGGTTGACTACAGATTTCACATAGTGGGGTGACCCTGTATCAAGCACCATGTCGCCATTATGCTGGTTGATGGCCGTTACGTCCTGCATTTTGAGCCGAACGATGGAATGGCCGTCAATTTCTGCCTCATGCGGTCCGTCAGCTGCTATAAACTTATAGGTGGAGCGGGCGAGTCCGCAATGAAAAGCAAATTTCACCAGGCATCTTCCACCGTTGCCGCACATGGAACTTTCCCTGCCGTCGGCATTATAGTATTTCATGGCAAAATCAAACCCTGGCAGCTGGTTGAGCAGCATGAGACCATCAGCGCCGATTCCGAAGCGCCGGTCACAGATATAGTGGATCTGGGAAAGACTGAGCTGAAGTTGTCCGGCGCGGTTATCCAGGATGACGAAATCATTGCCGGTGCCCTGGTATTTATAAAATGGTAATTGCATGTTTTTCTATAGTGTAACGATAACAGGTAAGGCTTTTTGAATGAGTCGAAGTACGGCAGCCTGACCATCGGATGAAAAGGTGCGGGATACCCGGTTGGCCACAACGGCATTCAGGCTGATGCAGTGGTGGCCCAAAAGTTTTCCCAGTCCGTAGATCGCTGACGTTTCCATCTCAAAGTTAGCGATCCTGTGCGGACCAAACCGGAAACCGGTAAGGCGGTTGACAAGTTCCGGATGTTGAAGTCCGAGGCGGAGAATACGTCCCTGTGGGCCATAGAAACCGGGGCAGGTTACAGTGATGCCATGGTGGAAGTCTTCAACAAAATGACGGAGCAGTCCGGGTGCGGCACCAGCGATATAGGGTTGCGAAATGCTGTGCAGCTGGGTTTGCGTTACAAAGGCCTGGATCAGCTGGAGGTCACCATCGGTGGTATCCTGCCGGTAATAGTGCAGGAGATTGTCCAGCCCGAGACCATAGGTTCCTGCAACAAATCCATCTACCGGTATATCTGCCTGCAGTGAACCGCAGGTGCCCATGCGGATAATGGTCAGTGGCTTCAGGGTGCTATGTACCTGCCGGGTGGCAAAGTCGATGTTCACCAGTGCGTCCAGTTCATTCAGCACGATGTCGACATTGTCGGGTCCGATCCCGGTTGCTACAACAGAAAGTCTTTTGTTGCCGATCCAGCCGGTGTGGGTGACGAATTCGCGATGTTGATTTTTATAGTCAATTTTATCGAAATGCTGACTGACCACCCCAACGCGATCGGGATCACCCACAGTGATAATGGTGTCCGCAATTTCCTCTGGTCTTGTGTCAAGATGATAGATGGCACCACGCTGATTAATTATAAGTTCAGATGATGCAATAGGAATCATACGGTCTGCGTTTAAGGAAAGAATTTTGTGTTCAAATGTGACACGAATGTATAAAAATACATACATTCGTGCCCGATTTGGAACAATGGTCCTGTGGCCGAGTGGCTAGGCAGAGCTCTGCAAAAGCTTCTACAGCAGTTCGAATCTGCTCGGGACCTCAACCATTACCTCCGATAAACCCGTCATTATGGCGGGTTTATTGTTTTAATGAAATTTCCGGTTTCCCATACAATGGTGTTGATGACAGCAGTTGTGCTGTCGCTTCTGTCTTGTTCCAAAGAATCGACAAAACCGGCACCCGGGTCGATTGGTATCGAGGCAGGCGATGAAGTGCGGCTGCTTTCGTCCAGTGGTTTCTTAACCGGAAAGGTTTCTGGAAGTGAGGCGATCACTTCAAAATGGGAACAAATTTCCGGTCCCAGCGAGGTGGAGATCGTTAGTCCGGACAGTCTTACAACCTCCATACGACAACTTACTACGGGAGTATACTGGTTTCGTCTTACTGCAACAGGCAGCAGCGGTGTTGCCGGCAAAGATTCTGTCCGGCTTGTAGCCAAAACTGGTCACTATACCGATACACTGTTTATTTATTTATCTGCAGGGCAGAGCAATATGGATGGCCGGGCAGGGAGTCCTTTTCCCTATGCCAGCGCTGCGATGGTAGTAGACGGTGTTAATGTCTGGCAATGGGGAAGCCCAGCACATAATTCGTTTCAGTCATTTGAATACGACAGGTACAATGGAAGCCAGTCGCCCGGTACACCCAGGTGGGCAGGTGATATTATTGCTGCCCGAAAGATCCGTGACAGTTTGTACCGGCAACAAAGGCCGGTATACCTCCTCAAAGTAACGCGGGGTGGATCAGCTTTATCGCCTTTTACCAGGGAGCCCGCCTGCTGGACGATTCCCCAGGATTCCGTACCGGCAGGTCGCGAACGGATGTTTGATACCCTGAAGAACCGCCTGAATGCAGTCAGACAATGGTCATATGACCAGGACAGTGCCAGGTATATCAAGGTTGTCGGGATGATGTGGCACCAGGGGGAGAGCGACAAATGGGCTACAGCGGCATACCAGTACCGGTTGACCAGACTGTTTGCCGCAATCAGGCAGGAAGTGAATGACCCGGTGATGCCGATTGTTATGGGAACAATTACATCGTCGTCTGCAGATTATAGTCCTTTAATTCACCAGGCACAGCTGAATATTGCAAAGGCCGACCCGCATATTGCTATCGTCGAAATGGATGGACAACCGCTTTTGCCAGACGGTGTTCACTTCAATGCAACAGCACAAACCTATTTTGGCGATCAGCTGTACAGCATCATCAAAACATTTGCACGTTAGTTTACTATTTTCGCCATTGAAATATGAAATACTCCAATGTAATCGGTGTACTCGCAGCTGTCATTATCATTGCAAGCTGTTTTTTTCCATGGATCACCGTGCCTGAAGTAAACATCATCGTCAAAGGTTTCGATGCCGGAAATACCAAATTCGGAAAGCCGGGACTCGTCAACAGCTTTATGAGCGTTTGCGCCATTTTGCTGTTCCTGATCCCAAGGATCTGGGCAAAAAGGTTCAATCTTTTTTTTACAGGTTTCAACCTGGCCTGGGCCATCCGCAATTTTATCCTGCTCGCTACCTGCCGGTCGGGCGATTGCCCGATAAAGCAACCCGCGCTGTACGTGATGCTGGGGGCCTCCCTGTTGATGATCGGCATGGCCATGTTCACCGACCTTCCGCTAAAAGACGAACCCCGGAGCATTTCCGGTAACAGCGCGGGTAATAAAGATGAAAGTGATCTTTAATCCAGCTGCGCAAGGCAGCGCCCGATGATCTCCACTGATTCCAGGATCTGTTCCCTGGTGATCAGCAGGGGTGGTGCCAGGCGGATCTTATCACCATGAGTCGGTTTGGCCAGTAATCCTTCTTCTTTCATCAGCAGGCAAAGCTGCCAGGCTGCTTCCTTGTCTGCATGATCGATTACGATGGCATTCAGCAGGCCTTTTCCCCGGATTTCCCGGATATGGGGCGATCTGAGTTCCGCCAGGGCATTTCGCAACACTTCGCCCATAGCGGCGGCATTTTCCGCCATCTTTTCCGACTTCAATACCTCCAGGGCAGCCATTGCCACTTTACAGGCGAGCGGATTGCCACCATAGGTTGATCCATGTTCACCCGGTTTGATCGTCAGCATGACCTCGTCATTAGCCAGCACGGCGCTGACTGGCAGTACACCGCCGCTTAATGCTTTCCCGAGGATCAGGATATCCGGTTTCACCCCTTCGTGGTCGCAAGCCAGCATTTTGCCGGTGCGGCACAGACCGGTCTGGATCTCGTCGGCGATAAACAGTACATTGTATTGGGTGCACAGGTCGCGTACTCCCTGCAGGTAACCGGCATCCGGTAACACTACACCCGCTTCACCCTGTATCGGCTCCACCATAAAGGCGGCGACGTCCGGGTTCTGCAGGGCGGTTTCAAGCGCTGCGAGGTCGTTATAAGGTATCGTGTCGAAGCCCGGAACAAAGGGTCCGAACCTGCCGTAGCTGCTGGGGTCAGTAGATGCGGAAATTGCAGCGATGGTCCTTCCCCAGAAATTGTTTTCTGCAAAAATGATCCGCGCCCTGTTTTCGGCAACTCCCTTTCGTGTATAGGCCCAGCGGCGGGCCAGTTTGATGGCAGTTTCTCCGCCTTCCACACCCGTATTCATGGGCAAAACTTTATCGTACCCGAAATAGCGGGTGATATATTGCTCGTATTCACCCAGGAGGTTGTTGTAAAAAGCTCTTGAGGTAAGGGTCAGTTTGGATGCCTGGTCCACCAGTGCACTGATGATTGCAGGATGGCAGTGCCCCTGGTTGACTGCACTGTAACCACTCAAAAAATCGTAATAGCGTTTGCCGTCAACATCCCAGAGAAATACGCCTTCGCCCTTTTCGAGCACAACAGGCAGGGGATGGTAATTATGGGCACCGAATTGTTCTTCCAGTTCAAGGAAATAGCGTGATTTTTCGCTGACGGCGATAGACGTTGATGTCATGACAGACAGATTGAAAGATGAAAAAGATCAGCCCGGGGGCTGGATAAAAACAGTGTATGGAATTGTAATAACGATCAGCGTCGATGGTCGAGGAAATCGAGATTGCCGGAGAGGAAGCAGAATATGGTGTTATTGCTGCGGATAGCGCTAATTTTTCACAAGATAGGGAATTCCCAGATACGATATTCCGGGGGGAACAGGCGATGTGCTGCGGGAGGCAGTTCGTTGTAAATGCCATAGAAGGTACTTCCGGAACCGGACATTCCCGCAAATACAGCACCGCTGGAAAGGAGGGTTGTCTTCAGGGTCAGCAGTTCGGGATAAGCAGCCAGCACCGGCGCTTCAAAATCATTCACCAGCATTCCGTTCCAGGAATCAGGTTCAGCAGACAGGATGGTGTTCCAGGCTGTGGCGCTTCCGGAAGGTTGCACCTGTGAGAATGCCCAGGCGGTATTGATATGGATTCCGGGATAGACTACCAGCAGCTTTTTTCCCGACAGGGCAGGAATGGAAACAGGTTCCAGTAATTCTCCGCGGCCGGTGCCAAGGGCGGGCTGGTTGAGCAAGAAAAAGGGGCAGTCACTGCCGATTTGCAGGGCATACTCCTTTAACTGCTGCGGTGTCAGATCAATGCGGCACAGTTCACTGATCAGTTTCAGGGTAAAAGTGGCGTCAGCTGATCCGCCGCCCATGCCGGCTCCCAGGGGAATATTTTTATGAAGGTGGAAACTGATGGCGGGAATATCAAAATCCTTTGACAGCAGTTTGAGTGCCCTGATGCAGAGATTTTTCTCGGGCGGCCCGTCCACCGGTACACCTGACAGCGTAAAGGCAGGTTTTTCCGCCCGGATACCTTCCAGCACATCACACAGGGGAATAGGGTAGAAGATGGTTTCCAGGTTGTGGTAACCATCGGGCCTTTTTGCCATAACCCTCAATCCGAGATTTATTTTGGCATTCGGAAAAACGATCATTACTGATTCTTGCGGCTGTTGATCTCGTCGCGGATAGCAATGGCGCGGATATAATCTTCCTGCTCCAGTACCTCATTCAGCAACACCTGCAATTCTTCCACGCTCAGTGCGCGCAGGTCGTCATTTCCCGATTCTTCTCTTTCAGGTCCGCTGACGGATTTCTTCTTTTTGCCACTGCTGTCTTCCATCAGGATGCCTGCACTCTCAAGGATATTCTCGTAGGTGTAAATGGGACAGCCAAAGCGCACGGCGAGTGCCAGTGCGTCGGAAGTGCGGGAATCGATCTCCACGGTGTCATTTTCCCCCACACAGACCAGTTTTGAATAAAAAATGCCTTCCTGCAGGTCACTGATCACGATTTCAGTGAGGTCCACATTAAAGGCACTCATAAAGTTTTTCATCAGGTCGTGTGTAAGGGGCCTGCTGGGTTGCATCTTTTCCAGGGCTACCGCAATGGCCTGTGCTTCAAACCCACCGATAACGATGGGCAGACGGCGCAAACCATTCACTTCCCCCAGTACTACCGCATAAGAATGGGTCTGCGTAATACTATGGGAGAGGGCGACTATTTCCAGTTCTATCTTCCTCATAATGAATGCACGAAGCTAAGGCATTTTGTTAAAAAAGATAATCTCTGATTTGGCGGAATTATACAGAGAGGAGGTTTGAAGTTTGGGGTTTGGCTTTGCCTACCGGAGCTTCAGCGTAGGTAGGGGTTTGAAGTTGGGCCAGGCACCAGATTTGTCTCTTGAAACGAAGTGCTGTTTTAGCTTTAGCGCATATCCTGAACTGATGGTTTGCCTATAGGTATGTGACAGGCGATAAAAAAACCGGTTTGAAGGGGTACCTGTCAAACCGGAAAGATATTAATGAAGTATGCAAACTATACCGCGTATTAAACCTTTGAGCCCATTATTGAACGCAGGAGCCCATTATTTGCCAGCTCCGGTAGGCAAAGCCAAACTACAAACTTCAAACTGTTTTTTCCCTATTGCTTCAGTTTCTTCACCGCTTCTATGATTTTCGGCATCACTTCAAACGCATCGCCAACAATACCATAGTCGGCCGCTTTGAAAAACGGTGCTTCCGGATCCTTGTTGATCACCACGATTGTCTTGCTGCGGTTCACCCCTGCGAGGTGCTGAATGGCGCCGGAAATACCCACGGCGATATAGAGATTCGGCGCGATAGCCCCGCCGGTTTGTCCAACGTGTTCATGATGCGGACGCCAGTGTGCATCGGCAACCGGCCGGCTGCAGGCAGTAGCGCCATGCAACAGCTTTGCAAGTTCTTCGATCATACCCCAGTTCTCCGGACCTTTCAAGCCGCGGCCACCGCTCACGACGATCTCTGCATCGGCAAGGGAAACTTCTCCTTTCAGCACATCGCGGCTTTCTACTTTGACTTTAGCGGCTGGAACAGCGACGGTGATTTTTTCCACCTGGGCTTCCCCGCTGCCGGATTCGGCACGAATCGCATTGGGACTCACGGTAACTATGCGCTGGGGGGTCTGAACAGCAACATGGGCAAAGGCCTTGCCGCTGAAAACTGCTTTCTTCACCACAAATCCATTCCCGGTATCCGGCAGGCTTACTGCACCGGTAACCAATCCCGCCTTAAGCCGCACTGAAAGGCGGGGTGCAATGGCCTTGCCGGTAAGGTTGGCAGACATCACCAGTGTGTCGGCACCGGCATTCCTGAAGGCCTCTGCAATAACGGTTGTGTACACCTGCGCATCCATGTCATTCAGTGCAGCATCATCCACCTGCTGGATTTTGGTCAATCCGTACTTTCCGAGGCTGCTCAGGTCATCGTCGGTTTGACCCAGCACCAGGCCCGCTGCAGTAGTATTCAGTTGTGCTGCCAGTTTTACGCCATAGGTAATGGCTTCAAAAGATGTCTTTTTGATCTTGCGTTCTGACTGATCGATAAATATGAGGACCATGATAATTGCTGTTTAAGTGGTGGATTAAAAAACCTTTGCTTCTTCGTGCAACAGGCGAACGAGCTCTTCGGGCTGATCTGCCGGAACGAGCTTCACGCCTGCTTTTGCAGGCGGCAGTTCAAATTTTTCGATGCTCGTCAGGCTGTCGACAGCTACAGGCTCAACCACTTTCAGGGGCTTGGACCTGGCGCCCATAATTCCCTTCATGTTGGGAATCCTTTGTTCCGCCACACCTTTCTGGCAACTGATCACAACGGGCAGGCTAGTGGAATCCGTTTCTTCCCCGCCCTCAATTTCGCGGATCACCCGAACGGCACCACCCTCGATATCTACTTTGGTTGCCAGCGACAAATAGGGGAGCTCAAGCAGTTCCGCCACCATTCCGCCGATTGATGCGCCATTAAAGTCGATGGTTTCTTTGCCCGTCAACACCAGGTCATAGCCGCCCTCTTTGGCCACTGCAGCAATCTGGCTGGCGATGGTATAGGCATCATGGCTATCTGTATTGATGCGGATCGCTTCATCTCCTCCCAGCGCAAGCGCTTTCCGGATAATAGGTTCTGCATCTGCAGCGCCCACCGTTACCAGGTGCAATACCGTGGCAGGGTCTTTCTCCTTGAATTCGATGGCACGCACCAGCGCATACCATTCATCATAAGGATTGATGATCCACTGAACACCATCCGCTGCAAATTTCCGGTTGTTATCGGTGAAGGCTATTTTTGCCGTCGTATCCGGCGTTTTACTGATACAAACTAAGATCTTCATATAGCAACAATTGGTAAGAATGAAAGTTGTTTATGCAACTAAGTTCTACAAATATAAAGGATGCGGCATAAGATCGGTCGCCGGGGAAAATATTTTTTAGAAATATGACGGACAGAATACAGAAAATACAGGAATTTCTGAAGGCCCAGCCCGATGATGCTTTTTTGCAGCATGCACTGGCGCTGGAATACATAAAAATGGGAGATGACACCAGTGCGCGGGCGCTGTTTGAGAAAATATTGGCGGCCCAGCCGGGATATGTTGGCAGTTATTATCACCTGGCAAAATTGCTGGAACGGTCTGGTGATCAGGATGAAGCTGTTCGCTGTTATGAACGGGGAATGGAAGCTGCAAAGGCGGCGGGTGACCAGCATGCGTTTAATGAATTGCGGTCAGCCTGGGAGGAACTTACTTACTGATGGCCGAAAGCTTGTTCCTGGGGATGCCGGGACGGGCATACCAGAAAATTACGCCGGCGAACATCATCACGCGGAACAGGAAATAGCTCCAGTAATTTATTTTCCAGGCGTCATTGATGTTTCCGACACCTTTAAAATAGATGTAGCAGATCTCTATGACGATGTAGATAAAGTTGTAAAACACAAAGCCGGTGATAAGCAGAAACCGGCTGCCGTATTTTCTCGTTTGCTGAAAGTCTGCCTTGGTATACATCAGGTAGAAAGCGGTCATGCCAACGATCACATACCAGATGGAAGGCAGCAATAAAGTCCAGGAATGTGCGCCAAAATCGCGCATGATAAAGAAAGTGGCAAACCAGACCAGCAATACTACGGATACGGTATATACCAGGAAGCGGTGATAACGGTTGATGTTCCATAAATAATAGAAAAAACCAAGGCCGCTCAGCGTATCAATATGCATGGTGAGGTTGGAGATGATATCATAGGCGGGGCTGGTAATCGGGTATACAAGGGTGATGAGAACAGTGAACAGGCTGTACAGCGCGTTGATCAGGATGAACCGCAGGGCTTTGTCGGTCCAGGCCTTTTTATAAAGCAGAAAGAAGATGATGCCGGCCAGAACGGCCAGAGTCAGGTTCTCAATTATATTGAATTGCGATGGCATTTCGTAAACAGGATTTGGATATATTGGTTAGCAAAGGCTAAAGTAATTGTAAACACCTACACTAAAAACGTAAAACTACGCGAATTAGTACGCGATTTTTTATTCATATGAATGATCTTGTACAAGCCTTTGATTTTTTTGTCGTCTCGGAAAAGATGTTCGGGAAGAAATCGCGCTTACTGGTAGGAGTTAGTGGTGGACTGGATTCTACGGTGCTTTGTCATGTACTCCGGGCAAACGGAAATAATTTTGAAATGGCCCATGTCAACTACCAGTTGCGTGGGGCTGAGAGTGAAAGGGATGCCGGTTTCGTGATGGCGCTGGCAGAGAAGCTGGGGGTACCCCTTCATTTTACGACGGTGGACATCGGAAATTTACCCAGGCCCACAGGAGTTTCCCTGCAGGAATTCGCAAGGATGATCCGGTACGACTGGTTGGAACAGCTGCATAGTAAAATTGACGGTTTCCCCTTCGATGCAATCCTAACGGCGCATCACGGGAACGATCAGGCGGAAACCATGCTGCTGAATTTTTTCAGGGGTACCGGGCTTGCCGGTCTGAAAGGTATTCCTACGCGACGCGGCCGGATCTGCCGTCCCCTTTTGTTTGCGGAGCGGCAACACCTGGAAGCCTATGCGCAGCAGAACGGCCTGGATTGGGTGGATGACAGTTCGAACGAGAGTGATAAATACCGGCGAAATTTTATCCGCCATGAAGTTTTGCCGTTGCTTACTACACAATATCCCGGCATTACGGGCACCCTGATGCGGGAAGCTGCGCTGTTCAGCGAGATGCGGGCTTTTTACGACAATGCCATGACGCGGCAGCTGCAGAAATGGCTGATCATAAAAGATGGCATTGAAAAGCTCCCTGTTCTGGCCCTGCAGAAAGCAAAGGGTGGGCGCGCGATATTTTTTGCTTGGCTGCAGGCCAAAGGGTTTTCATCATCGGAAATTGCTGCAGCGTGGGAGTTGACGAACAGCCAGACCGGCGCTTTCAGGCCAATGGGAACCTGGCGATTGTTACGCAACCGTGCCTGGATCGAGTTGCATGCAAGCACCGGCAATGATGATGGTGTATTGTTGATGGAAACCGGGTCGGGACACGCAACGATTGGTGGTTTGCCGGTACACTGGGCCCTGCGTGATTACAGCGGGGAGAAAATTCCGGCAGATGCCAGCGAAGCATGGCTTGACGCGGAGATGATTACGTGGCCGCTGCAGATCAGGCGCTGGAAAGCAGGCGACTATTTTTATCCGCTCGGCATGCCCAAAAAGAAAAAAGTAGCACGATTTCTGACTGATTGCAAACTCAGCCGGCAGCAAAAGGAAGCCACCCGGGTGGTGGAGAGCAACAAAAAGATCATTTGGCTGGCAGGTTTGCGAATCGATCACCGGTTTCGTATCACGGAGCACACCAAACAGGTGCTGGTGATCCGGTTTGGTTAGTAGTGTTATCGGGAAACCTGCTCCCAGAATTCCCGGAGTACATCCACATTTGCCATCAGTTTACCGGCGATGATCATGAACAATACACCGAAGATGGCACCGCTGAAGTGCGCACGGTGCCCGATATTGTCACCGCCCCGCTTTGACAGGTATACCGATATGGCGAGGAACAAAGCACCGAATACATATCCCCTGATCGGAATGGCAAAGAACAATTGAAGTTTTCTCGTTGGTTCCAGCATGATAAAGGCAAATATCACGGCAGACACTGCGCCGGATGCACCAAGTGCCCGGTAATTATAATTGTTGCGATAGGAAAAATAGTCAGGTATAACGGAAATGATCAGTGCCAGTACATAGAGCAGCAGGTACATCAGTTTGCCATAGCTTCCAAACAGGGCGGGAGAAGAGAAAAGATATCTTTCAATGTATTCTCCGAAAGAATACAGGGAAATCATGTTGAAGGCAAGGTGCATATAGTCGCCGTGAATGAGTCCGCCGGTCAGAAAGCGGTAATACTGGTTGCGGCTGTTGATCTCGGCGGGCCAGAAAAGCAGGTCTTCTTTCAGTTTGTCGCTGTTGAATGCAGCAAAGGATACGGCACAGGTAATGATAATGATCAGTAGCGTAATGCTAATCATGATGATATTTTTCGTTGCGTAAAATACTGCAAGCGCGGTAAACCTGCTCAGCTAAAATCAGCCGCACGATCTGGTGGGGAAAGACCAGGCGGGAAAGGCTCCAGACAAAGCCCGCTTTTTTCCGCAGCGATTCTTCCACGCCATAAGCGCCACCGATCAGGAAGATCAGTTGCCGGCAGCTTTCATTTGCTTTCTGCTGGATCAGTTGGGCAAGTTCCGGTGAACTGATGTTTTTTCCGCGTTCATCCAGCAGGCAGAGAAAATCACCTTTCTCCAGAAAATCTTCCACCAGCTTTGTTTCTGCTTTGCGGATCGCATCCGGTTCCGTGAATTTCGATGGCGGCAGGAGTTTCCATTCGCAGGGAAAATAGCGTTTGATCCTGTCTGTGAAATCGGCCACGGCTTCCCTGGTGGAAGTATCCTGTTGCCTGCCGATGGTCAGTAAAATGATTTTCACATTAACGCGTTAAGGTGGCAAATTACAGCGAACGGAGGAGTTCCAGTCCATCGGACCATGTTGTATATCCTGATGCCACATTGATATGACCTGCTTCGCCGATATTCACAAAACGGCTTCCCCATGCATCAGCGAATAACTTTGCGCGGTTGATGGTGACCCAGGGGTCGTTGGTGCTGGCTACCACGATGGAGGGAAAGGGCAGCGGTGATAATGGAATTGGCGCGAAGCCTGTTGCCGGGAAATCATACTGTGGTGTTTCAATATCACTGGGTGCCACCAGCAGGGCGCCCCGCACCGGTACCTTGTATGCGTTTGCCCAGTGGGCGATGGCCGTACAGCCGAGGCTGTGGCCGATCAGGATAACAGTGGCGGGATCGTGGCCGGCAACAGCCTGCTGAATATTGCTGACCCAGTCTTCACGGTCAGGTGCATCCCATTCCCGCTGGTTTATCCGCTGGAAACTGCCACCGGATTGTTCAAACCAGGTTTGCCAGTGTTCAGGGCCTGAATTACCCAGGCCGGGTACGATGAAATTGATCAGATTGCTTGCCATAGGCTGCAATGTATTCGCTTTCCGTTAACAGGCCATGGGCTTTATTTCAGGTAATTTTATTCCCTCAAAAAGTGTAACGATGAACAGAGTGAATTGCTGGAAGTGTATTGTGGTGCTTGCTGCCCTGTATGCATTGGCACAGCCCGTATTAGCTTAAGCGTACATCCATATTTGTCAGAAGGCGGAGCTGGTCTCCGCTTTTTTATTTGTCGCCGTCAACGCCATGATCGGGAAGCTTTCGGACAAACAAAAAGGACAAGAGGCGATGCCGTCTTGTCCTTTTTAGTGACTCCGTCAGGATTCAAACCTGAAACCTTCTGATCCGTAGTCAGATGCTCTATTCAGTTGAGCTACGGAGCCATTCCCCGTTAAGGGAGTGCAAAGATAGGAAAATTATTATTCCCACCAACAGAATCTTGCTTTTTAATAATGCCAGCGTACGAAAGCTTCCATGGCAGCATATTGGGTCAGTCCCAGTTGTGCATACAGCTTCGCGGTATTGCCGTTACGGTCTTCCGCACGTTGCCAGAATTCGCGGGAATCTGAACCCTGGAAGGGTACCATGTCTTTCTGCGACTGGTGAATGAAAATGCCGAAGCGTTTTTTCATTACCTGGTCGGGACTCATCGGGATCGCCATTTCGATTTCCTCGATATTCCATTCCTGCCATGCACCTTTGTACAACCAGACCCAGCAATCTTTTACCCAGTCATCTCCTGCGGCTTTCAGGCGACGCATGGATTCGAAAATGATGTCAAGGCATACTTTGTGGGTGCCGTGCGGATCGGCAAGGTCACCTGCGGCAAAAATCTGGTGGGGTTTTACTTCACGGAGCAGTGCCATAGTCAACGCTACGTCTTCTTCACCCATGGGTTTCTTTTCTACCCGTCCTGTTTCATAGAAAGGCAGGTTCTGGAAGTGAATATTTGCGTCTTTGATGCCCACATAGCGGCAGGTAGCTTTTGCTTCTCCTCGGCGGATCAATCCTTTGATGGAACGGATCTCCTGGGTGTCACTTTCACTGGGCTTCTTATGTGCGAGGAATTGCTGGGCCTGCGAAAGGATCTCACGGCTCTTGCTGGCGTCGATACCGGAGATTTCTTCAAATCCTACAGCGAAATCGATGAAACGGGTTACGAACTCATCGGTCACTGCAATATTGCCGCTGGTTTGATAAGCGACATGCACATCATGACCCTGGTCGTGAAGGCGCATGAACGTGCCACCCATGCTGATAATATCGTCGTCGGGGTGCGGGGAGAAGATCAGGCACCGTTTGGGATAGGGGATTGACCTTTCGGGGTGATTCGGTATAACGGCATTGGGTTTTCCGCCGGGCCAGCCGGTAATGCTGTCGCGCAGCAGGTAAAACACCTGCAGGTTGATCTCATAAGCATCGCCTTTTTCAACCAGGAGGTCGCCCAGGCCATGATCATTATAATCGCTGTTGGTTAAGCCGAGAACAGGTTTGCCGAGTTTGAGCGCCAGGTTCACGACAGCCTTTTTAACCATCAGGGAGGTCCATTCGATATCCCCGGTGAGCCAGGGGGAGCGGTACCGGGTCAGTTCGGCGGCAGCCATCTGATCCAGCACAAATACGGTATCATTATGCTGTTGCAGGATAGACGCGGGGATCTGCTCGGTAACATGTTCTTCCACGGCCTTCTGGATTACGGGAGCTTTCATGGGTCCCCAGGCCATCAGGTAGATCTTGCGGGCCTTCATGATCGTGTCGATACCCATGGTGACCGCCAGGCGGGGCACCTGGGAGATATTGGTGAATTCATAGGCATTCGCGATCCGTGTGGAATTGTCAAGCGTGATGAGGCGGGTACGGGAGAAACGGCTTGACCCTGGTTCGTTGAAGCCGATATGTCCGTTGTTACCGATGCCCAGGATCTGAACATCAATGCCGCCGGCCTGTTCGATCAGGTTGTCGTATTCCGCACAGAATTTCTTGATGGCATCTTTGGGCCATTCGCCATTCGGAATATGGATGTTGACCGGATCGATGTCAACATGGTTGAAAAGCTGTTCCCGCATATAACGGTTATAGCTTTGCAGCGCATCGTTATCAATAGGGAAATACTCGTCGAGGTTGAAAGTGATTACATTGGCAAAACTCAGGCCCTCTTCCCGATGGAGGCGTACGAGCTCGGCATAGATCGTTTTGGGAGAAGAGCCGGTTGCGAGGCCCAACACGCAATGCTTCCCTTCTGCCTGCTTTTGCCTGATCTGCGCAGCGATTTCCCTGGCAATAAATACTGATCCGAGTTTTAGACTGTCGAATATCCGGACGGGGATCTTCTCAAAAGAGTCTACCATGCTCATTTGCTTTCTGGTTTTAGTTTGAGTGTGCAAAATTATTGAATAGTGCGGGTACTGGTTCCTTTGTAACGCATAATTATTAAAAGAAAACCGATAATTGGCCCATCAAACGTTTGAGTGCTTTTATGGAATGGTACAACAGGTTGCGTGCGACCTGGTAATTGATGTTCATGATGGTGCTCACTTCCTCGTAACTGAGGTTCTGGTAATATTTGAGGTAGATGATCTCCTGCTGGCGGGCGCTGAGCTGGGTGAGCGCTTGTTTGACCTTGTTTTCCTGTTCTTTCTGGTGTTGCCTGTCGATCAGGAAATCTTCATGGCTGAGTTCAAACATGCTGTCTTCTGAATTCTCGCTGAGCGGGCTGTTCTGATCGCGCCCGAGCTGGCGGATGATCTTGTATTTCAATGCCCTGACAAGATAGGCTTTGATGGAGAGTTGCGGGGTGGCGGTCTGGTTTCGCCAGATATCCGAAAACAGTTCCTGGATGCAGTCTTCCACCAGTGCCGGATTGCGGCAAACCTTTACGCCATATTGAAAAAGCAAAGTATAATGGCCTGAAAAAAGCCTTCCAAGCGCTTCCTTATCTCCGTTAAGGAATGCATCCCATAGGTTAGTATCATCAGTCAAATGATCCAATAGCAGTCAGGGCTAAACTACGCATTTGGCGACATTTTCTCCCATACGAAAATTATTTTTTAAAAAAAACCTAAAATCATCATTACACGAAAGGATAATGCGGCACCTGATTACAGATTAATCTACCGACTATAGTATGGGACAACAATTTAATGACGTATCAGAACTGGTGACAGACCAGGGTTTTCTGGACTGGAGCCAGGGTGCAGTTACTGCGGAATCCGCAATTTTCAGGGAGTGGCTGGAAAATGACCTGGCCCATCACGCGATGGCACTGGAAGGCAAAAAACTCGTGGAATCGATTGTGCTTCAGGAAAAGCCACTGCCGGAGGGTCAGCTGGAAGCAGCGCTGAAAAGGCTGGCAGCCTCCATCAACACACAACAACACCAGGCCCCGGTTATCAGTATTGGCCGGGCCGTAAAACGCTGGTGGTGGGCAGCAGCCATGTTTGTATTGCTGGCAGGTGCCGGTCTCTTTATCTCAAAAATGAAACATCAACCCGTTCAAAGCGGCATCGCTGCCGGATACGGAGAATTGCTTGAACATGAATTGCCCGACGGTTCGATGGTTACGCTGAATGCGAACAGCCGGATTCATATCAGCGAAGGCTTCGAAAATAAAAAGGAAAGGGAAGTGTGGCTTACCGGCGAAGCATTCTTCCATGTGAAGAAGACGACTGATCACAAAAGGTTTGTAGTGCACACCGACCGGTTCGATATCGTAGTGACCGGTACACAATTCAATGTGGTGAACCGGGGTGATAAAACCAATGTATTGCTCACCGAAGGAAGCGTATTCCTGAAAATGCAGGACGGCAGGGAGCTGAAGATGGTGCCGGGTGATTTTGTGGAGCTGACCGGCGCCAATGACCCATCCCGTAAGCATGTAGCTGCTGAGAAAGTGCTTGCCTGGAAAGACAGGAAACTGGTATTTGAAAACACACCGCTCCATGAGGCAGTTCAGCAGATCATGGATCAGTATGGTGTAAAAATCCTGATCCCTGATCAGCAACTCGCCGATACTGCACAGGTATCCGGTATCGTGCCGAGTGACAATCTCGACCTGTTGTTAACACTGCTCGAAGAAGGTAATGGTCTGAAGGCAAGAAAAGAGAATGGTGTACTGGTTATTGAAAAGAAATCGCGATAACACAATACAAAACCAAACGACTCCCAAACTACTGCATTATGAGAAATGCTACCATCGCCAAAAAAATGCTATGGACGTTGCTCGCTGCCAACGTGGGTTATATAGCCGGGGCGCAGGCCCAGGACGGCTATGCACACCTGGCTGCCAACCGGACACCATTCAACAGAGATGCCGGCAACAACAACCAGAGCAACCTGCCTGCTGAAAAAACACTCTTTGACGTGTTAAAGGAACTCAATCAGAAGAAAGGAGTTTACTTCCTTTTTTCAAATCCTGAGCTGGCTAAAAAAACCATTACCACACCTGTTGACCTGAACAAAGATGTAGAGCGCGTACTGCGTGACGTACTGAAAAGCGCCGGACTGAAGTACAAAAAACTGTCGCCGAACACCTATGTGATCACCGACGGCAAGGATGAAAAGAAGACCAGTGATGCGCTTCCGCCGGCCATGGTGGATCAGCTGGCAGCCGGTCAACCGGATGTTTCCGTATTGAAGGCATTTGCTGAAACGATTACGGGTAGGGTAACAACAGCAACCGGACAACCTGTTGCCAATGCTTCCGTTGCAATTAAAGGTACCTCGCGGGGAACTTCAACCAATGAGAATGGTGTGTTCGCCATCCAGGCCGACAAGGGAGATATCATTATTATTTCTTCTGTCGGATATACCAGCCAGATGATCACCGTGGGAGAGGATAAGGATCTTGTAGTGTTCCTGGAAGCGGCAAATCAGCAGATGAACGAAGTGGTAGTTACCGCACTGGGTGTAAAAAAGGAAGCGCGCCGGCTGGGGTATTCTACTGCAAAAGTGGACGGTGACGAACTGACCAAGGCGAGGGAGATCAATGTCGGAAATGCCCTGGTGGGTAAGGTGGCCGGTGTAAACAGCACAGCTCCCTTAACCGGCCCCGGTGGCTCCAGCCGGGTAACTATCAGGGGGAATAGCTCATTAAATGTGAACGCAAACAACCAGCCGCTGTATGTAATTAATGGCATTCCCATGAACAACGACAACCTGGGTAGTGCCGGCAAGTGGGGTGGTGCAGATCTGGGTGACGGGCTCTCCAGCATCAACCCTGACGATATTGATGAAATGACCGTACTGAAAGGTGGTGCTGCGGCTGCATTGTACGGCCAGCGCGGCCGGAATGGTGTAATCCTGATTACAACAAAAAGCAGTAAAGGTAAAAAAGCACTGGGTATTGAATTTAACAGCAATGCCATGTGGGATAAAGCCAATGATTTCCGCGACTTCCAGACTACTTACGGGCAGGGAAAATATAATCTCAAACCTGAAACAGCTAATGCTGCCATGGAATCCGGATTGCTGTCCTGGGGTGCCAAACTGGATGGTACACCATCCTATATTTTTGATGGGTCGCAGCAGCCTTATACCTATGTTTCCGGCGACAATTACAAAGCGTTTTACAATACGGGCTCGACCTACAGCAATACCCTTGCGTTGTCAGGGGGAAGTGACAATGTGGGCTTCCGCCTGTCTTTCGGTGACGTCAGGAATAAGGGAATTTATCCCAATTCCAAATACAACAGGAACAATGTAAACCTTGATCTCAATTTTAAACTTAACGAGAAATGGTCAGGTATGGCGAATGTCACCTATGCGAAAGAGGTTGGACAAAATCGCACCGGACTAAGTGATGCTCCCGGCAATGGTAACTATGCCATCGGCTTTCTTCCACCAAACGTAAATGCCAATTTCCTTGCTCCGGGTTATGATGAAAGAGGAAAGGAGATTGAATTCAACGCCAGTGAATGGACGACCAATCCCTATTTCGCATCGGCAAAATTTGAAAACGATACCAGGAAAGACAGGATCCTTGGTGTTGCCGCACTTCGTTTTGCTCCTGTTGAATGGTTGTATTTCCAGGCAAGGATCGCCAATGATTTTTTCGCCTTCAATGCGCACCAGATCACACCAACCGGAACAGCCTATAAACCTGGCGGAGAATTGAACAATGAAAGTTCCAACACATTCAATGAAATGAATGCTGATTTGCTGGTTGGGTTTAACAAAGAGATCGTAAAGGATCTTACGCTGGGTATTACTGCCGGGGCAAACCTCCTCCGCATGAACGGTAAGAACATTGCGGTAAATGCAAACGGACTTGCCTTCCCTTACCTGTACAACCCCACTGCAGCTACTTCCAGGGGGGCTACAGTCTTCGAGCCGCGTCGTGAAGTGCAATCAATTTATGGCGCTGCAGAGCTTTCTTACCGGAATACATTCTTCCTTAATTTTTCTGACCGGAACGACTGGTCCAGTACCCTTCCCCCCGGGAATAATTCCTACAACTATCCCTCCATCAGTGGCGCATACATCTTTACGGAACATCTCAAATCAAGGATTCTGACATTTGGTAAAATAAGGGCAGGCTTTGCAAAAGTGGGAAGTGACGCAGCTCCCTATCAAACCAAACTTTACTATTCCACCAATGGTGCTGTTACCAGTCAGCCCATCGGCCAGATGCCGAACAGCATTCCCAATGCTGCACTCGAGCCACTGCAGGTTCAGGAACTTGAAATTGGTGCAGACGTGAAATTCTTTAACAACCGGCTGTTTGCAGAGTTCTCCTGGTATAACAAGCAAACACTCAACGATATTGTCAACGGAACAACATCCCTTACTTCCGGATATGCCGATGCGGTAGTAAACGTAGGTAAGCTGGAAAATAAAGGTGTTGAACTGATGGTGGGTGGTACACCAGTTAAAACCAAAAACTTCCGTTGGACCTCAACTTTCAATTATGCCAACAACAAGAGCAAGATTGTGAGTCTTGCTGAAGGGCAATATTTTATGGATATGGCCCAATCACGTACGGAATACGGATACATTCACCAGCGGGTTGGCCTGCCTTATGCCCAGGTAATGGGATTTGATTTCAAACGCAATGCAAAAGGCGACCTGGTATTGAATGGCAGCGGCTATCCGCTTCCTGCTGACACCCTGGTTGCACTGGGAACTGGTGTTCAGCCAATCACCGGTGGCTGGAGCAATGAATTTGTTTATAAGAACTGGGCCCTGGCTTTCCTGATCGATTTTAAATCCGGTGGCGTTATTTACTCCGGTACAGACGCCGTGGCATACTCCAGTGGATTGCACAAAAAGACACTGGAAGGTCGCGAAGAGGGAATTGATGTGTCTGGTGTGGATGAAGCGGGAAACCCCAAAACAGCTCATCTCAATGCACAAGACTACTATAATCAGTTGTTCAAAATTTCTGCCTTGCAGGTGAATGATGCGTCGTTTATCAAATTCCGATCCCTGTCGCTGAGCTATAATTTTCCTGCCAGGATCCTCAAGAACAAAGTGCAGGGATTGTCTATCTCACTCGTAGGCAGAAACCTCTTTTACATCAGCCGGAAAACGGACAATATCGATCCGGAGTCGAACTACAACAACTCTAATGCCCAGGGATTGGAATATGCCGCATTGCCCAGCGTACGGTCCTATGGCTTAAACCTGAACATCAAGTTCTAATCTGAGACATCAAAAAACTGAACGATGAAAGCAATTAATAAATTCATATTCACCGCTTCGCTTGCAGGAGTACTGATGGTTGCCGGTTGTACCAAGGATTTTGAAAGCCTGAATACCGACCGCAACGCTGTAACTTCAGAAGTGTACATACCGGTTTATAACCTGACAAGGGCCCAGCTGGAATATACCGGCAACAGTGATTTCAGTTATGAAACATGGCGCGTAAACATCATTTACTGCGGTATGATGATGCAGCAACTGGCCAATACCAGCTGGTATGCCGGTGATAAATATCTACAGAATGACGGTTGGGCCTCGTCTTATTTTGACGTTGCTTACCGCGACCAGGTAAAGTATGTATCTGACCTGATCGAAATCACTAAAGACAACCCCCTCTATGCGAACCTTCATCAGATAGGAAGAATCATTCGTGTGATGATTATGCACCGCATTACCGATTTGTATGGTGATGTTCCCTATTCACAGGCCGGACGGGGGTATTATGACCGTGTTTTTACGCCGCTTTATGATACCCAGGAGGCTATCTATGACGATATGCTGAAGGAACTTGAGTCAGCAGCAGCTGCTCTTGATCCCGCCGGAGATCAGCCTGGACCTGGTGATCTTATCTACAAGGGTCATGAACAGACTATTGAGAAATATAAGAAGCTGGCCTATTCTCTGATGTTAAGACTGGGGATGCGCCTGACCAGGGCCAAGCCTGATGCTGCCAGAGCCTGGGTAGAAAAAGCTGCTGCAGGTGGCGTGATCCTCAGCAATACAGACAATGCCTTCATCCTGCATGATGAATCCGGCGGCCGTTCAACCGTAAACCGCAACAGCAATATCCTGGCAGGAGAGTGGAGTGCCACTACCAACGGTGAAGTTTTCATTTCCCAGACCTTTGTTGATTTCATGAAAGACAATAACGACCCGCGTCTGCAATGGATCGGGAAGGTGAAATCCACGGGAAGTTCTGCGCTGGCGGATCAGATCGGGATGCCAAATGGCTATGATCAGAATGGTACTGCAACCGATATTAAGAACGCCCCGGATTTTCCAGATGATATCAACAATTACACTACTATCCGGGCAGACATACTCCTGAGCCTGTCGGGACCAACTTTCCTCGTTACTGCCGCACAGAGTAACCTTCTCCTGGCTGAGGCAGCCCAGCTTGGCTGGAGCGTTGGGGGCGATGCCGCCACCTACTACAGGAACGGGGTTAAAGCTTCCATGCAACAACTGGTCCAATACAACACCAGTGCTGTTATTACCGACGCTCAGGCTGATGCTTACCTCACCGCGCACCCTTATGATGGTGCAAACGGTGTTGAGCAGATCAGTACCCAATACTGGGCAGCCAACTTCCTCGACTGGTACGAAACATTCGCCAACTGGAGAAGAACAGGCTATCCGGAACTGGTACCTGTAAACTATATAGGAAACGCCACCGGCGGACAAATTCCGCGCCGCATGGTTTATCCATCTGCTGAAGCTTCAGCCAATGGTCAGAACCTGCAGGAAGCGATCAGCCGCCAGGGCGCCAATACCATGACCACAAAAGTCTGGTGGGATAAATAGGTTCTTTTCATCATTTCAGTCAAGTGACGAAGCCGCCTTTTAAGGCGGCTTCCATTTTTATATCACCTGCACAGTTCAGTAAACGGCAATATCTTTCCTGAAACAGACGCTATTTTCTATTCCTGCATACTGGCCATAGTTGGGGATCTGCTGATAGCCCGACTTCCGGTAAAGCGCAATCGCTTCAGGTTGCTTCTTCCCGGTTTCCAGCACACAATGCAAAACACCCGAATCCCTTGCCCAGGTTTCCAGTTCCTGCAATACCGCTGCCGCAACACCCCTTCCCCGGTACTCCGGCAGCACATACATTCTTTTAATTTCCACGCTTCCGGCATCAAAAGGCTTGAATGCACCGCAGCCGGCTGCACGGTCGCCAAGATATGCCACCACACAATGCTGCAGGGCAGCAATGGTGTTGAACTGATGGTAAAATGCATGATCCGCTCCGTCCCGCACCGCGAGGTCGGCATCCAGCAAACGAACCAGCGTTATAAAATCAGGATGGCCTGAGTCGCATCGGTGCAATCGCAATGGCTCCAGCTCAAGATGCAGGATGGGATAAGGTTTACCCATGCCATCGAACGGGTCCCGACTGACGGTCCTAAACCCCATTTTCTGATAAAAGGCGACGGCCTGGCTGTTTTGTTCGTTCACATCAACCTTACGGATCTTCCGGTCACGAACGGCAAAATCGAGTAGTTGCCTGCCATAGCCACGGCCAAAGGCTGCCGGATCGATGAACAGCATTTCTATTTTGTCTTCGCTGAGTCCCAGGAAGCCGCTGATCTGATCTTCCGGCGACCGCAAACAATACAGGTCCACTGCCTGCAGGTACTGCTGGCGGATCAGTGGTTTAAAGAAAAGGATATCATCTTCAGGTAAAAAATGATGGGAAGCCCTTACGGAGGCTTCCCACAGTTCTATAATGGCATCGTAATCGGCTTCCACAGCGGGTTGTATGGTGAAAGGCATATTACTGTTGTTTTGATCAGATAACTTCGATCTCATCTACAAACAGCCAGGCTTTTTTGCCTTCGCCGTTTGCGCCGGATGGAATCTCGCCAAAATTAACAGCTTTCAGTTTAATATACCGGGCCGCTCCATTGGGAACCTGTATGGACAGAAAACCCATATTGAAGTCCATTTGCAGAAAGGCAGAGGATTTTCCGGCTGGTTTCCATTCTTTACCGTCATTGGATGTCCACAGTTCGAGACTGGTCGGCGCATACACCCAGGAGCCTTTAGCGGCAATGGTATGCAGGTTTACATTGGTGAATTGCTGCACCGCGCCCATATCGATCACTGCTTCAAAATCTTCACCATGCCAGCCCAGCCATTCGGGACTGCTCATGCCTTTGTCTGAACGCAGGCCGTTCACCAGTCCGAATGCACCGCCCTGTCCGCCGTAATTTTTAGATGGGGGAGTGGTAACCTGGATCTTTTTTCCCGTCGCCTTGTTGACGTTGAAATGGAAATTGGCGGGTGCGCCTACAGTTTTTCCACCCATTTCATTCCATGCCGTCAGCAGCCCGCTTTCCGTGATCACCAGCGGTTTCGCATAATGGTTCTTTTTGCCCACCGCTTTGCCGTCTGCAGTGAACTGGTAACTGGCCTGTACATCTGGTGCAACGGATTCCAGGGTTAACTGTACACCCTTGTTATTGCCTGTTTCACCAACCGTGCCTTTGGTATCAAAATAGGCTTTGCTGTAATTGGCTCCCCACTGGTCATAACGATGCATCAATGTAGGTACTTTCTGTTCGAATTGTTTCCAGTTTCTTTTATCCTTTGGTGACCATAGCAGTTCGCTCAGGGCGGCGAGCCTGGGGAAGATCATGTATTCCACTTTCCTGGGATTGTTCATATACTCCGTCCACACATTTGCCTGCGCGCCAAGGATAAAATCGTTTTTGTCTGCCGGAAGTTCGGCAGGGATCGGCTCGTATCCGTAGATCTCTTCCAGTGGTGTAAAGCCGCCGATGGTTACGCTGTCTTCATTACGGCTCTGGCTGTGATCGAGGTAAACATAGTTGCCCGGCGTCATGATGGCCTGGTGGTTTTCTTTCGCAGCTGCAATACCGCCTTCTTCACCGCGCCAGCTCATCACCAGTGCGTTGGGCGCAAGGCCACCTTCCAGGATCTCATCCCAGCCGATAATATTCCGCCCTTTGGAATTGATGTATTTTTCCATGCGGCCGATAAAATAGCTCTGCAGGCCATGTTCATCCTTCAATCCTTTTTCTTTGATCAGCTGCTGGCAGAATTCCGAACGTTTCCAGTTTTCTTTGGGGCATTCATCTCCGCCGATATGAATGTATTTTGACGGGAAAAGCGCCAGCACTTCATCCAGCACATTTTCGAGGAATTTGAAAGTGTTCTCGGAAGGAACGAATACATCGTCATAAACACCCCAGCTCTGGATCACCTGCTTACCTGTGGAGTCACCGGCCCAGGCTGAAGCCTTGGGGTAATACCGGATCGTAGGTTCATCCGGAAAACAGCTCAGTTCAGGGTAGGCGGCAATTGCTGCAGAAGCATGCCCCGGCATTTCTATTTCCGGGATGATGGTCACATAGCGGTCTGCGGCATACTTCACGATCTCGCGGATTTCATCCTGGGTGTAGAAACCTCCGCGGCGGATATTGTCATTTCCTGTACCGGGGAATCTGCCGATGACGGTACCGTTGCGCCAGGCACCCACTTCCGTGAGCCGGGGATATTTTTTGATTTCGATCCGCCAGCCCTGGTCTTCGGTCAGGTGCCAGTGAAAATAGTTCAGCTTGTGAAAGGCGATATAGTCAATATAGCGCTTTACAAAGTCCTTGCCCATAAAGTGACGGCCTTCGTCGAGATGAAGCCCGCGGTATTCAAAACGCGGATAATCTTTGATGTTTACATAGGCAAGGGAAAGATTTTTCGGTTTCCCTTCAGCAGGAAGCAATTGCAGCAACGTCTGTACACCGTAGAAAACCCCTGTTTCATTGTCGCCGGCGATATAAACGCCCTTCTGATTCACCTGCAGGTTATAGGCACCTTCCAGTTTGTACTCAATTTTTTCATAATTGAGTACAATACCGTTTCCTGAGCCGGTTTCCACTTTCAGTTCGAAGCCGTAAATCTTTTTCAGGTAGTCATTGAGGTAACGGGCGGATTTTTCCAGTCCGGACCCATCCAGGAAGATTTTGGTGGAAGGCGTAATGGTGTACCTGGCAGCAATACGTGGCTGGATCATTGATGCCGGTTCAGGTACGATATGTACCGGTTGAGCCTGCAAAATAGTCACAAGGCCGGAAGTCACGGCAAGCAAAACGAAAAATTTGCGCATGGGGATATTTGTTATATATGGTAGTTTATTCCAGAACGGGAAGGATAATGGCCGAAGGATGCATTGAATCGTGGAGAATGGTAATCTCCGCAGGTTTGAAATCGCTGTCTTTGGCCTGGTAAATATTCATGAATTGCTGTGGATTACGGTCCATCAGCGGGAACCAGCTGCTTTGGATCTGGATCATCAGGCGGTGTCCCTTTTTAAAAGTGTGTGCTACATCAGGAAGGTTGAAAGTGACCTGGTCGGGCTGGTTGGGTTTAAAAGGAACGGGGTTGGAAAAGCTTTTGCGGAATTTTCCGCGCATGATCTCGCCGCGAACCAGCATCTGGTACCCTCCCATGGGATAGTCTTTATCTTCTTCATGGTCATCGGCGTAAACGAATTCATCTGGAAAAACATCAATCAGTTTCACCACAAAATCGGCATCAGTGCTGCTGATGGCCACATGCAGATCGGCGGTGAGCACTCCGCCAAGCGTCAGGTCCCTGTCAAGCGCCTCGGTCTGAAACGTGATCACATCCGGTCTCCGTGAAGCAAAGCGCTGATCGTCGGTCATGTATTCCCGCGTGCGGTTGAAGTGGACGTCTTCCGTATAGGGCACTGGTTTGGCCGGGTTGCTGGTATAAGTAGTGCCTGCTTTTGCTGACAGGGGCTTGGTCCAGGCCAGTAGTCCGTTGGGCAAAAGATAAAGGGAACGCTGCCGGCTGTTGGCAGGCGGCCATGTTTTGAAGGTTTGCCATTCATTGCGCCCGGTAAAAAATATCGTTGCTTCCGCGAGGCTGTCCATTGTACCTTTTCCTTTGAGGTGGTAGTTGAAGAAGGGTAGTTCCACCTGGTTCTGGTACCATTCGGAGGTGCGGCTGCCAAAACGGATATTGCCGAGGCTGCTGCCATCCCCGCGGCCGCCCCACTGGCCATGGAACCATGGGCCCATCACCAGGCGGTTGTCGGTACCGGGACTTTGTTTTTCGATTGCCTTATAGAGGTTCCAGGCGCCAAAGCAGTCTTCGGCATCAAACAGTCCGCCGACGACCAGCATGGCGGGTTTGATATTAAACATCGCGGTCCTGGCGTCGCGTGCCATCCAGAAACTGTCGTAATTGGGATGGTTGTACAGGTCTTTCCAGAAAGCGATACTGTCACCAGTAAGCTTCATGAAGTTGGGCAGTGCACCAATGTTGAGAAAGGTCTGGTAATTGTCGTTCCTGGGAATGATCAGTGCGTTACGGGGTCCAACGGTTGTGGGTAACGGCCTGGGATAACCGAAGCCGCCGGCATAGAAATTAAACCCGTCCATCAGGCTGAGTGCACCATTGTGATGAAAGTCATCACCCATGAACCAATCGGTGACCGGCGCCTGCGGGCTGACTGCCTTCAGTGCGGGGTGGCCGCTTGCTGCAGCCATGGTACTGTAGAAGCCCGGATAGGAGATGCCGAATACACCGACCCTTCCATTGTTGCCGGCAACATTTGCCAGGAGCCAGTCGATGGTATCGTAGGTGTCACTTGCTTCGTCGGTTTCTTTGCCTTTTTTGTTTTTGTTAAAGGGACGCACATCCTCGAAGTTGCCTTCACTCATCCATCTTCCCCGCACATCCTGCAACACGATGATGTACCCTTCGCGGAAATAGTAACGCCAGTAGGGGTCCCACAGGTTTCGCCATCTGGTGCTGCCATAGGGCGCGCAGGAATAGGGCGTCCTGTTCATGAGGACCGGATGTTTTTCCGTTTTGTCGCGGGGCGCATAGATCGTTGTAAACAGTTTGATCCCATCCCGCATGGGAATGTAGGTTTCTGTTTTGGTGTAATTGTCGCGGATCCATGCGGAGTCCTGTAAATTCTGGGATTGCGCTAAAATTGAGGCAGGAATGAGCAAAAAGCAACATGCTGCGAATAGCACTCTAATCATGGTAGCCCTTTATTGTATTGACTAGTTATAAATGTAAAGAAATGATTGCTGAATTGGCTTAATTTGACGCCCAAATTAGATGATATGCTGATCAGGAGAAAATTTTTGCAGCAGGGGATCCTGGGATCGCTTGGCGTGCTGCTGGCAAGGAAAGGCGCTGCGGCTGTTCCTGCAACTGAACCTGCGGCAGCCAGGAATGCTGAAGCGGGTAAACCCATTGTCATTTCTACCTGGGCGCCGAATGCGAAGGCAAATGCCGCAGCCTGGAAAGTACTGGCTGCTAACGGAAGTGCCCTGGATGCCTGCGAACAGGGTGTCTGGGTTCCGGAAGCCGATCCTAACGATACCAGCGTTGGTTATGGCGGTTACCCCGACCGCGATGGCAGGGTGACGGTGGATGCCTGTGTAATGGATGAAAACGGCAATTGCGGCGCGGTGATGTGCCTCGAACATATCCTGCATCCTGTTTCGGTTGCCCGCAAGGTGATGGAAAAAACGCCCCATGTGCAACTGGTAGGGGCAGGTGCTTTGCAGTTTGCGCTGTCACAGGGTTTTGAAAAAGTGAACCTGCTGACACCTGAATCGGAGAAAGCCTGGAAGAACTGGTTGAAGACTTCAAAATACGACCCGATGATCACCGTGGAGGAACGTACGCAGAAGAGTAAGAAGATGCTTAATCACGACACTATCGGCATGGTGGCGCTTGACGGCAAGGGTAACCTGAGTGGCGCCTGCTCCACCAGCGGGATGGCTTTCAAAATGGCGGGCAGGGTTGGGGATTCTCCCATTATCGGTGCGGGTCTGTTTGTTGACAATGAAGTGGGTGCTGCTTCCTGTACGGGCGTGGGGGAGGAGATCGTAAAGATCTGTGGAGCACATGTGATCGTTGAAATGATGCGCAACGGGCTGTCACCGGAAGAGGCCTGTAAAAAAGCGTGCGAGCGGATCATCAAAAGGAACGGTCTTGAAAAATCAAAGAACCTGCAGGCAGGATTTGTAGCGGTGAACAAGGCGGGTGAAGTAGGTGGCTATTCTGTTGCCGCCGGTTTCAACTATGCCGTTCATGATGCCAACGGCGCGCGCATCATAGATGCCAAACACGTTTTATAATGTCGTTATGGAAAGTATTCTGGAGATCATCGCTTTCGACCTGGAGAGTTGCCGCCTGATTGAAAAGCATGGCGGTAACCGGATTGAACTTTGTGCCAATCCGCATGAAGGCGGAACTACCGTCAGTTACGGGATGATGCGTGCAGCAAGGGAAGCAACTACGCTGCCCATTTTTCCGATCATTCGTCCCCGCGGTGGCAATTTCCATTATTCGGAATCAGAGATCGATATCATGATGCAGGATATCCGGCTGGCCAGGGACACGGGGCTGGATGGTGTGGTGATCGGTGTACTGGATGCAGCGGGTGCTGTTGACTATGACAAGACGGCAAGAATGGTGGAGCTGGCCTATCCGATGGAGGTCACCTTTCATCGTGCATTTGATGAGATAGCAGATTATCTTCCTGCGCTGGAAACCATTATCCGGGCTGGTTGCAACCGTATTCTGACGTCAGGCGGTGCACCGACTGCGCCGGAAGGCATCGATCGGCTGAAAGCCTGTGTTCAGTCAGCAGATGGCCGGATCATCATCCTGCCGGGAGCGGGGATCCGTTCCCATAATATCGGGCAGTTAAAAACCGGACTGGGATTGTCGGAGTTCCATAGTTCTGCCAGAAAGCTGGATGAAAAAACGGGAACCTATTCCGTGGATGTTCACGAAATCATCGCATTGAGGGCTGCCGTCGACGCTTGATGCAGCATAAAAAAACGCTCCTGCAACCATCGCTGCAGGAGCGTTTTTTATAGACGACCCCAGGGTAGTGCTGGTACTTTATCTGACTTTACTGATCTTCAGCACGTTGGTCGGAAGGTGTTCACTCACCGGCGTACTGCCTGTGCTTACCACCACGTCATCAGCCTTCACAAATCCTCTTTCCTTCAGGATTTCCATCTGGTCTGAAAGGATATCGTCGAGGCTTTCTTCTTCGTCATAAAAGAAAGCGCGTACACCCCATGACAGGCTAAGCTGGTTAACGAGCGATTTTTCCTTGGTGAAAATATACAGCGGGGAACGGGGCCTGTAACTGGAAAGCATGAAACCGGTATAGCCGCTTTGGGTCATGCCCACCAGCGCATCGGCGTTCGTGTCTTTGGCAATTTTACAGGCGTTGTAACAGATGGCGTCGCTGAGGAACGAGGGGGAGTGAGGTTGCGGCGTCAGATCGTCTTCCCTGTTATAGTAATATGCTTTTGTTTCGATTTCACGGATGATCCGGCTCATGGTTTCAATAACCAGTACAGGGTGCTGCCCTGTGGCTGTTTCACCGCTCAGCATCACAGCATCGGCGCCTTCCATCACTGCATTGGCGACATCGGTCACTTCGCTGCGGTTGGGTTTAACGCGGTCGATCATGCTTTCCATCATCTGCGTAGCTACGATTACCGGTTTGGCCCGGTGCATACACTTCCGGATGATATCTTTCTGGATCAGGGGAACCTGCTCCATGGGGATTTCAATGCCGAGGTCACCGCGGGCGATCATCACGCCATCGCTTTCCAGGATAAGGTCCCGGAGATTGGTGATGGCTTCAGGCATCTCGATCTTTGAAATGATTTTTGATTTGCTTTCGTGACGGTTGAGAATGGCTCTCAGGTCACGGAGATCTTCTACACGCTTCACAAAGGAGAGGGCTACCCAATCCAGTTTCTGTTCGATGATGAAATCGAGATCGACCAGGTCTTTCTCTGTGAGTGCAGGAAGCGAGATCTTTGTATCCGGCAGGTTGATGCCTTTTTTGGAAGAAAGGTTGCCACCAAGGGTTACCCTCACCTTCACCTCGTTGTCAGCAGTGATCTCTACCACTTCCACTTCGATCTTGCCGTCGTCGATAAAGATCCGGTTGCCTACCACTACATCTGCATGGAGATTGGGATAGCTCACATAGATTTTCTCCATCGTGCCTACACATTTGGTATTGGTAAAGGTGAGGATATCACCTTCTTTCAGTACCAGCAGGTTGTTGGCGATTTCACCTACCCGCAGTTTGGGGCCCTGGAGATCACCCAGGATCGCGATGTTGTACGGTTCGGTCTTATTGATATTGCGGATATGCGAAATGATCTGGGCCTTGTCTTCATGGGAGCCATGCGAGAAGTTCAGGCGGAATACGTTCACACCGGCTTTTACCAGGGCCAGCAGCTTATCGTAAGTGTCACAGGCGGGACCAACAGTCGCTACAATTTTTGTTCTCTTGAAGGCGTGCTGCCTGCCTGCTTCTTTGTCCATTTGCTGGTGCAGGTATTTCGAAGCGTTCTTTGACATAAAATGCTGTTATTCGTTGCTTGCTTAGGGATGGGGGTCAGGAGGCGAGGATCTTAACGATCTTCATCCATTCCTCGTTGATTTTTTGCTTGGCCTTTACGGCATATTCCAGTTGGGTATAGTGCATCTTGTTGTTCTGGATGCCTACCATTACATTGTGCCTGTTGATGAGGAGCGACTCCACTGCATGATAACCCATCCGGCTGGCGATAAGCCTGTCGAGGCAGGTGGGAGACCCGCCACGCTGGATGTGCCCCAGGATGCAGACACGGGTATCTACATTCGGCAGTTTGGCTTTCACGTGCTTGGCAACTTCTTCTGCACCACCGAATTCATCTCCTTCCGCAACCACAATCAGGTTTACCAGTTTGCGGCGTTTTTCTTTTTCGGCCAGGCTGTTCACCACATCGTCGATATCGGTTTTCTTTTCCGGTATCAGAATGTGCTCTGCACCTGTTGCAATACCGCTGTGCAATGCAATGTAACCGGCGTCGCGGCCCATTACTTCAATGATGAAAAGGCGGTCGTGCGCATCAGCAGTGTCGCGGATCTTGTCGATCGCTTCCACCGCCGTGTTTACGGCTGTATCGAAACCAATAGTGAAATCTGTTCCGGCAATGTCTTTATCAATAGTGCCCGGCAGGCCGATGCAGGGAATGTCAAACTCCTTGCTGAACTTGAGTGCGCCATTGAAACTTCCGTCTCCGCCGATCACGACGAGACCATTGATGCCGCGTTTTTTCAGGTTGTCATAAGCCTTCTTGCGGCCTTCATATTCGAAAAACTCTTTACATCGGGCAGTTTTCAGAATAGTGCCACCCCGTTGAATGATATTGGCTACAGAGCGGGATTCCATTTGGAAAATATCATCTTCCACCATCCCGCTGTAACCGCGCATAACGCCAAATACTTCCAGTCCATGGTACAAACCGGTACGCACTACTGCCCTTACGGCAGCGTTCATACCAGGCGAATCACCTCCAGAGGTCAAAACCCCGATTTTCGTGACCTTTCTGTCGTTCATTTAGATTTAGTTGGTTTGGTTTAACTTATACATAGTGGCGTCTTAGCTTCGTTTGGCGCGCCAAAAATAAGGATTTGCCTCTTACCTTTAACAAATCCGCAGGGCGTTGATGTCTATTTTACACAATTGGGGCTTACGCCTGTTAGTTTTTCTGAAAATGGAATTGTATCGATGGAAAAAATACTGGTAACCGGTGCCAACGGAATGGTGGCGCAGGCACTGATCAAACTGTTGCTGCAGCAGGGATACACCGTGATCGCCACTGGCCGCGGTCCTTCAAGATTAAATATGACTGACCCTTCCCTGCATTATTATCCCGCAGATCTCACCCATCCGTTTGAACTGCAGATGGTGATGGAGAAAGAATTGCCACAGGTGGTGGTGCATCTCGCCGCAATGACGCAGGTGGATGAATGCGCGCTTCGTCAGAATGAAGCACATGTAATGAATGTGGAAGCAACTGCAAGATTGCTCCTCGACGCTGAATCGTTCAGCAGCTTTTTTATCCTGTTGTCTACCGATTTTGTATTTGACGGTGAGAAAGGAATGTATATCGAAACTGATGAACCGGCACCCATCAGCTGGTATGGTCATACCAAGGTGGAAGCGGAGGCGCTGGTGGAAACAGCAGCGATGGACTGGGCGATTATCCGCACCTGCCTGGTGTATGGTGCCGCCACACCAGGGGGCAGGCAGAACATTTTCAGTTGGGTACGGTCATCCCTGGAAGCCGGAAAGCCTATTAACGTGGTGGATGACCAGTGGCGCACACCCACGGCCGTGGAAGACCTCGCAGCCGGTATTCTGCTGGTGATCCGTCAACGCGCAAAGGGCCTCTGGCACCTCTCCGGCGAAGAAAGGATGACGCCTTACCGGATGGCACTGGCCATCGCAGCGCAGGGTGGGTTCGATGGTCAGTTGCTGACACGGGTTACTGCCGATTCATTTACCCAACCGGGAAAACGTCCGCTGCTGACCGGTTTCGATATCAGCAAAGCGAAAAAGGAACTGGGTTTCCAGCCAGGAAAATTTGCCGACCATATCAAAAAAATGACAACGGAAGACGGTCAGTGATCAGCGGGGTTCAAGGTAGATCTCTGCCATCATGCATCTTGCGCTGCCGCCGCCATTGGTTTCGATCGTGTCTAGCGGCGCATGGAGGATGCCGTTGAATTTTTCCAGCATCCTTACCTGTTCCGGCGTCAATGCTTTATAAGCCTGGCTGCTCATTACCAGGAATTTTGTTCCGGATGCGTTGCTTACCTGCAACATGTTACCGGCGAAAGCATTCATCTGATCCATAGTAATAGGGACAATCGCCTTACCACTCTGCCGGATAGTTTCCTGAACCAGCACATGTTCTTCGGGGTCGGTTATGGCATCCAGGCAGATTACCACATATTCATCTGCAACGCACATCATCACATTGGTGTGATAGATCTGCATCCCCTGCTGGTCGGTTGCGGTGAAAGCAACGGTGCGATAGCCCATCAGGCTGCCGAATCTTTCCAGTACTGTTTTGTTGGTGCGGGGAGACAGGCAGGCATAGGCGATTTTATTGTCGCGGTCCAATACCATACTACCGGTTCCCTCCAAAAAGCGGTTATCATTTTCTTCCCCTGTCAGATCTATCGTATTACTGATCAGGAATTTCCGGGAAAGTGTTTCCAGGATATGCGGTTTGCGTTCTGCCCTGCGGTTGGGTGCATACATCGGGTACAGTACGATAGCACCATCACCATGAAAACTGATCCAGTTATTCGGGAAGATGGAATCTGGGGTATAGGGGGAAGGTGTATCTTCTATCACCGTTACGTCAACTCCTTTTGACCGTAACAAGGTGACAAAGTGATCAAATTCTCCGGCAGCATTTTCCTGCGCGCCAGCTGCCTGCCCTGGTACCTGGAAGGCATTATTGACGGCGGTTTCAGCATTGAAACTGAAATTCACCGGACGTATCATGAGTAGATGGGATGTTGCCACAGGCTTGTTTTAAAGGGTGCTCAAATCGGATCGCGGTAGAGGGGCATGCTCATGCAATGAAAGCCACCGCGCGCACGGGATAGTTCTGCTGAAGGCATCAGGATCAGGCAATCGGACAGCTGTTCGGTTTGCGTGGTGCCTGATTCCAGCTGGTCAAGCAGGTCTTTCGCATGCAGGATCCTGAAACCCGCAGCTTCAAAAGCATCCGCTGTTTTGTCGTTGCGGTCATATCCCAACACCACACCTTCTTTCAGTGCCAGCACGTTACAGGAGTCTGTCCACTGCTCGCGCGCATCAAATGGAAACTCGTTATTGCCGGAATAGATAAAACGCACTTTTTCGTCTGATCCAAGGTCATTCCGGCTGATATCTGTCAGCAAATCTTCCAGGGTATCAAAATGTACCGGGTTCTCCAGGTCCTTTTTGCGGAACTGCAGTATTTTAATCTTGTTCTCTTCTTTTTTGCCTTCCAGGATCCGCTGAACGATATCTGCGTCTTCTTTTTTAACAGCCTTCTTGGAGAAGGATCCGAGCATTACCCAGACATTGCGTTTGACCTGGGTGAAAATGGTATCGATGTGCATGTAGTCCCGCTTCTTGGGAATCTTCACAATAGAAACTTTTTTCACGATACTTTTTTCGAACAGGGCATGCACAGCGAGGTGCGCTGCTTCCATACTCGTTCTTTCACTTACCCCGATCAGCACATGATCTTTGCTGACCACCATTACGTCACCGCCTTCAAGGGTAACCTTACGGTCGTCGCCTTCTTTCGGCAGCAGGAAATGCTGGTGGGTGTCCGGTAATTCGATGATGTTGTTGCGGAGCGTTTCAAAAAGCGGGTGATTGAATACAATATAGCGAACGAGCAGCGCTTCGCGGGTGCGGGCCTTTTTGGCTGGTTTGTTCAGCAGCAGGTGATTGTTGATGGTGATGCCAATATCCCTGGTAAAAATGAAATTGGGGATCGGTGCGAACAGCATCTGTTTTTTTGCGTTGGTGCCGCTGATGAAAATGCGGGCCAGTTCAACCGGGGCATAGGCAAGCAATTCCTGCTGCACCGTATACGAACACCCTTCCACAGCACACACGGAAGCAACCAGGGTAAGTTTGATCTCCCGGTCTTCCAGGATCTGTTCAAGCAGCCACTGCAATTCGATCACCTTATCGCTGCGGTAAAAATCTTTATGTCCCGGTTTGTAAAAATTGCGCGAGGCTGATTTGGCGTCGACCTCGTGTAACCTGCCTTTGATCAGTTCAGGATCCAGGAAATAGAGCAAAATCTTGGTATAGTAGTCGTATTCCTTGCGGCGGATGGTGTCGAGGTGTACGATATCCTCAAATAACCAGTCCTGCGCCTTGGAAGGCACCACTTTTCCGATTCCGCTGTCAGGGCTGTGTACAAGTAGTCTTCTTAATGTTCCGATTTCATTGGTAACAAATGCAAATGCTGTTTCTTTTGGCATATGGCGTGATTGAAAGAAAAGAGAGGGTTCCGGCAAATGGGGGAGGGATCGCAGCTAGGCGATCGCTGAATCAGCGAATATGGCAGCCGGTTGTAACATGAAGAAAACAAAGCTAGGGAATTATTCGTGAATAGCCAGCAGCGGTATATGGGTATGATAAGCGAGTTTTCTGGTGTAATGCGGGGCAAAAAGACCCTCGAGGAAAGAGTGATTGCGCGGAACGGTGATCACACAATCCACCTGGTGTGCGGTGGCAAACTGATCGGCAGCTTCCACAAAATCGTCCTGCGGAATAAAGTGGAAGATGGGTTGAAATCCATCCAGCATCTCTTCCAGGTCGGCTTTTTCCTTCAGGTAGCTGGCGCTTTCTGCATATTGGGCATTCTTATCAACGTGCATCACAAGGAGGGCAGGCTTGCTGATCCGCAGGAATGCTTTCAGTTGGTTAATGGGCGTGCTGATCCGTACATCTTTCATATCAGTAGCAAAAACAACCGCTTTCAGTCCGCGGTATTGTGCATCGGGAGGTATGATCATGACGGGTGCTACGGCTTCATTGGCCATCCGGATGGCGTTGCTTCCCATCAGGAGGTGTTCGATGCCACTGGCTCCGGTGAGCCCGATAAACACCATATCAATTCCTTCCTGCTGTACAAACTCTGCCAGGTCGTCGATCAGGAATACGCCATCAGCGGCAATCGTACGGGTATTGGCGGGAGCGCCCAATTCGGTAGCCAGGTTGGAAAGAGCCACCTCTGCTACCTTAATCCGGTCATCAAGGTCAATATCCAGCGGGGTGCCGTCTGACCCTGCAGCGATCGGATCCAGCAGGTGATACAAGGTAACCTGCACATCGTTCAAGTCCCTGGCCATGTCAATTGCGAACTTGGCTGCGTTTTTGGCTGTATGCGAAAAGTCGATGGGAACCAGGAAGTTGTACATAAACCAGTTTTTTTTAAAGATACTGAAAATGAGCAAGGTGTTGGTTACCTTTGCGCCCGTCATGAAATATCATTCCGAGATCAGGCGCCGCCGCAGTTTTGCTATTATTTCCCACCCCGATGCCGGGAAAACGACACTAACCGAAAAGTTACTCCTTTTCGGAGGTGCGATCCAGACTGCCGGTGCGGTGAAAAGCAATAAAATCAAAAAGCACGCCACCTCCGATTTCATGGAGATAGAGCGGCAGCGGGGAATCTCGGTTGCGACCTCCGTGATGACCTTTGAATTCCAGGGCATCCTGATCAACCTGCTGGATACACCGGGCCACAAGGATTTTGCTGAAGATACTTACCGCACGCTTACCGCTGTAGACAGTGTAATACTTGTTATCGACAGTGTCAACGGAGTCGAAGAACAAACCCGTCGCCTGATGGAGGTTTGCCGCATGCGCGACACTCCCGTGATCGTGTTCATCAATAAGATGGACCGTGATGGTAAGGGCCGGTTTGACCTGATCGAAGAAGTGGAAAGGGAACTCAGCATTCAACTGCATCCGATGACCTGGCCGATCAACAGCGGCAAGGATTTCAAGGGGGTGTATAACCTGCACGATAAAAACATCCGGTTGTTCACGGCGAATACGAAGGCCGACGATGATGATGTACTGCAGCTGCAGGACCTCACTGATCCTGTTCTGGATCAGAAACTGGGCGACCGTGATGCCGCTGTTCTCCGGGAAGACGTGGAGCTGGTAGATGGCGTGCATGGTGAACTGAATGTGGATCAGTACCTCGCCGGTAAAGTGGCGCCGGTATTTTTCGGAAGTGCCGTGAATAATTTCGGTGTGAAGGAAATGCTGGATACTTTCATCCGCATCGCCCCGACACCGCGCAGCCGCGAAACGACAAAGCGGCTGGTGAATGTGGAAGAAGACAAATTCAGTGGTTTCATTTTTAAGATACATGCGAATCTTGACCCGAAGCATCGGGACCGGATTGCATTTCTCCGGGTTTGTTCCGGCAAGTTTGAACGCAACAAGTATTTCAAACATGTCCGCCTGCAGAAAGATGTACGATTCAGCAACCCCTACAGTTTCCTTGCCCGGAGCAAGGATGTGATTGAAGAAGCCTACCCGGGGGATGTCGTAGGTCTGTTTGATACCGGGAACTTCAAGATCGGCGACACCCTCACGGAAGGAGAATCATTCTACTTCACCGGCATTCCATCCTTCTCACCCGAGATCTTTAAAGAAGTGGTGAATAAGGATCCGATGAAGACCAAACAGCTGGAGAAGGGTCTTTTGCAGCTGACAGATGAAGGGGTGGCCCAGTTGTTCACACAATTTGGCGGCAACAAGAAGATCATTGGTTGCGTGGGTGAATTGCAGTTCGAAGTTATTCAGTACCGCCTGCTGCATGAATATGGCGCTTCAGTGGATTTCAAGGCGCAGCCCTATTACAAAGCCTGCTGGATCACCAGTGAAAGCGAACAGAAACTCCAGGATTTTACCCGCTTCAAATCAGCCAATATTGCTGAAGACAAAGACGGTCACCTGGTGTACCTCGCGCAAAGTGAATGGTTCCTCAATACCGAGCGTACCAATAATCCCGATATCGAGTTTCATTTCACTTCAGAAATTCACAAAGCGGAATAGTCCGGATCAATATTCCGGAACAACACCGGTATAATTCTGCGGGCTGATCAGTTTCAGTTCTTTTTTCAGTTCTGCACTGATCTTAAGTGAAGAGATGAACTGGTGAATGGCTTTCTTGTCAATGGCGGATTTTCCCCTGGTCAGTTCTTTCAATGCCTCATATGGCTGGGGATAGTTTTCCCGGCGTAAAATGGTTTGAATAGCTTCTGCTACTACCGCCCAGTTGTTTTCAAGGTCTTCATTGATCTTCTTCTCATTGAGCACCAGTTTGGAAAGCCCTTTTTCGATAGACCGGATGGCAAGGATAACATGTGCAAACGGTACGCCGATATTGCGCAGTACGGTACTGTCAGTAAGGTCCCGCTGCAGGCGGCTGATCGGCAGCTTCCCGGCAAGATGTTCGAGCAGCGCATTCGCAATCCCCAGGTTGCCTTCTGCATTTTCAAAGTCAATGGGATTGACTTTATGCGGCATGGCAGATGAGCCTACTTCTCCTTTTTTGGTTTTCTGTTTGAAATAATCCATGGAGATATAGGTCCAGATGTCCCGGCAGAAATCGATCAGGATATTGTTGATGCGTTTCATGGCATCAAAGTGGGCCGCCAGGTTGTCGTAATGTTCGATCTGGGTGGTGAACTGCTGCCGTTGCAACCCGATGGATTCAACAAATGCATTTCCCAGTGTCACCCAGTCTTTTTTGGAATAGGCGACATGATGTGCATTGAAGTTGCCGGTAGCGCCACCGAATTTGGCGGAGAAGGGAACGGCTATGAACAGTTCTACCTGGTTGCCGATCCTTTCCACGAATACCATCAGTTCTTTCCCGAGCCGCGTGGGACTTGCCGGCTGCCCGTGCGTACGCGCGAGCAGGGGAATGTTGCGCCATTCTTCCGCCAGCAGCTGAAACTGGTTGTTGAGGTTCAGCAGCGAAGGCAGGTATTCAAATTCAACAGCGTGTTTCCACGACAGGGGAACGGAGGTATTATTGATATCCTGTGACGTGAGCCCGAAATGCACCCACTCTTTCAGTTGATCCATGCCACAGGCCGACAGTTTTTCCTTAACGAAATACTCCACCGCCTTGACGTCATGGTTGGTGATCTTTTCTGTATCCTTAATGACCTGTGCATCTGCAGTACTGAAATTTTCAGCCACTTCCTTCAGGTATTTCCTGGCTTTCGCAGGCAATTTGAAGAATTGTTTGTCCGCCAGGAAAAGGAAATATTCTATTTCAATGATAACCCGGTATTTCATCAGGGCATATTCAGAAAAATAGTCATCCAGGTGCTGAAGTTGCTGACGGTAACGGCCGTCAATAGGGGAAATCGCAGTAAGTGATTGAAGTTCCATGATAGTAGTGCTGTACATTTGCGAAATTAAATTAAAGCGGGTGGACAGAAAAATAAGAGTAGGAGCGGTTAGCTACATGAATACGAAACCCCTGATATATGGACTGGAACAGGGTTTGATGCTGGACGAAATAGACCTTGTTGTTGATTTTCCCGCCAATATCGCGCAACAACTGATCGACGACGAAATTGACCTCGGGCTGGTACCGGTAGCGGTCATTCCCCGGCTTAAATACCATCATATTGTAGGCGATTATGGCATCAGCTGTGATGGCCCGGTTGCCTCGGTATGCCTTTTCAGTGAAGTACCACTGGCCGAAATCACGGAAGTGTTGCTGGATTACCAGAGCCGTACTTCCGTGCGGCTGGCAAAGATCCTGCTGGAAAAATACTGGAAGAAGAAGGTGACACTGACCGATACCCGGGATGATTTTCGCGACAGGATCAAGGGAACGACAGCCGGTGTCGTAATCGGGGACAGGGCTTTGCAGCAGCGGCAGGTGTCTCCCTATATTTATGACCTTGGTGAAGCCTGGAAGGATTTCACGGGACTGCCCTTCGTGTTTGCAGCCTGGGTGAGCAACAAGCCGCTGGAAGAGGATTTTGAAGTTCATTTCAATGCGTTGAACAGGTACGGACTTGACCGGCTGGAAAGCGTTGTAAAAACGCATCCCTTTACGGACTTTGACCTCATGGAATATTACACGCGGTACATAGCTTATGAATTAACGGAAGAACGCCGTAAAGGCCTGGCTAAGTACCTGGAGTACCTTAAGGAAATGAATCTATGAATCAGCGTTTCAGGTAACGGTCGACGTATTTGTTCGCTTCCTCGGAGATCCGGCTGACATAGATTGCGGTGGCGAAGAAGGCAATGAACAGGATCGACCGGATAATGGCATCCACGATAAAATCCGCCCTGTGCGGCACCAGTTTGACCAGCAGGATCCCTGCAATGGCCAGAACGACGGCGAGCAGATCTTTCCAGGTATACGGTTGCATGTTGAATTTCCACCAGAGGAAGCCGAAACGCATCAGGTTATAGAAGCTCAGGGAGATCAGGGTTGCGTAGGCAGCACCCTTAATTCCGAAATGTGTTATGAGTAAGAAATTCAAAGGCAAGGCGATGATGGTATAGATGACGTTTGTTGTAAAATCAACTTTCCAGTAAGATGATGTACCAATGATCTGGCTGTTCGCACCGGTGCCAAGATCGATCAGTTTTCCGATGCCCATGATCAGTATTGCAGTGTCCACCCCAGAAAAATCCTTGCCTAAAAAACCTGCAATATTGTGAAGATTCAGCCACATCAGGCCAAACATCGTCAGCCCCACCAATAAAAGGTTGGTTACACTTTTTACATAAATACTCCTGATGCGAAGCATCGCCTTGTCTTTCCAGGCTTCGGCCAATACAGGCGTCGTGACGGAATTCATACTGCGTTGCGGAACTTCCATTAGTGTCACCACATAGGTGGCTATGGTAAATACGGCTGCGTCAGCCAATCCACCGGGACTTTTTCCCGTAATGATGAAAGTGTCTGCTGTTTTGGATAACAGGTTCAGGAACTGGGAACCGAATATGAAAAGTCCGAAGCTGATCATCTTTCCCTTGAGCCTGCTGGTGACCGGGCTCATGGTGGTCACGAAACGGAAACGGCCGGTGCCCCTCAATACGATAAAGAGGATCAGTGCCGGCAGCAGGAAGCTCAGGGAAAACAGTTGGTAAAATCCCTTGTCGCTGATGAGTTTCCAGGCATAGAGGGCAAGCAGCAGCGTAAAAAGGATCCGCGGAACGAATTCACGCAATGCATTGGACAGGTTGCTGCGCCTGAAGGAGATCGTAAAACTTTCCAGCCACATAAAGCCCAGTATGCAGACGCAATAGGGATATACGAGGTAGCTGTAGTTGACGAATAAAGGTGACTTCTCAATAAACTTCTTTTCAATCAGGTCCCGGCAAAGCCAACCGATGAAACAACAGACGATCAGCCCGGTGAGGCAGACCATCCCGGTAAAGAACGGAAGGTCGTTCTTCTCAATAGGCAGGTAGGCTTTATAAAAAGGAAAAAACTTGTAGATGATCGGCAGGCAGCCGAGTGTACACATCGTTGCGAGGGTTAGGGCAGCGTCCCCGATCACCCGGGTAAGACCGAACTGTTCAGTGGTCAGGATTCTTGGCGCCAGTACCAGGAGGTTGAATGCACCAATAGCAAAAGCGCCCATGATGATGATCGTCGACTGGATGCTTTTTTTCTGGATGGTGCTCATAGATTTTCTAAGTCAATCTGATTTATCGTTAACCGTTGGTATCCCGGAATCCGAAAATATTAAGTTGTACATCATAAACAGGCTTTTCTGTCCCTCGTGCAAAAGGCGTTGGGTATGAGGGATTCGCCTCTTTGATATAATACTGAAAGCCGGAATCCGTCAGGATGGACAACAGGTGGTTGAGCTCTTTATTCTGCCCAAAACTTCCATGATATTCTACAAAGATTCGCTCCACCTGGCCAAGTACAGGTTGGATGTCTTTTAATACTTCGTATTCAGCGCCCTCAATATCTATCTTGAGCAGGTCCACCTGCTGATTGATCAGGTCTCTCAGGCGAACAGCTTTTATTGACCGTGACGACGTGGTATCTGTATTGATTTTGCTGCTCATTCCTTCCCCTGTACTGAACTGAATAGTCGTATCCTCTTTCCACACGGCTTCCTGCCGCAATTCAATCCCCGGGTAAACAGCAGCAGGAATATTTTTTTCCAGCAACCTGAAATTGGCAGGATCCGGCTCAAAGGCAATGATCCTGGCTTTTGGAAAATGGGAGGCGAAATACAACACGCTTATTCCGATATGTGCACCGCAATCGAAAATGCATGGATCATCAACCGTAATATCCGATTTGTATAATTCCTGGAGGTAGATCTCATCGATGGCATGCAACAGTTCGTTACTATCCCTGAAATGTACCAGTGACCCTTTAAAGCGGAAGCTGTTTTCCTGCGCGGCCGGCAACGCCCTTAACCTTTTCAGGTTCGACCAGCGGATGCCCACCGGTGAATATTTGTTGCGGAAGCTGCCAGCAATTTTTTGCCTGAGATCTGTATAGAGGTTGCCTAAGAGTTTTATTGCTGGCATGTTATTTCTTTTTTCCCATTTGACCGCGCCTGAAATCCGAATACCCTGTAAACAGTGCAGTGGCGACTGCCAACCGGTTTTTGCCGTAGAGCAGGTTGTTTTTGATCCTGTTCAGCAGCGCCTGCTTCCGCCTTGACTTGTCGGCGGTGAACTGCCCGGGATATTTCCTGTTAACATACAAAAAATTGCGTACCATATAGTATAGCCGCACAGGTGCATGCAGGTTCCGTGTAGTGGTTTTAAACGTTTTGAGCGACCTGAACTGATGGTTTTTTCCCAGTTCATGTTCCAGGTGGATATTTTGAAACTGTAAAATGGTAAAACCGTGCGAGATCGCATTGTAACAGAAGTCCAGGTCCACTTCATCTATGAACAGGGCTTCATCAAACCTGTCTGTTTTGGGAAAAGTGGCCAGGTTAACCATACTTCCCGAGGTGATCAGTTGTTCTACGGTGTCTGCCATGCAGGGTTGTCCTTTTTCCTGGCTCAGGTAGTTCACGCCCACCATGGCTGTCGACTGAGGCGATGCGATCGTGGTGAGGCATTGCAGGTACCGGCTGATGTTGTCAGGAGAAAAATAAGAATCCTGGTCCATGGTGAGCAACCAGTCGAAACCTTTTGAAATTGCCCAGTCAGCCGCCTGGTTTAACCGGTGTGCTATGCCGTGATTATTGCTGTCCTGCATGACCGTTATACCGGTAAGTGCAGCCAGTTTTCGGGAGATCTCCCGGTCCGGTTTTTCAGAATTGTCAATTACCAGCACTTCCTGCATGACGGAAGCATAACTTGTGATATTTTTGACGAATGACTCGTCGGGGTTATAAAGTATGACAACTGCAGCGATCTTCATATTTCGTCAAACGGCAAATGTATGCAATGCAAAGTAATGCTACAGGTCCATATATTTCCATTTGCATACCGGCTTTTCAGCGTGCGGGTTACCTGACCCGTCTCCTGGAAAGCATAGCCATTCAGGATTACCGCCACTTTGAAGTAGTGATCAGTGATGATAGCCGGGATGACACGGTAGCGGCACTTGCAGCGGAATGGTCTGCGAAATTTCCTGTCCGCTACCTCCGGAATCAACCGTCGCTCGGAACACCGTCAAACTGGAATGCAGCGATCGGTAATGCTTCGGGAGATTGGATAAAGCTGATGCATGATGATGACTGGTTCAGCCGCCCTGATGCGCTCCGGATCTTCGCCGAAGCTACCAGCCAGGGAAATCACTTTATCTTTTCTGATTATATCAACCGGTTTGAAAAAGCGGGTGATCATATCGAGAAAGTGCCGCTGACAGGAACCTGGAAAAAACGGATACTGGCCGAACCCATGACCCTGCTTGCCTACAACGTGATCGGTCCGCCGAGTGTAACCATGGTACACCGGAGCATTACGGAGCAATATGATGAGCGGCTCAAGTGGCGGGTAGACATGGAATATTATGTCCGGCTGCTAAAACAGGAAAAGGCATTTACTTTTCTGCCGGAAATTTTGGTTAGTGTCGGGATCAGTGATTCACAGGTAACCCAATCCTGTTTGTATCAACCGCCGGTGGAACTCCCTGAAGGAAAGTTGTTGCTGGAGAAGCATGGTGTTGCTGCCTTGCGCAATGTATGGGTATACGACGCCTGGTGGCGTCTATTGCGTAATATGAAAATATTAAAGCCGGAACAACTGGAAGCCTATGCGCCCGGAAAATGGCCGGAAGCGATATTGCGGTTACAGGAAGATCTCTCCGGCAGTCCCGGCTCCTGGTTACAGCATGGACTATTGTCAAAGGCATTGATGTTCCTTTCCTATCTTAAACACGGTAAAAAAGCCTGAAATTCGCCAACTTGAATCTCTCCATCATTATCGTCAACTACCGCTCTGAGCAGCTGATAAAGGATGCGCTGCAAAGTTTCATGCCGGTCAGCGATATCGGGCTTGAGATAATAATTGCAGATAACGGTTCGGATCCCGGCGAACTGGCGGAGCTGAGCACCAGCTTCCCGGAAGTGCGTGTTGTCAGCATGGGGTACAATGCCGGGTTTGCCCGGGCGAATAATGAAGGGATCCGGGCTGCAAGGGGAGAAGTGATCCTGTTGCTGAATCCGGATATCCTTGATCCGTGGCATTCCATCGCTTCCTGCTATCACCGGTTCAAAGCAGATACGGTGATCGCTGCCGGTGTGCAGCTGCTCAATGCGGACCAGAGCCCGCAGATCTCCGGCAATTACTTCATGACCGGGGGACTGAATCATCTCCTCCCGCTGCCGGTGATCGGCTCGCTGGTGAAGGCCGCCGGTTCCCTGGCAGGGGTTAAAAAGACCAACCTTCCCGATAGCGCCGGAAAGGAAATGGTGGACTGGATCAACGGGGCATTTATCATGGTCCGCAAAAATGACCTGGAGACGACAGGCCTGCTTGATGAAGATTTTTTCCTCTATGCAGAAGAGATCGAATGGTGCAGCCGGCTGCGCAAGGCAGGAAAACTTTGTATCTATGGAGACCTGAAGCTCATCCACCTGCAGGGGGCAACCGCCAATGAAGTATTCGGTTCATCCGGCAAAGGCTACTACAACCTGTATGACCGGAAGGGATTACAACTACTCGTGTCAAATTTCCTTCGGATCCGCAAACAGTTTGGAAACGGGTGGTTCCTGGTGCACCTGGCATTTTACCTGCTGGAGATCCCGCTGCTGTGGCTGAAATGGTTGATCGGACAGCTGCCCGGAATCAATGGCATTCCATTCCGGATGCCCAAAGGTTATACGGCCAACATGATGCGCCTCCTGCAGCTAACGCCCAGGATCATGCGCAATGCTCCATACTTTTACAAACTGCTTTGAACCGGGCGATTTTTCCATGACTGCCAGGCGGCGAGCGCCAGCAGCAATAACACAATCAGGGTGGAAACAATAGTGATCAGCCGGCTCGTCGTTACAGACGTGGGTTCAAACCTGAATTCGATCTCGTGATCTCCGGCCGGTACCGGCATTCCCCGTAAGGCATAATTCACCTTCGTATAGGGCACTTGTTTGCTATCGAGATAAGCGTTCCAGCCTTTATCGTAATAGATCTCACTGAATACGGCAAACTGGTTGCCCGCTGCATGAGTCTTATACCGGATTTTGTCATTCCCGTTTTCAATCCACTGGATCGTTGCCGCTGAATCATAAGCCGGTGTTCCCGCGAGAGCGGCAAATTTTTGCTGAACAACAGCTGTTTCCCGCAGGTAGGTGCTGTCCAGTGCTGCCATTTCCTCATCTGCATTCCGCACTGTTTTCACAGACTTTACAAACCATGCCGGCCCGAAGGCGGATTCATTCTTCTGGGCATAAGCCTGACCGGTCTGCGGACTTTGGGTGATGAAATACCTTGTGTTCAGCATGTTGAAGACCTGCATATTTCCTTTCGACAGCTGACGTTTGATCAGGTCGTCGTAAAGGCTCAGTTTTGCCGGGCTGTATCCACCGACATTGTCGTGGAAATAGGAAGCCCTGGAACCATTGAAAGGCCCCTGCGGGTCGGTCTGATCAAATACGCGGAAGGGCTTCTGCGTGTCTTTCAGGATTTCAAGATCTGCGGCATTCGGTGCAAACACTGCATCTGCATTTTCCTTGTCCAGGTAATTATCTGTACCCAGGTAACGGCTCGCGATACCCAGCAGGTCAAACATGGTTAATACCAGGATCCCCGCGAGCAACACGACGGGTTTAATCTTTCCCCTGATATAGGCAAAGCAAAGGCCGCCGGCCAAAGCGATCAGCAACAGGCTGCGGATGAACCCTCCAAAGAAGATCGACTGGCGGTCTTCCTTCAGGGCACTGATGAGCGATTGGCTGAAACTTGCTGCCTGCTGCTGCATCTGTGGGTTTTGCTGCCCCTGGGCACCCTGGAGCATCATACCGGTGAACTGGTCGCGTAAAGCGGCATCGTTGGGTCCGCTGAAATCGGCAGTGAAATAAAAGAACAGCAATAGGGCAAATACCCCTCCCGTTGCATATAAGGCTGTTTTAAAGGATTTCCATTTGGCATCTGCAGTTTCTGCGGAAGATAACAGGTGTTGCAATCCCATCGCGCCGAGCAGCGGAAAAACAAGCTGCGGGATGACCAGCGACATGGATGGTGCCCGGAATTTATTGTACAACGGAAGTACGTCAAAAAGGAAATAGTTCAGGGAGGCGAGGTTTTTACCCCAGGAAAGGAGGAAGGCAAAAACTACAGCTGCCACCATCCACCATTTGTGCCAGGACTTCACCACCACCAGCCCGTAGATGAAGAGGAAGCAGATAATGGCACCCAGGTAAACCGGCCCGGCATGACCAGGCTGTCCGCCCCAGTAGGTATAGCCATTGGCGTAGGCTACCGCATTTTCTTCGGGCATGCCTACTTCGGCCAGTTTGGATGCGAATGCAGAGTTGCCTGCTTTCAGGCTTTTGCTCATGCTGCCCCCGCCATAGATACCGGGCTGGATCACGCTGAAACTCTCGGCAATGCCATAACTCCCGTAATAAAAAGCATAGTCTTTATCGAGACCGCCGGTAGATTTGACCGTGCTGTCCGTTGGGGTAAGTTCAGAAGTACCGCCGCGCATGGTAGCTTTGGAGTATTCTTTCAGCGGCATCCAGGTGACCGCATAGGTGCCAAGGCCAAGTAATGCTGCCACGAGTGCGATACCAAAAGCAGGTACCAGTGTTTTTACTTGTTTGTTCCTGAATTCATGTATGGCATAGGCGACACTCATCAGGCCCATCATGATACAGGTATAATAGACGATCTGGATATGCTGTGTACTGATCTGCAATCCAAAGAACAAGGCGAACAAGGCAGCACCCAACCAGAATTTGCGCTGGTAGATCAACGCGAGGGATCCGATCACGGCAGGTGCGTAAGCGATGGCCATCATCTGGGTATTGTGGCCTACAGCAATAATGATAGGGTCAAATGTCGCATAGGCATAGCCGACAGCGGTGGCAGCACCGATCCAGGGATTGATCCGGAATACGATGCAGAGGAAATAGAAACAGATACAGGCAAGAAAGAAGAAGCTCACCGGTACCGGGAGGCCGAGGGTAAGCAGTGTCTGAAAATAGATGGTCTGCAAAACCGGGCCTTCGTAAGCAACGGTGTATGCGGGCATCCCGCTGAAAAGACTGTTCGTCCACAGCGGAAAGTGACCGTGCTTTTCCCGGAATTCGAAGGACTGCTGTGCCATGCCTTTCCAGCCATCGATATCATGCTGATCGAGCACTTTGCCCTGCAGGGCGGGATGGCAATAGATCGCGGCGATCACCAGAAACAGAAGCATTGCCAGGAGGTGGGGCAGCAATTGGCGGAACCAGGTGGATTTCATAGTCCTAATTTGCAGTTTGGGCGGCAAAATAAGACATCAAAACCACAATCGGGCTTTAACAGACCGTAAATAACGTTTGGTTTCTGTTCCCACGCGTTGTGGTTTAAGTTTTCGGGGGATGGCCGCTACTGCCGACCAGCCGCTGAAAAACCTTTTCCAGTCGTACCCGCTGCGACGCAGGAAGAAGACACTCCAGGCGACAGCAGTGGTAATGAAGTAGATTCCCGGCAGGTATTTGCGGGCCACTTTACTTTTGTTCAGCCACATATGTTGCAGCTGTTCCGCCCTGGGTTTTCTTCCCTGCGGCGACTCTTTGTGCAGGATGACCAGGGAAGCATCGTAGGCGATCCTGTAACCGGCATCGAGCAGGCGGTAGCTTTCATCGTATTCTTCCATACCGTAGAAAAAATCTTCCGGGTAGGGCCCGGCCTTGCGCCAGGCCTCATGAAGAATAGCGTGGGCACATCCCACGTAATAGGAAGTAAGAAAAAATGATTTGTCCCGGTACCCTTCAAACTGTTTATGGGGAAATGCATTTACCTGCATCTCGCGGTTTTCTGCATACAGCACTTTACAACAGATCACACCGAGGGGATGGCCACCCGGAACTTCATGCTTAAAAGCCCCGGCCACTTTGGGCAATAACTCCCTGTCTTCAATCAGCACATCGTCATCCAGGAACAGCAGGATATTGCCTTCGGCTTTTGCCGCAGCATAATTTCTGCCGCGGGACACACCCAGGTTTTCCGGCGCATCCATCAGCCGGAGTGGCCAGCCAGGCTGTTGTGCTGCAAATTGTGAAACAGCAGTGTAATCGACGGTTGAGGCATTGTTCAGCAAAATAATCTCCCGCAGGTATTGCTCCTGGTGGTTGAATTGCCGGAGACATTCCAGCAACGCGAGGGTGTCTTCCGGACGGTTATAGGTGATAATAATTATGCTGATCCCTGCCATGAACTGGCAAATTAAACTGATTTTTATGGCTTATGAATTTTTCCCTGCTGCGCAAGCTGGCCTTTCTCACCAATCTGGCATTTCTAACGGCGATGACAATGCGCCTTTATCCTTTTGCCCGCGGAACGGCAATTGCCTCGGCTATTATCGTCACCGGACTGGTGCTGTCACCGCTGCTCAATATTCTTACCACCGGCCAGGTCATTGGCAGTAGATTGTTTCGGGGTACATGGCCGGCGCGATGGTTTCCGTGGATGGTGAATGCCGTTATTTTGCTCCTTCAGCTGGTGCTGGTTGTTTTCTTTACAGGTTGGCTATCTTTAGGTAACGAGAATTTATGATCCATAATATTATCCGCGACAAACCCACCCGGCTGTTCATTTTCCTGGGTGGCTTTTTTATTACCAATGCGATCCTGGCCGAAATAATCGGTGTAAAGATCTTTTCCCTGGAAGATACCCTGGGCTTTTCCAAAGCAAGTTTCACCCTGCTCGGGCAGAGTGGTCTTTCCTTTGACCTGACGGTAGGCATATTGCCCTGGCCGGTCGTGTTCATCATGACCGATATCATCAACGAATATTACGGGGTAAAAGGCGTCCGGTTTTTGTCGGTACTAACGGCTGTGCTGATCGCTTTTGTATTTGTCGTGTTTTATATTGCCATTCATACGGTACCGGCAGAATGGTGGCGGGTGTCGCAGGAGGCGAAAGGGGTTCCCGATATGCAGGCGGCGTTTACCCAGGTAGTGGGCCAGGGCATGAACATCATCTTTGCATCGCTCACCGCCTTTATGATCGGCCAGCTGACAGACGCCAGGGTGTTCCGGGGGATTAAACGCCTAACCGGCGAGAAGCGGATCTGGATGCGCGCTACGCTATCTACGTTAGTATCACAACTTATTGATACTGTGGTTGTTTCCTATATTTACCTGTATTTCTCCATGGGATTCAGCTTTCCCCGGGTGACCGCCATCGCCCTCGTTGGTTATTCGTATAAATTCACGGTTGCCATCCTTTGCACCCCTCTCATTTACTGGATCCATGACGCCATTGAGCGATACCTGGGCCATGAGCAGGCGGCGGGCATGAAAAAAGCCGCCCTTGAGATGCAAATGAATCGTTAAACCAATGGTGCAACGTAAACGAAATATGCCTGCGGACGTCTAACTTACAACCGCCTTAGGTTAAATCAGTTAAATACCCGGCTATGCTGTACCGTATAATGAAAAGCTGCCTGTTGCTGGTAATGTCTGTCGCCGCCACAACAGGTTTTGCGCAATCCTGGCCCGTTACCCTTACCATGGACAATGGCGATCTGCTGAAAGTCTATGCACCCCAGCCGACACAGTTTTCCGGCAACACCCTGCAGTTCCAGTCTGCCGTTTCCGTTCAGAAGAAATCAGCCGAGCTGCCGGTTTTCGGTACGCTGTGGGCAACTTCAAACACCGGCAATGATGCTGTACACGGCGTTCAGGAACTGGAATCAATGAATATCACCGGCATCCGGTTTCCTGCAGACATCACTGCAGACGAGTCCCAGTACATTCAGCAGTTCCTGGAAAATGCGCTGCCTGGTTCCCATGCTGCTGTAAAGACAGCCGATATCCAGCAGGCCCTGAAGATAAATGAAGAGAAGAAGGCGCTGGATGCCGATTTCGAAACCAAGGCACCGGTGATCTATTTCAGAAACAAACCGGCGATGCTGGTAGTAATTGACGGTGATGCCAGGTTCCAGCGCAACAATGACTGGGGTCTGGATGTGGTAATCAATTCTCCCAATACCATCGTCCGCCTGGATGGCAACCGGTTTTACCTCTATGGCGGCAAACACTGGTATGAGGCACCGGCCGTAACGGGACCCTATCGTTACCAGGCTTACCCGCCGGCTGCCCTGTCAAAAGTAGAGACCGCAGTGGATCAGCAACAGGAAGCCAGCAACGGAAAAGGTAATGGTGACGATAGTTTCGATAATGAGTTTGATAATGCGGACAAACCGGTTGGTGAAGTGCTGGTGAGTACCGTACCTGCCGAACTGATCCAGACCAATGGCGAACCCGCATTCAATCCCATTGACAACACGAGCCTGTTGTATGTGGAAAATTCGCCCAACGATATTTTCATGGATATCCCTTCACAGCAATATTATTTATTGTTATCCGGTCGCTGGTACCGGTCCAACTCCGTTTACAATAACTGGAGTTATGTGGATGCATCCAGCCTTCCTGCTGATTTTGCCAATATTCCCGCAGGCTCGGCAAAGGACAACGTGCTTGCCAGCGTTGCCGGTACACCCGCTGCCAGCAATGCGCTGATGGACGCCCAGTTGCCGCAGACGGCAAGGGTCGACCGGAAGTCTGCCGCTGCCTCCGTAACCTATGATGGTGCTCCGGAATTCCAGAAGATCAGTGGTACCCGGATGAGCTATGCCGTTAATACCGCTTCTACCGTAATCAAATACAGGGGTTCTTATTATCTCGTGGAGAATGGCGTTTGGTTTACGGGCGGATCACCTTCCGGCCCATGGGCAGTGAGCACTTCCCGTCCGGATGAAGTTGACCTCATCTCTCCCCGCTACCCGGTTTATAACGTGAAGTATGTGTATATCTATGATTACACCCCTGACTATGTTTATATGGGTTACACGCCTGGTTACATGAATACTTTCGTGTATGGCCCGACGGTAGTATACGGAACCGGCTATTATTATAGTCCCTGGTACGGATCTTACTATTATGCGCGGCCCTGGACCTGGGGTTTCAACATGCACTATAATCCCTGGTACGGCTGGTCATTCGGCTTCAATTACTCGTCCGGCTGGTTCAACTATGGCTGGGGGTACCGCCCCTGGGGAACCTGGTGCGGTGGCTGGTGGGGACCGGTAAGCTATCGCCCTGCGTACTGCGCGCCCTATTACCGTAACCATGGCTATTATGGCTACCGCAATAACCATTTTTATGTGAGCAATCGTGGACGTTACGGTTCCAACGGCTATTATGGTTACAGCAGGCCCAACAACAATATCTATCGTCAGCGAAACAATATTGCCAGCAATGACATCTACCGGTATTCAAACAATCGCCCGGACAGAACTCCAGGCAGAGTGGACAACCGACCCAACCGTGCTGATAACAGGCCGGGTAACCGCCCGGATAATGGGAGGTCGGATAACGGAAGGCCGGACCGGAACCGGTTCGATAATCCAAGACCTGTAACGGACCAGGGGGGTAACAGGCCCGACAACAGGTTCAATACCCGTCCAAATAATAACAGCGACCGCCCGGCACCAACAGTGGTTGACCGCAATAATAATCCGGAAAGAAGTTACGACAGGATCAATACGCGGCCGGGTGGCAACCCTGAGCGTGTCAATGACCGGAGAGAATCGCCCCGCCGTGAACCGCAGCGTGAACCACAACGCGAACCACAGCGCGACAGCAGGAGGGAAATGCCGCAAAGGAGTTATAATCCCCCGCAAAGGCAACAGCAGGCACCGCAGCGCATGTCACCGCCGCAACGGCAGTTCTCTTCTCCATCAAGAGTTGAAGGGGGAAGCAGCAACAGGGGTGGTGGCGGAAATGGTGGTGGCAGGCCGGACAGGAGGGGGCATTAAACGTTTTTGCCCATGACGAAATCGTCCATCACATAACCGTTGCCGATGTCGATCACTTCGTCTTTCTCGATCCGGAATCCCATCGCTTCATAGAAGCGGATAGCAGGATTATCTTTTTTGACATTCAATATAAGGTGCGCGCCATAGTGGGTGCGCACTTCTTCTTCTACCATATCCAGCAGCGCACGGCCAACGCCCTTACCCTGCACTTCCGGTAACACATATAGCTTTTGCAACTTCCATGTCGCGTCGGTGACCTTACTGAATGAAGCGAAGCCCACTTCTTCCAGTTCAATCTCCGCGATGATGAAACGATGGTCCCATTCCAGGATCTGTTTTTCCAATGCTTCGGGACTATAAAACAGGTCCAGCATATATTCCAGCTGGGGAGCCGGAATCAGTTCACGGTAGGTCTCGGGCCAGATACGATGAGCCAGGTATCCAATTGTCGGAATATCGTCCTGATCTGCGCTTCTTATTACCAATGCTTCGCTCATGAAGGAAAATTATGCTTTGAAATAGCCTGGTGCATCTTGATAGCCTGCCAGGAAAGCCGGATAGCTACCAGGTAAGACAGGATGGCGATGCCAAACAAATATCCACCGGATATATGACTGGTGATCGAATTATCCTGCTGCACCATCAAAAAAAGATCAAAAAGTCCATGAAACAAAACCGCGAGCAAAAAACCCCGCAGTTTCAACCATCGCGCCGCGTTGGAATGGGTGAATTTTGCCAACCCGATATAATACCCCATCAGCACGCCGAATGTGGCATGCGCGGGAACCGATAAAAACATCCGGACCAGGGCAGTTCCCCACCCGAACTGCCATACATAGCCGATATTCTCAAAAGTTGCAAATCCCATCGCCACCATTACAGAATAAATGATGCCATCAAAAGGTTCGTTGAAGAAAGGTCGCGGATAGGCATACAACCTGGTCATCATGAATTTTGATCCCTCTTCCGTCAGTGCTACCGCTACAAAAGACAGCAGCAGGTAATAGGTCCATCCGGAGGCAGGAATGAAGCTGGATAGGAGTGTTGATAAAGTCAACTGCAGTAACAGCGCAGGCAATACTGCGAGCATTCCCAGGAAAAAAGACTTGACCAGTGCGCGTAAGGGCTCACGGTCATATTGGTCCATCGAATAAATAAACCAGATGATGGCAATTCCCGGTGCCAGTGCCAATGCGAGCAAACCCATTCCTTTCTTTTGTTGCGCTGAAATTAGTGAATTAATATTGACTCATAATTGCTACCCGATGGTAAAAAGACTCCTTCCGGTTGGGATGTTGCTGATCACTACTGCTGTTTTTGCACAACATTTTGGCGGCAATCCACCCGCCATCCGCTGGCAGGCCATCGAGCTGAAAAAGACCAGCATTATCTTCCCACAGGGATTTGATTCCACTGGCTCCAGGGTCGCAACTTTGTTGCAGCGTATCGATAACCTGCAGGATTCCAGTATCGGCGACCATCGCAGGAAACTAAGCCTGATCCTTCAGCCGCTGACAACTGTTTCCAATGGCTATGTCGCCCTTGCGCCGTTCCGGTCGGAATTCATGTTGACTTCCCCGGCAAACCCCTTTTCCCAGGGAAGCATAACGTGGACGGATCAACTCGCACTTCATGAATACAGGCATGTTGAACAATACAGCAATTTTAACCGGGGACTGGCCAAAGTCTTCAGCATTTTGCTGGGGCAGCAGGGACAAGCCTTTGCCAATGCACTAACCGTACCTGACTGGTTCTTTGAAGGTGATGCCGTTTACCAGGAAACTTTCCTGAGCAGGCAGGGAAGGGGAAGGTTGCCTAATTTCTATGAAGGCTACCGGGCAATCTGGGAAGCGGGTACCCATTACCGGTATATGAAGCTGCGTAACGGTTCCCTGGTGGACTTTGTTCCCGGCCACTACGACCTGGGGTACCAGCTGGTTGCGTATGGGCGAAACCGGTATGGCAATAATTTCTGGAAGCCGGTAACACAAGACGCAGCCGCGATGAAAGGACTTTTTTATCCGTTGCAGCGCGCTGTCCGGAAGTCAACCGGACGCAGTTTTCCTGAATTTGCCGATAGCGCGCTGAACAAGAGCCGCAGTATCCTTGTAGCCCATGAAGCGGGTCAAAGAGACAAACAACCGGTTGTAAACGAGGAAAATCCCTTTACGACTGAAGCGGGCGAATTACTGTTCCTGAAGTCCAGTTATAAAAGGGTAGCTGCGTTTTACCTGCGAAAAGATGGAAAGGAGGAAAAGATCCGCACTAAAGACAGGGGGCTCGACAATTACTTTTCCTACGCCGGCGGCCTGCTTGTTTACGCTGCCTATCGACCTGATGCCAGGTGGGGATGGAAGGATTATTCTGAACTGCAGCTGCTGGATATACATAGCGGTAAACAGAAACGGATCACCCGGAACACGCGGTATTTCTCGCCCGCATTGTCACCTTCTTCAGACTCCATTGTAGCGGTTTATAACGATCCCGGCGCTGCCAACGCACTCGATCTGCTGGACGCTGCCGGCAGGTTGCTCCGGCGACTTCCCAATACCGGGAATTATGTATACGCGCACCCGGCATTTGCGGGTGATAAAATAGTTGTGGCCGTACGTAATGCCAGTGCACAAATGAATCTACTGGCTATTGATCTTCATACGGGTGTGGAAACGCTGCTTTTCCACTGGGCAAATACAGTTATTGGCTATCCCCGTTTCAGGGAGGGCTCAATTTATTTTACCGCATCAACGGGAGGTGTAGACAGGATCTTCTCCTGCACCACTGATGGTAAAGGGCTGCAGCAATGGGACAATACCATTGCAGACAGCAGCAGGTTGGGGCAGTATCAACCTGATTTTCATAAGGGTGCGCTGACCTGGATGCAGTTCAGTGCCAATGGCCAGAAAATTATTCGTGTGCCAGCTGGTAGCCTGCGGCCAAAGCCGGTTCCGGAAACGGCATTATCGGTTTCAGATCCCTTGCAGGTAGCGGCCCTGGTGTCTTCGTGGAATGATCTTTCCGCACCAGGCCAGGATACGGGGTTTGCTGCACACCGCTATCGGAAGACCACCCGGCTGTTTCAGTTTCACAGCTGGCTGCCGTATTATGAAGAGCCGGAATTCAGCTTCAGTGTCATGAGCCAGAATCCGCTGAATACTTTTCAGAGTGCCTTAAGCTTTGTGTATAACCGCAACGAGGGCTATAAGCAGTTTGGTTTTTCCGGCACCTATGCCGGCTGGTTTCCCTGGCTGCAGGCAGGCGTGAATTATACCATCGACCGAAGGGGCATCTTTCAGCAACGCGAGATTTTCTGGAATGAAACGGAGCTGTCCCTGGGGGTTGGCGTTCCACTCAACCTGAGTCGCGGGCGGTCAATCCGCAACCTGTCCGGATCTGTAAAACTCGTATACGACAAAACTTATTTCCATGAGCCGGAAAAATCCCAGATTGGGAATCCGGATTACTACTACCTCGATGAAGAGGTTAGGTTTACGAATCAATCACTGCAGGCAGTTCAGCAATTCAATCCCCCGTTTGCGCAAACTTTAAGGCTTCATTACCGGCATGCCATCAAGCTGTTTGATTCAGAACAATTGCTTGCCACCACCAATCTTTATTTCCCGGGCCTGTTTCCCAATCACAGTATTGTGCTCAATGGTGCAGGACAATTCAGGGATAGTACCAGCGGCATTCGTTTTACCGATGAAATGCCCTTTGCACGGGGGTACAATGATGTCAACTATTACCGGTCCCTCAAATGGGGCGTCAACTACGCGTTGCCTTTGTTTTATCCGGATGCCGGGTTATTTCAGATCGTTTACCTGCTCCGGGTAAGAGCCAACGTGTTTTATGACCATGCTTATGCGAAAGACGTGCAGTTGTTGCAGTCAGCAGACTACCAGCAATTCCGGTCAACCGGCATCGAACTGTTGATCGATTCGAAATGGTGGAACCAGTTGCCGGTAAGTTTCGGGATACGCTATTCCCGGTTACTGGATCCGGATCGGAATGGTTACACCGGATCCAACCGTTTTGAATTCATCCTACCCGTTAACCTGATTCCGGCTGGTGTGAATTCAAAAACTCCTGTTGTCCAGTAAAAATTGCGGTAGGCTTTGACTGCCGGAGCTTCAGCGCAGGCAGTAGCTTTAGTGAAGGTGGGCTTTGCCCTCCGTAGCCTTGGCGAAGGAGGGAGGTGCTTTTATGAAAAATGGTAATTCATAAAACTGAGTGAAATGAGCCACCAGACTGCGTTTCACAACCCTGCGCGTTTATAGACGGTTGTTGCAAAGATGCAAACCATGCTGCCTTAACCAACTGCATTAACCAACCTGAAGCCAGCCCCCACTAAAGCTTTGGCTGATGAAGCAATGCTGATCCGTATCACATGGTTATGCTGTCAACACTGGCAATTTTCCTGTCGGAGGCTAAATCTTATTTACCCGGTAAACAGAACTACCCGTTTAATAAAACTATACTCTAAACGTTTATTTCACATACGGCTACCAAATGCAGGCTGGCTTTGCCCCGTAGGCTTGGCTAAGAAGGGCTTCGACTGCCGTAACTTCAGCGAAGGCGGGCTTTGCCCACCGAAGCTTTAGCGTAGGTGGGTGGCTCATTTCACTCAGTTTCTGAAATTGCAATATTTTGAAAACTGGATACCTGTCGCCCAATAGCGGCAAAACAGCTGTCAATTCAAGGCCAAAGCCCGCTGTCAATTCAAAACCAAAGACCGTTTTTTAAAATGCTGGTGATTGATCCACTGGTTGGCTTTCAGCGTGAGCCAGGCTGACCCTGCGCCCAGCAGTGCGCCGGCCGCAACATCACTCGGGTAGTGAACGCCGAGGTACATCCTGGAATAACCCACCAGTGATGCCCAGCCGAAAGCCGGAACACCTACATACCATTTGGGATAAGCAATAAACAGGGCTGTCGCCGTGGAGAATGCCTGTGATGTATGCCCAGAAGGAAAAGACGGACTACCTCCTGAACTTTCGGGTATGATCAAACCGGGGTAGTCTTTAGATGGACGCGTCCGGTTGACCGTATGTTTCAACACGGTGGTGAACAGGCTGGAAACGGCAATGCTTTCGCCTATATACAGGGCTTTCCGGGTCATGGCCGGATCGTGCCGCACCTGCGCGGCGACAAACAGGCTTACCGGGACAGCGAAACTGATTGCTCCTGTAGAATTGGAAATGCCCTGGTAAAATTCCATGTGCCCATGGGTGCGGTCCTCCATGAACTCCATCAGGGTTGTTTTATCGATGGCTGGTGCCTGTGCTGTCACCCGCATACTGCTGAATGACAGGGCCAGAAATGCCAGCAGTATGCGGGGTAGTTTCATATAATGTAAACCTACCTAAATAGCATTAAAAAAGCGGCCACCGGCCGCCCTTTTACAATTGATTAAGGAAAAGATCACATGGTGGCGAGACTTTCTTCGATCACTTTGATCTTTCCTTCTGCGTCCTGTTGCTTGCGCCTTTCCATTTCAACGATTTCCGGTTTGGCATTTGACACAAACCGCTCATTGCCCAGTTTCTTTTCTACAGATGCAAGAAATCCTTTCAGGTATTCCAGCTCTTTTAACAGGTCTTCTTTCTGGTTTCCGGTTTCCAGGGGTTGTTCGGTCTGGAGGTAAAACCTTTCCTTCCCGATAACAGCGGTGATGGATTGCGCGATCGCTTCACCGGTGAATTCTACGGATGCGGCATTTACCTGGCGGGAGAGAATAACCCTGATCGCAGTATACTGATCACGATCCGGCGAATCAATAAACAGGCTGACCGTTTCCTTTGGCTTCAGCTGCGCCTTGTTGCGGGCATCCCGCAGGCCGCTGATGATGTTTTTCAGGAGCTGTCCTTCAGCAAGAACAGCGCGGGCTGCATTGTTTTCCAGCGCAGCCACCTGTACTTCCACAGAAGGAAACTGCAGCATGCAAAGGTCGTCGCCATCCTTCCTTTCGGAAAGTGCATGATAGATCTCCTCCGTAATAAAGGGCATATAGGGATGCAACAGCTGCACCAGCGATTCAAAGAAACGGATACACTGCTGCAGGCTGCTATTGCTCATCGGTTCTCCGAAACCGGGTTTGATCCATTCAAGATACCAGCTGCAGAAATCATCCCAGATCAGCGAATAGATCGTTTTCAACGCTTCGCTTAACCGGAACTGTGCCAGCAACTGTTCCACTTCCACCCGAACTTCCATCAGGCGGGTCTCAAACCAGCGGTGTGCCCATGCATCTCCGGAAGGTGCCGCAACATCGGTTGCTTTTTCCTTCCAGAGCTGGATCAGTTTGGCGGCATTCCACATCTTGTTGTTGAAGTTGCGGCCCTGCTCCAGTGCACTCTCATCAAACAACAAGTCGTTGCCCGCAGGAGAGGAGATCATAATGCCGAAGCGTACTGCGTCTGCGCCGTATTTGTCGATCAGTTCGAGCAGGTCGGGCGAATTGCCCAGGCTTTTGCTCATCTTGCGACCCTGCTTATCGCGTACCATCCCGGTAAAATAAACATCGCGGAAAGGGCGCTCCTGCTGGTATTCCATGCCGGCCATCACCATCCGGGCCACCCAGAAGAAGATGATATCCTGACCGGTTACCAAAACAGAAGTGGGATAGTAATATTTGAATTCTTCATTATCCGGTTCCGTAATGCCGTTGAATACTTCCATCGGCCACAGCCAGGAGGAGAACCAGGTATCCAGCACATCGGCGTCCTGGGTAACAGCGCTTTCTTCCACGCTGATTCCTTTTTCCGCGAAGGCTTTTACGGCGCCGGCACGATCGGCAGCAACCACACAAACCCCGTCACTATTGTACCAGGCGGGAATCTGTTGTCCCCACCACAATTGCCGGCTGATACACCAGTCCTTTACATTTTCCAGCCAGTAGCGGTAAGTCGCCAGGAATTTATCACCCGGGTGGATGCGGATATCACCGCTCAATACGGCATTCAATGCCGGCTCGGCCATCTCGCGCATTTTGAGGAACCACTGGGTTGAGATTTTTGGTTCCACCACGACGCCGGTCCGCTGGCTGTAACCCACGCGCGTATGATAGTCTTCCGCCTTGATCAGAAATCCTTTTTCTTCGAGTTCTGCTACGATAAGCTTACGCGCCTTGAAACGATCGGTCCCGATATAGATCTGGGCCGCTTCGCTGAGGGTGCCGTCATCGTTTAGGGTATCCACCACTTCCAGGTTATGTTTCAGTCCCAGGTTGTAGTCGTTGATATCGTGGGCCGGCGTCACTTTCAGGGCCCCGGTACCAAATGCAGGATCAACATAAGTATCGAAGATCACCGGGATGCGGCGGTTGATCAACGGCACGAGGGCATAGGCGCCCTGGAGATTCGCATACCGCGGATCCTCAGGATTCACACAGATCGCCGTATCGCCCATGATGGTTTCCGGACGTTGTGTAGCGATCACCAGTTCACCACCATTTTCGAGCGGGTACCGGATATGATACAATTTGCCCTGAACTTCCTTGTATTCCACTTCTTCGTCGCTGAGGGCCGTCTTTGCTGAGGGGTCCCAGTTGATCATCCTGGCGCCGCGGTAGATCAGTCCTTTTTCATACAGATCAATAAAGACCTTGATGACCGCTTTGTAATAGTGGTCATCCATCGTGAAAGTCACCCGGTCCCAGTCCACACTGCAACCCAGTCTTTCGATCTGGTTGTAGATGATGCCGCCGTATTTATCTTTCCATTCGAAAGCATATTTGAGGAATTCCTCACGGCTCAGGTCGGCTTTGTGAATGCCTTTTTCTTTTTCGAGCATCTGAACCACTTTGGCTTCCGTGGCGATGGAAGCGTGGTCACTGCCGGGTACCCAGCAGGCATTGAATCCGCTCATTCTTGCTTTGCGGACGAGGATGTCCTGTACTGTTTCATTCAGGGTATGGCCCATATGGAGCACCCCGGTAACATTGGGCGGCGGGATCACGACGGTGAAGGGTTGCCGGTGATCGGGTTTGCTGTTGAAATATCGTTTAGCTCTCCAGTGTTGTGTCCAGTGCACCTCTGCTGTGGCCGGGTTAAAATTCTTACTCAATTCCATAAGGAGGCAAAAATACTTAAATTGAACCTATGAACACCTACCGGAACCGGCTGCTTTGGATGATCCTCCTTTGGATGCCGTACCTGGCTTTTGCCCAGGATTCCCTGGCGCCGCAGATCAGCGGCCTTACCGGTAATGATTCCCTGTCTGCACAGCTTGTCAGGAAAATGGAAAAGCTGACGGCGGACATGAACCAGATCAACAGCGTATTGCTGCGCGGGCTCGATACGACAGAGATCAGCGAAAACCTTCCGGGGATCCGGGGCACGCTGCAGAAACTGAAACAGAACCTGTATGATAAAGAGATCCACCTCAATCTCCGGAGCCTGAGTGCCGAACGGGTCATTGTGCACCAGTCGCTCAGCCAGTTGACGGAGTGGCAGAAGACTTTGGAAAAGTTCACGGCAAATCTCCTGCAGTTAAGAGGAAATGTGGTGCGGGATGTGAATGATTCGCTGTTCCGCCAACTCAAAGCGGATACAGCCATTTATCATTTGTACCAGCTTCAGTTCCAGGAGCAGCGTACCCGGTGGCAAACGATGACTGGTGCTTATGCGGTTCAGTCAGGCAATCTTTCCCGGCTGCTGCACAATGTAGGGGAAGCCATTATGGATGGAACGGATGTGCTGGATGAGATCAATTTCCGGATCCGCAACATCAAGCGTTCCATGCTATCCAAAACGGAGCCCTTTCTCTGGGAGAAATCCGGGAAGGAACCGATTAATTTCTGGCAGTCGCTCTGGCGGTCTTTTGATCCTAATATCCGCCTGATCCGGTATTACCTGCGCGATAACTGGGAGCCTGCAGCCTGGATTTTGCTGCTTGCCGGAGGCTGCTTCTGGTGGATCCGGAGAAGCCTGTTCAAGATCAAAAAGCAGCAATTGCCCGGTTTGCTGGAGCCGGTGCTGTATCTCCGCCGCGGCCCGGAATTGTGCTGCCTGCTGGTGTTCCTGACCTTAACGCCGTTTGTTTCTTCCAGTCCGCCGGCCGTATATATCGAATTCCTGTGGGCCGGCATGTTGCTGGTGGCCACGGCATTGGCCTGGTCCGACTGGTCGGAGCGCTACCGGCGCTATTGGATCCTGGTCGTACTGCTATTTATCTGTTTTGGGTATGACAACCTGTTGCCGGTAATCACGAAGGGCGAACGCTGGTGGATGCTGATCCTGTCCGGACTGGCAGTTTTTACTGCCTGGCAATTGTACCAGGAGGTGCGGGTATCTTCTAAAAGTTACCCCGTATTCCAGAACGAAGTAATCATCTTTTTCGGCATTGCCAACGTGCTTTCTTTCCTGTTAAACATACTGGGACGATTTACGCTGGCCAAAGTACTGAGCAACAGCGCAGCCATCGCGTTGGCGCATGCGCTGTCGTTCTACCTGCTGGTAGAAATCCTGATTGAAGCGGTGTACCTCTGGCTGGAAGCCAATAAGAACAGTGCGATCGGCAATTATATCCAGTTCAGTCATATCCGCAGCAAATTGCGGCGCATACTGGTATTTGTGGGTGTGCTGTTCTGGCTCACCGCTTTCGTGTGGAGCCTGAACATGATGGATAGTGTCATAGAGCTGATGACCGGGTTCATGAATACTACCCGGCATATCGGCAATGTTGATTTTACTTTTGGCAGCATCCTCATTTTTATTGCGGTGCTCTGGATTGCCGTTCAGCTGGCGAACCTGATCAGCTTTGTTTTTTCCGGCAGGGAACCACAGATAGGTGTGTCCGGAAAGAACAGGATAGGATCCTGGATGTTGCTGATCCGTTTGCTGATCCTTTCTGTCGGATTTTTTCTTGCCATGGGGGCAGCCGGAATTCCGTTGGATAAGCTGGCTATCATCATCGGCGCGCTTGGTTTGGGTATCGGGTTCGGCCTGCAGAATATCGTCAATAACCTGGTGAGTGGTGTTATCCTCGCCTTTGAGAAACCTATGGATGTGGGTGATGTGATTGAAATAGGGCAACACTCGGGCCGGGTGAAGGAGATCGGGATCCGCGCCAGCAAGATCGCTACGGCCGACGGCGCAGATATCATTGTGCCCAATGGCGATTTCATTTCGCAACGCCTGATCAACTGGACCCATAGCAATACTTTCCGGCGGATAGAGATTGTGATCGGTGTCGCCTACGGTACCGACCTGGATAAAGCGGAAAAAATTGTGCAGCAAAAACTGCTGGAAGCGAAAGATATCCTGGCGCAGCCGGCACCTTCCATTATCTGGTCGGAAATGTCGGCCAGTTCCGTGAACATGCGGGTGTTGTTCTGGACCAATGAATTCGATCAATGGGTGTCGCTGCGCAGCACCATGCTGAAAGTGCTGTATAAGGCACTGGAAGAAAACGAAATCGAAATTCCCTATGCCCAGCAGGATCTTCATATCCGTTCCATTGATGAAAATGTACTCCGGAATATTACTAAATAATTTAGCTTTGCAGGGTGTATGCCATTGTAGATATTGAAACGACCGGTGGTTTTGCCGCTTCCAACGGCATTACCGAGATTGCTATTATCCTGCATAATGGAAAAGAAGAGGAGGGCCGTTATGCCACCCTGGTAAACCCGCTGCGGACCATCCCCCGTTATATCACCGCACTCACCGGAATCGATGACCGCATGGTTGCCGAAGCACCGCTGTTCAAAACCATTGCCCCGCATATTCATGAACTGCTTCGGAACAGGGTCTTTGTAGCCCACAATGTGAATTTCGACTTTTCCTTTATCCGGCATCACCTGGAGGAATGCGGTTATTCCCTGCCGGTGAAAAAGCTGTGTACGGTAAGGCTGGCCAGGAAGATCATGCCGGGGTTGCCCAGCTATTCCCTGGGCAATATCTGCCGGCAGCTGGAGATCACCAACAACGACCGCCACCGCGCGATGGGAGATGCTGCAGCCACAGCCATTTTATTTGAAAGGCTGGTGAACGCCGATCACCAGCAGGAATTGACAAAAATGATCCGGGGTAAGAATGCAGAGCAGTTCCTGCCGCCGCACCTGCCCGTGGAGTGCCTGGTCAACCTGCCTGGGCAACCCGGCGTATACTATTTCGAGAACCAGAAAAAAGAGGTGATCTATGTGGGCAAGGCCATTAACCTGCAGAAGCGGGTGCGCAGTCATTTTTCCAATAATGACAGCAGCAGGCGGAAGCAGGAGCTGCTGCGGCAGGTTTACAATATCCGGTTCCAGACCTGTTACAGCGAACTGATGTCGTTGATCCTGGAAAGTCATGAGATCAGGAAGCTCTGGCCTGTGTTCAACCGGAGCCAGAAGAAGTATCACCACAAATACGGCCTGTACCGCTTCCATGATAACAGTGGTTACCTGCAACTGGTGATCGAAAAGAAGAAAGCCTACCTGCCCGCGATCTATACATTTGATTTCATCCCCGAGGGACAAAACTACCTGCGCCGGATGCTGGGGTCCGCCAGTGACGAGCTGATTGCATCCCGGCTGGAGGAATCGCCGGAATCCTATAACAGTAAAATAGAAGCAGCCATCAGTGAGGTGGAGGCAAACCTGCCGACCTTCCTGTTACTGGAAAAGGATCCTTTGCAACCGGAGTCAGCGGCTGCCTACCTTGTTGAAAAAGGAAGATTCTGGGGGATGGGGTGCGTCGGACAGGACGAGGAATTAACGCCGGAACTGGCTTACTGGAAAGAAAAGCTTTCACCGTCCCCAGATAATGATTATATCAGGGGGCTACTTTACCAGTGCTCGGGCAAAAAAAACTTCACTCGCCTTGACCTGGTCTGAACAGGTTCCTGTCTTTCGAACCGAACTGTCGGTGACCGTTACCTCCAAACCAGCCAGGTAATGGCTGCGATGGTACCATAAAGGGCCAAAACGATCAATAACAGTTTTCCGGTACTAGCTTGAGATAGGTCAAACAAACGTCTCATAGTAAACCATTTATTCGTAAATAATGATTGCACGGGTGGATGGTTTCAAGGGATGGGTGGAATCGAGGTGCCGGGACGGACTATTGCTCAACAATATAGGGTAAATTACCCAAATGCCCAAATTTTTACCGCCGGCTGGCCGCACAATTTCTTGTATTTTACAATAAAGATGCAACATGGAAAGACAGCTCACGTCCTGGTTCAGTCCGGCCCTGCAAAAGGAGATGCCGATGGCAGTTTACGGTCATTATGGTATGGCGTTGTTGCTGATTCCGACGGCGGCGGCAGACTACCTCGAGTACGAACGTTTCCAGCTGATTGAATCGATCCGGCCATTTATTGATGCGGGACGGGTAAAAGTTTTTTCTATAGACAGCATCAACCGGGAGAGCTGGATGAACCCGGCAGTGGAGCCCCGCACGCAGTCGATCCGCCACCAGCAGTGGAACCAGTATGTTTTTGCGGAGGTCATTCCCTTTATCCGGCAGCATACCAGTCCCGATACCATGATCATCGTTTCAGGAGCCTCCTTTGGTGCCCTGCATTCCGCCAACCTGTTTTTCCGGCGGCCCGACCTGCTGAACGGCTGTATCTGCATGAGCGGGGTGTACGACCTCACCGAATACACCAAGGGCTATTTCGATGAAGATGTTTATTATAACAGTCCCGCGCACTACCTGCCCAACCTGGCCGATCACAACATCCTCGAACAAATTCGCAGCAGTCATCATATCCACCTGCTCAGTGGCAGCGGCGATCATGAAGACCCCGATGCGGCGAGGCGGCTGGCGGGTATTCTTTATAGTAAAAATATCTGGTATGAACTGGATATCTGGGGGCATGACATCAGGCACGACTGGCCGACCTGGCGGCAGATGCTGCCGCATTACCTGGGCACCCGGTTCTGACCGGTATAGCAGGTTCTGACCAGTTCTGATCAGCAGTATTGGTCCAGCATTGTTGTAAATGATTCGCGGGAAATAAACCTCGCACCGAGGCTTTCCAGGTGCTCCGTGTGCACCTGGCAGTCAATCAATACAACGCCTTCGCTTTCGAGTTGCCGCACCCATTGAATAAAGGCAAATTTGCTGGCATTGGATACCGCGGAGAACATGCTTTCGCCAAAAAAGACTTTCCCCAGCCGGATGCCATACAGTCCGCCCACCAATTGGCCCTGTTGCCATGCTTCGGCGCTCCAGGCATAACCCTGTTCGTGAAGTGCCGTATAGGCGTCGATGATCTCTTCATTGATCCAGGTACCATCCTGTCCGCGGCGCCTGGCCTGCTGGCAGGCTGTCATTACTTCCCGGAAGGCATAATTTACCCTGAATTCGAAACGGCCGTTCTGCAACACCGTGCGCATGGATTTACTCACTTTCAGTTCAGCAGGGAACAACACGAAACGCGGGTCGGGGCACCACCAGCAGATCGGCGGTTCATCATACCAGGGAAAGATCCCGAGGCGGTATGCTTTTAACAAACGTTCCGTGGAGAGGTCGCCGCCGACGGCCAGCATGCCGTCGGGTTCGGCCAGTTCAACAGGAGGGAAGGTCAGCGTATGATCCAGCAGGTAAAGCGGCATCTAGGCAGTGATTTCGATCGTTGCGCCGATGCCGCGTTCCGTAATGGCATCACACATGGGTTTCAGTTCGTCATACTCGCCATTTTTCACCCCGTATTTACCCTTGGTATGTATAAAAAGGGCACATTGCTCTGCCTGTTCCGGTGTGTGCCCGCATACAGCGATCAGTGTTTCAATCACCCAGTCGAAAGTATTCACTTCGTCATTCCATACGATCAATTGGTAGGGCGAACCTGTTTCCGTCAAAACTTCAACCTCTTCGTGGAACTCGTGATCATGGTCTTCCTTATAATTCAGCATCAGCGTTTCTTTGCCGGTAAAATTAGCCAACAATTGTAATTTTGAAAGCGATCGGCAGGATAATGTCAACGTATGGCTTATAGCGAAAACTCTACAGAAGATGTGTCACCAGGAAACAAAACCTCAGTTCCACCAACGGAAAACCCGTCTCCACCAGCCGGTGGACTGGATTTCCTGGTGGAATGGGTGAAGCAGATCCGTCCCTCGCGGCCGGGTCGTATTGCCGAGGCGGAGGAAAAATTCCAAAAGCAACTGTTGCGGTTGCAGGAAGATGTTTCGGTATTGATCGCCCTGCGGGAAGCGCTCCGCAGCCAGTTTATCAACAGTGAATTGCTGCCGGCGCTGATTGAAAGCGGGCTGATCGGCTCCCGTGGCTTTGTGCAGGAACTGGGCAGCAAGCTCAAGCACAAGGTGTTGCCGGAGATCCAGGAAAAGACAGATTTCCTGTACGTGATCAGTCACGTTTTTTACAAATCAACCGATCATATCTGGGTGGAAGGCGTGCACCGCGATTACTGGAAGCGGTTGTTCCGGATGCTGCGCATCTACATCAACATGAATGACCGGCAGCTCTTGCAGCAGTTGGAGCAAGCTTTCCGGATCCTTTCTTTCCGGTTAACGACACTGGGACTGGAAAAGGAAGTGGCCCAGCGGTATGGGCATCACCCGGAGGCGGTGGCGCCTTTCCTGGAGCAGAATCGACTCGTGATCCGGTTCCTGGATGGGCAACGGGCTGATGGGCCCACTGTTTCGCAGCACCAGCAAACCATGCTGCTGTACAATATCCAGGAGCAATTGTACAACTGCCGCCAGAGTGTGATCTGGCTGCGGGAACAGAAACTGTATCATGGCACCAGCCTGGCGCAGACCTTTCTGACCACGCGGATACTGCAGCATGTGGACAGGATGCTGATCATTTCGGATGTGCTTGACCGTGACCACCAGCTGGATGAGGACAGGTTCATCACCTATTTTATCACGGTTGTCACCAATGAGAACAAGAAAAACAGCCTGCGGGAGTTTTTGTCCGACAACCTTGGCTTACTAGCCTACCAGATCGCGGAACATAAGGGGAAGAAGGGGGAGAAGTTTATCACCACCAACCGTGGGGAGTACCGGCGGATGTTTCGCAGTGCAGCCGGGGGCGGTGTGATCGTCAGTTTTGTGGCGGTGATCAAGAACCTGATCGGCAAGTTGCCTTTTGCGCCCTTTTGGATGGGGTTTACCTATAGCATCAACTATGCAGCGGGTTTCGTGCTGATGGATCAGACCAATACCACGCTGGCGACCAAGCAACCTGCCTATACCGCTTCAGCCGTAGCCGGCTCACTCGACAGCAAAAAGAATGTGGGGCAGCCTGATCTCAGGCATTTTGCGATCGCGATGGCGAATATTGTGAGGAGCCAGACGGCCTCCTTCGCGGGGAACCTGCTCGTGGTGTTTCCCTTTACCTATGCCATCGTATGGGCGATGGATCATTTCACCGGGTATAAGATCGTTGATGGCGCACATGCATTCCAGCTATTAGAGGCACAGCATCCGTGGCATTCTTTTTCGTTGCTGTATGCCTGTTTCACTGGGGTGTTCCTGTTTTTAAGCGGCATTATATCCGGCTATGTAGAAAATCACGTGGTATTTGGGCGGCTGAATGAGCGGATCCGGCAGCACCCGGTGTTGAGTCATTCCATGAAGCCGCGGCGGCTGAACAGGCTGGTGGATTTTGTGAACCGGAATGCCGGGTCGATGACCGGAAGCATTTCTCTTGGCTTTTTCCTCGGCATGTCGGCCTCGGTTGGCAAGATCTTCGGGATCCCTTTTGATATCCGGCACATCACGATCTCGGCCGGAAATACAGCGATCGGCTATTTCGGCGTGGACCATAATGTATCCTGGACTTACCTGCTGACGGTGGTACTGGGCGTACTGGGCATCGGCTTCCTGAACTTTTTCGTCAGTTTCTCCCTGGCCTTTTTCGTAGCCGTCAAATCCCGCGGCATTCACCTGCGCGACTATCCCGAAATCTTCGGTCATATCTGGCGCTATTTCAGAAAATACCCGGGCGACATGTTCTTCCCCCCGAAAAAACCTAGAAGGGTAGAGGATGTGTAGTTGACGGAACCATTTTATTTCCATGATTGAGCGTCACGAAAAGAAAATATCAGGTCATATATTTTTTCCAACTCGTCTGGCCCGCTTGGCCCGTAATCTTCAATTGTCTTGACGCGCCCATTTTTATCTTTAATCGTCAAAGTGTATCTCGGATGGTCTGTCACTATAGTTGAGTAATTGTCATCTAAAATAAATACCTCTGCATTTTGAAGTAGGGTTTTTAGACTGTCCATTTGCTCTTTCCTGATAATAGTTCGGAAATGACCCCGGTGACTATTATATATTTGCGCATCGTAAGTAGTAGCAGTTCCGTCATTTGAAATTGCCATTGAAAAATTAGGCAAGTCCCCAAACAAGCTTCCGCAGCGAAGTCAATTTGTGAAAACTCAAGCTTATTATTTGAACAGCCTGTAATCATCAAAATGATGGGCAAAAATGAAATCAGCTTCATGGTATTGCCGGAAAGACGCAGAGATGGCTGGCTTCCATAAAGTTTTTTCGTTTTTGTTTTCCAGCCCAAAGCTTAGAATATATTCTTCACCGTCAATTTTGACCATCACACCGAAACCCAATCTTGAGCCAGGGAATTGATAAAGTTAAATACTAAGATCTAAAGCTTGATTTTGTTCGTCGAGCCCGAACCGAAGTACAGTAGAATTACGGCGGCATTCTGCTCCAATTTCAAGCCCTACTATTGGCAATACCAATGTTGAATGCCTTATTTATTCAAATTTTAGTAATCCCCTTTTTATTACTGGTGTTACAAAATTTTCGATAATGTCTTTCGGCACTTTTTCTAATGGCAATAAATTTTGTTTTAGGTCTTCGAGTGCTTCATCTTTTACATCTTCAGGAAATGAGTATAAGATTTGCTCTAACAAATCAATTTCAAAATCTATTGCTTTCCCTCCAAAGTGAGGAATTGCAAACGAACAGAAATCCTTCAAAAGTTGTTTCCCCTTATCACCTTTAGCATACTTGCCTATTGTAGAAAAAGTTTTATCAGCTGCCAACTCTCTATAGTTTTCAAGTATGTTTCCTAAAAGACTAAACATGTAGGTGACTACCATAAACTGGTCATCTTCAGACAGTAAATGTAAATCTTCATGAAACAAATTATAAAGAGATACAGCTTGAAGACTATGTCCAGATGTTACGGATATTATAAGCTCTTTCAAATAGGATTTGATCGTTTCCTGTCTCAATAATGGCTTCAATTCGATAACATAGCCTTTGACATCACTTATTTCTGGGTACTTCTCGGCGTATTCAAACTTTCCTTCATAATGAATGAACTTTGATTTTTCCTTATTTTCAATATCAACAAAAGCGTCGATAAGGTTATTTTTTTCACCAGTACTCAGTCTTGTTATTACTGTTGAATATATCGAATTATAGTTCCAATCTTCATTTAAACTATTTAATATATCTTCCGCTGTGTAAGCAAATTTCTCTCGGTATTTTCTTTGAATTTTTCGAATAAGCAAATTCAATATTTGAAATGCAAGTTGAGCCGTCTCAAAATCAAATTGCTCATTTTTTCTAACTTCTCTTCCTGGGTGAATAAGATTTCTATAATCTTTAATAACAGTAGCAAGGTTTTTTTCACTTCTTGTAATTATCGCCTCTGCTTCGGCCATGTCAAGTAATGCTGCAAGCGTCGTAGCTAGTATTGTAGCTTGGGTTTGTCCCGCTGGCAAATTCTCGATAAAATAGTCAGACAGCAGGGCTTCAACGATGCTTCCTGAAAGTACAAGTACTGATTTAGCTGACTTTGTCTCTATGCATTTCTGAACTTCCTCATAATCTCTTTCGAGTATCATTTGGAATGTATCATCGCTTACGAATTCAAATTGCATAGATTTAATTTAAGAAGTGGGGTGTTGATTTAATATGGCATACAACGACGGAGTATTTTCCAAGGCTTGGTGTTGTTATTTGTCCAGCCCGGAACCGATGCCGATTAGTGATTAAAAATACAGGCTAACAACTAATTGCTGAGTAAAATTCCGTCCAGCTCAGATGTAGTACAGAGCAATTTACAGTCGATTGATCTTCCGTCCGACAAGCTTTGCAAATACTTTTGTTGTGAGTTAGTTTTATTTGTGACTACTTAGTAAGGCAATATTAAAATGTTTTTCCATTTTCTACAAAATCAATGTAATTCAAAAAACCTTTACCTAGTTCATTAAGTGATAATTGTAACCTAAAGTCTGCAACTTCATCCATTTGGACCCTATATGGATAAAACTCTTGCTTGTAAAGCCAATCTAAATTATACGTTCCGGATAATGAGTCTTCATCGAGATGCTCATCATAAAAATCCTCGTCAATTGTTGCCTCTGCCCAAGGAAAAATCAACCTCATTATCTCTTCAGTTTCATATCCAGCATAAGCTACGGCCCATTCTCTTGCCGTACTTTCTTTCCCTTTTTTCGTAATGATAATACTTATTTGTGTTCTATTTAAAGATTTATGAAGCCATTCCATAAACACTACAGACACCTTTCCCTCTTGCTTAATCACATCCATTAGCGGCTTATCTATGAATAGTTTTCTCTTTCTCAGCATCTCTTCTGTACCACCTCCAATTTGCATTAATTCATCAAGAAATATAGAGCTTAGAACTTGCTTACGAGGGATATTAATTTTCCAAGCCTTTTTTGTAAAATTTACATTCTTTAATGTAACTAACTCCCAAAATGTTTCATTTGTATTAGGTAGATGAGCGATTAAGATTACGGGCAATGAATGATTAACCCAATATTCAAGATGTCTTGAACTTCCATAATAAATTAAATGGTCCTCATTCGATTGAAAGTGACTTTCACCAGTTTTGATTTGTAAAGATATCAACTGTCCTGTGGGAATACCTTCGTTAGCTATTTCAACATGTGCATCAATACCCATGTCAGATATTGGCTGTTCTCGAAATATCCATTTGAAGTCTTTTAAAAATATCGCTTCAACTGCATTTACTCCTATTCTTTCTGTTGGGTTAAATTCTGGCATAGATATAACAAGTCATTAAAAATTACGCACAATGACCAGGTATTAGCGAAGGCTGAGAAATAGTATTTCGTCAAGACCGGCCTACCGATGTTGAAGATAGAAATTAGATTTGATGAATTTACTTGGCTCAAAGTTGCTTGTCCTGCCCGAACCGATGCTGAACTATAATTGCGTGCAACGAGTAGGTATTGCTGCAGGTGGGATATAAATAACGTCCAGCTCGGAACCACTGCCCAGTTGAAAACATAAAGTTGAAGTTAACAAAAAAAAGCCAAATTGATATTCTTCTGCTGGAACTAAAGTACAGCGATGCAAACATACGAAGTTTCAACATCCAGCCCCACTCAGCATTACCAATGTTGTGTGCCGTTTATTGTCATGGATCAGAATTTACTAACAAGATATCTGTCTTTGTAGATAGTAAAAGGCTCCCAATTAATAGCCTTATTACATGCTTCATTTATTTCATTTACTTCGTCAATTATTGTATCTAATGGTTGTTTAGTATTCTCAGAATAAGTAATTAAGTCCCACGTTCTGCATCCAGTCCATAAAGACCATTTCGCAACTTTTTCAAATAATTTATTGAGTATAGTATGAAAGCCTTTGTCACTTAATTTTTTACAAACTTTTAGAGAATCTTCAGAATTTCGTACGAAGGCAAGTTGCCCATAAACACCTAAGATATATTTGTCAGCTTCATTTTCATTATGTTTAATGTTTCTTTTTAGTTCAGAATTTTCATCAATAAATTTAAACTCACTTATTTTATTCTTAAGCTTTATAATTTCAGGATAAGCTGGAAACGAATCATATTCTTCGATTAGATTATTTGCATTCCATTCTACTAAAATCGGGTCAAATATTGCGACTGGGATATTACCATCGGTAATTATCACAATTGGCTTATACTCTGTCATGGATAAAAATGCTTCTACAGTTCCTAAATACTTTCCTTTTTCTAATTTTTCTATCGTAGGTATAGTTGCATCCCCAAATTTTGAAAATAACATTATCTGCTTGGTAATGCCATCACATTCAAACCTTACTCTTTCTTCTAATGAATAGCGTAATTCTTTTCTAAATTTAAATATTTTAGGGAAGTAGATATTTAATGAAAGTGAAGCATGTCGTATCCCGCCTATTATACTATAATCATTTTTGAATTCAATATTTCTATAAGAAGGTTCAGTTTGATTTTTCTTTGTTAAATAGTTTTCACACTCTTCAATATAACTTTCAATATTTCTAAATAGCAAGTCCCATTTGTCTTGAATGTATTCACTTAAGATATGGGTTGTGTATTGTGCCTCAATAGAATAATCGTTATCTTTTTGTAACGAACCTAATATGATATGTTCTATTTTATAATCTTGAAACCAGAAATCATTCATAAGTACTACAAACAAATCAGGGTCTTCTGCAATTTTTCTACACTTAAAACAAAGTCTTTGATATGTAGATTTTATAGCTAAATATCCCAAGAGATAGTAAGGCCTTTGTTCAATTGATAATTTTAAAATTTCTTCCTTCGAGCATTGCCAGTTTACGGACTTAGTTCTTAATTCTTTTAAATGGGTTTCTAAGAAAGTATAAATATTGAACTCATGGTTTATTGGTTGTTTTAATGAAAGCTCAAAAACTGCTCTTGCCAAAAATAAAGTTGTATTTGTTGCACATGATGAAGTACCTGGAATGACATCATGTTCTTGGAATAACGCCAAACCTTCAAATAAAGGTTCAAATAAACGCCACGCAAAATGATAAACTAATATGTCTCTTGTTGCTAAGTTGTATTTTTCTTGCCCAGCACCAACTTCCAAAAAAAAACATTGACAACTTAATGCTAATTTAGAGAAAGCGCCTCCAACTGGTCCAGTAAATGAAGAATGATGTGTACTCTCATGCAGAAAGTATCGTAAAAATTTAGGGTCTTTAAATATTTCGACTTGTTTCTCCCAATTCTCTAAAGCATTGATTTCTCCTATGTATGCCATGTTAGCTAAAGGGTCAACAAAAGGATTTTTACTTCCACTAGAAATTGCATTTGATATTTCATCTAAGATGGAATCCATATTTCATATTTATATAGTTGTTACCCACCTGCCATCTGTTGTTTTTGCAACTAATGAAACATTAGTACCTATTAAAGATTTCTTTTGAGAAAGGTCTCCAATTATTATTAAAAGCTCTTTTTCCTCTATGTCTATTTTTTTGCCTAATAATTGTTCTCTTAAAACACTTATCTCAGTTGCACCATCTTTTTTTAATATAACTAAAAGTAACAGCTCTCTTGAATTTAGTCTCACTCCTTTTAATAAGTCCCTGCCCAGTTTTATTAAAGCTGCAATTACACCAGTAATTGCAGGTATTGTTTTGTCGGGTGGGCTTCCTTGAAAATAGTTAACAGATGCAGCAGCTTTTAGTCCATCTAAAATGGCATCCAAAAGTTTTATATCCTCATTTTTTATAGCATATCTAAGCTTAGGTAGAAGTAACTCAGCTGTATCTTCTGCATTTTCAATGTCAATTGAAATTTGTGTGATTACGTTTGTTTGTTGGACAAATTCCTCTGTCTGGTTAAGCAAGCCAAATATTGAATCTGTGTCGTAAATCCCTGCAAATACTTTGTTCTGTATAAATAGTATTGCTTCTTTTTCGTAGTCAAAAATTATGTCGTCGTTCATTGTATAATTTTTAGGGTCGTCGTTTTAACTGGCACACAACGAACCAGTATTGCTGCAGGTGGGATATTCATTGTTTGTCCTGCCTGGAACAACAGCTGATTGAAAATATTTTGTTAAAGTTATGAACTAATGTCCAGCGTTGCTTGTCAAGCCCAAACCAAAGTACAGCTATGAATACTGCTGATTATTCTTCCGTCCGCCCCACTTGCCAGCATTATTTTTGTTAGCGGCAGTTAATATAGAAGAAGTCTAAACTTAGTCTATTTTTTTTAGTTCCTCCCACAGTTCCAATAAGAGTAATCAAGGCGCCAAACAACGTAACATATTTTAAAATATCTTCCATATCAGATTGGGTGTCTTCATATTCATGCAAACGTTGTTGTATCATGTATATTTTTGGTTTCGTGACACTGTCATACCTGTTTCTAACTCTTGTTAAAAGCATTTCAAGAGAGTCAATATATTTATTCTTAGCAATGAGTTTAAAAGGCCCTCTTGCAGAGTCTCGACGAATAGAAGAAGTATCTTTGTACCAATTATCATGGTAAGACATCATTTCATCATAAAGTAGTTTATTTTCATTGATAATACTATCCATGGTCACTTTACTCATTCGGTCTTTTTTTTAATTATGGGACCTTTTGAGAGTATCTCTACCAAATTGTATTCGAGCATCAAATAAGGTAGTATTGTATTATAATAAGCATTTCTACAAGAGTCAAAAGCTCGAAAATTAGTTAGATTGGTCTCATAAATCATTTTCAATTCTCTCATTTGCCACCATACAAACTCTCATTATTTTCATGATAATCATTTTTATATTTGGCATCAGGTATCAAATACTTTTCAATGAAAGTGGAAAGGAAAACAACGATTGCTCCTAATATTGTTATATAAAGAAATAAATTACTTCCTTTTTTATTTAGGTTTTCATTTATAGATTTTAATTGGCTTTCTATATTAGAGAGTCTGGCTTCAATTTTCCTATTGATAAATGGAGGGAGTTGTCTCTTGGAGGATAGAAAATGTCTCATTATTAGAAGGTGTCTTTTAGTAAAGCCATTTCATTAAGACCCAATTTTAGGTTTTTTTGCAATTGCCGCTAACGGACAAGGCTTTCTGCTGAGGCGGCATTCATTGAACATCCATCCTCGAACCGCTGCCCGGTTCTATTTTGTTGTCGAATATTGGAACCCAAAGGCTGGATTTATTCGTCAGCTCGAACTACTGCTGATGCATATTCATAGTTGAAATTTATTCAGTCGCCGCGCCATAGCAGTAAACCCCAAGTTATAGGGCATTCTATTTGCTTCTAAAATTCTTCCAGATTATATACAGCTCTTCAACTTCAGATTGACTAAAGTACTTGTCCCACAGTCTGCAGTTGGTTGCATAAGCCATACACTCACCAAATTTCAAATACTGTGACTGAGGAATTTCTTTTTTTCTTAAGCACTTTTTCAAAATTTCAATTCTACTGTTTTCGTCTTTTGAAATTATGTCTTCAATCTCCTGGATTTCTGTTATGGAAAACCGTTGTTGAATTTCTTTCTGATTTTTTAATTCAATCCAATGATTTCGTGCGTCAATTCCTTGTTCAACTTGTCTAAACCGTTTTTTGTCTAAAGCAAATTTCAAAGGTTCTTTCCTTTCGAAGTCAATTCCGTTTAATTTCAGTTCTGTCCAAAATTTTTCAGTATCGGGCTTAATGCTTTCGTTCCAATATGTCAGCAAAGAGTTCTTTAATGTGTTTAAGCCATAAGAAGTAATCTTCGGTTCATTTAGCAGAATTTCCTTTATTTGTTTCGAAAGCCTTTTGAATGCATTTTTAGTTTTGGTGTCAAAAAGCATTGAGCTATCAACAACCTTGTCATTAATTTCTGCAGTCAACCTAAGTTTCTCTATGTTGCTTAAAATAATCATCACTTTTTGAGTGTCGAATTAAAATGCCCTATAACGTTTTCGGGCTTTGCGTTCGGGCGGATTTCGAAGCACAAAGTTTCAGTTTATTACTAATGTTTAATAGTTGCACACAGCCCAAAGCTTGCACGTCCGCCCGCCTAACGCAAAACCCGTGTTACCAGTAGTGCTTCGTACATTTATACAATTGGTCTTTCATTTATTGATTGATACAAATACATAAGGAATCTGTCCAGATACTGCCTAATAGACAAAATATGATTAATTGATAACACAATTTCTCTGTTTGCATTGAAAAGTGGGGAATTTGCCATAGCAAAATGTTTCCGTTTGTTTGGTGTATTTGCTAAGTTATCTTGCAACTTTTGATGATTTTTGTCAGACAACTTTCCATTGGTATGCAATAAAGAGTGTCTTAATATACGTAACTCTGAATAACGCATAAATGCTTCCGAAAATTCAGTTTGCTTGTCATTTGGTTTTTGCAGATGAACACTACCTGGGTTGGTTAGAAAGGTCAATAAATTATCATTCGTCCAAGCGTTACGAATTTGCTTTTCTAATTCGGCTTCTGTGATGGCAGGATTGTAAACTTTTATGAAATGCTCATAAAGGTCTTCCAAAGTAGCATCTACAAGTGAAACAGAAGCAATTACATAATTTTGAAAAACAATGTTCTGAACGTCCAAACTGTACTTTCTTACTAAATCTTCGTTTGTATATTGAACATCGATTTCGTTGTCAAGTCGCAATTCAACTGGAATGTTTACTGTAGTCGAGAGTCCTGTGGTGCCAGTAATTGTCCGATACCTATCAGCAGCAACAAAGCATGAATTAATGAGCAAAGCATTTTCACTGTAATTATTTACAATTTTAGCAAGTCCATTGCCTAAGATACTTAATGCATCTTGTTTATTTTGTTCTGTCATATACCAACAATTCTGTAATATATTTCACCTGTTTGTGCAGCATGCCGCCTTTTAATATAAAGCATGTCAGTTAATTTAATACGACCTTCAAGTATTTGCATTAGGTCTGAACCGTCCATCAGAATAATTGCTTTTACTGAGGGATTTTCTGTCTTTGTGCTTTCAACTGAGTAGCCCTCCAAGGAAACGTATAGCCCCAAAGTATTTTTTAGTTTACCTTGAATTTTCCCACCAAATCCATAAAGCTCTTGTGCATCAATTTGTTTCTTCTGCCACTTAGCTTCAAGCAAGTAGTCAGTGTTGTCGAATGTAAATGAGCCATCAATTTGTTCGCCTGTTATTTTAAAAGAACTTTTGGGGTCTAAGTCAAAGAATGTAAAAAGTTCATTCAGGAATTTTTCTAATTGATGTCCTCTATTTTGGTGGTTGTCGTTAATTGCTATTTCAAAGAATTTCGATTTTAATTCATCTAACCTTTGCTGGTAAGTAATGCTTTCTTTTATTTTCGCCTGATTAGTTGCTCTTGCTTGTTCAGCTTTTTTTAGTTCTTCAATCGTATCAAAATATCCTTTTGTATTGTTTCTTAGTTTCTCGACCGCAGTTTTTGCTTTCTTGATTTTAGTTTCAGCATCATCCCACATTTTCAGGTGAGAAAAGTCATTGAAATTGCCTGTCTCTTGAATTAGTTTTAATAAGTCCGTCTGATACAAATCTTGTCGCTTAGCCATTCGGTCAATGATTTGAGAAACACTTTCAAGTTTCGTGTTTTCAGTCCAATCAATGGTCGAAACGATTAAGGGATTTTCAAGAGTTAACTCAATAAATTGCCGAAGGTCTTTTTTTGTCCAAAAAATGTTTGTTAGAGCATCTTTTAGAGCTAGCAATGTTTGAACTGATATTTTCTTTTCTGTAAAACTCATTTGTTGTTTTCGGTTGTCATAGCATTACTGGTAACGTATGTGTTTATGTAATTATAAGCAAATAGCCGCATGGGGCTTTTTTTGTTAGTAATCTGATGGTCAGTGTAAAAAACTGCGCATTTTGTATTGTACAGTTGCGGCAATGCGCAAGGTGATATTTTTAAAGTTTGAGGTGATTTTCCGTTGATAGTCGCGAATGCTTCGCCTCCTCACTCACAGGTAGACAATGCAGGTCGACCATGAGCCGGGTGCCAATATTTACGCTATATGTTTTTGCAAAAACCTTCCGGAAAACTAATTTGCTCACTGTCATCTAAACATGTGTAGCTGTAGGTTTACCGCCTACCAGGATGTTGAAACAGGGCTGGAATTTTGCTGGTCTACCAGTAAAATTTGGTTGTATCTTCTTTACGTCCCCAAATGCAACTGTGGGTGAGAATAGCGACCTACCAGATATTATTCCGGTCAAATGATGACGGTATGAGACTTGTTTAACCAGGATTAAGGTTTAGCATTTCTAAGATAATAATTTCGGATTGTATTTCGCAACTACTATGCGCGATGCTCCTGTGTCTCCGGTGTTTTGGGAAGAGTACGGAGCAAGTCGGATAGATATCGATATCAAGACCACCGAGGAATCGATTGGCAATCCGGGAGAATGCAAAAACCGGAGCCAGGTTTGATCGTTACAGGGATATTGTTTGACCTCGTTGGTAAGTCTGTTCAAAGTCTGTTGGACCTCAAATTTACCTCGCTGGGTACTCGGGATTGCCTCTAAATTCGAAGTGTACACCTCGGAATTCGAGGTAAACGTGTGGTCCTGCATAGGGAGCAAAGACCGTTTTCCGAGTTCTTTCCGAGGTGTAATTGACTCTCTGTCCCGGCAAATATCTGAGACCGTCCCTGGAAATATCTGAGACCGTCCCAAACCTCTTTCCCGGATCAGATTACTGGCTAATTTTGTATCCAGGTCATTGAAAATGCGGGAAATTGAAGGAAGCCGGGAGGTGCTATCCCTGGCTGGGGGCAGGGCTGGTTGGCAGGCAGACGGACGTAATTCGGGTAGATGATGGGAATGGGCAAATCGGCATTCCGGTGGCAGTTAAAAGGCGGAAAAAGACGAGAAGAGGAGTTGATGACAGTTGAGCATTTTGTCCTTGCTTTAAAGTTCCTTTAAATTTCCTTTATCATTGCTTTATCCTTGCTTTAATATGGGGTCTCCCCCAATATAAACACGCTTCCAAAGCAAGGGTAAAGCAAGGGTAAAGTAACCTTAAGGTAAGTATCAGGCTGATTTACAGGGAGATATAAGCTCTGGTGAAACTTTTCGCTTTTGCTTGAAAGGGGCGCCTTAAAAAATCCTGATTTTCAGCCAAAATTGGCGGAGCACCAGCCGGGCATTTTAAGTTGTGTTTTCTGACCGGTGCGGGGATCGATCCTTTCTACGGTAACAGCATAAACGCCATTGCCGGGGATTAGTTTTTTCGTTATCGGTCAGCGCTATAAAACGAAAAAGGCCCGGATAATTCCAGGCCTTCTGCGAGTTGTTTGTGGGAGCACACGGATTCGAACCGCGGACCCGCTGCTTGTAAGGCAGCTGCTCTGAACCAGCTGAGCTATGCTCCCTAAGTCTACTGTTAAAAAGATCTGTTGATTTCGTAACGACTTTCTGTTGTTGATTTCCTGTCTGATACCTTTCGGTAGTGGGAGCACACGGATTCGAACCGCGGACCCGCTGCTTGTAAGGCAGCTGCTCTGAACCAGCTGAGCTATGCTCCCAGGATGCTTTTTCTTAACAGTAAACTTTCAAATAACTACCCATTCGTTAAACGGGATTGCAAAGATAAGGGCTACAAGGTTTCAGCAAAATATTTTTTGAACTATTTCGCGTAAAAAATGGCGTTTGCTACAGTGTCCATTCTACCACCTGGTTCACCCACTCTTCGCGGTAAGGCGTCGTTACGCGTATGTAATTGTCGGTATAGCCTTCCATCATCCCGTTCTTCGCATTTCCCTCAAACAATACTTTCCGCTGCTGCCCCGCATGGTGCTGCTGAAAATACTGCTGCTTCATATAACTCAGGTTGCGCAACACTTTATTCCGCTCATGCCGCTTTCCCACCGCCACCACGGGTTCGATCTCCAGCGCAACGGTATTCGCCCGCTCAGAATACGTGAATACATGCAGGTAACTCAATTCAAGGGAATGAATGAATTCAAAGGTCTCCTGGAAGATCTCGTCGGTCTCACCCGGAAACCCTACAATCACATCGGCCCCGATCGACGCATGCGGCATCAGCTCCCGGATCACCTTCACCCGGTCCGCATACAATTCGCGCTTATAACGGCGACGCATCAACGCCAGCAAGGTATTGCTGCCGCTTTGCATCGGGATGTGAAAATGCGGCATGAACTTCTTACTGCCTGCCACAAATTGTATGATCTCATTGGTCAGCAGGTTGGGTTCGATGGAAGAAATGCGATAGCGGTCAATTCCTTCCACTTCATCCAGCTGCTGGATCAGGTCGTAAAAGCTTTCTGAATTCTTTTTGTTGCCATCCGGTCCCTTGCCAAAATCACCGAGGTTTACACCGGTCAGCACGATCTCCCGCACGCCTCCGGCTGCGAGGTCTATAGCATGCTGCACCACATTCGCCACCAAATCCGACCGGCTCTTGCCCCGCGCCATCGGGATGGTGCAAAAGGAACAATTGTAATCACAGCCATCCTGCACTTTCAGGAAGGTCCGCGTGCGGTCATTCACCGACCACGACGCATTGAACCCGCTCACGGTCTCAATATCACAACTGCAGATCTTCGCGGAATCTCCCTTGGTCAGGTTGGAAAGATGCTCAACAATATTGAACTTCTCCGCCGCACCCAGTACCAGGTCGACACCGGGTATCGCGGCAATTTCCGCCGGTTTCAGCTGCGCATAACAGCCCGTGATCACGACCATGCTTTCCGGCGCCTTCCGCTGGATCCTGCGAACCAGCTGCCGGCATTCCTTATCGGCATTGTCCGTCACCGAACAGGTGTTGATCACATACACATCAGCGTGCTCCTCAAAGGGCTTCTTCTCAAAACCTTCCTGCTCCAGCAACCTGCTGATCGCGGATGTCTCGGAAAAGTTGAGTTTGCACCCCAAAGTATGAAACGCCACTGTTCTTTTTTCGGCCATAGGGCGGCAAAGATACGTAGATTTGAGGCTATGCGTTTCAAAAGAAGCTATGGCTGGGTACTGATCGTGGTGCTCGCCATTGTATTGATAATCAGGCTGCTGCAAGGCAACAAGGCAGGAAACGCTACCCTGGAAGACCGTAATCCTGCCCATTTGTCCTTCACCCGCCATGCCCGTTGCCGGATGGAATGCCGCGAGATCTCCGAGGCCGATGTGCGCTATATCCTGCAACACGGCACTATCAACAACCGGAAATCTGACCCGGACGACCGGCCCTGTCCCAGTGTTGCTGTTGAAGGCTATAGTCCCGAGGACAAGCACCATCTCCGGATCGTCGTAGGCACCTGCGACAAAGAAACCCGCGTCATCACCTGTATCGATCTCGACCAGGACTTCACCTGTAACTGCCCCTGACCATGCGCTTTATCTATAGCATCTATGCTTTCCTGTTGTTTACGGTGTTGCTGTTGTTGCTGCTGCCGGCGTTTTTTATCGCTTCTTTTTTTGGCAGGATCCGCGGCGGCAATGCGATCTACCGGATCTGCAGTTTCTGGGCAGATTGCTGGCTCTTCCTGCTGGGCATCCGCGTGCCGGTCACCCACCTGGCCGCACCTTCCGAAAAACGTCCCTGCATCTTTGTCGCGAATCATATTTCCTACCTGGATATCCCCATGATCGTGAAAGTGATCCGCGAACCGGTGCGGGTACTGGGCAAACAGGAAATGGCTTCGATCCCCGTCTTCGGTTTCGTTTACCGGAACGCGGTGGTACAGGTGAATCGCAAAGACGCCCACCAGCGGGCGAAATCGGTGTCCATCCTGAAAAGGGTACTCGCGCGAAACGTTTCCATCTTTATATTTCCGGAAGGTACTTTCAATGAATCCGGAACACCCCTGAAGTCCTTTTACGACGGTGCTTTCCGCATTGCACTCGAAACCGGAACGCCCATTCAACCCATTCTTTTTCCGGATACCGTGAAAAGACTGCACTATAAATCGGTGTTTTCCATGAACCCGGGAATATGCCGCGCTGTATATTTACCGATGGTGGAAACTTCAGCGTACAACAGCAACGAAGTTGCCCGGCTGAAACAGGATGTTCACGCCATCATGGAAAAAAACCTGGTCGACCTGAAATGAATGAATCGCTCCCTTTTGAACCATCACCGGTTTTGTTTGCGGAAGTCCTGATCCCGCTTGCATTGCCCCGCAATTTCACCTGGGCATTGCCCCCGGAATTGCAGGATAAGGCGATGCCGGGGATGCGCGTGGAAGTCGTACTGGGCCGCAATAAAAAATATGCGGGCATCATCAAAAAGCTGCACGACAAAAAACCGGCTGCTTTTGATCCGAAGCCTGTGCTCAACCTGCTGGACGAAACGCCGATCCTGCATGCCCAGCAATTGCTGTTCTGGGAATGGATGGCGCATTATTATCTCTGCAGTGAAGGCGAAGTGATGCAGGCCGCCCTGCCCACCCATTTCAAACTGAGCAGCGAAACGATCCTGCTCTTCAACGATGCCGCCGGGGAAGATTTCAGTCACCTCGATGATGAAGAGTTCGTGGTGGCGGAAGCGCTCCTGATCAAAAAGGAATTACGCATCACGGAAGTGCAGCAGTTGCTCGATGCTTCCCATGTCTACCCGGTGATCCAGCGGCTCCTCGAGAAAAAGGTCTGCCTCGTCTGGGAAGAACTGAAACAGACCTACAAGGAAAAGAAAGAAACCTTCATTCTCCTGCACCCGCAATACAATACGGACGAAAAACTGGCAGACCTTCTGAACAACTGGACGGCCAAAGCGCCCAAACAACTGGAACTGCTGCTGGCCTACCTGCACCTGGAAAAGACCGAAGGAGAGGTTACCAAAAGTGCCCTGTTGTCCAAGTCAGGCGCTTCTGCCGATCAGTTGAAAGGCCTGGTGAGCAAAGCCATCCTGCTGGAAGAAAAGCGAACCGTCGACCGGCTCAAGTCCCTTCCGGCAAACGTCTCCATAAATTTCACGTTGACACCCGCCCAGGAAACGGCTCTTGCACAGTTGCAGGACCAGTTCTCCCAGAAAGCTGTCTGTCTCCTGCAGGGCGTTACTTCCAGTGGTAAAACGCTCCTGTATATCCGCCTGATGGAAGAAGCCCTCCGCAACGGCAAACAGGTGTTGTACATGCTCCCGGAGATCGCACTGACGGCCCAGGTCATCCGGCGGTTGCGTGAACATTTCGGCGGACATATCGTGATCTATCATTCGAAGTTTAATGCCAACGAAAGAGTAGAGTTGTGGCACAAGGTAAAAAGCGGGGAAGCGAAGATTGTGCTTGGTGCACGTTCTTCCGTATTCCTGCCTTTCCGCGACCTGGGTCTCGTGATCGTGGATGAAGAACACGATTCTTCCTTCAAGCAACAGGATCCTGCCCCACGGTATAATGGTCGTGATGCTGCGGTTTTCCTCGCATCCCTCTACCAGGCGAAAGTGTTGCTCGGATCTGCGACGCCGTCATTGGAATCCTGGTACAATGTAAAGCAGGGCAAATATGGACTGGCGCAGCTGACCGAACGCTATGCGGGTATCGATATGCCGCAGATCGGCATCGTGGATACCACGGGCCTCCGGCAGGCCGATAAATCACGGGTCATCCTGTCGCCTGCGCTGGAAGAAGCCATCACGCAAACGCTGCAGAAGAACAAACAGGTCATCCTGTTCCAGAATCGCCGCGGTTATTCGCCCTACCAGGTGTGCCAGTCCTGCGGCTGGATCCCCCATTGCAAACACTGTGATGTTTCGCTGACCTTTCACAAACTGCACAACAAACTGGTGTGCCACTATTGTGGCACCATCTACCCGCCCGTGGTCATCTGTGAAGCCTGTGGCAACCACGATTTCCAGCAACAGAATTTCGGTACGGAACGCATCGAAGAGTCGCTGGTAGAAAGGTTCCCGCATGCCAAGGTCGCCCGGATGGACATTGATGCGATCAAAGGCAAACATGCCCACGATGCCCTGATCCAGTTATTCGAACAGCAACGCATCGATATCCTCGTCGGTACACAAATGGTAGTGAAGGGACTGGACTTCGACCACGTGCAACTGGTAGGGATCCTGGACGCCGACGCGATCATGGGCTTTGCTGATTTCCGGGTGAATGAAAGAGCCTTCCAGCTCATGGAGCAGGTGAGTGGCCGTTCGGGCAGGAAAGGGGAACAGGGATTGGTGCTCGTCCAAACGCGTAACCCCCGGCACCCGGTGCTGGCTTGGGTTAAGGCGCACGATTTTGAAACTTTTGCCCAGGCTGAAATGAGCAGCCGCCAGCAATTCGGTTACCCGCCATTTACAAGGCTGATCCAGTTATCCTTCAAACATAAAACGGCTGATGTGGTGCAGGCTGCTGCAAGGCAATTTGCTGCCTGGATGACACCTAATTTCGGCGCTTATCTTGTAGGTCCGGCGGCACCGGTGGTGAACCGGGTACGCAACCAGTATATCATGGATCTCCTGATCAAGTTGCCGCGCGACCTTCATCTCCTGCAGCAATGTAAGGATCAGATCCAGCTGCTGACAGCGCACCTTCACCAGCAACCACCTTTTAAGTCGGTAATTGTTACGCCTGATATCGACCCGATCTGATCGCCCATTCGCGGATCTCATCATACTCATGGATAAAAATGCCTTTGCGCGGATCTTTAGCCGCAGCCAGCATGGCAAAGGCCACTTCTATGGCTTTGATGGGCCGGTATTTTTTATAGCGGCCACGTAGTAAGGGTGAGATAACAGGGGCCAATCCGGTAGCGAGGTTTTCAGCAAACCGTTTTTCCCCGCGATCACCCAATAACAGGGATGGCCGGAAGATATGCACCTGTGGTATATTCTGCTTGCTCACCGCTTCTTCCGTAACGCCTTTAAGCTTCAGGTAAAAACTATTGTTGTTGGCAGGATCCGCACCGATCGCAGATACCAGTGAATAACCGAATACGCCATACTTCGCGGCCACTTCAGCAGCATTCACGGCAATGCCATAATCAATATCCCGGTAAGCATTCCGGTCACCCTGCACTTTTTTCATGGTGGTGCCTACACAACAGAAAACGGTTTCTGCACTCGCAATGCCGGGTTCGTATGCTTTCTGATTGGAAAAATCGATCAGGTGCTCCGTCAGTTTGGGGTGTTGCTGATTGAGTGAACGACGCAGGATCACATGAACGGAATCGTAGTAGTCATCTTCCAGCAAGGCATCCAGCAATAATCCGCCGATTAATCCGGATGCGCCGAGTATCGTTGCTTTTCTCCCCATAACTTTGAAATTATGGAATTATGGCAAGATTACCCGCTGCAAAACCTGAACACTTTCGGCATCGCAGCCAAAGCCGCTACCTTCTCCCGGTTCCGTTCAACCGAAGAACTGGAAGCTTTGCTGGAACAGAAAGCGGCACAGGCACACCATTCGCCCCTGCTGGTACTCGGCGGCGGCAGCAACCTCCTCCTTACCAGTGATGTTAAAAGCTGGGTACTGAAGAATGATGTTCCGGGTATTGCAAAACTGCACGAAGACGACGAAGCCGTATATGTGCAGGCCGGGGCAGGGGAGAACTGGCATGGCTTTGTGCAACACTGCATTACACAGGGTTGGGGCGGACTCGAAAACCTGTCGCTTATCCCGGGCAATGTTGGCGCCAGTCCCATGCAGAATATCGGCGCGTACGGCGTGGAGATCAAGGATTGTTTCTGGGACCTGGAAGCGTATCACCTGGAAGAAAAAGCGATTCACACCTTTACTGCTTCGGATTGTGCCTTCGGTTACCGCGAAAGTGTATTTAAGCATCAGCTGAAAGGCCAGTATGTTATTTTAAACGTCACCTACCGGCTGCAGAAGCATCCCGTGGTCAATACCAGCTACGGTGCCATCCGGCAGGAACTGGAAAAAATGGGGGTACACGAGCCAGGCATCAAAGAGGTGTCGCAGGCGGTGATCCGGATCCGCCAATCCAAATTGCCTGATCCTGCCGTCATTGGGAATGCCGGCAGTTTCTTCAAAAATCCCGCTGTTGATAAGGCGGTGTTTACCGACCTGCAGGAACGGTTCCCGGAGATTGTCGGTTATCCCTTACCCCATGACCAGGTGAAACTGGCTGCCGGCTGGCTCATTGAATCCTGTGGCTGGAAAGGTTTCCGCCGTGGGGATGCCGGTTGCCATGCCCAACAGGCGCTGGTGCTGGTGAACTATGGCCATGCCACCGGAAAGGAAATCTATACGCTGAGCCAGGAGATCCTGGACAGCGTACAGTTTCGCTTTGGCGTTGTGTTGGAACGGGAAGTGAATATTATCTAGTTGTCCTCGCTGTCGAAGTCATCGTCATCTTCAACGGTAGTACCGAGGTTCACCATGGAGCCGATCAGGTCCTTGAACTCGATCTTGTTTTCCGTCATCTTCTTGCTGATCATGGAATAGGCAGCAAGGCCGTGTAGCACAAATTCCATCAGCAATACCGTATCACGGGTGCCCGCCTTGGGAAAGTATTTCTTGACCAGCGCATGCAGCCCGTCTACTTCGTATAATTTGATCTCCTTTTCCTTATCGGTCGTATTGAACGGCATGTCCAGGTGTTTGCCTGCATCAAACCAGCGTGTAATGGGACGGTAAGGGTTTTCTTCTTCCCGCATGGATTCCTTGCCGGTGGACCGCCGCTTTTTCATGGTCTCCGGGTTCGGGAAATATTGCACGAACTGCGAGCGGACGGCTTTGTCCAGCAGGTTCATCGCCACCTGGAAGGGACCTTCCTGTTCGCCTTCATACACCAGTTCGATCTTGCCTGTGAGGGAAGGAATAATGCCGGCGAGATCTCCCATCCATACCTGCGTATGTGCCTCACTGTTCATGATGGCCCTGCGTTCGGCAGCACTGACGGCATTTTCATACGCACTGATGGTCAGGCGCGCACTCACGCCGCTTTTCTTGTCCACGTACTCGTTGTTTCTCGCTTCAAAAGCAACCTGTTCGATCAGTTTGCGCACCAGGTCACTGACATGCACGCGGCTGATCTGCTCTTCCAGTACATCGGCTTCCTGCTCCGTGATCGCCAGCGAATGTTCGAGGGATTTCGGGTAGTGGGTGAGGATCTGGCTTTCGATCCTGTCTTTCAGCGGCGTCACGATAGAGCCGCGGTTCGTATAGTCCTCGGGGTTGGCGGTAAACACAAACAGGATATCCAGCGGCATACGCAGTTTGAACCCACGGATCTGGATATCGCCTTCCTCGAGGATGTTGAACAGCGATACCTGGATGCGTGCCTGCAGGTCGGGCAGTTCGTTGATCACAAAGATGCCCCGGTTGCTCCGCGGAATGATGCCATAGTGAATCACGCCTTCGTCTGCAAAACTCAGTCGCAGGTTGGCGGCTTTGATGGGATCGATATCGCCGATCAGGTCAGCGACACTCACATCGGGCGTTGCGAGTTTCTCCCCGTAGCGTTCACTGCGGTGCAGCCAGTGAATGGGCGTGTCGTCGCCTAGTTGCACCACCAGTTCGCGCGCATGTTTCGAGATCGGGTTCAGGGGATCATCATTGATCTCCGAGCCTGCGATCACCGGGATGTATTCATCCAGCAGGTTGACCATCTGTCTTGCCATCCTTGTTTTTGCCTGCCCGCGCAGACCCAGGAAAAGTATATTGTGCCGGCTCAGCAGCGCGCGCTCTGTATCCGGGATCACGGAATCTTCATAACCGATGATGCCATCGAAGCGGGGCGTATTTTCTTTTAATGCTTTTACGAGGTTGGAGCGGATCTCGTCTTTCACAGATCTGCTTACATATCCGGAAGCTTTCAATTGTCCAAGTGTCAGTATCTTGTTCTGATTCATTAATACACAGTTTTCCTTTTTCCGCTTTCAAAATCCTTAAAGATGAAAGCGCCGAGATGATCCAGGGATGCGAAATAGGCTTTGCCCTGGTTAGTTTCTGTAAACTCATTCACAAATCGCTGCAGGTAAGGGTCTGATGCGATCATGAAAGTGGTGATGGGGATTTTCAGTTTTTTACATTGGGCCGCAAGGTTGAGACAGCGCGTGGTGATCTTGCGATCCAGCCCGAAGCTGTTCTTGTAATACCGTTTGCCCAGCTTGAGGCAGGTGGGTTTACCATCGGTGATCATAAAGATCTGCTTGTTCGGGTTGCGCCGCCGCCGCAGGAGATCGATCGCGAGTTCGAGTCCCGCTACCGTGTTGGTATGATAGGGGCCTACCTGCAGGTAGGGAAGGTCTTTGATCTCTACTGGCCACGCATCATTGCCGAATACCACGATGTCGAGCGTATCTTTCGGATACTTGGTTGTAATCAGCTCGCTCAGGGCCATGGCAACTTTCTTTGCCGGAGTGATCCGGTCTTCCCCGTACAGGATCATGGAATGCGAAATATCGATCATCAGCACCGTAGAAGTCTGTGCCTTGAAATCGGTTTCCCGGATCTCCAGATCTTCCTCTCTCAGGTTGAATGCATCGATGCCATGATTGATCTGGGCATTGCGGATACTCTCGGTGAAGTCGATCTGTTCCACCATATCCCCGAAGCGATAAGGCCGCGTTTCGGGATTGATCTCATCACCCTGGCCGGGCTTGAAAGTCTGGTGATTGCCCTGCCTGGTTTTTTTCAGCTTACCGAAAATCTCTTCGAGTGACCGCTTGCGGATCCCCTGTTCTGTTTTCGGTGTGATCTTAATGCTGCCATTGCCGGGATTCTCATCGATATACCCTTTGTCTTTCAGGTCGTCGATGAAGTCACCCATGCCGTATTCGGAATTCGTGAGCTCGTATTCCCTGTCGAGCTGGTTGAGCCACTGCAATGCTTCCGCTACATCGCCATTGGTGTAGGTGAGCAACTGCATGAAGATCTCCAGCAACTGGTCAAATTTGGACTTTCCCTCATCTTCCGGGCGGAAGCCCGTAAACAGATATCCCTTCATAAATACCTCCTCTGACACAATATAACAAAAAAGCAGGGCTGGTGTTCAGCCCTGCTTGATGCGTTATTGTTTTGCCGGGGAATCGGTCGCCGGACCGATCGGTACACTGCCTTCCAGGGAAGGTTTCAGCGAACTGCCACCCTTGTATTGCGCATCGAGCGCGGTCAGCATCTGCATGAGCTGCTGGGTTGCGCCGATCTCATTCCGGAGACCATCCTGCTTGCTGTCACCTAACTGGTTGTAATAAGCCATCTGCTGTTCAAAATCTTTGTGTAAAGCTTTGGACACACGGTCTGCCAATTCAGTATGACCCGCCTTATAAGCGGCTTCCAGGAACTTGAAGTTAAAATAATTGTGCTGGTTGTTCTTGCTCACCATCGCATACGGCAGGTTCGTGGTCAGGATGCCTTTATCGGCCTTGTCCAGCACCTGTTTGGCTTCATCTTTACGGTTGGCATCAGCAAGGCTGGCAGCACCATCGGCAAAGGCTGCGCGGATGGTATTCAGATGAAGCCTGTTCTGCTCATCAAAATATACCCCCGGAATATCTGCGCTGCCGAAACCGAACTTGTTCTTCAGCTTATCCACCATCCAGTCGGTATTCATGCCGGTGTTGTTGGATACCGGTACCAGGCGGTAGGTAAGACCGTCTTTGCGCATGTAATTGCCGAAGCCGAGTTCAGATGCAGTATAAGGTGCTGTAAAGCAGATGGGTCGTTTCCATTTGTTGGCGGCGATGATGGTCAGGATGGCCAGGTCGTTCTTCAGCAGGGTGTTCCTGTTCTCTGGGATCACTACCGGTACCTGGCTCAGCACGCTGTCGCCTGCATTCACTGTGCCGTTGCTGCGCACCAGCTGTTCGTCTACCGGCAATACAAATTTCTTCGCCGGGAGATAGTTGATGGTCTCACCGCCCTGCAGGGGAACTTTAAAGGCGGGATCATCACTGCCCACGATATTTTTCAGTACATCGTACAGGTCATAGAATTTGTCCTGGTTCACATCAGTGCGTGGATTATATACCACATAATCGCGGTTGCGGCCTCGGATCTGATCTGCTGACCAGATCACATCGATGGGGGCGCTTTCATTCACCTTGTATCGCAGCTGGTTGATGTACCAGTCGATGCCCAACAGGCTGTTGTTGATCACGCGGATGTCAGGACGGATATTTTCCACTTCCTGCGCATACCATAAAGGATAAGTATCATTATCACCGTAGGTGAAGAGGATCGCATTCGGCGGACAACTTTCGAGGTAGTCTTTTGCGAGATCGCGGGCCAGTACTTTTTTGCTGCGGTCATGGTCGTCCCATTCCTGGTTGCCCATGATCACGGGAACAGCCAGGAAGCAAAGGATTGCGGCTGACCAGTTGGAAGTGGATTCGCTGGCTTTTTTACGGATCCATTCGCGCACCTGCAATACACCAAGGCCGATCCAGATCGCGAAAGCATAGAAAGAACCCACATAGGCATAGTCCCGTTCACGGGGCTGGTTACCAGGCTGGTTCAGGTACAACACGATGGCGATACCGGTGAAGAAGAACAACGCTGCAGTTACCCAGAAATCGCGGCGGTTGGCGAAATACTGGTAAACGGCACCGAATATGCCCAGCAGGAAGGGCAGGGCAAACAGTTTATTGTTGGCCTTGTTGTGTTTGATGCTTTCCGGCATGGCGCCCTGGTTGCCGAGGCGAGCGTTGTCAAACGGAGAGATGCCGGTGATCCAGTTTCCGTCGCGCACATTACCGAAGCCCTGGATATCGTTTTGTTTGCCGGCGAAGTTCCACATGAAATAGCGCCAGTACATCCAGTTCAGCTGGTAGGAGAAAAAGAAACGGAAGTTATCGCCCATGGTTGGTCTTTCGCCGTCGGCGAGACCGAGCCAGTCTTTGTAAAAATTCGCATGCCCCTGGTCGTTACTCGCGTCCCATACGCGGGGGAAGAGCATCATGTCTTCCGGCTTGTACGTGGCTTTGATGTCCTGGCCGGTTTCAATATAACGATCGGCTCCCTTGGTGTACTTCATACCGGTTTCCTTGTAGTCATCCGGGCTGGCGGTGAAGACCTGTCCGTACAGCAATGGGAAATCGCCGTACTGGTCACGGCCGAGGTAACCTACCAGTGAATTGGGGTTGTCAACGTTATACATATCCACTGCCGGGTTGGCATTGGAGCGGATCATCGTGGTCACGTAGCTGGAATAACCGAGCAGCATGAAGATGGCGCACCAGATGCCGAGGCGCAGGAAATTCCAGTGTTTTTTGCGGGCGTACCGCAGGCCACCCCAAAGCAGGGCAGAAAGCAGTATAAAGAAGAAGATAAAGCCGCTGAAGAACGGCATGCCCAGGGTGTTCACGAAGCGGATATCGAACCAGCCGGCTGCTTTCACTGTCCACTGGATCACGACTACCTGAACAAATCCGGTAACGATACAGCCGATGATAAAGGCCCAGATGGTGCCTTTGGTGGTGGGCTGGTAACGTTTAAAATAGTATACGAGGACGATCGCGGGGATCGTCAGGAGGTTCAGCAGGTGTACACCGATGGAGAGACCCATCATGAAGAAGATGAATATGATCCAGCGGTCTGCGCCGGGTTCATCGGCGCTGTGTTCCCATTTCAGGATGGCCCAGAATACGATAGCGGTGAAGAAGGAAGACAATGCATATACTTCGCCTTCAACAGCACTGAACCAGAAGGAGTCGGAGAATGTATAGGCCAATGCACCTACTACGCCGGAGGCGATGATGGCAATGGTATTCTGACTGGTAGGTTCAGTATTACCCGGTGCCATCAGTTTGCGGGCGAAGTGGGTAATGGTCCAGAACAGGAAGAGGATGGTGAACCCGCTGCTGAGCGCACTCATGATGTTCACGCCGATTGCCGGGTTGGATCCGCCGAAGATCACGATGAACAGGCGGCCGAGCAATACGAACAGGGGAGCGCCGGGCGGGTGGGGAACCTGCAGTTTGTATACACTGGAAATGAATTCGCCACAATCCCACAGGCTGGCGGTGGCTTCCATGGTCATCAGGTATACCACACAGGCTATCGCACAAATGATCCAGCCGGCGATATTGTTCACTCTCTTAAAGTTCATAAAGCATTGGTTTAGAAATGCGCAGCAAATATAAGGGCTGCGCGGATGGCAAATATGTGGGATTTATTGGAAAAAGATCTTTACAGTCTGATAAAAAAGCCTGTTTTGCAGGTAGGCGTTCTGTGTCTGTTCGAGATAGCCCTGCAGGCCGAAGAGACCGGCAGCATTTCCTTTATTGATGGCGATTTCCAGGTAACCGGCTGAATTGAAGAGGGCCAGTTTCTCCCCCTCGGGTACGTCGGCATAGGTTTCGGAGATCCGGTCGATCACTTCATCCCGCTTGAAAACGATCTGGAAGCGGCGGCCTTTCCGCTGGGATTCAAAGGCTTCACGGGTGATATTGACCACCACATTCTCAAAATTATCAATATATATGATCTGTCCCTCAATCCAGGCTTCACTGAGCAGGGGTTTGAGCGGATTCTTTTCCACGTAGGGGACATCGGGTATCCCGATCTGGAGCAGGGGTTTTCCCTGCTGGATGTCCCGGATAGCATTTCCCATGATCCTGACACAGTGCAGGGTGTTCCTGGTTTCCTGGTTGCCTGCGGGCAGCCCCATGACGACCTCGGGTTTTTCTTCCAGGATCATGGTAAGCAGGCCATTATCGGCACAAAGGAGGTATTGATTCCGGTGGAAGGCGAGGAGCAGCTGGTCGGGCTTTTTTTCAAACAGGTTGACCAGCACGATATGGAAAGTAAAGTCCGGGAACTGCTGCAACGCGTTCCGGCAGATATAGGCCGCCTGCGGGTAGTTGAAGGGGGAAATAGTATGGGTAATGTCCACCACCTGGAATGCGGGATCGGTCCGGAGCAACTGACCTTTTACGGCGCCCACCAGGAAATCCTGCGTCCCGATATCGGAGGTGAGGGTGATCAGCGCCACTACTTCACCAGTTTACCGTCCTTGAAAAAAAACTTGTGGGTGAGCTTGTCAGCCCAGGACGGAAAAAAGCGGCTCATGAACACCGTTCGCTTGTCGGTGAAAGTGAGTACTTCGCTGCGTTTGCGTTTTTCGATGGCGTGAAGAATATGGTCGGCGCATTCGGAAGCCGGCATCATGGAAGCTTCGTCCATGGAAGTGGAACCGATGGCTTCTGCTTTGGCGTTCAGGGCGGCGACGCGGATATTGCTGGTGGTGAAGCCAGGGCTTACCCACATGACGTGCACCTGTTTGTCGAGCATTTCTGTACGGAGGGCTTCCAGCCAGCCCTGGAGGGCAAATTTGGAGGCTGAATACGCGCTTCTGCCTGGCAACCCGCGGTAACCGGCGATAGAAGAAATGCCCACCACCACACCCTGCTTGCGGATCAGTGAGGGCAGGGCGAACTTGGTGCAGTATACCGCACCAAAAAAGTTTACATCCATCACTTTGCGGAATACCTCGATCTCCGCGTCTTCAAAAAGGGCGCGCATGGATACACCGGCATTATTGATCAGGATATCAATGTCTCCGAAAGTGTCAATCGTTGATTCAATGAATTTACGGCAGTCATCTTCCTTGCTGACGTCGGCCACTACGGTGTGCATCATCACATTGGCATATTCCATCTGCAGGTTATAGAGCTTATCGTAGTTCCGGCCGCAAGTGGCAATCCGGGCGCCGAAAGGCACGAGTGCATCAATCAGTGCTTTTCCGATTCCTTCGCTGCCGCCGGTGATGGCGATGACCTTATTGGTAAAAAATGAAGACATAAAGTTCCTGGAGAATTAATGGCACAAACCTAGCCAAAAATTTACAGGCCCGCAAAGGTGGTTCACGGGAGGAATGAAATTTGGTTGGAACGTCTGGGTGGAAGGCGGCCGGTCGTTTCTCGCGGGTTGGTTTTTGCTGGGGTGTATGGGTCGCTGGCGCTCCCGGTTCACGCTGGTCTGTTTTTTTTCACGCAAAGCGCGCAGAGGAGCAAAGGCGCAGAGAAAGAAGTTAATACAGTACGTGAAGTGGGTGTGGGGGTTGGTGTAGAGAGAAGCTGAAGTAAAGAGGGATATGGGTGTGCGGATTGGTGATTGAGGGAGAGAAGTTAAGTTAAGAGGGATGTTGGTGTGCGGGTTGGTGATTGTGGGAGAGAAGTTGATATAATGAATTATGGGTTTGGAGCGTTGGTGAGTGTAGCGTGAAGTTGATTAGTCGCGTGAGGTGGGGTTGGTGAGCGGTGGATGTTAAGAGAGAAGTTTTGAAAAAAAAATGTTGGCGATGTTAAGTGGTTGTGATGCAGTCGTGACATAGTTTTGCAGGCGATGTGCCGGAGGCGAAATCATTGTTCTTTAAAAGGTTGATGAAATTTTTTGCAGAAAAATTTGGGAGTAAATGTTTTATCCCTATTTTTGCACTCCCAAATCAAACGGGAATGATTCCGTAGCTCAGCTGGTAGAGCAATACACTTTTAATGTATGGGCCCTGGGTTCGAGTCCCAGCGGGATCACAGGATTTACAGAGGAAATTAGGAAACCCGCCATCAAGGCGGGTTTTTCTATGTAGATAGGTGTCGATAAATGTGCTTTTATGGCTATAAAGTGCTATTTTTTGTTACCTATTCGTTACCATAATGGCAAAGTCTTCAGTAGCCCTTGTTCTCCAGGAACACAAGACAAACAAAAACGGACTGCATCCAATTTACTTACGCATCACTGTTGATGGCAAGCGCAACTACCTGGCCACTGGCAAGTATTGTTCAGCTCGCATGTGGGATGCAAGGAACGAATGTCTTCGGGACGCAAGCGATCATGCAAAACTCATCAACTCGGATCTGGATTTGATCAAGGCCGATGCTTTGAAAAAAATTGTTGATGATCGTGTGGCCGGAAAGCTGGTTACTTCAGTTTCTGTTAAGCGGGCTGCTGCAGCTCCCGGAAAAGGAGGGAAGGATTTCTTTCAATTCGCAGAAAAATTCATTGCAGCCAGTAAGGCTCGGAAGAACGACAGAACCATTGTTAACTATGTCTCCCATACCAAACACTTCAATTCTTTTATCAAAGGTCCGATAGCTTTTGAAGAAATAACACCGGAGCTGCTTGGAAAATATGAAGCTCATCTTCGGGCAGCTGAGATGTCGGACGGTTACACTCGTATACTATTAAGGCATATCAGAACGGTTTTCAATGCGGCCAAAAAAGAGGGCGCGACTGATTACTACCCATTCAATAATTTTTCACTTCCGGAGGAGAATTCCAGGCCGAAGGAATTCCTGTCTCACGAAGAGGTCAGGAAGATTGAAAAACATCTGAAGCATCTGTCTGGAGCGTCCCTTTCGTCAGCCCTCTACTTTTTGCTGGGCTGTTACACCGGCCTTCGCGTATCGGACTGGAAAACGTTTGATCAGGACGAAGCTGTGCGGGACGGCTGGGTAAGGACGGTAGCCAGGAAAAACAAAACCTGGGTTACGATGCCGGTACCGCCCGGACTCTCCCGGATATTGCCCTTGTTGGCTGAAAATTCATGCATCCAGTATGAGCAACAGATAAACGAATCACTTGGCCGGATCCTACCTGAAATAGGCATTACCCGGCACATTACCACTCACTGCGCGCGGCACACTTTCGCCGTGACGATGTGTGCTGAGCGAGGAATAAGTTGTGAAGTCTGCGCTGAACTGATGGGTATTACTGTCCAAGTTTGCTCTGAAACCTACTATAAGGTAACAAATGTCAAGATCGAAAAGGAAGTTAAGAAGGCTTGGAAAGGACTTTGAATATTTTACTTCTTCATTGATTACTTCGTAGGAAGACGAAATTTACCCTCCAATGGCATCCATCCATGGCCAGCAAAGAGATCATTAACAGTTCTCGGACGCCCATGCGTAGAGTTCGTCCATTGAAATTCCCATGGAACGACATGAAGTTTTTAAATGCAGTGCGGGCACATCTTTGTCGGCCTTTCGAACCACAATAGTTCTATAACCAGGTTTGGTATAGCTGGAATGACTGGCCCTTGTCCTGTCATATTTGAATCCATGTAATTGTAAAAAAGCCAACCAGCAAGAAGTTGGAATCGGTTTATAGGCCATCAGGCAACAAGTGTAAGGCTTCCAACGGTATTTTCTTCTGCATTAAAGTTTTTCAGAACTCCTTTGACGTCGACAAGCATTTTCGAGTATTGCTTGTGAAAGATTTTATTTTCTTTCCAACCTAGATCCCGTAGTTCGCGTTCAAACTGTTTTTTAGGAAGATTAACCAAATGAAAAAAGCAGTCGTTAATAGAATCAATGACCATTGCCTGGGCTTCCTGATCGTCGGTGCCATAGCCTGTAACCTCCAACGATGGAACATAGAAAACTTTCTGTTGTGTATCCTTATCCTTGAAGAAAAAGACTTTCAGTTTTGCTTTGACTAATTTTGTACTATAATTTATAGAAAGAGATTCGTGATCGATTTGCTCACCCGTAATATTTAGGTGCATTTGTGCCATAGTCAAAGTTGAGTTGCATTGCAAATTAAATAGAATAATTTCAATTATCATACAAGCTACTGTTAAATGCTGATAATCAAAGTGTTGAATATTGTTTATGACAATCCAATGTCATAAAATTGTCAACATGATGGTGATTAGCTGGTGTATTTTTGGTGACTTATTAGGGATAATCTGGTGATTTTAAGGACTCACTTTTCTTTGAGGACGATTACTTTAAAGATTTCCCAGGCCAAAACCAAAATTGATATCCCAATAGCAATTTTTGAAAGCCTTCTGGTCGACCGGTTCTCTTCCGGCAGATCTAGGAGCTGCTGGATCTGGAGATCCGTCAACTGCAGCTGGCGGTGGGCATGGATTTCTTGTAATTGTTTTTGTTTCTCCAATTCAGCTGCTTGAGCCTGATAGCCACCTTTAGCAATGAAGCCCTCTCCTCTAATTGTTGCTTTGTAAACTCTCCCTATTTGGTTTCTAGAAACCTCCATAATATATCCATCCGCCATTAGAACGGCGGCCAGCGGTAAAAACTGATTGTCAGGACCATGGTATTCGATTGACCAAACACCATCTGTAATCGTTTGACCAAGGAAATGGTCCTTATTTTCTGGAGTGAGCATCGATTAAGATTTAGGAAAAGAACTTAATATTAAGCGAGTACCATTCCTGGTGTTTCACCAGTTGCCTGTTGCTCTCGATCCAGCGCTTGGCCGTGGTTGGGATCATGGAGAAGTACCTCACGAACGGTTTCTCCTTCTTAAGCCCCAATAAATAGTCAAGCATAAGGTCCCGGGTTTTTTCATCTTCCAGAATCGGAAGTGCGATACATCGACATCCCTCGTGCCACCCGCCGAGGTAAGTAAACTCCTTCGGGTAGATTCCCTGCAGGTGCCGGCAGATCTGACAATTCATGTCCTGTTTGTTCGAAAGTCTTATCTCATAACCGATCACGAACCACTGGTCACGCCACCTGGCCATGTCATTTAAGGAGTAGAATTTGTTGATTGGATCTAACGCCATATCAAAGAAAGTGGTCAGATAGCTTGTTTAGTAGATCCGAGCAACAATCTGCGAAGGCTTTCTGTTGAGCTTTTTTGCCGTTGGACGTTCCCAAAGCATTTCCGGACTTTCGTTCCGCAGTGGCCATGTCGCTGAATATTCGGATCGTCCCATTCCTTTTATCAGCTGTCTTCACACTGATTTGGCTTTTGCCATTCCAAACTCCAGTATAGAATTCTGTATTATATTCTTCCAGGGTAATTGCCAGCATGATATCAGCTGATGTTGAGTCAGTGAAAGTTGCATTCGGCCAAGCTGATTTCAAGAAATTGGTAAGTATCACTTGATATTCTGAAGAAGAACATTCACCCTTAACTTTTCCAGAAAATACTCTTCCATCTGTAAATGATACCGAAATTTTAGCAACCGGAAGAGTTGTCCTGGGCGATGCCGTAATTGGATCTGGACACCACATATATGACTTTTGAGCGACAGTATTTAGTGTTATCAAAATCAGAAAAGGCAGGATCAGTACTCTTCTCATTATTTAAGGTTTAATTATAAGAAAGGGTGATTTCACCTATTGAATACAACAAAGTAAACATCTATATTGAACTCCCATCCTAAGAAAGGCACCATTCAGCAGACGTCATCAAACCCTAAACTATGCCTTTCATTCCTTGTCCTGGATGCCGCTACCCTGGCAGATGCCCGTTCATATCTTATCCGCTGCCAGATCGAGTAAGATTCTGCTTATTTGCTCCAGCTCGTTCTGTACAGCCTTCGGATCTCCCTTCGCACGAACAATTGCCTCGTGTTGAACGTGGGCCCGCAACCACCTATGTGTGTCCTGGTGGCCTTCGATCAGTTTGGCTAAACTAGGGCCAAACGATTCCAACACACGTTGTTTATTCGCATTCTCCTGCTCGAGAAGCTGAATATATTTAGCTTGCCAATCAGTTGATTTGCTTTCATCAGCCGGGCCACCCACACCAGGAGAGATATTGAATTTATTATAGAACTTTTCTAGAAAGCTGGGGGCCAGTGGGATCTTGCCGTTAATATAACTGCTCACATTTCCCTTGGAAATCACCAATTCGTTCGCAATCGCTGTCACAGGATTCTCTAGATTTAGGTAGGAAACATCCCGCTTAAATTGCTCAAAATCAACCGATTTATAAATGCTCTTGGACATTTGCAACAGCGTTGTAAAAATTGTTCTAAAATATGAGCAAAAATATTTGGAACAGTTCTAGAACTGTTTTTATATTTGTTCTGTCATTAACATGAAACGAATATTAAACGGAAATGACAGGAACACAAGATAGTAATACGACCCAACTCGACAAAGCTTTGGCTACACTGAAGGGACTTCTCATAAATGTAACGGACGAGGATAGGGCCGAGGCCATCAAGGACATGGATATGACGACTCAAACGATCACTCGTTATTTCAAGGGGAAGGGCAGGAACTTGGACACTGCGGTACGATTGATACAGTTCTTCCGGAAACGGATAGAAGACAGGGACAAATTGATATCAGCTTGAGTATCAGAGACTGAAAATGGAAAAATCCGGTTGCACAAGACCGGTAGAAAAACATAGGATTTTTTTGACCCCATAAATGCAACTATGACAACCGAACAGCGCCTGGAGAGAATAGAGAAGAAGCTGGATCAACTGCTGGGCACGGGGAAAAAGGCCAAGTCTTGGGTCAGTGGAAAGGAGCTGGCGAAACTTACAGGCTGGGATAACAACCGGCTGAGGGCAATGCGGGAAATGGGGGCAATACAATTCAAACGATACGGAAAGTCGATTTCATATGATCTCGATTCGATCCCGGAGAAATACCTAAAAGTTCAAGGATAATCTCATGAAAAAATTGATGATGGCAATCGTCCTGGGAATAGTATGCCTGGTACTGAACAGTTGTGGCCCTTGTGGAGGGATCATGGGATATCCAAACGGAAAAAGCTACCTGAAGAAATGAGCACTCTTGGTCGACGCATATTTCACCTGACGCTGCTTCTGCAACACTGCAACCCGGAAATGCGGGAAGGGCTGGAGGATTTAATAACCATGCTTCAAATTGAACGCTATGACCTATGCGATTAACATATCTCCTTACCTGGTAGGACAGCCGAAACATGCTGTTCTCGCTGAGGTGGATCATGTCTTCGGGAAGGCGATGGATATCAAGATCCCGCTGGACTACATCGATTGTCTCGCTGATCCAGTGAAGCTGAGGGAAGATGCGCATGCTGCAGCAATGAACAATTATGCAGAACTGAAGGTGCGTGATATGCTGGCGTCGATCGAAGGTGGAAATGTGATCGCTGATATCATCCGGATGGCGGCCGCTGATCAACGGTATTCGACCGAACTGGTGTTCAGTACCGTGGCAGATATGGCCCGAGACAACTACCCTGTGACAGAACAAATTATTGGATCGGAAACCCTCAAACAAGTTCTTTCATGGAATTCCAAAACGACGTGCACGCCTTGCTGACAATGCTTGGCTTTGTGATAGGATCGACCGTAGCGATCTATGTATCAATGGCAGTAGCGATTGCCTTTATCTACGGGGTGATTGAGTTGATCGTGGTGTTTCGAATTGTGTTCGATTATGTAACCAAAAGGCTTTCGGACTGGTTGGCACCGAGGTACAAAGAGGAGAATGATGGGGATTGGTTCGTTGAAAACTCCAGGCTATGAATGAGATATTGGCTTTTGCAGTGATTGTGTTAGGCTGGTATGTAATCACAAGTAACGATGACGATAAATTATTACCAGGTTAAGGTTTTGAAGTTTTTCTATGGTTTAGGGTTTAGGGGTTAAAACGCCCGTGATTTCCATCCGGGCTCCTTTTTAAAATCTGTGGCTTGACGGTGAGCCTATCATCGTTGCAGTTCTTTCCATCGGTTTTTTGTTAAACGAGCATGACGGCCTTGCATGTGGCCGTCATACGGACAGGTAACTCAGTTGGTAGAGTGCCAGACTGAAAATCTGGTGGTCACTGGTTCGAATCCGGTCTTGTCCGCGAACGGAGCACCTCAGTCCGATCACTGAGGTAAGCGAGGGAAGGCGCTGAAAACTTTAAGTGCAGTTAAGAACAGCGCCCCCTTGCTTTCACAAAGCAAATCAAAGTAAAATGGCTGTTTCACTTCCAGCAAATTTCACTACAGTGAACATAAAGTTTTCAAAGTTCCTGCACCAGCAGTTCAAACTCAAATGCAAAATGGAGAAAACAACAATGACCCGGCGCCTACGGGAGCTGATTCAACAGGATCTGAAAAGGGCGTAATAAAAAATGCCCTGCGCTAACAGGGCAAAAAAAACAAAAAGAAAAAACAAAAGTATGGGAATCTTAGACATCAGACCAGCAAAAAGAGGCGGCAGCAAAGCCATCATTGGCATTGCCGGTGTCTCTGGCTCCGGAAAGACCTACACGGCGCTCAAGATCGCCCGTGGCATGGTTGAGAAGCCCAGTCAGATCGGCTTCTTGGATACCGAAAACAAACGCGGATCCCTTTATGCTGACATCCTCGACGGCGACTTCATGATCGGTGATCTGTATCCGCCGTTCTCACCCAAACGCTACAGCGAAGCGATAAAGGAATTTCAGAATGCCGGGGTTAAGGTCCTGGTAATCGATAGCGTTTCACATGAATGGGAAGGTGAGGGTGGCTGTGACGATATCGCCAACGCGGCGCTACAGAACGACAAGAAGATGGCGAACTGGATCGGCGCCAAACGGGAGCATAAAAGCTTTATGAATACCCTGCTGCAGTGTGATATGAACATCATCTGCTGCCTTCGTGCTCGCGAAAAAACCGACTTCAAGAATCCAAATAAACCGGTTTCCCTGGGCATACAGCCGGTATGTGAGAAAAACTTCATGTTCGAGATGACGGCTTCGCTCCTGATGGAAAATGAGGGAAAAACGCAGCGTTTCCTGAAGATGCCGGCATTCCTCTTCGAGGCTTTCGGAAGTGGTAAAGGTTACCTGGGAGAAGCCACCGGCCGGAAGATCATTGACTGGATCAATACCGGCGAAAAGGAAGATCCTGAGATTACCCGTATAAAGTCAGAGATGCTCATGGCCTGTGAGTTCGGCCTGGCTGGTGTGATCGCCATCTGGAATGCCCTGACCCCTGCGATGAAAAAGAAGCTCGAGGCACACAAGAATATATGCAAGGAAGCGGCCCTGGAATACGAGCGCCAGGCAGAAGAGGGTGGGGAGACTCCGCAGGACACCCTGAAAAAGAATATGAAGAACGAAAAAATCCCTGAGCTGCCATGAGCCATAAATACAGAGACCTCGAACCGGAAGAGCAGGAAGAACTGTTCAGTAATTACCTGATGGATAGCTGGAGCTATTCTAAGGTGACCAGCTTCGCCCGTAACGAAAAAGGTTTCGAGATGAATCACATTTTCGGGCTATATGGGAAGAAATCAGCGACTTCTGTTGCCGGCAACGCATACCATACCGCGCTCCAGTACTTCTTCGAAACTATCCGGGATAAGAAGGGCCTGCTGCTGGATGTGGTTGAGCTGGAAGCCTGTGCATTTCAGTATATCGATGGTGTTTCCGCCAATGTGTGGAAGCTCGGAAAAACAACTCAAACCGTCGAAGAGTGCCAGAAGAAAGCAAGCTCAGTTGCTTCCACACTGCTCCGGAACTTCATAGTGGAAGTCGGAGTCTATCTGGATGACATGCAGGAGATCCTGGACGTCGAGGTTAGTATTGACGAATTTCTGACCATCAACGGCGTGGATATCCCCCTGCCATGCCATGGGAAGATTGACCTTGTTATCCTGACCACGGAAGGTAAAACCGTGATCGTTGACCACAAGTCGAAGACCTCCTACACGGATGACGATGAAATAGCCCTGAGTATCGGTACCCAGGCGATCACCTACGTCACTTCCTACGAAGCGCGTTCAGGCAGGACGATAGATGAAGTGTGGTTCGTGGAGAATAAAAGCTCTGTGAACAAGGATAAGTCTGCCCAGCTCCGGAAGTTCAAGGTGGAAATGGACCTCAACACCCGCCGGCTGTATGAAGCGCTGCTTTACGAACCGCTGAAGCGCATGCTGGAAGCCATATCAAATCCGGATTACATCTACCTGATCAATGAGGCGGATAATTATGTGGACCGCGCTGAAATGTACGACTTCTGGTGCCGGACAATGATCTGTGAAGTGGAAGATTTCAATGTCGAGGAATCGAAAAAGGACCTGGTAGCCAGGCGCCTGAAGCGGATCAAGGACTCAAGTCTAACAATCGTTACCCCCAACATTATCAAAAAATTCAAGGAAAACGCCTCGGCGTTCATCCAATACGATTTAAGCAACAAGAACATGACACAAGCTGAAAAAATTGAGCACGTTATGCGCAGCTTCGGAACAGCAATCCGGGTTGCCCATATGTTCGAAGGTTATTCCAGCAACACCTACCTCCTGGAGGTTTCCGCTGGTGTAAAGCTGGCATCGATCCAGTCTCATCGCCTGGATATTGCCAATGCCCTGGACGTTTCCAGTGTGCGAATCTCCAAGGATCTCGTGGTGCACGAAGGAAAATCCTACCTGGCTGTGGACTTCGTCAAGAAGCGTGACCGGGATCTGTTCTTTGACCGGTCTGCCTTGGTTGGCCGGAGGATTCCACTGGGCAAGGACAACTTTGACAATGTAGTTGCCTGGGATCTGGACAACAGTTCTACGCCACACATGCTGGTCTGCGGCGCAACAGGATCTGGTAAGTCTGTTTTCGTGAAATCCATTCTGGAGTATGGCCATCTCGCCGGCGTCAAGGAGATCGTCGTATTCGATCCTAAGTTCGAATTCACCGACTACAACCACCGGCGCAATGTTAAAGTGTACAACGATATCGAGGATATCGAAAAGGCTATGGAGAAGCTGGTAGAAGACATGCAGGGCCGGGTGAAGACTGGCCAGAACAGGTCCACACTGGTGATTTTCGACGAGTTTGCTGACGCCCTGGCCAACTCAGCCAAAGCAAAAGATCTTCGGATTTATGAGGAAATAGTAACGATCAATGCCAAGGGCGTTCCCATCAAACACCGTGAGCACGTCGGCGATCGCAAGCCGCTGGAAGAAAACCTCCGGATCCTACTGCAGAAAGGTCGCTCATCCGGGTTCCGGATTGTTGCCGCCACTCAACGGGCCTCTGTTAAGGTTATCACTGGTGATGCGAAAGTCAATTTCCCCGTGCAGGTTTGTTTCCGCGTGCCCAAAGAGGCTGATTCCCGCGTCGTTCTTGACGAATCTGGCGCTGAATCCCTTGCGGGCAGCGGTGACGGCCTGATCAAATCTCCGGAGTATAAGGATACCGTTCGCTTCCAGGCTTATTATGTAAAACCCAGCGAGATCACAGCTGTGAGTGACACCGGTGAGGAAATCATTGTAGTGGAATAGACATGAAGCCCCAGGACAGTTTCCTCCTCCCCGCAGACGTGTTCAGTTTTACTGGCAAACGTCAATATGCAGCAGCTGGCGACAGAGTTACGGTTGTTTCCGTGTCGCCAGCTGTATCGGGGGATCAGGTTCTGATTCTGGAAACGGCGGATGGCTTTCGGTTCCCATGGTCAGAAGACAAGCCAAAGAGAGTGGAAGTCCAGGCGCTAGATAGTTCCAAGAAACAAAAGTTAAAATCCGCGCCCATTCATCATAAAGAACAAACATCCCTTTTTTAACGACCAATTCCTATGGCAGCAACTTGTAAGCATGAACATTGTCGATTTCCGGTTTTCTCCCACGGCTACTGCAAAATCCATCAGTACTGCTGGAAGCAGGCTGCCGGGATACCGCCGGTCAGCAAAAAGAGGGTAAGCCTAAATAAGCAATACAGCATACTCGCCAGGACTTTCAAAAGGTTGTTTCCGGTTTGCATGGCAAAATTGCCAGGCTGCACCCATGCTGCAACGGATATCCACCATAAACGGGGACGGGGAATATTCTTTCTCGTGACCGCGACCTGGTTATCGGTATGTAGGTCATGTCACTGCAAGATCGAGCAGGATCCAGCTATGGCAAAAGAACGCGGGTTTAGCGACAGCAGATTAGGAAACCAAGATATCAGCAAATTATGACATCCAGCCAGATAAAACTAGTAGACCAACTGTTGGCGAAGGACAGGTTTATGATCCTTTCCCGAAATCATCGCGGCGCCGTTGCCTACAAAATATTCCAGGGTCGAATGAACCCTGTTGGCTATGCTCGGACCAAAACTGCAACCGCAATCTGGCACCTGATGAAGGAAGACAAGAAGGGTAGGGTCACGTTGAACCGTACCGCTATCCGGCAAGTACATGGTAATTCAACTGTCAAAAAACTTTATAAAAATCAACTGCATGCAAAAGGTGATTCTCAGCTCTGACGCGCTGAAAGCTGGCCTGAAAAAACTTTCCCAGGCCATCAGTAAAAAATCCGTCATGCCCGTCCTCCAGAACGTACTGTGTAAAGTTTCTGAGGGTCATATGGAGATGATCAGCAGCGATCTGGAGCTGACAATCAAGCTGGTTCTTGAAGTGGAAGCAAAGGAAAGTTTTCAGTTCCTGCTTCCCTTCGAATTCGTCAGTAAGATCGTGGGAATCCTTAAAGTTCAGCCGATAGCAATTGAGGTTGAAACCTCAAGGGTAGCGCTTAGAGCTGAGCACGATCTTTTTGAAATTGGGGGCTTCGAAGGTGCTGAGCTCTACCCGGCAGTGCCAGACATTCCAAAAAAGAACAGGACCATCCTGAATAATGAGTTGCTGTTTTGGTTGGGGCGTGCGATGGATACTGTCTCCAGTGACGAGAATCGGCCAGCAATGATGAAGGCTTGCCTGGATATCAAAGCTGAGAGCCTTACGATTGCCAGCACCAACGCAACGATGCTTTTCACAAAAGTGGCCGCCGTCGAGTCGGCAAACGTCGATCAACTGCTAATCACCCCTAAAGTTGCCAAAGTGTTGGAGGGATTTGCTGAGGCTGAGGTGTTCTGGCATAAAAAACAGATCGCATTTAAAAGCAGCCACATGACCGTTATCGCTACTCGACATGAAGATAAATTCCCAGATTACAAGGTTGTTATTCCAGACTTCAAGGCAAATCTCACTCTGGAAAGGTCGGTGTTAGTCGAAGCTCTGGAAAAGTCTTCTTTGAGCAGTAGCACGCTCACTACAGTTTTTCTCACCCGCGGCAAAGAGACGCAGACGATCTACTTTGAAACCTTTGATCAAGATCTCGATCGCAAAATTTTGATAGATATCACGGGTGACTACACCGGTACGGTTGATCAAGTAGCAATCAACCCAAAAAGCATGTTGACACTTTTAAAGCAGGTAGACTTTGGTGAGATCTCCCTTCATATCGAAAAGCCTGCCTCGCCTGTGCTGATCTCCAGTACTGAGGATGCTGGTTATTTAAGTCTTCTTGTACCATACAAAATCAATGATTAAAACTTTTATATGAACTTTTTTCAGTCACTTTTTGAAGCAGCTCCTGGCCTTGATCTTACCATACGGATGAAAGAAAAGGCCGGCATAATCACCATGACCGTTCTGCCGCACGTTGGCGCTAAGGATGGTAAGATCAAACCGGTCAATATCTCCGGTACCCCAGCTGATCTGGACGAAGGCTTCTTTGCAGCAATTACTCCGATGCTCGAAGCTGCCAAAGGCCTGACAGTATCGGAAGGCCCAGAAACCGCAAGCGATTCGGGTGATGATAACGGTACCGGGAAATCAGCACCAGCCAAAAAGCAGCCTGTTGAAAAGAAGTCAACTGCCAAGAAGCAGGCAATGAAGAAGGCGGCAAAGGCAGAGCCCAAGGACAGCGATACTGATTCGGAAGGTGATCAACCACCTACAGAGGAACTGAAACCAAAAGTTGAAACCCCATCCCTTTTTTAACCCAACAATTCAATACCAATGGCACTCGAGGTAACCAACCTGAAGCGCAGCTTCAAATTCAAGAAAGATGGCAAAATGATCACCCTGGCTGATGCTAACCCGGCATTTACCCTGGAAGAAACGGTACAGTTTTACAGTACCCAATACCCGGAACTCACGACTGCCACCATTGATGGACCCAAGGTGGAATGCGATAACGCTGTTTATGAATTCAAAACAACCATAGGTACCAAAGGATGAAAAATTCCAAGGAAACCAAACCATGCCGGCGAAAATTAAACATAAGAGATCTGCACCGCGAACTGGCGCATCTGTTTCAGGAAGAAAAACGAAACGGACGGCTAATGGCGGGAGAAGAGAAGCAGGATCGCCGGCAGCTGCCGTCATCGCAGATTCCTTTCATTCCCTGATCCTGAAGCCGGTGCCGGGACCGGTCGTATTCTTCAATGGCCAGCACAGGGATGCTGATGGCGAAGATGCCATGTTGATCTACCAGGCTGTTTTTGATGCGTACCGGCAGATGAAGTTCATCCGGAATGCAGAAAGGATTCGGATCAATCCAGCAGCTATAGGATTGAGCATTGAAAACAGCATTCATTTCTGCCTTACGGAAATAAAGAAGATGCTGCCGTCCCGGTGGGAGGTAAACGTGGAGAAGGAGGGTGATAAATACCTGGTAGTAATCTACTTCACCTGTGAATTAAACGACAGCTGGAACATATTTGAAGCGGGGCCGATTATCAGGATCCTGGAACAGGAAAATCCAAAGTTGCTCGGATACTTTCTTCAGTTTCTGTCTGCGATGGTCCGCGTTGCAGCGATCGGCAACTGGCAGACAGACTTTCAGGATGATTTATTCAACCTGCGTGATAGGGTTGAAGAAATGTGGGCAGATCCGGAGGAGTACGAAGACCTGGATGAACTGACACTTGCACTCAACGAGTATAATGCCGGCGCTCCAGATCACTTTGGCAGGAAGATTCTGAACATAAAAAAGGTAAATCTAAAGAAGCTGCAGCAACAGGCCCGTAGGTTCAGAAGCTGCCCGGAAGTGGCCAATGTGATCTGCCAGGGCTGTGAACTCCTGATGGAAGGAAGATCCCTTGCCGAATACCGGAATATGGACAGGATGGAAAAGGAAGGCTATGACGGGTATTACCTGCAACTGGATCTGCAGTACTGTGTGGTGTGGAAGTACGCTGATCCTGTTTTTGACGACTACGAGGAATATCTCAATTCAATGGCCAATGAAGGATTGGAAGAGCCGGAAATAAGATTGGTCATTGATCAGAACCTAAAACTGGAAGATATCCTTCACTGTGACGATCGAAAGTCGTGGCCTATGCGCTTGGCAAATTTCATGGACAGAGCAAAAGAGTTACTGGTAATATTCAAATCAAAGTATGAACCAACGGACGGACGCGCTGATGAAGACTTTTAACCCGCAACTGCTGATTGCGGTATATGCCCCTACCGGCAGCTGGATGGATGCCTACCTGGAAAGCCACGAGGTGGACACAAAGGGTAGGATTCTGGAAGGCAGGCCGCTGAAGCAGGAAACTATTGACGGGTTAGTGGATGTGTTCTACCAGGAACGGCAGCAAAGGAGCGAAATATCGGGCCTTCTGCCGCATAATATGCTCCATTTCCAACAACTGAGTGGTGGCGGCCACGAACTTATCTGGTACCGGCCAGCCGAGAAAAGGCAGCTGTTCTTTGCGGAGAAGCTCCACATACCTTCCGGCGAGGCCTGGGTGCCACCGATGATCTACCACGTTCATAAAAGGCAAATGGAAGTATTTGCCTGGGAAGATGATGGGTCACGGCCAACCGAAAAAACACAGCTGCTGCGTGCGCCTTTCCACAATGTTTCCGGGAGCGGTGATGTATGCCTGGGCAGTGCAAAAGCTAAGAAGCCCGAAACAAATACGATCGCGGCACTGCTAAAATACTGGGAAGATATGTTCTGGCTGAGCGAATTCACGCACCTGGCCGGCTCTGAAAACCCAACCAAAACGAATGTCAACCTGATCTGGAGACAGCTCATTGGCTCAGAAACCAAATGGTCTGACCTGGGTGAACTGTTACCAATTAAAAACACACTGGAGGATCTGCTGCCATGACCGTACACTATACGCACCCCTACCTGCTCAATCCGCAGCACAAGGTCACCATTAACCTGGTAGGTCTTGGCGGTACCGGATCCCAAATGCTGACGGCGCTGGCCAGGATCAACGAAACACTGCTGGCGATCGGCCACCCGGGCATTCATGTCAGGAGCTTTGATAGTGACACGGTTTCGGCTTCCAATATAGGCAGGCAGCTGTTTTCCCCTGCAGACCTCGGCATGAATAAGGCTGTAGTACTTACAACCCGGATCAACCGGTTCTTCGGCTATGAATGGGAAGGACATCCGGAAAATTTTTCCGGGCAATATAGAGCCAATATCACCATCAGCTGCATTGATTCTGCTTTAGGAAGGGTAATGCTTGCGGAGACAATTACCGGCAAACAGGGACCATGTGAGCCACTTGACCGGCCACATTATTGGTTGGATATCGGCAACCTTCAGAAGACCGGGCAGGTCGTGCTTGGAACTGTTACTTCCATCAAGCAACCGAAAAGCGACCAGCCCACCGTTAATCAATTACCAAATGTGATTCAGCGGTTTCCCGATATCAAGAAGATCAAGGAAGCAGATCAGGGCCCCAGCTGCTCAGTTGCCCAGGCGATCAGCCGGCAGGATCTCTTCATAAACAGCACGCTGGCACAATTCGGCGCCAACCTGATCTGGAAGTTATTCCGGGAGGGTATGCTGACTTACCATGGCTGCTACATCAACCTGGAAAGCTTCCTGGTTACTCCCATGAGGATTGATTCGTTCAATTATTCCATAAAAAAATCAAAATCCAAAAAATGAAGTTGAAGTATTTCACAGAACAGACGCTACCGAAGGTTAGGGGCGCTGGTGGTACAAGGCTCGCCAGGATCAACCTGAGCACGAAAGGAGCCATCCGGATAAACGAGGCAGCTTGTCAGCTTATCGGTATTAAGGATGGCGATAAGATCTCAATTGCCCAGGATCAGGAAGCCAAAGAAAACTGGTACATCTTTAAGGATCCCAGTCACGGATACCAGGTCCGTCTGATGAGTGACAAGAAAACCTGCGGGTTCAACCATGCAACGTTCATCGGCGCATTTAAAAAGGCTATGAACCTGAAAGATGACATCGGGGTTTCATATCTAATTGCTGGCCAGCCCACCGTGATGAGTGGTGACAAAACCAAATTCTGGGGAATTCTGATACCATCATAATCGGTAGTTATGGCACACCAATCAGTTCAACAGAAGTACGAAACGCTCGTGGACAAAGTCCGCCGGATGCGCAAACACCAGATCAATTGGTTCAACCTTCGGGTAAGCGACGATCTCCGGGCGGCAAAGAAACTGGAGCGTGAAGTTGATGCCCTATTATCCCAGGAAATTCCAATCCAGAAACCCAACCAAACGGATCTCTTTAATGGCAACAGAAGCTAGGCTGATCAGGAACGCAATATTGACCAGCGACAGGGTCAACAAACTTTCGTTCCCTGCAGAGGTATTTTTCAGAAGGCTAATGCATGTAGCTGACGACTACGGTAGATACGACGCGAGGCCGTCGGTCCTGAGAGTCGCACTGTATCCCCTTAAAATCGAAAAGGTGTCAGAATCGGACGTAGTCAAGTGGATGACTGAGTGTGTCAACGCGGGGCTCGTAAGGCAGTACACGGTCGATGAGAAAAATTATCTCCTGATAGAGCGATTTGGTCAAAGAATGCGTACCAAAAAAAGCCGGTATCCTGATCCTCATGGAGTTATGGAGGAATCGGCGGCGGATGGCGGCGAAGTGCAGCAACATGCGGCAACTGGCAGCAACAAATTACAAAATGTCGGAAGAGAAGTAGAAGGGAAGAGAAGTAGAAGAGAAGAGAAAGTGGCGGATAAACCGCCCATGCTCAAAGGAAAAAGTTTAGAAGACAGGGAACAGGAATTCTATGTTGAGCTGGCCAGCTATGTACAGACCTACGGAAAGGAAATGATCAGGAAGTTTTATGACTACTGGCGCGAGCCCAATAAATCGCGATCGAAAATGCGATGGGAGCAGGAACGTACCTGGGAGCTAAAGCTTCGCCTGATCAAATGGGAGGAACGGGACGCAAGTTTCAACCGGGGGAAATCAGAAAGACCAGTGGACGGGCTGACGATCAACGAAAAAATTAAGGCTGCCAGCAAGGCGAACTGATTATGGATCTGACGAACATAAATAAAAGCAGGAAGGACAGGAGACCCGCCGGATCGGTTGATCTCACCACGATGGTTTACGGGAAAGTTCCACCACAAGCGAAGGACCTGGAAGAAGCTATCCTTGGTGCGATCATGCTGGAAAGCCGCGCATTTGATACGGTTTCCGAAATCCTGCAGCCCGATCGATTTTATGTGAATGCGCATGAGCTGATCTTCCGGGCAATGCAGAACCTGGCTCAGAAGAGCGTGCCGATCGACATCATGACGGTTACTGAGCAGCTGAGAAAGCAAGAGCAGCTTGAAATGGTTGGCGGGCCCTATTACGTGACGAAGCTGACAAATACGGTTGTTTCCTCTGCAAACCTGGAGGCGCACTGCCGGATCGTCCTGGAAATGTACATGAAGCGGGAAGTGATCCGACTGGGTGGCCAGTTTGTGGGTGATGGTTACGATGACGCTGTGGATGTGTTTGACCTGATTGATCGTGTGGAGACCGATATCATGGCTCTGAGTACGTCCACTGTAAAAACTGACTTCCGGCCAATTTCTTCCGGATTGGTAAAGGTGGTTCACCAGATGGAGGATATCCGCCACCGGCCAGAGGCTCTTACAGGTGTGACGTCCGGATTTCCGGAGGTGGATCGGTGCACCAATGGGTGGCAGAAAACGGATTTGATTATCCTGGCTGCCCGGCCATCGGTAGGGAAAACCGCATTCGCATTGAACCTGGCCAGAAACGCTGCCATGGCACCGGATCCTGTGGGAGTGGGATTGTTCTCGCTCGAAATGAGTGAATCACAGCTGGTGCAGCGGATCCTTTCAGCGGAAAGCGGAATCTTTTTGGAACGGATAAAGAACGGACGGTTGGACGATCACCATATGGCGCAGATCTATCACCGCGGTGTCGAGCGGCTTCACGAAGCGCCGATCTATATCGATGATTCAGCAGCCCTGAACATTTTCGAACTGAGGGCCAAAGCCAGGAGGATGAAAAACAAGTTCGATGTCGGTCTGATCATTATCGATTACCTGCAGCTGATGTCCGGCGACACCAACAAAAGTGACAACCGGGAAAGAGAGATCGCCAAAATATCCCGGGAATTGAAGCGCCTGGCGAAGGATCTGGAGGTCCCTCTGATTGCCCTCAGCCAGCTGAGTCGGGCGATTGAAAGTCGGGCCAGCCGTGAGCCTCAGTTGTCGGATTTACGGGAATCAGGAGCGATCGAACAGGATGCTGACCTGGTTGGATTTCTCTACCGGCCATCGGACAAGGAGATCATGGACGACAGGGAACTGGAAAACAAGGGAATGGTGAAGATAGCAAAGCACAGGAATGGTTCTCTGATGGATTTCGTGGGTGAGTTTCACGGCAATATCCAGAAGTGGACGAACCTGAAGGAAATGAGCAGATTTTCTTCCGGCCAGCATTCAAACATGAAACCTATATCTAGCCCATACGGCAACAGCCAGGGAAGTTTTTACGAAAAAGATGACGATGAGATATCGTTTTAAGCTCGAGAGATATCCTTCAGGAATTGATAAAAGGTGCTCGATTTGTAATAGATCTCGCGACTTAAATGCCAATGTGGCTGGATATGCTCCCGTTCCCATTTTAAGAAATCAAATAGCGGCATAGGCCGCAAAAATACAATTCATTTTATGCCAAAGCAGCAGTTTCATTTCGCAGCGATCAGCAAAATAATCCTCGAGCACGAAGAGGGGACGCCGACGTCCATTCTCAAAAGCACGGATCTCAGGCTGGAGGTTTCAGGCAACCTCGACCGGTCAGTATACCTGGACGGCCGAGGGATGCCACGGCGCGATGCCCTGAAGCCCATTACGCAGGCATTGCTTTCGGGCCTGACGCTTAACATCGCCATGGGCCATGAAAAGGGTTGGTGGAAAGACCACGAGCATATACAGTACATCATTGAACAGCTGCAGCGACAGTTCGTGGCTCAGAAAGAGACCGGTGAAGGAATGATGGAATACTAAGCATGGAACCTAATAATAAGTCATCGATGACGGAGGCCGATATTCAGAGAAAGCTGCGCAATTTGTTTGCCGATAACAGCTACCACCTGTACAACCAGTACATCATAAAAGAAGGCTGGGAGAGCGACTATTTCAGTGTGACCAGGGCAGGATTGATTGTAGAATGCGAAGTGAAAATAAGCAGATCTGACTTCTTTGCAGATTTTAAAAAGCCCAAACACCGATACTACCAGGCGCTGGTGGCAGGGAAAAGCCATGTTGTCGATGATCTCGGCCGGTGGGATTATGCTGGTGATATTATTTGTTCTTTTCAAAAAGGGGTGCTTAATATGAAGGGATCGAATTGGGGATACAGACGTGGTCCAATAGGAAGATGGACCCCTGTTCACGAGTTCTACCAGGCGGATATCCGACATGAGAAAGTTCAATTGCGGGCGCCGTGTCACTCAATCCGGATCCGGCAGTTCGATGAAATGCATTTACCCCACCGGTTCATGTTTGCTGTTCCTAAAGGACTGATCCGTATGGATGAAGTGCCTCCATACGCCGGCCTGATTGAAGTCGATGAAGCAGAAACATTGGTGACAAGGCGCGGGCCGGTCCTCCATAAAAGGAAGAATCCGCCGCACCTGTGGAAAACCATTTTGGATAAATATTACTTCAAACATTCGCAATTGATAACAAACCCGTAATCGTAAAATGAAGCAGACACCGATACTTTTTTCAACGCCGATGGTTCAGGCGATCCTGAACGGACGGAAAACGCAAACCCGTAGAGTGGTGAAAGGCACTGCCCTGGAATGGTTGGATCGAGACGGGTTTGTTAAAGAATATGTGGCACTTCCAAAGAACGAACTGTGCCCTTACGGCAACCCAGGTGACTTTCTATGGGTTCGGGAAGAGTTTTATCAGATTGGTCACTGGAAGGAGGTTCCAGGTGTAAAGACCAAGACCGGCAAGATGAAATGGAAGTTTGTTCCCGACAATGGTGAGATCAGATATTCCGACAATCGGCCGGAAACTTTTCGAAAAGGCCGACATCACAAAGACCCATCTACTTCGGTTTGGCATAAGCGCCTTGCCAGGTTCATGCCTCGTTCGGCCTGCCGTTTGTTCCTGAAAGTAACCAATATACGTGTAGAACGGTTGCAGGATATCAGCACCGAAGATGTTCGGAAGGAAGGTGCCGGGCAAAACGTACGACAAATGTCGCTTTATGGTCTTGACGCAAAGGGAATCAGGGAGGTGTACGCAACTCACTTTAGTATCCTTTGGACATCCATCAACGGTGAAGAATCCTGGAATAGCAATCCGTGGGTATGGGTGGTATCATTCGAAAGAACAGATAAACCGGAATCATTTTAACCCCTCCCGGCGGGCAGTCGGGACAATATATGAACGAAACTATTGAAACGTATCCCCTCTGTTGGCCTACCGGGTACAAACGGACGCCAAACGGCCAGAGAGCATCGTCAAGGTTTGATCAGACCTACGATAAAGCTCAGCGGTTCATGAGAATGGAAGTTGAGCGCCTGGGTGGCAAGGATCTGATTGTATCAACGAATCTGCGGGTAAGGAAAGATGGCCTTTTGTATGCCGATGAGCTCAACCGACGAATTGATGATCCCGGCGTTGCCATCTACTTCAAGTACAAAGGGAAAGTGGTAGCCATGTGCGCGGATCAGTATCTCAGAATCTGGGAAAACATGTATGCCCTTGGCAAAGGCATCGAGGCATTGCGCGGAATGGAGCGCTGGGGAGTGAGTGAGTTCCTGGATAGGGCATTTACTGGATTTACCGCTCTTCCGGAGGCTACCCCTGGAAAGGATATATGGGGAATCCTGGGGCTTTCGTCCAGGCCCGAATATAGTGAGATCGTTCGCGTTCAGTATCGAAAGCTGGCCAAGGAACGGCATCCGGACCAAGGGGGCTCTGATGCCGCCTTTCAAGAGCTGGTTGATGCATTTAATAGAGCAATTCAAACATATGAATAATGGACTACAAACAATTTGAAGGACATACGCCGGGACCCTGGTTCCCGGTTGAGTTCGGCGGTTACTGGAATATCCACGATGAACCTTTCTACGAGGGAACCAACCTTTTAGATAAGGAAAGCTCCGATCAGGCTGATGTAAATGCGAAGCTCGCTGCCGCCGCGACACAACTTTTATCCCGCTGCATCGAACTGGAGAGGTGGAAAGCTGAGGCAACTATTGTTCAGCATAGGTGGGACAGAGTTTTAGATGCTGCGCAAAAATCCCCTGCATTCAAACTTGGCTGCGATATTCCTTCCAGAGTAGCCGAAATGATCGAGGAGAACAAAAGGCTGATGGAGGCGCTGGATGCAATGCTTACCACATTAGAATCATTGAAGGCTGCGAAGTAACGCCCGCGCCGCACTAATAAATGGAGAGGTATGAGAAAAATTACACTTGGTGAATTCCTTAAACAGCGACGCGAAGCCGCAGGACTTACCTTAAGGCAGATCGAGGAAGGTGCAGGGGTATCCAATCCATACCTGAGCCAATTGGAAAACGGGAAGATTAAACGACCATCAGTCAATATTCTGTATAAGGTGTGTTCTTTTTTGGGGATAGACTTTGACGAAGTTCTTTTTTATGCTGGATTGATCGACGAACATCCGGCTTTCAGTGACACCCAAAATATCACCGCTGAAGAACAACAACAGCTTTTGGAGTATTTGGAATTTCTCCGTTCAAAGAAAAACACAATTAAGCCATGAAAAGTGTCACCCTATTCCTCCTCCTCCTTGCCGGGTGCCAGGTACAGGCGCAGAATAAACCGGCTACCGTCGACGGGGAGACGAACCATGTAAGGGTATTCGCCTGGAAGTTCTGGAATGGTAACGACAGGAATGTCGCGACCATCCCGGATACGTCCCGCGCCATGATCACTGTTAGCCATAAGATCCGGTATAATAAAACCTTCAGATTCCCGGGCTATATCGTCCATAATGGTGGACGCCGGACCATTTTCGATGAATGCTGGCACAAGCTGCCGGAGACCTGGGCAGTCAAAAAAATTGAGAAACAGTTAAATCAACAAATATGCAATTAGAAGCTGTAGTTCAGACCGAACTGAACACAATGGTTGAAAACGGCACCATTGAAAAAATTATCCGGGAAAAGCTCACCAAGACTCTAAACGATGTCATTGAAGAATCCCTCCGATCCTGGTCGGATTTTGGAAAAAAGCTAAAGGAAGCTGTCAATAAAGCCTTGGATATCGACCTGGAAAGGTTATCGGTACTTGACTATAATGAAATTGTTGTCAGGACGGTAAAGGAGCAGCTTGATGCATCGTTATTCAAGCATGTTCAGGGCCCGATCGCTGACCAGATCCGGTCGTACGTTGGTTTGCTGGAAAAGCAGGAATGGAAATTATCGGAAATAATCCACAAGTTTATCTCCGAAGAGATCCTTGAGGGGAAGGACGGCTATGAGGATGGCGAGATCTACTGCGAAGTGAAAAAGTCTGAATACGGTACAGTCACGATTATTTTTGATGAGACAGAAAAGTCGTGGTATGATTGTAAATATCGTCTGTACGCTGACAGCAAGGACGGCAAGGTGTTTTCTTTCGCTATCGGTGACAAGTATAGCCGGAAAGAAATTCGCGGGGATGTCAGGATTGATGGTGTACTTCATGGTTTTGACGGCTTCATATTCAAGCTCTATGCTACCGGGGCGAAGATAATTTTGGATGAGCCGGAAACCTTCTGGTCTACCGGTGACTAAGAGATTGTTCCTGCGCAGAAAATACGGCACCGGCTCCGTACGGGGCGGGATTAGCACCAGAAGCGGCACAGGTGGCCTAAATACGCGGCGCGGGATTTGTAAATTCAGGTTATGATAGTAATAGTTTCCGATACCAAGACTTGCCCTGGCAGTCCAGAAGTCTCCATAACCATTTGCCGGTGGGAAAACGGCACAGCGGCCGAGACAGTTGTAAATATCCCAGTCGGCGAAACCATCTCCGTAATCAGTTGACATGAAATCCCCATTTGGAGAAAATATGAGGATTGCCAGGACAACCTGGGGATATACCCAGGAGCGTGCAGCTGAACTGATCGGTATCTCCCGGGCAAGCGTAGCTGCATATGAACTGTCGAACGCGCAACCATCTTTCGAAATACTCGAGAAGATCATTGAAGTGTACCGTATAGTCGATCTCAGCGACTTTATTTTCGATCCTCATTACTTTTCTTCCCCACGTTAACGCATCGAAAAGCGTTTTGCTATTGCCGTTAGCAATGAACGGCCCAACTGTTTGTGAAAGATAGGCAATAATTACATCTTGCCCGTGAATCAGTTCTTATGCAGAAAGTATCGGGCTTTTCTTCAAACGAATACCAGTTGATCGGGAAGCTTGTGGTAGAACGGGAACCCGCTTTTGCCGCCAACATCGTCAACTCCTTCCGGGTATCTCCAGCCAAAGAGAGAGACCTATCTAAAATCCCTCAGTTTTTCACATCGTACTGCCAGATGCGCGGAGTAGAGCAGGAGGCCCTGCTTGTTACCAGCGGCGACAGAACCAATAAACAGCTGATCCGGGTATTCGTGTCAGCCATCATGCGCTTGTATTGCCCGGAGCTATCCCTGTTGGTCAAGTTCCAGATGAAGGTAAGGAGCGGCCTGGTACAGGGTATTCAGCGCACCATTAACCGGACGCTCAGTAACACCACTGTCATGATCCGTCAGAACCTGATCCTGGAAACCGTATACGATGACTTCCGGGAAGATGTAGACGCAGCAGTTAACCATTTACTGGCATTAAATCCTGAGGTATGAAGACTGGACCAGCGAAAAAGCCCACGAAGAAACCGGTGAAGAAGGCAGCCAAGAAGAAGGCGCCGAAGAAGAAGCATGGGAGACCGGATCTATACACTGAGGAGGTGGCCGCGAAAATCCTTCACCTGATCTCCACTACCGCGAAAGGCCTTTCCTCAATCTGCAAAAGCGATAAGTCACTCCCTTCTGACGAGACAGTGCGCAAATGGATCAATGAGGACCGCGAAGGTTTCCTTGGGAGGTACACGCGTGCGCGTGAGGAGCAGGCTGACTTACTGGCGGAGGAGATAGTGGGCATTTCCGATGAGGTTTCCAGGAAGAAAGCGCTCTCTCACGAGGCTGTGGCCGCGGCCAGACTGCGGATGGATGCCCGCAAATGGGTGGCGTCCAAACTAAAGCCAAAAAAATACGGCGATAAAATCGACCATACTACTGACGGTGAATCACTTAACAAAGGATTCTTTGACTATTTAAAGCAGACATCGGGCAATGCCGGCAGCCAAGGTTAATGAATATGAGCAGCTGGCCATTGACCGGCTGAAGCGCTGGCGGAGCGACTGGGTTCTCTTTGCTGAAGAGGCTTTGGGCGTCACCATGGACGATGAGCAGAAGGCTATCCTCCGGTCTGTTCAGGTCAACAAGATGACTTCCGTTGCTTCCGGTACCGCCAGGGGCAAAGACTTTACTGCGGCGGTCTGTGCGGTGTGTTTCCTGTACCTGACACCGGTATGGGATGTGAGGGGAGAGATGACCGAAAATACAAAGGTGGCCCTCACGGCTCCGACTGACCGGCAGGTAGGCAACATCATGGTTCCGGAGTTTACCCGTTTATTTTTACGCGCTAAACGCAACGGCATAGACTTGCCGGGAAGGCTCACGGGGTACGATATCCGTACGGATAACAAAGAATGGTTTCTGACCGGTTTTAAAGCCGATTCCAAGCGGCATGAAAGCTGGTCGGGCTTCCATGCCTCCAATACCATGTTCGTGGTAACGGAGGCCTCAGGTATTCCTGAGGACATATTCGCCGCGATTGAAGGTAACCTGCAGGGTAACTCCCGAATCCTGATCGTCTTCAATCCCAACGTTTCAACCGGATATGCAGCGACCTCTCAGCGGTCACCCAGGTGGAAGACTTTCAGGCTTGACAGCCTCAATGCTCCCAACGTAGTGGAAAAGCGATCGATCATTCCCGGCCAGGTGGACTATGAGTGGGTAGCAGACAAGGTGGAAAACTGGTGCCATATGATTTCCCAGGATGATTTCTCCGTCACAGAAGGTGATTTCGAGTGGGAGGGTAACCTGTACCGGCCAAACGATCTTTTTCGGGTGAAGGTCCGCGGTATGTTCCCGAAAGTGGGATCAGACGTGCTGGTGCCTCAGCTGTGGATCGAGATGGCGAACGAACGATGGCTGGAATTCAAGAAAGACGGTCTGCCGGTTGAAAGGCCGCTGCGGCTGGGTGTCGATGTTGCCGGCATGGGACGGGACAGCAGCTGCTTCTGCCCACGATTCGGCGACCTGGTTGAACCATTCCGCCTGATCCATTCCGGAGGCGTGGCCAACCATATGGAGATCGTCGGCGTTACCAAAACAATCCTTGCCCAGCATACCGATTCTTTCCGAGGGGTTACCCCGCAGGCTTTCATAGACACCATCGGCGAAGGTGCTGGCGTATACAGCCGCCTGGTTGAGCTGGAGGTACCTCATGTGCACTCAGTGAAGGGCAGCAGCGCCGCCAAGATCGGCACAACGCCAATGAAGGATAAGACCGGCGTCCGGACCTTCCGAAACTATCGTGCTTTCCTGTACTGGAAGGTCCGCGAGTGGCTGGATCCTGACAATGATTCAAAGGCGATGCTGCCGAAGGACGATTACCTGCTTCAGGAGCTGACCGAAACCAAATGGGAGATGCTCAGCGATGGATCCATCAAGATTGAGGAGAAAGAGGAGATCAAGAAGCGGATCGGAAGATCTCCCGATCGGAGCGACTCCCTAGCCCAGACATTTCACAATTCGCCGGATGTGGAGGCAGCACCCGGCAAGAAGAAAAACCTTGCAAATTTTTTCAGATGAATACACTTATTACACAAGACAGGCTTGACGCACTTGCGGCGTTGGCAAAGCAAGCTGTACAGAGAGTCCCCGACTATTCTTTTGTGGCTGAGATCGGCATATACAAGGGAGGATCCCTGAAAGTGCTGGCTGACGCATTGCCGGACAGGAAGATTGTCGGATTTGACACATTCGAAGGGTTGCCAAAGGAGCATTTTACTGAAGGGGAAGTCCATCAGCCTGGTGAGTTTTCAGACACATCACTTGAAGCCGTCACGGAGTTCGTTCGCCACAGTGACCATGTTACACTGATCAAAGGCCTGTTCCCGTCTACTGCAGAACCTTATGCCGAATGCACCTTCAGCTTCGTCCACGTCGACACGGACTTCTACCTGTCTGTAAAATCATGCCTCGAATGGTTTTGGCCGCGCCTGATCCCGGGTGGTATTATGGTTTTCGATGACTACGACTGGCCCAACTGCCCGGGTGTGAAAAAAGCCCTGGATGAATTCGGACAGCCAATCCATGACACCGGCGCCGCCTACCAAGCTTATATCATCAAAAAATAAACATGAAACACTTACTGCTGCTGGCCCTCGTGTGCGCCAGTCTTGCCGCGACCGCACAAAAGAAGGATCCGCCAATGAAGGAATACGACTGGGTGATTGATCCACCGGGTAAGGACAACCGACCTGACACATTGGCTTACCAGCTGAAGGGCAAGACACCGGTGATCGTGAAGGATTCGGCTTTCGCCAAGTTGTATATCAGCACCGTCAACCAGGCCATGACCATGCAGCGCAAGCTACAGCTGGCGGATGCAGCCCTGCAATACGTGACAGTAAAAGGCCAGGTGGTGGACTTGGAAAAATTCCTGGCTATTATCGGACAATACAACAAGATCCAATGAAAGGAGTAGAGTTCCCCCAAATGAATGCCGTTCTTGGACGGCCTGGATCCATGAAAGAAACGGAGTGTTATGATTTGCCCATTCGGCGACACGTTACCAACCTGGGGCCGGCGATCGCCAGCGTCTGGGAGCTTACGGATGAGGATATCGACCGGATCATCGTTTCCAGGAAGATCTTCGTGAACACGATGGGCACCTCACTGGCGCCGTTCTCGCTGGATACGGAAGATCCGTTTCCGCGGAGAAGGGTCCTGCTGAGGAACCCAGATGGCCTCATCGGTGATTTCCTTGGCACGATACCGGCAATGATCGACGTTGCCCGGATCCACCAGCTGGATGTAGTGATCCATCCGGAAGCAAGAGAGTTGTTTGACTTGATTCCCAAACGATACGGTATAACCGCCATTGACGAACCTGGTTCCAATGACGGATATGACTACCACGGAACTATGGATATTTCAGCGGCCTTTACACTTTCCCATCAGAAGGATTACTACATGAGCCAGGCTCATATGGAGCTGTTGGGTTTGTGGGTGTCGCCGCAACCGCCAAAGGCTGAGTTGGATATTCCTGATATAGATGTGCCAGTGGCCGATTTTATCCTGGCGCCGTTCTCGAGATCACTGCCTTCTGAACAAAAATGGCCTGCGGCACAGTGGCAGAAGCTGGTGGATATGCATCCGGACAAAACTTTCGTAGTTATCGGCCATGACCGCGATCCCAGGAGGTTCATTACTGGCCGGAACGTACTTGACGCCTATGCCCAACCCATAACCGAGGTCTGCAATCTACTCAAAAAGGCCCGTCGCGGGTTGATTTCCGTGGTATCTGGGCCTTCGCATCTTGCATTCCACCTCGGAGTAAAAAACTACCTGCTCACCAATCAGAATATGACTTGGGGAAACAATCCGGACGCAATCCAGCTCCGCCACCAGATCCCCAATATGACCGCTGAAGACTTTTCAACCTTCCTTGATGCTTAGAGCTTTCCCATTATACACCAAACATTCGGGCTGTGACTATCATCGCGTGCATCTGCCGTTCAATTTTGCCAGTCAGTACCTGGATGCGCCATTTTTTGAAGGCTATTCGATCGAAAAGACGCTGGATTACATCATGGATGCAGACCTGGTAGTTTGGAATAGGGCGTGCCCGATCGATATCAACCACATTCTGGGCTTCCGAAAACGATCCGGGCTGAAGATCGTGGTAGATCTTGATGACTGGGTGGAGCTGCCTGTACGGCATCCGCTATATGAACACTTCCGGAATGGTTATGCGAAGCTGATCCTTGACCATCTCCGGTTCGCAGATCTGGTCACAGTCACTACTGACCGTCTGGCAAAGAAGGTTCGTCCGTACAATGCCAACGTGCTGGTAATTCCCAATGCACTCCCGTACGGAGAAGACCAGTTCGCACCTACAGATGTGGAAAAGCCAGACAAGTTCACCTTCGTGTATGCCGGCCAGTCATCTCACCTGGAGGATATCCGAATGCTGACCAATCCGTTCAACCGGATCCGCCAGCTGCCCGACATTGCCTTCTCCATGGCCGGATACCAGTCTTCACCGGTCTGGAAGAAAATGGAAGCAGTTTTTCACGGCATGCCGGGATATACCAGGATCCCAAACCAACCCTTGACCGAATACATGAATATCTACGATCAGGCGCACTGTTCATTGGTACCGCTCCTGGATAACCACTTCAACTGGCATAAATCAAACCTGAAGATCCTGGAAGCATCTGCCAAGAAGATCCCGGCGATCGTCTCCCATGTTCCGCCGTATTCTGATGATGCCGATGCACCGGTCCTGTGGGTGAAAAGGCAGTCCGACTGGTATGAGCACGTGCGGTACCTGAGCAAGAATCCAACTGCGGGGCAGGAAATGGGGGAGCAGTTGCATGAATGGGCCCGGGAAAAATACGACCTGCATAAATGGAACCAGGTGAGGTTTGAGGCATATAGTGAATTGTTGGTTTGTCCGTAGAAATACGGATTGCCGTGACTGCGGTATTACCGAATTTTACTGGTAACCCAAATCGAAAAATATGGCAAAATACTTTTGCACTGGCGTCTGGACTGGAAAAGACAAGGTTATAACACACCTTCTGCTTCATGAAGACTTGGAAATATTTTTTTCCAGCGGGAAAAAATATACAGTTGCCGCAGTGGTTGAATTACTTGAGTCTCAAAACAAGGTTATCACACGACAATGGGACTATAACAAGGGAAATTGGCGAGATGGAAGCCCGATACTTGCCGCTTACTTTACAAATGGGAATCCACCATACGTTCGTTCTCACCCTGATGCTAAAACTTCGGATAATTTGGATAATATTTTGGTATTGAATTCCATGATTCCGTAACCGACCCTTTTGATGTAATTCAGCACATTCTTTCACAGAAATAGCCACTCCCCGCAGTGGCTATTTTTATTATTGCCCTGTATGACACAGGAGCAACTTGACGAACTCGTTTCCGATCCGGAAAAATTAAAGGCACAATTGGATGCCGAGAAGCCGGTCAAGAATTTGGCCGATATCCTGAAGCAATACGAGCCATCTACCCACGACATCACTGACCAGACCAAGCGCCCGGACAAATTGGTTACAACTGATGCTGGTACCAGCACAGTTACGGTTGCCAGGCTGACGCTAAATCTGCAAAAGAAGATCGCATTCTATGCCGCGGCATTCCTGTGTGCCAACCCGGTAAAGGTGGATGCTGCAGCAGCTGACGAAACCCAGCAGGGCCTGCTCGATGTCATTCGAAAAACGCTTGAGGATAACAAGGTCGACTACAAGAACATGCAGTTGGCTGAGATGATGATGGCGGAAACAGAAGTTGCCGAGCTGTGGTATACAGAGCCTCTGCCGCCGGACAGTACAGTTTGGGCTGGCACTGTCAATGAAAAAAAAGCAGAGTTCAGGCTTCGCATGAAGGTCTTGGCCAATTCACTTGGTGATGCATTATACCCGGTTTTTAATGAATTCGGTGACATGATCGCCTTCGGTCGTGGATATTTCGTCGGTGCCGAGGGTTCAAAGTCCGAGATGTTGGAGCTCTATACAGCTACAAAGATCTATATCTATCAAAAAACAACGAATGGGTGGATTGAACTGAAATCAGCTGCAAACATCGTTCAGAAAATCCCGGTGATCTATTACAGGCAGCCGAAACCAGAGTGGTCAGATGTCCAGACGCTGATAGACCGCCTGGAAATATCAATTTCCAACCACGGGGACACGAACGACTACTTCGGCTCACCCATGGTCAAAGTAAAGGGGGAGGTTAAAGGGTTCGCGAAGAAGGGCGAGAGTGGCAAGGTGATTGAAATGTCCGAATCAGCTGATGCCGACTACCTCACCTGGGATCAATCGCCAGATTCGATCAAGCTGGAACAGACCAATCTGAGATCCTTCATCTACGACAATACCGACACTCCTGATATTTCATTCACTCAGATGAGCAAACTGGGAACATTCTCAGGTTTTGCCATCAAACTGCTGTTCATGTCTGCCCACCTGAAAGCAGCAAAAAAGGAACAGACGTTCGGCGAAGGCGTTCAGAGGAGACTAAACTTTCTCAAAGCCGCCATGGCCAAAATCAATGTTACGTTGGAAAAGGGGCAGGTTCTTTCTGTGAAGCCTAAGTTCAAATATTTCCTTCCAGAGGATACCGAGACGGACGTAGATGTATTGGTTCGCGCCAAGGAAGGCGGCATTCTTTCTCAGGAATCCGCAGTTGCTGCAAATCCTCTGGTATCCAATCCAGAGGAGGAACTGGAGCGTCTCAAAAAAGAACGTGACGCTGCTGCAGGCCTGGATGAAGCAATCAATGATGATGTTACTGATCCGGATGAAGAATAATTACCGGTATGCCTACCCCCAAACGTAAGTTCAGCCTCAAGGATATCATCCGGAAATCCCAAAACCAGAATATCCGCAATGCCCAGCGCGTTCTGGATGAGATCATGGCGCTGATGGATAAAGGTGCCTCGAAAGCTGCGAACCTGGTAAACAGGCGTCAGCTGATCAACAACCGGTTTCTACCCAAGGATGTTCGGGACGCCATTGACAGGATTGTTACCACCTTTCACGCTGACGCAAGCCAGGTGATCATTAACGGCATCACCAGGGCTCGGAAGCTGGCAGATGAAAAGACCAACGTCATTTCCGAGGGATACATGGGAGGGGGGCAGAAACCGCCAACTAAGGCAACGGAGATCTCATCTTCTGGTGGCCGCAGACGCCGGCCGCCATCCGCACCGAAAAATCCGATCGCATCAAACTTTGGCAAGCACTTCAACCCAAGGAGCCTTTCTCCTCGAGTTTGGAAGCTTGCGAACTCATACAAATCCACCATCAACAAAACCCTGGTCGATGGCATGAAGAAGGGCATTGGCGCCAAGCAGCTGGCCAAGGACCTTACGCGCAACCTGCGCAACCCCAGCGGATCCCTTTCACCTGGTACCGGCGTGTACCGGTCTCCGAAAAAGAATGCAGAACGATTGGCCCGCACTGAAACAAATCTTGCATATCAATTCCAAGACTTTGAACGCTGGCAAACCCAATGGTTCGTTACTGCGATCGAAATAAGGCTGAGTGCACAGCATCCGAAATACGATATCTGTGATCCCCTGGTTGGAGAGTATCCTAAAGATTTCCTATTTCCTGGATGGCACCCCAACTGTTTATGCATCGCGGTGCCAGTGCTCGCTGACGAAGAAACCCGCGACGCCATGCTGGACTACAATCTTGGACTACGCAAGTATCCGCCGGAAGTAAAATACCGGACGATCGTTCCCGGTAGAATGATTCTCTGGATGAAAAACAACAGTGAGCGCATTAAAAAGTGGAAGAATCAGCCCTATTTCATCAAGTACAACCAGAAACACCTCGCTGATTTGATGGAATAAATGTAACAAAGCAGGGTCTTTCACAAACACTCAGAATGCGCAAGGGAAGAAGAAACAATTTCACGCAAACAATTATTTATTCCCATGCACAAGGCGAAAATTCTGGCACAACTGAAGGCGAAACACCCAGGGGTGTCAGCGGCGGTTTTGGAACTGGTGGCCGACAAGCTCGCGCAAACAGTGACCGAAGAAGCCAAGATCGATGAAGCCATTACGGCACTCGACAACATGCCTATTTCGATCAAGGACTTTGCCGATACACTTCAAAAAGAAGGGGATCGCAGAGTAACTGAGGCACAGAAAAAGTTCAAAGAGAAAAAAGCAGAACCGAAAGAGGAGGATACCCCTCCTGGTGACAACAGCGATTCTGCACTTGCAAAGCAACTGAAGGCTCTTACTGATAAGCTTGATCGCCTGGAAGGCGAGAGGCTGCAGTCTGATTATGGTCAAAGGCTTGCCAGGAAACTCACCGACGCAAAAATACCAGCGCAACTGGCCAAGGGGCGCACGGTGACCAGCGACGATGAACTGGAAACTGTGTTCAAAGAAATCGAAACCGATTACGCGGATATGAAGCAGACTATGGCCAATCAAGGATTCGGTGAAGTGCCGAAGCCGGGAGAAGGTCAGAAGACTGAGCCCACGAAAACGGCAGTTGAAGCCGGCATTAAGGATTGGGCAGCCAGGAACCAACCTGCAAAGGAAGCTCCGGTAGCCAAGTAATTGAATCAATCAATTCAAATTTTTTCAACCATGGGTTTACATCCTAAGAAAGAATCCGCCCAGAGCGGTAAAGTGATTTTCCAGAAAGTTCTGGAAACAGCCCGTGGTGGTTTCACACTGGACCCGTCGGGTCTCAGCGAAGGAAATGTAATCCCTGCCGGTACACCCATTTCTTTTGATGAAACCACCCGGAAAGCCCGGATCCTGAAAACCGCCAAGGTTTATGAAACCGCTGGCGGATCAGCCACTACCTACAAGGTAGAAAAGGGCCATCTGCTGAAAGTGGGTGAATATGCTGGTGCAACTGTAGGCGGTCCTGCTTACGCGATCACAGCGATCGACACCAGCAACTCGGCCTACGATACAATCACGGTTGGTACCACCATCGGAGCTGCTTCAGCTGGAGCTGCTTTGTTCCAATCAAGCGCAACCGGTGCGTCATCCGCTGCGCTGATGGTGACCGCTAAAGGTCTGTCCTGGGACGATGTGGAATATGCAGAAGATGCCAGCGTGTCAGTAGTGCTGCGCGGCACCCTGTATGCCCGTCGTGCGCCGGCAGTTCCTTCCAGCGTGGTTACCGGCCTTCCTCTCATCATTTTCTCAAACAGCTATTAAACCACAGCGGAGGAAATAAACTATGAGCAAGTTAAAATCAATTTTCGGTGCTTACGCAGATCAGCTGCAGTTGGTCATCGATGCGAGGAACGACAGGTTCGATCCTCTGTGGTACCCGAAGTATTTCGGGTTAGCCCCCAAGCAGATGTCGCTTGATTTCACCACCGTGATCGGGGCAACCCGTATTGAAGCAGCTGCTTCTGTGGTGGATCGCGATTCTGAAACTCCTTTGAGGAGCCGTCCGGATCTGAGTAAATACTCAGGATCCATTCCTGCCATCAGGGAAATGTTCATGATGAAGGAAAGCGACCTGCGCGAGTACGAGATCATGAAGGCAATGCCTCTGAGTGATGCAGCCCGCCAGAACGCCATCCTGGATCTGATCTGGAATGACACCAAAAAAGCAGGTAACTCGGTTTTCAAGCGCGTCGACATGATGTGTTTGCAGGCAGTTTCTACTGGCGTAATCAGCCTGGATACTACCAATAACCCTGATGGTATCGTTACCGGTACCATTGATCTGCTGATGCCTTCTGACAACAAGAAGCAAGCAGCAGTAACCTGGGCAACAGCAGCAACCGCCACGCCAATTACCGACATCACCAATGTTGTGAAAGCCGGCCAGGACATTGGCGTAACCTTCGCCAAGATCCTGATGTCGCCGATCCTTTTTGGCTACTTCAAAAAGACCAAGGAAGTAATAGATTCCCTCACCGGTTTCTATTATGGTCCAAAGCCTGGCGGTAGCTTCAATCCGATCGGTGTAACCACGCTGGACAACATCAACAATTTCCTCAGCCAGACCGGTCTGCCAACCATCGAATTGGTTGATCAATCCTATGGCGTGGAGAAGGATGGCAAGATCGGTGTACTGCGTCCGTTCAGCGACAACAACGCTTCTTTCATTCCTGCCGGACAGCTGGGCGTGATCAAAAACGCATTTGCGATCGAGGAATTTAAGAAGAGTGAGAGTGTTTCGTACGCAAACTTCGGCCCTGCACTCATTTCCAAATGGGTACAGAATGAGCCAGTTCGTGAGTGGACGAAAGCCGAGTGGAACGCGTTCCCTGGATTCGAGTCCATTGACCGGACGTTCCTGCTGACCGCCGTGTATTAATCACAATCAGCTCTTTGAATAATGACTGTAAAAGAAGCCTTGATCGCAGAGATTGCAATGTCAGTTGATGACATGCTTGTCGACAAGACCCTGGTGGATCATGGGGTTTATGAAAATAGAACCTACACCAAGGAGCTTTCCGAAACAATAGGGAAGGCATCCATCGACATTCTGCTTTCAATATGGACAATGCCTGATGTAAGCGAAGGCGGCTATTCGGTTAAATACAACCGTGACGCCGTCAAATCAAGGCTTCTTTTCCTTGCGGGGAAATATGGCAGGACTGATATCACAGACCAGCTGAACCCCAAGCCAACTGTCACCAGCAAAACGGTGTGGTGATCAGGCAGTATCCACATACTGCTTTCTTCACCATTCCGGCAACGGTAGTTCAAGATGCCAATGGGAACTGGACGGAGATCTCCGGCACCAGTTCCACCATTGAGCAGATCTGCCGTCTGGAAACACGGACTGGTAGAAATGACGCCTATATCACCGGCGAAGACGGTGTAAAGGTGGAAATGACAGCTGTGATTTATATGCCGGTAAATGCGCCAAAGATCGCTGTAGGTACTTGGGTGGTGGTAAAGGATAAATATGGGGCGATCCTGAGGAGTACTGTGAAACAATATTCCAAAGGCCAACTGAATACCAGGATATGGGTATGAAGTTCACACCGCAGTTCTCCAGCTACGATATCACCGAATTTATTCGGCGGCAGGTATCCGTGGTAGAAAATGCCACACTGGATCAGCTGCAACAAATCGGTGAACAGTTTGTGCGGGACGCCAGATCTACCAGCACCTACAAGGACAGAACCAGGAATCTCCGCGGTTCCATCGGCTACATCATCCTGAAAGATGGTGCTGTGGTCTTTGGAAATTTCGTGGAGCCGAACAGGAAGTCAACCGGCAAGCGGACAACCAAAAAGGCCAAGAAGGAAAGTGTTGAAAATTTCGTCGGAACTGAGCTTGGACGAAAACTGGCCATTGAGATAGGGAAGGAGCATCCTGTTGGGTATGTGCTGGTGGTAGTCGCAGGCATGAGCTACGCCGGATACGTGGAGGCCAAAGGGTATGACGTGTTGACAGGTTCAAGCCTGAGTGCAGAAGCAAACCTGGTTAAGGCAATCAATAAAATTCAAGCCCGTCTGAAAAAGCTATGAAGTCGAATTACGAAATAGTAGACCTGATTTGGACCCGCCTGAATGCCTCTGACGAACTGAAGGGTATGATATCCGGGGGCATTTTCAAACACAAGCGTCCGGACGGCTCAACAGCCCAGGACATTGCGATTGTGCCTTTGGTGAGTGGTAACGAGCAGCTGCAGACCAGTTTCGTTAACGTCAACTTTCATTGCCAGAACCTTGAGGTTACTATCGGTGGCCAGCCAGCTGTTTATCAGCCGGACCATGTCAAACTGAAAGAGGTTACAGAATTCCTTATTCCCCTGCTGGATGATTACTGGACGGATGATTACCATTTTGAAGTCCAGCGACAGACAGATTTCGAAGAGCCAGATATAAAAGAAACTTTTTCCAATATCCGAGTGATCGTGTATTCCATCAACGTTTAAAATTTTTAACTACCATGGGTAAGTATAAAATCGGTCTTACGACCATCAAACTGGGTGCAATCGCCGTTGACGGCGGTATGGGCACTGTTCTCACCGCTGTGGGAGATACCGTTGCCGGTACTGCCCAGATGACCACTGAGGATGATCAGAAAACGGACTTCAACATCGAGGAAAGTGATTCCCCGGTGATGTCGATCGTAACCACACCGGGTGCCATCACGCTGGCCTGGTCCACTTATGCCAACGATGCAACTACCCTGCAGAAGATGTTCGGTGGTACCATCGTTCCGGCAGGATCTGGCGGAGGTGAGACCTGGAAAGCTCCCGATTCCTTCCCTGAGCAGGAACTGTCTCTGGAAGCTACCTGGAAGCAGGGTGGTATTCTGCGTGTTCCCCGCGCTAAAATTGCAGCAAACCTGAATATGTCCTTCAAGAAAGACACTCTTTCTCAGATCGACATCACGGCGACAATCCTGCAACCTACGAAAGCCAATGAGCCGCGTATTTCTATCGAAAACGCCAACTGATATTCAATTTCCTAACTAAATCCAGGGCCCCGTAACAGGGGCTTTTTACTATGCTGAAAGAAACTGCCCAGGCAATACTTGAGACGCCTTACAAGGTGGATATACGCGGGATGCGCGGGCATCCGATATTTTTCTGGCGCCAGGTGCCGTTCGTGAAGACTTTCGAACTGCAGCCCCTCAGTCTGGGTTCGCTGACGAGAATCTCGGAGCTGATCCTGGACATCAACCCGGATTATTTTGCTGCCGGAAAGGCAATGCAGGACCTGACGTATGAACTGGCGCTGAAGCACGGGAGGGCGCTGGCAACCATTGTGGCTGTTGGGTTTACCAACACAAAAGCGAAACCGCGTGAGGAGCTGGTTGATATGATCCTCGAATACGTGACACCTGCCCAGCTGGCAGATATTTTTTCAGTGATTGTAGCAAAAATTGATATCACGGGTTTTATAACTTCTATAGTCTCAATCAGAGGGACGAGCATTCTGACGAGGACGAATCCAGCAGATCAGGGGAGTCAAATAGCCTCTGGGGAACCATCGGAGGAATCATCAAGTACTTCCGGTTCTCCTGGCACGAAGTAGTATGGGAGATGAGTTACGTCAATGTACTCATGCTTTCTGGTACTATTCCGAAGTATGATTTCGGAAGGAAGAAAAAGAAGTCTGGTGAGGACCCCGACGGTCCCGCGGAAGATCCAGATAAAGAGCTCGACGCTGATGAGCTCGCCAAATATTTAGGACTCAAATAAGTAACCATGGCAGATTCTCAACAGACCACCGGCGCCAGCCTTTCCTGGAAGGCCAGTATTGACTACTCGGAAATCCCAAATGACATAGCTGCCATCCAGCGCATGTTTAAAGAGCTGGGAGTCGGTATCGTCAATCCTGATGACATATCCGCACCAATGAAGGAGGCTCAGGCTCAGATCGACCAGGTCATCAAGGATCAAGCTGCTCAGGAATTAAAGTTGCGGGAAGAGGTGGCGCAGCGGGTTGTTTCCATCAATGAGGACGTTGCCAAGAAGCAGATTCAGTTCTATAAAGACCAGAATACCCAGGTTGAAGATCAGATGAAGGCCCTGGTTGCCTACCAGGAAAAGATCAACGCCATCGCTGCAGACTCTGAAAAATTGAAGTCACCTGTAGAAATGCCGGCTTTCTCCGGCGGCGGTGATCTCAACCAAATTTTGTCAGAGTCCAAGAATCTGTTTGCTCAGCTGGACCAGGAAACGGCCGAATATGTTTCACAACTGTTGTCGTTGGAGCTGGCATTGGCCAAGATTCGGCAGAGCCAGCAAGAACTGGATGCTGCCATGGACGGCGGTAAGGTTACTACGGAAGAGTATGCGCAAGCGACGGCCTCGCTGAATGTACAACAAGCCGCTGTAGAACAGAATATTCAGGAAATCGTCCAACGTCAGAAGGATCTGGCGAAGATCAACCAGGCGGAGATCGGTTCCATTGAACAGAAGAAACTTGCCTTGGAATTCCTCCGGAAGGAATACGAGGCGCTTTCCGAGGCTGAACGCAGTGGTGACGCCGGAAAGCAGCTGTCTGATGAAATAGCCACCCTAAATACAGAGATCAAGAACCTTGACCCGACAAAGCTCAAGGAAATGAAGCTTCAGACCATCAGTCTGTCAAAAGAACTGAGTGGTCTGCTTGAAAATATGGCCAAGAACCCTGGATCCTCACAGTTCGATGACTGGAAAGACCGGGCGGTTGAGATTCAGCAGAGCCTGGCCAACGTTCGGCAATCTTTGAAAGATGCTGCTTCAGGTGGCGACCTAAATTCCATTACTCAGAAGACGATCGCACTCCGGAAACTGCGGGAAGAATATAGCAAGCTGAGTGATGTACAGCGCGACAGCCAGCAGGGTGAGGACCTTAAAGACAGGATCCAGTCACTTGCGAAAGAGATCAAGGCCTTGGATCCTGCAAAAATTGAAAAGGCTAAGGAAAATATTCAGACAGCCAGGGCCGAGCTGAGTAAGCTCATGGACCAGATGGCGCGCAATCCTAATTCTCCGCTGTTTGAGTCTTGGAGGGAGCGTGCGACCGAATTGAAGCAGTCCATTGAAGCCGTACGCCATGAAATTGAGCTGACTGCCTCCCAAGCCTCCTGGGTGGATGCCATAAAAGAAGGTGTGAGTGGCGCCGTTGGTGTCTTTGCGTCGCTCACTGGTGCTGTTGCCCTGTTCACCGGTGAGAATGAGGAGGCCGAAAAGGCCATTATGAAGACTCTGGCAGCTATGGAGCTGCTGAACGGCGTGCAGGAGGTGTCAAAAGTACTCGAGAAGGAAAGCAAGCTGAATATCTTTCTGACCAACCTGATGCGAAAGGAATCAGTGGTACTAACTGAGGCGCAAACCGTTGCCGTTGCTACACAGACTGCTGCAACCACAGCCGGTACCGCTGCCCAGACAGCATTGAATACCGCCATGTTGGCAAACCCGGCATTGCTGCTGGTTGCCGCCATCACTGCGCTGATCGGCGCCTATATGGTTTACAGAAAGCGGGTGGAAGAGGCGGAGGAAGCTCAGAAGCGGCAGGCCGAAACCCTGAAAAAGATTGGCAACTCCTACGCTGAGCACACCGCCAAGATTGCCCCTTACCTGGAAGCGCTGAAGAAATCCAACTTGACTGAACACGAACGTCTGGAGATCTATAAAAAGTTGCAGGAGATCGAGCCGAAGATCGTTGAAAACCTCGACGCAAAATCGCTCTCCTACGAAAATCTTAATGTCAATGTTCAGAAATACATCAAGTCGCTGGAGAAGCAGATCCAGCTGGAGGCCAACCAGGAAGCACTTACTGCCGGCATCAAAAAGGTGCTGGATCTTGACCGGCAGATTAAGCAACAGAATGAACTGGTTGAACTGAAGCGGAAAGATTATGAGGCTTCCAAAAAGCTCAGCACCGTCGCAGGCGGCAGCAGCACCGGTGTTACCAATACTGAAGATCGACTTTCGCCACTGATCGCAGCCAAGGAAAAACTTGACGAGCTGACCCAGGAGAAAATCAAGGCTCAACGGGAGAACGAGCACCTGATTGAATCGAATGCCGAGCTGGCCATGTCGCAGATCAATCAGGCGGAAGACTATGGTCGGACTGTTGAACGTATAGACGAAGAGATTGCAGCGCAGAAAAAACTGCAGACTGAGCGGTCAACAACTGCTGAACAGTACCTGCTATACCAGAAGCGTATCAACGAGCTGGAGGCTGAGCGGAAGCGGATTACCGGTGAATCCAAGAAAGATACACGTGATCGTATTCGTGAGGACGATGCCCTGAACGCCATCCTGAAAAAGCGACTGGCCATCCTGGAGGGTATTGCTGGTCTTGAGCGTGATGCTAAGCAGAGCGGCATGATCGAAGAGGCCAGTGAGCTGGATAAGATCAATGAAAAGTACGATAAACAGATCCTTGCGCTGAAAGCTGTAAACAAGGAAATTGATATATACAATCAAAGACATCCTAAAAGCCAAATCAATCCCCTCGGCGCGGCAGAATTGGCAAAACTTGAAGCGGCAAAGAATGTGGAAATTGCCAATTACCTGTACAAACAGGATGCCAAGCAGTACTTAGATTCACTTGACCAAAAGCAAAAGGCATTCGAGGATTTTCAGCAGATCCAACTGGAAGGTAATGATGAACTGACTGCCGTTGCCCGCGAGCATTATCGTGATCAGATCGGAGACTATACGAGTTATTTGGATTTCTTGAGATCAGAATCAGAGGGTGTTGTTAAGAAGATCTCAGATTCCTTGTTGACTGATCCGTCGAAAAATGTGGGCAATGTGACCAAGCTTTTCGGGCTGGCTAAGGCGTACATGGAAGAGATGATACGTGTCAGTAATGTAATTAAACAGAAGCAGATCGATGATTTGGCGGACATGCTGCGCCGGACGGCTACGTACAATATTCGTCGCAAAGAGTTGGAAGTGCGGTACCAGAAAGACGTCGCTGCACTGGAAAACAACCCCTTGATCAAGGACAAAGCGGGCCGCAGGGCTGTACTTGACCGGCAGTTCAAGGATGACCTGGAAGCGCTGAAAATTCACACTGCAGAGGAGTCTGCGGAATACCGGAAACTGAATGATGTTATCGCTGAATATGGCCGCAAAGCTCTGAAGATCCGCATTGCTGATAAAAAGGCATACCTGAAAAAGGTTGCCGAGACTGTAGGAGTTGAAAGTAATTATTACAAGGCTCTGCAGAAGGAAATCAACGATATGGAGTTTGAATTGAAGGCCGATACCTTCGATTCCTTCAAACAGTTTGCAGCCCTTGCAGTTGAACTTACCGAGTCCATCGGCCAGATCAATGATGGTTTCGCACAAACCAGCAACCTCATTTCCGGTGTTCTGGAGTCTGCTGAATTGCTCTCTACAGCTTTTAGCAAGACAGCTGACACCTCCGATAAGATACAGGCAGGTGTCGCGGGCGTGGTGAAGCTGATTGATATTGTTGTTTCCTCAGCCAAACAACGAAAGAAGGCAGAGGAAGATTATTACCGCCAGATCCTGGGCCAGCAAGCGGAATATAACCGGCTGCTGAATGATCAGATCGGCCTCCAATCAGAACTGAACGAATCAGTATTTCTTCCGGATTTTGAAGGGCGACTGCGCGATGGTGTTGAAAAGCTTAACGACGCAAACCAGCGGTACCAAAAAGCGCTGGAAAAACTGTCGGAAGGTCGTGCCAAGTATGATGAGAAGCTGGCGACGGATCTGCAAAACATCGGCCGCGGTATTGGTGCTGGTGCGGCGGCCGGCGCTGTCGTTGGTAGCATCGTGCCGGTAATTGGAACAGCCATTGGCGCGGCTGTTGGTGCCGTAGTCGGCGGCTTGGTAGGTTTCTTTGGCGGCAAAAAGAAGAAGGACGAATTCGGCGCACTGCTGGAAATTTACCCGGATCTGGTTAAAGAAGGCGCCAATGGGTGGGAAGAGCTCAACAAGGAACTTGCGCAAACGCTAATCGATCAGAACCTGGTGGACGAAACGACCAAGCAGCTGCTACAGGACACCATGGATTGGGTGAAGCAAATTGAAGAGGCCCGAGAGCAGATCAAAGGTGTGGTTTCTCAGCTCGCTGGTGATCTGGGCAACAACCTTCGGGATGCATTGGTAACTGCTTTTGAAGATGGCTCCGATGCTGGTGTTGCCATGGCAAACACCGTTGGTAAGTCACTGGAAAACATCCTGTCGCAGCTGATATTCAACCAGGTATTTTCAAAAGCCTTTAAGAAGCTCGAGGATGACATGACTGCATCCTTTGATATCGGCGGAGATGGTTCATTTATTGACGATTTTGGGTCATTTTTCGACCAGGCCAAGGATCTATACTCACAGTTCTACGAAAGCCTGACTGAAGCGCAAAAGGCTGCAGCTGATCAGGGCATCGATGTGTTCAAGCAAATAGATCAGGCGAGCCAGGATAATTCTCTCAAAGGCGCCATCAAGGGGATGACGGAGCAGCAGGCGGAATTGCTCGCTGGGCAGTTCGGAGGCCTTCGGATGACAGCTATAGATCAGCTGAACGTGGCCACCAGCTCCCTTAATGTTCTGGCCGAGATCCGAAACAACACCGCATATATCCAGTTGCAATATTCCGTCACCCAGGAAATGAAGGCCATTTTGAAGGACTTTCAGCTTTCCGGATTAAAAGTGAAATAATCTATGGACACTACACAACTATCAGGGTGGTACCGGATCGACGGGCGCGATCTGTGGACCGTTTATTCCATGTTCGTGGAATCCGGATCCGACGGCTTCCTGAAATATGCTGCCAAAAAGGAAAGCATTACCCATGACTGGCGTGACGAGGATGGCCTGGACGTGGACTTATCTCAGATATTCCTGAAGGATCGTGATATTACCCTGAATGTGGCTATCCTGGCTGAGAGTGAAAGCCGTTTCTGGGAGGTCTATGAGGCGTTCCTGGCACATATGATGCAGCCGGGTCAGCGACGAATTGAGGTGACCGAGTTCGGGGACCGGTCATTTAATGTCTTCTACAAGGAATGCAACAACTTCAAACGGTTCACCAGGATCAAGGACTCCAACCTGATCGGCTGCAAATTTTCTATTGTCTTCACCGAAAACAAACCCAGCATCTCATCCAACGTCTATATCGTGGATGATCAGGGTAGGTACTTGATTACTTAACCCTATTGGAATATGAAAACGATCGATATCTACCGCGGGACGGACTTACTGGCCACCATCAAGCCATCCGATAGCTCCACTCAGAACAAGGCCATCATGGGTGACAATGCCCTGAATCTTGACTTTGAGGATAGTCGGCATATCAGTTTCCAGATAAACGACTGGTGCGAAGTTTTCGGAGAGCGGTACGTGGTGAATGCAAAACCTACCGTAACCAAATCCAGCACCAGGTACTATGATTACAAGGTTCCGATGGTCGCCGAGGGTACGCTGATCTCCCGGGTGCAATTCCTTTTCCTCGGCGATGACAATTCTTTGAAGGAGCCGGATTTCTCCCTGATGGGAAATGCTGACACCTTCATGGATCTGCTGATGCAGAACCTGCATCGGGTGGACAGCAGCTGGGTCCGTGGCCAGGTGCAGCCGACTGCGTACAAAAACATGACATTCTCTGCAGAGAACTGCTACAACGCACTTTCGCGGATAGCGGAGGAGTTCGGTACTGAGTTCTGGCTGGAAGGTAAGACCGTTCACCTAGTGAAGCGGGTGACGGATACTGGTCACACGTTCAAATATGGCCGGGGAAATGGCCTTTACGATCTGACTGGCCAGCCGATCGACCAGAGCAGTGTGATCACCCGCTTATATGCATTCGGGTCTGACAAGAACCTGCCCTCAGATTACAGGAATTTCAGCAGGCGGCTGCGGATGACCGATGGCGAGCTGTACGTGGAACAGAATACCGCCCAGTATGGTGTCATTGAGTTCACCCAGATCTTCGACGACATCTTCCCCCACCGTACTGGAAAGGTTACTGGTGTAAATGCTATCGACCCCTTCCTTTTCACCGATTCGACCATGGATTTTGACATCAATGCCCAGCTGCTACCCGGGATTTCGGCCAAGGTGACATTCAATACCGGCCAGCTGTCTGGCTATACGCTGGAGATTAAATCCTTCAACAACACCACCAAGGAGGTGCGAGTACTGCTGAACAAGGATGAACGTGCCCTGGATATCCCCAACACCAATATCCGGCCAGCCATCGGGGATGAATACGTGTTCGTGGACATCATCATGCCGGACAGTTACATCACTGCGGCTGAAGCTGCATTAAAAGAGGCTGCTGTAAGTATGCTGGATCAGGTTTCCGTTCCCCAGGAAAAGTATACGGTGACGTTCGACCCAACGGTGCTGAGGAGGAAAAATATCATTCCAGCTATTGGCCAGCTCCTGTGGATCACCGATTCCCAATTCGGCCTTGATCGTAAGATCCGGATCACATCTTCCACCAGGAAGGTAGTGGATGAATGGGACATATCTGTTGAGCTGGCTGATACAGTGAATGCCGGCAAGATTGATCTCCTGGTGAACAATGGTAGTAACAACGCTCGGGATATTGTCAGCCTGGAAGATTACCTGAAGAACAACTCCACGCTTAACAACAACATCATTGGGGACGTGAATATCCGGCAAGGGACCGTAAGGCTAGAGGAGTTTCCTACCACCGCAACAATGACTGGATTTTCTGAAGTGGTTGTGGAAAACGCTACCGGCAAGCTTTTCAAGAAGGTCTAATTGTGTAATTAAAGCCGTTATTTCACACACTGTCCAAAGCGCTGCAACCATGCCGGGTAATATTGCCCCATGGCGGAACATATAACAGTTCGGATACCAGAGTTGCCGGCGGTCAGTGATGAACATCCGCTTACGCTCGCCGACACTTTCCCGCTCTGGAGTGCGGATGACAATATCACCCGCCACACAACCCTCAGTAAGCTTCGCGAATTCATTGCGACCGGTGGCGGGCCCACTGCAGCGCCCATTGTCATCGGCAATACTATTTACCATACTGTCACAGTTGGAGAGGCTGGTGACGGTGAGGAGACGATCCTTTCCATTCCTTCGCTTGCGGGTAAAAACTATAAGCTGCGCCGGGATGGAAGCGACATGGAGCCAGGTATTGCTTTTAACAATCTGTCCGCCGGTGGACTGCAGCTGATTCGCCCTTTTGATTACCTGGTGGCAGGGCAGTTATATGTGTTCGACTTGTTCGAACTGGCAGGCGGATCCTCAACACCAGGAAGCGGCAGCGGGTCCTTGTACAAAGGCGTTATTCGGGTTGATACCAACAAATTGATGGCACCAGGCGACATGAATAAGATCATGCAGCTGCGCGGCGGCGCCAGCGCCATTACGCTTACGCTTCCGGACGGCTCGCTGATACCGGCCAACTCCCTCACCATCATTGAGAGCAATATCCTGAACGATAAGCATAACGCTGTTACAACCTCTGGTGGCCAGTACATCTACATGAATGGCGCCAGTTACAACACTATCTATCCAGGAATAGGAGAATCGGTGTGGCTCTATTTTGATGAGGATGGATGGTATATCCTCAATGATTTTGGTGGCATCTATCGCGAGCTGGGCAACATTGTACCGGTATATAAAGCCGGCCCGAACGATCTGGTATTGGATGGTTCACTTGTTTCCCGGGCTGATAATGCCAGGCTGTGGCAGGTTGTTCAGGGATTTGGGTCCTCGCTTGTTTCTGATACTACCTGGAATACTGCAGATGCTCTTGTGGCCGGCAGGACAGTTCAGAAGCCTTACCGTGGCTGCTTCAGTACGGGTGACGGATCTACGACATTTCGCCTTCCTGACTACCGAAACATGACTTTGCGGGGTCTTAAATCGCTGATTGGTGGTGATACCGAACGCTTCCTCAACAGGCCAGGCGGCTACCAGCGACATGAATTCGAATCCCATGATCATGATGTGCAGCCGCCGAATTCAAATAGTGACAGCGGATCAGGAAAAACTGCAACCGGTAATGACTCTCCGGAAGGATCTATCGCTCCATACAGCACTTCAGCTGTCGGTGGGGCGGAAACCAGAATGGATAATATCGGGGTAATCTGGGTGATTAAACGATAACGGTTATGAAGAACTTTTCAATATTATTTCTCTTTTTGCTGGCGAAACTTGGCGCCCTTGGGCAGAATACCAAGAGCGGAATCTTCTATACGCCCGTCCCCACACCGATGAAATACGATCGGCTGTGGATAGGGAAGGAGCTTTCGCTGTCCGACACAACCGCTCTGGGTGCCCAGGATTACACCAGGATCGCCAATCACAATGGTGACCTGTATCTGTCCTATCATGATCTCGACTGCGATTGCGCGAAGTGGAGGAAATATTCAAGTGGAGTAGGATCTGCAGATACAACTTATATTATTCCTGGTCCAAGTGGAGGAGGTTTTTATCAGTTGGTACGCCAGATAGATTCGACCACCATCCAGGTTAAGAGTTTGGGAACCGATCTGCCTACGGGCTACATCACTGAAACAGATTCAAGTCTCTTGCTCCAGATAAGGAAATGGGTGTTGGATAGCGTATCCAGCTTCACAACTCCAACGATATACACCGGCAACGGTGTATTGAATGGCAATCGTACAGTTGACGCATCATCATACACACTTACTGTCTCATCCAGTGTTACGGGGTTTGTTCCGGTTATGGATGTTGCATCAACAGGCACCCGAACCGCATTGCGCGGATCTTCATCAGGCACTGGAGCTGGAGTCAATGGGGTGTCTTCAACAGGAATCGGGGTGAATGGAACGTCGAGTTCAAACGGTATCGGTGTATATGGGTTGTCATCAACCGGCACCGGTGTTGCTGGACAAACGTCTCAGGCGGGTACGGGTTCAGCTATTGCCGGGACATTTACTGCCAGCAACCCCGGATCAGGAAGCAGTGTTTATAGGGTCGTATCTTTCATTGCCTCGCCAGGTACGGCCGGGGATGGATTAGGGCTGCAGCTTGATTTCACGGGTAAGAACTACGGGGCCTCCTCTGGTTCGTTCATAATGAACAAGATTAAATCCGAATGGCTGTCTGCGAACAATGCAACCCGCACAAGTAAGTTCACGATTACCGGCGTTTCCAACGGTACTGAAACCGACTGGCTTACATTGATTCCCTCATATGGTCTTTTGCATGGAGATACAATTTCCACTCGTGCATATGCTCGCAATGCTGCTTTGTCTGTTGTCGATGCAACAAATGTCGCTGATGGTAACTACGTAGTCACTTCTAACGATCGTTTCTTGTTACTGGGCGATATCACCGCCGACCGCACCGTGACGGTCCCGGATGGGACTGTAGTCAACCAACGACTGGAAGTCGACTGCACTAATACCACAGGCTTTTCCTGGCTGATTTCCGGCAATGTGGTCTATTATGACGGTACCGCAATTCCGTCATTTTCGCCTGCGTATTACCGATTTTACTGGAACGGAACTAAATGGAAGCAGATCCAATGAGGTATTTGCTGACCATATTATCCGTTTTGATTGCCTGTGTTTCGCACGGGCAATTGATGTTTTCATGCAGCTTCGAGATGACACCTTTCAACAAGTACCAGGAATCTCCGGAGAAGAAATTTCCAGTTGAGCAGGCTGTTGGATATACTGACCGGGTTCGAGCGGATAACGCTTATGTTGTTACTGGCGCAAAGTCGGCCAGGTTCGAACTGAATACAACGGATCCCCAGTCCAATGTTGGAAATCACCGGTCAGAAATTGTTCCATATGAAAATGCTGCCGGCGTCTGGTATGAATGGACGTCTACTTTGGATCCAAATAACTGGGCTGATGACGCACAGGAGGAAGTAATTGCCCAATGGCATGAGCGGTCAGCCAGCTGCTCGGCATCTCCCATGCTTTCCCTGGAGACTAAGTTTTACCAGGGTGCACAGCAGTTCCGGATCATGACCAGGTATAGTGACGCTGATTATTGTGCAAATAACGGCGCTGCGAGAAAAGAACGTGCACCCGTTTACATTGGACAAATCACCAAGGGAGTACTGATTCGCTGGATTGTATACTACAAAGTTGGATTTGCGGGTGATGGTGAGATTCAGATATGGCGTGATCATGTCCCGGGCGAGGCAAATCCGCTCAAAATGGTTTCGGTTTATCACCTTGAGAATGCCACAACGGCTTACCAGGGCATGAACGCGGCGACATACTGGAAACTTGGTATATACAAATGGGTATGGGACCGGCCCAGCTATGGAGGATCCACATCGACCAAGCGTGTACAGTGGATCGATGACCTGAAAGTATACGGTGCAGCTACCACCAAAGAGGAGCTGATGCCCTCCGGATCTGGGAATCTTTACCCGATAGCGAACGTAGGGTCACCAGCAACAGTCGCCGGCGGCACGAGCATCTTCGCTCGTACAGTGAGTGACAGTGATCCAGACGGATCTGTCGTATACCGGAAATGGACACGCATTTCGGGTCCCAATACTCCACTGCTCTCCAGCGGCAGCACCTCACAAACGCTTTCACTTGAGAACCTGGTACCGGGAGATTACCTGTATAGATATACGGTTGTAGATAATGCTGGCGATACAACATTTGCCACGCTCCCCATTAATGTTGGATCCTCCGGAAATGCAGCTCCTGCCGTTACCGTTACTCCATTGCCGGGTGCTATTAAGAATACCAACGGCCAGCTTTTGCTTCAAAGTGATGGTGGTACTGATAGCGACGGTACGATCCAAAACATACTGTGGGAAAAGATCTCCGGCGAACCCGTAAACATTATTTCTCCTGGATCTGCCAGTACTCAGGTTTCGCTACTCAAGCCAGGCTACTACGTGTTCCAAGTCACTGTGACCGATGACAAGGGAGCTGTCGCCAGCCGACAGGTAAGCCTCCGAATAACTGACAATTCAGCCATCAAAATCTCTGGCAGGGGAGTATTCAAAATGCTATAAAAAACTTTTATATGAAAAAACTAATCGTTGATTTCAGTGGAACAATCCAGAAAGCAAGCAAATACGGTGTGCTGGGCGAAGTCCAGGTTAATTCACCTTATGGCGTACAAAATGCAGTACTGCCAGGCACGAGTATCAAGGCAATCCGGTTCGAAACCCGTTCGACCGATACGGCGATTTATGGTGGTGTGCGCTCGGAGATCGTTGTAAATGCACCAGTGAAGGACGCTACGGCCTTCAATCCCTGGTTTGCCTTCAAGTTCTACATCCCGTCAGCTGAGTGGGACGGCGGAACAAAGGAATGCATTTTCCCCTTCCAATTTCATGACAAGAGCCTGGCTGACGGTGGCGAGAAAGCGTCACCGAATTTCGCTTTGGAGATCCTGAACAAGAGGTTTCGTGTGGCTACCAGGTGGAGCACTGCAGATTACAACACAGCCAGCAACCGGAAAGAAAAGTGGACAGATATCGGTCCTGCTCCGATGGACCAGGTCGTTGACCTCGTTGGTTACTATTTACCCCGGACTGATGGAACAGGAGTTCAAAAATTGTGGTTTAATGGCAAAGAGGTCTTTAACCTGGTTGGAGCAAATGCATTTGTCGGCAGCTACTACGACTACCTCAAAGTGGGCAACTACAACTGGAACAGGGTGCTCAAATGCGTCGGTTTTATCGGAGGTCCGCTGATTGTCGGTGATTCGGCGGAGACTTACGAAAGCATGTATGCTGCGCTTCAGCCGGCAAGTCCGCAACCGGTTCCCAATAAGGCGCCTGTCGTTACTCTAACCGACCAAAACGTGGTTACTACGTTCGCCACTTTATCCGCTTCTGTAGTTGATCCGGATGGTAAGATCGTTTCCACACAATGGCGTCAGGTGTCCGGCCCAAACGTCGCCCTTATCGGATCCCTTCAGTCGGCCGTAACCGGTATTTCCGGCCTCGTTACCGGTCAGTACGTGTTCGAATGTACTGCGACTGATGACAAAGGCGCTCAGACTGCTGGCAAATGCACAGTTGATGTTGATATACCCGTCCCCGCGAAAAAGGTGGTGTTTGAAGGAAGAATGTTTGACGACGGTACCTGGGAGAAACTGTAAACAACCAATAGATCCTTAACCCGTATCGCCTAAAAATGATACACATGCCAAATAAAACCATGCACTACGGAGATAGCGCAATTGCATACTGGACCGGATTTTTCAGTGCCGGCAGCACAGGAGTATTGCTTCTGAAAGTTGATTGGGCATTTCTGCCCATTGAGATCGGCGTTAAGATATTCATTGCTATTGTAATTGCCTTTCTGGGTGGGATTGCTGGCGTGGCAGGTAAGGATATCTATAATTCCCGGCTGAAAAAATATATCGTAAAAGAAGACAAAACCAAAAAGGAAGAATAATGGGTCAAACGACAATCAAAACGACGAATGTCAATAAGCCTGCACCGCGCTGGTGGAGGAAGTTGGAAAGGGCAATGTTGATTGCCTTCATCCCCGCGGCAGTTACGATTATCCAGGGTGTCAAGTTCAAAGACGAGCTGCAGGCTACCAAGCTTGTTTTGTTCCTAAATGTCGGCGTAGTGGCATTAATAAAGGGAACAGGAATGATTCTGGCCAATGGGGAAGAATACACCAGCACGGAAAAGCCTGATCAATGAGCACCAGTAAAACCATTCTGGGTATGCTGTTCCTTGCCCTGTTGATCATCCTGGCATTGAAGGACTGGTCGTGCAATGAACCAGCCGAACCTTCAGTGAATATCGACAGTATCGCGGCTACTCATGAAGCTATTCTTGCGGTAAAGGACAATCGTATTGCGGTACTTGACAGCCAGATCAGCGAGGCGAAACATCAGCTGCGGTCAGACAGCACATTGATCGTAAAGGCAAACGCACTGATCAAACCCCTCAACCAGAAAGTGCGTGACCTGGTAGCCGCCAATGAGCGGCTGAAAGCTGCAGGCGACATTCCAGGCCGTCTCGACAACTGTGATTCGCTTGCCGACTATAGCTTGCGCTTTGCCATCCAGGAGGATAGCCTGCGTGCTTTGAATGAAGCATATCAGCAGCTGGGCAGTGATCTCGGCGTCATCTATGGCGCTGCGATCGATGCAGCCAATGATAAGGCCCTGGCTGAAACGAGGCAAAGGCAGTATCTGGAATCGCTGTTGCGGGCGACCCCCGCGCCGGTTCGCGAATCCCCCATTTCCCTGGGCCTGCATGCTGGGTATGGCGTGTCTGCCGGCGGCATGTCGCCGGTGATCAGTGTCGGAATCAATTATCGCTTAATCAAATTCAAACGGAAATGATATTAAAATTCATCTTTCACACCTGGACAGGTGGTGTCGTACTCGGTGCTTGGATCGCGGGCTTTATTCTCGCTTCTGAGCGGTACACAATCTTCACAGCAAAGGGTAAATACCCTGACAAAGTTATCGGCGACTGGCTCGCTGCCATCTTCTGGCCGTTGCCGACGCTATGGCGATGGGCTGAGGCTGGAATAAGGTGGTTCAAATCTCGCAAGAAGTAAAATCAACCTATATGACAGTAAAAGCAAAGTTCCGCTGTAACAACATTGTTGACTCAAATTTCGGTACCGCTACTGACGGTAGTATCTTTGGAAACCGAAAAGTGCAGTTCTCTCCCGTGTATGGCAATTCCGGTGAAAATGCTTCGTTCGCGAAAGCAACACCCAATGGCAATCTCGAACTGCAGATTGACAAATCCACACCAGCCTATGACTTCTTCAAGCCAGGCAAGGAATATTACCTAACAATCGAAGAGGCGACTGCCTGATATAAGTCAGCTTTAATGTAATTACAGACGTTCTTTCACACAAATAGCCACCCGCAGCGGTGGCTATTTTTATCATTGCCGCATGGGAAACGTTCCATCATCGCGGCCACAACTCACAAAAGAAGCAGCGCTTGAAAAGGTGGCTGCTTTTTCTGTTCCTGAAAAAGTTATTCTGCTTGGAATTCGCGGGTATTACCGTGATACAATGGGGGAGAAGGGAAAAAACGACCGTGGGATCTATGATGATGCCATTTTCGTAATTGCCCCCGACTATTTTGCCTCCTTCAATGCTAATACAGACCCCACCGTTAAGCGGAATGGGGTCTCTGTGTTGAAACCAGGCCTGCATTACTACAAGAAAGGTCGCCACCGGATCAGCCGACCACCATCCTATCCAGCATTTCGCCCAGACACACCAGGGGAGCTGCTGCCTGTGACCCGTGATGACATTGGCGACAGCATGGGCATCGCTATCAACATTCATAAAGGCGGGTACAATAGCACCAGTTCAGAAGGTTGCCAAACGATTTATCCTTCACAGTGGGAAGCTTTTCAGACTAAGGTGTACCAATTAATGGATGAGGCAGGCCAAACACGAATTCCGTACATCTTAATCGAACAAGCATGATAACAGGAAGTAGCACAATCAGCAGTGCGGACATTTTTTTAGGTACAGGATATGAAGATCTCCAGCTCGATACCGGCATTGACCTATCTGGTGCGAATAATCCACAGGTCCATTACAAGAAGCCTAGTGGCGAAACAGGTGTTTGGCCTGCTACTATTGAGGGAAGCACCCTATTCTACAATATAGCATCCGGAGACCTGAATGAATCTGGCACTTGGAGTTTACAAGCCGCAGCTGCGATCGCGGGCGAGCCAGCCAAAGGGAAAATTGTTGACATGGAAGTACTGGTGCCGCTAATCATTGGTGATCTCCCGGCGACAGGCACCCCAGGCACTGAATTCACGCTTATGCAGGACGGGGCGATTCCTCTAATCACCGACAGGTTGCTCTCTGTGGTTTTGTTGTTTCCGGAGGAAGAAGCCAGTGCACTGCAGGCAGTGGTTGGCTCAGTTGAAATTCGTCCCGCAATACCGGCCTACCCAGATAATCGTGGTAACGCATTTAACCCACTGATTTTTACCACAGAAGGTGATCAGATGACTATTACTGGAATCACTTCAACAACCAAAGTCAAACTTTTCTATGCGTAATATTTTTTTTCTTGCAACCTTGTTTGCTGCGACCGTTGTTTATGGTCAATCAGACTTTATCCAAGCTCGCAAAGGCTTGTTCCTGGAAAGCCTACGCCCGCCATTGGATACCGCCAGGGCTCCGATATTCTTGGGCGAAATTCGTGTGAGCTCCACCAGTAATGAAATGTACAAGGCGATCTCTTTGTCCGGCGCCCACAAATGGAATGTCATTGCAGGTACTGGTGGTGGTGGTGCAGGTGCGTGGGGAGCTATTACCGGAACACTGTCGGATCAAACTGATCTTCAAAGCGCCTTAAATGGCAAACAGTCCAGTCTCGTTAGCGGTACCAATATTAAGACAGTGAACGGAAATTCATTGGTTGGTTCAGGTGATGTTGCAGTAGGATCTACCAATAGTAATGTGGGATCCGGTTACAGGCTGGCAGTGCAAAACACAAATAATATCAAATCTTTGACACCTGGCCAGTTTGTGAAAATTGACAGCACGTCCTCGACGAATACATTGGGCATTGACTCCACAACCTTTCCGTTTTTTATCCCTACGGTTCCTGATATTCCAACCCTGGAATCAAAAGGGATTTCAGATAACAACCAATTTATCCTGAAGGATGTCGGTATTTTCGAGTATAGAGCCAGTGGAACTCCCGACGGTAGCAGCTCGTTTGCTGCCAATGGTGGCGGTATCTGGCTCCTGGTCACCAACAACGTCGGCCCCTCTACGTTTTCAGACCTGGCTCAGCTCGCTGGAACCATCACTGACAACAATAAATGGGTGAAGTTCGGTACAGCCATCATTCGATTCAGTACCGTTACGAATAACGACGGTACGCAGGTCTATCGAAAGCAGGGGCAATCCTTCACCTGGACAACAGTTGATCAGCCATGGAATAATAATGATACGCACCGAAAGCTCTTCACGGATACAGCTATTTCAAGCGGCGCCTCCGGCATCCAGGTGAATTTTGCCAATACCAGGGCGGTGATCTACGGATCAATCAACATGGATGAATCATTGGCACAGTTTGGTATGGTAGGCGGTGGAACGATTGCCAACGCCAATGCTGATTTCCGGGTATTCAAGCAAGAAAACCATACCTATCAGTTTACAGATGCACAGATTACATCCCTTAATGCAGGTACAGAAATTACGTTGAGTAAGCGAAACAGTAGTACCAATGCGTATATATACACAGGCACATGGGATGACACGAAGCTAAAATATGATGCAAGCACTGGCCTGTTTACGCTCAGATCATTTGGCGTCAACTCCTGGACAAGGGATGCATCTTCTATGTCGCCAATTATCGAATGGGCAGGCGCTGACAGTATGTATTGGGCACGCCCGGTAATCGAGACAAGGGATATGACCGAATCTTCAGGAACGGTCAACTGGCCATTAAGTACCGCCTGGCAAAAGAAATTCTACCTGGTGAACCACCTTGGTCAGATCAGAACAACCGCGTTGCGATCAACCGATAATCTTAACATCATTCAGAATGGAGTTTGGGAGCATGTCCCTCATGCTGCAGCTGATGGCCGTGCGGCGGCTGATTTCCAGAAGAACATTTTTGTTTCTTCCGGCGGTACGCTTCGTAATTACTGGTGCTTGTTCATTATGGAGATCTGGGCCGACACCTATAACGTGACAGGATCTTCAGATATCATGGTTCACTGGCAACAATTCCGAAATGGCTCGGGTATCGCAACAAGTTACCGTCTGCAGGAAGCAACCCTTGCAAACTATTCTGATGCTGTGGACATCTATACCGGTTCGGCCTTGCAGTTCCGGGATTCCAGCCCTCAGAAATATTACCGGCTATACGCCACTGTCGGAGGCGTCGAATCGTTGGTCACTTCATTTAACCGCAAACTCCCAGCAAGATGAGAACGCTCATTCTGTTGTTGATATCCTGCTCATTCCTGGCCGCTCAGCGGCCGGGGATGCCTGTTATTACCCCTGAGATGTTCGGGGCTAAAGGGGATGGTCGGGCCGATGATACACGGCCACTGCAGCTTGCAATCGATTCAGCGGTGAAAGTCAGCGGCACACTTTATGTTCCAAACAAATATCGAATAACCAATAGTTGTTTAGCGGCAGCATGGAATGGCAAAGAATATGGCACATTCACTTTTAAAATGATTGGGGATGCTACCTGGTGGGATGTCAATAACAGATCTGTAATCATCGCTGACTTTAAAGATGGTTTTGCCCTGGGCATTCAGCGGGGAAAAGGATGTGTTGTGCAGGGAATCAACTTCCAGGGAAAGTATGTGGCTCCGAAAAGCAGCTACCTTGAAATGGTCCTGGGCGCCGTTCCGTCTGATACCACCTGCCTGGATACCCGGTATGCCGTATACTGCGCGGTGGCCGTGGATCCGGTGGGCCCTAAAAAGCCTTCTACCGGTGGCTATCCTCGCTGTGAAAGTTTGTACCGCGGCAACACCTCAGGATCCACCGGCATCACTATTGACAATTGTACAGCCAATGGATTTACCGTGCCATTCATAACATCCCCAAACGGACAGACACAAAATGCTGAACAGCTCACCTTTTCCAATATCCGCATAGGCGACGGTAAATTTGGCTTTGTTGGCTGCCAGGCACAGGAACGGACCAACTTAATTTCGAACGTCGGCGCATGGGGCACGCTGCACACTCTGTTCCATTTCGGTTCCTATGGAGCTGGCCAGGCAGGGCAGTGGATGGTGGATCGCGCCAACATTGCAGGTAATGTGTTTCAGATCGTGTCCAGGAACAGCAGTGGGTTTTACCCCCTCACTATGACCCGAATTGCAGCAGAATCGATCGTGCGTATCGGCAGCTGGTACAGCGGGGTTGGTGATGTGCTTGACCTTTCGAACATTCACCTGAAATACATCGACCAGATCGGCTTTATACCCCCATATCACCTGAAGGGTGAGGGGCTGACCATTCGGAATAGCAACATACGATATTACGGGTTATCACTGCCAGTGATCGTTGACGGCAAAGTCAATTGGGAAGGCAAGTGGACGCGGGCAGCCGTAAAGCCTGATAGTACCTATTCTTTTGACCGGGTAGGAGCGTTTACAGAAGTGCAGCCCGGGCAATTCGTTGACTATGGCGATCAGGGTTCCTGGAATTCAAAGGGATTCGGGTACCATGACGGCAAGAAGCTTTACACCACGCCCGGAGTTACTGGCAACTACCGGTTGAACAAATTGAAATAACACTTTTTCTCATAAGCAGTTAGTTTTGGTACGGCCCCTGTTTCTACAGGGGCTTTTTTTGTGCTATTTGATAGTTGATATTCATATTATTATGTATATGTGACCCTGTAAAGTGTCGGTTAACAAACCTTTGGCGTACTATTTCGGTTAAAATATCGTCTTTAGAACTAGGAAATGAAGTTTGAAAACAATATGTTTGGCTTGGAATGGGTTAATAAGGCAATGTTCTTTATGAAAAACCGCGTATTGAACCACCTTATTCAAAAGTCAACTATGCATGTCAGAATTAGCGACAAAGGCCGCCAATTGATCAACAACAGAAATCTCGCTTACAAAGTTGTTGAGACTGTTATTAATCAGAAAGCCCAGTTAGATGAAGGCAAAGCTGTAAAGGTTGATGACACCAACACTACTGTCCAGCTCGTAACCACAATCAAAGAAGCTCCGGCTGCCTCTAAAGACAAGAAGTAGTATTAATGAACTTCGTACTGAGTTCCCTTGTCTTGGTAATTCTTCTATTACCAGGATCGGTGGTTATTAAAGGATATTACACATCTTTTGAGGAAAAAAAGTCAAACATTCATATCCCCTTTAGCGATTTGCTTTGGCGGGGTCTGATCTTTTCACTTATCATCCACTCAATCGGAATTTGTGTGCTCAATCTTTTGGGAAGGCACACTGATTTCAGGATGTTCTATTGGATAATTTCGGCCAAAGACATCGACTTTGTTGAGAATGACTTCAACAAAGTGTTTTTGCAATTCATGTTCTATATCCTCAGTGTATGCCTGTTGACATTGTATGTTACAAAAAGGGCAAAAGAGTACATTCAGGACAGGAATTGGGATATCGATTATTACTCTCTCCGAAATACAAATTATTGGTATCATATTCTCAGTGCTCGTTATTTGAACGGTAGAGGTGTGCAGGGCTCACTGGGCGAAACCGACATTATTGTAGTTGATGTGCTTACTGACAAGCAGGTTTTATACACCGGTATTCTCTTAGATTTCAATTATTCTCCTCAAAAGGATGAGCTGGAAAACATAATTCTAGGGACCGTTTTAAAGCGAAATTGGGCCAAATCTGCTGATGATGATCGTATTGACAAAGACGAACATTCAACTGGCAAACCTTCAAAAATTCCAGGAGACGTTTTTGTAATACCAGCTAAGCAGATCCTCAACTTGAACATCCACTACTTGAAATTGGGATCAGAGATTTCCGTGGGGCCGAGCTCCACATTAACTAAGCAGGAAGGTCCAAAAATTTCACAAGGGCCGCTTGCAAAGGGTTAATCTAATTCGTACGTTGTATTTTTCATAGGATAAGGTTTAAATGGCCCGGCAGTTCTCTGCAGAGCTCTTTCTTTTTTACGGGAACCAGTAAAATTGTTTCTGACCCGCCAAGTACCTTCATTGCCTATAGCATTGTTTTAGTTTTTCGCCCCTGTATCTTCCCAGCAGGGGCGTTTTCTTAAAATAGTTGTCAAAATATTTTGACATATCAAACCCGCTTTGTATCTTTGATCTATCATTAACAAAAACGGTGATCCTGAACACCGCCACAAAAAAAGCAGATGAAATAAGATGGCTACAATCACTTTTCTTTCCGCCGAAAAATCCCTGAAAGTAAACGCTGACAAGCTGGTAGGTGTGTCTACCCAGTCCCTTTACATTCGTAAAGGTCACCTGAGCGGCGCATTGTTCGTAAGTCAAAAGAGAACTGGTGGCGAAGGCGCTGGCGATATCTGCCGGTTGGTTGATGGCGAGATTGTAACGGTAGGCGCCAACCTTTTTGCTAGGCTGATGATTTACGCCGACAAAGCTGGCGCTGTGATCAACTAATCAACGGGCCTTCGGGCCCCTTTTTATATGGACAAATTCTTACTTGCCGACAACCCCATGACGGAAAGCGATGAAACGTATATCGTTCATGCGTTGCCGCCGTTCAGCTTGATCCAGGCATTCCAAGGAGCCGGAAAGGCAAACATTGCACCGGAGCTATTCCAGTCATTCGCTTTCCGAAATTCTATCGGGGAGGTGGAAGACTGGACACTTGCGATCCTTTACAGCGAAGCTCCGGTCGATCAAGCTGGTAAGCTGCTATCCAAGGCATGGCGCTGGTACCGCGCGTACATGGAATGGGAAGACAAACAGTTTGACAATGAATAACACCGAAAATAAGCTGGTAGCATACATACGCGACGCCGCTATCTTCAACATCTCCCAGCTGGAAAAAGCTGCAGGTCTGTCCGGAGGAACGCTTTCCCGGGCAATCAAAGGGGAGCGGGGACTGTCAGAATCAGCCGAAAAAAAGATCCTGTGGGTGTTTAAGCAGCTGGGGGTGACGCCCTCATAATGGGCGTTCCGGTATAAAGTAATGCAGGGAGCACTTGAACCTGAATGCCAGCATGTTGATGTCATTCGGTTCGTAGGTGTATGGCCCCTCATATCGCTCCATCTGGATGATTTCATCCACCGGCCGGTCAAGCCATTCAGCTATTTGCTCCTGTGAAATATTATGGCTTTCCCGCATCGCCCTGACGCGGTCGGTGACGTATATGTAGATGGGTTCCATGGGCTGAAGATACATTCCTTTATGCTAATTAATTTAGCAATACCTTCGCGCCATGCCCTGGTACCGCATTACTTTTTCAATCCGTGGGGTGGCCAAACTAGCCTACCGTAATCTGCCGTCAACTGATATTGATGAGGTGTTCCGTGATATACAAGGGAAGTGCGACCGGCGGTTCGGCTTTGGTACTGTCCAAGATTTTGACTGCGTCATGATCTCCAGGTGGTCGACTCCTTTCAAGGAATTTGAGAAACACTTGTCGCCAAGAACAGGTAAGGAATATTTTATATGGAAAGGGTACCGTGACGAACCGGAATAATGTCCCTACCTTAGATTATTCTTCGCCATTGGCTTGGAAGAAATAAAGGTTTCAGCCGCTGAACCAGTCAATCAGCGGCTTCTTTAATTCCAAGAGTGATGGATTATCGTTACCTATTTGTTACTAAAATGATGATTTTGCCCTGTAATACACTGGTATTGGGCATTAATTCATAATAAGAATGTCCCAGCGGGATCACAGAAAAGAGGTCATCGAAAGATGACCTCTTTTTTTTGATTGTTATTCCCGGTGCATTCATGCAATTCAGGTTACTTTTTTTTCGGCGGTGGTGGCGGCATTTTGGGAGGCCGTTGTTCATATTGATACACCAGGTTGATCTTTCCGTTGTTGTCAAACCGCCATACTTCATGCAATTCTTTGGCTGTCTTTTTTCCTTTTGCATCCGTTGAAATTTCACGGGTCCAGATGGCTACCCAGTTTTCATTTTTATTCTTGCTGCGGAGCGGTACCCAGGCATGAACTGAATCTACAACAGTTCCCATCTGTGCCCTGGCCTTGCCGGCCATGGCAACCAGGCTATCCCTGCCGCCGGCAAACATGGTACCATCGGAAAAATACATCGTGTCAACTTCTGCGAAAGAATTTTTGAAATTGTCTGTTTTGTTGTCATCCCAGTCTTTGTACACCTGCAACAATGTTTGTGCATTTTTGGCATCGCCGATCTCAAAATCGGAAGAATAATCTGCCGTGTAAGGATATGTAAGGGTTTCCTGTTTTACCGTACTCGTGGTATCGGTAGTGGTCGCTGCTTCTTCTGTTTTTGTTTTGTCGGGGTTGGAACCGCAGGCTGCCAGGAAGGCAAACGCTGCGAATAGATAAATCTGTCTCATAAAATGAGTTTCTAAGGTTTTAAAATGAACAAGGTTAAAAGCGATGGAGTAAGGGGCGGAAGCGGGACTGGATGAAAGCGTAACGGATGACAAAGGGACAGGATGGAAGTGGGCCAGTAATGCTTATCCTAAGTTACGCATTTCGGGGCGGCTGAAATACGCCAAAATGAAACAATCTGCCTGTATTATGATACTATTTGGCCGGATCCGGGTAAGTGTTTTATTTAATTTGCCGGTTTGCGTTCCATATAAACTGATTGATGAATAACAACAGCCTTGCCACAAAACCGCACTACCCGATCCTGGATGGATTACGCGGTGTTGCAGCTATTATCGTGGTCACCTTTCACCTCACGGAACCGTTAGGTACCGGGCACCTGGATATCCTGGTCAACCACGGCTACCTGGCGGTGGATTTTTTCTTTTTGTTGTCGGGCTTCGTGATCGGCTATGCTTATGACGATCGCTGGCATAAAATGTCCGTCGGCTCATTTTTTAAACGGAGGATCGAAAGGCTCCAGCCAATGGTAGTGCTGGGGATGATCCTGGGTGCGATCGGCTTTTATTTTACCGACTCCACCATCTGGCCGCTTATTCATACGGTACCGCTCTGGAAAATGCTGCTGGTAATGTTCATCGGTTTTACGGTGCTGCCGGTACCCCTGTCCATGGATATCCGCGGATGGCAGGAAATGCACCCCCTCAACAGTGTAACCTGGTCGTTGTTTTTTGAATACATCGCCAATATTCTGTATGCGATCGGTATCAGGAAATTTTCTAATGCTGCGCTGGGGCTACTGGTGTCGGTTGCTGCCATTGCGCTTGCCCATCTTGCCATTACCAGCCCCAACGGGGATGTAAGCGGCGGCTGGACGCTGAATGCAGAACACCTGCATATTGGTTTTATCCGGGTGATGTATCCTTTTTTTGCAGGATTGTTGCTGAGCCGGATAGCCAAACCCACACGCATTAAGAATGCCTTTTTGTGGTGCAGCCTGCTGGTCGCGCTCGTGCTGTATATGCCGCGCATCGGCGGGGCCGATCATCTCTGGATGAATGGCCTCTATGAATCTGTCTGCATCATCCTTGTTTTCCCGCTTATTGTTTACCTGGGTGCGAGCGGCGTAATTCATGGCACGACGGAACGCAGGGTCTGCAAATTCCTCGGAGATATTTCCTACCCGCTTTACCTGGTGCATTATCCCCTGGTATATTTCTACGTTGCCTGGATCAGCAACAACAAAGGCGTGACCATTGTACAGGCCTGGCCTTATGCGGCAATGATCCTGTTCGGCAGCATTGTTTTGGCTTATGCCAGCCTGAAATGGTTTGACGAACCGGTACGCAAATGGCTGAGAAAAAAAGCTGACGCCAAAAAGCAGGCAAATCATTTGAGCCTGACATCCAGGTAAACGGAATGCCGGCCATAGGTTTCATAAAATGGTTTGAACTCCACATCGTCGATGGTAAATTCCAGCTGTTGCGGATCGCCCTTGATGGACTTACCGAGATCCTGCGCATCCAGGGTTATCTTACGCCAATCTTTTCGTGCTGAAGATTCCTGGGCAGCCAGTAAAACCGGGCCGTAAAAGAGGCTGGCAATATTCTGCTGATCCATAACGGGGTCGAGGTGGAACTGGAACGGCATTTTCAATTCGATCGTATCACCGGCTTTCCAGGTGCGGCTGATCTTCAGGTAGGTGCCCGGCTTTGCGGAAAGTTTTTGCTGCACGCCATTGATCTTCACAAAAAATCCTTTGGTTGCCCAGCCCGGTACGCGAACATGTACATCAAATTTTCCACTGCCCTTAATAGTCAGCCGGGTATTGTCTGCATTGGGGAAATCGGTGGTCTGTTCTACGGACACATTCCGTTCCGTCCAGTGTACGGTGGAAGGAATAAAGAGGTTCACATAAAGCGCCTGGTTGTCGAGGCTTTTGAAGTAGATAGAATTCTGCAGTTTGGTACTGCTTTCTATAGCCGTGCCGTTGCAACAGGTAAAGCCTGTCATATCTGAATTGCTGAATTGTTTCACCGAACCGGGACGAAGCGGCACGTGGTAAGTGTTGGCCGGACTGTTTTCCGCTACTGAAGCGAGGATATGGTTGTACAAGGAACGCTCATAGTAATCCATGTATTCCGCTTTCTGGTCGTACAGGAAAAGGTCGCCGGTAAGCTTCAGCATGTTGTAGGTGGCGCAGGTTTCATTTTGTCCGCCTTCTGAAAATCCGTTTTCATACAGCGTTGCCGGCTGACTGGTAAAACATTCGGCATTGTTGGGATTGCGCGCGCCTGCCACACCGCCGATGCTGTACATATAGTCGTTCACCATCTTGTACCAGAAATTGTCGGCGATCTTATAATACTCGGGGTTGTTGGAAACCCTGTACATTTCGATGCTGCCCACGATCTGGGGAATATGCTGGTTGGCGTGCAGACCCCGGAACAGGTCAACGTTCCTGGCCAGTCCGTGTGCATGTGCCGTGTCGCCATAGAATACCCTGATATTGTCAAACAGCTGCGCCGTTTTCAGGTGATTGGGCTGTTTGGTTAACCTGTAGAGGCGGGCCATGGCTTCGTTCATGCCGCCGAATTCTCCTGCGATGTAAGTGTTCCACATTTTGATGAGCGTATCGGTGGGCACTTTGCTCAGGCGTGCATACACCCAGTCGCCCATGCCGGAAGCAACAGCCAGCGCTTTTTGGTTGCCGCTGACTTCATACACATCCATCAGTCCTGCCAGGATCTTGTGTAAAGTGTAATAGGGCGCCCATACCTGTGTTTTTTGTCCGCCGTATTTCGCGCCGTTCTCCAGCATAATAAACTGGTCCGGCGGATAGGCGCTGATGAAGCCTGTGCCCCAGTTCCAGTAATCGGTACGGATGCCTTCGTCACTGAGATCTGAATCATATGCTGTTTTGCCCGGGCCTACGGGTACTGCTGTTGGATCGCTTACATTTGGCCCGCCTGCTTCTTTTGGTTTGCCGGACAACTGCGACAATGCGTACAGGGTGTTGACCATGTACTCCATTTTCTCCGCAAAACCGGCTTGCAGCGCCTTGTCATAGCCCGTGCCGGCATAGGCCTGGGCGATGGCAGAAAGATAATGCCCGGTAGCGTGTCCTCTTAATTTCGTATCGCGGCTGTCCCACACACCGAGTGGCTTTGCGCCTTCCGGCTGGGGCTGTCCGAAAGCATGGCGGAACATATAGAGAAAAGAATTGGGATCTGTTTTTGCCAGCGTGTTGACAAACTTGTCGCGGTTCAGCACAAACTGGGTGCTGTGACCGTGTGCGTCTGATTTCAGGGTTACTTTTCCGAGATCAAAAGCTGCGAGTTTCAGGCCCGGTGTTGTTGCTTTGCCGTTCGCTTTAACGGTCACGGTAGCTTTAGGTTTGAAGTCTGTTCCTGCAACGCGCCCGGTCACTGTATAGGTGCCCGGCTTAAGCACGGCAGTGTTGTCGGTATCTTCGGGCCACAGCACCCGAACTTTGGGGCCTTTTCCCTTCAATTCATTTTTGTAGGTTCCGGAAACATAAGCCGGCAGGCGTGGCAGGTCACCCTGGGCTGTTTCCACGGTTACGTCGGCCACTTTGACCAGGTAGGTGTTATACAGCTGGGCTTCGTCGGGGGCAAAACGCGGAAGTTCATCGGCCGGCTTTTTTCCGCGTGTATTGACGGAGCCTTCATTCAGGCCTTTGCCGCCTTTGGCATTGTTGAAGATCCCTGCTACCTGGTCGCTGCTGAGGGGAACCCGGTAAATCCGGAAATCGTGGATCATCGCGTTCAGGTTCGGATCACCAGCCTGGAGCGATTTCCCGATATATAATTTTTCGCCTTGTTGCTGGTTGGCAACCACGGTGAGTTCCAGCGGAATATTTTTGATTTCGCCAACAAGCTTGCTGTTTACATAGGCAACAACAGACCTGGCAGGAACATCGATGACGATCGCCAGGTGCACCCACTTGTTAACTTCTATTGCCGGTGACACTGTTTCTTTGTTGCTGCCGGTTTCCGCGGTGATGGAAGTCAGGAATCCTTCTTTGCTTTTGGTACCCGCAGGTGTTGCAGAAAAATGTTTGTTCGCATCTTTTCCGAAATCAAACCAGCGCTGTCCTGGTTGATTGGAACGCAGGTAGATCCACCCGGAGATGCTGAGCGATTCGAGGTCGGCCAGTGCGTCAATGGGAAGGGTCAGAAAGGAAGCGCTGTCTCCTGGAAGTGATAGTACTTTTCCAAACCGGTTGTCGTTGACAAATGCCACGCCGGGTCCCTGGATGGTGGCATGCAGGTTGTTCCTGCTCCAGTCTTTCGTATCACCGGCAAATACATAACGTGCGATCATTCCCGTTTCACCGATACCGTCCAGGATCTGGTCCCCGTTCTGGGCAAAGGCGGAGCTGATTCCCGTGATCAGTACGAATATGAGCTGGAAGAAACGGGCGGGCGCCTTATACCTTTTCATACATTGCTTAATTGTCATCTTTACATTTAAAAAGCAATATGAAACTAGGAAGCGCCCGGAATTTCCGCTAGGTTTATTTTAGCTAACCATGAATTGATATTAACAGGGTAGGGCAACCTGTACCTTATGCATCAGGGATAACCGGCTCTACCAGGCGTTTCAGTTTATCTAAAGATTCCTGCCAGCCAAGGTAGCACATGTCGGCCGGGATTTGCTCGGGAATGCCTTCCTGGGTGATCTTGAGTTCGGTTCCGGCGATGGATTTTTTGATCCAGACGCTGGTGGTCATTTCACCGGGCAGGTTGGGGTCGTCAAATTTGTCGGTGTATTTCAGGAATTCATTGGGTTTGATCTCCAGGTAATTTCCGCCGAAGGAATGGCCGTTCCCGGTAGAGAAGTTGTGAAACGACATCCGGAAGGTACCGCCCGTTTTGGGTTCCATGTGGTGCACCGTGCAAAGGAAGCCATAGGGGGGTAACCATGCTGCCATAGCAGTCGCGTCTGTAGAAGCGCGGAATACTTTTTCCGGTGATGCTGTGAGCACCCTGTGCAGGGAAACTGAATTGCTTGACATAAGATCTGTTTTGTTTGACAGGACAAAGATGGAGAGAAGTGGCGACAGGGAAGGAGGGTGCATCCGGCTTTTCCGGGGGCCATTTGCGACGGCAAACTTATTCTTCTTTATACTCGAGAATATCCGCAGGCTGGCAATCCAGCACTTTGCAGATCGTTTCGAGTGTGCTGAAGCGGATGGCCTTGGCCTTCCCGGTTTTGAGGATCGAAAGGTTGGACAGGGTCAGGCCGACTTTTTCGGAAAGTTCATTCAGCGACATTTTGCGCCGGGCCATCATGACGTCAAGGTTTACAATAATGGGCATGGGTCAGATGGTTAATTCGTTTTCAGATTGAATTTCAATTCCTCTTTTGAAGAGCTGCGAGATCACAAACAGCACTACCGCCATAAAATACCAAACGTCCGAACCGCCGAACCGCAGGTATTGGGTATCCGGAAAAGTAACACCTTTCTGCACCAGCCAGCCGGTATAGTTGATGCCATAGGAACAGAAAAACCCGATCATCAGCGCGAGGCACGCCAACACTACAATGAATCGTTGTACAGTTTTGCTGAAGGGCAGTGCGAGGTCCAGGTCCTTCCGGTGCAGGATCCTGATGATCTGGTAGAACATCGTGGCTTTCAGTATGGCTACGATACTCATGATCAGGGTAATGGCAAAAAAGTGTCCCTTGTCGTACCGGAACAGGGCAGAAAGGTCAACCTGTTGCCACAGCTGTTTGACGGCACCTGGTTTAACGAGTGCGAAAATCGCATTGAGGATGAAGCCGCCTGCTTCTATACAGATCCCGATGAATATGATCCAGGAGAGGATCAGCAGGATGTTCAGGATATGCCTGAGCGTGATCTTGAATTCCATGATGAATTGTTTTGGAACCACAATACTAATAAATATTTATTGAATAACAATAAAAATAGATCACTATTTAATAAATATTTGTTGCCCTGCTTTTTGCTTGTTTTCTATTGATGATGGTCACGACCCAGGTTAATGTAGAGGAATCTCGCGTTTGAAAACGTTTCTCCCAGGCACAAGAATTTAGATGCGACGATACTATTCATTCGTTAATTCATCCACATGCCATCTAAAAAAAATAAACCCACTGAAAAGATTACTGCCAGCGAAAAAGTGAACGAGTTGTCTGCTGACAGGGAAAATAGTGCCGGGCAACTGATGACGACCAACACCGGTGTCAAAGTGAACGATGACCAGAATTCGTTAAAGGCCGGCGAGCGAGGTGGCACACTTATGGAGGACTTTATTTTCCGGGAAAAAATGACCCATTTTGATCATGAAAGAATTCCCGAAAGAGTCGTTCATGCGAGAGGTTCTGCAGCCCATGGTGTGTTTAAATTGTACAAACCGCTTTCCGAGTTCACAAGGGCGGCCTTCCTCAACGACACGTCAATTGAAACGCCTGTTTTTGTGCGTTTCTCAACAGTAGCAGGATCGCGTGGTTCTACGGATCTTCCGCGTGATGTCCGCGGGTTTGCGGTTAAGTTTTATACGCAGGAGGGCAATTTCGATCTTGTGGGCAACAATATGCCGGTATTCTTTATCCAGGATGCCATCAAATTTCCGGACCTCATCCACGCCGTAAAACCTGAGCCGCATAACGAGATCCCGCAGGCAGCGTCGGCTCATGATACTTTCTGGGATTTTATTTCGCTCATGCCTGAATCCACGCATATGATCCTCTGGCTGATGAGCGATCGTGCCATTCCCCGTAGCCTCCGGATGATGGAAGGATTCGGTGTACATACTTTCCGGCTGGTGAATGATGCCGGCAAAGCCTGTTTTGTCAAATTCCACTGGAAGCCGCTGCTGGGTGTGCATTCCGTTGCGTGGGACGAAGCCCAGAAAATTTCGGGCAAGGATCCGGATTTCCATCGGCGTGATCTCTGGGAAGCAATCGAAAGCGGCAATTTCCCGGAATGGGAATTTGGCGTGCAGATCGTGAAAGAAGAAGACGAGATGTCTTTCGATTTTGATCTGCTGGATCCAACGAAACTGATCCCGGAAGAACTGGTGCCCGTCATTCCCATCGGAAAAATGACCCTGAACCGTAACCCGGACAACTTTTTTGCAGAGACGGAGCAGGTGGCTTTCCACGTGGGACATGTAGTGCCCGGCATCGATTTTACCAATGACCCGTTACTGCAGGGCCGCCTCTTTTCCTACACCGATACACAGCTGATCCGCCTGGGTGGTCCCAATTTCCAGGAGATCCCCATTAACCGGCCCGTTGTGCCTGTTCACAATAACCAGCGTGACGGTTTCATGCGGCAGACGATCAACCAGGGAAAAACAAGTTATCATCCCAATTCCATCGGTGGCGGTTGTCCCTTTCAGGCCAAATGGGCAGAACAGGGATTTGCCTCTTATGCAGAAAGGATTGATGCGAACAAGGTCAGGGCACGCAGCAAGAGTTTCTTTGATCATTTCAGCCAGGCCACGCTGTTTTACAACAGCCAGTCAGAAGCAGAACAGGAACATATTGTGAACGCATTCAGCTTTGAACTGGGAAAGGTGGAGATCGTTGCCATCCGGCAGCGCATGCTGGGCATCATTTCCCAGGTTGACCAGGCGCTGGCAGAAAAAGTGGCCTTTAACCTTGGCCTGGAAGTGCCAAAGAAACCGGAACAGCCCATGAACCATAGTATCCCTGCCGACGGCAATCCAAAAGATTTTCAGCCCGTGCCGGGAAAAAGTGCAGTGGAACGATCGGCCGCATTGAGCATGGCCAATACGGTGAAAGGAGATATCCGTACCCGTAAGGTGGCTGTACTGGCAGCCGACGGCGTTGACATCAATGCCGTGAACGAAATGATGAAAGCATTGACCGCGCAGGGTGCGGTGCCGGAAATTGTTGCCCCAAGGCTGGGCGTGATCCGCCATAAAAATGCTTCTCTTCCCGTAAACAAAAGCCTGCTGACGGCAGCATCCGTATTGTATGATGCCGTATATGTACCCGGCGGAGAAAGCAGTGTGGTGACGATCGCCGGAAATAAAGATGCCATCAACTTCCTCAATGAAGCTTACCAGCATTGCAAGGCAATTGCATTTGATACCGATGCGCAGGTTGTGTGGGAACAAACTTCTTTTGGAGAGATGTTCCCGGATCATGGTATCGTGGTGGAGGAAGACCCGGTAAAACTGGCCAATCGTTTTATCGGGGCGATCGGACGTCATCGCTTCTGGGAACGCGAGGCCGAAATCAAGTAGCCATTGCCCTCAACAGTTATTGCCCATATAGATTATTCCCCTGCAGACCATACGCTGACGATCCGTTTCGTCAGCGGTATGGTCTACCAGTATCTTGACGTGCCTGAACCCGTCTACCAGGCTTTCCTCCAGTTCAGGGAAAAGGGAGTTTACCTGAACAAATTTATCAAAGGGAAATACCGGTTTAAGAAGTTATGAATTCCATTTTTCTGATGTTTTCCAGGGAGAAGGACGAAGTATTCAATTGTTGGTTTTCCCGGACAAAATCCTGGTTTGTCCGCACCCCGGTGACGCGTCCTTTCCAGGCGTCATAATCTGAATAGAAGGAGGCGCGTACAATGTCCTCCGGGGTAGCCAGCAGGTTTTCCGTCAATTTTTCCATTGTTGTCAACGCTGATGACTCTGATCTGCACGTGCTCAGTACAAACAACAGAAATTGGTCTACGGCAAGGAAGTAAAGCAGTCCGTCATGGTTTTTTTGCTTGTAGTCGCTGCAAAGTCTAATGAGGTCATGATAATGAAATTGCTCCAGTAGCCCATATTGCTCCCTGAAGGAATCAATAAAAGTCATGATTTCCGGCAGATCCGCTTCAGCATTTTCCCATCTGAAATTTCTTACCATTCCCTGTTGATTCAAACAGGGAATGGATATGGTTGCCGGCAGATCACCGGATGTGTTTATATACCGGTCTGAAATCAGTGAATTCAGTTCAAAGTAAAGCCGGAAATAGTCTTTGCGGGGCCTGTCAATATAAAAGCCTGCCAGGAAAGGGCCATAATTAACAAGACAGGAATTCCTTGTAACGGAATAATCCAGGCGCGCTGCAATCGCTTTTAACAGTTTTTGATTGGTCACCCCGCAAATATAAGTGCCTGACTAACAGTACGCTTGCCCATTTGTGCAGGATTTTGTAGCTTTGTCAGGATTCCCTCCCGTAATCACATCTGTCCAATTTCTGGCTTTTTATCAGGTATACGCTGCAGGCTATGGGCAGTGTGATTCGTCCGATACCAAACTGAAACATTGTTAACCAAATAGTATAAAATATGGCTACAAGCTGGAATAAAAAGGAAAGAGAAAACAAGAAAAAAGCTGAACGCAAGAAGAAGGAAGAAAAAATGCAGGACAGAAAGGAAAATGCCGCGAAAGGTAAAAGCCTTGATGACATGATGGCGTACCTGGATGAAAATGGCAACCTGACCTCAGTACCCCCCGACAACCGACCCAGGAAAGAGATCCGGGCGGAGGATATCGAGATCGGTGTACCGCGCCAGAAAGATCCGTCTCCGGAAGACCTGATCCGTAAAGGGACCGTTACCTATTTCAATGACGGGAAGGGCTTCGGTTTTATCGAAGACAGTGAAGATAAGGAACGTATTTTCGTGCACCAGTCTGAAGCCAACGGTCCGTTGCGCGAAGGCCTGAAGGTGACTTTCGAGATCGTAAAAGGCCCGCGTGGTTTCCAGGCAGCCAATGTTACTGTCGGTTAAGGCAGTTACCAGATGCCTGCCAGTAAAAAGATTACGCAAAGCACCACCAGTGCCACCAGCAGTGGCATGATAAATTTCAGCCAGGCTTTGTAACTCACATTGATGATCGCCAGGTTTGGCAGGATCAGCCCGGTAGGCGTGAGAAAAGCCATGATATTCATGCCATACTGGTAAGCATTCACCACTTCTTTTCCCGGCAGGTTCACAATGATGGCCAGTGCGCCGATGATCGGCATTGTCAATACAGCCATCCCGGATGTGGAGCTGATAAAAATGCTGAAGAAAAAATAGAATACCAGCAGCAGCAGGATAAAGACAGCCGGCGGCATTCCGCCAACCACACCCGCGGCATAATACAGGATGGAATCACTGATATGCCCGTCATTGAGAACTACTGTAACACCCCGCGCCACGCCCACAATAAAGGCAACACTCAGCAGGCTCTCTGCACCTTTCAGGAATTCCCTGATAAAGACCTTTTCCTTCATCCTGCTGATCACCGCCACCAGGATGGAAGCGCCAATAAAAAGTGCCGACATTTCCAGGGTCCACCAGCCAAAGAAAACTACGCCGGCAATCATGCCCAGGAAAGTGGCGATATAAATAAACAGCAACAGTTTTGTACGCAGGTCGAGCTTCTTGAAACCGGTGCCGGTTTCCAGGTTGACTGCAAATGCAGGGGCAACGTTGCCATCAATTTTCAACACGATCGAGCGGGAGGGATCTTTCTTTACCCTGGCCGCATACCGCAGGATATAGATATCAAGCATGGCCGTAATACCGGCCCAGATGGCAAGGCGCTGGTAGAGACCGTCAGCCCAGTTAATGCCTGCAGCATTGGACGCGATGATTGTGGAAAACGGGTTCGAAAAAGCAGACACCACACCGATGGTCGTACCGCCGAAAATGATGGCCAGCGGAACCATCAGGTCGTACCCGGCCCCAAGAAACAGCGGAACCAGTAAAGGGTAAAATATCAATGCTTCTTCCGCCATGCCATACGATGCTGCAAAAAAAGAAAAGATCGTGGTGAGCAGAACAATCAAAACAGGTTCGCGTCCTTTCATAACAGTGGCCAGCCACGTGATGCCTTTCACGACTGCGCCGGTTTCCGTGATCACAAACATGAAACCACCGATTGTAAGGATGAACAGGATGATATCGATGCTTTCATGAATGCCTTTTACCGGCGCCTGCAAAACCTGGATAAATCCCTGCGGCGTGTTTGCTGTCTGCTGAAAAGTACCGGGAACCGAAACCGGTTTGCGCAGATCCCCATTGGTGAATTTCTCCAGGGCAATATGCATACCGAGACTATCCAGCGTATGCTGTGTGTAGGGCAACTGCACTTCACTTCCGGCACCGGTAAGCACAAAGTTGTTGCCATTCACGGAAAGCTTGCTGTATTGTCCTGCCGGTATCACCCAGGTTCCGATCGCGGCGATCACTACCACGATCATCAGGATGGTCAGCGGAGATAGCATGTTTTTTGTAGCGGCCATGCACAAATCAAAACAAAAAACAGGGGAAAACAAGGATCATCCACCGAAATCGTCCACTGAAACCGCCCAGCGATTCTTTGGCGGACCGGAACGCTGTGTCCAGTTCTTTACCGGCGATGTCATTATGAGGATGATGCCGGAAACACGGTAGGATCCACTGCTCAGCAGGTAGTAACTGCCATGCCGACTCCCGGCACGGGCAGCGCAAGGGTATAACTATTTTAGGAAAAGACACACTTGTTGCTTCCTGATGCTTTAAACATGCTGGAAAATTGCTTTAAAGTTGCTTTAACCTTGCTTCAAAATAGCTTTTTCCCTATGATAACCTTGCTGCTGAAGCAAGGTTAAAGCAAGGATTAAGCAACCTTTAAGCTTGTATTAAGTTAGTTTTCAGCTAGTTACAGGCAGTTGCAATCGTTAATTAATGCGCGCACTTACCTTTTATTCCTCTAAATAACTGGTTCCCAGGTAGTAATTATCATTGGAAAGTGTTTTGTTATAGCATCCCGATACCGCGAAATAAAACGCAATTGCGAAAATCATCTCCACCAAACCATCATACCCCCGCGAGCTTCCTTTTCCTTTCCCGCAAATGAAGTGCCTTATGATACACAATGGGAAATACGAGCAGCGTGAAAAGTGTCGCCGTAACCAGGCCCCCGATGATGACGATCGCGAGCGGTTTCTGGCTTTCTGAACCGATCCCGCTGCTAAGCGCCGCTGGCAGCAAACCGATAGCTGCCATCAGCGCCGTCATTACCACAGGGCGCGTTCTCACCCGGACTGCATTCACAATCGCTTCGTTTAGATCGGAAACTGTTTTCGTTTGCCGGTGGAATTCCGAGATCAGGATCACCCCGTTCTGCACGCAGATACCAAACAGCGCGATAAACCCTACGCCGGCGGAGATCCCGAAATTGATGCCGGTGACATGCAGTGCGAGAATGCCGCCGATCAGGGCAAAAGGCACATTGATGAGTACGTAAGTAGCATCTTTGGCGTTGCTGAACATGATGAACAGTAAAATGAAAATAAGCACCAGGCTGATGGGTACCACCTGCAACAACCGTTCACTCGCCCGAACCTGGTTCTCGAATTCTCCTGTCCACCCTATACGATATCCTTCCGGCAGCCGGATTCCTGCATTCAATTTGGCCTGTGCTTCAGAAATGGTGCTGCCCAGGTCTCTTTCCCGAACCGAGAATTTTACACCGATAAATCTTTTGGTATTGTCCCGGTAAATGAACGCCGGACCGGTAACCTGGCTGACAGTCGCCACTTCCTTCAGCGGGATCCTGTTGCCCGTGATCGTGGGGATCATGAGCATCATAATATCGTCCTCATCCTGCCGGTACGCCTTGTCGTACCGGATCCGGATATCAAACTTCCTTTCGCCTTCATACTTCTGTGTGGCAGTCTTGCCGCCGATGGCCATTTCGATCACCGCCTGTGCATCGGCTTTGGTGATGCCGTAGATGGCCATCTTTTCTTCGTTCAGCAAAACACTGATCTCCGGCTGGCCGATGTTCCGCAGGATGCCCACGTCCTTGATGCCGGGTACCGCTTTGATCTGCTCAATTACCTGGTTGGCGATCTCATCGAGTTTATCGAGATTTTCACCGTAGATCTTAACGGCATTGGAGGCATTCATGCCGGCCACCGCCTCGGCCACATTGTCAATGATCGGCTGCGAATAGTTATAGTTGATTCCCTGGAATGCCTTTAGCCGGGTGTCCATTTCTTCCACCAGGTCGTCCAGTGAAATTTTGCGCTGCCAGTTTTCTTTGGGCTTCAGGTTCACCTGCATCTGCACGTAGTAAAAACCACTCGGGTCGGTGCCGTCATTGCTTCTGCCGGTCTGGGACAAAACTCCGTTCACTTCCGGGAACTGCATCAGTTCTTTCCGCAGTACGCGCACCATCTCTACAGTTTTCGGCAGGGAATAGCTCATCGGCATTTTGGCTTCCACCCATAGGGCACCTTCGTTGAGCTGGGGAAGAAATTCACTGCCGAGCCAGCGGGTGGAAAAAATCGTCAGCACAAAAGCAGCTGCCGCAACCAGCAGCGTCAGTTTTTTGTGTGTGAATGTCCATCGGAAGGCACTGACAACCAGTGCATTGACATTGCGGGTGAAGAAATTGTCTTTCTCACGAACGTTCCTGCGTAGCAGGAGGGAGGATAGCACCGGTACAATCGTCAGCGTAAAGAGCAGTGCACCCAGCAGGGCAAAGCCAAGCGTCCAGGCAAGCGGCGAAAACATTTTTCCTTCTACTTTTTCGAAAGAGAAAATGGGCAGGAGTGCCGCTATGATGATCAGCTTGGAAAAGAAAATTGCCTTTCCCATCTGAGTGCCGGTGGTTTTGATCAGGCCCATTTTAGCCAGGCTATTGAATCGTTTCATGCCCACCTGGTGGGCCTTATGGTCGAGTGCTACAAAGATTCCCTCTACCATCACTACCGCACCGTCAATAATGATTCCGAAATCTATAGCGCCCAGCGACAGCAGGTTTGCGCTCATGCCCCTGAGTTTCAGCATCAGGAAGGAGAACAGCAGGGAAAGCGGTATGACCACTGCCACGATAACGGTCGTGCGCCAGTCGGCCATGAACAGGAATACCATTACCGTTACCAGCACGATACCTTCCACGAGGTTGTGCATGACCGTTTTGGTGCAATAGGCCATCAGGTTGTCGCGGTCGTAAAAGGTTTCCATTTTCACGTCAGACGGAAGAATGCCATTGTTCAGTTCGTGGATCTTTTCCTTCACCCTGCCCAGCACTTCGCCGGGGTTTTCGCCTTTGCGCATGACAATGATGCCTTCAACCACATCATCGTCATGGTTTAGGCCAACCTGGCCCACCCGCGGTGCGCTCGCTTCGGAGACGGTGGCTACATGTTTTACCAGCAGCGGGTTGCCGTTAAAAATATCAACAATGGTATTTTCAATATCCGACCGGTTGTCCAGCAACCCGATGCCCCGCACGACGTACGCCTGGCCGTTCTTCTCGATCACATCACCACCAACATTGAGGTTGGATTTGCTGACGGCCTCAAACAATTCCAGCGGTGTCAGGTCATATTGCTGAAGCTTTACCGGGTCAACAGAGATCTCATAAATTTTTTCCTGGCCACCGAATGCGACGATATCCGCTACGCCCGGAACGCGGCGCAATTCCCGGTCGATGGTCCAGTTCTGGATGGTCAGGAGGTCACGGGTGTCACGGGAGTTGCTTTTCAGCACGTAACGGAAGATTTCGCCGGTGGGGCCGTACGGCGGTTGTACATCCGGTTCGACGCCATCAGGCAGAGACACATTCCGCAACTGGTTACTGACCTGTTGCCTTGCAAAAAAGTCCTCCACATCATCTTCGAAAATGATCTTGATCACCGACAGTCCGAACATGGTAATGCTGCGCACATTGGTCTTTCGCTGAACGCTGTTCATGGCGATCTCAACCGGCGTGGTTACAAACCGCTCAACTTCCTCTGCGCTGCGGCCGTTCCATTCCGTAACAATGATGATCTGGGTATTGGTCACATCAGGGAACGCTTCGATGGGAATTTTGACAAAGCTGAATATTCCGGCAATCACGAGTATGCCGACCCAGAAAAAAGTGAAGAATTTGTTCCGGAGGGAAAAAGAGATTATGTTTCGAATAAAGCCATTCATGGGGTCAGTCGTTTATCGCGTCATAGATCAGCAAACCATTCTTTGAAATCACTGTTTCACCGGCTGCGAGGCCGCTGCTGATGTAGGTGACATCATTCAGCTGGCTGTGCAGCTCAACCTGGCGGGTCTCGATATTCTGCCGGTCTTTGAAGATCATTACCCAGTATTTGCTTTTGTCGAAAATGATTGCGGAGGTGGGCACTGCCACCTTCTTCTCAGGTTCGGCGTAACGCACGTTAACCGTGCAGTTCATATCCGGCTTCAGTTTGAAGTCGTGGTTGGGAATGCGCACCCTGATCTTCATCGCCTTAGTGGCCGGATCGATCAGGCTATAGATCTTTTCAACCTTTCCCTGGTAATTCAGGTCGGGAAATGCAACCGTATTAACGAGTACATCATAATTTTCCTTTATGCGGGGAATGTCGGCTTCGTTTACATTCGCCACTGCCCAGATCTCGTTCATTTCGGCAATGGAAAAAAGCGGTTCATTTTCATCGGAGCGCAGGAGTTCGTTGATGTTGATGTTTTTCGTTACCACGAATCCGCTGATCGGTGCAACGACGTCGAAAATGGATCCCGCTTTCAGCCGGTAAATTTTGTAGATCTCGTTGATCCGGTTCAGCCTTGCTTTTGCCTTTTGCAGTTCGGTTTCTGCTGCGGCAACATCCTTTTCAGAATTGAGTTTGCCGGAGAAAAGGTCTTGTTGCACCCGGAGGTTTTTCTCAGCGATCACAAGATCATTGGCGGCATCCAGTTTTTCCTGCTGGAAGGTTGCCACTTCACTGCTCTGTAAAACGGCTAGGAGTTGCCCCTGGCTGACACGATCTCCCAGGCCAACATTGATGGATTTTACCACACCACTCAGTACCGAGTACACCTGCGCGGTCTTGTTGTTGTCAGTGGCGATCTTGCCAAACAACCTGATCTCATTTTTCACCTGCTGCAGTTCAGCATTAATGAATGCACACTGGCGGTACATGGTGTCACTCATGGAAAAGGCGACTGCTGTTTCTTCCATTTTTCGCGATTTGCAGCCGGCCAGAAGAAATAGCATCATTGCGGCCACCAGGATGGTCAGTGTGGCACGGGTAGTAATTGTATAATGCATAAGTATTATAGCAATAATTGGTTAGTAGAGGTCTTTTCCTGCCAGGCGGTTGAGTTCCTCGGCGGCAGCTACCAGTTGTGTCCTGGTCCGGGTGAGTTCGGTGATCACATCATTATAAGATTCAAAGAAGTCGATGAATTCCATGATGGATACATTTCGCTTCTGAAAATTGCCGGTCATGCCTTTGAGTGTAAGGTCAAAGTCGGCGTTGTAGAGCCCGCTTACTTTCCGGTATTCACTGATACTTTGGTTATACCAGGCATATGCATTCCTGACCTGGCTGTTTACTTCATTTTCAAGGGCCTTCAACTGGTACCCGGTTTCCCGGCTTTGAAATGCTGCGGCCTTAATATTACCCTGGTTGCGGTTCAGGAAAGGAAGAGGCAAGGCAATTCCGGCGTTTACCTGGTTCATGAAGGCGCCGCCCCGCTGATCATAGGCAGAGAAGACCGTGAGATCCGGTACGACATATCTTTTCTGAAGGTCCAGGTGCTGGTTCGCGAGGACCTGTTGTTGTTTCAGGATCAGGAGATCGGGACGCGATTCCCCGGCGGTTGACTGAACCGTTTCCGGGGCAATCACCCTGATGTACCGCGTAATGTCATCTTCGGAAAATTCGAACCGGATCACAGCGGGTACCTGCATCAGTTGCTGGAGGTCTGCCTGTGTCTCAAACCAGGTCTTCAGTACTGCTGAGCGGTCATTATGCAGTTTGAGGTAGGCACCTTTCAGCCGCACGACCTCCTTCAGGGCAATATTACCCTTATCGGCCTGCACCTGGTAGCTCTGCAAAAGGTTTTCCAGCCAGGTCATTTGCTGGTTGTACTGGCCCAACAGGAATTCCTGCTGGCCTGCGGCATAAAGGCTGCTGTGCAACCGGTATTTTAAGTTCCTGGTGGTTTGCTCGAGTTCCAGCGCGGCGATGCCTGCATTGGTTTTGGCTATTTCGATTTCAGCTTTGCGCTTGCCGCCGAGAATGATCAGTTGTTCCAGCTGGATCGCTTTCTGGCCGGTTTTTCCGGCATGCAATATTTTGTTGTTTTCAGGATCCCAGGCGTTGAAGTCGATCGTCAATACAGCATTCGGGTACAGTTTCGCCTGGATCACCAGCGCATTTTGCCCTTCGATGTTCATAGAGGCAGCAAGGAGGTAGTAGCTGTTTTGCAGGAAGATGCTATCGGCCTGCCTGATGTTAATGCGCAGGGTATCCTGTGCTGTAACCATGGCCGGAAAGCAGAAAATAAAAAGGAAGAGGATTTTGCCGGTAACGCCGCTCATCAGTTGTGCTCAATGGTGGCTGCAAAAGTGTAACCGGCAACCTTAAAATCACCTTAAAGCGAATAAATTTCAGCTTAAAGGCAGTTGAATAAGAAAGGTGTTGAGGTGATCATTGGTGGCGGCATAACTGATGGTGCCGCCGTGAAGAGAAATGATTTTTTTTGTCAGTACCAGTCCCAGTCCGAAGCCAATCTTTCCCCGGCTGTTTTCCCCGCGAAAGAAGTGGTCAAAGAGGAACTTCTCTTCCTCGTTTGATAATGTTTTACCCCTGTTCATCACGGCTATGTGTACACTATTGAATTCCCGGCTGTTGAATTGTATTTCCGCCCGGTTGTTGCTGCTGTAGGCGATGCAGTTGCCCAGCAGGTTCTGGAATACCTGCCGGATCAGCATTTCATTGACAGCACCGGTAAGGTTGCCAGGCGGCATGTCTTCGGGGGAATACTGCACGTCGAAATGAAAGCCAGGGTGGATCTTCGTTAGTTCCTCAATCGCGTCGAATGCAATTTCGTCTATTCTTTTCGGCTCCTTCCGGAGGGGTTGCCCGGAATCTGATTTGGAGATCTCCAGCAGTACGTTGATCACATCTGCGAGGGATTTTGTTTTGTCGATCTGCTGATCCAGTGCGTTCCTGGTGATTTCGCCGGTAGCCTGATTTTTGATCACTTCCAGCTCTGATACCAGCACGGCAACCGGCGTTTTCAGCTGGTGCGAAATATGGTGTATGGAATGTTTCTGGAAAGCAAATGCTTCCCGGGTGCGGTCTGCGAGTTCCTGGAACTTTTCGTTGAGGTAGTTGATTTCATGCGTGGTGGTATGCAGAACGGGAATATGTTCCTGCTCACCCACCTGGTAACGACCCAGCAGGTTAGCCAGCCGGTCGATGGGTTTCGAAATTCTGCCGGCGAGGAATAATGAAACCAGCAGGACGGCCAGGGTGATGGCTGCAAAAACAATAAAAAGGATATTGCGGAGATAGGTCAGCTTCAGGTAGCCAAATTTGTCGTAGGCTTTGCTTATTCCGTAGAAGTATTTGCTACCCGATTTGAAATAAATGGCAACCACATCGTACTGGCCGTCTTTTCTTTCGATCCAGTTGTTGTTGATGGAAAGGTTGTTGAGGAGATCATTGGAGTAACTGATCGGCAGGTCATCCAGGCTGGAATAAATGAGCTTCCTGCTGTTGTCAAAGATGAGCAATTTTTCGTCCAGCAGCGAATTCAGGGTCATCCGGTCGATTGCTTCCGCCAGGTCTTTGTCAGTTTTTTCCACTTCTGCAATGAAATGGAGGGTACTGGTGATCTTTTCTTTCTGCCGTTGCTGGAATTCTTCTTCACGATAGGAGGAAAACAGGAGGTAGATGATGAACAGCGCGATGGCGGTCAGCAGGGTGACAGTTGCGGAAAAATATACCAGTATTTTATTCCTGATCTTCATTCAGCTTCGAGGTAGTAGCCGTATCCGACCCTGGTTTTGATCGTGTTTTTGCCGAAAGGTTTGTCAAGTTTGTTCCGAAGGAAGTTTACATAAACCTCAATGGTGTTCGTATTGGTATCAAAGGCGGTACCCCAGATGGCTTTGATCAGTTCCTGCTTGGATACGATTTCTCCTTTTCGTTCGCAGAGCATTTCAAGAACCTGGTATTCCCTGGGGGTTAGTGTCACTTCGCTATCCCGGCGAAAAACCTTTTTGGTTTTAGGATAAATAACGATATCGTCTGCAATGAGTGTTTCATTGTCTTTACCGGATGTTGCACCGGACCTGTACCGCCTGAGCAGTGCCTGTGTGCGGAGGATCAGTTCACGCAGGTAGAAGGGTTTAGTGAGGTAGTCGTCTGCGCCACAGTCGTAGCCTTTCACTTTGTCATCCAGCTCACTAAAAGCGGTGAGGAGGAGAACAGGTGTTTCGGTATTGTGTTTCCTGAAGTCGCGGCATAAATCGAAACCGGTTTTTCCCGGGAGGTTAATGTCCATGATCACGCAGTCGAATTGTTCCCTGCGGAGCATCCTGTCGGCTAGCTGACCGTCGAATACGCCTTCTGCGGGCATGTTTTCTGCACGGAGTGCGTCGATGATGTTCTTGTTCAGAATGGCGTCGTCTTCAATAACCAGGATCCCCATGCGTGCAAGGTATGTTTTTGTTCTGATGCGAAGGTTCCGCCAGGTGCCTGGGCTGATTGCCTGTGCAACAGCAAGGACGTGTATCGAATCCGGACAAAAGTCGTTCGGTTGCGCACGGGGGTGAGCCTGTTATAATATGCAAATCACTGATAGCGAGTTACATGGCGGAATGGCATAGGTTTAGGGGGGATAGGAGAACAAACCCGCGACACATGTTTACCAACTACCTGAAAATTGCATTCCGGAGTACCTGGAAGAACAAATTCCATTCCGCCATATCCATTTCCGGGCTCGTCCTTGGCCTCACCGCGGGGATCCTGATTTTGATATGGTGCCAGGATGAAAGAAGTTATAACCAGGCGTCGGGTGAAACATCCCGGGTTTACAGGGCTATCCCCAATTTTAAATCCGGCGCGGAAGATAAATATTTCCCGACAGTTCCTTCGGCACTGGACTATGTGGCCAAAGATGTTCCGGGAATTGAGTTATCGGGATTGATCATCCGTAACTGGAATGAGATGGTACTGCGGTCAGGTGAAAAGATCTTTTCCGAAAGAAACAGCGCCTTCGTTGACCCGGAATTGTTTGCGATCCTTGGGTTTTCCTTTTCAGCAGGTAATAGGAATTTACCATTCCGCGATAACAGGTCCATTGTGCTGACGGAAGCTTTTGCAAAAAAGTATTTCGGTGATGACAATGCAATCGGAAAGTCTATACTACGCGAAGATCAGAACGAAACTTATACTGTTACCGGTGTGGTAAAGACATTAAAGAATTCTCAGGTTTCATATGATTTTTTTCTCCCCGTATCGATCATCAACCAGTATTTCGGCAATCCCGCAGACCCGAAAAAAGGAATTGATGGCGACTGGCGTAACTATGATTATGAAATGTACATGCGGCTGAAACCCGGGGTTAAGACCAGTATTGTTGCCAGCCAGTTGACAGGATTGCAAAAGGAGAATGTTTCCGACGAAATCACAAAGACCCTTCAGTACTCCCTCCAGCCTTTGGCAGACATCCATTTGTACCAGCCTGATGGTTCGCCCGGGCTCATTACGATCGTCAGGATCTTTACCTGGGTTGCATTTGTCATCCTGTTTATTGCCGCCATCAATTACATTAACCTGTCCACAGCCAGGGCTGCGCAACGGGCCAGGGAGGTAGGTGTGCGCAAAGTGATCGGCGCTGCCAGGCACCAGTTGTTTTTCCAGTTTATCATGGAAACGCTGGTGGTTTTCGTGATCTCCATGGCAATATCACTGCTGCTGATCGCCCTGGTATTTCCGCTATACAATTCCCTTACGGGTAAGGACCTGGTATTTGACCTGTTCGATTTGGCTATATGGAAGGTTTTAGGCGCGAGCATGCTGGTCACCTTGCTGGCTGCTTCCGTTTACCCCGCTATTCTTTTGTCAGCATTCCAGCCGATACAGGCAATCCGCGGTAAATTCTCCATCGGCAGGGGAAACCATTATCTCCGGAAAATATTACAGGTGACACAGTTCGGGTTCTCCGTCGTTTTTATTATCTGCACGATCATCATGGGCAGGCAACTGAATTATGTTCAGACGAAAAACCTGGGGATAAATAAGGATGGCGTGTTCCGGCTGGAACTAAAGAACATGAGGGGTAAATATGACGCTGTCAGGAATGAACTGCTGAAGGAGTCTTCAATTGCGGGGATCTCCGCTGCGGGCCAGGATGTGCTGCAGGTGGGTTCCAATACCACGATGAACGACTGGCCGGGAAAAGACCCGTCACAGTCCCTGCTGATCTTTTCGTTGCCGGTTGAACGTGATTTCCCGGAACTGCTTCAGTTGAAGCTGGCAGAGGGACAAGGTTTCACCGGTACAGCAGCAGATTCAGGATATTTTTTGCTGAATGAGACGGCAATTGCTGCGATGGGATTGAAAGATCCTGTCGGCAAGTCATTCACCCTCTATAATACTAAAGGGACTATTGCGGGGATAGTGAAAGATTTTCACTTCCGCGACATGCATCAGAAAATCGCACCCTGCGTTATTTTCTGGAAACCTGGCTGGGCCGGACAGTTGTACGTAAGGCCGGTGCCGGGAAAAACCACAGCAGCATTAGCGGCGGTAAAAAAGCTCTGGACACAGCATAACCCGGCTAACCCTTTTGAATATAATTTCCTGGATGATAGCTACAACAAATTATACCAGGCCGATCAGCGCATGGGAGAATTGTTTAAGGTGTTTGCCGTAGTTGCCATCCTGATCTCCTGCCTGGGTTTGTTCGGATTGATGGCTTATACCGCACAGCTGAAAACCCGCGAGATCGGGATCCGGAAAGTGCTTGGGGCAAGTGTGGCATCCGTTATTGCTTTGCTCGCGCGGGATTATGTACGCCTGGTATTGCTGGCAATCGTCATTGCGTTTCCGCTGGGCTGGTATGGGATGGATCGCTGGCTGCAGGACTTCGCTTACCGGGTGCCGGTGCGGTGGTGGATATTTCCGCTGGCCGGCGGAAGTGCGTTATTGGTTGCCGTACTCACGATCGGGTTCCAGGCTATCCGGACAGCAGTGTCCAACCCGGTGAAGAGTTTGAGGACGGAGTAGGGTGGTTAGTCGGCTCGCCTGGTGCAAGAGGGCGAATCTTCAATTCAGCCTGCTTTCAATTTAACTTATTGAGCATTTCAAGGAATGGTCCCGGAGGAAAAATCCGTAAATTCTTGCTTTCAAGTTTATACGGTACTGGTGTAAAAACGCCATCGCAGTACCAGAAAATTTCGGGGCTAACAGAGCCTGGTCCCTCCTGGTTCATGCCATGTGTAATGGGGATAAGTTTGTTCATAGCATCAGCGACCTGGAGATTGTTGATGGGATAGATGATTGCTGCATGCCGGTGGGGAAGTGCTACCAGGGCACCATGTTGCCCCAGGAGGTCCTGCCGGGTTTCAAGATCAAAAACAATGTTGGTGACAAAATGATGATCGCCTTGTGCAAACCAGATGTCAAAACCTTCCAGACTTACTTTGGAAATCTCTGTAGTGTAGTTAGCCCTGATGTTATTTTTTCCGATGGAAAACAACACGTCAGCGGGCTGATTCCAGGGCTCAACCTGATCGGGCTTTACGGAACTTACGACATGAGGGGTGTCGAACACCAGGCATGCAAGGAGTTCCCCGGAAAATGGCTGATATACTATATTATCCAATCCGACGGCGCTGAAATAATCCTGGGGATACAACCGGACACCGAGAAAATTGCGGGCTGTTTCCATGGAGGATAACAGGTTGTCAATTTCATCATTCATGGTAGCACCCTCCTTCATTTTTTCAAAATGCTGCCGGATCACTTCGTGGTACTGTTTCCTGCCTTCCTGCTTGCACAGTTGTGCAACGTTGACCAGGCCCAAATGACTGTACCCGAATATTTCCCTGTCTGAAGTAAGGACACCTTCTTCAGCGTTGATGATATATTGAAAGCCCTTAAAATAGCGATCGATTTCATCGAGGAAGTGCTGGTATTCTTTGCCATTAAAAAAGCCTGCCCAGGCAGGCACAGGTATGGACTCTTTTTTTCTTTTGAAAAATGAAAACATTTCGGATGATTGATAAGGTTATGTTGTTGGAAATGTAAAAATAAATATTGAGTATCTTCAGGGAAGTTGGCGATATGCGTTATTTGAGACTGAAAATATTACTCTTCGTATTGAGTGTTGCAGCTGTAACCTTTGCCCAGGAGAGGGCGAAAAGACTGGAGGACATGATGCGCCGCTACCATGAGTATAACATGTTTGACGGTGCTGTATTGGTGGCGCAGCAGGGAAAGGTTGTTTATGAAGGGGCGTTCGGTATGGCCAACCGGGAGTGGAATATTCCGAACAGCACCGACACTAAGTTTATGATCGGTTCAGTGTCCAAACCACTCACGGCAACCCTGGTGCTCATCCAGGTACAGAAAGGCCTGGTTCAACTGGACAGTGCGCTGGAAAAATACCTGCCTGAATTCCGGGGGAAACCCGCGGCAAAGGTTACTGTCCGCCAGTTGCTGAACCACACATCGGGCATTCCGAATTACGACATCATCAAAGACTTTTTTCCGAGGATCAGCCGGCAGCATTACAGCCGGGAAGACTATCTCCGGGTGTTTATGGATTCAGCATTGGCTTTCCCGCCGGGTTCCCGCTACGCTTACAGCAGCTGGGGTTATTTTACGCTGGGTTGCATCATGGAAAGGGTTACGGGAAAATCCTATGCGCAATTGATGAAAGAAGACCTTTTCGATAAGGCCGGCATGAACAATTCCGGATCTTATTTTCATACGCAGATCGTGGCCAGCCGTGCGACAGGGTATGACTACAGTTTCGGGAGTTATACTTCGTCGGATTTCCGCGATCAGTCCAATACCATGGGCACGGGTGATCTTTATTCTACGGTGGATGACCTGTTCAGGTTTCACCTGGCACTGACCAATAATACCCTGTTCAGTAAAGAACTGACCGCTGAAATGTTCCGCCCGGGAATAGATCCGGCCAACTATGGCTTTGGCTGGTTCAATAAGCAGTTCAGGTACTCCCCGGCAGACAGTGCTGCTTCAAATTTTCACCTGGGCATGACGGATGGATTTATTTCGTTTTTCCGGCGGATCCCGGCAGACAACAGCATGGTGGTAATCCTCTGCAACAGTTCCCCGACAGATTTTTTCGGGATCACGACAAACCTGTATAAAGTGCTTTATGGTCAACCGGTAGTATTGAAACAGCCGGTACACAAAAAGATGGAAACCATCATCGGCAGGGAAGGTGCCAGCGCTGCTGTAGCTGCCTGGCCTTTGATGAAAGCCGATACGGCGCATTATTATGCCGACTGGATCTCGATGAATTTTCTTGCGCAGCAATTGTATGATCTGAAGCGTTTTGAAGAGGCAAAGATCATTTCCGAAAACAATGTGAAGGAGTTTGCAGACAAGGATCTCGTACAGGTCACTATGGGCAACATTTACCTGGCACTCGGCCGGAAAGCTGATGCGCGCAGAGCATACGAAACTGCCATAAAAATCAATCCGGGTTACGAAGAAGCCAGGAACCGGTTAAAGGAGCTGCAATGATCGGCTTAGTGGCTGATCAGGGGATCAGCACGGCCCGGCCTTTGATCTTTCCGTTCCGGAGTTTGTCATAGACTTCGACGGCCTGGTCCAGTGGATATTTTTCAATTTCAATATGGATCTTTTTCTGCCTGGCCAGTCCCACTACTTCCATTAGTTCAGTCCGCGAACCCCAGTAGGGATTGGACATATTGACGCCGAAGGGCAATCCCATCATGTTGTAACTGAATTTTCCGCCACCCAGCCCGATGATGGTAAGGTCGCCGTTCAGGGAGACCACTTTGGCGCCGAGTTCGATCGTTGACGTAGCGCCAACGAAATCCAGCACTACTTTGGCTTTTTTGATCCCGGTTATTTTTTTGATCTGCTCCGCGGCATCGCTGTCTTTGGAATTGATCGCATAGGCAGCACCGAGTGAACGGGCGAATTCAAGGCGGTCGGGGGTGATGTCACAGGCGATAACAGTAGCGCCGGTCATCGCCCGGAGGATCTGCAGGGCGACGTGCCCCAATCCACCCACACCGATCACTACCACGAATTCATCGGACATCAGTTTATGCAGGGAGCGTTTGATGGCGGAATAGGGGGTAAGTGCGGCATCCGTCAATGGAGCGGCGATCACGGGATCCAGGTCGTAGATGGGAACCAGCAGCCGGGAGGAAGGCACCAGCAGGTATTCGGCCATGCCGCCGTTCAGGCCGAGACCGCCACCGAAGGCCATCTCGCTCTGGTGATCACAGTAGTTTTCGCTGGACAACTGGCAGGGTTTGCAATGGCCGCAACCCCAGGGGCCATAGACCAGCACGGCGTCGCCTTTTTTATAGCCCTTTACTGCAGGACCCATGGCTTCGATCCAGCCCGCATTTTCATGACCTAATGTGAAAACTACCCCGGAAACTGTGCCTTCGTCAATGATGTGGAGGTCAGAGTGGCAAACGCCGGCGCCGCCGATCTTCAACAATACTTCATCACCAGTAGGAACTGGCTTTTCCTGGTCATTGACTACGCGGACATCTTTGAGGCCGAAAAATCGTACTGCTTTCATAAAAATAAAATTTAGCGCTACCCGTTATTTCCAGAAAGCCTTAAACGTAGAGAGAGGGACTGCAAAGGTACTTCAAACCATGACTGGTTCCACTATGTTTAATTCAACCTTAACCTTATGAGACGTCTCATTTTAATCCTTTCCGTGCTGGCAATCTGTTTTGCTTTCGGCTGTACGAAAACCGAATATCTTCCTTCGGAGATTATTTACCGCGACACAACGATTGTGATACACCATGATACGACGATAGTGTCGGGGCCGTACCAGGTGAGAATTCAACTGCCTGGCCTGGGATGGCAATCAACTGAATATTGGATTCCGGAATCTTTTCGTATTGAGCGCTTTAACATTGATTACTATTCCGGGGTGGATTCCGTCGCATTTTCATTTTCCAATATTCTTGAACCGTTGCCTGGCGCTGGTACTGTTGAATTATTCAATCTTACTGACAATGTTCCTGTCGAAGGAAGTTTGATTAATATTCCTGCGAACAGTGGTCCGACATATTTTCAATCTGCCAATCTGGTTAGGTCTTTCCCTCATAAAGATATCAGTTTGGGATTTCGATTGAGGGCCGCAAAAGATGGAGAACTGATTCAAATGGCGGATGGTGTGCTTTACATATACAGTCATTGAGTCTCTTTCCGAAGGCCCGTATCTCCATTTGCAATTAGGGTGGTCACTAGGCCAATGGCAAAAAACGCCACCACGATTGGCAACACATCTTCACTAAGCAGGCTGCTGATAATAGCACCCAGCCCTGCACCTACAAAAAAGAAAGATGTGCCGTAAAGGGAAGAAGCAAGGCCTGCCGTATTGCCCATGGGCTCCATGGCCAGTGCACTGCTGTTCGGTTCTACTGCAAGGTTGATGCCGAGGAGCAATCCCACGGAGATCACAAAAATATAAAGCTGGGGCGGGCTTCCGAAAGCCAGCGTCCATAGCAACAGGAGTGATGCGACGATGGTATAGGCAACCAGCAGCCAGCGCAGGGTGGGTTTTGACCCAAATCGTGATGCGAGCCGCGAGTTGGTCAGGGTACAAATGGCCATCCAGAGGCCAATGGCGCCGAAGACCCAGGCAAACAGCTTTGGACGATGGTAGATGTCGCTCACAATATGCGCGGAACTGGATACCCATGAACTTAAACCAGTGAACAACATCGTGGTGATCGCAGTATACCGCAGGAAAATCCTGTTGCGGAAAATCTGGCTGACCGACGCAGCGAAATGGGGGAAGTTGAGCGGCTGGCGTTTTTCCCGCGGAAGCGATTCATTCAGCCGCAGTGACCAGGCGAATGCGATTACGGCGAAAAGCGGCGGTGTCAGCATGACCATCCGCCACGACGAAACCTGCATGATGGCCAGTCCCAGGAATGGTGCAAAGACCGGGGTAGACAGGAAGATGGTAAAGATCAGCGACATCATATGGGCCATCTGGTCACCCACATAGCGGTCCCGCACACCCGCAATGGTTGTCATGAATACTGCAGATGCCCCGATACCGGCCACAAATCTCGCAGCGAAGAGTGTTGCCATCGAAGGTGCGTAAGCTGCAGCGATGCCACCCAGAATGTAGAGCGGAAATCCAACCCTGAGAATGGCGAGGCGACCGAAGCGGTCTGACAATGCACCGAAGATCACCTGTGCTACCTGTCCCAGGAAAAAGAACACCACGATATTGGCAGTTGCGGTGGAGTTTGCGGGGAGGTGGAAGTGTTGGCGGATTTCGCCGAATACCGGCAGCATGATATCGATGCCGAGGGCGGTCAGCATCATGGTACAGGCAGAGAGTGCGATAAATTCAGCTTTGCTCATCGGCGCAATTGACTTTCAAATTTATTGGCTGAATAGATATGGCGAAGGTGTTATAACGGACTTTCCCCGGGGGCAGTTTGGACATGCGCGGGATCACCTAATTTTGGGATAGTATGTTCAAAGTGTGGCAGACATATTGCCGGCAGGTTCAGCTCAGTGCGGAAACGGTGGAAAAAGTTTTTGCTGCTGCGCAGCAACGTACCCTTCAGCGCAACGAATTATTATTGCAGGAAGGCCAGGTCTGCCGGTACAAGACTTTTGTGTTGACAGGACTGCTCCGCACTTATGGGCAGGATGCTGACGGCAGTGAGCATATACTGCAATTCTCTCCTGAAAATACCTGGACCGTTGATGCCGAGAGTTATGACAGGCAGGCACCATGTGCATTTAATATTGCCGGGGTGGAACGTTCGGAACTCCTGTTGTGGACAAAAGCAACATTCGATTCGCTGATGAACGAACTGCCTGAGCTGCAAAGCCTTTCACAGCGCCTGATCTCGGGAACCGTCCACAGCAGCCGGCATCGCCTGTTTTCAGCCCTGAGTGACCCTCCCGAAGTGAAATATGAAGCATTTGTCCGCAGCTTTCCCGACCTGCTTAACCGGTTGCCTTTGCATATGATTGCGTCTTACCTGGGTGTTTCCGTGAAGACCCTGACAAGGGTGCGGCAGGCGCAGTGGCATCGCGGGTGAAACAGGGACAAATGTCCCGGTTTATTGCCGGCAGCTATCCCAAATTTGTAGCCATTTCACTTAAAACATTTCATATGCGTGTTTTTGTTACGGGTGCTACCGGATTTGTGGGTTCTGCTGTAGTAAAACAGTTATTGGATGGCGGTCATGAAGTAATTGGACTTGCGCGGTCTGACAGCAGTGCGAAGGCACTTGATGATGCCGGCGCGTTGGTTCATCGTGGTGACATTGATGATCCGGAAAATCTCCGGCTGGGTGTTGCAAAGGCAGATGCCGTGATCCATACGGCATTCAATCATGACTTTTCGCAGTTTAAAGCAAATTGCGAAGCCGATCGCCGGGTGATACTCTCGCTGGGTGAAGCACTTGCCGGGTCAGATCGTCCACTGGTAATCACCTCTGGCGTCGGGTTACTGCATTATGACCATCCTGTTGCGGAATCTGATCAACCATCGTCCTCAGCGATAATTCCCCGTGCGGCAACTGAAGAGGCCGCTAAAGTTGTTGCTGACCGGGGAGTGAATACCTATATTGTCCGCTTACCGCCCAGTGTTCATGGAAAGGGAGATCATGGATTTGTACCCATGGTGATGGCAATGGCAAAAGAAAAGGGCGTGTCAGCTTTTGTGGGTGAGGGCGCAAATCGATGGCCCGCGGTACACCGGTCCGATGCTGCTGCGATCTACCGACGTATTATTGAACTGCAGCCGGCTGAAAAGACTTTCCATGCTGTTGCAGAAGAAGGCATTCCGTTTCGACTGATCGCAGCGGCTATAGGAAAGCAATTGGATTTACCGGCAGAAAGCAGGTCCCCGGAAGCCGCAACAGAACATTTTGGATGGTTTACACATTTTGCCATGATGGATTGTCCTGCAACAGCCAGCCTAAGTCATGAATTGCTTTCCTGGAAACCAACTGAACTTACCCTGCTGGACGACCTGGCAGCAGGAAACTATTCAGACCGTTAATAAACGAATTCGTAACGGATAGTGCCCAGCAGTGGCTCTTCCACTTTAGTCATTAACATGGCACTGATATGTCCCTTGCTGTTATATTCATAGGAGACATTGATCGTTTCATGATCGGTGATGGACCCATCCGTGCTGGTAAATGCGACCTGTGTTAACTGGTTGCCATCTGAGTAGGGAAAATTCACCACGCCGCGGGAATAATAGATGCAGAATTCATATAAGTCCCGCAAGTCTTCTATGTAATGATCTTTTCCGAGCAGGGTAAACATCAGCCTGTCAATCGGGCCGGATTTACCGGAAGTATGGTAAGTAGCTGTGTAATTTTCAAGGCGGTTTTCCAGGGTATTGAAACCGGAGCAGTTTACGAGCCCGGTTCCGGAATATTCGTATTCGTAAGGTTCGCGTTCAATGATCTGGTTGCCGGCGTTATAGACGCTTCTCCGGGATACCTTGTTATGCGTGGTGGTGATTACCGCATTACTTCCTGAAATAGCGTATTGGAAAAATGTCGTGTCTGGTTTGCCCTGTTCGGTTTCCGTGCTGATATATTGGATCCGGTTATTATCATCCCGGTGTATTTCAGCAATGCGGGGTTCGCCATTTGGCCATATCCGCCTGCAGCTGATCAGGTAGCCATCATCGTTCAGCTGGTAGCGGTAATACAGATCATTTGGGCTGGCTGTTAAAAGGTCGTCGCCATAAACCTCGTAAACATGCTGCAGGGTATCCATCAGGAAGGTGAAGTGTATTTCACCACTCTGACCGGGGATGGAGAGTTTAATGGCCTTTGGAAGCAGGTTGTTATTTGTTTCATCGGTTCCGGCCGGGGTCGAATCTTTATGGCAGGAAACAAGGGCCACGCAAAGGAAGCCGAACAGGATCTTTTTCATGGAAGGTTATTAAAAGCTGGTAGCAGAATTAATAGACAAACGTATACCGATCGCTTCTGTTGTTTACACCCTGTTGGGCATTTTGCAGCATGGAAGTGATGTCTCCATTGTCGTCATACTCGTAGGAGAAATTGATTTTCCGGTTATATTCTGTGCTGCTGTTCGGGCCGGTGCTGAATTGGTATTCCAGTTCCTGGATGGGGCTGCCGTCGGAAAGGGCAATGCTGGTCATACCCTCAATACCGAAAACGGAGAACATGTATAGTTTGCGGATCTCTTCAATATAGTAGTCTTTTCCGAGAATTGTTCTCATCAGGAAATCAAGCCGGCCGGATCTGCCGCCGCGGTAATAGCTGACGCGGATATTCTCAAAAACATCAGGTAAGGTATAGTCCGTTGCACACATCACCATGTTGCCTTTCTGGTAAGCGAAAGAATACCCGGTAGTCCGGACAACTTTGTTGTTGGCATCGTAAACGCAACGGGTAGTTCCGGTAGCAGCAGTTGTCCATCCATCGACAGGGTTGTTGGTGGTACGGATTACCGTGCGCCCGTCTTCAACGGAATAGTCAAACCAGGTAGTGGTGCTGAAGCCGTAGGCATCGGTGGATTTGATCGTTTTGATCTGATTGTTGTCGTGCCGCTGGATTTCTACTGTGTTGCGTGTTCCGTTTTCTCCTGGCTGGAAGCATTTAACCAGGAAGCCATCACTATTCAGCTGGTAGCTGTATGCAAGTGCATCGTATAGGGTTGCCGTAGCCGTATCATCCTTGTACAGGCTGAAGCTATTATTGGCCTGGTCGACCATAAAATTGTAAAAATCTGTCTTGTCCGTATTGACCTGAAGATGCTGTATTTGTTGGGGAAGGTCCTGGGAGGTATCCCGCTTTTGAGGTTCGCTGTCGGAGTCTTTTTTACTGCACGCAAACAGGCTGGCGCATAGAAGTAGGGTAAGGAGCTTTTTCACAGGGGTTTAAATTTGCAGCGAATATAATAGCAAACTTTGAAATCTCATAGTGTACCTTTAGTTGCATGGCCTGGAATCCTGAGTTATACAACCAGTTTAAGGAAGAACGTTATCAGCCTTTTCACGACCTGGTTGGGCATATTTACCCCCGTCAGGGAATGAATATCATTGACCTGGGGTGTGGAACGGGAGAGCTTACCCAGCTGCTCGCCGAAAAATTTTCACCGCACAAGATTACCGGAATTGATACCTCTGCCGAAATGCTGGCCAAAGCACCGCGGACCGGGCGGATCGCCTTTGTGAATCGCTCCGTGGAAGCCCAGTTGGAACGGGAGGAGCATTGGGATCTCATATTCGCCAATGCTTCCCTGCAATGGGTCGACGATCACGCGGTCCTCTTCCCAAAAATCATCAGCAAACTCCATAGCGGTGGACAACTTGCTGTACAAATGCCATCGCAGCAGGAAAATCGCCTGAACCAGGTGCTTGATACGCTGGTGCGTGAGTCGCCCTTCCGCGAAGCGTTGCAGGGATGGCGGCGGGATTCCCCGGTACTTGGCCTTGATGCCTATACGCAGTTATTTTTTCAACAGGGTGCGCAGGATGTTGTCATCTACCAGAAAGTTTATCCGCTGCTTGTTCCGGCGGCGGACCGCCTATATGATTTTATCGCCGGGTCTGCGCTTGTTCCTTATATGGAACGCCTTGAAAACCAGCTGCAGGATTTGTTGGAGGCTGCTTTCCGTGAAAGGATCAGGAAGCAATTTAACGGTACGCCGGTGGTATATCCCTTCAAGCGGCTGATCCTTTACGGGAGATTCTGAATCAGTCCATAAAGCAAAGCCGCCCCAACGGTAGTCGGGACGGCTTTTCAATTGGCGCTAATTGCATTATCTCGGGATGTCGAAACGATCAAGGTTCATCACCCTGGTCCAGGCGGCCACAAAATCCTTTACGAATTTTTCTTTCGCATCTGCACTGCCATATACTTCGGCAATCGCCCGCAGTTCGGCATTTGATCCGAATACGAGATCAGCTCTTGTGGCAGTCCATTTTTTATCACCAGTTTTCCGGTCAGTGCCCTGGTATACTTCCCTGCTGTCGTCTGCCGCTTTCCAGGCGGTATTCATGTCAAGCAGGTTGACAAAAAAATCATTGGTAAGCTTTCCGGGCTGTTGGGTGAATACGCCGTGGGATGAACCATCAAAGTTGGTATTCAGTACCCGCAGTCCTCCGAGGAGAACGGTAAGCTCCGGCGCAGAGAGTGTCAGCAATTGCGCTTTATCTACCAACAGGGCTTCTGTTGATACGGGTAGTGTTGTTCTCCTGTAATTCCGGAAGCCGTCAGCCAGCGGTTCCAGGAAGCCGACGGAGTCAACATCGGTTTGTTCCTGAGAAGCGTCCATTCGGCCTGCTGTAAAGGGAACGGTCACTGTAGTTCCGGCATCTTTGGCTGCTTTTTCAACAGCTGCACTTCCGCCCAGCACGATCAGGTCAGCCAGCGAGATTTTCTTACCTCCGGCAGCGCTGTCATTATAAGCCTTCTGAATGCCTTCCAGTACACCAAGCACTTTTTGCAGCTGCGCGGTGTTGTTCACCTGCCAGAATTTCTGCGGTGCAAGTCGGATGCGTGCACCGTTGGCGCCGCCCCGTTTGTCGGACCCGCGGAAGGTCGATGCAGATGCCCATGCAGTGGAAACCAGTTCGGCAATGCTTAGACCGGAAGCAAGGACCTTTTCTTTCAGGGTGGCGATATCGGCAGCATCCACCAGCGGATGGTTCACAGCAGGTATAGGATCCTGCCACAACAGTTCTTCTGCAGGAACATCGGGACCGAGATAACGCGCACGCGGACCCATATCGCGGTGGGTCAGTTTGAACCATGCACGGGCAAAAGCATCTGCGAATGCATCAGGGTCATTCAGGAAGCGGCGGGAGATCTTTTCATAAACCGGATCGAGCCGCAGCGAAAGATCGGTAGTAAGCATCGTCGGGCGGTGCTTTTTATTGTTATCGTAGGCATCCGGAATAATACCCTCTGCATCTTTCGCAACCCATTGGTGGGCACCTGCGGGGCTTTTGGTGAGTTCCCATTCGAAGGCAAACAGGTTCTCAAAAAAGTTATTGCTCCATTTGGTCGGTGTTTTCGTCCAGATCACTTCCAGCCCGCTGGTAATGGTATCAGGTCCTTTACCGGTGCCGTAGCTGTTCTGCCAGCCGAGGCCCTGCAGTTCAATGGAAGCGGCTTCCGGTTCCTTGCCAACGTTTGGGGTTGCCGGGGCAGCACCATGCGTTTTGCCAAAACTATGTCCGCCGGCAATCAGGGCGACAGTTTCTTCGTCGTTCATCGCCATACGCCCGAAGGTGTCACGGATATCCTTAGCCGCAGCGATAGGGTCGGGGTTACCGTCGGGTCCTTCCGGGTTTACATAGATCAGTCCCATCTGCACGGCAGCCAATGGTTTTTCCAGGTTGCGGGCGTGGATCTTGCCATCGGCATCGTCGTCAGAAGATACGACGCCGTGTTCTTTCGGAACGCCGGGTGAGCCGTTGCTGTAGCGGATGTCGCCACCCAGCCAGGTCGTTTCAGCGCCCCAGTATACATCTTCATCAGCTTCCCAGGCGTCTGCACGTCCACCCGCAAAGCCAAATGTCCTGAAGCCCATCGATTCGAGTGCGATATTGCCGGTGAGGATCAGCAGGTCGGCCCAGGAAATATTACGGCCATATTTCTGCTTGATCGGCCATAACAGCCGGCGGGCCTTATCGAGACTGACGTTGTCGGGCCAGCTGTTGAGCGGCGCAAAACGCTGCTGGCCAGAACCCGCCCCACCACGCCCATCGCCTACACGATAGGTCCCCGCGGCGTGCCAGGCCATCCGGATGAACAGGGGACCATAATGGCCGAAGTCAGCCGGCCACCAGTCCTGTGAATCGGTCATCAGGGTGTGAAGATCTTTTTTTACGGCTTCCAGGTCAAGGCTTTTGAAAGCCGCTGCATAGTCGAATGCTTCCCCGAAAGGATTCGATTTGGGGCCATGCTGGCGCAGGATGCCAAGCTTCAACTGGTTCGGCCACCAGTCGCGGTTTCTCGTGCCGCCACCTGCAACAGGTTGCTGGTTCAGGCTTCCATTGTGGAACGGGCACTTGCTGATGTCTTTAGATTCTTTTTCCATTTGAATTATTTATGGCGTTACAGGGCGATAAAATTAGCCTTTTGGGTATATAAGTTTTATCGATTAATTCTATGTTTACATAGTTAAAAACTATCAGGCAGGTTCCCTTGAAGGTACTTTTTTTAATAATTTGTGCCTCATAATCAATAAGCCTGCAGCATGAATCCTAAGGTTGATTTCTTCTTTGACAAAACATCGCAGTGGCAGGCGGAATTCCAGCAGCTCCGGAACATCCTGCTGGATTGCGGCATGATGGAAGAATTGAAATGGGGGGTGCCCTGTTATACTTACAATAACCATAACGTGGTGCTGATGCACGGCTTCAAGGAATACTGTGCCCTGCTGTTTTTTAAAGGAGCGTTGTTGCAGGATCCGGAAGGTATCCTGGTGCACCAGTCTGAAAATGTTCAGTCGCCAAGACAAATCCGTTTCACCAGTGTAAAAGAGATCGTGAAGCTGGAGAAGGTGCTAAAGGTCTACGTGTTTGAGGCGCTTGAAGTAGAGAAGGCGGGATTAAAACTTGCCCCCAAAAAAACATCGGCCTATGCGGTGCCGGAGGAGTTTCAGAAACAGCTGGATAAAAGCAAAACACTGAAGAAGGCGTTTGAAGCACTTACGCCGGGACGTCAAAGGGCATACCTGCTCTACTTTGCATCGGCAAAGCTGGTCAAAACACGGGAAGCAAGGGTGGAAAAATACAAGTCGCAGATCCTGGCAGGTAAAGGGCTGGATGACTAAACGTTGCCTGGTGATCTATTTAATGTCGAATGCCTCTTTGATCTCCCGCAGGGATTCCTGGTTCACAGGATCGCCACTGGCGAGTTTCTGCAATGCACTAATCATTGCCTGCTGTCTCTTTACCAGACTGTTCATCCGGATCATCCATCGCAGCACCATAATGGCCAGCGTCAGAAAACACAGTATTAAAAGTCCGTACGCAGATTCAAAAGTGTTCAGGTCCCCCATCATGACTGTGGTAAACGGGTATTTTTATCATTTATTATGCCAGCCATGCCGGTATTGTCAAAGCGTCTTCAACCAGACAATTTTTTCCGGTAAAACCAGAAGAACCATTACCGTTGCTGTGGCAAAATCTACTCACTGTATTAATATTTACTGGGACGATGACTGGAAGGTGATTGTTAGGTCAATTCCGTAAATTTATTTCAGCAATAGGACGAATGGAAACTATGGAATTGAACAATCACCACCTGATCTGCATGCTGATTGATGATGATTCGGACGACCAGGAAATATTCGCACTTGCACTGAAAGAAGCTGATCCTGCTGCAAAATGTATTTCCGTAAATGATGCTATGGAGGGCCTTCGACTGCTTCGGAGCGGTACGGTTCCAGATATCATTTTCCTCGATGTGAACATGCATAAGATAAATGGATTGGCTTGTCTCCGGGAGATCCGCAAGATCGGGGGACTGGATAAAGTGCGGGTGATCATGACATCTACCGCTGCCGATCCGGCGGTAATCCGGCAGTGTTTTGCACTCGGTGCCGAGAAGTATATGGTTAAACCTCCTGGTTTGGAACCATATGTAAAGGCTTTGCAGGATACCCTTAAGCAGGAGAATATTACATGACAGATATTTCGGGCAATATTTATCAGAGAATGGTCGAGGAAATTGAGGATTATGCGATCATTTTATTGAATTGCGACGGCATTATCCAGAATTGGAACAGAGGTGCACAAAAAATCAAAGGGTACACTGCAACAGAAGCCATTGGCAAAAGCTTTACCATGTTTTACCTGCCCGAAGATCGTGCTTCGGGCTTGCCCCAGGTGTTGCTGCGGCAGGCTGGCGCAGCGGGACGTGCCATTCACGAAGGGTGGCGCCTGAGGAAGGACGGTAAACGTTTTTGGGGAAGCACGACGTTGACTGCCATACATGACAGTTCCGGCACGGTTATCGGGTTTTCAAAAGTTACTCATGATCTTACGGAAAAAAAGATGGCGGATGACCGCATGGCTCATACCGCGTCAGAATTGAGAAAAGCCAACAACAGTCTCCGTAAAAGCGAAGAAAGGTTTCAGCGGATGGTACGCGAAGTACGGGACTACGCCATCATCCTGCTGGATGAAAAAGGAAATATCCTCAATTGGAATGCAGGAGCTGAAAAAATAAAAGGTTATACTGCCTCAGAAGTCATCGGGCTGAATTTCAGAATCTTTTATTTGCCGGCAGACCAGGAGAGGGGGCTCCCGGAGCAATTGATCCATATGGCTGAAAAAGAGGGGCGGGCGGTGCATGAGGGCTGGCGGTTAAGAAAAGACGGAACTGCATTCTGGGGTAGTATCGTCATCACTGCACTTCATAACGAAGAGGGGAGTTTAATCGGATTTTCAAAAGTCACCCGTGATCTGACTGAACGTAAACAGGCTGAAGATAAATTACAGGAATACCTGCTGACACTGGAACAGCAGAATCGTCGCCTGGAACAGTTTGCCTATGTAGCATCCCATGATCTCCAGGAGCCGCTCCGGAAGATCAGGACTTTTACGGACATCATCCGGATTCATCGGGGCAATGGTGAGATGGTGGAAAAGTATTTCGAAAGAATTGATGCTTCCGCCCACCGCATGAGTGAACTGGTTGCGTCTGTTCTTCAGTACAGTCGTTTGGAGATGGCTACTTTCGAGACGGTTGATCTTGATAGGGTGCTTGATCTCGCTAAAGAGGAGCTGGTACTCCCGATAGAAGAACGAAATGCGGTGATTGAGGCGGATACACTTCCCCTGATTTCCGGGATCCCGATACAGTTGCAGCAATTGTTTGTCAATTTGTTGGGCAATGCCATAAAATTTGCAGAAGGCCAGCCTATTATCCGGATCAATGTGGCTGAAGTTCAAAGCAGGGAAATTCCAGGCGCTCCTGCATCCCTGAAGGCAGGCCCTTGCTACGCCATAAGTTTTCGGGACAATGGGATCGGGTTTGATCAGCAATATGCCGGCCAGATCTTTTCCATGTTCCAGCGGTTGCACCCCAAACATGAATATGGCGGAACCGGCATTGGCTTGTCGATCTGTAAACGCATCATGGAGAATCATGGCGGTTTTATCCGCGCTGAAAGCGAAGAAGGCAGCGGATCCACTTTCTGGATCTATTTTCCTTATTCAGACTGACGCGCTTATTTCAGTACTTCTCCGAGGAAAAGCAAAGTATGCTGCCAGGCCCTGCCGGCCATTACCTCATTATAGTCTTTTGATTTCGGATCGGTAAAAGTATGTTTCGAATTTGCGTAGGTGATGATCTGCCAGTCGGCCTTTCCTTCATTCATTTCTTTAATGGTTGCGGCCATTATCTCCGGTGTAACTCCCTGGTCGTCTGCAGGGTTCTCTATCAGCACCTTAGTGTTGATCGGTGAATTAGTGCGGGAGCTATCCTTGCCAAGTCCCCCATGAATTGACACAACACCCCTGACCGGCAGATTCCCTCTTGCTGTTTCCAATGCACCACTGCCCCCGAAGCAATAACCGATAACTGCCAGTTTTTCGGGCCTTGCACCAGCTTTGGTCAGCTGCTCAAGTGCCAGCTGAATGCGGCGCTGGTAGGCGGCATAGTCCTGGCGGTACTTGCCGGCCATCTTTCCCGCAGCCTCGTTGGTGGTGGGTGTATTGCCCTCCCCATAGATGTCGGCTATAAAGGCGATATAACCCTGTTTTTCAAGATCGCCTGCTGCTGTCCGGGCTTCGTCGTCTACACCCTTCCAGGCGGGAAGGATCAGCACGCCGGGCAGATTTTTGCCCGCATTCGAAGTAACCCAGCCATTGAGTTTTTGCGCGCCATCGCTGTAAGAGACGGCTTTGAGGGACTGTGCGCTGAGCAGGTCCATGGAAAGCACGAGGATTGCGAACAGGTATATACGTTTCATTATTGGTTATTGTAGCTAAAAGTTAGCAAAAACCGGGCAGAGTTCACGCCTGAAAGCAGGTGCCGTGACGTATCTTGGTAGCATGACTGAAGCGAGGTATGAAGATAAGGCGCTGGTGGCTGGCATTCTTGCATCCGCCTTTGATCAGAATGCAAGCGTGAATTATATCGTGCCGCAGGATCACCGGCGAAAGGACCGGCTGCTGCAGCTCATGACCTATGCTTTTGACGTGTGCTTCCATTATGGCAAGGTATTGCTGTCTGATGATCACATGGCCTGCGCGCTGATTACATTTCCGGAGCAAAGAAAATTCGGCTGGCGGACAATCACGCAAGACTGGCAACTGGTTAGCAGATGCCTGGGCTGGTCGCGTTTGCAAAGAACACTTTCGAGGGAAAAGGCCATCAAAAAAAAGCAGGAACAATTATCCGGTCAGTTCTGCTACCTCTGGTTTATCGGGGTTAATCCGGAGCAGCAGGGCAGGGGGAATGGTACGGCCTTACTGAAGGAGGTAATGAAGATCGCGGCTGAACAGGATCGGATATTATTGCTGGAGACGTCAGTTGAACAAAATATCCCCTGGTATGAAAGGGCGGGACTGATCGCATATGACCAGCTCGACCTGGGATACAGGTTATATTTCTTTCAACGACTGCCGGAAACGGTTCAGTCATGCATTGGTGGCACCTATTGCGAAAAGAACTCCAGCTCAGCTATGGAGAAGCTGTCATCATTGGCCGCAGCTGCCAGGCATTCCAGGCGCACATAACGGGCATTGGCAGCGGCTGGGAAATTGAACCGGCGGGTAGTGGGATCATTGACCAGGTTGCCAAATGAAAATTCAAGTGGTTGTGACCAGGTGTTGCCATCGTCACTGAATTGCAAGCGGCCTTTTTCCAGCAAGCCCTTCGACGAACCGACAGGTGGTGTGTACGCGAAACCTGACAGTGAATTACCGGCGCCCAGGTCGATCACGATGAAGTGCTGATTGCCTCCGGCAGACAGCCACCAGGTTTTGGGATCATTGTCAAATGCCGCATTGCCGGGATGTTTGTCTGTTTCGCTGTCAACCTTCACCAGTTTCCAGTTTTTGCTGATCAGTCCGAAGCTGCGCCGGGCAACAGCGCCTTTTTCTCCTTTGTTTTTGCCTGTGGAAATCGCGATGGCCCTGATCTCGCCACCGTTGTTCTCAAATGGCTGGCTGAAAAGGCTTGTATTACTACCCGGTTCACTGCCGTCGGTGGTATAACGGATTTCATAATCGCCTGCCAGGTTTTTTGCGGCGTTTTCACCATGCGGTTTCCAGCCGAAAGCCTGCTGTAAAGGTGAAATATTGATAAGGCCATTGCTATTACGCGTGATCCCCAGTTGTGGTGGCCGCGTTTTGTAATAATGTGCAGAAATCTTGCTGATCGCCGGCGTGGCACGGCTTTCCAGGATCCTGATCCGGAACTTTGCTGAAGTAGTTTCAGGAAAACGAAGGATTCTTTTGTAACCGATATTGGTTGCTGCAGCAATCTCTTTCCAGTTATTATCGATCCATGCGTCGAGCGCGTGTTTTGCAACGCGTTCGCTGTAGGAAGTGATGGCTTCCTGGATCACCAGACGGTTGATGGTTACTGGAGTCGCGGTAGTGATCACCATTTCCTGTGGTTTGGATGCCGGCAACAGTTGAAACGTTTTGTCTGAGTTATCCAGCACTGCTGCGGCGCCTTTGGCACCCGCTAAGAGATCTGTACCATAGGTAACACGGATCCGCTCACCAACTTCCTTTAATACACCAACATCTTCCGGAGAGAATTTCCCGTTGCGGTTCGGCGGAATATTGAGCAGGAAGGTAGAGTTGCCCCCGACGGAGCGTTCATAGATGTCAAAGACGTCATCTGCATTCCTGACCTGTTGCAGGCTGTCATCCCGGTAAAACCAGCCTTCGCGGATCGACGTATTTGTTTCCGCCTGCTGGTAGTGGAGGAACTTTCCTTTTTCCAGTTCGGCAAGGCTACCCAGCGACTCCGCTTCGAGGTCCGGAAAATGAATGGCTGTGCGCGGGTCATCTTCGTAGGGAATTACATTCCATTCGGTAGTGCGGGTACGGCCACTTTCATTGCCGCACCACCGGATATCTTCCTTTCCAAAGATCACCGCCTGCGGCGCAAGCGTGCGGATCAGCTTTTTCCAGGCGGTATAATTGTATTGCTGGTTGCCTTTGCGTTTGGGATGCGCGCCATCAAACCATACCTCATCTACGGGGCCGTATTCTGTGAGCAGTTCAAAAAGCTGGTTCAGGAAATATTCGTTGTAGTCATCCACTACAAAATCAAAGGTGTTTTTATTGGCGAATGGTCTTCCGGGAACAGACCGGGGTATGGTTCGCTTTGTATAGCTGCTCCCGTTGCCGTACAGGCCTTTTTCATTTTCGATCTGGAAAAGATCAGCGGGGGAAAGATAAATGCCCAGGCGCAGTCCGGATTTACGGCAGGAAGCTGACAGGTCTTTGATGATATCTCCCTTGCCCTTTTGGAACCCGGTGGACATAATGCCGTGATCAGTATAGCGGCTTTGCCAGAGAACAAAACCGTCGTGATGTTTGGCGGTCAGGATAACCATTTTCATGCCTGCAGCTTTCATGGCAGCACACCATTGGTCCGTGTCCAGTTCTTTCAGATCAAAAATGTGCGGGTCTTCCTTTCCCGTTCCCCATTCCATCCGGGTAAAGGAATTGGGGCCAAAATGTATAAAGGCGATGAACTCTTTTTTAAGCGCTGCATATTGGTTTGCTGTAGGAACCACATGTACCGCTTTGGCAATGATCTGTTCCGGGCTGTCTCCTGGTTCAATGGCGATGGTATTCGCGTTGGCTATTGATCGTTTGCCGGATGATGATGCAGGCGATTGGGCGGAAAGCTGCAGGGCAGCGGCAAGGCAGGTCAGCAGGCAGAAGGATTTGATCATGACAAAGATTAGTATGACAATGGGCGCTAAAATTCCCGATTTGCGTGAAGCCCAACTTCCTGAAAAAGTCCAATTTCTGCTTTAAATTACCCCTTATACCAGCTATTGTCACTTATGAAATGGATCACCCGTGAACGTCCCAAAATTGACCGGATTGCCTGCCCATGGCTGATCAGGAAGTTTATTGATCCGCAGGCAGAGTTTCTCTACGTGCCCTTCCGGGAAGTGCTGGCGATGGCGGATCAGCTGGGTGCTATCCCGTTTGATGTTCCGGATGTGAAGTTTTCGCATAAAGGAGCATATTGCACGTTTGATGCACTGGTTAAGGAATACCGGATCGAAGATCCTGCCGTTGATACAATGGCAGTGATCATACGGGGGGCAGACACAGACCGCCACGACCTTGCTCCGCAAGCGAGTGGTCTCTGGGCGATATCCGCAGGGCTGGCTCAGCATTTCACCAACGACCACGAGTTGCTTGAAAAAGGGATGTTGCTGTACGATGCCCTGTACGCCTGGGCCAAATACCTGCAGCATGAAAAACATACCGGCCAGCCTTTCGAAAACCTGCTGGTGAATGTATTCAACAGTCATCTGAAGGGGAAAAGAATTCCCGCATGGGCAAAGGAGCTTAAAGAAATGATCCAGGACCATATCGATACCAACCTCACGTTAAAGGAAATTTCACGTGGATTGGATATCAGTCCCTCATATTTATCACGAGAGTTCTCCAAATACTTCAACGATCTTTCGTTCGGAGAATATATCCGGCAGCAACGGATAGAAAAAGCAAAGGAACTGATGCGAAACGGAACATATTCCCTTACTGACATTGCATACCTGACCGGGTTCTCGGACCAGAGCCATTTTACGCGGATCTTTCAGCGGCATACCGGTGAAACGCCATCTGCCTACCGGAAAAAGATTCCACGCGAGAAATGAGCCCGGAAGTGCAATTTTATACAAGTAGTGAACAGGCGTACAATTCCCGCGCTGCAAGCCGGCGTAGTATTGCCAAATGAATAATGGCAACACCCTGGTGCCCGCTTACAGTCTTCGGCAACTTGCGGGTTATTTCCTGAAACTTGGAACTGTGGGATTTGGCGGCCCGGTGGCACTGGTCGGTTATATGCACCGTGACCTCGTAGAACAACGTAAATGGATGACCGAAGAGGATTACAGGGAGGGACTTGCACTGGCACAGCTGGCGCCGGGCCCGCTGGCTGCCCAGCTGGCAATCTATCTTGGTTTCGTACATTATCGTTATTGGGGAGCAACACTGGCAGGCATCGCCTTCGTGATCCCGTCATTCCTGATGGTCCTGACTATCGGATACATTTATGTGCAGGCCGGTGGAATTCCCTGGATGCAGGCAATCTTTTACGGGATTGGTGCTGCGGTGATCGGTATCATCGCGGTGAGCAGTTACAAGCTGACCCGGAAAAGCCTGGGCAGCAATAAGCTGCTCTGGCTTTTTTTCCTGGTGCTGGCGGTGTCTACCTATCTGACCGAGTCCGAAAATCTCTGGCTGATCCTGGCTGCAGGTGCGATCAACCTGCTGGTGGTAGCGCCGCCGGGATGGCCTGGAAGGAAGCAGTATTATTACTACCCGGTATTGTTGCTGCAGATCGGGGTTGCAGCTGCACCAGACAAACTCATGCAGATCGCCTGGTATTTTTTTAAAGCGGGAGCTTTCGTATTTGGGAGCGGTCTGGCGATCGTGCCTTTTCTCTATGGTGGGGTAGTGAAGGAGTTCGGCTGGCTGAATGAACAGCAGTTTTTGGATGCCGTTGCGGTGGCGATGATCACACCGGGTCCGGTTGTGATCACTGTCGGATTTATCGGTTACCTGGTAGCAGGTTTTCCCGGTGCGACAGTAGCTGCTTTGGCGACTTTTCTACCCTGCTACCTGTTTACGATTCTCCCGGCCCCCTGGTTTTCGCGTTATGGAAAGCACCCTTCCATCAAGGCATTCGTTGACGGGGTGACCGCAGCAGCAGTCGGTGCAATTGGCGGGGCGGTGCTGGTACTGGCCAAAAGGCAATTGACGGATATTACCACGATCATTCTTGCAGTATTGACTATCTTGGTGTTGCTGCGTTTTAAAAAGATCCCCGAACCATACCTCATCCTGGCCGCGGCAGTCAGCGGCCTGCTGATCAAGACTTTCTTATAACCAGTAATTCTGAAATATGAAAAGCATAATGCTGATACCTGCCTTAATGGTTCTGCTTGGCTCCTGCAGCCAGCCTTCGGGAACTGCTGTCCGGCTGAATGCAGATAAAGGCAAACAGGATACCATCATCTGCTCGCCTGCCGGTAATCCCATCGATTTTACCGTTATAGAAAAAATAACAGGTCTGAAAGGTATATCCAAAAATGGGGAGTATAAAATCACCGTGCCGCAAAATGACCTGAAAGTGGTCGTCGATGGATTCAAAATAATCCCGCCAATGGGTTTGGGAAGCTGGGTGGCTTTCACACCCTGCCGGCAGGAGGTAATGGTCATGGGTGATATTATCCTGGCAGAAAATGACCTTCAGCCCGTACAGCAGGAAGTTATCCGGCAGGGTCTTGCGATCACAGCCATACACAATCACTTCGTGCGCAACCACCCGAATGTGTTGTACATGCATATTGATGGTCGCGGCAACCTTGAAAAAATGGCCGGTTGTGTGAAGGCTGTATTGGATAAAGTAAAAACTTTAAGGGGAGGTGATCCTGCGGCTGTAAAGGCAGACAGCGTGGTGAATACCCTGAATACAGCCAGTTTGGATAATATCCTTGGCTATAAGGGAGAGATGAGCAAAGGTGTTTACAAGTATACGATCGGCAGGCCGGATGTGCCTTTGCAGGAGCATGGTATTCCGGTCAGCGCTTTCATTGGCTTTAATACCTGGGCGGCGTGGCAGGGTACACCTGAAAAAGCTGCAGTTGCCGGCGATTTCACCATGCTGGAAGAGGAGGTGCAGCCAGTGATCAGAACGCTGATCAGTAGCGGAATTGAAGTAGTCGCTGTTCACAACCACATGGTCCAGGAAACACCCAAAGTGTTCTTTCTGCACTATTGGGGAACAGGTGATGCACAGCAACTGGCCAGGGCGTTAAGAGCGGCATTGAATCAGTGTGGAAAAAAAACGGGGCATCAAAGCTGATCCAGCTGCCGGATGATTTCCCGGGCCGGGGTTACGCCGCTGGTGCGCCAGACAACCTGCCCATTGCGAAAGATCATCAATGTTGGCACTGACTGAACGCCGTATCGGCGCGCATAAGCGGGATTTTTATCGATGTCCATTTTCAGAACGGTGGCCTTTTCGCCGACTTTGTCTTTTACTTCCTTTAAAATCGGTGGCATCATTTTGCAGGGACCGCACCATTCTGCGAAAAAATCCACGATCACAGGCTTGTCTCCCTTGATATGCGTTTCGAAACTGTTCATGATTACCTGCTATTGGTGTAAAGCAATAACGCAGGTTCCGCATAATTGTTCAGGCCAGTTTCAGCGATTGTCCTGTCGCAACTGCTGGTTGTAGGCGGATGGCGAAACTCCGAACTGTTTGGCAAAGCTTCTGCCGAAATTGGTCTGTGACCGGAATCCTACCATTGCGGCTACTTCAAAAATTTTGTAATCGCCGGAAGCCAGCAATTCTGCCGCTCTTTTGAGCCTGCTGAGATTGATCAGCTCATGCAATGTGAGGTTGGAAAGCGATTTGATCTTCCGGTAAAGCGTCGGCCGGCTCATGTTCATTTTGCGTGCGATCATTTCGACGTCCAGTTCTTCTTCTTCGATATGTTCGTAGATAATTCCCCTGAGTGTTTCCAGGAACTGCTCGTCTGATTTCGTGTGTGCCATACTGCGGATATGCACCAACGGCGAATTGGCAAAATAGTCTTTCAGCTTGTCGCGGTTAGCCAGCAGGTTGGCCACCTGTGCCTGCAGGAATTCAGGAGAAAATGGTTTTTCGATATAGGCATCTGCCCCCAGTTCCAGCCCCTGGATCTTGCTTTGCAAAGCATTCTTGGCAGTGAGCAGCACAACGGGAATATGACTGTAATCCACGCTGCTTTTGATCAGCCGGCAAAATTCAAATCCATCCATTTCCGGCATCATCACATCTGAGATGATGAGGTGCACCGTTTGTTCCTGCAGGATGGCCAGCGCCTCTTTGCCGTTGGCGGCTTTCTGAACGGCATATCTTTCCGAAAGATCGCCGGCGATGAAATCCAGCATTTCTTCATTGTCTTCCACGATCAGGAGGGTTGGTCTCATGGGATTTGATTTTCCGGCCAGTTGCGCCGTTGCGTGAAGGGACTGAGGTTAAATTCGTGTTGCTGCCGGATTGGCAATTCCAGGCGGAATACATTTTTTTCCGAAACCGGTGATGCCATCTGCAGGCTTCCGTTGTGCAAAGCTGCGAGTGATCTTGAAAGGGCAAGGCCGATACCGGTTCCTTTCTTTTTTTCCGATTCGCGCAGACGCACAAAAGGTTCAAAGATCTTTTCCCGCAGGTTGTCGGGAATTACGTCACCATCACTGGATACTTCCAATACAAACGAAGTATCATCTTCCTTTACCGGGTAAAGCTGAACAGCGGCAGCCGTTGCGGCATATTTAATGGCATTGCTGAACAGGTTATACAGGATCTTGTGGAAAGCATCGAGGTCGATATAAGCCTGTACCGGTTGTGGTGGCAATTGCAGGCGGAATTCGATCTGGTGTTGATCTGCCAGTTCCTTAAACCCGGCAAACACATCGTCGAGGATGTCAGCAATGTTTGCTTTTACGAAATTCAGGCTGAAGCCCTCCTGTTCTGTTTGCCGGAAGTCCAGCAACTGGTTGGTGAGTTCGATCAGGCGGTTGGTATTCCGGTCCATGATGCGCAGGTTATGCGTAAGGTCCGGCAGCTGGGCTGATTGGCGGATCACTTTTTCAAGAGGCGCCTTGATCAATGTGAGCGGCGTCCTGATCTCATGCGCTACATGAGTAAAGAAGTCAACCTTGGCGCGAAAGATCTCTTTGTCTTTTGCGATCTCCAGCAGTTCATAACGGCGCCTGTTGATGGCCTCGGTTCGCCGGTGGTAAGCACGGATCAGCCACGCGATAAGCGCGGCTGCCAGCAAGATGTATCCCGCGTATGCCCACGGGCTGCGCCACCATGGCGGAAGAATTTCTATAGACAGGCTCGCTGATTCACCGTCAAGCACAGCGTTCATCTTTCGGACGGTGAACATGTACCTGCCGGGGGCGAGGTCGGTAAAATAGGCTTTACGGTTCTGCTTCAGGAAAGTCCAGTTCTTATCCAGACCCTCCATCCGGTATGCATATTCCGTCATTTCAGGGGCGGTGAAACCGAGTGCAGCAAAGTCGATACTTAAAGTCGACTGATCATAGGGCAGCACTATTTTACGGGTAAAACTGATCGACTGTTGCAGCCGGGATTCACCACCGATAGGCAATTCGCGGTTGAACACCTGGAATCCCGTGATATACATCGGCGAGGGCGACTCAGGTTGTAACATCGCTGCCGGCTGAAAGCTGATCATGCCTTTTACACTGCCGTAATAAAGCCTGCCGGAAGCATCCTTATATACTGAGTTGAAATTATACTGATCGTTCAGTGTGCCGTTTGGCGTTCGGTAAATCGTGCTGTTGCTGTTCTCTTTAAACTGAACGATGCCATTGGAAGTAGACAGCCAGAGGCGTTGCAGGTTATCTTCGGTTACCGTGAGAATAAAGTTTGACGGTAGTCCCGCTTCTTTGCGGAAGGTGGTAAAGGTCTTGCTGGCGCTGTCAAAACGGCAAAGCCCGTCTTCTGTTCCCAGCCAGATCCGGTGATTGTGATCTTCATAGATATAGTTGACCCGGTCGCTGCTGAGTGATTTACTATCGGTTGCACTATGCCGGTAGTTGAATTGTTTTCCCGTGTGGGGATCAAAAACATTTACGCCATCGCCGTATGTTGCCCCCCAGATCCAGCCGCGGCTGTCTACCAGCAGGTGGGCATACCAGTTATACAGGGGCAGGCCTTCAATGACGGAAAAGGTAGCCGTACTCTTGTTGTAGCGATAAGCGCCGCGGGTGGTTCCTGCGAGAATGTGTCCCTCCGCGTCCCTGGTTAGGCAATAGATGAAATTGCTCAGCAAGCCGCTGCCGTTTTCAATTGAAAAGTGGCGGATCACTTTCTGCTGTTGCAGATCCATCAGGTCAAGGCCATGTTCAAAGGTGCCGATCCACAATTGTCCGGAGTCGACCAGCAGTCCATGGATATTCGCATAGCTGATGCTTCCCGCAAGTCCGGACGGCTGAAATACGGAAAATAACCCGGTTGCCGTATCCAGTTTGTTCAGGCCTGCATCTTCTGTGCCGATCCACAGGCAGCCTTTGTTGTCGGCATGAATTTCCCGGACTACATTTCCACTGAGTGAATTCTCACCCGTTTTTGGAAAGTATTTGTGGAAGACAGTTGCCTGTTGGGGAAAATAGTTGACACCGCCGAAATAGGTGCCGGCCCAAACACCGCCTTCGCTGTCTTCGAGGAGCGTGTATACTGCATTGTCAGAGATGGAGTAGGGGTCGTTGTAGGCTTTCTGCAGATTGACGGTTGCCCTGGTGGCGCGATCGTAGGTATAAATGCCATTCTCGCTGGCAATCCAGATATCACCCGACTGGCGCTCGAGGAAGTTGCGTACGAAGATGCCTGTGCTGTCTTTGGCCTTGTACAATAACGAAACGGTGATATGGTGTAGGGGGTTGAAGATCCTGGCGCCATTACTCGTTCCGGCCAGGATCTGACCATCGCGGGTCGGTACAATCTTCTCTATCCATAAAGACCCATCCTGGAGCAATTGAAATCCCTGGAAAGTATTTCGATCATTATCGTAACGGAATAACCAACCTGTCGGTGTGGAAGCCCAGAGTGTTCCGGTTGGATCGGTACAAATGGAACTTACTTCAAAATGACCCGGAATCGGAAACACCGTGATCCGCTGTTGTTGCTGATCGTACCGGTACAACGTAAAGAACTGCACAAACCAGAGGTTTCCGTGGCGGTCCATTTTCATATCCGCTACAGGCAGCGAACTGGTTGGGCGGATCAGGGTAAAGCTTTCTGTCTTTTCATTATACCGGTAAAGGCCACGTTCCGTGCCGACCCAGATAGTACCATGCGGGTCTTCATAAAGACTGTGAATAAAATTGTTGCCAATGGAACCCTGCTGCGCTGGATCGTAGCGGAAGATTTTAAAGCTGTACCCATCAAAACGGTTCAGGCCGTCTTTAGTGCCCAGCCAGAGAAATCCTCTTTTATCCTGGATTGCGGTGATGACGGCATTGTTGGATAAACCGTTCTCTACCTGGTAATGCCGGAAATTAGCCACCTGGGCGGTTGCCCGGTTGCCTGTTGCCAGGAACAGCAGTACAAATACATTCAGGGAAAGCAGTGTCGTCCGCAAGCGTAGGTCGTTTAACCGGGCTAAAAATACATACTTGAGATGATTTGTAGAATTTCTGAGACGCTGTGTTGAGCAGGTAAAAAATAAAAAAATCAATTTTAGACCATTAACTGCTTGCATATGAAAAAGGTTGCTCTGCGACGGCACCTGTGTTCGATAACACAGGCATTGCTGATAATCTGTCTGTTAAGTGTACATATTACACTATTTTCCCAAACAAAAGCTGTTACCGGTACTGTTTACAATGCTTCAGGCGAGCCGCTTTCGGGCGCGACGATCAGTCTGAAAAATTCCGGTTCAGCCACTTCCACCAATGCCAATGGCAAATTTTCCATTAAGGCGCCTCCCGACGGCATCCTGGTGATCTCGTCCATGGGGTTTGCCTCCACCGAACTGAAAGTGGGGGAGCAGACCGATCTGCGGATCGTACTGAATACATCCGTTGATCCGCTGGATAATGTGGTAGTGGTTGCCTATGGCCGCCAGAAGGTGAAGGACCTGACAGGTTCAGTTGCCGTGGTGAATGTTGATAATGCGAAAAAAACGGCGAGTTATGACATTGCCAAAATGTTACAGGGGCAGGTTGCCGGTGTAACGGTTCACGGCAGTGGTGAACCCGGCGGTTATGTGCAGCTGAAAATCCGAGGCGTTACGACTTTCGGGAACAATGCTCCCCTGTTTGTAATTGATGGTGTTCCGATGGACGCGCCGTTTGATTTTTCGCCGGATGATGTGGAGAGCATGCAGATATTAAAAGATGCTTCTTCCGCAGCCCTATACGGGGCGCGCGCAGCAACAGGTGTGGTAATTATCACGACCAAAAAAGGTAAAAAAGGCCCGATAAAAATTGACTACAATGGGTATTATGGCTGGCAAAAGATTCCCAAAACACTGCCGGTGACGGACCGTGAAGGCTATCAGAAGATCACCAGCGCAGCAGAAATCAACGCAGGCTTGACGGTTGCACCTGCAAATGATCCTGCTAGCCCGAATTTCAGTACCATCAATACCAACTGGCAGGATGCGCTCTTTCAGACAGGAAAGATCCAGGACCATCATATCAATCTTTCCGGTGGAGGCGATAACATCAATTACAGCCTTGGGTTAGGTTATTTCGATCAGACGAGTACCATGGTGGGCCCGCAAAGTTATAAGCGCTTTACGTTGAACAATGCTTTTAGTGGCAAGCGCGGGATTTTCAGTTATGGCGGAAAAGTCGCCTATACCCAGTCTGATAAGGTAAACCTCGCCATAACCGGTGATCATGCAGTGTTCGGGGGAGGGGTTACCAGTATGCTGACTGCGATTCCGACCATGCCGATTTATGACGAAAACCGACTGGGCGGATATGGTGGCAGCGATGAACTGCTAAACCGCGCGATCGCTCTGAACGTAATCGGCATGAACAACCTGGTGACCGATAACAGTGACCGCAACCGCTTTTTCGGTAATGTCTGGGGCGAAATCGAAATCGTGAAAGGCCTCCGCTATAAACTCAACCTCAGTTACGATTACACCAATTACAAGAACTATCATTTCGAACCTAAATTTGACCTTGGGTTCTACTATCTCAACAACAACTATATTCTCAGTGATAACAGGGGCAATGGTTACACCGGGCTGGTAGAGAACCTGCTGACCTACAACGTGGTAACCGGAAAGCATAATATTGATTTCCTTGCAGGTACTACCTACCAGGAAGGTCATGGTGAATGGACAACCGGGCGCGCCACAGGCAATGGTGATTACGAAACATACAATTTCAGCGCGTTGCCATCCGAGGATAAAGTGTTGCTGGGAGAAAGCAGTACCAGCACGATCCTGTCTTTCCTCGGCAGGGTGAATTACAACTACGACAGCCGGTATATGCTCACCGTGAATTTTCGCCGTGACGGCTCATCGCGCTTCGGACCAGCCAACCGCTATGGTAATTTCCCGTCCGTGAGTGCGGCCTGGAATATTTCCAATGAGAAATTCATTCACCTGCCTGCTGTGATCAGTAACCTGAAGATCCGCGGTGGTTACGGTACACTGGGTAACCAGAATTTTGGTGATTACCTGTTCCAGTCATATATCAATCCGAATGCGAGTTACAATTTCGGCGATGTGCTGGCACAGGGTTCCGCTGTGGTGTATGTGGCTGATCCGAACCTGCGCTGGGAATCTACCAAAACAGGAAATGTGGCCATTGACCTTGGTTTCTTTTCCAACCAACTGACCTTCTCAGCAGAATACTTTAACCGTGAATCCTACGACATCATTACGAGTTTGCCGCTTCCGTATTCTGCAGGATCTTTTCCTGCAAACATTACGACCAATGCAGCATCCATGCGCAATAAGGGTCTGGAGTTCACCCTCAACTATCAGCATCAGACCAGCAAAGATTTTCATTATGCCATCGGCGCCAATCTCGGCACATTGCAAAACAAAGTGCTGAAGCTTGGCCTGTATGATAATCCGATCTATGGCTCCGGAAGCAAAACTGAAGTGGGCCGCGAGATCGGCGAGTTGTTCGGATTTGTGACCGAGGGAATTTTCCAGAACCAGGAAGACCTGGACAAGCATGCCAAACAAACCAATGCCGCAGTAGGTGATATGATGTTTAAAGATACCAATGGCCGTGACGCGGAAGGTAAACTTACCGGGCAACCGGATGGCCTGATCACGGATGATGACCGTGTTTACCTGGGTTCGACTATTCCTTCTTTTAACTATGGGTTCAACCTGAGCCTTGGGTACAAGCAATTTGATTTCTCGTTTTTCTTCCAGGGACAGGGCGGCAATAAAGTGAACAATGGCGTATATGGCTCGCTGATGAGTACCGACTATGGCAACCACCACCAGGATGTGCTGAATTTCTGGACCCCGCAAAACACCAATACGAATATTCCGCGACCTGTTAAAGGTGACCCCAACGGTAACGGCCGTTTTTCCGACAGGTTTGTAGAAAGCGGTGCTTATGGGCGCCTGCAAAATGCAGTGCTCGGATATACATTTTCTCCGCAACTGCTGGCCAGAACGAAAGTGCTTAAATCTTTCAGGGCATATGTATCCGGTCAGAATCTTTTCACCATCAGCAACTACAAGGGATACGATCCTGATTTTATCAGTGATGGATTGTTCAGCAGGGGATTTGATTATGGTTCTTTCCCCAATCCCCGCACCATTATGGTGGGTCTGCAAGTAGGCTTTTAACCTTTTAATTCTGGAAAATGAAAAACAATATTTCCCGATATACATCTATAGTCCTGGTAGCTGCGGGTTTGGCAGCAGGAACAGGATGTGCTAAAAAACTGGAACAGGAAAACCCGAATGCGCAGACTGCCGAAACCTTCTGGCGCAATGAATCGGACGCCATGAAAGGCGTGAACGCGTCTTACGGCAGCATGCAGGTAGACGGAACCTATATGCGCTTTTTACCGATGCTGCTGGATGTTCGTGGTGACGATGTTCGCAGTAACAGTCCCTGGAGCCAGATCTATAATATCGGCCGTTTTGCCCTGGGAACAGGTATCGGCGATGGTTACGGATGGACCTACGAGTCCTGTTACCAGGGGGTGTTCCGTGCAAACCAGGTATTGGAGAACGTTCCCGAGATCACGATGGATGAAGCGCTGAAGGCAAGGATCATCGGGCAGGCGCATTTCCTGCGGGGGTTCTATTTCTTTCACCTCGTGAACCTGTTCGGAAATGTGAGTCTGCCGCTGCAATCCGCTGCCAAAACAGGCCAGTTCTATGTGCCGCAATCTTCTGCGGCTGACGGATGGAACCAGGTCATTGATGACCTCACCCAGGCAGCAGGACTCTTGCCGGTAGATTACAACGCGGTGGATGGTCCCGATAAAAGTCAGACAGGCAGGGCTACAAAAGGTGCGGCACTTGCCTACCTTGGAAAGGCCCTGCTGTTCAATCATCGCTTTGCAGAAGCAGGTGAAAAATTCAAGGCGGTGATTGATCTGAACAAATACGCACTGATGCCGGACTATAAGATGAATTTTGTGGATGACAAATATTATCCTGGTGCAGAAAATAATGTGGAATCCGTTTTCGAAGTGCAGTTTTCTACTGTAGCAGGTGGTGTGGACCTGGGATGGGGAGGAGCACCTGCGTCCGCCTGGGGCAAATATTCTGCCCGCGCCATTACCTGCGCGCCAAGAGGATTTGGCTGGGTGGATGTGCAGCCGACGTTTTCCGTTCGCGATGAATTTCTCCAGGAGAAAACGGTGGATGATGCTGTCGATCCCCGGCTCGACGCGACGATGTTTTACAATAAGCCCGGCACTTCGATATACGGACATAATTTTCAGGATTTTTATGCCAACAGTCCCGCAGACCTGAATGACCTCTTCTGTCGCAAATACCAGAACGGCGATGGTCAGCGGCCGGATGAATTTGACTGGCGGTCAGGCATCAATGAAAGGATCATGCGTTATGCAGATGTATTGCTCATGTATGCGGAGTGCCTGAATGAAACCGGTAACACTACCCAGGCGGCGCAGTATATGCAGCTGGTACGTTCCCGGGTAAAGTTGCCCAACCGGGAGGCTGAATTTGCGGCAATGTCGCAGGATCAGTTCCGGGATCAGCTGGCACATGAACGCCTGCTTGAATTCTGCCTGGAAGGCCATCGCTTCGATGATATCCGCCGCTGGGGTTGGCTGCAGGATGGCAGCAAACTGAGTCTGCTTAAACAACGTGATCCTGAGTTCAACAGCTATGTTCCCGGAAAGGAGGTGTATCCCATTCCATTGATCGAGATTCAGAACAATCCCGGATTTATCCAGAACCCGACATACTAAACAAAGGGCTGGAAAAACTGACATGAAAACAATCGGAAAGAAATTAGTAGCTGCAGGTGTATTGTTCCTGTTATTACAGGGAAATACGTCCTGCAGCAAGCATGGCGATGAACCGGTACCGGTGGATACAACTATTGATCCGCCGGTGCAACCGGTCTTTGATATCAACAGCATTTCGGATACTTATGAGTCCCTGGCGCCATTTGCCAACTACCTGCACTGGGGATCCTATAATGTACATGATCCGTCTGTGATCAAAGTGGGTGAGTATTATTATTGTTACAGTACAGATGCAGGTTTTGGAATTTCAGTGCGGTCGGGGATTCAGATCCGCCGGTCAAAGGATCTTGTAGTGTGGGAATACATGGGTTGGGTGTTCAATGCACTGCCTGCACAGGGAGCAGCCTTCATTCAGTCCAAGGGCGGAACCGCATTTGATGCGCTGTGGGCACCTTATGTGTTGAAATCAGGCAATGAATACCGCTTGTATTATTCCCTTTCCAGTGCAAAACCAAGGCTGAGCGTGATCGGCATGGCAACAGCAAGCAGCCCCATGGGTCCCTGGACGGAAAAGGGACTGGTGGTGACTTCCCTCGATGATGCCTCAATACAGACAAATGCCATCGATCCCTCGGTGATCACACTGGCTAACGGCAATCAATACCTGTATTATGGTTCGGCATGGGACGGGATCTATGTATTGCAATTGAACGCTGCCACCGGTCTTGCCCTGAAGAATGCCGACAAGGGAAAGCGGATCGCCAACCGCGGGTTTACCGATGGCAGGTACAATGGCAATATAGAAGGTGCGGAGATCATCTACAATGCAGCGCAACAACAATACTACCTGTTCATCGCCTATGACTGGCTGCAGACCAAATACAATGTAAGGGTTTGCCGGTCGGCCAATCCGGAAGGACCGTTTTATGATTTCAATGGAAAGGATGCCAATAGCAATGAAGATCACGGACCGATGATCCTGGCACCCTACCAGTTTGAAGGACATGCCGGCTGGCAGGGTGTGGCGCATTGTTCAGTATTCCAGGACGGCAACGGGCAGTATTTCATAGCCCACCAGGGACGGCCGGTGGTGAACAGTTATTATATGGACCTGCACGTGCGGAAGATCTTCTGGACCCCTGATGGCTGGCCGGTGGTATCACCGGAAAGATTTGCCTGGGAAGACAACGCTGTGGTGGATCAGTCGATGCTTCCGGGTTCCTGGGAAAAGATTGAATTGATGTATTCGGTTGTACCGGGTTATGCCGATGAACAAAAGCTGCCCGACCTGCAGGTGGCGAAGAAGATCAGTATCGACGTGGGCGGTACATTAAACGGTGAGGCAGGCAGTTCCTGGACCTACCAGGCGCCCTGGCTGGAAATGAAATGGAAAAATGGCGGGAATGAAAAAGTATTGGTACAAAAAGGCAGGGATTGGGAAAATCGCATTCAAAATTCACTTATTTTCACCGGACTCAACAATGAGGGAACTGCTGTCTGGGGTAAAAAGCATTGATCCATGTATAAGACAAGCATTTCTATTCGTCATTGTCCGACGCTGGTATTACTGACATTGCTGCACCTGGTGGCAAAGACGCAGGATACCAATTTTATCGCCAAAGGAAATCCCATTATCTCACATGTGTACACAGCCGATCCTGCCGCACTGGTAGTAAAGGACACACTGTTCCTGTTCACGGGGCACGATGAAGCACCGCCGGGCAGGGAGGGGTATGTGATGAAAGAGTGGCTGTGTTTCTCTACTACCGATCTGAAGCACTGGCGTCAGTATCCCGTTCCGCTGGATGTTTCAGCATTCAAATGGGCCAAAGGTGATGCCTGGGCTTCGCAGGTGATCAACCGAAACGGAAAATATTACTGGTACGTAGCAGTGGAGCATGGTGCCATTCCGGGAAAAGCGATAGGCGTTGCCGTTAGCGACCGTCCGGAAGGTCCTTACAAGGATGCCATTGGAACCGCACTGATCACGAATAATATGACCTCAGCTGCCACAATCAGCTGGGATGATATTGATCCGAGTGTGATCATTGACGATGACGGGCAGGCTTACCTGTTCTGGGGCAACACGCAGTGCTATTATGCAAAGCTCAAAGCGGACATGACAACACTGGATGGCACAGTGCAGCTGGTGAACGGTCTGCCACAATTCACGGAAGCACCGTGGATCCACAAGCGGGGAAGTTGGTATTATCTTTCTTATGCCACGTCTTTCCCCGAAAAAATCCGGTACTCGCGCTCCCGAAGCATTAACGGCCCGTGGGAGCCTATGGGTATCCTGAATGAGCTGGCCGGCAACAGCAATACCAATCACCAGGCCATCATTGACTTTAAAGGAAAGAGTTATTTTATTTATCATAATGGCGGTATACCCACAGCAGGGGGCAGCTTCAGGCGGTCCGTCTGCATCGATCCGCTTTACTATAACAAAGACGGCAGTATGAAGCGTGTGGTAATGACATCTGAATCCGTTTTCCAAGATTAAATCTGAAGTATGCGTTACGTAAAATTTGCCGGGGCAGTGATGCTGGCTACTGTTATGGGTACCTGTTGTATGGCACAGGTTGACAACAGGCAACAGGAGCCTGGAATAGCTGAGCGAAAAATGACCCGTCACAAAAAAACTGCCGCCACGGAGATTGCTGTGAATGTCAGGGAGCAGGTCGCACCCATTGCACCAACCATGTGGGGTGTTTTTTTTGAAGACATCAACCTGGGCGCCGATGGCGGTATCTATGCTGAAATGGTGAAAAACCGGTCTTTTGAATTTCCCAAACCATTTATGGGTTGGAAAGTAGTGCGGCAGCAACCCATTGAGGGCGATATGGAACTCGTGAACAGGCCCGATAATGTCAACAATCCACGTTATCTGCGGCTGAAAGTCAGCAGCAGTGAAGCGGGGAGTTTCGGCCTGATCAATGAGGGATTCAGGGGGATGGGGGTAAAAAAAGACCTGCGGTATGATTTTTCTGTGCTATATCGTGTGATCTCCGGCAACGTAGTGCTTCATGTGGGCTTGCGTGACAGTCTGGGGAACGTACTCGGAGAGAATAAACTAATACTTCCTGCAAGCAATGACCAATGGCAAAAAGGGAGTGTCTCTTTTGAATCCGCTAAGCGGGAATTGAAGGCACAGTTTTTCGTTTGGGCAACCGGTAGTGGTGTGGTGGACATCGACATGGTATCACTTTTTCCTGCTGACACCTGGAAAAACCGTCCCGGCGGATTGCGTGCAGATATGGTGCAATTGCTGGCAGATATGAAGCCTGGTTTTTTACGGTTTCCGGGCGGGTGTATCGTCGAGGGATATGATCTGTCGCAGCGTTACCAGTGGAAGAATACCGTAGGACCTGTTGAAGATCGTCCGTTGCTCATCAATCGCTGGAATTTTGAATTTGCACACCGGCCGACACCTGATTATTTCCAGACATTCGGCCTTGGTTTCTTCGAATATTTCCAACTGGCGGAAGATATTGGCGCGTCACCGCTCCCTATTCTCAATTGCGGTATGGCCTGCCAGTTCAACACTGGTGAACTGGTGCCGGTAGAAAATCTCGATCCCTACATCCAGGATGCACTTGACCTTATCGAATTTGCTAACGGTGAGGTTTCGACGACGTGGGGCAAGGTTCGCGCCCGGATGGGGCATCCTGCACCATTTAACCTTCGCATGATGGGGGTGGGTAACGAGAACTGGGGTCCACAGTATATTGAAAGGCTGAAGGTGTTTACACAGGCGATCAAAGCAAAATATCCGGAGATCACCCTGGTGAACAGTGGTGGAACCGATCCCAGTGGAGAGCGCTTCGATTACCTGAACCAGACTCTAAGGGAGATGAAAGCTGATGTGATTGATGAACATTACTATCGCCGCCCGGAATGGTTTCTTTCCAATGCCCGCCGGTATGACAGCTATCCCCGGAACGGTTCAAAAGTATTTGCCGGTGAATATGCAGCGCAGAGCGATAAAATGGTGAGTACCGACAACCAGAACAATTGGCTGACAGCAATGTCGGAAGCAGCGTTTATGACAGGACTGGAACGGAATTCCGCTGTGGTGCAGATGGCTGCCTATGCTCCCTTGTTTGCGCATGCGGATGGCTGGCAATGGCGGCCGGACCTGATCTGGGTCAATAACCTTGACATATTCGGCACCACAGATTACTATGTGCAGCAATTGTTTTCTACCAACCGGGGTAACTATACCGTTCCGATTTCCATGGCCGGAGAAGTAATGGCCGGTGGTGACAGCCTGTATGCTACTGCGGCAATTGACAGTGAGCACCAGGAACTTATTATTAAGATTGTGAATACCGGTGCCACCCCGCAACAAAAGACTTTCCGGCTGAACGGACTGGCAAAAGCAAATTCATCTGGTACGGTTCAGTTGTTGTCAAATCCTGAAGTTTCTGTTCAGAATAGTTTTGATCAACCCAAAAGAATATCGCCTCAAACTGCTACAGTTGCTGTTCGCAATCGCCAGTTACCATATACGATTGCACCTTATGCATTTGCCGTTATACGCGTGAAGTTGTGAAGATGAAATGGTTTGTTGATCATAGAAATTTAATACGGCACTTCCTGGTGATCATGATCGGGTTACTGCCGGTGGCGGGTTATGCAACAGATAGCCTGCCCGGAATACATGATCCGGTAATTATCCGGGAGAAGGGATATTGGTATGTATTCGGAACCGGGCGTGGCATCACCGTGATGCGTTCAGCTGACCGCAGGAATTGGAAAAGATTACCTCCGGTTTTTGATCAGCCGCCGGGTTGGGCAGTTAAGGCAGTTTCCGGGTTTAAGGGTCATATCTGGGCTCCGGATATCGCGTATGTCCGTGGCCATTATTACCTGTTCTATGCGGTATCTGCTTTTGGAAAGAATACGTCCTGCATCGGGGTGGCCAGCAATAAGACCCTTGATCCTGATTCGAAGGAGTATCATTGGTTGGATCATGGAAAGGTAATAGAATCAGTACCGGGCAGGGATATGTGGAATGCGATTGATCCGAATCTTATCCTGGATGAAAAAGGAACACCCTGGCTGAGTTTTGGTTCTTTCTGGAATGGGATTAAAATGGTGCAGCTGGATAGTAGTCTGACCCAACCGGCAACACCACAGCAATGGTATACACTGGCAGCGAGGTCAAGAAATCCAGTACTGCCTGATTCCGTTGCCGGAGACGCTGCTATTGAAGCACCGTTTATCTTTCACCACAATAATTATTACTATCTCTTTGTCTCATTCGATTACTGTTGCCGCGGCGTAAAAAGCACATATAAAGTAGTGGTCGGACGAAGTAAGTCGATTATTGGTCCCTATCTCGACAGGGATGGCGTTCCGATGACGCTGGGAGGTGGTACCCTGGTGCGGGAGGGGGATGCCAACTGGATGGGTATTGGCCATAACGCCGTTTTTTCTGATGATGGCAATGACTACCTGCTCTATCATGGTTATGATGCACACGACAATGGAAAATCAAAATTGTGGCAGGAAAAGATCCGGTGGCGGGACGACTGGCCGGAGGCAGTTATAAAATGACTTAAATTTATGTCATGCCAACACACCGCGTCACCCTCACCGAAGTCAAGCCGGTCACACACGATGTGAAATCGTTTCATTTTACACGGCCGGATGGTTACGAATTTGTTCCCGGCCAGGCAACCGATGTAAACCTGGTGGACGAAGACTGGAAGCAGGAAAAGCGTCCATTTACCTTTACGGGATTGACAGATGCCCGGGACCTGAGTTTTACCATCAAAGGATATCCGGATCACCACGGTGTGACGGATAAACTGCATCACTTAAAAGCAGGTGATCAGATTGAGATAGATGATCCGTGGGGAGCTATCAGTTATAAGGGACCCGGGTATTTTATTGCCGGCGGCGCCGGGATCACCCCTTTTATTGCGATCTTCCGGGACCTTCACCGCAAAGGTCAACTCATTGGAAATACACTCTTTTTTTCCAATAAAACGGCAAAGGACATCATTTTGAAAGAGGAATTGATCGCCATGCTGGGAGATAAGGCGATATTCATTTTGAGCCAGGAAGCAGGGGATGGGTATCCGAAAGGGCGAATAGATGAAGCTTTTTTGCGGGATCAGCATCTTGACCTGAAAAAGCATTTCTATATCTGTGGTCCGGATCCGATGATTCAGCAGATCACTGCAACGCTGGAGGGAATGGGGGCCAATCCCGAGGCTGTAGTATTTGAGAAGTGAGGAAGGTTTGAAGGTTGTCAGACCTTGTTATCCATCACCACGCCGGTTTTGGCAACCTCACGATAATGCTTGGGCGCATACCCGGTTGTTTCCTTGAACAGTTTGTTGAAATTGGAGATCGTTTTGTAACCACAGTTGTAGGCTATCTCTGAAATGGTCCAGTCGCTGTCCAGAAGCAGTCTGCATGCATTGCTGATGCGCACCTGGTTGAGGTATTCCACAAAATGGATCTTGTTGCGCTTTTTAAACAGGCGGCAAAAGCTCTGGGGGGTAAGGTTGGTCAATCGCGACACATCCTTCAGCTGGATATCGGTGCGGAAGTTTTCATTAACGAAGCGATACACCTCGCAGAGCCTGTCCTTTTCCTTGCCTCTTTCGTGATTGATAAGTTCTTCCGCGTTGAGCGGGATGAGATCTGCAGAGCCGGAAAGTTCGTGGAGCAATTGTAGCAGGCAGAGGATCTTTTCAAATCCTTTGGCCACCAGGATGCGTTCCATGAGCGTGACAACTTTCTCGCGGGTCACACCATGTATACTCAGGCCGCTGCCTGATTTGGTAAGCAGTTCCCGGATAGCCGTGGCTTCCTGGAGGTTGAAGATGCCAGACTCGAGGATGCTGGGATGAAAATATAGGATCAGCGATCGCGCTCTTTTATCTGCCCGGCCTTCCATGAACATTTCATCATTGATCCAAACATGCGGCAGTTGTGGTCCGATCAACACCATATCACCGGGTTCAAAAGGTTCGATACCGTTGCCGATTATCCTTTTCCCAAAACTTTCCCTTACATACACGAGTTCAAATTCCGGGTGTACATGGAGGGGAGAGTTGAAAAAATGCTCGTTCCTTTCCAATACGGTAAAAAGGGTATTGAGCTTTAGCGCAATTTCCGTTTCCAGTATTTTCATATCACATCATCAGGTGTTTGGCAAATTAGGTTTTTTCGGACGAGTAGGAAACTTTCCCTTAAATTAGATAGTTTTATAGCAATCAACGATTCATGACCCCTTCTGCCAATACACCGAAGGTGCAACCCTTATTGTCCACTCAACTGGCTGTATCTCAACGGTTTTCGCAATATTTTGGATCCGAGCCCGACTTTCTTGTCAGTTCTCCCGGCCGAATCAACCTGATCGGCGAACATACCGACTATAATAATGGCTTTGTGTTGCCGGCTGCGATCGACAAGCAAACTTTTCTGGCGATCAGCCGGCGAACAGATAATGATCTTCACCTGCTGGCAACGGATCTCGATGAAACCTGGCAGGGAAGCCTTTCCCAGGTGGGTACGCCGGTTGGCAACTGGACAGACTACCTGGTTGGCGTGATCGACCAGTTGCATCGCAGGGGCGTCCGGATCAGCGGCGTTAATATTGCCATGGGCGGAAATATACCGGTCGGAGCCGGTCTATCCTCTTCGGCAGCAATGGAGTGCTGCATGATTTTCGCCCTGAACGAAATGTTCCGGCTGGGGCTGACCAGGCTCGAAATGGTTCGCATTGCCCAGGCTGCAGAAAACCAGTATGTAGGGGTGAAATGCGGCATCATGGATCAGTTTGCCTCAGTATTCGGGAAAAAAGGACATGCACTGCTGCTTGACTGCCGCAGCATGAAGTCAGAATATGTTCCCCTTGATCTGCACCAGCATGCGATCCTGTTGCTGGATACCCGCGTAAAACATTCCCTGGCTTCCGGAGAATACAATATCCGGCGGGAGCAGTGTGAAATGGGGGTTCGTGCACTTAGGAAAGTATATCCGCAGGTACAAAGCCTGCGGGATGCCAACCGGGCCATGATTGAATATACCCTGAAAGATATCGTTCCCGAACTTGTTTACCTCCGCTGTAAATATGTAGTGGAGGAAAACCTGCGCCTGCAGGTCGGTACGGAAGCCCTTCGCCGGAATGACCTGGTCAGTTTCGGGAAGAAGATGTTTGCTTCGCATACCGGTCTCAGTAAACTGTATGATGTCAGTTGCCCGGAACTCGACTTTCTCGTGGAGCTTGCCCGGGAGGAACATGCGATTATCGGCGCCCGCATGATGGGTGGAGGATTTGGTGGCTGCACCATTAATATCATCCGCAAACCCTTTATCAATGAGGTAGTGGATAGAATGGGCAAAGCCTTTTTCCTGCGGTTCGGCCAGGAACCGTTGGCGCATATCTGCAATCTGGCCGATGGCACACAATTGATCAGCAACAAATAACATATTCCAGGGAAATGCAGTATTTTGCCCGACTTATATGCTCTCTGCCAAAGCACAATATGCCATTCATGCCCTGACATACCTGGGTGAACAATATCAGGCAGGTTTTATTCCCATCAACCAGATCGCTGAAAAACGGAAAATCCCGGCCAAGTTCCTGGAAGCTATCCTGCTTGAACTGCGGAAAGCCGGTATACTTGGCAGTAAGGCGGGCAAAAACGGGGGATACTACCTGCTCAAGCATCCCCGGCAAATTCCTATGGTGCAGGTGCTCCGGCTGATGGACGGTCCTATTGCCCTGTTGCCCTGCGTCAGCAAGATGTTCTACGAACCCTGCCGGCTTTGTCCCTACTCAGAAGGACAATGTAATATCCGGCAGATTTTTTTCGAAGTCCGTGATGCCACCCTGCAGGTAATCGAGGGCAAATCTTTGCATGACCTGATGCAGAAGAACAATGGTTCGGACGACTTTGTAATCTAATACTTTATTGATATTCAATTAATTACAGGTATATTCGATGAATGGTAGTAACAATTCCTATTAAAATGATAGGAGTTGTGGTATTTGTAATTATCTTTGGTGTGTTCGGTAAACCAACTTGTGTCTATGACCTCTGCCAGTTTGATGCTACCCGCAAACCTGTTTTCTATAGCTGAACAGGAGCAGGTGCAGCAATTGATTCAGAAATTTAATAACCAGCAGCTGCAATGGCTGGCCGGTTACCTGACGGGACTGCAACACAGTAACCAGCAGTTACTGCAATTGATCAACCGCATCCCGGTTCCCCAGGAATCCCTCGCCAGTGAACCGCTTCCTGCCACCGATCCGGTGACTGTATTGTTTGGCTCCAAGAGCGGAAACAGTAAGAAAATTGCAAAAAATCTCCACGATAAACTGATCGCCCGAGGCTTTACTGCCGTGTTACAGGATATGAACCAGTACCAGGGTGCAAAACTCAAGGAGGAAAAATGGCTTTTCGTCGTCGTGAGTACACATGGCGAAGGTGATCCTCCGCCCGCAGCGGAAGACCTGCACAGTTTTGTACACAACCGCAAAGCACCGCTGATGAAGGAAACCCAGTATGCCGTACTGGCCCTGGGCGACAGAAGTTACGCGAGCTATTGCAAGACCGGAAAGGATTTTGACGCCCGGTTCAATGCGTTACAGGCTACCCGCCTGATCGATTGCATGGAAGCGGATGTAGATTATGAAGAAACAGCCGATGCCTGGACCGAAGCGGTGTTGTCACGTTTGCAGGACAAATTCGGTGCAGGTGCCCCGAAACCGGCAGCCACTAACGGTCATGCCGCTGTGGTAAACGGAACCGTAGCAAAACCAGCGGTTGCCTATACCCGTAAAAATCCATTCAAAGCGACCGTCCTGGAGAAGATCCAGCTCAACGGACGCGGCTCAGCAAAGGAAACCTACCACGTAGAACTGTCCCTTGAGGGAAGCGGCCTTTCCTACCAGCCTGGTGATACAGTTGGCATCTGGGTAGAGAACGAACCAACGCTCGTCAACGGGTTGTTATCCTACAGGAAATGGGATCCCCATACCATCATCATCCGGAAAGATACGCCGGTTGCGGTGGGTGACTTCTTACTGAAAAATGCTGAACTGACTACTGTCAGCGGCAGCTTTCTGAATGCTTACCTTCCTTATATATCAGATCCTGCTGACGCACATGCCCTGAAGGGAATTTTGACTGACAAGCAGGAGCTGTCGGCATATGTATTCGGGAAAGACATCTGGGATGTGTTGCAACAGTTCCCGGCACAGATTTCCGTGGAGGATTTCTGCCAGATCGTGTTGCCCCTGCAACCGCGGCTTTATTCCATTGCAAGCTCTTTCAAGGCACATCCTGATGAAGTACATTTAACCGTTGGCCGCGTACAGTACCAGCATCGAACGCGGCTGCATCGCGGGGTGGCATCAAACTTTGTTTCCGATTTCCTGGAAGTGGGTTCTGAAGTACCGGTGTTTATTGAGACAAATGAATCATTCAGGCTCCCGGAAAACGGCAGCACCCATGTTATTATGGTGGGACCCGGTACTGGAATCGCTCCGTTCAGGGCGTTTGTGGAAGAAAGGGCAGAAGAGGGTTCGGGAGGAAAGAACTGGCTCTTTTTCGGGGATCAGCATTTTACTACCGATTTCCTTTACCAGACAGAATGGCAACGGTTTATTAAACAGGGGAACCTGCAGAAAATGAATACTGCATTCAGCCGCGATACCCGTCAGAAAGTTTACGTTCAGCACAGGATGCAGCAGCACAGTTCAGAACTCTATCGCTGGCTGGAAGAAGGGGCGCATTTCTATGTTTGCGGTGACGCTAAGAGGATGGCAAAAGATGTTAAGCAAAGCCTCATCAATATTGTTCAGCAGGAGGGAGGAAAAGACGAAGCAGCTGCAGCTGAATATGTAAAACAACTCGTGAAAACCGGCAGATACCAGGAGGATACCTATTAAGCAGAAATTATGGCGCTCAACCAGGATAAATCAAAACTCAGCGAAGTAGAGCATATCAAGGAGAAAAGCAAATACCTTGAAGGCACTATTCAGGACAGTCTGAAAGACGAAGTGACCGGCAATCTTTATGCGCAGGACCAGCAGCTTATCAAGTTCCATGGAAGCTATGTGCAAAGCGACCGGGAGCTGGATAAAGAACGCAAAGCGCAAAAACTGGAACCACTTTATTCCTTTATGATCCGGGTAAGGGTGCCGGGAGGCGTGGCTACTCCGGAGCAATGGCTGGTAATTGACGAACTTGCCACCAAATATGGCATGCCAACCCTGAAGCTGACTACCCGTCAGGCATTTGAACTGCACAATATCTATAAGCATGATCTGAAGCAGACCATTAAAGAGATCAATGCCTCAGCGCTGGATTCTATTGCAGCCTGCGGTGATGTGAACCGGAATGTGATGAATTCAGTGAATCCCTATACTTCAGCTATCCACGAAGATGTGCAACAGGTTGCCCTTCGTGTAAGTGAACACCTCACGCCGCGTACAACAGCCTATTATAAGATCTGGGTAAATGAAGAACAGGTGGTAGGGCCTGAAGAGGAAGCCCCCATTGATGAACCGATCTACGGAAAAACTTATTTGCCCCGTAAATTCAAGATTACATTCGCTATCCCCCCTTATAACGATACTGACGTATTTGCGCACGATATTGGCCTGATTGCAATCGAAGAAAATGAAAAGCTCATAGGCTTCAATATAGTGATTGGTGGAGGAATGGGCATGACCTTCGGTGATGATTCTACCTATCCCAGGATAGGGAATGTTATCGGTTTTGCACCATCTGAAAATATTCCTGATATCTGTGAGAAGATCGTCACAGTTCAGCGCGATTATGGTAATCGTGAAAATCGGAAAAACTCACGGTTTAAATATACTATTGACCGGCTGGGACTTGATTTTATCCGGAAGGAAATCAATGACCGGCTGGGATATGAGCTCGCTCCTGCGCGGCCTTTTGAGTTTACTACCAACGGTGATTCCTATGGCTGGATAAAGGGCAGGAACGGCAAATGGTTCAATACCCTTTATATTGAAGGAGGCCGGGTGAAGGATACTGATCTGTTCCAGCTTCGGAAGGGCCTTCGTGCCATTGCACAGATCCTCGAAGGCGGTGATTTCCGGCTAACGGGTAACCAGAATGTGGTTATCGGCAATGTGTCAGAAGCGCTGAAACCTGAAGTGGATAAACTGCTTGTTCAATACGGTATTGTTGCCCACCAGGAAGTGAGCAGCCTTCATAAGCATTCCATTGCCTGTGTGGCGCTGAATCTTTGTCCCCTGGCCAACAGCGAAGCAGAACGTTATCTGCCATCGCTGATCAACAGGATCCATGGTTTGCTGGAGAAAAACAGTATTGGCGAAGAACCAATTACGATCCGCATGACGGGTTGCCCGAATGGGTGCGGCCGTCCTTATCTCGGCGAGATCGGCTTTGTCGGTCGTGCACCAGGTAAATACAATCTATATCTTGGCGCGTCATTCAATGGCGACCGGCTCAATGTTCTGTATAAGGAAGCACTTGATGAAGCAGAAATTTTGCAGACACTTGATCCGCTGATCGCTTCATTTGCGAAAGAAAAACATGCCGACGAACATTTTGGCGACTATGTTGTCAGAAAACAAATCGTTCAGCATATCAATTAAATATGATCGCAGTAGCAGGAATCAGTCACACCAGCGCGGGCTTTGAAAGCCTGGCCACTTTTACGGGAAAGTATACCCGAAAGGAAGAGGCATCTCTGCACCTTTCGGGTCAGATCTGGGTGGAGACCTGCAACCGTATTGAATTATACGCGGAACTGGAAAAAACATCACAGCAGGAAATTGAAAACATCCTGTTAAGACAATTTGGCCTGACGCAGAAACCGGCTGGTTTTTACGTGTATACAGGAGGGGACGCAATTTTTCACCTGTTGAAAGTTGCTGCGGGACTGGATTCGGCAGTTCTTGGCGAAGACCAGGTGCTTGCTCAGTTAAAACAGTCCTTTCAACGTGCGGCTGAAGCAAGAATGACCTCACCTTACCTGAATAAGGTGTTCCACAAGACTTTCGCTACCGGAAAACAGGTACGAAGCCTCACCGGAATCAACAAGGGGAACCGCTCAGTTGCTTCTATTTCTGTGTCACTTGCTGACCGGTTCCTGCGGGATAACCAGTTGTCCAAGAATGCCTGCATTCTTGTTCTTGGAGCCGGAGAAACAGGTAATCTCCTGACCGAAATCCTGGTCGATAAAAAATACAGGCAGATCCGTATCTGGAACCGCACGGCGGATCGCGCCATTGAACTTTCGAGCCGTTTTGGGCTGGAGACAGTTGCCACCAGTAGCCTGCCTTCAGCTTACCAGGATGCAGATATCGTACTGGTTGCCACTTCCAGCAAGAAAACATTGATCGATTACCAGGTTGAAGGCACAAGGAAACAACGTCTGTTGATTGATCTCTCCATGCCCTTCCAGGTTAAACCCGGAACAATTATTCCCGGTACAACGCATTTTAACCTGAGCCAGATCACTGCAATTCGTGAACAAACGGACAAGAGCCGTCAGAAAGCGGTGGAAGATGCCCTGCAACTGGTTTATGCCGCGCAACAGGAAATTCTCAGCTGGCAGGATCAGAAATGGGTGGCACAAACACTTTCACAGTGGAGAAGCCTTTTGCAAATGGTGCAGGAGAGGCAGATTCGTGATTTTATGCGCGATAATCCTGATGCTAATCCTGAACACCTGCAGGAATTGGCGATCCGCATGAGCAGCCAGGTACTGAAGCAACTTGCATGGACGATCCGGCAGCAACAGCTGACAGATGAAGGAAGCCAGTGGTCGAAATTGCTGGCAACTGTTGAACCATACGAACAACTGAACTGATGCAGAACGCTACGACCATAGGGAAAGTATACATTACCGGCGCTGGCCCCGGTGACCCTCAACTGCTCACGCTGCGCGCCCGTACCGTGATCGAACTGGCGGATGTTATTCTGTATGACAACCTGGTTAACCAGGAGATACTGGATTGGTCCCGCCCGGATGCGATAAAGATCTCCGTCGGAAAACTGCCGTATTGTTCCGTGATCACCCAGGAAACCATTCACCAGTGGATGCTCGATCATGCATTGGAAGGCAGACAGGTGGTGCGGCTGAAAGGTGGCGATCCGTTGATTTTCGGCAGGGGAGCGGAAGAGGCAGCATTTCTTCAGGAAAATGGCGTGTCTTTCGAGATCATTCCCGGAGTAACCAGCAGCCTGGCTGCCGCTGCCTATGCAGGAATCCCCCTGACACACAGGGAAAATGCACAGATGGTATTGCTGGCAACCGGACATACGAAGAGGGGAACAAACAAAGGCCTTGATTTCGACTGGGATCAGCTGGCCGCATTTAAGGGAACGATTGTTTTTTATATGGGCGTTAAACACCTGGAACAGATCGCTGAAAGCCTGGTAAAGGCCGGCAAAGCGGACGGGACGCCGGCTGCGGTAGTGGAAAACGGGAGTTTGCCACACCAGAGGGTGATAACAGGTAATTTGTCGGACATTGCAGCGTTATCCAAAGCAGCCGCCGTAACCACTCCGGCACTGCTTCTCGTGGGAGAAGTGGTGAAATATCACCAACAGCTGAATTGGTTTGCTGCGGTACAGTCCATTCACCAACAGGCAATCGCATGAAAAATGATCGTATGACATTATTACACGGCTACATATTGAGCTCGTCGGTACCGAAAAAGAAGCAGGTAATCGACTTCGCCCAGGAACTGGTCGACTATCTTTTTCCAGTAGTAGAAAACGAAAAGACCTACGAAGCAAAACATCGTAAGAAACTTGACAGTTTAAAGAATCTTTTCTCCGAGATCCTTTTTGCTTTCAGTGAAAATTATAACCTTAACCAGGAGACCATCAGTGAACAGTTCTTTGATTCGATCGACCAGGTAAAGGCAGATCTCCTTGAAGACGCCAGTGCCCTGCAGCAATTTGACCCTGCAGCCAAATCACTGGAGGAAGTTGTGCTGACCTACCCGGGATTTATGGCAGTAACTGCATACCGGGTTTCAAATGTGTTGTACCGCCTCGGCCTGCCATTGGTGCCGAGGATCATCAGCGAGTGGGCACATTCCACTACCGGCATTGACATTCATCCCGGTGCAACGATCGGGGTGCCGTTTATGATCGATCATGGTACAGGTGTGGTCATCGGAGAAACTTCCGTGATCGGTAAGAATGTAAAGATCTACCAGGGAGTTACGATCGGAGCCCTGGCTGTAAAAAAAGAAGAAGCAGAAGTAAAACGTCATCCTACCATTGAGGATAACGTAATTGTATATGCGAACAGTACCATTTTGGGGGGCAAGACTGTGATTGGCCGGGAAAGCATTATCGGCGGTAACTGTTTTATTGTGGATTCCGTTCCGGCATTGAGCCTGGTTTATCATCAACCCATCATCACCGTTAAAAACAAAAAGGACTTTACCGAGCCGCTAAACTGGATCATCTGAGTCCTGAACCCCCCAAAAAATAAAAAACCATGATTGCAGCAAACATTCTTGAAACAATCGGCAACACGCCTCACGTAAGAATCAACCGCCTTTTCGGCAACGGCCACGACGTGTACATCAAGCTGGAGAGGGCAAACCCCGGAGCAAGCATCAAGGATCGTATCGCATTGTCTATGGTGGAAGATGCAGAAAAGAAAGGCATCCTTCACAAAGACAGTGTGATCATCGAGCCGACTTCCGGGAACACTGGTATCGGACTCGCACTGGTTGCTGCAGTTAAAGGTTATAAGATCATCCTGGTAATGCCGGAAAGCATGAGCATTGAACGCCGCCGGCTGATGAGTCTCTATGGAGCAAGTTTTGAACTGACGCCCAGGGAGAAAGGCATGAAAGGTGCGATTGAGAAAGCAAAAGAATTGTGCGCAGCAACACCCCACAGCTGGATGCCGCAACAGTTCGACAACCCTGCCAATACAGACATACACCGCAAAACTACAGCAGAAGAAATTGCAAAGGATTTCCCTGACGGGCTTGATTATATCATTACTGGTGTTGGTACCGGTGGCCACATTACAGGATGCGCAGAAATACTGAAGCAGAAATTTCCAAAGCTGAAGGTGTTTGCGGTAGAACCTGAGCTGTCGCCGATTTTAAGTGGCGGATCACCGTCTCCTCACCCCATCCAGGGCATTGGTGCCGGCTTTATCCCCAGTATCTATAATGCCAACGTGATCGACGGTGTGATCACGGTTAGCAAGGATGATGCATTTGGTTATGCCCAGCGGGCTGCAAAGGAAGAAGGTATCTTTGGCGGCATCTCAACGGGCGCTGCACTTGCGGCTGTTGCAAAAAAACTGCAGGATATTCCTGCCGGCAGTAAAGTACTGACGTTTAATTATGACACCGGTGAACGTTATCTGTCCATCGACGGTTTATATTGATTATTGATCACAATGACCACTGAAGCTTTAAATAAAGACCTGATCTCCCTGTCTGCCGCGGACAGACTGCGGCTGATCTGCAGCCTCTACCCCGAAGGTGTCGTGTTCTCGACATCACTTGGACAGGAAGATCAGGTGCTTACCCACCTGATTGCCCGGCAACAATTGCCGGTTGAAATATTTACGCTGGATACGGGCCGGCTTTTCCAGGAGACTTATGATATCATGGACCGTACGATTGCCCGTTATAAAGTAACCATCAGGACGTATTTTCCTGATACTGCCAGGGTAGAAGAACTGGTTACCCGCAAAGGGCCGAACAGTTTTTACGAATCAGTGGAAAACAGGAAAGAGTGCTGCTTTATCCGCAAGGTGGAACCCCTTAACCGGGCGCTTAAAGGAGCTAAAGTGTGGATAACAGGATTGAGGGCAGAACAAAGCGAGAACCGCCATAACCTGTCCATCGCCGAGTGGGACGAGTCAAGGCAGCTGTTGAAAGTGAACCCGCTGCTGGACTGGACCTATGAAGAGATGCTGTCGTTCATCGAAAAGGAGAATATACCCTATAATAAACTGCACGATAAAGGATTTCCCAGCATAGGATGCGCTCCCTGCACCAGGGCAATTGAGCCGGGTGAAGATATAAGGGCCGGCAGATGGTGGTGGGAAGCATCCCAGAAAGAATGCGGATTGCACCAGGAAAAAGTTCATTCATAAAGACCACAAGAAAGATTAGTATGTCAAGCACGTCAACCATACCCGCATTTCCCCGGATGTTAGAGGATGAGAGTATTTACATAATGCGGGAAGTGGCAGCACAATTTGAAAAGCCTGCCCTGTTGTTCAGCGGTGGTAAGGATTCCATCACCCTGGTAAGACTGGCCCAGAAAGCTTTCTGGCCGGGAAAAATTCCTTTTCCGCTGGTACATGTAGATACCGGCCATAATTTTCCCGAAACTATTGCATTCCGCGACTGGCTGGTAAAGCAAACTGGTGCTGAACTGATTGTAAGATACGTGCAGGATAGCATCGACGCCGGAAAAGTTAAGGAAGAAACCGGTAAATACGCCAGCAGGAACGTACTGCAGACAGTAACATTGCTGGATACCATTGAAGAGTTCAAATTCGATGCCTGCATCGGTGGTGCCCGCCGTGATGAAGAAAAAGCCCGCGCAAAGGAAAGGATCTTTTCCGTACGGGATGACTTCGGTCAATGGGATCCCAAAAAGCAAAGGCCGGAACTTTTCGACCTGCTGAACGGCAAAATAAATATTGGCGAAAACGTACGCGTTTTCCCGATCAGCAACTGGACAGAACTGGATGTATGGACTTACATCAAGGAAGAAAACATGGCGATCCCGTCCATTTACTATACCCACAAGCGGGAAGTGATTGAGCGGGATGGTATGATCTGGCCTTACAGTGATTTTTTGAACACTTCGGAAGACGAAGTGCCTTTTGAAGAAATTGTTCGTTTCAGAACGGTGGGAGATATGACCTGCACTGCAGCAGTTGCATCTACTGCCAATCATGTTGACGATATTATCCGTGAAATTCTTGCTGCTAAAATATCCGAACGAGGCGCACGTATGGATGACAAACGCAGCGAGGCCGCCATGGAGCAACGCAAAAAAGAGGGATACTTTTAAAAAAAGTATCCCCGCTTAAAGCGTTTTTTTTTGGAATATTAATCTACTAAAAAACTAGAGTAAATGCAACGCAACCTGACAATTAGAGTGCGTACGACGTTCGACCGATGTTGTTGTTAACTGCTGATTTTATGCTGACCCAAAACAACAAACAACAACTGCCAAAAAAGAAAAAAAATGAAACGTCAACACTTTAATAAACTTTACCTGCTGATCATTCTGATCACATCAACCGCCATATCGCCGCTTTATGCACAGCTGAATGGCTCCTTCGTTATCTCCGGTCGTGTAACCGATGACCAGGGGCACGCGCTGGAAGCGGTTTCTGTTCAGATCCTTGATACACAGTTCGGATCCGTAACAGACAGTCTTGGTTATTTCAAACTGGTAGGCAACAAGCCATTTCCATTCACGCTGCGATTTACCAATGTCGGTTTCGCACCAAAAGATGTACTGGTAAAATCGCTGAACGACAAAGTGAGCGTCCAGCTGTTCAGCCAGTCACTGATCGCCAATGAGGTGGTAGTGACCGCGAGCCGGCAGGCAGAAAAACTGCTGCGTTCACCGGTTACTATTGAGAAGCTGGATATCAGGGCCCTGAAAGAGACACCCGCGCCATCATTCTATGATGCATTGGGTAACCTGAAAGGGATTCAGCTGACCACTTCTTCACTCACTTTCAAGATCCCCAATGCCAGGGGGTTTAATATTCCCAACAACTTCCGGTTCATGCAGCTGGTTGATGGTGTTGACATGCAGGCTGCTACGCTGGGTGTTCCGCTGGGCAATGCCATCGGGCCGACCGAACTGGATATTGCCAGTGTGGAAGTAACACCGGGCGCAGCCAGTGCGCTGTACGGCATGAACGCCATTAACGGTATGGCCAACCTGATTACCAAGAATCCTTTTAATTCACAGGGATTGAGCGTTTATCAGCGTACCGGTGTGAACCATGTTGATGGAAAAGATCATGCTGCAAGCGTAATGACGGAGACTGCTATCCGGTATGCGCAGGCTTTCAACAATAAGTTTGCCTTTAAGCTAAACTTCAGTTATCTCCACGGAACCGACTGGGTGAGCAACAATGCAACTGATCAGAACACCAATGACAAGAACACTGCCAATCCCGGTTTTCCCGAGCTGAATGGCTCGAATAACGCCGCGTATGATGCCTGGAACAAATATGGTGACGAGAACAATAACGCTGTAACGGTGAGCGGTGTGAACTACCAGGGTTCGAATCAGACCTTCCTCGTTCGTCGTACCGGCTATTGGGAAAAAGACCTCGTGCATCCCCAGGTGGATAACCTTAAGGCCGATGTAGGTCTGTATTACCGTTTCAAACCCAGCCTGGAGTTGTCCTACGGCTACAGGGTAGGCAAGATGGATGGTATTTTCCAGCGGGGTAATAAAGTGCAGCTGGACAATGTGATCGTTCAGAACCACAGGCTGGAACTCAAAGGAAAAAACTTTAGCGCACGTACATATGTGAGTATTGAAAATACAGGTGATTCCTATAACCTGAAACCATTGTCTGACAACCTTGACCTGACACATTTGTCCAACAACGCCTGGAGGGATAAATTTAAGGCCAGTCTTCAGAATTCATTGAATAATGGTGTAGATCTCGCTTCCGCTATGTCGGTGGCCCGTACTGATGCTGATGCCGGCCGTGTAGAACCCGGAACGCCCGAATTCGATCAGTTGAAAAAGACGATCATTGGGATCAATAACTGGGATCACGCGAATGCAGGGATTGCAGGAGCACCTCCCACCGGCGGTGCGTGGTTGAAACAACGCAGCCGTATGTATCATGCAGATGCGCAATGGGATTTGAGTGATAAGGTAAAATGGTTCAACCTGCTTGTAGGTGGTGACCTGCGGATCTATGAAGTGATTCCTGATGGCAACAACTTTGTTGATTTCAGCCGCCCTGTTGATCAGCGCAACAAACCAGTTGAAGTAGACGGAAAAGTTCCGGATTCTTCTGACTTCGGCAGCAATGTCTATTATAAGAAATACGGGTTCTTTGCTCAGGTAACCAAAACATTCTTCAATGAAAAGCTGAAAGTGTTTGCTTCCCTGCGTTTTGACCATAACCTGGAATTCTCACCAAAATTCAATCCCAGGGCGGCAGTTGTATACAGTCCGAACGAGCACCACAATTTCCGTTTTGCTGTTCAGAACGGTTATCGGTTCCCCGCGTTGTTTGAGGCGCTTTCTTTCGTGAACAACGGTAACGTTCGCAGGGTGGGTGGTCTTTCCTTTATCAACGAGGGGCTTGGTTACCTGGATAACTCCTATACGCTGACTTCTGTAAACAACTTCAATGCAGCAGTAAACAAAGATGTAACAGCGGGCATGACCCAGAATGACGCTGCACTGAAGAACCGTGATCTGCTTGCAGTTACTGACCTTGCTCCCACTCAACCGGAAAAGATCGTTTCTTTTGAAGCGGGTTACAAGGGCGTGTTCCAGGAAGGTCGTCTGTTTGTGGACCTTGATTTTTATCACAATACATATACAGGCTTCTTAGGCCAGGTGGAAGTTTCAGTTCCCAAGGATGGCCAGGTGGGTTCTGACGAGGCAGTCGTTGATATGCTGGCGTCCAACCGTTCCAAGCAAACCCGTTACCGCGTATTCACCAATGCGAAGAATACTTACCGGAACTACGGTTCTGCACTCGCGGTTACTTACCGGTTCTACCGGAAGTTTACTGTTTCCGGTAACGTCAGCTACAATAATATCAAAACCAACAAAACATCAGATGTTTTTGTAACTGCCTTCAATACGCCGAAATGGTCAACCAACCTTTCCGTTGGAAACCGTGAAATAGTAAAGAACCTGGGTTTCAATGTGGTGTGGAAATGGCAGGATTCATTCCTGTGGGAAAGCCCCCTTGCAAATGGCGTTGTGCCATCATTCAGCACTATCGATGCTCAGGTTACCTACAGGATTCCGCAATGGAAAGCGACCATCAAAGTGGGCGGTTCCAACTTGTTCAATCAGCGGTATTTCCAGTATGCTGCCGGTCCGACGATCGGAGGCCTCTACTATACAACCATCGTTCTGGACGGATTATTCTCGAAAGCCGATGGCTCAGTTAAATAATAACATTTTGTACATTGTATGATGTCACCCCAACCAGCCAATAATCTTTACCCAGTTTTTCTGCAACTGAACCGCCTGAAAGTGTTGGTGGTCGGGGGCGGTCATGTAGGAGAGGAGAAACTTAATTCCCTCTTGCTATCTTGCCCGGATGCAAATATTACCCTGGTGGCCATCACGATCAGTGATGCCATCAGGGACCTTGCTGTAAAACATCCGACACTTGTACTGCATCAAAAACCATTTGTTCCGGGAGATTTGTTTGAGATGGATGTGGTGATTGCGGCAACCAATGATGCTGAACTGAATGCAATGGTGAAGCAGTCTGCCAATGACGCGGGTGTACTGGCGAATATTGCCGATACACCTGAGCTGTGTGATTTCTACCTGGGGAGTATTGTAAACAAGGGTGACCTGAAAATTGCAATCAGCACCAATGGCAAGTCACCCACCATAGCGAAACGCCTCAAGGAACTGTTCAACGATGCCATTCCTCCTGAAATGGATCAGGTACTGGACAATATGCAGCAGATTCGTTTACGCATGAACGGAAATTTTGCGGACAAGGTGAAAAAACTGAACGAAATCACAGGCGTGCTGGTCGCAGAAAGCAGTCCGTCGAAAGTGAGTGCGGAAAGAAAATGGAAAAAGATCGCCTCCCGGCTGGTCCTTCTGTTTACAGCAATGATCATTGGCCATGTTATCCTTTCTTCCGTTCCGCTACCACCGATCGGAGAAATCTGGGCAACAGCCAGCAGCTACGTGACGCGGGAATTCCTCTTCTTTATACTGGCCGGTTTTCTTGCGCAGCTCGTAGACGGCCTGCTTGGAATGGGATACGGCGTTACTTCTGCTACCTGTCTTATTACGGCAGGCGTAAATCCAGTTGCTGTGAGTGCAGCGATACATACCTCGGAGATCTTCTCCGCAGGAGTGAGCGGTTACAGTCACTATCGTTTCGGTAATGTAAACAGGAAACTATTCAAACATCTCGTGATCCCGGGTGTGATCGGTGCAGTGTTAGGTGCTGCCATGCTGGTCATCCTGGGTGAACATGCCGGGAAATGGCTGATGCCGATTATTGCCCTTTATGCCATGTTCCTTGGTATCAAGATCTTCAGCCGTGCCTTCCAGATCAAACAGAATAACAGCCGGAAAATCCGCCGCGTGGGATGGCTGGCGTGGTGCGGCGGATTCCTCGATTCCTTTGGCGGCGGCGGATGGGGTCCGATTGTAACGAGCACACTGATTTCAAAAGGCAGAAGCCCCCGGTATACGATCGGTACTGTAAGCCTTACGGAGTTTTTTGTGACACTTGCCAGTGCAGCAACCTTCTTCTTTACTGCCGGTATAAGTCACCTTGCCGTGGTGATCGGGCTGCTGATGGGAGGATCCATTGCTGCACCGATATCCGCTAAACTCGCAGGAAAACTTCCTGCCAAAACCATGATGATCGGTGTGGGTGTGATTGTAATGATCTGGAGTATCAGGCTGATTGTGAAAACATTTCTATAATGATTAATTTTGACTAATGGATATTGTAAGAATTGCGACTGCCGGAAGTGTGGATGACGGCAAAAGTACCCTGATCGGAAGACTGCTGTATGAAACAAACAGCATTACGCAGGATAAGCTGGAGGCCATTGAAAAGGCAAGTAAAAGGCGCGGGGTGGATTACACCGATCTTTCCCTGCTGACCGATGGCCTGATTGCTGAAAGGGAGCAGGGCATCACGATTGACGTGGCCCATATCTACTTTTCGACGCCCGCCAGGAAGTACATCATTGCTGATACGCCGGGCCACTTTGAGTACACCAGGAATATGATCACAGGAGCGAGTAATGCACAGGTGGCCATAATCCTGATAGATGCCCGTAATGGTATAGTAGAGCAAACACACCGGCACTTTTACATTACCCAGTTGCTGCGGATCCCCTATGTGATCGTATGCATCAACAAAATGGACCTGGTCAATTACTCAGAGAGCCAGTTCAACCAGGTGAAACAACAGTTCAATGAGCTCTTTTCAAAAGCGAATTACCGCGAACAGCAATTGGAATTCATTCCGGCTTCATCGCTGTACGGCGATAACATTTCCCGGCGTTCAGAACAGATGTCGTGGTACAAAGGGCCGTCTATCCTGGAGTTCCTGGAAAACATTACCTGGCATGAACAGGAAACCCAGTTTCCTGCACGTTTTCCGGTGCAGTATGTCATTCGTCCGAAATCTGACCAGTGGCATGATTTCCGTGGATTTGCGGGTAAACTGACCAGTGGCGTCCTGAAGAAAGGAGATGAGGTAGTGGCACTGCCTTCACAACGGTCATCTGTAATCGAAAAGATCTTCCGTTTTGAAGAGGAGATCGATCTTGCAGAAGCCGGTGACAGTGTGGTGGTTACCCTGAAAGATGAAATAGATATCAGCCGTGGCGACATGATCGTGAAAAAAGATCAGGTTCCTGCCGGTCTGAAAGAGATCTCAGCCAGGATTTGCTGGCTGGATCATGCGCCGCTGAAAGCCGGTAAAAACTACCTGCTGCAGCATGGCAGCAATCGCGTAAAGGCAAAAGTTACCAATCTGTTCAGCAGCATAAATGTGATCGATTATCAGAATATCGAGGGCGTGGAAGAGATCGGATTGAATGAAATTGGCTATATCACCCTCAAAACAGCGCGTCCGGTGAATGCGGATAATTACGCCGCCAACAAGTTGAACGGTACGTTTATCCTGATCGATGAGGGATCCAACAATACAGTAGGCGTAGGGTTCATCGGCTGATTCGGTCATTGTGGAACACATTCCTTAAGCCGCACCAGGTCAGGTGCGGCTTTTTGTTGCAATAACCCTTACATTTGTTTTCATGGCAGAAAAGATCATCGAACTGAACAACGTCAATATATACCAGGGTGACAACCTCATCCTTCAGGATGTGAACATTGTGATCAACCGGGGCGAATTTGTTTACCTGGTAGGCAAGACGGGTACAGGTAAATCCAGCCTGTTAAAGACTTTGTATGGGGACCTTACCCTGAAAGAGGGTAGCGGAACAGTCGTGGGCTTTAATCTGAAGGAAATGGACTGGAAAAAAGTCCCCTTCCTGAGGCGGAATCTTGGTGTGGTATTTCAGGATTTTCAGTTGCTGACAGACCGCAATGTGAATGACAACCTCAAATTCGTGTTGCGGGCAACCGGCTGGAAAGACGATAAGCTGATGAACGAAAAAATTGCAGATGTGCTCGAGAAAGTCGGGCTGAAATCAAAAGGTTTCAAGATGCCTTTCGAAATGAGTGGCGGGGAGCAGCAAAGGGTGGATATTGCGAGGGCACTATTGAATTCGCCAAAACTTATCCTGGCCGACGAACCGACAGGAAACCTGGATCCTGAAACTTCCGACGAGATCATGCAATTGCTTTTCCATATTTGCCGTGACTATGGCACTTCCATAGTGATGGCTACCCACGATTATATTGTTATCAATAAATATCCGGCGCGGACCTTGCGCACAGAAAGGGGCAGGGTGGAAGACAATGCAACAGTCTCCATGCAATAGGTGTGGATCAGGAACGGATAACGTCTAGCAGATTGCCGGCTGTTACCGAATTGTTGAAATGGGCCTCCAGTATCTTTCGGCGGAGCCGGATCTCTTCTTCTCCGAACGGCATATGATATAATTGCATCACTACGCGCTGTATGGCAGCCGGTGTTTCCGCAATATGACAAAGTGGCCCCAGTGGTGTGCCTTCAATTGCAGCATCATTTACAACGCAGTGCCGTCCGTTGAATAAGGCATTCAGCAGTTTCAGTTTAACGCCGGTCTCATTAAAGGAGGGAAGGATATTGATCTGTGCCTTACTGATAAGGTCTTTCAATTCGCGTTCTTCCGGGTCGGCAATCAGGCAGGTATGGCATCCCTGATGCGCGATCCGCTCCAGCCTCGAGGAAGGGTTTTTGCCAGCAACAACAAAAGGAAGCTTCATTTTTACAAACACTTCTTCCAGCAACCATTCCGCCGCTTTTTCATTTTCGGCAACGCCAAGATTACCATGGTACAGGCAGAATGAACCCAGTCCTTCCGCCGGTTTCAGGTCCTGGTGCGGTACAAAGACGGGTAATGTTTTTACAAACTTACCGCCGAGAACCTCCCGGTAGTAACGTGTATCCCTATCCGAAAGGGTAAGGATCTTCACGCGGCTTGCTACCATAGCCTCATATTTCTCGAGCAGGCGGCTTTCATTGAAATAGAAAGCCTTTTTCATTAATGACCGTTCATGACGGTACAGGTGTTTGTAATAGCAATGTTCTACATTAAACAGCCGCAGGGTAATGTTTCGGTTGTCGAACCGTTTATCCTGAAGCAGGTAACTGCAATGAATTCCTTCCAGGAGTATGGGGTGGTCATCAGCTGCAAGACGGTCAAGCAATTCAGGATTGGACCGCGAACTGACGATATAGGGTAACTGAAAAGAAAATCCTTTATGACCTTCCTGCCGGCGGTAATAAAACACTTCGCGGCAAAACTGGTTGAGTATGGGCTGCTCACCACGGCCGTATTCAAAGCAATGGAGAATGATTTCTACCCCTGCAGCATGAAGGGACTGCAAGGTGCAGAATATATCGATCACGCCACCATAATCAAGTGGATAGGGCACATCGTGGGATACTATATGTAGGCATTTGTTCACTTATCCGATATTTTTTGATAAACAGCCAATAAGTGTTTCTCTTCATTTTCCCAGCAGTACGTTTTGGAGGCATGGCGGCAATTTTCCGTCAATTGCTCATATACAACAGTATCTTCCAGCAAATGGTTGAGCGCACGGGCAATTTCAGCAGACCTGGTACTGCCAAGCAGAATGCCCACCGGTTGCTCCTGCTGCACCCGCTGGTACTCGGGAAAATTCATGGTTACCTGGGGTATTCCTGCCTGGATGTAATCAAAGAACTTATTGGCAAGTGAATACAGCTGATTCAGCCCCTCAGGCTCAACCAGGTTGATGCCGGCCCAATAATAAGGAGTTAGTTTTCTTAAAGTCTCCGGTGGAACAGGCTCATGGAAAAAGACCTTGTGCTGAAGGCCAAGCGACCGGCAAAGGGCTTTACATGCATCCAGCCTGTTGCCGGAACCATAGAGATCAAGTTCGGCGGGAACGGTCAGCATCGCTTCGAGAAGTTGTTCAATACCTCTGCCTTCATTGATCGCACCCTGGTACAGAAAACGTTTTTTTCGTTGAGTAACCGGCACCTCATTTTTGTTCCTGAAAGGCAGGTTCCTGATCACAGTATACCTGACGCCATACCTGTTTTCAAAGGCCTCTGCTATACTTTGGCTTACCGTATACCCCAGCGGAAACCTTTGCAGGGAAAATGATTCTATTCGTTGCCATATTTTCTGGATTGCCGGACGCCTGACCACTTCCTTCAATTCGCTGAAATATTCATGCGCGTCATAAACACGTACAATGTTTTTCCATTTACTGTTGATATATACAGGAAGGATGGTGTCAAGGTCAATTGCACAGATGATGTCTGTTTTGCGGAAGAGCAGCCACCAGAAAAGCCGGATATTGAATTCAGCATAACTCAGCGGGCCTTTCCGTAACCAGGAGTTTAGTCTGAATGCAGGGTAGGGCAGTTCAGGGAGCGGTAAGCGAGTCATGGTACGACCTACCAGTACTACCTTGTAACCATTCGAAGCAAGAGTGCCGCAGATGCGTTGCATCCGTTGATCGGTGGAAGGATCATTGTTAATGGTAAAAATGATCCGCTTAGCTGCCACGGTATATTGCTTCAATCAGTTCAATGGAAGAAAGTCCGTCCTGCGGGCCGGGTAGCCGGTGCGAATGGCCGGAGAGCGCCAGGAGTAATTCGTCGTAAACTTCTGCATGATGGCCGGGGAGGGTATTTCCTGGCAATCCGGTTTTAGAAATGCCGGTGGAATTGTCTTCAATCTCCAGCCAATCGAGTTCCTGCATATGCGTTCCGCCCAACCGGAGCGTAGCTTTTTCGAGAACAAGCAGGAGGGAGGCTTCCATGTTGCGGTTGGTTGCATTGACCGTCCAGTGCAGGCTGCCAATTGTTCCTGCGGTGTTTTCCAGCAGGGCGATTCCACTGTCCTCTCCCTGAATCCAGGGCTGGTGCAATTCATTCTTCATCGACACAGCGGTAGGCTTCAGATTTGGAACAAAACAGCATAGGGCATCCAGATAATGGCTGAACTGGGTATACAGGATGCCGCCATCCAGTTCACGCGACCCTCTCCAGCTGCTTTGCCGGTAATAATCCGCCGGCCGGTTCCAGCAGGCATTCAGCTGAAAACTCAGCACCCTTCCCCAGGCTCCCTGCCTTATCTTTGCCAGGATTTGTTGCAGAATGGGGTGAAATCTGGCAGAAAGAACCAGGAAAACCTGTCTTGCTGATTGCCGGGACAACTCCGTCAAAACAGCAACTTCGCTGCTCCTGAGGCAAAATGGTTTCTCACAAAGCACATGCAGCCCTTTGGCAAGCGCAAGTCTCACATGGTGGAAATGAAGACCATTAGGGCTGCAGATTACAGCAATATCGGCTGTTGCCTGTTCTAGCATAACCGAAGGATCGGCAAATCCCGGAACAGGAAATATTTGGGTAAAATCGGCGAGTATACCGGAATCGGGGTCGGCTACTGCTACGAGAATTCCGGTACGCCGGATCTGTTCGGCATGCCGTCTGGCAATTCTGCCGGCACCAATGAGCACAAATCGAATGGGCATAAGCGGCGGCAAAATCCAAAAAAAACATCAATTTTCAACGTATTTCCCGGATTTTCCATAACTTTGCCGCCAATTTAAGCAGATATAACAATTGGATGTTTCGTAAAAAAAGAAATGATGTCTTATTTAACTAAAGAAAAAAAATCTTCCATTTTCACCGAGTTTGGTGGCAATGCGGCAAATACTGGCTCCATTGAAGGACAGATTGCTTTGTTGACTGAACGGATCAGCGCAATTTCCAAGCACCTCCAGGCCAACAAAAAGGATTTCTCCACCCACCGCGGTCTGATGCAGCTCGTAGGTAAGCGCAAACGCCTGCTGACTTACATGAGCAAACACAACCTGACCGGCTACCGGCAGCTGATTGAGAAATTAGGCATTCGGAAATAACCGAAATAATGATATATAAAACTATTCCCAACTGATATGAAAAGTTGGGAATAGTTTTTTGCGCGTTAATATATAAATCATAGTAGAACCTATGTTATCACAACCTCTACAAGTGAGCTTCGAAGTAGGTGAGGGCCGTCAGGTCATCATCGAAACCGGCAAGCTGGCCCGCCAGGCCGACGGTGCAGTTACCGTTCGCCAGGGCAACTGTATTATCCTAGCTACCGTTGTTGCCAATAAAGAACCCAAAGAAGGTCAGTCCTTCTTCCCCCTGACGGTTGATTACCAGGAAAAGTTTGCCTCTGCCGGCCGCATTCCCGGCTCTTTCTTCAAAAGAGAAAGTAAACTTAATGACTATGAAGTGCTCACCAGCCGTCTCATCGACCGCGCACTTCGCCCCCTTTTCCCGGAAGATTATTTTTGTGACGTACAGGTACTGGTTACCCTCGTTTCCAGCGATCCCGAAGTAATGCCCGATGCACTTGCCTGTCTCGCTGCATCAGCGGCACTTGCCGTTTCAGATGTACCTGTTCAGGAAATCATTTCCGAAGTACGTGTTGCACGTATCGATGGGAAGTTCATCGTTAACCCCCTTCGTTCAGAACTCGCGAAAGCCGACATGGACTTCATTATCGGTGCTACCGAGAAGAATATCATGATGGTGGAAGGTGAAGCAAAAGAGTGCCTGGAAGAAGACCTGATCAAAGCGATCGAGCTGGCACATGACGCCATCCGCGTTCAGGTAAAGGCCCAGCAGGAACTCCGCGACAAGAAAGGTGTATCCGGCAAACGTGAATACAAGAAGCCGGAGCAAAACGAAGAGCTCCGTGCTAAAGTTGAAGCTTTCGCCAAGGAAAAAGTTTATGCTGTTGCGAAAAGCGCACTCTCCAAACATGAACGCAGTGACCGTTTCGATGAGATTGGCACAGCACTACAGGAGCAACTGAAAAAAGAATACGAAGTTGCAGAAGGTGAGGAGCTTGATTCCGCCATTTCCAAAAAAGCAAAAGGCTATTATGGCGACCTGCAGTATGATGTAGTGCGCGACATGATCCTGAATGACCGCGTTCGCCTTGATGGACGCGGCCTGGAGGATGTTCGCCCGCTGGCTATGGAAGTAGATGCGCTGCCTTCTCCCCATGGAGCAGCCCTGTTTACCCGCGGTGAAACACAGTCACTCACTACCGTAACCCTTGGTACACCACTGGACGAGCTGCTGGTGGAAAGTGCTGCAGTTTCCGTTTATTCAAAATTCATCCTGCACTATAACTTCCCGCCATTCTCTACCGGTGAAGTGAAAATGATGCGTGCACCCGGCCGCCGCGAAGTTGGTCACGGTAACCTGGCTATGCGTTCCCTGAAGCAGATGATGCCTGGTGACGAATATCCGTACACTGTCAGGATTGTGAGTGATATCCTGGAGTCAAATGGTTCCTCGTCAATGGCTACCGTCTGTGCAGGTTCACTTGCTCTGATGGACGCAGGTGTTCCTTTCCCCAAACACGTTTCCGGTGTGGCAATGGGCCTGATTACCAAAGAAGGCAAATTTGCTGTACTGACCGATATCCTGGGTGATGAAGATCATCTTGGCGATATGGACTTTAAAGTAACAGGTACCCGTGAAGGAATTTGTGGTGTGCAGATGGACATTAAGGTTGACGGCCTCAGCATGGATATCATGCGCCAGGCACTTGCTCAGGCAAACCGCGGACGGATGCATATCCTCAACGCCATGTACGAAGCTATCCCGGCTGCGCGCGGCGATGTTAAACCGCATGCTCCCCGCATGGTGAAACTATTCATCGATAAAGAATTCATCGGTGCCGTTATCGGACCTGGTGGTAAGGTGATCCAGGAAATGCAGCGTGAAACCGGAACCACTATCAATATTGAAGAAAAGAACAACCAGGGTGAAGTAAGCATCTTTGGTGCTAAAAAGGAAAATGTTGATAAGGCGGTTAACTGGATCAAAGGTATTGCTGCCCAGCCTACGGTTGGTGATACCTACGAAGCTACCGTGAAGTCAATTCAGCCTTATGGTGCGTTCGTGGAATTCCTGCCTGGCAAACAAGGTTTGCTGCACATTTCCGAAGTGAGCTGGAAGCGTCTGGAAACACTTGAAGGTGTTCTGAAGGAAGGCGACGTGGTAAAAGTGAAACTGACCGGAACTGATCCGAAGTCCGGCAAGTTCAAACTCAGCCGCAAAGTGCTGCTTCCCAAGCCTGAAGGCGCACCATCCGGTGGTCAGCAGCGTCCGGAAAGAAATGACTAGACTTTTATAAAATAATCTGACCCCGATCACTGATCGGGGTTTTTTCTTGTTATGATGAACTACCAACAGGTAACGATTACCGTAAGCGATCCTGAACAACGCGATATCCTGATTGCACTACTGGCAGATATCGGTTACGAAGGCTTTACAGAGGAGCGGGACACCCTCAGGGGGTATATAGCCCTGCCTGAATTTGACGAAGCGTTGCTACACGAAATTGTTGATCCCATGGCACTCTCTTTTACGTTGGAGACGATACCGCAACAGAATTGGAACGCAGCCTGGGAATCAAGTTTTGAGCCGGTGGTAGTTCCCGGTTTCTGCGCCGTGAGAGCCGATTTTCACGAGCCGCAGGAAGGTGTATTGTACGACATCGTGGTTACCCCAAAGATGAGTTTTGGCACCGGTCATCACGCTACTACTTTCCAGATGCTGGAAGCAATGGGAGAATTGGTTTTCAGCAGGAAGTCAGTTTTTGACTTCGGTACGGGTACGGGTGTTCTGGCAATACTTGCAGAAAAAATGGGTGCTGAAACTGTTCTCGCCATTGACAATGACGACTGGAGTATTGACAATGCCGGGGAAAACTTTTCCCGTAATGGTTGCAATAAAGTAGCTCTCAGGAAGGCAGAAAACCTGGACGGGGTGCAACCACAGGATATCATACTTGCAAACATTAACAAACGGGTGATCCTGCCATCACTGCCAGCTTTGAAACAATTGTTGAAACCAGATGGTGTATTGGTGATCAGCGGTTTATTGGCTGCCGACATACCAGATGCAGAAAATGCAATAGCATCAGCCGGCCTGACGTTAATCAAAAAACAGGAAAAAGAAAGCTGGATTTGCTGGACATTGAAAGCCTGATTTCCCTATTTTTGAAAAATCCAACTCGACCATTCGCATGAAAGAGGCTCTGCTGATATTAATCGCCTATTGTATCGGCTCCATACCCACGGCAGTTTGGGTTAGTAAGCATTATTTCGGAATTGACATCCGGGATTATGGCAGCGGTAATGCCGGTGCTACCAATACTTTCAGGGTACTGGGTCCCCGTTGGGGTACCCTGGTGATGGTCATCGATGTGCTGAAAGGCCTCGCCGCAGTCAAGTTGTCTTTATTGCTTCCCTATTATCTCGAGAATGATATCGCATTAACCAATTTGCAGATGGGACTTGGTATTGCTGCCGTACTGGGTCACATCTTCCCGGTCTGGGCCGATTTTAAAGGTGGAAAAGGTGTGGCCACCCTGTTTGGACTGATCATTGGCATTTCACCCTGGACGGCCCTTTGCTGCTCCGGTGTTTTCCTCCTGGTGCTATACCTGACCCGGTTCGTATCACTAAGTTCTATACTTGCCAGCATTGCATTCCCGGTATTCATCCTGGTCATTTTTAACGTAGACAATCACGCGTACCGGGTGTTCGCGATTGCGGTCGCCCTGCTCGTTATCCTCACCCACCAGAAGAACATCAGCAGGCTCTTCCGTGGAAGTGAGGGAAAAGTTCCCATCCTCAAATACCGCGACCGCCGCCGGAACAAATAAGAAGGGGTTGTAGAAATTATTCCCGGGGCTGGTATGTAAATTGAAAGGTTCCCTGCAAATTTGCAAGATGAAGAAGCTTATCTATACCCTGCTGATCGCAGCGTCGGTCACTTCCTGCAGTAAGAATCCCATTACCGGCCGTAACCAGTTGACATTGTTCTCTGAATCAGAGATCCAGAGCATGGCGACACAGGAATACCAGCAATTCCTGTCACAGAATAAAGTAGTTGCTGCCAGCGCCAGCAAAGACGCTGAAATGGTGCGCCGTGTGGGCCAGCGGATTTCCAATGCCATTACCAGTTATTACAGTCAGAAAGGCCTTTCCAATGAATTGGCAGGGTATAAATGGGAGTACAACCTGGTGGATTCCAAAGAAGTAAATGCCTGGTGTATGCCGGGAGGCAAGATCGTGGTATATACGGGCCTGTTGCCCATTACCCAGAACGAAGCCGCACTGGCTGTTGTAATGGGCCACGAAATCGCCCACGCGCTGGCCAAGCATGGCAACGAACGCATGAGCCAGGGAATGGTGCAGCAACTGGGTGGCGTAGCGCTTTCAGTAGCTGTTGCCAACAAACCTGAGGCAACCCAGCAGATCTTTATGGGCGCCTATGGCCTCGGTAGCCAGTACGGTGCTGTTTTGCCTTTCTCCAGGAGCAATGAGCTGGAGGCCGATAAATACGGACTTCTCTTTTCAGCGATGGCAGGTTATAATCCCCAGGAAGCAATTCCGCTGTGGGAAAGAATGGCTGCAGCCAGCCAGGGCAACCGTCCTCCGGAATTTGCCAGTACGCACCCCGCAGAGGCTACCAGGATCGAAAAACTGAAGGAACTGATGCCGGAAGCTATGAAATATTACAAGCCGGTGGGCAAGTAATCCCTGCTTTTTTTTGTAAATTTGCATCCCGCTATAATTATTCCTTCCAGTTAAATTATACCAGGTATGTCGCAGAATTTATTCGAAAAATTGCAATACAACGAAGAAAAGAATCTGCTCATACAGGGCCTCCCGTCCTCCATCGAAAAGCAGTTCAGCAAAATGACCTTCGCTAAGAATGTCACTCCTTTGCTGAAAAGCAGAAGGATCGATTTTGCCCTGGTGTTTGCAATCAACGAAAACCAGTTGAATGGCATCCTGGAAGATGTTCTGCCGGCATTGCACGATGATTCAAAACTGTGGATTGCCTATCCCAAGTCTTCTTCCAAGATTGTCAGCAACCTGAATCGTGACTGCAGCTGGGATAAAGTAGTGAATGCCGGATATGAAGGCGTACGCCAGGTGGCGCTCGATTCTGTCTGGAGCGCGCTGCGGTTCAAAAGGGCTCAAAGGATCAAGGAGATGAGAAGGGCGTCGGCAAACGGCGGACAGCCTGCTCCCGTAGAAGGTGTTGATTTTGTAAACCGCACTGTTGATGCACCACCTGATCTTCAGAAGCTGCTGCAATTGAAAAAGAACAGGAAAGCCCACGAGTTTTTTGACACGCTTTCCTTTACCAACAAGAAAGAATATGCTGTGTGGATCACATCAGCAAAAAAAGAAGAAACACGTGTAGCCAGGGTAGAAGCAAGTCTTGAAAAATTATTGGCGGGCAAGAAGAATCCTTCCGAGAAATAATATTCCGGTTATCTTACAATTACTGTTCCCAGGTGGAGCAGTAATTCTTTTTCCATCTTTTTCAGCGCCTGGTGGGTTTGCAGTAGTGTAATCTGTTCATCGGGTGTATGCGGCCGCGAAAGATCCGCCTGGTTTTCTTCGATCATTCTTTTGATCTTCCTGAGTTTCAGGTAACCCAGGGTGGAAGTAACTTCTTCCCGGTAGAGATCCTCGCGGGTACTCGCACTCATCTTGAACTTATTCTTCCACTTGTCACTCACCTCATACTTCAATTCCAGCAGGCTTACCACTACCGAAGAGAGGGCCTGGTCTTCATGGTAAAAGAAACTTCGGGCAGTTGGTTCCAGTCCGCCTTCAAACCAGGTTCTGTAAGTTTGAACAACCTGCACAAGGCTTGCATTATCCAGAAGTTCTTCATCCAGTTCCTCCAGGATATGGTTTGCAACGAGGTGCTGGTCATCCCATGGTTTCAAGCCAAATTCAATCAGGGCCCTGACAACTGCCCGTTCCTGCATTTCATCGCGGATCAGCAGTTGAAAGCTCTCGTCTTCCCCCTGGATATTGTCAGGTGGAAATTCTCCGGCACCAAAATCCTGGAACTGTTCCTCAGTTGGCTGCCACTTGCTTTCCTCTTTGCTGACCCTTTCGCGGATGAACTTGTTAACGAGGTGAATCAGGCCGGCTTCATCGATCTGCAGCAATCCCGCACATTGGCGGATATAGTCCTGTTGCCGGGTAAAGTCTTCTGCTTTATTGATGCGTGACAACGTTTCCGCGATCTGGTTGACCACGGTAGCTTTTTTTATACTGTCATTTCCGGCATCTTTCAGGGCTACTTCCAGCTGGAAGAGAATAAAGTCTTTCTTGTTCCCCGAAACAAAATCGCGGAAGGCCGCCGCACCTACTTTGTTGACGTAGCTGTCCGGATCTTCCTTGTCAGGGATAAGCACAAGTTTCACATTAAGCCCTTCCTCCAGCGCCATGTCCAATCCCCTGAGGGCTGCCTTGATACCCGCTGCATCGCCATCGTAAATGATCGTCAGGTTGTCGGTATATTTTCTTACCAGCCGGATCTGATCAGTGGTCAGGGAAGTTCCGCCGCTGGCGACAACATTTTCTATACCGGCCTGGTGAAGACTGACAACATCCGTATAGCCTTCCACGAGCAGGCACTCGTCCAGTTTGTCGACGCTCTGCCGGGCGAAATACATACCGTACAGGATCCGGCTTTTGAGATAGATTTCGTTTTCCGGAGTGTTGATATACTTTGGCGCCTTGTCGTTCTTGCGGATGATTCTTGCGCCGAATCCAAGCACCTTTCCATTGGTATTGTGAACAGGGAAAATGATCCGTCCCCGGTAATTGTCCACCAGGTCATCATTCCTTACAGCAGCAAGTCCGGATTTGACCAGGAGTTCAGGGTTGTATTGTTCCCGCAGCGCCTCTGTTACAAAAGCTTTGCGGTCTTCCTTGCAGTAACCGATTTGAAACTTTTCAAGGATGGCGGGGTTGAATCCCCTTTCTTCGAGATAAGACATGCCCACTGCCTGGCCTTCCTCATCTTCTTTCAGCACACGGCTGAAATAACGTTGAGCAAACTGGTTCAGGATATAAAGACTTTCTGCCGCCTGTTGCTGTTCCCTTTGTGCCGGGCTGACCGCTGTTTCTTCCACTTCTACGCCATACCGGCCGGCAAGCCAGCGAAGCGCCTCCACGTAACTCAGTTTTTCGTGATCCATCACAAAACTGACCGTATTGCCGCTTTTTCCGCACCCAAAGCATTTGTAGATCTCTTTGGTAGGCGAAACAGTAAAACTGGGCGTTTTTTCATTGTGGAAGGGACAGAGTCCCAGGTAATTGGTCCCCCTTTTTTTCAGTTTTACGAAACTGCCCACCACATCGATGATATCGATACGGCTGAGAATCTGTTGTATGGTTTCCTGGGTGATCAAATGTGAGCGGACGGGCAATTTACGACGAAACGAATGCGCGTGCCCGGCTTTCCCGAAAAAAAAGAATGTATTTTTAATCCGGTCCGCAACCGGACTGATCCCAGCTACGTAAAGGGGAGTATTCAATGGTTTCCGGAGACGCCCAACAGTCGGATCTGCAAGCGCTTATCGATGGATGCATTCGTAAAGAGCGTGAAAGTCAATCGGCACTCTATGCCCGTTTTTTTGGCTATGGCCATACTGTGTGCCATCGCTACGTATCCAATGATGCCGATGCCATTGAAGTAATAAACGATGCATTCCTGAAAATCTTCCAGGAACTGCGGAATTTCAGACCGCAGCAACCCTCCCTGGAAAATGCCCTGAAAGCCTGGATCAGAAGGATATTTATCAATACTTCCATTGATCACCTGCGCAAACGCAAAGTCAGGACCTTCTGGCTGGGGGAAGATGTCGATACTCGTGAATGGCTGGCGGTTCCGCCACAGGGGCTGGACCGTCTTTCGCATGAAGAGTTACTGAAAATGATTGGCAAACTTTCCCCGGCTTACCGGCTTGTATTTAACCTGTTTGTTATAGATGGTTGTTCCCATGAAGAGATCGCTAAAATGTTGAAAATATCTGTAGGTGCTTCAAAAAGCAACCTTGCGCGTGCACGGACCAATCTCCAGCGAATGATCCTGCAGGCGCAACCCCAAATCCTAAACCATGGACAAAGAGCAATTTAATCATATGGACGATTGGTTCAGGGAAGCGGCTGACCAGCCTGGTCCCCCCATGCCGGAAACGGCGTGGAAGGACATGGAACGCCTTCTTGACCAAAACGAAAAAAAACGCCGCCGGATTCTTTTCTGGTGGTGGAGCGGACTGGTGCTCATCGGTGCACTCGTTTACTTCCTTGAAAAAGGAGATCATACCCGGCCTGCTGTATTACCTCAAGCCAGCAATGAAACAGTAACTGGCAAACCGGATCAACCAGCCAGCAAAAGTAGTGCTGCTGCAAACGGTCAAAAGAAAGCTTCTTCCCTGAATGAACCCGCGACCCTGAAATCCGTACCCCAATCTTTACCCGTTGACAGATCTGAAAGTGATCCGTCAGCCACGCCTGACGGCAATGCTAACGGAGACCATCCTGCTGCATCAGCTTCTGCCAGCAGTGATAACGCCCGGTTGAAAAAAGGCAGCGACACCGGAGCGACCACTGCTGCGGGCCAGCACCGCCAAAAATCACGGGATGCCCAGGGGCGTCAACGATCCGGCCACCAGGCGGGGCAGCTGACAAAAACAGAAAACCCGGCTAACGGAAACAGGAGTGTAAAGGAAGCAACGGGTCTATGGGAACTTGATGCCAGCCTGCCCGGTGCGGTAACGGCACAGGCCGGATCAGGATACCCGGCCGGTACACCGGAATATCCTTTGTCTTCGCCCCGGACATTGCCGCTGCCACCCGTGGACAAAAACCTGAAGAAGAAATCGCAACAGCAAGACCCGATTAAAAACCGATGGTTTGTTTATGCCGGTGGCGGACTCGAAAGGTCGTTTGTACCTGGCAACAGCCTCGGTTCAACAGCATGGGGCGGGGGCTTCGGAGCAGGGTACAGGTTTGCACAAAAATGGTACGTACAAAGCGGTCTTACTTTCTTTCACAAAATTTACGATGCTGACGGTTCAGACTATCATCCGCCGGATGGCTCTTATCTGAACCAGCCTGGTGTTGACCTGATCGATGTTGAGGCAGACTGCTTCGTGATGGAATGGCCGATTCTCCTGCGCTATGATTTCCTGCAGAAAAAACAATACCGTGTTTACGCTACTGCGGGCATTCAATCGGCACAGATGAAATCAGAGACTTACAATTACGACTATACGAAAGACGGAAACCGTTATTATTATAAACATACTTACGAAACCGGCAAGTTTAAATTTGCCAACGCGATCTCCCTCGGAGCTGGCGGTGAGTGGCAGGTAATGCCGCGCCTTCACATTCAGCTGTATCCATCTGTTACGATCCCCGTATCGGGTGTTGGTGAGGGTAATGTCAAAATCGGCGCACTCAATGTGCAGGCCGGAGTCAGGTATCAGTTACCATTCTGATTTTTTAAAACCCTACGCAACCCCTGTTCAGTTTTCTTCGAATAGAAAGTTGGAGATATGGTTGTAGGAAAATTATCCGTAAAACGGAAACTATTGATTGTATTGGCGGTCGGAGCGCTGGTGGCCGTGTTGACCTGGGGTTGGGTAGCTTACCACCAGCTTCGGCCATCAGTAGCAACGCTACAAGCGGACACCAGCCTCTCTGCCAATGCCCTCTTTGCAGCATTTTCCAGTGATGAGCTTGCTGCAGGTCACCATTTTATGGATAAGATCCTCGAGGTACAGGGAATTGTTCAGGCTGTTGACACCAGTTCCGGACAAGTCGCCTTACTGCTCCAAACGAGCGGTAATGGGAATATCAATTGCCTGCTCCGGGATAAACCTGACGGCAATCAATCTGAATTCCTGAACCGACAGATCACCATCAAAGGGAAATGCGCCGGTTACCTGGTAGACGTCAGCCTGGTAGACTGCATCATTCAATAAACCTCCCATAAAACATCGAAAATGAAAGCCCAACACATCCTGCTGGCCAGCCAGCTTATTGCCCTATGCCTGCTATCGTCCTGTAGTAAAGACAAGGAATCCGATCAGCCAACGGATCCCGACAATCCCCCGACCTGCAACACTGCGAATATGTCATTTGCCAACAACGTGCTGCCCATCATCAATTCCAATTGCAGCAGCTGCCATGGCGCCACACCAACCGCACCGTTTTCCCTTACCAACTATGCCGAAGTGAAAGTAGTTGCGGATGATGGCCGCCTGATCGGTGCCATCAACCACCAAAGCGGTTATGTTCCGATGCCGCAAAACGCTGCCAAACTTTCCTCCTGCAATATTGCAAAAATCCAGGCCTGGATCGACCAGGGTAAACCCAACAACTAATGCTCACCTGGCTTTCTGTTTTCTTTATGTTGATGTCACCTGTATTGTCGCCATCACCTGGTGACTGGATGACCAAAAACGGCAACGTTCGCCTGTATTCCCATACCCCTCTGGAAGACATTAAAGCTGAAAACCGTCAGGTTCTTTTCCTGCTTGATCCTGAAAAACAAACAGTGAAAGCAATGATGCTGGTAAAAGCTTTCCTCTTTGAAAAGGCATTGATGCAGGAACACTTTAATGAAAACTATATCGAAAGTGACAAGTATCCCAAAGCCGGTTTTGAAGGAACCTTTGAACCAGCCATTGACCTTTCGAGAAAAGGAAAACTCGACCTCACCGTGAAAGGCAATATCACCCTGCATGGCGTAACAAAACAGATCAGTTTTCCCGCTGTGGTTGAGGTGAAGGAACAGACCATTGCCGGACAAACCAGGTTTCTCCTGAAACCCGAGGACTTCCAGATTAAGATTCCCGGGCTGGTGCGCGACAAGATCGCATCAGAAATGGAAGTAACGGTATCCTTTGAATGTAAACCCTGATTTATGAACAAGACAACCATTATTATCCCGATCCTGCTGTTACACCTTTTCAATACAGCATTGGCACAGGATACAACATTGAATACAAAATTTCCGGTAACCGGCACTTTCAAGGGCACCTATATACAAAATCAGGCAAGCGTTGAATCACCCAAAAAGGGCGTGTTGCAGGTAATGATCATGCACCGGTTCGGCAGAATAAGTGATGGCCTCTACGATTTGTTCGGGCTGGACAATGCCACTATCCGGCTGGGTTTTGATTATGGAATAACGGACAAACTGGCCATTGGTATCGGCAGGAGCTCATACGAGAAAACTTATGACGCAAGTTTCAAATACAGGATATTTACGCAACAGTCTGATAACTCCATGCCGTTGACCACGTCGCTGTATGCCGGCCTGGCTTACGTTACCTTGCACTATCCGGAAAAACCCTATTACGATGGTAAATACCGCACCAATTATTTCACCCAGTTACTGATCGCCCGGAAGTTCGGCAGTTTTTTCTCCCTGCAGCTGACTCCTTCCTGGATACATTATAACCTGGTTCCTGAAGCAGATGATAAAAATGATGTGTTTGCGGTTGGATTGGGCGGCCGTTTCAGGATCAGCAAACGGGTCAGTTTTAATACGGAATATACTTACCTGTTGCCGGACCAGGTAAACAGCACCCAGGTATACAATTCATTTTCCGCAGGTTTTGATATTGAAACAGGAGGACACGTTTTTCAGTTTGTGTTCAGCAACTCACAGGGACTCGTTCCTACCTCCTTTATCAGCCAGACTGCCTATCAATGGCGGGATGGGGATATCTACTTTGGATTCAACCTGTCGCGGGTGTTTCAGCTTAAAAAGAAGAAAACAGTGCCTTCAGGGTATTGAGGTCTACAAGGCCTTGCTGCTCCCAGACGAGTTTACCTTCTTTATAGAGAAAAAAATGTGGCAGTGCTTCAACTTTTAATTGTTTCGCCAACTCCGTTTCCTGTCCGGCGTCCAATTGCAGGAGTGTAAAAACTCCTGCTTTTTCTTTTACCAGTGAGTCCAGAACAGGAGCCATCTTCCGGCAGGGCGGGCACCAGGGGGCACCAAAATCAACGAGCACATACTGATCACCTGAAATTGCTTTATTGAATAATTCCTGCGACATTGCCTGTTGCGGAGACTGTCCTTCCACAGGAAGGCCGCTTTTCTTCCAGGCACTGATTCCGCCTTTTAATTCAAAAACAGTAAATCCTTTCTGTTTCAGTTGCAGTGCTGCTTCGTGACTGCGCCCGCCACTGAGACAATAAACCAGTACCGGCCGGCTTTTGTCGAGAAAGGAAATTCTCCTGGCATATTCCTGCGGCATATTCCAGTCGGCCTGCATGGCATTGCGAAGATGACCACCCTGGTATTCTGCTGCAGTCCTGACATCCAGCAGTTGCACCAGGGAATCAGCTAGCTTGTCAGAAAAGGCTGCAGGTTGGAGGGCTTCGCCCTGCTGGCCACAGGCCGCCAGGCCAAACACGAACAGGCAAAGAAAAAGATAACAGGCTCTACGGGCAGGAATAATCAGCGCTTTCATGGCGTAAAATTAGTACATGCTTTCAATGCTTCCACCACATTGAAGACGATGGGGCAGCGTCCATAATGCTGCAAAATGAAAAAGAGCCTGGCGTTGAAACCGGGCTGGTCGAGGTGCGGGAAGGATCGGCAGGTGGAAAAGCGGTTGTCATAAATCCGGCAAAGATTTCCTTCCAGGAAATGGCAGGGCATACTGCTTACCAGCAGGCGGCCGGAAAGACTTTCTTCAATATATTTTGATTTGACAACAGCCAGCGGCTCATTCAAGGCTTCTGCCAGGCTGTTGGCTTCCTCTTCCGTCACATCCACCATCATACTCCGGCAGCAGTTTCCGCAGGCACAGCAGTCGACTGCTTTTGTCACAGCTTCCTGCAACGGGAAAACCAGTTCATCAGTTGCCGCTGCATCCTGTTGCGCCATAAAGTGCCTGAAGGCGAGGTTTTCAGAATACCTGCTTTCTGCCAGTTGTGCAATCTCCGTAAGGTCAGTAATCAGGGTTTTATTCATCCTCGTCATCCTCCCAGGACAGATCGTCCTCATCCTCATCATCATAAAGCGATAAGATGGCAGAAGCGCTGTCATAATCCAGCTCTTCGATCACCTCATGAATGGTATCCTCTCTTTTGCGCCAGAAATCTGCGTCCATCTGTCCAAAACTTCTCAGTAACACACATTTTTCTGTAAGCGCCAAAAGGGAAATCAATTCGATTTCCCCATTAACAGTACCTCTGATCAGGTAAAAATTGCCTGCCTGAAGGTCAGCGTAAGTTGTCATGATTAAGCGGTTTTATTCTTCGCCATCTTCATAAAATGCATCCTCATTGCTGTAATAGGCAGTTTGCCACTCACGCACTTTATCATCACTCAGCAACTCAAGAATTTCATGAATCGGGTCCTGCTTTTTCCTCCATTCTGTACTTTCTGTTTCTCCAAAACGGGTAATGAAAAGGCAGTAATCGGTGTCCATATTCACCTTGATCAGTGAAACAGGACCATCTGCTTTTTCCTGGATCAGATAATAACAACTCGTCTCCAACAAGGAATAGTTATACATACACGCAATTTTTCAACAATTAATCTCAATAACGGGTTGTAAATCAGCACCTAATGGGTTAGTATTCCAACTTCGGGAGGCTGGCTGAGGTTAGTAAAGAGCCGGGCCCTGCAACCGTGTCGGAAAATCAAAAATAGGGATATTCGGCGATCTGTAAAAGCGGGAGAGTACTGTTTCCGGAATTTAAAATAAGGTTAACCAATCTGTATTGAAAACCAGCAGGTTAGCTGGCAGGGAGGCTTTTCCACAGGGGTGCACAATCCACATTTTCATCATGCAGCCGCAATGGCTATATTTGCCCCCTTTAGGCGAATTCTATGGCAGAAACACAAAAATCAGGATTTGAGTATACCGAAGATTCCATCCGGAGCCTCGACTGGCGGGAGCATATCCGCCTTCGGCCCGGAATGTATATCGGTAAGTTAGGCGATGGCACCAGCGCAGATGATGGCATCTATGTGCTGCTGAAAGAAGTGATCGATAACTGCATCGATGAACACACGATGGGTTATGGCAAACAGGTGGAGATCTCCATCAAAGATCGTGTAGTCACCATCCGCGACTATGGCCGGGGTATTCCCCTGGGAAAACTGGTGGACGTGGTGAGCAAAATCAATACAGGAGCCAAATACGACAGTAAGGCTTTCCAGAAAAGTGTGGGTCTGAATGGTGTGGGTACGAAAGCCGTGAATGCCCTGAGCACTTACTTTAAAGTCACCGCCTTCCGTGACGGAAAAGAGAAAACGGCGGAGTTCGAGAAGGGACAACTTATTAAAGAGTATAAGGAAACGGCCAGCAAAGAGCCCAATGGCACTTTGGTGAATTTTACGCCGGATGATACTGTTTTCCGCAACTTTCATTTCCAGGAAGAGTATATCGAGAACCAGCTCTGGAACTATTGCTACCTCAATGCCGGACTTGCCCTGCATTTCAATGGGAAAAAATTCATCAGCAAGAACGGACTGCTCGACCTGCTGCAGCGGAAAACCAATGAAGATGAACTGCGTTACCCCATCGTTCATCTGAAGGGTAACGACATCGAAGTGGCCATCACCCACAACAACGACTATGGCGAAGAGATTTTCAGTTTCGTTAATGGACAGTTCACAACGCAGGGGGGTACCCACCAGCAGGCTTTCCGGGAAGCATTTGTGAAGGTGGTAAGAGACTTCTATAAAAAGGATTACGAAGCTTCGGATATCCGGGCCAGCATTACGGCTGCCGTTTCTGTACGCGTGGTGGAACCCGTATTCGAATCGCAGACGAAAACCAAACTCGGTTCCCAGTACGTGGAAGAAGGCGGTCAGAGCATGAAGGCCTTCATTCTCGAATTTCTGGCAAAGGAGCTGGACAATTACCTGCACAAGAATCCGTCAACCGCAGATGCGCTGAAAAAACGTATTGAGCAGAGTGAACGCGAAAGAAAAGAACTGGCAGGTATCAAAAAACTGGCCAATGAGCGGGCTAAAAAAGCCAATCTGCACAACAAGAAGCTAAGGGATTGCCGTTTTCACTACAACGAAGAACCTTCCGGCAAAGACAAGGAATCAGTTGCCCTGAAACAACGGGAAAGCACCATTTTCATTACCGAAGGTGATTCTGCAAGCGGCTCCATTACAAAGGCGCGCAGTGTGGAAACACAGGCGGTTTTCAGTCTCAGGGGTAAGCCACTGAACTGTTACGGGCTGACCAAAAAAGTGGTGTATGAGAATGAAGAATTCAACCTGCTGCAGCATGCCCTCAACCTTGAAGACGGAATCGAAGGCCTGCGGTACAACAATGTGGTGATCGCCACCGATGCCGACGTAGATGGTATGCACATCCGTCTGCTCCTGATGACATTCTTCCTGCAGTTCTTTCCTGATCTCGTAAAAAACGGCCACGTATATATCCTGGAAACGCCCCTGTTTCGCGTCCGCAATAAACAGGAAACCATCTATTGTTACGATGAAAGTGAAAAGGCGGCTGCTGTGAAAAAACTGGGCAATAAACCAGAAATCACCCGCTTTAAGGGATTGGGTGAGATCTCCCCGGATGAATTTTCACGGTTTATCGGCGAAGACATGCGGAAACAGCCGGTGCTGGTAATGCCGGAAACGCATATCCAGCAATTGCTGGAATATTATATGGGCAAAAATACACCGGTGCGCCAGGACTTTATCATTGACAACCTCCGGGTGGAGCTTGACCTGGTAGAAGATGGAGAGGCAGCAGCCGGTGCAGCCTGATCTTAAGCACTATTGAACACACCGCCGTTTTGTCGGTATTGAATTTGGAGAACTATGATCCATATTGTTTTTAATGAAGCGGATATTGCCGTATTGCAACAGGCTATTGTCCTTGAGCCAACACTGGAAGGTGAGATCCTCCTGATCAGGGACGACTATGCCGTAGGACCACTGTACAATATGTATAAAGGGGAAGGCCGTGAGGAGAGAACGAACTGGTGGCGGGAAATCCTTGCCGGCGGTGATTATGAGGGGAAAGCCGATACAGGTGAAGTAGATGACTTCAAAACAGCGGCTGAACTGGTTGGCCGCCTTCGGCGCGATGAGTCGGAGTTCGTGTGGATCTGGGCCGCCCAGAACAAACATGATGTTTGCGGCTATTACTGGCTCCTGCATTTCGTGAAGGAGTTCCAGGGAAGGATACATATCCTCTATCTGAACAATCTTCCCTTCCTGAATGAAAAAGGCCAGTTGTTTTACCCTACCTGGCTGAGTTCCATCCCGCCCAAAGAGTTCCTTAAAGCAAGGAAACTCGCGCGGCCGGTAACACTCAGTGAATTTGAGGTGGATCCGGATGAATGGATCAAACTTTCGGAAGAAAAAAAAGGCGTCCGCATCCTCGAAGGAGGCAAAAAACTGTCGCAATACGATTATGATTATTATGACAGCGACCTGGCCAAATACATCACCAACGACTGGCAGAAAGCCTCCAGAATAATTCACCAGTTTCTTTCAAAGAACAAGGTGACTACCGGCGACGCATACCTGCTCTGGCGATTGAAAACACTCATTCGTGACGAAAAATTCGACGTGCAGGGCGAACAGAAGAACATGAAAGATTTTGAGATCAAGCGAAAATCAGAAACGCCGGTAGAAACAGAATAGGATGTTGTCAGCTATTCACCATATCGCCATCATTGCCGGAGATTATAACCGGAGCAAAGAATTTTATACCCGTGTACTCGGACTGGAAATTGTCCGGGAGGTGTACCGGGAGGAAAGGCAATCCTACAAACTTGATCTCTCACTGAATGGCCAGTACATAATCGAGCTCTTTTCCTTTCCGGAAGCGCCGGCCCGGCCTAGCCGCCCTGAAGCACAGGGATTGCGGCACCTTGCATTCGCTGTCAGTGATATTGATGTTGAAGTATGCAGGCTAGCAGGAAAAGGCGTGAACATGGAAGCGATCAGAACAGATCCTCACACCGGCAAACGGTTTTGTTTCTTCAGCGATCCGGATGGATTGCCACTTGAATTGTATGAAATTTAAATCAGACTTAGGATAATGTCGAAAGGAAAATCGAATGACAATTTACCCATAGGAGATGGCGGCGTGACCGGGCAATACAAATCCTGGTTCCTCGACTATGCTTCCTATGTGATTCTGGAAAGGGCGGTACCGGCCATTGAAGATGGCCTCAAACCAGTGCAGCGACGCATCCTGCATTCCATGAAGGAAATGGATGACGGGCGTTTCAACAAGGTGGCCAATATCATCGGGCAGAGCATGCAATATCACCCGCATGGTGACGCAAGTATCGGGGAAGCGCTGGTTAATATGGGGCAGAAAGACCTGCTGATCGAAACCCAGGGAAACTGGGGTGATGTGCGCACGGGAGATGATGCTGCCGCCCCGCGTTATATTGAAGCCCGCCTAAGCAAGTTTGCCCTGGAAGTTGCTTTCAACAGCAAAACCACGGAATGGCAGCTGAGTTACGACGGCCGTAAAAACGAGCCGATCGCTTTGCCCATGAAATTTCCGCTGTTGCTCGCACAGGGGGCAGAGGGTATTGCTGTGGGGCTGAGCACCAAAATCCTGCCCCATAACTTTTGTGAACTGATCGACGCTTCCATCAAATACCTCAAAGGAAGAAAGTTTGAAATATTTCCTGATTTTCAGACAGGCGGCATGATCGACGTTGGTGGCTATAATGAAGGGAAACGTGGTGGGAAAGTGCGGGTGCGGGCCCTAATCGAAGAATTGGACAAGAAGACACTGGTCATCCGCAATGTGCCCTATGGGGTGACCACTTCCGGCCTCATTGATTCCATTATCAAGGCAAATGACCAGGGTAAGATCAAAATCAAAAAGGTTACGGACAATACTGCGGCTGAAGTAGAGATCCAGGTCGACCTGGCGCCGGGCATTTCTCCCGATATTACAACAGACGCGCTTTATGCCTTTACAGATTGTGAGGTCAGCATTTCCCCCAATGCCTGTGTGATCGTAGACCAGAAACCAAGATTTCTCAGTGTTCATGAGCTGCTTTCGGTTTCTGCCGACAACACCCGCGAGTTGCTGAGACGGGAACTGGAGATCAGGCTTGCCGAACTGCAGGAGAAGTGGCACTATACTTCACTGGAAAAGATCTTCTTTGAAGAGAAAATCTATAAGGAGCTCGAAAAGAAGCATGAGACCTGGGACAAGGTGATCGAATCAATCGACAAGGCCTTCACCCCCTTCAAAAAGAAGCTGAAACGGGAAATCACCCGTGAAGATATTCTCAAGCTCACGGAGAAGCCTGTCCGCAGAATCTACCGCCTTGATATCGACGAACTGAACAACCAGATCAAAGGACTCGAGGGGGAGATCAAACAGGTGAAACATGACCTCGAACATCTGACCGAATATGCGATAGCCTATTATGAGAACCTGCTGAAAAAATTCGGCAAGGGCCGGGAAAGAAAAACCGAGATCAGGCCATTTGAGGCAATACAGGCCAAACAGGTAGCCATCGCGAATACCAAATTGTATGTAAACCGGACGGACGGATTTATCGGTACCGGACTGAAGAAAGACGAACTGGTTTTTGAGTGTTCCGACCTGGACGATATCATCGTTTTTACCAGGCGGGGACTGATGAAAGTGGTGCGGGTGGGAGAGAAGGTCTATATCGGCAAGGAGATCCTGCATGTGGCCATTTTCCAGAAGAACGACGAACGCACTACGTACAACATGATCTATGTTGATGGTGCCAGCGGAACCAGCTTTGCTAAACGATTCAATGTGACGGGTATTACCCGCGACAAGGAATATGATCTGACCAAGGGAAATGATAAGAGCAAAGTTCACTATTTCACCGCCAATCCCAACGGTGAAGCCGAAGCGGTAACGATCATACTCAGCCCGAATTGCCCGGCGCGTATCAAGCAGTTTGACTTCTATTTCGAAGAACTGGAGATCAAGGGAAGGTCAGCGATAGGCAACCAGGTATCCAAATACCCGGTCAAAACGGTCCGTTTCAAAGAAGCGGGAAAATCAACGCTCAGTGCGATCAAGTTGTGGTTCGATGATCGTTTTGGCAGGTTGAATACCGAAGAAAAGGGGAGCTACCTGGGAAGCTTCGATGGTACGGAAAAGCTGGTGGTTTTCTATAACGACGGCAACTACGAACTGACCGACCTTGAAATGACCCAGCGGTTCGATCCGGAAAAGATCCTTTTGCTGGAGAAATTCAACCCGGAAAAGGTGATCACTGCAGTTTATCTCGACAACGACAAACTTCAGTATAATGTGAAGCGCTTCGTTATCGAGACGTCCACGCTGCAAAACAAATTCCTTTTCATCAAGGAAGGAAACAACAACCGCCTGGAGCTGGTTACTACCGACCCCAAACCGGTATTACTGTTGCATACAGGCCGCGGGGCACAGGCGCGTACGCAGAAGATCAAACTGGGCGATTTTGTGGAAGTGATGGGCTGGAAGGCCGTTGGTAATAAGCTGGCCGACTTCAGCAAGAGCACTGAAATGGAATGGGAGCCAAAAGAAGAAGGCGTGCAGAAGAAACTCTTCTGACGCCCTGATTCATATTTAATATCGATTATCGGAAAGCGGGTAACCAGTTATTTGGTCCCGCTTTTTGGTTTTCTTCTGATCCTTACAGAACCATTCTGAGAATAGTTACTGGTCAGGAATACTTCCTGCGGGGTATCTCCATCGTATACCACCATGAGGGCGGTATTGGGTGGTATACGACCGAGGTTCTCGGCAAACATGGAAACATCGTTGAATTCCCTGGTGGGATCCAGCTTCACATATATCGTGGTGGCTTTTGCAGAGATCATCTGTTTTTCCAGTACCGGGTTGCCGTTCAGGAACACCGAAATGCTGTCGCCGTCGATATCACCGTTATCGTAAAAGCTGATCCGAATTGAATCCGCAGCAACAGTAAGTTCGTTGGTAATAACACTTTGACGTTGCTTGAACCTGGCAGTCAGCGAACTGAGGTCCATCTTCGGCGTATTAACAGAAGGGCGGGACAGTCCGGCAGAAGTAACGGCATTTTTGATCACCGGGCCGTCTTTGTCATCTTCCACCACAATATCCTCAACAGATGGTTGCCAGAGTTTTTTGGCAAGCCCTTCATTGATCAGGGAATCTTTTTCCATCAGGGAATCCAGTGAGAACAACACGCGCAGTTCGGGACAGGTATATTTATAAGAGCCGTCAGACATCAATGACCCGCGTACAAAGGAGCCAATCTTGGAAACTCGTAAAGTTCCTTCAAAACTCATGTTGCAGGTGACGCCATCGATTGAATTGGCCTTGTAAAAAACTACAGGAATATTTGGGATACTTACCTGGCGTGTTTTCGGATCGTAAGTGCCTTTTACGTAAAAGCTCTGGTATCCATTACGGAAATAATAACCGAAAATGCCCTCTACCTGGTTGCCTTTTTGCTTGATAACCAATTCGGTAAGGTAGTTGTTGAAGGTGCCATCCAGCACTACATCAGCTTTACCATACCAGCTTCCTCCCATGGTTTGGGCCCCTGCATGAAGGGAAATGATCAACAAGGATATCAGAATTATACGATGCATGTTCGAAAATTAAGCAAAATACCTTATGGAATGCAAGGATACAATAATTTATTTCAGATACCGTTTAATGTCGCGCTCCACTTCTCTTTTCTTAATTGAATCACGCTTGTCGTGTACCTTTTTCCCCTTCCCAAGACCGATTTCCAGTTTTGCAATATTCTTTTCTGTGAAAAAGATCTTTAACGGAATGATGGTGTACCCCTTTTCTTTGATCTTGGATTCGAGCTTGCGTAATTCCTTTTTGTGCAATAGCAGTTTCCGTTCCTGGCTGGGTGCATGTTTCTGGGTAGTGCCATATGCGTATTCCGAAATATGCAGATTTTTTACGTATAACTCACCTTTTTCAAACAGGCAATAAGCATCATTGAAGCTGACCTTGCCGGTGCGGATGGATTTGACTTCCGTACCGACCAGAACCATGCCTGCGATATAGGTCGTTTCAAAATAGTAATCGTGAAAGGCTGATCTGTTCCTCAGTTCCAATGAAAAAGGTTTATTGTTTGAAAAGCAGTAGCAGTGTGCTTAGCCTTTCCTTCAGGTTCTTCCGGTCTACAATGAAATCGAGGAACCCGTGTTCAAGTAAAAATTCGCTGCGTTGAAATCCTTCAGGAAGATCGCGTTTGATCGTTTCCTTGATCACACGGGGACCGGCAAAACCAATGAGCGCACCCGGTTCGGCAATATTGAGATCACCCAGCATCCCGAAGGAAGCAGATATCCCGCCAAAGGAGGGATCCGTAAGGAAAGAGATATAGGGTATTTTGGCGTCAGTCAGTTGTGAAAGTTTTCCGGACACTTTGGCGAGCTGCATCAGTGAGAATGCCGACTCCATCATCCGGGCGCCTCCCGATTTGCAAATGATCATTAACGGTAGCTGGTGTTCAAGACAGTAATCTGCTGCCCTTGCGATCCTTTCACCCATAACTGAACCAAGCGAACCGCCGATGAATTCAAAATCCATACAGGCAATCACGATACCCTGGCCGTGCATTTTTCCTCTTGCGATCCGGATACTGTCGGTTATGTCGGTTTTACTCCAGATTTCCTTCAGCCGCTTCTCGTAAGATTTCAGGTCTGTAAAATGCAGGAAATCCTTGGAACGGATGTTCTCAAACATCACTTCAAATCCATCTTCATCAAACAATATGTCAAAGTATTCCGTGCTTCCGATACGGTGATGATAATTGCATTTGGGACACACAAAAAGGTGTTCCCGCAGTTCATTCATCGTGCATATAAAGTTGCATTCAGGGCATTTGGTCCATAAGCCCTCAGGGGTTTCTTTTTTCTCTGCAGTGCTGGTAAGGATACCCTTTTTGATACGCTTGAACCAGCTGGTCTTAGTCTCTTCCGTCGGTCCCTCTTCACCTGCCAGGTTTGCATCAAAATCTTCCTCGTGTTGTGCCATGAGCCCTTTTGTTTTGGCGGCTAAGATAAGAAACCTGAGGAAAACCTTAGGTGCGCATTCTTTTGTAGGCATTGATCAGGCCATTGGTCGACCCGTCATGCCCGGTAATGGCTTCGTCACCTTTCAGTTCCGGCAGGATCTTGTTGGCCAGTTGTTTGCCCAGTTCAACGCCCCACTGATCAAAACTGAAAATATTCCATATGACACCCTGAACGAAGATCTTATGTTCATATAAAGCAATCAGCTGCCCGAGGGTGAATGGCGTGATGGATTTTACCAGTATGGAATTCGTAGGCCTGTTGCCGGTGAAAACCTTGAAAGGGACAAGTTTTTCAACTGCTTCAGCAGCGGTTCCCGCTTTAACGAGTTCCGCCCGGGCTTCGTCTGCAGACTTGCCATTCATCAGTGCCTCCGTCTGGGCGAAGAAGTTGCTGAGCAGTTTCATATGATGGTCGCCGATAGGGTTGTGGCTGATGGCAGGAGCGATAAAATCACAGGGAATGACCGGCGTGCCCTGGTGGATCAGTTGATAAAAAGCGTGCTGCCCGTTGGTACCCGGTTCGCCCCAGATAATGGGTCCGCTGCTATATTGAAGCGGGTTACCGGCACGATCAACCGATTTACCGTTGCTCTCCATATTGCCCTGCTGGAAATAAGCAGCAAAGCGATGGAGATACTGGTCGTAGGGGAGAATGGCTTCCGTTTGTGTGCCGAAAAAATTGGTGTACCAGAGACCAGTCAGGGCAAGAAGAACAGGTATATTCTGATTCAGCTCCGAATTCCGGAAATGCTGATCCAAATCGAAAGCTCCCTTGAGCAATGCTTCAAAATTGTCGTATCCGATCGTCAGCACGATGCTGAGCCCGATGGCGCTCCAGAGCGAATAACGGCCGCCAACCCAATCCCAGAATACGAACATGTTTTCCTTGTCGATCCCGAATTTAACCACCTCTTTCTCGTTTGTGGAAAGGGCTACAAAATGGCCGGCAACGAATTTTTCATTCCCCGCAGCTTTGAGGAACCAATCCCTGGCAGTATGGGCATTGGTCATGGTTTCCTGCGTCGTAAAGGTTTTGGATGCGATGAGAAACAGTGTTTCTTCCGGGTTTACTTTTTTCAGGGTCTCAGCGATATGGGTGCCATCTACATTCGACACAAAATAAGGCTGGATGTTGGGTTGCCAGTAAGGTTTAAGGGCCTCCGTCACCATCAATGGTCCAAGGTCGCTGCCGCCGATACCGATGTTAACGATATAGCGGATCGGTTTGCCTGTATAACCTTTCCATTCACCGCTGTGAATGCGGGAAGCAAATTGTTTCATTTGATCCTGCACCGCCCTGACGCCAGGCATTACATCGGTACCCTCTGCCATTACCGGTGCGCCGGAAAAGTTGCGCAACGCAGTATGTAGTACGGCACGGCCTTCTGTCTGGTTAATGGGATCGCCCTTGAACATTGCCTGGATAGCTTCAGGAAGGTTTACTTCCCGGGCGAGGTCCAGTAATAAATTCCAGGTTTCAGCAGTGACGATATTCTTCGACATATCCACCAGCAGGTCGCCATGCTGCCGGGAGAACTCGCTGAAGCGTTCAGGATTGGCCGTAAACAGCTCGCTTATCGATAATGTATGTGCCGTCTGGTAGTGTTGTTGCAGGGCGCGCCATGCGGCCGTAGACGTGGGATTGATCGTTGGTAACATAGTATTGATTGCTTGCTGCTATAAAAATAGGCATTACAGGGCAGCAATGCATGCTATCGTTTTGTCGACCATATTGTCAGTTACATCAAGATGTGTAACCATCCTGACTTGCGTCGCAGAAATAGCCGTGCAAAAAATTTCTGAAGCCTTCATCTTTTCCACGAAATCAACGGGCGTGTAAGGAGGGAGTACTTCAAAGATGACGATGTTGGTTTCTACCGGAAGCATCCTGCCGGTAAATGGCTTCCGGCTCAGTGCTGCACCGATCGCCTTCGCATGTGCATGGTCGGTAGCGAGCCGTTCGATGTTGTGTTCCAGGGCATAGATCCCCGCTGCAGCCATATACCCCGCCTGACGCATGCCGCCTCCGAATACCTTCCTGATCCTCCGGGCCTGCCGGATGTAGTCGCTGTCCCCGATCAGCAGGCTGCCCATGGGACATCCGAGGCCTTTGTTGAGGCAGATGGAAATACTATGAAACAACCTTCCGTATTGTCGCGCTTCCTGACCAGTCGCCACCAGGGCATTGAACAGCCTGGCCCCGTCAAGATGAAGCCGGAGCTGGTTCTCCTCACATACTTTCCGGATGGCCATCATTTCGTCCCAGTCATAACAGCTTCCTCCGCCACGGTTACTGGTATTCTCCAGGCAAACCAGGGAAGTCCGGGCTTTGTGCACATCGTCAGGATTGATGGCGGCGGCCACCTGGTGGGCCGTGATCCTGCCCCTGTCGCCGGTAAGCGCCCTGACCTGGGAGCCGCTGTTAAAAGCAATGCCTCCGCCCTCATAAATGTAAACATGGGCCTGCTGCTCACAAATGACTTCGTCTCCAGGTCTGGTATGCACTTTGATGCCGATCTGGTTGCTCATGGTACCGGAAGGGGAATAAATCGCTGCTTCGCGGCCAAACAGCGCGGCAGCCATTTCTTCCAGGAGGTTAACGGAGGGATCTTCCCTGAAAACATCATCCCCCACCGGGGCGTGCCACATGGCATCTTTCATGGCCGGAGTTGGCCGGGTAAAAGTATCGGAACGGAGTTCTACGCGCATATTTCAAATATAGGGGGAGAATATGACACCAGCCGTAGAGGTATTTTATACGGTTTTAAAAACACTATAAATACCCATGACTTCACAAGATCATTCCGGCTGAAGATCCTACACAGTTATCAGCACTATATATTGATAATTAGTATTATGCTGCTTTAATTGATTTATATTTATGCTATTATCTGGTTAATCTATTTATTATCAATTATGTAGGGTACATAACACTTTGCTGTGCATAATTCGTGTGGAACTAAAATCCTGTAATTCAGATAGCGGCTTATCTTTTATAAGTCAAACGGCTATATTTGCTTCCCTCCAAAAACTGGACATAGTGCGATTAAAGAGTTTAGAAATCAAAGGCTTCAAGAGCTTCGCCGACAAAACGGTGGTGCATTTTGATCAGAATATCACTGGCATTGTTGGCCCCAACGGCTGTGGCAAGAGCAATATCATCGATAGCATCCGCTGGGTGATCGGGGAACAGAAGATCAGTCAGCTGCGGTCGGAAAACCTCGAAAGCCTCGTTTTTAATGGTTCAAGGTCACGTTCTGCCAGCGGATTGGCCGAAGTAAGCCTCACCTTTGAAAACACCAAAAACCTGCTTCCGACCGAGTTCAATACGGTGACCATCACCCGCAAATTCTACAAAAGCGGAGAAAGTGAATACCGCCTCAATGATGTCAACTGCCGGCTGAAGGATATCCAGAACCTGTTCATGGATACCGGTGTCAGTACAGACAGTTACAGCATCATCGAACTGGGAATGGTGGACGACCTGATCAAGGATAAGGATAACAGTCGTCGCCGGATGCTGGAGCAGGCTGCAGGAATCTCCATTTATAAAACGCGGAAGAAAGAAGCCCGCCAGAAACTTGACCTGACTGAACAGGATCTTGCCCGTATCGAAGACCTGCTGTTTGAGATCAATAACCAGCTGAAAAGCCTCGAAAACCAGGCTAAAAAAGCGGAGAAATACTACGAGATCAAAAAGGACTACAAAGAGTTGTCCATTGAACTCGCCATCGCCTCCCTTGAAGGGTTTAACCTGACCTACCGCGAACTGAACGAACAGACCCAGGCGGAAACAGACCGTAAAATTCATCTCGAAGCGCAGATCGCCCAGGAAGAAGCAGCCATCGAGCAGGAGAAAGTAGGGTTTATTGAAAAAGAGAGAGCGCTCCAGTCCATGCAGCATGAATTCAATGACCTGCTGCAATTGCTGAGAAGCCGTGAAAATGATAAGAACCTTGCTGCGCAGCGCCTGAATTTCCTGCAGGAAAAGGAAGGGAGCCTGCGTGAGTTCCTCGAAAAAAGTGAGGGACAAGCCAAAGGCCTTGAAGAAAGTATCGCATTTACCACTCAGCAGGTAAACGAGGAAGAAGGTAAACTGGAGCATTTCGAAAACCAGCTGGATGAGTATAAGGAGAGCGTGACCCAGAATCGCCAGGTTTTCGACGAACAGCGTACTGCACTGGATGCTGTTCGCAGTGAAAATCTCCAGATTCAGCGCAGCCAGTTTGAGGCCGAGAAAAAAGTAGCTGTTGCAGATACCTCCATCCAGAACCTGCAGCGCACCATCCAGCAACTGGAAGAAGAACGCGAAGTGCGTGGCAGCCAGTTGAAACAACTGGAAGAAGACCGTACGGGAAAGGACGAAGAATTATCTACCCGCCAGCGTGATCTTCAACAGTTGCAGGAGCACCATGACCGGACCAAAGAGCAGATCCTGGCAAGCCAGCAGGAAATGGAAGTATTGCGGCAGGAACTCGCAGAAGAAAGCCGGAAACTGGATGCCCGGAAGAACGAATATGACCTGCTGAAAAGCCTCATTGATTCCATGGAAGGTTATCCGGAAAGCATCAAATTCCTTCATAAGAACCCTGCCTGGAATCATCATGCACCAATTCTTTCCGATATTATCTACGTAAAGGAGAATTACCGTGCCGCGCTCGAGAATGTACTGGAACCCTACCTGAACTATTATGTGGTGAATAACCTCCAGGAAGGGTTACAGGCAGTTCACCTGCTTGATGCCAATAAAAAAGGGAAGGCGAATTTCTTCCTGCTGGACAAGTTTGATGGCGCCCGGCATGCAGGATCTCAACCGGAAGGAACCGTACCGGCACTTTCTGTAATTGAAGTGGATGAGCCCTACCGGTTCCTCGCAGAACATCTGCTGGGCAATGTTTATATCGCGGAAGACGAACAGGCACTCGAGAACAGCAACGGCGCCGTTGTATTGGAGAAATCCGGGAAATACGTAAAGGGAAAGCATTTCCTGACCGGTGGCAGCGTTGGCCTCTTTGAAGGAAAAAAGATCGGAAGGGCCAAGAACCTGGAGAAACTGAAAGAAGCCATTGACCTGCAGGAAACAGTTGTGAATAATCTCAGGGCTGCCATCCAGCAGAAACATAATGAAGTGATCAGCTTCAATGAACAATTGAAGGAGCAGGCTATCCGCCAGGGCCAGCAGGATATCAATCAACTCAGCAACCAGCTTTTTGCCCTGCAGAATAAAATTGAAAACCTCCATGCGCAGCAATCGACAGGCCGTAACCGCCTGGAAGACCTGCAGCAGCAATTGCAAACCACACAGGGAGGCATTGCCGGCACCCGCCAGGAACTTCAACAACTGATGGAGCTTATTGCTGAAACCGGATCTAAACTCCTGGAACAGGAGCAGGCTTATAAAACAGCAGAGCAGGAATACAACACTGCCAATGCCCGCTATAACGAATTCAATCTTTCCCTCACCCGCCAGCAAAGCCGGATCAACTCCCTTAAACAGGAACTGACCTTCAAATCCAACCAGCTCCGGGAACTCGCCAACCAGGTAGAGAACAGCCAGGCCCAACTGAAGCAGACGGTGGAAAGCATTACTGAAAGCGCAGACCTGCTGACGACAGCAGAAAACGGGCTGGTTGAACTGCTCCGTAAAAAAGAGGAAGATGAAAAGATCCTGAATGCTGCCGACCAGGCCTATTACAACATCAGGAATCAACTCAATGAGAAAGAGTCCGAACTCAGGCACAAATCCAAAGAAAGAGAACAACTGGAGCAGTTGCTTGGTGCGATCAAGGACCGCCTGAATGAGCTGAAACTGCAACTGGCCGGTATGAAGGAAAGGCTCCAGGTAGAGTTTCGCATCAACCTCGATGATATCCTGGATCAGTCCCGCAAAACGGATACACCCGTAGAAGAGTTGCAGGAGAAAAGTGACCGGATGAAGAAAAGGCTGGAGAACCTGGGTGAGGTCAACCCTACGGCCATCGAAGCTTTCACGGAAATGAAAAAACGTTACGAGTTTATCCTCGAACAAAAAAATGACCTCGTAACGGCGAAAGACAGCCTGCTGCAGACTATCGCAGAGGTGGAAAGCACAGCCAACCAGAAATTCCTCGATACTTTCAACCAGGTGAAGGAAAACTTCATCAAGGTATTCAAGGCCCTGTTTACGGAAGAAGACCAATGCGACCTGATCCTGGAAAACCCGGAAAACCTCGCTGAAACAGGTATCGATATTATCGCCAAACCCAAGGGTAAACGGCCGTCTTCTATCACGCAGTTGAGTGGTGGAGAAAAAACCTTAACGGCCACAGCACTTTTGTTCGCGATTTATTTGATAAAACCGGCTCCTTTTTGTATACTTGATGAAGTAGACGCCCCCCTGGATGATGCCAACGTCGGAAAATTCACCAACATGATCCGCCGTTTCAGTGAAGAGAGCCAATTTATTATCGTTACGCACAACAAAATGACCATGGGTGCCGTTGATGCTATCTACGGTGTAACCATGCAGGAAGCCGGTGTAAGTAAACTGGTACCCGTAGACTTCCGGAACTTAAATTAGTGTAACCGTCCACCATTATAAAAGCACTGCCGAATGGCGGTGCTTTTTTTACGCCGTACATTTACGGTTGTCTTCTATTTTACTGCCCACTACCTTTATACGAAGAGGTTGCAATTCTTGTTATCACAAGAGAAACCGTCCCGCCTGGCGGGACGGTTTTCTTTTATGCCGTTTTTAAATTGTCACCTCCAGCTTTCCCTCATTTCCCGGTATGTCCTTCGCTACTGCGCGGATTACAGTTCCGGCAAGCGCAGGATTCGGTACCCGGGTGGTGTAGGTCCACTTCAGCCGGTTGATGTAATGGAGAATAGCGTCGCCCTCTTCCAGGAGCTCACCCGAAACAGCATAAATACCTACATGTACTGTCGCCACCCGGAAATCATCAATTGCAGTGACCACGATTTCCTGGCCGGAAAGTCCGGTATAAAACGAAGTGTTGACAGTATTCACTACCGGGGGCATCCGGTAGTCACGGATTGCCAGGTTGTAGGCGTTGTTGTTGTGGGCAATCATTTTGTCATACTCGGCTTTCAACTCGGGGTTATTGACGGCCGCACTGGCATAGGCGGACGCCTCACTGAAAAGTTCACGTTCCGCCGCTTGCCGGGGTGAGACAGGCGCATTTTTGTTGCGGGTCGGTAGCCTGGCAATGATGGTATCATTGCCTCTTTTCTTGTACATAAACTGGTTTCCCATTTTTCCTCTTGCCATTTTGACAAGCAGGTTGTCTGTAATCTTACTCATTTTAAATCGTTTTTCATGTAATGAATTTTGTTTAATTTCTTCCATCGTTTGCGGCAGGAAGTTTGCCGGGGTCACACCACCCGGCAATGTGTGACCATGCCGCGACAACAGGAATTCAAAAGTAAAAACTGCGTTTGCTGTTTTTTGAACTTTGGGGCGAACCTGCTTAACCGTTGGGGTGAACCTGCTTAACCGCTGGGGTGAATGTTGTTTGAAAAGCCTTTTGACCGGCATCCGTGCGTTACCCCACCCGCAGCAAACCTACAGCGGTGGTACAGCGGTACCCCAGCAAAGGGGTGGGTTTGCACGGGGACCGCTGTAGGTCGGGTGTAGGTCGGGTGGTGGTTGGTAACGATTTAAATCTCCCGTTTAAACTTGATCGATATGAATCAATCCTGCTTTTTTTACCGGAGGGATGGCCTGCTCCGGCGCATTAACTGTGCGGACATTCTCTTCCTTGAAGCTTCCGACAATTACACGCGGATCCACACCGAAAAGGGGGTACATACCGTACGTGCCACTTTCAAATCCGTGCTGGAAAAATTAGAAGAAAAAGGTATTGTTCAAATCCATCGCTCTCATGCCATCCTGGTTGACAGGCTTGACACGATTACGGGTGAACAGGTAATTCTTGCCGGGGAAAAAGAAGTGGAAGTTCCCTTCAACCGCAAATATCTTCCACAGCTGGCAAAGCACCTCGAGATCATCGGACCGCCGCTGGATCTGGAGGATGAAGCTGAAAGTTGATCGGATCCGGGTTGAAAAAACGAAAATTGAACGGATAAAAACGGAAAATCGAAAAGGATTTTGCAGCACTTCTTTGCCTGCATTTTTACGACACCGGGTTCAGTTGATATTTAAAGTCCCTGCAGGATTGGCCAAACCCGCTTCCGGTCTGTGTTTCAGGGACCTTTTTGTGCCCTATTGGAATTGTGAAAATATTTTTATAAAGTTATAGTGTTCAAATCATCGTGCGCATTCGAAGCGAATGAGCGCCTGACAGGAACTATCGCAGTGGAGCAGTCACATAGTTTGGCGGGAGGTGTGACCCTGCCCAGCTTTCTCCGGCGAAGTACATCCAGGCGCAACATTTTTGCTGCGACATTCACGGCAATTTCCACCAACCTCCTCCTGCAGTATGCGCAGTTCCAGCGTAAAGCGGTGCTGCGGGAATTGCTATGGATGAAAACCTGCGCCATTAATCAATTTAAAATTCAATAAGTATGGCGAATTCCATCAATAGGCCGCTGTCCCGGCGCGGCCGCAAATCAATAACGGCCAACGGACCCAAACACCGTGGCCGTACCTGGACACCCGCACAGCTGGATGCCCGCAAGAACTTCCAGCAGAATGTTTCCCGGCGAAAAAACGGGTAATCAAGTATAACTGAAAAATCCCCGCGTAGTCTTATGCGGGGATTTCTTATAAGTAAACTGATTCGTTCGAATAGCTACATTTGACCCTCAATTACCGATATGCGCACCATCTTCCTACTGCTCGCTTCCAATATTTTCATGACCATCGCCTGGTACGGACATCTTCGCCACAACGATGTGCCACTCTGGAAAGCAATCCTGGTGAGCTGGCTGATCGCCTTCTTTGAATATTGCCTGATGGTTCCGGCTAACCGCATCGGGTATGCGAGCGGATTCTCGGGTTTCCAGCTGAAAATGATCCAGGAGGTGGTCACCCTGGTTGTCTTTTCCCTTTTTGCTGTGCTCTACCTGAAAGAACCTTTCCGGTGGAATTACCTGATCAGTTTTTCCCTGCTGCTGGGAGCCGTTTATTTTATGTTCAGAAAATGAACGGGGTTACTTTTTCCGGAAACGCTCATGGTATAACGGTAAATAGAAGGGCGCCATCAACGCATCAAATCGATCAGAATAAAAACCATTTTCCCGGATAACGATGGTTTCCGCTTCAGGCATAACGGTGGCAACGATTCCTTTCCGGAAGAGCAATAAACACCGGAAAGGAGCATGCTGTCCCGTTTGTTTGAGCCATGCCATCCGGTGAAGCGTCAATCCTTCCTTACCAGCCAGTTCGACAGCGCTGGTATTTCGGTCTGCAGGGAGCAGCAGGCTGAGATAACCACCAGTTTCCAGCCATTGACTGCAGGCAGCCAGCAGCCATTCCAATCCCATACCCGATTCGTGTTTGGCCATCCGGCGACCGGCATGTTTCGGCAACAGATCGTCGTCGAAAAACGGCGGATTAGAAACCATTAACTGGTATTGCCTGTCCGGCACGAAAGTCCGGGCATCCTGGTGATACACCCGCAGTTGTTCCCGCCATAAACTGCTGTCGAAATTTTCTGCTGCTTCTTCCGCTGAACCCTGGTCGATCTCAATTGCGTCCATCTGCACCTGCAGTTCCTGAACCAGTTGAAGGGATAACAATCCTGTTCCCGTACCGATATCCAGTCCGGCAACAGGATGAAAAGTTCCTTCTTGTTTCAGCTGGTCAACTGTCCACGCTCCGAATACACAGGCATCCGTACATACTTTCAGCAGGCTTTTTTCCTGCCTGATACTGAATTGCCGGAAATGAAATTCCACCTGTGCCATAACTACCAGTTTGCCCGCGCGGTGGGGACGGTATCCAGCGGACTGAATTGTTGCGCAAGGTATTTGTAATAGGCCGTCAGGGCGATCATGGCAGCGTTGTCAGTGCAATATTCGGGAGCAGGGTAGTAGGTATTCCAACCCATTTGTTTTCCGGTTTCCGATAAAGTATTTCTTAAGGCGCTGTTGGCCGAAACACCACCGGCCAGGCAGACCTCCCGGATACCGGTTTCCAGGCTGGCTTTTTTCAGCTTATTCATCAGTATGCTCACGATCCTTTCCTGCACAGATGCACAGATATCAGCAAGATTCGATTCCACGAAGCCGGGATCGTTTTTGGTATTTTCCTGGATGAAATAAAGAATAGCGGTTTTTAGCCCGGAGAAACTGAAATCAAGCCCGGGGATCTGGGGTTCCGGGAACCTGAAACGGCGCGGATTACCCGACCGGCCGTATTTGTCGATCAGCGGCCCGCCAGGGTAGGGAAGCCCGATGATCTTGGCCGTTTTGTCAAATGCTTCGCCCGCAGCATCATCAATCGTTTCACCGATCACTTCCAGGTGTTGGGGAGAATGGCAAAGAACGATCTGGGTGTGTCCGCCACTGACAGTCAGGCACAGAAATGGAAATTCCGGTGCCGGCGTTTCAATCAGGTTTGCCATCACGTGGGCCTGCATATGGTGCACGGCGATCAGGGGAATATTCAACGCCAGGGCCATGGACCTGGCAAACTGGGCGCCCACAAAAAGCGCCCCGATCAGCCCGGGAGCCTGGGTAAAGGCAATCGCATCAAGTTCCTTTGCGGTAACGCCGGCCACCTGCAAGGCCTGGTCTACAACCGGTACAATATGCTGCATGTGTGCCCGGCTGGCCAGTTCGGGAACCACACCGCCATAGGCCTCATGAACCTTTTGTGAGGCAATGATATTGGAAAGGATCTTTCCATCCCTGCACACAGATGCTGCTGTTTCATCGCAGGAAGACTCGATGGCTAGAAGTAACGGCATGCGCAAAATTAGGCAATGGTGAACAAACCTAGTTGCTGCGGATAGCTACAACAGGATCCATTTTTGCGGCTATGGATGCCGGTATGATTCCGGCCAGTATTCCGACAAAAATGCAGATGCCGATGGCCTTGGCCATAATGCCAAATGAAATAGTGATTGGAAAACCCATCTGGCTGGAAATTGCCAGCGTCAGCAGGAATACCAGCAAAAGTCCCATCAGACCTCCCATGATACAGAGAAAAGCCGATTCCATCAGGAACTCCATCAGGATGGTCATCCTTTTGGCACCGATCGCCTTCTTGAGGCCGATCTGGCTGGTCCTTTCCCGCACGGTAACAAACATAATATTGGCCACACCGAACATGCCCACGAGGAGTGAGAGTACGGCAATAAAAAATCCGCCCATATTAATGCCACTGAATATACCTGCAGCAAACTCACCGAAGGCATCAATATCATTCAGGGAAAAATTATCAGCCTGCCGGGGTTTCAGTTTCCTGATGGATCGCATGGCGCCGGCAGTTTCATCACGCAGTGCCGCCATCGGAATATGCTCCCTGCCCTGCAACATCAGTACCGGCTGTGACCATTCTTCTTTGACCAGTCCCTTCATAAAACCATATGGCAGCAGGATACAGTTGTCAAACTCCCAGCCGCCGATGATGCTGCTGCCCTGTTTTTTTACCAGTCCCACTACGTTGGCAATCTTCTTGTAAATGACTATTTTCCGGCCCACCGCCTTCTCCGGTTTGCCGAATAACTCTTCTGCTACTTTATAACCCATCACCACTGAATTGGCGGCATAATCAAAATCGGTCTGCTGAAAATAGCGGCCATCGATCACTTCAATATTCTGAATATTGGAGAAGTCTTCCGTAATTCCGTATACCCGCACATTATCCAGTTTCTGATCTTCCATTTCCACGGGATCCTGTCTTTGCAGGGCAAAGGCGATGTTGGCTGCTTCTGGTACCGTTTTCCGCAACAGGGGCAATTCTTCAATTTTGGGAACCGGCCTGTTCAGTAATTTCCAGTAGGGGATCTGGCCACTGTAATCCCATTTATCAATAAAAATGGTATTGCTTCCCAGGGCTTTAATGTCTTTCTGAACATTCTCTTCGAGGCTGTTGACGGTAGCCAGTACGCCGATAATACAAAAGATGCCGATGGTGATTCCGAACAATGACAGGAAGGTTCGCAACTTATTGGATCTGAACTCTCCAAGTGCCATTTTGAGACCTGTTCCTAAAATTTCCAGGGTTCTGCGCATATTTCAAATGTAGCCCGTTTTTTGTATGTTTTTCCCAAAAAACAGTCTTACATTAGAAGTGCACAATCCACCCCCTGGAACCCTTAGGAAGATATTTACTCACCAAAAATAAATTCCAATGGTTACTACAGACATCAGCCAGTTGAATGGAGAGTGTTCTACCTGGAGAAACACCCTCCGTGATCAAAGAAGCCAGTTCACCTCGCTCAAAGAAAAACTTCAACTACTTTCACTCAACCTTCAAGATCAGAAATCACTCCAGGACCTCGAACATCTGCAGAATCAGTTTTACATCCAGCTGATCAACATTCACGACCTCAAACACGCTATCCGTGAACACGAACAGATCGCCAGCTGGGAAATTAACCGTAATGGACAGGTAAGCGACGCTACCTGGTCGGCACATGAAGAACTGCACGACCAGTATGAAAACCTGCAGCACCACTTAAAAAACGTTCAGACCGAATTCAAGCATTTCGCAACAGTACTGCAGTGATGTCATTCTCCTGACATCAACATGTTGTTTTTCTCACCCTTAAATGAATTGCGATGCCTGCCGAATTTGATACCAATCATGTTAAAAATATTGTCTTGCTCGGTCATGCCGGATCGGGCAAGACCTCTTTAGCGGAATGCATGCTCTTTGAAGCAGGCATTATCCAGCGCCGGGGATCCGTCGCTGCCCGCAACACTGTAAGTGATTACCATGAGCTCGAACAGGAACGTGGTAATTCCATCTTTTCCACGTTGATGCATGCCCGTTGGCGCGGATACAAGATCAACCTGATAGATACGCCCGGTTATGACGATTTTGTCGGCGAAGTAATCTCCGCACTTCGCGTTGCCGACACCGGTGTCATGCTGCTCAATGCCGCCATGGGGGTAGAAGTGGGAACTGACATCACCTGGCGATACACCGAACAGTTCAGAACGCCGATGATCTTTGCCGTCAACCAGCTCGATCACGAAAAAGCTGATTTCGATAAAACGGTACAACAGGCGAAAGAACATTTCGGGTCAAAAGTGGTGCTCGTGCAGTATCCTGTACAGCAGGGCGAAGGTTTTCACGAGATCATCGACCTGCTGCGCATGACCATGTACAAATTCCTTGATACCGGTGGCAAACCGGAGAAAAAGCCCATTCCTGATTCAGAAAGGGCCAGGGCTGATTTTTTGCACAAGGAACTGGTGGAGGCAATTGCCAGCAATGATGAATCGCTGATGGAAAAGTATTTCGACAAGGGAGAGCTGGATGAGGATGAAATGAAGGATGGCATGAAAAAAGCGATGATCAACCATGACCTGTTCCCTTTATTCTGCCTGAGCGCTGAACGGAATATGGGCAGCGGGCGCCTGATGGGATTCATTGACAATGTTTGCCCCAGCGCCAATGAAATGCCGCCACAGCGCACCCGGAGCGGCAAGGACCTTCCCTGCCGTTCAGAAGGTCCGCCCTGTATTTTTGTGTACAAGACAGTTTCAGAACCGCATGTGGGAGAATTATCTTTTTTCAAAGTCTATTCCGGAACGATAAAATCGGGTATGGAACTGGAGAATGAAAACACCCAGGTGAGCGAAAAGCTGTCGCAGCTGTTTGCTGTGGAAGGCAACCGCCGGATGAATGTAAATGAGCTCACTGCGGGAGATATCGGCGCCACGCTGAAACTCCGGAATACTCATGTGAACAATACGCTTCATGACCGCGGTGCTGCATTGGAGCTGGAACCCATCGTATTTCCGCCACCGAATATGAGTGTAGCGATAGAGCCGGTGAATAAGGGTGAAGATGAAAAGCTGTCGCAGGCCCTTCACCAGCTGGTAGAAGAAGACGCAACCGTTCGGGTGGAGATCTCCCCGGAACTCAGGCAGACCCTCTTGCATTGTCAGGGCGATATGCACCTTGCGGTGATCAAGTGGAAGATTGAGCATGTAGGTAAGGTGGAGATCCGCTTTGCCCGTCCGCGTATCGCCTACCGTGAAACGATCCGGAAGTCTGCCGACGCACAATATCGCCACAAGAAACAATCCGGCGGAGCCGGACAGTTCGGGGAAGTACACATGCGGATTGAGCCCTGGTTCGATGGCATGCCTGAGCCCGGCGGGCTGACAGTCAGGGGGAGAGAAACCCACGAGCTCCCCTGGGGCGGTAAACTGATCTATTACAATTGCATTGTCGGTGGGGCCATCGACACGCGTTTCCTGCCCTCCATATTGAAAGGAGTGCTGGAAAAAATGCAGGAAGGGCCACTGACCGGCAGTTATGTACGTGATATCCGGGTGTCGGTATTTGACGGAAAAATGCATCCTGTAGACTCCAATGATATTTCCTTTAAACTGGCAGGCCTTCAGGCATTCCGGCAGGCTTTCCGGAATGCGGATCCTTTGCTGCTGGAACCCATTTACCAGCTTGAAGTGATGTGCCCGGATGATTTAACCGGTTCTGTAATGGGCGATCTGCAAACGCGTCGCGCCATTGTGGAAGGCATGGAATCAGAAGCTCACTTTACCAGGATCCAGGCGAAAGTTCCGCTGGCAGAAATGCATGAATATGCTTCTTCGCTGCGCTCCATCACCCAGGGACGCGCCAAATTCCGCATGGAGTTCTCACTTTATGCACCGGTTCCGTTTGAACTGCAGAAAAAACTTACAGAAGAGTATAATAAGCAGGCTGTACTGGAAGAAGCTTGAGCAATAACATATAGTGAGATGATTTTCAGGGGATTAAATTCGTTTCGATAAACGGACACAATTTTGAATAAGTTTGCCCGTTTTTTTGATGATCCGTTTTTAATCCGTAAATGACCCCAACTGAAAATTGTCCCACCCTATGAACCAACAGCTCTATTTCAACGATCAGGCACATATTGCCGAAAAGTTTTTTTTGCTGCAGGATCATCTTGCTGACACAAGTAAAATGGCCGTCCTGAAAATCCGCAACTGGAAGCTGGTTGAGCATCTTCCCGAAACCAGCCAGCGTTACCAGAAGCACATGCAACAAACCTTATTTAACGTTGTTGCCAACGAATTCATTTTATGTGAAGTCGGGTTTCACTTTTCCCCGGTAAACAACTAAAAACAAAGGGCTCTGAACAGGGCCCTTTGTTTTTATCGAACCACTTACCTTTGGCTGACGAAGTTTCCATATGAAAGAAGTATATATCGTTTCAGCCGTACGCACCCCGATCGGTAGTTTCGGGGGTAATCTCAAATCATTTTCCGCTACGCAACTGGGTGCAATCGCCGTAAAAGGTGCATTGGCCAAAGCAGGCATTGCGCCTGACCAGGTAAATGAGCTGCTGATGGGCGCCGTTATCCAGGCCAACCTGGGCCAGGCACCTGCCCGCCAGGTCGCCCGCTTCGCCGGTTTACCCGATAATGTTACCTGTACCACGGTGAATAAAGTCTGCGCAAGCGGCATGAAAGCCATTGCACAGGGCGTTCAGAGCATTCTGCTGGGTGATGCTGATATCGTGGTTGCCGGAGGCATGGAAAGTATGAGTAATGTTCCTTTTTATGCGGATCAGCTCCGCTGGGGAAACAAATATGGAAATGCTACGCTCATAGATGGCCTGGCTAAAGATGGCCTCACTGATGTATATGATGGCAAAGCCATGGGTAATGCTGCAGAACTTTGCGCGTCCACCTGTGGCATCTCCCGGGAGGAACAGGACAAATTTGCCATTGAAAGTTACCAACGGAGCCAGGCTGCCTGGGAGAAAGGACTGTTTACCGCTGAGATTGTGCCTGTTCCGGTAGTGCAAAGAAACGGTGAGACCCTGTTGATCGAAAAGGATGAAGAACCCTGGAATGTCAAATTTGATAAGATCCCGTCACTGAAACCTGCCTTTCAGAAAGAAGGGACAGTTACAGCCGCCAATGCATCCACCATGAATGATGGTGCCGCAGCCGTGGTACTGATGAGCAAAGAAAGGGCAACTCAGCTTGGCATAACGCCCATCGCCGCCGTAATTGGCTATGCTGATGCCGAACAGGCACCAGAATGGTTCACCACCACGCCGGCAATCGCTGTTCCCAAAGCCGTCGGGAAAGCCGGGCTGACCATGAAGGATATCGACTGTTGGGAATTGAATGAAGCCTTCTCGGTAGTTGGTATCGAAAATACCCGCAGGATGCACCTGGATCCGGCAAAAGTGAATATGCATGGTGGTGCAGTGTCGCTTGGCCATCCACTGGGTGCAAGCGGCGCAAGAATTATCGTTACGCTGATCAATGTGCTGAAGTCCAACAATGCCCGTTACGGTGCTGCCGGCATCTGCAACGGGGGGGGTGGCGCATCGGCCATGGTCATCAAAAACCTGTGACATGCCTGATATAAGGCTGGCGGGAAAAGAGGACGCACAACGCATCAGTGCGCTCAGCCGGCAAACATTTATTGATTCCTTCGCTGCAGACAACACCGCTGCAGATATGGAAATCTTCCTGAACAGCCAGTTTACCATATCGCAACTGGAGGCACAGGTAGGGCAGCCACTTAATCATTTTTTCATCACCTGGGAACAGGAAGAGCCGCTGGGGTATATGCGGCTGATTGAACATCCTGACGGTCATCCTGATTTCCGGCCAGGTTTTCCTTCTTTTGAGATCAGCCGCTTTTATGCGGTAAAACAAGCCATTGGAAAAGGAATCGGTCCCCTGATGATGGCTTATGCCCTCGATTTCGGCAGATCACTCGGTTATCCGGTTTGCTGGTTGGGTGTTTGGGAAAAGAATGCCCGTGCATTGCGGTTCTACAGCAAATTTGGTTTCACGCAGGAAGGCAGCCATGCTTTCCTGTTGGGCACAGACTGGCAAACGGACCTCATCCTGTTTGTTGAGCTCGATAAGAATTGCTGATATCCTCCGATCGCCATCTTCCAAAATGTCGTATTTTAAACCATCGTTTTCAAACTAATCGTTGTCCTACCAGTAACACCATTAACATAACTGTCTATGATCCTTTTCCCTAAGGGAGTCCGGCTAACTGCATGTGCAAACCTGTTGAAGTTTCGGCCCTTTGTGATGCTGATTGCCCTGATGGCGGGTGGGCTCCTGTCGCTGCCGGCCAGCGGACATACCCGGAAAGCAGCTCCTTTTCAATCTGATACCGCTATTGCCCGCGGCAGGGTAGTAGACAGAGCCGATAACAAACCCATTCCCGGTGCTACTGTTACCAACCTGCGCTCAGGCAAATCGATCTTCACCAATACCCAGGGTGAGTTTGCCATTCCGGCATTTCCCGGCGACAGTATCCGGATCACTGTTGCAGGCATGCAGCCTTCCACCGTCGCCTATAATGGTGAACCCAGTCTGGCCGTCAGCATCGCCAAAGGAGAGGCAACGCTCTCGGAAGTGATCGTGACTGGTTACCAGAATATCGACCGTAAAAAATTTGCCGGGGCGGCTGCCGTGGTGAAGATGGACAATATCAAAATGGAAGGAACAGCTGATGTGACCCGCATGCTCGAAGGCAGGGTGGCCGGCGTGGCTGTTCAGAACGTATCCGGCACTTTTGGTGCCGCTCCCAAACTGAGGGTGCGTGGCGCCACTTCCCTGAATGGCGACAACAAACCGCTTTGGGTGGTTGACGGCGTGGTACTGGAAGACATCGTTAATATTTCCAATGACCAGCTGTCCAGTGGTGACCCAACCACCTTGCTGGGTTCCAGCGTAGCCGGGTTGAACTCAAATGACATTGAAAGCTTCGATATCCTTAAAGATGCAGCAGCGACCGCCCTGTATGGAGCCCGTGCGATGAACGGGGTAGTAGTGATCACTACCAAAAAAGGTAAATCAGGCAAAACCACCGTCAACTACAACGGCAGTTACGGTGTCCAGTTCAAGCCCACCTACGGCGACTATAATATCATGAACTCCATGGAGCAGATGAGTGTGCTGGCCGAACTGGAAAGAAAGGGAAGCCTGAATTACACCATCCTTTCACGGGGTGATATCGGTGTTTACGGCAAGATGTATGAGGCATTGGGCATGAATGACGCCGGCAGCTTCGACCTTCAGAATACCCAGCCGGAAAGAGCCGCTTTCCTGAAACGGTATGCTTATGCGAATACGGATTGGTTCGATGTGCTCTTCAAAAACAATTTTGTACAGGAGCATTCGCTCAGCATTTCCGGTGGTACCGAGAAATCCCAGAACTATTTCTCCCTGAGTTATTACGGCGACAACGGATGGACCATTGCCGACAACGTAAACCGGTTCACCATGAACTTCAGGAACAACTACAAGTTCAATGACCGGTTCAATGCAGGATTCTCCACGCTGGGATCAATCCGGCAACAAAAAGCGCCTGGCACACTGGCAAGAAACCCTAACCCGGTGGAAGGCCAGTACGACCGCGATTTTGACATCAATCCTTTTAGCTACGCAGTCAATACCAGCCGTACCCTTACGCCTTATGACGAAAATGGAAACCTCGAATATTTCAGGAGGAATTATGCGCCATTCAATATTATTCACGAACTGGATAATAATTATCTCGACATCAATATTATTGATCTGAAACTACAGCTGGATGCCACTTACAAATTTACCGACAAGTTCAGGTATGAGTTTGTTGGTGCCGCACGATATGTAAAGTCTACAACTGAACACCAGGTAACAGAATATTCAAACATGGCCAATGCCTATCGTTCGGCCGGTACGACGGTGATCAGGCAGAACAACAAATTCCTTTACCGTGATCCCGATAACCCCGAAGCGGAACCGGTAGTTGTTTTACCGTATGGCGGATTTTACAACCGCAACGAAGACTACCTCGTGAACTATGATGTGCGCAACTCACTGAATTATTCAACTGACATTGGTTCCAAAAGTAGCCTGAACGTTCTTGGCGGCGTACAGATCCGTGCCACCAACCGCCAGAATTACAACAACACGGGATATGGCTACCAGTATGATAATGGAGGGATTCCGCTGGTGGACTATCGGATCCTGAAACAGACCATCGAACAGAATTTCCCGTATTATGGCATGAGCAAGGACTATGACCGGTTCGTCGCCTTCTACGCCACAGCCAACTACACCTTCGACAACAGGTTCAACCTTACAGCCACAGGGCGGTACGATGGTTCCAACCGCCTCGGCAGCTCCCGCCAGGCAAGGTGGCTGCCGACCTGGAGCGTTGCGGGCTCCTGGAATATGGAACAGGAAAAATTCCTGGAAGATGTCAGCTGGCTCGATTACCTGACCCTGCGCGCCAGCTATGGACTTACCGCCAGTATGGGACCTGCTACCAACTCGAATATTGTATTGCGTACCATCAATACCAACCGGCCCTACCTGACAGAAAAGGAATCGGTGATCACCCTGGCCAACCTGGAGAACAAAGACCTGACCTGGGAGAAAATGTATACCAGTAATATCGGAATAGATGCCTCCATGTTCAACCGGCGCCTGAGCTTCAGCATAGATGCATACTACAGGCAAAGCTATGATCTCATCAGCCTGATCAAAACCTCAGGCATTGGTGGTGAAGCCTACAAGGCAGCGAACTATGCAGATATGGATTCCTATGGCGGTGAGTTCGTGATCAACGGGGAAATTATCCGTAAGAAGGACTGGGGCTGGCGTTCAACGCTGACTTTTGGCTACAACAAGAACAAGATCATCAATGCCCGCAATGAACCAACCATTTTCAGCCTGGTAGTGCCTGAAGGTGGCAATAAGGAGGGGTACCCGGTAAGAAGTCTTTTTTCCATCCGGTACGATGGCCTCGACCACAGAACCGGGATGCCCAATTTTATCGATGAGACCGGAAAAAGCAACAACACGGTCTACCTGCAGGATCAGAATACCAGCTACCTGAAATATGAAGGGCCGGTTGATCCTCCGTTCAACGGCGGATTCTCCAATACATTTCATTACAAGGCGTTCAGCCTGAATATCTTTATTACCTACCAGGCGGGTAACAAGATCAGGCTGTATCCAAACTTCCGGACACTATATACCGACCTGGATGCCATGCCGAAAGAATTCAAGGATCGCTGGGTGCAGCCGGGTGACGAAGTTTACACAAATGTTCCTTCTATCCTCGGGGTATTTGAACAATCAAGGCTAACTGGTGCATATCCATACAATAACTACAATTACTCTGATGTCAGGGTCGCCAGCGGTGATTTTATCCGCCTGAAAACTGTTTCCCTTTCGTACCAGTTTCCCCAGAAAATTGTGCAGTCCATCAAGGCAAATAATCTTGGCGCTACGATTTCTGCCACCAACCCGTGGCTGATCTATTCTGATATTGCGCTGAAGGGACAGGACCCTGAATTTTTCAATGCCGGCGGTGTGGCGCAACCTATCCAGAAACAAATTACGTTAACCCTGAAACTGGGATTCTAAATCACTGCCACATGAAAAAGATTCTCGTATATAGTCTGTTGTTACTGGTGACGGGGTCAGGTTGTTCAAAATTCCTGGAGAAGTCCCCGGATAACCGTACCGAACTGAATACCCCGGAGAAAGTATCACAATTGCTCGGCACGGCTTATCCGCAGGCCAATTACATGGATTTCGCGGAGAGTATGTCCGACAATGTTGGCGATAAAGGCGTGGGCGTTCCGGACCTTACCAATGTCGGTTCCTTCCGTTTCGAAGATATTATCGACAATAACCAGGATTCCCCGGAGTATTACTGGAATGCCTGCTATTCTGCCATTGCCGCCGCCAACCAGGCGCTGAAGACTTGCCTCACTGCTTCAGATCCCCAGAACTATATTTCCCAGAAAGGTGAGGCGCTCGTTGCAAGGGCTTACAATCATTTCATGCTGGTAACACTTTTTGCCAAATGCTATGATCCGGAAACCGCAGTTTCTGACCCTGGTGTTCCATATGTAACCGAGCCGGAAGATGTAGTGATCAAACAGTATGACCGGAAGACAGTTGCCTATGTGTACGAAATGATTGAAAAGGATCTTTTGGAAGGGCTACCGCTGCTGGACGATAAACGTTACAATGTGCCGAAATACCATTTCACAAGGGTAGCCGCCAATGCTTTCGCTTCCCGGTTTTACCTTTTCAAGCGCGATTATGAGAAGGTAGTGACCTATTCCAGCCAGGCATTGGGTTCAGGCAGCCCCACCACCTTGCTGCGGCCCTGGAATACTGACTACCTGGCAATGACCTACCAGGAGTTGTTTGAAGTTTACGCAAGGGCATCCACGAACGCCAACCTGTTGCTTGTGGAAAGCTCCTCTACCTGGGCCCGGTATTACTATCGGGTAAGATTTGCCCTGAATAATGCCAAGCGTGACGAGGTGCTTGCGGAGAATGTAACTGGCGGAGAATGGGCATTTCTGTATCACCTGTATTCTTCCGGAGGTGAAAACCTGTTGATTCCAAAGATCAATGAATATTTTGTGCAGAGTTCGATCAATGCCAATATCGGCCTGCCCTATGTCATGATTCCGCTCTTTACCGCGGAAGAGGTGTTATTCAACCGTGCAGAAGCCAATGCCTGGCTGGGTAATACAAGTGCTTCCCTGGTTGACCTGAATGCTTACGCAAGCACCCGCATCAGGAATTACAGTGCAGCGGCAAACAACATAACAGCAACCAAAATCCGGAATTATTACAATACCAGCAATGCTACTGTCGGCACCGTCCGGACCGTGCTTGATTTCAAGAGAGCGGAATACTTACAGGAAGGTATGCGGTGGTTTGACATACTGCGTTACCAGATCCCGGTACAACACCGCACAGCAGAAGGAGAGGTGATCACACTTGGTAGTGACGACCCACGCCGGTTATTGCAACTGCCGCAATCCACCAGCCTTTCCGGACTTCAACCCAATCCCAGATAGCCTTAACCCATTATATGAAAAGCGTACAATATTTATTCTTATTGCTGATAGCGGGACTAGCCGGTTTGTCATCCTGCAAAAAAGACAATGTCTCGGGGAATGCTGATGACATCCCCGGCCTCGGTGGTGACGAATGGGTAAATGGTCCGGTTGACGACTGGCTGTTCACCAATTATACCCAGGTCTACAATGTGGATGTCAAATACAAATGGAGCCAGACAGAACTCAGTGAACTCAACAAGTTTGTTGTGCCGGTTGATGAGGCCCAGGTGATTCCCGTGATGACTGCTATTAAAGATATCTGGGTAACGCCTTATGAACAGGAAGCCGGCGGCAATTTCATGAAACAATACATGCCAAGGTTTATTATCCTGTTTGGCAGCCCAAGCTATAATTCCGATGGGTCGTTTACGCTGGGCCAGGCAGAAGGGGAGGGCAGAATATTGTTGTTTGACCTGAACAATTTCCGATCCAAGGGAATGCCTGGATATGAACCGGTAGATTCACTGACGGTAAAGGAGATGTTCCATACCATCGAACACGAGTTTGGCCACACCCTGCATTTCAACATTATGTATCCTGTGGAATTCAAAACAATTACCGGGGGGTATACGTCCAATTGGAATAACAATACCAATGCGCAGGCCAGGGAGCAGGGTTTTATTTCCAATTATGCCATGAATGGCCCGGATGATGACTTTGTGGAAACCATCGCTTTCCTGCTGGTGGAAGGACAATCCTGGTTCCAGGCAATGCTGGCCACCATCGAAAGTGATGAAGGCAGAACCAAACTGCAACAGAAAGCCGCGATGGTGGAAGACTATTATCATAATGCCTGGAATATCAATTTCAGAAGCCTGCAAACGCGCACGCGGGCAGCGATTATTGCCTATACCAAATAAAAGACCGTTATGAAAAGAATATTATCGCTGTTGCTGATCGCTGGTCTTTTTAGTGCCTGCCAGAAAGACGAATCTCCTTTCGATAAAGGACCCGATGAGCGGATCAACGAAACCCTTGCTTCCTACGAGCAGGCACTTGTCAGTTCTCCGGCCGGCTGGAATGCCACCATCATAACCGGTACCGGTGGACTGTTCAATTTTCATTTCAGATTCAATGCGTCAAACCGGGTATTCATGTTCAGTGACTTCAACCAGGAAACCGCCGGCACTGAAAAAGAAAGCAGCTACCGGCTGAAATCCCTGCAGCAACCCGTGCTCATGTTCGACACTTACAGTTATATCCATCTATTGGGAGACCCTACAGGCAGTGTCAACGGCGGACAAAACGGTGAAGGCCTCAAAGTCGACTTTGAATATTCCCTTGATACCTTGTATGCCGATAGCATTATTCTGACCGGCAGGTTTTATGGTACACGACTTAAGCTGATAAAGTCTGACCAGGCAGATCTGGATGCCTGGCAAAATGGAATCTGGGAGAACAACCTGGCATTTCTGAATATCAGCGAGATTCTTGAATATTTCAAGCGGTTTTCGCATGCAGGCGTTACCTATGAGATGCTTATTGATGAAACCAGCCGAACAATCCTTTTTCACTGGGTATCCGGTGGTACCTTACGGACTTTCGTGACCAGTTACTACTTTGACAATACCGGCCTGGTGCTGCAGGAACCATTAGTGAACGGAAATACGACAATAACTGGTTTCGATCATTTTGACTGGAACGACAATAATAAGACACTGGACATGCAGGTGAATGGCCAGGACGCAACGATTGCGGGCGCAACTGCTCCTTTGCGGACAGACCTGGGAGCCCCGCGCCGGTGGTGGGAAGCAGCCGCCAATGCTGGATCCTATTGGATTTCACCGACCGGGTTCCATGTGAATGGTGTGGACGATGCCTATCATGTGACTGAGGTACCCAATTATTACTTCACTATTTTCTGGCCGGCATACGGCCGGACCCAGGATAATGTGGTAGTTGATATATTAGGGTTTGTTACACAGGAGATCGGCGGGCTCGCGCTGAATATCGCCGCGGGGTACAGACCCCCGAATTTTACCAGTGATGGTCGGGTAGTCTTCCCCTTCCTGGACGTTCTGACAGACGTTCCGCCGGAAGCAAAAGATGCTTTCGAAAAAACCTATCAGAAATTCAGTGAGGCGGAAGGATTTTATTTCGTTCAAACGGGAGCATCATCGTATGATATGGTCGCCGCTTCGGATGCTCGATCTTGGATCTCATGGGTACGCTAATTTCATACAGTGAAACCTAAAATCGTTTAACTTTAGATTAACCATAAACGTAAAATCAGTTATATGAAAAAATTAATCCTTAAAATGTCCGGGCTTGGCTTGTTGTTCCTCACGCTCACGCTGAGCTCCTGCTCCAAAGAAGGTGATACAGGTCCCGCCGGTCCTGCTGGTCCCGCCGGCCCGGTTGGTCCTGCAGGTCCAACTGGTGAAACAGGAACCGCCAATGTGATCTATTCCCCATGGCTCTCCGTTGATTTTAATGACAACGGTATTGGCGAGATTGAAGCACCCAGCCTGTCTGTCGATGTTTTGAATTCCGGTACCGTTAAAGTTTATTTTAACCTCAATGATGAAACAGATCCGGTTGTCTTCCCCCTGCCCGCAGTGATCAATCCGGCCTTATTTATTGAAGAGCCAACGGCTGATGACCCGTATATGACCCTGGATCCCATATTTACAGAAGGAAGCATTACCATTCTTTCCAATTATATTCTGACGGGAGCACCGTTCCGGTATGTGATCATACCAGGTGGTGTGGAAGAAGGAGGACGTTCTGCAGTTAACTGGAACGATTACAATTCCGTTAAAAAATACCTGAACCTGAAAGACTAGTCTTTCTACCCAAAATCTTGTTAACGATACCGGCTCTCTATAGGCCGGTATCGCTTTTTATGGCTAATATCGTAATCTGAAAAATACCACATGAGAGCTTACCTGTATATATCCCTGGCTGTTATCCTGGCCACCACCAGCTGTAAGAAAAATGATTCCGGACCTTCGCAGTCGCAAAGTGTACTGGATAGTTCGCTGGCTATTGCAAAAGATTATTACCTGTGGTATAACCAGATCCCCGGGGATTTTAAAAGCAGTAATTATTCAGACCCCAATCAACTGATGCGGGGAATCCGGCAATATAGTACTGAAACAGGATTTACAGGACCGGTCGACCGCTGGAGCTTCGGCATTCTTAAAACAGAATGGGATGATGTGAGCAGTGGCATTTCCGGTGATATCGGGATCGGTGTCTTCTACCATGATGAGGATGATCTGCGGGTTACTTATGTAGAACCGGCTTCTGCCGCTGGTGTGGCTGGAGTGCAACGCAGCTGGCGCATCACCAAACTCAACGGGCGAACAGACCTGACATATTCTCAGAGTACTGCAAATTTCATTGTTGATGCTGTTTATGGCGGTAATACGGCCAGCATTACATTTGAAAAGAATGACGGTACTACTGTTGAACTCACACTGAACCCGACTACGTACCAGGACCAGCCTATCCTGCTTGACACCGTTTATACAGCGGGCAGCAAAAAGATCGGATACATGGTGCTGAATTCTTTCCTTGGGGATATTGACGGCATGAAAGCCAATTTTGCCAAAACCTTTGCCGATTTCGGAACAGCTGGTGTTACGGATCTCGTTGTTGACCTGCGGTACAATGGCGGGGGGTATGTAACCCTGCAGGAAGAACTCGCCAACTACCTGGTGCCTGCGACGAAGTCAAATACGCTCATGTACAAAGAAACATTCAACGATAAACTGACAGAATACAATGAATCCGCCAACTTCAGTAAAAAAGGAACGCTTGAGCCCGGGCACATTGTTTTCATCATCAGTCAGAATACAGCGTCGGCATCGGAGGCATTGATCAATATTATGCGGCCGCAGCTGACCGTTAAACTGGTTGGCCCCAGTCATTCCACTGGCAAACCGGTAGGGTATTTCCCTATTCCGGCGGGGGACTGGTATGTGTTCCCCGTTTCGTTAAGAATAGTGAATTCCCTGGATGAGGGCAATTATTTCAACGGCTTTGAGCCGGATAAAGTGACGCCTGACGGTCTTGATCATACCTGGGGTGACCTGGATGAAGACTGCCTGGCCGCCGCCTATAGCTATCTGACTACCGGTAACTTCAGGAGCAGTAACCGGGAATCTGCAGCGCTGACTGCGAGCAGGATTGGTATATACAATAAAATGCATACACAAAAGCGGCAGCTACTGGTGGAAACCAGGAGTATCCGATACCGCTAATTTTTGCGCATTTCATTACGAACCAATATTTTTGCCACTCCAAAAACTATTCGAATGGCAAGATCTATCGCATATAGAGAGGCACTGCGCGAAGCAATGAGTGAAGAGTTCCGCCGTGATGACCGTGTTTTCCTGATGGGTGAGGAAGTCGCGGAATACAACGGAGCTTACAAAGTGAGCCAGGGCATGCTCGATGAATTCGGTAGCAAAAGGGTGATCGATACGCCCATTTCCGAACTTGGTTTTACAGCGGTTGCCGTAGGAGCAGCACAAAACGGACTCCGTCCTATCGTGGAATTCATGACCTGGAACTTTGCCGTCCTGGCATTGGACCAGATCCTCAATACAGCTTCCAAAATGCTTGCCATGAGCGGCGGACAACTGAGCTGTCCGATCGTGCTGCGCGGCGCCAACGGTTCTGCCGGGCAGCTGGGAGCACAACACAGCACAGCTTTCGAAAGCTATTATGCCAATATTCCCGGAATCAAGGTAGTTAGCCCCAGTAACCCGTATGACGCCAAAGGTTTGTTGAAACAGGCCATCCGTTATGAAGAAGATCCCGTGATCTTCATGGAAAGCGAAGTGATGTACGGAGAGAAAGGAGAAGTTCCTGAAGAAGAATACTATATCCCGCTGGGAAAGGCGGATGTAAAAAAAGAAGGCAAGGATGTGACGATCGTTTCCTTCAATAAGATGATGAAAGTGGCCCTGGGTGCTGCTGACGAGTTGGAGAAAGAAGGGGTAAGCGCTGAAGTGATCGACCTCCGCACCATTCGTCCGCTCGACTGGCACACTATCCTCGAGAGCGTGAAAAAGACGAACCGGTTGGTAATCGTGGAAGAGCAATGGCCATTTGCGTCTATCTCATCCGAAATCTCTTATCGCATCCAGAAAGAAGGATTTGACTATCTCGACGCGCCGATCCGCAGAATTACTGCGGCAGATGCGCCACTCCACTATGCGCCTAACCTGGTTGCAGCGGCTTTACCTGATGTAAGCCGTACTGTTAAACTCGTGAAAGAGGTAATGTACCTGAAAAAATAAGGCAGGGTAAACCTGTACATATACCGCCGGAATTGTCTGACAGTTCCGGCGGTTTTTTATAATGCCCGGGATCTGGCTTCGCCCACCGCCTTCGACTGCTGAAGCGTTAGCGTAAGCAGTAGCTTTAGTGAAGGTGGGAATCGACAACTATGTTGAGTATTGGAAGAGTAGGGGAAAAACGGGCTAATGGAGTTTGAAGTTGGCTCATGATCCGCCAGGTGATGAAAACAGGAAAGCCGCTGAATTCAGCGGCCTTACTGTCATTAACCATTATTATATCAATCCATCAAAAATTTAGCCATTAGCCAGCTTCAGCATACTGCTGATGGTGAGCAAAAAGCAATAACTGTAAGCCATCAATACTCCGGCAAGCACCACGATCTTAGCAGTCAGCTGCCAGACGGACACTTCACGGGTCGTTTTCAGGGGGTGTTTTAAAGTGTTCATAGGTGGATATTTCGTTATTCATTAGGATAATCCAAAAGTACTTTACCACACCAGGCAAGTCAAGATCAGAAATACTTGATTTTATTTAGTAATACTACGAGCGCATTCTTCACCAATTACGATCAAATCTGTACCAGGAATTACCGGGGAACTTCCATTCCGGAGTTACAATAGTGGTTTGTAATTCGCTGTTAGTCAAACTATACCAGGGATTTAACGCTGTATTTTCCGGATTTTTTACAACATGCAGGTCCTGTGCAGGCATATATCCCTGCATCAACAGGTAGATGCGCCCACCCGCGTTATTTACTGCGACGTCCAGTACCAGTACTGCGTGGCCGGGATGACCACCCTCCAGGAGAACATCTCCTGGTTGTGGCAGGGCGGCTGACAACCGTTTCAGCTGATGGGAAAGTGAAGCAGTTCCCGCATAAGTGAAAACCACCCGCAGAAAACCACCCAGCTCGTTACGGTTATTCATAGCTGTTATACCTGCTGCATTTTCCCGCAATACCAGCCGGTTATTTTTCAAACTATAGCGAACGCCCCGGCACCAATCCGTGTACCGGAGCCATGTGCCGTCTGTTGCCAGGAATGCAATTCTGTTGTATGCGCCGCGGGAGAACAGGTACTTCGCATGCAACAACATAACGGCATCGGCACATTGAACCAGGTCCGTCGATCCAACGGGAATATTTAATACTGCATACTGAGCAGTCTGCCTCCTTTTCAGGGTGCCATCAAAAAGAAACACCCTGTTGTCTTCCCTCAGTGGCAAACTTCTCAGATAGGCTGTAATTGAAGTGTCCGCAACGGGAAGCCTGTTGTATCCGGGAGGTAAAGGGATGCTGCTGACCGTAGCAGGCGAGGACAGTCGAAAAAGTGGCAAAAAAATTGAAAGGAAGAAGGCCAATTGCATTTATAACTATTTTTGGATGGATCGAAGATGCACAGGCACCCTGCTTGCATACCAGCAGATTCATTTTAGACTAATCTTAACAGCATGTCAAACATCCTGATCATTGACGACGAAAGGGCGATTCGCAAAACACTGGGAGAAATACTTTCTTACGAGGGGTATAAAATCGAGGAAGCATCCGATGGGGAAGAAGGCCTGAAAAAATTCAGGGAGCGGACATTTGATGTCGTACTATGTGATATCAAAATGCCCAAGCTGGATGGCCTTGAATTCCTGGACAAAGCCAGGGAAGCAAATCCGGACGTGCCCATCATCATGATCTCCGGACACGGCACCATTGAGACTGCCGTAGAAGCTGTTAAAAAGGGCGCGTTTGACTATATTTCCAAACCACCGGACCTCAACCGCCTGCTGATCACCCTTCGCAATGCAATGGATAAAACCTCCCTGGTTACCGAAACCAGGGTGTTGAAACGTAAAGTCAGCAAGGTGCAGGAAATGATCGGTGATTCACCGGCCATACAGCGCATTAAGGATACGATTGAGAAAGTGGCACCTACGGATGCCCGCGTACTGATTACGGGAGAAAACGGGGTGGGTAAAGAACTCGTGGCAAGGTGGCTGCATGAAAAGAGTAACCGCTCATCCGGCCAGCTGGTAGAGGTGAATTGTGCTGCCATTCCAGGCGAACTGATCGAAAGTGAGCTTTTCGGTCACGAAAAAGGCTCTTTCACATCCGCCATCAAACAACGCATCGGCAAATTTGAACAGGCGAGTGGCGGCACCCTGTTCCTCGACGAGATCGGGGATATGAGCCTCACCGCACAGGCCAAGGTACTGCGGGCGCTACAGGAAGGTAAGATCACGAGGGTAGGGGGAGAAAAGGAAATATCAGTAGATGTTCGGGTGATTGCGGCTACCAACAAAGACCTGCTGAAGGAAGTGGAGGAGAAAAACTTCCGGCTTGACCTGTACCACCGCCTTAGCGTGATCCTTATTCACGTACCGTCACTGAATGAGAGAAGAGACGATATCGTGCTGCTCGTTGACAAGTTCCTGGAAAATATCTGTGCCGAGTATGGCATCGCCAAAAAAGATATTGATAAGGCAGCGCTTGAAGCCCTGAAACAATATAACTGGACCGGTAATATCCGCGAATTGCGGAACGTGGTGGAAAGGCTGGTAATTCTGTCTGGTAAGGTAATACAGCGTGAAGATGTGCTCAATAACATTGTGCAACGCAGTTGATTTGTTTAAGCCAGGCGTGGTTGCCCTTCATGGTCGGAAGCAAAGGCCAGCAGCGCATTGTCCGTTTCCAGCCAGTTAATGCCTTTGGCAGGAACCGGCCAGGCCTTTTGCTTCCCTGAAATCACGATGGAAACATGCGGAAAGTTTGTTTTCAATGCAGCAAGTGCATCCATCGGGTTATTTTCACAAAGCTGGGTGATCAGGTGGGTATAGATATGGGTGATCCCGTGAACAGCCAGCACATCGTTCAATGCTTCCCAGGACGCTTCTTTTCCCAGGTAGAGTACCGGCGTGCCGTTTTTGCGCAACAGCCAGGCCATGAATAACAGTGGTATTTCATGCGGTTCTCCGGCAGGTGTGAACAACAATGCTCTTCGTCCCGTATGGTACACAGGTCGCGGAAGGGATTCGATAGCCAGTACTATTTTTCTCAGGATCAGGTTACTGCCGAAATGTTCCTGAGCCGGAATGGCCCTGTCGATCAGCCAGTACATGCCGATCTTCTCCAGGTAAGGGAACATGACTTCCAGTACCGCTTTTTCAAATCCCAGGCGGAGGATAAGCGCATCGAGAATATGATTAAATCTCTGCTGGTCAAAAGCCTGGGTTGCTTCCAGCAACTGAAGCACATGACCCTCATGCTGGCAGCAATTTTCAATACTGTGGGCAAGCTGTTTTAGCTCGGTTTCCGTCATCGCCGCCAGGTGGGATATCTTGTGGCCGTATTTGTACAATAGTGCGAGGCGGAGGATGTGTTTAAGGTCTTCATCGTCATAAAACCGGTGGCCGCTTTCTTTCCGCTTGGCAGGACAAACCCCGTAACGCTGCTCCCATATCCTGAGGGTATGCGCCTTAATCCCCGTCAGGTTTTCAATATCATTTATAGTGAAATGATTCATGTTAACAAATTATTGGGGTTGTGGCTGTCATATTTTTTGCCTCGCTGTTACAAATACACGCAGAATGGTATTTTTGTCCGAATATAAACCGCAAGAATGACATCGAATCAAATCCTGATCGTAGCGCTGATATCTCTCCTGATCTTTATTTTACCCGCTTTTGGTTTATCAAAGCTATTTCAAAAAGCCGGAGCTCCGGGTTGGAAAGCCTGGATTCCCTTTTACAACACCTGGGAGATGATAAAGATTGCGAAAAGACCAAAACACTGGTTCTTTTGGCAGTTTATCCCGGTGGTAGGATGGTTCGTGACACTGGGCATATATATAGAATTCATTAAATGTTTCAATAAGTTCGGTTTTTGGGAACATGCTGCGACCTGCCTGGTTCCCTTTATATACTTTCCCTACGTGGCACTGTCCCCCAAAACCCGTTATATTGGGCCAGACGGGGTAAAACATTATCAGAAATCCACTGCGCGGGAATGGATCGACGCGGGGGTGTTTGCGATTGTTGCCGCTACGCTGATCCGGACCTTCATTTTTGAGGCTTACGTCATCCCTACCGGGTCCATGGAAAAGACCCTGCTCGTGAACGATTTCCTGTTTGTAAGCAAACTCAGTTACGGCCCGCGGATTCCGAATACGCCGCTGGCAATCCCTTTTGTTCACCATACTATACCGGGAACGGATATGCGCTCCTATACCGAGGTCATCAAACTTCCTTACAGCAGGTGGTTTGCAAGCGCCGTAAAAAGAAATGACGTGGTGGTGTTCAATTTTCCCACAGGCGATACCGTCATCAATAAACCGGAGTTTCAGTCCGTCAATCCTTATTACGACGCAGCCCGCATGATCGGCAATGGCAGTCTCGATGCCGGCCGCAGGGAGATCCTGGCAAATCCGGACGCCTATCCGCTCGTTATCCGGCCGGTCGACAAGCGGGAAAATTACATCAAGCGTTGTGTGGCTATTGGCGGCGACACACTCGAAGTAAGGGACGGCCGGGTTTACATCAACAGCCAGCCCGGTTTCGAACCGCCGCATTCGCAAATCCAGTATGAAGTGGAAACAAATGGTCAGCCGATGAACGCTGAAACGATGCTGGAAGAGTACAATATCGATATTGAAAACCCGGAAGAGCTGACCAGCCTGGGTGGCAATAAATTCAATATGCTGCTGACCAATGAGGCAGTTGCGAAGATGAAACAGTCAGGAATTGCGAAATCCATCAAGCCGCAACTGATGCATGCAAACATGATCGATCCCCGTTTATGGGGACAACTATGCTATCCGTATGATACCCTGCACAAATGGACGGTAGACGACTTCGGCCCGCTCTGGATCCCCGAAAAAGGCAAGACACTTACCCTGACACCGGAGAATTACTCACTTTACGAGCGCGCGATCCGGGTTTACGAGAACAATACGCTGGAACAAAAAAATGGTCAGTTTTTCATTAATGGAGTAGCTTCGAACCAGTATACCTTCAAAATGAACTATTACTGGATGATGGGAGACAACCGCCACTATTCCCAGGATAGCCGTTTCTGGGGATTCGTGCCTGAAGACCATGTAGTAGGCGAAGCCTGGATCATCTGGATGAGTGTGAAAAACGGTATACGCTGGAACCGCCTGTTCCGGAGCATTAAATAACAACAGTAACCGCCATGCAGGAGCATTCGTATCAATTCTCCTATGCACTTTACGACAGCATTGATGACCTGACGGAGGAAGATGCATGGCTCTTATCGGAAGCGCGGGAAGTTACTGAACATGCCTATGCGCCCTATTCGAATTTTCATGTTGGCGCTGTTGCAAAACTGTCGAATGGCGAGATCCTTGCGGGTTCCAATCAGGAAAATGCATCGTTTCCCGTGGGGCTTTGTGCTGAACGGGTGTTGCTGGCATCCATTGCCTCCCTGTTTCCGAAAGTTCCGATTGAATCTATTGCCTTAAGTTATCGCAGCAGCCTGGTGGACAGTGATCATCCCATTACGCCTTGTGGCATTTGCCGCCAGAGCCTGCAGGAATATGAGAAGCGGGTAAAACATCCGATAAGGCTGATACTCGGTGGTATGGAAGGAAAGGTCATTATCATACCTGCCGCCAGCATGTTGCTGCCACTGAGTTTTAGTCCGGAAGATATGGGTAACGGGCGCTGATCAGAAGAGCGTTTGCACACCCCATGCAATCTTTTGTTCATGCTGCAACAACCAACGTTTACGGGATAGTCCGCCGGCATATCCTACAAGATCTCCTTTTGCGCCAATCACCCGGTGGCAGGGAACGATGATCGCAATCCGGTTCCTGCCATTGGTGCTGGCTGCTGCCCTGATGGATTTGGGATCACCGAGCTTACGGGCAAGCTCGGTATAGGAAATTGTTTTACCGTAAGCGATACCACAAAGTTCCGACCAGACAGATTGCTGAAAACTGGTACCTTCCTGGTGAACGGGCAATTCGAATTGCCTCCTGACACCCTGGAAATATTCAATGAGTTGCTCTGTACAATTCTGCAGGAGCGGCGAATACTCTCCCGCAGCCGGCAATTCCAGGTGTTCGTCCTCCCGGCAGAAGTGAACTTCTTCGATGTAACTGCTGGTGGCCGTGATTCGAATCAATCCGATAGGCGATTGGTAATAAGCCGTCGGCATGCTGGTTTTACCCTATTTTATGGCCGTTTTCCACAGCACGTTCGGGTTGTAATAAAACTACATCATTGTTTTCATTGTATATGCCCAGTACAAGGCATTCGCTGACGAAGTTGGCGATCTGTTTAGGAGGAAAGTTCACCACGGCCACCACCTGCTTTCCGATCAGGGCTTCTGCTGAATAAAGTGCTGTGATCTGGGCAGACGACCTTTTCATACCAATTGCACCAAAATTGATTTCCAGTTGCCAGGCAGGCTTTTTCGCTTTGGGAAATGCATTGACAGCTTCGATCGTTCCCACCCGTATGTCTATTTTTTCAAAATCATTCCAGCTGATCATCTTTTTTGGCTCAAAGTACTAGGCAATCCGTAAATTCAAACCCCTATTTATTCACAAACCGATTGTTTATTATGGCTCGCAAATCAGATTCGCGGAGAAAATTTCTTCAATCCACATCCCTGGCAGCTGCGGGATTTTTTATCGTTCCCCGGCATGTACTGGGTAAAGGTTATGTAGCACCCAGTGATACCCTTAATGTTGCCGGCATTGGTGCAGGCGGTAAGGGTGAAAGCGATCTTTCCGAATTTTTTAAAACAGGCAAAGTAAATATTGTTGCCCTCGCCGATGTTGACGACCGTCAGGCAGTCAATTCCCGGAAAGCGTATCCCAAAGCGCGTTATTACAAGGACTTTCGTGAAATGCTGGACAAGGAAAAGAAGAATATTGATGCAGTTTCCATATCCACTCCTGACCATACACACGCCAATGCTACGCTTGCAGCAATGAAGCTCGGCAAGCACGTATATACGCAGAAACCGCTCACCCATGATATCTACGAAGCAAGGCTGTTGACAGAAGCAGCAAAAAAGTATAAAGTGGTGACCCAGATGGGTAACCAGGGTGGAAGTGGCGATGGCGTTCGCCGCGCTAAAGAACTGATCGATGCCGGTATGATCGGTGACGTTACCGAAGTACATGCATGGACGAACCGTCCCGTATGGCCACAGGGTATCGCAACACCAACCGGTAAGTTTGATGTTCCCAAAGAACTCGACTGGGATCTCTGGCTCGGACCTGCTAAAGCGATCGATTACAATCCGGCTTACCTGCCTTTTAACTGGCGTGGATGGTGGGCTTTCGGTACGGGTGCACTGGGTGACATGGCCTGCCATATCATGGATCCAATTTACCGTATCCTGCCTATCCTGTATCCTTCTTCAGTGGAATGCAGCGTGGCCAATATCTGGAAAGACATGTGGGTAGAAGGCAATTTTACCGATAGTTGTCCCCCTTCGTCTATTATTCACCTCAACTACCCCCGCACCGACGGCAAAGGCAATATCAAAGTCTCCTGGCATGATGGCGGCCTGCTGCCTGTGCGCCCGGATGAATTGCTACCCGAAGAAGCATTCGGTAACTGGGATGGTGGTGTGCTGTTTATCGGCACCAAAGGAAAATTGCTGGCTGATTGTTATGGTCAGAATCCCAGACTGCTGCCTACACTCAAAATGAAGGAAACTTTACCGCCGGCAACCATTGCACGTGTTCCGGAAGGTCACTATGCACAGTGGGTAAATGCCTGTATCGCAGGGTATGGCAAACAGACAACCAGTTCACCATTTGAATATGCCGGTCCTTTCACGGAAAGCATCCTCATCGGAAACCTCGCGATCCGCAGCTGGATGATGCAGAACCCCAATCTCAAAGGATGGAATGACAAGTACATGGGCCGCAAGACTCTGCTGTGGGATGCCAAGAACATGCGCATCACCAACTTTGAAGAAGCCAACCAGTTCGTGAAGCGCGAGCGTCGCCCGGGTTGGGAATTAAGCCTGTAAGGTTTTTGCAGCATAAAATTATCAGGAGTGTAACCACTGTTATCAGCAATTACACTCCTGATTTTTTTATCCGAGGTAAGAACGGATCATCCAGGCCATTTTTTCGTGCTGGCGCAGAATGCCGGTCAGCAGATCCGCAGATCCGGTGTCTTTGAGTTTTTCCGAAAGCTCATCAATATCCTTCCTGATGGTGCGGATAAGTGTTTCATGATCACTGAGAAGATTTGTCAGCTGTTCCTGCTGGTGATTGGTATAATCAGGTTCCAGCAGGCGGGTGATTTCCAGCAGGTCTTTCAACCGGCCTGTTGCATAATGGCCGAGCATGCGTACACGTTCTGCAATTTCATCTATTGTCTCTGCGAGTTGTTCATACTGACCTTCATAAAAGAGATGCATTTCATGAAAGTTATCGCCTTCATAATTCCAGTGATAATTCCTTGTCTTCATGTAGAGCACATGCTCATCTGCCAGTAAAGTGTTGAGGATAAGTGATACTGCTTCCGAGTTCTTGGCACTGATGCCGATATCTGCTTTCATAACAATCTGATTTAATACTTAAATCAAATGTAATGAATCATTGGCTAGTCACTCGCCTAGAAGTTGGCTGAGTTGCATTAACTCTTCGTATTTGTAGCGCTGGCTGTCGTTGTCAAAACAGCGCGCAAACTCTTCCAGCAGGATCTGGATGATGCGGATATTGGTGAGTGGTCGGAAGAAATGCGCGGTGGGAGGTACGGAGATTCTCCGGAAATAGGTCTCCACATCTTTTTGGGAATATACCTGGCCGCTCATGGGATCAATGAAGAAACTGATGCGGTTGGAAGGGTTATTGGGCAATGCATCCCACTGTCCCTGTTCCACATCGAAATATGCCAGAATATGTTGCCTGGGGATTGGGATTGCACGAATGGGAATATCCAGCAGGTCGCAAAGCACCAGGTAAAGTATTCCGTTGCTGATGGCATTTCCCTTTTTTGATTCCAGCACATTATTCAGGAGGAAATCATTGGGTTCACTGTAGTTGATATCCGTGCCTTTCAGGTGATAATAATTGTACAGGATGGTGGTCAGCACATTGGTCTGTTCCAGCGGTGTCAGGTAATTGTTCAGCTCCAGCCAGATATTGCGCCTCATTTTTTCAATATCCTGCAATACCTGGCTGACCTGCAGGTCAGGATAACGGAATTTGGATACCAGCAGGGCACCGGCTAAAAGATCAGGCTCCGGCAACGCTTTCCAGCGGGCGAAATCCTGGGACAATTCACAGTATTGAAGGCGGTGAATCAGTAATTCGATCCGTTCCTGAACAGCTTCTTCCGGGGTGTTTTCCCAAAGATGTTCCAGGTTGGGGATGATGTTTGAGCCGAGACTGAGGATACGGTCACTAACCGTACTATAAACCTCGATGTCGGGATCATCGATCAGGTGGAAAAGGGCTGATATTTCACGGGTTTCTTCCATCGGTACAAGGGTTAACAGAATCAGCTTCCTTACTATGACGCGTAAGTGCCGCAGATTATTGTTACCATTATGCAAATAAATTTCGGTCCGCCTGGCTGAACAGCGGCCTTTTACTTATCCACACCCGTTAATATCAGCAGTTATTTTTTCTTCTTCGGGGCTGATTTGGTCGCGGTTTTTTTGGTAGCCGGCTTTTTGGGGGCAGCTGATTTTTTAGTGGCTGCTTTTTTTGCCGGTGCCTTTTTGGTTGCTTTTCCACCTGCGGATTTCTTATCAAAAGCGGTAGGATCCTGCGCCACAATCATGGCTTTTACAGCATCGAGAGAAATATCTTTCAATTCAGCTTCCTCCCATTTGCCACCATCTTCCTTCCGGGTCACTTTCAGCATTTTTTTACCCATGCGGATAAACGGACCCCAGCGGCCATTTTCTATGGAGATCTTCTCTTCGGGCCACTGACGGATATAGCGGTTGGCTTCTTTCTCCAACTTCTTCTGAATGAGTTCCTCGCAGTCACGTTGCGTGAGCCGATCGAAATTATAGGCTTTGGGAATATTGATGAAAAGGTCATTCCACTTGATAAAAGGTCCGAACCTGCCTTTTCCTTTTGTCACCGGCAGTCCTTCATAGGTGGCAATGGGCGCATCGGCTTCCTTCTTCGACTGAATCAGGTCAACGGCTCTTTCGAGATCCACCGTCAGTGGATCTTCACCGCGTGGGATAGAGATAAATTCTTCACCCCACTTTACGTATGGTCCGAACCGCCCGATATTTACCGACACTTCGCTGCCCTCGTATTCACCGATGGTCAGGGGCAACCGGAACAGTTCCATGGCCTCTGCATAACTGATGGTCTCGATACTCTGACCGGATTTGAGTTTGGCAAACCGCGGCTTCTCTTCGTCACTTACATCCCCGATCTGTACCATTGGGCCATACCTGCCCATCCTGGCCACCACCTTTTTACCGGATTCCGGATCAGTGCCCAATTCTCTTTCGCCTTTGATGCGTTCTGCATTCTCAATCGTGTTGTCAACATCCTTTTTAAAAGGATTGTAAAACTCATCGATCATTTTATGCCATTGGCGTTTGCCGTTGGCAACCTCATCAAACTCTTCTTCAATTTTGGCTGTGAAACCATAATCCATCACGTCATTGAAATACTGGTTCAGGAAATCCGTCACCACCAGTCCCAGGTCAGTCGGGAACAGCTTTGATTTTTCCGCTCCGGTATTTTCAGTTTCTGTTTTACTTTCAAGTTTATCGTGTTCCAGACGAAGTACGCGGAAAGTCCGTTTTACGCCTTCCTTATCTCGCTTTTCCACGTATCCGCGTTTGAGAATGGTGGAGATGGTGGGAGCATAGGTAGAGGGTCGGCCAATGCCGAGTTCCTCGAGTTTTTTTACCAGGGACGCTTCCGTATACCGGGGAGCGGGGCGGTTGAATCTTTCCGTAGCTGTCATCTGGCGAAGGGGTAGTTTCTGGCCAACCAGCAACGCCGGCAGCATGGTGTCCGCAGCCTCCTCTTCGGCCTGGTCCTCTTCGTCACGGTCTTCCCGGTAAACTTTCAGGAAGCCGTCAAATTTCAGCACTTCGCCACTCGCGGTCAGTTCTTCCTTATTGGTGGAAATCCTGATTTTAGCTGTTGTTTTTTCCAGTTCAGCGTCAGCCATCTGCGAAGCCATAGTCCGTTTCCAGATGAGTTCATACAGCCTTTGCGTATCGGGATCACCAACGGATGTTACATCCATATAGGTAGGGCGGATCGCTTCGTGCGCTTCCTGTGCCGATTCATTCTTGTTCTTGTATTTGCGGGCCTGAAAATATTTGTTGCCATATTGTTCGTTCACCTGCTGACGGATCCCATCCATTGCCGTATCACTCAGGTTGACACTGTCCGTCCGCATATAAGTGATCTTACCGCTTTCATAGAGTTTCTGTGCGAGCAGCATGGTACGGCTTACTGAATAGCCCAGTTTGCGGCTGGCTTCCTGCTGAAGGGTAGAAGTGGTAAATGGCGCGGCAGGTGATTTTTTACCTGGACGAACCTGGATATCCGATACCTGGTATTCTGCCCCGCGGCAGGAGAGCAGGAACGATTCTGCATCGGTCTCGTGGGAGAAACGCTGCCCCTCTGCCCTGAAGGATACCGGACGTTCGTTATGGTCAGATGCAGTAAAATAGGCGTCAATCTTAAACTGGCTGGTGGCATTGAAGGCATTGATCTCCCGTTCACGTTCCGCTATCAGACGGACGGCAACACTCTGTACCCGTCCCGCGCTGAGCGAAGATCCCATGCTCATTTTGCGCCAGAGCACCGGGCTAAGCTCAAAACCAACGATCCTGTCCAGTACCCGGCGTGCCTGCTGGGCATTCACCAGGTCCATATTTACTTTCCTGGGATTCTGCACTGCTTTCTGGATGGCAGGCTTGGTGATCTCGTGAAAGACTATCCTTTTGGTTTCCAGGGGGTCCAGCCCAAGCACCTCGCAAAGATGCCAGCTGATCGCTTCTCCTTCACGGTCCTCATCCGTTGCCAGCCATACTTCGTCACTCTTTTTGGCAAGCTGCTTCAGTTCGCGCACAACCCTTTCTTTGTCGTCAGGAACGATATAACGTGGTTTATACTGGTTCTTGATATCAATACCCATTTCACCTTTTTCCAGGTCCCGGATATGGCCATAGCAACTTTTCACTTCAAAATCCTTACCCAGGATCTTTTCGATCGTCTTTGCTTTGGCAGGTGACTCTACTATCAATAAATTCTTCGCCATCGGTTCTAGCTCGTTTAAAATATGATTTCCGGTCGGTGCAAGTTTAGGTGAATTTTTCCTCGCATTCACATTCCTTTAAAAAATATTCACCCGAAATGGTCGTTCTTTGCATAGTTCCCGCTTCTACCAACCACCGCATTTTACTGAAAATAAAAGACTTTTATGGCAATCATGGGCTATGATGCCTTTACGGGCCGTGACGGGAACGCGTCTCCTTTTCTTTGGTGGTGTGCGGGAGCACATGCGCCGACATTGCAGGAATTTCCTACGGAACAAAATAAATACAGCACCCTGGGCGGAGTCCTGCTGGCCACATTTGTGCTGGCAGCGCTTTCCTCCGGATATGCTTTTTTTACCATATTTGGCAATGTATGGTGGGCAATCGGTTTTGCCCTTCTCTGGGGCGCCATCATCTTCAATTTCGACCGCTTTATGGTGGCGACTATCCGTAAATATGGCGTATCGCCGGCACGGCAATGGCGGGTTACCTTTCCCCGGATCGTACTGGCTGTATTAATTGGTATAACCATCGCCAGGCCGCTTGAGTTGAAACTTTTCGAAAAAGAGATCAATGTAAAGGTATCTGCCAACCTCAACCGGAAAATGGCTTCCTTCGACAGGCAGCAGGATTCCCTCTTTGCAGCCAATACACATGCTGTGCAGGCAGAAAGGGACCAGCTGGCCACGGAGCGGAGAGCAATGTCTGATACCTTGCTGCGGTTACAGCAATCCTATATCCAGGAAGCTGATGGAACAGGAGGCACCGGGCAACGTGGTGCGGACCGGATTACCCGGCTTAAACAGGATGCCTATGCACAAACTGCGGCGGGATATGCCGACCGTTTTCAACGGATCGACTCCCTGATGAAGAAACATGACCGGTACCTGCTGATTGCCGGCGACTCCCTGGCCCAAACCAAAATGGCTTTCGCACAAACCGCAAAGGAAAGCATCGGTTTTCTGGAAAGGAATAAGGCGTTGTCGGACCTGTCCAAAGAAGAAGATGCCGTCTTCTGGGCAAACTTTTTTGTAAGCCTGCTGATCATTCTGCTGGAAACAGCGCCGATCATCGCCAAAATGCTGCTTCCGGTCGGTCCGTATGATATCGCGATTGCCAAAAAAGAACTTCTTCCGATGGGTCAGATGCAACAGGAACTGGAAAAAGCCCAGGAAAACCTCCGGCCACCGGCAGGTATGTCGGCCGTTTAGGTATATTAGCCGAAATTCTCCTGCATGAAAATTCGATTGGCGTTAATTGCAAGCCTGATGAGCAGCGCTGTGTTTGCGCAAAACTCTGATGAAGAAGGAATCAAATCAAGTGTAAACCAGCTGTTCACCGGCATGAAAACAGGCGACACCGCATTGCTGGCTGGCAGTTTTGCTCCCGGTGCCGTACTGCAGACGATCAGGCAGAAAAAAGACGGAAGTGTTTCCGTTGAAACAGAAGATCTCAAAGCATTTGTCACCAGTGTCGGAAAACCGCATCCCGATGTTTATGATGAACAGATCGAATTCGGAAAGATCCTGGTCGACGGAAACCTGGCATCTGTCTGGACACCCTATAAATTCTACGTCGGCAAGAATTTCAGCCACTGTGGTGTGAACTCTTTCCAGCTGGTTAAGATTGCAGGCACCTGGAAGATCCAGTATATCATTGATACCCGGCGTAAAACAGGCTGCGAATAATTATTTCTTCGTCAGCTTGTACTTCTTGTTCACCTTGGGACTGTTGAAATACTGGTTGAGCTCTTCTTCGCTTAACCCGCCGGTATCTACCATGGGTACATCCACCAGCTGAACCTGAACGGCTTTCAGTTCTGCGCGGATCTTGGCTATCTTGGAAAGGATATCCGGATCCTTTTCACCGATCAGCATGTTGTCAGAAAGGTTGTATTCAAGACGTTTGATACAGGCGCGAACGGTGGAAGCAGAGTTCTGCTCATAAGTCTTCGTGGGAGAAACAGCTTCTTTTACCGGTACGAGCGCAACGCCGACGCTTGGCAGGATCTTACCTACGTTTTGTGTACCCGGAGAAGTGCTGGTCGCCAGTGCTGTACCGGTAAGTGCCGAGGTGCCAGACGCCACATCAAATGTACTCCTGGTATTCTTGGTTCCCTTTACGCTTTTATCCAACTCGCGGAAAGTATATTTCAACTGCAGGATATAGCGGTTCACTTCTGAAACCGTTTTATCATATTCATTCTGGCGGAACGGATAATTCAGCGCATCGCGTACGATCACCCTGATGGTAGCCGTGTCTCGGTTAAAGAATTTATCTGCTCCGATAAAGCTGATGGTAAATACACGCATCTTGGCTGAATCGGTCTCTTTCACGAAATCATACGGAATCGGCCAGACGAAGGCTTCATTACACTTCGTAACGTTATTGTAGTTCCGAAGCGGGGTGCTCACCAATGTGGTAATGGACTCGATCGGAAAACTTCCCGTTTCACACTGCACTTTAAAATTAAGGGTATCACCTTCATCAATGTACAATACATTGCTTACTGAAGGCTTGACCTGTGAATAGACGATCTCGGTATTATAAAAGACCAGTGAGAAACTGGTGTCCACCCTTTCAGAAGGATTTGCCAGGTTCTGAACGCCCAGGTACACTTTGTATTCCTGGTCATATTTCAGGCGGCCCGAAAGAAAATAGGATTTCTCCGCCTTAAAAGAAAGAACACCGTCATCCTTATTGATCCGGAGGCCCACAGGGGCATTCTTCAGGAACCAGAAATAACGGGACGAATCCTTGTTTATATCAAGGTTATACGTCATTGCAGAGTCAACATGCAAAGTGATATAGGGATTCAGGTTAATAATCCTAAGTGAAGTATCGGGAGCAACGGGCAAAACGGTATCAGTCGTATGTTTGACTACAGTGGTATCCTGTGCCTTAACCGAAACCGAAAAGAGAACCAATACAAAAAGACTTAACCAATAATTCCGGGAACGTATCAACGCCATTCTCTGAATGTTAATTTAAGCTAGTTGAAAAAGTGAGGCAATATTATGCTATTTTAAGCAAACACCTATTTAACAATTTGTTAGAATGAAAAACCCCATCGTAAAAACGATGGGGTTTAACCAAAACCAACTGCTTATGAGAACGATTATTGAATATTGATTGCCTGCGGTTGCAGTTTCACTTCAGCTTTTTTCGGAAGGAAAACTTTCAGCACGCCGTTTTCATATTTTGCCTGAATTCCAGCTGTGTCAATTTTTTCATCGAGTGAAAAACTACGTTTGAAGGAAGCGAGAGAAAATTCTTTCCGCACCACTTTAAAGTCTTCAGTCTTTTCTTCTTTTTTGTGCTCATAGGAAATGGTCAGCAGACCATCTTCTACCTGTAATTTGATGTCCTCCTTGCTGCGACCGGGAGCTGTCAGCTCAAGATGATAAGCATCAGTTGTTTCGACGATATTTACCGGAGTTGTGCTAAATGCAGGAGAAGCCTCACGGGAGAAATAAGCCGGAAAATCCTGGAACCAATCATCGATCAGGTTACGCTGGCGGGAAGGCTGATTGAGTTTTACGAGTGTCATGTTATTTGATTTTTTGATTTTGCGATTTTCATTAAGGGCTTCAAATGCTGTACCGGCACGATATATATGCCATTCCTGACATGTTTCGGGGAAGAGTTAGAGGAGTTAGCGGACATTATGGCGGTTTTGACTGAACATATGCGACATATTGTCTGTTGTGAACCATTTGAGTGGATTGCGTGTTTTTCAATAAATTTGCACCTTCAAAAAAGACAGCATGTATCCAGTAGAGATAGTATTACCGATGAAAGAAGAGCTCACAGAAGAAGGCTTTGTTGAGCTGCTGACTCCCCAGGAAGTAACTGATCAGCTTGGTCAGCCGGGAACAACCCTTGTAGTGATCAACTCTGTTTGCGGTTGCTCTGCAGGAACCGCCCGCCCCGGTGTATTGATGGCCGTAGCCAACAGCGACAAAAAGCCAGATAACCTGACTACCTCTTTTGCCGGGTATGATATTGATGCGGTGAAGAAACTCAGAGAACACCTGTTGCCCTATCCGCCTTCTTCTCCGGCTATAGCATTGTTTAAAGACGGACAATTGGTACACTTTATCGAGCGGCACATGATCGAAGGCCGTTCAGCACAAATGATTGCCCACAACCTGATCGCCGCTTTCGAGCAATATTGTTGATTTTCATCGTGGTCCTGAAATATTAAACCCCTGCCATGCAGGGGTTTTTGTTGCCGAATGCTTATCATTGCGCATTATTGGCTTCGCCACACAAAACATTTGCATGTACCCCAACCTTTATTATGCCTTCAGAGACCTTTTCGGATGGAATCTTCCGGGTCTTAGGTTTATTAACTCCTTCGGCTTTTTCGTTGCACTGGCATTTTTGGGCGCAGCCTGGGTACTGACTGTGGAACTTCGCAGGAAAAGCAAACTTGGGTTACTGCAATATGAAGAGACCAAAATAATCGTTGGTAAACCTGCAGGTTTTGGCGAACTCGCCATCAATTTCCTGATGGGCTTCCTCCTCGGATATAAGATCATCGGAGCGTTCGTGATAGGGCCCGAGGACCCGCAATCCTTTATTTTTTCCGACCAGGGCAGCTGGCCGGTCGGGATCCTGGCCGGATTGTTTTTTGCCGGTTGGAAATGGGTGGAGAAGAACAAGCAAAAACTTGATAAACCAGAAGAACGCACCATTCGCATCTGGCCTCAGGACAGGGTGGGGGACTTTGTTGTATTTGCCGCCCTGTTTGGATTTGGTGGTGCTAAAATCTTTCATAACCTGGAGAACTGGGACGATTTTGTAAAAGATCCCATTGGTGCGCTGCTTTCCTTCAGTGGACTTACTTTCTATGGCGGACTTATTTGTGCAGCGATCGCTATACTCTGGTATGCCGGCAAACACAAGATCTCAAAAAGACATCTTTGTGATGCCACGGCACCCGGATTAATGCTCGCCTATGCTGTTGGACGGCTGGGTTGCCAGGTTGCCGGAGATGGCGACTGGGGAATTGCCAGTACCCACCCCAAACCTTTTTCCTGGTTGCCGGACGGTTTCTGGTCCTATACCTACCCCCACAACGTAATTAATTATGGTGAAGCCATCCCAGGTTGTACTGGACCCTACTGCAGCCAGTTGCCAGTGGGCGTTTACCCTACGCCATTATATGAATCCATTATCTGCTTCGTGCTATTTGGCATCCTTTGGTATTTCCGCAAAAGGATCAACGTTGCAGGAAGGATCTTTGCCCTCTACCTGGTGCTGAATGGCTTTGAACGGTTTTTTATTGAAAAGATCCGGGTGAACACCAAGTACTCCATCTTCGGATTTCATCCCACACAGGCAGAAATCATTTCTACCCTGCTGGTGCTTTCCGGTATCGCTATCTGGATCTGGATGGGTAAACTGACCCCACCGGCAGCAAGCCCACGGACCGCCGATCTCACTTAAAATTTTTTATCCAAAAGTGCCTGGCCGGTATACCGGACCAGTGAATTCCTGTCCCCGGGAGCCGTTTGCCCTTTATCCAGCAGGCTCACCACTCATCCCAAAAGGGAGCATGGCTGTAACCCTAAAGCATTTATCCCGTCTGATTGCTGTCTGCGTTTTGCCGGAAATCAGCAAAATAAACCATTCGGCACAAAACAATGTACATTGCATAGCATAGTACCTACCTTTGAACTGTAATTGATGAAAAAGGGTACCAAACTAATAAAAGAACCTGTTATGAAAAGAACCTTAGCCTTACTAACACTCGCTTTAATACTCCTTAGCTTTTTCAGTTTCGCTCAAAATCCACAGGGCTCCCTTACCGGCAAAATCGCCGATACCCAGGGTAAGCCATTTGAAGGGGCCACAGTTTCTCTCCTGAAAGCCGCTGACTCCACCCTTGTGAAAACAATTTCTACCGATAAGTCCGGCCAGTTCCGCTTCGATGAATTGCCGGCAGGCAACTACCTCATCAAATCTACCGCAGTTGGTTTCCAAACCAGTTTTCAGCCTGTCCCGGTAGCCACCGGTGCTGTCAGCCTGCCTGAATTGCGCCTGACAGCCACCTCACGCGAACTGAACGCAGTAACCGTCACTGCCAGGAAGCCCTTTATCGAACAGAAGATCGATCGCACCATTGTGAATGTTGACGCCGCCGTTACCAATGTGGGCGCCACAGCTCTTGAAGTACTCGAAAAATCGCCTGGTGTAATGATCGATAAGGATGGCAATATCAGCCTCAAAGGGAAGCAGGGGGTTATGGTCATGATGGATGGCAAACCCACCTACCTTACCGGCGACCAACTGACCAACCTGCTGAAGACCATGCCGGCCAGTGCCCTTGACCAGATCGAAATCATCACCAACCCTTCCGCGAAATACGACGCAGCCGGAAATTCCGGGATCATCAATATCAAGACCAAAAAGAATAAGCAGAAAGGGTTCAACGGATCTGTTACTGCGAACTACGGCCAGGGATATTACTGGAAAACCAACAACAGCTTCAACCTGAATTACCGGACCGGTAAAGTAAACCTCTTTGCCAACGGCGGTTACAGTGTCTGGAATGGCTTTCAGACCCTCGACATCAACCGGAAATACAAAGATGCTTCATCAAAGGCGCTGACAGCCATTTTTGATCAGACCTCCCACATGAAGAACGAGAATACCAACTATAACCTTAAACTGGGTGCCGACTATTACCTGACGAACAAGACAACCCTTGGGTTCGTATTCAACGGTAGCATTTCTCCGGAAAAGCAAACCGGCAACAATACCAGCTACCTGATGAGCCCGGCCTCCGTAACCGACAGCATCATCTACTCTGCCAGCAATACAAAAGATAACTGGAAGAACAAGAGCATCAACCTGAACCTGCGCCACCAGTTTGATTCATTGGGTAAGGAACTTACTGCAGATGTGGATTATGTTTCCTACGGTTCAAAAAGCCAGCAATATTTCGATAATACGACCTATGATGCCCAGTGGAATGAAAAGTATACCGAGTCTCTGAAAGGATACCTTCCGGTTGACATCAGTATCTACTCTGCCAAGGTGGATTACACCATGCCCCTTGGTAAGGGCGGCAAACTGGAAACCGGGCTGAAAGGAAGTTATGTGAACACCGATAACGAAGCCAATTACTACAACCTGGAGAACAACAACTGGGTGACCGATTATGGCAAGACCAATCACTTCCAGTACAAAGAAAAGATCATGGCCGGTTATGTGAACTATAATATCCAGTTGAAGAAATGGGGTATCCAGACCGGCCTCCGGTACGAGCATACCAACTATACCGGTGATCAGTTCGGCAATCCAACCCGGAAAGATTCTTCCTTCTCCAGGACTTATGGCAACCTGTTCCCGACCATCTTTGTAAGCTATGCAGCGAACGACAAAAACACTTTCGCTGTCAGCCTCGGCAGGAGAATTGACCGCCCCGCTTACCAGGACCTCAACCCCTTCATGTTCTTCCTCGATAAATTCACCTATGGCTCAGGCAACCCCTACCTGCAACCTCAGTTCACACAGAATGTTGAATTGACCCATACCTATAAAGGCTGGCTGACCACAACCCTGAACTACAGCCACACGAAAGACCTGTTCACGGAAACCTTCCAGCAGGATGGCTACGCAACGATCGTTCGCCAGGGCAATATCGGTAGCCGTGACAATGCCGGACTCGCTATGAGTGCACAGATCCCGGTAAGAAAATGGTGGACAGCAATCCTTTACGGCAATTACAGCTACAGTGTTTTCAAGGGTCAACTCTACGGTGAACCGATTGAAGTAGAAGCAGGAAATCTCACCTTTAACGTGAACAACCAGTTCAAATTCAACAAGGGCTGGAGCGCTGAACTCAGCGGTTGGTACAGAACCAAAGGCGTCGAAGGGCAGATCGTTATCATGCCAATGGGTGCAGCATCAGCGGGTTTGTCCAAACAGGTACTGAAAGGTAAGGGCAGCGTTAAACTGAATGTGCGCGATATCTTCTATACCCAGCAGGCAAAAGGCGACATCAATTTCCAGACTACTGAAGCTCATTTCCGCAACAGCCGGGATTCAAGAGTGGCCAATATCTCTTTCGTTTACCGCTTTGGCAAGCCGCTTAAAGATGCCAGGCAAAGAAGAAACACCGGAGGTGCAGGCGACGAACAGAACCGGGTGAAAATGGGCGGGAACAACTAATTCAACCATTGCCATTAACCTTATCCACAATACACGTAACCGGGATAACCCCCTTATCCCGGTTACTTTTTCGCTCATGATAAGTTGGTTACGTACGCTTTCGTACTTGATTTGAACCGCCTGCAACATTTCACGTTATTTTCCTTCGTTCAATGATCAATTTTACGACCGACATGAAACCCATCCTACTTATCCTGCTGCTGGGCTTACAGGCCAACCTGCTTTTCTCCCAGTCGTCCGGTACACTTACCGGTTTCATTCAGGACAATAAACAGCAACCACTGCCATCGGCAACTGCGACGTTAAAAACAAGCGATGACAAACGTCTGGTGAAAGCGGCGGTAACCGATAAGACAGGCAGGTTTGAACTTTCACAACTCCAACCGGGTTCCTACCAGCTTGATGTAACCATGGTCGGTTACGATACGATAGTCCATAAAGCAATCACCATTGCCGCAGGTGAAACCACCACCCTTCAACCATCAATACTTACCAGGAGCAATCAATCACTCGCAACGGTTACCGTCACTGCCAAAAAACCAATGATTGAGGTGAAGGCAGATAAGACAGTGGTGAACGTGGAAGCCTATATCAGTAACGCCGGAAGCAATGCCCTGGAGGTGCTGGAAAAATCACCGGGTGTGACGGTCGACCGGGACGGAAACATCAGCCTGAAAGGAAAGCAGGGCGTAATCATCATGATCGACGGTAAACAGAGTTATCTCAGCGGGCAGGACCTGGCCGAGCTGTTGCGCAATACGCCATCCAACCAGCTCGAAGCGATTGAACTGATGACGCAGCCATCTGCCAAATTCGATGCCGCCGGCAACAGCGGGATCATTAATATCCGTACAAAAAAAGGCAGGGCAAATGGTTTTAACGGTACGGTAAGTCTCAGTTATGTTCAGGGTGTATACCCCAAATCGCCCAATAGCATCAACCTCAATTTTAAGAAAAACAAATGGTCGATGTTTACCGCGTTGAATTACTCTTACTGGGAAGGATTCAACGAACTCGGGATCAACAGGAAATTCCGAAACAGCGAAGGGGGTAGCCTGAGCGCTGTTTTCGATCAGCACACCAGCGGCCGGTTTCATGGAAAAAATTACAGCGCAAGGGCAGGAGCTGACTACCAGCTGACCAGAAAGACTACCATTGGCATGCAGGTGAACGGCACCTATAATCCACGCACGTTTTCTGCAAACGGTGTAGCCGATATCTATGATGGAAAAGGTATCCTGGACTCGAGCAATTACGCCATCTCCACCAACACTGATCCATGGAAAAACTGGGGTGCCAACCTGAACCTGCGCACCAAACTCGATACGACCGGCAGAGAGTTCAGTATGGATCTTGATTATATCAATTACCGCTCCCGCAACGAACAGAGTTCCTATAACTATACCTATTACCAACCCGGCAACATATTAGCTGACTCCTTCCTGTTGCAGGGCTACCTGCCTTCCGATATTAATATCTACAGCTTCAAAGCAGACTACGTGCATCCGTTGGGAAAATATGGTCGCATTGAAGCGGGCGTGAAGAGCAGCCTCGTTCATACTGATAACGATGCCCGGTATACGAAATGGCTGGCGGATGAAGCAACCTGGGTACCGGACCGGACCAGGAGCAATCATTTTATATACGACGAAAACATTAACGCAGCCTATGTAAATTATAACAGGGAGATCAAGAAGTGGTCGGTGCAGGCCGGGTTGAGACTTGAGCAAACCCATGCCAAAGGAAAACAACTTGCCAACGATGCAGATTTTACCAGGGATTACGTACAGCTGTTTCCCACCGTATTCACTACCTATTCACTGAATGAAAAAAACAAGTTCAACCTTTCCTACGGCCGGAGGATAGAACGCCCCAATTACCAGGACATGAACCCCTTCCAATATTTTCTTGACCAGTATACTTACCGTACGGGAAACCCGAACCTGCAACCGCAGTTCAGCCACAATATTGAGTTGTCCCACAACTTCCGTTCAGTGTTGAACACCACACTCAACTATACGCTCACAACGGATATTATCAACGATATCCTTGTACAGAACGACAGTACGAAAGTGACCTATCAAACGAAAGAGAATATCGCCCGCCGGAGGAATATCGGTATTGCCATCAGTTACAACCAGCAGCTGACCAAGTGGTGGACCATCAGCCTCTTCGGAAACGCATTTAACAATCATTTTACGGGTGAAGTCAATGGGTTGCCTCTGGATGCCAGCATCACTTCCTTTTTAGGCAATATGAACAACCAGTTCAAGATCGGCAAAACCTGGGGCGCTGAACTGAGCGGTTTCTACAGGAGCAAGATGCAGGATGGCGGGCTGATCATTGCAGAACCGATGGGTGTTATATCGGGAGGTGCATCGAAACAGATCCTGAAAGGGAAGGGAACATTGAAACTTACCATTGCCGATCCGTTTTATATCCAGCGGTTCCGGGGGTATACGCAGTTCGGCTCCATTGATACAAAGATCAATGCCCGTTGGGATAACCGTAGGGTCGGTCTGACATTTACCTACAGGTTCGGAAAACAGCAACAGGGGTCCGGCAACAACCGCAGGCGCACCGGCACTGCCGAGGAAGAAAGCCGCGTTGGGGGCGGAAATCAGCAATAGTTTTTTCTCTATGAGTGTTAGTTTAAGGTTAGATCGTCCTGTTTCTACAGGACGATCATTATTTTTGTCCGGAATAACCCAATTATATGCCATCATTTGACCTGGTCAGCAAAGTTGACCTGCAAACACTCGATAACGCCGTAAACACGGTGAAAAAAGAAATTACGAACCGTTTTGACTTCAAGGACTCCCCGGTGTCCATTGAGCTGAACAAAAAGGATTTTTTGCTGACAATCGAGGTGGAAAGCGAAATGAAACTCAACCAGGTACTGGATGTGCTCATCAGCAGGAGCATAAAGCAGGGGCTGGAAGCTACTATTTACGATATGGAAGCCAAAAAGGGATATCAGAGCGGAAAGGTGTTCAAAAAGGAAATCCCCGTCCGGAATGGCCTGAAACAGGAAGATGCTAAGAAAGTAGTGAAGCTGATCAAGGACTCTGGACTAAAGGTACAGGCTGCAATTATGGATGATATGGTCAGAATCACCGGGAAGAAAATCGATGATCTTCAGAGCGTTATATCAGCCAGTAAAACCTGGGGCCTCGGTATACCATTCCAATACGTGAATATGAAGAGCTGATAATCAGCAGGTTAGCAGTGAAAATCTTTTTACCTTTGTTGAGCGGAATACCGGTGAAATAGCCTAATTTTGCGGTTTCGTAAAAACAAACAGTACGGCAAAATCCGTACGGCCTTAAAAGCGCAAATATGAAACAAGGTATCCATCCGCAAAGTTATCGTACGGTAGTATTCAAAGACATGAGTAATGGTGTTGCGTTCCTCAGCAAATCTACCGCAGCGACAAAAGAAACTATCCAGTGGGAAGACGGTAACGAATATCCGCTGATCAAGCTGGAAATTTCCAACACATCTCACCCGTTCTTTACCGGTAAGAATGTGATGCTTGACACCGCTGGTCGTATCGACAAATTCAAGAAGAAATACGCCAAGAAATAACACTGGTGCAGTAAGATGTTATCAACCGGTCGGGCCTTCCGACCGGTTTTTTTATTAGCTTTAAGCCATGCATTGCATCCTGTTTTCCGAAGAATATTGCCGGCCGGAAAATCTCTTTCCATTTACACTTACCAGGAGGATCCAGGACATCCGCATTGGCTTACTGACCATAAGGGAAAAATGGGAAAGATTCCTTTCGCTTCCCTCAAAGGACAAATGGGAAGGTGATTACAAGGAGTCGGAACGTTCCCTGAAAGTAGACAATTCTCTTCCTGAAGGTAATTATCTGCTCGTGCACGCGAACATCATTCCGCATGAAGCGCTGATCAGTGCAGTCATGCAACTGCAGAACGGCGAACTGCTGGTACATCCGGATGCAGGTGCCATAGCGCTGCGTTTTACCCGCAATGAAGTGCTCGGTATACATCAGATCAGGGTGGGTCGCATGATCCAGTATGAAGACCCGGTGCATAGCATCGTCAATCCCTGGGATATCTTTCATCTGAATGAACTGGCCATTCGCCTCGACATGCAACTGGTAACGAATGGACGCCGGTCCGCAACCCTGTCAGCCACTAATCGCGTTATGGGAGATAATCCCGTATTCCTGGAGGAAGGCGCCGAAATGGAGCATTGTATCCTCAATACCACAGCCGGCCCCGTTTACATCGGGAAAAATGCCTTGGTGATGGAAGGAAGTTGTATCCGGGGACCATTCGCGCTGGGAGATCATGCAGTAGTGAAAATGGGTTCCCGTATTTATGGCGCTACCAGTATTGGTCCTTATTGCGTTGCTGGAGGTGAGATCAAGAATACCGTTATGATGGGATATTCCAATAAGGCGCATGATGGTTATCTTGGAGACACGGTAGTGGGAGAGTGGTGCAACCTGGGAGCGGGTACATCTTCCAGCAATGTGAAAAACAATGCCGGGCAGGTATTCGTGTATCATCCTGCCAGCGAAGGAGGAAAAGGAATAGCCGGAATGAAATGCGGGCTGCTGATGGGTGACTACAGCAGGGCTGCAATCAATACCTCCTTCAATACCGGCACGGTGGTGGGCGTTTCAAGCAGTGTTTTCGGCAATGGCCTGTTGCCCAAATACATTCCCAACTTCTCCTGGGGAGCAGAAGGCATCCGAAAATATGAATTCGACAAAGCACTGAGGGATATCCGAAACTGGAAAAAATTAAAGAACAATACCTTAACTGAGCGCGAAGAAAATATCCTGAAATATATTTACGATAATTTTTAAATAATACCATTCGAATGAGAAAGCAAATTGCTGCAGCCAACTGGAAGATGAACTGTACTTATCAGCAAGGTGAAAAGCTTCTGGATGACATTCTGAAATCAAAGCCTTCCCTGCAACCGCAGCAAACCGTGATCTTTGCAGTACCATTTCCCTATCTCATTATGGCCAGCAGTGCCGTAGCGAACGAGAACAATGTTTCCGTTGCTGCCCAGAACTGCTATCAGAAGAAATCAGGAGCTTATACCGGAGAAGTTTCAGTAGAGATGCTGCAATCCATCGGGATCCGGTATTGCATCATCGGGCACAGCGAAAGAAGGGAATATTTTCATGAAACGAATGCTGACCTGGCGGCAAAAACAGATTTGTTACTGGAAATGGATATCCGGCCGGTTTTTTGCTGTGGTGAAGCATTGGAAATCAGGGAAGCTGGTTCTCAGAATACCTGGGTAGAACAACAACTTCAGGAATCCCTGTTTCACCTGCCTGCAGAGAAATTGACCCGCATTGTGATCGCCTACGAACCCATCTGGGCCATAGGAACCGGAAAAACTGCATCAGCGGCACAAGCCCAGGAAATGCACGCATTTATCAGAGGCGTACTGGCTGCGAAATACGGAAAAGAAATTGCTGATGAGATCTCAATTCTTTATGGCGGTAGCGTAAAGGCAGCCAACGCAAAAGAAATTTTTGGGCAACCGGATGTTGATGGGGGCCTGGTAGGCGGAGCATCGTTACAGGCTGAAGAATTTGTAAGCATTATCAGTGCATTAAAATAAATACTATGCAAAGGGCGGAAGCATTACAACCTCTTTCAAGGCAGCACAAAGCTGCCCTGATGACCTGCCTGCTGGTACGTAAGGGTGTCAGCAGGCAGGCGCCCATTGCCACCATCGTCGATTTCATCCGGAAAAGCTGGGAGCAGGATATCGCTCCCCATATGGCGGCAGAAGAAAACGTACTGCTTCCCCTGCTGAACAGCCACCCCAAAGGCAAAGCTTTTGCCGCTACCATTCTCCGTGATCATGACCTGATCCGGACCAGCATTACCCACCTGCCGATGGACGGTACCAATTACCGGCTGCTGGGTGATATTGCCGATATGCTGGAACAACATATCCGCTACGAAGAAAGAATTGTCTTCCAGGAAATGCAGGCCTTTATCCCGGCTGACACATTGAATAAATTACATATTACCGAATCTTCCACTGCACCGGTGTGCAACACCTACCCGGTTCATTTCTGGGAATAGTTTACTAATTTTCCATATGACGAGGATTCTGATCCTGTTTGCTCACCCGGCTCTGGAGAAGTCACGGGTGCACAAACAACTTTTACGCTCTATCCCGGCAGCCCCATCAATCAGGCTGCATGACCTTTACGAACAGTATCCGGATTTTCTTATTGATGTAGAACGGGAACAACAACTATTGCTGCAACATGACCTCATTGTGTTGCAACACCCATTTTACTGGTACAGCATGCCGGCGATACTGAAACAATGGATGGACCTCGTATTGGAACATGGCTGGGCATATGGCACAGGAGGAACAGCATTGAAAGGCAAAACTATGTTTAATGCCATCAGTTGTGGCGGCTCTGAAGCATCCTATCTTCCGGGAGGCCGGCATGAGTATTCGGTGGATGATTTCCTGATCCCGTTTAAACAAACCGCTAAACTTTGCCATATGGGCTATGGTTCACCATTCATTGTATATGGCACGCATAAACTGGATGTCACCGGAATTCAGGAAGCGGCAAAATCTTACGGCATGTGGTTATCTGAAATTGTGGAAGCAGTCAAAATCTGATACATGGATCAACAGGCTTTTATGTTTCAGGCACTGGTCTATCTCGGTGCCGCAGTCATCCTGGTACCGCTGGCAAAAAGAGCGGGACTCGGTTCAGTACTCGGTTACCTCCTGGCAGGGGTACTGATTGGTCCCGCATTGCTGAACCTCGTCGGCCATAAAGGTGAAGACATTCTCCATGTGGCTGAATTCGGGGTGGTAATGATGCTATTCGTTATCGGTCTTGAACTTGAACCGGAAAGGTTGTGGAAACTGCGCAAGTCAATTCTTGGCCTCGGCGGACTTCAGGTGCTGTTCACATTCGCCGCCTTCACCTTTCTGGCATGGCTGGTCGTTAAAGACATCAGGATGTCGCTGGCTATCGGTATGATCATCGCTCCAAGCTCAACGGCTATCGTGTTACAAACCCTCCAGGAAAAAGGCCTGATGAAGATCCCTGCCGGACAAAACAGCTTTGCCGTACTGCTTTTCCAGGATATTGCTGTAATCCCCATGCTTGCCATCCTGCCTTTGCTGGCTTCAGGCAATGGCGGGGCGGCTGACGACCATGCGCATCCCAGCGGCATGCTTTCCCTTCCGGGTTGGGCGCAAACCCTCGTTGTGCTTGGCGCAGTGGCAGGCATTATCCTTGCCGGACGATACCTGGTACGGCCCCTGCTGCGGCTCGTAGCTGCCACCCGCCTGAGAGAAATATTTACCGCGACTGCCCTGCTGCTCGTCATTGGTATCACCGTAATCATGACGGCTGTCGGACTAAGCCCTGCACTAGGCAGCTTCCTGGGTGGCGTTGTGCTCGCCAACAGCGAATACCGCCATGAACTTGAAAGCGATATTGAACCCTTTAAGGGACTTCTCCTGGGACTGTTCTTTATAGCTGTCGGCGCAGGGATAGACTTCGGACTTATCCGCGACAACCCCCTTACCATTATCGGCATTGTTTTGCTGATTATGATCCTGAAAGCAATTATCCTGTGGACGGTCGGAAGATATTTCAGCATGGGCAAAGACCAGCTCTCCATTTTCAGTCTTGGCCTTTGCCAGATCGGAGAATTCGCCTTTGTACTGCTTTCCTTTACCCGCCAGGAAAATATTCTGACAGGAGAGATCAATAATTATCTGGTCGCAGCCGTGGCCATCAGTATGGCACTAACGCCTCTGCTGTTCCTGGTGCTGGACAAAGTGATCCTTCCCCGTTTTGGTGAATCCGATGAGAAAGAGATCAAGGCAGATGCCATCAATGAAAAAAATCCCATTATTATTGCCGGATTCGGCCATTACGGCAATACCGTCGGCAGATTCCTTCGCGCTAATGGTGTTGGGGCAACTATCCTCGACAACGATGCCGACCGGGTGGACTTTCTTCGTCAGATGGGATTTAAAGTTTTTTATGGTGATGCATCACGCTACGACCTGCTCGAAGCTGCAGGTGCTGCCGAAGCGAAAATCCTGCTCATGACCATTGACGATGCAGAAAAAAGACTGGAAATGATTGAAACGATCAAAAAACATTTCCCTAACCTGCAGATGATGGTTCGCTCCAGTAACCGCAACGATGCATATGACCTGATGAACGCAGGCATGCTGCATATCTATCGTGAAACACTGGAAAGCTCCCTCCGCATGGGCATCGATACCATGCGGCTGCTCGGCTTCCGCGCCTATGCCGCCCAGCGTGCCGCACTTACCTTCCGCAAATACGATGAAAGAACACTGAAACAGTTATCTGCTATCAGGGACGAGCGCCAGTATATCAATACTGCCCGTCAGTTTATCGAAGAACTTGAACAGATCATCCGTAATGACAACCGCCTGCCCGACCTTGGCGCAGAAAGAGGCTGGGAGGAAGAAGGATTGATCCGCGAAGCCAGCCGCGAATAACTCAGCTGAAAAATGCAGGATGTTCTGAACGGATTTTTTCAAGCGTATAATGACCAGCAGCCAGTTGTGCCTGCCCGGCCAGCTCGCGATAACGCTCCTGATCATTCAGCAAATCCTTCAGTTCAATACCCAGTGTGGTTATATCTTTGTAGCGAATACCGGCTGTTTCAAATGCAGCAGGCAAAGTCAACGCCAACGGACTCAAGCAGGGTCTACCATGCCTGATCATATCAGCAAGGTTGCCAGTTGATTTGGTAATACCATAAGTCTCTTCAATATTTCCGCAACTCGTGGTTCGAACCTGTGTCGGCATCCAAATAAAATGAGCGGCTGCCAGCTCTGCTTCAAAGATCCCCGGATCAACAGACCGGCCCTCAAACCAGCGTATCCCGGGATGCAGCAGTTCGCGGCACCGCTGCCATACAGTTTCAGCATATTGCCCTTCACCACCGCCCAGCAATACTACTTCAACACTTCCTTCAGGCATCGTCGTCAGCAATTCAAAAACTTCATCATAATTGCGCCGTCGCGCATCGATACTGCCGGGAACAACAATCCGCAGCGGCACTGAAAATTTCCCGGCGCGCTCACCACCGAAAATACCGCCGGCGATCACGTGTACAGGTTTTCCCGCAGGCGCCCTTTTCCGCAGATAAGGCACCAGTGTTTCCGAAATTACATTCAATGCCGTCACCCGGTGTACCAGCAGTTTCTTCCCGATATACCGGGCCCAGCTTTTGGGGTGCCAGCCAGCACCATGTGGAAACAGGCAATTGATATCATGCACCGTAAGTATTGTCTGTAACCCGGAAGACAGTTTTCTGACCATTTCCGCATAGTAGAAGTGATGTTCCGCAACGGTATTCAGGAACAGGAGTTCAATGTTTTCCGCCCGGATCACTGCAGCTATCCGGTGGCACCAGGACGTAGTCTTTTCATTTTCTCCCCGGATGATCCACTGCACATCGGATGTTGCAAAGCCGGGTAATGATTTGACGGTCGAGGCAGTTGAAGCGGTGGTAAACACAAAGATCCCGTTCCGCCCATTGTCCAGCAGACGTATCAATGTACCGGCAATTTCAAAATGGTCCGCCTCCTGGATTCCAACGT
>NZ_BBWV01000001.1 GCF_000974785.1 Flavihumibacter petaseus NBRC 106054
AAAGGCCCGGCTTCACCCGGCATGGCAAAAGTTTCAAACCAGGGTTTGCCCAATAATTGTTTTTCGTATTGACCACCCAGTTTTTTCGCTGCGTAAGGATTCAGATAGCTGATATTACCGTTCCTGTCCAGCTCAATGATCAGCAGGTGCATATTCTGCACGAGCATATTCCACCGCATGTCTCTCCAGCGTAAACTCTTTTCCAGGTGATATTTTTCCTGGGTATTGACGCGCAGCCGGATGCCAATGATCACAATGAAGGCGACCAGGTTCAGGTGCAGGGGGAAGAATACATTGACGCCAAGCCGGCTGGTCAGGGTATATCGGGAACCCTCATTCACCACGGAGAGGCCGAGGAGGATCCCATAGATGAGCAAGGCCGCAAGCAACCATTTGGCCTCCTTTCTTTGTGCCCGCCGGAACTGATCCCTGACGGCTATCAATCCGTATAGCAATACAGTTATCAATGCGATCCGCGACAGCCAGTACCAGTCCGTCCGGTCACCGTGTGTAGTGGCCATCACATAATAACTCCAGAGCAGAAAAAATTGGGTGAGATACGTAAACACCCTTTTCTTATAGCCCGTGTAATATTCAATGAAGACGGGAAGCAATGCGTAATACAACCAGATAAAGATGCGCTTTACCTGCAGTTCTACAGGATAGGGTGCCTTATCGGTCATCACAAATCCACCGGGGGGCAATACCAGGAAGAAAAATCCGCAGAGGCACATAATGCCGAATACAAGATCTGTCCTTTCCCCATGGGAATAGAGCCCGGCCAGAACGTTGATGATTCCTGATAACAAGGCTATGCCGGCAGTTATGTACGCGATTGACAGGTATAAGGTATCCATTAGCTCCGTTTCGGTTAATGTTTGCATAGCGTACGGTTACGGGTGCATTTGCCCAACCCATCCAAAACATCACATTTCGGTTGGGCGTTGCGGTTCAACGCTATCGTGCGGGGGAAAGGAATGCAGCCGGTACGGTTGGGAACGGGAGCTAGAATCAGGCTTACAGGTAATAAGGTACCTATTAATTTTCGTATCCGCAAGCACTTCGGCTGGATTTCATGACAAGTTGATAAAAATCAGCTTGTTATTTCAGGTGTTAAGATTACCTGTTTTGCGCAGGGCGAGATGGTCCAATATTGAATCTTTTGAATTCTTTTTCCAGTTCCCTGATCAGTTCCCTGTATTCTTCCATGGTTCTGTGTTGTTCCTGTGAAATTTCCTGGGTTGCCCGAAGGGCTTCAAGGCAGGTGATATAATCAATACACAGGTGCTGGAAACCTTCATCCACTGCATACAGCTTTTCTATCTGCTCCCGCTGCTGCGGAAAGCGGTCGCCGATTTCAGATAATATCTGATGCAGCGCTTTCATTATTTTCCATCTGATGCGTGTTCACTTTCCCATTTGCGTACCCTCACCCTGGCGGCATCGTACAGCCGGGCGTAGTTGCCTTTAAGCAGTTTGAATTTTGCGTCGGGGGTCAGCAGTTTGAACAGGGGTGCATACATGGTATACACCTTGAGGTATTTTTCCGGCGTCGCCGGTGCCACCTCATCGGTTCCAAACAGGAAACGGTCGGGATATTTATTGATCACATCAGCCATTAACCGCAGCGACTGCTGGGTTGCTACAATATATTTGGCCACTTCATCCCAGGAGATGTCAATATTGACGTGTTTCAAAGATGGATCATCCAGTGCTTTTTGCAGCATGCGCAACTGGTCATCGATCGGTTGAACTACCCTTCCCAGTCCGCAATGCGCCCAGATGATGGATGTCTGCGGATGCCGGCGGAAAAGATCGCCCAGCTGTTTCACCAGGTAAGGCTCCTGACCATCTTTGGGAAAGGGCATATCAATGTCGTTGTGCAGCAGCACCACCAGGCCGGATTCTGCACAAAAATCCAGGATCCTGTCCAGCGCCGGGTTGGTCAGGGAAGCCACTTCCCCGGCTACTTTGGAAGACACAAATTCCTTGTGAATAGTGAACTCGCCGATGCCACTGAATACACCCGGGAAAATCTTCAGCACTCTTTTGATATGGTCCGCTGCATACATATCGGCCGGGTTAAACCCGGTGATCATCGGATCAAAACGCTGCTGTTCGGCTTTAGACAAATTCCGGTAAGCCATTGCAATCATGGCATCGGTAAAGGAGTAATAATACAGGGGCGCATCTGAAGCCAGGTAGTAGTTGGGTGCAAAATCGCCGGTGTTGCCGTGCGACCAGGTCTGCTGCAGGGGAATGCCGAAGAGTGTTGACCTGCCCGTCCGGCCGCCCATAATGGTTAAAAACTCGCGTACCGTTATGCCTTCCTGGATATAATTGGTCAGATGGAAATGCGTATCATAAAACCAGGAAGTGTCTGATTTGGCAGGTGCCTGTGCAGAAGCCAGTGAAGGCAGCAGCAGCAATGCCAGCAGCGGCCGGAAGAGGGCCGTAAGCTTTGTTTTTGTACACATGTCAGAGTAGTATGTCGGTTCCGATCGTAACCGTGGTTCCTGTTTGGCCGGCGGTGTACAAACCAAAAGTTCCTCCCGCCGAACTTTTATATACATGGTGTAATTGTCCGTTCAGGCGCCAGCTCCTGCTTTTGAAGGGGTAAACATTCACGCCACCACCGAGTTCCCAGGGATGCCGCTTGAACTCGTCAAAGAAATAGGAATGGATGACATACACGTTCAGGATCTTTGGCACCACCATATGTGATAGCTGCAGGCTGTAGCCGACATCCTGGATCCTGTTGATCGGAACAGGACCGTCAGTGTCGAATTTTGACAGTACGCGGTTGTAGATCTCAGCCTGCGCATTGAAGCCTTTGTATTTTACGCCCAGGTCGAAGGCAATCATATCATAGTTTGCCTCCTGTACGGTAACACCATCAGCCAGCGCACCCGTCTCAAAAAACAGTACGCCATCTGTCATGCGCACCTGGGTATTGTCCGGTGATGGCTGTCCCGTATTGTTGAAACGATTGTCCCTGTCGTGCGTATAGCTCATACCAAATCTTGTAGAGACCTCTTTGTGATTTTCGAAATCGATCAGTCCGCCTCTCGGACCATATTCACCGGTTGTCGGCATCCATGTCAGCCCCACACCTTTCGACAGCGTTCGCGTCAGTTTGGCTGCCTGTACACCCAGTGTACTGAGATTATTGCCCAGGAACAGGGCGTAGTTTAACCGCGGTACAATCTCACCTTTCAGTGTGATGCCATTGGTGAACCCTGCCCGCAGGCTTTCCTCTCCCATGGTCCGGTCGGTTGAGAGATAAAACGGGAACGGCCCCTGCATCGACCGGACAGAAATGTTCGGCATAATACCCGCAGCCAGTGTGAAATTCTTATTGAAGCGATACTGGATATTACCATAAACCAGCGTCTGCTGGGTGGTCATTACAGACCACACCGTGGCGACATAGGTCAGCTTTGGCGTAAACAGTTGCCCCGAGAACCACAACATCGCACGATGCCAGTGAAAATCATTCCTCCCGGTGAATTCCCTGTCCCTTCCCAGGTGATCCTGCCAGGTCTGTTTGCCCGGCATCTGGTTGAGGTAACGGACCATGGCATAAATGCTCAGGTTCAGGGTGGCAATTTTTGTCTTGACAAGACTGAACCCCTTGCCCGGTGTAAACTCACCGGAAGTGGTATTCGGATAGGTGGGGAAAATTGAATCTCCCCTTACTGTCGTGTCCCGGAACAGCGTCGACTGCTCTAGCTGGGCGGAAGCACCGTTCCCTAAAAAACACAGGATCACCACGGGCAATAGCGCCCTTACAACCACTTTCACAGGCAGCATCATAAAGTATTTATTTGAGAACAACGTACCGTCCGCCTATTTCGGCTGGACCAGATATGGGTTTACATTGAGCTTCTTAACGATATCGTAGATGGTCTTCTGGGCTTTGACACTGTTGCCGGCTGCATTGAGCGGCGGAGAGATCACGGCGATGCCGAACTTACCGGGACATACCGCGATAATACCACCGCCAACACCACTTTTGGCAGGCAGGCCGACAGCATACAGCCACTGGCCGGAATCATCATACAGACCGGCAGTCGCCATTACAGACAGCGTGAATGCGGTCGTTTCCGGTGATACCACTTTCTTTTTGGTTATCGGGTTTACACCACCGTTGGCAAGTGTTGCGGCCATGATGCCAAGGTCACGGGCATTTACATTGATGGCGCATTGTTTTGTGTATACGTCGGTACTCTGTACCGGGTCAAAATACATCCGGCCATATGCCAGCAACAGGTGGGCGATCGCCTGGTTGCGCAGGTTGTCACCGGCCTCACTGATGTATACCGGTCCATTCAACTGAAGATCGGCACCTGCAAATTCATCGTGCGTCTGCAGGATGTTCTTCCATTTCGCTGCAGAGTCTGCTCCGTTAACCAGGCTCACTGCTGCGATCGCTCCGGGGTTCACCAGCGGGTTGATCTCCTTTCCTTTCTGCAGTTCGATGGCCACTATGGAATTAAACCGCAAACCCGTCGCATCCACACCGATCTTGTCCATCACGTACTTCGCACCATGTTCCTCTATAACCCTTGCCAGTGTAAATACTTTTGAAATAGATTGAATAGACACTCTTGAGTCCAGGTCGCCTTTTGTGTACACTGTTCCATCAGCTGTGACCAGCGCAATACCGTAAATATTCGGATCTACGTTGGCGAGTTCCTTGATGTAATCTGCATTCTTTCCTTCCTTGCTGTCTTTATTGGCATTGTAGGCATCATTGATTGCTGCCTCAATGTTTTCCTTTGACAATCCGGTAGTGGCTGCAGCTGAAGGCGTTGTGCCCTTCTTTTTTTTCTGGGCACCAGCAGTCATGGTAATGGAAACTGCTGCCAGCACCAACACAGCAGTGGCGCAATATTTCCCGAAAAAGAGTGCGCGTTTCATAATATAATTTTTTGTTGGTAGAGTAAGGTGAACAAGTCCGCTAAAGGTAGCGGGTTTGCAAGGCGAACGCATGGTTTGCCGGCGTTTAACGGTTAAACGATTTGCCGCTATCCGTTTGTTTTAAATTGATCTGATGAAAGGCGTTTTGCTGTGTGTTTGCCTGCTGCTGGGTGCATTCCTGCTTTCTGCACAGAAAGTCAGGACCAAAGACACTGTCTACTTTACGAATGGCACCAAAATCATTGGCGAAGTGAAAGGGATCAAGGTCGGGGTATTGACTTTTGACCCTGATGATGCCAACGATATTACCGTGCAACTGCGTGTGATCAAAACACTCGCAGCCATTTCAAAAGTATTCCGGGTGGAAACCATCGACCATCGTGTATTCTTCGGCAAAATGCTCCCCATGGAAGGCAACAAGGAGGCGCTGATGGCCACTGATGTTGACTCCACAGCAATCAGGATGGAAGACATTTCTGTGATGTACCCTTTCCGGAACTCCTTTAAACAAAGATTCACCGGAAGCGTACAACTCGGATTTGACTTCACGCGATCCAGCGAACTGGGCCGTCTCAATTATGACGGCAAGTTGAATTACAAGGCCCGTAAGGAAGAGATCACCTTTGGCATCTCCGGCATCTATACGTTGACAGACAGTACCCTGAGCCGTGATCGTGAGGATATGAGCATCAAATACAACTATTATTTCGGCACCACCTGGTTTGGAACGCTGCTCCTGAAATACCAGCGCAACCTTGAACTTGGCCTCCAGCGCCGTTACCAGGAAGGTATTGGTGCGGGCAATAAATTCATCACCAGCAAACACGTTTATGCATGGACCCGCGGGGGCTTCGTATTCAACCAGGAAACGAGCACCGAAAATGTAAAGTCCGGAACACTTCCCGAAGGATTCCTGCAGCTGGAATTCAATTTCTTCCGGTTCACGAAACCCAAGATCAGTGTCGTTCTGGCACAGGCCGGTTATTATAGCCTGTCTTCCAGCGGCCGTTTCCGTAACGATGGACAACTTGACACCAGCTGGGAGATCATCAAGGACCTCAACCTTACCCTCACCTTCTACAACAACTTCGACAGTCAGCCGCCCACTGCGGAAAGCAGAAAATTCGACTTCGGAACTATCTTTGGCGTTAGTCTCGTAATCAGGTAAATTCGTTTTACGGTGAAACGAGGCACATACTCAAGGGTTTCGGGTTAGCGGCAGAGGTAAATTAGTAGCGCATTCCATCCAGATCAAATTACCATTTATGCAAAAAATCAGCACCCTCTTCGTTGCCCTGATCCTTATCCTGGGAAAATTATCCGCCCAGTATTCCGCCGACATGGTAGTGGGCAAAAAGAATCTCGACACGCGCGACAGCATGAAGACTGCCTCCTATCCCTATATATTGCCGATATGGGGACAAAAAGCGACCAACAAGGGATTCAATCTCCCCTACTCTGCCGGGCTCAGCATGCAGTACATTTATCAGCAATCTGACATTATTATCAACAACCTCCAGGTTGGGTTCAATAACGGTCCGATGCACAATATGGATCAGATAGTCCGGTTCGATAATTCAGTAGCTACTTCCAATGGTCTCAATATTCGTCCCGACTTCTGGATCCTGCCCTTTCTGAATGTCTATGCGATTTTTGCGAAGTCGAAAACATCCACAGCCATCAATGCAGGCGTTTATCTGCCAGACAGCAGCGACACCTGGCACAGGATAACAGATATCAATACCAAGGCTGAGTTTGATGCAACGACGTTCGGGTTTGGGTTGACACCGACCATTGGTATCGGGGGTGCTTTCCTGGCATTGGACATGAACTTTTCGTGGACGGATATCGATGAGCTGGATAAACCTGCGTACGTATTCATTTTTGGTCCAAGGCTGGGAAAAAACTTTAAACTCAAAAAGAAGGATCAGAACGTTGCCGTTTGGGTCGGCGGCTTCCGGGTGAAGATGAACAGTGGTACCAACGGGAACATTTCCGCATCAGAACTTTTCCCGACAGATCAGTGGGGAGAGAAAGTAAATACCGGACTTGAAAAAGTGGCAGACGGTCAGCAAAAAGTAGATGCCTGGTGGGAAGACCTTACCCCGCAGGAACAAAAAAACCCAGTGAATATTGCCAAATACAACACTGCCAACAACGTACTTTCCAGGGCTGGTAATTTCTTCAATGCTGCGTCAGAAATTGTCAGCAATGCGGGCAATGGTTCGATTCAATATTCACTGGACAAAAAGCCGAAAGACAAATGGAACTTTATTGTGGGTTCACAATTCCAGCTTAATAAAAGCTGGATGCTGCGGGTCGAATATGGTTTTCTCAGTTCAAGGCAGCAGTTTATCGGGGGATTGCAATACCGGTTCGGGTTGTGAGGGCTTATTTCTTAGCACCCTGCAGCCGGAAGGTAAGTCCGCCGCCGAGGCCAAACTGCAACATGGAGGAGTAAGTAGATACACCTGTTCCCACACCACCTGTTCCAAAATAAATACCGCCGCCGGCAGCCTGGGTACAGGAAAGCAATTGCGCCTGCAGCTTAAGGCCAATTGCGCCGGAGGTCCAGATATTGGTTCCCAGTCTCAGGCCCCAGGCAAATTTGGTGGCACTTCCCTTGAAATCGGTATCGGGGTTTTCGGCATCAATAATACCCACGCCCAGCATAAAACCGCCATAGGGTTCAAAACGCTCACTACGGGCAAAATTGCGGGCGCCGCCGATCAGGATGTAGTTGACGGCAACATCAACATTGGAATATTTTTCCCGCAGCGAATTGTAGTCATAATAGGTAATTGGCGCTTTGGTATCCTGCCTGTAGTACAGCAGTTCAATGCCGTAGGCGTCATGCAGCCTGTATTCAATACCGGCGCCCCACTGGAAGCTTCCCTGGATGGTTCCGTTGAAATAGCTGGTATTGCTGTAATAGGAATCTACATTATCGTCAAAAACATAGCCGGCATAAGCATTGAGGCGTATTTTCTGTGCCTGGGCGGATTGCAGCAACGCGGCGAGGCAGAAGAGGCAGGTAAATCCAAGGAGCTTTTTCATATACGATGGTTATGGTTATCAAATGTAGCCGATAAGCCAGCCGGCGGCAGGAATCCGCAGCGTTTAACGGTTAAGTCAAGACAGGCCTCCCTTTATGGTTTCGCCATTTCCCGGAAAAAAATATGAGTGCCGGTAGGTCAGCCTGCAGCGTGCTTACGATCACGATCAGTTGACGGGCTGATGCCAGTCATTCAGTGCGACCGCAAAACGGCGTTCCTTCGTTAACAAATTGAAGGCTATGATCGGAAAACTCACCAGCGCCGAAATTGAGCAGGTGCTGTCGCAGCAGGTGATCGGCAGGATCGGTTGCCATGCAAAAGGAAAAACTTACGTGGTGCCCATCAGCTATGCCTATGACGGAGATTTCATTTACGGGCATACCCAGGAAGGTCTTAAAATTGACATGATGCGGGATAATCCATCGGTATGTTTCGAAACGGATTGTTTCGATGATATGGCCAACTGGAAATCCGTCATTGCCTGGGGATTGTTTGAGGAGATCCGGGATGCCGGTGACCGGGAACACGCCCTGAATCAGCTGCTGCAGCGAAACCTTCCGATGATCAGCAGTGAGACCACCCATATCACCCCGAACTGGCCGTTTGTGCCGGAAAACCGCAATGAGATCGGCGGTATTGTATACCGGATCTGGCTGCGGGAAAAGACCGGCCGCTACGAGAAAACTGCGGTTTTCCATGAGGCTGCATGGTGATGGCCCCGACCGCATTGGCGTAAAAAATACGAGGTCCAACAGACTTGGAACATATTCACCAGGGAGGTTGAACTGACCCGTAAATGAGGCTAAAAATAGCCTTATCCTTGTGTCAAAGTAGTCTCTTCCCTGGGTAAAGCCCCCCCTTTATACGGGGATGACACAAGGATAAGGCCATTTTTAGACCACTTTTAAGCATAGTCCTTTGGCCTCTTTGCTACCTCTGTTCAACCTCTGTAGGACCTCAATTTCTATACGCCGGGTACTCGGGTTTGCCTCGAAAACAGAGGAGAACACCTCGGATTCCGAGGCGAACCAGTGGTCCCACATAGGGAACAAAGGCCGGGAACAGAGGCGAAATCAAGGGTTTTGTGATCTCATCCCTGAAAAAGTGCAACCTCGTCCCGCCAAAAGTGCAACCTCGTCCCAGGAAAAGTGCAGCCTCGTCCCAAATCACATTCCCCGTTGAAAAGCGTTGCTAATTTTGTATCCAGTTCTTTGAAAGGGAGGTCAGAAAATTAAAACTCCACCGACGCAGTGGTGAGTCCCGGCGAAATTGCGGTCAGTTTCACTTTACCGGTTGTTTTTCCTGCCTGCAAAATCACCTGGCATTTTCCGCTGAAGAGGGAACGCTGCCAGGCGCCCGGAACACAATGGTCGGGTTCGTGACTGCTTGGGTCACCATTCCCCACACCGATGATCTTTGCATCTCCTTCCAATGCAAAGCGGATCATGTTGCCGGCATCAGGCACTTCCCGTCCCTGGCTGTCCAACGCAATAACATTCACCACCACGGCATCTTTTCCGTCTGCTGTTAAGGTGGTTTTCGACGGTTTTAACAGGATTGCTGCTGCTGCACCGGTCGTTTCGACAACCGTCCTGATTTCCCGGCCATGCCTCACCGCAACAGCCTCCAGCTTGCCGGGTTCATATTGCACGGTCCACCGCAGGTGACTGTTTCGCGGCATGGCTTTGCTGCCAAGGTTTTTGCCATTGAGAAAAAGGGTCACAGTATCTGCATTGCTGTTCACCCAAACTTCGGTCTGCTCTCCTACAGGCACCGGTTCATTCCAATGCGGGGAAATATGCAGCACGTCTTTATTGCGCCACCAGGATTGATAGTAGTAGTAAATATTTTTAGGAAACCCACAGGCGTCCATCACCCCGAAATGGGAACTGATGTTCGGCCAGGAATAGGGCGTTGGCTCTCCCCGGTAGTCAAATCCCGTCCAGATAAAGCCACCGAGCCAGAAGTCAGCATTGGCAGCCAGCTGCCACCATTCTTCTGCACGGCTTGCCCACCATGGCGCAGTTATGTCCTGGTCAGGGAGGTATGCGCGGACAGTATCTTTTTTCCAGATGCCGCGTGTAGTTACCGTACTGCCCATTTCTGTTCCCAGCAAAGGCTGCTGCGGATGGTCACGATGATAATCGGCAACCGCAAACTGGCGGTAATTAAAACTCCTGATGGGGATCACTTCATTTACGCCGGGATAAACATTGGCCATATCTGCGGCATACGTTGAGGTGCGGGTAGGATCAAGCTGCTTTAATTTGCGCATCAATGTTCCGGCGATCAGCCTGCCGGTGGAATTGCCCTGGATAAAACCTTCCTCATTGCCGATACTCCAGAGAAAAACGCTGGTGCGGCTGCGGTCACGTTTTACCAATCGTTCAAATTGGCCCAGGTATTCCGGTCCGCTGTTCAGCAGGCGTTGCTCATCAAGCACCAGCATACCGAGACTGTCACAGGCATCCAGCAATTCAGGTGTGGGTGCATTGTGGCTTGTGCGAAAGGCATTGCTGCCCATCTCCTTCAGCAATTGAATCCGATAATATTGCAGGTAATCAGGAAGTGCGGCACCCAGGCCGGCATGATCCTGGTGATTGTTCGTTCCAAGGATTTTCAGATGCTTCCCATTTAGGTATACACCGTTTGTCCGGAGCTCGATACTCCGGAATCCGAAACGCAGTTGCTGGCGGTCAATCAGTTTCCCATTTTTCTTCAATTCCACCACCACCCGATGCAGGTAAGGGTCTTCCAGTGTCCAGATCCGGGGTTGCTTTACATTGATTTGCTGAATGAACGTGCGGCTATTGCCGGAGCGTAATGACGTCGTTACCGGTTTTCCAGTGGCCAGTTTTCGACCGTCCCTGTCCGTGAGGTAGGCAACCACTTCAACAGGGCTATCTCCTGCTGCCTGCACCCCTTCCGTTGCTATCGTTGTTTCAACGGTCAGTGCAGCCCGTTCTCCTGCAATTTCAGCATGTGCAAAAATGCCGTCAGTAGTAATATGCGCGTTGACAAAACTGTTCAGCCACACATGGCGGTAGATGCCCGCGCCTTCATAAAACCAACCTTCGTATTGGGAAGCGTCCACACGAACCGTGATGATGTTCTCCTTATGAAAAAATAAAAAGTCGGTTACATCATAGTTGACGCCCAGGTATCCGCTTTTGTTGTTGCCGAGGTAAAACCCATTGATCCAAACCTGTGCATCGCGGAAGATACCATCGAACTGTATTTCAAATCTTCGCCCCGAGTCTGCGGGCGATAAAACAAAGTGTTTACGGTACCAGCCGATACTGGTCGCCGGAAACAGGCCGCCCACCGCTTTGTAGCCATGACTTTCCACTTCTTTGCTGTCGACCTGCACAAAAGGAAGTTCCACTGCCCAGTCGTGCGGCAGATCCAGTTTCCTCCAGCTGCTGTCATTAAACGCAGGATCAATGGCGGTACCTGTTGCTCCTCCTGACTTGGAGTATACCGTCCTGAGGCTGTAGCTGAAATCTTTTTCCGGAAGCGCGGCATGTCCGAATGCGAAACGCCATCCCTCATCAAATAACTCATGGCTGCGTTGCGCGCTGGCCTGGATGGTCAACGCCGCAAAAAAAACGAATAGTATCAGTGAATAGAGACGCATGTTAATGGAGCGAAATTTGGTAAATGTCAAGGGTAGCATCTGTCAGCTTTACCGGCTGCCGATTGTTGTCCAGGCTCACCTGGAGCTTTTCAATGTTTCTTAATTGAAGTTTCGGTTGACTGATCGCAGGGGAAAACTGCAATGGCTGGAACCCGGGAAATGGTCGCGGCAGCAGCAGTGCTGGTCCTGGCAGCAAAGTGTTGACCGGAATAAAATAAGTTCTCCTGTCTTTTCCAATGGGAACCTCCGCTGCATATCCCTGGCCCTGGTTGTCCACCAGGGTCAGGCGCAGGAGCAGTTGATCCGCTCCTGTACCACTGGCCGTCACTGCCAGGGTATCGGGTTCATCACCCGTCGCCTTCCTGTCCACTACTAACAGAGACTGAATATTGTTGCCGATAAATTGCTGGAAACCCATTAGCTCGTCCCCTTCCATGTTTTTGATGGAAAGCCGGAATGCTTCTGCTGACGGTTCCCTGTCGAAGTGGGTGGTAGAAAATCCTTTACGATATTGCGGTGTTACTGTGATCATCCTGTCGGTGGCGGGATTAAACAATATTGCAGTGGCAGGTGTCACTATTTCGGTATGATCATCCGATAGCGATGATGAACCAGCGTTAGTCGAAATGGCTGCTGTTGCTTCCGGGGCGACAAACTCCTGAGATGGCTGAATTCCTGCGGGCGCACCTTTGCGGCGAATAACATATACCCCAGGCTGTATGCTTATGGTTCCTTTTACCGCATTTGCTGAATATTTATTTCCGGTATTGATGCCCTGAACCGAAAAATCAGTTCCCAGCCCGGGAAGGTTGACCGACATTGATTTTGACTGCCAGGATATTGCTGTTACCGGTTTACCTGTTTCCGGCCGGCCAAAGGGATCTCGAAGCCGGATCACATCCGGCATCACTTCCAGCCGCCATTCATCCGGCGCCATCCTGTCAAGGAAGTAGGCGCCAGTACCGGAGTACCGAACGAGCACCGAGTTCCCTGCCCCGGCGATATGCTGCAATGCCGCAGCATCAGCGGGTTTCAGACTGGTGTTGTTGCTGTAATAGAATTTATCCTGCGATGCCATTACACTCAACTCTTTTTCATAGTCCACATGAAAACCATCAAATGCAGTATCGGTAGGATAGACACCCCAGGATTTATTCCTCGGCAGGTGGCGGAAAGCTTCTGCAGCGATCATCAGCGCTATCGCTTTGTGAGGCGTATAGGCCAGGTTGAGATAATGTGTCTGGTATTCTGTGTTCACATCGGCGATGGCCATCGGGTCGTAGGCAAACTGCGTTGCCCATTGAAATCCTGCTTCCCGGAAGCTGCGGGCCATCGCAGGATACATGGATGGATTCATCACATCCGCCGCATCAAACTCATACACCATGAGTGCGCGGTTGGCAAACGCCGGTATGGTGTCCCGGAACGGAATGCGGTATTTGTCCACCGCCGGCAGCGAGTTGCCCGGCAGTATTCGGTTGCCCACAAGACCTGTGGGATACCATTGAAAACTGAACCCATCGATATTGGCAGCTGCCACTGCATCTGCATACCACGGCCCCTGGGCAATATTGTAAAATACCGGCTTGCTCCAGCCGGTTGACCGCACCGCCGCCGCGAGGCGGTTGATATAAGCCGTTACGCCGGCTTTCGGACCGCTGTGCGCCGGCTCATTGTTCAGTTCTACGGCAATGATATCCTTATCTGCCTCATAACTCAGTTTCGTATAAGGGTTGACGTGGGAAAAGAATTGCCGCAGGTAGTTCTCCTGTGCAGCGATCGCAGTGTCATTGGTGGTGAGTTTTCCCCTGCCGTAATAGCGCGAGAATCCGGGTGTTGGTTCATCTCTATCGGGGTAGCCATTGCCCCAGAAAGCGATTGGTGTTACAATGGTTTTAATGCTTCTCTTTTTCAGTTCCGCCAGCAAAAAATCAAACAGCCGCAGATGTTCATTCTGCAGGAGGTTTCCCGCCGTATCGCTGATCTCCGTATCCCAGACATGCACGCGAAAGGCATTCAGGCCAAGACGGGACAAATGATACACATCATTCCTGATCGCCTGTTCCAGGTTCACCCCTTTTGCTTTCTGTGCCCGATAGGCATGCGCAAACGGTGTCGTATAATTCACGCCAAAAAAACTGGCCTCGCTGTTGTCTGCAGTATAGCGCATGACGCCTTCTTTGTCCACATACACCAGGTTCGTTGAGGCTGGAGGCAGTGAGTTGATCTGTGCCATCAAATCGGCAGACAGCAGCGCGAGTATAGTCATCAACATCATTCGCATGTCGTCAGTTTTTAAAAGGATCCAGCGCAATCGTGGGTTTGCCGGTGTTATCAAATGCCCCTAATGTATATCCCTTCCATCCGCCATATGCTTCGGGCTCCCAATAAAAGACGCCCAGTCCCCTGTCATCCTTTACCGATGCCGTCTTTCTGATAAGGTCGTCGAGAAAAGCTTTTGATGTAGCTGCGTCATCCCAGGGCATGCCGGCTTCCACTACCATCACGCCTTTGTTGTACCGTGTTACAATATCATTCATAATGGCCAGGCAGGCAGTATTGGCAGCAGCCCATCCGGATGGTGCATAACCGGGATACATCGACAGTCCGACAATATCAAATTTCGCTCCGGCCGCTGCCAGTCCGCCGATGTTCCATCGGAACAGATCATTGTCCCAGCCATTCGATACATGCACGATCACTTTTGCTGACGGATAGACGCTTTTGGCCGCATCAAATGCTGCAGTGATCAAAGCGGCATAGTTGTCCATATGTTCAGAGGCTTTCCCGTCCGGCCACAACATGCCATCATTGGTCTCGTTACCGGCCTGCACCCATTGTACGGTCACACCTTCCGATTTCAATTGCTGCAATACCGATTGGGTATGTTGTGCCACTGCGGCTTTGAGTTCACCGAAGGTCAGTGTAGCCCAGGTTGCAGGCTTTTCCTGATGCCCCGGATCTGCCCAGGTATCGCTGTAGTGAAAATCGATCATCACCTGCAATCCCAGTGCTTGTGCCCTTTTTGCCTTGGCGACTACATCAGCAACGCTGTTGTAGTTGTCCGCCGGATTCACCCAAACCCGCAGGCGAATGGTATTAAAGCCGAGTGATTGCATCAGCGCGAAACATTCCTTCTCCTGACCACCTGCAGTATAAAATTTCTTACCGGCGGCTTCCATTTCGGTCACCCAGCTGATATCAGCACCTTTTATGGAAACAGTTACCGGGGGATCAGGCGGAACAGGGTCCGGATCAGGATCAGAAGACTTGCTGCAGGCGCTCATAACGATGCAAAGGGCAACTGCCGCCTTCCACAAAATACTACTCTGGATACGTATCATTATTCGAAAGAATAGGTATAGGAACCGTCTCCTGCACTGAGATCAAGAATTACGGTATAGGTTCCGGTACCCGGTGCCGGTATATTGTTGCCGGACCAGTTCGGGGGACCGGCATAGATCAGCTTGCCATCACCATTTACTTTATAACTCAGGTCATAGCCACCATTGGCTGTAAAAACAAATGCGTTACCGGCCGTAAAATTCACACCGGTGGCAATGAGACGATGCGTTACGGGATCATAGGTCATAGGCGTAGCTTCAGTATCCCAGCCATTATGGTCGCCCGTAACAGTGAAAGTAACCGGAACAAAATTCACCGTACCTGCCTTTGTATCGGCATTCACTTTCATGAAATTCGGTGCCGGCGTAAACCACAGGTTGCCCGAAGCCCCGGCAGTCATGGTGTTGGCGGTGCCTCCCCATCCATAGGTAACACCGCTGCTTTCCACCATGAGTTTCAGTGCATCGCCTCCCCAACCGTCGGCATTTGGCAAATTGATATAGCCTTCATATTTGTCGTCGTAATTGGGTGATGTCAATACAAATCCGTTGGTTCTGACAGCAGGCGTCTGCCAGGAATTTCCACCCAGTACCAGCAATGCCGGGAATGCAACCTGATAGGGTGTTACGGTCAGCTGGCTGACTTCGGAATAAATAAAAACAGAATCACTGAGCAGCGACTTTATGCGGATGTCCAGGTCACCGGTTTCCCCGGCAGCGATACCGAGTCCGATCGCCAGTTCATTCAGTACAGAACCCAGGTATTTCAGTTGCGGTACGGTACCGGTATTGACTGATTTGGGCGCAGCAAAGCCGCCACCGGCCAGGTCAATTTCAACGGTATAACTAACGGCAGCTGAATAACCGAAATCGGCACGGGTCCAGCTGATGGTCTCTACGGTGTCGGATGCCGTTGACTCACTGAGCTCCAGGGTCTGGGGCGACAGGGTCACATCCGGCGCGGTTCCATCTGTTTTAAAGGTCTGCGAAATATCCTTTTTACAGGAAAACATTCCTGCCAGCAGCAGTCCTGTTAATCCGAGTTGTATGATATAGCGTTTCATCGTTTCAAATTTTGTTGGCTGTTGGATCAATAGCCACTGTTTTGATGCAGGTTGGGATTGGAGGACAAATCGGTAGCCGGAAGCGGGAAAATATTGTATTTGGCATCAGCGCCTCTCCCCGCTTGTACACCTCCTTTCCAGGCCCACAGGTATGCTTCAGTAGTAAAGCGGTTATATCGGATCAGGTCAGTACGCCGGTGCGCTTCATAGTATAATTCGCGACCCCGCTCATCAAGAATAAAATCAAGGTTCAGCTCACCAGCCGTGATGTTGCCATCGGTTTCACCGTCATAAGCGCGGGTGCGTAATTCATTGATATAATCAAGCGCCTCGTCCTGGCTACCGCCGGAGCCCCCGCGCAAAACGGCTTCTGCAAAAATGAGATAGATCTCGCCCAGCCTGAATAAGGGAAAGTCGATGTCTGCCCAGTTGCCGTTGGGATCGGCATGCGGAGCCGGGTCACCACTCCGTGTTTTGTTGCGGTACTTGTTGGAGGAATAACCGTCAGTGCTCACATACAATTCGGTCATTTGTTTATTCTGTCCGGAGGTATAAAACTGTGCGCGTTTGTCTGTATTGCCGGAAGGATCTTCAAACAGGTCAGTAAACTGTTCGGGGTGACGGAGTCCTCCCCAGGTGCCACTGGTTCCTGAAATATCGCCGGGCACTGCTGCAGGACCATGCGCCAGGTAAGTGGTGCCACCCCAGTTTTGGGTGTACTGGGCATCATAGGCGATCATGAAAATATTCTCATCAGCGTTGAGATTGTTGTCTGCCAGCGTCAGCTCACGGTAGTCAGGATGCAGGGTATATCCGGCATCAATGATCCTTTTGCACCAGGTTATGGCTTCCGTGTTCTTATCCGTACCGGTATAGACTTTGGCGTTCAGGTAAAGCCTCGCAAGGAGCGCCCAGGCTGCAGCCTTGTCTGCCCGCCCATACTCATTCGTACGCGGTTCAGCCAGTTCGCCATCAATGGCAGTCAGTTCAGCTTCGATCCAGGCATAGAGATCGGCCCGGCTGATCTGTTTTGGCAATCCCGTAGCAATGGGAGAATTCTCGTCCACGAAAGGCGGATTAGCAAAGAGGTCCATCAGTACCCAGTACTGGTAGGCACGCAGGAATCTTGCTTCAGCTCGATATTTTTTAATTTCTTCTGCATCCGTGCCGGTAAACCCACGGGAAGCAATCTTGTCATCCGTAGACTGGCGGATAAAATCATTGCAGACAGTGATCTGGAAGAAGGCGCGATAATATACGCCATTCACGATCGGGTTATTCGCTGACCAGCTCATCTCTTTCAATCCCCTGATTCCGGCATCATTCTGCCAGCTCCAGGCGGCTTCATCGGTAGTAAGCTCCTGCAGGTTAAAATAGAGCCGGAGAAAATCAGAGTTGCCTTCATCATTGATGATCTGTGTGGAAATATCGGGCGACCCGGTGCCGCCGGTATTGCCGGTCAGCGCAAATGCGCCGTATGCCTTGGCCAGGGCCTGCTTGTAGCCCTGCGCGGTACTGTACACCGCATCTGCTGTTACATCATTAGTGGGAACAAGGTCCAGTTTTTTAGTACAGGCAACAAATCCCGCCGTCAGCAGCAACAGGACCAGGCCGATTTTATAGGAAGTTTTCATACCAGTCATTTTGTTGTTCATTAGAAATTGAGGTTTAAACCAACGGTGAATACGCGCGGACGCGGATACAGGTTATTGTCCACCCCATTGCTGATTTCGGGATCGAGTCCCTTGTATTTCGTGATCACAAATACATTTTGTGCACTCAGGTATAACCTTAGCGCAGCCTTGCTGTTGATCACTCTTCCCGCATCATACCCGACCAGGAAATTATCCATGCGCAGGAATGATCCGTTCTGGATATAATAGTCGCTCAGCAGGTTATTGCTGTTGCCATGGAATCTTGTTTCCAGGTAATTGGAGGATGCATTGTACAATACTGCACTGCCAAGGATCTGCAACAGGTTACCGATATTGCTGTATATATTGTTGTATACATAATTTCCGATGCTTGCCCGCAATACAAATCCAGCATTGAACCGCTTATAACTGACATTGGTACTGAAACCCATGAACACATCGGGAACCGCACTCTCTGTTTTGGTCAGGTCATCCTGGTTGATGATCCCATCACCGTTCACATCCACAAAAACATTCTCTACCGGCTTACCACTCTTATCGTATACCTGCTGGTAAAGGTTAAAAGTATTCCGGCTGTACCCTACCTGCTGAATTTGTGAAAAACCGCCGCCTACGCCACCGGAGATCGCACCATCCTGGATACCGCGATAAGTCGGATCATTCGGCACCACGGTGAGATTGGTGATCCGGTTCCGGTTATACGTCACATTGAACGCGGCATCCCAGGTCCAGTCATTATTCTTAACGGGTGTTGCATTGATGTTGAACTCAATTCCCTTGTTTTCCATACTGCCCACGTTGGCAATAAAGAAAGCGGAGAAATTGGATCCTGCTGGTTGCGGGATATTATTGAGGAGATCGTCCGTCTTTTTAATGTAAGCATCAATGCTACCGGTAATCCGGTTATCCAGGAATCCAAAGTCAAGCCCGATATTGCTGGTAGTGGTTTCCTCCCATTTGATGTTTGGGTTGTAAGCCCCGGGACGATACATCTGGTAGTAGTTGTTACCGAACTGGTAGGTGGCATTGGGTGAGCTGAGGGCATAAAACGAAAGGAAATCATAGTTGTTGATGCCATCCTGCTGCCCGGTAACGCCCCAGCCTAACCGAAGTTTCAGATCAGACAGGACTCTTGCGTCCTGCAGGAATTTTTCGTCTTTGATCCTCCAGGCGAATGCTACGGAAGGGAACATACCCCAACGGTTGGCTTCAGCGAAGCGGCTGGAACCGTCGCGCCGCAGGGTTGCCGTCAGCAGGTACCTGTCATGGAAGGTATAGTTCAACCGGCCGAAGAAGGAGACCAGGGTGTTTTCCGGTTCATTATAGGGAAACGCCGGATCGGAGTTCGGGTATTTGACGCCCTGTGCGTTAAAGCTGGCATAATTGTAAACCTTGGTCAGGAAGTTATTATAGGAATATCCTGCTGTAAGGTCCACCCGGCTGTTGAGGCCGCCGAACAATTTATTGTAATTGAGGTAAAAATCAAATATGGTATTCGTGCGGTCCTGCCGGTACTGGTTGTTTTGCCCGCCTGCTCCACCAGCTGCATAATCTGAAGCGGCACTGTCACTCACAAAAATGGTGCCTTTGCCTCTTGCCACATCATATCCCATATTGACGTTGGCCCGCAATTCTGGAAGAAAATGGAACTTGTAATCGAGTTGCAGGTTACCGATGCTGCGGATAGGCTCACTTTCGTCAAAACGTTGCTCGAGTAGTCCCACAGGGTTCCGGCCCACGAGGTTGACGAGTCCGGTCGGGCTGTTCGGATCGCGCCATTCCCAGTATCCGCCGAACCGGCCATCACCCTTATCATCATACACCGGGTGAGTCGGATCAAAGCTCAGGGCACTGCCGATCGCTGCACTGTTTCCGAAGCGGGTTTTCTGTACTGTTCCCTTGAAGTTCAGATCAACCTTCAAGTGATTGTCAAGGAAGGTAGGATTCAGCGCAAGGGATAGAGAACCCCGCTGCATCTTGTCAGTCAGCAGCACACCACTCTGATTGGTATATCCCAGTGAAAGGCGGTAAGGCAGTTTTTTGATACCACCGCTAACGGATATATTATTGTCGGTGGCGAAGGCAGTGCGGTAGATCTCGTCCTGCCAGTCGGTGTTGTGGCTGCCCATCATCGCTTTCTGCGCATCGGTACCATTCTGGTTGACGATTTCACGGAAAGTGTCTGCATCCAGCACGTCTACTTTGTTGGCTATGTTGGAAACAGAGAAATTGGTGGAAAAGTTAATCCGCAACTTTCCACCGGTACCTTTCCGGGTGGTGATCAGGATCACCCCGTTGGCCGCGCGGGTGCCGTAGATGGCAGCTGCCGAGGCGTCTTTCAGCACCGTAAAGGTCTCAATATCGTTCGGGTTGATAAAGCTGAGCGGATTTGAGGCGCCGGGAATCGTTCCCGATTCCATTGGTACGCCATCGATCACGATCAGCGGATCATTGCTGGCACGCAGGGACGAACCACCCCTGATCCTGATCGTACTACCCGAGCCTGGCTGTCCGCCATTGGATATGATGGATACACCCGGAAGTTTTCCTGCGATCATCTGTTCCGGTGTCGAGATCTGTCCCTTCTGAAAATCTTTTGCGGAAACGCTGGCGACTGAGCCGGTGAGATCAGTTTTCCGCGAGGTACCATAACCGATCACCACCACCTCGTTGAGGTTGCCGGCCAGCGGGGTCATCTGGATCGTCAGGGACTCGTCCGCCCCAACTGTCCGTTCCAGGGACGAGACGCCAATGGAAGTGAAGACCAGCACATCGCCAGGGTTGACATTCTGGAGGCGGAAGGTACCGTCCACCCCGGTCGCCCCGGCATTTTTTTTACCTTTTACAGAAACGGTTACCGCTGAAAGGGGCTTTCCGGCGGTGTCGGTCACAGTGCCGGTGATCGTGCGGCCCTGACCATACAATAAAGAGGAGCATAACATAAGCAGTACAGCAAAGCTGCCTGATCGCAATCGTTTAAGCGCATTCATCGCAATCGGTTTTGTTTGGCAATAGCAACATGGGTAAGAGTTTCAAATCTATTGAAAAGGCTGCGCGGTCATTTTCCCCAGCTATCCGAACTTTGTTTCAAATCGTCATTCTTGCTACCGGCCTTGTTTTCAGCGATCTTTTTTCCTGTAAATTGAACAACACGCTTAATTGCCGACATGCCCGGAAGACGCCGTATCATATTATTATTGCTGCTGACTGCCTGCTGCCAGGGCCTGACTTTGTGGTGCGAGGCACAGTCACCTATCATTAATTTCCGTCATATAAAAAGTGAGAACGGGTTATCGAACAGTACGATCGAATCCATTCTTCAGGACAGCCGAGGCTTTCTCTGGTTTGGAACCCGCGACGGATTGAACCGGTATGATGGCTCACAGTTCCAGGTGTACCGGAATCACCCGGCAGACACTACCTCTTTAAGTGACAATTATATCACTGCCCTGCATGAAGACAGCGAGCAGACACTATGGGTGGGCACCTTAAATGGCCTCAGTCGTTTCCAACCCCGCCTGAATAAATTCACCCGATATCGCTTCCCTAAAGATCATGGTAATGGTAACACCAACCGTATTGCAACCATCATCGGCGACAGTAAAGGCAGGGTTTGGGTGGGTACTGCGGGAGGCGGTCTCCAGGTTTATGAAAAAGGCTCCGGTCGCTTCCGTACCGTCAGTTGCGTGCTGGGTGATCGTACCGAACCTTATATCTATGCCCTCCTGGAAGACAGCCGCGGTAATCTCTGGGCGGGAACCGAATCCGGCCTGTATTTGTATAATACCCGTGCGGCACAATTCGAAAATATACTGCTGCCGGCTGAACTAAATGGCAAAGCCACCATCAGTGCACTGGCCGAAACGGCAGATGGCCGACTGCTCCTGGGCATGTCAGACAACGGCCTTGTTATTTACCATCCCTCCTACCACAGTTTTCAGCACTTTGTACATCGCGCCGATGATCCCACGTCATTAAGTAGTAACCTGGTCAGGTCTGTGCAGGTCAGTAAAAAAGGGGATGTCTGGATAGGGTCGGTGAACGGCGGGCTCGATCATCTTGATGCATCTTCCGGAAAATTCATCAACTACCAGTACCAGCCCGACAATCCAAACAGCCTCAGCCAGCGAACCGTATCGGCATTGTACGAAGACCGGCAGGGCAATATCTGGATCGGTACCCACCGCGGTGGGATCAACCTGTACATGCCGGGTGCGGAGAAGTTCAGGCTGTACCGGCAGAAACCCTTCGATAACAGCCTTAGTTATAATGATGTCAAAAGTTTCTGCGAAGACCGTTCCGGCAATATCTGGATCGGTACGGATGGCGGCGGACTGAACCTGTTTAACCGCAAACTGAACCATTTCACCCATTACAAACATGACCCCTTCAACCGGAGAAGCCTTGGCTCCAATGAAGTAATGGACATCCGGGAAGACCGGGAAGGCACGCTCTGGGTGGCGACCTGGGGCGGCGGGCTTTGCCGGTATGATCCGCGCACCAATGATTTCACCCGGTTTACCAGCGCCGCTGCCAATTATATACAATGCATTTTTGAGGACCGGGACAGCAGTCTGCTGATTGGTACTTATTTCAGCGGCCTGCATGCCTTCAATAAAAGGACGGGGCAATTCTCCCGCATCACCAGGAGCCCATCCGGAAAAACATCCATCTCAGGAAATAATATCCTTTCCATTACACAGGACCGGGACGGAAATATATGGATGGGTACCGATGACGGTGGCCTTAACCGTAAGGATGCAGGGACGGGAGAATTCAGCCAGTATTTCCGTAATGAAGACAAACTCCCTGATATTCGGGTATTGTTCACCGATAGCCGCGGCGGTATCTGGGCCGGGCAGGCCGGACTATACAAGTATGATTCCGGCCGGAATGACTTTTTTATTTATACCCAGCAGGAAGGGCTGGCCGACGTCTTTATTAAGGGGATGGTGGAAGACAACAACGGGCAATACTGGATCACCACATCTGCCGGGCTTAAAATGCTGGATACGGAAACCGGCCACGTTCGAAGCTTCAATACAGGAGATGGCCTGCAGGAGATGGAATTTGAAGCCAATGCCTTTACCAAAACCCGCGACGGGCAGATTTATATCGGGGGCGTGAACGGATTCAACAGTTTCAATCCGAAAGAAATCAAGGCCAACGATTTCGTTCCCCCGGTTTTTGTCACGGATTTCCAGGTGCAGAACCACCCGGTATCAGGTGGTTCCGGCAGCAAGGTACTGAAGGAAGACATCAGCTTTACCCATGAGATTACCCTGAGTTATAAAGAAGCGACATTTTCTTTTGGCTTTGCTGCCCTGAGTTATACTGCGGCGGAAAATAATCGCTTTGCCTATAAACTGGAGGGATGGGACAAAGACTGGATCTATACGGCACAGGAAAAAAGAGCCTCTTATACCAATGTACGGCCGGGCACCTATACTTTTACGATCAAGGCATCCAACAACGATGGCATCTGGAACAACCAGGGATACAGTATCCGGGTCATTATCACTCCCCCGTTCTGGAACACCTGGTGGTTCCAGTTGCTCACTATTGCGCTGCTTGCCGGCGTATTGTATTATATCTACCATATCAGGCGGAAGGTGCAGCTGCAGCAATTTGAAGAGCAGAAAAAAGAAGAGATCCACCAGATGCAGTTGCAGTTCTTTACCAATATTTCCCATGAATTCCGCACACCACTTTCACTGATTACCGGTCCGGTTGAAAAACTGTTGCAGGAAGACGCCGACAACAAACATCATCACCTCTACCAGGTGATCCACCGGAATGCGAACCGGCTGCTGCAGCTGATCAATGAGCTGATGGATTTCCGGAAAGCAGCATCAGGCGCCCTTCACCTCCAGGTGATGCCCGGCAACCTCCCGTTGTTCCTGCATGAGATCGCCGAAGAGTTCAGTGAACTGGCGTTGCAGAAGAATATCCGTTTTACCGTTTCCGCACAAACCAAAAAATCCGAGATCTGGTTCGATCGGCAGGTGCTGGAAAAGATCATCACCAACCTGCTCAGCAATGCCTTCAAATATACCAATGACTATGGGCGTGTTTCCCTGCAGTTGCTGGATTCCCTGGATCAGTTCCATCCCCAGTATGAAAATAAATTACTGATCGGCAATCAGCCGGAGAACCGGGGCTGGGTCTATGTTCGCGTGTCGGATAATGGTATCGGCATTTCCGGTGAATCAATACGGCACCTGTTCGAGCGGTACTATCGGGTCTCTGATACGCATCTCGGTTCGGGCATCGGCCTTGCCTTTGTAAAAACACTGACACAACTGCACCATGGAAATATCTATGTGTACAGTGAAAGGAATAAGGGCACCGAGATCATTATTGCGCTGCCAGCCGAAAAATCGGCTTACTCCCGGAAGGAAAGATGGCTGCGGCCGGCTGAACTCCCCGATACCGGCGAATTGATTCAATCAGGGCTTTCCAATGGTACTGTCGTCACCCCGGCTACGCCTGTACCGGGATTGACAACAATTGCTGAAGGCAGCAGAAACCAGATTTTGATTGCTGAAGACAATCCTGAATTGCGGCAATTTCTTAAAGAATCGCTCGAATCCCAATACCAGGTAATCGAGGCGGCAGATGGCCGTGAAGCCATGGAAAAGACCGCCACGCAATTTCCGGATGTGGTGATCAGCGACATTATGATGCCGGTAATGGATGGCATTGAATATTGCCGTGCAGTAAAGAACAATGCTGACACCGCACATATTCCCTTTATTTTACTGACTGCCAAAAACGGGATGGAATCGAGGCTGGAAGGTGCGGAAACCGGTGCTGACTACTATTTTTCCAAACCGTTACGTATGGACCTGCTGCAACTGACCTTGCAGAATATACTCAGCCAGAAAGAAAAGCTGAAGGCCTATTACCGGAAAGATCAGCATGCTGAGATCAGGGAGCTGGCGCATTCGGAACGCGACCGGCAATTTCTTGAAAGACTCATTGCCGTGATCGAAGAAAATCTTTCCAAGCCTGAAATGGATATTGAATATATCTGTACACAGATTGGCATGAGCCGCACCAAGCTCTACAACCTCGTAAAAAATATTACGGGTCAGGCGATCGGCGACTTCATCCGCACCGTCCGGCTGAAACGCGCTGCAACATTGCTTACCAAGGGTGAATTGTCGATGTCTGATATCATGTACAGTGTAGGTATCCAGACGCAATCCTATTTTTCCAAGGCATTCAAGCAGGAGTTCGGCAAAACACCTACGCAATACCTGAAGGACCTGGAAAAATGAGGAAAGTTTTGACTGCTGAAGCTTTAGCGTAAGCAGTAACTTCAGCAAAGGGGGGGACCAGCTTTTTAGAAAGTGGTCAATTCATAAAACCGAGTGAAATGAGGCACCACACTGCATTTCACAAAATTAAACGTTTGCATATGTTTATTGCAAACACGTGGTTATATGTCATCGTGGACACTTATAATTGTTGCCCCAGCTGTCTGTAAAGATTTTCAAGTACTGGATCATATAAGTTTCCCGAATAATACGTTTCCGCTAAGTAAGTTTCCCGGCTATGATTTCTCCGTTGGACAATTTACCCGTTTAGAAAAACGGAATTTAAACAAGTAATACACATACGCTTCTGAAACTAAGTGTGGTGGCTCATTTCACTCAGTTTTATGAATTGCATCAATTTGAAAATTAGATACCTCCCGCTTATTCGGGGAATCCACACAGCGTGAACACATAATTCCTTCAACAAAGCATGGAAAGAAAACTATATGCGTCTAACCCAACTCCAAACCCCAACCTTAATCTTTTTTCTCCCGATTTTGTCCGAACTTGTAAGGAACGGCTATGACGACCATCACCAGACGATCCTTTCTCAAAAATGCCGGGGGCGCAGGCGTTGCCCTCTGGCTGGGGTTGTATGTTCACGGTGAAGTGGGAAAGACAACCAGTCCGGTGACGGCAGCACACTTTACACCATGGATCCTGATAGAATCCGGCGGAAAGATCACCATTTACAATACCAAACCCGAGATCGGCCAGGGTACATTCCAGGCGATCCCGGCGCTGATCGCCGAGGAGCTCGAAGTGTCTCTTGACCAGGTAACCATCCTGAACTCAAACGGCGAAAAAGAATTGGGCACCGCACAGCGGGCCGGAGGCAGCGCATCTGTGCGTACCAGTTTTTCTGACCTGCGGAAGGTGGGCGCTTCAGCAAAAGAAGTACTGATCCAGGCTGCAGCAAGTACCTGGGGCGTTGATGCCGCAACCTGTTATGCTGAAAACGCAACGGTGTACCATCGCGCGTCCGGAAAATCGATCGCCTACGGTGACCTGGTGGAAACTGCAGCGAAAATCGAATTGCCCAAAACACCAGTTCTGAAAGACGGGAAGGATTTCAAAATAATCGGGAAGTCCATGCGGCGGCCGGATGTTCCGCTGAAGACCAATGGAAGTGCTGTTTTCGGCATCGATGTGAAAGTAGACGGGATGCGTTATGCGTCAGTGGAAAGATGCCCCGTGATCGGAGGCACCCTGAAACAGTTTGATGCCTCCGCTGCCCTGAAAATAAAGGGCGTGGTTACAGTGGTTCCTGTGGAAAGGGTTTATGGCATTCATCGCAATACCGGTGTGGCCGTGATCGCAGATAATTATTGGGCGGCCCTCCAGGGCAGGAAGAAACTGCGCGTGGAATGGGACACAAAGGGATTTGAACATTTCCAATCGGATGAATATGAAGCGGGCCTCCGGTTGATGGTGTCACAGGAAGGCCTGACCGACAAAAATAAAGGCGATATTGACGCACTTACCATTGCACCGGAAAACCTGGTGGAAGCTTTTTACGAAACCCCGATGGTTGCCCATCATCCGATGGAACCGTTGAACTGTATTGCCCAGGTAAAAGACGACCAGGTGGAACTCTGGACTTCTACCCAGGTGCCCAGTAATGTTACCGGCAGTGGTCCCAATGACCTTCACAAACTGATCGGCGTGGCACCGGAAAATATTAAACTGCATGCAACTTTTGTAGGCGGCGGTTTTGGAAGACGGTTGTATCTTGATTTCATCGTGGAAGCCGTAAATATTGCAAAACAGGTGAACTACCCGGTAAAAGTGATCTGGACAAGAGAGGACACCACCGAACAAGGACCTTTCCGTCCCATGACCTTTTCACAGCTGCAGGGCGGCTTCAGTGCTGAAGGAAAACTGGTGACCTTCCGGCACAAAGTGATCAGCCCCTCCTACGCTGAATCGGTCGGCCGGAATTTTGATCCCAATAAAGTAGACGGTACCATGGTGGAAGGAATTGCGGAGCAGGCTTATGAGATTCCGAATATCCGGACAGCGTATGTCCGTGCAGGTTATCATGTTCCTGTTGCAGCCTGGCGATCTGTTACCAGCTCTACGGTTGCCTTTGCACAGGAGTGTTTCCTGGACGAGCTGGCCTGGAAAGCCGGGATGGATCCCATGTCCTTCCGCTTATCCTTATTATCCGCGCCTTCAGATACAAAAAGAGTATTATTGACACTGAAGGAAGTATCGGGATGGGACCGTCCGCTGCCCAAGGGAAGCGGACGCGGCGTGGCGACCTGGGAATTCTTTGCAGGCCTTTGCGGGCAGACCGTGGAAGTAACGCATTTGTCCGATGGCCGGATACGGATTGATAAAGTAGTAGCCGTGATCGACCTGGGAGAAGTGGTGAATCCTGATAATGTCAGGAACCAGACGGAGGGTGCCATCATCATGGCATTGGGTGCCGCAGTAAAACCGGATATCCGCCTGAAGCATGGCAAGGTGACCCACCATAATTTTTATGACAACCTGCTGCCACGGATCAGTGAGACGCCGTTGATTGACGTGCATATCCTGGCCGAAGGAGGTAAGGTTAAGGGTGTGGGTGAACCCGGATTACCGCCATTCGCCCCGGCCCTGGCCAATGCGATCTTTGCAGCAACAGGAAAGCGTAACCGGAAAATGCCTTTTGATCTTCATGTGTAAACAATACCAATTATGATCAGATTAACCGTTAACCAGAAAACACATAAAGTGGACGTTGATCCCGATATGCCCTTGCTTTGGGTAATCAGGGATATCATCGGACTTACCGGAACGAAGTATGGCTGTGGCGTTGCACAATGCGGCGCCTGTGTAGTGCACCTGAACGGGGAAGCAGTCCGTTCCTGCGTCACGAAAGTTTCCCGTGCAGCCAATCAGAAAATCGTAACGATCGAAGGGCTTTCTCTCCATAATGATCATCCTTTGCAGCAGGCATGGGCGGAGATTGACGTTCCGCAATGTGGATATTGCCAAAGCGGCCAGTTGATGTCTGCAGCAGTACTGTTGAAAGAAAATCCACAACCCGACGACGCTGCAATCGATGCTGCCATGTCGGGCAACCTTTGCCGCTGCGGCACCTACCCCCGCATCAGAAAAGCAATTCATCGTGCTGCTGAGCTGCAGCAGGAAGCCGGAAAAAAACCATTCTAACTATGCCTGTCAACCACAATCTTCCAGTAAGAACATTTTCCGTAGTCACCGGGCTTTTCGGATTATTCGCATTACTGTCTTTCAGTATCCGTAAAGGGCACATCGAGCAGGATGCCCCGACGGGCCATGACAGCCTTATGATCGTGAAAGATAGTGCTGCATCAGTTAAAGCTTTCCTGGAAGTATACAACGTATTGATGAGTCCGCGTTGCATGAATTGTCACCCATCCGGCGATGTACCGCTGCAGGGAGATGACAACCACCTGCATACCATGCTTCCCCAGCGGGGTAAGGACGGCAAGGGAGTATATGCCATGAAATGCGCCAATTGCCATCAACCAACCAATACGCCCGGGGAACATACACCTCCAGGCAATCCCAACTGGCATCTTCCGCCCGCTGATATGAAAATGGTATTCCAGGGAAAAACACCGCATGAGCTGGCTAAACAAATCATGGATCCTGCTCAGAATGGTAATAAGACACCGCAGCAATTGCTGGAACATGCACATGATGGATTGGTGGTGGCCGCCTGGAATCCGGGTGAAGGAAGAACCTTGCCCCCAATGACACATGATGCATTTGTAAAAGCCTGGACTACCTGGCTGAAAACCGGTGGGTTTGCCCCACAAGCGAACCCGTGACGAAAGAAATTCATGATATCATCAATGCTTACCACAAAGCCAGGCGGGAGGGAAAGCAAATGGCGCTCGCGACTGTGGTGCATGTGGAAGGATCTTCCTACCGGAGACCCGGCGCGCGCATGCTGGTGGAGGAAGATGGAAAAATGACGGGTGCCATCAGTGGCGGATGCCTGGAAGGCGATGCGCTTAGGAAAGCGCTGCTGGCGATACATCAGCAAGCAAACCGGCTGGTTACCTACAACACGCTGGAAGACGATATGGCATTCGGTGTACAGCTCGGATGCAATGGCATCGTGCATATTCTCTTTGAACCGGTCGACCCGTCAAAAACTAATCATCCCGTAACATTGCTTGAACAATGCGCATCGGCTCGCGAACCGCTGGTGCTGGCAACGGTTTTTAACCTGAACCGCAATCCACATCAACAGTTCGGCACCTGCCTGTTATCCGATGGAGAAAAGTCAGTTCACGCAGGCAACACCCCGCCTGACCAACTTCCATTGGTTACAGCATTAACAGCAGATGCTATACAAGCCCTGGACACACAATCTTCCCGGCTGGAACACTATCCTGCAACGGGCGACAGTGCCTTCCTCGAATACCTTCAACCAGCCATATCCCTGTACGTTGTGGGCGGTGGTAATGATGCCCTTCCGCTGGCAGCAATGGCGTCACTGCTGGGCTGGCCCGTGACGGTGATCGACGGAAGAATTACGCATGGCAACCGTCAGCGTTTTCCGGCGGTGGAGAATATTATCAACGGTAAACCTCAAGCCGTTCTGCCGCAGCTACAGATCGACCATCGCTCCGCAGTCGTGCTGATGACACACAATTACCATTACGACCTGGCGATGCTGAAAGGCCTGCTGCCGATGGAGCCCGGGTATATCGGCTCTCTTGGCCCAAAAAGTAAATTCTTAAAAATGCTGGACGACCTCCGGCACGAAGGTATTGAACCGAGCCAGGAGCAGCTTGAAGGCGTATACGGCCCTACCGGGTTGGATATCGGCGCAGAAACAGCCGAAGAGATTGCGCTTTCCATCATAGCCGAGATCAAGGCAGTGATGTGCGGAAGGAAGGGAAATTTTCTGAGGAACAGGCAAAACAGCATCCATCACCACGTTACAGAACAGTAGCCATATTCAACACCATGAGATTGCCCTTTACCTCCATCGAAAAAGCAGTTGAACTTGTTCAGTCCGGCGACCGTGTATTTGTTCACGGCAGTGCTGCCACGCCTCTTTCCCTCGTGAACGCCTTACTCGAAAGAGCTCCTGATCTGAAAAACATTGAGATTGTTTCCATCAGCACATACGGTGATATTCAATGGAAAAGACCTGGTATCACCGGCAGTTTTTACCTCAATTCCCTATTTGTTTCAGCCAATGTGCGGGAATGGGCCAATAGCCACTACGGAAGTTATGTGCCAATATTTCTCAGCGAAATCCCCAAACTCTTCCGGGAAAACATGCTCCCGCTCCAGGTAGCAATCGTTCAGGTGTCGCCGCCCGACATGCATGGCTATGTTTCGCTGGGCACGTCCGTGGACGCAGCCCTGGCCGCTGTACAGACAGCCCCGATCGTGATTGCACAAGTCAACCCCCGTATGCCGCGGGTATTCGGCGACGGTGTCATTCATGTTTCCCGGTTCACGGCGCTGGTCGAAGAATCAGCCGAACTTCCTGAAGTGGATTATGGCAGTAAATCAGATGCCGTGTCGCAGGAAATCGGCAAACATGTTGCGGGCCTCATCGAGGATGGTGCCACACTGCAACTGGGCATCGGTGCCATACCCGATGCAGTACTCAAACAGCTTACCCACCATCGCCGGCTAGGCATTCATACTGAAATGTTCTCAGACGGCGTGATCGATCTGGTGGAACGCGGGGTGATCACCAACGAACACAAAGTGATCAAACCCGGAAAGATCGTCACTTCATTTTTACTCGGAACAAGAAGGCTCTACGATTTTGTAGACAATAACCCCTTTATTTCGAGTAAGGATATCAGTTGGGTAAACGATACCGACATTATCCGCCGCAATCCGAAAATGATTGCGATCAACAGCGCCATCGAAATTGATCTGACCGGTCAGATCTGTGCTGATTCAATTGGCACCTATCAGTATTCAGGTATTGGCGGACAGATGGATTTCATGCGGGGTGCCGCCTTGTCTCCGGGTGGTAAAGCGATCATTGCGCTCCCCTCCACAACCAAAAAAGGGATTTCCCGCATTGTCCCCTTTCTCAAGGAAGGCGCCGGTGTGGTCACCACGCGGGGGCATGTGCATTACGTGGCAACCGAATACGGTGTGGTGAATCTGTTCGGAAAGAATATGGAACAGCGCGCGAGGTTGCTGATCAGCATTGCGCATCCGGATCATCGTGACACCCTGGAGAAAGCACGCATAGAGCGGTTCTCGCGATAAGCATCAGGCGCAGTTTTATCACGCTGTGTTTTCCCGCAAGGGCGCAGGCGCCCCGCAAAGGAGCAAAGATTTCATGCTTTCATTAGCAATAAAGAAGCTTCTGTATTAGGTGTAACTTTTGGTTGTCAAAATCAATCAATCACACTTAAAAACAGAAGCCATGACACAAGGTAAGAAATTGGACTTTGGCGGTCAATCGATTTTTTGTGGTATTGATGTACACAAAAAGTCCTGGAGCGTTTGCCTGCGGACTGCCGATCGGGAGCTTCAGTGCTACACCCAAAATCCGGATCCGGAATTGCTATCGGATCGCCTTAACAAGTCCTATCCGGGGGCCAGCATTCAGCTGGTATATGAAGCCGGTTTTAGTGGTTATTGGACGCAACAAAAGCTGAGTTGCAGGGGCTTTGACTGCCGGATTGTGCATGCCTCCGATGTGCCTCAGACCGATAAGAACCGACGCTTTAAGACCGATCCGGCAGACTGCCGTAAATTAGCCTGGGAATTAAGTAAGGGCTCTTTAAACTTTATTCATATTCCACAGCCCATTACCATAGAGAACCGTAGTCTGGTGCGCAGCCGCGAGCAACTGGTGAAGGACCAGACCCGCTATAAGAACCGGATTCACTCGTTTTTGGATTTTATGGGGGTTGCTGTTCCTGAAAACTTCACCAAAAGCACTCATTTTAGCCGGGCGTTCCTGAAGTGGCTGGAGCAACTGGATTTACCCGGGCACAGTAGAGCTGCCTTAAAAGTGAAACTCAGCATGTTAGAGGCCATACGCGGTCAGCTCTTAGAGGTGAACCGGGTACTCAAAGCCCTGGCTAAAAGTGACGCCTATCAAAAGCAAATGGGTTTACTCATGACCATCCCCGGCATTGGGTGGCTAAGCGCGTTAATCATCTTTACCGAACTTGAGGATATCAGAAGGTTCAAAAACTTTGATCACCTGGCCAGTTATGTAGGCTTTAAACCCGACATCTACGCTTCAGCAGAGAAAAGCAGCGTAAAGGGCATTACCCATCACTGCAATCATTTGCTTCGGGAAACAATGGTAGAATGTGCCTGGATGGCTATATCAAAAGACCCCGCGCTCACTCAGTCATACTACCAACTCAAGGGGCGTATGCACTACAATAAGGCGATTCTGAGGATCGCCAAAAAACTACTGAACCGGGTCCGCTTTGTACTGATCAATGAACAACCCTATCAGATTGAAACTGTATCCTGATGGCGCCAAAGTATAGGTATCTAGTTTTATAGGGAAACGGATTAAAACTTTTGCTGCGAAATAAAATTTTCCAAAAAGCTGCCAACGTTAATTTGCGCCTGCAGCAACCAACAAGGATCGTCTGTCTAGCAAAGAGTGCGCAGCTTCTAATGAACCTGAACAAAATCCTGCAGCGGCCAACTGCCTGTCTGCCAATAGGAGAGTGAATTTATTACAGCAGTACAAAGCCTATCCAAAAGCAAAACCCAATCAGATGAAACATAGGAGGCGCAAAGATTTTTGTGAAGATGTTTTGGGGAGTTTTGTAAATGAGATACCGGGTATTATAAAAGAAAGCAGCCTTCAGCTTTAATATTGTCATAGGCCAAATTTCCGGGACATTTCTTGCATTACTCCGGCTCTTCTCCCGCATCCGGCTGGCCCTTTTCCCGCAACTTTCCAGCGTAAAGGCGGCGCGTACCCGGCTTCTGCATTGCTCTACTTCTATTTACCCGATGTTACGCCGATCCTAATCCTCACTGAAACCAATACTACCTTCGCGCCTTTGCTCCTTTGCGGGGCGCCTGCGCCCTTGCGTGAAAATATTGCGAGAAATAAGCTGCGCGAAAAACAATCGCGCAGCACCGCGAACTTTTCCTCAATTTTGCTCCCATGCCCGGCACAATACTACTGATAGACGACGAAACGCAACTGAGAAAACTGCTCACGCGCATCATTTCACTGGAAAACTTTACCGTTATAGAAGCCGGCTCACTGAAAGAAGCAGATGCTGCAATGGCAAGACACACTATAGATGTAGTGCTATGTGATGTGAAACTACCGGATGGCAATGGCGTGGACTTCGTAAAAAAAGTAAAACGGGACCACCCGGGCCAGGAAATTATCCTGCTGACTGCTTTTGGTAATATTTCTGACGGCGTGCAGGCGATCAAAAATGGCGCGTTCGACTATATTGCCAAGGGGAATGACAACGACCGCATCCTGCCATTGCTGCACCAGGCCACTGAACATGTGCTGAAGCAACGGAAATCAGCTGTCCGCTTCCGTGATCAACCACATGATTTCAATGCCATTATAGGCAACAGTGCGGTCATCACAAATTGTATCAGTATTGCCCGCAGGATCGCAGACAGCAATGCAACAGTACTGATCCTGGGAGAAACAGGAACCGGTAAGGAGGTATTCGCACAAGCCATTCACCAGAATAGCCGCAGGAAAGCATTTCCTATCATTGCCATCAACTGCAGTGCTTTCAGCCGCGACTTACTGGAAAGTGAACTTTTCGGTCACAAAGCAGGCGCCTTTACCGGAGCACAGAAAGATAAAAAGGGACTGGTCGAACTGGCTGAACACGGTACCCTCTTCCTCGATGAAATAGGCGAAATGCCTATCGATCTGCAAGCTAAACTGCTCCGTTTTCTTGAGAACGGACAGTATATCAAACTCGGCGACACGAGAATATCCAAAGCAGATGTACGCATCATTGCGGCCACCAACCGCGATCCTGTGGAACAGGTAAAAGCCGGCCAATTCCGTGAAGATCTTTATTACAGGCTGAATGTATTATCCCTTATCCTGCCGGCACTGCGTGAAAGGAAAGCAGATATCGCCGCGCTTGCTTCCCATTTCCTGGATCTGTTCAGCAGCCCTGATCACCCACCACGCTCCCTTTCGGCTGATACCCTGCGGTTGCTGGAAAATTATCCATGGAAAGGAAACATCCGCGAACTCCGGAATGTGATTGAACGTGCACTGATCCTCACGGATGGTCCGGAAATCCTGCCAGGCCATCTTCCTATTGAGATGCAGCAACAACTTCAGCTGCAAGACACAAGCCATTCATTGTCAGCAGTAGAAAAACAACATATCGTCAAAATACTGAGGCATACCGGAGGGAACAAAACCAGGGCTGCGGATTTACTGGGCATCGGATTGACCACACTCTACCGGAAAATGGAGGAATACCAGATCTCCAAATAGGTTTAACCCTTTCATTTTGACAAAAAACCCTTTCATTTTGAAAGGGTTTTCGCACATCAGAACGTCCCACTCCCCTACAAACTTCTCTATAAGAACCTGAATTTCAAGGTATTTATTGTTTTGTTGTGACATCCCATCAAACAGGTATACCGTTTGGTCACGTAGCACAAACAAAACAACCTCCAATGCTCACGCTGATTCTTCTAGCTGCCGGCGGTATCTGCTTCTGGTGCTTCTTTAAAACCATCGACTGGTTCGAAAAAATTTAACCCTGAAATGAAAATCTTATGATGCTCAGCTTATTTATCCTGTCCATCGCCGTCTTTTTTTACCTATTGTATGTATTGATCAAACCTGAAAAATTCTGATTATGTCCGGCGAAATAATAGCCATAATATCCATCTTCCTGGTGACCCTCATTCTGGCATGGCCACTGGGGAAATACATCTCCAAAGTGTTTCGGGGAGAAAGGACACTGACCGATTTCATGTCACCACTGGAACGATTTATTTTCCGGTTCAGTGGAATTAATCCCAACGAACCCATGAGCTGGAAACAGTTTCTGAAAGCCATGCTGACTGTAAACGCATTGTGGCTATTCTATGCAATGGGTCTTTTAATTTACCAGGACCGTTTTCCGCTCAACCCGGATGGTAATGCAGCACAAACACCAGACCTGGCTTTCAACACTGCGATCAGCTTTCTGGTTAACTGTAACCTGCAACACTATTCCGGTGAAAGCGGCCTGACTTATTTCACGCAACTGTTCGTGATTACTTTTCTTCAATTTGTGAGTGCTGCAACTGGTATAGCGTGCCTGATTGGTCTCTTCAACGGATTCAGGGAACGCACTACCAACAATCTTGGAAACTTCTGGAACTACCTGGTTTTGAGTGTTACCAGGATTTTGCTTCCGCTGTCCATTGTTGTTGCTGTTATCCTGGTATTCAACGGAACGCCATCAAGCTTTGCCGGAAAAGATACCATTACGACGCTTCAGGGAGATACCGTGCAGGTATCCCGTGGACCAGCGGCCGGGATGATCGCCATCAAACAGCTGGGTACCAATGGCGGTGGTTGGTTTGGCGTCAATTCCGCCCATCCGCTGGAAAACCCCAACTACCTAACCAATGCGGTAGAAACAATTTCCATATTGCTGATCCCCATTGCGCTCATTTTTTCATTAGGCTTCTACCTGCAGCGCAGGAAACTGGCAGTTATGATCTTTGGTGTAATGTCGGTGCTCTTCATTCTCTTTACCGCAATCAATACATGGTATGAAACAAAGGGAAACCCCGCCATCGACAGGCTGGGTATTGCCCAACTCCAGGGTAGTATGGAAGGAAAGGAAGTTCGAATAGGAGCGGCTGCGACAGCATTGTGGAGTGTAGCAACAACCTCTACTTCCAATGGATCGGTTAACGGAATGCACGATAGCCTTACTCCAATTTCCGGTGGTGTGGTGATCCTTGATATGATGATCAATGCCCTTTATGGTGGTGTTGGTGTTGGGTTACTAAACTTCTTCATCTTCATTGTTATTGCAGTATTTCTTTCGGGCCTTATGGTAGGCAGAACGCCGGAGTTCATGGGACATAAAGTTGAAGCCAGGGAAGTAAAAATAGCTGCGCTAATCACACTGTTGTCCGCGTTCCTCATCAAGGGATTCACAGCACTGGCCGCTTATATGGTAGCTCATCACCCTGAAATCGCGTGGTCAGTAAAACCCGGTGCATGGCTGAACAACCCCTCTTTCCATGGATTTTCGGAAATGCTGTATGAATTCACCTCCTCCAATGCGAACAATGGAAGCGGATTTGAAGGGCTCGCAGATAACAATATATTCTGGAATGTAACAACCGGTATTGTTCTGATTCTTGGCAGGTACCTTCCGATCATCGGACCCATTGCAATTGTCGGACTACTGGCCAACAAAAAGTTCATACCTGAATCTCCGGGCACGCTCCGGACAGATTCCATCACCTTTGGGGTTATGACACTTGCAGTGATCATCATTGTAACAGCACTTTCTTACCTGCCTGCGCTTGCCCTCGGACCACTGGCTGAATATTTCTCCCTTTATTAATTGTACACCATGTCAAGTTCAAAAAGAAAAATACCCCTGTTCGAACCACGGCTGGTTCGCACTGCCCTGCAGCAATCATTCATCAAGCTGCATCCCGTTAAGATGTTCCGGAACCCGGTTATGTTCTCCGTGGAAATTGCCACTGCCATCATGCTGGCGGTAGTACTCTATCAAATGAGTACAGGTGAAAAGAGCCAGGGTGGCGTCTGGTACAATACTCTGGTATTCGCGATCCTGCTCATCACCGTGCTGTTTGCCAATTTTGCGGAAGCCCTTGCCGAAGCAAGAGGTAAGGCACAGGCCGAAAGTCTGCGTAAAACACGGGAAGAGACTCCGGCCAAAAAGCTAACAGGCGGCAAGGTTAACCGTGTTTCGTCTTCACAACTGCTACTGGGCGACCTGTTTGTATGCGAGGCGGGAGACGTGATTCCTATGGATGGAGAAATCATTGACGGTATTGCTACAATTGATGAGTCCGCCATTACCGGCGAATCAGCTCCTGTGATCCGTGAATCGGGTGGGGACAAATCATCTGTAACCGGTGGTACCAAAGTACTCAGCGATAGGATTGTCGTAAAAGTAACAACAGCTCCCGGTGAAACTTTTCTTGACAAAATGATTGCCCTGGTTGAAGGTGCATCACGGCAAAAAACGCCCAATGAAATTGCCCTGACTATCCTCCTGGCAGCCTTTACATTGATATTCGTTATCGTTTGCGTAACCCTTAAACCCTTTGCCGACTATGCAAAGACACCCATCACCATCGCGGCATTCGTTTCACTCTTTGTCTGCCTGATTCCCACCACTATTGGCGGATTACTGTCAGCCATCGGTATTGCAGGAATGGACCGGGCACTCGGCGCCAATGTAATTGCAAAAAGTGGCAAAGCAGTTGAAACCGCTGGTGACGTTGATGTATTGTTGCTGGACAAAACCGGTACCATCACCATCGGAAACAGAAAAGCCACCAACTTTTTCCCGGTAAACGGAATGCCTGAGAACAAATTCATCGAACTCAGTGCGTTGAGTTCCTTGTCGGATGATACACCGGAGGGCAAATCCATCGTGGAGCTTGCGCAACAAAAAGGAGTCCAGGCCATCGCTGAAAAAGGAACCAGGTTTGTACCATTTACTGCTGAAACCCGCAGCAGCGGAGTGGACACACCATCCGGCAGCAATATCCGGAAGGGTGCTTTCGATGCCATTAGTAACATGATAAAAGCCAGTGGCAACACAGTACCGCAACCGGCGGCTGAAACGGTACAACGGATTGCAGCCAACGGGGGTACTCCGCTGGTCGTTTCGCTGAACAATGAAGTAAAAGGGGTGATTGAGTTGCAGGATATTGTCAAACCCGGCATCCAGGAAAGGTTTCATCGATTGCGCAAAATGGGCGTAAAGACTGTAATGGTAACCGGAGATAACCCGCTCACGGCAAAATACATTGCCAATGTATCCGGCGTCGATGATTTTATTGCCGAAGCCAAACCGGAAGACAAGATGCATTACATCCGCCAGGAACAGGCGAATGGAAAGCTCGTTGCCATGATGGGCGACGGTACCAATGACGCCCCGGCACTGGCACAGGCGGATGTGGGTGTTGCCATGAACAGCGGCACCCAGGCTGCAAAAGAAGCCGGGAATATGGTGGATCTGGATAATGATCCCACCAAATTGATCGAAGTGGTGGAAATAGGTAAACAACTGCTGATCACCAGGGGTACGCTGACCACCTTCTCAATCGCCAACGATGTAGCGAAATACTTCGCAATTGTCCCTGCACTCTTCATCAGTTCCATACCTGCCCTGCAGGCACTTAACATCATGCACCTGAAGAGTCCTGAGTCGGCCATTCTGTCTGCCATCATCTTCAACGCGATCATCATACCGATCCTGATACCACTCGCTTTGAAGGGAGTGCAGTATCGCCCGATTGGCGCGTCTGCGCTGCTTCGCCGGAACCTGTTTGTGTATGGACTTGGCGGCATTATAGTACCCTTCATCGGAATAAAGCTGATTGACCTCCTGGTTGGCCTTTTCGTGTAATCAGAAAAACAAATAATTATGAAAAAGTATCTTGGTATATCATTCAAACTTTCCCTCGCACTGCTTATTCTGTGCAGCTTGCTTTTCCCTCTGCTTATTGCAGCTATCGGAAAAGCAGCCCCCGGCGGTGGAGATGGCGAAACAGTAAAAGTGAATGGAAAAGTAGTTGGGTATAAAAATATCGGTCAACAATTCTCCGAAGATAAATATTTTCAGGGTCGCCCATCTGCTGTCAGTTATAACGCAGGAGGATCCGGCGGCAGCAATAAAGGCGCCTCAAACCCTGATTACCTGCAACAGGTAAAGGACCGGATAGACACTTTCCTCGTGCACAACCCCGGCGTATCGCACGCCGATATCCCGGCAGACCTGGTAACAGCCAGCGGCAGTGGTCTGGATCCGGATATAAGTCCTGCTTCCGCCCTGGTACAGGTTAAGAGAATTGCTGCCATCCGCCATCTTCCTGAAGAAAAATTAAAATCCCTTGTTGCTGAAAATACTGAAAAACATATGCTGGGCTTTGGTCCCACTACAGTAAACGTACTCCTCCTGAATATCGCGCTAGACAATCTGAAATAAAGTGCACCATGAAAAAGAAAATCAAACTGCGCTCTCTTGCCTTCTTGTCATTATTGCTATGCAAAAGTCCCGTTCAGGCACAGGACACTACTGCATCCACTGCACCTGCCCCGACACTTCAGTTCAGCGGATACGCTGAAGCCTATTACTCCTATGATTTTAACGAACCAGCAGATCACAACAAAGCCACCTTCCTCTACAGTCATAGCCGGCACAATGAATTCAACCTCAACCTCGGATACCTGAAAGCCGCCTATTCGGCAGCAAGGATCAGGGCTAACCTGGCGCTTGCGGCAGGCACTTATATGAATGCCAACTACGCGGCTGAGACCGGTGTGTTGAAAAATATCTTCGAAGCCAATGCCGGTGTCCGGCTTGGCAGAAAACAATTGTGGCTGGATGCGGGCATCTTCGGTTCACATATCGGCTTCGAAAGCGCTATCAGCAAGGACTGCTGGACACTGACAAGGAGCATCCTTGCTGAAAACTCACCGTACTACGAGGCTGGGGCCAAACTGACCTATTCGACAGACAATGGTAAATGGCTCATGAGTGTTCTTGCACTGAATGGCTGGCAGCGGATTACCCGCGTAGACGGCAATTCCATGATGAGCTGGGGCACGCAATTGCAGTACAAACCATCGGGAAATGTATTATTGAACTACAGTACATTTCTCGGTACGGATAAACCGGATACGGCCCGGCTCTTGCGGGTGTTTCACAATGTTTATGGTACTTTTCAGCTGTCTGAAAAGTGGGGCCTTACAACAGGTTTCGATATCGGTACCGAAGAAAAGACACCATCCGCTGACGGCACAAACTTATGGTATTCCCCTGTTGTTATAGTACGTTTTGCCGTCAACAAGAAATGGACCGTTGCGGCAAGGGCGGAATATTATAACGACAAGGACGGGGTAATCATCAGTACGGAAACCCCGAATGGCTTTCAGACCTCGGGTTACTCCCTGAATATTGACTACAGTCCCGTACAAAATGCACTGATTCGCTTGGAAGGCAGGAATCTCCGGAACAAAGACGACAGTTTTGCAGGAAAAGACGGTCCCAGCAATAACGATTCATTCATCACGGCATCCATTGCCATTTCATTCTGATCATGGAAACCATAGCAACTGATTGGCCGGATCGCCGAAAAGAGCAAAAAGGCAAGCTCAAGATCTATATCGGGATGAGTGCCGGCGTGGGCAAGACTTACCGCATGTTGCAGGAGGCCCATACGCTGTTGCGAAATGGTATCAATTTGAAAATAGGTTATGTAGAAACGCACCGGCGCCAGGAAACTGAGGCGCTGGTGCCAGGTCTTCCACTGCTTCCACGAAGGAAAGTATTCTATAAAGGAAAAGAACTGGATGAAATGGATGTGCAGGCGATAATCCTGCTACACCCGCAGGTAGTAGTCGTTGATGAATTGGCCCATTCCAACATTCCCGGAAGCCGGAACGAAAAGCGGTGGCAGGATGTGCTGGACATCCTGGAAGCAGGCATTGATGTAATCACTGCAGTCAATATTCAGCATATAGAAAGCATCAATGACGATGTGAAAGCCATTACCGGCATTGAAGTTAAAGAACGTGTACCGGACAAAGTGCTTCAGCTGGCAGATGAAGTGGTCAATATTGACCTTACAGCCCAGGAACTCATCACCAGGTTAAAGGAAGGAAAAATTTATGACCATGCAAAAGTACAACAAGCCCTAACCAACTTCTTCCAGCCGGAGAAGATCCTTCAATTGCGTGAGCTCGCACTCAAAGAAGTGGCAGGCCAGGTGGAAAGGAAGGTAGATTATGAAGTGGCAGCCGGAAACCGCCAGTGGCGGCATGAAAGATTTCTTGCCTGTATTTCTTCCAATCATGAAACAGCACAGCACATCATCCGGAAAACTGCAAGAATGGCCTCGTATTACAACAGCCGATGGTATGTTTTATACGTTCAGACGCCCAGAGAAGCAGCCGATAAGATCCCACTTGCTGCACAACGACACCTGATCAATAACTTCAAAAATGCAACGGAACTGGGAGGCGATATTGTTCAGCGGCAAAGCCGGAATGTGGCGGAAGCCATCATGGCCCTGATTGAAGAAAAAGGAATTACAACAGTCTGCATCGGAAAACCACATTTTCACCTGTGGCAGATCATTCTGAAGACAAATGTGTTCAATCATTTGCTGAAAACCTTATCCAAAAATGATGTTGATCTGGTAATTTTATCATGATGGCAACAACCGTAAAAAACAAGATCCGTCTGGGAACTTTGTTCCTCTTTGTGCTCGTTTTACTTTCCTGCGGAGTAGGGATCTATAACCTGGTTCGCCTGAAACAGGATGCTGACAGAATTCTGAAGAACAATTACGAATCACTCGACTATTGTCACAGCATACAACAGTTGCTTGACAACGATGGTAATCCGTCGGCCATCGACAGCTTGTTGCGGTTACAGGAATCAAACGTTACCGAACCCGGGGAAAATGAGGCCACCAAAATAATCCGCGGTCATTTTGAAATATGGCGGAAAAAGCCGGCGGAAAATGAAGCAGGTGCCCGCGAAAACGCACTATCAGCTATTCGGGGAGGCCTGCAGGAAGTACTCCGATTGAACATGTCGGCCATTGAGGCTAAAAACAATAAAGCGCGTGATACCGCAGATACGGCACTGGCATTTATTTCATTTATTGCAGCGATAGTATTCCTGGTCGGTCTAAGCTTCTCTTATAATTTCCCGGCTATCCTCACTGAACCGATCAACGCATTCTCGGAAGGTATTGATCAGATCAGCAAGCGAAACTACCAGTATCGAATAGAACTGAACCGCAGGGATGAATTCGGCAGGATGGCGAATGCCTTCAATACCATGGCTGAACGGCTGGAATATTTTGAAAACAGCAACCTGAATAAGATCATCTTTGAAAAGACAAGAGCTGAAGCAGTGATCAACAGCCTGAAAGATGCCAGTTTTGGCATTGACAAAAAAGGAACCGTCCTTTTTGCCAATGACCAGGCGCTGCAGTTGCTGGGACTACAGGCAAAAGATATTGTCGGCATGCCTGTTACCGAAGTCAGCAGCAGGAATGACCTCTTCCGTTTTTTACTGGAAGACCAGGGCAACCTTCCGTTTAAGGTTGTGGTGGATAACCGGGAAAATTATTTTATTCGTGAACAAATGCAAATTGACCAGGAAGGTTACAGCAGCAAAGTGATCGTGCTGAAAAACATCACATCATTCAAGGAACTTGACGTTGCGAAAACGAATTTCATTGCTACCATATCGCATGAGCTAAAAACACCGCTTGCCGCTTCAGATCTCGGGTTGAAACTACTCGAAGATGAGCGGGTAGGTCTGCTATCTGGCGAACAACGTGACCTGATCGCACAGTTAAAAGCTGACAATCTGCGAATGCTCTCAATCTTAAGTGAGCTGCTCAACATGGCACAGGTTGAAGCGGGCAAAATTCAACTCGATATTTCTGCGGCAGCCCCGGAATCAATCATGGATAATGCCATCCGATTGGCGCAGGCAGCAGCAAAAGAAAAAAATTTAACCATTACAAGGGATTATGCCAATGGCTTGCAGGCAGTCAATGCGGATGCTGATAAAACCGTTTGGGTACTCAATAATTTCCTGACGAATGCCATCAAATATTCACCTGAAGGCGCCGGCATTTCTGTTTCCATCAGCCAGTCCGGCGATCGTATTCAATTCGCTGTAAGTGATGCTGGTCCGGGGATTGAACCGATTTACCAGTCGAAAATTTTTGATCGTTTTTTCAAAGTACCCGGTTCAAGAGCAGGTGGAACCGGACTGGGACTGGCTATTTCCAAAGAATTCATAGAAGCGCAGGGTGGTAACATCTGGGTACAGAGCCAACCTGGCACCGGAAGCAGGTTTGGATTTGACTTGCCAACGTACCGAAATTTTAACACTTGAAACGGATGGAAATTATTTCCACATCAATCCGGCACTAACGGAACAGTTCTTGTGACTGGTATGAAACCAGGAATATTCCTGTGTAACCATCAATTGTTTCGTTATGATAGCGCACAAAGAAACGATCTACACGAAAGACCCCAGTAACAAGAAGATGAAGGTGATCCGCGAATTTGACGCACCTGTGGAAGCCGTATGGAAGGCGTGGACGGATGCATCATTGTTGGACCAGTGGTGGGCGCCACATCCGTGGAAGGCCCGTACCCAAAGTATGGACTTCAAAGACGGCGGCACATGGTTCTATTATATGGAAGGACCAAAAGGCGAAAAGCAACATAGCCGGGCTGATTATACCGGCATCACACCTTTGAAGGAATTCAGCGGAGATGACGCATTCTGTGATGAGAAGGGTGAAAGGATTGAAAACATGCCAACGATGCACTGGAAAAACACCTTTGCCAAAACGAAGGATGGGACCAGGGTTACCTCAGAACTAACCTTCCCAACCGCTGCCGCATTGGACAAAACAGTGGAAATGGGATTTAAAGAAGGTTTTGCTGCCGCGCACCAGAATCTTGATGAATTGCTGGAACGCAATATCTGATGTATTTGAATTTTCTGTTCTCCACCCGTTGGCAACCAACGGGTGGAGTTTTTTTATGTCAGACCGTAATCACCACCTTACCGATTGCTTTTCCACTTTCCAGCAACTGATGCGCCGCTTTGAGGTTTTCCGCTGATAGTCCCTCATAGACACGCTGTATCGTGGTCTTCAGCAGTCCATCATCAATCATCCTTGAAATAATATTCAGGATCTCATATTGCCCGATCATATCAGTAGTTTGGAACATACTCCGGGTAAACATGAATTCCCACGAAAAAGAAACTGATTTGTTTTTGAGTTTATTCAGGGCAACCGGAACCGAAGAACCGGTTATCGAAGCAATCCTGCCCTGGGGGCGGATAAGTTCCGCCATAGTATCCCAGTAACCATTGGCATCAACAAGGTCAATAATAAAATCGACCACCGGAAATCCGGCTTCCTTTATTTCGGGCAGCAGGTTTTTATGGTTGATCACATAGTGGGCACCCATTTGCCGGCACCATTCGATCGTTTCCGGCCTGGAAGCAGTTGCAATCACTTTCAATCCTGCGATTTGCCTGGCCAGTTGTATCGCAATGGAACCCACACCGCCGGCACCTCCAATGATCAGCAGTGATTTGCCCTCGTCACGGTCTGCTTCAATGAGCATCCTGTCAAAAAGCATTTCCCATGCGGTAAGCGCTGTCAGGGGTAGCGCGGCAGCTTCAGCAAAATTCAGCCGGGCAGGTTTCTTACCAACGATCCGCTCATCCACCACCTGGAATTCTGCATTGCTTCCGGCACGAGTGATATCTCCCGCATAATAAACAGGATCGCCCGGTTTGAAAAGCGTCACCTTACTTCCCGTAGCGACTACTGTTCCTGCCGCATCCCAACCGATAATTTTCGGTTGCTCCAGCCTGTTTTCGCGGGCGCTGTTCTGCCGCACTTTAAAATCGACGGGATTGACACTGATGGCCTGCACCTGTACAAGCAGGTCCCTATCCCCCGGAACCGGTACCGGTGTTTCAAAAGCAACAAAACTATCCGGTTCTGAAATGGGCAATGACTGGTAGAATCCGATGGCTTTCATACAATGGCCTAACAACAGAAAAAGCTTCTGGTTTGAATCGCATCAAAAATTTACGGAGAGACTGACTACCAGAAGACCACTGGCAGTGAAGGGGTTAAAATAATAAAGTCCTGGCGTAAGGGACTTAAAGCTGTATGCTGCATAACAGCCTTTCTGGATGGAGTAATCACTGTTGTATAGTCTGGTGCGCTGGTACACAAAGCCCGTTTGAAAATTCCGGAAAGCCTGAATGGAAAGTGTGCCCCATGTATACAGGAACCAATTTTCTTCGCCTGTAAAATCGAGTACAGCTTCGGTTTCGGCATAATACTCAAGCTTTCGCCAGCTCAGGGTCCATTCTATAGCAGGTACCAGGCCATTGGTTTGTCCGAAAGCAATGCCCAGCATGGGCGTTGCCTCAAGGCGCAGCTTATTGCCCCAGGACAGGGTATATCCGCCGAAAAGGGAAGCCGTATTTCTGTCCTCGTAGTTGAACCTGCCTTCCATATGAAATCGTCCCCTGTCAGCTGTTGTAATGAACGTGAGGGTATTTTGTTCTCCTGGCACTACGTAGTAATACCCTGACGCGCCAAAGGTCCAGTTCCCCGAAGTGTCTGTGGTTTCCTGAGCGTTCAGGCTGGTGCCGGAAAGCAGGACAAAGGAAAGCAACGGGAACCGACTAAACATAAGTCCGGGGTTATCTTTTGCAAAATAACCCCGGAACAACTGCTATTTCAAGTTTATTATTTTAGTTTGATTACCGGCTTGAGTTTAAAATCTCCGGTGCCTTCCTGGAAGATCGACAAAGCCGCGTCAAAATCCACCACGATGGAATCGGATACAGGTCGCAGGTCCCGGTCAATTTTGAGCTTCAAACCTGACTCACTGCCACTGGGAATGGTCAGTGGATATTTGGTGTCGGCAATCGTGATACTGTTTTCGGAGCCCAGTACAAACCGAACTTCCTGCAACCGCCCGGCAGGGATGGAACCCTTACACACGAGTGTATCCAGGCCATTCTGGTAGTCAAGCAGATTGTAGATACCAACATGGGTGGGAAGGCTGATCCAGTCACTACCATCTACTTTAACATTCACCTCCCTGATATCAACATCTACTGCAGTGGCGTCATAGGGGTTGTCGGTGAGATGCACGCTGAGTTCAGTTGTGGGTTTCTTGTCATCTTTATCACAGGCGACAAAAAACATAGTGGCGGCGAAGGCAGCTGCGAGGGTTGTTTTACGGATTTTCATAACATTTATGTTGTTCGTGATCTTTTTTGAAAATTTCGTGCCAGCTTTTATGGTACAGTAGATTTCCTAACCCTGCTTCGTAATTTTGGCAAGCAGCTTCTTCAGATCGATCCCTTTTCCCAACACGGGTTTGAAAAGGTCTCCCGCAGATTTAATGCGATCCATGGCATTATGAATATTGAAATCCTTCATTTGCAATCCCTTTTTGACTTCCTCCCATTGAAGCGGCATAGACACCGTTGCGCCGGGTTTGGGACGCAGGGAATATGGTGCAGCCAGCGTGGCTTTAGGCCTGTTCTGCAGATAGTCGATATAAATTTTCTTTTTGCGGTTGCGGGTCAGCCGCTCAATGCTGGTAATATCCGGTAATAATCCATGTACCTGCGTAGCGATGATCTTTCCGAACAACTGGCATTCATCATAAGTGTATTTCGCTCCCATAGGGAGGTAAATATGTATGCCGGTCGAACCGGAAGTTTTTGGATACCCGTCGACGTTGAATTCATCCAGCACAGTTTTAACGGCCAATGCTGTTTCGATCACCTGTTCAAAACTGTTGCCTTTGTCAGGATCCAGATCGATCATGCACCAGTCAGGATGATCGGGTTTTTTAACCGTGCTGTTCCAGGGGTTCATTTCAATCGCACCCAGGTTAGCCATGTACAGGAGATCTGCTGCCTTATCCGGCACAAGGAAATTTTTTTGTTCACCTTCACTGGTCGTATAGGGATGCTGTTTGATCCAGGGAGGCACTTTTCCTGTCACATCTTTCTGATAAAAACTTTTCCCCCTGATCCCGTGGGGAAAACGGTTGAGGGATTGCGGCCGGTTAATGATATATGGTAGGATAAAAGGTGCAACCTGGTAATAGTAATTCAACATATCTCTTTTGGTAATCTTTTCGCCTGGCCAGTAAATCTTGCTAAGATTGGTAAACGTCAGTTCATGACCGTCAATCTTTTTTACCTGGGTCTCTTCAGATGGATTCAGCAATGTCTTTTTGTCGCCCGCAGTAACCGGTTTCAGTAACTTATTGGTTTGCCGGTTTTCTTTATGGGACAGTACCTTGGTGCTGCTCACCGCATTCTCTGCTTTTACATTAGCTGCAGGCTTATCCTCCCGCATGCCCTCAAAGCTGGGGTGACGCATAACACCATCACTTGTCAGTTCAGTATAACTCACTTCGCATACAAGATCCGGTTTCAGCCAGGTGACGGTGGCATGTGGCGGGTCAGGCCGGAACCGGGAAGGCTTGTTGACATCCGGAACTTCAGTGAAGGGGCTTGTCTTCCGGATCCGCTTGCTGAATGCTGCCATCATTTCCTTTTGCATTTTTATATTGAATCCGGTGCCAATCTTCCCGGTATACCGCAAGCCGTTTTTTTCATACACGCCGACCAACAGGGAGCTGAAAGGTTTGTTGCTGTCATCATTCAGGGTATACCCCCCGATGACGACTTCATGCCGCTGATTGGCTTTAATCTTCAGCCAGGTGGCACTCCTGTCGCCGGGTACATATGGGCTGTCCGCCTTCTTGGCCATAATGCCTTCCATACCAAGTTTGGCGGCTGCTTCCAGAAATTCTGAGGCCGGAGAATCGAATGATTCGCTAAACCTTATAATACTATTCCCCGGCATGCGTTCGCGTAAAAGCTGTCGTCGTTCTGTCAAGGGTAACGCTTTCAGATCGTGACCATCAAGCCAGAGCAGATCAAAAACATAATAGACAAGGTCTCCGTCGGCTTCACTTCGCCAGTTCTGCAGGCTGCCGAAATGCGCAATGCCTTTGTTATTCAGTACACAGATCTCTCCATCCACAACACCATCGATACCCCATAACCTTACCGCCTCATACACCGGATAAAATTTTTCATTAAAAGACTTCTGGTTCCGGGACAGCAAATCAACTTTGCCATGATGACTAAATGCAATGGCCCGGTAACCGTCCCATTTAATTTCGTGGATCCAGCCAGGTTCGTCAAAGGGTTTGTCCACCAGGGTAGCCAGCATCGGCTTGACCTGATGTGAAGGAAAAGCTGATTCAGGGCCTGCTACCGGCCGGACTTTTTTTTTACCGGAGCTTTTGGAAGCAGCCTTTTTTACAGCGGATTTCCGTGGAGCCGCATTTCCGGCTGCAGCTGCCACCACCCTTCCTGCTGATTTCTTACTTACAGGCTTCGTATCCGATGGCTTCCTGGCAGAGCCACTTTTTGTCACGGTTGATTTTTTGGCCTTAGCTGTGTTTGAGGATCCTTTTTTTTCTGCAGCATCCTTTATTCCATAAACCTTTTCCGGGCGTTTCGTCATTTGTTCAATGGACTTCCTGCTCAATACTGATTTATCCTTTGCCGTAATATCTGATTCACTGGCATATCTGTCGCGATGCTTGATCAGCAACCAGGCATTTTCTTCAGCGTTCTTCAACTTAACCAGGGCGAACTCTCCGTTCAGCTTTTTTCCGTGAAGGTTCACTTTCAGGGAACCTGATTTTAATTGTTTCAGCAGTTTTTTTTCATCTGTTTTTTTATCTCCGCTGGGCTCTAGCGGTTCAAAATACCCCTCATCCCAAACGATCACCGTACCAGCCCCATAATTTCCCTTTGGTATGATGCCTTCAAAGTTGCGGTAGTCATACGGGTGGTCCTCCACCATCATGGCGAGCCGCTTATCCTCGGGATTGAGACTGGGCCCCTTGGGAACAGCCCAACTTTTCAGTACGCCGTCCATCTCCAGCCGGAAATCATAATGCAGTCTCGTGGCCGCATGTTTCTGGACCACAAAACGTAATCCTTTAACCGCAGCCTTTCCGCCGGTTGGTTCAGGTGTTTGTTCAAAAGTTCGTTTTTGCCGGTATTTCGCCAGTCCCATAAAGAATTTTTCAGGTTACATGGAATTCCCGTGCCAGCATCATTTTACCTGTCTATCTTGTATAATAATGAAAACCAGGAGGATATTTCCGGTAGTCATCCTGTTGCTGATTACCATATCTCAGCTTGTTGCAGTGTTCCCCGCTTCAGGCCAGGAACAAAGCAAAGGAAAGTTCCATGTACTCGCCCTCTATGAAAACGGCGGTCACCACCTGGCATTTACCAATGCTGCCGTACCCTGGCTCCGGCAACTTGCTGCGGACAGCAGTTTCGAAATTGATTTTCTGACCCGCACTGACAGCATTAACATCGGGATGCTCAGCCGTTATCAACTATTCTTTCAATTGGATTTTCCGCCCTACGGCTGGAAACCTGAAGCTGCAACAGCATTTCAACAAGCTATCGACTCAGGGAAGATCGGCTGGATAGGCTTACATCATGCCAGTCTTCTCGGTGAATTCGATGGCTTTCCAATGTGGACATGGTTCTGGGAATTCATGGGAAGAATCAGGTTTAAGGATTATATCAGGGATTTTTCAGGCGGCACGGTAATGGTGGAGGACAGTGCCCATCCGGTAATGAAGCACCTGGGTGCAACATTTCGCATTGAGCAGGAAGAGTGGTATACTTATGACAAAAGTCCCAGGCAACAGGTTAAGGTTTTAGCACGTGTAGACGAGTCTTCTTACATCCCTCCTTCTCCTGTTCGGATGGGTGATCATCCGGTGATCTGGACGAACCCCGCATACCCGGCCCGTAACGTTTATATTTTCATGGGACATTCTCCTGGGTTGTTCAGCGATCCAGCCTGGCAACAGTTGCTGCGCAATGCGGTCAACTGGGCCGCCGGACACAATTGAAAGCAAGTATTAATGCCATTCATAGATGCTGAGGCGGTGTTGCAGCAGTTGTTTTTCCTGCTGCATTTGTTTTAATTGTGACAACAGGTGCTGGATCACTTCTATACCTTCCAGGTTGATGTCCATATCATAGTGGAACCGGATCATCTTTTCAAGATCAGGCACCTGGTTTGCCGGAAAATAATGGTGTGTCTCTTCATGCACCAGCTCCAGCAGTCCCGCATTTGCCAGGCTCTCCAGGAAGGAAGGTTCCACCTGGTAATTAATGCAGAATGTTTCGATCTCGATCAATTCTCTTTCATCCATGGCATCAGTTTTTCTCGTGAAGATTTTTCAATTGAATGAACAGCTCTTTTTCTGCGTCAGATAAAGATTTCGGAATCTGTACATGGTAGGTCACAAACCAGTCACCGAACTGACCTTCCTTTTTGTACACAGGAAACCCCTTCCCTTTGAGGCGCACTTTGGTACCATTCTCCGTGCCGGGCGCTACCGTAAGTTTCAGTTTGCCACCAAGCGTTTCGACCAAAGTTTCTCCGCCAAGTACAGCAGTATACAGATCGATCTTTGCCGTAGAATGGATATCATTACCTGTCCTTTTAAATGCTTCGGTATTGGGTATACTGAATTCTATCAGCAGATCACCTGCAGGACCGCCATTGACACCCGGTGTACCATAACCCTTCAGTCGGATCACCTGTCCGTCTTCAACACCAGCAGGAATCGTAATGCGGATATTCTTTCCATTTACAGAGAAGGTCTGCTGGTGGGTAGTGTAAGCATCCTGCAAACTAAGTGTCAGGCCCGCATGAATATCCTGCCCTTTGAACCGCATTTGCCCCCTTCCGCTCCTGCCCTCACGGCCGAACATGCTTTCGAAAAACTCAGAAAAATCACCGCCGTCAAAATCGCCGCTGAAGCCACCCTGGGCTTCTCCGGCACGCTGCCTTTGTTGTTTCGCCTGTTCGAACTGCTCAGCTTGTTGCCAGTCCTTTCCGTACTGATCGTATTTTTTTCTTTTCTCCGGATCACTGAGTACCTCGTTTGCCTCATTGATGCGCTGAAATTTCCTGTGGGCTTCCTTATCATTCGGGTTGAGGTCCGGGTGCATCTTTCTTGCAAGCTTGCGGTAAGCTTTCTTGATATCATCTGCACTGGCGCTTTTGGGGACGCCAAGTATTTCGTAATAGTCTACAAATTCCATTACCTAATATACGGAAACCATTATGCATTTCCTGTACCAACCGGCCGATTCGTTCTCGACCATTCGCTCCAGCTGCCCACATAAAGCGCCGGAATTTCAAGTCCGCCGGCAGCCATTGCAAGAATACTGTGACAGGCAGTTACGCCGGAACCGCAATGCACGATCACTTGTGACGCCGGCCTTCCTTCAAGTGCCGCACCATATAATACAGCAAGCGCCTGGGGAGATTTGAACTGACCATCGGAATCAAGATTATCAGTAAGCGGAATATTGACTGCACCGGGAATATGTCCTGCAATGAGGTCAATCGGTTCCGTTTCACCGCTATACCTCCTGGGGTCTCTCACATCGATTACCAGCCATTCTTTGTCTTTCACCCTTTCTTCCACCGTTTCGATACTGACAACGGGAAGCAGCCATCCGCTTACCGGATAGTCCTTTACCGGAACCGGTGAATGCATACCGGATTCCATTGGTAACCCTGCGGCCACTGCTGCCTGAAGTCCGCCATTAAGCACCTGGGCCTTTTCATGACCAACCGCTTTCAGCATCCACCAGAAACGCGATGCCGCATTGGCCCCCTGCTTGTCATCGTACACCACAACATGACTGCCGGGCGTGATGCCCATGGCCCCCAGCACCGCACCAAAACTTTTGATATCCGGCAATGGATGCCGGCCTCCGTGGGCGGGGTCTTTAACATTAGACAATTCATTATCAAGGTCTACTGGCAAAGCCCCTTTAAGGTGCGTTTCGCGGAAAGCTTCTCCATGACCTGCAGCTGCACGGGCGTCAACAACAATGACCCCGTTCTGGCCTAAGAGCTCCCGGAGTTCGGTGGTGGAAATTATCGGTGGAAACATACTGAAAAGATAAAAAATTTTCACGGCATGGAATTAAACGCAACCCTTTCCGTGAAAATGGAGTATGGAAAGAAGACAACGATTCACTTACCTTAAAATCAGCAAGATGAAAATCCTGTCCACGTTCCGTTTCCTGACGGCGACGCTGGCCATTGCCGGCGCTTTGAATTCCTGCAGCAGTGATTCTGATCCTTATGTTCCACCGACACCCGTTACCGAAGTACAACTGACCTCCAATGCTACGTTGGGAAGTATACTCACGGACAAGGATGGTCGTACCCTTTACTATTTTGCGAATGACGATTCTACTGTCAATCATTGCACCGGTGGATGTGAAGCCTTGTGGCCGGTATTCAATGTAGACAATCTCGCGGCAGAGAATCTCGGCACAGGGCTTACGCTGGGTGATTTTTCCCAGATCACTACATCAACTTCAGCAAAACAGCTTGCGTACAAAGGGAGGCCATTGTATTATTATGCACCGGTCAACAATGGCACGAACACACCTGAGCCTGCAGGTGCTATTGGCGGCGATAATTTCAATGGTATCTGGTTTGCAGCGAAACCCGACTACACTATTCAGCTGACCAATGCGCAATTAATTGGTCATGATGGCAAGCATTATAAATCTGATTATACAGAAGGCGATGGTAAAACATTGTATTTCACTGATGGCAATGGTGTAACACTATACACTTTTATCAACGATCGGTATGATGACAACAACTTTACCGCCGATGATTTTGCCAACAATGGCATCTGGCCGGTTTATGAAGAAGATGTCGTTGTGGTCCCCTCGAGCCTTGATAAAAACCTCTTCAACACGATCACTGTTGCAGGAACGCATAAGCAATTGACTTATAAAGGATGGCCCCTGTATTATTTTGGTCAGGATGCCGGAAAAATGGGATCCAACAAAGGAATATCCTTCCCTGCTCCGGGAGTCTGGCCAGTACCGGTGAAAGACATGGCAGAAGCAACCCCGTAAGAAGTACATGAGCATATTTTAGTGTCCAGCCCGTATTCCGTCTGTGCCATGTTCTGAAGGCGCCGGCTATTAAGGAATTTCCTTAATTTGCTGCGCCTTCACTACTTTTTTTCATCCAAAAACGAAGCCATATGGTACAGATTCATCCCTACATCAATTTCAAGGGCACCTGCGAAGAAGCTTTTAAATTTTATCAGTCCGTGCTGGGCGGCGAGATCCCCTATATCGGCCGGTACAAAGACATGCCACCCAGCGAAGATGCTCATGCTATGGGCGAGGTTGATGGCGAAAAGATCATGCATATGTCGCTACATGTTTCAAAAGATACGGTGTTGATGGGCAGTGATATCGGCGGTGAATGGGCCAAACATTCGGTGGAAGGCAATAATGTTCAGTTATCCATTAATGCATTGTCAGAGGATGACGCAAAAAAAATCTTTAATGGCCTGAGTGCGGGCGGACGGGTCACCATGCAAATGGAGAAAACATTCTGGGGTGCGCTGTTCGGAATGTTCACCGATAAATTCGGTATTAACTGGATGGTGAACTATGACTATAATCAGCAGCCGAAGTAGTGGAGGAAGTAAGTTTGAAGTCTGGGGTCTGTAGTTTGAGGTTGGGTTTGAAGTTTACCAGTTGTATTTACGGCAAAACTGACCTCAAACTATTGTCAGACCTTTGCTGGTGCCGTAGCAATCTTCAGTCATGCACTGAAATCCTTTATTATTTACCCGCATAAGAAAGAATGCAGTACCGTTGATCAATTAGTCAACTTCAAACCTAAACCCAACCTCAAACCACAGACAACAAACCCCAAACTTTCTTCCTGTTTTTCCCGCCGTCCTCCTTACCTTTCCCCATCAATCGTTGATCATGCCTTATGACGCTATAATCGTTGGCTCCGGTATCAGTGGCGGATGGGCCGCAAAGGAACTGTGTGAAAAAGGACTAAAAGTTTTACTGCTTGAAAGAGGCGCTCCTATTGAACATCCGTCATATCCCACAGCTACTATGGATCCGTGGGACTTTCCCCACCGCCAGCAACTTTCCAAAGAAGACAGGGCATTAAGGCCAATTCAGTCGCGCCATTATTCATACCGCGAAGACAATAAGCATTTTTATATCAGGGATCTCGAGAACCCTTACAGAGAGGAAAAACGTTTTGACTGGATCCGTGGTGATGTACTGGGCGGCCGCTCACTGCTGTGGGCCAGGGCATGCTACCGCTGGAGCGACCTGGATTTCGAAGCCAACCTTCGCGATGGCCACGGCATCGACTGGCCCATCCGGTACAGCGATATTGCGCCTTGGTATGATTATGTGGAGAGCTTTATCGGCGTCAGTGGAAATCGTGATGGCATTCCGCATCTTCCCGACGGCCCTTTTCAGCCTGCATTTGAAATGAATGCGGTGGAGAAATATTTCCAGCAAAAAGTTTCCGATAGCTATTCTGGCCGGCAGGTAATCATGGGACGAACCGCCAACCTTACCCAACCAGTAAAAGGACGGAGCAATTGTCAGGCAAGAAATCTGTGTCACCGGGGTTGCCCATTTGGTGCTTATTTCAGCACCAACGCCAGTACCTTACCTGCTGCACAGGCAACCGGGAATCTCGTTATAAGGCCATATTCCCTCGTTAACCAGGTGCTCTATGATGAACAAAAACAGCGGGCTACCGGCGTGGAAGTAATTGATACGCAAACGAAACAAACGATCACGTTCAATGCCCGCCTTATCTTCCTGAACGCCGCAACTGTTGCGACCACTGCCATCCTGTTGAATTCCGTTTCCCGCCGCTTTCCCACGGGCATGGGCAACGGCAGCGATCAATTGGGCCGTAACCTGATGGATCACCACAAAGGCTGGAGCATTACCGGTGATATCGACGGTTTTGAAGACAGTTATTATTCAGGCAGGAGGCCAACACCCATTTACATCCCGCGCTTCAGGAATGCGACAGAATCCACTTCAAAGTTCCTGCGGGGCTACCATTTTGGTGCCAGCGCATACCGGAAAAGACCACCTGCCGATGGCATTGGTGCTTCCCTCAAAGAAAGCTTATCCGAACCGGGCGGCTGGCAACTGGGACTGTACGCATTCGGCGAATGCCTGCCCTATCCGGATAACCGGATCACCCTGGATCATCATCAAAAGGACCCCTGGGGAAGGCCAACTATTGTGGTGGACTGCCATTTCAGGGAGAATGAAAAAATCATGCACGAAGACATGGGCGAAGCCGGAAAGGAAATGCTCGAAAAAGCAGGATTCAAAAATATCCAGGCATCGGGCAGCATCTCCTTTCCCGGCAATGCCAATCATGAAATGGGTACTGCAAGGATGGGCAATGATCCGAAGACATCAGTACTGAATGCCTTCAACCAGTTGCATGAAGTGCCGAATGTGCTTGTGACTGACGGCTCGTGCATGACTTCAAGTTCCTGCGTCAATCCATCGCTGACTTATATGGCCCTTACCGCAAGGGCCTGCGATCATGCCGTTCGGGAACTGAAGAAAGGAAATATCTGATCAACCCGGCATTTTGGACATGTCCATATATAGCATGTTCCATTTATGTCCATCGGGATCCGTAAAGGCAAAGCCATACATCCAGCCCTGCATTTCAGTCGGTTCCTGGTACAGTTTCGCACCGGTTGCTCTCACCTTTTCAGCCATGGCATCAACCGCTGCCCTGGTCTCAGTGCTGAATGAAATGATAATTTCCGAGTAATCAGGATCAGACACGACCTTGTTTTTGGTAAAGGACTGAAATATCTTTTCATCAAACAACATCACGATCACTTCCTTTTCACCAACCATCAGGCTGGCGGAAGTATTCCCGTGATCGTACTTCTCATTTATCTTAAAGCCAATATCCTGGTAGAATTTCCGGGAGCGGGGAACATCTTTTACCGGCAGGTTAAGCCACATGTCTTTGATCATAACAATTGATTGAAGATTTATTACAAAAATTATTGATTATCCAGCAGGTCATCAAGCCTGTCAAAGCCCTCCCGCATGCCGTGTTCCATCCCACTCTGGATCATCCCGTCACGGTCCGCAACGGAACCGTACACGGAGTGAATGGTTACCTTCGAACGTCCATCCGGCAGGTCATCAAATACAGCCGAGTCCAGCACAACATGGCCGCGTTCAGGCATTCCTTCAAACTCAAAGGTCTGAATCACCCTTTCAGGTTCGGTAGCTTCATGCACCACACCATTAAATCCATAGGCATTCCCATTAGGATCGGTATGGATGTAGCGGTATTTGCCACCAGTGGTGCAATCGTAATAATCAATCGTCATTGTCATGTTCTTTGGCCCCAGCCATTGCACCACCAGTTTTGGGTCGGTAAAAGCCCTGTAGACCTTTTCGCGGGGTGCATCGAACTCGCGGACTACGAACAACTCCTGCCGTCCGGGTTCCGCTTTGATCTGCATTTGATTTTTGGTAATCATTTTTTCTTTTTTTTGTTTTTATATGATGCATGCATATTTCCTAAAAGGTGATCCAGTTTGCCGAACCGGTGTTCCCACAGCTCCCGCAATGGCTCCAGCCAGTCGGCTACTGCACCCAGAGGTTCCAGCTGGACTTCGCAATACCTTTCCCTTCCCTCCTGCCGGATAATAACAAGCCCGCATTCTGTAAGGATCTTGATATGCTGTGATATTGCAGGCCGGCTGATGTCAAACTCGCCGGCAATCGAATTCAGGTTCATTGGTTTTTTCGCAATCAGCCCGATAATGTTGCGGCGGGTTGGATCTGCAATCGCCTGGAATACGTCGCGTCTGGCTGCTACTGTCATGTTATGTAAGTATTCGCTTACAAAACTAAACGTAAGTATTTGCTTACACGGGGTCCGTTCGCGCCGAATTGGGGGTGATTCACGACATCATAATTAACCTTCATTAACAATAAACCAAGGCTGATTAACCTCCTTACCCGCTGCTGGTCAATACTTTCGGGGCAGAAGTTCGTGTATGAGAGCCCTCCTGTTTCTATTGTTACTGTTACTGCTGGCCGGCTTCTTCGCCACCGCCCAGGTGACTACCCTGAAGGGTGTCGCTTTCGACAGTACCGCCCATAAGCCACTTGCCGATGCTACCGTTACCTTGTTGTTGCAGCAGGATTCTTCCCTGGTCAGCTTCACCCTGACGGATGGCGGTGGCCGATTTGACCTAAAATCGCTTCCGGCAGGCAGATACAGGCTACTGGTCACCCATGTTGCCTACCATAATTACAGCCGGTTAATTGATATCACCGGATCCACGGCAGAAAAAGACCTCGGTATGCTTTTCCTGTCAGACAAAAGCAAAATGCTGGATAGCGTAACGGTGGTAGCGGAAGCGCCACCGGTTCTACTGCTGGGTGATACAGTGCAGTACAATGCAAATTCGTTTCGCACCCTGCCCAACGCTAACGTAGAACAATTGCTCAAAAAAATGCCAGGTATCACGGTCGGAAAAGATGGCACCGTCAAAGCACAGGGCCGCACTGTGAACCGTGTGCTGGTGGATGGAAAGGAGTTCTTCGGCAACGACCCGAAGATCGCAACCAAAAACCTGCCGGCTGATGCAATTGATAAAGTACAGGTTTATGACCGGCTGAGTGACCAGGCGCAACTCACCGGCTTTGATGACGGCAACAGTGAGAAAACCATCAACCTCACCCTGAAAAAAGACAAAAAGAAAGGATATTTCGGCAGCGCAACTGCCGGAGCGGGTACAGCTGGCCGTTATGAAGGAAAGTTTAACCTGAATTCTTTCAAAGGTGCACGTCAGTTCTCTGCCATTGCCGCTGCCAATAATACAAATGCCGAAGCTTTTTCCTTCATGGACATGATGAATTTTACCGGTGAACTCAAGAGAATGCTGCAGGCTGGTAACGGGAATATCAATATCAGTGCTGATGATGCCGGTAATGCTTTCGGCGGCTTTGGGAATTCCGCTAATGGCATCAATAGTATTGCCGGTGCGGGGATCAACTACAATAACATGATCGGCAGAAAAATCTGGCTCACCAGCAACTATTTTGGCAGTCGTTACAGTCCATACCAGTCAATTTTGTCGGAAAAGCAATATATGCTTCCCGACTCCTCCTATTTTGTGAGCCAGTTATCCGACAAAAGAACTACCACCTGGTCGCACCGCTTCAATTTCAGTGCAGACATCGCAATAGACTCCTTTCATTCCATCAAGATCTCACCATCGTTCGGATGGCAGTCTTCCGAAGCCCTTACCAACGAGATTTACCGCCAGCGCAGCAAGGATGGCCTTCCCGGAAATGAAGGGTTCAGCAACAACCTGGTGAACAGTGACGGATACAATTTCCGGACAGATTTTCTATTCCGTAAAAAGTTTCGGAAACGTGGCAGAACATTTTCAGCGTTCATCCAGACCACAGGTAATGGCGCAACGGGTAACGGACATTTTCTGTCGGATAACAGTTTTACCGATACACTGCGTCAGCAATTCACTTCGGGCAACCATCTGAATGGCTATTCCGCCAGGATCGTTTATACTGAACCGCTCTGGAGGAGGTCATTGCTGGAGGGCCATCTTTCCCGAAGCAGCACAAGAAACGCATCAGACCGGCTCACCTATGATTACAATGCCACTACAAATGCCTATGACCAATTAAACGATAGTCTCACAAATGATTTCAGCAGTAATTATTCAGTAGCTGTAGGCGGATTACGGCTGCGAACGATCAGGAAGAAGTTCCAGGCTGCTGTTGGCCTGTCCTGGCAACAGGCAGTACTGGAAGGCGACAGCAAGGGCTATGGAAAAGATTCCGCCATCCGGAAGTCTTTTTACAATTTTCTGCCCAATGCAAGGGTTCAGTACCAGTTCAGCAGAAGCAAATCCCTGCAGCTGCAATACCGGCCTTTTACCCAGGCACCTTCCATTCAACAATTGCAGCCCCTGGCGGATATCAGTAATCCGCTTTATATCAAATCAGGAAATCCGTTTCTCCGCCAGGAATTGACACATGCTGTTCAGCTCAATTATAATGGCGTAAATCCATTCCGGAACAGGAATATTTTCATCATGATGAATCTGATCAAAACTGACGATAAGATTGTAAATGCGGATTCATTGCTGCCTGGTGGCGTAACGGTCAGCCGGCCCGTGAATGCCAGCGGTATTTATTTCACGGAAGGTGATTTTCAGTTTTCCCTTCCGGTACGGCGCTGGAAAGCCACGGTTGACTTTGGCACCAACGCCGCCTGGCAAAGGAATAAGCAACTGATGAATGGCGCAACCAACCTGATCAGCACCACATCCGCCGGTCCCTATGCCGGTATGCGGGTTGCAGTTTCAGAAAAAATCGAATGGTCTCTGCGTGCCAGCATTCGGTACAATCATACGCAATACAGCCTGCAACCGGATTTGAATACAAGATATTTCTCCCAGTATTATGAAACAGCTCTGGAATGGCAGCTGCCGCACTTTTTCCAGTTCAGCACTGATTTCAATTATACAGTCAACAACCGGTTGTCGGACGGCTTCAATGCAAAAGTGCCGCTCTGGAGCCTTTCCGTTTCCAGGCAATTTATGCGGTTCCAGCGGGCACAACTTAGTGTCCGGGTGCAGGATCTGCTGAACCGCAACCAGCGAGTGGAACGCACCAGCAACCAGAATTATATTGAAGACAAAAGGACCAATACCCTCAGGCGGTATGCATTGCTCAGTTTCACTTATAACCTGCAAAAAAATGGCGCTGCCGGAGGCAACGCCATTCAATTGAGAAAATAGTAACACCAGCCTAATTAATGCGGATACGCATGTTCCCGTTTCCCTGATTGTTTTTCTGCATTTCCTCCATCATTTTATTTCGTTCTTGAATGAATTCTGAGGGACTGACTTTTTTCCCTTTTGCAGGTTCCCGGATAGCGGCAATATCGGCTTTGGCTTCAATAGCAGTAACCTCGTAGCGGGTACGGCCATGATTTCCTTCCAGTATCATGATCAGCCCCGGCAATTGTCCCTGCATTTCTGGTCCTGCAGGAACGGGAATATCAATGGCAAACCAGGCGGCAACTTCCGTGGTATCTGAAAACTCCCTGCGGCTCATTTTCCCATTGTCCATCGTCATCATGCTTCGCTGGGAGATCCGTTGACCTGTGGCTTTTCTGCAGGAATGCCCCAGTATTGTCCGGCTGGAATCACTGAGTATCCATTTGCCCTTTGCCAGTGTATCCGACACCAGGAATTTGCGATCGAAAAACTCCCGCTGCTCCACCTTCTTTCCCGCGTTAAAATCGCAATAAATAATATCATCAGTACCACCGATGGTGCGGATCACAAGCCCTCCACCGCCGCTGACCGTTTCATCCGGAAGTTCGTCATCTGCCTTCTGCCAGATCATTTTTCCACCTGCAAAATCAAGTACAAAATTATCGGTGCGTTTCCGCTCCACAGGTCCTTCACCGTCGAGTTGCAGCTGCATAAGCGTGGTGCGGGTATAATAAACCCTCGCTTCCCTTTGCTGGCAGAAAGCGCTGCCGGCAGCCAGGGCGAAAACCCCTAAAATCAATATTCTTTTCATACAATAGTTTTGACCAAAGCTATCCCAGCCCCAAGGCCTGGATAGTTAACACACCTTACAATAAGGTTAATAAAGGTTAAAGCCATAAACCGCCATCAGGAATTGGGTAGATTTTGTTTTTAGTGAATATGAAAACCATTTCCTGGTCATATGGCAGTATTCTGCTGGCGATGCTGTTGATTGCCGGTTTCCAGGTCTATTGGATCAGGGACAACTACCTGCGTGAGAAAAGGGCACTCGAAAGCCGTGCAAAATCAATATTTACGGAAACCGTGATGCAATTGCAGGATTCTGCTGTCAAAGCACGGATTATTAAAGCTGGTGGTGATACTGCCGAGGCTCCCGGCCCCGCTGGCTTTACAGCTGCATTGCGCCGCCAGCCACCGCTACCCGGTGATTCCATCAGGCAGGTCGTTGTATTTAGGAAGGGAGGGGCTGACACCGCTTCAGGCAAGCGTTTTTTGACCGTGCGGGAGAATACCCACACGACGGATTCCGGCGGAACCAGATCAGTATCTGTCAATACGCTGATTTATACGAATGACAAAGGCCGGACCCTGCTGCTCAAAATGGATTCCCTGCTGTCTGACACAATTCCCATAGCGGTGATACAAGCCGGTTTTCGCCGATCGCTTGACCAGCAAGAAATGACTGTCGGATTCATTGTATTTGCAGACACCGCGGTAAATGAAGCGGAGGAAGACAAACTTGCGAAACTATTGCTTTGGAAAAAGTCCGGATCATACAATTTTGTATTGGCCCATACCTTTCCCTACCTGCTGCGTAAGATTACCCTGCCGCTGATCTTCTCGGTTTTCCTGATCGGCATTACACTTGCGGCATTTCTTCTGTTATTCCACAACCTTCGCAAACAACACAGGTTGTCTGCGATCAAGAATGAGTTCATCAGCAATATTTCCCACGAGCTGAAAACACCTATTGCGACGGTTTCGGTTGCACTCGAAGCCTTACGGGATTTCCATGCCCGTAAAGACCCCTTGCGCACCCAGGAGTACCTCGACATTTCGCACCAGGAACTTCAAAGATTGTCGCTGCTGGTAGACAAGGTGCTGAAGCTATCCATCTTTGAAAAAAAAGCGATCGAACTGAAAGAAGAAGCCGTGGAACTGGCAATGATCGTGGAAGAGGTCGCCGGATCAATGCGGCTTCAGTATGACAAATGCGGGGCAACCCTCCATACCAGCTTTGACGGAGATACTACTGTTATGGGCGACCGGCTTCACCTGCTGAGTGTGGTGTTCAACCTGCTTGATAATGCACTTAAATACAGTGGACAAAGTCCGGAAGTTTTTGTGCGGGTATCGGGAACTTCCCGGGAAGTGATCCTAACCGTTCGCGATAACGGTATTGGTATTCCTGAAGTGTATACGGAAAAAGTATTTGAGAAATTTTTTCGGGTTCCCCAGGGTAATGTACACCAGGCAAAAGGTTACGGGCTTGGACTCAGTTATGTTGCTGCCATCATGAAGCAACACCGGGGAAGCATCCGTGCAGAAAGTATTCTTGGAAAAGGCAGCAATTTCATCCTTCATTTCCCTGCAGGCCGTTTATGAAAAAAACAAAAATCCTTTATGTTGAAGACGAGGTCTTTCTGGGAAAGATCGTAAAAGAAAGTCTGGAAACGCGGGGCTTTGACGTGATCATGGAAACTGATGGCCATCTTGCGCTGCAACGATTTTCTGAAACCGAACCAGACTGTTGCGTGCTGGATATTATGTTGCCGGGAACCGATGGATTTGCGATTGCTGACAGCATCAGGGCAGTCAATAAAACTGTTCCGATCCTGTTCCTGAGTGCACGTACGCAAACCGAAGATGTGGTAAAGGGGTTTGCCGTAGGCGGTCATGATTATATCCGGAAACCTTTCAGCCTCGAAGAACTTATTGTAAGGATACATCATATACTTCGCATTGGCAGTGCTGCTGAAACACCTGTTACAGACGGTTGGCTTGAAATGGGCCTTTTCCGCTTTCATGATACCCGCCAGGTTTTGCAGTCCGGCAGTGAAGAACGTAAACTCACTTACCGTGAAGCAGCGCTCCTGAAGCTGTTATGTGAACATCGGAACAGGATCATCGACCGGAGGGATATCCTGAATCTGCTCTGGGGAAACGATTCTTTTTTCAACAGCAGAAACCTCGATGTTTATATCACCCGGCTGCGCAGTTACCTGAGGCCGGATCCCCGGCTGCAGATCACCACGATCAAAGGAATCGGATACCGTTTTACCGTGGGGTAAACAAAATGGTATCCCTGGTTGTTAGTGCAACCGGAATAATCATTCATTATGGAATTAGGTATCAGCAGCTTCGGAGAGGTGACTCCCGACCAGAAAAGTGGCGGTGCGGAAAATGCATACCACAGGGTCCAGGAAATAATTGAAGAAATCCGGCTGGCCGATCAGCTTGGGCTTGATGTTTACGCTTTGGGCGAACACCACCGGCCTGATTATGTGATTTCCAGCCCGGAAATGATTCTCTCTGCCGCCGCTGCGGTAACTGATAAAATCAGGCTGAGCAGCTCGGTGACGGTATTGAGTTCGGCAGATCCGGTAAGGATCTTCCAGCAATTCGCCACGCTCGACCTGGTTTCCGGTGGCAGGGCAGAGATCATGGCGGGAAGGGGATCCTTTATTGAATCTTTCCCGCTTTTCGGATACGATCTGAAAGATTATGATGCGTTGTTCTCTGAAAAGCTGGAACTGCTGCTTGCGATTAACCGCGATACCACCGTCAACTGGCGTGGACAGTTCCGCTCTCCCATTAAGAATCAGGGTGTATATCCCCGGCCGCTCCAGGAGTCTTTACCGGTCTGGATCGCAGTTGGCGGCACACCTGAGTCAGCAATCAGGGCCGGGAAACTCAATTTACCAATGACACTTGCCCTGCTGGGGGGCACCCCGGATCGCTTTGTTCCACTGGTAAACCTTTTTCGCAAAAGCCACAGCGAAGCCGGTCATGACCCTGCCTCCATCCGCCTGGCCGTGAACTCCCATTTTTATGTAGCTGAAGATTCGCAACAGGCTGCCGATGAGTTTTATCCCACCTATGCCCGCATGATGAACCGTGTGGGAAAAGAAAGGGGATGGCCGCCGTTGGACAGGGCACAATTTGAGTATCTTCGTCAGCATGGTCCCCTGCTGGTAGGTAGCCCACAGGAAGTGACCGAAAAAATCCTGTACTTCCATGAATTATTCGGGCAGGACCGATACCTCGCTCAATTCATATCAGGAAAGGATCTGCCTGTTGAAAAACAATTGAAAGCAGTTGCATTGTTTGGTGAAAAGGTAGCCCCACTGGTTAGAAAGCATGCGAAAGTACCCGGTCTGTAATTTGCATTTCTCATCTATAAAACCAAGTGATATGAAGCGATCCGCACTGTTAATGATGTCTTTGCTCCTTTCAGGTTTTTTCCTCTCCGCACAGGTTGTGAATGTTCCGGAAAAATCTAAAAAGCACTTTTTCGCTAAGTACCCTGGTGCCACCAATGTCGACTGGACCAACAGCGTTGCCTGGTATACTGCCAAATTTACAGACAAGGACGGCACCCGTGAAGTGCATTATAAGCTGGATGGCACGTGGGATTATACAGAACTGGATATGCCGAAAGCCTCCTTTCCGGCACCCGTACAAACATCCGTAGAAAAAAGCCGTTACGCCGGCTGGGAAATGAAATCCACCGCCTATGTCGAAAACAGGAAGGCAGAAAAACTTTACCGGGTGGAATGGAAAAAAGGCATAGAAAAAAAATATGTTTATTATGACGGAACCGGCCGCGAGATACGCAGCAGCAGTTCTCTCTAGTTTATTTCCGTAATTGCATCATGATTGACAAGCCGATAAGGCTTTTTACCATCACGGATGGTATTAGTCCTGCCCTGCATTGCCGCCTGACAAAGATCGGCGCTCCCTGGTATGAATGGGTGGCAAGGCCCGAAGAAGCAGATTTCCTGGTTTTCCCGGCCAACTATGAAGTGGCACACGAATTAACCGATTATTACCTGGTGTATTTCGGAGGTTCCCCATCTGATCGTGCCGCATGCCTGGAGGCTGAAGCCGGCCTGGTACAATTATCTGCCGTAACCGGCCGGAAATTACTGGTCTTTTTTCACAGCGATTCGGCAGCGCCTGTCGCCGTACCGAATAGTATTATTTTCCGCACCAGTATCGTGGGCAGCAAAAAGAAGCCCAATGAACACGCCATGCCGGGATTTAAGGAAGGGTCAGACTTCAGTGAATTTCCTTATGAACCGGAATTCCTGCCCTGGCAACCAATTCCCGAGGTCGGATTCCGGGGACAGGCATCACCTTCCTCCCTGGCACCCGGCCTGAAATGGAGGAATGGTGTCAACCTGTTGCTGAACAGGCTGGGAATCAACAGTCCGTTTGACATCAGCGATAATTTCGGCTATCTGGCAAGGCGTAATGCACTACTGGCCTTTCAGCGGCACCCCGGTATCAGGACACATTTTACGTGGTCCGGTCCTGGTGATGCAGATGCTCCGGTATCAAAACAACGATTCCGCGACGAGATCTTCGCTTATCCCTATACGCTATGTGCGAGCGGGTTCGGCAACTATTCCTACCGCCAGTTTGAGAGCATGAGTGCCGGTAGAATACCCGTGCTGATTGATACGGATATCGTTTTGCCACTGGAAAACAAAATTGACTGGAACAGCCTTTGTTGCATTGTACCTGAAAAACAAATCCCCCATATCGGCGACCGCCTGCTGGAATTTCATAACGAATGGAAAGGCGAACGGTTTGTTCAGCTGCAACGGATGATCAAAGAAACGTACCGCACCTGCCTGGGGCCGGAGAGCTTCTTCCGCCAGCTCAGCAGCTACCTTTCGAACGATAAAACTGCAAGAGACTTCTGATCCCGTCGTCCAGACCGGTAATAGGTCTTTCCAGGATTGAGCGCATTTTGGAAATGTCCGGCAGCCGCCGCCGCATATCACCTTCCTTCAGGGCAGGCAGATGAACTATCTGTGAGGATGATCCCGAAAGCGCTTTTACTTTTTCTGCAAGTGCAAGCATGGTGATCTCGGTATCGCTCCCGATATTGATCGTGTCGTTCAGGCCCTTATTACTATTAAGCATTCTTAGTGTTGCATCAACGTTGTCATCTACATAACAGAAAGTGCGGGTCTGACTTCCATCTCCGTAAATTGTCAGGTCTTCATTCCGGATTGCTTTCAGCAGAAAGCGGGGCAATACAAAATCATCACTTTGCCCAGGTCCGTAGGTATTGAAAAAACGCAATATCGTATAAGGCAGCCCATACTCCTGGTGATAGGCCTTGCAGAAAGACTCACCTACATTTTTGACCACAGCATAAGGCAATCTCGAATTCAGCGGTGTTGTCTCTTCTGATTGCGGAAAATGCACCGGTTCACCATAAACCTCAGACGAAGACGAAAAAAACACCCTCGACACACCAGTATTCCTGGCACCATCCAGGATATTCCTGATTCCATCTATATCGCGCAGTACCTGAACCGGGTGTTCCAGGGTACGTTTTACACCCACTACGGCTGCATAGTGGAACACGTAGTCGAAACGAGATGCCTGAAGGATGGCGCCGATGTCACGCTGATCGTTCACATCTGCTTTGACAAACCGGACACGCTCGCCTGGCGGTGGAAGATTGGCGGGATCACCGGTTGACAGGTTATCCACGAGCACCAGGTCATAAGCAGGATCATTTGCCAGCCTTGACGACAGGCTACCGGCAATATTTCCTGCTGCACCCGTGATCAATATTCTCTTTACACCTTTCATGAAAGTAATATACCAAACAAATTCATTTATTTTTGACCGTGGGTATTCAATCAAACGGTTTGAAAAAAGTATTATACTTCTTTCCGTTGAATCCTGCCGACAGGAACAGCGGCAGCATCTCAAGGGCACTAAGTTTATTGCAGTATTTCCGCGACCGCGGTTATCATGTAGATTTTATCAGCAAGGAGCACTGGGGAAATTACACTCCTGAGAGCAAAGCTTCATTTGAAAATGCACGCCTTGCCAACAGTCTTCATGTGTTTCGCAGGAAACCCGTGAAAACAAATCCACTGACTTATTTCTTCGGGTATAAGATCGGCCATTTGCTCTACGAGCGGCAGCTGAAAACGCCAAAAGGGTCAATCCCCAACCATACCACCTGGCACCTGCGCCGCCAGTTTGATGCCATGCTGCAGCGCACCCGTTATGACTATGTGATCATCAGTTATGCTTACTGGGCGCATCTTGTCAAAGACAATCCTTTTCTGGCGGGCGCCACTACCATTATAGACACGCATGACCTGTTATCGGCACAGCATCAGAACGAAGAAGGGTTTGACCGCTCCGTGGCGATAGGTGATGAACTTTACCGGCTGTCATTTTTTGACCGGATCTGGACCATCTCCGTAGACGAAACATACCTGTTCAGCCAGTTCTTCCCAGACCGGGTAGATCTCGTACCGATGATGATCAAAGCCCCCGACATTGAGCTGCCACCAATGCAGCAGCGGCGTTACGACCTACTGTATGTTGCAACCGATAACCCCCATAACCTGCGTTCCGCAAGTTGGTTTTTCACGGAGGTTTATCCGAAGCTGGATAAAAATTTACGGATCTGTGCGATTGGAACAATCGTGCCGCATCTGCCGGAGGATCTGCCTAACCTTGAGAAAATTTCTTTTGCACCGGATCTTCGTGATTATTATTCGCAGGCAAAGATCGCCATTTGCCCCATGCTCAGTGGTACCGGTGTCAAGATCAAGGTAGTGGAGGCAATGGCTTACCAGCTCCCGGTGGTGTGCAATGAACGGGGAATCGATGGTCTACCTGATAAAACCAGGAACGGTTGTTCTGTGACCAACGATCCGGTAGCTTTCGCAGATGCTATTGCAACCTTGCTGAATGACAACAACTTTTATCAGCAGCAATCCCGCTGGGCATTTGAATGTTTCAAAAATAATTTCGAACGCGCCGCTGTATACCAAAAGCTCGACAATATCCTGGAAAATATCGCTCATGGCAAAAGCTACTAAAGCGTTACTCGTTTTCTTTAACGGCAAATCCAATGCTGGAGGTGCAGAACGAATGGTTCAGTATTTTGATGAATACCTGATGAGCCGTGGCGTGACTACCACGATATTGGATGAAGCTTTTCTGCTCAACACCTGGGCGGGCAGGCTGTACAAGCATCTTTTCCGTTACAGGCATTTTCTGAAAAGGAAACCAATTTATATGGCCCGGTTTGCTTCCGCATATTTGTGGACGAGATTCCGGTACAAAACAATCGTTGTTTCCAACGGAGAATCAACACCATTCTTTCCGGCAGATATTGTGATCAGCCAGGGATGCTACCACGTCATGGAGATGGATTACGGCAGGAAGGAAAAAAAGCTGAGCAGGGTTGCCAGGTTGCAACAGCGCGGATTGCGGATCTGCAAACAGATCATTACGGTGACGGAAAAGGTAAAAAATGACCTCATCACCTGGTACGGTATACCATCTGAAAAGATCTCCATTGTAACCAACAGAGTGGATACGAATTTCTTTCCTGTTCTTCCCAAACCCAAAAGGCCATGGAAAACGGTACTCTATGCAGGACGGCTGGAGCCTGGCAAGGGTCTTCCCACAGTCGTCAGGCTGGCAGAGATCATTGACGAATCCGAAGACTGGCGTTTGTTGGTCGCCTGTAATTTTCCCAATAACAGGGAGCAGTTTGAGCATTTCAGGCATACCACCGTCAAAGTCGGACTTAACCTGGAAAATATCAACGAAGAAGCATATGCACAGGCTGATCTTGTTATATTCCCTTCACTGTCGGAAAGTTTCGGCATGATCACGCTGGAAGCACTGGCTGCGGGAGTACCCGTGATCGGCACACCGGTAGGCGTTCTTCCCGACCTTCACCGGCAGAAGATGCCCGGTGTCTATATACTGGAACCTTTCAATGACCGGGCGATCCTCCGCCGGTTTGATGAAATCCTGGAAGATTTCAGTCTTGTTGACCGGAATGCGTTGCATAAATCCATGGACAATCTGTTTGGAATACCAACCTACCGGCTAAGGCTGGATGAAGTGATCGGACCGCTTATTGAAACAACAACGCCATTACGCTGATGGAGAAACTATTGCTATTTATCAAAAGCTACCAGCCTGACTTCCTGAGAGTGGAAAAACTGCTGGCTTCCATCGGGAAATTCAATACCGACAATATCCCCGTACTGCTTTCGGTAAACAATGATGATTACCGCTATTTCCGGAAACGGTTGCCGGAAGCTGTCGATATCATCCGTGACAGTGATATTGTGGATTGCAAACTGAAAGACGGCTGGCGTTACCAGCAGGTCATTAAGGCGCAGGTGAACAGGCTGAACATTTGCAACGCCTACCTCTGTCTCGATTCCGACAGCGAATTTATCCGCCCCTTCAGTTATGCTGATTTCCTTTATGATGACAAGACGCCTTATACCGTGATGCACGAAAGCAAGGCATTCAAAGACACCATGGAATTATTGGGCATGGATTCTGCGGATCTGTTCCAGTCGCGTGCATTGAAAGCAACCCGGCAGTATTTCGGCACCCATGGAAAAGCCTGGGATTATGGCCCGTCACCCTATCTCTGGTCTACCAGCGTCTGGCGGCATTTCCAGGACCATTTCCTGGGAGAACGCAAACAGAATTTTGAACAGTTTTTCCGGGAAATGGAAGAGAAAGCCGCACTGCCTTCCGAAGCAGTGATCTACGGCGAATACCTGTTGAAAACAAGAGTGATCGATATCCTTCCAGTGGAAGGATACTTTAAAGTGTATCATTACCAGGAACAGTATGAGCTGGAAAAAGATCATTTTGACCTGGAGCGACTGAGCAAAAATTACCTGGGCATCATCATGCAAAGCAACTGGGACAAAGCAGCAGATGCACCGCCCAAACCATCTTTTTTTGATTTCCTTAAAAGAAAATCATGATCCTGTAAAAGGGTGACTTTGCAGAAAAGCCTGCGCAACCGCTTCTTTGCTGTCGATGGCATCGCCCAGCCCGCAACTCCTGCCAATAAGGCGGAACAGGTCCCGGCGATCCGGATTTTTCTCACGCAGGTACTGAACAGAAGTTGCTCCGGCAGATTTCGAGAGTTTGCTGCCATTGGCGCCCAGGATCAGGGGGTGATGAAAAAACAATATCCCGGAAAAGTCATTTGCCGGAAACCGTGATGCCAGGAACAGCTGTGCCCTGGTACTATCCCTGAGATCTTCCCCCCTGACGACAAGGGTTACGCGAAAATGCAGATCATCAACAACAGAACACAGCTGGTAAGCCGGCATGCCATCTTTTTTACGGACGACAAAGTTGTTCAGAGAATCGCTCAGGCCGGCACCTGCTGTATTGATGCGCCATTGCACACCGGGTTGCTCAAAGGAAATGCCCTTTGTGAGGCAACTGCATAGATCTGCTGTCTTTCTGCTACAGGTACAGGCAAATAAGCACCCCGAATCCCGAAGGTCAGTCAGCGCCTTCTCATATAGCGGCAGACGATGCCGCTGGCTGTATTGCTGCTCAAAATCTGCAACTGTTATGGGGCCCTCTTCCCAATGAAAACCCAGCCACAGCAGGGAGGAAAAAATGTCTTCCAGGTATTGGGGTCTTACCCTGTCGCTGTCCATATCATCAATGCGCAACAACAGCGGGGCATTATAACTGCGTGCGAGGTAGTCCGTCAGGCAGAAAGACAGGATATTGCCAATATGGAGATAACCACTGGGGGTAGGTGCCAAACGCGACTTCATTTGGGCAAGCTCGTGTTTTTTTGTCGCATTTACCCTTGATATTGCCGTTTTCAGACCACCTGGGCCATTTGACCGCCCAGTAGATTTGTTGAACAAACAACAGGCCATGATCGCCATACACCCCTATCTGAATTTTGCCGGCAACACTGAAGAAGCATTTCGTTTTTATCAATCTGTTTTTGGTGGTAAATTCAGTACAGTTTCACGCTTCAGGGATACCGCGGAAGCTTCAAGACTTCCTCATGAAGAACAGGATAAACTCATGCATATCGCGTTGCCGGTAGGGAGGAATACTGTGCTGATGGCGACGGACGCGCTGGAGTCGATGGGGCATCACCTGAACGCAGGCAACAATTTCTCACTGCAGATTGAAGCCGAATCGACCGAAGAAGCTGACGCGCTTTACAGGGCGTTGTGTGAAGGTGGCAAACCCACGTTACCTATGATGACGATGTTCTGGGGCACTTATTTCGGTATGCTGACAGATAAATTCGGCATACAATGGATGATCAACTATAATTTCAACCAATCAATCAGTATATGAAGAAAACAAAAATCATCTATTGGATCTTTACCGGCCTGCTCGCTGCGCTCATGCTGAGTTCGGGTATCCAGAATTTTATGTACACGCAGCCAACGGAGGAATTGTTTAAACACCTCGGATATCCGGAATATGTTGCCCGCTTCCTGGGGCTGGCAAAAATCCTGGCGGGAATCGGATTGCTGATACCCGGCTATCCCAGGTTGAAAGAGTGGGTTTACGCAGGGATCTTTTATGATCTCCTGGGTGCAGTATATTCAGGCGTTTCCATTGGCGACCCGATCGTTCAATGGTTGCCAATGCTTATATTTTTTGCCATCCTGTTCCTTTCCTACTACTACCATCACCGGCTGTTGAAGGAAAGGCTGCAGGCTCAGCGTACCTGAAATTTAAGCCGGTACTCAGATGGTGTCATGCCCACCGCTTTCCGGAAAACTTTCCGGAAAGCCTTTGCATCATTGTACCCGGCATTGAAAACGACTTCGCTCATCTGCTGGGAAGTCTGTTCCAGCAAACGCTTGGCAGCCTCCACACGGATATTCTGCAGGTATTCGATAGGCGTTACGCCGGTGACCTGCTTGAAGCGGCGCACAATATTCCTCCTGCTTGAAGGAATGTCCCTGATCAGCTCTTCTATGGTGCCGGCTTCCTGATAGTTTGTTTCAATCTTTTGCTGTGCGGTAGCGACAAGTTCATCGGTGTGATTGTGCACCGGCTCAAAGCTCCCGAAATAAGACTGATGGTGACGATCCATATCAATGGCAAAGATCTTTGCGATTTTTACAGCAACCTCCCGCCCGCAATGCCGGTTGATCAGGTGCAGCAACAGATGGAAGGTTGAAGTTGCCCCGCCGCTGGTATACAAACGGTGATCAGCAGTGACGGTTTTATCAAGGCGTAATTTTACCTGGGGGAAATGCTGTGAAAAAGACGCCCCGGCATCCACATGGGTGGTCGCCAGTCTGCCATCGAGCAATCCGGTAGCAGCCATCAGGAAGGCGCCCGTACAGAAGCACGCCAGTTCTGCGCCATCTTTGTACTGCTCCCTGAGCCAGGGCAACAGCTGACTGTTCAGGGCGAGCGACTGGCGTATGTCATGCGAGTTAAAGGAAGGCACCATTACCAGGTCAGATTTACCGGATTCACTGATCGGGTCCACCTTATAGCCATGGAATTCTGCAGTCGTTGGGTTGCAGGCTATCTGCCCTACCAGCCGCAACAGGAATGGCGGTTCCTCCCCCCTCTCCTGGTAAAGCCGGTTAACAGCTTCAAAAACCTCCATGATTGCTGCAATACTCAACAGCTTATAATGCTGCGTAACCACTATGGCAACCTGTTTCATATCGATAGGTTTGATCAATAAACTTAGTGCATTTGAGTTACCCGCAAATTCCTGTCCATTCCTACCAATGAACGGTTAAAATCTGTCTACAGAATTGCTTCTTTGTTGTATTTGTTACGGTAATCTGCCGGCGAGAGTCCGGTTATTTTTTTAAAGATGGAGCGGAAAGATTTGGTATCGGCATACCCCACTTCATACATCACTTCGCTCACATTTTTTCTTCCGTTCTCCAGGCCTTTTTTTGCCGCTTCAATTTTTACCCGCTGGATATATTCAATGGGTGTATTGTTTGTCGCTTTCTTAAACCTCCTTTCAAAATTCCGCCGGCCTATCGCAAACCTTGTGGCCAGTTCTTCCACCGAAATTTTATCGCCCACATTTTTTTCAATGAATTCCTGCGCAAGTCTCACGGGTTCGTCAGAATGACCTTTCTGACCATTGAACATGATGAAGGGCGACTGACTTTTTCTTTCTATTTCGATAGCGTAAACTTTGGCAGCGGTAATTGCCATCGGGCGGCCAGCCATTTTTTCTACGAGGTAGACCAGCAGGTTCCAATAGGAATTTGCACCGCCACTGGTATAGAGACCCTGCTCTTCGGTGATAATCGTATCGTCAACAAGATCGATCTCCGGGAACATGATCCTGAAATCATTGGCCGAACGCCAGTGGGTTGAACATTTCTTTCCATTGAGAAGACCGGTTGAAGCGAGCAGGAAAGCGCCGATGCAGAGGCTTACCAGCTCAGCGCCTTTGGCATATTGCTCCCGCAACCAGGGCAGCATCTGGGCATTTTTCTGCAAAGCCTCCTGCATGTCGCCGATGAGCGCAGGAATGAAAATCAGATCCGTCCGCTCAACTTCATGAAGCAGCCGGTCTGTATGCACGGTGAATCTTCCGCCATGCAGGGCAACTGATGACGTCATGCCGACCAGTTCGATCTGGAACATGGGTTCTCTTCCGGATGCAAGCAGAAATTCATTGACACCGGCAAACATCATGCGGGGATCATCAATGCTGGCCAGCACCGCATCCTCCGGAACGAGTATCGATATCTTTTTCATTGGATAAATATAAAGAATACTCAAGTTGCCAAAAACAGTACTGTCGCAACAAGCCCCCACAATTGCCGTATACACACCCTGTTCGCTCCTGCCACAGCCAATAATTTTGGTTATGCGTAAGATCATTGCATCCATGAATATTACCCTGGACGGTTTTGCCGCGGGCAACAACGGAGAAATGGATTGGCATTTCAGTTGCTGGAATGAAGAAATGGAAAGGAATTTGTATGGATTTCTGCATTCCATTAATACTGGCCTGATCGGAAGAGTCACTTACGAGGCAATGTCGCATTACTGGCCGGCTGCTGAGCTGGATCCTACGGCAACCAACAGCGAGATCGGTCTTGCGAAGCACATGAATTCTATGGAAAAAATTGTGTTCAGCGCAACGTTACGGAATCCGAAATGGTCAAACACGCGATTGCTCAGATCAATTGAACACGAGGCGATCGATGCGCTTAAAGCTGAAAACGGCACCGATATGGTACTCATGGGAACGACACTGATTCAAAGCTTTATGCAGCTCGGACTGGTGGATGAATACCGGTTGATGATGCACCCCGTGATCCTGGGCAGTGGAATACCGCTTTTCAGCCATCACAATGGATGGCTAAACCTTGACCTGCTTGAATCGAAAACCTTCAGCAATGGCGTACTGGCCCTGCGATTTTCGAACAAGCGGAAATATTGCCACCATGGTAGAAGTATTTAAAACAAATGTTCAGGAAAACTTCAACGCAGAATACCTGCTGCACCACCTGAGACAAAAATTTCCTGAATGCCGGATCAATTTCGACCTCGATGATTGTGACCGTATACTGCGCCTCGAGGGTCCGTCCGTATGCTCCGTCACTGTAGCGGAACTATTGGGGATTCACGGATTTACCTGCGCAATACTCGACTAGGCATATGAATTGTATTGAAGAAGGAAAGCTTCCATTATGAAAAAGCTCCCTTACCTTCTGGCTGCTCTAATTATATGTGCAACAGCCTATGCCCAGGACAGCTCCTGGTCCAAAAAACATGATTGGCGCGACATGCCAATGCCCACGATCGGTTTTGGCATAAGTTTCCAGAAATTCAAAAACCTTGACAACAGGGTAGCAGGATTACCGCAATACGAAGGATTACCCGAAAGCAGTGGTACACTGCAACTCGGCTGGCTGAAACAAAAACGCAGCCTGGTTTCAGTGTTTAACATCATGGGAGGAACCAGCTTCAGCGGTGATCACCATAAAAAAAGCAGCGTGCTGCGTTACCTGGGAATTGCCGGCGATATTGGTTATGATGTGGCGAAGCAGGAAAGGATCATGTTATACCCATTTGTAGGGCTGGCGTATCAGTGGTACCAGGCTAAGTTCTATACCGATAACTCTGGTGTCGAATTTGACGATGCACTGGAGTCTCCGGCTGTACAAAATGAGATCCGGCCTGTGAGCTTCCGCAACAGCTTCTTCAATTACCGCGCAGGCATCGGCGCCCAGTTCATTTCCCAGAAAGGCGGCACCATCGGCCTGCAGGCAACCTATACAGGGAGCTTCCAGGAAAGAGCATGGAAAGGCAATGATAACCAGACACTTGGCAATTCCCCGGAAGACCGGCTCAGTCAGTTCAGCATAGCCTTGATCCTGGGGTTCAAGCCAATGATGATGTACCATTAACATTCCTTTACGTTTCGGAATTGCTAAAACCCGCTACAGGAGCAGATTCTGGCATCATTCTCACTACTTTCGCAGTGAATTGCCGCACATGAAGAGAACCCTGATTACCCTTGCCTGTTGCTGGGCTGGCATAACCTGTTGCAAAGCACAACAGGGCCCTGCCAGAAAGTATATGGGCGACACCACCCTGCCACAACATCCACCGATCAACTGGAATGCTGCGGAATTGCGTCCACGCATTCCTGCCTCGGCCTTTATTGCGCCGGGTATTTTGATTGCTTATGGGGTAACATCAACAAAAAGTGATGGCCTGCATCAGGTCAATGAAAAAATAAAAGAGGAAGTGTGGACAGAAAATCCCCACAGCAAAACCAGTATAGACAATTACCTCGTATTTGCACCCGCTGTCGCCGTATATGTTTTGAATGCCGCGGGCGTGAAAGGCAAACACAATTTTAAAGATCGCACGATCATATACGGAATGGCCAATCTTATTTCCGCCGGCGTTTTCTGTGGTGTTAAGAGTTTCTCCAACGAGATGCGTCCTGATGGTTCAAATAATTTTTCTTTTCCTTCCGGACATACCGCAACGGCATTCGTTTCTGCTGAATTCCTTCGCCAGGAATATAAGGATGTTTCTCCCTGGTATGGTGTTGCGGGTTATGCTGCAGCAACAGCCACCGGTTACCTGCGTATGTATAACAATAAACACTGGCTGGGTGATGTTGCTGCCGGTGCCGGCGTAGGCATCCTGTCTACCCGCCTGGCTTATTGGCTATACCCTACCATCAAACGCACTTTCTACAAAAAGTCTGATGAAGTAAAAACCATCATTATGCCTACTTACCAGTCCGGCGCTGTAGGCCTCGGCCTTGTGCACCATTTCTGACCTTCATTATTCGGTTCTAATGCTTTTTACGGGGTTCTGAGTAGCAGCCTTCCAGGTGTTGAAAGCTATCGTAACCAGCGCCACAACAAATGCAGTCAGTGCCACCAGGCCGAACAGCCACCATTCCAGCCGGATATGATAGGGAAAGGATTGCAACCATTGATGCATCAGTATCCAGGCGACAGGAATTGCGATCAGTACCGAAAGCCCCACCAGTTTCAGAAAAGATCTTGAAACCAGCCACGAGATCTGCTCCGTACTGGCACCCAGCACTTTTCTGATCCCGATCTCCTTCACCCGCTGCCTTGTTACCTGCATCACCATTGCCAGCAGTCCCGTACAACTCAGGATGACGGATATGATCGCTGCAAGACTAAACATCTGCGACATTGTCTTTTCCTGCTTGTACCAGTTCTCAATATTCTCCGCTACGAATGATCCCCTGAAATCTGCATCGGGTTCAAGCGCTTTCATAACCACCTGCAGCTGGTCCATAGTTGCTTTTGCCCTTTGTGCCGTAGTTTTCACAAAGCAATAATTGATATCGCTGTTTGGCTCCATAACCAATGTAAGTGGTTGAGCTTCCTCGCGCATGGAATACAGGTGAAAGTCTTTGAAGATCCCGACAATATTCCAACGCGGCGCTGCACTATCTACCAGTATCGATGCACCGACCACGGCATCTTTACCAAACTGCTTCGCCACAGATTCCGCAATCAGCACGCTGTGATTCGTATCACTGGCATAGGACTGATCGAAATCCCGGCCGTTGATCAGGGTGATCCCTACTGTTTTGGAATAGTCGTAATCTGTCTGGGCTATATTGGTAAAAATCTGTTTGCCTTTGTAGGAGAATCCAATGGAACTCTTCATGCTCACACCATCGCGACCGCGACCAAGGTTGATGGATGAGCCGCTGATGCTTGTTATACCCGGAAAATTCGCCAGCCGCGAACGAAGCTTACTGATCGTCTCCCGGCCTTTTTTCCCATTCTGCAATGGCAAACTGATCAGGTATTCCTTGTTGATACCGAGGTCTGCGGCCTGAAGATGTTGAAACTGCCGGTAGATCACCAGCGTACAGCTGATCATGAGGCAGGCGATCACAAACTGAAAAACAATCAACCCATTGCGAAGCCGGTGTTTTCCATTCATTGCCAGTTTTCCCTTCAGCGTTTCCACCAGCGGAAACCGCGACATCAGCCAGCTGGGATATCCTCCCGCCAGCAAGGAAACCAGCACCAACAATCCCAGAGCACTCCCTAAAAAAAGCGGATGCATCGACATTCCCTTCATAGCAATATTGAAATTGCCCCGTGCGGCAAAATAATCCAACAGGTACTGCAGCGCGGCGAAGGAAACGACAAAGGCAACACAACAGACCAGAAAACTTTCCGTCCAGAGCTGCCGTACCAGTTGCGATTTTCCTGCACCCAAACATTTCCGCACTCCGATCTCCTTTGCCCGTATAAAAGCCTGCGCCAGGTTGATGTTGATATAGTTAAAACACGCTATCAGGATGATCATCAATCCCACACCCAGCACTACTGCCAGTTCGGTATAGGCTACCCCATGGTCGTCTATCTGTTTGGAAAAATGCAGCTCTTCCAGGCACCGCAATTTCGTCGCATAGGTATCTCCCTGCTCGTTGGTCAGGTAGCCTTCCTGCTTCATGGACGCGTAACTTTCAGCATGTATCCGGTGATTCAGTTCACTGAGTTGCTTTTCTGCCGTACCCCGGCTGGCACCTGGTTTCAGCATCACAAAAACCGACTGGTTCTGGTAATCCCATTTGTTTTTCTGCTGTGCATAATCCGACCTGTTCTCCACCCTTGCAAGGGCATCGAACCTTAGCGAAGACTGCATCGGCGGATCCTTCAGTACTGCAGTCACTGTATGTTCGAGAAACACTTCCCCGTTCGACAACTGTACTTTTTTACCCAATGGATCTTCCTGTCCGAAAACCTTTTTTGCTGCCGACTCCGTAATCGCGAGTCCGTTCAATTGCTGAAGCGAAGCTGCCAGGCTTCCCTTCACTGCCGGGAAACTGAACATAGCTGCGAACCCGGTATCCACCAGGATCACGCCCAGGTTCGACTCATGTTCGTTGAACCGGAGATTAGAGCCACCGGGTACCCACCGGCTCATTTTTTCTACCGCATTAATATCAGACAGGTAAACTGGTCCGGCAGGATAGCCGAACTGAACCCCGTACTCTGTTCCCGAGGGCTTGTAATATTCATTGTAAACCTGGTAGATCCTGCCTCCCTTTGCATGGAATTTGTCGAACTGTAACTGATAGATCACCGCCAGCAATACACCAAGTCCGATGGTAAATCCAAGGATAAGACCGCCTGAGTTGATGAAAGTGTTCCATTTATTGCGAACCAGGCTTCGCCAGGCATATTTCAGGTTCCGAACCGGCATGGGGGATTTTTTTAAACTGTCCGCCAAGTTTGGGCCACAATACCAACTCATTGAAAATTAATTGCTTACTTGTCACACAAACAGGATGATTGTCCGGTATTGATACGGTTACTGTCCGGTGGCGCACTGCCTTCGGCTGTTCGCAGCCGTAAGTTTGGCTGGCTTAGTTGTAGATTTGGCCTGGCGTAGAAACTGACGATATGAAAACTTATGTGATAGGGGATATCCATGGCGCTTTGAAAGCACTGGAAGAATTGATTGACAGGATCAGTCCGGCCGCAGAAGACAGGCTCATATTTTTGGGTGACCTGGTGGATGGCTGGCCGGATTCCGCGGAAGTTGTGGCTTACTGTATTGCCCTCCAGGCCAGGCAGCCCTGTATATTTATCAAGGGAAATCACGATTCCTGGTGTGAAGGATGGCTCCAGGGTGCACATACCGGAGACGATTGGTTGTCACACGGTGGTGATGCCAGCATTCGCAGCTATGCCAAAGTGCGCGAAAAAGACCGCAAGAACCACCTGTATTTCCTCAACCATATGATGCCTTATTTTGTGGACGAAGAAAACCGGTTATATATCCATGCAGGATACACCAGTCGCAATGGCCCGTCAAAAGAGACCTATGTCAGCAATTTTTATTGGGACCGCTCCCTATGGGAAATGGCGGCTTGCCTGGACAAAAACATTCCCGTTGACTCCCCATACTACCCGAAACGCCTGACCCATTTCAGGGAGATCTTCGTCGGACACACCCCCACGCTGAACTACGGTATTACCGTTCCCATGAATGGTGGCAATGTGTGGAATGTGGATACCGGTGGTGCGTTCCAGGGCAGATTATCTGCATTGGAAGCCACCACCAAGGAGGTCATTCAGAGCAGCCCTGTGCAATCTTTGTATCCTGGTATTCAGGGACGGCTTAAATAGCGTTGCTGATCAGGGTTCGAGAAACACAAGGATGGCTTCACCTCCCAAAGCAATCTGATCGCCATCGCGCAATTCATGCGGTACGCCGGCGATATTCAGCTGTCGCACTTTGTCGTCCTGCGTATAAACCTTCAGCTTATTGCCGCTTTCCGGTAACCCTCCCTTGTCGGGATACAAAAGGAATTTCTTGAACCGCGGGTCAAAACAGATCATGGCATGATTGCGGCTTACCTGCAGATTCCCCCTGGCTTTTTCACTGTCGAAACCCGGTTCATCTGCAGCAACGAAAACAATATCGTTTGGATGTACTTTACCCGACGAAAGCCGCGGTTCGCGACTCCTGCCGATATAGTATTTCAATTGCCTTGAGGGATCAAGCGGATATTCCGTCTGCTCGGTTTGTCCCACCAATGTTCTGATTACAGCTTTGCCACCCGGCTGTCCCCAGGCCTGATTCGGCCGCACAATATCAAGCCCGAACTGGCCGTCTGATATAATATTTTCCGGAAAGGCCTCTTCAGTCACCTGCACTTCAAAAAACCATCCGGCAGACAGGTGGATATAATGATTGTGCAGATGCCGCTGCAGAATATCCTGCTGAAAATGCCCGGGCCGGTCGAGGTACAACGCTACCTGCACCAGCGACGCTGCCTGCATATCTTCGCAGCGGATATAAAGACGCAGACCATCCACTACAGCAGATTTCTCATCTACATAAGGCTGCAGTGATTTCAGGATAAATCGCAGCACAGCATCGCGGTAGCCGGCGGCGGCGGGGATGACAGTTGATCTCATGACAAATGATTAATAGGATTCCACATAATTTCTTTTCAGTAATATCTGTGCAACAGTATTGCCCAGCACCACAGCATTGGCGGAACTCAGCCCTTCTTCTATTCGGATGCAGGTTACTGTTGCGGATGGCTTGCCCGGAACAGGTGCGAAAAACACATACCAGCCGTCAGCAGTCTTTTCACTTTTGACAATACGTTCCGGCGTGCCGGTTTTACCTGCCACTCGAACGCTTTTGATCTTCGGCCTGCCGGGAGGATTGGATTGTTCAATCATGAAATTCCTGATCAGCCTCGCATAACTGCTATCCCTGGCAAGCGGTGCGGCAGGAACTTTGTCGGGTTGACGGCCACTGATTTCCGACAGGTACCGGGATGTCTGCATGCTTCCGTCAAGTGCAATGGCGCCGGCCATCCTCGCCATGGAAACCGGCGTGGCGGTCAAAGTTCCCTGCCCCCATGCGATACCGGAGAAATCACTCAGGTAGCGTTTTTTGCGCCCGATATTAGCCGGATTGTTGAATAGCTTCCGGTCATGGTTAAGCGCAGTCCGGTGCCAGTTGTCGAGTGTTTCGTGTTTCCTTTCCGGATCGAGTGCAGAGGTATAGTCAAATCCGCCGGTCTGGTTGATGCGCATACCGGTAGAAAGATAGAGGCTGGCCATTTCATCTTCAAGGTCGTGTTCATTGGCCATGCGGATAAAAAAGATGTTACTCGAATGAATGATAGCTTCCCGCATATCTACAAAGGGTACCTGGGGAACAAAAGGCTCCTGTTCTTTTGCATTGTCCCGGAAGATTTCCGAACGGGAGATATCCCTGTATTTTTCGGCAGCAGCGGCAGTTCCCATTTTATTCAGAGCGGCCATTGCAGTCAGTATTTTCACAGTAGATCCCGGTGCCGTCGCATAAGTCATGCCGAGATCCCTTTCCGTTACGGGAAAATCAAGCTGCCTTCTTTCCCTATCCGGCAGTCCAAGCAGTTCCGGGTGTTTCAGATCCGGCAGGGGATGCACCGCACTGGCGAGAAGTTCTCCTGATGCAGCATCAAGCACCACCACAGCTATTCGCTTGCCGGTAAAGGCAGAGCGTTGCAGGGAATCTTCGATTTCCTTCTGCAGTGCTGCATCCACAGTTAACCTTACATCACGGGGAGATTGAAGGATCTCCCGGATGGCATTATTGGAAGAATCTAATCCGTTCCGGAGAGATGGGATCAGGGCGGAATAATCATAACGGACCAGCTCAACCGATTTTTCCACGGGGCGGGTGAACCGGTCAGGCCGGTACGCCATGGCCAGTTGTTCCTGTTTTACCGGGTGTGTTTCAAACCCGCGCAATGCGCTGAGATGCCGGGCTTCGGCAAAATAGCCGTTCTGCTGGGCCCAGAAAAGGCGGGTGTTATAATCTCCTGTCCAGAAAAATAGATTTTCACCGAAAGGATACAAACGTCTTAGCCGGCGATGTTGAAGCGCCTGCAGCTGCAGTCCATCAACACCCGCGGCTACAAGGCTGTCACGTTGTTGCCTGATCGCTGATTTCTGGCTGGTGGCCAGCAGCAGTCCATTCCTGTCCGTGATGTTGCCGGCTGCCAGAAACGCGGCAAGTTTGTCAATCCTGGGATTATAACTATAAATCGGTACCCCGTTCCTGTTTACGACGCGACTTTGCTGAACAAGGTACTGGTCTCTGTCTGAGATCTGAACCATAAATAATTTCCCGAGGATCACAACAATCCCCGTCATGATCCCTACAACAGCAGCTACGATCACGGTGTCATATCTCGCACTGATATGCTCCTGTTGTTTGCTGGTACCTGATCTTGCTGAAATGCCCGCGATCACGCCGAGTGCGCAACAATTCACAATCAGTGAGATCTTTCCATAACTGAGAAATGGTACCGCGAGACCGGTAAGGGGCAACAGTCCTGTTGAACCGCAACCCATCAGCAATACCTGGATGCCTGTCGCAATAGCAATCCCTGATCCAAGGTAGAAACTGAAGGGCTGTCCCGAACGCCGCGACAACAGCAGTATCCTGTACAACAATATCCCGAGCAGCAGGAATACCAGCAGCAGTCCTGCCCATCCCATTTCTTCACCGATACCAGGCAGGATCATATCCGTGTGTGCAGCGGGCAGTGTATTCGGAAATCCTTTACCCAGCCCCTGGCCCTTCCATCCGCCGGAACTTAATGTCCAGTAGGCATGGGCCAGGTGGTCTCCACCGTAAACATCATTGTTCCAGGGATTCAGCCACATTGATTTTCTTTCTGCGAGCCTGGATCCGATGCCAGGCAACTGGTCCCCGAATACAAATGCCGCCATCACTACCAAAATCAGCACCGGCGCCTCTGCCAGTACGGCGAAGGAACCATACCATTGCGAAGATTTTGCTGATCCGTTGAATGTCAGCAGCAGCAGGCTGAACACAAAAGCTATCGCGGTACCCATCCATGCCGGCAGGAAATACAGTAATCCGCCATACACGACTGCAGCCAGCAAAGTATAGGGAAGGTTCCCCCTCGCGATGCTGAGAAATACCAGGAAACTGAAACAGACAACAAGCGCCGGGCCCATGTCACCCATCAGCAGGTAAAGCGCCAGCAACATGGCTATGCCGGCCATCATGAAAAACCCCAGGATAAGTCGATTACGGCTATCCGAAATATGCCTGAGGTGATCTTCATTAGCGGCAAAAAACCCCGCCATAAACAGGATCAGTAAATATTTGGTGATTTCACTGGGCTGGAACAAAATTCCTGCCAGCCGCAGGTTAACTTTTACACCGCTGCCTTCAGGCCCGGTTCCGAATAGCAGGGTAATAACGGCCAGCAGCAACGCAGCAACGAGCCATGTATATCCTTTCAGTCCGAAGATCTCCCGCCGTTTGTAATTAAACAAACCATCATACCACCATCGCGTATACAATTTTCCCGGATTGCTGCCGGCCAGCAGGGCAAATCCCAGCAGCCCCGCCAGCAATCCCTGCAGGCTTTGCATGGCCAATAGTGAATCTGTCAATGGCTGCTGGATACAAAGCAACATCAGTATGGCCAGCCCGGTAAGTAACATCAGCACCGGCAGGATCAGGGGATCTGTTTCAATACGCCGGATGGAGAGATATGCCTGTACCACCAGGAAACCGGCGATCAGTAACCCGGCGATGAGCCAGAATTGCCGGCGGAAACTATCCGGCGAACGCACCAGCAGCACATTGTCTTCTTTTAGTTGCCCGTAGGCCAAAGCGCCGATCAGCCGCAACCGGTGCGGTTGCCCGGTGAAGGTGAAGGAACGGTCTCCCCCGAGGGAAGCCGTCCCCTGCCTTCCGCCAAATGCAAAACCGGGTTTTAAAGGAAGCACGCTGTACCCGCTATCGGGGTACAGGCCGGCAAAACTGAATTTGCCATCTGTATCCGTCCGTACATAAAATTTATTTTCTTCCTCCTCCTGCTCGCCTGCGCGATGTTCCTGTAATGATACGAGTACACCTGCTGAAGCCAGACCATTGATCAGCACGGTGCCGGAGATTTTACCGTTTCCCTTCCCTGCAGTAATGACTGATGCCAATGATCTCCCTCCCTTTCGCTCCTGCACATAAAGTGCAGAATCAAATCCTTGTGTCTGCCTGGCTGCGGCTAGCCTGTCGTTCCAGTCTGTACCGCCATAACTACTCTTCCACGCCAGTGGTGCGGCAATGAACCACGACTGCTTATTCAATTCACCCAGGTTCGCCGGTACACCATTCACAACCAGCTTTGCACTCAGGGAATCCGCGATCAGCTTTACATCGGCAGCATCTGTGCAATAACTGCCATTGTCCAGTATACGTTGCAACTGTGTTTTGCTGACACCGGGCTGAAGCACCAGCGCATTGTTACTTTGCAGATCAAGTGCTGCCTTATCCAAACGTGGCGATAATACTGTATACAGGCGCAGGAACAGGCCCAATACAACCATTGCGGTTATGCCCAGCAGCAACCAGGATTTCTTGTTTTTATCGGACACCTCTCAGAATAAATTGGTCAAATGCCACTTGCTGATTGCCGTCAACCCGCAGACCGAATCCATTTCCGAACGCCCCCTCAAAAGGAAGCGTAATCTCCTTCACATCATTGATGAAGAAGGAAAGAAAGGAACCCTGTTTGGAAACTGACAGCATATTCATGGCATTCTCCGGATGAATATTGTAGGTTCTTGTCCAATCTACCAGCGCCCTGATATCATCTTTCTGATGCGCTTCGATTTTGTAATAACCATCGGCCGAAATGTAGAAAACATAATATGCTTCCTTTTCCGGATCCGACAGGTAGTTCAACCCGAATCCATCAGGCTCATTGCCTGACCGCCGGTTCATGTTTACGGCTACACTCCAGTTTTTGTTAAGATCGATGTCGAAATAGCGGGTAGATTGATAAGTATAGTTGCTGTCATATCCCTTGATTACGTATTTGCCATTTTCGTATGCGAATTCTTTCTGATCGTCCTTTTCCCGGATCCATCCATTGCCGGGAGAACTGAAATCGTCAATAAAAAACTGGTCTTTTACAGGATGGATGGGATATCGGACCTGACGGGCATTATGGTTTACAGGAACGATGGATTTTGTATCATTATTTTGTGCAGAATCCCTGTCGCGGGTACTATTAACAAATCTTTCAGTAACTGGAAATTTCTTCAGAAAACTTCCCCATACAAAATAGGCTCCCAGCGCGAGCGACATCACCAGCAACAACACGAAAAATGGAAAGAAAGCAGACCGGTGCCGGGAAGGCATCAACAACTGCACCGTTCCTTTTACCGCAGAAAATGTTGGCAGGATGGTTTCGTAACCATAACGGTTGATGCGCTGCGGTGCCGCCATGGTCTGCCTGGTTACTGCTGGAGCCGGTGCCTGAGGCGCATCGGCCATTTCCTGCCGCGCTGCCTGGATCATCAGTTTCAGCTGACCGGAATCAGTGAGCCTTTCTGTTGCACGCTTGGCCAATAAACCCTGAATTATTTTTTTCAGCGTCGGCGGAAACCCGGGAGGCAACTGAAACATATCCACGGGATGACTGATTACCTGGTTGATATGCAATAACAGGTTGCCTTCCTCATATTCAAACGGCACACTGCCAGTTGCACATTCATATAATACAACCCCCATTGAATAAAAATCGGTTGCGGCATGCACTGCCCTGGAATCTGTGAACTGTTCCGGTGATGCATATTCGTAAGTAAGCATCGATGATCCGGTAACGGTATTGGATTGCTCCCGTAATTTTGCGATACCGAAATCCGTCAGCAGGTATTGCAATTCGCCTGACGGCAGCCGGCGATACATGATATTTTCCGGTTTGATATCGCGGTGCACCACATCACGCTGATGAATAGCATCCAGCGCAAGCGACAACTGCTCTGCCAGCCGGAGTATCTCAGCAACAGGCAATACGCCTGCCGCGCGGAGATGCTTACGCAGGTCTCCCCCTTCGATCAGTTCCATCACCACATATGGCAGGTCGGCGTCAAGGTGAACATCGATAATCTTGACGATGTGCGGATGCTGGATGGCAATCATGATCTCAGATTCCTGCTGGAATCTCCGCAGGGTATCCGGGTCAGTATTAAAAGCAAAATGTTTGATCGCCCGCAGCTGACCACTATCCCGGTGCCGCACCTTCAGTACCCGCGCGTTTCCCCTTCCGAGCTCGCCGATGATCTCGTACTGGGGAAAATACTGGGTAAAAGAAGTGGTTTGCATGTCAGCGCTTATGGGAAATGATTACCGGGTTTTTGACTGAATCAAATGCCGTATTGTTTAATCGCAGGTAAATATTCATCCTGCTGATGATTCCCGTATCGAATCCCCGCAGGGTCACGCGGTCAAACGTGAGTGTATCCGGTGCACTGTTGGCATCGCGGTTCAGATCAATAGCGGCGTGGCGGTTTTTACCCGGAGCCGGTATCAGCACCAGTTGCCCTGATGAAGCATCCCGCCGTTGTTGCCATTCTGCCCTGCTCAGCGCGTGTTCAATAACCAGCGTATCGGTTGCAGGAACCGTTGCGGATACAGGCTGCCGTATACTGTCTTTCGGGATCGTAGTAATGGAATCTTTGCGTGGGGGTTGCGCTTGTTCATGTCCGTTATGGAAATAAATCCACCCCGACGCCAGCAATAATACTGCCAATAAAGCAATCATAAACCAGACCTGCCGCGACGGGCGTTCTTTCGGACCGGTAGTTTCTACCGGCGCTGCCACCGAAGGGTTATTGGACGATGGGTGGTTACCAGCGCGGGACTGGGTCATTTTGTTTCCCGCAGGTCTTTTCGGCTTGCCGGCCGGATACCGCGCCATCACCACGGTAATATTATCATGCCCCCCTGCTTCATTGGCCTTACGGATCAGCTTCTCAACTTTTTTATCCAGGGCAATGGGTTGTTGCAGAATGGCTCTCAGTTCAAATGCTGACAACATATCGGAAAGTCCGTCGCTGCACAAAAGAATTTCATCGCCCGGTTGGAGCGTGATGGACCCGAAGTCAAGAAACCCGGGATCATCTACCCGGTGAACACTGGAACCGACTTCCCGGAGGATCATATGCCGGTGCGGATGTGACATCGCCTCCTGTTCCGTGATTTCACCTGCATCCTCCTGCATCCCGACAAGGGAATGATCATGGGTGATCTTGTGCAGTTTGCTCCTGTTATTGTGATACAGCCTGGAATCACCTACATGCACATAATGGAGTTGACCTGACTGCAGGTCAAAAGCTGCCACGGTCAGCACACAACACATATCAGCATAGGCGGGTGTGGATTCACGGGCAGCGGTGATCTGATTATTGGCAAACACCACAGCCTCCCTGAGCATGGTCAGGACATCTCCTTTCGGCTCCTGCATGTATTGTTCAATGCTTTCCCGGGCGAGCAACGCAGCAACGGCGCCGCCGGCATATCCGCCTACACCGTCGATAGCGGCCAGCAACAAAGTTTCCGGTCCCCAGAGCGTCCGGCAGATAAAGGCGTCTTCATTCTCTTTACGGCGCATCCCGGTATGGGTGCTGCCGCTGAACAGCAGGTTAGGCATAGTATGGCTGGCGTCAGGTGATCGCCGAAAAATGTAAGGTTACACTGGCATTTAGCAACAATTGACTTTCATTGGCAAGTTCCACCCATTGTGGCTGCCCGGGATCACTGCGGGGCACGACCACTTCGTTCACCCTGGTCTCGAAGCGGCTGAAAGACGCGATCTGAAAACTACCGGTACTTTCGTTCAGTCGGATCCGTGCATGCGGGTCAGAAACAAAACCGGAGTCGATCAGCAGGTAATTGCTGTAAGCCTGGTTGCCAGGATCCTTACGGGCAATGACCATTTCCTTATCCTTCATGAGATAGATCCCATCTTCGTTTCTGTCGGCGAGGTAATAACTGATGCGTGCAATCCCCTGGTCCAGGTTTCTGTTATTTCGTGCAGCCGGCCCCGATGCCAGTTTGAGATCGGCACTATAACGCACACTGAAACTTCCGGTATCCACAAAATTCACCTGCTGTAAAAGGTCAAGGTTGATATCCATTTTTTCGTATACGTTAGTCCGCTTGCTTTTCATCGTGACCTTGGTCGTATTGCCGGCTGCAGGTGTGCTGGCCTCCCGGCCGCCTGTCAGCATCCCGATCACCTGGATATCATCCGGATGCATTTTCTCGCCGTTAAAAAACTCCCCTTCCCCAAAACGGAAATGCCATTGCACGGAAACCGGACTGATCTCTTCGTATTGAGGCTTATACAGATTAAGTTTTTTGTAGAATCCTTTCACCGCTTCTTTTACAATTACAGGGAAGGAAGCAAGCCGCTCTGCATAACGGTCAGGATGAAGAATTATCACAAAATGCATATTGAACAGCAGGCTGCTGCCAACAGATTCCTTTTTACAACTCTTGTCAAAGCAGGCCAGCAACTCACCGAGAATGGCATTGTTATCCAGTTCCCTGGTAACGGTCGCCGGTGTTGCCGGCAGGATAAGCGTTTTCAATGCGCCAAAAAAATCCAGTGATTTTTTCTTCATGTTGTTGCCAACTTATGAATTAAAAATACTGGATTTGAAACCTCCCGCTCAGTAATGATATGTTAATGTGCTGCTTACATGCCTGTTAAAGTTTAGCAAACATCTGTGGGTATATCGTTGAAATTATTGATAATCGTATTTGATCGTAGCATCACCGTCACTCGATGTCAGCACATAACCATTGGCGTCATAAGTGTAAGTGTTGGTGATTTCATAGTCCATTTCGGTTCCGTCAAAATCCCACGAAGCGGTTTTGATCTCATTCTTTGAAACGAACTGGAGTGAAAAACCTGCATGGTCCAGAACGAACGTAGAAACGGGCGGCATAACCGGTTTGTTAGTACCGTAAGTGAACAGGGCTTCATAATGATAAATGCCATCCACTGCCACTTTTGCCAGGTTGCCATTCTGGTAACTGAGCACAAAATCCGCAGAGGCGCCTTCATTCAGACCGAAAATGGTTTTGATCTTCGTCACCTGGTTGCCGGTCAGGGTATATTCCAACTGGTCGTCTTCGATCAGTTCGTCTGGCTCTCCCGCTGTCTTCTGCCAGCTTTTGAAAGTTCCCGTGGATGGCAACCCGCCCTGGTACGTATAGGTATAAATATTTTTGAAGTCGCTGTCAGATTCTTCCACCTTGATCAGCTTACCTTCGTTATCATAGGTAAACACGGTGGATTCATTGTTATCGGTGCTGATTACGGACTGAAGCTTGTTGCCGGCAGTATAGGAAAGGTTATAGATTGTTTCCTGACCATTTTCAGTTTTCGTCATTTTCACCAGTTTGCGTTCCCCGCCATTACCCGGATCAGGCTTGTCATTCTTGTCTTTGCTGCAGGATCCGAGAGAAAGCAGCGCGACACCAGCTGCGAGATAGATGATTTTTTTCATGTTAAAGGTTTGATGATTGAGTAGCAAACATAATTACGCATAGCCGCGGTCGTGATGAAGAACCGGCGTATTGCAGAAAGCAGCGGATGAATTGCGTAAAATCATGACCTTAACATTTCCGGATATGTCATTTAGCCACAGAAAATGGGTGCTGGTGACTTACCTGATGATCACCGCATCAGCTTCAATCGCCCAGGAGTTCCGCCGAAAGGAAGAAAAATGGAGCTTTCATTTCCAACTGACCGGCATCATGCAGGCGCACCCCTCCTTTGACGCAGCCTATTCAGGAGACAACAGCCTCCACGACTCAGCTGAACATGAATTGTCGCTCACCACCACGATCTATCTTGGCCGGCGTTTATGGAAAGGCGCCGCGATATATTACAATCCGGAGGTCGCCGGGGGCAGCGGCATCAGTGGCGCCAAAGGTATTGCCGGCTTTACCAATGGAGAAACTTTTCGCATCGGCGATCCTGCTCCTGCATTTTACACAGCCAGGCTTTTCCTGGAACAGGAATTCTCCCTGGGGAATCAGCAGGACACGCTTTATGTTGATGCTGATGCCAACCAGCTGTCGGGATACACTACCCGCAGTAAACTGGTTATCCGGGGCGGAAAATTTGCCTTGTCCGACTATTTTGATGACAATAGCCTCTGTCACAATCCGCGCACCTCCTTTTTCAACTGGTCACTCATGAGCAATGGTGCGTGGGACTATCCCGCCAACACCCGGGGATATACCTGGTCACTGATGGCCGAACTTATCCTTCCCCGCTGGTCATTACGTGCCGCCACCGCCCTGGTTCCGGTTTATGCCAACGGACCCGACCTCGACTGGCACTATACAAAGGCCCATTCGGAAACTATCGAAGGGGAATACCATTATACGATCGGGAGGCGGCAGGGAACGCTCCGGGCCCTGGCTTACCGGAACGTTTCCAAAGCACCGGACTACGATGTGGCGGCTGCAACAGACAAGGACGTGATCTACGGCAAAGATTATGGCGGCGTGAAATATGGCTTCGGGCTGAATGCCGAACAGGAAATTTCCGATAACCTGGGGATTTTTGTGCGCAGCAGCTGGAATGACGGCCAAACGGCCACCTGGGCTTTTACGGAGATAGATCGCAGCCTCAGCGCAGGGATCCTTGCAACGGGCGCTTCGTGGAAGCGGCCTGGTGACCGCCTGGGAATCGCTTTCGTAACCAACGGCATCTCCACACCGCACGCCCGCTTTCTGAACAGTGGCGGCTATGGCTTTATCATTGGTGACGGAAAACTTCCCGATCAGCGCGGAGAATCTATTGCGGAGTGCTTTTATAATGCTGCCGTTTTCGAACATTGCTGGCTGACTGCCGACTATCAGTTAGTGCAGCATCCTGCCTATAACCCTGACAGAGGACCGGTTCATGTGTTCGCCGCCCGGGTTCATATTGAATTCTGATCATGTTTCGAGTACCGACAAATAACTGGAAGCCTCCTGCAGGGCCTGATGAATTTTGCCGGACAACTGTGAAAAGACTGCCGCAAACTCCCGGTCATTCAGTTGCTGGTACTCAATGGCATCCAGGAAAGGATTCAATTGCAGATTCAGCCCCATCACAGAAATACTGGTCTTCAACTGGTGAGCAACCTGTCTTGCTCTTTTCACATCTCCCGTTTTCCAGGAAGCCTCCAGCTCGGTCAGTTCCTGCGGAACCAGTTCAAGGAACTGCCGGCTGACTTCCGCTTCATATTCCCTGTCGCCGGCACTTACGGAATGCATGTACCGGAGATCAATAACCGAAAAATGATTGATGCCGCCGAACTCGCGGATCGTTTCCAGTAATTCTTCTTCGAGGATCGGCTTCGACAGGTAACCGTTCATCCCTGCCGCCAGGCATTTTTCTTTTTCGCCGGCGAACACATGCGCCGTCATGGCAATCACCGGCAATTCCCTACCCCATAGCTTGCGTATGGCAGCAACGGTATCATAGCCGTCCATACCGGGCAACTGGATATCCAGTAATACGAGATCACAAGACCTTTCCCCCAGCACCCTGATGGCAGATTCACCATCGGCAACACACTCCACCCGGATCTGCCATTGCTCCAGCATCCGGGTCAGCAATGTCCTGTTCAGCTGATTGTCTTCAACCACCAGTACACGAAGATGGCTGAGATCAGGCAGGGGCTGATCGCCGGAAGGCAATGGTTGAAAAGCGTTGGATGCTATTGACGCCGGTGCGGGAACGACCAGATACGGCAACACCACACTGAAGCAGCTTCCCGCCCCCCATTCACTTTCCACGGATACCCTTCCTTTTTGTAACCGCACCAGTTCCTGGACGATTGACAGTCCAAGGCCGGTTCCTCCCCTTGCTCCCACCGACGCCCCTACCTGGCCGAAACGTTCGAAAATATCGTCAATATCTTCCCGGCGTATCCCGATTCCGGAATCCTTCACATCAAACCGGAGGCAAAATCCTTCGGGGGCCGACCAGTCAGGCGTAACGGTTAGACTGATGGTGCCCCTGTCGGTAAATTTGAATGCGTTTCCCAGAAGATTGATCAGCACCTGGCTGAGCCTGGCAGGATCACCCAATAGTTTTTCAGGTACTGCCGGGGTGACGTCGACGAGAAAATCGATGGATTTTTCATGCGCTTTCTCCCTGAATATGGATTCCAGGTCAGCCAGGAGCTCCCGCGGTTTGAACACTATTTTTTCTATCCGCATCATGCCTGCTTCGATCTTGGAGAGGTCGAGCACGTCGTTGATAATGGTCAGCAGGTTAGCCGCAGCCTTGTCAATGGCCTGAACATATTCACGGCTGACGGCATCAGCGGGCTGCTTTTGCAAAAGTTGTGAGAAGCCCAGGATCGCATTCAGCGGCGTCCTGATCTCATGACTCATATTGGCCAGGAATTTTTCCTTTACGGCCACAGCCTGCTTTAATTCTTCCTGCGATGTATTCAGCTGGTTCAACAAATCCTGCTGCCGCCGGAGCCGGCTCAGTATGAACCAGAACAGGCCGATGGAACTGGCAATGATGAGGGCAAACAGCGCGACGCCCCAGCGTAATGCGCGACGCCCGCTTCTGTCGGCTGAAGCAATGATCTGGATGACCAGCTGTTGCCGGCTCGTTTCAATTTTGTGGCGGATATTATGGATACTGTCCATCAGTTGCCGCCGCTGTCCCGAATCTGCCAGCCGGGCAGCGGCTTGCGGACCTTTATGATAGAAACTGTCGAGTATCCGGTTGTTGAGAAAGATGGCCTGTTCGATCATGGACTGCAATTCGTCAACATAAATCTCTGTGTGCGGATCGTCGCGGATCAGCTGAAGAGTCTCCATTCCCGAACGCACGGCAGAAAGGTCGACCGCCACAGCATCCATGGATGGCACCTGCCTGGCGGCAAGCGCAGTATCGATCTTCCGTTCCAGCAGATTCAGGTGATGTTCCACACGCTTCAATTCGTTGGCGACATTGAATTCGGCTACCATCTTCTCGTTACCGCGAACAAGGTCAAATATGTTGGATGAAGAATTGTATTGAATGAAAACCAGGGCAAGAATTCCCGCGACAAAAGCAGCCAGAACGGCATATACAAAACGCTTTCCGATCATGCGGTGATGTTCAGGCTTCAATTTACTTTAAATAACGGATCAGGAGAAAAGCCATCAGCACAATGCAGCCGATCAGGCAACTGCACCCGGCGATCAGCTGGTGAAGATCCTGCCCCGTATAAAACAGCCGCAACAACCAGGTAAATACCAGGGCCAGGACGATAGTATCCAGCAGAAATAATATGAGATATAGCTGTTTCATGAAAAAAAGGAGGGCCACATAGACATGCAGCCCGAACCAAACCTTACTGCTGAGAAAATCCTCAAAACCTAAATTGTCGTAAACCTGAACCAAATCTACTGCGGACACGCGCAGGGGAAAAGCGGCAATAGTCCGGGAGGGAAAAACAGTCGGTCAGGAAGGAATTTGGCTCGGTGGCGATCGCCGGCGGAAGCGCTAGAGGATCCTTAACCGGCGGTTCAACTGGGCCCGGTAAGCATCTGCAACAGGAACAGACGTCTGGTTGATCACCAGCGCGCCATCGCGGATGGCATCGATCTTGCCCACCTGTACAACATACGATCGGTGCACCCTCAGGAACAGGCTGGCAGGCAACCGCTCTTCTACCGCTTTCAGTGTATTATGAATGATGTGGTATTTCTGCGCGGTATGAAGCTTAACAAAATCGCCCATAGCTTCCGCGTATAAAATTTCGGCAACTTCCAGCCGCTTTACGGTATTTGCTTCCCTGATGAACAGAAAGCCCTCCGGTGCAGTACTGCTCTCGAGCTGACTGGCCTGCTGCCATTCACGGGCTTTTTCTATTGCCTGGCGGAAACGCAGCGGCGTAACCGGCTTCACCAGGTAATCCACTACATTAAGGTCAAAGGCCTCCGCGGCATATTCCTTTTTTGAGGTGGTAAAGATGATCAACGGGCGTTTCTCACCCAGGTTGCGGACCAGATCGATCCCACTGAGCCCCGGCATCTCAATGTCCAGTAACAAAAGATCAATTCCACCTTTTAACAGCAATGAAGCAGCTTCCGTGGCATCACTGGCTTCACCGGCGTAAGCCAGGTCGGGAACCTGGCTTACCAATTGCCGCATCGTGGTGCGGGCAATTTTGTTATCATCTATGACCAGACAATTCACTCGGTCAATTTAGCATAATATTCTACATTTCCTTCAGGATCCACTTTTACCACCAGGTCTTTTCCGGGTGATTTCAATTGCACAAAATAGTTATCACGTCCTTCAAAAAAGTTCCCATAAATTTCCAGGCCTTCGTCATTGGCCTCATTGTCATCGTACCAGATCACCGCAACTGGCATCATACCGGGGTAATATTTCTCAATTGATTTCTTACCGGGCTCTGGAATGTCCGACCATGTTTTACTTTCACTGGTTCCCAGTAGCGTGCTTTCAACACCGTAATAAGCAGTAAGCTCATGGCCGTTCTGTTCAAAACTGGCTTCATCAAGGCCTTTTCTGCGTTGCCAGCTCACCTGGGCCACATCTCCAAAGTCCTGGTAAAATGCCGTTTTCGAAAGATCACTGACACCACTGCCGGCTTTTTCCATCTTTCGCTCCTGCCTGGACGCTTTCCTGTTTTCACGGGCGGCTTTTTTTGCTGCATCTGTTACGCCTGCCTGAACAACACCTGTTGTCACTAACCCTGCGATCAGCATCAGGATCACTGCGGGCCTTCTTTTCTGTTTCATAACATTTGATTTTACATGAATAAAATTCCATGAATCAAACTTACGTCACAGGCTGCCGGCGTTGCAGGCAGGATCGGTCAACAGGCTTTACCTGTCGGCGGTTACCTATGCCTTCTGCAGAAACTCCCGCAGCACATATTGCAATATCCCCCCATGATGATAGTAGGCGATCTCAATCGCAGAATCGAGCCTCGACCGCACTTTAAAGCTGATCGGATCACCGGCTGCAGGTACTGCTACCACATCCAGCAATTTATTGGGTACCGGCGCGTCCGCGATTCCCCTGATCTCATATCGCTCTAATCCTGTCAGCCCCAGCGATTCCGCATTTTCGCCCGCAAGGTATTCAAGCGGGATAACGCCCATACCCACCAGGTTACTGCGGTGGATGCGCTCATAACTTTCCGCGATCACTGCCTTAACGCCAAGCAGGTTCGTACCCTTAGCTGCCCAATCACGCGATGATCCGCTGCCATATTCTTTGCCAGCCAGTACGATCAGCGGTGTTTGCTGCTGCGCATACAACACTGCCGCATCGAACACCGGAAGCACCGTACCGGTGGGAATATGCGTGGTATAACCTCCTTCCTTAGCCGAAATCTGATTTTTGATGCGCACATTGGCAAAGGTTCCGCGAACCATTACTTCTTCATTACCCCGTCTTGAGCCATACGAGTTAAAAAGACGTGGTTCGATGCCGCGGTCCATCAGGTACTTGCCGGCAGCCGAATCTGCCTTGAAGGATCCAGCGGGTGAAATATGATCGGTGGTGACGGAGTCGCCCAGTTTCAGCAACACCCGGGCATCGTAAATATCCTGCATGGGCAAAGGCTCGTCAGATATATTCTTGAAGAAAGATGCTTCCCGGATATACGTGGAATCATTGCTCCAGTGATAGTCTTTTCCAGACGGCGCATGTAACCCTTTCCACTGGTCATCGCCATCAAATATTACACTGTAGGTCTCCTCGTAATCCTTTTGGCTCACCGCCGCCTGCATGGCTTCACTGATCTCCTGCTGGGATGGCCAGATATCCCGGAGAAATACAGCTTCGCCATTGGGGTCATATCCCAGTGGGTCAGTCACCAGGTTGATATCGATCCTGCCAACAATGGCATAAGCCACCACCAGCATCGGGGACGCAAGGAAATTCATCTTGACCTGCGGATGCACCCTCGCTTCAAAATTCCTGTTGCCGGACAATACTGATGCCACAATCAGGTTACCGCGATCCACCGCTTCGGCAATATGCAGTGGCAACGGGCCACTGTTACCAATACAGCTCGTACAACCATATCCTACAGTATGGAATCGTAATGCCGAAAGGTCTGTCATCAATCCGGCACGCTCCAGGTATTGTGTCACTACCTTTGAACCAGGGGCAAGGCTGGTCTTTACCCAGGGCTTGGTTGTTAACCCGCGGCTGATTGCTTTACGGGCCACCAGCCCGGCGCCCAACATCACACTGGGATTGGAAGTGTTGGTACAACTGGTGATGGCAGCGATCACAATCGAGCCATCGCTGAGTACATACTCCTGGTTCCGCAATTTGATCCGTACCGATTGAAGGCTGTCCACTTCAACGGCAACATCATCCAGGGGCTTCTGTACTTCATAGGTAAATGTCGTTCCGGATCCGCCCTCTTCCAGCCACGCACTGTCGCGCCGTTTGCCTTCAGGGGTGTAGATTCTCTTATATTCCTTGTTAAGCAATTCACCGAACTGCTCATGCAGCTCCTTTACCAGCACTTTGTCCTGCGGCCGTTTTGGTCCTGCAACCGTTGGCTGGATCTGAGAAAGGTCGAGGCTCACCGTATCAGAGTAACGGATTTTTTCAGTTCCCGTACGCCATAGCAGATTCTCGCGGCAATACGTTTCCACCAGTTTGATCTGCTCCTCAGAACGGTTGGTGCGCCGCATATAATCAAGGGTCTGGCTATCGATCGGAAAATAGGTTACCGTACAGCCGAATTCGGGGGACATATTGGAGATGGTGGCACGGTCCGGCACAGACAAATGATCCAGCCCGTCGCCAAATACCTCCACAAATTTTCCGACCACACCATATTTCCTTAACAATTCGGTAATCGTCAGCACCATGTCTGTGGCCGTAATTCCTTCCGCCAGTTTCCCGGTAAGCTCAAGCCCAATCACCTGGGGACAGGTAAAATAAACCGGCTGCCCCAGCAAAGCCGCTTCGGCTTCAATACCGCCCACCCCCCAGGCCATTACACCGATACCGTTCACCATCGGCGTATGCGAATCTGTACCTACCAGGGAGTCCGGAAAAATCCAGCCATCGCGACGGATTACTGCCTGCGCCAGGTATTCCAGGTTTACCTGGTGGCAGATCCCCATGCCGGGCGGCACCACAGTAAAATTGTCAAATGCCTGTTGCCCCCATTTCAGCAGCTGATACCTTTCTTTATTTCTTTCATACTCGTATACAACGTTTTTATTATAAGCATAGTCAGTACCAAAAAAATCCACTTGTACAGAGTGATCTACCACCAGGTCGACAGGAATAGCCGGATTGATGCGGCTCCCATCCTTCCCCCTGCGGATCACTTCCGCCCGGATGCTGGCAAGATCCACTACTGCCGGTACCCCCGTAAAATCCTGCATCAGTACTCTGGCCGGCTTAAAGGGGATTTCCCTGTCCGTTCCCTCCGGCAACCAGTTCACAAGCGTATCAAGGTGTTCATCCGTGATACCAAAACCGTCGTGATTGCGCAATACATTCTCCAGGAGAATGCGGATGGAAAACGGAAGCGAACTGATGTCTTTTCCTTCAGATTGAAGTTGTTTGAGGGAGGCGATCCTGTCATTCATAATCAAATCGTTTATAAGGACTATTAAATTACCGGTAATTACGCATACATCAGGCCAACCTTATTCAAAATAAACACTAACACCAAACCTTTCCAAATGCAAACCCTTCCCAGAACGAGCACCCTCCTGCTACTGGCTGGACTCGTAGTCACGCTGGTTTCCTGTTTTGACTTTTCCCGGCGGCCCGTTCCGCCGCCGCCGGAACAGATCTTCGAAGAAGCCTACGTGCCGGTATACGGTACTGATCCCGCCAAAAGAACCATTTCTGCAACCACGGCTCAACCTACCGAAGCTGCCGGAAAGATCTATGTTGCCGGCAAACGCCTTTACCAGGTCGAAAAGTACAAGGGCATTCATGTGATCGATTACACCGACAGGGAACATCCGCAAAAAATGGCATTTATCAATATTCCGGGATGCACTGAAGTGGCGGTGAAGTCCAATGTACTGTTTACGAACAATATGATGGACCTGGTGACGGTTGATATCAGCGATCTCTCTGTGGTGAAAGAACTTTCCCGCACACCGACCGCCTTTGAGGTAGAATATTATTTCAATGGACTGGCAATGGACGCAAAGCCTGAACAACGCAATGTTCATTATGTATGCCCCAATCCCTACAGTGGAGATGTGATCGAATGGAAACTCGAAAAAAAGGTTGCCGGAGCCTATTGCATCACCCAATAAACCTGAACAAATGAAAAAAATACTATCCAGCCTGGTGGTGATACTCATCTTAACTACCATGATTGCTTCCTGCTCAAAAGATGGTGCGGGTAATTATGCCGCTGCACCAGACAACAACAGCGGAAATGGAAAAAGCGGATCCATGGCGCGTTTTACGATGGTAGGCAATTATCTCTACATCGTCGACTTATCCAGCCTGAAAGCTTACGACTGCAGTGATCCGGAAAATCCGAAATTGTCTGGCTCCACCTACCTCAGCTGGAATATAGAGACCATCTATCCTTACCAGGACAAGCTGTTTATCGGGTCTTCCAATGGCATGTATGTTTTCTCCCTGGAAGATCCTGCCAACCCGAAAATGGAAGGGTCCGTCAGCCATGTACGCGCCTGCGACCCGGTAATCGGTAACGATACCGTGGCTTATGTAACCCTGCGGAGTTTTGGCAACAATTGTGGCAGCACTACCAATGTGCTCAACGTTTACAACATAAAGAACAGTGCACAACCTGTTCTGGTGAATACCATCGAAATGGCATCTCCATACGGGTTGGGAATGAGCGATACTGCCCTCTATGTTTGCGATGGCACCAGTGGCCTTAAAGTATATAATATCGCCAATGCCTGGCAGCCGGAGCTGGTGAAAACAATTTCCGGCTTTGACTTCCAGGATGTCATCCCCTATGGCGATATCCTGATTTCCCATATCGCTGACGGATTTCATTTTTTTGATATTTCTGATCCGCTGGAACCGGTTGAGACCGGTGTGGTGAATGATTAAGGAATAATGATCGTGGTGGATGTTTAGGTGATGTTTCAGGGGCGTACTTTTGCGTATGCCCCTTTTCATTACTTCACTGAATTCCGGCAGCAACGGGAATTGCTACTATATTGGTAACCAACACGAGGCCATCCTGGTGGACGCCGGCATTTCCTGCAGGGAGATTGAGAAAAGGATGTCAAGGCTTGGCCTGTCGATCACGTCCGTCCGCGCGGTTTTCGTATCGCATGAACATGGTGATCACATTACGGGTATCCCGCAATTATCAAAAAAACACCGGGTTCCGGTATATATCACAAAGGACACACACCGTGAGGCAGCGATACCGATTGAAGAAGAACTCATACGCACCTTCCAGGATAATGTTCCTGTCAGTATCGGCGATCTGACCATACTGCCCTTCCTGAAAAATCATGATGCCTGTGATCCGCATAGTTTCGTGGTGACAGGAAATGGTGTGACTGTTGGCATATTCACCGACATTGGGGTGAGTTGCAGTGCCCTGAAAAAACATTTTGGTTCCTGCCACGCTGCTTTCCTGGAATCCAATTATTGTGAGCAGATGCTGGAAAAAGGAAACTACCCCTTCCACCTGAAAAGAAGGATAAGCGGTGGAAAGGGCCACCTGTCCAACCGCCAGGCATTTGACCTGTTTGTAAAACACCGGAGCGATGCCTTACGGCACCTGGTACTTTCTCATCTGTCCAAAAACAACAATCATCCCGATATCGTCGAAGCGCTGTTCCGCGAATCCGCCGGCACCACACGCATCACTGTCGCCAGCCGGTATCATGAGATGCCGGTACTAACCGTGACGGCATCGCTCCAGCTATCGATCTTTTAGTTTAGAAGTCAGCAATGGTGCTTCCATCATAGCGACGCACTCCGTCAAGAGCGCCAAACCAAATACTCCCGTCAGCAGCTGCTAAAATCCCAAAAAACATCGGCCTGGTTGTCAATTCGGTTACCGTTGGATTTGCACTGGATAATGATTTTCCGTCATACCGGGCAAGCGCCCAGTCTTTGCCATTGTCCCTTTCTGAACTGGTCCAGATATTGCCTTTTTTATCTTCAATTATATAGCCAACAAACTTCTGCCTGAAACTGGTAAACGTACTGCCGCTATAGCGCCAAAGCCCATTCGCGCCACCAAGCCAGATATTGCCTGTTTTATCTTCAATTACTGAACGAACATTTTTAAAAGGGGTACCCTCATGAGCGAAAACTGTAAATGTTTTTCCATCATAAACGAAGGTATTGCCTCTTGTTGCAAACCATAATCTGCCTTTTTTGTCTTCAATAATAGCATTGACTTCATAGGGAGGTCTTTCCTGAAAAGTTATTCCGGTCAGATCCTGATTCATCGCATCTCCATTAATGACAAAATTCTGAAAGGATTTCCCATCGTAGCGGCTTGCTCCCCCAAAAACACCGAACCAGATGTTGCCACTTTTATCTTCATATATACAACCAACATCATTATTAAGAAGCCCATTCCGGGTAGTGAAATTCTGAAAGGATTTTCCATCGTAATAATAAACTCCTGAGCCGATAGAGCCGAACCAAAAATTGCCCTTTCTGTCTTCCAGGACAGAAAAAAAGCGGGCCTTACTTACACCATTTGTGATGTTGGTAAACGACTTGCCGTCATACCGGAAGATCCCGTCAAATGCAGCAATCCAGATATTGCCTTTTTTATCCTGTATGATATTCCGGGTTATTTGTTTTGGTCCGGAAGAAGTAACCAGGTTTTCTGTTCCGGACTTGAGATTTTCTTTGGAAAGATCAGCTTTGTTCTGCCCTTTGCAGGAAGCATAAACAACAAACACCAGGAATAAGGCACATATATGTGCGTATTGCTTCATTTACTATTATATTTTCTTTCAATTGCTTTCTTTCGTTACCAAACCCGCGGACCCCAACTTCCAAACTATTAAACAAATAAACTTATAAACTTTATTCTGTCCTCAAACTCTTCACAGGATTCGCCAGCGCTGCCCTCACTGAATGGAAACTTACTGTCACCAGGCTGATCAGCACAGCACCCAATGCGGCCAGGAAGAACACCCACATGGAAATGGTAGTGCGGTATTGATACTGTTGCAGCCAGCCAGAGAGGAAATACCAGGCAATCGGGATGGCAATCAGGCAGGAAATGATCACCAGCTTCAAAAAGCCGGTTGACATCGCCTGCCATAAATTAAATACAGACGCACCCAGCACTTTGCGCACACCGATCTCTTTGGTCTTCTGCTCCGCTACGAAGGAAGCGAGTCCGAACAATCCAAGGCATGAAATGAATACCGCAAGGATGGCAAAGAAAGTCGCCAGGTTACCGATCCTTTCTTCATCGCTGAACTTGTTGGCATATTCTTCGTCGGTAAATTCATATTTGAAGGGACTTCCCGGATCAGCTTTCCTGAATACCGGCTCAATGGCTGCCAGTGCTTTCCGCATCGGTACTTCCGGTTTTACCCTTATCGTGATCACACTCGTCCAGTTATAGTCGAGGAAAAAGATGGTCGGCTTAACCGGTTCGTAAGGCGATTCCATCACCATGTCTTTCACTACGCCGATCACTTTTCTTTCCTTGTCATTCCACTTGATGGTTTCTCCCACCACCTGCTTCAGGCCGGTGAGTTTGACAGCAGCCTCATTGAGGATCAGTCCGCCGGAATCTGTAACAAATTCTCTTGAGAAATCACGGCCTTCTTTAATCTTCCAACGGTGGGTATTGCCGTAGTCGTGTGTGCAGGCCACGATACCAAACAGCGGCACCGAGTTGGGATCCTTGCCTTTCCATTCAAAGCCGATCTGGTTAGACCAGATGCCGGTAGAGGGACTACTGGATTCTGCCATATCTGCCACCACGCCGGTTTTCAGCAGGTCATCCCGCAGGCTGTTGTAATGCCCCCATAACTCGGGCGTTGATATCATTACGGTAAACAGTCCGTCGCGGGAATAACCGACAGGGCGATCCTTGGCAAACTGGATCTGCCGGAAAACAATTATCGTTCCGATAATGAGGGTAATGGAGACCGTGAACTGCAGCACTACCAGTACCTGGCGGGGAATGGCTGCCAGCCTTCCTGCTTTGAATGTTCCCTTAAGTACTTTAACCGGCTGAAAACCGGACAGGTAAAAAGCGGGATAACTACCGGCAACTATTCCGGTAATCAGCGTTACTGCCAGTGCTGACAGCCAGAAATAAGGTTGCCCCCAGGGAATCGTGATTTCCTTTTTCGCGATACCGTTAAAGAACGGCAGTGCTGCCAGCACCAGGAGCACCGAAAGGAAAAGGGCGAACCAGGCAACCAGTATTGACTCTGTCAGGAACTGATAAATGAGTTGCGTCCGCATCGACCCGATAGCTTTCCTTACCCCAACTTCACGTGCACGCTTTTCTGAACGGGCGGTGCTCAGGTTCATAAAATTAATACAGGCCAGCAACAGTACGAATACACCAATGGTACCGAACAACCACACGAACTGAATCCTTCCGCCAGCTACTTTTCCGTTTTTAAATTCACTGTGCAGGTGCCATTTATCCATCGGATGCAACAGGATCTCTTCCTCTCCCTCTTTCACATGCTTTCTGGGAAGAAAGCGGATCTTATTGGTAACGGTTGCCATACTCACGCCCGGTTGCATTTCAGCAAACAACTGCCAGGAATGATTGCCCCACTGGTCTGCAGATTCTTTCACCCAGTTCTCTGATTTCAGGTAAGCTTCCCACGACAGGAATATTTTCGAATCGAAAAAAGTACTGTTGTTCGGCAGGTCTTTAAAAACCCCGCTCACCTTATAATCGGTACGATTATCGATTTTGACTGTCTGGCCCAGGGCTTCCCCTTCGCCAAACAATGCTTTAGCCAGTGACTGCGTAATCAGTATCGAACTGGGATTGTTCAGTGAACCTGCATTTCCCTTAATCATATGCAGGGAGATCATCTCGGGAAACGGCTGTTGCACCCACATGCCATGTGTATTCAGTTTCTTGTCACCAACAGCGATAATATGACCAAAATTCCAGGAAGTCTGTGCAAGGTGCTTAAAGTCGCCCGGGTATGCGGTGCGTAGTGCGGGGGCGATCGGCAGCGACACAGCAGGGCCGGTTCCCTTTTCACCGTTAAAGGTTTGCGTCGTCATCATCTGTGCCAGTCTTTCATGCTTCTCATGCACCTGGTTGAAACTGATCTCATCATAGATCCATAAGCCAATGAGAATCGTTACTGCCAGGCCCACTGACAGCCCCAGGATATTGATGGTGCTGTAGGCGGGATTCTTTCTGAGGTTCCGCAGACCGATTAACAGATAATTTTTGATCATAGTACTGGTTTGTCCTAAAATTTAATCATAATTCCAGCCCCATTTTTTCCAATATGACTTGCTTAAGATTTACCGGGTAAATGGTCAATGCCGGGGAGGAACGGCAATAAGTGTTTGCACTTAGCAATAAAATATATTGACCGGCGATTTGCTTTTTATAATGCCGCGCTCTATTTTGCCGCCTGATTAATAAACCTTAACCAATGAAAAAAGTCCTCCTGCTTACGCTCGGTGTAACCGCTTTTGTATTCTCCCAGGCCCAGTCTTTCCTGCACGGTGTTGGTACCGGCGCAATCGTCACTTCTTCAAAAAACGTTGAAAACAGTGTGATGTTTACACTGATGTACAGCCCACGCTACACGATCACGGAATCTGATGCATCCTCCATTTCTGTTGGCATTCCACTGGCAATTGGCTTTGGAGGCTCGGCCGAATACAACTCCCAATCCGGTACTACATCCAGCCTGACCTATGCAGTCAATGCACCGTTAATGATCAACTATAACGTAGGTGCCGGTTCTTCCAAAGAATCAGCAGACCGCTTTGGGTTCTTCCTGGGAGCAGGATTTGGCGCACACCTGGGAAGCTCGTACGTGCTCAAATCAGTTGACGGTGGTGATGACTACTATTATGATGAGTACGTAAAGGAAAATCAAACCACCTTTGGCCCTGCCGCCAATGCCGGAGTACGTTTCGCCGTAGGTGCCGGAACCCACAACATCGAGATCATGGGATCCTTTATGAAAGGCATCAACGAAGGCAAAGCGAATATCTTTGGCATTCACGGTGTGTTCAATTTCTAGACAATTAGATATTATTGCTAACACACATACATGAGCGAAAAGCCTGTTCCTGACCGGACAGGCTTTATTTTATGCCCGAATCGGCTAAAAACGGGTATTCCCAGGTTTTTGGCAAGGTTTTCGTTCAATAGCGCGCATATCCGGGAATTTTCTGAAAAACCATTTTTTTTTGATCCGTACACTATAAAAACTATCCCGCAACCAACCATCTGCCTTCGTTATCCGTCTGAAACTAACAGCAAGTTGTTTAACCAGTAGATAGCCCATGCAGAAAAAATTTAACCCCGTAACCCTCATCGCCGTACTGGCATTTATCGGATTTACCTTTGTTACGGTAAACTGGCCGACCAATGCCGCAAGCCGTGATTTCAGCGCGAAAAATACGGCCGTTACAGACAACCTTACAGAAGACGCGGCTTTCCGCCTGTATGACCTGTTGAGCCTGGATTCCCTGGGTTTACAGAAACAGGCATTTGAACTTGCAGTCCGTGGCTGGGAGAAACTGAAACAGCAGGGTCAGATCTCCAGGGATGCCATCATGACTATTGCCGACTTCAGCCAGCCAAGTGCCCGTAAAAGATTATACGTACTTGACCTGGAATCCGGCAAACTGCTCTACAATACCTATGTTGCGCATGGCCGCAATTCCGGCCGCGAAATGGCAAGCTCCTACAGCAATCGCCCCTCTTCTTATAAAAGCAGTCCGGGTTTCTACCGCACCGAAGAAACCTACTACGGCAGCAATGGTTATTCTCTCCGCCTCGAAGGCCTTGAAAAAGGTATCAACGATAATGCCGACAGGAGAGCCATTGTAATGCATGGTGCCCCGTATGTGAACGAAAAATTCATCAGCCAGCAGGGGTTTATCGGCAGAAGCCAGGGGTGCCCGGCCATACCCCAGAACATGGCAAGACCAATTATCAATGCCATCAAAGGCGGTTCCTGCCTCTTTATTTATTCACCTGCACCTGTTTACGCCCAACAGTCACAATTGGTTCGTTAAGTGCATTTAAGGTCACTTGATTATCTTTGAAAGATTAATCAGGGACTATGCTCAAAATAGGGGTTTTCGGTGTCGGACATCTGGGGAAATTCCATCTCAACAATTGGAAAGAAATTCAGGGGGTTGAACTCGTGGGATTTTATGATCCTCATGACGCCAACGCAGTGGAAGTGGAAGCCCGTTATGGTCTCCAACGCTTTCACGATCCTGAAGAACTGTTACGCCGCATCGACGCAGCCGATATCGTCGCTCCCACCAATTTCCATTTTGAACTGTGCCAGCTTGCCATCCGCAACGGCAAACATGTATTCGTGGAAAAGCCGCTGGCCAATACTATGGATGAAGCCAGGGAACTCGTTAAACTGGTAAAGGAATCCAATGTAAAAATGCAGGTGGGCCATGTGGAAAGATTTAATCCGGCTTTTCTGGCTACGCGCGGGCTCGACCTCAACCCCATGTTCATAGAAGTACACCGCCTCGCACAGTTCAACCCGAGAGGAACCGAAGTCAGTGTGATCCTCGACCTCATGATCCATGATATTGACATTATCCTCAGCATGGTGAAAAGCGAGGTGAAACATATTTCCTCTTCCGGCGTGGCTGTCATGACCGACACACCGGATATCGCGAACGTCAGGATCGAATTCAACAACGGATGTGTCGCCAACCTCACTTCTTCAAGGATCTCGATGAAAAAGATGCGGAAGATGCGCCTCTTTCAGAAAGATGCCTATGTTGGCATTGACTTCCTCAACAAGAAGACGGAAGTGATCCGGCTCAAGGGAGAATCTGATGCCAATGTTTTTGAATTTGACATTGACACGCCAAAGGGCAAAAAAACAGTCGCCGTAGCGAATCCGGTAATTCCCGAAGTAAACGCCATCAAACTGGAACTGGAGGCTTTCCGCGATGCCATCCTGCAGAATACCCGTACCATAGTGTCGGAAGTAGATGGATTCGGCGCTATGGAAGTGGCCCACCAGATCCTCCATAAAATACGCCACAACACGATCAATTCCTGATGCCGCAAACGAGGAGTTCAACCATAAGTCCATTCTGGTACGCCCTGAGCGATTATCTGGCTGCCGGCCTCGTGTGGTTTCTCTTCTTCATTTATCGCAATCATCTGCTGGGTGAACCAGTGATCGTGGATGGCCGCATATTGCTGAACAGCGGTATTATCGCGGGGCTGATCCTTCTCCCTTTTGCCTGGGTTGCATTTTATGGCATCCTGGGAAGCTATCATAGTTTATACCGTAAATCCAGGCTGGCAGAAGGCACCATTACCATCATTGCCAGCCTGATCGGATGTACTGTTATCTTTTTCGTCATTCTGCTGAATGATATCGACCGGAGCCTGCGGTATTACTATTCGATTTTCGCGTGCTTCGTGCTGTTGCAAACAGGCTTTACACTTGCCGGAAGGTTGTTCCTCCTGGCCCGCGCAAGGGCGCAGCTGCGTAGAGGCGCCGTGTTCTTCAAAAGCCTGCTGGTAGGCGACAACCAACCCGCCCATGAACTCTTCCTTGCCACCCGCGACCAGTTGCGTACTGCCGGGTATCACTATAACGGGTATCTCGCGCCCGTTGCAAACGGCCTGAGCAACGCCCTGCCTTATCTCGGCAAACCGGATGCCCTGGAAACCACGATCGATGAACAGGGCATAGAATTGGTAGTGCTTGCCCTGCAAACCGACCAGCAGCAGGAAGTTGAACAATATATCCACCGCCTCGGCAGAAAAGATGTGGAGATCAAACTGGCGCCTTCGGTACTGAATATCCTGTCGGGATCTATGCGTACTGCCAACGTTTATACGCCGCTGCTAACCGATATCCCTTCTGGACTGATGCCGTTATGGCAGCAACACATCAAAAGACTGATCGACGTACTGCTGGCCGCAGTGGCCCTTGTTTTGCTGTCTCCCCTGCTGTTGTATGTGGCCATCAGGGTCAGGCTGTCGTCACCCGGACCAATCCTCTTCCGCCAGGAAAGGATCGGCTACAAGGGGAAACCATTCACCATCCTGAAATTCCGGAGTATGGTCAGAGACGCGGAGCGCTCGGGGCCGGCACTGTCTTCTGAAACCGATCCCAGGGTCACTTCCTGGGGAAGAGTGATGCGGAAATGGCGGCTTGATGAACTGCCCCAGCTGGTGAATATCCTCCGGAACGAAATGAGCCTCGTCGGCCCCCGTCCGGAACGCAAATTTTATATTGATCAGCTGACTGCTATCGATCCCTATTACAACTACCTGCTGAAAGTGAAGCCCGGATTAAGTTCCTGGGGAATGGTGCAGTTCGGCTATGCAGAGAATCTGAAAGAAATGCTGGAGCGCATGAAATACGACCTGCTGTATATGGAAAATATCTCACTGGCCCTCGATATCAAGATCATGTTCTATACGATCCGTATCATTGTATCCGGTAAAGGAAAATAAATGAGATCAACCTTACTGCAATGCCTGTTATTCCTGTTACTGGTAACGGTGAAGGAGAGCCGAAGCCAGGAACATACTCCCGTTGCCCGCTGGCAACAGACGGCAGACTTTACCATTACGGCACAACTGGACGATAAAGAACACGGCATACTCGGAAAGGAAACGATCCGCTACAGCAACAATAGTCCGGATACCCTTTATTACATCTGGTTTCACGTATGGCCCAATGCCTATAAGAACGACCATACGGCCTTCAGTGAACAACTGCTGCTGCTCAATCGCCAGGATTTCTACTTCAGTAACGAAAACCAGCGCGGGTATATCAACCGGCTGAACTTCCGCATCAATGGCTCGCCGGCGGAAACAGAAGACCATCCGATCCACCAGGATATTGTCCGCCTGCAACTGCAGGAACCACTTTACCCGAAACAATCCATTTCCATTGATGTATCCTTCCATGTAAAGCTCCCGTATATTTTCAGCAGGAGCGGCTACCGGCAGGGCTTCTATGCCGTCACCCAATGGTTTCCGAAACCGGCTGTTTATGATACCGCAGGATGGCATCCCATGCCCTACCTCGACCAGGGTGAATTTTACCAGGAGTTCGGAAACTTTGATGTGACGATTGAATGCCCGGCCGGTTTTACCCTCGCAGCAACCGGCCACCTGGTGGATAGCAGTTCATCGGCACCCCGCCGTTTTCACTACCAGCTGGAACAGGCAACTGACTTCGCCTGGTTCGCCTCGAAAAAATTTGTAGTGACCACCGACAGCGTGCAGCTGCCTTCCGGAAAAAAGGTCAATATCCGGCAATATGTTTTCCGGAACAATGCCGCAAAATGGAATGGCAGCATCGAAGCCATCAAGACATCGCTGCTGCAGCGCAGCAAGTGGGTCGGTGACTACCCCTACAGCGATGCCGTTATCGTTGAGGGTTACCAGGGACCAGGTATCGGCGGAATGGAATATCCTGGTCTTGCAGTGATCCGGGAGGGCCTGAACGCCGGTGAACGTGACATCACCATCGATCATGAACTGGGACACAGCTGGTGGTATGGTGCCGTCAGCAATAACGAACGCGATCACCCCTGGATGGATGAAGGCATCAATACCTTCTATGACCACCGGTATCAGTTGCGTGACGAACCGGGTATTACCCGTCAGTTCGTAAGTGCGCTGGAAACAATGCACCTCGATCAGCCTGTTACGACGCCTTCAGATAATTTCAATAAAGCCAACTACGCGCTCATGGCTTATGAAAAAGCAGGCTGGTTCTTTGAGAACCTTGAGCATCAACTGGGCACACCGCTTTTCGACAGCTGCATGCGCACCTACTATCAGAATTTTCGCTTTGTCCATCCTGCACCGGCAGACCTGCGCCAAACTTTTGAAACCATATCGGGCAGGCCGCTGCCTCAATTCGAAAGACTTAACCAGCAAGGGTCGCTGGACAGCAATCACCGGCCGGTTCGCCTCGCCTTTCTTTACGGCAGAAAAACCCCTGAGCGATACCGCTACATCGACATCGGACCGGCGCCTGGTTACAACCATTACGACGGGTTCATGATCGGTGCCTTCCTGCACAATTATCAGCCCCCTTTATCACGTTTCCGTTTCTTTGTTGCGCCGATGTATGGCACCCGGAGCAAAACCTTTACGGGCATCGGTGATATTTCCTACACGGGTTTTCTTCCGGGATACTGGCATCAGTGGAAGGTTGGGGTAACCGCCGCCAGGTTCAGCATGCAGGAAACAGAGAACGAAGGCGTACGGCAATCCTACGCCTATGAAAAGGTCGCACCTTACCTGGTATACCAGCTGAAAGAACAGCCACTTTCCAAACGGGAACGCACCATCCAGTTCAAATCGTTTTTCTTCCGCGAATACAGTCCCGAATACAATACCATCATTGATGGAAACGATACGAGCATTGCCGTCACCAGCCAGAGCAGCACCCGCAACCTGCAGCAACTGCAATTGCGCTGGGCCGACCACCGCCTGCTCTACCCGTACGATTTTCAGTTCCAGGCAGAATATCAGCCCGAGTTCACCAGGCTCGCACTCACCGGAAATTATTTTTTTAACTACCATAAGAAAGACCAGGGCTTCCGGCTCCGGTTTTTCGCAGGCAAATTCTTTTATAACCGCGGCAAGACAACTTTCAGCGAACTCGAACTTGACCGCTACCTGCTGAATACTACCGGCGCAAATGGTGCAGAGGATTATACTTATTCCGGCTATTTTATCGGGAGAAATGAATACGAGGGATGGCAGAGTCAGCAGATCATGATGCGTGATGGCGGCTTTAAAGTGCGCACCGATCTGCTGAGTGACAAGGTCGGCAAATCAGACAACTGGCTGTTCGCCATCAACATGACCACCGACATCCCCGACAAGATCAACCCGCTGACCCTGTTGCCATTCAAAATGCCGCTGCGGCTGTTTGCTGATATCGGTACTTTCGGGGAGGCCTGGGAATCCACCTATTCAGAACAGAAAGTACTCTTCGATGCCGGCATCCAGGTATCGCTGCTGCGCGACCTTGTAACGGTGTACTTTCCCATTGTCGTGGCCCAACCATTCCGCGATTACAATAAATCCGTTTTGGGAGACAACAGCTTTTGGAGGACGGTTTCCTTCAGCATCAGCATCGGCCAGTTCCGCATGCGGCCACTGCTGGCACAAACCGGATTATGATGATTACCGGAAACATACAGTACCTGCACCGCGCAGCCATTGATACGGCACGCTGGGACGCCGCCATAACAGCTGCAGGCAATGGTACCCTGTATGCTGAATCCGCATGGCTCGACAATTTCTGTCCGCATTGGGATGCCCTTGTTGAAGGCGATTACGAACAGGTAATGCCACTGCCCTGGCGCAAAAAAGCAGGCATTCAATACTTGGGATATACCCCGTTTATCTATGCCGGCGGCGTATTTGGCAACGACCTGAATGCAGACCGGCTCAAAGCATTCCTCGATGCCGTTCCGCCTAAATTCCGCTACTGGGATTTCCCCCTGAATAACGGTAACAACTATACGCTCCCGGAATATCCCATGCTCCTTCGACGCAATTTCATTTTACCACTCTCCCCTTCCTACACTGACATTGAAAAAAACTACCGGAAACAAATCCACCGCAATATTCATAAGGCGAAAGGCCTCAGGTTTGTTGTGGACACCGCAGTTGAGGTGGAAGAAGTGATCCGGCTCGCCTCGTTGCGGCACTTCAATGATTACTTCAGCGTAAAGGATTATAACAGCTTTCTGAAGATCTATGGCGTAAGACAGGGGGAAGGAAGGGCAAAAATTTATGGCATCCGGACAAACCAGGGAAACCTGATGGCATCAGCAGTATTCTTCTTTGCTGCAGGTCGTGCCTATTACCTGCTGGTGGGCAATCATCCGGATGGTAAAACTGCCGGCGCATCGCATTTCCTTATCGACGCCTTTATCCGGGATCACTGCGCGCAACCACTCGTGCTGGATTTCGAAGGATCAGACATCGATGGACTCGCCTTTTTCTACAGCAGCTTCGGCGCATTTGCGGAATACTATCCTACCATCCGGCTGAACCGGTTACCGGCATGGCTGCGATGGCTGAAACCCTAAAGTCCCATCTCGCGTTCTTCCAATACCTTCTCTGCAATCAGCAGGTCAAGCGGCCGGGTGATCTTGATATTGCTGCTTTCCCCTTCAATGAGGTGGATCTTAACGCCCAGCCGCTCCACTACGCTGGCTTCATCAGTAAACGACTCGTGAAAATCCTGTTCAAAAGCCGACTTGATCAGTTCAGAGAAAAATGCCTGCGGCGTCTGGATGATCTTCACTTTATTCCTGTCGATCTGTTCACTTCCGTTGATGGTGTCGATGCGGATGGTATCGACCGCTGCGATAGCGGGAATGGCATTTCCTTTGTCCACTGCCGCTGCATAACAACGGCGCACGAGGTCGGGAGTCAGCAGGCAGCGGACGCCATCATGCACGAATACGATGGAATGTTTGTGAATATGCTGCAGGCCATTGCGAACGGAATGAAACCGCGTTTCACCGCCAACGGTCATCCATATGCGGTCAGGATCATAGGTAGAACGGAGTATCCGTTTGCCCGTTTCCAGGTGTTGTTCCGGCAATACCAGGATGATCTGCAGATCGGAAAAAGCATCCAGGAAAGCATTGAGGGTATACCACAGCACCGGGCGCTCCCTTATCTCCAGGAACTGCTTCGGCACCGGTGTGCCCATTCTCAGGCCGGATCCACCGGCAACCACCACCGCATATTTTTCCATAATTTGCAAATATGCTATATTTTAAGCACTATGCAGGAGCACTGCTGTTGCTGGTGATGGTCACCGGGCTGATTTCCTGCAGGCAGGAGGAACCGCCGCTGCAAAAAGTGCTTGAGGTACGGAACCTGTCTGATCTCGCTACCACCGAATACCATATTACCAAAATCGTGAAAGCCAGTGACGACAAGACCTGGTACAAACTGGGCGACAGAAAAATCCTGATGTCGGTGGAAGCCGTGTTGAAAGCTGGCATTGATCTGTCAAAGCTGCAACCTGAGGACGTGATCATCGATGGAAAAAACATTACGCTGAACCTCCCCGCGCCCAAACTGATTTCCCTCAACCTACCCCCTTCCGGCATAAAAGTGGAATACCAGGAAATCGGTGCACTGCGTGATCCCTTCGACAACGCCGCCCGCGACGCGCTCCTGGCACAGGCCGAAAAACAAATCCGGAGAGATATTGCCGCAACGGGCATTTTCACCGAAACGGAGAACAATACCCGAACCCTGATCACCGGCTTTCTGCAACACGCCGGCTACAACAACATTACCATTCGTTTTTCACCACAAACACCGCTGCCATGATCAGGCCCGTCATCAAAACAGCCGGTGTACTACTCGCCATAGCGCTGATCTACTGGCTGTGCTCCCGGGCAGGCTGGCTGCCATCTCCTTCCCGCTGGTTTTCTGCTGCGCCGGTAACGATTGATGAAAGTCCCATACTCGTCAGGGAAATCCGCAAAATCAGCCAGCTCGTTACGCTCAATGCCCAGGATGAAGTGGTCGTCAGTGCTGTTAAGCCTTCCCCGCCGGGCAGCGCAAGACAGATTGTTACCGTATTCACACCGGGTGCACCTCCTTCAATGGATCACCTGGTCATCATCGTAAAAGGTCAGGTGCTTTTGGGAACCGAGCTGAAAGGCCTCACCGTTGACCAGTTGTTTATTAAAGGCGATTCGATTTCCCTTCGGCTTCCCGTCGCAGGGATACTCGACATTCAGACAAATCCTTCCGACACCGAAACTTTCATAGAAGAAGGTAGCTGGAGCCCGGCAGAAGTAACTGCCCTGAAAGAAAAAGCCAGGGCTTTACTGGCAGAACGGGTCAAAGCAAAGGGCCTTCCCGAACGCGCCAATGCCCAGGCACTTAAAGTGATGGAAACTTTCCTGAAAACAATGGGCTATAAAAAAGTGACCGTTCTTTCGGGTAATTGATCCGACACACATAACGTGAAAAAACGTCGTCTTTAGATAAAAAAAAGGGTCATTTTCATGACCCTTTACAATCTTAAACTTAGTTACGTTGCATAGTTGCAAGAGGCTTGACTAAGCATCATACAATAAAATTACTGCATTTGATCAATAGTACAAAAGCTGATTGATGAAGTTTGAGAAAGTGAGGCTGTACCTCTCCTTACAATGTATTGACAGATACCTGATCGCAACTGGAAATCAAAAAACGAGAGCCGTCAGATTATACAAAGCAAATTTGAAAATTGCTCAATCATTTCATCCAATTTTAGGCATATTGGAAGTGGCGTTAAGAAATCGTCTGAATATGGTTCTTTCTGCACATTTCTGTGACCCCGATTGGATAATAAATCAAAAGAATGGATTTATGATCGCTCCATCTCTCACTCACATTGACAGAAAGACTGGAAAACTGGTCACAAATGCATTCCTGAAAACATCCGTCGAAAAATCAGAAAAAAAATTCAGGCGTTTAAATGTACCTATTACAAGCGGCAAAATTCTTGCGGACCAATCATTGGGATTTTGGTCCGGCTTATTCGAAGTGCATCATTACAAACTACTCCTGGGTAGACCTATTCAAGTGTTCAATAACCTTCCTACCGGACACGGCAGAAGTAATGTTTGCGTCAAGCTCAATATTGTAAGGCAATTCAGAAATCGGATAAACCACAATGAACCCATATGCTTCAACGGATATACTATTGATTTCACCTATGTTGAAAGTTTCTATAAAGCTATAGTAGACATCTTTACATGGATAGACCCTGATTTAGTCCATTGGATAAAAGACATTGACAATACAGAAACTAAAATTGCCAGGGCAAAAGCCATTTAGAAATTTAGGGTATTAACCCGCCAGCAACGCTTTGCACTCCGACAACAGGCGGTTTTTGTCGATCGCTGCCGTACCCACTTCCTCACATACCAGTCCGCCGGCAATATTCGCAATCTCTGCAAACAGCGAGATATTACCTGTAGTGGCATACACAAGCGATGCCACGGCAATCACGGTATCGCCTGCTCCGGATACATCGGCGATACTCCGGAGATGCGAAGGAATGATCCTGCTCTGGCTATCGGCCGCATAGAATACGCCCTTCTCGGAAAGCGTGATAAAAGAGATGCTGTGCTGCATTTTTTCCTGCAGTTTCTGGTGCACGTCCACGAGGCTGTCCGGATCAACATTCTCAAGGTTGATGTCCAGGCCTTCCCGCACTTCCTTGAGGTTGGGTTTGAAGATATCAACCCCTTTATACGTAAAGAAATTCTTCTTTTTGGGATCGACGGTCGTGATCACTTTCTTCTCCCGGCAAAGGGCGATCACGCGTTTGATCAGGGGAGAACACAAAACACCTTTGTCATAGTCCTCGAAGATCAGCACAGCAGGTTTTTCCCTTTCGATATAATCCTGCACGCGTTCGAACAGTGCGTCCTCCATGGCGTTACTCAGGTCAAGAATGGTTTCACTGTCGAGCCGCAGCATCTGCTGGTTACGGCTGATGATCCGGATCTTGTTCGTTGTTTTGCGTTCCTTGCTGAAGAGTGTGTAGGTAGTATCGATGCCGCTGTCGGTCAGCAACTGATCCAGCAGGCGGCCGTCGCCGTCCTCCCCGAGTACAGTAAAAATGGTCACCTGAGCCCCCATCGCCACGAGGTTGAGTGCTACGTTACCGGCACCACCAATACGAAGTTCACTGCGATCAAGGGCTACTACGGGAACCGGCGCTTCCGGGCTGATCCGCTCCACCTGGCCCCACCAGTACGTGTCAAGCATTACGTCTCCGATAACAGCAACCTTTACATTTTTAAAGGCTTCAAACAATTGATCATAGTCCATCATAGTCTCCTGTTAATTGTCTTTTTTGCCCGCAACAGCCAGATAGTACACCGGAACACCCAGCAATACGATCAGGATGCCGAACGAAGCAAAAGTTGGTTTGTAAATTAAGAGCGCTACACACATGGCGGTTGCCAGCAAAATGTAAATAGCCGGCAACACCGGATAACCAAAAGCCTTATAAGGACGAGCCACATCAGGTCTTAACCTGCGCAGCCTGAAAATGCCGATAATCGTAAGGATATAAAAGACGAGAGCAACCACCACCACATAATCCAGCAGGTCGCCGTATTTGCCGCTGAGGCACAGAATACAGGCCCAGATACATTGAACCCACAGGCCCTTGGCTGGCACCCCGTTCTCATTGAGGTTGGCCACCTGTTTGAAAAAGAGACCGTCTTTTGCCATGGTATAATACACCCTGGCGCCGGAGAGGATCAGGCCGTTGTTACAACCAAAAGTGGACACCATGATCATGATCGCAATCACCTTGGTGCCCACACTTCCGAAGATCTCCGTTGAAGCCGCTACAGCCACCCGGTCATTTTCCGCGAAAGCAATTTCATTCAATGGCAATACTGCCGTATACATGATATTGGCACAAACATAAATCACCGTAACGATCAGGGTGCCGAAGAACAGACTGAGGCCAATATTTTTTTCGGGGCTTTTGATCTCCCCTGCTATAAAGGTTACGTTGTTCCAGGCGTCACTGCTGAATACCGAGCCCACCATCGCCGCAGCAACCGCGCCGATGATCGGTCCCCAGCCTTCATAAGGTGTTTTCTGAATTGTTTCGCCGATAAATACATCTTCGGAGCCACCGGCTGTTCTGGCCAGTTTTCCGAAATCCCAGCCGTGCAGCCAGTTCGCATCCCACACACCGGCCTTTGCACCCAGCAGGAAACCAAATATGATGAGCCCGAACAGGGCCAGTAGTTTGGCCAGTGTGAAGGTGGTCTGGATAAGTTTGCCCTCCTTCACCCCACGGGTATTGATATAGGTAAGCAGGATCACCAGGATGATTGCAACAATCTGTGCAGCAGAAATTTTGAAATAAACGAGATCGATCAGGATATGGTGCTCGCTGAGCGCCGGAAACAGGTAGGCTGCAAACTTGGAGAAGGCCACCCCTACAGCAGCAATTGTGCCGGTCTGGATCACGGCGAAGAAACTCCAGCCATAAAGAAACCCGACAAGCGGGTTGAAGGCTTCCTTCAGGTAAACGTACTGACCGCCGGCCTTCGGGAACATCGCACTGAGTTCTCCATAACTGAGGGCAGCCGTTAGGGTCATAAAACCGGTCAGCAACCAGACAAAGATCAACCAGCCGGCACTGCCGACATTGCGGGTGATATCTGCGCTGACAATAAAAATTCCGGAACCGATCATTGAGCCTGCCACCAGCATGGTAGCATCCAGCAGTCCGAGCGTTGGTTTGAAGTGTGTGTTCGAAGACATCTAAGCAGTAGTATAAAGCGGGAAGTTAGCCGATTAGCCGGAAAATTGCAAACTTCCGGTAACTCACTTCTGCTTGTATTCCTTGTTCAGTCCGTCGATCAGCTGGTTGGTGATATTATAGGCCGTGTCTTTGTAAAACATCAGCTCAGGCTCATAGGAAATGATAAAGGAGTAGGTATTGTCTTTGTTGAATTCCTTGAGGTAAGCCTCGATCTTGGTCTTGATCTTCTTCTTGTAATCGAGTTTCTTGTTTTCCAGGTCCTGCTCCAGTTTCATGCGGTGCTGCTGGTAGTTCTGCTGCATCTGCGCATACTCGCGCTGAACCGCGTCGGCTTCGGACTGGCTCATGGTCGCGCCCTTCTTCTGCCATTCACCGATCTTGGCCTGGTAATTCCTTTCCATGGCGCTCAGGTCCTTGTTCATGCTTTCCTCATTCTTTTTCAACTCCGACAGGGCATCCTTGAAGTATTCATATTTGTTCTGAAGCGAGTCAATATCAAAGTAGGCGATCTTGAAATGTTCAGGCGTGGCAGTTTTTTCAGCAGCCGTTGTTGTTACCGGCGCGCTGACTTTTTTTCCCGCACTGAGCTGGTTGACCAGGAGATATCCACTGATGCCTGTTGCGATGATACTGAGCACTAAGGAAAGTTGCTTCATGAAAAGTGTTTTGTTAGGAGCAAATTAAGGGGTTTCGGGAAATTGAAACACGGTCGGCGGGGAATTTTAACGTTGTGTGCGACCTGTTTGGGTAAAAATCTAAAAATGGAGGCCGCCCCGGGATGAGGCGGCCTCCTTATTGGTATGTTTTCTATACTTATTCTTCGTCGTCGAAGTTCATGGCTTCGCGGGTGGTCTGGAGCAATTCATATTCCTCCTTGCTGCCCACGATCATGTTTTCGAAATCACGGAGACCTGTACCGGCCGGGATCTGGTGACCAGTGATCACGTTTTCTTTCAGGCCCATCATGTCGTCGGTCTTACCGTTGATCGCTGCGGTACTGAGTACTTTCGTTGTTTCCTGGAAGGAAGCAGCGGAGATCCAGCTCTGTACACCCAGTGATGCCTTGGTGATACCCAGCAGCAACGGATGTGACGTTGCAGGTTCAGCATCGCGGAATTCCACCAGCTTCTTGTCGGAACGACGCAGGATAGAATTCTCTTCACGCAGGTCACGCAGGCTCACGATCTGACCGGCACGCATCCTGGTGCTTTCACCCGGATCAGAAACGACTTTCTTGTCGAAGATCCAGTCGTTCTCGTCGATGAAGTCAAATTTATCAACCGTATCATCTTCCAGGAATTTGGTATCACCCGGATCAACAATTGATACTTTTTTCATCATCTGGCGTACGATCACCTCGATGTGCTTATCGTTGATACGCACACCCTGGAGACGGTATACTTCCTGGATTTCGTTTACCACATACTCCTGAACAGCGAACGGTCCTTTGATGCTGAGGATATCGCTTGGTGCGATCTGTCCGTCAGACAATGCCGTACCGGCTTTCACGAAGTCACCATCCTGTGCAAGGATCTGGCGCGTCAGCGGTACCAGGTATTTCTTGGTCACACCGTCACGGGCTTCCACGATGATTTCGCGGTTACCACGCTTGATGGATCCGAAGGCAACCACACCGTCGATCTCAGATACGATGGCTGGGTTACCGGGGTTACGTGCTTCAAAGAGTTCCGTTACCCTGGGCAGACCACCGGTGATATCGCGGAGTTTACCCAGCACACGCGGAATCTTCACGAGTACCTGGCCGGCTTTCACCTCATCACCTTCTTCCATGATGATGTGTGAACCAACGGGAAGGTTATAAGATTTGATCTCCTTGCCTTCAACGAGCAGGGACGGGATCTTGGTTTTATCTTTTGTTTCGATTACCACTTTTTCGCGGTGACCGGTTTGTTCGTCAGCTTCTTCCCGGAAAGTAATGCCTTCCAGAACGTTTTCGAATTTAACAGCACCCGCGATCTCAGCGATCACTACGTTGTTGTAGGGATCCCATGTGCAGATCACATCTCCTTTCACTACTTTCTGGCCGTCTTTTACCACCAGGGTAGAACCGTAAGGAATGTTCACCACGTTCAGGAGACGGTCGTTCTTCACGTCCATGTTCCTGATCTCACCGGTACGTCCGATTACCACCTGAACTTTTTCGCCTTCTGCATTTTCAGTAGTTACTGTACGCAGACCGTCGAACTGGATAGTACCGTCGAATTTCGCCAGCAGGCTTGATTCAACAGAAGCGGATCCCGCAACACCACCCACGTGGAAGGTACGCAGGGTAAGCTGTGTACCCGGTTCACCGATGGACTGTGCAGCGATGATACCAACAGCATCACCATTCTGTGCAGTATAACCGGTAGCGAGGTTCTTACCGTAACATTTCACACACACACCACGCTTGCTTTCGCAGGTCAGTACAGAACGGATTTCAACCGTTTCGATACCGGAATCTTCGATGCGCTGTGCAGAATCAGATGTGATCTCTTCACCGGCAGCAACAATGAGTTCTTCGGTGATCGGATCAAATACATCATGCAGGGAGTTCCGGCCTTCGATCCGGTCCTTCAGCGGTTCGATAACATCTTCGTTGTCTTTCAGGGCAGTGGTCGCAATACCGCGCAGGGTACCGCAATCTTCTTCACCGATCACCACATCCTGGGATACGTCCACGAGACGACGGGTCAGGTAACCGGCATCCGCTGTTTTAAGGGCGGTATCGGCAAGACCCTTACGGGCACCGTGCGTGGAGATGAAGTAATCCAATACGTTCAGACCGCCCTTGAAGTTGGAAAGGATCGGGTTCTCGATGATCTCGGAACCGGTAGATCCGCTCTTCCGGGGCTTGGCCATCAGACCCCTGATACCGGCCAGCTGCTTAACCTGCTGCTTGGAACCCCGGGCACCGGAGTCAAGCATCATGTACACAGAGTTGAAGCCTTGTTTGTCGTTCTGCATTTCGCGGATAAGGGTCTCCGTAATGCGGGTATCGACGCGGCTCCAGATATCCACGATCTGGTTATATCGTTCGTTGTTGGTGATAAGACCCATGTTATAGTTGTCCCACACCTCATCTACTTCTACTTTAGCCTGATCCAGCAGCGCACCTTTCACCTCGGGGATGATCAGATCCTGCGGGTTGAACGACAGACCACCACGGAAGGCCATACGGAATCCGAGTTGTTTGATATCGTCCAGGAACTTGGCAGTTTTCGGCACGTTGGTGATCTTGATGATGTCACCGATGATCTCACGAAGGCTCTTCTTGGTCAGCAGCGCATTCACAAAACCAACCTCAACCGGAACGTGCTGGTTGAAGAGGATGCGGCCTACTGTTGTTTCGATGAGCTTCTTCTCGAGGCTGCCGGTTGCGGCATTCCGCACATTCGCACGCACTTTGATCGGCGCATGCAGGTCAATACGGTCTTCGTTGTAGGCAATCAGTACTTCCTCGGGAGAATAGAAGGTCATGCCTTCGCCACGCACTTTTTCAGTATCGGTTGTTTTCTTGCCCTTGGTGATATAATACAGACCCAACACCATGTCCTGTGAAGGCAGGGTGATCGGCGTTCCGTTTTGCGGGTTAAGGATGTTGTGGCTGGACAACATCAGGAGCTGTGCTTCCAGCACCGCAGCGTTGCTCAGGGGTACGTGCACGGCCATCTGGTCACCGTCAAAGTCGGCGTTGAAGGCTGTGGTGACGAGCGGGTGCAGCTGGATGGCTTTACCTTCGATCAGTTTGGGCTGGAAGGCCTGGATTGACAGGCGGTGCAGCGTCGGGGCACGGTTGAGAAGAACCGGGTGTCCTTTCAGGATGTTCTCCAGGATATCCCAGATCACGGGTTCTTTCTTATCAACCAGTTTCCGCGCACTCTTCACGGTCTTCACAATACCCCTTTCGATCAGCTTGCGGATGATGAATGGTTTGAAAAGCTCGGCAGCCATATCTTTCGGAAGACCGCACTCGTGCATTTTCAGTTCAGGACCAACCACGATTACAGAACGGCCGGAATAATCCACCCGCTTACCGAGGAGGTTCTGACGGAAACGGCCCTGCTTGCCTTTCAGTACATCAGAAAGTGATTTCAGCGCACGTCCGCCTTCTGCTTTCACCGCATTGGATTTACGGCTGTTGTCGAAGAGCGAATCAATGGCTTCCTGCAGCATCCTTTTTTCGTTACGCAGGATCACTTCCGGCGCCTTGATCTCGAGCAGACGCTTGAGACGGTTGTTCCGGATGATCACCCGGCGATAAAGGTCGTTCAGGTCAGATGACGCGAAACGGCCTCCATCCAGTGGAACGAGGGGACGCAGTTCAGGCGGAATGACAGGAATGTATTGCATAACCATCCACTCGGGACGGTTGGTGATGCGGCTGTTGGCATCACGGAAAGCTTCCACCACACTGAGACGCTTCAACGCATCAGCTTTACGCTGCTGGCTGGTTTCAGTGGCTGCGGCATTCCGGAGGTCATAACTCAGCTGATCAAGGTCAATCCTTTCCAGCAGGTCATGAACGGCTTCAGCACCCATTTTCGCCATGAACTTATTCGGATCTTCATCAGGAAGATACTGGTTGTCCTTCGGCAGGGTGTCAAGTATATCGAGATATTCTTCTTCTGTGAGGAGGTCGCCCACATTCTGTCCCTTATCGGTACGGATGCCGGGCTGGATCACCACAAATCTTTCGTAATAAATAATGCTTTCGAGTTTCTTGGAACTCATACCCAGCAGGTAGCCGATCTTGTTCGGAAGGCTCTTGAAGTACCAGATATGCACTACCGGTACCACCAGCTTGATATGGCCCATCCTTTCCCGGCGAACTTTCTTCTCCGTCACTTCCACACCGCAACGGTCGCAGACAATGCCCTTGTAACGGATCCGCTTGTACTTGCCACAGGCGCACTCGTAATCCTTTACCGGTCCGAAGATCCTTTCACAGAAAAGACCGTCGCGCTCGGGCTTGTAAGTACGGTAATTGATGGTTTCAGGCTTCAGAACTTCACCGTAACTCTTTTCCAGGATAGAATCAGGTGATGCCAGTCCAATCGTGATCTTGGAGAAATTGAACTTTGGACGATTTTCTTTTTTGATAGCCATAGATATACTACAGATTGTGTTTTTATGGACCTACGAAGATGGTTGGTTAGGGTGAACACGCCAATTCCTGCTCGTTTCCGCCCTTAATGCGTTTAACGAAACAGGTTGATTGTCAATACTTTATATGGAACACACCTAGCTTTCCCAACTTAAATAGTGGGCAAAGATAAGGAAAGTTTGGAAGTTTGAAGGTTTAATAGTTTGGAAGTTGATCTCCGCCCGGCCAGGCGATCAGCCGGGAAGCAACAAATAAAAAATCAAGGACAGGGTTACCTGGATGGTGTGTCAGGAATTAAGGGTTGACGCCTAAAGTTCTTTCTTTTCCGCCCCGTGGTCAGGGCAAAAATGAGCCCATTTTTGTTCCCGGTGCGCCCATTATATGGCCTTTTGAGCACATTATGCCGATCGGCCGTGGACCTGTTGCCGAAGTGTGGTGAACTGTAACAGGCTGGTGTTTCGGGTTGCCGCGGTTAGGGTTACCGCGTTGATAACCAATTGAAAAAAGTAAGTATACCGACCTTCCTGCGCCCCGCGCGAAGGCAGCATACCTTGAAAAAATCCAGCCCGGAAAACCCACGGATAGTCTTCGGACGGTTTCTGAATGGCCTCAACAAGCGTGTCTGCTACTTCTCCACTTTCTGCACCAGGTAGTAGCCAAGGGCGAAAGCCAGGATCAGGGCGGCGATGCCCAGCTCACTTTGAAGGCTGTCATGTTCCTGCGTGTCCGCGGCCAGGAATTTCCGGGAGACAGCGATCATACAAACGATGAGGATCACCTTGATCTTAACTTCATGGCCCTTGCTGAAAACCCTGATGGTAGCCAATATTTCCAGCGACAGCAGGATGTTGAAGAAGAGCACCACGCCACTATGCATCGAACCGGGTTTGAATACCAGTCCATCTGTCGATATCCTGATCACCAGGTTGGAGATCATTTCCCTTAACAGTTCATAGGTCTGCAGGGTAATCATCAGCAGGGCCACCCCCATCAATACATAGGTGATCCATCTTTCAAATTTGTCGACAAAATTGTCCATAACAGTTTGGGGATTGGGTTTGGTTATATTGCGTTGAAGGCGTTATTCTATATGAAATGTTTTCATTAATTGCGATAAACCCACGCCATTGTGCACCTTCAGTTTTTCAAACACTCTCCGCTTATAGGTATTCGCTGTTGAGTACTGAATTTTCAAAAGGTTACAGATTTCAGGCAGGCTATGTCCTTTCTGGATCAATAAAGCGATCTCCAGTTCCTTCGCTGACAATTTGCCCAATGGACTAACCTCCGGCTGTTCATCTCCGTTTTCCTGCAGCAAAGCCTGCAACTGCCCGCTGATGTAATAACCACCTTCGAGAACAGTCCTGATGGCTTCCAGGATTTCTGCATTCGCTGCTGTTTTGCGCAAATATCCCCGCGCTCCCATCTGGAGACATTTCTTGCCGTAAATATCTTCATTATAGGTGGAAAAGATAAGAATACCGGTTTCCGGTGCCACATGCCGCAACCACTCCATCAGGTTGGTGAAATCTGATCCCGGGATGTTAATGTCCAGCACCAGCAACCGGAAGCTGCGTGACCTGATCTTTTCTGTGATCTCGTTTTCGTCTGATGCTTCCTCCACCTGCGCCTGGTCAATGTGCTGTTTGATCAGCGCCTTAACGCCTGATCTTACGATGCTGTGGTCATCTGCTATCAGGATACTTGTGGCCATAACTGCTGTTTTATCTCCGCGGTTGCTTGCGGCACCGGGCAATGTTTCAACCCCCGGAGCACGACTTTTGTTCCGCCCTGGATATTGTTTTCTATATCAAGCTCAATTTTCATCAGCTTGCAGAAATCTGTTACAAACCTGTAACCGAATCCCAACGCATCCGATTCCTTTCCGTAGCTGAACAAATTTTCGTCCCGGGCATGTTTCAGAATTTTTTCCCGCACGGCTGGTTTCATCCCCGTACCGTCGTCCGATATGGCAATGGATACCAGGCCGTCCGACGCCTCTGTCCTGATCATAACCAGGCCACCGCGCGTATGCTTGTTGGCGTTGTCAATGATATTGCGCAGTATGATCTTCAGCAACTGGTAGTTGGTATCCACCCAGGTACCGGGCGGAACATTTGTGCTGATGACATTGCCTCTTGACTTCTGCAGTTCCCTGAAAAAATCCTGCAACTCTTCCAGCAAGGTGCTGAGGTGTACCGGCGCAGGGTCGATTTGCCCGTGCAGGTTGATGTTTTTGATCCACACGTGGAAGTCATTCACAAACTGGTGAATATTCCGCGTGGTCTTCCTGATTTCCCTGCCGAGGTCGGCAGCCTCCGCGTTGCTGTTGTAACTGCCTGCCGGCTCCTGAAGCCGGTCAATGGCATCTGCCAGGAAGCGCAGGGGCGACTGCAGGTCATGGGTCACGATCATCGCCAGGTATTCCTTGAATTGAATCAGTTTATGAAGCTCGTCCTGTGACGCTTCCAGTTCCGACACCACCAGTTCCAGGTTACCGATCAACGCCTGCTGTTCCCTGGTTTTCTCCAGCACTTCTTTTTCAAGACGTTGCTGCCTCATCAGCAGCAGCCGGATCCGGAGCCGGTAAAGTCCATATGCCAGCAGGGCCGCAAGCAATAGCAGCATCAGCCGGAAAACTACCGTTTCAGTAAACATTGGTTCGACCGTAAAATCAAACCTGCGCAGTATCTCGCCGTCTTTTCCAAAGCCGGATGGTTTTCGGAGCCAGATGGTATGTTCTCCTTTTTTCAGGTTATTCAGTTCAATGACCTGGTCGCTCTTGAGTACATGCCATGGGTTATCTTCTTTGTCGATCCGGTAAATGATCTGCTGGTTGCGGGTATTGCCGAAATAGGGACTGGAAAAATAAAACTGCAGCCGTTCTTTTCCACAGGGCACGGTCAACGGGAAAACAGTGGACAGTTCCGTGGTATCAGCCATCACTTTATCCAGGAAGAAAGCAGCATCCGGAAAAACCGGCCTTATGCTGTCGGCAAAAAACTGAACGAGCCCGTTCATGGTGGGCAGGGAAAATTTGCCATTTCCCAGTACAATGCCGGCAGGTATACCGCCGCCGTTAAATTCACTGGTGGACATTCCTGCCGTATGATCAAAATAATAATAGTAAGGCGTTTTTTTCGGATCGGACAGGTAGCGGTAGAGATCGGCTGTTGCCACCACAAACAGTCCGTGATTGGTAGTCAGCCAGAACCTGCCGGAATGGTCAGGCAGGAAAGTATGCACAAAATTGAGATACTGGTCCTGGTCAACCGGAAAACTGGTCAGCCTGTTATCATACCACGCATAAAATCCATTTCCATAAGTAGCGATCCACAGGGTTCCCTTTTCATCCAGGTAGAGATTACGGATCGCCTTATTATTGAGTTCAGGCACCCAGTGAGCAGTATACTTGTTGAAGTCGACTTTAGCGATGCCCATACTGCCCGCGATCCAGAAAACATTTGGCCCGGCTTCCACGAAAGCCGCAACGGGAAAATCTGCCGGAAGTCCCGCCGGCCTGGTTTGCCATAGAACGCTATCCTTCACCAGCCGTCCCATAAAATAGCCGATGGCAGATAACCAGATGCTGCCGTCCCGACACTCCCGGAAACAACTGATGCCATTCCGCGGAAAGTAGATTTCCTGCACCAGTTGAAGGCTGCTGTCAAATTCAAGGATCCCTCCCTTCAGGTAATCCCTCCTGTTCAGGTAATAGGTACCCCGGCTGGTTTTCAGCATACTGAAAAGGCTGCAATCCATTCCCAGCGGCACAAATCGTTCCGGAGTCAGCAATCCCCTGGGTGTAAAGACACCATCGCTTCCCAGGGGAACGGTAGCATAAAAAACATTCGCGTCCCGGTCACTGTTCCGGACGGTTGAAAATTCCTGCCGCCGCAGCACATAAATTCCATCCGTGAGGGTACCGGCAATATAGATATTTTGTTCAGGCAGTTCCAGCAGGCCGATAATATTGGGAATTTCGCCGGCAGGCAAAATAGCCCTGAGCGCAGCAGCCGAATAATCAGGCCGGAATTGCATCTGGAAGATGCTGTCGCCATATCGCAGCAATACTTTGTTGCCGCATGGCAACAGCGAAAGAGAACCCGGTGAAATGGCTGTACTGCTTTTTTCGCGATGACCGCTGAACGCCAGCCTGACTACCTGGAAACGCTGCAGGCCGGTATCCGCAACAATCACCTGGCTCTTGTGATTCAGAAAAATATAATGGCCTCCCGCTATCGTGAAACTGTTCAGGTAAGACCGGCTGCTGTTCATGATATTGGGTAAAGCCCACTCCTGTAACTGGCCATCGCCAAATTTTTTGCGGCAACGGCTGAACACGGCGTTTGCCAGATCCGGTGTAACGCTGGTATTTTCAATCCCCTTCCTGAGTATTGATTTGTCTGCGGGCTGAAGAAAATGGTTGGCGGTTACCCTGAAATAACGTCCCGCTTCCGCCTGAACAAAAATATCACCGGCCGCGGTAGTGTCAACAGTTACAAGCCTCGTTACTGGCGATCCTGATTCCGTTTTGTCGATATACCTGAAATGTGTTCCGTCAAAACGAACCAGCCCCGATTCCGTGGCCAGCCATAAATACCCGTTGCTGTCATAAAGCATCCCCTTGATGGAATTGGGCAAACCATTCTCACTGTTGAAATGCTGCACATGAAAACCTGAAAACTGTGCATGGGCGTCTTCGAAGCACAACATCCCCGTTATTAACAGGGCAAAACAAAGGTGTTTCCATTGGCGCCGCATGCTTAAAAATACGTTGCGATACCTTACCTGTTTGTAGTCAAAACTGCTACAAAATGGTCCCTTGAGGTCTGTTACCTTAGGCGTACCGGATGATCTCCGGTTTGAGATGCAGTAACGTACTACTCAATTTCCCCGATTGATTTGTTCCTGCATCTGCCGGTTCATGTTCTGTTTAGCGCCCGTTCACCCGCCGTTGTGTTCAACCGTTAACCAATAAATCAAATTTATGATCCTCAAAAGGTTGCTGGCGTTTGGCCTTCTGTGCCTGTTCGCTGTTTCTTGCGCTACCGCCCAGCAAAAAAAACCGCACCCCAAAAAACCCAATATCATCATGCTTATCTCAGATGACACCGGGTGGGGCGACCTGGGTGTTTATGGCGGCGGTGCCGGCCGGGGTATGCCCACGCCCAATCTCGACCGCCTTGCCAAAGAAGGCATGCAGTTCTGGGACTTTTATGGCCAGCCCAGCTGCACGCCGGGACGTGCAGCGATGATCACCGGGCGTATTCCCAACCGAAGCGGCATGACCACGGTGGCCTTCCAGGGACAGGGTGGTGGCCTTCCCGCGCCGGAATGGACACTGGCTTCCGTATTGAAACAAGCCAATTACAAGACCTATTTCTCCGGCAAGTGGCACCTCGGTGAAGCCGACTATGCCATGCCCATTGCCCACGGATTTGATAAAATGCAGAATGTGGTGCTCTATCACCTGAATGCCTATACCTATGCCTTTCAATCCTGGAACCCTGATATGGATCCGCAGGTGCTGGCGGTATTCAAAAAAGTAACGACAGGGATTCTCGAAGGCGAAGCTGGTGGTAAAGCAAGAGAGGTTTCTAAGGTAACGGAAGAAAACATTGCCGAACTCGACAATATGATGACCGAAAATGTGCTGAAACAACTTGATACTTATGCAAAAGGTTCCGATCCGTTCTTCATGTGTGTAAATTTTGCGAAGAATCACCAGCCCAACCTTCCCTCCAAAGCATTCAAAGGCAAATCACCGGCCGGCAGCAAATATGGTGACTGCGTGATGGAGATGGATCATAATGTCGGAAGGGTAATGGACAAGGTACGTGCGCTCGGTATCAGTGAAAAGACAATTGTAATCTATACCGTTGACAACGGCGCATGGCAGGATGTTCATCCGGATGCCGGATATACGCCTTTCCGCGGTTCCAAAGGCACCGACCGGGAAGGAGGCAGCAGGGTTCCTGCCATAGCCTGGTGGCCCGGGCAGATCAAAGCAGGAAGTGACAGCCACGACATAGTAGGCGGCCTGGACCTGATGGCAACATTCGCCAGCCTGGCAGGTGTTTCCTTACCGACAAAAGACAGGGAAGGCAAACCGATGGTGTTCGACAGTTATGATATGTCCAACGTGCTGTTCAACGAGGGCAAACCGCTCCGCAACACCTGGTATTATTTTACAGAAGCGGAACTCTCGCCCGGAGCCGTGCGCGTCGGGCATTTCAAAGCGGTATACAATACGCGCGGCGACAATGGAGCACAAGCAGGAAGCGATGCCCCTGGTCAACAACTCGGCTGGCGGGGTGATGAAACTTATGTTGCCACAGTGCCTGCCATCTATGATATCTGGCAGGATCCCCAGGAACGTTACGACATCTTCATGACCAGCTTTACGGAAAAAACCTGGACCGCTATTCTTTTCAACCAGGCTTATGCCGATATCATGAAATCATATGTACAGTATCCGCCCCGTCCGCTGCAAAGTGAAACTTATACAGGTCCGATGGAAATCACCCGTTTCAGAAATCTCCAGGAAGCGAAGAAATTACTGGAATCGAAAGGCTTTCAGCTCCCGGATGACCTGAAACCAAAACAATAATTTTCTTTATCCGCGTATGCAGGGCCACAGTGCCCTGTATACGCTTTTTTGGCAACTCCCCTCTTGCCATGTTATTAAAACCTTCGCCATGTCTACACAACACTTGTCTGATCAGAACAAAAGGCTGAGTATTGCCCTTCTTACCATTATCCTGCTGGCGGCGCTAACGCTTATTGCAGGCAGCTCCTGCAAATCGCCGGGAGAGAAACCTGCGGCGGGAGAAAACAGTGCCGCCACCAGTGACACCACGGCAGCTGCCAGGCCTTCAGGTGACCCCCTCCCCTCCTGGAATGAGGGCACGGTGAAAAAATCCATCATCGATTTTGTCAACAGTATTACGACCACGGGCAGTCCCGATTTTATTCAACCCCCTGACCGCATCGCCACATTTGACAATGACGGCACGCTCTGGTCCGAACAACCGCTCTACTTCCAGTTCTTCTATGCACTCGACCAGGTGAAGGCCCTTTCAGCCAAACACCCTGAATGGAAAAAAAAGCAGCCATTCAAGGCGGTGATCGAAAACAATATGGGAGAATTAATGAAGCAGGGTGAGAAAGGATTGCTTCAGGTTATTGCGGCCACTCATGCAGGAATGACGAGCGACGAATTCAATACGATCATCACCCAATGGATCGATACGGCAAAGCATCCCATCAAAAAGAAGCTGTACAAGGAACTCATTTTCCAGCCGATGCTGGAACTGGTGCGCTACCTGCAGGCCAATCAATTCAAAACCTTTATCGTATCAGGCGGCGGCATTGATTTTATGCGGCCCTGGGCGGAAACGGCATACGGCATTCCAAAAGACCAGATCGTGGGTAGCAGCGGTAAAAGCGTATATGATTACAACAACGGGAATCCTGTTATCCGCAAGCTTCCTGAAGTGGATTTCATCGATGACAAAGCGGGCAAACCGGTAGGTATTGAAAAGTTCATTGGCCGGAAACCGGTGATCGCCTGCGGCAATTCCGATGGCGACCTGCAGATGCTGCAATGGACTGCTTCGAACAAATTGAAGAACCTCGAGCTATATGTGCACCATACTGACAGCGTACGGGAATGGGCCTATGACCGCAAATCTCATATCGGTACTTTCGACAAAGGCTGGGATGAAGCCATCGCGAAAAAATGGCTCATTGCAGACATGAAGAACGACTGGAAAGTGATCTATCCTTTCGACAAATAATACTCAAACACATTGGAATGAAACAAATCCTGATCGGGTCCGCCCGTTTGATAACCATAGGCGTGCTGGTTATTAGCATATCGATGTATGCCGCCTGCAATAATGCCGGCAACACAAAAAGCACCAACGATTCTACAGCTGTAACATCCGCAAAGGACACAACTGTTGAAGTTGTTGCCACGCACAGTACCATCGCCCCGGCCAGCACGGATATAACCATGCACCCGGAATATGCTAAAACACTGGCGCGTTTTGCCTATACCTGGGGGTACCCCATGGTCAATATGCTGAACAGGAAAAATACATTGAGTAAAGCGCCGCAACCCGGGTTACTGGGTGGTGTATTACCAGCAGCTCCTACCGGGAGGATCGCTATGCTGCATGACTATATTGATCCTGGGCAAACCTTTATTGCGTGCCCGAACCAGGATGTTGTGTACGGCCTCGGATTCTTTTCCCTGGATGACCAGCCCGTTGTCATCCAGGTGCCTGATTTCGGAAGCCGCTTTTTTGTTTATGCGCTGTATGATGCGCGTACCGATCAGATCGGTGAGATCGGACAGCCCTATGGCACCAAGCCAGGGTTCTATCTGTTGAAAGGCCCCAACTGGAAAGGCAATGTTCCCGCGGGCATCACCGGCGTGCTGACCAGTCCGACATCACTGGGTAACTGTATCCCGCGGGTGTTCATGGACGACACCCCTGAAGACCGTGCGGCCATTCAGCCGCTAATCAACCAGATCACGGTATACCCGCTTTCCGAATTTGACGGAAAAATGAAAACCACAGAATGGAAAAATGCGCCGATTATTCCCAATCCCAATGCAGGAAACGGAGGCGCTGAAACCAAATGGGTAATTCCCGAAAAATTCTTTGATGAACTGGGGACGGTTCTGGAAACAGTACCGCCATTGCCTGGGGAGGAAGCCCTGTACTCCCAGCTAAAATCCCTGCTCGCGGTTGCCAAACGCGACCCTGCAATACAAAAACTGATCACCAATGAGGCGATCGCCATGGACAAATCTCTCGTTAAGGATTTTATTCAGTGGAAATACAATGGCAAACCAGCGGGCAATAACTGGAACCGCTCCCAGAACAATGCAGAATGGGGTTTCGACTATTTCAACCGGGCAGGCACTTCAAGGTCAAATATGTTCGACAACCGGCCCAACGAGACGCAATACTTTTATACTGATTATACCGCAAGCGGTGAAAAGCTGCACGGCAAAAGCAACTACAAAATCACCTTTAAGGTATTGCCTCCGGTGAAAGGATTCTGGTCAATGACGCTCTATAACAAGGAACATTTCTTCTATCCGAATGACTTCAAAAGATATTCGCTTGGAACCAAAAACAAGACCCTGCAGAAAAATGCAGACGGCACCTTAACCCTCTATGCGGGAAATAAAAATCCCGGAAAAGACAAAGAATCCAACTGGCTGCCTTCTCCAAATGAAGACTTCTCCCTGTACATCCGTGCCTATTGGGGAGAAGCGGGCATTACAGACGGAAGCTGGGTGCCACCCGTTGTGGAAAAATATTGAGCCACTCCAACAATTCATTATTACAAACCCGATCATATGATTAATTCAATTTGCAGGATTTCTGCATTCATTGCAATGGCCTTTCTATTAAGCAATTGCGGGCAATCCGGAAACCAGCAGAACGACACCCCGGCGGCTGCCCCGGAAAACAATACCGTTAAGCCGGCTACGTCATTTACTGTTCAGAAACAGGCTGAGCTGCAGGCATACCTGCCCTTCAGCGATAAAACAGATTACGACAATGCCCGCAGGGGATTCATCGCCACATTGGATGAGGGTGAAATAAAAGACGAAAAAGGCAATGTGGTCTACAGCATGAAACAATACGATTTCATTAAGGGCGAATCGCCTGCCACTGCTAACCCAAGCCTGTGGCGGCAGAGCGAGATCAACAGCATCAACGGGCTTTTTAAGGTAACCGATGGAATTTACCAGATCCGTGGTTTCGATCTCGCCAATATGACCCTGGTGGAAGGCAAAACAGGCTGGATTATCATCGACCCCTTACTGTCACCGCCAACTGCGCGGGCAGGTCTCGAACTGGCCAACGCGAAGCTGGGAAAAAGAAAAGTTTCCGCAATTATTCATACCCACAGCCATATCGATCATTTTGGCGGCATCCGGGGAGTAGTGGACGAAGCCGATGTCATCAGCCGGAAAGTGCCCATATATATTCCCGAAGGATACTTTGACGAGGCGATTAGCGAAAATGTAATGGGCGGAAATACTATGGGAAGAAGGGCTTCCTACATGTATGGCAACCTGTTGCCCAAAGACTCCACGGGAACCCTTGGAACAGGGCTCGGACAAACAACATCAACAGGGCTTGCCGGCATCCTTCAGGGCACTCATGTAATCAAAAGCCTGACGGGCGAAAGCAGGGTCATCGACGGCATTAAAGTTGAATTCATCTACACGCCGGAGTCGGAAGCACCGGCAGAAATGATGTTTTATTTTCCTCAGTACAAGGCGTTTTGCCAGGCAGAAGATGTAAGCCATACACTTCATAACCTGTACACCCTGAGAGGCGCAAAAGTGCGGAATGGCCAGAAATGGAGTAAATACATTGACCTTTCCATTCAGAAATGGGGAAAAGATGTACAGGCCTCTTTTGGTTCACATCACTGGCCCACCTGGGGCAATGATACCATCAACGCCTACCTGGCGAGCCAGCGTGACCTTTTCCGCTTCATTCACGATCAGACACTGAGACTGGCCAACGAGGGGTACACACCTGTTGAGATTGCCAATATGCTGAAGCTACCCGAAAAACTCGACAAACGGTTTGCCAACAGGGGCTATTACGGATCCGTCAGCCATAATGTGAAAGCACAGTATGACCTTTACTTCGGATGGTTTGATGGCAACCCCGCAAACCTCGACAAACTGCCTCCATCGGAAGCTGGAAAAAAATATGTTGAATTTATGGGCGGCGCCGATAACCTCCTGGCGCAGGCTAAAAAGTCTTTTGATAAAGGCGAGTATCGTTGGGTAGCCGAAGTGGTTAACCACCTGGTGTTTGCCGATCCAAAAAACCAGGGGGCACGGAACCTGCTCGCAGACGCCTACGAGCAACTGGGCTACCAGGCAGAATCCGGCCCGTGGAGAAACTTCTACCTGAGCGGTGCAAAGGAATTGCGGCAGGGAGTTAAAGTTTTACCCGCACCAAATACTGCAGGTCCGGATATGATACGCGGCATGTCAAACGACCTGTTCTTCAACTTCCTTGCCATGCGGTTTAAAGGAACAGAACCGGCAGCTGCCGCCATGAAATACTCCTTTAACATAAACCTTCCGGACGTTAAAGGCAAGGTTGCACTTATCATCGAAAACGGAGTAGTAACGCCGAGAATAGGCAGTCATATTGACGGTAATGTCACTGCAACTGTAACGATTAACAGGAAAGACCTGGACCGGATAAGCCTTGGCGAAGCAACATTCAAAGAACTGACTGATAACGGCACGATTAAAATCAGTGGAGATGGAAGTGCTTTCACCTCCTTTATCAGCATGCTGGACAATTTTAATTTTTGGTTCAACATTATCGAACCCTAGACTAACCTGAGTTATGCCCGGCCGCCTTCGCAGAAAATTCACAGACGACGAGAAACGTGCCATTATAGACGGTGCCGCGCAGAAGGGCGTGAACGCCATTCTGCGCGAACACGGGTTATCGTACAGCGTTTACTCCCGCTGGAAGGAAAAATTTCAGCCGGAGGTGATGAAAGAGCAACATGCACAGTTCAGACTGCAACAACAGGTCAGAGTGCTCACTGCGGAAAACGAAAGACTGAAAAAGATCATCGCCAACCAGGCGCTGGAAATCCAGATCAAAACAGAAAAACTCGTGGAGCAGGCATCCCGCTTTCATCCATAAATAACAACCATGAACAAAAAATACTACCGGTACGGCCTCATTTCGTTTTCCCTGTTCCTGTTACTGTGCACCAGCAAACCGCTCAGTGCCCAAACAGAATCAGGTAACAAAGAACCTTTCAAACCCTTCCACCAGCTGGGACTCGCCATCGGTCATGAACACGTATTCAATGGCCGCGATGCTGAAGGCAACAGCAAAATGCTGATTGTTCCGTTCTGGGGACTGGATTACAATTTTCATCTTTCACCAAAATTTGCACTGGGTGTACATACCGATTTTGTAGTGGAAAATTTTGAAGTGGAAAAGAACCTGGAAGGGGGTCCCGACGATGTAGTCGAAAGATCCCGCCCGATCGCCCCGGCCCTGATGGGTATCTGGCAGCCAACGGAACACTGGAATTTCGGACTGGGCGTCGGTGGTGAATTCGCCAAAGAGGAAGACTACCTGCTGAACCGCCTTGCGGTTGAATATGGCGTAGAGATCCGCAAAGGCTGGGAAGTAGCAGGAAGCATCCAGTACGATTTCCGCTGGAATGCATACGACACCTGGACCATCGGGCTCGGCATCTCCAAATCCTTTAAAAAAGAAAAGTGATGCATCACTCTTCTCCGATATGGATCCGCTTCCTGGCATGCCTGCTGCTGACCATCTTGCTGTCGTTTTCCGCCACAGCCCAGGAGCCTGAAGAAAAAAACGACACAGCGGCAAAAGCAACGGTCAGGTATAACCGCGAAAAGGGATTTGAATTCAAAACCCGCGATAACAAATTCCTGATGCAGATCCACAGCCGGCTGCAGTTTCGTTTCGCCACCCCGGAAGACCAGGACCCCGTTACCTTCGACGACTTCACCGGAGAAAAAAAACCGGCTTTCAAGATCAACCGCGCAAGGCTGAAAGTGGGCGGCCATGCCTTCCAGCCCTGGCTGAAATATTACTGGGAATACGAATTGAGCCAGTCCAACCTGCTCAACTACCAGATCATGGTGGAGAAATGGGACTGGCTCAAATTCCAGGTGGGACAATTCAAAGTAGAATATACCCGGGAACGCCGCATCAGCAGCGGGGAACAACAGATGGTGGACCGCTCCGTGATCAACCGGCCCTTTACCCTCGATCGCCAGCAGGGCGCCGAGATCTATGGGCGCCTGAAAGGCAAAGGTCTTGCTGATTTCAATTACTGGTTCGGTGTGTTTACTGGTACCGGCCGCGGCAATACGGCTAACGACGACAGTCACCTGATGTATTTCGGCAGGCTGCAATGGAACATGTTTGGCCGCTACCTCGATTTTGTGGGGTGCGATCTGGAAATACATGAAAAACCCGCTGCAGTACTGGCCATTAATGCCGTTACCAACCAAAGCCCCTATACGCGTTTTTCGCAGGCCGGCGGTGGCTACCTGGAGGGTTATGAGGATGGGCAACCTGGACAATACCGGGTGAACCAGGCCAACCTGGAAACAGCATTCATGTATCGCGGATTCAGCTGGCAGTCGGAATTTCACTGGAAGGAGATCATTGACAAACTGAACAACGACCAGACCGATGACCTGCACGGTTATTATGTGCAGGCAGGATACTTCTTTCACCAGTTATGGCGCTGGTGGCCAAAGCAGCTGGAATTCGCCGCACGGCATGCCGCTTACCGGCCTAATGTGGAAGCCAGCGAAACCAAAAAAGGAGAAACCTCCGGTGCTTTCAACTGGTTTTTCAATGGGCACGCCAATAAACTGACGGCCGAGATGAGCTATTTTACGTACGACCTATCGGTTGATCAGCCCACCCACGAATGGCGGTTCCGGTTGCAGTGGGATATTTCCCTGTAAATTTTCCCGGGCTTTTGAGGGTTACCTCTGCCGGCCTTCCGGAATTAAGTAAAGAAATTGCCCTGCGCGTATTTCCAGTAGTTCTCTATTTCGTGTTGATGAGCCCATTATTTGGCGTTATGAGCCCATTATTCAGGCCAATGCGCCTAATATTTGGGCATTATGAGCCTATCGGTTTTTACCGACCCGGTTTCCATACCGGTTTAGCTGATCACCGAAGGACGCTCTTTTTCAATTGGAGGAAATTTTCAGAATCGCCTGAAATCCTTACCCACAAAGGGTTTCTTGCTACCCAGGGGGTGCCCCACCCCTGTTCCGGCTCCCAACCGGACCTTAATTTACCGCCGCTGGTGCCGCGGTAGAAAATCTTTTGGGAAACAGTTTCAAAACACCGTCTGCCGTTCGTCTGCCGTTTGTCTGCCGATGGTTTGCCGTCTTTCTAAGTGCCAACCCAGTACCATCCTTACTTCATCACTGCTCCAATCCGGCTCCCTGGAAACAACAACCCCGCAGCCGGAGCATGGATGAAGGAGAGATTGAGCCAGGTTGAAGCCGAGATGAAGCAGAGTCACTTTTTCAAGTTTCATTGAGCCAACAATTTTATGGCTTCAGGAGAGAGTGAATTGTTATACACTTTCAGGCTGCTGATGCAACCAGTAAAGCTATTTTTACCATCGCCGATATATTGCAAGGGGAAAAACAGGGTCTGCTGTTTGGCGATCTTATCTTTTCCGCCATTGAATTCCTGCACAGCGCCTTCCAGCTTCTCCACAAAATTTCCATTCACATACAAACTGGTTCCCTTACTGTTTCCGGTTATGATTATGTGCGTCCATACATTCTCCCGTACAACATAATTAAAATGATAATCATATCCTTCCCTTGAAAAACCAAGTTTTCCGGAATTGCCCTGTTTCAATTTCACGACGGCATCCTTCGATGAAAATAACACAGCGTCTGCTTCGTTGCCCTTTGCAGGATTGATATAAAATGAAACGGTATAATTGTACCCGATTCCTGTAATGGGTGTTTCGATTACACTTGTATTGGTAAAAGCGGCAGCTTTTTTCTGTAGCTGCACAACTGGTTTTACATTTTTAGTTGTCACGGCGTTGCGCCTGTTACCGCTGCCGTCTTTCACCGGTGTCTGTGAAAATGAGTAAGCTAAAATCAGGCTGTTTTTACCGGAAATCTTTCCCCTTATGTTTAGTCCCGGCCCCTCTCCTATTTTCGCAGCCGATTTTTTAAAACTGTCGTAGCTGACAGACAAATCCACTTTACTTCCTATCCACATTTTTTGTGCCAGCACCTGCATAGCCGGAAACACCCGGTCATGCACATCTTTCCCCGTAATACCATTGCCCACGTGGTCATTCCACACGGCGAACGACCCGCCCTTGATCTGTTTGTTGCTTTCCTCGAAGGTTTGGTCGCCGATGACATTGGGTGTCCATTTGCTGTAAATATTTTTCAGATCCAGGTAATCAAAATAGTATCCGGCCTTTGGCACAATGTATAACCAGCCATCCGGCGTGCTGATCACATCATAACCCAGCTTCAGCATTTCTTTAGGATCTGCATAGCCGTTATACCAAACGTTCATGGTTACATCCTTCACTTTGACAGGAGTACTCCCCGGGGCATGTGTCAATGCGCCCCATAGCCTTAGTTTTTTGCCAAAACTTTCTACATACCTGATGTAATGATCGGTGAACCCCCTGAATTTCTCAGCTTCTTCCCTGGCATATTCATCAGTACCTATATGCACTTCTTTTCCGATAAATACCGGTTCAGGTCCTTCAAGGTATTCTTTGAAAATATTATCCACTACGGTATAAGTATAAGGATTGTGTATATCCAGGTGATCCATGCCATATTTCGCACTGCCTATTTGTGGAACAGCCTTTGTAATGGACAGGGCATGCGCCGGCACATCAATTTCGGGCACAATGTTCACCCCATATCCATTGGCAAGTTTTTGTAATTCAATAAATTCTTTTTTACTGTAGGCGCCGTCTTTTGCAGTTAAACCGGGATAGGTTTCATTTTCCAGCCGGAATGCGGCATAGGTGGAATCCCAGTTATTACGAAAGAATTGTTTAAACCCGTTATCGTTTAAATGAATCTGGAAATCGTTCATTTTATAGTACGACATGAATTTTACATAATCCCTGAGAAAATCAATGGTAAAATATTTCCTTCCAACATCGAGTACAAAACCGCGGATCGGAAACAGCGGATAGTCTTTGGCTATGCCTTTGGGAATACTAACATGATGTGCATCCTGCTCTAATATTTGCAGCAGGGTTCTTGTAGCCCAAAAAGCGCCAATGGGTTGCGTTGCTTCAATGGAAACATAGTCGTCAATAGTCAAAATATATCCCTCGGGAGAAGGAAGGCGCGCAGTATCACCGGTGATAGAAAAATAAATATCTCCATTCCGCGGCTGGCCGGTCCTTATCTCAAACTTCTTTCCAGGATAAATGGTTTGCAGATCGGTCAAAAATGTTTGAAGATAGGTTTGAAGCGACTGATCCCTGGTGGAAACAACAAGATTGGTATTATCCGCTAACCTGTAAAATCCGCTTCCACCTTTCCATTGCTGCAGTGCGGGAATGACAAATGGCGCTTTATTGACCTGTGCATGCACAACAAATACAGAGGACAGAAAAACGATCAATACAATTATCTTATTAACCAGGCTATTCATGAACAATTGATTTACTAATTCCTTTTTACAAATGAATTCTTGCATCTCAATGTCCATTTTTCATCAGTAATTTGTACGGCAGAATTTAGCACAAACGGTTGCGCAATCTCTTCAAACGCTATTCTCCTGTCCCGTTCCCGCCTGATTGCACAAGGCTGTAGGTGAGGCCTGCACCGCGGCCGGTGAACATGATCAGTCCCCAGTCGACCAGCAGTTGCAGATCGCGGGTAGCCGTTGCTTTTGAAATCCTGTGCAGTTCACGGTATGCTTTGTTGCTGAGCGGCATATCGTGCACCAGGTATTGAAGGGCTGAAAGCTGCCGGTCCGAGACCGGGAAACGTTGCTGATAGTCGTCCAGCCGGCGTTCGGCGGCGGCTATCGCGGTACTCCGTTCCTTCAGGAACTTTTGAAGGACGACATTATAAACGCTGCGGTGCCGGGTTTTAGGGTTGGCTTTCAGCTTTTTCTCCAGTTCGGTGCAGGCCTGTTTGTTTTCCAGGAAGGTTTTTGCATATGCGACGGCTTCAGCGAAAAGATCATTCTGTTTCACCTGGAGGATCGAGAGCAGTACGTCGCTCCGGTCATTGTATTTAGCCATAACGGTGCTGTCGCCGTGCCGCTTGAACACGATGTCTTTTCCAACCTTACCGCTGTGAAACTTCGCCAGCAGGTTGCCTTTGTTTCTTGCCATAGGAGGGTTTCCTAAAAAATACTCAAAATCGTTAAATCTGACCTATATTTTTTACGATAACAGGGAATTGCGACTGCTGCAACACTTAATTTTGCGCCTGATATGGAAAAACAACCTGTGCTGCATGCGGATATCGTTTTGATCGGAGCGGGAATCATGAGTGCCACCCTGGCTGCCCTGCTGAAACAACTGAACCCCGATTTTTCCATTGTTGTGCTGGAAAGGCTGGATGTGCTGGCAGGCGAAAGTTCCGATGCCTGGAACAATGCCGGCACGGGTCACAGCGCCCTCTGCGAACTGAACTATACCCCTGAAAAGGCCGACGGTTCCATTGATATCAAAAAAGCGATCAAAATCTTCGAATCCTTCGAGGAATCCAAGCAATTCTGGTCATACCTGATCCAGGCCGGTGTCATTTCCCAGCCGGACAATTTTATCCGTCCGGTGCCCCATATCAGTTTTGTACGCGGCGAAAAGGACGTCAACTACCTCCGCAAGCGGTATGACGCCATGAAACAATACCATCTTTTTGATGAAATGGAGTTCACCACCGACCGGCAGAAGATGGCCGGCTGGATGCCCCTCATCATGGAAGGCCGTGACGAAAATGAACCGGTAGCCGCCACCCGCGTGGAGAATGGTACGGATGTAAACTTCGGCGCCCTCAGCCGGAAGATCTTCGAATACCTGTGGCGCCTTCCTGACGTACGCATCCGGCTCGCCCACGAAGTGGAAGACCTGAAGCAGCAACCCAGCGGCAAATGGCTGATCGAAGCGAAGAACCTGACGACCCGCAACAAGACGCATATACTCACCAGATTTGTATTTATCGGCGCCGGCGGTGGCTCCCTGCCCCTGCTGGAAAAATCCGGTATCCCCGAAGGCCGGGGTTACGGCGGTTTCCCCGTAAGCGGGCAGTGGCTGCGCTGTATCAATCCCGCCGTGATTGAAAAGCACCAGGCCAAGGTTTATGGCAAGGCCGCTGTAGGTGCGCCCCCCATGTCGGTACCCCACCTCGACACCCGGGTGATCGATGGCAAAAAGGCCCTCCTGTTCGGACCGTACGCCGGTTTTTCCACCCGCTTCCTGAAAAACGGCTCCCTGATGGACCTTCCGGCCTCCATCAAATACTACAATATCCTCCCGATGATCAAATCGGGCCTCGACAATATAGACCTCACGAAATACCTCATCAGCCAGGTAACCCAGAGTGCCGATGACAGGCTCGATGCCCTCCAGGAATATATGCCCCTGGCGAAAATGGCCGACTGGAAACTGGAGATCGCCGGCCAGCGGGTACAGGTGATCAAAAAAGATCCCGTGCACGGTGGCGTACTGGAATTCGGAACCGAGATCGTTTGCGCCGGTGACGGCAGCATTGCTGCCCTGCTGGGCGCATCGCCAGGCGCTTCCACAGCCGTGAGCATCATGCTGGAACTGCTTGAAAAATGCTTCCCGGCAGAGCTGGCAACGCCCGGCTGGCAGGAGAAACTCCGCAACATGATCCCTTCCTACAAACAATCGCTTTTGCAGAACGACGCGCTCTACCGTGAAGTATCAGAAAAAAGCAATGCGGTATTACAGCTGGAAAACAAGGTAACGGCTCAAGGTTAATAGCCGCTCATATACTTTTGGCCGGTATCCCTTCGTTTAAGGGGATATTCCATGCCCATGAATACCATCGCAGAAAACACCGTTGCGCTCAGTCAGCCTGACCTCAAATCCATGGTCAGCCAGCTTTTTGGCCAGGAACAGGAAGCCCGGGCGCTTGACAAGGAGATCAAGACCAAAAAGGCACATTATCATCACCTGATCCTGAAGAATTCCGAAAAGCTGTTTTCCGATGCCGAGATGATCGCCATCAACACGGTACACCGCGAATGGCAGGAACTAAAAGACCGGCAGGCCGGCCTTTTCGCGAAAGCTGATCATATCCGCGAAATACTTAAATCCCTCGTTCAATCACTCGATGGCGGCCGCTGGATCCATTCCACGGATGATTTCCTCCACCCCCACTGGGAATTCTGGCTGGAAGATGACGAACTCAAATTCGCGCAGCTAAATGGTAAAGGCTACTGATCATCCCAGCTGGTAGGTGATCATCAGTTTACTCATGGCGATCAGATTATCCACTTTCAGTTTCTCGAAGATCCTGCGCTTGTAGGTGTTACCGGTTGAGTACTGGATATTCAGCACCTGGCAGATATCGGGAAGTGACTTGCCCTCACCCAGTAACCTTGCAATCTCCAGTTCACGGGAAGAAAGGGCCGCAAAGGGATTTTCGTTTTTCCCCTTATTATATTCCAGCAGGTATTGCGCGAGATCATTGCTGATGTACAGCTGGTTGTGAATTACCCTGCGGATCGCCAGCAGGATCTCCTGGTTGTCGGCAGTCTTTTGAAGAAAACCTTTTGCTCCCAGCTGGATGGCACGTACGCCATAGAGCTGTTCGCTGTGCATGGTAAATACGATCACCCGAAGCAACGGGTAATGATGGTGCAGCCAGTCCATCAGCGACGGGAAATCGCTTCCCGGCAGGTTAACGTCCAGTAACATCAGGTCATAACTCCGCTCCCGGCAACGCTGCATGATCTCTGTTTCATTGTGCGCTTCACCAATGCTGTCGAAGTTAAAATGGGCGGTCAGCAGGTTCTTGATGCCGGCGATCACGATATGATGATCGTCAGCCAGTAGTATACTGCTCATGATGAATTGGTTTTATTTCAACGGATTGTTCTTCGGTTGTTACCACACAGGCCAGACCCTGCAAGGCAATCGTAGCGCCCGCCCCCTGGCGGCTGGAAAGCTTCAGCTGCAGGTTCAGCCGGCGTGCAAAAGCCGTAATGAACCGGAAGCCATTACCCCTGGCCGAAAAGTGGGTATCTACCGGGGCCGACTGCGTCACTCTTTGTTGCAATTCCAGCAGCAATGCGGGTTTAATGCCGCTGCCGTTATCGGTCACTATCAATGTACAGGTATTGGCTTCAGCCTGCGCTTCAATCACGATTTGTCCCTGCGCGGTGAATTTGTTCGCATTATCTACCATATTGCGAAGGATCACCCTTAACAACTGCCGGTCAGTGTTCACTTTGATGTCCGGAGGCCCCGCCACGATAATCCGGTTATTTTTTTCCCTTGCCAGCGGAGCAAAAAAATCAGCAATTTCTACAAGTAATTCCTGCAGCGGGAACAATTTCGTGTTAACGGTGAAATCCGAACCCATAGAGCGGATCCAATACCCTATATCTTCAATAAACACGTGATTTGCCTGTGTCGACTTACTTATCTCCCGCAGTAACCCGGAAAAGTCCTGGTTCCTGTTGACGCCATATTGCGCTTCCAGCCAGGCTGTGGTTTGTGAAAGGAACCGCAGGGGTGACTGCAGGTCATGGGCAATGATCATGGCCAACTGTTGCCGGAACTGGGCATCCTGCCGGATCTGATCCTGTGAAGATTCCAATGCATTTACGGTTTGCTCCAGGCTGCCGATCAGCTCTGTCTGCGTCACTGTTCTTTGCCGGATCTCTTTTTCGAGCCGTTTCTTCTGGTTGATCAGGTATTGCATGCGTACCCGGGCAAACGCGATCGTGGCGAGGATCAGGATGGCAGCAATAATGAGTTTGAAACTGATGGTTTCATGGAAGAAAGGTGGCACAGTGATCGCCATAGAAGTCTGGATCAGGTTGTCTTTTCCAAAGCCTGCCCGTTTTCGCAGGCGCAGGGTATAACTGCCCGCTGAAAGTTCATTAAACGTCAGCTTCTGGTCCCTGGGCAGCGCACGCCACTCCGGCGATATACCTTCCAGCTGGTACTCGATGTGGTTGTTATCCTGGTTCCCGAAAAATGGAGAAGAGATGGTTATTTCAAGAAAACCTGCCTTACGGTCAAACTGCAGGGTATTGCCTGCAGGAACGGAAAACTGCCTGTTGCCGATAGTAATGGCGTCGATATAAATGGGGTTCCTGGACAGGTATACAGGCACTTCCTCAGGCCGGAACTGCACCGCCCCGCGGATGGAAGGCAGTACAATCGAACCATCTTCCAGCCGGCAACCGGCAGGCGTACAGCCGCCGTTGAATTCATTGGATAAAAATCCGCTCGTATTGTCGAAATAATGGTAGTAGAGGGGAAACCGCGCATCATCCAGGTAATGGTAAAGATCATCAATATGCACGCAGAACAAGCCGCGGTTTGTCGGTATCCAGTAGTTTCCCTTGCTGTCTTCAATGAACTGGTGGGCAGTAAGCAGGTATTGCTGTTTATCCAGCGGCATCCGCGTCAGTTTTCCTTTCCGCCAGGCAAAAAAACCGCTGCCATATGAACCCAGCCAGATAGTACCGTGACTGTCCTCCACCATAGCACGCACCGTCACACTGTCCAATCCCGCTACCGGCGCAATGGCTCCTGATCCTGCCTTCATGATATAGACACCCCTCCCTCCTGCCAGCCATACATCTCCGGAAGCGGTTTCAATGAAAGTGGCCAGCTGAAAATTTTTCGGTATGCCCCCGGGAAGCTTTGACCATTGAATGTAATCCTGGTCCAGTCTTCCGATATATTCATTTTGTGCAGACAGCCAGATGGAACCATCGCGGAACTGTTGCATACAGGTGACCCGGAGGTCAGGGGAGGAAACGAACCGGGTTTGCTGCAGGTTACCGTCCAGCTCCACCAGGCCGGCATTGCTGCGTGATTGCCACCTGTTCAGCCAGTAATGCCCGTCACGGGTGCGGAGCAGTGCTTCGGAAGTAAAATTGTCCTTCAGCGGGATAACCTTTCCATTGTCGAAGGCTGCTTTCTTAGAGATGAATCCGTTTTTATGGTAGGGTGCCACTGCATAAAAAACATTGGCCTCCAGGTCGTCGAGCAGGTGGGTGATGAAATATTGTTTGGTAAATACGTAGAGCCCGTCAGAAAGCGTACCGAGCACGATTACATCCTGGCCGGCTGTCAGTGCGAGGCTGGTAATTCCCGGAATATCCCCAATCTTCAGGAATGGCTGCAAGGAGACCTGGTCTTCCCGGTCAATTATTATCCGGTACAGCATCTGGCCATCACGCAGGTACAGGTTTTCATCGTCCTGCAACAGGGAACAGGCCTGTTTGCTGGCCGCCGGCTGAATGCCCCTGAATTTTACCTTGCGGAAAGATCTTAATGCCGTGTCAGTGGTGATCATTTCCATGCCGGCGGTAAAGTAGTAGTACCTGTCTCCTGTACGCAGCATGCTGTTGACCAGCGAACGCCGGAGCGACATGGCATCGGGCAGCAATGCAGCATCCAGTTCACCGGCCGTAATTTTCGCTTCAATGCTGTCGTACACCTGGAAAGCGAATCCCGTTGCGCCGTTTTCCATCCAGCTTTCCAGCCCCGGCCGCGGCACAATGTCATTCAGTTTGCCGTCAGCGCTGATCTTATAATAGCGGTTATCGTCAGTAGTAAAATAGACGACAGCATCCGTTGCCGTCCGCAACATCGCGATCCGGTTGGAACCAAGCTGCGGGTACAGGGATTTGTCATACCATTTGAACTGGCTTCCGTCGAAACGCACCACGCCCATTTCGGTAGCCATCCACAAATAGCCGCGAATGTCAAATTCCAGTGCCTTGATGCTGTTTTGGGGAAGACCGTTTTCGTTGGTAAAATGTACCGAATGGTAAAATGGAAGCTGAGCCATTGCGATGCAACGGCCGGTCAGAAACACAGCAATCAGTATGGTTGTTTTCAGCATTTTCATTTTCGCCCTCCGAATCAATGATCATTGCCTAAACCTGATGCCAGTAATCAGAACAAAATATGCCTATGTATGCTTCACTGTAACATATTCTACTACGGATAATGGATAAAATATATTACACTATTCAACAATCTACGGAATTAAATTGCTTATACGAAAACAAATTCCCTTCGAAACATGCTAATAAACAAGGGTTCGGAAAATACCATCCTTAAATAGCAATATACCGGGAATATCCAATCCTCTCTTTCTAGTAGCCAGGTCCATTATCTGTTGTCGTTCTGCCGTAGTCCATTATCTCTTTTTCTAAACCATTATGATCATATGGAACCCATGCTCGTCTCCCGTAATCTGGCTTCAGATGCCACCATTCTCCGCCTTATGGAAACGGATAAACCGTTGGCCTTCAAATACCTGTATGAAAAATACTGGGATCGTCTCCTGGAGGTAACGCTGCACAGTGTACAGAATCCATCCGATGCAGAAGATGTACTGCAGGAAATTCTTGTGAAGCTGTATACTGCTCCGCCGGCTATCAGGGAAAATGGCAAACTGTATGCCTACCTGAAGCAATGTATCCGAAACAAGGTAATCAATGAATACCATAAGAATAAAGTATACAGGAAACACCTCAAAGTGAAAGCATCAGCCACCCTGTCAACGCACGATCCTGTAACGGGTACAACCGACCTTTCTGACATTCAGTTTTACCTCAACAATATCCTCGGCAACATGCATCCCAATTGCCGCATGGTTTTCACTATGAGCAGGCGGCAGGACTACTCCAACCGCGAGATTTCCTTCCTGCTCAACAAGCCTTACAGCACCATAGAAAAACAACTGAGACGGGCGCTGGTTATCGTACGCCAGGAGTTCCTGAAACATCCCGATTATGCCCGGATGGTATCCTGATTTTTTTAAAAAACAGCTTAAAAGTTGGCGGATAGCAAACCGCAATACTGTCCATAATTAAAAGACCGACCATCTCTCAACATATTTAAGAAGGGGAAAGGAAAGGGCCGTTCGACTTAAATACCGGGAATATCCATTCAGGGTATTTCGGACAGGCCCCCTTTTTATTCCTTCAGAACTGTTCATCGTATTATCCATTGCTCACCAACATTAAAACATGCAATATGCGTAAGACAAGTTACCCGCTCTTATTCTGCCTGCTGATTGCCGCTGCTGCCGGTACAGGCTGTACATCTTCCGTAAAAGTTACAACGGACTATGATCGTGCCGCCAATTTCTCGCAGTACAAAACCTTTGCGATTTACAAGGACGACGCCAAAACTGACAATGTCAGCCAGCTCAATTCAGGAAGAATTGAGAATGCCATCAAAGCAGAAATGATCAAAAAAGGGTTTACGGAAAACACCTCCTCACCCGATCTGCTGGTGAATGCCGTAACAATTGTAAAAAATAAACAGTCCATCAGTTCCACAACGAACTATTACGGTTACGGCGGCTATTACCGTCCCTATGCATGGGGTGGTGGTATGGGTGTAACCGGAAATACGACTTATAATGTGGACGATTACAAAGATGGTTCACTGATCATCGATGTGGTGGATGCTGCAGGAAAAAAACTGATCTGGCAGGGCACTGGCAACAAAGAGATCGACAATAAGGATTATAAAGATCCTGACAAGATGATCTCCGAGGCCGTTACCAAAATCATGGCTTCTTTCCCTCCGGGAGCTGCTGCGGCCAAATAACTACCAACGGGGGTTGACCAAACTGCATCAACATGTCTAAACAGCGCAGATCATTCCGGCTGGAGGACAAACTGAAAATCCTGCGGGAAGCAGACGAGATTGGCATCAAGAAAACACTGCAACGCCATAACCTGTCGTACAGTGTGCTGTTCCGCTGGCGGGAAAAACTAGAAGTCCTCAACAAGCTGGCTATAGACCAGGTAAACCATCCTTCACAGCAGGAACTGAAACTGCTGATTGAGGAGAATACGCGACTGAAAAAGATCATCGCTGAGCAAGCCCTGTTGCTGGAGATCAACAAAGAATACATGCGAAGTCATCCCCACCCCAAAAGCTGATCCTCAAACAAAAAATAAGCAATCATGAAAAAGATCATTCTGCTGTCTGCAGCACTTGCCGTTACAGCAATCTCCTTCGCGCAGGACGAAGAAGTAAAAATCACCGGCACCAAAAAGATCACTGAAGATGTTGCCCCCAGCACTGTTGTGGCAGACCTTCACAAACGCTTTCCTGATGCAAAGTCTGTAGAATATTTCCAGGTACCGAAAGGTGGTGTAACCAAGCAGGGATGGGCAGTAACCAAAGATGACAATTTCTCACCTGATGCTTCCCTGGATTACTATACCATCAGTTTCAAGCGCGACGACCTGAAGTATTATGGCCTTTACAGGGCTGACGGAACACTGGTTCGTTCGAAGCTCCAGGAAAATAATACGGCCTTACCGGATGCTGTAAAAAATGCCATTACCAATATCAGCAAATCACATCCTGGCTATACCGTTACCGAACAAACCTATTACAAGAATATTGACCACGAAAAAAACACAGAGTACTACGAGATCCATGCGGAAAAGGGAAGCACCAAGAAAAGGGTGTATTTCGCTCCGGACGGAACGGTGCTGAAAGTGAAAGGATAGTGTTGTTCACAACTGACCTATGAAACGAATTCGCCTTATTGTTACCGGAATAATTTCCGGGCTGACTATTGTTGTATCTGCGGCCGGCCAGAATGTTTCCACTATGCCACTCGGAGATAAGCACCGGCAGTACTACGACAGCCTGAAGAACATGAATTACGACCGCATCTTTCCCATACTGGGCAAGAAAGCCTATAAGGCGGGATTTGATATTCCGTTTCCGGTTGGCATCATGCTGAATTCATTCTACGCGGTCCAGGGTATCGACATCAGCAATATCAGGATTGGTATTAAAGGTGAAGACAATACCCTGGGCCCCGTGGACATGAGTGAAATCATCAAATTCCAGGAAGTGACCGCAAAAGGCCTGAATGCCAACATCCGGGCTGATGTCTGGGTGTTGCCTTTCCTGAACGTATATGGAATACTGGGGGCCCTGCCGCATGCCCAGACCAGGGTAGTGCTGGCCGAACCTGTGTCGATCACTTCACAGCCCGTGCAAAGCGGCTGGAACTATGGAATTGGCCTGATGGGTGCAGGTGGCGTTGGCCCTGTTTTCATACAGGGTGATTTCAATTATACCTGGAGCCACCTTGAACTGCTGGAAAATGTAGTAAAGACCAAAGTTGCCGGCATCAGGGTGGGGCATAATTTCCGGCTGCGCAATCCGGAACAGAATGTCACTGTCTGGGCAGGTGCCATGGGCATTTTCCTGAACAACGAAACGAAGGGACAGATTTCAATTGCCGATCTCTTTCCCGATCTGACGCAACAACAAATAGACGACATCAAAAACAGCTATGCTAATTGGCATGATGATCTCGGTCCCCTGCAGAAAGAGGTGGTTGACAAGATCGTTGACAAGATGCAGGCATATGTGGATGGCAGTAAAGGAGAGGATACCTATATCACGTATGAGATGGATAAAAAACCAAGTTCACGCTGGGCGGGACTGGTGGGCGCGCAATTGCAGTTCAGCAAAAGATGGCAGCTGCGCGTGGAAAGCAATTTCATCAGTGGCGGTGAGCGGTATTCCCTGCTGGCTTCTGTCAATTACCGGTTCCTGGGACCTAAATCCAAAAAACCATAGAATAGGATGCCACTGATGAAACGTCATAAATCAACACACAGGCGGCAGGCAATCGCCGCTTTTATGTTCGTGCTGATCCACGTGTTTTTCACGGGACCAACTTTGGCACAAAAAAAAGGCAGATTCAGCAACATCAGCCTTCGTGATTCACTGGATGGGAAAATGGATTTCAGTGACTTCCTGATTGATGCACATGGATTTATTCCCGTGCCCATTATCATTACTGAACCCGCCCTGGGTGGTTTCGGCGGCGGTATCGCACCGGTGTTCCTGCAAAAAAATCCGCCCATTATCAGGGATGGTGTCCGGACACCCCAGCCCCCCAACCTTACCACCGGGCTTATCGGCGCGACCGTCAACGGCAGCTGGTTTACCGGCGCATTCAGGGCAGCCACCATCCGCAAGTGGGGCATCCGGTACAAAACGGGATTGGCTTATGCCGACATCAATATTTCTTATTACCGCAACATCGCCAACCTCGGCGAAAAAGAATTTGCCTTCAACCTCAAAACTGTTCCGATCTACCTCAACGTCAACAAGCAATTATACAACCCCAAATGGTCCCTGGGGCTCCAGTATATATTTGCACACACCAATGTCAGTCTCCGCGGAACCGATTCACTTCCTGATTTTGTTAAAGACCGTGAAGTCAAAAGCAACATCGGCGAACTCGGTGTTGTAGGTTTCTATGATTCACGTGACAATACTTTCACTCCGGATAAAGGCATTAAGGCACAGGCCCTGGTCAACTTCAGTGATAATGTTTTCGGGAGCGATTACGACTATCAACGATTGAATTCTTATATCTACTGGTTTCAACCCATCAGGAAAAATGAAACAACCGGGAAAGGCTGGATCAGCGGGCTGAGATTTGACTACCAGCAAATGTTTGGTAATCCCCCCTTTTATATTATCCCTTCCATCCAGCTTCGCGGGGTTCCCACGATGCGCTACCAGGGCATGAAAAACATGCTGGCGGAAACAGAGCAACGCTGGGACATTGTACGCCGGTGGAGCCTGATCACATTTGCCGGGGCGGGAAAAGCCTTCGACGATTACAGCGAATTCGGAGACGCACAATGGATCTACAGCTATGGTGCGGGGTTTCGCTATTTGCTGGCCCGCAAATTCAAATTGCGGATGGGTGTTGATGTAGCCAAGGGACCATCGGACTGGGGATACTATATTGTCTTTGGCAGTTTCTGGGTGAGGTAATTTTTAAAAGATACTGATATGGTAAAGCATACTGTTTCGCACAGAGATTTTTTTTCTCGCGGAGATTTTTTTTCTCGCAAGGGCGCTAAAGCGCCACGCAAAGGGGCAAAGGCGCAAAGGTGGGTGATGTTTTTGGTAGTAGTGGTACTTGCAATGGGCATTCCCCTTCGGCAGTTTGCGCAGACGGCAGGAGAAGATATTGGCTGGCCCAGGCAGACAAAAAATTCGAAAGGTACACTGGTATATTACCAGCCGCAGATCAAAAGCTGGGAGAAATATACTGTCCTGACAGCTGATATGGCTTTCAGTCTTACACCTGCCGGCGGAAAGGAAACGCATGGTGTGGCCACGATCGCCTGTAATACGATAGTGGACCAGGAAAGTCATACTGTATACCTCCGTAACATAGATGCTACCAGCATCCGCTTTCCCGGCCTGCCGGAAGACCAGATGCAACCCATGGAAGACCTGTTCCGCCAACTCGCACCTACCGGTGGCGAACCCATATCGCTGGAGCGACTGATGGCAGATGCCGAACACAAAGATCTTCCCAACCACACTACCGAACTGAACAATGATCCGCCGAAGATCTTTTACAGCAATACGCCGGCTGTAGTACTGACGGTCACGGGGGATCCGGTTAAGGCTCCGGTAGAAAAAACCCATCTGGAATTTGTGGTCAATACCAACTGGGACCTGTTTTACGAGACCAAAGAAAAACAGTACTATCTCCTGGTGAATAATTTCTGGCTGAAATCGCCTCAACTGGAATCCGGGTGGAAAGTCGCGGCCACACTGCCCAAAGAATTTTCCAAACTGCCCGCCGGCCAGAATTTCGATGAAGTAAAAAAAATGATCCCGGCTCCTGCCAACCGCAGCAACCCACCACAAATCTTCTTCTACGACAAGCCGGCAGAACTGATCATTCTGAAAGGTGCACCGGTTTATGCCACAGTACCCGGCACGGGATTACTGTATATCACCAATACCGATAACGATATCTTCCTGGAAAACACCAACAAGGAGTTCTATGTATTGTTTTCCGGAAGATGGTTCAGTGGTTCTTCGCTGGAAGGGCCCTGGACCTACGCCAGTGATAAACTGCCGCCCGACTTTAAAAAGATCCCGCCAAAGGGCGATAAGGCCCGCGTACTGGCATCGGTTCCCGGCACTGTGGAAGCTTCCGATGCCGTATTGCTGGCCCAGGTACCCACTACCGCCATTGTGAACAAGGCTCAGGCGGTTTCACAGGTAAAGGTGCAATATGATGGTGACCCGCAGTTCAAACCAATTGAAGGCACCAGCCTTGAATATGCGAGCAATACCCAGCAAAAAATTGTAAAGGTGGGTGACATGTATTACCTGTGCTTCCAGGCCGTGTGGTTTATGTCAGCCAAACCCAACGGGCCATGGCAGGTGGCAGACACCGTTCCGGATGAGATTTATAAGATCCCGCCGAGTTCTCCGCTCTATAATGTCACTTATGTGACACAGACCAATGCCACCGAAACCACTATAGAAAGCAGTACCACAGCAGGCTATTTCGGCATGTTCGTGGTGGGTATGGCCGTGGGCGCCTGTATCGCCTATGGCACCGGCTGGTTTTATCCGCCCTATATGTGGTGGGGACCAGGATTTATGTATCCTGTTTATCGCCCATGGCCCTGTACTTATGGCGTAGGTGCGGTTTATAATCCCTGGACCGGCGGATGGGCTGCAGGGCGGTCGGTTTATGGCCCTTACGGTGCAGCCGGCACATCGGCATGGTATAACCCGGCAACGGGCCGTTATGGCCGTTCAGCAAGCGTACAGGGATGGTACGGCGGCAGAACAGCGGCATCTTCCTACAATCCGTGGACCGGCAGCTATGCGGCAACCCGGCAGGGGCATAATCCTTATGCGCAATGGGGAAGTTCAGTGGCTACCCGCGGTAATCAATGGGCGCAGACGGGCCACATCACCAACGCCAACGGAACCACCGCCGGCTACAGAACATCCACCGGCCAATCCGGTGTGGTACATCACGGCAATAACGGCACTATTGCCAAAGGGAGTAACGGCACGTATGTTGGACATGACGGCAATATCTACCGCAAAAATGACAACGGTTCCTGGAGTCATTACAACAACGGTAGCTGGCAGCAGAATGTAGGTGGTGACGGTTCAACGCGCAAGAGCCTCGATAATTCTTTTAATTCACGTCAGCGCGGTAATTTTCAAACACGGAACTTCCAGAACTTTCGCCGCGGCGGTGGCGGCGGACGCATGGGTGGCGGCTTCCATCGCAGGTGACGAACCGATGATGTATACGCGAATACATAACTGCTACAACCTTATAACTGCTCTCCTTCCGATAGCTTTTCTGATCCTATTACCCATATCCGCTTTGCATGCGCAGGGAATAAGACCCCAGAAAGACAGCATCTTCCTGTTCAATGGACAATTGTTGATTGGTGAGATCAAGAACTGCCAGATGGGTGTGCTCACCATCGATGAAACTGACCTGAAAATCATCACCATCAAACTGTATAAAGTCAGAAGGATCGTTGCGGAAACAGATATATTCCGGATCGAGACAAACGACAGGCATATCTACTTTTCACAGCTCCACCCTTCACCAACGAATAACCATTGTATCGTTGATGTTGGAACTGAACGAAGAGATCTCAGCCTGCTGGATATTTCAGATATGGTGGCACTCGAAAAAAACTTCTGGAAAAGACTTGACGGAAACCTGGGTATCGGCTTCAGCTTCACGAAATCAAGTGATATCGGTCAGTTGACAGTTAACTCCACCGTTTATTATGCTGCGAGAAAACTGGAATACCAGCTGACAGCCTCTGCCATTTCTTCCCTGGACTCCGGAAAATTGTCGCGCGACAACGAAGCACTCCAGTTGTTCAGCAACTATAATTTTACGACCAACTGGTTTGGAGCAGGTCAGATCTACTACCAGCGTAACCTTGAACTCGCCATTGCAAGAAGGCTCCAGGGAACCCTTGGCGCAGGTAACAAGCTGCTGGTGCATAAGGAATACCAGTTGCTGGCCATCAGCGGTCTCAGTGTGTCACAGGAAAAAAGTACCACCGGAGAACAATCCGTTCAGTTTGAAATCCCGGTCATGTTCCGTTTCAATTTTTTCCGTTACCAGCACCCGAATATCCAGGTTTCAGCCTATCAGTCAGGATTCGTCAGCATGTCCGACTGGGGTCGTTTCCGTTACGACGGTAACCTGAACTTCTCCCTTGAGATCGTCCACAATTTCTACCTGTCGCTGAATTTCTATTCCAATTTTGATAACCGGCCGCCGGATGGTTCGACCAATAAGTTTGACTATGGTACGAGCAGTACGATATCTTATAAGTTTTAGAATGGTTTGGGGTCTGAGGTCTGAGGTTTGAAGATGTGATTGACGTTTAAAGTTTCAGTTGTCCAGGGAAAATCACCAGTACCGTAATGGCTTTCGAAGTTTTGCCAACCAAAGCTTTGGCTTCGCCCTTCAAAGCTTTAACGAAGTAGGGAGCCGCTTTTTGGAAAACGGGCAATTTATAAAACTCAGTGAAATGAGCCACCACACTGCATTTCACAAAACTAAACGTTTGTACAGGGCTATTGCAAATTACGCCGGTCAGGTGTCAACGCAGGATCAGAAACACTTTGCTCCCGCAGCCATGAAGATTTTCCAGCTGGGGGCATATTTTTCCGGCAAACAAGTATCCGGTCAGAAAGTGTCCCGATTCACCAGTTTACCCGCTTAACAATTTAACCGTTTAAAGTAGGATTTGGAAACGGTTATGACACATACGGATACAAAACGCAGTGTGGTGGCTCATTTCACTGAGTTTTATGAATTGCATCATTTTGAAAATCAGATACCTCATTGAATTATTGCTCCCTATTGAAATATTGCACTTAGTTGAATTTAGCCACGAATAATAATATAGCAGCTCGAAATGACCCGATGTAAAAAATTGCGCCCATGTTAAACATGGGCGCATGACCAAATCAACTGCTGCTTATTCAACCAAAAAAAAGTTTATCAGTTTAGGTGTTTATCAGTTTAACTGTTGTTCCAATCACGTGCACTCACTACTAAACAACTAAACCTATAAACTTCTAAACTACCATCCACCTGCCCAGGCGAAACCGAGGTGCACACTAAAATTGGTCAGGCTGTTGATCCGGAAGGCGTCGTTCTTGTTCGTAGCCCAGGCATAACTGCCTCCCAACACAATGGCAGCGCCCCTGGTACCCAATGGATAATACGCTCCGATCTCCGGCTTCAGCAGAAAACCCCAGTTGTCTACATCAGTCTGGTAAATATTGTAATAGATTGTCTGATCGCTGTACTGCGCACCAATGCCGAGTCCGGCAAAGGGCCTTATCGTTTTGGGTCCCTTGAAATAATAGTGAGCAGTCAGTGCCATGGGAACGTTGTAAATAGTTCTTTCCATATCAGTGGTAACGGCCGTCCTGTCTTTCTCATAGGTTTGCCGCGCGATATACTGTTCATAGGAATTCCAGCTGAGTGTTGCGCCAACCGAAAGGTTATCCGTCAGAAATTTCTTATAGTCAAAACGGAAACCTGCGAGGCTGGTCTTCGTAAGAAAATCATTGTTTGTCGGGAAGCTGACGTCCCAGGCCGCGCTGAACAGGTTTGCACCCGTCTTCTGTGCGCTGGCACCCACGTACACAAGTGTCAGCAATAATATTACCAGTATCTTTTTCATAAAACATGAATTAGTTGGTTTTCAAATAAGATGATTGCTGGAAGGCCTGGTTGATCGCGTCAACTCCTTCTGCAATATTCTGGCTTTGTGTGCCCAATGCACCTCCCATCAATGCATCCCATAACATCCGGAGCTTTTTTGTTTCGGGGGCATTCTTGAGGTCACCCATGCTGATGTAGATCGACCCCGTCGTATAGGCATAAGTGTAAGACCAGGGATAATAGGGAGGATAATACCAGTCGTACCAGTACCAGGGATACCACCAGTCCCACCACCAGTCTGGGTACACAATCGTTTGAATATTCAGGTCTTTCACCACCATCATATTGAGCCCGACATCAGGATCATCAAAGCGACCGACAAAAGTGTACCCGAGCGCGCTCATATTAGACTTTACCGTGTTGATCAGCTGATCGGCATCAGGCCCGACGAGTACCGTGTCGGTAGAAGTGTTGGTCAGGTAGCGGATCGTGTCGGAAATAAAATACGTCTTGTACGTTTTGAAGTCAGCCTCCTTATCCGCATTGGTGGCGACTACAAACTTGGACGACAGTTCGTCCAGGTCAGGTGACTTGCGGCATCCCCCCACGATCAGGTAACAGGTAAGCACAAGCAACAATGATTGCAGTTTCATGTAGTATAGTTTAATGAATGGAAACGAAACCGGCACTGCGTAACGCAGCGGCTACTAACCTGCAATAATGTTTGGGGGGAAGGAAAATTGTCTGCTAAAGATAAGCCTTATCAATACGCATGCTGCTTAGGCAGCACTGTTATTTTGCCGATCATGATAAGTAAATCAGAATACTTCAGATGCACCGAAATATACACCGGAAGATCTTTCACCTTTACCGTAATCCAACTGGATATTCATTCTTGTCTTCTTGCTGAACAGGATCCTGACACCGGCACCGAATCCCGGTTGAACATACTGACCCAGTTTGACACCGGCCGGTTTGCTGTCGGTAGTCGTCAGGTTGGCGAACACCACTCCACCAAGCGTTTTTGTGCAACGTGAGATAGGGAAGCGCAGTTCCGACTCTACGTACATAAAGCTGTTGCCCCTGAATCTTCCGATCGCGTATCCCCTTCCTGTTTTGCTGCGCTGGTCATATCCCAGTGCCGGCAGGGCAAGATAAGGCTGATTGCCGCTTACGGTGAAATTACCAATGTACCAGAAGCCCAGTACCACCCTTTCATTCTTTTTCGAGAGGCCCTTAAAATAGCGGAACTCTGTATAGAGGCTGCTGCTGTTCTGGTCGCTGCCGAGGAATTCCGGATTGTACCGGTAGTTCAGGTTGGCATACATGCCCTTGTAGGCATTGATCTGGTTATCGCGTGTATCATAAACGAAATTGGCGCTGATGCCAATTTCCTTGTATTTGTCGGGATTGAACTGGTAGGCTTTACTGTAGCCATAATGGCTGGTGATAAACACACCGGGTGTATCGAGCTTGAGTTTTTCGTCCTTGATATCAGAGAACATGTCAAAGTGGATCCCGGCACCCACGTAAAATCCAGGTGCAACTCTCCATGACAACAACTGGTGAAGTTTAAGATAATTGTACTTCATGGGTTGCGTCAATGAATCCGTTACCTCGCCGCTGCCGGTATAGTTGAAGTACCAGGGCAGTGTTCCTTCAGGGGCATTGGTACCCAGGCCGAATGTTGGTTCGGAGTAGGCGAAGTAACGCCAGTCGCCGGAAAGCAACAGCTTGTTTTCCTTAGCATAAATAGTATTACGCATGAAGATCAGCAATTGATTTTTGCTGGTGTACTGGATATTGGTCTGAAAAGCAGAAAGATTGGAATTTTTCATCCGGAACGCACTTTGAAAAGTGGCGCCGAATATAAAGCCATTACTTGGGGTGGAACCGAAAACGGGTGCAATAAAGAATGCACTGTTTTTTTCCTTTTGCGGCTTGGTGATCTTAAACCATTTGCGGATCCAGTCGATCAGGTCCATTTCCCGGCAATTGCCGCCAGGCGCAGGAGCCTGCTGCGTTGCAGTGGAATCCTGCGCCTGTACGGCGGTAGCCAGCATAAAGCAATATATTAAGATCAGGGCTGTACGCTTTCCCATATCTTCTCTAGGTCCGGATTAAGGATGATCTCCGTGCGGCGGTTTTTCGCCTTACCTTCTTTGGTGCTGTTATCGGCTATGGGGTTATACTTTCCTTTACCGGCAGCGGTCATTCTCGCCGGGTTGATTTTGTAATCATCCCTCAATGCACGGATCACACCGTTGGCCCTTTCTGTACTCAGGCTCCAGTTGTCAGTTGTTTTACTTTTGAACATCTGGTCGTCCGTGTTGCCCATCACGATGATTTTCAGATCGGGATAACTGTTCAGCACATTGGCCAGGGGTGAAAGCGCTTCTTTTGCTTTCGGGCTCAATGCCGAACTGCCGGTTTTGTACAGCAGGTTGTCTTCCATAGACACATAAACAAAGCCATCCTTATAATAAACGTTCACCCCCTTGTCGTCGAGGTCAACCAGCGCTTCGGAGATCTTATCCTTCAGCGCCTGCAGTTTACCATACTCGTCTTTTAGCATGGCCTGAACTGCCATCAGCTTTTCTTTTGATTCCTGGCATTCGGCCACATATCGCTTCAGCTCAGCCGCTATCTTTTCGTCCCTCGCCTGTATCTCAGCCAGCTTATTTTCGAGGTCCTTGTTTTTGGTCGTCAGCTCGCCGTTCGCGGCCTGCAGGTTAGCGATTTGCGCATTGGCAGCCTCCAGCTTTTTTCCCGTGCCGCAGGAGCTGATTCCCGCTGCGAGCAACAAGCACAAACAAACATTTTTGATGGTCATAAATCCTGGTTTTTAATGGTGATTGAGAAGTGTTCGGTTATAGTCTTTTTTCGAATTCTGGTGCTTTCTGAATCCAAGACAGTTTTCCGGACGGATTTCGCCACTATTTTCAGCGCTTAACCTCAGAATGCTTCTGCAAAATTGATATAGGTGCCACTGATACCATGTGGACCGAAACCAAAATCAAAGCGCATATTCGTATTGTTCTTGGAATCGACCTTGATCCGGATACCCCCGCCGTAGGAAAGGTGGAAGCCATCCAGGCTCATATCGCCATAGTCCTTCCCCACCCTGCCGGTGGCGATCCAGGCAGCCACCCCGAAAATTTTCCACACCGGCATCCGGTATTCCACCTGGGCGTCTACCAGTACATTGTCGCGGTAAGCGCCCTCATAATATCCCCTCATCTTACTGTCACCACCCATCATCGCCATATCGTAAAATGGCTCATTACCGTCCGTCCAGGTAGTCGTTGCCTGCACAGCGATCACATGGTTCTTCCAGGGATTCCAGAACTTGCGCGTGTCAAGTACCCATTTGCTGTATTGGTACTTACTGCCGATGAATGTGGGATGCCAGGCAAAACTGGTCAGGATCAGGGATCCGGAATAGGCATTGTACCGGTTGTCGCGGCTGTCATAGGCAAAGGAAGCACCGATGCCATTGCTGAAACCGCCTTCTACACCCTTCACCTGGTCTTTGATCAGGAAACTGGAACTGTCCAGCTCCATGTTGAAATAATCCATGATTTCCAGGATAAATCCACCGTAGATGTTTTTGTCCTTCTTAAGCCGGATCAGGCCGTTCAGCAGGAACTTGATGCGCTCCGTTGTGATCTCCTCCATATCGTCCCGGGATACATCATTGCCAATTCCGAACAGGTATTCAGGGTTTTTCTTGTAGTTCACATAACTAATCGCCATGTATTTCTTTTCCTTCCAGATCAGTTCCGTGGAGATAGAAGCATTTATCCTCCCCTTGGTCGAAAACGTCACGACTTCCGAGATTTTGGATGGATTGGAAATGGTATCCTTTTTCGACAGTTTGAACAGGTTGAATTTAGCGAGACCAATGGTGGTACCCGCTTCTGTAGAATACGACACGATCGGCACCGGTATGATCTTGAACAGGTGTTCCATTTTCTTGTTGAAAGAATCAAATTTTGAGAGCGTATCCTTTGCGGGAGCGGCGGTGTCAGCTACAGGTACTGCGGCGGCAACTGAATCTGTGGTTTGTGCCAATAAACCCTTTAACAAAGCCAAACTGATGATTGTAAGGATTATGCCTTTATTCATAAGGATCTGCGGTTATTCAGTTGATTCCTTTGTCGCGATTGATTATTACCAAGTGCTGACGGAATGCCGTCATGTGTCAAAGGGTGGGATCTGCTTTGTTTTGTTTCCGAAGGGCGGTAGTTGAAGATAGGTATTCCACTGCAAAATGATGGGTCACAACAACCGCAAAAGCCTGGGTAAATGGGTGGTTTACAGTAAAATGACACGGGGTTTCCGGCTGCACTTTCCCAAAAAGGCGGTATTTTAAACCATGTACGTGATAGCAGCACTATTTGATTCCCGGTGGTTTCCGGTCATTTATTTATTGCTACTGGGGTGTAGCATTCTACTGGGCGCCTGGATGGCGAACCGCATGCACCTCCATGAACATATGGAATGGACTTCCAATAACCTGTCCGGTGCCGTGATCAGTTTTTTTTCATTATTGCTCGCATTCAGCCTCTCCTCCTCTGCCGGTTCCAACAAGGAACGGACCCGCCTGATCCACCAGCATGCTGATGCCATCGGCCGGTTATACCGCAAGAGTTTTCTGCTCAATGACAGCGTCAAAGCGAGCATCAAATCTTATGCAGTGCAATGCCTGAACCTGAAAATCCGGTCCTCTCAATTACATGGCGATGCCCGGCGGCATATTGACAGCGCTTCATTCTGGTTGAATGAAAATTACCTGAAATCAATCACGCGCATTAAAAATGCCAATGCTGAAGACCAGCAGGTGGCACGACTGATCGCGGATGAAGTGCAGGCGATTATGGCGCTTGACAACAATATTCATTACAGCAACCAGGAACGCACCCCTGCCATGGTAATGCTGCTGTTGATGGTCGGCTCCCTCATGGTCGGCTTCCTCATGGGACTTGGCCGATATCATTTCAGGCAGCGCAAATACCTTGGCCCAACCCTGTTCCTATTTCTTTCAACGATGACCGTCCTGGCCATACAGGATATGGACAATCCGCATACGGGAATGATCCGCCCGCCTTATGACGTTTACCAGGATGCACTGAATGAGATCAACAACGATTAATGAATTACCGAAGCAGCAGGAAATCTCTGACAACAGCCAGGAACATGCCGGGAAAGACCCCGAGCCAGCAAAGCAGGAACAGCATCACCCACAATGTTGCATAGGTAGCGAAATGAAAAAATGGATGCAGTGTATGTTTTCGTTCTTCCGCAGCGGGCGCATCAGCAAACAATGTACTGATGATACGAAGGTAAAAGTAGAGACTGACGACACTGGCCAATACCAGTACCGTTACCGGCAGCCAGAGGTTTGCCTGGACACCCGCGGCCAGCACAAAGAACTTTGCCAGGAATCCAGCAGTGAGCGGAATGCCCGCCAGGGAGAAGAGAGCAATGGATAGTACCGCCGCCAATGCGGGGTACCTCCAGAACAACCCCCTGTAATCCGCGATATCTTCCGCATCTCTTTCCCGGGTGGACATTACGGTTATTACGCCAAGGGCTGAGAGCAGGGTGATGGAATAGGACGAGAGGTAAAAAATGGTCGCTTCTACTCCTGCGGTATTGCCCGGCAGGAAGGCCACCAGCAGGTAACCAAAATGCGCAATGGAAGAATATGCCAGCAACCGCTTAACATTTTGCTGCTGAAGGGCAAGGAAATTTCCTGTGATCATCGATGCGATGGCGACAATTGAAAAAATCGTAGTGAATACCGGGAACTGTTGCAGGCCGATCTGCTGAGACAGCCGCAACAATACGGCGAACACGGCGATCTTGGAACTGGTGGCAATGAATGCAGTCACTGGCGCAGGCGCCCCCTGGTACACATCGGCTGCCCAAAGATGAAACGGCACCAATGCCAGCTTGAACCCGACAGCCACCAGCATGATACTGATACCCATGATAAATAATACAGAATTTGCCGGCCTGGTTGCAGCGAGACGTTGCACTATAAAGGCAAAATCCATGCTCCCCGTTTCCATATAAACCAATGCCATTCCAAATAAGAGAAAAGCTGAAGACAGGGCCGCCAGGATCAGATATTTCATACCGGCTTCAATGGCATTGTTGCGGTAGCGAAGATATCCGACCAGTGCATATAGGCCAACGCTAAGCAGTTCCAGTGCCAGGAAGAAGGATAAAAAATGCTTGCTGATGGTCAGTACAGCCCCGCCCAATGTTGCGAGGAATAGCAGGATATAATATTCCCGCGGGTTTTCTTCCCGTTCTTCAAAATAGACAAAAGAAAAAAGTCCCACCACCAGCACCGAAAATACGATCATACCGGTAAAGATTGCTGCAAAACCGTCTACCAGGAATAGTGGCGGCAGCGCCCTGGGCAATACAGTTCTGACCTGCCACATGGTAAACACAACCAGACACATCATCAGGAATCCGGTAACCTGGATAACCGTATGCCGCTGACGAAAGGCAATCAGCAGGATCACCACTATCGAAGATGCAGCCAGGAGGACGAATGGAAGGATGGCCTGAAATTGCAATTCGCTCATATGCCTCCGGATGAATGATGAATGATATTATTCAGGGCCGCCTTAACAAGGTCCATTACCGGCTGGGGATACAAACCCAGTACCACGATACTGCAGCTTAATACCGCAATGATCACCCACTCCCGCAGGCTGAGATCCCTGTACGTGCCTGAAATCGCCAGGGGTCCAAGAAATACGCTTTGCATCATCCGCAGGGAATAGACGGCAGCCAGCACCAACCCAATGCTTGCAATGGTGGTCAGGGTGCTGTTCACCTGGAAAGTTCCCAGCAACACCAGGAATTCAGCAATAAAATTTCCCAGCATGGGCAACCCGAGCGAAGCCATCGTAAACAACATGGCCGCACCGCCCATGGCAGGCATCAACGTCCACAATCCACCCATTTTATTTATTTCCCGAGTATGCAGGCGTTCCTTAAGCATGCCCGCCAGCAGGAACAATGCTCCCGTGCTGATGCCGTGTGCCAGCATTTGCATCACCACACCCTGGAGTGCAATCTCCCGGAACGAAAATATTCCCAGCAATACAAAGCCCATATGGCTTACCGAAGTATAAGCGATCAGTCTTTTGATATCGGTCTGGGCAAAAGCAAGTAACGCACCATAAATAATCCCTATTACACCCATCAGCATGGCCCATGACGCGATCGCTGCAGCCTGTTCGGGGAACAGGGTCAGTACAAAACGCAGGATGCCGTATGCTCCCGTTTTCAACAGCAGTCCTGCCAGGATCAAACTTCCTGCTGTGGGCGCTTCGCTGTGTGCGTCGGGCAACCAGTTATGCAGGGGAACCATCGGCAGCTTAACGAGAAACGCGACCAGGAAGCCGCTCATGATCCATCGTGCAGCCGAAGGCTGGATGGTGGTTTGCAGCAAATCGAAGTAGCCGAAACTATATGCGCCAGTTTGCTGCCCATGAATAAAATACAGGGCAAGGATAGCCAGCAGCATCAGCAGGCCGCCAGCCTGGGTGAAGATGAAAAACTTATAGGAAGCATAGCGGCGATTGCTGTCGCCCCATATCGCAATGAGAAAATACATCGGCACCAGCATGAGTTCCCAGAAAAAGTAAAAAAGAAAAAGATCCATGGCAATGAACACACCGCTGATTCCCGCAATGGTTGCCAGCAGGTTGAAGAAATAGAAACCCGTCCTTTGCCTGATTTCGGTCCAGGAACAAAGCACGGCCAGGGTCCCGAGAAAGTAGGTCAGCAACTGAAGGATCAGACTGAGACCGTCGAGCGCGATATGAAAACTGATTCCAATAGCCGGAATCCAGTTTACCCGGTAGTCGATGAGCCAGGCAGTACCGTTTACTCCGCCCCTGTAAGTCATTGCCAGCGAAGAAAAGACGACAAGTCCTGCCAGCATAGCTACCAGCGCAATCCACCTGCAGACAACGAAACGCTTCGATGCCGACAACCAGCAGGAACATCCGCCCAGGAGCAACACAATTATCGGTATTACCAGTATCATAAAATCAGCTGAATGGTGATGATAAACAGGATACCGATCAACACACCTGCTACATACCATCGCAGAGAACCATTCTGGGAGAAGCTCAGGCTGCGGTTGAACTGCTTACTAAAGGTTACGATCCCGTCGCTCAGCCTGTCAAATACATCCCGCTTATTGATGCCTGTGAGAAAAAGAAATGGCCGCACCACCAGGTGATTATAAAGCGCATCAAATTTCCATCCGCTGAAAAAGAATTCCCTGGCTGCCGCCGGAAACCTGGAGGATTTCCATTGAGCCAGCACAGCTGTATTGCGGAAATACAGATAATAGCCGGTGCAGATGCCAGACAATGTAATGACCACAGCAACTATCTGTAAGATGAACTCAGGCGGATGCCCTCCGCGCAGGGAAGTGGCAGGCAATACTGTACCCAGCCATTCTGAAAAAAGATGAACATTAAGCAGGTTGTGGGGCCATTCTATGAAACCTGCGGTGATGGACAGGAAGGCCAGTATAACGAGGGGTATGGTCATCGTTCTGCCGGGAGGTGAGCCAACCGGCGTCTTCCTGTCGCCCCAGAAGACAACCACCACCAACCGCGCACTGTAAAAAGCGGTAATGAAAGCTCCCACCAATCCTGCTATCCAGAAAATTGCGTTTCCACCAGCAGCACTATAAGCATACCATAATATGGCATCCTTGCTGTAAAATCCCGCGCTTATCAGCGGAACCGCTGCCAGGGAACCGGCGCCGGCCAGAAAGCAATAATACACCAGTGGCAGTTGTTTTTTCAGTCCCCCCATCCTGAATATATCCTGTTCATGATGCAGGTATTCGATCACCACGCCCGCAGCGAGGAACAGGAGCGCTTTGAAAAAAGCATGGGTAAAGAAATGAAAGATAGCCGCACTCCAGGCTCCCACGCCCAATGCCAGAAACATATAACCGATCTGACTGATAGTAGAATAGGCAAGGATTCTTTTGATATCGGTCTGCACCATGGCGCTGCAACCGGCCACGATCAAAGTAATGCTTCCAATCGCTGCCGTAACCGTCATGGCCAGGGGCGACAGGAGGAATATGGTGTGCATACGCGCGATGAGATAAACACCTGCGGTGACCATAGTGGCAGCATGGATCAATGCACTCACTGGCGTGGGTCCCGCCATGGCATCAGGTAGCCAGGTCTGTAACGGAACCTGGGCCGATTTACCCATCCCCCCCGCGAGCAATAAGAGGGCAATGGTGGTAATGGCACCTGACCCGCTGCTAAACCGCTGCGGGGCCTGATCGAGGATAGCCGGAATCTGTAAGGATCCCAGTTCCCGGAACAACAGGAAGATTCCAATGATCAGGGCCGTATCACCGATGCGCGTAATGATAAAGGCCTTGTTGGCCGCGCGGCAATTGGCTGCCGTTTCATACCAGAATCCGATCAGCAGGTAGCTGCACATACCTACGCCTTCCCATCCCAGGTAGAGCAGCACCAGGTTATCGGCCATCACCAATACCAGCATGGAAGCTACAAACAGGTTCATGCACGCGAAAAAACGGGCGTAGTCACGGTCAGCGCGCATATACGCCGATGCAAAGACATGTATCAGTGCGCCGACAAAGGTGATGATGAAAATAAATACCAGCGACAAAGCATCAACCCGCAGGGTGAGTCCAACAGCCAGTTCCGCCGTTTGGAACCATTGCCAAAGCGACTGTATGTATACCGCGTTCCCGGAATTCCCGCTGAGATAGTCCGTACAAAGGAGAATAGCAATCAGGGCAGCCACACAAACACTTCCCGTACCGGTAAAGGCGATGGCCCGTTTAGACATAGTTTTTCCTGCCAGGGCCAACAGCAGGAAACCCGCCAAAGGCAGAACCGGGATCAGGAAAAGGTATTGTTGCATACAACTATTTATCTCTTAACTCCTTCAGCGCGTCCACATCAAGTGTTTTATACTGGTGATAGATCTGCAGTACCAGCGCCAGGGCTACTGACACTTCTGCGGCAGCCATAGCCAGGATAAAGAGAAACATCACCTGTCCATCGGGCTGCTGCCATTTCGATCCGGCCGCAACAAATGCCAGGCCCGCGGCATTCAGCATGATCTCTATAGAGAGCAGCATAAAAAGAATATTTTTCCGCGTCAGCACACCCACCAAACCCAGCAAAAACAGGACGGCGGCAACAATCAAAACAGTATTTGCATGAACGGGCATCATGGTATGGTACTTTTTTCTTCAAGGAATCGGTGTAAGTGTTTTTTCTTGTGTTGCCCGATATGGGCAGCACCAACGATGCCTGCCATCAGCAGGAATCCCGCCAGTTCAACAGCAATCAGGTAAGGACCGTACAGGGAGAGTGCCACTGCCCTCGGAGGCACTGTGGTACCCGGCAGGGCTGAGCCATTTCCCTTTAGCAACAGGACGATCATTTCTCCCAGCAGCACCAACACCAGCAGCGAAGGTCCCAGCCACACTTTTGGTGTAAGCCATTTTCTTTCCTGCGCTGCTGTTTCTTTGTCGAGATTCAGCATCATCACCACAAAAATGAAAAGCACCATGATGGCACCGGCATAGATGATCACTTCCAGTACGGCTACAAAGGGGGCGCCCAGAGACAGGAAAATCATGGCAACGGCCAGGAAGGAGACGACCAGGTAGAGCAATGCATGGATCGGCTGGTAACGGGTGATGACCATGACCGTTGCCAATAAGGCGATGAACGACGATATATAAAACAATAGCTGCATTTTCAGTTTTAAGGGAGCAGGCTGTGTATATCAACGGGAGGGTCCTCATTTTTCCCTGTGCCTTTCGCCTTAACTCCCGCGTCCATTCCTGCAACCTTATAATAATTATACCCCGGATACTTACCCTGGCTGTTGATCAGCAGGTCCTCTTTTTCAAAAACGAGGTCCTGCCGGCGGTATTCAGCCATTTCGAAATCCGGTATGAGTTGAATGGCATAGGTAGGGCAGGCTTCCTCACAATACCCGCAGAAAATACAGCGCGAGAAGTTGATCCGGAAAAATTCAGGATACCTTCTCCCCTGTTCATCCTCTGTTGCCTGCAATGCGATACAATCTACCGGGCATGCCACAGCGCAGAGATAGCAGCCCACACACCGTTCTCCCCCGTCAGGATCGCGGGTTAAAACAATGCGTCCCTTATACCGGGGATGCAGTTTTACTTTTTCTTCCGGGTATTCGATGGTGGCCTTTTTCCTGAAAAGATGCAGAAACACCAACCACATTGTCCTGATATGACTTAACATAGCATTCGTTTTTAATTTTTCAGCAACAATAAAACGGCACCGGTGATCAGGAGATTTGCCAGCACCAGTGGTAACATCAGTTTCCATCCATACCCGATCAATTGGTCGTACCGCGGCCGGGGAAGTGATGCCCGCAACAAAATGAATAAGCCGATAAAAAGGAATGTCTTCACGAAGAACCAGCCCCAGGCAGGCAAAAAGGCGGGACCGAGCCATCCGCCAAAAAAGACGGTTACCATCATGGCAGAAATCAGGGTAATGCCCAGGTATTCGCCGATAAAGAACATACCGAATTTCATTCCTGAATACTCGGCATGGTATCCCGCGATCAATTCACTTTCTGCTTCGGGGATATCGAATGGCAGCCGGTGCGTTTCTGCGATACCGGCAATAAAAAATATGATTGCCCCCAATGGCTGTGTAAGAATGAACCATGCTTCTTTCTGGGCATTCACGATATCCGCCATTCTCATGGAACCTGTCATCATCACCACGCCCATAAGTGATAAGCCCATGAACACCTCATAGGCGATCATCTGCGAAGCACCTCTCAGCGCGCCCAGCAACGCATATTTATTGTTGGAGGCCCATCCCCCTAAAACTATACTGTATACCGCCAGGGAGGACATCGCCAGGAAAAACAGCAATCCGATATTCAGGTCTGCCACCACTATGCCAGGTGCGAATGGAATGATCACAAAACTCATCAGCACAGCACCCACTACAATGGCGGGAGATAGTATAAAGACCCAGCGATCGGCAAATGGCGGAATCCAGTCTTCCTTAAAAAACAATTTCAATGTATCTGCCAATACGATCAGGATTCCCAGGGGACCGGCCCGGTTCGGACCCAGCCTGTCCTGGAAAAGGGCCAGCAGTCTCCGTTCCACCCATATTAAGCCGGCAGCTATATTGAGCAGCACGAACAGAATGCCTAAAACGATCCAGATATGTTGGGCTGAAGTCATGTTTGCTATTTTTTCACTATTTCCACCCAGCTCCCGAAGGGGAGCACTGGCATTGCCGGTAGTCCCGCCGGGACCACTGCAAGTCCGTCAGTGAGCGTTTCTGCTATTTTCAAAGGGAGGGAATATGCTTTCCCCATAATTTGAACCACCATGGTGCTGCCTGTTGTCGCGTTCATTGCAACGGCGTCTTGCATGGATAACGCGAGATAAGGTTCAGGCGAAAGTTCTGCAATACCACGGCTTTCCATACTCATTTCACCTGAACCAAGAAGATGATAAGCAGGAAGTAACAACCATCTTCCCCTTCTTGCTGAGAACGCTTCCGGCATATCTGTAAAAAAGTCGCCACGGGGTTCGGCGCTTTCGTTCAACACCCTTACTCCCGGGTTTCCGCCTGTTAATTTACCGCCTGGTATTTCCTGGTATTTGTTCAGGGCCTGAACGGAATTCCACCCCGGTGCCCAGTAAAAGGGAATAATAGCTGCCGGAGGTATTCCTTTGTAACCCTCCATCGTGAATGACAGTGGCGCGTTGTTGTCCTGGTGCGGTTTGGGTTCGCTTACCTGCAAATGCGCCCACATCGCGGTACGTCCGCTATACCGGTGTGGTTCCCGGGGAACAGCTTCACCATGGATCCGGAAACCGGCTGCCGGTGCTTCCGTGCTTATTCCTGCGAATTGCGACAAACCCTTTTCAATCATTGTATGCAACTGGTCAATTCGTTCATTTCCTCCGCCAATTCGTTCCAGCCATTTCCAACCTTCAATAACATTGTTGTTCTCGGGTGCATATACCTTGTAAAATCTTTGTATCCGGCCTTCATTGTTCACGAAACTGCCGTCCCCTTCTGCGAAACTGGCCGATGGAATCAATACATGAGCACGTTCCGTGGTGCGGTTGTGCAGCACATCAAGCACTACTATTTTTCCACACTTTGAAAAAAACATTTCAGCTTGCTCTTCCGGCAAACAGCGATAGATATCCTGTTCTGCGACAATGACCGTAGTGCCGGTATTTCGCTCCAGTCTTCCCAATGCTTTTTCGAAAGACGGTGCCTTTGTCAATGCAAGGCCCATGCTGTTGCATTCGGGCAAAACATAGGAAATGCCCACCTCCTTCCCCATCCGCTTCAGTGCCCATGCGATATTATAGGCAGCTTTGAGAATTGCTTCATTGCAAGCCGAGATACCGCTGATGATTGCTGGCTTCCGGGCAAGTGACAAGGCCAGTGCAATCTCCCCGGTCCTTGCTGTCAATTCATTTTCCTGTTTTGAAAGTGGGGGAAGTGATGGGTCCAGGTGAGCAGCTATTGCATAACCCATTCTTGCGATATCGTCAGGCGCTGCCTGCACGTGGTGCGTAGCCAGCTTATCCAAAGGCGATCCGCTCGTGCCGGCATTTGCCAGGTAACCTCTTGCTTCCTGGGTCAGTTCTCTAACGGCAATATCATTCCAGGAAGGCAGGGATATCTGCTGCACGGTTTGTGAAAATGCGGTCTTCATAACTGATTGCCTTACCGTCAATGCCATTATGGGGGCTGTGTTCCAGATATCTTCTCCCAGTACCAGTATTGCATCAGACGACTCAATATCCCTGAGCGAATTACTGCGCAGGGTGCCTGATTCAAGAATATCAGTTACTCTTTTTTGCAGGAATGCCGTATCCTCATTAACACCCTGGTAAAAATTATCAATACCCACTAACTGCATCAGCGAAAAATTGGTTTCGACGGATGCCCGCGGTGAACCAATACCGATGATGTTCCCATTGCCGGTCAGGTGGCGCAGATACTCCAGCAACTGGTCTTCGCTTACAGCGTCCACCAACCGGCCACGAATAAGCGGTTGCCTGATCCTGTTCTCGCTATTGACAAATTCATATCCAAATCTACCTTTGTCGCACAGGAAATAACCATTCACCTCGCTATTGAAACGATTGGTAATGCACCGTATTTCTCCATACCGCTCTCCTGCAAAAATATTACAGCCCAGGCTGCAATGCGGGCAAACGGAACCTGCATTGGTGAGATCCCACTTACGGGTATAATGGGCTTTGAGTGTTTTATCGGTAAATACGCCGGTCGGGCAGATCTCGGCCAGGTTACCGCTGAATGGGCTTTGGAGCACGCCTTCCTTTTCCCTGCCGAAATAGATGTGATCATGGGCAGCATATACATTAAGATCCTCCCCGCCGGCAATGTCCCTATAGAAGCGTACGCAACGATAACACTGAATGCAGCGATTCATCTCATGATGGATAAACGGGCCAAGGTATTGATTCTGATAAGTTCTTTTCCTGTATTGGTAACGGCGGTAATCGTGACCCGTCATTACCGTCATATCCTGCAGGTGACAGCTTCCCCCTTCATCGCATACCGGGCAATCATGCGGATGGTTGGTCATCAGCCATTCGATCACCTGCTCCCGGAAGGCCTTTGCTGCAGGATCAACGATGGAAAGCCGCAGACCTTCCTTCACCGGCTCCATGCAACTCATTACAAGCCGTCCCCTCGTATCCTGTTCATCTTTGAATACTTTCACAGCACATTGACGGCAGGCGCCGACACTGCCCATGGCAGGATGCCAGCAAAAATAGGGCAGGTCAAAACCCAGCGCAAGGCAAGACTCCAGCAGATTCTTGCCATCCCTTACCTCGTAGTCCTTATCGTCAATGCGTATGGTTGGCATACGGGCATTTTTTCTGTTCAATGTGTTTCTCAAACTCCGGCCTGAAATACTTCAGTGCACTTTGCAGCGGTTCCATTGCCCCGGGAGCGAGTGCGCAAAATGTGTTACCCGGACCGAGGAACTTCGTATGCATGTCCAGGAGCTCCAGGTCTTCCTTCCTTCCCGCTCCCTGCTCAATGGACCAAAGTATCTTCTCCACCCAGGGAATCCCTTCGCGACAAGGGGTGCACCAGCCGCAGCTTTCCTGTGCAAAAAAATGTTGCAGGTTATGAACCATTCCAACCGGGCAGGTCTTATCATCCATAACGATCATGGTCCCGGTTCCGAGGCGGCTTCCTGCAGCAGCAACAGCGGCAAAATCCATTTTTATGTCGAGATGATCGCCGGTCAAAAAATCTGTAGAAGCACCACCCGGCAGGATCCCTTTCAACTGGTAGCCCGGGAGCATACCACCTGCATGCTCCTCCAGCAATTCGCGGATAGTAGTCCCCATCGGCAACTCCCACGCACCCGGGTTCCTGACTTTTCCGCTTACGCCGTAGATCTTTGTTCCGCTGTCTTCACTGCTGCTCAGGTTCCTGAACCAGGTGGCGCCATTGTTCACAATATGGGGAATACAGGAAAGGGTTTCAACATTGTTGACAATGGTGGGTTTCCCAAACAATCCGCTGATCTGGGGAAATGGAGGTTTTGCCCTTGGTGTTGCGCGTTTTCCCTCCAGTGCATTCAGCAACGCAGTTTCCTCTCCACAGATGTACCTGCCTACTCCGGTATGCAGGTAGAGTTCGAGCTTATAGTCGCTGCCGGCAATATGCTGCCCCAGGTATCCGGCGGCATATGCTTCTTCAAGGCATTTCTTCAGCAGGACAGCCGCACTGCGATAGGCCCAGCGCAAAAAAATATACGAGATATCGGCCTGTATGGCATAGGCCGCGAGGATCATTCCTTCGATGAGTTGGTGCGGGTTCCCTTCCAGCAGAAGCCGGTCTTTAAATGTACCCGGCTCCATTTCATCAGCATTGGCGATGAGGTATTTTCTTTTGGGGGCTTCGGGTCCCATGGGCACCAGGCTCCACTTCGTGCCCGTGCTGAAACCAGCGCCGCCGCGCCCCTTAAGCTTGCTATCCATGACCAATTGCTGCAATTCGGCAGGAGTCATCGACTGCAGCACTTTCTTCAGCGCAGTATAGCCACCTATCGCCTCATACTCTTTCAGACCGAGCGATGCACCGTTTCCTTTTATATATTGTGTGAGTGGCGTTTCCATACCGGCCTGGCTATTCATAATGTTTTAAAATCCCTTCCAGTTCCATAGGCTTTACATCTCTGTACAAGTCATCGTCAATCATCAACGCAGGTGCATGATCACAGCAACCCAGGCAGCAGTTGGGTAGCAATGTAAAGCGGTTGTCGCTGGTGGTATGCCCGAACTCAATGCCGAGCCGCTGCTGCAGTGACCTGTATAGTTCCGTGCAGCCCATAATATAACAGGATACGCTGTCGCAGAGCAGCATCACGTGCCGGCCCACGGGTCTGCGAAAAATCAGGTTGTAAAAAGTCGCCACACTGTCCACTTCGGCCGCATTCATGTCGAGGTACCTGGCAATCGCATCCAGGCTTTCGTCACTTACCCACCTTCGGTTTTGCTGTACTATTTTCAGGGCTTCTATAACAGCCGCCTTCCTGTAGGGTACCAGGCTGATTTCGTGATCGATCAGGGCTCTTTCAGCAACAGACAACTCCGTACCCCCCGGTTTTGCACTGGAGGGTTGTTGTATTGATGCATTTGTATCAGCCTTATTTTGTGACATCGTCAATTGGTTGAATGAATCTATCTGTCGATATCCGCCAATACGTAGTCCACGCTTCCCAGGATAGACAACAGATCGGCAACAGTATATCCCCTGCTGATATACGGCACCATCTGCATATGCGGAAAGGATGGAGTACGGATCCTGACCCTGTAAGGTGCCGTGTTGCCGTCGCTGACCAGGTAGTAACTATTGGCACCCTTGGTAGCTTCAATACAACTCATGGCTTCCCCCGCGGGAATTACCGGTCCCCAACTCACGTTCAGGAAATGCGTGATCAGCGTCTCGATATCCTGCATGGTATATTTTTTAATGGGTGGTGTGGTCAGGGGATGGTCAGCCTTATAATCACCTGACGGCATATTGTTGAGGCATTGTTCAACAATGCGCAGACTTTGACGCATTTCCTCCACGCGCACCAGGGAACGTGCAAAACAATCTCCCTCCTGAGCGGTGGGAATATCGAAGTCGAACATTTCATAACCGGAATAAGGACGTTTCTTCCGGAAATCCCAATCGCATCCGCAAGCCCGCAACCCCGGGCCGGTAACGCCCCATTCGAATGCTTCTTCGCGTGTATAGATGCCGATTCCCCTGGTGCGCGCTTTAAATAAACTATTGCGAATCACCATCTTGTTATAAGTGGCCAGTTGCTTTGGAAAATAATCGATAAAATCACGAACCAGTTTGTGCCATCCGTCCGGCAGATCCTGGGCGACACCACCAATGCGGAACCAACTGGGATGCATGCGCCCGCCACAGATCGCTTCGATGATATCGAATATCTTTTCCCGGTCGGTGAACATGTAAAACACCGGGGACAACTGACCGAGATCCTGCGCAAAAGTGCCAAACCAAACGAGATGACTGTTGATCCGGAACAATTCACAAAGCATTACCCTGATCACCTTCACCCGGTCGGGCACTTCTATCCCTGCCAGTTTTTCAACCGCAAGGAGATAGGCAAGGTTGTTCATCACGCCACCCAGGTAGTCAATGCGGTCTGTGTATGGGATATAGGTATGCCAGCTCTGTCTTTCTCCCATTTTTTCGGCGCCCCGGTGATGGAATCCGATCTCCGGAACGGCGTCTACAATATCTTCACCATCGAGTTGTAGCACGATGCGCAAAACGCCATGAGTGCCGGGGTGCTGCGGCCCTATGTTCAGGAACATATAATCAGCATCATCACTTTGCGACTTCATGCCCCAGTCTTCCGGTTTGAAACGCAATGCCTCCTGCTCGCGGTCCTGCTTTTCGTCCCATAAGCGGAATGGCCCCATTTCTGTTGCCCGTGCCGGATGTTCCTTGCGCAGGGGATGTCCCTCCCAGCTCATCGGCATCAGGATGCGCTGTAAATGGGGATGGCCTTCGAACCGGATACCGAACATGTCGTACACTTCGCGTTCATACCAATTGGCATTTCTGAAGAGGGAACAAATGGACGCCAGGGATGGATAGTCACCGTCCAGCGCCACCTTGAGCCGGATGAACTGATTGTTTCGGAAGGAAAAGAGATGGTAGAGTACGGTGAAATCATCGATCAGGCTATTGTCTTTCCTGGCGCGGTCGCGTTCATCGATCGCAGAAAGATCATACAGCATCAGAAAGGCAAGTTCGGTTTTGAGGACCCGGATTACGGGCACCAGCGCTGTCTTTGGAACCCATACCGTTAATATTCCATCAACAGTTTGCTGCCGGTAAAACGCAGTATCGCTGAAACGCTGCTGCAGTTGCAAGAGTATGTTATCAACATCCTCCATCACTGATGATTCAACTTTTAATACCTACACTTCGTCAACGCCACTGATATTTATCATAGTCCTCCGCTCTTCTCGTTTCCTGTCCTTCATGGAGGTTAAATCCGGCCTGATGATACCCTGTTCACCGATTGTCCAGCTCAATGGGCGCCTTTCCTTACCCACAGCTTCCCCCAGGAGGATCAGACCCTGCATAAAGGCATCGGGTCTGGGTGGGCAACCGGGCACATAAACATCTACAGGAAGAAATTTGTCTACACCCTGCACCACGCTGTATATATCGTACATGCCACCGCTGTTTGCGCAACTGCCCATGGATATCACCCAGCGGGGTTCCATCATTTGCTCATGCAGCCGTTTAATGATGGGTACCATTTTGATAAATACGGTTCCGGCGATAACCATTACGTCAGCTTCCCGCGGTGTGCCGCGGATCACTTCAGCGCCAAACCGGGCGACGTCATATTTGCTGGTAATACTGGTGGCCATTTCAACGAAACAACAACTAAGGCCAAAATGAAAAGGCCACATGGAGTTCCTGCGTCCCCAGGCCACCAGGTCCTGCACGGTAGTGAGCATGATGCTTTTCCCGGCAATATCATCGATGCTGCCGGAACCAGCGATCTTTGCTGTTGAATCACCCGCCTTGCTCGACCACCACTTCATTTTTTCGTTTTATCTTTTTATATGCCTCCAATATCTTTTTTGAATCAGGGCCAATATCAAGCGCGCCGATGCCCCACTCATACACCAGGATAACCACCAGTTGAAATATGAAAATAGCTGCACCGATATATCCCGGCCAGCCCAGCTCATAAAAACCCAGCGCCCACAACATAATGAACACGGCTTCTACGTCGAAGATTACAAACAACATGGCTACCAGGTAAAACTGCGCGGAGAACCGAAGGCGGGCCGATCCACTTTGTTCGATCCCTCCCTCATAGGGCTCGGCAGTAGCCCGATCGGAATGGTGCTGTCCCAGCAGGTAAGAAAGGGAAAGAATAGCAGCGAGTAAAACCACTACAATGGCTGCATACAAAAACAGCGGCCATAAGGGAATGTTATGGATATCATTTTCCGGCATATAACAATCACTTCACACAAAACCGCTTCCATGCAGCTTACTGGGTGATATAATGTTCCAGGTGCTGGATAATATAATCCTTCTGACTGATAATATATTTCACCACATCACCAATGGAAACGATGCCTACCAACTCACCATCGCTTATTACGGGCAAATGGCGGATGTACATATTTGTCATCAACTGCATGCATTCTTCGATCTTGGTGTCTGGAGTTACAAAAACCGGGTCGTCGGTCATGATGTCGCGAACGAGAGTTTCTTTGGAGGAGCGTCCTTTGAGGATTACTTTTCGTGCGTAGTCGCGTTCTGTGAAAATTCCGTCTGGCCTGCCGTTATCCTCCACCACTACGAGCGCGCCTACATTTTGATTTTCAAGCGCTTCTAGTGCTTCGTACACATACATATCAGGGCTCACGGTATATACCTGGCAACCCTTTATGTAGAGTATGTCCCTAACGGTATCCATGGCAAACACTTAAAGAACAATCGCACTATTAAGTTAAATCATTTTTATGAATAAAAAAAGGAAATAGCAAAGAGCCCGCGTCCGGGCCCTTTGCATGGGTTATCTAACCAATAGACTACTACGCAATCATCTAGACAAACGACATGCGTAGCATTCTTAACATTTCATGTTGTTCTTTTGAAACAGGGGATCGTGTTCAGCGTCACTTTCAGTTCGATGGTCTCGCCCCCCCTGTACACTTTTCCACTTTGTATTTCCTGCCAGCGACCTTTCGGCAGTTTAATTTTCCGTACTGATCCCTTCTCCAGTACAGGCGCCACGAGGTAATTGTCCCCCAGCATGAACTGATCTTCCACCCGTTCAAATCCCTGGTGCGGAAAAACAAATTCCATGCTGCGCAACACGGGCATTCCTGTTACCGCAGCTTCCCTCGTGTACTTCATGATTTCCGGAAGCATTTGCCGCCGCAACGCCACTGCATTTTTTACAGCCTGCAGCTGGCTGCTGTCCAGCACCCGCCAGGGTGCTACAGAGAACTGCATCATCGGCATGAGCGCATGACACTGCGCAGAGCGTACAATCAGCTCCTGGTCCAGTTTATTGTTGTTGAGAAAAGAACTGAAGTCACCGCCACCGATCATATCCGGACAAACAAAAGAATATCCCAGTAGTCCAGCCAGGCTGGCATGCGGAATCAGTTTGCGTACATCCTCCCAGGTGTGGTATTTGTCGCGGAGCCGCTCCACCAGGGGCTGCCCGCCATTCTTCCACATCGCCCGGTATTCATTCATGGGGTACAATAATCCTATCCTCCCCCAGCGCTCACATTGTTCATTGGCACCGATTTTTTCCCTTGACAAAATATTTCCCAGGTAGAATTCCGCATCGCCTGCATCAAACTTAAACCCATCGATGCCATACTGCTGCTGTAAACCATCCAGCTTTTCCCTCATCCAGGTTACCGCATCAGGATTACTGCCATCCAGCACAGCGCTGTACCCGTTCCACCAATGAACAATGGCAGGATCAACTGCATGCTGCCATTGCAGGGTATCTGAGCCCTTGCTATCAAACAGTACAATTCTTTTAGCCAACGCTTCGCGGAATGCTTCGGTATCGGGACTCAAAAAAGGGCAGACCCAGAGCATCACTTTGAAACCCATACCATGTAGTGTGCTGATCATTCCGGCAGCATCGGGAAACCGGTCTTTCCGAAAACTGAAATTGCCATAGTATGGAAACCAGTTGTCATCAATCATCAACACACCCGGCGGGAAACCATTTGCCACGATGTCACGGGCATATCGCAGGATGTCTTCCTGGTTCTGGTTATAGATCAGCTCGATCCAGGTATTGTATTGCGGGGCGGTAAACAAGCTGGTATCAGGCAACCTGCCGGAAGCAGGAAAAAACCTTGCGGCCGCTTCTCCCCAGGCATCTTTCAGGCTTCCCCCGGAAGCGGTATACAAGGCACCTGTTCCAGTGAAACTGATGCTCAGGATATCCCCCTCGCGCTTCACCGAAAACGGCTGATCCGACCATACATATCTCCCGGCTGACGACAACAGCAACGGCACTGCCTGGTTGCCTGACACATCGCCGTTCAGCTGAATGAAAGCCCCCGGTTGCAAAGGCATGTCATGTGCCCTGTTGACTGCTGCTCCCCACCAGCACTCCCCTTTCAACAAGGGAATATGCAAGGATTGCTGCCTTGCCTGCTGCGCCAACAACGTCGACACTCCCCCTGCAACCATGGCCAGCAACAACAGCCACGCTTTCAGAAAATTCAATTGCGGTTTCATCATTGGATCGTCAGGGTTGCTGCCAGTTTGTTATATCCCGTCGTTTCTTCCCAGGTATTCTCATTCGCCAGCCGGATGGCATATTCCGGTCTTGCTGCAATGGAAGCATATTTATCCGGCAGATAAAGAAAAAGATCGTATGTGCCCGCCGTCATCCCGGAGCTGGTAACAATTGCCTCTTCCACGGCAACCGGACCTGTATACCATTTCCGCACATCTCCCGAAAGATCAAATGAAAACTCCTCTCCTGACTTCTGACTGCGCAGGATGAGCTTCAGCGGCCTTTCATTAAAGGGAGAAGCGTATCCTTCATTTTCAAGTTCAAGCGTAAAGCTGTAGCGGGTACCGGCCTTTACGGGGTCTTTCGGGAAATATCCCTTTTTCAGCACGAACCGGTAGCCCAGGTTCCTTTTGATGGCATCCATACAACCACCATCCTGCCAGTCGTTGTTCACGTCATTGTTGTAGGCGCAGTTCAGGTAGCTGTAATGCAGGGTGCGCATTTCTGTTTGCGCCAGGCCGGCATTTTCGCAATCATTCTGCGGACTGTAAGCGTCATCACAGGTTTCGCCACCCACTGCCACATAACGGTTATCGGCAGCTGCATAGGCCTTTAGTACGCTGGTTGCAGCAGCACGCGGTGAGGATGAGTTGCCGTAGTCGGAATAGGTACCATAGTCATCGGCGCTGGCAAGGAAACAGTCGTTGTGCATGCCAATCCTGGCCTTGTCCGTTCCCGTAAAGGCTTCTGTTTCGGCAAGTGCTGCAGAAGACACCGGTGCATTGACACCGTAAACAAAACGCTGTTTCAGCTGCGGATACCTTACCTGTACCATCCGGTCTGCCGGCAACGCATCGAGCACTGCCCGCAGAATCTCTGCCCGTACCTCCCAATCCGCATCAAACAACTGCGATTGCCCGTTGGATGACGCATCGCCGAAATGATCGGTATAATAGTTCTCACCCCAGGTGCCAATAAAGCCAAGTTGCAAACAGGCGATCACATCGGCATTCTCCTGCAGCAGGGGCTTCAGCTGTGTTATATGCTGCAGCACAACTTCTTTGGAGGCGTCACCGTACGGCGGACAAATAAACCCTTCCGGGCAGTCGCCTGCTTTCGGAGATGTCGTATAGGTAAATCGCGGAATTGCTTTTAACCCGGCTTCCCGGATTGCAGCAAAATCTGCTTTTATCTTTTGCAGCAGCTCATCCGGCAGGGGTTTATCATTCAGACCATCCAGTACAAAATACCGGAACACCAGGCTGCTCATTACTGAATAGTTACCGCCGTCCGCCTGCACAGCGGTTCGCCAGCTTTTCAGGGTATTGACATCCAGCGGTGAATAATTGTCTGCATGCGTAGCGGAGTAGCGGTAGAAACCGCGTTCCGGGTTTACCAGATCTGCTGTGCTTGCCGTGTAAACGATGGTATCTGCCGCCGGAGGAATATACAGGATCGGTTTTTCAATCTTATCGCAGGAAGCGATCATTGCGAACAGCAGCAATTTGCTGATGACGCGCAAACAGGTTATCGACATGTTGCCGCTTTAGCTTTTAATAATTTGTTATGGCGTCTTATTCGCTCATGTCGAGCATGAAGGAAGCCGTTGTAATATCCGGAGTGGTGCCCACTACCGCGCTCCAGTCGTTCTTGGTCAATGACACGCCGACTTTAATGGCCTTGTTCACCAGGCCCTTCAGTTTGGCACGTTTGATTCCCATCTCAAATCGGAGCGTTGGTCCATCCTGTACGACAGTACCCACTTCATAGAACTCCGCAATGCCCTGCCAGGCCCAGGACCAGCCGGACTGGTTGGCGCCCCCGGTAAAATACATAGGGTCAAACCAGCAGTTGCAAAACACATCCCCTTCAATGAGCACATCATTGCCGGCTCCGGCAAACATCCAGGAGAGGTAGCCGGTAGCGGGAGAATTGTCTGTATCGAGATAGAAGTCAAACACATTGCCCGCGGCAACAGTGGAGGTCATTTCGAAATAAAAGAAAATATAATCGCTGTTGTAATCATATTTCGTCTGCTTCATGATGCCGCCGCCTGCCCCTGAAACAACAACATTGTGCGCCACTGTATCCCAGTCTGCCAGGGAATTGTCTTTTAGTTTTACGGCAGATGCTTTTGAAATATTGATCACGGTCGATCCTTCAGCAATCGTTCCATCAGCAGCAGTGGCATAGAGTGTCGGAACATACTTGCCCTTGCCGGGATATTCGTGCGAAGGGCTTTCTTCCGTGGAAGTGGTACCATCGCCAAAATCCCACTGGTAGGAAGCAGCGCCGGTCGTGGCATTGGTGAATTTTACCGTATAGCCGTCCAGCGCGACGGAATAGAACACATCCGGTGCAACCGGGGCGTCATCTTTGGAGCAGGCGCTCAGGCCGCAAAGCCCGAGGGCGATGCCGGCAAAGGTGATATATCGTTGGAGTGACATCTGGTTAAATTTTAAGGATTCTGTGTACAAAGGGTGTTGGTCTGTACTTCATCGATCGGGATGTAATAGATGACCCGCGGATCGGTGGGTGGCAATATCATATTGGCGTAACCGGTTGGCGTCTTCGACAGATCGATATCTGTTTCTTTCAGTCCCGGAAGGTGATATCCCCAATAGGATCTGTCCATGCTCATGTTGTTGCGGTACACATCAAAGACCCTGTGTCCTTCAAATGCCAGTTCTATCCTTCTTTCATTCAATACAGTTTCGAGCGCTGTCTGCCCGGCAGGCAATTGCTGATCATACAACGATCCTTCGAGTCCGCGGTTCTTGCGGATCATGTCGAGGTCATCCAGCGCAGCGGCAGTATTGCCCTGTTTGGCCAATGCTTCCGCACGGTTGAGGTACATTTCCGCCAAACGGAACATCACCGGTGAACTGAGTGTCGGGCTATTGTTCTGCCCGGAGAATTTGGAGATATACCAGGTTTCCAGGCCGTTTTTCTTCACCATATTGCCATCGCCGTCTTTCAGCGGGATGATATAAGACCAGCGGACATCTTCCTGGTGTTCGTTCATCAGGCTGAGCAGTGACGGCGATGCGAATTCCTCTCCCCATCCGGAGTTGCCATCGGAATAAATCATGGACGCAATGGAGCCGAATTTGCCATAGTCGTCTATTGTTGTAAAGGCGATGCAGAAGATGGTCTCCGTGCTGGCAGCTGCATTGGAGAACAGTGACGGGAAGGTGGCAGCAGTAGCCAGGTTGAAACGGCCGCCGTCAATTACCTGACCGGCATATTTGGCTGCATTTTCATTGTCTTCCTGGTACAGGTATACCCGGGAAAGCAATGCCCAGGCGGCTTCCCTTGAGGCATACTGCACCCCGCGCTGCTTTTCCATCAGGTCTGCGCCTTTCTGTGCGTCTGACAGGATCGCATCATACACTTCACCCACGGAGGATCTTTCCTTCAGTGCAGCATCTGCAGTGGATTGCCGGAGTATAATTCCAGGGGAAGATGGATCCTGCGTATAGGGCCTTGCAAAAAAACGCACCAGGTTGAAATTGCAGAAGGCGCGCAGGAAATAACACTCGCCGAGCAGCTGGCGGACGGTGGGGTCATCGCTGTTATTCTTTTCCGCTGCTTCAATCACCGTATTCGCATCATTGATGATCTTGTAGGATACATACCAGAAATAACGGGTATTGGTCTGCGCCGGAGAATGGTCAAGACTGAAGCTGAGGAACAAAGGATCGGTAGTTACCTGTCCGCATACAATATCGTCGCTGGCAAAATCAGAAAGATGATAGTATTGGCGGAGATACATATTGTTCTGGTTGGTGGTGCCGCTGAACACGATATGATCTTTGAACAGGGCATAGGCGCCGTTGACGGCATTGGTGAGACCTTCCACCGTTGCGGTGAGCGTTTCTGTAGCGAGTGCGTCACTCGGAGCTACATCCTTGATGCATCCGTTGAGCAGGATGCAAAGGAGGCAAAGTATGGTGATATGATTTCTCATAACTGTTTTTTTAGAACCTGAAGTTGATGTTGAGTAAAAACTGCCGGTTGTTCGGATACTTGAAATCTGAAACTCCCGGTGTAACATATTCTCCCGGTGTAATGGTCGTCTGCGGATCCTGGCCGAGGAACTTCGTGAAGGTGTACACATTGTCTGCCGTAACCGAAACGGTAGCCCCCTGGAGTTTTGCCCGCTTAATAAAATGCTGTGGCAGGTCATAGGACAGCGCGATATACCGGATGGCGAAATAGCTGCCGTCTTTCAGGTACCGGGTGGATGTTTGTGTGGAGTTGGCAGAGTTCTGCGGACTCGGATTGGAAGCAATGTCGCCGGGCTTTGTCCAGATATTGTAACCGGAAGGCAATACGATCTGGTTCATGTAAGGCTCACTGCCATCGTTCATCACAAAACGCAGGTTATTGCTGAATACCTTGTTGCCATACATATAATAGCCATTGATGGTGAATGTCAGGTTGCGGTAACGCAGGGAGGTCCCGATACTGCCCTGGTATTGCGGTAATGCTGATCCTACTTCCTGGAAGGTAGCTGCTGCATAGTCGGACGTAGCTTCCTTGCCCACATTATTGCCCTGGCCGTCTTTCACCACTTTCTCCCACAGCGGGGCACCTGTCTGCGGGTCAACGCCGAGCCATTTGGGCATGTAGAATTCGTAGAGATTGCCGCCTTCGCGATAGATCTGGCTGATGGGCCAGGCGCCGGTTGTTTTTACAATCTCATTGGGGAAATCCTCCAGCTTGTTGCTGTTGAAATTGATGTTGAAATCAGTTGTCCACTCCCAGTCTTTCGTTTTGATGTTGATCGTGTTCAAACCGATTTCGATACCCTTGTTGATGATACGCCCTGTATTCTCCCAGCGCTGTTCAAAACCAACGGAAAGGGGTTGCGGTGCCTGCAGCAATAAGTCGCGGGTATTGTTGTTGTACACATCGACTGTAAGGTTAACCCGTTTGAACAGGCTCAGGTCGACGCCGGCATTCAACTGGTACTTGCTTTCCCAGGTCAGGTTCGGGCTCGGCAATTGCAGTGGTGTGGCGGCAACGGTGGAGTTATATTGCGTGGTGAGGGAATACAATCCGAGGTAACGCGATGCACCGATGTCCTGTGTTCCCGTAACGCCGTAGCTTAAGCGAAGTTTGAGATTATCCACCACACGCCTGTCCTGGTAAAAGTTCTCGTTGCTCACCATCCAGGCTGCGGAAATGGAAGGGAATGATGCATAACGGTTGTCTTCCGGGAAGGCAGATGATCCGTCGATCCGGTAGGAACCGGAAAGGAAATAGCGGTTGAGGTAACTATAGTTCACCTGCGAAATGAAGGACTGGATGGAAGTCTGGTTGTTGGCGCCCCTGGCGATGATATTATTAGACACTACATTCAGCACGTCCAGCCCCAGCGGAAGACCGCGTCCTGAAGCACTCATGTAATCCGACTTTCCGCCTTCCACTGCCACACCGGCCAGGCCGCTGATATTGTGATCTCCCTTAATGAAACTGAAACGCAGCAAATTGGTGGAAATGCCCCCGTAATAGTTACTTTTTGTTTCTTCCAGGAAGCCATCACCGTGATAGGTGCCGGCAACTGTCGGCGAGAAATAATTGGTAGAGCCGCCGAATCCTGCGCTGAGGCGGTTGGTACTGACGAATGCCAACCATTTGGTGATCTGAATATTCAGGTTGAAATCATAGTTGACATCAAAATTCCGGTAAGGGTGATCAGAATTATTGATCGTATGCAGGGGATTGATCTTGTCTCTTGACCACCATTTGAACGGCGAATTGCCATCAACATACAGGGGATTGCCCGCACTGTCGCGGGGATTGTCCCACGGCATGTTGAGATAGGCATAGTAGATATCCATGTAGTCATAACTCCTGCCATTGGACGTGCTCAGGTTAATGTTGTTCGTCATGCTGATCTTGTCCGTAAAATGGTAGGTCGTATTGGCGCGGAGGTTGAGGCGCTGGAAATTTGTTTTCAGGAAGGTGCCTTTCTCGTTGAAATACGACATGCCGACGTAGTAGTCTGTTTTATCTGACTTGCCTGACATGGACAGGAAATAGTTCTGAACGAGCGCGGGACTGAAAATTTCATCCAGCCAGCTGTGATCCTGGTCTTTCAGTTCTTTGGGCCGCTCTTCTGTGAATTTGAGCAGATCGATCTTATAGGAATTGTCTGATGCAGAAGGGTTATAATCGCGGTAGAATTGTTTCTGGTATTCGTACACCTCGGAGCCATTCATCATTTCCATCCTGCCATAATCGGGCGTGCGAACACCTGTTGTTGCCTTTACATTGAAATTGAACTTGCCGGCTTTCGCTTTCTTCGTCGTGATGATGATCACGCCGGCATTGGCCTGTGAACCATACATGGCTGTGGCACCCGCATCTTTGAGTACTGTTACATTCTCCACATCATTGGGGTCATAGTTGCCGCCGATGATTCCATCCACCACAATGAGCGGGCTCTGGGAAGCATTGACGGAAGATATACCGCGAAGCCGCATTTCTGACGTGGCGCCCGGAGCACCGGAGCTTCTCACTACCTGCAGCCCGGCTACTTTACCCTGGAGCATGGCACCGAGGTCATTCGTCGTGACGTCTTTCAGTTTCTGTTCGGGAACAACGGTTACTGCGCTGGTGATTTCGCTGCGTTTTTTGTTGCTGTAGCCTACCAGGATGACTTCTTCAGTAGTGCCTTCCTGGAGTTTCAGGGCGATGACGAGTGGTTCCGTTTTCGGCAATTGCACTTCATCATTCAGGTAGCCGACAAAGGAAATTACCAGCGTGCCTTTGTTTTCGGGAAGATGCAGTTCGAATTCACCATCATTGCCGGTAGTCGTGCCCCTTGATGAACCTTTCAGGTTAACGGAAGCGCCCGAAAGCGCACGGCCCTTATCGTCGGTTACCCGCCCTTTGATCACAATGTCGGCGGGTGGCGAGGGCGCAGCAATGAGCGCTTCGCTCTTGCGTTTGATAATAATGGTGTTGTTGCGGATACTGTAGTCGAGCTGGAGCCCCTTAAAGCAATGGCTCAGGGCATCCGTGACAGGCACATCCTGCAGGTTGACGGTGATTTTGGGAATGTCTCTAAGCATTTTTTTGGTGTAGAGAAAGCCTACACCGGTTTGCTTTTCAATTTCCCTGAACACCTGTTCAATAGGCGCATCCTTAAGGGTCAGCGAAACATTCTGGGAGAATCCGTTCGCGGAAACCTGAAGAAAGGCAGCAGTTAGCAATATGAAAGTCAATTTCATTGCTTTCACCGTTTGGTTAGCAAGCAGTTTGGGACGCTGCTTACTGCATTTTAGAAAATGCATACATTTGCAGTGTTTGGTTAACGAATAAGTGATCCTTCGACAGTTTTATTTATTCAACAGCTAAATATTCGCCGGAAATGTTCGCAGCATTTCCGGTTTTGTTTAGTTGATGCCTGGTTGATCTGCCAGCCTACTTCACTACGATCTTTTTCCCCTCGATTTCAAAGCTCACGGTATGTGTTTCGCCCAGCATGCTGAGTATCTCCGACACATTGGCTTTCCGCGATATCACCCCCACAAATTCTTCGCCTGATACAGGTCCCTTATATTCCACTTTTACATCGTACCATTTTTCGAGTTGGCGCATAACGGCCTGGATGCTGTTGCCCGTAAAAATGAATTTGTCATGCTTCCACGCCATCGTTTCTTCCAGGTCGGGATGAAACTGGAGGTTGACCTCGCCATTCTTGCCGATCTGTGATTGCTGCCCGGGTTTCAGCAGGTATTTCCGGTCGCCTTTTTCCAGCGGCTTCACGGCAACGGAACCTTCCAGCAGGGTAACTGACATAACGGGTTCATCGTCGTAGGCATTCACATTGAACCGGGTTCCGAGCACCTGAACCTGCGCTTCGCCTTTAGCAACGCGGAAAGGCCGTGCAGCATCATGTGCCACTTCGAAATACGCCTCGCCGTCCATTGTTACATTTCTTTCTTTCCCGATAAAGGCGACCGGGTAGGTGATGGATGAACCGGCATTCAGCCAAACCCGGCTGCCATCTGCCAGCGTGATGTCCACCACGCGGCTGCCTCTCGGGTTCACCAGGGTATTGAACATGGGCTTGTCGGTTTCGCCCTGGTACACGATGCGGCCGTCATCCAGCTTGATCACCTGTACATTGCCGATAGCAGTCAGTGTGCCTTTGCCGGCACTGTCCAGCCCGATCTGCTGGCCATTGGCCAGGTTAATGGTAGCAAGGCTGGCTGCCGGGGCGGCTACATCGGTGTGTTTCGCTATGGGCTGCCCCACAGCGGGTTTTTCGATCACCTGCCTGGGTTGCAGGTAAAACCAGGCGGATGCTCCTGCCAGGATAATTACCGCTGCTGCTGCATACCACCAGGTGCGCCGGAAACGGCCGTGGACTACTGTGCCGGCTTCTTCTGGAATGTCGAACGCTGAATCGTGTTTATCGACAGATAAGATCCCCGTCAGCATGTTCTGCCAGGCGCTATCGGAGGCATTGACAAGAGGTGTCCGGATCTGCTGCCGCTCGAAATAGGTCCGGATCTGGTTCAGCACTACGGGGTCCTGCCCTTCCTTTACCAGTGCGGCCAGTTCATCACATTCGGTCGGGGTGATCTTCTCCTGCCGTATTCTTTCCAATAAATAGGTTACCCTTTCTTCTGAAGCACGATTCACGTCCTGAATTTTGATGAAGCAATAAGATGTTATATATAGTATGTTCCCTGGGAAAGGAAAACATACACATCTGTTCGAAAATATTTTTTCAGGGAAACAATACCAGAAGGATGGCGAGCGGAATCAGGATCCCGTACCGGGCAAGATAGTCTTTGATGAATTTACCCGAACGTGTGAGGGTATTGCGTACGCCCTGGATGGAGATGCCGAGGGCTTCCGCGATCTCTGCCGGTTTAAGTCCCTCGAGGCGGCTCATCTCGAAGATCCGGCGGCTTTGGGGCGGAAGTTCTTTAATGGCCTGGCGGATCAGCCGGTTGACTTCAGAAAGGTTGATCGACTCTTCGGTGTTGTGGGTTTCATCGGAATTATTCCCGGCAACTGATTTTACCCGCAGCTGAAGTGATTGCTTTTTGAGGTACCGGAAGGAAAGGTTGTAAGCGATCCGCATGATCCAGGCAGCAGGATTGTCTACTTCGGTAAGCCGGTCGCGGCCCAGCCACAACTGCAGGAACACTTCCTGCACAATGTCTTTTGTGGCGTGTTCGGAATTGACCACCTGGAAGACCATGCGGTGGACCCGGGAAAGGTAATGGTTAAAAAGTGCTTTAAATGCGGTTTCGTCTCCCTCTGCGATCTGATGGAACCATTCTTTTTCTTTATGTATTGAGGGATCGGGCAGCAAATTCTTCTCTTGATCACAAGTATACACAAATTAACCAAATGGTAATAAGGCCGTGCCGGTATCAGTCTACCAGCGTATGCGTTGCTCCTGCAATAGCATGGGCCGCCAATTTGCGGATCTGTTGTGCCAGGATCCTGTCTTCCGACATCATGGGCAGTTCGTCAAGCGGAAACCAGTTGATGTCAAGCACATCAAATCCCTTTTGCAGTTGCCCACCGGTAACTGCACAGAGAAAGATCAGCTTATACACATAGAATGCCTGTGGCGGGTGCGGATGCATTTTCTTGTCCCACACAGCCAGGAGGCGGACCGGGTCAACCTGCAATCCGGTTTCTTCCTGGCATTCTTTCACTACTGTCTCCCTGGGTGAATATCCTATATCGGCCCAACCGCCGGGAATGGACCATTTCCCGTCCAGTGCTTCCTGCACGAGCAATACTTTTTTATTGTCATCAGAAAGGATGAGTGCGCGGATATCGACTTTTGCAGTGGGGTAATCCTTAGGATGCTCGAACAGGTTGCGGAAGGATTCAGCGTCGCCGCCGGTGTATTCCTGCATGAGTTGCAGGGAGAGTTCTTTTATTTCTTCATAACGCTCACGGTCATACGGGTTCGCAGAGTACAGGAGCCCGGTGTCGGCGAGTGCGTTCAGTCTTTTGATCTTTTCCCACACGTTCATGGTTTCATTTTTTTGTTACGGCGAAGCGCCTTTCACGCAATTGTTTTTCACGCAAGGGCGCGGCGCGCCCCGCAAAGGTGCAATGGCGCAAAGAAAAGAAAAGGTTTATTGGTGGGAGTGCCGGGTAACGGACGGGCACACACGCTGATGTTTCTGAAGGCAAAACTAGTGCCTGGTTTCGAATTGTTGCAGGGATATGGGACGGGGTTGCACTTTTCCCGGGACGAGGTTGCACTTTTGGCGGGACGAGGTTGCACTTTTTCAGGGATGAGATCACAAAACCCTTGATTTCGCCTCTGTTCCCGGCCTTTGTTCCCTATGTAGAACCTCGCGTTGACCTCGGAATCCGAGGTGTTTGCCTCGGTTTTCGAGGTAAACCCGAGTACCCGGCGAGGTAAATCCGAGGTCCAACAGAGGTTGAACAGAGGTAGCAAAGACTTCGAAGAGTGGTCGGATCTTCCGGTTGGCCCCAATTTTTCTGGTTTGAAAAAAGCTTAAAAATGGTCTTATCCTAGTGTCAAACTAGTCTCTTCCCTATGTAAACCCACCCTTTAATACGAGAACGACACCAGGATAAGGCTATTTTGAGGCCAGTTTTAACCAGGGTTGGCACTACTGCCTTTCTAGTCCTGGAATAGCTATTCAGGTTAGCGCATCAATCCTGATTTGGGTTGACAACCAGGTTTGATTGAACTTTTGTGTCGTGGAACAACTTCTAAACGCCCCCACCTACGCTAAAGCTTCGGTGGGCACGTAAACAACTAAACCACTAAACTTTTTCTTTTAAACCGGCCAGCCAATATACTCACCAGCACAAGCTGAAGGGCATGGTAGATCATCAGGGGCAGCAGGAGTATGGCCGTCATGGGGTTGCCGGCGAAAAGGACCTTTGACATAACGGTGCCATGAACGAGTGATTTTTTGGAACCGCAGAACTGGGCGGTGATCGTGTCGGCTCGGTCCAGTTGCTGCCAGCGGCAGGCCAGCTGCATCAGGCCGTAGACGATCCAGAAGAGGGCTGCCATGGCGAGAAACAGGCCGATCAGTGCGGTACCTTCCAACGCATCAAATACATGCCGGTGGAAGGCATCGCAGAAGGCAGTATAGACAATGCACAGGATGATGGCCTGGTCAAAATACCGCAGTCCCTTTTTGTTCCTGTCCGCAAATCCGCCCCACCAGCGGTGAAGGATCATTCCCGCTATAACAGGAAGCAGCACCTGCAGCAGGAGCTTCACGATCACCGGGCCGAGATCGAGGGAACCGGGGCCGGTCGACAATGCGAGTTGCATCCAGAGCGGCGTAATGAAGATGCCCAACAGGCTGGAAATACTGGCGTTGAAAATAGCTGCGGGTATATTGCCGCCGGCAATAGAAACCATCACCACTGAGGAAGACACTGTACTGGGCAGGGCGGCCAGGAAATAGGCGCCCAGCCAGTATTGCTCGTAGGTTGTTTCGCGGAAAAACGGCCGGACTGCCAGCAGCAGCAAGGGAAATACAACAAAGGTGAAGGTCTGAACGAGCAGGTGCAGGCGGAAGTGGCCGAGACCGGCTTTTAGCTTTTCTGGACCCAGCTTGAGTCCGTACAGGAAAAAAATCACGGATACACCATAACCTGCCAGCGCTTCCAGCGACCAGGGCCCCTCTCCCAGTCCGCCTTCGGGCCACCATTTGGCCAGCAGGATCATACCCAGCAGCGCCAGCACAAAGGGATCCAGGCCGGTCTTCATACCTGTTGCCGCTTTTTCCGGTTGGCGAGGGCCTTACGCCGGATAATCTCCTGCACGGGAATTCCTTCCACTTTACTTTCCAGCCAGCTGATCACGTCGAGGTAAGAGAACGTTCGGGTCTCGCGAGGATCGTTTTCGTAAGGTTTGATCTTTTCCAGCAACTTTTTGAATTCAGTTTTAAGGTCTCCCCCTGAAAACCCGAAGGCTTTCCGGAGGAATCTGAACATTTCTTCTTCCACCACGCTGAGGCTGCCCATTTTCGCCATGAAACGGTAAACGGATTTGATCAGGTATTCCAGCAGGTCAAAGTTGCCGAGTTCATAATGGGCGATCAGGTGCAGCAACCGGGCATAACACTGGAGATCGGTGCGCAGGTCAACTTTCCGGTTGATAATCTTTTGCAGGTAGTCGATCGCTTTCTCATTGTTGCCGCTGCCGAAATACAGGCAGGCGATCTTGTAGTAAAATACCAGGATCCGGTGCCGGTCGATCTGCAGGCGGTATTCTTCGAGCTTTTCCTCCAGGTAAGGGATCAGTGCCTGGCCTTCCGTGAACGTGCCTTCCAGGAAGTGCAGGTTGATCTTGGCCTGTTGCCCGTAGACGAAGGCCTGGATGCGGTTATTGTCATTCGTCTGTACCACGTCCATTTGCTCGGCGGCAACGAACTGTTCCAGGGTTTTGCGGAACCCGTCTTCGTTGCGGAGGTCGAAATGGGCGCTCAGCAGGTTGTGAAGTCCCTTGATGTATTGCAGTGTTTCTACCTTGATCATCTCCGGGTACTTGTTGAACTGCTCCACCCACTTGGCGGTATACCGGTAGTACATGAGGAAATCCTGGCGGATAAAAGCATACCAGGTATAGCTCATGTAGGTGTACAACTGTTCGTAGAAACCTTTGACCTGAACGGATTCGGGAGGCATATGCTGGGCAAAGAAGGCGTCCAGCTCAGCCTCGTCTTCACGATTGCGCGCATGTCCGTGACGGATATACCAACTATAGAGCAGAAGAGACAAATTAGAAGTATCATTAATCCGTTGAATCCTCCTGGTCACCTCTTCTGATTCTTTTACGAGTGTTTCGGCGCGGTTTTCTTCACTACGGGTGATGTGGAGGGCTTCGATCTTCTTTTCAAAAAAAATGGCCTGGATCAGAAAGCTCATCTGGTTATGGGCCCGGGCCTGTTCCTTGAGCTTGTCAAGCATCTTGAGGCTTTGGAGATAGAGTCCCTTATTGTAAAGGATCCGGGCGTAGCCCATCTGCTCATGTAATTGAATATCAATGGCTTGATCGTCCCGCAGCAGGCGAAGGCTGCTCAGGATCTGGCGGTACAGGTGAGCTTTGAGGTTGCTCAGCTGAGATTTTTTGATCCCGGGAGTCTTTTTCAGCAGAATGGCTTCATCGTATTCCTGCATCTTATCGAGAGCGTCAAACAATTCCACCACCTTGAGGCTTTCTGCGGCGGAATTCCGGGTCATATAGAGCTTGAAATTCCGCTTTTCAGATTTCTCCAGAGACCTGATCAGTTGAAAAAGTGCATCTACAGATCTGTTGGGCATCGTAATTCTTCTTTATTAAAATCCTTGCCAGTATTGGGTTTCAGGGCATCCACCCCCCTTTTAAGGGTGTAAAAAAGCCCTTAATTTGATTTTAACCCCCACCCGACGATTGGTATTTTCGAAAGACAGGTTACTGATTTTCACAAACATAGCACACACTTATGGATCAAAAGATTTTCATTTTCGACACCACCCTTCGCGACGGCGAACAGGTACCCGGCTGCAAACTCAATAAAAAAGAGAAGATCGAGCTTGCCCTTGAGCTGGAAGCGCTCGGGGTGGATATACTCGAAGCCGGCTTTCCCATTTCCTCTCCGGGGGACTTTGAGGCCGTTCATGAAATCGCCACCCTGCTGAAAAAAGCTACCGTTTGTGGCCTGAGCCGCGCTGTACAGAAAGATATCGAGGTAGCAGGGGAAGCGCTGAAGCCAGCTGCCCGCAAAAGAATCCACACCGGTATCGGTACCAGCGACTTTCATATTAAATCAAAGTTCAATTCCAATCGCGAGGAAATCCTTGAACGTGCAGTCAAAGCCGTGAAATGGGCGCGTCAGTTTACCGACGATGTCGAGTTTTACGCCGAAGATGCCGGCCGTACCGCCAACGACTATCTCGCGCGGGTAGTGGAGGCCGTTATCAAAGCCGGTGCGACTACCGTAAACATCCCTGACACTACCGGGTACTGTCTTCCCCACCAATATGGAGAGAAGATCGCCTACCTCATTAATAATGTACCGAATGTGGACAAAGCAGTGCTGAGCTGCCATTGCCACAATGACCTGGGTCTCGCCACGGCTAACTCCATTGCAGGGGTGATTGCCGGTGCACGCCAGATCGAGTGTACCATCAACGGCCTGGGCGAAAGGGCAGGTAATACTTCCCTCGAGGAAGTGGTGATGATCATCAAACAGCATGGTCATCTTGGTTTCTTCACCGGGATCAACGCCACGCAGCTGAACCCGATCAGCCGCAAGGTTGCAGACACCATGCGGATGCCGGTACAGCCAAACAAGGCAATCGTAGGTGCCAATGCGTTTTCCCATTCTTCCGGCATCCACCAGGATGGTTTCCTGAAGGATACCACCACCTACGAGATCATTGCGCCTGAAGAAGTAGGTGCTGACAGTTCGAAGATCGTACTGACGGCAAGAAGCGGCCGGAGTGCCCTGGCCTACCGTTTCCAGAAACTGGGCCACAGCTTCAACCGCAATGATATCGACGCTCTGTACGAACAGTTCCTGGCAGTAGCAGATACCAAAAAAGAAGTGTACGACGAAGACCTGGAACAACTGGCCAAAGCCTACCAGGCAGCTTCTGTGACTGCATAAAAATGACCGGCATCACCACGATAGGGAATAATATCAACCTGCGGTGGCAGGGCAAATCCATCCTGGACAATATTTCATTTGCCTGGGAGCCAGGCAGCCAGGTGCTGCTTACCGGTGGCCCTGGTTCAGGAAAAACCCTGCTGACCAAAGCCTTTACGGGTGAATTGTTTCATGAAGGGACCCTGCAGTTCCTCCAAAACGGGGCGCCCGTAAAACCCAGAGTGATCCGCGTTGAACAGCACTATCACTTTACCAACCGGTCTCATGTAAACAGTTTCTATTACCAGCAACGTTTCAACAGCACGGAAGCAGACGATGCCGCGACCATCCGTGAAGAGTTGCTGCAACTGGATCCTGATGCTTCCAAATGGATGCCCATGCTGGAGATGTTCTCCATGAGCAGGCACCTCGATGCACCATTGCTCCATCTTTCCAGCGGCGAGCACAAGCGGTTCCAGCTGGTTCGCGCATTCCTCCAGGCACCGCAGATCATGATCCTCGATGAGCCGTTCACCGGGATGGATGCACATAGCAGGAAACTGCTCACAGATTTCCTCACGGCAAAGGTGGCAGAAGGTATGATGTTCATCCTGATCTGCCATGCAGATGAAACGCCGGCCTTTATCAATACCGAATTATTTGTTGGACCGGGAAGAATGGCCCTGGGAGATTTCCAGGTTCCCGATGAACTTCAGCCGGTGCAGGACAGCTTCAACACGCTGATCGATATGGCGGATACCCATATCCGTTACGGCCAGCGTACGATTCTTGAAAACGTGAACTGGACGGTGAAACCCGGAGAATACTGGTGGCTGAAAGGCGCCAACGGATCGGGAAAATCCACTTTGCTCAGCCTGGTGACGGGAGATAACCCCCAGGCCTATGCGAATAACATGAAACTGTTTGATCGCCAGCGGGGAACAGGTGAAACCATCTGGGACATCAAAAAGAATATCGGTTTTGTATCGCCCGAACTCCAATGGTATTTCGATCGTACCATGACCGTTTACCATACTGTTGCCTCAGGCTGGTTTGATACCATTGGTCTTTTCCGCACCCTGAGTACTGAGCAACATCAGACAGTGCTGCAATGGCTGCGGGCCTTTGACCTGCTCCCGGAAAAAGATCAACCGCTTTCACTTCTCTCTACCAGCCGGCAACGCCTTGCCCTGCTGGCAAGGGCCATGGTGAAGAATCCTGCACTCCTGGTACTGGATGAGCCCTGCCAGGGATTGTCTGATGCCCAACAGAAAGCCTTTACGCGCGTGGTGGAAATCCTTTGTGAGGATCCGCTGCGCAGCATCATATATGTTACCCATTATGAAAATGAACTGCCCGCCTGTATCGATCACCAGATCGCTTTATCCGGAGGTCACGCGATGGTTCAGGAATTTTCATCAATGACAACTTTAACAGCATAAACCTGCCATGGAAAAAAACATCACCGTAATTCTGGGAGACGGCATCGGACCTGAGGTAACCCGTCAGGCCGTGAAAATCCTGGAAGCGATTGCCAGCCATTACCATTATCATTTTCATTTCCGCTATGCCCTGATGGGCGCGGATGCGATTGACAAAACAGGCAGCCCTTTGCCTGATGAAACCATTGAAGCATGCCTGAACAGCGATGCCATTTTATTCGGTGCGATAGGACATCCGAAATATGACAACGATCCTGCTGCCAAAGTGCGGCCGGAACAGGGACTGCTGAAACTGCGCAAGTCATTGCAATTGTTTGCCAATATCCGCCCGGTGACCCACTACCCTTCCCTGCAGCATTTGTCACCACTCAAGGCGGCACTACTCGAAGGCGTGGATATGGTAATCTACCGTGAACTGACCGGTGGTATCTATTTCGGGGAAAAGACCATCAGTGAAGACGGCCAGCAGGCCAGCGACAACTGTGTATACAGCATCAGCGAGATTGAGCGGATCGCCCACCTTGCTTTCCAGGCAGCGCGCAACCGCCGTAAAAAAGTAACCCTGGTAGACAAAGCCAATGTGCTGGAGACCTCGCGGTTGTGGCGCAAGGCGGTGAAGGCCATCGGAGAACAGTATCCGGATGTAACCCTCGATTTTCTGTTCGTAGACAACGCAGCAATGCAACTGATCCTGAATCCACGGCAGTTCGATGTTGTGCTGACAGAAAACATGTTTGGTGATATCCTGAGTGATGAAGCCAGTGTGCTGGCAGGATCGCTGGGACTGTTGCCTTCTGCCTCTGTGGGCAATGGCGGCGCACTGTTCGAGCCCATACATGGTTCTTATCATGATGCAGCTGGAAAAGATATTGCCAATCCATTGGGCGCCATACTTTCAGCAGCCATGCTGCTGGATCATTTCGGCGCTCACGAAGCAGCATCCAAAGTGCGGATGGCAGTGCAATGGACACTGGAAAACGGATTTGTGACCAAGGATATCGACCCGGTGAATTTTTATTTCACCTCCACCATCGGCGAACTGATCGCTGACGTGGTGCAGGATAAGATTCCATTGGAGCTGCATGCGGAGAATATCCGCCTGCGCAAGTCGACGATTATATAAAAAATATCGTATAGTTCTTTATTTATTCAGGAGACGGCGTTATATTCGTGATAATACACGACTTCATGGCGTTAACCGGAAATATAGTGATCAATCGTTCTGCCAGCAATATTATTGCGGTGGTCCTTGTTGTCATTTCCGGTTCGCAGGAGGTGGTGTTATGATGTAAATAATCAACAAGCATATAACGGTCCGCCTCCAAAGAGGCGGACCGTTTTTTTATGCCCATGTAACGGCCGTCACCAAAAAAATAAACATATGGGTAACTACGTAAAAGGAAACAATTATTATAACCAGGATACCTTCCTGTACCTCAACGGCGCTTTCGTAAGAGCAGCGGACGCGAAGATGGACCTGTACAGCCAGTCGCTTCATTATGGCTATGCCGTATTTGAAGGGATCCGTGCCTATCGCACCGAATCGGGCGAGACGCGCATTTTCAAGGCGACAGAGCACTATGATCGTCTCGCCAATTCAGCAAGGCTGGTCAACCTCCCTTACCGGTTCGACAACAAAACGCTGATCGACGCCACTTATGAACTCCTGGAGATGAATATGCTGCAGGACGCTTATATCCGCCCGGTCGTATTTGCTCCGGCGAACATGAGTTTCCTTCCCAATACCGATTCCAACATCACGATCCAGGTTTGGGAAATGCAGCCTTTCCTGGGAGACCGCCTGTTGCGGGTGATGAGTTCCTCCTTTGAACGGCCTAACCCTCGCGGTTTCCATATAGAAGCAAAAGCATCCGGACACTATGTGAATTCGCTGCTGGCCAGCCAGGAAGCCAAAGCCAAAGGATTTGACGAGGCCTTGCTCAGCGATATGAATGGCTTTATTGCAGAAGGCCCCGGTGCCAATATGTTCTTTGAGCGTGACGGTAAACTATATACCCCCTCTGCAGGCAATATCCTTCCAGGCATCACCCGCGCTACGGTGCTGGAGATCTGTGCAGCGGAAGGCATTGCAGTAGAAGAAGGCAAATTTAAAATGTCGGAACTGAAAACTGCCGATGCGGCATTCTTCTGTGGCACAGCCGCGGAAGTGATCGGCTGGGAAAGCATCGACAACTACCAGTTTCCGAAGCCCTGGGCACAAACGCTGAGTGCGCACGTCCAGAAGGTTTATAAATCCTGGGTAACCGAAAAATCAACAGCAACCATTAGTCAATAGATAAATTTATGTCCAACCCACTGAACAAATATTCGCGCACCATTACACAGGACCCCACACAACCTGCAGCCCAGGCAATGTTTTACGGCATTGGTCTTACTGACGATGATCTTAAAAAAGCTCAGGTCGGAGTCGTCAGCATGGGATATGACGGCAACACCTGCAACATGCACCTGAATGACCTGGCTAAAGTGATCAAACAGGGCATCTGGGATGAATCGCTGGTCGGTCTTATTTTCAATACCATCGGTGTGAGTGACGGTATGAGCAATGGTACCGATGGCATGCGCTTTTCGCTGGTGAGCCGTGATATCATCGCTGATTCCATCGAAGCAGTTTGCGGTGCGCAGTATTATGACGGCCTGATTGCCGTACCGGGTTGTGACAAGAATATGCCGGGTTCCATCATCGCGATGGGAAGACTGAACCGTCCTGCCATCATGGTATACGGCGGTACTATTGCACCAGGTCATTACAAGGGACAGGACCTCAATATTGTTTCTGCGTTTGAAGCATTGGGTCAGAAGATCGCCGGACAATTGTCTGAAGCAGATTTCAAGGGAATCGTGAAAAATTCCTGTCCCGGTGCCGGAGCCTGTGGCGGCATGTATACGGCCAACACCATGTCTGCAGCCATTGAAGCATTGGGCATGAGTCTTCCCTATTCATCTTCCAACCCGGCGCTGAGCCAGGAAAAACAGGACGAATGCCAGGCTGCGGGGAAGGCGATCAGGTTGTTGCTGGAAAAAGATATCAAGCCACGGGACATTATGACCCGCGAGGCTTTTGAAAATGCACTGGTACTGATCACCATCCTGGGCGGATCTACCAATGCGGTGCTGCATCTTATCGCCATGGCCAAAAGTGTGAATGTTGAGCTCACACAGGATGATGTTCAGAAAGTGAGTGACCGCATACCCGTACTGGCAGATCTCAAGCCCAGTGGAAAATATATGATGCAGGACCTGCACCATCATGGTGGTGTGCCTGCAGTGATGAAATATCTGTTGAAAAAAGGCCTGCTGCATGGTGACTGTCTCACTGTTACCGGAAAGACCCTGGCAGAAAACCTGGCAGACGTTCCTGAAATTGATTTTGCTACCCAGCAGATCATCCTGCCGATGGAAACGCCGATCAAGGCTACAGGGCATTTGCAGATCCTATATGGTAACCTCGCTGAAGGCGGAAGCGTTGCCAAGATCAGCGGTAAAGAAGGAGAAAGCTTTACCGGTCCGGCACGCGTGTTCGACGGCGAGCAGGAACTGATTGCCGGCATTGAAAGCGGCCGGGTCAAAAAGGGCGATGTGGTGGTGATCCGCCAGGTAGGTCCCAAAGGCGCGCCGGGCATGCCCGAAATGCTGAAGCCTACCAGTGCCATTATTGGTGCGGGCCTGGGCAAATCAGTTGCCCTGATTACAGATGGCCGGTTCAGTGGCGGAACCCATGGTTTCGTGGTGGGACATATCACCCCGGAAGCATACATGGGAGGAACGATCGCACTGGTTCAGGACGACGATACCATTGAGATAGATGCGAAGACCAACCGCATTGACCTGAAGGTGAGCGACGATGAAATCGCGCGCCGCCGCGAAGCGTGGAAACAGCCCGCACTGAAAGCAACCAAAGGAATTCTTTTCAAATATGCCCAGTCGGTAAAGGACGCCAGCCAGGGCTGCGTAACCGACGAAGCATAAAACCTATTATCATGAGCACAGCAACAGCAGCATCAGCAGAACCGAAAAAACACACAGCCATTCCGGCCACCACCACCATCAGTGGCTCGGTTGCGGTACTGGAGGCATTTATTGCGGAAGGCGTTGACACCATCTTTGGTTATCCGGGTGGCGCTATCATGCCGATTTATGATGCCTTGTACGATTATACGGAGAAACTCAATCACATCCTGGTGCGCCACGAACAGGGTGGCATTCATGCGGCGCAGGGATATGCCCGCACCTCCGGAAAAACCGGTGTGGTATTCGCTACGAGCGGCCCCGGTGCGACCAACCTGGTAACCGGACTGGCCGACGCGATGATCGATTCTACCCCACTGGTTTGCGTAACCGGCCAGGTATTCGCTCATCTCCTGGGAACGGATGCCTTCCAGGAAACCGATGTGATCAATATCACCACCCCGGTCACCAAATGGAACTACCAGGTAACAGATGCAAACGAGATCCCCCATGTGCTGGCCAAGGCATTTTACATTGCCGGCAGCGGCCGTCCCGGACCCGTGCTGATCGACATCACCAAGAATGCACAGCTGCAGCAGTTTGCCTATGAAGGATATAAGAAATGCGATCACATCCGGAGCTACCGGCCGAAGCCGCTGGTGCGCAAGGAATATATCCGCCAGGCGGCTGACCTGATCAACCAGGCCAAAAAGCCATTTGTGCTGTTCGGACAGGGAGTGATCCTCGGGAAAGCAGAACAGGAATTCCGTGCCTTCATTGAAAAGTCGGGTATTCCTGCAGCATGGACCATCATGGGCCTTAGTGCACTGGCTACTGACCACCCGCTGAATGTTGGCATGCTTGGTATGCATGGCAACTATGGTCCAAATGTGCTGACCAACGAATGTGATGTACTGATCGCGATCGGGATGCGCTTTGATGACCGGGTAACCGGCAGGCTGGATAAATATGCCAAACAGGCCCAGGTGATCCATCTCGATATTGATCCCGCAGAGATCGATAAAAACGTCAAATCGACCGTTCCGGTGTGGGGTGATTGCAAGGAGACGCTTCCCCTGCTGACCGAACTGGTTGATCAGAAAGTGTATCCGCAATGGCTGGAAAAGTTTCATGACTACCGCAAACAGGAAGAAGAGCAGTGCATTCAGCCGGAAATGCATCCCGAAGGGGAAGTGATGACGATGGCAGAAGTATTGGATGCACTGAACGAGCTTACCGGCGGTGATGCCGTGATCGTTACGGACGTGGGCCAGCACCAGATGGTGGCGTGCCGGTATGCAAAATTCACGCAGAGCAAAAGCAATATCACTTCCGGTGGACTGGGAACGATGGGATTCGGATTGCCGGCTGCAATCGGTGCAAAATATGGTGCTCCTGAACGCCAGGTAGTAGCCATCATCGGAGACGGCGGCATCCAGATGACAATCCAGGAACTGGGAACGATCATGCAATTCGGTGCTGCGGTGAAAATCATTATCCTCAACAACCAGTTCCTGGGCATGGTAAGACAATGGCAGCAACTGTTCCATGACAAGCGCTATTCCTTTGTGAACATTACCAGTCCTGATTACATCGCGGTTGCCAAAGGCTATTATATCGAAGCGCAGAAAGTGGAAGTAAGGGAGCAATTGCGCGGAGCCCTGAAACAGATGCTGGATCATGATGGCGCCTATCTGCTGGAGATCATGGTAGGCAAGGAAAACAATGTATTCCCGATGGTTCCACAGGGCTGCAGCGTAGCGGAAATCCGGTTAAAGTAATCAACAATCAACAACATGAAACAGGAATTCACCATCACCGTATATACTGAGAACCAGATTGGTTTACTCACGAGGATCGCTATTATCTTTTCACGGCGGAAAATCAATGTGGAAAGCCTTAACACCTCTCCTTCCGAGATCGAGAACATTCACCGTTTCAATATCGTGATCAATGAAACGGAAGAAGTGGTAAAGAAACTTTGCCGCCAGATTGAGAAGCAGGTGGAAGTACTCAAAGCATATTACAGCAGCAATGATGAGATCATCTGGCAGGAACTGGCTTTGTACAAAGTGCCTACCGATCAGGTTGCCGAGAAGGTTCAGGTAGAGCGTTTGCTGCGCCAGTACGGCGCCCGCGCGGTAGTGATCCGTACAGACTACACGGTATTTGAAGCCACAGGTCACCGCGAAGAAACAGATAAGCTCATTGAGATCCTCGGTGAATATGGACTGATCGAATTTGTACGGAGTGCGCGCGTGGCGATCATCAAGAACTCCAAGGGATTCCATGACAAAATCAGGGAATTTGAAAAGCAGGAGCCCGGTGAAGAAGTGGTGGAGAACGAGTACCTCGACAAGAACGAAAGCATTTTCAGTATGTAATCTCAGCCCTCAAACAATACATCAATAAAAATTCAAACATTCTCAAAAATTGCACAATGGCTAAATTAAATTTCGGCGGCGTTGAAGAAAATGTGGTAACCCGCGAAGAGTTCCCCCTGGCAAAAGCACAGGAGGTTTTAAAGAATGAAACCGTTGCGGTTATCGGCTATGGCGTACAGGGACCTGGCCAGGCATTGAACCAGCGAGATAATGGCATCAACGTAATCGTTGGCCAGAGAAAAAATTCCAAAACATGGGACAAAGCCATCGCCGACGGTTTCGTTCCCGGTGAAACACTTTTTGAAATTGAGGAAGCACTGGAGCGCGGCACCATCATCTGCTACCTGCTGAGTGATGCTGCACAGATTGCCCTGTGGCCTACAGTTAAAAAGCACCTGACCAAAGGAAAGGCTTTGTATTTCTCTCACGGATTTGGCATCACCTTCAACGAGCAGACCGGCATTATTCCGCCAGCTGACGTGGATGTTTTCCTGGTTGCGCCGAAAGGAAGCGGTACTTCCCTGCGCCGGATGTTCCTGCAGGGCCGTGGCCTGAACAGCTCTTACGCTATCTTCCAGGATGCTACCGGCAAAGCCCGTGAGCGCGTTGTTGCCCTGGGTATTGCAGTAGGAAGCGGTTATCTCTTCGAAACCGATTTCAAAAGAGAAGTATATTCCGATCTGACTGGCGAACGCGGAACCCTGATGGGCGCGATCCAGGGAATCTTTGCTGCACAGTACCAGGTACTGCGTGACAAGGGACATACGCCAAGTGAGGCATTCAATGAAACAGTTGAAGAGCTGACACAATCACTCATGCCGCTGGTTGCTGAAAACGGTATGGACTGGATGTATGCCAACTGTTCTACTACTGCACAACGTGGTGCGTTGGACTGGTGGAAGAAGTTCCGTGATGCAACCTCTCCGGTATTCAAAGAATTGTATGAGAGTGTAGCTACCGGAAAAGAATCACAGCGTTCCATTGATTCCAACAGCCAGGAAGATTACCGCGAGAAGCTCGATGCAGAACTGAAAGAACTGCGTGAAAGCGAAATGTGGCAGGCCGGCAAAACCGTGCGCAGCCTTCGTCCGGAGAATCAGAAATAAATCATCACTATTAAAACCGGCTGGTTGGTTTCAGCCGGCCGGTTTTATCCCAGCTTACCGAATTGAACACATCACTTTCCATACCACTTGATTTTCAGCAGGCGGCTATCCGGCTGAGGAAGGTCATCCGCAAAACCCCGCTGACCTACAACCATAACCTGAGCCGCCGGTATAACTGTAATGTATACCTGAAACGTGAGGACCTGCAGGTAGTGCGCAGTTATAAACTCCGCGGGGCCTACAATATGATGAGCAGCCTTCCTGTGGCACAATTACAGCAGGGAGTGGTTTGCGCCAGTGCGGGGAATCATGCGCAGGGATTCGCTTACAGCTGCCGGCAGCTGAAGGTGAAGGGAGTTGTGTTCATGCCGATTATCACCCCCAACCAGAAAGTTCAGCAGACAAGAATGTTCGGTGAAGACTGGATCGAGATCAGGCTGGTGGGGGATACTTTCGACGATTGTGCAAATGCCGCAAAAGCTTATACGGAATCTCACGGAATGACATTCATTCCGCCTTTTGATGATGAAAAGATCATTGAGGGACAGGGCACTGTAGGATTAGAGATCCTGGAGGACCTGGACAAGATCGATTATGTTTTTATACCGGTGGGGGGCGGCGGACTGAGTGCCGGGATCGGCGCCTACCTGAAAACCTATTCACCGGGTACCGGGATCATCGGCGTGGAGCCAGAGGGCGCACCCTCCATGCAGGCTGCTCTGCACCATGGGGGGCCGGTGACCCTGGAAACCATTGAGCGCTTTGTAGACGGCGCTGCCGTAAAACGGGTAGGTGATAAAACATTCGCCATTTGCCGGGAAGTACTGGACGATATGCTGCTGGTACCGGAAGGAAAGATCTGCTCCGTGATCCTTCGCCTGTACAACGAGGACGCCATAGTGGTGGAACCTGCTGGCGCTTTGTCCATTGCGGCATTAGACCAGTATGCAGACCAGATCGCAGGAAAGACTGTTGTTTGCGTGGTGAGTGGCAGCAATAATGATATTGACCGGATGCAGGAGATCAAGGAGAGATCCCTTCAATATGAAGGGTTAAAACACTATTTCCTGATCCGGTTTGCCCAGCGCCCGGGAGCGCTGCGGGAATTTGTAAATAATGTGCTGGGGCCGACAGATGATATCACCCGATTCGAATACATTCAAAAGCACAATAAGGAAAGTGGCCCGGCACTGGTAGGAATTGAACTTCAGCAACCGGATGATTACCCCGTTCTCCTGGAAAAACTGCAACGTTATGGATTCACGTTCACCGAGTTGAACAAAGACGACAATCTCTTTGGCTATTTGGTGTAATGTGAATTAATTGTTGTATATTCATAGCGTCGCTTGCTAATATATTGAATTCCATATAGGGAAACGGCCCTTTTTTTGAATAATTTCTAAACTGCATTATCAACGATGGCAAGCAACATGGGTTTGTACGACCCCTCCTTTGAGCGCGACTCCTGTGGTATCGGTTTCGTAGCAAATATCAAAAGCCATAAGTCTCATCAGATCATCTCAGATGCCCTGACGGTATTGGAGAACATGGAACATCGCGGCGCCTGCGGTTGTGAGAACAACACGGGCGATGGTGCGGGAATCATGATCCAGACACCTCATGAATTCTATTTTGATGAATGTGTGAAGCTGGGCATTCACCTTCCCGCTTATGGCCGCTACGGTGTGGGTATGATATTTTTTCCGCGCGAGATCCGTCTCCGGGAAGAGTGTCGCGATATTTTCAACCGGTCAGCAGAAAAGCTGGGACTGGAGATCCTGGGATACCGGAAGGTACCTGTGAATACAGAAGGGATCGGTCCCACCGCGCTGAGCGTTGAACCTGAAATGGAACAGGTTTTTGTGGCCTGTCCTGATCACATCAACCAGCCGGAAGATTTTGAAAGAAAGTTGTTTATCCTTCGCAATTACGCGAGCCATACCATTCTGAACACTGTAAAGAAGGATGCCATCGGGTTTTACCTGGCTTCCCTTTCCTACAAAACCGTGGTGTACAAGGGTCAGCTGACCAGCAACCAGGTTCGTGGGTATTTCCCTGACCTGAGCGACAAGCGGATGGTCAGCGCCTATGGCCTGGTCCACTCCCGTTTTGCGACCAATACATTCCCCTCCTGGAAACTGGCACAGCCGTTCCGATATATCGCCCATAACGGTGAGATCAATACCGTACAGGGCAACCTGAACTGGCTGCGTACCGGTGAAAAGAGTTTCGCATCCCCCTACTTTTCCAAAGAGGAAATGGATATGCTGCTGCCCATTGCCACCGATGGTCAGAGTGACTCCGCCAGCCTCGACAATATGATCGAACTGCTCACCCTGTCGGGCCGTTCGCTTCCACATGTAATGATGATGCTGATCCCTGAAGCGTGGGATGGCAATGACCTGATGGATCCGGTGAAGAAAGCGTTTTATGAATTCCATGCTGCCTTTATGGAGCCGTGGGATGGTCCCGCTTCCATTTCATTTACAGACGGCCGGATCATTGGGGCGACGCTTGACAGGAATGGCCTTCGCCCTTCCCGTTATTGCGTTACCACGGATGACCGGGTGATCATGGCATCAGAGTCAGGTGTCTTGCCGGTTGATCCTTCCATCATTAAGGAAAAGGGACGCCTGCAGCCCGGCAAGATGTTCGTGGTTGACCTGGAGCAGGGAAGAATTATCAGTGATGAAGAATTGAAAAGCCAGATCTGCAGTCAGAAACCTTATGCAGAATGGCTGAACAAATATAAGATCCGCCTGGAGGAGCTTCCGGAGCCCCGGGTTTCCTTTACGCACCTCGAGCACGACCAGGTATTCAAGTACCACAAAGCATTTGGCTATTCTACTGAAGACCTGGAAAATCTCATTGCACCAATGGCTGTGGATGGTAAGGAACCCATCGGATCAATGGGTACCGATACGCCGCTGGCAGTACTGAGCGATCAGCCGCAGCACCTCAGCAGCTATTTCAAACAGCTCTTTGCGCAGGTAACGAACCCGCCAATCGATCCTATCCGGGAAAGGCTGGTGATGTCGCTGGCTACATTCGTAGGCGGCAACAGTAACCTGCTGGTGGAAGAGCCCCTTGCAGCGCACAGTGTAGCCCTGAAACAACCAGTGCTGAATAACCACGAGCTGGAGAAGATCCGCAGTATCGATACCGGAATCTACCAGGCGAAAACCCTGCAGTGTTATTTCCGCGCAGACGGCAAACCCGGATCGCTGCAGAAGGCACTTGACCGTCTCTGCCGCTATGCGGTGGATGCCGTACAGGATGGCTTTGAAGTGCTGATCCTGAGTGACCGCGCGATCGACAGCGATCACGCGCCCATTCCTTCATTGCTGAGTACAGCGGCGGTGCACCATCACCTGATCCGCAAGGGTTATCGTGGCCAGGTGGGGCTGGTAGTGGAAGCCGGTGATGTCTGGGAAGTACATCATTTCGCCTGCCTGATCGGTTTTGGCGCAACAGCCATCAACCCGTATCTCGCTTTATCGAGCATCCGTGACATGCGCCTGAACAACCAGCTGCAAACTACACTTGAGCCCGATTACCTGAAGAAAAATTATATCAAGGCTGTCTGCGACGGTTTGTTGAAAGTGTTCTCCAAGATGGGCATTTCCACCCTGCAATCCTACCAGGGTGCCCAGATCTTCGAGATCATTGGGCTGAACCGCCAGGTGGTGGACAAATACTTTACCGGTGCTACTTCAAGAATTGAAGGCATGGGACTCGACGAGATCGCCCGCGAAGCACTCGCCAAGCATTTTCTTGCCTTCAGCCGGAAAGATATCCCTGTGGATCGTCTGCCGGTTGGTGGCGTCTATCAGTGGAAGCGGAAAGGTGAGTTTCACCTGTTCAATCCGCAAACCATTCATGCGCTTCAATATGCTACCAGCATGAATGACTATGCGAGCTTTAAGAAATACAGCAAACTCGTGAACGAGCAGGGTGACAAAGCCGCTACGCTGCGCAGCCAGCTGCAATTCAAGAGCAACCGGCCATCTATCTCCATTGATGAGGTGGAACCCGCGTCCGAAATCATGAAACGATTTGCAACCGGTGCCATGAGTTTCGGTTCAATCTCCCATGAGGCGCATTCCACACTGGCGATCGCCATGAACAGGATCGGCGCGAAAAGCAATACCGGGGAAGGTGGTGAAGATGAAATGCGGTACAACGCGCTCCCCAACGGAGATTCCATGAGGAGTGCGATCAAGCAGGTAGCATCAGCCCGTTTCGGGGTGACCAGCCATTACCTGACGATGGCAGATGAACTGCAGATCAAAATGGCACAGGGCGCGAAGCCTGGTGAAGGCGGACAGCTCCCCGGACATAAAGTGGATGACTGGATTGGTAAAGTACGACACTCCACGCCAGGTGTGGGCCTGATCTCTCCTCCCCCGCACCATGATATTTATTCAATCGAGGATCTTGCACAGCTCATTTTTGATCTGAAGAATGCCAACCGTGCCGCCAGGATCAGTGTAAAACTGGTAAGTAAGGCAGGCGTTGGAACCATCGCTGCCGGTGTGGCAAAAGCCAAATCAGATGTCATCCTCATTGCAGGATTCGATGGCGGTACCGGTGCTTCTCCCATCAGCTCTATCAAGCATGCAGGACTTCCATGGGAACTCGGTCTTGCCGAATCTCATCAGACACTGGTGCGCAACAAACTCCGCAGCCGTGTGGTACTGCAGGCAGATGGTCAGATGAAGACCGGTCGTGATATTGCCATCGCTACCCTGCTGGGTGCGGAAGAATGGGGCGTTGCCACTGCAGCCCTTGTTGTAGAAGGTTGTATCATGATGCGCAAATGCCATCTCAATACCTGCCCGGTTGGTGTGGCTACCCAGGATCCCGAATTGCGAAAGCGCTTCAAGGGTAACCCGGATCATGTTGTGAATTTCTTCCAATTCATTACCGAAGAATTGCGCGAGATCATGGCTGAGCTCGGCTTCCGCACGGTGAATGAAATGGTGGGCCAGGTACAGTTCCTGGAAGCAAGAACAGATTGCAAACACTGGAAATACAAAAACCTCGATCTTTCTCCCATCCTCTATAAAGAACCCGGATCCTTGTATACCGGCCTTTACAACCAGGAACAGCAGGATCATGGAATGGCAGAAGTACTCGACTGGAAACTGCTCGATGCCGCGAAACCTGCGCTGGAACACCAGCAGAAAGTATTCGCCCATTTCGAAACGAAAAACACAGACCGGACCATCGGAACGATTCTCTCCAACGAGATCTCCAAAGTACACGGTGCCAAAGGTTTACCGGAGGATAGCATCCATTTCAAACTCACCGGTACAGCCGGACAAAGTTTCGGTGCATTCAACACAACAGGTGTAACCCTTGAACTGGAAGGAGATGCCAATGACTATTTTGGCAAGGGACTCAGCGGTGCCAAGCTGATCGTATATCCATCCCTGTTGGCAGGATTTGTACCGGAAGACAATATCATCATCGGCAATGTTGCGTTCTATGGTGCGACATCCGGCAGGGCGTATATCCGCGGAAAGGCAGGTGAACGTTTTGCTGTAAGGAACTCCGGTGCAACGGCGGTAGTGGAAGGTGTGGGTGATCACGGTTGCGAATACATGACCGGCGGTAAGGTGGTGATCCTTGGAGATACAGGAAGGAACTTCGCTGCCGGTATGAGTGGCGGCATTGCCTATATCTATGACGTAAAAGGAAATTTTGCTGAAAACTGTAACCAGGAAATGGTTGACCTGGATCCCGTTAACCAGGAAGATGCGGCTGAGCTGAAAGAAATGATCCTTCAGCACTATCAGTACACCGGAAGTACGGTGGCGCAGTTCATCCTGAAGGATTTCGACAACCAGCTGAATAATTTTATCAAAGTCTTCCCCCGCGATTACAAAAAGGTACTGTCTGAAAAGAAGGCCATGGTGGTAGACAAATAAAGATTCAGACAGCAACAATTTCAAACCTCATTTCAAATTTTCAAATTTCCCGCAATGGGTAAACCAACAGGATTTTTAGAGTTCACCAGAGAGCTCCCGGGCAAGCGGCCGGTTGCAGAAAGGGTGAAAGATTATAATGAATTCGTGCTGCGTTATTCAGATGAAAAACTGAATCAGCAGGCGGCACGCTGCATGGATTGCGGCATTCCTTTTTGCCATAATGGTTGTCCCCTGGGCAACGTGATCCCGGAATTCAATGATGCCGTATACCGGCAGAACTGGGAAGAAGCATATGATATTCTCAGCTCAACGAATAATTTCCCTGAGTTCACCGGAAGGATTTGTCCCGCGCCCTGTGAAACTGCCTGTGTGCTGGGTATTAATCAGCCGGCCATCACCATTGAAGAGATCGAAAAGCATATTATCGAGATCGCCTTTGAGAAAAGGCTGGTGAAGGCAAGGAAGCCGAATATGCGGACGGGCAAGAAGATTGCTGTAATCGGTTCCGGTCCGGCCGGACTGGCAGCTGCGGCCCAGCTGAATTATGCCGGTCATTCCGTTACCGTTTTTGAAAGGGACGAGAAACCGGGTGGACTGTTGCGATATGGTATTCCGGATTTCAAGCTGGAGAAATGGGTGATTGATCGCCGGATTGCCCTGATGGAAGAAGAGGGTGTGGTATTTCGTTGTCATGCCAATGTTGGCGTAAACGTGAAGGTAAATGACCTGTTGCGTGAATACCAGGCAATTGTTCTTGCCGGCGGCTCTACAGTGCCGAGGGATCTGACGATTCCCGGGCGTGATGCTAAAGGCGTGCACTTTGCTATGGAGTTCCTGAAGCAGCAGAACAAGCGGAATGAAGGCGCAGATCCGCTGGCTCATCCCGGAATTGAAAGCAATGTAGTTGCCGAGAATATCCTCGCTGATGGCAGGAATGTAATTGTTATTGGTGGTGGTGATACCGGAAGCGACTGTGTAGGTACTTCTAACCGACATGGCGCAGTTTCCGTGACGCAGTTTGAGTTGCTTCCCAAGCCGCCTGAATCCAGAACGCCATTTATGCCCTGGCCAACCTATCCCATGTTGTTGAAAACGTCTACTTCCCACGAGGAAGGGTGCGAAAGGCACTGGGCGGTTGCCACCAAGGAGTTTGTCAAAGATGAGCAGGGAAACCTGAAAGCCCTGAAAGTGGTGGACCTGCAGTGGACCGCCAGTGCGGATGGCCGCCCGGCCCAGTTTGCGGAAGTGGAAGGAAGTATCCGGGAACTGCCTTGCGAGCTGGCGTTGCTGGCGATGGGATTTGTTCATCCGTTGCAGAAGGGCCTGCTTGACGAGCTGGGAATTGAACTGGATGAGCGGGGTAATGTGAAGGCAACTGAGAAAGCTTACCAGACGAATATTGCCAAGGTTTTTGCAGCGGGTGATATCCGTAGGGGTCAGAGCCTGGTGGTATGGGCCATCAGTGAGGGCCGGGAGTGCGCCAGAAAGGTGGATGAATTCCTGATGGGGCAGTCCCTGCTGGAAACCAAGGATGCTTCATTGACAGTGGCAGTATAGCAGAACAGATATATTTATTTTAATATATAAATGAAAAAGCGGCTTTTGCCGCTTTTTTTTATGCATTTGATTTTTTTCAAAAAATAGCACCTGTTTATATGTTTTGTTGATGAAAGCGAAGAGGCCAATGGAAGGGGAAGCATCCGGCCTTTTTTTATGGCTAATCAAAGTATTGATAATCAAATGACTGTGAAGGTTCTTCCGGAGAATTATAAAACATTGGACAGGGAAGGTTTATCGGGTTGTATAACTATTATATTATATTTTATCCTATGTGAATATTTACGGCTATTTAACTGAAGTTTAATAACTAATTTAGGTTAGACGTTTAAGATTACTGTTTTTTATTATGTTCATTAAAACCAACTGAAATGAGTAAACTGACAACCAAACAGGTTGCCCCCTTTCTGGTTCTGGCAGCAGTAGCAATTGCCGCTCTTTTTGCCCCTACCCTGCCGAACTTCGATGACGGAGGTAAACTGTACAATTCAGCCGACATTGCGTGGATTATAGTAGCAACAGCGCTGGTGTTTCTGATGACCCCCGGTCTCGCCTTCTTTTATGGCGGCATGGTACACAGAAAGAATGTTATCTCAACCATGATCAAGAGTGTAGTAGCTGCCGGAGTGGTAAGTATTCTCTGGATTGTAGTTGGCTTCAGCCTTTGTTTTGGCGATTCAATCGGTGGTGTTATCGGCAACCCCGGAACCTTTGCCTTTTTCAAAGGCGTCACTTCCGGTGCTCCCTGGAGCCTGGCCCCGACTATCCCCCTGGCCCTGTTTTCTCTATTCCAGTTAATGTTTGCGATCATTACACCCGGATTGGTGGTTGGCGCTGTTGCAGAACGCATCCGCTTTACTGCCTATATCCTGTTCATTGCATTGTTCAGCCTGCTGGTGTATGCCCCCATTGCACACTGGACCTGGCATCCGGAAGGATTCCTGTTCAAAATGGGCGCTCTTGACTTCGCCGGTGGTACCGTGGTACATATCTCAGCCGGTTGTGCTGCCCTCGCAGGTGCACTGGTGCTGAAACGCCGCCAGGTTCACCTGGAACACAAAGAAATTCCTCCTGCCAACATTCCATATGTACTGATCGGTACAGGTCTGCTGTGGTTCGGCTGGTTCGGCTTTAACGCTGGTTCTGCCCTGGGCGCCAATGCACTTTCTGTTTCTGCCTTCGGTACAACCAACACAGCCGCTGCTGCCGCAGGTCTGAGCTGGATGTTCTTTGATGTTGTTCGCGGTAAAAAACCTTCTGTACTGGGATTCTGTATCGGTGCCGTAGTTGGCCTGGTAGCCATTACCCCGGCAGCTGGTTTCGTAGCGATTCCGCAAAGTATCTTCATCGGCGCCGCTGCCGCAATCATCTCTAACCTCGCCGTTTACTACAAGCAAAAATCAAGTCTTGATGACACCCTGGATGTATTTCCCTGCCATGGTATCGGTGGTATGGTTGGTATGCTGATGACTGGTATATTCGCTACCAAGGCTGTTAACAGCGCTGGTGCCGATGGCCTTTGGTTCGGCAACGCGGCATTCTTCTTCACACAGGTGAAAGCGCTCGCCATTGTAGTTGCCTACAGCTTTATCGTTTCTTACGGCATCTTCAAATTCATCAACTTCATTCTTCCGCTGCGCGTTAGTTCTGAAGAAGAAGAAATCGGGCTGGACGCTTCCCAGCACAATGAAAAATACCTGCAAGGCACCTTGCTGCTCCACAAAAACGGCAAATTACAGGAAGAAGAACTCGAAACTTCCGGAGTATAATCTATCAGGAACCGGGCTGTTGCTGACACAGCAGTCCGCCTTCCTTCTCTATCTGCTACCCGGAACCGGCTGACACCTGTTCCTGTAACAGAAAAAGGTACAGCTGGTATAAAAGCCTCTGACAAAGCTTTTGCTGTACCCTTCTCTTTAACACTTAAAATGCTATACAATGTTACAAAAAATATTTGCAACAGGCTTTGCTATGGCCTGTGTAGTCTCGGGATTCACACAAACGATTGATACTGCTGCAACAGCTCCCGCACCGGTTGCTGAAGCACCAGAAGAAAAAAAACCCTTCGTAACTTTCTCAGGATCAGCTGATGTTTACTATAAATACAATTTCGGAAAATCAGCTTCCAACAATTACACCAGTTTTACCGGAACGCATAACAGCTTTGCTCTCGGCATGGCCAGCATCAAAGCAGAACACAAGGGTGACAAAGTTGGCATGGTAATCGACTTAGGATTCGGTCCCCGTGCAAAGGACTTTGCCTACAATGATGAAGGCATTACCCAGGCAATCAAACAATTGTATATCAGTTACTCCCCTGCCGATTGGGTAAAGTTCACCGCTGGTACATGGGCCACCCACGTTGGTTATGAACTGGTTGATCCCCAGCTGAATCGTAACTACAGCATGTCTTACATGTTCACCAACGGCCCGTTCACCCACACCGGTGTTAAGGCAGAACTGACAAAAGGTAAAAGTGGTTTGATGTTGGGTGTATCCAACGCAACGGATTACCGGATTCCCCCGGCTGACCAGATCAATAAGAAATTCTTCATCGCACAATACAGCTACGCTGCCAGCGACAACCTCAAATTCTACCTGAATTATGTGGGTGGGGAGGCACCGGATACTTCCAAATCAAACCAGTTTGATCTCGTGATCACCGGCAAGATCAGTGACAAGTTCAGTGTTGGTTATAACGGAACAGTTTGTTCCATCAAAACCTGGGACGGTGAGAAAAACCTGGATGGTAAATCCTGGTGGGGATCAGCGCTCTATTTCAACCTCGACCCTAAACCCTGGTTTGGTTTGACACTCCGCACGGAATACTTCAGTGACAAGAATCAATTCAAGATCCCGGTTCCTTCCACAGCAACTGAAGGAGCCAAAGTATTTGCAGCAACACTTTCAGCCAACTTCAAAGCAGGTGGATTTACTTTCATCCCGGAATTCCGACTGGATAATGGCAGCCAGGAAATCTTCGTAGATGGAGATGGTGCCCCTAAAAAATCTACCGCGAGTCTGTTATTCGCAGCTATATATAGCTTCTAACGCTGTTTCACATATGGCAAGCAATCGTTGAGCGTCCCCTGTTTCTACAGGGGACTTTTTATTATCTTATGCACTGTTGCGGCCTGCATTGATAATGCCGAAAGAACAACGCATTACAAGCTTCTCGTACACTGCTTTCAGGTTACCGGCAACTGTTTGTCCAGCCGCCCCTTCCATTTCCCTCACCCGTGTAATGGCAAATTGCTGAATGGTGGTCAGCGGCAACACAATGCGTTCCCGCATCTGCACCGACAATTGTTCCACAGGATAATCTGCCATCAACTCATTTTTCCCCGAAAGCAGGAACAGATATTTCCTGGTCAGTTCATATTCTGAATAGATCATGTGCCAGATCTCACCGAATGACGGATGATCACCAAGATGGGTTGTTAGCGGAAAATAGCATTTGAGCATGGCCATTTCGCAGTTATCAATTAACGTACGGAAAAAGAGGGATTGCTGGTACAGGGCTTTGATCTTTTTCCACTCGCCCCTTTTTTCCGCAGCCTGCAAAGCGGTACCAACGCCATAATAACCCGTCACATTCTGCTTCAACTGGCTCCATGCTCCAACAAACGGGATCGCACGGAGATCCTTCAGGCTCAGCCTGGTGGCAGAACCTCTTTTTGCGGGCCTTGAACCAATATTGGTCTCTGCATAAAAACGGAGGGGACTGGCATGGGCCAGATAATCCACGAAAAACGGATGTTCTTTGAGGCTGACATAGGCCTGGTATCCGTCATCTGCCAATTCGCGGAGCAGTGCCTCCTCTTCCGGCTGAAGTGTTGGTTTACCTGTCGGCCGCAACATTCCGCTGAGTCCGGCATTCAGCAATTGCTCCATATTGTATTGCGCGGAGTCGATGGTTCCGAAATTGGAACTGATCGTTTGTCCCTGAATGGTAAGCTGGATCTCTTTATTGGAAACATCATTCCCCATTGACGCATAGAACTTCTGCGTCTTTCCGCCCCCCCTGGCAGGAGGACCACCACGGCCATCAAAAAACAACACATCCACGTTGTATTTCTCTGACAGTTTAGTCAATGCCTGCTTGGCCAGGAGAATGCTGTAGTTTGCCATCAGGTACCCCCCATCCTTGGTTCCATCGGAGAAACCCAGCATAATGGTCTGGCGATTTCCCCTTTGCTTTAAATGCTCACGGTAAACAGGAAAACTATATAATTGCTCCATTATTCCACCAGCATTGTGGAGATCATCGATTGTCTCAAAAAGCGGTACGATGTCGATCGGCAGGGCTTTACTATTCCATCCTCCCAGGAGGAACAGGCCAAACACTTCCATCACATTACTGGCCTTGTTGCACTGGCTGATAATATACCGGTGGCAACCCGCCTCTCCGTTCAGTTGCTGGATCTGCCGGATCGCGTCAATTGTTTTCAGTGTGTCGGCATGAATGGGCTCTTTCATAACCACACCTGAAGCCAGCGGCCTGATGGCAGACAAAGCCTCCAGTTTCTTTCCTTCGTCCAGGTTATCGTACCCATCCTGCAGCACGCCGGGTACAGCCGATAATGCTTTGTAAAAACTCTCATGTACTGAGCTGTCCTGTCTTACATCCAGTGCGGCATAGTAAAGACCAAATGCCCGCATCTTCTGAATGAGATTGTCCACCAGGTTGGCAAAAAGCCCGTTGTGCTGGTAAACGAGTGTATCCCGGATCTGTTTCAGCTGGCTGATCATGTCTTCCGCTTTCAGATCCTGCTGCATGCCTTCTGCGAATACCTCATTATACAACTGCTTTTCCAGCTGCGCGATCAGCTGGTCGGTTTCCTTGAAGGTCAGCCGCCGCTTGAGCCTTCGTACATCGATGTAGTAGCTGCGTACAATGCTGCTGCGCAGGGATGCTGCTACCTGAAGTGTGGTTTCAGCGGTTACAAATGGATTGCCGTCCCGGTCGCCGCCAGGCCAGAAGCCCATCTGCAGCAAAGGCTGTGCGGGATGAATATAAGACTCCAGTTCGTTTGCGGCATAGGTCAGGATCTTGCCCACAGCGGGGTAAAATACATTATCGAGGTACCACACAAGGCTCATGGCCTCATCATATGGCGTCGGTTTTTGCTTCTTGAAGAACGGTGTTTTGCCCAATTGCTGGAGGTAAGTATTGACAAGCGTCGTGTTGTTTTCCTGCAACGCTTTACTGAGGTCATTGATAATGCCTAGAACAGCACCCGGATAAAATTGGGTAGGGTGCGCAGTGAGTACCAGTTTCACACAAAAGGATTCGTCGCCTTCGGCAGGTGTCGTGATCTGCTGATCCAGCGCTGCCTTCAACTGCTTCAGGGTACCGGGGCCGGACAAATCATTCACTTTACTGAAAGCGGCATCTTCCAGTGCATCGAACAGTACAACCTGCCGTTCCACATACTGAACGAACCGGAACAGAAGATCTGTCTGTTCCTGTTCACTGCGGTAGGTTGTATGCATGGAAAAGAACTCTTCCATGATCTGAACGGGGCTTTTCATCTTTTTATAACCTTCCTCGCAAACATTCAGAAGCATTGACAAAAGGATCCCGGTCTTTTCAATCCGGTGAAAAGGCAATGATGTAAACAGACTGTTGTACAGCTGGAATTTCAGTGCAACCTCGCTCTTGAATTGCTGGAGGGCTGCCGTGTCCATACTTGGCATTTTTCGTTGTTTTGGTGCAATAACTGGCAGCGATCGTCCCCGATTTCGGGCTATGAATATAAGAAAAACCACAAATTTTATAAACTAACACTTGTTATGTCACTCCTGGTGTGTATTTTCATTCCTACAAAGTTTTGAAAACACAGGTTCAACATATCACCCTTCACTCCACGCAAGCCTCTGCATGCGGGACTGTTGTTTTCATTTCCACCACCACCACAACAACTACCACAACCCGTTAAGGGTTGTAGTTTTCCATATCATCCATGGGCCTTTGGCTTTACAACAAGGAATAATCTTTCCCCTTCCATCCTAAGTTCATTCAATATATGCAGGTACTTAAATTCGGCGGTACATCAGTCGGTTCTCCGGAAGCCATCCAGGCGGCGATGACCATCGTTCAGGAAAAAATTAAAACAGATCCCATAGTCATGGTTGTTTCCGCATTCGGCGGCACCACTGACGCGCTTCTCCAATGCAGTGAAATGGCAGCGGCAGGCAATGAATCCTTTCGCGAACTGATTGAAGCGATTACGGCAAGACATCTTGACGCTGTCAAGAAGCTGATCCCCATTCAACAGCAGAGCAGCCTGCTCAGTGCAGTCAAAACGCTCTGTAACGAGATAGAAGATCTTTGTAACGGTATCTTCCTCGTGGGAGAAGTTTCACTTCGCACGCGCGACAAGCTCTTCAGCTATGGCGAGTTAATCTCATCAAAAATTATTACTGCCGCTTTCCAGGCGAGGAAGCAACCCGTTGCCTGGTGGGACAGCCGCCTGCTGATCAGGACCGACGCCAGCTTTGGCAATGCACAGGTCGATTTCGGCCGCACAAATGAATTGTTACGGGATTCCCTCTTTGAACTGCAGGAGCCTCTGGTAGTGATGCCCGGTTTTATTGCAAGCGACGGCAATGGCATCAGCACCACGCTCGGCAGAGGGGGATCTGATTACACAGCGGCGATTGTTGCTGCGGCGATCAATGCGCGCCACCTTGAAATCTGGACAGATGTCAGTGGCATGATGACGGCCGATCCGCGATGGGTAAATAATGCAAAAGTTATTTCGGCGATTTCTTACCAGGAAGCCATGGAATTGTCCCACTTTGGCGCCAAGGTCATTTATCCACCCACCATACAACCGGTGATGAATAAGGGTATTCCGGTATGGATCAAAAACACATTTGCACCGCAGGATGCCGGCACCGTTATTCAGCTTGAAAGTTACCGGAACGGAGCAGCCGTAAGAGGGATCAGCAGCATCAATCAACTCGCCTTGCTGAGTCTTGAAGGAAGCGGCATGGTGGGCGTACCGGGATTTTCCAGGCGACTGTTTGAAGCGCTATCAGCCGAGAATATCAACGTTATCCTGATTACCCAGGGTTCATCAGAACACTCTATCTGCGTGGGTGTGGAAGCATTGTTTGCAGACAGGGCAAAGGCCGCAGTGGACAGGGCATTCACCAACGAGATCAGCCTGCGGCGCGTAGAGCCGCTGATTGTGGAGAAGGATCTTTCCATTGTCGCCCTGGTAGGGGAACAGATGAAAAGTCATCCCGGCATCAGCGGAAAGATGTTCGGCGCGTTGGGAAGGAACGGTGTAAATGTGCGGGCGATCGCACAAGGTTCTTCTGAACGGAACATTTCTGCCGTGATTGCCACCCGTGATGTGAGGAAAGCGATCAACGTGCTGCATGAAGAGTTTTTTGAAACCACCCTTCGGCAGGTAAACCTGTTTATTTCAGGAGTAGGTAATGTGGGAAGCCGGCTGTTGCAGCAATTGCAGCAACAACAACAATACCTTATTGAACATGCGCGGCTGCAACTGCGCGTCATCGGGCTGGCTAACAGCAAAAAGATCGTATTCAACGAAGACGGTATCAACCTTTCATCCTGGAAGCAGGCGCTTGAAATGGGTATTCCCGGCACTATCAGGGACTTTGTGGAAGGTGCCATTCAACGCAATCTGCGCAATACAGTATTTGTAGATATTACTGCAAGTGAAACAGTAGCCGGGGTGTACCCCTTATTGCTGGAGAAGAATATTGCAGTGGTGGCCTGTAACAAGATCGCCTGCTCCGCCCCGTACGCCTATTATGAATCACTTAAAAAGCATGCTCATGACTACAACACGGGATTTCTTTTCGAAACGAATGTGGGTGCCGGGCTTCCGGTGATCGGTACGCTGAACGACCTGCTGAAAAGCGGAGACAGGGTGCACCGTATACAGGCTGTACTCAGCGGCACGCTGAATTTTGTATTCAATCATTATGACGGCACAAAACCTTTTGCTGGTGTAGTGCGGCAGGCGCAGCAGGAGGGATATACTGAACCTGATCCAAGGCTTGATCTTGGCGGCAAGGATGTGATGCGCAAAATAATGATCCTGGCCCGCGAGGCCGGCGCCCGTCTTGAAATGGAAGACATCCAGAACGACAGCTTCATGCCGGAATCCTGTATGCAGGGATCTGTTGAAGATTTCTACAAAGAAATGCTTCACCAGGAAAAGCATTTCAGCAATATCTATGAGCAGGCTAAGCAACGGGGTAACAAACTGAAATTTGTGGCCACATTCGAAAATGGAAAGGCCGCAGTCGGTCTTCAGGAAATTGAACCCGGTCACGATCTGTATCATCTGTATGGCAAGGACAATATTGTTCTTTTTCATACCGATCGTTATGCACAGCAGCCACTGGTGATCAAAGGTGCAGGTGCGGGAGCTGATGTAACAGCATCAGGTGTATTTGCCGACATTCTTCGCGCCACCCTTCATTAAACCAATCAAAGAAAATATGCCGAATAATACTGTTACCTTAAACTGTCCGGCCACTGTGGCCAATATGGTCTGTGGGTTTGATATACTGGGCATGGCGTTGAATGATCCGTTTGACAAGATCACCATTTCACTGAGCGGGGAGCCGGGGATCAGGATCAATCACACCGATGAATATCATCTCCCTACCGAGCCTTCCAAAAATGTTGCGGGTGTAGCCCTCCTGGAAATGATGCAGTCCATACCCGAACCGGTTGGCTTTGATATGACCATCACCAAGAATATCAAACCGGGAAGCGGACTCGGTTCCAGTGCTGCCAGCGCAGCCGGGGCAGTAGTCGCTGCGAATGAGTTGCTGGGCAAACGATTCAATGACGCTGACCTGGTACGATTCGCGATGGCGGGTGAAAAGCTCGCCAGCGGGGTAAAGCATGCAGACAATATTGCTCCTTGTATTATGGGCGGGATCACACTGATCAGATCCATTTTCCCGCTTGATATCGTAAGACTGCAGGCACCCCCACTTTTTGTTACGGTAGTGCATCCGCAGATCGAAGTGAAGACTGCAGATGCGCGTCAGATCCTCCGGAAAGAAGTGTTGCTCAAAAATGCTATCCGGCAGTGGGGTAATATCGCCGGGCTTGTTGCAGGCCTTTTGCAGGGCGACTATGACCTGATCGGCCGATCGCTTGAAGATGTAATCATTGAACCCGTCAGGAGCATACTGATCCCCGGTTTCGACCAGGTTAAACAGCAAAGCAGAGAAGCAGGAGCATTAGGCGGTGGAATCAGCGGAAGCGGACCTTCCATTTTCATGCTTAGCCGCGATAAAGCAACCGCTTCACAAATCGCCGGGCTGATGGAGAATATCTATGAGCGTCTCGGCATCGATTACAAAACTTACATCACCACATTGCGTACCCAGCCTTTGGCTGGTTGAGCAACGATACAATCAGCAACTATGCTATTCAATTCACTCGGCGGCAAGACTGCTCCCGCTGATTTCCGGGAAGCTACCATACAGGGGCAGGCTCCTGATGGCGGACTCTATTTCCCCGAAAAACTACCGGCGCTAGATGCAGCTTTTCTGAAGGACCTGAAGAAACATTCCCGGGAAGAGATTGCCTTTCGGGTCATACAGCCATTTGTTGGCAACACCATTCCGGAAAATGATCTCCATGAGATCGTATCAGATACCATTGCATTTCCTATCCCCCTTGTAAAAGTCGACGAATCAATAGAGAGCCTCGAGTTGTTCCATGGCCCCACCCTTGCGTTTAAAGATATCGGTGCGAGATTCATGAGTCGTTGTCTTGGTTATTTTGCCAGGGGCGAAAAAAGAAAGATCACTGTGTTGGTAGCCACTTCAGGGGATACCGGCGGTGCAGTAGCCAGTGGCTTTCATCATGTGGAAGGCGTTGACGTGGTGATCCTGTATCCTTCAGGAAAAGTAAGTCCGGTGCAGGAAAAACAATTGACAACACTGGGTGGCAACATCACCGCACTGGAGGTGGAGGGTAATTTTGACGACTGCCAGCGTATGGTCAAACAGGCATTCCGGGATGAAGCATTGCGCAAACACCGTTTCCTTACTTCAGCTAACTCCATCAATGTGGCGCGCTGGTTGCCACAGCAGTTTTACTATTTCTTTGCACTGCAGCAATGGAATGCCGCAACGCCTCCCGTGATAGCGGTACCCAGCGGTAATTTCGGAAACCTTTGCGCAGGCATTATGGCCTGGAAAGCCGGACTGCCGGTATCGCATTTCATAGCAGCCTGCAATATCAATGATGTGGTGCCCAGGTTCCTTCAGGATGGAAAGTATGTTCCGGAAGCGGCCAGGGCAACCATTTCAAATGCCATGGATGTGGGTGATCCCAGCAATTTTGTGCGGATCCTGGAAATCTTTCGTGAAAACCCCGATGGCTTACATCAGATGCTTTCAGCCGTCAGCATTACAGACGATGAAACCAGGGCAACTATACGGGAGGTTTACCGGGATCTGAATTACCGGCTTGATCCGCACGGAGCGGTAGGCTATACTGCATTGCACCGTTGGCTTGGCGATCATGCCGGAGAATCGGGCTTATTCCTGGAAACCGCCCACCCGATCAAATTCCCGGAAGTGGTTGAAGCGGAAACAGGCGAAAAAATACCCATTCCGGGCGCTTTGCTGCACCTGCTGGACCGCGAAAAGTCGGCAACGCTGATACCCAACCGATATGAAGTGTTAAGAGATCTCCTGTTTAATTGATTTTTAAGCCGCGGTTCTTCCCTGAAAATACAGCCGGCTTACCTTTGCGGGATGGTGAATATTCTCGTAGTGGAAGACGAACCGAGCGTTGCCCTGCTGATCAGGAAGGGCCTCACTGAAAAAGGTTACATGATCAGCCTGGCCCCTGATGGCCTGACCGGACTCGATATGGCCAGGACCCATCATTTTGACCTGGTGATCCTGGATATCATGATGCCGGGAATCAGCGGACTGGAACTGTGCGGAAAACTGCGCAGTGAGGGCAACACTACGCCGATACTCATGCTTACAGCACTCGGCAGTACAGAGAATATTGTAACCGGCCTTGACAAAGGTGCCGATGACTATCTGGCCAAACCATTCAAATTTGCAGAACTGGAGGCGCGGATCCGTGCATTGCTGCGCCGTTACCAGCCCGAAGATACCGGTGACAAGGCTATCCTTTCTGTAGAAGACCTCGTGATGGATACTGATGCGAAAACGGTGAGCCGATCCGGTAAACCAGTACAACTGACTTCCACCGAATTCCGGCTCCTGGAATACTTTATCAGGAATCAGCGGCGGGTACTTAACCGCATGGATATCCTGGAAAATGTATGGGGTATAGATTTCAACATGACCACCAACGTGGTGGATGTTTACATCAACTACCTCCGGAAAAAAATCGACCAGGACCCTGATTCCAAACTGCTCCATACAGTAGTAGGAATGGGTTATGTGCTGAAACCTTCCGCATCATGAGGATACAGGTTAAAACAGCCCTATTGTTCACGGTGATTACTGCCTGCCTGCTGGGGATCATGAGCGTAAGTACCTATCTGCTCACTACAAAATTCGTGAACAACGATTTTCTGAAGCGGCTGGAACTCCGGGCAGTGGTGGCATCCAAAGTATTGTTCGAGCAGGATCACATCAGCAGCAATACCTATGAAGAATTGCGCAAACGCCACCTTGAATATCTCCCCCAGGAAAATGAATACGTCATCCGTACGGACACTATTGACAGGAAAAACCAGTGGCTTCCCGGTTCCTACCTCCAGGCAATCCTGTCAGCAGGCGGAAAAACAGTATACCATCACCAGGGCGATGTCGACTATGCCGGCATACTGTACCACGACGACAACCAGGACTATCTTGTTATCAAGAGCGCGGTGAATGAGTACGGCATCAGCACCAAAAAAAAGATGCGTGATGTCAAACTGGTGAGTTTTATTTCCGGGGTTTTGCTGGTGTATATCGTAAGCCTGTTTTTTGCAAGAAAGGCCTTTCAACCGGTCAGGGAGATTATCCGGAAATCAAAAGAGATCAGTGCCTACAACCTCGATATGCGCCTGGAAGAAAGCAAGGGCGCGGATGAAATTGCCGAGTTGACAAAGACTTACAATACCATGCTGGACCGCCTTGAGACAGCATTTGAAACGCAGAATAATTTTATCAGCAATGCTTCTCATGAACTGAGAACACCATTGACCAGTATCATTGGGGAAGCCGATTGGGCATTGCAGCAGGAACGCGCACCTGCAGCCTACCAGCAGACCATCCTTGAAATTCAGCAGCATGCAGACCGGCTGAATACAATGGTATCGGCATTGCTGACAATGGCGCAAAGCGGGTTCAACGGCAAAAGACAGGAATGGGAAAACATTGACCTGCTGGAACTGCTGCAAGAGGCACTCGAATCAGTACGCCGGTTAAATGGCCAGAATGAATTCAGTGTGGAAAATATCAGCCGGGATGATCAGGCGGAACTGCTGCAGGTATGGGGCTCCCGGAACCTCCTGCTGCTGGCATTGGGCAATATAATTTCCAATGCTGTCAAATATTCCCGTCACCGGAAAGTCACTATCAGGATCGGCCGTAAAGGCAATATGGCAGCCATCACCGTCTGCGACCAGGGAATCGGTATCCCTGACAAGGAAATTGCACATGTTTTCGAGCCATTCTTCAGGGCGAGTAACAGCCAGGAATTTGAAGGGTTCGGTATCGGATTGCCGCTCACCAAAAACATTGCCCGTATTCATGAGGGGTCGATACTGGTACATTCCAGGCTTGGACAGGGCACTGAGGTCACGCTGCACCTTCCCCTGATTACCAGCGCCTGAAGCTTCTAATCCCGCTCTAATGTACTTCTTAAGGTATTCTAATGCCTTTCTTAGCAGCACCTAATCCGTGAGGGTGAGTTTTGTGGAAAAGAAAATATGAAAACAATCCTCATCCCCACTGATTTTTCTGCCAGCTCTTTCGCCGCTGCAGATTACCTGCTCGAAAATCTCGGAAACGAAAAAGTTAATCTCTATTTCTTCCACGCATTTTCGCTTCCGGAATCTGAACAGGACGTTGTAGATAAAACGGAAAGGCCCCATCTCGCTGTATTGTCTGAGTCTTTCCGCCGGGAGTGCTGCCGCCTTAAAAACAATCATCCGAACCTTGTGCAGGCGGGTTACCGGTTCCTTTACGGCAACAGCAAAAAGCAACTCCGGAATTTTATCGAATACAACAATATCAGTCATTACTTCCTGGCTGATGGACAAAATCTTTCCGCCCTGCATCCCCGCAGTCTTGACCTCAGCGGACTCATCCGTAAAGAACTGGAGCAGGTAGAAGTGCTCCGCGAGATATACAGCATCCGCCTGCGTACCGGCCGGGTAAGGCAAGAAGAGCCGGCACTCGAAACTGCTTCTTCCTAAAAATCTGCAACATGTTATTGAAGAAAAATATTCCCTTCAGCTATATCTTTGGCAAGATCAAACACGAACTTGTCTGGATCACGCTGTATGCGGTGCTGATAGTTGTTCTTTACGAAAATTATCACATCACCAGGATTTCGATCCCGATCGCGATCCCCACCATTCTTGGAACTGTTATTTCCCTGCTGCTTGGATTCAGAAGCAACCAGGCATATGACAGGTGGTGGGAGGCACGCCACATCTGGGGCGCGATCGTGAATGACTCACGTACACTGGGCCGGCAGGTGATCAGTTTTACCAGCAACCTGTATGAAGATGAAGCCATCCTGAATTTCAGGAAGCGTATTATAAACCGCCAGATCGCCTGGAACTATTGCCTGGGTGAGTACCTCCGGCGCAAGCCATGCCGTCAGTCGCTGGAAAAAAGACTCAGTACGAGGGACATGGAGTACCTGATCCGCATGGACAATACCCCGGCTGCCATTCTCGACCTGCAGGCCAAAGACCTGAAGATCGCGCTGGACAAGGGATGGATCAATACTTATCAGCAAATTGAAATAGACCGGACCCTAAGCCGCCTGTGTGATGCCATGGGAAAATGTGAAAGGATAAAGAATACGGTGTTCCCAGTAACATACAGCCTTTATATTCACTTCGCGTTGTTGTTCTTTATTGCGCTGTTGCCTTTCGGAGTCATCGAATATTTCGGCTTCTTTGAGGTCCCGCTGGTTGTGGCCATTGCAGCCAGTTTTCTGCTTATTGAAAAAATGGCCATACACCTGCAGGATCCATTCGAAAGTAAACCGACCGATACGCCCATGACGGCGATAGCCAACAGCATTGAAAAGAACCTCAAGCAAATGCTTTCGGAAGAAGTACAGGAACGGGAACGGCAAAGGGCAACCGAAAAAGACTATTACCTTCTTTAACGGAGATACTTGTCAAACCACTGTATATGGCGCTGGTAGCGGTCTTTCAGATAGCTCGGAACCGTGATGCCATGGTATTGTTTGGGATAGATGACCAATTCCGTGGGCACGCCCAGTGATTTCAACGCCTGGTACATTTGCTCTGCACCTGCAACGGGTACGTTAAAATCACTTTCACTTGCCATGAACAACGTAGGCGTTTTGATCCTGTCGGCTTTGAAAAATGGATAAGATACGGCGATCCATTTTTCAGGTTTCTGCCAGGGAGCGCCAAGTTCCTTTTCGTATTGCGTAACATACTGATCGCTTCCATACAGGCTTAACTGCAGCGAACTTCCTGCACCACTTACCGCTGCCTTAAACCGGCTGTCTGTGGCAATAGTATAATTGGTGGAGATACCCCCATAACTCCAACCGGCAATACCCATGCGGTTCTCATCCGCCACACCCGTCTGAATGAGGTGATCAGCAGCACCGATGATATCCATTACCTCCCTGTTTCCCCAGTCTGCGTAAATAGACCTGATATAATCAACGCCTCTGCCACTGCTGCCGCGGTAGTTCACCCCTGCCACGGCATAACCTGCAGCTGCATACATCAAGCGGGTGAAATCAAAATCGAATTCATCCTGTCCGACGGGTCCGCCATGGATGAACAGGATCAGGGGCAGACGCTTTCCTTCAACGGCATCAGCAGGTGTATACAGGATTCCCGACACTAATGTGCCATCTTTGCTTGTTGAGCGGAATCCCCGGACCTTTGGCAATACCAGGGGTGCCAGGAAAGAATCCTGCACATGCGTGATCTGTTGCAGTTTTCCGTTTTCAAGCACTGCAAGTTCTGCGGGGCGGTCGGGTGTACTCATCACGGTAATCCAGGCATTACGCAATGGGTGATCTTCCAAAGCATAGAAACTTCGCTCTCCTTCGCTGAGTATAGTCACTTTCTTGCCCGCCGTTTCAACTGAGATCACTTTTACCTGCCGGTCGTCTTCCATGAGCATCACGAGGTTTTTGCCATTCACTGACCAGTGCAGATCGCGAACAGGCCGGTCTGCCTTGTCTGTCATCAGTTGTTTTTCTCCCCCGGCGGAGGGAACAACCGCAGCCATTTTCTGACCATACATGGTGAACGGTTCATCACTGGAACTCTGCAGATAGGCGATCGATTTACCATCAGGGCTCCACAAGGGATCACTATCCTCACCTTTCCAGGTGGTCAGTTGTTTCGCAGGAGCACCAGGACGGTTCTCCATCACGAAAATATCTGTGTTCTCATTTCTGTCCGGCAGGTCAGAGCGATTGCTTTCAAAGGCAATCTGGTTACCATCGGGACTAAACGTGGCATTGCGTTCGTTATAAATGCCACGGGTGAGGGTGTCCAGTTTTTTATTGTCGAGTCCAAACAGGTACAGATGGGTTTGTGCGCTGTCGAGATAACCTTCCGTATCCTGCTTGAAATGATAGCGGTTGATGACATAGGGTTTGCGGATTTTGGTACTGGCTGAATCACTGAAATCCGGGTCTTTGATTGACAGCAGTAGTGATTTGCTGTTAGGTGACCAGTCAAGGTCTTCAATGGAACCTTTGATGTCGGTCAGCTTTTTTCCTTCTCCTCCCCTGCGGTCAAGCAGGTAAACCTGCCCGGATTTGTCTTCCCCTCTTGTCGCTACAAATGATATGAAGCGGCCGTCAGGGCTCCACCTGGCCTGGGAAGCCCCGCTTCCGTCAAAAGTCAGCTGTACCTGTTCCTTTCCATCCCAGGATATCATCCACAGATCGGACTTGTTCTTGTCTTTTGCACTGTCAACAGATTGCAGTGTAAACAGCACCCACTTGCCGTCGGGAGAAACTTTCGGGCCTGACGGTTCCTGGAGGCGATATACGTCAGAAGGTCGCAATGCTCTTTTCGTTTGTGCATCAAGGGTAAAAACCGACAACATACCCGCAAAAAGACAAGTTAGGAGTTTCATATCCTCCAAAATACCTAAGTTTAAGCAAACTGCCTTTCATGCATAGACAATTCTTGTTGTTTCTCTTCCTGGCGAGCGGCCAGCTGCTGTTTGGCCAGTATGATATCCTGATCATTAACGGAAAGATATACGATGGTACAGGCAACTCCTGGTACTATGGCGATATTGCTGTATCTGGTGGCAGGATACAACGGATCGGCAAACTCACCAATGCCAGCGCAAAAGACACTATAAACGCCAAAGGCCTGGCTGTAGCGCCGGGATTCATTGATGTACATGGCCATATTGAAACCGGCATTTTCAGTCAGCCGACAGCTGACAATTATATTTATGATGGCGTCACTACCGTAATCACCGGTAACTGCGGTGGTTCAGAATCTGACATTGGTGATTTTTTCCGCAGGGTGGACTCGCTGAAACCTTCCATCAATGTCGCATCCCTTGTCGGCCACAATACAGTACGCAATGCCGTAATGCAAAGAGAAAACAGGGCGCCCCGTCCGGAAGAATTACAGGCGATGGAAAAATTGGTGGACCAGGCGATGAAAGCGGGTGCAGTTGGCCTCAGTACTGGTCTGATTTATATTCCTGGTGCATACGCCAAAACTGAGGAAGTGGTGGCGTTGGCAAGAGTTGCAGGTTATGATAACGGTGTATACGCGTCTCATATCCGCAATGAGGAAAGCCAGGCTGCAGAAGCCGTAACAGAAGCGATCAATATTGGCATTGAAGCGGGAATTCCCGTTCAGATTTCTCACTTTAAGGTTAGCGGAAAAGCGAATTGGGGAAATTCCAGACAGACACTCGACCTGGTGAAAGCAGCCCGCAGTAATGGTTACGATGTCACCATCGACCAGTATCCCTATACCGCGAGCTCCACCAATCTCGGCGTCAGGCTTCCGGATTGGGCCTTTGCAGGTGGTAACGACTCGTTTATGGCCAGACTGAAAGATCCCGGGACGAGAGCCCGTATCAAAAAGGAAATGTTGCAACAGCTTGCTGACTACAAGTATAAGAACTATTCTTACGCTGTAGTGGCGAATTATTCAGCTGATACCGGTTATAACGGGAAAAGCATTACCGAAATCAATGCGCTGAAAGGAAGGAAAAAGAACAGGAATGAGGAAGCAGAAACCATCCTCGACATGATGGCCGGTGGCGGCGCACAAATGATTTATCACGGGATGGATGAAGGTGATGTAAAATATATCATGGGTTATCCCTTTTGCATGGTGGGTGCCGATGCAGGCGTTCCTGTACCGGGAAAGGGCATGCCGCACCCCCGTGCTTATGGCAGCAATGCGAGGGTTCTTGGCAAATATGTGCGGGAAGAAAAAGTAATGAGCCTGGAAGAAGCGATCCGCCGCATGACTTCCCTCGCAGCCCGCAAATTCCATCTCAGGAACCGCGGGCTTTTACAGGAAGGTTTCGCGGCCGACATCGTGATATTTGACCCCGTTACGGTTAGCGACCATTCGGTTTACGTTCAACCCCACCAGTTCTCTTCAGGTTTCACGTGGGGATCCTGGTGAATGGGCAACCAGTACTGGCCAACGGAAAACACACTGGTGGCAGAAACGGGATTGCCCTGAAAAGAGATCTTTAAAAAGAGACGAAACTTTCGATCATATAAGCAACGTTTACGATGTAATCTGGTGTCTCTCAAAAGGTGATTTCCAAGTATCTTTTCCAGGTTGTTATGGTTACCGGTGCCCTGCTGGCCGCCATGACAGTTGCTGCCCAGTTTGAACTGCCGCCGCTTCAACCGGAACAGGATGCCTGTAACGCTCTCTACCTTTGCGGAAACAGCTTTTCCACCCCCTATAGTTACCAGGGGCCGGGCAGTAAGGTCGACTTTACTTCCACACCCTGTGGTGGCGAGGAAACCAATTCCATGTACATGATGGTCAAAATTGGGGGACCTGGAAAACTGTGTTTCGATATCATTCCCAAAGAACCCGGCGACGACTATGATTTTGCTGTGTTCAACATTACCAACGGCAGTTGCGACAGGCTCGCCGCTTCCCAGATCGTCAGGTGCAATTTTAATAACAACTTTGATGGAAGCAATGTGGATGGTATCGTTGGCATCAGGAAGGGATATAATGAAACAAGCGTGCAAGGCGGTACATTTCAGCATTCCTTCCTGAAACCGATCGATGCGCATACAGGTGACACCTACCTGATCATGATCAACAATTTTGGCAATTATGCCAATGGTGGTCCCAGTCAGGGTTTTACTATCGATTTCTCCCAGTCGGATGCCTTTTTTGATGGCAGCAGGGTACCAACGCTGGAAAAGATAAACAAGAAATGTACGGATACCGAACTGACCTTTTCACTGACCCTTCCGGTGAAATGCAGTTCGGTTGCCGCAGATGGCAGCGATTTTCGGATAACCCCGGCAGTTGGCATTGCAAAGATTGAACCCCTGAATTGTAATGCCCTGAATGGCTATACCCGCCAGGTGACCATTACATTTTCCAATCCTCCGGCACCGGGTAACTATATGTTACATGTACAAAAAGGCAGTGACGGCAACTCAGTGGTGGACCTGTGCGACCATGAAGCAGAAGAAGCGACACTTCCTTTCACTATACCCCGCCAAATCACGCCGGGATTTCTGATGGCTGATACGGTGAAGTGTTCTTATGAACAGGTATGGGTGGGACCAACCGCAATCTTTGAATCCTATAAATGGAGCACCGGGGAAACGACACCCACTATCCTGGTCGATCTACCGGGAAAATATCAGCTGAATGTCATTGATTCCAATGCCTGTACTGCCGTTGCGGAGATCAATGTGAAAGATTCGACTTGTCCGGAACACATTTTTGTTCCCAATGCTTTCAGTCCCAATGGTGATGGCCTGAACGATAAGCTCAAGGCGATCTTCCAGGGGGACGCGCGAAATTTTCAGTTCAGCGTTTTTGACCGTTGGGGTAAAAAAGTTTATGAAACAACTGATATTCATAAATACTGGGACGGAACTGTGAACGGCACCCCCATGCAGCAGGGCACCTATGTCTGGTATTGCAGGTATGTGCTGTTCAGAAAGCATGAAATGAAGCGCGGCACTGTGCTGCTCATACGATAATCACGATCGGGATGTACATGAGCCAACAAAAAAGGGAACCTTAAATAGGTTCCCTTTGATTTTATATCAGGTCATTTATCAATCGAATTTCAGATCGAGACCAAGACCTCTCAACTCATGAATCAATACGTTGAAAGACTCTGGAACACCTGCTCTCGGAATATTGTCGCCCTTAACGATCGCCTCATAGGTCTTCGCGCGGCCGATAATATCATCCGATTTGATGGTAAGCAGCTCCTGGAGGATGTTGGATGCACCATACGCTTCCAGTGCCCAAACTTCCATCTCACCAAAACGCTGACCACCGAACTGTGCCTTACCACCCAGCGGCTGTTGTGTGATGAGACTGTATGGTCCGATTGAACGGGCGTGCATCTTGTCGTCAACCATGTGATGCAGCTTGATCATGTAGATGATACCCACGGTAGCTTTCTGGTGGAAGCGATCACCGGTTTCACCATCATACAGGTGGGTGTGACCCATCATCGGAATACCTGCTTTGGAGCAATACTGTTCGATCTCGTCGGTTGTAGCACCATCAAAGATCGGTGTTGCGAACTTCACACCAAGTTGCTCACCGCACCAACCGAGAACGGTTTCATAGATCTGTCCAAGGTTCATACGACTTGGTACACCCAGCGGGTTCAACACGATATCCACCGGCTCACCATTCTCAAGGAACGGCATATCTTCCGCGCGTACGATCTTGGCAACGATACCTTTGTTTCCGTGACGACCCGCCATCTTATCACCCACCTTCAGTTTACGCTTCACAGCGAGATAAACCTTGGCAAGTTTCAATACACCGGCCGGAAGTTCGTCACCGATGGAGATATTGAATTTCTCCCTCTTGTAACGGCCCAGTTCTTCGTTGTATTTAATGCTGTAGTTATGCAGCAGGATGTTGATCTGGCTATCAGTTTTCTCGTCGCTTGTCCAGCCCAGCGGGTTAATGTTCAGGTAGTCAAGTCCTGCCAGGTTCTTGGCAGTGAATTTGGCACCCTTGCCGATCTGTACTTCGCCGAAGTTGTTGCTTACGCCGGCTGAAGCTCTTTCTTTCAGCAATGTCTGCAATTTGCTCAGGAGTACTTCCTGGAGGTCAGCAGTATTTTTCTCGTGCACTTTTTCTACTTTTTCCAAAGCAGCTTTTTCACGCACTTTACCGTTCTTGTCTTTCTTCGCACGCTGGAACAGTTTCTTGTCGATTACCACACCTTCAACACCATTCGGCGCTTTGAGAGAAGCATCTTTCGCATCACCGGCCTTGTCACCGAAGATGGCACGGAGCAGTTTCTCTTCAGGAGTGGGATCGCTTTCACCTTTAGGAGTGATCTTACCGATCAGGATATCTCCTTCCTTCACGTGGGCGCCAATCCGGATGATACCGTTCTCATCGAGATCCTTGGTAGCTTCTTCAGAAACGTTCGGAATATCGGGAGTCAGTTCTTCTTCACCGAGCTTGGTATCGCGAACTTCCAGTTCGTACTCAGAGATGTGGATAGAAGTGAAGAGGTCTTCACGAACTACTTTTTCATTGATCACGATGGCATCCTCGAAGTTGTAACCTTTCCAGGGCATGAACGCCACTTTGAGGTTGCGGCCCAGGGCGATTTCGCCACCCTGTACTGCGTATCCTTCGGTGAGGAAGTCTCCTTCTTTCACCTGCTGGCCTTTCTTAACGGCAGGCTTCAGGGTGATAGAAGTTTCCTGGTTGGTCTTCTGATATTTTGTAAGGCGGTAAACCACGAGGTCTTCCTCGAAACTTACCAGTCTTTGTTCGTCGTTCCGATCGTAACGGATATGAATTTCGTTACCATCAACATATTCCACCACACCATTTCCTTCAGAGAGGATCTGAACGCGTGCGTCACGGGCAGCTTTTGCTTCCAGACCGGTTCCAACAAATGGAACCTGGGGCTTGATCAGCGGTACAGCCTGACGTTGCATGTTTGATCCCATCAACGCACGGTTGGCGTCATCATGCTCCAGGAAGGGGATCAGAGATGCACTGAGACCCACGATCTGGTTCGGCGCTACGTCCATATATTCAACATCACCTTTGTCGAGGATCGGGAAATCACCGGTTTCGCGGCTGATTACCTTTTCTTCCACAAACTCACCTTTTTCGGAGAGCGGTGTATTGGCCTGGGCGATCTTGGCAGTATCTTCTTCTTCAGCACTGAGGAACGTAAGCTCCTTCATGTTCACTTTGCCATGGTCAACCTTGCGGTAAGGTGTTTCGATAAAGCCCATCTCGTTGATCTTCGCGTGAACGCAAAGGGTGGAGATCAGACCGATGTTCGGACCTTCCGGTGTCTCAATGGTACAGAGACGGCCATAGTGGGAGTAGTGTACGTCACGTACTTCGAATCCGGCACGTTCCCGGCTCAAACCACCTGGTCCGAGCGCCGAAATACGACGCTTGTGGGTGATTTCAGACAAGGGGTTTGTCTGATCGAGGAACTGGGACAACTGGCTGGTTCCGAAGAAGGAGTTGATTACGGAAGAAAGCGTACGGGCATTGATGAGATCCACCGGGGTGAATACTTCATTGTCGCGAACGTTCATTCTTTCGCGGATGGTACGGGCCATACGGGCCAGACCAACACCAAACTGAGCATAGAGCTGCTCTCCCACTGTACGTACCCGGCGATTGCTCAGGTGATCGATGTCGTCGATCTCAGCCTTGGCATTCGTAAGGCGTACCAGGTATTTGATGATCTCAATGATATCTTCCTTGGTCAGTACTTTATGGTCAAGGGGATAATTGAGGTTGAGTTTACGGTTGATTTTGTAACGGCCAACTTCACCGAGGTCATAACGTTTGTCGGAGAAGAACAGCTTGTCGATGATACCACGGGCAGTTTCGTCATCCGGAGCATCAGCACCGCGCAACTGGCGGTAGATGTGCTGAACGGCTTCGAGTTCGCTGTTGGAAGTATCCTTGTTAAGGGTGTTGTAGATGATGGCGTAATCTCCACCAACGTCTTCACGCTGCAGGAATACACTTTTCACATCCATATCAACGATCATTTCGATCGCTTCTTCATCAAGGATGGTATCACGCTCGAGCACCACTTCGTTCCGCTCGATGGACACAACCTCTCCGGTATCTTCATCAACGAAATCTTCCACCCAGGTACGCAGCACCCTTGCAGCGAGTTTCTTACCCAGGTATTTCTCCAGGGCTTTCTTTTCACCTTTTACTTCGTCGGCCATGCCGAAAAGTTCGAGGATGTCTTTATCCGTTTCAAATCCGATAGAACGCAGCAGCGTTGTAACGGGAAATTTCTTTTTGCGGTCGATGTACGCATACATCACGTTGTTGATGTCTGTTGCGAATTCCATCCAGGCACCTTTGAAAGGAATTACCCTTGCAGAGTAAATCTTGGTACCGTTGGGGTGAATGGACTGACCGAAGAATACACCGGGTGAACGGTGCAACTGGGATACAACCACGCGTTCAGCACCATTGATCACAAAGGTGCCTCTCGGCGTCATATAAGGGATATTGCCCAGGAATACGTCCTGAACGATAGTCTGGAAGTCAACGTGTTCTTCGTCGTTACAGCTCAGGCGGAGTTTTGCCTTGAGCGGAACGGCATAAGTGAGACCGCGCTCCATACATTCTTCAATAGTGTAACGGGGCGGATCGATAAAGTAATCCAAAAACTCCAGTACAAAGATGTTCCGGGTATCGGTGATGGGAAAGTTCTCCTTAAATACCTTAAACAGGCCTTCGTTGTTACGTTTGTCGGGAGTGGTTTCTAACTGAAAGAAGTCTTTAAACGATTGAATCTGCACTTCCAGCAGGTCAGGCGCTTCAGCAAGGTGCTTAATCTTGGCAAAGCTGATCCTGGAGTTCACTTTTGTTGAAGACATATGTATTTTAAACCGGTTTTTTATTTTGATATACTCATCTCCTGCCTGCTCCTCATCACGCACATCAACTTCCGATCGATCTGATTTGCAGGAAATTACGAATAAATGGCCATTTGCAAATTCCCGTGGACAGTTCAGAATATATGAAAACGGAGGGCAAAGTTAAGGATTTTCCTTGGTTTGCAAAAGAAATTGGCCCCCAGGCCTGCCACTTGCCGGGCTACCAGCCCAGGTTCACCCGTCCCAGCATCCATCCGGCAACCTCCACCCCTTCCTTATACCCGTTATCTATGGCCGGCCGGTAATGGATCCCGCCATACAACCTGGAAATCGCTGCCTCTTTGCTGGCTTCCTCAAATGACCGGAACTGCCTGGACGGTAAGCCAAACGGTACTTCGGTGTCATCGGTGAAGGCTACCTGATCGCCAAAAACTTTGGTAAGTACCACGCTGGCTGCTGCAGATACCACACTATGTCCGCTCGAGTGCTCAGGGAAAGGCGGGGTTTGCAACAGCGGTCTCCAGGATTCATCCATATAGGCATTAATATAGGTTTCCGGACGGATAAGCTGGCTGTGATACTTTTCCTCCCAGCAACTGATAAAACCCTCAAAAATGACCATTGCCGTCGCTGTATAGGCCTTTGAGGTGGTAAACAGGTCTGCTCCCTTCATCCTGCTGACCAGGCCGGCAATCTGCATCCAATGCCCCCCGGGTGAGATCTTCTTGGTGGCATAATTAAGATGCCCCTGGGTATTCAGAAAAAAGGGATTGCAGTCCCAGAAAAGGGCAATCTCTCTCTGCTCCTTTGTCAGCTGCTTGCTGATCGTATAAACTTCTTCCGCCAGCTGGTAAAAGGCGCTGCCCTTTTCCTTACTGAAAACGGTTGCGGGGGCTGGCCTGAATTGGGAAGCGCTGTCCATTGTCAGCGGCCGGATCATCCGCCAGTTCGGCTCCACTGCGGCCATATAACCCGGGGGAGTTGGTAGCCACGCCCCGGGGTCCTTTTTATAACTGTACCGGCGCATCTTTCTTGTCTCCTTATAATGATCGCGGCCAGACCATGCCAGGATACTGTCCGCCACCAGTTTGCCGGCCGCCAGGGAAGCGGACAAAGACTTTCCCTTTTTCAGTCCCGATCCGGCAATCGTCTTCAGGTGGTCCAGGGAATCTGTAAAAACCTTCTCGGAGAAAATCAACTGCTTCCCCGTCAGTTGGAAAGCATACAAGGCCGCAATTACCGGATCGATCCTTGCAGTATCCGGAAATTGGATCCGGGGATAGTCCATCACCTGCCCCTGCAAATTTTTCAACGATGGTGAAAAATGCGCCAGGCATTCATAGGCAGCCATGTGTGTATATGCGTAAACCCGGCTTGCGACCGGGGGAGAAAATATATCATGCACCATCACATCGGTAAGTGCCTGATGAGCCCTGTGCAGCAACGCAGTTCCATTCACGTCATTCTTTTTTGGCGTTTGGGTCCTTGCAGCACCGCCAACCAACAATAATACCGGCAACAGCCAGCGATTGATACTCAATTTCACTTGTTAATTTTCAGCAGTTCCACCGGGCCGTCATTACGGGCGGCCAGTATATAAGATGTTCCGGTTCCGTTTTTGATCAGGGACAATCTCCTGACATCGCCGCCCAGGTAAAGCGCTGTGGTGGCAGGATCAACCGCCTCAAATTTCCTCGGACCTTTGGGTTGTAGCAGGCAACCGAGACTGGCATCGGACTGACCGGTAGTTACACGGTAAGCTTCAAAATTGCCGGCCAGTAACAGTTCCCTGGTACCGTCCTGGTCGAAGTCTTCATATACCGCGCCGTTCACAGCCGAAAACTGGGCTTCCACCGGTAATGCATCAAATACAAAACGGTTACTTCCCTGGTTCCACAAAATACCGGATGCCATCTGATTACATTGTAACCGGATGGCCTGTTTCATTTTTGCCTTCGGCACAATCTGGTCAACAGTTACATCAGCATAGTCCTTGTAATACACAAATCGCTTACGCAGGGGAGTCACCTGCTCCAGCAACTCATCTCTTGAGGCAACAGGAAAAGATTGTCCCTGGATATAATAGCTCAGCAACGGCTCAAGTGTTCCGTTATCATCTATGTCAACCGCAACCAGGCGCGCAGGTTCGGCTACCGTGGCTTTCATCTGCATGTTCATTCCACAGTTCCCCAGCAGGAGATCTGTCTTGCCATCCCCGTCAAAATCTCCGGCATACATCGAACGCCACCACCCTGATCCGGCTTCCCCGATAGGCTTTGCATTTTTATCCAGTTTGCCCCGGTGGTTCCCAAACACCTGTACTGTCATCCAATCGCCTGCAACCACCAACTCCGGAAATTCGTCGCCATCCAGGTCTGCAAATGCAGCACAGGTTATTGCCCCGGGTGACCAGTTTGCTGCTATTTCATGGGTGATGTCTGTGAAACTTACTTTACCGTTTTGTGAATCGTTGCGAAGCAGCCAGGAAGGTGCCGTCTGCGGATACATACCCGGTGTGTAGAATCCGCCCACGAACAGGTCCAGGTCTCCATCACGGTCAATATCACCAACAGCAACTGTTTGTTTGGAAGACAACATGGCAGGAAGCGCGTCAGTCAGCCTGGTAAACCCTCCTTTTCCGTCATTGATATAGAGCCGGTCCTGGTATTCCGGAGATTGATCCGCGTATTCATTGCCACCGCTCACCACATACAGATCCGGGTCGCCATCTTTATCGACATCAAAAAATATGGCGTTGACATCTTCGGCACTGGAGTCAGCAATCCATGGCTGTGCTCCGGCCCGCACAAACGCTCCGTCACTCGTCTGCAGGTACAATACCCCCTCCTGCCCGATCGCACCGCCCAGGAAAACATCCGGTCTGCCATTTCCGTCAACATCCGCAGCGGCCAATGCCGGCCCCTGCCTCGACAGCATTTGCGGCAACAATACTTCGTCTTTGAAATCAATAAAACTGTTCTCGCGGTGAACAAAATCAAGTCCTGATTTTGCTGTCGCAGGTGAAAAAAGACCAGTACTCATTGCAGCTGCGACAGATGAAATAGTTTTTCGGCTATTGGGCTGCGTTAGTGTGATCGTTTGCGCAGTGGCAATAGCAGTAATTAAGGTATCGGAACCATCCGGCCAGATAACGCGCAGGGATTGCAGTTTTTCATTGTTGCCGGTTCCGAAAATCGTTTCCCCGCCTATTGTACTTTGATAACCGCGAACTGTATACAATTCCCGGTATTGCTTTTTCCCGTCACCCGTGGTCAGCTCAAGCCGCGTTCCCAATGCCGGGGCAAAGCCATTGTGGCTTCTGCAGATCACTTTCAGGAAATGTTTGTTATTGCCGTTGTTCCGGTAAATGGCCACCGGATCATTGTTGTTGCAAATCACGATATCAAAGTCTCCGTCGTTATCGAAATCGGCAACCGCCGCAGCACCGGAAATGGCAGCCTGTGTTAGTCCCCAGTTTTTCGTCTGGTCGGTGAAATGAAGACTGCCTTCATTCCGGAAAATATAGTTCGGAAGCTTGTTGGATGGCATCTGCCTTACCAGGGCGGCGGTTTTAAATTCTTCTTTTCCTTCTTTAACTGCGGCAAACTTGGCATCTGCTACTGTGTACTTCATGAAATCCATGTCTGTATAGTCACGGAGATAACCATTGGTGACCAGCAGATCGTTCCAGCCGTCGTTGTCGAAATCTACCATCAGTCCCGACCAGCTCCAGTCTGTATTGGAAACGCCGGCAAGCTGACCGATCTCACTGAACCGGAGATTACCGCTTTCATCAACACCCTGGTTCAGCTGCAGCATATTACGCATTTGCTGTTTGTAATACCCGCTGTCCAGCAACAGGTGATATTGATCGTATTCATCCGGGCCTTTCAGCATTTTCTGGCGGTGGTTTCCTTCAGGAAGCATATCGAGGGTCAGGATATCCGGCCGGCCATCATTGTTGATATCGGCGATATCCGCTCCCATGCTGTATTTGGAAATATGTGCGAAAGATTTTTCAAGACTTTCGGTGAAGGTTCCGTTTCGGTTGTTCCGGTAGAAACAGTCCTTCTCCGTATAATCGCTTGTAGTATAAATATCCGGCCAGCCGTCTTTATCAATATCGGAAACGACTACCGCCAGTCCAAAGTTCAGTGCATTGTTGATGATGCCAGCCTGTTGTGTCACATCGGTGAATGCAGGTATGCCATTTATGGATCCCTCATTCCGGAACAACCTGTTACCAAATCCTGCGTGAGGTGTTGCCCTGATTTTTCTGGTATTCAGGAAGGGATTGTACGTGTGATTGGAATGATTGAGCAGGAACATATCCAGGTCACCGTCCCTGTCATAATCCAGGAATGCGGCTTGTGTACTTTGGGTGCCTGGTGCATCGAGACCATAGGCCTTTGCCATCTCCTTAAACACAGGAATTCCGTTTTGAATGCCCTGGTTGATGAACAATTCATTGCTTAGCTCCTCAGGCGAGGCGTATTTGCCTGAATGACACAGGTAAATATCGGTCAGACCGTCTCCATTCACATCAGCAATACAAACACCAGTGGCCCAGCGGCCATTGCCGGCAGTTTTGGACGCGGCGGTAATGTCAGTGAACGACATGCCACCTTTGTTCAGGTACAGCTTCGATGGGGTCATATTGCCGGAGAAGTAAATATCCGGCAGACCATCATTATTGAAATCACCGATTCCGGCACCCGCACCATTATAGAGATATTCATAACGGAATACATTAAGTGAATCATCCTCAGTGACGCGGTTGATAAAATCAATCCCGGTTTCGCGGGAACTCATCAAACTGAACAAAGGAGCCTGAGCGTGGGCGCCTCCTGCCAGCATCAGCAGGAGTGTTACCAGTTGCCCTATGACCGGACGCTTGATCATTCAGATTTGAGATTAATATTTTCATCACCTGGCTGATAGGGAACGAAGATGACCATCAGCGTCATCATTTCATCAGTCGTTTTCATATCGCCTCTTGAGAAAATGGTTTTCGGCGGACTATTCGGGTTGAAGGGGTTGTCTGCTGTGTTGTCATAGGTCCCTTCAATATGTATCACAGAGCCTTTGGGTATCCTCACAGGTTTTTCAAAGCGGTAAACTTCCTGCCAGCGGAAATCCCAGTCAGGGATGTTTACGAGCCTCACGGTGTCTTTCGCCGGGGTGATCGCGTAGGCTTTAAATACTTTTCCGATAAGATGCATATGGGGCCAAACGTAGAGCAGGGATTGGTCTTCGTTCGGGTTACTGACATCCAGGGTAAAGGTTTGTTTTTCGTTGGCCTTGATGTAAAAGATCGGATCGATCTGACCTTCGCCGATACCGCCGGAACCAAAGCTGACCACTTTGACAGGCCGTTTCACTTTAGTTTTCTTAAAGAAAAGGTTTACTCCACCGCGGAAGGTTTCGTTTTCCGGAATGGGGCTGAAATGCACGGTCATCAGGATGACGCCGCGCTTGGGCATTACCCAGCCGAAGTCGCCGGGATATGATTCATACCGGGCACCGGGAATCCAGCCACCGTAATACGTGATCGTCTTACGATATGGCTGATACTGATCAAATAGACGGCGGTTGCCGTCGGTGAGGTTAACAAGGGGTACGGATTTGCTCATGTCGATGCTTTCATCCAGTACGGGGTGGATGGCATAATTCACATGATGCACCAGTTTTTTATTGTTGGCGATGAACTCAATGGCCTCCACATTGAAAGAATCCTTGAGTTCAAAGGGAAGTTTGAAGATTACGTACTGTTCATAATTGCCGCCGGAGATGACAAAGCTGTCAGACATCTGCAGGACCATATCCGGTTTCCTGGGATAGGTAGTTCCGGTCACAATATTTTGCTCGGGAGCAGGCGTCCCTGACTTGCGTTTGCCGGCGGGTGCTTTGGCATCCACCCACTGAACGATTTTCTGAATGTCTTTATCGGAGAGGGACCTGTCATTGGCGAAGTGCACGTAGCTGTTATCCGCTTTCCAGGGTGGCATAAAACGCGATTGTACAACATCGCGGATAAAGCTGGCTCTTTTGGCAACGTCCTGGTAGGTGAGCAGTGAAAAGGGACCGGCTTCCCCGGGCTTGTGGCAGGGCGCGCAGTTGGCCATGATGATGGGTTCGATATCGTCGTAATAGGTTGGCGTCTGGGTGTATGCAACCGCACAAAGGAACAGACTGCCAAAGAGCGTAATTAGTTTGGAATGCAGCGTCTTCATCTTGGTCTAGAATTCATTGATCAGGCAACCTTTGGGAGCGGTTTGTTTCACCTGGATCGGTTGATGGGTGATATATTGGTCAATTGCTGTTTTGAGGTATTCATTTTCCGGGCGGAGTTTTTTTCTGCCCAGCGTTACAACCCAATCATCGATTGCTCCCCGGTAAAGGCTCCAGCCGTCGGGGTCAAGCAGTATCGCTTCGGGAGTAACAGTAGCTTTAAGATAGGATGACAGTTTGAATTTCGGATCGATCACTACCGGAAAATCGATGTGGTATTTGGTCATGTAGCCTATTATTTCCTCGTCGGAATAAGCGGCGCCGGGAATAATGCCGATCATCTGCACGCGGGAGGAGTAAGCGTCATTGATTTTTTGCAGGACCACCCCATAATTTTTGCAAAGGGGACAATCGGGGGAGAGAAAAAGGAATGCGACAGCTTTATGGTCCTGAAAAAGCGTTTTACCTGTGCCTCCGGCAACGATGCGCAGCTTCATCTGCTGCATGACCCGGAAACTAAAAGTCTCCTGGGCGCTGGCAGCAAGCGCGCAGCTAAAAATCAGAACAAGCAGGCAGTATCGCAACATGGTACAATTTAAGAATAAAACCCCGGCAGGGGCCCGGGGTTTTATATCGTCACGAGAGAATCAATTAGGGTTTATCCCACCAAACACGGCCGAAGGCGTCGCTTGGTGTCTGCCCAAAGTTTGGATCCTGAGCCATTTCTGAATATGCCGCTGCCTGATTTTCATACAGAAGGCTTGTGGTTGGCAAAATCTGAAGGGAAGCTCTTCTGGCCAGTGGCAGGACTGCTCCGTTGCTCTTTAATACCGTCCAGGGCAATACAGATGTAGAATTGGGGAAACCTGTCCGCTTCCACCATGCCCAGCCTTCAAATGGATTCCGGAAGAAATCCAGATAAGCTTGTACGGCGATCAGTTCGGTTGCTTTGGCTGCATCAAACTTAACGTCAGCTTTGGCGTAATAAGCGTCCTTTTCACCTTCGGTTACTGGCACATAATCGGGAACCTCTGCCAGCCTGGCTTGCTGATTGTAAAGATCAATTGATGCATACACGCCATTCTTGTACCAGGTTTCAGCATCTGATCCTGCGATATTACGGGCAGCCAGATCTGCACGGATAAAGCAATATTCTGCATAGGTCAACAAGGGATAAAATCCGGTACCCTTTCCAGGATCGCCACCGTTATACGCATAGTTTGGTGTAAACATGCGGTGTTGCAATTGGGACAGTGTGTCCGGCGTAGAATACAGTGGACGGTTAGCTGCAAGTTGTGCATCGTCTGGGCTGGTAAAACTTCCTACATATTCGCCGTCTTTGTTGGTGCGGTAGAACATGCGGAGACGTGGATCTTCATTTTCTTTCATGAACTCCAGCACCGGACGGCCTGCTGCAAATCCAGTGGGATTGAAGTTGCCACCGGCATCAGCGAAAGTGGGCCCAACTTTTAACATCCATGAATCTGCTATTGACTCCATTTGCATCGGATCAGCCAGCACCTCGTTCGCAATAGTGGTCAGGGTGCCTGGATCAGCTTTCATCAACCTCAGTGCAATTTTTAACCGAAGCGCGTTTCCGGTACGAATCCACCGGGTTACGTCACCGCCAAAAAATGGATCATTCCTACCCAAAGCAACCTGATCACCCGCGTTAGCCTCCAACGCTGCTACTGCACCCTTGATAAGGGCATCAGCCTGGGAAAAGATCGCTTGCTGGTCATCATAAACCGGGGTAAGCGTTCCACCGTAACGGGCCTGGAAGGCCTCGCTAAAGGGTATGCTGCCATTGATGTCGCTCACGTAAAAACCATAATAAGCAAACAAGATTTCGCTGATCGCCTTAATATTCGTATAGGAAGCTTTTTGATCTTCAGGCAGGCTCTCGATTATTTTGAGAGCATCGACAACTGCATAACCTACATCACCAAAAAATCGTCCATAACGATAGTTGAACTGCGCTCCCGGTTCTGTAAAACCGGATCCGTTTCCAGCGGCTTCTGTAGTATACTGTAGCCAACCATTAAGCCTGCGATAAACATCATAATAGTACTCAAAATCATTGACCACACTGGTAGAAGCTCGCAGGAACTGGTCTTCGGGTTTTAGTTCGTAAATAGTTGTCGGAGAAATGTTCTCTTCTACGAACGCTTCTTTTTTACAGGAAGCTGCTATAAACGTTATTGCAGCGCCTAGTAAAAAATACTTATATAGTTTATTAGCTCGTTTCATTTCTTCAAAAATTTGATATTATTATTAGAACGCTGCATTAACGTTAAATCCGAGGCTTCTTACGAAAGGATATCCGCCGTATTCAGCAAATGCCGCTGAGCGGTTGCTGTAGATACTTTCTGGGTTAACGCCACCTTCTGTAGTACGGTACAAATAAGTCAGGTTTCTTCCCACGAGGGATACCCGCAGGTTATTACATTTGATTTTGTTGATCATTCTGGCTGGAAAGCTGTATCCGATGGACACTTCGCGTAAAGCAACCCAGGAATTCTCGAAGATGGAATACTCGCGGATACCAGATGACCACTGAGACAGGTTCTCGTAGTAGTGATACGCCGGAATGGCTTTCAGCAATCCCTGATCATAAGCCTCTTTATAGGTCATACCACCCAGGTCAACCGTTTGGCCAGCTGAATTGGTCGCTGTAATTCCATCCTTCATAACACCTTCCGGAATAATTCCGTCATGACGAACCACACCATTGGCATCTGTATAAGTAACACCGCCAGAAGCTTCGTCACGGCCAAAGAGTGAATTGGCGAATGAGCCGTTAGCTGAACCGTATTGGTGTGTGGCTGACGCCATCAGGCCACCAATCTTCGCATCGATCTGAACATTCAGGAAGAAATTCTTATAATTAACGGTTTGTGTTGTTCCTGCAAGGAAATCTTCCAGGATGTTTCCGAGTATCCGTTTGGATTGGTCATAATCCTGTGAGCGCATATAAGTATAGTAACCACCGGTACCGGAACTGGATGTTCCGATCACTTTCTGACCATTAGAGGGGTGATCGATGGGTTTGCCATCAGCATCCTTTTTCTGATAATAAGCATACCCAAATCCGGTTTCAACATCCCCCCAGCCACCACCTGCTACGGCTTTGGCTACAACGTCTGCACCAAAGGCAAGTTCGAGATCAATTGAAGGAACACCAGGTGCAATCTCGATGATCTTGTTACGGTTACGGGTGAAGGTGAAGTTTGCATTCCAGGTCAGATCTTTCGTCCGCACCGGAACTGTAGTCAACAAGATTTCTATACCCGTGTTTTCTACGTTTCCGCCATTAACCAGCCGTTTAGTGATTCCACTTTCACTGGGAGTATTCAGTTCGAAGATTTGGTTATAGGTGTTTTTCTTGTACCAGGCGAAGTCAATACCCAGGCGATTGCTGAAAAAACGGAGGTCTGCGCCAATCTCAATTTCACGGGTCAGCTGATTTTTCAGATCCTGGTTACCAAGTGTTGAACCATTCCAGCCGTAAACTGACTGATTGCCAGTTGTGCTGTTAAAAGTTCCCACCAGTCCATAGTAACCTGTATTATTTGTAACCTGCGGATCGGCATCCAGACCAGTCCATGAAAGGGCACCTCTTAATTTACCATAAGATAGCGCTTGGAAATTCTTAACTGCCGGTAATTCGGTGAAAATCCAGGCCAAGCCAACACTTGGATAGAAGTAAGTATAATTACCGTGTCCGTCAGCATAGGTCAAAGTTGAAGACCAGTCGTTGCGACCACTCACGCTGAGTGTAAGCATATTTCTCCAGCTAACATCACCATACAGATAAAGGGCGTCTGTTCTTTTCGCGGTTTTTGTAGGGTATGCATCCGTGGTAGCAGGATTAACAGAATTGCTGATGGAAAACTGGCCTGGAATTTTCAAACCACCATCAGTTTGGGCATTATTATAGAATCCGCCAACATTCTGATAAGTTTCACCACCCAGGGAGAAAGTTGTGGAGAAATCATCAGTAAGTTGCTTGTTACCATTAAGCAAGGCCTGTATCCTGAATGTCTGATAATCTGAACTTGTCAACTGGTAATTGCCTCCGGTGAAGCCAACACCATTACCAAGGAATTTCCGCTCATAGTTGTCAGCATAATAATTGGTGTTCGCGCGTACCAATACATCGAGCCAGGAGTTCAACTTAACAGAAAGATCCACGTTGGCAAGCAAATTGGTCTCTGTCTTTTCGCGATTGTCTTCATTAAGAGTGAAAAACAAGCTACCCAAACGGTATGGGTCATTGATATCAGGATCAACACTGCTTAATGCACCGCCTGCAGGATTCGTGTAATGGCTATTATAGTACATTATGTCAACATGCCGTGGCATATAATAAGTAAAAGCGAACAGCGGGTTGTTCCGGCTACCCTGACGAATGGGATTATAAGACTTCGTGTTCACATAGTTAACACTGGCATCGATATTTACTGCATTGGATATCTTGTGAGTGGCCCTGAACGTGAAGCTGTTCCGTTTCATATCGTTGTTGGGCATGATGCTATTGGTGTACAGATTACTGTAAGAAAAACGAAACGTTGTACGTTCATTTCCACCTTCTACTGCAACATTGGTATTGATAAACTTACCAGTCTGAAAATAATCCAGCGGGTCGTTGGCTTCCCATTTGATCATGCGGCCATCAAGTTCTTTCACGGTACGGCCATCAAACTTGGGACCAAAGGAATAACCGCCCACATTGATATTTGAAATCGGATCAACTATCTCAACACCATTGGCATCTTTTTCGAAAGTAGGGTAAATACCACCACCATATTCGTTTTGCAGATCAAGGAACTTGTAAGCATTATCATACATCTCAGAATGTGAAACATTGAGACCAAGGCCCTTACGTGCACGTCCTTTTTTGGTAGTGATCAGCAGTACACCATTCTGGGCTTTTGAACCATACAAAGCACTCGCTGATGCACCTTTCAATACAGAAACACTTTCGAAATCATCAGAGTTCAGGTTTTTCATGATGTTTCCGAAATCCGGGTTTTCACCCCAGGAATCGTTTCCGGTAGTTCCAGGCTCGATAAGGATACCATCCATTACGATCAACGGAGTGTTGTTGTTTCCGGTGATAGACGTGTTACCACGGATACGAATCCGGGAACTGGATTGTGGACCACTCGCTCCCTGTTGAATGCTCACACCGGCAACTTTACCCTGTAAAGCATTCAATACGTTGGCATTGTTTGCACGAACGATCTCGTCACCTTTGATCTCCGTCACAGAAGATGCCAGCTTCCTGGTTTGTTTCCGGGTACCGAATCCGGTTACTACTACTTCATCAAGATCTTTGGCGTTGGATGCCATTACGATCGGCAGTTCAGATCTGCCTGAAGTAGAAATCTCCTGTGATTTGAAACCTACACCACTGAATACGAGTGTAGCATCTTTGTCGAGGGTGATCAGGTAGTTACCGGAGTTATCGGTAACGCCACCAGTTCTGGTTCCTTTAATTACAAAGGTCACTCCGCTGAGCGGATTGCCCTTATCGTCCCGGACGGTACCTGTAACCGTCTTCTTTTGCTGTGCGAAAACGTAAGCAGATGTTACGCTCAGCAACAACAGTAGCAGCATTCGAACAGTCGTTCTTTTCATTGCAGTTGTGTTTATGATATTTACTAATTCTACTTCCTTAGGGTTCAGATGAGTTCGATCCCGGTTCCTTTCGATTTCTTCTTTCTCCTATCCTTACCGAAATTTTCCATTACCAGTGCCGCCGCACCCAACAGTTCATCGCGCGCGCCAACAGTGGAAATTTCAATTTCAGTGTGCTCTGCCAATCGGGGAATGCTGTGCTCGTTAATCGCCTGTTGAATCGGTGCGCGCCAGAGTTTTCCGGCGCTCGCACCACGGCCACTCAAAATGATCAGTTCAGGGTTCAGGATATGGATCAATATGGCGAGACCGCGTCCGATATTGTAACCGATCTCAGAAATGATTTCTATGCAGAATTTGTCACCTTTCAGCGCCATTGAAACAATGGACTCATAGGCCTCTTCGGGATTCGTATCAGAAAGGTGGCGCAGGTTGGTGGTTTTTCCATTTCTGATACCTTCTTTAGCCTTTTCAATCAACACCAGTAAAGAGGCCTCAGTCTCGAGGCAGCCGGTTTTGCCGCAGCTGCAGAGCTTATTGCTCGTAAAAATGGGAATATGGCTGAACTCCCCGGCGAATCCATTATTGCCACGGAACAATTCCCCCTTGATGATAATGCCAAGTCCCACCCCCCAGCTCATATTGACCACCATCACATTTTTCCGCTTGCGGGCAGCCCCGAACCGGTACTCGGATAAGGCGACCAGGCTGGAATCGTTGTCAATATAAACGGGAAGGTTCAGCCGCTCCTCCAGGAATTCAGCAATACTGTGTTCGCCAGAGGGGATAAACGAATAATTGATGCCCTTCTCCACATCCACAAACCCGGGCATACCGATTCCTATACCGGCAATGGTTGCCCCATCAATATGATTTATCTTGATATAATCCTGGATAAGCGCTTCCAGCCCCGAGAGGGCTTCTGGGTTATCTGCCAGCCGGAGGTCATAACGGCGGACTGGCTTCACAAATTCATGCTCCATATTCATGAGGCCGATCTTCGTGAAAACCTGATCCATGGCCACTGTGAGCACGTAACGCACGTTTTTCTGGAGGGTATACAGCATGGGACGGCGTCCGCCGGTGCTGGGAGCATACCCCAACTCCATAACTTCTCCGTCACGGATCAGTTCGTTCAACAACTTCAGAACAACAGGCAAACTCTTCGATAGCTTTTCACTCAAATCGGCACTCGACAGTTGCTTGTTGAAGTAAAGATGTTTCAGGATCCCTTTTTTCAGCAGACCGATTTTATCCATACTCAGCGCGTCTTGGTTGGCTTCTTTTTGAGAATGGTTGACAAGTTAAGAAGACTTTATTAAAATTTAACAAAAGTGTAATTAAAATTTCCGAAAGTTATCTACTCAGGCATAATTAATTGTAAATGAATGCCCAATTTACGGGTAGCCATGATAAAGTTCGGGGGACTAATAAAATTGTCGGAAAGTCTACTTCTTCCGGTAGTTTTCAATCCAGCCGGCAATGAAGAGAAAGCAAGCGGAGAAAATACTTAGGATACCCATGTGGGTTGCCACTGTTTTGAGATTGCCATGTCGCAGGAAAAGATCATTGATGGCATCCAGTGCCCAATACATGGGTGAAGCTTTGGCGAGTTGCTGAAGGCCGGGTGGAAGGATTTCCACAGGCACCCAAATACCTCCGATCGCCGATAGAATCACTATAGAAATCGCACCAAAGGGCAAGGCCTGATTGGGCGTTTGAAACACCGCTCCAACAAGAAGTCCGTAAGCCGTGGCGGTAATGGCAATGGCCAGTGCCGTCACCAGCAGCGCGGCGGGCGCCTGGCCCATGACCAACGCCGGCAGGCCGAGATGCGGCAGGATCAGCAGCCCGGCTACCAGCATCATATAAAATTGTGCCGTTCCCAACAACACATAAAACAACAGTTTGCCCGCCAGGATGGACAGGTACGAACCGGGAACCATCCTGATCCGCATCAGGCTCCCCTCCTCTCTTTCCCGGATCATATTACCCGAAATCGGCACAATGATGAAGAACAGCCCGAAAATCGCCCAGGCGGGAACGTTATGTTGTACAGAATTGCTCGACAACTGCGGCCCTTTCCGGGAACCGGCAGCAAACTCGCGCAGCCGGACGGCCTGTAATTTCTCTTCCAGGTTAAACTGGCTTACCCCGGTACTGTCAAGGTCTTCCATCTTCCTGGAAAGCCGCCCCAGGATCATTTCTGCCTGAACCTTGGTCAGCTGTTTGTCCAGCGCATTCAAAAGTGCCGATTTCATGGCCTGCTTGGTCACGGGATCGAAATATATTTCCACTGTAGCCTGCCGCGTCGGCCGCTCCGGCAACTTCCCGGCGGCCCCAAGCGACTTACCCAGTTCATTGGCGACCTGGTTGGCGCTGTTGACTACTTCTGCAGAAATAGAACGGGGAACGATGATCCCGATCTTATACCGCCCTCCCTGGATGGCAGCCTTTACCGCAACCGTGTCAAGCGGCCGCCCATCCAGCGAATCTATCAGTCTGAACTGACCAGTCTCTTCCAAACCTTCCCGCAGGTTTTCCGCAAGCTGCCCTTTATCTGCATCCAGCCAGAGAATTTCAAAACGGATATGCTGGTATTCGCGGAAAGGGGCGTCCTGGATCAACGCCATGATGATGGTTAGTCCCAGGGGCATCAGGAACAGCAATACCATACCTGTAATATCCCGGATAAACAGCCGGCATTCATTCCAAAATGTAGCGATGATCTTTTTCATGGTCAGTCGCGCAGGGAAATACCTGTTAAATGTAGAAATACCTGTTCCAGGCTGGAAAATCCATGGTCCTTCATGAGCAGCCTGGGGTCACCCTGAACCACCAGCTGTCCATGATCCATAATGGCCACCTCCCTGCAAAGCTGCTGCGCTTCTTCCAGCAGATGAGAGGTATAAATGATCGAATGGCCTTGCCCGTGATAGTCTTCAAGAAACTGAAGAATGAGGTTCCGGCTCTGCACATCCACTCCGGCGGTTGGTTCGTCCAGTACCAGCAATTCCGGTTCATGAAGAAGGGATGCAATAATATTAGCCCTCCGCTTCATACCACCCGAAAAATAGCGAATGGCTTTACTGCCGGTATGGTCCAGCCCGAACAACTGAAGGAAATGCCTGATCCGTTGCTGCAGGATGGTGCCGGGTATCTTGTAAAGCGCCCCTATATATTCGAGGTTTTCCCGCACGCTTAATGGCGGGTATAAAGCAATGGATTGGGGTACTACTCCTATCCTTTTTTTTATCCTTTCCAGGTCAGTCCGGATATCTGCACCAAGCACCTCTACCGTTCCCGAATCGGGCCTGACCAGGCCACATAATATTGAAATGGTGGTCGTTTTACCGGCCCCGTTAGGGCCCAGCAACCCTGCAATGGTTGGCCTCGGGAACTCCAGCGATAATCCCCGCAGTGTGGGTTCCACTGCTTTCAGGTAAGTCTTGTGGAGATTGCTGATACGTAACATGACCAGCAGTTAAAGCGTCTTCTTCAGCCGCGTGAAAAAATCTTTCTCCAGGTCGGCCAGGTTGCCAAGCATACCGCCAAGCTCCTGGTAAGTGGAAAGATTACCTGTGCGGTCTTTCATCACCCGGGCCGCTGCATAGGCAAAGTTTCGCCACGTGTCGCCAATAACGGTCATTTCCTGGGACAGTTCCTGCAAATCCGGCCGGTTAAGAATAGTTGCAGCTTCCTGGAGAAATGCCGCATACAGAAACCGGAATCCGCCACCGCCAGTACCTATTTCTTCCTGCATCCGGATAATATTTCCGAGGAACAGGGCTGCTTTCCGGGGTTCCAGCTTCTGCGGATAGGCAGCAACTTTTTTGCCGAGAAAGCGGATGCCATGGTGACCAAAAAAAGGCGGGGGCGATTTCAGCATGAAAAAACAGGTCTTTTTCATACCGTTCTGTATGGCAGTTTCAATGCTGTGCCCTTTGCCTGTCTGCACGGGGAAATACATTTTGCCATTGGGAGCGGGAAAACCTTTGGCGAACCGGGCTTTCTGTAATTCATCAGACGGGATCCTGGTAATGCTTTCCATCACCGGATCACTGATGAGATATTCATTGCCATCTTTTCCGTAGGCGATCAGGTTGTGCGCATTGAAATGAAAACGCCATGCCGGAGGAAAATAATTCAGGAAATAAACGCTGCTTTGCATCCCTACCGGCTGTTGCCGTTGCAGCGCCTCATCCAGCGCAGCCATGCCTTTCTCGGGCCGCGAAAATGATTGTACCTGCATCTTAACCCCCAATTCACTGCATACTCTTTTGAAAATATATCCGGGCCAGATGCGAAACGTGGTGCCGGGTACACCATTCACTTTTACAAAAGGAAGATGACCGAAAAACAGTCCCGCGCCAATACCAAAAACCAATGGTTCAGTAAGTGCCGGGAGGCCATAATGATTTAAAAGGCTGAGTGTAACACCACTCTCGCAATGGGCAGATTGCTGATGCTTGAAATTGTCGATGATCATGGAACTATGCGGCTATGCTTGAGGTCATCCGGTGAAATATTGAATACCCCGGCATACCGTTGGATGATGTTGTCTGATAATTTTTTAAAGATGGACGGTCGCAGGTGACGTTTCACCCGGAATTTCCAAAGACCAACGTACTTTGCCAGTGTCGGAAGGTCCATCAGGCTTTTTTCCATGTAATACGCGATCGGGCTGAGCTCACCCTTCAACACGCGCTGCCTGGTGATTTCGATCTTTTCGTCGATATCGTCCCAGGCCTGGCTCAGGGCAAGGTTTTCGGCTTCCCAGCCCGTGTATTGGGTGGTACCGTATTTACCGTTCTTATCGGTTACGTACAGCACTTTTACCAGGCTGTTATCTTCTCCGTGAATGATTTTCTTGTCCTGTGGAACCTGGTCTTTTTCCATAAGTTTATACTACGGTGAAATGTGCGTAGATATAGGTAAAGCGCGCGCTCTCCGGGATCATCAGCAGCAATGTATCACCTTTTTTCAACTTTCCGGAATGGAACATTTCCTCCAGCATCAGGTATGGGGATACGCTGCCTACATTTCCAACCCTGGTCAGGTTGGTGAACCATTTTTCCTGCGGGATATGGAGCCCAATCCGGTCCTGTTCCTTAACAATGATCTCCCTGAAATATTCAGAAGAAAGATGGGGAAGGAACCAGGTAATCTTTTCCGGGGAAAGCTGATGCTTTTCAAACACTTCTTTCATGAAGATGCCGCCGGTCGGAACAATCTTCACTCCCAGGAGTCTTGTATCCTGTTTAAAGGAAAATATACTCTGGTGTGCCCAGTCTTCAGGTTTGTAATCCGGGAAGCCTGTCAGGTTGCCGTTCGGGCTTCTGACCGCACCATTATACATACAGGTGGCAATTTCATTGGCATAGGATTTTACGTCAATGAAATCGATCCTCAGGGAAATTCCTTCTTCATTGGGTTTGTCCTGCAATAAGGCAGCGGCAGCCCCATCGCTTAACATCCACCTCATGAACTCCTTTTCGAAAGCGATCATGGGGTTGGCGTCAAGCTCTTTCAGTTTTTCTGTTTCCGCATCAAATTTGTCGTGCCGCAACCAGGTGGAAACCTTTTCAGAAGCAAAGGAGACCGCATTGTTTTTCTCACCGCCTTTCACTGACAGCCACGCATATTTCATAGCCTGAAATCCGCTCGCACAGGAACTGCTGATAGACGCGATCTCCACCGGCGGGCACCCCAGTTCGCCATGCACCATGGCGGTATGGCTCGGCAGCAATTGCTCGGGAGACATGGTTCCTCCCGTGAGCAGTTCTATATCGTTTTTTGTGATCTTTTCATCGAACAACCCCTCAATAGCCTTCGCCGCCAGTTGTGCATTGGAGTGAGTGGACTTCCCGGCTTCGTCAATGGCGTAATATCTGCGCTCAATTTTATTGTTGCTCAAAATCTTCACCTTAGCCCTGGAAGGCTTATTATCCACCATGCCGAGGTAAAGTTCTATCTCTTCATTGCTAACCGGATCATTGGGTAAGAACTTCGACAGCCTGGTAACAAACACATCTCCCATAATTGTTTCTGATTTTTCTAATGCAATATTACTATGTCCTACTAAATTACATCCTGCTGAAACTTTACTCCCCGGAAATAGTCCAGCTGCCTCTTAAAGCTTTTCTTTTTGAACAGGCTTTCGAGTTTGGCAGTCAGTCCGGAAACGGGGGAAAGTACAAATATACCAGTCAGCAGCAATCTTTTAAACAACCGTACCCTGCTCATCCTTTCCGGATTTCCCCTTTCGCCTTTTTCCCTGATATAAGTGGCGAATTTTCTGAAGTTGGTGATCCCTCTTTTTTCCAATACGATCAGCGTTGGTTTCAGGGACACGGCTCCGGCTTCCAGTAATTCGGGTTGCAACCGATCATAACCACCAGACAACGCATTATTATAAATTATATTTCCGAAGCGACCGGATGCATTGATATCTTTTGTCTGCACTCCCGCCTCAGGCAAAAAGCGCCCTGCTTCTTTCTGACCGGTGAAGGTCCACCGGATAATGGTAAACAGCGATATGAGATTGTGATTGGTGTCTGCGAGTACAATATTACCCACATGCCTTGCACCGATCCTGTTCAGTGCGCCTTTTACACGTTCCTGGGCATTCAGCCACATATTGCGTGAACCGACCACGGTGATCACCGGCTTTCCTTTCAACGCCGCGGCCTGGCTGCTCTGGAGGAAGCTGGTGGTAGGCACTGACGGAGAAAGGAACCAGGGTTGGTATCCCAGGATAACAAGGTCATAAGGAATGTCCGGAATCGTGAAGGGCTGAAGCGGAACGGAGATTTCTTTCACACATTCCGGCATCGCATCAAAGAACTGATCACTGGTCCATGGGAAGGGAAAATCATCCACAGGTTTATAAGATACAAAATCGATTCTTGCTTTTCCTTCCAGCGGCGACAGCATATTGTCGAGGATCTGCTTCAACTGTCCGCTCTGTGTATAGTACAGGACCAGGATATTCAAAGACATGTCTGTTTTTCTAGCGGCCCAAGATAACTAATTCCGTCAAATGATAAATATGGCTATTTTTGGCCATCCTAAAACAAACGGCCTTCATGGAAGATTTCAAACGTTCTCTTAAATCGCAGATCATTGAAGCCCTTAATCTGCAGGGCATGGAACCTGAAGAGATAGACGACGCGGCTCCCTTGTTTGGTGAAGGCCTTGGACTCGACAGTATAGATTCACTCGAACTCATCGTATTGATGGAGCGTCATTATGGGATCAAGATCGAAGATCCCCGTGAAGGCCGGAGGGTGTTTGAGTCAATCAATGTGATGGCCGACTATATCCAGGCGAACAGAAAAAAGTAATTGTGCAAAAAATATATGTCACCGGGATGGGCATTGTCAGTGCCCTGGGGATAGGAATTGAAGCGAACCGGTCGGCACTACTGGCAAAAAGGTCCGGTATCGGACAGGCGCGCTGGCTGCAAAGCAGGTTAACGGAACGGCTGCCACTTGGAGAAGTTCCTTTCAGCAATGATGCGTTATGGAGTGCCGCCGGGCTGCAACAGCACCAACCTGCCGGAAGACAGGTTTTACTCGCACTGCATGCCATGAAAGCTGCGCTTGGGGGGATCAAAGCCGCAGATATTGATCCGCAGATGGGTTTTATCAATGCCACCAGCGTCGGCGGCATGTCTGACGTGGAAAATATCTATTCCAACCTGATTGACCCTGCAAAGCCCATTCTGAATAACGAACTTGGTGATTCGCTCGATTGTTCGCAGGGTACAGAATCGCTGGCCAGGATCTTTGGCCTGAAAAGTTATATCACGACCATCAGTACAGCCTGCTCTTCTTCAGCCAACGCCATCATGTATGCAGCGCGGCTGATCAGCAACGGTCTGATTGATTCAGCAGTCTGCGGAGGCACCGATACACTTGCCCGCTTCACCCTCAATGGTTTCAACAGTCTGAAAAATGTAGACGCGCAACCCTGCCGTCCTTTCGATGAGAACCGGAATGGCCTCAACCTGGGCGAAGGCGCTGCCTATCTTGTTCTCGAAAGCGAACAACAGCTGAAGCGTTCGGGCAGACAGCCACTCGCCTTATTAAGCGGATTCTGCAACTATAATGAAGCCTTCCATCCCACTGCTCCTTCTCCGGAGGGACTGGGTGCACTGGCAGCCATGCAGGGCGCCATCAAAAAAGCCGGACTGCACCCGGATGATATCTCCTATGTCAATGCACATGGAACAGCGACGCTTAACAATGATATTGCTGAAGCCATGGCGCTGCAGAAACTTTTCGGAGAAAATATGCCGGCGTTCTCCTCCACCAAATGTTATACTGGACACACCCTTGCCGCAGCCGGTGCCATAGAGGCAGTTTTTTCCGTGCTGAACCTGCAGGAGGATGAAATCTATCCCGTACTTAATTTCGGGCAACCTATTGCTGCCGCACCCGTCGTACCCGTTACGGAAGTCCACACCGGAAAAGGCCTTAAACATATTTTAAGTAATTCATTCGGCTTCGGAGGAAATAACGCCAGCCTCCTGTTCAGCAAAGTATGAAAGACATCATTTACATGAAGTCCGCTTCAGCGGTTTGCGCACAGGACATCTTCCGCAAAGACACAATTCCGGATACATTGGCAACAACCGGCAATAACGTACTTAACCTCCTCGAACCGGACTATCGCCAGTACTTCTCCATTATGCAGCTCCGCAGGATGAGCAAACTGACGAAGGCCGGACTGGTGACTGCAATTGAAGCGCTACGTCAGTCCGGAATTGAAAAACCTGAGGCAATCATAACCGGAACCGGAAAAGGAAGCCTGACCGACACAGAAAAATTTCTTAAAAGCATCGACGAGTTTGAAGAAGGTACACTGAACCCGAGCCCGTTCATTCAAAGCACATACAATTCGCTGAATGGGCTGATCGGCCTTCATCACGATGTCGACTGTTACAATACGACCTATGTTCACCGTGGGTTTTCACTGGAACATGCCATCCTGGATGCTATACTGCAAATCAGGGAACATCAGATCAGCAATGCCCTGGTTGGTTCTTTTGAAGAGATCACAACGCAGCACTTTACCATCAAGCATAAACTGGGCTATTGGAGAAAGGAAAAAGTAGCGCCGGAATCACTGTTCAATACCGACGCAAGCGGATCAATTGCCGGGGAAGGCACCTTCTTTTTTACATTGTCGGCAGCGCCCGAAAATTCACTGGCAGAAATCAGGGGACTACGGCTGTTGTTTGAGCCTGACCACGAAGCTGTTGCAGCTGCCATGAAGTCGCTGCTAACAGAAAACCAGCTGACCATTGAAGATGTGGATGTTGTGGTATCAGGTAGAAATGGTGATAACCGGTTTGATCACTATTACGATGCGCTGGAGTCTGTGTCATTGAATCACACCCATATCACCACCTTCAAAAATATCAGCGGAGAATTTGATACAGCATCAGGCTTTGCACTCTGGATGGCAGCATCTATTCTGAAAAACCAGGAGATCCATCCGCAGGCGCTTTACCGTAAAGGCACCACTTCAACCTTCAGGCACCTGCTTATATATAATCATTTTTATGGCGAGCAACATGCACTTTACCTGCTCAAAAAATAAGGGGCTTTAAATAAAAAAAGCCGCAAAGACGAGTCTTTGCGGCCAATATTTATGAACCACTGTTTCCAGCAGTACATTGTGCTTAGTTGATTTCTACGTCAGCACCTGCTTCTTTCAGCTTATTAGCGATATCGTCAGCTTCAGCTTTAGATACGCCTTCTTTTACAGCTTTGGGAGCACCGTCAACTAGTTCTTTGGCTTCTTTCAGACCAAGACCAGTCAGGTCTTTTACGATTTTAACCACGTTCAGTTTAGAAGCACCACCGCTCTTCAGGATTACATTGAAAGCAGTTTTTTCTTCTACAGCGGCTGCGCCACCACCAGCATCACCAGAAACTACTACAGCTGCTGCTGCAGGCTCGATGCCATACTCAGATTTCAGAAAATCAGCCAGTTCCTGTACTTCTTTTACAGTGAGGCTAACCAGTTGTTCAGCTAATACTTTTACGTCTGCCATTGTTTAAAATTTTTACCGTCTTCACAGCCTGTTGCTCCGACGGCAGTATTTAAAAAAATTCTAAATATATCCCCTCAGGCAGGGGAATTTTTTCTTGTATAAAAACAATTATTCAGCTGGTGCAGCTTCAACACCACCTTCTTTCTTTGCCTTCTCAAGCAATGCAGCGATAACACGCTGTGCAGGAGCTTGCAGGAGACCGATAACTTCGCCAATGAGCTCGTTCTTGGTCTTGATCTTGGTGAGTGCTTTCAGCTGATCGTCGCCAACGTATACATCTCCGTTGATGAAGGCTGCTTTCAGAACTGGACGGTCACCCTTGCTTTCTGTACGGAAAGAAGAAATGATCAGTGCAGGTTCTTTGGGGTTCTCACTGAAAAGCAATGCAGTCACATTGTTCAGGGCTTCGTAAATACCGCTGTATTTGGTGCTGTCGATTGATTCCAGTGCCTTTTTGATCAGGGTATTCTTGGCCACTTTCATTTCGACGTTTTTGTCGAAGCAATGCCGGCGAAGTTTGCTAACCTGGTCAACAGAAAGTTTTTCTGTATCGGTAATATAGAAATTGTTGTATTGGGAGAACTTGCCTTTCAGCAGTTCAATCACTTCTTGTTTTTGTTCTTTAGTCATATCGCTAAATTTTTACTGCTTAGTGAATGAAGATTTTGGTGTCGATGGTTATGCCGGGGCTCATGCTGCTGGCCATGCTAACGCCTTTCAGGTAAGTACCTTTTGCGGTAGCGGGTTTCAGTTTGATCAGGGCATTGATCAGTTCCTGGCTGTTCTCGGCGATCTTGTCGGGATTGAAGCTCACCCTTCCGATAGAAGCGTGTACAATACCCGCTTTGTCCACCTTGAAAGCGATCTTACCACCTTTCACTTCGTTAACTGCTGCAGCAACATCATTGGTTACTGTACCGGTCTTGGGGTTCGGCATGAGGTTACGGGGACCGAGAACCTTACCGAGCTTACCGATCTTCGGCATCACGCTGGGGGTAGCGATGATAACGTCAACGTCGGTCCAGCCGCCTTCGATCTTGGAGATGAATTCGTCCAGGCCAACAAAATCAGCACCGGCGCCTTTTGCATCATTCTCTTTGTCAGGAGTACAAAGAACCAGAACTTTTTTAGTCTTACCGGTTCCGTGTGGAAGGGTAACGGTTCCGCGTACTGCCTGATCCGCTTTCTTGGGATCAACACCGAGGCGGATGTGCAGGTCTACAGAAGCATCAAATTTTGCGATATTCACTTCTTTCACGAGGGAAGAAGCTTCTTTCAGCGAATACAATTTATTGGAATCAACCTTAGGGTTAACTGCTTTTCTTTTTTTAGTGATAGCCATTGCTCAAAAGTTTTTGTTAGTCAACAATTAATTTTCCCATGGAGCAACACCCTCAACAGTGATACCCATGCTACGTGCTGTACCGGCTACCATTTTCATGGCACTTTCAACGGTAAAGCAGTTCAGGTCAGGCATTTTATCCTTCGCGATAGCTTCAACCTGAGCCCAGGTAACTTTTCCAACTTTTGAACGGTTAGGCTCTTTTGATCCACCTTTCAGTTTGGCAGCTTCCAGCAACTGTACAGATGCAGGAGGTGTCTTGATAACGAAATCAAAAGACTTGTCAGAATAAACAGTAATGAGAACCGGGAGAACTTTTCCCACTTTGTCCTGTGTCCGTGCGTTAAACTGCTTACAGAATTCCATGATGTTTAATCCTTTGGAACCAAGTGCCGGACCGATGGGAGGCGCAGGGTTGGCTTGACCGCCTTTACACTGCAGCTTTACGAAACCAGTGATTTCTTTTGCCATTGTAATAGATTTTTTGGTGATAGCGCCCACTTTTTCCGTTGCCGGAGCAGTGAGCTCCCAAATCCAATTCAAACAAGAACTAACGATTGGGGACGCAAAGCTAGTAATTTTTCCTGAGCTGTCCCAAAAATATTGGCCATTAATGGCCCGGACCTATAACCAGGGAATAGCCGACCTACAGCGATCCTACAGCGCCCCTATAGCAAAAGGGTGGGTTTGCTGGGAGATGGCTGTAGGATCGCTGTAGGTCGGCTATTGTATAAGGCCAGGTAACCCAGGGGTAAAATGAATCATTTTGATTCCTGAGCTACTAGATAACACCTTATTTATCAATGTAATGAATAAAAAAAACCGCCATCTGGCGGTTTTTTCCAAATTTATTCACGTTGATCAGGAGATTTTTTCCACCTGCATGTAGTTCAATTCCACAGGTGTTGAACGTCCGAAGATCTTCACGGTTACTTTCAGTTTCTTCTTTTCATCATTAACCTCTTCAATGATACCATTGAAATCATTGAATGGTCCTTCGATGATCTTGATGGTTTCTCCAACGATGAATGGCTCGCTCATGCTCATACCGCCTGCTTCGCTCATTTCATCCATCTTACCCAGCATCTTATTCACTTCTGCCTTACGGAGGGCGATCGGATTGTCCTTACCCAGGAAGTGAATAACATTGGATGTATTCTTGATGGTGTCCCGGAGGTCATCTCCCAGTTTACCCTCTACAATCTCAATCATTACATAACCGGGGTAGTAGTTCCGCTCGCGCATTACTTTTTTACCGTTCTGCACCTTGTATACCTTTTCCACCGGAAGAAAGACCTGCTTTACCACCTCGCTCCAGCCACCGCGGCTGATTTCTTTATCGAGGTACTCCTTCACCTTCCGCTCCTTGCCGCTCACCACGCGCAGCACGTACCATTTGGTCTCCTGTTGATTGACGATTTCTTCCATTACTTAAAGAGTGGATAGATGAGATTGTTAAGCAAAGAATTCGCAGCAAAGTCCATCACACCTACCAGGAGGGTAATCAACAGCGTAGCCACCAATACGATAATGGTGGATTGCTGCAGTTGTGGCCAGGAAGGCCAGGTAACTTTCTCTACCAGCTCTTTGTATGACTCGCTGAAATATGTTGTTATCTTATTCATGATTATCAACTGGCACGGGCAACAGGATTCGAACCCGTATCAAAGGTTTTGGAGACCTCTATTCTACCATTGAACTATGCCCGTGTACGAATGTCAAATGTAAAAATTAAAAAGTAAAAATCAGGATGTTCTCCCTTTTTTTACTTTTTAATTTTACCTATTGACTTATTGAGATTCAATTATTTAATGATCTCAGTTACCTGTCCGGCACCTACGGTACGGCCACCTTCGCGGATCGCGAATTTCAGACCTTTTTCCATAGCGATCGGCTGGATCAGGGTTACTCTCAGGTTGGTATTGTCACCAGGCATTACCATCTCTGTACCTTCAGCCAGTGTACATTCACCGGTTACGTCAGTTGTACGGAAATAGAACTGGGGACGATACTTATTGAAGAACGGCGTGTGACGACCACCTTCTTCTTTGCTCAGTACGTAAACCTCACCACGGAACTCAGTGTGCGGAGTGATGGAACCCGGCTTACAGATTACCATACCACGACGGATATCTTTTTTCTCAATACCACGGAGGAGCAGACCGGCGTTGTCACCAGCTTCACCTTCGTCGAGGAGTTTTTTGAACATTTCCACACCAGTTACGGTAGAAGTCATCGCTGCAGGCATCAGACCTACGATCTCAACACCTTCACCAACTTTGATACGGCCGCGCTCGATACGACCGGTAGCCACTGTACCACGACCAGTGATAGAGAATACGTCTTCCACTGACATCAGGAAAGGCATATCCACCGGACGGGGAGGCAGGGGGATGTAGCTGTCAACAGCGTCCATCAGCTCCTCGATCTTCTTCACCCACTTGTCTTCACCAGCGAGAGCACCGGTAGCAGAACCCTGGATGATCGGAGTGTTGTCACCGTCAAAGCCATAAGAGCTCAGCAGGTCACGGATCTCCATTTCAACGAGTTCCAGCAGTTCGGGATCATCAACCAGGTCAACCTTGTTCATGAATACCACGATCTTAGGTACACCTACCTGGCGGGCGAGCAGGATGTGCTCTTTAGTTTGAGGCATAGGACCGTCGGTAGCAGCCACAACCAGGATGGCACCGTCCATCTGAGCAGCACCGGTAATCATGTTCTTCACATAGTCAGCGTGACCAGGACAGTCAACGTGAGCATAGTGACGGTTTGCTGTCTGATATTCAACGTGTGCAGTATTGATGGTGATACCACGCTCTTTTTCTTCAGGAGCGCCATCAATTTCATCGTACTTTTTAGCCGTTGCCAATCCTTTCGTTGCGAGAATGGAAGTGATGGCGGCAGTCAAAGTGGTTTTACCGTGGTCAACGTGGCCAATAGTACCTACGTTAACGTGGGGCTTTTCCCTCTTAAAGGTCTCTTTTGCCATTTTATTTGTTTTTAAGTTGTGGTTTAAAACTGGAAGACCCGAAGGACTTCATATCATTAAGGCGGCTGCAAAGATACTGTATTACCAGATCGTCGCTGCTGCCGACTACACTTTCATTTACCAAAACCGCCGGAATACCTCCCCCTCAGGGAACGACTTCCGGCTCCAGGTCCTCAGTAGAGCCGTTGAAGAGAATTGAACTCTCGACCTCTTCCTTACCAAGGAAGTGCTCTACCACTGAGCTACAACGGCTTAAAAATTTGTGGTTTGCCATTTACGGCCCGAGATCGAGTGCTCAACCCTCAAACCCTAAACGGCAAACCACAAAACATAATTGGAGCGGAAGACGAGTCTCGAACTCGCAACCTATAGCTTGGAAGGCTATCGCTCTACCAATTGAGCTACTTCCGCTTCTAACCACCCGGCTTTTTGGCCAGTGATAGCTCCGGCGAATGGTGTGGGCAGGAGAGGATTCGAACCTCTGAAGTCGAAAGACAGCGGATTTACAGTCCGCCCCATTTGGCCGCTCTGGAACCTGCCCGGAATTATGCTGAGCCACTTGTCGGAATCGAACCAACGACCTACTGATTACAAATCAGTTGCTCTACCAGCTGAGCTAAAGTGGCAAAATATTTATCGCAAAGAACTACCCGTTTTTTGTTTCGGGATGGCAAAGGTAACAGAATTATAGAAATACAAAAATTTTAGGTTCACTTTTTTATAAAAACCGCTGAAGCCCATCCAGCTCTGCATAACAGCAAAAAAAAAGACCTCCGATGGAGGTCTTTTGCCGTTATCCGGCGTATTGTTTTTCTTTTTTTCTCTTTATCTGATTAACGAGGGAATCCAATGCACTATCAAAGGACTCTTCAAATGATTTTGAACTTGCTTTTACGAAGAAATCGTGTCGGGGGACGTGAACTCGGATCTCAGCAATCTTGTCTTTAATGGTATGCACTACGTTGTCCAGCTTCAAAAAAACATCCACTTTGATGATTCGGTCATGAAATGTTCCCAGTTTGTTCAATTTGGCGGAAACATACTCCACTAGTTTTACATCTGCATCAAAATGTACAGTCTGAATGTTAACGTTCATAGCAATCACGTTTTAACAGTGAACAATAAATAAAGAACTTTGATAGTAATATTACTTTCATAGGCTATTGGTGTTTCATTATGAAGGTAATATAATGAACCCCATTTTCCAAGAAAGCCCCCCATCTTTTTTACTTTTCACAAAGCGTTCACAATCAGTAAATTATTTTAATTTTTTACCCCTTCGGATGGGCCTTTTTATGCACGTCCTTCAACTTTCCGATGGTATTGTGTGTATACACCTGGGTCGCCGCTAGACTCGAATGCCCCAGCAACTCCTTCACCGCATTCAGCTCCGCCCCCTGGTTCAGTAAATGCGTTGCAAAAGTGTGCCGCAATATATGCGGGCTTTTTTTAGCCAGATGCCGCGTCGCCTCATTCTCCTTCAGCAATTGATTCACGATATTGTAAACATACTTCGAATACAACTGTTTCCCTTTCTCTGTCAGTAACAGGTACTCCTGATCAGCTTGCTCCCAGCCCTGTACCGCCTTTTCCGCCTCATACGCCTTGATCGCAGTTAGCATATCCGCATGGAGCGGAATGATTCTTTCCTTATTACCCTTACCCAGCACGCGAAGGTGCTTTGCATAATAATCAACCTGTGATTTCCGCAAATTGATCAGCTCACTTAACCGGATTCCCGTCTGGTAGAACAGATCCACGATCAGTATTGTCGTCCTCGATTTCCAGTCGCCGCCAGCCGGCATCTGCTGCATCAGTACTGCCGCCTGGTTCTCTTCCACATAAACCGGAAGTTTCCTCCCCGACTTCGGCGCGGTAATAACGGCCACAGGCGAAGTTTTCACCGCCTTTTTCCGCATCAGGTATTTGTAAAAGGAACGTAATGAAGAAAGTTTGCGGGCAATCGACCTGTTCTCGTATGGATCACTCCCCTCCCGCATGGAAGACAGCCAACTACGCGCCATGAAGGTTGTCACCGCTTCCCATTGCGCCGTTTCATACTCCTTCACCAGGTACTCCCGGAATGTCTCCAGGTCAACCTTATACGCGTTTACTGTATGTTGGGAATAGCGTTTCTCCCATTGCAGGTAACGGAGAAAATCAGCGATGAACAAGTCTTCTGTTACAGACATAAAAAAGGGGATAGCAGCTAAGTTAATACTTTGCTGCTATCCCCATCACACTATGATGATCGGCTTTCGCTTAAGATTCGATCTTGCCGCTGGCGATCTGCTGCTTGTAGACTGCCTTCAGTACCTGAGCCCGACGCTTAATGCTAGGCTTGGTGAACGACTGACGCTCCCGGAGTTGTACAAGCACTTTCGCTTTCTCAAACTTCTTCTTGTACTTCTTGAGGGCCTTGTCAATGTTTTCGCAATCTTTGGAATCGATAATCAGCATGGTAATATACCTCCTTTGGTAATTTTAAGGACGGCAAAGATAGGAAAGAATCCACTAATGCCAAATCTTTTGCGGAAATTTTCGCATCTCCTAAATTGCAACATGTTTACCGGAATTATTGAAGCCCTCGGAAAGGTCATTTCTGTTACCGAAAAAGGCACCAACTACGAAATCTGGATCGAATCACCGCTTTCCGACACCTTTTCAATCGATCAGAGTGTCTCCCATGACGGGGTCTGTCTTACCGTAGATGCGCTTCGTCCCGGAGCACACCGCCTCACTGCAATTGCCGAAACACTCGAAAAATCCACCATTAAACACTGGAAACCAGGCTACAATGTTAATATAGAGCGCTGCACACCGGTAGGTAGCCGGTATGATGGCCATATCGTTCAGGGGCATGTCGACTGCACAGCCACCTGCACCCGCCGGACTGATAAAAACGGGTCATGGGAATTCCGGTTTGAGTTCCCGGCCGAATTCAGCGCCCTGATCGTGGAAAAGGGATCCATTGCCGTCAACGGAACCAGCCTCACTATTTTTGACATCGGCCTGACTGCCTTCTCCGTGGCAATCATTCCCTACACTTTTGAAAACACCACCATCGGACAAGTCAGCGAACAACAGGAAGTCAACATTGAATTTGATCTCGTGGGAAAATACATCCGGAGACTGTTAACCATAAACGCACTTTCTCAATAATGCTGAGAACCCTTTTTCTTGTGCTGGTAACATTGCTGTTGCTGTCGGCAGGCCTATGCTGTTTTTTCCAGAGCCCCACCATGGATGACTTTGTAGGCACCTACCTGGTGAAACACTACGGATATTGCAACGGCGTACTTACTTACCTCAGACATGGAAACGGCAGGTTCTCCTCCATCCCGCTCTTTGTTGCGATCAGTTCCACCCGATTTCTCGTGGATCACTACTGGATTGTATTGATCTCCGGACTCCTGGCACTTTTTCTGACGCTTGCCCAGGTGCTGAAAAGTATTTTAGAAAACTATACAGTGCTGAAGCTTCGCGGAGCCGACATCTATATGGCCGGAGGACTGGCACTGCTCCTTCTGTTAAGCTGCGTTCCCGAAATCTCCAGCTTTTTGTACTGGCAGGCTACTGTAGCCACCTACCAGTTCGGCCTGATCCTGCTTCTCCTGCTGGCCCTGCTCCTCTTTCAACTCGCCCCGCAGCATAGCATATCTCCCACGCAATTCCTGCTTTTGGTACTGCTTAAAGCAGGTGCAGCAGGTGCAAACGAAGTTACGCTCCTTTATGGTGCATGTTTCTCGCTACTTGTCTTTTGTTACCGGCCAGCCGGGTCCCGATGGTCATCAATAACACTGAGTTGCCTCGCCATTGACCTGATGATTTGCGTGCTGGTATGGTTCATACCAGGAAACCGGGAACGAAGTGACGGATTCAGCATGCACCATCAGATCACTTTGTCATCCGCCAGCGCTGTTTACCGTTCAATGCAGTTGTTCGCCGGAATACTGTCATCACCAGTATTCTGGATCAGCCTGGCTGCACTCCCCTTTGCAGCAAAATACGTGCGCCCGGAATGGAAGGACAAATGGCTGACTCAAAAACTACTGCTCCTGCCCGGAGGTTTAATGCTTGTGACAATGCCTGTGTTTTTCCATTTTGTCATCAGGCAATTCGGAGGAGAAGTTGTACCGCCAAGAGCGGAGAACATTGTTGTTGCCGTATCGGTGCTGGGAATGCTGCTCCTGGCATTTATCGCCTGCGTTCAGTTTCCCGTCACCATCAATTTGCCGCCAAACATCCCTCATAAATTCACCGCCGTCATCGTGCTTACCGCCATCCTTTGCTCATCGCGCTTCTTCCGGGAATTACCCCAGAATCTTTTCCTGCTTCCCTTACACCACCAGATTGTACAAGACAGGGTAACTGTCATCAGGCAGGCCTTGCAGAATGGCCGGCAAAAAGTCTACATCGCTCCTTACAAAGCAACATTTCAACAACTGCTGTCAGCCAGAATGCCCAAAGTGAATTTTGGCAATGAACTTTCATTTCCTCCCAGCTTTAGCTACTTCAAGGATGATCCGTATAATTTCAACATCGACTATGGTTATGCAGAATACTATGGGATCGATTCGCTGCAAACCGACAGGAAACTGATACTGCGATGGGAACTGACGAAATACTACCCGCTGAATGTTCCATTACCCAACAAGAATTAAGATGCCTGAGCACCTTTCTTTAGTACTTCCTGTTCACAACTGCACGGATGAGCTGTCGGCAGGAATGCCGGAACTGCTGGCGGCTTTTGAAGCGTGGGAATGGCAGGTAGAAGTGATCGTGGTAGATGACGGATCTGAAGATGGCGGTATCATCGCTGCACACTGCAAATCCTGGAATTGCCGTTATCTGCGCAATGAGTCCGCTCGGGGTAAGGGAAATGCCGTTCGGAAAGGAATCTTGTCTGCGACTGCACCGGTGGTGATGTTTATGGATGGCGACTTCCCCTTTGACCTGGAAACTGTTCACCGGTTGGTTTCCATGATGCAGCAGACCAATGCAGGTATCGTGATCGGTAACAGAACTGATCCGCAATCCCAATACCCGAAAGACCTTCCGTTACAACGACAACTGGGGAGCTACCTGCTGTCCCGCTTTATCCGCATGCTGAACCTTACCGTCTTCAAAGACACCCAATGTGGTATTAAATGTTTCCGGACGTCAGTTGGCCACGAGTTATTTTCCCGCGCAAAGGAAGACGGGTTTGCCTTTGATATAGAGATTCTTGCCCTCGCCCAACAACTGCGTATCCCCGTCGTGACCATACCTGTTTCAGTAAAGCCCCAGGCCACTACCACGGTAAAGGTATTCCGGCACGGATGGCAGACTCTCAGACGCTGCCTGGCGATCTGGTACAACCAAAAAATACAGCTGCATGAAACGGGAATGGGCAAATAGCATCCGGAATTTTATAGACAACCGAGTTCCCGGAATTATCAGGAACGCCTCCTGGTTCATGTATCCATTTTTTCTGATTGCTTACCGCGGCAGGAATATCCGCACGGCAATGCATTTCAAATCGCTCGCTCCAAATTGGACAAAGGAAGAATTTGCCCGATATTATGCTGGAATCCGGTCTATATCAAGAGCCAGGCTAACGGATATCTCTTCCGGGTCTCTTTCACTGCTGCTCGATCGTTGTGCAGGATCAAAGGACAAACTTCTGGATGCTGGCTGCGGCAATGGTTACCTGCTTCAACTACTGCACAGACGCTTTCCATTATTGCAATTATACGGCTGCGATCTCGTCAACACCGGAAAGCACAACAATCCCCAAATTCCTGCCGCATTTTCGTTCTTACAGGCAGACCTGGAACAACTGCCCTATCCTGACAAATATTTTGATACCGTCATTTGCAGTCACACGCTGGAACACTTTGCCGACCCCACCCTGGTTATCCTGGAGCTTAAACGTGTTTGCAGAAACAGGTTATTCATCCTAACGCCATGTCAGAAATACTTCTATTTTACATTAGATGAGCACCTCAGTTTTTTTCCCACTGAAACATCAATTACAGACCTCGTCAATTGCCGGCAATACAGTTGCCGGCTGGTAGATGGCGATTGGTTTTATGAAGGAATCGTGGAGGGAGTTTCCTAACTTCACCAGCTATGAGCAAAGCAGTGCAGTTTCTTCTCAGGCACTACCGGCAATTCACCGGCAACAGTTTCCTGAAACAAATTCCTGCCAACAATCCACCACTGGCCATCATCGGGGCCGGGCATCATGCAACCGGAACCCTTTACCCCTGCCTGTGGCATCTTGGTGCCAATGTACAACTCATCTGTACCAGGCATATGGAAACAGCACACGCAGCCGCTGCCCGCTGGCCGGGTTGCAAAGGAACAACCAGGCTGGAAGATATCCTGGAAAACAAACTTATCATCGGTGTTATCGTATGTACGGAACCGAAAGCACATGCGGATATTGTATCCAGGCTGCTGGCTGCCGGCAAACATGTTTACGTTGAAAAACCGCTGGGGTATTCCGGCCGGGACCTGGAACAGGTTTTATCAGCAAACACCGGGAGTACGATCATGGCCGGATTACAGAGAAACTATTCTCCCATAGCGAACAAATTGCAGAACCTGGTCAAATCACCGCTAAATTATCATTACCGGTTTGAAGTTGGCCGGTATCCGGATGGAAATGCTGTTTTTGAGCTCTTCATTCATCCCGTAGCTCTAATTGTTCATCTTTTTGGCAGGGCAGACATCCTGAGCATCACTGTCAACTCCGCAGATCAGCGCCAATTGCTGCAATTACAACTCCGACACGAAAAGGTGAGCGGCCTGCTGGAATTATCCACTGCGGGCAACTGGGAGAATTGTTGTGAGATACTGACGGTGAACGACAGCGCCGGGAAGATCACCGCATCCTATCCGAATGAACTTATGTTGACAGAAACTCCGGGAAGCATTGCCGGTATTCCGGAAGAGAAGGTTTTTGCTACAGCTGCCGTTACCCGGCAATATTTATTTCCCAATAATTTCAATACTGCAATCCAGTTTAATAGCCTTTTCCAGTCCGGTTTCTATACCGCATTACAGGTGTTCCTGCAAAACTGCAATGGAAATAAGGCCCAACCGGCAGAAGTGGAAAAGCTCAGGCTGATATACCAACTGCTCGATCGGATTCAGGAGTCGGTCACTTCGCGATAACGTTTTTGAGCTGTTTCCTCCCACTGATAGTAACCAAACAGTTTGCGGGTGATTTGCATACCGAAGTATTTTTCAAATGTACGGTAAAGGATCACATCATATTTCCGGTGGAAATTCAACCAGCACTGGTTACAGTTGTGCACGTATTCCTGCTGTATCTTCTGGGTTGCCTTGCTGTTAAAAACCGTATCCAGGCTGTCTTTAAAAATATTGCCGATCATCAGGTCGAGGTTCTGGCAGATCGGAACATCACCGTTGGGCAGAACAACGAGGCTATCCAGAATGCTGTAACAACGCATTTTTAACCCGCCTTGGCGCCATTCGTTGTACAGTACCATAAAATCATAATTCTCTGCAAACGATTTTACAATCTCCGGGATCTGATCTCTGATAGCTTCCTGCGGGGCAGTCAGATCATGTTTCGGAAAGCTGGAAACATCAATCGTTTCTGCTTTCTTGATCGATTTGATTTTATCGATGAGCCCTTCTTCCTTCATGCGTGAAACGTCTGTAAACTTCAGGCCGGGCTCGTTTTTATGTTCCCCGATCCCTGTTTCGTGTGCTTTGTCGAAAGTATCAAAGAAAGCAATATCGTTGTAGATGCCAACCCGCATATCGATCCCGTAGCTTTTACACACCTGTGCCACATGTTCCAGGTCTTTGAAATCATTGTACGGTGTAAGCGTGAACATAACAGATACCGGAAGCTTGTCATGCAGGGCTTCTATCACGCTGATAACGGCACCATAACCATTCTTGCCGCGCATGTGAAGATAGGTTTCCTCATCTCCATCGAGGGAAATGTACAGGTGCCGGGGTGGGAATTTCTGAACAGCTTCGATCAGCGTATCCGGCTTCAGGCAATTGCTGAGCAGATCAAAATTGGGATGGTTCACGGTGAACCATTCCAGTATCTCCAATGCATCAGGATGCAGCATGAATTCGCCTCCCTCAAGCCCGACTGACGTTTGCGACGTGATGCATTCACTTTTCATCAGTTCGTAGATCTTTTCCTTCGGAAGAAAATTCACAGGACGTTTTGCCCAGATCAGGCAATGTTTACAAGCGGAATCGCAAAGATCTGTGGCATAGATCATCAGGGTGGATAACCGCTTGTGTGAGGGCCGGAACTGATTGTTCAGGAATGTCAACCCCCGCCTGATATAATCTGCCTTTTTATACATGTTACTCCTGCCCTGCCTGTTTTAATGCCATAAACCGGTAATTATTCCAAAAGTAGACATTGGACCTGCTAAATGTATGAAGAATAGTATCACCAGCTATTGGTGCAGTTACTATTGCGCCTGAGCCACAAATTGGAAAAGACCGCCCAACTGCCAGGCAATTACTACCAGCCTGTTGTGGCACTAATACGCTGTCTGGCATAAGATCGGGTGTCAATTCATCATTGAGGAGCAGCGAAATGCCTGAAGTATCTGTTCCCTGCAGCAGCAGTGCTGCATAAAATCCGTTTCTTAAAACCATTGCGCCCCTGTAGTCACCAGGCACATTGGCCAGCAACAACTGTCCCGGAGCAGCACGCAATTCCTTAACGCCTGTAAGGATATGCTGGGTTCTGCTGGCCGCTTCCAGCCAGATACGATTGTTGACAAGCAGGAAGCAGAGAAAATAAATGACAATTCCAGTCACGGAAAAACAAAACTGCCGCATCGTGACCACAGAGGATATGCTGTAAATGAGAAACGCACAGAGAAAAAACGACGGAAAATAGAGTAGCCTGTCTCCTTCGATCGTGCGGGTGCTGACGCCGAACAGAAAAGGTACTGCAGCCGCGGCAAGTAAGCAAAGGAATAATACACTAAAGCCGGTGAAGGCTGAATAACGATTCCTGTAAATATAAACCGCCGTCAATACAATTGCCATTCCTGCCAGCAAAGTAAATCCGATCAACCAGGCAGAGGCCTCCATCGGCGGAAACCACAGGCGGCCGAACACTTTCGAAACTTTCATCAGAAACTCAGCTGGCCTGAAATCAAAGATCCGGCTGCCATAAGCTCCGGCCATTACTGCACCCACCAGTTTTCGCACGATGAGATTCGCTCCCAATGTTAAAGACAATGCACCCATCCAATAACAGATTCTTCTCCGGCTCTCTCCTTTCCAGAATAACAGTAATGCTACGATAGCGGGTAATGTAACTACAGTTTCATAAGTGCTGAGTGCCAGAAAGTACAACAATGCAGACCAGACTATTGCTTTTCCTGTCCCGCTGTAAAGCGCAAGGATTATCACCAGGAATCCAAGAAAACAGGAGAGATTCGATGCGCGGCCCACTACCCATACAATGGCTTCATTATGAAAGGGGTATACAAGAAAGATCAGCCCTGCAAAAAAAGCAGGTATTTTCTTGTCTCCTGCACCGAAGGGCAATTGCAGTATAATAATGTACAATAAGCACGCATTGGCGACATGCAACAAAAGGTTGAACAGGTTATAGGCAATTGGATTGATCCCCGACAGGAGATAGCAGCAATAAAGGCTGATATCAGACAATGGTCTGAAAAATCCTTCCTCGAGAAAATTCTGCTGGTGAATGATCCGGTACATTACCAAAAAATCATCCGCTGCAAAGCTTTTAGTTAGAACAGGGAAATAAACAACAAAAGCAATAACCAGAAATGCCAGGAAGACCCGCGCTTTTGATTGCGTTAGTAGTAACAGCATCAGATTTTCTTTCCGCGCATTGCCTGACCAATAGCCTTGTCCATCAGCCGTTCTGCATAAGGCCTTGATAAATCATTCAGCGCTTCTGTTTTTGTATGAATGAGGTCTTTGTCGTTTGATGTCAGAACAGATTCAAGCTCCTGAATGGCTGCGCGGGTAGCATCAATTTCCTGTTGCTCAAGATGTTCCCTGTTCTTTTCAATAAAGCGGCCGGTCGCCTCAATCAACTGCTCCGCTTCAGTCCGGGCCTCTACAATCGCCCTTGCAGCAATGTCTTCTTTGGCATGCTGAATACTGGCGAGTAACATGGCTTCCACTTCGGCGTCGGTGAGCCCGTACTGCGGCTGCACGTCAATCTGCTGAGAAACACCGCTTCGAAGTTCGGTTGCCTTCACCGACAGAATGCCATCTGCATTGATGGTAAATGAGATTTCCACCTTTGGAAGTCCGGCTGGCATTGCAGGTATGCCGGTAAGGTCAAATGCCGCCAGTTTCCGGTTGTCTTTCACCAGGTCTCTTTCCCCCTGGAATACCGCTATCTTCATGCCTGATTGTCCGTCACGTTGTGTAGTATACTGCCGCGACGCACGGTTGGGCACTTTCGAATTCCGGGGAATGAGTACATCCATCAACCCTCCCATGGTTTCTACCCCCAGGGAAAGTGGTGTAATATCAAGCAACAGCAGGTCTTTATTATTTCCTGCCAGTACATCCGCCTGGATAGCGGCGCCGAGGGCAACCACTTCATCGGGATTCAGTTCATCATGTACCTTCCTTCCGAAAAAACTACTAACCCGCTGTTTGACCAGTGGTATCCGTGTAGAACCTCCAACCATGATCACTTCGTCCACGGCGCTCGCTGCTATGCCGGCATCCGTTAGGGCTGCCCTGCAGCCCGAGACCGTACGCTCCACGAGCGGTTCAATCAGCTTGTTGAATTCAGATACAGTGATCTGCAACTGGTAGTTGCCTACATGATCGATGAATACATCCTTTTTGCTCAGGTGTTTTTTGGCAGCTTCGGCTTTTAAACGCAAGGCCTGTGCGAGCTCAGGATCAGCCTGAACTTTATCCGCAGCGATCTTGTGTTCTTTCATCCAGTGGTGCATGATCAGGCGGTCGATATCATCACCTCCGAGCAATGTGTCACCGTGTGTTGACAATACTTCAAAGATGCCCTGGCTGATCCTGAGTACGGATATATCAAATGTACCGCCGCCGAGATCGTATACGGCGATCAGCTTTTCTTCGTCTTTTTGCAGCCCGATGCCATAGGCAAGGCTGGCTGCGGTAGGCTCATTGATAATTCGCAATACGTCAAGGCCTGCAAGCTTACCGGCATCACGGGTAGCCTGCCGCTGCGTATCATTGAAATATGCAGGAACTGTAATTACAGCCCTGCTGACCGGCGTCTTTAGAATATGCTCTGCGCGTGTTTTTAATTCCTTCAGAATAAGAGCGGACAATTCAATGGGAGAATAAAACCGGTCACCCACCCGAACTTTCACCAGGCTGTCAGTATCATCGTCAAGAATGGAATAAGTAAACAGCGGGGCATTTTCCTGAATGTCCTTATAGGATTTCCCCATCAGCCTTTTGACCGAAAAGATCGTATTCGCCGGGTCTTTGATCAGGAATTCTTTCGCGCTGTCTCCCACCACGATTGATCCGGCTGACCCGAAATGGATAACAGAGGGGACCAGCGAAGAACTGTCGTGTTCGCGGAGCGCCACAGCTTTCCGGTCTTCCGGGTGAATTACCGCAACAAGACTGTTGGTAGTACCCAGGTCGATACCGATAATCATCTCTTCTTTCTGCAGACTTCCCGTAGCGATATTAATCCCAATCTTTGCCATACTGCAAATGTAGGCATATAAAGGTGATCTACCGGATCAGGTACATCTTGCCGTAGCCTTTGCTGAAATACTTATCCGTATTGTCATTGACCGCTTTGTATTTGTCCAGTTTCTTGCCATTCAGCGTTGTAACTACCCTGTACAGATATACGCCGTTCGCCAGGCGCTGCCCGTACTGGTCAGTACCATCCCATTTGAACTCCGTGATATTCCGTCCGATTCTAAGCGGACCCAGTTCCGGCCCGGTGATTTCCCGGACTATCTTACCCGTAACGGTCATGATCTGGATCTTGAAATTCGTCGGCACCTCGCTTCCGGTCAGTGTAAATACAAATGCGGTGGAAGTAGAGAACGGATTCGGGTAATTCAACAGGTTGGAGATCATCGGCTTGTTGATCACCGTGAAGTTTATTGAATATTCAATATTGCCCGCAGGATTATTGCTGGCATCCTTTCCATTCACCATCAGTTCATACCGGTCGATGCCCGTTTCCTGATCAAATGTTTGCAGAAAAGCCGGGCTGAAATCAATGGTTGCGGTATTGTCTGCAGCCGAGGTTGCTGGTGTAAAGCGCACGGTATCGTTATCAAACCGGTAGGTTTTGACAGTCTGGTCAGGGAACCGTACCCGTACCCGCATCAGGGATGTATCCTTCAGCAGCAGGAATTTCGATTCGTCTTTCAGCTTAATCTGAATATGCGGTTTGGCAGAAACGATATCATCATTCAGGATATGAACACCGTCAAAGGTGACATCCAGCAACGGCTTATGCTTATCACCCTGTACATAAATATTCTTATAGAAGAAATTGTTGAAATGATACATCTCCGGCTGGTCGCCGTCAGGGTTAAAGTCGACATACAGCGTATTGAGTCCCGTGTAGGATTTGCTGTCGATGGTAAACCGGAACATTACTGTATCACCGCCATTCAGCGGCTTCAGCATCTCAACCGGTAATATGTGCGATGAATTGCTGCCATCTGTAAGCGTCACTTTCACTTTCAAACTGTCAAAGGGAACATTGGAAATATTCTTGAAGGCAATGCCGAAATCAACAGTTTGCCCCAGTTCCACTGTATCCTTCGAAACAAAAAAGAGGTTCGGTGCAACAGCTCCTTCCGGAACCGGATCGTATAAGAGCCTCCAGAAGTCCAGCTGGTATGCTGTAAAATCAACAGAGTCAGACACATTCATCTGAAGTGCCAGTCGCGGATATTGTGACGCATCTATATCAGAGATATCCGTAGTAGTTTCTGACAAGCCAACTTCCTTCAAAGGCACGCGGGCGTTTGAAGCTGTTACTCCGATCACCTGCAACTTCACTTTATCGTTGCTGATCGCAGCGTCTGTTGCATGGCCTTTCCAAACCATCTGTTTCCAGGTCTTTGCAGGGCCGAATTCAGGTGACATAATTGATCCTGTGCCGGTTGGCGTTTCTGGTTCGGCGGAAACGATAACCCTGTCATACAGGCCGGCTGATATTTTAGTAACCGGGGTGAAAGTAGCAGCATTCTTCTGATAGATCATGCCCCAGCACTTCGGTGCATTGATATCGTCTATATTGGTCAGGCCTGTAGCCAGCAATTTGTGGTATAGCGAATTTCCTGAACCATATAGCGAAGTATCTGCCATCCAGGTTTTGGAATAGGATTGCGGATTATTATAGTCAAAAGAACGAATCGCAACGAAATATCCATCCGGGATTGAATCCATGAAATCCATAATCAGTTTCCTTGATGCCGGGGTCATATAGGAGAACTCAAAATTCCAGTTACGCGTCCTGGCACAATTTGCCGATCCACTGCCGAAACGATAAAGGTTATTTCCCGCGTCATCAACGTTCTTCCAGGGGATCAGTGTCCGGGGATCGAATACATTGAAGGCCAGGGAATGGCCGACGCAGGCACTTTGAATAAAATCCTGATCATTTACCAATACAGCAAAATCATTGTCCTGGCCACCTGATGTAGGATACATTCCCAACCGAATAATCAGTGAACTGAACCTTTTCCCGAAATCCCATTGCCGGTTGGCATTCAGCACCATTTTTGTAAGGCCCGACTCCGAATGCTGGAAATAATGGGATTGATTGAACCCGGTCTGCACATTTTTCTTAAACAGGAAAGAAAACTGGCTCCAGCGGAATTCGCCTCCGTCACCGGGCACAAATGAAGTGCGCCAGTAATACACTGTACTGTCGAGATAGGTCATCTGCGGATCAAACTCCAGGAGGCCGCCGCGGGAATTGAGCGTAACTGCTTTTTTCAAAGATGAATTGAACTCCGCAGTCGTATCAATTTCCATCACATACTGTTTCATAGAGGCGAAAGGATCAGCAGTGCTTGCATAGAATTTCACAGCGGGGTCGCTAACGATGGAATAATTATAAGGAAACGCCGGAGAAGCTTCGTCTTCATAAATGAAATACGATTTGGTGACCGTATTGTTGGTCTCATCCATTTCTCCGACCAGCTGCTTGCCATCAATGGTGACCGTGATCTTGTTTGTCCCTTTGTCTTTGCTGGCAACGATGGGTACTTCCAGTGTTACAGAATCGGCATAAAGTGTTGGCGCATGCTTCAGGTTGTGGAGCACGGTAACGGTACCATCAGGAGCTGTGCGGCTAACTTCTACCTGAACAGAATCCGCAGTTGCTTTCCCCTGGTTATACCATTTTACCTGCACTTTGTAGTTCTGGTCGTTCACAGAAACCAGGGTTGGAATAATCCTGATCGTGGATTCTTCTATTACATAATCAGGCCGCTCCTGGAAGTTCATTTTCAGGCCCGGATCACCATGCAGCGTGATCTGTTCGGCATGTGAACGTGCCACGAAATCAAAGGAACCATAATCCACAATCAATTGAGCAAGGGCGTCTTTGGTTACTTTCGCCAGATCAGCACCATAATCGGTCTTGGCAGCTTTCTCAAAAAAAGCATCAAGGTAATTGGTCAGGTAACTGGATACACCATAATGCGTGGACGCGATAAATGCAATGGCTCCCCTTTGTTTGGCCAGTACATATTTTTCAGTAAGGGTTTCCAGAACGCTGTAGCGGGCATCACTGTAGGTAAAGAAATCACCTGCATAACAACCGTTAACGGAAAAAACCGGGTATTTGCCAGCGTTATTATAATCGTAAGGATCCTGGATACTGAATTCAAGCGTGGTTGCAGAGGAGTGGCCAAAATAAGTCAGCAGGCTTACCCCTTCTTCCATTTTTTCTTTGATAATTCTGGCTCCGGCCTGATCATTGCCACCCGCAACATTTTTACATAAAATGGTGGCAGCGGCACCGGTCAGGGTATCCTCGAGTATCTCCGCATATTTCGTAACGCTGTTACAGAGGCTGGCGCCGAGAAGCGCGTCAGTTGCACCGGTAACATTCAACACATTCTTCATCCATAATTTATCCTCCATCCGGTTTGAAGGATTTGCCTGCGCTGCTTCGTATTCTTTCACTTTGGCCAGGTAATCTTCCACTTCATTTGGATAAACCGCACTGAGGCGGCCAATTTCTGTTGCAGGAACCGGATCATCGGGAGCGGGCGATGCGAGCAGGTTATCACTGCCCGGATAGCCATGAGTAGGTACCAGGTTTTGTTCGCCGATCCGTGGCCGTTCATTATTTCCGAAACGGTATTGGGAATATACCACGCCTTTACCGATCAGGAATACTTTGGCAATCTGGGTGGAAAAAAACTGGCGTGAGTACCGGATAAAATTCTTGACGGCCAAAGGATGCCCCTTGATACCATAGGCAAACTGGTCGGTCAGTTCATTAATGTCATAGATTTTGGCATTGTGGCTTCCACCGGCTACGGATTGCCTGTATAGCCGATAGTCCTCTACGGGATTATTTCCGTTGGCACCATTATACAAACGCGGATTGGAAATGATCGCAAAATCTCCTTCATTCGCCGGATCACTGTAGTTAACAAATTTTCTTTCCGTAAGTGCCTGGACTGTTTTTATTACACTATTCGACTGCGAAAAAAGTATGAGTTTCCTTGCCGCTGCTGAACCAGGCAGTGCGAAGCGGTACTTTGTACCCTGAACATTGGCAACAAAACGTTCGTTGCTGTTCAGGTCATAAAGAATGGGTGTTGTGCCACCCGCGGCAAAACCAGTGATATCCAGGTAGTATCCCTCTGACCTGGGATCAAGTGAAAATGGAAAGTATGTCGCATTGTTAAAATCAAATAGATGGGGATAGCTGATCTCGAAGAAAGACACTACCATACGGTCCAGATAGGGATCGTCCCCCTGGGCAGGTTTTGGAGGCTGCACATCGGTAAAGGCAACGGTGGCGCTGCCCGAGGCAAGAAGAGAAGGCGATATGGGAATGGTAACCACCATATCACTCATGTAGTTCAGTGCCGTGTCATGCAGAATACTGCTGTTGACGCTTGCCTGAACCCTTCGCTCTTTAACCATATTGCCGAATGCACCATAACGGAATGATGCATTGGGACCGTCGGTTGCTATCTTAAGATTGTTGACGGTTTCCGATAATGTCGCCCGTTCACGGATATCATTGCTTGACCAGAACTCTCCCCTGTCATATGATGATGAATAAATGTACTGTTCAATGTCAGCAGCAAATCCGGGATTGATCTTGTTTTTGTAATATTTTCCGAAGGTATATTGGAACCACGGCTCAGCAGGCAATGTATTACCTGCCACGTTATTGTTCACTGTTACGTAACGCCTGGCTCCCGGGGTAGCCTCAGCAGTAAGAAAGTAGGTGGCAGAATCAGCATGAAGGTTGAATTTTTCAGTATGCTGGAACCCTGGATTCCGGTAAAGACTTTTATCAGGTTTACCATCATTGGCAAATCCTGCAAACTCAAGATAACCGCCGTCGGGAAGTGGCCCGGTACTTGCTGAAGTATACAGGGCAATCTCTTCACCGTTCCGGAATAAACGGAACTGTTCCACGGGCGTATTCTCATGTCCGTTCGCCCTCAGCAGGGTAACCGGAATGCGGTAAATACCATCGGATCCTATTTTGAATTTAAGGTAGGTATTGCTGAAGTTGATCCATTCATTGTAATAGGTCTGAGCCGATGCTGCATAACCTGAAACCAGGCAAACCAGCAAAAGGATCGCAATCCTGAAAGGTATAAGAACGCTGTTCTTCGTTGGCATAGGCTAGGCGCTTACTTTTTCTTTTTTTTCTTGACGAGGTCGAGCTTCAGTGAGAATACATGGGTATACAAAGGATTGGACTGATTGGCCAGGTTGGTGAAGGCATAATCGATCATCACATTCTGGATCCTGAATCCTGCGCCGATGGCGGGCTGATAGATCCAGACTTTTTGGGTGTAAGTGCTGTCTTCATCTTTTAAGGCCTTCTGGAAATTGTTGATACCAGCCCTTACATAGAAAATGTCTTTCAGGGACGCTTCCAATCCGATCTTGGGATCGATACTTACGGCACTTGAACTGATCACCGTGTTTCTTCGGCCATCAAAAGTGAAATCAAGGTTCGCCTCAGCCAGCAGGTTGACGGACTTGCCCAGTTTGAAATTATAGGATGCGCCACCGATCAGTTTGGGGGCTGTCAGCTCGGTTGATTTTACCGGGATTTCATTCTGGGTAACATAAAACACCTCCCGCATCTTGTCATTGATGCTGTATGACCAGGCGTTAAACGTTGTGGTGACGTCACGGGCAACGATCCCGATCTGCAATCTTTTATTGATGTATTGAATTCCTGCATCAAACCCGAATCCCCATGCTGTGGCAAAATCCCCCGCTTTCCGGTGAATGACCTTGGCGTTGAACCCGAGGTTCAGCTTCTTGTCAGGGTTTTTCATTTTCAGCGTTTGGGCATACGAAAACAGGAAAGCATAATCTGCAGAAGAAAACGTGGTGATATTGTCAAAATTGATCGTGCCGTCCGGCTCTACCAGGAATACCGTATTGGGTATATCATCCACTGCGAAACGAAGCACGGAAATACCGATAGTGCGTTTACCGTCTTTAAGGGGAATTGCCAGGTTGCCATAATCATATTTGCCAATACCTGCGAAATATTCGGCATGCATCAGGCTCAGCTGGGGTTGTTCGCGAACCTGAACAAGTGCGGCGGGGTTCCAGTAACCGGCTGTACCATCGCCCACTGAGGCGACCTGTGCCGAGCCCATTGCCAATCCCCTGGCGCCTGCCCCAATGTTGAGAAACTCATTGGAGTATTTCCGGAATTGTGCAACAAGCGTGAAAGGGAACAGTAGAAGTAACAGGACCAATACTCTGATCTGACATCTCATGGGGTCTTCTTTCAGCATAAGCAATAAATACGGCAATGACATAAAACGCGGGTCCGGCCCCAATATTGCCCGATAGGAGTCGGCTTTATTGCCTTAGTTTTGCTGCAAATTGCAGTCTTTTTATGAATTTTATCGAAGAATTACGATGGAGAGGGATGCTTCAGGATATCAAGCCCGGAACCGAAGAACAGCTGGCGAAAGAAATGACTGCAGCATATATTGGCTTCGACCCGACGGCCGACAGCCTTCATGTCGGAAGCCTGGTGCCCATCCTGCTCCTGATGCACCTTCAAAAGGCTGGTCATAAACCTTTTGCCCTGATCGGTGGCGCTACCGGCATGGTTGGCGACCCTTCTTTTAAATCAGAAGAACGGAAAATGCTTGACCTGGATACCCTCCGCCACAACCTGGCAGGTATCCGCGCACAACTGGAGCGATTCCTCAATTTTGATCCGGCCCTCCCCAATGCTGCCGAGATCGTCAATAACTACGACTGGTTCAAAGACTTTACATTCCTGGACTTCATCAGGGAAGTGGGTAAACACATTACGGTAAATTATATGATGTCGAAAGACAGTGTCCGGAAGCGACTCGAGGGCGACACTGGCATCAGTTTCACAGAATTTACCTATCAGCTGATCCAGGGCTATGATTTTTACTGGCTCTACAATAACCGCAACTGTAAGCTTCAGATGGGTGGGAGCGACCAGTGGGGAAATATTACAACAGGAACCGAACTGATCCGCCGCATGGGTGGCGGTGAAGCCTTTGCCTTCACCTGCCCCCTCATGACCAAGTCTGACGGTGGCAAATTTGGCAAAACCGAAAAGGGGAATATCTGGCTGGATCCGGCCAAAACCTCCCCTTACCAGTTTTACCAGTTCTGGCGCAATGCAACAGATGAAGATGCGCTGAAATGGATCAGGATCTTTACTTTCCTTACACCGGAAGAAATTGAGGCGCTGATCACGGAGCATCAGCAGGCGCCCCATCTCTGGTTACTGCAGAAACGCCTCGCTGAATCAATCACCAGGCTCGTTCACGGAGATGAAGAATATGCATTTGCCATAAAAGCGTCCGAGATTCTTTTTGGAAACAGCACCACGGATGTTTTGCAGCAGCTGAATGAAAAACAACTGCTGGAAGTGATGGAGGGGGTTCCCAATATTGATGTGGCCAGAACATCCCTGGAAGAGGGAGCGAATATTGTCAACTTTCTCGCTGACAACGGCATTTTCCCCAGTCGTGGAGAAGCCAGGAAGATGGTTCAGAATGGCGGTGTAAGTGTGAACAAGATCAAAGTGTCGGGACTGGAAACAACGCTTGGCACTGATCATCTGCTGAACAGCCGCTATCTCCTCGTACAGAAAGGAAAACGCGATTATTTCCTCGTGCGGGCAGTCTGAGGCTAGAAACTTTTCGTGTTCACAAATGCTTTGATGGCTTCCACCAGTACATCCAGTTGACGTGTGGTGGTATACACATTAGGTGTAATGCGCACTCCCCTGATGTTTTCCCATTCGATGCTTACGGTATGGATCTTATACTTGTCAAGCAGGAAGTTGTCGAGTTCTGCCGGCTTCCTGTCATCAATACTGACCAGACCGATGGCGCAGCCAAAAGCCGGCTGAAGAGAAGTTCCCAGCTGCACTCCTGGCAGATCCTTTATACGGGTCATCCAGTAGTTTTTCAGGTAATGCAGCCGCTGCTCCTTTCGCTCCGCACCGATCATGTCGTGAAATTCGATGGCTTTGCCGATCGCCTGCTCAATGAAAAATGGCCGGGTTCCGGTGCTTTCAAATTTGCGGATATCCGGTGATTTAGGGTCACCTGCTGCAAACAGGGGATATATTGAAGCGATCTTTTCTTTCTTCACGTACAGAAGGCCGGAACCTATGCAGGCACTGAGCCATTTATGCAGGCTGGTACCAAAATAATCTGCACCGAGGGAAGGCAACGTAAACAGGAAATGCGCAAAGCTGTGAGCGCCATCCACCAGCACCTCGATGCCTTTCGCGTGTGCAGCATCAGCTATGGCGCGTACCGGCAGAATCTGGCCATTCCAGTTAATGATATGGGTAACATGTACCACTTTTGTTCTGGCGGTAAAGGCCCGCGTATACTGGCTCAGCAGGTAGTCGTTGTTTTCGGAAGGCAGTTCCAGGTTGATCCAGACCAGTTTGATGCCGTCCCGCAGCGCTCTTTGCTTCCAGGCATTGATCATATTCGGATAATCCTGCTTGCTGAGCACCACTTCATCACCTGCTTTCAACGGCAATCCGAAAATGACCGTTTCCAGCGCTTCCGAAGCATTACGGTGGATGGCAATTTCCTCAGCGCCGACACCAGCCAGCCTGGCCAGTTCCCGGCGCAATGGCTCGCGGCCCTGATCCAGGATCCGCCACATGTAATAGCTGGGCGCCTCATTGGATAAATCATGATATTTTTTCATGGCTTCCTGTACCACCCGGGGTGACGGACTCACCCCACCATTATTCAGGTTGATCAGGCTTGGTGACACCGTATACGCTTGCTGTACGGCATACCAGAAGTCTTCCTCTCCGGCCAGGTCGGCAGCCGGCAATCCATTGAACTGATTGATCTTCTGTTGTAATTCACGGCTCCACACCGGCTGCGTAACGCCTGCCAGTAATCCTCCTAAACCCAGTTTGCCAAGGCCATTGAGAAAATTTCTTCTGTTTGAAATCATGCTGTCAGGTGTGTGTCACTAAAGATAATATTTGTCGGCAAAAAAGCTTTTTTTTGGACGATTTCATCCCAGCCCTTATTTTTGCACTCCCTTTACGGGACGGATTGCCCGATAGTATAATGGTAGTACGACAGATTTTGGTTCTGTTTGTCTAGGTTCGAATCCTGGTCGGGCAACAAAAAGAGGAAATGTGGCATTTCCTCTTTTTTTTTATAATTTGCTCCCTGTTATACCTAAGCGCAATTATTATCTAAAACCTTAAACTATGAAAAAGGGATTTGTGTCTCTTTCCACTATTTTGTTGTTTTTCACTTTTCAGTTGCTCACCTCCTCCTGTGAAAAGGAAGTTATTAAGGAAGTACAGGTAACTGATACCCTAATCATCAAGGATACAGTGCTGACTGACTTTCCCAAGGATACACTGGCATTCCTGACAGGCAGAACCTGGAGAATCCAGGAAATCCGGATTCTTCAGAATCAACAATTCTACTTCTATCAATACGGTGGTTCAGACCACACTTTTGATGATGAGTACATCAAATTCAATACAGACGGCACCGGTCAGTATCATGCCGACGGCGTAAATGATAACCTGGTATGGGCATTCAAAGGTGACACCAAAACCAAGATCGAATACACGCTTAATCGTACAACGCCGCTGGTTGTAAACTGGGAAAACATGCATTACAAAAAAGACAGCCTGATCTATAGTGAGTACTATATCAAAAACGGGACCCTGAAAACGCAAAGCGCGGTAGTAAGGATCCCTGAGGAAAGCCGCTAAGCCTGCAGTCTTCTTACTTTATCAGCAGCCGGGTCAATGATCCGGCTGTTTTATTATCCCTTCCATATGGCGAAATAATACACCCATACCATCAGGGCGATCTGCATGGGTATACGGAACCACAGGTAACTCAATCCATTCCCTTCCCTGTCTACCTGCTGGTAATCGATCTTATTGATGGCAGCATAGATATTTGCCGGTAACAGCAATACAAAAAATACCAGCAGGAACCAGCCCGCCTTTTCCCTTACCACAGGTATCAGGAGTGCTACTCCCGCGAGAATTTCCAACAGGCCTGTGATATAAACCAGTTCTTTCTTGAATGGAACTGGACCGGGGATCATTCTGGCCATCGCATCAGTAAACCGCCAGTGGCCGAAGGCCGTAAAGAACAGCATGATGCACAGGGCAATATTCCCTGCCGGCCGGGGTTGCCAGTATCCGGCAGTTACCCTGATGCCAACTGACGCAAGTACAAAGGCGGCTAACAGTACAAGTATAACTTTCATGGTTCCGTGATAAAAGTGATTTAATTTGACAATTATGACACTTGACAATTTCCAGGCATTCTGCCTGTCACTGCCTGATGTAACCGAAGAGTTTCCCTTCGGGCCGGATACGCTCGTGTATAAGGTTAAGGGGAAAATGTTTGCCCTGGCCGGCATTGACACCTTTGAAAGCATTAACCTGAAATGCGACCCGGAAGAAGCACTCGAACTCAGGGAAAGGTACCAGGCGGTTGTACCAGGATACCATATGAACAAAAAACACTGGAATACGGTTCACCTTGATCACTCTATCGGTGACACAATGCTCCGCGACTGGATCAAAAGATCCTATGACCTGGTGCGTGCGTCCCTCCCGAAGAAAGACCGGTGATCAGGTGCCTGCGGATACTTCAGCTATCCATTCCCGGTAGCAGCTGTCTTCTTCCCGGCAGGCCATATCACAAAGCGACCGCCATTCAGGCCACAACTGTTTTAACTGGGCTTCCATGGAAGCCAGGTGATGCTGTTCTTCAGCAATGATATTGTTCACGCTGATACCGCTGCCGGCCTGTTTCAATACCTCCTGGTAAACGGGATACAGTTCATCGGCCCGCACTTCAATGGCATAGGTTACCAGCAGATACGCCGCATATTTCAGTTCATGCCCGCTAAAACCGTATTCATCCTTGAGATAACGGCAAACACGCATGTCGATCCTGTGAAGGTAGCGCGAACTTACTGCTGGTGCCAGCAGGTAGGGCGCCTCATAAGTTGGACAATTGCCTCCAACCTTATGCAGCTGCTTCTTCAGATACCAGGCATGTCGTGCTTCTTCTGCTGCATGTTTCAGAATATCCTCCTTTACGAATACAGGGTGCTCACATTGTTTGATCTTGCGCGCACCTGCATTTTCCAGCATACTGAGGGTGTTCAGCCATCGGGCATGTGTCTCGGGCCGGGATACGATCCGGCTGATCAGGTCGTGCAGGGAAGTTGCAGCTGTCATTGCAGGCAATTGGATGAAGGCGCAAATTAACCCCTCATCTCCTATTTTCAACAATTTCTGTGATCTGCTGTTAATCCCATCACCAAAACCATTCATTATGCAAGCAGCCAAAGGATATGCTGTTCACAACGAAAAAGACAGCCTGAAGCCATGGGATTTCCAGCGCCGTGATCCCGGCCCTCATGATGTACAGATTCAGATACTCTATTGCGGAGTATGCCATTCCGATATTCACCAGGTCAGGGGAGAATGGGGCAATTCCATGTACCCGATGGTTCCTGGTCATGAGATCGTTGGCCGTATTACAGCCGTAGGCAAATCAGTTACCAAATTCAAAACGGGTGATCTCGCCGGCATCGGATGCATGGTGGATTCCTGCCGCGAATGCAATAACTGTAAAAACGGCCAGGAGCAGTTTTGTGAAAAGGGAGAAACCGTAATGACTTACAACGGTCGCGAGCGAAACGGCGGTGCACTGACTTTCGGCGGCTATTCCGACATTATTTTATGTGATGAAAAATATGTCGTTTCCGTCTCAGACAAACTTCCGCTTTCAGGTGTAGCCCCCCTGCTGTGTGCAGGTATAACCACCTATTCCCCACTCAAGCGCTGGAAAGTTGGCAAGGGTCATAAACTGGCCGTACTCGGACTCGGCGGCCTCGGTCATATGGCGGTGAAATTTGGTGTGGCTTTCGGTGCTGAAGTAACTGTACTGAGCACATCACCTTCGAAAGAAAATGATGCACGCAAACTCGGCGCCCACAAATTCTGCAACACCCGTAACGAGGAGGCTACCAAAGCGCTTGCCGGCTATTTTGATTTTATTATCGATACCGTTTCTGCGCCCCACAATTACGACATGTACCTTAACATGCTCACCACCAATGGTGTAATGATCTGTGTAGGTGTACCACCGGAACCGATTAAACTGACAGGGTTCCTGTTACTTGGAAACAACCGGACAATTACCGGCTCTATGATCGGTGGCATTCCGGAAACACAGGAAATGCTGGATTTCTGCGCGGTCAATAACATCGTATCCGATGTGGAAGTAATCGATATCAGCTACGTGAATGAGGCCTACGAGAGAGTAGTCAAAAGTGATGTGAAGTACCGGTTTGTGATCGACCTGCAATCATTGGCCCGCTAAATATCCCTGCAACTGAAGAAGGCAGGCTTGCAGACTTTCCTGCCACGGATAAACCGGCACATCAAACACCTGCCGGATCCTGTTCGTGTCAAAGACGCTGTAAGCAGGCCTTTTTGCAGGGGTGGGGTATTCGGCCGTGGTAATCGGGTTCACCCGGCATCTGCTACCCGTCATGCCTGCAATAGCCTGGGCAAATTCGAACCAGGTGATCGCCCCGGCATTGGCATAATGATAAATACCCCCGGCGTTTTCGGTATCCGGCAGCTTCTGTACGATCTGCATGATTGCCCGCGCAAGATCAGCTGCATAGGTGGGTGATCCCTGCTGGTCATTCACTACATTGATGGTTTCCCGTTCAGCCATCAGCCGCAGCATGGTCTTGACAAAGTTTTTTCCGAATGAGGAATATACCCAGGACGTCCGGATCACAATCGAATCCGGTGCAATACTTAAAACCAGTTGTTCTCCTTTCCATTTGGAAACGCCGTAAACGCCGAGCGGATTCGTGACGGCAGTTTCGGCGAGCGGCACAGTAGCTGTACCATCAAACACATAGTCAGTCGAAATATGGATCAGGCGGCATCCCGTAACATCCGCAGCTTTTGCAAGGTTTCCTGCGGCTGCGGCATTCACTGCATCAGCTTTATCCGGTTCGCTTTCCGCTTTATCCACAGCAGTATAGGCAGCACAGTTGATACAAAATGCCGGGCTTTCCTGCATGAATATATTCCTGACAGCAGCCTCGTCTGTAATATCAAGCTGGCTGCTCCCCGTAAACAGAAACCTGTATTCCGGATACAAGGAAGCAATAACCTGCAGTTCACTGCCAAGTTGCCCGTCAGCACCAGTTACAAGAATAGTGTGCATTGATCAGAAAAAGAATGAATGGTTACCAGCGGCAAATGTCGGATACAATTTATCCTTTTCAGACAATATCATCTGGCCGGCAGGAACTTTCCAGTCAATGGCAAGCGCCGGATCGCTGAACAGGATACCGCCTTCGCTTTCTTTATGGTAAAACCGGTCAACCTTATACATCACTTCCGCCTGCTCCGTCAGCACAGAATAGCCATGAGCAAATCCGGCCGGTATCAGTAACTGTTTTTTGTTTTCGGCCGATAATTCGATGGAGAAGACCTTACCATAAGTGGGCGAGCCTTTCCGGCAATCCACCACCACGTCGAGAATAGTACCCTCAAGTGCACGGATCAGCTTGGTCTGGCAATATGGATGCTCCTGGTAATGTAATCCCCTGACAACCCCATAAGAGGATCGCGCCTGGTTGTCCTGAACAAAATGAAATTCCAGTCCATTTGCCTGGAATGCGCGGGCGCTGTAGGACTCATAAAAATAGCCACGGTCATCGCCGAATACTTTCGGCTCAAAAATCCACAAACCCTGAAATCCGGTTTCGATAAATCCCATATCAATGACTTCCGTATTGTTCCTGATAATATTTCTGATACGCTCCGCTGGTAACATGCTCCACCCAGCCGGTGTTTGCCAGGAACCAGTCTACCGTGCGTTCCAACCCCTCTTCAAACTGCAGGGAAGGCGCCCATCCCAGCTCCCGGTTCACTTTGGCAGCATCGATCGCGTAACGCAAATCATGGCCGGGCCGGTCAGTCACATAGGTGATGAGTTTCGCAGATGCACCTTCTTCCCTGCCGAGCTTCCTGTCCATAATTTCGCAAAGCAGCATCACCAGGTCGATGTTTTTCCACTCGTTGAAACCGCCGATATTGTACTTGTCACCGGTTTTTCCCTGGTGGAAGATAAGGTCGATAGCAGCGGCGTGATCCTCCACAAATAACCAGTCACGGATGTTCTCACCTTTTCCATATACCGGAAGCGGCTTTTCCTTCATGATGTTGTGAATCATCAGCGGAATCAGTTTTTCCGGAAAATGGTAGGGGCCATAATTATTGGAACAGTTGCTCATTACCACCGGCAACCCGTAAGTGTGGTAATAAGCCATTACGAAATGATCTGAAGAAGCTTTTGATGCCGAATAAGGTGACCTTGGATCATACGCGGTCTCCTCCGTAAAGAAGCCGGATTCACCGAGAGAGCCATACACTTCATCTGTTGATACATGATAAAAGCGTTTGCCGTCAAAGTTGTTTTTCCAGGCTTTGCGGGCAACATTCAACAGGTTGGCTGTACCCAGCACATTTGTCTTCACAAACTGCAACGGGTCTGAAATTGAGCGATCCACATGGCTTTCTGCCGCCAGGTGGATCACTCCGTCTACCGGGTATTTTTCGAAAAGCGCTGTCATGCCGCTTTCATCAGTAATATCTCCCCTTTCAAACTGGTAATTGGGTGCAGCTTCTACATCCCTGAGGTTTTCGAGATTTCCGGCATAGGTGAGCAGATCGAGGTTCACGACCTGGTATTCCGGGTACCTGGTCACCAGCCGCCGCACCACATGAGATCCGATAAACCCGGCACCTCCCGTTACAATAATTACCTTCTTGAAACTTTTTGTCACAGACTCCAGTATTGTCTAGAATGAATTTTGTTTTTATAGATCCCTTTCAGGTCAACAACAACACCATGTGAGCGGGTAATACCCGCAAAATAGGCGTCGTCCAGCTTTAAATAAGGGCTGTGCGGTACGGTCACAATTACAGCGTCATAGTCTTTTCCGCTATGCCGTACCAGGTTAAGACCGTATTCTTCCTTTACTTCATTGTGCTCTGCAAAGGGATCTTCCACATCTACAGCGATATTGAATGCCAGCAGTTCCTGAACGGTATCAACGATCTTGGAGTTACGGATATCACTTACATTTTCCTTAAACGTAACACCTTTCACCAGGATACGCGGGTTGTCAGAATTGCGCAGCACATACTTGATGATCTTGCGGGCAAGGTATTTTGCCATATCGTCGTTGATATACCGGCTGGCAGCAATTACACGGCTCTGGTATCCCATTGAAGCCGCCTTATGTGTCAGATAATAAGGATCAACGCCAATGCAGTGACCACCAACGAGACCCGGCTGAAACTTCAGGAAGTTCCACTTGGTACCTGCCGCTTCGATCACATCATAGGTATTGATACCCATCCTGTCGAAAATCAGGCTCAGTTCGTTCATCAGTGCGATGTTCATATCGCGCTGGGTATTTTCCACGATCTTGCTGGCTTCTGCAACTTTGATCGAGGGAGCACGGTGTACCCCGGCATCCACCACCAGTTCATACACCCTGGCAATTTCTTCGAGCGCCACATCGTCATTTCCGGATACTACTTTCACCACAGTACGGAGGGTGTTTTTCTTATCTCCCGGGTTGATCCTTTCCGGAGAATATCCCAGTTTGAAGTCGTCGCCCATTTTCAGGCCTGAAACTTTTTCAAGAACAGGCAGGCAATCCTCTTCCGTACAACCTGGATAAGTAGTGGATTCATACACCACATAGTCACCCTGCTTCAGCACTTTGCCCACGGTAGTGGAAGCGCCGACAAGCGGCTTCAGATCAGGCACATTGTATTTGTCAACCGGTGTAGGTACAGCTACAATATAGAATTTAGCTTTCCGCAGCACTTCGAGGTCATCGGTGAACTCAATATCACGGTCTTTAAATTCATCAGCCCCTACTTCTTTGCTTGGATCAATGCCATTTCTCATCAGGTCGATCCGGTGGGAATTGATGTCAAATCCGATCACCGGGATCCTGCGTGCAAGTTCCAGTGCCAGCGGCAATCCGACATAGCCTAATCCGATAACAGCGAGCCTTTCCTTTTTGTCAAGTAAATCCTGATAAATTTTCATTAGTGTAAGCTTTTAAATTCCTTGGGTTGTTTTGTCAGTTCTTCCGACGGTAAGGATTTAAAATACTCGTAGGTGATGCGAACACCGTCAGCCCGGCTGACTTTCGGTTCCCACCCCAGGAGGGTTTTCGCCTTAGTGATATCTGGTTTTCTTTGCTTTGGATCATCTGTAGGCAATGGCTTATACACGATTTTCTGCGTTGTACCTGTCAGCCTGATAATTTCCTCCGCAAACTCCCTGAGGGAGATCTCGTCAGGATTGCCCACATTCACGGGATATGCATAATCGCTCATCAGGAGGCGGTAAATGCCTTCGATCAGATCGTCAACATAACAGAAGGAGCGGGTTTGTGAACCATCCCCGAAAACCGTAAGGTCTTCTCCCCGCAATGCCTGGCCGATAAATGCCGGAAGTGCCCTCCCGTCATTGAGTCGCATCCGCGGACCATAGGTATTGAAGATCCGGATGATTCTTGTTTCCACCTGGTGGAAAGTATGGTAGGCCATGGTGATGGATTCCATGAACCGCTTGGCTTCATCATAAACACCGCGCGGTCCGACAGGATTCACATTTCCCCAATAGTCCTCCGACTGAGGGTGTACCAGCGGATCGCCGTACACTTCGGAAGTGGACGCAACCAGGATACGTGCCTTTTTTGCCTTGGCCAGCCCAAGGCAGTTGTGGGTACCCAGGGCGCCCACTTTCAGGGTCTGGATGGGAATTTTCAGGTAGTCAATCGGACTGGCCGGTGAAGCAAAATGAAGGATATAATCCAGTTCTCCCGGCACATGGATGAATTTGCTCACGTCATGGTGATAAAATTCAAAGTTGGGGAGCCTGAAAAGGTGCTCAATATTTTTCAGATCGCCTGTAATCAGGTTGTCCATTCCCAGTACGTGGAATCCTTCCTTAATGAACCGATCGCAAAGATGGGAACCCAGAAATCCGGCCGCTCCCGTTATCAATATTCGTTTTGGGGTCATGCAATTACAGCGGTTGGTTGGTTTACAGGTCTGCGGCCAATACTTTCATAATGGAAGCCGAGTTCACCGATAGCTCTGATATCGAAAAGATTGCGGCCGTCAAAAATCACTTTCTTTTTCAGGTTGCTTACAATCTTCAGAAAATCAGGCGTCCTGAATTCGTTCCATTCCGTTGCAATGATCAAAGCATCGGCACCTTTGAGTGCCTCATACTGGTTCTCTGCAAATTTGATCTTATCCCCTACTACCTGCTGCACATTTTTCATCGCTTCAGGATCAAACGCAGTTACTGTTGCGCCGGCTTCCAGGAGGGCATCAATGATGTATAATGCCGGAGCCTCCCGGATATCGTCTGTATTGGGCTTAAAGGCAAGTCCCCACAGGGCAAAGTGCCTGCCTTGCAGATTGCCGCTGAAGTAACGGAGGATCTTGGGCAGCAGGTGCAGTTTCTGAATTTCATTCACCTGCATTACCGCGTCAAGTATCCTGAAATCATAACCCGCTTCGTCGGAGGATTTAGCCAGGGCCTGAACATCTTTCGGGAAACAGGAGCCGCCATAGCCGATTCCGGGAAAAAGGAAACGCTTGCCAATACGGTCATCACTTCCAATTCCCAGCCGAACCATGTCAACATCTGCATCCAGCTTTTCACAGAGTTGCGCAATCTCATTCATGAAAGAGATCTTGGTCGCCAGGAAAGAATTGGCTGCATATTTCGTCAGCTCCGCTGAACGTTCATCCATATAGATCACCGGGTTGCCTGAGCGTACAAACGGGGCATAGAGTTCACCCATAAGCTTGCGGGCCCGGTCACTGCTGGTTCCGATCACCACGCGGTCTGGTTTCATAAAATCATCCACGGCAACACCTTCACGGAGAAATTCAGGATTGGATACCACATCAAACGGAACCTTTGCGTTCCTGGCAACACTCTCATATACTTTCTCAGCTGTGCCAACAGGAACAGTGCTTTTATCCACCAATACTTTATAGTCTGTCAGCAATCTGCCGATATGATCAGCCACACCGAGTACATATTTAAGATCTGCTGAACCATCTTCACCGGGAGGTGTGGGAAGTGCAAGGAAAACGATCTTCGCTTCCTCAATTCCGGCGGCGAGGTCAGTAGTGAATTTAAGACGGCCTTCTTTCAGGTTACGCAGGAAAAGTTTCTCCAGGCCGGGCTCATAAATCGTGATTTCCCCGTTGGTCAGTTTATCAACCTTTTTCTGGTCGATATCCACGCAAATGACCTCATTCCCGGTTTCAGCAAAACATGTTCCGGTTACCAATCCAACATATCCGGTTCCAACAACAGCGATCTTCATTTGTAGAATAATTATTTATGGTATTAATTGATGTACTGCAATACTTTGGAGGTGATAAACTGCAACTGCTCTGCATCGAGTTCAGTATGCATAGGCAGTGAGATCACCCTGCCGGTCAGCCAGTCGGTAACGGGCAGATCAGCCTGGTCAGCACCAAAGGCAGCAAACATTTTTTGCCGGTGAGCGGGCACCGGATAGTAAATCATAGACGGAATCTTATGTTCCGCGAGGAACTGGTTCAGTCCGTCGCGGTCAACACCTTCCAGCTGGAGCGTATACTGGTGGAAGACATGTTTGTTATTTTTCTCACGGAATGGTACCGTAATTTTCGGATGGCCGGCAAAAGCTGCATCATAAGCATCCGCTGCTGCGCGTCGCGCAGCGATATACTGATCGAGCCGCGGCAGCTTGATATTCAATACGGCGGCCTGGATACTGTCAAGGCGGCTGTTGCAGCCCACGATATCATGATAGTACCGTACACTCTGGCCGTGATTGGCAATTTTCCTCATTTTTTCCGCCAGCACGCTGTCATTGGTGCAGATGGCACCGCCGTCGCCATAACAGCCCAGGTTTTTGGAAGGGAAAAATGAAGTGCAGCCGATCGTTCCGATCGCACCCGTCTTTTTCGTGCTGCCGTCACTGAAATGGAAATCACTGCCGATGGCCTGGGCATTATCCTCAATTACCGGAATTCCGGCTTTATTGGCAATCGCCATGATGGCCTCCATATCCGCAGCCTGCCCGTACAAATGAACAGGCACAATAGCTTTTGTATTTGGTGTGATGGCTTTTTTCAGTGCCTCCGGGTCCATACAGAATGTCTTTGGGTCAACATCCACAAACACCGGCTTAAGTTTTAATAACGCAACTACTTCAGTAGTAGCGATATAGGTGAAGGAAGGAGTGATGACTTCATCCCCTGGCTGCAAATCGAGTGCCATCATCGCAATCTGCAATGCGTCTGTACCATTGGCACAGGGAATTACTTCCTTAACCCCCAGATAACGGGAAAGCGCACCTGCAAAATCGTGGACCGCCTTTCCATTAATAAAAGAAACCGAATCAATCACTTCATGAATTGCAGCATCTACCTCAGCTTTGATCTGGTCATATTGCTGCCGCAAATCAACCATTTGAATAGGACGCATATGCGGTCGTTATTTTAAATGCGCACAAAAATAGCAAAATATAGGTAGGGTGGAAGTTTGATTTTAGTTTTGCAGCACATTAACCGTTTGATTCAGTGAGTCTTCTGTTATATAATATTTTTATTCTCCTTTACCGGGTTGCGCTGGGAATCGCCTCATCTTTCCATCCCAAGGCCAGGCAATGGGTTGCGGGAAGACGCAACTGGCAGGAGAAACTGGCAAAAGACCTGGAATTCCGGCCTGATGCCCCTTTGATCTGGATGCATTGTGCCTCCCTGGGCGAATTTGAGCAGGGACGCCCGCTGCTGGAACATATCCGGGAAAAATATCCGCATTACCGGATCCTGATTTCATTTTTCTCTCCCTCCGGTTATGAGATCCGTAAAAACTGGGAAGGTGCCGATATCATCACCTACCTGCCTGTCGATAATCCCGGCAATGCCAGGCGGTTCCTGGATCTGACGAAGCCCGCACTGGTACTGTGGGTACGGTATGAGTTCTGGTATCACTACCTGAATCAGTTGAAATCCAGGCAGATACCGGTCATACTGGTATCAGGATTATTCCGTGAATCGCAACCGTTTTTCAAGTGGTATGGTAACCTGTACCGACACCTGCTGCATTGTTTTGACCAGCTTTTTGTACAGGAAAAAGATTCCGTAACACTTTTGAATAATGTAGGGATTACCACTGTCACCTTATCTGGCGATACCCGGTATGACAGGGTTTCAGCCATTGCTGCTTCTGCTCCTGCCCTGCCACCCATAGAAGCTTTTGTGCAACAATTTCCGGTATTGATCGCCGGTAGTACCTGGCCGGAAGATGAAGAAGAGCTTGATCATTTCTGTAATCACCGTAAAGATCTCAGGATCATTTTTGCACCACATGAGATCAGCGAGGCGCATCTGCTGGAAATGGAAAAACTGCTGAAAGGAACAATCCGGTACGGGCAATGGCTGGATCACCTGAAACGCGGTGAATTACCGGCAGACAGGCACGTACTGATCATTGACAACATCGGAATGCTTTCTGCACTCTACCAGTATGCATCAGTCTCCTATGTGGGTGGTGGATTCGGGGATGACGGTCTGCACAATATCCTGGAGCCGGCAGTCTGGGGAAAACCGGTACTCTTCGGGCCTGTTTTTGACCGGTACCCGGAGGCAGCGGGAATGATCGGCGCAGGTGGCGCTTTTTCAGCAGGAAATGCACTGGAACTGGAAAAAAGATTGAACGACCTCTTCCAGGATCCGCCAATGGCAGCTGCAGCAGGTGAAGCCGCAAAACAGTTTATCCGGCAGCACAGGGGCGCTACGGCAATGATTATCCGCTATTTGGAGGAAAACCGTCTTCTGACGAGTTGAATGAAATGACGCACCGCGTCCTTTGAATCGTCCCAGCCCAGTTTCAGCTTTAACTCCCTTTCCATCCAGAATTCAGCTTCCTGCAGAATATTAAAGGAATTGATGGTCTTGATGCTTCTCTCATACATCACTTCATCTCCCCGGAACAATTCATTTACAAATACAAAACGGTCATTCACCCCGATCGCCTTTTTCAGGTCTCTTACCGGTTCACGGGTAAGTACTTCGGCCACTTCTATTGAAGATTGCTTGAGTTTGTCGTTCAGGGATGCGCCATTCTGAAGGCCCATGACCTCATTGAGTTCCCGGATTTCTTTCTGATGCGCCAGCGTTGGAATCTCCTGCATGAGGTGATGCAGCCAGTCTGTTTGCGGGGGTATTTCAGGTTCTTTGGCTGCGGTATTTTCAACCTCCGGCGCAGCGGGTGCCGGTTCAACCGGCCGTTGTTGGTGGGATACGGGCATAACCACCACTACTTTACTGTTCTGAGCCCTGGCTACGGGGCCATGGGAAACAGGTTTCTGTTCAGCCAGCAATGCTTCCTGGATTTCACGAACCGTAATCATCAGGGAGGAAGTATCGGCGCCTTGCTGCAGTTCTTCCTGCAACCTGTTGACCAGTGCTTTTACTCTTTCCATTCGATATGGTACTTTTGGGTTAGTATTGGATTTCATAAAGTTATAACAAAATACACTGATCTAAAGCCCATACCAGCGTATGTTTATTGAACCTATTGTTAAAGGTGGCCGGCAGGGTTGGATCGAAGTGATCTGCGGGTCGATGTTTTCCGGTAAGACCGAAGAACTGATCCGCCGCCTCAAACGGGCCAAAATCGCCAACCTCAGGGTGGAGATCTTCAAGCCCGCCGTTGATACACGGTATGACGATCAGCAGATCGTTTCCCATGACGAAAAAGCCATTCCCTCCACGCCCATCGATAACTCCCAGACCATCCTGCTGCTCACCAGCGAAGTGGATGTGGTTGGCATCGATGAAGCCCAATTTTTTGATGATCAGCTTCCCGATGTGTGTGACCGCCTTGCCGCCCAGGGCATCCGGGTGATTGTCGCCGGCCTGGATATGGACTTCCGCGGCAAACCTTTCGGGCAGATTCCCAACCTTCTCGCCAAAGCGGATTATATCACCAAGTTGCATGCCATATGTATGAAATGTGGAAATATCGCCAGCTTCAGCTACAGGAAGCATGCACATGAAGGCCAGTTCCTGCTGGGGGAAAAGGACATCTACGAACCCCGCTGCCGGAAATGCTTTTATGATCCGGATTAGTTAATACTTTTGGGCGCTTGAAAACATTGATCGCATTATTCAGGAAAGACCTGTTGCTGGAATTCCGCCAGCAATACAGTTTTTATGGCGTGCTGCTGTATGTCGCCAGCACCATATTCGTGCTGTACCTGGCTATGGGACAGCCGGAAGAGCAGGTATGGAACGGGTTGTTCTGGATGATCCAGCTGTTCATCTGCGTGAACGGCGTGGCCAAAAGTTTTCTGCAGGAAAGCCGGGGACGCATGCTGTATTACTATTCGCTGGCCGGCCCCCGCGATTTCATCTTAAGCAAGCTTTTCTTCAATGCCGTGCTGATGGCCATCCTGAGCATACTCGCCTGGGCACTCTTCAGCCTGTTTCTGGGTGCACCTGTTCGCAACGGATTACGTTTTTTTGGTATAGCAGTTTTCGGCGGATTCGGACTCAGCCTGGTATTTACGTTCCTGAGTGCAATCGCCGCCCGGGCACAACAGAATGCAGCGTTGATGGCAATCCTGGGTTTTCCCCTGATTATCCTGCAGCTGATGTTCCTGATGAAACTGTCCAACACTGCATTCAGCAAGGTCATCCAGGAAAGTCTGCTGCAGATGGTCCTCCTGCTCGCCGGAATGGATGCCATGGTCATCGTTCTTTCCCTGATCCTTTTTCCCTTCCTCTGGAAAGACTGACATATCGCCGGGATTCCCCTAATTTTGCCCCACTTATTTCTTGCTATGCGCCTATCTTGGTGGAAAATACTCTGCATCGTTCAGCTCCTTTTGTTATCGGTAGCCGGACTTATCGGGGGTGTACCGGCGAAACCCATACTTAACGAAACCATCCGGAATCTCTATTATCATGTGGCCATGTGGTTTGCCATGTCGATCTTTTTCGTGGTTTCAGTAGTCAATGCCGTGATGTATCTGCGTACCGGAAAACAGAAATACGATTTCTATTCGGTAGAATATGCCAATTCGGGAATCGTGTTCGGAACGCTTGGCCTGCTCACCGGCATGGTATGGGCCAACTATACCTGGGGTGCTCCCTGGAGCAACGACCCGAAACAGCTGGGAGCAGCCATTGCCATCCTCATCTATGTAGCTTACCTGGTGCTCCGGGGTTCATTACCGGACCTCGATAAAAGAGCAAGGGTAGGCGCCGTATACAATATTTTTGCTTTTTTCATGCTGATCCCAACCATTTGGGTAATACCACGTTTACTGGAGAGCCTGCATCCCGGTGGAATGGGAAACCCCGCCCTGAATACCAAAGACATCGACAGCAGGATGCGCCTCGTCTTCTGGTTGCTCGCCGTTCCCGGCTGGAGCCTGCTCGGCGTATGGATCACTACCCTTCGCATCCGGTACAAAGTTCTTGAAGAAAAAAAACTGCAACATGCTTAAGCATACCGCATTCCTACTTGTAATGTTCCTGTTGTTATTGCTTCCTGCCGGTCATTTGCTCGCTCAGAATCCTGCAGCCGATGGTCCCGTCCAGATGGCAGACGGGCTGCGTGCTGATGGAAAGATCTGGGTGGTAGTGGCCGTGTTTTTCACGATTGTCGCCGGACTGATCCTTTACCTGATCCGGCTCGACAGGAAGATTTCTCAGCTGGAACAGAAATAGCCCTTGCACACGATAGCTTAAACACATATAAAAAACAATTCTCAAAAACATCAATCATGTCTGCACAGCAAGAGTACAGCTTCTTTGGAGCAGTGGAAAAGAGTTTTGACAAGGCAGCCCAATTCACGAACTGGGATCCCGGTATCCTGGAACAGATCAAGCAATGCAACTCGGTTTACCGGATGCATTTCCCTGTCAAGATCGGCGATAAAATAGAAGTGATCAAGGCCTACCGGGTTCAGCACTCCCATCACAAGACCCCCTGTAAAGGAGGCATCCGCTTTGCAACTACCGTTAACCTCGATGAGGTGATGGCGTTGGCAGCACTGATGACTTACAAGTGCGCCATTGTAAACGTTCCCTTTGGCGGTGCCAAAGGTGGTATCAACATCGATCCGAAAAAATACACGCCCTACGAACTGGAGAAGATCACCCGCCGCTATACACACGAACTGATCAAAAAGAATTTTATCGGACCTGGTACCGATGTTCCTGCACCAGATTATGGAACCGGTGAACGTGAAATGGCCTGGATCCTCGACACCTACATGAGTATGAATCCCGGTGAAGTGGAAGCCATCGGCTGCGTTACAGGCAAACCGGTTACCCAGGGCGGCGTACGTGGTCGTCGTGAAGCAACCGGTCTCGGTGTATTTTATGGCATCCGTGAAGTATGCAACATGCCTAAAGTAATGGAAGAAAGAGGAATGACAGTTGGCGTGGAAAACAAAACCGTTGTGGTACAGGGCCTCGGCAACGTGGGATACCATGCCGCGAAATTCTTCCGCGAAGGCGGTGCCAAAGTGATCGCCATTGCAGAATTTGAAGGTGCCATCCTGAATCCTGCCGGACTCGATGAAGAAGCCGTATTTCAACATCGTAAGAAAACTGGCTCTATCCTGAATTTCCCGGGTGCTACCAACCTCGCAACGTCGAATGATGCACTTGAACTGGAATGTGATATCCTGATCCCCGCAGCCCTGGAGAATGTGATCAACGGCGACAACGCGCCCCGCGTCAAGGCCCGGATCATCGGGGAAGCAGCCAATGGTCCGCTTACACCTGAAGCAGATGAAATACTCGCTTCCAAAAACATCCTCGTAGTTCCGGATATGTACCTGAATGCCGGCGGTGTAACGGTGTCTTATTTCGAATGGCTGAAAAACCTCAGCCATGTTCGTTATGGCAGGCTGGAAAAACGGTTTACTGAAAATCAGAACAAGAATATCATCCAGCAGATCGAATCGCTCACGGGCAAGAAAATGCAGCCTGCAGAACGCGTTGCGCTCGAGCACGGCCCCGATGAGGTGGACCTGGTATATTCCGGCCTCGAAGAAACCATGATCTCCGCTACCCGCGAAATCATGGAATGCTGGCAGAACAATCCGGGTATCCCCGACATGCGTACAGCTGCATACGTGGTGGCGATCAACAAAGTAGCGACCAGCTACAATGAACTGGGGATTTTCCCATAACGTATTGATGAACTGAACTATGATCCCCTGCATTGTTGCAGGGGATTTCTTTTGTGCAATACTTTACGTAGTTGCTGCTGTTTATCTGTTTAGTAGTTTATTAGTTTAGAAGTTTCCACAACACCATCCTTCACCGCAACTGAATCTATTGTATCTCCCTCCACGGGGCACCAACTTCTAAACAACTAAACTAATAAACTCCTAAACTTTTTACCACTACTCCCACTCCGGAAATGCATCCTTCGGCTCCAGCTTCCCCTCCTTCCGCAGAAACAAAAAATGACTATTCCCGTTGGTCAGTGCCAGGTATGGTACCGGAACCGAAATGTTATACCGCAATACCTGGTGAACGCTTTCGTCGCTCAGCTGGATATCCGGCCGCTTGCATTCGATCATCAGCCAGGGCTGATGACGACGGTCATACACCAGGATGTCGAACCGTTTGTTCAGTTCACCCAGTTGAATCTCTTTTTCAACAGCAATCAGTGCAGCAGGATATTTTTTTACCTGCAACAAGTATTGAATGAAGTGCTGGCGCACCCACTCTTCCGGCGTTAGCTGCACCCAGCGTTTACGGGTCTCATCAAATACCTGGTGTACACCACGGATCTCACGGACACGATAGGGAAAATCTGGAAATTGCAACAGTACCATCGGGCAAATCTATAATAGTTTTACCTTGAGGATATGAAAACAAAGGAAGATATCGTCAGAAACTGGCTGCCGCGTTACACCGGTGAATTGCTGGAAAATTTCGGCAAGTACATCCTCCTTACCAACTTCAGCAACTATGTTGATTGGTTTGCACAATGGCATAATGTTGATGTCATCGGCATCGGAAAACCTATGCAATGTGCAACAGCCGGCGATATCACCATTATCAATTTCGGCATGGGAAGTCCTACCGCAGCAACAGTGATGGACCTGCTCAGTGCGATAGAACCCAAAGCTGTACTGTTCCTGGGGAAATGCGGGGGACTGAAAAAACGGAATAAGGTGGGTGACCTGGTCCTGCCGATTGCGGCCATCCGCGGAGAAGGAACGTCCAACGACTATTTCCCGCCAGAGGTGCCCGCACTTCCCGCCTTCGCCCTGCAGAAAGCCGTTTCCACCACGATCAGGGATTATGGCGTGGATTACTGGACGGGTACGGTATATACGACCAACCGGAGGGTATGGGAACACGATGAAGTATTTAAGGAATACCTCCAGAAAATACGGGCATATGCCATCGATATGGAAACGGCCACTATTTTCTCGGTCGGATTTTTTAACAGGATCCCGACCGGCGCCCTCCTGCTGGTGAGCGATTCCCCCATGATACCGGAGGGCGTAAAGACGGAAGAGAGTGACAAGAAAGTGACCGGGGAATTTGTAGAGCGGCATATCCGGATCGGTATTGATTCCCTGAATCAGCTCATCAACGACGGGCTAACTGTCAGGCACCTGCGCTTTTAAAAATCAGCAATATGAGAAGACTAGTTTATCTGGCGATTCCCCTGGTAATGCTGGGTTGCAAAACCAAAACACCATCCGGCACTGAAGCTGCCAGCAGTAAACCCTATGTCGGCAAACTGGTAGTACTGGAGTTGTGCAACCATTTTGTCGTTGAACTGGAGTCCGGTGACATCGATACCAGCAAACTTGCCCTCAACTGGAGAGATGAAAAGCGGAATGCTACCTATCCTAAGTCCTTTGCTGTTGCGAGCTCCTGCAGTTTCGCCACATCTGGTTTGAAGGAAGGTGACCGGTTCACTTTTGAGCTGGCTGATGGTGCCCAGGAAAACTGCGCAGTTTGCATGGCCTATTACCCCACACCGGATAAAAAACTCTCCATTAAGAACATCAGCAAAATCACACCCTGACCCTGCATCCCCTGCTTTCCATAGAAGCGCTCCGCATTGCCTTTGAAAAAGATGGTCATCAGCAGCCGGCACTGCATGGACTGTCCCTGCAAATCAATCCGGGTGAATTTGTGGCGCTGGTGGGTGAATCCGGATCGGGAAAAAGCATCACGGCCATGTCTGTGCTGCAGTTGCTGCCTGCGGAAAACACACGGTATCCGTCAGGAAAGATCCTTTTCTCCCCACACGGCGAGACGGCTGAAGATCTGTTGCTGTTACCGGAAAAACGCCTTCGGCATATCCGGGGTGGTGAGGTCGGCATGATCTTCCAGGAACCGATGACCTCACTCAACCCGGTATTCACTTGCGGGGAGCAGGTAGCAGAAACCATCCGGCTTCATGAAAAGGTAACCCAAAAAGAAGCGCGACGGCAAACCATCACCCTGTTTGAAAAGGTCCGGCTGCCCGATCCCGAAGGGGTATACGATCGTTACCCGCATCAGCTGAGCGGCGGACAAAAACAACGGGTGATGATTGCTATGGCCGTGAGCTGCCGGCCGGCCCTGCTGATCGCGGATGAGCCAACCACAGCCCTCGACGTGACCGTGCAGCAGCATATCCTGGAACTGCTTGATGAATTCCGCCGTACCGACAATCTCGGTATTCTTTTCATTACCCACGACCTGGGTGTGGTACAGGATGTAGCAGACAAAGTAGCTGTATTGTACAAAGGGAACCTGGTGGAACAGGGCCCGGTGAGGAACGTATTCGGGAATCCGCAACATCCCTATACCCGCGCGTTGCTTGCCTGCCGGCCAATCCTTCACGCCAGGGGAAAGCCGCTTCCGGTGGTCGCCGATTTTCTGCAGGACGACGGGAAAACAGCAGTCCCTGTTCCTGCTCCTGCTTCAGCCCCTGAATCCGCCGGTACCGGAAAAAAACTACTGTCGGTTGAATCACTGTCGGTATCGTTCGGCGGGCAGAAGCCACTACTGGGGAAAAGACGCCCGCTCATCAGGGCGGTGAATAACGTAAGTTTTGATGTTTATGAGGGGGAGACCCTGGGCATCGTAGGCGAATCAGGATGCGGGAAGACGACCCTTGGCCGCGCTATCCTGCGGCTGGTGAAACCAGCATCCGGTAAAATAATCTATGGCGGCAGTGACCTGCTGCAACTCGACGAGAAAGAATGGCGCCCCCTGCGACAGGAATTCCAGCTGGTATTCCAGGATCCGTATGGTTCCCTGAACCCGAAACAACCCGTTGGGCAGGCAATTACCGAACCTTTGCAGGTACATTTCCCGGAAATGTCCCGCGGGCAAAAACAGGAACGCCTGCAACAATTGCTGGAAGCCGTTAACCTGCTGCCGGAACATGCTTTAAGGTATCCTTTCGCTTTCAGCGGGGGGCAGCGACAAAGGATCGGGATCGCCAGGGCACTGGTGCTGGAGCCGGGACTGATCGTGTTTGACGAAAGCGTCAGCGCCCTTGACGTCAGCGTACAGGCACAGGTACTGAACCTGATCAACCGCCTGAAAGCGGAACTGGGTTTCACCGCAGTATTCATCAGTCACGACCTCGGAGTTGTGCGCTATATCAGTGACCGGATCCTGGTAATGGAAAAAGGGAGTATCGTGGAAATGGGTACCCCGGAAAAGATATTCCGTGACCCGGAATCGCCATATACGCAGCGATTACTGGCTGCAATCCCGGGACTGCCGGGGAAATCGGGAAATCCCAATTAATTTCCTACCTTCGCGTCCTTTGAACATCAAGCCGTAACTTGAATCAATTTATACATGAAGCTATCACAGTTTAAGTTCGACCTACCCCTTAACCTTATTGCCCAACACCCTACCAAAAAAAGAGAAGACAGCCGCATGATGGTTGTTCATCGTAAGACCGGGCAAATCGAAAACAAAAATTTCCGCGACATTCTCGATTACTTTGACGACAAGGATGTGTTCGTCGTGAACAACACCAAGGTATTCCCTGCGCGCATGTATGGCCGTAAGGAAAAGACCGGCGCCAAGATCGAGGTGTTCCTGCTCCGTGAACTGAACAAGCCTAATCGTCTCTGGGATGTTATCGTTGATCCTGCCCGTAAGATCAGGGTTGGTAATAAACTCTATTTTGGTGACAATGACGAACTGGTTGCAGAGGTGATCGACAACACTACCAGCCGCGGTCGTACCATCCGCTTCCTTTGGGAAGGAACTGACGCCGAATTCCGCACCATGCTGGAATTTCTCGGCGAAACACCGCTTCCCAAATACATCAAGCGCAAGCCTGATGAGGAAGACAAGGAGCGTTACCAGACAGTATATGCGAAACACGAAGGTGCTGTCGCAGCGCCCACTGCAGGTCTCCATTTCAGCCGTGAGCTGATCAAACGCCTGGAGATCAAAGGTGTCCGCTTTGCTGAAGTTACCCTGCACACCGGCCTGGGTACTTTCCGGCCGATCGAAGTGGAAGACCTCAGCAAACATAAAATGGATGCTGAGTACTACCGCATCGACGACAACTCCTGCCAGATCGTGAACAAAGCCAAGACCACCGGTCACAGGATCTGTTCTATCGGCACGACCACGATGCGCGCCATCGAATCTTCCTTCACCGCAGAGAAATTGCTGAAACCTTCGGAAGGCTGGACCAACCACTTCATCCATCCGCCTTACCAGTTTTCCATTGCGGATGCCCTGGTAACCAATTTCCACCTGCCGAAAACAAGCCTGCTGATCATGACCTGCGCATTTGCCGGCTATGACCTGGCTATGGAAGCATACAAGAAAGCCATCAAAGACAAATACCGTTTCTTCAGCTATGGCGATGCCATGCTGGTGATCTGACGGTTTCCATACAGATCGTTAAGAAAAACCGCATCCTCCGGGAGGCGGTTTTTTGTTTTCAGATATTCGGTATTTTCAACCGGATAATCCCGCAACATGAAATTTATTTTTTCGCTATTCTTCTTCATGACCGCAATTCTAACCGCCAGCAGCCAGGAAGTGATCAGCCTCTACCCGACTGACTCTATCCCCAACAGCAAGCCCACTGCAAATGCTGAAAAATCAGAGACGCAGGGCAATGGGCGACTGATAATTTCCAATATCACCGTGCCCACCATGACAGTGTTCAGACCAGAGGCAGGCAAGGAAAACGGTACTGCTGTCATTATTTGTCCCGGTGGCGGATACTGGGTGGAAGCTTTCAGCCATGAAGGCACTGACGTCGCCAAAGTGTTTACGGAGTGGGGTGTAACGGCCTTTGTGTTGAAATACAGGCTTCCATCTGATGAAACGATGACCGACAAAACCATCGGCCCGCTTCAGGATGCACAACGCGCCATCCAGTATGTGCGGGAACACGCGAAACAATACCTGCTGAGCCCGAAACAGATCGGCATCATGGGATTCAGTGCGGGAGGGCATCTCGCCGGAACTGCCACGGTCCACTTTGATGATCAGAAAATTGCCAACCCACTGAAAACGTCCCTGCGACCCGACTTCTCCATCCTCGTTTACCCGGTGATTATCTTTAACGGCGAATATGCGCACAAGGGAAGTGTGGAGAAATTATTGGGGAAGGAGCCTACGCCGCAACAGCTGAAATACTTTTCACTGGAAACACAGGTCACCAAAAAAACACCGCCGGTTTTCCTGGTGCATGCAAAGGATGATAAAGCTGTAAAACTAGACAATACCCTTCAATTTGCAGATGCGCTGGACAAAGCCAATGTAAAACACGATTTGTATCTCTACGAGAAGGGCGGGCACGGGTTTGGCCTGCACAACCCGACAAGTGATGTGGAGTGGATGAAATATGTAAAAGAGTGGATGTTCGGAATGGACCTCATCCTCAAAAAACCTAAAGGCTATTAATAAAAAAAAGCCGCTGGATCCAGCGGCTTTTTTAATGCGGTTGAAATTAATTCAGTCCGAATAAGCCCTTGTTGAGCAGTTTCAGGGTGTGCTGCTTTTCACCTGATGGGATCAGCAGGCTCACATTATGTTTGCTGCCACCGTAGCTGACCATGCGCACCGGCACGGGTTTCAGCGCATCGAATAATTTGCTCAGGATATCCTGCGTCTGTGCAATGTCGTTGCCTACAATGGAAACAATGGATTGCTCCTTGTCTACTTCGACCGTACCGAAAGGCTCCAGCTCCTTGATGATGGTCGCGAGGAACTGATCGTTATCGATGGTCACAGAAACCGCCACTTCGGAAGTGGTGATCATATCGATCGGCGTCCGGTATTTTTCGAACACTTCAAAGATCTTGCGGAGGAAACCATAAGCCAGCAACATGCGGCTGCTCTTGATATTGATGGCGATGATGCCATCTTTTGCCGCGATCGCTTTCACACCAACAGAACCGGCTTCCTGGGTGATCACGGTTCCCGCCGCTTCAGGCTGCATCGTGTTCAACAGCTTCACCGGAACCTTTTCCAGTTGTGCCGGCCAGATGCAGGTAGGGTGAAGGATCTTTGCGCCAAAGTAGGCCAGTTCTGCAGCTTCTTCAAAACTCAGTTGTTCTACCGGCACCGTTTTCTCCACCACACGGGGATCATTGTTGTGCATGCCATCGATATCGGTCCAGATCTCACAAACAGTACAATTTGCTGCTGCGGCAACCAGCGAAGCCGTGTAATCGCTTCCTCCCCTTTTCAGGTTATCAACCTCCCCCTTACTGTTGCGGCAGATATATCCCTGGGTAATGAAAAGACCAACTTCTTTGTTGGCGTCCAGCACCGGCATCAGTTTCTGGCGGATCACGGGTACCTGCGGTTCATCATTGGCATCAATGCTCATGAATTCCAGTGCCGGAATCAGGGCATGTTTGATCCCCTGTTCTTCGAGATACAGGGAGAACAGTTTGGTGCTCATCAACTCACCCTGTGCAAGGATGTCTTTGTTCAGCGCTTCATTAAATGAAATGCGGGTAATGATATTGAGAAATTCGAAATGCTCGCTGATGATCTTGTTGGCTTTGTCGCGCGTGGCATCTTTCAGCAACAGCGACAAGATGAAAGCATGGTAGTGCCCTTCCAGCTGATCGATGATCTGTTTCGCTTTTTCCTTGTCCCCTTTGGCAAGGGCATCACCGATGCTGACAAGGGTATTGGTTGTTCCGCTCAGGGCACTTAAAACGACGATCTTGGGTTCATTGTCCCGGGTGATCAGTTGGGCCACCTGGTGCATTCTCTCGGGTTTGCCTACCGAGGTGCCCCCAAACTTCATGACTTTCATTCCATTTTTTTTAGCGGGTGCTAATGTACGCCATTCAGAGCGGAATAGAGAACCTTTGTCCGACCGAGCGGAGGTCTTCCACAACGGCAGGAAGCAAAGGAATGCCATCCTTTCTGCGGATAAGATCCATTTCGCGTTCCGGATCACCCGGAATGACAACTGCCGGTGAGCCGGGAACAGTTTTAGCTTCCCGGAAACGGCGGATCCATTGATCCATATCTTTTTTGAAATCAGCTGCCTTGCGGAAAGCGTCGATACGCATGGCACCAAAGAAATGGCCGATCCCTTTGCCGGGCATATCCGATGGCATGGGTACATATGCCGGAAATGGCGGCACCCAGGGGCCATAGTTGGCACCACTCAGCACCGCGGAAAAAATATCGACAATAGCGCCAAGGGCATAGCCTTTATGACTGCCGTGCTCCCGGTCGCCCCCCAGCGGCAGCAGGGCGCCACCCTGTTTCAGGGCATGCGCATCAGTGGTCGGATTGCCCTGGGCATCCTGGATCCAGCCCAGTGGCGCCGCTTCGTTTTTGCGTTGAAGGATCTCGAGTTTCCCGTTGGCGGCGGTGGTGGTGGCGAGATCTGCAACAAAGGCGGGTTCAGCGCCTGCGGGTATGGCCACACAGATGGGATTGGTGCCCAGGAGTCTTTCAGTTGAGAAAGTCGGGGCAACCAGCGCACTGGCATTGGTCATGCTGATGCCGATCATGTCCTCTTCCAGGGCCATCATGGCATGCGCCGCGGCAATACCATAGTGATTGGAATGCTGTACACTGACCCAACCGGTGCCTGCATTTTTTGCTTTATCGATTGCCAGTTGCATCGCTTTCGGCGCAACTACCAGCCCGAGACCGCTGTCGCCATCAACAACCGCTGTTGAAGGCGTTTCATGGATCACTTTTACCCGGGGTGTTGCATTCACCCGCTTTGCATCCCACAAACGAACATAACCACTGAGGCGGGCAATACCATGTGAATCAATTCCACGCAGATCAGCATTCAGCAACACCCGGGTGGCCGTAACCGCATCTTCTTCCGGGCAACCGATCGCCCTGAAAACCTGCAGCGTGAACTGCTCCAATTGTTCCAATGAAAATATTCCTGTAGACATGCACGCAAAGAAAGGATGTTTTCGCCTTTTTAGTTAAGTTGGTGTAATGCTTAAGAGAAATCTTCTTTTGAACATCATTGTGTTTCTGTACTGTGGATGCACGCCTGGTGTAACACCGGAACAGGCATTCTATTACTGGAAAACGACCTACGATACTGGTCCTGCTGAAAATAATGCACTTGCCCGGCCTGGTGTAAAGAGTCTTTACTTACGCTTCTTTGATGTGGATCATTTTCCGGGAACGGAAGGGCCGGTTCCAAGGGGAAGGATCCAGTTCAACGCTGCTTTGCCTGCAGGAAAAGAAATTATCCCGGTAATTTTCATTACCAACCGGACCTTCCTGTCAGCCAGTGACAGTATTGCCGATTATCTCCCCGGCCGGGTCTGGAAGCTGATCAAACAGACGGCGGCAGCGAACAAAATCAAAATTTCCGAGATACAGATCGATTGCGACTGGACTCAGGCTACGAAGAAGCGTTATTTCAAGTTTCTCAGCAACCTGAACCTGCTTTCCCGCATCAATATCTCTGCGACCATCCGTCTGCATCAGGTTAAATACCGCAAGGAAACAGGCGTGCCGCCTGTGTCAAAAGGAATGCTGATGTATTACAACATGGGCACCATAGACGCCAGTGCCAACAATTCTATTTTCGATCCTGCCATTGCTGCCAGATACACCGGCAACCTGAATGAATATCCGCTTCCGCTAGACCTGGCCCTTCCCATATTCGGATGGGGAATTCAGATCCGGAATGGCGAAGTAGTTCAGTTGCTGAATAAGATGGAGCGATCAGACCTTGCAGGAGACAGCGGTTTTGCAACCAGTGCAGACAACCGGCAGATCGCCCGCCATCCTGGTTTTCATCATGGGTACTATTTTCAGCAGGGCGACGCCATCAAGTGGGAGACTGTAACGCCGGAGGCACTGCTGGCAGTACCGGAACAGCTGGCAAAACACGGCGCAGGCAAATTTGGTAAAATAGTATTTTACGACCTGGATGCCATTAACCTTAACCGTTATGAGGAAAATTTTTTTGAAAGAGTGGCTGCTGGCTTTCGGTAGCATCGTTACCATCGGCGGCATTGCTGCCTGGGCCTGTGCGGGCGACCCCCTGCCCGAATATGGAGTCTCTGCCTTCGCACCTGAAGCCTTCGTTGACAGTTCTTATTCTCCATTTTTCCTGTCTGAACAGAATTATTACCAGATCAACTATGATGTGCCTGCAGAAAACCGTTTCAGGCAGGAAAACATTACTGAATGGAATCAATACACCGGCAATAAGGTTTCCCGGCAGGCACTGGAAAGGTTACTGTATACAGCAACACCAGATAACCTTGACAGCCTGGCCAGCCGTGAACCGGATTGGGCCAAATGGCAATCCGTTGAAAAGGATCGCGCCAAAAAAAGCCTGGAATATTTACGGCTGGCCAAAAGATCGGAACAATATACCAACCCACCGGTTGCTGACTGGTGGGACCAGGAGAAAAAACCAGCTTTTGATTCAACAACCGTCACATCATTCCGCAATGCCTGGGTAAAACTGCTGGAAACTGAAAAAGATCCTTTTCTGCAGGAACGATGTTTTTTCCAGGTAGTAAGAGCCTGCTTTTTTCAACGCGACTATCCCGGTGCCCTGCGTTACTATCAGAAAAGGGCAACAGATTTTCATGAAGGATCGCTTTATTACAGGACCATGTCCTATGCTGCCGGGGCGGCTTATAAACAAAAGGACTTTGCGCTTTCCAATTATCTCTACAGCCGCGTCTTTGAAGGCTCAATGACATTAAGAATTCCGGCCCATTATTCTTTCCACCCACAGGAAGAATCAGACTGGAACAAAACATTATCCCTGTGCCGGAACGCCCGCGAGAAAACAGTACTCTGGCAAATGCTGGGGATCTTTTACGGGGATGAATACAGGTCTATGCGCGAAATCTATTCCCTGGATCCAAAGTCCCCGAAAACGGATATCCTGCTGGTACGATGGATCAATAAATTTGAACAGGCGTCAAAATATTTCTCAACGGATGATTATCGTACAATGGAAGGGTTTGACATACCGGATAGTACAAGGCTTAAGGGTATCCGTCAGATCGCAGACGCCGGTAACACGGCCTCACCCTGGTTATGGCAGTTGGTATATGGCTACGGTGAGTTACTGAGTCACAAACCAGCTTTAGCGAAAACCTATATCGACCGTGCCGCTTCCCGTGCACCGGCAACACCCCTGGCACAGGCACAGGTCAGGCTTTTACAGGTTGCTGTTACACTGGATAACGCGGCAGCCATAACGCCACAACTGGAGCAGCAATTGTTACCGCAACTGAAATGGCTCCTGTCTTTGCAGAACAGCGACTTACCCTCCCTGCGCTTTGAAGACCTTCAACTGACTATCCGCAGAAAAATCGCGGGTTTGTACAAGCGCCAGGGAATTCCAACCAAAGCAGAATGTTTTAACCACGAGCCGGCTTTCTTTAAAGACAGTGTTTTCGTCAATAACCTGGAGCAGTTTCTGAACAACCCTAAAGCAAATAACTACGAGGCATTCTGCAAAATCATATCGTCTGTATCTCCTGAAATGATCCGGGAGTACAAGGCCATACTGGCAACCTATCGCAATGACCTGCCGCGGGCAATGTCGCTGATGCAAACTGTTGAGGCAAAAGAAACCTTTCTCTATGGCAATCCCTTCAATGGAAGGATCAATGATTGTCACGACTGCGACCACCAGGCGAAACAAAAAATTTCTTACAGTAAAGCCGGTTTTCTGGCTGCCCTGCAGGAAATGGAAAAACAGGTTTCTGCGGGGAATGATGTATTCAACAATGCCCGGCTGATTGGCAATGCTTTTTACAACATCACCCATTTTGGCAATGCCAGGAAATTTTATGAATGCCGCATCATCGGGCAAGACATATATGTTGTTGAGGGCATCGACAGCGCTTATTTTGCTACGCTGACGGAAATGGGTTATGCTGAAAAATATTACCGGCTGGCAATGGAAGCAGCCAACACGCCTGAACAAAAAGCACAAATCACTTTTCTGCTGGCCAAATGCGAAAGAAACAGGTGGTTCCTTCAGGAAAAGGAACCACCTGTCGATTTTATTGCCTGGAAAGGATTCAGAGATCTTAAGGAGAAATACGCCAACACCCGTTATTACCAGGAAGTATTGCGGGAATGTGGTTGGTTCCGGACCTGGGCGGGCAAACCACCCCTGGCTTCCGGCAACCGCTAAACGCTTTTCTCCGGATAAAAAAAAAGGCCGGAGTTCCGGCCTTTACAAGAGTTCATACAAATCAGAATGGCAGGTCATCTGCTGCGGGATCGATCGATACCGGTGCGGAAGATCCAAAGCTGTTTCCCCCACCCTGGAAGTTGCCTCCCTGGTAACCACCACCGGCATTACCACCCTGGTAACCGCCTCCGGAGTTGCCACCCTGGTAACCACCACCCGCGTTTCCACCTTCCTGGCGGGCGCCAAGCAGCTGCACATTCTGCACCCGCATGGTAAGGCTCGCACCGGTGCTGCCATCATTCTTCGCATAAGTGCGTACTTCAGGATTCCCTTCGACGTACACCTGCGTTCCTTTTTTCAGGTATTGCGCTACTGCAGTACGATCTGACCAGTAGGCACAATCCACCCAGATGGTCCGTTCCTGCTGGTTGCCGGATGCATCCCTGAAACGCTCGGTGTGGGCCACGGTGAAATTCATTACTGTTTTGCCATTCACATTATTGGTCACGCAATCTCTTCCGAGATTTCCGATTACCTGTAACTTAATCATAATATAATTTTTTCTGCTGTCCGGAATTAACACGGCAAATTAGGTTGATGGAGGCGCTTTGACAACCGTTCTTTCCCCTTGTGCATAACTTCCCATAACCGGCTGTACCCGTCCTGAGGCTTGTATATACAACTACCCGGCCGTTTTTTGTATATTTGCCGCCTGAATCGAAAAAAATGAGTCGAAAAGGTAAAGTTCTGGTGGCCATGAGCGGCGGCATCGACAGTACAGTAACTGCACTGATGCTCCATGACCAGGGTTATGAGGTGGTGGGAATCACCATGAAAACCTGGGATTATGCCAGTTCGGGCGCTTCCAAAAAGGAAACCGGCTGCTGCAACCTCGACTCCTTCAACGATGCCAGGATGGCTGCCGTGCAGCATGGTTTCCCGCATTTTGTGCTGGACATCCGCGAGGAATTCGGAGATTTTGTTATCGAGAATTTTGTGGACGAATACCTTGCCGGCCGGACGCCCAATCCCTGTGTAATGTGCAACACCCATATCAAGTGGCGAGCCCTGCTGAAACGTGCTGATGCGCTCGACTGCGAATTCATCGCTACCGGGCACTATGGCATCATCCAGCAGCATGATAACGGCCGCTATTTTGTGTCGAAAGGCGTTGATGAAACCAAAGATCAGAGTTATGTGCTCTGGGGCCTGCAGCAGGATCTGCTCAGCCGCACCCTCCTTCCCCTCGGTGGTTACCGCAAGACCGAGATCCGCCAGATGGCCATGGATTATGGTTATCCGGAACTGGCCAAAAAAGCAGAGAGCTATGAGATCTGTTTCGTGCCGGACAATGACTACCGCGGCTTCCTGAAAAAGAAAGTGGAAGGGCTTGAAGAAAAAGTAATGGGTGGTGCTTTCGTAGATAAATCCGGAAAGATCCTGGGTCATCACAAAGGATATCCGTTTTACACCATAGGACAGCGGAAAGGCCTGGATATTGCCCTCGGCCGGCCGGTGTTCGTTACACAGATCGACCCTGAAACGAATACCGTTATGCTGGGAGACGAAGAAGACCTCAACCGGTCAGAAATGTCCGTGGAAAAGATCAACTGGATGAAATACGACGGGGTGACCGAGGGGATGGAATCGACCGTTAAAATACGGTATAAAGACAGGGGAAGTTTGGCTACCTTGCATCCTTCCGGAACTGGCGTAAGGGTAAATTTTTTCGAAGCGGTGAAAGGCATCGCACCCGGACAAAGTGCCGTGTTTTACGATGGCAATGATGTCATCGGGGGAGGCATTATCCAACGCAATATTCCGGGTCTATAACCGTTACATCGCTATGCGTAAACTGACCGGAGCCCTGACTGCCATCGTTCTGATCCTTTCCGTCCTCTTCATTTCGTGCGGAAAGGAATCTGCGACGGTTACCACGGCCAGGCCTGCTGACCTGGTGAACCTGGAACCCGGCAAATACATCATCTACCAGCTGGACAGTCTCGTGAAATCCAACGATAACGATACCGCCATGGTGATACACAGTTACCAGGCCAGGGATGTTATCGATGCGCAGATCACCGATAATCTGGGCCGCCCCAGCTGGCGGGTATTCCGGTACCTGCGCGACATCAACAGCACTGACGAATCAGCCTGGGCACCCAACGACACTTACCTGATTACACCTACCGACCGTGTACTGGAATGGATCGACAACAACCAGCGGTTTGTAAAGCTGTCCACGCCCTTTACTACCGACTTCACCTGGAAAGGCAATTCCTATATCAACACCACTCCGGGTGACCCGTTGGATTATCTCCAGAACTGGGATTACTCCTATACTTCCGTCGATGAGCCATTCACCTTAGGCGATCTTTCACTGGATAGCTGCACCGTTGTACTGCAGAACGATGAAGGCGTAAATTATGCGAATGACCGTGATCCCCAGGATATGGACAGTGATGGTTACCGCATCTACAGCCTGGAGGTTTATGCCAAACACATCGGGCTTGTTTACAAGGAGCTTATCCATTGGGATTTTCAGAAACGCACGCTGGACAATAACGGGCAGCCGGCTTTACCCAATCCTTATGGCAACCGTGTCGGCGAAGGGATTCGGCTGCGCATGCTGAGTCATAATTAGGCTCCTGCGGTCAGGGTGACCAGACCAAATTGACCCGTCCTAATCTTTGCATTAAATCAGCTTCAACATTACTTGATGAAGCTACCTCTAGACTTTTTTAAGGCTGATTTACAGGGAGTTGCAGCATATTTCAAGCGTTATTCGTACCGCATCCGGACTTTTTCTTCTTCTAAGTCCAACAGTCCCAGGTATGCCCACTTTCCCGGCCTATTCAGACTCTGTTCAACTTTAATTCAACCTTACTGCAACCGGGATTCCTGGTTTATTCGTTCGCGGATTCCGGACAGGTATTCCCCGGGCATTGCAATTCCATTGAAGTTTCATTCCAGTATCATTCCGGTAAAAACGGCTTTCATGAGATTTTTTAGAGAAGCCCATGAGATTTTCCAGAGAAGCCCATGAGGGTTCACTGAAAATTTCGGAAATCCGGTATCCTGTTTGTTGCCATACCAATACCTGCGCTATTGCAGGAATAAAAGTTTAAAATCAATATCCTATGGCAACAGCTACAGGACTTCTTGCCAGTATGCTCAGGGGAATGATCGGTCACGAGCTCGTGTTCCGGGAATGGGAAGGAAAAATGATCGTACAAAAAGCACCGGGGAAGCGGACGACCAGGCCGACCCGCGCCATGGCAGTGCAGAACGACAAATTCAGACATGGCATGGCATACGGCGTCAGGATGAACCAGGACGCCGATATGAAAGAGGCGTATTACCGGAAACGGGCGCCCCGCCAGAACGTTTGCAGCCGTGCTCTACAAGACTACCTTACGGCGCCGGAGGTGACGGACATTAACGTGAACCACTACACCGGCCAGCCCGGTGACACCATTGAGATCCGGGCCCACGATGACTTCCATGTCGCCTACGTGCAGGTGGACATCTGGTCAGCCGGCGGGGTACTGGTGGAACGCGGTGATGCCGTGGTGCAACCCAGCGGGCTGGTATGGACCTATACAGCCAGGGCAGAGAACCGGGACCTGGCGGGTACGAAAGTGACCGCCTATGCGATGGACATTCCCAACAATGAGGGCACGCTTTCAGTAACCATTGAGAAGACGCCTGAAACGGCTAAAATCGCTGAGCCGGAAGAAAGTATATCACCGGTAGAGTATCAAACAATGCGGTCAGACACAACCTGTGCCCATTGCGATATGTATCAAGTACGGCGGGAAACAGAAATGCGGGCACTCACGTGAGGCGCATCAGGCTGAAGAACATACTGTCGGCCTGTTCAGTATAGCCGCCAATCACCTCCTGGTGAACAACCTCCAGCGGGAAATGCTGTTGCAGCCACAGTACATTATCCTCATTCTCAGCGCGGAACGCCGAGCAGGTGATGTACAGGAAAAAACCGCCGCTGGCGAGCCGTAGCAAAATGTTGCGGGAGATGCTGCGCTGCAATTCCGCAAACCGCCCGATGGCTGCAGGATCAAAGAAGCAAAGCTGTTCCGGCGTGCGTGCCCAGGTACCACTGCCTGTACAGGGCAGATCGGCTATGATCAGTTGCTGTTGTGGAAGGTCAGGTGCTGTGACGGACAAGTCCGCTTCGATGCGGGTATACCGGCGGATGCCCGCTTCTTTAAAACGGGTGGCCAGGTTGTCCAGTATCGAATTGCGAATGTCAGAAACCGTTAGTGTCGCCTGGGGAAACTGATCAAGGGTGAGCATGGATTTTCCGCCGCTGGCCGCACAGGCATCCCAGATACGGAATGAAGGCTGCTGGTAGGTTTCACGGGGAATAAGCTTCAATGCAGCACCGGTTTTCTGTGAACTCAGGTCCTGCACTACGATCTCCCGGTTGAGTGAAAAGTCATTCGCAGCATTGTATCCGTTAGGAAGGGCAATGGCGAAGGGATAGGGTTCGGTGTAGGGAATCCATTTTTCTTCCAGCCGGTGGATCACCTGTTCATGATGCCCGGGGCGGATCCGGATAAAAAGCTTCGGTTGAACCAGGTGTGATATTGAAAATGCCTGGCTGTCAATAGGATCGCTGAGAAGGTTGGTCCATGGAAATATCGTTAGCGCTTCAGGCGTCAGGCCGGAAAGCCCGATCTTTTCGGCCAATGCCAAGCCTGCTGCCGCATTCCATTCAGGTGAAAGTGCTTCGAGCAATGGATTGGGTTCCGTTGCGGAAAAAAACAACCCCATCAGCATCCGGCGTTCAGGAGGAATATCCGGAATAGCGTGACCCATCCGGAAAAACGCATAGCAGCATTGGCTGATCTGCTTCCGGTCGCGGGAACCATGTTTCTTGTGCTGGCTGAAATAAGCTTTCAGGAAATGGGCAAAAGGAACTTCTCCCCTGTAGGTCTGAACCAGTTGAAGGGCAGTTTGAAAATGCGCAGCTGCAAACATGTTACTAGAGCTCCAGCAGGGTCTTCACCGGATCTTTTCCGAATAACAGGAGTTCCGGATTCTCGAGCAGTTCTTTTACGCGCACCAGGAAGCTCACGCTCTCGCGGCCATCGATGATGCGGTGGTCATAACTGAGCGCCAGGTACATCATCTGTTTGATTACTACCTGACCATTAACAGCCATCGGCCTTTCCTGGATCTTATGCATACCAAGAATGGCTGACTGCGGAATATTGATGATCGGCGTACTCATTAAAGAACCAAACACACCGCCATTGGTGATGGTGAATGTTCCGCCCTGCATCTCTTCCATAGTCAGTTTGTTGTCGCGGGCTTTGGTGGCCAGTTCAACTACTTTCTTTTCAATCTCGGCCATACTCAGGCTTTCCGCGTTGCGGATAACCGGCACTACCAGTCCTTTCGGTGCAGAAACGGCAATGGAAATATCGCAGTAGTCGTGATAGATGATGGAATCACCATCGATATAGGCATTTACCGCCGGCCAATCCTGGAGTGCGTAGCAGACAGCCTTGGTGAAAAAGCTCATGAAGCCCAGGTTGACACCGTGGCCTTCCTTGAATTTGTCCTTGTATTTGGCGCGGATAGCCATGATAGGTCCCATGTCTACCTCGTTGAAGGTAGTAAGCATGGCTGTCGTATTCTTGGCTTCTACGAGGCGGCGGGAAACTGTCTTCCGCAGGTTGCTCATCTTCTCGCGCCTTTCTTCGCGGCCAAACAGCGCTATTCCGGGTTTGCGGCCTGGATTGTTCAGGGCATCCAGAACATCGTTTTTGAGAATCTTTCCGTTGGAACCACTTGGGGTAACCGATTTCGGATCCACTTTTTTATCGGCCAGGATGGCTGCAGCAACGGGTGTTGCCTTTACATCATTGGGAACTGCAGTCACCGGCGCGTTGGCAGCTGCGGGTTTAGCTGTACTGCCTGCAGCAACGGGAGCGGCGGCAGCTGCAGCTTTTGCAACCGGTACAGGAATGTCGGTGTCAATGCGCGCAATGGTATCGCCGATCTTCACTACATCACCTTCTTTATGGAGGATGAACAGTTTGCCGGCTTCTTCGGCGTTCAGTTCAAAAGTTGCTTTCTCACTTTCCAGTTCACAGATTACTTCATCGCGTTGAACGAGGTCTCCTTCATTTTTGGTCCACTTCAGCAAAGTCACTTCTGTAATGGATTCACCAACAACGGGAACTTTTATATCGATCTTTCCTTTTCCGACAGCCTTGGGCGCTTCTTCCGCTGGTGCGGCAGCCGCAGCTGGTGCAGGTGCAGCAGCCGGAGCGGCAGCCGCTTTGTTTTCAGTAGCACCGGCAGCGGGAGCAGCCGTTTCATCAATAGCCGCTACCACATCACCAATTTTAAGGGTATCCCCTTCATTGGCACGGGTTTGCAATACACCGGCCTGTTCGGCATTCAGTTCAAACGTTGCCTTTTCGCTTTCGAGTTCAGCAATCACTTCATCACGCTGTACATAACTGCCGTTCGGTTTGAGCCACTTGATCAGGGTTACTTCTGTGATGGACTCTCCTACTGTCGGAACTTTTATATCGATCATGGTGTAAAATTCTTTGTCAACTTCAATAACCGGGGGTCAAAAACGGACCCGAAGGTAGCAAGAACACATTAATTGTCCGATACCCTAAATGCCAAATGCGGTATCAATGATCTCGGCCTGTTCCTGCGCATGCACTTTCGCATATCCGGTAGCGGTGGAAGCGCTGGGCTGGCGGCTGATTACGCCGAAATTAATGGTCGTCAGGTTCATTTTCAGGTAAGCGGCAGCACCCATGTTGAGGGGTTCTTCCTGTACCCAGAACCAGGTTGCTTTCTGATACTTGTTGTACAGGGCATCCAGCTGCTTTTGAGGAAGCGGATACAACTGCTCCATGCGGATAATGGCTACATCCTGCACATTTTCTTTCTGCTGCCTGGCTGCGAGATCGAAATAGACCTTGCCACTGCAGAAAAGTACTTTCTTCACATGTGCTGCATCCGGATTGGTGGGATCGTCAATCACTTCCCGGAACCTGCCGGAGATGAACTCCTTTTTATCGGAATAGGTATCGGGCAGGCGGAGATTTGCTTTCGGCGAGAAGTTGATCATTGGTTTGCGGAAAGGCCATGCCAGCTGACGGCGCAGTGCGTGGAAGAAGTTTACGGATGTGGTAATGTTCGTCACAACCATATTCATTTCAGCACACAGCTGCAGGAATCTCTCCAGGCGGGCGGAACTATGCTCCGGTCCCTGTCCCTCATATCCATGCGGCAGCAGCATCACCACACCGTTCATGCGATTCCATTTCTGCTCACCGGCTGCGATAAACTGATCGATCATAGTCTGCGCGCCGTTACAGAAATCACCGAACTGCGCTTCCCAGAGTACCAATCCATTTGGATTGGCCATTGCGTAGCCGTATTCAAATCCCAGCACACCATATTCGCTGAGCAGGGAATTATAGATCCTGAATTTTCCGGCTGCGCCATCAATGCGGCTCAGGCGGTTGTAGGCTGCATCAGTCACCTCGTCGCGCAATACTGCATGGCGGTGACTGAAGGTGCCCCGGCGTACATCCTGGCCGCTCATGCGCACATCATTTCCGTCCAGCAGCAGGCTGGCGTAGGCCATGAGTTCTGCAGTAGCCCAGTCGAGTTTCCCCTCTTCCTGGAACAGTTTTACTTTATCCTGCAGAATCTTCTCCACTTTTTTCAGTGGCTTGAAATCATCCGGCCAGGCCATGATGCTGTTGAACAGCTTCTGGAAATCTGCTTCATTAATTCCCGTTTCAGGAGACTGATCAAAATCTTCTTCTGTTGCTCTGCGCAGGCTTCTCCATGCGATTTCCGGCAACTGGTATTTGTAGGGCAGCGGATTCTGCTTGATCTCATCGAGACGCTCCTGCAGATCGGCCCAGAATTTCTTTTCCATATCCTGCGCCATCTGGCGGGCATCCGCTTCTCCGTTTTCCAGGAGGTAACTGGTGTACACTTCGCGCGGATTGGCGTGTTTCTCGATCAGGCCGTACAGTTTGGGCTGGGTGAATTTCGGATCGTCACCTTCGTTATGCCCGTGCTTCCGGTAGCAGACCATGTCGATGAAAATATCCGAATTGAATTCCTGGCGGTAGCGGGTAGCCAATTCCACACACTTCACAACAGCTTCCGCATCGTCTCCATTCACATGGAATACAGGTGCCTGCACGGTAGCAGCCAGGGAAGTACAGTAGTCGGAACTGCGTGCATCTTCAAAGTCTGTCGTGAACCCTATCTGGTTGTTGATGACGAAGTGCATGGTTCCTCCCGTATAGTACCCTTCCAGGTTGCTCATCTGGAGCACTTCGTAAACGATACCCTGCCCGGCAACACTGGCGTCACCGTGGATCAGGATGGGAAGTATTTTGTCGTAATCGCTGGCATACAGCACATCTGCTTTGGCGCGCGCAAATCCCACAACAACAGGATCCACAGCTTCCAGGTGCGAGGGGTTGGGACAAAGTTTGAGGTGCACGGTTTTACCGTCGTGGGTAGTCACATCGCTGCTGTACCCCATGTGATATTTCACATCACCGCTGCCCATGGTCTGGTCCATCACCTGGGTGCCTTCAAATTCACTGAAAATATGTTCGTAGGTTTTACCCATCACGTTAGCCAGCACATTGAGGCGGCCGCGGTGAGCCATTCCGATCACCACTTCCTGAACATCCATCGAACCGGCTGTATTGATGATGGTATCCAGCGCGGCAATTGTCGTTTCTCCCCCTTCAAGGCTGAAACGTTTCTGGCCGATGTATTTGGTATGAAGGAATTTTTCGAAGATGACACCCTGGTTCAGTTTTTCCAGGATGCGGCGTTGCTGATCTACCTTCAGCGGCTGCTGGAATTCCTTTTCCATGGCATTGGTAAGGAAGTCCACTTTCTTCTGATTGCTGATGTATTTGAATTCTATACCGACATGATTGGCATAGGTATCCTGCAGGTGTTTGAGGATGTCGCGCAATTTAGCCGTACCAATGCCGATGCGGTTGCCGGCATAGAAAGAGCGGTCGAGGTCTGCTTCGGTGAAACCAAAGAATTCCAGGTCGAGATTTGCGCCTCTGTCCTTACGGGAACGGATAGGGTTGGTTTTGGCCAGCAGGTGTCCCTTGTTGCGGTATCCCAGGATCAGCCTGTAGGCAGCAATTTCCTTTTTGATATCGATATCAGCAGGCAGCGCCGTTGCTGCAGGAACAGAATGGCCATTGGTGCCTATTTTGTCTACAGCAAAATCGAAACCTTCAAAAAATCTTCTGAATTCCGGGTCCACACTGCCGGGATCTTTTACAAAATCCTGGTACAGAGACTCAATAAATGCCGGGGATGCGCTGGTGATATACGAGAAATCCTTCATATGGATGGCCCTTTTATAGGTCTGGAATTGGGATAGCAAATATCGGAGAAAGTTGGGAGTTCTGCTGTTTAGTGGTTTAGAAGTTTACCAGTTTAGTTGTTTGAACTCCTATGTTCGTGAATACTGGTTATTTTTGGTGGGTTCATGGTTAAATTATGGTTTTGAACGACCCGCTTGCTTCGGAAGAAAATTCTGGTCAGAAACGCGGGGTAGATGGAAATAATTGTTTTCAGGTATTAAACAGTTCAGATTCAATAGAGTTCAGGCGTATAAAGGGCTGAACTACTAAACTTGTAAACTGATAAACTTTTAAACTTCCTGTACTTTTTTTTGTCGCTTTCCCCTCTCCTTCCTACCTTTGCCGTCCTAAATTTTCAAGAATGGCTAATCATAAGGCAACGAAAAAAGATGTGCGTCAGGCTGCTAAACGCCGCGACCGGAACCGTTACTACGGTAAAACTACCCGTAACGCTATCCGCGACCTGAAAGCAATCGAAGAGAAAAAAGCCGCTGACGAAAGCTTGCCGAATGTTCTTTCCATGATTGACAAACTCGCTAAAAGAGGTGTCATTCATAAAAACAAAGCTTCTAACCTGAAGAGCAAGCTCACCCTCCGGAACAACCGTCTGGGCGCTACTGCTTAATTGCTCTTCCCGGAATACAACGTATTGGCCCTGTTACCACAGGGCCTTTTTACATTCAAATCCACTGATATGCCGCGCTTCCGCCTGGTTCAATTCGCTCTGCTGCCTGTCTTTCTGTTTTGTTCCGGGCTTCCCGGATTTGGCCAGTCCGCAGGCAGGCCCCGGCAATTGCCACCCACGCCATTCGAACAATCCAATGGCCGGCAAACTGCCACCTATGCCCAGGTAATCGCCTATTATGAGCTGTTGGACAAAGCATCCACCCGCCTGACACTTAAGAAAGCCGGACCTACAGACAGTGGATTTCCGCTGCATATTGCTCTCTACAGCAACGATGGTACCGCTGACCCGGCCCTGTGGCACCGCAAGGGAAAACTGGTCATCCTGATCAATAACGGCATTCATCCCGGCGAACCGGATGGCGTGGATGCTACGATGGCCCTGCTCCGCGACCTGGTTGCCGGCAGGATCACGCTACCCGACAACCTTGCCCTCGCTATTATTCCCCTGTACAATATCGGTGGCGCCCTGAACCGTTCGCCTTATTTCAGGGTGGATCAGAACGGTCCCGATGCCTTTGGCTCCAGGGGAAGCTCTGCCTATTATGACCTGAACCGCGACTTTATCAAATCCGACTCCCGGGAAGCAAGGAGTTTTACGGAGATCTTCCACTGGGTGGATCCGGAGGTCTTTGTTGACAACCATGTGAGCAATGGCGCTGATTACCAGCACGTAATGACGCTGATCTGCTCCCAGCACGATAAACTCGGCGGCGCGATGGGCCGGTTTATGAAAAACAGTTTCGAACCGGGCATGTACCGGACCATGAAAGAAAGGGGGTATGATCTGATCCCCTATGTCAACAACTTTGAAGACACACCGGTATCCGGCTGGCCCGAATTCCTGGAGGGTCCCCGTTTCAGTACCGGCTATGCCAGCCTTTGGCACAGCTTTGCGTTCATGCCTGAGACCCATATGCTGAAACCTTACCCCCAAAGGGTAAAGGCGAGTTATGATCTCATGCGGTCTTTTATTGATTTCTCTTCCCGTAACCACGACAGCATCCTGGAGACCCGGAGCCAGGATATCCGGGAAAGCCTCAATGCTGCCCGGTTCCCGCTGCAATGGACGCTGGATAAGTCACAGTACAGCGAACTGCTTTTCCGTGGTTTCGAGGCTGGCTATAAAGCCAGTGAGGTAAGCGGACTGAGCCGCCTGTACTACGACCGGAACAAGCCATTCGAGAAAATGGTAAAATTTTATAATACTTATAATTCGAGCCTTTTTGTCCAAAAACCCAGGGCATATGTGTTGCCCCAGGGGTGGTGGAAGGTTGCTGAACGTCTCCAGTTGAATAAAGTGGTCATGAAACAGCTTAAAAATGACACGACGATCAAAGTGGAGTATTATCAGTTGCTGGGTTACAAATCCAATCCGCGGCCATTCGAAGGCCATCATCTGAACACGATTGATTCGATGAAAACGGAATCGCAGGAAATGCATTTCCGCAAAGGAGACTGGTGGATTCCCATGAATCAGCCGGCAAACCGGTTTATTGCAGAAGTACTTGAACCGCAGGCAATGGATTCCTATTTCACCTGGAACTTTTTTGATCCGATCCTGAACCAGAAAGAAGGTTACAGCGCCTATATGTTTGAAGATACCGCTGCTGCTTACCTGAAATCCAATGCAGCATTACAGGTGCTACTGCAGGAAAAGCGCAACAGCGATACGGCCTTTGCAAAAAGCGCCTCGCGGCAATTGGATTTTGTTTTCAAAAACTCACCCTGGTATGAGCCGGACCACAACCGGTACCCGGTTTTCCGCGTGATGCAATAACGAGATTAAATCTGTATTATAAGGGGTTAGAGGCTGCGAAAAGGACTAGCTTTGCAGTAATTGCTTGCAGCCATGAAACACAGCTTTACGGGATGTGTTGCAGTTATCTGCTGCGCACTCTCGCTCAACACACACGCACAGTTTTCCACGCTGGAAAAAGTCACCTCCCTTACATCACTGGAATGGCATGAAAACTCACCTGTATCTGTAAACGATGGGAAATTCCGCTATGGCATACCTGATGGGGAATGGAGGGGATATTACCCGAATGGACAAACGAAGTTTATCCGCAGTTACAGCGCCGACAAATACCAGCGCATCAAACAGGAAATGCGGAAAGACAGCCGGCAGATCTTTACACCGCTGGCCCAGGCAGCCAAAGAAGATCAGCGCGTCTTTTACACCGTCACCTCCGGTAACAACCGCCTGCTCAATCATGGCCTGTACATGAACTTTTACCCCAGTGGCCTGGTGAAAGATTCAGGCTACTATGTGAACGGGCTCCGGGAAGACTACTGGATAGAGTTTACGGATAATGGCAGTTTCCGTACAGCCGGACGCTACCTGCATGGCAGGAAAGCAGGCGTCTGGACGCTGCATGCTGCCGACGGAAAACTGCTGGTCCTTACCCGGTATTCCCGGAAAGGAAAAGTGCTCTCCCAGAAAAAATATTCGTGATCAGTCGATCTTGCGAAGGTTCCCGCTCCCTTTGATGTCGGTGCGGATGGCAGGATTGCCGCGGTAACTTACGTCTCCGCTACCCTTGATATCGATCTCCAGTTCTTTTGAAGCATTTACGGATGCGTTGCCGCTACCCCTGATATCTACCGAAACCTTTTCTGCTTCCAGGTTTTCGGCCACCAGGTTGCCGCTGCCGGTGGTAGACAATTCCGTATGGTTTGACTGTCCGCTCAGCGTGATATTGCCACTGCCCATTGATTCCGCTTTTAATTCCGGTACTGTGACCTGGATATTGATGTCGCCACTGCCCCGGGTGCTGACTTCCAGGGAGCCGTCGCCTCTCAGCATGCCTGACCCGCTGATATTGCCCGATCCGTTGGACTGGATCCCCTTATAGCCGGGAGCAATCACGGTGATCCGGATATCTTTGGTCGGCTGCAGGTTAAACCCTTTCCGGGTGCGGATCACCAGTACGCCCCCTTCGGTATCGGTTTCAATATGTTCCGCAATATTCTCCTCTGCTTCAATACGTACTTCATGGTTGGCGCCAGACTGGAGTACCACATCAAAGGAGCCACGCTGTTCCACCCTGCTGAACGCAGCCGGCTGACGGTTCTGGGTGACAACATGGCCATCCCCCTTCACTCTTTTTCCAAAATCCAGTACACAGGCATTCAGGGAAACAAGCAGTACAGCTGCCAGCAGGTAAGTTCTCATATGAATAGTTAAGTGTTTCTTGACGAACAAAATTCTACCTTTGCGCGACCATGACAGAAAAAATCCTCATTTTAGATTTTGGCTCCCAATATACGCAATTGATCGCCAGGGCTGTGCGTGAGGCGAATGTATATTGTGAGATTCTTCCCTATTATCAGTCATTTCAATATGAGCCCGGATTAAAAGGCATCATCCTTTCCGGCTCGCCTTTTTCGGTAAATGATCCGAAGGCGCCGGACGTCGACATCCGTGCGATGATCGCCAAAGTTCCGGTACTGGGCGTTTGTTATGGGGCACAGCTGACTGCCAAACAATTTGGCGGCCGCGTGGAAAAAAGTGAGAAACGGGAATACGGCAGGGCGATCATCCAGCTCAAGAAAGAAGATCCGATCCTGCATGGCATGACCAACAGTTCACAGGTCTGGATGAGTCACGGAGACTCCATCAAAGAGTTGCCCAATGGCTTTGAATTGCTGGCAGATACGGAATCCATCCCGGTCGCTGCTTTCAAAAAAACACCTGGTGACGGCGTATTGTACGCCGTGCAGTTTCACCCTGAAGTATATCATTCCATAGAAGGAAAAAAACTACTCAAAAACTTCCTCGTCGATATTTGTGGTTGCAGCCAGGACTGGACGCCAGCACATTTCGTGACCGATACCGTTGCTGCCCTTAAAAAGCAGATCGGCGACCGCAAAGTAATCATGGCACTGAGCGGTGGCGTTGACAGCACGGTAGCGGCAACATTGATCTCCCGCGCTATCGGTGATAATCTTTACGGCATTTTTGTAGACAATGGGGTACTGCGGAAAGGAGAATTTGAGCAGGTACTGAAAACCTACAAAGACAACCTGCACCTCAATGTAAAAGGTGTAGATGCAAAAGATGCTTTCTACCGTGAACTGGAAGGCAAAACCGATCCTGAAGCAAAACGGAAAGTGATCGGCAGGATGTTTATTGAAATATTCCAGGAAGAGGCCCATAAGATCAGCGGCATTGAAATGCTGGGCCAGGGAACCATCTACCCCGATGTAATTGAAAGTGTTTCTGTTCACGGTCCCTCACAAACGATCAAATCGCACCACAACGTGGGCGGGTTACCGGATACGATGAAAATGTCGCTGGTGGAACCACTTCGTTTTCTGTTCAAAGATGAAGTGCGGCGTGTTGGCCGCGAACTGGGCATCCCCGATGAACTGCTTGACCGCCATCCCTTCCCCGGGCCAGGTCTGGCCATCCGGATCCTCGGAGAAATTACCCCGGAAAAAGTGGCCCTTCTCCAGGAAGCAGATGCCCGTTATATCAACGGTCTGAAGGAACACAATCTTTATAAAACCGTATGGCAGGCCGGTGCAATCCTCCTGCCGGTGAAAAGTGTGGGCGTGATGGGTGATGAAAGAACCTATGAATTTACCGTAGCCCTGCGTGCCGTTACCTCGGTAGATGGCATGACAGCGGACTGGGCACATCTTCCCTACGATTTTTTGGCATATATTTCGAATGATATCATCAACAATGTCAGAGGAATCAACCGGGTAGTGTATGATATAAGCAGTAAGCCTCCGGCAACGATTGAATGGGAATAAAGCACAAACACAGCCGATGAAAGTATTCAGCAGGCGCTTATTGTTTATTGTTATCTTAATCGCAGCCCTCCTGCCCTCCCGGGCCCAGGACGTTACATCCCCCCGCCCGGCGAAACAGGTACTGACCATTGTATTGCCCCTCTACCTGGATTCGGCATTTGATGGTGCCGGCCAATACCGGTTTGGTAAACAGTTTCCCAAATATTTCCTGCCGGGTCTGGAATTTTATGAAGGGGTGCAGCTGGCAGTTGACTCCCTGAACAAGGAAAAGTTACCGCTTGAAGTGCATGTGGTGGATAGTAAATCGAAGAAATCCATCTTTGATGTATTGCAGGAACCTGCGCTTCAGTCAGCCAACCTGATACTTGCGCAGGTAGCCAATAATGAGATCCGGGCCTTTGCGGATTTTGCCACCAAAAAACAGATCCCTTTCATCAATGTGAACCTTCCCAATGATGGCGGCATCACCAACAATCCATTTATGGTGATCCTGAACAGTACACTGGCAACACATTGCGAAGGCATCTATAAATTCCTCCAGAAAAACCACGCCGGTTCGACAGTCATCGTCTTCCGGAAAGCAGGTGCCCAGGAAGACAGGCTCAGGAACTACTTCAACGACGTTGAAAAAAGCACTACCGGTCCGAAAGTGAAGATCCGCTGGGTAACACTGCCGTCCACTTTTACTGCTGATCAGCTGACTCCTTATCTCGACAGCGGCAAAACCACCCTCTGTGTTGCAGGCAGTCTCGATGAGAATTTTGCCAGGACGCTTTGTGCACAGTTGTCTGCCATTCATACCGAGTATCCCGTACAGGTAATGGGTATGCCAACCTGGGACAATATCAAAGAATTCGACAGGAAAGATTTCAAGGACCTTGAGATCCTTTATACCACACCCTTCAATCCGTTGCGTACAGATCCCCTCAGTGAATCCATCAATACATATTTCAGGGACAAACTGTATTCACGACCCAGCGATATGGTATTTCGCGGATATGAAACCACTTACCGTTTCGGCCGCCTCCTGGTGGAAATGGGACCCAATATTGCTTCCGGTATCGGGGTCAAAAAGTATAAGGTGTTCACCGATTTCGACATTCAACCCGTGCTGCTGGACAAACAGAAGCAACAACTCGATTATTTCGAAAACAGGAAGATCTACGTTATCAAGAAACTCAACGGCGTAGCGAGCACGGTTTTTTAATAGCGTCCGCATGGAGCTGATCCGCATGACTGATGCCGGCCTGTATTGTGTTCCGGGAGGCTTTCACATTGACCCCTGGAAACCAGTACACAAGGCAGTAATTACCCATGCCCACAGTGATCACGCCAGGGCCGGGTCGGAACACTATTGTTGTCACGTGCATACCCGGCCATTGTTGCAGGCGAGGCTGGGCGCCACATCCATTGAAACGTTGCAGTGGAATCAGCCGGTGACCATCAACGGGGTGACCATGACCCTGTTCCCCGCAGGTCATATTATCGGCTCATCGCAGGTGCGGTTGGAACATGGCGGGGATACCTGGGTAGTAAGCGGCGATTTCAAAACCGTTGATGACGGGATCAGCGGAGCTTTTGAACCTGTACGTTGCCAGCATTTCATTACCGAATCCACCTTCGGATTGCCGATCTACCAATGGGCTCCACCTGAAACTATTTTTGAAGACATGCGCCATTGGATCAGGCAAAACCAGGAAAACGGTTTTAACGCTGTAATACTCGCGTACAGCCTCGGCAAGGCACAACGGGTCATCCGGGCAATTGGTGAGGATTTCGGAAAAATCTATGCTCACGGCGCTGTTGCCAATATGCAGGACCTGCTGATCAACGCCGGCTGGCAATTTCCACCGGTGGTCTATATCAATCCGCTTGAACCGCCGCCATCAATAAAAGGAGCTGTTATCCTGGCGCCACCCAGTGCAGAAAGCAGCAACTGGCTGAAGAAATTTCAGCCTTATAAACTAGCGGTTTGCAGCGGATGGATGCAGGTGAGGGGAAATCAGCGGAGACGCAATGCAGACCGTGGCTTTGTGCTGAGTGATCATGCTGACTGGGAAGGACTTCTGACGGTAACACGTGCAACGGAAGCAGCGCATGTATATGTAACCCATGGATTTCAAAGTGTATTTGCCCGGTATCTGAATGAGCAGGGCATACATGCCATGGAACTCGAAACAGCATTTGGAAAGGAGGAAGAATCATGATGCGGCTGTTTGCCAACCTGTTTGTTGACCTGGGTAATGTTACCAGGACTTCGGAGAAAACGGCCCTCCTGGCTAACTATTTCCAACAGGCACCACCGGAAGATGCGATCTGGGTAATAGCTCTTTTCAGTGGTCGCAGGCCCAAACGAATTGTCAACAGCACCCTGCTTGGGGAATGGTGCCGTGAACTTACGACACTCCCTTTATGGCTATTTGAAGAATCCTATCATACCGTAGGAGACCTCGCTGAGACGATTGCCCTGTTGCTGCCGGATTCCGGCGAAAGCCATTCTTCGCTGCCGCTTCATCAATACATCGATGCGCTCCGCCAGCTTGAATCGTCCACACCAGAAGAAAAAAAACACTATATACAGTCCGCCTGGTCAGAATTGAACCGTACGGAAAAACTGGTATTCAATAAGCTGATAACAGGAGGTTTCAGGATTGGTGTTTCGCAGCAACTGATGGTGCAGGCGTTGGCGGAGATAATCCCACTGGAGCCCAGTCAGGTTGCCCATCAGATCAGTGGAAAATGGGATCCGGCCACTACTACCTTTCAACAATTATTTGATCCGGGTGCGATCAAAACCGATGTATCTAAACCCTATCCTTTTTTCCTGGCTTATGCCGTTGAGGATGATCCCAGCGGTCTCGGCGAGCCGGACGAATGGCAGGCGGAATGGAAATGGGATGGCATCCGTGGACAATTGGTGAAGCGGGAGGGAAAAGCTTTTGTATGGAGCCGTGGGGAAGAGCTGATGACGGAAAAGTTTCCGGAGTATTCCTTAATGCTGGAAAAATTACCGGATGGTACTGTGCTTGACGGCGAGATCCTGCCAGCGAAAGATGGGCGTCCCTTACCATTTGCCCTTTTGCAGACGAGGATCGGCCGTAAAAATGTTACCCGTAAACAGCTGGAGGCAGTACCGGTTGCTTTTTTTGCATATGATCTCCTCGAGTGGCAGGGTCGTGACATCAGAGAACTGCAACTGGAAGAAAGGAGAGCACTTTTGGAACAGGTGGTGACCGCCGTTTCGTCACCGCAGTTACTACTATCGCCGGTTGTTTCATTTGACAATTGGGAAGCCCTCGCCGGATTGCGTGGTCAATCCAGGGAGGCATTTGCAGAAGGTTTCATGATAAAGCGCAAGCGATCGTCTTATCAGTCGGGCAGGCGCCGGGGTGACTGGTGGAAATGGAAGATCGATCCCCTGCACATTGATGCCGTCATGATTTATGCGCAGAAGGGGCATGGCAGGCGGAGTAACCTGTACACCGATTACACTTTTGCCGTTCGGGATGGCGACAAACTGGTAGCCTTCGCAAAAGCCTACAGTGGGTTAACGGACCGGGAAATCGCCCAGGTGGATGCCTTTGTGAAACAAAATGCCCTAGAAAAATTCGGACCGGTAAGGACGGTGAAGCCGGAGCTGGTTTTTGAGATTGCGTTTGAAGGTATTGCCGCATCGGGCAGGCATAAAAGTGGTGTAGCGTTGCGGTTTCCCAGGATCAGCCGTTGGCGGCAAGATAAAAAACCAGACGAGATCAATACCCTGGAAGACCTGCATGAACTGCTGCAGCGTTATGGCAAAACCTAGGGAACATCACTTATTTTTATGCAAAGATCCTGTTGATGAAACTGCTTATCTTATTGCCCGCATGTTTGCTGGCAGGTGTACTATGCACGATGGCATGGGATCCGGGCAAAGGAATTCCCATTCCCCCTTCCCCGCAAAGATCCGGTGATCCGGCTAAAGGATTTGAGTATCTGACCACCGGCGACTATGTGAAAGGCGGGATACCGCTTGATCTGTTCCGGATGACCAGGAACAAAGATGTTAAAGAACACCTGAAACGCCAGGGAGACAATGCAGGCATCCCTTATGGATTCACCGTGATCACCGCAGATAATGGGGAAAAGCTTGTGGCACCGAATTGTCTTCAATGCCACGCGCAGATATTTAACGACAGTCTCATCATCGGGATGGGCAACAGCCTCATGGATTTTTCCGGTGGGCAGCAGTTGTCGTCACGCGCCGTTACGATGGCAGCCAAGGTGTTGGAGCAGCGGGCGCCGGAGAAATATGCCGCGGCAAAAGACTTTCTCCAGGTATCCGCCACCGTTGGCCCGAAACTGATTACGGCAACCCGCGGCGTGAATGCCGCGGACCGGTTGGCAGCAGTACTGGCGGCGCACCGCGATCCTGTTACATTCAAATGGTCAGATTCTGCATTAATGCCCCTTCCGGAAAAAGTAATTCCCAGCGATGTACCGGCGTGGTGGTTGCTGAAGCACAAAAATGCCATGTTTTATAATGGATTCGGAAGAGGTGATTTTGGCCGATTCCTGATGGCGTCCAATTTGCTCACCGTAAGAGATACCACTGAAGCTGCAGCTGTAGACAGGAGGATCAGCGATGTACTGGCGTGGATCAACCAGTTGCAGGCACCCAAGTACCCGGGCACCGTGAACGCGGCGTTGGCCGCAAAAGGACAAATCGTTTATCAGGCGAGTTGTCAAAAGTGCCATGGTCACGGAGACGACTATCCCAACCTGCTGATCCCTGCAGATATTATCAAAACGGATCCCGCACTGTTCAGTAATAATTACCAGCAACCCCAGTTTGTCAATTGGTTCAACAGCAGCTGGTTTGCACAGGGTGATCACCCTGCCCGCCTGGTTCCCTTCAATGGGTATATTGCGCCGCCGCTGGACGGCGTGTGGTGCACCGCGCCATATTTTCATAACGGCTCTGTGCCCAGCATCATGGCCGTTCTCAACAGCAGGATCCGGCCCCGCTACTGGAGCAGAAGTTTTGACCAGCCCCGTTACGATTATGAACAGCTCGGATGGGTTTATGAGTCGAAAACCGAAGCTGCCGGTCCACAGGTTTATAATACCACACTGGAAGGCTACGGAAATAGCGGGCACTATTTTGGAGATAAACTTTCTGACAGTGACAGAAGTGCGGTGATTGAATACCTCAAGACATTGTGATGAAGGGGAGCCCGGGATATGACACCATTATTGAGTGGCTGACCGCTAAAGATTTCCGGCCTTTTGGCTTCCAGGAAGAAGCGTGGACTGCGATCGCCCAGGGCGAAAGCGGGCTGGTCAACGCCCCCACGGGTTATGGTAAAACTTACTCTGTTTTCCTGGGCAGTGTGATCCGGTATATCAATGAGCATCCAGGTGACTTCCGCAGCCGGCGGCCGGATGCGCTGCAATTACTTTGGGTCACGCCCCTGCGTGCTCTTGCTAAAGATATCGCCAGGGCAATGGAGGAAGCCCTGCAGGAACTTGGAATTCCCTGGAAGGTAGGCATCCGGAATGGTGATACCACACCCGCTGAAAGGCAGCGGCAACGAAACCGATTGCCGGAGATCCTGATCATTACTCCGGAGAGCCTGCACCTCCTGCTGGCGCAAAAAGATTATCCCCGAAACCTGCGATCGGTTAACCTGGTCGCAATAGACGAATGGCACGAACTGCTAGGCAGCAAACGTGGCGTACAGGTTGAACTGGCTTTATCACGCATAGTTGCCTTACGGCCGGATACACCTCCCGCCATCTTCGGCATTTCAGCTACGGTGGGCAACCTGGAACAGGCAATGGAAGTATTACTTTTCCCGCTGGGCGGCAAAGGCAGCATTATCCGCGCAACACTGCCCAAGAAGATGGAGATACTGTCTGTGTATCCTGACGAAATTGAGAAATATCCCTGGGCGGGGCACCTCGGCATCAAATTGGTGGACAAGATCATTCCCATTATCCGGGAAAGCCGCACAACACTTGTTTTCATCAATACCCGCGGCATGACTGAGCGCTGGTATCAGGCAATCCTGGATGCAGCACCCGATCTTGCCGGTGCAATTGCCATTCATCACGGCAGTATTGAACAGGAGCTCCGGATCTGGGTGGAGGAAGCATTGCATGCCGGCACCCTGAAAGTTGTGGTGTGTACCGCCAGCCTGGATCTTGGTGTGGATTTCCGGCCTGTTGAAACCGTTATCCAGGTAGGCTCCCCAAAAGGCGTTGCGCGATTCCTGCAAAGAGCAGGCAGAAGCGGTCATCAGCCCGGCGCCACCAGCAGGATCTGGTTTCTGCCCACCCATTCCCTTGAACTCGTTGAAGCTGCAGCACTGCAGGAAGCAATACAGGAAAACCTTATTGAATCAAGACCGCCCCAGATGCGCTGTTTTGATGTGTTGCTGCAATACTGCTGTACCCTGGCTGTATCAGAAGGCTTTGATCCGGACAGCCTTTTTCATGAAGTGCGCAGTACGCATTGTTACCAGGATTTATCGGAAGACGAATGGCAGTGGCTGACAGCATTCCTGCATAAAGGAGGCAAAGCCCTTCAGCAATATGATGATTACAACAAACTGGAATGGATCGATGACCGTTTCCGGATCACCAGCCGGAGAATGGCTATGCGCCACCGGTTGCATATCGGCACAATTGTAAGCGATGCCATGTTAAAGGTCCGCTTTGTTACCGGCGGCTATATCGGCATCATTGAAGAGTATTTTATTTCCAGGCTTGAACCAGGTGATGTTTTTACGCTTGCCGGTAAGAATCTTGAACTGGTGATGATCAAGGACATGACCGTGCTGGTGCGAAAATCCAATTCCAGGAAATCGATCGTTCCCAGCTGGAACGGAGGCCGGATGCCGCTTTCCGCTAACCTTGGTAAAATGTTGCGGCGACAGTTCAATGAGGCGGGTGCCCTGAACAGCAACAGCAAAAGGGAACTGAGGGTACTGGAGCCGCTGTTCTCATTGCAGTCTGAACTGAGTCATGTGCCCCGTGCGGATGAGCTGCTCATCGAACAGATTGAAACCAGGGATGGTTTCCATCTTTTTGTGTTTCCTTTCGAAGGCAGGTTGGTGCATGAAGCGATGGCTGCCATTCTTGCCTGGCGCATCAGCAAAATCAGGCCTATTACCTTTTCATTTGCCATGAACGACTATGGATTTGAGTTGCTCAGCGATCAGCCCATTCCCGTTGATGATACCAACGTGTATGCTTTATTTTCTCCTGAAGATTTATATCTCGATATCCAACGCAGTGTGAACAGCACCGAAATGGCCAGGCGTAAATTCAGGGACATTGCCGTTATCGGCGGTCTGATTTTCCAGGGGATGCCAGGCGAGCATAAAAAAGCGAGGCACCTGCAAGCAAGCGCCTCGCTTCTATTCAATGTATTCCGGGAATATGATCCGGATAATCTCCTGCTCAGGCAGGCCTACCAGGAAGTATTTGACCAACAGATGGAAGAGGTCCGGTTACGCGACATGCTGGAAAGAATCCAGCAGAGTCGTATTGTTTTAACTTTTCCTGACCGCCTCACGCCGTTCTGTTTCCCGGTGAAGGTTGACAGTTTACGGGAGGAGTTGTCTTCAGAGAAACTGGAAGACAGGATCCGCAAAATGCAACTTCAACTGGCCAGATGATTCTTAACGCAGGTATTTCAGCTGCGTAGTATACAGGATAATAAACAGTACCGGGAACAACAAAATCCAGCTCATGCCACCGGCAAAACCAATCCCCAGGAAAATAATGCTGCCGATAATCGGTAATATTTCTCCGATCAGCCACATAAAGTAGCCTGATTTCTGAAGTTTGCGCATCTGGATGGCGCCGTAGGCACACAGGCATACCCCCACCAGCACAATAATCAGGATGGGTACACGGTTCTCATAGGCAACCCTTGCCCGTTCCAATGCTTCCGGACCTGCCAGTTTTTTCATGAATTCCGGCGCATTGTCCAGCTGCCCGCTGGTTTGCAACTCTTCGAGCTTATCGAGGTTCTTCCTGCCACTGATAAAATTCCAGCCGTTGGATATCAGGTCAACTGCGCACCCGACAAACGTAAGAATGGTCAATACATTCAGGAGGGAAGGAAGTTTTTTCTCCTCCTTTAAAAATGGATCTTGTGTAGACATGAAGTAGGTTTTGGTTGAAAATCGATTTTAAAAATAACCATTTAGATTTGTATCCGAATGCAGGCACCTTTTTCTTTTTCCATTGCAGGGCAGCAATTGTGGTTATCCCCTTCGCGGGTCATTTACTGGGAGAATGAACAAACCCTGATCCTTTCGGATAGCCATTTCGGAAAGACCGGGCATTTCCGTAAAGCCGGAATAGCCATACCCCAACAGGTGTACCAGACAGATTTGCAGCGGCTTTTTTCGCTGCTGCAGTACTTTCAGCCGCAACGGCTGGTGATTGTCGGAGACTTTTTTCATAGTACGATCAACAAGGAGGCCCAGCTTTTTGCCCGCTGGCGGCATGACCATGCGCATATCCGGATGGACCTGGTAAAGGGAAATCATGATATCCTTGATCCTTCATGGTACGCCGGAAACGACATCGCGCTGCATCATTCCTTACTGTGCATGGGGCCATTTGGATTCATTCATGAATTTGATGCTTCTCCGGGCGGATGCGAATATTATTTTTCGGGGCACCTGCATCCCGGCGTAGTCATGCAGGGTATGGGCAGGCAGCATTTGCTGCTCCCCTGCTTCTATTTTTCGCCACATTATGCTATCCTTCCCGCCTTTGGTGGATTTACCGGACTGGCCCGGGTTCGTCCGGTTAAGGAGGACAATGTCTTCGTGATTGCTGAACATCAAATCCTGTCGCTGCAATGACAGGATCAGGATTGTTTGTCGCCTATGATCCGGCATACGTGCAACCACTCCCCCCGGATCATCGCTTTCCGATGATCAAGTATGAGTTGCTGGCGGAACAATTGGTTTATGAGGGACTGGTACAGTCGGGGCATTTTCATACTCCCGGCCGCTGCCTGACGGAAATTGCCGGGCTCACCCATACCCAGGAGTACCAGCACAAGTTGCTCCATCAGCAGTTAACCCCGAGAGAACAACGCGTGATCGGGTTTCCACAATCCCCCGCCCTGACCCACCGGGAGTATGTGATCACTCAGGGAACCATAGACTGTTGCCTGCATGCCCTGCATGGTGGTGTGGCACTGAATATTGCGGGTGGCACCCATCATGCATTTGCTGACCATGGTGAGGGTTTCTGCCTGTTGAATGATTTTGCTGTTGCTGCCAATTACCTCCTGCACGCGGGAGTAGCGAAAAAGGTGCTGATCATCGACCTTGACGTACACCAGGGAAACGGAACAGCATCGATCTTCAGTAACAATCCGGATGTGTTCACCTTCAGTATGCACGGCGGGAACAACTACCCATTCCACAAAGAAAATTCAGATGTCGATATCCCCCTTGAAGACGGCATCAGCGATACTGCGTACCTGGGCATCCTGCACGAGGCCCTGCCGCCTGTGATCGCTGCCTTTCAACCGGACTTTGCATTTTACCTCAGCGGCGTTGATATCCTGGCGACTGACCGCTTTGGGAAACTGAAAGTGACGGCAGCTGGTTGCTCCGCACGCGACCGTTTTGTTTTCAGTGCACTGAAAACCGCAGGGATACCTGTTACAGTAGCCATGGGCGGTGGTTATTCTCCGCATGTGCGGGACATTGTAAATGCACATTGCCAGACTTTCCGTGAAGCGGCCCGTATATTCGGCAAATAGTGCAGGCAAAAAAAAGCCCCGCAGACGCGGGGCTCTTACTAACCCATAAAAACTAAAAAAACAACACTCTTTCGTCGTGGTTTACGATATCATCAATTCATTTTCTTTTTCAATGTGGTCACCTGCTCCTGCAGGTTGGTTACGATAGATGCGAGCTGGTTGACATCCCAGCGTTGTTGCTGATTGGCCCGGGTCAGGATCATTTGCGCCTGCCATACTTCAACGATATCTGCGGCTTCTACCTGGTAGGGCTGATATACCGGGTTGTCGCTCACCAGGGTGTACCTGTGTTTCGCTTTCGGGCTCTTCATAATTCGTTTGTAGACAATTCCCTCCTGCTTCGAAACAACGATATAGGTATTGCTGTTTTTAAGGCCTTCCAGATCTTCGATCTTCTCTCCCACGATCACAGAACCGCTTGGTGTTGGCAGCATTGAATCTCCCATTATCTCAAATGCCCTGTAGGTTCCCGGCGCAAGCATCGGCAGGGTGAATGTATTCAGTTCATCAATAAATTCAGGGTCCGCATATCCGGCGAGATAACCCGCGGCAGCTTTTACCGGAACGAACTGGATCGTTGTCGGCTCAGAAGCCAGCTTCTGGGCACGTCTTTTAGCGATGTAATTGCCTTTGGTTTCACCGAGATCTTTCAGAAAAAGTTCATCAAGGCTGACCTTGAAAATATCACTGACAATTTCCAGCACTTCAAGACGCGGTTCTGCCCGTTCCTCTTCATAAGCGCCGAGTAATGATCGTTTGATCTTCAGTTTGGCAGCAAAATCTTCCTGTGTCCATCCCCTGAGTTTTCTCAGGTATTTAAGGTTTTTACCGGCATAAGACATGCTAATAGATTTAGTGTAAAAATACTAAAATTATTAACAAGGCAAAAAAAGAATGAAAAAAATCGGGAAAAAGTCTTTGTTACCTTCGGGTCCGATTTTGAATTTATTTTAGCAATAAGCATATGCCTACCAGGAAGAAAACAGCCACCCGAAAGTCATCGAAAGAACCGCCTGTCATCCTGGTTACCAATGACGATGGCGTAACAGCTCCGGGTATCCGCAACCTGGTAGAAGCAGTAAAAGATCTTGGCAAGGTGGTGGTGGTGGCTCCGGACAAGCCACAGAGTGGCATGGGTCATGCCATTACCATCGGTTCGCCGCTGCGGTTAAGTCCGGTTACCCTTTATGAGGATGTTGAAGCATACCAGTGTACCGGCACGCCGGTGGACTGTGTGAAGCTGGCGGTCGATAAGGTGCTGCACAGGAAACCCGATATCTGCCTGAGTGGCATTAACCACGGCGCCAACCATTCGATCAACGTCATCTATTCCGGTACCATGTCTGCGGCAGTGGAGGCAGCCATTGAAAGTATTCCTTCGATTGGGTTCTCCCTGCTCGATTACAGCATTGAGGCTGATTTCAGTGCGGCCCGGGTATATGCCCGCAAGCTGACACAGATGGTATTGGCCAAAAAGCTGGATAAACACCTCGTATTAAATGTCAATATCCCTGCGTTGCCCGAGGAAGAGATCAGGGGGATCAGGGTATGCCGTCAGGCCTATGCGAAATACCAGGAGGATTTCCTGGAACGGAAGGACCCCCATGGCAGGCAGTATTACTGGCTGACGGGCGCCTTCACCAATTTCGACAAGGGACGGGATACGGATGTGTGGGCACTCAACAATAATTACGTGAGCGTGGTTCCCGTACAATTTGATCTGACCAATTACGTTTTAAAAGCCAAACTGGAAAAAAGCTGGAAATAATAATGCTGAAAAAAGACAATCTCCGCCTGGGTATCCTGTTAGGACTGCTGGCGCCATTCATCGGCCTTGTGATTTATTATTTTGCAGCATTCTATACCCGCAACGTCAGTTTTGAAGAGTTCCTTGCCTTCATGCGTCAGAATAAATCGCTGCTTACTGCGGTCAGCAGTATCAGTCTTTTCGCCAACGCCATCCTTTTTACTATTTATATCAACAGCCGGCGCGACAAAACAGCCAAAGGGGTTTTTGTCGCTACCCTGATATATGGTATCGGGGTATTGTTGCTGAAGGTGGTTGGTTAACTTTGCTTCCATGAAGTATTATATCATCGCCGGCGAAGCCAGCGGAGACCTGCACGGCAGCAACCTGATCCGGGAAATCCATCATCTTGACCGTGCTGCCGAAATCCGCTGCTGGGGCGGCGACCTGATGCAAAAAGCGGGTGCTTCCCTTGTAAAGCATTACCGCGATCTGGCCTTCATGGGATTTGTTGAAGTACTGGCCAACCTGCGAACCATCTTCCGGAATATTGACTACTGCAAGGCCGACATCACGGCATTTGCTCCGGATTGCATCATTTTTATCGATTACCCCGGCTTTAACCTTCGGATTGCCGCATGGGCAAAGGAAGCCGGGTACCGAACAATATATTATATCTCTCCGCAGGTATGGGCGTGGAAAGAAAACAGGGTAAAGGCCATCCGCCAGCATATTGACAAGATGCTGGTGATCCTTCCGTTCGAAAAACCTTTTTACGATAAATGGGAATACCCGGTGGAATATGTTGGTCACCCGCTGCTGGAAGTGATCGATCGTTTCCGAAGGGAGAACACGTCGATTCTGCCAGATGAAAAGCTGGTTGTGCTTTTACCGGGAAGCAGGCGTCAGGAAATTCTCAAAAAACTTCCCGTGATGCTGTCTGTTACCCCGGATTTTCCGGACTACCGCTTTATCGTTGCGAAGGCGCCGGGGCAATCAGATGAATTTTATGCACCCCTGCTGGCTCCTTATCCCAACGTTGGTGCCGCAAGCAACAGCACCTACGCTCTGCTGATGCAGGCAAGGGCTGCGCTGGTAACGTCTGGTACCGCCACCCTGGAAACAGCATTGTTCGGCGTACCGGAAGTAGTTTGTTATAAAGGGAACCGCCTCTCCTACCTGATCGCCCGTCAACTGATCAGGGTCAAATACATTTCGCTGGTCAACCTGATCATGGACCGTCTGATCGTTAAGGAACTTATCCAGGACGATCTAAACAAGGAAAACCTGGTGACTGAATTAAACCGCCTGTTGAAAGATGATGGATACCGGCAACATATGATGAATGACTATTCCCAGCTGCGGGCAGAACTGCATAAGGGCGGGAAAGCATCTGAACAAGCTGCTAAAAGCATCTGGAGCTTTCTCAGTGGGTCAACGGCGGAAAAACAAAAAGCGGATCAGCATAAATAACAGCGCTGCTGCAAACATGAGAATCGAGATCCGGTTAATGCCATGCATGTAGGAGATCCATTTGCTTTTTGGAGCCTGCGGATCTTTTTTCCTTAGGTACAGGTATTCTGCCAACTGTTTCAAAATGCCCATCAGCGATCTTTTACAGTACGAAATTAGTCATTTATTGTTTGCTTATCTTTAGCAAAACCCTCCATAATGCGTTATCTCCCTTTGCTCGCCGTTATCCTGATGATACTGTCCTGCGGCACTTCGCAACCTGCTGCGGGAACTGAGAGTTATATCCGTCCCGGGTATGAAAAAGTAAAGTACAAACAGATCCTGGTAATCGCTACCATGAAAGATATCGTGGGTCGCCGCAAGGCAGAGAATGCGATGGTTGATCTGCTGAACAGGAGCGGTTACCATGGCACCGCCAGCTACCCTGTGGTTGACCTCAATACCATCAAACATATTGACACCCTTAAGGCCGTGCTTGCCCCGGTTGATTTCGATGCCGTGATCGTACTCAACTACCTCGGTCAGTCGGGCACCATCAATGATAAGGTTTCCCTAAACCCTACTACCCCGGTTGCTTCCCTGAGCTATTTCGAATTCTATACCAGTCCGGCTTATGACTTTTCCTTTGACTCGGAAAGCAGGAAAAGCGGACTTGTTCAGGCATCTTTCTTTACCAAGGCTGCCTATCAGAAGGAATGGAATTCCATGGTGCAGGTGAATGCAGACAACGGCGTTGACATTGCTGTTGAAATCCTTGCCGGCATGACGCTTTCACGCCTCAAAAGGGATAAAATCCTGTAATGATTGCCGGATATATCGCAGCGTTGCTGATTGGCCTGACGCTTGGCCTGATCGGCGGCGGCGGCTCAATCCTCACTGTTCCCGTACTGGTATATCTGCTGCGGGTTGATGCGGTGACGGCCACAGCCTATTCCCTCTTTATTGTCGGCGTCACCAGCCTGGTTGGCGTGTATCCAAAATACCGGAATCAGGAAGTTGATCTGCAGGATGCACTGTTATTCGGTCTGCCTTCACTCGTCAGCGTATTTTTTACCCGCCGATTTATTGTTCCGGCTTTACCGCAACAATTATGGCAGGTAAAGGGCTACTGGATAACAAAAAGTGACTTTCTCCTCCTGGCCTTCGCCCTTATTATGATCATCGCGGCATTTACCATGATCAGGGGAAAAAAAGCCGGGGATGAATCTTTTCATAAACCCCATCCTTTTGTACTTCCATTTCTGGGGCTTTGTGAAGGTTTTACCAGCGGGTTGGTGGGTGCCGGTGGAGGCTTCCTGATCATCCCCGCACTGGTACTGCTGGGCAATCTCCCCATGAAAAAGGCGGTCGGAACATCGTTACTCATCATCGCCGTAAAATCGCTGCTGGGTTTCACCGGTGACCTCGGTCATCAGGTGATCAACTGGGGGTTGTTGCTGACGGTTACCGCGCTGGCTGTAGGTGGGGTACTGACAGGCAACAGGCTGTCACGCGAGGTACCTTCGGAACGCCTTAAAAAGTGGTTTGGCTGGTTTGTACTCCTGATGGGTTGCTTTATCCTCTGGCGCGAAGGGCAGGCTATTTTCCTTGCCGGAAGTAAAAAGTGAACACAAAAAAAATCAGCCTGACCGTTTCATAGGCAAGTTTCTGCATGATCCGCTGGCCCAGGTGTTCACGCGATAACCAGTTTTCACTGGTTATCGGAACGCAGTCTTCTGCGATGACTGTATCGAGTTGTTGTTTCAGGCTTACGGCAAACTGGTCATCGAGGATTTCGAGATTGAGTTCGATACTGGCAAAAGCGCTGATAAAATTTACATTATAAGAACCTACGGTCGTCCACCTGCAATCTGCCGTGCTGATCTTCCCGTGAAGGATATTCGCCTGGTATTCGAAAAGCCGGATATTGTTTTTCAGCAACCACCGGTACAGATACCGTTCGGCTGCCTTGGCCAGCCAGACGTCTGATTTCCCTGCGGCTATGACCTTTACGATAACCCCACGCTGCGCTGCCCTGGCCAGCGCCCGCCGCATTTGCGGGCCGGGAAGAAAATAACTGGAAAGCAACACAACTTCTTCTTCTGCTGATGCCAGCATGCTGAGATAGCTCCTGGAAATTTCCGACTTGCTGCGCACCCAGTCTTCCCTTCTCACCCGAACGAGCTGGTCACCTTTTGCCTTCCCTTCAACCGGTGCAGGACGGTAATTCCTGTTTTTCTTTTTACCCCAACCTGCCTTATTGAAGATATTAAAGCATATTGTATTTAACTGGCGTGCCGCTTCTCCGCCGGTGAGAACGGCCCAGTCAAGCCACGCATGGTTTTCCGGAAGGTCGTTGTAGCGGTTGCTGATATTGACCCCGCCTACGAGCGCCTTATCGCCGTCTACTACCATTACCTTGTGATGCAACCTCCTGCCGAAATAAAAGTGAGACGCGCGGAGCAAGGGCTCAAACCAACGGAAATGAATACCGGCTGCCTTCACTTCAGCTACCCACTGCCGGGAAAACTGCTGTGAGCCATAAGCATCCAGCAGCAGGTACACTGCAACTTTCCGGCTGGCAGCATTCAGCAGTGCGTCCACGATCCTGCGCCCGGTTTCATCCTTCTCAAAAATATACACCTGGAGGTGAATGGTACTGGCCGCTGCATTGATCAACTCAAGCATGGCATCAAAATAGGGTTGCCCACCCCTTAGCAGGCGAACCGAATTATGCCGGGTATACCCTTCACTTGACAGCGGACTTGTCATGGTTTGTTAAATTAAAGAAAACTGGTATTGTATTTGGTACCTTTAGGAAGAAAGATTCCTTCAATAAAATCAATCATCATGACAAACACCAACAAGATCCTGGCTGCATTGGCTGCGGGAGTTGCCCTTGGTAGTGTGCTGGGAATTTTATTTGCTCCTGACAAGGGAGAGCATACCAGGAAAAAAATTGCTGATAACAGCAAGCGCTTATCCGATTCGCTGAGGGACAAAATGAACGAAGGCAAGCATAAACTTGCTGGCTTGCGTGATAACCTTCGCGGAAAAGCCGAGTCGATCAAAGATTCAGTGGGTGAATATGCCAGCTGAAAGAGCAGACCGTCTTCCTTCAAAACACTCAAGCCTCCTATGGAGGCTTTATTTTTGCCCTTTTATCCTTCGCAGCAGTGACCGGAATACTTCTCTGTTCCATCCCGCAAGCCTCCCTCTTTGGACTACCAGGTCATTGGCAGCGATATCATCAAGAAAATAGTGAAACACAAAAGGATTGGTGCCCTCTTTCCAGCCCGTGACCTGTCCGAACCGCAGGTCATTAAATACCAGGCTGTCGGTATATTTCTCTACTGTATAGAATTCCTGGGAAAAGCGGATAAGCTGCTGAACATCGCGCCTGTCCGCATATGGTCTTAACCACTCCCGTTGTGAAGGAAAATAGTGCAGGGTAATTTTATCCCTGTCAAATACTGACCGGTAACCTGTATAATATCCTGAATCGTTTCCCGCTACAACAAACCAGAGCCATGTATTCAAGGGCGCCGGGGTAGTAAAATAACGGGAACCGGCAGGAAGCCCGGTTATTACTTCTTCCCTGACTGCGCGATCAATAACAGCCTTATTCAACAAAGCATAACCCAGGTACAATGCAGGCAAAACGCAACCCCAGGCTGCAATGCGCTTTCTTCGGGTTGCCGTGAGCGGAAGCATCAGCAGAAGTATCCCGCCAACCAGCGGAGCGATAGTGAGGAATGGATCCGCAACATAAATGGTGTTCCAGCTGAACCGCCGATGGCTGAAGGGTTCCAGCCATCCCGTTCCGTAATTATTGAAACTGTCCAGGAAGATATGAACCAGCATTTCAACGCCTATCAGCAGTAACATCCGGAAGTATGTCACAGGTAATTTCCGGTAGGCGACATGTAATAACCACGCAAAAACCGGAGAAAAAAGAATAACAAACAGGAAAGAGTGCGTAAATCCCCGGTGTGCCAGCAGTTCGGATGGAAGGTCCATCCAGGCAGCGGCGACCACATCGATATCGGGGAAACTTTGCGCCACTGCACCCCACAGCAAGGCTTTTTTTCCCAGTTGTTTTCCGGCAATCAGTTCACCAATACAGGCGCCCAATACAATATGTGTTACTGAATCCATGTTTCCGGCAGCGATAAAACTAATTAACTTTAAGGAGCCTGCATGATCCGTTATTATACCATACAGCCTCCTGCAACATTAAAACATTTTGTAAGATTCTTCTGGGTGCTTGAAGGCACCGGGGGATATCAGCATCATTCAATGGCTACACCATGCCCTGAACTGATCTTTCACTACCAGGGTATATTCGAAGAACCGGGTGGCACCACATCGTTCAGCAGTGGCCTCCATGCATCCTGTACACAGAGCCGGCGGTTTACGACCGACACTTCTTTCGGAATATTTGGCGCGTATCTCTATCCCTATGCTGTGCCGCATTTGTTTATTCAGTCTGCAGCCAATTGCCGCGACGAGATGCCCAGCCTTAATGAACTGCTGGGTCTGCCGGGCAAATTCCTGGAAGAACAAATGATGACTGCCCCGGATAATACAGCACGGCTCCGGTTGCTGACCAGTTTCCTGGAATTGCGTCTGCCACATAAAAATCCGGAAGCCGACCCGGTCTGTGCTGTCATTCGCAAGATGGTTACTACCAGTGAAAAGAAGATCATCACGCAACTTGCCAATGATGCATTTCTATCGCAGCGGCAGTTTGAAAGAAAATTCAGCCAGCTTACCGGGATGACACCGGTATTGTTCAGCCGGATCACGAGGTTTCAGCTTGCCCTGAATCAATTCGGGCAAAAAAGGGCACTCACTGACATAGCACTGGACTGTGGCTATTATGATCAGGCGCATTTTATTCATGATTTCAAAAGGTTCTCAGGTACCCTGCCCAAAGAATATTTTGCTGGAAAGGTACCTGGCCAGGAATGGCGTTTCCAATAATGTCGTTTTTTTCCAATTCCCGCGATCCGGACAGCGCTAGTTTTGTGAAAAAAAGATGAACATTCCTACAACACACAACACGCTGATGCCCTGCCTGACGCTTGACAACGCTGAGGCATTTGAAGGATTTCTTCAGTCAGTTTTCGGTGGTGACCTGCATTACAAAAGCCTGCGGGAAGATGGTAAATCCATCATGCATGCCGAATTCAGGATCGACGGTCAAACGATCATGTACAGCCAGAAAAGTGAGCAATGGCCGGTCAGAACAGGGGACTTTTTTATTTATGTGGATAACGCAGACCAGTCGTTTCAGAAAGCGCTGAATGCGGGAGCAACAGTAATTATGGAACCTGCTGATCAGTCATATGGCCGGAGCGGCGGTATAAAAGACCCCTTCGGAAATTCGTGGTGGATCACTTCACTGTAGCACTTACCCGGGGTGGCTTATCTTTGCCTCATGGAAAGAATAGCAATTGACATGGATGGTGTGCTTGCAGATGTGTATGCGCAGTTCTCTGACTGGCACTATAAAGTAACGGGCATCAGGAAACGCCCCGAGGATGTTTATGGCCTGAAAGAAATGGAAGCCTTTCCGGATGCCCGTAAGTATGTATACACCCCGGGATTCTTCAGGAATGCCCCGGTGATTGAAGGCAGCAGGGAGATCATGGAAGCATTGAATGACCGCTATGAGGTTTTTATTGTATCTGCTGCTATGGAGTTTCCGCAAAGTCTGCCGGAAAAGCAACAATGGCTGAATGAACATTTCCCCTTCTTAACCTGGCAACAGATTGTCTTCTGCGGCTCAAAGGCGATCGTGAAAGCGGATATCATGATTGACGACCATTTCAAGAATCTCGACCTGTTCAGCGGAAGAACATTGTTATTTGATCAGCCTCATAATCACCTGGCACCAGATGGTAATCATCAGCGGGTATTTTCATGGAAAGAGGTCGGCGGCTTTTTGCTGTAAGGAAAATGTAGCTGATCATACCATTCCTGTTTAAACAATGTTTCGGGAAACAAAACATGAAAAGTATCTGTGCATTTATTCCTTTACCTGCGACAAGGGTAAGTGAACAAAACTCAAGGAACTGTGTTCTCTGAAACCAACCGGGTAAAATTCCATTAGGGGAGAATCCCGGTTCTTTGGTAATTTACAGTTCTATTATGCGTAAACTGGCAGCAATACTATTTGCGGACATGACCGGCTACACGCAACTGGTGCAGGAAAACGAAGGGCTGGCACGGGACAAAAGGAAAAAACTGAAGGAGGTCATGGAAGTAAAGGTCCGCGACTTTCATGGTGAAGTATTACAATACTATGGAGATGGCTGTCTTGTCATTTTTCCCAGTGCTACGGAGTCAGTTTTATGTGCCATCGAGATTCAGCAACAACTGCGGAAGGAACCCGAAGTTCCGGTAAGAATCGGCATTCATACAGGCGACGTCAGCATTGAAGACGACGCGATTTATGGCGAAGGCGTGAACCTCGCATCCCGCATTGAAACCCTTGCGGTTCCCGGTGGCATATTTATTTCTGAAAAAGTGTATGACGAGATCCATAATAAAGGGAATATCCGGACTATGGCACTCGGGTATTTTGAACTCAAACATGTGAAGGAACCGGTCAGGATTTATGCTGTGGTAAATGATGGCATTGCAGTGCCCGGCCGGGATGCCATGAAAGGAAAAATTGCCCCACCACGCAACCGGCTGGCGGTATTACCATTTGTAAATATGAGCGCAGATCCTGAGAATGAATATTTCAGTGACGGGATCACTGAAGAATTGCTGAATGCCCTGACCCGCGTAAAGGGTTTGCAGGTAACTTCAAGAACATCGGCCTTTGCTTTCAAAGGCAGGAACCATGATATCCGGGATATCGCGCTTCAACTAAATGTGGATAAGGTATTGGAAGGGAGTGTAAGGAAATCCGGGAATAAAGTACGTATCACCGCACAGCTGATCAATGCAGCAGATGGCTATCATATCTGGAGTGAAAATTACGACCGCAACCTGACCGACATTTTTGAAGTGCAGGATGAGATCAGCGGTATCATTGCCAACCGGCTCCGGGAAAACCTGGACGTATCACCTAAAGAAGGGACTCACCGGGCACCGGTTCAGAATCTTACCGCATATACATTTTACCTGAAGGGATTGCATTTCTGGAACCGGCTTACGCCTCCGGATATCCGGAAGTCCATTGACTATTTCCAGGAAGCGATATTGATGGATCCCGGTTATGCACAGGCGCATGCTATGGTCGCAGCTGCACACAGTTACCTGGGCGCAACGGGTCAGATGCAACCCGAAAAGGCTTTTCGGATCGTACATGAATATGCAGACAAGGCTATCGCCCTGAATGGTGAGATAGCGGAAGGTTATTGTGCGAAAGCCGCTGCCTATCTCCTGCACGACTGGAACTGGAAAAAAGCAAAAGAATTCCTCGATAAATCGCTGTCGCTTAATCCCATTTACGGTGAGGCATTTGAATTGCTGGCATACTACTATATCTGTGTAGACAATAAGCAGGCCGCAGTGAATGTAATGGAAGAGGCGATTTCCCATGACCCGCTTTCCATCAGTGTCCTGCAAAGTCTTGGCAACATGTACCTGATGGCAGAGCGATATACCGAAGCCATGGAACAGGCCGAAAAATTGCTCGAGATCAGTCCTCAATTGCGGATTGCGATCGAACTGAAAGGCTGGGCACTTGGCATGCAGGGTGACTGGCTGGCCGCGCTGGAGCAATTTACCCGTTACCAGCAGCTTACCCACCATCCGCTGAAGGGCATGATGGGACTGGGATATGCGCATGCACGCCTGGGTAATCACAAAGAAGCCCTGGAATGTATCCGCAAAATGGAATTAAGGGCACGCGAAGAACCCGACACTGTATTGGACGCAGACCTCGCCGCAGTGTGGTTCGGATTGGGCGATAATGATAAAGCATTTCATCATCTGAATCTCTGTGTTGATAAAAAACTTGGACCCATTAACTACATTCTGCAATACCCTGCCTACCTGCCGATTCGCACAGACCCGCGTTATGAAGCACTGATGGGCCGTATGCCAGCTATTGAGACCGCGGGTTAGCCATGAATTTCTAGGAAGCTTCTCCCGGAACGACCACGACCGTTTGCTGGAAGCCTTCCCGAAGTACTGATACTACAACTTCTTCCCCGATCAGTTCTGCACTGAGCTTACTATAGAGCTCATCGATACCACCAATCGTTTTTCCATTAAGACCAATGATAATATCGCCATTTCTCAAAGACTCGTTGATCACGGGCGCATCCCTCAAAACTTCAGCAACATAGATACCCGATTTGCCATTGAGCTGATTCGCGGCAATCATCCGGTCGCTCAGTTGAACAGTAGTGCCGGCTATACCGAGAATTGCCCGACGCACCCGGCCTTCCAGGATGATCTTACCAGCCACATAGGCTGCGAGATTACTGCTGACGGCAAAACAAAGGTTTTGTGAGCCATTGATAATGGCAGTGTTCACACCGATAACTTTCCCGGCACTATTGAGCAGGGGACCGCCACTGTTTCCCGGATTGAGGGCTGCGTCGGTTTGGATCACATCATCAATCAGGCGGCCATTACCGGCGCGAAGACTTCTCCCCAGGGCACTTACCACACCTGCAGTTACGGTAAACTGAAGTCCCAACGGATTTCCTATGGCAATGGCAATTTGTCCGGGCTGGAGTTGGCTACTATCGGTAAACTGCAGGGACCGGAGCCCCGGAACATCCACTTTAAGGATAGCGATATCGGTACTGGGGTCGGAGCCTTTCAGGGAGGCAGCAACCTGCTGACCGGTGGAGAGGGTGACCATATAGCGCAGTCCGCCTTCAATCACATGATGATTCGTCACAATATAACCATCTGTGCTGATGACAAAACCGGTTCCGCTGCTTTGACGGGAGTCGGGGTTACGGTTTCCTGAGGCAGGCGACCTGGCGACAATAATATGAACAACGGCCTTGCCTGCGTCTCCTGCCACCTGGCTGACCGTGTTGCTGTAGGCATCCAGGAGGTTGCTATCAGCAACAGGCTGGAAAAAGACAGTAGTAGACATAATTATCTGATAACAAACTATCTACCATATGATTTTCAGCGACATTATGGCAGCAAAACGGAGGAAAACACGCCAATTAACGAGTGATTAACTAAAATAAATACTTATATCAATCAAACGTTTGTTTAACTTTGCGCTTCAAATTCAACCATGAGTGTAAATAAAGACTATAACGAGAAACAGGGGCAGATCCTCACCACAGCGGAATCGCTGTTCTCGGAAAAAGGCTTTGACGGCACTTCCGTTCGGGACATTGCCGAAAAGGCCGGGGTGAATGTGGCGATGATCTCCTACTATTTCGGTTCCAAGGAGAAGCTGATGGAAACCATTTTCGAACGGCGTACCGAGCATATCAGGCTGCGGGTGGAAAGCCTGATGAAAGATGACAGCATCGACTATATCGGAAAAGTTCACCTGATCATTGACGAACATATCGAGAAAGCATTCAGCAAATTCCAGTTTTATAAGCTGATGGTCTGCGAACAGGTGATTAACAAGAACCCGGTGATCCTTGACATCATCAAGGAAGTGAAGAAGCGCAATATGCAGGTCATTACCGAGTTGATCCGGAAAGGACAGGAAGCAGGCGTTTTCAGGAGTGATGTGGATGTCATTCTGCTGTTTTCAACAATGTATGGAACCGTTTCCCATATGATAATAGGCAGCGATCTCTACAGGGAGATCAGTGGCCTCACCCACCTCTCCGAAGAAGAATACTATCAGCACCTGAAACAACTGTTGAGCAAGCATCTGAAACAAATTTTCAAAGCAATTCTGACACATGAAGCATAGATTAAACCGAATCCCGGCGTTCCTGGCTGCTACTCTCCTCATCATGGGAACTGTTGCACAAGCCCAGGATTCCACAGTAAACCTCAACTTACAAAAGGCGGTAAGCCTCAGCCTTCAGAACAGCAAGATCATCAAGGCAAACATGGCAAAAGTTGATGAAGCTACTGCAGGACTGAAACAGGCGCGGGATAACAAATTACCCGATCTGAGTGTGACCGGCGGGTACATGTACCTGCCTGTTACGCCAAATATTGACATGAAGATGAAATCCGGCAGCGGTTCAGGCAGCGGTTCAGGCGAAAGCATTGAAGCTCATCAGGCTGCCTACGGACTGGTAAACGCCTCTCTCCCGCTGTTTGCCGGTGGTAAGATTAAGTACGGCATTCAGTCTGCGCAGTATCTGCTTGAAGCTACCCGGCTGGATGCTGAAAATGACCGTGAGGCGATTGCCCAGAACGCTATCGAAGCTTTTACCAACCTGTATAAGGCACAACAATCCGTAGTGATTATCCAGGAAAGCCTCGATCAGTCCAGGGCGCGTGATAAAGACCTGCTGAATATGGAGAATAATGGTTTGCTGGCCCGCAACGACCGGTTAAAGGCGCAGCTTCAGACCAACAATATTGAACTCACGCTGCTGGATGCGCAGACCAACCTGAAGGTGGCTGCCGTGAACATGAACCTGTTGCTGGGACTACCCGAAGCAACCGTACTCAACCTTGTTGCGGACACTTCGAAGCAGCCGGTAACGCCTCAACCCATAGAGCAGTACGAACAGCTTGGACTTACCAACCGGAAAGATGTTGCTGCGCTCGACAACCGGAAAAAAGCGGCAGAGCAGCAGATCCGAATCGCCAATGCAGACAAATATCCCAGCCTTGCGTTAACGGGCGGCTATATCGCTGCCGATATTCCGAAAGTGCTTTCCATCACCAACGCGGTGAATGTAGGTGTCGGTCTTTCTTACAATGTTTCATCACTCTGGAAATCGAAAGCAAAAGTGCAGCAGGCAGAGGCATCTGACCGCCAGTTGATGTTCCGCCAGGCTGCCATGCAGGATGAAATCCGCCGCGAAGTGAACCGTGCCTATCAGCAATATGTGGTCAGCATCAAGAAGATCGATGTGTACCAACTGGCACTTGAGCAGGCAGAGGAAAATTATAAGATCACCAAAAACAAGTTCGACAACAGCCTTGTGACCACAACTGACCTTCTTGACGCGAATGTATCGCGAATCCAGAGCAGGATCAATCACGCCTTTGCCAAAGCAGAGTCATTGCAGGCTTACAGCAAACTCCTGGAAACATCAGGCACCCTCCTTTCCAACGGAACCATCAACCAGTAAACCAAAGAAATTAACGTATAAGCATACCCGATTATGTCAACACAACATCAAGAATCAGCAGCGCACCACGGCAATAGTGGTCCCCAGAAGCGGAACAAAACTTTCATTTTTGTACTTGCAGCACTGGTGATCGCAGGCGGATGGTTTGGCATCAGCAAATATGTTCATGGCAAACACCATGAAGAGACAGATGACGCCCAGGTAGAGGCGCATATCAGTCCGATTATTCCCCGCATTTCCGGATATGTGAAAGAAGTTCGGGTGAAAGACAACCAGGTCGTGAAGAAAGGGGATACCCTTTTAATTATCGATGACCGTGATATCCAGATCAGGCTGGCGCAGGCTGAAGCGGCCCTGGCCACAGCGCAAAGCAACCTGGTTCAGGCTAAAGCGTTGTCTGGCGCCGCGAATGCCAATATTGGCACGTCACGTGCAGCGCTTCCGACCATTGATGCACAAATGGAGACCGCCAAAATCAATGTATGGCGCACCACGCAGGATTATAACCGCTACAGCAACCTGATCAAGGACCACTCTATCACGCAACAGCAATTTGAGCAGGCACAGGCAGCAAAAGAAACAGCAGAGCGGCAATTGCAGGTACTGGAGCAACAAAGAGCACAAGCCGCTGTTCAGACCCATGCAGTAGCATCACAGAGCAATGCGACAGCAGCGCAGGTAGGAATTGCCGAAGCAGCCATCAAACAGCGCCAGGTTGATGTGGAGGAAGCCAAACTCAATCTCACCTATACGGTGATCACCGCGCAGGAAGACGGCATGCTGTCTAAAGTGAACATCCAGGCCGGACAATTCCTGAATGCAGGCCAGCAGCTTTTCAGTCTTGTATTGGATCAGCATACCTGGATTGTAGCCAATTTTAAGGAAACACAGGTTGACCGGATCCGTGAAGGTCAGAAAGTGATTGTTCATGTGGATGCGTTTCCGGAACATGATTTCGAGGCAAAAGTATCATCCTTCTCCCCTGCTACCGGGGCCAAATTCGCTTTGCTTCCTCCGGATAACTCCAGCGGCAACTTTGTAAAAGTTGTTCAGCGCCTGCCTATCCGGATCGACTTTTCCAACGCACAGGATAGCCTGGTGACTTCCCTGAAAGCTGGAATGAATGTATTTGTGGACGTGCACCTGGATTAATATTAATCTATGACAGATCAAAATTCTTTGGTTGAATACGGTGCCCGGAGGGTGATCATCACCATTACGGCCATCATGTGTGCGCTCCTTGAGATCGTAGACACGACCATCGTGAACGTAGCCCTCAATGAAATGAGGGGAAACCTTGGCGCTACCTTAACGGAAGTCGGCTGGGTAATCACGGCCTATGCGATCGGTAACGTGATCATAGTACCGATGACAAGCTGGCTTTCACAGCAGTTTGGCAGGTCGAATTATTTCGCTGCGTCCATTATCCTGTTTACTGTTTGTTCTTTCCTATGTGGTAATTCTACCAACATCTGGGAACTGGTTCTTTTCCGGTTCCTTCAGGGTGTAGGCGGTGGTGCATTGCTGGTTACCTCCCAAACCATCATCACGGAAAGCTATCCGGTTGAAAAACGCGGAATGGCGCAGGCAATTTATGGACTCGGGGTGATCATCGGTCCAACCCTTGGTCCGCCGCTCGGCGGATACATTGTGGATCATGCGAGCTGGCCGCTGATTTTTTACATCAACATTCCCATTGGCGTAATCGCCACCCTGCTGACACTGCAGTTTGTGCGCAGTCCCAGATATGGTGAAAAAAGCAGGGCTAAAGATGTGGATTGGCTGGGTATTGGCCTGTTGGCAGTTGCAGTTGGCTCCCTGCAGTATGTGCTGGAAAAAGGCCAGGATGATGACTGGTTCAATGATACTACGATTATTTTCCTGACGGTTACCGCCATACTTGGATTCATCTTCTTCATATGGAGACAGCTTAATTACAAAAACCCGATCGTTGAATTAAGAGTGCTGGGAAATGGTAATCTCCGTGTGGGAACCATACTTTCCTTCATCATGGGATTCGGATTGTATGGGTCGACATTTATCGTGCCGCTCTATACGCAGTCGACCCTTGGCTGGACCGCGCAGCAGGCGGGTATGCTGATGATACCATCTGCACTAACCACGGCCTTTATGATGCCGATCATCGGCAAAATGCTGCAGAAAGGCGTACCGCAGCAATACCTCGTGGCTGGCGGCATGCTGCTGTTCTTTGTCTTTACTTTCTGGGGATATAAGATACTCACGATAAGCACCGGCGAAGACGCATTTTTCTGGCCGCTGATCATCAGGGGCATTGGGATGGGTATGTTGTTTATTCCGATCACCACACTCAGTCTGTCAACACTGAAGGGCAAACAAATTGGCCAGGGTGCAGCGTTTACCGGCATGATGCGGCAACTGGGTGGCTCCTTCGGGGTGGCGATCATTACAACTTTTATCACCCGCCGGAATGTATTTCACAGGCAAAGCCTGGTTAGTCACCTGGATGTTAATGATCCTGATGTGCAACAACGTGTCGCTGCGCTTCAGCACAGCTTCACCGGAAAGGGAATGCCGGTGGATGTTGCTGCCAAAAGCAGCTACCAGTTACTGGAAATGACTGTTAACCGGCAGGCTGTTGTATTGTCCTATATGGACGTGTTCCTTTACCTGGGTGTAATGTTCCTTTTGTGCGTACCGTTTGTGTTGATGGTAAGGAGAAACAGGAACAAAGTTGATGTTTCTGAAGCGATGCATTAATCCTCAGCTTTGTTTCGATTCTGTCAGCTCTTCCCAGGCAGCAGTAAGCGAACGTTCGATACCGTCTCCTACCCATTCCGTAACTCCCGGAATGCTGGTATTTTTCAGAAAGGCTTCTTTGGTGATGCCGGATTGTATTTCTTTTCCGGTGAACTCAAGAAGCCTTTCAAAATAACTTTTCATAGCGACGATTGCCTCTTTTTTTCCATAAACCGGAAAGCCTTCCGTAGCATGTCCGAATACAAAAGTGGTCTTGTCATCAAAGGTGGTTAGCGTTTTATTCAGCACACTGATCCAGCCTTTTATCGATGCCCCGGCGGTCCGGTCAATATAGGGATAACGCCGGTTGTTGATGAGGTCCCCCATATGCACAATTCCTGAAGTTTCAAAATATACCAGGCTGTCGCCATCGGTGTGTGCCGGACCAAAATAATGCATGCTGACTGTCTCTCTGCCAAACTTTCCGCTCCACTTTTCAGTAAAGGTGCTGTTCGGAAAATATTGTTTGTCTTCAGTCTTCTGTCTGATGGCAACGGTCCGCTGATTCTTTAATGAGTTCGCGTGGGCCACCACCTGGTCAGCCATGCTCTTGAAACTGATATTTCCCGAAGTATGGTCCCCATGATGGTGCGTATTGATCAGCACACTGACCGGCCGGGAAGACTTGCCTTTGATGACTGTGATCAGATGATCAGCCTGTTCCGGAAATTCAGTATCCACCACGATGATATTGTCCTTTGCAACCTGAAAAAGAATGGTTCCTCCTTTTTCAGTAAAAACGCCCGTTGTCTTGTTCAGCATGGAAATTGTCCACGGATCCTGGTACAATGGTTTGGAGAAGGCGCGTGGAATAAGTAACGCGCCTGCAGCAAGTGCGGAACCCTGCTGAATGAATTTCCTCCGGAGCATAGTCATGATTTAGCTAAAATTAGCAAAATCCTTCCGTTGAATTTAGTATCTTTTGTATATGCCTGCCAAACAGTTCGTGTCACAACATAAACTGAAAATCAGTTTGCTTTTTCTCTTCATGATTGCACTGATTGTGATCAATAACGTACACAACAGAAAAAATCTGACGGAGATGGACCATTCCGTGGCATCAATGTACCAGGACAGGCTGCTGGCTTCAACCTATCTTTTTGATCTGTCCAGCCAACTGCATGAAGGCGATATAAACGGACTGAAGAAAACGATCGATCAGTATGAAAAGACTTACCTGATCCCCCAGGAAAAAATAAAGTGGCAGGAATTTAAATCCAGTATGGTTGCAGTGACGCATGCGCAACCCGGTAAGGCAGATAAATCCGCAGCCATGAAAGCAGCACAGGAAAACCTGAAGCAGTTAATTCACATCCAGGCGGAAGAAGGGAAAAGATTGTTCAGGCAGACCCATGCCGATATTCAATGGTCCTACCTGGGTTATTACCTGGAATTGTCCCTCCTCCTGATCATGTGCATGATGTCTATCCACCTGATGGGCATAACCAAGGACAGTTATGATCCACTGGCCGGCAAAAGTCCACTCCGGATAATTCCATAAAACGGAAACGAACAGTTGCTGTATCAATACCGGACATCTAATCGCACAAAACAGGTAGTAAATCATTGAGACACTTGACAATAACTCACTGGCACGACCTTGGTGGAAATTCACCAATAACCGAGCTCCATGCCATCCCAGAACCTGCGCCTGGCTTTCCGGACACTCTGGAAAGACCGCTTTTTTTCAGTATTGAACATTATCGGGCTTTCCACTGGCCTCGCCTGTACATTTTTTATCCTGTTGTGGGTTCAGGAAGAAAAAACAACCGGCAGGTTTGGAAAAGATGATGACCGGAGATACCAGGTATTGATGAACGTAACGGCACCTGATGGCATCCATACAGGACATCAGACACCGGGGTTGCTGGCACAAACGCTGCAAAGCGAAATCCCGGAAATTGAACATGCAGTTGCAACCATATACCCGGGGGGACTGACCAGTGAAAAAGGCTATTTCAGGTATAACGGAAAGGCGACGGAGGCCCGCGCCCTTTTTGCCGGGGATCAACTACTCGATGTCTTCCCCTATCACCTGCTGTCCGGGAACCGGCAAAAACTTTTCCCGACAAGCCAGTCTATGCTCATTACACGATCCTTTGCCAAAAAGATCTTCGGCGCGGAAACGGTCGCCCCGGGGCGAATGCTTGAATGGAACCAGTTTGGAAATAGCGGACTGTACAGCATCGCCGGAGTGCTGGACGATCTTCCACAAGCGGCAATTGACAGATTCGACGTTGTGTTTCCTTATGCACTGTTCCTGCAGAAAAACCCCAAACTAAACAACTGGAACAACAACGATCCCTGTACTTTTCTCCTGTTGAATAAAGGAACAGATCCCATAGCAGTCAATAAGAAACTGACAGCGTTCATACAGGCAAAAAAGGGTAAAACCACCAGCGGCCTGTTATTACAACCTTATGGGGATATTTACCTTTATAACAACTACAAAAATGGTGCGGTAGACGGTGGCCGTGTCAGTTATGTAAAAACATTCACTGCAATAGCAGTCATCATCCTGTTGATTGCCTGTATCAATTTCGTGAATCTTTCTACAGCAAGAGCTTCGGGCAGAATGAAAGGCACATTACTCAGAAAGGTTATGGGTGCAAAACGTCTTTCACTCATCGTTCAGAGCCTTCGGGAAGCCATGCTGCTTTCCTTTGGTGCAACGGCACTGGCACTAATGATCGTAGTCTTTCTGCTCCCGCAATTCAACCTGATAACCGGTAAGAACATAATCGTTCAGGCAACGCTTTGGCAACTATCCGGAATCTTTGGCATAACGATTATCGTTGGGCTCCTGGCAGGCATTTATCCTGCATGCTACCTATCCGGATTCCGTTTGCCGGCAATGTTCCGGCAAAAGATACAACGCTCAAAGGAGGAAACAGTGTTCAGAAAGGCATTGGTCGTATTTCAGTTTGCGATCAGTGTAATCCTTCTAACCGGTGTACTGGTAGTTCATCAACAGATGCAACTCATCCAAAACAAAAACCTGGGATACAGCCGTAACAATGTAATCTACTTCGATTTCAGCGGATGGGTATCGGATCAGCAATCCGATTATCAGGCTGGTGGAAAATTTGAATCGGACCTTCACAGTTTCCTTGCTGAAGTCAGGCAGTTGCCGCATGTACTGCAGGCTGCAAATTTCAGACACAGCATCATTAACAGGCAGGGCGGTACAAGTGATGTCACCTGGCCGGGCAAACCACCAAACGCCAGTATAAATTTTACAGATATCGCAGCAGGATATGGTTTCATTGAAACCCTGGATATACAAATGGTGAGTGGCCGGCCTTTTTCGGAGAAATTCGGAGATAATAAATCATCAGTCATTCTAAACGAAGCCGCTGTCGCCGCAATGCAGCTGCCTGATCCGGTTGGCAAAGTGATCCGGGTATGGGGAGAAGACAAAACGATTATCGGGGTAACGAAAAATTTCAATTTCGAATCCTTGTATGAACCACTAAAACCCTGTTTTTTTGATTTCACTTTCAGTAACCGGGCTTCGAAAGTAATGGTACGGACGGAGCCAGGTACAACACATGAAACAATTGAAAAGCTTTCGGTGCTGTATCAGTCGTTTCAGCCCGGGATTCCGTTTACCTATTATTTTCTGGAAGATGAATATGCAGCGCTGTATGCTTCAGAATACCGCGTTGCTGACCTTTCCGGTTATTTTGCCATACTTGCCGTAATCATTTCATGCCTGGGTTTGTTCGGGCTGGTTGCTTACACTATTGTCAGAAAACAAAAGGAGATCGGTATCCGTAAGGTGATTGGTGCCAGCGTCTTGAGTATACTTGTCCTGTTATCGAAAAACCTTTTACAACTCGTGGTTCTTGCAGTGGCAATCGGACTTCCCGTATCCTGGTGGATTGCGCAAAGATGGCTTGACAATTTTGAGTACCGCATTGTAGCCGGTCCGCTGCTTTTTGGAGCATCCGCTGCTATTGTACTGATCATCACAGCGATTACAATCAGCGTCCATACCGTGAGAGCAGCCCTGATCAATCCGGTCAAAGTATTGCATAACGATTGATGCAACAAAAAGCCCTGAAACAATTTTAGATTGTTTCAGGGCTTGTCTTGTGGAGGATATCGGAGTCGAACCGACGACCTCTTGCATGCCATGCAAGCGCTCTAGCCAGCTGAGCTAATCCCCCTTACATTGTGCCTGCCTGAACAGGAGTGCAAATATAGACCGGGGAAGCATGCCGGCAAAAAATAAACTAGGCTTTTTTGATCAGTTCCACGTTGATTGACAACTTCACTTCGTCTGACACAACAATGCCGCCAGCTTCAGTTACAGCGCTCCAGGTGAGGCCGAAATCCTGCCTGTTGATCTTACCGGTCATTTCAAAACCAGCAACAGTATTGCCATAAAAGTCTTGCTGCGTGCCACCGAATTCAGCCTGCAGGGTAACAGGATGTGTAGTGCCACGAATCGTAAGATTACCCTTCAGCAAAAATTCATGATCCTTTTTAGGCGTAAGGGACTCAGATACGAAAGTCATTTTGGGATGTCCGCCGGCATCAAAAAAGTCAGGGGATTTCAGGTGCGCATCGCGCTGATCATTACCAGTGGTGATACTGTCAATGTCTGCCGAAAATTGCACTTTTGCATCGCTGAAATCTTCCTTCTCAGCTTCTACTGTTCCTTCAAAACTGCTGAATTTGCCGGATACCGTGGAGATCACGAGGTGTTTTACCTTAAAAGTGATCTCCGAATGATTGGGGTCTATGCTCCAGGTTGCCATATGATGTAGTTTTAATACTGTAAATCTAATGTTTAAACTTCGATATGCAATGTTAAAATAAAAAAAATCCAACAGTTGCTGGATTTCAATTATTTATATGACGAATAGGGGGTTAGTCTCCCCAAATTTCTTCCGTTCCGTTCAACCAGCCCCGCACCAGGTTCGTGGTTACAGACTTTGGCCGCTCAATCGGGAAGCCCAGGGCCCGGTCCCAGATCAGGCTGGCCATAACACCCAATGACCGGCTGACAGCGAACAATACGGTATAGAACTCATATTCCGTCATACCGTAATGCACCAGTAATGCGCCGCTGTGTGCGTCGACATTAGGCCAGGGGTTTTTGATCTTTCCAAGACTCTGCAGGATGGGCGGAACGGTGTCGTATATATTCCAGACAGTCTGACAAAGTGCATCATCAGGCATATGTTTCTTACCGAATTCCATCTGAGCAGTAAACCTTGGGTCGGTCTTCCGCAGAACGGCATGACCATATCCCGGCACAACTTTCCCGTTCGCCAGGGTCTCCTGTACGTATTTGCTGATCTGTTCCTTGCCGGGCAACTCTGTTCCCAATTGCTCCTGCATTTCAAAGATCCATTTGATCACTTCCTGGTTTGCAAGGCCATGCAAAGGACCTGCCAGGCCATTCATTCCCGCAGCAAAGCTGAGATAGGGATCACTCAGCGCTGAACCGACAAGATGCGTGGTATGCGCGCTCACATTGCCACCTTCGTGATCAGCGTGAATGGTCATATACAACCGCATCAGTTCTTTAAACCCATCGTCTTCATATCCCAGCATGTGTGCAAAGTTGCCTGCCCAGTCAAGGAGGCCGTTTGGCTGGATATGTTCATTATTCTTGTACTTGCGGCGGTATACATAGGCAGCAATCCGGGGAAGGCGTGCGATGAGGTCCATCGCGTCATCAAACACATGTTCCCAGTAATCCTTCTTATTCAATCCCCGCGCATACTCTTTGGCAAAATTGCTTTCCGTTTGCAGTGCCATCACACCAACCACAAACATTGTCATCGGATGAGTGTTGAGCGGCAATGCATCGATAGTATTGAACACATGGGTTGGCACATGGGATCTGCGCTGCAATTTGGCAGTCATCTCATTCATGTCTTCCTCACTGGGAAGTTCATCAAACAGCATAAGGTAAAAAATACCCTCGGGAAGTGGTTCGCTCCCTCCTTTTGCTTTTGGCAATTTCTCCTGCAACTCAGGTATCGTGTAACCCCTGAAGCGGATACCTTCATGCGCATCCAGTAAAGATGTTTCAGAAACAAGACCAGTAATGCCGCGCATGCCCTGGTAAATCTGGGACAGCGTTACTTCTCCGATTTTCTTGTTACCATGCTCTTTGATAATGTCCTTGATTTCAGCGGCAGCCGCATCAGCCTTTGTTTTGAATTTTTCTTTATACGATCCCATGTAGAACTTTTTAAATGTGTTCAGAGTGTCGCGCAGGGTTGACTATAACCGATAAAATTAGGTTATTCTGCATTAAAACGGAATGAAAAACTATTTGGGAGCGTTCCTGTAAAGTATCGTGGCAACGATGGCAAAAACGATATTGGGAAGCCATGCTGCAAGGAATGGCGGAAAGTTTCCTTTGGTGCTGAATACTGTTGAAAATTTATCCATCACCACAAAAAGTGCGGCAGATACTATTCCGAAAGCGAGGTGAAGTCCGCTGCCTCCCCTTGTCTTTCGGGCTGCCACCGCAACCCCCATCAACGTAAGGATAATGACCGAAACAGGTGTGGCAAACCGCCGGAACAACTCGACCTTATAGGTGTTCAGACCCTCGGTACCGCGGCCCTCTTCCTTTTTGATGAACTCCCATAATTCCGGTGAGTTCATTTTATCCTTCATGTATTCATCGCGCCGCAACTCACCAGGCTTCATATTGATGTCCAGCAGGAAAGTTGTATGTTTCGTCACGGTTTCATGCAAGCCGTCTATTTTCCGCTCCACGGCATTCTCTACCCGCCATTTTCTGGCAGCCGTATCCCATCGCACATAATCGCCCCGCAGGTTATAAATAACCTGGTTCCCCCGGATTCTGTCCATAAAAATGACACTTGCACTTTTATTGACTGTGTCATAATATTTTATCCCGATAAAACTGTTGGAGTCAGCACGGAAATAAAAATCCCTGCTGTTTCCACCCGCCTGATAGGAACTGTTCCGGTCAATGTACACTGATTTAAAATCACTGTAAATCTGGTTGGCTCTTGGTATGACGAATGCATTTGCCCAGGCCATGATCCCTGCGAGCAGGAAGGCGCCGATCATATAAGGCCGCAACATACGGTTGTAGGGGATGCCTGCTGCAAGTATGGCAACCGTTTCGGACCTGCCGGCCATTTTGGAGGTGAAAAAGATAACAGCGATGAACACGATCAGCGGAAAGATCATGGAAATCAGGAAAGGAATAAACCCGAAGTAGTACTTTGAAATAATCCCCCAAAAGGATAGACCGGACTTCACGAAATCATCTGTCTTTTCACTGGTATCGATCACTACAGCGATTACCGTTATGCACATAATGGCAAACAGGAAAGTGACCATGAACTTTTTAAATATATACCAGTCGAGTTTCTTCATTTGGATGATTGCGCTCTAAATGTACTTGAAATTGTATTTCTGGTTCAAAAGCACCCTGTTAAAACCATGTATCAAAGCCTGGTTTTGAGCAGGGGGATCATTTCGTTCTTCCACGAGAAATAGTCACCGGCTACTATGTGTGCCCTTGCCTCCCTGACCAGCCACAGGTAAAAAGCAAGGTTATGTACACTGGCGATGGTGAGACCCAGTATCTCCTTTGATTTTACCAGGTGTCTCAGATAGGCTTTGCTGTAGTACGCGCTGATTCCGCTTCCGATCCCTTCATCGATGGGTGAAAAATCCTTTTCCCATTTCTTGTTATCAATATTAATAACACCCTGGCTCGTAAACAGCATGCCGTTTCGACCGTTTCGCGTGGGCATTACACAGTCAAACATGTCTATCCCAAGCGCAATATTCTCAAGAATATTCCAAGGCGTTCCCACTCCCATCAGGTAGCGGGGCTTCTCCACAGGGAGGTTTTCACAGCATAATGCAGTAAGTTCATACATCATGCTTTCCGGCTCTCCCACACTCAAACCGCCAATTGCATTGCCGGCAGCACCTCTGCTGCTGATATAATCACAGGAAGCTTTCCTTAAGTCAGGGAAAGTACTGCCCTGCACAATGGGAAACAGATTTTGCGTATAGCCATACAGGTCGGGAGTGTCGTCCAGCCGGGCGATACAACGGTCCACCCACCGATGGGTAAGCTCCATTGATTTTTTGGCATATCCATAGTCACTGGGGTATGGCGGACATTCATCGAATGCCATGATGATGTCCGCACCAATACTGCGCTGAATATCCATTACATTCTCAGCAGTAAAGAGGTGCTTTGAACCATCAATGTGGGATTGAAACAACGCGCCTTCCTCTGTCAGCTTCCGGTTGGCAGCCAGCGAAAACACCTGGTAACCGCCGCTATCCGTCAGAATGGGCTTGTTCCAGCCCATAAACCTGTGTAAACCACCCGCTGCTTCGAGTACTTCAGTACCGGGCCGGAGATAAAGGTGGTAGGTATTGCCAAGTATAATTTCTGCCTGAACATCATGCTGCAGCTGCTGCTGCGAAACTGCCTTAACGCTGCCTACAGTGCCCACCGGCATGAAAATGGGTGTTTCCACAATCCCGTGATCGGTATAAATCGTTCCTCGTCTTGCGCTGGAACCCGGATCCCGGTGGGTCATTTCAAACTTCAAAACTGGCATAAGCCAGCAAAGGTAAGGTTTGCCGGTTTTAAGTATTATTTTCGCGCCAACCCTAGTCGTTTATGGATTTACTGCAGTTCCACTGGAATGGGGCATGGACCGCCTTCCTGATTTTCTGTATCGTTACAATTATCCAGCTCCTGTATTATTGGGGCATCTTCAGCCGTCTTGCATTTTACCGGAAGAAAACCAGGGAGCAAAACCAGCAGCATCCGGTTTCGGTAATTATCTGCGCCCGCGATGAAGCTGCCAACCTTGCCCGCAATTTACCGGGTGTATTATTTCAGCAATATCCTACCACGCATGAGCTCGTTGTAGTAAATCATAACAGCCAGGACGATACGCGTTTCCTGCTGGAAGAATTCAGAAAAACATTTAAGAGCCTTGAAATCGTCAACCTGGAACAGGAAGCGAAAGGTATTCCCGGCAAGAAATACCCCCTATCCATTGGCATAAGGGAGGCCAATCATGAAATTGTGCTGCTCACCGATGCAGATTGCGTGCCCGCTTCTGAATTCTGGATACACCGGATGCAGGATGCTTACGAAAACGGTGTTGACATTGTTCTGGGATATAGCCCCTATCACAAAAAGCCTGGACTGCTCAATAAGCTTATACGTTTTGAAACTTTCCACACCGGCATGCAATACCTCTCTTTCGCATTGGCCGGAATGCCCTATATGGGAGTGGGAAGAAACCTTTCCTACAAACGTCAGCTATTCCTTGCCAACAAGGGTTTTTCCAACATCAATCACCTTCCCGGAGGAGATGACGACCTCTTTATCCATAAAGTGGCCCGGGGAAATAATACCCGGATTGTTATTGATCCGGAAGCGTTTACACTGTCAGAGCCAAAACAAAAATTTGGTGACTGGCTTCGGCAAAAGAACAGGCACTATAGCACCGGTAAGTATTATTCAACCCGTTTCAAATGGATGCTGGGGGCATATTCCTTTACGCAGTTCATCTACTACCCGGCCCTGCTTTTCAGCCTTTTTCTCTTCGACTGGAAACTGACCCTGGCAGTATTCGGCCTGAGATTTTTGTCACAGGCATACGTAAGTTACCAATGCATGAAAAAGCTGGAAGAAAAAGACCTGTGGCCCTGGTGGTGGATGCTTGACATCTGGATGTTCTTTTATTATTGCATCTTTGCACCTGCAATATGGAAAAAGCCCCGTCAAAGCTGGGTCTGATCGAGACCTATTTCAGTGAATTCACGCCCAAACAGCTTGAGCAGCTGGCAGCGCTGGAAGGTTTGTATGACGAATGGAACAGCAAAATCAATGTGATTTCGCGTAAGGATATCAGCCAGTTATATCAGAACCATGTGTTGCATAGCCTGGCCATCGCGGCTGCATATCCATTCCCCAAAGGGGTACAGGTACTTGATATTGGTACCGGCGGCGGTTTTCCGGGCATTCCGCTCGCGATCTTCTATCCGGAGGTGAAGTTTTTCCTGGCGGACAGTATCAACAAGAAATTGACTGTTGTAAAAGAAATCGCAGGTGCTATCGGGCTACAGAATATTGAAACACGGCATACGAGGGTAGAAGAAATCAGGGACCGGAAATTTGACTATGTCGTTTCCCGTGCTGTTGCACCGCTCGGAGACCTCTGGAAATGGGCAAGACCCCTATTGCTGAAACGGCCTTCAGAAGGCGAATTCCCCGCATCCGGACTGATCTGTCTCAAGGGAGGCGATCTCGCAGCCGAAATCGCCGCATCAGGCACCCGACCGCGATTACAGGAAGTATTTGATTTCTTCCCCGAACCATATTTCCGGGAGAAATACATACTTTACGTTCACCGATAAAATGCTGTTTGATCATGGCTATTACAGTTTGCATTGTAGATGACACGAACGATATTCGCCAGGCGCTGGAAGAAATTATCCGTTTGTCGGATGAATTCAGACTCCTTGGCAGCTTTTCCAGTGGCGAAGACGCATTGGTCAAATTGCCGGTTCTCCAGCCAAATGTGGTATTGATGGATATCAACCTGGGCGGTATGAGTGGTATCGAATGTGTCCGTCGGTTAAAACCGGACAACAAAGAGATCCTGTTCATGATGTGTACGGTATATGAGGAAGACGAGAAAATATTTGAGGCACTCAGCGCTGGTGCCAGCGGTTATATCCTGAAAAAAACCTCCCCGGTCAAACTGCTTGATGCGATCCGTGAATTGAATGAAGGCGGGGCACCGATGAGTTCACAGATCGCACGAAAAGTTGTTGCGGCATTTCAACAGAAAAACGCTGTTAATGAGCTGCCGGTCGCCGGCAATTCGAACGGAAAACTGAATACCCTGAGCAATCGCGAAATGGAGATCCTGGAACTGTTGTCTAAAGGAATGCTCTATAAAGAGATCGCCGCCCAGTTGTTCATCAGCCAGGAAACAGTACGTAAACACGTGTATCATATGTACGAAAAACTACATGTAAACAACAGGATCGAAGCGGTAAACAAGTTTTTTGGCAGGTAAAATACCCACTTTGTGGTATGCCAAATTAAATGAGGCGTGGTATTTTTGATAATCCGGGATGCCCAAATATTGTTAATCATTAACCTTGCCTCTCCAATTCCGACAACCCTTACATTAAAACCTTGTCATAAAAAAAGCCGCCGCTAACAGCGACGGCTATATTTTTTTACTGACTGCGTGCCTACCAGGTCAATTCCAGAAGGTTATCTTTTCTGTTCACATCTGCCATCCGCTGCGACGGATCGATCTCTACTTTTACAATTTCCTGCAAAGGTTTCTTCGTCTGGATCTCATACTGCGGTTGTGTCCATTTCCATGGCTGATAAACAGTTCTGTTCATCTTTGGCGTTTCCTCGGGTTTACCACCGAACATCAGGTCAAGCGGCACATAGTGTAATTCCTTACTGCCATCTTTGAAAGTAATCACAACATCTACTGGCATAGGCATCTTACCAGTCCTTTTTAACCTGATCTTCGTTGCGCCATCCTGCTGGTACAGGCTGTCTACACCGTAATCAATGGTTTTAGTAGTATTCACCCAGTATTCCCTGTACCAGTCCAGCTGGATCCCACTGCGGTTCTCCGCAACACGGATAAAATCATTTACGTTCGGGTGCTTAAAATGCCATAGCCGGTAATAATCCAACAGTACTGCATCGCGCACCGATGCTCCGGTTATATAACCGAGTTGCTCCAGGAAAACCTCCCCTTTTGAATAGGCTGCTATGCTGTATGCCATATTCGTCTCGAAATGGTCCGCATGGGTCGTCATGGGCTCTTCCCTTCCGGACTTCACCAGGTAGAAATATCCATCATAAGCGCCTTTGTGAATATTTTCAGGAGAAGCCTCCCCTTTGGCGGGTCCTGTACCTGCGGCATGCGTGGTTTGTGCGCCGCCATGCAGGCCGGCATAGTATTCTGACACCAGGGATTCTGCATAAGAAGTGAATCCTTCATCCATCCAGGCATACAGGCTCTCATTGGTGCCCATCAGCATCTGGTACCAGGTATGCATCCATTCATGAAAGGCAGTACCGAGGCTTGGACCACTGATCAGCGTGCTCATGGGATATTCCATGCCGCCATCACCGCCATGAATAAACGAATATTGCTTGTAGGGATACTTCCCAAAATTCTTTTCAATAAAAGGAAGCACTTCCACCGCGGCATCTGCAACCCTGTTCCATGCCTCATCATTTTTGGCGTCATTCTCCTTGTAATTGTACAACACATGGATCGTTGGTCCGTTCGGCACCTGTCTTACCAGGTGTTTGTATTCGGGATCCGCCGCCCACATGAAGTCATGAACTTCCGGCGCTACGAAGCGCCACGCCAGCTTGGGTGTATTGGGTACCGTGAGTTTGGCTCCGGGTGTCTCATACCCATGCCCTATAGCATTGGGATTCTGCAGGTACCCGGTTCCTCCCAGCGTGTAATTTTTATCAATTCGTATGGTGACATCAAAGTCACCCCATACCCCATAGAATTCACGCGCAACATACAGCGTCGGATGCCATCCTTCATAATCATATTCGCACAATTTCGGATACCACTGGCTCATGCTGTACCGCACGCCGGTATTGGGATTGTCGCGTCCTGCGCGTCTTACCTGCAAGGGTACCTGCGCCTCGAAATCCATATTAAGCGTGACCTTACTGTGTGGCAGGATCGGCCGGCTAAGGTCTACCACCAGGATGGTTTCCTGTACGGTAAATTTCTGCTCTACGCCATTCATCTTCAATGACTGGATTTTCTGATATCCGATCTCATCAGGCTTGAGATTGAGGATCCGGTCCTTTACCCGCTGATCCCAGTCTGGACGGTTATTGATCGATATTTTGCCTAACTCCCTGCTCCGCTGGTCCATGTTGCTGTTTGGCTGAAAGGCGTTCCAGTAGAGGTGATAGTATATTCGTTTTAAGGTATCAGGAGAGTTATTGGTGTATTCGAGTTCCTGTTTGCCGGTGAAACGATTGGTATTGACATCCATGTCGATATCCATCTTGTATTTCACGCGTTGCTGCCACCTGTCGGGCTGCGCCTGAGAAAACAGCGCCAGGAGGGCAAGGATGAGGGTTAACGAGCCTTTTTGCATATGGTGTGTTTAATAAAAGCGGTCAGAGCGTGAGTTTGTCTTTCAGAAGACGTCCTTTATCGCTGAATGTCAGGTCTCTTTTATTGAGGTCAGATTTACGTACAACCAGCCTGTATTCATGGTGATCATCAGGAAAGATCATTTGGTAGTATGTATCAACCGACCAGTCGGCATATTTACTTTTTTCCAGGCCATCTTCAACGGAACCGGGAAGTTGATCTTTGGTGATTTCTTTTTGCGAACCGCTCCAGGTTCCATCATTCTTAAAAGCAGCCTGGTACTTATCGCCATTCAGAATAAAACTAACCTGGAAGTGGGATAGCTTGTCTTTCCATTCCACACTTTCTGCGTTACGGTATTTGTATGTAAATGCATCAGTCACGACTCCCGGGATTTTCCGGATCTGTGCAGTGGAGTGCTTTGTTACCAAACTAAAACCTATAACCAGACAAATCAATAAGGCGGATCTCATAGTATATAACATTGGTTCGTACAAATATCGATGCAGGGCTGATAAGGAAATCACAAAATCAATCCGGTTTACCACCAACAACTATCACGATCTCCCCTTTAACAGCTTTCTCACGGTAATGGTCAGCTACTGTTTGCAAGGTGCCCCGGATTGTCTCTTCAAACATTTTGGTCAGTTCCCTGCTGACGGAGCAGGCGCGTTCGCTGCCGAAGTACTGGGCTAATTCGTCGAGCGTCTTCACCAGGCGGAGTGGTGACTCATAAAACACCATCGTCCTGGGTTCCGCAGACAATTGCTTTAACAGGGTTTGCCGTCCTTTTTTAGGCGGGAGGAAACCTTCAAAACAAAACCGGTTGATGGGAAGTCCGCTGTTTACCAGAGCGGGTACAAACGCTGTGGCTCCCGGCAGGCACTCTACGCGAACAGCATTGCGAATACATTCCCGCACCAGCAAAAAGGCGGGGTCAGAGATTCCCGGCGTGCCGGCATCAGTAAGCACAGCCATAGTTTTTCCTGCCACCAGCTGATCAACCAGGTGTTGCAGGATGCGATGTTCGTTGTGCTGATGGTAAGGCGACAGCGGTTTCTGGATGTCAAAATGCGCCAGGAGCCTGGCTGAAGTACGCGTATCTTCTGCCAGTATCACATCGACACTGCGCAACACTTCGATTGCACGCAATGTCATGTCCTGGAGATTCCCGATTGGTGATGGAACGAGATACAGCACTGTTTAGTTCACACTGATTTCGAACTGCTCCATTACCGGGTTGGCAAGCAGTTTTTTGGCAGCCTGTTCAGCAATGGATTTTGCTTCTTCAGCAGTTTGAGCTTCTACCTGTAAAGTGATATTCTTGCCAATCCTGACATCCTGGATAGATGAAAGGCCGAGATTGCCAAGACCACCCATTACGGCTTTGCCCTGGGGGTCGAGAAGTTCCTTGAGTGGCATCACTTTTACCTGTACTGAGAAAGTCATTCTTGGTGCGTTTTAAGGGTCAAAGATAAGACAATGTAGGCTAGGAAAATAACCGGCATGGCTGCCCATTTCAGGAAAATAAGCGCCAGCAGGGCGATTGCGAGCACAAGGTAACGGGCAAGATTGTTCTTTACACTGTAATCCCTGAACTTAAACGCCATCAGCGGTAACTTACTGACCATTAGGAAACTCAACAGGATTATGATAACGTACAGGAACCAGCGGTTCATCAGCAGGTTGATCAGGGTGACGCTTTCTGTATGCCAATAAATAAGAGGCAGGGATGCGACAACCAACCCAACTGCAGGTACTGGTACACCCTTAAAGCCATAAGACTGGCTCGTATCAATGTTAAACCGGGCCAACCGGTAAGCCGCCGCACAGGGAACGAGCACTGCCGGCAATAGCCAGACCACCCCGGTATCCAGTGCATGTGATTCCCGGGCGATACTCAACCTGAGGAACTGGTAAAGGATCAATCCCGGCGCCACGCCGAAACTTACAACATCAGCCAGTGAGTCAAGCTGCTTTCCCATCTCGGAACTGGCCTTGAGTAACCGTGCCACAAAACCATCCAGGAAATCAATTACCGCAGCAAGGCCGATAAACAGCGCTGCCAGCCAGATGCGTTCAGGAAGATCAAGCAGGTATTCGCCGTTTGAACCGGTGTTAAAGGCAATACCATTTTGCAGAATCACCACGATGGCCAAGCAGCCGAATACAAGATTCAACAGCGTAAAAATGTTAGGGATTTGTTTCATAAGCAGGTCAAGATTTTACTTTGGCTTTTTTTGCGTTCATGAATTTCTCAATTTCATCTGCATGTATGGGAATTTTTGCCATCAGGTCTTTGTTGCCTGTTTTAGTCAGCCAGACATTGTTCTCTATTCTGATGCCCATTTGCTCATTTTCAATATATATACCCGGTTCAACAGTCAGCACCATGCCTGCCTGCAGCGGTTCCGTACGCGTTCCGAGATCGTGTACATCAATTCCCAGGTGATGACTGATCCCATGATACAGAAATTTCCGGTACGCCGGGTTGTCTTTGTCCTGGTTTTTGACATCTGATCTGGACAACAGACCAAGTTTGACAAACTCTTTGGTCGCCTCAATGCCGACCTTGTCAGTATAGTCCAACAGTGTAATGCCCGGCTTAAGGATCGATTTCGCATAATCATGCAACCGGAGACAGGCATCATATACTTCCTTCTGCCGGGGCGTGAACCTGCCATTCACAGGTATCGTTCGCGTCAGGTCAGCACAGTATCCCCCGTATTCAGCACCAAAATCCATCAGGACCAACTCACCATTTTTACATTCCTGATTATTCTCAATATAGTGAAGTACACGCGCCCTGTTGCCGCTTGCGATAATGCTGTTATATGCTGGTCTGGTAGCACGGTTCCTGATGAATTCGTGCCAGATCTCCGCCTCGATCTCGTATTCCATTACTCCCGGCCGTACAAACTGAAGGACCCGTTCAAAGGTCTTCTGCGTGATGTCTATCGCCTGTTGCATCACCGCAATTTCACCCGGAAGTTTAACGGCACGAAGCAGTTTAAGGATAGGTGCACTGCGGCGATACTGGTGTAACGGATACCGGTGCCGCATCTCGGCGGCAAACCGGTAATCCCGAACAGGTACCTGATTATTCTTCCGGTCATTTTCATTGGTGTTCAGGTACACTGTTTCAGCGAGATGTATCATCGGCTGTAACAGACCATCAAGGGAATCAAGCCAAACTATTTGCCGTATACCCGAAATGTTCATAGCCTCCTCCCGCCGGAGCCGGTGGCCGTCCCATTTCTCTTTCAGTTCATTGGGCCGCGTCAGCACCAGGAATTCTCTGAATCGCTGGTCTGGGTTACCGGGAAACAACACAAGCATGGAATCTTCCTGTACGATACCAGTAAGCCAGTACAGATCCGAATTCTGCCTGAAAGGATGCAATGCATCGCCATTGGAGGGCAATTCATCATTGCTGTTGAAAATAGCGATCGAACCGGGTACCATCTGCTTTACAAACCGATCGCGATTTTTCGTGTAGATCGCATTATCGAGCGGGGGGTATTTCATGGAAGCAGTTCAAATTTTCCGGCAAATATTCACTAAACCGGCTGATTATTACCAAAAAGGTTGAAAATCAAAGATGTTCCTTTCCCACGAGAGCGGCATCAAAATTTAGTTTTTAAGCAAACTAACAGTTGTTAGTTTAGATAATAACAAATTGCTCCGCCGCAGATAAAAAACAATTTCAAATAAATATGCCCTGTTATTAGACAGAATCTATAATGTAACAGTTACACATTACTAGGGCAAAGTGTCGTCAACCACTAGATTTGTGAAAATCAACGACTGTTTTGTTATGTCAGTACCGAGTTTTCTGATCCCCCTGAAGCAGATGGTAGCAACTGGCCTGAAGCACACTGAAAACGTTCATTATCAAACTCCTCCGGAAGAACTGGTCCAGCAATCACTGGCTATGGGAGAAGGCGTTCTGAACGATACCGGAGCACTGGTCGTAATGACCGGGAAATTCACCGGCAGGAGCCCGTTAGACAAATACATTGTACGGGACGAAGTAACCGCAGATACGATAAACTGGAACGAATTCAACCATTCCATTGAGGAAAAGACATTCCTTGCCATCCGGCAACAGATCAACGACCACCTGGCTTCCTGCCCGGCTATCTGGGTTCGGGATGCCTATGCCTGTGCCGATCCCCGGTATCGGTTGAACATCCGCGTGGTTACCGATAAACCATGGTTGAGTCTTTTTGCCTATAACATGTTTCTCCGGCCCACTGAGGAGGAGCTGGACGGTTTTGACCAGGAATGGACCATTCTGGCGGCGCCTGATCTCCAGCTGGACGCGAAGGCCCTTAACATCAGGCAGTCCAATGCTGCCGTGATTTCCTTCCGCCACAAGACAATTGCCATCGCCGGCACCGGGTATACCGGAGAGACAAAAAAAGGCATTTTCACGGTGCTGAATTACATCCTGCCCATGAAGCACGATGTATTGAGCATGCATTGCTCCGCCAATAAGGGAGTTAATGGTGATACTGCACTGTTTTTCGGCCTTAGCGGAACCGGAAAAACAACCCTCAGTGCCGACCCCTCCCGTCAGTTGATCGGTGATGACGAACACGGCTGGACCGACAACAATGTGTTTAACTTCGAAGGTGGCTGTTATGCAAAGTGTATTAATCTGTCCGCGGACAAAGAACCGGAGATCTATGGCGCCATCCGGCCCGGTGCATTGGTGGAAAATACCCGGTTCTTGAAAGGCACCAACAAAATTGACTTTGATGACGCTACGATAACTGAAAATACCAGGGTTTCTTATCCGCTCGATTATATCAGCAATGCAGCTGATCCTTCAGTCGGTGCTATCCCGGATAATATTTTCTTTCTGACCTGTGATGCCTATGGCGTTTTACCACCAATTTCCAGGTTGACGGCACCACAGGCCATGTATCAATTCATTTCGGGCTATACCGCCAAGGTCGCCGGCACTGAAACGGGTGTAACCTGTCCGAAATCAACATTCAGCGCATGTTTCGGTGCCCCCTTTCTGCCGTTGCATCCCGGTCGCTATGCAGAAATGCTGGGTCAGCGGCTGATCCGCCACAAGGTAAAAGTGTGGCTGATCAATACTGGCTGGACTGGCGGACCCTATGGTACCGGGCACCGCATGAAACTGTCTTTCACCAGGTCAATGATCAAAGCGGCTATTGACGGCAAACTGGATGGGGTAGCGTATGAAAAAGATCCGGTATTCGGCATGGCAGTACCGCTTTCCTGTCCGGGCGTTCCGGTTGAATTGCTGCAACCCAGGAATACCTGGGCCGACTCAGCCGCTTACGATCAGCAGGCCGCCTGCCTGGCTGCTGCGTTCCAGCAAAACTTTAGTAAATACGCTTCAGGTGTCTCAGCAGAAATCCTTGCTGCCGGGCCCCTGGTTCAATAATTTTTTTCGGTCTCAACGTTGCTTGCAGTCCGCCCTGTTCACAGGGCGGAATTTTTTTTAAATATTTAGGATTTTTTGTAACAAAGACGTGTTTAATAATTTCCATCTTTGCCTTAAAGCGTAACTGGTGACAATCGTTCATTTCCTGTTATTGGTCCCGTCCCTTCTGGTTCACCCGGATCCTCCCCCACTTCAAACGAATTGTTCGCACGAAAGCGTTATTGCATTTCCCTCATTTAATTCACCTGACGCCGAGAAAATCAACTGGAAAGAAAGAAGATTACTGACCTGGACGGATTTCAAAGCTGCCCCCGTTGAATCCGCACCCAATGCCGCGCTGACCAGCACATCCATCCTTTTTGGCTATCACTTTGGTGAAGGTGGTCTGACCTATACCCTTCAATGTGTATTCTATCCGCACAAATCCTGGACGAAAGTCCGGTCTGAAAGAATACTTTCCCATGAACAGGGGCATTTCGACATATCGGAGTTGTTTACCCGAAAACTGCATCAGGCCCTTGCCGCATATAAACCAAGGGAAAATTCACTTGAACCGGACATAAACGCCATTTACCAAAAAGTCGCCCAGGATCAGGCCGCGTATCAGAAACAGTATGATACGGAAACCAATTATTCCCGCGATCTTGAAGGCCAGTCCAGGTGGTCACAGCGCATCAGGCTTGAACTGGAACAGTTACAAAAGTTTGCCGGCTATCCCCAACCGCAATAATCCATTGCCGGAAAGCAGCGTTGTTGATACCCTTTTGCCATTCTTTTGTTTATCCTTTGGTAACCCGGCGTGTAGCCAGATTTTACCCGGATTCTACCTAGTTTTCATAGGGAAAACGGGTCATTTCCGGGTAAAACCCGGATAACCAATGAGGTTCCAAAGGCTTATCAACAGGGTAACATCAGGGTAGATGTAGAAAAAGACTAAAGTTCGTCCATGGAAAACAGAGTTCGTTGCTGTTTCTCCCCCGGAAACGGGTTACCAGTTATTCCAGTTGCCAAAAACTAAGTATCATTTCAGCAGATGTTCAGCTTTGAGCGAGTATAGCCGTATTAAGCTGGAAAATAGTGCAGCCCTGGTGTAAACTACCACCGGTCCTACAGCCGACCTGCACCCGTCCCCCGGCAAACCCACCCTTTCGCTGGGGGACCGCTGTAGGTTTGCTGGTGGTCGGCTATCGGGCGGTTGCTGGATGACCCGGGCAAAACTGATAGTGTTAGTGTGGCTGGCTGATGAAGCAAGTACCCCAGTTTGCCTGCGCAGGAATCGTCAACCCAAAACTGGCCGATCCAAAGCTGCCGTGGATTTTAGGCAGCCGTCTTCCATTGCCAGCACTTCGTCGCAGATCTCCAGCAGGTGGCGGTGATGGGTGATCAGCAGGATCGTCATCCCCCCGGTACAATAGGCCCTGAGCATATTCAGCATCTCTGTTTCAGCAGTAGCGTCAAGATGCGCAGTGGCTTCGTCCAGAATCAGTAATAATGGCTCACGGTACAGCGCGCGGGCCAGGTACAACCGTTGCCATTGTCCGGCCGAAAATTGCCCGGAACGTTCCTTCAATTGCGTATTATACTGATCAGGCAGACGTGTGACCAGTTCGTCAATACCTGTTTCCTGGCAGACTTTCAACATACGTTCCCAGTCGGGAGAATCATTATGAAGGCAAATATTCTCCCAAACCGTACCGGTAATTGCCTGTTGGTCCTGCGACAACCAACAGATTTGTTTGCGAATAGAATACAGACTGAAATTATTAAAACCGAATCCGCCCGCCGATATGCTTCCGGACTGGGGTTCCAGGTGTCGCTGAAGTAATGCCGCAATGGTGGATTTACCACTCCCGCTGCTGCCCGTTAATGCTATCAGCTTCCCGGCAGAAATCGTAAAGCTGATATTTTTCAAAGCCATAAACCCATTGGGATAGCGAAAACTGACATCATCAAAGGAAATGCCACCAAAGTAGCGTTTTCCAAATGTCAAATTGCAACGGTCAGCAATGACTTCAGGTTTTAAAGCTATCATACCAAACAACCGGTCCGCTGCTGCCAGCCCTTCCTGTATCGACCTCCCTGATGCCAGAATGGTCAGCAGGGCAGAGGAAAAATAACCCAACAATGTATAAAATGAAATCAATTCCCCGGCAGTAAGCTTGTGGTCAATCACTGCGCCGCCACAATACCACAGCAACGTAACAGTAATACCTTTCATGAAAAACTCCGAAGCCTGGTTCAGAAGACTATTATTGATCACAGACCTTCGCATACCTGCCATAAATGTGATCCAATAGTTTTCAAATCTGCTGACCATACCAGGCTCAATTGACATTTTTTTTACCATGGGCATCAACTGTATGGATTCCACAATTGCAGCCTCAACTTTTGCCGCTGCTTCCAATATCATTCTGAATGCGTTTCGGTTGTACCGATGAATGAGCCAGCATAAGAGTAATAAAACCGGTAATGTAGCGAATACCATCAGCATCAATCGAACATGGTAAAATCCCATAATTGTCATGGTACAGATAGCTATCATCAGCTGAAGCAAAATCCCGACACCGGCATCACTCACCAACATTCTGATTTTCATGGCATCTCCAACCCTGCTGCTGATCTCACCACTGCTGTATGCTTCCGTAACAGTAAGCGGCAATCTGAAAAGATGATTGATGTAAGACATGACCAGCTGATGATCAATTTGTTGCCCTGACAACAATACCAGCATGTCACGTGATATACCTATGAAACCCTGCAGCAACAGTACAGCAATCATTATAATGACCATGGTATTCAGCGTATCGGGATTAGCCTGATTGAGCACTTCATCCACAACCTGCTGGAGATAGATAGCCATGGTACAGGTCAGCAGCGAATATAATGCGGCGCCCAGGACCACTTTTACCAATAAACTTTTCTGCCATTGAATCAGCGGCCATAATCTCATTATCACAGATGCCTGACCGGTTTTATTACCAGGAACCAGAATTGACGGTGAATTTTCCTGCTTTTTAAATACGATTGCAATCCCTGTCCATTGCTTCATGAAATCCCCAACCGGCAACTTCGAATGTTTGCCGGCAGCGGGATCCATGATTTCAAGGAAATCCGGTGTACACTTCTTCACGCATACATAGTGAAACTGCCCATTCGTGTACCTGATATGTGCAATGATGGGAATGGAAAACGACGATAGCTGATCATAAGACATCCGGATCGCACTGGCTTCCACGCCAAAGGAAGCCGCGGCCTGTACAAGTCCCCATAGTGACGTACCGCTTTTATCAGTTCCCGCAGCAATACGGAGTGTCGTCAGTGGCATCCGGAGTCCTAATCTACGCATCACATATGCCAGGCACGCAGGGCCGCAATCTGTGGCATCCTGCTGCCTGACTGGCTTTGACCACCACATGTCAGATTGATTTGGAAGGTTTAAACCAGTCATCGGGTTTGTCGAATAACACCTGCCAAATTTTTCGTCGTGCGATCACTATAGTTATTCCAACCGGAATCCCGGCAATCCAGGAAAAACTGAAACCATTCGGGAGCGTGAACGAATGCGGCGGAAGCCGGCAGACAATCCGTCGGCACGCCATGCCATTTTTATCTATCGATACAGGGTCAACCTGAATCACCCTGGCGTCAACCGAATTGAAATGATGACTGTAAGCAGCAGCCAACCGGATTCTCGCCGGCATGTTACCATGTATTATCGCCATCTGGATTCCGGAAACAAATCCTTCCACAACAAGGCTATCACCAAAAATGATCCGGCACAACGGTTCCCCTTTCTGCACAAACATACCCGGCATCGCAGCAGCCATCAGCTGAATATTTCCCGCCCCCGGCGCTTTGGCCAGCTTTTCTTTTTGCTCCCATTCAGCACCGTTACGCAACACTTGTTTTGACCGGTTTTCTGCCTGATATGCTTCAATACGTTCCTGCCATTGTTTTTGTGCAGAATAGCGGTATTGCTGTAGCCGGAGCGCAGCAGCAGTCTGCGTTGCCAATTTCTCTTCCCATTCCGACGCCGGTATGATGTGTTCCTGGAAAAGCGGTCTGTTCCGCATTATTTCAAGATCCGCTTTGCCGAGGTCATGTAGCAGCAGTTTTTCATCAGCCAAAAACTGTTGCCAGATTATTTTGCCATTATCTGTTTTCAATTGTAAAGAATCGTTGTTGCGGTGTGACAGCCAGGCGATCAACCCGGCCAGTTCAGTTGCCATTGCTGCACGCAATGTTTCTTCATGGAGCAACTGATGATATCGTACAAGGTTAACTTCGTCCCGCATGGAAAAGATGGCCTGACCTTTCTTCACTGCCGATCCATCCTGAACATAGATGGTATCAATAGAACCGGATTCACGTGCGTAGAGCACAACTGATTCCCGTGAAGGTGTTACCCGACCGGCAGCCTGCACAACAACATCTGCATTGAGGAAGAAAATCAAAAGGCAAACAACTCCTGTGAGCAACAACGTTATGCAATAGATCCAGTTCATCCAGGCTGGCAGTGTTTGTTTCATGGCAATTGAAAAGAGGCCGGTTGCCCGGCCTCCTGCTACTTTTTGGCAATAGATGACTGTGTATCGGAAACCATTTTTCCCAGTTCCCACAAGCTTTGCAGTGCTTTAGCACCTAACTGTGCCAGTTCTCCCGCCAATGTACCTTCACCTGCTGATCCGCCACTGATGCGGGTCATCTCTTCGATGGAAAGCGTTTCCATCGCTTCATGGTTTTTCATGCTAACGATTTTTCTGTGATTGTTTTATTTGTTAACCGGGAACAAATTACAATCACCCAATCGCGTATACCAGCGTGTTTTGACGGGAATTAAAAGAGGCCAAATAACTGGGCATCTACCTTGCTGATGATCTCTCCCAGGTCTTCTTCTTTTTCGGCAAATTTGTTCTTGTCGACATCAATCACCAACAGTGGTCCTTCCTGGTAGGCACCGATCCACTTCGCATAAAAATCGTTCAGCCGTTTGAGGTAATCAAGGCGAATATTTTCTTCGTATTCGCGCCCGCGCTTCTGAATCTGCCCGACGAGTGTCGGTACGGACGCCTGGAGGTAAATTAAAAGGTCCGGAGGTTGGACCATGGATTTGAGCGTCTGAAAAAACAGGAAATAGTTGTCGAAATCGCGTTTGCTCATCAACTGCATTTCATGCAGATTGGGTGCAAAAATATGGGCGTCTTCGTATATCGTTCTGTCCTGGATAACAGTTTCGGTACCACGATGAATATCAAGTATCTGATTGATTCTGCTATTCAGAAAAAATATCTGGAGATTAAAACTCCAGCGGGGCATGTCTTCGTAAAAATCATTCAGGTAAGGATTGTGATCAACATCTTCAAATTGTGGAATCCACTTATAATGTTTGCTGAGCATTTCTGTGAGGGTAGTTTTACCTGCACCGATATTGCCAGCAATCGCGATATGTTTTGGTTTTTTGCCCTTTGCCATAAGTTATAACCTGCCGGGTGGCCAGCTTCAAGATAATTAAATTAATAGTATTTCAGCCCCATTGCCTCCCGTACTTTTTCAAGCGTGGCCTGTGCGCTCTTTCTTGCTTTTTCAGCACCCATTTCCATCACCTCGCGCAGGTATTTTTCATCCTGCCGGATGGCTTCCGCTTTTTCGCGGATGGGTGCGATAAAAGTTACCATATCTTCCCCCAGCTGTTTTTTCATATCACCATACCGGATAGCGGCATCGTTGTAGTTCTTTTCAAATTGAGCAAGGGTATCCGGTTGGCTGACCAGCTGCATCAGCGCAAACAGGTTTTCAATATAGTCAGGCTTGGGGGTTCCCGGTTCGGTCGGACCAGCATCCGTTTTGGCTTTTTTTATTTTGTTACGGATCAGGTCGTCGGTATCTGCCAGGTAGATGGTCGCATTCTGATTTTCACTTTTGCTCATTTTGCCTGCTCCGTCAAGGCTGGGCACCTTTACCAGCTGCTCACCGAAATTGAAAGCATAGGGCTCCGGAAATACTTCGCCATAGCGGTGATTGAAGCGGTTGGCGAAATTACGCGTCATCTCCAGGTGCTGCTCCTGGTCTTTTCCTACAGGAACGTACGCGGCACGTTGCAACAGGATGTCAGCTGCCATCAGCACCGGGTAGGTGAGCAATCCGGCATTGATGTTTTCCGGATGCTGGCGTGCTTTATCCTTAAAGGTGGTCGTTTTCTCCAGTTCACCTTTGTAGGCCAGCATATTCAGGTAGAGGTAAAGTTCAGCCGTTTCCGGGATATGGCTCTGGCAATAAAGGGCCACTTTATGCGGGTCAAGACCACAGGCGATATTTTCGGCCAGAACCCGGTGAACGTTGGCCTTCAGTTCGCTGGTGTCGGGGTGGGTCGTGAGCGTATGCAGGTCTGCCACCATAAAATAACAGTCATAATCTTCCTGCATCCTGACGTAATTCTGCATGGCGCCAAAATAATTCCCCAGGTGGAGCATTCCGGTACTGCGGATACCGCTCATTACTATCCCTTTTTTTCCTTTTTCCATAGCGCGGCGAAGATAAGAACCTTATTTTTGTTGATAGCATATGGAAGTAACCAAAGAACTTATCACACATCTCGCCGGGCTTGCCAGGTTAGAGTTCAATGAAGAGGATACCCGGCAGATTCAGGATGATCTGACCAGGATGATCAGTTTTGTGGAGAAGCTGAACCAGCTGGACACTTCAGGTGTTCAACCGTTACTTCACATGACCGATCAGACCGATGTACTGAGGGCGGACAGGCTGGAACCTTCGCTGGAAAGGAAAACTGCTTTGGAGCTGGCCCCGGACGCCGACGATCAATACTTCTATGTGCCAAAAGTGATCAAAAAATAATATGAGTCACCCGATCATCCATTTAAGCGCCATCCAAAAGAGTTATTATATGGGTAAACAGGCAATTCCTGTACTCAAGGGAATTACGCTTGATATCCATAAAAACGAATACGTGGCCCTGATGGGTCCTTCGGGCTCCGGCAAAAGCACCCTGATGAATATTCTGGGCTGCCTGGATTCACCAACCGCCGGAAAATATGTGCTCAATGGGCAGGATGTCAGTAAGATGGATGATGACAGCCTCGCCGATGTGCGCAATAAAGAAATCGGATTTGTTTTCCAGCAGTTCAACCTGTTGCCGCGTCTTACCGCTGCAGAGAACGTTGCACTTCCGCTGGTATATGCGGGACTGGCTAAGAAAACGCGCCATGAAATGGCCCTGGCGGTGCTGGAAAAGGTAGGGCTGGCGGAAAGAAGCCATCACAAACCGAATGAACTCAGCGGTGGACAGTGCCAGCGGGTGGCAATCGCCCGGGCTTTGGTGAACAACCCTTCCCTGATCCTTGCCGATGAACCAACGGGAAACCTTGACACCAAGACTTCCATAGAGATCATGGACATCTTCGGAAAGATCCAGTCCGCCGGAAATACAGTTGTGCTGGTGACCCACGAGGAAGATATCGCCAATCATGCACACCGCATCGTCCGGCTCCGTGATGGTCTTATTGAAACTGACCGCAGAAACGAACATCCAGCCAAATCTGCTCTACATGGCGTTGAAAATATATACGAGAACGGGTGATGCCGGTCACACCTCCCTGATCGGCGGTACAAAAGTGCCCAAAAGCCACCTTCGGATTGACACCTACGGAACTGTCGATGAACTGAACTCCCATATCGGGTTCTGTGCAGACCAGTTAAAGGATCATGAGTCAGTATTGCGCCTGAAAGAAATCCAGGACCGGCTCTTTACTATCGGCGCTTCCCTGGCTACAGATCCGGAAAAAGAACCGCTGATGCGCATGCCGGATCTGCTACAATCTGATGTTGACCAGCTTGAAAAGTGGATTGATCAGATGAATGAAGTATTGCCACCGATGAAATTCTTCATTCTTCCGGGTGGACATATGGCAATCTCCTCCCTGCATATAAGCCGGTGTGTGTGCCGGAGAGCTGAACGGCTTTGCGTTGCACTTCAGGACGGAGAGCATTTTATTGACCCGCTCGTCATCAAGTACATCAACAGGCTGAGTGATTACCTTTTCGTTCTCGCCAGGTATTCCGGCCATCTGTTGGGTGTAGCGGAAATTCCCTGGAAACCAAGGGTGAAACAATAGCAGGGGGTCAGACGTCTGTCATTCTTCCGTCTTTCATGTGCAACACCCGGTCGCTCATCTTGGCCAGTTCTTCATTATGGGTCACAATGAGAAAAGTCTGGTTAAAATCAGCCCGCAGCCGGAAAAACAAATCATGCAAATCACGGGCATTGGCCGAATCAAGGTTACCTGTAGGCTCATCTGCGAATATGATACGTGGTTCGTTGATCAGTGCCCTGGCCACCGCCACCCGCTGCTGCTCACCTCCGGAGAGCGCCTGCGGCTTATGTTCTGCCCGTTCTGCCAGACCCAGGTGCCCCAGCAACTCCCTGCCACGCTGTTCCACCGCCTCCTTTGGCTTGCCCGCGATCCAACCGGGTATGCAGACATTTTCCAGGGCAGTAAATTCAGGCAACAGGTGATGGAATTGAAAGACGAACCCGATATACCGGTTCCGGAAAAAGGCAAGCTGCCTGTCCGTCATCCCGGTTATTTCCGTCTTGTTAAGCCCTATCTGCCCGGCATCCGCCTTATCCAGCGTCCCAAGTATGTGCAACAGGGTGCTTTTCCCCGCGCCTGAGGATCCCACAATACTTACGATTTCTCCTTCCTTCACTTCAATATCCACTCCTTTCAGTACCTCCAGTGAACCGTATTTCTTTTTTATCCCTTTTGCCTGCAACATGGCGCAATATTAAGCGTTGTAGGTGAAAGGATTTGGAAATTTCGTTTTAACACCTACATTTGCCGGAAATTTAAACCCAGTACAGATGTTTTGGACGCTAGAATTGGCTTCTTACCTGGAAGACGCTCCTTGGCCCGCCACCAAAGACGAGCTGATCGATTACGCAATCAGGAGCGGAGCGCCTATTGAGGTGGTTGAAAACCTGCAGGAACTGGAAGATGAAGGTGAAATCTATGAGGGGATCGACGACATCTGGCCAGACTATCCTTCCCAGGAAGACTTCTTTTTCAATGAAGACGAATATTAGTATGAAATAAAAAAATCCCGCAGTGCGGGATTTTTTGTTAGCGCTATAGCGAAGCTTGCCGTTTATTCCACGCCAAGCTTGGTCATCACTTCCATACTTACGCCCGTGCTGGAATAACCACCATCGTGGAAAAGATTCTGCATCGTCACCATTTTGGTAAGATCTGAGAACAACGTAATACAGTAATTCGCACAGTCTTCCGCTGTGGCGTTTCCGAGCGGGGCAATAGCATTCGCATAGTCGAAGAAATCACCAAAGCCCTTGATACCGGTCCCGGCAGTGGTTTTGGTGGGAGACTGGGAAACAGTGTTCACCCTCACTTTCTTCTCCAAACCGTAATGGTAGCCAAAGCTACGTGCGATTGACTCCAGCATTGCCTTGATATCCGCCATATCGGTATAGAATGGATAGGTACGCTGGGCAGCCATATACGTCAATGCCACAATACTTCCCCACTCGTTCATGGCATCCAGTTTGCGGGCCACACTCATCATTTTATGGAAGGAGAGCGCAGACACGTCAATCCCTTTCAGGAAATAGTCGTAGTTCGACTCGGTATAGGAAATATTCTTCCTGATATTCACACTCATGCCGATGGAGTGCAGCAGAAAATCAATTTTACCGCCCAGGATCTCCTGTGACTGCAGGAACAATTGAGACAGTTCTTCTGTACTGGTAGCGTCTGCAGGGATGATCTGGGCATTGGTCTTTTCCGCCAGTTTCCTGATCTCACCCATGCGCATAGCAATCGGGGCATTGGTCAATACGATCGTTGCGCCCTCTTCAACAGCTTTCTCGGCAACTTTCCAGGCGATAGAATTTTCATCCAGTGCACCGGTGATGATACCGCGCTTTCCCTTTAATAGATTATAAGCCATATGATGGTTTGCTTTGGCTGCGAAATTAGGGAGATTGGATCATTTCCCTTGCATTCTCCATAGCTGCTGCGCTCGGTTGTTCACCGCCCAGCATTTCAGCAATTGCCCGGATTCGTTCGCTTTCGCTCAATGACCTGATCCTTGTTTGTATCTGCCCAGCCTTTTCCTGCTTGTAAACGAATAAATGGTGATCGGCCCTTCCCGCAATCTGTGGCTGGTGGGTGATACAGATCAATTGCCGGGCAGCTGCCATTTCTTTCATAATCAAACCCACCTGCCGGCTGGCTTCTCCTGAAATCCCCGTATCGATCTCATCAAAGATGAGTGTGGGCAGGTCCACTTTTCCGGCTACCAGTGACTTGATACAAAGCATCAACCGGCTGAGTTCACCGCCGCTTGCTACTTTCCTGAGCGGCGCAAACTGCCCGCTTTTATTGGCATCAAACAGAAAGTCGACATTGTCCATTCCCATCAATGCCGGTTCAACCGGCGTAATGGTCACCTTAATGCTGGCATTTGGCATCCCGACACGGTGCAACAGCTGGTTCACCTGCTTCATCAGCGGCGTCGCCTGGGCAGTTCTGAGCGCGGAGAGTTTCTTTCCGGCAGCCTTTAGTTCATCGAAGTTCAATTTAACCTCATCCTCCAGTTGATTCAACCGCTCGTCCAGGGCAACCACCGATTGTAGTTTTTCGGAGAGCTCCACCTGTATGGCCAGGAGCTCAGCCGTTGTCCTGGCCCCATGTTTTTTCAGCAACCGGTTTCCAATGTTCAGTCTTTCTTCGACTGCCATTACCCTTTCGCCATCATAGCTGATCTTATCGCTCCAGCGATCTGCTTCATCAGCAAGATCCGCCAGTTCAAGCTGTACGGAATGGAGGCGTTCCACCAATTCACCCAGGTCTTTCTGCTGCGCGGTAAATGGCTGAAGTTGCTGAACCAGCTGACGGATCACCTGGATGACAGGTTGATCCTGTTCACGAAGTTGCTGATTGATCTGAACCAGTGCCGTCTTGATGCTTTCCGCGTTCGTCAATAGCTCCAGTTCGGCTTCCAGTTGTTCGAGATCACCTTCTTTCAGGTTTACCTCTTCCAGTTCCTGGAAGAGGAAGCGGTTGAATTCAAGTTCCCGGCTATCCCTGCTCTGCTGCTCTTTCAATTTCAGCAATTCCTTCTGATTATCCTGCCAACGTCTGAAAACCTTCTGGTATGCTGCAAGCTCGCGGGAAGACGCCGCCATCGCATCGATTACAGCAAGCTGAAAACCTGAGCTCCCGATCGATAGTGTATCAAACTGGCGGTGCAGGTCTACCAGCATAACAGTCAGTTCCTGCAGCTGCTGAAGCGTTACGGGTGTGTCATTGATAAATGCCCTGCTCTTGCCATTGCTTCCAATCTCGCGGCGAATGACCACTTCATCCTGTACTTCAAGGTCATTTTCTTCCAGAAATGATCTGACAACAGTTTTACCGGAAACTTTGAACACGGCTTCAACAACACATTTTTTATCCTTGTTGAATACAACACCACTATCTGCCCTTTCACCAAGTATGAGTGAGAGCGCACCCATCAGAATGGATTTTCCTGCACCGGTCTCGCCCGTGATGATACTAAGTCCTTCTCTCCAGGGGATCTCCAGCGCATCGATGATGGCGTAGTTCTGAATATGTAACAGTTGCAGCATAGTGAAATCTGCGGCAATTTATGGAATTGTGTGCCAGGAATTCCCCTGCAGGTAAAATCCGGTGGAAAAACGTTAGTGCGGGGTGACAGATTCGCGGAAAGCGTTTTTGGTTACGGTGGCAGTTTTGTGGTCCCCGGTATGACTCCATCCGGGAGGCATGATCATATAGAGGACTTTGTTCTTCAGACCAGGTGCTGCTATCACATCGCGGCCAAGCTCACGGAATTCTCCGAAATATACATCCCAGAAATTCCGGGGATTCATTTTGCGGGTGATGCCATATTCCATGGGATACTGTTTGTCTTCCTGCTGGAACGTGCCAAACAGGCGGTCCCAGATATTCAGAAGGTTGCAGAAATTGGTATCCATGTAAATGGGATTGCGCGCATGATGCACGCGGTGATGCGATGGCGTTAGAATAAGATGTTTCAGCTTCCCCATGCGTCCGTCCTTCATTACTGATTCACCCACATGAATAAAACTGCCCCAGGTACCATCAATAAACATGATAAAAAATAACAGTGGTGCATTAACGCCCAGGAGAACACAGATCGTTGTCCGGATAAAATCGGCATATGGTGCTTCCAGGAAGAAATGTGCGTAGGTAACCGACATGTTCATGGTCTCCGGTGCGTGATGCGTGGAATGCAGGCACCAGAACAACCGCACCTTGTGACCGAGAAAATGATACACGAAATGGGATAGTTCCCAAATGATGTACCCGTAGATCAGCCAGTACCAGGTAAACGTTGTGGTAAAGGGTGCGAACCGGCCAAAAAATGCCAGGCAGAATCCCACCACGGCAAAAGATAAAAACCTGCCGATGAACCGGTTGAAAACAAAGATCAGGAAGGGAACACGATAGTCTTCGATCTTGAACTTCTTGTAAAATAGCGCACGGACGATCTCAATGATCAGCACGAGCGGGATCAGGGGCCCAATAGCAGCAACTACGCCGTCGCGAGTATACAGGCTACTGAAGTCACCGGACTGAAACATGGTCATCCAATGACTGATGCCGAAGAATCCAATGATTTCTTCCCACAAAATCTGCAAGCCCTTCATGACCAACCCTTAGGGATTATTTTACTTCAACGCTGTCGTTCAGGTCGGTATCAACCAGGATACGGCCACAGTTTTCACAAACGATGATCTTCTTACGTTGTTTGATCTCGCTCTGACGCTGAGGGGGAATTGCGTTAAAACAACCACCGCAGGCGTCTCTTACCACAGGAACTACCGCAAGGCCGTTTCTGTAATTTGTGCGGATGCGGTCGTAGGAAAGCAGCAGACGGGGATCGCATTTTTCACGGGCGTCAGCAGCCAGTTTGTTAAAGTGTTTCTCGTCTGTTTCTGTTGTAGAGATGATCTTTTCCAGCTCATCCTTTTTGTGCTTGAGAACACCTTCCTTGGTATTGGTGGTTTTCTTTGCCTTATCCAGCGTAAGCACTTTGTCGGAGATCTCTTCCTGTGCGTCCTTGATATGTTTTTCAGCAAGCTTTACCTCGAGCTGCTGCATTTCAATTTCCTTGGTGATCGCTTCAAATTCACGACTGTTCTTCACATTCGTGCTCTGCTTTTCATATTTCTTTACCAGTGCTTCAGCTTCCTTGATGGCTTCCTTCTTCTGGTTGATGAATTCATTGATTCCGTTGATCTCTTCTTCGATCCTGGTCTGACGGGAATGAAGGCCCTGGATCTCATCTTCCAGATCGCTCACTTCAATCGGCAACTCTCCTTTCAGAATCTGAAATTCATCGATTTTGGATTCGATTTTCTGGAGGGTAATCAGTGAAACCAATTTTTCTTCAACCGAAAAGTCTTTTACAGTAGCCATAATAGCTTTTGAAATTAGGTATAATAATTCACCGGGTTTGTGCTCTGCCCCGTTTTGAAGACGGCAAAGGTAGGGAATTTTTCTGCCAAATATTCATGCAGAAGGTCGATGGTGAATTGCTCGGTCTCAAAGTGACCAGGGTCGGCCAGCAACAGCCTGCTATCGGCATCAAAAAACTGGTGATACTTCATATCCGCAGTAATATACGCATCAGCATTAATACCTATTGCATTGGAAATAAGGAAACTACCGGCTCCGCCGCATACTGCCACCCGCTTTACCGGCCGGTTCAGCAGTTTGGTATGCCGGATTACCGGAACCCTGAAAATGCCCTTCAGCCACTCCAGGAAGCTGGTTTCCGCCATCGCGACAGGTAATTCGCCCCATATCCCGGAGCCTATCCCGTCATGCCTGTTGCCGAGCGGCAGGAGGTCAACCGCTATTTCTTCGTATGGATGACTGTTCCGCAGTGCTTTCAGGATCGCTCTTTCCATCGGCAGGGGATAGACCAGTTCCAATTTGAATTCCGGAGACTCCTGCCGGATGCCGGGCGTGCCATCAAACGGATTCGTGTTTTCCCCACCACGGAAGGTACCGGTTCCGGGCGCTGAAAAGCTGCATTCACTGTAATTTCCGATATGCCCTCCACCGGCTGCAAACAGGGCATTCCGCACCTGATCGAGATATCCCTGCGGAACATAGGTAACCAGTTTCCTCAGCATCCCCTCCTTCGGCTGCAATATCCTGGTATGCTCAAGCCCCATCTGCCGCGCAATCCGCCCGTTTACGCCGTTCAGCACATTGTCAAGGTTCGTATGGATGGCATAGATGGCAATGTCGGCTTTGATTGCCAGGATGATCGCCTTTTCCAGGTAGTTTTTACCGGTCAGTTTTTTCAATCCGGAAAACAGGATCGGGTGATGTGCGACGATAAGGTTACAGTCTCTGTCAATTGCTTCCTGTACAATTTCTTCTGTTGCGTCGAGGGAAACGAGCACGCCCCTGCAATCCCACCCGCTGTTTCCGGTAAGTAACCCGGTATTGTCATAAGCCTCCTGGAAGGCAGGTGGAGCAAGCTGTTCCAGGGCATCTGTGATTTCATTAATGCGCATGGCCAAAGATAGTGTGGCGCTGGTTTATTCGGTATATTACACGCAGCAAAAGCAGTTTACAAAAAAGGTCGTACTGTTGTGATTATGGGATATGAAAACTATGTAGACCGGATGCGCGAAATCGCTGATATCCGATACGCAACTGCCGTACTGCAATGGGACCAGGAAACTTATATGCCTGAGGCCGGAGCAGATGGCAGGTCAAGGCAAATCGCCACCCTGAGCGAATTGGCACATAGCCGTTTTACAGATCCGGCAATGGGTGACCTTGTAAGTCGTTTGCGTTCGTCCGGCAGTACCGATCCCATGGCCACACGCAACCTGGATCTTACCGCCTATGACTTTGATCAGGCATCCAGGCTTCCGGCTGCTTTTGTACGCCGAATGAGCGAAACCGTTTCCAAAGCTTTTCAGGCATGGGTAACTGCCCGGTCTGAAAATAACTTCAACCGTTTCGCACCAATATTGGAGACCCTGGTTACACTCAAGAAAGAGGAAGCCGCCTTGCTGGGATTCGAGGGTCATCCCTACAATGCCCTCCTTAATCAGTATGAGCGTGGCTGTACTACTGATCTTCTCGACAAAATTTTTGGTGCACTCCGCGGGCCGTTGCAGCAACTGATTGACCGGATCGGTACCCGTCCGCAGGTAGACAACGCCATCTTCCGCCAGTATTTTCCTGAAACTGATCAGTGGGCGTTCAGTCTCGATATGTTGAAATTAATGGGATTTGATACCAGTGCAGGCCGCCAGGATAAGTCTGCCCACCCGTTCACCACCAATTTCAGCAGCCGGGATGTACGCATTACCACGAGGATTGACGAAAACGATCTTTCCTACATGACCTGGAGCACGATCCATGAACTGGGGCATGCCCTGTATGAGCAGGGGTTGCCGGAATCTCAATACGGTTTGCCCCTCGGGGAATATGCTTCATTAAGCATTCACGAGTCACAATCGCGGCTTTGGGAAAACAATGTCGGGAGGAGCCTTGCCTGGAGCAGGAATTTTCTGCCCCTCCTGTTGCAGTATTTTCCCATGCAATTCCACAAAACCAATCCCGATCAGCTGTACCGTGCGGCCAATCGCGTGGAACCCTCCCTGATACGTACGGAAGCAGATGAGCTGACCTATCATTTTCACGTTCTCATCCGTTATGAAATTGAAAAATCACTGATCGGCGGAGACCTTTCGGTGAACGATATCCCCGACGCATGGGCAGCAGGTTACAAACGATACCTTGGAATCGAGGTACCGGATAACAGCCGTGGTTGCCTGCAGGATGTTCACTGGAGCCATGGCAGTTTCGGATATTTTCCCACATACAGCCTCGGTAGTCTATATGCAGCGCAGTTTTTCGCAGCTGCAGCCCACGAAATTCCGGATTTGTCTGTCAGGATCGAAAAAGGGGAATACCATTTGCTATTGGATTGGCTGCGGAAAAAGGTGCATATGCATGGCAGATTTTTCACAAGTGAAGAACTCTGCCGGGAGGTAACCGGGGAAGGAATAAACATCGGTCACTTTATGCAATATGTGAATGATAAATACCGTTTCATTTACGCTTTTCAACCGGAGGAGGCTGCGATATGAGAAAACTGGCATGGCTATTAGTAATTACCTTTTTGGGACTTTCCTGCAAAAAAGCCATTGAGGACAAAAAGGAAGATCTGGTACTGGACGCTATGACAAATGGCCGATGGTATGTATATTCCTTTGTAGACGCCGGCCAGGATATCACCGCATCGTTTTCTCCGTACGAATTTCAGTTTTACCGGGATGGTAAGGTCAGTGGCCTTTCCAGCACAGGTGAGGTTAAAGGAACCTGGGATGGAGATCCGAATGCCATGACGATCAGTGCCAGTTTTCCGGAAGCAGGTGACCCTGTTAAAAAACTGAATGCCCTTTGGAAAGTTGTTGATAACTCCTGGGACTATGTGAAGGCGCAGACGACTGTTGATGGATCTGCGAGACAGTTGTATCTGAAGAAGAAATAGATCCAGGTCATGACCCGTATAATCCGTTGTTTCTACCCTGTTGAAAACAAGTTGCTTTCTGAAAAAACAAAAACCGACTTGTTGAGAACAAAACATATTATCCTTCTCCTGCTGCTGGCTGTCACCTCATGGGTGAAACTATTGGCGCAAGCTCCCGTTCCTAAATTTACTGCTGATGTTACTCAGGGTTGTTCTCCACTGGTGGTACGCTTTACAGATCAGTCTACCGGAGCGGGTCCACTAAGCTACCAATGGGATCTCGGCAACGGCGTGCTGACTACTTCCAAAAACCCCGTGACCACTTACGTTTACGATCCGGCCGGTAACAATACGTTTACGGTGAAATTGAACGTCCGCAACCAATACGGCGTACGGAGAACGGAGGGGAAAATAACGGTTTATCCGTCAGCGAATGTTGTTTTCAGGGCAAGTAACAATATAGCCTGTGCGCCTATCGAAATACAATACACAGATTTGTCTACGGTACCCTCGGGAAGCATTACCGGCTGGTTATGGGATTTTGGCGATGGAACGACCTCCACTTTAAAAAACCCCAAAAAGTTATATACCAATGTGGGGTATTACAATGTGACGTTAACGGTTACAACCTCCAATGGCTGCACAGTTACCAATGCCCGGCCCCGGTTTATGCGGATTATCGGTGGAATTACGCCCAATTTTGAATTTTCCAGGTCCACCGCCTGCACCATCCCGGTGGATGTTACCTTTAATAATCAGACTACCGGCCCAGGGATACTTTCCCACAAGTGGGTACTCGGCAACGGCCTGACGTCAAATGACAAGAATCCCACAACAGTTTATGATGAACCCGGTACGTTTAATGTAAAACTTGTTACCACCAGTAACTACGGCTGTAAGGATTCTCTGGAAAAACCGATTACGTTTTCTACTGACAATACCAGTTTTATAGCACCCGATAGCGTTTGTCCCGACAATCCCGTTCAGTTCACGAACCAGGGAAGTTCCACCCCCACTTCAGCTACCTGGGATTTCGGCGACGGAACAACGTCGCTTGAAATTAACCCGGTCAAAGCTTACACAGTACCTGGCATCTATACAGTCAAGCTTATTAATGCCTATGCTGAATGTACCGGAACTTTCAGCAGAACGATCAAAGTAACCACCCCCCCTGACCTTGGCTTCCTGGTGACCAATAGTAAAGGCTGCCAGGCACCACATACGGTAAAGTTCCAGGACACCACGGCAAATTCCAGTAACTGGTTATGGGACTTTGGCGATGGTACTACAAGCACCGAAAAAAATCCGGAGCACATTTATACAACTGAAGGCCAGTTCTCCGTTACGCTGACAGTTACCAACGCCCTGGGATGCCCCAGTACAGTCACTAAAACTGATATCATTGAAATCAGGCCGCCTGTTGACCTCAGGATCATCCCGGTGGCCAATGGAGGTTGCGTACCGTTTGACTACAAGCCTTCTTTTGTCTTTAATTCGCTCGATACCGTTGTATCCTATCAATGGGATTTTGGCGACGGAAGTACTGCCACCGGCCCATTCCCTGTGCACACCTATACAAATTATGGCCGGTATGAAGTTAAAGTTACCGTTACTACGAGTGCCGGTTGTTCGATAACCTACGTATCTCCGGATAGTGTGCGGGTAGGCACTCCTCCAACTATAGACTTTACCGTTTCCAAAAATGCATTTTGTGCAGGTGAGGCGGTAGACTTCACCTCCCTGGCAACGCCGGCTGATCAATGGATCTGGCTTTTTGGCGACGAAGGAAAGTCATCCGAAGAAAGTCCCAGTTATATGTACCAGGATACAGGCAGGATGGATGTAACCCTGATTGCCTTCAATAATGGATGCCCCGACACCCTGGTAAAGGAGGGATTTCTCACCACCTATGCACCTGTCGCTAAATTTGTGGCAAATGTGGATTGTTCCAACCCCAGAAGAGTGAGTTTTGAAAACCTGTCAATTGAAGATGCAACACATGGAACGACCACTTATTTCTGGGACTTTGGAAACGGCACCACCTCCACACTGAAAGATCCACCACCAATTATATACAGCAGTTTCGGATCCTATACTGTTTCCTTAACGGCGAAAGATGATCAGTGTCAGTACAGAAAACAGGTCCAGGTGAATTTATACCGGCTTAATCCGGAAATAGAAACAAATAAACCTCAATACTGCCCGAACGATCAGGTCCGGCTTACGGTTCCTGCTGCATTCACCGAAAATATTACTGAATACCTTTGGTCTATTGAAGGGGTACCAACCTCAATTACCGACGACACCGCTACACTGCGAATTCCGGTTAAAGGCAATTACGATGTTTCACTGTCTGTAAAAGATAAGAATAACTGCTGGGTTACGGTAACCAAAACCGACCTGATCAAAATAGTAGGCGCTGAAAATGATTTCTCTGTTGCGAATAACGGTGGTTGCGTGAATGCGCAGATCGGTATTACAGATCTGTCAACCCCTCCGAACTCAATAAAGAGCTGGAGATTCACTTTCGGCGATGGTACAGACACAACATTCACCGCACTGCCCATAACCCATTCCTATACGAATGCCGGCACTTATTCCATCAGGTTGATCACGGTTGACAATTTTGGATGCAAAGACACTACAACTAAAACAGCTGTCGCCATTATAACCAAGCCTCAGGTTAATTTTATGGCAGAAGACACAATTTATTGTCCTGATGTTGCTGTCAGCTTTTTTGACATGACAAAAGGAAACGGTCTTTCTTACCAATGGGATTTTGGCGATAATGGAAAGTCCACAGCTAAGGATCCGGTGCATACCTATACGGGAAAAGACACGTCCTATACTGTCCGGTTGATCGTGACAGACGAAAACGGATGCATTGACTCGCTGATCAGGACGAGCTATATCCGTATTGCAGCACCAACTGCATCTTTCGAACTGTATGATTCTTCGTCAATATGTCCACCACTTGAAACAAAATTTGTTTCAACGTCAACCAACGTCGAAAGCCTGCTTTGGGATTTTGGAGATGGCAACCTATCTAACCTGCCTTCTACCAGTAACTTCTATAATACATACGGGAAATATACTGCAACCCTAACTGTAACAGGGTACCACGGATGTAAGAGAACTGCTTCTGCGGAAGTGAATGTGTATAATCCCAATACGCAAACGGTATTCACCTACAATCCGCTTGAAAACTGTAATACGCTTACAGCAAACTTCACTATTGTTCCGCCGCCGAATACGGCCTATTCCATTTCGTTCGGTGACGGAACATTTGATAGTTCGCAGGCTACAAATCTGACCCATACCTATCTGAGACCCGGTATTTATTCTCCCAGGCTCACGCTTTATGATAGCCTGGACTGCCAGGTTAATGTTGGCGGAAGCAGCCGCATAACCGTTAACGGCATTCTGCCGGACTTTGACCTGAGCAGTAAAGCATTTTGCGATACAGGAACAGTAGCTTTCCAGGACTACAGCCTGGATGGTGCAGACAGCATAGTATCCTGGAACTGGACCATGGGTGATGGTGGCGTTATGACCGGCGAACACTTCTCTTATCATTTCGCCAACCCGGGAACCTATCTCGTCACTGAAAACATGACAACAGCCAAAGGTTGCGTAAACAGCAGGACAGACACTGTCAGGGTATACCGTACACCATTGGCGGTTATCAACGGGCCGGATGAGGTATGCGTGGGTAATGTTGTTGAATTCAGGGCTACTACCGTAGTTCCGGACTCACTGACCATCTGGAAATGGACCTACAACGGCAGCCAGAATTCAGCAGAGCCGGTGATCCGCAACAATTATTCATCACCCGGCACCCAGCAGCTGGCACTCGTTGCTTCCAACCTCCTCGGATGTTCTTCAGATACCACCAAAGAAGTAATGGTTTGGCCGAACCCGGTTATTACCAACCAGCCAGAAGTCTCCATGCCGGTGGGCGGAAGCGTAACACTGCCGGTTTCATACAGTTCCAACGTAATGACCTGGACCTGGACGCCGGCGAATAATCTCAGCTGCACTAACTGCGGTACACCCACTGCCAACCCGCAATTCACGACCAACTATAATATCGCCGTCGTAGACTCCAACGGATGCCGCGCTACCAGCAATATAGTTGTAACTGTACTGTGCGTAGGTGACAACTACTTTATTCCAAACACCTTCAGCCCGAATAATGACGGACAGAATGATGTCTTCTACCCGAGAGGCAAAGGTCTGAACAGGATCCAGTCCATGCGCATCTTCAATCGCTGGGGTGAGATTGTATTCGAGAAAAAGAATTTCCCTGCAAACGACAGGTCGCAGGGCTGGGATGGTATGGTCCGCGGTATGAAGGCTCAATCTGATGCCTATGTTTATATCATTGAAGTGATCTGCGACAATGGTCAGATCGTTCCGTTGAAAGGAAATGTCACCCTGATCAGATAAGACTATGAAAACCAGATTTTCCCATATCACTTTCCTGATGTTGATGGTAACGCTGCTGACCACGGGGAAGCTGCGTGCACAGGACATTCACTTTTCCCAGTTCTACGAAGCACCGCTATTGCGGAACCCTTCACTTGCCGGGATCTTTACCGGAGACATAAGGGCACAGATCGTCTACCGGGATCAGTGGAACAGTTTTACAAACGCCTATCGCAGTGGTTCGCTGAATTTTGAATACAAGTTACCGGTTGGAGGAACCGAGGATTTCATAACTGCTGGCCTGCAGATGCTGTATGATCGTGCCGGAACTGTATCCCTCACCTCTACCCATTTGTTGCCTGCCATCAACTATCATAAATCCCTCAGCAGCGAACGAAACATGTTCCTTTCCGTTGGTTTTATGGGCGGGATGGTACGCAGAAGCATTGACCAGTCAAAAATCACAACCGACAACCAATTCACCGGCGGCGCCTTCAATCCTGCCGTAGCCAGTGGAGAAACCTTTGCAAATGCAAATTACTGGTACCCGGATGCCAGCGTTGGGACTGCATTCAACATGAGTTTCGGTAAGGAAGAAGACAACAACCTGTTCTTTGGTGTAGCCTACCACCACGTCAACCGTCCCTCCAACTCATTTTACAGAAATGCCAATGAAGCGCTTCATCCCAAATGGGTTGTTTCCGGTGGTGTAAAATTTGATCTGAATGACGAAAGTTTTTTCAACCTCCAGGCAGACTATTCCAAACAGGGAAGCGCGTCAGAGGTCATTGGAGGTGCCATGTATGGCTATAAGTTCGGCGATCCGGAGACGCCTGATTATGTCTTGCAGCTGGGTGCTTTTATTCGTGCCAAAGATGCCCTGATCCCCGCACTCAAGATAGATTACAATCCTTTTTCACTGGGATTCAGTTATGATGTGAACGTTTCGCAGCTCAAGACAGCCAGCCAGGGCCGCGGCGGTTTTGAATTATCGGTCACCTATATTGGTTTCCTGGATCGTGAAAGTTCTTCGAAATTCAAGATCCACTGTCCCCGTTTTTAATCCGTACCCTTTCACTACCTACTAAAATGGTAACCCATGCACCCTGTTCCAGGTCAGCCGGCACCGGATTTCAACCTCTTCAGTTCGGAAAAAATAAGGGTATCCCTTTACGAACAGCGGGGTGAAAACGTGCTGTTACTATTCTACCCCCAGGCATTTTCCAGCGTTTGTACAGCAGAGTTATGCAATGTGCGGGACAATCTTACGTTGTATAATCAGCTCGATGCCCGCGTTTTTGCAATCAGCGTCGATTCCGTTTATACCCTGGCAAAATTCAAAGCCGACCAGCGACTGAATTTTACGCTGCTCAGTGATTTTAATAAAGAAACGTCAGCAGCATACGGGGTGCTTATGGAATCTTTCTCCTTTGACATGCGCGGCGTATCGATGAGAGCAGCTTTTGTGATCGACAGGATGGGGATTGTGAAGTATGCGGAAGTATTGGAAAATGTGAAAGAACAGCCTGATTTTGAGGCAATTAATAAGACACTTGAAGGATTGCCCTAATATTCTGTTAGATTTGCCGGCTGGCATTGTATTTTTGAGAAAATTGAAATAACTTGTTTAAAAGGACCTGTAACCGTAATCGCCGATGAGGATATTTTTTACATTATCCCTTTTTATGGTATTTGCAATTGAAGGAATGGCCCAAACCAGCCAGCCTCAACCTGCAGCGGTCAGGTTTTATCCCAACCCGGCAATCAGCCAGATTACTTTCGATTTCCCCCGTCAATACGATAAGACTTATAGCTTTGAAGTATTCAACTTCCTGGGTAAGAAAGTGTTCGAACAGAAGAATGTAAACCCCAAAACGACCATTGATCTTTCGCAGTATTTTCGCGGCATCTACATCTACCAGTTACGCGATAAAACCGGGAAAATAGTTGAATCCGGTCGTTTTCAGGTTACCAAATAATTTATTTTCATTCAGTTACAACACCTGAACGATCAGGAATTTCAGGTAGTGTGTGTTTTCCAGTCCCCATACAATCGGATGGTCACTTGCCTGTGCGCGGTAAACTACCTGCCTTAAGGTTCTGCGTGCATCTTTAGCGGCCATTTCAATAATTTCCAGGAAAAGATCCGGCTGCACCAGGTTTGTGCAGGAAGTTGTAACGAGAAATCCTCCCGGTTTAACAAGCTTCATTCCCCTCAGGTTAATTTCCTTGTAACCGGTAATCGCCTTATTGATATTTTCCCTGCTTTTTGTAAAAGCCGGCGGGTCGAGCATCACCACGTCAAACTGGCGGCCTTCCTTTGCCCAGGCTTTTAATACATCAAAAGCATTCACTTCCATGAAACTGCACACTTTATCAAACCCGTTCAGAGCAGCGTTCCGGTCGGCCTGCATGACAGCGTTTGCTGAAATGTCGAGTCCCAGCACTGATTTCGCGCCGTAATGCGCGGCGTGGATTTCAAAAGTTCCGGTATACGTAAATGCACCCAATACGTCAGCCCCTTTGACAATATGCTCAATCGCCCTGCGGTTGTCCTGCTGATCAAGGAAATAGCCTGTCTTCTGACCATTTTCCACATCTACCAGGAATTGCAGACCATTTTCCCTGATCGTGATCAGCGTATTAAATGGTGCGGAAAGGAAGCCTTTAACCAATGGTAATCCCTCCAGTTCCCTGACAGGAACGTCATTTCTTTCATAGATTCCTTTGGGTGAGAATACCGTATTTAAAGCATCCACGATGGCAGGTTTCCACCGGTCGATACCCAGCGCCAGTGTCTGCAGCACAAAATAATCGTTGAATTTGTCGATAATCAGTGCAGGAAGAAAGTCGGCTTCGCCAAAGATCAGGCGGCAGTTTTCAGTATAACCAAGCTTCTGGCGGTATTCCCAGGCAGTGCTGATCCGGTTCAGGAAAAAGGCATCATTGATCATTTCCTGTTTGTTCCGGGTAAGCAGGCGGACAAATATCTGGGACTTGGGATTAGCATATCCCCTACCGACAAACTTCCCCTCATGGGTAAGGAGGTCCACAATATCACCCGGGTCGATGGCACCTTCAATCTTTCCCACTTCATTGGCAAAAACCCAGGGATGCCCGTTTTCTACTCTTCGGCTAACCTTCTTCTTAAGATAAACTGCTGTCATGGCCGCAAAGGTAGCTTATCGGACAGGTCAAATGAGACAAAATGTCCCTTTTACACGCTATGGCAAAAAAATTGACTGAACTAGAGGAATCATCAACCCAGGCAAATCCGGCATGCTGTATGGCGACTTCCGTCATAAATGGCAAAAATTGCTAGGTTTGCTGCCAATTTGTACGACATGGAAGATAAAGACAGGGAAAATCAAGTTGATATGGACATAAATGCAGATAGCGACGTGCCGGGCACCAGCCATTTGCAGCAGCCCATCGGTGATGCGGCAGACCTGGAAAAAATGGAGCAGGAACTGGCTGACAGCAAAGACAAATACCTGCGTCTGGTAGCGGAATTCGACAATTTCAGGAAACGGACAGCCAGGGAACGCCTGGAACTGGTGCAAACGGCCGGTAAAGATGTAATTACATCTTTGCTTGACGTTCTGGACGATGCTGAGCGGGCGGAAAAGCAACTGGCAGGAATCGATGAAAGCCAGGGCGAAGGGGTAAAACTGGTGTTCAACAAACTTCGTAACGTATTGCAGGCGAGAGGTTTGAAAGCAATGGAGAGCATCGGCACCGATTTCGATCCCGATAAGCATGAAGCGATTACCGAGATCCCCGCACCGCAACCTTCACTGGCTGGAAAGGTAGTGGATGAAGTAGTCAAAGGATATTACCTGAATGATAAGATAATCCGGTTCGCCAAAGTGGTGGTCGGAAAGTAAGCGTAGAAAATAAGCAGAACCCAAAGAGCAAATGTCAACCAAAAGAGATTTTTACGAAATACTGGGGGTAGGAAAAACCGCTTCCGCCGATGAGATCAAAAAAGCCTATCGTAAGGTGGCCATGCAGTATCACCCTGACCGCAATCCGGGAGATAAGGCAGCTGAAGAAAAGTTTAAGGAGGCTGCCGAAGCATATGAGGTCTTAAGTGACGCAGACAAACGAACCCAATATGATCGTTATGGTCATGCCGGGCTGTCGGGAGCGGGCCGAGGATTTGGCGGTGGTGGAAATATGAATATGGATGACATCTTCAGCCAGTTCGGAGACATTTTTGGGGATGACATATTTGGTTCGTTCTTTGGCGGACAAGGTGGCCGCGGACGCGGCGGTCAACGGCCAAGGGGTATCCGTGGCAGTAACCTGCGCGTTAAACTCAAACTGACATTCGAAGAGATTGCCAAGGGTGTTACAAAAAGCATCAAGGTCAAAAAATATGTAACCTGTACCACCTGTTCCGGTTCAGGTGCAAAAGACAAAGGGAGTGTTCAGACCTGTTCTACCTGCTCAGGTAGTGGTCAGGTAAGAAAAGTTACCAATACCTTCCTTGGACAAATGCAAACGGTCACTACCTGCCCCACCTGTAATGGAGAGGGAACTACCATAACGGCAAAATGCGGTAGTTGCAAAGGGGAAGGACGTGTCTACGGCGAAGAAACTGTTACCATAGATATACCGGCTGGCGTACAGGAAGGCATGCAGCTGAATGTAACAGGAAGAGGTAATGCCGGTGAAAGAGGCGGTCCTTCCGGCGACCTGATCGTTCTGATCGAGGAAGAAGCACATGCCCAGCTGCAGCGCGACGGACTTAATGTAGCCTTTGACCTCTATATCACCTTCCCTGATGCCGTTTTTGGTACCCAGGTGGAAGTGCCCACTATAGACGGAAGGGCCAAGATCAAAATACCAGCCGGCACCCAGAGCGGTAAAATATTCAGGCTGAAAGGCAAGGGATTTCCGGCTGTGAACAGCTATGAAAAGGGCGACCAGCTGATCCATGTCAATGTCTGGACACCGCAACACCTCAGCCAGGAAGAGAAAGCCATGATGGAAAAACTACAGGCTTCCAATAATTTCAAACCCAATCCTGACAAAAACGAAAGGAGCTTTTTCGACAAGGTTCGCGAGATTTTCTCCTGATTGCAAAGCCGGGAAATAACCATTATATTTAATGGGTAATTCAGCATGATATGACTGAAACCGGTTTTCATGCCCTAAAACAACATATCATTCAACGATTGTCGGCCGGCCTGGATCCGAGATTTACTTATCATAATCTCGCCCATACCCTGGACGTTCTGGAACAGGCCAGCCGAATAGCTTCCCTTGAAGGTATTTCTGACGAGCGCAATCTTTTATTGTTAAAGATTGCAGCGCTTTATCATGACACCGGTTTCCTGTTTACCTATCGTGGGCACGAAGAGAAGTCCTGTGAAATTCTTGAGGAAGACCTTGGTGACAAGGGTTTTTCAAAAGAAGAAATGGATTGCATGAAGGGGATGATAATGGCTACCAAAATCCCCCAAAGCCCGGCCACCCTGATGGAAGAGATTATTTGTGATGCAGACCTGGATTACCTGGGAAGAGATGATTTTGAACCGATCAGTGAGAGCCTTAAAGCCGAGTTCCTGGCTTATGGCATCATCCGGGAGGTTGCAGAATGGGATCCTATTCAGGTTTCATTTTTTGAGAAGCACCATTATTTCACTTCCAGTTCAATCAGGCTCCGGGACCCCGTGAAACAGGACCATCTGGCCAGGCTGTATCAGAGAACCGAATAAAAGGCGAATCCCACATGAGACCCAACCATCGCTGGTTGAAATTGCTCAATGTACATGATAATGAGTGGCTGACCGTGAAGAAGCTGTTTTGGCTGCAGTTCTTTCAGGGAGCAGGTATTTCATTCTTTTTTACCGCCGAATTTGCGCGGTTCCTGGAACGGTTTCCAATCTCCCGGTTGCCCTGGGTAATGATCCTTTCTGCTTTTCTCCTTTGGCTCTCCGGCCTCGTCTATACAGTTCTTGAACCACTGATCTCCTTTAAAAAATTCAATACGGCGCTTATCCTGTTCATGGCGGGTAGTATGTTGATGGTCCGGCTGGGAAGCATCGTTTTTCCTCAGGATTGGTTTTACTATTTCAGCCTTGCCTGGTTTTATGTACTGTACCTTTTAAATAATCTTGAATTCTGGGGGATAGCGGCACAGCTGTTTGACATCCGGCAAAGCAAGCGGCTTTTTGGCGTCATCAGCGCCGGTGACATACCCGCCAAATTTGTCGGTTATACGCTCGCGCTGGTGTTTGTCAGTTTTACCGGAACCCTGAACCTGTTGCTGGTCGGTTTCCTGTGCATGCTCGCCTCACTTCCCTTTTTTACCAGGCTTGCAGACGATGAAGCGGCAGCTTTCGGACATGGCCATCAGCATGGCGGCCATTCTTCCGCACACCCCTGGCAATCCGTTTCAAACCTGATCGAGGATTTCAAACACAGCAAGATCATCCAGCGGATCGCCTGGATTTCCCTGACTACCGGCGCCTGTATGATCATCGTTAATTATGGCTTTTACGCCAAGGTCAAGGAGAACAATCACACAGACATTGAACTGGCCCGTTTTATCGCCGTATTTATGATCACCCTGCGCGTTGCGGCTATGGTTACCAAAACAATCTTTACCGGCAGGCTGACCATGCATCTCGGGGTGAGGCAAAGCCTGTTTATTACGCCGGTAGCCATGGTATTGCTGGTAGGGTTCATCCTGGTGTTCAGCCACGGTAACAATAACCCAAAACTCATATTGTACCTTTTCGGAGCAACCAGTATCGGCGTAGATGTATTGCGAACAGCGATCAATGCACCGGTGATCCTGACCGTTATGCAGCCGTTACCCCTACACGAAAGATTGCGGGCACACAATATTGTGAAAGGCATTATGGATCCATTTGCCACGCTATTCTGTGGCATATTATTGCTGGTATTGTTCCATTACCAGCAATCGATCAACCTGGTGACGCTCTGTTATGTGCTGCTGATCATTGCAGCGGCCTGGATCATAGGCATCGTACTGGTGAACGCCGAATACCTGAACATGCTGATCAAGACCATCAGCAGTCGCTTCTTCAGCCAGGAGGAGTTTAACCTGAATGACGCTGAGACGCTGACCAAAATCCAGGAAAAGATAAAATCGGGCTCAGAATCGGAAGTGATGAGTGTGTTGCTGATGGTGGCAACCAAACAAAATCCACTTTCCACCGACCTGCTGGAGCGGTTTCTGGAGCATCCGGCACGTGACATCCGGCTCGAAACGATCCGCATTATCGGTTCCAAAAAAATCACCTCACTGAAAGAGCGCCTCATCCCCTTTGTATTTCGAGAGGAAGAACAACTTTTACAGCTGGAGGCTGTGAAAACCATTTGCCAGCTTGCCGACAACGCGATGGAACTCGATGCCTACCTCAATCACCCCAGTGCGATCATCCGTCAAACAGCAATGATCGGGTTGATGAATAACACCCAGGGCATACCCGCCGGACAGGCTGGATCGATCATCGGAACGATGATCGACAATGGCGACAAAGCCGAAAAGCTCAGGGCGCTCGACATGCTCGAAGCTGCCAACGAAGTTTTCGGCCTGGATGCCCATGCGGGTTTGCTGAGTGATACCGACCACCAGGTACGTACACGCGCCATCAATGCACTGGGAAAAGCGGCAACCCCCAATACTATTAAAGCGTTGGCTGCCATTGCCCCTAAAGAAGAGAAACTGGCTGTGAAAGCTTTCCAGCGTATTGGCCCTGCTGCCCTGCCCCACCTTCGCCAATTGCTGCTTAAACTGCATGCCGGTCAGAATATCCGGAAACAGCTGTTACTGGTCACCGGCAGGATCGGCGGCGAAGCGGCCCAGAAGATCCTTTTGGAACAACTGACAGCAAAACCCGCAGACGCGGCAGATATCGTGAAGGCTCTCTACCGGTCTAAATATATAGTAACTGCTGAAAGCCGGGGAATGCTGGAGGAATATTGCCGCCACTATATCAAGAATGCTGTCGAACTGCTGCACATGCAGAAAGCTTTACCGGAAAAGCAGGACCCCGACCCTTTATTGTTCAGTGCTGTACAGATCGAATTGCAGGAAATCAGGGAGGTCCTCTTATGCCTGTTTGCCTGCCTCTATGACCGTAAACAGATCAAAAAGGTACGTAACGGCCTTCTGGCGAACCGCAAGGACAATATTGCCAATGCCCTGGAGATCATCGAACTGACGGTAAAGAAGGACCTGGGTAAATATTTCAATATCTTATACGAGAGTGTGCCAATTGAACGGAAATGCGACCTGCTGAAAATGCTGAATGGCGGTTTCCGCTATGACCAGGCGGGATCGGTTCTTGGCCGTATTCTTTCTGAACAGCCAATCCGGTACCTTGACTGGACAAAAGCCTGTTCATTGTATATTACAAGAAAGTATACCATCCCGGTAGAAGAACAATTATTACTTAAATTCCTGGAAGCTGAAAGCCTCCTTTTACAGGAAACAGCCCGATACGCTTATGCAAACTGATAAATTACTGTTGGTAGAAAAAGTTCTGATCCTTAAGTCTTTGAGCATCTTCCGTGAAACACCCGAAAACATCCTGGCCGACCTGGCACCATTGATGGAAGAACTGGAATGCGAAAGGAACACACTGCTATTCCATGAGGGCGAAATAGGCGATTGCATGTATGTTATCCAGCAGGGCGAAGTAAGGATTCACAAAGGAGACATTACCCTTGCCGTTCTCAAAGACAGGGAAGTTTTCGGGGAATTATCCCTGTTAGATGCGGAAACCCGTTCTGCATCAGCTACCTGCGCTTCGGATTGCAGCCTTTTCAGGATCGACCAGGAGCCCTTTTATGAACTTATAGATTCCCGCCCCGAAGTTGCCCGGGGCTTTATTAAAATCCTTTGCCAGCGGCTTCGGGCCCAAAATGAAAAATCGGTTAAGGGATAAACATCAACTTGCGGGGTTGCCATATTTTGCTTACCTTAAATCGCCTGACACCGTACATTCTACTCTATAAAATACCCTACGTATCCTTTTCAGCTGATCTACCGACCTGGTGCGCGTAAAAATTGTTAACCCTGGACCCGGCCCGGAAAGGTTACCCTATTCCGTGGTTTGGTTATTAATTGAAGTAAATGAAAAAGCTGAACAGGAAGAACGTCTTCCTTACCTTTCTGCCACTGCTGACGGCATTATTGACTGCACTTCCGGCTACTGCACAACAACTAAAAATCCAGGACTTTGTCATGTATGGCAAAGGCACTGTTGAAATCGGAGGTTCAAATACCTTCACCGGCAAGGGTGCAATTGCAAGTTCTACCTACATTAAATCTTCCAGCACTTCCCTTATAGCAGGCGATTTTCATACTTCCGGAAAGATCGAGTATCAGAATAACAATTCTATTGAAGGCAATATCAACGCTATTTCCACTATAACAGCGGGAAATGGCTTTAACCTGAAAGGCAATATCAAAGCAGGTGGAAAGGTAACCATATCAGGAGGAAAAATCACTGGAACCGTTACCACGGGCACTTCCTATTCAGGTCCAACACCAGGTGGCGGACCGGCTATCATTGCCCAACCAGTGCTGCCCGCACTTCCCGCCTTTCCTGCTGGTATTAATTTTACCGCAGGCACAACCGACATCACCGGTAACGCGTCCCTGACACCGGTAAATGATACCGCGCGCGTACGCAAAGTCAGTTTCAGCGGTAGTAAAACGCTTACATTCAACGGCCCCGGTGTATATATATTTGACGACATCAACTTAACGGGATCTACCAGTATTGTCTTTGACCTGAAAGGCAAATCCGGAAAGATTTATATCCTGGTAAAAGGTAACATGTTGCTGGGAAATGCAACAGCATCCTATAAAAATGCACCGGCTAATGACAGCGAGATTTCGATAGCTTCCAGAATTCTGACAATCGTCAATGGGTCCGGGGGATCGGACAAAATCGCATTCCGGCTGAATAACGGAACCGGTAGCTATGTCTCCAAGTGGCTGGGCACTATCTGGACATCTGCCGGCGGTGTGGAACTGGGTAAAAATTCAGGAAAATCATTTTTCACCGGTGCAGTAATATCTGCCGGAGACATCAAACTGAATACTGGCGTTTCAATTGTGTTCAGTCCCTATGGAGACTGCCTGACGAAACCCAACGCCAACGCGGGTAGTGATAAGCAACTTACAAGTGATATTACAAGTGTCACACTAAACGGAAGTTCAACCACTGCTAATGCCCAGTTTGCATGGACAGCCTTAGCTGGCGGCGCCATCCAGAGTGGCGCCAATACTGCATCGCCTGTAATTGCACAGGAAGGTACATACGTTCTTACAGTGACGGACCCTGCTTCAGGCTGCACGCAAACGGACACTGCCATTGTCACCCGCAAATCCGGCATTGATCCTGGTTATGAAAGCGATAATTTCAAAGTCAATGATATTATCGGACCAGAACTCACTGCCCTTGCCGGCAACAAGGAAATCAATGCCGGCCAGAACCTGTTTATCATTGATGGCAACAGGGTTTACATCGAAGTAGTTACTGTGGCTACCAAATACAACGATGTATTATCGCTGATTCAGACGTCACCTTATGGCATGGACAATATCATTCCCAATCCCAGTGGTTCACTGACAATTACGGGAAGATATCCTATCGCAAATCTCACCAAGCTTAACCTCCTGCCGGATCTGATCCGGTATGTAAAGCCACTGATCCCACCCATCATGGAAAACGGGATTGCGAATACGCAGGGTGATATTGCCCAGAAAACCGACTATATCCGGAACGCTTATAACCTTGATGGTTCTGGTATTAAAATCGGCGTGCTGTCTGATAGTTATAGTACAATTCCCAATAAGGCTTTTCAGGACGTCCAGAACGGTGACCTTCCCGGCCCAGGTAACCCCAACGGCATCATCACTCCGGTAGATGTTTTGCTTGATTACACCTTCGGTCAGAAGCTGGATGAAGGAAGGGCCATGTTGCAGATTATTCATGATATCGCTCCAAAAGCCACACTGGCATTCCGGACCGGGTTTCTGAGTGCCGGCGATTTTGCCAATGGCATCCGGTCACTCAAAACTGCGGGTTGCCAGATCATTGTTGACGATATTACCTACTACACAGAGCCTTTCTTTGCAAAGGGGCAGGTTGCGAAGGCTGTAGAAGAGGTCAGCAGCCAGGGTGTTGCCTATTTTACTTCTGCGGGTAATTTCGGAAGTAAATCCTACCAGGCCCAATTCTCACCAGGCACACTCCCCGCTGCATCCGGATTAACTGGTACAGCGCATAATTTCGGCGGAACGGTATTGCAGAAACTCAACCTGAAAACAGCAGGCGTATTCACCATAGTGCTGCAATGGCAGGATGATGTCTATTCCCTTGGCCAGTCAACCACCGGCACACAGAATGATATTGATATCTACCTCACGGACAATAACGGAAAGATCATTTATGGTTTTAACCGTAACAATATAGGAGGTGATCCTTATGAAATCCTTCCCTTCCAGATTGATGAGCCTACACAGGCAAATATTATGATCGTCAGGGCACAGGGCACTGGAAACCCCAATCTCAAATACATCGTACTCCGCGGTGACGCTGAAATTGTGAACTACAGCGGCAGCAGCACGATTTTCGGACATGCCAACAGTCCGGCTGCAATGACGGTTGGTGCTGTTCTGTATTCCAACACACCTGCTTATGGCGTTAATACACCAACAATTGCCTCCTTCTCCTCAGTCGGTGGCGGAGTATTTGAAACTGCCATTCCCAATAAACCTGATTTCACCGCGCCCAACGGCGTCAGCACTACCGTGGTATTCCCGAATGCACCGGACCCTGACGGTGATGGCTTCACCAATTTTTACGGCACATCAGCTGCCGCCCCGCATGCGGCTGCAATGGGAGTATTGATTGCGCAGGCAAGAAAAAAATACTTCAATCTGGACGCAGATGGTGCATATATCCGCAACCTGTTGAAGAATACCGCCATAGATATGAATGCCGGAGGCTTTGATTTCATTTCAGGTTCCGGGCTTATACAAGGCGACGCTGCACTGGCCAGCATGCCTTCCGCCCCTACACCCAAGCTGATTACAATTGACCTGCCACCCAATACCAATATTACCAATGGCTCGACTGCGCCGCTCCCCATAACCATCAACGGCGACTACTTCAACGAAAACTCAGTAGTGTATGTTCGGAATACGCCGTACACACCAACTTCTATTACTGACGAGCAGATCAAAATAACATTGCCTCCTTTCACAGGAAACCCGGCAATAAGGGTCTATACTCCTTCGGAAACTCCCAGCGAACTTGATGGCGGTTTTTCCAATTCTGTCAATATTGCCGACATTCCCAAGAAAAATGTGGTAGTCACGGTCCAGAATGCTACAAAAAAATTCGCAGAAGCCTTACCTGATTTCGCCATCACGGTGACTGTAAACGGCGCCTCACTTCCCAGTGGCACTACATTGACGAGTCTGGGCCTCGACCAGGTTCAATATGCAACTACCGCAAATAGCCAAAGTCCCGTAGGCAGCTACCTCGTCAGGGCAACGCGGACATTCGATCCGGCTAATGACGCTGACGCAGGCCTGCTGGAATTGTACAATTATTCTTTCGTGGGTGGTGTATTGACTGTGGCGCCACTTCATGTTACTATAAAACCGGAAGACAAAACTGCTGTTTACGGCGAATCACTGAAAAACATTTCATTCAGGTATATCTACGATGATTCAAAAATACCAATTGGCGAGCGTGCAGCATTCCTCTCCAAACTCCAGACGCAACACCAGGCCAATTTCATGAGAAACACGACTGTGTTGCTGTCCGCCAGGTATTCGAATATTACACCCTTAACAGCCTCCGATCTCACCAACCTCGCCGTTCTTGTCAGCCGTACAGCAACTTCAAAGGGTGTCCCCTTTGTAAATGGCATTCCTTTCGGAGAAGGTGGAACCGGAACAAATGATACCACTATTCTGGTAAGCGTGAATCCACAGGGCATCTATGACCTTAACAACCAGGTGACCAATGCACTCACCAGAAAAGGAGTACCGCTGATCAATGGTAATCCTATCTATAACGGTGTGCCTTATGTCAATACCACTGCGGTACTGAATACTGTCACCCTGCTTGAAAATGAAGCTGTGGTAAATGGCGTGCCGTTTGTGAACGGTGTACCATTCGTTAACGGTGTGCCGTACATCAATGGTGTGCCGTATATCAACAGGAAATCATATGAATCAATCAACGGTGTTCCCTATATCAATGGAGTACCGTATATCAACAGCGGATTTGAACTTATTAACGGAGTTCCCTACATTAACGGCGTGCCGTTCGTAAACAGCGGATTCGAAATGGTTAACGGTGTGCCGTTTGTAAATGGTGTTCCACTGATTAACAGTGGGGAAATGTACCTGATCAATGGTGTTCCATTTGTCAACAATGGCGGCCTCTACCTGATCAACGGAGTACCTTATATCAACAGCGGATTCAATATTCAGAATGGCGTTCCTTTTGTCAATGGAGTGCCGTATATCAACTCTGCATTTACCCTTGTAAATGGTGTTCCGTTTGTTAATGGCGTACCGTTCGTTAATGCATCCGTCTCTTTGCAGAACGGAGTGCCTTATATTAATGGTGTTCCCTTTGTTAATAACCTCAGCGGTTTCGAGTTGATTAACGGTGTGCCGTATATCAATGGCGTTCCTTTTGTAAACAGCAATATCGTGGTACAGAATGGTGTTCCATATATTAATGGTGTTCCATTCGTAAATACTGCCATAACCCTGCAAGCTGGCGTACCGTATATCAACGGCGTGCCGTTCGTTAACAGCGGTAGCAACTATATAGTCAACGGCGTCCCCTTTGTAAATAGTGGCGGCTCACTGGCCAGCGTTATAGACGAGGAAGATCTGGCTCTTGGAGATAAGAGTCTTGTCCTCCAATCTGCCAATGCCATTACAGGGTATACAGTCGGACAACAATATATTGTGCCCGGCGCCTTCATGCCCGGCTCTGTTCTGGGCAATAACCTTGACATCAATTACGAATCCGGCTTATTGAACATTACGCCGGCGACACTGACCATCAAGGCTGATGATGTAACAGTAGCGTTTGGTGCGACAATTCCGGCTTACACTGCACAAACTACCGGCCTGCTGCTCGGAGATCTTGCAACGTCAGTGCTGGATGGTCCGATCACGTTCACCACCACCAATGCGACCAACCAGATTGTGACGCCGTACAAACCCGGTCTGTATAACATCAATCCGCAGGCAACCACACAAACTTCTGCCAACTATGTACTTGACCTTAAGAAGGGGCAACTTACTATTGGTAAAGCGCCATTGACAATAACGGCTGAAAATAAATCAAGGGCTTACGGCGATGCCAATCCTGCATTCACCTTTGTATACTCCGGATTTATCGGCACAGACAATGCAGATATCCTTCAGACAAAGCCAACGGGAACTACTATTGCAACAGCAACTTCTAACGTTGGCCCGTATGATATCACTGCGGCGGGAGCGGTTTCAGATATCTATTCATTTACGTATGTGAAAGGAACACTAACCGTTACGCAGGCAGCGCTGACGGTTAAAGCGGATGATAACTATATGTACCAGGGTGATGCTTTCCCATCATTCACAGCCACCTATACCGGTCTCAAAAATAGTGACCGGACCCTGATCGGATCGAACAGTCTTACTTTTACCGTTAACAATTACACTGGTCAGGCCGGCACCTATCCAATCGTACCTTCTGCGCTTAACTTCAGCAAAGTTGGAAACTACAGCATTACCTATCAGAATGGCTTGCTGTATGTTAATCCGAAAGGCAATGGTGCCAAAAAGATCAGGGCCTACCTGGATTGCATCAGGGATCTCGGTGCCGGAACAACACCGTATCGTTACGTGGCAAGATTCTTCTACGTAAATGATAATAGCACGGCGATTCTTATTCCCAATACCAGCAATGACAATAAGCTGTCATCGTCCGGCAGATTTGATGGCTCAGCGCAACCATCCGTATTCCTTCCAGGCACAGCATCATTTGATGTACCATTTGACGGCACCAAACTGACCTGGACGGTTACCAGTTATGAGTCTGCGAAGAAATCCGCAATCGCTGCAACCGGAAGTTCTACTTCCGGCAGGTGCAACAACAGCCGTGGCTCCGGAAATACTGCTAAGGAAACAGCGGTGGTAACTGAAACTATAGACGCCAGCTGGAAATTCTACCCCAACCCCGTGATCAGCCGGTTGATGATCAATAGCGGTAAAGAATCAATTGATCCGAAATCTGTTTCCCTGTTTGACGCTTCCGGCAGAAGGTTGTTGCTGCCAGAAACCAGGCAGGTAACCAGCCGACTGGTGGAACTGAATCTTTCCGGATTACCGGCAGGTATTTATATTGTGAAGGTGGAAACCACAAACGGACAAAAACTGATGCGTATAGTGAAGCAATAGATTAATAAATGATTAGATGAGTAAATTCCTATGTAGTTGTTGGGCATTGCTGATGGCACTGATATCCTTCGCGCAAAACCAAACAGCCGACAGCCTTTTGAAAGCCATACAGGGTATGCAGGAGGATTCCCTGAAGGTCGACGCCCTGATCCAGCTCAGCAGGAATTATTACAATGATTCCTGGGACAATGCCATCCGTTACGCGAACGAGGCAAAGGACCTGGCTGCAAGGATCGGGTATAAGAAAGGGGAGGCCCTTGCTTTCAAAGGCATTGGTATCGCCTATTATGTAATGGGCCAGCCGGTTAGTGCCATCGGTGCCTGGGAGGAATCTCTAAAAGCCTTCCGGTCACTTAATGACAAAAGCGGTATTGCCAACATTCTGGGTAACCTGGGAGGCGTGTATGAAAGAAGCGACGAAGCTAAAGCGATGGAATACTACCTTCAGTCGCTGAGCGTGGCTGAGGAGATCGGTGACAATTATCGTATCGCCACCATGATGCTCAATCTTGGCGCACTTTACGATAAAAAAAGTGCTACTGCTGCGAAGGCCATGGATGCCTACCGCAATGCGATTGCTATAGCCACGGCTCATAACTACCCCGATGCCCTCGGAATGGCTACCGGAAATATCGGTGACCTGTTCCTGAAAAAAGGAGAAATCGATTCAGCCCTTCATTATTTCAAACTGGCAGAACTCAATCTTCAGGGAAATGGCAACCTGCCTCTTGCACTGAATAATATCGGCAGGGCATATCTCCAGGCAAAAAATATCCCGGAAGCCACTACCTATCATCAGCGCGCTTACCAGGAAGCAAGCAGGTCCAACAACAAGCTTTACATGACGCAGGCCCTGCTGGGGCTCGCAGATATTGAAGTACAAAAGGGCGAAAACGGGCTCGCCCTGAAAACCTACCTGGAAGCGGAACAACTCGCCACCGAGCTGAAAGCCAACGACGAACTCAACAAATCGTATGAGGGACTATCGGCTACTTATTCCCGCCTTCGTGATTACAGTCATGCCTACCAGTATCAGGTCAAACTGACAGACCTCAAACAAAAGATTTACAATAAAGAAGCAGACGACAAAATCAAAGACCTGCAATTCGAATTTGATCTTCAGAAAAAAGAAACAGAGATCAACCTGCTATCGCGGGACAAAGCCCTGCAGGATGTGGAGATCCGGCGCCAGCGTTTTGCCAAGAATGCCCTTACCGCAGGACTTATAGGCATCATTGCCATCGTCTTCATTCTCTACAGGGGATACCGCAATAAAGTGCGCACCAACCAGTTACTGGACAAACAGAAAATAGAGATTGAACACCTGTTGCTCAACATTCTTCCGGAAGAAGTTGCCCATGAACTGCAGACTGAAGGAAGTGCAACGCCGAAAAACTTTGAACAGGTTTCAGTTCTGTTCACAGACTTCAAAGGATTCACCAAAATGGCTGATGTGCTGTCGCCGCAGGAACTGGTCGCCGAACTGAATGAATGTTTTATGGCATTCGATGAAATCATTGAAAAACACCACCTTGAAAAAATAAAAACCATTGGTGATTCTTACATGTGTGCCGGCGGAATTCCTGTACCTGACAGTAACCATGCCACTCATATTATAGAAGCAAGTTTTGACATCATAAGGTATCTCGAACAATGGAACAGCCGCCGTATTGAAAAGGGCCTGCAACCCTGGGAATTGCGTATAGGCATCCACGTAGGCCCGGTAGTGGCGGGTGTGGTAGGTAAGAAGAAATACGCCTATGATATCTGGGGTAGTACAGTGAATATTGCCAGCCGGATGGAAAGCGCCGGTGAACCAGGCAAGGTCAATATCTCTTCCAGCATGTTCGAACTGGTACGCGATCAGTATGAATGCCGGTATCGTGGAAAAATCTACGCCAAGAATATCGGTGAGATCGATATGTACTTTGTGGATGGGGTCAAAGCGCAGACAGGTGAAATCCCGTTAGCGATGACCGCCTCTTGAGCGTAACGGCTTCCCTTTATAATACAGCTTTCTTGCCTTTTCCATCAGTGCAAGAAACTCCTGATCCAGGTACTCCTGCGGTCTCACCACCGGCGTCATGATCGTTTGCAGATCTATCCAATTGCCATTTTTGATAAACCGTGATTCTTTCAGCAATGAACCAAAAAGAACCAGGCCCGTTGCAAAGCGGTAGTTTCGGGGCAACTCTATGAACGGTGTCACCTCATTGCCAATACGCAGGGAACAAGTCATTTTCTGGGTTTCCCCTGGTATCTTATAGCTTAATTCCACATCTGCCAGGTAAGGGGGGATTGCCGAGGCATCCAGTGAATCTCTCTTCTCCAATTCAAACACAGCCATCATCGTGTGGCCGGAACCCAATTCTCCTCCTTCCAGCACGCTGGAAGTATCTGCTATTGCAGACCGCTTGTTATCAAAACCCAGTAGCCGGTATGACCTGATCGCATCGGGCTGAAACTTTACATGCAGCAAAGCATCATCCGCAACCGCATACATGGTTTGTGTGATCTCTTTCACCAGCACTTTCTCAGCCTCCTTTTCATCATCCAGGTAAGCGAAATTGCCATTGCCTTTTTTTGCCAGCACTTCCAGCTTTGAATCCTTGTAATTCCCCATTCCCACACCAAGACAGGTCAGGTAAATGCCCAACTGCCGCTGCTGGGTGATCAGGCGTTCCAGGTCCTCCTCACTGGTTTGTCCCACATTGAAGTCACCATCCGTTGCAAGTATCACACGATTGTTTCCATTAGGTATAAACTTGCTTTGCGCTAGCTTGTATGCGGCACGGATACCCGACTCCCCCGCAGTTGATCCGCCCGGCTCCAGTTCTTCTATTGATTTTTTGATCTTGTCCTTTTCGGCTCCGGAAGTAGGAATCAGCCAAACCCCAACCGATCCGCCGTATACTACGATGGATACCGTGTCAATAGGACGCAGGTTATCGATCATCAGTTTAAATGCCGATTTCAGCAGCGGCAGCCTGTTGGGCATGTCCATTGATCCGGAAATATCTACCAGGAATACCAGGTTGCTCGGTGGAATATTCTGGAGGTCAAGTTTCTTCGCACTCGCTTTAATAAACAATAACTGGTTTCCGGGCTTCCAGGGGCAGTCACTCAGTTTTGACTGCACGTTGAACACCTTATCACCTTCCGGCGCATCGTAACCAAGATCAAAATAATTCAGCATCTCTTCAATGCGCACCGCATCCGGCGGCACGGTACTGCCCATATTCAGAAAACGGCGGATATTACTGTAGGAAGCCTTATCTGTATTTATAGCAAAGTCCACATCCGGAAACCTGTGAGAATCCATGTATTCATTTTCACTCAGATTACTGTATGTTTCGCCACCCGCAGCAACATTAGCCTTTTCATTTGATGGCAACCCACGCGTAACTGACATAAGCCGGCGTTCCTGCCTTGTCTGCTTCTGTGCTATAAGTTTGAGGACAAAATTGTTTTCCCGGCCATTTTCGAGCGAGACAGTCCGCGACTGATACCCCTCCAGGCTAAGTGTAACAGAATCTTTTGGATTGGCAGACGTTATGCCAAATCCTCCATAAGTGCCTGTATAATAAAGATAACCGCTTGAATGGAGCATCATTTTGACATTGGCCAGGGGTTTCTGGGTTTCGTCTTTGATCTCTCCTCTCAAATAATACTGGGCCTGCAGCGGTAACTGGGCCACGATCAACAGCAATATGGCAAAAACAGTTTTCAGGAGGGGGTTTTCGGGGAGAAAGTTACATGATTAAGCAGTCATTGTCAAGTCTATAGCTTGAAGTGCGGTATTATTCCTCTTTTAACCGGTAAATTTCCGGAATATTCCTTCCCAATCCATCAAAATCAAGCCCATAACCCAGAACGAACTTATCGGGAATAGAAAATCCCAAATATTTAATACCAATTGGAAATTGGGTGGCTGATGGCTTGTGAAGCAAAACTGCCAGTTCGAGAGAAGCAGGCTGCTGGTGATGCAATTGAGGAAGAAATTCATGAAGTGTCTTACCGGTATCCACGATATCCTCCAGGATGATTACATGGCGCTGATGGATATCAGTATCCAGGCCGATAGCGGTAATTACCTGGCCGGTTGATTTAGTGCCTTTATAAGAAGCCAGCTTGATGAAACAGATTTCTGCATCTATAGTGACAGCCTTGAACAGGTCAGCGGCGAAAATAAATGAGCCATTCAAAATTGAGATAAACAGTGGTCTTTTGCCTGCATAGTCATGGTTGATCGCTGCAGCAATTCGGTGCACCTGTTCCTGGATTGCGGCAGCAGTCAGATAAGGTTCAAACACCTTATCCCTGATATTAACTGTCGGCATATTAATTCGTGTAGATGATTAATTCCTGGCCTGAATGCAGGCTATTGGATGTGAGCCTGTTCCATTCCCTGATCTGATCCGCGCTTACACCGTATTTCCTTCCTATACTAAAAAGGGTCTCTTTCGTTTGTACTACATGTCTTTTAGTCACAGCGGGCTGGCTGGTCACAACAGGTGAAGAAGTTGCAAGTCGTGGAGCTTTGGTGGATTTTTCACGAAGGTTGATCACTTCGCCCGGCATAGGTTCCTGTCCCGCATTCAGCAGGTTAAGTTCGAGAATGGATTCATAACGGACACCTTCGGACTGTGCAATATCATACATTGTTTCCTCAGGTACTACAATATGCTGTGCGTTCACGCCTGTTTTCCTTTTTCGCTGCAGAAACACAAGCTGATCGTCTGCAAGTATATCTCCCTCTCCCGGCGTCATGTCATTAAATTCCAGGAGTCGGGATAAGGTCAGTCCATTCTGATTGGCAACTGCCAGTAATGACGTCCCTCCTTTTACAAATACAACCGGTGTCTCATTGATCTCAAATCTACCGGCAGGATAGGCGGGAAAAATTGGCGCAATCACCTTCTCCGCATTATTCTCTGCCACAGCTTCACTGCTTCCCTGAGGCGCTTTTAAGGCAAGATCAAAGTCTGCAGTTTCCCTTCCCAGGGCGATCAGGGTATAGTGCTGGAGATCGTAAGTTTCGATCAGGCGGATCAGTATCTGAGAATACTTGGGATTTGTGGCATAACCGGCTTTTCTCAACCCGTGGGCCCAGCCTTTATAGTCTGTCGGCTGCAACTGAAACAGGAAAGCGTACCGGCTTCCGTTACGCAGGAAATCTGAATGGTCCTGATAGGATTGATAGGGATCGGTATAACTTCTGAAACATTCCCCGCGCGCGTCGTCATCATGATAAACTTTTGCTCCTGTCCATACAGATTTGCACTTGATACCGAAATGATTGTTTGATTTCAGTACAAGCTCACTGCGGCCTGCTTCCGTTTCATGAATACCCTGTGCCAGGGTAATAGAAGCGGGAACACCAGTCCGCTGCATTTCAGCGATTGCCATCGCCCTGTAGGTATTCACATATTCCTGGATAACATCAGCAGGCTGAGCATGTGAAAAAACACCTGAAAAACAGAAAATAACAGTATAGAATAGGATCCTCATCATCTATTTTTTTGCAATAACAGCACCCCATCCCGGAGAGTCAGCAACACGCGATCCACCCGGTTATCTTTCAACACATGGTCATTAAACGCCTGAATGGCTTTTGCAGATTTTCCCGTAACGGGTTCTTCCAGTACCTGTCCGTGAAACAAAACGTTGTCTGCGATCACCAGCCCGCCCTTCCGTAATCTCGGCAATACCAGTTCATAATAATTGATATAACCAGGCTTGTCTGCATCGATAAAAACCAGGTCCCACGTAAATGGAAGAGATGGAATAACAGACCCGGCTTCACCGGTATGTTGTACGATCTGGTGGCTGTATGCAGAGGCTTCAAAATAATGGCGGGCTGTATTTACTTCCTGCTCACGCAATTCAATGGTGTGCAACTGACCGTCAGCGCGAAGGCCTTCAGCCAGGCAAAGGGCACTATAACCGGTAAAGGTTCCCACTTCAAGTATATATTGGGGAGCAACAAGCCGGGACACCATTGCCAGGAATCGCCCCTGGAGGTGCCCGCTTAGCATATGGGCTTCCTTATGATGGGCATAAGTATCCGCGGCTACCTGCTTCAGCAGGTCCGACTCCGGAGACGTAAAACGTTCTGCATATGCCTGGATGTTGCCGGGAATAAGCTCCACTACAAAAATTTGGTGCGAAATTACTCAGAAATTCGGTTGTAACGGGTTCTTGCTGTAAAACTGCAACATATGTTCAGTCACTTCCTCGGCCGTGTCCACAACTGCCAGAAGGTCAAGATCAACGGCCGATATATATTGTTCATTCAACATGGTTGACTTCAGCCAGTCCATCATACCACCCCAGTAGGATTTCCCGACCAGGATCAGGGGTACCTGTGACATCTTACCGGTCTGGATCAATGTAGCCACTTCAAAAAATTCATCCATCGTACCAAAACCGCCGGGCATCATGACAAAGCCCTGCGAGTATTTGGTAAACATTGTTTTGCGTACAAAAAAGTATTCAAAATGAAGATTGGAGTCGCGGTCGATATAAGGATTGGCATGTTGCTCAAACGGAAGTTCAATATTGAGTCCAACAGACTTACCGCCACCCAGTTGCGCGCCCTTATTGGCTGCTTCCATAATACCAGGTCCTCCCCCGGATATGATACCAAATCCTTCTCCTGCAAGTTTTTTTGCAATATCTACGGTCAGTTCGTAGGCTTCATGCCCGGGCTGGGTCCGGGCAGAACCAAAAATGGATATGCATGGGCCGATTTTCGCAAGGGCCTCAAATCCATCTACAAATTCCGCCATAATTTTAAAGATCTGCCAGCTCGAATGTGCTTTTGATTCACTCCACCGCCTCTGTTTGGTCATCCGTATCGTATCGTTCATACACTCGTTTTAAGGGTTTGGAGATAATAATGCCACCCGTTGTTGACCAAGGATGGCATCGTAATCCTGCTTATAACAAGAACGTATTTTTTCGTCAATTAGTTTGTTTTGCAGCAGTTTTTTTGGATATCATTAACAGACCGAGGAATGTAAGTAACCCATTGATTACCAGTAGCTCAATCCCTATCTGGAACCCTTCTGGAGAAGCTGCAAGATACTTGCTTAGCAAATAACAGATCACTGGTGAAACAAGGCAGATCAGGGTTACCCATCCATTATCCGGAAAATTGCGTTTGGTCAGTATGCCAAAGGCGAACAGGCCCAGCAGCGGGCCATAGGTATATCCTGCCAGATCGAGTATTATATTGATGATGGATTTATTGTCCAGCCATTTAAAGATCATAATGCACAACAGAAAGACAACCGTAAAAGTGAGGTGTACCGTACGGCGGATCTGTTTCTGTCGCTGATCAGTCAGTAAGGGATCTCTCTTTATTCCCAAAATATCAATACAGAAAGATGAAGTCAGTGCAGTGAGTGCGCCATCTGCACTGGGAAATAACGCTGAGATTAGCGCAATGATAAAGATGATTCCGATAGCAGGTGGTACATGGTTCAAAGCCACTGTCGGAAAAAGATCGTCTCCTTTAACCGGAAGCTGGTGCTGCTCTGCGAACAGGTATAGCAAACCACCAAGGAGCAGGAAAAGGAAATTGACGAATACCAGCACCACACTGAAGCTGATGATATTCTTCTGGGAATCGCCCAGTGTCTTCACCGAAATATTCTTCTGCATCATTTCCTGGTCGAGTCCTGTCATCGCAATGGTAATGAACGCGCCACCTATGATCTGTTTCAGAAAAAACCCTTTGCTGTTGACATCTGTATTGAAGATCCGCGTAAACCCTTTGGTCGAAATGGCATCCATAGCGCCGGTAAAATGAAAACCAAGTTGCTGCATGATATAGAAAACGCAGATCACCAAACCCAGGAGCATACAGGATGTTTGCAGTGTGTCTGTATATACGATCGTTTTTACACCACCTTCGAAGGTGTAGAGCAATATCATCAGCAGGATAACAATCGCCGTTACTATAAACGGCACGTGCAGGGCATCGAGTATAAAAATCTGCATCACATTGATAACAAGGTACAGCCGTGCCGTCGCGCCAACGGTACGCGATATGATGAAGAATAATGCACCGGTCTTATAGGCAACGGTTCCGAATCGGTGTTGCAGATAATTATAGATTGATGTCAGGTTCAGGCGGTAATATAGCGGCAACAATACGAAGGCGATCACCAGGTATCCCAGAAAATATCCCAATACCACCTGCATATAGGTGAAGGCATTGGCTGCCACTGTTCCAGGAACGGAAACAAACGTAACACCACTCAGTGAAGTACCGATCATGCCGAAGGCCACCAGGATCCAGTTGGAATTCCTGTTGCCGATAAAAAAACTGTCATTGTTAGCGTTGCGCGAAGTAAACCAGGCAACAATCAGCAGAATTACAAAATAGGCCAAAACAAATCCAAAGAGAAGCGACGCTGACATAGACGCATTTTTTTGTAAAATAGTTACTTTAGTACAATTATATGAACATTAAAGCGATCGCCGTTTTTTGCGGATCTCACGCCGGAGCAAATCCGATGTTCCTTTCACATACAGCTGAACTGGGAAGACTACTGGCAATGCTCGAAATCAAACTGGTTTATGGCGGAGGAAAAAAGGGCCTGATGGGCGCTATCGCCGATGCTGTATTGAAGCACGGTGGAGAAGTAATGGGCGTAATTCCCAAAATACTCACTGAATGGGAACAACAACACGAAGGGTTAACCGAACTGGCGGTAGTGCCTGATATGCACAGCCGAAAAAAGATGATGTACGAAATGAGTGATGCTGCCATCATTCTTCCCGGCGGGTACGGGACAATGGATGAACTGTTCGAAATGCTGACATGGAATCAGTTGAAAATTCATGATAAGAAGATTTACCTCCTGAATTCAGCCAATTACTACCAGTCGCTGATCCATTTCCTGCGGCATGCAGAAAAGGAGCAATTCCTGTATGACCCCCTGGAAGAGCGCATTATTGTATGCAATAATCCCGTGGAAATTTTCAACAAGATTACCTGAAACCAAGCCAAAATCTATCGGCCACCACCCAGGCCGAAACTGAATCCGATACTGATAAATGGCTTGTTCCCGTATGGCGTGGATGGATCCGTAGGCAAATATCCGGTCTTATTCAGCAAGTCATATTGCACCATGATCATCAGGCCCCCGACGCTACCCATCGGTAATACACCGCCAGCACCAAGCAAGAGTGACGGCATTATGCCACCGTTGACTGAACTTTTGGAATCACTGAGGTAATCTGTATAACTTCCCCATATGTAGTTCAGTTCAGGCTGTACCTGAAGGAACGCCTGGGGAATGGGGAAAAAACGGCCAAATATGTTCATGCCGGCAACGCCATAGTTTGACCGCGCAACCGTCTCATTATCATATCCACGCGTCCGAATCTGGGTATATTGGCCATTGATGCCGATCCCCGCTGCAATCATCTGGCTGAACCGGTAACCGGCCTGAGGAGAAACATTGATGAAGGTGTAATCGCCAAAACTCATCCCGAAATTGCCGCCGATAAACATCCTGCTCTTGTCAAATCCCTTTTTCGCTGCCGAATCCTCGTCATACTGCGCAGTTGACTGCGTGATCATCGTTACCACCAGCGCAAGAGCCATCAAGAGTTTTTTCATAATTATGTTTTAGGTCGGTAATTGCCAATAATTAAGAGACAGTTACAGGCAGTGCTTCGCTGCCCGCCAATCAGGCTGCACCCGGCAAGCCGGTGTAAAAGTCGTAAAAATAGTTTTGCGGCAACACTTATCAGAAACGGGGACACAGAGATTGTCGCTGACTGCCGTTATAATCGCTGTAAAAGCCCTGTTTCAGGAGAGAAAACTCAATGGCCCCACGGGAATTGTTATAGGCTGCAAGCGAAGATGTGGTAACATCGTAGGTAAAACTCATCCGGAAATTCTTCCATTGAAAACCGATCAGCGGAATAATTGATTCTCCTGCCCTGTAAAAAGCCCCCCCGATAAGCTGAACTTCACCATCGCCGCTGAGATTATAATTGGCACTTCCCCCCAATACCAATTCATTGGCCGTAGCCTGGCTGGTATAATATCCCATGGGGTTAAGTATAACCTGGTCATTCAGTTTAATGCTGGCACTAAGAAATCCGATATACCGCATTGCCAGGCGATTGTCAAAACCACTCTCCGTAAAAAAACTTTCTTTCGGCCGGTTCAGGTGATGCACCGAAAAGCCACCATTAATGTACAGATTGTCCGTCGGGAAATAAGCATAGTTGAGCCCCGCCTGGATATCCATATAAGTAATGCTGGTATTGGTAAAAACCACATTGGTGGGTAACCCCGCATCGAAAAAACCGGTCGCCTGGTTGAACTGGTCAGGGAACTTCAGTTTGGTCGGGTCGATTCGCTTATTTGACATTCCCACATTAAATCCCGCCGTAAGCAAACTTGCATAGCCAAGCATCTGGTGGTATGCAATAGAACCGTACAATTTGGTCGAAGTAAGATTTCCGCTACCGGCCGCATCCCTTAATAACACGCCACCCAATCCTAGCCACCCGTTTTCAAAACGGTCACGGAAAACCTGGGCATCACCATAAATGCTGAACGTCTTATAAGGCACCGACATCACATTCACCCACTGGTTACGGTAATTGGCGCCAATACGGTAGTCCGCATCGGGTATAAAACCGGTGTTCGCAGGATTTGTTGTCAGCGGTGAATTGAAAAATTGGGAAAAATGCAGATCCTGACCGATAGCCTGCCCTTGCGCCAATACGGCCAGAATAAACATCAGGGTCCAAACTTTACCGGGTTTATATATTATGCAATCCATTTCCCTTTCATTAATGGTTATCGGATCAGAGTGATATCTCCTTTCTTGGTGGTTCGGGTGCCGTCAATGAACTCGACTTCCAGCACATAGGCATAAACATCCATCGGTTGCACCACACCATTATAGCGACCATCCCAGCCACCTTTAACCGTATGCGATTCAAATACCTTCTGCCCAAAACGATTGTAGATCATGAAGCGCATTTTTGAAATACCAAAGCCTTTCACATAGAAAATATTATTAGGTGCATTGCCCAACGGTGTGAATGCATTTGGCAGATCAATCCTGGGTACCACGATTGCTTCAACCGGTTGGCAAACGGTATCCACACAACCACTGGCATTGGTAGCTTCAAGGCATACATCAAACCTGCCGGAACTGTTGTACTGGTGTTCCACCTGTGCGCGACTGGTTGTTGCCTGTGTTTCGCCATCGCCAAAAGACCAGTTAAAACTGATGGCGTCTGGTGAAGATGTGTTGGTGAAAATATGCGGTGTATTCTCCACCGGAACCACCGGCGCATAAGTAAACGCTGCAGTAGGCTTGTCCTGCACCAGCACGCTCTTCGTAATCCTGTCTGTTACATTACAGGTGTTGGGATCCGTGGCAGTTAGTGTCACCTGGTAAGTGCCCGCATTATTGAAAATCTTAACGGGTGTCTTCTCGGTAGAAGTTGTACCGTCGCCAAAATCCCATAGCCATGTCATTCCGGCAATACTGGTATTGGTAATAATCGCATTATAGGGTGCGCAACCATTGGGAATAATGAAGTCTGCTTTCACAAGCGGACTGAGATAATACTCTTTAATAATTGCATCATCAACATTACAGAAGATCGTATCCCTCAATACCATTCTCACCTGATAAGAACCAGCTGATGCAAAAGAATGCACCACCGGCTGCACACCAGTGATCAATGTCGTTCCATCACCAAAGTCCCACAGGAAGCTCGAGTCAGTGAAGGAGTATCCGGCGGGAGGCGTGGAAAGGTTGGTAAACTTGAAAGTCAGCGATTCGCAGGGCAACTGTTTGGCGCCTGTAAAATCCAGCTGCGCCTCTGCAGCACTCACCTTCACATGTATATAGGAGGTGTCAGCGATATTACAGGTGTTGGAGTCAATGGAAATCAATCTGACCCTGAACAACCCAACATTGTTATAGGTATGCTGAATCTGCCCGTCGGTGGTCTTCACATCTGGTGAACCATCGCCGAAGGACCATACATAGGTCTTTGCATTGCGAATGGTGTCTTTCAGCAGAACAGTTAACGGCACACATCCCATGGTGTCTCTCACGCCGTTGATATAGGATGCGACCCCTGAACCAACACCGGCAAAATTGAAGTGAATTTTTACAGCTGCAAGGTTGCACTGTGCTCCATTTCCATTCCCGCTGGGATCATAGGCTCCCGAAAATCCATTGGAACAACACCAGGCCCCTGGTGTTACGGGAAAACGCGGCCGCGGATTCGAACCAGTAAAACAGTTGGCACAAATTGCCTGGTAGATCACACCATTCTGATCATAACGGCTGGTTCCACCGTCAACATGCTCCGACAGATCACCGTTTTGCCCAAAGAACGATGCATATAATAATTCAGTCGCATCGCGTTTGATCACTATAAAATAAAAATCATTTCCATCTGTGGTCTTCTTAATCGCATCAGGCGTTACCTGCATGCCGAAAGTACCCTGCATATTGAAACTGCCGAGATTGGTACCACCCCAGCCGGAAACATATACGTTCTGGCAACGGTCAACCAGAAAAGCCACAGGTGAGATATTGGGTTTGCCCTGCGCCGTACCGAAAGTAGTGCGGTATTGCCAGTCGGACAGATCTTTCTTTAGTTTCCCTACAAACTGACGCGCATTGTCTGTGCCATATACCGCATTGATCTTTGGCATATTTCCGAACGTTATCCCCATGGTATAGGGATCGCCAAAACGGTCGAATTCAAATCCCAGTACGGCATCCCGCTGATTCGTACCGATGTAGGTGGATTTTTTGACTGAAGTGCCGTTACCTGGAAACACAGCAATGAATCCATCTGTTTCGCCGCCCTGGTAGCTTGAGCCGACTGTTCCTGCATGGCTTCCGGGAAGATCATCGCTTTCTGTAGAACCGGCAATATAGATGTCACCGTCAAGGGGGTTGATGCCGACAACAAATGCAGCATCACGTTTTGAGCCGCCAAAATAAGTTGACATCAACACATTGGACAGATCAGGATTTGTCTTGATCAACACACCATCCTGCTCTCCGCTTAAACTCCTGTTAGGAGCGTTAGCGGTAGTATAGAAATTATCAGACTGAGTACAGGATGCCAGGTAAATATTGCCACCCCCGTCAATGATCACTTCACTGCGGGCATCATCACCATAAAAATTAATCAGCCCGTGAGTTCCGCCCTGATGGCTATTGGCAGTATTAAGTCCATCGTCTCCACCACCTCCGATCCGGATTGATCCGACCAGCGCTGTACCAGCCGGATTCAATTCAGTCAGCACGATATCCCAGCTCCCCTGAGGTCCATAGGTATTGGCGGGAACGGTAACAGGATAATCAGGAGAGTGCGTCCGCCCGGCGATAATAAGGTTGCCACGGTTGTTAACAATCAGGCTGTGCGGCTGATCTGATTCTTTTCCACCGATATAGGTTGCATATACCCGGTTCGTCCCCAGCGGGTCGAATTTCATGATTCCCATATTGAATGGTGAAGTACCGGCTGACCCCCTGTAGTCTTCCTGAAATGCGCCGTCTGACACCGGAAATCCGCTACCAAAAACTATTCCCCCGGAATATAACGTTCCATCCGGACCATAGGTGGCGGTGTATCCCCAGTTGTCCGAACGGCTTTTTGTAAACGTTGAGAATATCAGGGTTGGATCAATCACCAGCAACTGCTGCGGATCATAGGAACCAAGAGAAAATCTCACAGTATTTCCCTTTACCTGGTAACGGTTAGACACTTCAGTCCTGCCCTTTCCGGAGGTTTGATAGGTATACGGATTAAGTTCGGTAACTGTGCCCACTGAAGTACCTACCATAAGCTCACCCTTTTTCACGGCAAGCTTGTCGGTACCTTTATACTCGAGTACGATGCTGGAAGGATCTCCCCCGGGCCGTACAATAAATTCATATTTCACCCATCCCTCTTCGGTATAAAACCGCATATCAATGTTGGGATAAACATCTTTGTATACAACGGCACCATATATCCGGCACCCTCCCGCCCATTTGCTTCTGTCATCTCCCAGCATGTAATTGTTGTAGCCCGGCAACTGTTTATCGCCTGAGATCAGGGGAGCTGGATTGCCACCTTTTAATTCTACCGTATATGCGTGAGAACGAAGGGTGATTTTATCTTCATCTACCGCTGTTGCAGCTTTGCGATAGGTTTTGCCGCCACCACCTGATCCACCCTGTCCGCCTGGCTGCTCATTGCCATGTGCAGCCGAAAGGTGTGAATCGAATTTTGCAAGGTCTGCTGGATTGTGCTGAAGGATAGTGAAGCCGTTGCTGCGCAGAAAGAACGCACCGTTATCCAGCTCCCCCATGAATTTTACACGCTGATCCCACTGCCCTTTATTCTCAACGAATTCCAGGGAGTTGGTATTTTTCTGTGCGAATGCCGACACAGAAAATAGGGTAATCAGAAATATGGACAGAAATCTTCCCAAGGTCTATTGAATTTACATCAAATAAATGAATACCGCCAGCCGGGGTCTCGATTAAAACCACTTTAATATCTACGAAATTTTACTCCAGGCAAGTTTCCCTTTCTGCGATTGTAAAAAAGCCCTTAACGCCGTATGCGCGGGATCCCTTAATTCAGGGTCGGATTCCACCAGTGCACCTGCCATCCTTTTCGCCTGTTCCAGCAATTGCCTGTCAGATACAAGGTCCGCCAGCCTGAAATTCAGTTCCCCGCTTTGCCGCGTGCCTTCGATATCACCCGGTCCACGCAACTCAAGATCTTTCTCTGCAATAAGAAATCCGTCATTCGTAGCACACATTGTCTTCAACCGCTCACGCGCGTCATTGTTGACCTGCATACCTGTTAATAATATGCAAAAACTTTTCTCCGCCCCTCTTCCCACCCTTCCACGAAGCTGATGCAGCTGTGAAAGCCCGAACTTTTCTGCGCTTTCTATTACCATTACACTTGCATTTGGTACGTTTACCCCCACTTCAATTACTGTTGTTGCCACCATGATGTGAGTGTCATTTTGGACAAACCGTTGCATATTGGTTTCTTTCACATCTGCGGCTTGTCTTCCATGAACAACACTGATCCAGAATCTCGGTTCAGGAAAAAAGGCTTTGATATTCTCATAGCCGCGCATAAGATTTTCCAGGTCAAGTTTGTCTGACTCTTCTATCAGCGGGAATATGAAATAGGCCTGCCGTCCTTTGGCTATTTCTGCGCGCACAAAATCCATCACACTGGCCCTCGCATGTTCATAACGGTGAACCGTGCTGATGGGTTGCCGGCCTGGTGGTAATTCATCAATTATGCTATAATCGAGATCGCCATATGCCGTCATCGCAAGTGTCCGGGGGATTGGTGTAGCGGTCATCACCAGAATATGTGGCGGAACTACAGCTTTTTTCCAGAGCCTCGCACGTTGTGCAACGCCGAAACGATGCTGTTCATCCACAATAGCCAGCCCAAGTTGGTAAAAAACCACTTTGTCCTCCAGCAAGGCATGCGTTCCGATTACCCAATGTATTGAACCATCTGCAAGCCCGGCCAGGATCATTTTACGTTCTGCAGCCCGCGTTGAACCCGTCAGCAAAGCAATTTTCAACGGCATCTTTTTTACCAGCTCAGAAATACCGGAATAGTGTTGCGCAGCCAGGATTTCGGTTGGCGCCATAAGCAGGCTCTGAAATCCGTTGTCGGCTGCCAGTAACATAGTCAGTAGAGCCACCATGGTTTTACCGCTTCCTACATCCCCTTGTAACAACCGGTTCATCTGCCTCCCCTGGCCCATATCTGCCCGGATTTCCTTAAGTACCCTTTTCTGAGCGCCGGTAAGTGCAAACGGAAGATGCTGCTCATAGAATTCATGGAACAAATTTCCTACCTGTCCGAAGACAACTCCTTTTGAATACCGGTGCCTTTCCAGCCTGATCAGGCTTAACCGGAGCTGTGCAAGGAAAAGTTCTTCAAATTTCAGGCGTTCAACGGCCTGGCGCCAGGCTGCTTCGTTAGCCGGAAAATGAATCTGCCGATATGCTTCAAACCTGCTGGGAAAACCAAAAGTGGCCACGAGTTTTTCAGGGAGGTTCTCGGGCAGATCTGCCGGCTGCAGCGCCTGGAGTAGCTGGCCCGTAAATTTTGCCAGCTGCCTGCCGCCGAGGGATTTCGCTTTCAGCTTTTCGGTGCTGGGATAGATAGGTTCCAGTGTAGAACGACCACCCGCCTTTTCGCGCGAATACAACTCTATCTCAGGGTGGCTGATTTGCGCCCGCCCGTTAAACTGTCCCATTTTTCCAAAGACCAGGTAAGACTGTCCCGTTTCCAGGTTCTTCTGGATCCAGTGAATGGCCTGGAACCAGATCAGATCCAGCTCACCCGTATCATCACGAAGGGTTCCGATTAACCGCTTGCTCCTGCCCTCACCCAATACCTGCAATTGAACCAGTACACCGGCAGTCTGCACATAATCATTGGCACTTGTTGCCACCCTGATGGGATCCACCCTTGTTTTGTCAATGTGTCTGAGAGGAAAATGGTCCAGTAAATCTTTGTAGGTGAAAACAGAAAGCTCTTTTTTGAGCAGGTCGGCTCGGAGAGGGCCCATTCCTTTCAGGTACTCAATCGGGCTGGATAGTATAGTAGCGTCAAAATGAATGGAAACAATTTCGCACAAATTTAAGGGCGTACTTTATTTGGGAGGGGGTTTGACGCCTGTAAATGTTTTGGGGGTATGTATGAACTCCTTGCGGCCCTTTTTTACCCGGAATAGCGCCTTCATCATGCTGATCATCAGCATGGGCAGGCTTAATAATGCCGCGACGGTCTGGTAAGAATAAAACCGCGAGGGAATAGCGATTGCCAGGGTGAGCATAAAAAACAACAGCAGGCTCAGCCACCAGCCAGGTAAGGGAAAGAACAATGACCAGCCGGTCAGATAATGCACGGATACCAGTAAAACAATAGCCAGGAAAACGACCAGGTACAGCGACCTGGGCAACAGGAGATTCTGAACGAGTTTGTTAACATACTGCCGGTTTTTGGGAATGCCTTTCATATCCGGTTCCAGAAACCGCCGCACATGATACCATTGCGCCTCCATCCAGCGGACCCGCTGTTTTTCAAATACTTCATGACTCGATACTTTTTCATCCAGTACCCAGGCATCCGGAATGAAATGCATCCTGATACCCCGCTTCAGCAATTGCATATCAATTTCCCGGTCTTCTCCGGGATTCTCAAGAATCGGCCTATAGGTAAAGATGGACTTCAGCAATTTTGTTTCAAATGCCATCCCCGATCCCGACGGCGCTGCAGAAAACCCCAGCGCCTGTTGTCCCAGCCTGAAAAGATGATTATTGATCTCCTCGCTGATGGCATCCAGCTGGGCTACATTCGTTTGCAGATTCTTAGCCGTCCGGTGACACTGCAAAGCATGGTGCCCCGCCTGGTAGTATTGATTCACCAGTTTCAGGCAGTCATCCTTCATGATATTGTCCGCATCCAGTATCATCACCATGTCATACTGGTCCTCTGACAGGCGCTGCAATGCGGCATGGATGCTTTTTGATTTCATTCTCGCCTGCACTTCAATCACCCGGACGCCCAGGTTCCTGAGTTCTTGCACTGTGGCCGACTGCAATGAATCGGCAATCACAATCAGATCAAACAGCTCTGCCGGATAATTGTGCTTCAGTGCTTCCACTGCAGAATGTACAATGATCTGATCATCGCGGAAACAGGGAATCAAAACGGCAAATTTGGCGAGTCTGGCAGTTTCGGGAGGAGGTACTTCCTTATACATCATACCGGCAATAGATACTACCAATAGGTAGGTTATACTGCAGAACAGGTAAATAAATACTATCAGGCCGATAAAATAGATAACGGTCAGCACGGTTTGGGAAAATAGGTAAATTTCAAGGTATCACCAATTACCCTAAACGAAAAGCCGGCACTGGCCGGCTTTTACCACAACTTAAATAACATTAATTCGTCATGCATTTTCCTTCTGGATCAAAGCCGGGGGCGTTTGCGCAATAATCCAAAGGTCATACAGGAAATTCTGTTTTTGGGAATAGGTAATATCCAGTCTGATACGCTCTTCAGTGGTCATGCAGTGCCGGTTCTTTTTGTGAATCTGCCAAAGTCCGGTAATTCCTGCAGGAGCCATAAAGCGGATCGAAAATTCATCTGTTGTAAGCATTGAAGCTTCGTAAAGCGGTAAAGGACGATTGCCAACAAGCGACATGTCGCCAAGCAGTACATTGAAAAACTGGGGTAACTCATCCAGGCTGGTATTCCGCAACATCTTCCCGATCCTGGTGGTACGGGGATCATTAGTGACTTTAAAAAACACTTTCTCCTTCTCTTCACCGAATGTATTCAGATGCTTCAGCTGTTCTACCTGCTTCTCGGCGCCGCAACGCATGGTGCGGAACTTAAGAAAATTAAAAACCCGGTAACCCCTTCCGGCCCGCTTGGAAATATAAAGTACCGGTCCGTTGCTTTCGAGTTTGATGGCTGCAGCTATCAGCAGCATTAATGGCAGCGTTACCAGAATGGCCACAGATGCAAAAAAGATATCAAAAAGGCGACGGCCAGAATTCAGCGTTGCATTTTTGCGGAGTGCCGCCAGAATATCGAGCTTCTCCTGTGACTTTTTAAGGCTTCTTTGTTTTACCTTTTCCAGGAACTGGATCCGTTGTACCAGTTTATTATCAGCCTTCCGGGCATCAATCACATCATCAAAAATCCGCATCAGCATCGCCGGATCCGGACAATCATTGCTGGATGTTGACTTGTCCATGATCACAGGAATACCCCGGAATCGCACATCCGCACGGAGATAATTGACCAGTTCGGCTACAGCCGGAAGTGACATTTCACTATCGATGATAAAAACCTGGGGATACGATTTCTGTTGTTGCTCTATCCTTTTCAGGATGTTGAGGGCTTTTACAGTATTCTCCGCCGCATAGCCTCCATCGAACAGGTTCACGAGGTAGTCGATGCTGCGGGTGTTTTTTCCGATATAGAAAAACTCACGTGACAGTATACGCGCTACAGGAGCTTTGTCCTGCTCGCGGTAAACTGAGTATCTTCTGTAAGTTGGCGCCGTTTGTGGAGCGGCAGTTAGCGGTACAATTGATTCCATTCAGGTAAGATTTGCGACAAGGTGTTAAAAAAACTATACCACCTTCAACCTGTTTAAGGAAGAAAGGGGCGGTGCTTTAACCAGGGCGTCAAGTCTTTGCTTAAGATCAATTGGATTGAAAGGTTTCTGGAAGCTGGCTTCCACGCCTAAAAGACGGGACTGCCTTAAAACTGTTTCCTCAGGCTGAGAAGAAATTACCACCATGGGTATGTGTTGATACAATCCGCTGGTCTTGAAATATTCCACCAGTTCCCAGGGTTCTGTGTCGGGTAATTCCGGGTCTATCACGATAGCATCGGGTAAGGATGCCTGAGATATATAGTGAACCGCCTCACCGCCTTCTGCAGCAGTAGTGGTTACATAATGATCATGAAGGACTGTTTGCAATAAAAACCTGATGGCCTTGCTTTCAGTAATCACGAGTATCTTTTTTTTCATCCCTGAATAATTAAGTTGTATTAAACTCAATTTTTCAATAGGCATGCCATTGGAACGGTTAGGTCTTCAAAAGGTATCTAGAAAGTAATCCACCGGATATTACTATCCGAACATCGTAATAACACTGGAGTTCTTAGGATTTGTGGAAGAAAGCTATCAGGCCTGGTTCAGAGGATTTCGATCAGGTATTGTGGGATAAAAGTAATATATATTTCCATTTCCGGAAATGAATCGGGATAAATTTATTATTACCAGCGTGGATTTACCCGGACACCCGGACATATGAATATTATTTAACGGGCATGGTTAGCCGGTCGGATTTTACCCACCTGCTGTCGGATTTTCCCATCGCGTAGTACAGCCACCCCCGGATCACCGAAAGGTTCATGAACGAAAAGTAGTATGGGATATATACGAATGGCCATTTCGTATTAGTCCGGACCCCTATCCAGCCGATCAGGGCCAGTCCGTAAAATACAAGTTGCAACAGGTAAATGAACCGGTAAGGCTCACCCGCGCCTGAAATGACCAGGCTGGCGTTAAGGAAGAAGAATAAAACCAGGCAAACAGGTGCCAGCGTCCACCGCAGGACACGGTGGGAAACGTACATAAAGCTCAGTAAGGGGTGTTTCCAGAATTTCAGCAACTCCCGGAGCCGGATCATCGCCTGTACCCCCCCTGCGGCTATCCGGATTTTCCGCTTTTCCTCTTCCCGGATACTGGCTGAACCAGCTTCCACGGCTTTAGCCCCAGGTTCATACCCTACACGGTATCCCTGCAGGCAGATCCGCAACGAAAGCACAAAATCATCCAGCACGGTATCCGGCTCCAGCGGGATGTACAAGTCTTTCCGGAATGCCAGCAACTCTCCGGCAGCACCAACCAGGGTGAGGACTTCAGCATCCTGCCGTTTAAGATAGGATTCGTATCTCCAGTACAAACCCTCCCCTTCTTCCAGCACGGCTTTTTCTCCCGAAACAGCCCCGTTTCTGCGATCGTCAAAATGGGTTGCCAGCCGCTCGAGGCTCCCCGCCACAAGATGGGTATTCGCATCGGTGATTACCACCCAGTCTGAACTGACCATTTCCATTGCGCGGTTCAGCGCAGCCGCCTTTCCCCGCCTGACCGGATCATGAAATCCGTGAACCTGCGGGAAAGCAGCCACAATCTGCTCACTCCCATCATCTGAGCCGTCAGTAAGCACCCAGATCTGCAATTGTCCTCCCGACCAGGACTGCTCCAGCGTGTTCCGGATTTTTGTACCTAAAACAGCTGCTTCATTAAATGCGGGAATGATAACAGTAACGGAAACAGGCTTACCCAAACTTTCAGACACAGAAATCCCGCGCCTGCGGACCAGCCGGATCAGCGTAATTATCATGGCATACCCAAGGTAGGTATACAACACTACCAGGAAACATAACCAGTATACAACATAACTACCCATGCAGACCTGTCACCTGATCTCCGGCAACCAGTGCCGCAGCGCCGAACACACCGGCACTGTCACCCAGAACAGGTTTCAGCACAGGTACATCCAGCCGGTTATTGAAGATGAAATGCTCCAGCGACTGGAGTCCTTTTGAATAAAGACTATCTATATTGCCTACTCCACCACCAATTACGATCACATCCGGATCAAGCATATTGGTGATCATGGCAAGGCCCTTTCCGAAAAAATAATGGAGCCTGTCCAGCATTTCGACTGCAGGCTTTTCTCCTTCCGCCGTTCTGGCCATGATCTGTTTCAGATTCAGTGGTTCACCACCCGCCTGCTGGTAATAACGCTGCAACGCCGGACCGCTCAATATGGTTTCAACGCAGCCTGACTTCCCGCAATAGCAGGCCCCGCCTGACTCATCCAGAAATATATGCCCCCATTCCCCGGCTATTCCATGCAGGCCATTCCAAACCCTGCCGTTAATAACCAGTCCGCCACCCACACCTGTTCCCATAATAATGCCGAACACCATACGCGCCTGCGGATGTTGTTGCTTCACCACGCCCCAGTGCGTTTCCGCAAGCGCAAAACAATTGGCATCATTGGCCAGCACCACCGGTATACCCAGGGCCTTCTCCACATCCGCCTGCAAAGGCTGACCATTCAGTGCAGTGCTGTTACAGTTCTTCATCGTATGCAGCCTGGGATCCAGCACCCCCGGCGTACCTATCCCGATAGCGCCGGGCTGAAGGCCGCTTTGCTCCTTCATCTGCTCTACCAGTTTGGCGATCTGCCCGACAATGTGATGATACCCCTTTACCCCTTCCGTATCAACCCGGGTCCGTATAATCGGTTGAGGATTATCCAGGTCCGGAAGGATCACCCCCTCAATCTTGGTTCCGCCGAGGTCAATTCCCCAAATCGGTGCTTGCATAAATAACGCGTTTTATTATTTTTCAATGCCAAGATCCCGCTGGATCTGCTCAAGACTTTTCCCTTTTGTTTCCGGAAGAAACTTCCAGACAAACAGCAGATGCAGTACCATCATTACGGTATAGAAAAGAAAACTGTAATAACCGCCGCTGGGACTGCTTTCCACAATCACCGGAAAAGTCCAGCTGATTATGGCAGCCATGATCCAGTGGGTAAAGCTACCCAGGGAACCTCCCTGTGATCTCACTGAATTTGGGAAGATTTCAGAAATGAACACCCAGATCACTGCGCCCTGGGAGAACGCGAAAAATGCAATGAACCCGACCAGGTACCAAACCACGGCACCGTTACCGGAAAGCTCACCTTTGAAAGCCCATGCAGTCAGCCCCAGGAAGAGGATCATACCGAGTGAACCGATAATCAGTAAAGTTTTTCTGCCGAACCGGTCAATAAAACTCATGGCCAGCAGCGTAAAAAGCAAATTCGCCAACCCGATAAATACGGGCTGCAGGTAAGCCTGGTCATGTCCATATCCTGCCATTTCAAAAATTCTGGGTGCGTAATACAGGATCGCATTGATGCCCGCAAGCTGGTTAAACATAGCCAGCAATACTGCAAACAGGATCGGTTTGATGAACTTCCGCTGGAACAGCCTTTCGTTGATACCATTCCGGGCAAGGGCATGCTCTTCACGGATATGAGTCAGTGCCTCCGTATCGCCCGTCCGCTCAAAAATGCGGCGCGCTTCATCATCACGATTGTTCAGAACCAGCCACCGGGGACTCTCCGGGATTGTTCTTACCAGGATGGCGAATATCGCTGCAGGCACCAGCATAATGCCAAGCATCCAACGCCAGGAATCGTCGCCCAGGCCCTTGAACAGGAAATTGGTAAGGAAGGCAATAAAGATCCCGAATACAATATTAAGCTGGAAGGAACCTGCAAGCCGGCCCCTCATATGGGCGGGTGCGATTTCTGAAATATACATTGGCCCTACAACGGAAGACGCCCCGACAGCAAGCCCCCCGACGAAACGGAACAAAACAAATAACGCCCATACGCGCGTACTCGCACAACCTATGGCGCTGACCACATACAGCAGCGCAATAAACATCAGCACCTTTTTTCTGCCGTACCGCTGGGCAGGAGCGCCGGCAACCAGCGAACCAAGTACAGTGCCGATAAGGCTGGAGGCAACAGTGAAACCCTGCCATCCCGAACTGAGCGACCACAATTGCTGGATCGTTTTCTCAGCACCGGATATCACGGCCGTTTCAAATCCGAATAGGAATCCGCCCAAAGCGGCAATAAGGGAAACGCGAAGTGCATAATAGGAAATCGGACGGTGAGTGGAGGTCAGGGCACCGGGATCTTTTTCAAATATGGTTTGCATGTCATAAATCTATGAAATACTACCCGAATCTTACAGAGGTCATCGTAAGTGATCCGCCCACTGCCCGGTCATTAAAAAATGCGACGGGTTCACCATTCCCCTGCAGACCTAACATATAAATGAGCGGATAATAATGATCCGGGGTCGGAATTGCCAGCGATGCAGGTTTTCCCATCCGGCTGTAATGGATCAGCTCATCATGATTGCCGTCCGAGATCGCCAGCTTGAATTTTTCATTCATCTCCAGCGCCCAGTCATATCCATAGGATGGTTCACCGAGTTTATCCCACGCGACCATTCGCAGATTATGAACCATATTACCGCTGCCGATGATCAACACCCCTCTTTCACGCAACTTTCGCAGTTCAGCAGCCAGCGCATAATGGTAAGCAGCATCCCGCCCGTAGTCGATACTGAGCTGCAATACGGGAACATTGGCATCAGGATACATGTGCCGCACCACCGTCCAGGTACCGTGATCCAATCCCCAGTCGTGATCAAGGCCCACCTGTGTGGACTTTACCAGATCGGCCGTGGACTTCGCTAAAACCGGGTCTCCCGGAGCAGGATATTGCACCTTAAACAGTTCTTCGGGAAAGCCGCCAAAATCGTGGATCGTACGGGGTTGCTCCATTGCAGTGACATGTGTGCCACGGGTCAGCCAATGGGCAGATACCACCAGCACTGCAGTTGGTGTTTGTATCGATGCCGCTGTACCTGCCCAACCCGCCGTAAAATCATTTTGTTCAATACCATTCATGGGAGATCCATGACCGATAAACAATACCGGCATAATATTGCCATCAGTTGTCAGACCGTCTGTAAACCGGTTAAATGCTTTAATGCTGTCCATATGTCAGTATATCCGCTTTTGCTCCACGAATTCCAGCTATATCAACAAACTGTTGGTATTTATGTTCCCGATCCCGAAGTGGTACGCCGTGGCAGTACCAACCCCTTCCCCTACTGGACAAAAATCTGGCCCGCTGCCCTGGCGCTGTCAGCCTTCCTGCAACGACAACCGGAATGGATAGCCAAAAAAAATGTGCTGGAACTGGGCGCCGGCCTGGGCCTTCCCGGATTCACCGCAGCGTTCAGAGCAGCATCCGTAGTCATCAGTGACAACAATTCCTCTTGTATCCCGGTACTGGAGCAAACCGCCCGTCACAACGATTTCTCCAATGTTTCCATAGAAATGCTGGACTGGAACAGCCTGCCAGATCCAATCTCCGCAGAATGTATCCTGTTAAGCGATATCAATTATGATCCGGAACAGTTTCCGGAACTGCTATTGTTGTTTCAGCAATTCATCCGGCAGGGTAAAACCATTCTGCTCAGCACTCCTCAACGCCTGGTAGCGAAAAGCTTTCTGACCCCTCTGTTATCATCTTGTCGTTACCATGAACCTGGTGGCCTGTACGATGGCATGGAGACCAGCATCTTCATTTTTTAGTAGCGGGTCTGCACCATGGCTTCTACTTCAGCTGCCGTGGTAGCCAGCGGCTTTCCGAATAGCCGGGAGCCTGTTGCGGTTATCAGGTAATTGTTTTCTATCCTGATGCCCGTAAAATGACGATATTTTTCCAGCAATGGATAGTTGATCATGCCTGCCAGTTTATTTTCCGCTTTCCATCGATCGATCAATTCAGGAATAATATAAATACCAGGCTCAACAGTGAGTACATATCCGGCTTCCAGTTCCCGGCCCAAACGAAGGTATTTCCATCCGAAATCCTTGCGTTTCGCCAGTTGAGGCGAATACCCGACATATTGTTCACCGAGGTCTTCCATATCGTGTACATCCAGGCCCATCATATGCCCCAGTCCGCACTGGAAGAATAATGTGTGTGCTCCTTCCTGCACGCCTTCTGCGGGATCACCCATAAACAGACCGATTTCCTTCAATCCCTGCAGCAATGCTTCACATGCCAGCGCATGAATGTCAATGAACCGCTTTCCCGGATGCAATTGTCCGGCTGCACGCTCCAGGGAGTTCAGCACAACATCATAAACTTCCCTTTGCTGATTGGTAAATTTCCCTCCTGCCGGAAAAGTCCTGGTAAGATCACCGGCATAATGCATCACCTGTTCTGCGCCGGCATCCAGCAATACCAGGTCGCCGTTGCGTATCGTATTACCATAATAATGATTGTGCAACACCTGTCCCTCAATGGTACAGATCACATTGTATGACAACCGTCCCCCGGCAGCATGCGCTACCTCCAGCACTTTAGCAGCCAGCTCATGCTCCTTCATTCCGGGTTTCACATGCTTCATGGCGGCATGATGCATATCCACACTGATAGAAACCGCTTCTTCGATGGCTGTTGCCTCAATCGCTTCCTTAATGGCCCGTTGCCGCACCACGGCTTCGATCAGGGGAACAGATACTTTATCAGGCACCTGCGCCACGGGAATCCCGAACCATTCAGCCAGCCGCATCTGGTTCAGCTCGCGATAAGGCGGAAGGTAATGAACAGTATGCAGTGCCCCCGCTTTCTTCAGCCAGCCAGGCAGCGCATCAAATGGTTCAACGGTAGTGATGCCTGCCGCGGCAGCCATTTCACGCAGCGAAGGGAGGGGTCCGGTCCAGATAATCTGATCCATAGTCAGCTCATTGCCAAAAAGTATCTCTGCACCCGATTCCGGATCTATTACAGCCGCCAGTCCGGCAACATCCAATCCAAAATAATAGAGAAAAGTACTGTCCTGACGGAAGGGATAGGTATTATCGCGGTAATTCATACCGCTCTCCTCATTGCCCATTAACAAAATCGGGCCACCGGAGATTCCTGAACGGAGGACTTCTCGTCTTTTTTTATATGTCTCTGCGGGAAATAGTTTAAAATGCATGACCAAAATTAGCCTTAATCAGATAACCATGAAACGCTTTCTGCTGGTCTTTTCCCTGATCCTGCTTTTTGTGTCTGAACTGGCATCGGTTTATTTTATCATGCCATTACCCGGAAGTCAGAAACAAAACACGCTGCCGTTCGCTTACTGGCTGCACAATAACCTCGCATGGATCAGAACCCTTCTGCTCGTAGTCATTTTCTTTACCGCACTGCCGGTTTTCCGATCCTCAAGACGCTGGCCGAAAATAGCCGTGTCCGTCACACTGCTCCTTTACGGTGCCATTTACTATATGGTCCATTTCCAGATGAGTGCAGACAGGATGTTCTATCAACCAAACCAGGTAGATATGGTGCCCGTTTCCGGCAACAAAATACCAGCCGGCAAACTGATCATTGGTATCATTGACGGGAACGAAGCAAAAGCTTATCCGATCCAGCTGATCGGTTATCACCACCAGGTACGTGACAGTATCAATGGAAAACCAGTGATGGTCACCTATTGTACCGTATGCCGTACGGGAAGGGTCTACAGCCCCGAAGTGAATGGCAAGCCTGAAAATTTCCGGCTGGTAGGCATGGATCATTTCAATGCCATGTTCGAAGACGAAACAACCAGGTCCTGGTGGCAGCAGGTGAATGGCAATGCCGTTGTGGGTCCGCTGAAAGGAAAACAGCTCACCGAAATACCCAGCCGGCAGATGAGCCTTGAAAAATGGTTACAGCTTTATCCGCAAAGCCTTATTCTGCAGCAGGACAGCACATTCCGGGAAATCTACGAGAAAATGGACAAGTATGACAAGGGCTCCGGCAACAGTGATCTTACCAGGAGAGATTCTTTATCCTGGAAAGATAAATCATGGGTCATCGGCATTCAGGATGGTACCTATGCCAAAGCATATGACTGGAACCAGCTGCTCAGTAAACAACTGATCGAAGACAGTGCATCAGGAAAATCCTGGTTGCTTTGGGTGGAAAAAGACAGCAGCAGTTTCCATGTTTTTAACCGCAAACTGGATACACTGACACTTGCTTTCCGGGTGCAGAACGACTCCCTGCGCGATGTGCAGACATCAAGCACCTGGAACAGCGGGGGTTGGGCTGTCGACGGCCCTTTAAAAGGAAGGCACCTGGAAAATATTCCCGCCTACCAGGAGTTCTGGCATTCCTGGAGACAATTTCATCCGGGCACACTAAAAGGCGATTAAAAATCGGAATAGGTTGTTGCTTTCAGCAGGTAGATGTCCATATGAGACACATTATTCTGGTACTCCGGAAGGGAAGACAGTGTTTTCCACTCCGCATCTCCACCAAAAGTCTTCCAGTGTGCCTCACGATCCTGTATTGAATTAAAACTGGTCATATACATCAGGTTTGGCATGTGGCTGCCGGCGATCACCGATCCATAAAAAACGGCATTGAATCCTAGCCTGGCGAACAACGCAATCTCGCCGCCTTCATTAAACATCTTTACCTTGTTGCGGAAAGCCATGTCAGATGCCGATTCATAACTCCGCAGTTCATAAATATGTTCCGACCTGTTCTGTGATAAGCCTGCTGGCGTTGACAGCTTCGGTGCAAGATCAAAAGCCTCGAGTAATATTGTCTCAACACGGGTAAAGGGTACAGATGAATAATTGGTAGTATCCCGAAATGCCTTAAGGGACAGCTGCTGAAAGTGGCGGGCATCCTTCAGCGGCATCAACACAAAGATCTTCTTGTCTGCCGCCGTATCATTGGCGATAGCTTTGAAAGCACCAACAGTTTTGACCGATTGACGATGCAGCATGGGGAGCAACTGATCCTGAAGATATTGATCAAGCAATTTTTCCTGCCTGTCTTCCTGAAAATGATAAACGCGCAACAACAACAATTCTTTTCCTGAATGCTGCGCTGCTACAACAGCAATGCTGAACAGAAACAATACAGCCAAAATGATTTTGCGGTAAACAGTATGCATGAGAATTATAGTTAAGGGTTAGGTTTTTCTGCCAGCCAGTCATCTGTACGGAAAGGCACAACAGGCAACCCTTCCTGGCTTGATACATTCCCGATGATCGTGTTGCTGAATCCATAACGAACATGATAAGCGTTCGCCAGTCCAGGTGCCCATACGGTAATAACATCCTTCTCAACTTTTGCTTTGGCAGGATACCATTTCTCCTGCTCATCACTCAGGAAAAATCCGGTCGGCTCCTCTCCATGCACTACCAGTCCGTTCTCCGCATGCGAGAATCGCAGGATCATCTTGTCCTTATCCCGGATTGCTGATACCAGTTCGGGACTTCTGTAAACAATACCGGTTTTCTGGTAGGTATCCGCCAGCGCCCAGTTGGCTAATCGCTCGCCAACAGGCTTCTTTCGGGAAGGATGAATATTGCTCACCGAGTCTATGAGGTCAGTTACCACCACCATACCCGTTTTCGGATAAGTACTGCTCTTTGTCTGCTGTTCCTGCAACAACGCACCATTATAGTTATTGCCATATTCGAACGGCGCAATCTGTACAAAATAAAAGGGAAACTCCTTCCGCCATGCCTCCCGCCACGCGGCGATCATGGTTGTGAACAGGTTCTGATAGGTAGCTGCAGTGCCGGTATTGGCTTCACCCTGATACCAGATTGTACCTGCTATACTGTAGGGCAGGATCGGGGCGATCATTCCATTATAGGTCTGCCCGGTAACAGTGGGCCACCAGGCGTAGGTCTGAAGCTTTGCCGCGGCAGCTTTGAGTTCCGGGTCACGTTGCACTTTCGCCTCCGGCGTCCATGTTTCAGCCGGAGTTCCACCCCAGGACGAATTGATAAGTCCGATAGGCACGTTCAGTTCCTGTTGCAGCTTTTTGCCGAAAAAATATCCGACCGCACTAAATGACTTGAGGGAAATGGAATCGCAGGTTGTCCATTTAGCCACTACATCGTCCTGTGGATATGACGTGGCCTTCTTGGGAATGTGAAAAAAACGGATCATGGGATTGACCGGCGCTTTCAGGTCCTCGTCCAGGTCCCTGGCGCCGTTGTACCAGCTCCATTCCATGTTGGACTGCCCGGAACAGACCCACACCTCCCCGATATAGACATCGGTAAGGGTTATGGTATTATTGCTTCGAATGGTTATGGTATAGGGGCCACCAGCTGCGGGTGTGGCAATCCTGACCTTCCAGGATGCCATATTATTGACAAGAGCGGAGTCTGTCCGGTTATTCCAGCTGGTCGTTACAAATACTTTTTCCCCCGGGCCGGCCCAACCCCATAAAGTGGTGGAATCCTGCTGCTGCAACACCATTCCTGAACCAACTATGGCAGGCAGCCGCAATTGTGCAAAAAGCCCGGCGGGCAATACTGCTGACAGCAGGAACGTGCCTCCCGCGAAGAGGCTTTTCAGGATTAACTTCTTCATGGGACTAAAATAAGGTATGAACCTTATTTCAGCTGCAAAATCAGATGATGGTCGCCAGACGGTAGCGCCGGTCCGACCCTGTAGCCACACGTCCGCCGCAGCAGAAAATATTGTTGAAAGAGCCTTTACAAATGAAGCGGATTGCTAAGGCTGCACCAATTTCTATCGGGAAAATATACCTGATTATCGCTTGTTTAACTGTATATACAAAATCAACTTCCTGATTATCAATCACTAAACGTCACATTAAAAATTTTACTATATACTGATGATGTGGCGGCTAAAACGCTTTTATCTGCATGATTGCCTGCTCAAAGGCTTCATTCGGGAGAATGGACTTGTTCTTGATTTTGGACTTATAGGCCTTAACCGTGTTCCCGGAATACTCCAGTATATCCGCGATCTTATCGTTGTCGTGAATGCCCATCCGGATCAGGGCAAAGATCCTCAGGTCGTTATTAAGCAGCTCGCCATCTTTCAGAATGACCCGGTCCTCTTCCTTAAAAAGGGCATTGAACTGCTCCACAAATCCCGGGAACAATTTCAGGAATACTTTATCAAAATTTTTCAGCAACTCGTTCTTCTCCTCGCGGACGTTGATATTGTTGATGTGAAATCGGATCTCATCCATTTTCCGCTCATTGATCTTCAGTTCGATCACCTTCTTGAACCTTTCGATCTTGGCAAAAAAAGCCGCATTCACATTAAAAAAGTAACCGATATAGGCCTCTTTGATCGAATTTGCTTCGCTCAACTTCTCATTGATAACCTGCAGTTCGTGGTTAATCGCCTGCTCCTTGCTGTGAGCTTCGCTGATGATAAGTTTGGCTGCCTTGAGCCGGGCAATCTGACGGAAAATAATAAAGGCCAGGGCAAGCACCAGTAATAGCAGCAGTGTCGTGATGACAGCGTAGGTGACCACTGCCTTCTTCTCCGCTTCCACCCTTTTCAGCTTCTCACCTTCGATCAGGGGCAGAATGGCACTGACCTGCACCTTACGCTGCCGCGCACCATAAAAGGTCGCATCGGCAATCGCCTGTTCAATATAATCGGACGCACTTTTCACATCACCCTTCCGGTAAAGAAGCTGTGACAGGTTAAAGATTGCAGCAGTCTCCTTGGTAGAAGACCGGATGTCTGCCATGGCAGCCTGAATCAGTAGCTGAATCGCCGTATCGGTCTGATTATTCTGGATATAAATATCGCTGAGGGTAGATGCCACTATTGCCACCTGGTGGTCTGTAAGATTTCCTCCCTCCAGCAACCTCCTGAAATCCGTCAGCGCACTATCCTTCTTCCCTGAACGAATCTCCTTCAGGCCACGGAAATAATTATAGGAAAAACCCTCCTTCGGGTAATACAACAATGCCGAATCGATAAATCCATTTGCTTTCTGATTGTACAAAGGAGAATGATAGGCATCATTATCAAAATCAGCCAGGTCGTAATAATAACGCCCCATGAGCGCATAGTAATCAGCACGGGTACTGTCCGGCAATGCAGCTGTCCGGATATCACCCAATGAATCAAGGGTTTCCTTAAATAATCCGGAAGACAACAGCGTAAATGCCATTTTAATCCTCGCTTCTGCCAGGCGCGGCGGGTCATTCAATTCCACGGCAAGCGATGACAATTGCTTTGCATAATGGAACGCCGAATCGTAATGAAATACTTTATAGGCCTCAAACAATTGCAGGGCCGCATGGTAGCGGCCGGTGATATCTTCAGATGGCTGTTTCAGGTATTGCAGGCGGAGCAAACGGATCGATTCCTCTTTGGCAGCATCGAAAACAGGTACGGATTGAATGGTTTTATTCAGGGAAAGCAACGCCGTATCGGGCGTTTCAGCCGAGCGGGCAGTAAGCAGGGTTCCAGTAAGAAACAAGGACAGGGTCAATTTCCACATGGCTGGAAATTAAATAAAAAACGCATGCACCAGCCCCGCAGCTGGTACATGCGTAAATATTTACCTTTTATAATACTTCGGCAGCCTTAGAGCTTGGCAACAACTACCTGTTCGATCACCTGGCTGTTGCGGTTGATCTGGAAAATTTCAGTCTGGCTCTTTTTACCCTGGCTAACAGTCAGTTTGATTTTGATATCATCAGAACCCTGGTTATCAAACTGGAAACGCTTTGCAATTTTCTTGTCTGTGAATGAACCAGTGTACAGTACGTTACCATCGAGGTCACGGAGCGTGATGTTCATTGCTTCACCGGCAGGATTGTCATAGGCAACTTCCAGAACGGGTTGCTGGTTGATGCTGCCTACATAGCGAACGTCAACAGGAATACGGTTGGCATCCTTTACTTTTTCACCATTAGCATTTGCAGTACCTGCAGTAAATACCAACGCCAGTACCAGTGCACCGAAAGCGGCGATGCGTTTAATTGAAGTGTTTGCGGTTTTCATAATTTTCATTTTTGTGTTTAAAATATTGTTAACAAAAATCTTTCAGGAGGCAATCGGGCAAGCTGTATATGGAGTGGGCAACCGGCTTGCTGAGTGGGTTCAACGGGATGTTGAAGTACTGTTGTGTGTGTTAAACTCAGAAGCTGAAACAAATGTAATACGGGTTTTTTTGCGCCACAACACAGATTTTGCCTGTTTTGCTTAGCCCAAAAGTGTCAACGAAAAATTAAAACCCGCCGTGGTAGCGGGTTTCATTGAATTTCCTAACTTACATCCAACGGTTATTTTACCTCAAAAAAGGTCTCCGCATAATACGGCTGACCGTTATGATCCAGCCCCTGCAATACGACTCTATATTTACCCGTTACATCAGAAGTAAAGAATCTCAATGTATTCCTTCCGGGGGCTGCCCCTTTCAGTCTTGGTTCCCAATACAAAAGTTCCCTTCTGTCAGGGATCCTGCTGAACCTGGCCTGCCCTTCATATTGCGGCGAGTAAAAAATTCTTCTTTGTTGTAATCCCTGGAAATTCACTACTGCATCTGTAGCTGGCAGTTTATATCCTGCAAGATCACCGGCATAGGTTTTGAAACTCACTACCCCTTCGCGAACCAATTTACCGGCAAACAATTTTTGCATTACGATCTCTATCGATTTTACCCGCAAAGGATCCAGTTGCATCAGGCTCGCCGCATGTTTAACGGGCACGCCATCCACCAGCAACAATGGTTCGTTCAGAAAATAGTCATTCAACATCTGGTTTCTCACACGGAAACTATAGGTATCCCCTGTTTTTCTTACGCGGATCTCAGGAATAAATTCATGCAACACTTCTTCAGTAGTGGGGAAGCGCGTATAATCATCCAAAGGGTAGACCTTATCCGGATGTCCATAAAACGAAATGCGGTTGGTAACCGAATCCTTTACCCGGCTCTTTTTTTCGACCTCAAAAGCGCGGTCAAGCTGAAAATTCCTGCTGCTTTCTTCAAGTTGAAGCAGCGGCCGGGCCGCTACGTGATGCAGGACAAAATAACCTGCAAAGTGATCAGAGAACGAAGGCTGAAGATCGACCCGGTATGCTGATCCACTTTGATCGATAGCCTGGGTAACCAACTCTTTGTTCCCATAGAACTGTTCAAGGTTAAACACCAGTTTACCCGCTGTATCAGCCACTGCTTCAGACAGGCGGAAGTCAGTACCCGGTACCGATAGAAACGCCTCCGCGCCCGCGGCCGGCCGGCCCGTTTTACTGTCAGTTACCTGACCGTGAATCAGTAGCCCCTCCCGCTCCGGTAAATACTGTAACAACGGCGCAGTACCACCCGTAAATTCTTCCGGATTGAACCTTGACCATCCATTAGTCGACAACACCAGGTCAAGCGCTCCTGAATAGCGCGGATCAGCAGGCTGCCAGGCTGGATCAGGAAACTCAACGGGCCCGTTCAGTTCTGAAGATGCCAGCAAATATTCTGCTATCGTGTTGCCTCCTTCAAGAAGTTGTTCTCCAACAAGATAGACCGCCACAGAATTTTCTTCGGGAATCTGCCCCAACTGAAGTGTCACTCCCGACCTGCGCTGATAATACATACTGTCGGTCTGCAGCTCAGGCGCACGCACGGCCGGCTGCTTCCATAATAATCTTTCCCCAACGGGTTGCAACTTGCTATCGAACAAAATTGCATGGCTGATGCCTTCTCCCAACAATGACTTATCGATCGTAATGGATGTTCCTGCCGGATAGTCTAAATTATACACCGCTTTTACCAGCTGGCGGGTATGAACCAGCAGGTGCAATCTTTCACTTTTCCCGGTAACCGGTGCGGATTGTACGCGTAATATAATTTGTTCGCCACCACTATCACGTGCCACCAGTGCATAGCCGGCTTGTTCTACCCGGGGCAACGACACCCGGATGGTGGTGTCAGGAAAACTGAACACGGCATGGTAATATTCTCCGGATTTTGCATCCAGCTGGAATTTTCCCATCCCTTTCCAGGTTGTCTGAATAGCCGCAATGGTATCTCTGTCACCCCTGATCAGTACTCCCCTGACATCCTCCCCTTCTCCATATCCGTTGATCACTTTGAACGCCACCTGGTTGGCAATCCCATCAAGCAGGTGACCAGACTCGGGGAAAAACTGGATATTCCTTTTTTTTGATTTACCGGAACTTGCCTTTGCTGCAGGCAGAAAAGCATTCTCAATTATCAGTTGCCGTGAATAATAACCTTCCGGTGAAAAGTTTTTCATCCACGATGTATATGCCCTCAATTGGTAAACACCATCCGGAAGATCCCCCGGCAAGTCGAGTGTACCTTCACCCCGGCCCTGCTCCAGTGAAACAATCTGCTGCAAGGCCGGCTTCTGATCCGCTCCCAGCAATTCGACATACAGGTACCTGCTGACGGCTGACAACCTGTTCAGGTAACCATCAACGTTATAAACGCTGAACCATACTGTTTCTCCGCTGAGGTAGCTGTTTCTGTCTGTGTGCAGGAAAACTTTCTCCTGGTATCTGGTTTGCTGGTAACGGGCGAATTTTTCCCGCAACTGACTCTCGGAAGTTTGAGCAACAACACTTCCCGCAGCCATCAGGCAGGCAATTAGTATTAATGGATTTTTCACCAGTACGACGGTTTTTGGTTGGTGCCGCCCTGAAGCCGGCAATCAAGGCAACTTTTTTTGGCAACCCATGCGCCACCACCGGTCATGAAATACCATAGTGTAACTGTAGGATCCGTGTAGTCCCATTGGGGATAGGCCAGGGGATTATAGTCGATCGCCAGTTTATTGCACTCGTCAGCCGGTAGCACCTGCGACCAGTCATTCAGCTCACGCCTGTCGATCAGAATTCGTTTTGATTCCACGGCAGTCGCACTGATATAACCCAGTACCGGTTCATTGGCGTCAGTGAGACTTTCCAGATTACCGTTGAGGTTGGAAGGCAACTGGTCGAACAATGTTCCCAGTTCCTGTGAGTTTTTTTCAACGATCTGCCAGTAATGGTATGCTTCCGTTGTCAAGGCATACTGGTTCACCAGTATACTGTATTTCCAGTTCAGTCTTACATCGGGGTTAGGAATGGTCAGCAGGGGCTGCTCGCTGATAACTGCCTCACTTAAAGCAGCCGAATTTCCCAGGATGATCATACTTGAAAACTGCCCCGTCCAGCAATAGTTGCCCTGATTCGAATTGTCGGCAATGTACACCTTATCGCCAATAACAGTCCAGGGTGTCTCCAGCTGTGCATGATACTCCCATGTCTCCACATAGTCCCATCGGAAGAATCTTGCATTACCGGTGGGGTCATGCGAATTGACATAGATGGTCAGATCTCCGGGTTGCTTCCAGGTAACACTGTCGATCGGTGGCGTAATCAGCGGTTCAACAAATGCACTGCGGTAAACCCGCCCATCAGATGTTTCTATATTTAACCTGTACCTGCCGTTGGGAGAAAGATACAGCGGGGCACTCTGGTAATCACCCAGGTCATTAACTGAGGGTACTGAATAAATCTGTCCGTTGTCCGTCTCAATACTGACCTGAGCACCCGGTTCGGGTACAATGATCACCGTATCCTGTAATCCTTTGGTTCGAGACAGGTTAATATGAGTCTGTCCGCCTGATGCGACATTCACCACGCCGTTCACCACAAGAAAACGGTAATCACGCTGCAGCACCTCCGGTTCATAGGGCTTCCTGCAGGAACCAGCCAAAAGCAACACACTGAAACCAAACCAGAAAAATATCCAACACTTCATAGGTTTCAGAATTTAATATTATAGGTGACGAATGGAATTGCCGTACCAAATATTGACAACTGGTATCCCTTGATTTTTCCGCCCTCATTCACAAAATAAACGGAATAAGGATTCTGACGGGCAAGCATATTGTAAACACCAAACGACCAGCTGTTGTGTGTTTTCTGTTTTACTTTATGATTTCCATCCAATGTGGCTGAAAGATCCACACGGAAATAGTCGGGAATACGATACTGGTTCCGCTCAGAATACAAAAGCGCCTGCGTGCCACCCATATTGAAAATTGCTATTGGAAGGGTGATCGGCCGCCCTGTTGTGTATACCACATTCATCGAAAGACTGAACCGGTGTGAAAAACGGTAGTTACCGATCAGGTTTAAATTATGGGGCTTATCAAAACTGGCGGGATAATATTTACCACGATTTATCCTTTCACCCGCCAGTGAATCGTCCTGCTGCAGGAAGGTCCTGGAATAGGTGTAACTGAACCAGCCGTTTAGCTTGCCGCTATTCTTCTTCACGAGCAGCTCAACGCCGTACGCCTTGCCTTTTGTGTTGATAACATCAGTCTCAATATGATGATTCATCAACAAATGTGCTCCGCTTTTATAATCGAGGAAATGCCGCATCCGTTTGTAGTATCCCTCAACGGAAGTCTCGATTGCGCCGTCTTTAAAATTCCTGTACAGGCCCAGCGACAACTGTGCCCCCTGTTGTGGCCGGATATAGGTATCACTCAGTTTCCAGATATCGGTTGGCGCTACTGAAACAGTATTGGACAACATATGTATATACTGCTGCATGGTATTAAAGCTGAGCTTCACCGAAGTGTTACTGCCCAGCGCATACCGCATACCCACCCGGATCTCCGGCGCCTGCCAGGTCTGGACAATACTGCCGGAGGAATAGTCCTTCACTCCTGTAATAGTAGAAGTGTCACGGGGAAGTCCAGGAACATACTGGTTCACCGAAGCCGGTCCGAATTTGTTGAAAATGCTGTAGCGGATACCTGCAGTAACAGAAAACCGGTCAGACACGGTAAAATTATCGCCAAAATATATTGCCGTCTCCAGCGCCTGTTCAGTAGCCACTTCGTTTTTGGCCACAATTGATTCTCCGCCTTTGGGTTCCAGGTTTCCGGGTTGCAAACGATACACTATTGCGTTGATGCCAAAACTCAGCTGATGTTTGTTATTGATGGAGTAACTGGCATCTGACCGCAGCGAATATTGCCTGATATTAAATGACAGCTTAAAATCATTCACCGGGTTCGTATTGCTTTGTACGGAATACAGGTAATCATCTATCCCCACCGTCACTACATTGTTGAGGGCGTTGTTGAAATTATGCTTCCACTTGAAATTGGCGTTCCTGTTGCCATAGCGGTAGGTGGTGTCACCGTTGAATTTGAAATTGTCCTGGCTGAAATAACCGGTAATATAAAGTGCATTTTTAGCGTTGATCGTAGCACTGTATCGGATATTGGCATCGTAAAAACCAGCCTTGCTGTTCTGGTATTCCTTCTCCGGTATAAATTGCATCAGCCAGTTGGAATAGGTGGCCCGTGCACCAAACATCAGCGACGACTTTTCTTTTTTTACCGGTCCGCCGATACTTATTTTGCTCGTCAGGGGACCGATACCCGCCTGACCGGACCACTTCTTCGTATTACCATCCTGTAACCCGATATCCAGTACGCTCGACAAGCGACCACCATACTTTTCAGGAATTGCTGCCTTGTATAATTCAACACCTTTCACCACATCGGGATTAAACACTGAAAAGAAACCAAACAGATGACTTGGATTATAAATAGTCGCATCACTCATCAGTATCAGGTTCTGATCAGTTGATCCGCCACGCACATTGAAACCATTCGAGGCTTCACCGGTGGAGGTAACACCAGGAAGCGCCAACACGACCTTCAGCACATCGGCTTCTCCGAACACAACCGGCACCTGCCTGATTGCCTTGATGGAAAGGCGGTTGGTCCCCATCTGCAGATTCCGTGTATTGGAGTTTTTCTCCGCAGATACAATTACTGTCTTGAGACTCGCGACATACTCCTGCAACTCCACATCAAGCTTGCCATCATTGTTCAGCTGAATCTGCCTGGCAGTAGCGGTCATTCCCACGCTGCTGATATGCAACACCTGCCTGCCCCTTGGCAACACGATGTTGTAATAACCATACTGATCGGTATGTACGGTTACAGATGGGCTATCCACTGCAACAGTAGCGCCCACAATCGGATCCCCCGAACGCTGATCGCGCACATAACCGGCAACGGTCGCCCTGCCTGAACCGGATCTGCTGTTCCTGACACCAATATCATAGATCTTGCTCTCCGCATCGACCTTCAGTTTCTCCCCAACATCCGTAGCTATTCCTTCTATTGCTTTTGCCGGGGAAAAACCACCATGCACGGGATTTATCCTGACCTGGTACGTAATAAAGACAGCATTTTCCCGGTCCACCAGAAAATAGAATGACTTATCCCTGAAAATAGCTCCCAGCATTTCCTGCAGGGTCGCCTGTGAAAAATTACTGCTGATCACCAGGGTATCCACCTGTTGGGGATCAAAATAAAAATGATAATCAGATTCCGCTTCGATGATCCTTACGAATTCAGCGAAAGATTTGCCACCGGACGAAACGGTAAACCGCTTATTATCCTGGCCGCTTACCTGGGAGGTGATGGCTGCAACCAGCATTGCGAGCAACACAAGCTTGCGAACAATCATAGCGCGGCTTTTATTTGATTATAAAAAGCAACAGCAGCTGAAAGTACCGCCTCTTTGTCCCTCCTGAACCGGAGCTTGTTTTGCTTCAGGTACTCTTTAACAGCCTCCTGCCTGTCAGCTACTATAGCCATCAGGTCATCCGCAGTGTTTATTTCTTTAAAGGCGTTGACAGACTGTATAAAATAACGGGACTCATATCGGTAACCGGGAAGTGCATTTTCATCAGCTTTGGCTGACTGTTCAAAGTATTTGGAACGTTTCACCCAGAGCTTCAGGGCTCCGGTCTGAGGCAATTCAAAATATCCTGATGACAGGCCGCTGATCCATTGAGGCAGAAAAGCAAAACGGTGCTGGTCGAGATAAAAACTGTCCACTTCTTCCGCAAACAGGGCAATCAGCAATGATTTCCGGAAATCCTGTATGACCAGTTCATCTTTTTCAATGTCCAGCATCATGGGAATGCTTTCATAACGTGCCCCCATATACCATAAAGTACCCGGTTGCAGTTCCTGATCCAGATAATAGGCATTGCCATTGGTCCTGGTTGCTCGCCGCAAATATTCAGTACCCGTGAACAGATGTGAGGATTGCCCGATAGATTCCGTATACAGCTTATTCACCGCACCGACCGTGGCGGCAACTGCTGAAGTATCCCGCACAACCGCCTGTCCGCGCAAGTGCGCTGGCATAAAAAGCAACGTGCTGGCAACCACCAGCAGGCAAATCAATCGGGTGCACATAAGCAGTTAGATAACTGAATAAATTAGGAAAATATCAGTAACCAAAAAAGTTTGTTTGAAATCTTTCATGTTCACCACAAAATATTGCAATGCAATGCAGACGCCGGCTCTTAACTTTAAAAAATGAGAAAATACCTGTTCACCCTGATCATAACCCTGGTAACGGCAACACTTTGCCGGGCACAGGTTGGTGCAGATAGTCTTTATCCCATCCGCGCCTTCGCCATCGAAGCACCGCGTCCTGCCAACCTGGAAGCATTCCTGCAATTCATGAAACAGGAACTGGCACCCAGAAAGATCAACCGCCTCATCCTCCGCGTTGAATACAACTTCTCCTTCCGCAGCCACCCCGAACTGATCGACACTGGTGCGCTCACTTTGGCAGATGTGACCAGAATCGCCCAAACTGCCGCAGCCTCGGGTATGGAAATCATTCCCCAGATCAACCTGCTCGGACATCAGTCCTGGGCGTCACGAACCGGAAAATTGCTCGCTGTCTATCCCCAGTTCGACGAAACCCCGTGGGTTAAAATACCCGAAAAATATGCCTGGCCCAACGCCGACAGCCTCTATTGCAAAAGTTACTGTCCCCTTCATCCCGACGTTCACAAAATAGTTTATGACCTCGTGGATGAACTATGCGATGCATTCCATGCAAAATCATTTCATGCCGGCCTGGACGAAGTATTTTATATCGGTGACAGCCGTTGCCCCCGTTGCAAGGGAAAAGATAAAGCAGTTCTTTTCGCAGGGGAAGCGAAAAAGATCAGGGATCACCTTGCCCTGAAAAACCGTACACTTTGGATCTGGGGCGATCGCCTCATCGACGGTACCACCACCGGCATCGGTGGATGGGAAGCCAGCTTCAACTATACATGGCCCGCTATCGACCTGATCCCGAAAGATATCGTGATCTGCGACTGGCACTATGAGCGCGCCGATAAAACAGCCGTCTACTTTGCCGCGAAAGGCTTTCCTGTGATCACCTGTACCTGGAACCGTCCGGCTGTTGCTGTGGAACAAGCCAGGGACATGCAAAGATTCCGTACACAATCCACACCGGAAATGAGTGGCCGCTTCCTCGGAATGATGCAAACAGTATGGTCACCGGCAGGAAGGTTTCTGACAGAAGTGAATCAGCGGCCTGCAGTCGATACTGTCGGTGCAAATGGCAGAAGCTCGCAATGGTACACCTTCCGGCAGTTATTCCCCTGAATTTCCGCATCCGGATTTTTTTTACAATCTTAGTAGCATTCCAACTGCAAGAGAATGCTGCCCGCTGATGAGATTCAATTATGGAAAGACTTCTGCCAGGGAAATGAAAAATCCCTGTACCAGTTGTATCAGCTCTATCACGGAGAGCTGATCCGCTATGGATGGAGTTTTTGCAATGATCCTGAAGTCATCCGCGACTATATCAACCGGACAATCGTTGACCTCTGGAATAAGCGCTTTTCCCTGCCTGATGTTCAACATCCAAAGGCCTTTATCCTGACCTGTTTCCGGAATAAGCTGCTGCAGCGCAAACAGGGAAAATCCACCCTTAAAATAGTGCCGCTGGACGCAACCCTGCTTCCCGGCGCGCTCCATGAAGCGTCCTGCGAAGAAACGCTTATCGAACTGCAGGACTTTCAGTCCCTTCGCGTTCGCATGCAGCAAATGATGAACCTACTGTCTGACCGCCAGCGACAGATCCTTACCCTGCGTTTCATGGAAGAGCAATCCTATGAGGAGATCGCTCAACGGCTGGACATCTCGGTGAGGACCGTCTACAATAGCATCCACGAGAGTATCAAACAGCTCAAACAGGCCGCCGGAACCCGGCAACTGAAGGATACCAGAAAATTTTTCTGAAATAATTTCCCGATTGACGGTAAAAACCGGGAACGCCGGTTAATCTATATTTGAGGCATTCAATGATCGCCTAAGCTTTCCCGCATGCAACGTAAAGAGCAAATCAGCAGTGAAGACCTGCTGGCAGAAGAAACTTTTATCAACTACCTGCTGAACAGCAACGGGAAAGATGTGGCCTATTGGAAAGCCTGGATCAATGAGCATCCGGAAAATGATGCAGCGGTAGCGGAAGCCAAAGAGCTGTTTTTTGCCCTGCGTCCCCCGGCAAGCAGCGATCGCAATGCGCCCATACCAATGGAAGAATTCCGGAATCTGCTAAACCTCGAGCCCGAACTCACTGCCGGGAAAAATAACCGCACCTGGCTCCGTATTGCTGCCGCAGCCGCAGTCCTGTTCGTTGTCGCAGGCGCATGGTGGTTTACCGCCAACCGGCAGGCCCCGGCCATGGCATACTATTCCAACCATGAAAACAACAGCAAGGAAGTGATGTTGCCGGATGGCACCCGCGTATTGCTGAATGCTGATGCCGCCATCAGTATTCCTGCAGACTACAATGCTTCCACCCGGCAGGTAACCCTCGAAGGCGCCGCATTTTTTCACGTTGCCAAGAATCCTGATAAACCACTGACAGTTAGCGCAAACGGCATTGCAACCACTGCCATCGGAACAGCCTTCTACATCCACCGGAATCCTACGACCGAAAAGATTCAGGTTTCCCTGCTGGAAGGGAAAGTGAAGATTGCCAACGGCAACCAGCTGACCTATCTGAAACCTGGTGAAGAAGCCAGTTGCTCCCCCACCACAATCGTAGTCAGCACTTTTGACAGTGCGCAGCTGTCCAACTGGACCCGCAAAAAAATTGAATTCAACAAAGCCGGCCTTCCGGAAATTGCCAGGACCCTGGAAACCTATTTCAATTACCGGGTGACCATCACCGGTACACAGAAAGAAACTGCTTTTACAGGAAGGTTTGATGTAGATCATCCGATCGAAATACTCGAATCACTAAAGTTTACCTATAACATTCAATATACCGTCCGCAACAACCAGCTCACGCTGTTCGTGAACTAGAATAACAACTGCATAACCAAAACGCTTATGAAAATGAGTAAACTCATTTTGCACACCCGTGCGCGCCCTCATCTTTGCAGGATCCTGCTTTTCCTGCTCCTGCTGACCACGCTTACAGGCCGCGCCCAGACCAGCCCGGTCTACACTGTCGGCTTCGACCAGGCCCCGCTCCGCGACGTCCTCTCCCGCGTTACCCAACTGAGTAAGATCGGTTTCTCTTACGATGAAGCAACCATCGACCTGAATCGCAGGATCAGTATACCCAACGGAAAATATTCCCTGCGCGAACTTGTGGAGAAAGTCTGCAGCCAGGCCAACCTGGAATTCAAGGTAAATGAAAACAGTATCAGCCTGAAAAACCGTGGCGGTAAATCTTCTGTGATCACAGGAACTGTCAGGGATAATGGTGGTCACCCCATTCCCGATGTAACTGTCGAAAACCATCAGTCGCATCAGTCCACTTCGACAGACAGTAAAGGCAATTTCTCCATCGGCGCCAGCCCGCAGGACGAACTGGGTTTTTCCCATGTAAGCTTCGAAGAGAAAAGTTTCATCGTTCACAATATGAATCGCCCGATGACGATCACGATGGGTTCAGGCACCCAGAACCTCAATGAAGTGGTCGTAACTTCTCTGGGCATCAAGCGCGAAAAGAAAGCATTGGGATATTCCGTCGGAGAAGTAAAAGGTTCGGAGATTGATAAAGCTAAAGAACTCAACGTCGTGAATTCACTGGCCGGCCGCGTCCCGGGTCTTATTGTGAACAATACTGCAGGCGGCCCCATGGGTTCTTCCAAAGTAGTGATTCGTGGCAGTACAGACATCACCGGTTCCAACCAGCCACTATATGTGGTCGATGGTGTGCCGATGGACAATTCCAATTACGGCATGACAGGCAACGACAAATATGCAAGCGGCCAGGACCTGGGTGACGCGATCTCAGGCATCAATGCCGACGATATCGAAACGATCACTGTACTGAAAGGCCCTGCCGCTTCCGCCCTGTACGGTAGTCGCGCCGGCCATGGTGTGATCCTGATCACCACGAAAAAAGGCGTTAACAAAAAGGCACTCGGTGTTGAAGTGAATTCAACAGCAACTGCTGAAACACTCCTCACCCGTTTCGACGATTACCAGTATGAATATGGCCAGGGAACAGCAGGCACGATCCCCCGCGATGTCGCCATGTCGCGCAATACCCTGTTCAGCAATTTTGGCGCCCGCCTCGATCCCAACCTGCAGATCCCGGCATTTTACGGTGGAACATCTTCCTATGGACTGGTCCCCAACAATATTGAAAACTTCTTCCAAACCGGCTCTTCCTTCAATAACAACATAGCCGTGACTGGTGGTTCAGACAAAAGCAATTTCCGGTTCTCGTATAACAATCTCCGCTATAATGATGTCGTTCCGAATACCTACATGAACCGGCAGAATTTCATGTTGCAGGGATCGAGCGATATCACGCCACAGATCAACCTGAGCGTTCGTGCCAACTACATGAAGGAACATGTGAACAACCGGCCTGCCCTCGCTGATGACGCTGCCAACATCGGCTTCAACTTCGTGGGCCTGGGCAACAACATGGACCAGGAAACTTTCAAGTCCCACTACCAGGATGAATTCGGCAACTATATCGAATGGGGCGGCGGACAATACCGGCTGAATCCTTACTGGGTAATCAACCGGATGAAGAACACGACCGACAAAGACCGAATCATGGGCGCATTGCAGCTCACTTACAACCCGACCACCTGGTTGTCCGTGCTCGGCCGCGCCAATACTGACTTCACCTTTCTTGATTATGAAAAGTTCAGCCCGAGAACAACGCCCGGCGCAGAATCAGGTGTACTGGAAGGCAGAAAGTCAAAGTTCAGTACCACCACTGCCGACTTCCTCGTGACCGCCAAAAAACAACTCAACAACGCCTTCTACGCCAGTGCAAGTGTCGGCGGCAGCATCCTGTACATCAATAGCCCCAGTACCGCTTTCCGCGGTGAGGATATGAAACTCACAGACGCGATCTCCTTCAACAGTTTCAAAAAACAGACTGTTGTAGAAACGCCTTACGAAAAGCAGATCAATTCTTTTTATGGCATGATCAGCGCATCCTATAAAAACTACCTTTTCCTGGATGCGACCCTGCGCCGTGACGCCACATCCACCCTCCCTCCCGAATTCAATACTTACTGGTATCCATCAGTAGGCATGAGTTTCGTAATTACTGATGCCCTCCCGAATCTGAAAGGCAAAACCATCAGTCACGCCAAAGTGCGCGCATCTGCTGCCGAAGTGGGCAACGACACCGACCCCTACCAGCTGGGATTATTCTACGGGCTCGACCAGTTCCAGCCTGCTGATGTAACTGTAGGAGGCATCATCAACCAGACCCTGCCCAACCGCCAGCTGAAACCCACCCGTACCCGCAGTTTTGAAGCAGGCCTCGATGTCGGCTTCTTCAACAACCGCATCGGCTTCGAATTCACCTATTATACGCAGGATTCCCGCGACCAGATCAACTTCTCCGATATCCCTACAACTTCAGGATACGGCAAGTATATCCTCAACGCCGGCAACCTTACCAACCGCGGGGTTGAACTGCTGCTGAACACCAAACCTATCGTTGGCAAAGCTTTCAGCTGGGACCTGTCACTCAATGCTGCACACAACAAAAACATCGTGCAGAGCCTGGCTCCGGAAGTCACCTACCTGACCCTCTCCGAAGCCCGCTGGCTTGGCCTCTCCGTGATTGCCCAGCCCGGCATGCCCTTTGGCAGTATCATCGGTTACGACTACCAGCGTGCCCCGGACGGTCAGGTAATCCTTGATCCCATAAATCTCACTCCATTGTCTACCAGCGACCGTAAAGTGCTGGGTAAAGGCACCTGGGACTGGACCGGCGGTATGATCAACACCTTCAGGTACAAAAACCTTTCACTCACTGCAGTGATCGATGTGAAATATGGCGCTGATCTCTTCTCCATGACCAATCTTTTTGCCGTGATCCGCGGGCAGGAAAAATCCACCCTTGCCGGCCGTAAGGAATGGATCAGATCTGAAGAAGACCGCCAGGCCGCAAACATGACTCCAGCCGAGTGGCAGGCTTCCGGAAACATGCAGGGATACGTGCCACAGGGTGTTGTACAGACCGGTGTCGATGCAGACGGAAAACCGGTTTACGAGAAGAATACCAAACCGGTTGACCCTAACGTATTCTTCGCTTCGTTTTATGGTGATGACCGCGGCGTGGCCGTTCCCTTCATCTACGATGCGAGTTATGTGAAAATGCGTGAACTGACCCTCACCTATGCCCTCCCCACCAACATTTCCCGGAAGATCAGGGCACAGCTGATCAGCATCTCGTTCGTAGCTCGTAACCCCTTCATCATTTATAAAAATGTACCCAATGTTGATCCCGACTCCAACTACAATAACGGTAACGGTCAGGGTTTCGAATATGGCTCACTGCCTGGCAGAAGAAGCTGGGGCGGCAACCTCAACATCAGGTTCTAACGGAAAAATATGAACATGAAAAAGATTTTATCCCTCCTGCTGTTCGCACTCGCTCTACAGAGCTGCAACAAGTTCGGAGACATGAATACAGATCCTACAAAATCTGCCGATATGGATCCGGCAATTGAACTCGCCTTTGTGCAGCAAAGATTCTCCGGCGACATGAGTACGCAGGAAGTGACCGGACTCATTCTTTGCATGCCGCTCGCCCAGCATTTCGGAGGCGGATGGGCCAACCAGTACGGCCAGTTCTACCAACGGCAACAGGCTTATATGGCCAACCTCTGGCAGGGCAATTACGGCGCTGACGTAAAAAACATCACAGATGCTGTGTACCGCAGCCGCACCGGCAGCGGACAAAACATCAATGCCATGGCCCGCGTCGTACGCGTATATCTTTTCGCACGCCTGACCGACCTGTACGGTGACATCCCGTACTCCCAGGCCGCAACCGCCTTCACCAATGGTGTGCTCACCCCGGTATACGACACGCAGGAAGACATCTACCACGATTTCTTCGCCCAACTCGATACCGCCATGAACCAGTTCGCCACCGGCCAGGACCGTGTCACCAACGACGTCTTCTATAAAGGCGATATCGCCAAATGGAAAAAATTCACGTCATCGCTCCGCCTGCGTCTCGCCCTTCGTGTTGCCAGACAGGATCCCGAATTTGCAAAAGCGCAGGTAATGAAAGCCTACAACGATGGCCTCATGACTTCCAATGCCGACATCTGTGTAACCCGCCACGACAATAACTTCAACACCTATGCGAATTATACCGGCAACGGCTTGTCCTCCGCCATCCGTCAGACCGGATCCCCCGTTAATAATGGCTACCGCCTGCACAGCTCGCTGATCAACCAGCTCAAAAATACCAATGATCCCCGCCTCGACATTTTTGCCAAAAACTACTGGGACAATATGCCGGGTGCCACTTTTGAGAACCGCCTGGATATCACCGAACAGGTACGCGCACAAATCGGAAGTGTTGGTGTAGGTCCGAAAGCTTTCATCTGGGAAGACTGGATGAATACCATCACTATTAACCACCCTGCCGCCGGAATGATCCAGGTGGGCAACAACGAACAGAAACTGCAGCTCGCCGCCTACATGATGGAAAACGATGCACCCTTCCTCCACATAACTTATGCAGAAACAGAATTATTGCTCGCAGATGCCACCATCCGCCTCAGCCTGTCATTGGGTGCTACAGCAGAAGAACATTACGTGAACGGCATACGCGCCGCCTGCCAGCAACTCGTGCTGTACAAAAATGCACCGGTGATTTCTCCCGCTGCCATCGACCAGTTCATTGCAGACAATTCCCTGCAGCCCGGTAAAGAACTGCAACTGATCGGCACACAACTCTGGATCAACTATTTCCTCAACGGGCCCGAAGCCTTTGCAAGCGTTCGCCGTACCGGCTTCCCGGTACTGCCTTCCGGTTACCGCACAGACGGCTATTCAGATTCACCTGAAATGCCCCGTCGCCTCGAATACCCGCTGACGGAAAAAACACTGAATGCCGCTAACGTGGAAGCCGCCATCGGCAGACTACCCGGCGGCGTGGACGACTGGGAAGTGCGCATGTGGTGGGACAAAGAATAACACTAACCAAAACACAACTGACTTATGATGTTTCAAAAGCATCCGCTCCTGCACACCCTGGCAACATTGATCTGTTGCTGCTGCCTCCTGCAGGCCTGCAAAAAAGACCTTGCCGAAAATCCCACCTGGGAGGATGGCGACTATCCCCGCATCTTTTATATGGGCGACCAGTTTCCCACTTCCGTCGTGATTGATGAAGGCGATACAGCAGTTTACAATAACCTGAAATATTCTCCCGCCGGCCAGGTCAACATTACCTGGTTCGTGAACGAAGAAGTCATGTCACATGACACGCTCTTCAACTTCGTTCCCACCACCGGCGGAGTGTTCAACGTATTGCTGGAAGCAGAACTCAACGGGCTCCGTTCCGTACGTCGTTCACAGGTGATCGTCAAGCCTTCTTCATACACACCAAAAACATACGACAAAGTTATTTTGGGCTATCTCAGCGAGAACGGAACCGTAGCGAGTGTACAATGGAACCATATCTCCCATCTCGCCGTGCAATTCGGGCAGGTAAAATCCGATGGATCGCTCGATATTACCCGCGGCAATATCAACCAGAAAGCCGATGAACTGGTGGCCCGTGGCCATACTGCCGGCGTTCCCGTATTGCTCAATCTCTTTGGCAGGTTAACTCCTGTTGATGGCTGGGCCCTTTATGAAAGCGATGATATGGGTGCCGCTATCCGCGATGCCGGCAAAAGAGCAGGGCTCGTTACACAGATTGCGAGCTACATCACCGCTACAAGAATGGATGGCGTCGACATCATGATGACAGACTTCAACGGATCACCTTACTATAGCGCCAATCTCGCCGCCATAGCGCCCTTTATCTCCGAACTGAAAGCCGCCATGCCCGAAGGTTCAATTGTTACGGTAACGGCTACCCCAGGCTGGCAACACTGGGAATACCCCAACCTTTCTGCTGCTGACTGGGTGAACGTCCGCGCCTATGAGGATGGGCTGCATGTTGGACCTGGTGCCCCGACCGGCCAGCCTTCTTCCCTGGAATACATGAAGGCAGCCGCCGATATCTGGAAGAATTTTCACCTGGCACCGGAGAAACTTGTAATTGGTTTCCCCGTATTCGGCCTGCGCTACAATGAACTGGACGCCAGCGGCAACAACGCCTCCTGGGGTTCCTATGATTACACGCCGTTCAGTTACATACTGGGCCTGGATCCTTCCGCAGCGGAGAAAGAATACATCAACTCGTCAAAGGGAATTTATTATAACGGATTGCCATTGATCGAACAGAAAGCTGACTACATCAAAGGCAGCGCATTCAAAGGCATGTATGGCTGGTACATCGACGCAGATGCTGCCGACTCCACGAAGTCATTATTCAAAAAAGCGTGGGATCAGCTGAATTAAATCTTTACTGGCATAAGCCGGTAGTTTTCAGAGGTAAGATAACCACCAGTAACCCTGGTGGTTTCTTTTATATTCCCCAAACCAGCGGCAGGGATAATACAATGACAATACGATGAACATCCATACCAGGTACACTACCGGCAAAGAAAATCCATATTGGATCGGCCGGAAAAGAAACGGTGAATTCGGATCCGCAATCTGGCTGGCATCATGTCCCGTAGCGAAAAAGCAGATGACGGTAATAACATGAATAAGATAAAAATGAATCACATAGTAGAAGAATGGCACTTTGCCATACACTTCCCCAAACCGCGTAAACGCATTCTGGTGTTGCTCAAAGAAAGCTAATAATACCAGCCCCGGTCCGATTGTCATACAGTGGTACAACAGGCTGGGCGGATACTTGGTAGTGTTGAGAAAGGACAGGAATGACTGGTAGGCATGCGGAAAAGATTGCCAGCGGGATGGATCACCGTACACATTGATGCCCCGTATTATTACAAAAGCTGCAATTACGATCGCCCCCGCACGGTATAGCCAGCGGCGGCGTTTTGCAGGATCATAATCTGGTGAATACAGTCCTGCGAGGCAATAACCCAGCAACATGATGCCCGTCCACGGTAAAATGGCATAGAACACGCCGATAAAATGCGTCTGGTTCAAAGGCAGCACCGTGCCCGAAGCTGTCAGCAATATGCGCATCAGTACTGAAACGGACCCTTCTGAAGGAAGGGTGACAAAGTCCAGGATATTATGGCCCAGGAACAACAGCAGGCCAACCGGAAGGATCAGTTTCGGCGCAAAACGCACCAGCAATCCCAGGATGATCATGCTCCAGCCTATCGCCCAGATCACTTGCAGGATTACAAAATTGTAGAAGGGATTAAACGTAATGCCGAGTGTAATGATCACCAGTTCCACCAGCACCAGCCAGAAACCCCTTTTCAGCAGGAAGGCACCAGCTTCTGCAGGTGTTCGTTTGCGGGAAGCGATCGCTGCCGAGAGTCCGGACAGGAACACAAAAATAGGTGCACAGAAATGCGTGATCCACCGTGTAAAATAAAGCGGCACCGTAGTGGTTGCCGGATCAAGCGGATCGGCGGTAAGTGCTGTCACATGAAAAAAATCACGGGTATGGTCAAGCGCCATGATGATCATGACGAGCCCGCGGAGAATATCTATGGCATGGTAGCGTTGGCTGGAGGGGGTCATGGTTACAAAATAACCATTTTTCCTTTCATTTCAACCGTATCGAACGGCTGCCGTCCTTCCCCTTTACATCAAATTTCGACTCCTCGAAAGTGGCCGCCCTGGTCATAGGCAATACGTTGTTGGAGAACCCGTAATCCTCCTTCGGGATTCCAAGGCCGTTGGTATCCAGCTTGCCATTATCGTTCTGGTCGAGAAAAATACTCACTGCATAGGTACCGTCCTTTACCCCGTCAAAAGTTACCGTGATACTGTCCTGCTTATCAACCGGCACAATTTTGTGCAGTACCGCCTTCTCCCTTGTAAGAAAGCCATCCTGCGAAATATACCAGGCAATGTAGACCTTTCCTTTTTTCTTATCCAGGTTGGAAATTTGCAGGGTCTGCGTGGTACCGGCAGCCGCAGGTGTCTGCGCAACCGCACGGGTGCCGGAGATCAGGATTCCGATCAGGATAACATAACGTAATTGCATAGGCGGTTTTTTTGTCATACAACAGAACTTTTCGAAGGTTCTGTATTACCATCCTTTTAATTTAATAAAAAAGCATGGAGCAAGTACCACATGCCCCTAAATTTACCCCATGGAAACCAGAAGATCCTTTCTCAAAAAAGCAACAGTAATGGGTGGCGCATCCGGGCTGTTGCAGATCCTGCCCGAATCTATCCAGAAAGCAATGGCCATCGACCCTGCCCCTGGTTCTTCCTGGCAGGATGCGGAACATATCGTATTTCTGATGCAGGAGAACCGTTCCTTCGATCACACTTATGGCAGCCTGCAGGGCGTGCGTGGTTTTAATGATCCCCGCGCCGTCCGCCTGCCTGGTGACCGGCCCGTTTGGTTGCAGGCCGATCCGCAAGGCAATACTTACGCACCCTTTCACCTGGATATAAAAAATACCAAAGCAACCTGGATGAGCTCCCTGCCGCATTCCTGGGCCAACCAGGTAGATGCGCGCAACGATGGCCGTTATGACCGCTGGCTCGAAGCCAAACCTTCCGGTCACGAAGCCTACCGGCGCATGCCCCTTACCCTTGGATACCATACCCGGGCCGATATCCCCTTCTACTACGCACTCGCCGATGCCTTTACTGTGTGCGATCAGAATTTCTGTTCCTCACTCACCGGCACTACACCCAACCGCCTGTATTTCTGGACCGGTACCATCCGCGGCAAGCACGATCCCAACGCCATCGCCTGCGTCTGGAACGAAGACGCTGACCTCGATACTATGGCCAGCTGGACCACCTACCCCGAGCGCCTCGAAAAGGAAGGTGTTTCCTGGAAGGTTTACCAGAATGAGATCACTGCAGATACCGGTTTCGAAGGCGAAGAAGATCCCTGGCTCGGAAACTTTGGCGATAACCCGCTGGAATACCTCAGCCACTACCATATCAAACTGCACCCACGGTACATTGCCAACCTCCCCAAAGCCGCACAGAAACTACAGGCCGTCCTCAGCAAACGGCAATCAGAACTCGCTGCCCTGCCCGCCGGTGAGTCTGCAGAGAAGGTCAGCAAGTTGAAAAATGAAATAACCTGGCTTGAGCAGTCAATCAACCGTAATGCCAAAGAACAACAGGAATATACCCTGGAAAAATACAACGCCCTTCCGTCCTTTGCAAAAGCCATCCATGAAAAAGCATTCACCACCAATACTGGTGATCCCGCCTTCCGCCAGCTTGATGTACTGAAATACAATGACGGCACGCAGGATCGTGAAATGAAAATGCCGAAAGGCGATGTGCTGCACCAGTTCCGGGAAGATGTGAACAAAGGCAAACTGCCCACGGTATCGTGGCTGGTAGCGCCGGAGAATTTCTCCGACCACCCTTCCGCCGCCTGGTATGGCGCCTGGTATATCAGTGAAGTAATGGATATCCTGACGAAGAATCCGGAAGTCTGGAAGAAGACCATCTTCATCCTTACGTACGATGAGAATGACGGTTACTTCGATCACGTGCCACCTTTCGCCGTGCCCCGTCCCAATGATCCATCCACCGGAAAAGCATCTGCAGGTATCGATACTGCCCTGGAATACGTTGCGACCGCCGCACAACAATCCAAAACAGATCCTGCCCGCATCAGCCCCATCGGACTCGGATACCGTGTACCGATGGTGATCGCCTCCCCCTGGAGCCGCGGTGGCTATGTCAATTCAGAAGTATTTGACCATACCTCCTCACTGCAATTCCTGGAGAAATTCCTGGAAAAGAAATTCCGCAAAAAGATCACGGAAGAAAATATTACCGCTTGGCGCCGCGCCATTTGCGGTGACCTTACTTCCACCTTCCGTACGTGGAACGGTGAGGCCATCCCTACCCCCCAATCCCTGGACCGCGATCATTTTCTCGAAAGCATCCACCAGGCACAATTCAAAAAGGTGCCGGACAACTACTATCAATTAACGCCGGCAGAAATTGAGCAGGTAAGTAAGGCCTCTTTTTCCGCACCCCCCGCTGCCTTCATGCCGCAGCAGGAAAAAGGCACGCGTCCCGCGTCCGCGCTCCCATACGAACTGAAAGTAAACGGCGGCCTCACCGAGGACCGCAAACAGTTCCGTATCGCCTTCACTGCTGCCAACACCGTATTCGGTGATCACGCCGCCGGTGCACCCTTCCAGGTCTATGCCCCCGGCACCTACGCTGGTCAAAACGTCCGCACCTGGGACTATACCGTGAAAGCCGGTGACACCCTGGAAGACGCCTGGCCGCTCAGCGCCTTCGCGAACAACCATTACCACCTCCGCGTTTACGGCCCCAATGGTTTCTTCCGCGAGTTCGCCGGCGAAACCGATGCCCCGGCCCTGGAAATCCTGGTTGATCCCGAACGCGTGGCAGGCAAACCTTCCCAACTTACCGGCAACCTGCAGGTTGTACTGCTCAACCGCAGCAATAAATCCCTTAAAGTGGATCTCACTGATAACAGCTATCACCAACCGAAAAAATCAGTAACCCTCGATGCTGCCGGCAAAAAAGGCGCCCGCACCAGTATCGTAATAAACCTTGCAAAAAGTTTCTCCTGGTATGACCTGACGATTGCCGTCAACGGCAACACCACCACCTACCAGCGCTTTGCCGGCAAAGTAGAAACCGGCAAATCCGGACAAACTGATCCCCTGATGGGCCGGGTGTCATAACCACCGCTCCACCTTTTTCTTTGCGGCTTTGCTCCTTTGCGTGGCGCGAAGCGCGCCATTGCGTGAAAAATCTCCGTGTGAAACACCTGCCAAAGCTTGACCGCAGGCAGGAAAAGTATCAGCAATTGCGGGAAAAGTATCAGCATTGCGCGAACGCCGCAGGCGCGCACGAAGTAACTTTCCGGCATGCGAAAAATTGTTTGCCTGACATTTCTGCTGATGCTGCTGCATCTGGCGGGAACCGCCCAGAAGAAACGCCCTGCAGGCTTCTTCCTCAACGACAAGGAATACCTCGAAAACGGGGCCGTTAACGTAATGCTCGCACATGACTTCTACCCGGAAGGACACCAGGGCGGTGTGGGCATCATCCAGATGGGACAACGCGTTGCCACCAATGGTGATCTCCGCCTGGAGCCGACACCCGGACAATGGTCACCCATCCCGAAAGTAGGAAAACGCGTGATCGACGCCGCCACCGGTACTGTCAGCGTGCGCATGGAATATCCAGACAGCTCCATCGACCGCAAGGGCTTCAACCCGATCATCTATCCGGATCTGCATTTTGCCTATACGATCAAAGTAAAACCTGAAGGCAATTCTTTCCGGATCATCGTGGACCTGGAAAAACCGCTGCCCGAAGACTGGATTGGCAAAGTAGGGTTCAATATCGAACTCTTTCCCGGGGTACTCTTTGGCAAGAGCTGGTATATGGATCAGCAGTCCGGCATCTTCCCTGCACAATCCTACAGCCAGATGGTGAAAGACAATGAGGGCAAATGGCAGGCGGCGCCCATGGCATCCGGCCATAAACTGGTGGTGGTTCCGGATGACCCCATGCAAAAACTGGTGATTGAAAACAGGAAAGGCGATGGACTGCAACTGATCGATGGCCGTTCGCTGCATACCAACGGCTGGTATATCGTGCGCTCGCTTGTACCGAAGGGTGCAACCACCAATGCGATCGAATGGCTGGTGACGCCGAACAATGTGGAGAGATGGAAATCATCGCCCGTGGTGCAGGTATCGCAGGTGGGATATCATCCCGCGCAACCAAAATTCGCGGTAGTGGAACTTGACAAAAATGACAAGGCCCGTCCCGCTATACAACTGAAACGCATCAATCCCGATGGTGCTTCACAAACTGTCCTGCAAAAAGCAGGTACAGAGTGGGGCGATTTCCTGCGGTATCATTACCTGAAATTTGATTTCAGCAGTATTCAGCAGCCAGGAATGTATTTCATTCAGTATGGCAGCCATCGCAGTGAACCATTTAAGATTGATAACAAAGTATACCAGAATAATGTGTGGCAGCCGACGCTCGAATATTTCCTGCCGGTACAGATGTGCCATATCCGCGTGAATGACAAGTACCGCGTTTGGCATGGCGCCTGTCACCTCGATGATGCGCTGATGGCACCGGTCGATTCTAATCACTTTGACGGGTATATCCAGGGACATGAAACGATGACGCGTTTTCAGCCTGGTGATCCGGTACCGGGACTGAACCGTGGTGCCTGGCACGATGCCGGCGACTATGACCTGCGCGTCGAATCGCAGGCGGAAACTGTCTGGGGACTGACCCTGGCGTATGAAGCATTCCATCCGCAGACAGACAATACCACCATAGATCAGAAGAACCTTGTAGTGGAAATCCAGCAGCCGGATGGCAAGAATGATCTCCTGCAGCAGATTGAACATGGCCTTTTGAGTATTGTCGGCGGCTACCAGAACCTTGGCAGGTTCTATCGCGGAATAATAGAACCGACTTTGCGGCAGTATGTGATGCTGGGCGACCCCATCAATCTGACAGACAACAAGGTTTATCCCGATCACAAAATTTTACCTGCCACACCACCTGTCGGCCTGCCGAATTCCATGGATGACCGCTGGGTATTCACGGAGAACAATCCGCATCGCGAACTCGAGGCCGCTGCAGCGCTGGCTGCCGCTTCCCGTGTAATGAAAGGCTACAACGACACACTCGCATCACAATGCCTTAATATCGCCCAACAAATCTGGAGCATTACGAAAGAAAAAAATCCGCTCGACCGGGCGGCACTGGCTGCAGAATTGCTGATTTCCACCGGCGAAAAAACATACAGTGATTTTCTGAGAGCACATGTACAGGAGATCGCGGCTAAGGCAGACCGTTATATCTGGCAGGTGGGAAGAACTATACCGTTGATCAATGACGCCGCCTACACGAAAACACTGGAGGATGCAGTAAAGACCCTGTATGCCGGGATCCAGGCGGCAGGTAAAAAAACGCCCTATGGTGTTCCCTACGAACCCAATATCTGGGGGGCCGGTTGGGGCATCCAGAACTTCGGTTTCCGGCAGTACTTCCTGCACGAGGCTTTCCCTAAAATTGTTCCTGCTGATGATATGCTCGCAGCGATCAACTTCGTACTGGGTTGTCACCCCGGTTCCAACCGGGCCTCCTTTGTGTCTGGTGTGGGTGCCAACTCAATGACGACCGGCTACGGCTTCAACCGTGCGGACTGGTCCTATATTCCGGGTGGAATTGTTTCGGGCACAGCGTTGATCCGCCCGGATTTTCCGGAGCTGATGCACTGGCCTTATTTCTGGCAACAGGCGGAATATGTGCTGGGTGGTGGCACAACCGACTATCTCTTTATCATTCTTGCAGCCGATCACCTATTGAATCAGCAAGGAACCGGCAAAAGATAAGAACCAAACCCAGCCCCAAAACCTCCTGATTTTCATTCAGGTGGATTTCTTCTGTTGAGTGGGAGTGTCATTTTACAAAATTGATCAATTTGTAAAACCGAGTGAAATGAGCCACTGGCCTGCATTTGATAGCCGTATGTGAATAATACGTTTATGTATCAGCCGTTACAAGGCCCTATTTTCCAACCTACAATATCCACTTAGAAACGCGTATGTTTCTGAAACGTAATCTGGTGGCTCATTTCACTGGGTTTTACTAAATGCCCGGTTTCAAAAAACAGCCCCCATTTCGACAAGGCATCTGTCTTTACATAAGCCCCTAATTCCCCGTGGGCAAACTTTTCAGGTTGATCGCCGGAGCACTTCCAACTGCAGCACGCTGAAACGTCGATCCAATCGGTGTAAAGTGGTCAAAGAAGCCATCATTTTTCAGGTAAAAACGTTTGCCGTCTGAACCACCCGCGTAGTCTTTCCTGTAGCCTATGCGCGCTGTATTGTCGGCCGTGAATTTTGCGGAAGTCAGTTGCACCCATTTGCCACTGGCATCGGCCGCCCACTGGTTGCCGAAAAAGACCTGGCGTGAAAGCGTTCCGGTTTCTGGTATAAAGTTTTCGAGAAAAGAATGCAAGCGTGTCAACCAGGTGTTCGTTCCCGGCCGCTGGAACGACGCGATCATCCGCCAGCCGTCATTAACGGCAGCACCACCCGCTTCCGGATCGCGGAACCATGCGGTATAGGTTGTCATTCCTTTCCCATTGGGCACACCACGTAACAAGAAACCGTAGGTGCGGCCAGCTTTCCAGGGAAAGCGCAGAAAACTTTGTCCACCGGAGCCTTCATTCCCAAACTCACCGGTATACACGTCCTTCCCTTTACCCAGCATCCTGATCTTCTGGCTGTCTGGGATCAGTTTAGGATCATCGGTATGAAACGGACTCCAAACGGAAAACAACACCCTTCTTTCCGTGGGAGAATTTACCTGCATCCCGAAATAGCCTTCGCCAAAACCATTCGCCATAAAATAGGAACCGACCTGATCCTCACCTTCCGGAACAGTTACTTCATTGTAGAACCATTCTGCCGCAAAATCCTTTGGTAGCATATAATTGAGGTGAACAGACGGTCCGCGGCGGCCCCAATAGAAATAGTTGCCTTCATTGTTCTTTACATAATTATTCTCTCCTGATAACGCATCGCCTTCCAGGCGATAGGCTTTAATGCCACTTTCTGAAAGTTTGGCTGCAGCAGCTGCTTCTTCATCTTCTTCATCTTGCCCTTCACCCTGTTTACCTGTTTGCTTCGCATCCGGCTTTTTATGTTCTTTCGAATTGGCGCGGCCATAGGCATATACCGATCTTGTCTGCAAAGCCCCGGCAAAGAGGGCATGATAGCCGGAATCTGCAAGCTGCCATTCGCCCACCTTCACAAAACCAGTATCCCCTGCAGGAAGCATTACCGACTTTTTCTCATCATTCAGGCTGAAGGTCCACTTTCCGCCTTTACCATCCCCCTTGATATAAACCACCACATTACCCGCCCGGCTCGTCCGGAACCATGTCTCCCATCCCGCCGGCTGCGCGGCCCAGGAATTGCCCGCAAAGGGAACCTCTATAACATTGCTTTTTTCCTGCCCTGTCGCAAACAAACTCAACACCATTAACGTGGCTAAAAATGTTCCTGAACTAAACTTCATGCTACCATCAGATTATTCAGTCAAGATAGAAAATAGACGCGATCTGCAAGCAACAAACGATTGCGCGTCTTTTACCAAATACTACCTTACCAGGGTAAACCCTTATCCAATATCCAAATGCAACAATGTCCCTTCATCACCCATGCAACTACTAAACTCCCAAACCCCCAAACTTCTAAACATTCCTTTACATTTGACGGCATGAAACTTCTCCCCATTCTCGCACTGGGCCTGATCGCCCCCATCCTCCTCCACGCACAACCGAAAAACGTGCCACCCGCTGTTCCGGCCAAAGCAGAAAAGTCTGCCGCCACCAGCTCCGGCACCGATATCCCCTTCAACCCCGACACCCAGATCACTACCGACCATGAAGTGACCATCAAGGGACAAAAAGTGCCCTATAAAGCGACAGCCGGCACACTGCCCGTGTGGGACGAAGAAGGCAAGACCATCGCGGGCCTCTTCTACACCTATTACGAACGCAGCGATGTAAAAGACCGCGATGCCCGGCCCCTCGTCATCTCCTTCAATGGCGGTCCCGGAACGGCTTCTGTCTGGATGCACCTGGCCTATACAGGTCCCAAACTCCTCAAAATAGACGATGAAGGCTATCCGGTACAACCTTATGGCTACAAAGACAACCCCTATTCTATCCTCGACGTAGCCGACATCGTTTACGTTGACCCCGTTAACACCGGCTTCAGCCGCATCGTCAACAAGGAAACCCCGAAAAGCAAATTCTTCGGCGTAACCGCCGATATCAAATACCTGGCGGAATGGATCAACAGTTTCGTTTCCCGCACCAACCGCTGGGCCTCCCCGAAATTCCTGATCGGTGAAAGCTATGGTACCACCCGCGTGTCCGGTCTCGCCCTCGAACTGCAGCAGGCACAATGGATGTACCTCAACGGTGTCATCCTGGTAAGCCCCACTGAACTGGGTATAGAAAGAGGTTCCGCTACCGACGCCGCCCTCCGCCTGCCCTATTTCTCAGCAACTGCCTGGTTCCATAAAAAACTGCCGGCCGACCTGCAACAGAAAGACCTCACGGCCATGCTGCCGGAAGTAGAGAATTTCACCCTTAACGAACTGGTTCCAGCCCTGAACAAAGGCAGTCTCCTGCCTGATGCCGACCGCAAAACTATCGCGGCCAAAATGGCCCGTTACAGCGGACTTTCAGAAGCAGTGATCCTCCAGAATAACCTTGACATTTCCCCCAATCTTTTCTGGAAAGAACTCATGCGCGAAAAAGGCTTCACTGTAGGCCGCCTCGACTCCCGCTACCTGGGTATCGATAAAGCCAATGCCGGTGAAAGTCCCGACTACAATGCCGAGCTGACCTCCTGGCTGCACTCCTTCACCCCGCCGATCAACATGTATCTCCGTGAAGAACTGAAATGGAAGACCGACCTGAAATATTACATGTTCGGCCCCGTGCATCCGTGGGACCGTAACGGCGATCATACCGCCGAAAACCTCCGCCAGGCAATGGCCATGAACCCGTACCTCCACCTGATGGTGCAATCCGGCTACTATGATGGCGCCTGCGATTATTTTAATGCGAAATACAATATGTACCAGATGGACCCCTCAGGCCGTCTTAAAAACCGGATGCGCTGGGAAGGCTACCGCAGCGGTCACATGATGTACCTCCGCAAGGAAGACCTGATCAGCAGCAATGAACATATCAGGGAATTTATTAGAGCCGCCCTGCCCAAAGCAGGCGAACCCGCGAAATACTAGTCGGGCTGCGGTTGCCCAACAGCGATATTGACCGCTGAACAAAATCGGTTATAAGGGAAGGGACAGGATAGTTATCTTGTCCCTTTCTTATTGGTTCCAACTTATGACACGACCTTACCAGCTGTTCTGTACAATATTCACCACCCTTATCCTCACCCTCTCAGCCAGGGCCCAGGAACCCGTGACCGTACGGGTACAGAACCCCGTGCAGGAACCCCTGCCCTTCAGTACCGTGGAGTTGCTGCGACCTGATAGCTCCGTTCTGGCGGCCCACGTGGCAGACAGCTCCGGGAGGGCACTGCTCAGCATCCCGGCAACGGGACAATTCCTGCTTCGTGCCTCCCGGCAGAATTACGAGAGCACCGTCGTAAAACTCGACCGAACTTCAATTGGCAAAGGCATCCGCCTCCAGCTGAAACCCAATGGCACCACACTCGACAATGTAACCGTTACGGGCAATCGCCCCATGATTAAAAATGTGAACGGAAAGACGATCGTATCGATAGACGGCAGCATCAACCAGAGCGGCAGCAATATGCTCGAAGTGCTGGAAAGAACGCCGGGCGTGCAGGTGGACCGCGACGGCAATATCAGCCTGCGCGGGAGGCCGCAGGTGCTGGTACTGATCGATGGTAAACAGACCTACGTGAGCGGCGCGGATCTCGCCAACCTCCTCGAGGGCATGAGCAGTTCCACCGTGGAGTCGATCGAACTGATGGATCATCCGCCTGCCAGCATGGATGCTGCGGGCAATGCCGGGGTGATCAATATCCGTACGAAAAAACTGAAGCAGAAAGGTACCAACGCCAACCTGTCGTTATCGTACACCCAGGGCCGTTATCCCAAAACAAACGATAATATCGGCTTCAACCACCGCACCGGGAAGATCAATTTCTTCGCCAACTATTCCATCAATTATTATGAAGGCTACGTCGACCTCTATGCCTTCCGCACCTATTTTCCCACAGCCAGTAAACCCGCTTCCTACCTCGAGCAGCCCACCTGGATCGCTGTTAAAGGCACCAACCAGAACCTGCGCGCCGGGATGGACTACAACATCAGCGAAAATACCAGTATCGGTTTCGCGGCATCGGGAACCCTGATGAACCGCAACCGCCCCGGCAGCGGTCCCGCCATCTGGATGGATGAAAACCGGCATATCGACTCTTCCATCTATACCAGCAGCCAGATCGAAACGGGGATGAAGAACGGCAACCTGAACCTGAACTTCTCCCACCGGTTCAACAAACGCAAAACCCTGACGGCCGATGCAGACTGGCTCTATTATGATATCAGTAACGACCAGGCTTTCAGCAATACCAAGGAAGGCCCCGACGGCTATGTCGAAAAGTTTCGGGGCACCCTGCCCTCCACGATCAGGATCTTCGCAGTGAAGGCCGACTATGTGCACCAGGTCAATGCCGACCTGCAATGGGCTGCCGGCATAAAGACTTCCGGAACCAGCACCGACAACCTCGCTGTATTTCAATATTGGGATGATCCGAACTGGGTAGATGACCTCAACCGGAGTAACCATTTCCTCTACGACGAGAACATCTATGCGGTTTATGGCACTGGCAATTATGCCACAGGCAAGTGGAAAACAGAGGCAGGCCTCCGCATGGAACATACCGCGTATGACGGCAACCAGCTGGGCAATGCCTCAGGGAAAGATTCGGTTTTCACCCGCAATTACACCAGCCTGTTCCCGAACCTTAGTGTCACCTACCAGGTCGATTCCGCCAACAGTTTCACCCTCAATGCCGGCCGCCGCATTGACCGTCCCGCATTCCAGAAACTCAATCCTTTTACCATCATCCTGAACAAATACACCTACCAAACCGGTAATCCCTATATCCTGCCGCAATACACCTGGAATATCGAGGCCTCGCACCAGTACAAGGAACTGCTGACAACCACACTTGGCTATCACTATATTGACAATTATTTCACGCAACTCTTCTATTCCGATGCGGAAGGAATGATCATTTATACAGAAGGAAATATCGGGAAGATGCAGGACCTCAGCCTGTCGGTGATGCTCACCACAACCCCCGTAAAAGGCTGGAACCTGGTGGTGGATGCCACGATGAACCATAAGCGTTTTGAGGGATTTGTCTGGAAAGAGATGGAAGCGAAGATCACGCAACTGAACCTGAGCATCAATAACCAGTTCCGGTTCAACAAGAACTGGACGGCTGAACTTTCAGGCTATTATATTACCAAAAATCAGAATGATATCACCGAGGTGCTTGATCCCACCGGGCAGCTGTCCCTTGGCGTTGGCCGCCAGATCATGAAGGGAAAAGGCTCCCTGAAGCTTGCTTTCCGCGATATCTTCTATACCCAACGGATGGCCGGAAATACCAGCTTCGAACATGCGCACGAATACTTCGAGCTGAAACGCGACACCCGTGTAGCGGTGCTGAGCTTCTCCTACCGGTTCGCCAAAGGCCAGAAGATCACCTCCCGCAAAAGCGGTAACAGTGCCGGAGAGGAAGCAGAAAGGGTAAATACAAATTAAAACCCTATTATTGGGACAATCATCCTGGATCAACAATGACAATTGAAGTAATTCAGCGCATTTGCAATGACCTGCCCGGCGTTACAGAAGACATTAAATGGGAGCATGACCTGGTATTCTCTGTGGGCGGAAAAATGTTCTGCGTCGTGGGGCTGAACCAGTCCCCCACGTCAGCTTCCTTTAAGGTGAAGGATGAAGAATTTGAAGAAATGTGTACCTGGCCGGGATTCAAGCCGGCACCCTATGTGGCCAAATACAAATGGGTCTGGATAGATGATATAGCCAGGATAAAAAATACCGACTGGAAAAAATTTCTTCAGCAATCCCACCAACTGGTAGCGGATAAACTACCGGCAAAAGTGAAAAAACAACTGGGGCTATAGCCGACCTCCATTTCAGCCTTAATTTACCCCTCACATTCTTGCAGCAATACCCGGAAAGCACTATTATTACGCCCGGAATCGCATGCATCACTACCTTATTCTATCCGGGCGGCGTCCTGCTGCCTGTTGGTGAGGAGGCGAAGCATTGCCTTCAGAACAACAATCCGATTATTATAGATATCTGATAAGGCCCTGAAAAATTTACACATGCTACGACTATTTACAGCTATTGCAGCCACACTGCTGGCAGTCTCTTCTTTCGGACAAACCATTAAACTGACCCAGAAAAAGGGTGCCGACGACTTTATCGTAAAGAATGGCAACTACGTGATTTACTTTAAGAAAAGCGATATCATCGCCGGTATTGCAGCAATTGACAAGACATTAAATACTGATCACTCAGCAATTGCCGCACTGTTGAAAGACAATAAACTGACTTTATTGGATCTTAATTCAGTGTCACAATCCGACAAGGCATTTGTAGAATTGATTAAATCAAATCTCGGATCATTACTCCTGTTAAAAGGAAAAGCAGCAATATTTGCAGAAAAAAAGCAGCTTACCCGAATTCTTGCCGACGAATCGCCAAGAATGGTAGAACTCGATGGTAGTTCCCGAACAGCGATTCTCTTTACAGAAGCGGGGAATGAAAATCGAATATTTCTCGGAGACCTCAGCTCAGACATCAAAAGGGAATAGTAACAAATATCTACCCGACAACCTACTCCAAAATTTCTAAACCCCAATAACTAAAATGACCTTCCTTGCCCTGCTCGCAACCTACTGGTGGATTGCACTGGTACTCTCTTTCGTCCTCTTCTACAAATTCATTCTTCGCGTCTTCTTCGGAATGGTGATCGTTCCGGAAAACAGGATCGGCCTCGTTACCAAAAAGTTCGTGCTGGTAGGCACCAATCGCGCCCTGCCGGATGGCCGTATCATCGCCACCAAAGGAGAAGCCGGCTTCCAGGCACAAACACTCGCACCCGGCCTCTACTGGGGCATGTGGCCCTGGCAATACGGCGTCGACATGCAACCTTTCGTGGTGATCCCGGAAGGCAAAGTGGGACTGGTATTGGCCAATGATGGCGTGCAGCTGCCCACCGGGAATATCCTGGGCCGGGCCGTCGATTGCGATAACTTCCAGGACACCGAAAAATTCCTGGTCAATAACGGTCAGAAAGGCCGGCAAACCGCACTGATCACTGCAGGAACCTACCGGATCAACACCTACGCCTTCACCATCACCATTGCTGACATGACCATCATCCGCGAAAACATGGTGGGCATTGTTACTACACTCGATGGTGTACCCATCAGGCCGGGACAGATCGCCGGCGAACAGATTGAAGGACACAATAACTTTCAGGATGTAGATGTATTCCTTACCAACAGTGGTAACCGTGGCCTGCAACCGCAAGTCATGCTGGCCGGCAGCTATTTCATCAACCCATGGGCCATACAGATTGAAGAAATCCCCATGACCCACGTTCCCATCGGTCATGTAGGGGTGGTGATCTCTTATATCGGCGAAGACGGAAAAGATATTACCGGCGACAGCTTTAAACACGGCAATATTGTAACCAAAGGATTCCGTGGTGTATGGAACGAACCGCTCGGTCCCGGTAAATACCCGGTCAACACCTATACCATGAAGGTAGAACTGGTACCCACCACCAATCTCGTGCTGAACTGGGCCAATGCCAGAAGTGAAGCACATGATCTTGACAAAAACCTCAGCACCATCACCGTGCGTTCGCGGGATGGTTTCCCCTTCAATCTTGATGTTGCCCAGATCATTCACGTGCCCGCCAATGAAGCACCCAAGGTGATCGCCCGTTTCGGCAGCATGAACAACCTGGTATCACAGGTACTCGAACCCACCATCGGCAACTATTTCCGCAACAGCGCACAGGACAGTGATGTGATCAGCTTCCTCAGTACACGTAAGGAAAGGCAAAAATCAGCCCGGGAGCATATCCGCGAGGTACTGGACGAATACAACGTGAACGCGGTAGATACACTGATCGGAGATATTGTTCCTCCGGAAGCCCTGATGAAAACACTCACCGACAGGAAAATCGCTGAAGAGGAACAGAAGACCTACCAGACCCAAAGAAGCGCACAGGAACAACGGCAGGGCATGGAAAAGGAAACCGCGATTGCCGACATGCAAAAGGAGATCGTAAAGGCACAGCAAAGTGTGGAGATCGCCCAGCGCACGGCTGATGCGGCCGTTAAAAAAGCAGAAGGTGATGCCACCAGCCTGAAGCTGCAGGTCAACGCAGAATCCGAAGCCACCAAAATGCGTGCAAATGCTGAAGCAGAAGCCACGAAGGCGAGAGCCGGCGCACAGGCAGAGGCGACCAAACTGAACGCGAGCGCGGATGCCGAAAAAATCAGCAAGACCGGTCTGGCAGAAGCAGAAAAGATCATGGCCATCGGTAAATCCACCGCTGAAGCGTATGAACTGCAGGTAAAAGCGATGGGCGGTGACAACTTCACGAAGTACAAGATCACCGAAGAAATCGGCAAGGGTAATATCAAGATCATCCCTGACCTGATCGTCAGCGGGAACAACGGAAGCGACGGCAGCCTTTCCGGGTTAATGGGCCTGCAATTATTGCAGATGCTCCAGGATAAAAAGGAAAACGGTGTAACCAAATAACAGCGGGTGTCGATGGCAACATTATCAACAAAAAATCTGTCCCGGCTCCCGGATATTCCGACGCTTCACCGGCTTTGCAAATCCTTGGCGACACTAGACGCAATAATCTGCCGGGAATGGCAATACCGCTACTATTCATTCGACAATAGCTGGGACCAGAAAACTGGTGATGAATGTTTTCTGATGCGTAACGGTTCCGGAGATGAATTTCAGACACTATTCAGTAAACACGGCGCAATCATAAACGGTTTCGCACACGAAAGTGAAATGAGCCAATGGCATGAAACGAAAATCAAACCAGTTACACTGAAAGAGAAATTCAAAAGCTTCTTCGGCCAGAAGAAAACGGCTTTCACGCAAAAGATATGGGAAGGCGTCGTTGACACTGTCCCTGACGTCTTTAGGAGTTTCTTATTTACTGAGCCCATCAGGTCAATCGGTACAACTTTCTGCACCTGGCGGAAAACCAACGATTCCCAATGGCATATCGGCAACTTTAGGTATCCCGGCGATGATTACGGTGACGGAAGTGCTGATTTACTCAATATCCTTGACAACAACCCAACCACTTACAAAAACTGGGCTGTCGAATATTATGAAGAGCAATTTGAAGCACACAACCTGAGGATCGATTTGGTCAAACACATTTACGACTTTAAACCGCTTACAAAAGCCGTCATAACAGGCATCAATCCTGAGCTGACTGAATTTGAGGACCTCAAATCAGACCTGAACGGAATAGGCTATCCTCACATTGATCTGTAACCTACATAATAAGTGTTAACTATACTCCTCCTGCTCTACTGCTTGCAACTACCTGAAAAGATTGTTCTCAAAACACATTCAGGTGATAGCATTCTCATTACCGGCAACAGGATTTGTTTCAATGCGAAAACAATTGGCAGTGTGGACGATGATATTATCTATAATAGCAAATACAATAGACTGATCTAGCAAAACGGTAGTATTCTCTTATTTCTGGAACTGGAAAACAGCGCCAACTTTAACCAATTATCAGCCTACCGGCTGACAAGCCAAATTGCGATACAGCTCGTTCACTGTGTGTATAATGACGAGAAACAACAAGCCCTCCCGCCATACTCTGATATGGACAAGGACGGAAAGCTGGAATTTGGCGGCTTTGAACTTACAGAAATGCACCCATCACGCGACTCAATGTATTATGAGCCCTCTAAGTATTATGAGATCGCTAACGGAACAATTTATTTCGACTCCGCATTAACCAGAGCAATGGACAGGAAGCGGAATGGTGTTTATCTGGCCAAACCACTTGATATTGATGGAAACTGTTGCATCGCAATCAGAAAACCGGCAAAGAAGCGCATATCTATCCGGCCATGAAACTGATTACATGGAATTGCAATATGGCATTCAGGAAAAAGGCCGCGTTGATATTAAGTCATCAGCCCGACATCCTGGTTGTTCCGGAATGTGAGCATCCCGACAAATTACTTTTTGAACCAGACATTCCACAGCCAATGTCCATACTTTGGTTCGGCACCAACAGGAACAAGGGATTAGGCATCTTTTCCTATACCAACTTAAAACTAAAATTGCTCCGGAACCACAACACGGAACTGAAAATGATCATCCCGATAGCAGTTACCGGTCCGGACACAAAGTTCACGCTCTATGCCATCTGGGCAAACAATCCCGATGATCCTGACGGGCAATACGTGGAACAGGTCTGGAAAGCCATCCACCACTACGACAAAAAACTAACCAACAAACAAACTATCCTGATCGGCGATTTCAACAGCAACACCATCTGGGACAGGAAATACAGAACCGGCAATCATTCGCACGTGGTAAACCGCCTGGAAGACAAAGGCATCTTCAGCTGCTATCATGCGCACTTTAAGCAGATCCAGGGAAAGGAAGAGCATCCCACTTTTTACCTGTACAAACACAAGGACAAACCCTATCACCTGGACTATTGCTTTGCTTCTGCTGATATGATAGCCAGGATCAGGTCGATAGAGATCGGCGACTATGACCATTGGAAAAAATACAGCGATCATGTGCCGGTAATGGTCGAATTCAATGATTGCTGAATTATGAATCTTTATACCAAGAAATTTACCAGACAGGAGGATCTTTGTGATTTTTAAGATAGCCCTATATCTATCCCTGGTAGTCATTCCTGTCAGGTCATTCAGCCAGAACATGATTGCGATACTGGCCACCGCAGAACGCAATAAGAAACTCGGATGCATTGACACCACGGGTAGAGAAGTAATTCCCATCAAATATGACGACATCGGCTTCTGGGGCAACAACCTGATCCCGGTGAATATCGGCGCCAAAGAAAGGAACTATCTAAAATCAGGTGGAAAATGGGGCTACTGCAATAACAAGGGCGTGGTTGCTATTCCAGTTCAATTCAATGAAGCAGAAACTTTCCATGAAGGAATCGCCGCTGTGAGAACCGGCAACAAATGGGGCTTCATCGACACCACTGGAAAAATCATCATCGATCCCAAATACGAAAAAGTAAGATTATTCAGTGAAGGCCGATGCGCTGTTTCCCTCAACAATAAATGGGGATATATCAACAGGAAGGGAGAAGTAGTTGTCAATATCGAATACGGCGCTGCAGATGACTACAAAAAGGACGTCGCCGCGGTCTTTGTCGGGCAATTGGCCAATGAGGATTGGGAAGATCCACAGGGCAACTATTGCCTCATCAACAAGAACGGGGAAAGAATTACAGAACCCATATTTCAGCAAATCTGGAAGTTCTCCGAAGGACTCGCAAAAGTTGAAATTGCTAACTCCGCGGACAAATACGCAACCAAAAAAGGCTTTATCAATACCAAGGGCAAAATGGTGGTTCCTGCCATTTACGACAAGGCCGAAGATTTCAGCGAAGGGCTCGCAGTGATAGGGATCAGCAGCAATATCGAAGCAGTCCGATTCTCTGACTCAGAATATATCTTTGGGTATGTCAATGCAGATGGAAAAGAAATAATTCCTGCCCGCTTCGACCAGGCACATAGTTTCATTAATGGCAAGGCAGTAGTAGGCAAAGGGCGGAAGATGCATTCGATGCTGATTCTCACCGACACAACGGACAATTCCATCGTCAACTATCAGGATCATCCAAAGTACGCGCTCATCGACAAACAGGGAAAGTTCTTACTTGATTTCGAGTGGGGATGGCTATCTCCGGCCGGCGAAAAGTACTACATCGCCCAGCGGACTAAATTTAACGGAAGTGGCGTGATAGATGAAAGCGGTAAAACAATTGTGCCATTTAACTACACCAACTTAGAATCCATTGGAAACAATCTCTTTGTGGCAAATGATGGAAATCACCATGAAGGTGAAGTGCAGCTCATCAGCCTGGACAATAAAATCCTTTTCCGGTCCACCAGCCTTGCAATGCCCGCGCCCAGGTATGAATTTGGCCTCATCCATGTAAGAACCAATCACCTGACAAAAAGTGGATTTATAGACACTAAGGGCAACTGGATCATCAGGGACAAATATGATATGGTGTGGGATTTTGTACCCACATCGGGAAATAAATAATTACCTTAGGATACATGACTTTATAGCTATTGCCTCCACGATTAATAACTATAAAATGAAATTGTATGAGGATCAGAAAAGAAGACATTCCGGTCAGTTGGTGAAAAAGATATGAAGTTCCTCGATTTCAGTCCCGAAAAAGAACTGGAGGTTGTATTGAACCACATTGCCAAAAAGATGGCAGAAATCAGTGCATAAACGCATTCCCTGAAAATCCCCGTGAAGACAACTGCCGTCGGTGAGCCTGCAGCATACAACCTTTTTGTACCAACACAAATCTATAATGGAAAAAATACATTTCGTCCTGCACCTGCTTCCCGCCCGGCCCGACTTTGCCCAGACAATGAACGAGGTAGAACGGGAAATCATGATGAAGCATGTTGCCTACTGGACTGACCTCATGAACAAAGGCAAAGTGGTGGCTTTTGGACCATGAGGGCGATTGTACCCAAAAAATGAAATGGTACGCCTTAGTTTTCTTTCAGTACTGTTGGTTTGCGTTGTTTCCGCTGTTTCCTGTAAATCCGCCCCGGATAAACAGGCGAAAACTGTTACTCCAAATGATTCAATTCCCGCTTTACAACAAGACTCACTATTGGAAAACAAAGGAGCGTTCACATGGCTATCTGGACGTGAACAGCATGAAATCACCCTTCCGGATAGCCTGGCAAAATATATAGCGCGCGGCCACGAAGCCATTGACACCGTCACCGGCGACATCAACGAAGACAATATCAATGATCTGGTCCTCGTGACCGGACTGATCAATGAAGACAGCCTGCGATATGAATCAGGCCCAATTAATTTACCCCGGCACATGCTGATTTTCATGGGATACAAGAACAACCAGTATCATTTCAGTTTCCGGAACAAAAAAGCAATACCCTGTATCACTTGCTGTGGAATGTCAGATCCGTATTGCGGAATGACTGTACATAAAGGCTGGATTGTACTTCAGACATATTGCGGAAGTAATTGTAAATCACTTTCAGAACACAGGTTTCGTTACTATCCAAAAGCAAAAGACTGGTTGCTCGACTCCGTTATCTCCGAATCATATTGCTTTTATTACGAGCAATACGAACTGGATACATTGACCAGGAAAGATTTTGGAAAAGTATCCCTGAAAACTTTCGTCTTATACGAAGACGAAGAATAGGTAATTTCAGGTGACCTGACAACTATGACTAACAAATTAACGCTCATAGGCGGCCTGCTCTGCCTCTTCAGCTATACCGGCTTCGCCCAAAACAATACTACGGTCCGCGCCAGAAACCTGGACATCGCCTTTGACGGTGTACCGGGTAAAAACAATGCCATAACGGATGTAGCCAATCTTGAAGTGGGCTACAAAACCCTGATCGAAGGTACCGGTAACCTGGTGCCGGGCAAGGGCCCTGTACGCACCGGCGTCACCGTCATCCTTCCAAAGGGAAAAACAGATAAAACCTATGCCGCTTCCTCTTTCTCTCTAAATGGCGACGGAGAAATGACCGGACTGCCCTTTATCGAAGACTTTGGTATCGGCTATGGCCCCATCGGCATCACCAACACGAACAGTGTCGGGATCGTCAGGGACGCCATCGGGCAATGGTGTTTCAACAAATTCTCAAAAAAAGATTTTGTCGACTTCTCCTTCGGCCTGCCGGTTGTGGCAGAAACCTGGGATGGTGTATTAAACGATATCAACGGATTTCACATCAGCAAAGAGCATGTGTGGGATGCACTCAACAGCGCTGCGCCAGGTCCTGTCCGGGAAGGCAATGTGGGCGGCGGAACAGGCATGGTGTGTTATGAATTCAAAGGAGGCAGCGGAACTTCTTCCCGGATCTTCACCATCGACTCCGTTAATTACACGCTGGGCGTATTCGTTCAGGCCAACTTTGGCAGGCGTAGCGAACTGATGATACAGGGCATCCCGTTGGGCAAAGCCATCCCTGAACTGGAACCAGTAGTACATGAACAAAAAAGAAAAGACGGTTCCATCATCGTCATCGTCGCCACGGATGCACCGCTGCTGCCCGGCCAATTAAAACTGGTGGCAAAGCGGGTTACACATGGAATCGCGAGAACTGGAACCTTCTCCCACAACGGTTCCGGTGAAATCTTCCTGGCACTCAGTACCGCTGTGCCTGTATACAACAACAGCGCCAAAGAAAGCTGGGACGTGATCCCCAAAGGGAAGCTGGACAAGATCTTTGAAGCCACGGTGCAAGCGACCGAAGAAGCGATCATCAACGCCCTGGTTGCCGCCAGCGACATGGAAGGCATCAATGGAAATAAAGTATTTGCTCTTCCGCATCAACGGCTGATGGAGATCATCAACAGACCCCGGGCAATTCAGCAATAGGATTAGTATAACATGAAAGAACATGGAATTGAATTTCTGATTGCTCAATACCAGGAAGAGCAGGCCCGGCTTAAAGTGCTTATCAATGAAAGTATGGCAGCTGATGAAACCCTGATGGCACACTATCATGCTCAGGCACTGTACCTGCTGAACCGGAAAATACAGACACTTCAAACTATTGAAGACAGATGGCATTATGAGAAACTCTTCTTACAAAGCCGGATTCACGACTGGGAAGAAAAACTTGATCAGGATTTACCTGAATACCTCAGGCAATATTTTAATGAAGTTCTCCAGGACAATAAAGCGCAACTGGAGAAATTACTACTAGCGCAACGGCCAAAAATTCCCGTTGGCAAAGAAAACCTGTTTGACCAGGTACTGGAAAACCTGTTCGCCAGGAAAATAAAAAATGTCAGGCTATTCGTGAAAAAATCTGACAACTTTTACTTCAGATTCAGCTATTCAAAAGACACACTCAATGTTACCCTTCCCAATGTTAAACAACTTTCAAAAAAGGATTTCCTGAACGAAGACTATCTGGAAAAATTCAGGTTATTTGGCTTCTCCCCTGCTGACAACGGGCACATGCTGACGCTGACAGTTTCGGGTAACCGGAATGATTTGATCAAAAAAGTGAAAACTATTTTATCCAGGATAATTTTTGATGTCTTCTACTTCGTTGATTTCGAAAATGAAAGCTGTTTCGAATACGTGGAAACAAGCCAAAGGCAATAATTTTCGGGCAATTTAAACTTCCGCGCCAGGCCAATGTCAAACCCGTCAAACCCTGCATTATGAGCTACCTGCGGCTGTTACTGATTTTATTCCTTCCGGCGTTGACCGGATGTACCAAAACCTCCGATGACCCGGTGCCGCTGCCAAATGAAGCGATGTATTTCCCACCGGCTGACTACACTGCAGCCTGGGAAGCTACCTCCCCCGCCAGCCTCGGCTGGAACCAGGCTGCTATCCAACCCTTAAATGACTATCTCGCCCAGAAACATACCAAATCATTCATGATCCTGGTAAATGGCAGGATCGTCATGGAAGAATACTTCAATGGACACACCGCCGGCACCGCCTGGCAATGGAACAGCGCCGGTAAAACCCTGGTCGCCACCACCATCGGGATCGCCCAGCAGGAAGGCTTCCTCAGCATCAACGACAAGGTGTCCAAATTCCTCGGCACAGGGTGGACCAGCGAGCCAGCCGCCAAAGAAGACCTGATCACCACCAGGAACCTACTCACCATGACCTCCGGCATCAACGATGAAAATGAACTGGTGATCAAATCCAACCTCACATATCTCGCCGATGCCGGCACCCGCTGGTCCTACCACAATGTTTTCCAGAAATTGATGGATGTAGTGGGCGGCGCTACCAATGACGATTTCGAAGTCTTTTTCAACGTGATGCTGAAAGAGAAAATCGGCATGGAGGGCTTCTGGAACATGGGCATCATTTATAAAATTTATCACAGCAATACCCGCAGCATGGCCCGGTTCGGACTGCTGGCACTGAACAAAGGGAAATGGGATAAGGAACAGATCATCAATGAGCCCTTTTTTACCGAAAGTACCAGCTCATCCCAGGCAATCAATCCCTCCTACGGCTACCTGTGGTGGCTGAACGGAAAGACCAGCTACATGGTCCCCGGCGGACAGACTGTATATCCTGGCCCCCTGGTTCCCAATGCGCCTTCAGACATGTTTGCCGCCATGGGCGCCGAAGACCAGCGCATTTATGTTTGTCCGGCTAAAAAAATGGTCGTCATCAGGATGGGCAATGCCTCCGATCCCGCCAATCCCAGCTTCGCCCTTTCGGGTTTCGATAATGCACTCTGGGAAAAGATCAATGCTGTGATCAACTAACCGATAGTCAACCTGATTTGAACCAAATTTGGTAAATTGAGGATAACAAACAGGAAGGGCAATGAAAAGCATTAAAAAATTTTCCGGATTTGAGGAAATGAAACTTGGTGAGAGCAAAGCCCAGGATCGCCAATTGACCATTCAAAGACATTCAGAATTCGAAAAAGTGATTAAGGCGATAATGTCAGCTAAAGATAAAAAGACACCAGTCCAAAACTTTAAGCGATAATGCGTGGAAGAAAAGCTTAAAGACACCCTACTGCTGATCTGTAAGTTGTTGAATAAGTTTCAAGTCAGATATGTCCTGGTTGGCGGTACCGCAGTGGCTCTAAACGGCTACTACCGGCATTCAATTACAATCTCCGGTGAGTTATCAGACAAGCCAGACATCGACATTTGGTATAATCCAACTTATGAAAACTACTACAACATTTTGAAGGTCATGCAGGAACTGGGACAGGATGTTACAGAATTTATGGAAGAACAAACTCCTGATCCCCGAAAATCATTCTTTAAAGTTGAATTTGATGATTTTACACTTGATCTCTTGCCTGAAATAAAGGCAAATATCAAGTTTATGGAAGCCGATAAAAGAAAAGGAACAGTTGAATTTGAAGGAACTGAGGTTCATTTTATTAATTATTCCGACCTTATTGAAGATAAAAAAGCGACAGCCCGCAAGAAAGACCTGGAAGACATTGAGCGCTTAAGGGATATCAGGGGCGAAGAATGACTTTAGCATCAACTATTCCCTGAATTTCCTATCTTGAAGGGATCAAAACCTTCATCCGGGCATGTCCGCCAAAAAAATCAAAACTGTCGAGACCGAAGTCAGCGTCGCTGATTTCATTGGTTCCTTCGTGGACAATGCGCAAAAAGAAGCGGACAGTTACCGCCTGATCGAACTCATGAGCGCGTGGACCGGTCACCCTCCGAAGATGTGGGGCCCTTCGATCATCGGCTTTGGACATTACCATTACCAATACGCGAGCGGACATGAAGGCGATATGCCCGTGATTGCTTTTTCTCCCCGGAAAGCCGCTATTTCCCTCTATGTATATGCGCCCACTGAAGAAAGCAAAAAGCTCCTCGAAGACCTCGGCAATTTCACCATGGGCAAATCCTGTATCTATGTCAAAAAGCTGGCTGATATTAATCTAACCACCCTGGAACGCCTGGCGAAAGCATCCATCGCCTGGATTGAAGCAACCTATCCATCCAAAACATAGAAACATGAATCCTAACAAAATGCTCTGGGAAAAGGGCGACTTTACCCGCATTGCCAACACCATGCGCCAAAGCGGTGAAGCCTTTGTGGCTTCCCTCGGAATTACCAAAGATCTGAACATCCTCGACCTCGGTTGCGGGGACGGCAACACGGCCATTCCTGAGGCCAGACTGGCAGGAACCGTACTGGGCGTGGACATTGCCGCCAACCTGGTAGAAGCAGGCAACAAACGGGCAAAAGAAGCCGGTTTAAGCAATGTTACCTTCCAGGAAGGCGATGCCTCCGCACTAACGGAACTGAAAGACAACAGCTTCGACCTGTTGGTAACGATGTTTGGCGCAATGTTCGCCCCCAAACCCCAGGATGTGGCCAATGAAATGCTGCGGGTCACCAAACCCGGGGGAAAAATTGTAATGGCGAACTGGATCCCCGGAGATCCCACCCTGGTCGCGCAGATCCTGAAAATCAGTTCCGCGTATACCCCACCGCCACCGGAAGGTTTTGTCAGTCCCATGTTGTGGGGAAAGGAAGAAGAGGTGGTTAAAAGGTTTACAGCTGCAGGCGCAAAACCGGAAAACATTACCTGCGAGAAAGAGACCTTCACCTTTATTGCACCCTTTACACCCGCCGAATTTGTCAGTGTCTTTAAAACCTATTATGGTCCCACGATGAACGCTTTTGAGGCATCGGAAAAGAATGGCAAGGCAGCACAATTGCAGGAAGAACTGGAAGCCCTGTTCAACAGCCAGAACCAGGGAGCTAATGGCAGCACAAAGATTCCGGCCACGTTTTTAAAAGTAACTGTGATCAAATAATGCATCTTTTCCTCATTGTTGTACTGTCCGTTTTGGGAATGCGGGGAGGCAACGCTATAACTGACAGTACAACACCTTTCATCAACGGGGGCGCAAAAACGACTGGCAAAACAATCCTTGCCGTCTTTGCGCACCCCGATGATGAAGGCGCCATCGCCCAACTGCTCACCAAATACGGCAGGAGCAACAAAGTGTATCTCATCATTGCTACCGATGGCCGATATGGCGTCAAACCCGGCTTTCCAACAGGCGATTCCCTGGCCGCACTGAGAGAAACAGAAACAACCTGCGCCTGCGAACAGATGGGCATTGAAAAGCCAATTTTCCTGCGGTATACCGATGGCTTTGATACCAGGATTGGTGTAGGCAAATATTTTAGCCAGTCGAAGGAACTGAAAGCAAAACTCACCGCGAAGATCAAAGAACTCAATCCCGATCTTATTATTACTTTCGGTCCCGATGGCGATACCGGCCACTCCGATCACCGCATGATCAGCAATATGACAACAGAGATTCTCCTGAAGGAAGGCTGGGTGGACAAATATCCTTTGTACTATATCGCCTGGACCAAACGGGATGATGACAAATTCAAAATGATCGGCGGCCTCAACACTATCGATCCGGCGTATATCAATGTTTCCATCCGGTATTCAGAAGAAGATGAAAAGAAGGCGATGACTGCAATACAATGTTACAAAAGCCAGTTGTCCAAAGAAGAAATGCAGGAATGGGCGGAAATAGAAGCAAAGGATACGCTTAATGTATTTCATTTCCGGAAGTTGGCCGTTTCAAAAACACAACAGCAGGAATTTTAAGCACGCATAAGCTTTAACTGATCCTCAAAACCTGTATCCCGCGCCAACTAAAACATTCATGGAAGAAAGTGAAACAGGGTGATCCGCCATTTGGTTCTCCGGATGCGCGCTAAAATAACCCGCATCCATTACCAGAACAAATCTTTTGCTGATCGCATAGTCCAATGCCAATGAAAACTGGTAACAAAAAGTTACCGGCATTTTCTGTTCGCCTACCATAACAGCTCCTCCGCCCATGACCGGATCAGTTTCTCCGCCCGGGTTCGGATATTCCCAGTTTGGCAATGTATTATTACCGTCTTTAGGCCTGTATACATAGCGATATCCAGGCATGTCAGCTTTGGAGATCCCCGCCGACACCATCGGCTGCAATACAAATTTCCGCCGCGGAGAAAGCGGAATGGAATAGTACAAGCCCGGCATCGCTTTGAAGATCTTCCAGTTGTCGGCGGAAACACGGGCATCAACCAAATTCCCGTACTGCTTGCGGATCGCATCTTCCATATGCGCTTCATCCCAAGCGTTCTGAGAATAGCCCAACAGCAACGAAGTGCCCCAGTGTTCTGACCAGGAATACTTTAGCAAAATATTCGCCGCAAAACCAGTCAGCGCATTCCCGGCACCATAATCCCAGTCGTTTTCGGACGAAGTATGATCAGCAAAGCCTCCCAATGGAATGGATGGCCCGATTTCAAGTTGAGCAGTAAACTTTCGGGATTTTTCCTGTGCGATTGTCCTGCCAGTGCATGCAGCCATCAGGAGGAAAAGGAGAAGTTTCTTTTTCATTGGAAAGCGATAAGGTTATTGTAAAGACAGTAAAAAATAGACAAACTTTCTTATTCTTGCCATAGCTCCTCTTGATTTCCATGAAAAAAAAGCTCCGCCACTTCCTGTTGCCCTTCCTGATTACCCTGGGCATCGCCTGCCATTCCGGCGACTCTAAACCCATCACCGCCCCCGAAACAACGCCCGCAGCGACTTCCCCCTTCCTCCCGTTTACCGTTATTGGTGTCCTCCCCCACGATACCAGCCTCTTCACGGAAGGCCTGTTCTATGCAAACGGAAAACTCTTTGAAAGCACGGGTTCACCCGACGGACTTTCACAAACCGAATCAGTTATCGGCTACCACGATTCGGCCACCGGCAGGTTCCAGGTGAAAGTGCAGCTGGACAAACAGGTTTATTTCGGAGAAGGCATCGCGCAGTTGAAGGACAAGATCTACCAGCTGACCTACAGGAACCGAAAGGCGTTTGTATATGATACTAAAACGTTTAAAAAAACGGGGGAATTTGCCTATACCAACACCGAGGGCTGGGGGCTTACGACAGACAGCACCCACCTCATCATGAGCGATGGCACGGACAAACTCACTTTCCTTGATCCGAAGTCGCCGGACAAACCAGTCCGGATACTATCGGTCACCGATGCCGGCGTGCCGCGTGACAGCCTCAATGAACTGGAGTATATCCATCATTTCATCTACGCCAATGTCTGGATGCACAATACCATACTCAAAATAGATCCGCAAACCGGGCAGATCGTCGGAAAACTGGACCTCTCCTCCATCACCAAAGAGATCCAGTACCGCCAACCCGGCGCGGATGTGCTGAACGGAATTGCGTATGACCCCACCCGTGACCGGCTCCTCATTACCGGTAAGCTCTGGCCATCAATCTATGTACTGAAAATTCAGAAGTAGAATTTGATCATAACAGTACTTCAAGTGACCCCTCATTTCCGGGAATATCGACCGCCCAGGCGGTGATCCTGCTGCCCGCAAACAGCTCATTCGGAGCGGTTACAGTATAATGCCATACGGTGCCAAATGGCTGCACGACAGCATACCCGCTTTCCAACTTGTTTCCTTCAGCATCGCGGATCTCCACAAACACTTTGGCGACATGGAAATCATCGGTTGCGCGGATCTCGATGATGTCTCCGGGTTTGCCCTTGTAGTGGTGACCGGCAACGTCTGTTACCACGGGAGGATTGCAATAATCCTGTACAGCACGACTATGCGGCGTTTGCCTGGTTTTTACAGCTCTCGCATAGGCAGCCTTTAAATCAGGATCCTGGAGAACAGCTGTCGCAAACCTGTTTCCCATCCTGAACATGTTTTCGTTCTTTAGCTGTGCTTTGGATGCCTTTTTCGTTCGGGGACCAGGCGCTGCGCAAGCAATTGTCCTGTCACCCAGGTTGCGGAATACGACCTCTTTGCCCAGCATCCCGCTGAACAAACCGCTGATCATTCCATTGGTTTTTGCCATAGAATTGATTTTTTTGATTTTAATAAATGCTTTTTCATAATTGAATTTTACACAACAAAACTAATGCGCGTTTTTACCAGGAAGCCGAAAATGATTCGGGCTATTCTGATTTTGGATTTGAGGTTCTCGGATTCTGGATGTAAAACCTGATTCTACACAGGATCGGGGCCGTTTATTTGCAGTAGGAAGGTAGTAGGAAGGTACTTCCAAGGTAGTAGGAAGGTCAATCCCTACCTACAAACCCCGAACGCGGAATCCAGGAACCCTGTTCGCTTCTATTTGATGAATGCGATCTGTTTTCTATTTTGGAAAATTATCAACCTAAATCCTTTAAAATGCAATTCCCCCCGATCTTCATTTCGCAGCCGCCTTACTGGCTTGCACTTACCGCCCTGGATATTGCTGCCATCAGTGCGGATGGTGTCTATTCCAGGTTCCACATCAATGATGGAAGTTACCATCTGGTTCGCTCCTCCCTCGCGGCTTCACTGAGAGATGTTCCCCAGGGCTTGTTTATACGGATCAACAGGACTTATGCCGTAAATATCTATTACATCAAAAAGATCAATAAAGATCACGTGGAGATTGGCAAGGATCAAATCGAGTTTACTAAACCGTATTATGCAAAGGCAATGAAATCATTGATCCTCATTGGAGGAAGGCAGAAAATTGAACCTGCTGACCAATGAAGAAGTTCAATTCCGTGAACCAATCCGGAATCCAAATGTTGATCTTACAAAATGCAGTCCCAGACTGTGTTTGAGAAAGAAATAAACACTTCAATTCCACTGATTCTTCCGCTCATTTTACTGACCTTCGGAACTCATCCGGAAGATATGATAGCATATTATCACGGCACGAAAGCAAACCTTCAACCAGGTGACCTGATCGCACCTGGATTCCATTCCAACTACGGAAAAATGAACAAGGCCAACTACGTTTATTTCTCCGCCACACTGGACGCCGCCACCTGGGGCGCCGAACTCGCTCAGGGTGAAGGGCGTGGCCGCATTTATATCGTCGAACCCACCGGCGCCTATGAAGATGATCCCAACCTGACCGACAAAAAATTTCCGGGCAACCCCACAAAATCCTACCGTACCAAAGACCCGTTACGCATCATCGGGGAAGTCACCGCCTGGGAAGGCCATCCGCCCGAAAAACTCCAGGCCATGAGAGACCACCTCGAACAACTGAAACAACAGGGTATCGAAGCAATAGACGAGTAAAGTCCGTTTATCTTTGCAGTGACAACGACTGCTGCCATGAAAAAGATAACAGGACTGATCTGTTTTACGTTGCTGCTTGCCACTGTGCAGCTTAACGCTCAACCCACCAGCAACAAAACGCTCGCCAGCAAAATTCTGCAGGACGCACGCCTCGACACCATTCAGCAACGCGCGCTCCGCCTGCTGACCGGATTTGCGGCCGGCACTTCCTACGGCGAAGTATGGATCCGCGATTTCAACACTTTCATCAATGGCTCCCTCCAGGTGCATCCGAAGGAAAAAGTGAAAGACCTGCTGTTGTTCTTCTTCCGGTTCCAGGGAAAAGATGGCTCCATCGTCGACGGCTTCATTCCCGACGCCAAAGCGGATAAAAGCTATATGCCGGACCGCTTCATCTATTCACCCCTCGCGACCGGAATGGCCGCACACAAGAACACCGTTGAAACCGACCAGGAAAGTTCCCTCATCCAGGCGATCGGAAAATATATCCGGAAGACCAATGACCGCAGCATACTGTCTGACACGGTGGGCGGCATATCTGCGGTAAGGAGAATGGAAATGTCAATGGAATTTTTGATGAAAGAAAGATGGTCCGCCACCCACGGACTGGTAACAGGCGCCACCACGGTCGATTGGGGCGATGTGCAGCCCGATACGACGGCCATCGGCGTGGAGCTCAACAGCGAGACCAAATGGGCAATCGATGTCTACGACAATGCGATGTTTTATATGGCACTTCAGGATTTTATCGCGATGCAGCCCGCAGATTATAAGCCATCGCGCGACTGGAAAAAAGTTGCAGCACAGTTGAAAGACAATATCCGCAAACATCTCTGGCAGGCTAAGGAACAGAAGTACCTCCCGCATGTTTACCTGAAGGGCAGTCCCTTTTCTGCGGACTTTAACGAAGCCGCACTGATCTATTCCGGAGGCAGCGCTTGCGCCATCCTTGCCGGGCTGAACTCCAAAGCCGAAATAAAGGAAATCAACCGCCAGTTGCTCGGCGCGGCTGCGCATGAGCCGCATGCCACCATCGGCATCACCGTGTACCCGCCGTATCCCGCCAAAGAATTTCCGAACATGAAACCCTATATCTACCAGAATGCCGGCGACTGGACCTGGTTCGGCGGGAGATTCATCCAGGCACTGATCCAATACGACTTTGTTCCAGAAGCCTATGCCGAACTGGATCCCATGATCGAAAGGGCAATGAAGCATGGCTTCAACGAATGGTATGACGTGCAGACCGGCGCTTCAAAAGGCTCCGGGGAGTTCCGGGGCGAAGCGGGCGTGTTGTTTGATGTGATCGGACAGTTGAAAGAATGGGCGCGGAATAATCAGTAAAATGGGAGTTTCAGTTAACTTTGATAGTATCAAATGATACTATCACATGCACCCTCCTTATGACCTGACCCCAAAAATTCTAAGGCTTCTTAGACATTTTTAGGGAACCCCAGCAACCGTTTACAAACGATTATTTTTGTGAAACACAGTCTGGTGGCTAATTTCACTGAATTTTACAAATATCACACTTTTGCTAAACCAACAGCCTCCGCTAATTTACAATCTGATGGGTAGGCACTAGTACACCACCGTAAAAGTATACGTCCCCGCTCCCCGCACCTGTTTTCTGCTACCTTCCACCATCACATCAAATAATATTTCAGCCGTAGTATTCGGCGGGATCACTACAGTATACAACACCGTCCGCCCCTCGCGGATCCACGACGACCGGATGGTGCCGTACGGACCATCATGGCTCACAGAGAAACTGTCCAGCGCAGGTACAAAATGCGGCTCCAGCTTTATCTTCTTAAATCCCGGATTTTCTTCAGTGGGCTTGATGCCACCAAGTCCCTTGAAGAACCAGGCGCCGATCTCGCCGAACATAATATGATTGAGTGAAATATCCGATTTCGCATTGATCGGCCAGTTCTCATAAAGCGTGGTGGCGCCATTGGCTATCCAGTAACCCCAGGAAGGATACTGGTCTGATGCCGCAAGCCGATAGGCCACATCGGCATAACCGTTATCGCTCAGGGCATTCAGGATGGCCTTCGTACCGAGCAAACCGACATCGAGTTTGTATCCATTGTTGCGGACAGCAGCAGCCAGGGTTGCTGCCACTGATTTTACAGCGTCATCAGGCACGAGCCCCATCACCAGCGACACACTGAGTTCAGTCTGGAACCCGCTACCGTAGCTCGCTTTGGCCGGCTGGAAATATTTCGCATTGTACGCCGCTTTGATTTTTTCAGCGAGCGCCCGGTATTGTTGTGCGTCTTCCTTTTTACCCAAAAGCGTTGCCGCTTTCGCGAGAATGGTCACATCGCGGTAATAGTAGGCCGTGGAAGTGAGCTCCACCGGTGATTGCGATTTCACGGGTATCCAATCTCCCAGGCCCCAGGTGGTGAGTCCCGAGGGACTGATTGCAGTAATACGATCCACGTATTTTTTAATGGCTTCATAAGAATCCTTCAGCAAGTGGTCATCACCGTAAAAGAGGTAAACTGTCCACGGAATGATGGCGATTGTGCTGGTCCAGTCCGGCCCGTTGCCCCATTCGTAGCCCCAGCCACCAGTTGGAATAATTGACGGCAGCACTCCGTTGGGTTGTTGTTCATCGCGGTGATCGGCGAGCCATTTTTCGTACACCGTGATGCCGTCGAAATTATAGAGGCCGGTTTCCACGGCGATATGCGCGTCGCCCGTCCAGCCGTTCTTTTCGCGCTGGGGACAATCTGTCGGGTAACCGTAGAGGTTAGACAGGTAGGAATTGTTGGTGGCCTGCCAGATCTTTTCGATCAGCGGGTTGCTGGCCGTGAGTTTACCAAGCGGCGGAACATTACTGTGCATGAACCAGCCTGTGAGGCTTTGCTGCGTCAGCTTGATCGGCTGCGAAGCAGTGACCTCCACATACTGGAAACCTTTATAGTTGAAGCGCGGCGCAAAGGAGTCATTGTCCTTGCCGCTGAGCGTATAAATATCAGTCTGGAAAGGATCTGAATTATCGTGCGGGCGGTAGTGAACATCAATATTGGACTGGTCCGCGCGCCCGGCGGAGTCGAGGCGCTCGGCGTGTTTGAGCCGCAGTACGGTTCCCTTCGGACCGGTTGCCGTTATGCTGGTGATGCCCGCGATGTTGCGGCCGAGGTCATAGAGCCAGACGGTGTCGTTGATCTGTTTGAAGCTGACGGGTTCCACTTTTTCTACGCGTTCAATTGGTACCATGGCCTGGGCGATGATGTTCATGGAAGGTGCGGCCCGCAGCGTGACGTGTTTCCAGGCTGTGTCTTTGAAAGCGGGTGTATTCCATCCTTCGATGACGTCGCGTTTGCCGGCGTCGATATGTTCGGCGGTGTAGATGCTGTTGAAGTCGATATCACTGAGTGATGTTTTCCAGTCCTTGCCGGTTGACAGGTATCCGATAGTGCCATCGGTGAATTCGACGCGCACGTCCATGCAGAAGGCCGGGCGGCCGCGCCAGGGCGCCTTGTGGAAATCCCACACCGCGGTGGATTGGTGATTGTACCAGCCGTTGCCGAGGAGCACCCCGAAGGCATTGTCGCCCGGTTGCAGGAGGGCCGTGATATCATAGGTGACATATAAGGTACGTCGGTCGAAGCGGGTATACATGGGGTCGAGGCGATGGTTGCCGACGCGCTGCCCGTTGACAGACAGCTCATAGAGGCCGGCGGCGGCGATATAGGCCCTTGCCGACCTGACCGGCTTGTCCCATTTGACCCCTTTCCTGAAAATCGGTGCAGGCTTGAAATCAACATCATGGTCATCGCTGATCCATGCGCCCTTCCAGTTAGCTTGCTGCAGCATGCCCGTTTCGAACCAGGACGCTGCTGCCGGGAGCGCTGTACCCTTATGATCCCAGGACTCTACTTTCCAGTAATACCGGGTAAAGGGTGCCAGCGGCAAACCGGCATAGACCGCCAGTTGCTTATCGGAGGATAATTTGTTACTGTTCCAAATCAGGCTTTTTGCACCGAAATCGTTGCTGGTGGCGACGATGACCCGGTACGCAGACTGTTTGGCCAGCGGGCGGGCATCACTAACCTGCCAGGACAAGCGGGGTGATGCAGCATCGAGCCCCAGCGGTTCAGTCAGGTGTTCAGTTTGAAGATTTTCCACGCGGGGGGTGGTTGTTGGTGCGCCCTGTCCCAAGGAAATGACCGACATACAGCAAGCGAGGATCGCCAGAAAGAATTTTCCCATCGGGGGAAGGTAGGAAATTCATGATTTTCTGCTGTGCCGGGGTGTGGGGGTAAGAGGATCCCTGGCTAATGCTAACCGTGCGTTAAATCAATTTGTTTATCCCTTGCAGCAACTGGAGGAAAATTGTATTATTAGGCGCTCTTGGCCGTGTTGCCAAACACGCGGGCATTGACGAAAATCAACCTTATTCTGACCGGCGACCTGATCGCCTGTTACTGAGGAGGCGAAGCATTTTCCTTCCCCAAAGGGAAAAGTGATAGCGTCGCTGATGCCTGAAAGCAAAAAAAACAAACACTACAATGGCATCAATAGACAGAATGGACTGGCATTATGGAGGCGACTTTCCGGAAAACTTACCTCCGGTAAACGGCGGGACCCATATAGGAATGTATCTGACCTGGATCATTCATAATGATCTCATTGGACAACTGCACCTGGACGATTCATTTGACGATATCCAGAAAGTTAAACTACGACAAAAAACTGGGCGGGACTTTTTAATAGAACAATGCGATGAAAAATTCTGGGATGAAGATCTGAGTAATGAAGGTCTTGAATTTACAAAATACTACTATGAAGGTGAAAGCATTGGCAACTTTAGGAACTACATAGATGACTATTGCGAAATATTGGGAAAAAACGTTGAAAGTCTATATCAGATTGATAACACCTGGGAAAACTATGAAAAACTAAGCCCCATGCTTGACTACCGATTTTCTGAATGGAAAAACAAAAAATAATTTGCTGTAGCAGCAGGCAGGAAGACAGATTTCTGATACGCACGATCAATGAAATGAAACTGGATAAACTCAAAATGCCTAAAATGGCATTAACAGCAACAGCAGCCTATACCGGGTTTCTGCTATACCTGTGGATAGCTCATGTCAGCCATGCAGCTGTTCCGGGATGGCATACAATATTAGTTGATGAAACAGCGATGGCGGGTATAATCGGCCTGGAAGCAATCCTCTTTTTAGTTTTATTATATACTTTCTGGTCACTCGGTTTACCCAGGAGAGTCTTTGTAATCGGAATTGTCAACCTGCTGCTCACCATTGCATTTTCTATATTGATATTCACGCCCTACCTGGTTTACCAATTTACGTTCGATCCTGCGGACATAGACAGGTCAGTATCCTTTATACACAGGTACGAGCTGGCAAGGTTCGTCAGTTCTGTAGTTTTCATTTGCTTTCAACTGGTATTCTTCTACGTCATAATAAGAGCCTACGCCAACCGGAAAATAAAGTAGGCTTCCGGACAAGCACCGGAATATGTATTTTTGATACACCCGCAAAATTAAACCAACCAATATGAACAGCATGCCCAAATACCTGTTGATGGCCCTTGCTTTGATCAGCCTGATTGCCTGCAAAACCAGCCAGGTAAGCACTACTCCCTCCCCGGCAGCCGGCATGTTTAAAGTAGCCATTCTCTATCCTAACGGAGACGACAAAACGTTTGACATGGACTACTACGAAAAGAAACACATGCCGATGGTAGCGGGGCACTTGGGCAGCAATCTGAAATTCTATGAAATTGACAAAGGCACAGCGGGAAGAACCCCGGCGGATAAGGTTCCCTTTGTCGCTATCGGCTATTTCTATATCAGCGATGTTGCTGAATACAATAAAGCCATAGCCCAAAACCGTGATGCAATTATTGGCGACATCAAAAACTATACGAATATCCAGCCGGTGATCAACATCAGTGAAATCAGGCAGGTGGTCGGCAACAACACCAAATAGAACAGCATACTTCACAACAATCAATAAACAGTGGCTCAAAGAAATCTCTCAGAACTGACAGACCAGGAATTATTGCAGGAAGCAAAAAAACAGAAATCAGCCGCATTGATCAATGCCGCGATCATTGGGTTTCTTATCGGAATCGTAGTGTACAGCGTCATCAAAAAGAGCTGGGGATTCCTGACGCTGATCCCATTGTTTCTCGCCTACAAACTCATTAAGAAGAACAAATACAGCAACGAGGAGTTAGAGCATGCCTTAAAAGAACGGAAGCTGAAATAGTTAAGCCGGAGTACCCTGGTGCCCAAAAAGAACAAACAATGAAACCTGTACTGGTACTGGTGTTTTTTTGGTCTTCAGTATTGACGCTGCCTGCACAACAGGCAGACACTACTTACTACTCGGTGGTCAAAACAGGTACTGTAGCGGGTGAGCAGAAAGTATGGCATACCGGGCCAACTGCCATCCACTACAGCTATCATTACCAGGATCGCGGTCGCGGCGACAGTATACATGCCAGCGTAAGGACTAACCCGGAAGGAATGATCCTTTACCTGAAAGCTACCGGTGTTGACTACAACAAGAATGCTTATTCCGAAACTTTTGAAGTGGTCAACGATTCAGCGATCACTACCATCAACGGCATCCGGAAAACCAGCAAGTTCAGCAACCAGTGGTATGAGAGCTGGGTTACACCAGGCATTATCGCAATGCGCGTCAACTGGTTACTCCGGCAGCCAGGCAAAAAAGGAGTTACGCTGGACGGAAATCCCATCCGAACGGAGCACCCGGTTGAAACCAGCGTTTCCCTTAACGGCAAAACCGCCGCGCTGTCATTATTTGCGCTCTATGACAACGATGACGATCCCCCGCATTATGCCTGGTTCACGAGAGACACTACTTTCTTTGCCCACCTGGGCCTGTTTTCACTGATTCAGAAAGGGTATGAAACCTGGACGGACACCCTGATTGCGCTACAGGAACAGGCAGGCCGGTCATACTATACCCGGCAAATAAAAGAACAGTCGGCCGGCATACCCCGTCGCCTGGTCATCGAACATGCGAATCTTTTTGAGTCCGCAACGGCCACTGTAAAAAAAGACATGACCGTTGTCATCACGGAGGGAAAGATTGCTGCGATCTATCCCTCATCGGAAAAGAAACCAATCCAACCGGATTCGGTCATCGATGCAAAGGGCAAGTTCCTGATGCCGGGTTTGTGGGACATGCACCTGCATTATGAGAGTGAAAAGTCAGAGGGCGGCTGGTACCTTGCCGGTGGCGTTACCCATGGCCGTGACCTTGGCCATGTAAAAATCTTGCTGTCGTACAGGGATCAGATTGCCAGCAATCATCTCCTGGGCCCGGACATCAGTTACGTTGCCGGGCTGATTGACAAGCAGGGGCCTCTCCAGGCACCGGGCGGAATTATTGTTGCTTCACTTCCCGATGCCATTAAAGCCATTCACACGTACAAACAACTGGGCTACCGGCAAATCAAGCTCTACAGCTCCATCGATCCAGCATGGGTAGCCCCCATGTGTGCGGAAGCCCATAAACTGGGTATGCGGGTAAGCGGGCACGTGCCGGCGTTTATGACAGCGGAACAGGCGGTCAACGATGGCTATGACGAACTCACCCATTTGAATTTCCTGTTCCTGAACTTTTTGGGAGATACACTGGATACCAGGACGCCTGTCCGGTTTTCGGCAGTAGGCGACCGGGCCGGCACTATTGATCTGCAAAGCCCGGAAGTGCAACGGTTTATCCGGCTGCTGGCAGCGAAAAAAATAGTGGTAGATGCGACGCTGAACCTGTATGCAAAACGATTTAATGAATTCAAGGGCGATACCAGCAGCATGCTTAAACCAGTTGTCAACTGGCTTCCCGAATACATGCGGAATGATCTCGCCATTGCCAATCCTTATGGATCCGATACCCGTAAACCCGCGTACCGGGCTTCTTTCCAAAACATGCTGCGGATGCTGAAATTGCTGTACGACAACCAGGTAGAACTGGTAGCGGGCACAGATGGCGGAAGGGCACTGGCCTTGCAATATGAACTTGAACTGTATGTTCAGGCAGGTATCCCGGCAAACGAAGTGCTGAAGATTGCTACGTACAATGCAGCGAAAACCTGTGGCCTGCTGAACAGTTACGGTGAAATCAGAACAGGCCTAATGGCCGACTGTATACTGATTGACGGAAACCCAGCGCAAAACATCAGTGATATCAGGCGCGTGGAGTGGGTAATCAAAAACAACAAATTTTATCATCCCAAACAATTGCTTTCCCTGCGAGGCTGGAAATATTATTACTGACCTTACAACGCCGTTCCGCAAAACTTGCAAAAACTTGCGTCACCATCATGCCCCTCTGCGCCACAGCCCTTACAAACCTCATGACCCGGCTTTCTGCTTCTTACAGCAAGGGCAATTTCGGTGGTGATGATACCGGTGGGGACCGCAATAATGCCATATCCGATAAACATCATGATGGATGCAATAAATTTCCCCAATGGGGTAACCGGTGAGATATCACCATATCCAACGGTTGTAATAGTTACGATGGCCCAGTAGATACTTTCAGGAATATTACTAAACCCGTTCTCACCATTTTCCACCAGGTACATAATGGAGCCCAGTATAATAACCAGTGTCAGCACAACCAGCATGAAAATACTGATCTTCTTGAGGCTCGATGCCAGGGAAGCCTTGAGAAATGCCAGTTCCGTAAGAAAATGCGTCAGTTTAAAGATGCGGAAAATGCGTAACAGCCGGAGCGCCCGTAATACCAGTAAAGATTGCGCACCTGCAAAAACGAAACTCAGGTAGGACGGGATTATTGCCAGGAGGTCAATGATCCCCAGGGAAGAGAATACATAACGCAACGGCCGTCTGATGGAGACCAGGCGCAGGATATACTCTATCGTGAAAAGAATGGTGAAACCCCATTCCAATGTGTAAAAAAAGGTGCCATAACGTCTGTGGTAAGATTCGATGCTGTCCAGCATAACCACAGTAATTGATCCAAGGATCAAAATCAGGAGTGCAATATCAAAGACCTTACCCGCAAGCGTATTGGATTCATAAATAGTATCATGAAGTTTCTCCTGCCATCTTTTACGAATTGTATTTGACATCGGGAAAATCGGTTTGAAACACAAAGGAATTTAACTAAAAAATGTTAAACCCAAAATACTGGTACCTTCATCTCAGAAAACAATAAAACAGCGCCATATGAGAAGAATCATCTCATTCATGCACATTTCACTCGATGGCTTTGTAGCCGGACCGAACGGGGAAATGAACTGGATCAAGGTTGACGAAGAACTTTTCGACTTTGTGGGCAAGCGGATCAGCGAGGGAGACACCGCCCTGTATGGCCGCGTAACTTATCAAATGATGGAAGGCTACTGGCCCGGGGCCGGTGACAAGCCGAATGCCAGCAAGCACGACAAGGATCATTCAAAGTGGTACGGCAAAGTGCATAAGGTTGTTTTATCGAAAACGATGAAGGATACTGTCTTGACGAATACAACGATAATCAGCGATGATCTTGCAGCGCGCATCAATGAAATCAAACAACAACCGGGTAACGACATCCTGCTTTTTGGCAGTCCGTCGGCGACCCATTCCCTTCTCCGGCTGAACCTGATAGATGGCTTCTGGCTGTTTGTCAATCCAATCATTCTCGGGAAAGGCATTCCATTGTTTGAAGGTATACAGGATACAATCAAACTGAAACTGGTCACCACCCAACAATTTACCAACGGCGTAACAGAACTGAATTACATTGTAGACAGTCACTAATAAAATGTCTGGACTATTTCACAATATAAAATCCCTATTCTCCAGAAAGACAATTTATCCGGAAATTATCAGAGCCGGTGGACTTGCAAATGCAATAGATCTTGAGTTAAAAACAATTAACTCAAGTTTGCGGGTGAGGGGTGACGATTCATTTGATAAGTTACCATTTTCCTTTGCCATGGTAGAGCATGGTAACAAATTTTCACAAATCTATATGGCCGCGAAGGAGAAGTTATATTTGCCGGACTTTTGGAGAGACGGTGTCTGCCTGGCACATGGAAAAACAAACAGTTTAACAGAACTTGCTAAGGTTTTAGATTATTGGCTTATTCAAAACGTTTCAACAAAAGCGCTATCTGAAAAATACAATTTTGTGTGTCCTTCCGCCAAAGCAAGTGCTTTTGATGAAAACAAGGAAATTGAGTTCACCTGGGAATTGCTTAAAAATGATGATGACAGCCTGGGATTGAAAGAATTTATAGGTGTTGCCAGCCAGGATAACACCCTGAACAAACTTTTTCCATTTACAAGTCTATATACGATGTGTTTCAGCAGATGTACCGGATTTCCATACGATACGAATAATCTGCCCAACGTGACGCTGCTTGAATATGCACATTTTATACTGCCTAAGAATGAAGCCGAATATTCAAAAATTCAGCACACTAAAGCAACGGGGGATAGCCAAATCTACGTAGTGACATTGAATATGAATAAATATCTCGGTAAGGGAAATGCGAGTGAAGCTTTACAACTTGTTCTCGAAAATTTACCAAACAACATTCAGCCCGCCAGAAAGGGAACAGCTGAGGATTAAGACCATTATTTGTTGAAATATTGAATGCAACCCAGGAATACCATACAGCAACCAGTACAAATTTCAATATCCTTGCCAAGAAACTACCGACTCAGGTTATTATTCGCGATTTTCCTGCTATATAGCTCTAGTCTGAAGGCCCAGGGTAATCAGCATTATGCCTTCACTGACCACCACGTACACCTGCAGGATTCCGCCACAGTGCAGCTGGGCTACAGAATGCTGAAAGCATTCGGCCAATCACCGACAAAAATGGACTCGCTGGTGTTTGATGCGGATACTATTATCGGAAGGCTGAACAAAGCTAAATTTCAAAGCGCCTGGATCTTATCCAATGCCTATTGGTTTGGCTCTCCATTGACGCCAATAGAAAACGAATATGAGGCCGTAAGAAAACAAAATGACTGGACAGCAGAACAGGTGGCCCGCTATCCGGGCAGGTTATCAGCCTTTATGAGTGTAAACCCCTTAAAGCCTTATGCGCTGGAAGAAATCCAACGCTGTGCAGACACCAAACGCTTTACCGGGCTCAAGCTCCATTTTGCCAACAGCAAAGTGAATCTTTTTGATAAGGCCCAGGTGGTACAGCTTCAGAAAGTATTTGCTCAGGCAGACAAAAATCACCTGGTGATGCTGATTCATTTCAGGAGCGGCAAGCAATGGGATGGTGCGGCCAATGCCCGGGTCTTCCTGGACAAATTATTACCATTTGCAAAGACCACCCCGGTTGTAGTTGCCCATATGGCGGGATGGGGCGGATACGACAAAACCACCGATGCTGCTTTGGAACGCTTCGCTGAATATTTTCAACTGAAGAATGACTACACCAAAAATCTTTACCTGGAAGTGAGCGCGGTGTTGCCAATTGACTCCGCAGGCAACACTAACCCCGGTAAAAGCAAATCCGCCTGGTATCCCGCGGCCGCACTTAATAAAAGAATCCAGGAAATCGGCACCCAACATATTCTTTTCGGTACGGATTGGCCCATGATTGATATTGATCTGTATATCGAGGTGTTAAATAAAACATTGGGAGCCACGGTTGTTCAGCAGATCTTAAACAACCAGGTTACCGGATTCTGAGCAAATGAAGAAAGTTATCACACCAACTTTACCCACTTTACTTGTCCTGCTGACTGGTTGCTTCAAAACTGAAACCAAAGACCCCGGAAAGGCATTTACCTATTGGTACGGTAGTGAGCCGCCAGCCCACATAGAAATGATCAGGGGCCAATATTTTCAATCCCCGCATTTTACACTGGAATATGAAGTGTTCCTAAAATTCAGAACAAACAACAAATGGTTTAACGGATTCGCTGAATATAGAAAGCTTGAAATAGACACTGTAAAAAATGACTGGACCAGGTGGACGGAATTGCCCCGATGGTTTAAACCAGATCAAACTTTCCTGATCTACGCGAAAGACCCAAAAAATGAATTTGAAACCTCCCGTTATTTCTTCAATCCCGACAGCGGTATCTGTTATATATTTGAAACGGCAGGAATGTAACGAGCGAAAATGCTTCACATGGGACTAGACCTTTTTCATTTTCTACCGGTGCACCCCGACAATACCAGTTATAGTGATATTGTTGAAAAGGATTGGCTGAATGCCCATCCGGAATGCGCTGCCGCGTTACTCGGCTGGCTGGAAGCATATGAAGGAAATTACCGGTTGCATTACCGTGTACTTGGTCACCAGCGCAAAGGGATGAATGCAAGCTTCTGCAAAGACTTCCAGGATGGCTATCACTTTAAGCTGGAAGTTGTTGAAAGTGCATATGCCTACCTTAAAGCGGATCATATCAGCCCGCTGGACAGGCTGCAGGAAAATTTTCGCTCCCATTTCATCAACAATTTCATTCCTGGTCAAAGCATCTTCTGCGTGAGCTTCTGATTGCAATCAGGCTCGTCAATCCGCCGCAGATTTCTTATATTCAGTACGTGAACGTACAGGAACAAATCCAGGAATATATCAGCAGCCAGCCTGAACCAAAGCGAGCCGAAATGCAGGCGCTGCACCGCATCATCCTGGACACAAAGCCTGGTTCTCAATTATGGTACCTGGATGGGAAAAACAGTGAAGGTAAAGTTGTTTCCAACCCCAATATCGGGTACGGATTATACACCATTCAATACACCGATGGGAAATCCAAAGACTTCTACCAGATAGGCCTAAGTGCGAACACAACGGGAATCTCCGTTTATATCATGGGCATTGCCGATAAGAAATACCTGGCGGAGACATATGGAGATAAAATCGGTAAGGCAAGCGTCAGCGGTTATTGCATCAAGTTTAAAACACTTAAAGACATCAATACCGACGTACTTGAAGCAGCCATAAAAGATGGTTTCGGGGCCTGAAACTGCGGAGTAAACGATCCGTTTATACCCAATGACCACAGGCAATAAATGCTGCTTCTTTGCCGTATTTTACGGGATCAACCGTTAAACCGCGCCTGACCGATGTGCCGCCCTGTAATCTGCTTTGCCGTGCTGTTGTTTGCCCTCGTGGCCTGTGACAAGAATAACGATGAACCACCTCCCCCGCCGCCACCTGCCCTTCCGCCAGCTAAGATCGAAGTGATTGCCGGCAACAACCAAATGGGCACCCGTGGCCTGCAACTGCTGGATACCGTCATCATTGAGGTGACGCCCAACCCTGCCGACCAGACGCCTGACTATACCTTCTATTTTACCGGCGGAACCGACAACGGCCAGGTAATGCCCTACACCGCCACCTGGAACAATGGAAAATATTATGTGCGCTCCGTCTGGACCCTCGGAAACAGTCCCTCCAACCAACAGGTAAAATTCCTGCTGTTCAACAATTGCTCCATCGCTACAAACTGTATCCCGGCAGATTCCACGGTGATCGATGCTACTACCAGTCACCCCTGGACGGCCGTATTCAACCCTCAGGCTTCAGGCGCTGGCACATTCACGGATCTTCACTTTTACACCGACCAGGATGGCATTGCTGTCGGCGACCTTACTCCCGGCGGCGTCATCACCCACGACGGCGGACAAACGTGGAATTCCCACGGCTATGACCGGAACGACATCTACCAGCTCGCTTTTGCAGACGCCGATACCGGCATTGCCGTCATCACCAACAACGGTGCCCGTTACACCTACGATGGCGGTCTCACTTTCTTCGAAGCCCCCTGGTCTGCCCCCGCGGTGGGACATCTGTCTTCCAATTATTTCATGACCGGACCTTCCTCCCTGGTAGCTGTCGGCCGCTACGGATCCATCGCCCGCTCCACTGACGCCGGCCAGCACTGGACCTCCTATACTGACCTTAATTTTATCAATTTCCTCTATACAGTTGAATGCCCGGATCCCAATACCTGTTATGCCGGCGGTGAGAGTGGTAAACTGATCAAAACCGGCAATGGCGGCATTACCTGGTCTGAGCTGCCATCGAATACCAACAGCCGCCTGTTTAAAATTACGTTCCATGACAACCAGCTCGGTTATGCAGGCGGGGAAAGCGGCTGCCTCATTAAAACCAGCAACGGCGGACAAACCTGGTCGCAATTAAAGCCGGGCATTCATGGAGATATCATCGACATCAGGTTCTTTGATAACAATAACGGCATCGTGGTGGGCAGGAACGGCGAAATCGCGCGCACCACCGACGGCGGCGATCACTGGACCATGATCAACGGGCACAGCAACGGCGTGTTCTCGCTGACGAAAACTTATATCAAATCGTCACAGCTGATCCTCGGCCTGCAGAACCAGTCCATCTACCAATACGAAATCAACTAATCATGCGATCATCCCTACCCCTGCTGATCCTGCTGAGCTGCCTTATGGCTGGTTGCGAAAAGGACGATCCGCCACTCCCCGACTATACGACCGGAGAGATTGAACTCGCCGGCGGAGATAACCAGTCGGGTGTTTTCGGGGAAATGCTGGCCGACCCGATCCGGCTGAACGTGCATTCAAAAAATCCGAACGACAGGTTCTACATATCCTATAAGCACACACAGGGAAACGGTTATGTGGGGCAGGATACGCTGCCCGGCTGGTTCCCGGTCTATGCTGATTCGGCCAACCCGGAGCATTCTGTGAAGTGGCGGCTCGGCTGCGACAACACCACACAGAAAGTGACATTTTACCTTCACCCCTTCAGTATTTCCAACCCCCTGACACTGGCCGCCCCGGTGGACAGTGTAACGGTTTCAGCTTCCGCTACCAAACCTGCGGGCTGGTGCAGGGCCTGCGGTTATGGCAGCCTGGATTTTGTCAACAGCAAGGTGATCACCTACGACCAGCAGACCTTATACATGGTGAACAATAAATTGTATGTTTCCACTGACGGCGGACTCAACTGGTACCCGGTAACGCTGCCATTTGCAGATCAGATTGTCGATGCGCAGTTTAACAGTAAGGGATGGATGTACCTCGTTACCCAAAATGAGGGTGTTTATTATTCCGCCGATAAGCAGCATTGGCAGGCGATCAACGGCGGACTGATCGACCGGCGCGATCCCACGGGATTCCTTGCTGAGGATAATTCCCTTTTCATCAGCTTTTATTTCGATGGTCCCTACCGCAGTACGGACAATGGCAGTACCTGGCAGAAAATGGTGGTAGGGAACAGTTCGGAGCGGCAATACGGATTTACCAGGCATCCCGACGGGAGGTTGCTGATGCTGGACAAGTGGAATGACCTGTATGTGTCTGGCAACAACGGCGATACCTGGCAGAAAACGGAGCTGCCCTACAAGTACCGCAATTACCAGGTATATGATCTGCAGGTTGACGCTACCGGGAAGGTATATACGGGCGCCGGAGATGCGACGCTGTCAGTTTTTGACCTGGACAGCTTTGAAGGGGAAACTCATAGCCACTATGAATGGAACGCCAATGCACAGTCCGTCACCAATATCACGCTGGCGCCTGGCGATATATTTTACCAGGTCAATTATAACCCGGCACCCGGGGTTTACAGCAAATCGGCGAACTGGGGGCGGCTGGACCTGGGCTTTGGGCAGGCGATCAACTATTATTTCCGGAAGCAGAACGGTAAGTTTTTGCTTGGGTCAAACAACTTTCTGTACTTCAGAGAGTGATTTACCTATTTTTCTTTTTACTATACTTGCGCATGAAATTTCTTTTTTCGATGTTTCTTCTGGTTTCCTGCGCTACACCTGGCCCCGACCATTTGGTAACAATCCATTTTCCACCGCACGAGGTAACAGCATACCCTGAAATATTCGAGAAAGCTTATTTTGATGGCGCCAGTTCAAAAATGGATACAGTGCCGATTGATTTCTATACTGTCGAAATCGGTGAACTCAAACTGCCTAGTGGAAGGATTGTAGCCTGCGACAATGTTAACTCGTTCCATGCCAAACCATTTGTGCAACAATTCCCAACAGGACAGTTTCCCGTGCAACTGGCAATTGCAAAAATTGCAACCGATGAACGCGTCGCATATGCCAGGGTGAGGTTCACCAATGAACCAGTTACAAAATGGGAGTATGCATTGCTTGGAGGGCAGGCGCCAATGCCCATAGGTGGCAAACAAATTTATGGCTACGGCGTCGATGCCGGTACCGGTATGTTCCTTGATGAAAAAGCCAATATTGAATTCAACCAGTTGTATGATAAAGACCCGGACATTTACAACCAGGTGTTCGTGGACATAATGGAACGGAACTACCGGCCGACCTGGAGTTACCTGATCCATTCCTACGGGCACTATAACCTGGCTGCTTTTTCAACCGGCTATGGTGACGGAACCTATTCCACCTTTGTGGGCTACGATAATAAAGGCAAGATCTGCCAGCTCCTGACTGATTTTGCACTGGTCAATTGGTGGGATTATTGACTTTTTGAGAATTTTATATTTTATTTACGTTCTAAACAGATAAACCTCAATCCTGATGCGCACCTCTAAACCGGCCCTGTGCTTTGCCATCCTGGCACTTAGTTTTTCAGCTTCATTTTCCCAGACAGTCAAAGTAAGCGCAAACCCATCCAACGCAAAACTGGCTTTAAACTCGTCGAGCACCTCCGATTATGTGAAAGTAAAAGCGCGCCAGACCAATACCGGCGTACTCGCTTATCTCGACGGCTACATCACTTCAGGGTTGATGGCCACTGAACTCGATGGGAAAAACGTGTCGGAATACACCATCAAACTGAATAAGGTCAACAAACTGCCGAAGGATTTCAATTCAAGGAAAATTGAATTCACCAAGCTGAAGATATCTGATGATAAGGAAGCCATCACGCCGCTGGTAACCATGGTAAAGACCACCATGTCTTCAGCCGGTTACAAAATGGTGGGCACCAACAGCCTGTTTAACAACAAATCGGATGCTCCTGATCTTGCTGTAGGCGGCGAAATCCTGTGGGTATCTACAGAAACCGCGGGCCGGGGATTCCAGGCATCCATACTGGTGCACTGGTCGGTGTACAGCATGGCTAAGGAGACTGTAGTGTATGAAGTAACTACCGGTGGCTTTTCCGATTCACGGAAAAGGGGCACCGTGGTAGATGAAATGACCCAGGCAGTTAAAGACGCCATTAATGGTCTTATCTATGATGCCAAATTCCAGGACCTTGCCATCAAGAAAAGTGAAGCAGTAGCGGCAACACCAAAAGATGCTATTGTTGTAGGCAAAGTGCCGGTAAAAAAATACGACAACTACAGTGCACTGATCAAAGAAAGTCTTGGATCTGTAGTTACCGTTAAAACCAACTTCGGAATCGGCAGCGGATTCATTGTCAGTACCGATGGCTATATCCTTACCAATGATCATGTCATTAACAGCGCGGAAAAAATAGAAGTGATCTTCGACAACGGCTTCAGCTTTGAGGCTAAGCTTGTGCGCACCAACGAATCCAAAGATGTTGCCGTGATCAAAATATCCGGCAATGGATTCAAGCCTTTGCCCATTAATCCCGCAACAGAACTTGCCACTACCGGAAGTGAGGTATTCGCTATCGGCACACCGGAAAATATCAAGCTCGGTCAAACCGTAACAAAAGGAATCATCAGCGGCAAGAGAGAAATTGAAGAAAAGGTGTTCCTGCAAACGGATGTTGCTATCAACTCAGGCAATAGCGGCGGGCCGCTGATCAACAGCTCTACCGGTGAAGTGATTGGCATCGTGGCCGCCAAGATCAAGGCAAAAGGCGTGGAAGGGCTGGGCTTTGCGATTCCGATGGCAGATGCGTTGAAAGCATTGAATATTACTTTTGAATAAACCCGACGGGAGGTCCGGGGGAAATTATTATGCCTGTTTTATTCAGTTACTGCCTGGCCTATAATATCGTTACCCTGATCTTCGTATCGAATATCTACAAGGATCAGTCTGCCTCTCTCGGGTATATGTATTTCTTTCCGGCATTCTGGATCCTTGCCGGGCTTATCCTGATCATCCTGTATGTCCAGAAAAAAGTGCGTTTTGAGACCCGCTGGGAAAAAGTACTGCTGATCCTTTCCACGCCGGGTCCGTTCCTGGTACTAGTCTCTGTGCTTTCTATGCTGGCTGGTGCGTTATGAACAAACCTTATTCTCCCCGGGCCATAAAACATCCTGTAAGTGAGCGGGCGAAGCTTTGACGAAATCTACCCATGTCATTTAACCGTTTCAGCGGATTCATCTTCCGGTGCATGTTCCTGGTGATTATTCTTTTCACGCTTCTTTGTGTTGGGCTATACTTCCTGCAGGAGAAGCTTATCTATTTTCCTCAACGGCTGGACAAGGCCTACCGGTTTGATTTCAGGTCGTCGTTTGAGGAGATCAATATTCCCACTGAAGAAGGCGTTTTGAACGGCGTGCTGTTCAGGGCGGACAGTGCAAAAGGGTTGATCTTTTACCTCCATGGCAATGGGGGTTCCGTCGGTGACTGGGGCAGTGTGGCGGACCGTTACACCGCCTTGCGGTATGATGTCTTCATCCTGGATTATCCGGGATACGGCAAGAGCGATGGCGCCATCAGCAGCCAGGCTAAACTGTATAAGGCTGTTCAGTCTGCCTACGATAAGATGAAATCCCGGTACAAGGAAGAAGAGATAGTCGTTCTCGGGTACTCTATCGGAACAGGCCCGGCGGCCTGGCTGGCGGCCGGCAACAGACCCGGAAAGCTCATCCTCCAGGCGCCCTATTACAGCCTGACCGACATAATGCGCAAGACCTGGCCGTTCGTTCCCACTTTTCTGCTGAAATACAAATTCCCTACGAATGAATACCTGGCCGCCTGCAAAATGCCCGTAGTCATCATTCACGGCGACCAGGATGAAGTGATCTATTACGGGTCATCGCTCAAACTCCAAAAGGAAATGAAGGCGGGGGACACGCTAATTACCTTGCACGGACAAACGCACAATGGCATCACGGATAATCCCGACTATGTTGCTTTACTGCCAACTATTCTTCGATAAGCACTGATATTCCTGACTTTGGATAATTCATTTTTCGACGCCCTCGAATATTGTATCACCAAATTTCTCCGGTCGACTGCAGCGCCAGAAACCAGGGGATACTGGTGTGATGGCGTATTGCCAGATTCATCGGGGGCAGTTCCATTCTCAAAAACCAATAAGCGTACCAGGCAAATGACATTGGAAGCCTGCGTAGGTAACGATGGCCAGGGGAAATACAGACTTGAAGTTTTTTTGGGCAGGAAAGCCCAGAGCAGGAACGACAGAAATCTCGATCTTACCGAATGTATTCCGAAAACTGCAACACCTGACAATTTCAGCGTAGACACGAACACAAAAACAATCTGCCTGGTGTTAGATTAAATCTATGGATACTGAATCCCGACACATATGTAATTTTGGTGGCAAATACAAAGCCTATTTTCGCCCACATGAAAGTACTTTCCAAAAGCAACAGAAAATCTGCTTTTGCCTGGTTGATCCCTGTTGTTGCCATCACCCTGACAGCGGGCTGTAAGGATAGTTTGATCGCGAATCAGACCGGTGCAGTCAAGATTACCGACACCAGCAGCGTCTCCTGGTTTAACTATGGCGGCTACAGTGATACCAGTGTAGCACTGATATCCGGAAAGGTCTTTGAACGGCTCGACCAACCAGATGGTTCTGATAGCATTAAGCCCCTGCCGGGCGTAAGCATCGAATTCAGAAAAATAAAGAAATCTACCTTATCTGATAGCAATGGAGAATTTCTGATCGGCGTCGAAAAAGGGATCTTTTCCATTATAATAAGCAAAAAAGGTTATGAGTCCATTACCCTCGACAACTACAGATCAGATCCGGACCAGGTGTCCTATACGCAGATCACCCTGGTTAAAGGCAACGAACAAAGAAGCTATAACATTCCCCCTCCCACCAGCAAATAAAGGAAAAGCTTTTCAGGATAAATTACTATTATTGGATGTAAACCTTACTCTGATGAAAGTAGTCCATCTCGCCCGGCAATTCCCGGATAAGATCCCCATCGAAAGAATTGAAAATTATCATACCCACCACCTTGGCAGAACCGCTGACGGAAGGCAATTCTTCGGTTATGTAACGCATGTCTATTCCATCCTCCCCAAAGACGTGTCGGGCGATCCCGATGACTACCGGAACGAATACGCGATCCTGCACCTGTTTGATCAGGACGGTAACCACCTGGAAACAAAACACTGGCTGGGTGGCACCACGAAACAGGTAACTGACCGGATGATGTTCGCTCATCTCGCCGGCATGGTGGAAGCGCTGGGCGAAATACATTATGGAAACATTATCGTCCGGCTGTTTGAAACAGAAATTGATGGCGTCACTTTTGGACTCATTCCCGAAACACAATTTGGATTTATTGAACTGCAGCCGAATTCCACCATCGCCTTTGCCGCTCCCTGGGATGGTAGTTATGACACCTGATTGAAAGCCGTAACAGTTGACAGCCTTCCGGTGATCGTCCGCCTGCATGTGATCCATATGGCTAAGCTGGACAAGTCTGTCACGTTGTTCTCAGCTACGCGTCATTCTTCTGAAGATGAGGACCTGGTGGTTATGGAATTTAAAGAAAACGGGCATCTGAAAGTAGAAAACACACAAACACTGGATGCATGGCAGCGAACCCTCAATAAATAGTTCGTATGAAAAGAAAGCAATACACCCTGACCATCACAGAACCCTGCAACCGGGATTGGTCCGCCATGAAAGCAACGGGAGCTGGTAAATACTGCGATCAATGCAAAAAAGCTGTGATCGATCTTACAGGATTATCAGATGTTGAGAATCCGCCAGTTACTTCCCGGTTCAACCGGTTTTTTGCAGCACTGTTCTTCCTGGGCGTTGCCGAATCGCCGGCAGTTGCGGGCAATCCCTCTTCGCCTGCATATGCACAAATGCACGTTACTCCCCTTCAGATGGGTTCCCATGAAGCCACGATAGACGCTCCCCCAGGCGATCTGCTTTCGGGAGATTCAGCCGGTAACTTACTTACGGGCCGGATTCTCGAAGCGCGCACTAAACTGCCTGTACCAGGGGCTATTGTGAATTAAAAAACTTGTACTAACAATTGACGGCGTTGGTTACCAGACTACCGGCATAGAGTTGCAGGTAATTCCACTGGAGCCAATCATCGTCGGCACGCTTGCAGTAGTCATAGGCGACAAGAATCAGAGAATTAAAACAGGCTCAATCCAACAAAATGGCTAATAATTTATCTTACCTGAAGGGTGACGCCACCAACCCTCTGAATTCAGGCAACAAGATCATCGTGCATGTCTGCAATGATATTGGAGGATGGGGTAAAGGGTTCGTGATGGCCATTTCGAAGCGATGGAAAGAACCAGAAGCACAATACAGAGAATGGCATCGCACCGGCGAAAACTTTGTGTTGGGCCAGGTGCAGTTTGTACAGGTGGAAGATGACCTCTGGGTTGCCAATATCATCGGCCAGCACAAGATCAAAAGCGATGAAAACGGTGATCCGCCAATCCGTTACGAGGCCATTGCGTCAGGGCTGGAGAAAGTTTCGGAATTCGCCGTTGATAAGGCTGCAAGCGTCCACATGCCCCGGATCGGTTGCGGGCTTGCCGGCGGTACCTGGGACCGGATTGAACCAATTATAGAAGCAACATTAATGAAGAACAATCTTGATGTTTATGTTTATGACTTCTAAAAAAAAGTTATTGATCGTCCTGCTGCCTGTATGCCTGATTATAGGTTGCTGGTTCGTCAATCATGAAATCAGGCAGGCGTTCGACACGGTTAATAACTCTTTTATAACGTCAAACGCGATCCACGATGAATCAATAGAAGATCTTTATGCCGCCATAAATCCAGTCCGGCATAACAACCCAACTCTCGCATCGAAGTATCAAGCACTATGTTAAACTTTTTTAGAAAGAACCCAAAACCAATTTTCAGATTTAAAGAATCTGAAAATACAGCTTGTATCACTTGTGATCATGTTCTCACCGAAAAAATGCCTATACTTTATGCAAGTCACTCAGCAGACGATGGATTTTGGCAGTTTCTATGTGGTCAGGACAATCATTCGGAGGAAAATTCAAAATTAATCTCTCTCAGGCAGGCAACATTGATAGATCCATCAATCAATGATCTCTTCGAAATGCCTCTGGGGGTAGGCGCAGTCAGAGAGTCAAAATCTGAAATCTGGAAACCATTCCGAATATAATTCATAGGCAGCTTATGGCCATCTGCTGCCTGCTGAATTGCTTTAATATAAAATCCGGATATTCATCCCCATGAAATTTGTCTTCCTTGGCTCAACAGTCCTCCTGCAATATCTATCCGTGCGCTACACAAGATTGCTGGATTATTTTGAAATATTTCTACTTGTTTTTGCCTTATGCCTCGTATGCGGCTGGCTCCTGAAACGCACCGCTAAGCGAAAAAACCAGGCAAGCCAATACCACTTCGCATGGGGACTATTGTATGGATCGTTGACTTCGCTGGTAATATTGGCGGCGTATGTTTCCTGGTTCTTTCTCAAATTCTCCTGACTACCTGCACTTTTGCGCCTCTGCACCTTTGCGAGAAATCCCTGCGAGCAAACCACCGCGCGCTTTTCCTCATCACTTTTCCTTCACCGGCCAGTAGATCATATACCGCGCATCATGCAACTTATAAAACGGAATCAACTGCAGGTTTCGAAAACTTTCGGGAGATAAAATCGCCGTCGCGGAATAAGTCTGCGGCTTGCCAGCTACCGGCACCAGGTATTGCTCCGGGTGCTCACCCTTTTTCACCACCACCGGCACTTCATCTTCTCCATAAACTTTTCCTTTTGCACGATAACCACCGAACTGATCGCTGCCGGTGCCAATGCGATTGTCCAACCTGGTAGTATCCGTGAGAGCTGCCAGTACGATCGGTCCCTGAACAAATGCAACATATGCCGACTGATCTGGCAGGGTTTCCGAATGAACGGTCATCGGTAGGTTCACGGTGATCACATCTCCCTTTTTCCAGGCGCGATTAAGTGTAATATAACTGCCTGGATTGCCAGGTGCCGGAATCTTTTTACCGTTAACAGCCACTTCCAGTTTACCTTCCGCCACCCAAGCCGGGTACCGGATATGGATTTCCCCCACACCTTTCCCGGCAGATTCGACCGTTAGCTTCGCAGCGGCCACGTCGGGGAAATTAGTTTCCTGCCGCACCACCATTCCTTTTTCTTTCCACTCCAGTCGGGATGCCATAAACAGGTTCACATAAAGATCGCTGCCCTGGTGTGCGTAGATCAGTTCGCCGTATTTGCCATGGTTCTCCATCCCGGATCCCACGCAACACCACATACAATCATCTGCGTTGGAATAGGTGCGGTAATGCCGCGGGCGCATCGGCGTATAGTACACGAAGCCGCCTGTTTCAGGATGCTGGCTGCTCAGGATATGATTGTACAATACCCGTTCATAAAAATCGATGTAGGATGGGCTCCCTGAAGTTTCGAACAACTGCCCCGTCAGCTTCAGCATATTGTAGGAATTACAGGTCTCCGGTCCGGCGATGCTGTTCATCATCGTACGGTAATCATTCGTGGGATTAAAATGTTCGTCCACGCTGTTGCCACCGATCACCACGGAGCGGTGCTGCGTGACGGTTTCCCAGAAGAACTGTGCTGCTTTCGCATAGGAAGCATCATTGCTGAGGGTGGCGATGCGCTTGTAGCCAACTGCTTTGGGAATCTGCATATTGGCATGAAGCCCGTTCATCTTATCCTGCCCCTGTACCAACTGGTCCAGCAAAATTTTATGCGAAAACCTTTTCGCCAGCTGCAGGTATTTTTGATCTCCTGTAATGACCGAAACATCAGCAAATACTTCATTCAATCCACCGTGCTCTGACACCAGCATGGTCTGGATCTGGTCATCTGACAGCTTACCGGCAATGGTTGCAACAAAATCAACGAGCTTAATGAGGATCACCTTACCCTGTTCTTTCCCGGCGATCGTGTAGGCATCCCTTAACCCCGCCAGTGTCTTGTGAAGATTATACAGCGGCACCCACTTGCCATTGAGGGCAAAGGTGTCGGAAGTGATCTTACCGGCAGCGATATCCTGCCAAAGCTGTATACCACCGGGCATGCCGCCCAGGTATCCCGTGCCGATCTTATCCTGGCATCGTTTCAGCTCCGCCAGCATATAGTCGAGCCGCTCGTTCATGCGGGCATCACCTGTTGCCGCATACATCAGCGATAAGGCAGAAAGGTAATGGCCGCCGATATGTCCGTCCAGCCCCGTATTCTCCCAATTGGGGTAATTGTCCATTTTCGCCGCGAGGCCTGCTTCCTTCAGGTAAGGCGCCAGCAGGCGATCGGGATCCAGCCGGAGCATATAGTTCATGTCAGTCAGCTGTGCTTCCTTAAACGGCCCTTCCAGCAACCGCACCTGCTGAAGCGGAAAGGGTTGCATTTTTTCCTGCGCAGCCGCCTGTGCCAGAGAACTCAAGGATATTGAAGATGCGAAAAGAACGCAGATTATTCCCTTTAACATTAGCCTTAGCTGATTTAAAGGGTAAAATATACACTTTTTATTCAAATCTTGCCGATTCCGACGGAGACGGTGCTTGACCTACTCCTCCCTTCCGGCCTTCGGCAACTGGATCAATAATCCTGTTCCACTACCCGCAACAGTAGTCGGTACCTGTCCGCTCCACTTCTGGATCTTGATGTATTCGATATACAACGGCGAGAGCGACATCTGTTCTTTCCGGATCGCTTCTGCCCGGCCCGCAGCCTGGATCACCGCCTGCGCCGAGTCACCTCGCGCTTCGGCAATCTTCCTTTCTGCTTCAGCAACAGCAACCTGCCGTTGATTCTCGGCCACCTGTACTTCCTGGATCGCCCGGGTCTTGGCCACGATCGATTCTGAAATCTCCTTCGGCGGCACAATGTTCGTCCGCAGCTGCGACACATTGAACCACTGCGATACGCGCTTGTTGCACTCCTTCACGATCGCGGATTCAAACTCTTCCCGGTGATTGAAAATAGAATCTACCGTATACCGGTTCGCCACATCGTTCACCGATCCTACAATAGCATTCTTCAGCCAACCCTGCTCCATTTCCTTCACACCTACCCGCAGGTTCTGAAACATATCGGCTACATTGCCCGGATTGATGGAATAGTTGAAAGAAGGCTTGATGGTTGCCCGGAATCCACCCTTGGTCACGATATCATTCTCCTCATAGTCGATGTGCTGCTGGTGGATCGGGAACTCATAGATCCGCGAGATCCAGGAATTGTAAAAGACCCACCCGGTCACATACTCAGACTTGCCGACACCGCGCTGGTCACCGATATTGCTCACTTTAATACCCACGGATCCGGCATCTATGCGTTCCACATCGATCGGGTTAATGGCCAGTACCAGGAAAGTCGCGATTACCGCCGCAGCAGGCCGCCACAAAGCTGCAGCCTGGAAGCGGCCGGATTCACTTACATAAGATGACTTCCGGAAAACCTTCAGCAGGAATCCAATTACAAAGAATAAACACAGGAAAAGTAAAAAAGAGATCATGGTTTAAGGTGTTTTGGTTATATGTTGTCGAAAGTAGACGACGTGTTTCAGAAACAGGAATACCAATACACCTACCACCAGGACAAACACACTGAATAGCAACCAGCTTCCGGACAAATCCATGTTCAGGAAGTAGTTTACTACCAGGAAGCTCGCAAAGGCGTGGAAAAGCAGTGCGGCGAACCGGAGCAGGAAGTTCGGGGATCCCATAACAGTTGGCGTTTACGGATAGACGGTGAGCCGATCCGGTCGGTTGCATAGGCATCCCGAATGTCGTGTTTTCACGCAAGGGCACAAGCCTCCTTCGCTAAAGCTCCGGTAGCCGAAGCGTGCCCCGCAAGGAGCAAAGGCGCAAATGAATGTTTGTACCTTCGGGTCCAATAATTCCTTATGACAAGAGAAGCGATAAAAGCCGAAATCGATCATTTACTTGAACATTTTTCTGACGAGGCCCTGGCAAGTCTCCTCTCGTTGTTGCAAAGCCTGCAAAACGATGCTCCTGATTCCACCGACGATAGTAGTCACCAGCATTAACGTTACCCCGGCCTGTTTGAATACTCCGTTGCAAACCTCACTACTCTTCAAAATAAAAACCGCAAGAGTGGCTCAACACCAACTCCTGCGGTAACATTCACATCAAACTTCTACACCTCCCTGCTCACTTCCTTCTTCTTCGCGCCCCTGCTCCTTTGCGCGCTTTGCGTGAAAAAAATACAACCAAGCCACAGGGAGCGCCAGCGACCCAACCAAACGGGCAAAAAATAACCTGTGAGCTATTCATTGCGGGCTTTTCTTTTCTTAATTCCATCCGCCACCCAGCGCGCGGTACAGCTCAACTACTGCCGTGAGCCGCGAGCGCTGCACGATCGCGAGATACAACTCAGCCTGTAAGGCATTCTCCTGCGCGATCAACACCTCGAGGTAAGTCGCCATATCGCTCTTGAACAACTGGCGGGCATTAGTCTCGGCAACACGCAGCGTGTCGGCCTGGCTTTGTGCGAAACGCTCCTGCTCTTTCAGTTTGGTCGTACGCACCAGTGCATCCTGCACCTCTCCCACCGCTTTAAGAACGCTTTGCCGGAATTCCAGTACGGCGGTTTCCCGCTCCAACTGCGCGACGGTGTAGTTGGTCACAACGGTCTTGCGTTGCAGGAGTGGCTGGGTGAGCGAACCCGCTGCCAGGCCAAACAGGGAAGCAGGGATATTGAACCAGTTGCTGGCAGTAAAGGTTTCGAGACCCACGCCGGCGGTAATGTTCAATGCGGGATAGAAGGCGGCCCGTGCAACGCCGACTTTGGCATTGGCTGCTGCCAGCTGAAATTCGGCTGCCTGTACATCCGGGCGGCGCTGCACCATAGAGGCGGGCAACCCGGTGGACAATTCAGGAAATACTTCGTCACGCAGTTTGCCGGTGCGGTTGATCCTTCCCGGGAGTTTGCCGGTTAGCACACTCAGGGCATTCTCCTGCAGCCCTACCTGCTGCTCAAGGGAAGGTACCAGCAACGCGGTCGCATCGCGGCGGGCTACTGCTTGCTGAACTGCCAGCTCGGTTACAATACCGGCCGTTTTAAGGAGACGGCTCGCTTGCAGGAAGTCTTCGTTCAGCACGAGGTTTTTCTTTGTGATGGTGAGCTGTGCGTCCAGCATCAGCAGGTTGAAATATCCTTCTGCAATATCCGCGATCAGGCGCGTCTGCACTGCCTTACGGCCTTCGGCTGTGGCAAAATAGCTGGCGCGTACCGCTTCCTGCTGGCGGCTGATCTTGCCCCAGATATCAGCCTCCCAGGAAATGCCTACCATCGCGTTGTAGTTCTCGATATAACTCTTGCCGAGAAAACTTTTTGCACTCAGTCCGTTAAGGCTGTTGTCCGAAGGGCGATTGATGGCACCCGTGACAGATAGTTGCAAATCGGGCGTTTGTGCCCATTTGGCTCTTTTCAGTTGGGCTTCGGCGATATCCAGCCGGCGGGACGCAATCAGCAGATCATTATTGTACTGCAGACCAGTCTCCAGCAAATGCACAAGCGCCGTATCCGGGAAAAATTGCCTCCAGGGAATGTCGGCAATGCTGTTGCTGTCTGCATATTCGACAACTGCGGCATCAGCAGTTCCGGCTGCCGGGTTGGAAGCGAATGATGCTGTGTTTGAGGAAGGCGAAGTTCCTGCCGCAGGTGCCGTAAAATTAGACGGCATGTCCAGGGACGGCCGCTGGTAGTCCTTTCCCATCCGACAAGCGGAAAAGAAGAGGACTGCTATTGCGAGCCATGCTGCCGCAGGTGTTTTGTGCCAGCCTGAATACCAGGTGGCCTTATTATTGTTCCAGCGGTTACGCCAGTGCTGTTTCGGTTTCATGTGTAATCTTTTTACCGTTAATTTTTTCATGCAGGTACTGGAAGATGATGTAGAGCACGGGGATCACAAATACGCCCAGCACTACACCGGTCAGCATCCCGCCCAGTGCACCGGTTCCGATGGACCGGTTACCCAGGGCTGATCCCCCGGTTGCCCAGGTCAGTGGCATCAGTCCCACGATAAAGGCAAGTGAGGTCATCAGGATCGGTCGCAGGCGCAGGGTCGCTGCCTCCAGCGCTGCAGCCGGAATGGACTTACCCGCCCGTCTTCGCTGCACCGCATATTCAATGATCAGGATCGCATTCTTGGCCAGCAGGCCGATCAGCATGATCAATCCTACCTGTACATAAATATTGTTTTCAATGCCGGTCAGCTTGATAAAGGCGAACACCCCGAAGATGCCGGTTGGTATGGAAAGGATCACTGCGAATGGCAGGATATAACTTTCATATTGTGCTGCGAGCAGGAAGTACACGAACACCAGGCTTAGCAGGAAAATCAGGCTGGTCTGACTGCCGGCGCCGATTTCTTCACGCGTCATCCCGCTCCATTCATAAGCATATCCTCTCGGAAGGTATTTCTCTGCTACTTCTTCAATGGCCTTGATCGCATCACCGGAACTATAGCCCGGCTTAGGCACCCCGTTGATGGTCACTGCATTGAAAAGGTTGTTGCGGGTCACCGTTTCGGGTCCGTACACGCGCTTCAGGTTCACGAGCCCGTTCACCGGTACCATCTCACCGATATTGTTCTTCACATACATATGGTTGAGCGAACTCTCTTCAGAACGGAAAGGAACATCCGCCTGCACCATCACGCGATAATATTTACCGAAGCGGTTGAAGTCGGACACCATGCTGCTGCCGTAAAATACCTGCAAAGTCTGCAGCAGGTCATTCACTGATACCCCCAATTGTTTTGCCCTTGCATCATTCACTTCGATTTCATATTGCGGGTTGCCATTGTTGAAGGTGGTAAAGGCATAGGCGATTTCTTTGCGCTGCATCAGTTCCCCGATAAACCCATAGGCGGTTTGTCCCAGTTTATCAAGGGAACCACCGGTGCGGTCCTGGATCAGGAATTCAAATCCGCTGGTATTACCAAAGCCCTGCACCGTGGGGAATACGAAGAGGAAAATATTTGCTTCCTTGATCACACTGAGCTTCTGGTTGATCACGCCCATCACGCCATCGATATTCTTTACAGCGCCACGATCCTTCGGGTTCTTCATGCGGATGAATCCCACTGCATAAGCAGAGCTGTTCGCATTGGCCACGATGTTCAGCCCCGTTACGGCACCCATTCTTTCAATGGCTTCCATCGGCTTCAGGATGCTGTCGATCTTGTCCATCACTTTCTGCGTACGGTCCAGTGATGCACCGGGAGCCAGGTTCACGGAGTACACGATGAAGCCCTGGTCTTCCGTAGGAATAAATCCTGTGGGGGTAGAACGCATCATGGAAACGGTCACCACGGTAACCAGTGCCAGAGCAGAAAGCGCCACCCACTTCTGCCTGAACAGGAATTGCAGTCCCCGTTTGTAGCGGTTGGTCGTTGCCGTGAAGGCAGCGTTGAAACCTGCGAAGAAGCGCCTGGAGAATCCGTTGAAGGCAATGGTAGTTCCTGCCGGTCCGTGGGCACCTTCTTTTCCATGATCATTCTTCAGGAAGAGGGCACAAAGCGCGGGACTCAAAGTCAACGCGTTCAGGGCAGAGATCAGGATCGCAATGGCCAGTGTAAAGGCAAACTGTTTATAGAATACCCCTGCCGGTCCCTGCATGAAGCCAACGGGAATGAATACCGCCGTCATCACGAGGGTGATCGATACAATTGCTCCGGAGATCTCCTGCATGCTCTGCAAGGTCGCCTCCTTCGCCGGTTGATTGGTTCGTTCCATTTTCGCATGCACTGCTTCCACCACCACGATCGCATCATCCACCACGATACCGATCGCCAATACGAGGGCAAAGAGGGTGAGCAGGTTGATCGTAAAGCCGAATAGCTGCATGAAGAAGAAGGTACCGATGATGGCCACCGGAACCGCGATTGCCGGGATGAGTGTGGAACGGAAATCCTGCAGGAAGATGAACACCACAATGAATACGAGGATAAAGGCTTCGATCAGTGTGTGCTGTACCTGGCTGATGGAATCATCCAGGAATTCTTTGGCATTGTACATGTTGAAATATTCAACGCCTTTGGGGAAACGCAGTGATTCTTTCTTCAGCACCTTATCCACTGACGTGAGGATATCATTGGCGTTGGATCCTGCTGTCTGAAAGATGGCGATACCGATGCCGGGATACCCTTCAATATAGGTATCGGCACTATAGCTCAGCGCACCGAATTCCACACGCGCCACATCTTTCAGGTGCAGCAGGGATCCATCGGGCAATGCTTTCAGGATAAGGTCTTCGTATTGTTCGTTCCTGCTGAGTTTGCCCTTATACTTGAGGATATATTCAAAGGATTCGCGGCTGCCCTGTCCGAAACGGCCGGGGGCTGCCTCGATGTTCTGATCCTTGATCGCATTCAGCACTTCCTGTACGGAAAGCTTGTTGGCAGCAAGGCGGTCGGGCATCAGCCAGATGCGCATGGAATAATCCTTCGCCCCGAATACCATGGCCTGTCCCACACCGGATACCCGTTGAATTTCGGGGATGATATTGATCTTGGCATAGTTCTGCAGGAAGGTTTCATCATAGGTGCTGTCTTTACTGAAGATCAGGGGCACCATGATCATGCTGTTCTGCTGTTTCTGCGTAGAGATGCCACTCTGCACAACTTCAGCAGGAAGCTGGTTCACGGCCTTGGATACCCGGTTCTGCACATTCACCGAAGCGAGGTCAGGATCGGTACCGAGTTTGAAATAAACGTTCAGCGCCAATGTACCATCGTTACTGGAAGTGGAGGTCATGTAGGTCATGTTCTCCACACCATTGATGGCTTCTTCCAGCGGGGTGGCCACGGCGCGCGCTACTACTTCAGCATTGGCACCGGGATAAGTAGCGGTTACCTGGACGGTCGGTGGCGCAATGTCCGGGAACAAGGTCACCGGCAAAGTATACAGACTGATCAGTCCCAGTAAGGTAAGCAGTACCGAGACCACCGTGCTCAGCACGGGTCTTTCGATAAATATCTTGAACATGTTCTGGTTTATTTTTTAGAAAGCGGGTTGCTCTGCAGGATGCTGTCAAGGGAGATGATCTCCGGGGTAATCCGGGCACCTTCCTGCAGCCTGCCCATGCCGGCGAAAACGATCTTGTCGCCCGCATGCACACCGCCATTTACGAGATAATAATTTCCTGATTTTGCGTTGATCGAGATGGCTTTACCAGTAACGGTATTGCTGTCACTCACCTGGAATACGAATACCTTGTCCTGCAGTTCGTAGGTTGCCTCCTGCGGTACCACAACGGCATCATCATTTGCCCGGGGCAGTCTTACGGCACCAGTACTGCCGGAACGGAGTGCGCCGCCTTCATTGGGGAATACTGCACGGAGAGAGATAGTTCCCATCCGGTTGTTGAAGACCCCATTCACGGTTTCGATCCTACCCTTCTGCGGGTACACTGAGTTATCGGCGAGCACAAGTTCTACCGGTGGCACCTGTTTCAGTTTCGCGTCGAGGGTATTGCCCGGGAAGCGCTGGGAGAATTGCAGCCATTCTTTTTCACTGAGTGAGAAATAGGCATACACTTCTTTTACAGAGGACAGGAGCGTCAACGGTTGCGCGTTGCTGCTGTTCACCAGGCTGCCCGTTTTGTAGGGGATCCTTCCGATATAACCATCTGCCGGCGCTTTGATGAGCGTGTAACCGAGATTGATGCTGGCTTGCTCCTTCTGAGCGGCAGCCTGGCTGACTGCAGCAGCTGCTGCATCACGGTTGGCGCGTGCGGTTTTCAGTTGCACATCACTCACCACGTTGGAAGAAACGAGCGGCTCGATCTTGCCGAGGTTGATATCGGCGGATTCAAGGTTGGCTTCTGCCTGTTTCAGGCTGGCGTGGGCATTGTTGAGCGCTTCGGAATACCGGCGGCTGTCGATGGCGAATAAGGGTGTTCCTTTTTTCACCCAGGCGCCCTCGTCTACATAGATCTTGCTGAGGTAACCATCCACCTGGGGACGGATCTCGATGTCTTCGCTGCCTTCAAGAGAGGCGGTATATTCCTGGAAGGTGTTTACATCCTGGGCCTGGAGGGCGATGACGGGTAATGCTGGTGGCGGCGGCGCCCCTGCGCCTTCCGTGTTGGCCTTTGCATTACAGGCATACAGGTACACCAGTGCGATACTGGCGAAAAAGATGCCGTTGAAATTGCTTGCTGATTTGATGAACTGTAACATGGATAACTGTTTATAACGTAACTATTATACCTAACACTGTTAGGTTTTCGGGCAAAAAAAATTTAATGGCTAGCGCTCGAGGTTTTTAATGAAGCCGGTCATGGCGTCGTCCAACACCATTTTGTTGACTTCGTCCGATATCTCTGTACCGGTGGCGAGGGTTTTGATGGATACAAGACCGTGTATGATCGACCAGAAAGTATGATACTTCATGCAAGCATTTACATCTGTCCGGTGGTGATTGTTCAAAATTTTTTCAATTGGTTCGGAAACAAGTCTCCGGAAAGTGCCCCGTTCAGGGATAACCTTTTCCGTTTCACAGGCCTGCATATTCAGGCCGAACATCAATTGGTAATACTCTTTATTGTTGAAAGCGAACTGCCAGTAGGCATCTGCTATCGCTTTCAGCTGGGCACCCGGATCATCGTGTTTTTTCTTGGCCTGGGCCAGTTTTTTGGTCAGGATACCGAAGCCCTGTTTGCCGAATTCGAGCAGGATGGCTTCCTTGTTTTCAAAGTGGTCATAGATCACGGGAACGCTGTACTCAATGGCATCGGCGATCTTACGGATGGAGAGTGCTTGCCAGCCTTCTTCACGGACCATTTCCCAGGCCGTCTCCAGGATGAGGTTTCGCACCTCTTCCCGCTGTCGGAGTTTTCGTTCAGCTATTCCCATGTGAATTACCTAACACTGTTAGCAAAATTAAGACCGTTTTATTTCCCGCCAAACTTTTTTTACCAAAAAACGGTTAAAATGAATTGGGCTAATTTTGCCCCCACTAAACTAAACATCATGTTACCACGTGTTGTGATTACCGGTCTCGGTGTGCTAAGTCCCAATGGATCAACGGTTGATACCTTCTGGGACAATATCGTGAATGGCCGCAGTGCCATGGCCACCATTACCCGGTTTGACCCGTCCCTGTTCCGTACGCAGTTCGGCAGTGAGCTGAAAAATTATGACCCCACTCCTTTTCTCGATAGAAACACCATCAAGCGTACTGACCTCTTTACGCAGTATGCGCTGATCGCCGCCGACCAGGCCATTGCTGATTCAGGATTTGATTTCAAGGCCATGAATCCTTTTGATGTGGGCGTGATCTGGGGATCCGGCCAGGGCGGCATGGATACTTTTGAAGAGCAGGTGAAGGAATATGTGCAGGGCGACGGCCATCCGCGGTTCAGTCCTTTCCTCATTCCGAAATTCATTCCCAATATGTCTTCAGGAATGATTTCCATACGGCACGGTTATATGGGCATCAACTATACGACGATCTCGGCCTGTGCCACTTCCAATACGGCGATCATGGATGCTTTCAATTATATCCGGCTGGGCAAGGCGAAGATTATCGTAACCGGTGGATCGGAAGCGCCCATTACGCCTGCTTCGTTTGGTGGTTTCAGTGCCATGAAGGCGATGAGTCACCGCAACGATGACCCGCAGCATGCTTCGCGGCCTTTTGATATTCACCGCGATGGTTTTGTAATGGCAGAAGGTGCCGGCGCCCTGGTGCTGGAAGAGTATGAGCATGCCGTTAAACGCGGCGCGCGCATATATGGTGAGGTTGCCGGTGCGTCGATGACTGCCGATGCCTATCATATGACGGCTACGCATCCGGAAGGTGCAGGTGCTGTACAGGCCATGCGGCTTGCGCTGGATGAGGCGGGCGTAAATGTTCATGACGTCGACTACCTTAACCCTCATGCGACCAGCACGCCGGTAGGTGATCTTTCCGAAACGAGGGCCATTGCCACGCTGCTGGGCGGTACGGCGAATAACCTGTTGCTGAGTGCCACCAAATCAATTACGGGGCATTTACTGGGTGCTGCAGGTGCTGTGGAAGCGATCATTGCCCTGAAGGCGATGGCGCACAATGTTGTGCCACCTACTATCAACACCACTGAACTGGATCCGGAGATCCCTTCCAGCCTGCATATCGTGACCGGTGCCGCCCGTGAGGCAAAGATCGATGTGGCGATGAGCAATACTTTCGGCTTCGGCGGCCACAATGCGACGGTGGTGTTTAAGAAAGTGTAGCGGCTCAGGCTTTGTCCACTTAGCTTTAGCGATGGCGGGCATTGCGCTTCGGCTTTGTCTGCCGAAGCGCTGGCGGAGGTAGAAGCCTTGGCGGAGAAGAGCTTTGCCCACCGAAGCTTTAGCGAAGGTGGGCAATTTATGAAACCGAGTGAAATGAGCCACTACACTGCGTTTCACAAAGATGAACGTTTATAAACGGTTAGTTTAAATCAACTGGCAATACTGGCAAACCGCTAACGCGGGCACTGGCATGCTAGCCTTGTCTCCATGCTTTGCCTCGTGTCCCATGGCCCATAAAGATTTTGGATCCGGGGGTCAAAATGACTTTCCCGATTGACAGTTTACACGATTTATTTAACTCAACCTGGAAGCTTTTGGAAGCGGCAGGAAACGAATGGAAGTGTTTGGAAGCGGGGAAGCGCCTGGAGTGGCTGGAAGCGGCAGGACCCGCTTATTACACATACGGTTATGAAATGCAGTGTGGTGGCTCATTTCACTCAGTTTCATGAATTACTATAATTTGAAAATTGACACATCCTCTCTTAAACAGCGAAATCAACAGAACCGAATAACTACGAAAACAATAACTCAGAATTTCGGAATTGCCTGCGGCGTCAGTGTTGGTGAAGTATTGGCGATCACGGGCCAGTCGTTCACCCAGCTGATCTTGTCGAGCAGCATCTTCCTGCCTTTTGCGCCTGGCTTGTTATCGTACGCATGGTACAGCATCCAGGTTTGCCCGGCTTTGTCGGTCACCAGGTCAGCATTATGCCCGGTGCCTACAAAACCTGTATTGCCCTCATTGCGGCGGAGCAATTCGGTTCCGCCATTGTCCAGCAAAGGTTTCCCTGACTGATCGATAAACGGCCCACGCGGAGCGGTGGCGCGACCCACCAGTACGCGATAGGTGCTTCTTTCGCCTTCGCAGCAGGTACCGACGGATCCGAAGTAATAATAGTAGCTATTGTGTTTGACTATGGTGGATCCTTCGTAAGCGCTACCGGCAACCTGAAATTTCTCACCCACTATTTTACTGCCGTCAGCAGTTAATTCAACTGCATAGATGCCGTGAAAACTTCCCCAGTACAGCAACAGTTTCCCGTCTTCCGCCCACAGGAAGGGATCGATAGAATTGTCCACACCGAGCTCCTGGCTGAAGAACAATTTGCCTTTGTCCGTGAAGGGACCCGCCGCTTTATCCGCCACGGCAAAACCGATACCGGGATTGGGATCACCCCAGGTGGAGAAAGAATAATACATCAGGTATTTGCCGTTCACTTCCGTAACATCCGGCGCCCAGATACCACCGGCAGGTTTCCAGTCGGGCTTTTTCGCCAGTGCCGGTCCGACAATTTCCCAGGCAGCGAGGTCTTTTGATTTGAGGATCGGGATGATCCTCCTGCCCCCGCTGATGCCGTCGGCGGACCAGTCAGCCTCTGTTGAATAGGCATACCAGTAACCATCATGTCCGTCCACCACATTCGGATCAGGAAAATCATGATTGAATACCGGGTTGGTATAGGTAATTCGGTTATCCGGCGCCGAAACCTGCTTATTGGATGAGGTACAGGCGGCTATACAAAACAAAACAGGGAGGAAGGAAATCTTTTTCATATACAAACAGTGCATGAAATAAATTCATTTCCTTCCAACCCTGTTGACCGATTCGTTCAATCTTTATCCAATCTGTTTCATTACTTTTTTTTAATCTCGAAAGTGCCGCCATTGGCCTTGCTGTTGTCAAAGCCCCAGTTTCCCAGGATCGCACCGTCGAAATCTGTGTAGAGACCAGCGAACGAAAACTTTGAGCCGTCATCCAGGAATATATAATAACCTTCTACATCAATGCCGTTGCGCGACCACTGCCCCGATGCAATTACCACATCGCTTTCGTCGAGCCGCTCAAGTGTTCCGCCGGATTTGAACCGCAGCTTGTAATGGTAGGCCGGTTCATCGAATTCTTCCCCCCATTTGCCTTCGTACACGCCTTCGAATCCGCCGCCTTTCTTTTCATCCTTTGATTTAGAACAGGCAGTCATGAGGCTGATGGTGAGGAGTGCGAGAACGAGTGTCCGCAATGTGGCGGACAGTGAAATGCTGATTGCTTTCATTGTTTTGTTTTTTTATTGATAAGGAATAGTGAAAAAACACAGTTACTGCTCGATAAACTTTGAGGCAAACCAGGAACCACCACCGGTGAAGGCATCGCCGCTGCCCCAGGTACCTGCCAGTTGAAGGTTTTCCTTATTCAGGTTGCCTTTCAGGGAGATCCTGCCATTGCTTTCAATGAAATCATAATGTGCGGTGAATTCGTTGCCCGTTACTTTCCAGGAACCAATGCCACGAACTTCACCGCCACCGTTTACTCTTTCAAGCAACCCTCTTGGTTTCACGCGGATTTGAAATGGCTGGTCAGGAACATCATTTCCGGAACCGAGTTTGCCGGTCCAGATGCCTTCAGTGGCGAAGGCGGGTCCTTCCTCTTTTTTGTTGCAGGAGACTATAGGGACTAAGTACAGCAGCAATGTTGCTGCCATCACGAGCTGTTTCATAAAAAGGTTTAATGGTTAATGGCTGATTAGCGGACACAAATGTAGGAAGCTGCAAACCCGCGTCACAGCTGCATTGCGTGGCTCGCAGATTTATTGAGTAATGTGCATGGGTTTCGCGCAGTTTCACGCAGGGTTCAGGGGAGCAGAGGCGCAGAGAAGAAGGTGAAGAATCGGAACAAGCAGAAGTGTGTATTAGTATTGTCTCTGCATGCCGGGGACACAGTTGATTTTGCAGAGCAGTCTTAACGTCATTAAAAATATCCCTGCGCCTCTGCTCCGCGTGAAAAACACTGCGTGAAAAAAAGCGCCGCCAATACTAGAATCGTGAAAACCTCTCCATGAACTCCTGCCGCCTCGAGCGGGAAACTGACACCGTTGCGTCATTGTCCATGATGATGTAGCCGCCCTCACCGCGCACCATCTTTTTGATGTGGTTGATGTTGATCAGGAAAGAACTGTGCACCCGGAAGAAATCGGGACCGCTCAGGGCTTCGTCGATGTCTTTCAATACTTTGGAGACGAGTATCTTTTTGCCGCTGGTCAGTACAACGCTGGTGTAATTGCTGTCTGCCTCACAGTAGATGATATCGGAGGTGGGCACAAAGATGAGTCCGTCGCCCGTGCTGAGGGCAATGCGTGCCGGTGTTTGTTTCAGTTGACGAAAGCCCTGCATCAGGAGGTCCAGCTGCTCCCTGGTGGGCATCTGGGAGCGACTCTGAATCCTTTCCACGGTTGCTTTGAGATCATCAGGGTCGATGGGCTTGAGCAGGTAATTGAGCGCACTGTATTTGAAGGCACGGATAGCGAACTGGTCATACGCTGTACAGAATACTACATGGAAAGATGGCTGTCCTATGTGTTCGAGCAGGTCAAAACCATTTATGCGCGGCATCTCTATGTCGAGGAAAACCACATCCGGCTTTACCTGCTGGATGATGGGCAGGGCCTCTTCGGCACTGGTGCACATGGCAGCAATTTCCACTTCCGGGCAATAGGTACGCAGTAGCCATTCCATCATTTCGAGTGCATTCTTTTCGTCGTCTACCAGTATAGCGGTGATCATGTGTGGTATTTTTAATTGTCCAGGGGAATTCTCAGCAATACACGGGTGCCGGAAGGATTTCCATCGTGATACAGGTCGAGAATCGTAACTGATGCCGGTGTTTCAGATTGACGGTTCAGCAGGTTCAGCCGTTGCTCGGTGAGCTGCATACCGAGGGACTTTCTCGTGGCGGCGGACTTGCTTTTCAGTTCCCTCGCACGATGCCTGCCGACACCATTGTCTTCGATGGTGCATTCCAACGCATTGCCGTCATCGCAACTGATCTGGATCAGCAGTTTACCGGCTTCTTCTTTATGCAGCAGTCCATGCCAGATGGCATTCTCCACATAAGGCTGCAGGATCATGGGTGGAATCTGCAGGCTGTCTGACCGTAGTCCCTCAGACAGCTGGATCTGGTAACTGAATTTCTTTTCAAAACGAATACTTTCCATTTCAATATAAAGGCGCAGCGCTTCGAGCTCGTTGCTGAGGGTAACGGTCTTGTTATTGGAATTGTCGAGGATCAGGCGGATCAGTTTCGCAAATCGCGTCAGGTACAAAGATGCAGTGACCTGGTCGCTTTTCACAATATAGCGGTTGATGGAATTCAGGCAGTTGAAAATAAAATGCGGGTTCATCTGCGCACGCAGGGCCTGCATTTCCACTTCTGCCATTTGTTGCCGTGTTTCCATCAGTATTTTTTCTGCCTCCAGTTTTTCGGCTTCTGCTCTTGCCTTGACCATTTTATTCGCACACAAGGACGCAATTGTGGTGAGTATGGACAAATGCTTTTGCGTAAAGAACCCTTTTTTTGAGTGTTCACAATCAATCACCCCCAGTACTTTCCCATTGGCAACTATGGGAACCGTGATTTCAGACGCCCTTGCAGCATCATCAATAATATAGCGCGGGTCTTTGCTGGTATCCGGAACGATTTCCGCACGGCCATTGGCGGCGACCCAACCGGTGATCCCTTTTCCTACCGGAATTTCTATCGGGGTATGAATCATGGGTGTGTGGATCTCGTTGCTGAGCGAACTTTTCGGTCCGTGGGCGGCTACCTGCCGCAGCACCTGCTTTTCTTCGTCCACCAGGTAGATGACACAATCTTCGAATTGAAGGCGGCCGATGCAATTGCGCGCCACATCCCACAGGATCTGTTCTTCCGTACTGAAGTCCATGATGCTGTTGGAAAAATAATTGATGGCCTGTTCTGCTTCCAGCTCTTCCTGTTTTTCTTCGATCTTGCGGTTCCGGTTGCGTACCAGCAGGATGATAAGCGCCAACAGGGTTCCGCTCAGCAGGGTGATGAACCAGGCACTTCGCCAGAAGGGCGCTTTTATCTCCAGTGCCAGGGCCTGCGGCGCATCGACCCAATCAACGTTATTGATGCTGGCCGCCAGCAGCAGCCGGTATTTACCGGGAGGCAGCGAACTGAAGCGCACGGAATTGGTGTTACCGGCATAGTGCCAGTCGCGGTCAAGTCCTTCCATCTTATAGCGGTACTTCACCTTTTCGTGGTTGTTGAAATAGGGGGCGACGAATTCTGCTTCAAGGGCCCGGGCGTTGTAGGGAAGTTCCAGCATTTTGTCCAGCTCATACCAGGAAGAATCATTGTTGCCGGCAATGACACGCTGAATGTATACCTGCAGGGAATCCTGGCGGGCACTGAAGCGTTTGGGCTGGATATAGTTCAGACCGTTCGTGCCGCCGATGTACAGCATACCGTCCGGGCCTTTGTACCAGCTGTTGCTGTTGAAGCCATAACCCTGAACGTTGTCGGTATAGTCGAACAGGTAGAGTTTGGAATTCGCGGGATCAAAGCGGTAGATACCATTTTCGGAAGTTGCCCAGATAAGGCCTTCATCGTCGGGTACCAGTGAGGTAATGAAAGCATCGTTGAGCAGTTCGGTGAATTTTTTGATGGTGACTTCGCTGCCGTCATATGTAGCCGAGTAAACGCCGCCTTCAATGGCAAAAAGAAAGCGGTTATCGGGGAGCATCACGCCAGCCGTGATCATCGGTCCTTTGCCGGGAAGATTGACCCTTTGAAGGTATTGCAGTTTTTCGTCGAGCAGGTGAAGGCCTCTTGTGGTAGTGAGCCAGATATTACCATCGCTGCCCTGGTAGGCAAAGTTGGTATTTTCATTGGCACCCGGCACATCGACAAAATCCAATTGGTAGGATTTGCCGTTGAGCTGGTAAAGGTGATCGCGGCCCAGGAAAAGATGGTTGCCATTGCGCAGGGACGTGATCGCGTCGAAGAAATCGCGGGCGCTGCTGTTGCGCACGGAATCGCTGGCATAGGCGGGTCTTCTGAAACGGTCATTGGCCGGATCATATAACCATGGCCCCTGGTCACCGGGACCGAGCAGCATGTAATTCCCATCCCAGGCGATGCCCCGCACCGAAGGAAAAGCAAGCCTGTTTTTGCTGCTGCCTTCGGGCAGGTGGAGTTTCCATTGATTGGTGGCGCGGCGCCATTCGATGAAGCCATTGCCGGATGCCAGCCAGAGGTTGCCCTGTCCGTCTTCCGTGATGCTGCGGATATTGTCGATACCGGCGGGCAGGGTGGCATCATTCTGCCGGATCCGGATCAATCCGAAAGATTGCCCCTGCACATGGACGCGGGCGAGTCCATCGATGGTGGCCATCCAGAGGTAGTGTTCCTTGTCGAGGTACAGGAAATTCGCGTAATCGGTGGTAAGCACAGGCCGTCCCTGGAGTTGCAGGTCAATCTTCCGGAATTGAAACGTGGTATTGTTGTAATCAAATAAGCCGTGGGTGGTGGCAAAAAAATAATGATGGTCGCCGGCATCGGCGATGCCGCGCACGCCGAATTTGTCGATGCCCGATGCCTCGCTGATTGTAGCTACTTCACGGGGAACCGGTATAACAGTTCTGCGCTTGTCGCGGAAATTGTACCAGTACGATTCAATGGACCAGGTATTCACCACCACACTGTCTTCGTTCACAGGAAAGATCCGGCGCATATTGGCGTCGGGGAGGCTGTCGAGCTGGCGGGTGTTGACGCGGTAACAAAAGATCTTGCGGTTCTGCCCGAAGAAAATGCTGTTGCCGCAGCTGGCAAACGAGCGGGTGCTGAACCGGGACGATATCCCGAGAGCTGTGAAAGCCGGGATGAATTTGTTCTGCACCGGATCATAACGGAAAAAACCATTGCTGGTAATGACGTGTGTGCCCTGATCGGGCACTTCGAAAACGGGACCGACCGTGGCTGAACTATCGGAGACCGGCAGCGGGAAGGATTTGAATTGCGCGGTTGCTTCATCGAACAGGAACAGTTGGCGCACTGCTGATACCCAGATCCGGCCGGCCTGGTCACAGAACAGGTACTGCAGATCATTTGCCGTTTTGAAGCTGGTAGCCTGCCGGCCATCGAAGCGCTGCACATTACGGGGATAAAGGATCCAGAGAAAACCTTTACTGTCTTTCGCCATGGCCAGGTTGTTGCCGGGACGGATTCCTGATCCGTGATCAAAGGTTTGCAGGTGGTATTCGGGAAGCTGGGACCAGGCCGTGCCGGTCACCAGCAGCATAGCAGCCAGGTTCAGGAATACAGTAAAGGATAGGGCCGTGCGCAAATTTTTTATTTAATATAAACAGAAATGTCGTGAATTACCGGTGGCGTTGCACGCTGGCTGTGTGGTCTGCAGTTTTTTTGAGTATCCGGCGGCGGGGATTTGTAAATTGCCATATGCAAGAGCAAATCCTGTTGTACATCGCCCTGATTATTGCGGTGTTGTTTATTGTGATGCTGGCGGAGAAACTGCGCACCGCCTACCCTATTGTGCTGGTGGTCGCCGGCCTGTTGCTGAGCCTGTTGCCGATCGTGCCGGAAGTGGTGATCAATCCCGAACTGATCTTCGTGATCTTTCTTCCTCCCCTTTTATATGAGGCAGCCTGGTATACTTCCTGGAAAGAATTGTGGCGGTGGCGGCGGGTAGTGGGCAGCTTTGCATTCCTGATCGTGCTGGTGACTTCGCTGGTCGTAGCCTGGGTTTCGTCTTCGCTGATCCCCGGTTTCAGTCTTGCCTTGGGCTTCCTTCTGGGAGGTATCGTGTCCCCTCCGGACGCAGTTTCGGCGACTACGGTGCTGAAGTATGTGAAAGTGCCCAAGCGCTTTATCGCCATCGTTGAGGGGGAGAGCCTGTTGAATGATGCCGCGAGCCTGATCGTGTTCCGGTTCGCGCTGATCGCTGTAGAAACGGGAAGATTTGTTTTTCATGAAGCCGCACTCAGTTTTGTACTGGTGATCGTGATGGGTTCGCTGATTGGTGTAGCCATCGCCATGGTGTATTATGCCATTCACCGCTGGCTGCCCACTACACCGAATATCGACATTGTACTCACCCTGACTGCGCCCTATGTGATGTATATCGTGGCAGAGCATTTTCATTTTTCCGGCGTGCTGGCGGTGGTGAGCGGCGGGCTGTTCCTTTCTTACCGCAGCCACCTGATATTGAGTCACCGCAGCAGAATCAGGGGTGCGAATGTGTGGTCGATGTTAGGCTTTGTTTTGAACGGGCTAGTCTTTATGCTGATCGGGCTGGAACTCCCGGTGATCATCAAGGAGCTCGGGGATGTAAGCCTGGGAACAGCCATCGGATATGGCGTACTGATCACCGGCGTTCTGATTGTCGGTCGCCTGCTGAGCACCATGGGGGCATCTCTTTTCACCGTGTTCATCAGCCGCTGGATCACTACAGCAGATAGCCGCCCCGGCTGGCGTGGCCCTATCCTGCTGGGCTGGGCGGGCATGCGCGGGGTGGTTTCGCTGGCGGCAGCCCTTTCTATCCCCTATCATATCCCGCAACGGAACCTGATCCTGTTCATCACCTTTACGGTGATCCTGCTGACCCTGGTGGTGCAGGGATTAACATTGCCCCTGGTGGTGCGGCTGGTCAACCTCGATGACCCCGATCATATGGATACGCCGGAGCAGCAGGATGCCAATATCCGCAGGCAGCTGGCGCAGCGGACCCTTCACCTGCTCGAAAACAACTACCATGAAAATGTAGCGCTATCCCCTGCCCTGTTGCAATTGCGGGAAAAAATGCGGGCCGAGACCAATGGCACGGATGGTGAGACGCGCCATGCCTATGAGGATTTTCGTGAGGTATACCTGAAGCTGCTCGATGAGCAGCGCGACCTATTGCATGACCTGAACCACCAGCAGTTGGTGGACGAGGAAATTGTGCGTAAACACCTGGGACTGTTGGACTTAGAAGAAGAAAAAGTCCGGATGCGGTATGAATAAAGCTTAAAATACGCTGTAACTTGCTGTAAATCAGTTTTAAAGAAGTCTAAAAGTTGTTTTATCCTTGCTTTAACCTTGCTTTGGAAGCGTGTTTATATTGGAGAAGACCCCAATTTAAAGCAAGGATAAAGCAATGATAAAGGAACTTTAAAGGGACTTTAAAGCAAGGACCAGCGCTTTGAGGGTTAGCACTAAGAAATAAGACGACATCCCCTAAACCCTTAAATCAAAAACTTTTCCGAAGTGCTTTTTTTGCTTCCGCCGAAATAACCTCATCCTCATCATTAACCAATTGAAGTAAAACCGCCCTCACCTTATCAGATTTTACCTTCCCCAATGCAGCTACAAGCATTTGCCGCGATAATCCGTTTTCTCTGTTTAACACTATAGGGAAAATATATGCGGCTTGTTTCTTTATAATTGTCGCTTTCACGGCATATCCAATAACCCATTTCAGGTCTTGATTATCATTAGGCAATTGCAAATAGGTCTCTAACAAAACAGGAATTGCAAGCCCTTTTGCTTCCCGAACGGTCAAAGCCCTTACTATACCTTCCTTATTCCTGGCATAACTCACTAACGGCAGATATTTTATCAAAACAGGTATTGCCAGGGGGTACTTACTCTTAGTGTTGACTAAATCCCAGATGGTATCTATTTCTATACCAAGTTCAGCCAGTTCTTTAATTAAACCGTGATATTCTTTTGCCCTCTCCAATTCTATTTGTTTCGCGAGCAAAAGGGTTTCTCTTACCTCTTCTTTCGTTTTTGGCTTACTTGCTAACTCCGACCAGCGTTTCTCCAACAATTCAAGATCTGACATAACAGGCCTCGTTTTTTTTACTACTATTTTTTTATCATCTCCAGATTCTGCCTCACCAACCTTTCATAATCCTTGTTCTCTAATTTGATATTGTAATGTTTCCGGTGCTTGTAAAATACCTCCTTAATGCTTTTGGCAGGAATCAAATCTCCATCTGCAACACTGGAATTCCCCAGTAAAGAAAGCTTCACCAGAGCAGCAAGGTGATCCACAAATTCAATTGAATCTATTCTACTGCAATCATCAAGCTGCAGGTCGTTTAGCCCGGACAAATTACCGACAGCACTTAAGTCACCGACATTAGGACAGCATTCGAAAGAAAGCTTAGCCAGCTGCTGCATATTTATCAATCCGCTAATTCCTTTCAATTTTCTGCAATTTCCAAGACGCAAATATTTCAACTTACTGAACGAGTCAATTCCTTCCAGACTAATTATTGAAGCAGTCTTTATTGTAAGCTCCTGCAGGCTACGCAGCTTCGCGATTGGCTTGAGGTCTTTTTCATCATAGTCAATCAAACAGAGTGAATTCAATTGATGACAATTTTCCAACCCGGTAATTCTATCCTTTCTCCATGCCAACGTCAGGTTGTTTAAGTAGGCCTGGTTGCTGAGATTTATGACATTCTTCCCGTCAACAGCAATCGCCAGGTCTTTCAAATTCGGAAGGTCCTCAAGAAAATCAAATTCATAATCATCAAAGCTGGAAATATCAAGAGCTTCCAGAAATGAATACGCTCTTAAAAACTCCAGATTTTCCAGCCTGTCTTCACTAAGATGTGCAAAAATACGGAGCCCGCGCAGACCTCTTTCTTTGAGTATCAAACGAACGTCATCTGCTGTGTAACCTTTTTTGTATACTAACAGTGACCCGAATGGTGATACTTCAATGTCTTTATTCATTGTAGCCAAAATATACAAAAAAAACCGGCCATGCTCTATCCTGCCTTAACCTCGCTATAGCATCCTGTGTAAATTTTCTAATTGCATGTGGTATATGGATTGTCGCATTGCATATCCGGCGCTATCCAACCCAAATAGGATTTGGCACCTATAGAAAACTGGATTTTCAACCATTCACCGGAACAATCCAGCACCCACACAGCCTCATTGATCCAGGTTTGGATCACCGCAACTTTTTTAGCTTTAGCGGAGGGCTGCTGGTATAAATTCAGATCCCCGGCATAACTACGAACGTAGATCGCGAGGCGGGAATGCTGTTTTTTTATCCATCCCTGGTAACCCACCTCACTGATACTCATGCCGGCATCCACCAGGAAAGCATTGTCTGTTCGCCTCTTTAAACTAACAGCCACATAATCCTCACTGGCTGCATCATTTGCAAGGTACCGCGGCTGCCTGAAATCCCGCGTTTTATACACAGCCAGTTTTCCGGAATGTAATGGATCATAAATTACGCTGCACGCGCATTCACCCGACTTTCCGGCCTGCCCGTTTGAAAGTAAAGACATCAACAACAAACCCGTAATTACAATAAAAATTCTCATCATCCAGTACAAAGTTGCCTTCAGCAATAAGGAACAACTAAACAAATAAACAACTAAACCTCTAAACCATAAAAAATCCCGGCCAGGAATAGCCAGGATTTACAGTCGACTTACTGCTATATGAAAAAAACTATCATCGGCCTGCCTGTCCCAGGTGGGCCAGCGCGAGGATTTCTGCGTCAGTCAATACTTTGTTGAAGACCCTTACATCATCGAGGGTTGCAGTGATGCCATGAGAGGCCCAGTCGCGGTCAGCAGCAGCTGGCGGATGCCCCCACTGTCCATCAGGAAAATCATCTACAAAGGTGAAGGTGCCGAAGCTGACTTTATTGGGGGTCAGGAGGGCAAGTGTTTCGGGAGCCACCACATTTTCTGCCACGCGGCTGCCAAGCTTCACTCCATTGCCCCAATAGGTCATCGTGTTGGTGGGGCCATCATAAGTCACGGTGATCAGCGCCCAGCCATCTCCGTCATTGGTAAATCCTTCGGTTGCTGTCTCGCCTGGATTCAGGAACAACGCGTCATAGGTAGGATGCGTACCTGTTCCATTCACGTGCGTGGTCATGCCAGCGAGCGAATACACATTACCGTTGGTCCTGGTCGCTACGCCGATCAATCCCCAGATATCCTGGAAATCTTTTCCGTTGATCTGGAAGAGGGAACTCAATGTGCCGGTATTGTCCGGCACCTGTGCCCACATGCTCACGGTAAAGTTTGCAAGGGCATCCGCGTTGTTAATGGCATCGATCTCCGGGTAGATCATGTATGCGCCGGTGAGTTTTGCCGCCTTCCCGATCCGGCCGGTTTCATAGGCTACGGTGCCCACTGTCTTCTCGGCAACTTTGGTGGACACTGACTCCTTCGAGTCAGCATCGAATGTCCAGTGTGCGATCAGTCCGTCAGCAGCCACCTGGTTGGAATTGTCGTACCCGTCGATCTTGGGAACAAGCACCGTAAATCCCGGAAGGGTAACAGTTCCCCCGGGAGTAGTGACCTTCACGTCACCGGTAGCGCCGGTTCCGAGCACCGCCTTGATGGTGGTGGCATTTTCCACCACGAAAGAGCTTGCCGCCGTTCCGCCAAAGCTGACGGCAGTAGCGCCGGTAAAGTTGGTACCCGTAAGGGTGATGGTGGCGCCGGGTTCAGCCTGCGTGGGACTGAATGAGGCGAATGTCGGAGCGGGTACAACAGGAGGGCCATCATCGCTGTCGTCTTTGCTACAGGAATTCAGCAGTACCAGCAGTGCTCCGCCCATGGCGAGGCAGATTTTTTTTAATTGTTTCATGGTTGTAATGTTTAAGTAACCGTATTGCAATCGATAGTTCACTATTTCGTGACGGGACGCAGCGTTACCGCGGCACCTCCGCCTTTTGCCAGCACGAGCTTCAGCTTTGTTTTGCTGTCCACTGCCTGGCGGGTAATTACATAGGCTTCCGGATTGTCTTTCCAGTCGGCATTGGCAGCATCACCATAGATCACGGCCTGGAATTTTTGTCCCTTCGGCAAAAAGCTGAGATCCACAATAGCCATGCGGCTGTTCTCGTCAGTGATCGCACCGAGACACCATTCTTCTTTATCCTTTGATTTACGCGCGATGGTGATGTAATCGCCGGGCTCGGCTTCGAGAATGATGGATCTTTCAAAATCCACCGGAACCTCCCTGATGAATTGAAAGGCATCGAGGTGCGGTGCATAGTTCTCGGGAAGGTCAGCAGCCATCTGCACCGGGCTGTACATCGTCACATACAGGGCAAGTTGTTTGGCCAGCGTCGTATGTACCTGCAGACCAGGGTTGCCGGTATTGTAGCCGCGTAGTTTGAAGATGCCGGGTGTGTAGTCCATCGGGCCACCCATGAGGCGCGTGAAGGGCAGGATGGTCTCATGTTCCGGGGGATTACCGATACTGAAGGCATTGAACTCGTTGCCCCTCGCCGCTTCGCTGGCCAGCCAGTTGGGATAGGTGCGGTATTGCCCGGACGGACGCATCGGCTCATGCATATCTACCATCACCTGGTATTGTGCGGCTTTCGCTGCCACACGTTCGTAGTGCTGCACCATCCATTGCCCGTCGTGGCGTTCACCGCGGGGAATGATACGGCCTACATAGCCTGTCTTCACCGCATGATAGCCGTGCTCCTGCATGAAACGGAAGGCAGTATCCATCTGGCGTTCGTAATTGGTTACGGCGCCGGAGGTTTCGTTGTGCATGATCAGTTGCACGCCCTTGCTGGTGGCATAAGCGCGCAGGCCATTCACATCGAAATCGGGGTAAGGTGTAACAAAATCGAAAGGTGATTCTTTCCAGGTACCGAACCAGTCTTCCCAGCCGGTATTCCAGCCCTCTACCAGTACGCCCTCAATGCCATTCGCTGCAGCGAAATCGATATACCGTTTTACGTTGGCAGTATTGCCGCTGTGTTTGCCGCCGGCAAGCGCCCAGGTTCCCACGCCTGTCTGCATTTCCCACCATACGCCGACAAACTTCATGGGTTTGATCCAGGAAGGATCTTCCACTTTGGAAGGATCATTCAGGTTGACGATCGTATTGGAAGCGAGGATCGCGCGTGCATCGCGGCTCACCAGGATAGTACGCCATGGGGTGCGTGATGGCGCCTGCAGGTAGGCTTTGTTGTTATAGGTATCAGGAACGAGACTTGCCGTGAGGGCAAAACTGCTGTTGTCAACATGCAGCTGCAGGGCGGGATAATTGAGCTGCGCGGCTTCATGGATGTTCAGGTAGAGGCCATCGGCCGTTTTCATCATCAGCGGCGTTTGCACGGCTTTGGGATCAGGCGCTGTACGTACGGCGATCTCCGTGCTTTTGGCCACCATTTCGCGGTTGTCGATGGCACTGATGGCGGATGTCGTATAGGTATATTCGTTGGAATCGTGATCTCCGGGGATCCAGAAGGTTTTGTGATCTCCGGTCAGCCGGAAGGCGGTATGTTCTTCCGAAATGATAAAATGGTTCAATTGAGGTTGCCGCGGGAATTCATACCGGAATCCCACACCATCTTCAAATACCCTGAATACAATATTCAGTTTGCGCTGTGTTGCTGCCTGGATCAACTGAACAGATAGCTGCCGGTAGTTGTTGCTGATCTTACTGTTGGCGCCCCATACCGTTGTCCAGGTTTCGTTCAGTGAATCCTGCCTGGAATCTGCGATGCTGAAACCGCTGTTGAAATTGTCATTGCCGGCAAGTGTAAAACCCATTGCAGAAGGCAGGACTACAGGCTGGTTGCCATAGCTGACCTGGTAAAGCGGGGTTCCCTTGCTGTCGAGCGAAAACTCCAGCCGCACCTGGTTCATGGTCACCTGCAGCACAGGCTGCGAAGCAGCATTCGTGCCAGCAGGCGGTCCGCCCGGTGACTGGGCCACCGGTTGTGCGGCTACTGCTCCCGTGGCCAGCAACGAAAGTGATAAACAGAGATTTTTAACCAATTGCTGAATCATGATGTATTGTTGTTTAAGGAAAAGTTGACAGGATCTCCTGTGCTTTGTCAAACTGCAGAGAGACGAGATAATAAAATACCTGGTCCATCTTCTTTTGCGTTTCGGGTATGCCTGCCTGTGACTTGCGCAACGTGTACATTTTAGCTACCATCTCCAGTTGTTCCTGGCTGATACTGCTCACACCAAGTTTTTGTTGCAGCATGGTGAGATAGCTGTACCCGCTTTCCTGTGTTGGCTCGATGATCGTTCCCTCTCCATAGTCATTCCACGTAGCCAGTTGCACATAGGGCAGCGCCGGTTTGCTGAGTGCGAGATCAAGGGTAGTGGCAAATGTGCCGGTGCCATTGTGGTCGATCGACCAGGTGGGTCCACCCCAGCCGCCTTCAGCATAATAGGAATCGAAGCCGGGATAGGCCGAGCCGAACTTCGTGCCTGTAAAAGGCATAGTGTAAAACCAGTTCAGGGTAGCGAGATGGTCCTGGGGGATCCAGGCGAACTCGCCGGTTTTATTGGCACCTGCTTCTGATGATTCAAACCAGAGCGGAAAGAATGCAGGGGCAGTGGTCAACCCGCTGAATACATTCGACCAGTCGGCCGGTGTGGTCAGTGCCTGCGGGCCAAATACCATCAGCAACGGCTTTCCATTGAACTTTTCATAGTAGGGCAGCGAGAAATATTTTTCCTGCAGGTAAGCCATATCTTTTTTCGCAGTTCCCACCTTATCTGCCACACCGGTATGGTTGAGGTTCTGGTCTTCGTATACGATGGCAAACTGTAATCCCACGCGGGCCATCAGGGTAACAATCTTTTCTGTGTTCCTGACCAGCAGCGGATAGTCAAACTTGTTCTGGATACCCGGCCAGTCGATGAATACGCCATCGATGCCGCTCAGCTTCATCAGCAACAACTGGTACTCGATCACCATGGTGTCTCCTGAGGCATAGGGGCCGATCAGTGGATAATAATGTGATGCGATCTGCCGCTTGCCGGTACCATCTGTAATGTCAGGATTCTTATTGCTCATGGTCCAGTGAATCCCCCAGACACCACCATTGGTTGTCTTCGTTTCAAACCAGGGCATCAGGTGCGCGTAAACTTTTTTGCTGACAGTCTTTCCAACAGCAACCGGCGCAAATACCTTCACGGTAGTATCGGGGGGCACCGGGTCAGATCCTGAAGATTTGCCGCAGGCGAGTAACATCACGCACATCGCCGTGGCAACCAGGCAGTCTTTCATAGTGAATACAGTATAACGCATATCAGTATCCGGGGTTTTGTTGTCCCGCCATCTTGATGTTGGCATTCAGTTCTTCGAGTGGGATCGGGAAGGAATAGGAACGTTCATCACTCCAGTTGCTCGGATGATTATCGGGCAACAGGTTGCCATAATAAGCAGCTTCATTTGCACCGATCCGCCAGCGGCATACATCGAACCACCAGTGCCCTTCCGCGAACAGTTCAGCCCAGCGTTCGTAACGCAACGGCTGGTTGGCCAGGTTCACATCAGATGCGTCTGCTTTGGTACGGTCGCTGAGGGTTTTATAGTCCACATCAGAAGCACTGTTGACCGGAAGTCCATATGCACGGCGATGTACTTTGTTGATGTATTCCAATGCAGTGATATCGTCACCGCTGTTCATGCAGGCTTCTGCATACAGCAGGTAAACATCCGCCATGCGCAACAGGTAATAGTTGGCACCATCCGCTTGCTTTACATCATCCAGCCTGGAGTCAAGCGTCTGGTATTTCTTGTAACTCCACCCATGATACTCCTGCGTGGGCAGGTTGGCACATTTCGCTACAGGCCTTCTCTTGCCGGCACCACCGGGCAGACCGAAATACACCGTATCCTGGTAGGGCTCCAGGGCGCAGACATACAAGCGGGGATCAGTGATCTTTTCCGCACGGTACTGTTTTGTTTTGACGGTATACTCCGGATCGGGTATGCGTTTGATATTGCCCGTAGCAACATCTTCAGGTTTGGTGATGTCGAAATCCGGGTTGTCTACCAGTGCATACAACGGCAGATCATATCCAAAACGCACCAGGTTGCGGTCGTGCACACATTCGTTCGCATAACCCATGCCGATACTTCCCGTGCCCGCATCATTGAATCCACTGGGCGACCAGATCAGTCCCATGCTGGTGGTAAGGTTCTTGTTGGGCATGCCGCCGAAAATGCCATAGTCTGCCGCCACGCGATCCACATTGATCTCAAAAAGCGATTCTTCATTGAATTCACAGTTGGGATTATTGTTCAGGTTGCTGCCCACATTGGAATTGAACGCCATGCGGTATTTGTCATAAGGCATCAGCGTCTTGCCACTGTTGTCAATCACCTCTTTCAGGATGGTTTTCGCATTACCCCAATCCTGCGTGAATACATAGGCTTTTCCCAGCAGGGCTTTTGCCGCCCAGTCGGTTACCCGGCCGCGATAACGGTCTTCCCAATGAACCCCCTGCAGGAGTTGAGCCGCGGTTTGCAGATCCTGTTTAACCAGGTCCCACACCTGTTTCGCGGAACTTCTCGGTTGTTGTGTTTCCGCCAGTGTGGTGGGCACTTTCGTGAAGATGGGTACCCCCATTTTATCGTCACCGCCAGATGCGCTGATATAACTTTCGCCATACAGGCATTCCAGCATGAAATAATAATAGGCGCGCAGGAAATGTGCTTCACCGCGGATATAATTGACCATCTGCAATTCAGAGCTGGTCATGTAGTTGGCTTCATAAAAATCAGCCCGGTCGAGCGCCGCATTGGCGTCCTTCACGCCGGTAAACAGTCCCTGCCAGGTTTGTTTGGCCAGCAGGTTGGAAGAATTCATGTTGTTGTACTGGATATCATTCCAGTAGGCCTGCCCGCCATAGACAAGGTTGGATGTATGTTCCGTTGCCGCAAAGGTTTTGCACAGCAACTGGAAACCGGAGAGGTATTCGTGACGGTAGTTGGCATAGGCCGTGCCCAATACAGACGTCAGGTCATCCAGTGAAGTAGGATAAGAACCGCTGCTGTACCGGCCGAGATCAGTTACGCTGTCCGGGTCTTTGGTGCAGCCGGTAAACAAGCCTGCTGCAACCATCACCATCGTTATTTTTCTATATAGCGCGTTCATTGTTGAATGTTTAAAGGGTCAGGTTGATGCCAACAGAATAGATGCGGGTGCTGGGGTATTTGTAAGGGCCATCAATACCCCGCGACGTGGTACCACCATTGGTATTGAGGTCCTGGCTGCCGAGTTCCGGATCCAGTCCGCTGTAATTGGTGAGCCAGAAAAGATTATTGCCCATCACATAAAGCCTGGCAGATTTGATCTTCACGCGTTCCAGGAATTTGCCGGTGAAGCTGTACCCGATCTGCAGGTTTTTCAGCTTCACATAGGAACCATCTTCCACGAAATAAGAATTGGCCAAAGTATAGTTGCCGTTGGGATCAGGTGCGAAGGAAGTACCATCCGCACTCAACACGCCGATGCGCGGCTGGTCAGTGAGGCCATTGCTCCCGAGAAAGGATGCCTGGTAGGCTTTGGAGGTCGTGTTGCCGTCTGACCAAAAGGTTTCTGCATAAGGCGCCACACCATTGAACAGGTCCACTCCCGTTGCGCCGGTAAACAATAGTGCGATGTCAAAACCTTTATAGTTGGCGTTGAGGTTCAGACCGAAAGTGAATTTCGGATAGGGATTGCCGATAACCGTACGGTCATCGTCTGTGATCTTTCCATCCTGGTTCACGTCTTTGAAGATCAGGTCACCCACATTGGCACGTTGACCAGGACGCTGGGGATGTTTATCGATCTGGTCTTCCGCGGTATACATGCCTTCCACCTGGAAGCCATAGAATTGGCCGAAGGGAAGTCCCGCTTTGGTATACGTAAGCGCTTGTCCCACCCAGATGCCCTGGGTCGCATTGCCATCGCCATAGTTGTTGTTGCCGGTACGGATCGGATTGTTGTTGATGCCATCCAGGTCAAGCACTTCATTCTTGTTGAACGACCCTGTAAACCCGATACTGTAATTCAATGCCTTGTAAACATTGCGGTAACCGATGGCAAGATCAATGCCCTTGTTGTTCACCGATCCGATATTGGTAAAGAAATCACCAATGCCTACGCTGAGCGGTATCGGAAGGCGGTACAGGAGATCTTTCGTCGTCTTCGTGTACCAGTCCACACTGAAATAAAATTTTCCATTCCACAGTTCTCCATCGATGCCGATATTGGTTTCATACAGGCTTTCCCATTTGATCCCGCTGTTGGAAAGATTGGTCTGTGTGTAGTTCAGGATGGCCGTGCCGCCGGGGGTAAAATTCTGTGCACTCACCGCATCATATACGGAGAGGAAACGATAAGCGGGGATCTGGCTGTTGCCCAGCACACCATAGGAGCCGCGGAATTTCAGGGAGCTGACAACGGGCAATAAGGGCTGGAAAAATTTCTCGTTGCTGATCCGCCAGCCGGCTGATGCTGCGGGGAAAACACCATACTGGTTACCGGGACCGAATTTGATGAAATCGCCATCGCGGCGTGCCGATATACTCAGCAGGTATTTGTCGTGGTAGGAATAGTTGATGCGTCCGAACAATGATTTCACCAGCGGGTAGGGATCGTACCCACCGTTTGCGATATTGAACACGGTACCCGATGTAGGCAGGTAGGCATAGCTGGAGCCGCCCACATCAGTTTCGTTGGTGTAAAGGCCATTGTAGGTACCGCGATACTGTTCATACCCGATCAGCGCATTGATCATATGATCGCCAAAGCCATGATCAAAAGCGAGGGTATAGGCATTGAGCAGGTTGCGGTAGCTCACAAAGCTTTTTGCCAGTTGTTTTTTGACCACCGCGTCCACATCGGTGCGGAGCACGCCCTGGAAATCGTTCCCTTCTTCGTTGTAGCCTGTATAGCCGAGTGTTGCTTTGAAAGTCAGGTCCCATGGTAGTTTCACTTCCGCATAAGCATTGGCCTGAACATTCGTTTGCCGGTTGCTGCGGTCTTTGGTCATGATTTGTCCCACGATATTGGGGCCGCTGAATCCGGGTGGGTTTCTTGCCCATTCGCCATCGGCTCCATAAATCGCCATGGTGGGTACAGTACGGAAGGGCGGGTTCAGCCTTGGACTGATCGCGCTGCCTAACGGAGTGCCATAGTCGACGGGAGATGTCTTTCTTTCATATCCATAAACCTGTTCCCCGATCTTCAGCCATTTGGTCACTTTGATATCGGTATTCACGCGGAAGGCATTGAAGGCCGATTCGTTGTTGAGGTATACCCCTTTCTGGTCGTTGTGCACTGCAGAAACAAAATAGGTGACCGCAGGTGTGGAGCCTGAAATGGACAGGTTATAGTCCTGCTCGGTACCATTCCTGAAGATCGCATCCACCCAATTGGTATTGGGAAAGGTATCGGTCATATTGTTGTTGGAATAGACCGGATCGCGTACCAGTCTTTTCATCGCCACGAAATCATCGCGGTCGAGCAGTTCCAGTACATTGGGGGTGGTGACGCCGTAACGGGCGCTGAAATTGATGATCGGTTGCGGTCCCTGTCCGCGTTTGGTGGTGATCATGATCACACCGCCTGCTGCTGCAGCGCCATAGATGGACGCAGCGCTGGCGTCTTTGAGCACATCGATCGTGGCAATGTCCTGGGGATTGATATTATCACCGCTGCCCCTGATTCCATCAATGATGTAGAGGGGGTTTGGTTGGTTGAGCGAGGACACCCCGCGTATGGTGATCTGGGCGCTGGTTCCCGGCTCGCCGGAGGATTTGGTGATGTCCACCCCTGCGACGCGGCCCTGGAGCGCTTCCGCAACATTCTGTACGGGAAGATTTTTAATGGCCTCCCCTTTTACGGAGCTGATGGCACCGGTAACATCGCGGCGTTTCTGTGTGCCGTACCCGACCACGACAACCTGGTCAAGCGTGGTCGCCTGGGCGGCGAGGGTAATGGCGACCGTGGTTCGGCCCTGCAGGGGCACTACCTGGGTGCGGAAACCAATAAAGGTGACCGTTAGCGCGGTATCGCCTGGATCGAGACTGAGGGTGAAGCTGCCGTCATTGGCGGTTTTAACACCAGCTGAAGGCGACCGTTGTCCCTTCACGGTAGCACCCGTGAGCGGAACCTCCTTTTCATCGGTCACCTTTCCGGTGACTGTTTTTACCTGGGCAGAAGAAAACAGGAATGAAGTCAGGGCGGCACATAAGCATGACGCCATCAGCAGTTGTCGCGGCCATTTCATAGCAAGCAATTTTTGAGCTACAGAGACTGAAACTCAAAAGACGCATGGCTGCGAACGAAATCCAATTAGTACCGGCTTTATATCCGAAATATCCGGCGCATTGACTTCAGATCAGAAAATTATGATCTGATAATTAATCCATTACAATAGATTACAGTAAATCCACATATACTATTCTTACCCTTAGTATCGCACATATTTTTCAACATTCAGGCGTTCAATTCCGAGGTTTTCAATTTTTTCGACCCCTGTCTGTATCAGTGAATCTTTGGTAACCCGAAGCGTAAATGTGAAATCATGGCCTTCCCATTCCCGCGCATTGCAATACTCGAGGTGTTCGGTGTACTGGTCACCTTTGAGCTGGTAGGTGCCGCCACCGGAAGAATACATGGCTGTCGCGCTGTCTTTTCCTTTGGAAAGGTCATGTCCCATAAAAGCAAAATGCGTGGCATTGATCACTTTAATAAAGGACTTGTCGCCGGTATATTGGGTAGTCGTGGATTTTCCTTTTTCTACGACGGTTCCCGACACCAGCTTCCAGGTTCCCTGGACGGAAACTTCTTTAGCGGGTTTCGGAAACAAAGAAAGGCAGCACAAAAGCAGTGATAACATATTGGTTCAATTTGGTTCCCAATTTCAATAATTTAGGGGAGAATTGTTTCGATATGGAAAAAGATCAGCGGAATACTCCCCGGAACTCCAATGAGCATCTCGCTAACGAGCGGACATTACTGGCATGGATCCGGACGTCCATCGCGGTGATCACCTTCGGGTTTGTGATCGTCAAGTTTTCCCTCTTCATCAAACAGATGAGCATGGTCATGGGAAAGGAATATTCTGTACCGCAGCATGGTTACTCTGCGCCGGTGGGTATTCTCCTGGTGATCATGGGAGCATTGGGACTGATCTTCGGCGCCTTCCGGTACCGGGCAACCGAAAAACAGCTGGATGAAGGCCGCTATGTAAATCAGTCCGGCATGCTGTATATTTTTGTGGCGGCCATGCTGGTGATCAGCATCCTTCTTGTGTGGTACCTGGTGGTTACGACCCGTTAGCCATGATTACCCCGGCCGCTTTCATTTCTTTCAGTCCGCCTTCCACATCAATTAAATTATCATAGCCCCTTGCCCGCAGGATGGAATTGAATACCATGGAACGGTAGCCGCCGGCACAATGCACATAATAGGTCTTGTTCCTGTCCAGGGATTTCATATCGTCGTTCACAAAATCGAGTGGGGCATTGATGGCGTTCTGAACATGGCCGGCTGCATATTCATCTTCGCGGCGCACGTCGAGAATATTGATGGGGCCGGCATGTTGTAATGCGGCAAATGCTTCGGGTGTAATCACGGAAATGGAATCTTTTTCCTTTCCTGCCTGAAGCCAGGCCTCGAAGCCGCCTTTCAGGTAACCGATCGTGTGGTCGTAGCCTACCCTTGCCAGCCGGATGATCACTTCTTCTTCCCGCCCCTGGTCGGTAACCAGCAGGATTTCCTGTTGAATATCGGGGATCATGGCGCCGACCCATGGGGCAAAGCTGCCATCGATGCCGATATTGATCGAATTCGGAATGAATCCCCTGGAAAAATCTTCCGCATCACGGGTATCGAGGATAATGGCTCCGCTGGCATTTGCTGTCGCTTCAAAAGCATCGGGATCGAGTGCCTGCTGACCCCGGGCGATCACTTTATCGATGGAATCGTATCCCTGCACATTCATCAGCACATTTAAGGGGAAATAGGCGGGTGGTGGCTGAAGCCCGTCGATCACCTGGCGGATAAAATCCTCTTTGGTAAGGTCTTGTTGCAGGGCATAGTTGGTGCGTTTCTGGTGCCCCAGCGTATCGGAAGTTTCCCTGCTCATGTTTTTGCCGCAGGCACTGCCTGCGCCATGGGCGGGATAAACGATCAGGTCGTCGGCGAGGGGCATAATCTTATTGCGCAGGGAGTCATAAAGATGGCCTGCGAGAATTTCGGTGGTAAGGGTGGCATCTACTTTCTGGGCGAGATCCGGCCTGCCGACATCACCGATAAACAGGGTATCGCCACTGAAAAGCGCTTTTCCCTTTCCTGTTTCATCCAGCAGCAGGTAGCAGGTGCTTTCCATGGTGTGTCCGGGCGTGTGCAGCACTTTGATGCTGCACTTGCCCAGGGGCAGGATCTCGCCGTCAGTGGCGGCATAAAAGGGAAAGGAAGGTTTCGCCATCGGGCCGTACACGATCGATGCGCCGGTTTTGGCCGCAAGGTCCAGGTGCCCGGAAACAAAATCTGCGTGGAAATGGGTTTCCAGCACATAGCGGATGGTCGCCCCGTCTTTTTCGGCCCTCCTGATATAGGGTGCCACTTCCCGCAGCGGATCAATCACAGCTGCCTCCCCATCAGACTCGATGTAATAGGCCCCCTGAGCGAGGCAACCGGTATAGATCTGTTCAATGCGCATCACTACAAATTTACCGCTTTCCCGTTTTACAGATGGCTTGCGTGGCTTAGGTGGGCCTTGCCCACCGTCTTAGTCTGCCGAAGCGCAGCGAAGGTAGAAGCTCAAAAATTTACGCGTTTGAATCCGGTTGTTGCGATGCTACCCCAGTTCCAACAAGGTTTCCCTACCAGGATTTTATATGAAGTTCCCGATTGAGAATTTACATGGTTAAGAAAGCTATTGAGCCGTCTAAAACGCATACGGTTATAGAATGCAGTGTGGTGGCTCATTTCACTGAGTTTTACAATTTGTCCAATTTTGAAAAAGAGGATATCGTTCTCAAAATGGCGATTCCGGTGATCACCGGCTGTCATTACAGAAAGGTGAGCACCAAATGTGAGCACCAAACGAACCGACATGACAGATCTGAAACTTATTGATGCTTATTGGCGAGCGGCCAATTATCTTTCGGTGGGACAAATCTACCTCTTTGACAATCCGCTGCTGAAAGCACCATTGAAACTGGAGCACATCAAGAAGGCGCTGCTGGGTCACTGGGGTACGACGCCGGGACAAAATTTCATCTATGTACACCTGAACCGGATCATCAGCCAGTACGACCTGAACATGATCTATATTTCCGGTCCTGGCCACGGGGGACCGGCACTTGTAGCCAATACTTATCTCGAAGGAACCTATTCAGAAATCTATCCTGACATCACGCGCGACGAAGAGGGCATGCTCAGGTTATTCCGCCAGTTTTCCTTTCCCGGCGGTATTGCCAGCCATGTTTCCCCCGAATGCCCCGGATCCATGCATGAAGGCGGAGAACTGGGGTATTCATTGAGCCATGCTTTCGGCGCTGTATTCGACAATCCTGACCTGATGGTGGCCTGCGTAGTTGGTGACGGAGAAGCGGAGACAGGCCCTCTCGCAACGGCCTGGCATTCCAACAAATTTCTGCACCCGGTGAAGGATGGCGTGGTGTTACCGATCCTGCACCTGAACGGTTATAAGATTGCAAATCCCACCGTGTTGGCGAGAATCGACCCTGAAGAACTTGATGCCTTATTTAAAGGCTATGGCTATAAGCCCTATGTAGTGGAAGGTTCAGACCCGGAAGACATGCACCGCAAGATGGCCGATACACTTGACCAGGTGATCCGCGATATCCGGCAGATCAGGGAAAGGGCAATTGCCAATGAGCATGCAGGAAGGCCGCGCTGGCCCATGATCATCCTGCGATCGCCAAAAGGATGGACAGGTCCGAAGGAAGTGGATGGCGTACCGGTGGAAGGCAATTTCAGGAGTCACCAGGTACCGCTTTCCGATCCGGGAGAAAATCCTGCGCACCTTAAGTTGCTGGAGGCCTGGTTAAAACAATACCGTCCGGAGGAATTATTTGATGAAAAAGGTACGCTCCGGGAGGAATTGGCAGCACTGGCCCCGAAAGGCGAACGGCGCATGGGTGCCAACCCGCACAGCAATGGCGGCCCCTCCCTGCGGGACCTGCGTATGCCTGATTTCCGGGAGTATGCGATCCCGGTGAAGGAACGCAGCGCAGCAGGCCCGGGCGATACTAAGGTTCTTGGGAAATTCATCAGGGATATCACCAGCAGCAATCCCGATAATTTCCGCCTCTTCGGTCCTGATGAAACATTATCCAATAAGCTGAATGCCGTTTTTGAAGTGACCAACCGGCAATGGCAGGCACCGGTTGATTCCGGAGACGAATTTCTTTCCCCATCCGGCAGGGTGATGGAAATGCTCAGTGAACACCAGTGCGAGGGTTGGCTGGAAGGATACCTGCTCACCGGCCGACATGGACTTTTCAACTGCTATGAAGCCTTCATCCACATTATCGACTCGATGTTCAACCAGCACGCCAAGTGGCTGAAGATGACGGCTGAGTTACCGTGGAGAAAAAAATTGCCGTCGCTCAATATTCTACTGGCATCGCATGTCTGGCGGCAGGATCATAACGGATTCACGCACCAGGACCCTGGCTTCATTGATCATGTGGTCAACAAGAAGGCTTCCGTGGTGCGGGTGTACCTGCCGCCGGATGCGAACTGCCTGTTGAGTGTAATGGATCACTGCCTGAGCACAAGACATTATGTGAATGTGGTGGTGGCGGGAAAGCATCCCTCACCGCAATGGCTGCCGATGGAAGAAGCAGTGGTGCATTGCACCAAGGGAATCGGCATTTTCACCTGGGCCAGCAATGATGAAAAAACTGCACCGGATGTGGTGATGGCCTGCGCCGGGGATGTGCCTACACTCGAAACACTGGCTGCAGTATCCATCCTGCGGGAACATCTGCCGGAAATCAGGATCAGGGTAGTTAACGTGGTTGATCTCATGAAACTGCAACCGGAATCCGAACATTCACACGGTCTGAATGACCGCGATTTTGATGCGCTCTTTACAAAAGACAAACCAGTGATCTTTGCATTTCATGGATATCCCTGGCTGATCCACCGGCTGACTTACCGGCGTACCAATCATCACAACATTCATGTGCGGGGCTATAAGGAAGAAGGTACCATCACTACGGCATTTGACATGACTGTACTGAACGACCTGGATCGTTTTCACCTGGTGGAAGATGTGATCGATCGTCTGCCTGCCCTCGGAGAAAAAGCCGCCTGGCTGAAACAGCTGATGCAGGATAAACTGATTATCCACTATAATTACATCCGCGAACACGGCATTGATATGCCTGAAATAAGAGACTGGAAATGGAAGGTGCCGAAACAATAAACTGGCTGGTGGTGAATGCCGGCAGCAGTTCACTTAAAGTGAAGGTATTCGGGATGCCCGGGGAAAAGCTATTGTTGTCTGCCACTGCCGAACGGATCGGGTCCGGCAATGCCACTTTCCGCTGGCGTGCGGCGCCTTCAGAAACACCTTCAGCTGCGGACGGCTCGGAATCGCGCGAAAAAACACATGAAGCGGACCAGATCAATGATCATGCTGCGGCATTGCAAAAGATCCATCAGTTGCTTGCCGATGATCCCGAGATACTGCTGGACCAGCAACACCTGCACATCGCACATCGTGTAGTACATGGCGGAACAGACTTTACGACACCTTGCCTGATCACGGATTCTGTGCTGGAAAAAATCAAAACATGGACGCCATTTGCTCCCCTTCACAATCCTGTCAGTCTCTCCTGTATTGCCGTTGCCTCGCACTTATTTCCCGGAGCCGATCAGTATGCCGTGTTTGATACCGCCTTCCACGCGACACTTCCGGAACACGCAGCCCGGTATGCCCTGCCTGAAGCGCTATACCGGGAAGAAAAGATCAGGGTGTACGGCTTTCATGGCATCAGTCATCAATATGTGAGCGGGGAGGTCCGCAAACAATATGGTCCCGATACGCGGCGTATCGTCAGCCTCCACCTGGGCAATGGGTGCAGTGCTTCAGCAATCCGCGATGGCGTTTCTACAGATACCAGTATGGGGTTTAGTCCCCTTAACGGATTGGTGATGGGAAGCCGTCCCGGAGACCTGGATCCGGCAATTGTGTTGCACCTCGTACATGAATCCGGGATGGACACGAAGGCAGTGGATCACTTGCTGAACCGTGACTCGGGACTAAAAGGACTTTGCGGTCAAAGCGACATGCGCGATATCAGGGAAGCGGCAACAGCCGGTGATGCAGCGGCACAACTGGCCATCGCGATCTATGGTTACCGCATTAAAAAATATATCGGGGCATACTCGGCAGTACTCAATGGACTGGATGCGCTGATCTTTACCGGCGGCGTCGGTGAACATGATGCTGCCCTGCGCAGTGAAGTTTGCATGGGCCTCAACCGCCTTGGATTATTGCTCGATGAAAACAAGAATGCGTTACCATCGGAAACCATTGCTGAAATTCAGCAGGACGATGCGCCGGTGCGCATTCTTGTGGTGCCCACTGACGAAGCGCTGGAGATCGTCCGGCAGTGTTCAGCTATTGTATCGCATCTCTAGGCGGCCGACAACAATCCTGCGAGGTATTTATCCAGTTTCTCGATATTCTGCCGCAGGCCTTCGTCTGCTTTGAAGGTTTTGACCACCTGGATAAATTGTTCTTTGGATTCAAACAACATGTGCCAGTTCACCCTTGTCTGGTTGCCCACCGCTTCAAAGCTGATTGTTGCCAGGAACTTAGGGCCGCTTACGTGTTCGTACACCAGTTTCTGCAGTGGTATGATTTCCTTGAATACACTGTGATTTTTATAATCGGTACCGTCAGGGCCATGCATCACCAACACCCAATTGCCATTTTCCTTTACTTCCATCTGGCTGATGGTGTTGGTAAATCCGTTGGGCCCCCACCAGTTTTTGATATGGTGAGGATTGGTCCACACTTCCCACACCAGTTCGACAGGCGCATTCAGCAGCCGCGATAACCGGAGTTCGCGGTCAGCGGTGTCATTTTTTCCTTCCATGTTTTTTTTGTTTTTGAAGATGATCAAGGTATTGTTCGAGGGAGTCAAGATGTTGCTCCCAGAATTGCCGGTATCGTTCCACCCATTGTGCGACCTCGCGGAGTTTGTCCAGTTGTGCTTCGCAGATGCGTTCGCGGCCCTGCTGCCGCAATACGATGAGTCCGCATTCCGACAGGATCTTCACGTGCAGCGAAACTGCCTGACGGGTCATGTCGAACCGCTCGGCAACGGTGTTTACGTTGAGTGGTTGGCCGGAGAGGAGGTCGAGAATCTCCCGGCGGGTAGGATCGGCAATAGCCTGAAAAACGTCCCTTCTTGCTTCCATAGGCAAGTATTTGCTTGCTAATATACGAGCAAGCATTTACTTGCGCAAATTAATTTCGCGCAAAGTTTTCACGCCAAGACGCCAAGGTGCAAAGGCGCAATTTTTTGTTGGAGAAAGGTGACCTTCTGCAGGGCGGCCATTCTGGTCATCATAAAAGTTTGGTACCTGATATCCAAAATTACTGGCACACCTTCTTTGAAGGCAACATTATTCACCGGAAGCTGCACTAAATAACATATTTGCGCCTTTGCACCTTGGCGCCTTTGCGAGAAAAGAATACAGGGGAGTAAAAGCGAAGCGCCTTCAGGCTAAAACCATGCGGGAAACAAGATATTAGCCGACACCTGCGAGAACAAAATAGCGGGCTTTTCTTCATGCAATAACCTCGTAGGTCATTACCGGTTTTGCCTTGTTTTTGAGGGAAAGTTCGCCTACAGGTTTGCAGTTAAAGGATTCTTTGATCTTGCCGTAGGCGGATTCATTGATGAGGATCTGGTTCTCGCCGGCAGCTGCCTGCAGACGTTGCGCGGTATTCACCACATCGCCGATCATGGTATAGTCCAGCCGCCGGAGGCTGGCGGAACCGATATTGCCGGAGATCATTTCTCCGCTGTTGATTCCGATAGAAACCCTTGGCCGGAAGCCGGACAACTGGGCTTCGGCGGGGAGTGCCTCGATCTGAGCCCGGATACTCAATGCAGCATCAATGGCACGGTCCAGGTGAAAGTCGCCCCGGAAAACCGCCATCACCGCATCTCCGATGAACTTGTCGATATACCCTTCCTGCCGGATCACTTCTTTTACGATCACATCAAAGTAATTATTGAGCAACTGCACAACCTTATCTGCAGGAGCTGTTTCGCTGATGGCGGTAAAACTGCAGATATCGATGAATGCCACCGTGGCATCAACACTTTCGTTGGTGAGTAATGCGCCCTCAAACTCCTTTCCGCCCATGAATTTCAACACGTTTTCGTCCACGTACATGCGAAGGATATTGTTTTCCTGGATCGCTTTCATGGTTTCTCTCAGCTGATGGGCGTAGGAAAGGGTTTTCTCCATGGTAATGGAGAGGTCTTCAAAATTGATGGGCTTGGTGATAAAATCAAAGGCCCCGTGATTCATCGCTGTGCGAATATTGCCCATGTCGCCATAGGCAGAAACAATCACGGACTTCACCAGCGGATAGTCTTCTTTCAGGCGGCTCAGCAGGGTGAGGCCATCCATCTCCGGCATGTTGATATCACTGAGTACGATATCCACGTCGGGATGCTCATGAATTTTTTCAAGCGCTTCCTTTCCGTTGGCAGCAAATATGAAATCATACTGGCGCTCCCGTATCTTTTGCCGGAATTTCTGCTTGATCAGCAGTTCCAGGTCTGCTTCGTCATCTGCAACCAGAATTTTCGCCATCAGTGAATGTGTTTAAGTTTTTCTTTCAACATATTGAAATCAAGCGGCTTGGTGAGGAAATCATCTGCCCCGTTTTCCTTGGCTATCCGGAAATTTTCCTCATCACCATAAGCTGTGATCATGATTACCACCGGTGTTGGTTCATAATGATTGTGCTTGATCCTGCCCAGCAGATCAAGGCCGCTCATCCCCGGCATATTGATGTCTGAAAGGATGAGCACGGCTTCCTGTGTATGGCTGTCCAGGTATTCCAGCGCTTCCTCGCCGGAATAGGCAAAAGCGAACTCATAGGATTTTTCGCGGATCTCTTTCCGGAATCGTTGTTCGAAAAGCGACCGGATATCGGTTTCGTCATCAACTACCAGCACTTTCATGCTTTAGGGGTTTGAATGGGTAATGTGATAGTGAAGGCAGCCCCGCTTTCCTGTCCGGCCGGTGGTGTCTGTACATTCAGGGTTCCACCATGAGCTTTCACAATATCGTAACTGAGCGAAAGGCCGAGGCCTGTTCCCTGGCCGGTTGGCTTTGTAGTAAAGAATGGCTGAAAGATCTTGTCAAGGATCTTTTGGGGCACGCCGTTTCCATTGTCGGTGACCGTGATCTCTACCCTGTTGCCGGCCTTCCGCGTACGTACGGCCACGGTGGGCTCATAAGGTTTTGAAGCCGGCTGTTGTTCAGCAAGCTGCTGTTTCTTCTCGTTGACAGCATAAAAGGCATTGGTGATCAGGTTGAGCACCACGCGGCCGATTTCCTGGGGCGCAAGGTCAAGCGTACCGATCGCCGGATCAAAGTCCGATTTCATGGTAGCATTGAACGATTTGTCTTTCGCCCTCAATCCATGATAGGCCAGGCGCAGATATTCATCCACCAGTTCGTTGATATCGGTAGGTTCTTTCTGGCCGCTGCTGGAACGGCTATGCTGAAGCATGCCTTTCACGATTCCATCGGCGCGCTTGCCATGATGCAGGATCTTATCAAGGTTCACTTTGAGATCATCTGCGATCTCCATCGCTGTTTCCGGACGATTCTCTTTCAGCTCCTGGATCATTTCGTCCACCAGCTCCTTGGATACGTCAGAGAAATTGGTGACAAAGTTCAGCGGGTTCTGGATCTCGTGGGCGATTCCGGCCGTGAGTTCTCCCAGTGAGGCCATTTTTTCGGACTGGATCAGCTGCGCCTGGGTAGCTTTAAGTTCCTGCAGGGTTTGTTGCAATTCTTCCTTCTGGCGACTGATGGCTTCGGTTCTTTCCGCCACCTGCACTTCCAGTTCCTTCTTCATCGCCTCACTCATCATGTATTGTTCTTCCTTTTCGCGGAGACGCTGTCGCTGCTGTTCCAGAGCCTTGCGCTGGTTGCGGGTCATCAGGTAAACACCAAACATCCAGGCGACAGCACATAGCATGACAACATCTGCCGCTTCTTCAATCTCCTCATATACGGTAGGCGCAACCGTCTCTATTATCTTGATGCCAAAAGCAATGAACATATAGGGCGCTAATGCCACCATGATCCAGCGGAGCGGTTTGAACACCGTTTCCTTTTGCAACAGGTATACGATATATAAAAGAATCAGGAGGGCGAGCCAGTCAGATGTGGATCCTTTTTTTTCAAGGACACTGAGTATCAGCACCCCAATGGAAACAAAAAATCCGATCGTAAAAGTTTTCTGCCATTTTTCGGAAAGGCCCGATGACTGCGCAAAGACCCGCAGGTACCGGAAAGTGATCATGGCCAATACTGATTCCAGGTTCATAACGGGTGTTAAAGTTAAGGAACGACCGTTTACGCCGCGTGTCTTTTCTCTTTAAGAATGCCCCCTGATGCTTCCTTGATACTGTGAACAAACATAAAGGCGCGCGGATCTATCTGAAGCACAGCATCCTGGATCTGCTTGATCTCCAGGCGGGTTACCACGGTGACAATAATATCACAGTCTGAGCTTACTTCAAAACTGCCCGGCAAAAAACCACGTTTGCCTTCGTACACGGTAATCCCCTTGCCCATTTCGTTTACCAGTAACTGTTTGATCGCTTCATCTTCCGCGGAAATGATATTCATCGCCGTGAATTCCTCGATACCATCCACCACATAATTCGTGGCGCGGGTTGCTGTAAAATAGGTGATCAGGGAGTACATGGCTGTTTCAATGCCGAACTGGAATGCAGCAATGCCGAAGATTACCGTGTTGAACATGAGAATGATCTCACTGTTAGAGAAGCCGGTTCGTCGCCGGGTGAAAACGGCCATCACCTCCGCACCATCAATCACTCCGCCGCCCCTTATGACGAGTCCCACTCCCGTTCCGATCAGCAGCCCGCCGAAAATAGCGATCAGCAGTTTGTCGGTGGTGATTTTCGGTATGGGCAGGAATACCAGCAGAATAGAAAGCAAAACGACCGCTATTGCGGTCTGCACGGCGAAGGTTTTGCCGATGCGGCGGTAACCGAGATAGACAAACAGCGCATTCAGCGTTATGATCAGCACGCTGATATTGATGTGAAACACTTCATGCAGGAGTATCGAGATCCCGGTGATGCCGCCATCCATGAACCGGTTGGGGATCATGAAACCTTTCATGGCGAGAACGGCCAGGCCAACCCCCACAAGGAGATGAAGAAAATTTTTCCCGTTGGTTACCTGTTTCCATTCGATACGGTCGTGAAGCCTTTTGCTGGTCATATGGGGGATGGGTTACGGGTGCAAACTTAGGGAAGTTTGGGGTTTGGGGTTTGAGGTTTGCGGTTTTGGCCTTGCCCACCGACATTGTCGGGCGTAGCGATAGCGAAGGCTGAAGCTTCAGCGAAGGTGGGGGTTAGGTTCGAAGTTTAGGAGATTAGTTGTTTAGAAGTTTCCAGTCGCGGCGTGTGGTGATGAGTCAGCAGTTCCGGTAAGGTTTGCATGGGTTTCGGTGGGCTTCAGGCGAGTTTTCAGGGGGGCATGATGTTCGCTGGCACCAGTTAAAAGTGCGTATGAAAAAAATGCTTCTTTCCGGGATGATCTCGTTGACGATAGGGCTGGGTGCCTGTAACAACAATACGGCTGATGGCAATGACCGGGACCGCGATTCCACTACTTTGTATCCCACCGACACGACACCTGCCAACCAGCAACGGGACCCTATTCACAACGGGGCTGACAGTCTCAACCGTGGCCACAGGTAGGCTTCAAACTTTCTTAATGATATGGGCCGGTGAAATATCATCGGCCTTTTTTTTCCAGCTACTGATAGTTTCAGCTACCACGGACTGTTTCGGATAAGGGTGCTGTTTACTTCGATAACCCGTGCCAGGCGCTGGTTGTGGAAATATTTACCGCATTAAAATTTGAATATTTCCCGGCCGGGGGACATTACGGTACAGTTCTTGTTGCTTTTACGCACCCGGTAATTCGGTTACTCCCACATCCACCCCTTTTGAAGACCACCGGTTGATTTCCCTTAATTATTGTTTGTAGTTATAAAGACGGCTGTAAAGTCGCCCGTAAATCCATTATCCATAAGCGAATCGATATCCGACCCGATCCTTAACTGTACAAGATGATGACAAGAAATTTACTCCGGTTTCTGCGGGCAGGCGCGTTCCTGCTGGCGGGAATTCTGAACAAGGCTGTGGTTAGTGCACAAACAAACATTGTATTCCAGGATGATTTTGAAGGCAGTTCGATTTTTGCGGGGTGGGATGGCGAAGAGGATTGCTGCTCCTATTCCCTGACCAACAGCACCAATTTTAAACGGACGGGCAAAAAAGCATTAAGGGTTGAACTCCGGAAATCGGATGCAGAAGTAGCCGGCAGCAAAAGGGCGGAACTGATTGACAACAGCTACCCTGTTCCCCCGGAAACCAACCGGCGCTGGTGGGCCTTTAGCAATTACCTTCCCAGTGATTTCGGCCTCGACAACGTGCATGAGATCGTTGCCCAGTGGCATGACCGGGCGAAAACCAGTAGTGTCTCCCTATCCCCTCCCCTTTCCCTTCAGATCTACAAAGGCGACTGGATCATCGAATTACGCTATGATTCCGTCGATATCAATTCCGACAGGGGCGCCAATGTCAAACTCAAGACCTTTAATCTTGGCCCCTGGCAGAAGGGCGTCTGGAACGACTGGGTATTCAACTATAATTACTCTCACAACACTGATGGCTCGCTGAAGATCTGGCGGAATGGCCAGCTTGTGCTGGACTATAAGGGCCGGAACTATTATAACGGCTCCTACGACCCGTATTTCAAAGTCGGTCTCTACCGCTGGGTATGGGAATCTGACTGGCCATCAAAATCGGAGCAATCCATCTACAGTTCCCGGATCTATTACGTGGACAATGTAAAAGTGGGCAACCAGAATGCCGTACTGCAGGATTTCACTATACCCAATCCTGTACCCACCAATATTTCGCCGATCGCTTACCTCCGTTACAAACAGACTATCGGTCTCCCTACGAATACCGCCACGATCAGTGCCAGTGGCTGTTCGGATCCTGACGGCAGCATTAAATCATACCAGTGGACACTTGAAAGCGGCCCGAGTGTTCCCACCATGACGAATACGACCGGCGTAGACCTGAAGATCTCGGGCATGATCAGGGGCACTTATATCTACCGTGTAACAGTCACAGACAACCAGGGAGCAACGGCCTGGGCCACGTCGATCATAGAAATGACCAATAGCAGTACCCCCAATATTGTTCCCGTAGTGACCGCAGGAGCGACCAAACTCCTCACCCTCCCTACCAACAGTGTTCAGTTGTCCGCCATGGGCTCATATGATCCTGATGGATCGATTTCCGGTTACCTGTGGTCGCAGGAGTCGGGGCCAAATACTGCCACCATCTCCAATGTTTATGCATCAGCCCCTACCGTAAGCAACCTGGTAGCGGGGTCTTATTATTTCAAGCTGAAGATCACAGACAACAAAGGTGGATTCAACAATGCCTATGTGCAGGTGCTGGTATCCGGTACGGGTTCAGGGTCAGGGTCAGGGTCTTCAGGGTCAGACGGCTCCTCTGCCCCGGTTGCCAATAAGGTGCCCATCGCTAATGCCGGGCCCAACCAGAGCTTTGACGCACTGTACACCACCATCACGATGAACGGGTCGGCTTCCTATGACCCTGACGGCACTATCAAAAGTTACAAATGGACCCAGGTATCCGGACCAACTGTAACGATGAGTTCAGCCAATTCGGTAAGCAATGTAGCCCGCGGGGCTGTCGCGGGAACCTATGTGTTCAGCCTGACCGTTACCGATGATGATGGGGCAACCGCAACTGCCCAGATGACTGCGACGCTGAGAACAGTGAGTACGGCCCGGGCTTCGGGCACCCAAACGATCGCGATGGCGGGTCCGGTGGCAGTCGAATCACCCCGTTCCGGAACCTGGCAATGGCCCGGGAAACAGCTGGTGATCTATCCTAACCCCGCAAGGGAACAGGTGACGGTCAACCTGAATTCGTCCTATACCGGCGATGCGCTAATCCGGGTTTACACGCTCCAGGGAGCCCTGGTTTATGAAGAAAAATTCCGGAAAACCAGCCTGATCCACCAGCAGCAACTTCACCTGGCCCACCTGGCAGCCGGAACCTACATGGTCGGTGTCGTGGAAGGCAAAAAACAACTTGGCCTGGAAAGAATTATACGGGCAGAATAATGCTGTCCAAATGTTAACGGTACGGTTTCCTGGCAGATTTTCTACCGGGAAACCGTAACTTCCGTGTCTAATCCGGCTTCCATGCGATTTCTCATGGCCTGCCTCCTGGTGGTATCATTTCTCCCTTCAAATGCTCAAATGCGGTTTGGACCGCAACCGGACAGTAATGCCCTGAAGCAAAAATGGTCGGTCAGCACTTTTGTAGGAATGAGCTTCGGCTATGGTTGGGGCAGCTATGGCAACTATCACCAAAATGGCAGTTTTGCCAGCGTGCCCATGACGGTCCAGGTCAATCGTCGCATAACTGATAACTGGTATGCTTTCGGTGCACTGACCGCCGCACCGGTTTATGGTAATTACGGGCCTTCCTTCCATAGTGCATTCATGGGTCCTGGTATGTACACGGCCAACCCATCTGTATTTGGCGCATCCGGCAAACCGGGATTATACTCCCGGGCTGAACTGGGACTCATGTATGTAAACGACGCGAAGACCTTTTCCATTTCCGGTAGTTTCGGGGTGAGCCAAAGCAATTATCCCGGTGGCTACTATTATGGCATTCCGCAGCAACCGACTGACGGCAAACCTGCCGCACGCCCCTGATCAATGCTCCGCCTCAGCGCTATAACAGCGGAAATTGTTTATCTTCTGTCATGATGTTTATCCAGCTGACCGGTCTTTCCGGATCGGGAAAATCAACAATTGCCAACGGTGCCAGGTTGCTGCTGCAGCAACGGGGCCACGCTGTGGAGGTAGTTGACGGCGATATATACCGGAATGCCCTATGGCCGGACCTTGGCTTTTCCCGGAAAGACAGGAACGAAAATATCCGCAGGCTTGGTTTTGTGGCCAACCGGTTTGCCGCGAATGGCGTTATCTCCATCATGGCAGCCATCAATCCATACGAAGACGTCCGCAAAGAACTGAGGAATTACGGGGATCACGTTGTTACGGTATGGATCAACTGCGACCTGGCAACCCTGCTGCGCCGGGATACCAAACAACTGTATCATAAGGCGCTACTCCCCGAATCACACCCCGACAGGATCAACAACCTTACCGGCGTGAACGACCCCTATGATGTTCCTGTTGATCCGGATCTTATCATCAACACACACGAATGCACGGAAGCACTCAGCATTGAACTGCTGTATCATTTCATCGTGAACAGGATGGTTGCATCCCAGCAGGAAAAGGTCCGCTGATTCCCAGCTACAGCAAGCGCTGCAGCATACCCCGGCGCTATCCCGAGATCGGTTCCCCACCAGCCATCGGGCCAGGCTGAAACATCACAATCTTCCGGAGGAGATGAAAATCCTTCACCCCGCGCTTTAAGCAATGCCTCTTTCCTGGTCCACAACTGGTAAAAAACACCAGGTTGCCATGCAGGCGGTGCTGCATTCAGTATCGCCTTTTCCTTTGCCGTAAAAAACCTGCCGGCGATCCGTTGATACTGCAGATCATTCCTGAAACATTCAAGGTCTGCACCCACAAGTGTTTGTGCGGTTACTGCCAGCAACACATAAGCTCCCGAATGCGAGAGGCTGAATTGCAGGTCCGCATCAGCCAGTTTCGGTTTTCCATAAGCGTTATATACAAATTGAAGTGCTGCAGGCGCCCTGTAGAGGTAGTGGCCCAGCGTTGTGCGCAACATGGCACGGGCAACCACAAATTGCCGGCGGTCCTTTTCGAAACGATACGCTGCTGCCCGTTGCTGCTCATCCCCTGACAGGAGGATTACAGGATCTATTTCCGGCAATGTCGGGGCGACCTTCAGCAACCATAGATGGACGGTGTTGCGATCCAGATCCGGATCGGGCAAAAATGGTTGCCAGTGCAACCGGAATGAACTATCCACCAACATGGGAAGGTTGTCTTTTTTCCAGGATCATTTTCATGCCATAACGGGGCCGCAGGTTGATCAGCGGCTGCAGCGCAACGGGATGGCCAGGCATCATCCGGAGGCGCCATTGCGAAGCGATCGTCGCCAGCACGAGCACCCCCTGCATCCACGCAAAGGGCTCACCGATACAGGATCTTGGCCCCCTGCTGAATGGAAAATATTCATACTTGGCCCGCTGTCCCTGCGCGTGTTGTCCCCACGCTACCGGATCAAATGTTTCAGGGTTGGCGCGGAAACGGGCATCATGGTGAATCAGGTAGGGACTGATCAGTACGATCGTGCCTGCCGGAAAAGAATAGCCGCCAATGGTCACCCATTGGGCAGCTTGCCTGGGTACCAGGTATGAAGGGGGATACAGGCGCAATGACTCACCAAATACCATCCGGGTATATTTCAGGTTTGGAAGATCTGCGGCTACAGGTAGCCTGCCCTGCAATACGGTATCCAGTTCCCGGTGAAGTGCTGCTTCCGCGCCGGCATGTTGTGACAACAGGTACCAGGTCCAAGTCAAAGCCGTTGAAGTGGTATCAAATGCCGTCAGGAAAAGTGTGATCGCTTCGTCCCGCACCTGTTGCCTGCTCATGCCCTCGTCACCTGTTTCGCGGCTGGCACGCAACAGCAGGGAAACCAGGTCACCGTTATCGTTGTTTCCCTTTTCGCGTTCCGCAATCATCTTCCGCAGGATATGATCAAGCCTGGCTTTTGCGCTGAGGAATCTTCGGGTACCCGGCAACGGCAATTTAAGCAGGTGTTCAGCAAACGGCAGCGGGATGCGCCCGAACAATCCCGTTGCCGTTTCCAGGGCACGGTTGATCTCCGGAACCGACTGGTGAACGTCCACACCAAACAAAGCGCTGCCTGCTATGGCAATGCTCATTTCCGTCATTGCTTCCTTCATTTCCACCAACTGCCCGTCACGCCAGTCAGCCAACGTATGCTGAATGTTTCGAACGATACCCGGTGCGTAGCCATCCAGCATATTGCGGTGAAAAGCAGGCTGGATCAGGCGGGATTGTTTCTTATGGACCTCTCCTTCGCTTGTAAGCAATCCCTCACCCAGTAAAGACCTGACCATTTGCAACGGGCGCCCTTTTATGAAAGCGGACTGCTGCGTGGTAAGCACTTCCCTGATATAGTCGGGATGATTCAATAACACGATCCGTAGCGGTCCGATCGTGAAGTGGGCAATATCGCCGTATTGTTCTGCGAGATTTTTGAGAAACCCGATACTGTCTTTCCGGAAGGCAAACAGGTGGGCAAGCGGATATCTCGGCTTTGGACCTGGCGGTAGTCTTGATGTAAGGACAGTGCTCATCTCCGATAGTCAAAAATGATAAATAGCGCAGCCGATTTGTATACCTGAGCCAACGGTTATGATCAGCCCGATATCGCCGGGTTTTACCTGTTGGTTATCCAGTGCATATTTTATGGCATAAGGAACAGACGAAGTAAACAGGTCAGGGCCATCACCGGCCACATCAATCATTTTTTCCACCGGCACCGCCAGCGCCTTACTGACATTTTCAATAAAAGCAGTGGATAGCTGGGGTGGAAACAGCCGGGTGATCTGATTCAATTCCAGTCCAGATGATTCCAGCAGTTCTTTTACCGCTATGGTAATCCCGTTGATATAGATCGATTCAAGTGCTTCCGATTTTTCGGTACACAGTAATGGCCTGGCTTCTTCTGACCTGTAGCAGCTGGTATAGGCCTCCGTTGTACCTGCAGGATAATAAAAATGAAAATCCGAAAACCCCTGCCTGCCTGCAGGATCGGCTTCAAGAATAATGGCGGATGCTGTTTCGCGGATTTCCAAAGCGTCACTTTCAGCCATCCTGGCATTGTTGTCTGTTTCCGCGGCTACGATCATGGCAGTTGCAGTATTACCTGCAGTAATCATTTGCTGCGCCACCAAACATGCATTAAGCCATCCCACTGCCCCGTTAAAAATATCAAAGGCAAGGGTCTGCCGGTGATCAGCAGCCGGAGCAGTTGCATTCATATCGAGCTCACCGGCGAGCAGGCTCGCATAGGCCGGCTCGAGCAGGTATTCATCGCGGTAGACGCCTGCATACAACAGCAGCCCGATGGCATTTGCATCATACCGGGAACGCGCCAGGCAATCGTTCGCAGCTGTTACCAGCATCTCCATTGAATGTCCTGACAAAGCCGGTTGGATTGGCAGTATTCCGATGCTCTCGCAGCGAATAAAGGCAGACGTTGTAAATTTTGCTGCAGGAATCGCTGACGCCTGGCCGATAGTTGCCGGAGATTTGATAGCGGGCAAAGCTCTAAGACGGTCAGGCAGATCATCCAGCACATAGAGTCCGGTGCCGGTAGTCAGGCCAGAAGCGGTTACACTGAACACGATCCTGTCACCGGTATTGATCCGCCCCTGCCTTACCTGATCGCCTAACGCTATAAGGTGCGCAGTCGAAGCAGTGTTGCCTCTGTCTTCCAGGTTATTGATCGTATTACCATCGTGACACACCGGGCTGTTCAGTTTCCGGTTGATTTCATTGCGTGCACTGTTCATCGTCATCGTTGAGGTCTGGTGCATCACCAGGTGCTGGAAACTCTCCGGCGCCCAGGCTGCGCGTTGCAAGGCATCGAGTGCATGTTTCGCACCGGAACGTATGCCCACATCCGTCAGCCGCAGTGCGTCTGTATACATGATCATGCCACTGGTGGTTGCTGCCTTGGCGACACAATACGGACTGTATTTGCCGAAGGTCTGCAATTGCAGATCGACAAACCCTGTTCCGGGTACCGAACCCTGTTCCAGTACCACAGCCGCGCCCGCATCGCCCAGTGTCAGGCAGGCCAGCCGGGCATCCATGAAACCACTTAGCTCCCGTTGTGCTGTTTGCGTGAGATGGGTGATATATTCACCGCTGACCACCATTCCGCGGCGCACGGCACCTGAGCGGATCATGGCATCTACGATGTAGATGCCGGTGAACATTCCCGCGCATGCATTGGTGATGTCAAATACCAGTGCGTTGGCGAACCCGAATTCTGCCCGCAGTTTAGCTGCAGTTGATGGTTCAAAAGAGATGCTGCCAGGCGCATCATAGCGGGATATATTGCAGCAGATCAACACATCAATTCCGGCTGCGGAATGTCGTGAATAAGATAAACAGTCGGTAACAGCCTTTCGGGCAAGGTCAATGGAAAATTCACTGACTCCGGCGACGCGTCTTGTCCTGATGCCGGTGGCTTTTTCGAGCGGAAAACGGACTTCGTTACGGCAGCCCTTCAACACTTCACCAGTGGTGCGGGCTTCAGGTGGAAGGTAAATCCCAAGGCTTTCCATGATGGTATTCGGCCGGAGATCCATTTGATTAAATGTAGTTGTATTTACCCAAATTAATTTTTATTTTACAATAGTACAGATGCCGCCGTTATATGACTCATCTGCCCAACTCACTCGTTGATATTTTACGATGGCGCGCAATTCACCAACCGCAACGGTTGGCCTACCGGTACCTGATAGATGGTGAATTTGATGAAGCGGTTCTGACCTATGAGGAATTGGATCGGCGCACGCGCGCTGCCGGAACAATGCTGCAGGCTGCCACCCAACCTGGAGACAGGGTATTGTTGTTATTACCGCCTGGTCCGGATTTTATTGTTGCGTTCTTCAGCTGCCTGTATGCCGGTGTGATCGCGGTCCCTTCCTGGCCTCCGCATCCGGCGCGGCTGGAAAACCAGCTGGTACCCATTCAGCGTCTTGTTGAAAATGCTTCGCCTGCTGCTGTCTGGATGAATCTGACCCTTGCAGAAAAAATTCACACGATTCCGGAAGCGGGTCGCCTGTTTCAGCCATTGAAGGTATTGTTGATAGAAGCTGCGGCAGCTCACTCCCCAGAACACTGGCGGAAACCGGCCATCAATGGGAGTGATATTGCCTTCCTCCAATATACATCAGGTTCAACGACACTTCCCAGGGGTGTTATGGTAACACACCATAACCTGTTGCACAACCTGGGCATGATGGAAAACAAGCTTGGTCAATCCACGAACAGCCACGCAGTCATCTGGTTACCCCCCTATCACGACATGGGGCTGGTGGGCGGTATCCTGCAACCATTGTTCACCGGATATCCGGCCACCATCCTGCCACATCTCCTGTTTCTGCAACGGCCGGTCCGCTGGCTGCAGGCGATCTCCCGATTCGGTGCAACCACCAGCGGCGGGCCGAATTTCGCGTATGACCTGTGCCTCCGGAAAATAAAACCGGAACAGCGGGATCAGTTGCAACTCAATACCTGGACAACCGCGTTCAATGGTGCAGAACAGGTGTCCGCACAAACGGTCCTGGAATTCACCCGCTTTTTTGCCCCTTGTGGCTTTCACAGCAATGCCTGGGTTCCGTGTTATGGACTGGCAGAAGCAACCCTGATGGTCAGCGGGCGGCAATACCCGGAGCCTTTGATCAGGCACCTGGATCGTGCAGCACTGGAACAGCAGCGGGTCAGTGCAGTTACCGGCGATGATGAAAAAGGATTGCAACTTGTTGCCTGCGGCACAGTAGCTGATGATCAGCAGGTCATTGTGGTCGACCCGCACACATTGCTGAAAGTTGATCAGGGGAATGTGGGCGAGATCTGGATCAAGGGGCCCAGTGTGGCAAAAGGCTACTGGAACAATCCGGCAGCCACTGAACAGACTTTCAGCGCATCACGAACCGGGCAAACAGGAGAAAATTACCTGCGCACCGGTGATATGGGATTTTTAGCAGAAGGAGAACTTTTTATCACTGGCAGGTGGAAAGATGTCATCATTGCCGACGGACATAATCACTATGCGTGTGATATTGAGAAAACGGTAGAACATTCACATCCCGCGATCAGGCTCTCGGGTTGTGCAGCGATTGGCATCAGCCGGGATAACCGGGAAAGACTGGTGATCCTGGCGGAGATCGAACAACAGACCATTCTACAAAAGGATGCTGTCACCAAAGCCATCCGTACTGCAGTTTCATTGTGCCACGAACTCCAGGTGGACGATATCCGGTTCGTCTATCCCGGTGCCATTCCAAGAACACGCAGCGGCAAGATCAAACACTACGCCTGTAAAACAAATTACCTGAACGGAAACCTAAAAGAAATCATCGCCATATGAAATTCGGCATCTTCATCGACCTCCAGTTACCCCGTCCCTGGCAGGATGGTGATGAGGCAAGGCTTTTCCGGGAAGCGATGGAGCAGGTGGAACTGGCAGACCGGCTGGGCATTGACTATGTCTGGGCACAGGAACATCATTTCCTCGAAGAATACTGTCACTCCAGCGCTCCCGAAGTATTTCTTGCAGCCTGCAGCCAGCGCACGTCACGCATAAGGCTTGCCCATGGCATTATCGCCATGTCGCCGCGCTTCAATCATCCCGCACGAATCGTTGAGCGGCTCGCCACACTGGATCTTCTCAGTAATGGCAGGGTAGATTGGGGAACCGGAGAATCCGGATCAAGAATGGAACTGGAAGGATTCGGTGTTGACTTTGTGGACAAACGCGCCATGTGGGAAGAAGCGTTACGTGAAGCAGTAAAGATGATGTGCATGCAACCTTATCCTGGTTACCAGGGAAAATATTTTTCGATGCCGCATCGCAATATTGTGCCCAAACCAGTACAAAAACCGCATCCTCCCTTGTGGGCTGCCTGTTCCAACCGCGATAGTGTACAGCTCGCCGCAAGTCTTGGAATGGGTGCACTCACGTTCGCCTTTGTAAACGGCGATGAAGCGAAATTTTGGGTAGATACCTATTACGATACATTATTCAGCAACTGTACACCGATTGGTCAGACCATCAACCCCAATATTGCGATGCTCACCGGCTTCTTCTGCCACGAGGACAGTGATTATGCACTAGAGGCAGGACAGGAAGGTGCGCAGTTTTTTGCTTACGGACTGGGACATTACTGGCGAGATGGTGTACATGTACCTGGTAAAACCAACCTGTGGCATGATTTCCGGCAGCGTCCAAATACCGTAACAGAAAAACTGGAAAGGGAAAGAAAAAAAGCCGGGATGGGCGGCATTGGTAATCCGCAGCAACTGACCGAAAATTTCAGGGCACTGGAAGCTGCGGGTGTTGATCAGCTGATCTTCCTGCAGCAATGCGGGAATTATTCACATGAAGCCATATGTACTTCGATGAAGTTGTTTGCTGAAACAGTACTTCCGGAGTTCCGGGAGCGGGAAGTTAAAAGGCAGAAAGAAAAACAGGAATGGATATCGCCCCATCTCGAAAAAATCCGTCAGGCAATTATTCCGCCGGATCCCATGATGCCGGTGCCACCCGTGGAAGCCTATCCCCTGATCTGGAATCAGCATCGTGACGGGCAACCGCAGGCCGCACCGGATCGCAGGCCGGGCATGACGGCATTCTGGCAAATGCAGGTGGGAGGCAATCGTTCCGGAAAGATTTAATCACATGTTGAGCGAATACGATATTCAGCAATGGCTGGTCAGACAACTGGCGGCCAGTCTGCACCTCGAACCCGAATTGATTGATATTCGTGAACCCTTTGCGCATTACGGTCTAAGTTCCGGTGAAGCCGTCAGCCTTTCGGGGGAACTGGAAGAATTGCTGGGAAGAAGATTATCTCCCACCCTGGTTTACGAATATCCCAGCATCTTTACCCTTGCACAATTCCTGGTTCAGGCAGATGATCACGCTGATATAAGCAGGGTGGGCAACCCGCTTCCGGATGAGCACCCGGAACCCAAGCACCATGAAGCAGTTGCGATCATTGGTATCAGTTGCCGTTTCCCGGGAGCAAAAGATCCTGATGCTTTCTGGGAACTCTTGCGAACAGGTACTGACGCGATCACAGCCGCACCAGAAGAAAGAAAAAACATTTCCCAATGGGGAGGATTCCTGGAAAACATTGACCAGTTCGACCCTTTTTTCTTTGGCATTTCTCCCGTGGAAGCAGCAGGCATGGACCCGCAGCAACGGCTGTTAATGGAACTCTCCTGGGAATTGCTGGATGATGCCAACCTGAACAAAGATGCCATAACCGGCACCGACACTGGTGTATTTATCGGCATCGCATTGAACGAGTACAGCCAGCTGCAATTGGGGAACACAGATATGCTGACCAGTCATTCCGGAACAGGAAATGCCTTATCCATTGCAGCTAACCGGATCTCCTATTACTACGATCTCCATGGGCCAAGCATGGCTATTGATACCGCCTGCTCTTCTTCCCTGTCAGCCCTCCATCTGGCTTGTAAAAGTCTGCGGGATGGCGAATGCAGCATGGCTATCGCTGGCGGCGTGAATATTATGCTTTCACCGGTGCATGCCATTGCTTTCACGAAAGCAGGTGTGCTTTCCCCCGATGGAAGATGCAAAGCCTTTGATGCCCGGGCAAATGGTTATGTGCGGGGAGAAGGTGGCGGACTCGTTCTGTTGAAACCATTGGAGGCGGCATTAAGAGACGGCGATACGATTCATGCGGTTATCCGCGGAAGCGCCATGCGGCAGGATGGCCGGACCAACGGCCTGATGGCGCCCAGCCGTGAATCACAGGAAGCGCTTCTGGTAGCAGCGTGTCAGCAAGCCGGCGTAGCGCCATCACACCTGCAATATGTCGAAACACACGGCACAGGCACCCTCCTGGGTGATGCCATGGAAGCTGCAGCTCTAGGGGCTGTTATGGGCAGGGATCGTATTGTAGGGCCATGTATTATCGGAACTGTAAAGAGCAATATAGGTCACCTGGAAGCAGCTGCCGGCATCGCCGGACTGATCAAGGTGATCCTGTCTATGCGGCACAAAATGATCCCGGCCTCCCTGCACTACCTGTTGCCCAATCCGCATCTTGCCTTTGACACGTTGCACCTACAGGTACAGCAAATCATATCGGCCTGGCCGTTGAACGAGGGTACTGCACTGGCAGGTGTCAGCTCCTTCGGGTTTGGCGGCACAAATGTTCATGTGATCATTTCCAAAGAATACAAAACTGAGTTGCCAGATGCTGCTGTCACTGGCAACGATACAGCAGGGGTATATTTATTACCCCTTTCATCAGGCGGGGAACAGGCACTCCGACAACTTGCTGATCAATTTCGGGTAATGCTTTCCGATAGTTCCCTGTCTGTCCGCGCGATCTGCAGCGCTGCTGCCTGGCGGCGAAGCCAGCAATTTCCCCGGATTGCCGTCATGGGGAACAACCGTGAACAAATGATCGCAGGTCTGACAGCTTTCCAGCATGGATTGCCTGATACCGGATTAACTGTTGGTGATGAGGCAGTGACCCCGAACCGCAGGCTTGCCTTTATATTTCCCGGCCAGGGAGGGCAATGGCCTGGCATGGGAAGGGAACTGTTAAGATCTTCACCAGTATTTGCCGGCAAAATCAGGGAACTGGATAGCCTGATGCAACAATACCAGGACTGGTCACTCGAAGACTATCTGCAGTGCCATATAAGTTCCCAAAATGACCAGGAGATTGACATCATTCAGCCTGCCATTTTTGCAATCCAGGTAGGTCTTGCAGCAGTATTCGGGCACTGGGGAATCACTCCGGATGCCGTAGCAGGACACAGTATGGGCGAAGTTGCCGCTGCACAGGTTGCCGGAAAGATTAACCTTGAAGATGCTGTTCGCATTATCTGCAGGCGCAGTCAGCTGATGCGCCGCCTGCGTGGACAGGGTGGTATGCTCGCTACGGGTTTGTCCGCCGCCGAAGCAGGCAATCGTTTAAAGAAATATAACAACCTGGTTGACATCGCGGCATTGAACAGCCCGGAATCAACTGTGCTTACCGGAGATATTGCTGCTTTGGCGAGCCTGACGCAGACATTGCAGCAGGAACAGATTTTCTGCAAACCCGTCAATGTTGACATCGCTTCACATAGTTCACAGGTCGACGCTATCCGTACTGATTTACTTGATGCATTAAAAGAACTCCATCCTGTTACCGGCAGTTTACCACTCTACTCGACCGTTACCGGAACATTGTTGTCCGATCTGAAAATGGATGCCGTGTATTGGATGGATAATCTGCGTAAACCCGTTTTGTTCTCTTCCGCTGCATCTGCCCTGCAGGACGATGGCTACACAGATTTTATTGAGATCGGGCCACACCCCATCCTGCTGGGAGCCCTGCAACAGGTCTTTCAATCCGGTAACAGCCAACTTAACCTGTTGCCTGCACTACGCAGGGAAACCCCGGCAACAGAAGTGCTTTACGAGGTGGTTCGCAGGTTGTATACATCAGGTTATCCGGTCAGGTGGGAAGGCCTTTATCCGCAGCGGCCTCCCCTGCACCTTCCCCTAATGCCCTGGCAGCGCCAGCGGTACTGGCTGGAAGCTACGGCCCCGTTTTTGTGCAAAGAGAATCAAACAGTACACCCGTTACTGGGCGAAAGTTTGCAACCGGCAAATGCTTCCGGCACCCTGATTTGGCAAAAGGACCTTCAGGGTAACCTGCCGTCGTGGCTGCAGGATCACCGGATTGACGGGCAGATCATTTTTCCTGCTGCTGCATTTATCGAGATGGCTTTGCAGGTCCGAAAAGAAGCGGGTCTTGCCAATAACTACCTGCCCGGGTCTTTCCGCTTTCTCAAAAAGCTGATATTGCAAAAGGGTGTCTCTACGGAAGTACAGACTATCCTTGAACCCGGAAAGGAAAAAGAATACCTGCTCACGATCTATAGCCGTGTTACGAGGAAAGACAAATGGATCCTTCATACCACTGCAACATTTCGCCGCCAGGCTGAAATGCCGGCTGCAGTACCATCAGTATTTGCTGCTGAAAACTGCAGCTGTATTTCCATAAAGGATTTTTACCAGCGGCTGTTCAACAGGGGGCTGGAATATGGCGAAGCCTTCCGGGGACTTTGCTCAGTGTCGCAGGACGGAAACACTATCCTTGGGCGCACAGAACTTCCCGGAAATCTGCAGCAGGAAGCTTATCAATACCAGCTTCATCCTGCATTACTGGATGCCTGTTTACAGGTGATGGCAATTCATCCTGCCATTGACAAAGGACGCTTTCTGCCGGAAGGCTGCGACAGCGTACAAATACACGCAGCTCCCGCCGGACTGCTGTACTGCCGGGTTCCGATCACCGCCAAACAGCCGGTTGATCAAATCACGGAAAACATTTACCTGTACAGTAGTGATCTTATGCCGGTGGCCACTATAAAAGGGTTCCGGCTGCATCGTGTTGCAGAAGATCATCACAGCGGTAGCGAACAGCGCACCTGGCAGTACCACCAGGAATGGCAGTTACAGGATGAGGAACCCGGCGCGAAATTGCTAACGGGTAATCACCGTTGGCTGATCCTTGCCGATGAAGGCGGATTGGCCGTATCAACAGCAGCACAACTGGAAGCTGCGGGTAACACTGTAACGGTTATTTACAGCAATGACAGGAATGCCCTAACTAGTTTGTGGCAGGAATGCCAGCGTACTGACCCATTGTACGGTGTCATACACCTGTGGAGTCTTTCTATCCCGTCGCAATCAGACGCGCAGGAATATGCCACAGAGCGTCAGTACGACCTGGGCGTGAACAGCGTTCTATCGCTCGTTCAATTGCTTTCGCAACGTCCGGGCGCATCACCGCGATTATGGCTGGTCACAAGGGGTGCACAATGCACTGCGCCAGGTGAGCAGGTATCAGTTGAGCAGGCAGCACTATGGGGTCTCGGAAAGGTGATCAGTTTTGAATTTCCCGACCTGCAATGCATACGCATCGATCTCGATGGACAATTACAGAATGGCCAGGAAGCAGCAATCCTGTTGCGGCACCTGATGATGACCGGTAAAGAGGACCAGCTGGCATTCCGGAAAGGGAAACGATTTGTACTTCGCCTCGTGCCCCATCAGTCCACACAACAAGAACCTCCGGCTTTGCAGTTCCGCGAAGAAGCAACTTACCTGATCACGGGAGGTATGGGTGCGCTCGGATTATGCATGGCAAACTGGATGGTGGATCATGGTGCCCGATACCTGGTGTTGATGGGAAGGAGCGAACCGACGGATGCGGTTTTAACCAATACGGAACGCTTGAAGGAACGTGGTGTATCGGTGGTGCTGGCGCAGGCAGATGTTAGCGATGGGCAACAGGTTGAAGCCTTGTTCGCACGAATGGAGGAAGCGCTTCCACCATTGCGCGGCGTAATTCATGCCGCCGGCCTGCTGGATGACGGCGCATTACTCAACCTTGATGCCACGAGGATGAGAAAAGTAATGGCGCCCAAGGTAGAAGGCACCCTTCACCTGCACCAGGCAACGCAACATCTCCAGCTGGATTTTTTTGTATTGTTTTCTTCCGTAGTGTCTTTACTGGGCGCTCCTGGTCAGGGAAATTATGCGGCGGCCAGCGCCAGCCTCGATGCCATGGCCAATTATCGCCGAAGCAGGGGTTTGCCTGCCGTCAGTATCAACTGGGGGCCCTGGGCAGATGTGGGACTTGCGGCGGCGGCCACGCACAAGCTTATTGAAAAACAGGCTCCGGTGCAGCATCTTATTAAAGTGATCGGGATCGAAGACGGTCTTTCGATATTGTCGCAACTGCTGTATGCATCCGTACCACAGGTGGCTGTGCTTCCTTTTGACGTAAAAAATCTCCTGGAGCTCTATCCTGCCGCTGCCCACATTCCGTATTTTACCGCGATACAAAATCATCATCCGGTTACCGGAAGGCATTATAACCGCCCCCGCCTCCGGCAGGCCTATATCGCCCCGGAAACCACAATGGAACATCAACTCGCCGCCCTTTGGCAGCAAACGCTTCACATTGACTGCATTGGGGTGCTTGATTCATTTTTTGAACTGGGCGGAGACTCCGTGCTTGCAGCTCAACTTTTATCGCGTGCCCAGCAGTCCTTCGGCACCAGGATCGACCCCCAGGAAGCATTTCAATCGTTTACCATCAGGCATCTGGCAGCAAAACTTGAATCCGCCCTGATCAGCAATGCAAAGAAAGCTGCCCAACCAACGATTCCTCCCCGTTCTCCGGGGATGACAGTTCCGCTTTCATTTCCTCAGAAAAGGCTGCTCTTCCTGGAACTGCTTGAACCGGGCACAAGCATCAATAACTTATCTGCCTTTTATGAACTGCATGGAGACCTAGATACAGATGCGTTGCATTTCAGTGTCAACCAGGTGCTGCAGCGCCATGATGCCCTGCGAACAAAATTTTTGTTTCCTCAGGGTATGCCGGTACCTGCCTGGCAGGAAAAGTTATCCCTTTCAATCCCTGTAATACCACTGACACATCTATCCGGTACAGAGGCATTGTCCACTGCAAAAAAAATGGCAGCAAAAGAAGTCCGCCTGCCTTTCAACCTGCAGGATGCTCCATTGATACGGCTCAGGCTATATTCATTGACTGAACAAAGCCATTGCCTCCTGGTTGTAGTGCACCACGCTATCGCTGATGGCTGGTCACTGGGCGTCTTCCTGAAGGAACTGATGTATTATTATGAGCATTTCCAGAACGGCAGTCAAACCGGGTTACCTGACCTTCCATTGCAATATGCCGACTATGCTGCCTGGCTTCAGCAGGAACACCAGGGAAAGGAACATCCGTCGACGCAATACTGGAAACAAAAGCTGTCCGGAAACCTGCCGCTCCTTGAACTACCTACTGATTTTACCAGGGGAGCACGGCAAAGTTATAACGGTGCCAGTCATCATTTTACATTGGAGCGTAATACGGTTAAAGCAATTGAACAGGTTGCAGGTGCATCGTCTGCTACTCCATTCATGGTAATGCTCAGTGCATATGCCATGTTGCTTCACCGCTACAGCGGACAGGAAGAAATCATCATCGGAACACCGGTAGCCAATCGCAACCTGCCGGAACTGGAAAACCTGATTGGCGTCCTGATCAATAGTCTTCCATTGCGCATACAGTTGCCTGAGGCAATTACTTTTGAAATGTTGCTGGTGCAGGTCCGCACGACTTGCCTGGAGGCCCTGGCACACCAGGACTATCCTTTTGAAAAAATAGTGGAGACCGTTCAGCCTGACAGAGACCTTAGCCGCTCCCCTGTTTACCAGACAATCTTTAATCTGCAAAATGTTCCTGTTCCCGAGATGAACCTTCCAGGTCTGGCTATTACACCATTGGATGTTGACGGTGATGTTGCACAGTTTGATTTGTCGTTTATGGTTATTCCTTCCGCGGGCGATTGGCGTTGCCAGGTGACATTTAATACGGATCTGTTCGCACCGGCTACGATCACTGCGATGTTCAGCTCTTACATCCGGTTGCTGGAATCGGCCCTGGCGGAACCAACACAGCAGGTATCAAAACTGCCGCTGCTGGATGAAGACACTTATCAGTTCCTGGTTAACGAACTGAATGATACGGCAGAGGTTTACCCGGACGCCGCCTGCCTGCACGGGCTATTTGAAGCACAAGTGCTTCGGACACCGGATGCCATTGCCGTGAAAGACTCCTGCGAAACGCTGAGCTATGCGGAGCTCAACAGACGTGCTGAACGCCTGGCAGCACAGCTTTGTGCATGCGGTGCCGGACCGGAATTCCGGATCGGCATACACCTTGAAAAATCTGTTTCCCTGGTTGTGGCCTTGCTGGGAACGCATAAAGCGGGAGGAGCCTATCTGCCCATCGCCCCCTCATTGCCGCAAGAAAGGAAAGCATTTATGATCAGGGATGCAGCATTGCAACTGTTGCTGACGGAAAGTGATGGTGTTCCCCTTGAATCCGCCGGCCTGCCCATATTGTATTTACAGCGCGGCGGAAGAACAGCGGAACAGGTCAGTTCCATGACCGCCACAAAGGCGACGCAGGACAATCTCGCATACATCCTGTATACATCGGGATCGACCGGCCTTCCCAAAGGAGTGATGATCACCCATGCTGCATTGACCAATTTCATACAGTCGATGCAACGGCGACCGGGGATCTGCAGCCATGATGTATTGTTATCCGTAACGCCGATCTCATTCGATATCATGGCACTTGAAATTTTTCTTCCGCTGGTGACAGGGGCAACCGTAATACTGGTGGAGAAAGAAACTGCAACACAATCATTACTGCTTGCAGAAGCAATCGAACGGCATGGTGTCACGTTGATGCAGGCAACACCAGCTACCTGGCAATTGCTCCTTGATTCCGGATGGAAAGGAGCACCTGCTTTGACAGCGCTTTGTGGCGGTGATGTACTGACCCGAAAACTGGCAGATCGGCTGCTTGATAAAGTTGCACAGCTATGGAATCTCTACGGGCCAACTGAAACCACCATCTGGAGTTCACTGACAACAGTAAAAAGAGACAGCGCACCAATCACCATCGGGCAGCCCATCGCCAATACACAATTGTATGTACTTGATGCTTTGGGGCAACCGCTGCCGGCCGGCGTGATCGGAGAATTGCATATCGGCGGCAAGGGTCTGGCGCGCGGCTATTGCGGGCAACCCGCACTGACAACAGCGAAGTTCGTGAGTCGCTCCTTTAATCATTTGCCACCCACCGCGTCTGTCCGGCTTTATAAAACGGGTGATCGTGCCCGTTACCTTGCCGATGGCAGTATTGAGCTGATCGGACGCTGGGATGACCAGGTGAAAATCAATGGTCACCGGGTTGAACCGGCAGAAGCCAATGCCCAACTGCTTCAGCATCCGGAGGTGCGCGATGCGGTTACTATTGTGGAGGCGTTGCCTTCCGGGGAAAAGCGACTGATTGCATACCTTGTAACGGACTATCAAAACCGGGATTGGGCTTCCTGGCTAAGGAGCAGACTGCCCGCCTATATGATACCGGCTATTTTTATTCCACTGGAAACTTTGCCGCTGACACCCAACGGAAAAATCAATCGCGCAGCTCTGCCTTTGGCTGCAACGCAACTCCGGCAACCCGGTTATGCTGCACCTGTTGGCATTATAGAAAACCAACTTGCAGGAATCTGGGAAAATGTTTTACTCACTGCGCCGGTTGGCAGGCATGACAATTTCTTTTCACTTGGCGGCGCTTCTATGCAAAGCCTGCAGGCCGTTGCGCATGCGAACGCAGCAGGCATCGCCCTTCAGCCTGCTGATCTTTTCGAATACCAGACTATTGCGGAACTGGCCGCACATCTTGAGAAGTCGTCACCTGTTGGCACGAACCACGAGTATAACGAGAAGGCTGAGTATGGCTGCGAAAAAACACCAGACAGAAATGAGGTAGCTCGTGAAGAAGAAATACGTCATGATCAATGACAAAAGCATGGCTGCAGCCAGGAGCTTGCTGTACCGCAACGTGGATAGAAACGGAGAGATGGCAATTGTAATAAAGTTTAAGGGGCGCATGATGGTGAGGTGTGGAAATGCGCGGTAATAACGGATATGGCCGTGTTCTGCCACCGCCCGGATAGGATAGCTGATCAGGCAATAAAACATGTACAGGGCTGAAGCGATGCCGAGTATCAAGAACCAGGAGATCAGTTTTTTCCTCTTTTCATCCGGTTCCATCAGCCACATCGTTAACGGCGCCCATACAGGCCAGATGGGTTGCGAGATAAAGGAATATCCATATAGTGCCGGCTTATACCAGGAAGTAAAATCCGGGTCGGTGAGTGAGAGCCAGATCATACCTTCCGCTGCCTGATGAAAACTGAACAGCAGGGGTGTGCAGGCGAAGAGGAGCATTCCCCGATTTCTGGCCTGGCTGATGGAAAAATATCCCGGTGCCACCAGACTGGCACTTACGGCAAAACTTGCTCCGGCAGAAAAACACATAACTGAAAGTTTAGGTTATGAACTGAAACGTGCATACTGGCCTGACGCTACCCACATGCGCAATCTTTCCATTCCCTGCTCGATTGAAATGTCAGGCGAATAACCAAAATCTCTTTTTGCAGCAGTGATATCAAACCAGTGTGCAGTAGATAATTGCTGGGCGACAAAATAACTAACCGGAGGCTCTCCATTTAATTTCAGCGCGCGGTAAAGGCGTTCCAGGGTCTTTGCCGAAAATCTGACCAATCCAGCAGGCAGGTGTCGTGTAACCGGTGCGCAGCCTCCTGAAGCCAGCAGCATATTCATGAGGCTGGTCACGGGGATAGGGCTTTCCTGGGAAATGAAATAGGTTTTTCCTGCAAGCTGTTCAGGATGCTTCAGCAACCGATCAAATGCCCTGATATGCGCCATTGCGGCATTATCGATATAGGTACAGTCCACCAGTTTTGGGGCATTTCCCAAAATGCACAAACTGCCGCCTTGCGAGCGTTTTATCAGTGCCGGCAAATAATGCGTATCGCCTGGTCCCCAGATAAGGTGTGGCCGCAGGCTGACCGTTCTCAGGGATGCGCTGTTTGCTGCCATTACCAGTTGTTCAGCAAGGGCCTTGGTTTTTGGGTACCATGCCGAATACTTTTTGGGATAGGGAAGACTTTCATCGCCACCTTCAAGATCTTTACCGTCAAATACCACACTGGGTGAGCTGGTAAAAACAAGGTTCTTTATACCATATTGCCTGCAGGCGCGCAAAACCTGTTCTGTGCCCCACACATTGGTCTGGTAAAAGTCGCGGTAATGGCCACTGGTACCGGTTCTGGCGGCAACATGAAAAATTCCGTCACAACCTGCAGCCGCTTTGCTGAGCCTGGAATAATCGGCGATATCCCCCTGCATCTGGAGGGCTCCGGTATCTCCCAGTTCAGGGTAATGATTACGGGTATATGAAATAACGTCGTGCCCGGCGGTGCGCAGTTGCTTTACAATAGCACTTCCGAGAAATCCGCCGCCACCGGTTACCAGCAGTTTCATGCCATTTCATTTTTAGCCCATTCCGCCAGCTGCTCACGAATGATCTTCGCATTGTGCCGGAAATCCACCGGAAAGCCTGGGTGAAACAATAATGTTTTGATCTGATCCGTATCCGGATATGCCGCTGCCCATTGCAGCAGTTCAATTCTGAGTTGTGCTTCCTGTTTTTTTTCGATATTCTTCTCCGCTTCCACACAAAGCACAGCCTCGCCGCCCACTTCCACGAGCGCTGACCTGAACACACCGGGATGTTTGTTAAAAATGCCTTCCACTGGAACTGAATACAGCTCGCGGCCACCCGTTCTCACACGATGTGCCTTGCGGCCGCAGAACCAGAGTTTCAGTTCTTCATCAAAATAACCGAGGTCTCCCATCCGGTGCCAGCATTGGTTTCCATCGGGTATTTTAGCCAGGCTGGTTTCCTCCGTCCGGTTATAATAAAGCCGGGTAACAGCAGCACCCGTTACAATGATCTCTCCTATTCTGCCAGGTGGTAGTTTCAGCTCATCCGACCATTGCGGAATTGCTTTGTCGCTGATCGGAATGATGGCTATCGTTATTCCATTCACTGCTTTGCCCAGGCAAATGCCGTGACCCGTATCCGTGAGTTTCTGCGTTTCTTTCAGCAGTTGGTTACTGGCGATAATGGTCACCGGCATCGCCTCCGTTGCGCCATAAGGTGTAAAGATCTGAACCTCCGGGTTTAACAGGGAGGAAAACCTTGACAAGGCTTTTACAGAAGCCGGTGCACCGGCAGAAATCACTCGCTTCAATGTTGGCAACCGGATGCCATGACTGGTGGCATAGCGGCCGACGGCATCGATCAGCGCCGGAGACCCAAACATGTTGGTGATGCCCCACTGGCAGATCGGTCCGGTAATTTTTTGGGGGGCGACCTGTGCAGGTTTCGTGAAATCCATATCAGGCAGAACGCTGGTCATTCCGAGTGCGGGATTGAACAGCGCAAAAGGTGCAAACGTAGGCATGTCAATTTCACCCGGAACAAAATCAAAAGTGTGCCGTATGCTGTCCAGCTGTGCCCGGAAATTTCCGTGCGAATAACAAACACCTTTGGGCAACCCCGTGGATCCGCTGGTGAAAATGATTGCTGCCGGATCATCGGGCAATGCATCAAAAAACGGTCCCGGCCCTGCGGAGCGGTCTGCATTCCTGACGGACCGCAAGCTTTTTCCTGCCCAGCGCCAACGCCCACCCACCGTTATGCTGCGACGGATCGTTTTGCGACCCCAACCAAGGGCAACCCGCGCAAGTTGCGCTTTCTGCACCCCGATAAAACCAACCGGAGCAACTTCATCGATGCATGTCTTCAGGTTCCTGCGACCGATCCCGGGATCGATGTATACAGGCACAATTCCCGAAAACAGCATGGCAAAACTCAGTACGAAAAAGTCTGCTCCCGGGGGTACCATCATTACCACGCGGTCACCTCGTTCATATCCTGAGGCAAGCAGCCCGCGGGCGACACAAACTGTTTCGCGGGCAAGTTCCCGGAACGAGAGCCTGCTATATTGTGTTATACCATTACCGTCCATACTGTCTGGCACGGGAAAAGCGATGGCGATAGTATCAGGCTGCCGTTCTGCCATTTCGATCACTGCGGCAGCAATGTTGAATGGCTTCATGCTGTATTGAAAAAATCGGTTATCAGGTCTCCTATTGCTTGCTGCTGATCTTCGAGTATATAATGACCTGAATCTTCAAATTCATGAACCTGCGCGTTGGGGAGATAACTTTTCCACGCCTGGAGGATCGTCCTGTCAAAAACCCGGTCTTTCATACCCCAGGCAATCAGGACAGGCGTATTCCTGAATTGCGGCAAACTTTGCTGTACAGCGGTGATGGTATCATAACCACGATCTCCCGGGCGCAGCGGCACATCCTGGATGAACCGTAGCGTGGCGATCCGGTTCTTCCAGGAATTATAGGGAGCGGTAAATCCCTTCCGCACAGCACGGGAAAGACTGACGCGCTTAACCCCTTCGATGGTTGCCAGTCCGCTGAAAGCGTTGAAAGCGCGGATGAAAAATGCGCCCGGCCAGCTCCTGAAAAAATGCAGCATCAGTGGAAATCTTTTCCCTTCCGGCAAATGAAATGCGGCGGTATTCAGCAATACAATTTTTTTGATCGCTTCCGGGTGACGGTGCGCATATACCATCCCGATGATCCCACCCCAGTCGTGCATCACCAGGTGAATGTTGCCGGTAATATGTTTCTCCTGAAGAAATGTTTCAAGGTCGCGCACACGTTGCTCGAGTGTGTACTGGTAATGCTCATCACCGGGTTTATCCGAATAGCCGCAACCGATATGGTCCGGTGCAAGGCAACGATACTGGTGTGACAGGCGGCAGATCAGTTGCCGGTAATAAAAGGACCAGGTAGGATTACCGTGAAGCAATACCACCGGATCACCGCTTCCTTCTTCCACATAGTGGTAACGGTGCCCGTTAATGCGGGCAAAATGACTGGCAAAGGGGTATAGTTCCTGGTTAACCAAATTCATTTATTGACGTCCTATGATCAGCATCATTTCTTCCGGTGTAACGTACATGCCTATGCGGGTCAGCTGCTGGCTGAGTCTGCCGGTGATGTGGCGGTACAACACATCCGATCCGACGCCGAAAGCACGGAAAGCCTGTATCAGGTGATGATCGTCTGTCTTGTCGCCATATACTGACTTCATCAGGACTTTCAGTGCTACTTTATTCCGCAATTTTTCCCATCTTTTACCCCGACGGAAAAGTTCATTGTACATCGCCACGCACAGGTCCATATGCCGGGTCTCGTCCTGTTCAGAAATAGTGCGGCTGATGCTGCAGAAAAGTTTGTCCGGCATGTATTTTTCGTTACCGAAGAATTCCAGGTAAGCAGCGCCGATAGCTTCTACGATTACCGCCAGGAAAAGCCCCGTACCCGGCATAAAACGTGCCAGCCACATGTACCGTTTTGCGCCTTTGATCAGTTTTGCCGCGATGAATTCCTTAGCCTGCAGCTTCTCCACCAGGAACCTGCGGAAAGTAGCGGAATGTTTGGCTTCATCATTGATAAAAGTGGTCATCGCTTCCTGGATCTCGCGATATCTCCGGTAATGAATGATGCCCATGGTCAAAGGTGCAATGGCGCTCTGTTCCACTACCAGGGCGTGATTGGCGATGTCGCGTAAGCCCCTGAGTTGTCGCTGCAATACCAGGTCCTGCAATTGCCTTAGTTCAGGATGGGCCTCCGGGATCCTTCCGGTGACCAGCGTTTGTTGCACCAGCATCAGCATCTCTTGCAGGTCGTGCAGTACATAAGGAAGAATTACAGTAAGGTCCGATCGGATTTCGCCTGATAACTGCTGCAAATGGTGGCTCACATTTCCGTTATAGCGGTGCAGGGCATCTGTCACTTCCTTCAGATGACCGGAAATTTCGACCAACGCAACTTCCTGCTCCTGCCGCTCCTCCGCCGAGCGGATGAGTTGCACCGTTGTGCCTCTCCGGATATATCCCAGACGTTGGTGTTCCTGCAATACCAGCCGTTCGTCATTCAGTAATTCCTGGCGGTCGCGCAGCTGCTGCACTTCTTTCTGCAAGCGCGAAAAAGGAGCAAGCAACTCCAGGGCTTTCCCGATGGAAGGCGTGTTTTCAGGAAGGCATTCTGCAAGGGCTTTAAGGGCATCTTCTTTTATGGGAATCCCTTCTGCCCTGAGTCGCCGGATACTGCCATCGATATTCTCTGCCACCATGGGCAGCACCAGCATGAAAATATGTTTACGGCCTGCCGGTTCCAGCTGTTCGAGGTGAATTTTCAGGTTATACCGGACATCCTGCTGCCAGTCAAATTTGGTCTCGCGGTTCCAGTATTTCTGTTCTGCGTCCCGGGTGTATTGCGTAAAATCCTGCGTAGGCGTGATATAGTAATCAGGCCGGCCTTTATCTGCAGTTTTGGTGAGGGACATGGCTGGGAAGGGTTAATCGCCCTCTCTGAATTTACAACATCAGTTGCAGATTTGCAAGTCAGTTCTTCAGCTGGCTGCCTGTTTTCTGTTGTATTGCCAATGGCTGATATAGCGTTCAAATCTGTCCGTTACCAACTGAAGTTCGTCAGGCGGCATTTCATGTTTGAGGCGAACAAAGTTCTGCTGCAGGTCTGCGAATTGCTGCATTTGTTTTTCGCAATGACTAAAGTCATCCAGGCCCAACTGCCTGTAAATAGCGCGCATGGTATCGACGGGTTCGCGAACGAGGTTATCATAGGGAATTTCCACCAGTTGCCCGGAAGGTACCAGTGATTTTTCCTCAAGGTAGCGGTCCATCATGCGGCTATAGGTATCCAGGATGACCTGGTTGACGCCCATCTCCGGGATACGTCCCAAGGCGTATATGCGGTGCGTAACCTTCCAGAATCTTTTGTTGGAGAGATAGACATCCACAGGGTGGCGGTGGATGAAAATGAATTTCGCATTTGGAAAAAGGGAAAGGAGCAGTTTGATACGGGCAGTGTTCGGCGGACTTTTCAACACGAGTTGCCTGCCTTTTCCGGAAAGTGATATCTTTTTAAGCAGGAAAAGAAAATCCTTTGTCCATGCCTGTTGCTCTGTTTCGGTAACATCATCAAACAGCACATACCTGTTGAAATGATCCTTCATTTTTTCGGGAAAGAAATAACCCCATTGGGCGCCCCTGGGATTCACAGCGGTAGTCATGGTTCCATCTTCTTCTCCGGGATAACGGAAAGACATGGGGATACGATGAACCGGGTCCTGCAGGCGGAAAATCCGGCAGATACCTTCGAGCAAAGGAGAAAGCCATTTTTCTGTGGTGAGCATGATCTCCGGGAAGATCATCTGGAAAACAGAATGATAGCGGAGGCGCTGATCCTGGGAAATAAATTCATGCAGAAATGAAGTGCCGCTCCGATAGAAGCCAAGTACAAATATGGGGTCGCGGGTGATGGTATGCTGTTCGATCTTCCTGCGGAAGAAGGCTATTTCGATCCACCGGAAGGGTTCCAGCAGGATGGTTTTGATCAGCCATCCCGGCAGGTTTTTAATGCCGGTCCGAGCAATACCGCCGTGTTCCCGGGTGATCCGCAGGAAGGTAAAGAAAGGCAGCGGGAAGAGCCTGTTCATGCCGTATGTTTTAAACCGGCTCGCCGAAGGTGAGCAGGTTATTGTCAGGATCAAGCAAAGAGAACTCCTTTAACCCCCAGGGCTTCGATTGCAATGGCGCGTTGGGATGGATGGCTATGTTGCGGTCGAGCAATTCGTTGTAAAAAGCTTCAATACCTTTTACACGGATATATACCTGTCCATAATTCTCCTGTGGATCAAGTTCAGCAAAGTGGAAGAAATGGATCTCTATATTTTCCTTCTGAAGTATGAGATAGTCAGGATAGTCTGCTGCGCCGGCATCGGTGAATTGAAGCTGGTCCACGTAGTAAGCCTTCGTGGTCGCCTTATTGCGCATCGGCAGCTTGGGATGAACAGACTGCAGCATGACGCTAATTTACAAAAAAAGGAGTTTGAAGTTTGGAGTTTGGACTTAGCCCACCGAAGCTTCAGCGTCGGTGGGGGTTTGGAGTTTGTTCCTTTTCTTTGCTCCCCAACGAAATTTATGACCCCTGCCTATTCAACATTTAAGGACACCAGGCAACACTACGAAATTCTGGATGGATTGCGCGGAATTGCGGCGATCCTGGTGGTGATGTTCCACCTCCTGGAAACCTTTGCCCTTGGTAATCACGAGAAACAGCTGATCAATCATGGCTACCTGGCGGTTGATTTTTTCTTCCTGCTTTCCGGTTTCGTGATGGGCTATGCGTATGACGAAAGATGGGACCGCATGAGCATGGCTGATTTCTGCAAACGCCGCCTGATCCGTTTGCATCCCATGATCATTGTCGGTTCGGTGATCGGGGCATTTTTATTTTATTTCCAGGATAGTCCGGCTTTCCCGGGCATTCATGATATACCGGTAGGGACCTTACTGCTTACCATGGTGATCGGCTTTACCCTTATTCCGGTACCGCCCTCGATGGATATCAGGGGCTGGGCAGAAATGCACCCGCTGAATGGGCCGGCCTGGTCCTTATTCTTTGAATACATCGCCAATATCCTGTATGCCGTTGTGCTTCGCCATTGTAACAGGATCATACTGTCGATACTGACTGCGGTGGCCGCAGCTGCGCTCATCCACCTGGCTGTAACGAGTGCGCAGGGAGATGTGATCGGTGGATGGTCTGTTGACCCCGTTCAGCTGAGGATCGGGTTTACGCGGCTTTTATACCCCTTCCTGGCGGGCCTGCTGCTATCCAGGGTAACAAAGCCAGGGAATATTAAAAATGCCTTCCTGTGGAGCGGCTTGCTCCTGGTGGTTATGCTGTCGATGCCCCGGATAGGCAACAGTGATCAGCACTGGTTGAACGGTCTTTACGATTCCCTGTCGATAGTGCTGATATTCCCGGTGGTGGTTTATTTAGGCGCCAGCGGCAGTGTCGAAGGCCGGCTTTCAGGTGTCAACCGCTTTTTGGGCAGAATTTCCTATCCACTCTATATCATTCATTATCCATTTATCTACACATTCGTCGCCTGGGTATCAAAGTACAACATAACCCCTACGATGGAATCGCCAGGGTCGCTGATCACCTGTGCTGCCGTAGCTGCCGGTATCCTGGCTGTCAATATTACGCTGGCATGGCTCCTGGTGAAGTATTATGATGAGCCGGTGCGGAAGTGGTTGACAGGAAGGTTTTTTAAAAGTTTATGAGTTTGACTATGGGGTCGTTTAGAGGCTGAACCTGGTCTTTCACCCCGGGAATTTTACTAAAAAACGAGATGAATGGTATGGTTTTGTCGCTAACCCTGCTTCATTCGACGGTAGCTGTCCATTCCTTCGGGTTGCCTTCGGGATTCGTTCGGGATTCAAAGGGGATTCCCCGTTAAATTAACGAATGAGTCCCGAACGAATCCCTTTCCTACAGCGTCTTGTACTGAAAAAACTTTCCTTTCCGCGACACGCTTAATTTTTATGCACAGGAACTAACTTTGAAGCCGGATATTGTCGCCGTTTTACCTTGCTGTAGAAGCAATTTGTGTTCCAATTAAATGCGAAACAATGGAAATAAACCTTCCAATTTCCGCAGTCCTCGGCCTGATGCTTCTGATTTTATCCTGTAATTCAAAAAAGGGCCAACCATCCGGGAATGACATTCAGGCGCTTCACCTGAAACAGGGTGAATTGATTTCCTGCGGACCGCCGGATAAGGAATTCGGACAGGTGAATTTTGACATATCATGCTCCCCTGGATTGAGAAAAGAATTTGACCTTGCTGTCTCCCTGTTGCATTCCTTCGAATACGACGAGGCGGAAAAAGTATTTTCCAGGATCATTGACAGGCAACCGGATTGCGCGATGGCCTATTGGGGAGTTGCGATGAGCAGCTTTCACCAGTTGTGGGAACCGCCTTCGAAAGCAGACCTGGAAAAAGGAGCAAAGGCCATTGAAATTGCACTATCTATCCCGCAGAAAACAAAACCGGAATCTGAATATATCAACGCGCTCGCATTGTTCTATAAAGACTGGAAACAGGTTGGCCATCGTACACGAAGCCTGAACTACCAGCAGGCAATGGCCCGGATCCATCGCGACAACCCCGGAAGCAGGGAAGCGGCAGTATTCTATGCGCTGGCACTGGTCGCCAATGCAGATCCTTCAGACAAAACTTTTACCAATCAAAAAGCAGCTGGAAAAATACTGACTGCATTGTACCCCGGCGAGCCTGACCATCCGGGGGTCATCCATTATATCATCCACGCGTACGACTATCCGGAGCTTGCGGAAATGGCATTGCCAGCGGCAAGAAAATATGCAGCCACCGCACCTTCCTCAGCCCATGCACAACATATGCCTGCACACATTTTCACCAGGCTGGGACTTTGGGAAGAGTGCATCCGTTCAAGCATCGCTTCAACCGCCGCGGCCAAATGTTATGGGGAGAACGCTGGCATCAAGGGACATTGGGACGAAGAGCTTCACGGTATGGATTACCTCGTATATGCTTATCTCCAGAAGAGAGAAAATTCACCTGCCAAATCACAATGCGATTATCTTAACAACATCCAGGACGTGTACCCGGTAAATTTCAAAACTGCCTACGCATTTGCTGCGATACCTTCCCGGTACGTCCTGGAAAATAGGTTGTGGAAAGAAGCGGCGGCGCTGAAAATACATCCGGCTGGATTTCCCTGGCAAAAATTTCCCTGGCAAAGTGCCGTTTTTCATTTCACCAGGATTTTGGGTGATGTACATACCGGCCATATTGATACTGCTGAAAGTGAATTGAAGATTTTGAAGGCGATCTATGATACACTGACAAACCAGGGCGATCAATATAAGGCCACCCAGGTGCTGATACAGGTAAAAACGGGCGAAGCGTGGATAGCGCTAAAAGAGGGCAGGAAACAGGAGGCCGTCCGGTTGATGACCCAGGCTGCCGACCTGGAAGATAATACGGAAAAACATCCGGTAACGCCCGGAGCTGTTTTGCCTGCCCGGGAACTGTTGGGAGACTTGTACCTGGAACTGGATCAGCCGGACAAAGCACTGCAAGCTTATGAATCTGACCTGAAAATACATCCGGGCCGCTTCAATGGTATGAATGGCGCGGTACAGGCACGGGCACTCTTAAACGACCGCGTTAAGACAGCAAAATGAAGGAATTATATTATTATTTTTGCTAACGTTTTGACGCCTTGTAAGGTTCTGCAAGGCATTCATTACCCGGGGCGGACCCTTTGAGAGCAATTCATTTTTAAAAATATAGAATTATGAAAAAAATGTTTCTGCCGATGGCATTGCTGGTTGTAATGTCCCTCACCCTGCTCCCACGCTGTGGCTCAACTTCAAGCATGTTAGGTGCCGGTTCTTCCCTTTTAACTTCGTTAGCCAGCAATCCCAATCTTTCTTCCTTTGCAAGTTTATTACAGACTCCCGGGCTTGATAAAGCATTGGGATCTGCCCTGAAGGGAGATTTCACCATGCTCGCTCCTACCAATTCGGCATTGAGTGGTCTTGGCCAGGATGCGCTAACAAACCTGACCAAATCTGAAAACATTGATCAACTCGCCGGCATGTTGAAAAACCAGATCGTACCCGGTAAACTGGATGCCAGCCAGCTGGCTGCGGGTGGGGTGAAAACTGCCGGAGGAAATAATCTCAACCTGGGCACAGCACAACTGGGTGAAATGATCAAAGGAAAGAATTTCAATATCATACCAGTTGACCAGTTATTAAAATAAGCACTAGTCAATCGTACTATACATACCAATTTATTTTCCTTAAAACGGGGCGATCAGATCGCCCCGTTTTCTTTTAATGGATACGATTGAAGCAGTTACAAACGAACTCTGAGCCCCAATACCGGAAATGACTGGTAGCTGTATAGGGCGCCATGCAACACCCTGGCTTTTTCGATGTCGATAAAAGCAGACGCAGCTTTTGCCTTGTTCCTGTTTTTGGTTGATTTATATAACAGGTAAACACCACTCAGCGTAACTGCCGAACTAATGACATACGCTGCTGTATAATCTTCGTATTCCGGCTCAACATATCCTCCTGAAAATACGGTTGTCATAGCGCCCTCAACGCCCTGGGTGCCATCTGCAATCAGTGTCACCACAAGACCCGTTGTACCGGCCGCGGCCAATAGCCAGCCGACGGTTTTTTGTGTTTTGCCTTTTTTATACAGGTCGGAATTTTTCCAGTTTTGATTTACTGTGGAATCCTGGGCAATCGTCGCGGTTGCGAATACCAGGGACAGCATCAGCATAGTTAGATTTTTCATTTGACAGTATTTAAACCAGGTTAAATAACGGATTGCTGAATTAGTCTTTAATACAGCGGATAGAGGCTCCCCTAACCTTCAGCCCCGTTATCTGATTTCCTTCGGCGGTGAAAGCAAACAAGCCCTGCGCTTCAGCTTCTGCAGGATTGCCTGAATAGGTTGTTGTCGTCCACCAGTAGCCACCATTCCCGATATAGCTATATTCACCATTTTCCATACGGGTTCCTCCTGGCAATCCTGTAAAACCACTGCTGTTCGTAGCGCCTTCATTCGGACTGATCCAGTGTGCCAGTCCAGCTTCTTTCAATGCTCCACCGGCCACCAGCGATTCGCCGAGTTCCAGCACTAACGCGCTCCTTTCTTCATCACTCGGAACATGCCAGCCCTGGGGGGCAATCTTGCGGGAATCGGCAGCTGCGAACCAGTTATACAATTTGCCGTAGGTAGTATGGCTTGACTGATCATTGTTATAAATTGCGAATGCACCGGTGGTAGCGGTTCCCCAGGCAGTATTGCTTAATCCGGTGGGTATTGTATCCCCATTGCTGTAGCGGGTCGTTTTCAGGTTTGATTTCATCCAGGTTTGACTTCCGATTATCACGACCTCATACACGTTCCCGTCTATATCGGTCACAGAAGTTTCGGACTCTCCAAGTGTTGTAAAGGAAAACTCGTTTCCATATGCCGTGCCCTTGCTGTTGGTACCGTATGAGCGGACATAATATTTGGTTTGGGGCAACAGGCCGGTCATAGTGCTGGTGAAACTTCCATTACCCGCTCCGTTGGTCGTTTTTGAATCGGAAGTCGTAGGAGCGGTTGCAGTGCTCCAGCAGATGCCTCTTGCCGTTACCGGGGTAGATGCGTCGGACGTTACATTGCCGCCTGATCCCGCAGTGTATTGCGTAACTATATTCACGTTAGTGGTTGTCAATACGGGAACAGCGCCGCTGTTACCGGGTTCAGGGTCGTCGCTGCAGGAAAACAGTCCAAATGCCAGAAAGGCCGGCACCAGACAAACAAACGTTGCCTTTTTCATGTGGGGATGTTTTATAGTGTTTAGTGGTTTGGGTTGCCTTTAACCAAAATATTCCCATCCTGCTGGTTCGCACCGGCAGCTAAGGGTAGACGATAGCCATTTTCAATGCAGGGCAGTCCTGCAATTAAAAACCCTTCACAATCATGTACACTCGTTGTTAGCCGGATGTCCGGGAGCACGCTTCAATAAATAATCTTCCGGCGAGGAATGTTCCGAAAAGAATCTGGCCGGGCATCAGGAGGAAACGGCCATCCTTTGAAAGTCTGGTACGAAATGAGAGTATCGAAGACCTGGGCGATCGGGAAAATTTCTACATGCTATCGCATGAAAATTCCAGTGCTATATAAAGTTAAAAAAAGGAAAATTGGTATGCAAGAGAGTTCAGAAATAATTCGGTAGTTTCATAACATGACCGAAACCAGTGGCCACGGGAAACCGGCACTCAAAAAATCACTGACGGCACTTCATTTGTGGGGCATTGCAGTAGGCCTTGTAATTTCCGGCGAATACTTTGGCTGGAACTACGGCTGGGCCGTTGCCGGAACGATGGGTATGCTGATCGCTTCCTTCCTTGTGCTTGTTCTTTACATCACTTTTGTATTCAGCTTCACAGAACTCACTACAGCAATTCCCAATGCCGGCGGACCTTTTGCGTATGCATTTCGTGCGTTAGGTCCATTGGGCGGGTTGATTGCAGGATATGCCACCCTGATAGAATTCCTGTTTGCCACACCAGCTATCGCTTTTGCCCTGGGCAGCTACCTGCACTTCCTTTATCCTGCTGTTGATGTGTTGTATGCCGCTATCGGAAGTTACCTGGTTTTCACCCTAATCAACCTGATCGGGATAAAAGAATCAGCGGTATTTACACTCGTTGTAACCCTGCTGGCGGTTGCAGAACTGGTGTTCTATACGGGGATTGTAGCACCACATTTCAAATGGGGGAATTTCATGCAGGATAATATGCCCTTCGGATGGGCGGGTGTGTTTGCTGCGCTTCCATTTGCCATCTGGCTGTTTCTCGCGATAGAAGGCGTAGCGATGGTAGCTGAAGAAGCAAAAGATCCGCAACGCACCATTCCCAAAGGATACATCCTGGGCATGGCAACGCTCGCTGTACTGGCGATGGTGGTCATGATCGTAACAGGCGGCGTTACCAACTGGCAAAAATTGTCGCATATTGATTATCCGCTGCCGGAAGCAATCGGCTTTGCCCTCGGAAAAACCAACAGCCTTACAAAATTATTTGCAGGCATTGGACTGTTTGGGCTGATCGCTTCTTTTCACAGTATTATAACCGGTTATTCCAGGCAGATCTTTGCATTGGCAAGGGCCAGTTACCTGCCGCCCTTCCTGTCTCACATCCACCCAAGATTTAAAACGCCCCATTGGGCATTGACAGCCGGAGCCCTGGTAGGGATAATTGCGCTATGCCTTGGCCATACAGACAAGCTGATCATTATTTCGGCCCTGGGAGCACTTGTTATGTATATCGTCAGCATGATCAGCCTATTCGTACTTCGTAAAAAAGAACCCTCACTGGAAAGACCATTCCCGTCACCTTTTTATCCCTGGTTTCCTGTAATCGCCTGCGTCTTGTCGGCAATTTGCCTTGTAGCATTGGTCTATTACAATCCGTGGATGAGCCTGGTATTTTTCGGTGGAATGGTCCTGGTAGCGGTGTTGTTTATATGGATGCGGAAAAAGACAGCGGCGCAGAAACTCGCGGAAGAATCAACGGTTGCAGCAGTATGATCTACAAAACAACGCTTCAACACATCACCTGGTCTTTCGATAGTCTGAAAATATTGATGGCCAAAGCCTCGCCCTTCAGGAGCGGAGACCTGCTCGCTGAGCTTACTGCCGGTAGTTATGAAGAAAGGGTAGCTGCGCAGATGGCGCTGGCTGATGTACCGCTTGCCCGATTCTTAACCGAACATCTTGTTGACTACGATTCAGATGAAGTAACGCGGTTGATCATCGACACCCATGATGCGGCAAGTTTTGCACCGGTTGCCGGCTTTACCGTTGGGGAACTGCGGGACTGGCTGCTGAGTGATCATGCCGATGAAATAACCCTGCGCAGTCTGGCTCCCGGGCTGACGCCGGAAATGGTGGCCGCTGTCTGCAAACTGATGCGCAACCAGGACCTGATCGCCGTTGCGCAAAAATGTGTTGTCGTAACCGCATTCAGGAACACGATCGGGCTGAAGGGAAGATTGTCTGTAAGGTTGCAACCCAATCACCCGACCGATGACCTCAAAGGAATTGCAGCCAGTATGGTGGATGGCTTGCTGTATGGCAGCGGTGATGCCGTGATTGGTATCAACCCTGCTACCGACAGTCCCGCCACTACCGGTGGCCTGCTAAATATGCTCAGCGACATTCGGGAGAAATACAGCATTCCCACCCAATCCTGTGTACTGAGCCACCTGACAACGACCATTGGCCTGATGAACAAAAATGCACCGGTAGACCTGGTGTTTCAATCCATTGGCGGCACTGAAAAAACGAATAAAAGTTTCGGCTTAAACCTGTCGCTATTACAGGAGGGGTATGAAGCGGCACTTTCACTCGAAAGAGGAACGGTAGGCAATAATGTGATGTATTTCGAAACGGGCCAGGGCTCTTCTCTGTCCGCAGATGCGCATGAAGGCGTAGACCAGCAAACCTGCGAAGCCCGTGCGTATGCGGTGGCACGGCATTTCCGGCCTTTGCTGGTGAACACCGTGGTCGGTTTTATTGGCCCCGAATATTTGTACGATGGCAAACAGATCATCCGTGCTGCCCTCGAAGATCATTTTTGCGGTAAGTTGCTGGGGTTGCCAATGGGCGTGGATATCTGTTACACGAACCACAGCCAGGCAGACCAGGATGATATGGACAACCTGCTCACCCTGCTCGGCGTGGCCGGCTGCAATTTTATCATGGGGGTACCAGGAGCTGATGACATCATGCTCCACTACCAGTCCACTTCCTTTCATGATGCCCTCTATGTGCGAAAGGTGCTGGGCAAAAGACCTGCCCCTGAATTTGAGCTATGGCTCCGGCATCAGGGTATTATGGATGACCAGGGAAACCGCCTGGTGGTACAGCCTTCCCATAACCTTTTAAGCGCCATCTGATGCCATTGCCCGTAATCCATATCACAGCCGTTCAGGAAGATGCCTGGCAGACCCTGCGTGCCTTTACCAATGCCCGCATTGCACTGGGAAGTGCCGGCACAGCAATTCCTGTAAAAGAAGTGCTGCAGTTCAGGATGGCACATGCCAATGCCCGTGATGCGGTATTTTCTATCCTGGAGGTTGACCGGCTGTCTGCTGACCTGCAACGTTTACGGCTACCCTTCCTGGTAGTACACAGCCAGGCAGCGGACCGTACAATCTACCTGCAAAGACCCGACCTTGGCCGACGGCTGAATCCGCGTTCCGCAGAAAGACTTCTGGAACACCAGCACGACTATGATGTGGTGATCATCGTAGCCGATGGTTTATCGGCGACGGCCATCAACAACAATGCGCTCCCGGTATTGATCAACCTCGTTGGTGACCTGCAACAAAACCATTATGTTATTGCGCCCATTGTCATCGCAAGGGAAGCGCGGGTCGCCCTGGGCGACGAAATAGCCTCCCTGCTGCGCGCGCGGCTCAGTATTATGCTGATCGGTGAGCGGCCCGGTTTAAGTGCCCCGGCGAGTATGGGGGCATACCTTACCTATGATCCTGTTGCAGGACTCAACGACGAGCGCCGCAATTGTATTTCAAATATTCATGCGAAGGGTTTGCAGCCCAACCTGGCCGCACAAAAAATCTATTACCTGTGTAAAGAAGCCTTGCGACTGAAGATCTCAGGCGTTCAGTTGAAAGATGAAGCGACCGGTATTTCGGGCTCTGATAATTTTCAGCTACCCAAAACTACATAGCGCAATTACATTAAGCACTTTAGCCAAGACGGCTGAAAATAGGAATTTCCGGCAATCTCTTCAAAAACTTTGAACCCCATAAGGTATTGCCAATTGATCTTACTATAGTTTAATAAATCTCAAATTCAGTATTTTGCCTGATCTACTTCTCAAAGTGGCCACATATGATCCGTTCGCCAATTGTTGAATAGGTATACTTACCCTTGTCTGGTTTGCAATTTTCTTAACAGCGAATTTATGCCCGCTTGTCAGGCTTACAACTTCAATTGTTTCCCAATTATCGTCAAGACTGAGGTTTTCTATAATGAGCGTTCCGTTGGTGACAGGATTAGGCACCACCATTCCTGATCCAACTGGTGTTGATTTTACTGTAAATGCCAGGGTATTACTAAACACCTCAGCCGCATCGATACATGGCACACTGGTGGTATACTTGCATCTCACTTTATCGCCAGTTACCGCCGGTTTGTAATCTAAAACCGATGACAGGGCACCTGGAATATTCTGCCAATCGTGTGCGCTGGTGCTATCCTGCCATTGGTAGGTTGGAGTATTGCCGCTATTCTGCAGCGACGAAGTCAACAAGGTTAATTCATCTTCCGCTACGGTGGTCAAACCGTCTATTGTAATCACCGGTAAAATAACGGGTATTGCGTTAATTGTAATTTCATTGCTTTGAACAATCGCTGGAGAGGCACAGGTTTCGCTGCTGGTTGCCTGTACATATATCTTGTCGCCGTTTCTTATTTCATTATCGGTATAAACAACACTATTGTTTCCAACATTAATACCGTTTTTCATCCATTGGTAAGCAGGACTTTTACCTGCGTTTTCAGTTGTAGCCGTAAACGTCACCTTCGTTCCGGCGCAAGGGGAAAGATTCGAAGCTAAAATCGAAACAACTGGTGTCACCGACTTATTTACAAAAACAACAGCAGTATCCCGGGCAATGCATCCGGATACATTTTGAACAGACAAAAAATAGGCTGTATTGTCAGTTGGCGTAATCGTCGGATTAGCTACTGATGATTTGAAACCTACAGGATTAGAAGTCCAGTTATAGGTGTTTCCCGGGATACCCGGTACACCAATAGTCAATTGCTTTCCGGAACAGATATTCCCGTTGGGACCCGCATTGGCTTCCGCACCTTGTTTTACTGTTACAATCACCGTATCGTAATAAGTCTTACTATCAATATCCAATGCCAGGTAGTAGGTGGAAGTAGCAGTCGGTGAAATAACGGGATTTGCCACGGTTGACACATAACCTCCTGAAGATGTCCAGCTATACGATGCACCAGGGATGGCTTCCATTCCTATCTGAATATTGGTACCGCTGCAAATAGTGGTATCGTGCCCTGCATTGGCTGGTGATTCAGAAATGATATTCCGGAAGACATCAAAAGATTCCAGACTATAGCTTATGCACACAAAATCTGTTCTCCCGTCATTATCAAGGTCCCCCAGCGGAACACTATAAGGATTTGTGTTTGGGCCGGCATCAAAATTTACCCTTGGAGCAAATGAAATACCACCTTGTAAACTTCTATTCTCGAAGACGGATGCTGTCTGTTCGCCCGGGTTGGGACAAACTATATCCGGCCTGCCATCCCCATTCAAATCAGCCACCTTTACTGAGACTGGAGCCCAGGTTGGACAATTCACAGCGGGTGCGAAAGAAAAATTTCCAACGCCAGAACTTGTATTTCTGAAAATACTTACCGCTGATTTTCTATTCAGGTTTCCAATAGCCAAATCGATTTTTCCATCCAGATCGAAATCAGCTGCTGCCATACCTTCTGGTGATCCAAAATCAGGGTCAGAAAAAATAATTGGTGCAGCGAACGAAACTTTACCGGGTGTGCTCAAATTTCGATATACAGAAAAAGTCGCACCATAATAATCGCCTATAATCATTTCAGGTCGTCCATCGCCATCAAGGTCAACCAATTCGCTACACAAAGGATTTCCTGCGGCCGGATATTCTATACCTTTTTCGAATGAAAGTACTCCGTTTTGAGAGGTATTTCTGATTATTCCGATCCTGCTTCTATCAAATGCAGGCGCGCTGACTGCAGCCGCGATGTCAAGCCTTCCATCACCGTCTATGTCTGCAATAGCCAGATCATGATCAGTATGCGGGGTAAAAAATTTAGCAGTCACAGTGTCCTCAAAGCTGATATTGCCCGGGGTGCTATTGTTTTTGAGAATCTGGACGTGATTGGTTCCAATGACCAGGTCAAGTAGACCATCCCCATCCATATCCTTTAACACGTTGTCTCTAACAAACGTGCGAATATCGATCCGAGGTGCGAAACTGATATTCTTGATCGTTGACGTATTCCTGAAAATTGAAATAGACGAAATATTATTGGTATTCCCCGTAACTACATCGAGTTTCCCATCATTGTCGATGTCACCCAGACACCCCTGCTTGATATCCCATGACGAAGGGTTTACTGTATAATGTCCTGCTTTGGTAAAAGATGCTGCGCTAATTGAACCACCTCCCGGGAATGTCACAATAAATGGATGGATTGAAGATGCCGTCTGCCTGTTCACCGTGACTGAGATTGGGTCATATGTTGCGCCGGCAGGTACAGTAACCGTTAATATTGTCGCTGTTCCAGTGATCACTGTAGCTTTCACGCCACCAAAAAAAACAATATTATTCGCAGCTGTCAGATCGAATCCCTTGCCTTTGATAGTCACAACTGTCCCTACCGGTCCCGTGGCTGGACTAAACGAAGCAACAGAAACCGGAGGCACGAAGGTGAATCCAGGTAAGGTTCCTTTTCCGGTTGTTGTCGTTAAAGTTACAGCGCCGCTGGCACCAGTTGCAACAGTAGCATTTACCTGAGTGGGTGAAACAATGGTGAACGACGCAGCGGGAACTCCGCCAAAACTAACAGCAATAGCTTCAGATAAGTATTCACCTGAAATGGTTACCACTGTACCCGCAGAAACTTTTGTCGGTGAGAACGTAGTCAATATGGGCGGAGGCGGTATAAAACTAAACCCATTCATACTGTCTACTCCTCCGGTTGTCGTTATATGTACAGCACCAGACGCTCCATGTCCGACAACGGCAGTAACCACTTCTGGTGAAACTACCGTAAATGATGCAGCAGGAAAATTCCCAAAACGAATGGCAGATGCTGACTTCAAACCGGATCCGGTAATCGTTATAGTTCCTCCGGCTTTTCCGGACACCGGTGAAAATGAGCTAATTTTGGGTTTTGGTATTGGCGCTATAAACATTGATTTTTCGACAGTATCGGCCCCACTGGCATTCAAAACAACCAGCTTAATGCTATCCCTTGGCTGATACGGGTCATGTGTATAGGAAGTATGAAAGTTGGTGCTTATCTGTTTGTTATTTACGTACCATTTAAATTGATGGCCGGGCTTCGAATAATTGACCAGTCTAATTTCATTGGTAACCGACATGTTTACTGTATCAATCTTAAAAAATGCTTTTGGCAAAGGGATGCCACCACCATTGGTCGTGAGCTCAACAAGACCATTGCCACCGCCCGCCCATACCTGTTCAGCATTCCACTCCAACAGGTCGTTGTGCGAGTAATTTAAATAGTTGACATTATTGTCACGAACCAGGGGCTCCCATAAAGCCCCTCCATTGGTCGTTTTGCACACCGTGAATGGTCCGGAAAGTGAATAACCAATTGAATCATTTACAAACTGAAATTTGCTGCAACTAAAAGGTGTTATCTGTGGATCGTTCAATAAGGTCCAACTGTTTCCGCTGTCAACAGTGACATAAAAATACCCAACCCTATCCTCATTATACATATTTATCCATCCTTTAGCGGCGGTCAAAAACTGTGCATAATTCAGCCTGCCGCCGGGGATTACCGGCAGGTTTAGTACCCGCCAGCTTGTTCCTGAAGTAGTGGATGATATTAACCGGGAGTCTGACCCGCGACGCAACGCATAAACTGTATTGTTGTCTGGTGCTTTAAGATAATGGTAATACACTTCAGGGTCAGTTTTGACAACGCTCCAACTGATGCCCTGGTTGGTTGTTTTTAATATCATGTCTGCGTCCAGCGCATAACCGATATTGCCATTCTCAGGAAATACCATATCATTGATGCCGCCCTGCACGGCTGGATTAAGCTGCGAGTGATAAACCAGCTTAAAGGTATTGCCACCATCGACGGATCTCAGGATGGCAGGTACCCATCCATAGTGACCATAAACGACTAATGTATTTTTATCAAATGATTTTACACCAGCAATGATGTAGCCGAATGTGAGGTTGACACCAAATCCGTTATAATCAACGTTATTAATAGTTATATACTTCCTGACATATGTTCTGCCGCTATCGCTGGTATACCCGATCCAGTTTTTAAAGGCAACATAGCCCTCGGAGGGGGAATAAAAACTTAATTTGCGAACCTCATTATCAGGTTGTGCATTGTCATAAAATACCTTCCGCATCTGCGCATGGGCATCATTCAAAAAAAACTGGGCAATAATTAAAATGGCTGATAAAATCAGAAGTTTTCTTCCGGGGAAAGATGCGGATATCATCGATAAGGTTTTTGGGTCTATTAGGGTTCCTATCCAAATTCCGGTGCTTGTCCACAATGTCCTGGTCAGTACTTGCCGAATATCTATAAAAATATAAAAAGATGCGAATAATGGTAGCTATTATGTAAGGTTTTGATCTTAATTGACGAATTCGTCATTTCCCGATGCAGAATTTGCTGAAAATATAGTCGAGAAGATCTTCATTGCTCACTTCGCCGGTGATCTCGCCGAGGTAATGCAACGCACGGCGGATATCGAGGGCCAGCAAATCGCCGGGAAGGCGTGCATCCAGCGCCTGGCGTACATCGGCAAGTGCGCCGGCGATCTGGCGGAGACTCTGGTAATGACGGGCATTGGTCACAACGGTGTCTTCTGTTTGCACCTTCCCGCCCAATACCATATCTACCAGCCTGTCGCGCAGCACATTGATGTGCAACTGCTGTTTGGCGCTGATAAAAAGGATCGGCGTAGCAGCAGCATAGCGGTCACGCATCAGCGCTTCTTCCCCTTTATCAACCTGGTTGCCTACCAGCAGGTATTGAAATCCCTGTTCATCGAAAGCGCGTTTGTTCACGAGCAATTCTTCCGCCGGCATGGTGTTCGCATCAAACAGGTACAGCACCACATCGGCCTGCCGCATTTTTTCCAGGCTTCGTTCCACCCCGATACTTTCGATCTGATCACTGGTATGTTCGCGGATACCCGCTGTATCAATAAAGCGGAAAAGAATACCGTTGATGTTCAGTATCTCTTCAATGGTATCGCGGGTAGTTCCTGCGATCTCGCTTACAATGGCCCGGTTCTCATTCAGCAATGTATTCAGCAAAGTGGATTTCCCGGCATTGGGTTTACCGACTATGGCAACACTGACGCCGTTGCGGATCACATTGCCCAGGCGGAAAGAATCCGCCAGTTTGGTAGTCCCTTCCAGCGCTTCCGTTACCAGGTGGTACAATTGTGCGCGGTCAGCAAACTCCACATCTTCCTGGGAAAAATCGAGCTCCAGTTCGATCAGTGCAGAAAAGCTGATCAGTTGTTCCCGCAGCATCCTAAGGTCTTGTGAAAATCCACCGCGGATATTGTTGAGTGCGTTTTTCTGGGATGCCGCCGTATTCGATGCGATGAGATCGGCTACCGCTTCTGCCTGCGCCAGGTCAAGGCGGCCATTCAGGAATGCGCGCTGGGTAAATTCGCCGGCTCTTGCCAGCCTTGCACCATTGCGGAGAAAGGCATCGATCAGCTGTTGCAATACATAGGGAGATCCATGTCCGCTCACCTCAGCCACATCTTCACCCGTATAGGAACGCGGCCCCCTGAACAGTGTCACGACCACTTCATCGATCACCTGCCCTCCTTCACGGATCAGGCCTACGTGCGCTGTATGGGTCGGTTGCTCAGACAGTGATTTGGAGGGAAACAATTTATCGACAATATCAATGGCAGCCGGCCCGCTGAGGCGGATCATGCCAATAGCACCAATTCCCGGAGGTGTGGCAAGGGCGACAATGGTATCCTCCCAATTCGGCTGTCCGTATTTCATCGCGCAAAGATAAGGTGCCTACCGCACCAGCATGGCCGCTCCTTTTTTCTCGATGACCCGACCCGAGATATCGATACCTCTTGCTATACAGACAAAATAACCTGTTGGCTGGGGCTTTCCGTTGAATTCGCCATTCCAGCCAGGGCTTTGACCTGCATCTCTGAAAACCTCCTGGCCCCACCTGTTGAATACCTGGAAACTGGTGAGCTCGCGCATACCGATAGGAATAGGTCGCAGGAAGTCATTCCGTTTGTCGTTATTGGGTGTGAAGGCAGTAGGAAAAAGGATATCGGAGCCTGCCACCACTTTAACCATTACTTCATCTATTCCGGTGCATCCCTGCCCGTTGGTAGCAACCACCCGGAATACCTGATCGTGTTGCGGATGGCTGACAGTCTGGGGCGACTGCGGAGATTCGACTGCTGCTGCAGGTTCCCAGGTCCATTGGTTGAAACCCGCACCAGTAGGATCAGTTGCCTGCAAAGTTACCGGCTCGCCGCGCCGGATCGTCGTGTCATTTCCTGCAAATACCGGTGCAGTTGACCCAAAGTGTACGGCAACCTGGTCCGGTAACGACTGGCAACCGTAACTATCCGTTACGGTTAGCGTCCAGGTGATATCGGAGCCTGTGGAAAGAACCCGGGGATTGGCGATGGTGGCATCATTGAGCCCATCAGCCGGTGACCATTGATATAAGGAGCCGCCGCTGCCGGTCAATGTCGCCGTCTGGCCCGCACACAACGTTATATCATCACCTGCATTGGCTACCGGTACCGGATAAACGCCAATCGTAATGGAATCCGTTTCGGGACAGTCTTCTGAAGCGATCGTAACATAGTAGGTTGTAGTAATAGCGGGTGCAAGGATGGGTTGGCTGCTGTGAATGTCACTGACACCGGCAGCGGGTGACCAGGTGATCTGGTTTCCCGCTAATGGCCGCGGCCACAACAAAGTTGTTCCTGAACATATTCCGGTATCCGCACCCAGGTCAAAAGAACTGGCTCCGCCGGCGCCAGGAACATCTACCGCTGCAGTCCATAAAGCGCCAGTAACATCTGTTGCCCTGACCAGGTAATTTCCCGGGGAAAGATTATTAAAGACAGGGTCGGGCTGGGGTAGCCCTCCATCAAGCTGGAATAGATAGGGAGATTTGCCATGTTGGGGCGTTAGCTGAATAAATCCCCCTCTTTCGGAACACCCTGTATAACCTGTCTTGACCTGAACATTAAAAGTACAGGCTGCCAGGATCTGGATGCCAAATGCGCCGACTGTTCCGTGCGCGTCTTTCACCAGCAGGATATGTATTCCCGGACTCAGGTTTTCGAACGCATCGGTTATAGTAAACTGGCCGCCATCAAGGGAAAAATAATAAGGTGACCTCCCTCCCCTGCCCTTTAACCCCGCAATCTTTCCGTCACCGGCACAACTGTTTACCAGCTCACTGATCGCTATATCCAGCATGCAGGTATTGATAATCACCCTGGTACGGGAGCCGGTACATCCCTTTGCATCTTTCACAAACAGATCGTAATTGCCTGCCGGAAGGCCGGTAAAAACCGGCGATTCCTGCCAGTGTTCAAGGTCAATGCTGTAAAGGTAGGGCGGCATGCCGCCAATCGCCAGCAAAGTGATGGAGCCATCACTTTTGTCACAGGCGGAAGGGGTGATTGCACTGGCATCGGAAATCTCCGGCGGGTCGTCTCTGTTTTGCACCAGCACAACGCGGGTAACGAATAACCCACTGGCGTCTTTGGCTCCCACGGTGTAGTAGCCGGGCTTCAGGTTTTCAAAAAGGCCGCTGCTCTGAAAAGCCCGGCCTGTAATGGAATACATGTAGGGCGATTCACCTCCAGACGCGTTCAGCGTTATGGTGCCGTTGGCCTGCATACAGGTAGAATTTTTGATTTCTGCATCTACCGGGAAGGAGGTCTGTGCAATTCCCGGCACCGCACAGAGATTCAGCCAAAGCAGCGCTGCCCAGGAATAACCGGATACCATTTTGTAAATAGCACTCGCCATTGGGACCTCTTTCTAATTTACGAAATCCGGACCTGTTTGGTTGCCTCAGTACTTAATCTGGCAGTTGTTGCAGAAATAGGTGCGTCTTTTGGATTTGCCCAGTGTCTTTTTCTGAAGGGGGAGCTGGCAACGGGGACATTCACTTTTCTCATAGGCCTGCCAGTGACGGGACAAGGTGCCTGCTTTTTTCTGTTTGAGGAAGGTTCTGGCATAGCTGCGTACCCCGGCTACGATCTGCCTTATAACAGCAACGGGAATGTCTGCCGCGTGGCTAAGGGGGTGTACTTTCTTTCGGAAGAGCACCTCATTTTTGATAATGTTGCCGGAGCCGGATACAATCTGCTGGTCCATCAGGCAGTCGCAGATAAGCGTATTTTTCTTTTCCCTGATCTTTTTTACAGCAGCCCTGGGATTCCAGGAGGTACTGAGAATGTCAACGGACCAATCATAGTGGTCATCGAGGGGACCTTCCAGTAGTTCAAGACTGGTGAGGTAAAATGCAATCGTGCCACTACTGAAATTGAGCACCATTTTGGCGCGCCGCTTTCCTTCGGGGTCGATGGCATAGGATCCGAAAAGCATAAAGTGAACGCGGAGCGTAATGTCGCCGAACTGCAGCAACAGCTGTTTCCCCCAGGAATGGAGGGCAGAGAGTTTTCTGCCAACCAGTTTCTTTCTGCCAATGCCGGCATAGCCGCCCATCGCTTCAAGCGTTTTTCCCCTGAAGACGGATAATTGTTCTTTTGCCAATACAATGGAGGGACCTTCCGGCATAGTTGGCAATTATAAAATACCGGACCAGGCTGGATAAAAAAAGCCGCCCCGGATGGAGCGGCTCTACTCAAAATAATGCTTTGTTTATTCAGATTCCAGGCGGAAGGTGATCGGCTGCTTTTTGTAGCTTTTTACCTGGCGACCGTTCTGAACGGCTGGCGTCCACTTACCGGACTTCTTGATAACCCGTACCGCTTCATCATGCAGTTCTTTGGGACCACTTACTGCTTCCACATCACTCACATTTCCTTCTTTGTCCACAATAAACTGTACTACTACGGTACCCTGAATTTCCTGGTCAATCGCTTCCTGGGGATAACGAAGGCTCTTGTTCAGGTAGCGTTGCCAGGCACTGGCGCCGCCGGGATATTCAGACTCGATTTCCACCTTGGTAAAGGTTTTGTCCCAGTCTTCTTCCACTTTTTTAGGGGCTTCCACCACACCTTTACCTTCATCAGAGGCCGGAGGAGCAACGATGCCTTCATCTTTCAGACCTTCCTGGTTAATGGTACCGATTTTGGTGTCTTCCAGTTTCTCTACTTCAGGCGGCTTCTCGTCTTCTTTTACTTCCTCATCCTTTACGATTTTGGGAGGGGTGAACTTGGCCATTTCCACCTTCGGAGGCTCGGGCTTTGGAGGCGGGGGTGGAGGAGGCGGTTCAGGCTGTTCCTGCTTTTTAATGTCTTCCAGCTGCACGTCATTAACGACCATCTCCACATTCTTCCTGTTTTTCCCGAGATTGTTCGCCAGAAGGCTGCCCAGGAAAACCAAGAGGAGGATCGCTGCCGTGGCGATCAGTGCCGTTGTCATGCGCTTGTTGTAGGTCTTGCGCAGGTCGTAGGCACCGTAGGCTTTGTTACGGCCATCAAAAATGATGTCCAGTACGTCAGCCGATAGTATTTTGTTCGTTTCCATTGTCCTGGTTTTAGAATAAGATGCGTATGCTGTCAATTTTCCATAACTGCTCGCTTACTGAGCAGCGGGTGCACCACCCTGGGATACTGCAATCAATTGATCTTCAACAGGAGAAATATCTACCAGTGCATATCTTTTGATTACGTTGATGCTCATCTCATCCAACATGTTCACTACGTTTTTGTACGTACTTTCCTTATTGGGTTTGATCACCACAACCAGGTCTTCAGCCTTGGTGGTCTTTTTCTTGTTGATGATCACATCACGGATCTCCTTAAAGTTAGTGCTTTTAAAGTTGGAACCATCTGGTGCCAGCTCCCCTTCGTAATAGAATACGTTATCGTTTTTCGCCAACAGGATAGTCAGTGCACCGGAAGCTTTCGCCTTGTTCTGCTCTTCGGGCTTTTCTGTGTCCTTAGGCAGGAACAGACGGAGCGCCGTTGGCTGACTCATCGTGGTGGTAAAAATGAAGAACGTAATCAGCAGAAAGCCCAGGTCCACCATCGGGGTGAGATCCACCCTGGTAGACAGCTTCTTACCTTTTTTAACGCCGGGTCCTTTCTTATGTCCGCCACCCGACGAGGTATCCATTTCTGCCATGATATAATTTTTTTCGTGTTTACAATTATTCTTCCACTTTCTGTCCTGCCGCCCGGTTCAGGTTGTCCCTGTAAAGATCAGTACCAACAGGAACCCCGGACGGGTTGGTGATCATACCGAATTTCATCAGGTCATTTTTCTTGAAGGCGTCAGTTACCCCTTTGAAAGTCGGGTATTTGGAAGCGTTGTCTCCTTTGAGAAGAAGATTCATTTTTGTTCCCTGGAAGGCTGTAGCAACGGCTCGCATCCAGTCAACCATTTCGTTATTGGCGGTATCAGTTACCGGGATTCCGGGAGAACTGATCTTCGGCCAGTTGTCGATCGGTTGCTGCAGGTAGGATTTCAGCTGACTGAACGGAACACCTACGAACGGACCTTTCGCGAAATTTTTCATTTCTGCGTCGGTAAGGCCCAGGTTACGGAGGCTGTTCACCGTTTCGATCACTTCCTGCTTGGGTGCATCGTCAGAGAAAGAAAGGAAAACCTTTCCATCTTTATCGATGGTTACCATGGCCATATCCTTCTGTTCTGCAACCTTGTTGGCTACGGAACTCGGGGTAACAACTGCCAGTGTTTCGGATGGCTTGAACTTTGTTGTCAGGATGAAAAACGACAACAGGAGAAAAGCCACGTCACACATCGCGGTCATATCGATCGTCGTACTCTTGCGAGGGACTTTTACTTTTGGCATGACTTATTATTAATCTGTTTCAATTTAGATTCCAAACCTGCATTTTTCCATAAACCATGGAGAAATGCGCCCTGAATTACTTGTACAGGGAAGCGAAGCTTTGGGTCAGGGTGAAACCGGATTCGTCGATACCGTAGGTAATGCCGTCAATTTTTGTGGTAAATACGTTATACATGATGATCGCTACAGCTGAAGTACCGATACCGAGGGCGGTATTGTACAGGGCTTCAGAGATACCTTTTGACAGTTCGCGGGCAGCATCACCACCACCTTCGTCACCAAGTTTGGAGAAGGAACGGATCATTCCCATTACCGTACCCAACAGACCGAGGAGGGTTGCTACTGAGGCGATGGTTGACAGGAATACCAGGTTCTTTTCCAGCATGGGAAGCTCAAGTGAGGTAGCTTCTTCCACTTCTTTCTGAATGGACAGCACTTTCTGCTCAGTATCCAGTTCAGTGTCGGTGATCATTTCTTTGTACTTGCGCAGACCGGCTTTCATCACATTACCTACAGAACCTTTCTGCTTATCGCACTCAGCGAGGGCAGCGTCAACATTCTTGTTGGCAAGGTGATACTGAACTTTGCGGATGAACTCGTCATTATTGCCGGTTCCTGCTGCCTTGGAGATGGTGAGGAAACGCTCAATTACGAAAGTCAATACGATAAGGAAACATGCAATCAAAACAGGAACGATGATACCACCGTCATACATTTTGTTGAAAGCTCCTTTGGGCCCCTGATGACTAGGCCAGAAACCACCATTAGGATCGGGAGCTGTAAATCCACTGTCCGCACCGGCACCGAACCTCCAGATCAAATACCCTGCAATCAAGCAAATAAGGGGAGCGATCCAGGAAATAGCATTACTTCTTTTTTTCGCCTGAACAGAAGTTGCTGCCTTGGCCGTTGCAGTAGGTTTAGTCTCTGCCATAATCGTTTGTTTTTAGTTTTTGGTAAACAGGTAAATTATCTTGAATAGACCCAAAGTGTTTTGGGGACACAAGTCTAAATAAAAAACAAATAAAAAGTATCAAATTGACACAATAAATATCCGAATACGCTACAAATTAAAAAAATCTGTCCGACCATCCCCGGAAACCCGCGTTAACACCTGATATCCCGGGTTTTGTCCTTTTCCTCACGGTATTATAATTAGCGTCAATACTTTTGTTATTTTCACCCTTTTTCCGTCGCAAATGCCAATAAATATGTATAAAATTCCCGTGGGTTTGCTGTTATTTTTATGTTTATCCGTAACCGCACAGCAAAAGCCCGGCAACTCCACCAATCCGCCGGCAGCCGCTACCCCACCCGCTGCACTCCCAAAGTCCGGCCCCAAGCCTTATAAAGAGGTCATCACGGCCAAAGCCATAACAGATGACGGACTGTTTAAAGTGCATAAAGTAGAAGAGAAATATTTTTTTGAGATCGCAGACAGCCTCCTGAACCGGGATATCCTGGTGGTGAACCGCCTGGCCAGATCGGCCGCCGGTATGCGTAATTTCTTTTTTGGTTATGCCGGTGATATCATTGGCGACAATGTGATCCGGTTCGAAAAAGGACCGAATAATAAGGTCTATATCCGCACCATCTCGTTTGATGAAATGGCCCCGGATTCCACCCTGCCGATGTACCGGGCGGTGATGAATTCCAATATCCAGTCCATTTCACAGGCATTCGACCTCGCTTCACTGGGTAAGGATTCCAGTGGCATTGTGATCGATGTCACCAGCTGGATCAACAGTGATAATGATATCCTGAACTTCGACCCCGCTGCCAAACGCCTTTTCAAAGTAGGCTCGGTTCAGTCGGACAAGTCTTATATCGATGAGATCCGTTCTTTTCCTTTCAATACAGAAATCCGTACGGTAAAGACCTACTCCAAAACTGCTGGTACCGGGGTGGTGAGTCCGCTCGCTGCACCGCCCAGCGGATCATTTACCATTGAAATCAACAGCTCCATGCTGCTGCTTCCCGCCAAACCGATGAAAGCACGTTATTTTGACGAGCGTGTCGGTTACTTCACCCGGGAATATGTAGATTTCGATAAGAATCCCCAGGGTGTGGAGAATGTGAAAATGGTCACCCGCTGGAAACTCGAACCGAAGCCGGAAGATGTTGAAAAATATAAGAAGGGCGAGCTGGTGGAACCGGCCAAACCGATCGTATTCTATATCGACCCCGCTACCCCGAAAAAATGGATTCCTTACCTGATCCAGGGAGTTAACGACTGGCAGGTGGCTTTTGAAAAGGCAGGCTTCAAAAATGCCATTATGGCCAAAGAGGCGCCAACCAACGACCCGGACTGGAGCATCGATGATGCGCGATATTCCGCGATCGTGTACAAACCCTCCGACATTCCCAACGCCAGTGGCCCCCACGTGCATGACCCCCGCAGCGGCGAGATCCTCGAATCGCATATCAACTGGTACCACAACGTGATGGAGCTTCTCCGGAACTGGTACTTTGTTCAGGCGTCTCCCAATGATCCTGCAGCACGGACCACCCAATTCAATGATTCCCTGATGGGACAGCTCATCCGGTTTGTTTCCTCCCACGAGGTAGGCCATACGCTTGGCCTGCGCCATAACTTCGGCTCCTCCTCTACTGTACCGGTGGAAAAACTCCGTGACAAGAAATGGGTGGAAGCCAACGGTCATACTCCTTCTATAATGGACTATGCGCGCTTCAACTATGTCGCCCAGCCCGAGGATAATATTTCGGAGATCGGGTTGTTTCCCCGAATCGGTGACTATGACAAATGGGCGATCGAGTGGGGGTACCGCTGGATGCCGGAGGCAGCTACCGCCGAGGCTGAAATCCCTGCGCTCAATAAACTCACTATCGAGAAACTGAAAGACAAACGGCTGTGGTTTGGTACAGAAACCAATCCCGATGATCCCCGGTCACAGAACGAGGACCTCGGCGATAACGCAATGAAGGCCAGCGGTTATGGCATTAAGAACCTGCAGCGAATCGTCCCCAACCTGATGACCTGGAGCCGCGAAGCCAATAAAGACTATCAATCCCTGAGCACCTATTACAATGAAGTTGTCACACAGTTCCAGCGCTATATCGGACATGTGTGTAAAAACGTAGGAGGTATCATGGAAACCCCAAAAACGGTTGAACAGCCTGGCGCTGTGTACGAGTTTGTTTCCCGGGAACGCCAGAAAGAAGCGGTCGATTTTATCGGCAGGCAGGTTTTCAACACTCCCGGCTGGCTGGTGGATGAGCAGATCCTGTCCAGGATCGGCAGTAACGGCCCGGCTGTTATCAGCCGTCTGCAGGACATGGCGCTGGGCAGGCTGATGAGTCCCGCTACCTATACCAAGTTGCTCAATGCAGAAGCTGCGAATGGCGCCAAAGCCTATACAATGACCGAGTTGCTCAACGATCTCCGTCACCAGATATTTGCAGAAATACCTGCCCGCAGGCCGATTGATATCTATCGCCGGAACCTGCAGAAGAATATGGTGGAAAGATTACTGGTGGTGATCAGACCTTCCGCCGGTACGCCCCCTTCGGCCTTTGGTGGCATCACCATCAGCTTCGGGCCTACCATTTCAAGAAACAGCGATATGATCTCGATTGCCAAGGGTGTTTTGCGAAGCATGCTGACGGAACTCCGTTCAGCCGGCAGCCAATATGGTGACCCGACGACGCGGTATCATTTGCAGGACCTTGTAGACAGGATCGACGACGCGGTAAACCCCAAATAAATCATCAGAAAAGGCCGGCAAATTGCCGGCCTTTTCTGATAAAAACCTTACTCCCCTTCCCGCGCTGAATTGCTTTCTTTCGGTTTTGCCAGCTGCAGTTGTTTAATGACTTCCGGATCACCCCCCTGCTGACAACGCACCTGCAACAGTTCCTTTCCATCAGTCAGCTGCACAAAATAAATACTGCCTTCGCGGCTGCTTACCTCTTCCACCCAGGTTAAGGTATGGTCGAGCCACGCTCTCCTGATGACATCCCGAACTTCCTTTGGTAAAAGGGAAGGCGGATAGACCAGCGTACTGTAATACCAGTTCCCTTTCCTGCTGTAGCGGGCAATGATCTTTTTTCCGTCCCGCCAGCCGTAGGCGAGAAAGCTGTCCTCAGTTTTAAACCAGCTGACTTCATCAGGATTTCCGAAACGCCGGGTAAAATCCCTCACAGCAACGACGTTTACCTGATTGCCGCGAACGCGGTCCAGCATTGCCAGTTTTGCAAGGTCCTGGCTGAATGCTGAAGTCGCAAAGAAAAAAAGAAGTGACAGCATGCAAATGTGCTTTTTCATACAATAAGTTTTAATGGTTACCCTATTGGTTTCAATTGTTGCATGAAGTTAATCCCGAAGAAAAGCGGCATGCTGATATTCCAACAGATGACTTCAGGCAGCCTGCAGAAATACCAGTGAAGGCAACCAACAGCAAGGCACAATCCGGAATTACCATTCGTCACCGTTAACCTGTAATCTGTCGACTAATGCTCAGGATACTTTGACCCGTGAAGGGAACTGTCTACCTTTAAGAAAAAAGCGCAATGGGCCTCAAACAACTGCTATTCGCCCAGGGCAAAAAGCCGAGCCTGAAACGGCACCTGCTTTTCTGGATGGTCATCACCACCTACTACTATTGCCAGAGCATTTCCCCGAACTGCACAAAGGGACTACCCTCAGCAGAGGTGTTCCGATACGCCGGAGTCAGCGTCCTCTGCTTTCTCCCGGCCTGTGTTATTGGAGTGTTCGTGTTTCTCAGGTGGCTGAAGCCGCTGCTGACGCAAAAGAAATACCTGTTGTTCGGATCAGGTTGCCTTTCCACTGCAATCATGTTGCAGCTATTGAATTATTTTACTGCTGTTGAGTTCTTCCGCATGAGTTGTCATTGTGACACAGGAACCATCATATTCGAACGGAAATTTGCAATGGCATTTATCAATACGCAGCTGGCCATCTTCCTTGGCGTACTCGCACTTGCCCTGCACCTGCTGGTTAAGCAACACCAGGTTCAAATCAACAACCTGGCACTTGCCACTGCAACCACAGCCAAAAAAACAGACCTCGCTAAAGCAGCGCTTTATCCTGCCTATCTGATGGATTCACTGGAAAGTATTCAAAAAGCTTTACTGCGGAAAGAAGAGGAGGCCGGCATTGCCATCCTTACCCTGTCTGAAAAGCTGAGCAACCGCTTGTATGGCTCCGGTGTGCTGATGCCTGAAGAACACGAAGGAACCAATCTCATTGAACTGGAGAAAAGACTCGATCATGACTTTGCATGAACTGATATTTTCCAGAAACAAAGGTCTGGTCATCCGACGGCATTGCATCTTCTGGACAGGGAGGCTCATTTTCCTCATATATAACTATTATCTGGTTCTCTATCTTCAGAACGATACGCTGCCGTCGGACGCGCTCACAGCATCTTTTACTGGTGCTGCAATACAGCTTGCCGGTGAACTCCCCTTTACCTATGGCATTCTTTACCTGATATTTTCCGTCAAAACAATCAATGTCTGGGTAAAAACAATGCTGATCACCATCATTACGATCGGCGCTGCACTGTTGAGTTTTGTATTGACAGGAGGCGATAGCCACCGCCCCGAAAACCAGTCAGCACTATTGTATTACTGGCCGGCGGTATGGGGTTATGTCGGCTATGGTGCACCGGTAGTTACGGCTATCTTCGCCATGTTCCGTTTATTGAAACAATATGCCGCCACCAAAATATCACAGGCTTCGCTGCTGCATGAAAATCAAAAGGCAGAGCTGGAATTACTCAAAGCACAACTGCAACCGCATTTTCTTTTTAATACGCTGAACACTATCTATGCCACTTCGCTGGAGGAACCAGCGCATGCGGCAGGAATGGTATCAAACCTGAAAAGCAGTTTCCGTTACCTGCTGCAGCAATCCCGTCAGCCTTCGGTGCAACTGGATGATGAACTGGATATGCTGCGGCATTACGAGCAACTTGAACTGTCGAGGTTCGGTCACCGGTTACAGCTTGATCATGCAGTGTCAGGAGATACAGGTTCCTGCCAGATCGCACCGTTATTGCTGCTTCCTTTGGTCGAAAACAGTTTCAAGCATAGTGTGGCAGATACCAGGGGAAATGCCTGGATCAGGGTCATGTGCAATATCAATAACGGGATTATGGAATTCAGCGTGAGAAATTCCTGCCAGCCGGAACGTTCCTTCAGGATCAGGAAAGGAATCGGCCTGAGCAACCTTCGCAGAAGGCTGGAACTATTGTATCCCGGAAAGTTTTTACTCATTACCGAAAGAAGCAATCATCAATTTTTTGTTCGCCTGCAACTTCATCTGATACCAAATGCCAGCAATCCGATGCATCGCCATTGACGACGAACCACCTGCACTGATCGTGATGGAAAAATATATCAGGTCGGTACCCGCCCTTTCCCTGCAGGGGGTGTTTACTGATGCCCTTGAGTCTTTGCCGATGATCAATCAGCAGCAGGTTGACCTTATCTTCATGGATATCCAGATGCCCCAATTGCTGGGTACTGATTTCCTCCGCTCCTTACCGGTTATACCAAAAGTCATTTTCACTACTGCTCACCGGCAATTTGCACTGGAAGGATTCGACCTGGATGCCGTTGACTTTCTACTGAAACCAATACCATTTCCCCGCTTTCTGAAAGCAGTCAATAAAGTAACCAGTTTGCAAGCTGCGGCAGAGTCCACTCCAGAGCAGGAGCCTGCCAGCCTGTTACTCCGAAAAGACCGTAAAATGATTAAAGTAATGCTGCAGGATATCCTTTATATCGAAAGCATCCGCGACTATATCAAGGTGGTCACACTCACCGGTACGATCATCAGCAAACAGGCGATCTCTGCGCTGGATCAACAGTTGAGCCAGGCAGGTTTTCTTCGTATTCACCGGTCATTCCTGGTTTCGGTTTCCAAGGTAAAAGCCTTTACCAGTGAATTGGTGGAGATCGGACAAACAGAATTACCCATCAGCAGAATGTACCGGGGGGCTGTGGAAAAAAGGCTTAGAGCGGTATAGCGCATTACTCGGTACGAATACTCTTCACGGGGTTCATTAATGCTGCTTTGACTGACTGAAAACTTACCGTGACCAACGTGATCATGAGCACAGCAAGTGCTGATAACAGGAATATCCACCACGGAAGCGCAGTGCGGTATTCATAGTTGGTCAGCCAAAGATTCATACTCCACCAGCTTAAGGGTATAGCCACAAGAAATGAAATCATTATCAGCCGGAGAAAATCAGATGACAACAACGACCAGATGCGGAAAACAGGTGCCCCCAGTATCTTTCGCAATCCGATCTCTTTCCTGCGTTGCTCAGCTACAAAGGCTGTAAGTCCGAATAAACCGAGGCAGGAAATAAATATGGCCAGGCCGGTAAATACCGCAGCAAGATTGCCAACACGCTTTTCCGCACTGAATTTTCGCGCATAGGCATCGTCGAGGAATTCATATACAAACGGGCTACCGGGATTGAATTTGCGGAAGACCTTACCGATTGCTTCCAGCGATGTGTGAAGCGGCCTGTCGTGTTTCAATCTTATCGTAATAAATCCTCTCCAGCCATCTCCCAGGAATACAGCCGGCTCGATCGGGCTGAACGGGGAGTTCGTCACCATATCATCTGCTACACCAACAACAGTATACTCTTTACCGGAAAACTTCATGATCTCTCCTACCGGATTCCCCATACCGATAACCTTTACTGCCGCCGCATTCAGGATAAGCGAATTGGTATCAGTGGTGAATTCACGTCCGAAATCGCGCCCCTGCAATATCTTCCACCCTATTGTTTTTCCGAAATCGGCACTGACATTTACATTGCGGAAAAACTGCGATTCCTGGTCAGGCCGCTTGCCGCGCCAGTATAGTTCATTGTTGTTCTGAAATGCTGTGAGGCGCATGGATGCGCTCGCTACATTTTCAACAAGACCTTGTTGCAATAATTCCTGCCGGAGCACTTCATAATTCCTGCCTAATTCGGGGGTATTGATGCTTACATTGACTAATCCTTCGCGATGAAATCCCGGAGTACGGTTCATTCCATGCTGGATCTGCCGGAAGACAACAATAGTTCCGACAATGAGCACCATTGAAACAGTGAATTGCAACACGACCATGACCTGGCGCGGGAGTGATGCATTTTTTCCGGTCCGGAATGTGCCCTTCAGCACTTTGACAGGATCAAAACCCGACAGGTAAAATGCGGGATATGAACCAGCCAGTAATCCTGTCAGCAGGACAAATCCGATACTCAGTATCCAGAATACAGGATTCGTCCAGGGTATCACCATTGTCTTGTCGGCCAGGTAATTGAAATAGGGTAAACTAAGCATGACAATCGCCAGGCAGAGGAGGAAGGCAGCTGCAGCGATCAGGACCGACTCAGCAAGAAACTGAATGACCAGTTGCAGCCGCATGGAACCAATTGTCTTTCTGATACCGACTTCACGGGCTCTTTTTTCACTTCGCGCAGTTGACATGTTCATGAAATTGATGCAGGCGAGAAACAACACAAAAATGCCGATAGCCGCAAACAGCCACACATAGTAAATACGCCCTCCGCTGGCCTTGCCATTTTCAAACTCACTGTACAGGTAAAATTTGTCAAGCGGGTATACTGAGGCTTCTTCTTTCCAACCGGTGATATGAGGTGTAGGCAGGTTTTTTATTCTGGCGGTTGCCTGTTCTGCGGTAACCGAAGTTGCCAGTTCAGCATAGAGGCGGCCGTTGTGGTCATTCCAGTCGGTATTGCCGCTGTGGTAACTGTTTTTCAGGTTGTACCAAGGCATCACGATTTTTACACCTGCAAATGTATTGTTGGCCGGAAGGTCCTCGTATATACCGCCTATCTTAAGATCAAATTCGTTGTCCATGCGGACAGTTTTACCAACAGGATCCTCCTCTCCGAAAATTGCTGCGGCCAGCGATGAAGAAATGATAGCAGTAGAAGGATCATTCAATACAGCTGCACTTCCCATGGTCATGCGGAATGGAAGCATCTCCGGCAATTCACTTTGCGCCCAGATTGCGGCCGCATAAAATTTCTTATCGCCACTGATGACCAGGTGATCTGAACCATCGCAGGTAAGGGCTGTACGGGTGAAGAGATCCTTAAAGTCATTTCTGAAACTTGTTCCCATTGCCATGGATACTACATCACCGGTGTAGGACTCACCGTTGGAAGACTGGGTGACCATGCCTTTTACGATGCGCTTATGATTGGTGAAATAGTGATCGTACCCGATTTCGTCAGTCAGCCAGAGCCCGATCAGAAGAGAAATAGCCATTCCGAGGGCAAGCCCGCAGATATTGATAATGGCAAAAGTCCTTTTACGCTGGATATTGCGCAGGGCGATCTTGATGAAATTGTACAGCATGCAGGTAATGCCTCAAAAGGGAAGCCAAAGGCAAATGGCCTGGTAATCAATATTTAATGCAGGATTCGGCTGTCCGCTATTGATACAATGAAGAGAAATGCTGTCCAGAAGTGTACAGATCTTACTCGTAACGCAGCGCTTCGATTGGATTAAGCCGCGAGGCTTTATAGGCAGGATAGGACCCGGCAAGCAGCCCGACAACGGAGCAGATCAGTACACCGAAAATCACCCATCCCCAGGGTACTACAAAACCGGTACTCATCAGCATACTAACTATATTTCCCAGGAGAATTCCCAATACAATTCCGATGATTGCACCATACAGACTGATCAGGAGGGCCTCGAAAAGAAACTGCCAGCGTACATTGCGCTGCTTACCACCCAGTGCCTTAACCAGTCCCACCTCTTTTGTCCTTTCCGTAACTGCAACCAGCATGATATTCATCAGGCCGATAGCTGCACCGATAAGGGTGATGATGCCGATCACCACTGCAGCACCGGTTATCCAGCCAATCTGACGCATGGCCATTTCTGCAAAAGCATCACTTTTATCAATCAGGAAATTGTTCTCCTCCTTGATCTCGTTCTTGCGGATCACGCGAAAAATACCTTCTGCTTCCCCGATCGCTGTTTCAATATTCACAATGGAGGTTGCCTTGACGCCGATTTGAAAAGAGGCGGCTGCCGTGCCTGAAAAGAACCTTCTGACGGAGTTGTAGGAAGTGATGATCACATTGTCAAGGCTTCTCCCGAAAGTCGACCCACGCGACGCTAAAACCCCAATAACGCGGAATGAAATATTGTTGACCCGGATCACCTTTTCAAGTGGGGCTTCGGGGCTGCCACTAAACAGCTTGTCGGCCACATCCTTGCCGATAAGGCAAACGTTGCGGCCTGAACTTACATCGAGTTCATTGAGGTTTCGGCCAGACAGGATCGTATAGTTATTCAGGTCCAGATAGTTCTCATCACCACCATTGATCCAGACTGTCGGGTTGGTTTTCTTGTTGCCGTAAGCTGCCGCATTGTTGTTTCCGCCACCGAGGGAGAGGGCAACTTTTGCCGGGTATTTATAACGTTCCTTGAATGCTTCGGCCTGCTCGCGGGTGATTGGCTTGTTGGTGTTGGACTTTTTGATTTTTTTCGCGCCTTTGGATTCTTTCTTCAGCTCCCCGCGATCGAAACGGAATGCGGAACGGTACCGTATGGTAAAGCCATTCGCGCCCATGCTGGAAAAGCTCTCCATGAACTTCTGGGAAATTGCCTGGATGGCTGTATTGATCCCGATCAGGGCGCCAATACCCAGCGCGATAATCGCAACCGTGATGCCGGTGCGCAACTTATTGGACCGGATCGTGCGGTAAGCCAGCGAGAGCGTGTCGCGGGTATTCATAGCATGAATGTAAGCATTTTACCCAACGGAGCCGGTCAGAAATAGAGGTATTGTAGTACCAGGTTGGGAAATATGCCCAACAAGATAACCAAGGCTGCCATACCTACCAAAGTCCAGCGGAAGCCGGCATTGACGGGTTCCATTTCTGCCTGGCCGGTTTTGAAATACATCGCCTGGATCACCCGGAAATAATAGTACACACTGATCACTGCACAAAGAATGGCAAAGAAAACGAGCCACAGGTTGCCGCCGTTTTTTACAGCAGCAGCCAGCATATAATATTTACTGAAGAATCCCAGGGTCAGGGGAATGCCCGCAAGTGAAAGCAAAAATATTGTGGTAGTTGCTGCAAGTACCGGTTGTGTTCTTGCCAGTCCGTTGAATCCTTCAAAGGTGTAATCCTTCATGCGGATCAGTACGGCGAAGATACCAACGGTAGCAAGGCTGTATCCCAGTGAATAGAGGATCAATCCTTCTTTGGAAAGATCATTATAGCTGTACAATGCAAAAAGCATGAACCCGGCCTGGGCAATGGAAGAATAAGCCAGCATCCGTTTCACACTCTGCTGGAAGATGGCAGTAACATTTCCGATAAAGAGTGTTGCCGCGGTGATTACGGAAAGTACAAGTTTCCAGTTTTGTCCTGATGCAGGGAAAGCGGTATCGAACAGCCGGATGAACCCGATGAACACTGCCGCTTTTACCATGGTAGCCATAAAAGCAGTGAACACTGTGGGTGCACCATCATACACATCAGGTGTCCAGAAGTGAAAAGGCGCCGCAGATACTTTGAATGCCATGCTGATCAGCAGTAGTAACAGGCCCGAAATATACCAGGCATTTCTGCCGGGGTTAACGGTTTCCGTCAATCCCGAAAGCGCAAATGTTCCTTTTGCACCGTACATCAGGGTGATGCCCATCAGCATGATGCCGGTGGAAAAGGAACCCATCAGGAAATATTTCAGTGCTGCTTCATTGCTTTTCAGGTTGCGCTTGTCGCTTCCGGTAAGGATGTAGAGCGGAATGGAAATGATCTCGATGCCGAGGAACAACATCAGCAGGTTATCGTAAGATGATACGATCGCCACACCGGCCAGGATGAAGAACAGGAGCGCAAAGTATTCCGCTGCATTGATACCCACACTTTCAATATCGCGGGCGCTCAGCAGGAAATAAAGCAGTGTAACAAAATAGGCGATACTGTTGAATAACAATCCATAGCTGGAGAAATGCAGCATACCGCTGGTGTTCACATGGAAAAGCACCCAGCCGGACTGTTCAGCAATATTGCCGGCAAGTAACAGCGCACACAACACAATGGCCAGGCTCCTGATGGTGGCCTTGTTGCTGGTGAGGATACTGCTGAACATCATCAGCACACCAAATATGGCAGAAAGAATGATACCGTTCATACTATTTTAAATTCATCCTGTTCAGGATCTGCTGCGACAGCTCCTCAGTTAACGATAATATCGGTTTTGGATAAATGCCCACGACCAGTATGGCTACCACAATGATGGCCAGCGTGATCTGTACATTCAGTGAAATATCTGTGGCATTTGCCGTCAGGGCATTGGTTTCTCCGTAGAATACGCGCTGGATCATCCGCAGGGTATATACTGCACCCAGTATGATGGTCAATCCACCGGCAACGGCATAGGCGATTCCGAACTTGGTAGCCGTGGAACCCAGAACACCATTGAACATCATGAATTCGCCGATAAAGGCATTGGTCAGCGGCATCGCGATATTGGCCAGCGCAACGATGACAAGCAGCAGGGTCAATGCCGGAGCTTTCTGCGCAATTCCTCCCAGGTCGCTGATCTTCCTTGTACCAAATTGTTGTTCAATGGCATTTACCACCAGCCACATGCCCAGGATGTTGATTCCGTGACTGAACATCTGTATCATCACTCCCTGGATACCACTGAAACTGGGAGCAAAAACAGCCAGAATCATCAGGCCGATGTGGGCAATAGAGGAATAGGCAACCAGGCGTTTCAGGTCATCTTGTTGTAACGCAACAAATGATGCGTACAACATACCAATCACCGCCAGCGTGGCAACGTTGTCGCCGTACTGGTAGGTTGCAGCTGGTACAACAGGAGCCAGCCAGCGCAACAGGCCAAACACGCCCATCTTCGCCATTACCCCACTAAGCACCGCCGTAACGGGCGTTGGCGATTGTTCATAGGTGTCGGGTTGCCAGGTATGGAAAGGCCAGAGAGGCATTTTAATTGCAAATGCGAGCAGCAATAACAGGAAAATACCAAACTCCTCGTTCGCACTCATCTTGAGTTTCAGAAAGTCTGAATAGGCGAAGGATTGTCCTGCCTTGTTGTACAGGATGATCATTCCGATCAGCATGAACAGCGAACCCAGGAAAGTATACACAAAGAATTTGATGGTAACCGGAATTCTCCTTTCGCCGCCCCACCGGGAGCTCAGGAAATAAAGCGGTATCAGGGCGAGTTCCCAGAAAAAATAAAAGAGCAATGCATCCATGGAGAGAAACACCCCCAGGAGACCTGCCTGTGATAACAGCAGCAGGCCGTAAAAGCGGTTGCTGTCTTCATAGGAATTATTCCAGGTACCGTAGATAATCAGCGGGAAACTGATCACCGTCAGCAGGCAGAGCAGTTTGCTCATCCCGTCGAGGGCAAAATGGAAGCGGCTGTTCAATGCACCTAACCAACTGTGGTCATACACGAGGTAGTGCGGGCTGTCCCAAACCGATACCGCAGCCAGCATCAGGGCGAAGGAGACCAGGGTAGAAAAGAACGCCAGGTTTTTGGAAGCTGATTCCGACCTGACGAAGAACAGGCCCAGGCCTGTTATCAGCGGAATCATTATCAATAGAACTGGTACCATTATTTGAGTTGCTAACTTTTGGGGTTATTATTTTTTCAGGAAAAACTGGAGCACGAACAGGATAATGATACCGATCACCATCAGCAACACATAGCTGCCCACCTGTCCGCTCTGCAACAGCCGGACCTGCCGGCTGGCATACTGAACACTCCTTCCCACGCCGTTCACCAACATATCGATGCCATATTTCTCCACCTTTTCCAGCAATTTTCCAAATGCGTTAACGGGTTTGGTCACTACAGCTTCATACAACTCGTCAACATACCATTTGTTTTCAAGCACTTTTCCGAGGCCGGTTGCATCTTCCGTTGTTTTCTGATATTTCGCAAACCTGCTCCAGGCCATTGAGATCACTACAATTACCAGGGCAGTAACACCACCCATCATCAGCCATTCCGTTGCATGTGGTATTTCATGTGGATGCTGCAGTGCTGCTGACTTTTCAAATATGGGTGCCAGGAATTTTTCCAGCCAGTGTGCGTGTTCCGCAAACAGTGCCGGAATTCCGAGGAAACCACCTACAGCACTAAGAATGGCCAGAATTACCAGCGGGATCGTCATGGCAGCCGGAGATTCATGAAGGTGATGTTCCTGCTCATGGGTGCCGCGGAACTGCCCGCGGAAGGTCATGGCATACAGGCGGAACATGTAAAATGCCGTCATCAGGGCACCAGCAACACCCAGCACATACCACACGGGGTTTTTCGCGAATGCCGCCGCAAGAATCTCATCTTTCGAGAAGAAACCTGATAATGGAGGGATCCCTGCGATCGCGAGGCACCCGATAAGGAATGTCCAGTGGGTGGTGGGTAATTTCTTGCTAAGACCACCCATGTTGCGGATGTCCTGCTCATGATGCATCGCGTGGATCACAGAGCCGGCCCCGAGGAAGAGCAGCGCCTTGAAGAAGGCGTGCGTCATCACGTGGAAGACAGCACCGGTGAATGCACCCGCACCCAGTCCGATGAACATATAACCCAACTGGCTGACAGTTGAATACGCCAGTACTTTTTTAATATCATTCTGTTTCAACGCGATGGTTGCGGCCAGGAGCGCTGTAGCTGTTCCGATCACCAGTACAACGGTCTGAGCAGTCGGGGCCAGCGTATATAACAGGTTGCTGCGTGCGATCATGTAGATACCGGCCGTCACCATCGTTGCCGCGTGGATAAGGGCTGATACCGGTGTGGGACCTGCCATCGCATCCGGTAGCCAGGTGTACAGGGGGATTTGCGCACTTTTACCGGTAGCGCCGATGAACAACAGCAACGCGATAATGTTCAGGTCTTTTGCAGGCAGTGTGCTGATCTTATCAAAAACATCCACATAAGTTACGGTACCCAGTTTGGCGATCAGCCAGAAAATAGCCAGCAGGAAGCCAAGGTCACCAATCCGGTTCATGATAAAGGCTTTCTTTGCCGCACTGCTGTATTCCACATTGCGGAACCAGTATCCGATCAGGAGGTAAGAACAGAGACCAACGCCTTCCCAGCCGATAAACATGATCACAAAATTGGAGCCCAGTACGAGCAGCAGCATGGAAAACACGAACAGGTTCAGATAGGAAAAGTAGCGTGCATAATGCAGGCTGCTTTCCTCGTGCATGTAGGCGGTAGAATATAAATGGATCAGGAACCCGATACCGGTAATGATCAGGAGGAAGAGGCTCGACAGCGCATCCACCTGGAACGCGAAAGGAATGCTTGTTTTTCCAAAGGAGATAAAATCAAACAGCACAACCGTTCCTGAATGACCGCTTTTCACTTCCATGAACAACAACACACTCACGACAAAGGAAGCGAGGATCGTTCCGGAGCCGATCACAGCAGTCAGCGGCTTTGATAAACTGTTTCGCAATAATCCGTTCAGCAGAAAACCCACCAGCGGGAAAAAAGGTACCAGCCAAACGTAATCCATAATATTCTTCATGTTAGTTTTTCAGTCTGTTCAGGAAATTGACATCCACCGAATGGACATTGCGGTACATCATCACGATAATGGCGAGTCCCACTGTTACTTCTGCTGCAGCCACCACCATGATGAAAAAAACGAACAATTGCGCGTCAGCGCCGTTATTAACAGCGCCAGGCACTTTGGCCAGCATGTCTGCCAGATGCATTTTACTGAATGCTACCAGCAGCAGGTTAACCGAATTCAGCATTAGTTCGATGCACATAAAAATAATGATCGCGTTCCTGCGCGTCAGTACGCCGATCACTCCTATGGAGAAGAGCGCCAGGGCAAGAAATATGTATAGGTTAATAGGCATCTTATCTGATTATTCTTTTTTACCCAGCACCACGGCACCGACCATTGCACTCAGGAACAATATGGAACTGATTTCAAAGGGAACAACATAGTCTCTGAAAAGGGTCTTGCCAAGATTTTCGATCAGGCCGGAATCGCCTGCATTGACGAGGGCATAGGTGCTTTTGCTGTCAACGTCGCGCAGCGCTGCTACCAGTACCAGCAACAGGCAGCCTCCGGCAATGGTGCCGGCAAACTTCAACCACTTCTGCCGGGAAGGTTCTGATTCGCTGTTCAGGTTCATCAGCATCAGTACAAACAGGAACAGCACCATGATGGCTCCTGCATAAACGATGAGATTGACGATAAACAGGAATTGCGCATTCAGCAGCAGGTAATGGCCGGAAATGGCGAAAAAAGTAAGGATCAGCGAGAGGACACTGTACACCGGATTCCGGCTGACGATCACCATCAGGGCACTGCCGATGGCCAGGACTGTCAGAAACCAGAATAATATTGTCGTAATGTTCATGTTAGTTTTTTTTCGCCCTTTCGCCTTTAGCTTTCTGGTACAGTTCGGGTTCCTTAACCGGATCCGGGATCAGCAGATCGGGTTTCCCGTATATAAAGCTTTGGCGGGTAAAGTTGGAAGGTGTGAAGGTTTCGCTGAGGTAGATGGCATCTTTCGGACAGGCCTCTTCACAGAGTCCGCAGAAGATACAACGCAGCATGTTGATCTCATACCGGGCGGCATATTTCTCTTCGCGGTACAGGTTCTCCTCTCCTTCTTTCCGTTCAGCTGCTTCCATGGTGATGGCTTCTGCCGGGCAGGCTACAGCACACAAACCACAGGCAGTGCAGCGTTCGCGGCCTTCTTCATCGCGGTTGAGCACATGCAATCCGCGAAACACAGGGCTGAATGGGCGCGTTTCTTCAGGATAATTAATCGTGGGTTTCTTCATGAAGAAATGCTTCAGGGTGGTACCCATCCCCTTGGCGATCACCGGCAGGTACATCTTCTCCCACACCGTCATTGGCCGGCGGTCAACTGCTTTGGATCTATTGGTAAGTGCTTCCATAATCGGCGCGTAAAATTATTTCTATTGTCCTTTCTCTCCAACTTTAACCATGCGGCCTATGCGTGCCTGTACAACTGCCAGGCGGCGGTGACCAGCATGTTCAGCAGGGCAAGGGGAATCATGCCTTTCCAGCCAAGATTCATCAACTGATCGTAGCGGAAACGCGGGATCGTCCACCTTACCCACATGAAGAAAAATATGAAAAGAAAGATTTTTCCAAAAAGTGCTGCTATCTGCAAGGCAGCCACCGCATTTACTCCCCAGGAATTCACAAGATTTGCATCATTCACAAAAGGAATATCATATCCGCCAAAATACAGTGTTGCCATCAGCGCACTGCTGATGAACATGTTGATGTATTCAGCAAACAGGTAAAAGCCAAGTTTCATAGAGCTGTACTCCTGGTGGTAACCGAAGTTCAGTTCATTCTCCGCTTCCGGCAGGTCAAACGGTGTACGGTTGGTCTCCGCGAAAGCACACACAAGGAAGATCAGGAAGCCGAGCGGTTGTTTAAAGAAATACCACCAGCCGGTACTTTGCTGTTCTACGATCGTCCGGAGACTCAGGGATCCTGTCAGCATCAGCAGCGCAATGATCGCAAGGCCCATTGCCAGCTCATAGGAGATCATCTGAGAGGCACCACGCAATGCAGCGAGCAATGAAAATTTGTTGTTGGAAGCCCAGCCACCAATCATGATACCATAAACGCCCATACTCACTACACCGAATATATAAAGGATGCCGATGTTGATGTCGGCGATCTGCAGGCTTACCACCTTTTCACCAATATGAATTTCCTTGCCCCATGGGATCACCGCACTGGTCATCATGGCAGTCATCATCGCCAGTCCGGGTCCGAGAACAAAAAGAAATTTATTGGATGCATTCGGTATGATCTCCTCTTTCATAAAAAGCTTCAGACCATCGGCGAGCGGCTGCAATAAACCACCCCAACCTGCCCGTGTGGGGCCGATCCTGTCTTGCATGTAGGCAGCCACCTTTCTTTCCATCCAGGTAGAGTACATTGCGGCTACCAGCGATATCGCGATCACCGCGCTGATGAGCACTGCTTTTTCAAGGAGAAAAGTGAGGTCTATGGAAAGAAGCATCATAAAAGAAAATTCAAAAGTCAGTATTCAAAAGTCATTGGTTAAAATCGTCGCTGTGTGCCGGTCCTTCGATCTCGCTGAGTTTGATCTCCGGGCGGTTTACTTCACTCACATCGTGGATATCCATGATCAGTTTCGGCGGACGGCCACCCATTACTTCCGGAAGTGTGTCTTTCGGTGTCACCAGTTTTTCATAGTGGCCCTGTGAGATAACTGAATGCCGGTCAATGTGAGAGGGGCCTTCGATCACCCAGTCACGTGCTTCTTTCTTCTCAAAGCGGCATTCGTTGCAGATCCAGCCAGGTTTGCCGTCAGTAGTGTCTTTCACTTCACCCCACTCGTCTTTACGCGCAGTAACGCGGTACACTTCTTCACCCCGCATCCAGAGCTGCACCTCACCGGAACATTTCGGACAATCGCGGTGTGCGTCCATGGGCTTGGTAAACCATACCCTGTTCTTGAACCGGAAGGTCTTATCAGTCAGCGCTCCAACGGGGCAAACATCGATCACGTTACCGATGAAATCGTTATGCAATGACTTTTCGATAAAAGTGGCGATCTCGGAGTGGTCACCACGATCGAGTACGCCATGCTCTCTTTTGTTGGTTAACTGGTCGGCTGTAAACACGCAACGGTAGCAGAGAATGCAACGCGTCATGTGCAGCTGGATGTATTCACCCAGGTCATGCTTCTTGAAAGTACGGCGGTTGAACTCATACCGGGTGCCTTCCTTGCCATGTTCATAGCTGAGGTCCTGCAGGTGACATTCCCCGGCCTGGTCACAGACGGGGCAGTCCAGCGGATGGTTCAGCAGCAGGAATTCCACCACGCCATTGCGGGCATCGATTACCCTTTCACTGGTGATGTTCTTCACGATCATGCCATCCATCACCGTTGTACGGCAGCTGGCGACAAGTTTAGGCATAGGCCGCGGATCAGCAGTTGAACCTGCTGCCACTTCCACGAGGCAGGTGCGGCATTTACCACCACTGCCTTTCAGCTTGCTGTAGTAACACATGGCCGGGGGAGCCACTTCGCCTCCGATCAGACGCGCGGCATTCAGAATGGTTGTTCCCGGCTCGACATCCACGGTGATGTTGTCGATAGTTACCTTAAATAATTTTTTCTCCTCAGCCATATAATTATTTCAAGAGTCAATTCTTTTGTTCCTCCCTTACACTGCAACCGGTCGCGGATCTGCGTAATGGGCCAGACCGTAGTTGCGGGTAAGGCACTCCTGCGGGTTATTGACATGCCATTCAAATTCGTCACGGAAGTGACGGATGGCAGCAGCAACCGGCCATGCGGCCGCATCCCCCAGCGGACAAATCGTATTCCCTTCGATCTTGCGCTGGATATCCCACAACAGGTCGATATCAGATTTGGACCCTTTACCACTGTCGATCTTCTTCAGGATCTTTTCCATCCAGCCGGTTCCCTCCCGGCAGGGCGAACATTGTCCGCAGCTTTCGTGACGGTAGAAGCGGGCGAGGGTATAGGTGTTCTTCACCACACACTGGTCTTCATCGAGTACGATAAAGCCCCCGGAGCCCATCATCGAGCCGGTGGCAAAGCCGCCATCGCTGAGGCTTTCGTAGTTCATATAACGGGTCTCCCCCTTTGCCGTTTTCAACAACAGGTTGGCAGGCAGGATGGGAACAGAGGAACCTCCGGGGATACAGGCTTTGAGCCTTTTGCCGTTGGCGATCCCGCCGCAGTATTCATCGCTGTAGATAAATTCTTCCACAGAAATGGTCATGTCAATTTCGTATACACCAGGCTTGTTGATATTGCCACAGGCGGAGATCAGTTTGGTACCGGTAGATTTGCCGACGCCGATTTTCGCATACTCTTCTCCACCCATATTGATGATCGGCACCACGGCTGCCAGGGTCTCCACATTGTTGACCACCGTTGGCCGGTCCCATACACCCTTTACGGCAGGGAAAGGTGGCTTGATACGGGGATTGCCCCGCTTGCCTTCCAGCGATTCAATGAGGGCGGTTTCTTCTCCGCAGATATACGCACCGGCCCCACGCTGTACATAGATCTCACAATCGAATCCTGTTCCCAGGATATTCTTGCCGAGAAAGCCATTGGCTTTCGCTTCTTCGATAGCGTGCTCGAGGATATCAGGAATCCAGGCATATTCGCCACGGATATAAATATAGGTAGCGTTGGAACCCAGCGCATAGGAGGCTACGATTAGTCCTTCGATCAGCAGGTGCGGCAGGAATTCCATCAGGTACCTGTCTTTAAAAGTACCGGGTTCTGATTCATCAGCGTTGCACACCAGGTGACGGGGTATTCCCTCCGGTTTGGCCAGGAAGCTCCACTTCATACCAGCGGGAAAGCCTGCACCACCACGGCCACGCAGACCGCTTTTCTTAACTTCTTCGGTAACCGCGTCGGGACTCATTTGTTTCAAAGCCTTTTCCACGCTCCGGTAGCCACCTTCGCGGCGGTAGACTTCGTAAGTCCTGATGCCTTCCACGTGCGCTTTATCCAATAAGAGTTTTACAGCCATATTACGCTCAGGTTCTATAGTTTAATTCAACACACCGGCTTCTTTCCGGCAGTTCTCAATGATCTGGTCCACCTTTTCACGGGTCAGGTGCTCCCGGAAATGTTTTCCCAGTTGCATCATAGGGGCATAACCGCAGGCACCCAGGCACTCCACTGTTTTCAGGGTGAAGAGCCCGTCAGGAGTAGTTTCCCCGATACTGATGCCAAGGCGCTGTTTGATATAGTCAATGATGTTATCGGCACCGCTGATCATACAGGGGCCGGTCTGGCAAACTTCGAAAAGATATTTGCCTACCGGCTTCAGGTTGAACATGGAATAGAATGTCGCCACCTCATACACTTCGATCGGCTCCAGCTGCAACAGGCTTGCGACATAGTCCATAGTCTCTGCACTGAGCCAGCCGTATTCTTCCTGCGCCAGGTGCAGCACGGGAATCAGGGCGCTCTTCTGCTTTCCTTCCGGATAGCGGGCAACGATCTTCTTCACCTGGTTCAATCGCTCTTCTGAAAATGTAATCATAGTATTCAATGTCAACGTCAATAGTATTCTTTATGCATCCAGTTCACCGGCGATCAGGTTGAGGCTGCTCATGGTGATGATCGCATCACTCAGCATCGCACCTTTTGTAAGTTCACTGTATGCCTGGTAATAGATGAAACAAGGCCTTCTGAAATGCAGGCGGTAAGGTGTTCTGCCACCGTCGCTGATCAGGTAGAATCCCAATTCACCGTTGCCGCCTTCCACGGCATGGTACACCTCCCCTTTCGGCATATCGATTTCACCCATCACGATCTTGAAGTGCCAGATCAGCGCTTCCATCTTGGTGTACACATCTTTCTTTTCAGGCAGGTAATATTCCGGTACATCAGCGTGATAAATCTCTGCCTCTGCTCCCGTGAAGGCTTTTACCTTTTCATAAGCCTGTTCGATGATGCGCAGGCTTTGCCACATTTCTTCATTGCGCACGAGCCAGCGATCGTAGTTATCGCCGGTGGTGCCCACAGGAATATCGAACTGGAAGTCTTCGTAGGAACAATAAGGTGAGGTGACGCGCACATCGTAGTCAGCCCCTGCTGCCCGGAGATTGGGGCCGGTGAAGCCATAATTGAGGGCCCGTTCAGCGCCGATTGCGCCGGTTCCCATGGTACGTTCCATAAAGATCCTGTTGCGCTCAAAGAGTGCGATGAATTCTTTCAGTACACCAGGATATTCAGCCAGGAAGCGGTCCAGTTTCTGGAAGGCTGTAGGGGTGAAATTTCTTTCAAACCCACCGATCCGGCCGATATTGGTCGTGAGGCGGCTGCCGCAGATCTCTTCATAGATCTCATAAATCAGTTCGCGGTACTGCATCACGTAGAGAAATCCTGTAAAGGCACCGGTATCCACGCCGACGATCGAATTGCAGATCAGGTGGTCGGAGATCCGCGCCAGTTCCATGATGATGATGCGGAGATAGTCTACACGCTTGGGCGTTTGTACACCCAGCAGTTTTTCGCAGGTCATGTGCCATCCCATGTTGTTGATCGGTGACGAACAGTAGTTCAGCCGGTCGGTTAACGGGGTGATCTGGTACAGGGGACGGCGTTCGGCGATCTTTTCAAATGCCCGGTGGATATAACCAACGGTCTGTTCTGCCGATACGATGCGTTCTCCATCCACTTCGAGGATATTCTGGAATACACCGTGTGTAGCCGGGTGTGTGGGACCAAGATTGAGCGTAGTGGTCTGCTTTCCGATGGATCCTTCCGGAAGTTTGACGTGGTGTTCAGGATGGTGTATAATATCTGACATTTTCCGATTATCTATTTTGGTATCTGGTCAACTTTAGGAGCTTCGCCGAGCTTTTTTGATTCGTGGAAATATGCGGCTATTAAGTCTTCAATATTCTCCCAGGTTGCCTTTCTATTCTCTTGATTTATCATTTCAACCAGGGCCGGATTATCCGAAAAATATTGACTCAGGATAGCCGCTGCCCTCTCATTTTTTTTCTTATTGCCTATCTTACCACTGGTGGGCAATTCACTTAGTCCTTTTTCGTCATTATCCAGAAATATACGATAACTGGTAACTTTCGACGTATACATGGGGGCACCATTGACACCCGAAGAATGCATCGTCTTCGTCGTCGTGATGATTTTATAGTAGGTTGTTATTCCATTTGACCAACCAGTTACTACATATTTATCTTCACCAGGATCTCCGAAACCTTCTCTGCTGTAATCAAAATTGAAAACTGGTTTACGGAAGGGAAGAAAAATCCAGGTGCTATCGTCATCAGATACTATCCTTTTGGAAAGGAACACGTTTCCATTTACTCTGAATCCCTGTATATCTCGTGGTTTAAACTTGATCTTTTCCCCCAATTGTTCTCCATTTCCGGTCATAATCTTCACGGAATAGGGAGATGCCTCCCGAAATTTGCAAGGAATTCTTTCACTTTTCCATGTAATGTATATGTCCGGTGGCGTGGTTGCGACAGAAGCTAGAATGTTCAATATGATCAAAAGCTGCATCATCCGCGGCCGAACATTTCGTCATCTTTATCTCTTCTTGTCTGATCTTCCATCGGGAACTCCTTGCGCATGGGGAAGTAGTCCATTTCGTCTACGTTGAGAATGCGTTTCAGGTTGGGATGCCCCAGGAAATTCACACCATAGAAGTCGTAGGTTTCCCTTTCCATCCAGTTGGCTGCCGAAAAAAGGCTGCTGGCTGTATAAACATCGGGAGCCTGGATGTCGGTAAACACTTTCATCCTGATCCTGACATTTTCGGTCATGTTATGCAGATGGTAAACAACCGCCAGTTCCCGTCCTTTCTGATCCGGATAATGTACCGCACATATGTCGGTCAGGAACCTGAATTTCAGCTCCGGTTCGTCATAAAGAAACTGCAGTACTTTAAGATTGAGGTCTTTAGGAACTTCAAATGTAAACATCCCGTAAGGAGATTCCATGTTGACGATCGCTTCGCCAAATTTCTCTTTGAGCGTTTCCTGTATATGTTCAATGGTTAATCCCATAAATTCTCGTTTATTCTATTCCGTAGCTTTCCAGCAACGCTTTATACCGGTCACTATTGCGGCGGCGGAGAGATTCTTTACCCACCAGCTCCTGGATCTTCATGAATCCGTCCAGGATCGCTTCCGGCCGGGGCGGACAACCCGGTACATATACATCCACGGGAACCACCTGGTCAATTCCCTGCAAAACGGAATAAGTATCGAAAATACCGCCGGAAGACGCACAGGCGCCTACTGCAATTACCCAGCGGGGTTCTGCCATCTGGAGATAAACCTGCTTTACAACGGGACCCATTTTTTTGGCAATGGTGCCCATTACCATCAACAGGTCACACTGGCGCGGTGAAAACCCTACCCGCTCGGCGCCGAAACGCGCGAGGTCGTAATGAGAGGCCATAGTGGCCATGAATTCGATCCCGCAACAGGAGGTAGCGAAAGGCAGCGGCCAGATGGAGTTCTTCCGGGCGAGGCCCACAAGATCACTCATCTTACCTGCGAAAAAACCTTCTCCCTGGAAACCCTGTGGCATATCAGCCACATTAACGGGTTTTCCTCCTTCATTCTTGACGTTATATTGAACCGGACGTGCCATAGTGTTCGGAATTTAGGTGAACAAATGCGGATGGGAGCTTAATCTTCCCAGCGAAGTGCTCCTTTCTTGATGATGTAAATGAATCCGCACAGGAAAAAGGCAACAAACATCAGCACGGCGAGAAATCCTTCCCAACCCAGTGCCTTAAAATTAACAGCGTAGGGGTAGAAAAAGATGACTTCCACATCAAATAAAACAAAGAGAATCGCCACCAGGAAGTACTTGATGGCCACCGGTTGGCGGGCATTTCCCACTGCATCGATCCCACTCTCAAAATTCTCCAGTTTGTCGCCGGTTTTCCGTGAAGGACCAAGCAGATGGGTGGCTACCAGGGTGATCACAACAAATCCTAATGCAAACAGGAGCTGAATGGCGATGGGCAGGTAATTGACGGTACTATTGACCTCTAACAAACAAAGATTCATGCTTTTGTTGTTGTACGCGCAAAAATAAGCCAGTGACTCTAATAAAACGCGTAACATCGAAAAAAAGCCCCGCGTTGGCGGGGCTTAGAATAGTATTAGAGAAATATCTTATTTAGCGGGCGATTTCGAACCTCCGGCGGGACTCTTCTTCGCTGGCTTGTTGAGGATGTCTTTGATCCGGGAAGCATCAGCGTTTCCGGGGTCAACTTCCAGTACTTTATCCAGGTATTTGGTTGCTGTTGCCTTGTCCTTTTTAATATCATTATAATAAGATACGAGGTAGAAATAAGAGGTAACAGCCTGCTGCTTGTATTTCACAGGGTCCAGTTCGGTTGCCTTTGTAGCGAGGCGCTCGTAGGCAGGCACTGCAAGTCCCTGGGACATCGTAGTATCCTGCGCCTGCTTGGCTCGTGCTGTCCACAGGTAGCCGAAGATCTCGTTCGGATACTTTTCAATATAAACATTGAAGATGCTGTCTGCAGTTGGATAACGCTGCGCCTGGTAATTGGCAAAACCCCAGTTGTACAGGTCCACATTGCTTGGATTGGGCTTGACAGTATACAGGCGTCCGAGGATATCCGCTTCAAGTTGACGGTTGCCGGATTTTTTAGCAAAAGCAGCTGCGTTAGACATCAGTTCCATGCGGCTGGCCTGGGCGGTATCGAGGGCGATCGCCTTGTCAAAACTGGCCATCGCCTCGGCTTCATTACCGGGGAATTTGCTGAGCAAAGTTGCCCGGAATTCATAATCCTTGGGAACAAATCCATCTTCCTTCTGCTTGGCGAAATAATCATCCAGGTATTTCTTGGCATTGATGGAATCATTCTTTTCATTGTAACTGTAAGCGATCAGTTTGTAGTAACGGGGATCGGCCTGGTCACCCAGTTTAGAGATGTAACTGTTCGCTGTGCTGATGGCTTCATCATAACGGCGGGCTGCAAACAACAATGAAGATCTTTCGTAGTCGAGCGCGGGTGTAACATCCGTTACTGCAGCGTACTTGTCAAAATAATCTTTCGCTTTGTTGATGTCACGGTTGAAATAATAATAATACAACTCAAAATAAGCGGGACCATAGTTGGGATCCATTTTGATGGCATCCTCAAACGCAGGCACAAATATTTCAGCATTGCGCTGTGTGAGGTAAACCTTGCCGATTGCCTGCTTGGCGCCGGCGTAATTCGGATCGAGTGCGAGTGCCTTCTGATAAGAGGAAACAGCTGCTCCTCCGTCTACCTGTTTGCGATAGGCATCCCCGATCAGGATCCAGGTCTCAGGACTGTTAAAACCTTTAATCTGCGTGGCTGCGGTAAGCTTTTCAATGGCATAACCCGCATCACCATTTTTAGCTTCGGTGTTGGCGCGCCCGATGGCGTTGATTACCGCAATATCTTTTGATTTGGACATACTCAGCGCTGTTTCAAAGCGCTGACGGGCCTCGTCTTTTTTACCTTCCGTCAGTTCGAGACCGCCCATTCCGGCCAGTAGCAGGGGCGCATTTCCGTTGGAAGCAAGTGCTTTCTGGTAGAGGGCTTTCGCTGCGGCGGTATCCTTCAGTTCCAGGAGCGACTGGCCTAACCAGTAAGTTGCATTGATATCATTGGGGTTGGCGGCCAGGATCTTTTCAAAGGTTTCCCGGGCGCTTTTGTACCGTTCGTAATAGAAGAACTTCTTACCCTGATCTACGTTTTGGGCCAACAGGGGCTGAGCGAAAGTGACTGCGGCGAACACCAGGCTGCTGAGGTATTTCTTCATGTTCGTTTGCTGTTTTTAGTCGAGTTGTAAATGTATTATAAAAATGGTCTGGTTTATTCATCAATTCCCGCGCTCCGTATTTCGAATCGCATTTTGGCCGGCCAGAGATAAGCCCTTTGGAAAATCAACTGTCCTCTTTCATAGATCAGAAAATTTACAAATCCGCTTCCCAACCCTTCATAATTTTCTTTTAAAATATATTGCAATCCCCGTACCAAAGGATATCTGCGCATCGCAATATTCGCCTGATATGGCTTAACATATGTTTCATTCGGACAAATAACACATTCCAGGGAGGCTATAGATACCTTCTTCTGGAAACTCAGTGCCATGGTGTCTTCGGGGTTGCCGATCCAGCTCACTCCCACGAACCCAATGGAATTGGGATTGTCCGCCACATATTCTATTACCTCCCTGCTGGATTTTGCTGCCTGTACAGTACTGCTGAAAGGCTTGCCGCGCAGGATGGAATCCATCGCATAACGGACAGTGCTCGTTGCCGTTTTCCCGTCCATCACCGGCTGCAGTTTCAGGGAACCCGTACCATCCAGGATACCCCGAACCTGGTCCATCGTGAAGATGGAATCCTTGCTCTTGTTGTTCACCACCAGCGCCAGTGCGTCATAGGCCATTTTACCCTGCACCGGCACAAAAGACAACCTATCCCGCATATCCTTCTCCTCCGCCGGCAACAATCCGCGGGTTACAATCACCATCCTGATACTGTCCACCATGAGGTCTTTCAGGCATTCCGCTTCCGGCTTGTAATGTGCGATGATCTTTGCCTTTGGAAAAGAGGATTCAAATACTTTGATCTGGGAATCGATGACAGGTTTAAAGGACTCGTCCACGCTGATGTGGATCGTTCCGCTGGTCAGGTTGTCGGTTCTGTATTCAACAGGGCCATTGTTACACTGGCTGAAAGCGAATAATGCACAGATTCCCAAAACATACCGGTTCCAACGATGATGCTTAAGCGCTTTAATAGTAGTCATTCGGAGTAATAGTTCTTTTGATATCCCCTGTAGATCCTCCATGCGCCATAAATGATACACATGAAAGCAAAAAAGTATTTAAAGAAGGGTTCCAGTTCAAAATTAAAGCCCAACCTGTCGGAGAACAGGAAGAATCCGCCGAAACCGAGGATCAGGATACCCATGCCATAATCCAGTATGGAACGCATGAGATTGTACTGTTTTTTCCTGTTATCCTGTTGATCTGAGGCCATATCAGCTGTTTATCCGGGTTGGGCAAGTTAGGAAAATTTCTAGTCTTCCCCCGCCTGAAAAATTACCGGGATGTTGAACCAGACAGGCACCGGGCGGCCGCCCTGTGATCCGGGTTTCCAGTCGGGCATCTTATGAATTACCCTTAATACTTCATTATCATAGGGTTCACCACCCTTCTGAACCAGTTCGATGCGATCGATCTTCCCGTTCACGCCTACTACAAAGCGCACGACTACTTTGATCTTTTCACCGGGTTGCTGGTCGTCATTCGGACGAAGGTTCCGGGAGAGCCAGCGCTGCAGGGCACCATCCCCGCCGGGAAAACTGGGCATAACGGAGGCGTAGGTCAGTGGCTCATCCACCGGCGGTTCAACTACAGGTTCGGGTACTGCCGGCTGTGTACCGGTTCCCTGCTGCACCGGCGCATCACCAGTGGTAGCCGTTCCGTCTGAAGTATAGTTGCTGATCTGTGCATTAACCATGACATCTGTTTCAGGAACCTCTGTGCTATCGGCCTCAGCGGTGATCAGTGGCGCCGTGTTTTCTATTGTTGCCACCTGGGTTGGATTGCCGGGTGGAGGAGGTGGCGGTGGTGCTACGGGAGGGAGCGGTTCAACCGGCGGTTTGATTTCAGTTAGTATCATAGTATCACCAACAGGAATTATATAATTGATATCCACGGGACGCGGATTGCGTGAAAACAACCAACCCAGGCTCAGCGCTATTCCCAGCATCGCCAGCAGGCTCCAGCGCAGGCGTTCATTATAATGCCTGCGCAGGTCGTAAGCACCATAGGTTTTATTTCTGTTTTCAAAAAGAATGTCAAGAAGATCGCTGCGTAAAATAGTTTCCGGTTTCATACAAAAAAGAATTTGGATGACTAAATAGGATGGGTAAACGCAGCGCTGTGTTCTTGCATGAGATGCCATCATGACAAGAATCCATACCGGAAACTATAGTATTTTTGCGGCCATGAAGATTTTGATGGTCTGCCTGGGGAATATCTGCAGAAGCCCACTGGCAGAAGGTATTATGCAGGAAAAAGCCCGACTGGCAGGGCTGAACTGGCAGGTTGACAGCGCCGGCACCAACGGCTACCATGTGGGTGAACCCCCGCATCGGCTTTCCCAAAAAGTAGCCCTGTCAAGGGGACTCGATATCAGCCATCAATGTTCCCGGAAATTTGAAGCAGCAGATTTTGATCGCTATGACATGATCTATGCCATGGCCAGCGACGTACTCGACGACATGCGCCGGATTGCAGGAAACCGTTTCAAAACAGAAAAGGCCGATCTCCTGCTGAATATTTTGTTTCCCGGTGAACTGCGGGACGTACCCGATCCTTTTTACGGACCCGAACCGGGTTACCACGAAGTCTACGACCTGATCGAATCTGCCTGTGACAGGATTATTGCACACTCAACCCGAACCCAACATGTCTAAACCATCCCTTCCTTCCGGCACCCGCGATTTTGGACCGGAGATCGTTCGCAAACGTTATTATATATTTCAGACCATCCGCCAGGTTTTTGAAAACTACGGTTTCCAGCCACTGGAAACCCCCGCCATGGAAAATCTCGAAACCCTGATGGGCAAGTATGGCGATGAAGGGGATAAACTGATTTTCAAGATCCTGAACAATGGCCTTTCTGATCCAGACAAATCAGAAAAAGCAAGACATGGATTTGAACTGGTCCTGGCCGGTAAAAATGAGAAGTCGATCACCGAAAGAGCGCTTCGGTACGACCTGACTATTCCCTTCGCCCGTTATGTGGCCATGAATGCAGGTCAGCTGGCACTTCCCTTCAAACGCTACCAGATGCAACCGGTATGGCGCGCCGACAAACCCCAGAAAGGCCGTTACCGGGAATTCTACCAATGCGATGCCGACATCGTCGGAAGTCGTAGCCTGCTGAACGAAGTTGAACTGACAGCACTATATGCAGAGGTTTTCGAAAGGCTGGATCTGCCCGTGGAGATCCGGATCAACAGCCGTAAACTGCTTGCCGCCCTGGCAGAAGCCTGTGGGGGTAGTGATCAGCTGACGGATATTACCGTTGCCATTGACAAGCTCGACAAAATCGGGATCGAGAAAGTGAAACTGGAAATCCTTGGTCGCGGCCTGAACGAAGGGCAATGGGAAACCATCCGGACTTTCCTTTCCATCGACGGCGATAACAACAGCCGGCTTGCTGCCGTCGAAAGCCTGCTGGGTCACCTGGCCATAGCGCAGGAAGGCATTACGGAATTGCGCACCATTCTGGGGAATGATCCCCCTGGCAACCTCGTACTGGATTTCACACTCGCCCGCGGACTAAATTATTATACCGGAATTATTTTCGAAGTCAAAGCTGTTGGTGTTGCCATCGGCAGTATTGGTGGTGGCGGCCGCTATGACGACCTGACCGGCCTTTTCGGCTTGCCAGGTATTCCCGGGGTCGGTATCAGTTTTGGGGTTGACAGGATCTATGACGTACTCGAGGCATTGCAACGATTCCCCGAAGCCGTACAGGCCGGCACCCGCGCCCTGTTCTTCAACCTCGGGCAGGCCGAAGCAAGAACCGCTTTCAGGTTGATGCAAATGCTCAGAAGCGCCAATATCCCCAGTGAACTTTATCACGAAACAGCCAAATTCGACAAACAGTTTAAGTACGCCGAGAAAAAGAACATTCCGCTGATCATTATTATCGGCAGCCAGGAACTGGAAAACAACACCTGTGTGATCAAGGACCTTCGGACGGGCAAGCAGACAACGCTCCCGCAAACGGAGTTGTTTGCCTACCTCAGCCGCCGGGGCGCATAACGGCTGAACCGGTCATTTTTTAACCTGCACAGAGTGGATGGCAGCGTCGAATATTTCCAGGTTGCCATTGGCAACGGAATCATAGCCGACAATAAAGCCATCCCTGGTCTGCCGGCTCCAATGAGTGCCATTGTCGTACTTGCCGGAACCGATCTGGCCGGTTGCTTTTTCCAGCGACAACATATCGCTTTCCGACTTCGTCAGCACGATACTGGGCTCATGAGCACCATCCCGGCAGGCAATGAAAAATGACGCGCCGTCCTTGTACTGAAAAGTCCGGACTACATTTCCGTCATTGTCACGGGAGTGGTTTTCTGAAACGGAACCGGGCGGAATGGCCAGCACCAGCCGGCGTTTTTTGGCGCCCTCGTTATAATCATATTCAACGCGGTCGCTTTTGGATAATACGCCGCAGGATGAGGTTGCTATCACTGTGATCAACAGCGATGCAAGGATGGGATTTCGTGGTAGCATGGTCAGGTGTTTGTGTACCTTAATTTAAACATACATCCACGAAGGATTTCGTGAAATGAGGCCGAGCGATGAACTCATGATAGGTATACCGGCAGAAGCAAAAAAAACTTCGTGGGCGAATGGGTCCGCACCACGAAGTTTTTACCGGTATATTTCTACTTTATACTGCGTCCGAAAGAGAACTGAAAGTAAAGTCCCTGATCCGCATCGGCGGTATCAGTGCATGACTGTTGGATTCGCCGCTCACCGTACGTTGCGGAATGCCCAGCGCATCCAGGTTGTTCAGCATGATCACGGGGCTTTCATTGAACCGGAAATTCTTGATCGGAAATTTGATCTTTCCGTTTTCAATGTAAAAAGTTCCGTCCCTGGTAAGCCCCGTTAGCAGCAAAGATTGAGGATCAACCTCACGGATATACCAGAGCCTGGTCACGAGCACTCCCTTTTCCGTTCCAGCGATCAGTTGTTCCAGCGATTGTGATCCACCTTCCATGATAAATCCATCAGGAAAGGGAACCGCCTTTACTCCTTTTTTCTGTGCCCAGAAACGGGAATATGGAAGATTTCTGATCGAGCCCTTGTCGATCCAGGTTACTTTCTCCTGCGGTCTGCCATCACCATTCCAGGGTGCTGTCGGCAGTTCAGGATTCTGAGGATCAGAATAGATCGTCACCCTTTCATCCATTAGTTTTTCACCAAGCCTCGTGGTACCACCGGGTTTGCTCAGGAAGCTTCTCCCCTCATCCGCTGATCGCGCATCCATGGAATACAGCAGGTTCTCCAGCAATACAATCGCAGCGGCCGGTTCCAGTATGACGGTATATTTTCCCGGTTCAATTGCCCTGGCCTCAGCAGATCCTTTTGCTTTTTGCGCTGCTACGGAAGTAGCAGCAGCTACATCCAGTTTCGAAACATCCGTAAATCCTTTTGAAGCGTACCCGGATCCCTTACCATCCTCGGTTCTCACCGTCACGTTGAAGTTGACACGGGTGTTGGTGTTGTAGGCAAAGAGTCCCTTACTGTTCATCATCGCACTGAAGCCGCGGCTGTCTTCCAGAAATCCCGCCGCCGTCAGTCCGCTATCTTTTGAGATTTTCAGGCTCTGCTCAACGGCATCTGCACGGTATTTCGCATCAATGGCAGCAGTCCCTTCGTCCCAGGTCTTACTGGAGGCTGCATACTGCTGAGGTCCCAGCATCGGCATGTACTCCGGATTTTCCGGGGCCAGCTGCGCCAGTTCCTCAGATCTGCGAACTACTTTTTCAAGTGAGGCGTCGTCAAATTCGTTGATAGTGGCAATTCCGAGTTTCTTCCCGTATGCGGAAGAAACCACGAGGCTGGACTGCCCGATAGAGCCGCTGGTGGATACGGCATTGCGGGCATAGCGGATATTCGCATTCTGGCCGAAACTGATATTTACTTCACATTCGTCAGCTTTGGAATAAGCCAGCACTTTCTTCAGCAGCTCGCGGGCTTGGTCTTGTGTAAGTAGTGGCATGACTATCCTATTTTTCTTGCTGTGTTAATGACGTTAACATTCTTAAAATGCGTGGTGGCTGATCCATGCGATACCGCATTGCTTTGCATCGGTTGGCCTTTCCCATCGCCGAAAGCCCCTCCCAAACGGTAATCGCTTTCATCGGCAATGCCGGCACAGGAATTCCAGAACTCCTGTGTATTGCTTTGGTAAGCAACATCTTTCAGCATACCGGCAATCTTGCCATTTTTGATTTCATAGAACAACTGCCCGCCAAACTGGAAGTTATAGCGCTGCTGGTCGATCGAGAATGATCCGTCGCCGATAATATAAATTCCTTTTTCCACGCCTTTGATCAGGTCATCGATACTTTTCTTTTCCCTGCCTGGCTGAAGACTCACATTCGGCATGCGCTGAAACTGAACGCTGCTCCAGCTGTCTGCATAACAGCACCCCTGCGATGCGTTCAACCCGAGGATATGTGCCTGATCGCGGATCACCTGGTAATTCACCAGCACGCCGTCTTTGATCAGGTCCCACTGGCCACATTTTACGCCTTCATCATCATAGCCCATTGCCCCCAGCGAACCCGGTTGCAGGCGGTCGGCCTTGATGTTGACGAGTTTGTTGCCAAAGTTGAATTTCTTCGTCTGCCATTTGTCCAGCGTCAGGAAGCTGGTACCGGCAAAATTGGCTTCATACCCCAGTACCCTGTCCAGTTCGGTGGGATGACCAACAGATTCATGAATGGTCAGCCACAGATGCGACGGATCGAGAATCAGGTCATACTTGCCCGGCTCAACGGATTTTGCTTTCAGCTTTTCACCGGCCTGTGCACCGGCGAGCCTGGCATCCTCCAGCATATCATAACTCTTCTTATATAGCGTGGTGACAGACTTGATCTTATCCTGCGGTTTCGCGGAAAGATATTCATATCCCATTCCGGAAGGCGCGCTTAATGAATTGCGCGTTTCGAATTTACCCGTGGCGGCATCGATCTTGGTAATGAAGAAAGCCGGCCAGATCCTGTGAATGTCCTGTTCAATATACGAACCGTCTGTAGAAGCAAAATACTTCTGCTCGTTCACGAGAAACAGCAGGGAAGTAATATAATTCGCCCCTGCCTTCATGGCGGCATCGCTCACGCCAAGCAGCAGGTCAACCTTTTCCTTGATGGGTACTTCAAACGCATTTTTTTCAATTGGCGTTTTCCAGCTTACTTCGCCATAGCCCTTCTGCGGAGCAAGTTGAACCGGCTCTTTCAGTAAACGGGCATTCTCCTTCGCAATGGACACAGCCATGGCTGCTGCTTTCGCAATGCTGTCATTGTCCAGCTGGTCGGTAGCGGCAAATCCCCAGCTGCCGTTGGCGATAACGCGGATCCCCATGCCGAAGGATTCGGTATTCACAATATTCTCAACCTTTTCTTCGCGTGTAACGACAAACTGATTGAGATAACGGCCAATACGGACATCGGTATAGGTAGCTCCTTTCGAACGCGCTGCATTCAGTGCCACATCTGCCAGACGCTTCTTTTGCGCCACATCGATACCTGGCTCCAATGCCTGTTCGGGCCGGATGATATTCCCCATGGTGGTGAAACCGGGAAGAATACTGCCAGCTGCGCCGAGACCGGAGAAATAAAGGAAATCACGTCTTTTCACGTTCAGTTGTTTTAGTTAATGATGATTTTATACTGCGTCGGAGAGTGAAGTAAAAGTAAAGTCCCTGATCCTTACCGGTGGCAGAAATGCCGATCCGCTTCGAACGGACGCTCCCATAGCATCAATATTATTCAGCATAATTATCGGGCTTTCATTAAAGCGGAAATTTTTGATGGGAAATTTAATCTGGCCGTTCTCAATGTAAAATGTTCCATCGCGGGTAAGTCCGGTTTGCAGCAGCGTTTGCTGATCCACCATCCGGATATACCAGAAGCGGGTAACAAGGATGCCTTTTTCCGTGCCCCTGATCAGATCCTCGGTCGATCCGGTTCCTCCCAGCATGATCATGTTCCGGGAACCAGGGAGCGGATTCACATTTTTCTGAGACGCCCAAAAGCGACTGTATGCAAGATTCTTAATGACTCCCTTTTCCACCCAGGAAGTTTTTGTTAACGGCAACCCCTCCCCATTCCAGGTATCGCCGGGAACTTCCGGGTGCAGGGGATCCGACCATATCGTAACCTGGTCGCCGAAAAGCTGTTCTCCCAGGCGGGTACCCCCGCCTTTCTTACTGAGAAAACTTCTGCCCTCGTCTGCCGAGCGGGCATCAAATGACCTTAAGATGCCACCCAGCATATCTGCCGCTGCCAGTGGTTCCAGTATCACGGTATATTTTCCGGGTTCGATGGCTTTGGCCCCGGAAGAACGGGTTGCCTTGAAAGCTGCCGTTTTACTTAATGCCAGCGTATCCAGCTTGCTTACATCATTATACTGCTGACTGGTATAGCCCGAACCGGTACCTTCCCGGTTGCGAACGGTCACAGAAAAGTCAACTCCGGAATCAGTACTGTAAGCAAACAATCCTTTTGAATTCATCAGGGCACTGCAGCCGTGATTGTTTTCAAGGTAACCCGCGGCCTCAAGGCCTGCCGATTTTGCGGCCCCCAGGCTCCTGGCGACCATTTCCGCCCTGGATTCAGGAGTCATCGCTGCGGTACCAGCTGAGTGGGCAATACTTTCTGCGTATTGCTGCGGACCCAGCAGCGGCATATATTCCGGATTTTCCGGTGCCAGCCGGGCGAGCTCTTCCGCCCTGGCGACCACCTTGCGCAGGCTTTCTTCATCAAACTCATTGATCGTTGCCGTGCCGGTTCGTTTTCCAAAGGAAGCACTCACAGCGATGCTTGCATTGCTGACCTCGCCAGCTGTCGAAACTGCATTGCGCGCATACCGGATATTACCACCCTGGCTGGCATTAACAGAAACCTGGCACTCGTCAGCTTTGGAAAAAGACAATAATTTTTTGAGGATGGACTGTGCATCTTCTTTACTGAGAATTGCCATGCGTTAAATTTTTCTGGCCGTATTAATTACGTTCACATTATTGAATCTGGTGGTCGCACTGCCATGAGAAACAGCACTGCTTTGTGCCGGCTGTCCCTTACCATCATTAAAGGATCCGCCGAGGCGGTAATCCCTTTCATCGCAGATAGAATGGCAGGAATTCCAGAACTCCTGAGTGTTACTCTGGTACGCCACATCTTTCAGCATGCCGGTAATCTTTCCATTGCTGATCTCGTAAAATGTCTGACCGCCGAACTGGAAATTATAGCGTTGCTGGTCGATTGAATAAGAACCGTTACCCAGTATGTAAATGCCCTTTTCCACTCCTGCGATCATCTGGTCCACACTGAGCGACTGCTTACCGGGCAATAAAGAAACATTTGGCATTCTCTGGAACTGAACATCGTCCCAACCCTGGGAATAGCAACAGCCCTGCGACGCCGGAAGGCCCAGGATATGTGCCTGGTCGCGGATCACCTGGTAATTCACCAGGATGCCATCCTTTATAAGGTCCCACTTCCCGCACTTTACGCCTTCATCGTCATATCCAACAGCACCCAGTGAACCGGGTTGCATTTTGTCTGCAACGATGTTTACAAGGGGATTTCCAAAATTGAATTTTCCGGACTTCCATTTATCCAGCGTCAGGAAACTCGTGCCGGCATAATTGGCCTCGTAGCCAAGCACACGGTCAAGCTCAGTCGGATGCCCCACTGATTCATGAATGGTCAGCCAGAGATGGGTGGGGTCCAGCACTACATCATACTTACCTGGCTCAACAGACTTGGCCTGGTGCTTGGCTGTAGCGTTGGCGACGGCAGACTTAACATCTTCCAGGATATCATACCGTTGTTTATACAGCGTAACGATTCCAGGGATCTTATCTTCCGGTCTCGGCCGCAGATATTCATAACCCATTCCCATGGGAGCGCTGAAGGCCGACCTGGTCTCAAACTTATTCGTGGCACGGTCTACCCTGGTAACATTGAATGTTGGATAGATCCGGTGGATATCCTGGTCAATATAGGAACCATCTGAAGAAGCGAAATATTTCTGCTCGTTCACGGCAAAAATCAGCGAGTTGATAAAGCTTGCGCCAAGCTGCAGCGCGGTATCATTCACCTGCATCAGCAAATCCACCTTTTCTTTTACCGGAACTGTGAATGCATTGATCTCGACAGGTGTCTTCCAGGACACTTCACCGTATCCTTTTTGCGGTGCCAGCTGTACAGGGTCGCCCTGAATGGATGCATTGGCGAGTGCAACAGCCACAGCTCTGCCGGCACATTCGGCAACGCCGTCCTTCGTCATCTGATTGGTGGCAGCAAACCCCCAGCACCCTTTTGCTATAACACGGATGCCTACACCATAACTCTCAGTATTCACAATGCCCTGCACTTTTTTCTCCCTGGTGGATACAAACTGATTCAGGTAACGCCCGATTCTCACATCCGTATAGGTGGCACCCTTACTCCGGGCGGCATTGAGCGCAACATCTGCAAGCTGTTTTTTCAAGGCAACATCAAAAGGGTTATCCAGCAGTGCTGCCTCCGGAATTTCCTTTCCATAAATCGGAATGTTGGGAAGAAAGACGCCACCAAGTCCCCATCCGGCCATCTGAACAAAATCGCGCCTTTTCATGGGTAATATTTTTTGTTGACAGTCTCCTGGCTGAAATGCACAGGAACGGGAATGAAAGCATTCATGTGTGTGTGTGTGTGTTTACGATAAACAGGAACTACCAAACTAATCAAATTAAAACCGTCCCCGCCACCTTTAATCCAGTTTTTTTTCCATCCATAGAAAAACAGACGCCATAAAGAAGCAACCTAAGAACAGGCCACGCAACCTTTGCCAGTTCATGACAGGTTTCCCGTCTATACTTTTCGTTACGGTTGCCCGGGTGCCGGCAAAAGCCTCAGAAGCCTGCATTCGTTCCCGCATTCGCATCGTGAACCATTCTCCCCGGTCAAATACAAACCAGCGGGCCGAATCCTGGCGGCTGACTGCTGTTTGCCAGCCCGACCTATCCGGCCACGCGACGGTATAGTGTAACCAGGGGAAAATCGTCCCTGCAGCAGTATATTCCGGAGCTGCCGTTCGCCAGAGCAAAATCGTTTCGTCCCATGGTTCCGGAAAATTGTTCAGTGCTGACATTGTTTTTTCAGGCTCTGATACAGGTAATGCACCAGTGATCACCGATGACCAGTATGCTGCGTAATGACTGTTTTTCTCTGTAAGCCTCAACGAAAAACTACTATGCCATCCACTGATTGCAACATGACCAGCTCCTTCATTCATACGTACAGCAAGTACTGTATCGCGATTTTTCCAAACCGGCGTTGCCGCCGGCCCGGGTACGAATGTCAGCGTCCCTTCTGCTTCTCCCCCATTGCCGGATTGCCACCTGTAACCACGACCATACCATACCTCTTTGGTCAGTGAGCTATCCGCCAGCAACACCAGCCCCATCTTTCCCGCTGCTATCAATTGCCTGGCTGCATTGCTCACCGCGGGATTCGCCGCCATAGTACCGGCGTCAGTGACCAGCAAATCAAACTGTCCGAGCCATTGCCCTGCCGGTCTGCTAAAATTTACAGGATCTGCATGGAGGTAGTTGGTCAGGTATTGCTGATTGCTGATCCTGTTCCGTGCCGTTACTGAATAACCCATCTGCCCCAGCCAACGCGAGAGAAATCCGGTCTCTGCATCAGGAAACCCTGTCAGCACCAGTATTTTCGTTTTGCCAGCAGCATGCACGATTACGGGCAACCTGCTGGTTTCAATTGTATCCCTCCCGCGAACGACCACCATCGTGAATACCTGGGGTCCTGTAAAAAACGGAATCGTGTTCAGCACAAAGTCATTCACTTTACCCGGACCAACCAAAACACTGTCTCTCACCGTGCTTTCCTGCAACAAGAACAAACGCGCAGTATCCTCCCCGGTATTATCATATTTACCCCGGCATTCGAAGCGGTTGCCCTGGTAAACCATTTTGGTCCAGCCAACCGACAGGAACCCGCGCGGTTCCGGAGAAAGATGAAGCTGTACCGGCACCTCATTCATCATCTTCCAGTAACTGGCTGGTAATCCATAACCGAACACATGCAGCTGCTCCACAGTTGCTGATGATGCATATAACCACTCCCGCCAGGTATAAACAGGAGTGCCGGGATGCTGCGACAAAAACGATTTTAAAGAATCGGGATGTGTGCCTTCCGTTGCCAGAACCGCCATCAAACGGGTCTCTTGTTCACGCGGCCGGAACGCATAGTACAACAACATGCTGAGCGCCACAACAGCTATTGCATTGGCCATCAGGCGCCACCACAACCGGCGCTTGTTCTGCCTGTGCCATTCCATCCGGCAGAGCCAGTACAGCATCAGCAATAAACTGATCCCCGTTAATATGGTTACGATGGCATTCATGGACGCTGACTTTCCAGCAAAATTTTACGATACTCTTTTATCAATGGGTTTACAGGCATTCCCGGCGCCGGCGCCGGCATCCTTACCGGAACTGACAAGCGGGTAAGCGCTGCTGCAGCGATCCCAAGATCGGGTTGTACCGGGGCAATCCCGGTCTGAAGGGCTTCCCTGATGCTGACCATCACTTCATAGTCATGTAACCAGGAAGCTGGTTCTTTAGCCGCCTTTTCTCCTATGATCGCTATCGCTTTATCCAGTTGATCCTTTTCACTTTTTTCAAGCCTTGTGGAGGGCCCTTCCCGCAATGCATTGATCAGTCGCATCGCATCGGATAAAATTACTGCCCCCTCGTCTGCTACCTGGTAGTTGTAATCCAGTTGTGTCGAAACAATCTTGTCCTGGTCGCCCGTGCCCCGCTTTCCAGGATCCAGCGGGGTTGTTCTCACCGTAGTTTTTGCCACGTACACTCTGGACTGCTGCTGTAGTTCTTTCAACAACCGCAATGCCTTGTATTCGTAAGGCAGGGCCTGTACGGGCTGATAGATGCGCAATTTCAGTTCTGCGTTCCACATCTCTGTCAGCGTAGCTTTCAGCTGCTTTTTTGTGGCAGCGTCAAAATAGGTAGCGTCTTCTGCTTTATCATGCTGGTGTGAGACCTCTTCCAGCACCTTCTGTGCATTACCGAAATCAGGATTACCAGACTCATGGCCTTCATCATGTTCATGGTAGCCAATGTTCGTTTCATCTTCTTCGCCTAGAAATTTGCCGTATCGCAGCCGCAGGAGCTTCTGTTCTGCCGCAAGGTCATTGCTCTTTTGCTGAAACATTTCCCTGGAAAGATCCGGCTTGTCTTTTATCAGTTGTTCCGTTTCAATAATAATCTGACGCTGGCTGCGGAAAAATTCCGGTTTAATTGCCATAGTCGTCATGACACCATCGAAACTCATCAACTCCGTTGTGTCAGATAGCTTCACCACCCAGACATCGGAGCGCGATTCCTGGTTGGCTGCATCACGTGCCGTGATATAACCATACCATTCATCGCCGGGCCGGATGTCCCATTTCTTAAGATCTATATTTGCATTCCATTCAAATTTTCTGCTGCCGGCCAATGCTCTCCCGAGACTGATGTCAAGCGTCCTGAATTTCACACTTTCACCTGTACCGCTGGCAATTGTTCCATGCAGTGTTGCAGCCGCGAGGCCATTATCATCCACCAGCAACGCCTGAAAATTCAGGTTTGGTTGTTGCCCCGGTTCCAGTTCTACCTTTCCATCAGGATTGACCAGGTGAATTACAGGGGGGAGGTCGGCGATCATTTCGAATGGGTATAATCCAGAGAGGCTGTCGCCCCATGCAACCTGGTAAAACCCCGGTGTATCCAATACTTTCGTTGCTGTCCAATTTTTTCCGGAGCTGTCAGTACCCCTGAGATTCAACACTGTTTTATCCTGAAATACCAGCCGGAATTGTTTAACCGGAATTGTTGTTGATATGTTCCAGGTTATTTTAGAATGTTGTTCTGCACGGATAGCCCAGTTTTTTTGTGTTAGCTTACTTCGCTTCAGGTAACCTGGTGGCTCGATTACTACTGATACACTAACACCTGCAGGGGAAATCGTAACAATCCGGCTGCCATTAACAGGTGCCGGACCAGATGTCGCTTTGCGGGCCGGAACCGGCAACATGAAAAACAAGACCGACAACAGGATGCTGCCGGCTATCAGCCAGTACCGGCGCCGTAAAGTTCCGGACCAGGGATCATCAATTTCAAGACGATTCAAAACCTCCGTGGTCTTGTTGCGTTGCAGATGAAAGAGCATGCCGTGATCTCCGGGTTCGGCAATTATCAATCCACTGCTTTCTTCCAGTTCCGGAAAACTGAGATCGAGTTTCACCGCAACATCTTCCGCTTTCAATGCTTTTCCCTGCTGCAGCCAGTAAGAGAAAATTACGGCCAGGATCACCAATACAACGGCAGCCCATAGCGGCAATTTTACCAACCGGAACAACAGGATGGATACCGGCAGCGACAACAATGCCCCGGTCAACATCGCCATCCATCGACTCTGTTGATTCCAGCGGCGCTGCAAGTCATATATACGGTTAGCTGACCTCAGTGTTTAAGTTTTAGTTTTCCTCCAGCGCAACCACCTTTCCATTACAAACAACAGGATCAGAAGACCGGTCATCCAGCTATCCACGGGCAAAGCGGCGTGAATCATTTGGGTGGGGGTTGCATTATTCTTTTTACCCGACGGAAAATCCACCAACGCAGAAGGATCAATGCGGTCCTCCAGCCTGGTTAACCTTTGTTGTTCGCTACCGGGTTGAAACAACCAGTACAGGCGTTCCGGCAGGTCATCCAGGGAAGCGATGCCACCGGCTCCATCTTCAGCAACAGAAAGCCGGTGAATATTTTTAGCCGGATCAGGCTGCCACAAAATATCATTGCCCGACGCAGATTGCCATATTATCCTGCCAGCACTTTGTTGCGTTGTATCTGCCTGCAATATCAGTCCGGTTGAGGTCATTGCAGGAAGCGGCCTTGTACTTAACCAGAACAACACGGAATTGCTGTCCGGCCTCACCCTACCAGGATCGTTAACATGAATCAGCTGTACACTGTCTTTAAAATAATATTGTAATGATCTGATGGCTGCTGCCAGGTGCTGATCCTGTCGCAGAAATTTTTCACTGTCCCTGTACAACCAGATCTTCCGCGGAAGCCTGGCCGCCGAAGCCAGTTCCTTTGGCTGCTGATCATGATACAGCCTCCAGTCAACCGGTCGGTTCACCTTTGGCTTGGGTCCTGAAAAACCCTGTACGTTATCCGGTGTAAACAACACCAGCGGCATACCGGCAGGAGCCCTGCGTTCAATGGCATCAAGCAGCGTGAAATGGTCATAGCGGTGTTGCGCTGTACCTGCGGTGTCACCCATTTCTATTTCCGGAAAAGCTTTTTCCCAGGCATGCAGCCTGAATCCCTGGTGAATGAGGCTGTCGATCGCTATCCGGTTCCTGCCGATCCCTTCACGCGGCACGAGAACCCACCCTTTCACCCGCTTATCGCTTTTTTCTTTTTGCCATACCGGCCCGGCCAACCACACTGCCGCCAACAGGATCATCGCACACCGCACTGCCAGCAGTAACCATTCAGTCAGCCGATGTCGACTGGCCTGGTTTGCCGTTGCTTTAGGCAGAAAGCGAATGGTACCAACCAGGGTTACCGCCCCCTGCCGGCTTTTCCACCAGTGGATCAGCAGGGGAATGCAGATACCCGTTCCTGTCAAAAGCCATATGGGTTCCAGAAATCTCAACTACTAAATAAATGATTTTTGTCGCTGCTGTAAAAACTCGAGAATTCCTTCGTTCAATGGCTGGTCCATTTTCAGCTGGCAATACGTAATTCCTTTTTCAAGCAACTGTTTCCTGATATTGCCGATGTAATGCGCCAGGTTTTCCTTTGCCTGGGCACGATCACCATCCTGGATATTGTCTGTGCGTTCAGCGGTTTCCCAATCCTGCAAGGTGGCTGCTGATCCGAAATTCATGTCGAGCTCCCGGGATCCCATAAGATGAAATACGATCACTTCATGTTTCGAAGCAGCCAGCGAATGCAGCAACTCCAGCGTCTCGTTGTTTGCCTGGTACAGATCTGTTATGAATAACAGCATTTCCTTACCCGGAACACCCGACCTCAGTTGCGGAAAAAACCGGTTTGATAAAAACAGGCCCCCGGTTTGCAATTGTTCCAGCTGGTAAAAGAAACGGGACAAGTGCCTCGCATCGTTCCTGACAGGAAGACTTTCCCAATTGTCCTGATGTAACACCATCAGGCCTAATGCATCCCCCTGCCGGTAGGCCAGGTAACCCATTGCAGCCGCCAGCAGTTTTGCATAATCTATCTTCCTGATACCTCCTTCCAGGTACGCCATGGAGGCGCTTGCATCGATCAGTATCCGGATCCGGATGCTGGTATCCATTTCTGACTCCCGCACATAATACCTGTCTGACCGTGCATACATTTTCCAATCCATCCACCGCAGATCGTCTCCGGGCTGATAGCTGCGATACTGGCTGAATTCCTGTCCCTGCCCCCTTACCCTGCTTTTGTTGATGCCTGATAAATAAGGATCGACCATCATTTTTGCGGCGAGCCCTATATTTCCAAGGGAAAGCAATATTTCTGGAGTGGGAAATTGCATGAACTGTCTAATTTTCCTTGCGGCTGACACTTTCAAGCAACGCCTGTGAGATCCGGTCGCTATTCACATGCTCCGCCTCAGCTTTGAAATTCACCAATATCCGGTGACGAAGCACCGGAAAAATCATGGTCTCAATATCTTCCTGGATAACGGCATACCTGCCCTTCAGCAGTGCCCTGGCCTTTGCTGTCAGGATCAGCGCCTGCCCGGCACGCGGACCGGCTCCCCAGGCCACCCATTCCTTCACAAAAGGAATAGATGTGGTATCCGGACGTGTTTCCCGTATCAGCCTGGTCACATAGCCGATCAGCGCAGTACTGATATTCACTTCCCTCACCAGTGACTGCAGCTGCAGGATCTCATCCGCCGACAACACTGCTTCAACCTTCACCTTCCGGTTGCCCGTCGTCTGATGCAGAATCGCCGCTTCCTCTCCCGCTGAGGGATATCCGATCTTTACATATAACAGGAACCTGTCCAATTGTGCTTCAGGCAAAGGATAGGTACCGGCCTGTTCAATCGGATTCTGTGTCGCAAGGATAAAAAACGGTCTCTGCAGGTAATGGGTGTGGCCGGCATATGTAATTTCGAATTCCTGCATCGCTTCCAACAGAGCCGACTGTGTTTTTGGAGGCGTCCGGTTGATCTCATCCGCCAGGATGATATTGGCGAATAAGGGTCCCTGGTTGAACTTGAAAAATCTTTTCCCGGTAGCTACGTCTTCTTCGAGAATCTCCGTACCGATAATATCAGTAGGCATCAGGTCGGGTGTAAACTGGATCCTGTTAAACTGGAGGTCCAACGCCTGTGACAAGGTGCGCACCATCAACGTTTTTGCAAGTCCGGGTACACCTTCCAGCAGACAATGACCTCCCGCCAGCAAGGCTATGATCAACTCTTCCAGAACAGCGTCCTGGCCGACAATCTGTTTCTGAATTTCGGCTTTCAGTCGCGATACCTTTTCCAACAGTTGTTGCAATGCAGCTTCCGTATGTATCAAAACACAGGTTTTAAGTAAAATGAATTATGTGAAATACGGCTTATTTTAGCAAACGCTTCGAAAAATACATGACTGGTAAGTTCACCTTTGTACGCCTGAAATATAGCTCAGGAGATTGGGATACCGATCAACGCATGCCCGCCAATATCCTCAATTCGCTGATTGAATATACCACCATTCCGGTGTCACCACAGGAGAAAATTGTAGACCTCGCCACCACCGAGATCTTCAGGTACCCCTTTTGTTACATGAGCGGGCACAAGCTCGTTCAGTTTACACAGGCCGAAAGCCGTCATTTCAAACAGTATGTGGACAACGGTGGCTTTGTATTCGTGGACGATTGCAATCACGATATCGATGGACTGTTTGCCAAATCGTTCGAAGCCCAAATGAACCAACTGTTTGGCCCGGCTGCTCTCAAAAAGATCCCTGATTCACATGGCATCTACCACACTTTCTTCAAATTTGAAAAAGGTCCGCCCAATACAGCATTTGAATTAAACGGCTGGGGTGACGATCTGATCCATGATTACCTGAAAGCCATCACGATCAACGGAAGGATCGGCGTACTGTACAGCAATAAAGATTACGGTTGCGAGTGGGACTATGATTTCCGAAACAAACGGTTTCTAGCTGAAGACAACACCAAATTCGGGGTCAATATCATTGTCTATGCATTATCCGCTATTCCTTCCCGTTAGTTGGTAACCGGTCAATTCCAGGTGAAATTCAGCGGAATGTTGAGTTTAACATTGAAATTTCTTCCCATCCCGAATACACCCTGCCGGCCGGTAACCGGGTTAACTGCTGTATACTTGAGCCGGTCGAGATGATTCTGATAGGCCACATCACCGAGATTCGTCAGGGCAAACTGGAGCGTCGCCAGTTTATTTTCTCCTTTGTGCAGGTCAGCGCCCAACGCTAAGTTAACCAGCCAGTAGTCTCCGGTTACTGTTTCAGTGTTGAACCCGGTAAATGCACGGCTTTGCCGGAAAGTATAATCACTCTCACCAGTGAGGTAGAGGTTCCGGATCAGCTTTCCTTTTGGCAATACATTGATGGTCAGTTCAGAAACCAGCCGGGCAGCCGGGATATTGGGAATATTACGGCTCCCGTCTATGGCCTGGTCGAAGCGGCCGATAGTGTATCCGAAGTTGTTTTTGATATGCAGCCAGTCCATAGGGTGGGGATGGATATCAACTATCAGTTCAGCGCCATAAAGCACAGCATCCTGCTGGTTGAACTGAAAGACTGTTAAGGTGTTTCCGGATTCGGGATCAAATATGGTTGAATCGGATCCTGCCTGGTTGAGCAGCTTGCGGTAGAAAATAAAATCATTGATCCTGTTGTAAAATACATTTCCTTCCAGGGAAAGATGGGGAGTATTCCATTCCAGTCCCGCATCAGCCTGTATGCTGGTCTCACTATGAAGTGACTTGTCGCCCACTTCATAACGGATCGTTCCTTCATGGGCACCATTGCTTGCCAGTTCGGCAAGGGAAGGTGCACGAAAACCCCGTGCAAGGTTCGCCTTTACCTGTAACCGGCTGTTCAACTCGTAGCTGATCCCCGCGCTACCGGAAACATTTGCAAAATCCCGGGTGAACGCAGTAAATTTCTCTTCCTGGTCAACGATCATGTCATTGCTGTTGATATGACGGTTGTCAAACCTGAGTCCCCCGCTGAAGGACAGCCTGCGTAAATGATATTGTGTAAATCCGAATATTCCGATATCGGTCACGGCATAATCGGGAATCAGAACTTCTTCTGCGCGGTTGTCATTGGTCTGATACATGCCACTGGCCCCGAACGTAAACTTCCAGTTTGTTTTTGCCGGCAATTGCAGCTTCGCCGCATAAGTAAGTGTTTTGAGATCGAACCATGCATCAGGTGATGTTGCTGCTTCGGCGTTTCCATATTCCCGGCGTTGATTACGTTGAAAACCGAGCGTAACATCCAGGTTGTTCTTACCCAGATTAAATACATTGTCTGTACTCACTTTGAAATGTTGTACATGCTGGTAAGGAACATAGGACCGAATAGATTTGAAATCGCCTGATGTCGCTACCGTGTCGCCGCCCGCCACAGGTTTCATAAACCTACCCGATTCATCTCTTTCTCCTTCAACCATTCCTGGTTGCTGATCAAAGTAACTGACCAGCACATGGGTATAACCCCACGAACCGCCGTACCCGAGCATACCACCGAAGTTCTGCTGATGGAATTTGGAATTGAATACATAGCCATCGTATTTGTTCTGGTAATCATGTGCGGCTTTATATGAACCATAGGCGTTCCAGCTTAGTCCGTTTTTTGTGCCACCCATGTTTCCATAAAATCCTCTCAAACCATTGTTGGACTGATATTCAGATCCGATTGATCCACTGATCTGGCCTTCATTCGCAGGCTTCTGGGTGATAATGTTAATCACGCCGGCCATCGCGTCACTTCCGTATAAAAGAGAAGCCGGCCCCTTCAACACCTCGATCCGCTGGATACTGTAATCATCTATTTCAATACCATGCTCATCTCCCCATTGCTGCCCTTCCTGACGGATGCCGTCATTGATCGTAATCACCCGGTTATAACCGAGGCCACGGATAAAGGGTTTGGAAATTGCAGGGCCGGTACTGAGTGCAGACACTCCGGGCACGCTGTGTGCGAGGGCATCAATGGCATTTGTAGCAGATATTCTCTGGAGTTCTTCCCTTTTCAGAATATCGACGGGTTGCGGCGATTGTTTGACGCGCATCGCAGTAGAAACTCCGGTGATGGTAACAGCCTGATTTTCCACAATCCTTTCCTGCAGGCTGAAATCTTTCCGGGTATTACCGTTGATGCTGATATTTTCAACGATCGCCGCATGTCCCTGGTAGCTTACTTCCACCAGGTAAACACCATTGTTTATAGGTGGCGTCGTAAATAATCCCTGCCGGTCAGCGATGGCGCCTTTCTTAATATCAGGAAAATAAACGGATGCCCCGGAAAGTGCCTGCCCCGTTCTCGTATCCACCACTTTGCCGGAAAAGATTCCCCGGCCCGCAGCATTGCCTGGTTGTGCAACGGCTGCCGGAGAAAATCCTGCGATAACAAATAATAAGGCGGCAAGCAGATAGAACCGGTGTTTGTTTCCTGACATGATCCAGAATTAGGCACCAAAAATGCAACAACATTTCATTTTATTTGCAACAACCGTTCAATTATTTATCAATTTCCCTGAAATTTCTCTTTTTTTACCACAACACCTTCCGATATTACCGATCGTGGCCGCTATGTGGATTCAAAAATAACTGCCGCCCCCTGCCCTACGCCAACACACATTGTTGCCAGACCATAGCGGACTCCCCGTCGTTTCATCTCGTGCAACAACGTGGCTACAATGCGCACACCACTTGCTCCAAGCGGGTGACCGAGTGCGATCGCTCCGCCATTGACGTTAACTTTTTGAGGATCCAGGTCGAGCGCCCGCATGCAGGCCAGTGACTGGGAAGCAAAAGCTTCATTCAGTTCAATCAGGCCAATATCCCGGATGGAAAGTTTTGCGCGTTGTAACGCTTTATGGACAGCAGGAACCGGGCCAACACCCATTACAGATGGATCTACCCCTGCAACAGCCATACTGACAATGGAGGCCAGCGGTTTAAGTTTGTAAGCCTGAACGGCATCCTCTCCTGCCAGGATTGCTGCGGCGGCGCCGTCGTTGATGCCGCTGCTGTTACCTGCAGTAACAGTGCCTTCTTTCTTAAAAGCCGGCTTTAATGCCGCCAGTTTCTCCAGTGTCGTTTCCCGCGGATGTTCATCTTTCGTGACCATCGTCGCTTCCCGGTTGATGGTTACGGGAACGGGGATTAATTCATTGCGAAAGCGCCCTTCAACCTGGGCTTCCGCATAGCGGCGCTGGCTCTCAAGGGCAAATTTGTCCTGGTCCGCGCGGCTAATCTGCCATTGTTCCGCCACATTTTCGGCGGTTTCCCCCATTGTATAAGGATGATACAGGCTGGCCAGCCGTTGATTGACGAAACGCCAGCCCATGGTTGTGTCAAATACCTCCTGCTGGCGGTTCCAGGCGTTGTCGGCTTTTGCCATTACAAAAGGCGCCCGCGTCATGCTCTCCACGCCCCCCGCAACGATAAATTCGCCATCACCGCAGGCAAGTGCACGTGACGCATCCATAATTGCCTGAAGCCCACTGGCGCAGAGCCGGTTTACCGTGTTTCCCGCCACTGTTACCGGAAGACCGGCCAGCAGTCCGGCCATGCGGGCAACATTGCGGTTATCCTCCCCGCTTTGGTTGGCTGCACCGGCGATAATGTCTTCGATTTTAGCCGGGTCCACGGCGGGGTTGCGATCGAGTAACTTTCGGATAACCAGGGCAAGCAGATCATCGGGGCGTTGGCTGCTCAGGCCGCCGCCATAGCGGCCGATGGGCGTTCTGGCCGCATCGATCACATAGGTTTTTTTCATAACGGCCAAAGATAGACCTTTGCAGAATGCTGAAGCTGGACAAGAAAAATATCAGGGAGCTTTCCCTGGAGGAGCTGGAAACATTTTTTGCGACTATCGGAGAGAAAAAATTCAGGGCCAGACAGGTCTATGAATGGCTATGGCTGAAACCGGTGGTTCAGTTCGATGAAATGACCAACCTCAGCAAAGACCTGAGGCAAAAACTCAGTGAACAGTTTTCCCTTCCGGCATTAAGGGAGGACCTTACCCAACACAGCATGGACGGCACGTTGAAAAGCAGGTTCAAAACTGTAGATGGCCACCTTGTAGAAGGTGTGCTGATTCCTACCGACGAGCGGCGGACTGCCTGTGTTTCCTCACAGATCGGCTGCTCCCTGAGCTGCAAGTTTTGTGCAACAGGATATATGGACCGGAAACGCAACCTCGAATTTGATGAAATATACGATGAGGTAGTACTGATCAACCGCCAGAGCGAAGCGGTATATGGCAAAAAATTAACCAATATCGTTTTCATGGGGATGGGTGAACCGCTGCTGAACTATAAAAACGTGCTCAGGGCAATCGAAAAAATAACCTCCCCGGACGGACTTGGAATGAGCCCCCGCCGCATCACCGTTTCCACTGCCGGGGTTGCCAAAATGATCCGCCAGCTGGGTGACGACCAGGTGCGGTTCAAACTGGCACTTTCCCTGCACGCCGCCAACGATGCCAAACGCCACGAGATCATGCCCATCAACGACAGCAATGACATCAAATCACTGGTGGACGCACTCAATTATTTTTACCAGAAGACCGGAAACGAAATCACTTTCGAATACATCCTGTTCAAGGATTTCAATGATTCCCTGAAAGACGCTGAAGAACTCGTTCACCTGTATCGGAAAGTGCCTGCCGACCTGATGAATATCATCGAGTACAACCCGATCGACAATGCAGATTTTCAGAAACCGGATGAGGACAAGGTGACGCAATTCATGGCATTCCTTGAACGCAACCGCGTGAATGTCAGGTTGAGACGGAGCCGGGGCAAGGATATCGATGCTGCCTGCGGGCAGCTAGCCAATAAATAATCATCCGGCACTATTTCCTGCTTTAACATTTCAACAGCTTTTCGGCTTAAACCCGATTGCTGATAACTGGTCTTATGCTTAAACAGCATAATGAAAAGAATAATTGCATTAGCCCTGGTAATCGCTGGTTTTCAGGTAGCCATGGCACAGGATAGCACCATATCAAAAAGGCCTCATCATGGCCATCATCCCCGGGGAGAATATGGTCTCAGCCAGTTACACCTGACGCCGGAACAGCGCCAGCAATTGGACAAACTGCAAAAGGAACACAAGGAAAAAATGATGGCCATCCTTACGCCGGAACAAAAAGCAAAACTGGAGCAGCAAAGGAAAGAACGGGCAAATGACCGGCAGAAACATCGTGGAGCCTCCATCAGCAAGATGAAGGAGACGCTGCAACTGACAGATGATCAGGCGGCAAAAATGAAAAGCATCCGGGAAGATCATAAGAAACAGGCGGAACTTATCCGGGCCAACAGCACCCTCGCTGAAGGGGAACGCCTGGCACAGCTGAAAAAACTTTCTGCTGACAAACGTAGTGAAGTAAATGCCATGCTTACTCCTGAACAACAGGAAAAGCTGAAGCAATTCAACGATAAACACCCTAAGAGGACGGTTCGATGATTCAGTGGACAATGGGCTGCCTGCGGCAGCCCATTTTATTCAAATACTTTGAGGCACCCCCGATTGATTCCTACGATGAAATAGCGGCGTTTCCCGCTACCCTGCACCATTGCTATCGCCCGCATATCACCACGCTCAAACAAACCGCTTTCCCGTTCTGACAAAGACTGAAAATTTCCCTTTCCATCACCCAACAACACCATTCCGTTCATTCCTGTAGTAAATCCATAACGCACTTCCCAGCTACGATCATTACCACCCACCATCAGGTCAATGAATCCGTCTTTGTTGATGTCGGTGGTCAATACCTTAAAAATGGGCGCTGATTGCGCAGCAACCGGCAACGGTGTCATCCTGAAATTGCCTTTACCATCATTGATAAAGATCAGGGACCGTAAATCAGTTATAGCAAGTTTTTCCACCGTTCCCCTATAGCCATCAAAAATATCATCCAGTGTTGCATCTGCATACCCGCTGTACCTTTCATAACGCTTCCGGATCAGGGGAACCTGGGCAATCAGCTGATCCCTTGGAACATCCGGGTAAAGCCTGTACCGGCCATCCTGGTCAGGCAGGTAAAATCCGATAACGGATTCGGTATTGCCATTGCCATCCAGATCTGCCTCATAAAGCGTAAGCGGTTTGTCGCTGCTCGCCCGGAAGTGACTGTTCAGCCCGAGGTTGCCGGCAATTATATCAATGTCGCCATCGTTGTCTATGTCTGCTATGCCGAGTGACTTCCACCATCCCGTAATGGCAGCCAGGCCGTTACCGGTTGGCAAGGTAAAATGTCCACGTTGGTTCAGATGCACCGTTACCTGACCAAATTCGGCGGCAGTAACCAGGTCGGCATCACCATCACCATCCAGATCTGCCCATCCCGCCGCATTAATAATGCCCATATGGGAAGGCAGTCCTGATGCAACAGCGCGACGAAAATATCCCGACTGGTTTTCGAGCAACATACTGCTGTCAGCCAACGGATATGCCCCTGGTGTACTTTTTCCACCAACAAACAGATCCAGATCGCCATCACCATCATAGTCTGCTGCTGCTACCGTTCCGCCATTGCTGGTTTCGGCCGGAATCCTGTTATTTGCCGGTTCCAGGTGCCCGCTGCCATCGTTCAGGAAAAAAGAATCCTGTAAGGCAACAGCACCCTTTCCGAACTCCGTACTCCCCCTGACGATGTACAGGTCCAGGTCATGGTCATTATCTGCATCAAACAACAGGGCAGCAAGGTCTTCATGGGATCCCGCTTCGCCAAGATCAGTCATCCGGAACTTTCCATCAGGCTGCTGGAAAAGAATATGTGCCGAGCTTACTGTGTTTCCACCAATAAAAACATCCTCGAGTGAATCACCATCAATATCTCCAACAGCATAGCAGGGACCATTCTGCGAGGTCTTGTAGGGGATTAGTGAATTGATATCAAAATCAGAAAAGTCTGCCTCCTGGTGTTGATAAATGACACCAGTGTTCGCTGTAATGTCGGTAAAGAGTGGCACCCGGATGACATCAGCTTCAATCGCAGGAAGCGTGGACTGGTCGTAACGGAAGGTATAGACCGAATCCGCGGCCAGCAAGCTGCGCAATTCTGTTCTTCCATCCGGCCACCGGATGCGGCAGGAATCAACCATCCGATGGTTACCAATGCCAATAACCAACTTTTCGTCCACACTGGATAGATATCCCCTCACTGGATACTGTTCCTGCCGTATTTTTTTATCTGCAATGAATACTGTCAGAACTGCCCCGATCCCCTGTTTGTTCAGGCTGTCTCCTTCGAGGTGAACGCTTAAAAAATGACTCTTTTCTTCGCCGGCAGCATTGTTATTAAGTGTGTTTCTGTATACTATGGCCGGGGCGTCGATGGCATTTACCACAAGATCGAGATCTCCATCATTATCCAGATCCGCATAAGCTGCACCGGTGGAAAAAGAAGTGCTGTCAAAGCCCCACCCGTTAGTTTTGTCTTCGAAGAACTCCCCGGCGTTGTTGCGGAAAATATTGTCTCTGATTTTAATTTCCGGTAATTGCTCCAGTTGGACTTTGTAAGTGCTTTTTCGAAAAGCCGCCGTTCCGAATTTGTTATTTGATTTAAAATCGTTTACAATAAAATCAAGATCAGTTATGTTGCGCCGGTAACCATTTGATATATACAGATCGCGAAATCCGTCGTTGTCAAAATCTGCCAGTAATGGCGCCCAGCTCCAGTCTGTTGCTGCAATGCCGGCCATTTCTGCACATTCACTGAAAAACAGTTCCCCATCCGGCCCAACGCCTTTGTTAAGTTGAAGAGAGTTTTTTACAAACTGGGCCTGGTAATTCAACTTCCGCTGACTGGAGAATAACGCATAGTTTGGTTTGCCCAGCATCATTTTCCTTCGCTGGTTTTCCAGGGGCAGCATATCCAGCTGCACAATGTCCGTCCATCCATCGTTGTTAACGTCAGCAATATCAACACCCATTCCATTCAGGCTGGTTTGCGTTATCCATTGGTTGTTCCGGTCAGAAAATGTTCCATTCCGGTTATTGATCAGCAGCAGATCGTTGCTGATATAATCGTTGGAAATATACAGATCCGGGTAGCCATCATGATTAAGGTCGCTTACCGCCACGCCCAGTCCAAATCCTTCTGCTCCAAGACCTGCTGCGATCGTTACATCTGTAAAACAGGGTTGTGTTTTATCGCCGTCACTCCTGTAGAGCCGGTCAGTGGTCTCGCTTTCACCTTTCAACAGCCTTGGGCGTACGAGATAGTTTGTCTTCGCCGAGGCCAGCCCATTGTTCAGCAAATACATATCGAGGTCGCCATCCAGGTCATAGTCGAAAAAGGCAGCCTGCATGCTGTAGGCGGTATTGTTTAATCCGTATGCCGCAGCCTGATCTTCAAATACCGGGATTCCGGAAGCATCGGGTCCTTTATTGATAAAAAGTATATTGGCCCCGATACAGGAAAGATAGATGTCCTTGCGGCCATCCTGGTTAATGTCGACTACAGAAACCCCGTTAACCCACTTTGTTGTCTCCACCTTTGCCGGTGAAGTGATGTCGGTAAACCGGAAACTACCCTGGTTCAGATACAATCTGCTGCTCACCATATTTCCGGCCATGAATACATCGGGAAGTCCGTCACCGTTAAAATCGCCAATGCCGACACCGGCGCCATGGTATATGTTGGGGAAGTTCAGCGCATTAAGGCTATCACCGGCAGTAATAAGATTATTGAAATGTAAACCCGAATATTCTTCGTCTACCCGTTCAAATAAAGCAGGTTTGCCACCTGTTGAACAGGTGGCAAACAGTAATCCCATCAACAGGGAAAAAGATAAAGATTTAATAGTTGGGATTTTGTACAAGATTAGGATTCAATTCAATTTCCGTTACAGGAATTGGAAAATAGAGATTTTTATTAACGTCGAAATTCTCCTTGCCCAATACCTGACGGATATAATAATCAGATTTTCCGATCCTCCGTATATCGAAAAATCTGTGGCCCTCGCCAAAAAACTCCACTCTTCTTTCCTGAATTACGGCATCCCTGAAAACATCTTTGGACAAGCCATGAACCGGGTCGAGTCCGGCCCTTTCCCTTACTTTGTTGATGTAAGGTTCTGCAGCTGCCGTCTGACCGGTTTCATTCAGGCATTCGGCATAGGTCAGCAAGATCTCCGCATACCTTATTACGGGCATATTCCGGTCGGCATCAATCATTCCCTGTGTGCTGATGATATCGTCCCCTACAATATACTTTGCAAGGTGTGTCTCCTTCTGGGGCGACCATGCCGGATCATATGGAATTCCACTGTAAACAGAACCGGCTTCAAAGATGTTGACTGCCCGGCGCAGGTCGCCTGCTTCATATATTTTAGTGTCGCCCGGCTCAGGAACAATGATACTCCAGCCCCCCGTGGGAACATAGGCATTGGGGCCGGTATAGTTACTGGTCCAGTTGCCTTCATTATTGCCCCATCCGCCGGTACCGGGAACAAACTGTACTTCAAAAATAGACTCAATTCCATTTTCAAATGCGGTCTGAAAGTTCCTGATGTATAGTTCATGAAGATCATACACGTTCAGGTCAATGACAGCTTTTGCCATATCCCGGGCTGCTTCAAATTTTCCCTGGTAGAGGTATGCCCTTGACAGCAATCCCATGGCAGCTCCTTTGGTAGCCCTGCCGAGGGAACTTGCAGGATAGTTCAAAGGAAGGGCCTGTGCATCGGTCAGGTCTTTTTCGATCTGCGCCCAAAGTTCCTCTTTCGGTGAACGGGAGATAACTGACAATTGCTCTGTCGTCATTTCTGTCGTGATAAGTGGCGCATCACCCCAGATATTGACTACATTGAAATAGCACAGGGCCCGGACAAATTTGGCTTCGTTTACCAGCCGTGTCTTTAGGGATTCATCCATATCGATGCCGGGGATCCTTGCAATGGCGGTATTGGCCCGCGCTATCCCCGCCCACCACGCTCTCCAGGACCCGAGCACCTGCTGGTCCTGTGAATTTACGGTGTAGGTATCAAGATCCACGAACCAACCCGGATCGTAACAAGCCATATCGTCAGCGGCTACATCGCCGAACATCATCACGCCTAACCGATAACCACGATCCACCTGAAGCGCATCATAAACTGCACTGACGCCCATGATAGCAGCCTGATCAGTTTCCCAGTAGGTAGCGGCTGAAACCTGGTTCAGCGGCGGCCGCTCAAGAAAATCACGGGAACATCCTGATGCAAGGAGCACAGCACCTGCCAATAATATTGAGGTTATATTTTTCATATACTTTTTCTGAAGGTGAATGATTTAGAAACTAACCTGGATGCCACCAACGATACTGCGGCTTTGCGGGTAAATCGTATTGTCAAGGCCGCTGCTGGCGTTGGATTGCTTCTGGGAACCGATATCAGGGTTGTATCCGGAATACTTCGTTATCGTGAACACATTCTGTGCGGACACATACACCCGGACCATCGACAGCGAAATCCGGTTGATCAGTGCAGATGGCAATTTATATCCCAGTTGCAGGCTCCGCAAACGGAAAAACGATCCGTCTTCCACATGACGGGTGGAGAAACGGTCATTCCCGTTCGGGTCATTATAGATGGCCCTGGCGTATTGACTGGAAGGATTTTGCGGCGTCCAGCGGTTTAACATGGTCTTGCTCTTATTTTCTACTCCGGATGTTGCTTCTGTAATGAATTTATTCACATTCACAATCTGGTTACCGGCTACGCCCTGGAAGGAAAAGTTCAGGTCGAACTGTTTGTAGGACAGGTCGCCTACGATACCATACATATAATCCGGAATCGGACTTCCGATAAAGGTCTTGTCCTTGTCATCTATCTTTTTATCGCCGTTAACATCCCGAAACCTGTAGTCTCCGGGAGCGGTATTGGCGGAAGCAACAGCTTCTGCCTTGTCCACCTCATCCTGGTTCTGAAAAATGCCATCCACAATAAATCCGTAAAATTCACCAACAGAATGTCCCTCCTCTGTCCGCGTCAGATTACCCTGCGAAGTATTCACGCCGGCTGGTCCGCCCATAGTAGGGGATTTCAGGTTTGTGACCTTATTGGAAAAAGTAGTCAGGTTAACACCCAGTGAATACCGGAAATCTCCTTTCAGTGATTGATTCTCATAATTCACTGCAAATTCAAAACCCTTGTTTTCAACGGTAGCACCATTAGTGGGCATGGTTATCGATCCACCCGCCCATGGACCATCCCAAATACCGAAATAACTGGGAACAGGGCGTTGCTCTATCATATCGGAATATTCTTTCCGGAAATAATCAACGGTCACGTTCACGCGGTTATCCAGCAACCCAAGATCAAAACCCAAATCGGTCTGGGTTACAGTTTCCCAGCGAAGTGCTGAATTGGCAATGCTGTTCTGAACCATTCCGTTTACCGGCACGCCACCAAAATTGTAGAGGTACCCGGTTCCCATGTTGGCATATTCGGCGCCTACACCAAGACTACCATCAATACCGGTTTGTCCCCAGCTTCCGCGGAGCATGAAGTTGCTTACGATCCTGACAGGCGCAAAGAAATTTTCATTCGACAGTCTCCAGCCTGCAGAAAATGAAGGAAAAACAGCATACTTGTTCGCAGCGCTGAATACAGATGCACCATCCCGGCGGATATTGGCAGTGACCAGGTATTTGTTGTCGTACGCGTAATTGATCCTTCCCAGAAAGCTCAGGTAACTGGTAACCGTTTTATTTCCTGAAGCCAGTCGTCCTATCGATGATCCTGCATCCACTGTAGTCAGCACATCATTAAGATGATTTTCCGAAAAAGCATATACGCTTTCATAAGTCGACTTCTGCGCGGTATAACCCACCAGCGCATCTACATTGTGCTTCTTTCCGAAAATATGCTTGTAGTTCAATGTATTTTCAGAAAGGATATTGCTGTTGGTTCCCTTGCTGGCATAAGCAGAACGCGACAGGTCAGCAACTGATTCCTCGGTCACCAGTTTTTGGAAACCATTTGAATTGGACAGTACATAATCAATGCCAAGGCTCGTTCTGAATACCAGGTCACGCATCAGCCGTATATCGAAATACAGGTTCCCCAAACCGCGAATCCTCTCGATCGGGTTGTACAATTCAGTGGCGATACGAAGCGGATTGGGAATTTGCCCAAGAAAGTTATTGCCCGCCGCTGGTGTACCCGCCCAGCTGCCATCCGGGTTGTAAACACCCAGTGTAGGAGAGCGACGCAGTGCTATCGCAACTACACCATCATATTTGTCGTTATTGTTCACCGAGGTCAGTGAATTGCTGCCTGTGCGGCTGAGGTTAAGGCTGGTTCCCATTTTCAGCCACGGCAGTATCTGATTGTCAAGGTTGGTCCGCAGGGAATAACGGTCAAATGCCGATCCTTTGATCACACCGTCCTGCTTCTGGTAACCACCGGAAATAAAATATTGATTTTTATCCCCACCGCCGGAAATAGACAACTGGTAGTTGCTCATGGGTGCCTTCTGAAAAATCTGATCCTGCCAGTCGGTCCCTTCGCCCAGTGATTCAGGGTTTGCAAATTCATCATAAACCGGTGAATTGCCATTGATGCGTGACTCATTGCTGAATGCAGCAAATTCCTTCGCATTCATCATGTCAATCTTGTGAGCAATGGACTGAACACCATAATACATTTCACCATTGATCCTTGCCTTCCCTGTCTTGCCTCTTTTAGTAGTGATCAGCACCACGCCATTGCCGGCACGGGCACCATAAATGGCACAGGCAGATGCATCTTTCAGTACGTTGAGTGATTCAATGTCTGACATATTCAGCGTCGCCAACGGGTTGGTCGCAGCATCACTGCTATTGTAAGTAATAATAACTCCATCAATTACATACAATGGCTCGCTATTGCCAAAGCCACCGATACCCCTTACCCGAACGGTCATACCACCACCGGGTTCGCCCGAGTTGGTCGTAACCAGAACACCCGGCAATTTTCCCTGCAACGCCTGATCTACGCTGGCTACCGCCATTTTGTTCAGGTCTTTTCCGTTTATGGTAGCCACTGAACCTGTTAAATCCTTTTTCCGCTGGGTACCATAACCCACCACCACCACCTCACCGATGGTTTTGAACTCAGCATCCATGGTAATATTGATCACTGACTCATTTCCGATCTGTACCTCGCGGGAATTATAACCGACAAGTGTAAATACCAAAGTCCCTTTACGGTCAGGAATGTCAAGTGAAAAACCGCCGTTCATATCGGTAGTGGTTCCAATTGAAGATCCTTTGTACACGACATTTACATTCGGCAATCCCTCTCCACCGGACGCAATCACCCTGCCGTTGATCCGGATCTCGTCGTTAATGCCGTGTACTGTTTTCTCCGCATCCGCCTGGCCGTTTTCGCTGATGATGGCGATTTCGGGAGACGGCTGGGCTAGTGGGGCAGTTTCTGCCCAGGCCACTTGTTTTTTCTCAGTCAGTATCAGGTAGATCCTGTCGCCTACTTTTTCAAAGGTTAGCTGCAATGGCTGCAATACATAATGCAGCTCATCTTCCAGCACGGTAAAGCGTTGCGAATAAAGACCCACCTTTTTGTCCTTTATGGTATTCCTGTCAAAGGAGAATGTGACCTTATATTTTTTCTCCAGGTCACCGAGCAACGCAGAAAGTGACTTCATTGATTTTTTCCCCTGCAATAATCCGCCGGGGGCTTTATGGGCAGACGCGAGCGACTGAGCCGCCCCCCGCAGCGGGACAAACAATATCCAGGCTGCAAGCAGGATAACCTGCAGGCAGTAGATCAATTTTTTCATGATGGCAGTTTGATTCGTTAAAAAAGCAGATGTTTTGGGGATGTTGATGAAAATAACGCCGGTTATTTTTTTGTACGGAAGATGATTTCCCTGTCGTTCAATTGGATTTCCAGATCATAGGTTTTGCTGAGTGCGGCCAGGAGCACCTGCAGGTTATTGGTCGGGTAAACACCGTTGAATTGTTGCCCGGAAAGCCTGAGATCTTTCATCACTACTTTCAAACCGTAGTTTTCTTCCAGTACCTCCGTGATCTCCTTAAAATCGGCATTGACAAATGACATCTTCCCTTCTTTCCAGGCGGAATAAATTTCTGTCTCCACCACCTTCCGGCTGAGTTTATGACTGGGACCGTCATATTCAACCAGGTCACCGGGCGCCATGATCACAGGTTTGTTTTCGCCGGTATTCACTTCTGTTAACCTGACCTTGCCCGTATGCAAAACCACAGTTGTCTTGTTTCGCCGTTGCTGCAGGTTAAACTCTGTTCCCAATACTTCCACATTGATATCCTGTGAATGCACTATAAACCTGGAATTGTCGACGGTATGCCTGACAGAGAAGAATCCCTCCCCTTCCAGCCAAACCTCTCGCTGTGAACCCTTGCCCCAATCTCGTTTCCAGTTCAACCGGCTATTGGCATTCAAAGTAACCTGGCTCCCGTCCGGCAACACAACTGATCTTGTTTCAGCAAAGTCTGTCCTGACCTCCACACGGGTTTTGGACAGCAGGAAGGGAACACTCAGCAATAACAACCCCGCAATGGCTGCTGCAGCAGCCCATTGCCGGATACGCAAACGCGACCAGGAAGGGATCACGGTACGCTGTTGATTAAGCGCTGACCTGAGCCGGTCACGTGCCTGCAGCGTGTGCGCATCACTGACAGGGTCACCTTTGCCTACCAGCTCTTCCAGCAATTGCCTTGCCCTGGCTACCACGTCTATGGCCGCAGGATGCTCCCTTATCCAGGTGTCCCAGTACTGAACATGATAAGCATCCGACTTCATAAACCAGGCAATAAAAGTTTCATCGGCAGCAAGATCTTCCGGCGTTAAATCCTTTTCATTCATCCAAAAATGACATTTGATAATATAGTGTCAGGAATCGGCCCGATATAATCATTCTGTTCAGATTATTTTCATTTATTTGTAACAACTCCATTTCAGCCATGTCAGACGAAAGTTTAACACTATGGCAGCGGTTAAGGGAAGGCGACGATTTTGCGTTGGAAGCCATTTTTTTATTGCACCATAAGGACCTGTTCCGTTACGGGTTTAAAATTGCCATGGATAAGGCCATGGTAGACGATTGCATCCAGGACCTGTTCCTGGAGCTTTGGAAAAACAGGTCACGGGTCAGTCCCACGCTGTCGGGTAAAGCGTACCTCATGAAGGCGCTGAAATACAAAATTTACAGGGCGCTGAGAAAAGAGGTACAAACGATGGGAATAAGCGGGAGTATTGAGATGCCAGCTGAATTCAGCTATGAGGCGGCGCTGGTTCAGCAGGAGGAACAATCGGAACTGAGGAATAAATTGCTCAGGGAAATGAACAAACTGAGCCCCCGACAGCAGGAGGCATTGTACCTGCGCTATTACTCACAATTAAGTTATGCGGAAATCAGTGAATTGATGGCGATCAGCCCGCAGGCAGCCACGAACCTCGTTTTCAAATCAATAAAAGCCTTGCGGGAAAATTTTCACTTCCTTTATTTGCTTGCGTAAGTTATATCTTTTCAAAAGTTACAAAATCCTGGCTGCCGTCTCCTCCACTGGTGTGTTCCAGACGTATACGATTTTCGTTTAATTCAAGTATCTGCCAGTCTTCATTCAGTTCTTCCAGCGGATCGGCACTTCCTAAAAACAACAGGAGTTTATCGCGGTCATCGTCATGCTGGAAGGTAAAACTGCCGTTGGTGGTATTACTGTTTCGGGTGGCCATGGCAGTTCCGTCATCATGAAACATAAAGGTGTAACCGCTAAAGTCTGTGGTCTCATCCACCCCGTCTTCTTCAAAATGTACAATTTTCCAATTGCCCGACGTCAGGATCGAGGTCTGCTCACTTACAGTTGAATCATCAGATTTATGGCAGGAACCCAGAATCAGCAATAGCCCGGCTATGATAAAAATGCCAGATAGTCGTTTCATGAACTGTTTTTTTTGAATAACGGTGGAAAACCCGCTCCGGTTGCGCATTTCCACCTGACACAGCAAAAATCTTACCTTTGTGGTTCATCCTGTTGCAAAACAGCAAATAAATCATCATGAAGAAGCCCACCGGGTTCGAAAAATTCGCCAACAAGAAGAAGGCTGGTACTGTAAAGGAGTCCCACCGCAAGGAGAAAAGGGAGTTTAAAAAAGAGATTTCCAGGGAGATGGCCGCCAAAAAATCGGCTTCCAGGGGAATATCAGCCCGGGATAGTCAGAAACCCAGTACGCCGGCAGGCAGGGCAAAACCCGCTACAACCGCTGAAAAAGAAACCGGACCCCGCAAAACAATCACCCGGAAAGGGGTAGCCGAAAGCAAACCAGCCCGTTCCGGTGCGCAGGATCAACCTGAAAAGGAAAATACAGCTGCAGCCGGATTAATGCCACTGAACAAATTCATTGCCCATGCCGGTGTCTGTGCAAGACGCGATGCAGCTGCAATGGTAAAGACCGGTGTGGTGGAAGTGAATGGCAAAACCATTACCGAACCAGGATTCAAAGTCACTACTAAAGACACGGTTAAGGTCAACGGTAAGAAAATTACCCCAACCCGCAACTTTGTTTATATCCTGCTCAATAAGCCAAAGGACTTTCTCACCACCACAGATGATCCGCACGGCCGGAAAACGGTTCTGGATCTGATTAAAACCGCTACCACTGAAAGGGTCTATCCGATCGGAAGGCTCGACCGGAATACCAGTGGTGTGCTGTTGCTGACCAACGATGGTGAAATGGCACAATCGCTTTCGCACCCTAAAAACCAGGTGCGGAAAATATACGAAGTGAGACTCGACAAGCCGCTTACCAAGGCAGATTTTGACGCCATTGCAAACGGCATTACGCTGGAAGACGGCGTGATCATACCCGACGCGCTGGGTTATGCCGATCCCCGCGATAAAACCATCATCGGCATAGAGATCCACAGCGGCCGTAACCGCATCGTACGCAGGATCTTTGAACACCTCAAATATGATGTAAAAAGCCTTGACCGGGTTATGTACGCCGGCCTTACCAAAAAGAATGTGAACCGGGGAAAATGGCGTTTCCTTACAGATAAGGAATTACGTCTCTTAAAACATTTTAACCACTAATCGCTGCCCGGTATGAAAGCACCAGAAGTTTTAAAAGAAACAGCGGATTACATTATCCTGAATAAACCGGCTGGCGTATTATCCATTCCGGACCGTGAGCAGTCTGCAGTATCACTGAAGGATATGCTGATCCGGCAGTTTGGCCAGATCTTTACAGTTCACCGACTCGATCGCGATACCAGCGGGGTGATCATTTTTGCGAAGAACGAAAATGCCCACCGCTATTTGTCACAGCAATTTGAAGCCCGTACAACAGAAAAATATTACCATGGCCTCGTTACCGGGAGGGTCTATAGTGAAGAAGGATTGATCGACGAAGCAATCGGAGAACATCCTTCCAAAAAAGGCGTAATGACCGTTGTCAGGAAAGGCAAACCTTCCCTTACTGCATACCGCCTTTTACAGGCATTTCCACAGTTTTCCTGGATGGAATTCCGGATCATGACCGGCCGCACACACCAGATCCGTGTGCATATGAAACACTTCGGTCATCCGATCGCCTGTGATCCGGTATATGGCGATGGCCAGCCGGTGTTCCTTTCCGCACTTAAAAAGAATTACAAGCTGGGCAAAAACGAGCTCGAGGAAAAACCGCTTCTGGCCCGGCTTGCTTTACATGCTTCAAAACTTGTATTCGAAGCTCCCGGCGGCGAAATTGTCTCCATTGAAGCACCACTGCCTAAAGACCTTAAAGCTGTCCTGCAACAACTGGGTAAACAGGAAATAGCACGCTGAACTGCCGGACGTCAAGGATTCGTATTCAGTTGTCAAACGCTTTTTCTGTCGCCCTGCTGAAATCGTTGTTTTGGGTATTCTTATCATTCAAAACAATGCAGTATGAACATCGCGACATTAAGAAAAGCAGGCTGGCTGGTAGCGCTGGTTACCCTGCTTGCCGGAATCTCCGGTTTTACCAGGCCCTTGGGCGGCATCCAGGTTACGGTTACACTGAAAGGGCAGCCAGCCGCCGAACGCCATTATGGACAAAAAGATCCGGTGAAAACAATTCACCTGAACAAGCTGGCACCTTCGGATGAACTGGTGATCAGGTCAAGCTATTGCGGAACGCTGGGCCGTAAAGCGGCAATCGCATTGGTAGATCAGTCAAACCGCAAATTGTACGAATGGGCATTTGATGAAGGGGCAGCAAAAGACGGCATGGCAATCACTGTTGAACAACTCCGAAAAATTGCCGGGGGGCAGGAATCAGTTCAGCTCGTATATATTCCTAAAGAGTTACCAAACAGTATTATCCTACTCACACTTGCCTGAAACCGGGATATCCTGGCCGAACTGCAACATGTACCCATTGTTGTCACAGATCGCAAATTCACGCATTCCCCATTCGAAAGATTCAATCGGGTACACCACCGTTGCCTTATCCTTAACTTCTTGCCATAAAGCTTCGACATCACTGACAAGAATATAGAAACTGCCGGTAAATACAGGCTTCTCAAATGGAAGATGATCATTGGGACGGGCCAGCATGATCTCAACGTCTCCGCGAAATAATGCGGCCCATCCCCAATCTTCATTCTTTTCCCCTAAACGGAAACCCAGCACAGTCTCATAGAACTGAATGGTTTCGTCCAGTTGCCTGGTGCGGATAAGGGGACGTAATGATTCGAATTTATTTTTCATCGGCATCAGGTAACAGAAGCATAGATCACAATCGCCGCAATTACAGCAGCTCCTGTCAAAGTCCAGAGGGGAAGTTTGGCAGTTGTCTTCAGATCCTGGTAAGACAACCTGATGCCTTCCGGCATCTGCTTTGGTTTGTAGGTAGCCTGGCAATGGTTGCATTGAGCGACTCCCGTTTTACCGATCGGGAAAAAGGGTATCCAGTATACATGCGCGTAGCGCTGAAAGACATGGATCTCAAAATTACGATGACTGTTACAGGACGGGCAGCTCCCCGGTACGGTATCAACGGCGGTTTCGGTGTTCCGCCAGCCATAGATGATCATGGTTGAAGTGTTGGTTTATGGTTGGGTATTACTTTCGCTTTTAAAGACCGTACCATCTTTCATCACGAACCGGACCCTGCTCATTGCCGCAATTTCTTTCAGGGGATCACCGTCCACAGCGATGATATCTGCCAGTTTTCCCGTCTCAATGGACCCGATGGTTGCGGAGGCACCAAGCAAATCTGCAGCCGCTACTGTTGCTGCCTGTAATGCTTCCATCATCGGCATGCCCGCTTCCGTCATATACTGGAATTCCAGCCAGTTTTTGCCATGCGCATATACTCCGGCGTCAGTGCCAAAGGCAATTTTTACACCGGCTTTGTAAGCCTTTGCAAACGTGGCCTGGATCTGCGGACCCGTTGCCAGTGCCTTGGGTGTAACGATATCAGTATAGTACCCGGGTATCTTTGCGCTGTCCGCGGTTGATTTTCCGGCAATAATCGTCGGCACATAATAAGTGCCGTATTGTTTCATCAGGGCAATTCCTTCATCATCCATAAATGTTCCATGTTCGATGGAATTCACGCCGCCCCTGATCGCCCGCTTGATGCCTTCAGCCCCGTGTGCATGCGCCGCTACCTTGAAACCATAGTCTTTTGCAGCAGACACAATTGCCCTGATCTCTTCTTCCGTGAACTGCGCATTCGCGCCATCCTTTGCCTGACTAAGTACACCTCCGGTAGCTGTAATTTTGATGAGATCCGAACCATCCTTGTAGCGTTGCCGTACCGCATGATAGGCATCCTGGGGGCCATTGATCACCCCTTCATAAGGGCCGGGATCTCCCATCAGGTCTTTCCGGTAATTATTCGTGGGATCCGCATGACCGCCAGTTGTGGCTATTGCCTTTCCGGCAGTGTAGATCCGCGGACCAATGATATCTCCTTTGGCGATAGCATTCCGCATCGCAATGTTTATCCCGCTGCCACCAAGATCACGAACCGTCGTAAAGCCGCTGTACAAGGTTGTCCGGGCATACTTGACTGCACCGAAAGCTACCTCAGGCGGGTTCAGCACAAAGCGGTCCGAAGCGCCTCCTTTTTTGGTTTCACTTTCCATGTGCACATGCATGTCGATAAGGCCGGGCATCACGGTCATCGATTTGAGATCGATCACCTTGTCGCCCGGCGATGCAGCAACATAACCTGTGCTGACGCCGGTTACCTTGTTCTTCTCAACGGTAATGGTCATTTGTGAAAGCACTTTTCCGGCTTTCACATCAATCAGATGACCGCAATAAATAAGGGTTTTTTGTGCCTGCAATATAGTAGTCGAAAAGATGAGTGCAAGGCAGGAGAAGAGCCAGTTCCTCATAAAAAGCAAAAGGTTAGTTTTCGAAAAATACTAACCTTTTGCGATAAATCCTATTGAATGGTTCCTTCAGCTTCAACCAGTGAGTCCACTCCCACGCGTACACGATATCCGGTCAGGGAAAGGAGCGAATCATAGGTGATCGGCTGATTGGTGGGACCCCAGATGATCGGGTTTACGGTAACCATACCCGTTGTGCCATCCACCAGGCCAAGGTTTGCGTACACAGAATCCCGTTGCAGCGTAGTGTCATACGCTACGATCGCCGCCGGATAACTTAACGCACTATCCCGAAACGCTGTATCCAGGCTAAGCTGCAACGAAGCATTTCCGTCTGCCAGCTCTGTGATCTTAACTGAACCGGCTGCCAGGTCAGATCCGCTGGTATCGTTCACCAGCGTGATTTCCGTGTTGCCGAGCTCCTCCGGTGCAGGCGCCGAATTGGAATCTTCCTTGCTGCATGCGATCATTCCTGCTGTTACGCCGACTAACATCAGGTAGGTCAGTGATTTTGCTTTCATACACGATACATTTTGGTTTGGCGTAACCAAAATGATACCGCGTGATGCCGTCAAAAGTTAAAATAGTCTGAAGGGGCAGCATTTCCCCGTTACAGATCAGTCAACATTCGGTTGTGGCGTATAACGCAGGTAAGGTTTTACTACCTTAACTCCTTTCGGAAATTTCTTGATCGCATCTTCTGTGCTTACTGCAGGTACAACAATCACATCTTCTCCTGCCTTCCAGTCAGCCGGCGTAGCAACACTGTAGTTGGCAGTAAGTTGCAAAGAGTCGATTACACGCAGTACTTCAAAGAAATTTCTACCGGTAGATGCGGGATAAGTGATCATCAGCTTCACTTTCTTATCGGGCCCGATCACGAACAAGGACCTCACGGTAAAATTCTCGGATGAATTCGGGTGGATCATGCCATACAGGTCGGCTACTTCACGCTTATCGTCTGCAATGATGGGAAAATCAACTGTGCATTGCTGTGTTTCATTGATGTCATTCCGCCATCCCAGGTGTTTGTCAAGCGGATCAACGCTCACCGCCAGTACTTTCACATTACGCTTCTCAAATTCCTGTTTCAGTTTGGCTGTTTTTCCGAGTTCTGTTGTACATACAGGTGTATAATCTGCAGGGTGGGAAAACAAGATCCCCCAGCTGTTTCCGAGATACTCATAAAAATCTATTTCACCTTCAGTTGTAACGGCTTTGAAATTGGGCGCCGCGTCGCCAAGACGTAAACTCATAGTATTGTTTTTATCGAATGGACGGCTAATATAAGAAATTCCTATAAAACTAATAGGGTTTAAGATTTTCTTCCCCCGGCTTTCTGAATAGCGGACTTCCCGAACTTGTTTTTGACATCGTCAATTGCCCTGTACAGGTCGGATTTCCGGTTTCTGTCCTCAAACAGGTGGGTCTGCAGGGCATCACCGGTCAGCTCACTGGCACGCACCCCCAGCAGCCGTACGGGCTCCCCTTTCCGGTAAAGCTGCCCGAATAAAAGCCTGGCCTGGGTCAGCAGTTCATCGTCATAAAAAGTGTAGGGGATACTGGCCTGCCGGCTGGTTGTTTCAAAATCCGGGTAGCGGATCTTGACGGTTACGCAACCGGCCATTTGATTGTCCTGCCGCAGTTCATACCCAATCCGCTCGGTCATCCGGGTCAGTTCTGCCATCAGGAATTCCAGGTCCCGCTGATCCTGTTCAAAAGTGTTTTCAGTGGAAACCGATTTTGCCTCCTGGTAGGGCGCTACCACACCATTGTGAATCCCGTTAGCTTTTTGCCAGAGTTCTGTACCCCATTTGCCGAGATACTTCCGTAATAATTCCGGATTGGCGGTACGCAGTTCATAGATTGTCTCAATACCAAGCTGCAGCAACTGTCGAAAGGTCTGTTCGCCGACGCCGGGTATCTTGCTGGCCTGCATGGGATCAAGGAACTGGTTTTCTTCGCCGGGCTGCACAAAAAGATAGCCATTGGGTTTGACAGCATCAGTAGCAATCTTGGCAATCATCTTATTGGTGCCCATACCGAACGATATCGGCAGCCCGGTCTTATTGATAATCTTCTGCCGAAGTGCAATTGTCCATTCGAAAGGCTGAAAGAACCTGTCCATTCCCGTGAGGTCAATGTAAAACTCATCGATGGAGGCTTTCTCAAAAACGGGCGCATCTGCGGCAATAATTTCTGTCACCAGCCTTGAATAGTGACTGTAGGCATTCCTCGTTCCCGGTATGATCGTCAGGCCGGGACAAAGCGATTTTGCCTTTTTCATCGGCATGGCGGAATGAATGCCGAATTTCCTGGCTTCATAGCTGCAGGCGGCCACAACAGACCGGTCACTGTCACCACCCACCACCAGTGGTATGCCTTGCAATGCAGGCTGGAGCAGGCACTCCACCGATACGAAAAATGCATCAAGATCAAAATGCGCTATAAGTCGCCTGGCCATACACCGAAGATACATTGCCGGCGGGCGAAATGCAGTATATTTAACCTTCCTCCCAACGCCATGGATCCACTGGAAGCCCTTTACAAACAATTAAATGCCATTCACCCCATTGACGCTGAAGCATGGACGGCATTCAGCGCAATCTGGTCACCTGTCCGGTACAAGCGAAAAGAAATACTGACAGCTGCCGGTGAAACTGAAAAGTACCTGTACTGGGTGATAGAAGGTGTTCAGAGAGGTTTTCACCTGCATGGCGACAAAGAAGCAACTGTTGTATTTACTTACCCGGCATCTTTCTCAGGAATCATCGACAGCTTTCTGCTGCAGCGGCCGAGCAAATACTACCTCGAGACGATAACGGCCAGCAGCTTTCTGCGGGCACCCTTTACTGAAGTGGAAGCCTTACGCAAAAAACATGCATCACTGGCTGAAGCCATGTATCGCACACTTTGCTATACAACGTCCGGCATCCTGGAACGGCAGATTGAGCTGATGGTATACACTGCTGAAGAAAAATTCAGGGTCTTACTGCGCCGCAGCCCGCATATCCTGCAGATCATTCCGCACAAATACCTCGCCTCCTACCTGGGGATCGATCCGACCACTTTCAGTAAATTGCTGGGCAGTATCAAGCTGCCCTGACCTCCATGAAAATCTTGGCGCAGACCAAGAATCACCCCGAATGTGACAAGTAGTTTTGTGTAAATTAAAAGAACATGAAAGCAAGTTTGTCCTCCGAATTCCTGAACGGCCTGAAAGGTGCTTCAATCTTCCTGCTCGAACAGATCAACCAGATTTCAACGCACACGCCGAAGGATCTTCTTGAAGTGAATGATGGTGCCGGCAGATGGAATACCCTCCAGGTGATCGAACACCTGAACACGTATTACCGGTACTACATCCCCCTGATGGAGGTCCGCATACTCGCTTCGAACCGTCCTGCAAGACAACATTTCCAGCCGGGATGGCTGGGTGGATGGTTCACGAGGACGATGGCACCTAAATGCGGAAAAGTGGCGAATAAGATGAAGGCTATGAAGAACCATTCTCCTTCGCCCGACCTGACGGCCGAAGTGGTACTTGGTGAGTTCCTGCGCTGGCAAAGAAAATTCATTCACCTGATCCAGCTATCTGAAAGTCACGATATATCCGCTATCCGTATCCCCATTTCCATCGCACCGTTTATCCGGTTACAACTGGGAGACACGCTGGCCTTTATTACAGCACACAACGAACGGCACTGGATCCAGATTGAAAACCTGCTCGGCCGCTATCACTCATCTTTCAGGCTTGATACCGGATTGGCAAGCGCTGCCCTGACAGATTGAAAACTTACTGTAGCAAGGGTAATGAGCAATGCCAGTATACCTGCGATGATAAACACTTCCGCTCCTATTGTTACGCGGTAATCATATCCCGATAACCAGTGCTGCAGGAAATACCAGGCAACCGGTGTGCTGATCAAAATACTGATGAAAACCAGTATGGCAAAATCTTTGGAAAGCAGCATCCACACCTGTCCCACTGAGGCACCCAATACTTTCCTGATCCCGATCTCCTTGTTGCGTTGCTCGGCCATATAGGCTGCGAGCCCGAACAGTCCCAGGCAAGAGATACAAATTGCCAGCAAGGCGAAAATGCCCGACAACTTGCCGATCATCTGTTCAAGATTAAACTTTTGAGCATAGTCATGATCAGCGAAACTATAATCATACGAGAAAGAGGGATTGTAGCGGTTAAAGATCGCCGTTAGCTTGCTGATCGCCGTTGCAGCTGGCACCTTGTCTGCCAGCCGGTAAATCAGGCAACCCTGTGTACCTGGTTCAGTAAGGAACATCATCGGTTCGGCAGCTGCAAAAGGCGAGGCGATCAGTGCATCCTCGATCACACCGCTGATTTCATATCTCTTTTCATTCCAGGTGATCAATTTGCCGATCGGATCCTTGATACGCATCTGGGTCATGGCCGCTTGGTTGAAGATCACCTTGGTCGTATCATCCAGGGAAGTAAAATCATGGCCCTCCCTGAATTTGATACCCATGGTTCTGAAATAATCCTGACCAATCACAACAGTAGCCATCTCAATATTTTCATTGGGGTACATACCCGGCCAGTTGTCGACTCCCGAATGCCAGTAAATCTCTGTTGCAGGGCTCGATGCCGTGGTAATATCTGTGATGATCTTACTTTGCAGCAATTCATTCCGGAGTGCCGTATAGTTTTTGGGAATATCGCCATTGCTCCAGGTGACCATCAGGCGATTGGTATCAAAACCAGTGGGCCGGTTTTTCGCAAACTGGACCTGGTTGTAGATCACGATAGTGCTCACAATGAGAGCAATGGAACAGGTGAACTGGGTTACCACCAGGATCTTTCTCGAAAGGGATGAAGATGTACCGTGTTGCACTTTTCCTTTCAGCACCTGTACCGGCCGGAATGCACTCAGGTAAAGCGCGGGTTTCGCGCCGGCAGCGAGGGCTGTGATCAGTACCAACCCCAACAGGGCGATCCAGTACAGCGGTTCGCGATAGGGAACTGCAACTGATTTTCCCGCTAGCTGGTTAAAGAGTGGTAACGCCAGTTCCAGCAGGACGCACGCGAGCAGAAATGCAATAAAGGTCATTAAAAACGACTCCAGCATAAACTGAATGACCAGTTCACCGCGCAAAGAGCCGATCGCTTTACGGACGCCAACCTCACGGGCACGTTTCTCAGAACGTGCCGTGCTGAGATTTACAAAGTTGATGCAACCAATCAGCAACACGGCAACGCCGATGATACAAAAGATCCTGATGTATTCAATGAAACCGCCGCTGTCTTTTCCGTTAACATACTTGCTGTACAGGTGCCACCGTTCCATCGGTTGCAGCACTACTTCGGAATGCTGCGCATTATAGCCCTGTTCAGACCTTGTTATTAGCCGAACTTTCTCCGCAACCAATGCAGGATTGCTGCCGGGTTTCAACTGTACGAACTGTTGCCAGCTGTTGTTCCCGAACGACTGCCGCGCCCCTTTCATATAGTCATAGGTCTGTTCCATATAGGCAAGCGGAATGATGAAAGAAAACTGGAACGTAGAATTTGCAGGAACATCTTTCAGCACACCGGTCACTTTAAGATCGTGACGGTTTTCATATCGAATGGTCTTATTGATCGGATCCTCGCTGCCAAAAAACGCTTTGGCCATGGATTCTGAGATAACGATGGAATAGGCATCTTTCAAAGACACCCCGGGTGAGCCCTTGACCATCGGGTACCGGAATGCTTCCAGGAATTCCCCGTCGGCCACAGCACCCCTGAAGTTTAACTTCCTGTCCCCCACCATCAGACCATGCGTGCCCATCCAGTCGGAAACAATCACCCGCTCAATTTCCGGCACCTGTTTCAATGCGTCCGCAAGCTTCAGCGAAGTAGTGGTAAAATTCAGGATCTCACCATTGCTGTCGAAATTCCGGCGCACCTGGTAGATCTGATCGTAGCCTGGTAGAAATTTATCAAAGGAATATTCGTGGTAAACCCAAAGCCCGATGGTCAGGGCTACAGTCATGCCAAGGCTCAGGCCAAGAATATTGATCGCGCTGAATACCCGGTTCCTCTTCAGGTTACGCCAGGCGGTAAGAAAGAAGTTTTGAAACATGGTGAAGGTTTCGGTTCAATCTTATGTGCCAAATCTCTTACCGATATTGTAAATGCCTTGAAGTCAATCAACTAGCTGCTTACGAAGGTGTCCGGATGTACCCTTTTGATACAGAAACCGTCCGATAGCGGACGGCCGGGAGATCAGCGGTAGAGGTCCAATAATCCTTCGGGGAGATTCAGGTAAAGCTTTCGTTGCCGTTGATCTGCTTTCAGCAGAGTTTCCGCATGGATGGGAATCAATGCTTCTTTGCCGTTCAGGTCGATCCTGCAAAGGACCTGGTGCGGTTGCTCGATCACTTCGAGGATCTCGCCCAGGTTTTCTTCTGTTCCCTTTTTATCTTTATTGATGATGGAAAAACCCAGGAAAGAAAGTGTGGCTTCTTTGGATACGTACTGGTTAAAGTCCTTTTCTTCGAGCCAGACAGCCTTCTGGTTCAGCTTCAATGCCGTTTCACGGGTATCCACCCCTTCTATCCGGAGAAAGATCTCCGATTCGTTTTTTACCCGCGTTGCGGTCAGGAAATAAGGGAGAAACTCGCCTTTCTTCATTTCGATAAAGATCGTTTCAAGTCCCTTCAGGGCAGTCTTCTTTCCGAGTGCATGTTTCAGTACCACTTCTCCCTGCGTACCGAAAGTCCCGGCAATTTTTCCGATGGATAAATAATTCACGGCTGTAAATAAAAATCCCGGTACGTGGCGTACCGGGATGAATTGAAGCGAATTTTTTTTATTCCGCTACGCCACCTTCCTGACGGGGTTGCGGCCTTCTGTTTCCACCAGCGGGGAAACGGCGCACCTGGCGTTGTTTGCGGTGTTCGTCACTGCGTTTCTTCAACTGAGCTTCGTGTTCCTTATGCCAAACTTCGAATTTGGTCATAGCGGTAACATCATCGAACAAGCCCAGTTTCACGCCACGCAGCAGGTGTTTCAAATACAATACGCCCTTGAAAGACAGGATACGACGCACGGTATCAGTGGGTTCAGCACCTTTGTGCAGCCAATCAAGCGCACGCTGGCGGTCCAATTGAATAGTAGCGGGAACTGTCAGAGGGTTGTAAGTACCGATCTTCTGGATGAATTTACCATCCCGGGGTGCACGGGCATCAGCCACTACGATGAAGTAGAAGGGCCTTTTCTTGCTGCCGTGACGCTGCAATCTCATTTTAACTGGCATCGTAAATAAAAATTTAAATGCGTGAATAAATAGGGTTTCCGTTGATAAGGACTGCAAAAGTAGCAATCCGTTCAGTTATTGCAAACTAAAAAATTATTAAAGCATTTCAAAGCCTAGCGCCTGCCAAATCCACCCATTCCAGGCATTTTTCCGCCCATAGGCATTTTGTTCATCATTTTCATCATGTCCTTCATCTGTTCGAACTGCTTCATAAAGGCATTCACTTCGTTCAGGTCTTTACCACTGCCGCTGGCGATCCGCTTACGGCGGCTGCCATCGATCACATCAGGGTTTGCCCGCTCGAAAGGTGTCATGGAATTGATCATGGCTTCAATGCCTTTGAAGGCGTCGTCGCTGATATCAATATCCTTGATGGCCTTCCCCACACCCGGGATCATCGCCAGCAGGTCTTTTATATTTCCCATTTTCTTGATCTGTTCGAGCTGCTGCTTGAAATCGCTGAAGTCAAACTGGTTCTTGCGGATCTTTTTTTCCAGTTTTTTGGCTTCTGCTTCGTCGAATTGCGCCTGGGCACGTTCAACGAGCGTAGTGATATCACCCATTCCCAGGATTCGTTGCGCCATCCTTTCCGGGTAAAACACATCAAGCGTATCCAGCTTTTCGCCGCTGCTGACGAATTTGATCGGCTTTTTAACTACATATTTAATGGACAGGGCAGCACCACCACGGGTGTCGCCATCGAGTTTGGTGAGTACGACACCGGAAAAATCCAGCCTTTCATTAAAGGCCCGGGCGGTATTCACCGCATCCTGGCCCGTCATGGAATCTACTACGAACAGAATTTCCTGCGGGTTTACCGCGGCTTTCACGTTCGCCACCTCGTTCATCATCGCCTCGTCAATGGCCAGACGGCCTGCCGTATCGATGATCACCACATTCTTATTCAGGGAACGCGCCTGGGCTACCGCCTTCCGCGCAATATCAACAGCATCCTTGTTCTCCGGTTCGCTGAATACATCAACTCCGATCTGTCCTCCCAGCACCTTCAGCTGGTCGATCGCTGCCGGACGGTAAATATCCGCCGCAACAAGCAATGGACTCAGCCCCTTCTTGTTCTTCAGAAAATTGGCCAGTTTACCGCTGAATGTCGTCTTACCCGAGCCCTGCAATCCTGCGATCAGGATCACAGCCGGATTGCCCTTGGCGTTGAAAACAGCTTCTTCGCCTCCCATCAGCGTCACCAGCTCGTCTTTGACGATCTTGACCATCAGCTGGCCGGGGCTCACCGCAGTTAAAACCTTCTCCCCCATTGCCTTATCCTTCACGGTGTCCGTGAATTCCTTGGCAATTTTATAGTTGACGTCGGCATCCACTAGGGCCCTGCGGATCTCCTTTACTGTTGCTGCTATATTGAGTTCTGTAATTCTTCCCTCGCCTTTGATCTGCTTAAAGGCCGATTCCAGTTTCTCACTTAATGATTCGAACATAGATTCCGGTTTGCGAATAAAAAAGCCATCCCCTGCGGGATGGCTGGCAAATATAGCATAAAATGTATAACCGGTTAAACGCCCAGGTAAGTGCGCAATTGCATACTCCTGGAGTTGGTTTTAAGCTTGGTAATGGCCTTGTCCTTGATCTGGCGAACCCGTTCACGGGTGAGGTTGAACTTTTCCCCGATATCCTCGAGGCTCATCGGATGATCAACACCAATACCGAAGAAGTAACAGATCACTTCTTTCTGCCTTTCCGTAAGCACCTGCATGGAACGATCGATCTCCATCCGGAGACTCTCATCATGCTCGATATTCTTGTCGGTACGCTCGGCATTGGGATTTTCCAGTACATCGATCATGGTATTCTCCTCGCCTTCACTCAGCGGCGTATCCATGCTCACGTGGCGGGCGGCAATCCCCAGGGTAGCCGATACTTCCTCCGTGTCGATTTCCAGCAATTCGGCGAGTTCTTCGGGCGAAGGTTCCCGCTCAAATTCCTGTTCCAGCTGGCTGAATGCTTTCTGAATGCGGTTGGTGAGGCCGACTTTATTGAGCGGCAGGCGGACGATCCGGCTTTGTTCAGCCAGCGCCTGCAGAATACTCTGGCGGATCCACCAGACAGCGTAGGAGATGAATTTGAATCCACGCGTTTCATCAAATCGCTGTGCAGCCTTGATCAGGCCAAGGTTTCCCTCGTTGATCAGGTCAGGGAGCGATAAACCCTGGTTCTGGTATTGCTTGGATACCGAAACCACGAAACGCAGGTTGGCACGGGTAAGCCTGTCCAGGGCGCGTTGATCCCCCTGCTTAATGAGGCGGGCAAGACGAACTTCTTCTTCCGGACTGATCAGCTCCACTTTCCCGATTTCCTGGAGGTACTTTTCCAGGGATTGGGACTCCCGGTTTGTAATGGATTTGGAAATTTTGAGTTGACGCATGCTCATAGGCGGGCGGTTTTAGAGGTTTAGTTTTTTTTCAAAAGGTGAATAGGTTTCATTTCCATATAACGATGAAATGCAATTTTTCTTGCACATGAGTCCTTGCATTTTACCGATAGGGTTTCACAGCAATTTAACATTTCGTAATCCTTTTTCCAAAAAATTTACCACTAAAAGATTGTGATTCAGGGATAAAACCCTGTTTTTGTTCAGGTAATTGGGTAGATTTCTTTAACAAAAAATACTTGGTGGATAATTTTGCGGCATTATTAATTTTTCTATTATTGCAGTGATCGCATTACTTTAAGATCGTTATTGACAGGAGATGAGTAAGAAACAATTGTACACTTTGGAATATCCGGTAAGGTGTTCGCCCAGCATTTTGTATGAATTTTTGAGTACCCCGGCCGGATTGCAGGAATGGTTCGCCGATAAAGTTGACGAGAGAGACCAGATATTCAGTTTTTCCTGGAACGGATCAATTGATAAGGCAGAGGTCCTGGAAAGTGAAGAGAACAGTTTTATCCGCTTCCACTGGCTTCACGCCCCTAAAGATGAATTTTTTGAGTTCCGCATAGAGAAGTCCGAGGTCACCAACCAGACCATTCTGGTGATCAACGATTTTGCCGACAAAAAAGAAATCAAGGACGCAGGCCAGCTCTGGGGATACCAGGTAAAAGACCTCTTCCACCGACTGGGGAATTAATACCGTTTTTCAGCCAACAATTCCAGCCAATACCTGAAACTGCTTTCGAGGAAAGCAGGAGTATCGCTCCATGCCTGAAGCGGCAGTTGTCTTGCCAGTTTAAGTACATCCTGCCTCATCAGTGTTTCCTTCAGCATTTCCATATTGATGGCATTCAGCGGTTGATAATTGTCCGCCGAAAAATCATGCTCCCACGGTGATGGATGAACGCCGTAATAAAGTGTTGCTGTCACCTCAGGAGGCAGCGTGGATATATTTTCCACCACCAAAGCTTTGAATTTTCCCGATACCTGTAAGGTGCTGGAGAAAAAGTTACCCCACCAGAAGAATTGCCTCACAGCAAGGGTTTGTTCGCGGTTGAAATCGCGGATCAGATCCAGCATTACCCAGGGCAATTCCCGGTAACGCTCTCCGCGTGACAATTTGGGTGGCAATGCAAAACATGATGCAGGCAAAGTTTTCCGCCGGCTTTCCAGGAACTGAAGTGCCCATTCATGATGCTCCCCCAACAGCTGCATCACTTTCTGAATGATCACATTCTTCGTTAAAATGAACGCGGCATCTTCCACCAATTCCTGTTCCTTCCCGGAAAGCTGTATTTTTACCCCGCTCATCGGGTAAAGTTATTTCAAATTCATTCCCTTTCCGTGTTCAAAAAGCTCGACATTCTCATACTGAAAGCCTTTATCGGTCCCTTTATCGCTACATTTTTCATTACGCTTTTTGTGCTGGTGTTACAGTTCTTCTGGCTGTACATCGACGATATCGTGGGAAAAGGACTGGATCTCTTCACCATAGGTCAGCTGATCAGTTATGTAGCCGCAACCGTGGTACCCCTGGCACTTCCCCTTGCTATCCTGCTCTCCAGCATCATGACCTTCGGTAACCTGGGGGAAACTTTTGAACTGGTGGCCATCAAATCTGCCGGCATCTCCCTGCTGCGGTTCATGCGCCCGCTTCTGGTGGTAAGCATCCTGATCTGCGGTGTCGCCTTTCTTTTCAACAACTATATTATCCCGGTCTCGAATCTCCGCCTCAACCGGCTGAAATACGATATCATCAATAAAAAACCGGCATTCGACCTCCGCGAAGGTGCATTTTACACAACACTTCCGGGCTATGCCATCAAGGTGGGTAAAAAAGAAAAAGACGATTCTACCCTTACCGATATCATCATCTTTGAAAAAGACCGTACCCTGCAGGATAATATCATCATTGCCAAAAAAGGCATTATGAAAGTGTCCGCAGACAAAAGATTTCTTGAATTCAAACTGCTCGACGGATGGCGGTATGCTGAACGGGGTTCAAGGGTGAACCTGAACTCCGAATATATCCGGCTCGGATTTAAGGAATTCAAAAAGGTGTTTGACATGAGCTCTCTGCAGCTTGGCAAAACAGAAGATAGCCTGTTCAAAGACAATTACCAGATGCTGAGTGTGCGGCAACTGAATGTTGCCATCGACTCACTGAGCCGCATAAACGATGTATTCCGGAAAAAAACCAACACGGAAATCTCTCCCTACGTCACTTTTGTAAAACAGATCGATACCGGCTGGGTGCAACCGGCCAGGTTTACAAAGGTCGACTCCCTCAACCAGATCATTCCCGACAGTGCATTCACACAGGCCAATGAGCGGGTAGTATCACAGCTGTCAATCGTAAAAAGTACCCTCGACATCAATAAGACAGACTTCGAGAACAGGTCAAAAAACCTGCGTTTTCATAAAATGGCATGGCACGAAAAGTTCACGCTTTCCATCGCCTGCCTGGTCTTGTTTTTGATTGGGGCGCCGTTGGGCTCGATCATCAGGAAAGGAGGAATCGGTACGCCCCTGGTTTTCGCCGTGGTGTTTTTTGTGATATTCTTCCTGTTGAACAATTTCGGTAAGAAGTTCGTGAAAGAGGATGTGATGTTACCGATAACCGGAATGTGGATGGCAACTTATGTATTGCTGCCCATAGGCTTTTTCCTGATCATTAAAGCGCTGAATGATTCCCAGTTATTCAACAAGGAATTCTACCACCGTCTTTTCCGCCGTTTCCGGCCGAAGAAGGCAGAACCGCAGTAACTTTAATAAAACATAACAAAATGAAAGCTTCGCATCCTTCCAGACGTGCTTTTATTGCCAACAGTACAAAAGCCACCATCGCCCTTGGCCTCGGAGGTACCCTGTTGTCTGAATCAGCAACAGCAGCCACTCCTTCCGTACCTGCAGCACTTTGGGTAACCGGGTTTAAACAGGATCCGCTTCCCTATGCCTACCCTGCACTGGAACCCTCCATCGATGCACAGACGATGGAAATACATTATACCAAACACGCCGCCACTTACGCCAAAAACCTGGCGGAAGCTGCAGCAGCTGAAAAAGTAGATACCAACAAACCGGTAGAAGAACTGCTTGCCCGCATCAACAAGTACTCTGAAAAAATGCGGAACAATGCAGGAGGCCACTATAATCATGAACTGTTCTGGAAATCCATGCGTGCACCACAGTCGGGTAACCAGCCGGGTGGAACACTGGCGGCAGCCATCAACCAGAAATTCGGTTCGTTTGACCAGTTCAAAACAGCATTTGCCGATATCGCCAAAGCACGCTTCGGCAGCGGATGGGCCTGGCTGATCCTGAAAGATAAAAGTGTGCTGCTGACGTCCACACCCAACCAGGACAATCCCCTGATGCCGGTTGCAGGAACAACGGGTATTCCCCTACTCGGACTCGATGTGTGGGAACATGCCTATTACCTGAAATACCAGAACAAACGTCCCGATTATATCAATGCATGGTGGGATGTGGTGAACTGGGACTTTGTGCAATCACGGTATGATGCCGCTAACAAATAATGCAGCCGCAACAGCAAAATTTCAGGATACAGCGATGGGTGGTGATGCTGGCCTGCCTGCTTTTCGTTTTGAAAGTACTGGCCTGGATCCTCACCCGCTCTGTATCCATCCTGACAGATGCACTCGAAAGCACGGTAAATGTGGTTTCGGGATTCGTTGGTCTGTATAGCCTCTATGTGGCTGCCAAGCCACGTGATACCGACCATCCCTATGGTCACGGTAAGGCAGAATTCCTTTCCGCTGCCGTTGAAGGCACCCTGATCATGATAGCGGGGCTCATCATCATCTATGAATCGATCTGGCATATTTTCAATCCCCAGCCCCTGCAGCAACTGGATTGGGGCATTGCGCTGATCTCCGTCACCGCCATTTTGAATTACGTGATGGGAGCTGTAGCCATCAGCAAGGGCAAAAAGAACCAATCACTTGCCCTTGAAGCAAGCGGCAGGCACCTGCAGACAGACACCTATACCACGCTGGGAATTTTACTGGGTATCGCCCTCATCAGGTTTACCGGTCAGCAACTGATCGACCCGATCATGGCCCTTTTGTTCAGCGTCATCATCCTTGTAACAGGATATAAGATTCTCCGCCGTTCCCTGGCCGGCATCATGGATGAAGCTGACCTTGAATTGTTACAGGAAATGGTGAAAATGCTGAACCGGGAAAGACCACCGAACTGGACTGACCTGCATAACCTGCGGGTGATCAAATACGGTAGCGTACTGCATATCGACTGTCACCTTACTGTGCCCTGGTACCTCAATGTACATGAAGCACACCGTGAGATCGATACCCTCAGCGCCCTCATCAAAAAGAATTTCGGAAACAGCATCGAACTGTTCGTGCATTCTGACGGCTGCATGCCATTCTCCTGCCCCATCTGCACGAAACAGGACTGCCCGGTAAGGCAGCATCCTTTCCAGCACAGGGTGGAATGGACCGTCGAAAACATCTTATCGGATGCCAAACATCGCCTGGCCACAGCAACCGGGGTATTGGACAAAACCGCCTAAATTCGCAGGGCAAACTACCGCACATGAAAGCATGGAAAGACTACCAGGAGCATAAAAAAGACCGTTTCCTCAATGAACTGATTGAACTCCTTAAGATACCCAGTGTCAGCGCCAGGCGTGAACACCGGGAGGATATGGTCCGCTGTGCAGAAGCGGTAAAAGAAAGTTTGCTGGCCGCCGGTGCCGATAAAGCCACGATCTATCCCACAGCCGGTCACCCGATTGTTTACGGTGAAAAGATTTCTGACCCATCCAAACCAACAGTGCTGGTTTATGGTCACTATGATGTGCAACCGCCCGATCCGCTGGACCTCTGGCATAGCGGCCCCTTCGATCCCGTAGTGAAAGACGGTAAGATTTTTGCCCGCGGTGCCTGTGACGATAAGGGACAATTCTACATGCATGTGAAGGCTATGGAAACCATGATCCGCACCGATAGCCTGCCGACGAACATAAAATTTCTGATCGAGGGTGAGGAGGAAGTTGGTTCCCCCAATCTTGCGGAATTTGTAAAAGCCAATAAGGCACTGCTGGATGCCGATGTGATCCTGATCAGCGATACTGCCATGATCAGTCTTGATGAGCCCTCAATTGACATAGGTGTGCGCGGCCTTGCCTATATCGAAGTGGAAGTAACCGGTCCCAACCGCGATCTTCACAGTGGTGTTTATGGCGGAGCAGTAGCCAACCCCATCACCATGCTGGCCCGTATGATCGCCAGCCTCCACGATGAGAACAACCGCATTACTATTCCCGGTTTTTATGATGATGTGGTGGAATCCGGCGCAGAAGAACGCAAGCTGATGGCTGAGGCTCCTTTCAATGAAAATGAGTATAAAAAGGAACTGGGCATTGATGCCGTTTGGGGAGAAAAGGGATATACTACCAACGAACGCACGGGAATCCGGCCGACCCTCGAGCTCAACGGGATCTGGGGCGGATATACCGGGGAAGGGGCAAAAACGGTATTGCCCTCCAAGGCTTTTGCCAAGATCTCCTGCCGCCTGGTACCTGACCAGGATTCTGAAAAGATCACCAGGATGCTGATCGATCACCTTTATAAGATTGCACCAGCCGGCGTAACCGTAAAAGCCGAGCTGCATCACGGTGGTGAACCCTATATGACGCCGATTGATTCAATCGGGTTCAAAGCTGCAGCCAAAGCCATTGAAGCGACTTTCGGAAAACAGCCCATCCCCGTCAGAGGCGGCGGCAGTATTCCAATTTGTGCGCTGTTCGAAAAAGAACTGGGACTCAAAATCATTTTCATGGGATTCGGACTGGACAGTGATAATCTCCACTCGCCCAATGAGAAATTTGATTTGCAGAATTATTATAAAGGCATCGAAACGATTCCTTATTTCCACCAGTATTTCGCGGAAATGCAGTAAAGTCTGGCGTTTGGAGTTTGGGGTTTGGGGTTACCATGCCTACCAACTTTCACCGGCAAACTGGCAGCAGACCTACACCAATCCTTCAGCGGTCCCACAGCAAAGGGGTGTGTTTGCTGGGGGATGGGTGTAGTTCGGCTGTAGGACGGGTGTATTTCGGGTGTTGGCTGGCCAGGCAGATACAGTCAGGCGCTGCTCATTCCAGGCATGTACTGCCGGATGCCGTATTTTTGCTAACGCATTGAATATGAAAGAAAAGCTCCGAATCGATAAATATCTCTGGTGCATCCGCATCTTCAAAACGCGCAGCCTGGCCGCTGATGCCATCGACCGCGGCAGGGTGAAACTGAACGGTGACACTGTGAAGGCATCCCGGGCTGTAGTCATCAATGACGAATATGATATCCGTACTGAAAGCAGGCGGTGGATCATTCGCGTTAAGGGCCTGCTCGACCACCGCGTACAGTATACAGAGGCCATTACTTATTATGACGACCTGACCCCCATCGAAGAAAAAGATAAGGCTGCATACCAGGCCTTTAGCTTCAATACAGGGAAACGCCAGAGCAAGGTCGGAAGACCCACCAAAAAACAGCGCAGAGACCTGGAAGATTTCACCGACGAACCAGGCCTGCACCCGGAAGGAACGGAGTGATCACCAGTGTCTGCGTATTTTCTGCAACTCCGGTTACTCCTTTCGTAGATCTCTGCCCTGCAACACGCGTATGTTCCCCATTCACGATGATGCACATACGAACACGCGCTGGTAGAACTACGAATTCTCTGCACTTTATAGCGGTTTTCGGGTACTAATACCTACGGAAAATCTCCCATTCATCGAAAAAACCCCATACCTGCTTGTAATTTCCGAATCCTGTGTCAATCTTTGTATTCAGATCGATACCTATGAAACGAACAATACCTATGAGGAATAAAAACTTCCTTACCCATTGTTGAAAAAATGAAAACGTACCCAAAATTCTCCAGCCAGTCTATGGTAAACCTGATCAGCCTGCTGATCCTGTTGCTGGTGATTTTTTCTCTCAGTAAAGCTTCTGCCCAGAATAACAATATCAGCTTTACCAACTACAAACTCATTTCCGGCGCAGCCGGTCAGAAAGGTGCCACATACCGCTTCTCTGCTGTTACCAAAGATCATTACGGAAAAGCTGCAGCAGACTGCATTGTAAAGATCGAAAGCGTTTCTCCCGGAGTTAACCTGAAACAACTTACGCATGATGCTTCCGGCAACATTACCTCTTTCCAGCCGGTTGTTGAATATCTCGATATCAACGGTCCTTCCTGGATCGAATTCAGCTTCACCTTCGTTCCCCATAACAATACACAGCTCAGCCTGCACCACCTGGACGAGATCACCACTTCCGTGAGTGGTCTCAACAACTACGGTATTGCACAGGAATTTGCTGAATGCAATCTTGGCCCCAACAGCAAAGTGGTGTATGACAATGAGATCACCAACCTGATGATCTCAGCTACAGGAACCGGGTTCCGTGCTGAAAACAAATTCGGTTCAAAACAGAGCAACAGGAATATTGAAAAGCTGAGCATTATTAATCAGCACGTTGCCGAGATCCGCATCAAAATCGGTATCAACCGTAACAACAATAACTGGGGTGGTACCAGTACTTACAAGATCGAACTGAAAGATGCCAATCCTGATATGGCGACAGTTTATATGCCGGATATCGTTGGATTCCAGGCAAGAATGCAGCAGGAGCAGGTGCAACTCGCCTGGAGTTCACCGAACCTTAACCGCATCCAGGATATCGTGATCGAGAAAAGTGTAGACGGAGAGATCTTCCGTGAGGTTGGGCGCTTCAACAAAGCCAACATGGAAAAAAGCGGCCTGTTCCAGTTCAATGATGATGCCCGCAACGCTTCAACCATGGGTGCAGTATTTTACCGCCTCCGTACCCGCAGCATGGAGGGTGAGATCCAGTATTCTTCAGTTAAGATGATCGCACTGAATAAGAAAGATGCTTTCGTAAAAACTGAAATGAGTATCGATCCGGTTACTGGTGCATCTGTTCTGCTAACGCCTATTTCCTGGCAGCAGAAAGAAATCTTCGCTGAAGTATTCAATGCCCATGGTGAACTGGTGAAGAAAGTATCTGATCCCAAAGCCCTCCCCCAGATGTCTCTCGACATGAAAGAACTTGCAGCCGGAGCTTATGTAGTACGATTCACTTGTGGCAAGCAATATTCCACACAGTATATTATTCATGGTGAAAGCCTTTGATGCATAAACGATTTCCGTTCATTTAGCCAGTGAAAAAAGCCGGTTGCAAATGCAACCGGCTTTATCTTTTCGAGCTTGATTCCCGGCAGATCAACGCCGGTTCCAGCACCATTTTTTTGGGTTGGGTCAGCCAGGTACCGCCTTTTCTTTGTCCCTCAAAAAACATCTTTGCCGCTTCTTCTCCCATCTTCACTGTCTGCTGGTTGACTGTGCTGAGCGAAGGTGTCAGAAATTCCCCGAATGCCTCATTGGCGAAACCAATGATGGCAATATCATCCGGGATCACCTTGCCAGCCTGTTTGATTGCCTGGATGGCACCAAGGGCTGTAAAATCTTCCACCGCAAACACTGCATCCGGTGGCTGGCGTAAGGCCAGCAGCTGTTTCATACACTCGCGTCCTGAATCTATACTCACCTTTCCATATACAATCAGGTCATCATTCAGCGGAATATTGTGAACATTCAGGGCATCGATATATCCTTTCAAACGTTGGTTGAAAATGCTTACGTGTTGTTGTCCGCCGATATGGGCGATCCTGCGGCACCCCTGGCTGATCAGGTGTTTGGTTGCTTCGAAAGCACCGGCATAATCGTCAACCACTACTGACGACACACCCAGCTGATCATTTGCCCGGTCGAACAGGATCAGGGGTATACCCCGCCTTTTCAGTTCCTGGTAATGGTCAAGGTTGATCGTTTCCTTTGAAATAGACGCCAGTACGGCATCCACCTGTGACTGCAGGAAGGTCTGAACACCTTTCTTCTCGTATTCGAACAATTCATTGGTCTGATAGATCAGTACGTTGTAATTGTTTTCATTGGCCACTTTTTCAATACCATGCACTACCGATCCGAAAAAGCTGATCTCTGCGCTGGGAATGATCACACCGATGATATTCGACTTGCCCAGCCGCAGTGATGAAGCGATCTTGTTTGGCTGGTAGTTAAGCCGGAGTGCGGTCTCTTTCACACGCAGTTTGGTCTCCTCCTTGATGCCGGGATGATTGTTCAGGGCACGGCTCACCGTTGCCGGCGTGATCTTCAACGCCCGCGCGATATCGGCAATCGTCACTTTTGAAATGATATCACTCATTGATTTGCTTGACCAGGTTCAGGAGATCTTCCTCCTTATTGAATGACAGCTTCTTCTCTTTAACTGCTTTGTCTATCTCAGCTTTCTTATCAGCATACACTTTACCCAGCTGGCTGAAACTGCTCACCTTCTCCCACCGTCCCTTCCGGAAGCCCCAATAAGCTTTGCCGGACTTTACAGTGACCCCATCCGGCAGTTTGAGTCCGTAGGCAGATCCGTTCTGCATCATCGACCTCAGCGGTGATGAGGCACTGACATTCGATGACAAATTGTACCCGACATTGTTGCCTTCTTCTATCAATGAACAGGTATGTTCCACTGCCAGCGGGTAGTTGCCTTTCACCAGCAATTCCAGGTATAGCTTCTCGCGCGGAATAAACGTGCGCCCGCTGATGAAAACTGAATCCACCTTTTCCGGTTCAGCTATTGCGAGATAACGGGAGTTTCCGGCATCAAAGATCATCTCGCCGGTCAGCGCGTTATAATTCAGGCTGGCTGTAGTTTCCGAACCATTTTTCTGCAACACCTTGCCGGGCTGGAACGCAGGCAATACGTAGTGTGACACGGTTTGTGCCGGTGCATCAATCTGCGCACGGGCACTTGCGAGTAACAGCAGGAGTCCTGTCAGTAAAGGCAAAGCTTTTTTGCAGGTCATTTTTTAAGTTTTGCTTCAAGCATTTTGATAAAATACCCCCCTACCACGGAACGTGCCTGAAATCCAACCATTTTGCCATCTGTTGTCTCGTGCCAGTCACTCAGGGGGACCCTGCTCGGCGTCTCTGTGGCAAACCGGTATACCGGCTGAATGAGGGCATCGAATTTCGCACGATCATCAGTCAGTGCAGACGTCCAAAGGATCCAGTCGGACTTGGTGTACGTTCTTCTGCTGTCAAGCGGAAGACCGAATCCATTCTGCCTGGTGAGATAATAGTCAATTTCTTTCTGGTATACTGTTGCCGGGAAAAGGTTAGTGCCGAGCAGCTTGTCCCAAACCAGGTTGTATTTCTGACTCCAGGTGCCTTTGCCTTCAAAGGTGAGCGAATAGTGATCACCGTCATCTGCCAGTTCCATCCATTTCTTTACCATCCCTGCGGCAAGTGCCTGATATTTTTCCGCTACATCTTTTTTACCCAGTTGTGCAGCCATTTGCGCATACCCACCAAGCGCTACGATCGCTTTTACAGACAGGTTGGCATTCCTTGCAAGGTGACCGGCAAAATCATCCGTACAAAGCTGGTTGGCCGGATCAAAACCCTCTTTGGACAGGTAATCCGCCCAGACACTTAACGTGTTCCAGTGTTTGGCGGCATAGGCAGTATTTTTTTCCACTTTGGTAATTGCCGCTGCAAGGATGAGCATGTTACCACTCTCTTCCACGGGCATGTCTTCTCCGTAAGTCTGCCCGTTGGCCAGCGGATAAGTGCCGAGATCATGCGCCGCAAAGGGCTTTTTCCATTTGCCGCTCTCGCTGTAGTAGAAAATGCCGTTCATCATTCCTTTAAGCAGGTCGGGATTGTACACGAGGTACATAGGCGCGGAAGGATAAGTGATGTCAACAGTATTGATGGAGCCGTTGCTGAAATTCTCTTTGGAAAGGAACAAGAGATCTCCCTGCGGGCTTTTCACCAGTTTATGCGCAGCGACGCTCTGCCGATACGCGAGTTCACATAGGCGGGCATAGTTTTCACCACCGGCCTTTACTGCGTCATCGCGCATCTTCTTGTTAAATGCGACACATTTTGCGATAACGCTGCTATAGGAAGTGTGGGCTGCTGCCAGTTGTGCTTCCATAGTGGCATTGGGTCCTTTTTTCCACCACGGTTTAAGATTGGTGCCAAAATACTGAATGGATTCCAGGTCATCGTAACCCAGCATCACCACCTGTTGTCTGGCTGCGAAGCCCACCTTCCCCCAATCCCAGCTGGTGTTTAGTAACAGGTGTTTCCCTTTTGCAACGGAAGACCCCGCACCGAAGAAAGCCTTGCTGCCCTGCATGTCTTCGGATATATTCTGTTTCAGGTTGATCGCCGGGTTCGCGGCTGCAGCCACATATACATATCCCCAGTCTATCCTGACATCATCTCCTTTTTTCTTCAGGATCGGCTGTTCAACCGTTCCGGCTTTCAGGATCTGAAGGCCGCCTGACTTGTAGGAAGTTGCCGACACTTCCTGTACCGGCAGATTTACCGCAAGATCAGTACTTACGCCGAGGTATAGCTGCACGCTGTGATCTGCGCCATCTGTCGATTTCACACTTGTTGCAAGATAAGTCACCGGGCGTGCCAGCAGATCCAGGTTGTTGAGCAACAACGGTGATGTAAAGGTTGCTTCCAATGCAATACCACCACAGGTGAATTTGTATTTTGTCTGCGTGGCATTCAATGACACCGACTCCTGTTGTGCGACAAGGATCTCCGGGTCTGCCGGATCTTTTACTTCATCCACCAGGCCAGCGTCCAGCCAGGCACCGCCCCCTGTGTTGGTCACGTGAACGGCCAGCAGGTTTTCTCCGGTTTTAAGTTTTGATAATACAGTTCCGGAAAGCGGGAGATACGTGAATTTTCCTGCAAAACCCTTGTAGGCATAAGCCAGTTCACCATTGATAAAAACTTCCACATCATCATCGTGCTGCAGCTTCAGCAGCAACTTTGAAAAAGTCAGGTCATTGATCGTCACTTTCCTTCTTGTCCATATATCGCGGGATCTCCAGATGGTTTTGCAGATGCCCTCATTGTCGCCAAACGGCGCCTGTCCCTTCTTCCAGGACGCATCATCAAAGCCAGGCTTCATCCAATCGGCTGAAGGCGCTGTTTCGGTATAACTGGCCGTATAATTCAATTCATCACCGGCCGGAACTATGGTATTGTATCGTTTTTCCTTTTCGCCCATGAACCGGTATATTTTTCCATCTACTCGAAGCAGTCCCAGCAGCGACTGGCTTGTCCCGGTCCAGTGGCGGGTGGGCGACGCTGCAAGTTCATCGGTGGCCGACCAGATACTGAAATAAGGATCATGCGTAATAAGCGGATAGGCCGGCGCACGGAATTCCTGGGCTCCGGCAAAAAGTGAAGCCGCTAAAAGACCAGCTGCAGCAAATATTTTCTTCATCATCAGTTATTTAATCATTTCGAACCGGAGGGAACCGGTACAGGTTGTCCGGCTTTTACCGGAACGCCGAAATCAGGAGTACCATCAGCTTTCCAGGTAAAGGGTTGGGCACGGGGTGAGCGTTTTGTTCCACAGCCATCGCCGGGATTGGAATTGGCGTGATAGAGTATCCAGTCTTCCTTTCCATCGGGAGATTTGAAAAATGAATTATGGCCGGTGGCGAAAACACCATTTTCTGTGGACTGCCGGAAAACCGGCTCACTGCTTTTCTCCCATGTAGCAGCATCCAGGGGATCATTTCCTTTCAGGCGGAGCAGGCCCAGTGCATAGAAGTCAGTCCAGCAGGCGCTCCCGGAATACACTACAAAAAGTTCATTCCCATGAATCAAAGCCTGTGGTCCTTCATTCACATTGATATGCGGAGGATCATCCGGATTACCGATATCACCATGCTTTTCCCAGTCATATTTCGGGAAGCTGATACGCACCCGGTCTGATTCGATAGTCAAAGGGTCTTTCATCCGAGCGATATAAATATCCTGCTGTCCGTTGACATCACCTTCCCATCCTGACCACACCATGTACAGCTTTCCCTTATACTCAAACACATCACCGTCAATTGCCCACTTATCGGTTTTATCAACCACTTTGCCTTTGAACACCCACTCTCCTTTCATCGGGTCCGGTGAAGCATTCTCCAGCACGTACATCCGGTGATTGATATTCTTACCGTTGTCTGCTGCAAAATATGCATACCATTTACCCCTCAGGAACATTACCTCCGGTGCCCAGAGTTCTTTCGACCAGGCTTTACCGGCCGGCGGAACAAAAATAGTTTTCTGTTCGGCATTTGCCAGGTCGGCAATGCTTTTCGCTTTGCGCAATAGCAGTTTGTCCCCCTCCGTATGGATGTAAAAATAATTACCGTCTTTGTAAAAACTATAGGGATCCGGTCCCGAAGGCAACAGGGGGTTGGTAAAAGTCGCCTTTTGTGACCATGCCGTCATTGACATGGCGCCGCAGGCAAGGAGCAATAAGTACTTTTTCATGAAAAGGTTATTTATTCAGCTACGGGAAATGCAGCAATCCTGAGTCTTGCACCTCCCATGGGTACGAGTGTCAATTCTGTAACCGGTTCCTTAGACACCACCGGGCTTTGCGGCAGGGTGTCACATAATCCGTACTGATCAATTTTCCATCCCGGAATCAGTTTACCCTTAACCGTCATAACTATCGGTGCGGCATCGTTACGGAACGGATTATTGTCTTTGGGCCATTCTTTTTTCACCACGCTAACAGACCGCAGCGCATCATATTTATCGAGGTAGAGTCCGTAGTTCCAGGCATTGCCAGGGAAGATCTCCCAGCTGGGCCATTTAGTCGCGTCGGCAGATTCCTGCCAGCGGGAATCACCGATAGCTGTCTCTTTGCTGTCACGCTGTTTATAATTCTCGTCGATCTTCAGGGAAAAGCTGAGCGGGCCATAATTGACGGACACACTGTTCTTGTTCGCCTTCCATTCCTGCAGTCTAACGGCCATGGGCAGTTGCAACGTGACCTTATCTCCGTTTTTCCATGAACCTTTCAGCTTGAGATATCCCTTGTCGTCACCAGTTACCGATAATGTTCTGCCGTTCACTTTTACGACCGGGTGGGCACACCAGTCGGGGATCCGCAGGTACAGCGGAAAATCAACCTGTTCCCCACAGATTACCTGGAACTGGATCGTGTTATCAAAGGGATAATGAGTTTTCGTAATGATCTCAATGGGTGTTCCGCCACCTGCTTTGGCCTTCAGGTTACCTTCAGTATACAACTGTACCGCAAGCCCGTTGTCCGGCGTGGCCATCCAGGCACTTTCTGCATAGTATACCCAACCTGCGGCATGATTGTGCTGGCAGCAGCGGGAACTGAACGGGTTCATCATCAGGAAGGGCCCGTTGTTGTCGATGCCTGGCGCATGATTCGCCTGATCGCTCTGTACCATATTCGGTGCCGTCAGGTAACGCAACGATTTATAATCGGGCATAAAAGCAGCAGGAAAGGAATTGAATGCTACGTCTTCACAATGATCGGCCCAACGGGTATCACCGGTGAACTGCAGCATGTATTGGTCAGAAGTCATCTGCTCCACCATGCCACAGGTTTCGATGGCCTGGCGCGGATCGGAATAACCGGTACGGGAATTTTCATCACCGCCCCACATGCCGCCTGGTACCTGGCCGAATTTTTCCTTTACCAGGGCGAAGTTGCGGTAACTCGCCTGCCGGTCGGATTCTTTGGCACTCTGCAGGTAATAGGTTGCCGGTTCACGGAAGCATTGTGCAATGTTTACATTGTGCCAGTTGGGCAGGTTATTCTCCTGGCGCCAGTCCGCCGTGTTCCTGTCGATTTTTGTCGCCAGGTCAAGCAGGAAAGTATCGCCTGTAATATTATACAACCAGTACACACTTAAGAGGTTATCTCCGCCCCTGCTTTTTTCCCAGTAATCCTCCAGGAATTTATCATCGGGAAGTGCTGCTTCAAACCGGAAATACTTCGTCATGAAATCGATTACCCGCTGATCACCGCTATAACTGTAATAAGATTGCAGGCACCACAGCATGGGCATATTGGTCCAGAGATCACGGCTGCCGTTCTTTACGACATCGGGACCGAAATCGCCGTCCGGCCGCTGGTTTTCCAGTACTTTATCAATCCAGAATTTTGTTTCGGCGATCATCTTCTTATCGTTCAGTACATAAGCGATATCACCATAACCTTTCAGCCAGTAAGGCAGTTCTTCCCAGCCCCATTTTCCTTTCCCCTCTTTGTTCAGCCAGGCATTATCAGATTTGGACAACCAGATACTGATCTCACCGAGATGACCGGTCAGGCCTTCCCGTTGCAATTCCAGCTGCCGTAGCAACCAGCCTCCCGGGCGGAATGCCGTTACGGGAAGCCGGGTGAAATAATTCTTCAGCAGGGGAGCACGGTTGCCGGTGTAGTATTTATTATTGAGGTTGTTGATAGTTGTTGTTACGGCTGTTGCCTGGATCTTCTGAGCCGAAGCGGAAACCGCAGCAGCAACCATCAACCCACCTGCAATACATTTTTTCAGCATGACTTTATTTTAACGCTGTTTTTACTGCGTCGGATTTGATGACTTTATCGTGCAATGTTTTCAATTCTGCGACCGGCATCTTCATTACCTTACGGTCGTAGGTCATGATACCGTTGGTCTCCACTTCCACATCCGTGGTCTGGGTATACACTGCGGCAGACAATCCATGCTCGATCAGTTTCGGAAACCGGTTAACGAACTCTGCATATTGCTTATACAAGTCATCGCTGTTTTTGAAACTCCTGTAACCCCAGTTGTTCTTATCCTGCCAGGTATGTCCTTCGAGGGGAAGGCCGAGACCGCCAAACTCCCCGAGCACCAGTACACGATCCTTTCCAAACAAGGCGGGATCCGGCATCAGTGGTTCGGGATAATTATGCAGGTCGATAATATGGCCGACAGGCTCGAAGTTACCTCCGCTGGCAGTATTCACGAGGCGTGAGGGATCATTCGCCATAGTCCACTCCACGATCTCTTTGGTTTTGAATTGGCCCCATGCCTCATTGAACGGAACCCAAACCACGATACCCGGGAAGTTGTACAGGTCTTTCATGATCTCTTTCCACTCTTCACGGAAGGAGGCTTCAGAAGCTGCAGTACGGTCTTTATCGGTGGCACGGCCATAGATACCCGGACGATTTTCCCAGCGGTTACCGAGGTCGCCGCTTGGCATATCCTGCCACACCAGCATACCCGCCTGGTCACAGTAAGTATACCAGCGCGCTGGTTCCACCTTCACGTGTTTGCGGATCATGTTGAAACCCATGTCACGCGTCTGGATCACATCAAATTTCAATGCTTCGTCAGTTGGCGCTGTGTACAAGCCATCGGGCCACCAGCCCTGGTCAAGCGGACCGTACTGGAACACGAATTCGTTGTTCAGCAACATCCGCTGGATACCTTTTTTATCGGTGCCCATAGAGATCTTGCGCATGGCGAAGTAGCTGCTGATCTCATCTACTTTTTTGCCTTTGCGCAGCAGGCTGATCTTCAGATCATACAGGAACGGATCATTGGGAGACCAGAGCCTGGCATTGGGTACGGAAAGGCTTACTGAACCGGCACCGGTCTGGCGCTGCTCGGCAACTTTTTCCTGCCCTTTCCAGGCAGATACCACTACTTCGTCACCAGGCTGAATGTTTTCGAGTTCGGTTGCTACCTGGAGTACTCCTTTATCAATATCGGGAGTTTGTTTGAAGCCGGCAATATAGGTAGTGGGAACCGCTTCCAGCCATACTGTCTGCCAGATGCCGGTGACGGGTGTATACCAGATGCCTTCGGGATTGTTCACCTGTTTGCCGCGTGGCTGCGGGCCATCGCTGGAAGGGTCCCATACTTTCACGACGATCTTCTGAGCGCCCTTACCTTTCAGGGCTGCAGTAATGTCGAAGCTGAAGGGGTCATAGCCGCCTTCGTGTTTGCCGACAGGCTGATCATTCACCAGCACTTCACAACGCCAGTCTACCGCACCGAACTGCAGCAGCACTTTACTTTTTTTGAAGGTTGCAGGCAGGGTGAAACTTCTTTCATACCAGAGTACGCTGTCTTTGCCAACAGTTTTTCCAACACCACTCAGCGAGGATTCTACTGCAAACGGCACGAGGATATTTCCCTGATGTGCTGAGGGAGCAGCAACTGCCTGGGGCAGGATGCTGTAAGACCAGAGGCCGTTCAGGTTCATCCAGGCATTCCTGACCATCTGGGGGCGGGGATACTCGGGCAATGGATTTTTGGGATCAACTTTCTCTGCCCAGGGTGTCCTGATCTTATTTCCTGCAGGCTTCCAATTGTCCTGCGCCAGCAACCCGGTGCACAACAACATCGACAACGATGCGAAGGCAATCTTTCTTTTCAACATGGTGATGATTAAAATAGTAATATGTAAAAATAAAGAAGGCCATTCAGCCGCATGGCTGAATGGCCTTAAGGCTATCAAAAGTTACCGTAATGGCAACGGTTTAGTAAGTAACCTTGATCACGGGACCATACAACCAATCTTCCACCCCGTCGATCCGCACACCAATGCGTCCGAAAAGATAGTTCTGGTGAACTTCAAGTTCCGGGATCGGTACTACGAGGTGAATAGCATTGGGATCAGTGATCGCACCACCAGGAAGCTTTTGCTCAGATACTACATCTACATTGTCGATTTTCCGGATGATCTTGCTGTCGCCCGCATTGGAAACAAACTGTGTTTTGTTCACAAAAAGGGCTACTTCACCAATATTCCTGCCGTCAACACCGGTGATGATCTGCTCTACACCAAAGTCAGCAACGATATCGGTGCCGGATACGGTGATTGCCTGATGACGGATCATGTAGTAGGGTGTCACCTCCAGATCTATTGCCTTTCCTCCTTTCATGGAGATGGCTATCGTATCGGGATTGCCATTGGTTTTGGGCCACACGAAAGGTCCCTGACCATTGGGCACAACCAGCTTGTATTCACCATCAAACAACAGCGCATTCAGGCTGCCGTCCTGGCCAAAGCTGGAACGGATCGGCGCCGATCCGCCATAGCCGGGCTGATACAGCTCAAAGGGTACCTGGTAGTTTTCAAAACCCAGCGCTTCCCCCTGATATACGATCCGGCCGGACAACTGGGAGGAAGGTGAATCATAGTTATCCTTTTTACAGGATGCAATGGAGGCCAGCATCGACAGCGCCACGATATATCGAAATGATGTTTTCATGATAAACAATTTTGAAATGAATTATTGGTTGGGCTGACGGATGATTCTTGGGTTGGCGGAAATTACGTTATCCGGGATTTGAGAATAGTAGTTACCCAGCAGGAACCGGTTTGTTCCGGTAACGTTAGACGGCAATACTTCCTTGTAAATCCATTTGCCGGCATCAGGGCCATCAGCCAGCTGATAAGGCCACAATCCCCAGGGTTGCGTACTGCGCTGAAGTGCCTTACCGAGGTTGGTTTTAATTTCAACAATTCCGGTTGGTTCGCCTACCCAGATCTTGTGTGCAATCCTCCAGCGTTTGTAGTCAAACAGTATATGACCTTCAAAAGCCAGTTCAACACGGCGCTCGTGAACAATCCTGTCGAAGGTAACATCAGCACCGGTGAGCGGCACCGTAATGCCTGCACGGCTTCTCACCTGGTTCATGAAATCTGCGGCCAGATCAGCCTGACCCAGTTCAAAGTTTGCCTCCGCTGCATTCAGCAGAATTTCAGCATAACGGTAACGGATAAATGCTACATCACTGCCACGGCCACGGCGACCGGAACCAATGGTTGGATCAAGCCACTTGCGGACATAGAAGCCGGTCTGTGTGCGGAATTCCCGTCCGTTTACCGGTCCGTCCAGTCCGATGAATTTTTCTGCGAGATCTCCTTCTCCAAGAATTATCTGACCGGCAGCCGTAATATTTCCTGCCTGGATGTCAACACGCTTTCCCTTGAACAAACCATTGGGAAGAAGAACAGTACCGGCAAGCCGCGCATCGCGGCCGGCAAAAATGTCTTCCTGGTTTTCGTAGGCAATCGCCTTACCACTGCCATCGGTAGCGGGGATAGGAGCGAACGTACCATCCAGCATTTCAAAGTTGCTCACCAGGTTGAGGGATGGATTCAGACGACCGGCATCACCGCCTTCATCAGAGATGGAGTAGGGCTGGTCGTTCGTGGTGTATCCGTGTGTCTTTCCGGCGAAAGCCTTGAAGTCTTCAATAAAGATGGACTCTGTGTTGGTAGAACTTTTGTCCAGGAAGATCGCAGCAAAGTTTTCAGACAGGACCGGCAGACTCTTGTAGAGTGACAGCGGTCCGGCTTCTCCATTGATGATCTGCATGGAAGCCTCCAGTGACTTCTGGTAATAAGCATCGGCCATGGAAGCAGGAATGCCTACTTCACCGCCAGGAAGACTTACAGAAGGCGTGGTGGCGCCATATTTGGCGATAGAAGCTGCATACAGCGCGGCCCTTGATTCCATGGCCAGTGCTGCTGCCTTGGTGGCCCTTGATTTATCTTCCAGGCTCGTAGGGAGGTCATTCTTGATGGCTTCCGCTTCTGCAATCACAAAGTCATAGATCTCCGATTCCTTCGCGCGGGGGCGTTGCAGGTAAGTTGGATCTCCTTTATAGTCATACTGCAATGGCTCCAGGATCAGAGGTACACCACCCATCCTTTTCACCATTTCAAAATAGAAGCTTGCTCTCAGAAAACGTCCTTCCGCAGCGAAGCGCTTTTTGTCTTCTGCTTTCAGTTTGTCAGAAGCTTCAATACGCTGCATGAAGAGGTTGAGGTCGCGTACATAACCATAATCGTACAGGCCCCAGTTGCCATAACCCCAGCCGGTATTCTTTACGATCCAGTACGATCCGTTTTCAGAAGGGAAAGTCTCGCTGAAATCGGCAAAGCTCTGCCAGCCATTGTCGAGGCTGCTGAAATCCACCATCCGGTTGTACAGATCACCCAGTACGGAGATCACGAGCGCCGGATCAGAAAATGCTGTTTCAGTAGGAATAATCGAGATCGGTGGAATATCCAGAAATTCACTGTCTTTCTTACAGCCACTGAAAGCGACGGCAAGAGAAAGTATGGATAATGATAGAATCTTTTTCATAATTGTGCTTGTCAATGAAGTTAGAAAGTCAGGTTACAACCAATGTTCAACACTTTGTTCTGTGGGAATTGTAATCCGTTGTCATCCACAACTTCAGGATCGATGCCATACTGTTTCATGTTGTCGATAGAGAACATGTTGTAGGCATTCAGATAGAAGCGTGCACGCTGCATTTTAGCCTTGCTCAGGATCTTTGCAGGAATGCTGTAACCCAGTTCCAGTGTACGCGCCCTCAGGTAAGCCACATTGTGCAGCCAGTAATCAGACTGTGGCCCGTAGTTGCTGTGGTTGAAGCCGGCGTTGTACCGGTTGGCAGGATATTTTCCACCCACCCATGCACTGTTCGGATCATAAATATCTTCTCTGTGCCAGCGGTCGGTAAAGATGGTATTCAGGTTACCGTTGTTCTGGAATGCCCAGCGGCCTTCCCAGCTCTGGAACCAGGTGTAACCGGAACCACCGGAGAAGTCAGCATGGAAATCGAAGTTCTTCCAGGCGAGGCCAAGAGAGAAACCGAAGTTCACCATTGGCTGACGGCCATAACCATAGCCGACAGGACGCTGATCATACTGGTCAATTTTAAGGTCACCATTCTGATCCTTGTAGATCAGGTCACCTGGTAGCATGGTTCTGTTGCCCTGGCCATCAATGTTGACCGGATAGTTGTTGATCTCTTCAAAAGACTGGAACTGTCCCTGTACTTCATAACCCCAGTCAATACCAACATAACGATCACGGATATCATTGCGATACTGGTCCCAGGAGTTGTTAAAGATCGGGTTGTAGGTATCCAGCCATTTCTGCCTGGCGTAAGAGACGTTACCACCAACATTATAGGTCCAGTCACCAACGCGGTCTGTCCAGTTCAGGGAGAATTCAAAGCCCTGGCTCGCGTCACTGTTGATGTTTTCAGGAGGCAATGCATAACCGATTTCCACCGGAACCAGCACATCGTTCTTGGTGCCGAGCAGGCCCTCCCGCTTGCGGTTAAACCAATCCACTGATCCGATCAGCCTGCCGCGGAACATACCGAAGTCGATTCCGATGTCAGTGATCTTGCTGGTCATCCAGGTGATTCGGGTGATGGGAACACCTTTGTCGCGGGAAACCGTAACCGCGTTGCCATTGATGATGGCGGTACCCTGGTTGTAATTGTAACCTTCCATATAGGCATAGGGCGCTACGATCGGCCCGTCGCCATTGATGTTGCGGTCGTCACCGAGTTCTCCATAGGACCCACGGATCTTCAGGTCTGTGAGTACATCAGATCCTTTCAGGAGACGCTTCATGAAAGGCTCCTCTGTAATGCGCCAGCCTGCAGACACTCCGGGAAAATAACCCACCTGGCTGCCGGGCTGGAACAGATAACTCGCATCCCGACGCACAGAGGCTTCCAGGAAATAGCGGTTGGCATAACCATAGGTTACACGACCGATATAACCAATACGCGCTTCTTCAGACTGCTCATCCTGGTACTGGTCCATCGTGGGGAAGTAAATCAGGGGCAGGTTGTTGGAGATAGGAGAAGCGTGGATCCAGTTGCGCGTGCGCTTGTTGTGAATCCTCTCTGCTACAAACGTAGCACCGATATTGTGCTCACCGAAAGCACGCTGGTAGTTCACCTGGCCCTGAGCATTGGTATTGATCTGTTTGATCTGCTCACGGTCGCGCCAGGGGTTGGTGGCACCACCGGTTCTTTTGTATTCTTCTGCAGTAGTATCGGTTGCAGGAATGTAGGTATAGGCGTCATAGGTATATTCCTGGTTGTTCGACAACAGGTCTGCAATATAGTAGGAATATACACCACGAAGGGTCAGGCCTCTTACGCCCGGAACCTGCCATTCCACATTGAAATTCGTTTGCAGTACGCGCCAGTCGGAACGTAGTTTACCGGAAATGGTTTCATTCAGGAACGCGTAGTTTGATTCCAGGTGTTCGCCCATATCATTCAGGTAGGCGGGATTGTCATTGGCATAAGGCCTTTCCCGCGGGGTATTGCGGAGAATGGCAAGTCGCGACAGGAAATAGTCGTCACCACCCGGTACACCCGGGTTCTGGCGGGTTTCGATACGGCCGTTGATGTTTGCGCCCACACGAAGTCCGTTCGCAACTTTTGCCGTTACGTTCGCCTGGATATTGGAGCGGTTGAACTTGTATTCACGACCCAGTACAGAATTCTGATACAGGTTAGTCGCAGATACATAATAGTTTACTTTATCATTACCACCGTTGATGTTCACGTTCACACTGTTCTGTGTGGCATTTTTCTGCATCACATAATCTCTCCAGTCGAAACTGCGGTACTGCGGACCGGCTGCCTCGCCCTGCTTGTATTTTTCCAGTTCCTGCGGGGTGATATTGGTAGAATTGAACCAGTTCAGTTCAGCATCTGCACGGTAATACATGTAATCATAGGAATTCCGCAACACATCCGGGAAGCGGGTCCAGTTCTGAATACCGGCATAACCATCAAAATTCACGGTATTGCGTCCGATAGCACCACGCTTGGTGGTAACCACCACTACACCGTTGGCGGCACGTACACCATAAATGGCGGCGGCCCCATCTTTCAGAATGGTGATGCTTTCAATATCGTTGGGTGCAAGGTTGTTGAACTGGCCGGCATCCTGCTGAATGCCATCGATTACATATAAGGGAGTTCCCATGTTCCTGATCTGGATATTGGCACTGGAACCGGGACGGCCATCAGGCATCCGGAAGGTTACACCAGGTAACTTACCCGCCAGTGTTGCACTCACGGTTGCACCACCATGCACACGTTCAAGATCTTTCGAGGTTACCGTACTTACGGCTGCTGTGATCGATTGTTTGCTCTTTGTTCCATATCCGATCACTACTACCTCACCGAGGCCACTGTTGGCAACATTCATCGATACATCAAAATTGCGGCGGTTGCCCACACGACTTTCACTTGCAGCATAACCTACTGACGTGAAAACCAATACAGAACGCTCGCCGGCTACTTGTAAAGTGAACCGCCCGTCGTTGCCCGTACTGGTCGCATTGGAAGTCCCCTTCTCGGTTACCGTAACCTGTGGAAGCGGCGCCCCAACACTGTCACGAAGAATACCGGTAACGGTCACTTTGGCCGCATCCTGAGCCATTAGTGAGCCGCCTAAGAAGAGGAGAAAGGTGAGAAAAGTAAGTATCTTCTTTTGCCGAAGATAAGCTGGCGTAGTCCACGCCATCCTGCGCAGAAAATACCTGGATGGGGATTTCATACAGCAATCAATTGTTGGTTAAAAATGGATGTAATCGTTTACATGATTTAAAAAATGCTACTTTTAAATCACCATGTGAAGGAACTCCATATTTATCACAAGGCTGATTCGCTACGTATCAAACTTTTTTCAAATTGTTACATTTGAGAGGATACTTTCGGTTACTGCTCGCCATTACCTGCTGCCTTACTGTTGCAAACGGTTTCGCGCAGCCCTACTATTTCCGCCACTATCAAACCGAAAACGGCCTTACCAATAACACAGTATTCTGCAGCACACAATCCAACAACGGATTTATTTGGTTCGGTACAAAAGAAGGACTCAACCGCTTCGATGGCTACCGGTTTAAAAAAATCCGGCACGCCACCATCGCTCCTGAAAATGCACACGCAGAATTTGTACTCAGCATTTTCAATGATGCCAAAACCGGTAACCTCTGGGTAGGCAGTTCACTCGGCCTGTTCCTTTACGATGAAAAAGAAGAGATCCTCAAACCTGTCGTAGATTCACTTCGTGATGTAAATGCCATCCAGGTTGATCAGCAGGGCCGCATCTGGTTCGTTTCCATTTTCAGTCTCCACTGCTACAATCCCAGGCAAAAGACTTGTATCGGATTTGAAGGGGAGCAGTTTCCGCCAACCACCTCGCTTTCGCTGATGCCTTCGGGTGACCTGCTGGCCAGTTCCATCTTTGGTGAAGTATACCGTTTCACTCCCGGCACCTCCACGCACCGTGCTTACAACATGTTCAACAGGTCTGCGCCTTCTGTTTCGGTTTGGGTACACCGCGTAACTGCCGTGAATGATACACTAGCCCTGGTCGGCACATCCAACCAGGGACTGAAAAGACTGAACCTGCGCACCGGAAATTATGATGATGTCTTTTCACGCAACGCCGACATGACAACCATCTATGTGCGGGACATTATGCGGAATGCTGCTGACGAATACTGGTTCGCAACTGAAAGCGGCATCTTCATCCTCAATACCACTACCAATCAGCTTACCAACCTGAAGAAGAAATTTCTTGACCCCTATTCCCTATCTGACAATGCTGTTTATACACTTTGTAAAGACCGCGAAGGCGGCATCTGGGCAGGCACTTTCTTCGGCGGCGTGAACTATCATCCAAAACCCTTCACCTTCTTTGAAAAATATTTCCCGGACAATTCCGCCGCTTCCATCAGCGGCAGTGCAGTGCGTGAAATCTGTGAAGACAAAAATCACGCGATCTGGATCGGCACGGAAGATTTCGGACTGAACAAGCTGGATCCCGCAACCGGCAGGATCACCAAGTACAGTCCCAATGGCGAACCCGGCAGTATCTCTTACAGCAATATCCACGGACTGATGCCGGACGGCAACGACCTCTGGATCGGCACGTTTGAACATGGTATCGACCGGATGGATATACGGACAGGAAAAGTGTTCCGGCATTATGCAGCGGGTACCGGACCCAATACACTTAAAAGCAATTTCGGTCTCAGCTTCCTTAAAAGCAGTTCAAACAACATCTATGTAGCCACCAGCAACGGTGTGTTCTGGTATGTACCTGCCATCGATAATTTCAGCCGTCCGCCCGGCGCACCGGAATATGGATTTATGGCTACCCTGCTGGAAGATCACCAGGGTATTATCTGGATCGGGTCACACAATGACGGCTTGTATGCATACGATCCTGTCAATCGCATCACTACTGTTTATAAACATGCAAAAGACAACCCCAACACCCTTTCCAGCAACATCATCAACGCCCTCTACGAAGACGGAAAGCACCAGCTGTGGATAGCGACGGATGGCGGTGGCCTCTGTAAACTGGATGCCTCCAGGAAACAGTTCACATCGTATACCACCAGTAACGGCATGCCAAGCAATTACACCTTCAAAATTCTGGAAGATAAAACCGGGCAGTTCTGGATCAGCACCTCCCGCGGCCTGGTGAACATGAATCCCGACAACAACACGATGCGGGTGTATACCAAGGAAAATGGCCTGCTCAACGACCAGTTCAACTACAGCTCGGGATACCTGCAAAGTGACGGCAATATGTATTTCGGAAGCATCAAGGGCATGATCCGTTTCAACCCTTCCGGCTTCTTCCGGAATACCTACCAGCCAAATCTTTTCATCACCGGTCTGCAGGTGCAGAACAAGGAAGTGGCTATCAGCAGAGACAGCAGTTATCTCAAAGCATCTATCCTGTATACCGACAAGATAACGCTGCCGTATAACCGTTCTTCCTTCAGCCTGGATTTCGCCGCATTGAGTTTCACCTCTCCGGAGCTCACCGAGTATAGCTATAAAATGGATGGACTGGACCAGGACTGGACCTATCTTAAAGCCAATCGTAAGGCCTATTTTACCAACCTCGCACCCGGCAATTACAGCTTCCGGCTCAAAGCCGCCGTAAGCGGACAATGGGTGAAAAATGAGCGGGTACTGAAAGTGGAAGTGCTGCCGCCCTGGTGGGATACGATCTGGGCAAGGATGCTGTATGTAGCGATTGCCGTCAGCATCATTTATTATATTATCCAGAGCTATCACCGCCGTACGCAGATCAGGAAAGAAAAAGAGATCTATGAAGCCAAGATCGATTTCTTTACCAATGTTGCGCACGAGATCAAAACACCGCTGACCCTTATCAAGGGCCCCATCGACAACCTGAAAGACTACCTTGACATCTACCCGGATATCCGCGAAGACCTGCTGATGATGGACAGGAACACCAACCGCCTGGTAACACTGGTCACCCAGATCCTCGACTTCCGGAAAACTGAATCAAAAGGATTCCGTCTTGAATTTGCCCGCGAGAATATTTCAACCATACTGGAAGATGCCTTTCTGAATTTCCAGGCACTGGCCAAGAAAAGAGAACTGGAATATAAACTGGAACTACCTCCCAATGATGTGTTTGCGCTCGCCGATGAAGAAGCACTGAACAAGATCTTCAGTAACCTGCTCAGCAATGCCACCAAGTACGCTGCCGAGAAAGTGAAGGTGCGGTTGTTACCGCCCGGTGAATTAGATTTCGTGTTGCAGATTGAGATCCTCAATGACGGTCACCTTATTCCTGAAGACATGGCTGAGCGGATTTTCGAACCCTTTTTCCGCCTCAGGGAAAACAGCCGGCAGAAAGGAACCGGGATCGGTCTTTCACTTGCCCGCTCGTTGGCAGAACTGCACGGCGGAAGACTGTTCCTGCTGCATGATCTGACTGAACCTATGAACTGTTTTGTATTGCAGCTTCCCCTGCATCAAAACGCTGCTGATAAACCTTCTATTGCCAGGAATACATCCTACCAAACCAATTAAAATTACGTTATGCTGCCATTAATCCTTCTCGTTGACGATGAACCGGAAATACTGGAATTCCTGGAGCGCACCCTGCGCACCAAGTACAGTGTTCTGAAAGCCGCCGATGGCAAAGCCGCTTTGAAAATCCTTTCGGAAGAAGCTGTTCAGCTGGTGATCAGCGATGTCATGATGCCGGAAATGGATGGCTTTGAACTTTGCCGCAACATCAAATCGAATGTGGAATATTCCCATATCCCGGTGATCCTGCTGACGGCCAAAAACACGTTACAGGCCAAGATAGAAGGCCTCGAACTGGGCGCTGATGCCTATATTGAAAAACCCTTCTCCAGGGAACACCTGCTTGCACAGATGGCCAGCCTGCTGAACAACCGCAACATGATCCGGCAATACTTTGCCAGTTCACCGCTCGTGCACATCAAAAGCATTGCCCACTCGCGTGCTGATGAAAAATTTCTCGAACAACTGAATGAGACCATCTGCAAAAACATTGAGGACACCGACCTCGATGTGGAAAAGCTGGCGAAGATCATGACCATGAGCCGCATTACACTCTATCGCAAGATCAAGGCCGTTTCAGATCTGACACCACTGGAACTGATCAATATCACCCGCCTCAAAAAAGCTGCTGTGCTGCTTGCCGAAGGCGATCATAAGATCTACGAGATCTCGCACATGGTCGGCTTCAGTTCACAAAGCAATTTCGCTCGTAACTTTCTGAAACAATTCAATATGACGCCCACGGACTATATGCAGGCGAAGCTGAAGGAAAGGGTGTAGAGGAAGGTGATCAGTAGTTTAAAAGTTTAATTGTTTAGTTGTTTAGCAGTTGCGTCCCGCGATTGGACGAGCAAATTATTTGTTGCAGCCCCCGTTGGTTTGGTTGATTTTGGCACCTGATTTGATCAAATGTACAGGCAGCAGTTCTTTCTATTTGAAAAGTGAAGCGCTCGAAAATGACGTGGGTTGAGCCGGCTATGAGCCCATTACTGGACGGATGAGCCCATTATTTCACTTAATGAGCCCATTATCCAGCGGCATAAGCCCATTACTGTGAGCATCATACACTTCAGAAGTCACACTGTTCAGATTTCGGCAGATAATGGTGAGCGAATTCAAATGGGAATATAAATGGATGACTTCCAGGTACTTGTGGTGAACTATTGCTTCATCGCAGGGTTGTTGGAACATGATCAGACCGGGGAGTCTACCTTGCGCGAAAGTTACCACGTGATCCCTCATATTCCCCCGTCTGCCGTTCATTTGCCGTTCCTCTGCCGTTGTTCCTATACTCTTCCCAGCGTCATGTCAGCTTTATCATTGCTTCCGGGCCTTCCTGGCCGTTTCGGACCTTTGCCATCGATCCCGGTCGCTTCGGCCACTATGCCCAATTGATTCGTGGCTGCTTCGGGACCTTTGCCAGATTGATTCCTCGTCGCGTCCTGGCTTAACGATTTTGATATCCGGATAGCAAACGGAACCTAATACATTGATCCATTTCTCAAAACCACATACCAGTCATCAACGCGTTTTGATCCTGATGCAGATCAACTCCGCCATCTTCTTGCCTTCTGCCAGTCCGAATTTAATTGCAGGTGTATAGTGAATCCCTCCATACATCCTGCTGATCGCAGCCTCTTCAGCAGCCTGCTGAAAAGACCTGAATTTTCTCGCGGGAATACCAAACTCCACTTCTGTTGAATCTGTATAGCCGAAATTTTCCCCGAACTGCCGCGTCAACACTACCGCTGAAGCAGCGGATACCACGCTGTGACCGCTGGTATATTCCGGGAAAGGCGGCGTTTGCAGGATAGGCATCCAGTCGCCGTCGATATAGGTGCTGATGTAGGTTTCCGGTCGAACCACATTGCTGCGGTATTTCTCCATCCAGCAAACAATGAACGCATCGGCAAGCGTGATACAGAGTTGTGCATAGGTGTCAAGACTTTTCATCACATCTGCCCTGCTTTGCTGACAGGCCATCGCCGCTATATTCACCCAGTGGCCACCGGGCGAGATCTTTTTTGTCGCATACATCACATGTCCGTTCACGTTCAATTTGAAAGGATTGCAATCCCAGAAATTGGCGATCAGGATCTGCTCGTCATTTAATTTTTTGCTGGTTTCATACACCTCCAGCGCCATGTTGTAAAATGGGCTGCCTTTCTGTGAAGAAAACGGAAGGATCTCCGGCGGCGCAAACTGTTTGGCAGAATCGATCACAAAAGTGCGCATCAGTCCCCAATGCGGCTCAACTGCCTTCATGTATCCGGGTGCCGTAGGTTTCCAGGTGCTGCTGTCATCTGACACATTGTATTTGGGAAGTGAACGTGTATACTGGTAATTGTCTTTTGAAGCCCATTTAAGTATTGCCGCAGCAATGGCCTCACCAAAGGCCTTTGAATTCTTCCACGTTTCATCAGGCATTCCCGCAGCTGCAAAACTTTTCAGGATCTGCTCGTCGTAGGCTTTTACACTGTCTTCAGAAATCACCATGCTTTTGCCTACCATCAGGATGGCATGCACAGCCGCCATAGGAAAATGATAGGCTTTCCCCGGCTCCGGCTCCGGAAGTTTTTCCAGGCCATGAAGTTGTCCCGCGAAGGAGCGGTAACGTTTATCCGTGAAGCGGCCGGCTTCGTACCCGGCAACGGAGATATAAGCGTAGGTGCGGCTGGCGACAGGCGGTGAATAAATATCGTGCACGATGATATCAGTCATCTTCTTTACTGCCCGGTGGATATGCCGCGGATCATCCGCCATCTCCGTCCAGTCGCCATAATGATGAGCAAATCCCTGAACCGCAAAGGCCAGGAGAAACGAGCAGCACACAACAAGCAGTTTCATCGTAACACAAATTTATAACTTCATCATCAGGGCAGGTAGAAATCAAATGGCTCATCGCGTACAGCCACGAGTGTGCCGTCTTTATAGACCAGTTCAGCTACCTGGATGGATGTCCGTTTATTGGAATAGGAATATGTTCCGTCTTTGTCAAGTTCTCCTTCAAAATGCACTTTCCGGCCGGGATGGGTAAAATAAAAGATATAGGCCTTCTCTCCTACCACCACCACATCAGCATGCGCACCGGTAGGTGAATCTTCGCGCCGCACACCGTTCTTGTCCAGCACCATGCCCTGGCGTTCCCAGCGGAGCGCGTCATCGGAACGATAAACCCGCTGTCCGGCCCACTCATCGGTGATCATCCAGTAATTGCCCTTGAACCGGAAGGCTTTCGGGCCTTCATGTGGTTTGCCGCCGATCGCTGGCGTGTCCACCAGCTTCCAGTTTTTCAGATCACCGCTTTCGCCGGTCATGGTGACTGCATTACGCGTATCATCCTTGTACCAGATATGCCATTTTCCATCGGCGAGTTTCAGAAAAGTTGGATCAATCACATTATCAGAAGAAAGTTTCAGCGGGCCCTCGTGTTGCCAGTGCCAGAGATCCTTACTTGTATAGTGCGTAATCACTGCCTTGCCGCCCCAGTCGTTGCGCACACCACGGATATAGGCGACGAACATGTGATAAACTCCCTTGTCAAGAATGATATCGGGAGCCCAGAAAGTGTTGACACCTTCTTCAAATTCCAGCACGGGGTTGCCTTTGTAAACCCAGGTCTTGCCATGGTCGGCAGAAACGGCAATGCCAATACCAGTACCATAACAAAAGCCCACGTTGGCGCTCATCTGGTTGGCGCGGCGCTGTGTGTAAAACATCCACCATTCCTTTTTCTCCGGATGATAGACTACAGTCGGATCAGCGGCTCCGTCATATATGGGATCGCGGTAAAGTGGAGCGGGGGCAATACGGAGACCGGATGGCTGCTCAGCAGGATTTTGTGCAGCAACTGCCTGGAAGATCAGGCAAAAAAGTCCGGCAGCAAGCAGTTGGCGGGTGAAGCGGTAAACAGTCGTCATCCTTATGGTTAAATGGTGCAGTGATTCGGTGGTCAAGCTATACAAATTCATGATGAAGGATGTAGTATTATTGTTCATTTTCTATTCACGGTGTTACAGTATTGTTTCAGCAGGCTGATCTCTGCAGTATCGTAGGGCCGGAAATCAGCAGTATAGAGATCATGCTGCCAGATTTTGGGAGCAGGATCGCCGGGACGGTGCCCCCAGGGCAGGTGCGTCTGCGTTTTCCCGTTGACTACACCCCATAGCATGCAGCCGATCTTTTCCTGGCTGAAATACCCAATATGAGTGCTGATCAAGGATCCGGCGGGACGGTTCATCCACTCCGTGCACACCAGTGGCCGCCCCTGCAGTTTCAGTTCTTCCACCATTTTCCGGAGCGCATCCAGGTTGCCATAGTTGTGGAAACTCACGATATCGGATCCATTCAATGCAATCTCATTCAGCCTTTTATTGCCATCCCAAACGCCGACAGACAGGGGTTGTGACGGCCGCACTTCCCGCGCCCAGCGGATCGTGTTGCGCAACAACGGCAGGCTGGCAGTGCCCAGGCCGCCATTGGTGGGTTCGTTGTAAAGATCCCAGAACAGGATCCTTTTGTCATTTGAAAACCGCGTGATCACTCCCTTTACATATCGTTCCAGCAACGGAAAAGTGCTGCTGTCTACCACCATGCTGTGGCCGGGACTGGGAGACCACGCCCATGCATACCAGCCCTCGAGCGGCTCAGGCTGCCTGCCCGTTTTGGGATCATGTTCCAACCCAAAGACACAGTCGTCGAACAGCGCCGGTACCATTTTGATGCGATGCTTTTCGCAGCTGCATAAAAATGTATTCATGCGCCGCAAAAACCCTTCAGGATCTTCGGCATAAACAGCATACTGGAGCACTACCCGAAGTGAATTGAGCCCGGTCTGCTCCGCCAGCGCCAGCTCCCTGTCAATGGCCACGGAATCGAAAGTGGTCCTATCCCACATGGCGGTATAGTTGATGGCATAGGCCGGAATATAATTGGCCCCGCAGATCCATTGCTGGTCTTTATACCATTGCCAGGCTTTCTCAGGAGACCACCGCAATTGGGAACCAGACTGTGCATCAACCTTTTGTAACGGGCCCAGGAGGGCAGCGAGGGTTAACAGCAAGACTATTGTGAGGTCAGATTTTTTCATTCCCTTTTTTGCCCCAAACCACGCATTCCGCGGGCATAAAAAAAATGCCGCCATTAACCCGTTTCCGGCTTAATTTAACCCGCCCCGCCGATACGGATTGAATAGATTTTGATAGGATTTACACTCCGGCTCAGGAGGCAAATATTTAGATTGTGATCCAAACGACTGCTTACGATGAACAACCGGAGACTGCTGCTGCTACTGACTATCCTGAATACCCTTCACCTTACTACCGGCGTCGCACAAACGAAGGAAAAAACACTTTTCCGCCTGTTGTCACCCAAAGAAACAGGCATTGCTTTCTCCAATTCGCTTACGGAGAGTGACTCCCTAAATATTCTCAACCAGGCAAACATCTATAACGGTGGTGGCGTGGGCATTGGCGATTTCAACCAGGACGGGCTGCCGGACATCTATCTCGCCGGTAACATGGTCTCCAATAAACTCTATCTTAACAAGGGTTCCCTGCAGTTCCGGGATGCCACCAAAGAGAGCGGTGCAGGTGGTAACGGCCATTGGAGTACCGGCGTATCCGTAGTGGACATCAATGCCGACGGCAGGCTGGACATCTACGTTTCCTGCTCCTTCCGCAAAGAAACTGCACTGCGCACCAACCTGCTTTATATCAACCAGGGTAATGATAAGAACGGCATTCCTGTTTTTGTGGAAAGCGCCGCATCCTACGGACTGGCAGATACAGGCTTCAGCACGCAGGGGCTATTTTTCGACTACGACCTGGATGGCGATCTCGATTGTTATCTGGTTACCAACGAACTGTATGATCCTAAAACACCGATCCGTTACCGACCCAAGGTAACAGACGGATCTGCAAAAAACACCGACCGGCTTTACCGGAATAACGGCAACAATACTTTTACGAATGTTTCCGCTGAAGCGGGCATCACCATCGAAGGGTGGGGACATGCTGGTGCCATTAGTGATTTCAATGGTGATGGCTGGCCCGATATCTATGTGGCCAACGACTTTATCTCCAATGACCTGCTCTGGATCAACAACCGCAACGGCACCTTCACCAACCAGCTGGGTGATTATTTCCGGCACAATGCCTGGAACGCCATGGGCACGGCGGTTGCTGATCTCAACAATGATGGCATGCCCGATCTGGTTTCACTGGAAATGCTGCCGGAGACCAACCTCCGTAAAAAGCGGATGCTGGTAGGCAATGAATATTACAACTACTTCAACAACCAGAAATTCGGGTATACCCATCAATATGTACGCAATGTGGTTCAGCTGAACCAGGGAATGACCCCTGAAGGCCACCCGGTATTCAGTGACATCGGCTACCTGAGCGGCGCTTTTGAAACCGACTGGAGCTGGTGCCCGTTGCTGGCCGATTTCGACAATGATGGACTCCGCGATATGATCTTTACCAACGGTCTTCCCAGGGATGTAACGGATCTCGACTATGTTGCCTACAACAATGGCCAGGGCGGTGGCAGCGGCAACTTCAAATTATCGATGGTGGATTCTCTGCCCATCGTGAAACTTCCGAACTATGCGTTCCGTAATGTGAATGGAATGGAGTTCAGCAACCAGTCGGCCAACTGGGGCTTCACCCAACCAAGCTTCTCCAATGGTGCAGCTTACGCTGATCTCGACAATGATGGAGACCTGGATGTGGTGATCAACAACATCAATGAACCTGCCTTTGTTTATGAAAATCAACTGGACCGGCAACAGCCCGGCGCGCTGAAAAACCGCCTGCAGGTAACTTTTAAAGGCAGCGCCCTGAATACTGCGGGTTATGGGGCGACACTGCGCATCTACGTCAATGGGCGTCAGTTCTATTATGAACATCAGCCCTGCACGGGTTATTTGTCCACCGTTGATAACCGCAGCTGGTTTTCGCTGGGAGCCGGCACGGCAGATTCCGTACGCGTGCGCTGGGCCGATGGCAAAACGCAATTGCTGAAAGCAGTTCCGGCAGGAACACCACTGGAGCTGCGATACAGCGATGCTTCCGGCATTACCCCTGTATTTGCCGCAATACCAGGTGAGCCGCTGCTGCGTAATGTCAACAGTATCACAGGAATCAACTACCGTCATCACGAACGCGATGCCATCGATTATAACCAGCAACCCGCTATACCGCATAAATTAAGTCAGTACGGTCCCGGCATTGCAGTGGGCGATATCGACAATAATGGGTTTGAAGATTTTGTGATCGGCGGATCTGTTGGCGGGAAAGAAGTTTTTTTCCTGCAGGATGCACATGGAAAATTCACCATTGACTCAACGCGTATTCCTGCAGTGGACAAACACCCGGGTGAGGATATGGGCTTGCTGTTGTTTGATGCCGACAACGATGGCGACCTTGATCTCTATGCGGTAAGCGGCAGTTATGAACTGGCACCGAATCAGCCTTCCAGCCAGGACATTCTTTATTTCAATGATGGATCCGGGCATTTTGAACCGCGTTATTCTGCCCTGCCGAGAATGTTCAGCAATGGCTCCTGTGTGAAAGCTGCAGATTATGACGGTGATGGCGACCTCGATCTCTTTGTCGGCAGCCGGGTCATTTCCGGGTCCTATCCGCTGGCGCCGTCCAGCTTCATCCTGCAAAACCATTCCGGAACTTTCATGAATGTTACAGCAAAGGTTTGCACCGCACTGGAAGATGCCGGTATGGTCACTGACGCGCTCTGGTCAGACATTGACAATGATAACAAACCGGATCTGCTGGTAACAACAGAATGGGGGCCGGTCAGGATTTTCCGGAATACGGGAGAAAGCCTCTTGCCAGTTGAGCAAACCGGGGTCGACAGCCTGAATGGCTGGTGGAACAGTATCATTGCCGGCGACTTCGACAATGATGGCGACATGGATTATATCGCCGGGAATCTTGGCCTCAACTCCAATTACAAAGCCAGCGCCGCTGAACCATTGCAACTCTACGCCAAAGATTTCGATGACAATGGCCTGCTGGATCCGCTGGTGTTTTGTTACATGAAAGCACAGGATGGCACCCGCAAACCTTACCCGATGACGGTACGCGATGACATGGTCAGCCAGATCCTTTCCATCCGCAAAAGATTTCCCACCTATAAGGCATATGGCATGGCAACCATGGATATGATCCTTGGACCGACTGGAAAAAACGACGCGGTTTATCTTACTGCCAATCACATGAGCAGCGTTTACCTGGAGAACCTGGGCAATGGACGCTTTAATGCGAAAGCACTTCCCCTGGAAGCACAGACGGCACCGCTTTTTGGCATGCTGGCAGATGACCTTGATGACGACGGCAACCTCGACCTCCTGCTTTCAGGTAATGACTATGGAATGGAGCCTTACAGTGGTCGTCATGATGCCTTCGACGGACTGGTATTGAAAGGTGATGGCAAAGGTAATTTTAAGCCGCTTTCCATTGCTGCCAGTGGCTGGTATATCAGGGGCGATGGAAAAGCTATTGCACGGCTGGCATCTGCGAAAGTCGGCAACCTGTACCTCGCCACACAGAACCAGGGACCTTTACTCGCTTTCGAAAAAACAAACGGCGAGACTACTCCGAAACTGTTCACCCCCGAAAGCAGTGATGTCAGTGCTGAAATCGTTTTTACTGATCAATCCATGAGAAAGGTGGAATGGCATTACGGTTCAGGATTTCTCTCGCAGAGTTCACGGAAGATTCCAATAACCAATCGCATCAAAAGAATCACGGTGACAGGTGTCGATGGAAAGAAAAGAGTGATTTCTTTTTAACGTCTTTTTCTCACTCAATTTTTTCTATCCCGGTGCTGATTCCCGAAGAAACAAAAGACAGAAAAGGCCGCCTCAAAAGCAATTCTGAGACGGCCTCTTAATATCGCGTGGTTTTTCAGCGCCCTACGGCGGAAATTATTGCTGCACAGAAAACACGTACCGGGAATGTGTGCTGTAAGTCTTTCCCGGCTCCAGTACAATTGACGGGAACGAAGGTTGGTTCGGTGCATCAGGATAATGCTGTGTCTCCAGGCAGAAAGCAGTACGGAAATCATCTTTCGCGCCACTCTTGAATGTATTCTTTCCCTGCATGAAGTTGCCCCCATAGAACTGAAGCCCCGGTTCGATCGTCCAGGTTTCCATGCGGATACCGCTCTGATCGCCGATGGTCACCGCAGCCAGGCGCAGCGTGCCGGCATGCCCTTGTAACACATAGTTGTGATCGTAGCCTTTGCCGAAAGTAAGTTGCTCATCCTTTACCTCCAGTCTTGACCCGATTGTGGCAGGCTTACGGAAATCAAAAGGTGTTCCTTCCACTGCAGCGATCTTACCCAGCGGGATCAGGGTGCTGTCTACCGGCGTATAGGCATCGGCGTTGATCTGCATCACGTGGCTGTTGATGGTGCCGCTGCCTTCTCCATTAAGGTTGAAGAAGGCATGGTTCGTGAGGTTCACTACCGTCTTCTTGTCTGTAGTCGCCTCATAGCTGCAGTCGAGTGCGTTATCGGCCGTGAGGGTATAGGTTACTTTCACTTTGAGGGTGCCGGGGAATCCTTCCTCACCATCCGGGCTGGTATAGGTCAACTCGAGACTGCTGTCACCCAGTTGCTTCGCATCCCATACCACCGCCTGAAAACCCTTCTTACCACCATGCAGCGTATTGGGGCCATTGTTGGTGAAGAGTGTATACTGAACAGAATCAAGCGTGAATTTGCCATTGGCAATGCGGTTGCCCACCCGGCCAATGGTTGCACCGAAATAGGGCTCAGTTGAATTTAAATAGTCACTGGCAGTAGCAAAGCCAACCACAACATCGCGGCTTTTGCCGTCTTTCGCAGGAGCTTCAAGCGACACAATGCGACCGCCATAATTGGTGATGGCGCAGCGCAGGCCTTTGCCGTTGCTGAGCTGGAAAAGCTGTGCCGTTTTGCCGTCAATGGTGGAATCGAACGCAGGTGTCATGTTGTTGTTGGATGTACTGGTGGGACTCTGGCAAGCAATGCAGCAGGCCACCAGCGCGGTTAAGCAATGTTTCATGAAAGCTGATTTGTATTTTCCTTGTAATGCAGTTCCGACAGCCCGCGTAATCTTTCCGCAGCCCACTCCGGTGTCACATCCCGTTGAGGATTGGCCAGCATCTCGTAGCCCACCATGAATTTCTTGACGGTGGCCGAACGCAGCAGCGGCGGATAGAAATGCATGTGCCAGTGCCAATGCGGCTGATCACCACTGTTCACCGGCGCCTGGTGCATGCCGGCGCTGTACGGAAATGAAATATTGAACAGGTTGTCGTAGCGGGTAGTAAGCTTCTTCAGGATATCGGCCAGTGCAGTCACTTCATCTGCCGTAAAGCCAAGCACATCGGTTACGTGGCGCCGTGAAATGATCATGGTCTCATAAGGCCATGTCGCCCAGAAGGGCACCAGTGCAACAAAATGTTCATTGGTGGTAACGATCCTTTCCTGAAGCGCCATTTCCTTGTCCAGGTAATCGCTTAACAGGCTTCTGCCTTTTTCCCGGAAATGGGCTTCCTGCCGGCGGTTCTCCTTATCGATCTCCAGGGGAATATGGGACGAAGCCCAGATTTGCCCATGCGGATGCGGATTGCTGCAACCCATGATCTCACCCTTATTCTCAAAGATCTGTATGTAGTGGATGGCCGGATCAGCTGACAGCATACGGAATTCCTCCTGCCACAGCCGGATCACGGCTTTGATTTCTTCTACAGTCAGCTGCGGAAGCGTGAGGTCATGCCTGGGAGAAAATCCAATCACCCGGCAGGTTCCTTTTTCCGAAGCAGCAATCAGCAAGCCATCGTCATTCAGGCTGCCATCGGGCGTGTCTGCGAGCAGTGCAGCAAAATCATTGGTAAAAGCGAAAGGGCCATCAAACTGCGGATTCACGGCACCGTCGGCCCGGCGATTGCCCGGACACAAATAACAGGCAGGATCATACGCAGGCCGGTTGTCGGGCGGCAGCGTTTCCACCTTGCCCTGCCAGGGTCTTTTCGTACGATGAGGGGAAACCAGGATCCAGTCACCCGTCAGGATGTTAAACCGGGTATGGGGATGTTCCCGGAAAGAAAAGTCTGTTGTCATATTTTGGAGGTACCGTTGCCGATGCTGATTACATATGCAGGAAGATCCTTACCGGTATGTTCACCGTACTGGTGCGCCATATCAGCGATGAGTTCTTCCACAGCATCAACAGCAACGAGGTTGATGGTGCAGCCGCCAAATCCGCCTCCCATCATGCGTGCACCGAGTACACCGGGATGATTGCGGACGCGGTCCACCAGGAAATCAAGTTCAGGACAGCTCACTTCATACAGGTGGCTGAGACCATGATGGGTCCGGAACATCTTCTCACCGAAAGCTTTCATATCACCGGCCTCCAGGTCGTTACAGGCACCCAGCAGCCGCTCTTTTTCCTCTACCACATAACGGCAACGCTGATAGATCAGCGTGTCTTGCGGAGCGACGTAGCGGTTCAGCATATTCAGGTCGGCATCGCGGAGACTTTTTACTTCGGGCAGGTGTTCCCGGATCATGGCTACTCCGGTTTCACACTGGTTCCGGCGCAGGTTATACTCACTGGAACCCAGGGAATGCTTCACATTGGTGTCGAGCAGTACGATCCGGAAACCATCCATGCTGAACGGGATATAGGCAAAATCGAGACTGCGGCAATCCAGGCGGATCACATGGTCCTTTTTCCCGAACATGCTCGCAAACTGGTCCATAATGCCACAGTTCACCCCTACAAAACGGTTCTCCGCGGCCTGTGCCGCCTTCACCATAGTCAGGCGGTCGAGGCCGAGTGAAAACAATTCGTTCAATGCAAATGCGGTTGCACATTCCAGTGCAGCAGAGGATGACATACCGGCACCCAGCGGTACATCGCCGCCGAAAACCAGGTTAAAGCCGCCCAGCGCATATCCCATACCCCTGAGTTGGGAAACTACGCCCAATACATAATCGGGCCAGTTGCCGGTAGGCAGCAGGGCGTCCAGGGAAGCGAGGTGACTGTCAGGGAAATCGTTTGCATAAAGGTGAATAACATCATCGTTCCTGCGGGAAACAGCAACAGTTGTTGCCTTGTCAATAGCAGCGGGCAGAACGAATCCATTGTTGTAGTCAGTATGTTCACCAATCAGGTTCACGCGTCCGGGAGACCGGACAATTACAGCGGCATTACCAAATCTCTCAGAAAAAACCGTCCGTATGGCTTCGGCCGTTGATGGCCGTGTGGTTGTAGTTGTGCTCATGGGCAAATTTACATCAAAAAGACCCACCTCTCCCCTCCCATGGAAATGGGAGGGTCTGATGGTGGACGACTGCTTGTCTGCTCTTAAAAAAATCTATTATACTATTCCTTAGCCCGGACGCCTGCAGCGGCTTCTTCCAGGTAACGGAAACTATTGTTTACGGGTTGAAATCCTCCATTCAGAAAACGCAGGTCAACAATTCCTGTCAGTCGCGGGGAAACCGTGACATTGTTATAATGAGTATGCAGCACATACTGCCACTGCCCCTTGCTGTTTTTGAAAAGATCGCCATGGCCGGTGCCATTGATGCCCAGCTGTTGCCGGCTGATCAGCGGGCTATTTTGCAGCTTGGTCCACGGACCCATCGGACTCTTGCTGGTGGCACATCCTACGGCATAATCCTTATTCCGGAAATCGTTTGCAGAGTAGAACAAAAAATAGGTACCCTGTTCCAGTACCACGGTAGGTCCTTCCGTTACTGTCCAGTCGCGGTTTTCCGTATTCTCCCAGGGCTCTGTCGCGCTGAGCACCGGCTGCAGTGTTTCCGGAAAGATATCCGAAAGGTCGGGTTTGAGTCTGGCAACGAAGAGCCGGTTGCCCTGCTCCAACCGCACATGATAGAGATAGAGCTGCCCGTCGCGATCCTCAAAAATATAGGGATCGATTTTTTTTCCGTCACCGGCCAGGTGCTTTTGAACCGTCTGCCTGAATGGACCGAGGGGACTGTCACCAAAGGCGATGGCTATTTGCTCATCTGCCGTATAAGCCATATAAAACCTGCCACGGTAGGCGAAGAGCTGCGGTGCCCAGAATCCTTTTTCACCGAATGCTTCCCCTTTGACCAGTGCATACCCGTTATTTTTCCCGGCAGGTGCAGACCATTTTTTCAGATCTGAGGATACCTGTACCGTAAATCCTTTCGCAGCATTACCTGTACCGTACAGGTAATATTTCCCATGGTAAGGGAATATAGTGGGATCCGCCAGCCGGATAGTATCTGTCGTTGCAAAACATTGCAGCGACAAGAGCAGCGCAGCTGCCAGGATCCGGTATGACCTGCGGGGTATCAAGGGGCTGTGGCAGTTAAAGACCTGATGACTTTCACTTCGTCTTCCCGGTATGGCTTGCCATCTCTCCGGAAGATATCGTGGAACCACAACGGTGGCTCACTGTTATACTTTTTCGTCCAGCTGTCCCACGGATAGATGGTTTGGCTCTTGCCATCCACAAATCCCCAGTTGTACATGCCGATATTATATTTCTTACCGATGGGCAGGGACCCTTCAAATGTGCTGCCATTGGGCCTTGCCATGTACTCCGTACAGAGGATCGGTTTCCCGTAGGGCTCCAGGTAAGAGATAAGCCTTTCAAATTTGGCAGCGCTGTCATAGCTATGGAAAGAAATGATGTCTGACTCGTCGATCTGCAACTTCTGCATCCTGTCGAGACTGTCATAAACGGGATAATTGCCTTTCCAGATGCCGGAGGTAAGTGGCTGGCTGGGGTGCTGGCTGCGGGCCCATCCGAAGGTTTTTTTCAGAAGCACCAGTACATAATCCACTTTATTGGCGATCTCCACTTTTTCATACGCGGCACCGGTCATATTGTCCGGTTCATTCCAGAGATCCCACCCCAGAATGCGGTCATCTTCAGCAAAGCGCTTAACCGTTCCCTTTACATAGGCTTCCAGGCGCGGATACTGGGAGGAATCTTTCAGGGCTGCCTGACCGGGACTTTGCACCCAGCCTGAATTGTGCGTATAAGGTTTGGGGTCACGTTGTTTGCCGGTTTTCGGAAAAGGATCCCAGCAGGAATCGAAGAAAACAAACAGTGGCCGGATCTTGTGCCGGGAGGCGATATCCAGGAATGTGTCCATTCTCTGGTAAAAGCCCAGTGAATCCTGCTGGTGCAGGAGGTCGTGGAGGAATACCCGCATGGTATTCATGCCCAGGCTTTGGGCCCAGCCCAGTTCCCGGTTGATCGTGGCGGTATCAAAAGATTCCGCCTGCCACATCTCCAGTTGATTGATCGCATTGCTGGGCAGGAAATTGGCACCTACCAGCCAGCCCTGGTGAGCATACCAGGCATTGGCCTGTTGCTTTGTCCAGATCTGCCTTTCACCGCCAACCACCACGGGCCTGCTGTTGTCAGCGTCACTCCCCGATTCTGCGGGACGGTCACCAATACCGCAATTGCTTAGAAATAGAATTACCAGGAGGCAAACAAATACGTTGAAGCAAATTCTCATACCAATCCAATTGTAAATGGAACTTTGCACAAATAAACTTAATCCCGCCCCCAAATCATGTGCAGATTGTATCAATGATTGAGCAGAATGTATCAACTTTGCCGCATGCGGATTGATATTGTTTCCATAATACCCGAATTGCTGGAGAGTCCCCTGAACCATTCCATCATGAAAAGGGCACAGACAAAGGGATTGCTGGAAGTGCACGTACACCACCTGCGGCAGTGGGCGGTTAACGAATATGGTCAGGTGGACGACTACCAGTATGGCGGAGGTGCAGGCATGGTCATGATGTGTGAGCCGCTTGCGAATGCCATCGAATCATTGGGCCGCGACCGGAAATACGATGAGATCATCTATATGACACCTGATGGCAAACAATTTGACCAGAAAACCGCCAACCGGCTGTCTCTCGGTGAAAACCTGCTGATCATCTGCGGACATTACAAAGGAATCGACCAGCGTATCCGCGATCATTTTGTGACCCTTGAACTTTCTGTCGGTGATTATGTGCTGAGCGGCGGAGAACTTGCTGCCGCAATCGTAACAGATGCTGTCGGCAGGCTGCTGCCGGGTGTGCTGAATGATGAGACCTCCGCCCTGACCGATTCTTTCCAGGACGACCTCCTTGCACCACCGGTGTATACCCGTCCCGCCGATTTCCGCGGCTGGAAGGTGCCGGATATTCTGCTTAGTGGTGATCTCAGGAAAGTGGAAGAATGGCGGTACGAACAGGCGGTGCTGCGCACGCAGGAGCGACGGCCCGACCTTTAGGAAAAGCGCGCAATTCTTTTCACGCAAATGGTTTTTTGCTCGTCAGTTGAGTCGCTGGCGCTCCTTTCCCGCAATGGTGTATTTTTTCCCGCAAAGCACGCAAAGATGCAAAGGCGCAGAGAAGAATTTAATCGTTATTGGTGAAGGTATTTCGTGCGCGATATTTGCAGGTCAGAAAGGAATATTCTATTTTTCTGGTGTGCTGTTTGTTTTCTCTGGAGTGTTGTTTGTTTTTCTGAAGTGTTGATTGATTTCACTGGTTGTTTCCTGATCATCTGATTGTGTTGGTGAAATTGAGGTGCCTGACCACCCTTTGATTACTACACTTCTTTCCGATTTGCATTATTGTCATAAAACCAACAATACCCTTCCTGTTATGAAAAAATTTCCATTGGTTCTTGCCATGCTGATTGTTTTCAGCGTCGCCTCGGCGCAACAATCGGCTGCTTCTGAACTGGTTAAAGAAGTTGAAGCTGCAGAAACACTAATGTTCAGCCAGATGAATTATGAACATGCTGCTGAATACTTCAAAAATCATGTTTCCAAAGATTTTATCACCATCAATGCGGATGGGGTGATGGCCAATAAACAGGAGGCGGCCGCCGATACTGCCCGACTGAAAATGACCGGCAGCGCACAACTCAAAATAGTAGAAAGAAAGATTCGGGTGTACGGCACCGTTGGCATCTCCACCGGCCGCGCCCAGGCATATGTTAACGGAACAATGGTCGTTGAATTCCTGTATACGGCAATCTTTGTGAAAGAAAACGGGGACTGGAAATACACGGGGTGGCAGGGCACATTATCAAAAGACTCGCCCCATATCGCCCCGCCGCCTTCCGGAAAATAGGCTTTCCTTTCTTGCAGCAACAAAATCAGAACTTTCTCACAGCAACAACATCAGAATTCTTGCAGCAACAGCATCACCCTGTCGCTGCAAGAATTCTGCCTTTCATTACGTGCAATTTCCAATACTTCATCCTTCTTCTCTGCGCCTTTGCATCTTTGCGTGCTTTGCGTGAAAAAATACACCATTGCGGGAAAGGAGCGCCAGCGACTCAACCGAAGAGCAAAAAACCACTTGCTTGAAAAAACTCCCTGTGTGAAAACCGATAGCGACCCGCACCCTCTACCCGTATCAAAGAAAAAATCCTTATGCGGGAAATACAGTATCTTAGAACCTCATCCCGCGAGCAATGGCTGAAATCAATGCCACCATTCTGATTCCCGACATCAGCGGCTTTACGGAGTTCATGTCAAACACTGAACTCAGCCATGGCACTATGGCCATCAATATGCTGATCGATGCAATCGTCAAGACAGTAAACGACCGTTACGAAGTTTCTGAGATCGAAGGCGATGCCGTACTGCTGATCAAAAAAGATCCTGCTCCTTCGAAGGACGAAATGACCGCTCTATGCCTGGAGATCTTTCAGGCCTTCCATTTTCAGCGATTGTGGATGCAGCAACATACGGTTTGTCCCTGCCGGGCATGTATGGCCCTGGAAAACCTGTCCCTCAAGTTCATCGGACACCACGGACTCCTGGCAGAAATGCGGGTAGGCAGGTTCATCAAACATTCAGGACCGGAAATGATTGTGGCACACCGTTTACTGAAAAATGGCATCGGCCATCACGAATATGTTTTGCTGACGGACAACCTGCTGCAGCACATGCAGACAGCAGAACAGGAAACCGCTGTCATGAACTGGCAACAGGCTTCAGAAGAGCTGACCACCCTGGGCAAGATCGACTACTCCTTTGCCTTACTGACGGAAATAAGAGAACAACTGCCACCCCCGCCAGACCCGGTGGTGTACTATGAAGAATACGAAACGCCCTACCAGGATTTTCCGGTCGCTGCCGATTTCCAGGACGCGTATATGAGGGTGATGAATATTCCGGACAGGGCCTCGTGGGTGCCCGAACTTCAAAGCGTTGAACAGGAATTTGCCCATGTCTTTATCGGCAGTAAACATGTTGCGCGGTATACAGACGAAACCGTCACGATCTCTCCCGCTAAAATGCTTCCGGGTGCCGAACAGATCATTTATGCAGAGATCTGGAAGCTTGAAAAAGCCGGCATTTCCATGATCCTGGAACAGGTATTCACCCGCCTTTCCCAGGGCAATTCGCTTCTTCAATTGAGATTTCTCCCCTTCGAACCCGGAAAATCCCGCCAGGATATTGATGAACCGACAGTAGAATGGCTGGACAGGCACCTGGATGCCTTTGGCAACGCCCTTGCGGAAATGGTGACAAAATAGCCGGCAACCGCCTTCTCAGTGTTCCATAATGGATCAGACACTGTACCATAAGCGTACACTGCCGATCCCTGCCGAATCGCAACCGGTTCATTTTCAACCCTTCGCAAAACCGGTCCAATTCTTTCAGCCTGTTTCTGCGATGCCAAAAACCCACTTATGCTGCTGAACTACATCAAGGTCGCCTGGAGAAATCTCGCCAAAAGCAAAGGCTACAGCCTGATCAATATCGGCGGACTAGCCATCGGTATGGCTGTCGCGATCCTTATCGGTCTCTGGATCTGGGACGAACTTTCTTTTGATAAATACCACTCCAATTACGATAAGCTGGCCCGGGTGATGCAACACCAGACCTTCAACGGCAAGGTGGGCACCCAGTTTGCCAACCCGGCTGTGACCGCACAGGAGATCCGCAACAAATATCCCAATGATTTCAAGTGGGTACTGCAATCTTCCTGGAACTTCCAGCATACGCTTGCAGTGGGACAAAAAAAACTGCTGAAGGAAGGTTCCTTTTTTGAACCGGGTGTAATTGAAATGCTCGGCCTGCAGATGCTCAGGGGCGACAAACAGGCTTTAAAAGATCCGTACAGCATTGTGCTTTCCCGTTCTGTCGCCACCGCATTTTTTGGTGACAATAACCCGATGGGCAAAACCATGCGCCTGGACAACAAGACTGATGTCAAGGTCACCGGCGTGTATGAAGATCTCCCGCATAATACGAGTTTCCGCGAACTGAAATATATTCTCACCTGGGACCTTTACCTCAGCAGCAACCCATGGATCCAGAAAATGGAAAATCCCTGGGGAAGCAACTTTACGCAGACTTTTGCTCAGGTGGCAGACAATGCCGACATGGAAAAAGTGTCGAAGAAGATCCATGATGTCAAACTGAACGCGCTGCCGGCGAATGACCGGAATTACAAGCCGGTGATGTTCCTCCATCCCATGAAAAAGTGGCACCTGTACGCCGATTTCAAAGAAGGAATCAATACAGGCGGAAGAATTGAATACCTCTGGCTCTTTGGCATTATCGGTGTTTTTGTACTGTTGCTGGCCTGCATCAATTTCATGAACCTCAGTACGGCGCGTTCAGAAAAAAGGGCCCGCGAGGTGGGTGTGCGAAAAGCTATCGGCTCCGCACGGAGCCAGCTGATCGGCCAGTTCTTCAGCGAATCATTTGTGGTGGTGATCCTGGCACTGGTACTTTCCATCCTGCTGGTCATATTATTCCTTCCCTACTTTAATCAGCTGTCCGATAAAAAACTGGCAGTGCTGTGGACGAATCCGTACTTCTGGCTGCTGAACCTTGCTGTCTGCCTGTTCACCGGTCTGATAGCCGGCAGCTATCCTGCTTTATATCTTTCCTCCTTCCAACCGGTGAAAGTGCTGAAAGGGACTTTCCGAGCCGGCCGTTTTGCCTCCATCCCGAGAAAAGTACTGGTAGTGTTGCAGTTCTCCGTTTCAGTGATCCTGGTGATCGGTACCATTGTGGTATACCGACAGATACAGCATGCCAAGAACCGGCCGATTGGATACAACAAGGACAGCATGGTCTATGTATCCACTAACGATATCATACATACGAAATTCGAAGCAATCCGGCATGACCTGAAAGCGAACGGAACAATTGTTGAGATGGCCGAATCCGGCAGTCCCGCTACTGAGGTCTGGAATTCCAATGGCGGCTTTGACTGGGAAGGAAAGGACCCGAACTTTTCGGTTGATTTTCCCAACAACGCCGTGTCCTATGATTTCGGAAAAGTATTGAACTGGCAGATCAAGGAAGGTAGAGATTTCTCCCGTGATTTCGCCTCGGATTCTGCGGCATTCATCCTGAACGAATCCGCCGTAAAATTCATTGGTTTTGAAAACCCGGTCGGCAAAACACTCATCTGGGAAGACAAACCCTACACGATCATTGGAATAGTGAAAGACATGCTGGTGGAATCCCCCTATGCACCGATCCGTGCATCACTCTGGCATATGACCAAAGACGCAGAGAATGTGATCACCTTGCGCATCAATCCCAAAAAATCGGCATCCGCGGCAGTAGCTTCCATAGAGAAGACATTCGCACAATATGATCCGTCCACCGCTTTTGAATTCCGGTTTGTAGATGATCAGTTCAACCGCAAGTTCGGAGAAGAAGAAAGAATCGGAAAACTGGCAACCTGTTTTGCGGTACTCGCAATTCTCATTTCCTGCCTTGGATTGTTTGGCCTTGCTTCTTTTGTGGCAGAGCAGCGCACCAAAGAGATCGGCGTACGCAAAGTGCTTGGTGCGAGTGTAGCCAACCTCTGGCAGATGCTATCGCGCGACTTTGTACTGCTGGTAGTAATCGCCTGTATCCTGGCGGTTCCGATCGCCTGGTACGGTATGTTCCACTGGTTGCAGAAATATGACTACAGAACGCCAATCAGCTGGTGGGTTTTTGGAGCAGCGGTATTCGGTGCCCTGTTCATTACCTTGCTGACAGTAAGCTTCCAGGCGGTAAAAGCGGCCAGGGCCAACCCGATCAAAAGCCTGAGGACGGAATAGACTGTGGCATAGTTCCTGCAAATCGCGGAATAAAGTCCGCATGTTAAGCTGGAGACTATTCCTGGTAACCGTATTTATTCTCGCCTGCCTTAGTTTACCAGCACAGCAGCCCTATGCAGTTATTGCCGGAGGCAGCAAAGGAATCGGGTTCGCCGTTGCCGAAGCCCTCGCCAAAAGAGGCTTTAACCTGGTATTGATCGCACGGCATGAAGACGGACTGATCAAGGCAAAAGACTTTCTGACGAAAACATATTCCATAAACGTGGAAACGTTGCAGCTTGACCTCGCTGACTCCGCCAGCGCCCTTCGGGTAAGGGATTTCTGCCTCGAAAAAAAACTGCCGGTTAAACTCCTGGCCAATGTTGCCGGGCTGGGTGGAACAAGAGATTTCGGAACACTGCCGATAGACTCCTTACGATATATGATTCACCTGAATGTGGAATCAACGGTAGTACTCACTTATGTGATGATTCCGCTACTTGAAAAGCAAAAGCCGGCATATATTCTTAATGTTGCCAGCATGGCTGGCTTTGCACCCATTCCCAGCAAGAACCTGTACTCCACCACTAAAGCAGCGGTCGTTGCTTTCAGTTATAACCTGAGATATCAGCTGGAGGATCGTGGCATCAGTGTAACCTACCTGGCGCCGGGTCCGGTATTTACGAAGCCCGAAATCATTGAAACGACCAAAAAGAATATGGGCTGGGTAGGAATGCAGATGGCTGTTAAGCCTTCCAAAGCAGGAGAGGCAGCTGTCAGGAGAACATTGAAAGGAAGAATGGTGGTGGTTCCCGGAACGCTTGCTTTCGGTGCCTCACAATTGTTAAGGATCCTGCCCAAACGATGGAGTTCCGGTATTTATAACCGCCTTGATAAAAACAAACAGGGTGACTAAAGAAAAAGGGAACCAATGGTTCCCTTAATCATTATTGACCGTCTGTCTCTATTTCTTTTTGCTTTCCTTATCGGAAAATTTATCCTTGTCACTATCCTTTTGTTCGGATCCTTCTTTCGCTTTGGCACCCATGTTGCCGAAATCCGATTTCTCTTCCACTCCTTCACTTTGATTGTATTGCTGGTGAGAAGCACCAAATTGATTTCCCTTGGGTTGTCCACCCTGGTCCTGGCGCATTTCATTGCCCTGCTGGCCCTGAGATGACTGGCCGCTTTGACTACTTTGTCCACTTTGTCCACTTTGTCCACTTTGACTACTTTGACTTTGACCACCCTGGTTGCTTTGGCTGCTGCCCTGGTTACCCCAGCTCTGACTGCCGCCGTATCCTCCCTGGTTACCCTGGCCGCTGTAACCCTGGTTGGAATAACCCTGGTCACCATAACCCGGGCCACTTCCAAAAGACTGGCTTCCCTGGCTCATGTTGCCATGCTGACTTCCCTGGTTGTATCCCTGGCTGCCATAACCCTGTTGACCCTGCTGGCTGTTCCAGTCACGGTCCTGTGATCCCGATTGTCCGCCATACTGACCCTGGTTGTGCTGACCCCCATATTGCTGCTGACCACCATATTGCTGACCGCCATATTGCTGACCGCCCTGGTGCATGCCGCCATACTGATGTTCTCCACCGTATTGCTGGTTACCCTGGTTGCCACCATATTGCTGGCCGCCCTGATCTCCGTATTGTTGATTGCCCCAACCCTGTGACCTGTTCCCCTGGTTACGGAACTGAGAATTACCGAATCCTTCATTTTCACGGTAGCCCATATGTGTATTGCCTGAATTCTGGTTACCACCAAACTCCTGGTTGCCACCAAATCCACGATTGCCGATGCTTTGGCTGCCACCATAACCCTGGCTGCCGCCACGGTTACCATGGCCGCCATAGCCACCCTGGCTTCCGTAGCCACCTTGTCCGCCATAATTGCTTTGGCTGCCATAACCCTGCTCTCCACCCCATTGCTGGCTGCCGCCGTATCCCAGGCCACCCTGGTTGCGTCCACCCTGGCCCTGGCTACCGCCCCAGCTCTGGTTTCCTCCATAGCCCAGTCCTCCTTCTCTTTGGTTCCAGTCCTGGTTTCCTCCCCAACCCTGGTTGCCCCTGCTCTCCTGGCCAAACCGCCCGGAAGCGCCATAATCCCTGCCATAATCCTGTCCCCATCCTTGCTGGTAACCCCGGTTTTCACCACGGTAACCACCACCATAGAAACGATCATCTTCTTCATTACGGCCGCCACCATATCCTCTCTCGGAGTTGCCAAAATTCCTGTGGCCGTACTCCCTCCTTCCGGAAGACTGACCATAGTCATCGTCCTCATTGTCATAACCTCCCCAGCCGCGATTGCTGCGGGGACGCATGCCGGAATCATCAGAATATTCATCCTGGTAATCTTCACGTCTTTCATTCCGGTAATAGTCACTTTCCTGTCGGTCATCGTATCTTCCAAGGCCGCTATTGCGGGACTCGCGGCCACCTGACGGCCTGTCCTCCCTGCCTTGTTCATACTGGCTTGATCTGAACTTTTTCATAACAATCGTTTTTTCTTTTTTAATGAATGTTTCAGGTTGAAAGCAGCATAAATTCCATACCATCCATGCTATCGGAAAGCCTGTTGCTACGTGTAGATGGGCTTCTACATCACGACTGGCAAATCCCTCCCCGATTCCGGTGTTTTCCCCATCATGCTGTCTTTCTTAACGCTTTACCTTTTTGACAATTTTTTCGATCGCCTGGGCTGAATCAAGGTGCATGTGAAGTACCGGCAATGTCTTCTGGATAAAGGCACGTATATCCGCATCTTTGGTTTTGTCGCTATACTTTTCAAACAAGTCAATGGTTTTTTTATGATCACTGACCATTTGATCCATATACTTGCGGTCAAACTTATTACCCTGGAGTTTCGCCATGTCATCAGCATGTTCCGGAGCCGTCTCAGCAGGAAGGGTTACATTCCTTCTGCCGGCCATTGTCTCTACTTCCCTGTTTGCTGCCTCATGATCGCGGATCAGCACGCCAGAGAAGCGTTTCACGTCTTCGCTCAGGCCTTTCTCCTGGCCCATGCGCGCTGCAGTAACTTCATGCCGGCCTCCGGCAGCAGCGCGTACGAGAAACTCGGCACCGTCCTTATCCGTACTTACTGTATCCGTTCTGCCAAGTGTGGCCGTTGACGAATCACGGTTAAGCAAACCCGAATCATTTTTTGTAGTCTCTTTTGACTCATTCGCAGAGTCCGCGTCATTCACGGCCTGCCTTGTTTCATTGTTACAGGCGGCAGCGAGTACCACACAGGCTGCCAGCATCAGGTTGTTTTTCATACCAAATGATTTTATTGATCCGGTCAGAAATTATGGTGCCATCCGGAATAACGGGGCTTTTGGTATGCTTTATGTTGCCTTTTCTATACGATTGTTCGTCAAATAAAGCCTATGATGCTCCTTCATTTTGAATGCAGGTTCAAAATCAACACACAAGTATATGATGCCATCATATACCCTTCAACGGCTGTAGACCAAAGTGGATTCCCGCGTTTTTTCCGGGTTCTGCTCAATGGAGCACCTTTTGGAATGCTGATGCGTACAGAACAGCACTGGCAGTGTCCGGCAGAACGCCCCCACTACCTGATTGAAGAAATTGGCGAACAGATCACCCTGTGGTACCAGTCCCTCACCGGCAATATTGTTCCCTCCATTCTTAAGAGTGTTTAAACTTCTACATTTTTTGTGCTGGGCATGAATATTTTATTCCCCAGTAAAAAAAGTCATGAAACACATTCGTATTGGTTACCTCCTGGTTACCACCTGGCTTTTGGCCATCACAACAGAAATTTTTGCCCAGGATAAGATCGTAATTGACAAAGATCAGGCCGCCGGCTTCCTGGAAAGAAACTGGATCTGGCTAAGTATTGTTGCGCTTGCAATTCTGATCATCATTTTTTCAGGGTCAGGACGTCGCCGTGCATCCACAACCACCACCACCAAAGTCGTAAAGGATGATGTGGGCAACGTGACAAGGGTGGAAACCACAAAGACCAGTGAATAATAAATAATGCAAAGTGAAAAGGATACTGATCATAGATGATGATCCGGACATATGTTTCCTTGTAGAACGGCTCCTACAGCATCAGGGTCATGAGACCTTTTCGGTCAACCATCCGCGGAAGGCGTTACAGCAACTGGAGAAAACAGCCTACGACCTTGTCATTACCGATTTCCGGCTCGAAAGCATGGACGGTAATGAACTTATGGCAAGGATCCGATCAAAATATCCCATTCCCGTAATTGTAATTTCCGGATATAATAATGTGCGCAAAGCTGTGGAAAGTATCCGCGGCGGCGCATATGACTTCATTCTTAAACCGATAGAAGCCGACCAGTTGCTGACTGTTGTCGAAAGTGCCCTTGCAGCACCGCCACCAGCCATCAGCCCCGATTCTGCCGCACCTGTAAGTACCGGTCAGGCGGCCCCGGAACTTGCAGGATTCAGTTCCGGCCACTACCTGGTTGGAGAAAGTGAAACCTTCCGTAAAATCATGCAACAGATCAAACTGGTTGCCTCTACCGATTACAGTGTAATCCTTTATGGCGAAAGCGGAACCGGCAAAGAAGCCATAGCCCGGGAGATTCACCAGAGCAGCGGTAGAAAACAGTTTCCCTTTGTAGCGATCGACTGCGGGGCATTGTCCAACGAACTCGCCGGCAGCGAGCTGTTCGGCCATGAGAAGGGCGCCTTTACCGGTGCTGTTGGTCAGAAAACAGGAAGCTTTGAAGCAGCGAGTGGTGGCACCATTTTTCTCGATGAAGTGGCGAATCTTTCCTATAGCATCCAGGTATCGTTGTTAAGGGTACTGCAGGAAAGAAAAATCCGGCCTGTCGGTGGCATGCGTGAAATTGAGATCGATGTCCGCATCATCGTAGCCAGCAACGAACGCCTTTGGGCCAAATGCCGGAACGGCACCTTCAGGGAAGATCTATTCCACCGCCTTAATGAATTTAATATTGAAATACCGCCGCTCCGGGACAGGAAAGGGGATATTCCGTTGTTTGCCCGTCATTTCCTCAAACTCGCCAATAGTGAACTGAACAAAAACATCCTCGGCTTTTCCGAAGATGCGCTCGGCACACTCGTACATTACGATTGGCCCGGCAACCTTCGTGAATTACAAAATGTTGTAAAGCGCTCGGCCTTACTCAGTGAGAATGAATGGGTCACTGCCGATGCGCTGCCCCAGGAAATCACGAACCCCGGGTTGCGACAGCCAATACTGGAACAGGAACAGTCCATTCCCGCCAAAGCGCGTACTGAATCACCGCCGCCCGAAAAATACCGGTCACTGAAACTGTCCTCTATTGATTACGAATACGAACTGATCCAGAAAACCCTCAGGGACAACAACAACAACAAATCAAAGGCAGCCAGAATATTGAATATCGACAGAAAGACGCTTTACAACAAGATCGCCCTGTATGAAGAATTGCTGCGCAGGCGCGCAACGGGTGATGAGCCTTCCTGACGATTTCACACCTGAAGCTGGCATCGGTTTTTTAATCTCCGTTTTATGAAAAAGGAACTTCCATATGCGAAAGCAGAACTCAATAACGCCGTGATCACGGAACTGGAACATCCGATTCATGTGATGTTTCATGTCAGTTTCCCCGACGGCTATGAAAACATTTTTTTTACAGATCCGGAAAGCGGCAGGTGGCTCGAACAGGATCTCGGCCCAACTGATCTTGCAGAAGCCATCGGCCAGCTGACTGCCTGCCAGCCGGACCTGGAAAAATCCCTCCGAAAACTCAGGTGGATCAGTGAAATCCAGTTGGGCAGGAATATCCTTTTTGGCTTCCTGCAGTTCAACCTGTCGCAGTTCAACGCATTTGAGATCTATCATGCCAATCACCGATACCTGTTTACAATCGTCCGCATCAACGACGCTTTATGGCAGGTATTCCGGCCCGAAAAAGACGCCGACTGGAATGACAAGGATGATCTGCTGCAATGGCTGCCTGAAATTCTGGAGGCCCATAGTTTTTAAACAACGGTTATGGAAAATATAAACAGCGAAGCAAATGACATCCTGAACGACCTGATCGAAATCAATAACGAGGGGATGGACCTCAAAACAGCTATTACGATTGATGTCAGGGCACTGATAAAAAAACAAAAAGTTGAGTTGAAAAGCATTCACGATAAAATCAGGCTGTTGAGAGACAGCCATAAATAAATTTCAGCCGTGGAAAACAGTAAACCTTTGCAGGCCACTACGAATATCCCCTTTCAGATTGCAGGCGGTACCCAAACCATCTGTCTTGAACTCAGCGCTGAAAGTGTTCTTAAAGCTCATGTGAAATTCCAGGTCGGTTCGGCAAGATTGCTGAATGTTAATGAATGGAACTCCGGTACCGGGTGGCGGGGCCATTTCGAATCGGTATTGCTCAATGCAAAGGGAAAGAAATTGGATGGTCTCGCAGAAAAAGGTACCTTCATACACCTGCGCCGTAATACAGGCCCCGGCAGAAAAAATGAACTCTGGTTTGCTGTAGAGTCCATAGAATCAGGAGGTGCCAAAGATGAGGATACGTCGTTTTTCTCCATTCGCCTGAGGCCTTGTCCCGAACCCGGTTCAACCGTATTCCAGGAAAACTATTTCTTCCAGACCACTACCACCTTCAACCTACTGCTCTATCGCCGCGCCCTTGTGCTGTATGGATGTCTCATTACCCGCAACGACCAGGAAGAGGACGCCGATAAACCTTCGCCGCCGTTACCCTGGAAAGAACTTTTCCAGTATGTGTTTGCTGCTGATGCCGCGAAAATTTCATCGTTATGATTGCTGCCGATAAATTAACCCCCTCCCTTCAGCCGGTCTTTTGCCATGGCAAATTTTCCGAAAGTCCGCTATGGCTCCCCTGCGGGCACTGGCTGTTTTCCGATGTGGAAGAAGGGAATCTCTGGGAGCTGAGAAACGGCCAGTGCCGCCGCTCTGATTTTACCAAAAGGCTGGTGCCACCCACCCCGCATCCACTGCATAGCAGTCACACCGGGCCAAATGGCCTCGCCACTACACCGCAGGGAAATTTACTGGTTTGTCATCATGGTCATCATGCCCTGCTGATCATTGATGATTTCGGGTGCAGGAAACTGGTCTCGTATTACAATGGCCGTCCTTTCAACAGCCCGAATGACATTGCCGTAAAAGCAGACGGGCGGATCTATTTTACTGATCCGCCTTACGGTCTTAAGGACCAGAGACTTCATCCGGGGTATTTTCAATCCACTGCCGGCACTTACCTGTTCTATAAGGAAGAATGTATCAAGATCGACGATACACTGCAATATCCCAACGGAATCTGCTTTTCGCCGGATGAGCAACTACTGTATATCAGTTCCAATCATCCCGACGAGAAGATGATCCTGGTATTCCGGGTACAGGCGAACGGTCACCTGTCTCCCCCGCGGCAGTTTGCTGCCTTTAACAGCGATGGTATGACCACAGACAGGGATGGCAATCTTTACCTGACCGGTTCCGACGCCGTGATCAAACTCGATTACAGGGGAAATTTTAAAGGCTCATCGCCATTTCCGGGGATGACCACCAATATCGCTTTCGGCGGCCATAGCGGGAAGGAACTGCTCGTTACAGCAGGTGAAAATGTATTCCTGTTTGAAGAAGGGCTGAAGTTTAACTAGCCTTCCCGAAATCGCTGATAAACTGCTCCTGTTCGCGGTTGATATTATGAAGGATCACCCGCTCGGCTCCCATTTGCAGGTACTGCCTCGCTTTTTCTTTCAGCGCCTGCATGTCGGTAAAGATCTCAACATTTTCAGCCACCTGTTCCTTAGTAATCTTCTCAGTAGCGCGATCGAAATCCTCAACTCGGTGCAACCCTTCGAGTTCCTTCATGCCCACCATATTGCTGCGCCACTGATGAAGTGCGCCCGCCAGTGCCTGGTCACGATCAGGATGATAGGTAAAAGAATATTGTACAAAGAATGGCTTTTCACTGCCCGCTTTGCTGCGGAACAGATTGATCTTCTTTTGCAGTGCCGTAAGATCTCCACCTGTGGTCAGTAAACCATCTGCCCAGTCACCCGCCCAGGCAGCTGTAGCCTCTGAAATCGCTGCACAAAAGATCCGGGGCGATTGCTTCGGAAGACTGTATAATCTCGCTTCCTGTACGGTGATCAGTCCGCGATGACTTACTTTTTTTCCGTTAAGTAAATCCCTGATCACCACGGCACATTCCTTCAGCCGTTCATTCCGGAGATGCTTGTCAGGCCACCGGTCGCCGGTAATGCATTCGTTGATGGCCTCACCACTGCCCAGCTCAAGCGTAAAGCGATCCGGGAACATTTCCGTTAACGTCGCCGCGGCCTGGGCCACGATCGCAGGATGATAGCGTTGCCCCGGTGCACAGATCACACTGTACGGCACCGATGTGGCATGCATCGCCGCCCCCAGCCAGCTGAACGAAAACCCGCTGTTTCCCTGCCGCACACTCCACGGATGAAAATGGTCAGAACTGTGTATGCCCTCAAACCCTGCTGCCTCCGCAAGCTGAACCAGGCGCAACAGGTGCCCCGGCGAAAACTGTTCATGTGAAGCGTGATAACAGATGATCCCCATGGCGGAATAAACAAAATTCGCGTGCCAGCTAAACAGTGCGCCGCCTGATCCGTTCGCGGAAATAATCATGCAGCTGAATGATGCCGCCTACCAGGAAATATTCCTTTAGTTCGTGCCGCAGTTGTTTGCGCAGGATCTTCCGCACTTCACGGTGTTCCACCTCCCCGGCTTCTTTTACCTGCGTCAGCAACTGGCTGGCAATGAACACAAATACTGCGCTGATCAGGAAAAGGAAATTCCATTCGTTCAGCGCAACCAGGTGAAATGTTTTTTCCCGCACCGGCCCCACCCATTCTGCATTCACCAGCAGATGACGGTCGCTGAAATAATCTGCCAGCAACCCGCCGATGATGGGTGCCAGCGCCGAAAAACCTGCTGTCATAATATTCCGCACAGACAGGTAGACGATGGCATACTCTTTAGGCGCCAGCTTCATACCGATATTGACCAGCGACAGGTTGATCCCTGCCAGTGATATCCCACTCAATACATGAATCCAGAACAGCAATAACAGGTTTGCCCACAAGGAAGTATAGATGCCGCCAAAAGACCAGCCAATAAGACAAACCAGGTAAACGGGAATGGTGATCGCCAGGATGGATTTGTTGCTGTACCGGTCAGCAAAAGCCCCCCATCGCCGCACAAAAAATACACCCGACAACTGGCTGGCAATGGTCAGCAGGATGATATAGGAAAGCGGAAGCCCTATCGCCTTCAGCATGAATACCGAAAAGAAAGGCGTAGCCAGGTTGACGGCAAATACCCACAGTGAGTTGAAGGACAGGAGGCGGATGAAGTTCGGATCAGACAAAGGCTTGCGGAAAAGCTGGAACAGGTTTTCCCTTGACAGGTAACTCAGTGGCTCGGGCGTTTTCGCGAGCACATAACAGCCAATAAGACCCGAAACCGATCCAAGCACGAACATGCTGCCGTAAATGGTCAGTTCCAGCGAAGGATGATGTTTCCTGACATAATCCAGCAACAGGGCAGCCGAAAGGCTCATGATGGCATTGGTTGCCTGGGTAAAAGCGCTGCGGCGTGCGAAAAAGCTTCCCAGCCTGCTTTCAGGCACAAGGTCTTTCATCCAGGCATTCCAGCTGGGGCTGGCTATTGATGCGAAGAAATAGTAAAAGAAAAGGAAGAGAATCACCCAGTTCAGTTCAGGTTTCGAGGCGATCAGCAGTATCCCCACAAACAACATGAACGTCCTCCCGGCCAGCTGGCAGTAAACACAGATGGCACGTCGGTTATTGTAACGCCGCACGAGCCAGATCGACAGGAGCTGAAACAGATTATTGAAGGTGGGGCTTGCAGCAAGGATTCCGATCTGCAGGTTACTGGCGCCCAGCAACAACGCCATCGCCACGAGGAACGTGCCGGTGGTGAGGGATACCATGATCTCGCTGGTAACACCATCGAGGGTAACCAGCTTCAATCCCGATTCAACCTGTGCAGGTGGAATCTCCTTCGATGGTTGCAGTGACATGATGCACTATACGTGATGCAGTTCCAGTTTGTCTTTTAATCCGGCAAGGTCCTGGCGGATAAGCTGCTCAAAGGAATGGTTCATCAGTTTACCGGCAGCAGCACCAATGGCACCAAGCGGCGGGCGGTAGGAGATCAGCACCTGCAGATCGGTGCCGCCTTTTTCGTTTACCAGGAATGTCACCTTTCCGGAGGCTTCTACCGCTGCACCCGGTTGGGAAGTCCAGCCAAGCTGGTAACCCGGTTCTTCATGTACGATCATGGCATTCCAGCTGAGTTTTCCAACGCCACCGGGAATGCGGGCTGTCCAGATGGATTCCTTGTCGTTCAGGATCTCTACTTTTTCGATATGACTGAGGTAATCGGGCAGCCGTTCCAGTTGCCGCCAGATATTGTACAACTCCCAGCGGGGACGGTCAATCGATTCCCGGAAATGAATGTTAATGTTACGCACCATATCCGGCTGCGCCTTCTTCCCCATCGCCTGGTAGAGCGGACAATGGCCATACATGCCACGGTACAAGAGATACCCGCCAGCCAGTACTTCCGCCTTGCGGAGAAATCCCCGTTTCAAAATGCCGTCAACCAGCATCCAACCGCCGGCGATCAGGGAAATTGCTCTTTCTGCAGGACCGACATTCGCCAGCCGCTTATTATGATGTACCGCTGCAATAGGCATAAAACACTTTTTGAAAAGTAATTCAAAACTGGTGCCACAGCGGGGCAGGATCAATGGGAGATATACTCCTTCATTTTCTTACCGATACGGACCAGTCCGTCAACATCCGAAGGTTTAACCAGGTAATCTGCTGCACCGTTTTCAAGGCAGCTTTTCCTGAAAGCAGGGGAACTGGATGTACTCCAGATCAGCTTGGGGATTTTATGATACCGGTTCGTTTCTGCGAGCATTTTAAGAATCTCGGAACCGTTCATCAGGGGAAGATTATAGTCGAGCACAATAAGAGAAGGGAGCTGGCTGTCATCCAGCCGCTGGAGGTATTCCAATAGTACTTTTCCGTTCGTAAAACAACTCACCTCATAGTCATGATCCAACGATTCAAATGCCTCCTTGAAGAAGTCCTGATCATCAAGATCGTCTTCTCCGAGGAATACTTTAAAGGAACGATTCATGTTGCCTCCGGCCGGTTTGTCAATATTTCTTTCCAAAATTTCCATTCAGTTGTAGAAGCCTTTACCCACCTTGGATTGAGATAAATATACTTATTTTTTTTAACGGAGATTCAATAGGTTTGTTGCACAAATCTCGATATGGCAACAAGGAAAAGTTCTCCCCAAAAAGAGACCAGAACATTGCCCCCCTCCCCCAAGAAAGTTGTCAAAGCCTCCGGGACCAATGGTACCACATCAACAATAACAAAGCCAAAAAGTCACGTTCTTCCGGCATTCGAAGACGATGTTCTGAATGCCAATGAATTGTTGACCGTGTTATCAGAAGTTAAAAATGGAAACTTCGCCATCCGGATGCCCTTTAACAAACTGGGAACAAGCGGTAAGATCTGCGACGTACTCAATGAGATCATTTCACTGAACGAAATCCTCATGCAGGAACTGAGCCTCGCACGCAACACGATCGGCAAGGAAGGTAAACTGAATCATCGCGTCGAACTGCCACGCGCTGCCAGAGGTGAATGGCGCAACGGTGTTAACTCACTGAATACCCTGATTTCCGATCTGGTACATCCCACTATCGAAATCGCCCACGTAATCAGTTCTGTTGCGAAAGGAAACCTTTCCCAGGAAATGCCGCTGAAGATCGGCGACCACGGACTGCAGGGTGAGTTTGCGCGCATCGCTACAGAAGTGAACGACATGGTAAAACAGCTGAACCTGTTTTCCATGGAAGTAACCCGTGTGGCCCGTGAAGTGGGTTCTGAAGGTAAACTCGGCGGACAGGCAAGGGTTAAGGGAGTGGCGGGTGTGTGGAAAGACCTCACCGATTCGGTGAACCAGATGGCCGGTAACCTCACAGCCCAGGTGCGGAGTATTGCGGAAGTGACCACAGCGGTGGCGAAAGGCGACCTGTCGAAAAAGATCACGGTTGACGTACAGGGTGAGATCCTTGAGCTGAAAAATACGATCAATACGATGGTGGACCAGCTGAACTCCTTCTCCTCGGAAGTAACACGTGTGGCCAGGGAAGTGGGAACAGAAGGAAAACTCGGCGGACAGGCAGAAGTGCAGGGTGTTGCAGGTACCTGGAAAGACCTCACGGTATCGGTGAACCAGATGGCCGGTAACCTCACCGCACAGGTGCGGAACATTGCCGATGTGACCACCGCCGTGGCCAAGGGCGACCTGAGCCGCAAGATCACGGTGGATGTAAAAGGCGAAATCCTTGAGCTGAAGAATACCATCAATACCATGGTGGACCAGCTGAACTCCTTCTCTTCGGAAGTGACGCGTGTGGCCCGTGAGGTGGGATCAGAAGGCAAACTTGGCGGACAGGCAACAGTAAAAGGCGTGGGTGGTGTATGGAAGGACCTGACAGAATCGGTAAACCAGATGGGTTCCAACCTGACCGCCCAGGTAAGAAATATTGCAGATGTAACGACAGCGGTGGCCAATGGTGACCTGTCGAAAAAAATTACAGTGGATGTTCAGGGCGAGATCCTTGAACTGAAAAACACCATCAATACGATGGTGGACCAGCTTAACTCTTTCGCATCGGAAGTGACGCGTGTGGCCCTTGAAGTGGGTACTGAAGGAAAACTCGGCGGCCAGGCAAAAGTGCAGGGTGTGGGCGGTACCTGGAAGGATCTTACCGACTCGGTAAACCAGATGGGTTCCAACCTGACCGCACAGGTGCGGAACATTGCTGAAGTAACTACAGCGGTAGCCAATGGTGACCTGTCTAAAAAAATCACGGTGGATGTTGCGGGTGAGATCCTCGAGCTGAAGAAAACGATCAACACCATGGTGGACCAGCTGAACTCCTTCGCCTCCGAAGTAACACGGATGGCCCTTGAAGTGGGAACAGAAGGAAAGCTCGGCGGACAGGCAACGGTAAAAGGTGTGGGTGGTACCTGGAAGGACCTTACCGATTCTGTGAACCAGATGGGATCCAACCTGACCGCACAGGTGCGTAACATTGCAGAAGTAACCACTGCGGTGGCAAAAGGCGACCTGAGCCGCAAAATCACTGTGGATGTAAAAGGCGAGATCCTTGAACTGAAGAATACCATCAACACGATGGTGGACCAGCTCAACTCATTCGGCTCGGAAGTGTTCCGTGTGGCCAGGGAAGTGGGTTCGGAAGGAAAACTTGGCGGACAGGCCGATGTACCGGGTGTGGAAGGCCTCTGGAAAGATCTTACCGACTCGGTAAACATCATGGCATCGAACCTGACCTCGCAGGTGCGGAACATTGCCGAAGTAACGACAGCGGTTGCCAATGGTGACTTGTCGCGTAAAATTGAAGTGGATGTTAAAGGTGAAATCCTTGAACTGAAGAATACCATCAACACGATGGTGGAACAGCTGCGCGCCTTCGCTTCCGAAGTAACGCGTGTGGCAAGAGAAGTGGGAACCGAAGGTAAACTCGGCGGACAGGCGAATGTACCCGGCGTTGCGGGTACCTGGAAAGATCTTACCGATTCCGTGAACCAGATGGCCGGTAACCTTACCGCGCAGGTGCGGAACATTGCAGATGTTGCGATCGCGGTTGCCAACGGAGACATGAGCCGGAAGATTACGGTGGATGTAAGAGGCGAGATCCTGCAGCTGAAAGAAACCCTGAACACGATGGTGGATCAGTTGCGCGCGTTTGCCTCTGAAGTAACGCGTGTGGCCCGGGAAGTGGGAACGGATGGTAAGCTCGGCGGGCAGGCCTTTGTGCCCGGCGTTGCAGGAACCTGGAAAGACCTTACCGACTCCGTGAACCAGATGACCGGTAACCTCACCTCGCAGGTGCGGAATATTGCAGAAGTGACCAAGGCGGTGGCATCAGGTGACCTTTCCAAAAAAGTAACCATCGATGTAAAGGGCGAGATCTTCGATCTGAAAAATACCATCAATACGATGGTGGACCAGCTGAACTCCTTTGCCTTCGAAGTGACGCGCGTGGCGCGCGAAGTGGGAACAGAAGGTAAGCTGGGGGGACAGTCAGAAGTGCAGGGGGTTGCGGGAACCTGGAAAGACCTTACCGATTCGGTGAACATGATGGCGTCCAACCTAACGAACCAGGTTCGCGGTATCGCCAAGGTGGTAACCGCAGTGGCTACCGGAAACCTGAAACAGAAACTGTCGATCGTATCGCGCGGCGAGGTGGCACAGTTGACCGACACCATTAACGAAATGATCGATACGCTGGCTTTGTTTGCCGACCAGGTAACTACAGTGGCCCGTGAAGTAGGTGTGGAAGGAAGGCTGGGTGGCCAGGCGAGTGTGCCCGGCGCCTCCGGTATCTGGAAGAACCTGACGGAGAACGTAAACCAGCTGGCGGAAAACCTCACCACCCAGGTGCGGGCAATCTCTGAAGTGGCTTCCGCGGTAACCAAGGGTGACCTTACGCAATCCATCAATGTGGAAGCTAAAGGGGAAGTGGAAGAACTGAAGGATACGATCAACCAGATGATCACCAATTTGAAACAAACCACGCTGCGTAACCAGGAACAGGACTGGCTGAAATCCAACCTGGCCAAGTTCACGCAGATGTTGCAGGGACAAAGGGAGATCAACACGGTGACCAAGCGGATCCTTTCAGAGCTGGCACAGGTGGTGAATGCACAAAAGGGTATGTTCTATATCCTGCAGGAAGACGAAAACACCGCAGAGCAGAAACTTAAGCTTTTCGCCAGCTATGCTTACGACGATGCTTTATCACTCAACCGTGAATTCTCACTCGGAGAAGGCCTGGTGGGTCAGTGCGCTGTTGAAAAACAACCCATCCTGATCTCCAATGTTCCGGCCAATTATATCAAGATCGGTTCGGGTCTTGGCGCATCAGACCCGGTGAACCTTATCGTGCTTCCCGTATTGTTCGAAACCAATATTAAAGCTGTAATCGAACTGGCATCCTTTGAGCCATTCAACCAGACGCACCTTGACTTCCTCAACCAGTTGACGGAAAGCCTCGGTGTGGTGCTGAATACAATCGAAGCCAACTCACGTACGGAAAGGCTGCTGGGACAATCACAGTCCCTTACCGACGAGTTGCGTCGTGCGAACGAAGAACTGCAGGACAAAGCACATCTTCTTGCGAAGCAGAAAGAAGAAGTGGAGAACAAGAACCAGGAAGTGGAAGAAGCGAGAGTATCCCTGGAAGAAAAAGCAGAACAGCTGCAGCTTACCTCCAAATATAAATCGGAGTTCCTGGCCAACATGTCGCATGAATTGCGTACGCCGCTGAACTCACTCCTCATCCTCGCACAACAGCTTTATGAGAATGCCGAGGGCAACCTCACCGACAAACAGGTGAAATATGCCAAGACCATTCACAGTTGCGGCGATGATCTGATCCAGCTGATCAACGATATCCTGGATCTCAGCAAGATCGAATCCGGTTATATCTCCACGGACTTCATCAATATCCATTTCGCTGAGATCGTTTCCTTCGTGGAAAGCACATTCAAACATGTGTCTGAAAATAAAAACCTGCGCTTCATCATCGAGAAAGACCGCAATCTTCCCGATATCATTGAAACTGACTCACAGCGCCTCAACCAGATCCTCAAGAACCTCTTGTCCAATGCCTTCAAGTTTACTGAGAAAGGCGAAGTGCGGCTGCGGATCTATGAGGCAGACCACGAGTGGTTGCAACCCAACGATAACCTGGATAATGCAAGACGTGTGGTGGCCTTCGAAATCCGCGACACCGGCATCGGCATTTCCAAGGAAAAGCAGAACATCATCTTTGAAGCTTTCCAGCAGGCAGAAGGCTCTACCAGCCGCAAATACGGCGGTACCGGTCTCGGACTTTCCATCAGCCGCGGACTTGCCGAACTGCTGGGCGGCTCCATTGAACTGGTAAGCGAGGCCGGAATGGGAAGTACTTTCACCTTGTACCTGCCGCTTGAGCCTGGCACTATACCAACGAAAAAAGAAAAGGGATCGCTGCGGAAGCGAAGTGAATACGCAGTAGGGGAAACACTGGTGCCAACCATCAAGGTTTCTGACACCAAAGAACTTGAATCCTTGAATGAGATCATCAACGACAATGGGGATGACCGAAATAATATCAATGCTGATGACCTGGTGATCATGGTAGTGGAAGATGACCTGCAGTTCGCCCATATTATCCTTGAAGTGGCACATACTACCGGCATCAAAGTGGTGATTGCCACAAATTTTGCTGCAGTATTTGAATTGGCCAACCGGTTCTCCCTCGCAGCTATTACACTTGATGTAAAACTGCCGGATGCCAGTGGATGGCGGATCCTTGACCTGTTCAAGAACGACGACAACCTCAAGCATATCCCGGTTCATGTAATATCCGGGGAAGAGAATCGTCACCTGGCCCGGCAGCGGGGCGCCAAAAACTTCCACCTCAAGCCAATTTCCGGAACGGAACTGAATTCCATGTTGCAGGAGATCAGAACATTCCACCAGCGTCCGTTACGCAATGTGCTGATACTCTCCGACCGCGATACGCATCTCCTGGCAGAAAAATTGCAGGAACCCGGCTTGCTGGAATTCATTACCACCAGCAATGCAGAAACGGCGATGGATACCATTTCCAAACAACCAATTGAATGCCTGGTACTGGATCACGAAGCCGCAGATCCCACACCACAGGAAGCTTATGCTGACCTGCTGGATCTTGCCGGCAAACTGAACATTCCGGTTATCCTGTTTACACCACCGGGTGAGGCAGTGAATGCATGGCTGAAATCGGTGAGCCAGGTAATCACCAAGGCAGACGGTGAAACCGGCGTGTTGTTACATGAACTGATCGGCTACAGCCATGTAAACCTGAAGCAGTTGTCAGCCGACAAAACGGGGATGGTGGAAAAGGCAAGAATGAAAAAGGATATCCTTAACCAGAAAAATATACTGGTAGTGGATGACGACGTAAGAAATCTTTTTGCGCTGACGACGGCGTTTGAGAAATATAATATCAATTCCATCACAGCAGAAAGCGGTATGGAAGCCATGGAACTGCTGGGTCAACCGAACCAGATCGACATGGTGCTGATGGATATCATGATGCCTGAAATGGATGGTTATGAAACTATCCAAAAGATACGGCGTGAACACAAGAACAACAGCCTGCCGATCATTGCTGTTACCGCAAAAGCAATGAAGGGAGACCGTGAAAAATGCCTTGAGGCGGGAGCTTCCGATTATATTACCAAACCCTTAAAAATTGACCAGCTACTGTCGCTCATGCGGATCTGGTTGCATAAATAATCATGGCGGGTGTACCTGATATTTCTATCCTCGTTGTGGATGACAGGGAAGAAAACCTTTTGTCCATTGAAGCCATCCTGGAGAATCGTGACTATAAACTGGTCAAAGCGTTGTCCGGAAGGGCTGCGTTGAAGATCCTGCTGCAGGAACACGATTTTGCCCTGATCCTGATGGACGTCCAGATGCCTGAAATGAACGGCCTCGAAACAGCTTCCCTGATCTACCAGCGGGAAAAGCTTCGCCACATCCCTATCATTTTCATTACTGCCCATGAGTTCGGTGATGACCAGCGATTCGAAGGTTACAAGATGGGGGCCGTTGATTTCATCTACAAGCCTTTTCATCCTGAACTCCTGCGGGCAAAAGTGGCCGTATTCACAGAATTGTTCCGCAAGAACCGGGAGTTGCAGACCAAGGAAAAACTGTTGCTGCGATCCAATAAGCAGTTACAGGCCGAGATCAATGAAAGGATAATTTCCGAGAATAAGGTCAAAGCACTGAATAAGCAATTGCTGCAAAACAACAAAACACTCAAGTCGATCAACGAAGACCTCGATCGTTTTGCCTATGTAGCTTCCCATGACCTGCAGGAACCCCTGAGAAAGATCAGGATGTTCAGCGACCGGCTTCTCACCTATCCCGGGATGACTGAAGACATGAAAGCTGTCCTGGGCAAGATCATGCATTCGTCCGATCGTATGAAGCTTTTCATTGATGACCTGTTGCGTTTCTCCCAGCACACCAATCACATCGACGATTTTGCACCGGTGGACCTGAATACACTGCTGCAGGAAGTTGTGGAGGAATTCGAAATTGACCTGCAGAAAAAATCAGCTACTGTTGAATTGGTGCAGCTTCCTGTTGTGTGGGGAAATGGCACATTACTGAAACAGGTTTTCTTTAACCTGCTGGGGAATGCACTGAAGTTTACCGAGCCCTCCCGCAAACCGCAGATCCGGTTGCAACAGGAAGAAACGGATGAACATTTTGTGGTGTCAGTAGCTGATAACGGCATCGGCTTTGACCCTGCCTACAGCGAAGACATTTTCCAGGTCTTCAAGAAGCTGCACAGTTATGATGAATTCCGGGGAAATGGCATCGGCTTGTCCATCTGCAAAAAAATCATGGATTATCACAACGGATTGATCAAGGCAGAAAGCAGGCCGGCGCAGGGTTCTACGTTTTACCTCTACTGGCCGAAGGAAAAGACAACGGCCCAGGTGCAGGTCTAGGCGCCGAAAGCATCAAGTGCTTTTGCCATATTCGCTTTGCCGGTGAGTACGCCTTTGAAGAGATCGCCTTTGGCATCCAGCCGCTTGCTGATATTACGGATCGTGAACTGGCCGGGATGTAATCGTCGGTTCACTTCTTTCCATTCCAGCGGCGTGGATACGGTTGCACCAGGAACAGGCCGCACGCTGTAAACCGAGCTAAGTGTCTGCCCGGGACGATTCTGCAGGAAATCTATGTAGATATTATTCTTGCCCCGTTTGGCAAGCGACCGCTCCAGGCTTGTAAAATCAGGCACGAGTTCATGCACCAGTCCGGCGATGATGTGTGCAAAATCACGCACCTGGTCGTAGTCATAAGCCTGTTTAAGGGGAATATACACATGCATCCCGCTGGCACCCGATGTTTTGCAGAAAGCAGGCAGTCCGCCTTTGTCGCAAACCTCTTTTACGGCGAGTGCTGTTTCGACTACCTGTTCAAAAGTATTGTTGTCAGAGGGATCAATATCGATCACGAGCCAGGTCGGATGATCGGGATGCTGCATCGTGCTGTTCCATGGATTCATTTCGATGCAGCCCAGGTTCGCAACATACAACAACGTGTTCAGGTTGTTGCAAACAATATAATCGATCACCTTATTGCTGCTCTTGCTGTCTACCGGAAAAACCGTCACAAAATCAGGCGCATGTTCCCCTGCGTCTTTATGATAAAAAGATGGGCCTTCAATCCCGTCCGGATTTCGTTTTAGCGACAATGGTCTGTTCTTCAGGTGCGGAAGAATCCAGGGTGCTATTGAATTGTAGTAATTGATGAGGTCACCTTTGGTATACCCCTCTTTTGGCCAGTAGATCTTTTCTGTATTTGTAAAGGTCAAACCGGTCGGCTTTCGTTTATTTGTGGCCGTTGCACTCATGACGCTTTTTTACGGCTGCTGCTCCGCGCAGGAGTCAGACTGGCTTTCAGTTGTTCCATGAGATCCTTGGTATTTGAATGCACCACTTTCATCGGAGCAACCTTGATGGTTTTGCCTTTGGCCTTGGCCTGAATCAGCTTCATCAATTTATCCGAATAGTCATCCCTGAACGCACTGATGTCGAATTTTTTGGTGAGCTGATTCACGAGGCTCAAAGCCATTTTCAATTCCGGTGGTTTGCTTTTGGTGGTAGGTATTTTAAGCTCAGCGGGATCCCTGACTTCTTCAGCAAAGCGGATTCTGTTTAGTACAAGCGTGTGTTCCTGCGCCTTGATAAGGCAGAGATGTTCACGGCTGTGCATAACCAGCATGCCGATGCCGGCTTTTTTGGACTTCAGCAAAGCTTCACATAAGAGAGCATAGGCCCTGGTGCCGGTTTTATCTGGTTCAAGATAATAGGGTTGCTCGAAATAATTTGTATCGATTTCTTCCAGGTTCACAAACTGGGTGATCTCTACGTGTTTTGACTTTTCGGGACTGGCCTTCTCAAAATCCGATTTATCCAGTACTACATATTTGTCACCCACCAGGTATCCTTTTACAATATTCTCCCAGGGCACTTCCTTCCCGGTTTTTTCATTGACTCTTTTAAAGCGGATATTGGCATGATCCTTTTTGTCGAGCATGTCGAGGCTAAGGCTGCTGTCCTCCACTGCGCTGTACATTTTGACCGGAATATTGACCAGTCCAAACCCAATGGAGCCTGTCCAGATCGCTTTCATGGCAATAAGTTTTTGTCAGTCTTTTTTGTCTCCACCCAAACTGTAATAATTGTTCTCTTCATCTTCTTCCCCGATGTCTTCCATATCATCATCCAGTTCTGATCCCGGAACATCGAGTGTATCGCCGGGGTTCTCGTGACGTTGCTGGGCGTGAGGTACCTTGATGGCGCCACTGGCCGGATTCATGATGTCTTCATCCGAAGGATAATCCATCTTTTCAAGCTCGGATTCGATGTTCTTTTCGTTGGTCTCTTCTTCCATTATTTTTTTGCCGGAGGGTGGCTGGGAATGACCGGGAGGTGTTTTCTTGCTCATGGCTGATAATTTAATTGATCGCCTGCGGTTGCCCTGCATGCAGCAAAAAAAGTATGCCATCATGCAGATGCCCGCGGTATCAGGGTCGCTTCCATCTGGCACTGGACGGTTTGTTGACGATTTTCCATGGCTTTCAGGAGGATATCGATTGCCTGCCGGCCCATTTCCGGAAGGGGTTGCCGCAGGTAGGTCAGCGGCGCGTAAAAAAGATCAAGCGATTCCGTTTCATCATAGGTGACGATGGCGAGATCATCCGGTACCCGCAAAGATAAGCGATTGAGATGGCGGAGGCCGGTAGCACAAAGGGTATTTGAGGCAAAGAGCAGGCCATCAACAGGCTGCGGAAGGTGCAACAGGCGGTCGATGGCTTCCGGTACGCCTTCAGGAACTGCATCCAGCGGCAGCAATTCCTGCCACTCCGGCAGCGGTGTAATGCCTTTTGCACGCAAAGCATCAAGATAACCCTGTGCCCGCTGGTTCAGGTGAAAGAGTTCGCTGCGATAGTTGATCAGCCCGATCCTACTTCTCCCCTTTTCAACCAGGTAGGTCACAGCATCCCAGGAAGCCTTATGATTATCCAGCGCCACATAATTTGAAGGCACTTCGGGGAAATAACGGTCAAGCAAAACAAGCGGGATCTGCTGTTGGCGGAGGTAACTGATCTGCGCTGCAGCGCCATCAGGCGGGGAAATGATCAGGCCATCCACCTGGCGGTTAAGAAACGTATCGATCAGCTTCTCAAACTTTGAAAGCTTTTCATCAGAACTGCCAAAGATCACTGTGTACTGATACTTGTCTGCCGCATCCTCAATGATCCGCGCCAGTGAAGAAGAGAAAGGGTTGGATATATCAGCTACGATCAACCCGATAGTTAAAGTCTTGTTTGTTTTCAGGCTGCGGGCGATCTGGTTGGTTCGGTAACCCATCAGTTTGGCAGTTTCCCTGATCTTTTCGCTGATCGCTTTCCCGATACGTCCTTCTTTCTTGTTGTTCAGCACATAAGAAACCAGAGCGGTGGAAACACCAACGCTTTCGGCTATATCTTTAAGGCTAACACGCTTCATAGTTGCTTCTGTATCAGGATAAAAAGGAATACCAAGTTAGTGTTAAACGGCGTTAACAAAAGGTGAAGAGTTTAAACGATTAAACTTTTTGCTATACCTTTGTGTCTTATAGACGTAAAGTGATAACGAAAACACCGGAACATGGATACGTTTAAAAACATTGGACTGGTAGAGTGCAGTAAGTCTGGAAAGATCTTTCAACTCGGTACCACCAGTACCATCCAGGGATATAATCTGAAAAAGGTGCTGATCAACGGCACCATCTCCGAGGGTCTTGCCCGCAATCTTTATCCCGAGGCGGAAGTGGTGCAGGAACTCGAAGCGATCACACAAGACGCATCAATTGACCTGGTGATCATATCCGCCCCGCAGGGATATGACCGCACCCTGGTTTCTGAAGTGATGCAATCCGGCAAACCAGTCCGGATCGTCTAGTCAACAATTGTTGCCTTTTTTTAACGATGAATGCCTGCCAGAACGGGGGCATTTTGTTGTACCTGAAACTGTAAACACATGACACAAACATTTTATCCGCATAAGTCCAGGAGGACGTTTTACACGGCAATACCGCCTAAGAAGACTTTTTCCGGGTCGATAACGGCCACGGAGAACCGAAACAAAAAAGACATGGAGCTGACTGCAAACGAAGAACAAAAGGAGACCGGCAAAGCGCCGAAGGACAAAAAATTTGACCTGCAACCGGGATTGATCACCCTGATGCTGGGTGGTCTGAGCCTCGGCATGGCGGAGTTCATGATTATGGGCGTGTTGCCTGACGTAGCACAATCCCTCCAGGTATCCATTCCTGTGGCAGGGCAGCTCATTTCCCTTTACGCACTGGGTGTGGTGATTGGCGCACCGCTGATGGTGATGCTGGCGGGCAAGTTTCCACCCAAACAATTGCTGATGGCCATGATGGGGATGTTCGGCTTATTTAACGGCATTTTCGCGCTCGCTCCCAACCATGAGACGCTTGCTGCAGCAAGGCTGTTTTCCGGCCTTCCGCATGGCGCCTTCTTTGGGGTCGGCGCAGTAGTGGCCAGCAAGCTTGCAGCGCCCGGCCGTGAAGCAAGGGCAGTGTCAGTCATGTTCGCCGGACTCACGGTAGCCAACCTCATTGGCGTACCCCTGGGTACCTGGATCGGTCACCAGTTCAGCTGGAGGATCTCGTTTGGCATTGTTGCCCTCGTAGCCTGGATAACGGCAATCAGTATCCGCAAATGGCTGCCCAATGTTGCGACTCAGCAAAACGGAAGCGCCAGGGAAAGCCTGCAGGTTTTTAAAAGTCCCGCATTCTGGACCATCATTGGTATTTCTGCAATCGGAACCGGAGGCATGTTTACCTGGATTTCCTATATCGCGCCCCTGATGATCAACGTATCCGGATTTCCTGCCGGCAGCATGATGCTCATCATGATGGTGGCGGGTCTCGGAATGGCTGTAGGTAATTTCATCGGAGGCCGCCTGGCGGACCGCTATTCTCCCCTGAAAACGACAGCTTCCCTCCTGCTGGCCATGATCGTGTGCCTGCTCGCAGTTGCCCTGCTGTCCAAATACCAGGTGATCTCCATCCTCCTCACCTTTGTAACGGGCGCCACGGCTTTCGCGGTGATCGCACCCATGCAGATGCTGATGATCAGTCACGCTAAAAACGCTGAAATGCTGGCCAGCGCTACCCTGCAGGCAAGCGCCAATACCGGTAACGCCCTCGGCGCCTTTCTTGGCGGTTTGCCCATCGCAGCCGGTTTCGGTTATACCTCGCCGGAATATGTAGGCGTTGTGCTCGCCTTTATCGGATTCCTGTTCTGTATGCTGCTGCGTACTATTCCCAGGCAGCTTTCAGTTCAAAAACATCCAGCTGTTTAAAGGAACATTTGCCACCGGTTACGGATATAGATGACTTGGTTCCGGAGATGTTTTTATTCACCGGCATATAGTAAAGGCCATTGTTGGCAAAAATTTCCAGGCCGGTGCGATCAGCATAAACTGTTAGTTGAAGATTCCCCTGCTGAAGGGGAATTTTTGCTTTTATGCCATCACAGCTGAGTTCACCTGCTGCTGCATCATACAGAACTTCCAGGCCGCGGATGTCAATGTGTATCGCGCTGCTCTTTCCGGGTGTTGCCACCATCCGAAACTCCAGCAGTTCCGCCTGTGTTTCACCAAGCGGATCGTCTGACTTTTCGGAAAGGCTGATGGCGCCACTGCGGATCGTTCTTCTGCGCAGTGTTTCGAGTTCTTTCACAGGAATTCTGACCATTCTTATTCCTTCGGGGGTAGTGATCAGTTTTAATTCCATCGGAATGGTCATGCTCTGGTTGAAAGCCATGTCACCCTTATCGGTTGCGGTTTGCCACCAGCCGATCTCGATCCTTCTACCGGTTGGTTCATTGCTGAAGGTCTGCGCTGCATAATATCCCCGACCCACCTGCCCCACGAGCCGCTCTGCGTCCGGCCTGAAGGTTTTGCCATCAAAACTCCCGATCGCATAAACACTATTGGCTGCTGACAGTACCCATCTTGTATTGGCCGGATTGCCGTCAACAGGCAGCTCAAAAAAGTCAGGGCATTCATGCAGGTAACGATCGTCTTTCACCCCACCCCGCACGATGGAAGTTTTTGTCCAGTCCTTCAGATTATCCGAGCGCAGGAACTGCATGGAGTGCTGCCCGCCTTCCTGTTCTACCCAGAAGAGCATTACCCAGTGGTTACCCGGGGCGTACCAGAACACTTTGGGGTCCCGGTTATCCGTCCTGACCCTGGGCACTGCAGCATGATCCATTTTCTGAAAATACATACCATCCGTTGTCCACGCCAGCCCCTGGCACCATGCCTTTGCGCCGGTAAAAAACATCACCATGGCAGGTGTGCCCGGCTTGCCGAAGCCACTTGTATTGTTGGAATCTACCACCGCCGTACCGCTGAACATCGGGCCGTACCCGTCAGGATGCAACGCATCGCCGATTTCTTTCCAGTGGATCATGTCTTTGCTGACAGCATGCCCCCAGGTCATATTGCCCCAACCCCTTCCATAAGGATTATGCTGGAAGAACAGGTGGTATTGTCCCTGGTAAAAGCACATGCCGTTGGGATCATTGGTCCATCCCCGTTGGGGCGAAAAATGAAATTGTCCGCGCAATGCTTCACTGTATAATTTACCCGAATTGGTATCGAGATCCGACTGAACAACCGGGTGGAAGGTCGGTGAACCCAACGCGAGCTTGTCCACCCGCAACTCGATCGAATCACCTTTCCATTCACTGATATCAAGATAAGCGAACCAGTCCGCCCTGTCCTCCGACAACTCAATATCAAAGAAGCGAACCAGTACACCATCTTTCCAGATCTCCACGTTCTTTTTTGGAGCGCCGTTTTTTACCGGCAGTTGCAGGTATTTTTTTGCGGGCGTGAAATAAGCGTTGAAAGCCTGTTGTGAAAAGCCGGATACCGATACACATAGTAGTCCTGCCAGCAAAATCCATCTCGTCGTAAGATTCATATTCAATGTTGCTATTTGGCTGGTGAGCGTGCGGGATTCAACATTTCAACATACCATTCAACCGGAAAATTGTATGGAATGCTGGAGCCCGTTATCCGGAAAGTTTCAGTTGGGAAAAAGATGGCAGTCATGCTGGTCCAACCGTCAAACAGTTCCAAAGAACTCCGGTCAAGGATAAAATCCAGTTCAAGTGTTTTGGATGATGTCAACCGCGGGGCATAGATGATTTTTGGGAAATCAGGATGGAAGTCTGTGTTACCTGCCTCTGAGCGGTCGATGAAATACTGATTGGTACTGTGATCATAACCAAATACCAGCTTCTCTCCTTTTCCGTTGGTGCATTGAATGGCGACGCTGGTCACGGGCATGGTCAGCCGCATCCTGAGGAGACTGTCCTTTTGGGTATTGTAAACATCAGGCGGGCCGCCAAACGTAAAATTTTTTAATGTATATCTTGTACTGATGAGGGAAGTCGGAAAATCCAGCGGGTATGTCCGCACCGCAAGATTGTTCCCTTCACCCTGGATAGATAAAGTTCTCGGAAGGGTCATCGCACTTCTCCACCGGGTAGTAGGTACATCCTGCGCGTATCGCCAGTCACTCATCCAGCCAATGAAAACCGGTGTCTGCTTATCTGAAGAAATGGTGACTCCCGCATAATTATCAGGGCCATAGTCCAGCCAGCGGGTCAGTGTATCACGGGGAGTGAATTCCTTTCCGTTAAAATCACCCAGGAAGTACTGCGTTGCTGAACCTCCATTGGGGCCACCCGGGTTGATACTTACCAGCAACACCCAATAATTCTTCCCTTTATAACGCAAAGGGAAAAGGTCAGGACATTCCCATACGCCACCATGTGCACCAACTTTCTCACCAAACTCCGATAACTTTTTCCAGTTTTTCAGATCAGGCGATGCAAAAAAAGTGATCCTGTCTTTGGTAGCCAGCGTCATGATCCATTGCCTGGTGTCTTCATGCCAGCGAACTTTAGGATCGCGGAAATCAATGATACCAGGGTTTTTCAACACGGGGTTGCCGGCGTATTTCGTCCACGTCATGCCTTCATCCAGGCTGTACGCAATACTCTGGTTCTGGTAATCCTGTTTACCGGCGTCAGCCCCTTTGGGATCATGGTGCGTGAAAATCGCTACGATGGGAACTTTTCCGTCTTTTCCAAAGCCACTGGTATTATTCTTATCTACTACGGCACTGCCCGAAAAAATATAACCCAGACTATCAGGGTACAGGGCGATAGGCTGCTCCTTCCAGCGGAAGAGGTCTTTACTGGTCGCATGGCCCCAATGCATCGGCCCCCATTTGTTGCCACCGGGATAGTATTGGAAAAACAGGTGGTAAACACCCTTGTATTCGAACATTCCGTTGGGATCATTCATCCAGTGGCGTTCGGGCGAAAAGTGAATCATAGGCCGATGCGCTTCACCGGAATCTGATTGCGCCAAAGTATTTGAAAGTCTTACTGCCAGCAGGCAGATGAGCAATAATCGTGTGAAAATTTTCAAGCGGTTGGTTATTGCCGTTAAGTTACTGGTTGGTTACCAATTCCCCACAAATGTCATAGGTCTTTTTACCATTGTAAGCCGCAAAACCTCATGAAAGGCCTGTTTTGACTAACGGGCTTCGGAAAAACTACTCATGAAAGCCACACTTACCGGAATGATACTGGAATGATACTTCAATGCAAGGGGAATAGCAGTGCGGAATCAGCAATTGCAATATATACGGATCTCCTGATCACTAAGGCCGCAACGAGGTTCGAAAGGCCACACAAAGGCCTCCGCGTTGACAAACATCTGGTTGTTAATCAAATGGTTGCCAATAAACACAAACGGCCCCTTTACCGCAAATCCTTACCCACAGAGCTTTTGACCGCTTTTAAACGCCTTATCCATGTGTCAAAATGGCCTCTTCCCTATACAAACCCACCCCTTAATACGGGAATGACACATGGATTAAACTTGTTCTAGTCCGGGTTAAGTGAACCTCCCAACTTCGCTAAAGCTACTTAAGGCGAGGCCCGCCTACGCTTAACCTTCAGCCTCCGTTATCGCTTCGGCTGACAATGTTGGTGGTCGAGGCCCACCTTCGGGAAAGCTTTGATGGGCAGGACAACAAACTTCAAACCCAACTACAAACCCCTGCCTACGCTAAAGCTTCGGCAGGCAAAGCCAAACTTCAGACCTCAAACCTCTCTCCCCCGACGTTTATTCGCCAGAACCAATCAATGCCCGAACATCAACAATTATTTTCCCGAATTTCAGAATAATATTCGGAAACATCCGTACCTTTCCGAAAAGTTAGCGGAAATGACAGCAAATCTTGATACAATCGACCTCCGGATCCTGGAGTTGATGCAGGACAATGCCCGCATTTCCAATGCTGACCTTGCCCGTGAACTGGAAATGGCCCCGTCCGCTGTCCTGGAAAGAGTCAAGAAACTTGAACAGAAAAAAGTAATCCTCGGTTACACTACCCGCATCAACCCCCAGGCCGTCCAGCAAAAATTGCTCGCCTTTATTTTCGTCCGTACCAATGATGGTTTCGGCGAAACCGGTTCAACTACCGAAGCGCTCTCTAAAATTCCCGAAGTGCAGGAAGTGCACCATATCGCCGGGGAAGACTGCTTCATCCTCAAGATCCGAACCGAAGACGCCGCCTCCCTCATGCACCTCATGCGAAATTCCCTTAAACAAATCCCTAAGATCTCCTCGACCCGAACCACCATTGTTTTGGAAACTGTGAAAGAAGAACAAACTATCGTAATACCTAATTCCTGAAAATCATGTCTGCTTCAACTACAAAAAATGCATCTCCCGCGCTGGTGGTGCTGGCTTTTGCGACGGTATACATCGTCTGGGGTTCCACGTATTTCTTTATTCAGAAAGGCGTTCACGAAATTCCTGCCCTCCTGATGGGTGCCATCCGTTTTCTCGCATCCGGTGCCATCATGATGGCCTGGTGTTTTTATAAAGGCGAAAAACTCTGGTCCTGGCCGCAGGTCAAAGCAGCGGCCGTTACAGGCCTCCTGTTGCTGCTCGTGGGTAATGGTGCCGTAATCTGGGCAGAAAAAACGCTTCCCTCCTCCCTGGTAGCGGTGCTGGTTTCATCGGCTCCCCTGTGGTTCGTTTTACTGGACAAACCCAAGTGGAAAGAAAATCTCTCCAGCCGTTCCACCATCATCGGATTACTGGTTGGATTTGTTGGTGTGGTGTTGCTGTTCAAAGAACAGGTAAGTGCTGTTATCGGAGGCAGCGGACACAGTGGTCAGATCTGGGGGCTGGTGATCCTGATGATTGGCGCGATCAGCTGGTCAGGTGGTTCACTCTACTCCAAATACAACTCGAAAGGTCCCGGTGCAGTAAGTACCGCATGGCAGATGCTCACCGCCGGACTTGCATTCACCATCGGAAGCGGACTGAACAATGAATGGAAAGACTTTCACCCGGCAGCAGTTTCGGGACAGGCATGGTTTGCTGTAGGTTACCTGATCACAATGGGTTCACTGGTCGGCTACAGCGCTTACGTATGGCTGTTACAGGTCCGGCCGGCAACGCAGGTGAGCACTTACGCCTATGTCAATCCCGTTGTGGCAGTATTACTCGGCACGCTGCTGGCCGGTGAAACGATGACCGCACTGCAGCTCACGGGCCTCGCCGTAATTCTTACGAGCGTGTTGCTGATCAATCTCAGCAAATACCGCAGCGCCAAACCGGTTCAAGCAGCAACTGCGCTACCGCAGGCTGACGAGAAACCACAACCTGCATCAGGTGCGCATGGCAACCGGTATTTGCAGGATCGCCGCGAAAGAAGAAAGCCTGAAGAACTTGCCCAATAACAGGATTTACCAGGATGCCTGTATCCGCGAGATTCCTGAACCAATGGCATATTGCCTGCAGCCATCCTGGTAATTTCCTCCTGTAAAAGGAGCACCGTTAACTGTTACAGCAGCTGTTTCCGGAACAGGCAGGCAGACTGTTCCAGTTGTTCCGGGTGGTACTTCCACCAGCAGTTCAACTGTATTGTGTGTTTTCTTCCATTCGGAACGAATGCGGCCATTCACGGCATCATAGCTAGCTTTCACCCATTCCAGTCCATCAGGAAACTGTGGCGCGATCCGCACTTTCCTGAATCCCGGTTCTATCGCATTGATTCCCGCGAGAGACCGGTAAAACCATTCCTCTATGGAGCCAAACATCGGGTGGTTACGGGAATGGACCGTTTCTGAAAATGCCCATGTTTCCCAAAGTGTGGTAGCGCCTTTTGAAAACATATAACCCCAGCCAGGAAAGTCCTGCTGGTTGGCAACACGATAGGCCCAGTCCACTTTATTATACTGGCGCAACACATCGAAGAGCATCCAGGTGCCGAAGATCCCTGTGGCCACGTGCCAGTGGTGCCGTTCAAGTTCCTGCTGCAATACCTGCAGCGACTTTTCCGGCTCCGGTGAGATTCCATACCACAGCGCCATAGCCTGTGCAGTCTGTGTGGCGTTGTCAAACCTGCCGGTACCCTGCACGTAATATCTTCCGACAATGGCCAACTGAATCGAAGCAGCCAGTTTTTCAAAGCGTTCCTGCTGTTCGGCATTACCAATGAGCTTTGCAAACTTTGCTGCGAGCCGGACATGATGCAGGTAAAAAAGAGATGCACTGAAAGCCTCTGGTTTGGTATCAAGCGCTTCGTGATCGCTGATATCCCAATAAAACAAATGCTGTTCTGCTTTTGATTCAAGAAATGATATCTGCCGCTTCAGCGCAGCAAAATGTTTCACCAGCAGGCTCGTGTCGCCATAAAATTCGAATAACTGGTCCTGCAGGAATGGAAAGGCCAATTGCCAGCCCAGCGGTCCCGAGTCATCACCATATCCACGGTCAGCAATACCTGTAAAGGGCGCAATTTCCGTTATGCCACCCAGTGGCCGCTGCTCATTGGCAAAATCCTGTACCGCTTTTTTATAGAAGCCAGACATATCATAGTTGTAGAGGTATGAAGGAGCGGTCACCACGATGTCTGCACCATAGCCCATTTTCTCCCGGCCCGGACAATCAGACTGAACACTGAATACATTGCTCAGAAAGGTCCATTGTACAGCTTCATGTATGCGGTTAAACAAATCGTTCGAACAACTGAAGCTGCCGTTTTGCGGCAATGCTGCATGCAGCCGGAGGCCTTCAATATCTTCCTTTCGGGGGGTGCCCGGCCACCCGGTGATCTCTACATAACGGTACCCGTGAAAAGTGAATGATGGCGCCCACACTTCCGTACCCTTGCCCGAAAGCACATACTGGTCTTCCTGCCAGGCAGTTTCCGGGGCACCGGCGCCGGCCGGGATGCCGCCTTTCTTGATCTGGGTGGCAGCCGTGGTCATCACATTGAGCCGCCCATCTGAAAAGAGGTCCTCTCCGAACCGCATCTTGACGCGCGTACTACGGGGGCCTTTCACTTTGATCCTGGCAACACCGGCAAAATTCCTGCCCATATCGACCATAAAAGTATCACCGGCTACCCGCCATACCCGGGTAGGATGAAGCACTTCACCAATCTTTACAGGAGGATACGATTGCGGGGTCAATTCCCCCGATGGACCTTTCGCCACCGCTACCGGTTTCCACTGATCTGTGGGTAACCGCGCATCATGGGTTTCTCCCAGGTAGACGTTGTTGTGCACCACAGGTCCCGCAGCAGCCTGCCAATCAGGTCCGGAAGCGATAACGGCAGTGGTCCCGTCACGATAGGTAATATGAAGCTCTGCCTTTACACATGGCCTGCCATGTTGCTGATAGTCACGCAGATCCCATCTGCCGAATAACCTGAACGGTGCAGGATTCCACCAGCCATTTCCAAGCGATAAGCGCAATTCATTTTTTCCTTTCTTCAACTGCGCACCTACATCATACACCGTATAATAAACCTGTTTTGCAAAGGTGCTGAATCCAGGATCCAGCCAGTGATCTCCCACACGCTGGTTATTCAGTTCGGCAATATAGTAACCGGGACTCGCCACATACAGGTGTGCACTTTTGATCGCACCCTTTGGCGTGAATACGTTGCGCAATACGGGCATCCGGTCTTCTGCATAATACAAGGAATCTATAGCGGGCAGTGGCTTACCATCATCGATCCAGGACGCTTTCCAGGTACTGTCTTCCAGGTAGGCGGTATAAAAGGAGGACGGTTCGCTCCAGCTTCCGGCGTTTCCGTTTTTATCATACACCAATACTTTCCAGTAATACTGCTGATGTGGCCTTAATGGTTTGCCGGAATACATCACCCCATTCTTACCTGTCGTAACTTTCGTTTTCCAGTAATTCCCTTCACCCTTCGACAACAGTTGTATGTTATCCGCCACCAGTATTTCAAATGCCGTCTGTTGCTGATTTATCAGGGAATCCCGCAGCCGCCATCGCAATTCCGGCCGGGCTGTCGAAAGACCCATTGGCTGCGATTGCTGTTCACAAGTCAATGCAGTTGCGCGAAGGAAGGATTGTGCATCAGCGGTGAAGCCGGCAAGCAACAACAGCAGCAGTATTTTTATTTGTTCCATCGATCCAGTATCAGATGATAGGTTCCTGATCCCAGGGTAGTGGATACTTCCTTAACCGTTGAACCGCCCGATACCTGCCATTGAATGGGTACCTTTTCTGCTTCCGCTATCGCCGACGGATCACCAGCGGGCAGGTGAACTTCTGCGGTGGTATTAACTGGAATCTCCAGCCATACATGCAGCTTTCCGGATTCAATCTTCCAATGCGAAGTAAGTTTTCCATAACGCGTGCTGAGGGCCGCATTTACCTCAGTCAGGATCTTCTTTTGAGCAACCGTGTCTTTCTCTGAAAGATTCAGGCGTTTGCCATTCACGAGTGGCCGTATGATGATCTTGCGGTATCCCGTGAGCTGGTCATCGCTGTTGATACCTGCCAGTGTCCGGTACATCCAGTCACCGATCGCACCATAGGCATAGTGATTGAAAGAATTCATCCCAATCGTCTGGAAGGTGCTGTCGGGCTTGATGCCATCCCAGCGTTCCCAGATGGTGGTGGCTCCCATTTTCACGGGGTATAGCCAGCCCGGATAACCTTCCTGCATGAGCAGCGTATACGCCAGATCGTTATAGCCGAACCGGCTGAGTACATGACAGAGATACGGCGTTCCCAAAAATCCTGTAGTCAGGTGATAGTCGTAATCTTTCACATTGTCGGCAAGGCGCTGTGCTGCCGCTGCACGTAAACCTTCAGGCAGCATGTCAAACTGAAGCGCGAGTACATAAGCTGTTTGCGATCCGGAAACCAGTCTGCCGGATGGTGTCATATACTCTTTTACAAATGCCGCCCTGATGCTGTTCGCCAGGCTTTGATAGTGACTGGCATCAGCTTCCTTCTTCAGCAACACTGCTGTCTTATACAGGATGTCAACTGATCCTGCATAGAAACACTGCGAAATAAGATATTTATCAGTGATCGCACTTCTGCCGTCGTTATCATCATCGGGGCGATAAAACAGCCAGTCCCCGAAATGAAATCCCTTTGCCCACAGATCGTTTTTACTGTTGGCTTCCATATAGCCCACCCAGGCCTTCATACTGGCATACTGTTCTTCGAGGATCCGCTGGTCACCATACAGCAACCACATGTGCCAGGGAATGATGGTCGCACAATCTGCCCAGCCGGTTGATCCGGCAGCATCCTTGCCCAATACGTTGGGAATTACAAACGGCACGGAGCCATTCGGCAACTGATCGGCAGCAACATCTTTCAGCCATTTTTTGAAGAAGTTGAGCACATCCCGGTTGTAGGCGGCCGTTCTCGAAAAGACCTGCGCATCGCCTGTCCAGCCCAGCCGCTCATCGCGCTGCGGACAATCGGTGGGAACATCCAGGAAATTGCCTCTTTGTCCCCACTGGATATTATGCTGCAGCTGATTCAGTAAAGAATCGGACGTGGTAAAGGAGCCAGTAGCATTCATGCCGGAATACAGCACCTGGGCGGTTAATTGTTCCGGCCTGAGTTCACTGCGTAATCCTTCAAGCATGATATACCGGAAACCCTGGAAGGTAAAGTGGGGTTCAAATGATTCCTGCCCCCTGCCACTCAGAATATAGGCATTCAGCTGTTTTGCCGCACGAAGGTTGGCGGTGTAAAAGTTACCCTGCTTATCCAGCACTTCTGCATGATACATTTTGATGGTATCCCCCGCATTGCCGGAAACCTTCAGGCGGACAAACCCGGTCAGGTTCTGACCGAAATCCACCACCAGCTCGCCTTTTGGTGTCCGGAAGATCTTCTTTGGAGTAAGTACTTCCTGTTGTTTCACCGGCTCATTTTCCGTCGCCACAATATTATCCAGTGCGATATTATTTACCTGAACACCACTCCATTTGTCGTCGTTAAATCCGGTAGTATTCCAGCCTGCCTGCTCCTGCCGCGCATCATTGATCTCTCCGTCATATATCTCAGAGAATCTCACGGCTCCCGTAGAAGATTTCCAGGTATCATCTGATACAACGGTTGCTGTAGTGCCATCCGCATACTGGAGATTGATTTGCAGCAACAATCCCAGTTTCTTTCCATACAGACCATAATTTCCGGACCAGGCCAGTACTCCGCGATACCATCCACTGCCGAGTGCGACGCCGATCTGGTTGTTTCCCTGTTGCAACAGGCCCGTCACATCATATGCCTGGTACTGGAGTCGCTTATTGTAGCTCGTCCAGCCCGGTGTCAGCCACGCATCGCCCACCCGCTTGCCGTTAATAAAGGCTTCATACAAACCATGTGCAGTGATATAGGCAGTTGCTTTACGGATCTTTTTGCCCGCGTCAAATGATTTCCGGAACAGGGGGCTTGGCCGGAGAACACTGTCTTCAATATAACCCGGCTCGATCCATTTAGCCTTCCAGTCACTTTGCTGCAGCAATCCCATCTGCCAGTGATCAACTGCACTCCAGGGAGAGGGCTTACCATTGTTGTCCCATACCCGCACTTTCCAATAGTACACCTGGTCAGCCTTTAGTGCCGGTCCGCCATAGGGAACACCGGCTGAGATGTCGCTGTTCACCCGGCCGCTTGACCATACCGTTTTCTTCATTCCCGGGTCTCCGGCAACAGCTATTTCATAAGCCACCTGCTTCGTGTTTCTGGCTTTACCCTGCAGGATCCAGCTCAGGTACGGCTGCAGCAGGCCGATGCCGCCAGGATGTTTTTTGTATTCGCAGAAGGTTTCCGTTACTGATGTCTGTGCATTGGCGGTGATGGTGCAGCAGAACAGGGCGAAGAAGAAAAGAATTGACTGTTTTCTTTCGAACATGGCTGGCGGTTATCGTTATGAATACTACTTATCAACGGATCGCTGAAGCCGCAGCAGCATCTGCAAAAATGCGGAAGTCTGCATGCCGTTTCAACATGGTCACCGGAAGCGAAATATCAGGATCCTGTTGCATCAGTGCTGCCAGTACCGAAGCCTTTTTCTCTCCACTCACCAGCAGAAAGATGGTTTTGCTGTCCAGCAGCGTTTGCAGTCCCAGTGTCAATCCGCGGGTTAGGGGTGTTGCGCGGCTGAAATATTTTTGACCTACCGCACGTGTCTGTTCTGCCAGTTCCGTTACATGCGCGAAACCCGGCAGGCCGCCTGGTTCATTCATGCCCACATGCCCGTTTAAACCGAGTCCGATAACGGCCACATCAAGACCACCTGCTTCGCGGATGAATGCTTCTGTACGCCGGCATTCAGCTTCAGGATCCTTTGCCCTTCCGTCAAAGAAAATCATGGATGAGGCTTTCACCTGCAGTGGCCAGAACAATTGCCGGTCGAGATGATACCGGCAGCTTCCTTCATCCGAGCCATTCAATCCCTCCCACTCATCCAGTCCAACAAATTTCCAGGATGAAAAGTCAAAACTATCCTGTGCTGTACTGACCAGGTTCCGGTACATTCCTGCCGGACTGTCGCCGCTGGCAACGGCAACAGTGGGTGAAGCAACAGGTGACAGCCGTTCCAGCAAGGCGTCGGCAGCAGTTATTGACATAGATTCATAGCTGTCTGAAACGTTAAGCTGCGGTTGAATTATTTCCATAAGTCGATGGGGCGTTCTGTTTTGGGATGAAAAGGAAGCTCAATCTTTTTACCGGCCCGCGCAGAGGCATAAGCAGCATAGATCACTTCCAGCACGGCCCTGCCATCTTCCCCGGTTACCAGGGGCGTTTTGTTATTGCGTACACAATCCACAAAATGCTTCAGTTCATGGGGGTAGCCCTGGTTGAAGACTTCCTCAAAAATGGTGAAACTCCAGCCCACTGTAGTATCGGCCTTTTCCATGGCATAACCGTAACCATGTTTGCTGTAACTCACCGCTGCATTGCCCATGAAAAGGTCAGCGTACACCACTCCCCCGGTACCATACACTTCGCACCGGTCATCCATACCGCCATGTTTTGCCCAGCTATTCTCCGCAATGCCGGTCACCCCGTTGTCGAACTCAATAATCATGACTGAATTGTCCTCACAATCCGTCCTTCCTTTGTGCAACACAGTATCCATGGTGGCATAAACTGACCGTACGGGACTGTTGTTGAGCATCCAGCGGAACCAGCCAATCGCGTGGCAACCCATATCCATCAGCACACCACCCCCGGAATACTGGCGCTGATAAAACCAGTCGGAATGTGGCCCGGAATGCTTCTCTCCCTGCTTCAACATATAAATATCTCCTACGCCGCCTTCTCTGACCATCTGCCTTACCCTTTCATACTTGGGGGCGAAACAGAGTTCTTCGGCATACATCAGGAGAACGCCGGCGGAACGGCACGCATGGATCATGGCATCCGCTTCTTCGAGCGTCACGGCCAGCGGCTTTTCAATGATCACATGTTTTCTGGCAGCAGCAGCTTTCAGGGTCGCTTCCGCGTGCAGAAAATTCGGGAGACAGATGTCAACGATCTCAATACCCGGGTGCCGGAGCAATGCATCCAGGTTATCATATGATGCCGGAATACCGTGTTTTTCTGCAAATGCTTTCGCTTTTTCAGCGTTCCTGGAATAAACCGCAACTACTTCTGCTTCAGGGATGAAGCGGCTATAACTTTCAAAATGAATGTCTGCGATGAAACCTGCGCCCAGAATGGCAACCTTCGTTCGGTGCATTTTTTCTTTTAAATATCTGGAAAAAACAGTTAAAACCTTCTAATTCAAACAAATGGTTGTTAGTTTTTATCAAATAAAACTGCCCTGTTTGCTCATTTTTTAGGAAATTAGCGATCCATTATTAAACGATTATCATGAGTAAGACCCCCAGCACCCTGTTCGACAAAGTGTGGGATTCCCATGTGGTGCGGCACATTGCCGACGGTCCCGATGTATTTTTCATCGATCGGCATTTTATCCATGAGGTAACCAGCCCCGTAGCGTTTCTCGGACTGGAATCAAGGCACCTGAATGTGTTGTATCCCGAAAGAACATTTGCAACTGCAGACCACAATACACCAACTATTAACCAGGATCAGCCGGTAAAGGATCCATTGTCTGCCAATCAGCTGAAAGCATTGGAGACCAACAGCGCCAGATACGGCATCTCCCATTGGGGACTGGGCAATCCGAAAAACGGAATTGTGCACGTGGTAGGTCCGGAGAACGGCATTACACTGCCCGGTATGACGATCGTGTGCGGCGACTCACACACCAGCACACACGGCGCTTTCGGTGCAATTGCATTTGGTATCGGCACATCAGAAGTGGAAATGGTATTGAGCTCACAGTGCATCATGCAGCCGAAGCCAAAGAAAATGCTTATCCGCGTGAACGGAACACTGGGTAAAGGTGTAACCCCCAAAGATGCGATTCTCTATATCATTGCGAAGCTCACTGCAGCGGGCGCCACAGGGTATTTTGTGGAATATGCCGGTGATGTATTTGAGCAGATGAGCATGGAAGGCCGGATGACGGTTTGTAACATGAGTATCGAAATGGGCGCGCGTGGTGGCATGATCGCTCCTGATCAGATTACCTTCGATTATATCAAAGGAAAAGACAAGGCTCCCAAAGGCGAAGCCTGGGATAAAGCGCTCGCTTACTGGAAGACCCTGAAAACAGATGAAGGATCAACTTTCGATGTGGAGCATGTTTTTGATGCAGCCGACATCGAGCCGATGATCACCTTCGGAACCAATCCCGGTATGGGCATTGGCATATCCCAGCATATCCCTGTTTCACACGAAACCGGAAGCGGTAAGGCAAGTTTTGAGAAATCCCTTAACTATATGGGCTTTCATGAAGATGATGCCATGCTGGGCAAAAAGGTGGACTATGTTTTCATCGGCAGCTGTACCAATGGCCGCATTGAAGACTTCCGGGCATTTGCTTCGATCATCAAGGGCCGTAAGAAGGCCGACCATGTGACGGCCTGGATCGTTCCCGGCTCTCATATCGTTGAACAGCAAATTAAAGACGAAGGCATTCTTGATATCCTGACCGCAGCAGGATTCCAGTTGCGTCAACCGGGTTGCAGTGCCTGCCTGGCGATGAATGATGACAAGATCCCGGCGGGTAAATATGCAGTAAGTACCAGCAACCGGAACTTCGAAGGAAGGCAGGGACCAGGCGCCAGAACAATGCTGGCCAGCCCGCTCGTTGCCGCTGCTGCTGCCGTGACCGGCGTAGTAACCGATCCGCGGTCACTGCTGTAATCTCAACCAGGAATAACAACAACAACGTCTTTCAAAACTTACCAATGGCTTACGATAAATTCGAAATACTGACCAGCACGGCTGTTCCTCTTCCCATCGAAAATGTTGACACCGATCAGATCATTCCCGCGCGCTTTCTGAAAGCAACTGAAAGGAAAGGATTCGGTGACAACCTTTTCCGTGACTGGCGTTACAATTCCGACGATTCGCCCAAACAGGATTTTATCCTGAACAACCCGATCTACAAGGGCAGGATCCTGGTGGGCGGAAAGAACTTCGGTAGCGGCAGCAGCCGCGAGCACGCCGCCTGGGCAATTTACGATTATGGCTTCCGTTGCGTGGTGTCGAGCTTTTTTGCAGACATCTTCAAAGGCAACTCCATCAACGTGGGCTTGTTGCCGGTACAGGTGACTCCTGCATTCCTCGACAAGATCTTCAAGGCAATTGAAGCTGACCCCGACACCCAGCTGGAAGTGAATCTTTCTGAACAGAAGATCACCCTTCTCGCCACGGGCGAAAGTGAGTCGTTTGAGATCAACGGCTATAAAAAAGAAAATCTTCGTAACGGTTACGATGATATCGACTACCTCCAGAGCATGAAGCAGGAGATCGTTGAATTCGCCGCACAAAGTCCTTATTAACTGCAAGCCCCTGCCATCTGATGCCACAGCAGCCCCGCCGGACCATCGAGATCATGGACACTACGCTCCGCGATGGAGAGCAAACCAGTGGTGTTTCCTTTTCAGCTTCTGAAAAACTGACCATTGCCCAGCTTTTGCTGACGGAAGTAAAAGTTGACAGGATTGAAGTTGCTTCTGCCCGGGTTTCCGACGGGGAGTTTGAAGCTGTCAAAAAGATTACCAAATGGGCCAAAGCCAGCGGCCTGCTGGATAAAGTAGAAGTACTGACTTTTGTTGACGGAGAGACCTCTGTCAAATGGATGCAGCAGGCCGGGGGAAAAGTAATGAACCTGCTGACCAAAGGTTCGCTGAATCATCTCACTCATCAACTGAAAAAAACACCAGCAGAACACTTTGCAGACGTTGCAGCGGTACTGAGCCTCGCGAAGAAAAAAAATATCACCTGCAATATCTACCTGGAGGACTGGAGCAATGGCATGCGACATTCGCCTGACTATGTATACCAATACCTGGACTTCCTGGTAAAACAGCCCGTAAAACGGATCATGCTTCCCGACACGCTGGGTGTGCTTACCCCCGGTGAGGTATACCAGTATGTGTCGGCGATCGTAACCCGTTACCCGGGAATCCATTTCGATTTCCATGCACACAATGATTATGACCTGGGCACTGCCAATGTAATGGAAGGCGTCCGGGCAGGCGCGCACGGGCTTCACCTTACCATCAATGGCATGGGTGAAAGGGCAGGTAATGCACCGCTTGCCAGCGCCATTGCGGTGATGCACGATTTCATGCCACACATAAAGACCAATGTTGCGGAAAAATCATTGTACACCGTCAGCAAACTGGTGGAAACCTTTTCCGGTTTCCGGATCCCGGTGAACAAACCAGTTGTCGGGGAGAACGTGTTTACCCAGACAGCGGGCATTCATGCAGACGGTGATAAAAAGAACAATCTCTACTTCAGTGACCTGATGCCGGAGCGTTTTGGCCGTCAGCGCAAATACGCGCTCGGAAAAACCAGCGGCAAGGCCAATATTGAAAACAACCTGAGTCAGCTGGGCATCAAGTTATCGGATGCTGACCTGAAAAAAGTGACTCAGCGGATCATTGAACTGGGTGACCGCAAGGAAGTGGTGACACAGGCCGACCTGCCCTATATCATCGGTGATGTGTTGGACAGCAATACGATCGAGGACAAGGTGCAGATCAATAATTACCTGCTCACCCATGCCAAGAATCTCAATCCTTCTGTCACCCTGCAGATCAGCATCGACGGGGAAACCTATGAGGAACAGGCGCAGGGTGACGGGCAGTATGACGCCTTTATGAACGCGCTCAAAAAAGTTTACAAACAAAGAAAGACCGACCTCCCGGTGCTGACGGATTACGCCGTGCGTATCCCTCCGGGCGGTAAAAGTGATGCCCTTTGTGAAACCATCATCACCTGGTCACACCATAACCGTGAATTCAAAACCCGCGGGCTCGACAGCGACCAGACGGTCTCTGCCATCAAAGCCACGCAAAAAATGCTCAACATAATTTAACCATGGCCACCAAAAAGATTTTGATCGTGCCCGGAGATGGCATCGGACAGGAAGTGACAGCAGTAGGAAAAAAAGTACTGGATAGGATTGCTGAATTGTTTGGCCATCACTTTACGTATGATGAAGCGCTTATCGGGCATGTTGCCATTGAAGCAACAGGAAATCCCCTACCCGATGAATCGCTCGAAAAAATGCGGCAGTCCGATGCAGTGCTGTTCGGTGCGGTAGGCCACCCCAAATATGACAATGATCCTTCTGCCAAGGTAAGGCCGGAACAGGGCCTGCTGAAAATGCGGAAGGAACTTGGCCTTTATGCCAACCTGCGCCCTATCAAATTGTTTGATGAACTGCTCGGCGCGTCCAGCATCAAGCCGGAGATTCTGAGAGGTGCAGACATCCTGTTCTTCCGGGAACTTACGGGTGACATCTATTTCGGTGAGAAGGGCCGGAAAGACAATGGAGATACGGCTTATGACCTGGCTGCATACAGCCGCTTCGAAGTTGAAAGAATTGCACGTAAAGCATTTGATGCGGCCCGCACCCGTAACAAAAAACTTTGCTCTGTCGACAAGGCAAACGTACTGGAAACATCGCGCCTCTGGCGTGAAGTGGTTCAGAAAGTGGCACTTGATTATCCTGATGTTACCGTTGAACACCAGTTTGTGGATGCAACGGCCATGTTGCTCATCAAGGATCCGACCCGTTTTGACGTGGTGGTTACCGCAAACCTGTTTGGTGATATCCTCACCGACGAAGCGTCTCAGATCGCCGGCTCTATGGGAATGCTGGCCAGCGCTTCCATCGGCGACGGAACAGGCGTATACGAGCCAATTCACGGCTCTGCGCATGATATCACCGGAAAAGGTGTTGCCAATCCGCTCGCATCTATTCTCTCCGCTGCATTGCTGCTGGATATCTCCTTCGGTATGAAGGCGGAATCCGAAAAAGTGATCCAGGCCGTTGACCAGGTATTGAAAGCAGGTTTCCGCACCCGTGACATTGCTGATGCACAAACGCCCGCAGACAAAATTCTGGGAACAGAAGCAATGGGAAAAGCGGTGTTGCAGTTCCTATCCTAAAGCGTTTACCCCTGACGGGTGATTATGTTTTGGAAAGCCGGTGTGCCCATCCCCTGGCATAAGGTATTACGCCCAACGCCAGGAGGACTGTTCCGCAGATCACCGGGGCCAAAGGCTGCACAAAAGTTTTGCCGGCAGAAAGTATCCCCAGGATCAGCAGCGTTGACAGGGGCAGGGAGAACCCCAGCAGTAATACGGCCAGGTCAGGATCAAAACTCCTCCGCTCCTTGCTGAGGCCCAGCTGATTTTCACGCTGGTGAAAAGTCGTGATATGTGCCAATGGCCAGAAACTTGCTGAGCTGAGCGGTATCACCAGACAAAGCAGCACCAGATTATAGTCGGTGATACGACAAACAGCAATAAGCACGGCGCTTAGCAGGAGACTGATGCCTGCCCGGAGAAACAATACCGAAACGATCAGCTTCTTCCTGCTTTCCTTCCATTGCACCGCGAGACCGATATAAAGGAGCACCAATGGGGTCATCAGCGCACTGGTCTTATCCATCAGATCGGTGATCACCAGGGGAAGCGTACCATAATGGAGACCCAGCGACAACAGGATCAGTGCGATTGCAATCACCAGGTTGACCGGTTCCTTCACAAGGCTGAACAACAGGTACCGGACCTTACCACCCAGCGGCACGGCTTCATGGGAACTGTTGCGGAGGAACATCTGCATGGCAGCCACATACAGAAATATCAGCACGAAAAACTTATTGCCAACATCTGCGAGGGCTGCTAACGCCAGGCTATGTTGTCCAAGGAATTCTGCAATGAACGGAAAACAGGATAGTCCGGGTGCCAGCGATGGTACCAGCAAAAGGATAGTCCTGCCGGCCGGGCTGTTGCGGTCGAGCCCGAACAATGGGAATGCGAGGGGCACCGTCAGGTAAATCAGCAGGTTGAATATCAGCGTCAGCAGCGGTATCAACCAGAGACTGCTGTTCACTTCCACTTTCATCAGGGCAACAAAAATGGTGGACGGCAGGGCTACGGAGAGAATAATCTCTTTGATTCCTCCAAAAGCTTCCTGGTTACGAAAGCGGCTGCGCAGCAATACCCCCGTTGCGATCAGCAGCAGGAGTGTGATCGTCTTCTGTAATGCAATGCTCATGGTCAGACAGTTTGGAGACTGCTGACGAAGAGTTTCATTTCATCCATGGTTCCGAGACTCACCCGGCACCATGTCTGTTGCTGGATCTCGAAGACCCGGATCCCTACCCCTTTGGCAGCCATTGCATCCAGGAATGTCTTGCCTTGCATCTGAATGGGAAACAGAACAAAATTGGTATAGGAAGGTATGTAACGGTAGCCCAGGCGATCGAGCTCACCATAAATATATTTTTTGGCAGCTGCATTTTTCGCCTTTGTCATTGCCTGGAAATTCTGGTCGCCAAGGCTGGCAGTGGCGGCATAGATGGAAGTGTAGGCGATACCCATACCGCCGCGGGTGATCTTACCGATCCTTTCAATAAACTCCGGCTGTGCGGCAATGTATCCGACCCGTATTCCGGCAAGCCCCATGATCTTGGAAAATGTGCGTCCGATAACCACATTCTTCTTTTGGGCCAGCAATGATGCCATGGACTGTGTATCGGCTCCTTCCGCCAGTTCTATATACGCTTCATCAATAAATACAGGAACTTTTTCAGATACCCTTGAACAGAAATCATACAATTCCTTTCCATTGGTAATGGCGCCGGTGGGGTTGTTGGGATTGCAGATATAAACCAGTTTTGTATCCCCGTCAACTGCCGCTTCCATTGCTTTCAGATCATGCGACCAGTCCGCCTTGCACGGTACAGCTTTCCAGGTGGCACCAACGGCTTTGGCTACCTGAACGATCGACATATAGGTCGGGTCAGCGGAAACGATATTGCCGCCATCTTTAAAACACACCATGGCAACTTTCTCCAGCAGGTCAGATGATCCGGGCCCCATCATGATATGCGCCGCCGTTACGCCTTCCTTAGCGGCGATTTTGTCTACCAGGTCAAACAGTTCTTTCCAGGCATAACGGTTGCCTCTAACAACGGATTCGATCACTGCTTTTTGCGCAGCATCGGAAGGTCCGTAAGGATTTTCGTTGGCGTTCAGCCGTGCAGCAAGTACGGGAGGTTTGCCGGTATGCGTGGGAATTAATTCCCTGACGGAAGGGCTTCGCACAATTCGACCTTCGTCATCAAGGGTCAGGGGCTCGCTGGCGAAGGCCCCCATTTGCAGGTAGGGAAGTCCGGCCAGTGCGGTCAGGCCCAGTAATCCGGATTTGAGCAGTTTGCGGCGTTCGATGTTCTGGTTCATGCTTTGGTTAATTTGAATGCGTTACCACAGCAGGAAATCGTTGAGGCAATTAAATATAAGTAATTATTCCTTCTTCCGCTTCTTCCAGACGTTCCAGACATAGAAAGGCGTTCCGCAGATGAGGAGCAGAAAACCCCAGTAGACCGTCTCCTGGCCCGCACCGCTCATGGCCCAGATCGAATAGAGAAATGCAGTTCCGCCGAGCACCAGTGCGCCAATCCAGCTGATCCGTGAATATGGCCGCTCCAACCGAAGAAGGATATACGCTGCAGCGCAAAGGATATACGGAAAAAGGTTAGCAAACGTCGAGAGGAGGATCAGGTACCGGAATTGCTCCACCAGTGCCTTCTGGTAATTCATGTACATCAGCACACTCACAAATACACTTGACAGCACAATGCCAGACTGAGGAACACCGTATTTGTTCTGGCGTGCAAAAAACGAAGGGAACAAATTATCCCGTGCGATGGCTTGCGGGATCTGCCCCTGCACCAGGATCCAGCCATTCAATGCGCCGAATGCTGCAATGGCCACACCTGCACTGATCCAGTAAGGTGCTGCGGGTCCGAAGATCACTGCGCCCGCATCTGCAAACGGCGTGACCGACGCTTTCAGCTGTTCAGCCGGTATCATCCCCACGATACTTAGACTGCTTAGCAGGTAGATTCCGATCACTAATAGTGTGCCCAGCAGGGTCGCTTTCGGTATCACCCGTTGAGGGTCCTTTACTTTGTCGCCCGGAATCGTTGCACATTCAATACCCAGCAGGGCAAAAAAACTCAGTGTGGCTGTCGCCGTTATTGCAGTCAGGTACGATTGCCCGCTACTGTTGAAGGGATGAAAATTTTCAGCGCGGATAAAGAACAATCCGGCGATTCCGATCAGCAACAGGGGAATGATCTTGAGCAGCGTGGTGATCAGTTGCATTCTTCCGGATGCCACGATACCCAGTGTATTTACCCAGGTTAGCAGCCAGATGGCGCACAGGCCAGTCAGGATTGACCATAATGCGCTTGTTGCCAGTACCGGAAAAAAGGTGCTCAGGGCACTCACCAGGGAAACAGCGATCGCGGCATTGGTGCTCCAGATGGAGATCCAGTATCCCCAGGCAACGAGGAAGCCTGCAAAATCACCAAAGCCTTTATGTGCAAAAGCGTAAGGCCCTCCTACTGCACCGGGCAGCAGCCGGCTGAGGCGGCTGAAGACCATCGCAATGACGAGTGCACCGGCAGAAGAAAAGATCCATCCCAACAGGCTGATGCTGCCATAGGCAGCGAGTGCTGAAGGCAGCAGGAATATTCCCGCACCGATCATGTTGCCCACCACAAGTGATGTTGCAGCAGCTTGTCCCAGTTTTTTTTCGCCGGTTAGCATAGAGGGTAAGATACAATTTAAAATTTGTGATAACTTATGGCTTCTTTCAACTATCGCCTATGTCTTCAAGACGTCTTTTCCTCCATAAGCTGACCGCAGGTCTCGCCACTATTCCCTTCCTATCATGGGACGAAGTTCCTGTACTGACGGAGGCTGTAAAAGTTCCCCGTCCGCTAAATGTCGCCATCATGGGTCTCGGCGGTTATGGCACAATGGTGGCTAATGCCATGAGGGCCTGCAAAAAAGCAAAGCTCAATGGTGTGATCAGCGGCACACCGTCCAAGATCAGCGACTGGCAGACACGGTATCGTATACCCGAAAAGAACTGTTACAACTACGACAATTTCGACAATATTGCCAGCAACCCTGATATTGATGCCGTATATGTCATTACACCGAATGGCTTGCACAAAGACCAGGTCATCAGGGTTGCCAAAGCTGGCAAACATGTGATCTGTGAGAAGCCGATGGCAGTGAATGCGAAGGAAGGCCAGGAGATGGTAGACGCATGCAAAAAAGCCAATGTCAAACTGCTCGTCGGATACCGCATGCATTTTGAACCCAAAACCCTGGAGATCATCCGGCTCAGAAAAGCCGGTGAACTGGGAAAGATCATGTTCTTCCAGGGCCTCAGCGGGTTCACGATCGGTGATCCGAAACAATGGCGGCTGAACAAAGCGCTGGCAGGAGGCGGTTCATTGATGGATATCGGCATCTACGCGGTGAATGGTGCGCGGTACATGGTTGGAGAAGAACCGGTTTGGGTCACAGCAGAAGAGACTAAAACGGATCCGGTAAAATTTGCCGAGGGGGTGGATGAGACCATCCAGTTCCAGTTTGGTTTTCCCAGTGGTGCAATAGCGTCATGTTTAAGTTCCTACAATATCAGCTACCTCGACAGGTTTTTCCTTTCCGGCGATAAAGGGTTCGGAGAATTATATCCGGCTACCGGTTATGGTCCCATCATGGGTCGCACCAACAAGGGAGAGTTGAGTTTCCTGCATGTTACCCACCAGACAGTACAAATGGAGGAAATGGCAGATATTATTCTCAATGGTAAGACGCCCATCGTTCCGGTGGATGGCGAAGAGGCCGTAAAGGATTTAAAAATCATGGATGCTATTTACCTTGCTGCGAAGACCGGTAAAAAAATCCCGCTGAAATAATCAGTAGGATAAGCTGAGCACCTGCGGCTTTCCGGTATACTCGAAATATACGCGGAGTGTGTTGTTGATGGGATCCCAGATGGAACCACTGCCCTTTCCCAGTTCGCTTTCTTCAAATTTGCTGCGTACCGGTACGATCATGTTATCCAGCCTGATCTGTTTGGGATTACCGGCGTTGCTGATGATCTCGAGAACGATCACTTTTTTGATCACCTTTCCCACATAACCGACATTGTCTGTGCCCACAATGATCTGCTGCACATTCTTAACCGTCTTTGCCGAAAAATTGATCCGCTCGAAATTGCCGGTAGAGAGCGACTGCGGATTTTTTCCATCGTCATCAAACAGGGTATAACTGCTGGGATGTTCATCCTGATAATATTTCACCAGCAGGAATCTTGTTTTATAGTCGTCCGTGTTTCTCAGTCCCGGCCTTGTCGGAATAAAACTGCCGGCCTTCACAAATACCGGGATCCGGTCCCATTGCACCGGCTCGTCGAGACTGGCACCGCCGGGAATGCGGCGGTTGGTCCAGAAGGAGAACCAGTCGCCCTCCGGTAACCAGAGCTTGCGGGTGGTTGCTCCCTTCTCCACTATAGGCGCAACCAGCAACTGATCACCCCACATATACTGGTCCGTGGATCGTTGCAGGTTACTGTCTGCAAAGGAGTAATAATTCATCGGCCGGATGAGCGGCTTTCCGATGGTCGTCTGGTCAAATGCAAGAGAATAATTGTAAGGAAGCAGATCATACCGGATCTGGATGATGCGTCTTGCAGCATCGCGGATGCTGTCGGGCCATTCCACCGGTTCTGAAGGGTAGCTGGCTGCACCCGGATCGATATTACCCACCATGGTGCCGTGAGGACGAAAGACCGGTGTAAATGCTGCAAACTGCAGCCACCGGAGATAGAGCTCGGCATCACCATCGCCCCCGGCAAAACCGCCCGCATCGCTATGGATATAGGGTACACCAGAAATGCTCATCCCCTGCAACAGGGAGAGTTGAGCACGCAGGCCACTCCAGCTGCGGCTCACATCACCCGTCCACGGAAATATCCCATACCGCGGGGTACCGGCAAAGCCGGACCGGTTCAGGTAGAAAAGACGTTGCCCCGGATAATTTTTAAGGTAGTAACCGGCCAGGAATTTACTCCAGGTATGGCCATAGATATTGTGAACGACATCAGCCGATACACTGGTTGTTTTCCCTCCTATACTGATCTTATGGAACATATCTGCCGGATGCTTTTCAGGTTCTCCGAGATCTCCCCACCATCCGTCAACACCCAGCCTGATCTGTTTATCATAGAGCTTCCAGAACCAGCTCTGAGCATCATTCCGGAACAGATCCAGCAATCCCCCCTTCCCGAAATAAAGATCCTGCAGCGTATAGGGTTTACCGTTATTGTCCACCGCCAGGAAGGGCAGCGATTCCGGATAGTACTTCGTTCCTTCCAGGAAAAAGGGTTCTGAAATTAGGATGGTTTTGATCTTCCTGTTGGCCAGGCTATCCATCATGCCTTTCGGATCAGGCCAGTGCTGCCGGTTGATCCAGTCAAAATTCCCCAGCGTTCCCTGGATCTTATCACCAAACCAGAACAGGTCAAAGATCACAGCATCTGTGGGAATGCGTGCAGCCTGTGTTCTCTCAAGGATATCCAGCACCTGTTCCTGGCTCGTATAACCGAAGCGGCTCATAAAATTGCCGAAAGTCCACCGGGGAGGCAATGGCTGCCGGCCGGTCAGTTCTGTGAAATGCCGCAATTGTTCATCCAGTGTAGCGCCGGTGATGAGGTAGACATTCAGTTCTCCACCGGTGAATGAAACTTCCATCCAGGAGCTGTCTGATTTCCCCAGATCTGCATATCCCCGTGAGGGATTATCAAAGAAGACTGCATAACCCCGGCTCGAAAAGAAAACCGGAACTGAATAATTCAGGGCAACGGCACCTTCCTGGTATCCATAACTGGGTTCATTGTATAACGGCAGCCGGTATCCGCGACGGTTCAGATCAATTGCCCGTTCACCACCGCCATATAGCCGCTCACCGGGTTCCAGCCGGATCCTGAATCCTTTCAGGCTTCCGGTATCGTCCCTGGCGAGTTCGAGTGAAACACTGTCGGGAAACAATACGGCGATATTTGTCGTCACCGTGTCAACATGCAACTCCCACCCCAGCACCTGCTTGTCGGGTTTCGCGATGACTGCATCACTCAGATTGGTTTGTAACCAGTTCCCCTCCGGCTGATAAACGAGTTTGAGGGCACTGGTCCCGAACGATTGCCATTTCCAGGATCTGTTTCCTTTCACCACAACCTGCGCTGCTACACCACCGGTGAACAGCACAGTCAGGATTAGAAAAAGGATCCGGTTCCCCATAACAGTGATCAGTTAGGGTTTGAAGACGCTTTCGTCAACCGGCTTGTTATACTCCACTTTAGAAAGGGTCAGGTCGGCATTTATACCCATACCCAGTGGTACGTTGATTGACATGGGCACCACGTAACCGTCAGCCTGCTTCTGGTAGTTGCTGAATGTAGTTGTTTGTTCCATATCAGTACCGTTCACTTTCAGGCGGGTCACTGATTTCAATAGGTAATAGGTAGTAGGATCGAGGTACCAGGTATCCTGTTTGCCGCCCTTATAGTTGATTTTGAGTTTATAACAGGATACGCCGTTCACATCTTCCCTGCCGGCGAATTCAACAGTATGGCCTTTTGACTTATAATCTACCAGTGGCCCCTGCGCGTCGATCTGATCGCCGCCCTGGGCTACTGTTTCTTTGGGCATTTCTTCTGCGGCTGTCTGGCCGGTCCACGGCATAAAGGTCCAGCCCGCGGTTGGCGTAACGATGGTATAGCCATTCATCCCCATTACCATAATATCCTGGCGATTTCCCTTGGCCTGAAGTACAGTAGACACGATGGTAACATCAGCGCCCTGCACCTGCATGGAGCCGGTGGAAATAAAGGAATTGATTTTTTTAAGATTTTCTTTTCCTCCGATGGCATTCAGGTATTTGTCCACCAGTTCGTCTGCCGTTTGTCCGGATGAACTGATAGATCCCAGGATGGCTGCGGCTAAAAATGCCAGTTTTACTGCTTTCATGTTGTGTTTTTGTTCGGTTGTTATGGTGCGGGTTGATAAAGTTTGGGGTCCACTTGCTGGTTTACTTCGATCTTTTCAATCATCATATTTCCTCCCATGCCTGTCCTTTTGATGGTATGGGGAAATACATAACCTTCCGGTGTCTTTTGATAGTCTTCGTATTCTGCGGTCACATAATCGCTGTTGGGACCTCCGGGGTTCTGTTGTCTTCTTCCCATCATGCCGGATGTTTTCCTTACTTCCTTTACGATATACCAGGTATCCGGATCGATGCTGTAAAACTGATCAGCTCCACTGCCCAGGGTGATCTTTAATTTGTAACAGGTTTTACCATTAACGGTATCGCGGCCGACCAGTTCTGCCTTGTTTCCCTTGGCGGCATAGTTGGATATTTGACCGGAAAGATCAAGTTCAGGTTGCATGGCACGCACCACTTCTTCGGGCATGGCTTCGAATTTGCCACCATTCCTCGGGTTGGAGAACCATCCTGCCTTATCCGTAGCGATCATGGTGAAATTTCCCATGGCACCAAAACTGGTTTCGGTACGGAGAAGTGATTTATTGACCTTGGTAATATGCGTGGTCAGTTCGTTACCATTCTGCATGACGGAAACGCCTTCCATATATACTGACTTAAGGCTTTCGAGTTTTTCACGGCCACCCATAGCCGACTCATACTTACTGATGATCTCGTCAACGGTTTGTGCCGGTAATATTGCCGGGCAACTGATCAGCAGTGTTATGATACCCGGTAACGCCCATTTTTTCATATATAATTTTTGTATGACCAAATGTAATCGGAAAAGTCCGGAAATTGCAGTACAAACCGCGCGTATGAACCGGATGCAGGGCAATATCATGGATATCCCCAACAGGCGGATTTATTTTGGCGAACTGGAATGGGAAGCCAATACCATTACGGGTATCCGCGCGTTGTCGGATATCGCCAATTCAGCCGCGCCGTATATCTGTCCCGGATTCGTGGATGCGCATGTTCATATTGAAAGCTCGATGCTGGTACCGAGTTCATTTGCCAGGATCGCGGTGATCCATGGCACCATAGCCACTGTCAGTGACCCGCATGAGATCGCCAATGTATGCGGGGAAGAGGGTGTATCGTACATGATTGAAAATGGCAGCCAGCAACCTTTCAAATTCCATTTTGGTGTACCCAGTTGCGTGCCGGCAACAACCTTTGAAACGGCAGGAGCTGTTATTGATGCGGAAGGTGTTAACCGGTTACTTGGACGGCCTGACATTTACTACCTCAGTGAAATGATGAACTTTCCCGGTGTGCTTCACCAAGACCCGGAAGTGATGGCTAAACTGGCTGCTGCCGCAGCCCATGGCAAACCGGTTGACGGACACGCGCCCGGGCTTCGCGGAGATGCTGCCCGCCAGTATATTGCCGCAGGCATTACTACAGATCACGAGTGTTTCACTTATGAAGAAGCACTGGAGAAACTGCAGCTGGGCATGAAAATTCTCATCCGGGAAGGAAGCGCTGCCAGGAACTTTGAAGCATTGATTCCCCTGCTGGAACACTATCCCGGTCAGATGATGTTCTGCACCGACGACAAACATCCGGATAGCCTGGTAGCTGGTTACATCGACCAGCTTTGTGCCCGCGCTGTGGAGCATGAGATCGACGTATTCAATGTACTTCAGGCAGCCTGTATCAACCCTGTGGAACATTACCGGCTGCCCGTCGGGCAACTGCGTGAAGGTGACCGCGCTGACTTTATCGTATTGGAAGATCTCCTTCATTTTAAGGTTCGTGAAACCTGGATCGAAGGACTGCAGGTTGCAGCAAATGGAAAAACACTGCTGAAACATAAAGCGGTTCAGCCGATCAACAGGTTTCATTCCAGGAAAATTCCGGCTGATGTGTTCCGGCTGACACCGGAGCAATTGCGAAAACCGGCCATTGGCGCGCTGGACGGACAACTGATCACGGAGAAAATCATCCACCAGGAACCCGTTGATCCGATAACATCAGGCTTGTTACCCTGTTTCGTTGTCAACAGGTACCAGGATGCTCCCCCTGCCGGTTGCCTGATCGCCAACTTTGGTTTACGTGAAGGCGCCATCGCCAGTTCGGTTGCCCATGACTCCCATAATGTTATTGTGGTGGGAACCGATGAATCCTCGATTGCCCTCGCAGTCAACCTGATCATGGAGGCCGGCGGCGGCATCAGTTGTGTCAATTCAAACGAGGCAGCCCTGCTTCCGTTACCGGTTGCCGGATTAATGAGCGCAGCTGATGGCTTTGCCGTAGCGGAAGACTATACCCGCATCGACCGGATGGCCAAAGCGCTTGGATCACCCCTGTCGGCACCTTTTATGACACTGTCATTTATGGCATTGCTGGTCATTCCCCACCTGAAACTGAGTGACCGGGGCCTTTTCGACGGCGACAGCTTTACCTTTATCTGATTTCACCGACACACACCCCAGTTTTACCGAAAATCGTATGGTTCCTGCCTATGTGACCTTGCCTCCGGACGCTGGCAGAGGTAGTTTTGTTCAAAATCAATCGTATGGGACGACATCATAGATTCGGAAGCCGAAAATGCCAGCGGGGACACAGACCCAACAGTATCCTGATCGGATTACTCCTGCTGCTGGCAGGCGGACTGCTGTTCGCCAGGCAATTCGGCTTCCCGATCCCGTATTATCTTTTTACCTGGCAGATGTTCCTGATCGCCGTTGGTGTCTTCTCCGGTATCCGGAGTAATTTCCGGGGTTTCGGCTGGGCAGCACCGATCATTATCGGTACCATCTTCCTGGTGAGGGACTATGTGCCGGATGCGTCAAACTATGAACCTTATATTATTCCGGCTGTCCTGGTAGGTGTTGGCTTATTCATCGTGCTGCGTAATGTGGGGCATCACCGCAGTGCACCAACAGATGAACCCTTTGCACCGGCAGAATCCGTGAGTGACGGGGAACGTGTGGAAGCCAGTTCGGTGTTTGCGGGAATCCGGAAAAATATCATCAGTAAAACTTTTTCGACCGGTGAAGTGTCGGCGGTATTCGGCAGTGCTGAGATCAACATGTTGCAGGCAGACCTGCAACCCAATGCGAAAATCGAACTCAATGCCGTATTCGGCAGCATCAAATTAACCGTACCGGCACACTGGCAACTTAAAATTGAGGCAAATGCCGTGTTGGGAAGCGTGGACGATAAGCGTCCGCAACACAGCATCTATTCTGACAAGGTTCTGATAGTAGAAGGAAATGCCGTTTTCGGCGGAATTGAAATCGAAAGCCATTAATCATGAACTGGTACATTGCCAAAATCATTTATGAGATCATCTGCGGAGACGGTTCACACAGTCCCCAGTTTGATGAACAACTGCGACTCCTACAAGCCACCGATGCTGCTGAAGCATTTGACCAGGCGAATGAGATCGGACTGACGGAAAGCCTGCGTTTCCAGAACGACAGGCAGCAACTGGTAGAGTGGAAATTTATCGGGGTACCGGAGTTACACCTCCTGGAAACGAATGCACATGGCGCAGAACTGTTCAGCCGTATCCGTGAAGTAGACAATGCCTCCCATTACCGGGAGATCATACTCGGCAGGGCAAAAAACCTGCAACAAAACAAAACCACATGCCAGGAATACCACTTTCTAACGTGAGTCTCCGGCTGATCATGGGGATCTTTATCTACCTGGTCTGGCAACTGAATTTTATCGGTGTACTGCAACAGGAATTCGGATTCCAGGCGGCACTCATTGATTCAGGAATTAACCTGCTCCTGCTGATGTTTTCCGCACAGATCATTCTGCATACTTTCCGGTTTTACCAGCCGCAGCCCAACCAGTTCTGGGTCATTCTCTCCATCGGTGCTGTATTTTCAGTACTACTGGTCATCTTTGCAAAACTTATGTTGCCGCTGCTGATCAAAAACAACCCGGCATATGAGACCTTTCTGAACAGGACAGTCAATATCAGGATCGGGTTTGCTATCCTTACGGTATGTTGTATGCTGGTGCTCAGCCTGCTTTGGAATATGCTGAACCGGGAAGTGGAGGCGCGGGAAAGAAAGGAGGAAACACAGGCACTCGCCAGGGAAGCGGAATTGTTCAAGCTTCGTCAGCAACTGCAGCCGCACTTCCTCTTTAACAGCCTCAATTCCATCAGCGCGATGGTGGTGACCGAGCCGGGAGAAGCAAGAAAAATGATTGAACAGTTATCCACTTTTCTGCGGGCGACCATCAACCGAAAGGACGGGGAACTCATCAACCTGGAAGAAGAACTGGAACAGATCGACCGTTACCTGGTCATTGAAAAACTTCGTTTCGGTCACCGTCTGCAGACTTCCGTAAATGCTGCTGAAGAATGTTTTTCGGCGAAATTGCCGCCGCTGATCCTGCAACCCGTAGTTGAAAACGCCATCAAATTCGGATTGTATGACACGATCGGTGAAGTCACCATCAATATAACGGCGACCTGCACTGCCGAAAGCCTGCAGATCACAGTATCCAATCCTTTTGATCCGTCCACGAGCAGCAGCCTGAAGGGAACAGGATTCGGGCTCAACGCTGTAAAACGCCGCCTGTACCTGCTTTTTGGTCGCCAGGACCTGTTGACTACAGGCTCGGAAGACAACCTATTCATCACGACGATTCACATTCCGCAAGTTTATGTATAAGGTGATCCTGATCGACGACGAACCACTGGCCAGCCGCATGGTGAAAGAGTACCTGGAACCCTACAAGGACCTATCTGTCCAGGCCATTTGCCACGATGGTTTTGAGGGATTAAAAGCTATCCAGCAGTTCCAGCCTGATCTTATCTTCCTGGACATCCAGATGCCCAAGATCAATGGTTTTGAAATGCTGGAGTTGCTGGAAAATCCGCCCGCGGTGATCTTTACCACAGCCTTTGACGAGTATGCCATCAGGGCTTTTGAACACCATGCATTGGATTACCTGCTGAAACCATTTTCCCAGGAAAGATTTGACAAGGCCGTACAGAAATTTTTATCCCGGCATCCACAAACTGCTGCGGAACAAACGAAAGCGCTCCTTGAAACCGCTGCGGCCCATCCCCAGCAATTTGACCGCGTAGTGATCAGGGAAAACAGTAATATCCGCATCATTCCCATTGCCGACATTCATTATATTGAAGCTGCTGATGACTATGCGAAGATTGTAACCGGCAACGGAAGTTTTCTCAAGAACAGAACGATGGCTGCATTTGAAAAACAACTTCCTCCTGAAACCTTTGTACGCATACACCGTTCCTACATTGTGCATGTGGCGCAGATCACGCAATTACATCCGCATGAAAAAGAGACCTATACTGCCATTCTCCGGAATGGCAGGCAACTTCCCGTCAGCAAAACAGGGTATATGCGCCTGAGGGAGGTACTCGGCATCAACCGCTGACCGGAACCCGGCTGATGCGTTCTTCCAGTGCCCGGCGCGTTCCTTCGAGGCTCACGTGCTGGATCCCTTCAATGCCCAGCCGCTGTGCAGCCTGGATAAATACCAGCCTGTCATCGATATAGATCACTTCTTCCTTGCGAAGATGTCCGATGTCAAGCGCGTATTGGTAGATCTGCTGATCAGGTTTGCGCACATGAACATAACAGGACGACACAAAGGCATCAATAAAAGTATCCAGTCCGAATTGCTTTATGCGGTAATCATTCAGCTCCCGTGCTTCATTGTTGACGGCAATAAGCTTAAGGCCATGATCCTGTTTAACCTTCCGGATAAAGGAGATCATTTCCGGAAAAGCATGTGACTGCTGATAGATGAACTCCCGCAGTGCTTCTTTGGGATAGGGGGTAACGTTCACCACAAGCAGATCGAGGTAGTCATCAAAGGTCATTTTACCTGCTTCGAAAGCGTCAAAAATGATATGATGCCTTTCATTGAGTTCTGCGAGATCAAGCGAGAATTTACCTGCTGCTTCTGCCCTGGCCCTGCGATCCCAGCCGTTGGTCAGGAATACGCCGCCGATATCCAGAAATAAAGCTTTTAAGGGTAAGCTGTTTTGCATAATTATTTGATTTTACGCTTCGGTACCCAGCCACATGGCGCCTCCGATACTATCCCTGCGGGCGCCTGTTACCGATGATAATACGTTATATTCTTCCCGCCAGCGCAGCACACCGATCAAGGCCATCACGACGGCTTCCTTGAATTCCACCAGTTGCCTGTCGGGTACGACAACAGTGATGCCCATCGGTTCAAGTTTTTCCCGGATTCTGGATATCAGAAAACCGTTCAGGGCACCGCCGCCGGTGATCAGCATCGATTGCCCGGCAATCTCTACCTGGTGCCGGCTGTTAATGTGGAGTACTTCTTTTTCCAGTTGCAGGGCAATATGATCCACAAAAGTGTGCAGGGCGTCGGCCACCGACAGCCTCTGACCTTTTATCAGGGGATACACCACATCGGTGCCGAAATCATTGGAGAGGGATTTTGGATAGGGCATACCATAATAGTCCAGTTGTTCAAGCCTGGAAAGCAATGTCTGGTCAGTCTTTCCGGTAGCGGCCAGTGCGCCGTTTTCGTCCATTTGCCAGCCCAGGTCTTTCACCAGCATATTAAGGATCCGGTTGGCCGGGCAGATATCGTATGCGTAGTAATGTTCTTCATGCCGGAAAGAGATATTGGCAATCCCCCCGAGGTTGAGCAGGTAGCCGTATTCCTTCCAGAGTAGTTTCTCGCCGATCGGAACGATGGGTGCACCCTGTCCTCCGAACGCAAGGTCAAGTGCACGCAGGTCACTGATCACGGGAAGGCCGGTTTCGGCGGCGATTGCTGCGCCGTCTCCCAGCTGGCCGGTCATGCTGCGGAGGGGAAGGTGAAAGGTGGTATGGCCGTGGGAAGCTATCATATCTACCTTGTGCCACAGGCCATGGGTCTCGATAAACTGGTTTACCGCCTGCCCGATAAAATGACCATAATCGGCATGCAACAACATGTAATCCAGCGCTGTCAAATGAATAGCGCTCCGCAGCTTTTCCTGCCATTCGTGGCTATAGGGGAGGCAAGTGGCGTACTGGATCTCGACAGACCATTTCCCCCCGGTTTCCTGGAGGTGGACGTAAGCGATATCCAACCCGTCGAGCGAGCTTCCACTCATTAGGCCAATAGCTTTATATATCATTAAAAAAATGTTTTGTGGGGCGGGTGCAAATTACAATCTTTGGTTCTGGAGAAAAAAGGATTCTCATGGTGGTCAATCTAAGCAAGCATTTTTCACTGCTTAACCAATGGGTGGCAGAAATCAGGGACCTGGAAGTGCAGCAGGACAGGATGCGTTTCCGCAGGAACCTCGAGCGAATTGGCGAAGTGGCTGCCTATGAAATCAGCAAGACCCTGCCCTACGACACCAGTGAGACCCAGACACCGATGGGTACGGCGACCAGCAAGGTACTGCAGCAACAGCCTGTTCTCGCCACCATACTGAGAGCCGGTCTGCCGCTTCACCAGGGCCTGCTGAATTATTTTGACCGTGCCGATAACGCCTTTATCTCAGCTTACCGCAAACATCAACCCGACGGCTCCTTTGAAATCAGCCTCGACTATATTTCCTGTCCCGACCTTGACAACCGGGTGGTGATCATTGCGGACCCGATGCTGGCAACCGGAGCTTCACTTGTAAAGACGTTACAGTACCTTCGGGATGAAGGTGAACCGAAAGAGATTCATATCGTTACGGCTATTGCCTGTACCGTGGGAATTGAGTATGTTCACCGGAATGAACCAAATGTCCGAATTTGGTGCGGGGCAGTAGATGATGAACTGACAGCCAAGGGATATATTGTTCCGGGGCTGGGAGATGCTGGCGATCTGGCCTATGGCAACAAACAACAATCGTAGAAAATTTCGGTACCTAACCGGACCTTATTTATGAACCGTGCTTACCAAATACTAGTTGTGCTGGGATTGCTTTCTTACTCTGTGCAGGCTCAGGATCCTCATTTCTCTCAATTCTTCGCGTCTCCGATGACCCTCAACCCGGCTTATACCGGCAAATTCAACGGCGTGCTGCGTGCCGCAGGCAATTACAGGGACCAATGGCCAACGATCAGCAAGGCTTTCGTTACGGCCACCTTATCCCTGGATGCGCCTATTCTCAAAGGAAAACTGAACAATAACGACACCTGGGGTCTCGGTGGTATGGCCATGACCGACCGTACGGCAAACGGTATCCTGAACAGCAACTTCCTGATGATTTCCACAGCCTACCATAAGGCGTTGGATGAAGACGGCTTTCATCAGCTGGGCATCGGTTTCCAGGGCGCATATGCGAGTAAAAGGCTGGATGGTTCACAATTAAATTTCGAAAGCGAACTGGCATTGGACGGTACCTGGTCCAACCCCAGCGGCGAAAGCATAGATGGTACGAAGATCAATGTCGGCTATTTTGACTTCAACGCCGGTTTCATTTACAGTGGGTCCACAACAGGTGACAATAATTTCTATGGCGGCGTTTCCGTTTACCATATCAACCGGCCAAAGGAAAATTTCACCAATGGTTATTATACCCTTCAACCTCGGGTGACCATACACGGGGGCGGCTATCTGCCTACGGGTGAAGCGACTACCCTTCACCTGTCAGCTCAGCATTCCCGCCAGGCCGGGGCATTCGAGACCGTTGTTGGTGGTGCACTTGCCCTCAATGTCAACAACGATTTTGAAAATCCCACGAGTCTTTATGTTGGTTCCTGGTATCGTTTCGGAGATGCCCTTATCCCCTACCTGGGTCTTGAATGGAATGATCTGCGGCTGGGTCTCACCTACGACGTCAACACGTCCAGCCTGAAGACTGCCTCCCAGAAAAGAGGCGGCATAGAGATTTCCCTCATTTATGTGCGCAAGGCAAGCGATGGCAGGAAAGATATCCCCTGTCCGAAATTCTAACGATTCAGCGTGGTACGTCCGCTCACATGGGGATTCCCCCTGAGGTAGAAGCGGTAAGGCAGCAGGGCATCTTCGCCGGCGTAATCGACCCCGATCCGCACACTTGAACCAATGGCGCTTTTCCTGATCCTGGCACCGTCATCCCACAAACTGATCTGGTCCTGCAGGGAATGACCGGTATGCCCTGTATGGATGCCCAGGGCTTTTGCGACATTGCCTGGTCCACGCCCGATGGAAGCATTCCAGTGTTTTTTCCGAACCCGGTCCAGGATCGTCCGGATGCCTTCCACAGGTTCAATCGCCCTGATCAGCACCGCATGCGGCTGCCCGCTGGTGCTGGTCACCACATTGAAAAGGTGATGGATGCCATAACACAGATACACATACGCCACGCCGCCTGTTCCGAACATTACTTCTGTACGGGCGGTTCTGCGGTTGTTGTAAGCATGTGAAGCCCGGTCGATCACACCCTGGTATGCTTCTGTTTCTACAATCCGCCCGCTGGTCCGCTTACCATCAAACGTAGTCAGCAAGATTTTGCCGATCAGTTCCCTCGCGATCTTCAGCACATCCTCCCTCAGGAAAAAAGAGTCGTCTAATTTTAGCATGATTGAATCAGGTCTAGGTTCAAATTAATACATTTAGGCGCTAAAAACCACCGCCTTTGCTGAAGGAGATCATCATTGCTATCCAATCCTATTACCGGGCGCACCACTTTATCCGTGAACATCGCCTCTGGCGCTGGATCATTATTCCGGGTGTCCTTTATATGCTGCTCTTTATTACGGGCCTTTATTTCTTTGTTGGTTCGAGTAATGATGCCGTGAACTATCTCAGCAACCTCATCGGAATTGACCGGTGGCTGCAGGAACAGAAAAATCCTTTCCTGAATTTTCTGTTCGTTATGGGGAATATCATGGTCAGGTTACTGCTGGTCTTCTTCTATTTTTCCTTTTTCAAGTATTTCTTCCTGATCGTTGGTTCTCCGGTGTTTGCCTACCTCAGTGAAAAGACAGAATCCATACTCGAAGGCAGGGATTTTCCTTTCAGTTTCCGGCAATTGCTGAAAGACATTCTCCGCGGCATCAGGCTTTCATTGCGAAACATGCTCTGGCAGACAGTTTATACGGTATCCATCCTGATCCTTTCCTTTATACCCGTGGTCGGATGGGTAAGCCCGATGCTTTCTCTTTTTACCGAATGTTATTACTACGGTTTCTCCATGGTGGATTACAGTTGTGAACGCAGAAAACTATCGCCCGCAGAAAGCATCCGCTTCATTACCGACCACAAAGGGCTGGCGATCGGAAACGGCCTGTTATTTTACCTGATGCATGCCGTGCCTGTTCTGGGATGGATCCTGGCGCCCACCTATGCCGTAGTGGCCGCAACATTGTCGGTGCGGCAGATTGAAAACAAGTAATTTCAACTATGGCAAGCAGTGCATTAGGCAAAGTGTTGCTCATCCCCTGTTACCTGGATGAAGAGCACCTGGAAACTATCCCGGCTTATGTGCTGGAAGCAGTCCAGTCATGCCAGGTCTTTTTTGTGGAGAACGAAAGAACGGCAAGACGTTACCTGAAAAGACTGTGGAAAGAAATGGTGATCGACAACTATTCCTGGTTCCCCATACAGAAGCTGGAAGCTGCCACTACTGAACAGTTCCGGCAGCAACTGAAGCGCGGACATACTGTTGGTATTCTCAGTGAAGCGGGATGCCCCGGCATTGCAGATCCCGGGCAATTACTGGTAGCCGCTGCGCAGGAAATGATGGCGGAAGTTAAACCGCTGGTGGGTCCGAGTTCGATCCTCCTTGCATTGATGGCCAGTGGAATGAACGGCCAGCAGTTCCGTTTTGCAGGATACCTCCCCATCGACAATGCCGCAAGAAACAAACAGATCCGCGAACTGGAACAGGAATCACAGCGTCTGAACTGCACGCAGATCTTTATTGAAACCCCTTATCGCAACCACCAGCTGTTTGAACAACTCCTGCAACATTGCCGACCGGACACGAGGCTTTGTGTTGCTGTAGACATAACCGGTACAACGGAAACGATCAAAACAAGGACCATAGCCGGCTGGAAAAAATTTCAGCCTGACTGGCATAAACGCCCCGCGATATTCCTGCTGTATGCGGGCAACAACTGATTGCCTTATTGTGCCGGTTTCGGATTGATTACTGGTCCGCCAACAGACGCGCGCATAGACAGAATGCTATCTACTACATATTCAGAGTTTCCTCTCCAGGGAATAGATCCCTGGTATTCTTTATAATGCAGTTCGAAGATTTTACCGCTATTGTTCATCAACTGCGAAGCAATCGCTTCATTCGTTACTGAAAACTCAAACTCATAACTCTGAATGCTACCCGCCACACCACCTTTAAATCCCGACTGAATCAGTTTGCCTTCATAGGTTTTAAAGATGTATCCTTTTTTCACGAGAAAGTTCAGTTCACCTGCCTTCACACCTTCCCCGAATACCCAGTAAAATCTCCAGTAAAAAAAGATGAATCCAAAAACAATCAGCCCTACCAGGATATAGGTGAGTACTCTACGCATGTCGGAGGATTTAATATTTGAAATTAAAGGTTTTACTGCTCCAATCCATATTTGTCTACCAGGTAGATCAGGATCGCCATGTTGAGCGCCCCGAGATCAAGCTCCCTTTTATTGACTTGTTCAAAAACATCATTGCGGGCATGGTGCAGGTCAAAATACCGGGAACCATCCGGGGTCAGCTCTGCTACCGGTGTTTTCAGCAAAGCATTCAGGGGACTCACATCCGCGCCACCGCCACCTGTGGTAAACCTATGGACACCCCTTGGTTCAAAAAAGGGAAGCCATCTCCTGAGTTTGTTCAGTTGTTCTTCACTGAATGAAAAGGAGAAGCCGCGCGGGGTGAAGCCACCTGCGTCGCTCTCGAGTGCAAAAACATGTTTTTCATTTTTGGATACTGCCTCCTGTGCATACTTACGTCCGCCTCTCAGGCCGTTTTCTTCGTTGGCAAACAGCACCACCCGGATGGTATGCCGCGGCTTGTAGCCCATTGCTTTCAGGGCGCGCAGTACTTCGATGGAATGGACGCAGCCGGTACCGTCATCATGAGCGCCTTCGGCGGGATCCCAACTGTCGAGGTGCCCGCCCACGGTAATGTACTGGTCAGGAAATTCTGTTCCTTTCCATTCGCCGATCACATTGTGCCCTGTTGCATCCGGCTTGAAATTGGCGCCCGAACGATAGTAGATGTCCACCTGTTTGCCGCTTTTCAGCAGTGCTATCAGTTGATCGGCATCTTTGAGCCCCATGGCCGCTGCCGGTATTTTCGGTTGTGTGGAATCGTAAGCTGTTGATCCGGTATGCGGGTTATTATCGGTGCTTCCGGTAATGGAACGGATCATAACTGCCGCGGCACCATATTTCGCGGCACGCGAGGGTCCTGACCTGCGGTAGATGCCATCATCCACATAAGACAGGAAGGTTTCCAGGTAAGTGTTGTTGAATACATTATTAAATACCACAATCTTACCTTTCACCTGGTCTTTTTTCTGTTCCAGGTCGGCAAAATCCTGAACCAGGATCGCCGGCAGCAATATTCCCTTTTCGCCGGTGCCTACAGAATTACCCAATGCGAGAATATCGAGGCGCACCTTCTGATTGCCGTTCCCTTTTACCGAATACCATGCAGAGTCGGTACCGCCGCGTTCCCAATGTGGAACAAGGCATTCCTGGAGCCATACCCGGTCTGCACCTGCCTGTTCCAGGGTCTTTTGTCCCCAGGATTCGGCTTTCAGCATATTGGGCGATCCCGCCAGCCTGCCGCCTACAGTTTTGCAAAGCACCCGCAGGTTCTCATAGGCCGTTGACCGGAGGAGAATTTCGTCGGATAAGTTCTTAATTAACAGGGAGTCTTCTACCTGGGCAACAGCGTTCTGACAAACTAAGGCAGCCAGTAACCAAACAAAAAGGCGCATGGTGTGTTTTTTTAAAATTAACCCAAACATGATTATCCTTTACCTTCAACAACAATAATTTCCATATGCGAATCGGAATTGTATGCTATCCTACCTTTGGCGGCAGTGGCGTTCTGGCAACCGAGTTGGGAAAAGCACTCGCAGATAAAGATCACCAGGTTCATTTCATCACTTATCAGCAACCGGTACGCCTAAACGAATTTCATGCAAATATCTTCTATCATGAAGTAAGGGTGCCTACCTATCCCCTTTTCGATTACCCGCCCTACGAAACCGCCCTGGCAAGCACCATGGTGGACGTAATTCTCAATAATCATCTTGATCTGCTGCATGTGCATTATGCCATTCCCCATGCCTCGGCAGCGTTTATGGCAAAACAAATCGTATACAAAACCACCGGCAAAAAAATTCCGGTGATCACTACACTTCACGGAACAGATATCACCCTCGTAGGCCGCGATAAGACGTATGCCCCGGTGGTCACATTTTCAATCAACGAAAGTGATGCGATCACGGCGGTGTCGAGTAACCTGCGGGATGAAACCTACAGGTCTTTCCAGATAGAAAAGGAAATTGAAGTGATTCACAACTTCGTGGACGTATCGCGGTTCCGCAGGAAGGGAATTGATGCATTCAGGAGAGTGATCGCCCCCCATGGCGAACGGATCCTGCTGCATGCATCCAACTTCCGGAAGATCAAGCGGATCGAAGACGTTGTTCGCATATTTGCGCAGGTGGTAAAACAGGTGCCCTCCAAACTGTTACTGGTTGGCGACGGGCCGGAACGGCCGGCAGCGGAAGACCTGAGCAAGGAACTGGGTATTTTTGAAGATATCAGGTTTGTAGGTAAACAGGAACAGATGGAAGAGATCCTGGCCATTTCTGACCTGTTCCTCCTTACGTCGGAATATGAAAGCTTTGGTCTTGCAGCGCTGGAAGCGATGGCCGCAGGCGTACCGGTGATCAGCACCAATGCCGGCGGTCTGCCCGAGATCAATATACACGGTCAAACCGGTTTTCTCAGCAATGTGGGTGACGTGCCCGACATGAGCCGTCATGCCATTGATCTGCTTAGCAATAAAGCCATGCTGGATACCTTTAAGGAAAACGCGATGGCTCAGAGTGACCGCTTTGATATTCATCATATCGTTCCGGTCTATGAAGCCTTGTATAACCGCTTCCTGACAGTGCCTGCAGACCACTCATCCGCGGTAAGCAGCCTCTCTTAAAAAGCCCCGCAGGGTACACTGTTTTCTGGTTATCTTCATCAGTCAATTAAGCTTTTTCTGATGAATAACACGCGCATATGCCGGTACTTCCTGCCGGTGCTTGCCATGCTGCTGGTGCATACCGGCAGTTTTGCACAGCAACAGGTTTCCCTTCCTGTCGATTATTATCAATTGCCAAACGGATTGAAGGTCGTTTTGTCGCCTGACAGTCACGCACCGATCGTCACTGTGGCAGTATATTATAATATCGGTTTCCGTATTGAACCAAAAAACCGAACAGGTTTCGCGCACCTGTTTGAGCACATGATGTTCCAGGGCTCGAAGAATTTCAAAAAAGGTGAATTCGACAAACTAACGGAAAAGAATGGTGGCTATAACAATGGCTCCACCAGGTTTGATTTTACAAATTATTATGAAGTGATGCCCGCCCATATGCTGGAACCGATCCTCTGGGCAGAATCTGACCGAATGAAGGCACTTGACCTTAACCAGGCCTCCCTTACCAACCAGCAGGGCGTGGTGAAGAACGAAGTGAAAGTAAATGTGCTGAACCGGCCTTATGGCGGATTTCCCTGGCTGGATATGCCGCAGTACGCCAATGAAAACTGGTATAATGCGCACAATTTTTATGGAGACCTGAAAGACCTCGACTCAGCAAAACTGGAAGATGTTGAAAGCTTCTTCAAAACCTTTTATGCACCGAACAACGCTGTACTGGTTGTGGTGGGCGACTTCGATAAAGCCAGCGCCAGAAAATGGATCAGCCAGTATTTTGGTCCGCTTCCTTCAGCAACCGTACCGGCTATTCCCGATCTGAAGGAAAAACCACAGGAAAAGGAAAAAAGATTTACCAAAGAGGATGCACTGATCAACAAGCCGGCTATTGCCATTGCCTACAAAATGCCGGATCGCAATACTCCGGAATACTTCGCGATGGGGCTGATCAGCCAGTTGCTGGTAGAAGGAAAAGACAGCCGTTTGTACCAGCGCCTCGTGCAACAGAAAGGATTTACCGCAAATGTGAACGGCGGCATCAATTATCTCGGCAATATGTATAACTACAATGGACCGATGCTCTGGATGATGGATCTCATCTATGACGCAGCGGTGAATCCTGATTCCATTGTAGCGCAGGTGGACCTCGCAATTGGCGATATCGCCCGCGACATCAACCCCGAGACCCTGAAACTTGCGAAAGTGAAGCTGCGATCCGAGTTCTATGAAACGATAGGTGACGGTACCGGCCTCGCCGACCTGTTGGCCTGTTTTGCTCTTTTTGACAACAACCCGAACCGGGTGAACGAACTCGAGAAGGAATTTGATCAGGTAACGCCGGATCTCATCCGCAAGACGATCAGCACCTACCTGAAACCCGGGAACAGAACCATTTTACTAAACCTGCCTGCTGCTAAAAAACAATAACATGAAACCGCTCCTGATATTTAGTCTGGCAACAGGTCTGGTCTTTTCAGCCGTTGCGCAAACCAAACTTCCCGCTCCCGGCAAACCGAAGGACTTCAATCTTCCCGCTGTTAAAAAATGGCAGCTTGACAATGGTCTGAAGGCTAGTGTAGTGCCCTATGGCAGCATCCCGAAAGTGTATATTGAGATCGTGGTAAAAACCGGGATGGTGCATGAGCCGCAGGATGCACGCTGGCTGGCCCGCTTTACCGGCAAGCTGATGGAAGAAGGCAGCACCCGGTACAACCTTGAAACAATCTCAAAGAAAGCCGCAGCCATGGGTGGCCGTGTGACCATCGCCGTGGGTATGGAAACCATTACGATCGGAGGCTCCGTACTAAGTGAATTTGCACCTGATTACATCGCCCTGATCGCTGACCTGTTGCAGCATCCCGCGTTTAGGGATGACGCTACTGACAGGCTGAAAAACGATCTGAAAAGAGAACTTAACCTCCGCAAGGTGCAACCCAGTGCCCAGGCAAATGAAAAATTCCTTTCACTGGTATTTGGAGACCATCCTTACGCGAGCCAGTTGCCAACCGAAGCAATGGTCGATGGCTTTAGTGCTGCCAAAGCGAAACAGTTTTATGCATCGCAATTCGGGGCAGAACGTACGGCGATCTATGTAGCCGGTAAATTTGATGACAAGGCAGTGGAAAAAGCCATTGGTGACAATTTTAAACAGTGGGCAAAGGGACCAGCAGTATCCTACCCTGCTGCCGTAGCCAAAAAAACGGATTCATTGGCAATCGTGGAAAGGCCGGATGCACCGCAAACAGTAGTGATGCTGGGCGGCCCGGTGATTGATCCCACGCATGCAGACTACACAAAACTTGAAGTGACCAACTCGTTGCTGGGTGGCTCCTTTGGTTCCAGGATCACTACGAATATCCGGGAGGACAAGGGTTATACCTACTCACCGTTCAGCACTATCCTGAACCGCCAAAAGATCGGTGTCTGGTATGAGAAGGCTGATGTGACCAGTGAAAATACAGCAGCTTCATTGCTGGAAATCAAAAAAGAAATGGATAAGGTACAAGCCATACCGGTTCCCGCTGATGAGCTGAAAGGCATTCAGAACTATGAAGCCGGAAGTTTTGTGATCACCAATTCGAGCGCGGAGGGCATTATTAACCAGTTGCAGTTCATGGATCAGAATGGCCTGAAGATGACTTACCTGACCAACCGGATCAAAGACATCTATTCGGTTACCCCCACGGATGTACAGGCAATGGCAAAAAAATACCTGAACTATCCGGTCATGACCCTGGTGATGGTAGGCGACAGAAAACAGATCGACGCACAACTGCCGGCAATCCGGGAAAGCCGGAACGCTGCCAAAAAAGGATTCTAGTGCTGCTGCATTCGCTGCTGGACAATGACTTTTATAAGTTCACCATGCAATATGCAGTGGTGAAGTTGTTCCCGTATGCCCATGCGCGTTATGCATTCATCAATCGTGGGAAGCATATATTCCCTGATGGTTTTGCGGTCGCTCTCAGTAAAGCAGTTCAGGACATGCGGCACCTGGCGTTGACGCCTGACGAAAAACAGTTTCTGCGGCACACCTGCCCGTACCTTGATCCCGGTTATCTTGATTTCCTCCAGGGTTACCGGTATGATCCGGATGAAGTGGTGATCAGCCAGGAAGGGGGTGCTGTGGAGATCCGGGTAGAAGGCGCCTGGTACCGCACGATTCTTTGGGAAGTTCCCCTATTGTCGCTGGTCTCCGAGATCTATTATCAATTGTCCGGCGAAACCCGCATATCAGACGAAGCGGTGAAGAACGTGGTGGCAGAGAAAATGGAAAAGTATAACCGGCTGGGCGTGACCGTTGCAGAATTCGGCACGCGCCGCCGGCATTCCTATGCCGTGCACCGGCTGGTGATGGAAGCCCTGGTTGCCAGCAGGGGGCCCAGCTTTGTCGGCACCAGTAACCTTCATTTTGCACAGGCATTTGGGGCACGCCCCATCGGCACCCATGCCCACGAGTGGTTTATGTTTCATGCGGCCCGCTACGGCTTTAAGATGGCCAACCGCATGGCACTGGAGCATTGGGTAGATGTGTACCGGGGAGACCTTGGTATTGCCCTCAGCGATACCTACACCACCGAGGTGTTCTTCCGGCAGTTCGATAAGAAGTTTGCCAAACTGTTCGACGGGGTGCGGCATGACAGCGGTGATCCGCTGGAGTTTGCGGATAAGACCATCGCTCATTACCGTTCACTGGGAATAGATCCGGAAAGCAAGACCATCATCTTTTCTGACGGACTGAATTATGATAAAGTGGAAGCGATCACCCGGCATTGCTCGGGACGGATCGGCATATCGTTCGGCATCGGCACCAACCTGACTAACGATGTGGGGCCGGAGCCGATGAATATCGTTATGAAACTTACTGAAGCCCGCCCCGAAAATGAGGACTGGACGCCGGTAGTTAAATTATCCGATGAGAAGGGTAAATATACCGGCCAGGAGAAAATGATCCTGCTCGCCAAGGAAATTCTTGGATTACTTTAACCAGGCTTCCGGATTAAGGTTAACACTCTTGTCGTTGGTGATCACAAAATCGAGTTCACCGCGGCCACTATCTTTTTCCTCAAGCTTCCCGAGCACCTGGCCCATTTTAACCTGTTGACCGCGATTGACAGTCACTGAAGACAAGTTGCTGTAGGTGGTGAAGTATTTGCCATGTTTGAGAATGACCGCCTGGGTCGAGCCAATATTCATCACTGATGATACCACACCTTCAAAAACCGCTTTGATCGAACTTCCTGCGTCAGCCTCAATGGTAATACCAGGATTGTCAAATGTAATATTACCCAGCCCTTCAACTTTTTGCGGACCGAAGGCCATTGCTATCCGCCCGGAATTTACAGGCCAGGGAAGGTTGTTTTTATTCTTTTCAAAATTATCTGACAGCACTTTGACTTCTTCAGAGGAAATCAGGGGACTCAGCGGTTTGCTTTCCTTTGCAGGTTTGTCGGCCGGTTTGGAGGTTGCAGTTGCCGGTTTAGAGGCAGGCTCTTCTTTATTATTCTTCGCTTCAGCAGCTGCTGCAGCTTTTCTTGCCGCTTCCTCCTTTGCTTTCCGGGCTGCTTCTTCCTTCCTGGCAATTTCAATTTCACGATTGATAGCTGACCGGATGGCTGTTTTCAGCTTGGCATCCTGTTTCCTTTTAGCATTCAGGTCATTGGTCAGTTCTTTTTCCTGCCCTTTGATCTCTTTCACGACAGCATCCTTTTCCTTTTTCTCTTCCTCCAGCACTTTGAACTGCTTGTTCTGTTCCTGCAGGGCATCATCTTTCTGCGCCTTATTGATCCGGAGGCCCGCCAGCGTCTTCTGAAGCTGGTCCTGTGTATTACGGTAATTTTCTGCCTGTTGTTCCCGATAGGCACGATAAGACTTCAGATAACTCATACGCTTCAGCGCGTCATTGAAGGTTCCTGCAGAAAAGATGAAATTCAGAAAATCGTAGTTACTCCGGTTCTTGTACGCATACACCACGCTGAGCTGATACTGCTGTTTCAATGTATCCAGCTCACTGCGCAGTTTCAGGATATCGCGCCAGCTTTGATTGATATTGCTCTGGATCAGGTTGACCTGCGCGTTGATATTTCTGATCTGGGATTCCCTTAACCTGATCTTCTTGTTCACCAGGTTAACCTCGGCAAGGCTCTTCTTCTTGTACTTCTTCGTTTTCTCGATCTGTTCCCGGAGGTCATCGATCTCGCGCTGGATGTCAGCCTGCTTCTTTTTCAGTTCAGCACTGCTTTGCGCCTGTACCATAAGGCCACCGCCCAGCAACAGGAAAAAAAGTATGAAGAGCCCTTTTTGCATCATGCCAATGGAGTTGTTGATGGAATCTTTCAAATATAACTTCCCAAACGCTTATTGCACCGTATAATTTTTCGGAACAGAGAAAGGGTAGTTTAAACTTTCGTTAAAGCTATATTGCTTGAACTCCATCTGAACGTCCAGTTTGGTTTTTTCAGCCAGACTGATCTTCCGGTAAGTAGCGAATGATTTTCCGGATGCACCATTGTAATTGCCGTAGCTGAGGTCGCAGGTCCTGTTCCTGTTTACATCCACATCATCGAGTTTGATATGTTGCAGCAGGAAGTTGTCATTGCTGAGTGTGAGTAGGTTTTTAAAGAGTTCGCCGATGCTCAGGATGCTGACGGCATCTGCATTCCGGCGGTAGGAGATAATATTGTTGGAATCAACAAAGATGGGGTTGCCCACCAGCACATCCTGGAAATTCTTGAAATCAAAAGGCAACCTGGCCATTTCCTCAAGGTATTTGACGCTCCGGAACTGAACAACCTTATCCTTTTTGTTGATCACCTTCACACTATCCGGCGTAATAAGGATCCGGAATGCTTCATAACTGAAGACAGTTGCATTCACAGAAAGCCAGATGATGCTGTCCCGTTTCATCCGGATGAATACGGTCAGATCGGGACCCTTGCCATCCTTGTCCCAGTAATCCACTTTTATTTTCCCCGAGAATGTCTCGTAACTGATCCGGTTTTTCTCCAGCCCTTCAAACACCTGGTTGATCACCCTGACACTATCCGCATGCGGATCAAGCATTACCGTTTGGGCCGAGTCTTTTTTGGGAAGGGCAGTACTGATCTTTTTGGTTGCGCGGCAGCTCACCAAACATAATAAGGTCAGGGCGGCAGCGACGCCTGTAATTGATCTCATGCTTTAAGATTTTCCGGTATGGCCAAATCCACCTGCATTTCTTTCCGTAACGCTAAGGCTTTCTGCAGGTTCCCAGGTAACCTGTTCCACCGACTGAACCACCATCTGGGCGATCCGGTCACCATTGGCAATGGTCTGCTCTTCAGCAGAGAGGTTGATCAGGATTACTTTTATCTCTCCTCTGTAATCTGCATCAATCGTGCCCGGCGTGTTGAGGCAGGTGATTCCCTGTTTCACTGCAAGGCCGCTCCTGGGACGGATCTGGGCCTCATATCCGGCCGGCAGTTCAATGAAAAGTCCGGTGGGCACAAGGGTTCGTTCAAGCGATTTCAATACGATCGGGGCGCTAAGCTGGGCACGCAAATCCATTCCTGCAGACAGGGCCGTAGCATATGCAGGCAGCGGATGGTCGGAATGATTGATAATCTTAACAGCAATTGGCATGGGCGCAAAAATAGGGTTTTCGTTAGGTAAAATCAGACTCCCTGCCGCACCAGCAACACGGTGGCATAGGCGACAAGGCCTTCTTCCCGCCCCACAAAACCCATTTTTTCTGTAGTGGTGGCTTTAACGGAAACATCATCCTGGCTGATTTCCAGGATCGAAGCAATGACGGCCCGCATCTCATTACCGTGTTTTTTAATCTTCGGCGCTTCCAGGCAAAGAGAAGAATCAACATTTACCACCAGGTAACCTTTCTGTTTGATGAGTTCGTAAGACTTTTCCAGCAGGATCCTGCTGTCGATATCTTTAAACTGTTCGTCGGTATTCGGGAAATGAATGCCAATATCGCCAAGGGCCAGCGCACCCAGGAGGGCGTCGCAGATCGCGTGCAGCAGTACATCCGCATCACTATGCCCGAGTGCACCTTTGTGATGCGGAATGGTGACGCCGCCGATAACCAGTTTTCTGCCTTCCACCAACTGGTGGAAATCAATGCCAAATCCTATCCTGTACATAATTGATAAAAATAAAAAAGCGTTCCGCAAAGAAACGGAACGCTTTCAATATAAGGTTACTGAACTGACTATTCTGTTGTGCCGCCACCATCATTCTCAGCACCACCCAGGTCGAAGATGAGGCTGAAACGGAGGGTATTGGACAATGGGTTCTGGTTTACCCCGCTGCCGCTGGGAATAATATAACTGAAGTTCAGGCCGAACACATTGTATTTGATACCGGCACCAAGGGTAAAGTACTTCCGGTTCCCCTTAGTCTTGTCCTCATAAAAATAACCGGCCCTGAGGGCAAACTGGTTCTGGTACCAGTATTCCATACCTGCGGAGATAGTCCATTCGCGGAGCTCTTCGCTGAAACCACCCGGTGCATCAGAAAATGAGGAGAACCAGGAATTCACTACAGATTTGCTGCGGTATTCCACCAGGCCGGCCGAGTCACCAACTGCTGGCGGAGTGGGCACCATCAATTTATTGAAATCAAGTCCGAAGGTCAGCTTGCTGCTTTCGTCAAAAACTTTGGTATATGCTGCACCCAGCCCGAGGTTGGCAGGGATAAAGTCTTTCTGGGTAGCATCGGAAGTGTACCCGATTTTTCCACCGAGGTTGGTGAGGGTTGCACCTGCTGCAAATCCTTCGCCCACTTCATTAGCCCCATTATAGTAGAAGCTGAGGTCACCGGCAACAGTGCTGCCGGCCTTATAGGTAGTTCCGTTTACGTTCTGGCCACCGGCAAGATTGGAATAGATATAGCGCAAAGCCACACCCAGGCCGATCTTTTCAGAAAGTTTACGGGAATATCCCAGGTCGATACCGAACTCCCGGGGGCGGTAAGAGCCAAAATCGTTACCGCTGTTGTCGGTAAACTGGATGTTTCCCAGGTTAAAATACCGCATACTGGTAGTAATCGCCTGATTATCATCAAGTTTATAATAGCTGCTCAGCGATGCGAGGTAGACGTCATTCAGACCAAGGCGCTTCAGCCAGGGCGTATAGGTCAGTCCGATCGCAAATTTGCTTTCATTAAATGGTGTCTTGGCAAGGTTCCAGTAAGGGGAGTTTACGTCAGTAGGGGTGGCAATTCCGACTTCACCCATACCGCCGGCACGGGCATCCGGAGATATCCTGAGGAAAGGAACGGCTGTCGTAACTACATTGATCGGTTCCGTAGTTGACTGTGAAAATGCTTCAGTGGCCGAAAATGCAGCTACCAAAGCCAGCGCAGCCAGTTTAAGGGACTGTTGTTTCATGTGATGTTGTCTTTCTTATATAATGGTTCACATGAAACGCCCGGGTTTTGCCCGTCAACAAAGAGAAAATACCCTTTGAACAGTTCAGGGTTGCCTGGTCGTTTCAATAAAAAATGGGTATAATTTTCTCTATAAGCGGCTAAAATAATCAAAAATTTGTTTTCCTACCTATAAGTTCGAACCTAGCAGGCTGACAGTCAACATTTTGCTGTTGCGGCAAAATTTGCCCGTTTCGCCCGCGCGATATTGTCCCAATAGGAACGGTATCCCTTTCCAATTATTGTACCGGGATTGCCCGCGCGAAGGTAGAAATGATCCTGCAATCGGCTTCAATACGGCCTGCAAAAGCCGCGCCTTATTATTTCCGGTATGTGTTGGATTAGTTAATCCTTGCAGCATTTAAGATTTTGGCAAGCCTATTGATTGTCTAATCTCATTATATTCGCAGTCGGCATTATCAACTTGCACAATAATAGGAAAATACGCCCGTTATAATTGTCTTAAACCAGCGTAAATGGCTATCAAAATGAACTGGAAAAACCTAACAATCCTTGTATCCTGCGCCGCAATGGTCGCTTCCTGTAAGAATGGGAAGCTGTTCGGCAAAAAAACCCAGAAATCCGACGTGACCGGTTGGAATTACAATGACAAAAACCAGGGTGGTTACCAGGTTTCCAAAGAAAAAGAACAGAGGACTGGTCCGGGCCTCGTATTTGTTCAGGGCGGTACCTTTACCATGGGTGCTACTGAAGAAGACGTAATGGGTGACTGGAACAACGCTCCCCGCCGCGTTACAGTCAACTCTTTCTATATCGACAAATCCGAAGTGGCGAACGTCCATTATCGTGAATACCTGTACTGGATCAACACCGTTTTTGACGGTGATGAGCACCAGGCAGTTCGTAACGGGGCGCTTCCCGATACACTGTGCTGGCGCAGTGAGCTCGCCTACAACGAGCCGCTGGTTGAATATTACTTCCGCCATCCTTCCTATAACTATTACCCCGTCGTAGGTGTAACCTGGAAACAGGCAAATGACTTCTGTCTCTGGCGTTCCGACCGCGTAAACGAACTCGAACTCGTTAAACGTGGCTTCATCAATGACAAGTCTATCAAAAATGTTTCCGGTATCGCAGAAGAACATTTCGAAACAAAATCATACCTCACCGGTGAATTCCAGGCTACTCCTGGTAAAGCCGCCCGTTCCAAAAGCAATACGCTGAAGAATCCGAACGGTACGCCCCGCACCAATGTGACTTTCGAAGATGGTATCCTGTTGCCGAATTATCGCCTTCCGACAGAAGCTGAATGGGAATATGCAGCCCTTGGCTATGTTCACCAGAACCCACAGCCCTCCAAGAAAGAAGGCAATCGTGGTGAGGAGCTGGTTGCCAACAAGCAGGTTTATTCCTGGTCATCCAATGTTAATGGTCTCCGTGACACCCGCCGTGGTAGCTGGCAAGGTACCTTCCTGGCCAACTTCAAAAGAGGTTCAGGTGATAACATGGGTGTTGCCGGTGGTCTGAATGACCGTGCCGTATATACTGCACCGGTTCAATCTTTCTACCCCAATGGTTTCGGCCTGTATAATATGAGCGGTAACGTCAACGAATGGACTGCTGATGTTTATCGTCCGCTTTCTCTCAACGACTTTGATGATGTTTCCCCTTACCGTGGTAACAAATACAATACTGTTGACCAGACTACCGGTAAACCGGAGCGTGACAGCCTTGGCCGTATCAAATACCGTTTGATGACCGACGACGAAAGCCGCAGCCGCAGGAACTATCAGAAAGCTGATGTGATCAACTACCTTGACGGTGACTCACTGCTGCAGGGTGTAAGTTATGGTTATGGCAAAACTACCCTGATCAGCGACAAGAGCCGTGTAATCAAAGGTGGTAGCTGGAACGACCGCGCCTATTGGCTGAGCCCCGGCACCCGCCGCTTCCTGGAAGAAGATCAATCCTCCAGCACTGTAGGTTTCCGTTGCGCAATGGACCGCACCGGCAGCCCTGAAGGTAACGGCCGCAAAACCGGTATCAACTACAAGCAAAGAAGACAAAATACCCGTAAGAAATAACCGGGTGTCAGATAGCCTTCAAAGAGCCGTTCCAAAAGAGCGGCTCTTTGGTTTTACAGTAACCGGTTCAATATATTTGTTGCATGACCATTGAAGCACTTTACGAGATTTACCTTGCTCATCCTTCCATTCAGACGGATACCCGCAAACTGAAGCAGGGCGACCTGTTCTTTGCCCTTAAAGGCGACCAGTTCAACGGCAACAGTTTTGCCAACGCAGCGCTGGAAACGGGTGCTGCTTTTGCCATTATTGATGAACCCGAATACCATACCGGCAACCGTACTATTGTGGTCAGCAATGTGCTCGAAACGCTCCAGGCGCTGGCCCTTCATCACCGTCGCCAGTTCAATATTCCTTTCCTGGCAATCACGGGCAGCAATGGCAAAACCACTACCAAAGAACTTATCCATACAGTACTGTCGCGAAAATTCAGGACCTCCACTACTGAAGGCAATCTGAACAACCATATCGGCATTCCACTGACCTTGTTGAAAATACCTGCCGGCACAGAAATGGCGGTGATCGAGATGGGTGCCAATCACCAGCACGAGATTGAAAGCTATTGCCTGTATACCGAACCCACACACGGTTTGATCACCAATCTTGGCAAAGCCCACCTGGAAGGTTTTGGCGGCGTGGAAGGGGTAAGAAAAGGAAAGGGCGAACTATTTGCCTACCTCCGCTCCCATGGCGGCACCACATTTGTTTTTGGCGACGATCCCTGGCTTCCGGTAATGGCTTCCGGCACCGAGACGGTGCTCTACGGATCAGAAACAGCTGAAGCTGCCACCAGCCTGGATTTTTCTGTTTCTGGACATGTGATACAAAGCGAACCGTTTCTTGAAGTAGCAGCCAGGGGGATAACATCCGTACACAGTATACGGACACAACTGGTTGGCGCCTACAATCTCCCGAATGTTCTGGCTGCAGTTGCCGTAGGCAAATTCTTTGGCGTTCCCGGTATTGATATCGTTGCTGCAATTGCGGGCTATAAACCCGAAAACAGCCGTTCCCAATTGGTGCACTGGCAAAACAACCAGGTGATTCTTGACGCATACAATGCCAATCCAAGCAGCATGCGCGCCGCCATCGAAAACTTTGCGCACCTGCCCGGCAACAACAAGGTTTTGCTGCTGGGCGCAATGGCCGAATTGGGGGAAGAAAGCCTCAGGGAACACGAAAATATCGTATCGCTGATCGCAGGCTATCCCTGGAAAGCAGTAGTGCTCGTTGGTGGCGATTTCGGCCGTATCGGGCATCCGTTTCTGCAGTTATCCGACAGCGAAGCAGCTCGTGACTGGCTCAAAACCCAGCAGCTGAGCAATTCATTTTTGCTGGTGAAAGGCAGCCGCAGCATGCGTATGGAGAAAGTACTGGCTGAATAGGATACTTCATCGTGCATACGAAGGGAATGCGGTAACTTTGCGAAAATCCGTAGACGATGGCAGAAGCAAAGCATGAACGCAGTTACCTGTCGGCGACAATCGGCAATTACTGTCCCCGTTGCCGGGAAGGCAAAATTTTTGAATCCTCCAACCCCTACCAATTCGGAAAGATCCTGACGATGAACAAGGAATGTCCGGTTTGTGGTCAGCCAACCGAACTGGAGCCAGGCTTTTTTTATGGAACAGCATATGTCAGCTATGCACTGACGGTGGCTTTTTCTGTAGCCACTTTTATCGCGTGGTGGGTGTTGATCGGGTTTTCATTGAAAGATGGCGATCACCGTGTACTGTACTGGGGCATTTTCAATGCGATCGCGATGATTGCCCTTCAGCCAATATTTATGCGGGTGTCAAGATCTGTATGGCTCAGCTGGTTTGTAAAGTATGAACCCGACTGGCGCAATAAACCGATCAGCAAGGAATCCCTGGAACGCATTGTGCCGGAACAGATGAACAACTGGTAGGTCAGCCTTTACGCTTCTCCTTTATTTTCTGCTTCAATTCAGCTTTGCTGTCCTGATAGATCTTGTATTGTTCAGGCGTTAGAATGGCTTTCAGTTCGCTGTCGCGTGAGGCTTCGTCGGCTTTCAGGGTCTTCATCTTTTCCCTTTTGCTCCCCGGAGCTGTTTTAAGCGCTTCATTGTTCTGCGCATATTTCAGGTTGATCTCTTTCACCTTCGGCTCCTGCTCTGCCGTAAGCTGCAGTTTTGATTTCATCCAGTCGGTAAGCGAAGCCGCCCGCTCCTCAGGTGTCGCTTTTTGTTTGTCCTGGGCAAGCAGGAATGACGGTGCGAATAGGCAATTCATCAGCACCAGCATTATCAGTGTTGACCTTTTCATACTCCTGAACATTTACAGGAATTTACGCCTTTACACCGGCACCCCTGCCGCCAGACATCATTTTACGGTTATATAAACCGGTTTACCAGGTTTTCCAGGTACTCCTGGCGTCCACTGGCAACAGCGGGCTCACCCGCTGCTGCTGCAATATTGCGCAGGTCTTCCAGTTTTAATGTACCGGCCTCAAATGCTTTACCGTTACCGTTGTCAAAAGAGGCATAACGGTTACTGCGGATAGTTTTGTAATCAGATTGTTGCAGGATGGCATCAGCAGCGATCAGTGCCCGTGCAAAAGTATCCATACCACCGATATGCGCATGGAACAGGTCCTGCGGATCGGTAGAATTCCTTCTGATCTTCGCATCAAAGTTTATCCCGCCGCCTTTGAAACCACCTGCTTCAAGAATGATCAGCATCGCCTCCGTCAGTTCGTTGATATTATTCGGAAACTGATCGGTATCCCAACCATTCTGATAATCGCCGCGGTTGGCATCGATAGAACCCAGCAGCCCCGCATCAGCAGCCACCTGCAGTTCATGCTGGAAGGTGTGACCCGCGAGTGTAGCATGGTTCACCTCGATATTGAGAGAGAAATCTTCCAGCAGTCCATGCTGGCGCAGGAAACCGATCACTGTAGCGGAATCATAATCATACTGGTGCTTGGTGGGCTCGCAGGGCTTCGGCTCAATAAAGAATTTCCCTTTGAATCCATTGCTGCGGGCATAATCGCGGGATACCTGGAGGAAACGGGCCAGGTGTTCCTGTTCCCGCTTCATATTCGTATTCAGCAGACTCATGTAACCTTCACGGCCTCCCCAAAAAACATAGTTTTGTCCGCCCAGTGCAATGGTGGCATCCATTGCAGCTTTCACCTGCGCGCCGGCATGCGCCAGTACAGCAAAATCGGGATTGGTGGCCGCTCCGTTCATGTAACGGCGATGGGAAAACAAGTTTGCCGTTCCCCACAGCAACTGGATGCCGGATGCATCCTGGTGCTGCTTTGCATATGCTGTCAGCGCCTGTAGCCGCCGCTCATTCTCGGCAACATCATTTCCATAGTCTACAACATCAACATCATGGAAGCAGTAAAAGGGCAATCCGAGTTTGCTCATGAATTCAAAAGCAGCATCCATTTTCGCTTTGGCACGATCAACCGGATCAGCAATCTCATTCCAGGAAAAAAGGTGTGTCGGTTCTCCAAATGGATCGCCACCATTTCCACAGAAGGAATGCCAGTAGGCACAGGCAAACCGCAAATGCTCCTTTAAAGTTTTGCCGGCCACTACCCGCTGCTCGTCATACCAGCGATAAGCAAGTGGATTGTCAGACTGTATTCCCTCGAATTTGATTTTCTCAATCCCTTTGAAGTACTGTGAACTATTGGACATAACGGTAATATTTAGACGATTTTAGAATTTGTTTACAATTGTTTCTGCAAAAGAGCCAGCCATTCCTGGTAGGGAGTTTCAAGATTTCCGGCATCATCAGGCGTGCAGGTACGAATTGCCTGCTGGTGAATGAAAGCATCTTTGATACCGGGGTAATACCCACAACCAATCCCCGCTCCCAGGGCTGCCCCGACGCTGCCGTCCGCCGGATACAGGGTTACCGGCACACCGGTTGCCGCAACAAATGATTTCAGGAAAACCTCGCTCTGGAACAGGTTTGATCTGCCCGCGCGGATCTGAAGGGGTTCCACCTTATTGCTGCGCATGATATCGAGCCCATACCGGAAGGCAAAAGCAATTCCTTCCTGGATGGCCCTGAATAAATGCGCCTGCCGGTGATGATTCAGATCGATATGGTGAAGCTGCACACCGGTGAGCCGGTTGCCCAGCATCCGCTCTGCGCCGTTTCCAAAAGGTAACACCCTGATTCCTTCGCTGCCGGGCGCTACCGATGCAGCCATCGCATTCAGGTCGTTATACGGCACGCCGGCAGCCCATTGCTGCCTTGCCCATCCGTACAGAATCCCGGTACCGTTAATGCAAAGCAGCACTCCCGTGCGGATTTGTTCAGGTAAATGATTGACGTGGGCAAAGGTATTGACGCGCGACTGGGGATCGTAGGTGAGTGCATCGCTCACGGCATAGATAACTCCGGAAGTTCCCGCCGTTGCCGCTACTTCGCCCGGTTCGGTGACGCCCAGGGATAACGCATTGTTCGGCTGGTCACCTGCCTTGTAACTGACAGGTATACCAGGCCGTAATTGCAGCCCGGCAGCAACACGCGCATCCAGCCTTCCATGCTCTGAAAATACCGGTTGCACTTTCGCCAGTAATGCAGTGTCAAATCCATAATATTCCATCAGGTCGGTGGCAGGACCATGCTTCTTAAAATCCCAGAATACACCTTCCGACAAAGAAGAAGGACTGCTCGTCAATTGACCTGTAAGACGAAATGCTATATAATCACCGGGCAGCATGACATGCGCCGTACGGTCAAATATTTCCCGTTCATGTTGTTTTACCCAGGCGAGCTTGGACGCGGTAAAATTTCCAGGAGCGTTGAGGTAGTGTTCAAGACAGAAACCGGGGCCCAGCGCTTCATTCGCCTGCTCCCCTATCGCCACTGCCCGGCTGTCGCACCAGATGATTGAAGGACGCAATACAGCACCTTCCCTGTCTGTAATGACCAGTCCGTGCATCTGGTAGGCGATGCCGATTGCCCCGATATCTGCCGGTTGAAATCCGCCTTTGGCAACAGCCCTGCGAAAAGCCTGTACCCATCGGTCCCACCAGTCAGCAGGTGCCTGCTCCGCCCACCCGGGATGAGCGCTTTCTATAGGCGCTTCCGTATCCGGATACTGCGAAGCGGCGATGCATCGCTGCGTATCGCCATCAACTATGGAAACCTTAACCGAAGAAGTACCTATATCAATTCCCAGCAAAAGCATATGGCAGTGCGTTGAACCGCTAAGGTAAACTGACCCCGGGGGAACTTATGCCACTTTATTCTCGAATTTTAAAACTATATTGCTAAAGTTATGGCCGAATCCGCTCCCGAAATCTTAATATAGTTGTAGCATGAAACCGCTTCTGGAGAAATTGCCGCTCGAGGAAGATCAGAGCTTTGTAGCGAAAACTTTCAGGACGCCTCATTTTGAAGTTCCCTGGCACCAGCATCCGGAGCTGGAAATTATCCTTTTTCTGGAAGGTGAAGGAAATGCATTTGTTGGGAATCATGTAGGCAATTTCAACAGCGGCGATATCTTTTTTCTTGGCGCAAACCTGCCGCATACTTTTCAGAAAGCAACGCCGGGGCTGGTAACTGCCGCCCTGGTAATCCAGTTTCTGCCGGACTGCTGCGGAAAAGATCTCTGGGAAATTCCGGAAGGCAAGGCACTACGCAACCTGTTGGACAATGCGGCCTGTGGGCTGAAAGTGGATCCCGCAATCGCACTTGCGCTGACGCCGAAGTTGCAGCGGCTGGAACAGATCAATGGCTTTCAACGGATCATTGGCCTTTGGGATTGCCTCGATTTCCTTTCCCGTTATGATCACAAAAGTCTTTCATCCAAAACGATGACCGGCGTTTCGCATAAGGAACAGGAAAGGCTTGACAGCATTTTTCACTATACCATCGGGCATTATGCGCAGGGGATCAGTCTCGACGCCATCGCTGCTCATGCCGGCATGAGCATACCCGCCTTTTGCCACTATTTCCGGAAGCGTACCAAAAAAACCTATGTGGAATTCCTCAATGAAGTGCGCATCGGCAAGGCTTGCCAGCAATTGGTTGATACCACCAAGCCTATCACGGAAATTGCTTTTGAATCCGGTTTCAATACCCTTGCCAACTTCAACAAACAATTCCTCAAACTTAAAAAAATGCAACCGCGGGAATACCGGAACAAATTCTCCGACAGCCGTGAACTGGCAGCTCCACCACAGCCGGCGGATAACTGGCAAGCTGCCGGCATGAAGCGATACACCAGGGTATAAGGCAAAAAAAAGCCGCTCTTTTCAGAACGGCTCCTTCAGGATTAATTGCCTTGCTTCGGCTCTTTCTTTTCAGTCTTTTCTTTCTTCTCCGCGTGATGTTTGTGCGACTTGTGCGTAGCAGGTTTATCTGCGGGTTTCTGTGCCGGTGTCTGGGCAAATCCTATTCCTGTAATGGCAAGCAACAGGGCGGCGGCAACTAAGAACTTTTTCATGACTGCAAATTTTGAATGATGAATGATTGATTATTGATTCATACACAAAGGTTATCCCCGGTTCATCTTCAGAACAAATTTCCAGCTGCCCTTAACGACGGATTAACCTCAGTTAACGGGTTGTTATCGACCGCCTTACAGGCAGATCACCCGGGATTATAACCGGAAATTGCACGATATTTAAATCATGCGTTCCTCCACTACAAGGTTACTCATCGTGCTGCTCGCAATCACTATGGCAGCCATCATCGGCACCCAGGTGCACTGGATGCAACAAACTTATTCCTACGAAAAAAATGAATTCAATACCGCAGTGGTAAAATGCATACGCGGGCTTCATGAAGACATTGAACTGCTGGACATCCCTGCCAGTCACCTGGGAAACGATATCGAACATCCGGAACCCAATGAGTTCCTTTTCCGCATCAGCAATATTCCACCTAAAGACACGCTGGTATATTACCTGAACTCAGAATTCAACGATTTCGATGTTTATACCGACTGTCATCTTACAGTATTCAATGCCCCGGAAAACAAGATCGCCTATGAAGCCTACCTGAATTCAGGTACCTCGTCGGGAAAATCGCCACCCGGCAGCCGTGCACTTCCCGTACGCAACTTTTCTTATGTTCATCTCTACTTTCCACACCGCAGCCAGTATATCATCACACAGATGAATACCTGGATTTATACCAGCGCCTTTCTGCTCTTCCTGCTGATCGGCCTGGCGATGGCGATCTACTACCTTTTCCGCCAGAAATTTCTGAATGAAGTCCAAAAGGATTTTATCAATAACGTCACCCACGAATTCAGCACACCGCTTACGGTGATTGACCTGTCGACCGACGCCCTGAACAAACCCGGTGTACAGGCTTCCGCCGAAAAGATCAACAAGTACGCAACAACAATACGGCGTCAGACAGACTATCTCAAAACCCATATCCAGAACCTGATCAATACCGTTGTTTCCGAGAACTACAATTTCACCCTGAAAAAAACTGCAATAGTTCCCAATGAAATCCTGCGGCAGGCCGTGCAGCAACTGGAACCGCTGCTGGTGGAAAAGAAAGGCAGCGTTGAACTTGACCTGGAAGAAAATGATCTTACCATCAGGGCTGATCCTGACAACCTGTACCTCGCCATCTTCAACATCATCAACAACGCCATCAAGTACTCCGCCATTCCAACTGTAAAGATCAGGACAAGCGTTACCCCGCAACATTTCAACATCAGCATCAAAGACAACGGAATCGGCATAGAACCGGACGACCTGAAAAAGATCTTCCGTAAATTCTACCGTGCACAGAAAGGCAACCTGCACCAGGTAAAAGGGCTTGGACTGGGATTGTATTTCACCAAAAAAGTGGTCGATCTGCATCATGGCTCCATTCATGTGAACAGTATACCCGGCGTGGGAACGGAATTCAGCATAGATTTGCCTGTAAACACCAACCATTCATGAGTGTCAAAGGAAATATCCTGCTGGCTGAAGACGACAGTTACCTCCGTGAGCTCATGCAGGAAGCACTGGAAGAAGAAGGTTACCAGGTAACCTCCTGTGCTGACGGGCAGCAGGCGATTGACAGCTTCGACAAGAACAAGTATGATATTGTACTGCTGGACGTGATGATGCCTGTGAAAGACGGATTTATGGTGGCCAGAAAGATCCGCCAGCAGACGGATGTACTGCCGATACTGTTTATCAGTACCAGGAACCTGGAAGAAGACAAAATCAAGGGTTACAACACTGGTGCCGACGACTATATCACCAAACCTTTCAGCATGAAGGAACTCCTTTTGAAACTCGAAGTGTTCCTCCGCCGTACCCGCAAATTCTCCTACGAATCAGTTGTTGCTTTCCGGATTGGTAAACTCAATTTCTCCTATACTGAACGCAAGATCACCGGTCCAGAGGGCACCGTGGATCTCAAACAAAAAGAAGCTGATCTCCTGCGCTTTCTCTGCGAACATCCGAACCGCATCCTCAAACGTGAGGAAGTATTGCTTGCGGTATGGGGTAAAGATGATTTCTTCCTCGGCAGAAGCATGGATGTATACATGACCAAGATCCGGAAGATCCTCCGTGCTGATGAATCACTGCTGATCGAAACCATTCATGGTCATGGATTTCGCTTTACTGTTCCTGATGAATAAGATTGGGTTAACCTCTACTTAACCAACATTAATTGCAGTTAACCAGGGTTGAGAGGAGCTTTGTACGGTCAAATCAAAATGGTTTCACCGATGCGAAGAAAGTTGTTAACCATTGCTGTGTGTTTGACTGTATTCCTGCACACGGCATCTGCCCAGGCCCAACGTGATACACTACGCCTGAGCATTCCCGAAGCTGAAAAAATATTTCTGCAGCACAACCTCCAGTTACTCGCCGCGCAATACAATATCGACGCCAATAAGGCGCTTATCCAGCAGGCGAAACTCTGGGACAACCCAATACTTGTTACGGATCAGAACATTTACGACGGCGAATTTTTCCGCCACAACAGTGAATACGGACAGGTATTTGTACAGGTACAGCAGCTGATCAAAACTGCCGGCAAACGCAGTAAGCTGGCGCAACTCGCAACCGACAATACCGCCATAGCCACCGCCCAGTTTGATGATGTATTGCGTAGCCTTCGTTTCACCCTCCGCAATGACATGATCGAAGCAGCACACCTGGGCAATATTTCGAAACTTTTCCAGGACGAAATCGCAGAAGTCGGAAAGCTGGTGGAGGGAATGGACCAGGTATACCACCTGGGCAATATTTCCCTGAAAGACAACATGCGGTTGAAAGCGCTCCTCTTCAGTCTGCAAAATGACCTGATCAATATCAGGTCTCAACTTATCCCTGTTCAGGCCGAGATCCGGTTGTTGTTGCAGACGCAGGACAGTTCCTATATTCAGCCCCAACTCTCCACCAACTATTCGCAACTGATTAATGCAGGCATACCTGCACTGGACAGCCTGGTGGCAGATGCCCTCCGCAATCGTCCCGATGAAAGGATCGCGGCACTCAACAAAGACCTACAGGTACATAACCTCAGTTACCAGAAAGCACTGGCAAAACCTGACCTCACCGTCGGACCGGAATATGATCAGCGCAACAGTTATGTTCCCAACTATGTAGGACTTACCGTATCGCTTCCGCTCAACCTGTTTAATCGCAACCAGGGCAATATCAGGGCAGCGCAAAGCAATATACAGGTCAGTCAGACACAACTGCTGCAGGAAAATGACCGCATCAGCAACGAGGTCAAGGCCACCATGGATAAATTCCGGTTCATGCAAACGGTAAACAACAAAGACCAGGCGGCTTTTACAGCACAATATGATACACTGTTCCAGAATATGCTGAAATCCTACCAGGCCCGGCAAATCAACCTGCTTGATTTCACCGATTTTCTCGATGCCTACAAAGAGACCCGCATCAAACTGACGGAACAACAGATCAATCTCATGAAAGCAGCTGACGAACTGAATTTCGTCACCAACGACAATATCCTTCCCATACAATAACTATTCAAGGGACGTTATGAAAAATATAATACACCTTCTTGCAGGATGCCTGATCATCCTCACAGTTTCCTGCCAGTCAAAGGCAGGAACAGAAACCGCACCAGACAAATCCCAGGTCTGCGTGAGCGATTCCCTCGCGAGGATCATCCGCATTGATACCGCGTTCAGCAGCCAGGTCAATACCGAGGTAAAACTAAGTGGTGAAGTAAGCTTTGACGACAACAAAGTGGTAAAGGTATTTCCCTTCAGCAGTGGTCAGGTGCAGAAAGTACTGGTATCGTTGGGCGACAGAGTGTCCAAAGGGCAAACGCTCGCCATTATCAAAAGCGCAGATGTTGCCGGTAATTATAGCGACCTGAGTGCTGCGAGCAACGACATTGCCATCGCCAAAAAACAACTGGACAACCAGGAAGCATTATACCATAACGGTATTTCCAGCGAACGTGAATTCCTGGAGGCAAAAGAAACCTACAACAAGGCTGTTTCGAATGCCAGCAAGATCCGCGATCAGATCAACATCAACGGCAGTGGCCAGACCAATGCCGGTGGTCAGTACCTGATCAAATCTCCTATTAATGGCTATGTAGTGGAAAAGAATGCAGAGGCGGGAAGTTTTATCCGGAATGACAACAGCCAGAACCTGTTTACTGTCGGAGATATTGGTGACGTGTGGATCTGGGCCAATGTTTATGAGAATGATGTGGCTAAGGTGCAGGAAGGCTATGAAGCCAGCGTTACTACACTTGCCTACCCGGGCAGGATCTTTAAAGGAAAGGTTGACAAGGAAAACCAGATCCTCGACCCGCAAACGAAAGTGATGCGCGTTCGTATCACCCTGCAAAATGACAGCCTCCTGCTCAAGCCGGAAATGTTTGCAAGCATCCTCGTGCAAAATCAGGAAAAAACACAGAGCGTTGCAGTTCCCGCAGCGGCCATCGTAAATGACAACGGGAAATCATTTCTGATCATCTACCATGACAACTGCCATCTTGAACTCCGCCAGGTCGATATCCTGAAGACCCTCGACAACGTCACCTACATCAACAAAGGCATCAGGTCCGGGGAAAAGATTATCTCCCGTAACCAGATCCTTCTTTACCGTGCCCTGATAGAAGATTAGCCATGAAAAAGATTATCAAAAATATCATCCATTTTTCCCTGCGGCACCGGTATTTCGTATTCTTTATGACCGCCGTGCTGGCTGCCCTCGGTATCTGGGCCTATAAAGAAACGCCGATTGAAACTTTTCCCGATGTGACCAACACACAGATCGTGATCATTGCCCAATGGCCGGGCCGCAGTGCAGAAGAAGTTGAAAAATTCGTTACGATACCACTGGAAACCGTCCTCAACTCCGTTCAGAAAAAATCCAATCTCCGGACAACCTCCGCTTTCGGACTTTGTTATATCCGGATCATTTTTGACGACGATGTGGATGATGCTTTCGCAAGGCAGCAGGTGCAGAGCAGGATCGGTGGTGCCGACCTCCCCGATGGCGTAAAGCCGGATGTACAGCCGCCCTACGGGCCAACCGGAGAGATCTTCCGGTATACCCTGAAAAGCAAAACGCACTCTGTCCGCGACCTCACCACCATCCAGAACTGGGTACTCGACAGGCAGTTCAAATCCGTTCCCGGCGTGGCCGATGTAAACAGTTTCGGGGGAGAAGAAAAGACCTACGAGGTAAGCGTGAACCCTGCCCTGCTTACCAAATACAATCTCAGTTCGCTTGATGTATACAATGCCATTTCCAAAAGCAATGTGAATGTAGGCGGTGATGTGATCGAACGCAACGGCCAGGCCTATGTGGTCAGGGGCATTGGGCTGCTGAACAGCATTGCCGATATCGAAAATATCCTGATCACCAAAAACAGTGGCGTTCCACTGCTCGTGAAGAATGTGGCAGATGTGGTGGAATCCGGCAAACCCAGGCTGGGCTGGGTGACCAGGGATAAGGGCGGCAATCGCGAAGATGATGTGATCGAAGGCATTGTGGTGATGAGGAAAGGTGAAAACCCCGGTGAGGTATTAAAGAGAGTGGAAAGCAAGATCGAAGAACTCAACTCGGGAATACTCCCAAAAGGAGTAAAAATCGACACATTTTATGACCGTACTGAACTGATGGATTATGCCCAGGAAACCGTGATCCACAACCTGATCGAAGGCATTGTGCTGGTTACACTGATCGTGCTGGTATTTATGGCCGACTGGCGAACTACCGTAACCGTCAGCATCATCATCCCACTCTCGTTGCTGTTCGCTTTTATCTGCATGCGCATCAAGGGCATGACCGCTAACCTGCTCAGCATGGGCGCTGTAGATTTCGGCATTATCATCGACGGTGCCGTCGTAATGGTGGAAGGCCTGTACGTGGCACTTGATCACAAAGCGAAAGAAGTCGGGATGGAAAAGTTCAACAAGCTGGCCAAGCTCGGGTTGTTCAAGGCAACAGGAACCGAAATGGGGAAAGCAATCTTCTTCAGTAAGGTCATTATACTCACCTGCCTTATTCCCATTTTCGCCTTTCAGAAAGTGGAAGGAAAGATGTTTTCCCCCCTTGCCTATACACTTGGATTCGCCTTGCTCGGCGCGCTCATTTTCACCCTGACACTCGTACCGGCACTTTCCAGTATCCTGCTGCGCAAAAACGTGCGGGAAAAACACAACCCGGTTGTGAATTTTTTCGAGAAGTCGGTAATGAAGCTGTTCCGCGTGGTATATGGCAATCAGAAAAAAAGTGTGCTCGTGGCGCTCGTGATCATGGGTATCTGCTTTTTCTCTGCAAAGTTCCTGGGAACGGAATTCCTTCCTGAACTCAATGAAGGCGCTTTATGGGTAGAGGCGGAATTACCGATGAGCGTTTCACTTTCGGAGGCGAAGATCGTCAGCGACAAAATGATCTCGATCCTTGGCCATTTTCCTGAAGTGGAAAAGACCTTGTCGCAGATCGGACGTACAAATGACGGCACTGACCCCAAGGGTTTCTTCAATGTGCAGATCCAGGTGGATCTGTATCCGAAAAAGCAATGGCAACGAAAAATCACCCAGGAGCAGCTCATTGATGAAATGGATGCGCAGTTGCGGAAACTGCCGGGCATCGTGCTGAATTATTCCCAACCAATCCGCGATAACGTGGAGGAGGCAGTTGCAGGTGTGAATGCTGCACTGGCGGTAAAGATCTTTGGTCCGGATTTCAATACACTCGACAGCCTGGCCAATGCCGTTGCCGGTCAGTTGAAAACTGTAAGGGGAATTGAGGATCTCGGTATCCTGAAAAATCTTGGCCAGCCCGAATTCCGCATCGAACTGGACCAGCAGAAAATGGCGATGTATGGCATCAGTACCGCAGATGCCAATGCAGTGATAGAAATGGCTATTGGTGGCAAGGCAGCCACCCAGCTCTATGAGGGAGAAAGAAAATTTGATATCCGCGTACGCTACCAGAAAGACTTCAGGGACACGCAGGAAGCGATCGAGCAACTGATGGTACCCACCAATGACGGCGGAAAAATTCCGCTGAAGGAGATCGCCGGTATCCAGACATTAACGGGGCCTGCGTTTATCTACCGCGACAACAATACGCGTTATATCGCAGTAAAATTCTCTGTGCGGGAGCGTGACCTTGGTAGCACGATTGCTGAAGCGCAACGAAAGGTAAGCAATGCTGTCCATCTTCCTGACGGGTACAAAACAACCTGGAACGGTGAATTTGAGAACCAGCAGCGAGCAGGAAAAACACTTGCTCGCGTAGTACCCATCTGCCTGCTGGTTATCTTCGTGATCCTGTTCGTTACGTTCGGCAATGTAAAGGATGCCGTGCTTACCATTTGCAATGTACCGTTTGCGCTGATTGGTGGAATCCTCGCCCTGCATATAACGGGAGTCAACTTCAGCATTTCTGCAGGCATCGGCTTTATCGCGTTGTTTGGCGTCTGTATCCAGAATGGTGTTATCCTGATTTCTGTCTTCAGAAAGAATCTTGATGCCGGCATGCCACTGGACACTGCGGTCAGTTATGGCGTTCAGTCACGTGTCCGACCAGTGATCATGACAGCTTTGATGGCTATGATCGGCCTGATGCCTGCAGCGGTTTCTACCGGTATCGGCAGTGAAACACAAAAGCCACTGGCAATTGTGGTCATCGGGGGACTGGTAACAGCGACTATACTTACCCTGCTGATCCTGCCCGTATTATACGCATTGGTCTACAAATACATCCATTACCGCAAGCACAATAACCCCGTTCAAATTTCGCATCGGTGATTGCAGGGCGTTTATGCCCGCATGACCGAACGGGTCCCGTTTCTACGGGACCCTTCCTTTTAGTAACTTCAGGTAGCCATGGCAACTAAAAAGAACTGGAAAGAAATACTGTCCGGTTTCGCCGGAAAATTGCATTGGAAAGAATTGCTTGCCATTCTCTTCATATTGCTCGGCATCTATTTTTTCAGGCATGAACGGCATGAACTGAAAGCGCTCCAGCCCTATCTTAAATCAGCCGATAATAGCTGGATGCTGTTTGGCCTGGCCGTAACCGGGATTTATATTTTTTTTCAGGCAGCACTGTTCGTATTCAGCTTTCAGGCTGTCGGATCAAATCTGTCCTGGCCGGCAGCGTTTATGCTGTTTCTCAAACGGAACTTCATCAGCACCTTTCTTCCGGGAGGCGGCATAACAGCATTTGCCTACCTGCCGGGAATGTTGCGTAAGGAAAAAATAGACCGCCATCATATTTACCAGGGAGCAGGATTGCAGGGTTTCATTGGTATCCTGAGCCTGGTAATCGTTGGTATACCTGTTATCCTGTATGGCGCGCTGCACCGGCAATCAGTAAAAGGTGCCTGGCCCGCACTGGCTGTGGCACTGCTGATCCTGTTTATGATCTGGCGCGCCTTTCAGTCATTCCGGTCACGCGGGTGGCTGTACCAGTCGCTGTTGCGCTTCTTTCCTGCACTGGAAAAAGAAATGGAAAACATTTTTTCGCTGTCCTTTTCATACAGGTCATTTACCGTGGCTGTATTGTCGTCCATCGCCATCGAGATGACAGGTGTATTGCATATTGTGATTGCCATGAAAGCCGGCTATCTTCCCGTAAGCCTGGAAGCAGCCTTCATGGGCTATGTCGTTTCCACGCTCTTCATGCTCATCTCTCCGTTCCTGAAAGGCCTTGGCGCAGTGGAACTATCACTCACCTTCATCCTGAAACAATATGGCTATGACACCCTTGCTGCGCTACAAATAACACTGCTATACCGTCTTTTTGAATTCTGGCTGCCCCTGTTTGCAGGGCTGCTCAGCTGGGCCTGGAAAGGACGGAATATATTTGTACGCCTGCTGCCTCCCGCACTGATCTTCCTGCTCGGCGCCGTCAACATTTTCTCCGTACTTACCCCGCCGCTCGCAGACCGCATGCACCTGCTGCACGGATATCTCCCATATACTTACATTCACGCCTCCAACTGGCTGGTGATCCTTACTGGTCTCTTGCTGATGGTGAACGCCGCTTTTCTCATTCGGGGACTTCGTGCGGCCTGGTGGTTTGCGCTTTTCTTTTCAGTACTCTCCCTGGTCGGCCACCTGACCAAGGCCCTCGATTACGAGGAAGCCCTGCTGGCGCTGACCATTATCGTTGTGCTGCTGACTACCCGTAAACAATACCGTCAGAAAAGCAATGCCCGTTTTATCCGCATCGGCGTTATTACCGCCCTGGCAGTTTTTGGCATCGTGCTGATCTTCGGCACCATTGGTTTCTACCAGCTTGACCGCAGGAATTTCGGTATCGACTTTTCCTGGCGTCAATCATTCACGTATGCACTACACCAATTCCTGCTGGTGAAAGAAGACAACCTGGTTCCCGTCACACGATTCGGAAAAGAATTCCTGATCTCTTTGCGTGTATTGGCTTCCGGCGCGTGGATCTTTTTGTTCTACACGATCATTCGCCCCTATGTAGTCAAACACAGCACTGATGAGACCGATCAGGAAAAAGTATCCTTTCTCCTGAGCCAGTATGGCAACTCACCAGTTGACTATTTTAAATCAGATGAAGACAAACTGTGGTACTTCCCAGAGGGACTGGATGCATTTGTCGCCTATAAAATTGCCAATGGATTTGCGATCGTACTCGAAGAACCGGTGGCGGCACCTGCCGAAAAGTTACCGGCACTGCTCGCCTTTGAACAGCAATGCCGCAGCTGGGGACTGAAGCCGGCTTACTACCGCATCGATGAAGACGCTTGGTATTATTTTGAGCATCTGAAAAAGAAGAAACTATTGATCGGACAGGAAGCCATCCTGGATCTCACTCAATTTACCCTCGAAGGCAAACAAAACAAATCATTGCGTAACGGGCTGAACAGCCTGCAGAAAAAAGGCTATTCGGTCGCCCTCATCAAAGCACCGCTTGAAGACACATTGCTAAGCGAATTAAAGGCAGTCTCCGATGAGTGGCTTGAAGCATTCAACAAATCAGAGATGCGTTTTTCCCAGGGTGTATTTGACCCGGAAGTGATCCGCGAACAGGATGTGGTTACACTACGTGATGCAGATGGCAGGCTCGTAGCGTTCCTGAATATCATTCCCGATTTTGCCCCGGAAGAATGTACCTATGACCTTATCCGCAAAACAGTAGATGCTCCGGGCGGCAGCATGGATGCCCTGCTTGTAGAAATGATCCGTTATGGAAAGGAAGAAGGTTTTTCTTTCCTTAACCTTGGTCTTGTTCCCATGAGCGGCATTGAAGAACCAGACAGCACAGCTGAGCGTGTGGTAAAATATGCTTACGAGAAGATCAAACGGTTCCGGCACTACCAGGGGCTCCGTGAATTCAAGGAAAAATATGCAGGAACCTGGGAAAACAAATACCTCGTGTATGAGAATGATTTTGACCTGTTGCAGTTGCCGGTGGCGTTGAACAAGGTCATGCAGGGGTGAAAACGCCGTTTAGTTGTTTACCTGTTTATTTGTTTAGTAGTTACCTCGTGCAAGACCTGGTACTGAAGTGAGCCTGAAGGCACGACTGTATTGAAACATATCCTGATTATTTTTTTTGAATGCTTGTTTGACAAATACAAAATCATCATACAAACAAATCCAACCTTTGCCCCTTTGCTCCTTAGCGTGCTTTGCGCGAAATAAAGGCGCGCAGCGCCACCAACACGAGCAAAATGTTCCCTGCATTCTTTTCTTACTGGGCGAGGTATCCGCCATCTACAGGATAGTAACCACCGGTCACGAATGATGCTTTACTGCTGCACAACCATAACACCAGTTCGGCAACTTCTTCAGGTGCACCCAAGCGGCCCATGGGATGCAGCGATTCAAGCTGGCGGCGCGCTTCATCAGACATTCCTTTTAGTAAAGGCGTATCGATATAACCCGGACCGACGGCGTTTATCCTGATCCCTTTGGCCGCATATTCAAGGGCGGCAGCTTTGGTAAGTCCCACAACGCCGTGTTTGGCTGCAACATATGCCGGAGACTGCCGTGTTCCCGCAGCACCAAGGATTGAAGCCATATTCACAATTGCTCCGCCACCACTTTCGAGGATCGCAGGCAACTGGTACCGCATGCCATAGAACACGCCATTCAGATTGATGTCAATGACTTTGTTCCATCCGTCTACCGGGTATTCGCCGGTAAGTGCAATAGGACCGCCAATACCAGCATTGTTGACGGCGATATGCAACGCGCCGTAAGCAGATACTGCTGCGTGTACCAGCTTTTCGTGATCAGCAGCAAGCGCAGCATCTGCTTTGACAAAAATGACTTCCCTGCGGGCATTGTAAATGAGATCGTAGGTTTCCCTGCCCGATTTTTCATCAATATCGGCAAGTACTACTTTGGCTCCTGCTTCTGCAAAGAGGATGGCAATTTCCCGGCCGATGCCTGAACCGGCACCGGTGATGATAGCAACTTTGTGATAAATTGGTCCCATGATCAGAATTGAGTATTGAATCCGACAAATGTCTGGTACTTCGGTTGTCCGATACCATTGGCGAGTACGGTGAACTGCGGTTCTGCAAAAATGTTGAATACAATCTTGTTTACCTTGACCACTTTTCCTACCCCGAGGCCTACAGGTACACTGTATTCACCATTGCGCAGATTAAAGGTCCAGATACCGGTACTTCGGAGATAAGTTCCTCCACCAATCTGCCAGATAGCGAAGATCTGCGGAAAAAAAGTATTGACTTCATCGCGATCACTCTGACCAGCAAATGATGCCTGCCATTGAAGGAGTCCACCCCATTGTATAAGCCTGTTGCTGGCCATAAACGCCAAAATTGCAATACCACCCTGCCACTTCCCCGATCCAAGGTTATGCGAAGCTGTAGGCGCAGTAATGGTGGGTCCGATACCAAATTGATTTCCTGATTTGGTTGATCGGGAATAGATCCCGAAAATGTTAAAATCACCCGTACCGGTGGTGGGCGACTTCCCAGCTTCCGAAGAAACAACAAATGGCATGCTGGCCCGGATCAAAACGCGACCCACAGGTTGTGCATACCTGACAATCATCTGGCTCATGGAGGCATCCTCAATCCCATACAGTTTTGAAACCAGGTAAGTGTGCAGGTTCAGTGCTTTCGTACTGGCCATCGGGTTATTGGCCTTTTTGATTTCTTCATCGGAGAGTCCGGCTCCGCCCGCAGGCTTGGGAGGTTCCTGTTCCTGCGCGAACAGGGCCAGGGGTAAAACCATCAGTGCAGTCATCAGAATTCGAGCTGTCAGATAGCGCATGCGGTAAATTTTATGTGGTGGTGTATCCACATCTACCTGACAGTTCTGAAGGCGTCGTAACGCCACCCATTATCAACTAGTTTGACACGGTTGTTGCTACTGCTTTTACCTGTTTACTGCGCTGGCGATCAGACAACCACTTCCTGATGGGCTGATCAAACCATTTTAACACAACCCAGGAAAACAGGATCAGTAATAACGTGAAAACCGTTGTCACTATGACCACTTCAATTGTACCCGGATGCCGGCTGTTCAGGTAATCAGCAAAAAGCCAGATAGCAGCATAGTGGGTCATGTAGAGCGGGTAGGAAATATCGCCGGAGAACCGGCAGATCTTTTGCCAGCGGGGAGTTAGTACGGCGCCCGCACCCAGGCATATTATCAGGGGATTGTATACAATGGCCACGAACGGATCCACCCATTTGGTCCAGGGACCATAAGGAATAAAGAACGTAATACCCAGGAGCAGGGCAAGAATAGGAAATCCCAGGCGATTTTTTATCATCCAGTTGCTTCTGAAGATCAGTACACCTGCAAGAAATGAAAAACACAAACGTGCTGCGCCATCCCAGAAGGTTTCCCCACCCCAACCGCCTAACAGGTTACCCCTGAAAGCTGAAACTGCGCAGAGCCAGATCATCGAAATAACAGTCAATACCAATACCCACTTTCTGGGAAGTCGAACGATGACAAGGGCATACAGGATATTCGCCACATATTCCCAGAACAGCGACCATGCCGGTGCGTTCAGTCCAAACAGGTTGAAATACCGGTCAGCCATTACGGGATAAGGGATCACCAGAATCGTACTCAGAAAAACCAGCCAGATGTTATAGTCGGCCGGTGCTGTATGAAGTTGAAAAGGGTCATAGAAGTAACCCAGCAGCCCGATCACCCCACCCAAAACAACCAGTGGATGCAACCGGATCAGCCGGTTTCGGAAAAAGTTCCCGATCCCAATGGAGCCGATTCGCTTGTCATAGGCGTAGGCAATTACAAATCCGGAAAGGCAGAAAAAGAAGTCTACAGCCAGGAAGCCATGGGAAATAAAGCTGTCCTTATAATCCGGCGCCACCACTTCCATGAAATGGAAAATGACAACGGCTATTGCTGCGACGCCTCGAAGTCCGTCGAGTATTTCGAAATGGGGACGGCTTTGGAGGGCTGAAGGCTGTATTATTGATTGGGGTGCGGGGATGGCTTGCTGCATGTGATCGTTTGCTCCGGTTCAAATTGGGGCAAATTTACAGGTAAACCGCCGCTACAGCTGAATCCGGATGATGCCATTCCCGCACCTTTCCCAAGTTTTTCGGGTAATGGGGCTATTTCTGGTTGCAGTTGAACATCCATTGTACACCGAACTGGTCGGTGCAGGAACCGAAATAATCTCCCCAGAACATTTCCTGGAGAGGCATCGTCACCTCTCCGCCTGATGAAAGTGCCGCAAACAGCTTATCCGTTTCGGCCCTGGTATCGGGTTGCAGGTTGATGTACTGGTTATTGCCAAAATTGACTTTGAATCCCATAGACTCAGGTGCGTCGGTTCCCATCAGGCTATGGCTGTTCAGGATCCTGAGTTCCACATGCATGATCAGGTCTTTGTCGCCGTCCGCCAGCGGGGGTGCGCCGGGCGCAGGCGGAATATCTTTAAACCGCATAAAGCCGTTGCCGAAAAATTCTCCTCCAAAGACAGATTTGTAATAATTAAACGCGTCCTCCGTGTTCCGGGCAAAATTCAGGTAGGTGCTCACACTGGCCATAAAAAACGGTATTTGATGATAGCCCAAAGCTAGCGGCTTCCGGCTGCAGGAACGGGTGGTAAACGGGACTTTGAATGGACGGTGACGCGACAAATGAAAAATCCAATTTAGCCGGTGTTCAGTGGTGGTCCGGCATTTGTTTCATGCTCCTAATGTTCTCCCTTCATGCTCCCTTTTTTCGCCCATCATACTCCAAAAATAACGGAAGACAATAGGAGCAAAGAGGGAGAAAAAAGGGAGCATGGAAGGAGAATTTAGTTTATAAAGATAACACACCGATCCAGGGCTGAGGATGGGGGAATCACAAACTGATCAGGAAAAATGAACTAAAAAAGAGTGGGATAATCCGTTCGAGTGTGATAGAAACTAAAAACACGATTCCTTTTTGGGGAACCGTGTTTTTGCTTTTTTTGCTGGCGGACTTTGTCCGCTCTCAGCCACCGGGACATTTAGCATGTTACCCTGAGGGAGAGCCCACCTTCGATAAAGCTTCAACCGTCGCTATCGCTACGGCTGACAATGTCGGTGGGCGGATGCGGAGAGCGCGGGATTCGAACCCGCGATACCCTTTAGAGGTATACACACTTTCCAGGCGTGCTCCTTCAACCACTCGGACAGCTCTCCGTGAACTGTTTTCCCGACCTGGTCCGATAACCCGAAACCAGGAACGGGCCGCAAATATAGGGCTTATCCGCCATTGGTCAATTCTCCCCGTAAAGAAGTTTCCAATAATTCCCGGATGCGCCGGGGAGAATGCTGCTGGGCAAGCAGGAACATCAGCTTGGCCAGCGCCGCTTCAAATGTCATGTCGTGGCCGCTGATCACCCCGATTTGCTTCAGTTGCATACTGGTTTCATACCTGCCCAATTCTACCGCGCCGCCATCACATTGGGTGATATCCACTACCAATACACCGCGTTTGACAGCACCTGCCAGCGCCGCGATGAACCAGGGAGCCGTTGTCGCATTGCCACTGCCAAAGGTTTCCAGGATCACCGCTTTTGTGCCGGGAGTGCCCAGAACAGCTTCTACGGTAGCGGGAGTGATTCCCGGGAAGATCTTTAAGACAGAAACCGCGGGGTCAAGGCGGGAATACACTTTCAATGCCTTCTCAGGGGCACGGAGAATGTACTCACGTTGATATTTGATGCTGATGCCTGCCTCAGCCAGCGGCGGGTAATTCATGGAATAAAATGCCTCAAATTTCTCTGCATTGTACTTCTTTGACCGGTTACCCCGGAAAAGCTGGTAGTCGAAATAAATACAGACTTCAGGAACTAATGCCTTTCCGGCTTTCCTGGCAGCTGCTATTTCCAGGGCTGTAATAATGTTTTCCTTGGCGTCGGTCCGTATTTCGCCAATGGGCAATTGTGACCCGGTAAGTACCACCGGTTTACCGAGGTTTTCCAACAGGAAACTTAGTGCGCTAGCGGTGAATGCCATCGTATCGGAGCCATGAAGGATTACAAACCCATCGTAGTTCTTATATTTTTTGCTGATAATGCCGGCGAGTTCAACCCATACTTCCGGGTGCATATTGGAAGAGTCCATAGGCGGGTTGAACGCATGCACCTCTACTTCAAATCCCAGTTTTACAATTTCAGGGATATTGTCGCGGATCTCTTTAAATCCAATTGGCTTCAGCGCCCCGGTGGCTGGGTCGATCACCATACCGACGGTACCGCCGGTATAGATGATGAGGATCCGGGTGTTATTTCGTTTGGTTATAGTGGATCTTGACCGCGGTTGCCGCTGATCAACAGGAATACTTTTACTGCTCACGGTCATGTTGCTGAAGTTTAAATACAGTTCGGGCGTTCAGGGAAGTCAGGTCGGCGATTGCCTTCGTTTCCATCGCAAAAACCTCGGCGAGTTTTGCCACAATATGGGTCAGGTAGGAGCTTTCATTCCGCTTGCCACGAAACGGAACCGGGCTGAGATAGGGCGCATCCGTTTCCAATACAAGGCGTTCCGGACCTGCCTGTGACAGGATTTCTGCCAGTCCCCCATTCTTGTAGGTCACCACACCTCCGATACCAAGGTAAAACCCTGCGTCAGTAACCTGGCGGGCAAAATCAGCATCGCCGCTGAAACAATGAAAGACCCCGGACAAGTTGCCATCCTGGAGGGAGACCACCGTGTCGAGCGCTTCCCGGTTGGCGTTCCGGGAATGAATGGATACGGGAATTCCATGATGTTTTGCTAATTCAAGTTGCCGGCGGAAGGCTTCAAACTGCTGTTTTTCGAAGGTTCGGTCCCAGTAAAAATCCAGCCCGATCTCCCCAACACCGGCGAAAGGACGCCGCGAGAGCCATTCCTCTACCAGCTGCAGTTCCGCCTGGTAATCTTCTTTTACTGAACAGGGGTGTAAACCCATCATTGCCAGGCATTTATCAGGATATTGCTGTTCCAGCCGGAGCATCGCGTCATGCTCTTCGGAGTCGATTGCGGGAAGCAATATTTCCGTCACACCGGCAGCTTCTGCCCGTTCCAGAACCTGTTCAACATCCTTGCTAAATGCGTTCACATAAAGGTGCGAATGCGTGTCAATCAGCGTCATGGGGCCAAAGGTCAACAAAATTTATGTCAGATTTAAACGTTCTGGATGCAACCCGGTCATATTTCAGACCACCACAAATAACCACCACAACAACCAAAGTATGAAAATCAACCTTTTCCATTCCAGGAACATGGCCATTATGCTGTTTTGCGGCACACTGGCTTTCACCGCCTGTTCAAAATCAGGCAGTGAAGCGCAATCAAAGGAAATTCCGGAAGAAAACAGGGCAATGCTTGAATCTGATGCGGAGGCTGAATTGCTGTACGATGATGTTTTCAATAACGTAATGGGCGTTAATTCCAGTGTTGCCATAGGCGGTACAGGTGTTTTTGCAGAACGCAAAAGCGATCCCAATGCCCGTGAAATCCCATGCTTTACCCTGAGCTGGGAATTCCTGAACCAGAATGACAGCTTTCCGGTAGTCGTAACGATCGATTTCGGAACCGGATGTGAAGGTTGGGACGGCCGTGTGAGGAAAGGAAAAGTGATCACTACCTACGAGGCTCCCCTCTGGCAGGCAGGCGCGGTAGCCGAAACCACATTTGACGGATACTTTGTAAATGATATCGGTGTAGCCGGCACGCACCGCATTGAAAACCTGAGTACTGCCACCCAGCTGGCATTCCGGACAAAAGTGATCTCCGGAAAGCTGACCCGTCCTAACGGAAACTACGTGACCTGGGACCGGACGCGGGTGATCACCCAGGCAGAAGGCTGGGGAACTCCCTGGAACCCTGCAGACGATATCTACCATATTGTCGGAAATGGCAGCGGCGCCGTTCACCGTGGAGACAAGGTAAATGAATGGACCACTACCAACATCGAACCGCTTGAAAAACGTTTCAGTTGCCGCTGGATCAGCAAGGGAAAACAGGCAATCCAACGAAATCAAGGCCCACAGGGCATTCTGGACTTCGGAAACGGGGATTGTGACGACAAGGCTACAATCACGGTAAATGGGGTATCAGTAGAAATTACTTTGAAATAAGAATAAAATATATACCTTTAAAACAGTTTTCATAGGGTACGGATTAAAAACGGGCCAGGGTTTCTACCCAGGCCCAACTTTTTTTAAGGACGTTCCCATTACACCAATCTCTCATTTATTATCATCTGTTTACACGAGGGATACTGTTTCAAGCGGTAAAAACTCATATTGTTCTCTTTGGAATTTTTCCAGAAACCTGGGTAAGGCAAAAGCCAGGCGGTCCCAGGCTTTTTCACTATCATGAAACAACACGATGCTGCCCCTGCTGGTATTTTTTTCCACAGTCCTCCAGCAAGCTTCAGGTGTAAGGTGAATATCAAAATCACCGCTCAACACACTCCACATCACAGGTGTATAACCGATTTTCCGCAGCAGGGCCGACTGAAAAGAAGTCATCCTGCCATAGGGTGGGCGGAACAGATTTGAATCAATAAGTTCGCCGGCAGCTTTAACATCGTTCACATAGGCATCATCAGCAGTTTTCCAACCGTTCACGTGATGCATCGTATGATTGCCTGCTGCATGACCTTCACGCAGCATGCGCGAATAGACATCTGGAAACTGCTGTACATTTTTTCCGATGCAAAAGAATGTTGCGTGCGCATGATATTGTTTTAACAGATCAAGTACGAACGGTGTGATGACGGGATGGGGACCATCATCAAAAGTGAGATAGATCTTCTTTTCTTTGCCGGGAACCTTCCATTTCCTTGAAGGATAAAGGCACCGCAGCAACAGATTGCCGGTTTTCCAGTACAACATGTAACAAACCTAACACTTCTTATTACTTTTGCCGCTATGTCACAGAAGATACGTGTTCGGTTTGCACCCAGTCCCACAGGTGGCCTTCATCTTGGAGGCGTTCGCACAGTGTTGTATAATTATCTTTTTGCCCGCGGGCTCGGCGGAAAATTTATCCTGAGGATCGAGGATACCGATCAGAGCCGTTTTGTTCCCGGTGCAGAGGATTATATCATGGATTGCCTGCGCTGGTGCGGTATGGAGCCTGATGAAAGTCCTGAAGCAGGGGGACCATTCGGTCCTTACCGGCAAAGTGAACGCAAACCCTCTTACCGTGCATTTGCAGAACAGCTCGTTCAGTCCGGAAAGGCCTATTATGCATTCGATACGCCGGCTGAACTGGAAGAGATGCGCAACCGGTTCAAGACTGCCGAAAACCCGACGCCGCAATATGATCATCATCTGCGTTCGAAAATGCGCAATTCCCTGAGTATGGGCGAAGATGAGGTACGCCGTCTCATCGGGGAAGGCGTTCCCTATGTGATCCGCATCAAAATGCCGGCAGATGAAGTAGTGAGTTTCACGGATATGATCCGGGGAGAAGTGCGCTTCAATACCGGGATCGTGGATGATAAAGTTTTGCTGAAACAGGACGGTATGCCAACCTATCATCTTGCCGTGGTAGTTGATGATCATGCCATGGAGATCTCCCATGCATTCCGCGGTGAAGAGTGGCTACCCAGTGCACCGGTGCATGTGCTGCTATGGGAATACCTCGGATGGAAAAACAGTATGCCGCAGTTCGCGCACCTGCCTTTGATCCTGAAACCGGATGGCAATGGCAAACTCAGCAAACGCGACGGCGACAGGCTCGGATTTCCTGTATTTGCCATGAACTGGTCGGATCCGCGCACGGGTGATTTTACGCAGGGATTCCGGGAACGCGGCTTTCTCCCGGAGGCTTTTGTGAATCTGCTCGCTATGCTGGGCTGGAATGATGGTACCGGCACTGAATTGTTTTCCATGGAAGAACTCATCAGCGCTTTCTCTATGGACCGCGTTCATAAAGGCGGAGCGAAATTCGACTTTGAAAAGGCAAAATGGTTCAACCATGAATGGATCAAACGTTCATCTGCAGACCGTTTGCTGCCTGATGTAAGGCAGCATCTTGAAGCAGCGGGAATAACAGCTAACGATGATCACTATACGAAGACGGTAATCGACCTGGTAAAAGAGCGTTGTACCTTGTTGCCGGATTTTGCAGAGCAGGCAGGATTCTTCTTTAATCGTCCGGCTCCTCCGGATCTGCAACCCCTGGCAGCGAAGTGGTCGCCGGAGAAAACGACTTTCTTCCGGGAACTTGGTCCGGCTCTGGCAACGCTGCAGCACTGGACGGCAGCGGATATTGAAGCCTGCTTCAAGGACCTTGCCCAGCAGCACAGTCTTAAGGTAGGTGAATTGCAGTTGCCATTGCGGCTATTGCTGGTGGGGGGAAAATTCGGACCTGCTGTTTTCTCGATCGCTGCGACGATCGGCAGGGAGGAAACGATCTCCCGGATCGGCGCTTTCCGGATGGATTGAGCAATAGTCATTCTGCCTATCTTTACCAGGCCATATGAATACCATCAATCGTCCCATCAGGGTATTAGTTGCCAAGGTTGGTCTTGACGGCCATGACCGCGGCGCAAAAGTAATTGCCACAGCCCTGCGGGATGCGGGTATGGAGGTGATCTACACAGGGTTACGGCAGACCCCCGAAATGGTGGTCAATGCAGCCTTGCAGGAAGATGTGGATGCCATTGGCATCAGCATTCTCAGCGGCGCCCACATGACTGTATTTCCTAAGATCATCACCCTGATGAAAGCGTACCGGATGGATGACGTTCTGCTTACCGGCGGCGGCATAATTCCGGATGATGACATGAACACCCTGCATGACATGGGCGTGGGTCGCCTTTTTGCACCGGGAACATCCACTGTAGACATTGCCAGCTATATCACCACGTGGGTACAGCAGCACCGAAATTTCTGACATGATCAGGTTACCACCACAAAGAATTTCCTTCATCACACTGGGCGTCAGAGACCTGCAGGCCAGCAGTATCTTTTATCAGCAAAAATTCGGATGGAAGCCGTTGCCCGGCGAATCAGAAGGTATTGTTTTTTTCCAGTTGCACGGTCAGATCATGGCGCTGTTCCCTTCCGATGCACTGGCTGACGATGCCGGCATCGTCAACAACGGCGCAGGATTCAGGCGTGTAACACTTTCGATCAACTGCCACTCTGAAAAAGAAGTGGATGACATCTTTGAAGGCTTTAGGGCGAATGGCGTGACCATTATCAAGGCGCCGGCAAAAGTATTCTGGGGCGGATACAGCGGTTATGCCTGCGACAACGAAGACAATTACTGGGAATTCGCCTACAATCCTTTTATAGGGCTCGATGACAACGGCGCCATACTTACCTCGTGAATTAATAGTTATGTACCAGACAATCCTGACAGCACTCAACAACGGTATTCTAACGATTACCATCAACCGGCCAGATAAACTGAATGCGCTTAACAAAGCGGTAATTGCCGAATTGGGGCAAGTGCTGGAACTGGTTTACCTGGAACCGGAAATAAAAGCAGCGGTAATTACCGGAAGCGGACCAAAGAGTTTTGTTGCCGGGGCAGATATCTCTGAATTTTCGGGCCTCGACAGCCGTGGTGGTGAAGCAATGGCATTGCAGGCGCAGGCAAAAGTGTTTGATAAAATAGAAAATTGTCCCAAACCCGTGATTGCGGCCGTGAATGGTTTTGCGCTCGGTGGAGGTTGTGAACTGGCTATGGCCTGTCATTTCCGCATCGCTGCAGATCAGGCCAGGTTCGGGCAACCCGAGGTAAACCTTGGTCTTACACCCGGGTATGGGGGCACCCAGCGGTTAACAAGGCTTATCGGCAAGGGAAAGGCGATGGAACTGCTCATGACCGGAAACATGCTGGATGCCGGGGAGGCATTGCGGCTGGGGCTGGTCAATGAAGTAACGGCACCAAAAGCCCTGCTCTCCAGGTGCCAGGAAATACTGGAAACGATCATTGCCAAAGCGCCATTGGCCATCAGCCGGATCATCGCACTCGTTAACCTGGCTGACCGGTGTGACCCGGAAGGAATGGCCCGGGAAGCAAGGGCTTTCGGGGAACTTTTCGACACTGCAGATGCCAAAGAAGGTGCAGCAGCCTTCCTTGAAAAGCGTAAACCCGTGTTCAGAGGCGCCTAATTTCCCTATTCCAGCCTAACTTCGCGGCCTAAACCATCAACGTCGCGATATGGATTACAGAATAGAAAAAGATACCATGGGAGAAGTTAAAGTACCCGTGGATGCTTTTTATGGCGCACAAACCCAGCGCAGCATTGACAATTTCAGGATTGCCCAGGACACCAACAGGATGCCGCTCGAGATCATACGGGCATTCGCTTACCTGAAGAAAGCTGCGGCACTCACCAATCTTGATGCGGGTATACTGACCAAAGAAAAATCAGATCTCATCGGTAAAGTTTGTGACGAAATCCTGGCGGGCAAACTGGACCAGTATTTTCCGCTGGTGGTTTGGCAGACGGGATCCGGCACCCAGAGTAACATGAATGTGAATGAAGTGATCGCCTATCGTGGTCATGTGCTCAATGGCGGAAAGCTGGAGGATAAGGAAAAATTCCTGCATCCCAATGATGATGTGAACAAGTCGCAATCCTCCAATGACACTTTCCCGACTGCGATGCATATCGCCGCTTACAAGATGCTGATTGAAATCACGATACCAGGCATCGAGAAGCTTCGTGATACACTGGCTGCAAAGAGCAAGGCCTTTATGAATGTGGTAAAGATCGGCCGTACCCATTTTATGGATGCTACACCGCTTACCCTGGGTCAGGAATTCAGCGGATACGTATCCCAACTGGATCATGGGTTGAAAGCCATCAGGAATACCTTACCCCATCTGTCTGAACTGGCACTTGGCGGAACTGCGGTCGGAACCGGCATCAATACACCCGAGAACTATTCCGAAAATGTCGCGGCTCACATTGCAACACTCACAGGTCTTCCGTTTATAACAGCCGAGAATAAATTCGAAGCACTGGCTGCTCATGATGCGATCGTGGAAGCACATGGTGCGCTCAAGACTGTTGCCGTAAGCCTGATGAAAATCGCCAACGATATCCGGATGTTGTCCAGTGGTCCCCGCTCAGGCATTGGCGAGATTCATATTCCGGATAATGAACCCGGATCATCTATCATGCCCGGCAAAGTAAATCCTACCCAGTGTGAAGCATTGACGATGATCGCAGCCCAGGTGCTCGGTAATGATGTTGCCATCAATATCGGCGGCGCCACCGGCCACTTTGAACTGAATGTGTTCAAGCCGGTAATGATTTTTAACTTCCTGCACAGTGCCCGCCTGATCGGCGATGGTTGTGTGAGCTTCAACGACAAATGTGCGGCGGGCATAGAGCCGATCGAAGCCAATATCCGTAAGCACGTGGAGAATTCCCTGATGCTGGTTACAGCGCTTAACACCAAAATCGGCTATTATAAGGCAGCCGAGATCGCGCAGAAAGCACATAAGGAAGGGACAACCCTGAAAGAAATGGCGGTAAAACTGGGACATCTGACACCGGAAGATTTTGATGCCTGGGTTATTCCGGCCAATATGGTGGGAAAGATCTGATACTTCGCCTATCCCTTACCGAAATACTACCACGAAAGCCTCCGTTTATCGGAGGCTTTCGTCTGTTTATCCGGAAAATACCCAGAACCAGCTAAAAACTTTGGGTACAGCAATACCTCTAAGGAAATTTGCGTTTGTTAAAATCCTGATCCGCCCCTTGAGTCTTTTTCCTTTTTCACTATCCTATATAAAGATATAATCCCGGCTATGAATAATCGCTATGCGACAGCCTTTGCTGTTGCCCTGAAAATTATTGTCTGTTGCTGCCTGCTGACCTGGCATATTTCCGCATCTGCCCAGGTTACCAACGGATACAGTTATGTGAACATCACCAAACAAACGGTTGGTGGAACGGTGGAACCCGGCGATGTGCTGGAGATCCGCCACAGCATACATATTCCCTGGGGATTCAATAGTGCAAACAGTGGCAGAATTTATAATGTACGGTACTACGACTCCCTACCGACAAGAACCACGATGGTTACTACTGCGATGGGGGGGAGTTTGCGGGTGATCACCAATGAAGGTGTTACCCTTGCGGGTAAGTCATACACCACCACTGCTGGAGATGATGCCGGTACCTATATTGCCAATCCTGCCGGTGGAGAATATCATATCCGGATTAACCTGGGGTCTGCGCCGACTGCTCCGGCCAACAACAAAGTATCAGGAACAGGATCGCTTACCGGAGCGTCTTCCATAAACGTCTCCAGCCAGGGAGCCGGCGATGCGCCGAAATGGTATACTGGTCACCTTTTCTCAACTGCCTTCAGAGTGACTGTTACCGGTACATATGGGCAAGTCATTGATCTCGGAGCTGCACGCTTCTACTACACCACCACGAGCAATTCTACGGTCAGCATTCCCATTCCGGTTTACCGGTACAAAATTCTTATCGCCAAAAATGATGCGCTTTGCACCAATACTGTTGGCGCCAATTTTGCCGGCGAAAGCGGCGGCACATTTGGATCCGGCAACAGCCTTAACCGTTCAACAGGCCCTTCCTATGCCATTTCAGGATACACCTACGTCAACAACGTGTCTGCGAGTAATGCAGTGAATGACGGCAGCTACGCCATTGTGAATAACCTCAGTCCCCGCGGCAGCAACAATACCGCCGCCAAAAAAGAGCCTAACTGTAATTCAAGTTCTCCAGCCACGACAACAGCAAATAACTGTAACAACAGGATGTTCAGCGTTTGGGATATCGCCGGCGACCATAGTGGTACGGCCACGACAGGCGGTAATGTACCGCCGGCTTCAGGGGCGAATTCCGGATACATGTTAATGGTGAATTCTGACTATGTAACATCCGAAGCCTACAGGCAGACCATTTCCGGTTTATGTCCGGGAACCACTTATGAGTTTTCGGCCTGGATCAAAAACATCTGTTCCTATTGTGGCATGGACGCCACCCTGAATGCCCGCACCGGTGCCGGGGTGAAACCCAGTCTGACATTTGTGCTCGATGGTATTGACCGGTATGGTACCGGAGAAATAGCTTATACCGGCAATTGGATAAAAAAGGGATTCACCTTTACCACGGGGGCAAGTCAGACATCAGTTACCTTTTCTATCCGGAACAATGCCCAGGGTGGCGGTGGAAACGACTGGGTAATGGACGATATTTCCATTGCGACCTGTCAACCTAACCTGGTCATGAAACCCTACGGCAATGCATCGGTTTGTTATGGCAACCAGGTATCTTTTTCAGCAGATATCCAGAGTGTGTTCAGCAACTATTCCTCTTATCGCTGGGAAAGAAGTACTGACGGCGGTACTACCTGGAGCAATCAGTCCAATTCAACCGGCACACCCGCACTGGTAGGAGGCCAGTATACCTACACTGTGAATTTCCCTCCGATTATTGGCGATGAAAACACCCACAACGATATTATAAGATTGCGTGTGGCCACCACGTCAGACAATCTCAACAATAACAGTTGTTCCTTCCTTGCATCGACCCAGGTAGTAGTACTGGTGCACAATTGCGAGTGGGTACTGAGTGCAGATATTGTACAGTTCAAGGCGCAGCCAGGAGCCAGCGGAACGTCGCTTCGCTGGGCCACAGTCAACGAATCAGAGGGTCTGGTCTACGTATTGGAAAAAAGCACTGATCAGCGGAACTGGACCATGGTAAGGGAAGTGAATGCCAAAGTGAATGGTGCACAAAACAACTATAGTGAACTAGACCCTTCGCCGCTGAATAAACCGACCTATTACCGGATCAGCATGGTCTATAACGGAAAACAAAAATTCACTCACCAGTTATTGGTTCAGCCAGGGCTTGTTCCCGGAAGCGACCTGGTGTTGCAGGCGATCCAGAATCCTTTTAACAGCCAGTTACCTTTTGATCTCTATACGCCGGTCAGCGGTGAGGCCAATATTGCCCTCTATGATCTTTATGGCAAACAGGTAAAGCAGCTGGACTGGAAACTTCAGCGGGGTGGCAATAAACTCGTTCTGGCAAATACAAGTTCCCTTGCCTCAGGCACTTATATCCTGATGATCAGGATGGGAGATAAACTGGTTCAGCGCAAAGTTATCAAGGCAAACAGGTAGTGAACCAGGTATAAATACGATAGCAATTCTGCTAATAACAGATTAGAAATTAACGATTTATAAAATTTTTCGACCAATAGACAGATTTATTGCAATAGAAAGAGATCGGTTACCGTTTCCAGTTATGATGGTCACATTAATCCGAATCTATGAGAAAACTTTACACAGTAGTTTTTGCTGTTTGTAACTATCTAATCATACTATTTGCGCTTTTGGTTCCAACAATCCTGTTGGCGCAACCCCGGAATGGTTACAGTTATGTAAACATTACAAAACAAACAGTCGGGGGAACAGTGGAGCCGGGGGATATTCTTGAAATCCGCCACAGCATTCATATTGCCTGGGGATCCAACAGTGGTAATAACTATACGTACTACAACGTACGGTATTATGATTCCCTGCCTACCAATACTGCCATGATCACCTCTCCCACAGAGTACCTTCGGGTTATTACCAACGAGGGGGTGACGCTTAAGCAATACACCACTAACGCGGGCGATGATCCTGGCACCTTTATTGCCAATCCCGCTGGTGGCGAGTACCATATCCGGATCAACCTGGGCAGGTACGCTACAGCCCCCGCCAACAATAAACTGACAGGTACCGGAAGCACAACCGGAACAGGCAGGATCAATGTAAAAGATGTGAATAGCGGTGACCGCCCCAGGTGGTATTCAGGGCACCTCTTTTCTACAGCCTTCCGCGTAAGGGTAACCGGTAATTATGGCGATATTATCAAACTAGGCGCAGCTCGTTTCTATTATTCGACAACAGCAAACGGAATCAGTGTTCCGATTTCTGTTTTACGCTTCCAGATCCTTATCACCAAAAACAATCCACTCTGTGACAATATCACCGGAACCAACTTCGCCGGTGAAAATGGTGGTACATTCGGATCAGGCAATTCGCTGGTGAGAAGTACATCAGCGATGTTCCCGATTCCCAATTTCCGTTATATCGTCAACAGCGATTTGCCGAACCAGCCAGTGGATGACGGCATGTATTCCATCATGAAAAATACCAGCCCGGTGAGCAGCACCAACGTGAATGCGAACCGTGAATTGAGTTGTGGCAGCAATGTACCGGCAGCCAATGCCTGCAGCAACCGGATGTTCGGCTCCTGGGATATCAACGGCGATCATACAGGATCCAATAATTCCACCGGGAATGCACCGGCCGGCGCCAACCAATCAGGTGGTTACATGCTGGTAGTCAACTCCGACTATGTAACGAATGAAGCCTACCGCCAAACGATTTCAGGCCTATGCCCCAATACCACTTATGAATTTTCGGCATGGATTCGAAATGTATGTAAGAACTGTCACTGGGATTCGAGTCTGGCGCGCAGTTCGGGCGACGGTGTGCGGCCCAACCTGACCTGGGTGCTGGATGATATCGACCGGTACAGTACCGGTGAGATCCCCTATACCAGCAGCTGGGTGAAAAAAGGTTTCACCTTTACCACAGGAGCAACACAGAATACTGTAACCTTCTCGATCCGGAACAATGCCCAGGGTGGCGGCGGAAACGACTGGGTGATGGATGATATCGCCATTGCAACCTGTCAGCCTAACCTGACCATGAGACCCTATGGCAACGCAGTGGTTTGTTTTGGCAACCAGGTTGACTTTGATGCAGAAGTAAAAAGTTACTTTAATAATTACACCAGCTGGCGTTGGGAGAAAAGTACTGATGGTGGCAATACCTGGAGCAATGAAAATTCCGGAACAGGAACACCTGTACTCAACAGCGGACAATATGTTTACTATGTTCCCCATGCACCTTTCCTGGGAGACAGCTCAACTGCCGGCAATATTATCCGCCTCCGCATTGCAACCACCCAGGATAACCTGAATAACAACAGTTGTTCGTTTCTGGCCAGTACAACGGTGGTGGTAATGGTTAATAACTGTACCTGGGTGCTCGATGCCAATGTGATCCAGTTCAAGGCGCAGAGCATGAACAGTGGTACGTCACTTCGCTGGGCAGCCGTGAACGAGGTTCCCGGATTGAAATATGTAATCGAGAAAAGCACTGATCTGAGGCAGTGGAAAACGGTTAACGAGACCATGGCCCTGGCTACCGGAAGTCAGAACAACTATACGACGGTGGATCCGGGTCAGCTCAGCCAGACTACGTATTACAGAATCTCCATGGTGTTTGAAGGAAAAACCAAATACACGCACCAGTTAAGTGTTGCGCCGCAACGGGACGCAATGCTGACTTTGGCAATAAAAACAGTACAGAACCCGTTCAATACACAGTTACCCGTTGAACTGACCGTTCCGGATAACGGCGACATCCAGGTAACCCTCTTTGATCTCTATGGTAAACCTTTAAAACAGGCGAACTGGAAAGTGACAAGAGGAAGCAACAGACTGATCCTGGGTGAAACCGGTATACTGCCTGCGGGTACTTACATCCTGATGGCCAGGTTCAATGATCAGGTGGTGCAGAAAAAAGTAATCAAAATGAATCAACTATAGTTAGTCTCATGTTCCGTTTTGGTCCGTTCCTTATATTGCTTTGACGACCAATATCCGCCGAAAGACCAATAAAGGCTTGGTTAAAGGAAATGTTGTCAATTTCGAATATAGGGTTTAGAGCCCCTCTTTTCAAGGAGGGGCATTTTTTTGGCCCTGATACTGAAGTTGTAGAGGGAATCAGTTGGGGCTGGCGAATGTATTGATCAGGAAACCTGGACGTCGTCGTTTACAGGAGTACTGGTTTCGATCGTCTGGTTTTTATCAGCATGATGACCATGCATAAAGCGTTTCTGAAACAGCAGCAAGGCAATTACGCCGATGGAGATTGAAGCATCTGCAAGATTGAAGACGGGGCTGAAAAACTCAAAGTCTTCACCACCAAAAAAAGGAAACCAGGAAGGATAGTGCGTACGAATGACGGGAAAATAAAACATATCAACTACGCGGCCGTGCAGAAAGCCGGCGTAACCTTTCGACGGGAAAATATTGGCTACCGAGACATAGGTACTCTTCTCAAATATCAATCCGTAGAACATGCTGTCGATAAGATTGCCGAGGGCGCCGGCAAAAATCAGTGCCACACAGATGATAAACCCCGGGTGATGCTTTTTCCTGAGGATCTCCCGGATGTACCATACGCCAAAGATCACTGCCAACAGTCTGAAAAGGGTCAATGCCATCTTGCCCCATTCTCCTCCAAAGGATAATCCCCATGCCATTCCTTCATTTTCCACGAAGTAGATCTGGCACCATTCGGCTTCAGGCCCGAAGGGTCTTATTCCCCGGTCATAAGGGGTAAGCATCTGATGGGAAGCATCCCAATGATAGCTGAGCGGCATATGGGTCTTCACCCAGATCTTAATCGCCTGGTCCACCACTAAAATCAATAAAATCAGTAATACAAGGTTTCTTGCTTTTCCCATACTTTTCGCTAAAGGGACAAAGATAACCGTTGAAAGGGTTCCTAGTCCTGGTAATAAATCCTTTTAACACGCTGTGAAATGCCCGTCAGCATTTCATAGGCAATGGTTGCAGCCCATTCAGCAACCCGGCTTACGGTTAGTTCACCGCCAAAAACAATTACTTCGTCGCCTTCATTTACATTGCCGATACCGGTTATGTCCAACATGGTCATATCCATGCAGATACTGCCAATCACAGGGGCTTCCTTTCCGGCAACCAGCATCCTGCCCCGGCCGTTTCCGAGGCTGCGGGGATAGCCGTCGGCATAGCCGATCCGAACCGTTGCAATCCGGGACGGACGATCAATTCTCCCTCTCCTGCCATACCCAACAGTATCTTCCGGGCCCAGGGTTTTGATCTGTGCAATGGTTGTTTTCAGGGTGGCTACTTCCATCAGATGGAGGTCGCCGGTTCCGGCAGAATCAATTCCATACAGTCCTATACCCAATCTGACCATATCGAACTGCCATCCCGGCTTTCGCTGTATGGCGGCGGTGTTTTCAATGTGACGAAGAAAAGGATAGTGTACAACTGTTGCGATTGACAGGCAAGCCTGTTCGAACAACCTCACCTGATGCCGGCTAAAATCGTCATGCGCCGGATCTTCACTGGCGGCAAGATGGCTGAATACTGACTGGACTTTAAATCCGCTTACCGGCAACAGGCGGGTCAGTTCGGGCAGGTCGCCAGTGGCGAATCCGAGGCGGTTCATTCCCGTTTCCATTTCAAGGTGAACAGGATAACTGTTCAGGCCTTCCTGCCTGATGTACTGACCAAACTGCCGGAATAACGGGAGTGAATACAATACCGGCTCAAGGTTATGTTCCAACAGCGCAGCGAAGCCCGAAGGTGCGGCATTCATCACCATTATCGGCAGGTGTATACCGGCGCGACGGAGGGCAACGCCTTCATCCGTATAGGCAACGGCGAGATAGTCAACCCCATGGAACTGCAGCAGGTTGGCGATCTCAAAGCTGCCGGTGCCATATGAAAATGCTTTGACCATTGCCATCAGCCGGATGCCAGGTGATAACAATTGCTGGTATTGCCGAAGGTTATTGAGTAACGCATTGAGGTTAATTTCCAGTACAGTCTGGTGTTCCTGCATTTCAAGGAGCGCTGTAATGGTTTCGAAACCAAAACGTCTCGCCCCTTTCACCAAAATGGTTTCCTCCTGAAACGGGATCTCATCAAAGCGGTTGACAAAAGCATCTGTACTGATGAATTTTCTGGTATGAATGCCTTTTTCCTCAAAATAATGCAGGTGTTCAGAGATCACAGGGCCGATCGCAAGCAGGCGTTGAATGCCATGCCTGTGCAGCAGTGAGGCAACTTTTTCATAAAGCCTGGCGGCTGACAATCCGGTTTCCGGAATATCGGAAAGTATGACTGTCTTGCGCAGGTGCTGTTGTTGCTGCGACAGGAAATCCAGTGCAATTGTCAGGGAACTGATATCAGCGGAGTAACTGTCGTTGATCACCGAACAATGGTGAATGCCTTCTTTCAGTTCCAGCCGCATGGAAACCGGTTTCAGCTGAACGATCCGCTCCGGTATGAGCGTTTCCGGTATACCCAGGTATAACAGGCAGGCGACGCAATGCAGGGTATTCTCGATGGACGCTTCGTCGGTAAATGGCATCCTCAGCTGAAATTCTGTGTTGCGGTAACGGATCCGGAAATCCGGAAGCACCTGCATCGCACATTCTTCCGTGGTTCCCCAGGAAAATATTTCAGGACCATTGTCCCTGAGGGTAGCAACCCATTTGTCGATTATTCCACCATCCTTATGATAGATGATTGTTGAACAGCTGTCAAACAGTTTCCATTTCTCTTCCAGCTTTTCCTGCTGGGATCTGAATCCTTCACTGTGCGCGAGACCGAGATTGGTAAAAATGCCGATGGTCGGTTGAATAATGGCTGCAAGTCTGTTCATTTCACCGGGACGGGAAATGCCGGCCTCAAAGATTGCCAATTCGTGCACGGGATCCATCAGGCATACACTCAGTGGTACACCGAGTTGAGAGTTATAACTTCTCGGGCTGCGAACAATGCGGAAATCGTTTTCAAGCAGTTGGTTGAGCCATTCTTTTACAATGGTCTTTCCGTTGCTTCCGGTGATACCGATTACAGGAATGCTAAACCGCATCCGATGCCGCGATGCGAGTTGCTGCAAGGCTTCCAGGGTATCGTCCACCAGCAATAAATTGGCACCGGGCAGCAAGGTCGGGTCCATTGATTGGCTGATCACAAAGCTGCGAACACCCTGCGCATAAAGCCGGTTGATAAACTGGTGGCCGTCGCGGCTGGATGTTCTGATGGCAAAAAAAATGCTGCTATCGGCAAACAGCAGCTTGCGGCTGTCCGTCAGTAAATGGTTAATGGTAACCGGATCTCCCTGTTGCAACCAGCTGGCTCCTGTGAGCGTTGCGATATCGGCAATGGTATAGTTCAATCAATGTAATTCTTGATCTCCGTTTTCAGGATATTCTTTTTCTTCCCGGTTGGCGACGCTGATCGAATAGACGATCGAGGCTACGATACACAAAACAATTACGATCAGCGATACGAATACTGGCACTTTGAAGTGAAAGTATTCCACCAGCATTTTCAGTCCGATAAAAACAAGGATAACTGCGATACCCTGCTGCAGGTAAGCAAACTTATTGACAGCTCCTTTCAGCAGGAAGAAAAGCGACCTTAAACCGAGAACAGCGAAAATATTGCTGGTATAAACGACCAGGCGGTTCTGGGAGATGGCAAATACAGCGGGAATGGAATCCAGTGCAAAAACGATGTCGGTGGTGGCCAGCATGATGATGACCACAAACATATTGGTGAAGTATTTCTTGCCATTCTCTACTACCGAGAATTTTCCCTTGCCATCATGCGGCACCAATGGAAAAGCTTTCTGAAGCAGGCGGTATACCTTGTTCTGACTCAGGTCAGGCTCCTCCTCGTGCTTCGCAGAGAACATCTTGAATCCGGTGTACAACAACAGTGCGCCGAATATGTACAACAGCCAGTGGAATCTTTCGATCAGTACGATGCCAATAGAAATAAAGATCACCCTGAACAGGATGGCCATCAGGATACCGTAAAGGAGTACACGGGGCACATAATCTTCATGTACAGCAAAAAAGGAAAAGATCAGTATAAAAACGAAGATATTGTCGATGCTCAGCGACCATTCCATGAGGTAGGCGCTGAGGTATTCAATGGCAACCACTTTGCCATTCTCGAACCAGAGAAATACAAAAAATGCGAGTGCGAGGCTCACCCAGAAAATTGTCTGAAAGAGTGCTTTCCGGATGGTGATATGGGTGGTCTGCTTACTCAGGAGGCCAAGGTCAAGCACAAGGGCAACGATCAATACGATGCCGAAAACGAGATAGGTAATTTGCTCTGCTGTCATCACTGCTGCTGATACTTTTTCTTTCTGATCCACTGATAGCTTACGCCAAAGATCAATATTATCAATACGGGTATAAGGATATTCATCAGTTGCCACTTCACTTTCCCATCCTCCAGCTTTTTCTTATCGAGCAGCCGGAGGGTATAATCTTTACTGCGGGATTCGAGGATTCCGGAATTGTCAACGAGATACTCTACGCAATTCTGAATGAAGTCGTGATTGGCATACTGGTACTTCGTATAGGGGTTCATCCCCATGGGCAAAGGTCCTTCATTCTGGGTAACGGCATTCAGGGCAATATCGCCATCGGATATGACGATCATTTTTCCGGGAACGGAACTTTTGGCAAAAGCTTTACCGGAGGCCTGCTGCCAGGCATCCTGCTGTTCGTTTGACAAACGGTTGGCATAAAGGGAGCTGAATTGTCCCTCCAGCAGCATTGCTACAGGAATCGTGCCTTTGTTAAAGGTTTTGAGATCATCTTCTGTCTGAATGCTTTGCCAGGTGACCCGGGCCGGTGACGCGAGTACCCTGGATTCCGGCGAAGTACTCAGGAGGATAGTTTTGGTTATACCGGGAGCAGAGACCGTGTCCATTGAATTGGGAAACTGGGCAACTACATAGTCCAGGTTTTTCGCTACCGGATGACCGCTGTAACTGGTGAGCAACGGAAAGTAAGGCCACGGTAACAATTCGATCTGGGGCTTGCCGCCAACGGAGCCAACCACGGACGGGTTTTTATCGGCATTGAGATCCTGCACGAGGTCGAGGTTGATCCTTACGCCGTATCTAAACAGGATGTCTTCCAGCTGGAGGCCGCGGTCAAAAGCGATGAATTCATTTTGTGTACGCTGGAGGCTGTCCATTTCAGCATACAGGTTGTCAATCATCCAGAGCAATTTCCCTCCCTGCATTACGTACTGATCAAGCTTCAGTTTCTGTGATTCATTGAACGCAAGCGTGGGTTTGGTGATCAGCAGGGCACTGAAAACTTCCGGTATCGCCGGAACGCTGTCTATCGGCAAAATGCGGAAAGCATAATCTTTTTTCAGCACTTTTTCGATCAGGTCAAATACCTGGTAATTGAGGGGCTCGCCGTTTCCGACGAGATAACCAACGAGCGGCACGGTGTCCTGTGTTACCTGGCGGATTGCGTTGCTGAATTTATATTCCAGGAGTGCTTCGGCTTTGTTTAATGATTCGAGACCACCCTGGGCGCTTACTCCCTGCAGCAGGTCGATGGCGGTGGTACGGCCCTGGCAGGAAATCACTGCGCCGGGAAATACCAGTCTTTCTTCCTGGCCTTCGCCTTCTTTCGTTTGCGCTTTTATGTTGGTAGGCCGAAGGCCGAGACGGCTAAGTGAGTCATAGAGGATCGTTTTAAGCGTATCGTTCATGCCTTCACCTGGTTTTATAAACCGATACTGAAAACGGGAACGACCGTTCGCCTTGTACTCCTGCATGAGATCCAGTGTGCTGTTAGCCAGTTTCCGGAATCCCGCAGGCATTTCGCCACCCAGGAGGATATCTACGGTTACCGGCTCCCGGAGATCAGCAAGCAGTTTCCTGGATGGCTTTGAAAGGGTGTAGCGTTTTTCTGCCGTAAGGTCAGCGCGGAAAGGCCATAATGCAGCCAGCCAGTTGATGGCGATTAACAGGATGAGCAGGATCAGCCAGTTGTATTTGGAGGTGAGCAGTGATTTCATGAATTGGTTTAGCGGAGCGCTGTTTTGCGGTTGGTGATAAACAGGAAGAAGAGGATAATGCTGGCGAAGTAGATGATATCGCGGCTATCCACCACTCCCCTGCTGATGCTCTTGTAATGAAAGTTAATTCCGATCATTTCCATGAAATAATCCGCGCCGTTCTGCAGCAATGGCAATTTGCTGAGTGCATCAAAACCGGTATAGAGGATAAAGCAGAAGAAGGCGCTCAACAGGAAGGCGACTACCGGGTTTGCCGTCTGGCTGCTGCACCAGGTTCCGATGGCCGTAAATACGGCTGCCAGCAGGAAAAGGCCAATATATGAACCCAGGGTGCCACCGGCGTCAATGCCGTTGTCGACTGCCAGTGCCTGCACACTGAAAACATATATTACAGTTGGTATCAGGGCCAGCGCTACGATGAAGAATGCGCCCAGGTATTTTCCGGCTACCAGTTGTGTGCGGGTAAGCGGGCGGGTGCGCAGTATTTCATATGTCCCGGCTTTGAATTCATCCGACCAGCTGCGCATGGTAACGGCGGGTACCAGGAAGAGAAGGATCCATGGTGCCAGTTCAAAAAATTTATCAAGGCTGGCATAGCCATAGTCCAGAATGCTGGAATCCGGGAAAACAAACAGGAACAGCCCATTCAGCAGGAGAAAAATGATGATGGCAACCAGTCCCGTCAGGCTGCTGAAAAACTGCCGGAACTCCTTTTTACAAATAGACCACATGCGTCAAAAATAGGTTATTGCAGCAAAAATAAATCCCGCCGCAAAGCGGCGGGATAAACATTCTATTCTAAAAGGAGACTACACAGCGAAACTTTCACCGCAACCGCAGGTGCGGCTGGCATTGGGATTACTGAAATAAAATCCCTTACCATTCAACCCATCGGAGAAATCAAGCGTGGTATTTACCAGGTACAGGAAACTTTTCAGGTCGGTTACAACCTTAACGCCGTTATCCTCAAAAACCTGGTCCATCGGCTTTGACTCATTATCAAAGTCGAGCTTGTAGCTCAACCCTGAGCAACCTCCACCCACTACCGACACACGCAGGAAGTACCCCTTGTCCGATTCAATAGCTGCATCGTGCATCAGTCTTGACACTTTCTCACGAGCCTTGTCGCTTACGTAAATCATTGTCGTATTGTTAGTGAACTGCTTTCTCTTCAAAAACGATCTCTTCGAGGCCGTTTTTCTTCCGGTAGTCGTTAATCGCTGCTTTGATGGCGTCTTCTGCCAGTACAGAGCAGTGGATCTTAACAGGGGGAAGATTCAGTTCTTCAACAATCGTCATGTTATCGATCTGAAGTGCCTCATCAACAGACTTGCCTTTCAGCCATTCTGTAGCCAGGGAAGAAGACGCAATGGCAGAACCGCAACCAAATGTTTTGAATTTGGCGTCAGTGATCATGCCGGTTGAATCGTCCACCTGAATCTGCAGGCGCATAACGTCACCGCATTCCGGTGCACCTACCAGGCCGGTACCCACGTTTTTTTGTGATTTATCCAGTGTTCCTACATTTTTGGGATTCTGGTAGTGGTCTATGACTTTTTCTGAATATGCCATGATAATTGAATTATTGTTGTTGGATATTATCGGTTAGTGATGTGCCCACTCAATGGTGTTCAGGTCAATTCCTTCCTTGTACATTTCCCAGAGCGGACTCATCTCCCTAAGTTTGTTAACTGTTTTCGCAACCTGTTCGATCGTGTAATCAATCTGGTCTTCTGTTGTGAAGCGACCTAGGCCGAATCGCAGGGAAGAGTGTGCCAGGTCGTCTCCCAGACCCAGTGCTTTCAGCACATAGGAGGGTTCCAGTGAGGCGGAAGTACAGGCAGAACCGCTGGAAAGGGCGATATTTTTATTAAAGCCCATCATCAGTCCTTCCCCTTCCACATATTTGAAAGAGATATTGGCAACGTGCGGCAGGCGGTGCTCAACACTACCATTCACGTAAGCTTCTTCCAGCTGCAGCAGTGCCTGCTCCAGCTTATCTCTCAGTTTGCTGAGGCGTTTACCTTCTTCTTCCATTTCCAGATTGCAAAGTTCCGCGGCCTTACCGAAACCGACAATACCGGGAACGTTCAGGGTACCTGACCGCATGCCTCTTTCATGTCCGCCACCGTCCATCTGGGCGGTCACTTTAACCCTTGGGTTCTTCCGGCGAACATAAAGGGCGCCGACTCCTTTGGGGCCATACATTTTATGGCCGGAGAAAGTAAGCAGGTCGATGCCATCTTTAATAACGTTGATCGGAATTTTACCAGCTGCCTGGGTGGCATCGGTAAAGAACAGCACACCATGCTTTTTGGCGATTGCACTGATCTCCCGAACGGGCATAACCGTACCGGTTTCGTTGTTGGCATACATGATAGCTATCAGGATCGTGTTCGGCTTGATTGCAGCTTCCAGTTCCTTCAGATCTATCAGTCCTTCGTTGTTTACGGGAAGGTAGGTTACTTCACCACCTGTTTTCTCAATATGCTTACAGGTATCCAGTACCGCTTTATGCTCTGTTACGCAGGTAATAATATGATTGCCTTTGCTGGCATACATATCAAAAACCCCTTTAATTGCCAGGTTATCACCTTCCGTGGCACCGGAGGTGAAAATAATTTCCTTGGGATCAGCGCCGATCAGTTTAGCCACCTGTTCCCGGGCATAATCAACAGCTTCTTCCGCTGCCCATCCGAAAGGGTGGTTACGGCTGGCCGCATTACCGAAGTTGTCGGTAAAATAGGGAATCATTGCTTCAACGACCCGGGGGTCGGCAGGTGTTGTGGCGTTATTATCAAGGTAAATAGGAAGCTTCAACATAATATGGACACGTTTATTCTAAAACACAAAATTAGCCTAATTGGTTGAGATTTCCGGGATGCCTTTGGCGGTGCGGTACAGGTATTTTACCTGTATTTTTGCCAAAAAACGGTGAAAATTGAACATATCGGAATAGCTGTTAGATCGCTGGAGGTCTCCATCCCGCTATATTCCCGGCTGCTGGGTGTGCCCTGTTACAAAACTGAAGAAGTAGGCAGTGAAGGCGTAATAACCGCTTTTTTTGCGGCTGGTGAGGGAAAAGTAGAATTGCTGGAAGACAATGGTGCGTCCGGTGTAATCAGCCGGTACATCGACAAGAAAGGAGAGGGAATTCATCACATTGCTTTTGCAGTAACTGATATCTGGGCAGAAATGGCGCGGTTAAAAGCTGAAGGTTTCGAATTATTGCAGGATGAACCCAAACGGGGGGCCGATAATAAGCTTGTCTGCTTTGTTCATCCAAAATCAGCGAACGGGGTATTGGTGGAGCTTTGCCAGGATGCCGGTGAGCTTATGGGAAGCTGAGATCAGCGGGAGGCTGTGTCATTTTCGCTGTTTAGCCCCAGTTTTTCAACTGCTACCTGGGCGGCGACCTGGCTGGCGTCCTTTTTATTATATGCTTTCCCCTGGGCAATCAGCTGTCCGTCTACAATGGCACCGATGGTAAATAACCTGCGGCCGCCTTCGAATTTCTCCTCAAGTGTCTCAAACTCAAGGTTTTTGCCGTTTTTGTTGGCCCATCCATAAAGCTTGTTTTTATGGTTGATTTCCAGGTTCTCCAGGTCATCCATAAACATATATGGCAGGATAATGCGCTCGAGTACCCATTTCCGGGTTTTCTTGAAACCCCTGTCCAGGTAAACGGCACCGACGACAGCTTCCAGTGTATTACCGAAAATCTGACTGACTTTCAGTGAGTTGTCAAACTTGTTAAAGTAAACGATCTTTTTCAGTCCCATTTTGATCGCCACGTCATTGAGTGTCACGCGGTTGACCATCTTGCTGCGCATTTCCGTCAGGAATCCTTCTTCCTTGTAAGGATATTTTTTAAAGAGGAAGTCGGCCACGATGCTGCTGAGGATGGCGTCGCCCAGATATTCCAGTCTTTCGTTATTATCAGCAGCGCTGTCTTTTACGGAACGGTGGGTCAGTGCGGTTTTATACAAATCCGAATTACCCGGCATAAAGCCAAGTACATTTTTAAGCTGCTTTTTGAAGGTTGCTTTTTCAGAAGAGCCCGTAAAGAAATTGTCGAATAGACCCACAGAATGTTTGGTTGTAAACCGTCATCAAGTTAAGTGATTGCCACCACACTTTCAATTTCAGGGTTCATATTTCTTCACAATCACACAGGCATTGTGACCGCCGAAACCGAACGTGTTGCTTAAAGCAGCCCGCACTTTCCTGGTTTGCGCCTTGTTGAATGTAAAATTCAGCTTGCCGTCGAGCTCAGGATCGTCTGTAAAGTGGTTAATGGTTGGGGGTATTACATCATGTACAACGGCCTTAACAGCGGCGATCGCTTCAATAACGCCGGCGGCGCCAAGGCAATGCCCGGTCATGGATTTGGTAGAACTGATGTTCATTTGATAGGCATGGTCGCCAAAAACATCAAGGATGGCTTTAGTTTCTGCGATATCGCCCAGCGGGGTGGATGTACCGTGGGTATTGATATAGTCAATATCGGACGGCTGCATGCCAGCGTCTTCGAGCGCGGACAGCATCACATTCCGGGCGCCGAGGCCTTCCGGGTGCGGAGCTGTAATGTGATGGGCATCGGCGGTGGCACCGGCGCCTGCAACTTCGCAATAAATCCTCGCGCCACGGGCAAGGGCGTGTTCGAGATCTTCGAGAACCAGGATACCGGCTGCCTCTCCCATAACGAATCCGTCCCGATCCTTATCATAGGGACGGCTGGCGGAAGCCGGGTCGTCATTGCGTTCGCTCATGGCCTTCATGGCGTTGAATCCGCCAACACCTGCTTCGCTGATCACCGCTTCACTGCCACCGCTCACAATTATGTCAGCCTTTCCGAGCCGTATCAGATTGACGGCCTCCATGATGGCATTGGTGCTGCTGGCGCAGGCGCTGGTGACAGCGAAATTGGGACCGCGGAGGTTATGCCGCATGGAAATCTGGCCGGCAGCAATGTCCAGGATCATTTTGGGAATGAAGAAGGGATTGAAACGGGGTGTTCCGTCACCTTTGGCAAAATCAATTACTTCATTCTGAAAGGTAATCAGTCCTCCTATCCCACTTCCGAACACTACACCAATCCGGTCCGGATTGATGTTCTCTTTATTTAAACCAGCATCTGCCATGGCTTCATCGGAAACATAAAGAGCGAATTGGGTGAAGCGGTCGATCTTGCGGGCTTCCTTTCTGTCGAGGAAACTTGTGGGATCGAAATTCTTCACCTCACAGGCGAAACGGGTCTTGAATTTGGAAGCATCAAACAGGGTGATCATGGCCGCCCCGGAAGTTCCGCTAACAAGGCCGTCCCAATATTGCTGGTGCGTGTTCCCAACCGGCGTTAACGCACCCATACCTGTAACTACAACTCTTTTCAGTTCCATGCAGTTATGCTGGATTTTAAAAGTGATAAATCCGCCTTCTGAGCGGAAATTGCTTTCGAAAGGCGGATTAAATATGCCTGAAACGGAAACCGTTTACTTAGCGTGCTCTTCTAAATAAGCAACAGCCTGGCCTACAGTAGTGATAGTTTCTGCTTGCTCATCCGGGATAGAGATATTGAATTCTTTCTCGAATTCCATGATCAGTTCTACTGTATCCAGAGAGTCAGCCCCAAGATCATTGGTGAAAGAAGCTTCGTTGGTTACTTCAGCTTCGTCTACTCCTAATTTGTCAACAATGATCTTTTTTACTCTTGTTGCGATGTCTGACATTGTGGTAAAGTTTAGTTACGGCTGCAAAAATATACTTTTTGAGTAAATAACCATTTTTGCAACTTTTTTTAATTATTGGCAATCAAATCCTTCCCTGGGGAGGGTTTGCCGCAAAAGGACTAACAATTGTAAGTAAAAATGGGCTGTATACGCCGGCTGTCGCGATGAATTTTGTATTTTAGTTGCCCCAATCATCAAATCCCCTCCAATGGCACTAAAAATCATCGACCACGGTTCTCCTGAATACAACCAGATGATCCGTTTGCGGGATGATATTTTGCGCCGTCCCCTTGGCCTGAGCTTCAGCCAGGATGAACTGGATAAAGAAAAGGAAGAGATTCTGATCGGTGCCTTTGAGGAAGAAAAGATGCTCGGATGTTGCATGTTAGTGCGGGAGGAGGGCGGAACTGCCCGGCTCCGGCAGATGGCTGTCAGCAATAACCTGCAGGGAAAAGGTATCGGCCGGGCGCTGATGATCTTCGCTGAAAACATTGCCCGCGACCGCGGATTCCGCCGTCTGACCATGCACGCCCGAAAAACGGCCGTCGGTTTTTATGAACGCCTCGGTTATGAGGTTACCAGTGAAGAGTTCCAGGAAGTGACAATTCCTCATTTCGTGATGGAAAAACGTTTACGTTAGGGCCTTTTCTTCGAGCATGACCTTTCCATGCATGCGTTGCAGAAAACCCAGAATCGTTTTCATATCCTTCATCTTTTCTACCACCAGCAGAAAATTTTTACCGGTCTGCTTCAGGCGGGCGTTGTTGGTATGGGTTTGCAGGTAACCGATGATGCGCTGGAACAGGTCTGACTCGAAATAGGGTGAATCATGCTTGTTGACGAAAAAACACTTCAATACTTCATCCCGCAGCAACAGTTTCTCAAATCCAAGATCAACTCCAAGGCGCCTTACACGGACGGTATCGAACAGGTCTTCAACAGGTGGTGGGATGGGGCCGAACCTGTCCTGCATCTCCTGGTAGAATGCCCGTAATTCCGTCTCGTTTTCTGCGTTGTCAAGCCGCTGATACAGGGTCAGCCTTTCTGTAATGCTTTCCACGTAATCGTCTGGTATCAGTATTTCAAGATCGGTATCGATTGTACAATCCTGTACATAGTCTTCCTGTTGAGCGATCTCTTCCTTGAACAGTTCCCGGAATGAACTTCTTTTCAGTTCCCTTATGGCTTCGTCAAGGATTTTCTGATACATTTCAAATCCGATTTCGGCCATAAAGCCGCTCTGCTCTCCCCCCAGCATATTTCCGGCGCCCCGGATATCCAGATCACGCATGGCAATCTGAAATCCGCTCCCCAATTCGCTGTGCTGTTCAAGAGTCTGCAGCCTCTTTTTGGAATCGGAGGGAAGTGTACTCATGGGCGGTGCCAGCAGGTAACAAAACGCTTTGCGGTTGCTCCTGCCCACTCGACCTCTTAACTGGTGCAGGTCACTGAGTCCGAAATGGTGTGCATTGTTCACGATGATGGTGTTGACATTGGGAATGTCTACGCCACTTTCAACAATATTGGTACACACAAGCACATCATATTTCTTGTCGATGAAATCCATGATCCGTTCTTCCAGCACATGGCCCTCCATTTGTCCGTGAGCATAGCCGATACTGAGATCCGGACAGTGACTCTGGATGATCGCTGACATTTCGGCCAGCCCGTTCACCCGGTTGTGAATAAAAAAGACCTGACCGCCCCGCTCCGTTTCAAAATAGATAGCATCGCGGATAAAATCCTCGTTGTACACCTGGACCTCCGTTTGAATTGGTTGCCGGTTGGGTGGCGGCGTGTTGATGATACTGAGATCACGCGCGCCCATCAGGCTGAACTGGAGTGTTCTCGGAATCGGTGTTGCTGTAAGGGTAAGGCAGTCGACGTTGGTGCGGAGTGTCTTGATTTTTTCTTTATGCGCCACACCGAATTTCTGTTCTTCATCGATGATCAGCAATCCGAGATCTTTAAACTTCACCTCTTTCCCCAGGATCGCGTGGGTGCCTACAAGGATATCTATCTTACCTTCTTCCAGTTTCTTATAGGTTTCTTTTTTCTCCTTGTTGGATTTGAAGCGATTCACATAATCTACCGTCACGGGAAAGTCCTTCAGTCTTTCGCGGAAGGTCTTGTAGTGCTGAAATGCCAGAATGGTTGTGGGTACCAGGATCGCTGCCTGCTTGCCATCAACTGCAGATTTAAATGCTGCACGGATCGCAATCTCCGTCTTACCAAATCCAACATCACCGCAAACGAGCCTGTCCATCGGCGAGGGCGCTTCCATATCCTTCTTCACATCGGCGGTTGCCTTGCTCTGGTCGGGTGTATCTTCATAAATAAACGAGGCTTCCAGTTCCGTCTGCAGGTAGGTGTCTGGCGTAAACCGGAATCCCTGCTGGGCTTTCCGTTGTGCATATAGCTGAATGAGGTCGAAAGCGATCTCCTTTACTTTCGTCTTGGTCTTCTCTTTTAATTTCGACCATGCATCGCTGCCCAGTTTGTTCACCTTTGGCACAGTCCCTTCCTTGCCCGTATACTTAGAAATCTTGTGGAGGGAGTTAATATTCACATACAGGATATCACTGTCTTTGTAAATAATGCGTACGGCCTCCTGCAACTTTCCGTTCACCTCAATTTTCTGCAAGCCGCTGTATACACCAACACCATGATCAATATGCGAAACAAAATCTCCCGGCTGCAATTCCCTGAGCGTGCGAAGCGTCAGGGCTTTATTTTTATTGTAGGCCTGCTTGACCTTGTATTTGTGGTAACGCTGGAAAACCTGGTGGTCAGTATAACAGACTGCCTTGATGTTTTCGTCGATAAATCCGCCATGTATGGCAACGGGGATCGGTGTGAAATGAATCGAAGCCTTAAGGTCTTCAAAAATACTATGGAGCCTTTCCAGCTGTTTTGGATTCTCAGCAAAAAAATACAACCCGAAACCTTTTTTCTCCCATTGCTGAAAGTCTTTGATCAACAATTCAAATTGCCGGTTAAAGGCCGGTTGTGGACGTGTATTGAAATCAATCTCAAAAGTTGCCCGGCCGGGAAAACTGCCGCGGCCCTCAAGTTCCACGATATGCCGGTCCTGCAATATCGTTTCTATGGTCGCAGCGGGGAGAAACTCATCACGTTGAACTGATTTGCGAAGGAGTTTGTCTTCATCCTCTTCCTCTTTGGATGGCTGGTCTGCATTGCGGTTAAGAAAGAGATCCAGCTCCTCCTCCTGCAGTTCCAGTCGCTCTTTAACGAATTCCCAGTCGTTCATCCACACTACCGTATTTTCCGGCAGGAAATCAAACAACGACACACTTGCTGCGGAAGGCATTTCCGCTTGCAGATTGGGAATAATGCTCACCTGCAGCAACTTCCTTTCACTCAATTGGGTTTCCGGATCAAATAGCCGGATGGAATCCACATCATTACCGAACAATTCGACCCGATAGGGCTTCTCGTTACCGAAGGAATAAATATCAACGATTCCTCCACGCACGGCAAACTGGCCTGGTTCGTACACGAAGTCTGTCCTGTTGAATCCCGCATCTGTCAGCTGACCGAACAGTTTTACTGTATCCAGTACATCATTCACTTTGATCTGAATGATATTACTGCTGAGCGTGTCAGGAGGCACGAGCTTTTCAAACAAGGCTTCGGGATAGGTTACCACGATCTTTTTATTTCCGCCTGCGCTGAGCCGCGTGAGCGTTTCAGTACGCAACATGACGTGGCTGCTGTTCAGCAACCGGTAGTTCTTTTTGTTGCGAAAGCTGGAAGGAAAATAAAACAGGTCGAGTGCACCGCTCAGGTTTTCAAGCGTGTTGTGAAAATAAGCCGCTTCTTCGGCGTCGTTCAACACAACAATGTGATTGACCTGGGCTGTAATGTCTTTTTTTAGCAGTGATGTCAGGATAAATTCCGGTGAGCTCCCGCTTAGATTTTTAAGCGCAAGGTGCTGCGGTAAAGACATAGTGATTCTGTCCGCCAGTTGAAAAAGGCGGCCATCATTGCTGTATAACTCCAGTAAATGATCCAAATTCATACACACATCCCTGTAGGGTACCAGGGACGGCAAAGATAGAAAAGTTTAGGAGTTTAGCTGTTTAGGAGTTTAGTTGTTGGCTATGGTGTATGATGCCGGCCTCGCTGGTCGTAGCTTCACCGAAGGCCAGTTTGGGTAAAGAGATCAGTAACCTTCTGGTGGGCTGCGGGTGGTGTAACGTCAAGAATGGCACTGATAAGGTCGGTGGATACCGGCCGGGAAAAGGGATAACGGTGCTTATGTAAGAAATTCCGCAATGCAAGGTTGAGTTTTGATTCACCGATAATGTCGCTGAGTGTTACCAGAACAACCGCTCCTTTGGAATAATAAATATGCGCATCACTGCCGGTCACACGATATAATGGACGCTCGGGTATAAATCCCCTTTCGGATTCGTAGATCTGCCGGTGCAGTTGAACACGTTCCAGCATCCTGCTCCTGCCATACATTTTCTTGTACAGCATCATCTCTGTATACATTGCCAGTGATTCCGTCAGCATCTGGGCGCCCTCCCGGTCGTCGGGGGAAATCTGGTTGTTGCCCCACCAGAGGTGTGACAGTTCATGACCTGCCAGTTCATTGATCACATCCTGCTGGCGGTCAGCATGAATGTTGGCGTGGAAGATCATATTCTCCGTCATATAAATTGTTCCGGGATAAGCAGTCCCCGCAAATCCACGGGTAAACGACGACACTTCAGCAAAGGTGACAGTCCGGAACGGATAGGCACCAAACTGTTCCTGGCAATAGTCGAGTGTACTGGCAGCATTGTTCAGCAAATGATCAACATTCGTTTCATGTAAAGGATGGTAGTAAATGCTGATGGCTGTTCCATTATGCTGCAGCGTCTTTTTGCCGTACCTGCCAGATGAAAGCGCAAAACGAAACGGTATGGGCTGACCGGTGCGGTACCGGTAATAACTCCTCCCCTCCAGTTGTTTTTGTTCTACCAGTTCTCCAACTGCCACAGCGACCTGGTCCCGATCCGTGATGATTTCCATATCCAGCAACAAGCCTTCAGGCAATATCGCAGTAGTATCGGACAACTTCTTCAGGGGGGTCGGGCCACCCAGCCCCATTTGACGGCGTTGTGCGGAATCTTCCAGTTCACGGTCCGCCTGATATCCGATTGAAGGAAAATAACGGCTGATGCGTAGAAATGTTCCATTCTCCACAATAGCATTGAAAGACTGATGTCCATTGGCCGGCGACCATCGGCTGGATAACTCAAACTGCAGGTGCGCGCTGTCTCCCGGTCGCAGCGGGTGTTTTAAGGCAAGGACAGCTGCGTCATTGCTGACAACAGTTCTTTCGTCGTCTTTTACAAAAGTCACGTTACTCCGCACCCCTTCATTTACGGAATTGATCAACAGGGATGTTACGGGAAACTGTGAAGTATTTTTCAGGGTATAGGTTCCGGACGCCTTATAGCAATTCTCAGCCGGAAACAATGTTACCCTTGTCCGGACGCTGGTAATAGCCGGCATTGCCACGCCGGCATATTGGCGGAATGATTTTTCATAGCTAACTGCTTCCCGGACCTCCCGGTTGCGGTCAGCCGGAACATATTCATGCATTGCTAACCGGCCAAAAAAATATCCGGCTACCGCCAATCCTCCAATGCTGAGCAACATTATTACCAGGTTGCATCTCTGCCGTACCCAGATGGCAATTATCGTTATGATAGCAATCACGCTTGCACCAACCGCCAGCCGTTGAAGGCCGTATGCCAGGTATGGTCCATAACCCGAAAAGTCACTGTAAGGCCCGTTAAACGTAGCCATTACACCAAGCAGGGGCACCGGCAATAATTTACGCTGCAAAGGGCTCACCAGCATTGCTACCAGAATGAATGAGAATGCCAATGCCACATACCTGCCCGGAGAAACCGCATTGACGAGAAGTAGAATCGCCAACAACAACAACAACGGGAAAGCGACAAAAATGCCCACTCCTGTATAAGCCCTCCAGTCGAATATCGTATAGCTGAATCCAGCCTGGAAGAAAATGCCCAAAACAATATTCGCCACGCAAAGAAAAAATATCAGTAATGCGCCGCTGACAAAGTGCCCGGCAATACGACAGTGGGCCATCGGGAATGTATCGCCCACCTGGTTGAACCTCGTAGCGTCAGATTTCCAGAAAACGTCGTTGATAAAATAAACCAACAGCAATGCTGCGGGAAAATGAAAATTTCTGATGATCGAACGTGCCATCAAACCTGAACTTGCGAATTGCTGCGGGATCCGGATGCCTTTTTCAATATCAGCATACATTTCCATTCCGGTCATAAATAGTGTCAGCAGCAAGGCTGCAGGAAGCGCTATGCTTTTTACCAGCGCAATCAGGTCCATCCGCGCGACAGACATTATTGCGTTCGAGGTCGTCCTATAATTAAAAGAAATTGTCAACCTTGCCGGTTGTTCAAAAACTGCCGCCTGGGGAACTGCCGTTACAGAATTGCTTCCCGGATCCGGGATGTTATGGCGGCGATTCCCGGAGGGCTTCCGCCTGATGGCGCCTTGCGCCCACCACAACATGGCACATGAGACGATGAACACTCCGGTTCGGTTGTACGCGAACAAACCTGAAAATGGAATCAACCTGGTATTGCGCTGCTGTACAGAAAAGTCCTTTGCAATCCAGAAATAGGCGGAAAGGCCAAAGGGATCAATCATCGCAGCAACCTGTTGCGCTGCAGTGGTCTGTGGAAGACTTTGTGCCATGAAAGGCGAATTGGAATACAACAACCCGATCATGTACAGTACATACAGCAGCAGTCCCCCTATCGACACCAGCAATTTATTTCCCGTTCTCCAACCAATTACACTCAGCACAGCGCAAACGAAAAAACTATTGATCAAACCAAAAACCAGTATTGGCCAGGCATAATAAAGCAGGTTGAATACATTTTCAGCACCACCGGATCGCTGTGACTGCCCAATGGCAAATCCAACGGTGAGTAGCAGAAATCCTGTAAACGTGATCAGCAATAAAGCCAAAAAGCGACCAGACACATAACCAGTTGCTTTGAGTGGCATGGTAAACAGCAGTTGGTCAAAGCGGCTGTCCCATTCCCTGAACAGCAACTGTACTGCAAACAGTGTTGCAATAAATATGATTATCAGGCTTAGCAGGCCGATCATAAATCCGATGATGTAGGGACCGTTTAACAGCACCCCTTCACCGATGGACAGGTTAAAATTGCTTCCGGTAAAAAGGCCACCCAGCAACAGCAGCAGCATTGTACCATAGAACAGGGGTGAACGCCGGTAACCTGCCAGATCAAAGGAAAGTACAGAGAACATAGTCACGAATTAAGTGCATGAAAATATACGTGTTCAAGAGTCGGCGCGTCAGGAACGAAACCAGGAGGTTGTACTTCCGCGTAAACAGTAACAAAAGGCCGCTTGCCGATCAGCTGGCGGCTGATCAGGCGATGTGGAAAATCGGGTTCCGGGCCGCTGGTTACTGCTGATTTCTTCGACCATATTTTTCCATCAAGTGCACTGATCATCATCGCCGGCTTACCTTCAGCCACTACCCTGCCCTGGTGAATAACGGCCATGTTATCACAGAGGTTACGTACATCTTCTACCAGGTGGGTAGACAGGACGACGATCAGTTCTTCACTGAGCGCACTGAGCATACTGTTGAAGCGATGGCGTTCCTCAGGGTCGAGTCCTGCAGTCGGCTCGTCCAGCAATATTACCTGCGGATTACCAATGAGTGCCTGCGCAACACCGAATCGCTGTTTCATTCCTCCGGAAAATCGATGCACGGCGCTATTCCGGTATTCCGACAGGTTCATTTGCTCGAGCAGATACGTCACCTGTTTCCGGCGTGCGGTAGCATCGCCGACACCTTTAAGAATAGCAATATGCTGCAAAAGGTCCCAGGCAGTAACACCCGGATAAACACCGAAATCCTGTGGCAGATAACCCAATTGTTTCCTGAGATAAAACTGGTCATTTGAAAGGTCGATCCCGTTCAGGAAGATTTTTCCTTTATCCGGTTGTTGAAGGCCGACAATTGTTTTCAAAAGTGTTGACTTTCCGGCACCGTTAGGGCCAAGTAAACCAAACATCCCTTTGCTGAACTGAAGGGAAATATCATTCAGCGCCTTAACACCGTTGCGCCAGGTTACAGACACTGTATCAATGCTCAGTGAGTTCATGAGATTATTTTTTAGTGCAGACAAAAGATTAGCCCCGGGTGCTTAGGCACACCCGTCAGATGCTATTATTTGACAAAGGGGTATTTAAGCTTTTCTGTATTCGAGTATATCTCCCGGCTGGCATTCCAGTATTTCACAGATTGCCTCCAGGGTTTCAAAACGAACTCCTTTTGCTTTTCCAGTTTTTAATACCGAGAGATTTGCCGGAGTAATGCCCAGCCTTTCTGCCAGTTCCTTGCTCTGCATTTTTCTTTTCGCCAGCATTACATCAACGTTTACAATAATGGGCATAATCAGATAAATAAGTCTTGTTCATTTTGCAAATACAAGCCCTGCCGGAATATCACTGCCAGGAAATACACAAAAATTCCGAGGAAGCCATGAACCAGCACCAAAACCCAGATAGCGTTTTCAAGCGGCACAAAAAATCCAGCCAGTAATACAGCCGGAAAAGGGATGAAAATATCAAAAACGTAGAATCGCTTTAATTGAACTATGTTCTGCGTTGTAAACAACCTGGATTGAAAGAAAACACGAAATACATTGGAGGACAACCAGAAAAATATCCCATACAGCAACAGGGGTAAGATAAAGGAAAAGATGATATACGGGAGGTTGTTGTCAACGTTCAGAAATGGTCTTGACGTGAAAGGATAATTGATATGCAGGAATTTGTTATCACCATAAGGCTGCACAAACCACCCGGTGACAATACACAGCAATGCATAAGCTACCGAAAACAAATATCCGACAGAGAGGAACCGGCTGAAATAGAACAGACACCGGGAAATGATTTTGGCCTGTTGCATAGGCTGCAATATTAAATTAATACTGCAATGATAATAATTAATTATCGTTTTACAATAATTATTCAATTTTTTTACCAACGATACTGCAAAGTGAGGCCGTATCGTCTGGGTGCCGCCAGGTTAACCGCCCCAAAATCATAGGCATAGCCGATATAGCGGGTATCCGTGAGATTCTTTACCCATCCAGAAACAGTAATCTGCTTCAGCATGATTCCGGCCCGAATGTTAAGTACGTGATACGGCGTTTGTTCCAGCGTGTTGGCAAGGTCAAAATACTGCATACCTAGGTACTTCCACTCAGCCCTTGCAATTCCTTCCAGCTTTAAAGAAGGGATGAGTATGCTGCGGTATTGTACAGTGATCAGCGATGTCAGGTCGGGTGTAAAGATCTGCCTGCTGCCTTTAAGATCCGTTTCGTTGCCATTCGCTGCAATCTTAAGCTCGTCATAGGCAGCATCGGTTATTCCGGCAGCCCATGAAACCTCCAGATCACGCAACGGTTTGGCGATCAATTCTGCCTCAAGTCCTTTGCTGGTCATTTTACCTGTATTCCGGGTGATGGTCACCGCATCAGGTAATATGAGTGTTGGCACCTGAACGTCGTTTACGATCGAATAAAAGGCAGCCATATTCAACTGCCAGTTGTTGCGCTTGTTTCGCCATTTCCAGCCCAGTTCCCAGTTATGGCTGTGTTCGGGATCAAATCCGAACAGTGGCGGCTGGGAAGGATCGGATGCAAGTGGTGTCAGGCCACCGGTCCGGAAACCCTTGCTGTAACTCAAAAAAAGCAGTTGCTGTGCTGCCGGTTGATAGTTGATGCTCAGTTTAGGACTGAACGACGAGAAATTTCGGGAAGCTGCAGTATCCGGCCGGTATGCGAACTGAGGCTGCGATTCGGAATCATCCTGGTATTCCCCCAGCACAGACAATTCTCTTTTTTCGAGATCATATCTCAGGCCGCCGGTAATGGACCATTTCGGCGAAACAGTATACGTGGCCTGTCCATAGCCAGCCAGGCCCCGGTTCTTTCCTATTGATGTATTGATCAGGCTGAAATTAGGGTGGTCAGCACCTACGAGTTCTGCATCATTACCGAAATGGGTTGCCTGTTTCACGGGATTGTCCTGTATGAATAAATATACGCCAGCAGTCCACTGCAACGGGTTCTTATTGCCTGCGGGTGATGACAACCGCAATTCTTCCGTCCATACCTGAACACGGTTCCAGTCCCGTCCGTAATTATTGATTATAGTAATGCCATCGATAGGTGAAAAATCTGCATCGATGGGATCGTCATAATATTTGTAATTGTTCTGATAGGCAGTTTGCGACAACAGCTGGAATTTATTGCGGGAATAGCGAATGGACGCAACCGCATTCATCGTATTGTCGATCAGTTCGGTTTTAGCGTTCTGATTAAGATGATAGGGAGAAGCGAAGGCGTCTTCCTTTCCCATTACAAGCGGGAAAGGACCATTGTTCCTGTTTTGCTGTTGTTTTACATTAAGGGATATTGCCCAGTCAGCACCAGGATAATAGTCAAGAGAATAACTGCCGCTAAAAGCGTGCTGTCTGTCGTACCGGGACTGATCGAAGTCATTGGTATAGTAACCGTTTGATTTTTCGTACAGTGCCGCTGCACCAATAAAAAGCTTTCCCGGGATCAGTGGTGTACGGAATCCGGCGCTGTATCGTTGCTGTCCATAATTTCCAATGCTCACTTCCGCAAATCCGGAAGGCTTTCCCGTAGGTTTACGCGTAACGATATTAACAACCCCTCCCATAGCGTTCCGGCCATACAGCGTTCCCTGGGGGCCTCTCAGTACTTCTATCCGCTCGATGTCAAGCAGCTGGGCAATATAGGTATCCAGGCCGAACTGGTTGACGCCGTCGATATAGGTGGCAACAGCAGGATCATAGGAACTTGAAGTGATTCCACGGATAGAAATGACGTTCCGCTTATCCCCCGGATCAGCAGAAAAAAAGTTGGGCACCACAGCCGTGAGGTCTTTTGCATTCCAGAGCTGAAGGTCATTTACCTGTTTTCCAGTTAGTGCAGTTACACTTACCGGCAGCTTTTGCAATTGGGTTTCCCTTTTCTCAGCAGTAACCACAACTTCATCGAGTTGGGTCCTGCTTTCTTCGAGTTGCCATACGACAGGATCGCCTTTATGCCAGGTTACAACTTTATTCGCGAATCCGGTAGCGCTTAATTCAAGCTGAAGTCTATCTGCAGGCGCAACAAAACTGAAATGACCGGCGCTGTCACTGATTGCAAACAGGCGGGATTCGATGATATGGATAGTAGCTCCCCTGACAGGTCTGCCCTGGCGGTCTTTTATTGTTCCGGAAATATCAGATGACGTTTGAGCTATACCGGTAGAATAGAAAAATGCTGAGAGCAACAATAGTGAAAAACGCTTCATGACTTCAATTTATAACGCGCCCATAACCAATTAAGAGAAATAGCGAATAACAGTAGCAGGAGTCCGCCAAACTCCCTGGTCTCTTCTATCCACGGTCGTGTAGCTTTCATTGATTGAACAATACTTTCTGCATGGTGATCCCGCCACCAGCTGAGCACACCTGAACGGTCAAAAAAAAGGTATAGGGCATAGCCACCGTACACAGCCCATCCGATATAATACATAGCAGGCTGGAATTTTCCTTTCAGCGCCTGGTAACAGAGCCATGCACCGAAAAGGTAGATAGGCACCCACAGATAAGGATCTGGGTCGTTGTACTGCAGTGCCGCCGAAGCCAGGAAGAGAATGATAAAAAAGAGGTTCAGGATACGCATGGCAATGTGTAAAAATAGGACAATTATTCTTCTTACCTTACCACAAATTACCGTCATGCTGCAACCCTGGCAAACCGGCAAGATCATCCGAATAGCCGATGAAACAGATGCTACCAGGAGGTTCTGGATCCAACTCACAGAAACCGACAATTTTGATTTTAAACCGGGACAGTTCGTAACACTTGATCTTCCCATTCATGAGCAGCGCAACAAACGCTGGAGAAGTTATTCAATTGCTTCCTGGCCTGATGGCACCAATGTAATTGAGCTGGTGATCGTGTTGCTTGAAGGCGGATTGGGAACGCAATATCTGTTCCATGAAGTGACCGTAGGTTCTGAAGTATTGCTTCGCGGACCACAGGGTGTATTTGTGTTGCCGGAGACAATTGAAACCGATCTTTATTTCGTGTGTACCGGTACCGGCATAGCGCCTTTCCGGGCTATGACGCATCATATTCTGAATCTGGATATTCCGCACAAGGAAATCTTTCTGATCTTTGGCTGCAGGAAATTCAGCGATGCGTTGTATGGCGCTGAAATGCGCGAACTGACGGAGAAAGTCACTTCGTTCAGGTACATACCGACCTTCTCCCGGGAGTCACCGGGAGAACATCTGTACAGAACTGGATATGTACATGCAGTTTATGAGGATCTGATCCGGGAGAAACAGACAACTGTTCCCGGTGGACAGTATGCGGCAAACTTTTTTCTTTGCGGGTGGAAGAACATGATCGACGAAGCCAAACAACGCATTCTTTCACTTGGCTATGAGAAAAAAAGCATTCACCTCGAGTTATATGGATAGTAGTCCCTGAGCCATTGCCCGGCCTGAGGCGCCTGCCGTATCACTTTTTGAAAGACTGATTACGGGCACTTTGCCACCCTGGTTACTTTGCTCCGAATGGGATTTATGCAGGCGTAAGATTTCTGCATGGTTATTCACCATTTCGGTTTCAAGCTCAAGAATTCTTCTTTTGGATTTAGCCATTTGTCTGGACCTTACAAATAGTCCGAGCAAGGATCCGGTTGCAAATGCTGCTATCAGCCATATGGCAATCGCCAATGTGATGTTTGCGGACATCATAGAAATTGGTTTGAGTCATTTGTGGATATTCACAGGATTCAGATACTGTGATAAAACGGCTCATCCAACTAAATATTGCCCTGAATAAGGGGAAATTGGGTATTACTGGGCTCTTTTGTTTTTACCGGCATCAGTGGGCTGGTTGGCCTCTTTCTCTTTGAATTGAACGACTGGAGTACCGTTCTGATTCTCGTTTGCGGCGCGGAGCTCGGAAAGTTTTTTATGCAATTGGAGGATTTCTGCGTGATTTTCAAGCTTTTCCCTTTCCAGCTGCAGTAACTGGTTCTTAAGGTACCTCGCCTGCAGGAACCGGAATACCAGTCCCGCCAGGAAAGAACACAGAGCCCACAAAACAAGCAATCCTAAATGGATGGTTATATGCATGTTATATATTAAATGGCCTGACGGGTAACTGGCAGGCATTAGGGTATATAACAAATATATAATTACTGGATGGCTTTGTCAACCAAATCTTTTACAGCTTTTAATGGTATTCTTTCCTGCTCCATTGTGTCCCGGTATCGTATAGTTACTGTGCCGTCTTCTTTGGTCTGGTGATCGATGGTGATACAAAAAGGCGTTCCAATCGCGTCCATCCTGCGATAGCGCTTGCCAATAGTGTCTTTTTCCTCGTAAAAACACTTGAAAACACTACGGCATTCCGCCATCAATTCCTGGGCAATTTCAGGCAGTCCGTCCTTCTTGGTGAGGGGTAAAATACCCAGTTTCACTGGTGCCAATTTAGCCGGGAATCGTAAAACTACGCGGGAATCCGGTTTATCCGGGGTGCCGAGGTCCTGTTCCTCATAAGCCTCACTCAGTAGCATCATCACCGTCCGGTCCAGGCCGATGGAAGTTTCAATCACATATGGAATATAGTTACCATATGGCTTTCCGTCCGGCCCCACTTCCGGGTCGAAGTACTGCATTTTCTTCCGGCTGAATTCCTGGTGGTTTTTGAGGTCAAAATCTGTACGGCTGTGAATACCTTCCACCTCTTTGAAGCCGATGGGGAAGTCGTATTCAATATCGCATGCTGCATCGGCATAATGCGCCAGTTTTACGTGGTCATGGAAACGATAACGGCTTTCAGGTATACCGAGACTCAGGTGCCATTTCATCCGTTCTGTTTTCCAGAACTCGTACCACTCTTTCTGTGTGCCGGGGCGAATAAAGAACTGCATTTCCATCTGTTCGAATTCACGCATGCGGAAGATGAACTGCCGGGCTACAATCTCATTGCGGAATGCTTTACCGATCTGAGCAATACCAAAGGGAATCTTCATCCGGCCGGACTTCTGTACGTTCAGGAAATTCACGAAAATACCCTGGGCAGTTTCCGGACGCAGATAGACCATATTGTCACCTTCCTCACCGCTTACGCTGCCGAATTCAGTGGAGAACATGAGGTTAAACTGCCTCACATCGGTCCAGTTTACGGTACCGCTGATGGCGCATTTAATTTTTCTGGATTCGATCAGTTGTTTCAGACCGGCGAAGTCTTCTGCAGCCAACAGCTTTTCCATAGAGGCGATCAGTTCAGCGCCCTCGGCTTCGGGAAGCGTTTCGGCGAATCCTTCAATCAGATGATCCACGCGGTAGCGCTTTTTACTGTCCTTGTTGTCGATCATCGGGTCACTGAAATTGTCCACGTGACCGCTCGCTTTCCAGGTGGTAGGATGCATGAATATGGCAGCATCGATTCCTACGATATTATCCTGCAACTGGGTCATCCATTTCCACCAGTAGTCGCGGACATTTTTCTTCAGTTCACTGCCGTTCTGACCATAGTCATAAACAGCACTGAGTCCGTCATAGATTTCGCTGGAAGGAAAAATGAATCCGTATTCTTTGCAATGCGAGATAATCGCCTGGAATTTATTCGAATCGTTTGCCATAAGGCCGCAAATATATTAGATATTGCCCAGTTTCGGGTTATTCCGATGCCTGTCGGCATCCCGTTTGGTCTTCTTTTCGATAGACTGCCGGAGTGCTTTGGTAAGGTCGGTGCCGGTCTGATTGGCCAGGCAGAGCAATACCCACAGTACATCAGCCATCTCTTCTTCGAGCGAAGATTCTTCCTGACCGGGGCGGGTGGATTGCTCACCATAGCGGCGAACCATGATCCTCGCGAGTTCGCCTGTTTCCTCCATCAGAATTCCCAGGTTGGTCAATTCCGAAAAATAGCGGACACCAACTGTTTTGATCCACTGGTCCACTGTTTCCTGTGCTGCCCGCAATGTCATGTCTTCCATACCTTATTCTTTATTTTTAGTATCCATCCAGATGGTAACGGGACCATCATTTTCCAGCGCAACCAGCATATCTGCCCCGAAAATGCCTGTCCCGACCGGTTTTCCCATTTCTGCAGTCAATAAAGACACAAATCTTTTATATTGCGGAATCGCCTTGTCAGGTTTACTGGCCCTGATATAAGACGGCCTGTTTCCCTTCCTGGTACTGGCATGCAGGGTGAACTGGCTTACCACCAGCAGATCCCCGTCAATATCCCTGACGGAAAGATTCATAACACCCGAAGCATCGTCGAAAATCCGGAGCTGGCAAATCTTTCCGGCCAGCCATGCTGCGTCTTCGTCATTGTCGCTGTCTTCAATGCCAACAAGCACCAGTAGCCCCTTTTCAATTTGGGCATTTACTTGCTTTGCGATGGTAACAGATGCCTTCCGCACCCTTTGAATAACCACTCTCATAATAATCGTAACTTCAGGTTGATTGCCGAAAATAACATGAAATATCCGCTTACCATTTTTCTGCTCCCCTTACTCATCCTGGTTGGCTGCCGTAAAGAAGACAGCCGTGAAAACGCAGAGAGCGCCTACCTGGAACTGGCGATCAGCGTAGAAATGAATGGTAGCCCATTTGTACCGGGGCAGGATTATTCCACTGTTTTCGGAGAAACACTTAGACCTGATGCATTGCGATTTTATATAGGGCAATACCGGCTTTCCGGGCAGGAATCTGCCGAACAGTTCAACGACAGCTACCAACTTTTTGACCTGGCAAAACCAGAAACACATACCCTGCGCGTACCCATACAGCCGGGAACATACGATCAGATCAATCTGTTGCTCGGTGTAGACAGCGCAAGGAACGTGAGCGGTGTACAGACCGGAGCGCTTGATCCGGTTTTGGGAATGTTCTGGACCTGGAACAGTGGTTATATCTTTCTGAAGTTTGAAGGACATTCTGATGCGTCACCCGAACCAGATAAAATTTTTCAGTACCATATCGGTGGATTCCGTTCGCCCTGGTCAGCAATACGGACTTTCCAGGCAATATTGAACCAGGATGAACAGTGGGTACTCACTTCCGGACAGACACTTCACCTTGACCTGACCTGCCAGCTGGATCTCTTCTTTAATGCATCACTTCCCTTAAGAATTGCTGACACACCGGTTGAAATGACTCCCGGTGAAAACAGTGCCAGGCTCGCTGACAATTTCGCCGGCTCCTTTTCTCTCACCAACTGGGTAATTCAATAATGACCTGGCCTCTGAATATACAGCGCGGTTGCCTGGCGATTCTGGCGGTAATGGTGCTAACTTCCTGCAACCGGGATGGAAGTGACCCTGCCGGAGAACGAATAGCGTTTTCTGTTCCCGACGGCTGGCCGGCTCCGGTTTATGATTTTGCTTCCAATCCCGTCACCAGGCAGGGATTTGAGCTGGGAAAAAGGTTGTTCTTTGATGGCAGGCTTTCGCTGGATGGGAATTTTCCCTGCGGCAGCTGTCACCAGCCTTTTGCAGCCTTTGCCAACTTCGATCATGCGTTCAGCCATGGATTCAACAACCAGTTTACCACGAGAAATGCTCCGGCCCTGTATAACCTGGCCTGGCTAAAAGAATTTCATCACGATGGAGCAATTCCCAACCTGGACCTGCAACCGCTGGCTCCAATTACTGCACCCAACGAAATGGCTGAAACTTTACCCGGAGTGCTGGAAAAACTGCAGGCCGACCCCGACTACCCGAAGCTTTTTAAGGCAGCTTTCGGAAGCGAGGAAATAACCGTTCAGAATATGACGAAAGCTTTGTCTCAGTTCGAACTAATGCTGATATCAGACAACTCAAAATATGACAGGGTAATGCGTGGTACGGCTACATTTGACGTGAACGAGGCAGCCGGATATGAATTGTTCAAAGCCAAACAGTGCACCAATTGTCACACTGAGCCCCTTTTTACCAATAACAGCTTCGAAGATGACGGCCTGCCGATCGACCCGGTAAGGAAAGATTCCGGCCGGATGCGCATTACCGGTAGGCAGGAGGATTATCTGAAATTCAAAGTACCGAGTCTCAGGAATGTTGCCGTCACTTTTCCTTATATGCATGATGGCAGGTTTAACAGCCTTGCGGAGGTGCTGGAACATTATGATAAAAAAATTCCCCTTTCCCAGGGGGAAAGGGGACTGCTTACAGCATTTTTCCGTGCGCTCACGGATTCAGCTTTTATCAGCAATCCGTTGTTTTCTCCTCAACAATAGGTTACCTGCGGTAAGGCCGGGAAAGGTTTAATGGCTAATTGATGGCATCCCGGAGCAAATATGTTTAAAAAGATGATTCAACAGACCCGTATTTTCCCCGGTACTGCGTGATAATTTTGTTAATTCGATTTCAACCTATTTTTGCGCAAACCTCCCTGATTGAGCGACATTAAAAAACTGGCCGGACAGACCCTATGGTATGGCGTACCCACCATCGTTACCCGTTTTCTCGGATACCTGATGAATATGGCGCTACCCTTTCTGTTTGCGCAGCCGGCCAGAACGGCTGATATCAGCCAGGTATACGCGATAATACCATTCCTGAACGTACTTTTCACCTATGGCCTGGAAACAGCTTATTTTAAATTTTCCCAGGACCGCGACAAAAATCATCTCTATAATACCCTTTCCGTTTCACTGCTGGTGAGCAGCATCCTGATGATCACCGTGCTTTACCTGTGCAGGGGTGCAATTGCCAGTGCGGCCAGTCTCCAGGATCATCCTGAGTATGTCACCTGGATGTGCGGCATTATTTTTTTTGATGCATTGTCTACACTTGCCTTTGCAAAGCTGCGGCAGGAAAACAGGCCTCGCCGGTATGCTTTTGTCCGGTTATCGGGTGTTCTGGTCAATCTCCTGGTGATCATCACCTTTCTGGGCGTGCTGCCCGGGTATGTGTCACGCAACCCGGATAGTCCGCTCCGGATGATCCAGAATATGAACATCGGCATCGGTTATTACCTGATCGGCAATCTTCTGGGTAGCCTTGCCACCCTCTTCCTGCTCCTGCCGGAATGGAAAACAATTCATTGGGAATTTGACAAGCCCCTGTGGAAGGAGGTAATGCAATACAGCTATCCGCTGATCATCGTTGGGTTTGGCGGCATGATCAATGATATGCTGAGCCGCCTGGTTTACCAACATGTGGTGGATCTTCCGGCAGAGCAGGCTAAGCATGAGCTGGGTATATTCGCCAATGTTTACCGTTTATCGGTACTAATCACGATCATGATCCAGGCGTTCCGGATGGCTGCCGAGCCATTTTTCTTCAGCCAGTCAAAAAATGAAGGTGCCCAGAAGAATTATGCGCGCATCATGAAATTCTTTGTGCTGGCGTGCTGTTTCATGTTCCTGCTCATCGGACTCTACCTCGATGTACTGAAATGGATTATTACCCTGAAATCGAAAGCATGGGGCGAGGGTATCTATATTGTTCCCATTCTGGCACTGGGTAATATTTTCCTGGGGATCTATTACAATCTCAGTATCTGGTATAAACTTACAGGCAAGAACCTGTATGGTGCCTGGATCACCATCGGTGGGGCAGTAGTGACCATCGTGCTGAATATGCTCCTCATTCCGAAACTCCACTACCTGGGCGCTTCACTGGCAACCTTTACCTGTTATCTGCTGATGATGGTAAGCAGCTATGTGCTTGGACAGCGTTTTTACCCCATACCCTATGCGCGGAAAAAGTTACTGGCTTACCTGGCTATCGTGTCCATCCTTGTAGTTGCCCATCGCGGATTGCTGCAGCTGTATTCCCCGATCTGGTTCAGTATACTGACCGGAACAATCCTGCTGGCCGGATTTACACTTTTCGTAGCCAGGGTAGAGAAACGTGAATTTGAAAGGCTGAACCTGCCGTTCCTGAGAAAACGGCCCTCTCCGTCAGGTTAGAAACGGATTAAATTTCTTTTCCTCGCCGATTGTTGTTACCTCCATATGACCGGGGAATACGCGGGTTTCGTCCGGGAGCACAAATAACTTCTTCCGGATACTGTCCAGCAATTGGGCGTGGTTGCCGCCTGGAAGGTCGGTTCGGCCGATGCTGCGCCGGAACAAAACGTCGCCCCCGATGAGGAACTGCTGGTCTTCCTTATAAAAACAAACATGACCCGGAGAGTGGCCCGGGGCCTCAATGACTTTCAGTTCATCCCCCCGCAACCCGACACTGTCTCCTTCTCGTATATAATGGACGGGACCTTCATACGGCCGGAAGGGGAGATTCCAGCGGCGGCCGGCTTCCGGTGACAAATCCAGGATTTTCTGTTCAAGGGGGTGGATATGGGGTTCGAGCTTCCATTGCTGGTATACGAAACGGTTGCCGAAAATATGATCCAGGTGGCAATGGGTGTTTAGCAGCCATTTCGGTTGGAGATGATGGTCAGTAAGGAAATCTGCCAGCTCCCGCTCCTCCTCCTGCCGGTAACATCCCGGGTCAATAATCACTGCTTCACCTGCCCCGTTATACAAAACATAGGTGTTTTCCTGAAGGGGACTGAACACAAATTGGCGAACTGTTAACATAGCTCTATTATTTTCAGGGGATTTCCCTGATAAGGTTGAAAAACATAATTTTAGACCACAATCGCTGGATATGCAATTTCCGAAGAATCATTCGTTTTTGAGTGTTTTGACCAAGGTGACCGTACTGATTTTCCTTTACCCGATGTTAACTGCCCTTCCCGCTCAAGCTCAGGTGAACACAGTTGAATTCGGAAAAAACAGGGTGCAATACCAGAAGTTCAAATGGCAATTTTACCAGACCGTCAACTTCAACACCTATTTCTATCAGCATGGGGAACCGTTGGCGAAGACCGTCGCCCAGATGGCAGAGGCGGAGTTGCCGGAGCTTGAAACATTCATGGAATACGGCTTACAACGAAGAGCCAATCTTATTTTGTACAATAGCTTTAACGAGCTGCAGCAAACCAATATCGGGCTCACTACTGACTGGCAGACCAATGGAGGCAACACTAAACTGGTCAACAACAAGATGGTGGTGTACTTCAACAGCAATCATGAAAACCTGCGCATCCAGGTCAGGCAGGGGATAGCGAAAATTTTGCTGGACAATATCCTGTTTGGTGATGACCTGGGCGAATTTGCCACCAACCAGGCGTTGCTGGATCTGCCCAAATGGCTCACTGATGGGTTTGTATCCTATGCCGCGGAAAACTGGAGCACGGAACTGGACGACCAGCTGAAGTCTGCCGTACTCGCAGGAACATACAAAGATTTTCGCCAGTTCGCCTTTGACCGGCCGGGACTCGCCGGGCATGCTTTCTGGCGTTACATCGAAGAAGTGTATAAAAAAGAGAATACCAAATACTTCCTTTACCTGGCCCGTCTTTACAGGAACCTGAACGGAGCGTCGAACCGGATCTGTAAAAAGAAATTCAGAGATGTGCTGGAAGATGCCATGGCCTATTACGAAGACAAATATTACAAGGATATCAAAAGCCGCCGCAACAATCCGAAAGGATCGATGTCTGTAGTGGAAGAGACTTCCAAGTATAAGGACTTTTACAACTTCTCCCCCAATCCGGCACCCCGCAGCCAGTCGTATGCTGTTGTGGAATGGAAAAAAGGATTACAGTGTGTGATCTACTACGAAGATTATACCACCAAAAAAGTATTGCTCAGAAATGATATCCGGAGCCTGGATGCAAAACAGGACCCTCACTATCCCCTCCTTGCCTGGAATGGTAAGGGAAATAAGCTCCTGGTAGTGTATAATCATGAAGGTAAGATCCGCATGTTCACGTATGACATTTTTTCGCGGTTGAAAAAAGACAAGCTGACTCTTGAATTTGACCAGATCCAGGACGTTAAGTTCATGACTGATGACAACACACTCCTGATGAGTGCCGTTAAAAACGGACAGTCGGATATCTACACGTTTAAGATCGACCGCGAACGGGCGGAACAGATCACCAATGATATTTACGACGATCTAGATCCCAGCTTTGCTGCTTTCCCCAACAAAATGGGTATCCTTTATGCGTCAAACCGTCCTTCGGCCGCTGCGGGTACAGGAGATACCATCCTTCCCTCAAATAACCGGTTCAATATCTTCCTGGTAGATAACTTCAACAAAAGCGAGTTCAGGCAGATCTCACAATTATCGCGGCTCAAATATGGCAATGCACGTTATCCGACACAATACAACACCTCCCACTTCACTTTCGCGGCCGATGAGAACGGCATCAATAACCGCTTTGCGGGATTCTTCACTACTTCGAGGGTCGGCGTCGATACCATCTACCAGATCGGCGATGATGTACTGCGCAACCCGGAATACAAGGATATAGATTCCCTGCTGCGATTTTATGGAAAGCAGGAACCTGACACCATTTTTACATTTGCCATCACCAACGACTCCGCTTATGTTTTTCCGATCACGAATTACCAGAGCGGCCTGGTGGAAACGAAATCTGCAGGAGATAAGGACCAGGTCAGTGAAGTAAGGCAGGAGGGAGAACTGAAATTCCTCTACAAGTTGAAAGTGGATGAAGCAACCTTAAGGAAACGCAATGTCAACCCCAGACCTACTGATTTCCGCAGGCGAACGATGGACCAGATGCGTGTGCAGGCAGGGGATGCGTTGAAATACCAGCAGGGACGCCCCCCGGTTTCGGATACCAGTAAAAAGCAAAATGCCTTTGAATCGGAATTCAGTGCAGAGAAAGCAGATTCCGCACTGACCGATCTCATCAATAGTGGTAAAAAAGAAGTTGAAACGCCTTCAGTGCTGAATAAAGCCGGAAGATTCAACTATCGTCTGAAATTTGCTGTAGAACAGGTAACGGGTTCGCTATTCAACAATGACGTACTGATCACCCGCTATGAGACCTTCAACGGATCGCTGCCGGTAACCAACAGCTCCAACAATGGTTTTAACGGCATGCTGAAAGTGACGGTATATGATCTGCTGGAAGATCTCCGTTTTACCGGTATGGTAAGGGCTCCGCTGATCAATACTGCAGGACAGGGTGTACCGGTGTATGTTGGCGATCCTAATGTTTTCATTCCCGGTTCACAATCATTGTTTAATTCTGGTTCTGAATACATGGCGAGGTTTGACTATCTGAAGAAAAGAATTGATTATACTGCACTCTACTATCGGCGGACGGATGTTGGTACTACCATTTATAAGTCCTCCATGCTGGTACCAGCCAAGATGTACACCAATTTGTTCCAGGCAGGTATCCGGTATCCGTTTGACAGGATCAGGAGCGTAAGGATAAATGCAGGGTTACGTAACGATAAAATGGTGACCAAGAGCATTTTCATTCCAGGTGACAATGGAGACATCATTAATACTCCTGATGCGAAAAAATCATATGGATTATTGCGACTGGAGTATGTATATGACAACTCCATTGAAAAGTCAACCAATATCTGGAATGGCCTGCGTTACAAGATCTATGCGGACTATAATTCACAGATCAATAAATCGAAGGAGGAAGGCGGCCGTACCGGCTTCAACCTCGGATTCGATGCCCGTTATTATTATCCGATCTTTCGCAATTTTATCTGGGCAGCCCGTGTAGCCGGCGACGCCTCGTGGGGTGACCAGAAAATCGTGTACTACCTTGGTGGCCAGGATGGCTGGTTGTTTCCGAAAGCCAATTATGAAAATGTGCCTTCACCACAGGACTATTCCTTCCAGGCACTGGCGGTTAACCTTCGCGGCCACAAACAGAATGTTTCTAATGGAAACAATGCGATGGTCATCAACAGTGAATTCCGTTTCCCGGTATTTACCACCTTGCTGAAACGTCCGATCAACAATGCGTTTGTCCGCAATTTCCAACTGACACAGTTTATTGATCTTGGCTCAGCATGGGATGGTTCTCCGAAAAGCATGCAGCGTCCCGAAGTGGTTTACACTGAAGGCGACGTCCGCGTGAAGATCAAGGCGGGCGGTATTGGCCCATTCGTTGGCGGCTACGGTTTTGGCGCCCGGAGTACCTTGCTTGGTTATTTCATGCGCCTGGATACAGCCTGGGACATGAGCGGGTTTTTTAAGGGAAAGCCAATCTGGTATTTCGCCCTTGGGGTTGACTTCTGATCAGAAATTATAGAGATAGGAAACAAGTGCCGCCACAGTAAAAGTGGTGGCACTTGTTTTTCCGGGAGTACCCAGCAGCACATTGCTGTCTTTGGGATCGTCAAAATTGACCACTTGCTGATAATCGTTGGACTTACCGTAAGACAATAGGAGACCCGCTCTCAGGTTAAACTTTTTCTTCAGCAGGTTAGCGCCTATCTGTGCATGATAAATATTAATATCGGAAACATTGACTTTGTAGCCATCACGGTTGCCGAACAGGTTATCTGTTGCATACGAGAAATCGGTGCGTAAGGAAACGTAACCGCGGATTTTTTCTTTAAGGTCAAAACTGCATCCGATACCGAAATTCATCACGGCCTGCCGGGCATCATGGAATCGCAGCATCTGCGTGGTGTTGCGCGCCGCGGTATCCGGGCGGATAAATGCCTCATTTCTTGGCGTTACCACGTTATAGTCATCCACTTTACCAAAATATTCAGAAGCCAGGTAGAGTTGACCCTTTTCAAAATCCCAGGTATAACCAGCTGCGATACTAACGGGCATTTTCCATTTACTTTTCAGGTTGGTCTGCCGGGTGCTGGCCAGTACGTTCAGCGGAATGCCGGGAATCCACTGCAGATCGCTGATCTCTTCATCTGCCAGCAGCGTAGCTGACCCCATAAGGTTTACCAGCGGCGACGTTATCATCAGGCCAAATGCATGATGCCCGTTTGGCCGGTACGAAATACCACCTTTTATCCTGCCGCCAACAGACCAGGCATTGAGCTGATAATATGCTTCCACTGATGAAACCGGTGGAAAAAGTATTGTATCACTGCCGGCATTCTGAAGGGCACGAAGTTTCGCATTGTTGATGTAATCAGTTTTATGCATCAACCCCTCTAGCGTCACCCCTACCGTCCAGTGATCACTCAGCGCCAGTCCTCCGCTCAGGATGAAGGATGTTTCAGAACTGCTGTTGTTTAAGGAATACTGCCCGATAAACACTTCGTCACCGGGGGAATAACTGTCATTGAGCACATTGTCCGTCATTTCCCTGCGCTGTGTAGCACTGTAATTCAGTACCGGGCGGGTGGTGATGGCATATACCAGGCTGAAGGGAAGTTTTAATTTAAAAGGGATCGAGTGGGCGATCATTAAAGGAACGATAGTTCCGTGGCTGGATTTAAGATCAAGGCTGGTTCCCGCCCCGTTTTTAATGGTCACCTGCTGGATCTGGTACAAGGTACCGGAAATGGAAGCTGCATTGTTCCGGCTGTAAGCCAGGAGGGCAGGATTGACAAACAGTACGCCGCTGTCGCCGTTATAGGCAACAACACCACCCGGCATAAAAAAGCTGCCGGGACCATACGCGGAGCTCCAGTAGTTGGCGTCCTGAGCGGCCGTGCTGAAATGGCTGATCAAAAGGATCAGCACCCCCAATATCTTCAGATAAGCAATTTTACAATGCATAATTGTCGCTGTAATTGGCAGTTAAGTTAAACCGACTTTATCAGATAATTGCCGGTGTGTTTGATTTCGGTGACCCGGGGGCACCGCGACATTTAAAAATCTTTCCCACAAGACAAGGAAGATATTAAATTATTTATACTATGTTCGGCAACGAGAAAGCGCATGGAGCCCCGAAACACCAACAACCGACTGCATTGGCTGGTCATTATTTCAACACTATTCATGGTTATACCTGCCTCTGGCCAGGTAATAGTAACCGATAGCAGTAAAACAGTTGTTGATACGGCGCACCTTCGATTGGACACAGTCATTACCAAAAAGAGTTTCTGGCAAAGTCGTGCAGTACAGATCTCTATTGCTCCGGCTGCTTTCCTGACTGCTTCCTGGTTATTATGGGGTGAACGGAAGGAAATACGTGATTTCAGGAATCGCTATATTCCCACCTTCCGGCATCACTACGACGACTACCTGCAGTACATGCCGGCTGTGGCGGTATTCGGCCTGAATGCAGCCGGTGTAAAAGGAAAGAATACGCTCAAGCGGGCAAGTGTATCGTATGTTTTTTCGGCAGTGACCATGGCAATCCTGGTTAATACCGTAAAGTATACGGCAAAAGTGGAAAGGCCCGACGGAACAGAACGCAATTCCTACCCTTCCGGTCATACGGCGAACTCATTCATGAATGCCACTTTTCTTCACAAGGAATATGGTCAGTACAGGAGTCCCCTTTACAGCGTTGCCGCATACGGTGCGGCGACGGTCACCGGCATCAGCAGGGAACTGAACAACCGGCATTGGGTATCTGATGTTCTGGCGGGAGCGGGCATCGGCATTCTGTCTACGGAGCTGGGCTATGTTTTTGCGGACAAGCTGTTCAAGGAAAAGGAAGCACACAAGCCGCTGCGACAGACGCCATTTCCCGTCACCAACAAACCCAGCTTCCTGGAAATGCGGATCGGTTATGCGACAGCCCTGCACAGGGACATAACTGTGACCGATGAAAAAGTGAAAGCAAAAGATGGTTTTAATCTTGGATTGCAGGGCGCCTGGTTCTTTCATAAAAATGTAGGTATTGGCGGGGAGTTTGCGTTTACGAGTTTTCCGATGAACAGTGACAATTTCAACCTTTCAGATTTGTCACCGGAGCTTGATTCCATAGCTGACGGAATTTATACCCAGCCAATGGGCGTACGGTACCTGGAGCTGGGCCCTTTCTTCAGTCTGCCGCTGACCCATAACTGGTTCATTTCGGCAAACTGGTGCGCAGGAGTGAGTTCGGGAGCACAGGGAAATATTCAGTTGCTGCTCAATGCTGAATGGAAAGAATTCCTGGAAAGAAACGATTATCCGTTTTACCGCTATAAACCGGAGCGTACGTTCAGCTGGTCGTGCGGAGCCGGCCTTGCAAAAAGAGTTTCCAGGAACGTTGCCATCAAGCTGTATGGGAAGTATTTTCATTCCCGCCACAATTTTGAGCTGGATATGATTGATGACCTTGATGACAAAGGCAATGTCGTTTACAAGTACCTGAGTTCGGAGATCATCGATTTTTCCCATATTGCCATCGGTCTCGGCCTCACGGCCTATCTCTGGTGAAACATCCCTAATTTTGCCGGAAATTTTGCCTTTATGCCCGGATTTGAACGCTTCGGCGAAGAAGAAAGAAAAGAAGTCAATGAGGTGCTGGAAACAGGCATCCTGATGCGATATGGCTTTGACGGCGCCCGCAAAGGCATCTGGAAAGCTAAGGAGCTGGAAGCAGCCATCAGCGATAAACTCAATGTAAAATATGTTCAGCTGACCTCCAGCGGAACAGCTGCACTGACCACCGCAATGGCAGCATTGGGAATCGGCGCAGGCGACGAAGTGATCATGCCCTGTTTCACTTTTGTGGCGAGTTTCGAAGCTGTTCTTTCAGCAGGAGCCACTCCCGTGCTGGTAGACATTGATGAGAGCCTTACGCTCGACCCGGCAGCCGTGAAAGCAGCGATCACTCCCCATACGAAAGCTATTATGCCTGTTCATATGTGCGGCGCTATGGCTGACCTGGATGCGTTGCAGGACATTTGCAGGGAAAATGACCTGATTTTGCTTGAAGATGCCTGCCAGGCAATTGGCGGCAGCTATAAAGGAAAATACCTTGGCACGATCGGTGACGCAGGAACATTTTCCTTTGACTTTGTAAAGACGGTTACCTGTGCAGAAGGCGGTGCTGTTCTTACCAATAATGAATCAGTATTCATTAAATCTGACGGATTCTCCGATCACGGGCATGACCACCTCGGTGCTGACCGTGGTGCCGATCTTCATCCGTTTCTCGGATACAATTTCCGTATTTCGGAGTTGCATGCTGCAGTAGGTCTCGCCCAGTGGCGCAAGCTGGATACCTTTCTGGAAATACAACGCAACACAAAGAAAAAACTGAAAGCCTCTTTGCAGGATATTCCACAGGTGAGTTTCCGGAAGATTCATGATGAAGCAGGTGACAGCGCCACTTTCCTCGAGATCTTTCTACCGGATCAAACAACAGCAGCAAAAGCCGCAGCAGCCATGAAAGCAAGCGGTCTTCCCAGCTTTTACTATTTTGATAATAACTGGCACTATTTCCGCAAATGGGACCACTTCAAAAACGGTATTGCCCTTTCTCCCTTTGCGCCGGCGCTCCGGGATTATCTCAGACAATATGAGGATAAAACCTTCCCGGTGTCTGACGCCATTATCAACCGCTGCATCTGCATGCTGATCAACCTTAACTGGTCTGAAGAAGATATAGCTGACAAAGCATACAAACTGAAAGCAGCCATTCAATCTGCCATATGAAAACAATTGCGTTGATACCCGCCCGTTATGCAGCTACCCGATTCCCGGGAAAAATGCTGGCTGACCTTGCCGGAAAGTCGGTGATCCTGCGAACATATGAAGCAGCGGTCAGTACCGGCCTGTTTGATGATGTTGCCGTGGTATGTGATCACGACCTGATCTATAACGAAATCGTATCGAATGGCGGCAAAGCCATCCGCAGTAAAAAGGAACATGAATGCGGTACAGACCGGATTGCTGAAGCGGCTGCGGAGATGGATGCTGACATCGTTGTAAATGTTCAGGGCGACGAACCTTTTACGAAAAGGGCACCGCTTGAAAAACTGCTGCAGGTATTTCAGGGTCCTGCCGGCGAATCGGTAGAGGTCGCCTCGCTCATGCAGGTACTTACCGATCCCGGATCTATCAGCAATACGAATTTCGTAAAGGTTGCCATCGATCTTAACGGCAATGCATTATTCTTTTCCCGCTCACCCATCCCCTATCATCGTAATCAGGAAGTTAAACCCGTCTATTACGAACATATCGGTGTATACGCTTTTCGAAAAAAAACGCTGATCGATTTTACGGCATTGCCGGTCAGTCCGCTGGAAGCCGCAGAAAAAATCGAGTGCCTCAGGTATCTTGAAAACGGTATCCGGATGAAGATGGTGGTAACTGATTATATGGGCGTGGAGATTGACACGCCTGAAGATCTGGAAAAAGCAACACGGTTATTATAAGCGAACAGAAAACAACGGTTATGAAATTCAGAAACTTTAAGTTGACCGGTTATGTAGTGTATGGCAATGGTTCCTTCGATCAGCTGGGCGAGATCATCGCACCCAAGCGGAAGGACAATGCCCCAATGATATTCTTCGTTGATGAGTATTTCCGCGACAAACCCGATTTCCTGAACAGGATACCCCTGGAGGGCCAGGATAAGATCGTGATCATCGACGTAACACACGAACCCAAAACCACCTATGTTGACAAACTGCGCGATGAACTGACCGCAGCGTTCGGAACTGTATCGGGCATTATTGGTATCGGTGGCGGTTCAGTGATGGATATGGCCAAGGCTGTTTCCCTGATGATGTCCAATCCGGGATCTTCTGCTGACTACCAGGGATGGGACCTGGTAAAGGTTCCGGGCGTTTATAAAGTGGGCGTGCCCACTATTTCCGGAACAGGTGCCGAAGTCAGCCGTACCTGTGTACTGACCGGTCCCACGCGCAAACTTGGCATGAATTCCGACTATACAGTATACGACCAGATCCTCCTGGATCCTTCACTTACTGCCAGCGTGCCGGTAAATCAGCGTTTCTATACAGCGATGGACTGTTATATCCATTGCGTGGAATCACTGACAGGTACCTATCTCAATGCATTCAGCAAATCTTACGGTGAAAAAGCACAGGAGCTTTGCGAAGAGATCTTTCTTCAAAAAAACAACTGGGATTCAGATTCAGATGAAAAACTGATGATGGCATCCTATGCAGGCGGCATGAGTATCGCCTATTCCCAGGTTGGCGTAGCACACGCGGTCAGCTATGGTCTGTCCTACCTGCTCGGGACCAAACACGGGATTGGTAACTGTATCGTTTTTGACAAGCTGGAAGAATACTATCCGGAAGGAGTGGCGAAGTTTAAGGAAATGGTGAAAAAACACAATATTGACATCCCCCAGCATATCACCAAAGGATTGACTGATGCGCAGTTCGACACCATGATCAACGTGTCGCTCGGCATGGCTCCCCTCTGGGAAAACGCCCTGGGTAAAGACTGGAAAGAGAAGATCGATGCAAAGAAACTGAGAGCGCTTTACGAGCGGCTCTGAGCTGTTTCGGGAAGTTTACAGGCCGGGAATGATCCCGGCCTTTTTTTAGCCGTTAACCCTCCCTTCTCGCCCTACCCATTAACCCCGGAGCCAGCTGATTAACGAATAGGAACATGGTGACAATTATTACCGGAAAAACAATTCGCGGGAACTAATTTTGCAGCATCAATGCCCACCATGCAATCATTTAAATTATTTATATGTAGAGCACATATACGTTTTCCGCTGAGGATCAGCAGGAATGAGACCGAATTCATGAAACAGTACGGTAAAAGGTTCCTGATAACTGCAATAAACCGGTAAATCGTGACCCCCATACAACTTATTCCTCCCGCAGATTGTCAATGTTGCTAGATTATGAAGACCTATTTCAGATTATTGTCGTTCGCCCGACCGATTGAGAAGTTTGCAATTCCCTACATATTGTTCACTTTACTGGCCGTGATTTTCAGCACCCTTAACCTGGCGCTGGTAGCTCCGTTGCTTACAACCATCTTTAATCAGAATGCCCATCCAGAGCAGCTGGTTAAGCCCGAGCATGCCCTGGATATTTTTAAGTGGTTTAATTACTATGCCGGATTGGCTAACAGTCGTTTTGGGGCAACCCGCACGTTGCAGCTTGTTTGTGCAACAATAGTATTGTCTGTTGTGATCGGTAATTTTTTTCGTTACCTGTCAGACCGCATCATGGAGAATCTTCGTATTCATACCTTGTTGAACCTCCGCCGGTCGGTATTCAACAATGTAATGAAATTACACCTCGGCTATTTTAATAACGAAAGGAAAGGAGATATCATCAGTAAAATTGCATCTGATGTTCAGGTGGTGCAATATTCCGTTACCGGTACCCTTCAGGTCTTGTTCAAAGAACCACTGACCCTCCTTACCTACCTGGTAATGTTGTTTATCATCTCTTATAAGCTGACACTGGTGTCTATGCTGATTATTCCTGTCTCGGCTTTTGTTATCTCAAAAATCGTCAAAAAACTGAAGGAGCAGGCCTCGGCGTCACAGACCTCCTATGGCATGATGATCAGCTACCTGGATGAAGCTTTGAATGGCATGCGGATCATCAAGGCATTCAATGCAGTCAATTTTATCACGAACCGTTTCGAGAACGAAAACCAACGCTATTCAACAATCATACGCTCTATGGCGAAGCGCCAGCAACTGGCATCGCCTGTATCAGAGTCACTCGGTGTCATGATGGTGGCAGGTATTGTTCTGTATGGCGGGTCACTTGTTCTGGCCGGTAAGGGGCTCAACGGTGCGAACTTTATCGCGTATATCGCTTTGTTCTCACAGATCATGCGGCCGGCAAAAGCCATCTCTCAATCATTCAGCAATATCCATTCAGGCATTGCAGCCGGAGAGCGTGTACTGGGTCTGATTGATGAAAAACCTCAGATCGTTGATGCGCCTGATGCTGCAGCCGTTTCCACTTTTAACCATGAAATAAAATTCAGTGGTGTCAATTTCTCTTATGGCGATAAAAAAGTACTTCAGGATGTTTCCTTCACTATTCCGAAAGGACAGTCTGTAGCGTTGGTGGGTCCTTCAGGCGGAGGAAAGTCTACCTTGATGGACCTGCTGCCGAAATTCATAGAACCACAATCCGGCGCCATAACCATCGACGGAAAAGATATCCGTAAAGTAACTGCGGACTCCCTGCGTTCACTGATGGGAGTTGTGAACCAGGAATCCATCCTGTTCAATGACACGATCTTCAACAACATCGCATTTGCAAAACCCAATGCAACCCAGGCTGAGGTGGAAGCTGCTGCACGCATTGCCAATGCGCACAATTTTATAGAAGCGACCGAAGCCGGTTACCAGACAAACATCGGCGACAAGGGGATCAAACTTTCCGGCGGACAAAGGCAGCGGATCTGTATTGCGCGTGCCGTACTGAGCAATCCGCCCATCATGTTATTGGATGAAGCGACATCGGCCCTTGATACCGAGTCTGAAAAAATGGTGCAGGATGCGCTTAACAAACTGATGCTGAACCGTACGTCACTGGTTATCGCGCACCGCCTGAGTACAATTCAGAATGCAGATAAGATTGTGGTACTGGACCAGGGTCGCATTGTTGAACAGGGCAGTCACCTGGAATTGCTGGAACAGAACGGGTTATACAGGAAGCTGATTGACATGCAAACATTTGGGGTACTGGTTTCTTAAACTACACTATGAAAAGCAGTCTGATCATCAGTACTTATAACCGGCCTGACGCGTTGGAAGTAAGTCTTCTCAGTGCAATCGATCAAACCGTGCTGCCAGATGAAATCATTGTGGCAGATGACGGATCAACGGCGGAGACGGCGGCAACCGTTGCTGCGTTCGCGAAACAATCCAAAGTTCCTGTAAAACATATCTGGCAGGAAGATACCGGCTTCCGGTTATCAAGGATCAGGAATCTTGCTATTGCCGCTGCATCCGGCGATTATATTATCCAGATAGACGGTGACATTGTTTTGCATCCGCGCTTTATTGAAGATCACCTGAAGTTCGCCCGTCCGCGCACTTTCGTAAGGGCCAGCAGGATCTATCTGAATGATGAACTTACAGACACAGTGATACGCACTAAAAAAACCCGGATCAATATTTTCAATAAGGGCGTTACCAACACGCTTAGTGCCATCCGGTTTCCCCTCATCTGGCCATTGTTTGAGACCAGCTACAAAAACAAGGGTGACGAGCGCTGGGAAATTCATGGTTGCAATATGGCATTCTGGAAAGAAGATATTGTGTCTGTGAATGGCTATAATGAAGCGTTCAGCGGTTGGGGCATGGAGGATAAGGAACTGGTTGTTCGCCTGATCAATGCGGGCTTCGAAAAGCGGTTCCTGAAGGCCGGTGGCGTTGCATTTCACCTGATCCATCCTGTTAATGCAAAAGAGCGGCTGCAGGAAAATGAAAGGTTGCTGAAGGAAGCTATTGATGCGCGTACTGCCTGGTGTGAAAATGGTGTATCACAACATTTTGAATCGCCAGAAAGCGAAACTACTCAGCAGGACTATCAGCACTAGCTTGATTATCTTCCATCGGTTCAGGCGGAAGGGACTGGGGTTCTCTTTCCTGAAGCCCATATCCAGCCGGCGGGCAAATTGCCGTGGTGGAAACACAGCCAGGCTTTCCAGCAGGTACCCGCATTCCCAGCTGAATTTCGTCCACCATAACGACAGTGCTACCTGCGGCGAAAAGGTTTTACCTACTATGATGGCCTTTATATAATTCACCAGGAGCTCAGCCATTAATACTGCTCCCATGAAGAGCATGACCAACAGGGCGCTGTCGTTCATGGCTGCTACCGGCAGAACGAGCAACAGCAGCAATAAAGTTTCGGGGGTATTTGTAAAATCAAGGTAGGTGTACCGGTTTAACGGATTTTTGCGGGCTACCTGGCAGGCACCCCGGCCGTAGCGGAAGAGGCGACCCGTCTGCAGCTGACCATTATTCCACCACGGGTGATGAACGATCGCTCCCGGAACTGAATGATATTTCTCCTGCAGTGCCAGGCTGTTGCGTACCAGGAAATCCATGTCCTCGCCACTCCATCGGAGTGCAGTATCAAATTGCCTGTTCTGCAGTTTTTCACGGTTCAGGAGGAGATTGGCTGTAGGTGCCCATCGTTGTAATGGTTGATGTAACGCGGCAAGGAAGTGACCTGTGGTGCCGTTGATCTCCAGCGCACGGGTGACGGCATTGAATGATTCCGGAAAGTCAGTAACACCGGCAAAACCGATCGCATCAGGATGTTGCATGATGGCAGCCGCGTAAGCAAAAAGCAAATCTTTTTCAGGAATGATGTCATCGTCAAGAAAGAGCAGCCATTTACCATTTCCCGATTCCAGCGCAGTGTTGCGGGCGGCCCCTATGCCCAGGTTCCTGGGATGAATGATCAGGTCGATCGTGTCAGCATCCCTGAGCCGGAATATCGATTCAGGAATGTCAACATCCGGGTTATCTGATATAACGCATACCCTTGATCGGAATGGCGAAGGAGTTTCAAGCGCAGCAATGGCAAGTAACACCCGCTCATCGAGGCGGAAAGAAGGAACGGCGATATCGATCAGTAAAGCGTCAGGCACGGCAGCAAATATAGCGCTAACTTCGGGCTGCATGACAAGCGAAGCAGCTATTAGCCTGTTACAACATGAAGGTCGCGGTATCAGCCACGGGAGCAATTGGATTGAACTGGGTGCGGGAAATGGTGTATTCACCAGGGCACTGGCAAACTGCCTGAAAGGAAACAGCAAGATACTGGCGATTGACCGGTCGATTTCCGGAGCGCTGCGTGAGATTCAGCAGCACGGTGTAGCGATAGAAACGTTGCAGGGCGATTTCAATACCATGTCACTTCCGGAAATGGCTGCTGACGGTATTCTCATTGCCAATGCCATTCATTATGTAGTTGACAAGAAAGGTTTTCTGAGCAGGTGGGCGGACTGCCTGCAGCCCGGTGGTGTTTTCTGCCTGGTGGAATATGACACCTCACTGGCGAACCAGTGGGTGCCATATCCGGTACCGGCAGCAGACATAGGAAAGGTTTTCGAAGGCATAGGGTTCGGTAAAACCGATTTTATCAACAGGGTAGCTTCAAGATATCATAAGGGTGGAATCTATTCAGTACTGGCCAGGCGCGGCTGATCCTGCTGCTGTTCATTTCCGTACCAGTTAACCTTTCTGCTTCCGTACATCGCCAGGCCAAGAATCAGGAAGAGTCCGATGCTGCCGATCAGTAATGCCGTGTCTTCAAGGCGGACCAGCACAAAGATGAATCCATACAGCATCGTGATAACCGCTCCAAGTAATGCGGCCGTCCGGAAAGATTTGAAATGTCCCCTGACATACCAGGTAATCAGAACGATCGTTGCAGTTGCAGCGATGAGATAGGCCCAGTCAAAAAACAGGAATTCGCTGATCGACAATAGCAGTGTATAAAATATTGTCAGGGCAAGTCCGATCAATACATATTGCACAGGGTGAACAGGTTTTTTCAGGATCTGTTCCATGATGAAAAATAAGGAGAACGTGAGACCTATTACCAGGATCGCGTACTTGACACTTCTTTCTGTTTTGGCGTACTGATCGGCAGGCTGAACCATTGTAATACCAAATCCGAATTTACCGGCGTCAAATTTTGTATCCGATAAGTAGGTATTGAAAGGAAGGTTCGCCTTGCTGAAAGACCATTTGGCCTGGAAGCCGGAATCTGATACTTCCCTGGTTCCCGGCAGGTAACTGCCGTCAAAAGAAGGACTGGGCCAGGGTGAGGAAATCGTAAAAATGCTGTTTCCGGCAAGGGGAAGGAAATGCAACTGCTCACTGCCTTTCAGCCTGAGCACAGATTCGAAGCTAACAGGACCGTTTATGACTTCTGCTACTGATGCAAGCGGCAGGGAAAGCCCGGAGTTGCCAAAGCCGGTTTCGGGAGTGCCGGGTTGCATTTCATATTGCTGATCCTGCAGTTTCACCAGTACCTTTTCTTCAATCCCTTTGATATCGCTGATATTAAGGCATAATCTGGCATCCTGCCATTTCACCAGGGAAAGATTAAAATCCCCCTGGGGTGCGATCCGGAACTGACCGCGAAAAACGTTGCGGCTTTTATACAACAACACCTTGTAGATGGATCTTGGTCGCACTTCCGGTTCCATAACCGATTGCACATTGGCTTCTTCCGGAAGAACAATGAGTTGTTTTTCTATCCTGTAAGGCTTACCGCTATCTGTTGTACCTGAGACCACATAGGGCAGGTACAGGTAGAAACCGCTGAGGGTTTGCCCGGCAGCCCATCTACTGCTTACTTCATGCACCACTTCCGCCTGACGGCTTTTTCTTTCCTGGACCAGGTTCTGGATAAAGACGGAAGGGATAAGCAGCAACAGGATCAGTAATGCAGTGATAATCGCTTTGTAAAGGACTTTGTTTGTCTGTTCCATGTAGGATTTTTTTAAGGTTCTATTTTGCTCTTGATGAATAGCAGCGGGTGTTGGGCGGGCTTCTGCGGTGGGATGTGGCTTTACGTGGAAATATGCCATAATAACTGAATGCTGGGTGATGCAGCCAATAAAGAAGGCGGCATTGAGCAGGGCAAATCCTGTCAGAAAGCCCGTTACCGATTGCTGCCAGAGTACAACCAGCACCAGGCCGGCTGCCAGCCCGTAACCGCATCCCAACACGACGATCACCCACCGGAGGCGGTCGAGCCGCGACCGGACGTTCAGGCGCGAGGATGCCAGCAGCCCCAATGCGATGCGAAGGATAAGCCAGGCAGGTAACCCCAGGAACGCGCTGATCAGGGGTACATAATACACCACCGTGATGTCTGGCAGCACATCCACCTGCATCAGCAATGCGGTCACCAGGGTAGAAAAGACCAACTGGGTGATGCCCCATATCCTGAAGGAAAGGCCAAGGGGAGATATAGACTTTTCAAAAGCACTTTGCATTTCAAAGTATTTTTACAAAAAAAATTCACCCTATTGACCGGATCATTTTTTCAAGCGCTTCCAGGTGAATCTTGAAGGCTTTCTCGCCGGCTTTGGTGACAGAATAGACGGTATTGGTCTTTCTTCCGATAAATCCTTTCTGCACCTTGATAAAATGATGCTCTTCAAGGGTTTTAAGGTGGGTAGCCAGGTTACCGTCGGTAGCGTCGATCAGTTCTTTCAATTCATTAAAGTTGACGGATTCGTTCACCATGAGGGCGCTCATGATCCCCAGCCGGATCCGGCTGTCAAATACTTTGTTGAGATGTTCAATGGGATTCTTCATGATATTACGCGCACGGGAATTCTTTCATATTTCCACCACATACTGATGCCATAAATGATATGCAGTATGCCAAAACTGAATGCCCAAAAATAAAGTGTTTCACCCGGAAACCATGTACTGATCAGGCCAAGGATCAAAAATGAGTACCCAAGGTAACGGACTTCTCCCAGCGTATACCGGCTACCGTTAATCAGTGCGAGTCCGTAAAAGATCATGGAAACGGGTCCGATCAACAGGTACATTTTCAGGGAAATCAGCCGCAGCACCAGCACACCTCCTGCAGCCATGGGAATCGCGGTATTCCACAGCAAGCGGCGGGCTGCACTGCCCCAGAAGGCTACTCCCTCCCGTCTGCTGCGAAACCAGGTAAACAGGAATGCTGAAACCAGGGCAGTGATAAAGACGATGACGGCAATCCTGATCAGCGTCTGCGCCAGACAATCGGCACAGCCCGCTCCACCTGCATCATAGTTATGATAATAGTCTGCAATAGCCTTGCGGGCGAAAAAAGCGCCTGCCAGCGCAGATGTACCGGCAGCAACCCCACTCCAGCCACTAAGGCTGATAAACCTGCTGCTTCTTTCCATCATTTTCCGGATATCCTGTAAGGTTTCCAGGCCCGTATTTTCGCTTACCATAAAAGTACTTTGTATGCCAAAGCAACAGAATTTCCACTACTCGTCAAAATTTTTTCGGCAGACACAACTGTTAAAGTATTCTAAGCGTTAGTGGACATATAGTATTTTTGGATTTCTATGGGATGGAGACTGTTTTGCAAGTGTATTATTCTTTTACTGCTGGGATTGTTGATCGAACACAGGGCAAATGCCCAGGAAAAGATCATCCGGGGTTATGTCAAAGATAAACTCAGCGACGAACGCATCCCTTTCGCTTCCCTCAAATTGAAGATTGCCCAGACCGGCAGCCTGTCTGACAGCTCCGGCGGTTTTATCGTGCGGGTGCCCAACTGGTCAGCCGACACGCTGGAAATCACCTATGTGGGATATGAAGACCTCCGCATCCCCATCAATCCCTCCGTGATTAGCCAGTTTTCAAAGGATGGCGGCAAATCCATAGACCTCATTCTGTCCATGGTACGCGGCAAAACCACCGCCGAAGTTGTCGTAAAACGGAAGATCGACAAGGGTTACCTCATGTGGAAGCGGATTGTAAAACGGAAACCTTTCAATGACCGTTATCGTTTTACAGCGTTTAAATATGAACTGTACAACAAACTGGAGCTGGACCTAAACCGGCTCAAAAAGGACAGGCTGAAAGATATGGGGTTGCTGAAACCTTTCGGCTTTATCCTGGAAAATATAGATACTACCGAAGGGCAGCCTTTTTTGCCTATCTATCTCACGGAGACAATTTCAGACTACTATTACCAGAAATCGCCGTGGCGTACGAGGGAGATCATCAAAGCTGTCAAAACCATCGGGATCAATAACGAGAGTGTCAGCAAACTACTTGGCGGGACGGATCAAAACGTTAACGTCTACAACAATTTCATTCCCGTATTTGACAAACAGTTTGTAAGCCCCATCAGTGACAACGGCGACGCCTATTACCATTATAAGGTACTGGACAGCCAGTTTGTGGCAGGCCGCCGTCTTATCCACATGAGCTTTACCCCGAAACGGAAAGGTGAAAACACTTTTATGGGTGACTGCTGGGTGCATGACAGCACCTGGGCGATCCAGAAAATGACACTGGCGCTCAGCAAAGAAGCCAATATCAACTTTGTCGATAAGCTGAGCCTGATCCAGGAATACAAGCTGGTGAATGACAGTGTCTGGTTTCTCGTAAAAGACAAATTTGTTGCGGATATCGCACCTATTGGTAAATCAGGGTTCGGGGTGATCGGAAGAAAGACAACTACCTACCGGGACATTGTAGTAAATGAACAATATATCCGGGACAGTATCGCCCGGAATAAAGTACAGTCTGAAATACTTTTTGCTGCCGGTGCGATGCAGAAGGCCGACAGTTTCTGGGATGGCTCCCGGCATGAACAACTCAGCAAAAATGAAGCAGCCATTTATGCCATGATCGATACGCTTCAGAAAATGCCCATTTTCAAAAAATATGTGACAACCATCAATTTCCTGGCGACCGGCTACCGGAACGTCGGAAATTTTGAGATCGGTCCCTGGTTCAACTGGTTTACGGGCAACTCCTGGGAGGGATTCCGGATGCGTTTCGATCTTGGCACCAATCCCCGGTTCAACAAAGATCTTTACCTCCATGGCTACCTGGCCTATGGATTTGGCGATAAGGCATTCAAGGGAAAGGTGGAAGCAAAATACCTCTTCAGCAGGTCACCGCGATCGTATATTCATGGCAGTTATACGAAAGACCTTGACAACGGACAGGTTTACTATGATGAGATCGGAACGGATAACATTTTCGCACTCGCTATCCGGAAGAACAAGATTCCGCTGAAGTTCATGCAGATCCAGGAAAGCAAACTGGAATATTTTACAGAATGGTCGCCTGGTATTTCCGCAACCTTTTTGGGCGTACACAAGGTATTCGAACCTTTGCAGAATCTTCCACCCAAGGAATTGTTTGAGACCAGCAATGGAAAGGGGGAAGCGCTTACAAATTTCGAACTGGGCGTGCGGGTTCGCTTTGGTTACAATGAAAAATTCCTGGAAACCAACTTTAACCGGTTCAGCCTGGGAAGTCCCTACCCGATCGTCGAATTCATGTATGCCCGTGGCATTCCCGGCGTGTTCCATAGCAATTACAAATATGACAAGGTATACCTCAGCGTATCCGACTACCTGAAAATCGCACCTTATGGCAGCCTCTATTACAATTTCTTTGGCGGTGGCGTAACCGGAACGCTTCCCTATATGATGCTCAATGTAATTCCCGGTAATGAGATCTACTATTACAACAAATATGCTTTCAACCTGATGGCGAGATGGGAGTATATAGGTGACCGTTATGCCGGATTCAACATAGAACATAATTTTGGCAATGGACTGTTCCGTTTCATCCCGCTGACCAGGAAACTAAAATTCCGGCAATTCTGGAGTGCAAAAGGGATTACGACCAGTATCAGTCCGGCCAACAAGGAACTCAACTTCAATAATCCCTATAATAACTTCAAAGACCTTGACGGCAAGCTTTACCTTGAACTGGGTACAGGTGTCGACAATATCTTCAAAGTTTTCCGGCTGGACTTTGTATGGCGCGTGTTGCCGCAACCATTGCCGGCAGACAGGGTCAGCCGCTTTGGGATTTTCGGAAGTTTCCGGCTGGCGTTCTGACAGGAACGATTAAGTTAATTCCTCTTTCCGAACTGCAGAATCAAACTGTTTTTACTTATCTTTTATCGTCAAAAACGTTCTGCATGCCGGAGAAGTATATCCTTGCCCTTGATCAGGGTACCACCAGTTCAAGAGCAATTCTGTTTGACAGGAACGGTCAGATCAGTCAGCTCGCACAAAAGGAATTTCCACAATACTATCCCCAATCGGGGTGGGTGGAACATGATCCGGAAGAGATCTGGGCGACTCAGTTTTCAGTAATGGCCGAATGCCTTGCCAAAAGCGGGCTGACCACAAATGAGATCGCTGCCCTCGGCATCACCAATCAGCGCGAGACTACTATAGTTTGGGAAAAAAGTTCCTCCCGCCCTATCTATCGTGCAATCGTCTGGCAGGACCGGAGAACTTCCGCATATTGTGATCAGTTGAAAGCGGAAGGCTGGTCAGCACGGATCCAGGAAAAAACCGGATTGATCATCGATGCCTATTTTTCTGCTACAAAACTGAAGTGGATCCTTGATAATGTCAGCGGTGCGCGGGAACAGGCGGTAAAGGGAGAACTGGCATTTGGTACGGTCGACACCTGGCTGTCATGGAAGCTGACTAACGGCAAGGTGCACGTGACCGACCTGTCAAACGCATCCCGTACAATGTTGCTGAATATCCATACCGGTGAATGGGATGAGGAATTGCTGAAACTGTTTGATATCCCCGCATCAATGCTGCCGGAGCTCATTCCCAGTTCAAAAGTTTATGCGGTTACGGAGAGCATTGTGAAAACCGCCAACATTCCCATGGCGGGCATAGCCGGCGATCAGCAGGCTGCGCTTTTCGGGCAGCAATGCATTAACCCCGGGATGGTGAAGAATACTTACGGCACGGGATGTTTTATGCTGATGAATACCGGTGAGCAGCCGGTAATGAGCCGGAACAATCTGTTATCAACTATCGCATGGAAACTGAACAACAGGATTACCTACGCAATGGAGGGAAGTATATTCATAGGCGGGGCGGTAGTACAATGGTTGCGCGACGGCCTTCAGATGATCAGGAAATCATCTGAAATCGAAACACTCGCTGCCTCCGTCAGTACTACGGAAAACGTGTTCATGGTACCCGCCTTTGCCGGGCTTGGTGCGCCACACTGGAACCAGCATGCGCGGGGAACCTGTTTTGGAATCACGAGGGGAACCACCAAGGCCCACCTTGCGAGAGCTGCGTTGGAAAGCATTGCCTTCCAGGTGATGGATGTGTTGAAAGCCATGGAAGCAGATGCAGGACTTCCTATCAGTGAACTGCGGGTAGATGGTGGCGCTACAACCAACAATTTATTAATGCAGATTCAAAGCAATGTTTTACAGGTACCTGTTGTAAGGCCAACCGTTTATGAAACCACCGCACTCGGCGCAGCCTACCTCGCCGGGCTCGGAGTAGGATACTGGGAAGATGTTCATGTCATACAGCAGCAATGGCAGGCTGATCAGCACTTTTATCCATCCTGTGCAGCCTCAGAAATAGCCCCATTGATACGTGGATGGAAACGAGCAGTCAATGCAAGCATTGCCTGGGCAAATGACGAAAGTTAATATGGAGAGATCAGCAATGCTGCGCCGGCTTTCGGCAGAAAAAAAATGGGACTGCATCATCGTCGGCGGAGGTGCTACCGGTCTGGGCATCGCCGTTGATGCTGCTTCCCGGGGCTATTCAACACTACTCCTGGAGGCCGCAGATTTTGCCAAAGGGACCTCATCAAGATCAACCAAACTGGTGCATGGCGGTGTACGGTATCTTCAACAGGGAAACGTGCGGCTCGTTATGGAGGCGTTACGGGAAAGAGGTTTACTTCGGCAGAATGCCCCGCACCTGGTAAAAGACCAGTCTTTTGTACTGCCGAATTACAAGTGGTGGGAAGGCCCTTTTTATGGCATTGGTCTGAAGATATATGACTGGATGGCCGGAAGACTGGGCCTGGGCCCATCTACATTGTTATCGCGGGAAGAAACGCTGGAACTCGTACCCACGCTGGATCCTGAAGGCTTACGGGGAGGTGTGGTGTATCATGACGGGCAGTTCGACGATGCAAGACTTGCCATAAATCTTGCCCAAACGGCAGTTGAGCACGGGGCATGCCTTATCAACTACTGCAGGGTGGAGAGTTTACTGAAACGGCATCAAAAAATTGCCGGTGTAAGGATAACGGATACCTTATCCGGAGAGACCTTTGAACCTGAATCTTCCTGTGTTTTTAACGCCACCGGCGTCTTCTCCGACCGTCTCAGGCAGAATGACCAGCCCGGCAAGCCCACACTACTGGCACTCAGTCAGGGCACCCATCTTGTAGTTGACAAATCATTTTTGCAGAGCGATACCGCCATGCTCATCCCTGAGACTTCCGACGGAAGGGTATTGTTCGCGGTTCCCTGGCATCAGAAACTGCTGATCGGCACAACTGATATTCCGGTTGCTGAAGCCAGCGCTGAACCAATACCTACTGCTGAAGAAATCGGATTCCTGATAAAGAACATTGGTCGTTACCTGAGCCGGGACCCGGGCATAAACGATATCCTGTCTGTGTTCTCCGGACTGAGACCACTGGTCAGGGGGAACGGCGGCAATACGGCCGGTCTTTCCCGTGATCATTTCATTGAATGCAGCGACAGTGGCCTGATAACCATCACAGGAGGTAAATGGACCACTTATCGTAAGATGGCTGAAGATGCCGTCAATGCAGCTATCCGCGCAGAATTGTTAACAGACAGTCCCTGTATCACCTCAACATTGCCTGTTCATGGTGCTTTGCAAAACACAGATTTCACTGCAGCACGCTATTACTACGGAAGTGACCGGGAGGCGCTTGAGCAATTGGAACTGGTGAACCCGGAATTATCTGGGATGCTGCATCCGCGACTACCCTATCGCCATACTGAAATTCACTGGGCGGCGCGAAAGGAAATGTGCATGACAGTTGAAGATGCGTTATCCAGGAGAACCCGGGCCCTGCTGCTGGATGCACGTGCAGCCATCGAAGCTGCTCCGGCAGTCGCTGCAATCCTGGCCAACGAACATGGCTATCCCAAAAGCTGGGAGATTACCCAGGTAGAATCCTTCACACAAACCGCCAGGCATTATCTGCCGCCTCAATGATCAATATATTAAACCAAAACAATAGCATATGATGCATCCTTACCTGGCAGAATTTATCGGCACCTGCTTCCTGATTTGTCTGGGCAATGGTGTGGTGGCAAATGTACTGTTACAACATTCCAAAGGAAAAGAAGGGGGATGGATCGTGATCGCTTTTGGTTGGGCGATGGCTGTATTTGTGGGTGTTTACAGTGTTGCTGCTTCCAGTGGTGCGCACCTTAATCCGGCAGTAAGTATCTGCCTGGCAATTACCGGCAAGTTCAGCTGGACGCTGGTACCAGGTTATATCGCTGCACAGGTTGCAGGCGCCTATGCGGGTGCATCGCTGGTATGGCTCATTTACAACAGGCATTACGCGGCAACAGAAAACACGGGAGCAAAGCTGGCCACTTTCTGTACAGGACCGGCCATTCGTTCGCCGTTCTTTAACCTGCTCACAGAAACGCTGGCAACCATGGTATTCCTGCTGGCAGTGTTGTTTATCACCGCACCCAAAACCGGGCTGGGGTCACTGGACGCACTACCAGTAGCGCTGCTGGTTCTGGCCATCGGACTTTCTTTAGGGGGGCCAACCGGGTACGCTATCAATCCCGCCCGCGATCTCGGACCCAGGATGGCGCATGCCACCTTACCCATCCCAGGCAAGGGCACAAGCGATTGGGGATATGCCTGGATCCCTGTTGCCGGTCCGGTAATAGGCGCTATCCTGGCTGCCCTGATTTTCCTGTCACTGCAGTGATGGCATCTGTCAGTATGGTACAGGCCTGTCGTATTTCTTTTTTGGTGATACTCAGCGGAGGTGCTATCCGGAGGCAATGCGGCGCAAACAGGAACCAGTCTGTCAGTAACCCGTTTTCTATGCAATGATCAATGATCTTCTTGTTGGTTTCAAAATCTGCAAAGGCAATAGCCATCAGCAAACCTTTACTTCTGACTGCCTCAATTGCGGGGTGCTGAAGCATTGATCTGAAAAGTATTTCCTTTTCCTGGACCTTTTCCAAATACCTGTTTTCAAGCAATACTTCTGTTGCGGCCAATCCGGCTGCACAACTCACAGGATGCCCGCCGAAAGTAGTGATATGCCCCAGCACCGGGTTTTCCGTAAAAACATCCATCAGCTGCTTATCGGCCACCAATGCGCCTAACGGCATACCTCCCCCAAGTGCTTTTCCGAGCAAAACAGCATCAGGAACCACATCACCCCATTCAAATCCCCAGAGTTTCCCCGTACGGCCGAACCCCGTCTGAATTTCATCCATAACCAGCAATGCGCCTGTTTCTGAACAGCGCCTGCGAAGGGCAGCCAGCCATTCCCGGTTGGGCGTAAATACTCCTCGTTCCGCCTGCACTGATTCCAGTATAACCGCAGCTGTCTGGTTATTAATCAGGTTCAGCAGTCCGGGATCATTGTAGGAGGCATGATGTATTCCCGGCAACAGTGGCCGGAATGCATTGCGCCAGTATTCATCGCCGATGATGCTGAGCGCCCCCTGGGTGGATCCATGATAGGATTGGTTGAATGCAATGATCTGCGTTTTACCCGTAACCCGCTTTGCCAGTTTCATTGCTGCTTCAGTAGCTTCAGCGCCACTATTGGTAAAGTAAACACTGTTAAGCGTGACGGGAAGCAGACTGGTCAGCAGTTTGGCATATGCTACCTGCGGTTGTTCCACGAATTCACCATACACCATCAAGTGCAGGTATTTCTCTGCCTGCTTGCGGATCGCCTTCACCACCTGCGGGTGACAGTGACCTATATTACAAACACTGATCCCCGCTATAAGGTCAAGGTATTTTTTGCCATCCTTTCCTTCCAGCCAGGTGCCTCTGGCTTTCACGATCTCCAGTGCCAGCGGCGCCGGAGATGTCTGTGCAACATGCCGGAGAAATACCTGCCGGTGATTCATAATACCACGTTTTGAACAAAGATGATGATATTTGCGGTATGGCACTGATCTTACCTGTTAATGGCATTTATCCCCAGTTCGGCAAAGACAATTTTATTGCTCCAAATGCTACCATCGTAGGCGATGTTGTTGCCGGAGACCAGTGTTCTTTCTGGTTCAATGCCGTGATCCGCGGCGATGTGAATTCGATCCGCATGGGCAATAAGGTCAATGTTCAGGATAATGCTGTTATCCACGCAACCCTCCAGCGGAGTAAGACCGTTATTGGAGATAATGTATCTATCGGCCACAACGCTATCGTTCACGGTTGCCAGATCCACGATGACGTGCTGATTGGTATGGGTTCAATCGTCATGGATAATGCTGTGGTGCACAGCAATACTATCATTGCAGCCGGGGCAGTTGTACTGGAAGGCACCATTTGTGAATCCTGCAGTGTTTATGCAGGCGTACCCGCCAAAAAGGTAAAAGATATTTCCGAGGAACTCATCCATAATGAGATTGGCCGCATTGCGAACAATTATATCCGGATTTCCGGATGGTTTCGCGGAGAAGTTTCCTGATAACCGCAAAATATTTTCCCCATGATGCCGTTATACAGTAAATATCTTATGAGCGCCACCCGTTTAGGTTCGGTAATTTTCTTTGCCCTGACCGTAGTATTTACTTCCTCCTGTGCTCTGACACGCCCGAAAACAGGTTGTCCGAACAGTGGAGCGAATGTGGGAGCTGAAAGGATTCTGAGTGGGGAGAAAGTTCCGAAAGCGAAGAAGTTCAAAGCCTGAACAATTTTTGACCCAGGAACTAAATCCTACCCATATGTGCCCCGTTCTACACACGCATGACGGTTTCACTGAAGCCGTAATTGACGAAGATGGTGGTCTGAAACGTTTTTATGAAGTTGCCAATCTGCTGACAGAGGGACTAAAAGTTCGTTTCAGCAGCAAGCTGGATGATTTCGACTCGCTGATCTGGGATTTCAAATACAAAGGGCAACCCCTCATTCTCCATTACAATATTTACACCGGCATCTGCCTTTACCCGAAACAGGCGAAAAAAGCGATTGAACGCGATAATAAAGCCGTTGAAGAAGTAGCAGGTTACCTGGAATCCCGGCTGCTGATCAATACAGCAAGAAAATTTATTTCCTGATTTCTTCCAGCAGGGTACAGTAGCTGACGTACCGGTCCACGTGGATCCGCCCGTCATTTACAGCCTGTTTAATGGCACAACCCGGTTCGTTCTGATGAAGGCAGTTGTTGAACTGACACTCCTGCAATAAAGCACGCATTTCCGGAAAATAATGGGAAAGCTCCTGCCTGCTGAAATCTACCAGGCCCAGCTCCCGTATTCCCGGTGTATCTATAATACTACCACCTTCCGGCAGATCAAACATCTCCGCAAATGTTGTAGTGTGCAGGCCTTTGCCGCTCCAGTCACTTACTTCCTGTGTTTTCAGCTGGAAGCCTGGAAAAACTGCATTGATAAAACTTGACTTCCCCACCCCAGAATGACCACTCAGCAAAGTAGTCCGGTTGTTCAGCAATGTCTTTACGGCGTCAATTCCCTGGCCTGTCTTCGTACTTACCAACAGCACGGTATAACCGATCTCCTGGTACATATCCTCCCATTCCGCATATTTCTCCAGGTCTTTTTCCCGGTAAACATCAGCCTTGTTGAAAACCAGGATGGCAGGAATATGATATGCTTCCGCCGAGATCAGAAAACGGTCAATAAAACCCTGAGATGTTCTTGGTTCGCGAATGGTGGCGAAAAGGATCGCCTGATCAAGATTTGATGCAATAATATGATGTTGTGCTTTGCGGTGAGGGGAAGTGCGGGTGATATAATTATGGCGGTCATCGATACTGCTGATCAGCACGGTGCCCGCAACAACATCTTCTTCTTCAATCACCACCCAGTCGCCAACGGCAACCGGATTGGTGCTTGTGATCCCTCCGATCTTCAGCACGCCTTTGATGCGCCCTCTGCAAAATCGGCCGGCTTCGTCCTTCAACCAATACCAGCTGCCGGTTGATTTATATACCCTTGCCTTCATCAGGGGAACTTTTTAAGGATGGTAAAGCGCATGAGCCATTCGATTGCCAGCAATGCAATGGCCATAAGAACCAGGGGAAGATATCTTTCAGTATAACGGCGCAGCGCACTCACTTCAAAACGTGACTTTTCCAATTGATCAATCTCGGTATAAATCCTTTCCAGACCTTCATTGTCTTTTGCACGAAAATATTTCCCCCCTGTCTCCCGGGCAATTTCTGTCAGCAATTTTTCATCGATATTCACTTTTTCCCGCTGCATGATCACCGCACCGGATTCAGATTGCACCGGTATGGGAGCGTATCCTTCAGAACCAACACCGATCGTATACACGCGGATCCCGAGTTTCTTGGCTATTTCTTTTGCCGTAACCGGAGGTATCTGACCACCATTGTTCTCTCCATCCGTCAGGAGGATCACTACCTTGCTCGCCGCCTTGCTGGTACGCAGTCTGTCGGCACTCGTGGCGAGTCCTGATCCGATTGCAGTACCATCTTCAAGCAGACCACTCTGAATATTGAATATCTGCGATTTTAGCACCGCCTTATCTGTTGTAATGGGACATAAAGTGAAGCTTTCCCCTGAAAAAATCACCACCCCGATACGATCGGTCTTCCGCGTATCCACAAAATTGGCGGCCACCTCCTTGGCGGCTTCAAGGCGATTAGGCGTAAAATCCTGCGCAAGCATCGAACCGCTGACATCAATACAAAGAACAATGTCAACTCCTTCACCACTTACCTGTTCTTCATCAAACCTGGTCTGTGGCCTTGCCAATGCCATTATCAGAAGCGTGAGGGCAAACAACCTCAGTATGAAGGGTACATGCACCAACCTGGACTTCCAGGTACGGGGTACCTGCCTGTACAATGCCGTATCAGAAACCAGTAATGCCGCTTTTCTTCCCTGCCTTTTTTTCCAGTACCAATAAGCGAGTACCGGGATCAGTACCAGGAACCAGAGCACAAAAGGCCATGCGAAAAATATACTATCGAAGTACCGTGTTATCAATTTTTTCCAGTTTTTCTATGGACAGTCTGACTGCTTCGAGCGCCTGACCATGGGTTTGGGCATCGGGCTGGTATTTCGCAAATTTAGCCGCATCAGCCAGTTGCAGCGCATGCTCCAGCTGATGAGCAGTATCGCTGTCCAGCTGGGGTCTGACTGTAAGCAGGAGTTCCCGGTTACCCGCATCCTGCGTATTTACAAAACGTTTGTCTTTCAGGTATTGCCGGAGGATATCATTCAACTGAACATAATAGCGTTTGATACTTTCGCCGGCAGGCGTGCCTGCAGCTTTCAGTTCCTGGATAGCACCCATAGCCCGTTCAAACGGATTCTGGGAGGATGCTTTAACCACAGGCTGTTCCTGCGGCTTTTTCTTTTTCCGCCAGAGCAGATATGCCGCAACCGCAATGGCAATAAGCGTTACTACTGCGATGATGTAATTGATATACAGCGGCTCTGCTTCAGGTACCTCTATGATCTCCTTAATATCGTGATAAGGCTGGTTGGGGTCAGTTGGCGTGTACCCCACCTCAATGCTCACGGAATCAGTAAGGTAGCGGTTATTATTCACAGTGAGTGACAACATCGGGATTGTCCAGCTGCCACTATCGAAAGAAGTAATTGTCAGCACCTGTTTGAAAAAATCGCCATCCACACCGGTAGCGGTATCAATTTTCCCAGCCTCAATGATTTCAAAATGGGGAAGGCTGTCCGTTCTGAACCAGTCATGCGTGCTGCCCTGGGGAGCAGATAATTCCAACTGTAGCAGGACAGGTTCACCGATCAGGATTTTATCCCTGTTCACCGATGCCTTCAGGTGGATATGTTGCGCCGATGCCTGACGCACAGTCAGGAGGGCGCCGGCAAACAGGCATATTTGAATTATTCTTCTGATCATGTCCGTTCTAGGTTCTGCCGATGAAAAACTTCTGCAGCACTTTTACATAGTCTTCTTTGGTGGAAATATGCAGCAAGTCGCAACCCGCTTTGGTGAATGCCTGTTTGCACCATTCGGAGTGGCTGAAAAATGCTTCCTGGTAGGCCTTACGGACCTGGTAGCCGCTGCTGTCGAGGTATCTTTCCTCACCGGTTTCGGCATCTTCCACAAGCAGCATGCCGGCATCAGGCAATTGCATGTCCATCGGGTCATACACCTTTATGCCGATCACATCATGCTTTTTTCCGGCTACCCGCAGGCCTTCAGAAAACCGTGGGTCAAGGAAGTCACTTAAAACGAACACAATAGACTTTTGCCGGGTGGTATTGTTCAGGTAACGCAACGCCTGTGTGATATCAGTTCCTTTTTTCTTTGATTCGCGGGTGAGCAGTTCCCGGGTAATATAAAGGCCGTGATCACGCCCCTTTTTTGGCGGAATATATTTTTCGATGCCTTCGCTGAACAGTATTGCACCTGCCTTATCGTTATTGCTGATGGCAGAGAAAGCCAGTACGGCACCAATCTCCGTCACCAGATCTTTTTTCCGGGCATGTACAGTACCGAACAATGAACTGGCGCTGATATCAACCAGCAGCATCATCGTCAGTTCACGTTCCTCCTCGAATAGCTTACTGTAAGGATGATTGAATCTCGCGGATACGTTCCAATCGATAAAGCGGACGTCATCTCCGGCAGTGTATTCACGTACCTCCTTGAACGACATGCCGCGCCCCTTGAATGCGCTATGGTATTCACCGGTGAAAAGATGCTGTGTCAACCGCTTGCTCTTGATCTCCAGCTCCTTTACTTTCTTTAATATGTCTGCAGTGCTCAGCACATCGCAAGATTAAGGTACAGCAATCGTTTTAAGTATCTCTTCAATCACCTGTTCCACGCTCACGTTTTCAGCTTCCGCCTCATAGGTCAGTCCAAGGCGGTGACGCAATACATCGCGCGCAATCGCCTTGACGTCATCAGGAATTACAAAAGCCCGCTTCGACAGGTATGCATAGGCTTTCGCAGCTAGAGCCAGGTTGATACTGGCACGCGGTGATCCGCCATAGGAAAGCAAAGGCTTCAGCCTGGAAAGATTATACTGATCAGGCTGCCTGGTCGCAAATACAATGTCAAGTATATACTGTTCAACTTTCTCATCCATATAGATCTGCCGCGTCAGTTCCTTTGCCTCCAGCAGGTCCTGCACGCTGACCACAGGCCTTACCTTCTCCCCTTTTACATCCATCACGTTCTGGCGGATAATCAGCTGTTCCTCCTGTTTGCTGGGATACCCCACGATCACCTTCATGATGAAGCGGTCTACCTGCGCCTCCGGAAGCGGATAGGTCCCCTCCTGTTCCAACGGGTTCTGAGTAGCCAGTACAAGGAAAGGTTCTTCCAGCTTATAGGTACTGTCGCCGATGGTCACCTGCCGTTCCTGCATGGCTTCCAGCAATGCACTCTGAACTTTTGCCGGCGCCCTGTTGATCTCATCCGCAAGGATGAAATTGGCGAAGATGGGACCTTTGCGAACCACAAATTCGTTTTTCTGCTGTTGGTAGATCATGGTCCCGATCACATCTGCCGGGAGCAGGTCAGGGGTGAACTGTATCCTGCTGAACCGGGCCTGCACAGCCTGGGCAAGCGATTTGATGGTCAGTGTTTTTGCCAGGCCGGGAACCCCTTCCAGCAATACGTGTCCATTACTCAACAAACCAATCAGCAAACGATCAAGCATATGGTGCTGACCGACGATCACTCTTCCCACCACTTCTCTTAACCTGTCGGTAAATGCACCCTGATACTGGATTTTTTCATTTAATTGACGGATATCCTCCGATGTCGGCAACATATATGAAATTTAGTTATGCAAAATACTACTCAAAGATTGCAATTCTTCTGCCAAGTTGAGGATTTCAAGTTTGAACGGCAATAATTTTTTGGACGCACAATAAAACTCGCACATTTTTGTTTTAATATAAATCCACCTTATGACAAAAGGCTTCCGGCAAATTCTGCTTTACTCCAGTCTGGCACTAACGGCCACCGGATTTGCTTCCTGTTCTAAGGATAAGGATGATCCCGCTACATCAAAAACTTCACTGCTGACTTCAAAATCCTGGAAAATCGAAAGTGTTGGCATTGACATCAATAAAGATGGCGTAGTTGATCAAACGCTTCCCATTGATGATTGTTCCCTCGACAACACAGTGACTTTTCACACGGATGGTACAGGTGTGTATAATGAAGGCGCCAACGTTTGCGACGGGGAAGATGCAGGTGATCAGACATTTAACTGGACCTTCAAGGAAAATGAAACAGTCCTCAGTTTTTCCATCCCGAGCCTGATCGATCAGGATGGTCAGATCAGAATACTTAACGAAAATACACTTGAAGTGTATACCGTGGAAGATGCCGGTGGAGGAATCACTGTTCACCAGGTACTCAAACTCAAACACTAATTCCCGCAGGAATATCTTTTTTTATCTGCTGATTTCATAAACAGAGCCCCTGTATGTCTATACTGGGGGCTTTTCTTTTAACTCAGGTACTTCCCAACGATCGGCATCCTTCTGCCCACACCAAATGCTTTTGCGCTGACCCGTATAATGGGACAGAACTGGTTCCGCTTGTACTCATTCGAATTGACCAGTTTCAGTACACGGTTCACCAACGCGGCATCAATACCCATGGCGATGATCTCCTGCGGCCCCTGGTGTTTTTCAATATACTGATACAGCACTTTATCCAACAGGTCATAGGGCGGCAGACTGTCACTGTCTTTCTGCCCCGGACGCAGTTCTGCAGAAGGCGGCTTGACAATTATATTTTCAGGGATAATCTCGCCATTGCGATTAATATAGCGTGCCATCGCAAATACCTGCATTTTATACAGGTCACCTAAAACCCCCAGTCCGCCCGCCATATCACCATACAACGTACCATATCCCGTAGACAGCTCACTCTTGTTGGAAGTGTTGAGTAGAATATATCCAAACTTGTTGGCGATCGCCATCAGCAGGTTACCACGGGTACGGCTTTGAATATTTTCTTCGGCAATACCAAAGGGCAGGTCTTTGAATATCGGTGAAAGGGTGCTGAGAAATGCATCGTAAACCGGAGCAATCGGAATGATGTCGTAGGGATTACCAAGGTTTCTGCTCAGCTGAACAGCGTCATCAACGGAATGCGAAGTGGAATAACCGGATGGCATCAGCACCGCCCGCACGTTCTCTTTACCCAGCGCTTCACAGGCAATGGCAAGCGTCACTGCAGAATCAATGCCACCACTGCTGCCAAGGATCGCTTTGGAAAAGCCCATCTTTTCGAAATAATCGCGGATTCCCAATACCAATGCCGCATGGATCTGCCGCATATTATTCGGATCGGTGAGATAGGGAATGATCATCTCCGGATCTTTCACTTTAGACACCCGCATTTCCTTATCCAGCTTCCGGGCAACAACACTTGAACCACCGGTCAGAAACATGCTGTCATCAAGATCGACAATGGCGAAATCCTCTTCAAAATATTTCAATTCACGTACGAGTTCACCAGACGCATTATACACCAGGCTTCCTCCGTCAAATACAACTTCGGTCTGCGATCCGACGGCGTTGCAATAGACCATAGGTAACTTATAGGCGAGCACGTTCGCCCGTACTACCTCCTTCCGGTCTTCATCATGATCGTAGTCAAATGGCGAAGCCGAAATATTGATCATCAGATCAGGACCCGCTTTGATAAGCTCATCCATGGGGCAAACACGGTATAGCGGATTTTCGTCAAGCGCCCAGATGTCCTCGCAGATCGTCAGGGCAATTTTTCTGCCCTTAAAGGGTATTACGTTCCATTCAAATGCGGGCTCGAAATAGCGGTATTCGTCGAATACATCATAAGTAGGCAGGCAGGTCTTTTGAGCAACCGCTTTCACCCTTCCCTTTTCAAGCAGCCAGGCGGCATTAAAAAGGTCTTTACCTTCCTTTCGCGGGTTCCGCTGAGGGCAACCTATGATTACCGCTACTTTATCCGTATGCTGGCAAAGCGTATCAACAGCCGCATAACATTGGCGGATAAAATCTTCAAATTCCAGGAAATCCCTGGCCGGATATCCGCAGACGCTCAGTTCGGAAAAGACCAGCAGATCCACCCCGGCAGCCTCTGCCTGCCGGATAGCCCCGATCATTTTTTCGATATTGGCGGAAAAATTGCCGATATGGTAATTCTGTTGCGATATCGCTATTTTCAACATATTGGAAGTAATTTCGAGCTCCGAATGTACGGACTACTTACAACAACAAAACTCAGGCAGAAACGTTTCAATCCGATGAAAGGCAGTTATTGCATGTTCCTGGCAGTGATTTTTTTCCTCTCCTGTGGTGACAGAAAATCACAAAAACCAGACATTTCCAATATTGCCGTAAAGGCAGAAATTCAGCGCTTTGACCGTGACTATTTTGCACAGGATTCCAACCACCTGCCGGAAGGGTTGTTAAAGCTTCAGCAACAATACCCGGTTTTCATCAACGACTTTACCGCCAATATCCTGGGGGCAGGCATCATCGGTGATTCCAATAAAGTGCTGCCGGTTGCCAATCGCCATTTCTTCACCAGCTACGCCGCTGCCTACGATCAGGTAAAAGGCCGGTTTTCCGATCTGTCAGCTACCGAACGTTCCCTGCAACAGGCTTTCCAGTATGTAAAAGCTTATTTTCCTGCTTATAAAGTACCCGTGTTCATCAGCTATTTCGGGCCATTTGACGGGCCGGGCGCCGCGATCACGGAAAATGCCATAGTCATCGGTCTTCATCTTTACGCAGGTGCCGACTATCCCTATTATACTTCACCAGAGGGTCAGCAATTGTACCCGACATATATCTCCCGGCGATTCGATAAAGCTTACATCCCGGTCAACTGTATCAAAGCTGTGGAAGAGGATTTATTCCCCGATAAAAGTCAGGGTATGGCGCTGGTCGACCAGATGATCGAAAAAGGAAAATACTGGTGGCTTGCCAAACAGTTTCTGCCCGATTCACCAGACAGCCTGATCACCGGCTTTTCAAAAGAGCAGCTTGATTGGTGCGAAAGCAATGAAGGTATTATCTGGAACCTCATGCTGCAGAACGACCAGATCTATACTACAGATCCGTCCATGATCCAGAATTTTATCGGCGAGGCGCCCGGGACCCAGGGTTTTCCGCCTGCAGCACCAGGTAACCTGGGGCAATGGATAGGGATGAAAATCGTGGAAACCTACATCGACAAAAACAAGGCTACGACACCAGGACAGCTCATGCTGCTCAAGCCGCGCACTATTCTTGAAAGCGCGAAATACAAACCCCGGTGATCATTTACCGCCAATGTGACGGCGCAACAATTCGCGTACCAGCTGCTGGTCGCCGCTGTCTCCGATCGCATCCTTAGGTAGCAGAAAAAATGAATTCGGTGTAAAATAGAGATGGAAGAAAAAAGGTGTCTCAAGGTATTTGCTGAACCGGTTCCAATGCCACGACTGTGTGCCTCTGCCGGTTTGGAGTACCACCCCGGTATCGTCAAGATGCATCAGGAAGGAATCCCTGAAAGTTTCAGAGCGCTTGTAGATACTGTTGGGCATGATCTGCCAGACCACCAGCATTACAAGCATCCACAACGTGGAAAATATCAGGAATGTAAAAGGAGTTACCCGTTTAAAATAGAGCAAAATGGCGGCCACGATGGTAAACAGGTTAATGCCTATCACCAATAACCGGATCTCAGGCTTTGTAAAAAAATGATACCGCAATGCCTGGATCACCTGTTTGCGGTCATACCGGAAAGAAATATTCATAATCTGCTGATCGCTAAACAAACCACCCCGGAGCCTCGCGGAACCGGGGTGACTTTGTCAATTCATTTACCAATCATTCTAGCGGATAGGCCGGCAATGCTTGTACTTGTTGTTGGCTGCCTCGCTCGGCGTTACAGCCCGGTTACAACTTGCCAGTAATATCCCCAGAAAAGCAATGGCCAATAGTTTACGCATACGGTCGGGATTTTAGGTTACGGATCAATTAACGCATTACTTAATACGAAAGATATGCCAAAGCCAGTAAAAAATCATCCATTCGTCTAAATTTTAAGGTCGAAGTTGCCGGAAATGGAAAGGGCCCCCTGTAAAAACAGGCGGCCCTGGTTCTATTGAAACCGTCCATATTAACGAATTAACTGCAACCCAGACTGTTACCGCAGTTCAGGCATTTATAGCAGGTGCCGCTCCTGATGGTCAGGTGGCCGCAAACATTGCAGGCCGGGGCATCACTTTGCATTGATTTATTGGCTGCACTGAGTGCATCATAGTTGCCCTCCGTGGTGGCTTTCATGGCCGTGGATTTGGGTGCCTTTACCGCCGCAACGATCCGCACATCACTCAATTCGGGTGTTTTCTTTTCGGGTTCAGCAGCGGGTTCATCCCAGTCTTCATCACCCATATTCATCAGCTCGGGCTTGTCCAGCACATGCACCAGGTCTGACCGGTCGAGGTACTCGTAGGCCAGTGATCTGAAAATAAAATCAACGATTGACGTGGTGCTCTTGATGTTGGGATGATCAACCATACCCGCAGGCTCAAACCTGGTGAAGACAAACTTTTCTACAAACTCTTCCAGCGGAACACCATACTGGAGACCAATGGAAACGGCAATGGCGAAACAGTTCAGCATGCTGCGCATGGTCGCTCCTTCCTTGGCCATATCAATAAAGATTTCACCCAGCGTACCATCATTATATTCTCCTGTCCGGACGAACAGGGCCTGTCCGGCGATCTTTGCCTTCTGCGTATATCCCCTGCGTTTGGCCGGCAACGTCCGCCTTTCAACGATCATAGCAAGACGGCGTTTAAGCTTGGTATCCGGTGATGCCTGAACGCGCTTCTGAACTTCTTCCAGCAGTTCATCGATCGTCAGCTTCCCGAGATCAATGATATTGGAAGCTGGTGCCGGTGCCGGTTCAGCTTTAGCTGCACTGTCTTCAGTTTTTTTCTTTTTATCACTCTTGTTGCTGAGCGGCTGGCTCAGCTTTGATCCATCGCGATAAAGCGCATTGGCTTTCAGACCAAGTTTCCAGCTCAGCATATAACAATCTGCGATCTCCTCTACCCTGGCTTCATTAGGGAGGTTAATGGTTTTGGAGATGGCGCCGCTGATAAAGGGCTGAACAGCAGCCATCATGCGGATGTGGCCGTGGGCATGGATATACCGCTCGCCTTTCTTGCCGCACTTGTTCGCGCAGTCGAACACAGCAAGGTGTTCAGTCTTGAGGTAAGGCGCACCTTCAACAGTCATGGTGCCGCACACATAGTCATTCGCTGCTTCAATTTCTGATTCAGTATATCCTAGGGCCTCAAGCAGGCTGAAATTCCAGTCATTGTATTGATCTGCAGTGAAACCAAGGCGCTCCAGGCAGGCTTCACCCAGGGTAAACCTGTTAAACACAAAACCAATTTCGAATGCGCTTTTAACAGCATCGTCCAGTTTGCGGATCTCGTCGGCGATAAAGCCTTTTTCACTAAGGGACTGGTGATTGATAAACGGTGCACCCGAAAAGCTGGCGGAACCGACAGCAAACTTGATGATGGCATCCTTTTCCTTTTCAGTATATCCCAGGTTATCCAATGCTGCGGGAACTGACTGATTGATGATCTTGAAATAACCGCCCCCGCTGAGTTTCTTGAATTTCACCAGGGCAAAATCCGGCTCAACACCGGTGGTATCGCAATCCATCACCAGGCCAATGGTTCCGGTTGGTGCAATTACTGTTGTCTGCGCATTCCGGTAGCCGAATTTTTCACCCAGCTGCACTGCTTCATCCCAGGCACGGGTAGCTGCTTTCAACAGGTAGTCCGGGCAGTATTTTGCCTGGATTCCCTGTGGCGCCACGGAAAGGCCTTCATAGGCATCCCCTGCATCATAGGCAGCAGCACGATGATTGCGCATCACCCGCAGCATATGCTCCCGGTTGGCATCATATCGGGGGAAGGGTCCGAGGATCTCTGCCAGTTCGGCGGAGGTTTTATAGGCAATGCCAGTCATGATCGCGGAGATAGCACCTGCTATACCACGGGCTTCTTCACTGTCATAGGGTATTCCGCTGACCATCAGCATGGTACCGAGATTGGCATAACCCAATCCAAGCGTACGGTAGTCAAATGAAAGTTGTGCTACTTCTTTCGATGGGAATTGCGCCATCAGCACGGAGATCTCCAGCACCACCGTCCACAACCGGCAGGAATAACTGTATCCCTCCACATCAAATGTATTCGTCGCCGTGTCAAAGAACCGCATCAGGTTGGCAGACGCCAGGTTACAGGCGGTATTGTCCAGGAACATGTATTCCGAACAGGGATTAGAAGCATTGATACGACCGCCCTCAGGACAGGTATGCCATTCATTGATGGTGGAATCATACTGAAGCCCCGGATCAGCACAACGCCAGGCTGCGTAGGCAATCTTGTTCCACAGTTCCCGGGCGGGAACCTTCTTCATGATACGACCATCACTTCTTGCTTTTAATTCCCAGTCTTCATTGTTTTCCAGTTTATCAAAAAACGCATTCGGGATCCGGACGGAGTTATTGGAATTCTGTCCACTTACCGTACGGTAAGCTTCACCTTCATAGTCGCTGGAATAACCGGCTGCAATGAGGGCGCCCACTTTCTTTTCTTCTTCTACTTTCCAGTCGATAAAATCCACGATCTCGGGATGGTCCAGGTCAAGGCAAACCATCTTGGCCGCACGGCGGGTAGTGCCACCGCTTTTGATAGCACCTGCCGCACGATCACCAATTTTCAGGAAGCTCATCAGTCCGGAGGACGTTCCGCCACCACTCAACTTTTCTCCTTCACCACGGATATGGGAAAAATTGGTGCCAACGCCGGAACCATATTTAAAAATGCGGGCTTCCCTTACCCAAAGATCCATAATACCACCCTCATTCACGAGGTCATCATCAACACTTAAAATAAAACAGGCGTGCGGTTGTGGACGCTCATAGGCCGACGTGGATTTCTTCAACACGCCGTCATGCTGATCCACGAAATAATGGCCCTGTGGCTTGCCCGTGATGCCATAGCATTCGAACAAACCGGAATTGAACCACTGCGGACTATTCGGCACACAAGCCTGGTTGAGGATAGAATAAACCAGCTCTTCGTAGAATACCTGAGCGTCTTTTTCTGAAGCAAAATAGCCGTAACGTTCACCCCATACCCGCCAGCAATGCGCCATCCTGTGAGCAACCTGCTTTGAGGACGTTTCACGTCCAAGGCTTCCATCCGCCTGCGGCACACCAGCCTTCCGGAAATATTTCTGCGCCAGGATATCCGTGGCGATCTGGCTCCAGGTTTTTGGCACTTCCACATTATTCATTTCAAACACCACCTCCCCATTGGGGTTGCGAATCACCGAGCTTCTGTAATCATACTCAAACAGGTCAAAGACCGGAACTCCCTCTTTCGTGAAGCGGCGGCTGAAGGACAGCCCTTTTGCGGCGGTTTTTCTGGTTGCCATACAATATTTTGATGGGTTGAAAAATGAAGAAATCGTCAATTTCTGCGGTACGGGTGGAAACGAAAGTAACAGGCGGCCTTCTAAAATCATACCCGGAAATATCCACCAATGTGGATATTCAATGGGGAAAAATGGGAATAACCCGATAGGCCTTGATTTGAAGCATTTTGAGTAAAAAAGATTAAAAATCCATGACAAAACTCGTCATTTTCCCCTATTGACCGATTTAATGCGGCAGGTTGCTTTTATTTGCGCTATGAAGCGTTTAATTCTTACCTGCGGGGTGGTTCTGTTGTTTATGCTGCCCGCTGTTTCACAAACCACTCACACAGGATGGCTGGCTACTTTCTATTCCGTCGATTTCAATAAAAAATCCGGCTTGATCGGAGATGTCCAATTTCGCTCCGGCGACGATTTTAATCATATGCAGACTTTAATGCTGCGCGCCGGTTATCAATATAAGCTCAAACCCTGGATGACGGCAACTGTGGGTTATGCCCTGGTGCAGCATCGCCGTACCATTAACGGATTCAGTGGATATGGACCGGAACACCGCATCTGGGAGCAGCTGATATTACTGCAGAAAGTGAAATTCATCAATATCCAGCATCGTTTCCGCCTGGAGCAACGATTTATCAGCAAATCATATGAAGACGACGGTTCGATCAGGCATGACGGTAATATCTATTCCAACCGCTTCCGGTATTTCTTCCGGTCAGTGATACCCTTTGGCGGCCAGAAGGATTTCAGCCGCGGCGCATTCGGTGCTGTACAGGATGAGGTGATGCTGCAGTTCGGCGACAAATCCGGAACGAACGGCAAGGTATTTGACCAGAACCGGCTTTACCTGGCGCTGGGTTACCGGTTCAGCAAAAAAGTTGACCTGGAAGCCGGCTACATGAATCAGTATGTGGAAGGAAGGCAGGATAATTTTGTCAACAACCACGTGATTCAGCTGGCAACTTACCTGCGCTTCTAAGCAGGATTGTGCCATACCAGCATTTTTTTGCATTTTTGTTTCACAGCATGACCTTTTGAATGCAGCAAGGAATTTACCAATATATCAGGGACAAGAAGAAAGCAAGGCAGAAATCATTCGCCATGCTGGTCGATCCGGACAAAGTGACCCCGCAATCTGTCGGCAAACTCACACGACAGGCAACCGCCGCGAAAGTGGACTACCTGCTGGTGGGCGGAAGCCTCGTGATCTCCAACCATCTCGATTCCTGCATTACCGCAATTAAGGACCAGTGCGATATTCCGGTAGTGCTGTTCCCGGGAAGTCCATCTCAGATCTCAAGACATGCAGACGCATTGCTTTACCTGTCGCTAATCTCCGGCAGAAATCCTGAGCTGCTGATAGGACAGCACGTCATCAGTGCCCCTTTTGTAAAGCAGAGCGGACTGGAAATCATCAGTACGGGGTATATGGTGATTGACGGCGGCGCTCCTACAACTGTGTCGTATATCAGTAATGCCAGCCCCATCCCGTCAGACAAGAATGAAATCGCACTTTGTACAGCACTGGCTGGTGAAATGCTGGGAATGAAACTGATCTATATGGATGCCGGCAGTGGTGCCCAAAAAGCCATTTCGGAAGAAATGATCAGCGCAGTGGCTGAACAGATCACTGTTCCGCTGATCGTAGGCGGTGGTATTAAAGATCCAGAGAAAGCTTATCTCAATTGTAAAGCAGGTGCTGATATCATTGTGGTGGGCAATGCAATTGAAAAGGATCAGTCACTGATCAGCGAGATGGCCGCTGCCGTGCATGCGTCAGCCAGGATCGGTCTATAACCTTACCGACTGCTGCTTTTCAAGCAGGGCAGCCAGTTTAACCTGATCTCCCGACTGCTTATACCTTTTAACCAGCTCCTCCACTGCATCAGTATCATAAGGATTCAGCGAAACGGATTTTTCAAGATCTGCCATAAGCTGATCGCTGCTTTCGGTCATAACAGTTGCCCTGGTAAAATAGTACGCCGATGCGTCAAGGGTAGTTTTCCCCGGAACAACCTTTGCCAGCAGCACTTCAGCTTTGTTATGGTCGCCGCTGTGCTGCAGTATCCTGATGAAACGCAATTGTTCCAGGGCGTCAAGATCAGTTTTGTCCTTCAGCTGATGCACATAATGCGCCAATGAGTCAGTAAGCCCTTTCTGGTCATATGCCTCAGCCAGCCGCAGGCTAAAATCAGCGCGCGTATTTCCGGCGGCCGCCATAATGCGCTGCGCATATTTCAGCACCGCGATCGCCGAATCCGGCTGATGCTGCCGCATCAGGGCATCTGCATACAGCAACCGGTATTCATAGTTTTGGGGTTTGCGCGAAACCAGGTCAGCCAGCGTTGCCAATGACTCCCGGGATCCCGAATTTGCGCGGATCGATGCGGCAATCGCCGCAACATCATCCTTACGGTCACGCAGGTAAGTTGATAAGGATGACCCTGTTGTCTGATAATGATCAGCGGTGGTTACAGCTTCGGCCATACGGGCATACTGCTGGTACAAACGGGTCAGCCGGAGATGCAGCGAAGCGAGTTCCTGCAGATCGGTCTCTAGCGTTATGGCCTTCTTCAGGGTGACGATTGCGGTATCTGAATGCTGCTGCAGCAGCGACTGGGCTGCATAAACTGGGGCATACAAGGAATCTATGGTCAAAGCCTTGTTCAGCCATTGCCATGCTCCGGCTGTATCGCGCTGTGCTGCTTTCAGCCTTGCATAGCTGGTATAGGCAGGAAGATACCGGGAATCAAAGGACAGTGCGGTATCCAGTAATGCCGCTGCCTTATTCCACTCCCCTTCCCTGACCTGCTGGCTCAGGTTGCAATAAACCTGCGCCCAGTTACTGGCCATCGCCTGGCGGTCTCCCGCGAGGTAAGCCTTTTCCTTCTTAACAAGGCTGTCGAGGAATGCGAACATCTGCGGATCCTTTCTTTGCAGCTCCGCCCGTGTATTCATGGACTTAAAATCAAGCGGATGAACTTTTACCGGCTCAAAATATGCGGGGTAGGTCTGCGCAAAATATTCGTGTTCGTTGTTTTGTGAATAATAATCCAGTGTTCGCCCTTCCTGCATAGCAGTATAATAATGCCGGCGAATTGCACGGTTCTCTGCTTCCGTCAATACATCACTGTGAAAAAGATGAACGTACTCGTGTAAAACTACATTTCGTTCCAGGAAGGCTCCCCTTTCCACATATTCAATGGCAGCTGCACCGCTTCCAACCCCACGGATATCCATCCACTGCCTGTTGTCAAATGTGGTCATGATCCTGAAATACGGTGCCTGCATGCAGGTTGCCAGGTCAATATGCAAAGGGGGAATTTTGAAGGCGTCATTCTGGCGGCTCAGGAAAGGGAAATAGACCACCGCAGTGTACAACTGCTGCCATACCATCGCACTGGCAAAGTCACCGGAATAATAATCCAGGTCATCAAAAACAGCATAGAAGTTTTTGGGATCTGCAATCTTTGTATGATGCAACACCTGCATGATAGAATCATAAGCCTGCAGGTATGGGATCCGTTTTGATTTGATCACTGCAGAGAGGCCGTTGTGTGCCGGGCCATAGTGCGACTTCCTGGCGAGCACACGCAAAAACAAAGCCTGCGCTGAATCCAGCCGCATGTTTCTGTTCAGGTCAAATGCCGAATAATATATCGATCCCCGATGCAATAATGGGATGACAGATCCCGGAAAGTCTTTTTCGACTTTTCGGGTAATAGTTATGGCTGCATTGACCTGGTCAAGGCGTATCAGGCTATCCGCCGCCTTCAGCTGAAGACGAACCTTGTCATCATCCGGTGCTGCATAATCAGCATAAGTAAGCGGCGTGTGGCCATTGCCCCAGTGCCAGTGCGTCTGATAATGCAGGGGATTGACGGCCAATGCGAGTTCCCATTGTGCGGCCATGGCAGGTAGTTGCCTCGCATCGATCCTTCTCCATATAGCATATCCATAGGCAAACCGGGCATCAGCATTATAGGGATCCAGTTCCAACGCGCGCCGAAGCGGCGCTTCCGCTTTTTCCGGGTGCTGATTCCAGAACTGAATATCGGCCAGCAGCAGGTAGGCAGCTGCATTTGCCGGATCTGCCTGAATCACTTTTTCAGCACAGGACAGTGCTGCATCATATTGCTTCTGTAACAACAACACACGCCCCTTCTGCAACAATGCACCAGCATTACCCGGATGCGCCCGCAACACTTTGTCGGCATATTTTGTTGCTTCATTCAGCCGCCATGCCTGCATCTCAAGGTTTGCTTTCAACACATTGGCAGCAGTTGCTTCCGGTTGCTTTCTGATGACTCCATCCACGATCTGCTGTGCTTTAGGAAACTCATTGTTCAGGATAGCCAATTCAGCCCGGAATACCTTTACGCTGTCTGCTTCAGGAGAAAGCCGTGCAATCAGCAATTCCGCATCCCGCCAGCAACCCAACCGGATAAGCTCCCGGATACTTCCATTTTTCTTCGCCGTTTCCTGCAAAACAACCAGCTGCTTTTTCGCCAATACTGTACTATCTGCCGGTATAAACTGCGCACCGCCGGAAAGTGCCCAGCAGGTAATCAGAAAAAAGAGTATAATAAGCTTCTTCATGTCAATTTTTTTTGGTCAGTACCGGCGTTTCCGTTCCTGCAGCCAGTGGCCGAAAGGCTTTAAAAATGGCATTGACGATAAGGGCCATATTTTTCAGGTCGAGATTTCCGATATCATCACAGGGGCGGTGGTAACAACGTGAAAAATCAGTAGCTGCCATCAGGGTATGCGCAGGAGTGCCCTGAAGATAAAAAGGATAGTTGTCTGACCTCATAAAGAGATCACCTTTCTCTTTGGCCAGCGAAACACCAGTACCCGCGAGTCCCTTCCGCAGCAAAGCTGCCAGATCAGAAAACCTGGTTCCTGTCATAAAAAACTGCGCTTTCCTTTTTTGTGGTATGCCCAGCATTTCCAGGTTGATCACTGCCACTCTTTTCTCCGCATAAGAGACGTCAGCAAAATGAGTAGACCCCACCAGTCCCCTTTCCTCCATATTGAAGGCACAGAAAACGATGGTTCTTTCTGCCCCGCCCTGTTCTGCAAAACAACGCAACAGCGCGAGCATTGCCGCCACGCCGGAAGCATTGTCGTTAGCGCCATTGTAAACCTGGCCGTTCTTTTCGGGAACATGATCAAAGTGTGCACTGATCAGGAGGTGTTCTTCCGGACGGCTTTTACCTGGCAATACGCCGATCACATTACAGGAAGGGTACAGGTCGCCGGAAAACTGCGGTATAGTATCATAATAATTCCCCGAAGGCAGTGGCTGCAGATGATATAAGGCAAACTGTGCAGCAATATACCCAGCCGCAATAATATTCTCTTGTGTCCCCGCGGCGCGGCCCTTCAGCTTGTCGCTGGCAAGAAATGAAACATGCGCCGATAACTCTTCGGCCGAAACATCGGGAATGCTGTCGCCGGCCTTCAGGTAACTGGTGGTTATACAAGCGAACAAGAAGAGGAGGATACGGCTGCGCATCAACGAAGTGCGTTGGTATCCACCCTGCTGGGCGTATCCGTACCGGCAACAATGGAGGTAGAACTCAACGCGATCGCTTTGATGATCTCGGTCATGTTCTTCATATCCAGTGTTTCAAATTCATCATCTGCTGTATGATAGAATTTCTCACTATCCATCTTTGATGTGGAGATCGTATGTGCAGGTACGCCCAGGCGCGCCAGTGTAGCGTTGTCACTCCTGTAAAACAATTGCTGGTCCGGATAAGGATCCGGAAAGAATTTGAATACGGAGCCCTGGAGATTCTTTTCCAGGATCTTTCCCATATCGGATTTCTCATAACCGGTGATATAGGCAGAGTTAGTACCCCATTTGCTTTCCGTACCGATCATTTCAATGTTGAACATTGCCTTGACTTTCGCAGGTTCAAATTGCATGGAGAAATACCTTGAGCCGAATCCACCTGTCTCTTCCGCTGTAAAAGCCGCAAATATGATCGTCCGCTCATTGTTGTTGAGTGCTTTGAAATACTTCGCCAGCATCACCACTGCGGTCGTTCCTGCAGCGTCGTCGTTAGCGCCATTGTAAATGGAATCACCATTCAACGGTTTGCCGATTCCCAGGTGGTCATAGTGTCCTGAGAAGATCACGAATTCGTCCTTTTTTGATTTTCCCGGAAGTATACCCACCACATTGCTCAGCGTTGACTTGGTGATCTCGTGTTTCGCCCTGATCTCGAAAGTGGACGGCACTTCATCTGCGAGGAGGAATACGGTATTGCTTTTTGCTTCCAGTAATTCTCTTTTAAAGTAAGTAAGGCGCTGAAAGTTCTTACTGAATGACGTGTCCACCAGTACCAGCTTGTTTTTCCCTGAACTGACGATTCCAAATGCATCTGCAAAGAGTTGCGTGCCCTTGCCGATCCGTACGATTTCATAACCGGATTTCTCATTAATGGAAAAATCAGGTTCACCCGTTATCACCACTACATTCTTTTCATCAAATGCTTTACCGTTTACTGTCGCTGATCCGCCCAGGTATTTCGGTTTTAGTACCGTGAAAGTCTGCAGATACCCATCACCTTTAGGGGGTGTTTGCAATCCTGCTTTCCTGAACTCATCGGCAATAAATGCAGCAGCTTTTCCAATGCCGGCAGAGAACACCGCCCGTCCCTCCATATCATCAGCTGACAAGGTTTTTTCAATTCGGGACACTTCGTTGATGTTGATCACATCACCGGCAATCTGTGCAAAGGCACCCGGACAAATGCCGGCTGCAAACAAAAGGGAAAATATTTTTCGCATGAATTGGTATTAAAGGCTCATCATTTCTTTGAACTTAACGGTTTGCCTGCGGCTCACTTCGATCTTTTCTCCGCCTTTAAGTTCAAGCAGCAGTCCGCCATTGAAATAGGGCTCTATCTTTTCGATCAGCCGGAGATTGACAATATGCTTGCGGTTGGCCCGGAAAAAAACTTTTTCGTCCAGCCTTTCTTCAAGTGCGTTAAGTGATTTCAGAATGAGTGGCTTGTTTGGTCCGAAAAACACCTTGGCATAATTGCCGACACTTTCAAACAGGCGGATATCGCTGAGTTTCACAAACCAACAACGTTCGCCATCTTTTACAAAAACCTGGTCATTCTCGTTCAGCAGGCTCCGGTTGATGCCGATAGCCGGCGCCATGGCTTCTTTTTCTTCGGCAATATGCAGTTTGTGGATAGCGTCCGCGAGTCTTTTGGGTTCAACGGGTTTCAGCAGGTAATCCAGTGCGTTGACTTCAAAAGCCTTCAGGGCGTATTCGTCATAAGCGGTGGTGAAAATAACATGGGGAGCTTTTTCCAGCTCGCTGAGCATTTCGAAACCTGTTTTTCCGGGCATCTGGATATCCAGGAAGACCAGGTCAGGCTGGAGGTTTTCAATTGCATCTATCCCTTCACTTGCATTGGCGGCTTCTCCAACCACTTCAATTTCGGGAAAGTCCGATAACAGTTTCTTCAGTTCCGTGCGGGCCAATCTTTCATCGTCGATGAGTATTGCCTTTATCATGTGTGTGTGTTTAGACAGGTATCGATACAGGGATCTTGACACAAGCCTCTACCATATTTCCATTTGACTCCCTGATACTGAAATCGGCCCGGGTACCAAACAACAAATGGAGGCGATTCCTCGTACTGCTGATGCCGAAGCCGTCTGTATATTGATCAGAACCGTTAACCGGTCCGTTCAGTCTTCCCGTGTTCTGTACCATTAGTTCATGGTAGTTGTCTTTAAAATCGGAGATGATCCTGACCACACCACCCCGCATCTGCCTCCCAATGCCGTGTTTAATGGCATTTTCCACCAGGGTCTGCAACATCATCGGTGGTACCGGCTGGTCCAGGGTATCCTCGTCTACCTCGTATTCCACCCTGAGTCGGTCCTCAAAACGTATATGTTCCAGCGCCAGGTAGTCCCTAACAATGTTCAGTTCCTTCTCCAGCGGTACCGTTTCGGATTTTTCCGACTGCATGCTGCTGCGAAGAATATTGCTCAATTCTGTAATGGCCGTTCTGGCCCTCTCCGGATTCTCATCAATGAGTGCCCGGATGCTGTTTAACGCATTGAAAATGAAGTGCGGATTGATATGCGCCTTGATCGTTTTCAGCTCCAGTTCCTTTACCAGCGCCTCCAGCTTCAGGGTATCCACCTCCTGCTTCCGGCTTTTCGCCACATAATGATAGATATAATAGATAAGGGTCCAGGGAATGATAAAAAGCCCGATATCGAGGGTGGAAGCCAGGAGTTTGGTAGAGAAATCGATCCGGCGGGGGGTGTCTGACTGAACATTGAAAGTTATGATCAGTGCCAGGTACAGCAGGCTACAGGCGAGACTGGTAACGATGATGGCCATAATCATCCGGGGAATGACCTTTTCCACCGGCAGCAACATCCAGTTGCTCCGTTTGATAAAGTACCGCAGGATATGGGTACTGGTAATACCGGAAACGAAGATCATGAGGGATCGGACGAAAAATTTCTCATCTATGCGGGATGGTGAAAAGGAATACACCATGATCAGCATCGACAAAACAACAAAAGTCCAACCTAAAACCTGACAGAGCCAATAGTATTTGTAACCACGTGGGAGCATAGGCAAATCTAGCTTTTTGCTACTCCGCTAATATACTGATTTGTATAATTGGCCAAATAGGTGGAAAACCGGTCCAATTCCACCCATTCCGTATCTTTGAAAATATATCTGACACGTATGGAAATCAAACCCGGGCCGCTGCTGCAACAAATTCAGTCTCCCGCTGATTTGAAAAAGCTGGGCAAAGAACAACTCCATCAGGTTTGCGACGAACTGAGGCAATATATTATTGATGTCGTCAGCGTACATGGTGGTCATTTCGCGGCCAGCCTGGGCGTTGTGGAATTGACCACAGCGCTTCATTACGTGTACAATACACCTTATGACCAGTTGGTATGGGACGTCGGTCACCAGGCTTACGGGCATAAGATCCTGACCGGAAGGCAGGAGGAATTTCCCACCAACCGTAAATACGGCGGACTCAGCGGGTTTCCCAAAAGGTCTGAAAGTGAATACGACACCTTCGGAGTCGGGCACTCGAGCACGTCAATTTCAGCGGCGCTCGGAATGGCCATTGCCGCTAAATACAAAGGAGAAGACCGTAAATCCGTGGCCGTCATCGGTGATGGGTCAATGACGGCGGGGATGGCGTTTGAAGCCATGAATCATGCCGGTGTGGCGGATGCTGACATGCTGGTTATCCTGAACGACAACTGTATGAGCATCGACCCCAATGTCGGCGCCCTGAAGGAATATCTCACAGATATCACTACCTCCCAGGCCTATAATAAGCTGAAGGATGACGTATGGAACGCACTGGGAAAACTGCCCGTGGGTAAGAAATTCACCCGGGAAATCGCTTCCAAGCTCGAACATTCCATCAAAGGCATGGTGAGCAAAAGCAGCAACCTGTTCGAATCCCTGAACATCCGTTATTTCGGCCCGATCGACGGTCACAATATCACGAAACTGGTGGATACCCTCCAGGACCTTAAGAACATACCCGGCCCCAAGATCCTCCATATCATTACCGTCAAGGGCAAAGGATACGCACTCGCTGAGAAAGACCAGACCAAATGGCACGCCCCCGGCCTGTTCGACAAGATCACCGGTGAAATTTTCAAAAAGAAATACGATACACCGCAACCACCCAAATACCAGGACGTCTTCGGCCATACCATCCTGGAACTGGCTGAATCCAATCCCGCCATCTTTGGGATCACTCCGGCAATGCCATCAGGCTCGTCGCTGAAGATCATGATGGACAAAATGCCAGACCGTGCGATTGACGTCGGCATCTGTGAACAACATGCCGTAACGGTTAGTGCGGGAATGGCTACACAGGGATTGAAAGTTTTCTGTAATATCTATTCTTCCTTCATGCAGCGGGCCTATGACCAGGTGGTGCATGATGTCGCTATCCAGAAACTGCCGGTGGTCTTTTGCCTCGACCGCGCCGGACTGGTGGGGGAAGATGGCCCGACGCACCACGGTGCTTATGATATTGCCTTTATGCGTTGTATTCCCAATATGGTAGTCAGCGCACCGATGAATGAATCAGAGCTGAGAAATCTCATGTATACCGCCCAGTTGCCGCAAACGCAGGCCCCGCTGGTGATCCGGTATCCCAGGGGAGAAGGTGTAATGCCGGAATGGCGCACCCCATTTGAAGAGATCAGCATCGGCACCGGCAGGAAACTGCGGGAAGGGGAAGATATCGCCATACTGTCACTTGGCCACCCGGGCAATTTCGCTGCTGCCGCAATCCGCGATGTCAGGCAATATGGCATCAACGCCGGTCATTATGATATGCGCTTTGTCAAACCACTTGATACGAACTTGTTGCATGAGGTTTTACGGCGCTATTCAAAAATAATTACCGTGGAAGATGGAACAGTTACCGGTGGTTTCGGCGCAGCAGTCCTCGAGTTCATGCAGCAGCACGGCTACAAGGCTGAGGTACGCATCCTTGGCATTCCTGACAGGATAGTAGAACACGGCACACTGAAGGAATTGCACCGGGAATGTGGATATGACGCTACAGCCATCGCGGATACCCTGAAAGAAATGATGGCTGAAAAAGTTAAAGTCCATTTGTTGCAATAGTTTTAACATACGCTGAAGACGGAAAAAAGCGTTTTTACTATCTATAGGAAAACTCTTTCGTTATGCAGCGTACCTCCCACGGCCGGCTGGCCGTTTTCCTTATCATAGCTTTGACGGGCATTGGTTTATATGCCAGCGCCGGCTATCTGAAAAGGAAATTTGCTGCACCTCCTCCTTTATCGCCCGAAGCAATGGAAATGGCTGCACTTCGGTCAAAAATTCCCAACCTGCAGCAATACGCCCGGATCAGGGGCATGGAAAGCAACCTGTTTTTCCTGGTGGACATGAGTCTGTCATCCGGCAGAAACCGGTTTTTCGTTTTTGACGCTGCGAAGGATTCCGTGATCATGAGCGGCCTGGTCACCCATGGCAGGTGTAACGAAGGCTGGCTGGCGGGAAGGAAATATTCCAATGTGCTGGGAAGCGGTTGTACGTCACTGGGACGATTTAAGATCGGCGGCTACTATCAGGGTAGATTCGGACTGGCGTATAAGTTATACGGACTCGATGAGAGCAATAGCAATGCCTATAAGCGCTCCGTGGTGCTGCACGCACACAAGGCTGTTCCCGAAAAGGAAGTGGATCCCTTACAGATCTGCCAGAGCGATGGTTGTCCGACTGTTTCACCGGGTTTCCTGAAAAAACTGGACCGCCTGCTCAAAGAGCAAAAGCGGCCCATATTGATGTATATCTTCGAAAGTTAAGCAGTACCGATAGATCAGCTTTCCAGCATCCCCATTTTCCCGCGTTCAAAATCCATGATCTTTTCCTGGATCTCGTCAAAGCTGTTCATTACAAACGGTCCATAACTCACCACCTTTTCACCGATGGGTTCTCCGCCAAAGGCAATAAACCTGGCTTTTTCTGTAGCGCGCAGGGCAACCTGGTTGCCGTTCGCTTCGAAAGTAACGAGCTGGCGTTTGCTAACCGGTTGCCCTGTCACCTGCAATCCACCTGACATCAGGTAAATACCTGCAGTAAAATTTTCCGGAACCGGCATCAGCCATACGTCACCAGCTTCCAGGGTAACGTCATAATAATACATCGGCGTTTGTGTGATAACGGGAGATTTCTTTCCTTTCAGTTCTCCTACCAGCACTTTCACTGCTGCTGCACCGTCCTTTACCACCGGCAAATCGGCTGATGCATAGTGGTGGAAATCAGGTTCCATTCCCTTTTTACTGGCAGGAAGGTTGATCCAGACCTGCATCAGTTCCATCCCACCACCTTCGCGGATAAAGTCAGCTGTAGGACCTTCTGAATGGACAATCCCTTTTCCGGAAGTCATCCAGTTCAGGTCACCCGCGCGGGCAATCTGGTCATGGCCGGCGCTGTCGCGATGAAAGAATTCTCCCTCCAGCAGGTATGTCACCACCTCGAATCCGGCATGGGGGTGCGGCGGTATCCGCATTTCTTCACCCGGGGCCAGCTGGCGTTTTTCCATATGATCAATAAATATAAAAGGGTCAACCTGTTTCAGTTGCCGGTGCGGCAATGGCCGCAATACTTTATGGGGTCCCACAAACTCAACTGATGCGTCGAGCTGTTGGGCAATTGTTCTTGTAGACATAATTTTTCCTTTTAACGGTTAATTCAAATCGGCTTCAGTGAGCATCGGTACTTCGATAGCAAGCACCTTTGCTGCTGTACCGGCTGTAACGGTGATGTCATCGGTGTTCCATACGCCAAACCCGTCACGGCGTTGTAATTCCTGGCCATTGATGTTTACTGTCCCTTCCAGCAGGAAAAAATACACACCATTGTTTTCAAAATGCTTTTGATATTTCAGGCTTGTTCCGGCTTCCAGGGCAGCCAGGGAAAACACAGCGTCCTGGTTGATGGAAACCCCGGTGCTATCGGCATCCGGACTCACCACTACCTGCCATTGTTGTTTGCGGCCGGCTTCGTCAAAAGATTTTTGTGCATAACGGGGTTTGATATCCGCAAGTTTTGGATATACCCAGATCTGCAGGAATTCCACTGCGTCGGTCTTGGAACCATTGTATTCAGAATGTTCTATGCCAGAACCGGCGCTCATGATCTGAACATCACCTGTCTGGATCAATCCATCTGTTCCGGTACTGTCGCGGTGCTTCAGGAAACCACTCAACGGAATGGAAACAATCTCCATATTGTCATGGGGATGGGTTCCGAACCCGGCACCAGCCCTTACGGTATCATCATTCAACACCCGGAGGGCACCGAAGTGAATCTTGCCGGGATCATACCACCTGCCAAAACTGAAGGAATGATGACTGTCAAGCCAGCCAAAGTTTGCATGACCTCTTTCGCCGGCGGGATGGAAGATGCTTTTCATATGTGCTCCTTTTTGATGTTATAACATCAATATAAGTGCCATATCGTGAAAATGCCAATATGTCCTGCGGAAAAGGGTTATTCCAGCAAAAAGTCAGTAGTATCCGGCTCGCGTTCTTCATTCCATTCCACAATGAAATTGTTACGCCCTTCACCGGTCATAATGCGCATAAAACGGGCTTGCACCAGTTCCAGCATGCTGAGGAAGGTAAAAATGGCATGGATCCGGTTCTCGCAGTGCTCAAACAACTTCTCGAAAGACAGCGTTTTCTTTACCCGGGCAATGTCGAGAACAGTTTCCCGGCTTTGTTCCATCGTATAATTGTACTGCACTACAGTATGGACCGGCTTGTTATTCCGCTCATACACGCGTTGCATTACTTTCTCGAAGGATTTCATCAGCTTGAACAACGTAATCTGCTGGATTTCAGAGCCTTCAGAGGCCTCTTCGCCAATTCCGCCAAGCTCCCGGTTGATATTGCCGCGTTTCACCATCAGCATCCGCACGGCCTCCATTTCAGCCAGTTCGGCAGATGCCTGCTTATATTTCTTGTATTCCAGGATCTTATCTACCAGTTCCTGCCGTGGATCGATCTCATTCCCCTGCGCATCCAGTTCCTTCCGGGGCAACAGCATTTTCGCCTTGATCCGCATTAAGGTGCTGATAAACAGGATGAATTCTGAAGAAAGTTCAATATTCAGCTGCTCCTGGCTATGGATATAATCCAGGAAATCATTGGTTATCCTGGTGATGGGAATATTGTAAATATCCAGCTCATCCCGCTCAATGAAGAACAACAACAGGTCAAAGGGTCCCTCAAACTGGGGAAGCCGGATCTGGTAAGAAGTCTGGTTGGCTGCCATGGGGCAAATGTAAGGATTCAGCTACGATCCGACCCTGCCTATAATTTGGTTGCCAGTCCCACTCCCAGGAGCGACCGCACCTGAGTACCGGGAGAATCCATGTTCGGTCCGAACTGCTTCACATCGTCATCATAAATCAGGTCAAAGTTATACGTCACGCCCAGCCATTTATTGATCTTCATGACAATGGTGTTGGTCCAGAAAACATCCACGTTCTTGGGTTTGGCTGCAATTTTCTCATCCGTAATCGGATCATGCGTTTTCATGTAGTTGGAAAAGAGGTCAAGCCTGGACTTATACACCACATTCTTCAAAATCTCCTTATTAAAGGAAGCAGAAAGATAGGCACCTGCCTGAAAAGCAACTTTACGGGCCGCATTCACACCATACAATGCTGCGAGGGGCTTCTCCGGCTCAAGGTTGTCCGGATCCACGCCGCCTTCATAATAGTAACTGTAAGGGTCATTGGTCACCAGTACCCAGCGGGCAGAAATGGGTGAGAACAACACGTTGAAATAAGGTTTCGGTTTCCATTCAATACCCGGAGAAATCAGCAGGTACGCGGGAGCGAAAATACCCGAAGTACGTCGCTTCAACCCTTTGCCGAGGTAATCATAATCGAAGCCATCAGAAAACTGTGTCCTTAGATTGACTACACCCGCAATCGCCCAGGTGGGACTGATATCTTTTCCGACCTTACTGTAAAAGTCAATTTTATCATCTGTCTTCCGGGTGCCCTGAGAACTGGTCCGCTGCATCGCATAACTCAGGTCCAGTGAATTGTTCCAGAAAAAATCCCCTTTCTTTTTGTTGGCAAAAAGCGTTGCTAGCCCTGCAACAGAAAAGGATGACTTCTCCGCACCGGCAGCCCAGTTACTGCTGTTTCCCTGAGCCAGGCTCAGGGAAACAATACCACCCTTACGCCAGCCCTTTGCATTATAATGATAAGATGTATCGTCGTAACCGCTCTTTCCGGCACCCGCCTTCATATCGCCTACCACTTTATCCTGTGCTTTCAGCTCCAGCACACCTACGATCAGCACCACCACGCAGGATAACAATTTCAATTGACGTCTCATATCAAAAGTTTACGTGTATAAACGAAAAAATGGAAAAAAATTGCCCTATTTTTTCCTCAACTCATCACGAATTTCAGTGAGCAATTGCTCGGTTGGTGTAGGCCCTGCCTTCGCATTGGGATCCTTCCGCAATACCGCTTTGATGAACAGGTAACAAACCAGGGCCACTATGATAAAATCGAGAGTTGAAGTCAGGAATGCACCATATTTAAAGGTGATGGCCTCCGATGTAACATTGTTATTGGCATCCAACTGCGCGCCTTTCAGCGTCCACGACAACTTTGAGAAATCCTTTCCGCCCGTCAGTAAACCGAGTATCGGCGCAACCAGTCCTTCTGTAAAACTGCCAACCAGTTTGGTAAAAGCGGTACCCATGAGGAAACCGATAGCAACATCAACCAGGTTGCCTTTGGTGGCGAACGCTTTGAAATCGGCTAAGAATCCCATATGAATAGTTTTTTCAATAGTACGACAATTTTATTTTTTTAGATATATCTATTTCTCACATTTGCACAATGACAACTGCGAACAGCTGGGAAAACTCCCTTCTTTTTCTCCTGCTGTCACTGATCTGGGGCAGTTCATTTATATTGATGAAATGGGGATTATCACAGTTATCCCCATACGAAGTTGCATCCATGCGCATGCTGAGCGGCGGCATCCTCCTGCTACCGGTTCTGTTCACGCGCAGCGAACAAAATACCAACAAACCATCAGGTCTGATCCTGCTGTCAGGATTACTCGGCAGCTTTTTTCCGGCTTACCTATTTTGTATTGCAGAAACAAAGATCGACAGCGCACTCGCAGGCACTTTAAACGCACTCACCCCGCTGTTTACCCTGATCCTGGGATCGCTGTTTTTTCATAAAAAGATCGCACTGGTGAAATGGATTGGTGTGATCATCGGATTTGCCGGTATGTGCCTGCTGCTCGCCAGGAACAGCCGCATCGATACCACCGCCCTGTATTACGCGCTGCTGATCGTGCTCGCTACCTTCTGTTACGGATTGAATGTAAACCTCGTCGCTACCAGACTACAGGGCATCTCCCCGCTCCGGCTGGCGGCATTAGCATTTGCTTACCTGATCCCGCCATCACTGCTGATCCTCTGGAGACTGGGATTTTTCCGTCATGATTTTTCTGATTCCGGAACGCTGAAAGCCGTCGGCGCATCGGTGCTCCTTGGCTTTGGCGGAACGGCAATCGCATCGGTATTGTATTACCGGCTCATCAAACAGGCGGGCACGCTGTATGCCTCCCTTGTTACCTATGGCATTCCATTCGTTGCCATTGGCTGGGGCTTACTGGCAGGTGAACAATTCACGCTGCTCGACGCGGGGTGTCTGTTGATTATTCTTGGTGGAGTATGGCTGACGCGGAAAGGCCCGGTTAAACAGACATGATCTCTTTTTCCTTCGAGCTGAGGTGCTTTTCTACCAGGCTGATATTGGCATCAGTGAGATCCTGCACATCTTTTTCAGCATCTTTGGAAACATCCTCGCTCAGTCCGTCCTTCTGCAATTTCTTAATCTGTTCAATCGCCTCTCTGCGGATATTGCGTATGGCAACCTTGCTTTGTTCTCCTTCACCATTGCAACGTTTCACCAGTTCTTTTCGGCGTTCTTCAGTCATCGGGGGAAGAAACATCCGGATCATCACACCATCATTCTGCGGATTGATCCCGATATTGGAGTTGATGATTGCGCGCTCAATCGGTTGAAGCATATTCTTCTCCCAGGGCTGAACAGTGATGGTCCTTGCATCAATCGCGGAAACGTTTGCTACCTGGTTAAGGGGTGTAGGACTGCCATAGTAATCCACCATAATACCATCCAGCATTTGGGGACTGGCTTTTCCAGCTCTGATTTTTTGCAATTCGGCTTCCAGGTGATTGATGGCTTTCTTCATGGAATCACCGGCATCATCCAGTATCAAGGAGAGTTCTTCTGACATTACGCTTTAGCTTTAATCGGGCCAAAACTACAAAAATGCCGTTATTTCTGCTGTAAAACAGAATCTTCTGTCAGGGGAACAAACTTCGTGGTGGATTTTGTTTTGGCAACCTGGTCAACCGGTGTAACAAAAAGGCGGGGCCTTCTTCTCCGGTTATAGTACATAACTCCGATCACCGCATAGAAAATTCCGAAGAGCAGTCCCATCAGCCACGTGCAGCCTGAATTGCGCATCATAAAGCAAATGGCTATGGCAATGGCGTTCAGCGTCAATAAAAGGATCGCAATCGTACGATGGGAAAACCCGTGGTCAAGGAAAAGGTGATGGATGTGATTTCGATCGGGCGAAAACGGGGAACGGCGCTGGAACATGCGGATGGCAAACACCCGAAGCGTATCCAGCAAAGGCACCATCAGGATGCCAAAGCCTACCGCAGGTGCGGCCGAAATGGGGAAAGAAACCCCCGGATGCCCCGCTACGTTGATAAATTTGATCACCAGGATCGCATTGATCAATCCCAGTAACAGCGAACCGGTATCGCCCATGAATATGCGCGCCGGCTGAAAATTGAAGATCAGGAAGGCCAGGATGGCGCCGGCTAGTGAAAATGCCAGTACAGCATCTGTTGTATTGCCAATGCTGACAAAATAGATCCCGAAAACACTGGTTGACAATAACCCCAGGCTGCCGGCCAACCCGTCAATACCATCAATCAGGTTAAAAGAATTAATGATCACGATTACTGTCAGATAGGTAAACAGCAGGCTGAAAGTTTCCGGCAATTCATAAATGCCCAGGAATCCGTGCATGCTGTTGATCTGCAGGTTACCATAATAAATGATGATAAATGCAGCCAGTACCTGTCCGATAAACTTTTTAATGGGGGAAATCACGATGATATCATCCTTGAGGCCGAGATAAAAGATCACCACGGATGCTGCAAGGAAATACTGAATATCCCTGGATTGCTGAAAATTTGCGATAAGCAAAGCGGCAAAGCAGAATCCCGCAAAGATACCCAGACCCCCAAGTGCGGGTATGGGTGCCTGATGTACCTTCCTTTCATCAGGAAGATCATAAAGCTTCTTCAGGGCCGCTACGCGGATGATCACCGGTATAGCCAAAAAAGAAACTGCGAAAGAAATTGTTAGTGCGAGTATTACATCAAACATGTAGGCTGCTTTTTCGAACCACAAAAATAGTTTCAAATGCCGCAATCGCCTTAACGGCGCCAAGATAATTCAATAAACAATATAAAAAATCAGGCCTTTACCGTGTTAGAACGATTTTGTGGGCCGGTTTAGTCTGAAAATGGATAGGGATATCCCTCCAAATAAGTTAGATTTGCTCCACAAAATTCATATATGGCTAGTTTACAGGAGATTGCTTCTCAGATCCGCCGGGATATCGTAAGAATGGTTCATGGAGTGGCCAGCGGCCATCCGGGTGGCTCCCTGGGCTGTACCGATTATTTTACAGCCTTATATTTCAAGGTAATGAAGCATGATCCCGCTTTCCATATGGATGGTATTGGTGAAGATGTTTTCTTCCTGTCCAATGGGCATATTTCCCCGGTATTCTATTCCACACTGGCTCGCGCCGGCTATTTCGATATTAAAGAACTTTCCACCTTCAGAAGGCTGAACAGCCGCCTGCAGGGCCACCCCGCTACCCATGAACACCTCCCGGGTATTCGTGTAGCAAGCGGTTCTCTCGGACAGGGCATGAGTGTTGCCATTGGTGCCGCACTTGCCAAAAAACTCAACGGCGACAAAAACCTCGTCTTTTCCCTGCACGGTGACGGAGAACTGGACGAAGGCCAGAACTGGGAAGCCGCCATGTTTGCCGCCCACCATAAAGTAGACAACCTGATCTCAACTGTGGACTGGAATGGCCAGCAGATCGATGGTCCCACTGCCAAAGTCATGAACCTGGGAAACCTGGATGCCAAATTCGCAGCCTTCGGCTGGGAAGTCATTCACCTGGAAAATGGAAATGATGTTGACGCTGTAGCCGCTGCCCTCGAGCATGCAAAGACCTTTGTCGGCAAAGGAAAACCCATTGTCATCCTGATGAAAACCGTCATGGGTAAAGGCGTTGATTTCATGGAAGGCAGCCACGAATGGCACGGTATTGCTCCCAACGATGAGCAGCTTGCCAAAGCACTGGCCCAACTCCCCGAGACACTCGGCGATTATTGATCGGGAAGTTTCCGGAATTGCTTACTGGCTTTTCAGCATGACCTGTTCCGAGGCTGCTTTACGCGCCGGGAACCAGGATGCCAGGAAGGCAACAAGACACACTGTTCCCCATACCAGGATAAAATCTTTTACCAGAAATTTTACCGGGTAATAGTCAATAACAAAACTGCTGCCTTCCAGGGCCACCAACTTGTATTTCACCTGGAGCCAGCCAATCAGTATTGCCAGCAAACTTCCGGAAAGGGCACCAATCCCGGCCAGCAAAAATCCCTCACCGATAAAAATGGATTGTATCCTGCCATTGGTCGCACCCAATGCCTTTAATACCTGTATATCTTTCTGCTTTTCCAGGATCAGCATGGTCAGCGACCCGATCATGGTAAATGCAGCCACCACCAGGATCAGGGAAAGCAAACCATAGATCACCCACTTTTCCAGTGTCATGATGCTGTAGAGGCTCTGGTTCTGTTCATAACGGCTGAGCACCTTGTAGTTGCCGCCCATTAAAGCAGACAACTGCTTTTGTATGGCTGCACCATCATCAGGATTACGCAATGCGATCTCCAGTCCGCCATATTCATCCTGCTTCAGGTCAAGCAGGCGTTTAATAAAATCCAGGTTCGTCAGCACATACTGATTGTCGAAATCCTGTTGTATCGCAAAAGCGCCGGCGGTATAAATATTCTCTGCACGGAGCGACTGCATGGGATCGGCCAGGTTCATCGAAGCGCCCCTCCGGGGCATGTATACCGTTAATGGCAACAGTTCCCTGTCGCTCCACAGGCCAAGCGCATTCTCTATGCCCACCCCCAGCACGGCAGCAGGTTTATCGGCATCGCCAAGGTTGAATTCACCCACTTTTACGGCCTTGTCCACCGTAGTGACCTGGGTATAGGAACTGTCCACCCCTTTCAGGAATACAATTGTCTGCACCTCCCCGTTCTGCAGGAGCGCCTTTTCCTCAGCTACACGGGAGAATGATTTTACACCCGGAACTGCAGCAATCTGCTTTAATTGTTCCGGCGTCAGCGAAATGGTCTTTCCCTTGGCCGGAACGATCTTGAGATCCGTATAAAAACTGGCGTAAAGCGATTTCACCAGGTCTTCGAAGCCATTGAATACACTCAATACCACGATCAGTGAAGCGGTTCCCACGATAATGGCAGCCACACTGACCCAGGCGATGATATTGATCGCGTTGGTAGATTTTTTTGATTTGAAATAGCGCCAGGCGAAAAGAAAATTCACGCGCCGGGATTTATGGAGTCATCGCTTTCGCCGGTACCTGCCTGGTCTTTGTCCTCCAGTTTTATCTTACGGAAGACTTCTTCCATTTTATATACATGGTCAAGCGTCTCGTCGAGGTAGAATTGCAATTGCGGGATGCGGCGTACCTGGTGCTTGATGGATGCCGCCAGTTCTTTTTTGATTTCCCAGGCCCTTTCCTCCAGCTTTTTCATAGCGGCATTCCGGTCATTTACCTGGAAGAGGCTGATATACACCCGCGCTTCCAGCAGGTCAGGAGTCATTTTTACCGATGAGATCGACAACATGCCGCCATCGATCATGGTGAGACCCAGCCTTTGAAATATATCGTTCAGCACTTCCTGTACTTCCCCCGCTACCTGTTTCTGTCTTTTGCTCTCCTGTATCATACCCCTTATTTCCAGCAAAGATGCAAAGAGTTTCACGAAATTTGGCCGTAGGTTTGTCCTTCTTATCATTCCCAGCATGAAGAATTTCTCCAGGATCCTGAAATACCTTTCCAACAAAAAGGGTCAGATCGCCCTGTATTTCGCCTGTAACCTGTTGTCGATCGTATTTTCCCTGGTCTCCCTGGCCATGCTGGCGCCATTTCTGCAGCTGCTGTTCGGCAATGAAAAACCAGCAACCACACCACCACCGGCACTCACCTTCTCCGCAAAAAGCCTGCTGGAGAACATGAAATATCAGTTCGGCCAGATGATCCTCGAGCACGACAAACTTTATGCCCTCTCCGTCATTTGTATCGTCATCGTTCTCGCCATATTCCTGAAGAATTTTTTCCTCTATTTCTCCTACAGGATCCAATCCCCCCTTCGCAACTATGTGCTGACGCGACTACGCTCCGAACTCTACGCCAAAATACTGATCCTCCCCATCGGTTTTTTCACCGAACAACGCAAGGGGGATATCATCAGCCGGATGAGCAACGATGCCAATGAAATTGAATGGAGCGTTATTTCCGCCCTGGAGTCATTACTCAAGGAACCGCTTACCATCATCGTGATCCTGGTATCACTGGTCATGCTCAGCCCGGCACTCTCCCTTTTCCTGCTGGTGCTGCTGCCTGTAGCCGGTTTTATCATCGGACGCGTTGGCCGTTCCCTGAAAAAGCAGTCCAACGTGGCACAGGAACAGCAAGGCCTGATGCTCTCCGTACTGGATGAAACCCTTGGTGGACTACGGGTGATCAAGGCCTTCAATGCTGAGGGGCTGATCGGCAAACGTTTTGAAGGCATCAATAAACACCTCAACAATATCCGGAACGCCATGAATTTCAGGAGAGACCTGGCTTCCCCGATGTCTGAATTTCTCGGGGTGATCGTGGTCGCCATCCTCCTTTGGTTTGGCGGCAGAATGGTGCTCAAATACGGTATGCTCAGTAGCGACACCTTTATTACCTATATCGTGTTCTTCACACAGATCATCAACCCGGCGAAATCATTCTCCAATGCATTTTATAACGTGCAGCGGGGCAGTGCCGCCATCCTGCGTATAGAAGAAATACTCGCAGCACCCGTACTCGTGGAAGACAAACCAGGCGCCAGGGAGCTGGTCAGCTTTAATCACCGCATCGAATTCCGGAATGTTTACTTTTCGTACGATGAGAAAACCGTGCTGGAAGACATCAACCTGGTGATCGAAAAGGGGAAAACGGTGGCACTCGTTGGTTCTTCAGGTTCCGGAAAATCGACACTGGCCGACCTGATCCCGCGTTTCCACGATGTCACCAAAGGAGAGATCCTGATTGATGGCGTCAACATCAAAGATTACACCCTCCATTCCCTGCGAAAGCAGATGAGCATTGTAACCCAGGAACCGATCCTGTTCAACGATTCCATCTACAACAATATAGCGGTTGCCAACCCTGAGGCCTCCCTGCAAGACATAGAACTGGCCGCCAAAGTGGCCAACGCTCATAATTTTATTACAAAAAAAGAAGAAGGCTACCAGACCAATATCGGGGACCGCGGCAGCAAACTGAGCGGCGGTGAGAGACAGCGCCTCACCATTGCCCGCGCCGTTCTGAAAAACCCGCCGATCCTCATTCTTGACGAGGCTACTTCATCACTTGATACTGAAAGCGAGCGTCTTGTACAGGAAGCAATTGATAATATGATGCAGGCGCGCACCAGCCTCGTGATCGCTCACCGGCTCAGCACGATCCGCCACGCCGACGAAATCATCGTCATGCAGCAGGGCCGCATCGTGGAACGCGGCAACCACGACGCTCTCATCGAAAACCCGGGATTTTATAAACGGTTGGTGGATATGCAGGAAGTGAAATAGATTTGGGGGATACACACCAATGGAAACATGAGAAAACTTTTCTATCTGGCGGCACTCGCATGCAGTACCGCAACCCAGGCTCAACAACAGGACGTAACCCTCGAACAGGCCTTCAAAGGCGCACCGATACAACTCGTGCAGCCACTTCCCGAAGTAGTAAAATGGATCGACAACGACCACTACCTCGAATCCCGCAAATCACCGGAAGGAACATGGCAGCAGTATTCAGTTGATATCAAAACCGGCAACTCCTCTATAGTAGAATCACCGGCCAAAACAAAGTCCACCCCCATCGCCGGCGCTCGTAACCAGACCACTTCTCCCGATGGCAAATTCGTCGCCTACACCCGTACCGATAACAACCTCTATGTTACCGAAATCGCAACGGGAAAGGAATCCAGGCTCACACAGGACGGCAACGATTCTCTCCTGAATGGTTATGCTTCCTGGATCTATTACGAAGAAATTCTCGGCCGCGCGAGTCGTTATAAAGCATTCTGGTGGAGTGACGACAGCCGTCACCTTGCCTTCATGCGTTTTGACGAAACCGGTGTACCTGTATTTCCCATCTATGTGGCAGATAACCAGCATGGTTACCTGGAACAGGAACGTTATCCCAAACCGGGCGACAAAAACCCGAACGTTAAGATCGGCATCGTTTCCCTCGACAATAACCAGACCACCTGGGCGGATTTCAACGAAAAAGACGACCAGTATTTTGCCGCGCCGGTATGGGCGCCCGATGGAAAACTCTGGGTGCAATGGATGAACCGCGGACAGGATAACCTGAAGGTTTTCAGTGTCGGTAACGACGGCAGCAAAAAGCTGGTATACGAAGAGCAACAGAAAACATGGATCGACCTCGATGACTATGATCGCATCGAATTCCTGTCCAGCGGCAAAGGCTTCATCCTGAAATCCGATGCCAGCGGCTGGCGTCATCTCAGCCTCTATGATATCACCGGCAAGAAACTCGCGCAGCTGACCGATGGACAATTCACTGTTGGCGATATCCATGAAATAGATGAGAAAGGCAAAAAAGTATATTTCAGTGCCAGGAAAGAAAACAGTGCACGCTGGGATCTCTACAGTGTAGGATTCGACGGCAAACAGATGAACCGCCTGTCTTTCGGCGACTACAGCTTTACCAGCATGCGGATCTCCCCCGACCACAAACACTTCCTGACTACCTACAGCAACCTGCAGTCGGTACCCACACTGGCCCTGGTGGACAGCAAGGGAAAACTGGTAAAGACCATCGCGACAGCAAAAGGAAAAGATTTCAGCAACTACACCTTGCCGAAAAAAGAGATCATCCGCGTGAAATCAACCGATGGACTGTTCGACCTTCCGGTGCAGATTACCTATCCGCTCAACTTTGATCCCAACAAAAAATACCCTGTGCTCGTAAGCATTTACGGTGGCCCGAATGCCGGTACGGTTTACGATCAGTTCCGCTACAGCGCACAGGAACTCTGGTGGGCAAAAGAAGGCATGGTACAGGTGGCATTTGATAACCGCAGCAGCGGCCATTTCGGCAAGTATGGCATGAATTTCATCCACCGCCAGCTGGGACTGTATGAGATCCAGGATTTCATGGCCTGCGCGAAACACCTGAAGACCCTGCCCTGGGTAAATCCCTCCAAAGTAGCCATCACCGGCGGAAGCTTCGGCGGCTACATGACCTGCATGGCCCTTACCTATGGCGCCGATGTATTTGACTATGGTGTAGCCAATGCCTCTGTGACCGACTGGAAACTGTATGACACACACTACACGGAAAGATTCATGGATACCCCCGCAGAAAATCCGGAAGGTTATAAGAACACTTCGGTGATGACCTATGTCGCGAAATACAAGGGCCTGCTGCGGATCGTACATGGCACCACTGACGACAATGTGCATATGCAGAACAGCATCCAGCTGATTGATGCCATGGAAGACCTCGGCAAACATTTCGAAATGATGGTGTATCCCAACGAAAGGCACGGCATTGGCGCCAACAAGGCGACCAAACGATACCACAACAACTTTGAGGCAGCAGCATTTTATTATCGCAACCTCCTGGAGAAGCCATTGCCTGCCGGTCTCTGGAAACAGGAAACCAAAGGATTTTGAGTATACGGATCGTCATAACCGTATTGTTCGGATGGCTGCTGACCAGCGCTTCCGCACAAACGAAAAAAACACTGCAGCAGGCAGACAGCCTGTTGCTGGCAAACTATCCCAAAAATGAACCCGGTGTGGCCGTCGCAATGATCAGCGGCGGCCACATTGTTTTTTCAAAGGGCTATGGACTGGCGTCATTGGAAACCCGGCAACCCATTGACCCGAAAACCGTCTTTAATATCGCCTCGCTGACCAAGGAATTCACGGCAACCGCTATCCGAAAACTGGCAGCTGAAGGAAAACTCCGGCTCGAAGACACCATCGGCCGCTATATCAGCGGACTTGCCCCGGCCATCGGCAGCCAGGTTACCATTAAAGCCATGCTCTCTCATGGTTCCGGTATGACAGATCATTATGGGTTTGTAGATACCACCGGCATCAAACATGCTACTGATGCTGATGTGCTCGCGGCAGTTAAGAAAACAGACAGCCTGTATTTCTCTCCGGGTACGGCTTTCCGTTACAGCAATACGGCCTATTGCCTGCTTGCCCTGGTGGTAGAAAAAGTTACCGGGCAATCATTTGCCGGTTATATGCAGCAAGCGCTGTTGTTACCTGCAGGCATGAAACACAGTTTTGTCTGGCAGCCTGGCAGCCAGCTCAACCCTGCTGCGACCGGATATGATCTTTCAGAAAATAAGACATGGGTACCCTCCGGGCCGCAGGAAAACCGCTTCTTTAGTACAGAAGGCGACGGCGGTCTATATACCAACACAGAAGATTATGCGCAATGGTTTGAGCATACCATACGCCGGCAACCCATCGCCATCCAGCAACCTATTACTGCAAAACCTCACATGGGTTATGGTTTCGGCTGGTTTATAGATGAGCGCGATAAACCCGTCAGCATCTATCACAGCGGTTCAAACGGTGGTTTCAGGAGTTATGTTTTTGCCCAACCGGACGCCGGCTTTATGCTGGTATTGTTTTCCAACCGGGCAGACAAGGATATTGAGCAGACCGCGTTTGGCTTACTGAAGCTGGTGCTGTCCGCTAAAAAAGACCTCGTTCCGATTCAGTATCTAACCAATTAATCTTATGGCAATACGGCCTGCAACCGACAACGATGTTCCAGCACTCGCAAGGCTGGTGAACAGCGCGTACCGGGGAGAATTCTCCAAAAAAGGGTGGACCAGTGAAGCTGACCTGCTGGTCGGAGGCGTCAGGATAGATGAAGAGGAGTTACTGGAGATGCTGCATCGTGAAAAGGATGCCATCCTGGTGGAGGAATCGGCAGGTGAAATCAGGGGCTGTGTGCACCTGGTGAATAAGGGAGAGCACGTTTACCTGGGTCTGCTGACGGTGAATCCCCTGTTGCAGGCAGGCGGCATCGGTAAAAACCTGATGACTGCTGCAGAAGCATGGACCCGGCAGCAGCAACTCAAAAGCATTCAGCTGACTGTTATTACCGCCCGCATTGAACTGGTGGCCTGGTATGAACGCCGGGGATACCGGGACACAGGCACACGCAAACCCTATCCCTATCGGCCGGCAACGGGTGAGCCGAGCCAGCCAATAGTATTTATGTTAATGGAGAAAAGACTCGACTGATCGATCTTACTTGTTCATCGTGTTCTTGGCCTCGATGCTGAGCGTAGCGTGGGGCACAGCGCGCAGACGGGCTTTATCGATGAGCTTACCGGTAACCCGGCAGATACCATAGGTCTTGTTCTCAATCCGCATGATCGCTTTCTCAAGGTGATCGATGAAGGTGATCTGGCGGCTGGCCATCTGCGCCAGTTGTTCCCTTTCCATACTCACGCTACCATCTTCCATGGTCATATAACGGCTTTCGCTTTCGTCACCTCCCATTTCGTCTTTGCGGGTAATCAATCCCTGCAGGTACGCCAACTCTTTTTTGGCTGCATCAAGCTTTTTATTGATCAATTCTCTGAACTCCTGTAATTCGTTGTCACTGTATCGCATAGTCGGGCCTGGATTTGCAGCGGCATTCTGATCAAGCACGCTTTTGGTAAAATCTGGATTGTATGGTTGAACCGTCTTCGTCTTGATCTCGGGCATCACCACTTTTGTGGGACGTTTTTCCGGAGGCGGAGCCGGTTTCTTAATCGGAATCGGTGTGGTCTGCTTGGAATCATCTTTCACAGCAGGCTTCGGCGGCATGGGTTTGAGACCTTGCCGGATGATTTTCTTCACGGGCTCTTTCTTCACTTTTTCTTTGGGTTGTTTTACCGCGACAGGCTCCTCCGCCTTAGGGGCAGGTGCAGCTTTCGATGCTGGAGCGGGTGCAGCTGCTTTCGCAGGTGCCGGCACAGGCGCAGCGGGTTTTGCCGGAACAGATTTAGCCGGAGCAGGAGCAGCGGCTTTTTGAGCTGGTTTGGCAGCAGCCTTCACAGGGGCCGGTTTGGCAGCAGCTTTCGCCGGTGCTTTTGCCGGAACTGGTTTGGCAGCAGCTTTCACGGGCGCTCCTTTAGGGGCAGCTTTGGCAGGAACAGATTTAGGGGCAGGCGCTTTTGAAGCCGGCTTTGCAGCGGGTTTAGCAGCCTTTACAGGCGCTGCTTTCGCAGGGGCTTTTTTGGCCGGGGCGGATTTAGCAGCTGCTTTCGCAGGGGCTTTTTTGGCAGGCACCGCTTTTTTTGCCGGAGCAACTTTTTTGGCGGCGGGTTTAGCAGCCTTCTTCTTTGTTGCCATAGATGATTCCTTTTATCCGGTGATGAATATCTGTTTTATTGGGATTGGGGCGACCGATCGACCCAAACGGTTACTGGTTGATCATTCACTTCAATTGCCATTCCATCCTGCAGGGAATCCACCACTTCCAGCTCATCTGCCAGCACTTCCGCCTTAATATAAGGCGCAAATTGCCGGAAGGAAGCCTCCAGCGGACCCGCCTGACCGAGCCGCACCAGGATCCTGTCGGTCAGCTCGTAGCCATTGTCCTTCCTGATCTTCTGAATCCTGTTCACCAGCTCCCTGGCATTCCCCTCCTGTTCCAGTTCCGGACTAACCGTAACATCGAGGGCAACCGTGAGGGCCCCTTTCGAACTTACCATCCATCCAGGGATATCCTCACTGGTGATTTCAACCTCATGGATTTGTAATATTAAGGGTTCGCTATCAATTTCCAAAGAATATGAACCTTCTTTTTCCAGCTGTGAAATATCGGCCTGATTAAAGTTTCCGATAGCCGCTGAAACCGCTTTCATTTTGCTTCCCACGCGCTTTCCAAGTGCCTGAAAATTAGGCCTGATCTTCTTCTTGATGAAACCATCCGCATCTGTCAGATACTGGATTTCCTTCACATTTACTTCCGACAGTATCAGGTCTTCCACCTTGTCGATCTGGGTCTTCATCGCCGGATCCAGCACAGGGATCAATATGCGCTGCAGCGGCTGCCGCACTTTAATGTTGACCTTCTTCCGGAGCGACAACACCAGCGAAGAGGCATCCTGCGCCAGTTGCATCCTTTCCTCCAGCCCCTTGTCGATCAGGCTTTCGTCAGCCTTCGGATACAGCACATGGTGAACGGATTCCAACGCATGCTTCCCGGTAACACTGTTCAGGTTGCCGAACAGCCAGTCCGAAAAGAAAGGCGTCACCGGTGCCGCCAGCCGCGCAATCGTCTCGAGGCAGGTATACAGGGTCTGGTAAGCACTGATCTTATCGGTACTGTACTCTCCTTTCCAGAACCGCCTGCGGCAAAGGCGTACATACCAGTTGCTGAGCTGCTCATCCACGAATTCGTCGATCAGCCGGCCGGCCGTGGTCGGCTCGTAATCATCAAAAGCAGCGGTCACCTCTTTTACCAGGCTCTGCAGGCTGCTCAGGATCCACTGGTCGATTTCAGGCCTTTCCTGCACCGGGATGGGGGCTTCGCGGAAAGCAAAACCGTCCACATTCGCATACAGGGCAAAGAACTGGTAGGTATTATATAAGGTACCAAAGAACTTGCGCTGCACTTCTTTGATGCCTTCGAGGTCAAACTTGAGACTATCCCAGGGCGACGCATTGGTGATCAGGTACCAGCGGGTAGCATCCGCACCAAACTTCTCGATGGTGGAAAACGGGTCCACCACGTTGCCGAGGCGTTTGCTCATCTTGTTGCCGTTCCGGTCCAGCACGAGACCGTTAGACACCACTGTCTTGTACGCAACATTATCATACAACAAGGCGCCGAGGGCGTGTAGCGTATAGAACCAGCCGCGGGTCTGGTCAACGCCTTCCGCAATGAAATCAGCCGGGAAATTCTGGCCGAAGGGCGCTTTAAAAGGACGATCCTCTCCCCTTTCGAGTTTTTCCTGGTCAAGTCCCCACTGGGCATAGGGCATGGCCCCGCTGTCGAACCACACATCGATCAGGTCCGGTTCGCGGCGCATGGGCTTACCACTTTCGCTTACGAGAACCACTTCGTCCACATAAGGTTTATGCAGGTCGAGGATACCGTCGTGCAGGTAGTGGTGGTTGATATCACCGCCCAGTACTTCGTTGGCTTTCCGGATTTCGGCATTGAGCTCAGCGATGGAGCCGATGCATTTTTCTTCACTGCCATCTTCCGTGCGCCAGATGGGCAGCGGGGTTCCCCAGAAGCGGCTGCGGCTGAGGTTCCAGTCCACCATGTTCTCCAGCCAGTTGCCGAAACGGCCTTCGCCGGTAGCTTTCGGTTTCCAGTTGATGGTCTTGTTCAGTTCCACCATGCGGTCTTTGATCGCGGTGGTTTTGATGAACCACGCATCGAGGGGATAGTACAACACGGGTTTGTCTGTCCGCCAGCAATGGGGGTAACTGTGTTCGTATTTTTCGACCTTGAAGGCCCGGTTCTCTTTTTTGAGTTTTACGCTGATGTCAACATTCACATCCACGTAATCGGGCTGGTCTTTATAATTTTTTACATAACGGCCGGAGAATTCGCCGAGGCCATCCACGAATTTGCCTTCGCGGTCTACCAGGGTGAGGATGCCGATGCCGTACTTCTTCCCTACCTTATAGTCATCTGCACCGAAAGCCGGGGCGGTATGCACGATACCGGTACCATCTTCGGTGGTCACAAAATTGTCGATCAGCAGCCGGAAGGGGTCGCCGCCGGATTTTTCGGCGGTATTGGCCGGGTAAGGCAGCAGCTGCTCATAACGGAGATGTTCGAGCGCCTTGCCCTTGAATTCGGCCAGGATGCTCCAGGGGAGTGCTTTTCCGGCAGGGTCATAGGCGGCGAAATCGCCGTTTTCGTGTTCGGGTTTGAAGTATTTGTGCAGGAGTGCTTTTGCCAGTACAACGTTCACGGGCAGGTGCGTATAGGGGTTGAACGTGCGCACCAGTACATAGTCGATATTGGCGCCAACCGTCAGACCGAGGTTGGAGGGTAGCGTCCAGGGCGTGGTGGTCCAGGCCATGAAGTACACTTCTGCTCCCGCGCCTTCCGCTTTTTCGGCGGCATTATACAGGAAAGCGCTTTCCGCATTTCGGACAGCCTTGAACATGGCGACGGCACTGGTATCCTTTACATCCTTATAGGTACCGGGTTGGTTGAGTTCGTGGGAGCTCAGGCCGGTTCCTGCTGCGGGGGAATACGGCTGGATGGAAACACTCTTGTAGAGCAGGCCTTTTTTATAGAGGCGTTGCAGGCACCACCACAGCGTTTCGATATAGCTGTTGTCGAACGTGATATAAGGATCATTGAGGTCAACCCAGTAACCCATTTTCTGGGTGAGATTGTCCCATTTGTCCTTGAAACGCAGCACGGCTTCGCGGCATTTCTGATTGTATTCCTCAACCGTGATCTTTTTGCCGATGTCTTCCTTGGTGATGCCGAGTTCCTTTTCGACACCCAGTTCGATGGGGAGGCCGTGGGTATCCCAGCCGCCTTTGCGTTTCACCTGGAAGCCCTGCATGGTTTTATAGCGGCAGACGAGGTCTTTCAGGGCGCGGGAAATGACGTGGTGAATACCGGGCATTCCATTGGCGCTGGGCGGCCCTTCATAGAATACAAAGGGTGCGGCGCCTTCCCTGAGGGACACACTTTTTTCGAAAGCCTGTTCGCGGTTCCATTTTTCGAGGATCTCCGCTTCGATCGAAGGCAAATTCAACTGTTGAAATTCCCGGTACTTCGCTGCCATAAATATTAAAACAACCTGATAATTAATCGATTATACCTATCCAAAGAAACAAATAGACGCAAAATTACGAAATATTAACGGCACCCACGCCGGAGATTGCCTTTATGCCCGATTGGCAGGGGTGCAGTTCTTGTCACCTTGATTGCATTTCAGTATTATTAGATCGCGAAAGCGAAACCTTATCTATCCGGACCATCCCATGGTCTGTGAGTGAGGGAGCTAAGCATTGCCTGATGGCATGTAAAGCGGTAAAATCATCACCGGAAATACCTTTCATTAAGATGAAGCACATTGCATTTTTCCTATTCCTGTTATTTTCAGTATTGGCCACTGTTGTTGCAAAGGCCCAAGTGCCAGACGAAAAATTTTCTGTACGGATTGAAGCAGGTGCGTCTATCCCCCTTGGGCGATTTGCACATAAATCTTTTTCAGCCACTCCCCATGACACTTCGGGAAATGCTGTGGTAGGTTTGTCCGCTGATGCTGTGTTTATGTATCAGTTAAAAAAATCGTTGGGTGTTTCTTTAATTATTGGCGGATCAATTAATAAACAAGACGAAGAGTATTTAAGAAATGAAATCAAAAAGCATGGGTCGGATCAAATGATTGTAAATGTTAATTCAGACAACTGGAAAGTATTTAAAGTTATGCCCGGCGTATATTATTCTATTCCGTTCTCTTCTGCCTCCCGATGGGAGTTGACACCGATGATATCAATGGGTTTCTGTAAAACAAAAGTACCAGGGTTTTCCTATTCTTATTACTATCCAGGTTTATCCGGGCCGGCATCCGCATTCAGTAAAGGCAAAGAAAATTTGCCGGTGACATTTTGTTATAGCGCCTCGCTTGCAATAAATTACCAGCTATCCAGGAGGCTTTTTGTACTAGCTAATGCCAATTATTTTGGAGCATCTCCTTCACAAGAATACAACTACTATGCCGACTGGCCCCAGACTACAGAACTGGCGTCAGCAAAGAAGCACTATTCGCTGGCGTCTGCAAACCTCAAAATTGGCGCAGGAATTAGATTTTGATCGTGGCACTACTTGTCGCAATTGTCGCAATCCACCCCAAAATTGTCGCTGAATCACCCGATAAATTCCCGGTTCATATAAATCTTTGTTATCATCAATCATGTAAACAAAATTGAACAATAAGATGAAAAACTTACCGGGATTCAATCGTTTACTCATGGCGGTCTTCCTGGCTGCCATGTCGCTGGCGCTAACACCTCAAACTATGGCACAGAAAATTAAACCTTCCAGTAGTGGCTATGCACCGGTTAATGGCATTAAAGTCTATTATGAAATATACGGCCAGGGACAGCCCATCGTTTTGTTGCATGGAGCTTTCTATACCATTGAAATGAACTGGGCGGAATTAATCCCCGGGTTATCAAAGACCCGAAAGGTTATAGCCATAGAATTGCAGGGCCATGGCCACAGCCCCTACGCTGAAAGGAAACTGGACCTTAAATCACTGGCAAGTGATGTAGAGCAGATCATGAACTACCTGAAGGTCGACAGCGCCGATGTTGCCGGATACAGCATGGGGGGTTCCGTAGCCTACCAGTTCGCTGTCCAATTTCCCAAACGGTTAAAGAAACTGGTAATCATCTCCTCTACCTATAAAAGCACTGGCTGGTTACCCGAAGTAAATAATGCGCTTAATGATTTCAAACCCGAATTCTTTGACGATTCGCCCCTGAAAACTGGATATGAAGCGGTTGCACCGGACAAAGCAAAATGGAGAAGTTTCCTGGACCAGATGATTGTTTTTGCAGGGGAAACCTTCGACATTGGTGACAGCAGTATTGCGCGTATTTCCTCCCCAGTGCTTTTGATTGCAGGCGACAACGACGGACTGGACAAAGTTGAACTGATGAAGACCTACCAGTTGTTGGGTGGTGGTATTATCGGAGATATGGCCCCAATGCCAAAATCACAACTGGCCATCGTGCCTGCGCAGAACCATGTCAGCCTGATGACCCAGACAAAAACAATTCTAGACTACCTGAACAATTTTTTAAAATAACCTGAACTTATCGGTACCTGTAGAAAAACAACAGCTAAACCAAACCATGGGAATACTAGACATATTTAAGAAAAAGAAAACAGAACCGGAATTCCCGGTAAATGAACTGGAGAAATGCCTGATGCAGGCAACATCAAGTGTATCAGCCCGTAAGGATTTCTACCAAAAACTATTATGGAACCAACTTTATGTATTAACTGGCGGCGTTTCTGATGCTGAACAGGGAAACAGGATTCTGGAAGCAGACACAACAGTTCAGCTTGTTGTATTTGAAACCGGCCACATCCCTGTCTTTACATCAACAAACAGAATTTTCGACAACGGCATTGTTAAAAAGGAAGTAAATTATTTGAGCCTGAAAGGGCAGGATCTGTTTGACCTGGCTAAAGGGGCGACTTTCATGCTGAATCCCTATTCCGACTATCGAAAAGAGTTAATCCCGGAGGAAATTGCGAGTCTCATGGATGGAACAATTTATGATCAAATAGACGATAGTGAAATCGCCACGCAGAAAAATGAACAATTCAACAAAATATTCAGGAATGCCGGTGAAAAGCAGAAGGGCCTGATATATCTGGACGGATACAATAGGAAAGCCCTATCCAAATCTGAGAAGTTGCGTCTTGAAGAATCTATTGACGGATTTAAAGAATGTCTCGGCATGATTCCTGACCATTGGCAAGCATGGTTTTGATGGCCAAATCACTACAACGACTGGACAGACATACCGAAGCATTTGAACAACTGGAATCAGCTTTCAAAATTGAATCGGAAAACTCCTCTATTCCGATGGAGGCTTCCCTGGAGGCGATGCATCTCAAAGACCTTGACAAAGCAATATACTATTCCGAAGAGTCCCTGAAAAGAAAACCACACGATGCTGCCATATTGGGCAATCATGCTATGAATTTATTACTGGCGGAGAAAGACAGTGAAGCGTTGGCTACCATTAATGAGGCGATCAGGATCCTTCCATCCGACTCCGTTAACAGGAATATAGAAGCAATTGTACGGGATGTTGTATCCGGAAAACGAAAAAGACCAACTTTCGAGGATACAATAAAATAGCGTGTTGTGCGGGGTGCAGTGTCATTAACGGAAGAATACAGGGAGGTAAATAATGAATAAGTAATAACCAAAACCAGGATATGAGAAAAGTAATTGCAGCAATAAATATGACTATTGATGGCAACTGCGACCACACAGCAGGGCTGCCGGACGAAGCAATCCATCAGCACTATACTGACTTGCTAAACAATGCCGACACCATCCTTTATGGAAGGATTACTTACCAACTCATGCAATACTGGCAGACACTGATCAAAAACCCATCCGGTGATAATACATACGACGAGTTTGCCCGGGCAATTGATAAAATTCATAAAATCGTCTTCTCAAAAAAGTTAAGTAATACTGACTGGAGCAGTGCGGTAATCGCAACTAAACCCGCCGACGAAATGGTAAAAGAACTGAAACAGCAACAAGGCAAAGACATTCTTGTAGGTAGTCGCAGTCTGATTAATCAACTGTTGAACCTCAATTTAATTGACGAATACCAGCTTTGTGTACATCCTGTTATTGCCGGACACGGAATGCCACTATTTGACCAGGTAAATGACCGGACTATTCTAAAACTGACAAATACCAAACTATTTCCTAACGGTGCAGTCATACTGCACTACGTCCCTTCAATCAAATGACTAGCAGCTCATCGGATCTGAATCTCCACCAATCCACCTGTAACCGCTGAGTAAAGAATATCCATGTTACAGGGATACTTCTACTATTTTGCCTTCTTTTGTGCTGTTTATTTTTCTAAACTCTGTCGGGCTTACGCCTTTGAATTTCCTAAAAAGGCGATTGAGGTGGCTTTCGTCAGTAAAACTAAATTCCTCAGAAATTTCACTTATCCGCATATCGCTATGCAGTAGCCTTGTCTCCACTAAACGCATTTTGAAATTGAAAATATAATTCTGAAGCGTATCCCCGGTTTGCTTCTTAAAATACCGGCCCAGATAGTTAAGCGAAATATTGAAATGCTCACTAAGTTTTTCAACTCTCAGGCGCTGGGGTTCAAATATGTTTTCCTGAATGTAATTCAGTATTTCTATAACGGGCTCGCCAGTTGTTTCTTTGATGTTCTTGGGTAGTTTCAGTGCTATATTCCTGGCCACAATGGTAATAATTGTATTTACCATCTGTTCCGAAACCCTTGTGTAATATAATTGTTGGTTTATTTGCTCATTCAGGACTGAATTAACAAGTGACGCGATTAAAGGCTTGTCAGACTTATTTTTCAAAATGCAGCCAGGCCTGTGACTTGCATTTTTCAATATATACTCAACCTGTGTTATTGCATCATCGTCTTTCTTGATTCTATCTTTTACATACAATTCATTAAAACGGATAAAGAAGAAAGAAGTAGTTGTACTGATTTTGAATGAATATACATCCTGCGGAGTTAGTAAAAACAAATTGCCTTTGCGGTAATTGAAGTGGTTTTTGTTTACTGTCTGAGTGCCTGTGCCATCTATAATATAAATTAATTCAAAGAAATTGTTGCGCCTCGAAGGCTTATTGAAATGTTCAAGTTCTTTCCACTCTATTTCATATTGCCTGTATAATACATTCCCCTTCATTGGCATAAATGTACTGAACAAGTGTAAAATAGTACAATTTGAATCAGATTCTCCTTGGATAATTTTACTACAATTAAAAACTAAATTATAGAATATGCCACATTTCATTATTGATTGCTCCGCAAACATTTTAACTAAAGTGCAGGAACGGGAAATTTTAAAAACAATCTTTGAAGCAACCTTTTCAAGCGGTCTTTTTGAAAAAGCTGATATTAAGGTAAGGGTGAACCCCTATTCAAGGTATGAAGTTGGCGGAAAGCCAACAGACTTTATTCATGTCTTCGGTTATATCCTTGAAGGAAGAACTGATAAAGAAATAGCCGACTTATCGCAAAGTATTGTAAAGCCATTGGTTGATTTGTTTCCCGATGTAGAATTCATTGCATCAAGTATAGATGAGTTTACAAAGATCGGTTACAGTAACAGGAATTTGGTGGCAAAATAATTCCATGTATAAAAATTTAAGATCATGAAATACTCAATGACTATCGTTAGTTTGTTGTTTTTCGTATCAATGCAAGCTCAGGATAACAAACCATCCAAAAAAGTAAGGAAACAATTTGCAGGCACATGGTCACTGGTCGCTGTTGAAAACACCAATGCCGACGGAAGTAAAACGCTACCCTATGGCGACAGCCCTGTGGGCCTGCTTGTTTTAACCAATGGAGGTGATTACGCTATTCAAATATTAAAGGCATTTCGCCCGAAAGTGGCAGCTAATGATAAAAACAAGGCTACCCCGGAAGAAAATAGTGCATTGGTACAAGGCAATAATTCTCACTTTGGCAGATATACGGTGGACTTGACGCAGCGTACAATTGCATTTAATGTACAACATGCATTTTATCCGAATTGGGAAAGTACAGTCCAGGTCCGTTCCTACACATTGGAAGAGAATACGTTAAGTTATATTGTCACCCAAACCACTAACGGCGGCTCAATAACAGCTAAAGTTGTCTGGAAGAAACAATACTAAATCTGACAGAGAAGCACCATTGGGATGGGTCTACGTAAAGACAAATACACCTACCACTGTAAAGATGCAATTCGATACGACACCTTGCTTTCCAACTATAGAGACTGCATTCCAAAAGAAAGAAGGTCAGTAATATTCAACGACAATGTAATTGCTTATATTGACGGGGAAAACCCGGAAGGACTGAATATCAGTAAACCAATCCCTGAATTATGGCAAATACTTTTTTACAGGCCGAGTGGAGAAAATTAGCAATGGCTAATTACGCTGTTGACAAAAGCCTGCTTAACAGTTACCTGCCTCACCGGACTGAGCTGGATTTATGGAATAACACCTGTTATGTAAGCCTGGTCGGATTTCTGTTTACCAACACGAAACTCAAAGGATTCAGAATTCCCTTCCATACAAATTTTGAAGAAGTAAACCTGCGGTTTTATGTTCGCTATAATGACAGCGGAACCTGGAAGCGGGGAGTTGTATTTGTGAAAGAAATTGTCCCCAAACCAGCGTTGACATTGGTGGCCAATACTGTTTACAAAGAGAACTACGAAACCATGCCCATGGAGCATTCCTGGATCACCGCCAATCACACAATAACTGCCGAATATAAATGGAAGAAAGGGCGATGGCACTCAATTAAAGTGAAAGCTGACCAGGTCTCCGTGCAAATTGCAGCGGGCAGTGAGGAAGAATTTATCACAGAACACTATTGGGGATATACCCGGATAACAAGCACAAAAACTTCCGAATACCAGGTTGAACATCCGAAGTGGGATGTCTATCCAACCAAAGGCTATCATATTGATGTGGATTTCGGAAACATTTACGGGGAAGAGTTTGACTTTTTAAAGAACGAGAATCCCAAATCTGTATTTCTCGCGGAAGGTTCTCCGATAAAAGTCAACGCTGGAAAAATCATTTAAGACCAGCTATCTGATATACTCCTTTTTTATTCCCAGTTTCTTCATTCTTGATTGCAATGTCTGAGGAGGAATGTTTAGAATCTCTGCTGCAGCTCCGGCGCCCCATATCCTGCCATTGCATTTGCGCAGAACGGACAAAATATGGTCCCGCTCATTTTCCTGGATCGTCTTTATTCGCAAAACTTCGTCACTATTACCATTTTCCTTCTTATCAATTTTTGGCAAAGGAAGATCCTGGATTATGTGACCTTTGGCCAGCAATACTCCCCGTTCAATCAGGTGTTCAAGTTCCCTTATGTTTCCCGGCCAATCATAACTATTCATACTGCTCAAAACCTTATCAGAAATTCCGCTTACTTTCAAACCTGCCTTCTGACTATAGACATTTATAAAGAATTGACATAATGCCGGTATATCTTCCTTACGATCACGAAGCGCAGGTAAACAAATTGGAAAAACGTTTAAGCGATAATATAAATCCAGCCGGAATCTTCCTTCCGCAACTTCTTTTTCCAAATTCCTGTTTGTCGCAGCGATAATACGTACATCAACTTTAATGGTATCTTTTCCACCAATCCTTTCAATTTCCTTCTCCTGCAGTACTCTCAACAATTTTACCTGCAACTCCAGCGGCATTTCCCCAATCTCATCCAGGAAAATAGTTCCACCGTCTGCCTTCTCAAATTTCCCGATCCTTTTCTCATGTGCTCCGGTAAATGCTCCTTTTTCATGACCGAATAACTCAGATTCTATCAATGTTGCAGGTAAAGCTGCGCAATTAATTTTGACAAAAGGCTTTCCTTTTCTTGAAGATGAATTATGAATGCAATCAGCGATCCTTTCTTTACCGGTTCCGCTCTCACCCAATAATAATACAGACGTATTCTGTTTGGCGATCTGCGCTACCAGGTCCATCACACTCAATAATGCCGGACTTGTTCCAATGATACCGTCAAATCCAAAATCAGTTGAATGTTGCATCTCATTCACCGCAATAAACGGCTCATTTTGCTTCAATACAACTCTCCTGTCTTCTTCATGAATACTATTGAATACGCCAATTAATGGCTCATGAAGGTGTAAAAACCAATCAAGCTGCTCAGCGTTAAAGCCATCCGGCACCCGCCGGAAAAAACTAAGTGAAAAACTAAAACCGTCCGATGATTCAAAAGGAATGACCAGATTCGACTGGAAATCAAATGTCTTTGCGAGTAATTGCTTAATCGGGTGCGATACAGATAGTTTTTCAAATTGATCGCCGGTGTAACATCCCGGTGTTTCGTCAGCCGACGAGCTCGCAAGCAGGTCCTTAAGCTTACCTGGCGACATTCCTGATATAGTTGATAGTTCGGTAAGACCTATTGCCTGGTATTCATCATAACCAATCCGCAAAAAAGCAAAGCCATTAAAACTATCTTCTTTAAATACTTTCAATTTTATAGCAAGGCAATCAAATGCCAAATACACCTGGAGCACTTTGGCCATATTTAAAAGCTTTCCCTTCCAACCGCCCTTTTCCTTACTGAGTACTTCCAATTTTCTCTTAAGATCCTTTTCCCGTCGTAACCTGGATTCAAGACTTTGTTCATAACGGTATCGGGCAATCTCCAGCATGACAAAGAGGTCTCTCTCACGAAATGGTTTAACCAGAAATCCATATGGTTGTGTCTCTTTTGCTGCATTTAACACCTCTTCATTTGAATTGGCTGATAAGTAAACAAATGGAATATTGTTCTCTGCCAGATTTCTGGCAAGATCAATTCCGGTTTGTTTGCCCTTTAGAAAAATATCGAGCAAAACAAACCCCGGTCGTTCCTCCTTTATCAATTCCTTTGCTTCAGGCACAGAACGGGCAATACCTGATACCGTATAGCCCTTTTTCTCCAGCATCAAGCTGAGATAATCCGCTTCGACAAACTGATCTTCCACGATCAATATTCTTTCTTTCATGAAGCAATAATTGAAAAGTTAATGGCTATTTCCGTCCCGTTGTTACGCTGAATCGAAAAGCCTCCATCTATGTCGTCGCTAAGCCCTTTCATTAATCTAAGACCCATGGATTGTTGGCTGGCAATGTTGAAATGATCCGGCAAGCCAACGCCATTGTCATGGATCACCAGTCTGAAATACTTTTCATCTACCTCTTTTAATGAAATATGAATAACACCCTCCCTATTTTCCGGAAAAGCATACTTGATTGAATTGGTAACGGCCTCACTTATAATCAATCCAATAGGAACACAGTAGGTAAGATTTAACATTACCGGGTCAACATCTACAACAAAATAAACTGACTTCCTGAGGTTAAAGCTATCCCGCAGGTAACTGACTAATTCATGAATATAATCAGGCATATTAATTGCCGACAGATCCTCTGACTGATACAATTTTTGATGGATCAGTGACATTGCCTGCACACGATGCTTGCTTTCTTCTACTGCTTTTATCGCTTCATCTGACTCAAGGTATCGTGATTGTGTTCCCAATAAACCCATCACCATATGAAAATTATTCTTCACCCTATGATGAATTTCCCTGACAAGCCATTCCTTTTCCCGGACCAAATGTTCAAGGGCGGCATTTTTCTTTTCAATTTCCTGTTGCTGGATGAATAACTTCCTATTTGCCTTTTGCTTAAGGATGGACTTGTTTATTAACAAAGCAATAATGATCAGGAGCAGGGCTGCAAGGCCAAGCTGAATCTTCTTATCTTTTTCCAGAAGTTGAATACTTTGATCTTTCTTATCAGTCTCATACTTAATAAGTAATTCATGCACCTCTTTGTCTTTTGCAACGGTGAAAATAGAGTCATTAAGGGCTTTATACAATTGAAAATGCCTGATCGCAGCAGGATAATTTCCATCGGCCGAGTCAACTTTAAACAACAGGTAATTTAAATCCATGATTCGTGTCGCCGATGTTGTGGTCATCAGGCCAGATGCTTTTAATAAATAAGGCTTTGCCTTCTTGAATTCATTTAGCTTAACATAAAACTTTCCAATATCATAATCAGCAATCATAATAGTTTCTATATTCCTGTCTCCACGATCAAATTCGCTTATCATGCCCAGAAAATATTTTTCTGCCATGGGATAATCCCCCATTGCATCATAACAATATGCGAAACTTTGAAATAAACTACCTTTCTCGTCGGCATGAACGGGTGGTTTCAATTTTGTAAGGTTATTCAATAACCCGATTGCCTGCCTCGCTTCCTTCGCCTTTATCATTTGAATGGTTAAGAGATAGGCCGTGAAATAAGTAAATCGCTCCGATGCAATCTTAGATCTGATCTCTAAACATTTCTTATACCAGTAAATGCTCTGTTCCGGCATATTCAGTTCCTCATACACCAGGGCCAGTTCTCCATAGCAATTGGCAAGCGATTTTGTTTCCTTTGACTGCTCAGAATTTTTGACGGCTTCCAATGAGTATTTCAGCGCCTGGTCAAACCTGCCACCATACCTGTTTGCTGAAGACAGGAACAAATAAATCTCTGGCAACCGGTACAGTTCATTTCCTTTTGCATCTGCCAGGGCAATCAGAAATATGCTGTCTGCAGTAATGAATTGGTTTTTATGAAAATACAAATTGCCCAGCTGCATTGTCGCATCGATCTTTCTCTGCATATTTCCCATCTCGGAGTAAAGCAGTAAAGCCTTTCTGAACCCATTTTCTATCGTATCCTGATACACATCATAAAAGAGAAGATAATCTCCTTCCTGCATACGGACATCAGCTTCCCGACCTTTGTTTCCCGTTCTTTGATAGGAATTGATCACCTGGGACAATATTTTTATCCCGGTTTCAAAATTTCTTTTCCGTATATACGCCATCCCGAGAAGCACAAGACTTTGATTATTAATCTCACTGTTGTAAGTGTTGGCTGAATCGCCTAAATAAACCGCCTTCCGCAAATAAAATAATGAACTGTCAATAAGTTCATCTTCCCTCCAGGATTGAAGAATATAAGTATACCCTAACTGGTTATAATAATACTGTCGACTGCTATCTGGTATTCTTTTACTTAAAGCTGCATAAAGTTGAAATTTGGAAAGCGTGCCAGGTTCCTGCGCGAAACAGGTGTTCAGGCAAAAAACTAAAAACAAAATGAGTTTCGGTTTCAATTTCCACATAGCCCTGTAAATCTACAACCCTTTGAACAAGCTGTTCGGCTTTTGAATACAAAATATTGACAGAAACTCCTCACCGATATTTCGTGTTTTATAGCCTCTTCCACCGAAATATCGGTGCGGGCCGATTGCTCCAAAAAGCTCCTTCAATTGATAAACAATCACTTCGGCTTGTGGCACCCTTGTTGACAAACTGTTGCAAACACCTTTGCAAATGGGACATCATCAATCAAAAACAATATTGTTTATCACGGGGGCTTTTGTTCACCACAGTTGCTGGGACGACTGGTGCACTTTTTTCCAGGGTAAAGGGTATAAAACTTTTGCTCCTGCATGGCCTTATAAAGACGATACAGCCGAAGCACTTCGAAAAAGTCATCCAAACAGCGCCATAGCTTCCAACAGGCTACACATGCTAACGAAGTATTTTGCCACGTTTGCAAAGCAATTACCGGAAAAGCCAATTTTGATAGGGCATTCGATCGGAGGTCTTCTCGTACAACTTCTATTGCAAGAGGGATTGGGCGCATTGGGAATAGCTATCCATTCGGTCCCGCCACAAGGGATAATGACTTTCAAATTTTCATTTATTAAAGCCGGCTGGGGGCCTTTGGGCTTTTTTACTTCCACCAAAAAATCATTCCTGCATTCTTTCAGCCAATGGAAATATGCGTTCACCAATGGAATGACGGCTGAAGAACAAAAAAATTCCTATTACCAATATACCATACCGGAATCCAAACTGATCGTCCGGGATACCATCACGAAAGCGGCCAAAATAAATTTTGAGAATCCACATGCCCCACTGCTATTCATCTCTGGCAGCAATGATCATACGATACCTGCATCACTCAACTACGCAAACTTCAGGAAATACAGGAAAAGCAACTCAACAACCGATTACCAGGAGTTTGCTGGTCACACTCATTTTGTTTTAGGCCAGCCAGACTGGAAGAAAACTGCTGAATTTGTTTTCGAATGGATCAAAAAACAATATAACGGCAGTACTATTTAATCATTCTATAAAATTAACCGGTTATGAAACAACCCAAAGATTTGCTCCATTTTTTACTTTTAGCAATTCTGACCACCTGCCTGATTGGTTCCAGTAGTTGCAATAATCCTGATAATGATGGCAAACCAAATTCAGCCACAACAGGCACAAAAGACAGCACTATTAGCCAACCTGCCGCACCTCCGGCAAACTTTAAACATCAGACTGCCACGATAAATGGTATAAACATTCACTACGTAATAGGTGGTGAAGGTGAGCCGCTGTTACTGATTCATGGCTTCGGACAAAACTGGTACATGTGGAACCGTATCCTTCCGGAGCTGTCGAAGCACTTTACGGTTATTGCACCAGATTTGCCGGGACTTGGGGAAAGTGATAAACCGGACACGGGCTATACAAAAAAACAACTGGCAAACAATCTGCATAGCCTGATGCAGCAGCTTGGTTTCAGGAGTGAGTATGTTGTGGGACACGACATTGGCTTAATGGTAGCTTATGCTTTTGCTGCACAATTCGGTGAGGAAGTAAAAAAAGTTGCTTTGCTGGACGCTTTGCTCCCTGGCGTAGAACCTGTCTGGAGTCAGGTGCATGCACAGGCATGGTGGTTTGGGTTTTTCGGATGGCCAGCCTCCGGTGATATTGTTGCCGGCAAGGAGAAAGAATTTCTCACCAATTTCTGGCCGGTAGTGGGTCACAAGAATGATGCCTTCACCAAAGCTGAAGTTGATGAATTTGTAAGAGCTTATTCCATACCAAAATCAACCTATGGCGCTTTTCACTGGTTTGCAGCATTTAACCAGGATGCCTCAGACAACCAGGAATTCATAAAACATAAACTAAAAATGCCATTACTGGCAATGGCTGGTGAGTATGCCAGCAACTTTTTGCCTGATCATTGCAAACTGGTTGCTGAGCAGGTAACGGGATCCATCATTAAAGGTGCGGGGCACTGGATCGTGCAGGAAAATACCGAACAGGTACAGCATGATCTGCTGTCGTTCCTTCTTTCCAAATAACAAATACTATCTGATAATTCATTAAACACCTTCAATCATTCAATCATGAAAACAATATTCCAATATTTCAAACTGACCGCCGCCATTTTTTTGGCTTGCTCAATACATGTAAATGCACAATCCGGTAGCGGACAACTGCGAATAACACAGCAGGAGATCATTAATACAAAATCAACTGGCGCATTGGCGCCAGGTTCTTCCAACTTAAGTGCAGTACAGGTCATTGTAATTTACGGTGACCCTTCAAAAGCCGGTCTATATACTATTCTATTGAAAGTAGCAGCCAATACCAAAATCCCTGCACATCTACATCCGGACGACAGAGTGGGAACTGTTGTTTCAGGAACCTGGTACTTTGGGTATGGTGATAAATTTGATGAAAGCAAATTGAAAAAACTGCCTGTGGGAAGTGTCTATTCGGAGAATCCGGATCAAAATCATTTTGCCATGACGAAGAAGGAGCCGGTTATTGTTGAGATAACCGGTTATGGTCCTTCAGGTGTAACGTATGTAAACCCGTCAGATGATCCGGCAACTAAAAACAATAAGCGGTAGTAAGAAAATCACACTTCCCGCCTAGGGACTATCCGGACAAAACTGGCAGCTGGCGTCACTGTCACCGCCGGTTTCGCCTTTTCATCCACCACAGAAATACCAGAATTTGAATGAATCTGTGCCTGTAGGCCTATACCCCACAAGAAAATCGAAACGAAAACCAGACTTCGTTTAGCCATAACCTTTTAAGATACGCAGTATGGTGCCTGAAAGCAAACAGCATGCTGGATTTCGCCGGTTGGCGGAATTTGTTCCGGAGTATGATGAAATATGTTCCGAAGTATGGTGAAATATGTTCCGAAACAGGGGTTTACCTCAATTCATTCGGAATTGAACCACAATTGAACCACACATCGTTCGGGAAATGGCTTCTCCGGGTCATCCGGGCCGGAAGCCGGGATCCGATCGCATTGAAGCAACATTCCATAACCAGGGACTAAACACTCTGGTCACTATAACTCAAACTGATTCCTGAATTTCCCGGTAATTCCTTTCGGAAATTCTAATTCTCTGTATGGTCTCCAAAGGCCCTTTCCACTTCACCTGGTAAAATGATATACCATCAGGCTTTACAGCCCAAAATAACACAGCCCACCAACCAGCATCTTCCAGCAGCTCGTTATCACCTGCAACTAATTCAACAGGTATAATTTCAACAATATCCTCCTTCCGGATCAGGATGCGTTTCACAAGAAATGCAAACACATGGCATTTTGACACTTCAATTACGTCATTCCTGACACTAACCGTGGAGAAAGAGACCAACGCACCACAGGCTATCAGAGAAACCAATATGATCCCATAGTCCCCTTTGCCAAGGAAAAAAAGATATAAAGTAAACCCAATAGCCCCCAGCAATATCAGTCTCAAAAACCAGACAAGTTTTATCATCTATCAGTAATACTAAACTACTTGAAGCAATGTCCCGATGCCAGTAACCATCACCATCGGGCGTATCAATGGTTCCAATGGTTGAACAGATTTGTAATATTCCGTATCCAGAACATCCATTTTATCAGCTAATACTTCCCAGTTATCCTGGTACTCACCTGAATATACAAAATCATAAAATCTGTCCGCCGTATAATTATCCGGATTAACAAATGAAAGCCGCCACGAAGTCCAGTCAGATATTTCAGATGGCGTGTCATTTTGAACAGAGGTTTTGTAAACATAATCTATCAATTCCTCGTTTGTCAATTGCTTTATGTCAATCATAAAATAGTATGTTACCTACTGGCGCACGCCTTGTCACTTAATAACTCTGAATTTCGGCATTTGCTGTCAATTTCATAATCATGACAGCAATGACAGAAAACAACACCAGCAAAATCCACCACATACTTCTTTTAGTTTTATTGTCAATATTTTTGTTGCTGCGTATTTCTAACAAACTCCAAATCATCAAAGAAACAAATGTTGTACCTGCCAATGCCACGACAATCTTATTATTGACCGTATAAACACAAAGCATGAGTCCGACGGTTAATAGTCCGGTCAATCCTTGATACTTCTGAATAAATGAAACTGTATGCTGAGTCGATATCTGTTGAATGGCCTGTAATGATGTTTCAAGCTGTGAGTAATTGTCAATCTGAACCGGAATCACAATTAGTTCTCTGGCATCCTTTCCCCTGATTGTATAACCTCCATTTTTATGCTTGACTATTTCCTTTATGTCAGCAAAATAAATAGAGATTGTGGGAGTATTTAGCTGTTCTCTTGTAACCAGGTTGTCTGTAATTTTTAACGTATAACTTTCAAATAATTCTTTTTGTCGATTTACACCCCGGTACATCCCCCAGCCCAACATCAGAATAATAAAGGGAACCACAACTGGCCAAATATTCATGTCTGAAGGTGCAGTTGTCGTATTGATTGTGCCAATAACGATGCCAACTATCGCTGCAATAAGCATAAAAGGAATTGCCCGAAATAGTAACAGCTTTCTGACCTCCTTAAACCCGTCTTGTTTGATTGTGAATACTTGCATGTTATATAAGGCTATAGTCTAAGGTTTGCTCCGCCTTAATTCCCCTTCAATTCTCTCCAGCAACTCTATTTGTTTCGCCTGGGTTTCGTATAACACCTTCATCTGCTCCTTTTGCATCAGGTCGATCTTCTGGTGCAGGCTCCTCACCTGCAGCTCCGCCTTCAGGTTAACCATATAGTCATTTTCATTCCGCTTCCTGTCTTTCTCCTCCTTGCGGTTCTGGCTCATCATAATCACCGGCGCCTGCAGCGCGGCAATCGTAGACAAGACCAGGTTCATCAGGATAAAAGGAAACGGATCGAATTTCCGCGATTCTGCGGCATAAATATTAAAAAGAATCCAGGCAAACAACAGTGCCGAAAAGGAGATGATAAAACTCCAGCTTCCGCCAAAACGCGCAACTTTATCGGAGATACTCTGACCCCGCGTCAGAATTTCCTTGGGCTCATTTAAAAGATTATCCACCACAAGCTTTTCCTCCGCAATCGACTGTTGAACGATGGCCTGCAATTTGGAAAGCTGGTCCTTCCCTGACTGGGTTAAATTCTCTGTGTTCATATATAGCGCTTTATTGAAATAAAGAATCAAATCTCAAGCACTAATTTATAGGCAACAGTCGACGATGCCAGATTTTACGGTGAAACCAGCCGGTAAGAGATATCATTGCCCGGAAGTTCTGCCCATACCGGACGAATTAAGGTATCTCCTTTCAAAAAACATCCTGGTCTGAACAGGCTTTCCCTTACAATATGCCGGCTTCCACTTGCCGGATGTTTTAGTGATGCCTTCCACCATTCCCTTATCAAAGCCATAAGAAATACTTTTAGTAACCACAACATCCTCCACCTTACCATTCTCCGTAATGGTAAACTCCATCCGAAAGTAGCTTGCCTGGATGACATTGTAACCATTACTGTATTTATTCAGTGCCATATCAAGTTTGCCTTTAGTATACCTGGGACTCAGGGTATCCGTCGCTTCATACAGTGGCAGACTATTCTTTTCTCCGATTTGCCTCAAAACGCCGGGATGCTGGCACAGGTAACCTTCCGCTTTAAATTTTAGCAACCGAAATCCCGGGGCCTGGATCGTGAACGTAGAATCAGTAAGCTCATCTATAGTATATGACTGGACACCAATAATAATCTGGTTTCCCTGTAAACTATAGTTCATATCAAAGTCATCCCAGGCAGGATAAAAACTAATATTAACACGCTCTTTCCCAAAAGAATACCTGGTATAAATTGTATCAGGTCCAGCCGCATTGCCCGACAAATCAACGCTCTCTACTTTAATCCAGCTTTTCAACAGCTTTTTGTCAGACTGTCCAGATACCGCCTGACCAAGAATAAGGATTCCAAAAATGAACATCAGTTGTTTCATGTGATTTCTGATAAGGTTTAAATTAAGGTGCCAATATCGTTACTATACAACACTTTGCCTTGCTGCGATTTGTTTCAACTTATCCGGGTTGTCTTTGAAGGCTTCCAGCTCACCGATAGCCCTGAAAACAAAACTTCGGAAATAATTTGTATGTCCAGGGGAGTGATTCTTTTGTTTGCTGTCCACATTTACTGCAATAGCCTGACCCGTACGGATCAATCCCCAGGGTATTCCCCACCATCCGAAAATCACTGATTTAATCAGCGCGCGATTATTTGCCTTATCGAGGCAGCGGGGACAGCCAACACTGATTTTCCGGTCGTAGGTTGTAGCCAATATCATGCTGAATGCCTCCGCCGTCAAGGTTGCATTGAGTCGGCCTTTTGAATCTCCGCACGTGGGACATTCCAGCCTGCTCAGTATATCGCAAAACGCGTCAATCTCCTCTACCGAATAGGTTCTGTTCTGTGCTGCAATTCCACGTTCAATACCTTCCCCGAGCCCTCTTCTCTGAATTTCAGATCTCACCACTTCCATTGCCTCTGGCATTAGTCCATGTGCTTCACGCGTTGCTGCCCTTACCAGTTCTTCATCAGACATTCGCTGATAAGTCTCTTTTACAATTGAAATGTCAATTCCTTTGCTCATATATTATTAGATCTTTTTGCCGAACAAAGCTGATTCAGTAAAATCGCATATCGTCAACTGATACTTTGACGACAGGTGAGGATTGCGATGAAATGAATACCAATTATGTGTATTGAGTGGACCGCCTTTTCTATGAAAGGCCTATTCTGCCAGGTTACTGTTCTTGCCAGAAATAAATTTTATCTATTGTAGCCAAATAAGAACTTAAATGTCCCTTATGAGTTGTGTCAACAAGCCCTTTAATTGTTACTCGCTTACCATTCATTCTATCTAAATATGAGTTGTCAATACTCAGGTCTTTGTCTGTTCCTAACCAAAATCCTTCCAGCGCTCCGTTTGGCAATCTATTATCAGTGTAAATTGCAAATTCTTCAAATGCCTGATGGAATTTTCCCGTAGTTTCAACATACCGTCCCTGAAACGCTCTATAGTTCTCAGCAAGTTCTGAAATAGAAACTTTTGTTGCTCTAATTGTTGAGTCCAGGTGAACGACTACAAATGCCTGCTTGGGTTTTGAATTGCAAGCAAGATTTGTAAGCGCAAAAACAAATAATGTCAGTAATGAAACGAAAATGCGGAAAACAAAAGTTGCCATTATTGTGAATTTATATCTACTTTTTGTCAAATCTGACGACATTAGACCATGTCAAAGAACTCGACTCCAGTGGATTGGCCAATCGTCTAAGGTCACTTACTGAGGCCTGTATACTTACAACTTTACTGCCCTTTAACTTCTGTCTCATTTCAATTGCGGAAATAGTCTTCTGATCAACATATCCCGAAAAGTACATCGTGTCAATACTAATTGTCTTCAAGAAACTTTGCTGACTTTCAAGGGTTAAATCTTTCTCCAGAAATCTGTCTCCAGGTGAAATCGCATAAAAGCCTTCGTCGTCTACATAAAATCTAAAAATCAAATTACTCAACCGTAATGGCGAAGTTTCGGTATTTGTAATGCGGACAGTTATGCTTTCAGGGGTTTTGTCAAGTCCCTGGCTGGATGAAATAGTAAAATTGTAATCAAACTTCATAGTCTGAAACGATGTCAACCCAATCAGGCTAGAGACAAATAGAAAAATTTTACCGGATTTCAAATGTCAGTTTTTGAGTTCTATACTTTCAATCCTGCTATTATAGTTCAATACTGTAAAATGTCTGTTTAAACTTATCAATAAATTGCCCTTTGTCCAGGTCTCCGCCCGTAAAAAGAATGAGCGTATTGTCTTTAATAACAAAGGCATTAAACACGATATTCTTGTAACTATTACTGTCGTCGGTCTCCGTGTAGGAAATGTAGTAAGCAATGTTACCCTTCATTGTTGTATCCTTTTCCGTTAAGTCTGAGATCTTATATCCGCCTTGTTTAGACATATTCAACAATTGAATTAGTTGACCTTTTGCCATTGCAGAAGTCACACCGGGTGCAATGGTAAATGAGAAAGCAGTTGGATTTACTGCCTGGAGGTCTGATGATCCATGTTTGGTAAAAACCTTTGTCCCCTGAAAATCGCCTGCGAAGTGAAACCCAGTGATCGTTGTGTCAACCTTTATATCTTCCAGCTTGATTTGTCCGACCGAACAAGTAAACGAAAAAACAGAAAATGTAAGAAACGTCAACTTTATATTCATAGTAGATGATTTCGGAAGCTAATTTCTATTCGTTAAGCCACACTATCGTTGCGCGAGATCCAGGCCGGATTTCCTCAATTTGATATTTCATATTCTGAAATCACCTTACTCATGAAAACCAAAATTTCCGGCGAAACCTTAAAGCCCTCTCCTCCATAGCTCTTATTAAAAGTATTAATGCTACCCATATTGGAATATACAGAAGGCTCAAACCCTGTCTCGGTATTTGTCAGATACTTTAACTTTCCCAGTTTTACATCTGCCCTGTCACATAATTTGTGCGCAGACTTTAGCGCGTCATCATAGGCCAACAGGTCCGTTTCGCGTAGCAGACTATCTGCTTTGGAATGGCCAAACTGGACCTGCGAAATGCTATTTATCCTGGTTGCCAGTAGTTTAGCCGTAAGATCAGTGAATTGTGAAATGTCGTTCAGGACAAAGTCAATAGATTGCTCTGCTTTGTAGCCAACAAATACATTACGGCGCCCGTTATAATTATACTCTTTGTTTGCTGAAATGCTACTGGTCTTAATGTCATTCTGTTTACTTCCAAATTCTGCCAAAATATTCACTACACTGTCAACCGTTGCCTGCGAAAGCCTAACCGCCTCACTCATTCGCGGCTGTACAAAACTTACATCAATGGTCAGAATAACAAGATCTGGCTTCACACGAATCTTCCCCTCTCCAGACACTTTTATACTGCCTGGCTCCCTTTTTGAATCATTACAGGAAAATAGACAACCCGATACAATTGCAAGTAAAATAGCCTTATTCATAATAAATTTTAGGCTGAGATACATAATCTTAAAGTATACATAACCTACAAAGGTCTTTAAGAAATAATTAAGAAAATGAAGCTATGGTATAACGTTCTACCATAGTCCAGGTAGAGGGAAGCGATAAACGATGAAATATTTCCTGCCATTGATTTCAAAAGCTTGTTTTTCTCTCCGCTGCTTTAGTAACTTCTTAATCTGCTTTAAATGCCGCTTGTCCAAATAGATAGTGGTTTCATAACCACCGTCTTCTCTTTTTGTGTCCGGGCTATTCAGGTCGGGCCAATCGCCTGGCCGCCAAACGCAAATTGGCCAAATATAAGAAGGATGAAAAGAAATAGTCTGTTCATTGGGTTTCTCAAACAATGCAGTTTCTGTCAATTTGGACAATAGACCATCTGACGCGCCATTAAATAATGTGTCGCCACTTTATCCTTAAAACCTGTCCAAATACCATTTAATATATTGCTCTTTAATATTATCAAGACTAAGAACCTCAGATGTCATTGAATTTTTTGGCAAAAACGCCAATGCAGCCGTATTTGCCTCTAAGTTAAAAACGCTGGAACCTGCCATGTAATTCCTTTTAGCGTATCGTGTGATTGGCTGTCCAAGAGGTTCATAAAACTGACAACGATATTCAGTCGTGTCGGTAGACTGAATTGTCAATATCCTAAGACCATTGTAGCTGTCAATAACCACCATGTCATATTCGATTGTCGGCCTTTTGAAAATCAAAAAAGAATCAAGTCCAGCATACTTCTTCATCTCCTTTATGGCTTTTCTGGCTTCTGCTTTATCATCTCTATCAAAATAATCCTCTCCTTCGCCCGTCAGCTTCCAAATCTGGTCATTTCTTTTGGCTGCACTTAAAATTTCCTTTCTTGTCGGAGTTGCCAATTTGGGCTTGATAAATGATACAGTAAAATTCTCTTTGTTGGTATTCAGCTGAGTCAACCAAATTTGAATTTTATCTATATCAATACGAGGATATATGTCTGTATCCAATTCTGTTGTGTCTTTACGGTATGTTTTACCATCATCGCCTGCAGAAGAAGTCGTTGTAAAGTATCTCGATATTTCGAACTGTCTATCAGAAGCCTTAGAAAATTCGATCATTTCCCCTCGCCCATACACTCCAGGCTCGCCCCAGGAGTTGTGGCTCCTACCATAATAAAAAATAATTCTGGTGATGGTGTCTGCACTTTGTCCTTGTACAAAGTATCCGATCAGGAGAAAAAAGGAAAGTATAAGTTTTGGCACTTGTCGGATGAGATTATGTCTTAAGTGAGGGGTTGTCTAAAATGGCTACTAACAGTCTTCTGTTAAACTTCATAAGGTGTCTGACTAAAACCAATTCCATTCCTATCTTTAAGAGTCAAAACTTGTTCGTCAGTTAGAATCGGTTTTTGCCTTACAATCTGGACAAATCCTGACGATTTAAAACTTATAAAACCTTCCTGCAAGTCAAGCTTCCAGTCGTAAATCCAATTATCTCTTTCCTGTTCTGTTTTGTCAACTAAATAAATATCAGCAACTTCGAGCATATCTGTAGTACCTCCTCTTCTGTCAATGTTCATCGTCAAACCAAAAGTATCTTTAAACACCAGGGTGCAGGGTGCAACCCAAAATGAAAAATGTCGAACAGGCTTTATAGGATGCACCCATTTGAAAATATAGTCTATATCCAAAACCAAATGTGCGGTGCCATTTTCATTTACAGGTAAAAATGACAAACCATAAATGCTACTGTCGTGCCAGCCCATTTGCCCATAGTCATCCTGTGTCCAAACGAACTTTTCAAGCTCGAATACTTCGTGTCCAATTGTCATAATCTTTGTCTTAAAATCGTAAAGGTGATGTTGATTAAAGTGAAGCGCAATACTTTAAGCGTATCGCAGTGTCGGTCCTTTCTTATATTGACAAGTTAGCATGAAGTCCAAATTGTGTCTTTCTCTTCAACTTTATATGTTTAATTACATCATCCTTTGATTTAAACTTTTGAAAACCGTATCCGGTCCAAAGATCAATCACTTTTTCATTTTGCAATCTGAACATGAGAATGGTGGTAGATACACCAGCGCCTCCTGTTAAATATGCTATAAGGAAAATATCTTTACTTGCTAAAAAGAATAATAACTTCCTTCGTGGCAATTCCTGAGACGACGTACAACAACAACGATAGTCTTCATTATAATTTGCAATGGAAAACTTGTCATTAGTAAGGCAATTAAGCTGTTGCCGAATAAATGGGGGAATCTGTTGTTTGTCCTTAAATGTTTCAAAAGCTTGTGATTGCAAGATCGAAAGGAAACCATCTAAACCTTTGTCCAAAAATATTCTATTGGTATCAACAGCGATACCGCAGCTGTTTTGTCCAAATGAACTATATGAGAACGCTAGAAATAAAGAGAGTGCTAAACATTTAATCTTTTTCATACCCACTAATTTTTAAGTACGAGAATTAAACCGATGTTGCGCGTAGATCTAAGCAGTCAACTTTATCCGTTAACGTCTTGACTTGAACCCACCATTGATACGCTGACAAAGACAAATTATACTCCATAAACAGGCTCTCTTCGTTGGCAAGATAGCTTTGACAAAAATGAAAAGATCTGTGATGTTGTCCGACATCATAGTAGAATGAATAATTAGGTTCATGGCTCTCCCAGCTCATGGAGTAAGATAGTGTCTTGTCATTATTCATTTTGCCACTCAATATCACTGGCAAGAAATACTCTGCGTCTAACTTCTGAGAATTGTCATTATAATAGTCAAATAAATGTACCGATGAGTAGGTCTTAATTTCCGATAGGCAACTACCTTTTAGTTTTTTGACATTGGTCACCCCACCCTTGTTCTCCACTGCAACGGCAAAACTGAATATTAGTGGTCGCCTTTCGCTGTTCCCATTTCTACCTGCACAGAAACATGAAGTTATCAATTGTCAAAGAGGCTTAAACTTTCTATGTTTTGGAAAGCCATGCAAGTAATTGACTTCTATCTCAAAACAAGTCGCCCCTTTCGGGTTTTTCAGGTGTGCGAATTCTGTTGTGTTCAACAACAGTCTGGCTTGTGAAAGAACCAATTTGTCCAGGAATGAAAGCTGATGAAAGATAGTAGTGTCATAACTGCCAGGAAGTTCCCGAAACAAAATCGTATAAGAAAGTCCTTTTTCCCTCTCATCTGTCATTACAATCCTGTCCGGGTAAAAGCTAAAATACCGCTTTACGTTACTGCTGTCCACGTCCGCATATACTTTGTCAACAGTTGTTCCGTGACGTGTTGCGCTTATTGAATAGAACTTTACTTTTCCATATTCGGTCATACTCTTCCCAATCAATCTCTCCGTACTGGTACAACTACATATTGCACAAGCAGTCACCAAAAAAAGAGAAATATCTACTATTGTACTGTATTTTAAGTCGGTAAAATTCATCGGTAGATATCCAATATATGCTTCACATTCTCGTTTCCGCTGTCAACCAGCTGCCTGATAGCTAAGTCTGCCCTATTTGTACCAATGGTCTTTAAAGCGTGAACGCATTTACGCAATGTCGGCTCCAGCTCGTCGTCAAATGGCCGAAAGGAGTTGCCGTCGAGGGCAATGGCTATTATCGGCTCAATGAATCTATCGTCTTTCATGTCTCTCAACCAGATTAAGCCTATAATCTCCTCATGCTTCTGATGCCACCTGTCACTCAGTAGTCTCTCAATGATGGGAAACAAAATGCTGTCAATTGGATCTGATTGATAAAACAGGATTATCATACAATCTGATAGCTCCTCTACATTGTGTGATTCCAATACTTCTGAAAGCCGCATTGATATGTCGCCGGAATACTCTTTCATTTAGACCGCTTGACTCCCGCTGCCACCGCGTTGCCCAAAATATAATTTACCCACTGAACCCATGTAAAGCACAATGAATAGGATAAATGGCAGAATAAACTGTGGGTATAAAAATGTTGTTATCGGCCATTGAATTAACATAGCAACAAACGGCGCCAAAAGCAAAACGAAAAAAATAACATCCAGGAATACATTTGAACTACTATTCCTAATCCATGTGAAATAAATCAATACCAATAGAGAAATGTCGGCTAAAATCACCAGTGGTCTATTATAAATTCCACTATCAAATGGAGCAAATGCCAATACCAAAACCCAAGGCACTAAGATCATTGTACCTGGTATAAATATCATTAAATAAGAAATAATAGATAGCAGCTTCAATTTATCTGGAGTTTTCCTAAGCTATAAGTTCATAAACCGATATTGCTTTGTTGTCTGCTGCTAAGAAACGACCTGTCTCGCCGTTATACTCGACTACTTTTAGGCTTTCATCTTTAAAAGTGACATCTCCCTCATAAGAAATTATCGATAAACCAGTTTTGTCGGAAACCGTGATAAACGAATTCATAGCAGCGCTATAATACATTCCCGAACCAAGAATACTATTGTCAGCAGTTTGAACTCTTTTCTCAATATTAACATCGTCCCCGCTGATCTTGTATAAATGTATTTCATTGAGAGATTCTGCCGTCGAACTTTCATCCCTTTCAGTAAATGGGCTATATGCAACAGCAATTGTCTCATTGTCAATCCAGCAGGTTGGCCTGTTCTCATGCTCCCAGACCCCTATATTCAATGCTGATATTCTATTGCTTTTAATAAAGACTTCTATGTCATAAACATTAAAGCAGTCACAGGAACCCCAGGCCCAACCGGCACTTAAAAACTTCTTCTGGTCTGGTGAAATGATAAGTTCGCCAAAAAAATAATCGTAAGGTCTTGGCCATGCTAACTCGTTGTATTCACCTTTTTGTTCGATATGCCTTTCCTCTGCATTCTCTTCTATTAAGGATTTGGAAGCAGTCAGAATCTGCCGCGTCTCAAGATTCATTATCTGAATGTGATTCCATGCCTCCCCATATATCAAATGAGGCACACCATCCGAATTCTTGTAAAGTGCAATTGGATAAACTGAAATGTCAGCATGATAGCCTTCTCTCCACAAATGCAAAGCATAATATTTGCCAGGGAAATGAACGAACCCATGTCTTTTGAAGTCATTCACGACAACCACAATTTCATCCATAGTGTAAATGGATGACTTCGCAGTCAGGTCAAATCCCCCGTCAGGATATCCAAATTCACTTTTTACTGAAAATAAATGCCTTCCTGCCCGATCGTCCAGGTTAAATCTGACGACACTTCCTGAACTCATCAGCATTACCACTTCATTTATCTTAGATAATGTCGCAGCAACTATGGTGTCTTCTGTATCAAACTCTATATCGTATATCTTATTCAGTTTCATATTCCCTGACTGGAGTTTAAGTGCTGTCATATAGGGTACCTACAGCAATGCGTCTACATTCAAATCGTTGTTTTGTCAACAAGGACCGTATCCTACCATGGTGTATTTCTTCTAGTCATACATTTCTCCATCTTGTACCAAAGTAAATTTATCCGGAAAAAAAATTCGGTCCCCGCCAGAGTTGTTAATCATCTTTATCAGGTATTTCATTGGATAGGTCGCCCTGAGAATCGTGTCACTTTCAAGTTCCAGGAACATAAAAGGTCGGCCGATAACCTTCCTGTCCACTTTGTTAATGGCCTTCACAATATCAAATTCATACTTCGTGTAAATATTGTTGTCCCAATAAACTATTAACTTGTCATTGTCTCGCTTGTATGGGAATACCAATAAACACTCAGGTGAATATGATATCCATAATGTGTCTTTCTCGCCAAAGTGTAAGGCAAGCGAATAGCTGCTGTCCATTCTTTCCACCCAAACGCTACTGGAACTATCAGCAATTACTTCTGAAAGAGTCCTGAATGAAATTCGTTTCGGTGCCTGCAAAAGTTGAGTTAACTGTGTCGTGTCGCCTTGCTGGATTGCTTCTATAGGATTTCTATTCTCATTGCACGCTTATAAAATCAGCTCAATCATCAACAGGCTAAATACTTTTTTCATTCCATTCATAAAACACCTGCAACGTCTTGGCAGCAGTAACACTAAAGGAGTCATATAAAACGCTGTCGATGCTGCCCGGATTTAGTTCATCGCGGTCACTTAAGTAGTCGACAAGACGAGCAGGCTATATTCTACAGACAGATCCTCTCACAGAATACCAGGTACTCACTTCTTGTTTTGTCAGGGTGAATGTATTTGTCAAAGTTCTCCTGTCCTCAAAAAGACACAACCAAACTGTCAACTTTTCGCTGAATCCCCTTTAGATGATTGGTGTCCTGTCCATAGGAAAGAGACCAGCAATAGCATAAGATGGCCCAATATCAGCTGTGATAATTCACTTTAGCAGGTCATCTATTTTGTTAGTCAGCATAATCCTGGTGTCAGATTCAGGTGCCATACAGCTTTCATTCTTTATTCTTTGATAGTCTCTTACTACTACAAAAAATGACTTTACTGGTGTCGTTACTGTTATGTGGTAAAACCTGTCGTGTGATTGCCCGGTTCCAGATTTTATTGGAACTGATACATCGTCAAAATTTGTATCCTGTATATACCTCCACAAATTGGTCAGGTCGCATGTAAAGCTTGTGTCTTTAGTGATAAAGGCACATCCTTGGACAAGTCTGATGTTGCTTCTGCCATTATATGTCCAGATAATAGCACGCCTTGAATTCGGTAATCTGCCATTGTCGTAGTCATATAAAATTGTAATTGTACTGTCAACCTTATCTTCCTTCAATTTTATTGCAAAGGTTTCAGCTATTGAGTCGTTCAGACACAAGTATCTGGAACTATCACCTATAAGCCGAACCTTTTGAGCATTAATCAGAGTTGTCCAAAAAATAATGAAAGTTGTTGTTAGCAGTGTCTTCATAGTACTATAATCAACGAACAGGGCTTGCAGCTGTGGTGGCATTTATTGTGTCGCAACCCTTGTTCTGAAATAACCATTCCCTGAATGCTCAATCTTTTCACTATCCTGTCCAATTTCAATAGCCCTGAAATCAATTTTACCAAACAAACTGTCACCAGGCTTATAAAATGATTTATCTAAGGCTAGCTTTTGATATACAATTTCATAAACGGGTTCAGCTTCACCATCTATGACTAAATCAGTTTCAAAATATGGCTCCGTATTAAATCTTTTGTCTTCATAGTTGATGATGAATCCCCAACCTCCAAATCCATTTCCAATTCCGATATTAATAGACAATGTGTCACCATGAAAGAAATATGCCCCGCAATTATTAAGCCTGGCAGAATTACTATCAGAAAGATCTATGTGTCCTTTGGTAAAGTACAACACGCCACTTGTTCTCTTTGCCACAGTGTTCTGCTTTTCAAGAACAGAGAACACTTCGTCTTCCTGGTTTAAAAGTCCAAAAGAGTTGTTTTGAATAATGGTTGGGTCAATGCCTGCATTATCCCATTGTTTGTCTTTCGATTTGCTTTTGCAACTAATCAGGCTTCCGATCATAAAAAACAACAATGAAAAATAAATGATCTGAAAGTTAGCGTTCAAATTAGAAAATACCTTTCCCATTCTCGTCTTTAGCGAATGAGATTTAGTCGCTCACTAATTGCACACAACGTTCGGGCCATAATATATTCTGCCACTCGGTTTCATTGTTCATTCCGGATAGTTGGGTAATCACAGGACGTGCAGTCAGGATCTAAACAGGCCCCTCGCCTTAAATACCGTATTTTTTTTGATGTTAAACAATCGCCTTAGAGACTTTCCTTTTTCACCAACATACGAACCGTTCTTCTTTTTCTTTAACGGGTCAAACGAATACTTCTGGTGGAAGTAATAATTGCCGCTGTCACTTTTTGAAAGATATAACAATACGTAATCATACTTCTCAAATGCCGGCTGTCCATAATGGTCAAATGCTTTGAAAGCAACTGTATCAGTTTTGAGATCATTAAATACTGGTCGCATTACGATGTACTTTGCATCAAAAGCATGATCCATAATATAACTTCTGCGATAAACGCTGGTGGCGCCAGTAGTTGAATCTACCTCTACACGTAGCGGCTTATTGTAGTCTGCATTGGGGTCGTATTCCGTCAGTGAAACCCTCTTACCAACAAATGCATAAAGATTTACTGAAGTATCCATCATGACTTCAACTTTCTTTGATCCGGACTGCCCAAAACACACTTGCGAACTTATCAGAAAAAGCAACAAAATTCTTGTCATAATTGATGTATGTTGTTCGTCGCACCGGAACTACTGTTGACACCTTTCAAATAATTTGAAATTTCATAGACATCCTGTGATAGCTGCTTACAGTCTGTTGCGCATCCGCCTAATTTCGGTTAGGGATATATTTTGGGTTCCCGGTCATCTTTAAGCATTCACCGTGTTTCAGCGAGAATAAAATTCCAGGCTTCGATCATCACGGGATGTTGACTGATTTGCAAGTCGATCAATTCATTCTCTTCATGAATCCTGAAATCAACAGTATCAGAATAATAAGTGGCGATATTAATAATGTGTTCGCTGTCCCGATCCAGGATAAATTCCAACGTTTCATTCACCGAGACAGAAGCGTTCAGCGCGTAAGACCCCAGGTAATCACCCCCAAAGTCATCCGTATCCGGAACTATAGCATCTATTTTGGGAATCAGCTCAGCTATATCAGATGGTTCATTGCCGTTACTGTCGAGCCGGGATTGACAAACAATAATTGCATCCATCAAAAGGTCAGCATCACCCCATTGGTAAGCTTCGACAAATTTCGCGTATTCAGGATACAGCTTTTTACAGATCAACACAGCGAACGCCAGTTGCCGTATATAAGGCAACGCATAGGCCTGCCTTCTCAATGCGGACACATACTCTTGATAATTCATGCTAACTGCTCTGGTAATCTTCCGGGCAATGCTTCGCCTCCTCAGTAACAGACAGCGTCAATCGCCTGGGAAGCGGGCTGCCTGAATGATAAGGTTTGTGCAACAATAAATCCGGTCATAATAATAAAACATTCCTTTCGCAGGAGCAAGCGAAATAGTTATTTTATAACGCTCTTTAACAACCGCAACCACCACCAGGTACTCACTCTTCCTTTGCGCCTCTGCTCCTTGGCGACTTTGCGTGAAACTTCTTCGAAAATCACCCTGCGTGAAAAAAGCGCCAGTGCAAAAGAAACTCCGCGAGCCCCCACCGCGCCACTTTATTTTCTTACCCTTGTTATGAAACCGCCACCAACTGCTACTAATTACTAAAAAGAAACCCATGCGCGCCATCTCACGGAAGCAATTCCTCTCCAACATCAGCATCTACGCCGTAGGCGCCGCTGTCCCCTTCATCACGAAAGCCAAAATACCCCCCGCGAGAAAACTCAATATCGCCCTCGTCGGACTTGGCCGCTACGCCAACATCCTTGCCGACGGCCTCCTCGTTGCCCAACACTGCCGCCTCGCAGGCATCGTCACCGGCACCCCCGAAAAAGCAAAAGATTGGAAGAAGCGCTTCAACCTCGACGACAAAAACATCTACAACTACCAGAACTTTGACCAAATCGCTTCCAACAAGGACATCGACCTGGTATACGTCGTCACCCCCAATGCCCTCCACAAAGAATATGTACTAAGAGCCGCCAAAGCCGGCAAGCACGTGATCGTCGAAAAACCCATCGGCATATCCGTGGAAGAAGCCCGTGACATGATCACCGCCTGCGAAAAAGCCGGCGTGCAACTCGCCATGGGTTATCGCCTCCATTATGAGCCCTATAATATGGAAATGAAACGCATGGGACAGGAAAGAATCTTCGGCAAGGTGAAACTGGTGGAAGCTTCGCTGGGTTACAAAGCGATCAGCAACCCCGGTGAATGGCGACTTCACAAAGCCCTCTCCGGCGGCGGGCCCCTGATGAACCTCGGCGTATACTGCGTTCAGGCTGGACGGTACATAACCGGCGAAGAGCCCATCTCGGTTACTGCCCAGTACGGGCCCGTCACCTATCCCGACATCTTTAAAGAGGTGGAAGAATCCATCACCTGGCAGCTTCAATTCCCTTCCGGGGCTATCTGTACGTCGTCCTCCAGCTACAATTGCGGGATCGACCGCCTCTACGCGGCAGCCGACGAAGGCTTCTTTGAACTCTCCCCCGCCATCAGCTACGGTCCCTTCCAGGGCCGCACCAGCAACGGGCCCCTCAAATTCCCGGAAACCAACCAGCAGGCCGTCCAGATGGACGAGATCGCCAAGGTAATCCTGGCCGGCAAACGACTACCCGACCATATCAGCGGCCTCGAGGGTCTCCTTGATATGAAAGTTTTGATGGCCATCTACCAGGCAGCAGATTCTGGTAAGAAAATTGCGATAACTCCTGAGAAGCAATAGATTTTTGAAATCAGCCGGTAAACAGTACTCTTACGATCAGGCACAAGCGCAACTACGAAGAAAGATTACGGAGATGAACTACCCAAATGCCCGTAGGGGCCAAAAAAGACAGATTAAAGGTTTAAAAATGTGATATTCAGCGAATAAGCTCCCGATTTTTTCCACATTTTCAGCGTTTGGCACAATTTCTGAAACTATTTTTCACGAATCGGCACAATAAAAAAATTGATTTCAAATCATCATACAAAATATCCGGGTTAGAGCGTTTATAGGTTCTAACCGTACGTTTTTCTACGGTTTAGGGTTTAGGGGTTAAAATAGGGGGTTGTCTAGCCCCCTTCCTCTTTTTATATACCCACCAAGATGCAACAACCTCAAAAACACCGTATATAATCGAGTAGTTTTTGAAATGCAGTGTGGTGGCTCATTTCACTGATTTTTATAAATTACCCATTCTCGAAAAAGCAACACCCACCTTCGCTAAAGCTTCGGTGGGCAAAGCCCACCCATGATCGCGGAAGCTCCTGCCTTCGCTAAAGCTTCAGCGTTCGTTATCGCTTCGGCTGACAATGCCGGTGGGCAAAGTCGGCATTCAACTTCAAACTTCTCCCAACTTCAAACCCCTGCCTTCGCTAAAGCTACGGCAGGCAAAGCCAAACTTCAGACCTCAAACCTTCCTCCCTTCACCCCTGTACCGCTTATAAATCTTCACCGCCACCATCAACACCACCCCCAACACCACGATCCCCACCAGCCCATACACAAAACTGATCATCGTCTTCACCGTCGCCAGCATCACTATCGCAAACAACAACAGGGTCGACACCTCATTGTACATCCGCAACTGCTGCGACGTAAACCGGTACACCCCAGCCTCCAACTCCTTAAAGATCCTGTGCATACTGAAATGATACCCATACAGCAATACTACAAACACCAGCTTCACCAGCAACCACCTTCCACCCGGCTCCCCCAGCTGCTTCAACCAACCCCCATGAATCGCCAGGGTCAATCCCAGTACCAGCGTGATGATCGCCGACGGCCAGGTGATAATCATCCACAGCCGCCGCATCATGATCTGCAGCTGATTGCGGATAATTCTCGACACATTGGGGTCTTCCGACCCCGCCTCGGTCATATAAATAAAGAATCGCGGCATGTAAAAGATGCCGGCGAACCAGGTCACCACAAAAATGATGTGCAGCGCTTTAATATAAGGATACATCAGGCAGGGATTTCACTTTCAGCATAAGCCTTTTCAGCATAACCTTTCAGCACCTTCACCCAGGCAGGATCCACATTGAGGCAGGGGATCTGGTGGAAGCTTTCGCCTCCCGCACCCAGGAAAATATCCCGCCCCTCCACCGAAATCTCTTCCAGGGTCTCCAGGCAGTCGCTGATAAACGCGGGACAAACCACGAGCAACTTCTTAATCCCCTCCCCCGGCATATCCGCCAGCCGCTGTGCCGTATAGGGCTTCACCCACTCCTCCCGGCCAAGCCGGCTCTGGAACGAAAAACTGAATTGTCCCGCCCCCAGCCCCAGCCGCGCCGCCACCGCCTTCATCGTCACCAGGCAATGGTGCGGGTAACAGGTCCGATGGGCCACGGAATTCGCCGAACAACAGTCTGGCGACCGCAGGCAATGCTGCCCCGTCGGGTCTCCTTTATATATATGGCGTTCGGGAACGCCATGGAAACTGAACAAAACATGATCAAACGGCTCCTGGAGCCAGGGCCGGATCGTTCCTGCCAGCGCATCCAGGTAATTCGGCTCATCATAATAAGGCGGCACCACCGTCAGCCGGAATTTATACCCCCCTTGCGCATACTGCTCCCGGGCATATTGCACCGCCGTCTCATAGCTGCTCATGGCAAAATGCGGGTACAAAGGCACCAGTAATACCTCCTCAAGCCCCGGCTCCCGCCGAAGCAGTTCATCAAAAGCCTCCCGGGGCGGGAACCGGCCATACCGCATCGCAATGGTCACCGGGTATTCCGTCTCCGCCTGCAGGGCTGCCTCCAGCTCCTGCGTCAGCACGATCAGCGGCGACCCCTTGTCCGTCCAGATCGACTGGTAGGCATGGGCGGATTTCGGGGCCCGGAACGGCACGATCATCCCCCGCACCAGCATCAGCCGGCCCAGGTAAGGGATGTCAATCACCCGCTTATCCATTAAGAATTCATTCAGGTACTTACGTACATCGCCAACCGAAGTAGAGTCCGGTGAGCCAAGATTAATCAATACAATTCCGCGTTTCATACGAGGTGAAAACTGAATTAAAATTTTCTGCAATTCATTCCCGCAAATTGACAATTGACGGAACCTTTCGTTGGCTTTCGGCCTAATATGACATTCACCTGACAGTTGGAAAGCACTGTTTCAAGGTTCCGCAAGTATTTTTGTGCTCGGTATCACAAAGATATATGGGAGACTATCCAAAAGACCTGCAACATTTTTTCATGGCCGGCATCAGCTACAAAAAGTCTGATTCCGCCCTCCGCAGTCGCTTTGCCGTTAGCACCGAACAGTATTTCCGGATCCTGTCCCTCGCCCCCGCTTACCAGGTAGCAGAAGTTTTTGTTCTGTCCACCTGCAACCGTACCGAGATCTATGGCATTGCCCGTGATATTGAGCCGCTGATCCAGCTGCTCTGTGAAGCCACGGGAGAATCTGCATCACTTTTCCAGAGCATCGCCTATACCGGCCGTGGCAAAGAAGCCACCCAGCACCTGTTTGAAGTGGCTGCCGGCCTCGATTCCCAGATCCTGGGTGACTATGAGATCGTAGGTCAGATCAAGACAGCCGTGAAGCAGTCCAAGGACGCCGGCAGGATTGGCCCCTTCCTGGAAAGATTGTACAACCAGGTACTGCAGGCATCGAAAATGATCAAGAACCAGACGGCGCTCAGTTCCGGAACCGTTTCCGTTTCTTTCGCCGCCATTCAATACCTGAAAGACCAGGTGACTGATATCGCCAGCAAGCATATCCTGCTGGTGGGTACCGGCAAGATCGGCCGTAATACCGGCAAGAACCTGGTCGACTACCTGGGCTGCAAACAGATCACACTGATCAACCGCACGGCGGAAAAAGCGCTGACCCTTGCCCGTGAACTGGGTATCTCCGCCCGCCCGGCCGAAGACCTCGATGCCGTATTGCAGGAAGCCGATGTGATCATCGTGGCTGCCAATGCACAGGCACCGATCGTTACACCGCAGCAATTGCCCGCCGGCAAACAACAATGGCTGATTGACCTCTCTATTCCCAATAACGTTCATCCCGATACCGGCCTAATGCCCGGGAAGCAGCTCCTCAACGTAGATGAGCTCTCCCGCATGAAAGATGAAACACTGCAGAAGCGCCTCGCAGAAGTGCCCAAAGCACTGGAGATCATCGCCGGACTCACCGCGGAATTCCTCGAGTGGTGCCGGATGCGCAAACAACTCATTGTACTCGGGCACGTAAAAAGAAAGCTCGAGGAGTATAACAGTACCAGTACCTTTGTAGCCTCCGACGAAGCCGCTTACCGGATACAACAGGTCCTCAACAACATGGCCGTCAAAATGCGGCAGCAGAACCAACGCGGTTGCCAGTACCTGGAAGCGATCAACGACTTCATCGGATACGGCGTAAACTAAAATGAATCAGGAAATCATCAGAATCGGAACGAGGGACAGTCAGCTGGCCCTCTGGCAGGCCCATCAGGTAGAACAGGCATTGAAAGCACTCGGTCACGCAGTTGAACTGGTGCTCATCAAAAGCGAAGGCGATCTCGATCTCACTACTCCTTTATATGAAATGGGCGTACAGGGCATTTTCACCAAAACCCTGGATGCCGCATTACTCGCCGGCCGCATCGATGTTGCCGTGCATTCCATGAAGGATGTTCCCACGAAACTGGCCACCGGCCTGCAACAGGCAGCCGTGCTGGAAAGGGGCAACCACCGCGATGTGCTGATCACCCCCAAAGGCGCGGCATTTCTCGACGACCATATGGGCAAGGCGGTTATTGCCACCAGCTCCATCCGCCGCAGGGCACAATGGCTGCACCGCTACCCCCATCATGAACTCACCAACCTCCGCGGGAACGTCAACACCCGCATGAAGAAAGTATTCAGCGAACCCTGGGATGGCGCCATCTTCGCCGCAGCGGGACTCGAAAGAACAGGTCTGTTACCAGCGGATGCTGTTACTCTCGACTGGATGCTTCCCGCACCCGCACAGGGCGCGGTGGTGGCTGTCTGCCGCGAAAATGATGCCGTCACTGCAACTGCACTCGCACCCCTCAATCACGCCTTAACAGCCTTGTGTGCCGGCATCGAAAGAGATTTTCTTCGCACCCTCATGGGCGGATGTTCAACCCCCATCAGCGCTTATGCGCAGCCGTGGGAAGAAGGCATACACATCCAGGGAAATATCTGCTCGCCCGATGGCAGCGATTCACGCTTTATCAATCTCACTGTTGCCTCTATGGCAGCAGCAGCAAATCTCGGCCAACAAGCAGCTGAACGCCTACTCGCAGAAGGCGGCAACACCTTGATGGATAAAATCCGCGCGCATGGATGAGCAGCCCGTCATACTCAGCACGCGTCCCCTTCCGGATGCACTGGTGCAGGCAGCCCTTGAGCAGGGTGTCACCATCGACATTTCTCCTTTTATCGATACCGTTCCGGTAGACACCATTGAAGTGATCAGTGAAGTGGAAACTGCATTGCAGCTGTCCATCACCGTTATCTTCACCAGCCAGAATGCCGTGGAAGCAGTGGGTTCCATCCTCCCGCACGAAGCGCCACCCGAATGGAGGATCTACAGCATTGGTGAAGCCACCCGCGAAGCCGTGGTGCACTATTTCGGAGAAGACCGCCTCGCCGGTACCGCACCCGATGCAGAAGCCCTCGCAGACCTCATCATCGAAGAAGATGAAGGCGACGAGGTATATTTTTTCTGCGGCGACAAGCGGCGACCCGAGCTTCCTGAAAAACTCGAAGAGGCCGGCATCATGCTTACAGAGATCGTGGTATATGAAACGATCCTCCTGCCGCATGCCATTAAAAACCATTATGCAGGTGTGCTGTTTTTCAGTCCTTCTGCAGCAGAAAGTTTCTTTTCCCTGAACCAGCTGGAAGAACACACCATCGCCTTTGCGATCGGTAAAACCACCGCAGCAGCGATCCGCCGGTTCACCAACAATATGATCATTACCGCCGACGCACCAGACAAGGATAACCTGGTGATGAAGGCACTGGAAATACTGACAACATGAGCCAATTGAAAAATGACCTTTTGCTCCGCACGCTGCGGGGCGAGCAGACAGAACGCGTTCCTGTCTGGATGATGCGACAGGCCGGCCGTTATCTTCCCGAATACCGTGTGTTGCGCGAGAAGTATGGCTTCTTTGAAAGATGCCAGACACCGGAACTGGCTTGTGAGATTACCCTCCAGCCGGTTGACATTGTTGGCGTGGATGCCGCGATCCTGTTCAGTGATATCCTCGTGGTTCCCCAGGCAATGGGGCTCGAAGTGCAGCTGGTGGAAAGCAAAGGTCCCTGGCTCCCCGCACCCATCCAGCAGGAAAGTGATATGGCAAGAATACAGGTGCCCGATGTGAAAGATAACCTGCACTATGTATTCGATGCGATCCGGCTCATTAAGCAGGAACTCAATGGCCGTGTTCCCCTGATCGGTTTTGCGGGCGCACCCTGGACTCTCCTGTGCTATATGGTGCAGGGCAAGGGCAGCAAGACTTTTGACGAAGCCAAGGCATTCTGTTATACGCAGCCTGAACTGGCACATCGCCTGCTGCAGATGATCACCGATACCACCATCGCCTACCTGAAAGAACAGATCGCCGCCGGTGCGGACACCGTGCAGTTGTTCGACAGCTGGGGCGGACTGTTAAGTCCCGCTGATTTTGAGACCTTCTCACTGCAGTATATGCGCCAGATCGTTGCTGCTGTAAAAGACCTCGCTCCCATCATCGTATTTGCCAAAGGCGCCTGGTTTGCCATGGAAGAAATGGCTGCCACCGGTGCGCATGGCCTCGGCATCGACTGGTGCCTGGAACCCGCCAGGGCAAGGGCTTTTGCCAAAAAACCCGTCACCCTCCAGGGCAATTTTGATCCCGCACGCCTGATGAGTCCGATACCCGTTATCAAAAAAGAAGTGACCCGCATGCTAGAGGCATTCGGCGGCACGCGCCATATTGCCAATCTCGGTCATGGTATTTTGCCGAACATACCGGTGGACCATGCCCGTGCCTTTGTAGATACAGTTAAAGCGTGGACCCCGCATTATCAAACCGCTTCAACCACCGCATCGTGAATGCCAGCGAATACACGCAGGAATGGGCGGATTATATTCACGACCTGCAAAACAGGATCTGTGTAGCGCTGGAGACTATTGACGGAAAGGCAACCTTCCATGAAGATGCGTGGGAGCGGCCTGAAGGCGGCGGCGGAAAAACCCGCGTAATCGCCAATGGCGCCGTATTTGAAAAAGGGGGTGTAAATACCTCCGTCGTATTCGGCAAAGTAACTGACGCCATGCGGCGGCAGCTGCAGGTAAACGGGGCAGAATGGTTTGCTGCAGGATTGAGCCTGGTAATTCATCCGCTCAATCCTTTTGTGCCCACCATCCACTGCAATTACCGGATGTTTGAATTGTATGATGACAATGGTGAACCCTCCGACCGCTGGTTTGGCGGCGGCACCGACCTCACGCCCTACTATCTTTTTGAAGACGATGCCATCCATTTTCACCGCACATACAAGGATGTGTGCGACCGGTTCGACCCGGCTTTTTACCCGCTTTTCAAAAAGACCTGCGATGATTATTTTGTGAATACCCACCGCAACAATGAAAGACGCGGTATCGGCGGTATCTTTTATGATCATCAGCGTCCGGCAGGTGACAGGGATGCAGCATGGTGGATGAAGTTCGGGCAGGCCTGCGGAGACTCCTTTACAGAATCCTACCTGCCGATTGTGATGACCCGGAAACATTTGCCGTACACAGAAGCACACAGGCACTGGCAGGAGATCCGGCGTGGCCGATACACCGAGTTCAACCTCGTGCACGATCGCGGTACCTTGTTCGGACTGAAGACCAATGGCCGCATCGAAAGTATCCTGATGAGCCTTCCGCCCACCGTGCGCTTTGAATACAACTACCAGCCCGAAGCCGGTAGCGAAGAAGAAAAATTATTGAAAGTCTGCCTTCAGCCGGCGGACTGGATTTAACCGATAGATTATGTACCTGCAAAAAAGAAACCGTATACTCCGTCAATCACCGGCCATCCGTGCTATGGTTGCGGAAACCATTTTACGCCCGGAACAATTCATCGCGCCGCTATTTATTGACGAGGGAAAAGGTCTCAAAACGGAAATCGCTTCCATGCCCGGATACTACAGGAACAGCCTGGATCATACCGTCACGGAGGTTAAGGAGCTCTGGCAGATGGGCATTAAAAGTGTGCTGCTGTTTATCAAGTGCCCGGACGACCTGAAAGACAATACCGGCCGCGAAGCCTGGAACCCTGAGGGACTCATGCAGCGCAGTATCAAAGCGATCAAAGATGCGGTACCAGAAATGGTGGTGATGACTGACGTGGCACTGGATCCCTATTCTTCCTATGGCCACGATGGCATTGTTGAGAACGGAAAAATTGTAAATGATCCGACGGTGGAAGCACTGGTAAAAATGAGCATCAGTCATGCTGCAGCGGGGGCGGACTTTATCGCTCCCAGCGATATGATGGATGGCCGCATCGGCGCTATCCGGGCAGGCCTCGAAACAGAAGGGTTTACCGAAACCGGTATCATGAGTTACAGTGCGAAATACGCCTCCTGTTTTTATGGTCCCTTCCGGGATGCGCTGGACAGTGCACCGGGTTTCGGCGACAAGAAAACCTACCAGATGGATTATGCCAACCGGGAGGAAGCCGTTCGCGAGACCCTGATGGATGTGGAAGAAGGTGCAGATATCGTAATGGTGAAACCTGCACTCAGTTATCTGGATATCATCCGTGATATCAAAAACAGTGTATCCGTTCCCGTTAGTGCGTACAATATCAGTGGTGAATATGCCATGATCAAGGCTGCAGCGAAAATGGGATGGATCAATGAAGACAAGGCCATCCTGGAAACGCTCACTTCCATCCGGCGCGCAGGAGCAGACCTGATCGCCACTTATTTTGCCAAAGACGCCGTGAGGCTCCTGGGCTAATTTTACAAGACTTACCTGAACACCATGTCAACATCAGCAACGTTATTCAGTCGCGCCCAGCAGTCCATCCCGGGCGGTGTGAATTCTCCTGTCAGAGCTTTCAAGAGTGTGGGCGGCACGCCGGTTTTTATGGAGAAGGCAAAGGGTGCCTACCTCTATGATGCCGATGGCAAACAATATATCGACTATATCGCTTCCTGGGGTCCGATGATTTTGGGCCACGCCTTTGAACCGGTGGTGGAAGCTATCCGGGAATATGCAGGTTACGGCACCAGCTTTGGCGCGCCGACAGAACTGGAGATCAAAATGGCGGAGCTGATCAAATCGATGACGCCCAATGTTGACCTGATCAGGATGGTGAGCAGCGGTACGGAAGCCTGCATGAGTGCTGTCCGCCTCGCACGCGGGTATACCAGCAGGAACAAGATCGTCAAGTTCGAAGGCTGTTATCACGGCCATGCGGATTCCTTTCTCGTGAAAGCAGGAAGCGGACTGGCGACATTCGATATCCAGACCGTGCCTGGCGTAACAGCGGGTGTGAGCAACGATACGCTGACCTGTGCCTATAATGACCTGGTGGGCCTGCAGGAACTGGTGGCCACCAACAAGGGACAGATCGCAGCGATCATCATTGAACCCGTTGCCGGAAACATGGGTTGCATTCTGCCGCAGCCCGGTTTCCTGGAAAGCATCCGGAAGATCTGTGATGCAGAAGGCATCGTATTCATATTTGATGAAGTAATGACGGGTTTCCGGTTGGCACCGGGTGGTGCACAGGAAAGGCTGGGCATCGATGCCGATCTCGTAACCTATGGCAAGGTGATTGGCGCAGGAATGCCGGTAGGTGCGTTTGGCGGAAAGAAAGAGATCATGGATATGATCGCGCCTGTGGGTAAAGTATACCAGGCAGGAACGCTGAGCGGCAACCCGATTGCGATGATCGCGGGATATACTTTACTGACCGAATTGCAGCATAACTCCAGCATCTACCAGGAACTTGAAGATAAAACCCAGTACCTGAAGAACGGCCTGGATGCAGCCCTGAAGAACTGGGGCAAACCCTATGTGATTAACCAGCTCGGATCGATGATCTCTGTGCATTTCAGTGGGCATGCGGTAACAGATTTTGCTACGGCAGCGGCGGCCAACAACCAGCTGTTCAGCCAGTTCTTCCATGCGCTGCTGGATCGCGGCGTGTACCTTCCGCCATCTGCCTTTGAAAGCTGGTTCCTCAACAATGCATTGACCAAAGAAGATCTCGACCAAACGATCGCTGCTGTGAAAGAATCCCTGGAAACACTTTAAGATTTTTTGCTGTATCTTGGGATAACCTCAATCAATTGCCATGTTATCCAAAACAATTGCAGCAGCACTGAACAGCCAGGTCCAGATGGAAGCAGAGTCATCACAGGCATACCTGGCGATGGCATCGTGGGCAGATATTCAGCCTGGCCTTCAGGGAGTATGCGCTTTTTTCTACAAGCAGTCCGATGAAGAACGCGTGCACATGCTGAAGCTGATCGCTTTTATCAACGAGCGCGGCGGATTCGGTGTGGTGCCACCACTGGAGCAGCCCATCCTTACTTTCAAGAGCCTGCGCAGTGCCTTCAGCGAGTTCCTCAAACATGAACTGAAAGTCAGCAACAGCATTAATGATATCGTGCACCTGGCATTGTCGGAAAAGGATTATGCAACCCATAATTTCCTGCAGTGGTATGTAACGGAGCAGATGGAAGAAGAGCGGCTGGCCCGGGTACTGAATGAAAAGCTGGAACTGATCGGGGAAGACAAAAGTGGTTTGTACCTGTTTGACCGGGATATTATGGCCTATCGCGGACCGGAAGGAAAAGGTGGTGGCGGCGGCGGAAGGCACTGAGCGGAGTACAGGAAGACTTGAGGTAGACTATAGGAAGAGTATAGGAAGAACGGCAGACAAACGGCAAACGAACGGCAAACGAAGATTAACCGTGATTTTTCCTGCCTGCCGGGAGGCTGTTCCACGCGAGGCCGGATGGTAAGCCGGAAAGCAGGAAAAGCGCGTGGATCCACGGGCAATTATTTAATGAAACCCGCCCCGGGAGAGCGTTTCGCGATACTCCCGGCTTTACTTGCAAAAAAGAACTGACGCCACCTTTCAAAGCTTTTTTTCTTATTCAACCATCCGGGAGCCATTCCCTGTAAAAGTCATAATGGGCTCATCAGGGGTAATAATGGGCTCATTTAGGGCCGCTCACCCAGCACCTGATATTGCAACCCTGGGAAGGCACGGAGCTTTAATGCACAAAAAAACAAGCAGGTACATATGACAAATATCCTGCCATAGTTATTGAAATCCTGAAATTTAGTGGAGCAGCAGTTCACAGGGCTTGATGCCTGTATGCTTCTTGAAAGCTGTCGAGAAATGGGAGATGGAACTATAGCCCAGCATCATCGAGACCTCGGTGACGCTTAGTCCTTTTTCATACAGGAGGTAACGGGCATGCTCCATGCGCTGTACCTGGTAAAAGTCGAATACGGTGGTACCGTACAACTCTTTAAATCCTTTTTTCAGGTAGCATTCGTTGATGGCTACCTTCCTGCTCAGTTCACGGATGGTGATCGGTTCGCAGATATGCTGCAGCAGTACTTCCCGGGCCCTGGCGATCTTTTCCCGGTCGGTTTCATTGGCCAGGAATTTACAGGTGAATACCAGCTCTTCCTTTTCCCCTACCATGCATTCGAGACTGTACAACAGCAGCATCTGCATCTGGGCATTGATGAAGATATTCTCCATCGATCCGCTGTAATCGTGGCGGAGGAGGGTATCCAGCAGGGTGCGGGTGCGGCTGCACAGGGTGATGGCCTTGCTGAAGGACTGGGTGTGCCGGAAACGAATCACGTCGTCGGGAAGGCTTTTGCCGTTCGCGGCATTCGAAAACTGGGAAAGATGGGTGGGGGTGAAAACAAAACTCAGCACATCGACGCTGGCCACTTTGTTTTCGCATTTATCTGCCTGGTTGAATTTACACTGGCGGCATTCGCTTTCCTTTTCCTGGCAGTACATATTACCAGAAATGCAAAAGCGTAACTCCAGAAAATTCTCCTTGCTTTTTCCGCTTTCGCGGTTATACACCAGCATACCGATATCTTCAATGGACCATTGCGGCACTTTCCGGTACCGGTAGATGGTATACTTCACGGACCCCGGAATCTGCTGCTCTTTCTGCTGTAAAAGTTCCAGCTCATTGAACATTACAGGCTCCTTCCGGGCCATTGCCAGTATTTCAGCAGGTTGGGTCATCGGGTTGCAAAATTAAGGCAAATCCGGGGGTTCCAAGCCCGCTTTTTTGTACATTTGCCAATAGCCAATTTTTAATTACAAAAGAGCTTTCCGATAGTTTTCTATGAGCATAGAATCCCCCGAAAAAACGATAGAACAGCCGAGTTATGGTGCAGACAGCATTCAGGTACTGGAAGGTCTGGAAGCGGTACGGAAACGTCCCGCGATGTACATCGGCGATATCGGTGTAAAAGGTCTGCATCACCTGGTATATGAGGTGGTGGACAACTCCATCGATGAGGCACTGGCAGGTTACTGTAAGAATATCCTGGTCAATATCCATGAGGACAATTCCATCTCTGTTTCCGATGATGGCCGCGGTATCCCTACGGCTATGCACAGCAAAGAGAAGCGAAGCGCCCTTGAAGTGGTGATGACCGTACTGCATGCCGGTGGTAAGTTCGACAAGAACACCTACAAGGTATCCGGTGGTCTTCACGGTGTGGGCGTAAGTTGCGTGAACGCGCTGAGTTCAACCCTGCAGGTTACTGTACAGCGGGAAGGAAAGATTTTTGAACAGGAGTACCATATCGGTGTACCGTCTTACCCCGTACGGGAGATCGGCGTTTCCGACAAAACCGGTACCACCGTTCACTTCTGGCCCGACCAGACGATCTTCACCTCTACGGTTTACAACCGCGAAATCCTGGAAGGACGCCTTCGCGAACTGGCATTCCTGAACCGCCGCATCAATATCGTGCTGACGGATCTCCGGGAGCTCGATGAAACCGGAAAGCCCTACACGAATACCTTCTACAGTGAAGGCGGTATCGTAGAGTTTGTGGAAATGCTCGACTCGAACGCCAACCGTCAGCCGCTGATCGCCAAGACCCTCTATGTAGAAGGACTGGACGAGCAGTCGCATGTTGCCGTGGAAGTTGCACTTACCTATAACAGCGATTTCAAGGAACATATCTTCAGCTACGTCAACAATATCAATACCATTGAAGGCGGTACCCACGTAACGGGATTCCGTCGCGCCCTTACCCGTGTGTTCAAAAGCTACGGAGACAGGGAAGGGTTGTTTGACAAGGCCAAGATCGAAGTGGAGGGTGATGATTTCCGCGAGGGACTCAGCGCCATCATTTCGGTGAAAGTGCCGGAGCCCCAGTTTGAGGGACAAACAAAAACCAAGCTGGGCAACAGCGAAGTAAGCGGCGTGGTGGAAACCACCGTGAGCCGTGCGCTGGAAGCTTACCTGGAGGAAAATCCGAAAGAAGCTAAGAACGTCATCTCGAAAGTGATCCTTGCTGCACAGGCAAGGGTGGCGGCGAAGAAAGCCCGCGAAATGGTACAGCGTAAAACTGTACTGAGTGGCGGCGGACTTCCCGGTAAACTCGCAGACTGTTCCGAACGCGATCCTGAAAGATGTGAACTGTACCTTGTCGAAGGAGACTCGGCGGGTGGTACAGCCAAACAGGGCAGGGACCGTAACTTCCAGGCCATCCTGCCGTTGCGCGGTAAGATCCTGAACGTGGAAAAAGCGATGGAACATAAGATTTATGAGAATGAAGAGATCCGTAACATGTATACGGCGCTCGGCGTTACCGTAGGTACTCCCGAAGATCCGAAAGCACTGAACCTCGCCAAGCTGCGTTATCACAAGCTGATTATCATGACGGATGCCGACGTGGATGGTTCGCACATTGCTACGCTGATCCTGACTTTTATCTACCGGTACATGAAAGAACTGGTAGACCAGGGTTACGTCTATATTGCACAGCCACCGCTTTACCTCGTCAAAAAAGGTAAGGAACAGGCCTATGCATGGGGTGAAGAAGACCGCAGATCATGGGTGGAAAAACTTGGCGGCGGTAAAGATGACTCCGTAAACGTGCAGCGTTACAAAGGTCTGGGTGAAATGAATGCAACGCAACTGTGGGAAACCACCATGAATCCTGATACAAGGACGCTGAAAAAAGTAACTATTGAAAGCGCCGCGGAAGCAGACATGGTGTTCAGCATGTTGATGGGAGATGAAGTTGCCCCGCGGAGGGAATTCATTGAGTCCCATGCCAAATATGCCAAAATAGATATATAAATGTTTATTTTGATTAAATCCGGGTCCGGTTTTTGCCACTATGGAGATTTTGGCTAGCTTTCGTTCTAGTTCAGAAAATTATTCAATAACCCAATAAAATTATAGAGTTATGGCAGACATCAAGCTGACCGCATATAACGTGAAGACAAAAGAAAAAGGTGTGGAAATCAAGGATGCTGTGATTACCAAAACTGCAAGGGGTGGCTATATGGCGCAGGGAAATGACGGCAAGGGCAACAAGCTCACCACCATGCTCAACGAAGAAAAAGCGCTCGGCGCCATCAAGGCGGGTATCGCCAAACAAGGATGGTAATACATAGTGAAGTTTTTTAGTGAGAAGTGAAAGAAAATCAGTTTTAAAGTTTTCTTTCACTTTTCTTTTATCTCCCTCCCTCTTTTATCCCTCCCCCTCAACCATTGAAACGATTTCTCCTCTTCTGCCTGCTTTCGCTGACCGGAAGGATTTGCTTTGCCCAACCAACCGTTGACGGGCCCTATCATATCAATGGCAACGCCTCAAAAGAAAACTGCAATTGCTACACCCTGACGCCGAACCAGAATTTCATGTCAGGTTCTGTATGGAACATCAACAAGATCGATCTCCGTCAGTCCTTTGATTACAAGTTCGAGGTTTACCTGGGTTGCTCGGATGCCAGTGGTGCAGACGGGATGGCATTTGTGCTCCAACCGATCAGCACCAGTGTGGGTAGTTCCGGCGGAGGGATAGGATATGAAGGCATCACACCTTCGATCGGAGTAGTGATCGATACCTGGCAGAATACTGAAAACAACGATCCCTCGTATGATCATATCAGCATCAACCGGGATGGCGATATTCATCATTCCTCCGGAAACAATCTTTCAGGCCCTGTTACCGCGCTGGCCGGCAGCGAAAATATCGAAGACTGTCAGTGGCATGCGCTGCGGGTAAACTGGGATGCACCGTCTAAAAAAATCACGGTGTACATGGATGGTGTTGAGAGGGTTTCAACAGTGATCGATATGGTGAATGATGTATTCGGCGGTGATCCCGAAGTGTTCTGGGGTTTCAGTTCCGCTACCGGGGGCTCCACCAATCACCAGCGTTTCTGCACATCGCTGAATGCTGTATTTACTCAACTTCCCCAGCAGAATTATTGTGCACCGGCTGTGGTTAATTTCACGGATAACTCGCGGTCCTTCGGCAGCATCCTGAAATGGCACTGGGACTTCGGAGACGGATCCACTGTTGATGTTCAGAATCCTCCACCGCATGCCTATTCCACCCCGGGTAACTACACCGTCAAAAGTGTGATCCTCGGCAACAACGGCTGCTGGTCAGACACTTTCACGCAGATCATTACCATCGGTTCCATACCGCAGGCGGCGATCGATATGCCTGCCTCCATTTGTGAAGATGCTTCCTACACGCCCATGGATATTTCAACGGTCGCGTTTGGCACCATCAACCAATGGACCTGGAGTATCGGCAGCAACACCGTTACCACACAACAGGTGCCGGAACAAACTCCTGCAGCAAGTGGCAGCATTCCTGTTCAGCTTCGCGTGCAGACCAAAGAAGGCTGCGTCAGTGCGCCCGTTGCCAAACAACTGACAGTATTGCCGCGGCCTACGCTTACAGTCAGCGGTCCCTCAGCGATCTGCAGCAATGAAACGGCGAACCTGCTGGCAACCTCCACCAACCCTGCAAGCGATGTCTCCTCCTGGAACTGGGCGCCCGATGGCCCATCCACGGCAGCTTTCGCATTCTCCACCAGGACACCGGCCGATTACAATTTTTCCGTTACCGGAACTGCGGCGAACGGCTGTATCAGTGACGCGATGCCCTGGCAGGTGACCGTTACCGGTACCCAGGCCTATGCCGGCCGCGATACGGTAGTGGCCGATAACCAGCCCGTGCAACTGAATGGAAGCGGCGGTCCCATTCTGCAATGGTCGCCGCCTACCGGGCTCGACAACCCCAGCTCCCCCAATCCTGTTGCCACCATCGCGCACGACATGAGCTATGTGCTGACTGCTTCCACTTCCGTCGGCTGTTTCACCAAAGACACCATCAACATCAAAGTCTATAAGGGCCCTGAGCTGTACGTACCCAACAGTTTCACACCCAACAACGATAACCGCAATGATCAGTTCCGCTTCATTGCCGTAGGCATGCGGGAAATGAAATACTTCCGCATTTACAACCGGCTGGGGCAACAGGTCTACAACAGCCTGGCCAAAACCGGCTGGGATGGCACCTTCTCGGGGCAGCAGCAGCCTTCCGGCGTATACACCTGGATGGCCAGCGGCGTCGATTATAACGGCAAAGTGTATGTGAAGAAAGGAACATTGCTGCTGTTGCGGTAAGTCCCCCGCCCTGCTCCCAACTGCTGCTCCCTTCCCCTACCTGCATTCCGGGAACCTTAAGAAATTCAGACTATTGTTCTACGGCAAATTCTTCCGGTTGTTATTCGGTTACATTGATTCCCCCGATGAGCGGGAGGTATCTAATTTTCAAAATAGTGCAATTCATAAAACTGAGTGAAATGAGCCACCACACTATGTTTCAGAAGCGTATGTGTACTACTCGTTTAAATGCCGTTTTTTTAAACGGGTAAATTGTTAACAGGAAAAATCATAGCCGGGAAACCTGTTGAGCCGAAACCTGTTTAGTCGAAACTTATTTAGTCGAAACTTATTTAGCGTGACCCATCTATGCCCCTAAACCTAAAAATCTTTATGGTCTGCCGGAGCAACGTTTACCAGTACCTGCGTTGGCACATAAACACGTATTTACAATAGTCATATACAAACGTATTGTATAGTGAAATGCACTGTGGTGGCTCATTTCACTGAATTTTATGAATTGCCCATTTTCAAAAAAACAGCTCCCTTCTCCGCCAAGGCTTCTGCCTAAGCGGCGCTTCGGCAGACGAAGACGAAGGGCATAGCCCACCTTCGCTAAAGCTACTGCCTTCACTAAAGCTTACTGATGATTTTCCCCGGACAACCGTAAATTCATACCTTCAGTTCATCACCAACCACGTACATTAGATAAACCATATGAAATACGCATTTCTAACTATTGTCGGCCTATCAGCCATTCTGGGCGCAGCCCAGGCCCAGCAAAAGGGAGATCCCAAAGCAACAGAAGTCTGGACGCCCGTTCCTGCCAAAGTAGATCCAGGAAGTGCAACCAAGGCACCCAGCGACGCCATTGTACTTTTTGACGGCAGCAACCTGAACCAGTGGGAAAGCGCCAAAGGCGGCGCACCTGCTGAATGGAAGGTTGCAGACAATGCCTTCACCGTAAAACCCGGCTCAGGAGATATCCGCACGAAAGAAAAATTCGGCGACTGCCAGCTGCATATCGAATGGAGAACACCATCTGTAGTACAGGGAGAAGGACAAGGCCGCGGCAATAGTGGCATCTTCTTCATGGAGCGCTATGAACTGCAGGTGCTGGACAACTACGACAACGTCACTTATTCCAACGGCCAGGCTGGAAGTATTTACAAACAGGGCATCCCCCTGGTGAACGTCTGCCGCAAGCCCGGTGAATGGCAAACCTATGATGTGATCTTCACCGCACCGAAATTCAACGCAGACGGTTCACTGGCCAGCGCGGCACGCATTACCGTATTGCAAAACGGCGTATTGGTGCAGAATAATTTCGAACTGAAAGGGCAGACAGAATATATCGGTAAACCCACCTATAAGCAGCATGGACCGGGTTCGATCCAGTTGCAGGATCACGGCAACGAAGGCGGCTTCCGCAATATCTGGATCAGGAAGTTGTAACCCGGCACGGTATCGAAACCAAAATATTCTTTGCGACTTTGCTCCTTTGCGTGCTTTGCGCGAAACGCCTGCCGAAACGCCAGCGACGGCAGGAAAAAATCCCTCACGAAAAAACAGCTGTGAGAAAAATTTCTAGCGTGAAAAGAAAGAGGCGGCACTCCATGGTGCCGCCTTTTTTTATACAAAAATCTAGCGTGAAATAAGGTCGCTTCCAAAATAAGGCTGCAACGCCGCGGGAACGCGTATACCGTTTTCTTCCTGGTTATTTTCCAGCAACGCCGCGAGAATCCGGGGCAGCGCGAGGGAGCTTCCGTTTAAGGAATGCGCCAGCTGCGGCTTACCGTTGCCGTCTTTGAACCGGATCTTCATGCGGTTGGTCTGGTAAGATTCGAAGTTGGATACAGAACTCACCTCCAGCCACTTCTGCTGCGCAGCGCTGAACACTTCGAAATCGTAGGTGAGCGCTGAAGTAAAGCCCATATCGCCGCCGCATAACCTAAGAATGCGATAAGGCAGTTCCAGCGACTGGATAAGCTTCTCTACATGCTCTACCATCGTATCGAGCGTATCGTAACTTTTATCGGGATGTGCGAGCTGTACGATCTCCACTTTATCGAATTGGTGAAGCCGGTTGAGACCGCGTACATCCTTGCCATAACTGCCGGCTTCCCTTCTGAAACAGGGCGTATAGGCAGTCATCTTTACCGGCAGATCGGATTCTTTGATGATCTCATCCCGGTAGATGTTGGTTACCGGCACTTCTGAAGTGGGAATGAGATAGAAATTATCAACCGTAGCATGGTACATCTGACCTTCCTTGTCGGGCAACTGACCGGTGCCGTAGGCAGAGGCCTCGTTCACCATCAGGGGCGGCTGAATTTCGGTGTAACCAGCAGCAGTATTGGTGTCCAGGAAGTACTGGATCAAGGCGCGCTGCAGTTTTGCACCCTTGTTTTTGTAAACGGGAAATCCGCTGCCCGTCAGTTTGTTGCCGAGTTCGAAATCGATCAGATCATATTGCTGAACAAGATCCCAGTGCGGTTTTGCATTTGCCGCCAGTTGTGGCTTGACACCACCTTCGCGCACCACCACATTGTCTTCCGGAGTACGGCCGGCGGGAACCAGTTTGGACGGCAGGTTGGGGATCTGAACAAGGATATCATGCTGTTGTTTCTCGATGGCATTCAGTCCGGCTACGTCCTGCATCTGTTGCTGGGCAGCCGCCACTTCCGCCTTGAGTTTTTCCACCGCTTCGGTATCGCCATTCCGCATCAGGTTGCCGATCTCTTTCGAAGCGCTGTTGACCCTGCGCTGCAATTCATCCCTTTCCGCCTGCAGCTTCCGCCGCTGGTCATCCAGTGCGATCAGCTCGTCGATCAGTTGGGGGGATGAGAAATGCCGCAAAGCCAGTCTTTCCTTCACGAAATCGGGATTCTGCCTGATAAAATTCACGGATAGCATCTTTTCAATATTTGGCGCAAAGATAAGCGCCAGGCCCGGTTATCTTTGTGCCATGAATCTGAATGATGATCTCCAGGTCCGCTGGTGGAACCTGGAAGCAATACTGGTAGAGCGTTTTGGAAAGAAACCCGACCTGGAAACCGTCCTGTTCCTCGTAGGAATACAGGAATTCGGAGAGATCCGGGAAAAATTCAGCAAGGAACAGAAGCAGGACCTGATGCATGTTGCAGTCTGCAGCCTGTTGTCACAAAGTGGCTATTACGAACTGGAGGGCGTGGACAATGATGGCTGGCCCCATTACCGGCAACTGAAAGCACTGCCCGAACTGAATCCCATCGACCAGGAGAATTTCATCAAAGACCACGTATTATTATATTTCGACAAGATTGGATTCAAATGACCCACCGCTTTTTCCTTTTTGTATTACTCCTTTTTGCATTAGGCTTTTTGGCCGTATCCTGTAATCCGCGCATAGCCGACGGCGTCAGGAAAAAAGATCTCCGCAAAGATGTGCTGTTACAGACTTCCATGGGCGATATCCGGCTGCGGTTATTCAATGAAACACCGCTGCACCGGAACAATTTTATCCGCCTCGTGAAAGAAGGTTACTATGACAGTATCCAGTTTCACCGGGTGATCGATAATTTCATGATCCAGGCCGGTGATCCGAATAGCAGGCGGGCGACGGATACCACACAACTGGGGGAAGGCGACAAGCCCTATACCATTCCGGCGGAATTTGTGCCGTCTCTTTACCATAGAAAAGGAGTACTGGCAGCAGCTCGTATGGGTGATGATGTGAATCCAAAAAAAGAAAGCAGCGGCAGCCAGTTCTATATTGTAGAAGGGAAAAAATTCACGGATGCAGGCCTGGATTCTGTTGAAGTATTCCGGCTGAAAGGCAGGAAGATTCCGGCCGATCAGCGCGCGGTGTACAAAACGGAGGGCGGCGCGCCCCACCTGGATCAGAACTACACGATTTTCGGCGAGGTAATCAGCGGAATGTCAGTAGTAGAGGCCATTGCCGCAGTACCCACGTCGGGAAGAGAAGGTGGTGACCGGCCGCTTCAACCGGTTCGTATTGTCAAAGCGCGTTTGGTAAAGCAATAATTCCAATTTCTTCCCCATATTTGCAGGACTAAATTTCACATGATGAACATTCCAGAAACGCTCCGCTACACCAAAGACCACGAATGGATTTCCCTTGAAGGCAATATCGCTACAATCGGCATTACTGATTTTGCCCAGGGCGAATTGGGTGATATCGTGTATGTAGAGATCGAAACAGTGGGTAAGCCCCTGGAGGCTGAGGCCGTATTCGGAACAGTAGAAGCGGTGAAAACTGTGAGTGACCTGTTTCTGCCCGTTTCCGGAACAGTTACTGAGGTAAATCCCGCGCTTTCCGGAAGTCCCGAGCTGGTGAACACAGATCCCTATGGAGAAGGATGGATGATCAAAATGAGCGTAAATGACCCCGCAGACGTAGCAGCCCTGCTCGATGCGGCCGGTTATCGCCATCTTGTTGGATAATTATGCTGGCGCTTCTCCGAAAAAAGATAGTCCCGATCGGCTGGCTGATATGCATGCATATCCTGTTGCTTTTTCCGCACCAGGGTATGCCGAAGGAGGATATCCGCCTGTTTCCCCATTTTGATAAGGTGGTCCATTTCGGATTTTATTTTCTGATCGTTTTTACCTGGTGCTTCTATCTTTTTGTAAACGGGGAGTATTCACCCCGGCAAAAAAGGAATTGGGGCATTTTTATCACCGTGCTGGCAATACTGGATGGTATTGCAGTCGAGTTTCTGCAGCGCAGTGATTTCATTCAGCGGGACTTTGACTGGTTCGATGCACTTGCTGATGGAATTGGTGCCATATGCGCACTGGTGGCGGTTTTGCTGGTAAGTCCTCACCTGCCGGCACAAAAAAAGCCCCTGTAGAAACAGGGGCCGTAACCAAAACTAACTGCTTATGAGAAAATTGACTGCTTATGTGAGAGTCAAAAAAATTGATTCGTGTTTGTATATATAACGCAAAAGCGTTGCCAAAAGTGTGCTGCCAAACGTTAAAGAACTTTGAAATCTACCTTCCACATTTTCTTTACTGCTTCAGATCGACAACACAAAGAAACGACAGGTTTCGCAACTGTGAAACTAACGGTGGGTTATTTTTAAAATAATTAACAGCGCAGCCCGCGCCAGCACTGCTTTTCTCTACTCTTCAGGCAGAAACTTACCACTTGTGGGTATATATTATTGGAAAAAAAGTTGTATTATATAAAGGGTGCTGATGGCACCTTTATTTTTTACCGCCAAACCTAGGGAAAGGGGGGGGGGTGGACAGTTTGAAGTTTTAGGTTTGGAGTTTGAGGTTAAGGTTAAGGTTTGAGGTTTCTGTCGTCTGGCTGTGATGATTACTTCGAAAGTGCGGACAGTATCTTCTTTTCAAAATACCGCAATTTGTAAAACTGAGTGAAAGGAGCCACCAGACTGCGTTCTAAAGCCGTATACGTAATAGCCGTATACAACACCCTAAGTATTACGGGTACACATTCCAGCTGGTAAGTTATCGGAAAGTTCCGGATGGAAAATCTAAATGGGCTACGCACGGAAATGTGTCCTGTGCCTTATCGCCAGAATAGCCATTAAGAGCAAGAGCCTGTTTTTGCCTTCTTACAAAAACCGTCTGCAACGCATACGTTTGTGAAACGCAGTCTGGTGGCTCATTTCACTCGGTTTTATGAATTCTCCGTTTTTAAAAAAGCATCTCCCTCCTTCGCTAAAGCTTCTGAGGGCAAAGCCTATCGGCAATACGTCTGAATACGGAAATTCGGTTATGGAAGACAGTTTCATACCGGTCTGATAGTAGTCTGGAGGAGACTACCTTGACACTAGGATAAGCCTTGTTTTAGCGGTCAAACGCAATCAACGAAACGCCGATCCGGAAGGCGGAACCCTACTGCTGGGCCATCTTTCCGGCATTTTCCTGGAATTGCAGCTGATCGATGAACTCCTGGATATCACCGTTGATTACCGCATCCAGGTTGTAGGAGGTCAGGTTGATCCGGTGATCGGTCACCCTACCCTGCGGATAGTTGTAGGTACGGATCTTGGCACTCCGGTCGCCGCTGCTGACCAGGCTCTTCCGGTGCCGGGAGATCTCTTCTTCCTGTTTCCGGACCTGCTCCTCATATAGTTTGGTCCGCAGCATCTGCATCGCTTTCTCCCGGTTGGCCAACTGCGTCCTTTCCGTCTGGCAGATCACCACCGTACCCGTGGGTATATGTGTAAGCATCACCTTGGTTTCCACCTTGTTTACGTTCTGTCCGCCCGCACCGCCGCTTCGGGCCGTTTCCATCTTCACATCAGCGTCACGGATCTCCACATCCACTTCCTCTGCTTCAGGCATTACTGCAACCGTCGCAGCACTGGTATGCACCCTGCCGCTGGCTTCCGTAGCCGGCACCCGCTGTACCCGGTGAACACCACTTTCAAACTTCAGGATACCATAAACGTCATCGCCCAGCACTTCCACGTTTACTTCCTTGTAGCCACCAACAGTACCCTCGCTTTCGCTGAGAATAGCCGTCTTCCAGCCGCGGCTGTTGCAATACCGGAGATACATGTTCAGCAGATCACCTGCAAACAGGGACGCTTCATCACCACCGGTTCCGGCGCGGATCTCCAGGATCGCATTTTTCTCATCCTGCGGATCTTTGGGGATCAGCATCTGCCGGATCGAAGCTGCAAGGGCAGTTTCCCTTTCTTCAAGCTCCGGGATCTCTTCCTTGGCCAGCTCACGGAGCTCTTCATCATCCCCCTGGAGCGCTTCCCGGTAAGAAGCCAGGTCATTCAGAACAGTGCGGTACTCGCCATAGGCGGCAACGATCTTTTCAAGGCTACGGTATTCCTTACTCATTGCCCCGAATTTCTTGTTGTCGCTAACGATCTCGGGATTGGTCAGTGCTACTCCCAGATCATCGAAGCGGGCCTTTATCGCATCAAGTTTGTCCTGCATAATTCCTATTTTGCCCCAAATGGTGTGCAAAATTAACTGAAATAGACGCATGAAGATTCGAAAATTGAAAGCAGACAGGCTCTTTACAGGGGAAGACTTTGCACCGGATGATTTTGTACTGATCGCAGATGCATCAGGTAAGATCCTTGACCTGGTGCCTGGAGACTATGCGGGGGAAGATATTGAACAGCACGACGGCATCCTGGTGCCGGGATGGATCAATGCCCATTGCCACCTGGAACTCAGCCATATGGCCGGACAGATCCCCGAAAAAACCGGCATGGTGCCTTTTCTGCTGGCGGTGATGCAACATCGTGTCGACAGGATCGCCCGGCAGGAAATCGCCATGCAGCAGGCAGATGAAGCGATGTATGCAGAAGGCATTGTGGCCGTTGGCGATATCTGCAATTCGGCCGATACTGTTGGCGTGAAACAAAACAGCCGCATCCGCTACCATAATTTTATCGAGACCAGCGGATTTGTACCGGCAGGTGCTGCAACACGATTTGCCGCAGCAAAAAATATCCTGGGTGCATTCGGCGGACAATCCCAAACAGCCATTGTACCGCATGCACCTTACTCTGTTTCTCCTGAATTGTTCAGGATGATCTTCGAAGAATACACACAACTCTCTACCATGCACAACCAGGAAAGTGAAGCAGAGAATGATTTCTTCCGGGAAGGAAATGGCCCATTCCGCGACCTGTTTGCCGCCATTGGTGTGTCACTCGATTTTTTCCAGGCACCTCAACAGAACAGCCTGCCGGCTGTTGCACCGCTCCTGCAGGCCGCCAGGCAATTGATCCTGGTACACAACACAGTTACCGCCCCGGAAGATATCCTGGCACTGCAGGAACAGGCGCCGCAAACAGCATTATACTGGTGCCTTTGTCCGCTGGCGAATGAATACATCACCGGAACACTCCCTCCTATTGACCTGTTCCGCAACAGGCAACTGAATATCTGCCTCGGAACGGACAGCCTCGCTTCCAACTATCGTTTAAGCATAGCCGAAACAGTAGGGTTCCTGGAGCAAAGATTCCCGCAGATTCCCCAACCCGAAATTTTGCATTGGGCAACACTGGGTGGCGCGAAGGCGCTGCAACTGGAACATGCATTTGGTTCATTCGGAAAAGGAAAATCACCCGGCATCGTGTGCTACCAGGCAGGCGTCAGCAAAAGAATTCTTTAAATTCCGTCTGAGGGTCATCTGGTGCTCATCCCAGCACTTCCTGCAACACCGGCAGGGATCGCAGGTTTCCGAAACCGGGCAGGTGCAGGGCATAGTAAGCTTCCAGGGCCTGCAATAACTGTCGTCGCTGCTGCCCGGTCAGTAATATCGCTTCAAGTTCGGAAGGCTGCATCACTTTCAGCAGCTGACTGATCACTGCTGCGGGTGCCGGATCCAGGAAGCGTTGGTGCGCCGGCTGTTCCCTCGTAAAAACACCTTCTTCGAGGTCAAGGTAGAAAGCGCCCTCTCCCCTGGCATCAGCGATCCGGAATCCGAAGAAATTTGCCAGGTGAATCGCAAAGAAGACCGGGTAATTGGCAACGACAGCAGGTGTGGTCTTATCCAGTTGCTGCAGGGCATCTTCCATGAACGCAAACAACGGTTCGTTCTCTTCGGGTTGGGTAAGACATTTTTGCAGGAGCTCCACCATGAAAGTAGCGACGGAAGCTTTGAAAATATCACTATAGAGGTGCGCATAGATGGTATCCCAGTGATATTCTTTAATGCGGTGAATATTCTTCTGATCCTGGTGGTAAACGACAAGGTCAAGCAGGGCGGCCGGCTGGAAAGGATTGCCCTTCGGTCCGGTTTTTTTAGTGGCTGTCCGTATACCATTTACGATATAGGATTGCAGCCCGAAGCGTTCGGTAAAAATGGCCACAATTACGCTTGTTTCCCCGTATTTAACCGACCGCAAAACAATTCCTTTCGTGGGAAAAAGGGTCATGGCAGTTGAAATCGATGCATTGGTGGTAAAGTTAGTCCGAATCCGCTGAAATTGCTTTCTTTGCGGGCAATCAACCCTGTTATTATGTGGCAACAGCTTGGCAAATTCATTCTTCGTTTCAGGATCCCCCTGCTGATCATCCTGCTGGTACTTACAGCATTGATGGGATGGCACGCTTCGAGGGTACAAATGAGTTATGAATTTGCCAAAGCCATCCCAACCGATAATCCCAAATACCGGGATTATATGGCATTCAAAAAACAATTCGGGGAAGACGGCAGCCTGCTCGTGATCGGCATCGAGACGCAATCGCTGTTCACAGATACGCTGTTTAACGACTACGCACAGTTGCAGCAGGAGCTGAAAAAAGTGCCCGGTGTGGAAGAGATCCTGGGTATTCCCGGTGCAGTGACCCTTGTAAAAAATGACAGCACGGAAAAACTTGTCGCCCGCCGCCTGTTTCCGGATCCTCCCCTTGACCAGTCGATGATTGATTCCGGCGCCGCCATCTTCCGCGACCTGCCCTTTTATGAAGGCATATTGCACAATCCCGCCACCCATGCCTACCTGATGGGGCTCAATATCAACAAGGATATTCTCGCGTCACCAAGGCGGACGAAAGTAGTAGGGGATATCGTAACGCTGGCAGCGACGTTTGGGAAAAAGCACGGACTGGACATGCACTACAGCGGCCTTCCGCTGATCCGCACACAAATTGCAGACCGGATCGCGCGGGAAATGAAATGGCTGCTGATCGGTTCACTGGCTTTATCGGCGATCATCCTGCTCGTATTTTTCAGGAGCTTCAGCGCCATGCTGTTGTCCCTGGCCGTGGTGATCATCGGTGTGATCTGGAGTGTAGGAACCATCGAATGGCTGGGTTTCCGCATCACCCTGCTCAATGCCCTGATACCGCCGCTGATTGTCGTGATCGGCATACCCAACTGTATCTACTTCCTCAACAAATACCATAATGCCTGGCTCGAGAGCCGCGATAAACAACAGGCACTGGTCACCATGGTTGCCAAAATGGGGATCGTGACGCTGTTCTGTAATATCGCCGCGGCTATCGGCTTCGCTGTATTCGCACTCACGAAAAGCGCCATCCTGAAGGAGTTCGGGATCGTTGCGGGTTCCAATATTTTTATTCTCTTTTTCATTTCGCTGATCCTGATCCCGGCTGTTTTAAGTTTTCTTCCGGTGCCGAAAGAAAGACATACCCGTTACCTGGAAAATCCTTCATTGCTGGCACTGCTCGACCGCCTGGAAAGATGGTCGCTGAACCACCGCCGCACCATTTATGGCATTACCGCCGTTATGACAATTGCAGCCCTGCTGGGAATGATGCGCCTGCGTTCAGAGGGTTTTATTGTAGACGACCTTCCGAAAACAGACAAGATCTATGCAGACCTCAAATTCTTTGAACATCATTTCAGGGGAGTGATGCCCCTGGAAATTGTGGTGGATACGAAGCAGAAAAACGGGTTGCGGAAAGCACCACTTGAACTGTTCAGCAGGATCGATTCTTTGTCACAATCCATTGCCGGTAACCCTGACCTGGCGCGACCGCTCTCCATTGCCGAAGGGATGAAGTTTGCAAAGCAGGCCTACTATGATGGCGACAAACGGAACTATGCCCTGCCCAACAGCTTTGACATCGGATTTCTGGCCGGTTACCTGAACCTGAAAGGGAACAGCAGCACCGGTGAAAAGAACCAGCTCACCAAACTGGTGAGTTCCTTCATGGATTCCGCCCGCCAGCAAACCAGGATCAGTGTCAACATGAAAGATGTGGGCAGCAAACGGCTTCCCCAGATCCTCGACAGCATCAGGGCCAAAGCCGATACCTATTTTGATTCCACGAAGTACCGGGTGACGATGACCGGTAGCAGTATAACTTTCCTGGAAGGAAGCACCTTTATCATCAACGGCCTTAAGGAAAGTATTTTCTGGGCGTTCCTGCTGATTGCCTTGTGTATGATCTATCTCTTCCGGTCGCTGCGAATCCTCCTTTGTTCCCTGATCCCCAACCTGATCCCGCTGATCATTACCGCAGGCGTTATGGGCTGGGTGGGTGTTGCCCTGAAGCCTTCCACCGTTTTGATCTTCAGCGTAGCATTGGGCATTGCCATTGATATCACGATCCGGTTCCTCGTCAATTACAAGCAGGAAAGTGAACACAGTGATGCACCTCCGGTTGAAGTAGTAGTGGAAACCATCCATTCCACCGGCATCAGTATCATTTATACGTCGCTGGTGCTGATCGCAGGGTTTGTTATTTTCTGCTTCAGCGGGTTTGGCGGCACACAATCGCTCGGCTGGCTCACATCGCTCACGCTTGTTGTGGCAACGGTTACCAACCTGGTGCTATTACCCGCCCTGCTGATTGATCTTTCGGGGAAGAAAAAAGCGCCGAAACAATAACGCTTATTTCAATATTTCACTGAGTTTCTGTTCGAGGTCAAATCCACGGAGATTTTCAGCGATCACCTTACCGGCGGGATCAACCAGCACATTAAAGGGAATGGCATCAAAACCATAAACCTTTACTGCTTCGCTATCCCAGTATTTGAGGTCGCTCATTTGTGTCCAGGTGAGTTTGTCTGCAGCGATTGCCTTCTGCCACAATTCTTTTTTCTCATCCAGTGACACGCCGAGAACAGTAAAATTCTTGCTGCGGTATTTATCGAAGGCCCGCACAACATTGGGGTTTTCTGCACGGCAGGGCCCGCACCAGCTTGCCCAGAAATCCACCAGCACATACTTTCCGCGGAAATCAGCGATGGAAACATTTTTTCCGGAGGGGTCCTGCATGGTAAGGTTCGGCGCATCCTTTCCGACCATTGATTTGGCAGCCTGCTGTTTTTCCATTTCAGCACGTTGCTGTTGTTGCTGGTCATAGGTTTGCTTCATTGTTTTCAGCATCCCGTGTTCCGGATATTTCTTAACGGCATTGTTGAGTGCCATCCCGAAAGTGGAGTCATCCAGCACACGTGAGGAAATACCCAATGCAAACAAGCTCACAGCGGGGTTGCTGGCGCTATTGATAAACTGTTTCAGATAGGTCTGGATGCCGGTGATCGCGGCAGTGCGCTGATCAGCGATCACCTGAACGATACTATCCGCTGCGCCGGCCTGATGCAGGCTGTCGGCCCGCATGGAAACCGCGTTGATGTCACGCATTTTTTTGGTGTACTCATCAATGAAAGCGCGCAGCTGTTCACTTCCTTCAGAGCCTTTCACCGTGTAAAAATCTTCTTTCTTTTCCAGGTCAAGTTTAACCTGGATATTACTGCCATCGTTGGTCAATAACACTACCGGCCCGTCTTCAACGGTCAGCTGGTATAACCCGGATTCCTTCGCCTTGCCATGCAGTTCAACACTGCCTTTATCTCCTTTCAGGCTGGCAGAATCGAGGATCAGCGGAGCAGTGGCTGCGCCAAAAGGAATCTCTTCCAGCAGGAAACGCCTGTCAGGTTTGGGAGCGAGGCGGTCACCATGTTCAAAAGAGACGGCAACAGTAAAATCACCACCAGTGCTTTTTTGCTCGCAGGCTGTCAAAATGAAGGCAGCAGCAAGCACGGGTATAAAACGGGCAACTAAATTCATGAAAGCGACTTTAAATTGTTTCGTTGAGTTTTTGTTCGAGAACGGTGGTAGTCATTTTCGGGTCTGCCTTTCCTTTGGACAGCTTCTTGACCTCCCCCATAAATAATCCGATAAGGCCTTTTTTCCCTTTTTTGTATTCGGCAACTTTATCCGGCATCCTGGTCAGCACTTCCGCAACCCACTGTTCGATTTCACCAGCCCCGGCATTCTGCAGGAGGTTCAGGGAAGTCGCTAACTGAAGGGGATCGGCGCCGGTATTGTCAACAAGTGCGGGCAGCAGCCGCGAAGAAGCACTGGAGAAACTGATTTGCCCCGATTCGACGAGTTCCACCAGTTTTGCCAGTGCTGCCGGTTTCAGGGGAAACTCAGCAATGGTGGCATTATGGTCATTCGTCCAGTTTTTTACAGGCCCCAGCAGCCAGTTGGAAATGGCCTTATAGTGTGTGGTATTTTCAGCGGTAGCTTCAAAAAAGGTAACGACGTCGATATCATCACTGAGGATACGGGCATCGTATGCCGGCAGCTGGAAACGGGATTCAAATCGCTCACGGACGGCTTCCGGCATTGGTGGCATGGCCTGTCGGATCGCCTGGAGGCGTTTTTCGTCTACGGTAAACACCGGCAGATCGGGATCGGGAAAATAACGGTAGTCATTCGCTTCTTCCTTACTGCGGAGGGCAAACGTGGTGCCGTTTTCCGCATTAAAACTCCGGGTTTGCTGAAGTATAGTTTCGCCCTTTTCCGCCATCTCCATCATACGTTTTGCCTCGAACTCGATGGCTTTCTTCACGTGCCGGATAGAGTTCAGGTTTTTCACTTCCACCTTGGTGCCGAGTTTTTTATCTCCCCGAAGCCGGATTGATACGTTGGCATCGGCACGCATGCTCCCCTCTTCCATATTACCATCACAAATGCCGAGGTAACGCACGAGTTTCCGGATTTCAGTCAGGTAGGCATAGGCTTCATCGGCGCTGAACATATCCGGCTCAGAAACGATTTCGATCAGGGGTACGCCGGCCCGGTTATGGTCAATTGCCGTCTTTTCCGGATCTGCATCATGGATGCTCTTACCCGCATCTTCTTCCAGGTGGATATGGTGCAGCTGCACGACCCTTTCCGTGCCGTTGACGGTGATCTTCACGCCGCCGCCCTGGCAGATATTGTTGATGTGCTGGCTGGTCTGGTATCCTTTCGGCAGATCGGGGTAGAAATAGTGTTTCCGGGCGAACCAGTTCACCGCGCTGATGTCACTGCCGCAGGCGAGGCCCATGCGGATGGCAAATTCCACTGCCTTTTCATTTAACCGGGGCAGGGTGCCTGGGTAGGCCAGCGTGATCGGGCTGATATGCGTATTGGGTTCACCGCCGTAAACAGCAGCGTCGCTGCAAAACAGTTTCGTATGGGTAAGCAGTTGCGCATGAACCTCCAATCCGATAACGAGCTCATATTTTTCGGGTAATCCGGTCATTGGGCAAATGTACGAAGTGTATACGGCCAGCCAAGGCGATTGCCCAAAGGAAACCTTAAAGGACCCGTGGATTCAGCCTGGTTTCCACGGGATTACCCACCGGATCATTTAACAGCCAGGTTTTCAGGTCATTTTCCTGCCATTTGTTCCGGGGCGCCGTGATCCGGGCACCATCCGCAACATAAATGACGGTCATGACCTCCCGCATGTCGGTGGAGCGGTTACCGGGAGCATTGTGGATCGTATAGCCATAATGCCAGGTGGCGTCTCCCGCATTCATCGTTTCGGGCCGGCTGATAGGGAAATTGTTATTCCTGACGTAGGCATCAAATTCAGCTTCCGATTCATCAGAGATCTCGTAGTCGAAAATGGCTCCTTTGGTATGGGATCCCGAAGCAAATGTCAGCATGCCCATATCGACATTGATATCTACCAGGGGCATCCACATGGTTACGGTATTATGGGTATCCACCGGCCAGTAGTACTGATCCTGGTGCCAGGGCGTGGGGCCGCCACCCGGTTCTTTGAACAGGGCCTGGTCGTGATAGATGCGAACATTCTCCACGCCCAGCAGGTCAGCTGCAATTTGGCCAAACCGCTTTGCCAGGGTAAACTGCCGCACCTGCGGATCATTTACCCAGAGGTTCATGATCTGCAGAAATGCTTTGCCGTAGGTATCCCGGTCTTCCAGCTTTCTTTTTTCTGTATTATAGGTCGCCGCAGCATCCCTGATCACCTGCCGGTAAGCCGCAACTTCATCGGGACTCAGTATTCCGGGAAGGAGGATATGTCCGTCGTGGCGAAAAGCGTCGTGCTGTTCCGGGCTGGTAATATAAGTAGCATCGAGGGTGGGGAGGGCAATCGTTGGCATGGCAAAAGGTTGAATCAGTTAGGTGATACAAAGGAACACAGGAATGTCCCGGTAAAAAATGACGGCGAATTCCATTAATTGACCTAAATTATCCGCCCAAACCAGATTTATGCTGATTTCGGAGAAAACGCGCAAAATCAAGCCTTCATTTGAAGCAGTCCCGCTCAATGGTTCACAGTCTTTCCAGGTAAGGGGATTTGTGCTGGAAGCCTTTGACGCCCAGTACCATTTCCATCCCGAATATGAGTTGACGCTGATTGAGAAAGGGGAAGGAAAAAGATTCGTGGGCAACCACCTTGACCTGTTTTTTGAGGGAGAGCTCGTATTACTGGGACCGAACCTGCCACATTGCTGGCGAAACGACCCGGTAATAAAAGGCTCGGTGAATGCTATCTCGGTGGTGGTGCAGTTCATGCCTGACTTCCTCGGGGACCAATTCTTCTCGAAACCGGAGTTGGGAAGAATCCGGCAACTCCTGGAAAACAGTCATACCGGGCTGATCTTTCCGGCAGAGGGCAATGCATCCGCAAGGCAAAAGATGATTGTCCTGAACGAAACGGAGGACTATTTTGAAAGGCTGGTTTTACTGCTTGCCCTGCTCCAGGAATTATCGTTCCGTGAGGACAGCATGCCGCTGGACACATCATCCAGGAACAGTCGCCGGCCCAACGCGGAGCAGGCGCGTGTTACGCCGGTGTTGTCTTATATCATCGACCATTTCCGGGAAGAATGTACCCTACAACAAGCAGCAAAGGTGGCCAATATGACCACCAATGCATTTTGTAAGTATTTTAAGAAGACCACCCGTAAAACGTTTATGGAGATGGTGATCGACTACCGGCTCAATTATGCCATGGCACAACTGGTGCATACTGATAAACCTGTTTCCCATATTTGTTTTGAGAGCGGATTCAATGACATCACGCACTTCAGCCGGATGTTCAAAACAAAACTAAAATCCACTCCCCTGCAGTACCGGCAGCAATTCCGGAAAGAAATGCAACTCCTATAGTTCTGCGGTTTTCAGCTTACGCGGGATCTTGAGATCCGCCTGCATTTCTTTCCCGTCCCGCAGGAACTTTACCGGCATGGATGCTTTTTTTGCCTGTCTTGCAGCACGGGTTATGGTTACCAGTTCATTCACACTGTTTACCGGTGTGGCATCCAGCGCGATGATGATATCATCTTCTTTCAGTCCGGCTTTTTCGGCTGCAGATTCGTCATCAATATCCAGCACTTTTACGCCTTTGCCATCGTCGGTGTCCTGGGCTTTGATACCGATCTTCATTTCCCTTTCGTTCCAGTTGTAGTTGTAATTGTAGTTGAAATCAGGCACTTCAAAATTGAATGCTTCTGCATGTTCCCTGCGGCCCAGCGTGGCAGTGGTTTTTGCTTCCTTACCGGCGCGCTTATAGGTAACAGTTACCTTGTTGTCCGGCTTCATTTTCCCGATTGTTTTGCTTAGCACTTCCGGGGAAGTAATCACGGTTTCGTCAACCTTTGTAATGATGTCGCCCTGTTTCAGTCCGGCTTTTTCGGCTGCACTGCCATCTGTTATTTCGGTGATCACCACACCACCTTCTGTTTTATCGGAACCAACACCGAGAAATGCACGGTCTTCGCTGGTATTAAAGTAATAAAGATTATCGCCATCGGGCAGCGTCATGGCGTTTCCCTGGAAGGCTGACCGCGGTGTTCTGGGCGTGGCAAGACGAAGGGTCCTGCCATCTACGATCTCAATATCTTTTTTGAGAACAGCAATGTCTTTGTCGTTGAAGGACGAAAGCGGTTTGCCGTTCACCACGATATTGTCACCCTTGAGTTCAATTACGACCTTGATGTCTTTCGGACCCTTGTCACCCTTTTCACCTTTGTCACCCTTTTCGCCTTTATCCCCTTTATCGCCTTTATCGCCTTTCCATTTGATGATCAGCTGATCATATTCACCCAGTTGATCTTTCTGGACAGTAGCAGGTTTTTTCTGAGCAGAAAGTGCTCCTGATGTAAGCACCAGGCAAGCCAGCGCCAGGCCGGTTAACACGTTTTTTTTCATAAATAATTATTTACGGCTGTTTTCGTAGATCAAATATAATCGGTTTGTCCGATCTACGAAATATTTCGCAAATAACTTTCACATTTTATTGCGAGGCCTTTTCGCGGAGTGCTTCAAAGAGTTCCGGGAACCGGCTGCTGTCCTGTCCGCCTGCCGTAGCCAGGGCTTTCTGGCCGCCCCCTCCGCCTTTGATCAACGGTGCTGCAACCTCTTTGATCAGCTTGCCGGCATCAAGTCCTTTTTCTGTTACCAGCAAATCTGAGAAGGAAATGGCTACATAGGCTTTATCACCAATGGTGGTGGCGAGTACAATCGCCGCCCGGTCCAGCCCGGCTTTCAGGTCAAAACAAAGTTTCTTCAGGGCATCCGGCTGGCTTACTTCCACCGTCGCCGCGAGAAACTGGGTGCCGTTCAGATTTTCCACTTGGGTAAGGAGCTCCTGCTTCAGGCTGTTCAGGGCTTTTTGTTCCAGGGCTTCAAGTTGTTTGCGGAGTTGCTGGTTGTCTGCAACAGCAGACTCGGCAGCTTTGACGATATCAGCAGGATGTTTCAGCACTTCCCGGATTTTGTGAAGCTGCTCCAGTTGGGTACTGATCCAGGTTTCTGCTGCAGTGCCCGCAACCGCTTCAATCCTTCTTACACCGGCAGCCACGGCAGCTTCATGCTTCAGTTTGAAAGTGCCGAGTTCGCCGGTTGCGGACACATGGGTACCGCCGCACAATTCGACACTGTACCGTTTGTCCATTACCACTACCCGCACGATATCTGAATATTTTTCCCCGAAAAGGGCCATGGCGCCAAGCTTCAGCGCATCCTCCTTGGGCATTTCACTGATCTCAACCGGAATATTGCAGCGGATCTTTTCGTTCACGATCGCCTCAATCTGTGCCAGCTCGCTTTCAGTCGGTTTAGAGAAATGAGCGAAGTCAAAACGCAGGTGCTCATCATTCACCAACGATCCCTTCTGCACAACATGATTTCCCAGAACCTGGCGCAATGCCGCATGCAGCAGGTGCGTGGCGGAGTGATGGGCTTCGGTTTTCTTTCTCCTGCTGCCTTCTACTTTGGCAACAACGGGCGCCGTAATATTTACAGGGAGTTTGCTGACGAAATGAACGATCAGGTCATTCTCCTTTTTGGTATCCACCACCTGGATCATTTCACCCATGAAACTGAGGGTACCGGTATCGCCTACCTGACCACCACTTTCAGCATAAAACGGCGTAGCCGCCAGCACCAGCTGGAAGGACTCTTTTCCTTTGGCTTTTACTTTCCGGTAACGGAGTACTTTGGTAGAGATCTCGAGTGAGTCGTATCCCACAAATTCCATCAACTGACCATTTGAAAGAATCACCCAATCTTCAGTATCGATGGCAGTTGCCTGGCGGCTCCTGTCTTTTTGCATCAGCAGTTCCTGGTCGAAGCCCGGCTTGTCGATGGTCACGGCATTCTCAGCAGCGATCAGCATGCTGAGGTCGATCGGAAAACCAAAAGTGTCATATAATTCAAAGGCCGCAGCACCGCTGATGGTCTGGTTGCCATTTTTAGCGGCCTGGATCACATCATCCATTTTGCGCAGCCCTTTATCAAGGGTGCGGAGGAAAGCTTCCTCTTCTTCCCTGATCACTTTGGCAACAAATTCCTGCTGATTGATCAGTTCAGGAAATACGTGTTCAAACTGCTTCGCGAGACCGGGAAGCAACTGATGCAGCAGGGGCTGCTTGTAATCAAGATAAGAATAGTAGTAGCGGACAGCCCGGCGAAGGATGCGGCGGATCACATACCCTGCATCCTTATTGGAGGGTAGCTGACCATCTGCAATGGTGAAGGCAATAGCCCTTATATGGTCTGCCAGAACGCGGAAAGCCACATCACTCTTGCTGTCACCGAAACCATATTGTTTGCCGGTCAGCTGCGCTGTGGTGGCAATTGTTCCGGTGAATATATCTGTATCGTAGTTGGATTGTTTGTTCTGCAGAACCCGGACCAGGCGTTCAAAGCCCATTCCCGTATCAACGTGCTGCGCCGGAAGCGGGGTAAGCGATTTATCCTTCAGGCGGTTGAACTGCATGAATACATTGTTCCAGATCTCGATCACCTGCGGGTGGTCATTGTTCACCAGGGTTTTTCCGTCAACTGCTGCGCGTTCCGTATCTGGCCGGCAATCCACATGGATCTCCGTACAGGGTCCGCAGGGACCGGTGTCACCCATTTCCCAGAAATTGTCCTTTTTACTTCCTGTCAGGATCCTGTCTTCAGCGATCCATTTCTTCCATTCTTCATAAGCCTCTTCATCTTTGGGAAGATGCTCCGCAGCATCGCCTTCAAATACGGTCACATATATGCGATCTTTATCGATCCCCAGAACGGCCGTCAGCAACTCCCAGCTCCACGCGATTGCATCTTTTTTGAAATAGTCGCCGAAGCTCCAGTTGCCGAGCATCTCGAACATGGTATGGTGATAGGTATCCACGCCCACTTCTTCCAGGTCATTGTGCTTGCCACTCACCCGCAGGCATTTCTGTGTGTCAGCCACACGCTTGCTGGGCGGGACGCGGTTTCCAAGGAAAAAATCCTTGAACTGGTTCATTCCGGCATTCGTGAAAAGCAGCGTCGGATCATTCTTCACAACGATCGGTGCAGAGGGCACGATCGTATGTCCTTTAGAAGCAAAAAAATCGAGAAAGCTTTGTCTTATTTCAGCACTCGTGCGCATAAATTCGGAATGATTCTTGGTTATTTTGTTCCTTCCCCCGCTATATTTGTAGCCGCCGGTGAGGTTTGCAAAGCTAAGGAAATGAGGCCGAGCGCCTAAATATGAAAAAAATCAAATATTTCTATAACCCTACTACCCTCCGGTATGAAAAACTGGAAACACCCCTTCGGGTGAAATTACTCCGGGCATTGGGTTTCATCGCTGCAAGCCTCGTTACCGCTTTGATCATCGTCTCCATTGCCTTTCAATACCTCGACAGTCCCAAAGAAAAGATCCTCCGGCAACAATATGAGAAGGCCAGTGAGAACATGGATTTCCTGTCGGGCCAGGTGCGCAAGCTCCAGCAGCAGATGGTGGAGCTGGAGAAGCGGGACAATGAAGTGTACCGGTCCATCTTTGAAGCCAGTCCCATTCCCGACAGCGCAAGGGTGAAGGAAATGGAAAAGCTGAAAGAATTGCAGCTGGTGCAGGCTATGGATGCAGGAGACCTCTATGCGGATATCGTTCATACCCTGAATAACCTGAACAAGCGGGTTGCCTACCAGAACAAGTCTTACGATGACATCGAAGGATTCATTAAAAACAAGGAGATCCTGCTGGCTTGTACACCTGCCATTCAGCCGGTGAGCAACAAGGATCTTAACCGCATCGCCTCGGGGTTCGGTTATCGCATCGATCCTGTTTACAAAACGGTTAAAATGCATGCGGGGCTCGATTTTGCAGCACCCCAGGGCACCCCGATCTACGCCACGGCAAATGGAACAGTAAAACTTGCAGGCAATACCGGCAACGGTTACGGGAATCACGTTGTGGTAAATCATGGCTACGGCTACGAAACCCTGTATGGGCATATGTACCGGGTAAAAGCTGCATCCGGACAAAAGATCAAACGCGGTGAGATCATCGGTTACGTGGGCAGTACAGGTAAATCTACCGGTCCCCACCTCCACTATGAGGTCCACAAAAACGGCAAACGCATTGATCCTGCCTATTTCTTTTTCAATGATCTTACGCCTGAGCAGTACGACCGCCTGCTGAAGATGGCTGCCGCCAGCAACCAGAGTTTTGACTGATCTTCCTCATTTTTTCAACATAGCCAGTTCGGCCGGATTATTGTGGCAAAGCTGGAGTAAATTGTATTGTGAAAAAAGCCCATCAGCAAATCAGCCTGGACTTTGGTTTTGAAGAACCATCGTTACCGGAAGCCGGTTTACCAGAGGATTCACCCCTGGCAAACGGAACGGATAAGGCTGCAGCCGAAGGGATTTCTGTAGACGACGATATCGTTGTGGCTCCGGCAGCAGTTAAGGCTCCGGCAACTACAAAAGCCCCGGCCAGGCTGACCATCACGGACGAAACGACAGTCCTGACCATCCGCAAGAAGCCCGGCAGAAAAGAAAAGGAAAAAGTCTGGAAGTCTGCCACGAACGGCAAAAGAGGAAGAAAATCTTTAAAGGAGATCGCTGCAGAAGCTGACCTTATCGAGATCCCGCCTGATGATATCCTGTTTACCAAACAATATTACAGCATCGGCGATGTGGGCAATATGTTCCGGATGAACCCTTCACTTATCCGAACCTGGAGTAATGAGTTTGAGCAATTGCTTCAGCCCCGTAAAAACAGGAAAGGCGACCGCTTTTTCCGCCCGGAGGACGTGAAGACCCTCCACCTGATCTACCATCTTATCCGCGTAAGAAAGTTTACGCTGGAAGGGGCGAAAGAGCATTTGAAAATGCAGCAAAAGAAAATCCAGAAACAATTTGAAGTGATCCAGGCGCTGCAGCAGTTCAGGGCATTTCTCCTTGAGCTGAAGCAGAATCTCTGAGCCGGCTCAGGAGCGGATTAAGACTTCTTTGACTTCTCCCGCGAGCTCAACCTGCAGCGATTCCAGCAGGCGAAGTATATCCAGGTTGACTGTCTGCTTCAACTGGTTAAAGTCAGCAACAGGAATGATGCCCGTGTAGTATTCCACATGTATAAGAAAAGCATTGCCCGTAATATCACTCAGATAGGTAACATAATTTTCGATTGCCGGATGCGAGAGTATCGATTTGATCCCGGCAATTGCATGATCAAGTTTTACAGAGGATGTCTGGAGGGATATTTCCAGCTTAAGATCAGCGCGGCGGAAGGTGCGCAGCGTCAGGTTATCCATGATGCTGTCTACCATCTGTTTGTTGGGCACCGTCACAAATGTTTTCTGGTCGGTACGGATACGGGTGCTGCGCAGTCCGATCTTTTCTACCGTACCCGTAATGGACTGCACTTTCACCAGGTCACCTACATGGAACGGTTTGTCGAAGAAAATAATGAAGGAGGCGATCAGGTTTTCAAGGCTTTCCCTGGCCGCAAGGGCGAGGGCACCGGCAACGATACTAAGACCGGCGAGATAGGTAGTAATGTTCTTGTTAAATGAAAAACGGATAACCAGCAGTATCCCGATGATCACCAGGATTGCTTTGAAAAAATCCTTGAAGAACACCACCATCTGGTTATCTGCCGTATCGGTTGTCAGGTTTGCCCGTTGCTCCATGAGCATGGCGATAAAATCGATGATGCGGCGCAGGAGCCAGATGAAGATCACGACAAAAACTCCCTTTGCCAGGCCATCGACAATGCGCCGGAAGCTGATGTGATACACCTCGATGTCGAGTATCGCAGGAAAATTAAGGCTGTCGAGGGCCAGCATCGTGAAAGTCACGATCAGGAACAGCTGCATGGGTTGCAGCAGCAGTTCTACAAAGCTCTTCTGATCGATCTTCCAGGAACTATGCCGGATGAGCCGGAAGAGCACCCTTGAAATGGTTCGTGACAGGTATTTTTTGATGGCAAAAACAAAGGCAATAAAAGTCAGGCAGATCAGCCAGCTTCTGATACTATTGCTTAATACTTCATATGACAGCAGGTCATTCATTACTTCGATAAATTGTTAAGCGCATAGATAAAAAGGCTGCCATCCTTCAGGCAATACAGCTTGTCGATGGTGACCTGCATTTTCTGTACACCGGTTAACTGAGCCGGCATGGCAATCTCCTGTAACTGCAAGGCTCCCGGAACATAACTTTCCAGAAGGGTTCCTTTTCTGCCGATCACTTTTTTGCCGATTACCTGGAAGTCGGTCCAGCCCAGCAAGGCAACTTTGTTTCTGACGCTTCCGAAGTAGTCCAGCACAAATAAGCCCTTATTCGGATCATACAGGTATACGAGCCGGTCCGCATCAGCGATCTGTTCGGGGGAAGGAGGATCATCAAAAACATTTCTGAAGTCGACGGTTTCACCTATCACATTTCCATTATCATCGAGTCGTTTCAGTTTTGCATCGATTTCGTCATATACCCATACCCCGTTATCGTAGGATTGTGCCACAGCCTTTGCCTGCAGGATCTGCTGTTTACGCATGTCGATGGTGTTGCGCCTGTTCAGCAGCCGGTCAAGCACTACAACGGTGCCAAAATCACGGTAGAACAAAATCAGCTTGAGCGGATTCGACACGTCCATAGCATAAAGCTTGCCGAAACGGCGGACATCATTGAAGACAGCCACGGAGTCGCCGGTAGCGGAGAGTTTTTTCAGTTCTCCTTTCTGGCTAAGCAGGTAATAGTTGCCGAGGTTATCAATCCGGAAATCAGCCAGGTCTTTTCCCACCACAGATACCAATGGAAAGCTGTCCGTCTGCGCCATTCCGGTAAAGGGAAGCATCAGCAGTATCCATAGAAAATACCTCATGGCTGGTAGTATTTGAGTTCCATGTCCTGCCCGTCAAATACTGCATAGCTGTCATATCGTAACCAGTCGCCGAGGTTGATGTACCTGCTGTTGCCGGGAAGCCGGAAGTCGATGGGCAGGTGGCGGTGACCGAATACAAAGAAATCGTAGTGTTTGGCCTGCAGTACATCTTTACAATAGGTGATCAGCCACTCATTGTCTTCGCCGAGAAAATGTTCGTCCGTCTGACCCGTAGCGGCGCGGCTTTTCCGGCTGAAATAGTTGGCAAGGCCAATACCCCAGGTGGGATGGAGGATTCCGAACAGGAACTGGCTGATGCGGTTGCGGAAAACCTTTTTAATGAATTTGTAGCCGTGGTCGCCCGGGCCAAGTCCGTCGCCGTGACCGATCAGAAAAGATTTTCCATTGAAGCTGAAAGCTTTCTCTTCGTGATAAACGGGGATACTGAGTTCGCGCTCGAAATACCCCTTCATCCACATATCGTGATTTCCTACAAAGAAGTGGATAGCGATACCTTTGTCGGTCAGGTTCGCGAGCTTGCCCAATATGCGTACATAGCCCTTGGGTACAACAGAACGGTATTCGTACCAGAAATCGAAAAGGTCACCAACGATGAAAATGGTTGCAGCATCCTTTTCAATGGTTTCAAGAAAGCGGACAATTTTTTTCTCCCTGGTAAGACTTTGCTGGTAGTCGGGCGCGCCCAGGTGGAAATCAGAAATGAAATATATTTTTTTCCCGGGTTCCAGTAACATGGCAGCAAATATAGTTTACCTCTACGATTTGCCGGAACGGTACTGCAACACATCACCGGAAATGATGCGTGGTTTACCAGTGATATCTCCGCTGAACCAGTAGATCCAGGCACTGGTTGTTTCTCCGGTTTCCGAAAGCGTAACAGCTGTCCGGTCACGACGGTACATCGGTGGTTCATCGTCATCAGGTGTCACACCTTCGTAGTCATCCAGCTGGGCGATCGCCCAATCCATTTCATCTATTTCGCGGATACGGTACAGTTCTCCGACAATCCTTGCGCCGCTTTCTTCAGGGATGGCTGCGGGATACTCGCCCATATCGTACAATCCGCCTGGAACGGTAGCTTCCCCTACGAGTGTGAAATACCTGCGGATATAGTCATATGCCGCATGATTAAAACCCTTTCGCAAGGAGCCGTAAACGAAAAGCTGGTAATCCGGAAGCATATCAAATGATTTTGTTTTTGCCATTTTGGGTCTGATCGCCTGCATCACGCTGCACCAGGAACACATAGACCTCGCCGGGGCCGTGAACACCGACCACCAGGGTTTTTTCAATATCGGCAGTGCGGCTGGGACCGGAAGCGAAGGTGATCAGTGAAGGCAGATTGGCGCCGAATTTTTCCCGCATCGCTTTCAATCCATCCTTTACATCATACACGAGCTGATCGGTATAGGCAATGCAGATGTGAACTGGTGCATATACGCTTGTGGTCCTTCCGCTTTCGGATGCAGAACTCAGCACCAGGGAACCGGTGCGCGCCACCAGGAACTCGCAGGTCGTGATGCTGGCATCGCAATTTCTGAGTTCTGACTGCCCGGTTCCGATCATCACACCATGGATGCCCTGCCGTACGAGGAACTCTTTCAGCACTGATTCCCGGCAATAGATCCTGGACCATTCCAGCTGGCGGATCAGTCCGGCCAGCTGACTAATCATTTCCTTTTCATCCATGCAGTACACGAACTTTCCCTGCAAGGCAGTGAACGCATTGGCGAATACCAGTTCCAGGTCTTCTTCCTGTGGAATGAACACAGACTGGTGGCCTTCACCGGATGGAAATGGAAGAGGCGTTGATTCACTCAACGCCTTCCTTATTTTTTTCAGGATGTTCTCCTTGGATGCAGAAACATTCATATTATGCAATCACCGGCGCATCTTCCACGTCGAGGGTTTTCTTTTCTTCAAAAGGCCTTTTGCCAATGAGCTGTTCTACATCGCTCTGGAACAGCACTTCTTTATCCAGCAGTTTTTCCGCAAGCAATTCTACCTGCTCTTTCTTTTCGCTCAGCAACAACTTTGTACGGTCGTATGCCTGGTCGATCAGTTTGCGAACCTCCTGATCAATCAATTTGGAAGTTTCTTCCGAGTAAGGTTTGGTAAACGAATTCTCCTGCTGGGGATCGTAAAAGCTCACATTACCCACTTTTTCGTTCATGCCATAGATGGTCACCATGCTATAGGCCATCCTGGTGATCTGCTGCAGATCGTTTTGCGCGCCGGTGGAGATCTTACCGAAGAAAATCTCTTCAGAAGCACGTCCACCCAGTGTCATACAGATCTGATCCATCAGCTGATCGGTATTGTACAGGTATTGCTCTTTCGGCGTGTATTGTGCGTATCCCAGGGCCGCTGTACCCCTTGGCACGATCGTCACTTTCAGTAACGGATAAGCATGTTCGAGATACCAGCCACAGATCGCATGACCAGCTTCATGATAGGCAATGATCTTTTTCTCATCAGGAGAAATGATCTTGTTCTTTTTCTCGAGACCTCCGATCACCCGGTCAACGGCATCCTGGAAGTCAGTCATATCAACAGCTTCCTTACCCTTGCGGGCTGCGATCAGGGCAGCTTCGTTACAAACGTTGGCGATATCGGCGCCGGCAAAACCTGGTGTTTGTTCGGCAAGCTTGTGAATATCTACCTGTTCAGAAACCTTGATAGGTTTCAGGTGCACCTTGAAGATGGCTTCGCGTCCTTTTACGTCGGGCTTGTCGATGCTGATCTGGCGGTCGAAACGACCGGGGCGCAACAGGGCGCTGTCCAGCACATCAGGGCGGTTGGTGGCAGCCAGAACGATGATGCCGCTCTCTCCGCTGAAGCCGTCCATTTCCACGAGCAGCTGGTTCAGTGTGCTTTCGCGCTCGTCATTGCTCATGATGGCGTTTTTACCACGTGCACGACCGATCGCATCGATCTCATCGATGAAGATGATACAGGGGGATTTTTCCCTTGCCTGTTTGAACAGGTCGCGAACACGGCTCGCACCAACCCCTACAAACATTTCCACAAAATCGCTGCCGCTGAGGCTGAAGAAGGGCACCTGCGCTTCCCCCGCCATGGCCTTGGCCAGCAGGGTTTTACCTGTACCGGGAGGACCGACCAGCAATGCCCCTTTCGGAATTTTACCACCGAGGTTGGTGTATTTCTTCGGGTTCTTGAGGAAATCAACAATTTCCATTACTTCCACCTTGGCTTCGTCGAGGCCGGCTACATCGTTGAACGTGATATTCACTTTGGTACCCTTGTCGAACAGCTGGGCTTTGGATTTACCGATGTTGAAAATTCCACCGGGTCCGGCACCGCCGCCGGCACCACCACCCATTTTACGCATCAGCAATACCCAGATGAGTACGATGATGAAAATCGGTAGCACGAACTGGAAAATCGGCGCAAGCCAGTCTCCTTCCGTGTCGTCAATCCGGGGCACTTCCTTTACCTGTGGATTCTTGTTATAGAAATCGCGGAGATCATCAGTGAAAATCTCCGGTTTTGCTATGGTAAATTCGAACTGGGGGCCTTTTTCGGTATTCGCATTGATACCTTTTGGCATTTTGTTCTGGTAGTATTCCTTTTTGAGTGCTTCGGGCTTAATGAATACTCTTACGAGATTCTTATTACTGATCAGCACTATTTTCTCAACGTCCCCGTTGCTGAGCATTTCCTTTTTGAATTCATCAAAATTGATGCGGCGGGCGTCGGGTGCGAAGCTGCTGAACAGGTTGAAACCGAGCAGGATCACCGCCAGTGCTCCCCAGATCCAATAAATATTGAAACGGGGGCCTTTGCGGGGTTCGTTGCCGTTTCCATCGGGCCTGGGTCTCATCCGGTTAAATCCTCCCCTTTCGTTTGGTTTAAAATCTTCCTGTGACATATTTGTTTAGACTATAAAGAATTACTAATGCTTATAAGGCCGCTTTGTTCGAAAACAGGCATTTATTGTTAAGAATGGTGCTCGGTCATGGGGGCATCGCTCCACATTTCTTCCAGCCGGTAGAATTTACGGGTTTCCGGAAGCATCACATGAACAACAACATTCACGTAGTCGATCAATACCCACTGCGCTGCCTGCTGACCTTCGTGGCGGTAGGGCAATTCTCCCAAAGCCGCCTTGACTTCCACTTCTACGGCATCTGCAATCGCCTTTACCTGCGTGGTAGAACTGGCCTGGCAGATGATGAAAAAGTCTGCTACAGCTTCATGGATTTTACGGAGATCGAGCGATAGTATGTTTTCGCCTTTCTTGTCCTGGATGGCCTTTATGATGGATTTGAGGATCTTGGCATTTTTGGTCAATCTGGTCACACTATTTCGTTGACGCGCGGCTAAAGCTGACAATGGTTCCAATAAACTTTCTTTTTTGTGTTCAATATAAACAGGATGCGTTGGATGGGAACAGGCTACGGCCCTTGTCAAATTAAGGAAATTCCTACATTCGCCCCGATCAAAAATAGTAATCTTTTGGCCAAACATTCACACGGTCTTCCCATAGGTCATTCCCTTCACATACTGGAATCTGTTGATAGCTCCAACAACTATGCCATGGGCCAGGCAAAAACAGGCCAGGCAACACACGGGGAGGGATTTTTCGCCCTGGAACAGACTGCCGGCAAAGGACAAAGGGGCAAGCGGTGGAGCAGCCGGCCGGGGGAAAATATCATGGTCAGCTTTGTGCTGGAAACCACGTCCCTCCCCGCTCCTGCAATGTTTACCCTCAATATGGCACTTGCCCTGGGCATCTGCGACTGGTTCCGCTCGATCGCCGGAGATGAAACTTCCATTAAATGGCCCAACGATATCTATTGGCGTGACAGAAAGGCAGGAGGACTACTGGTTGAAAACAGCTGGGTTGGAGACATATGGCAATTTGCCATAGCCGGCATGGGCATCAATGTAAATCAGTCGGCATTCGGCAGCGACCTTCCCAATGCCGTCAGTGCCCGCCAGATTAGCGGCCGGCATTTTGATGTTTTACAGGAAACACGGGCGCTCGCCAGCGCACTCGAGCATCGCTGGGCCGCCCTGAAAGCAGGCGATTTCCATGGAATTCTGGATGCTTACAATAAAGCCCTGTATAAACTGGGGGAAGTGGTGACACTGCGAAGGGAAAACGTCGTTTTCCAGACCCGGGTGACCGGTGTCAATGCGCAGGGGGAGTTACTTTGTGCTGATGCCGTGGAGCGGACATTCCCGTCGGGAACGGTGGAATGGATGCTTTAAGCTGATGTTTGCCCGGCACAAAAACATAGCTATCCAGGTTCACATCCCACTCTGCAGCACGGGCTTCTACCTCAAACCGGTTTTTCTGGTAACCTACACGGAAAGATTCCACCATGTATTGCCATAAGAAATTGAGAAATCCCAGCTGCCTGAATTGGCGGATGTGAGCCAGTTCATGCCGCAGCCAGCGCCGGTTTCCCAGGAACTCTTCGCAGGTAGTATTGTGCAGGTGGATCGTCTTTCCCAATACCATCGCCATCTTCTCAGAGCGAAGCCATTTTGCAGCCACACGGGCCCAGAAAGAATTTTCCCTGATCCTGTATTTCACCCTATCAAGTTACAATCTTTTGCCTGTTCAGCTAAGCTGACTTTGTTTTACGGCCTGCAGAATTTCTTCCGCATGGGCTTTATTTTTCGGACGCAGAAAAATGCGCAGGATGCGGCCATCGGGCCCGATCAGGAAAGTAGTGCGATGCAACCCCATGTACGTTCGTCCATACAGCTGTTTTTGTCCCCAGACGCCATAACGATCGATGATATCGTGCGCGGTGTCAGGCAGGAGCCTCATGGGAAGTGCATGCTTGTCTTTGAATTTGAGGTGGCTGTCTGCAGAATCGGGACTTACACCAAGCACTTCAATGTTGCTGGATCGCAGTACGGCATAATGATCGCGCAGGTTACATGCCTGAACGGTACAGGTTGGCGTAAGGTCTTGCGGGTAAAAGAACAGCGCAAGGAATTTTCCCTTGTAATCTTTTAAAGACACTTTTACGCCATCCTGGTCAGTTCCTTTAAAATCCGGGGCTTTATCCCCTGCCTGAAGTGTTATCATCTCGTGAAGGAAAAAGTTTTTTCTGTCCGGTTTCCGGCAGCATCAAATGCAATGATGGTCAATTGGTGTTTGCCGGGCCGGCACCTTTCATCAAAGCGATATTCAAAATTACGCGCTTTATCATTGGTAAACCTGATCCATGCGCCGTCGAGAAGTGTTCTGGTCATTTTGTATGCACCAAGGTTATCACTAACGGAGAACAACAGCCGCTGTGCTTTGGAAAGGTTGCCATTGTCTGCCCAGCCAACGGGGTGGATTTCCGGCGGGGTTGTATCTACTACCAACTGAAAACTTCCGAAATCCCTGAATCTGGCCATTGCCCAATCCTTGTTCCAGGTAACCGGGGAAACATCTTTTTTAGTACCGGCAAATCTTTGCATCACTACTTTGCCCTGCAGACCAGGAGCGATCGCTGCTGACGGCCTGATCCTGACCAGTATGGAATCCTGCAGCGGGATAGTGGTTGATCCGAACTGATGAACCGCTGACACCACCTGGGGCAGTGCCGATGGCTGACTTTTACAGGTCAGCGACACCGAATCGTACAGCGCTTTCTCCCCAACCACGAATTCAGCTTCCGGCGATTCATAAACACCCACCATCAGTGGATAAAATCTTTGTCCCGCAGCCGGAACTGCAGGAATTCCCTTTCCATCGTACCGCACGGAAGTCTGCAGCGTGGACGTATTGCCATAGGCATCTTTCACATCAATCCTGATGGGATGACTTAACCCGTCGGACAGATCGATGACCCCATCACCTGAAAATTGCGTGTATATGGAACGGATGTAACCCGGCAGTTCACTCAGGTGCTGCAGGTAGGGACCACCTGCGGCCTTTGTCCGGTAGTCGATATGCGCATTCAGGTAGCGGGTTGCGTCGTAACCGATATTATCCATCCTGAAGCCGATCACCGGTTTATTGTCTTTCCAGAGGGATGCTTCAAATATTCCGTTTGCATTGGTGGACCCGTCATGGGTGTCATAGGCCGTGATGGCAAAGCTGACGAGGGGACTTGAAACGGTAATCGGAGCGGCTGTCCACTCCCCTGCTCCTTTGGCGGCTAAACCAATCAGCCGTGGCGATTGTTCATATGTTGACACCCGGCGGTCATAAACGGCCAAACGTAAAATGGAGGGTCTTGTGTGGTCCTGGAGCGGAAAACCGAACAACATTGGATTCAGGTTGACATCATCGGTAGTCCTCCGGATCTCAAAGTGAACGTGAGGAGCCTGAGAGCCGCCGGTGTTGCCACTGTAAGCGATCAGATCTCCCTTTTTTAACGGAAATTTTTCCGGAGGTACCTGGATATAGAGTTCCCAGCTTTCGTGTTCATATTGCTGGCTGGTTACCCAGGCTTCCAGTGCAGGAGCGAAGTTGTTGAGGTGACAGTACACTGTTGTGTAGCCGTTCGGATGAGTGATATAGATCGCACGGCCGAACCCGAATGGCTCAATCTTGATCCGGGAAATATATCCTTCTGCAGCGGCGTATACCGGCAGGTTCTCCCGCCGGAGGGTTTTCAGATCGAGCCCCATGTGGTAGTGGTTGGGACGAAGTTCCCCGAAATTCCCGCTCAGGTCGATAGGTACTTCCAGCGGTGAACGAAAATATCCTTTCGGATAATCGGTTGGGGAGAATTGGGAAAATGCGGCGACAGGAAAAAAAAGAAAGAGAAAAATCAGGCGGAACATGCGACTCAATTGATTGAAAGCAAATATAAGTTGTTTAAACAACTTGTTAAATGAAGCTTACTCCTGGCAGTCGGGTACAAGATTTGTAAAATATGGAACAGCGTTTGTTATTGGTTCAGTGTCTAAGACAATAAGGCCATTATACAGTAGCAATAATTTGTAAACGAGAAATCAGCGTGGTTATGAAAAGATTTCAACAAAAAGTGGTGGTTTTGCTGGCGGTAGTGATCAGTTCAGTGATCGGAGCGATTAAGGGACAGGAAGCCAAGCAGAAATGGATGTTCAGAATTTTGAGCAAACAGGACGAACGACAGTCCCGTGCGGTCAGAAAATCTGATGCGAGAGAAGGGAAGGTATTGCTGGATGATATTGAAATGGCGGCTTATCACAATAGTTAGTCCCACAAGATAATCCTGACAAGGCCTTCACCGCGGTGAAGGCCTTTTTTTTGGGCCATTGCGCTCCGGGGCGTACTTTTGCGCAATTTATTTTTTCCAGAATGCCAAAAGACAATTCCATCAAATCCGTCCTGATCATAGGTTCAGGACCCATTATTATTGGACAGGCCTGTGAGTTTGACTATTCCGGAACCCAGGCTGCCCGTAGCCTCCGTGAAGAGGGAATCAAGGTGATCCTGATCAACAGTAATCCGGCAACCATCATGACAGACCCCATGATGGCAGACCGTGTATACCTGCTGCCGCTGACGGTGGAAAGTATTGAACAGATCCTGGAGGAAAACCAAATTGACGCGGTACTACCCACGATGGGCGGTCAGACCGCGCTTAACCTTGCCAAAGAGGCCGAGGACCTGGGGATCTGGGAAAAGTACAATGTGCGCCTGATCGGTGTGGACATTAAAGCCATAGACAAGGCAGAAGACAGGGAAAAGTTCCGTCAGTGGATGATAGCACTGGGAGTTCCGGTTGCTACTGCAAAAACGGCGAACAGTTTCCTGGAAGGAAAGGAATATGCCCAGCAAATTGGCTACCCCCTCGTTATCCGACCCTCTTTTACACTGGGTGGAACCGGCGGTGGATTCGTGCATGATAAGGACGAACTGGATGAAGCACTCAACAGGGGGCTTCAGGCTTCTCCCATACATGAAGTACTGGTAGAACAGGCCGTTCTGGGCTGGAAGGAATTTGAGCTGGAATTATTGCGTGACAGCAATGATAATGTGGTGATCATCTGTACCGTGGAGAACTTTGACCCGATGGGTGTTCACACTGGTGATTCCATTACGGTTGCTCCGGCGATGACGCTCAGCGATTCCGCCTTTCAGCTGATGCGCAATACTGCCATCGAGATGATGCGTGATCTTGGAAACTTTGCAGGCGGCTGTAACGTACAGTTTGCCCTCAACCCGGCTACTGAAGAAATCATCGCCATCGAGATCAACCCCAGGGTAAGCCGTTCTTCTGCACTCGCATCCAAAGCTACCGGGTATCCGATCGCCAAAATCGCCGCCAAACTTGCCATCGGCTATAACCTCGATGAACTGGAAAATCAGATCACCAAAAGCACCTCAGCATATTTCGAGCCGGCACTGGACTATGTAATTGTTAAGATCCCCAGGTGGAATTTTGACAAGTTCAAAGGCGCGAACGATACGCTTGGCCTCCAGATGAAAAGTGTGGGAGAGGTGATGGGCATCGGCCGCAGCTTCACGGAAGCTGTTCAGAAAGCCTGCCAGAGCCTGGAGAATAATGCTGTCGGACTGGGTTACTATGGAAAGAGCCAGATGCATGCGGAAGAACTGATTGAATATATCAAGACGCCGAAATGGGACCGGATTTTCCGCATCAAAGACGCCCTTATGCTGGGTGTCAGCATCAATACAATTGTAAAGGCAACCAACGGGATTGACCGCTGGTTCCTGTATGAGATCCAGAAGATCTGTAATATCGAAAAAGAGCTGGCAAAATACAAACTGGCTACTTTGCCCATCGAGCTGCTTCGTGAAGCCAAACTTCATGGGTTCAGTGATGAGCAGATTTGCAGGGTGATGCAGGACGGCAATGAGGATGCGCTATATGAAAAGCGTAAGGCTGCCGGAATCCGCAGGGTGTATAAGATGGTGGATACCTGTTCCGCTGAGTTTGAAGCCAAAACGCCTTACTTCTACTCAACCTTCGAAGGTTCCAATAGCAACGAGGCCAAACCAAGTGACCGCAAAAAGATCATCGTTCTCGGATCAGGTCCCAACAGGATCGGCCAGGGTATCGAATTTGACTACTGCTGCGTACACGGCCTGCTGGCCATCAAAGAAGCCGGTTATGAAGCCATCATGGTGAATTGTAACCCAGAAACAGTTTCCACTGATTTTGATATTGCCGACAAACTGTATTTCGAGCCCGTTTACTGGGAACACCTTTGGGAAATTATCGAAAACGAGCAGCCGGATGGCGTGATTGTTCAGCTTGGCGGTCAGACGGCCCTGAAACTGGCAGAAAAACTGACAGAAAAGGGAATCAAAATTATCGGTACTTCTTTCGACAATATGGATATCGCGGAAGACAGGGGACGTTTCAGCGACATGCTGAAAGACCTCAATATCCCGTATCCGGAATACGGTACGGCATACAATGTTGATGATGCAGTGGAAGTTGCCAACCGGGTAGGTTATCCTGTTCTGGTTAGACCTTCCTATGTTCTGGGTGGTCAGCGGATGCGGATCGTGATCAACGACGAAGAAGTGGAAAAGGCAGTTGTCAGCCTTCTGAAACATATTCCGGGCAACAAGATCCTCATCGATCATTTCCTTGACCGGTGCCAGGAAGCCGAGGTGGATGCCATATTTGACGGCGAGAACTTTCACGTCATGGGAGTAATGGAACATATAGAGCCGGCAGGTATCCATTCCGGCGACTCCAACGCTGTTCTCCCTGCCTTCAACCTCAGCCCCATGGAAGTAACGACCATGGAATATTATTCTGAAAAGATTGCAAGAGCCCTGAACATTAAAGGCCTGATCAATATCCAGTTCGCCATTAAGGATGGTAAGGTGTACGTGATAGAAGCCAACCCGCGTGCTTCAAGAACTACCCCATTCATCGCGAAGGCATACCAGATCCCTTATCTCAATATTGCGACGAAGGTAATGCTGGGTGTAAACAAGCTGACGGATTTCAAATTCGAGAAGAAACTCAAGGGATTTGCGATCAAGGAACCGGTTTTCAGTTTCAATAAGTTCCCCGGTGTAAATAAGGAACTCGGACCAGAAATGAAAAGCACGGGTGAAGCCATTCGCTTTGTTAAAGATCTGCGTGATCCTTATTTCAGACAGCTGTACAAGGACAGAAGCATGTACCTGTCGAAATAATAAGACAACTCATTGATTGTCAGGCGGCCCCATACCAGGGGCCGCTTTTTTGTTCCCCGGGGCCGGGCAGCGCTGACCTTTTGGCAGCATTGATATGCCTTTTTCATATTGGAATAATGTTTGACCTTTGTACATACAATCACACCATTATACTAAAAGGACATTTATGAAATACTTACAGGATCTGGATTGGCGCTATGCCGCCAAAAGAATGAACGGCCAGGCTGTTCCTGTTGCCAAACTGGAAAACATTAAAGAGGCGATCAGGCTGGCGCCGAGTTCGCTGGGCCTGCAACCATATTCAATTATTGTGGTAGAAGATGCAGCCCTCCGGGAGGCTTTGTCACCCGCGATCTTCCATCAGCCCCAGGTAAAAGAAGGGTCAGCACTGATCATATTTGCTGCCTGGAAAGATATTACCGAAGAACAGGTTGATGCTTACCTGGCCAACATTGCTGCAACCCGGAATATACCGGTGGAAGGTCTGGGTGACTTCCGGAAAATGATTCTTGGCGCTGTCAGTGGGAAAACGCCGGAGCAAATTTTCCAGTGGAATGCCCGCCAGGCGTATATAGCACTGGGTTATGCCACTGCAGCAGCAGCTTTTGAACAGGTGGACAGTACCCCGATGGAAGGGTTTTCACCGGAAGCTGTAAACCGTATCCTGTCGCTGGAAGAAAAAGGATTGAGTGCTGTCGCCGTGCTTGCCCTTGGCTTCAGGGATGCTGAAAAGGACAATATGGCCAGGGCCCCGAAAGTCCGCCGCCCCTCCAAAGCGCTTTTTACCCACTACGAAAACGAATTGGCTACCGCGTAAGCTGAAATATTTTGCTGGTTTTGTCACACACATGAAAGAAGCCACCCTCCGGGGTGGCTTTTTCGGGTTTAAATACCCTTGATCCCCGCATCATCGTCACCTACTTTTCAGTATGGCATTGAAGAAAGCACCATACTGGCAAGCTGCCCCCTTTCTCCGGCTATTGCCTGCCTTGCTGGTTGGCATCGTGGCCGGTGATGGCATTACCAGGCCCTGGCTTCCGGTAACAGGTTTGTCCGTAACGTCAGTCTGCCTGGCATTCTTCCAGGGTAACCCGGCGCTTTGCCGTTATCACTACCGCTGGCTGCCCGGCCTCCCGGTATTATTGCTTGTATTCAGTTTGGGCGCTCTGGGAAGTTATGCTGCCCAAATCAGGCACCGACCCTGGTGGTTGGGAAACCAGCTACACCAGGTAGTTGCCCTGGTGGGTACACCGCAGACCATTCCCCTGCCGGGCCGACGTGGTTTCAGTCAAAAATTCAGTATTACGGAAGCCCTGCTGACCCAAAACCGAACCATTGCTGTTGCCGGTTCTATCCAGGTAAGCCTCGACAGCAACAACACTCATCTCCCCATGCCCGGAGAAACCTGGTTGTTGTCGGCAACACCGGTGCGGAAGATAATAACCCGCCCCGGCGAAAAATTCAATTATGCCGCATTTGCAGCAAGGCATCAACTCTTTCACCAGGGATTCTGGAAAGAGCAGGAATTACGAAAGCTAAATAGTCCGGGTACACTTTCCGCAGCGCGGTGGTTGTCTGCTGCACAGCTTTCCGCGATATCAGCAATGCGCAAGACAATGCCGGAAACAGAAGCGGGACTTGCCATGGCATTGCTGATCGGATACCGCCAGGAGATCAGCAAGTTGTTGCTGCAGGCCTATTCCGACACCGGGGTGATGCACGTGATCGCTGTGTCCGGAATGCACCTGTCGCTTTTGTTCACCGTCTTACAACACCTGTTGAAGTTTCCTGAGCATTACCGGTACCAGCAATGGGGAAAAGCCATGTTGATCACCAGCATAGTGATCTTCTTTTGCGGGGTTGCCGGCAATACACCATCGATTCTCCGGGCAGCAGTAATGTTTATTTTACAACTGCTGTCAAAGCTGATCCGGAAGCCGGTGAATACCGGCCAGGCATTATCGTTAACTGCATTTGGCCTGTTGTGCTGCGAACCCATGTGGCTTTGGGATGCAGGATTTCAGTTATCATTCGCTGCACTGACCGGAATTGTCATCTATCAACCGCTTTTCAGCCAATTACTGGTATTCCGGAACCGGTTCCTGAAAGGTGTCTGGGAACTGGCTGCGGTAACGCTGGCTGCGCAGGTACTGACCGCACCCATCAGCATAAAACTGTTTCACCAGTTACCGGTGTATTTCCTGGCGGCCAACCTTGTTGCCGTACCGCTCTCCAGTGTGGCGTTACTGACCGGGCTTTTGCAGTGGCTGTTGTCAGCAGTTAACCTTCCTGTACATTTACCCGGCTTCCTTACCGGATGGCTGATCCGGATCATGAATGGATCTATCGGACACCTGCACTTGTTACCGGGGGCAGTGATCACCGGACTTGCCCTTTCCGACAAGGCATTATATACCTGTTACCTGTTCCTCTTTTTTGTGACCAGGTGGCTACAATGCAGAACTGCGGGATGGCTGACAGCAACGCTCTGCCTCGCCCTGATCGCAGGACTGGCCTACTATTGGCAGGCTTTTTCCCATCAATAAACCGTACATTTGCGCCTCCTTAATCAGTCAAGCTTCTAATATGAACAAAAAGGTCCAAAGCGCATTGATTTCCGTTTTTTATAAAGACGGACTGGAACCCCTGGTAAGATTACTGCACGAACAGGGCGTAACAATATATTCAACAGGAGGAACGCAACAGTTCATTGAAAAACTGGAAATTCCCTGCGTTCCCGTAGAGTCAGTTACGTCTTATCCATCCATCCTTGGCGGAAGGGTTAAAACACTGCACCCGAAAGTGTTTGGCGGTATTCTTGGCAGAAGGAACAATGAGCAGGATCTCAGCGAAATGAAAGCATTTGAGATCCCGGAGCTTGACCTCGTGATCGTTGACCTCTACCCCTTTGAAGAAACGGTAGCAAGCACTTCGGATGAGCAGGCGATCATTGAAAAAATTGATATCGGCGGACCATCCATGATCCGTGGTGCCGCGAAAAATCACCGTGATGTAGTGGTTCTGGCATCCAAACAGGATTACGGTTTCCTGGAACAGCTGCTGCGTGATCAGCAGGGTTTCACCACACTGGAACAACGCCGCCATTTTGCAGCAAAAGCTTTTGAGATCTGCGCACATTACGATGTAGCCATTTCACAATATTTCACTCCCGGGCAGGACAATTATTTCCTGGCTTCAGTTCCCCGGCCGAAAATCATGCGGTATGGTGAAAACCCGCATCAGCAGGGCGTTTATTATGGAGCGTTGGATGAACTGTTCCATCAGCTGAATGGTAAGGAGCTTTCCTATAATAACCTGGTAGATGTGGATGCAGCAGTACAACTGATCCGCGAGTTCGGAGATGTGGCTGCATCTCAGGGCGAGAAAACATTTGCCATCATTAAGCATACCAATGTGTGCGGCATTGCATCCAGGCCAACAGTGAAAACTGCCTGGGACGCAGCGCTTGCGGGTGATCCTGAAAGTGCTTTTGGCGGTGTGCTCGTATGCAACGGAACAATTGACAGTGAAACTGCAAACGCCATCAACGAAATCTTCTTTGAAGTACTGATCGCTCCTGGATATGATCCTGCAGCACTGGAGATCCTGCGTGCAAAAAAGAACAGGATCCTGTTGCAACAGAAAAAACATCTTCCTGAATCTTCGCAATACAAATCTTTACTGAACGGTGTTCTTGTTCAGCAGACTGACAGCGGCAATTTCAGCAAATGGGAAGAAGCCGGTGGAAGAGATAGTTCAGCAGCAGAACGGGCAGATCTAGAGTTTGCGAACCTTGTCTGCAAACACCTGAAAAGCAACGCCATTGCGCTGGTTAAAAACAAGCAACTGGTAGGAAAGGGTTGTGGACAGACAAGCCGTATCGATTCCCTTCGCCAGGCGATCGAAAAGAGCCGTCAGTTCACATTTGATCTGAAAGGCGCGGTTCTCGCAAGTGATGCATTCTTCCCCTTCAATGATTGTGTGCAGCTCGGGCATGAAGCGGGAATTGAAGCGTTTATCCAGCCTGGTGGATCAATCCGCGACAAGGATTCCATTGACTATTGCAAAACGAACAACCTGGCAATGGTGATCACAGGCATGCGTCACTTCAAACACTAACGGCCAAAATTTTCCAGTCAGGTATTGAGCAAGCAGTCTCCCAAAGCACTTCTCGCTGTAGCCCTTGTCAGTTTACTCTGGGGTACTACATGGCTTGCGTCAAAATGGGGAGTTGCCTATATGCCCGCATTGCAACTCAGTGGCCTCCGGCAACTGCTTGGAGGGAGCCTGTATATTTTGTATTTCCTGACCAAAGGCCGTGCTTTGCCAAAAGGGAAAGAATGGCGGCCGGTACTGATTTTAAGCTTTCTGAATATCTTCCTCAGCAATGGCCTGAGTACCTGGGGCGTGAAATATATTTCAAGTGGACTGGCGGCAATCATCGCGGCAATGGTACCACTCTGGATCGTTTTGATCTCACTGGTTTCCGGCAAAGCATCATTATCAGGAAAATCAATTGCCGGTTTCCTGTTAGGCTTTGCAGGAATCTGCATCATATTTTATGATCACCTCAACGACTTCCTGAACGCAGATTTCCGCTTTGGCATCTTTCTTTCCGTACTGGCCACTTTCAGCTGGGCATTGGGTTCTGTTTATACCAAAGAACAGGTAAAGGCATTCAATCCCTATTTCAGCATCGGCCTGCAGATGTTTCTCTCCGGGATAGCGCTGACCGCTGTCGCCTGGCTCACCGATCAGCATATTCCCCTCAGTGAGATCCCGCTTCCTTCCTGGTCAGCAATAATATATCTCGCCACCTTCGGATCAGTCATGGCATTCATGGCCTACCTCTACGCGCTCCATCATCTGCCTACCGAACAGGTATCCATCTATTCGTATATCAATCCGATAGTTGCCGTCTTGCTCGGATCGTGGATATTCTCCGAGCGGCTGAACATCTTTATTGTGATCGGGGGGCTGGTTGCCATTGCGGGCGTATACCTCGTTAATGAGTCATACCGGAAAAAGCCGGATCAATCGGCATCCCAATAGGCATCTTCCTTCATGAATAATTCGTACACGTTCCGCCAGGCAATAAAAGCCGGGTCGGTACCAAGGAAGTTATTGTGCCAGATCGTGATAAAACAACCCTGTACTTTCTTGACAGCCGCGTAATACCGCATCAATTCTGCATAGGCTTCCTGGGGATTCAGCTTCTGCTCATACAACGCATTGGCATCCATAAAGCAAAAAGGATAAATCGTCAACTCCGTGGATTCATTTTTGGCTAGATTGAACCAATTGTAGGAGGAACAGATCGATGCACGGAATCCATTGGTAGTGCCATAGCCCATTGAAAACTCCTGGGTAACATCCAAAGCCAGGAGTCGCTCGTAATGCAGGGGCAGACTGAATTTTAGAAAATGCTGCCTGCTTTTGGAAATGGGCACATCAGCCACCGCTTCGAGCCATTCCAGCTCTTCCTTCAATATTCTGCCATCTGTTGCAACGCTGCTTTGCCAGCTGGGATGAACGCCGATCTTGTACGTAGCTGCATAGTAGTGGATCAGTTCCTGGAATGCTTTGGTGTCTGTCGGAATGTTCCGGTCGACGCCCTGCCGCTCCTTTGCGACCAGGAAAAAGTATACGGGTTTGGACCTGCAATAGAGATGAAGCGCGTCAAGCCATTCATAAGCATCGTACGGATCCTTTTCTTTTCCCCTTAATACATTGATGCGCTTCCAGGCTGACTTCAGGTCTCCCTGCAGCAGGTGCTTTCCGATTCCTCCCATTGTTCTGTACCAACCTTTTGCCGCATAGGCATACATCATATCGATATCGTACGTCGGAATAAACTTGAAACTTTTCCGGCGAAACAAATATTCGGGGAACTTTTCCTGCAACAGCGATTGCCACTTTACAAGCCAGTAATTGACCAGAGGTTCATGAAGGAACCCCTCCCGGTAAGCCAGGGAGTTGACATGATGGAACCTGCCGAAACTGTCCGGAACTGTCGTCAGGTATTCTTCGTAGCGGCTGATCAGGTAAAAAATAGCGGAAAGGATGTCAAATGGCAGGTCACCGCCCTGGGTTGCGAAAAACGCCTTCAAACCCTCCCATCTGAAGCAACTTATTTCCCATCCGCGCAAGTCGCTTTCAGCGAGCAGGCCAACCGGAACAATATGATACTCCCTGTCAGTTAATCTATCCGGACTATAATTGATCCTGGCCCCTTCATAATGATGAAATACCTGGAGATCGGTTGTAAGTCGGGCCTCCAGGACAAATATTTCACGATTGAGAAAATCAATCATGTAATGAAGGCGCGGCGACAATTCCTTCGCATAGATCAGCATGCTCAGGACATATTATTTTGTTCGCGCCAAATCTGGTTAAAACTCTTTTCGGGAAAATGAATCGGTCCGCGTTGTTCTTTCCAGCCGGTAAGCAACTGGTTGACTACCCAGTTTTTCAAGCCGGCTTTACCCTTGTTCATCCATTTACGTTTCATCACGCCGATCTTCCATCCTTTCCAGGCCATCTTTTCCGACCAATTGACATACCCTTCCTTTACGGCATCATGACGATTCTCCAGCAACAGTTCGTGCAGGTTTATTCGTACAGCACATACTTCTGTACAGTTGCCGCATAATGATGATGCATGGCTCAGGTGTTTCCATTTGTCCAGGTTCCGCAGATGGGGAGTGATCACACTGCCGATCGGACCACTATAGGTGGTTCCATAGGCATGTCCGCCGATATTCTTGTAAACCGGGCAGGCATTTAAGCAGGCTCCGCAACGAATGCAGTAAAGGCTTTCACGGCTTGCGGGATGCTGGAGGATATTGGTGCGGCCATTATCCAGCAGGATAACGATCATCTCTTCCGGACCGTCTTTTTCGTGGGACAGCCGGGGGCCGCTGACAATGGAATTGTAAACCGTCATCTGCTGCCCGGTTCCGTAGGTAGCGAGCAGCGGCCAGAATAAGCCAAGGTCGGTAATGGAAGGGATCACTTTCTCGATACCTGTTACCACAATATGGGTTTTGGGCCACGCACAGCTCAGCCGGCCATTTCCTTCGTTTTCAGTAATGGCGATACCGCCAATATCGCTGATGATAAAATTAGCGCCGGTGATGCCGACTTCAGCTTCAATATACTTGTCGCGCAGCCTCGCCCTGGCTTCCAGGGTGAGCTCGGTTGGGGTGAGTTTCGGGCTGGTTCCAAGCTTTTCCGCAAACAGTTTTGCCACATCCTCCTTGCTCTTGTGCATGGCAGGTGTCACAATATGGTAGGGCGGTTCATTGTCCAGTTGCTGAATATATTCACCCAGGTCTGTTTCAACGCTTTCGATATGATTGCTTTCCAGGAACTCGTTAAGCTTGATCTCTTCCGTGACCATGCTTTTGCTTTTCACGATGGTCCTGCAGTTTTTGTCCTGGCAGATTTTCAGTATGGCTGCATTTGCTTCTTCCGCATTTTCCGCCCAGATCACCCGGCCGCCTCTGGCTGTAAAGGCTGCCTCGAAACTTTCGAGCATCTGGTCAAGCGTTTCAATCGCCCGCCATTTGATGTTTTTCGCTCTCTCACGGGCCAGTTGAAGATCCTGGAATTGCGCTTTCCCTTTAGGAACAACAGCGTTATACCTGCCAATATTAAAATTGATCTTCCGTCGATGGTCCAGATCAGCCGCTTTTACACGGCTTTTGGCCATAAACACTGCCTTTTGCTCATTTGCCATAGCGATGTGTTGGTCCCGTCTAAATTAATCCCAAAAATGAAAAAATCGTTATTTCTTAACCACGAATGTGTGATGATAGGCATCCAGGGCATCGTAGTATTCCTGACCGTATTTCCGGATCAGCGGCTCCTTAAGGAACTGGTAAACGGGAACCTTTAGTTTTTTTCCCAGGGCGCAGGCGGGGCTGCAAAGTGTTTCCCTTGGTTCGTAGTTGAGCAATTCATATTCCCGGCCGACTTTTACCCGGATAGGAAACAGGTGGCAGCTGATGGGTTTCTTCCAGTCGATCTTGCCATCATTGTATGCCTGTTCGAAAGCACATTTGATGATGCCCTGCGCATCGCGGTAACCATATGCGCAGATACCGTCGTCATTGGCCGGAGTTACCCAGCCAAATTCCTTGTCGTACTGGTAACGGCCATTCTTTTCGATATTCCTGATCCCCGCCTTTGTCAGGTAGGGCTTAACGATCTCGTAGACCTGGTTGATGATGTCGAGCTCTTTGGTGTCAAGCGGTGCTCCTGTATCCCCATCCTCACAGCACCCCCCCTTGCACCGGGCAAGGTCGCAAACAAACTTTTCCTGAACAATCTCATCACTCACCAGGGTATGCTCAATAGCAATCATGCAACAGCTTTTCGCAAAGGTACTTATTGAACGGAATTTGTTTTATTTTACCCTACCTTAAACTTCCTCCATGATTTTTCGCCTTCGCTTGCTGCTGCTCGGTCTGCTGACGGGCGGAATGCTGTGCGCCCAGCCGGCTGCCACCATCAGCAAACCCGGATTTGAACGGTTTACAGCCATTGCACAGGAATATGTCGACAACCACTGGATAGCCGGTGCAACGATGGTCGTCTGGCAAAACGGCAACCCCGTATACCAGGCTGCTGTGGGCTTTGCTGACCTGCGATCGAAGACGAAGCTCCGTACAGACCATATCTTCCGCATCGCTTCCCAAACCAAGGCGATCACCACTACAGCGGTAATGATCCTTTTCGATGAAGGAAAAATATTGCTGGACGACCCCATATCCAGGTATATTCCTGCATTTGCCAAAAGCGGCGTACTCGAAAAATTCAATGAACGTGACACGACTTTCACCATAAAACCGCTCACCCGCGCCATTACGATCCGTGACCTGCTTACCCATACTTCCGGTGTCGGCTATGCGCAGATCGGCTCCGAAGCAACAACCGCCATAGCCAAAAAGATGGGCATCTACGCGGGGATCGGTGTGCCTTCACTTTCATTGAAAGACCAGGTGGATAAGATGGCCGCCCTCCCGCTGGAACACCAGCCTGGTGAGAAATTTACCTATGGCCTGAATATCGACATCCTGGGTCGCCTCGTAGAAATAGTCAGTGGTCTTCCGCTGGACCAGTTCTTCCGGCAGCGGATTTTCGACCCGCTGGGCATGAACGATACATGGTTCTACCTGCCGGCAGACAAACAAGGCCGGCTGGTTGCGCTGAATGGAGAAGACAGTACCGGCAAGGTGATTCCGCTTGATCCCAATGCAAAATTCGGTAGTGAAATATTTGATCTCGATTACCCGAAAGCGAAAGGGAAATTATTCGCAGGGGGAGCAGGTCTGGTATCTACCGCCAATGACTACGCGATATTTATGCAGATGATCCTGAACGGCGGAATTTACAAGGGTAAAAGAATTCTCAGCAACAATGCCGTTCAACTGATGACGCATAACCAGATTGGCGCCCTGAATGAAGGCAATAATAAATTCGGCCTGGGTTTCGAAATAACCACCGAACAGGGCGCCGCAAGGTTGGGTATGTCGCCGGGAAGCCTCAGTTGGGGTGGCGCTTTCAGTTCCTCTTACTGGATTGATCCGCAAAGGAAGATCGTGGCACAGCTTTTCATCAACCAGTTTTCCAACTCACATGGTGAGATCCACGACAAATTCAAGGTACAGGTGAATGCCGCTATTTCCAGCGGAGGGTATTGACCAGGTGAACCAGGTCCTGCTTCAGAAAGCTGTTGACGGGTTTGAGTGAGTCCTCATTCGGCGTTGCATCGAAATACAGGGCTCCGCGAAGGAAGTGTTTCACGCTGTCGCTCAGCAGGAACTGATTGGCCGTGGCCGTATTGCCACCAATTCTGAAGAAAACGCCGCTGATCCCATTCGGACTGGTGAAAACGCTGTCTTCAATTGCGCTGGCTTTGTAGGAATGTTTGAAGGACAGCGCATACGATCCATTCAGCAATTTATCAAACTGGTTTACACCAATCGAATCCACGTATTCTCCTTTTGCATTTTTCACTTTGTACCGCGCCTTTCCGCCGATCTCGTTGTAACTGATATAAATCCTGCCACCGAGAGACGGAATATCAATGTTGATCCAGTAGGGATTTTCCGGCTGCTCTTCAAAAAAAGTGCTGTCGCGGCTGATCCTGCCATACACCGGGTATTCAAAAGTGTAGGGGAATCCTGCACTGTCGAATTTCTGGTAGGCATGTTCCGGGAGGTCTAATTTGTAATATCCCCTGGGCTTAGGCGTATAGGTACTGTTGCAACCGGCCAGTACAAGGAGAAACATTGTTGCGATGATCAGGGTTCTGGAAAATGAGGACTGGCGCATGGGCTTAAACGGGATGGATGGTCACCTTTACTTTTTGAATTCTGTTACGATCGATCTCCTGGACAGTGAATTGGAAATCACCGACAACTACGGATTCTTCCTTAGCGGGGATCTTTCCCGAGATTTCCAGAATGAGACCAGCAAGGGAATCGCTTTCGCCGCGAACTTTATCAAACGTATCCAGTGGAAGACCCATGGTCTTGCACACATCGTTGATCATCGTTCTCCCCTCAAAAACGTAGTTATTGTCGTCGAGTTTCTTGTTGACACTTTCTTCATCATCAAATTCATCACGGATATCTCCGATGATCTCTTCCATGATATCTTCAAGGGTAACGATGCCACTGGTACCACCGAATTCATCCACCACAATGGCGAAATGGGTGCGGCGGGTGCGGAACTCCTGCAAAAGATCTTCAATCATTTTCTGTTCATGCACAAAATAAGGTTGCCGCATCAGTGTATGCCAGTTGAAGTCGTCCTTTTCATCAATATAGGGAAGGATGTCTTTCGAATGGATCAGCCCCATCACTTCATCCAGGCTGTTCCGGTAAACCGGAACCCTTGAATAGTGCAGGGACTCAAGCTGTTTGATCAGTTCGTGAAAGCTGACATGATAATTGATCCCGCTGACGTCGAGGCGGGTGCGCATGATCTGCTTCACCGTGATGTTGCCAAACTTGGCGATACCCCGAAGAATGTTTTTTTCTTCTTCCGAAGCATTACTGTCTTCTTCAAGTTCTTCTATATGGGCGCCGCCATATTCTGCGCCTAGCGATTTTTCAATGCTTTCCGTCATGCCCACAAGCCAGATGCTGATCCGCCTGAAAAGCAGGTGAACAATTTCGACGAGATAACTGGCATCACGGGCGAAGCGAAGGTTATTCTGAGCTGCATAGACTTTCGGCAGCACTTCTCCAAACAATATGAGGAAAAATGTAATGAGCACTATTTTGATGAGCACGTCGATAAAAGGAAACGTACTCTTAATCGGCAATAGCTGATCAATCAGGAAGTTGGACAAAATAATGATAGCGATATTGACAAAGGCATTGCCGATACGCATGGATCCCAGCAACAATTTAGGTTCGTCCAGGAGGTTGACAATTCTTTTCCAGGAACCTCCCTGTTTGGTTTTCAACATATTGATATCGCGGTGGGAAAGGCTGAAAAAAGCCACCTCTGCACCCGATAGAAAGTAGGAAACCACCAGCAGTGCCAGGATGAGAATTACCAGCAATGTGGTACCCTGCAGATTTGCTGCAAGCAGGATGGGATGGAAAATATGAAGAAGGGGTAGATCTACCGATACGTACTCCAAAGCAGTTGATTTATGTCCAGGTGCAAATTTGCAATAAAAATCCGGAATCAGAAGGGCAGGTCCTGGTTCGGCTCTGGTGGCGCATCTGCGCTGCTCATACCTTCAAGACCTTCGCCGGGCATACCATTCATGCCATGACCGTGAAGGTCGGTTCTCTTGTCGAGCATAATGAGATTATCACCGACCACTTCTGTAGCGAATTTTTTGTTACCCTCTTTATCCTCCCAGCTCCTGGTACGAAGCCGGCCTTCAATATATACAAGACTTCCTTTGTGCAGGTATTTCTGGGCCAGTTCTGCAAGGCCCCTCCAAAGTACAACGGTATGCCATTCTGTTTGGGAAATCAGCTTGCCGGCGCGGTCCTTATAGGTTTCCGTGGTAGCGAGCGAAAATTTTGCCACTGCAATGTTTCCTTCAAGGAACTGTACATCAGGGTCTTTTCCCAGGTTGCCGATCAACATCACTCTGTTTACGCCTCTCATATTTATTCATTTGAGGTTAAGATTCGTCTGTTTCTCTGGTCGTACTCTCTAAAATTAATTTTTTTCGATGGGATATGGGGGAAGAAATATTGTTTCTCCCCGTTCAGATCGCGTGTTTTTCAAGGTAGCGGGTGATGAAGCGGGGAAACGCGAGATCTGCGAGCGCTTTTTTGGGAATGCTCCGGTAAGCATGCGATTTTTCAAGTGGTTTTTCCAGGTCTACATGCGTAAATAAGCCTTCAATTGTCTGGTGGGTAAGTTGTTGCCGGTGCACAGCAGAAACAGTGGTAATATTTCCTTTCCATCCCGGAATCAGCTTATCCAGCGCCCGTTTCAGCTTTTTTGGATCAGCAGTAAGCCCGCTTTCAGATTCCCAAAGTACCCATTCATGCAGGTCTTTCCAGATATCAGCGTTCACCCGCTGCCGGATATAATAATTGTCTTTATAGCGAAGGATGAAGAAGTGAAAATGTCTTTTTTTCTTTTGAATGGCTTTCGATTTGACGGGAAGCTGATTTACAAATCCATGTCGGAATGCCTGGCAATCAGGCGCCTGTACACATTCTGAACAAAGTGGTTGCTTTGGTTTACAGATGATCGCGCCGAAATCCATAATTGCCTGGTTAAAGGTACCTGGCGATGAAAAATCCAGCAGCCCCTGTGCCAGCCGGGTAAAAAGCTTTTTTCCTTCGGGAGAATCTATCGGAGTATTGATGCCGAAATAGCGCGACAAAACCCTGAAAACGTTGCCATCCAGCACTGCAAAGGGCTGATCAAAGGCGAATGAGGCAATAGCTGCGGCGGTATAGGCACCTACTCCTTTCAGTTTCAACAGTGATTCGTAGGTAGAGGGAAAATTTCCATTGTTTTCGAATGCTATATAACGGGCAGTCGACAGGAGGTTACGGCAGCGGCTGTAGTACCCCAGGCCTTCCCAACATTTGAACACCTTTTCGTCGGGAGCGAGGGCCAGATCCTGAACCGTCGGGAAGGCATCTATAAACCGATGGTAATATGCAAGTCCCTGTTCTACACGTGTTTGCTGCAAAATAACCTCGCTGAGCCAGATCCGGTAGGGATTTTTTTCCCCTTTCCAGGGCATTTCCCGCTCATTCCGGGTGCGATTCCAGTTCATTAACAGGGTGGAGAAATTATTTTGCATAATATCGTAACGAAAAATATTTCAATTTAATTCAAAATCAATAAATTGCATAAGTGTTGCACGGGTAAGAAGATTCACTTATATTAACAAACAGATACATATTTGTTGGAGACTCAAAAAAGGTCAATATGAGAAAGGCCGACCTCATCAACCAAATCGCTGACAAGACCGGTATTCCGAAAGTGGACGTACTGGTCACGCTTGAAGCCATGTTCAAAGAAGTGAAGGACGTGCTATCGCAGGGTGAAAACATCTATATCCGTGGCTTCGGAAGCTTTATTACCAAAAAACGCGCCGCAAAGATCGGGCGTAACATCAAGAAAAATGTTGCGGTGGAAATCCCGGAGCATTTTATCCCTGCCTTCAAACCTGCGAAAGAGTTTGTTCAGGAAGTGAAAAAACTCAAAACAGTTAAGGAAGGCCAACCAAACCCCGACGAAGAGATGTAATTTTGCCACCTTAATGTTTTAAGGTGAAAAAAGAACAGCTGATCGTTATCAGTGCAGGGATTCTTGCGCTTTTCCTCTTGTATTTCCTTGGGAACACCATACCGCCCAAGAAGGCGGCAACTGTTGCGGGCGACCGGCAACAGGATAGTGTTCAAACCTTTGATATCCAGGCGGCTATTACTGCTGCCACGGCTAAATTACCGGCAGGTCAGCAGACACTGGTCAGCGGGTTGAACCAGGCGGTGGTCAGGGGTGATGTCAAAGAGCAGCAAATCCGCACCTATCAGCAACTCGCGAGGTTCTGGAGTGACTCAGCCAGGGCCTTCGTTCCCTTCGCATATTATACTGCGGAAGCCGCGAAGTTGGAAAATTCTGAAAAAAGTCTCACCTTTGCAGCCCAATTGTTATTGGAAAACCTTAGAGGGGTAGATCAGCCAGCGATTAAAAGCTGGATGGCGGGCCAATCGAAGGAGCTGTTTGAAAAGGCTATTGCGCTGAATCCGTCGAATGATTCGTTGAAGGTTGGCCTGGGAAGTACCTATATTTTCGGAGCTTCTGCAGAAAATCCTCAGGAGATCATGAAAGGAATTCAGCAGATCCTGGAAGTAAGCCGTCGCGACTCGTCCAATGTCTATGCCCAGAAAATGCTGGGAATTGGCGGTATCGTAAGCGGCCAGTATGACAAGGCGGTAGAGCGTCTGGAAAAAGTTGCTTTAGCTGAGCCGCATGATCTGGAAGTTTTGTTGATGCTTGCGGAAGGATACGAGCGGAAAGGAGATAAAGCAATGGCCAGGAAATGGTACGGACGGGCGGCTGATCATGCCGAGAACCCGGAATTGAAAGGCGAAATTTCCAGACGGATCCAGCAATTGCAGTAATTTGTTTTGTTTAACTATAAATATTTGAAAGATGCCTTGTGGTAAAAAAAGAAAGCGTCATAAGATTGCTACTCACAAACGCAAAAAGAGACTGAGGAAAAACCGTCATAAGAAGAACAAGAAGTAATTCTTATCCATATACCTTCTTAAAGCCGGAATGAATATGTAAATTTATTCCGGCTTTATTTCCTTTAGCTGAACCGTTTTAGTTGCTGCCATCCCCCGATTATTGCAAATTCCGGGTGCCCGCAATGCCGATAACTATTTCAGCTTTTTCCTTTTGGTGAGATTGGACTGATGTTAAAAGATTACTCGCTTGAACAAGGAATTAATTATTAACTCCGCGCCTCAGGGCGTTGAGATAGCTCTCCTGGAAGACAAAAAGCTGGTTGAACTGCATAACGAAAAAGCGGATGCCAGTTTTGCTGTTGGCGATTTGTATCTGGGAAAGGTTAGAAAGCTCATTCCAGGTCTGAACGCGGCATTTGTGGATGTTGGCTTTGAAAAGGATGCGTTTCTTCACTATACAGATCTTAGCCCTTATGCTAAGTCCCTCCTGAAATTTACCCAACAGGCTATTTCCGACCAGACCCCGGGTGGTTTTGACTTCGGAAAATTTGAAGTTGAGCCGGAAATTATCAAAACGGGAAAGATCAATGAAGTGCTGGGTGGCAAACCCAATGTACTGGTTCAGATATTGAAAGAACCAATCGCAGCCAAGGGACCCAGGCTGAGTTGTGAAATTTCCCTTCCCGGTCGCTTTGTGGTGATCACCCCATTCAACGATGTTGTTGCAGTTTCCAGGAAGATCCACAGTTCCGATGAACGGAAACGCCTGCAGAAGATAATTGAAGCGATCAAACCGAAAAACTTCGGTGTGATTGTAAGAACTGCAGCGGAAGGAAAAAACACGGCAGAACTGCATGAGGACCTGATTGCTTTGGTTGAAACCTGGAAAACCATCCAGCAGAATCTCAAAAATGCGGTAGCACCGGCGAAGATCCTGAGTGAGCAGACGAAAACGACAAGCATGTTGCGGGATCTTCTGAATGCAGATTTCAACCGCATTGTCGTGAACGACAAGAACATTTTCAACGATACCAAGAACTATATCCAGCGGATTGCACCCGACAAAGCGGATATTGTTTCCTATTATCATAACGGCGCTCCGATATTCGATCAGTTTGGCGTTACCAAGCAGGTGAAAGCGGCATTTGGCAAAACAGTCAACCTGCCCAGCGGAGCTTACCTCATCATTGAGCATACAGAAGCGCTTCATGTTATCGATGTAAACAGCGGCTACAAGAGCGTGAGCAATAACCAGGAGCAGAATGCACTGGAAACCAATCTTGAAGCAGCAGAAGAGATCGCCCGCCAGCTTCGCCTGAGAGACCTGGGCGGTATTATTGTGGCTGACTTCATCGATATGAAGTTGCCGGAAAACAAGAAGAAATTGCTTGACGCGATGGAAGGTTTCATGAAGACTGACCGGGCCAAACATGCTGTTCTTCCGATATCCAAGTTCGGGCTGATGCAGATCACCCGCCAGCGGATGAAGCCGGAGCTGAATATCAATACCATGGAGGTTTGTCCCAGCTGCCATGGCACGGGCAAAATTTCTTCGAGCCTGGTGCTGGAAGATGAGATTGAAAAGAACCTCAATTACCTGATCACGCACAAACACAATAACCTGACGCTGGCAGTACATCCGATCATGTACGCCTACCTGACCAAGGGTTGGATTTTCAGTAAACTCTGGAAATGGAAACGTCAGTTCAAGCAAAATATTAAGCTTCAGGCCAATACCGGTTATCATCTGACCGAATTCCATTTCTTCGACCAGCACGAAGAGGAGATCAAACTTTAAGCGACTGAGGCCCGACCTATCAGACCCGTAGTTACCGGAACTTTCCGGCGGCTACGGGTTTTTTCATATACTGTCGGACCTCAATTGGAATTCTGGTTTTCCGTTCATCTTCCGTATTTTCTCCGTATTTACACCGTCTGTTTTACGTTAATACCGGAAGATGATCGCAGAAAGAACTGAGTAAGAACCGAAAACATACGGAGAACCAAAGGTTGACCTAAGGTAGATATAGGCATAAAAAAACACCCAGCAGTGCTGGGTGTTTCAGAATTATTTACTCCAATTGGACTAGTAACCTTCGTTCTGGGTCAAACCTGGGTTGATTTTAATTTCCCGCTCAGGAATCGGCAAAACCAGTTTGGGAGAATTCCACGGGAATGAGCCGACAGACCCTTCCAGGCGCTTCACATCATGGAGGCGATGGCCTTCAAAGGAAAGTTCATGGTAACGCTCGAGGAGGATTGCGTCAAGGTTGAGTTGAGCGCCGGTAAGCGGCTCAAGTAATGCTCTTACTCTTATTGTGTTAATGTCATCAAGCGGTTTTGCACCTACAGCAGTTCCCGCGCGGAAATTAGCTTCTGCGCGGACCAGATACATCTCAGCGAGTCGTATGATATGTACATTACCATATACCATGTCAAACTTCGAAGTGTATTCATAGTTGTTCAGTGCAAATACACTTAACCGGTCATCAGCAGCTTCGTAGTTTTCATAGTATTCCGGGTTGATGTAGATATCTCCGCGGCCAAACAATGAAAAGAATGTGTTGAAATCATTATAACCGGTGTTTAGCGTCACCTGCATGGCAAAAATATCTTCATCAGTATTTGCAACCAGTGCATTGGTGTTGTCGTAATTAACCGGAAATGCCTCAGCATATGTTTCCATCAGGCTGTTCTCATTCGATTCTATCGCACGATTGGCGGCATCCGCAGCGTTTGCATAGTCTCCTTTTTGCAGGTACACACGTGCGAGCAGCGCTGCGGCAGCAGTTCTGTTAGCATAAAAACCATTGTCAATTTTATCCCACATCTTACTTTCAGCATCAGTCAGGTCGCTTATAATCTGTGTATAGACTTCCGATACTTTACTTCTGTTGACTTTAAGTTCTTCGCTTACTTCACGGGTTGGAGTCAATACCAGCGGCACACCGTCATTCTCAGCAGGATTTCCATCATTCCAGGCCTTGGCATACAACCTTACCATTTCAAAATATACAATTCCCCGAAGGAATTTTGCTTGTCCCTCCACGTTGTCGCGTTTTCCCTCTGATACTTTATCAATAGCCGCAAGTACATTGTTGCAGACATTAATGGCTTCGTAAGCTTCCTTCCAGGTATCTTCAACAAAATCATTGTTAACGGGAATAGCCTTGTTGTACATCTGGGTTAATCCCTGGTAAGTTCCTGACCAGCCGATCTGTTCATCATTACCCAACAGTTCAGAGTAAACCCCCATGTCACCGCCAAGAACATTGTCATCACCAACTCTCGAATAAGCGCCTACAAGTGCAGCCTCAACGTCAGCGCTGGTTTGAAATGCTTTTGACTCTTCTACACTCGCATAGGGATCAAGGTCAAGTTGCTTTTCACAGGCGCTGAAAGCAAAACCAACAGCAACCAGGCAACTCAGTAACTTATATTTATAGTGTGTCATAATTTTCATTTTTGCTTTGATTAAAGGCCGATGTTGATTCCGAAAACGATCACTTTAGCCTGAGGCACTGAATAGAAGTCAACACCCTGGTTGATGTTCGTAGCCTGGTAGTCTGCATTAACCTCGGGATCCCATCCTTTATAGTCTGTGATAGTCCATAAGTTTTGTCCTCTCGCATAAACCCTGACTCTTTCGAGATGAGCTTTTTTGATGATAGACTGTGGCAGGTTATAAGCCAGTGTCAGTTGCTTTACCCTGAGGTAGGAGCCGTTCATGATATAACGGCTGGATGGATCGGTACCATTTGCCCAGCCCCTTCTCGCTTCAGGAACCATTGTAATATCTCCCGGATTCTTCCATGCGTTCAGCTGATCGACAGTCTGATTGTCGTAACCATTACTGAAGCTGGCAGAATAATATTGGCCACCACCGTCGTACACCTGGTTGCCCTGTACTCCCTGAAGGAAGATGTCAAGCTCAATCCCACGATAAGTCAGATTATTACGGAATCCGTAAATGAAATCCGGATTCGGGCTTCCTATAACAACTTCTTCGGCCTCGTTGTAGTCATTTGTAGTGGAGCGGTCACGTTTTCCGTCTGCAAGTACCGTGTTCTTATAATACAAGGCATCACCATTTGCAGGATCAGCTCCAGCAAACTCACGGGAAACAAATACGCCAATAGGTTCTCCTTCACGCGCGCGGTTATATCCACCGACTCCCAATTCCTGACCCTTAAGATCGGTGATCTTGTTACGGTTAATAGAGAAGTTGAGATTTGTTGACCAACGGAAATCGCGGGTCACAATATTATCTGAGTTAACAGTAAACTCAAATCCCTGGTTTTTGAGTTTTCCAAGGTTCTGAAGCTGTGACGTGTAACCTGAAGAACCGGGGAGTTCTACATTCAGCAACAGGTCTTTGGTATTCCTGATATAATAATCGAGTTCAAAACTGATACGATTATTCAGAATGCCGATTTCCGCACCAAAATCAAAGCTTGCGGTAGTCTCCCATTTCAGATCTTCGTTAGCCATTTGTATTGGAATCTGGCCTGGATTGGAACCATAAGCTCCACTACCATTCCAGAGTTTTTGCCATGGGTAGTTTCCAATCTCAGCATTTCCGGTTAAACCATAACTGGCTTTCAGCTTCAGGAAGCTCAGCACTTTTGACTCTGACAAGAAGTTTTCGTCAGAAACAATCCATCCCAATGAAGCCGCGGGAAAGAAGCCCCAGCGGTTGTTGGGACCAAAACGGGAAGATGCATCGAAACGACCACTGACAGCCACCAGGTATCTGTCTTTGAATTTGTAGTTCGCGCGGGCGAAATAAGACAGAAAACTAAAATCCTGTTCGCTGGAAACGGCATCAGATTTAGTGGCGGCACTTACCAGCTTCATGTAATTGTTTCCGGGCAATGCCTCAGCTGTAGCAGTTTGGGTATACCAGTTCGATTTCTGGAAGCTCATACCGGCTACGGCATCGAGATCATTGTCTTCGTTAATGACTGGTGCAAATCGGAAGAAGTTATTGGTATTGAAGTTGAAGATGCGGTCGGCGCTGGCAAATCCACCACCCTTTGGATAAGTGGTATTGCGTTCAGTGATCGGTCCATAATATGCATCTTCAGTTTGGTTCAACTGGTCGATACCGAGTTCTGACCGGAACGATAAATTTTTCAGAATCTGAGCCTGTCCATACACGTTACCCAGAGAGCGATTCACGAACGTATTGTAATAAGCACCCTTAACACTAAGCATAGGGTTGTAGTATAAGGGGTAGTTCTGGTTTGGACCTCCGGGGTTATCTGCACGATCCGGATCAGATTCACCACTCAGAAGGCCTGTGCGGGGATCGATTGTTGGTGTAATGGGTGAAAGCGCCACACTTTGCAGCGGGGTTGAAAATGCGTTATCATTCGATACACGGTAATTCAGCGTTCTTGCGAAACTCAGGTTTGTACCGATATTCAGCCAGTTGTTGAATTTATGATCAATGTTAAGACGGCCATTATAACGCTTCATGCTGTTTCGCGCAATGATACCTGTCTGGTCGAGATATTGGCCACCCATGTAAAAAGTAGTCTTTTCATTACCACCTGAAAGGCTCAGGTCATACTGAGCGATCGGGGCATTCTGAAATGCTTCTTCCTGCCAGTCAGTATTCACTTTCGCTGTTTTCCAGTCATCATTACCTGCAGAAAAACGGGTGAAGGCAGACTCGGCGCGACCGACATAATAGTCAATTGCTTCCTGTTCATCTGTCCAGTCGCCGGGGTAATTTTTGTAATCGTATTTACCGGCGCGGACAGACGCGTCCGTGAAACCATCAACATACTGCTGTGAATTCAGGAATTCGCGTTTGTTGGTCGGTTTCTGTTTACCGGCAAAAAAGCCAAAATCAATTCTAGATTTTCCGGCTTTACCCTTCTTGGTGGTGATCAGTACAACGCCGTTAGAACCACGTGACCCATAAATGGCTGCTGATGATGCGTCTTTCAGGATCTCGATGGATTCGATGTCGTTTGTGTTAATATCCGCAAGTGGACTTGTTGGTGCGCCATTGCTGGAGAGATCCCGGGTGGTTACCGGAATACCATCAATAACATACAAGGGCTCGTTACCGGCTGTAACAGAAGCAGATCCGCGGATCTTCACATTAATTCCCTGGCCCAGCTTACCATTTTGTTGCTGCACCTGAACACCGGCGGCGCGACCCTGCAGGGCGCTTTCAAAACTTGTAACGGGTGTGTTACCCAGTTCCTTCGCACCAACTTTTGCAACAGAGCCGGTGAGGTCTCTTTTGATCTTGGTACCATAACCTACTACCACAACTTCTGAAAGGGAATTGTCTCCGGTAGTAAGCACTACGTTAATGTTGTCGGAAACAGCAAATTCTTTGGTTCCAAATCCGACGGATGAAACCACAATTGTTTTCGCGGTAGAGGGTACAGATAACTGAAAAGATCCGTCTGCTCCCGTAATAACGGACTGAGAAGTTCCTTTTACGGTAACGGTGGCACCAATCAATGGCGCACCATCTTTCCCATCGGTGACTTTACCCGTAATCTGGCGGGTTTGGCCCTGCACCGATACAGCAGCCAGCAGAAGCCATAAGCATCCCAGTAAAGCAGCTAGTTTTTTCGTTACATGCATATACATCTGTTATTTGTGCCAAAGATATTGGCGGTTAAAGCAATGTTAAACTGTAAATCAGGTATCAGAACAATATTATCCGGTATTTAATAAAGACACTGTCCTAAACTTTCCATGAAATTCCAGATCTAACAATGAATCAATAACTCCGGAGACAGCGTATCTATTGTATTCGCTGTCTTGCCAATGAAAAACCCCGGCAAGACTACCAGGGTTTGTAGATGTACATGAGAAAAGAAAAACGTATAATTGTTTAGATCTGTCGTATTCAGCCGCTACTCGCGGGTATTTTTCCGATACTCATGATAATTATAAACAATTTTTACGGATTATTTAACTTTTCGGGTAGTTTTCGTGGCAAACCCAGTTAAATGCCGCAAAAAAAGACCGGCAGGCGCCGGTCTCAATGTTCATTCTCTTTTTAAAATCAGTTCCTGCTTCGCCCCTGGTAGATCAGGATATACTGAACAAGCGTCACAATCGACGCAACAGCAGCAACTACATAAGTCATCGCCGCCCATTTCAAAGCATCCTTTGCCTGAGGATGCTCTTCAGGAGTGGTGATCCTGGTCCGTTCCAACCACGCAAGAGCCCTGTTACTGGCATCAAACTCAACAGGTAAGGTGATCAAAGAGAACAATGTTGTAACGGCAAAAAGGATAATTCCCGCCAAAAGCAGCCCCGGAAAGACCTTGATCAAAAATATACCCGCCAAAAGGATCCACTGTACGAGGGATGAGCTGAATTGCACCGCTGGTACAAGTTTGCTCCGAAGGGTCAGCCAGGGATAATTGGCCTGGTGCTGTATTGCGTGACCACACTCATGGGCAGCAACAGCAGCAGAAGCAACATTCCGCCCGTCAAAAATACCCTCACTCAGGCTGACAGTCTTTGTAATCGGGTTATAATGATCACTCAGAAAGCCTTGTGCACGAACCACTTGCACATCGTAAATACCGTTTTCGCGAAGCATTCTCTCCGCCACTTCCCTACCGGACAACCCCGAACGAAGGGGGGTCTGGCTGTAACGCTGGATCTTACTTTTAAGGGCGTAGGAAACCAACATGCTGATCCCTACAAAAATCAGGGAGACAAGCATAATTGAAGGATGCATAAACATTAAATTTTTTCTGGTATTATAGAACTATCAAAGCTAAATCCAAATCCATTTTAACGGACGAAATGAAAGAAATTTAACCCCTTTGCAGCCGTTTTGACACTTCGTTAAAAACCCCACTTTCAACGCTGACATTTTTGCATATTAACAAGCTGAAGGATTTTTGTTAAAATTTTATATTTCATTGATTATCATATATATACACGGTTATTTTGCGCCATATAGAGAGTGCTTTTAGAGCCCCTAAAGTTATTCACAGCACCAAAAAATTATTTTGAAATGTGACCCTTATTCGTAATTTAGTGCAAGAATTTAATGGGTTAGTAAGTAAAGGGTCAGCAGGAATGCTGGCCTTTTTACTTTTTGGTACTTCTTCTTTTTTCCTCAATTTTTTCCATCGCAATTTTGGTTGATGAGCAAAGTGAAATCAGCATTTTTTTGTCAGCAATGTGGCTTTGAAAGTGCGAAATGGTTAGGTAAGTGTCCGGCATGTCAGCAATGGAACAGTTTCGTTGAAGAAATCAAACACAAAGACACGAAGCCTGTTGCCAACAGATGGCAGCAGGACAACCATGCGTCTTCAGGTATTGTAAAACTACATGACATCACCACGGTTGATGAGCGTCGCGTCATTACACCCGATGCAGAACTGAATCGTGTGCTGGGAGGCGGCATCGTTCCGGGTAGTATCGTACTCATTGCCGGTGAACCCGGCATTGGTAAATCGACCTTGTTGCTGCAGATTGGTTTGCAGCTGAAAGATCAGATCGTACTTTATGTAAGCGGCGAAGAAAGCGACCAGCAGATCAGTATGCGCGCCGAACGCCTTCCTTTCAGCAACCAGCAACTCTACCTGCTCACCGAAACTGACACGCAGAAGATTTTTCAGGAAGTAAAAAAACTTCAGCCTGATCTTGTGATCATCGATTCAATTCAGACGCTTCAGACACCATTCATCGAATCTTCACCAGGAAGCGTTTCACAAATACGGGAATGTGCAGCCGAATGGCAGCGGTATGCCAAGGCAACTCATACGCCAGTCATCCTGATCGGGCATATCACCAAAGACGGTTCAATTGCCGGTCCCAAGATCCTGGAACATATGGTCGACACTGTTCTGCAGTTTGAAGGAGACCGTCACTATGCCTACCGGATTCTCAGAACACTAAAGAACCGGTTCGGGAGCAGCTCAGAACTCGGCATATATGAAATGACAATGACAGGCATGAAAGCTGTCATGAATCCAAGCGAGATTCTGCTTTCTTCCAAAGAGGACTCGCTCAGTGGTGTTGCCATCGCGGCGACAATGGAAGGTCTGCGTCCGTTTCTTGTTGAAGTCCAGGCCCTGGTATCACCTTCCGCTTACGGAACTCCCCAACGTACCGTTACCGGATTTGACCTGCGAAGGCTCCAGCTGTTACTTGCAGTTCTTGAAAAAAGGGCTGGATTTCCTTTCGCCATGAAAGACGTCTTTCTGAATATAGCAGGCGGTTTAAAAGTGGAAGACCCGGCATCGGATCTGGCCGTACTTTGTGCCTTGCTCAGCTCCTATGAGGACCAACCGCTGCAGCATCATGTCTGTTTTGCCGGAGAGGTTGGTTTAAGTGGTGAAATTAGATCGGTTAACCGAATCGAACAACGCATTGCTGAAGCCGAGAAGCTTGGATTTGAAAAGATGCTCATTTCCAGGAACAACTTCAAAAACCTTCAGAAATCTAACGCTACAATCGAGATCATCCCAGTCAGCAAAGTGGAGGAAGTTTTCCGTTTGTTGTTCTGACCTTTACAATGGGTGATATCACCCGGAGTTACGCTGAGCCAGGAAAGTATTTTTACGAATGCTTCCGGCAAAGTGGTTAAAACAAATCGCATCTGGCGGATCGGGTTTCATCAACTTGCTTTTCCCACATTGTTGCGCCTCCTGCGGCAGCAGCCTGACCGAATCATCAGCGGGAATCTGTTCGTCCTGTTTATTTTCATTGCCGGAAACAGGCTTCAGTGATCCCCATAATAATCCCGTAGCACGAATTTTCACCGGGAGGATCAGGGTAGAAGCGGCGACAGCGCTGGTGAATTTCCAGAAAAAATCAACGGTGCAGGAACTGCTGCACCAGATCAAATACGGAGGCCGTGCTGATGCTGCCATTCAACTGGGTACCTGGATGGGCTATCAATTATCATCTCAGAACTGGTTCAGCACTGTTGACCTCCTTATCCCCCTTCCTTTACACCCTTCCCGGCATCGCAAACGGGGTTATAACCAGTCAGCCCTACTATGCCAGGGCATCGCATCCGTCTCCCGGAAACCGGTGCTTGCGGATTGTCTCATCCGGTTAATCGCCACATCCACCCAAACCCATCAGCACCGGGGAGAACGGTATCAAAATATTAAAGAGGCGTTCCGGATCGCTGCACCGGAAAAACTCGAAGGCAGGCACGTATTGCTGGTTGACGATGTAGTGACCACCGGTGCAACACTTGAAGCAGCGGGTAATCAATTGCTCAATTGCCGCGAATTGCAGTTAAGCATATGTTGTTTAGCCTACACACTGCCGCACTGAAACAGAATCCCTATTTTTGGCTCCATGGTTCGTGGTTTCCTATTCTGCCTGTTTATTGGATTCCTTTTTTCCGCCTGTACAAAAGACAGTCTGCTTACCAGTCCGGAAGCAGGTCTTGCCGTCAGTACAGACAGCTTGCATTTCGATACACTATTTACCCAAACCGGTTCAATCACCCTGAGCTTCCGGATCTACAACCTGAATGACCAGCGCATCCGCATCAGCAAGGTGGCACTGGCAGGCGGTGGCAACAGCAAATTCCGGATCAATGTAAATGGTGACCAGGGTCCCATAGTGGAAAATATCGATATCAACGCGCGGGACAGCGCACATGTCTTCGTCAACACCCGCATTGACGGTACTGGCTCCACGCTGCCATATGTTGTGCAGGATAGTATTCTGATTGAATGGAATGGTAACAACCGCTGGGTTCAACTGGATGCCTGGGGCCAGAATGCCCATTTTCACCGGAATGGAATCATAAGTAGTAGTCAGACCTGGACAAATGATCTGCCGCATGTATTACTTGGTCAATTTACTGTTGCCTCCGGGGCAACCCTTCGCCTGGAAAAAGGTACCAAAGTTTATTGCCACGCAGACGCCCCCTTCCGGGTGGATGGAACATTGATCGCAAACGGAGGACCAGATGATGAGGAGCGCGTGGTATTCTCCGGTGACCGTCTTGATGCTCCCTACCGGGATTTTCCGGCCGCATGGCCCGGTATTCATTTCCGGAGCGGAAGCAAGAACAACAGCATGACCTACACTTCCGTTCAACAGGCTTACCAGGGCATCATCAGCGAAATACCGGATGGTCCGGCGCCGGGGCTTACCTTAAAACAATGTATTATTAATAATGCCTGGGATGCAGGATTACTCGCCATCGGCAGCCATATTGACGCCACCAACTGCCTGATCAGCAATTGCGGAAAAAATGTACAACTGGTATATGGGGGCACTTATAATTTTGACCAGTGCACCATGGCTTCCTACAGCAACCTTTATTTTATACATGAACACCCCGTTGTATGGGTCACCAATGTGCTCACCATTGATGGTATCGACTACCTTGCGCCACTCGATGCCGTTTTTACCAACTGCATCGTCTGGGGCGATGGAACGCTGGTTCCGGATGAGTTTCTCGCTGAACAGAAAGCCGGCCCTCCCTATAACGTCATCTACCAGAACAGTCTTTGGAAAATGACCACGGTTCCTTCCCATATTACAGTTTCCGCTGTACTGACAAATGAAGACCCCTGGTTTGTAAACGTTGGCGGGGAGATAAAATCTGCCGATTTTCACCTTCAGGATGGCTCACCTGCCATCGACAAGGGAAAAGTGAATGGGATTACGGTCGATCTGGACGGTCTGAAAAGACCGGTAAATGCACCAGATATGGGTGCTTATGAAAAACAATAACGACAGATATTTGTATTCTGAATACCGAACAAACCAACAGCCATGTTAAAAACATTATTAATCAGCCTGAGTGTTATGTTAGCGATCAGCATTTATGATTTCAAATTGGTTTCCCTTGATGGAAAGTCATTTGATCTCTCTGCCTATAAAGGAAAAAAGATCCTTATTGTCAACACCGCGTCAGCCTGTGGATTCACCCCGCAGTATGCTGACCTGGAAAACCTCTACGAAAAGTATAAAGACAAACTCGTGGTGATCGGCTTTCCTGCCAATAATTTTGGTGAGCAGGAAAAAGGTACCAACAGCGAGATCCAGTCGTTCTGCAAAAAGAACTATGGGGTGACGTTTCCGATGAGCGAGAAAGTGTCTGTAAAAGGAACAGATATTCACCCGCTTTTTCAATACCTCACCCACGAAGCAGAGAAGCTTGGCGTTAAAGACCCCATCAAATGGAACTTTACCAAATTCCTGATCGATGAAAAAGGTAAACTCGTTGCCGTATTCCCGAGCGACGTCAAACCTCTCAGCGACGACATCACCAAGTATCTCAACTAGTATCGCAAGAACATGTTTTTTGAATCGGTGATTGACCAGGGCGAGACGAAATCTCAGCTCGTGGACATGGTGCAGCATAACCGGCTCAGCCATGCCCTGATATTTTTAGCGAAAGAAGGTTCGGGCGGACTCCCTATGGCACTGGCTTTTGCCAGCTATGTGATGTGTGAACGCGCCCAGGAAGAAAAGCTCCAGGATGCCTGCGGGCAATGTGCCGCCTGCCTGAAAACCAATAAACTCATTCATCCCGATCTGCATTTCAGTTACCCCGTTATCCCCAGGAAACCCGGAGATAAACCGGTAAGCACAGACTATATTTCGGAATGGCGGGACTTTATCGGTACGCTGCCTTATGGCAACCTGTTCGACTGGCTGCAGTCAATCAATGCTGAAAACAAACAGGGTAACATTACTGCTGAGGAGTGCAACGACATCATGCGGAAGCTGAACCTTAAAACCTTCGAAAGCCGGTATAAGGTACTGCTGATGTGGATGCCCGAGCTGCTGGGAAAAGAAGGCAACAAGCTGCTGAAACTGATCGAGGAACCTCCAGCCAATACACTTTTCCTGCTGGTGGCGGAAAATGACTCCCTGATATTGCCTACTATCCTTTCCCGTTGCCAGCTTGTAAAGATCCCTGCCCTGAGTGACAGGGCTATTGCCGCAAGGCTGGAAACGACTTCCGGGATACCGGCAGCGCAGGCCAGTCAGATCGCAGCGATCAGTGACGGCAATTACCGTGAAGCGATCAATCACCTGAATCATTCGGGTGAAGACTGGCAATCGCTGTTGCGGGACTGGCTGAATGCCCTTCTGAAGAATGGACCCATTGCACTGGTCAGGTGGATCGACGAAATCAGCAAAATGGGCAGAGAAAAACAAAAGCAGTTTCTGCGCTATTTCGGGCATTTGCTGGAACAAAGCCTCAGGATAAGGGTGCTGGGAGAAAACAGCGAATGGGCCAGGCATCTTCCTGCCGGTGAAAAAGACTTTATCCTCCGGATCAACAAAATGGCCTCACTCGAACAGCAGGCTGCGATAACAGAATTGCTGGACCAATATTCCTATTATATAGAAAGGAATGCTAATGCGAAAATGTTGTTTCACGCAATAAGCATAAAGCTGTTCCATATCCTGAAGGACAAAGCGAAGGTATCGACCTGGTAGTTTTGCCTATATTTGTAAAATCTAATTAATTCACATTCACATTATTAACGATATATGGGATGCAGTAGCTGTGGTACAGGTGGTTCACCAAAAGGTTGCAAAAGCAACGGCGGTTGTTCGTCGGGTGGCTGTAACCGGATGAACGCCTATGACTGGTTGCAGAACCTTCCCTTTGCCGATACAGAGTCCGCCTGCAAAGTGGTAGAAATCTCTTTTAACAATGGCAGCAGGAAAGACTTTTTCAGGAACAATGCGCTGCAGCAGTTTGATAAAGGAGATCAGGTGACCGTTGAGGGTGTAAGCGGGGTAGATGTTGGAGAGGTAAGCCTGACAGGGGAAATTGTGCGGCTTCAATTGAAGAAGCGGGGCATTAATGAATTTGATCCGGAGATGAAAAAGATCCTGCGCCGGTCAAATGACCGGGACATCGATCTTCTGAAGATCAACAAAGCACGAGAACCGGAAGCGGTCATCCGCTCCCGCGCTATAGCGCGACAACTGAAACTCGACATGAAGATCAGTGAAGTTGAGATTCAGGCAGATGGCCGCAAGGCTACTTTCTTTTATATCGCTGATGACCGCGTGGATTTCCGTGAACTGATCAAGGTATATGCTTCGGAATTCAAGGTCAAGGTGGAAATGCGGCAGATCGGTGCACGGCAGGAGGCTGCAAAAGTCGGTGGGATCGGCAGTTGTGGCCGTGAACTTTGTTGCAGCACCTGGCTAACAGATTTCAAAAGCGTTAATACTACCGCTGCCAGGTACCAGAACCTGAGTATCAATCAAACAAAGCTGAGTGGTCAGTGCGGAAGGTTGAAATGCTGCCTGAATTACGAACTTGACACCTATCTTGATGCATTGCAGGCATTTCCCGACCGGGCAGAATCGATCAAAGTAGTCCGCGGTCAGGCGACACTTATCAAAAAAGACATTTTCAAGAACCTGATGTGGTATGTGTTGCCGGATAGCAATAAGCAATATCCGCTGACCATCGACCGTGTCAGAAAAATATTATCCCTGAATGCCCAGGGTGTTATCCCGGAAGAACTGGAAGCCGTAGACGTGACCAGCTCGAAACAAAAAGAAGTTGAACCGGAATTTGTTGATGTGGTTGGTCAGATCAGTTTGCGTTCGCTCGAAAAGAATGACCGCAAGCGGAAACAGCAACAAAAACAGAAGAATACACCACCACAACGGGAAGGCGGACAGCCAAGACAGGAAGGCGGGCAACAACGATCCGAAAATAACCCCCAACGCGAAGCCAGGCAGCAACGTCCACAGGGAAATGCACCAGCGCCTAAGGGCAACCGTCCGCAACAACAAAGACCACAGGGCAGACCCGAAGGCGGACGACCAGAAGGCGGACGGCCTGAAGGCAACCGTGGTGAAAGCAACCGCGATAATAACAATAGAAGGCAGCAGGGAGGAAAAGGCGATCAGTCCCGCAACAGGCCACCGAAGCAGCCAGGGCAACCAGGGCAACCGGGTCAGCCAGGACAGGCAGGCCAATCCGGACCAAGGCAGGGAGGCGGCCAGGGCAAGCCTCCTGGTGAACCAGCGAATTAGATCAGTCACGGTAATTCAATGCCGGCTTCCGGTCACCTAACAGTGGCATATAGCGGAAGTCTGATCCCCTGCTGGTGGAAAATTCCGACGTAGCCTGACGGATCAACTCCGGCTGCTGAAAAAGGTCGATGGCGGTCAACGTCATTGTTTTCGCAGCTACCATCATGCCCTTCGTGCCAATTTCCGTGCCGCCGCAGGCAACTGCCTGCCAGCTGTGAGCCGGTGTTCCCGGCACCCATGTAGCGGCATACAAACCTACTGTCGGAACATTCCAGCTGACGTCTCCAACATCTGTAGAGCCGGGAGAAGGGTTATCAGGCTTTTGCAGTGGTTTGATTGAACGGGCTGTAGTAAGCGCGGGCGCGGCGAAACCAAGGGTTGACTGGATTTTTTGTGCGAAGGCCATTTCTTCAGGTGAATAGTCCACGCCGCCTATTGTTTCAAAATTCTGCTGCATTACAGCCGCAAGTGTCTTATTCAACAGCATATCATAAGTACCGCCAATAATTTCATACTCTACCCGGGTCTCCGTACCTATCGCAGCGCCTTCAGCAGCTTTTACTATCCTGTCAAAAATGCCTTTCACCACTTCGCGGCTTGGATGACGGGCATAATAGTAGACCTCCGCGAAATCAGGAACTACATTAGGTGCTTTTCCCCCATTGGTAATCACATAATGGATACGCGACTCAGCCGGAACATGCTCCCGCATCATGTTGACCATATTATCCATGGCTTCAACACCATCCAATGCAGAACGACCTTTTTCAGGTGAAGCCGCTGCGTGTGCCGACTGTCCGTAAAACCGGAATTTTGCGCTCTTGTTGGCCAGTGCTCCCTGCAGGTTAATCATGTTTTCACTGCCGGGGTGCCAATGGATCACAACATCAACGTCTTTAAACAAGCCCTCCCTTACCATATATACTTTGCCCGAGCCACCCTCTTCTGCCGGTGTACCAAACACCTTTACCGTTCCCTTGATTTTTCCTGCAGCCATCAGCCTGCTGATCTCAATACCGGCAGCAACAGAAGCAGTTCCAAAAAGGTGATGCCCGCATCCATGACCCGCTGTACGGCCTTCAGCCGGAAGTTTTTCGGGTAGGGCTTGTTGTGAAAGCCCGGGCAGTGCATCAAACTCTGCGAGGATACCGATCACCGGACTGCCGGAACCATATGTCGCAACGAAAGCAGTTGGTATTCCGGCTACGCCGGCTTCCACAGAAAATCCATGCTGACTCAGCGTCTGCTGCAACAGTGTTGAACTTTTCACCTCCTTATAGCCCAATTCTGAATAGTCCCAGATTTTAAAGGATATCTCTTTATATTGTTCATAGTCCTTTCCGAGGTCCAGCACCGCAGATTGCTTCAATGCAGTCAACTGCCGTGACGTTTTCTGCGCGAACAACGGAAAGGAAAAAACAGAAACTGTGAAAAGAGCAGCGATCAGGCTGGCTTTCGTCATATGCGCCGGTTTAGTGTACAATATAAATCATTTATGAAAAGATCACTGGCTGTATTGCTGGTTGTGATGATCAGCTGGCTTGTATTTGCACAAAGCTGTATGACCTTCCGCACACCGGATAAAAAGTCGGTGGCCGCGTTCCGTGAAGATGGGATTTACTTGAAAACGTTCACGCGAAAACAGGAGGGTCATCATATCCACTATGTTCAAACGGGTAGCGACACCCTCCCGACGTTATTCTTTGTGCATGGAACTCCCGGTAGCTGGACGGCCTTTGAACCATACCTCCGCGACTCTTTGTTACGAACAAAATATCGTCTGATCAGCATCGACAGGCCTGGCTTTGGATATAGCGATTATGGTGCCCCTATGGATTTGCCATCGCAATCGCTTTTAATGGGACCGGTAATATTGTCATTAAAAAACAGCAAGCCATTCTGGCTGGTGGGTCATTCGCTTGGTGGTCCGATGATTATTCAGCTGGAGCTTGATTTTCCAACACTTGCAGACGGCCTGGTGATTATTTCCGGCAGCATTGATCCTGCGGCCGAGAAGCCTGAAAAATGGCGTCCTGTTTTGTTCAAAACACCCTTGAACCTGTTTGTTCCCGGCGCCATGCGGCCCTCCAACGAAGAATTGTGGTACCTCAAATCTGACCTGGTGGAATTAAAAGAAAGGCTGGGCCGGCTGCAATGTCCCGTAGTTTTTATTCATGGGAAACAGGATACATGGGTTCCGCCAATAAATGTGGACTATGGACTGAAAATGATGACCGGGAGTTCCCGCATCGACACGATCTGGCTGGAAGGGAATCACTTTATTCCATGGACGAGATTCAGCCAGATCAGGGATGTATTATATCACCTTTACTGAAATAAAAAAGGGGTTGCCCTGGCAACCCCTGTAAAAAAACTTCAGCTTCTCTTACCAGCCATCACCGTCGAGCATATTGCCGAGTCCGCCAAGAATTCCGCCTTCTTCCTTGCGGGTTGTTGTACCGTATTGCAGCACGCGGCTGGCCAGCCTGCTGATCGGTAGTGTCTGGACCCAAACCGTACCTGGCCCGCGAAGGGTTGCAAAGAAAAGTCCTTCCCCACCAAAAATGGTATTGCGGACACCGCCCACATACTGGATATCAAAATCGACTGTCTGGGTATAGGCTACTACGCAACCAGTATCAAGCTTCAGCGTTTCGCCGGGTTGTAATTCCCTGGCGAAAACATGCCCTCCGGCATGTACGAAAGCCATTCCATCACCTTCAAGTTTCTGCATAATAAAACCTTCACCACCGAAGATTCCGGTGCCGAGTTTCCGTTGCAATGCGATGCCGACGCTTACGCCTTTTGCTGCACAAAGAAAGGCATCCTTCTGACAGATCACCCGTCCACCCAGCTGCAACAGATCGAGGGGGATGATCTTGCCGGGGTAGGGAGAAGCAAAACTAACCCGCTTCTTGCCATGGCTTTGGTTCGTGAAAGTGGTCATAAAAAGGCTCTCCCCTGTAAGCACCCTCTTTCCGGCGCTGACAAGCTTTCCGAGCAGACCACCACCAGAGGTTTGTTTGGAACCGTCACCAAAAATTGTAGCCATCTGGATGCCATCATCCATCATCATGAAACTGCCGCTTTCAGCTACTGCGGTTTCCTGTGGATCAAGCTCCACTTCTACATATTGCATTTCTTCGCCAAATATCCTGTAATCAATTTCGTGGTTGGTGCGCATGAATTTTCATTTAGTTGCTAGATGTAAACAACCATCCATTGGTTGCGTGAACAACGCCGCCAATGGATGGAAGGTCAAAAATAAGGATCGTCACTATTAATTGGTAATCAGAACCAGCTTCCTACAAAAGCGTCGTTTACTTTTGCATCGGAATTTCTTTCCAGTCTTCTTCTTCTGCGGTTAACCTTCACCCGCTGTACGAATGCCGTCAGGATCATCAGCAATCCAAAGAGCAGGGTTGCAGGAGGAATTCCCATAAAGCTGATCCATTTGCCACCAAACATCCGCCGCATCGGCCGCCGCAGCCTTTCGGCAATCAGGTACATCGACGGCACGATCACCAGCGTCATGAAGAATGCGAAAGCGAGGCCAAATATGATCGTCCAGCTCAGTGGCTTCCAGAACGCAACGTTGTCGCCACCGAAGAAAATATTCGGATTGAGTTCAGAGAACAGTTTGATGAAGTTGATATTGAAACCCACCGCAATAGGAATGAATCCGAGGATCGCGGCCAATGCAGTCAGCAATACCGGGATGATCCTGGTTTTACCAGCCTGAATTACAGCTTCCCGCGTCTTTAACCCGCGGCTACGAAGTTCTTCTGCAAACTCTATCACAAGGATCCCGTTCTTTACCACGATACCGGCGAGTCCCACAATACCAAGACCTGTCATGAGAACCGAAGCGGTCATGCCGAAGGCTGCAAAACCCAGGAGAACACCGATCACACTAAAGATGATCTCTGTCAGGATAATGATCGACTTGCTCACCGAGTTGAACTGCAATACGAGTGTCAGCAGGATGAGTCCGAGTGCAATAAAGAGCGCTTTCATAAGGAATGCACCAGTTTCTGCCTGCTGCTCCCCTTCACCGGTCTGTTTGATGGTAACACCATCTGATTTGCCGTGGAAATTCTCTATATGCTGCGCGATCACCTGGTTCACTGCAGTGGCGTTATACCCCTGCGTAGTCAATACGTTTGACCGGATCGTGATCATCCTTTTCTGGTTCTTCCGCTTTACGCTGCCGAACGTGCTGCTGGGCTCAACCTTCACCAGCGCACCGATGGGAATGTCTTTTACCGCTCCCCCACTCGCCATATCCCGGAAGGAGATCCGCATGTTCAGGAGGCTGGAGAGATCTTTTCGCTGCAGTTCATTATTGCGCAACTGAATCTTATATTCTTCCTTGCCTTCCTTGATCTTCGAAACCTCCCGGCCAAAAAGGGCAGTACGGATGGCTTGTCCAACCTGTGCACTTGAAACACCCTGTATCAATGCCCTTTCCCGATCAACCGTGAGCGTGATCTCGGGGTTATTGAGATCCACATCCATTTTAAGTTCTTCCACACCGGGCACATGAATGGAGTCGAGATAGTTCTTGAGATTTACCGCAGTATGTACGAGGTTATCAAAGTTTTCACTGGCCACTTCGATATTCACCGGCGGATCAGTGGGAGGACCGCCGCTTTCCTGGTCAACGCTGATCTCTGCTCCGGGAATACCCGTCATCGCACCACGGATCTTGTCGAGGTACGGCCTTGTACTCTTTCCGTGACGTTTTTCATATTCAACGAAAGACACCTGGATCCGCCCCAGTTCACTGCGGGTACTTCTGTCACCGGAAGCAGGATCGCTTGCTCCAATGGCAACGTTGGAAATAACACTTTCCACCAACGGATTGGTTTTGCCTTTCTGGTTATCAACATCAAGGATCTTGTATACGCGGTTCTCGAGTACCCGCGTAACACTGTCTGTATACTCAACCCTGGTTCCCACCGGCAGCTTCAGGTATACATAGATCTGGTTGGGATCTGCTTTGGGAAAGAATTCTATGCCAACCCATCCGGTTGCAATGGAAGCGCCAAATATGAAAATGGATAACAGGAGTAATGCTACAGTACCGAGCAACAGGTGAACAGGACGCCATCCTTTCAATGCCCAGCGCAACAGGTTTTCATAATGACTCATGATCCAGGGCAGCACGCGGTTCTGGAAGGCGTGAATGGCATCTTCCAGCACAAAGCGGTTCAGCAGGATCAGGAGCATAATAAAGATGAGGAAGTTCCCGAAGAACGTGGCACCCATCAGGTCAAGCAAAATGCCTGCGCCGATCGGAATCCAGAAGGATGGCTTCCTGAAGATCGCACTCTTTGGTTCTTTGGCACCCTCCGGATGGTTCATGAAATCTACCGCAAATACCGGGTTCATAATAAAGGCCACCACCAGCGATGCTGCCAGTGTGAAGATGAGCATCGCTGGAAGGTATACCATGAAGCGGCCGATAATACCCGGCCAGAACAGCAGGGGAAAGAAAGGTGCCAGGGTAGTCAGCGTACCGGCAAGTACCGGGATGAACACTTCACCCGCCGCCATTTTTGTGGCTCTTTCCACGCGCAGCCGTCCATGTCCTTCCGTAAAGATCCGGTGGGTATTCTCAATCACCACGATGGCGTCATCCACAATAATCCCAAGACCGAATAGAAGTGCGAACAAAACCATGAAGTTGAGCGTCACGTGCGTGCCGATAATCAGGTCTGCTACCGGCAGGAACACAAAGGCCACGAACATACTCAGCGGTACACTGAGTGCCACAAAGAAGGCATTGGTGACGCCCATAAAAAACATCAGTACAATGAGTACCAGGATAAAACCGATAACAATACTGTTTACCAGTTCATTAAAGGATGCTTTTGTTTTGATACTCTGGTCACCGGTCACGACAGCTTTAAGGTCCTCGGGATATAACACACCCCTGGCTTCTTTAACCATTTTCTGAACAGCTTCGCTGGTCTCGATCAGGTTCTCCCCACTTCTTTTGATGACGTTAAGCGTCACCACATTCTTTCCATCCAGGCGGGCGAAACTTTCCACATCCTTGGTGGTATCCTTGATTACAGCAATGTCTTTCAGGTAGATCGGGTAACCGCCAGTGTTCCGCACGATAACCTTTTCGATATCATAGGAAGTTTTGAACTGTCCTTTCAGCTGCAGGTTCCGCTTCATTGTACCCACATCGAGAAGGCCGCCGGAGATATCCATATTCTCACGCGCAACAGCATTGGCGATATCATCAAAAGTGATACCGGCACTTTGCATGCGATAGTTATCAACATTGATCTGAAACTCCCGCTCCGGGGCACCGACAATGTCGATCCGGTTGATCTGCGGGATCTCTTCCAGCTTGTCTTTCACGTCATCAGCGAACTTCTTCAGGCGCAACATGTCATAGTTGCCGCTTAGGTTCACATACATGATGGGCATGTCACTGAGGTTCACTTCCAGGGCCGTAGGCTCTTCCGTAAGGTCTGTGGGAAGATCCTGTTTTGCCTTGTCAATCGCGTCCTTTACTTTCTGGAGGGCGATATCTGTTTTTACTTCAGTGTCAAACTCCACCACAATGGCTGAATAATCCTGTTGTGATGTACTGGTAAATTTTTTGATCTTGGCCCCTGTAATACCCTTGATCTGCTTTTCGATCGGCCGGGTGACGAGGTTCTCGATGTCTTTGGGTGAGTTTCCCACGTAAATTGTCTGTACATAGATCGTGGGGATCACGATATCCGGGAATTGTTCCTTCGGCAAGGTTGTGAACTGGAATATTCCCGCGAGGGTAAAGAACAACATGATCAGGTAGATGGCCACCTTGTTGTTGATCGCCCATGAAGTTGGTTTAAACTCTTTAAATTTTCCCGTTAGTTTTTCTAAAGCGCTCATAGCATTTTTTTATCCGTTATGGGAAAGCCTGGCTATTGTTAATTGGCACTGGTGGTTACAGCCTGTCCTTCGTAAAGACTCTGAAAGCCATCTGTAATGAGCTGGTCTCCTGATTGCAGTCCATCCTTCACTTCAACAATCTCTCCGTACAACTGACCTACGGCTACCTGTCTTTTGCGGGCAACAAGTTTGTTTCCTTCTTTTGCTGCTACCATCACAAATTTTCCTTTGTCATCACTCTGCAGTGTGTTCAGCGGAATGCTGATCACATCAGGAACAGAATAATCCTGGATCCTGACGATGGCGATCTGGTTGGGACGCAGGTCTTTATCATTGGGCAGTTTGCCTTCAACGGTAAAGGAACGGCTGGTATTCTCGATGAACTTGCTGGCGACATTGATAGTCGTGGTGATCTCCCGGTTATTGGATTCGGGAAGAACCACTTTCATTTTGGTTCCCACGCCGACTTTACCGAGATAGTTCTCCGGCACCAGTACGCTGACCTTGAGGTCGGTATTGTTGATGATGCGAATACCAGTCGCAGTCATCGCTGCGCTTTGAGGGGAGAAGAACTCTCCTACCTTGATGTTCACCTGGTCTGCAATACCTGTCATTTCTGCGTATACATTCGCCATATTCACCTGTTCCTGGGCGAGCTGAACATTGGCTCTTGCTGCAGAAAGCTGACTTTGTAAAGCCTCTGCGTTCGTCTTTGCATTCAGCACCTGTACTTCAGTACCAATATTCTGTTTCCAGAGATTCTGTTGTCTTTCGTAGATGCTTTTTGCCTGGTCCAGTTGTGCCTGGATACCACTAATCTGTTGTTGTGCTGCAGCCAGGTTCTGGCGTGCAATAGCATCATCGAGGCGAAGCAGCAACTGTCCTTTGTGCACCCGGTCACCATTTTTCACAAGAACAGCTTTTACCACACCACCCTGCCCACGGGGAGAAACATAAACGACATTCATCGCGTCGATCTTTCCCTGCAGATCGATGGAGTGGCTGAAAATTCCCTTTTCAATATTGGTCAGTGCAACCAGTTTGGGTTTTGCCGGGATAGCATTGGGATCTTCATCCCTGATCTCTTTTTCCAGTTGCTGGATCTTTTCTGTGAGGCCGGCCTGTTGGGATTTCAGCTTCTCAAGGTCAGCTTTCTTTTTGTCGATAGGTTCCTTATTCGTTGCATTACATGCGGTCATCAGGGCCGCAATGGTAAGAACAGAAAGGAGTTTTATAGTCGTTTGCATATAGTGCTTTTTTGTCATTTTCAGAATGCGGTTACTGTACTTTTCCGATTGCTTTGAGGTAATCGATCTTGGCGACTGTAGCATCATAAAGGGCAGCAAAATAGTTGGTTTGCGCCAGCCTCAGTTCCGCCTGCGTCTGTGTAATTTCCGTATTGGAACCAAGCCCCTGGTCATATTTCAGCTTCGTCTGATCAAACACGGCTTCTGCCACTTTCATATTGGAACGCTGCGCGTCAACAGCATATACTGCTGCTTTAAAGGTGTTCAGGGAACTGGCGACTTCATTGTCGATATTCAGCTTCATCATTTCCATGTCAAACTCAGTTTTCTTCACTGCCGACTTAGCCTGCCGGATAAGGGCATCTTTTCTGAATCCATCGAATATGGGCACATTGATAGACACGCCGATCAGGCTATTGGCAAACCATTGCCCACCTGCACTGAAAAAATCGAATTGATTCCGCTGCGCTGCAGTATTGAGCTGACCAACGGCCGATAAGGTAGGCAGGTAGCTCATTTTGTAACGCTTTACGTTGTATTCGTTCAGGCTTTTTCCAATTTCAAGCAACTGGTATTCACGGCGGTCCTGGTAATTGTACGCGGTGTCAAGGATCTCAGACTTGATGCGTTCTTCAGTAAGGTCTTCCGTCAGCACGATGCTGTCCCGGATTGGCATTCCCATAAGGAGCTTTAGACCGTAGTAGCCATTGTCCATCTGTGTTTTTAACCGGAGACTGTCGGTACGCAGGTTGGTGAGGGTAACACTGACCTTGTCGACATCAAGTTTTTCAGCGAACCCGTTTTTATAGATCTCCCGGGTATCGTGAAATAATTTCTCAAAACGTGCAATATTTTCATGCGAAAGTTCCAGCTGGTATTTTGCAATGAGCAGCTGGAAATACACTTTGTAAACATTCACGATTACATCCTGCTCCGTTACTTCGGCACTTTTCCTGGCAAAAGACATGGCAGCATCACGTGCCTGTAATCCGACAAAAACCTGCCCGTCAAAAAGCAGCTGATTGAGGGAAACCCCAATGGTTGATGTCCATTTCGTGCCGAACTGTGCGTTGATCAACCCATAGTCAGAGGGGGCAACGATCGTATTTCCGCTGCCATCTTTTACGCCCTGGTCAACCAGCACACCGTAGGTACCCATTGCAATAAAGTTGGGAAAGCTCTGAACGGCAACCTGCGGAAAATGGTTGATCCCTGCGGAACCATTTACCTGCGGCAAAGCGTTGGAAGTCACTTCACGGTTTACCTGGTGTTGAATCTGGATATCTTCGAGCGCCTTTCTTACCTGGTAGTTGTTTTTCCTTGCGTATTCTACAGCTTCTTTTGCGGAGAGCTGATGTATGGCTTTACCATCGGGCTGCTGTGCCGTTTGTGCGCTGGAGGTGATGGTCCATAAGCACAGGATCAAAAAGAGTACACTCTTATCAAATAACCCGGGCCATTTTCCTTTCATTTTCATAACGATCTCATTTAGGTCTTTTGTCTTTTTTGTTGGTACTTCAGAACCATTTTATAACCAGACTGGGTCACGATGCCGAAGAGATAATGTTCCAGTACTATTCTTTCGAGCTCGGCAATAGTGAGTTTATGTTTGCTGTAAAAGGCAGGATCATAGGAGATCAGCATGCTTTCGATGCGGAATCGCGAAAGCACATCCACATTAATTTCCGGACGGTACAGCCCGTCTTCAATTCCCCATAACAGGTTCTTCCTGATGACATTGAAGAGAAAATCGTTTTTGTGTTTCTCCAGCAGTGCGAACGCGTGCGGATGGTATTTTTTAAGGTCAAACAGAACGACGGGGTTCATGGTACTCAACTGGATTTCAACCATATCCATTGCCCTGAACATTTCATCTATAGCATTTTCAGCTTCATGCTGGTCATGCAGACAGGTAGATTCGGATTCCTGCAGCTTGAATAGTATAATGGCAGTAACGAGTTCATCCTTATCAGAAAAGTACTGGTAAATGGTCTTTTTACTGATACCCATGGCACTGGCGATGTCGTCCATACTGACACTCCGGATGCCGAACTGCATGAACAGTTCCTTCGTCTTGTAGAGAATACGATCTCTCTGGTCTAACTCAATCATTTCGGAGGACAAAACTATGGAAACTTTTTTCGTAACCAAAGTTTCCTGTGCGTTTTTTTGTACAAACGGCTGTTTTTTTCCATAAGTGGCTCCCTGGCTCAGTGATCTGTAACCCGCACCTGGTAAGCGTTTCACCATTGAACCACGGGACCGCATGGGAAAGCTGGCAAAATACCGGTGCCCGGTGAATACCCCCTAAATCCATCAGAAAACGGGCAGCGGTTTCCTTTTTTGTAGTTTTGGTTTATGGAAATGGAACCGCTGAAAAAAGATGGCTGGCGCTGGAAAAAAGTCTTTCAATATTTTTTGCAGGGCGTGCTGGTTGTTGCACCTGTAGCCATAACCGGCTACCTGATCTTCTGGTTTGTCAGTTCCATCGATAACCTTATTCCGTTGTTTCAGGTCAAAGATGACAGTGGTCGTTTCATGACCCGGAATTATGGATTGGGCTTTGTTGTAATTATTGCAGCCCTGATTGTTATCGGATACCTCAGTTCCAATTTTATCACCAGCCGCATCTTCAGCCTTTTTGATCACTGGCTGGAAAGAGCCCCGGGGGTGAAATTCATCTATACTTCTATTAAGGATTTCTTTGAAGCCTTTGCCGGCAACAAACGGAAATTCAATAAACCTGTTGCAGTATCCCTGCACCTGGAAGATGTTTATCAGATCGGATTCATTACTGATGAAGATGCCAGTGAATTCGGACTCCAGGGATATATCACTGTTTACGTGCCCCTCTCCTATTCCTTTGCAGGACAAACCTACCTGGTGCCGCGGCACAGGGTCCGTCCGATCGATCATGTGAAAGCCGCCGATGCCATGAAGTATGTCGTTTCCGGCGGTGTTGCAGAACCGGAACACGAACATCACAAGAGTGGAAAGTCCGTCTAAAGGACGTTAGTATGCGATATGTGCTGATGATGGTGATTTGCCTTGGCGGAAGCTTACCTGTATTTTCCTGGGGGTTCTTTGCGCACAGAAAGATCAATGAATACGCTGTGTACCTCCTTCCGCCGGAACTATTGATCCTGTACAAACCGTCAATGTCCTATATCAGGGAGCATGCGACGGATGCTGACAAGCGACGGTACATTCTCAAGGCCGAAGCGCCAAGACATTATATCGACCTGGATCATTACGGAAAATATCCTTTTGACAGTTTGCCGAGAAGCTGGGACAGTGCCGCCATGGTCTTTGGAGCTGACAGTCTGCAGGTTCATGGCATTTTACCGTGGCGTATTCAACAGGTATATTCCGGCCTGATAAAGGCATTCCGGGAGAAGAACCTGCCGGGAATCCTCAGGTTGTCCAGTGATCTGGGGCATTATATCGGTGATGCGCATGTGCCATTGCATACCAGCTCCAATCACAACGGCCAGAAAACCGGGCAGCATGGAATACATGGTTTCTGGGAAAGCAGGGTACCAGAACTGCTGGCAGACCAGGAGTGGGACTTTTTTATCGGCAAAGCACATTATGTAGAGAATATTTCAGATTTGACGTGGCGCATCCTCCTCGAAAGTGCTGCAGCAGTTGATTCGGTGCTGGATATGGAAAAGGCTTTATCGGCCGCTTTACCGCCCGATTCCAGGTATGCCTATGAATGGCGTTCCGGACAGGTAGTGAAGCAATATGCTGCCGGTTATTCCCGGACTTATAACAAAGTGCTCAGGGGAATGATAGAACGAAGGATGAGGCAGGCCATACAAGCGGTAGCGGATTGCTGGTATACGGCCTGGGTAAATGCCGGACAGCCGGATCTGAGGCCCCTTGCGAAAATGCTTCCATCGCAACCGGACAGCAGACTGGATTCATTAGCCATTTTCTGGAGAAACCGGCCTGCTTTTGGAAAAAGCTGCAATTAACGGCCGGGGCATTTGACAAATTTTAAGGAAATTGCAGCCTCACTAAAGTTTAACTCAGTGATACACAATTTTAATGCAGGACCATCCATCCTGCCCCGGGAAGTATTTCAGCAGGCCAGTGAAGCCATTCTTGATTTCAACAATATGGGATTATCCATTCTTGAAATCGGGCACCGTACGGATGCCTTTCAGTCTGTAATGGATGAAGCACAGTCGTTGCTGAAAGAACTGATGCAGCTGAACGACAGCAAGAAAGTATTGTTTCTTCACGGGGGAGCGTCTACACAGTTCTTCCAGGTGCCTATGAATCTCCTGGATGACAATGCTACCGGCGCCTACCTGGACTGTGGTACATGGGGCATCAAGGCGATCAAAGAAGCAAAGCTTTTTGGAAACGTAAATGTTGTGGCCAGTTCAAAAGACCGGAACTATTCGTATATCCCCAGGCAGTATACAATACCGGATGATGCCGCCTATTTTCACTATACTACCAATAATACCATTGAAGGCACGCAGGTTGCCGGCATTCCGGATACGCATGTTCCCCTTGTTGCAGATATGAGCAGCGATATACTGAGTGAAGAAATGGACTTCAACCGCTTCAGCCTGATATATGCCGGCGCACAAAAGAATATCGGTGCGGCCGGGGTGAACATTGTAGTGGTTGACGAAGCAATACTCGGCAAGGTAAACCGCAAACTGCCCACGATGATGGATTACCGGGAACACATCAAAAATGGTTCCATGCTGAATACCCCACCCGTCTTTGCGGTATACGTGTGCATGCTCACGCTTCGTTGGCTGAAAAAGCAGGGTGGTGTAGCCGGCATTCAGAAAATTAATGATCAGAAAGCCGGGTTGTTATACAGCACCCTGGAAAGCCTGCCAATGTTTCGCCTGCCCGTGCCTATAGAAGACAGGAGCAAAATGAACGTTGTGTTCACGATGCCCGATGTGGAAACGGAAAAGGAATTTTTGTCTGTTTGCAAATCCAATGGCATGTATGGTGTGAAAGGACACCGTTCTGTCGGAGGATTCAGAATAAGTCTCTACAACGCGCTTCCGCTTTCCAGCGTAGAAGCTATTACTGATCTGATAAAAGATTTTGCTCAAAAGAAAGGATAACTCACTATGGCAAACATTTTACCATTTGCAGCATTAAGGCCTGCGCCGGGAAAAGCCGAGGCAGTTGCAGCACCTCCTTACGATGTATTGAACTCTGCCGAAGCTGCTGTAGCAGTGCAGGGTAATCCGGATAGTTTTCTGCACGTGACCAAATCAGAAATCGACCTCCCCGGAATTGCTGATATCCATAGTACGCCGGTATATGAAAAAGCGAAGGAGAACCTTGAGGCATTTATCCGGAAAGGGGTACTGTTCCGCGAGGACAAGCCATGTTATTATGTGTATGAACTAACCATGAACGGGAGATCACAAACGGGCCTTGTAGCGGTGAGCAGTGTTGAAGATTATGAAAACGGTATTATCAAGAAACACGAATTTACCAGGCCTGAAAAGGAGAATGACCGGATCAACCATATCCGCATTTCCGGTGCACAGACCGGGAATGTTTTCCTCGCCTACCGCGATGTTCCCGAAATCGATACGCTGATCGATGCCGCCAAACAACAGACCCCGTTGTATGACTTTGTGGCCCCAGACGGTATCAGTCACCGGGTTTGGGTAGTAAATGACCCTGCCAAGGTCACACAGATCACAACGCTTTTTGACACAAAGGTGCCACATACCTATATAGCTGATGGTCACCACCGGGCAGCATCCGCCGCGAAAGTGCGCCGGGGCCTGGATAAGGGTTACCACCAGCATGCTGATTATTTTCTGACCACCCTGTTTCCGGCCGGTCAGCTTTATATAATGGACTATAACCGCGTTGTAAAGGACCTGAATGGCCTGTCGGCGGAAGATTTCCTGCGCTCCCTTTATGATGACTTTGACGTGGAAAAAATGCCATCAGCATTTTCACCCACCCGCCTACACGAATTCGGGTTGTACCTGGGCGGGCAATGGTACAAACTGACTACCAAGGAAGGCCGCCATAATAGTGACCCCATCGGCATACTGGATGTGACCATCCTTTCTGAGCTCGTGCTGGATAAGATCCTTGGCATTTCGGACCAGCGGACAGACAAAAGAATTGATTTCGTTGGTGGTATCAGGGGATTGAAGGAACTGGAAAGAAGGGTGGATAACGGAGAAATGGCTGTTGCTTTCAGTCTTCATCCGGTAACAATCGAACAATTGTTCGATATTGCCGACAGTGGGAACATAATGCCACCCAAAAGCACCTGGTTTGAACCAAAGCTAAGGGATGGTTTGCTGACCCATCTCATTTATTCATGAAAGCATATCGCATGAACCGCGGTTATATGTTTGCCTTTCTGCTGATGTTCAGCCAGAGCGTGATCGGACAGACTGACTCGACCTCCCTTCGCGCACAGGCAAAGAACTATATGCAGCAAGGTGATTATCCCAATGCTACGCTGGTGCTTAAAAAAGCGCTGACGCAGTCACCAGGAGATGCAGATCTTCAAAATGACCTGCTTTTCAATTATTACCTGGCTGCTGACTATAGCCATGCAGTTGAATATGGAAAAGAGCTGACAGATAAACAGGGTGCCGATATCAGAAGTTTCCAGTTGCTGGGCATGACATACCGTGCCATTGAAGAATTGAAGGAATGTGAACGGCTGTACAGGAACGGGATCAAGTCCTTTCCCAATAGTGGTGTGTTGTATAATGAATATGGAGAACTGCTCCTCAATCAGAAAAAGCCCAGGGATGCCATACAGCAATGGGAAAAAGGAATACAGGTCGACCCGAATTATTCAGGGAACTATTACAATGCCACTAAATTCTACAATGCCAGTGCGGATAAGATATGGGCACTGATCTATGGGGAGATCTTTGTAAACATCGAAAGTTATAGCCGGAGAACCCCTGAGATCAAGGATGTCCTCCTGGATGCCTACAAGAAATACTATGTTCATGAGGGAGAACTGAAAGCGCCAAATCCCAACAATGCCTTTGAGCAATCCTTCGCCGGACTTCTGAACAAGCATGCGGCGGTGGTGGGTACCGGTGTTACGGCATCCTCCCTTACCATGCTGCGTACGAAGATCCTGCTTGACTGGTTCGAAAAGGAACCGGTGAAATATCCTTTCCGCCTTTTCGACTATCAGCGACAGCTCCTGAAAGACGGGTTATTTGATGCTTATAATCAATGGATCTTCGGCGCGGCGCAGGATCTCCCGGCATTTCAGCGATGGACACAGGCCAACCAGGCCGCCTATGACTCCTTTCTTGCCTTTCAGAAAGGCAGGATATTTAAAGTACCTCCTGGCCAGCAATACAGGTTTTAATGTAAGTAATTGATTATTAATATGTGCTATTCCGGAAAGGGAAGCATGCAAACGAATGTGGAAAACAATAACAATGTTTAAACACTAGTTAACCAAATCTGTAGTATATTTGTATATGCAAATGAAAAAATATACCATGAAAAAAGCATTCATCGCCGCCGCTGCACTCGCTGTATTCGCAGTGGCTTGTAACAATGGCGCTACTTCTGAACAGGCTGCTACAACCGAAAAACAAACTGCCGCAGAAGCAACCGGCCAAAACTTTAACATTGACACCACCGCCAGCCTGGTGGAATGGGCTGGTACTAAACCTATCGGTACCCATACCGGCACTTTCCATCTCTCCACAGGCAACTTCAGCGTGGAAAACGGACAGCTCAAAGCCGGATCTTTTACCATAGATATCAATTCCCTGAATAACCTTGATATGAAAGCCGGTGAAGGAAAAGAAAAACTGGAAGGTCACCTGAAAAGTGCCGACTTTTTTGACGCAACCAAGTACCCTACCGCAAAATTCGAGATCACCAGTGTAGAACCCCTGGCCAATGATTCTGCTGCCACACACCAGATCAGTGGAAATCTGACCCTGAAAGACAGCACCAAGAACGTAACATTCCCAGCCAAAGTAGTGGTTGCAGAAAATGGTGTAAAAGCTACCGCCAAATTCAGCATAGACCGTACCCAATGGGGACTGTTCTACGGCAATGACAAAAGCCTTGGCGACAAATTTATCCGTCCCGAGGTGGATATCACCCTGAACATTGCCGCCAACAAATTGTAAGGCGCTTTTTTCAGTGCAATGTGAAGTAGGATAACCGGTGGCGTTTGCTGCCGGTTTTTTATTGGATATCTGTCCTGATGCCTATATTTGAACGGATAACCAACCGCTCACAGATCGATTGCATATGGACCAGCCGAGAAGACTTTTTGATTGCCTGCCCCTGCTTCTGCAACAACAACCTGAATTATCCCTGTTTTCAGCTAAAGAAAATGGCGTTTGGGTGTCATATTCTGTCAGGCAGGTAGCCGACCTGGTTGACAAGTTCAGCGCCGGCCTCCTGGAACTGGGAGTATCTGCAGGAGACATGCAGCCCGAAAACCGGGACAAGATAGCAGTGATGGGTAAAAACCGCCCTGAATGGATGATGCTCGATCTTGCCGTTCAACAGATTGGCGCCATCCTCACCCCGGTTTATCCCACAATCAATGTTAAAGAACTGGCATTTGTATTAAACGATGCAAAGGTCAAAGCCATATTTGTGAATGATGCCGACCTGTTTGAAAAGGTAAAGGCCGTTCAGCCGGAAGTTCCCAGTCTTCAGCTGGTCTACAGCTTTGACGAAGTTGCCGGCATACCTTGCTGGAAAGAAATTCTTCATAAAAGTTCAACTGCCGCTATTTCAAAAATTGCCGCTATCGCTGGCAAAATAGCTTATGAAGATCTCGCTACCATTATTTATACATCCGGAACAACAGGCAACCCAAAAGGGGTAATGCTGTCACACAAAAATATCCTCAGCAATGTGATGGACAGCATTGATTGTGCCTTTAATGATATTGGTGTAAAAGGTCAGCGGGCACTCAGCTTTCTGCCGTTGAACCACATTTTCGAAAGAATGGTTACCTACATCTACCTTTTTTCGGGAACATCAATCTACTATGCTGAAAGCCTGGATACCATCGGGGAAAACCTGAAGGAAGTTCAGCCTACCCTTTTCACAACGGTTCCCCGCCTGCTGGAAAAGGTATACGAGAGGATAATGAGTAAGGGGCAGGAACTCACCGGCATCAAGAAAAAACTATTCTATTGGGCACATGACCTTGCAGACAGGTTTGAGCTGCATGGTAAGAACGGCCCATGGTACGCTTTGCAGCTTAGCATCGCCAACAAAATCATATTCAGCAAATGGCGCGAAGGCCTGGGCGGCAATGTAAAGGCGATCGTAACAGGAGGTGCGGCATGCCAGGTGAAACTGATCCGGATATTTACCGCTGCCAGGATTCCTATCCTGGAGGGATATGGCCTTACAGAAACTTCTCCCGTAATAGCGGTAAACCGGTATCCGGAATCAGGCAGGAAATTTGGCAGTGTGGGGCCACTCATCAGCCAGGTGTCCGTCAGAATCGCCGAAGATGGTGAGATTCTCTGCAAGGGCGATAATGTAATGATGGGGTACTACAAACACCCGGAAATGACGGCTGAAGTGCTTAAAGACGGATGGTTCAGTACAGGTGATATCGGCATGCTGGATGAAGGCAAATTCCTGAAGATTACGGATCGCAAAAAGGAAATGTTCAAAACCAGTGGCGGAAAATATGTTGCACCGCTTCCCATTGAAAACAAACTGAAAGAATCCATGTTTGTGGAGCAGCTGATCGTAATCGGTGCGGAAAGAAAATTCGTAGGCGCGCTCATCGTTCCATCCTTCAGTAACCTTAAAGAATGGTGCCGCAAGCATGGAATTTCCTATACGGAAAATGCTGAAATGATCCATCATCCGAAAGTGATCGGGTTATACAAAGACCTGGTGGAATCCTTCAACCAGTATTTTAATCACGTTGAACAGATCAAACGGTTTGAATTATTATCAACCGACTGGGGTATCGATACGGGTGAACTTACACCGAAACTGAGTCTAAAGCGAAAAGTGATCATGGAGAAATATAAGGAAGCTATTGACCGGATCTATCACTAGTTTACCTCAGCTTTTACGGATTCCCTGTTCAGAAATCGTGATCAGCTTCTGCCTGAACAGGTTTCCGATGGCCATTTTGAAAGTTTTCTTACTCATCCCGAAAACATTATAAATGTCTTCAGGATCGGACTTGTCGTGGTAAGGCAGGAAACCACCCTGCTGATCAAGCATTTCGAGTATCCTGCCGGCTTCCCCTCCTATCCGGTCATATCCCTGCCGGTCAAGTACCAGGTCAATCTTGTTTTCCGGCCGGATCGTCTTGATATATCCCTGCATCCGGTCGCCCACCTGGATATTGCGGAAAATATCAGAAAAATGAAGCACACCGGTATGCTGGCTGTTGATGATCAGTACATAACCGATATCGGTTCTCCTGTAAACAATAAGATCTACCGGGTCCTTTTCCTGAACAGTCAGCGTTTCATTTTGCAGAAATGATTCAATTTTTTCAGTTGCCGCCACTCTTCCTGTCTGTTCGTCAATATAGATTTTGACGATATAAACGCCGCCGGCACGCATGGGCAATAGCTGCTTTGAACGCGGCACAAAAATGTCTTTCATCAGGCCCCAGTCAAGGAACGCTCCCTGGGGGGTAACTGATACGGCCTTAAGCGGTACTATATCTCCGACCTTACCCATCGGCCGTTGGGTAGTAGCGATCAGGCGGTCTTCTGAATCATGGTAGACAAATACCTCCAACTCATCCCCCACGCGTACATTGTCAGGCACAAAACGTTTTGGCAACAAAATTCCCGTTGCCCCATCATCGAGGTATAAACCTATTCCCGTTTCGCGGACAACCTTTAACTGGTTAAAGTCACCCACTTTGATAGCCGGTTCAGCAGTATGCTCCATACGGTAAAGGTAATGTATCTTATTTTTGGTATTCAACCTATTGCATGGAGAAACATCATGTGGCCAGGATTAAATGCAGTGACAGAAAGGGACTGATTGCGGCTATTGCAGCCGTCCTCTACCGGCATGACCTCAATATTGTCGCGATGAAGGAATTCGTTGATATAAGTTCAGAAACTTTTTTTACCAGGTTGGAATTTGCGGGTACAATGAACCCTGAGCAGCTTACTGAAGACCTGGCTTCGGTTTTACCCGGAGACGCAGTTGTTAACATCATTCCGCGCAGAAAGAAAAAGATCGTGATTATGGTCACCAAAGAATACCATTGTCTTGGAGACCTGCTGGTGCGGCACTATTTCGGTGAACTGCATGCAGAAATTCTGGCGGTGATCGGCAACCACCCAATCCTTGAAGCATTCACCCATACTTTCCGGATCCCTTTCCACCATGTGAGTCACGAAGGGCGAAGCCAGGGACAGTTTGAAGCCGCTATGCTCACTATCCTGGACAGCTACTCTCCTGATTTTATTATACTGGCAAAATTCATGCGCATTCTCTCCCCCTCTTTTGTTTCCCGGTATCCCGAAAGGATCATCAATATCCATCACAGTTTTCTTCCCGCATTTGTGGGCGCAAGTCCGTATAAACAGGCATTTGAGCGTGGTGTAAAACTAATTGGCGCCACTGCCCATGTGGTGAACAATGACCTTGATGAGGGACCGATCATAACGCAAAAGATCATCCCCGTGCAACACGACGATGATCTCCGTGATATGGTGGAAGCCGGTCATGAGATCGAAAAATCTGTACTGGCTGACGCGCTGAAAATGATCCTCGAAGACAGGGTTTTTGTCAGCGGAAACAAGACTATTATTTTTTCCTGATCAAACGGGCTGCGAAACACTTCCCAGCAGGTCACGCAAGCGCACGCTGTTCATAGTCACCCATTGCCGGAACTGCCTGGTGCCCTGGTGAAGCGCGTAGGTTTCTATCATTTCAATCCTGCTGTCGGTCTGATACAAACGCTGTGCTTCAAACCAGTTAGCCTTCAGCGGGGCCTCAGCAAACGGCATCATGGCAAACTTTTCCTTTGGCAGATGGCGGTAGCGGACTTCCAGTTTGAGAACATCCCGTAATATCCGCGCATACTCATGGCAACGGCCGTCAAAACCAACAGCACCCACAGTCCGGTTAAGGTAGAGATTTCTGTGTTTCAGCAGTGCAAGTACCAATGGACCGATATCATCCAGTCCGATTGCTGCAAGCCGGCTGTTTCCCATAGGGAAGCTGAATGAAAGGCTGTCTTCACTGTCATCATCCGGCAGCAGGTAAGCTACCAGCTCCTCATACAACAGCCCGATATGCAGAAAGGTCACCGGCAATTTCAATAACCTTGCATACTCTTCCAGGGAAGCCCTGGCATCACTCACCGGCACCGGAAGGCGCCCATTGCTCAGCGCCGAGAAATTCCTGGCGGTAGACAACACCACATGATTAACACTGGTCTGACCGATCGCATCCAGCAGATTTTTTCCAGACATTGCCACGCCGGCAGCACCGTCATTGTCTGGCAGAAACCCGACTACCGCATCAACATCCACCAGTGCAACGCGCAACGACTCCATTTCGCTGAGATCACCTTCCGTCAATACTGCACCTTGACGCGCCAGTGACAGCGCCGCATTAGTCCGGCTATCCCTGCAAAAAGCCCGAACAGAATATTGGTTATCCTGGAGAAGCGCGCGGGTAACAGCCCTTCCCACGGAGCCTGTGGCCTCTGTGACCAAAACGATTTTCTTTGATTTCATGGCGATAAAGTTTAATACCGCCAATTTACTACCATTACAGGGGTGCCGCATATGGCCCTTGCATGAACTGCCTTTATTCCGGCTGGGCTGTGTAGAGCAACGGCATTACAACCATAAAGTGTTTTTCTCCTTCCATTACCTGGAATCCTTCCTGGCGCAGAAGCTTATATTTTGCCCGAATATTCTGCAAACCAATCTTTGTACTGCTTTCCTGCTGTTTCTTTCGCTGCAGGTTATTATTGACCACCAGCTTATGCCCGCTGGTTGTGAAGATCTCAATAAGGAGCGGCTGCTGTTTTGATACAATATTGTGTTTCACGGCATTCTCCACCACCAGTTGCAGGCTCAGTGAAGGCAACTGGTAAGCGTTGTACCGGCGGTCAATTTCAAAATTGAACTGCAACCCATCACCATGGCGGGTTTTCAGCAACCGGCAGTAACTGTCGATGAACTTCATCTCCGTTTCCAATGTTGCCAGCCCCCATTCATTGGTTCGCAACAGGTACCGGTACACTTTGGAAAGCTCATTGAGAAATGACTCCGCCTGCTGTTTGTCTTCTGAAATAAGGCTGGCCAGTGTATTGAAGCAATTGAACAGAAAATGCGGATTGACCTGACTTTTCAGGTTATCAAACTCCTGCTGGATGCTCATCTGTTCCATCTGTTCTTTCTCTGACAGGCTCTCTTTGTATTTTTCAAGGATGTACACCACTTCCCAGAGCGTCTCAAACACCAGGTTGACGCAAAGCCCCTGTACCAGGGCCCATTTGATGTCCTCAGCATTGATGTCATACCCGAATAGATGAAGCTGGTCGTAGAGAAAAAGGATGACAAAGATCGACGGCGTCATGACCAGTAAATTGACCAGCAGTTTATAGGCTACCCTTCTGCTGGTTTCTCTCAGTTCGGGAAAACGCGCTCTGATATAATGATCATATTGATAATGAAGATACCAGGAACCCATACCCAGCAGGAACAACAACGGAAAAGAAAATGCCCATAATTGCCACTCTGAATAAAGCCGGTCTCCGAACATGATCACGTGGAGCACATAGTCAATTACGGGCATCGAAATAATGAATCCATACAACTGGAATGCCGGTGGCCGGTAGAATTTCATATCACTACCTCCTTCTCTATAATAAGTGGCAGTATGATTTCCCGCTGCTCGGCACTTTCAATGATTTCCACCATGAGTTCATTCAAAAGACGATATTTATTGATCAGGTTGTCAAGACCCTCATCATAATCCATACCATCATGCCTTGATTTGTGATTCACATTGTTGCGGATGAGCAATTTGTTCTGGCCGCGGCTCCCGATATAGATACAAAGGGGAGCTTCCTGGCTCGCAGCGTTGCTGTAGATTATATTCTCAAGCACAACCTGAAGGCTGAGTGGCGGCAAATGCTGCTGCCTGTCTGCCGGCGACACTTCGAGTATCACCTGTATCGCAGGGCCAAACCGGGCCTTGATAAGGTACACATAAGATTGTACAAATTTCAACTCCTCCTCCACGGACACCAGGAATTCATCATCCCCCCGAAGCATATAGCGGTGTACCCGCGTCATCTCATTCAGGAATTTTTCGGCTTCCGATTCATCTTCGGCGATCAGGCTTGACAGTGAATTGAAACAATTGAACAGAAAATGCGGGTTGACCTGTCCCTTTAAACCGATCAGTTTGGTCTTCTGATAGGCATTCCGGAGTTTTTCCGTTTCCGTTACAGATTTTTTCCAGCCCTTCCAGTTTGCAACAGCCTCATTGATCAGCACAATAGTTATACTCGAGATACAGGAAAACAGGTAAACCCACCAGAAGTGCTGAAACAGGGAATTACAGCCGTGAAAAGGGAAAAGATCGTGGAAAGCATACAGGCCGGAAACCATCAGGATATTCATCAGAAAAAAGATCGGTAGCATTGCCGCAATCCGCCGGAAAAGATCACTGTTGTAAGGAAATCTTTTGCGGATAAGCATTGCTACCGAACGGTATACCAGGTAGATCCCGAATATATATGATGTTGTCAGTGCATAACGCAACAAAAAGGGAACCAGGCCGGAAAAATTGCATGCACCAAAGGTGATTGCATTGAGTCCGAATACGAAGGGGATCATGAACCAGACGAACCCGATCGGTTCAACCTTACTATATCTGTTTATGGCCATGGTTGTCCGGGGCGGACGTCCTCAAAAATAGTAAACCTCCTGCGTTATGGCCATTTTATTTCAGTTCTTTCAACCATTGTTCAGCAAAAGGCAGGGCGGTAGACTGCACTTCAGGGCCGGCCCGGAAAATCATCTTCCAGTCGCTTGACTTTCCTTCATACTGCGGATTTACAAAGCGTTTCTTACCATACTTCTCTTCAAGCTTCGCGCTAAAATCAACAGTTTTCGCCAGCTCCAGATATTTCGTAAGATAACTTTTCAGCCTCAGTTCAAATTTTTCAGGATACTCTTCTTCCCAGGTACGAACATCTTCTTCATACTGTTTCTGGCGTTGATCGTTTTCCATCTGCTGGTACTGATACATTCCCTTGATCATGGTATTGCCAGGCTTTTTATAGTCCTCGATCGTTTGCTTCAGCAGATCGATGGTTGGCCGCATCACTTTTTCCATATCCGGCATCTTCTTGATCGTCTCTTCGCTGTTTTTCACGCTCGTTTCCAGTTCAGCGATCTGCTCCTTACGGATTTCTTCTTCTGACTTATCCTTTTTCACCGGCGCCACAGGCTTCGAGTTCTCCCGGAGGTCACCATAGGCTTTTTTCAGATCGGCAGATTGTGAAAACTTTTTGGCATACTGCAGCAGGTCGGAAGTTACCGCAGCTCGATCGCCGGCAGCAATCGATTTCAGGTTTTTAATTCCGTAGTATTCCAGGTAGCCATTCAGAAAGCTGTTGCGCACTTTTTCCATGCCCTGCTGTTCTGTTATACCCAGTTTTTTCCAGAGATCCTCCGCCATCCTGGCAGAGCGCGTGAAGGAAAAGAGAAATAGGCTAAGGATACAAAGCAGAAAAGTAACGATAGATACCCTCAGCAGAAGGAGACTTTTTTGAAAGGATTGCTGTTTCATATTACAAGGTTTAATTGTTCAGATAAAGCGCATTCCGTATTGTTCGGTAAGCGTCAGGAAGTACTGGATCTGGGCTTCAGAAGGCGTTTGAAGCTCGCCGCTAAAGTCATCGTCACCGGGAACAGAAAGGGCATTATAAAAGCCGTCGATAAATCCCGGGGTGGCAATGAGCGTACATTTCACGCTATCGGAATGGATCGTGTAATGATGGGGAATATTGCGGGGAAGGAACACCGTATCACCGGGATTCGCCTCCCAGATATCATCTCCCACAAAAAAGCTCATACTGCCCTCATGAATGATAAACACTTCGTCTTCCCGGGTATGTAAATGCCGGGGTGGTTCGCTGCCGGCAACGGCTTCCAGGTCTGCCACCACAACAGCATTATTCGATTCTTCCCCGGTAAGCTTCCAAGTGATCATGGTGCCGGTAAACCATTTCTGTTTGGATCGTTTAGAAGTGATTGGCATAAGTTAAGGTTTGGAAGTTTGGAGTTTGGTGGTTTGGGAGTTGGCTTTCGTTGTCGTTACAGTAAGAGGGATAAGCCAATGGTGGGCACGTCCCCCGCAAAGTCTGGGCCTGGTGCATGATCAGCGGAAAAGGTTGTTTGATCATTGGAACTGCATGCTTCAGGCATTTCTCCGCAACAGGCTTCGCCGGCTGCTTTCGCTGCAACTGCGCCTGGCTGGCAGACCCGGGGGCCTGAGTCAGCCTGGAGACAGCTTATCGCCAGCAGCATGGTGAGAAGAATTATCTTTTTCATATCCTTGATTGCGGTAGCAAATTTGCCCCTGGAAAACCGGGTTTACAATAGCGGCATGCCTGAACTGTTGCGAAAACGGTATGAATTGCGTTTTCATTAAATTAGGACATGGATTACCTGAAACGCCGCATTATTGGCCCGCTGCTCCCCCTGCTGCTCCTGACACTTATCGTTACCACGGCGAAGCTTGCCGCACAGTCGCCTGGCGGCAGTGCCAACAGCCTTCAGTCAGCATTTGGAAAAAAATTCACCATGGGTGTAGCCGTTGGCCCCGCCGACCTTTCCGGCGAATCCGCCAAACTGATTCTGCAACAGTTCGGCAGCCTGACGCCGGAAAATGCCATGAAAATGGGTCCGGTACATCCCAGGGAAAATGAATACAACTGGAAAGCCGCTGATAGTATCGCCGCTTTTGCCCGGCGCCATGGTCTCAAACTACGTGGTCACACTTTGTGCTGGCATCAACAGGTCCCTTCCTGGATTTTCACCGATAACACAGGTGCCCCCGCAAACCGGTCGTTGGTGTTAAAGCGCCTGCATGATCATATCAAAACAGTTGTGGGACGGTACCGCGACATCGTTTATGCATGGGATGTGGTGAATGAAGCGATCAGTGATGCACCCGGTGAATACCTCCGGAACTCTCCGTGGTTAAGCATTTGCGGTGAAGAATATATAGCACTCGCTTTTCAGTGGGCCCATGAGGCGGACCCCGACGCACTGTTGTTTTACAACGACTATAACGAGATCGATTCCACGAAACGCAGCAAGATCATCCGGCTGGTGACCACCCTTCAGAAAAAGGGAGTGCCTGTTCACGGAATCGGCTTACAGGGCCATTGGGCGATAAATGAACCAACTCCTGAAATCCTGGATGCCTGCCTTCGGGATTTTACCGCTACAGGATTGCCCCTTCAGATCACGGAACTGGATGTTTCCGTTTACCCTAAAGAACACCAGGCCCGGTCAGCGCAGCCCTCCGACAGCAAGACAGCTTTTACCCCCGCCAAAGCCACAGCGCAGCAGGAACAATACCTGAACTGCTTCAGGATTTTTGGAAAATACCGGCAGATGATCCAGGCAATTACTTTCTGGAATGTATCGGACAAACATACCTGGCTGGATAACTTTCCAGTCAGGAACAGAAAAGACTATCCGCTGTTGTTCGATGTCAACCTGAAACCGAAACAGGCATATCATATCCTGCTGCAACATGCTACAGAAATACTGCCCTGACTAACCGGCACCACCTTTACTTAAATAACAGCGCGCCAGCAGTTGTCAGCTCGTCCTGGTTAATGGTATGTCCCATACCGGGATAGATCTTTTTGGTGACGGCAGCCTGCAGCGAAGTATACACTCCAGCCGTTTCCTCCACCCGCAAAACAGGTACATGCGGATCCGGATCACTGGTACCGAGAAACAAAGGCATACCGGCAAAATCACCCTTATAGCGATCTTTTTGCAACGATTCACCAATAAGGCCCCCTGTAAACGCGGCTGCTCCGCCGTACCGCTGCGCATGCCGGGCGAGACATTCCAGGAGAAGACATGCACCTTGTGAAAAGCCCATGAAGTAAAGATTTTCCGCGTTTTTGCCTGCCTCCAGCAACTCATCGATCAGACCCGTAACGAGGTCAACTGCCGATGATAACCAGGGCTCATTGCTGGTCTCCGGTGCCATAAAGGAATAGGGATACCAGGTGCTGTTGGTAGCCGCTGGAGCGAGCAAAGCAAAACCTGCTACGGGAAAGTAGCCGGCCAATCCAAGAATATCATTTGGTCCGGCTCCCCTGCCGTGCAGCAATATCAGCACTTTATCTGCAGTTGCCAGCGGCGCCCCGGCATGAACAATGTGTTTCCTGTGCATAATGACTATTGTACCAGTTGAGGAAGTTTTTTTTCAATCTGGGCCCTGTCAGACTCATATTGTTCAGGAAGTTTCAGATGCGTTCCCAACTCGGCCAGCGGCTCATCTACCGTGAAGCCAGGATTGTCTGTAGCCAGTTCAAACAACACGCCTCCCGGCTCGCGGAAGTACAATGAAAAGAAATAGTTACGGTCGATCTTTGGAGTTATATGCAGTCCGTACTGAACAATCTTTTCGCGGATTTTCATCAGCTCCTCATCGTTTCTTACGCGGAAAGCAACATGGTGGTTCGTGCCACCTGCGTTTAACCCGACCTTGCCTTCAGCATCTTCCTTCACATGCACATAATTGGCTGTATCAATGGTGTCTGTTCCAAACTTGTACAGGTTGCCCTCCTGACTGATCAATCGGTAACCCAACAGGTCAGTCAGCACTTTTGCAGTCGGATCAAGCTCCCTGACAGTCAACGTCACATGATGAAATCCCCGGTTGGCAACATCGCTGCCAATATCAGGAGTCACCCAGGGTTGGCGGGAATCCGGTGCAGCAGGAACCACCAGGCTGAGCACGAGGCCATCAGGATCCTGGAATGTAAGGGTCTTTTCTCCGAATACTTCACGCACTTCAACGTTTTCAACGCCGCCGGCTTTGAATCTCTCCTGCCAGAAACTCAGGCTTCCGTCCGGTACGGCATAACCGATTTCAGTAGCCATGCCAACACCCGTATACCCCTGGCGCACGTGTGTCCATGGAAAGAAAGTCAGAATGGTTCCGGGCGTTCCGTGTTCGTCGCCAAAATAAAAATGATACGTCCCGGGATCATCAAAATTCACGGTCTTCTTTACAAAACGCAGGCCGAGCTGTTTGCTATAAAAATCATAATTGCGTTGGGCTGCGCCGGCAATGGCAGTGATATGATGAATGCCGTAGATCCTGTTTTCCATACCGTAGGTTTATTGGCAAAGATATTGAAAGAGACACCGGGGACACTTTACTGATCCGCTGAAAAGATCATCTTTCCGTTTTTCCAGACAGATCCGATTGACCGGGTATTCAGGATATCCGCCACCGGATCAGCTGTCAGCAAAACGAAATCGGCAGTTTTGCCGGTGTCTATGCTTCCCGTATCTCCGGATAGGTCCACCAACGCAGCTGCATTTATGGTAGCAGCAGTCAGCACCTGAACTGTGGTCATACCAGCCTTTACCATCAGCTCCATTTCGTGATGCTCAGCAAATCCCTGGGCCCGGACAGGCAGCGCACCGGAATCCGTGCCGAGACATATAATAATGCCTGCTTCTGCAATGAGCCGCAGGTTTTGAGTGGCGATTTGCACCGCACGCCGGTTACGGTCATAAAGCTTTCCCTCTCGCACGGAACGCTGGTAATCCGGCGACCGGATCATATCTGCTACACCGGGCTCCAATGACCGGACAAAAAAGGGATCATTGATCCAGGAAGGCGTTTCGCCATAAGCAGTTGCATACACATCCAGGGTCAGGGTCGGGATATACCGCACACCCTTTGCTTTCATGTCCTGCAGCAACGTCTGGTCAATGATGCTGTCCCTGATGCTGTGCCCCAGTACATCCACTCCTGCGGCCACCAGCCGGCGGGCATCACCCAGGTAGAAAACATGGGCCACAACTTTCATCTGGTGCTGGTGAGCACGTTGTATTATCGCCTGGTAAATTTCAGGGGCCATTTTGGGCGCCCCGGTACCAAAATCATCCACCCAGATTTTGACAATGCCGATATTCATGCGATGCAGGCTGTCCACCGCTGTCACAGCTTCTCCGGTATTGGCCGGCCGGAATAACTTATCCATAGGAAATCCTGCACCTGGCGCTCCGCCAGGCATGCCAAAACCGTAGCCCGCAGAATACAACCGGGCACCGGGCAGTAAGCCCTGCCGTAGTGAATCATAAAGCCCTCGCGCAAATAAAAGGGGATGATCTGTTCCCATGGATAATACCTGCAAAACACCGAAACTGCTGTACTGTGCAAGCTGCCGGAGGATATTTTCGCGGGTATAATGTGCAGGTTCTATTGTGGTTCCTCTCAATGTGCCAATATGCACGTGGCCGCTTGTAAGCGCCGGTATCATATATTGGCCGTTTCCGTCAATCACCCTGGCGCCCTCCGGGACCCTGAAAGTTCCGATGGCGCTGAACCTGCCATCCCGGATCAGCACATCCGCTGCCTGGGTCCTTTTACCGCCAGTTACACCTGTTATCCTGACGTTCCGGATAACTAAAGGCTCGCGGTTACTGGTAACCGTGAATAACATGCAAAGCGAAAACAACAGGCTGATCATACCACCCTAATTTACAAAAACCAAACCACTGTGGACGCTTTTACCCGCCCTCTTTACCTGATATACAGTCCGTTATTGGTACGTTTGCCTAAATTCAGCAATACCGCCCGTAATGATCCTCATCGTTGACGACAAGAAAGAAAATATTTTCAGCCTGAAGACATTACTGGAGATCCACTCTTTTCAGGTCGATACAGCCAGTTCCGGCGAAGAGGCACTCAAAAAAATATTAAAGAACGCTTACTTTCTCATCATTCTTGATGTGCAGATGCCCGGCATGGATGGCTTTGAAGTGGCGGAAGCAATATCGGGCTTCAGCAAAGCCCGCGATATTCCCATCATCTTTCTGAGTGCAGTGAGCACCGATAAAAAATTCATTACCAAAGGATATCAGTCCGGCGGTATTGACTATGTCACAAAGCCCATTGACCCCGACCTGCTGCTCTTGAAGGTAAAGACCTTCTATACCCTCTATTCACAAAAAAAAGAACTCGATGATATCCAGGTATCACTGAAGGATGAGATCGATTACCGGAAAAAAGCAGAAGACCGGCTCCAGGAATCCTTCGAGGAGCTTCGTTCTATCCTGGAATCCATCCCGCAAATTGCATTCACCGCTTCTCTCGACGGAAAGCTGGAATATGTCAACCACCTGTGGCTGGACTTTGCTGTGGACCGGTTCCATTTTCCGGAAACGCATCCTAATGATATCCCGCCACAAACCGCACTGGAGCAGGCAATTACCAATAGCGAAACCGTAATAACAGAATGCCGCATCCGGGAACTCAAATCCGGAAATTACCGGTACCACCAACTTACCATTACTCCCGTTCGGAAAGACAAGAAAATGGTCAAATGGGTGGGTGTATTTGCAGATATCCATACACAACGGATGACCAACCAGCTGCTGGAAACGATGGTAGTGGAACGAACCGCAGAACTGCAACAGGCAAATTCGGAACTCGCATTCCGGAATAACGAATTGGAGCAGTTCGCTTTCGTAACCTCCCATGACCTGAATGAACCGTTGAGAAAGATCAAGGTCTTCGGCGACCTGCTTAGGTCAAGATTCCTTTCCGGCAATGAAGAAGCGCTTACCTACCTGAACAAGATCACCAAGGCATCCACCCGTATGGCGGAACTTATCGAAGACCTCTCCCAGTATTCCAGGCTCGATATCTCCGAGGCCTTCCGGCTGGTTGATCTGAACCAGCTGCTGGAAGAAATACTGATTGACCTGGAACTGGTTATCCGGGAAAAAGGTGCCACTATTGAAATTTCCCCGCTGCCATCTATTCGCGGGATCTCCGGACAGATCCGCTTACTGTTCCAGAATCTCCTGAGCAACTCCCTGAAATTCTCCCGGAAAGAAGTAACACCCCATGTACGCGTATATGCCGAACAGGTATCGCAGGTGGAAACAGAGGGGGCAAATGATCCGGAAGGGAGATACCTGCGTATCGCTGTGGCAGACAATGGCATCGGTTTTGACGAACAGTACCTGGGCAGGATTTTTTCTGTATTCCAGAGACTGCATACCAAAGATGCCTATGAAGGGAGTGGTATCGGATTGTCGATTGTAAAAAAGATCACAGAAAAACATCAGGGATTTATAACAGCTAAAAGCAGGGAAGGAGAAGGATCAACATTTTTTGTGATCCTGCCCCTGCATGCGGATCAACCTTCACTATGAACAAAGAACTATACGCTGCCGACAATACGGATACTTCAACATTCAAAAGAAACCTGCTGATCGGCTTTACAGTTTCTTTTCTGTTGCTGATCATCAGCTCGGTAGCATCGTTTGTGAGCATCCAAAGCCTTATCGATAAGGCTGACTGGGTGGAACATACCTATGCTGTCATCACCAAGACGCAGGAACTGATGGGCGACCTGCGGGATGCCGAAACGGGTCAGCGGGGATTTCTCCTTACGGGAAAAGAAGAATTTCTTGGGCCTTACATGGGCGCCGCTACTGCCGCTGACACCCATATTGAACAACTGCGTGAACTAACCTTTGACAACGACAGCCAGCAGGGAAGGATTCCGCAGCTGCAGTCATTGGTCAAATCACGTTTCATCTTGTTACAATCGCTGATCAGTAAAAAGAGAATTGGCCAGCAGACTACCCTCGATGAAATGCAGGAAGGCAGGATCGTAATGGATTCTATCAGAAGCCTGTTGAATGGTATCGTTCAATCGGAACGAACCCTCCTGAAGGAAAGAACAAGCGCCATGAACCGGCTATCGGGCATCACACCGGTGATCATTATTGTCTCTGCAGCACTCTCTATGATGATCACCCTGGTTTCCTTCAGGCGCATCACGCGGGACCACGACAGGCGGGTTGCATTGCTCCAGGAACTGGAAGACAAAGACCGTGATATCAACCGGCGGATCAATATCATACAGGATGTTGCCGGCAAGATCGCACACGGCGAGTATTCCGTCCGCACCACCGAGGGTGGAAGTGACGGGCTGGGTACACTTTCTTCCTCCCTGAACCGCATGGCCTCTTCGCTCGAAACATCATTCACCGAACTGGCAGACCTGGAGTGGCAACGATCCGGCATTGCAGGCCTCAATGAACAGATGCTGGGCGAAAAAGAAACCGGTGTTCTCGCGCAGGACATCCTTAACTATGTTACCCGATACACCAACAGCGATATGGGCGCCATTTACCTTTCAGAGAATGGAATAGACTTTCGCTTTGAATCAGGCTATGCACTGGCGGAAACACCTTCGGAAAAATACATCCATGCCGGTGAAGGTGTTGCCGGACAGGCAGTGGTTAGCCGAAAAAGGATCCTGGTATCTGACATTCCCGCCGACAGCATCCGGACAGCATTCTCCGGCGGACAAATCAACCCGGTACAACTGGCAGCGATTCCGATATTGTTCGAGAAAAAAGTTCTTGGCGTGATCGAACTCGGGGCACTACACTACTTTACCGCTGCTGAATTGCTTTACATTGATAGCATCGGTGAAGCAATCGGCATTACCCTCAATACAGCCCGCAACCGTACCCGCCTGCAGGAACTGCTGCACGAAACACAATCACAATCTGAAGAACTTCAGGCGCAGCAATCTGAACTGGAGAACATCAACACCGAACTCGAGATCAAAACGGAAAAGCTGCAGGCATCCGAAGAAGAACTCCGTGTACAGCAGGAAGAACTCCTGCAGGCCAACCAGGAACTGGAAGAACGCAGCACCACACTGGAAGAAAGAAACCAGCTCATTACAGAGCGTAACGCCGAGATCCAGCATAAGGCCGAACAACTGGCCCTGAGCACAAAGTACAAGTCGGAATTCCTGGCAAATATGTCGCACGAGCTGCGCACACCGCTTAATTCAATCCTGTTGCTGTCTAAACTGATGGCTGAAAACAACGATGCCAATCTCAGCAGCGACCAGGTTGAATATGCCCAGGTGATCCAAAGTTCAGGTGTCGGCCTGCTGCAGCTGATCAACGAGATCCTGGATCTGTCCAAGATCGAATCCGGCAAAATGGAACTTGACTACAGCCAGGTAAATATTGCTGAAGAAGCAGATGACCTGCAGGCCATGTTCAATCCGCTGGCGATGGATAAGGGCATTCAGTTCAGCACTAAGATCGAACCCGGTGTGCCGCAACATATTGAAACCGACAAGCTGCGTCTGTCCCAGATCCTGCGAAACCTGTTGTCAAATGCCGTCAAGTTTACGGATAAGGGACAGGTGCTGCTCACTGTTAGCAGTAACCGCAGGGAAGGATGGATTGATTTCAGGGTCGAAGACACAGGAATTGGCATCCCCCGTGAGAAACAGGATATGATCTTTGAAGCCTTTCAGCAGGCCGACGGATCCACCAGGAGGAAATATGGTGGCACGGGTCTTGGGCTTTCCATAACGCGGGAGCTCGTAAAACTGCTCGGCGGTATCATTACGCTCGAAAGTGAACCTGACAGGGGAAGCAGTTTCACTGTAACGATCCCATTGGATCCGCATCAGCGACCCTTGCCATCCCCTTCCAACTTAAAAGGCGACAAATTATCATCTCGGGAGCATGTACCGGCAAATGAACCTGCTGTTGCTTTTCCGGAAGACCACGCATCCCGGCCATTTATTTCGAAAACAATTCCTGAAAACATTCCCGATGACCGAGCCGGTATCCTTCCTGGCGACAGGGTTATTGTAATCATAGAAGATGACGTGGCTTTTGCCCGCGCTCTGCTGGATTATACCCGCAAAAAAGGATACAAGGGAGTAGTCGCAGTACGTGGAGATGAAGGGATCGACCTTGTCAATCAGCTGAGGCCTGCCGGTGTGCTGCTGGATATTGAACTCCCGGTAAAATCAGGCTGGGAAGTAATGGACGACCTGAAAAGGAATCCCGATACCAGGCATATCCCCGTACATGTCATGAGCAGCCATGAAGTACGCAACAAAAGTATTTCCCAGGGTGCTGTAAATTTCCTGAACAAACCGGTTGACCTGCAACAGATGAATGATGTTTTCAAAAAAATCGAATACATCATTGAACAGAAACCGCGCAAGGTGATGATTGTTGAAGAGAATCCCAAACACGCACGGGCACTCGCCTATTACCTGGAAACCTTCTCTATCAACACCGATATCAAAAACAATTTGCCCGAAGGGATCGAAGCCCTGACACGTGAAGACGCCAATTGTGTCATCCTGGACATGGGTATACCTGGTAAACATTCCTACGATATCCTGGAAGAAGTGAAACGTACGCCTGGTCTTGAAAACCTGCCCATCATCATCTTTACCGGCCGAAGTCTTTCCAAAACGGAAGAAATGCGCATCCGGCAATATGCAGATTCGATCGTGGTGAAAACAGCACACTCCTACCAACGCATCCTGGATGAAGTATCCCTCTTTCTTCATGTGATGGAAGAGCAGAAAAAAACATCCACTGCTTCTCCGATGCGCCGGCTCGGCGCACTCAAAGATGTTCTGAACGGAAAAACTGTGCTGATAGCAGATGATGATGTGCGAAACATTTTCTCGCTGACAAAAGCACTGGAAAACATTGGCATGACCGTACTGCCTGCCATCGACGGCAAAGAGGCGCTGGCGCAGCTGGCCAAACATCCTGTTGATATTGTGCTCATGGACATGATGATGCCTGAACTGGATGGTTATGAAACTACCCAGCGCATCCGGCAGCATCCCAAATACCGCAAACTCCCCGTCATCGCTGTTACGGCAAAAGCCATGATCGGCGACAGGGAAAAATGTATCAGTGCAGGGGCATCAGATTATATTACCAAGCCAGTCGACCTTGATCAGTTGTTGAGCCTGTTGCGCGTCTGGTTATATGAAAATACCGCAAGTAAATCATGACCCGATGGAGCAGGGAAAGATTCTCATAATAGATGATGACGCCAGGAATATCTATGCACTGTCAGCCGTGCTGCGCTCCCGCAGGCTGCATTGTTTTGCAGCCTCCGGCATTATGGTGGCGCTGGAACTGATGCGCAACGGCGATATTCCTGATATAATTCTGATGGATATCATGATGCCTGACATCGATGGCTATGAAGGCATTGCCCTGATCAAAGCCTATCCGGCATATGCAGCCATACCCATTATTGCGGTCACCGCCCAGGCGATGACGGGCGACCGGGAAAAATGCCTTGCCGCAGGTGCGGCCGGATATATTTCCAAACCTGTGGACGTGGACGAATTATTGCACCTGATCAGAGAATTAAAATAGGAACTGTGGAACCTTTATTCAGGGATGAAGAAATCGAAATGCTGCTCAATGACCTCCTGGATACATGGGGTTACGACTTCACGGGGTATGCCCATGCTTCGCTTCGCAGGCGCATTTCGCGCCTCTATCTCCTGCGCGCATTTCCAAGCTTTGCCGAATTCCGGTATAAACTGAAAAACGATTCCGCCTTCTTCCACGAGTTTGTGGAAGAGATTACGGTGAACGTTACGGAAATGTTCCGTGACCCGAATTTTTACCGGAGCATTTCAGAGCAGGTATTTCCCTGGCTCTCCACCAAGCCTTTCATCAGGATCTGGCATGCCGGTTGTTCTACGGGGGAGGAAGTGTATTCCATGGCCATCATGCTGAAAGAAGCCAACCTCCTGCACAAATCACTCCTGTATGCCACGGACATCAATCCTTCGGTACTGGAAAACCTGCGGAAGGGCTTATTCCCAATGCAGCACATGAAACAATATTCAGAGAACTATATACAGGCAGGTGGCAGGCTTGATTTTTCGTCCTATTATACTGCCCAGTACGAATGGGCAAAATTCGATGAAGTATTGCACAGTAAAATGATCGTATCAACACACAATCTTGTTTCTGATCAGAGTTTCAATGAATTTCAGCTGATCGTCTGCCGCAATGTGCTGATTTATTTCGACAAAGGGCTGCAGGAAAGGGTGCTGCGACTTTTTGATGACAGTCTTGAGAAACTCGGTTTTCTTGCGCTGGGTTCCAAAGAAACCCTCCGTTTTTCTGATCTGTCGGCTGGCTATTCTCAATTACCGAACCGGGAGAAAGTATGGAAAAAAATCAAGTAAGCAGGTTCAGGCTCGCCCTGATCGGGGGATCGGCCGGAGGACTCGATGCGATCCTGAAGATCATGAGCCGCCTGCAACAGGTTCCATCGTACCCCATCGTGATCGTATTGCACCGAAAGGCAGATTATGATACCCTGCTGGTCGACCTGTTGGAAAACAGGACCGTGATCCCGGTAAGGGAAGCAGAAGAAAAGATAACGATCGAAAACGGTTATCTCTATGTGGCACCGGCCGACTTCCACCTGCTGTTTGAATCAGATGGCACTTTTGCATTGGATGCTTCAGAAAAAGTGAATTACAGCCGGCCCAGTATTGATGTCAGCTTTATTTCAGCGGCCGAGGTCTATCGCGAAAACCTGCTTTGCATCCTGTTGTCCGGTGCCAATGCCGACGGCACAGCCGGCATGAAAACAGCCCGGGAGCTCGGCGCTACCTGTATCGTTCAGGCACCCCAATCTGCCGAAGTTCCTTTTATGCCTGAAAGCGCCCTGAAAGAGATGGAAGTGGACCTGGTTTTAGCCGCGGAATCCATCGGCGATTTTATGGCAAGGCTGTGAATCCTTATTTTACAGTATGAAAACACTGATCACTTCTTTCCTCCTTTTCCTTTCTGTGCTGACGGCGAAATGCGCAACAGTAGATACCATTTCCACTTTCAGCCAGGCGATGCGGAAGAATATTAAGGCAGTAGTGATCAGGCCGGATGCCACAAAACAACCCCCGGCCCTCCCTGTAGTTTACCTGCTTCATGGTTATGGCGGAAACTATGGTGACTGGGTGAACAAGGTAAAAGCGGTTCCTGCCCTGGCAGATCAGTACGGATGCATGATCGTTTGTCCCGACGGGGGCATTGGCAGCTGGTACTGGGATAGCCCTGTCGACAGCAGCTTTCGCTACGAAACCTATATCATCAAAGAACTTATCCCCTATATCGACAGCAAATACGCCACCATCAAAGACCGGAAAGGCCGGGCCATTACGGGACTTAGTATGGGCGGACACGGGGCCCTTTATCTCTCCTTTCGCCACCAGGATATTTTTGGCGCCGCAGGAAGCATGAGCGGCGGTGTCGATATCCGCCCATTTCCCCTCAACTGGGACATGGCGAAGCGTCTTGGTCCCTACGCCGGGCAAAAAGACAGCTGGGAAGAACATACGGTGATCAACCTGGTAAACCTGCTGACACCGGGATCGCTGAACCTGCTGATCGACTGCGGCACAAATGATTTCTTCTTCGGCGTTAACGAAGCATTGCACCGGGAGTTGCAATACCGCAACATTCCCCACGATTATACCACCCGGCCCGGCGTACACGACTGGGAATACTGGAAAAATGCCGTGTTGTACCAGATGCTGTTTTTCCACCAGTTCTTTACCCGTTGAAAGCTGCTGACATAGGGCTGACAGTAGCGCATCTTTACTTTGATAAAAATTAAAGCAATGGAAAACAAAGAACCCGTTATCTACGCAGATCAGCTCCTGAAACACTGGCAGGGCCACCGCTCACTGACAAGAAAGGTAATTGAAGCCTTTCCCGAAAAAGACCTGTTCAGCTTTTCCGTAGGAGGAATGCGTCCTTTTGGAGAACTGGCCGTGGAAATGCTGGACATGAGCCATCCGGGTATAACAGGTATCGCTACCCGTACCTGGGGCAGCTATGGCGACCGGGCAGAAAAAATAACCGGCAAGGAAGCTTTGCTGAAAGCCTGGGATGAAGCGACAGAACACATCAACCAGGTATGGCCAACCGTTCCCGCCGGCCGGATGCAGGAAAGGGATGTCGCCTTCGGACAATATGAAGGCCCTGTTTACTGGACCCTGTTTTACTTTATCGACAATGAAGTGCATCACCGCGGACAGGGATATGTTTACCTCCGGGCACTCGGCATCACACCACCGCCATTCTGGGACCGCTCCTGAACAGGCCGCGCTGCAACCCATCCCCTTCATTCGACGATTGGTGATTGCCCTGTTGCAATTGACCCGTATTGACATGATATTGACCGGGTTTCATTGCAGCTTGCAGCTAATAAACCTCCTTATTTATGAAAAGATTTAATGCTTTCGGATTGATCCACAAAGCGCTTCGTGCCATGTTGTTTGATGTTGACCTGGAATTGCAGCAGGCAGACTGGAATAAGCCCGAAGATGTTCGGCAACTAATCAGTAAGCTGCAACAGGTACTGAATGCATTTGAACACCACGCCTACATTGAAGACAACTATGTATTGCCCCTGATTGCAGGTAAAGACAGGCACCTGCAGCAGGAGCTGGAAGGGGAACACCAGCAGGATAAAATACTCACGGAGGCATTGCTGGAGCATATTGAAGCGATTCAGAAGCCGGGCAATCCCCTGGAGAAATCGATCCATGCCAACGCAATTCAGTACGCATTCCATGCCTTCGTAGCGTTCAATCTTGATCACATGAACAAGGAGGAAACAACTTTCAACCGGGTACTTTGGCAATATTATTCGGACGAGGAGATCATGGCGGTAAATGAACAGATCAGCAAAATGATCGAACCGGCCTCAAGAGAGAACGGATTGTTATGGATGCTCAGGGGATGCAATGCTGCAGAGATCAGCATGTTGATGCAGAAACTGGAACAGCAGCTGCCCGCCGAAGCGTTTCACCAGTTCCGAAAAAAAGCTGTAGCGCAGGTGCCGGGCAAATTCCGATACCTGCTGCAACCGGCGGAACCAGTCCACGCCTTGTATTAAGCCGCGTGATAATTTACTCAGGCAGCCTGCCTGCAGGCCTCTTCGCAGGCCCTGCAGGCTTCTGCACATAAACGGCAATGATCCATGTGTGCGGCATGCTTCTCACATTCCGCGGCACATAATGCACAGATCTCCGCGCATTCCCTTAACACATGTGGTGCATGGGGCGATATACGCGAAACAAATCCATGCGCAGCCAGGCAGATCGCAGCGCAATCCAGATCCGTTTTTATACAGGCAACCAGGTTGGCAACAGCTGGCTCATCGAGGCAGGAAACAGCGCAAAAATGACAGGCGGCTGCACAGTTGTTCAGTGCCTTCAGCAGCCCCGTGTGCGAATGCGTAGTCATAACATTACTTTGGGAATACCTCATAAAAAACCATACCGCCGGGTAAGAAATGACCGCTCTGTGCCTGTGCCGGCAAGCGACGTGGCGATGGCCAGATGTTCCGCTGCCGTTGCCGTATCAGACTCCAGAAATAATGTTCCCAGCAACAGGTGATAATAACGAAGCACCTCGGGTGGATAATCTGCTCCGGCAATCCATTCCCGCGCCGCAGTAATGCCCGCTTTTGCTCCTGAAACTTTGGCCAAGGCATAAATCCGGTTGAGATCAACCAGTGGCGAATAGGATAATTCCAGGAGCATCGTATAGCGCTGAAGGATCTCCTGCCATTTCTCAGGGGAATCACCCGGCCGGGTATGCCACCAGGCAATACCTGCTTCAAGATGGTAGCGCGACAACTGTTCACCCCGGGCAGAATGGTGAAGAAAAAATACTCCCTTGCGGATAAATTCCTGGTTCCATCGGCTGGTATCCTGATCTCCGTAGAGTACCAGGTCGTCACCCGCCAGCCTTGCGTCAAATCGGGAAGCATGAAAACACATCAACGCCATCAATGCCTGTGCCGGTGGTACCGCTGTAACGCTGTATTCCAGCAACTGCGAGCAAAGCTGCATCGCTTCATAACAGATATCTTTTTGGAGCAGCTGGTTGTTGCACGAAGAATAATATCCTTCATTGAAAAGGAGATAAATAGTTTGCAGCACTGCCTCAAGCCGGTCTGGCAGGGCCTCAGGTGATGGAACTTCCGGCAATACCTGCATCACCCTGAGCTTCTCCCGTGCGCGGTATAAACGTTTGCTGATGGTCTCAGTATTGGTCATGAAGGCCATGGCAATTTCTGAAATGCTGAAACCACACAGGATTCGCAACGCAAGCGCCACCTGTGATTCCATAGGTAGTGATGGGTGACAGACAGCGAATATCATTCGCAACTGGCTGTCACGGATACCATCTGCTGAAAGGTCGATCTCCGTTTGTGGTGCTTCGTCATGCTGCAGTGCAGGTACCACCTTCTGCTGGTACACCTGTTGCCTTTTCAGAAAAGTTCTCGCTTTGTTTTTTGCTACGGTATACAGCCAGGCGACTGGTTCCGGCGGCGGCCCTTTCAGTGCCCACACCTGTGCCGCAGTCAAAAAAGTTTCACTGGCAATATCTTCCGCCTGATCCAGCTGATCCCATCCAAAATTGCGGCAGAGTACGGCAATGATCTTTTTGTATTCCGACCGGAACAAATGGGGCACAATGGTTTCAGCTGACATAATCAGGATTGAGGAACAGTTACCACTTTACGCAATTCCACGGAATTGCCGTCTCCATCCAGTATGGGGCATTGAGACGCCATCTCCAGTGCCTCCTCCCAGCTATCAGCGGCAACTGTAATAAAGCCGGCCAGAGACTCCTTGATTTCCACAAACGGACCATCAGTCACCTCGCTGCGATGGCGGATCACACGCCCCTCAGTAGACAATCCCTTGCCTCCCCGGAAGCGCTGCCGGGCCTGAATACCGGCTACCCACTGCTGATAGGTCTTCATATACTCCTGTAATTGTTCCGGGGATGGCTGCGCCTCCCTGGTCAGGAGATCAAGCCGCATCAGGATCAGGTACTCTTCCATACAATGGTTTTATGGTTATTGAACAAGATTTCGGTTGCGGTAGTTCAGCAATACCCTTCCTGAACGGAATACACGGTGGGATTCCAGTTCAAGAGAAACGTTCCCCTCCATGCCGCCAAACAGCGTTGTTCCCCGTCCGAGCACTACCGGATCAATCATCAATTGAAAGGAATCGACCAGTCCCGCTCCGGCAAGCTGCCGCAGGAGTTGTCCGCTGCCGAGTAGGGTCATGTCTTTGGAAGATTCTTTCTTAAAATTCCGCACGAAAGGAATCAGGTCACCGGATACAATCCGGGTGTTTTCCCAATTGGTTTGCCGGAGCGTGGTAGAAAACACAATTTTCTCTGACTGGTTCATGCCTGCAGCCACTTCCGGCATCATTGTTCTCGCCTGTTCACCGGGCCAGAAGGAGGCCATCATGTCAAAGGTTATCCTTCCGAATAGCAATACATTACCACCGCCGGCATTTTTTCCGGCAAATTCAGTCTCTTCAGGATCACCGTGCCCGTGCCAGGAAGTGGTATGATCGGCGTCCTGGTAAAATCCGTTCAGCGTAATAAACTGGAAGCTGTTAAGTTGTCCCATGGTCGTTATTTTAGCTATAACCAACAGGGGTTCAAAAACCGGACAAATCCCTGCCTATTTTTTTTCAGGCCATTCGCGGATGGAATTGATATACCTGCCGGAGCTCACCTTCGGGTTAACCGGGTCAGTCAGCCAGACTCCATCCACTACAAACTTGTATTCGTAAGATCCGGGCAGAAGGTCCAGCTGGGTCATCCACCGGCCATTAGACCATAGCATCGGATGCTTGCTGTCATCCCAGTTATTAAATGTGCCTACCAGGTTTACCCTGCGCGCATAGGGCACTCCCGCCAGCTCAAACATTACCGGTCCCTTTGAAAGGGGGAAGGTATCCTTAATAAAGCCGAGATCGGTCATTGCCCTGCGATATCCTTTTTCAACAGCAATTGATTTCGGATATAATTTTGCAGCCATCGCATACAGGTCGCGTGCGGAGGATGGTCTTTGCAACTCCAGCAGGCGATCGCCCAGGTTGCACAACCGTTTTTCATTTAATACCATTGTATCGGGAAGACCGGTTGCGGCAATGACCCATGGTTGCACAGCGGTGTTCCAGGGCATGGTATAGGCCCGCATCAGCAGCGTCTCATTCGGAATGGAAAACGGATCGATTTCCAGCCAGGTCAGTGCATCATGAGGACCCGGAAATACCATGTCCAATATCTCGGGAGCAAGCGCAAGCCCATTGTAACTGTTGGTAAAATAAACCAGCCCCTCTTTTTTGTCCGGGTAAAACAGGAGCAATGCTTTGTAGGTGCCGTTGTCCCCCCATTGCCAGTTACCGGCGCCCTGCGGCTCAGATTCCACCCCTACCCCCAATGCCCAGGAGAGCCGGCTATTTTTCGGATCCATAGCCGAATTGTTCTGCGGTCGAAACATCTGCTCACGAACTTTTTTGTTGATGCCTTTCCCTTCCATAAACGCTATGACAAACTTCGCATAGTCCGCCGCCGTTGTTTGCAGGCTGTAGGCAACATTCGGCTCCGAAGGAAAATTCTTCTGGCGGGTAATCCCGACATCTTCATGTGACCATGCAAAATCATTATGCAGAAATGCCGTATCACGATAACTGCTGTGGGTCATCCCCAGCGGCTGGAATACCATCTGCTGCATCCAGTCATTGATGCGCATTCCCGTTATCTTCTCCACTACCTTCGAGAGGAACACAAATCCTTCACCGGAATACTGGAACTGCTTGCCAGGATCATACATAAACTCCAGCCGGGGGCCGCGCCGCCAGTTGGGCAGCCCGCTGGTATGACTTAACACCAGCCTTGCCGTGATCTGCTGATACCGCTTATCGTGTTCAAGGTCCGGATAGGAGGCATACTGATACAATGGTTTATCTAGGTCAAGTTTTCCCGAACTCACCAGTTGCAGAACGGCATAGGCAAAAACTGTTTTACTAAGGGAAGCTGCATCAAAGATCGTTTCATCAGTAACCGCCTCACGCGTATCCAGGCTGCGTACACCCAACGCGAACAGGGTGTCGGCCTTTCCTTTCCGGATGACCGCCATAGACAATCCCGGTACCTGCTTCGCCTTCATCGCTGCATTCAGCCGCATTTCAGACAGCTGGGTCCGCCCACGTTGCGGCAGTACACTGATGAACATTATAACCAACACAATCATTTTCCCTTTCATGCGGATGTCTTTCCTTCAATTTACCGCATTTCCGGTTTTTATACCGGTGGTGAAATAAATTTTGAAACCGGATTTTTCGTAAGTATCGTTATGTCATGAAATCGCTGTACGCAACCTTCATGATCCTGATGCTGGCTGGTCTCCGGGCCTGCCCTGCACAACAGGTTCCAGGCCCGTCCATTGCCGATTTCACGGAGCCCCCCGATCTTCGCTGGACGTTCAGCACCCGGGGTGCCGTGTATGCGCCTGCCGTGGAAAACCAGGGTACCCTCTATGTGGGAAGCTGCGACAGCCTGTTGTATGCGATTGAACTTACCAATGGGCATAAACAATGGACATACGCTGCGGGTGGAGACATCCGGTCGGCAGCCGTGATCAGCAATGATTCCGTTTTCCTGGTAAGTGGTAATGGCCAGCTTCATTGCATCAGCCGGCAAAACGGGAACCTATTCTGGAAGTTTACGGCTTCCGGTGATCACAAATATTCCCCTTACGCATTTGCAGATTATTTCCTGTCCACACCACTACTGCTAGGCGACAAGGTCATTTTCGGAAGCGGCGATGGGCGGGTTTATGCAGTGAACCGGAAAGATGGCAAGCAACGTTGGGCGTTCCAGACGGGTGATGTGGTTCATGCCAGTCCTGTGACAGCAAACGGCCTGATCTATATCGGTTCATTCGATGGCTATTTCTACGCACTACACCAAACAGACGGTGCACTCGCCTGGAAATTCAAATCAATCGGGCAACGCTGGTTTCCGAAAGGTGAAATGCAGGGAACCGCTTTGGTCGCAAATGAAATGGTGTATGTAGCAGGGCGCGACTATAACCTGTATGCACGAAAGGCAAAAGACGGCCTGCCTGGCTGGAACCGGCAGTTTTCCGCAGGTTGGGCGATGACCACTCCCGTACTGAAAGACGCTGTTGTATATGTGGGCACTTCCGATGACCGCGCACTGTTTGCACTTGATCCCAATGATGGTCGCGTACACTGGAAAGCAGACCTGCGTTTCAACATCTTCGCAGCTCCTGCTTTCAGCGATGCTATCCTCTATGTACCTACACTGATGGGACGCCTCTATGCCCTCTCCCGGAAGGATGGCACCGTCCTGTGGAAAACAGACAGTCGCGGATATGCGGCAAACCATCTCCGGTACTTCAATGAAGACGACGCTTATCGAAGCGATATCCAGCAGATCGTGACGGGTGACGATGGTTTCCTGCGGATGTATTATGCGCTGGGTGCGATCTTCTCTACGCCACTGCTGGTTAACAACAGGATGATTGTAACCAGCACAGACGGCAACATCTATTGTTATGAACGCAGATAGAATTTCTACTTCGCAGTCAGCAGATAGGTTTTCCCGCTGACGCCCTCGATAGTGACCAGGTAATCATTGCCATCCCTTTGCGATTTTATTGCAGTTCCCTTCACGGATAGAGGAACTGCACTACGCACTACGACCTTTCCGGTGCTGTTGCAGATAATGCTGGCGGTTGTCAATACACCATTTTTCCATTCCATGTTCACCGTGGCATTTCCCCTGGCGCGCAGGCCGATCACTTTTCCGGATGACCATGCTGCAGGTAACGCGGGAAGCAGGTGAATTTCACCTACGCTGCCCTGCAGCAGCATCTCCATCATACCGGCGATGCCACCAAAATTCCCGTCAATCTGGAAGGGCGGATGCGCATCAAAGAAGTTCGGATAGGTGCCACCACCCTCGCCATATCGGGTTCCTGAATCATCCGTATACCTTAAAAGGTCACGAACCAGCTGATACGCATGATCACCATCCAGCAACCTCGCCCAGAAATTGATCTTCCAGGCCTTACTCCAGCCCGTGCCTTCATCACCGCGAAGCTCAAGTGTTTTGCGAGCAGCCGTTGCGAAAGCGGGAGTGGTCACCGGGGCGATTTGTGTGGCAGGATATAAACCATAAAGATGTGACACATGGCGGTGATGCGGTTCAACGTCTTCCCAGTCACGATACCATTCCTGCAGGTTGCCTTTCTTACCGATATGCAGTGGATAAAGTTTCGCTTTCATGGCCACGAGACTGTCCCGGAACGGCCGCTCAGTCTGCAATACATCTGCGGCTGCGATCAGGTTGGTGAAAAGATCCCAGATGATCGACATATCCATCGTACCGGCTACGGCAATTCCTGCACGCTTCCCGTCACCATACAAAAATTCATTTTCAGGCGAAGTGGAAGGTGCTACTACCAGCCAGCCGTCCTTATCTGGCACCAGCCACGACATCGAAAAGCGACCCGCGCCCTTCATTACCGGCCATGCTTTCCGGAGAAACGCAGTGTCAAGCGTAAATGCATAATGCTCCCAGAGATGCCGGCAAAGCCAGTTGCCGCCCTGCGGCCAGTTGGCCCATTTAGGATCCCCCTGTCCACGATCGCCCACCGGATTGGTAACACCCCAGATATCTGTATTATGATGTGCTACCCAACCATCGGCACCATAAAATTCTTTGGCTGTCTCCTGGCCGGTGACTGACAAAATCCGGATCAGATCAAACAGGGGCTGATGCATGTCAGACAATCCTGCCGTCTCAGCAGGCCAGTAATTCATCTGGGTATTGATATTGATCGTATAGTTGCTGCTCCAGGGTGCCCGCAGGTGATTGTTCCAGATCCCCTGCAGGTTGGCCGGAAGGCCACCCGGGCGGGAACTGGCGATCAGCAGGTAACGGCCGTAATTGAAATAAAGTGTCTCAAGACCGGGATCGGAAATGCCAGTACTATATTGTTTCAATCTCTCGCTGCTCGGTAGCTGCGCGTTGACAAGGGTATTTTTATCCTGCTTTCCCGGGTTAAGGGCAAGCTGTACTTTGTCATAATATTTCCTGTAATCAGCAATATGACGTGCCTTCAGGTCAGCATAAGACAACTTTGCAGCTTTGTCCAGCCAGTTCCTTGCGAGTGCTTTCTCTTCCCGGCCATCTGTTAAGGGGCATTTGTCGTAGCCATTGTAGCTGGTCGCCAGCGACAACAGCAATACAAGTTCATTACCATTGGCATATTCGATCCTGCTGTCCTTTACGGAAAGGCTGCCACCCCTGGGTAACACCTTCAACAGACCCTCAAAGCGCATCCCGGAACAACCTGTGGAATCCTCCCAGATCACCGGTTGTTTATTGACATTATAGTAGCTGGGGTCAACATGTGCAGGCGCCCTTCCCGAAAGCAGCAATTCCTGGTTCCCATTGAAGGAAACTTCACCATGTAAAAGAGTTGTAAGGCCGATTGACAACTGCAGGTTTCCGGGCGCTGAACTGGTAAAACGGATCACCATTACCTGGTCGGGAAAGGAAATAAAAGATTCCCGTGTGTATTGGATACCGCCCGCTGAAAATGCTGACCGGTAAACTGCCTGTGCCAGGTCAAGACTACGCTGGTAGGCTGTATAAATTGTATCCTGCAAAGTTTGCCGGATACTCAGATCCCCGAATGGCATGTAGGATTCTGTATACAGGCCCTGCATCTTTTTGGCTACCGATTCTGCTGCTTCATAATCTTCTTTTTCCAGCAGGATCTTCCGCAACTCAGCAAGATGCGCGTAGGCATCGGGGTTGACTGGTGTCTTTAATGGGCCACCGCTCCACAGCGAACTTTCATTCAACTGGATCTTGTCTTCTTTTACACCACCGAACACCATGGCGCCGATCCTGCCATTACCCAATGGCAAAGCTTCCGTCCACCGGATTGCGGGTTCCCTGTACCAAAGCCGCGAAGACTCCTGTGCCAGGCTGGAAACAACAAATAAAATGGCTGTCAGGAACACTGCAGCACTACGTAGAATTTTCATGGTATCAATCGTTATGGATCATTGCTTTCAGTACGCCAGAAACCGGATCAAGCCAGAAAGGAAATTTCGCAGCCGCGTCCCGGAATTCAGTACGGTGAGTGATCATGGTGAGTGGTTCGGTTTTACCCGATGCTATGGCATCAATTACATTGTCAAAATCTTCGCGTGTGGCGTTGCGGCTGCTCATCAGGCAGGTTTCCCGTTTGTGAAATTCGGGATGGCTGAATGCAAATGGCGCCTTCTGCAAACCAACCAGCACATATCTTCCTCCATGCGCAACATATTGCAACCCCGCTTCTATCGCACGCAGATTACCTGTTGCATCGAACACAGCGGTAGGCATTTCTCCCGAAGTAATTTCCTGCAAATGTTCCATGACGTTGCCGTTGGATGAATTGACCACATATGAAGCCCTGCCATCCCGCCGGCAAATCTCGAGTCGCGATGCCTGCGTATCCAACGCAATTACTTCGCCATCCTGCAGTTGTGCAGCCTCCATAATGGCCATACCGATCGGACCAGCACCTACTACCAGTACCCGCTCACCGGGAACAATAGCAGCGATCCGGGCAGCATGTGCTCCGATCGCCAGTGGCTCCACCATAGCGAGCGCATCATGACCAAGTCCACGCGATTTAACCAGTTTGTCAACGGGCACCCGGATATATTCCGCCATTCCGCCATCCACATGCACCCCGATAACCTGCATCTGTACACAACAATTGCTTTTTCCCCTGCGGCAGGCAACGCACTGACCACAATTCAGATAAGGAAGAAAGGTAACTGTCTCGCCCGGCTCAAATCCACGTCCTGGTTCGATATCAACAATATCGGCGGACAACTCATGCCCCAGTATGCGGGGATAGGAAAAATAGGGTTGTGTGCCATCATAGGCATGCAGGTCTGTGCCGCAGACTCCGATCCGGCGGATCCGCAGGATGGCCTGACCCGGTTCAGCAGATGGATCCGGCCTTTGTTCAAATTCAAGGCGCAGGGGTTCAGTGCAGACTAATGCTTTCATGATTCTGTAAACCTAACAGGAATAACGAAAGCAGGCAGACAATTAACTACCAAAATATTGTGCGATTTTAACTCACTTCCTTTCTATGGATGATCAGCTTGTACAGTTCCATCACCAGCAACACGGAAGCAGCAGCAGGCAACAGCAATAGCCACTCTCTCATCCGGATCGGTTCGAGCTGGAGGGTACTGTTCAGACCGGGAATATAAGCAGCCGAAACATGTAACAGCTGCGCACAGACAATACCAAGTATCAGTACCCAGTTGTTCCGGAGGGGAATCCGGAAAAGGCTTTTGGTCTCAGACCGGCAATTCAGTACATGAAAATTTTGCAGCAACACCATCAGCATCATAACGACCGTACGGCCATGACGCTCATTGAATCCCGGCTGTTTCATCAGGTACAGCCAAACACCGAACACCACCCCGGCTATGGTTAGTGCCGATACGATGATCTGGCTGTTCATCCTTTTATCGAAAATACTTTCGTCCGGCTTTCGGGGCGGTTTGTGCATCACCTGGGGGTCTCCTTTTTCAAACGCAAGCGCAATATCCTGGATCCCGTTAGTCACCAGGTTCAGCCAAAGCAATTGTACTGCTATAAATGGCAGGGGAACATTCAGGAAAAGCGACAGGGCTACTGTCAGCAACTCCGCTGCCCCGGTGGAGATCAGGAGGTAAATGATCTTCCGGAGATTGTCAAATGTGAACCGGCCTTCCTCCACGCCAGCTTCGATTGAGGCAAAATTGTTGTCGGTCACTATGATCGAGCTGGCCTCCTTTGCAAGATCGGTTCCTGAACCCATTGCCACCCCAATATGTGCCGACTTCAATGCCGGCGCATCATTGGCACCGTCTCCCGTTACGGCTACAAAATGCCCCAACGATTTCATCGCCTCAACGATCTTCTGTTTCTGCAGCGGCGCCACCCGCGCAAATACTTTTTTCGCTTTGATCTTTTCCGCCAGTTCCTTCGGTGTAAGCTTATCGATGGAGGACAATTCCACTCCTGAGATCACTTCTTCTGCCGATTCAGCCAGGCCCAGTGAACGTGCAATGGACAGTGCCGTCGCCGGATGATCGCCAGTCACCATCACCACTTCTATTCCCGCATCCCGGCAATTTTTAACCGCTGTCTTAGCTTCCTCCCGCAACGGATCGATCATGCCGATCAAACCCAGCAACTGCAAATCCGGCAACTGCTTCAGATCCGTTTGTGTGGCCGGCGAACCGGCAAGGGCCAGCACCCGGTAACCATCAGCTGCCATTTTTTCTGCTACTTCATTGACCTTGTCCCTGGCAGTTGGTCCAAGTTTCTCCAGTACGATCTCCACCGCACCCTTCATGGCAAAATATTGCCCCCCCTCCCGTTTATAGAACACTGCCGAGAATTTTCTTTCCGACTCATAAGGGATTATTTCCACCACTTCGGCCTGTGCTTTAAAAAACTTCGGGTCCTTACCCACTTTGTAAGACAATGCACGAAGCGCCACATCCACGGCATCACCGGAATGTTCCCAACCATCTCCTGTTTTTCGCAGTATGCCTTCATTCGCCATAATTGCGGCCAGTAGAAAAGTACTCATCTCCGCATCCGGCTGACCATCCAGTGTAACCGGCTGGCCATCTGCAAGTATCTGTCCATCGCCGTTGTATCCCTGTCCGCTGACCTCATAATATTGTCCGTCAGGGAGGTAGAGTTGCTTTACAGACTGTTGGTCCATGGTAAGTGTACCTGTCTTGTCCGATGCGATCATGGTACAGCTGCCGAGGCCTTCCACGGCCGGCAGCTTGCGAACGATCACATTGCGTTTCGCCATACGGCGGGTGCCGATGGATAATGCCACAGTCAATGCAACGGGCAATCCTTCCGGAATGGCACTAACGCCAACTGCCACCATCAGGAAAAATATTTCCTTAGGCGGCATTCCTTCAAGGTACCCGATCACACCCAGGATCACACACACCACCAAAACAATAATGCTGATCTTTTTGGAGAACGATTCCATGCGCTGAACAAGCGGTGGTTTTTCTCCTGATGTCTGCCGTAGTGAATCAGCGATCTGACCGATCTCTGTATGCGCGGCGGTTCCTGTGATCACGCCGACACCCCTGCCCTTCTGAACGGTCGTAGCGGCAAATGCCATGTTGACCCGGTCGCCCAGTGCGATATTACCATTGCCATTCAGTTTGTCTGTATGCTTGTGCACAGCTTCTGACTCGCCGGTGAGCAGGGCCTCTTCCACCGTCAGGTCGTGTGACTCAATCAACCGGATATCCGCCGGAACCTTTACCCCGCTTTCCAGCAGCACGATATCTCCTGGAACCAACTCCTCTGAATCAACTTCATGGATGCCATTGTCACGTTTCACGCGGCTGCGCACTTTCACAAGATTGCGCAGGGCCTGGGCACTGTTCTCTGCCTGCCATTCCTGGTAGGTGCCCAGTATTGCATTGATCACGATGATAGCGGTAATAAAAATGGCATCGGTAGTATCACCGGTCACGACCGAAATAATTGCGGCGCCGATCAGCACATAGATCAGCGGATCGAGGAACTGGTGCAAAAAAATTCCCATCAATGTCTTTGACTTTGGCTGGGGAATGGAATTCCTGCCATACTCCGAAAGGCGTTGCTGAACCTCGCCTGCGTTAAGGCCTTCGCGCTTTGCGCCAAGTGTGCTTAATGTCTCATCGACGGTGGATAGATGCCAGTTTGATTCCATCTACCTAATATACCACAAACCTTTTTAGGCCCGGGTTAAAGAATCAGTACCGGTGCCTAGAGATTTTGTTTTTTCAGTTCATCCACCGCGTGAGCTGCAGCCCGGGCGGTAAACGCCATATAGGTGAGCGATGGATTCTGACAGGCAGATGAAACCATGAAAGCGCCGTCGGTTACAAATACATTCTTCGCATCCCACACCTGGTTGTATTTGTTCAGCACCGAATTCTTTGGATCGCTACCCATCCGCGCCGTTCCCATTTCATGAATGCCATGACCCATTGCATGACCCACGTCGTAAGACCGTACATTTTTCGCACCGCCTGCTTCCAGTATAGCCCTGAGATCATCTACAATGGCTTTCCGCATCTTCCGCTCATTGTCTTTCAGCTCAGCATCCATCGACAGCACCGGAAGCCCCCACTTGTCCTTCACGTTTGAGTCAAGGAAAATGCGGTTCTCATGATAGGGCAATATCTCACCAAAACCCGTGGCGCCGATTTCCCAGCCACCTGCTTCAGTTAAACCGTCTTTAAGGTCCTTACCAATATTCAGCTCAGCAACGTCCCTACTCCATCCGGTACGACTCGCTGAACCCTGGTAACCATATCCCCTCAGGAAGTCGCGTTTATCATTGCCGATATTGGCAAACCGGGGAATATAAAATCCGGTCGGACGACGGCCAAAATAATACTGGTCTTCATAGCCTTCTATATCTCCGCTCGCACCCAGGTTATAATGGTGATCCATTACGTTATGCCCAAGCTCCCCGCTGCTGCTGCCTAGCCCGCCGGGCCAGATGTCTGTAGCAGAATTCATCAGCACCCACGCCGAATTCAGCGCCGATGCGCAGAGGAATACGAGTTTTGATTTGAACTGATAGGTCTTACTGGTTTCGGTATCCATGATTTCCACGCCGGATGCCTTCTTCTTGTCATTATCCATCAATACCCGCATCACCAGGGAATATGGCCGCACCACAAGGTTGCCGGTTTTCATGGCTGCAGGAAATGTAGAAGACTGCGTGCTGAAATAGCCACCGAAAGGACACCCTTCCCAGCAACGGTTGCGCGACTGGCAACCCGGCCGGTTCTCCAGCGGTTTTGTAATATTCGCAACCCTGCCGACAATCATGTGCCGGGTGTCACCATATTGCTTTTTGATCCTTGCCGCAACATCCTTTTCCACACAGTTCAGGTCAAATGGCGGCATGAATTTTCCATCAGGAAGATGCGCCAGTCCATCAAGCGCTCCGCTGATCCCGGCAAAGGATTCCACATGATCATACCACGGCGCGATCTCCTTATAGTTCACCGGCCAGGGAATCGCAATGCCATCTTTTGCATTCGCCTCAAAATCCATTTCGCTCCAGCGGTAACTCTGCCTTCCCCACAAAATGGAACGTCCTCCGAAACGGTAACTTCTCCACCATGTAAACGGCTTTACTTCTGTATAAGGATTCTCGATCTCGTTTGCCCAGGCATCCATCACCGCTTCATTCGCTGCCCATCCCCGGTGAATCACCGGGTAATCTTTCCGCTGCTGCACCGTTGTTGCACCACGGTGTGGCATCTCCCATGGATTTTTATTGGCAGTCTTGTAATCTTTAATGTGTTCGTGCGGACCACCGCGTTCCAGCAGCAGCACTTTCAGACCGCGTTCGCACAGTTCTTTTGCGGCCCATCCACCACTGATGCCGGAGCCTACTACAATGGCATCATATTGATTATCTGGCATAGTATCGTTTGTTGCAGAATGAATGTAGGGATCACTCCTGAAAAATCACTATTATTATAGAATTGTATTAGAATTCGACAAGATTTTATCAATCCACATGAGGATTATTGTCATTCTCATAACTGCTTGCCTGGCCTGGATAACTGCTGCTGCCCAAACGCTGCCTGTACGGTACATTGGTATCGACAAGGGGTTGTCTAACAATGCCGTAGTGTGCATCTACCAGGATCATGACGGCTTCTTCTGGTTTGGAACATACGATGGCCTCAACCGCTATGACGGTTATAACTTTACCATTTTCCGCAATAAGATCGGGGACAGCAGTTCACTGATCAACAATAATGTTTATACCATTGAAGGGGACCGCCACCATAATCTCTGGGTCGGCGGACAAAAAGGTGCCTGCGTATACGATCCGCTGCTGGGGAAATTCAGACCGCTAAAGTTTTTCAGCACAGGAAATCCCAAACCTTACCTGCTGCAGGACGGCGTATTTTCTATCCGCTCCCTTAACAATGGAAATATCCTGGCAGGTACCCAACGAAACGGGTTGATCCTGTTCAAAGATCCTGATCAACCGGGAGTCCAGTTGCCCGGTCCGGCAGCAGAAAACGGGCAATATGAAATCTCTGCTATCGAAGAAGATACCCTTCACCGGAAAGTATGGGTATTTGTGCGCCAGTTTGGCCTGTGTCAGTATGATATCGCTGCAGGAAAACTGTTGCTCATCAATAACCAGCATCGACAGGCAAGCCACCTCGCTGTGGACCATGAAGGAAATGTGTGGATCGCAACCAACGAAGGGGTATTCCGGTATCGTGTTGCAGACAATACCATGGAAGGTAATTTCCTTCCTGCAAACTACAAGATTGTTCAGCTGATGTTTGACCGGCAGAACATTTTATGGATCGCCTCTGACGGCGGCGGACTATGGCAACTGCAACCCGGTTCACCTGAAGCGCGCCCCTTGCGTTCAGCTAACGGAGAACCTTACACGAACAGCAACGCCATCTATGATATTTATGAAGACCGGGAAGGCCGCAAGTGGGTCGGTACCCTTCGGGGCGGCATCAATATACTGGAACCGTATGACCGGCCTTTTACCTTATTGTCTGAACCCGTCCGGCACCAGTCGGACATCATCAAAAATTTCATTCTGGCATTTTGTGAGGACCGCGCCGGTAATCTCTGGATCGGTACAGATGGTGCCGGCCTCCGTTATTGGAACCGCCAGAGCAACCAAACCGAATCATTTACTGCCGCACCTGGAAACACCAGCACACTCAGCAGCAATTTTATTACAGGTGTAATGGAAGACCAGGTGGGTAATGTATGGGTCTCTACCTGGCAGGGAGGGATCAACCGATTTAACTGGAAGACACGCAGGTTTGAACAATTTGTCTGCTTCAATCCATACACACAGGCTGCAGAAAACAATACCTGGATCGTTTACGAAGACCGGCAGCACCGCATCTGGGCAAGTGCCACCAACGACGGCAGCCTCTACCTTTTCAGTGTAGAACACAATCGCTTTGAAATATTTGATCCGGCCATTCAGAATATCCAGTCACTGTTTGAAGACGCTTCCGGAAATTTCTGGGGTGGCAATTACACTTCCCTGTTCCGGATCGACCGCGAGAACAAACAACACCAGGTATTTCCCCTTGAAACGACGATCCGCTGTATCTATGAAGACCATAATGGCCAGCTCTGGTTGGGTACCCAACCGGACGGCCTCCTGCAGTTTGACCGCAAAACAGGAAAATACCGGCAATTCACCACAGCCGACGGGCTGCCCAGCAATACTATCCTGCGCATCCTGGAAGATGGCAAAGGTTATCTCTGGCTGAGCAGCTTCAACGGACTCAGCAGGTTTGATCCGCGCACCAATACCTTCCGGAACTTTATACAGCCGGATGGGCTGCAAAGCAACCAGTTCAGCTTCAATGCAGCGGTTGCTTTGAAAAACGGAGACCTCGCCTTTGGTGGCATCGGCGGGTTCAACCTCTTTAACCCGGACAGCATCATTACCCGCAAGGAAGCACACCCGGTTTACCTCAGCAATATCATCATCAACAACCGGCCAGTCCAGGAACAGCAGCACCTGATCACCGCACACGAGCTGGATAAGATCACCCGCATTGAGGTCCCCTTCAGCCAGGCCTCCCTGTCACTCGACTTTCTCGCGCTGGATTTCTCGGGTGGCGATAAGATCACCTATGCCTACCAGCTGGAGGGGTGGGATAAAACCTGGTCTTATACCAACAATGCACGGTCTGCACGCTATTCAAGGCTGCAGGAAGGGAACTATAATTTCCGGGTCAGGATCCGGGATGCCGAAGGAAAATGGACCAATGAGACCAGCCTCCTGCAGATCGTGGTCCTGCCACCCTGGTACCGCAGCTGGTGGGCCTATCTCTTATATATAGCAGCCTCCCTGTCTGCCATCTATCTTTATTTATTATATGCCCGCCGGCAGGAAAGACTTCGGTTCGAAGTGCGCCTCGCCCACCTGGAAACGGAAAATGAAAAGGTGCTCAATGAACGCAAGCTTGATTTCTTTACCAATATTTCCCATGAATTCCGCGCGCCGCTATCCCTGATCATCAATCCCCTGAAAAAATTACTGGATGCTGAGGGATCCGGCAAAAACCGGGATGACCTGCATATTGTTTACCGCAATGCCCGTCGCCTGATCAGTCTCGTCGACCAGTTGCTGCTCTTCCGGAAAGCAGACAGCGGTACGGGTAAGCTGCAATGCTCGCCGGTTGATATTGTGGCACTTTGCCAGGATGTTTACCATTGCTTTATCCAGCAGGCGCGAACCGCCGGAATCGCCTACACCTTCAACAACCTGTCCGGTCACGACAAACACGTGCTGCTGCTCGACCGTGAAAAAATGGAAATCGTTCTCTTTAACCTCTTATCCAACGCATTCAAGTTTACCCCCGACGAGGGAAAGATCAGCCTGGAACTCAGGGAAGACGATGGATTCCTGGGCATCACCATTTCTGACAGCGGCTGCGGGATCGCTGATGCAGAGCTGGCGACCATTTTTGAAAAGTTCCGCCAGGCAGGCAAACAGAAAAAAGACCGGAAACCGGGATTCGGAATCGGACTTTACCTGGTCAAGACATTCGTGGAAGCCCACCAGGGTGTGATCCGCTGTTTTTCCAGGAAAGGCGAAGGAACCAGTTTTGAATTGCTGATACCGCTCCAGGAACCGGCAACCGAAGAAGCCCCCGTTGGTGACGAACTGGCCGGCAGCGGTCTGCTTGAAGAACTGGCCGCACCTGGTATTGAAGCCGGTATTGCCGCTTTGAGCAGCCAGGGGAAGGGGCGAGTGGCCGAAGAATCCATTACCGAAAAGAAAACATTGCTGCTGGTGGACGACAACCGTGAATTGCTGCAGTACCTCCAGGAGCTGTTTTCCACCCGGTTTGTAGTCTATACTGCCGAAAGCGGGGAAGCCGGTTTGATCAGCGCCCTGCAAACCATCCCTGACCTGGTGATCAGTGATGTCAATATGACCGGGATGAACGGCGTGGAGCTGTGCAGCGCTATCAAGAAGTCACCACAGCTTGCCCACATACCTGTTATCCTGCTGACCGGTGAAACGGCGAAGGAAACCCAGCTGCTGGGTATCGAGGGGGGCGCTGATGATTATATACTGAAACCATTTGACGCAAACCTACTGGTTGCAAAAACAGAAACCATTATCAAGAACAGGTCCCTCCTGCAGCGTTACTTTTTTGACAGCATCACCCTCCATGAATCGGCTGTCAAGGTTCCTGCAGAATACCAGGAGTTCCTGCGCCGGTGTATCCAGGTCGTAGAAGAAAACATCGATGTGGAAGAATTCACGATCGCCAGGTTCGCCAAAGCCATGGGAATGAGCAGGAGCCGGCTGTATGAAAAGGTAAAAGCTATCTCCGGGCAGTCCCTGAATGCATTTGTCCGCTCCATCCGCCTCCGAAGGGCGGCTGTCCTCCTGCTCACAGAGGATCTCAATATTAACCAGGCCGCCTACCAGGTCGGTATCGAAGACGTCCGGTATTTCCGGGAACAGTTTGTAAAACTGTTCGGCATGAACCCGTCAGAATATATTAGAAGATACCGCCATTCCTTTAACCGGGAATACAATATCATCAAGAAATAGGCATTTTACCCCCTTTTTAAACGCAATTTACCCCCCTGAGTGCCCCACTCGGGGGTTTTAAATTAGCCCTACCAACCAATCAAAAACGAAACTGCTTGCTGTATGAAAAAAACGTGGCAACTCCGTTTGTTCTACTTTTTGCTGCCGCTGCTAATGGCGGCACCCGCATTCTCCCAACAGGTCATTCAAGGTACAGTCACCATCAAAAAGGTTCCGCTTGCAGGTGCCACGGTGACTGTCAAGGGTACAGGAACAAGTACCCAGACCGATAGTTCCGGCCATTTTTCCCTCCAGGCGCCGGGCAACGGGAAATTGCTGATCTCCCATGTTTCCGCCCAGTCACTGGAAATTTCCGTGAACGGACAATCTTCCCTGGCTATTGACCTCGAACCCTCCAATGGCTCCCTGGGGGAGGTAGTGGTGGTGGGGTATAATGCCCAGCGGAAAGCAACCCTCACCGGTTCTGTATCTGTTGTGAAAGGATCGGAACTGGTAAAAAGCCCCGCGGTGAATGTGAGTAACTCGCTCGCCGGCCGCTTCTCCGGGCTGATGATCAATAACCGGACGGGTGAACCCGGTTATGATGGTTCCAGTTATACCATCCGGGGCCTGGCTACTACCGGCAACAATGATGTGCTCGTAGTGGTAGATGGTGTTCCCGGACAGATCGGTGGACTGGAACGGCTGAATCCCAACGACATTGAAAGCATCACGGTACTGAAAGACGCGTCTGCCGCGATCTATGGTAGCCGTGCGGCCAATGGCGCAATTCTCGTCACCACCAAAAGGGGTAAGTCAGGCAAGCCTTCCATTACGGCTTCCCTGAACCAGGGCTTTGCCTCTCCCACCCGCCTGCCAAAGATGGCCGATGCTGCCACCTATGCCCAGATCAACAATGAGATCGACTATTACAACTATCCGGCTGGTGGCATGAACCAGCACTACTCCAATGATGAGATCGAAAAATTCAAAAATGGCAGCGATCCCCTCAACTATCCGAATACCGACTGGGCTGCTTCAACCCTGAAGAATTCAGCTTCCCAGACCCGTGCCGACATCGGCGTTGCCGGAGGTTCTGATTTCGTTCAGTACTATCTGTCCGCCGGCTACCTGAACCAGGATGGCATTTACAAAAACGGCGTCACCAATTACAAACAGTACAACTTCCGCTCGAATATTGATGCCAGCATCACGAAAGATTTCAAAGTGGGACTTTATCTGTCCGGCCGCGAAGAAGACCGGATCTATCCCGTTGCTTCTGCAACCGACATCTTCCGGTCAATCTACAGGGCATATTCAACCATTCCTGACGTTTATCCGAATGGCCTGCCATCCATCGGCATTGAAGGCAATAACCCTGTGATGATGGCTACAGATATTGGTGGAACCAACCGGAATCCCACCCAGGTATTCAACGGCATCCTCAAGGGCAGCCTGAATATCGCTGCGGTAAAAGGGCTTTCTGTTGATGGTTTTGCTGCTTTCGACAAATCCTGGTCTTTTGGCAAATCATTCGCCAAGCCTTATGTGCTGTACAACTACAATAAGTCCACCGATACCTATGAACCACGTGTTGTAGGTGGCGCTTCCGGAAAAGCCACACTGAATGAAAGCCAGTTCAACCAGACACAGTCTACCGTCAATTTCAAGATTAATTACCAGCGCAGCTTTGGTGACCATAACCTCAACGCCTTTGTTGGCGTTGAACAAAGCAAGCTGAAAAGCGACACCTTTGCTGCATCCAGGATCAATTTTCCGACCACGCAAACACCAGAACTTTCCCAGGGTGGTACAGCGGCAACGGACATCAACAACCTGGGCAAAAGTTTTCAGTTCACCCGCCGCAGCTTCTTCGGCAAACTTGCCTACAACTACCAGGAGAAATACCTGGTTGAACTCCAGGCGCGGTACGATGGGTCCTCCACTTTCCCCAGTGGAAGTCAGTACGGATTCTTCCCCTCAGTGTCCGCAGGCTGGCGGATCTCCCGCGAAAACTTCATGAGCGGCATCTCCTTTATCAACGACCTGAAAGTGAGAGCCTCTTATGGATCGCTGGGTAACGACAACGTGTCGCAGTTCCAGTATTTCAATAACTACAGCTTCGCCAACAACTATGTATCCGGCGGAAGCATCACGCCTGGTATCGACCTGACCAAACTGGCCAACCCCAACATCACCTGGGAAGTTGCCCATAAAATGGACATCGGCGTAGAGGGCACCCTGTTCAACAACCTCTATTTTGAATTCATTTATTTCAGGCAGAAACGTTCCGACATCCTGGCAACAAGAAATGCTTCCATCCCCAATGTGAGCGGTATTGTGAATCCATTTGGGTCTCCGTCACTGGTGCCTTCCGAAAACATTGGCAAGGTTGACAACAATGGCGTGGAAGCAACGCTTGGATATAGTAACCGCAAAGGGAAATTCCAGTATGGCATTTCCGGTAACATCACCTATGCCAAGAGCAAGATCGTGTTCATAGATGAAGCCCCCGGTGTATTGCCTTATCAGCAGCAGACCGGTAAGCCCTTGAATACTTATCTGCTCTACCGCTCCATCGGAATCTTCCGTGACGCTGCCGAAATCGAAAAATATCCGCATTTGTCAGGCGCGCAGCCCGGTGACCTGATTTATGATGATTACAACAAAGACGGTGTGATCAATGCCAATGACCAGGTAAGAACAGATTACGGCAATATTCCGCTGGTTACCTATGGCGCCACCATCAACCTTGGCTACAATAACTTCGATTTCTCCATGCTGTTTGCCGGTCAGTCGAAAGTGAGCCAGTATGTACTTCCTGAATCAGGAACCATCGGTAACTTCTACAGCAGCTGGGCTGATAACCGCTGGAGCCCCAGCAACACGGGTGGCTCTTATCCCCGCGTAGATACAAGGGCTTCTTCATCAGTGAACGGTGGATTGTATCCCAATACCTTCTGGATGAACAATGCCTCCTTCCTCCGCCTGAAGAATGTTGAACTCGGCTATAACTTCTCCCGCGACTGGCTGTCAAAAGTTAAAATGCAGTCCCTCCGGGTATATGTGAATGCCTTCAACCTCTTTACCATCACGCAGGTGAAAGATTACGATCCGGAAGGCAGTCAGGGTTCCGGCCAGTTCTATCCGCAACAAAGAATTATCAACCTTGGATTCCAATTGAGATTCTGATTTCCACCCTAAAAAATTAGACATGAAACATAATATGTATAAAATCATGCTGGCGGTGGCAACAGGCCTTCTGGCTTTCACCTCCTGCAAAAAGGATTATCTTGATATCACTCCGACTGATCGCGTGTCGGAAACGGCGCTCCTTTCTGACTCTGTTTTGTTTGAATCTTTTGTAACCAACCGTTATCTCGGCGCAAGGCTGCAGGACAAGGAAGATATCCCCGGATTCGGCCGGGGCTTTACCTGGGCGATGTGGTCTTCCCTCAGTGACGAGTGTATTTACAACAACGATGACAACACCTGGGTGATCGTTCGCGGATTGATGGCGCCGGAAAATCTCGGTATTGCCGGTACGGTTTGGGGCAGAAGTTACCGGAGTATCCGGGAATGTAATTTCGCCCTGGGCAATATCGATAAAGTGAGCATGGATGCCGGTCACAAGGCAGCGATGGTTGCCGAACTGCGTTTCATCCGTGCCTACCGCTACTTTGACCTCGTTACCAACTATGGTGGTGTGGTGCTGCTGGGTGACAAAGTGTACAACCTGGGAGACGACTTTTCCGGTGATGATTTGTATACCCGCGCATCTATCCAGGATTGCGTCAATTATATCCTGAGTGAACTGACCGCCGCCGCCGCCGGATTGCCAGCCTCCAACAGTAGTAACTGGAAACTCGGTCGTGCTACCAATGGTGCTGCACTGGCACTCAAAGCCAGAATGGCGCTGTATGCCGCAAGCCCGCTGTATAATGCAGGCACATGGGCTGATGCGGCCACTGCAGCCAAAGCGGTTATGGATCTTGGCCGATACAGCATTTATGGTGGTGGTTACCGCGAACTTTTCCTGACACCGGAAAACAACGAGATCATCTTTGAAAGGCTTTACACCAAGAACGCCAGCCACTTCCCGCTGGAAATTGCGTGCGCACCAAATGGTTATGGTGGCTGGGGTGGCAACACCCCGCTGCAGAACCTGGTGGACGATTACGAAATGGATAACGGTAAAGCCATCGATGAGCCCGGATCCGGCTACAACGAACAAAATCCCTATGTGAACCGCGACCCGCGTTTCGCCGCATCTATCCTCTATAACGGTGCCCCCTATCGCGGACGCAATGTAGAAACATTCCTTCCCGGAGGCCGAGACAGTAAGGACGGTAACGAGAACTGGAATACATCCAAAACAGGGTATGTGATGCTGAAGTTCCTGAACGACGCCTATCCGATCGACAACCCCTGGGATGTGGCGGGCTTCCAACCCTGGATCTATATGCGCTATGCAGAAGTGCTGCTGAACTATGCGGAAGCACAGAACGAAGCAGTTGGACCTGATGCATCTGTTTATGCAGCAGTGAACCAGATCCGTCAAAGAGCCAGCGTAGAGATGCCCGGACTTCCCGCCGGATTGAGCCAGGAAGAAATGCGCGAGCGTATCCGCAATGAGCGCCGTGTGGAACTTGCCTTCGAAGAACACCGTTTCTATGATGTCCGCCGCTGGAAGATCGCCATGCAGACAGAGAATGTACCCGCTTATGGCATCGATATCCAGAAGCAGTCCAACGGCACCCTGGTGTACAGTCGCAAGGAAGCCATCACCGGAAGGAAATTTGAAGAGCAACATTACTGGCTGCCGATACCGCGTGCAGAAATTCAGGCGCTCAACGGCAAAATCACACAGAATCCCGGTTATTGATCTCAGACCATCTGATTATGTTTTTTTACCCTTCGCCTTTTATCATCTTCCTGGTCACCTGCTGGTTGCAGCTGTCTGCAGGAACTTCATCCTCCGATACCCTGATTCGTGTTCAAACCGACATCAATCAACGGTTCCAGGTGATGGAAAACTTTGCAGCATCTGATGCCTGGGCCTGCCAGTTTACCGGTAAGTGGGCTGATAGCAGCCGGAACCGTATGGCAGACCTGCTGTTCAGCATGGATACTACCGCCAACGGGCAACCGAAAGGTATCGGCCTTACCATGTGGCGGTTCAACATCGGCGCCGGCAGTGGACAGCAGGGTGATAAAAGTGGTATAAAGCAGGTCTGGCGAAGGGCGGAATCTTTCCTGGAACCGGATGGCTCCTACAACTGGGATCGCCAGTCGGGTCAAATCTGGTTCCTGGAAGCCGCCCAAAAAAGAGGGGTTAAACAGTTTCTCGCATTTTTAAATAGCCCACCCGTAAACTTTACCAAAAACAACAAGGCATTTGCCACTGCAGGGGCATCCAACCTCGATCCATACCAGTATAAGGCAGTAGCGGCTTATACAGCAGCGGTTATCCGCGGCGTTTATAAAAAAACAGGTATACGCTTTGATTATATTAGCCCCGTTAATGAGCCGCAATGGGACTGGAGTGATGGCGGACAGGAAGGATGCCCTTATAGTAATCGTGAAATTTTCGGACTTACGCAGGCATTGAGCCAGACACTCATCGCCGAAGGACTCGATACCAGGATCATCCTTCCCGAATCTGCACATTATGGCTATGTGCTGGCAGACCGCGACAAACCCGGTAAAGGCAACCAGATCGATACTTTTTTTGACGGCACCTCTCCCTTCTACCTGGGTGGAATGCCTAACCTGCACAAGCGGATTGCGGCGCACAGTTATTTCACTACTTCTCCGGATACCCTGGCCGTCAGCGTCAGGAAAATGATTGCTGCCAGGATCGCAGCACATCCGGGACTCGGCTTCTGGCAATCCGAATATTGCATCCTTGGCGATAATGAAGGAGAGATCAATGGCGACAAACGTGACCTTGGCATGACTTCCGCCCTGTATGTGGCGCGTGTACTGCACCGTGACCTCGTATATGCAAATGCCTCCGCCTGGCAGTGGTGGCTGGCCATTTCACCCTTCAACTACAAAGACGGCCTGGTATACATCGACGAAAACACTGAAAAAGGTCAGGTTTACGATAGCAAGATGCTCTGGACAGTTGGTAACTACAGCCGGTTCGTACGACCCGGAATGGTAAGGATCGCCGCCCAGGTACCCGGACTGGATGCAGCCGCTTTTTACGATAGTACCACACAGAATCAGGTGCTGGTGCTGACCAACCAGGGCAAAGCCCCAAAAAAAATACAGCTTCCGGCCAACACCCGTGAAATCTGGCTCACCGATAAACTTCACAACCTCGAAAAGATCCTTCCAAAAGACAGGAGACTGGAAATCCCCGCTGAAAGCATTACTACACTGATCATTCACTCCTGAGTGAACGGGCGGGATTAATCCATGCTATCCGGATCGCCTGTGAACCTATAGTAACGATGGCGGCAAACAATGCAATGCTTCCTGCTATCGCAAACATCCACCATTCAAGGTCAACGCGGTAAACAAAGGCCTGAAGCCAACGCTTCATTGCCCACCAGGATAGCGGTCCGGCCAGCAATAAGGAAACCGCCACCAGGTAAACAAAATCCTTCGACAAAAGTGATGTTACCTGGAAAGTGGTTGCTCCCAATACTTTCCGCACACCAATCTCCCGTGTACGTTGCTCAACAGAAAATGCGGCCAGGCCCAGCAAGCCCAAACAGGCGATTACGATGGCAATCAACGTAAAATAGTTGATCAGGCTTGCTGTTTTCTGCTCTTTCGCATAATGCTTGTAAAACTGTTGATCGAGAAACGAAAAATCGAAAGGCACATCAGGATGCAAAGCCAGCCATTTACTGCCGATCTTTTTCAGCAGGTTGCTATAGTTGGTAGTGCTGAGGCTGGCAATACAAAACCCAAACCTGTTGCCGAAAGATTCTGTTGTAAAACCAAAAGGCCGGATCGTATGATGCAGGCTTTCGTAATGAAAGTTCCGAACCACGCCTACGATGGTCATTGCCCCCTTATTATTATTTACATCATACCGGATTGTTTTTCCGATTGCCTGTTGCGAAGTAAACCCCAGTTGTTTTACAGCCGCTTCATTCACTATAATTGAACTGGAATCCAGGTGGAAATCTTTCGAAAAACTTCTCCCGGCGACCAATTGAATGCCCAAGGTTTCGATATAATTTTCCTCCACGGCTGCCAGGTGGATATCAACATTGTCCGCAGCAGTCTTGCCTTCCGGAAAGAACAGCATATCATTAAGATTCGTGGCGCCGGGGTATGCCGAAGCGCTGGTTACTGAAGTGATCTCCGGAAGTTGCAGCAACGCGTTTCGCAAAGTCTGGTAATTGTCCTCACTGTTCAGATAACTTTTTTGAAGGGGAATGATCAGCTGTTGCTGTTGCCGGAAACCCAGCGACTGCGAACGTACATACGACAGCTGATGGTGGATCACGATCGCTGCAAGAATAAGGCAGGCAGATACAGTAAACTGGAAGACGACCAATCCCCGCCGGATGGCAGTTGCTGTAAATCCGGCCAGCAGTCTGCCTTTCAGGGTGCCAATAGGGCGGAAAGATGAGAGATAAAATGCAGGATAACATCCTGCGAGAAAACCTGTGGTAACGGTAAGCAACACCATCCATCCAATTGCAGCGTACTGATCTGAAATCCGGATACCTTTACCGGTAAGCTGATTGAACAACGGTAATAGAAACTGAACGGCAACCACCGCAATAACCAACGAAAGCATCGACACCACCATAGACTCTGCTAGAAATTGCCGGATCAGGGAAACCCGGCCTGCACCCATTACTTTCCGAAGACCGACTTCCCTGGCGCGCCTTTCCGACCGGGCCGTGGACAGGTTCACAAAATTGACACAGGCGATCAGCATCAGAAACAATCCAATCGATCCAAGAATATAAAGCGACTGAATATCTCCATTTGCCATTAATTCATTGGGCATCGCGGAATGCAGGTAAATGTCCGGCATTGCCTGAAGGCGCAGTCTTTGCCAGAATCCTGCGGCCTTCATCGACCCGCCTGCTTTGGCCTGGAACAGTGCATTGATCTTTTCACCGGTTTTCTGGAAATCGGACTGGTCTTTGAGTTTGACATAGGTGTGAAACACATTATTGCCAATGAAACTGGTCTGCTGATCCACCCATTGGGACATATCGCCATTCTGCATGCTCAGAAAATAGTTGGCGGGTAAATGCGATTTCTGGAAAGCAGGATCAAATACACCAGTAACCACATAGGCGAACGGCCCGAAAGGCGTCTGGATAGTCAGCGTTTTTCCAATGGGATTGACCGGCTGCCCGTTATTTACAGGAAAGAATTTATCCGCCATGGTACTGGAGATTACCACACTGTTAGGCTGTTGTAGTGAAGTGGCCGGGGTGCCGTAAAGGAACCTGTAGGTAAAAATTTCGAAAAATTCAGCATCAACGTAGTAGCCATTGGTTTCAAAGAATTGTTTTTTGATGCCGGACTGCTCATGAGAAACCAGCATTGTAGATATATCCGGAAAGGTGAGTATCCTGGCGGCCTTCTCCACTTCCGGCATGCCGCCTTTAATAGCAGCAGCAACAGGTGCAGCGGAGGCTGCCCAGGTTTCTCCTTTGCTGTTATCGGAATAAATGCGGTAAACCCGGTTTCCCGACTCATGACGGGTATCGTAACTACTTTCGTCAAGGATATACAGCAGGATCATGAAGCAGGTGGCAAGCCCCATTGCCAGTCCCACGATATTGATCCCCGAAAAGGTCTTGTTATGGCGCAGCTGACGGAGGCCGACGCGGAAAAAGTGCTGGATCATGGTAAAATTCCATCCCAAACCATACCAATCAGGTATCTTATTGAGATGCAGCAATTTATGAGCAGGTGCCTGATATTCCCTGTCCGCTGACGATACAGTGACTGTCCAGAAAGGAACAAGCATCTGTGTCGAACGTCGTTTGAGCGAACGATTGCATATGGACGAAACCAGCATATCAGCTACCTTGGGATATAACCAGAATGCCCATGCGCAAAATATCCGCTCTCAATATACTATTCACTTTATGCTTCCTTGCCTGCCAGACAGCATCAATACACAAATCCTCCCAACCGCCTTTCACCCGGCTGATTTGGAGCGACGAGTTCCATCACGCAGATCTTGACAGCGGGAAATGGACACGGATCACCGCCAACACAGCCGACTGGGGAAAGCATATGACCACTGACCCTGCCTGTTTCGGGTGGGAAAACGATTGCCTCGTGCTGAAAGGGATCAATAATCCTGACACCACCACAGACAAACGCCCGTTCCTCACCGGCGGCATTTATACGAAAGACAAATTCAGCTTTACCTACGGACGAGTTGAAATCCGCGCAAAGTTCAAATCGGCACAGGGTGCATGGCCCGCCTTCTGGATGCTCGGTGCCAACACGATCCACGGCGGTTACCCAAAGAACGGGGAGATCGACATCATGGAACACCTGAACTACGACGACAGCATCTACCAGACCATTCACTCCTGGTATACCCTCGAACTGAAACAGAAGACCAACCCGCAGCATTTTGGAAAAGCTGCCATTCAGCAGGATGCCTTCAACACCTATGCGCTGGAACGGACGCCTGACTATCTCTCCTTCTCAGTGAACGGCAAAGAGACCTTCCGTTACCCCCGCCGTATTGATGTGGACAGCAGCCAGTGGCCCTTCGACCAGCCATTCTACCTGCTCATTGATCAGCAACTCGGTGGTTCGTGGGTTGGATCGGTAAATCCCTCATCCTTACCCGCTTATATTTATCTTGATTGGGTGCGGATCTACCAGTAAACGGGTCAAAACCACCCGCGTTAACCATTATTTTACAATACAGGGGGTACCGGCTCTTGCTTTCCGGGAGCATTCTTTTATATTTTTGCCTCCCAAATGAGTGTAGCGGCATTTTTCGTATACCTGTGTATGCTTCTGGTGAAGGGAGGGGATCGTGTGGAAACAGGCACCCCACTCCATGACATCGCCTGCGCTCACTTTGCCCAATCGTTGTCCGCTGACGAAAACGTGTTGGCTTTCTCCTCAGCCACCGGCCCATCAGCCTCCTTCATCGATGCAGATGATATCGAAGAAGACGACGACAACAGCGATCCGTTCCCCAAAAAATCAAAAGCCGCTGCCCTGGTAATAGCCGCCGTGTATTACCCACATCCCGGCCTGCTGCCCGCCCGTTTTAAATCCGGCTCCTTTTTTCCCGGACCCGGTTCAGGCAACTACCTCTACAAAAGAGTACTGCGCGTCTGATCCTTCCCGCGCACCTGTAAACCTGCTTTATTGATGATTGCTGCCTTCCCGTTACCGGGGATAATACCCTATTACTGCTACCACTAACCGATCATTTTTCATTTTTTGTTATGAAGAGATTTGTCATCTATGCAAGCCTGCTGGCACTCGTGTATCAAACCGGATGCAAAACAAGAGCAGCAAAAAAAGAAGAAAGCGACACTTTCGCCGTTACCAGTCCAGTTACCGTAGACACCGCGTTTACGAAAGACTATGTTGCCCAGGTCCGCTCCATCCGCAACATCGAGATCCGCGCACAGGAGAAAGGCTTTCTGCAAAATATTTATGTGGACGAAGGCCAGTCTGTGAAAGCCGGTCAGGTACTGTTCCGGATCATGCCCAAACTGTATGAAGCGGAGCTCCTGAAAGCACAGGCCGAAGCCAAAGCAGCCGAAATCGAACTGCAGAACGCCACCGCGCTCGCCGAAAAGAACGTAGTTTCCAAAAACGAACAGGCTGTTGCCCAGGCGAAGCTTGACCAGGCTAATGCTGAAGTAGCCCTCGCGAAACTGCATCTCTCCTTCACGGAGATCAAAGCACCTTTCGACGGAACGATCGACCGGATCCCGAAAAAACTCGGCAGCCTGATCGATGAAGGCGAACTGCTTACCAGCCTTTCCGATAACAGTGAAATGTTCGCATACTTTAATGTATCTGAACCGGAGTACCTCGACTACCAGACCAATACCAAAGGCCGTGGCAATGCAAAGGTCAATCTCCTCCTGGCCAACGGGCAGCAGCTGAAATACAATGGCGTCGTGGAAACCATCGAAAGTGAATTCGACAACGAAACCGGCAATATCGCCTTCCGGGCGAAATTTCCCAACCCCGACCGCCTGCTGAAACACGGCGAAACCGGCAAGGTATTGATGACGATGCCCCTGAAGAATGCACTTGTCATTCCTCAAAAAGCTACCTACGAAGTTCAGGACAAAAAATATGTACTGGTAGTGGACAACAACAACCTCGTGCATTCCCGTAACATCACCGTGCTGGGTGAACTGCCTGATCTTTACGTGATCAATACCGGCCTCACCGCCGATGAAAAAATCCTGCTGGAAGGGGTGCAGAAAGTAAAGGATGACGACCGGATCCAGTTCAAATTCCAGGATCCGCATGAAGTGATCACGCACCTGCGCCTCAAAGCCGAATAGTGACGACCCTATTGAAATCCAAATTAATCGACAAGTGTAATGTTTAACAGGTTCATACAAAGGCCGGTTCTCTCGATTGTTATTTCGCTCATCATCGTATTTCTCGGAGCACTGGCCATCACCCAATTACCCGTAACCCAGTTTCCCTCTATCTCTCCGCCCAAAGTAAACGTGGTAGCAGAGTACCCTGGCGCCAACGGTGAACTCATGATCAAGTCTGTGATCATCCCCCTGGAACGCGCCATCAATGGTGTGCCGGGCATGAAATACATGGCTTCCGATGCCGGTAACGATGGTGAAGCCACCATCCAGGTAGTTTTTAACCTTGGAACCGATCCGAACGTCGCCTCCCTCAACGTGCAGAACAGAGTAGCTTCCGTGGTGAACAAACTTCCGCCACTCGTGGTGCGGGAAGGTGTGAAGATCACCCGTGAAGAATCGAACATGCTGATGTACATCAACCTGTACAGCAAGGATTCGATTGCCGACCAGAAGTTTCTTTTCAACTTCGCTGACATCAATATCCTCCCGGAACTGAAACGGGTCGATGGGGTAGGTTTTGCCGATATCCTGGGTAACCGGGAATATGCCATGCGCATCTGGCTGAAACCTGACCGCATGCTCGCGTATAAAATTTCCGCCGACGAAGTGATGAAGGCCCTGTCTGAGCAAAGCCTCGAAGCTTCCCCTGGTAAAACCGGTGAAAGCTCGGGTAAGCGCTCTCAGTCTTTTGAGTATGTATTGAAGTACTCGGGCCGCTTCACCACCAAAGAACAGTACCAGAATGTGATCCTCCGCGCAAGCACGGATGGTGAAATCCTTCGCCTGAAAGACGTTGCCGATATTGAATTCGGCAGCTCGATGTACGATATCTATTCCAACCTTAATGGTAAACCTTCTGCAGCGATCGTCCTGAAACAATCCTACGGCAGCAATGCCAGCCAGGTAATCAGGAATGTAAAGGAAAAGATGAAGGATCTGAAAGCCAATTTCCCGAAAGGAATGGACTATGAAATCAGCTACGACGTTTCCAAATTCCTGGATGCCTCCATGGAAAAAGTAGTCCATACGCTGGTGGAAGCCTTTATTCTCGTGGGTATCGTTGTCTTCCTCTTCCTGGGCGACTGGCGGTCTACCCTGATTCCTGCCATGGCAGTTCCGGTGTCACTGATCGGTACTTTTTTCTGCATGCAATTCTTTGGCATCACACTTAACCTCATCACCCTGTTTGCGATGGTACTGGCAATTGGCATCGTGGTGGATGATGCGATTGTGGTGATCGAAGCCGTGCATGCCAAAATGGAAGAAGAACATTTGTCGCCGCTGAAGGCTACCAAAAAAGCCATGCACGAGATCTCGGGTGCCATCATTGCCATCACCTTCCTGATGGCGGCTGTGTTCATACCCGTGGCATTCATGTCTGGACCGGTAGGACTATTCTACCGGCAGTTTTCTATCACGATGGCAACGTCGATTATCCTGTCGGGTGTGGTAGCATTGACCCTTACGCCGGCCCTTTGTGCCATGATCCTGAAGAACAATCATGGCAAGGCCAGGAAGAAAACTCCGGTCAACCGTTTCATTGATGGTTTCAATGGGCTGTTCAACAGTGCCTCCAACAAATACATGAAGCTGCTGGGCAGAATTGTCAACCGTCGCGCGGTTACCGCGATCGTGCTCATCGCCTTCTGTGCGGGAACCTGGTACCTCAATGGCAAAGTCCCCGCCGGGTTCATCCCCAACGAAGACCAGGGCATGTTGTACGCGATCATTCAGACACCGCCGGGCTCCTCACTGGAACGTACCAACGAAATCACGGAAAGGCTCCAGAAGATCTGCGAAGAAATCGATGGCGTACAATCCGTTTCCGCACTTGCCGGTTATGAAATCCTGACCGAGGGTACAGGATCCAACTCCGGTACCTGTCTCATCAACCTGAAAAGCTGGGAAGAACGAAAAGAATCCGTCCAGGAAATCACTGAAGAGCTGGAAGAGAAAACAAAAAGCATTCCCGGTGCCAATATCGAATTCTTCCAGCCGCCTGCTGTACCCGGATATGGCGCTGCCGGAGGTTTTGAATTGCGGCTGCTCGACAAAGCCGGTAGCGGTGACTATAAAAAAATGGAAGCTGTCAATAATGATTTTGTAAAAGAACTGACCAAACGGAAAGAACTTTCTTCCGTGTTCAGCTTCTACAGCGCCAGCTTTCCACAGTATATGCTCTCGGTGGACAATGACATTGCACAACAGAAAGGAATTTCCATTGACAATGCCATGAATACGCTTTCCACGTTGATTGGCAGTAACTATGAGATCAGCTTCATCAAATTCGGTCGTCAGTATAAGGTTATCGTGCAGGCAGCAGCGCAATACCGTGCCTTGCCGGAAGACATCCTTAAACTGTACGTGAAGAACGACAAGGAAGAAATGGTTCCCTTCTCGGCCTTTATGAAAATGGAGAAAGTGTATGGTTTGAGTGAGATCACGCGGCACAACATGTACAATGCCGCCGAAATCAGCGGTGCAGCGGCACCCGGATACTCCAGTGGCGAGGCTATCCAGGTAATCAACGAAGTGGCGCAGAAGACACTGCCCCGCGGCTTTGGTATCGACTGGGCGGGTATCTCCAAGGATGAAGTAGCACAGGGCAACCAGGCGATCTACATCTTCCTGATCTGTCTCGGCTTCGTTTACCTGATCCTGGCAGCGCAGTATGAAAGTTTCATCCTGCCGCTGGCCGTAATCCTCTCCCTCCCCTGCGGCATATTCGGTGCATTTCTGCTCCTGAAAACAACGGGACTTGAAAACAACATTTATGCGCAGGTAGCGATGGTGATGCTGATTGGTCTCCTTGGTAAAAACGCCGTACTGATCGTGGAATTTGCGGTGCAGAAACACCGCGCCGGAGAGTCTGTTCTGGATGCCGCCATGGAAGGCGCCAAAGTCCGCTTCCGTCCCATCCTGATGACCTCCTTCGCTTTCATCGCTGGTTTGATTCCCCTCGTGATCGCCACCGGTCCCGGGCGGATCGGCAACCGTACCATCGGTACTGCTGCGCTTGGTGGCATGCTGTTCGGAACCATTTTCGGGGTGTTGGTCATTCCCGGCCTCTACTACATTTTCGGAAAGATAGCCGAGAAACATATGCTGGTGAAAGACGAAGAAGAAAATCCATTAACAGAAGCAATCGACAACCATGTTTAAACGAAAATCAACATACTTCTACGGCCTCGTGATTGCCACGATAGGGAGCAGCCTGATCTTTTCAGGCTGCAAGATCCCGGCAATCACTACCCGGGAAGAAAACAAAACGGTACCTAAAAACTATACCGGCGATAGTACCGGCGCAGCAACCGATACAATAACTTCAGCCGCCGTGCAATGGCAGAACTTCTTCACCGATAAAAACCTCGCTAACCTGATTGACACAGCCCTGAAAAACAACCAGGAACTGAATATCACCCTGCAGGAGATCCAGATCGCCCGTAACGAGATCCGCATGAGGAAGGCCGCCCTGTTGCCCACAGGAGGCATTCGTGCAGGAACAGGTGTAGAGAAAGTTGGCCGCTACACAAGCCAGGGGGCTGGTGACGCGACGACAGATATCGAGCCCGGAAAAGAAATGCCTGACCCCCTGGGCGATTTTAACGTTGCCGCCTATGCGCACTGGGAAGTGGATATCTGGAAAAAACTGCGCAATGCCAAAAAAGCTGCAGTCAACCGCTATCTCGCATCGATTGAAGGAAAGAACTTTGTGCTGACCAACCTCGTCGCAGAAGTAGCCAATTCCTATTATGAACTCCTGGCGCTCGACAATCAGCTGGCCATCATCAAACAGAATATCACGCTGCAGCAGAATGCGCTGGAGATCGTCAAAATTCAGAAGGATGCAGCGAGGGCAACAGAGCTGGGTGTGCAGAAATTCCAGGCTGAAGTGCTGAAAACTGAAAGCATGGAATTTGACATCCGCCAACAGATTACGGAAACAGAGAATAGGATCAACTTCCTGCTGGCACGTTACCCGCAGCCGATATCCCGCGATACCAGCAGCTTTGCAGGCGCCCTGCCTTTCCAGGTAAAAACAGGGATTCCCTCACAACTGCTGGCCAATCGTCCGGATATCCGCCAGGCGGAACTGGACCTGGTCGCATCCAAACTCGATGTGAAAGTGGCCCGCGCAGAATTCTATCCGAATTTTGATATCTCCGCGGCAGTAGGCCTCCAGGCTTTCAAGCCCTCGTATCTCGTGAAGTTCCCGGAATCTTTGTTGTATTCCCTGGCGGTGGACATGGTTGCGCCGCTGATCAACCGCAATGCACTCATGGCCGAATTCAGTTCAGCAAGCGCCAGGCAGATCCAGAGTATGTACAACTATGAAAGGACCATCCTCAGCGCCTACCTGGAAGTGGCCACACAGTTGTCCAATATCAATAACCTCGAAAAGAACTACGACCGGAAATCCCGGCAGGTGGAGGCGCTGAACCGTTCCATTGAAGTGTCCAATGACCTTTTCAAATCTGCACGCGTGGATTATTTCGAAGTTCTGATGACGCAGCGGGATGCGCTGGAAGCACGCCTCGAACTAGTGGAAACAAAGAAGCAGCAATTCAATGCGGTGGTGAATGTTTACCGCGACCTGGGCGGCGGCTGGAAATAAGATCAATGCATCTTTTTGCCTTCTTTATCAAGAACGGCAATGATCTGATCATAGAATTGCCTGGCCCGCTCCGCGGTTTTGCCGATACAGATGACACCCAGTTTTCCGAACTGGGATAAAGCACCGATCAGGTGGAAGATCACACCTTCCTGGTCGGTGCCGTCATAATGGAGATCATTCATCATGGCGATATCGATCAGGTCATGCGGTGTGAGACCGATATAGGCTTCACTTTTGACGTTATCGGAAGAAAAATAATACCGTACCTGGCCATTGGCGGTATAGTACTGCCCTTGATCGGGATCATAATTTCCGGCCGTCAGGAACTGCAGCATCAGGAGGGGATGCGTTGTTCCGCCTTTACGGAGGTTGATCTCGATAGCATAATGTTTCCACGTCCCCCCTTCTTTCTCTGAAATGAAGTCGATGGCAAATCTTCCGAGAACACCTTTCGCCCGGAGATTTTCCGCCACTACCTTCCCCATGCGACCGATCGCGATGGCATATTCCTCCTGCGCAGGGAAATAGGCGCCCAGGAACACCTGTCCGCTTTCACCGCCCAGTAACTGATCATGGGTAGATACGACCCGGCATTCGCCATCCGGATCAATGCGGCACTGTACTGAAGGCGATTCTTTGATATCACCTTCCACAAAAGCTTCAACGATGCCGCCCAGCTCCTGGTATTTAGCCAGGAAAGCTTCAAAGGTCAGGTCGTCAGCAACGATTTTCAGTTGCTCCCGGAAATGTTCCCCGATCCATTTTTCCCAATCGCCACTTGTCGGCGGTTGCGTATTTCCAAATGAAAATATGCCATTGCCTTCTCCCGAAAACCCGTCATTGATTTTTACTACCGCCCTCCGGAGCCCAGGTATTTTCCGCTTCAGTTTTGCCAGCGCACCGATAATATCTTCAGCGGTAACGAGATCTTCAAAGCCCTCCGGCACCAAAAGCCCGCATTCACGGAACACTTTCCGGCTGCTGCTCTTACTGCCGAGGTGCAACAGGTCGGGATCACAGCCAAATATGGGGACGTCCAGCTGTATCGCCAGGCTTCGCTCCAGGTGGGTCACATTGAAACAGGCCATATGCGCCGAACAGCCTTCCGGAATGCTCTTTTTGATCCGCTCGATCAGCCTTGGCCTTTCGAGGATTTTTTCTGTGAGCGCCCGCGGGGAAGCATCATAACAACTCAGCAGGGTCAGCCGCTGCAAGGCATGATACCCGGTGATCCCCGGCAGGAGGTGCAGGTAATAATCAATGATCGCAGGATCAATAGTGGTGCTGGTGAGATAGATAACATGCGTGCGGGGCATCCGCAGCAACATCAGGAGGCAAAGCAGCCTTTCCTCATAATGCACCACACCTTTGACCTTGGACAGGATCTCCTGGTCGAGTGTCAGGGAAGGCACAATGATCACCGCCTTGGGGGAAAGCTTATCGGGAAAAGCTTTTTCAAACTGTTCCCGAAAGCGTTCCTGGATCCTGCGGAATATGGCACTTTCACTGCCTTCATCTACCGGGGCAAAAGTGATGTCATCAACCTGGGGAACAATATAGGGCTGTGCAATAATGGGTTCCTGCATATGGCGCGATTGCCCTATAAGTTACAACTGTTTCCCGCTAAAAAGCATCATGACCCCGCCGGACTTTTTGCAGCAGCACTGGTTTCTTTTGCGTCGGGTTTACCTTTCCCGCTGGTTATCAGGGGCAGAAGGCTTTCGTCGAGGTAATAGCTCCAGCCCTGGTTACAAGCATTATAACATTCAAAGGAGGGTGTAAGACCATGATGGGTGAAAACCAGTTTGGTCTTGTCGCCTTCACGGGAAATGTCGAATGAGATCGTAGTGCCGGTCCATTCTGTCTGATGTTCAACAAACGTCAGCAGGCTGTCTGTGGTCAACCACTCGACTTTCCTGTCGGGAATCACTTCCGTCAGAAGGTGGCGGGTGTAATGGAGGTCCTTATGCCGGTATTCAAATTCATCACCTTCTTTTGCCGAATTGCCTTTCAACATTTCCGACCACCAGCCACGCACATTGGTGACGGCATTGAACACGGTTTCCGGGGATTGATCCACCAGGTAAGTGCGGGAGAAATCTTTTCCTTTCATAGTTTTTGTTTTAGAATGGTAGCTGAATACCACTCAAAGCTAAAAGGCTTCCCGCTCTCCGGGCAGGTGTAAAACAGACTTTGTGCCGGGCCGATCCGGCCACTCACCTGAATTGAATCTCATAGACCACTGCATCAGCAGTTGGATAATGACTACTCTTCTGAATGGTCAGGGCCTGGCTGCCCTGTTTAAAATTGATTTTTTCTCCACTACCCAACAGCGAAACGGATGCTACCACGCCATTGCCTGCTCCTGATGCCAGGCTCCGGATCACAACATCTTTATCAGGCACGTCAAGTGCGATTGCATACAATTTTCCATCCTTCGTCGTGAACCGGATATCGGCTGCCGTAAAAGGCTTGTCCTTTGCATCACTGAAAGCACCACCAGCTACCTGGGTTGGACCCTCACCAAATGCTTTCCAGGGACGTGTACCGTAAATGGCCGCACCGTTTACCTCCAGCCACCTGCCGATGGCCAGCAGGCGCTCCACCGCAGGCTCGGGTATGGTACCATCCGGACGGGGTCCGATATTCAGCAACAGGCAGCCATTTTTGCTGACAATATCAATGAGGTTATTGATGAGGTATTTGGTGGATTTAAAGGAGTCCTCCGGAATATATCCCCACGATTTATAGCTGATGGCATCATCGGTTTGCCAGGGCAATTTCCTTATCTCTGCCAGTTTGCCTCTTTCAATATCCAGCACTGTTGTTCCCTCCGGATATGCCTTATCATACTTGTTGTTGATCACTACGCCTTTGTTCCAGTCAATTCCCTTGTTGTAGTAGTAGGCGGCAAAATTCTTTCGCCAGGGATCGAGCGCGGGTTGTTCAATCCACCAGTCAAACCAAAACAGCTGGGGTTGATATTTATCAACCAGTTCAGTACACCGCAGCAGCCAGTCGTTCATGTACTCGGGGCTCATGGTTTCACCTTCTTCACGGGCTGGTCCGTAAAAGTCAGCATAGGCAGGATCGTTTACATCACTATCAAATTTTCTGCCCCCATTCATAAACCACCAATGCTCAATCCGGTGGGAGGAAACCCCAAAAACCAACCCGGCCTTCCTGGTCGCTTCAGCAAGCTCTCCCACGACATCGCGGTGCGGGCCCATTTCAGCAGCATTCCACTTTGACAGTGCCGTTTTGTACATCGCAAAACCATCGTGATGCTCTGCCACCGGCACAATATACCTGGCACCTGCTTTCTTAAAAAGATCAACCCACTCCGCAGCATTGAACTTTTCAGCCTTAAACTTCGGGATGAAATCCTTGTACCCGAACTTGTTCAATGGCCCGTAAGTGGCCACCTGATGACGGTTTTCATCAGAACCCTGCAGGTACATCTGCCGCGGATACCATTCACTCCGATACGCAGGAACTGAGTATACTCCCCAGTGAATGAAGATGCCAAATTTTGCATCCTGGAACCACGCTGGTGTCTGGTAATTTTTTAACGAGTTCCAGTCAGCCTGGTAGCGTGTAACCGATCCGGCATCTGACTGTGCAGCAACAGGCCTGGCAGTTGCACACAACAGCAAACTGCAGGAAAGCAAAAATGGGAAGGCTGGAATTTTCATTGGCAAAACAATAAGAACCTATAAGTTAGATTGTTTTCCCTGCTATTCCAGTCTTTATACTTTTGGAATCACGATTGGTTAAAAAATAATCACTGCAACGGCCTGATCCGGTAGCTGTACTGGTGATCCCGGAACGGAATCCGGTATTGCTCCAGCGGCAACGCACCCCAGCTATCCATCCCCTGCAGGCCCAATTGGAGTAGGTCTACATGCATATATACCCTGTCTCGCGGAACGAGTTCACCAGAATGGAACTGATGTTTTTCCGGAGCCGGATCAAGGTCATCAATATTGTAGGGAAGCGCTGCGACGCTGAGCAGGCTGTCTGCAAAAGCGATCTGGATGCCTTTTCCTTTTTTATCCGTCAGGTTGACCCAGCGCACACCTGTTTTGTTGCCGCTTTCCTGCGGACGGGCAAAGGGGAAATACTGTTCTGCAACTGCCTGCCGGTAACGACCAACAAAAGAAGCAGTATGGCGGTCCCAATAGTTTTCACCTGGGCCGCGTCCGAACCACTCGATCGTATTCAGTGTTGCAGGGAGTTCCAGGTCATTTCCGATCCGCATCATCAGATTATGTTTCCCCCTGATGGCTTTAAACGCATTGTTCACAAGAATACTGCCGTCATTGCTGACCGTAAACTGTTGCTCAAAAGCCGCATCGCCTTTCAGCAGGCTGGTTTGCACAGTGACCCGGATTCCCTGGTCAATGGTCGTATAGGTGGTCGTTTTTGCTGAAAGGGAATCTACATTGTAGATGTTCCTCCAGATGCGTTGTGACTGGTTAAGGCCGGCGCCGATATCGTTGTCAGTAGGCGCGCGGTAAAATGCCGGTTGCGGACCAGACACGATCAATGGTGATCCTTTGTAGGTGTAGGTGGTCAGGCGACCAGCCTTCAGGTCAAACACAACATTGAAACTGCTACCGGTAATATGCAGTAACCCGCCATCTTCTTTTGTTGTTAGCGATTTGCCTTTACCCGCAGTTGTCATCGGAACCGGGCTTCCGCTCCAGGCGAACTGCTCGGCCGCGATCTCATAACCTTTCTCCAGGAATGGTTCGGCTGCCTTTAACCGGTAAGAAATATTCAGAAAGTATTCGCGCCCTGATTTTGGTGATGTTTTGATGGGCAAAGTGATGTCAGCTGACTGCCGCGGTGAAATAGTCAGCATTGCCACAGTTCCCTTTTCCACCTGTACCCCTTCTTCCATTAACTGCCACTGCAGTTCATAATTACTGAGATCACGGAAAAAGTAACTGTTGTTTACGCTGATACGGTTATTCCCTTCATAAGTGGACTTGATATACTGGTACACTTTTTTTACCTCCACCGCCATCGGTGTCAGGCCCCTGTAGGCAGTCACTACTCCCTTCACACAAAAGTTGTTGTCGCTGAAGTTTTCGTTCACTGGTCCTTCCAGTGGAAAATCGCCGCCATAGGCCATAATGCGTTTGCCGTTCTTCACGGTATCTATCGCCTGGTCAATCCATTCCCAGATAAAGCCGCCCTGCAGTTTGGGGTAGCTTTCAATGGCATCCCAGTATTCTTTGAAATTGCCAAGGCTGTTGCCCATGATGTGCGCATACTCACTCATGATCAGCGGACGGGTGTGCCTGCTTTTGGAATAGTGGATCAACCCATCCGGCTCGGGGTACTGCGGTACGATCATGTCGGTATTGAAATCCTCTTCTGCACGCTCGTATTGAACTGGCCGGGAATCATGTTGTTTCAGCCATTCGTATGCTTCATAGAAGTTCACACCATTACCGGCTTCGTTGCCAAGCGACCAGGTTACTACGGCAGGATGGTTCTTGTCGCGCTCATACATCCGTTGAATGCGGGCAAGATGCGGCATGCGCCATTGCTTGTCATTGCCCAGCGTGTAATCGAGGCTGTAATAGCGGCCATGGGATTCGATATTGGCTTCATCGATCACATACAAGCCGTATTCATCACAAAGCTCCATCCAGTAAGGATCCGGAGGATAGTGGGAATGCCGCACTGCATTGACGTTAAGCTTCTTCATCATTTCCATATCCTTCCGCATGTCAGCCCGCGTCAGGGTATGTCCTTGTGTCGGGTTGTGCTCATGGCGGTTGACGCCTTTAAGAAAAACCCGTTTCCCGTTCACCAGGAAATCACTTCCTTTTATCTCTACTGAACGGAAGCCTACCCGCTGTGGCCGCACTTCCAGGATATTGCCAATCTTGTCTTTCAACGTGATGAAAAGGGTATAGAGATACGGCGTTTCGGCGGACCAGGTATTCACGTTGCTGATCACTGTTTCTGCTGAAAGGTCTTTCCAGAAGTTGCCCAGTACCGTTGCAGATGATAATTGCTGCTGCCAGACAGTATCTCCTTTCTGATCCGCCAGTGCGAGCGAAACCGCGAAAGTATCGGGCTTGCTGTGGTTGGTTCTCCGGTCGATGCGGTCATTGGCGATGTCAAGCGCTATTTTCAATTGACCATTGGTGTAGGCAGCATCGAGCCCGGCTTCCACTTTCAGATCGCGGATATGCAGTTTTGGCGTGGAATACAGGTACACATCCCTTTCAATGCCCGAGATCCGCCACATATCCTGGCATTCCAGGTAAGACCCGTCGCTCCAGCGATAAACCTGGAGGGCAAAGGTATTTTCACCAGCGCGCACAAAGCGGGTGATATCAAATTCTGCAGCGAGTTTGCTGTCTTCGCTGTAACCGACTTTCTGGCCGTTCACCCAGATGAAAAAAGCTGATTTCACAGCACCCAGGCTGATGAATACCTGGCGATCCTTCCAGGAATCCGGGATCACGATCTTCCTGCGGTAAGAACCGACGGGGTTATTATCTGCCGGGATATCGAACGGCGGATTCAGTGCGCCGCCAGTCTTCTCGCGCCCGGTAAATTCGTAAGGATGGTTCACATAAATGGGAAGTCCGTATCCGTTGACTTCCCAATTGGCGGGTACTTTGAAATTGTCCCATTTGGAGTCATCAAAACCGGGAAGATAAAAATCGGCCGGTCTTTGCCGTGGATCTTTCACCCAGTTGAATTTCCAGGTGCCGTTCAGGCTCATATAATAAACAGACCCTTCCTTCACACCAGCCTTTGCCAGTGCGGTATTTTCATAGCTGTGTCCCGAGGCCCGCATCGGCAGGCGGTTCACCGCAACAACTTCGGGCGTTTGTAATTCAGTGGGCAGTGTTACGGTTTGGGCAACCATGGCGTTACCGGCAAGAACCAGGAGCAGTAAACCAGTCAGATGTTTCATGAAGCGCATTAAGCCTGTAATAATACACCTTTGCGCTCCATTGGTAACCGGCAAACGATTGAGTAAACAATGAGCGTTAAAATCGACGGAGCATAAGATAATTTAGTAGCAATCCGGTTCTTCAAACAGACATTGTTCAGGCTTAAAACCAGTCTTATCCTAGTGTCAAAATGGCCTCTTCCCTATGTAAACCCACCCCTTTATGCGGAGATGACACCAGGATAAAGCTATTTTCAGACTTTTTTAAAGCTACTCTAAACAACCCTTTTTGTTGATTCGTCACAGGCTTAAAGCAGGTTCGTCACAGGCTTAAAGCCAATTCGTCACAAAGTGCTGAAAGGCCTGAACCTGCTGCCTACTTTTGAAATCCGGGCCAGTCCCCGGGATTTAACAATCAAATTATCTTTTTAAAAACCACCATTATGAGCAAGATTTCAGAAAACCTGCTTGTCAACAAGGCAAGGGGTAAAATGGGCGATCAGATTATGTACAAACAAAGGGGGAACAAAACCTTCCTGTGCAAAATCCCCAAATACGACAAAAATGCCCCCATTACAGCGAAACAGGAAATCGCCAGGGACCGTTTCGCCGAGGCTGCCCAATATGCCCGGGAAGCTATTGCCAACCCTGAACTGAAAACGGAATATGCCAAAATGCTTGGACCCGGCAATACCGCCTTTAACCTCGCTTTCCGCGATTACCAGAAAGCACCGGTCATTACGCTCATAGACACCAGCGCATATACCGGCCGCCCGGAAGAAACTATTGTTATTCTGGCCACAGATGACTTCCGGGTAGCTTCTGTGTGGGTAAGCATCTGTTCGGAAACCGGCGAATTACTGGAAGAAGGCAATGCCATGCTGCATCCCATTTACCGGGACAAATGGACCTTTACGTCTAAATCAGACCATCACGATCTGGCAGTAGGCATGGTACGCGTCGCGGCAGCAGATCTTCCCGGAAATACAACAGAACGGGTGATGGGGTGGTAAAAACCGCTGACACGCAGGTTTGAACATTACCTCACGAAACGGGTTATTATTAAACAACATCAAATTATGGCAACGGAAAAAGCAATTCTTGCAGGCGGGTGTTTCTGGGGCGTGGAAGAACTGATCCGCGACCTCCCGGGTGTTACCCATACCGTCGTAGGTTATACGGGTGGCGATGTGAAAAACGCCACTTATCGTAATCATGGCAGTCATGCCGAAGGCATTGCCATTGACTTCGACCCCGAAAAGCTTTCCTACCGGAAACTGCTGGAATTCTTTTTCCAGATCCATGATCCCACCACCAGGAACCGCCAGGGAAATGACCGCGGAACCTCCTACCGGTCTGCTATTTTTTACAACAGTAAGGAACAGCAGCAAACAGCAATGGAGATTATTGCTGCCATGAACGCATCCGGCAAGTGGCCGGGCACCATTGTAACGGAAGTAGTGCCTGCCGGTGATTTCTGGGACGCTGAGGAAGAGCACCAGGACTATCTCCGCAAACACCCCAACGGGTATACCTGCCATTGGGTACGGCCGGACTGGACGCTGGCGGAAGCTGTATCGAAATAGTCCGCTGGGCTCGCTGCGTTTGCTGGCCGTTATCATTGCCCTGCTTACGGTCAGTGTGCAGGCAGTAAAAGCAGCGCTCGTCAACCCGGTGAAGAGCCTGCGAAGCGAATAATTGTCAGGTTGTGATCAGGCCATTGATAAAATCCGTCCACATCTTTTCTGACCCCCCAGCCTTTGCACCGAGCGATACCACATAGTTGCGGAGGCGGTCAAACAGGGAACCCGAATCATTGGTTTCCTCATTACGGCCGAAATACTTTGCCGAAACTTCGTTCCCGCTCCGTGCAAGAATAAAGATGGAAGCCGCGCCTTCCTTAAAAAAATGCGCTGTATCATTACTTTGTTCTTCCGGATTCCTGCAGGTCCGCAACCGCATACCCATACTCTCGCTGGCATCAGGGTCAACACCCTCTTCGAGGCGGTCTGCTTTTACCCAATCATAACCATCACCAGCAGACGAACCCGGTCCAGGTATATCGATCTTAAGATAATCTCCCTCCCTGATTTCGGCGCGCAGATCCCCCGCTTCCTGTCCCCATATCTTTACATCAAATGCATGCGCTCCTGCCACTTTACCCCAGGTCATGGGATGCAGCAAACGGCTCACAGCCATCCTGAAAAGTACTATGGCATCAGGTTCTGAGGGCGCAAGTGTATGGGCATACAGGTCAAGTGATTTACCGCGTTCGTTCTCCGGAACTATTGAAGATGGCGTTTTCATAAAATATTGCTCAAAATTATTATGCCAATATAGTCTACCATTTCAATAGACTTATTATATTTGCTTATGGTCATGTGGCCGAGGGGCTAGGCATAGGTCTGCAAAACCTGTTACGCTGGTTCGAATCCAGTCGTGACCTCTTCCAATTTTTCTTTATGCTGGTGAATTACATGGCATTTGCCATACCGCTTTTTCTTGCCCTGATGTTAACGGAATACCTGGTGTCCCGAAAACAGAAGAAAGCTGTTTATCATTTTGAAAGTTCCATTACCAACATCAGTGTTGGTATTGCAGAACGGTTTTCAGATGCCCTGATAACCGGAACTTTCTTTTTTGTATACGACTATCTTCAAAAGCACTATGGAATTTTTACCATAAAGCCCACCATAGTCACCGGCATTGTTTTGTTGCTGCTGACGGATTTTGTGTGGTATTGGTACCACCGCTTCGCGCATGAGATTAACCTGTTCTGGGCAGCTCATGTTGTACATCACCAGAGCGAAGATTTCAATTACACAGTATCTGCCCGCATTACACTTTTTCAGTCGGTGATCCGGACCGGCTTCTGGTGCATCCTTCCGGTTATTGGCTTCCCGGCGTCTATGATCACTGCCGTATTAATCGTACATGGTTTGTATCCCTTCTTCATTCATACCCAACTCTGGGGAAAATGGGGTATACTGGAATACATTCTGGTAACGCCCTCGCACCACAGGGTTCATCATGCCTCTAACCCGGAATACCTGGACAAAAACTACGGCGACATCTTTATTATCTGGGATAAACTGTTCGGAACCTTCCAGGCGGAAGACGGCAGACCGATTGTATACGGACTCACCAAGCCTTTGCGGTCAAACAGTTTTCTGTGGCAACACTTCCACTACGTTATCGAACTGGTGATTGCCATGAAGCGGCAGCCAACCTTTGCTGGTAAAGTCAGGTTGCTATTCGGGCGCCCGGATGAAGTTGGTGACGCACCCAGGGTGATTGCTGAAAAGTACTTTGGGATCCGCAGATCTACCATGGCAGCCAACAGGGGATTAAGTCACTACGTGATTGCCCAGGTGGGAACATTGCTGGTACTACTTTTTGCTTTCCTGCTGTTTGCAGATCACATTGACTGGCCATTCCAGATCTTATTCACCCTCTTCCTGTTGCTTACCCTCATCAACTGCGGCGCCATTCTCGAACAACGAACATGGGTTTTTTCGCTGGAATATGCGAGAATGATTTTGCTTTGCAGTGCATATCTTCTTTACGAACCGGACCTGTTCATGCTGTTTCCGCTGCTGGCCCTGGTGACGGTTACCATCATCTATTACCGGCCATTAAAAAAACTTTACCTGGCTTGGGTATATTAACGCCGATGTTGTACTTGATGATCCAGTGACCATTTCCCGCCTCCCTCAATGAACAGGAAAATACTTCCCAGCAGCATGGCCCAATCGGTCCGGCTGTCGTGTAAGACTTGCCAGAAGCCGGCCTTTACAAAAATTGCCTGTTTCGTAGTCACCATTGCTACAATCATAATCAACGTCAGCGGGATAGCCGCCATTCGGGTAAAGCATCCCAGTAATACCATCAGGCCGCAAATGAGCTCAGTAACACCCACTAAAGGACCGAATATTTCCGGCAGCGAGAGACCAATATCACGAAACCGGCCGCTTCCCAGTTTTTCCGGAAACAAAAATTTCTGAATGCCTTCGGAAAGGAAAACGGCACCCACCATTAACCTGACCAGGATAGTGGATGCCGCACCGTCTGTTCTAAGAATCGCGTGAAGCGTACTCATATTAAATCGGAAAATAAAAATCCAGTGCTGCAACTTCAGGAATGCGTTCACTGCGCAAAGCCGGCCAGCGTGGCGCCTGCAATTGCTTTTCCCATTCAGCGAGCGCTTTCTTCAATTCCGCAACGCGGGAAGCCTGACCAGTTGAAAGATCATTGGTCTCGCTCAGATCGTCGGCAATATTGAAAAGAAGAGATTTCCCGCTCCGCTCGTTGATATACAGTTTCCAGTCTCCTTTCCTTACAGCTTTGGAATAACCGTTTCTCCAGAAAAGTGTTTCATGAGGTCTGCCGCTATTATGGCCATTAAGATACGGGCGGAGATCCACGCCATCAAAGGCTTTGTCCTTCGGCAGCGAAATCCCTGCCAACGCCACCGCAGTGCCGAATATGTCGAGGTTGCTCACCGGCAGTTCATAGACCTTACCAGCCGGAATTTGTCCGGGTAATCTGAAAATCAGGGGCACACGAATACCGCCTTCAAAATCACTAAGCTTACCCGCACGCAGCGGCGTATTTTTCATTTGTCCGGTGTAGGACGCACCTCCGTTGTCGCTGCCAAAAACGACGAGTGTATTTTTATCAAGTCCTTCTTCTTTCAGCTTGTTGAGGATCCTGCCCACCGCATCATCGAGGGAAAGCAACATCGCCAGGTAAATTCGTTCTGTTGTATCTGCCACACCCCGTACCCGCTCAAAATCAGCCTGTTTGGCCTGGAACGGATCATGTACCGCTGTGAATGGCAAATAGAGGAAGAATGGCTCTTTTTTGTGCTGATCGATGAAATCTATGGCTTCTTCGCCAATGCGGTCGGTGAGGTATCCTTTCTCGTCAACAACTTCGCCCGATCCCCCCTTTTTACCCCGCACGATATTGATAGAAGCACTGCGTTCGTTGGTCCGGGCAAGATTCGTGTGGAAGTAATATGATTTTGTCAGGATACCCGGATCACTCACGCCGGCATAGATCGTTCCCCATGTCAGCGTGCCGTAATAGTAATCGAACCCCCGCTCCCACGGTCTTAATCCGACTGCTTCCCCTGCATGCCACTTTCCGATGGCAGCGGTGGCATAACCTGCATCATGAAAATACTGCCCGATCAGGGTTTCTGTCAGCGGGATTCCTTTCGGAATGCTTTTATATCCGTTGGTATCAGCCGCTTCAGCTCTCACTGCACGGGCAACTGCATCACTGGCAATCTTTGCCTTAAGTTCAGGATCATTTAACGCGGTCGCTTTCTCTTCCGGTACCAGGAACTCAGCACCAAACCTTTGCTGGTAGCGTCCTGTCAGCAGCCCCATGCGGGATGGCGAACAGATTGGCGCTGTCGCATAAGCCTGGGTAAAGCGGGTGCCCTGAGCTGCCAGCGCATCAAGGTTGGGCGTGGTGATTTTTTTGTTTCCATAGGCACTGAGTTGATTCCAGCCGAGATCATCGGCATAGATCACGATAACATTCGGCTTTTGCGGCTGGCCGTTCTGTGCAGTCGCGTTAAGTGCAGCAAAAAGGCTGATGGCCAATGCAATTCCTGCAACTGATTTCTTATTCATGAGCGGGTTGTATGGTAGTAAGTAAAGGTTGATGATCATGTTGCGGAACTGCAATGTGGTCAGCCACTTCCGGGCCGTTGGCGGCCAGTTCGCTGCCTTCTTTCTTCGATTTAAAGATGGGCCACAGGAACTGTGCGTACCACTCTTCCTGCCGGTAGTGTTTGATGCCATATCCGGAAGGGTACTGCCGGGTAATGATCCCGGTTCCAAACAGAATATCCCAGATGAAAAACATATTGCCGAAGTTTCCCTTATAATTACCCACGCCGTCGTCAGCAGTATCTGCATGGTGGGCGTGATGCGTGGCTGGCGTGCTGATCAGCCTTTCCATTACCCACCCGATGGGTTTCAACCAATTGATGGTATAAAAAGGTTTATCCCATTTGATACTGGAGTGCGCCGCGGTGGTGATGAGCGACTTGACACCCGTCACAAACAGGGCGGCATAACCGAGTCCCAGGTAGGTGAGCGTCGTTGTGAGATAGATCTGGGAAAAGAATATGGTGTAGATCACATTCTGGCGGCTGGCCATCGCCATCCCCATATAAGGGGCCGAATGATGGGTCCAGTGAAATCGCCACAGGAATGGCACCTGGTGATGCAGCCGGTGATACCAGTACTGGGTAAGGTCGTCTGCCACAGCAATAATGAGGAAAGCCCACCAGAAGGGCACCCAGGAAAAAATATCTTTTCCGCCCGGGAGCACCAACGGCAGCAGTTTCAAACCGAAATACGCAATAAAAGGCCGGATGACCAGCTTCGGCGCAATGAAGCAGACTACATCCAGGATTTTTTCATTGCGGTTCCAGCGGCTGTCGTACAGCCCATAGGCGAATTCAACAACGCCAACTACGATCATGATCAGCGGCAGCCCCCAGGTTGACAGGTTTTTGAATACCGCAGATAACACGCCGGGCAGGGCGGACGGAAGTTTTTCTAAGGGCTGTACATCCAGCCATGGCTGCTTTCCGGTCAGTTGAAAGCTGAGCAACATCAGTAACACAGGTGTAGCGTACAGCAGCATGCTGACTGAAGCGTCCCGAAAGATCTTTTTTGAAACAGCTTGTTCGATTTTCATCTCCGATGATTTTTTTGATGCAGGTAATTAATGCAGCTGCTGAAGCAGCCAAAGGCCAAATCCTATGATGAGCGCAGGAACCAGGAACACAATTATTCCCACGACGATTTTCCTGATCAGCAACCAGATATCCTGGATGGTCATAACTTAATAATTGATGGTTACAGTATGAAGTTTTCCGGTGAAAGCAAATGGCGCCCGGTAGACCGGTACTACAGACGATGCATTATCCCTTCCTACATCCAGCCCTTCATCATAAGGCATGATATAGGCATCCGCTTTCGTAATGGGCCGCTCTGCCACCTTCTGATCATTAATGAATAACGCTTCTGTTCCCGCAGGGTCTGTCAGGTTTTTTGCATTGTTATACATGAGCACAAACCGCAGCTTCGACCGGCCGGAAGGGATCGGCACATCCGATTTCAGGTAATCGATCTTTCCATTCTTGTTGTGTGCTGCCTCCAGCTTTCCGTTCTGAACATAAAAACTGAAACCATTAAACCTGCCTCCCAACGCCAGCAATGCACCCGATAAGGCCTGACTGCCTGATTCCACATCAGCTTCTATACTGAAGGAATGCAATAGCAACAATGGCGCAGCGCGGGCAGGTAACTGCGTCAGGCCGGGATACAACACGGCCTGGCGGCGAAGATCAAATGGCCCTTTGGTCAACTGGAAATAGGCGCGCAGTGAGGTATCTCCCAATAGTGGATATACATTATATTTCGCAGCTTCAAGGTCAAACAGGGCGACCAGCTCGTTCAGCTTAGCAGGCTCTTTGGCAGCCAGATCAACCTGCTCGTTAAAATCTTTTGTCAGGTTAAACAGGCTCCACCGGTCATGTTCAAACGGAGTTCCCTGAACATGATAAACAGCAGCTTTCCAGCCATCCTTGTATATGGCACGTCCCCCACCGATCTCGTAATACTGAACATGATGACGGTCAGGCGCGTCTGGTTGCTTAATGGTATAAGCCACGCTGATACCTTCCAGGCTGTCCTGCTGATAGCCCTTGATCTGTTGCGGTACTTTCAGGGCCGCAAGATCAATTACAGTTGGGGTGACACTGTTGATATGGGAATACTGCCGCCGAATACCGCGTTCCCGTATCCCATCAGGATAGAAGATGATCAACGGGTTACGGGTGCCACCTTCGCTGTTCGCGTCCTGCTTAAGATACCGGAAAGGTGTATTGGCAGCCTGTGCCCATCCTTCCGGATAGTTTGCACCTGCCCTGGATGTGCCGATATCATCATACTGTTTTTCAATATCCCTGATACGCTCCTGGTAATCTTCTGTAAAAAGAGACTTGTCAATATACTCATTGATGCTGTTGGCATGACCGGTCAGACCTCCCTCCTTGCTCGCACCGTTATCTCCGATGATCAGCACAACTATGGTGTTGTTCAGCTGACCGATCTCTTTCAGGTAGCTGATGACCCTGCCTACTTCAAAGTCTGTCTGTGAAAGAAATCCGGCGTATGCTTCAAAGAATCTTGTAAAAATTTTCTTTTCCGTTGCGGTGAGTGAATCCCATGCTTTGACCCCTGGATTCGGTGGTGGCAAGGTGACGTTGGCGGGTACTATTCCCAATTTCTTCTGCCGTTCAAGCACTGCGCTACGGTACCAATCCCATCCCTTGTCAAACCTGCCTTTGTATTTGTCGATCCACTCCTGTTCTACCTGGTGCGGCCCATGGGTTGCGCCAGGTGTGAAATACAACAGGAATGGTTTATCAGGTGCCGCAGATTTCTGGCCGGCAATATATTCGATGGCCTTGTCAGCCAGTACCGTGGTCAGTTGTTTGCCCTGAAGATCAGGTTCTATCTTGTTGTTGTTCTCCCACAACATCGGCGTGTATTCATCTGTTTCCCCGGCCAGGAAGCCGTAAAAACGCTCAAAGCCACGGCCGGTGGGCCAGCGGTTGAAGGGACCGGCAGGTGTAATATCCGGTGTTGGTGTAATGTGCCATTTACCAACTGCAAAAGTGTTGTAGCCATTCTCCAGCGCTATCTCTGCAATAGTTGCCTTTTCGAATGGCATATATCCGTTATGACCAGGATAGTCAACTGCAGCATCAATCACCGTAGCTACATTTACCGAATGGTGGTTTCGGCCTGTCAGCAAACTCGCCCTTGATGGTGAACAGATGGCTGTCGTATGAAAGTTTGTAAAGCGAAGGCCATTGTCTGCCAGGCTGTCAAATACAGGTGTTTCAATCAGACCACCGAAAGCACTGCTTGCTCCAAAGCCGACATCATCGAGCATGATATAGAGAATATTCGGTGCTTTTTTCGGAGCAAGAGGATTAAATACGGTTCGTCCGGGAACAGAAGTGGTAAGTGTTTTACCTGCTTTTCCTGAAAATGCAGGCCTCGGACTGTATTGCGCTGCCACCTGTTGAACGAGAATTACAGCCGGCAATAGCCATACAGCATTAAAGGAAAGCCTTAACGGATTCGGGTTCATTGTGCTGTTCGTTGTTTTATCAGTTTTTTGAATGCATCGTCAATCGGTCCGGCGGAAACCTTGTTCAATTCTGAAGGTGCCGGCTTTACCAGTTCGAATTGAAGTTGATATAGCGAACGGAATTCATCGATGAGAGCAGCATGCGCTGACGCCTGATTATATTGTTCCCCCGGATCTTCTTCCAGGTTAAACAACTGTGGCGGATCATGTGGCTGCGGCGCCTGGGGTGCATATCCCGGATGGGTGGTGAAGTGCGCTTTCCAGGGTCCTTTCCGGATAGCATACAGGCGGTCGTTATCGTAATAGTAAACGATATCACGAACAGCTTTTCGCTTACCGGCAAATACTTCACCCTGGTCAAAGCCATCCAATGGTAGTTTGGACTCCGGCTGTAAGCCTGCCCAATGTATCAGGGTAGGAAAGAGGTCCATGCTGGTGACAATGGCGGGATTGACTGTATTGGCAGGTATCACGCCCGGCCACCAAGTAATGGCAGGCACCCGCATACCACCTTCATAGGTGGAACCCTTTCCTTCAGCAAGTAGTCCTGCTGTACCACCCGCTTCGTGCTGGGTAAGCCATGGCCCGTTATCACTGAGGAAGATGACAAAAGTATTCCTGTCAAGTCCCGTTTCTTTTAATGTCTGGAGTATCCGCCCCACACTCCAGTCCAGTTCAGTGACCACATCGCCGTAACTGCCGCGGGTACTTTTTCCGGAAAACCCTGAGGAAGCATATAAAGGCACGTGGGGTGCATTGTTGGGATAGTACAGGAAAAAAGGCTTGTCTTTATTTCGCTTAATAAATGCAATGGATTCCTCCGTATACCTTTTGGTCAGTTGTGTCTGATCAGGATTCTCTTCGATCACGGTGGTATTGCGGAACAACGGCAACGGCGGATAAGGTATGCCGGCTTTATTATCCGGTACCATGTCATTCGAATAAGGAATCCCGAAATACTCATCAAATCCGCGGTTGGTGGGCAGATAGGCCGGCAAATGGCCAAGGTGCCACTTGCCGACGATACCTGTCCTGTATCCCTTTGTACGCAATGCTGCCGCAATAGTTGTTTCTCCTTCGGGTAACCCGCTGGTGGAATGTGGAAAGAAAACTGCCATACTACCGGTGATGCCTAACCTTACCGGCAATCGACCGGTTAACAATGCCCCCCTGCTGGGAGAACAAACATTTGCGGCCACATAGAACTGCGTAAATCGTGAACCTTCCCTTGCCATCTGGTCCAGCGCCGGGGTCTGAATTGTCGGATGCCCATAGCAACCCAGGTCTCCATAGCCAAGATCGTCAGCCAGGATTATAATAAAATTCGGCGGCCGTTTTCCGGATCCCTGCGCAAGCAGTTGCTGCACAGGAATCGCAGCCATGATCAGCCACATGCAGATTCTAAATTTCTTTTTCATACTAATTTTTATCCCACCACAGTGCCGGCGACTGGTAAGTTGATCCTGCAGGTGTATTGACATTAAGTGATTGTTCGCTTTGCGGATACGGAATCCGCCGCGGAATCTTTCCTTCAGGGTTTGCACTGCTGGTGGCATTCTGTGCCAGCGGAATCGCAGGATAGCCCGTGCGGCGATAATCTACCCATACTTCCGGCTGCAGGAAAAGCGCTATATATTTCTGGGTGATGATCGTTTTGAGATCCTGCTGGAAATCGCCGGTGAGGTTTGCCTTGGCCTGGATGTAGTCAGCCTGCTTCTGTAATGTGGCGTAGGGATCGGTAGTACTGCTGATCACTTTGGTAAAGGAAGCACGTACAGCATCCTGCAACGCAGCTTCAGCAAGCGGATCATCTTTATCAACGATCAGCCTGGCTTCCGCCTCAATGAATTTTGCTTCAGAAAAGCTTAGCAATACTACCGGAGCGGTGGGTACGCCATAATAGGAACCGATCAGCGAAAATGCTCCTGAAACACCCGGCGCGCTTCCCTTATAGGTCGTTGAACCCGCCGGATACGGCGTAGCAAAATACGCACGGCGCGGGTCGACAAACTGACTTTCAGGAGTGGTGTTGGGGTCTGTCACTTCATTTCCGTTCAAAAGGTTAACAAAGGAAGCACCCAGGCCAATCCAACCCGGACGGGTAGTGTTTTGCTGATAATAGGGATTGGCATTGGTGGCAGACACACCGAAAACCACCTGCGCATCCCCCAGCAGGTTTTTAATACCGCGATAATTGCCGCCATCATACAGGTAGGACAACGCTGTGGCTGCTGCTGTGGGATCTTTCTTGCTCAGGTGCAATGCCAGCCTTGCTTTCAGGGTATACGCAGTGGCGATCCAATTAGCGGTATTCCCCTTGAAGATCACGTCATCACCCGAAGGCAACGCACCAAGATTATCACTGGCGGGTCTCGACAGGTCTGCGATCGCCAGGTCAAGTTGTTGTTGCAGGTCGGCATAGATGGCTTCCTGGTTTTCAAAAACAGGATTCACTTCAGCATTCCCTCCCAAAGAATGGCTATAGGGAATATCGCCGAAGATGTCTGTCAGGGTGGAAAAGGCATAAGCAGTTAATACCCTGGCAATGCCCCCATAATAGGGTAATTGTTTTTCTGCAGCGGTCAGCTGCACGATCTTCAGCTCATCCAGCACACCGGTATAGTACCCACCCCAGGTAGTGTTGAAGTAGGAGGGGTTAGTGGTATAATTGTCAAAAGATGCCGCGTCTCCGTTGGCACCCGAAACCTGTTGAATATAAATATTGGTGATCAGTCCCGCATTGACGCCCGCATTGAATCCAAGCGACACCTCCGCACCCGTCAACACCGCACTGATACTGGTTTCTGTACTTGCGTTGGGATTAATATTGGTTTTCTGCAGGTCGCAGGACTGTAAAGACAAAAGGATCCCCAATCCTGCTGCTGCAATTGCTATTCTGTTGTTCATAAAAATCTTTTGAAGTGATTAGAAAGTGACATTGAGGGCAACGCCGAGACTGTGTGTATTCGGTGTAGTCCAGAAATCAATTCCCGAATAGTTCACCTGCCCGTTTCTTGTTCCGAGATCAGGATCGCTGCCGGTGTAGTTGGTAGACAACAGGAAGTTCCGCGCTGTCAGGGTTACACTTGCTGCCGAGATCTTAGCAGGCTTCAGCCACTGTTGCGGCAGCGCATAGCTGAGGTTAACATCCTTTAGTTTGATCCAGTAAATGTCATGCTCGATATACAATCCCTGGATGTTGAAAGTCTTCCTGTACCACGCCTGGTTGAGTATTGCCGGTATGGTATTGACATCTCCTTTGGAACTGGTTACGCCATCAAATACTGTTGTGCTTCCCCGTTCCGCTGTCGAGGCATCAACGCCGTTATACACCATCTGGAGCCGCGGTGCATTGAATATGTCGAATCCAAATCTGCCATCCAGCAGGAAAGAAAAAGTGAATGCGCCATATCGAAATTCGTTGCGCAGGCCAAGGTTGAAATCAGGATTCGGATCTCCGATTTTGGTGAAACTTGTATTGACGACGGGGTAGCCGTAGTTGGCACTGCTGGAATTGTCATCAATGATCACCTGTCCTTTTTCATTCCGCGCCACATCTATACCGTAAAAAACGCCATAGGGCTGACCCACCTGTCCTCTTGCTTCCATCCAGATTCCTCCAAGGCTCACGCTGTTCAGGTTATCTGCAATCGATACCACCTCACTGATATTGCGGGAAAACAATGCAGTGGCATTCCAGGAAAAATTCTTGCGGCGGATGATGCTCTGCTGCAGTGTTATCTCAAATCCCCTGTTGATGATATTACCGGCATTGATGATTGAGCTGTAGGCGCCGGTGGAACTCGGCAGCGATACAGGAATGATCTGGTCACGGCTGCTGTTGTGGTAATACACCACATCCAGGTTGGTCAGGTTATTGAAAAAGTTCAATTCAGTGCCCAGTTCCCAGGTGGTGATCTTCTCAGGTTTCAGATTGGGGTTCCCGATAGTGGTACCCATGCTCAGGCCCTGCTGCCCGTTGAACGGGAAGCTGATGCTGCTCTGTATCCAGCCTGTAGCAGTTGTCGGGGTATAGTAGGTTTCAAGGCTGTAGGGATCAGCGTCATTTCCCACCTGCGCATAGGTAGCCCTGATCTTCCCAAACCCAAGTGGTCCCCAGTTGTTGCTGAACGCATCGGTGAACACAAAGCTGGTGGATACTGAAGGGTAAAAAAAGGAGTTTTGTCCCTTGGCAAGGGTTGACGTCCATTCGTTCCGACCGGTTAATTCGAGATACAGCCATTTTTTGTAATCCAGTTTTACATCGGCATAACCGGCAACCAGTTTACGGTTGATGGTCTGGTTAATGGTCTGGGTAGAAGAGGCATTTGAGATGTTGAAATTACCGGGGATGGTTAGACCATCTCCCCGGGTATTCACCTGGTTCTTCGCTGAGCTGTAATAGTTGTATCCCAATACCGCTGTCAGGCGCAGGTCTTTGCTGAGTGATTGCTGACCGGTAAGAAGCACATCAAGGTTATTGTCGCGGCGCGAATAATTGATATCGTTAATTGTACCTGTTGCCACTCCGGAAGTTCCGCGGCTGAAAGCTCCCTTACGCACATCAGTATAGCTGTCCAGACCATACCGCGCGGTTGCCCTTAGCCAGTCCGTTAGCTCATAGTTAGCTTCAACGGTAGTAATGAATCGGTTTACCTTATCAGTCTGCGGATTCATATTGAGCGACCAGTAGGGATTATCCCAGCCAATTCCGCCGGCATACGCTCTCGAAGCGCCCCATGGCTTGGCAGCGGTTGGAGGAAGCTTATAGGCATCCTCATGACTCCAGGCGTCGCTATAGCCGTTGGTGATATCGAAATTGGGCGGCGTATTCATCAACCCGCGCACCACGTTGGTATTGAAGCCACCCATCAGCGCCCGGTTATTGGCACCGTCACTGATATAGTTGATGCCGCCGGAAAGCTTCAACTTCTCACTCACACTGAAATCACCATTGAAACGCAACGTATGGCGGTAAAAGTCAGTGGTCGGAATAATGCCTTTCTGCTTAAGGTTCCCGTAGGAGAAATAATATCCCGCGTTACCGGTATTGCCATAAAGGCTGATATTATGATCCTGCGTGGTGCCATCCACAAAAAAGTTATCGATATTATTATACCGGTTCACGGGAATACCGTTAGATAATGGATTGGATTTGCCAACGATCACCCCATTATTATCATAGGCAGAGGGTTGATTTGAATACGTAAGTGTATCCAGCAACGCACCCCAGTTCTCATCGGATCCGGTTACGCCGGGCAGAACATAAGCACCATTAATACCATTTGAAAAGATTGTCTGGCGGGGTTGCAGCCTTCTGTTCACACGATCTACCGTAAAGGAGCCGCTATATTGTACCACCACGTTGCGGCTGGTAAGCGTGTTTCCCCTTTTGGTGCTGATCACTACGGCACCATTCGATGCCCTGATCCCGTACAATGCCGCCGCGGCTGGTCCTTTCAGCACCGTCATGCTGGCAATATCTGCTGCATTGATGTCAATAGCCCTGTTGGATGGGGTAGCCAGCGAATTGGCATTGGTAATGTTGGGTAAAAGATCCTGGATAGAATTATCAATGGGTACACCATCAAGAATAAACAAAGGAGCGTTGTTCCCCAGCAGGGAACTGTTGCCCCTGATCCTTATAGAGGAGGCTCCGCCGGGTGACCCTCCTGCATTATTAATCTGCACCCCTGCTGCCTTGCCGCTCAGTGCTGCTACAATATTTGCTTCACGGGATTTGGTCAGCACATCCCCCTTCACCTGCGTGGCACTATAACCCAGGGAACGCGCAGCACTTTTCAATCCCACCGCAGTTACCACCACTTCAGACATCTGCTCTGATGATTCCTGAAGACCTATCTCTACTGTTGACTGACTAACGGTAACCTCCAGGGTCTGGTAACTCACATAGCTGACCTGAAGTATATAGGGAAATTTCTGCCCGGTTACAAAATGAAAATTTCCATCATTGTCGGTTGCCACCTCATGCGTAGTGCCCTTGATATGCACCACTGCGCCACCTAATGGTAACTTTGTTTTCGCATCCACAATTTTACCGGAGAGCGTAGAATTAATCAGCGGTTGGGGAGTGTCCTGTGCGAAGATCAGAAGAGGCAGCAAAAATCCTGATAACCACGCTACAACGTGTTTTTTCATTACTTTCGTTTTGGTTTAAGAATAATAGAACCACTACAATGGTTTTGTTAACACCTGCCAGGACTGCTACAACAGTTCCTGGCATTTTTTTTCATATAAATGCAGGTGCATCCCTTCCTAAAAAGGGTACACAGTTTCACAATGTTTTAATTAAGGAAAATAATTGGCCGGCAGGCAATCAACAGCAACATAAACAACAGCAACCTTTGGCGAAACACCTTTGACCAACAGGTTGAATCAGCTTTTTCATCGATTGTACAGTTTGGTATGGTAAAAACGCATTAGAATAGCGTATCTAACACAAAAATATATAATTTATTTAGTCTACCAATTTTATAGGGATTTATTTTTAAGAATTTCCTTTCCCCCTGAAAATTCCCCCCTTTTCAGGAGGCATCGTACAGATCCTCATGTGATGCAAGGATATCGCGGTATTTGCGGAACAGCTTTGTCTTTGATACAAATCCCATGAATTTCCCTTCGTCATCAAGAACGGGCAGGTACCAACTTTGCGTCATATCAAATTTCCCCATCACGATGTGCATGCTTTCATTAAGACTGATTGTAGCAGGTGGCTTCTTCATCACTGTCCGCAACGGCACTTTTTCAAGGTGTGCTTGCTGAAACAACCTTTGCTTGATATCATTCAACTCAATGATACCGGCAAAACGGTGATGCTTATCAATAATCGCGAAGATGCTCTTCTCACTTTGCTTGATCACCTCGAGTAATTCTTTCAGACTTTTGTCAGACTCCAGTATAGGATAGTCATCCCTGAGGATCTCAGTGAGCGTGATGGCGGTAAGTATATTGCGCTCCTTTTTGTGGGTGAAGATGAGACCCTCCTCGGCGAGCCTTTTGGTTTCCATGGAATGGCTCTCTTTTATCCTGGCAATAAAAAACGAGGTGGAAGACACAATCATCAGCGGAATAAAAAGTTCATACCCACTGGTGATTTCAGCAATCAGGAAGATAGCAGTCAAAGGGCAATACATGACCCCGCTCAGCACACCTGCCATTCCCACCAGGCTGAAATTTCCGACAGGGATCCGCATCCAGGAAATCAGGTTCAATAACCTGGAGAACGTATAACCCAGGAAGGCACCTACAAACAGGGAGGGGGCAAAATTCCCACCGTTCCCTCCGCCTCCAATCGTAACTCCGGCTGCTATTGGCTTAAGCAGCACTATGAATAATGAAAACAGGATCAGGCCCCATTCCGGAGTCACGAGTGAAAAAATCCCGGTATTGTCCGGGAAACTGTTGAAATCCCCGTTCGCGATCAGTTTTACACTCTCGTAGCCTTCGCCGAATAATGGCGGAAACACGAAAACAAAAACCGCCAATAATACACCGCTCAGCAAAGCCCGCGTCAATCCCGGCATTTTCAGTGAGTGAATCCTGTGTTCTGTCCGCTTGAAAGCGGAAGCATAATACCGGGAAACCATTCCACACAGCAATCCCAGCAATATATAATAGGGAACGTTATGATAATTAAATGTCTGCTTCAGGGTGAAATTAAACAGCGTGGCTTCACTAAGCAGAATTTTGGAGCAGAGTACGCCAATTACCGAAGAGATGATCAGGGGAATAAAATAGCTCACAATAGTCTCCGCAAGCAACACTTCAACAGCAAAGATCACTCCCGCGATCGGAGCATTGAAAACTGCGGAAATGCCCGCCGCTGCACCACAGGCAATGAGTAATGTCCGTTCCTGGTAATTCACTTCACTGATGCGTGATATGTTGGAGCCTACTGCCGACCCGGTGGCGACAATCGGTGCTTCCAACCCTGCCGAACCGCCTAATCCGACGGTAATGGAACTCGTAACAATGTGTACGTATGTATGGCGAAATGGAATATAGGAGCCACCACGCGCAATAGCCTTAAGGACCATAGCAATCCCCTTTTCAAATGTGCCGCCCAACAGATACCTGACAAGCAGTACCGTAGCAATCAGGCCGATAGCAGGGAAGAACAGGTAGAGGAACCAATTCGGCTGAAACTGGCGGATCCAGTGCTGCAGGTAATGAACAAGCATTTTAAGCAGTACCGCAACTATACCGGAGGCAAAACCCACCAGCGTTGCAAAAAACATGATGAGCTGAATACGGGTTAACCGGGATCGCAGATAATTGATGACTTGCTGGTAATATTTCCTGATGCGCATGATTGACAGCAAAAATACTGACCGGCAGGCTCTCCGTGCCATCGTTTGTATAAAAAAGCCGGGCAATCGCCCGGCTATGAGTGCATCATTTATCGTCCGCCATGAGAGGCCCGGCCTCCCATCGCTGCAATCCTGCTCCGTTGCGAGGGGCTCATTGCAGCAAAACCTCTTCTGGAATTACCGCTGCCGGAGCCCCTTCCTCCCCGGCCCGAACCACTGCTGCTTCCTGACCGACCACTGCTTCCGGAATTTTTACCCCGGGAAGCAAATCTTCCATCTTCATCACGATATTGTCCGCCACGGTTGCTGCCACGGCTGCCCTGCCGATCAGCGGAAGCATAACGCCCTTGCTGATCACGGTATGGGTTATTTCCGCCCTGGTTACCGCGTCGGTCATAATCCCCTCTCCCGTATTCCCTGCCGTAATCCCTCCTTTCCCCATAGTCGTTTCGGCCATAGCCTTCGCGACCATAGTTTTCCCTGCCGTAATCACTACTTCCGTAGTTCCTCCTGCCATAATTGTCTCCATAGTTACTCCTTCCGTAGTCACTCCTGTCGTAATCGTTCCGCTCGTTACCACGTCCGGAATACCCGCGGTCGTAATCCTGGCTGCCATAATGTTGTTGTCCGCCGTATTCGCCACGATCATCATCCTCATCATCATAATCGTCGCTATTGTCATACTCGTTCGCCACATCATAATCGTCATCATCATCATAATCATCGTGGTCGTCATAGCGACTATATTGTTCCTCCTGGTAACGACCCTCGTTCCTGCCCTGGTGAGATGCATATCCTCCCTGTTGCGCAACGCGCCTTCGTTCTTGCGGGTCCATCGCGGCAAAACCCCTTCGCCCTGATCTCATTGCCATAACATTAGATTTTTAAGTTTAAGTAATATTTATTGTTCTGCCTCAGCTTCCCAATTGATACCCCCTTCGGCAATCTCTGAAAGTGCTTCATCGGTTTCCTTTTCTTCCTGGAGCGTTTTCTCCAGCAGCGCCGCAGCATCTTCCATGCCCATGGTCCGGGCCAGTGTCACCAGGCCGCCATAAGTTGCGATCTCATAGTGTTCAACTTTCTGAGCCGCCATAATGATACCAACGTCACGAGTCATGCTGCCATCTTCTGTTTCTTCAACAATGGAATCACCTTCTTTCACAAGGCCTTCCATGGCATCGCATTTTTTCGCCTGTGCACTTTTACCGAACATCTCAAAAACCTGTTCAAGCCGGCTTACATGCTCTTCCGTTTGCGCCAGATGGTTCTCAATAGCTGTTTGCAATTCCGGTGTTGTTGCTGCTTTCATCATCTTCGGCAGAGCCTTCGTCAGATGCTTTTCCGCCCAGTAAATATCCTTCAGTGAATCGTGAAAATACTTTTCAAGCTGACCATTTCCGGCAGCGCTACCCGAAGTACCCGAAGTCTTCTTCTTCGGAGCCTGTTTTGTGTTTGCCATGTTATATGTTTTTTAGTGTTTGAAAAAAGGCTGAATGTTTAGTAGATCACCCTGTCGACCGTTTGAATGACACCGTTTGTGGTGGTGGTGTTATAGGTGGTGCCGGCAGTTGTGGTAATCACATTACTGTAAGGATTGGCACTTCCTGTCAGTTGTACCCCTGTCGGACTACCGGAGAAAGTTAATGTTGATCCGTCCATCAGGGTCGGTGAAGTACCTGCGGTGATGAAATCACTGTTGTAGTATGGCGTAGCCAGTATATGATGCTTCAACAGCGTTTTCAGAGAATCAGGATCAAATGAACTGATCGCCGCTGCATCCAGACCCGCTGCTTCAAATGCTGCATTGGTCGGAGCAAAGACTGTATACCGGCCATTATTGTTCAGCGAATCAACAAATCCTGCCCTCACAACGGCTGCATTGAATAACCGGTAAGCAGTGTCGCTGGAATAAAGACCACTAATCGAACCTGTCGGGGATGATAACAAGGTATTGATCGGGTGTAATATCCCGTTTGAGGCTGCTATATCACTTCCGGAAACGGAAATGCCATTTACAAATCTGCCATTGGCATTATTTGAAAAATATATGCGCCGGCCATTCAGCGTCGACATAGTGTCTGAGGGAAAACTGTTGAGCGACACGCTCCTGTTTACAGTGTGGTACTGCAGGATATTATTCAATGTTGCAGCACTCATAGTATCAATACCAGCCTGGTCGATACCGGCTGCACGGAATGCAGCATTCGTCGGGGCAAAGAACGTGAAACTGCCCGTCTGGTTAAGCTGATCTGCATAGGTGCCCCGGGCAATTGCGCTGTTCAGCAACGAATAACTGGTATCATTAACAATGGTCTCATTTATTGTGCTGGTTACCGGAGGATTCGGATTCATATTGTCATCGTCATCGTCACTGCAGGCACTCACCACAAATGCTCCGCTGATCATCAGCGCAGCTATCCATCTCACGGGGAAAAACTTGTTTGTCATAATCTCCTGTTTCGGAGCGCTTATTCAATAATGGTTCCCCGAGATGAAATGCGGCAAGGGCACTGTTTCCTCCTGAAAATTTGTGGACTTTTTACGCGAATTGTAGAAGCGGTGGCAAATTGCACCACGTTATCAAAAGAGCCAATGCGATAACCCCCTGTTAACACTGTTTCAGTTTATCTACATTGTTTATAGCACTCATTCTTTGACCTTCCGGTAGTTGTCCTCCCTGTTCCAGTCAAATAACAGGTGATATGGATCGATTGCTGCCCTCGCCGGGCGGATGGGCACTGTAACCGTTATTTCCTGTTCACCGGTCCGGATCAGGTGTTGCTTCAGGTAAATCGGTGTGCCTGGCCCATCGCCAAATGCAGTCACCGGAAAAATACCGAGTTCTATCCACTCTTGCATGGGAATTTCCTTTCCCCTTCCTGTACTGTCCTCCTCCTGCTTGCCCGCATTGATCCGGAGCGTGACCTGCCAGAGGCTGGAATCCACCTGTTTAACGGAGACCTGCTTCAACGACAAATCCCAGAATGTATTGGTTTTGAAAAGATCACGGAGCAGATATTGTGTCGAATCCGGTGTAACCTTTTCCAGTTCACGGTAAAGACTCAATGATGTAGCTGGTCTGCCATATCCGGATGGATGCTCTTTTATGAGATGTTTTAGTGCACTGTCCACCCTCGGGCGACCAATGTATTCCCCCAACGCATGTAAAGCAAATGGCCCCCTTCGGTACATCGTATAGGGATCAAATCCCTGGAGCAGTGGTACAGAAGGTCGGACCGGAATTACAGGATAAGGTTGCCGCATGAATTTCATCAACCGTTTCAAATGCGCGTCACCATAAGTCGCTTCCACAGCCCCCATGGAAGCATACCAGGCAAGGCTTTCCGTGAGAATCCCCGAGCCTTCGGCAAGAACCATCGACAACTGGCCACCCCACCACTGATGACCTGCTTCATGGGCCACAATTGCGAATACAAGATCCAGTTCTTCAGGATCATCCGATGGATGGAAAAGTGAAAAGTTCTCCTGGTAATCGATGGTGGTCAGCTCAGCGTGAAGGCTCATTCCCGTTCCGGGGCGCTCAACGATCCTGATCGTGTTATGTGGATAAGGTCCGTAATGCCTGCTGTTGAAATCCATGGAAGCTTCCACACTATGTATGATGCGATCCAGGTTAACAGCATGCCCTGGATGATAATACAGCTGGATCGTGACAGCTTGTCCGAATCCGGGAGCAGGCTTCCACACCGTTTCTTTCAGCGCATACCGCGCAGATGATATGGCATATTCATTCCGCATCGGGGCATTTGTTGCATAATGGAAATAATTGCGACCGTTGGCCGACCAGCGTTTCTGGAGTGCGCCTGGTGCAACAGCGATCTGATCAGCATCCGTTGATACGGTGGCTTCAAAGCTTATAACCCCATCATCAACGCTGTCATTCCGGGCATCCAGTGCATATACCGGCGGAAGCAGCGGGTGCTGCGGAAGGCCATGGGTGCGGCGCTCTGAAGCATTAATGATCTCCCGGTGTGCATCATAGCCTACCACGGGGAGATAGTCTACGTTTTTCAGATGCGTACCGTTTTCCGCAATAGCTTCATCAATCCCGCTATTGCTGAATCCATTCCGGTGGAGTTTAACGAGGAATTCCAGTTGAACTGATTCTCCCGGTTGTAAAGCTTGTTGTAAATGAAAAACACGTTGCCCAAGGTCTTCAGCGCCGGGTATCAGTTGCGCCTGGCGATCCAGGGAAATGGGTCCCGTTTCGCCTCCCGGCAGCGTAGTCACGAGGATAGTATCTATTGAAACAGCAGTGCGGTTGATGAGCTGGTAACGACCATGAATATCGGCGACGCCTTTTTTCGGATACAGGTCAGCGGTAATGGACACTCGCGCAAGGCTCACCTGTTGCATTTCTTCAAATCGTTTGTATGCTTTTTCATAATCAGCATTCCGTCGCAATCCAGCCTGGGCGCCATGGTAATCATGCAGGATATTGGTGTTGTAAAAGACAAATCCTCCTGCGGTCAGCATCACTACTGATCCCGTAACGGCCACGGTCTTTGTCGCCCGGGTTAACCTGCCGCGGGCCATCGCCATCCTTTCCCGCAGAGAACCTGTTGCACCACGCACCCAGAACAACCGCACCACTACAGCCAATAATACCGCCCAGGCCGCCCAGTATAACTTGAACCACGCCCAGGGCGTTATCGTGTTTCCGAAACCCCGCATATCGGTATAAGACCATTGAGGGCCCGTACCATACAGCAACAGGTGGTGGTGAATGCCCAAAGGCGAAGCAAAACAGATCAGCGCATATACCAGGAAACACACCAGGTGGGCGATGTATTTCTGGTTCACCAGCACCTGGATCACGAAAACCAGCGTAGCGAACAACAGGTATTCCGGCAGCTGGAGGCCAAACAGGACTTTACAATAGAGTGTAGGTTCGAACTGATCATACCCCATGCGTAACTGAACGAGTACTCCTGCCAGCAGTAGTGCCCCCATCCACATGGCGAGGAAAAATGCGAGTGCCGTAAATTTCCCCAGAAAGAGAGACCATTCCGGTACGGATGAAGTATCAGTCATCTCGTTTACCCCTGCTTCTCTTTCCCGCCAGATCAATTCGCCTGCATAGATGACCGTCACCAGCGGAATAAAGATCCACTGCGTAAATGGTTCGCCCAGTGGCGCAGTGAGAAACGTGAGCACCTGCACTGTTCGTGGCAGCAGAGGCACCGTCATATTGATCATATTCTCCGGCATACCGATCAGCAACAATACAACAGTTGCGCCCAGTACGAAAACGCCGCCGCGCCGCCGCAACAACAGCCATAACGAATTGCCGGCAATATGCAGGGTTTGGGTGATCCAGGCGGGAAAGCCGAAGTTCCGGCGAACCTGCGGAACGTTAAGGGTGGCGCGATGCGCTATTGCATCCTGTATCATTTCAGGCTTCGTTTTCCGGAAAGGGTTTAACCATCCGAACCAGCCCCGTACAACCGGGTGCGTTAACCGGAATCGTAAAAAAGTGAACAGCAGAACCAGTATTGCAATAGCCATCCACAGTACCCGGTTCCATAAAAACGGCCCTTCGAGGCGGAGCATCCGCGTATTCTTCTGGTATGGCGTCCAGCTGGTGGTGCTTTCGCTGACTACCGTGATCACGCCAACAGGATCGGTCAGTTTGGCCCAATCCGGACGACGGAGAAAAAATATCAGCGCGAGGCTAACCACATAAGCCATAAAAAACAGCAGGAAACTGCCGAGATAAGCGGTGATGGTTTTGCGGCTGAGCGCCGAGAAGGAAAACTGAATGGCTGTTGCCACAAATGCATTGGGCATGGTAATAAAGGCAAATGCGCGGAGATAAGCCCCAGGCCGGAAAGGCCCGATGGCCACAGGATCCACGCCTGGCGCATATACCGCAATCAGTATGCCCGCAGGAACAGCGAGCAGTATGATCAGGTTGATGCACAAAGCAGCAAGGAACCTGCCGCCAAGGTATTGCTGCTTGCTGATGGGTGTTGTAAACAACAGCGGGTGAATGCCAGACTGAATGTCACGGCCGGTAGCTTCACCGGCCACAACGCCTGCCGCGAGGATCCAGACGAGTGTTCCGAACACACTCACAAAAGAGATTACAAATGGGGCGTTGACATAAAAATCATCATACAGGGCATCTGCCAGAAAATTCTCACGCGTGAGCAGGAAAACAAGAAAGCTGATGACGAGCGGGTAGAGCCAGGTATGCCAGCGCGCCACCTGGTACCGGAATTCGAAACGGAAAATTTCCCGGAAGGTCATGGCAGCACCTCCTTTTTCAGACCGCTGGTAACGGGCTGATAGTGCCCGGCCATTACACTGAAATAAACATCCTTCAGGTCAGGTTGAACCGGCTCAAAGCCCCCGCCGGGATCGGTTTCGCTGTACACATGAACGACGGTGCGGCCACCCAGCAGCTTGGTGGAGATCACCTGGTAACGTTGCTCCAGTGCAGGCAGCCTTTCTTTACGGACGATATTGCGCCATACAGACCCGTGCATTGCACTGATCGCCTGCTGCGGCTCTGTTTCCAGGAGGATTTGTCCCCGGTTAATCACTGCCATCCTTGTACACAGTTCACTCACATCTTCCACGATATGGGTCGACAAAATGACGACACTATATTCCCCGAGTTCGCTGAGAAGATTAAGAAACCGCACTCTTTCAGCAGGATCAAGGCCTGCTGTCGGCTCATCCACTACCAGCAGCCGGGGGTTACCCAGCAGGGCCACAGCAACACCAAATCGCTGGCGCATCCCGCCGGAAAAGCTGCCCAGCTGCAGTTTGCGGACGTCCCAGAGATTGGTCTGCCGCAGCAGTGACCCGACAATCTCTTTGCGGGCAGTACTGTTCGTAATTCCTTTTAGAATGGCGAAATGGTTGAGCATGTCCGCAGCGCTCGATTTCGGATAAAGACCGAATTCCTGGGGCAGGTAGCCAAGGGTTTTGCGGACTTCATCTTTCTGGCGGAGCACATCCAGGTGACCCAGTTGCACCGACCCCGAATCCGGTTCCTGTAGTGTGGCAAGAATGCGCATCAGGGTTGACTTTCCGGCACCATTTGGGCCAAGCAGGCCATACATGCCGCCGGGTATGTTGAGCGATACATCCTTTAATGCCTGCACACCGTTGGCGTAGGTTTTGGACAGGTTGGTTATGGTCAGTTCCATAGTGCTGGAAGTCTGGTTTACTAATTTATAAAGCGCTTTGCAATTCAAAGCACACAGTCAAAAAACAAGTGCCTTAAAAGCACTTTGCAATTCAAAGCTAACAAAGCCTTTCCGGATCTGCAAACATCAGGACATTAAAATTCAGAACTCCGGTTTGCTGTCGTGCCGGCTGGAGAGATAGATCAGGTACAGGCCGGCGACAATAATGAGCATACCCGCAATCGCGCTTACCCACTCCCTGCGCGACTTTTTTTCATGGTTGAGGAAAACACCCCCCAGCACCGATACAATCGTTGCCGCCTGGCTTACGGGATAGGCAACAGCAAGGCCGATCTTTGCAGTAGACAACAACAACGAGAGGTTACCCCCTGCCCAGACGAGCCCGGTAAAAATGTTCCTTCCCGCCGCGGCACCCTTTGGAAGCCGCCGGAATACCAGCGACGCAATCAGCAGCACGCCTGCGATCTGGCCCATTGATTGCGGTAGCAGGCTCTCCCACCCGCCGATCCGGTAGTATTTCAGGAGCCCGGCATAGGCTGTAAAGCCCAGGGAAGAAATCAGGTTGGCCATAAGGCCCTTTCGCCAGGCAAGCTGCTGACCGGCCTGTTGTTGTTTATAGGAAGTAAGTGCGGTGCCGCCAATGATCAGTATCAGTGCAGTGATCCCATAGCCTTTGCTGGCAGCAGTCGCCCAGTCACCCAGGATCATTCCCAACACGGAAGTACCGATGATCTGGCCCGCACAGGAGATGGGAATTGACAGGGAAACACCCAGGTGGTGCATCCCGATGAATTGTCCCACCGACCCGATTGCCCAGCAAAGGCCTGAAATTGCCCCGATAACGAAGATCTGCGACGTTAGTGCCGGTCGGAGCAGAAGGAAGGCACTGAGGGCAAAAATAAAGCCGCCAAGGGCTATTCCCATCGCCTGATCGATGGCGGTGCCCCCCATTTTGGTAGCAATTACGGGAACGATGCCGAAGGAGAGGATGGGAATACAGGCAATGAGCCAGTCGGTTACAGCCATATTTGATGCCCGGGGTTATTGAAATGAATCTACAGAATTAATACGCAATGCACCTGTTATGCACGTTTTTATTTTGTGGTTTGATTCAAACGTTTTGTTGTATAATATTGTTTCTTCATCCTACAATTGCTACACTAATGGCAACATCCAAAAAAAAGCCCGTCGCTAAGAAAGCGGCACCCAAAAAAGCAGCTAAAAAAGCAGCTCCCAAAAAAGCAGTAAAAAAAGCAGCTCCTGCTAAGGCAGCTCCTAAAAAAGCAGCCCCCAAAAAAGCAGCTCCTAAAAAAGCAGTGAAGGCAGCAGCTCCTAAGAAAGCAGCGCCAAAGAAAGCAGCAAAGCCCGCTAAAAAAGCGAGCACCAGAAAACCAAACGCTGCATTCATGGCTCCCCTGACGCCATCAGCTGCACTGGCTGGCGTAATCGGTGCAAAAGCATTGCCCCGCACGGAGGCAGTGAAAAAAATCTGGGAATACGTGAAGAAACACAACCTTCAGGATCCCAAGAACAAAAGGCAGATCCTTGCAGATGCACAACTGAAGCCGGTATTCGGTGGAAAGGACAGCATCTCCATGTTCGACCTGGCCAAACTGCTGGGAAGCCACCTGTCTTAAGCCAACGTATTACACCATTGGGGGGCGACGTAAGCCAGTCCGCCCTCCAATGGCTTCGTTGCACCCGGTAGTTCACCGGATTAATTAACTATTGCCATGAAAGGTGAAATCACCTTTCCGGGATTTTATGCCTTAATCGGCACGAAGACTGTTTACCGGATTCGCCAACGCAGCTTTCAATCCCTGGAAGCCCACTGTCAGTATAGCGATAGCAAAAGCAAACAATCCGGCCTGCAGGAAAACCCACCACCGGATCTCCACCCGGTAGGCAAAATTCTCCAGCCAGCGATGCATGGCATACCAGGCCAGCGGAAATGCTATGACCGAAGCCATCAGTACCAACAGGGCAAATTCTCTTGACAGCAGCATCACTACCCCGGCAATGTCAGCACCCATCACTTTCCTGATACCGATCTCACGGGTACGCTGTTCAGCCGCGTAGGTGGCCAGGCCAAGCAGTCCCAACGCAGCAATGAAGATGGCAAGTATGGAAAAAATCATGAAAAGTTTTCCGGTACGCTGTTCAGCATGATAAGTCTTTTCGAAATCGGCATCCATAAAAGTATATTGAAAGGGCTGGCCCTGCGCCATTGATTTCCACTTCTCTTCAATCTGCCTGAGCGCCCCCGCGATATCTGTTGTTTTCAGCCGCACGGCAATCCTTCCCCTGTTTTCCGACCATTGCATGGCGAGCGGTTGCACCCGGGTATGCATGGAACTGAAATTGAAATCACGCACCACGCCAATCACATGAAACGGGGTTCGTTTACCCTCATTTCCCCAGGGACGATAGATCATTTCTTTCAGCGGCTCCTTAAACCCATAGAGTTTTACAGCCGCTTCATTGAGGATCACGGCAAATGAATCTGTTGGAAAGTCCACTGAAAAATTCCTGCCGGAAACCATTTCCATTCCCAAAGTGGGAATATACCGGTCATCGACATAAAAATTAGTGGTGATCACCGCTCTTGCTGCATCAAAACTGGCATCCCTGAACCATGCGCTTTCATCGAACCCCACCGCAGTCGGCATATCTGCGCTGCTACTGACACCTTCAATGCCGGCCAGCTTGCGCACCGATTCTGTGAAAGCCTTTGTATTGTCTCCCAACGGGCCGGTGTTCTGAAGGATCAGAACCTGGTCACGGTTGTAGCCTATCTTCCTGTTACGGATAAACTCCAGCTGCTGGTAGATCACCAATGTGCCAATGATCAGCACAATTGAAATGCAGAACTGCAACACCACCAGGCTGTTCCGGAAATAACTGCGCTTGAATCCCGCATTGAGCTTTCCTTTCAACACCAGTATCGGTTTGAATGCGCTCAGGTAAAATGCCGGGTAAGAACCCGCCAGGCAGCCTACCAAAAAAACAAGGAGCAACAGGAACGGAATCAACCAGGTACCGGACAGTGACCGCAGCAGCATCGTTTTCCCGGATAACTGGTTGAACAGGGGCAACAACAGCAACGCCAGCCCGATCGCCAGTACCAGCGAAAGAAAACTCAACAGCAACGACTCCGTAAGAAACTGCAGAACAAGTTGTCGCCGCAACGAACCCAGCACTTTTTTTATGCCCACCTCTTTAGCGCGGTTCGCCGAACGGGCGGTAGACAGGTTCATGAAATTGATACAGGCAACCAACAGAATAAATACTGCTACTACTGAAAATATGGTGACATAGGACCTGTTGCCATTGGCTTCAAATTCAAATGACAGGTCAGAGTCGAGGTGAATATCTGTAAGCCTCATCAGCGGGTATTTGAAATAGTTTCCCTGCTGTGCAAGGTCACTGAGAGAAGCCTTCAGTTCATCGGCGATCTGCTTACCGACATATTTATTGACAACGGTATTCACATAACCCTGCAGCTGCGGCTGACTTACCCCTTCCTTCGCGATTACATAAGTATGAATATTATTGCTCAGCCAGTATTCCGCGTTACCCCGCCAGGTATCGGTCAGCGGGCGGATAAACCGAAAATGGAAATGAGACTGACGTGGAATGTCTCTAAATACACCGGTGATCTTGCAATTGGTGGTATTATCGACATAAAGCGTTTTTCCCACCACATCTGTATGACCAAAATACTTCCTCGCAGTAGTTTCATCAATTACGATGGAATGCGGCTCCTCTAACGCGTTCTCCGGATTTCCGGCAAGCAGCGGTACAGTAAACACTTTGAAAAAAGTGGAGTCCGCATATACTGCTTCGTGATCCTGGATATTTTCATTTCCCTTTTTTACAAGGATATCACCCTGGTAGTTCAGTCGTGTCATTGCTTCGATCTGCGGATACTCCCGCACCAGGGCTGCGCCCAAAGGTTCCGGCGTAACCGCCGCCCTGAATTGCGTGTTGTTGAAATAGATATCCGCATCAACGCGGTACGTCCGCGCAGCTTTCTGGTTATACCTGTCATAACCCCACTCATCCACCACATACAACACAATGAGGAGACAAACCGCGAGGCCAGTCGACAGGCCAATAATATTCAACGCCGAAAACCCTTTGTTTTTCCAGAGATTTCTCAAGGCAATTTTCCAGTAACTCCTGAACATAGCGGGCTGTTTTAATCAATTGAATCCGCTAGACGATTGGATAGGTGCCTGTGTTACAAAACCTCCCAAATAATATTTCAAATTTTTAACTATGTTATCTGGTTATCACTAACACATTCATTATCTGAATATTACATCTCTGCTAAATCCCGTTCCTTCCGGCAAAAAAGGAATTAACAAAATAATTACTAACCAATTAGTTGGACTCCTAATCAATTAGTAGTAGCATTGTGGAAAGAACAGCAAATGACAAAACTGGCGAAAAGGGAAGAACAGATCATGCAGGTGTTCTGGGACCTGCAGAAAGCATTCATCAAAGAAATCATTCCGCACCTGCCCGAACCTAAACCACATTACAACAGCGTCGCTACAATGGTGAAAATCCTGGAAGACAAAGGTTTCCTGGGTCATGATTCCGTGGGCAATGTATTCCAGTACTATCCCCTGATCCAACGGGAAGATTACCAGCAACATGCCATGAAAGACATCGTCAGCCAGTATTTTGATAATTCCTATCCCCGCATGCTGGCCTTTTTCGCCAAACAGCAGAATCTGAGCGAAGCTGACCTGAAAGAGATCATCAACATGATAAAAACCAAAAAGCAATGACCAGTTACCTGCTCAGCGTAGCCCTGATCATCACCGGTTGTCTTGCCTTTTACAAGCTGTTGCTGCAAAAGGAAACATTTTTCCGGATCAACAGGTTGGTATTGATGGCCTGCCTCCTGATCGCCTTTACCCTGCCGCTGGTGCCGGTACCGCAACAGCTGTCGTTCCGGAGAGCTGAAACTACAACATCAACTGCTCCATTGCGGCAGCAACTGCCGGTTCCCATTGCAACAGAAACAAATCAAAAGGACAAAGAAGTCGTCACTTTACCAGCTACCCAAAAAGCAGACGAGCCAGTCATTTCCCCCGTACAGGTATTGAAATGGCTCATGATCATCTACTGGTTTGGCGTGGCAGCATTTGGGCTCAATTTCCTCATCCAAATAATTGCCCTTGTATTCCGGGCATACCGCAACCCTGCAATCATCGATGGGAAATTCAGGATTGTCGAAGTGACAGGTGACAAACCACCCTGTTCTTTTGGTTACAATATTTTTATTAACCCCGCTCAATACGACTGGGATACGTACAACCAGATCCTGCAGCATGAAAAAGTTCATGCCCGGCAAAAACATACTGTTGACCTGATCGCGGCAGAACTTGTTCTGGTTTTCCAGTGGTTCAACCCGTTTGCCTGGATCTACCGGAAAGAAATTGAAAGCAACCTTGAATACCTCACTGACAATGTATTGATCTGCGATGAAGCAGTGGAACCATCTGGCTACCAGATCAGCCTGTTAAAAGTCAGCACACCACAACTTCCCCTGAATATTACCTGCAATTACAACCAATCCTTACTTAAAAAAAGAATTGCCATGATGAATGCGAAACAATCCAACTTTCATACGACCTGGAAATACCTCTTCCTGCTTCCTGTTTTCGTGATCTTTGCCAGCCTGCTGAATAAACCTGTTGCCCATACGCTGCAGCAGGGCAATACCAACAACATCACGCAAAAAGCAACAGCACCAGCTGCTACCAGGGAACCCGCCACCGAAGGCTACTGGTTTGCCACCATCAAAGGTGACAATGTCAATATTCAGTTCAGGGAAGAGGAAGACGAGCACAATTCCTATAATGGCTCAACCTTCAAACTCAGCGAACTTTCCACCCTTCCAAAAGGCACTACCGGCACCTTCACGCTAAAGAGAGAAGCCGGCACGATGGAGTTCACAGGCAAATTCGAAGGCAACCAGGGCATGGGGAAATACAAATTTGTGGCGGACAAGTCTTATGGAGCAGACATGAACAAAGACCTGTCTGAAACACTTTCGGAGCGCGACCTGATGGTCTTCTATTTCATCGATATCAAACGATCCTATGTGAAGATGCTGAAACAGGAAGGCTATAAAGATCTCAGCAAAGACAATATCATTCCGCTCGCTGCCCTGAAGATCGACGCGGACTATATCCGTTCCATAAAAGAAAGCGGATTGAAAGGACTCGATCTCCAGGAAATGATCCCCTTCAAATCACTCGGCATCGATAAAAAATATATCCAGGAGATCCGCAATGCCGGGTATAAAGACATCACGCCGGATCAGCTGATCGCCTTCAAATCACAGGGAATAGATGGCAGTTACATTACCAAACTGGATAAGGCCAAAGGCAATAATGGCAGCACTTCCGGCAGCAGGGATCCTGATGACCTGGTTGCCTACAAATCACTTCAGATCGACGACAGCTATGTTGCTGAACTCGGCAAAGCCGGACTGACCGATATTCCCCATTCCGACCTGATTGCCCTGAAGAGTGTCGGTGTAACCCCTGAATTTGTCAAAAGCGTTACTGCACTGGGATATAAGAATATCAAATCATCAGAACTGATTCCGCTTAAATCTCTGAACATCACACCGGAGTATATTAAAGGCTTCCAGGCGCTGGGTTATAAACAGATTGATCTGGACGACCTGATACCAATGAAGTCGCTTGGTATAACACCCGAGTATGTGAAGTCCTTCCAGGCACTTGGATACAAAGACATTGATCCCTCTGACCTGATACCCGTTAAATCTCAAAATATCACTCCTGAATTTATCAAAGGTTTTGAAGACGCGGGGTTCAAAGACATCCGCCTCCAGGAGTTCGTTAGCTTAAAAGCGGTTGGTGTAACGCCTGAATACATCAGGCAGATGAAAGAAAAAGGATTCAATTACTCAGATGTCACCAAATACATCACGTTGAAGTCGCTGGATTAATAGTGTTTTCTGAAAGACTGATCAAAGGGCTGGTTCTCCAGCCCTTTTTTTCGCATCAGCCCTCCTGATTGTCAGATTTGCCCCCCCGGCGTTAACCGTTCCTGTCTCACCTTTAGGGAAACCAACCCGGAAGTAATATGCCACTGGAAAAAGAAAAATTAAAGCAGGCACTGACGGCAGCCTTTGATGATTTTATCAGCACATTAGAATCGTTTCCTGAAGACCGTATCAACAAGGTGCCCTTTCCAGGAAGCTGGACACCGGCACAAGTCGCCGTGCATATCACCAAAGCGACGCGCGGCGTGCCCGATCATCAGACAAAACCTTCCGATCGTGAAGTTGACGCCATGCTCCCTAAAATCCGCCCCTGGTGGGAAGATCTGAACCAGAAATTCAAGGCACCGGAGCCATTGCTGCCGGATGACGGGCACCATGAAAAATCAGCGCTGCTCGCCGCACTGAAAGCTGCACGCGAAACCGATCTGACTATAATTAAAGGAAAAGACCTTTCGGAGATCTGTATGGACTTTCCCCTGCCAACAATAGGGTTTCTCACCCGGTATGAATGGCTGTGGTTTATCCAGATGCATTTAAAACGACATCTTTTCCAGCTGGAAAATATGCTGCACATATAGTACTCCCTTATGCCGCGCCGCGAAGGATCTTTTCCATTTTCCTTCCCTTCGCCAGCTCATCCACCAGTTTGTCAAGGTACCGCGCTTTTTGCGTTAAGGGATTTTCTATGTCCTCAACCCGATACCCGCAGATCACCCCGGTGATCTGGTTCGCGTTCGGATGTAATTTGGCCTGTTTAAAAAACTCTTCAAATGTCACTTTATCATCGATCAGTTTCCGGAGCTTTCTATCATCAAACCCTGTAAGCCATTCAATAACCTGGTGGAGTTCCTCTTTGGTGCGCCCCTTTTTTTCCACTTTTGCAACATAATGCGGGTAAACGGAGCCAAAGACCATTTTCGCTATGCGCTCATCATGTGTTGCGGAAGTATTCATATCGGAAGTTTAATGATTTTCTTCATTTAGCCTATGGAAGATACTTTTTCTCCTTCATCACCGATCAACATATATTTGCTCGCCAATAACCTTGCCTATGTATCTGAAATGGACGCTTTCAACACCGCTTTTTTCATTTGCAGGCTCACCATTTTTTTTCTTGCGATTAAATTAGTACGAAAAAGTCACGGTTTGCTGAACGCAACGATACTGGCAATCGGATTCGCGTCTTTGTTTTTTTCCAATATTACGAGTAGTAAGCAGGCTGAATTTTTCGATATGACAGGCAGGATTTTGCCATTCAACGGACCTCAGAACGGACAAACCAGGTCAGCATCAACCGTTCTTGAAAATACTGTCCCGTTTTCCATTAACCTGCACACCAGTTACTGTGATTCTGCCGACCATAAGATACCTGTCGCTGGCAATATCAGCGTAAATGGTTTTCTTTCCGGTTTCTCCTGGGAAACCAACCGCATGCGGATGGTGCCCGATGCAGCAATGCACTGGAGTTATACCATTGATGGAACGCTCAACTGGAAGTTAATGGGTTTCACTGTTTACCGGGAAGAGAAGCGGTTTGAAGGATCGCTAAACTATTGAAGCAATACCTTCCAGGTCCATACCTTCCCTTTTTGATAGACGGAAACATAGTGGATGCCCGGTGTAAATCGTTCAATTTTTAATGGGACCGACTGCGGCAGATCCGGAATATCCCGTGTGAAGCTGGTCTGGTGAACAGGCCTGCCAAGGTTATCTGTTACCATGATGTCAAACCGGCCGGTAAGCATTCCATTGATCAGCAGGTTTGACTGGCCATGATTAGGATTGGGTGCAACCGTCATAGTTAATTCTGTTTCTGCTGCACCACCTATGCCGCCGGGCTGGTTCGTTGAAATCTTCGTAACCACAGTATTGGTTACTACAGGTTCGTTGAAATCGAAATAGATAGATGCCGTATTACGGATCGCACTTCCCGCCATTATATCCTGTTTTGGTTTTACGCGATAAGCAATATAACCATGGCTCAGTGGTTCATTACGGTTGCTGTCGGGAAGGTTGATCCCGTCAAATACCCATTCCAGTTTGTTACCACCCTTAACCGACAGGCGGTAACGGTGACTTGCCTGGATCATCTGAAGGGAACTCCAATCAAGATTGTTATCCAGCGTATCGGCAACACGAACGGTAAATGCCGTATCTGTCCCCGTATTCTGGAATCGAACCAGGTAGTTGATATAGGCGCCTTCAGCTACAGCTGTACGTTTCATATTACCGCCAAAATTGTCCTGCTTGTCATTTGGGTCGAAAGAGCCGGTTATGATCTGGTCTAGCTTTACGGTATTATCTGAAGGTGTAAGATCACTCTCTATTGGGAGTATGGCGGCGGTAAGTTTCAAAGTATCCCTGATATGTAAAGATGCTGGCACCTGAAATGTTAGCGAAATTTCAAGTTTTTGATTGGGTACTAAATTGTTGAAGTAAAAGGCAATCGTGTCTCCATCGATCGAATGCGGAATTGGATCAGCTGAAGAAAAACTGATCCTGCTGTCTTTGACAAACCGGATCATGCCCTGCGTAATAGAATCAGTTCCATTGTTCTGTCCTAGGATCGTGTATCTGGCCGGAAAGCCTACCCTGGCGGTGAAGGGAATGATACTAATTCCAAGATCTCTCTGACCTGGTTTCGGCTTTACAGCAAAATCTACCGTATCGATTTCATAGAAACCATGGAAAACTTTAATTTTTTCATTAGGTTGTACTTCGTAATACTTGTGGTAAGGGTTAACGCTGGTACGGTGACCTCCTGAGTCTGTTTCAAGATAGAATTTTCCATCTACAGGCTGCGTAGTCGTGACAGTCGCTTCGTTTTGAATTTTAACAACTGCCTCGTCAAACCCTTTTTCGCTGTTATCGCGGATGCCATTCCCATTGATATCAAGAAATACGGTTCCGGTTACCGCGTTTACGGGACCGAGCTTCACCAAAATTGCATCATAGTCCCCACCCGTATATAACCTTTCTTCCGTCCCAACGACGATAGCGCCATCGCCGTCAGGTATTATGTCACGGCCAACAGTCTGGCCTCCGGTCGCCGACTTAATTATTTTTTGCCATTGTATATTACCAGCAGTATCAGTTTTAAGCGCCCGCAGGTGATTCGCATACATCGCAATTTGTGGCCTGTGCATGCCCGTGATGAGAACAGAGAGTGAGTCCTCTGAATATTTCATCGATAACAACCTGATATCCGGACCAAGATCCCCCGGGAGGTTAGCAAATTGTCTCGACCAAAGACGATCCCCATTTTTGTCCACCCTGAGCAAAGTGGGTTTCATACTATTTTTGACCACACTGTCTTTCTCAACAACAAAATCCCCCAGTACATAAAAACCTTCATCTTTAGTCGGAAGTATACTGGTAAATACATGATCCCAACTCGCATTGCTGCCTTGAATGTGCTTACTACTGATTTTGTTACCCCTCTGATCAATCGTAAAAATAATGTTGGTAACAGGTTCATAAACTGTACTCGCAAAATCTCCGTCACTGGACCGCGTTGAGGCAAGCAAATAGATATTGCCATTTCTTCCCAACCTGAGGTCATAAGGGGTAGCTTCGAGCCGCGCACCATAATACAATTTCCATTCTATTTTCGTTCCGGTACTATTCAACTTTACTACAAATACAGTTTTTTCGGCCGGTTTGCCACTCATATCTCCATCGGTAGATCTACTCGTCCCGGAAATAATAAAACCATGATCAGTTGTTTCTACAACCTGACTCGCCCAATCTCCATTTGTCCCCCCTATGCATCGCTGCCATTGAATATTCCCGATCGCGTCAGTTTTAACCACCCAACAATCTCCAGTACCGTGGTTACCCGACACATCAAAATCGTTGGAATTTGCGCAACCAACAAACACATACCCATGGTCACTGCATTGAATGGCCATCGTCAACCAATCTGCTTTCGATCCGCCATAAGTCTTCTTCCATTCGAGTTTCCCTCTGGAATTGTACTTAAACAGCCAGGGTGCACCCGTGCTTTTGTTGTCAGGATTATAGGGATCAACAGGTTTTGGAACAGCGTCACCATCGGTGGAACTGGAGGTGACACCAACTAAAAAACCTCTGTCATGGGTCCTCGTAATACTTTTGGCTTCATCGAACCGGCTTCCGCCCCAATTCTGCCGCCATTGAATGCCGTCGATGGATTGAGCAAAACATACTGAATGAACTGCGATTGTCAATAATGCAGAAAAAAGAATGTTGAGTGAACGTTTCATGGAAAGGTTGATAGTACGTCTAAAATATCGTTTTAGATTTGAAAATCAAAGCGATAATAACATTGTAATGCCTCTAAGGCTGCTTGGCCAGACCCAGAGGAGAAAAAAGCAGGTACAACAATATAGCCCCGAGTATCAACAATACCGCGTACAGGTGTCGCGACTTCCAGGGAGTGACGTCAAGCGGGGCAGACAACCTGCGTTCATAGGGAATATCCAGCGGCTTCCATTTCCCGATCGCCAGCATCAGTACAATTGTCAGCACAAACAATATCGCCAGCACATGCAGGAAGTGCAACGGCACCGGCAGAAAGAATTGTGTAATGCCATAGGTAACGATGAAAAACAACAACCCCGCTTTCGCCGCAACCGGCGGCACTCGTCTTGTTACAAATCCAACAAATATGATCGTGAATATCGGAATGCTGAACAGGCCACCAACCTTCTGAACATAAGTATAAAAGCCACCTTTGGCAAAGATGATCATCGGCGCGATCAGCATGGCCACCAGGCAGACAAACACTTCAAATCTTTTGGCACTGGCTACCAGTGCTGCCTGGCTCGCCAACTGTTTCCTCCGCTTCAGGCGCGGCTGATAAATATTCAGCATAAATAACGTACTAGCACTGTTCAGCCCCGCATTGAAAGTGGTCAGCGCAGCCCCGAACAACAATGCAGCCATATACCCTGTATACACCGGCGGAGAAACATCTCCCACCAGTCGGGGGAATACCTCAGCACTGTTCCCAAGGTTATTATATAAGTGAACTGCAAGCACTCCTGGGACATTGATCAGCAACGGGCACAACAACTTTCCTGCACAGGCCAGCGCAATTCCTTTCTGGCAGGTAGCCAGATCCCGGGAACCCAGTACCTGCTGCACAATGTATTGCTCAGTTCCCCAGTAATAAAGGTTCACCAATAACATCCCGGTAAATAATGTACCAAAGGGGATGGCATCCTGCGCAGAACCGATACTATTGAAATGTTCGGTGTGATTGTTCAGCACTGTCTGCAGTCCCGTCTGCCAGCTGCCACCGCCAATATGCTTCACCGCCAGCCACGGCAACAGCAAGCCGCCGGTAAACATGCCGAAGCCAATTGCAGTATCCGAGACAGTGATCGCTTTCATCCCGCCCAGCAGACTGTATAACCCGCCAAGCCCACCCATGATCCATACCAGGATCCAGATGCTTGTCCAGTAATCAATTTGAAGATGTTCGGAAAAATGGAACAGGCCGTTGAACCCCACTGCACCTCCATACAACACGGCAGGCAGCAGGTTCACCATATAATTGATCAGGAAGATCAGGGAAACAATGAGTTTTGTCTGCCGGTCATAACGCATCTCCAGGTAATCCGGTGTAGTGGCAATCCCGGAGCGGAGGTAGATGGGCATGATGAATTCTGACACGAGCAGCATCGCAAATACCGCCGTAACGCCCCAGCCCATCACGCTCATGTTATTGGTATAACTGAGTTCATTCTCTCCGATAAAAGTGGAAGCATTGATATTCGCAAAGAGCAATCCGCTGCCGACCGCAATGAACCCTAATTTACGGTTGGCAAAGAACAACCCGGATAACGTATTTAGTTGTTCTTTTTTCGTCCTCAGCCATGACACCAGGGCCACAATCCCCGTCAATACCAGGAAGGTCAGCAAAGCAGTCGCGTTCATGCGCTAATCTACTGAATAAGGATCGAAAGCGGTTTCCGGCCATCCCACTGGTAAGTGCGTGCGGGCTTTCCTGCCACTTTCACTGTCACTGAAGTTGCCGTCTTCATTCTTTTCACCATTACATCCACGATTGTGTTACAAATGCTGATGCGTTTCAGTGACATTTCATTCCATCCAACCGGAAGGTGCGGCGACAACCGGAATTCCCTGAATCCAACAGGATCAAGTCCGAAGAGCCCTTCTGTCAATACGCGCGCATACAAGCCGCTTTCAGCGGAAAGATGCCGCTGATCCCCTTCAGGCCAGGCCTCGATCGCATACGGTACGTGCTCCCCCAGCAATCTCCGCGAAGAATAATAAGCGAGATAACGGAGACAGGTATCCGTAGCACCTGCTTTCAGCAGCCCGCGGAAGGCATATAAGGTTGACCTGTCCCAGAATGTTTTGGAACCCGATTCAGTTAACATGCCATTCCTTGTCCACAGCCGGTCACTCAGCAATGCCTTGATGGTCTGGTCCCGCCGCTGGTCAAAATTCATCACCAGCGGTAACGCGATCCATGACCGCAGCTTGTCATTGCCATCATAATAACGATACGTTTGAAACCCTTCCACAGTGGCACCGAAATACTTTTCAATGGAAGTCTTGAGGGTTGCGGCAGTAGCTTTCCAGTTCAGCGCGGTGGCCTCCTTACCCAGCGCCTGTGCCAGCCTTGCACCATACTGCAGGGAAGCATAAGTAAGGATATTGGTGGAGAGATTCACTTCGCCGGTAGGAAACCTTCCTTCCAGTTCATCGGAAGTGGAAGCAATTACACCATCTGTTGTTTTCTTCCGGAGCAGGTATTCATTACACCAGTTCACCAGCGGCCAGAGTTGCTGCGCCAGGACGGTATCTGCGCGGGTGACAGCAAAAAATGCAGCGCCATAGCCGATCATCGCCTGGTCTCCCCTGTCCCCTGCCCCGTTCCAGTAGCTGTCTCCCTCTGCTATAATAGAACTGGGTATCGGTTCAAAGGCGGGGTTCATCCAGGAGGCAAATAACCGGAAGCTGTTGATCGCAGACGCAATACCTGCATCATACCCGAGATACCCGAAAAATGGATTGACATACTCCGCCTGGTCATTGGCCCAGATGGCCGCATAGTATTCCCCACCGCCCGGTGCGTGCAACAGTCCCGCCTTGGTATCAAAGATGCTTTCTGCCGCCCTGATTTTGGCGAAGGCAAACATACGGTTGATGGTATCATTCGGCGTCGTCAGCACGAGATCGTCTTTTATGCCTTCGAGGAAAGCCGACCGCTTGCTGAATTCAAATGCCGCCGCATAATAATACGGTGACTCAGTAGCTTTCCTTCCCGAAATGACCAGCCAGCAATCCCTGGTTTCTCCCGGGGCGAGGGTAAAATTTCCACCGTTGTACATTTTCTGGTTCAGCACATACGCGCCGTATACGCCCTTTTCAGCAGGAGTAATGCTGTCGCGGTTGATCTCAGGAATATAGACATCAGCGTCCCGGGTAGTCCGGTTTGAGATCCTGCACCATTCCAGGCAGGCGGCTTTGTCGGCCGACGGGTAGATCTTACGGTTCAGCACCATGCCACCAGAATGACTGGTCACAGAAAGATACCCGTTGATGTACAGGGAATCCACCTGATCCTGCCAGGGTTGCCCGTCCACCAATAACTGATCTGTCAGGTTACCCGTGAACCGCCTGATCAATGAACCTCTGGTATCATTGGGAATGGTCCGCAACATGGGGAACACCAGCTTTTTCTCCAGCACTAATGCACCCTTTTCATTAACGCCATATCGCAGGATCGCCGACAGTTGTCTTCCGCTCATTTCAATATGATCCGAATGTACCTGTGCTTTCGCTGGTTTCCAGCTGATACCGCCATCCTTCGCAAATTGCCAGATGGGCTTCTGCGCAAACACGGAGCAACCTGCCAGCACCAATGCCAGTATTAAAATATGCCTCATTTGGTTGATTTAAACTATAGTGTACTTCGTTTAGCGAGAACGGTGGGCACCGTAATGCGGATGGTTTCACGGTTCAGCACAGCCATGGCTGCCTGTCTACCCATCTGTCCGAAATCAGCCGAATAAGTAGTGATTCCGACAAATTCCTTGGCAGGTTCATCATTGTGGGACAGTAGCCCCACATCCTTTCCTGCTTTATATTTTTTGGCTTTGCATTCCTTCAGGATTTCCCACATGGCAAAGTTGTCCAGCGTAAAATAAACCTTCCCTTTTTCGATGGTTCCCGGAATATATTCCCGAACCACCTTTCCCTTAACCTTGAATTTTTTCCGGAATGCCTGGAAGGAAGCAACGATCTCCTTCGGGTCAAGTGAATCGGGTGAGTGAAAAAATATGAACTCATCAAATTTCTTGATCTCCTCCGCGAGTTCGGAAAAAGCATGATAGGATGCCTTTTCGAATTCCTGGGTGATATGATTGAACACGCCGCTGATGGGCTCAAACCTGTCCACCATCAGGAACTTGTTCCGGGGAATGGATTCCAGCAATTCTTTGGAACGAGGGTGGGGAATCGGCGCCACCACATACATACCGAACTGGCCCCTGATGCGCTGCAGGATCGTATCAAAGATGTCGATATTACCGTGATGGAAAAACACCTGCAACTCCACCTGCTTCCCCAGCACATTCCTGAAATTCCGGTAAAACTGTTCCTCGAAACTGTCGAGGTTATACATAATCAGGGCACATTTCAGCAACTGTTCTGTACTGCCATTGGCCACATAATACCCAAGCCTGTTCTTGGAAGCAATGATCCCCCTGCCCACCAGTTCACGGTATCCTTTCATGATCGTTTCCCGGGAAAAATGCAGCTCCCGGATCATTGTGTTGACAGATGGAAGCGCATCCTCCTTCGCCAGCACACCGTCGTTGATGGCATTGATCACCCCCTGCACCAGCCGGTCATGCTTGGAATAAGCGGATACCTGCTTTAACTCATTAATCTTATCATACAGATCTGCCATGAAACTTTTTTAGTCGGTCAACGATGCGGTGATCCCTTTACCGGGGCGCAGTGTAACGTCAATATAAGAAATAATATTACCCAATTTACCTTGCTGCTGCGTCGCCTTAATGCGCTTTTTACCGACGCGGATATAATCATGCCGCCCTGCAAAGCCCGCCCGCCAATGCATGGCCCGCCCACCTTTCATCAGGAGCGTACTGCTCTTTCCATCCTGCTGCAGCGTGAGTTTACCGCCGAGTACGGGCACTTCTCCAATAGTGCTCGGAACGCCATCCTGCCCACGGTAAACAGTACTTATCCGTCCGTATCGGCTGTCCGCATCAACACCCATCAGTCCGCGTACAAATGCATCCACTACCCCATAGGACACTTCAGGATACTCTCTCCTTTTGGTAGCCGGGTCTGACAGTTGCAGCAGGTATTCATAAGCTTTCTTTTCATAGCCATTCTGGTACAGCCAGGCCGGCAGATACGATGTCGTTTCCACATTCCATTCCTTACCCACCAGTTGCTCTACCGTCGCACGCAGTCTTGCGCTGTCGGTCAGTGCATCAAACCATAGCAAAAAAACCTCGCCCTCTCCCTTCCCATATGCTCCCTGTCGGGTCAGGTAAGTATTGTATGACTGGCTGTTTTTGTCCCACCAGTTTTTATCGATCTCTTCCCGGTAAGCTGTTGCCAGCGCACCATAACGGGTATCGCCGGTAATATCAGCACCTGTCTGAAAACCCCGCGAAAGTGCTGCTACCAGGTCCACCCCCATATTCAGCCCGGGAACATTTTCAGTATAAGAGCCTAGTCCCCGGCAGGTATGAAAATTATCTGTACTGTCAAAAGGCACCGGTGCATTGAGATAAGCAGGCCGGCTATGCAGGTCACCGGGCTGCAGTTTCCAACGGTCCACATAATCATGCAGACTTCGCTGCAGAAAATTATTGAACACCGGCCCGCTGATATAGGAGCTGTCCCCGGTCCACAGGTACAACCGCCAGCAGGCATAAATGACATCGAAATTGGCATTCAGGTTATACCAGAAGGCCTTGTCGTTCCTGTAATCTTCCGGTGCGGGCACCCCCTGGTTATTGATCTCCCAGAAGGAACACCAATCCTTTTCTTCAGAAATGCCCTGCAGGAAGCGGGAGAACATGTTACTGTTCTCCCTGCTCATTCCCAACAGTTCTGCTGCAATGCACTGGTGTGACACATCCCGCATGCAAAAGGCATTTCTCGACGGCAACGCTGCTTCATACCACGGCCCCACCCCATCCTTTGGGTTGCCGCGATAAGACAATGCCATCGCTTTCACATTGTCAAATGCCCGTTGCAGCAATGTGTCACCGGAGGAAAACTGAACTCCTCCCTGGGCCGATACCACCGTCCGGATCAGCACCAGTAATGTAACCAACCAAATTCTTACCATCATACTCGAATCAATTATACCCCGGGTTCTGCGGCAACCCGGTCCTTTCTATTTCTGTTCTGGGAATCGGCAACAGGTAGTTGCTGACATCAAAATAACGTTGTTCCAGGGTTTTGTACTCATAAGTTTTAGCGCCGTTGGAACTGCGGGTAATGATCACCTGCCGCGCAGGGAGATTATCGGTGGTCTCTGCAATTTTCCAGCGCCGCACATCATAGTAGCGATGCCCTTCAAAACAAAGCTCCACCTGCCTTTCACTCCTGATCCTGTTTTCCAGTGCCACGCCAGATTCCGTGAGCGGCGTAGTGATACCTGCCCTTTCCCTTACTTTATCGAGGTACTCCCGCGCTACAGCCTCATGCCCCAGGTTAAATTCCGCTTCTGCATAATTGAGGTAGATCTCACTCAGCCTCGACAAGATCCAGAACTTGTTGGTCTGGGTAGTCAGGTTGAAGTCAAAGGTCGTATCCATATACTTCCGCAGGCTATACCTGGTTTCGCTGTTGTTCCAGGTATCAATACCCTGGGGTGAATCCATTCCGCCTTCATAGAACTCAGCTTCTGTTCCGGTAGGATTCGTAGCATTGATGCGATAAGTAAAGTACGCCGGGTTACCAAGAGGCCGCCCATCGTGAACAATATCAGCATAAAAACGGGGATCCCGGTTGAGATAGGGCTTTTGCGGATCGTATCCTGATGTTGCATCCGTAATCGCCTTTCCATCAGCCATGCCAAAGGCATCCACCAGGTTCTGCGTCGGTGCAAAGGCAGCCCATCCATGATATCCGCTGGGATAACACATCATTTCAATGCCGCAGAAGGCATCCCAGTTATATTGTTTGTTTGACAAACGCATGCCGATCAGCTCTTCGTTGAACGTGGTAAAAATATCAGCATAGTTGCCACGGTAGAGCGAGAACTGGTTCAGGTCAATCACTGCCTTCGCAGCTGCAGCAGCAGCAGTCCATTTCGATTGATCATTACCGGTATTCCACTGCGCACTGGCAGCATACAGCAGCAGCCGAGATTTGATCGCCAGTGCCAGCGGTGCGGTTGCCTTGCCCGTTGTAGAAGAATTGGTCGACAATGGCAACAGTTCCGCTGCCTTGTCGAGCTCGCTCACTACAAAGGATACTGTTTCCTCGTAGGTACTGCGGGTTGCATTGAATTCGGAGTTGAGGTTAAATGGCTCCGTGATGATCGGAACGCCGCCATAATCATTCACCAGCTGGAAATACGCATAAGCCCGAAGAAACAGCACTTCCCCTTTCAGCCTGTTCCGGTAATTCTCATCCCCGGGTATCTCATCCACTTTGGAAAGGAAAAGGTTTGCATTCTGGATCTGGTAATAGTTTTTAGCCCAGATATCGAAGTCTCCGGTATTATCCGGAGACAGGATCCCCTTGTTGATCACGCTGCGTACACCGGCGTAATCAAACTTATTGAACCCTTCATCCGCCGCACAGGAAAGCAGGTAGCTGCGGTTGATGGATTTGCCCCAATCATAGGTGGTGGTGGGCAGTACGTTATAGATATTGTTCACAAATGCCTCTGCGAGTTTCAGATCCGACCAGACGGACTGATCGGTATAGGAATCGAGCGGCGCCTTATCCAGCACTTTGTTGCAGGACAGTGAAAACAGGCTGCAGGTAGCAAGGGCAATCCTGAATATATTGGCAGGTTTCATAATCGTCAATTGGTTGTGAATAAATTGGTTTACAGTCCCACGTTAATGCCGAAGCGGAACATCCTTGTCTGCGGATAATTCACACCGGTGATATTATTGGTTTCGGGGTCAACACCGTACTGCTTCATCTTGTCAAACGACAAGAGATTGAATCCGCTGACATAAACCCTCAGGTTATTGAGTCCCGCACGGGAGTACACCTTTGCCGGCACCGAATAGGACAGCTCAACTGATTTCAGGCGCAGGAAAGCTGCATTTCTCAACCAGAAATCCGCATAAATACTGTTATAGGTATCGTTTGAATTGAATGCCCTCGGATACTGTGCATCCGGCGTCTGTTCTGTCCACCGGCCATCGTACAACCATTGCGGCGGAGCGATCAGCGATCCCTGCATCTGAGACAGGATCATTTGTTTGGCCATCGCCTGACCAGAGAAAAGCATGTTCAGTGCAAAACCTTTATAGGCACCGGCCAGTGTCAGGCCATACACCAGTTTGGGTGTGGCGGATTCATATTTCCGCACCCGGTCATTGCTGGTAATTACACCATTGCCATCAATGTCTTTGATATGCAAGTCACCTGGTGTGGCGCCGGGCAGGTGAACGGATTCATCCACTTCCTTCTGCGTATGATAGATGCCATTGGTTTCATACACCAGCCAGGAATCAATGGGATAGCCCTCAGATTTCTGCCATTCCGGAACATTGGCTGCCTCATCACGGAACAACACTTTGCTCTTGGCATAGGTCATATTACCGCCGATGCTGTAACTGAACGCACCAGCCCTGTTGTTGTAAACCAGGGAGAGGTCTACCCCGCGGTTAAGCGACTTACCGATATTCTCTGCCGGAAGCGACATACCGGTGTACAGGGGAATGGAAGCGCTCCGCTGTGCGAGGATATCCTCCCGCAGGTACCGGAAATAGTCGATGCTGAAATTGAGCTTGTTGTTGAGGAAGGTCGCATCCAGGCCTATGTTCCTGGTATCCTGTGTTTCCCAGGTAATATTGGTATTGGGGGTGCTGGACAGGTTAATGGAACTGGCGAGTGCGTAATCATCGCCAAAATAGGTATAGTAGTTCTTGTTGGTAACCAGCTGGTACCGGGTAAGGAAGAGATACTGTGCAACAGCATCACTACCCATTTTGCCCCATGAACCACGCAGCTTCAGCTGGTTGATGAACCGGATATTGTCGCGGAAAAATTTCTCTTCAGAAATGCGCCAGCCTGCTGATACAGCGGGAAACATCCCCCAGCGGTTTTCTTCCGGGAAATTGAAGGATCCGTTGTAACGGAAGGAGACTTCAGCCATGTATTTGTTCGCATAGTTATAGGCAAGCCTGCCCAGTACACTGGCGCGGCCGTCCTGTGCAGCTGCTCCTGTTGCCAGCTGTCCCTCAGCACTGCCGGTAAAGATCTGGTCAATCTGCTCACTCAGCAGGTTCTTTCTGAAAGCATAGGTCTGCGAATAATTGGAATTCGTCTGCTCATACCCCACAAACGCGTTAAAGTTGTGCTGGCCGAATTGCCGGTCATACGCCATCTTAATGAAATAGGTACTGGCAGTAGTAAAGCGCTCGTCCTGCGTGATGCTGGTCTGCGCCGTTGAGGACTTCTGGTTACTGTAAGTATCGGTGGTCTTATTGTAGGAGTACGCGTCCCAGGGTTTGGTGAAGATCTTCTCGGTGCGGTAGTTCACATCGTAGGAAGCATAGCCGCTAACGGAAAGCCCCTGCGTGATGAAAGGCAGCTGCCATTCAAATCCCGCCTGGGGATTGAGGATGTAGTTCCTTGGCTTATCGTATCCGGGCGCATCGGTAACCAGGATGACCGGGTTCCGGCCATTGGCAACACCCGCACTGAGTGAACCGTTGGGCCAGTACACCGGTACAAAGGGGTAAAGCGAACGGGTCTCATGCAGGATGCTGTTCACACCGTAAGTGGGATAATTCCTGGTTTCATTCCTGAAAGCGATATCAAGATTGACTTTCAGGTTTTTGGAGATCCGTGCATCGATGTTTGACCGGATATTGAACTGTTTGTAATGCTCAATACTGTTTCTGAAGTTGCTGGACTGATCCAGGTACTGCCCGCTGAAATAGTAGCGGACATTTTCATTTCCACCATTTACAGAAAGTGAGTGTGCGGTTTGCGGAGCACTTTTGCGGAACACTTCATTGTACCAGTCGGTGCTGGTATAATTGGGATCGTTGCCCGCCTTATACTTTTCTATTTCTTCAGTTGCATAAGTATTCGGATTGATCTCGTTGTAATAGGTCATGTACTGCCAGGCGTTAACGGTTTCCGGCAGCCGTGTCAGCTGCTGGATGCCATAGGAACCATCATACTGAATGGTAGCCTTTCCACTTTTTCCTCTTTTAGTAGTAACCAGGATGACCCCATTGGCAGAACGCACGCCGTAAATAGCCGCCGATGCATCCTTAAGCACGGTAATGTTTTCAATGTCGGAGGGATTGATCCGGCTGAAGTCACGGTCAGGAATTCCATCCACCACGATCAACGGAGCAGTACCACCGCCAAAGGAGTTAAAGCCCCTGATCAGCAATGTAGAGGCGTCATCACCCGGTCTCCCGGAACGGTTGTTGGCGATTACACCCGGTACCCGGCCGGCAATGGCATTCGACACGTTGGCGGAAGAACTCTGCACCAGGTCAGTGCCTTTCACCGAAGCCACGGCGCCGGTAAGGGTGGCCTTTTTCTGTGACCCGTAACCCACTACCACTACTTCATTCATGGAGCGGGCTTCGGGACTGATAACAAGGTTCATCGGCTGTGTGCCATCCGCTTTCACTTCAAGGGGGGAGAATCCTGTGAAGCTGATGAGCAGCGCCGCTTTGGACGCAACGGTGATGGAGAACTGGCCATCCGCGCCTGAGGAAACCGTGTTGGTTGTTCCTTTTTCCTGGATGGTGGCACCGGCAACCGGTTCGCCTTTGTCGTTTCTGATGATCCCTTTTACGGGGCCGGAGCGGGACTGTGCCCAGCCGGCCATGGGGAGGAAGCAGGTGAGGACAGCCATGAGGCTGACAAGCAGCAAGCAGTAGTGCTTTCTCATAAAATGGTCTTGGTTTTTTAAATGGTTAGGCAATCTCTTTGACTAGTCTATTCTGGTCTGTTCTACTTTCAAATATAGCAATATTCTTTACTTCAAAAAGAAATTTTGGATTCCTGATAAGTTTACCCGGCGTCGCGCAGAAGAGGGATGAACATCGAACAGTTCCCCTTTTTAGCTGTTAGAAGTGGAAAGCACACAGTATGAGTCAGGCATTTGTGAAGGAAGAAGATGCCCAATGGCTGAGCGATCTGCAGCCAACTTTAACCGCGCTGATCTACTACCTCACGCGGGAAAACAATAGCATCAGGGTGTATGAAATGAAGGCAACCACCCGAAAGGATGGCAAGACCCTGCATCATATGAGTAACGGCCTGCCCTATTTTGTAAATGACGACAGGCAATGGGAAATAGATTGGTAAACTGTTACCACAAAAAGCCGGACATTTCAGTTGCTTGAAATACCCGGCTTTGTTTACAATCACGGTCATCACCAATTTCGCGGAACAAGCAATTTTCAATCATCCGGTTACCTCTTTAAATGGTGGATAACTTGTGCTTGCACCACTGCCCATTTTTTTTTAACTTAAAGGAAGATTTGGCAATAACACACTCCATCAACGGAGCAACCAACAATATAGCCAGCCCGGCAATCCGGACAAGGTAAGATCTTGATGAAGAGAACTGTTTCATGGACGATCGGATAAGGCTTTGATGAAGGCGCCCCAACGGGCGCCTTTTTTATTGCTATTCAACTCCTTGCTGAGCGGTCGCCGGCATCGATCCGTTTAACCAATGCCTGTTTACAGCAAACTATTGCCGGTTTGCATCAATTCGCCCCGGAGTAATTCAGCTTGAAGGTAGGTTTGCTCCAAATTTCAGTTCATGTCCACGCACTTATCAAAATGGCTACTCACTTTATTGCTGCTCACCGCATTCATAACCCTCAAGGCTCAACCCCCTGCAGGTTTTCCTGGTGGTGCAGGCATGAATGCCCCGGCAAGCGGCCACCTTACCGGAAAACTGGTTGATTCCGCCGGAAAAGCCATCAATGGTGCATCCGCAATCATTCTTCAAATCCATTATGACAGCACTACGAAAAAACAGAAGGAAGTATTGTTAAAAGGCGTTGCTACCAAAAGTAATGGCGCATTTGAGTTTGACGAACTACCCATTGGAAAACCATTGGTGATCACCTTCTCCAACACGGGTTATAAACCGGTCCGCCAACAGGTAACACTTACACCTCCAAATACTGAAAAAGATCTGGGTGAAATAAAAATGGAGCAGGAACAGGAATACCTGAGTACAGTAGTAGTAACTGCGTCCTCCAAAGCCCTGAAGCTGGATCTCGATAAAAAGGTCTTCAACGTCGATAAAAACCTGGTGAGTTCCGGAGGAACCGCCCAGGATGTGATGAAAAATGTACCGGGTATAAACGTGGACATAGACGGAAATGTAACCCTCAGGAATAGTACGCCCGTGCTCTATATCGATGGAAGGCCTACTACGCTGACACTGGATCAAATACCAGCCGATGCGATAGAAAGTGTTGAAATTATCACCAATCCATCTGCAAAATATGACGCGTCGGGTGGCGGCGCAGGGATCCTGAACGTTGTCTTAAAAAAGAACCGGAAAACAGGATATAATGGGAATATCAGGGCAGGAATTGATAAAAGAGGGGGAATCAATGGTGGCGGAGATCTCAATATCCGGCAAGGAAAATTCAACATTACCAGCAGTGCCATGGTCAATCAAATGAAAGCCCGCACCACCGGAACCACGGTCCGGAATAACCTGACAACCGATCCGCTTACCACCATCAGCCAGTATAGCCACACCCGGGAAAATGGGACTTTCCTGTTTGGAAAACTCGGTTTCGACTACTTCCTTTCCGACAAAACCACCCTATCACTATCCGGCGTAAGGGTCCATGGAGAAATGAAACCTTCCGAAGTGCTTGATACCTATACCGACAGTCTTTTCACCAATGGTATTGTCAGCACTTACAGTCAGCGCAACACCAGCAGTATGCGCGAATTCAATGGTGGCGGTTTAGTATTTGGTATGAAACAGACTTTTAAAAAACCAGGAGAGGAATGGACATTCGATGCCAATTATTTCAGCGGTAAAATGGAAAGCAGTGCCAATTACGCTACCGACTATTACAATAGTGCTAAGGAGATCTACAATACCTACCTGCAAAAAGCTACCGGATACGGAAACGATCAAAACCTGGTCCTCCAGACGGACTATACACGACCTTTTGGCAAATCCGTCAAACTGGAAACGGGATTGCGTGCTGCTTTGCGCAAAAGAGAAAACAACAATCAGAATTTCACCTATAACCCTGCAACCGGTCAATATGAAAACGTTGTCAGCGCTTCAACCTACTACGCCAATACTGACAATGTATATGCTGCCTATGCTACGGTAAGCGGCAACATCAAAAACTTTGGTTACAAAATCGGACTGCGGGCAGAAAGCTCCGAATACAATGGTGAATTAAAAACCACCGGTGAAAAATTCAGCAACAAGTATCCGGTAAGCCTGTTCCCCTCGCTTTTCCTGAGCCAGAAACTGTCTGACAACCAGGAATTACAATTCAGCATTACCCGCCGGATAAACCGTCCCAACTTCTTTAACCTGATACCGTATACTGATTACTCCGACAGTTTAAACATCACACGGGGTAACCCCGGCCTTAAACCTGAATTCACCACTTCCTTTGAGTTGTCTTACCTGAAAACCTTTAACAACAATCACTCCCTGCTGGCATCGGTCTATTATAAAAACACTACTGATCTGATCACCCGCTATATTGATACAGCATACAACCCGGTGTCGGGCAAGCAGGATCTGATCAACACCTTTATCAATGCCAACTCAGCCTACACAACAGGTCTCGAACTTACCTCAACCAATACCATTAACAAGTGGCTGGATATGAGTACCAATATCAACATCTACAATTCAAAAATTGAAACAGGCGATAAAACCACCTCACAACCAGCCCTCTGGAGTTGGTTTGGTAAGTATAATGCCAATGTAAAATTCCTGAAAACATTCACCGCACAGCTGAGTGCCACATATCAGAGCAAAACAAACCTGCCGGTAAATACCAATTCCGGAATGGGTGGCCCCCCTATGATGCAAACCATGAGTGCCTCCCAGGGATATATCAGTGCCAACTGGGGGATGGACCTGGCCGTGAAAAAGACATTCCTAAAGAACAATGCCGCTTCCGTTACCCTGAGCGTCAGCGATATTTTCAGGACCCGGATCAACAAACAATACTCAGAAAGTGATTACTTTACACAACAATACAACCGGTTACGCGATCCGCAGATGGTAAGGCTTTCCTTTAATTACCGCTTCGGGAAAATGGATGCCAGTCTCTTCAAGCGCCTTAGCAAAGGCACTGGTGAAAACGCCGGCAGTAGTTATTAACCTGTTCAACAATCCCTTCGTCAGCTATGCCTAAGGCCTGGTATCAATTAAAGTGGGTGCAGGTTTGTTTCCACTTCATTTTCTGGATCATCATATTTTCACTTCCTTATTTGTTGCGGCAGGTATATGGAAAAAACAATGATCCGGAAAACAATGGTTTCTTTTACCTGGGAAATCTTACCGGACTATTATGGACCGGTACTTTTTACCTGAATGCCTACCTGCTTTTCCCCTTGCTGATACAACGTAAAAAATATGCCTGGTATGGCATTATCGTACTGGCGCTGTACATGTTCATCATCTGGGTGCACGGCATCCTGTTTGTTCACCTGGTACCCAACCACCAGTTCTATTTCTTATTGGGTGCGGCTTTTAATGCACCTGCGTATTTCCTGGCAATTGCCAGCAGTACGATATTCCAGCTGATCAGGGAAAAAATAGAAAGCAATAAACGGGAACAGGAGAAGAACGAAGAGAACCTGAAAACCGAACTCTCTTTTCTGCGCTCACAAATCAGTCCGCATTTCATTTTTAATGTGCTCAACAATATAGTGGCACTGGCCAGGTTAAAAAGCGACCAGCTGGAACCTACGGTTATCAAACTATCCTCCCTGATGCAGTATATGCTTTACGAGACCAATGAAGAACGAGTATTGCTCAAAACCGAAACAGAATATCTTAAAAGCTATATAGACCTGCAGCAGCAGCGTTTTGGAAATAAGGTGACCATCCATGCACAGATCAACGCAGCAGATAGTTTCCACGAAATAGAACCCATGCTGCTGATTCCCTTTGTAGAAAACGCTTTCAAGCACGGTGTGGTTTTTATGGACAACCCCGAAATCAATATCCAGTTAACCACCAAAGACAACAGGCTGTATTTTACCGTACGCAATAAATTTAACCCCCGGCAGCAGGAAGTAAAAGATAAAGCATCCGGCATCGGGCTCGCCAACGTTAAAAGGCGATTGAATTTGTTGTACAAGGACCAACACACCATTAGGATCAACACAATCCAGGAACTTAACAACGAGTATTGGTTCGAAGTATCTTTACAACTAAACCTGCACTAATGTTAAGGTGTATTGCTGTTGATGATGAACCTTTGGCGCTGGCACTGTTACAGGATAATATCAGCAAGTTACCCTACCTGCAATTGGTCGCAAGCTGTGCCAACGCGCTGGAAGCAATAAAAGTAATGCAGGAGCAGCCGGTTGACCTGATGTTTATTGACATTCAAATGCCCGGACTTACCGGCCTGCAGTTGATAGAAACAATGGTTCACAAACCAATGGTGATCCTGATTACCGCCTACAAGCAATACGCCCTGGAAAGCTATAACCTGGATGTGGTGGATTACCTGGTAAAACCGGTTCCGCTCGAACGCTTTATAGCGGCCTGCAATAAAGCTTATGAATTATACCGTTTAAGAAACAGCAGTGCGGCTGACAAAAAGCCCGCTACTTATTTTTTCGTCAATGTAGATTACAGCCTGCTCAAGATCTCTTTTGCCGATGTAATCTGGGTAGAAGGATTACGGGACTATATCAAGATCCACCTCAAAAGTCCGCAGAAACCTGTGGTGGTAAGAATGAGTATGCGCTCCATTGAAGACGAACTCCCACCATCAGATTTTATCCGCATTCACAAATCATATCTGGTCGCCATAGAAAGCATTACGGCCATCAAAAAATCGAGTGTATTTATGGGCGATATTGAACTGCCTGTCGGCGACACCTACCGCGATGCCATTGAAGCGATTACCCGCAGGTGATCAGCAAGACGGCCGGCCGTTCCATTTTGACACTGGGGTGATACTCAAAATGACCGGGCTAAGCCAGTAACCTTGTTGCATACCAGCAAACACTTGCACTAACAATGATTTTGAATTAATTTAGGCCACCGCCTCGCTAACAGTGACGGAAAACCGCTTATGCCCCTGACCTTACCCTTGAAAAAGTGCATCATTTCATTTATCCTGTTATTTAGCGTCTTTTTTTCCAGCGCTCAAATGCGCCAGGTATTCCTGGACAATACTGCACCTGAAAATGAGATTAGAAAGATCAGCTTTTACTCCGCCAGGGAGGGCTATGTGGCCTTCCGTGACTGGATAGGCTTTACCACAGACAGCGGTCACACTTTTACAAAAAAACCAATCACCCTGTCAAATGTTAACATTAGTGGGTATTCCGTAAACCTCACCTTCGGATTCGGAATTTCCGGCGTAAAAGCATTTGACAAGAACACCTTGCTGGCATGGGGCCATTATGGGCTCGTCCCTGCCATTCTTAGTTCAACAGACGGCGGCAACAATTTTAAACTGGTTTTTCATTCGCAATTTGACCAGATGCAACTCAGGACAGGAGTCACCGACATGATTTTCCCGGAAAATAACAGTGTGGGTTATGCGATAGATGCCGACAGGATCCTGAAAACAACAGACCGGGGGTTAAACTGGTCAATCGTAAAAACTGAAGCGGATAGCTATTTCGATTTTCTTGAAGCTCCCGACAACAACAACGTCTTTGCGGGCAGTCGCGACTATAAGGCCAACAAACTGGTCAGAACAGCAGACGGTGGCAGCAGCTGGCAGCAAGTGACCTATCCTGTCGCTGGTGGCAAAATGCAATATGCCTGTTTCCTGAATCCCTCCACAGGCTGGATGAGCATTCGTGATGACCGTTACGCTTATTTCTATGCCACCACCAATGGCGGAAGCAGCTGGACCTTATTGAATGACCGCGAGGCTACTCCTTTTGCAACCAGCCGGATGCGATTTACTGATGCCAATACCGGGTATGCGTTCTCCGGACAAAATACTGTATTCAAAACAACTGACGGGGGCATTACCTGGGAACCCCTGCCACGAGACAATGCCTTCGCCTATCTTGGCTATTCACACAACGACCTTCATTTTCTTAACAACAATCAGTTTTGGGCAGGTGGAGGCCACGGGCTGCTCGAACTCAGTACCAACAGCGGAGGTACACCTCTGGCAAAGTCCTATTTCAAAATTGATACTGCCGGTCTGTCGGCAACAGGAATCGTTAACCTGAAAAACTACTCCCGAAGCAGCTATACCTTTAAATGGCTGGTGAACGAAAAATCATCCGGAACTTCCTATCATTCTTCCTATACACCGGATTTTACCGATCTGACCGATACCATAAAGCTGATTGTAACGAATGGCAGCAGTTCAGATACTACTGTAAAGTATGTACAGTTTTATCCGCAGGTTATTGTTTCCGCCTTCAGCCCGTCGTCAGGCAAAACCGGTGCACCGGTAACCATTACTGGCAAAAATTTCGATAACGTTACTGCTGTTACGTTTGGCGGCGAGCGTGCAGGCTTTTCCGTACTGTCGCCAACAACCATTCTTGCAACGGTTGGCCAGGGAGCATCAGGGAAAGTGACTGTATATACCCGGACCGGTTCCGGATCACTGGCCGGGTTCACCTACCTGCCGCCACCTGCAATCAGCGCTTTTTCACCCTTGTCGGCAACAGCAGGAACAGCGATTACCATTACCGGAACAAATTTCAACGATGTTACCACAGTCACCATTGGCAATGTTCCGGCAACATTTACAGTCGTCTCCTCCACCACAATCAACGCAATAGCGCCGTCTTCCGGATCGGGTGATGTTACCGTCGTCACTACAGGCGGAAGCGCTTCTCAGGCTGGATTTGTTTCCATCCCCACTATCGTTTCCTTTACACCGATCAAAGGAACCGAAGGAACCATTATGACCATAACGGGAACATCATTTACCGGTACTACATCAGTCAGCATTGGAAATAAACCGGCGCTTTCTTTTACTGTCCAGTCCTCAACTACCATAACTGCAATAGTTGGTGCAGAGGCGACAGGGAGCGTTAAGGTGACCTCCCCCGGGGGCAATTCCATATTACCGGGGTTCACCTGGTATCCTAATCCGGTAATCAGTTCCTTTTCACCAATGTCCGGTCCGGTTGGAACTTCCATTACCATTCTGGGCTCGAACTTCCACGCCACACCATCTCAAAACGTTGTTTACTTCGGTTCCATACGGGCAACCATTACCAGTGGCACAACTACCTCACTAACGGTCAAAGTTCCGGTTGGAGCAAGTTTCGAACCCATCAATGTACTCAGCAACAACCTGCGTGCCTGTTCCGCTACGCCGTTCCTGGTTACCTTTCCAAATGGGGGAAGCATCACTGGCAATTCCTTTGCCGACTCTGCTGTGGTCAATACTTCCCCGGACTATTATCCCCAAAAATTACAGGTGGGAGATGTAGATGGCGATGGCAAACTGGACCTGGTGGTATCCGCGTATGGAAACCTTATCACGGACAATGGCATTTTCATTTATCGCAATACTGGTACGGCTACCACTGTAAGTTTCGGAAAACCATTGTTCCTCCCCCTGGAAGCACCGGATGCTATTTCCCTGGGTGATTTGGATGGCGACGGCAAACCTGAGCTGGCAGCAACCAATGACACCACTATTAATATTTACCGGAACCTGTCCACAACAGGCAATCTGGCGATGGCCCCGCCAACCATGTTACCTTCAGCAAACGGGCTAAGCGGTATAATCATGGGTGATGTTGACGGTGATGGTAAACCAGATATTGCAACCTGTTATTTCCACCAATATGGCACTTCGATCTATCGGAATACCAGTGAACCGGGAAACATTTTATTTGCCACCCCGATGGAAATAGCTGCACCAGGAGGGAGAAATATATTACTGACTGATCTGACCGGCGACAACAAACCCGAACTTGTAGTACCTCAGGCAACAGACACAAAGCTTTATGTAGTCACCAACAAGTCTGTTAAGGGCCAGGTTAAATTTGATACTCCGGTTACTTACGCGGGATACACACTTTCTTATGCTGCTGCCGCTGATATGGATGGCGATGGACGCACAGACATCGTTATGGGTGACTATTGGGCATCCCGGATGGTTGTGCGCCGGAATATGGGAGCCGGTGTTTTGGCTGATCCGGTTCAATTTGACGCCACCTCGAGCCCTTCAGGTATTGCACTTGCAGATCTCGACGGCGATGGAAAACCTGATATTGCGACGGGACTTTGGAACGCCAACCGTGGTGTTTTCAAAAACCTGAGTGAGCCCGGCGACATCAGCCTGGCAACTAAACTGAACTACGGTAACCCAACAAATCCCGGAGAACACATGATTGCTATCGGAGATTTCAATGAAGATGGCAAAAGCGACATCGTTGACTGCTCCGGGGGCAACCAATCAATATCCATTCACTTCAATAGCACAAAGGCCGAACCTTTTGTGCAGTCCTTTACTCCTGCAATTGGTAAAAAGGGAACTTCAGTTACCATAACTGGTTATAATTTTTCAGGAGTCAATTCGGTTAAATTTGGCGGCGTTTCAGCTGCTTCATTCGTAGTGAATTCATCCACCAGCATCACCGCTATTGTTGACAATGGCAGCTCGGGAGAAGTAGCAGTTACCAGCAGCCTGGGTACCGCGGTAAAAGCCGGATTTTCTTTCGGGTTACCACCGGTAATTTCGTCCTTCACACCGCTATCTGCCAGTACCGGTACAAGCGTTACGATTTCCGGAACAGGGTTCAGCACAACCGCTGCTGATAATATTGTGAACTTCGGTGGGGTGAAAGCAATCGTAACCGCTGCTTCATCAACATCACTGACAGTTACTGTTCCTGCCGGCGCCTCATACCAACCAATAACCGTAACCTGCAATAATCTCATCGCTTACTCATCGGATTGGTTCAGCCCATCTTTCCCCGGTGGCACCACTACCATTACCGCGGCATCCTTTGCAGCTCCTGTAACAGGAATCGGCGGTTCCGGGTCTTTCTGCGATCTGGATGGCGATGGCAAACTTGATCTGATGATTGCCAACAATAACGATCTTGTCCTTGAGAGAAACCAAAGCTCTCCTGGTTTCATCAGTTTTGACCAAATGCAGGTTATCCCGGCCGGACTACCAAGAGCAAATCCGGTAGCGGGCGATCTCGATGGCGATGGCCGTCCTGATATCATTGGCATCAGTCATGACGGACACAGTTTCGTTGTATTCCGGAACACAAGTAACATTGGCAACATCACTGTAGAAAAAACGATCACTCAAAAGACGGGCGTTGACAGATCAGACCCAATGGACGGACTCATCCTTGACATCGATCAAGATGGCAAACCCGAGGTTATCGTGGTGAACTATAGTGCGCGAACCCTGTCAGTTTTCCGTAACCTCAGTACACCCGGCAATATAATGCTGGACAACCGCATTGATTTTGGCTTTTCATACTATCCCACCGGCGTTACCGCCAGGGATGTTGATGGCGATGGCAAACCAGATATCCTGGTTTCCTCAATTTCAGAAGGTAGCGAAGGAGTGGCAGTATTCCGCAACACCAGTGTTCCGGGCGCCATCAGGTTTGCCAACAAAGTTGATTATCCGGCGAATGAATGGCCCTCTGGCATCGCTGGTGCCGATTTTGACGGCGACGGGAAAACAGACATTGCCGTTACCAACTTTTCTTCCAACGACATTTCTATCATCCCCAACAACAGTTCATCCGGCAATATTAATTTCGCTCCCCGCCTGAATTTTCCCACCGGTAAGGGTCCCTGGAATTTTACTGCGGGTGACCTTAATGGTGATGGTAAACCAGACCTGGCTACTGCAAACCTATACACCCAAAACATTTCCGTGCTTTGCAACAACAGTACTGCCGGTTCAATCTCCATGCTTCCCGGGGTAGATCTGCCCATCGGGAGGGATCCAGACAACATTGTCATTGCTGATGTGGATAACGATGGTCGTCCTGATATTGTAACAGGAGGTGCGGGAATAACTGTTTTCCTCCGTAATATTATTGGAACCGGCATTCCGGTCAGCGTGTGCCCGGGTGCGGATACCAGCATCATTTCCGATATTACGGGCACCAGTTACCAATGGCAGCAGAACGACGGAAATGGCTTTGTTGATATCGCAAACGACAGCCATTTTTCAGGATCTTCAACAGCCAGCCTGCACCTGAAAAACATACCAAAAGCATGGAGCAGTTACCAATACAGGTGTGTTGTCAATGCCATGCAAAACAGCACCGTTTATGTATTGGATATCTCCAGAAACGCAGTAACGCCTTTCGCCTTTATTTCGACAACAGCAAAAGATATTTGCGCAGGTACTGCTGTTACCTTTAGAGCTGTTTCAGACAACGGGGGAACAAATCCTTCCTGGCAATGGCAGGTTAACGGAGTCAACACCGGTAGTGATACAAGCATTTTTACAACAACTGCGTTAACCAATAACGCACAAGTCAGGGTTATCATGACCAGCAATGCGATATGTGCTGCGCCGGTGATGGACACGAGCAACACCATTGCAATGGTTGTGAATGCAACGGTTGCACCCACTGTTAGTATCGCCTATTCACCATCACCAATCTGTACAGGTGCACCGGTAACCTTTACCGCTTCTCCGTCAACTGTCACCGGAACCGAGTCGTACCAATGGAAGAAAAATAACCTTGCGGTTGGCGGCAATTATGCTACCTACACTGATAATTCGCTTCAAACCGGTGACCTGATCCAGGTGGTCATGAATACGTTATCAACCTGTCTGCCCGGCACACCGATACTGAGCAATACTATTACTATTGCCCTGGATGCGTCTCCGGTGCCTGCGGTTAACATCACAGGCAGCACAGATGTGGTGGCAGGCAGCACTGTCGTAGTCACCGCCAATCCGATTAATTGCCAGGGATCGTCCACCTATCAATGGCAAGACAGCACGAAGTCACATGGTTGGCAAAATATCGCCTTTGCAACTACGGCTGCATGGAACTACCAGCCAATGCAACAGGGTGATAAGCTGCGCATGCTCCTTTCCTGTACATCACCCTGCGGGACGACTTTCATCACAGAAAGCAATGTGTTGGTATTTAACCTGCTTTCACTGCAGGCCGGATCTGGCATGATTGCTCCCAATCCTGTTACAAACGGCATGCTGGTAATTGACAGCCTGAATACTCTTGACGGCTGGCAGACCCTGGACATATTCGACCTGGGCGGAACGCTGCAATTCCACATGAATTTACCACCAGTTTACCCGTCGCGCATCTCTATCCCAATTAGTAGTTTGCCGCGGGGTAATTATATTGCGCTATTAAGGCGCAACAATGGCCTGCCGTTACGTTTGCGCTTTATTAAACTATAAACAGGTATATATCTGAATAACCCGGCCGGGTAAATGCAGCGGCCGGATGTTTTCCCTGAAAATGGACCGGTTGCCGGTCCATTTTCGCTTTATGGAAAAGCCAAAGTGCAGACACACTTTGTTATATCCGGAAAGAAACATTTCGTGCACCAGGTTGTTATCCTACGAAAGATGTGTTATGAGCCAGGCATTTGTAAAAGAAGAAGGGTATCAATCATTGCTTGCGAATAATACTTCTCCTTCAAAATGAAAGGATAAATCTCAAGAAAAGGGGCGAAAGTATTAAACACGATTGATAAATATTTTGAGACCCAACCTTCTCTCACTGGACACAGGTGATCTTACTAATCTACAAGTACTTACTTTACTTCCTACTCTTTTAATCCAACGTTCATTTGTTCAATTGTCTTTATCGCAACCCTTATTTCAGAAAACAATGGATAATCATCGTCACAACATTCCAAAAAAGCTCTTAGCTTATTTACCCCGTATTCGCGATCACCAAAATAAATTGGCTTCTTTATTGCAACTATTGCATAATAAGCATCAACAAAAGACATATCGCGCTTAAGAATTAGAAGGTCGACAAATAATTGAAAGTGTTCGGCACAATCGAATTGAGAACACGCATAAATAAGCGTACTTACAAACTTTGTATGAATGTTCTTTTTTATAGCAGTAACCATGTATTCCTCGCTACCGCTGTGATTTGCTTCAATAAACTTTAATGCAATTATATCGCGAAGTCCGGAAGAGTTTGTCGCAATTAATACTTCGCCGAGTTGTTTCAGTTGAATTGCATCAAAATACTTTCCATTAAATTCCTTCAAATACGAATGAAATTGATTTAATTCCGTCTCGTCAGACGGAAAATAAATTTCCCTGATAGATTAAAAAGCTAAGATTGGCATTAAATTGGCAGAAGGATGTAAGCGCCCTCGCCGCTTTTTATAGACAAATTTTGAAAAGTCCTTGCACCCTGTTCGAAAGTACGATTTAATGATTCGTTAAATAAATTTGCGAAAATATTTGTTGTATTCTGCATCGCATCCCATAGAGAAATTCCGTTAATGTTAACAGTTGTGAAAACTCCCCTCAATTAGTAGCGTTTAAAACTAGGGATTTCCATTCAATTTCACCATCACGCTGGAATGTTGGAAATGAATCGGTTTGTTGATGCTTTTGCAAAAAAGCTACCGGTGGTTGATAGTTCAGGGATTGATGTGGCCGTTGATTGTTATAAATCCACATCCAGGAATGGGCCATCATCTGTGCTTCCTTCAGCCGTGTAAATACATATGCATCCAATACTTCTTCCCTGAAGCTGCGATTGAATCTTTCCATGAACCCGCTCTGGTGGGGCTTTCCTTTTTCTATGAACTTAATATCAATATTTCTTTGGAACGCCCATTGGGCAAGGGCGTCTGCAATAAATTCGGGGCCATTATCAACCCTGATTTTGGTGGGTTGCCCTCTCCAGGCAATCAGTTGGTCCAATTCCCGTATTACCCGTTTGCTGGTAAGACTGGTGTCCATGGTGATTGCCAGGGCTTCCCGGTTGTAGTCATCGATAATGTTAAATGACCGAAAGGAAACGCCGTTGTTCAGAGCATCGTGCATTAAGTCCATGGACCAGGTGATATTTGGATAAATAGGCTGCAATAATGGCTCCATGATCCTTGCCGGTAACCTTTTCTTGCGCTTTCTGCGTAGGTTCAAGCCCATCTCTGTATAGATCCGGTACACCCGCTTATGGTTCCATAGAAAGTTCAGGTTCCGCAAACGATGATGCATCATCCAGAATCCCCAACGATATTGATAGCGGCTAATTCTGCAGCTGATCGCGTACTTCCTGATGCTTGTTTGGCTTGGGTTTGTAGTAAAATACTGAGGGTTGTATGCTGAACAACACAGAGGCCTGCCGCAGACTTAACTTGTGCTCCAGATGAGCAAAGTCTACCAGCTCTCGCTTTTCAGCAGGCCCTAGAGCTTTTTTTCAACAACGTCCTTTAAAACGGTTATTTGAAGCGTCTGTTCGGCTACGATTCTTTTGTACTGGGCAAGTTCCGCTTCCAACTCCTTGAGCTTTTTAAGCTGATTCACTTCAAGGCCAGAATATTTGGTCTTCCAGTTATAAAATGTAGCCTGGTTAATGCCATGTTCCCGACAGATGTCAGCTACAGTTCTACCTGTTTCCTGTTGCTTTAGAATCCCGATGATCTGGGATTCTGTAAACTTTGGCTTTTTCATTTTTCCGACTTTAAAACTACAATTGTTTTCTATTAACAATCGCTACGATTTAAAGGGAAGCTTTCAATTTGGCAGAAACAGCTTAGTTCTGCGACATGTCAAATATCGTTTATGCATTATGCCCGTCCTTATCGAATAAATAACAAAAGCAGATTTCAAAATAAAATAAAAATTCCCCTCTTATAGTGGGAATGATCTAATTAGTCTCGTGACAACATACATAAACTCAACTCCATAGCGAATGAAACCATCGCTATACTAAACCAGTCAAGGTACCTATAACGAAATCGCCACGGTTAAGCAAATCGCAAGCAAGGTCTCTACTATTCCTATTTCAATTCCGGTTGTTTCAACACATTATAAGCGACTAGACCAAGAATAGGTACTGCCAGTAAGATAAACAACCAAATCAGCTTGTAAAAAAAACTCTTATTCGGCATAGAAAGCAAAGTGACTATTTCTTTAAACAGATAAATCCAATAAGTAACATACAACACAACAAATAGCCACTCAATTCCAGTAGGTCGACTAATTAAAAGGAATTCGGTCATATACTATTACAAGTTTTATGAATAATAAATTAAGCAGCCAAAAATTCAATTCCCTTATCGAATTCATCATCAAATTCTCATCACAATCCAGCTCAAATATAATTATTTATACTGCAATAATTTTGCAGTTCTATTCCCGAATTTAGTTCCAATTCCTAAAACCAACCTTATCAACAAATGACAGATCTGGACTTGATTATCATGTATTTAGCTGATTCAAAAGTCGCCGCCGCTACCGAAATAGGCAAAATTGAATTAATCCAGCACGGAATGACAAATCGAAATTACAAATGCTCTTTAACAACCGGCAGTACAGTTATTGTTAGAATTCCAGGGAATGCCACCGAAATCCTGGTCAACAGAAATAACGAATTGAGAAACACCCAAATAATACAACAACTAAATATAACGGTTGACCATCTATTCTTTGATAACAAATCCGGAATAAAAATTACACGCTACGTAGAGGACAATCGTTCCCACGTGTCAAAACAGGAACAACTAATTAACATCGCACGCTTCATTAGAAGACTACATAGCTCCAATATAACATTCAAAAACAATTTTAAACCCTTCACTCTAATCAAGTTTTACCTAACGTCCATTTATGAAAAATCTATAACAATAGAAAGCGACTTTGAAAGCATCACTAGTAAGTATTATGCCCACCGAATAAATTCTGAAATACTAAAATACACTAGCACCTGCGCCTGCCATAACGACCTGGTGGGTGAAAATTTTATTGTATCCTCTAAAACTGACATATACCTTATTGACTGGGAGTATTCTGGCATGAACAATCCTATCTGGGATCTTGCATCATACTCACTGGAAAACTCCTTGAGTTATGAAGAAGAAAAGCTGTTTCTAGAAACTTACTATGAATTGACAGCACTTGACACCGCTGTATACCGTTCTCTAGAATACCTAAAAGCACTACAAGATCTGCTTTGGTATCTTTGGGCGGAATTAAAGACACAATATGGTCAGGATTGTAAACATTATGGATTGACGCGTTATAACAGAGCTAAACTAAAAATAAATAAACTTTGAGCATCCATAAGCCAATGGAACAAGCTAATGAAAATGATACTAAGTCAAACAACCCCACGAGCCACATTCAACTCACTCAAACAATCGATTTCATGCCAGTCGTCAGAGCCAATCTCTTCTAACCTAATTTGAAGTCTATCGAGGTTATTAACGACCAACTGGTCCCAAAATAACCATCTTTTACTACTATTGTCATCAACCGCAATCTCTTCAATAACAGCATTCAAGGCTGCCTTAATAATCAACGCATCTCGAAAATTCCAAAAAGAAATACCTGACATTATATACGCTTTGGAACCGATATTCTCACTTTCCAAATTTGTATCCACTATAATTCCCTGAAGTACTTGATCAGTAGAAACATCCAATACCCATTCTTTATGAAATCCTGATCTTAATCCAGAAAAATAAGCGGAGTGTTGTAGTCCAGCTTTTAAAATATTCCTATACAAATAAACATCCCCCTCAAGTACGTAGGAATCTCCAAAATACTCTGCTGCAACATAAAGAGAATAGATATTATTAAATTTGTTAAACTCAGTATTATTAATTAAACAAACACCATACCTTCTCTCCAGATAATTGAACTGTTCTTTCAAATATCCGACTACCACATAAATCTCTTCGATTCCGATTTCTTTCAAGTAGCAAATCTGAGTTTCGATAATTGGCAACGGACCTACCTTCAATAGGGGCTTAGGAGTCTCCTTAGTAAGGCTATCCATCCTACTTCCTAAGCCAGCTGCCAGAATAATTGCATTCATACGCAAGAATTTTGATTACCATACATTACTAGACCTATTCAGGCTAAACAAAACTAAAACCAATTAAGAGACTCTTGAACATTCCAAACTTGAAAGGTCCGTTTCAATTAGGATAATAATATTAGCTCGTCCCAATTCAATAGACTGGAATCCTCACTAAACAGTGACACCAGGCACAAGCCAAAACCAGTAAGACCACAATTTAAACCAATCTCACCAAACCCTCCAATACTCTTATAAGGATCTAGCGCTAAAACCCCATTCCGATACAAGAGGTTGTTAATTACTGCATGCAACTTTTCATATTGCTGTGGAGAAATCTCAAGCACTCTACACAAACGGATACAGGATTGAATTCTGGGTATAACCACAGCTAAGTCTCCAACGCTATTGGAACAATTGAAATCCAGGTCAAAAAATCGCTTTCTTACAATTTCCATCTGATCCTCCGCTACAGCCAACGAAAATGAATATAGTACTGGAAAGTCAAACTCAAGGTCATCTCTAATTAAGCAATCATTTACCTTACTCCTAATAAGACACTCAAACTGACCCAATTGCCATTCTAGCTCTGTCGAAAATATTTTCGACGATCTACATTTAAATACAAACAATATCGCCCTTGCAACAAATAAACTACTTTCGCCTTTAAAGTCAGCGCACCCGGAAACCAATCCGGTAAAAACATCAGCTACTCTTTCGAGTAATAGCGACAAGTGATTTGATAAACAGTCATTCAATTTTGTAGTGATTTTCTCATCGAATGGTTGTTCGTCTAACGATCTATTTATTAGGTATGAATACGCGCCAATTAAATCAACGAAATCACTCCTGATATCAGAAACTTCTATAAATCGAATAATTACAGAATCATATTTGCTGAGCAACTCAATATCATCCATGCTAACAAATCCGTTGACACACAAATGATAGGTATAAACGGCATTTGGCACCAATTGAAATAAATTCTCATCAAGTGTTTCAAATAACAACTTACTATTTCTTAATAGCAAAAAATTTGAGAAATTGAAATACGACGGCTCAGCAATCGACTCAGCATAGTAATATAAGAATACTATAGCAGGCGGACATCCATCACTAACTGACGTATTCAACAAAGGCTTTGCCCTCGTAACAACTATCTCCGAGATAGATTTTAGAAAAACCCTAACATTCTCTTCAAAATTCGCAGGCCCCAACATTGTCATATTAGCAATGGACTCGTTGCTAATTATCAAATCCTCAAATAGGATATTCCCTGGATCATTCCAGCAATTCCAATCTGGATTTGAAACCCTATAACTCTCACCAAACAAAACTTCACAATAGTCAACACTTCGCTTCAATGCATTGACGGTCACGCCATCGAGAAATACCTTCTCTACTCCCTCCTCAAAAATAGATGGTGCATAACCATAAAATCGAACGCGATTCAAAGATTCAGCAAAAACCGTTTCCACAACATAGCCCTTATACCTCGTCAAAAAAAATATATCCACCTGGCAATCCAAAATGAGCGTAACCTCGCGAATTTCACCCTTGTATCGCCAAATCTTCACAACCGGTAAACTTTCGATAATCTTCTGTATCAACGATTCATCAGCATCCAGAATACCAATATCAATGTCAGGATCATGAGAAATAAATTTAGCACCCCTCACAAACCCCAAGCATGTCCCGCCTATAACAAACCAATCCGGTACAATAGGATCCAACATTTCTCTAACCCTATTGACAGAACTTCTCAAAATACTATTCATTCTTTATCACAATTATGATGCTTCCAGTGTAAAGACACCTATTCTCAAATCGGTTGTAAAATCAACTTGACGAATTCTATCACGTTACCCATATTATACCGGCAACTGTCCACCAACTTTCAATCAAGAAACACCAGACTTCACAAAACCACAAATAAAATACCCTTCTTCCTCATAATAATAACAATTTCGAGATCTACAATACCTAATAACTGCACCCAGTTGTTTCAGAAAGGCAATGTAGATATATAGCGTTCGCTCAGAAATCGCAAGTTTTTTCGCCAACTGCTTTGGTGTACCAGTAGATTTTGTCCGAATCAAGAAATCCAATCTAACTATCCTATGAATAACCTTTTGTGACATACGAGGAAATATGTTAGAAACCCTATAGTCATTTTTCAATAAGACGGTCAATCAACTGCAAATAAGAATCTCCCATAAGCTGACTTGTGAACAAACTCCTAGCCCTAGTGATGCCCGTATCAGTAAGGCGTTTTGAAAGGTTACTATCCTTCAATAGCCGGTCAATACGTACAGTAATCTCTACGGGCTTCAACGTACGCTCACCCTTGTCATCGTGAGAAACGGGTATCATCAAACAATCAATCCCGTCGTCAAACATCTCCTGCAAACCATCTACAGCTGAAACGACTAATGGTATTGACCAAAACCGCATTTCAATAGCACTAAAACTGCACTGCTCCATTAAGGATGGCAATACACCAACATCTGCAATAGCATACCATTTCTGCAGAAGTTCCCGAGAAATCTTATCAGTAAGAACAATTCGACTCCAAACTGGCTCAGCGCTCCGCAGCACTTCTCCCAAACTACCCATCCCAATCAATACCAATCTACTATCCGGCCAATCTTTCAAAAGAGACCTAAAAGCTTCAACAAGAAAAAAGACACCCTTATTAGCGACTACTCGACCCGAAAACAATACAATCTTCTCCCTTTCACCAATCCCAAATTCCTTTCTGATTGCAATCTTATCATACTTTACAAATTCCGGTTCTGCAATTCCATTGTATACAATATTCAATTTTTCTTCATCAACCCCTAATACACCTTTAAAGAATTCCTTTGCACAATTCGTAACTGTAACTACACCATCTGCAGCCTCAACCATTGCAAGCTGGTACTCCGTCTTAAAAAATGCCTCTGGGCAAAAAGATACATTTCTGTCTTTCCATTCTTGTGCAAAAACCGAATCTTCTACCTTAATGCAATCTTTCCAAGACCATCCATGATGAACATAAACTACAGTGCATTTAAAGAAATCCTTTACCTGTTTCACCAGGCTCAATTCTGAAATAGAGTTAAACAAAAAAACCAAATTCTCTTTCGTTGCCAGTATTGGATAAATTACTTGGAGAATTCTTTTCCCAAGGACAGTTGTAATGTTATCAACACTGGCAGAAAGGAATAAACCATTGCCTGGACATGGAATATGTACGTAGTGCAGCCGGTCATTGTCAAATCTCTTTACTTCAGGATATTTGCGGCATTCTGTAACAATAATCGTTACCTCAATGTCCTCCTGCCTGCCAAAAATCGCCAATAATTCATCAGTATGGGCCCCTAGTCCGAAAAATCCTTGCATTTGATCGCTACAGAACAAAACAATGTTCTTCATCGTTTTCATACCATTTATCTAATTTGAAATAGTAAGTCGAAATGATACCAGTACATACCCCCAAATTCAAAACTCGAACCAATTTTTTATTGTCAATTAACGACTCCAATTAACGGAAGCCATTCGAATCGCCCTCTTTCCATAGAAATCAACGGCAGAGCAACTCTACAAACTCCTCGATCAAGACCTATTGGAACACATCTCTCCGATTCAGAAAATGGAAACAATCTTGGCAAAGCATTTTCCTTCAAACTACCATGTAAGGATTGCCTCAATTCAGAACTAAGTACGTTCGCTTCCAAAATATTGTTATCGTTACCGATAAAGTACAACCATAAACTAGCAAATCCGATGTCGCTGAATGGAATGCTTCCAACCTTTGTCGCTGCGATAGCAATCCACTTTTCAAAAGAAGCAAGAATCTCCTGATAACTCAAAAAACTACCATCAAAGCGGCAACACCTGAATAACACAAAATAGCACTCCAGCTGCTCCCATGAAAACAAAGACCTTCTTAAATGAGAAAAACAATGACCCAAAATAGAATTAAGTAGTGTCTTTGCCGGTGACTCACACCAATCAATTTTCGCAACCTGTAACAAAAAAAGGCAAACGCCTGGTAATCCAGTAAATATTCCCATCACAGGTAAAACGCTAGTTTGATAGCACCTTCCGATTTGCTCCACACTTAAACTGACGGCCTCTCTATACTTTAATCTGTCAGTCTCCCTTAACGTATATTTGGAATTATACCTAAATAGAAAATAGAGACCCAAACCAGCAACTCCATTAACGATACTAATGTCCTTTGTTCCATTCACGCGAAGTGCATCCAATATAAAGTTTTCACTCTCCCCCAAAATTTCAGCAATATCGTCTTGCAAGAATCCTTGATCCCCCAATAATTCAAGCAAAGCACCAAATCCAGAAACTCCACATCCATATGACACTGGCGTATATCTACCAACTTGCGAAATAATCTCCTCAATAAATGAAAATGCTAAACCTCCGTAGTAGTCAACCGGCAAATCACCACTTAGGCAATATTTATACAATACAACAGCTCCTTTCCCATTAAAAAACCCGATATTTTCATTAAAACTTGAATTAAGTAGCAAGTAATTTGAAATCCTGGAAATAACGTCGTCACCTTGTCCAATCAGTTTCATGACCAACATCTTTTATAGCTCTCCTCCAAAAATATTTTAACCAAGAACCACCATTAAGAATCTCTAAGAGGAAGCAATTACAAAATCGCAATACCATCATAAAGTATTAACATAAGTAGCGATGTAAGACTCAAATCTGCTATCAGGAATAAAAAATGAAGTAGCTGCAGCATTAGGATTTAACACGAATACATAAGAATTATTATCCTTTTCAACTCCATAGGGCATATCACCTTTCTTAACCCAAAATACCGGAAAATCAACCTCAGATATCTTCCTCCATTTCAAATAAGAATCATAGTTAGAAAAATCTACCAAAACTATAGTCTCATAGTCTCTCTCAATTCCCTTATTACTCTTAATTAAACTAACAACCTTATCTGCACATTGATTACACCCAATCTCTGTATACCTGATAATTAACTTTCGCTTGTTTCCAGTAGCCAACTCACTAAGTCTAAAAGGCTGCTGCCTTTTCCCATCTTTCAGGTGATAGGCCAGAACTTTCTCTAGCGTCACAGCCCGATTTCCTTCTTTAAATGCAAGGTCAATTTGTTGTGTTACATATTGAAGTTTGAAATTAACATAATTCATGCTGTCCTTTAGTTCGACATTAGAACGCTTCAACATCGCATTGGTCCTTATTAGTTGGCTATAGTAAAATATCACAACTCCGCAAAAAACAACTAAAAGAAAAGAGAAAACAATATGATTTATTCTTTTCATTTGAATTTTACTTTTACTAGGTAGTTTACATCAAGGTCCTGATTCAAATAACCACTTAAAGTGTTGCTTCTACTCACCATATCCTTCAGATCTATTCCATTTACGACTCCAATGTATTCATCAGTCACCTTATCATAAGCCTCCAAAGTAGGAAGCGTCAATCCGAATTTGGTTGATACAGTAAACGTTTTAGTATTGGCGACAACCTTACCCTGCTGTTTGTTATAAAGGGTAAAAAATGTATCTCCAAACTCCCCTTTGCTATCCCGGGAAACAAAATATATATACTTTTCGTTCTCAATCCAACGCCCATTTAATCTTGCATACTTCTTTAAAAAGGCAGCCTTTTCGTTAGGTGTTGTATGAGGGTCTTTATACTTTTCCAAATGTTCTCTGACAATTGGCAATACATCTTCTGGTAAATTATCTCTCTCGTATGCAACTTTATACCTAACAGTCGCACCCTGAGTAGAAATATCGTAAACGGAATTGTTATACGATTCAAAAAATCTCAACGTGTCATTATATGGAAAATAATGGTTACTAAATGTCAGCCAGGGGACACCTTCAAAAATGCGTTCAAAAGTATTGTCAACCCCAGTTAAATCAAGCTGCTCATTCAAAATTCCTATATGAAACAGTTTGCCCTTATACGGCGCGTTAAATTGATTGAAATCAGCATATCCCGCATAAGATTTGGTACCTGGAATATCCCTAATGCTTGAAAAGTGATAAAACTCTGATCCTTTCGTGACTGAAAAATGGGCCAACGACGAATCAAACGTATATATCTTAAACTGAGCATAATCATAAACCTGCAAATTTCCATCTCCATTTACCCAACAATCATGAATATTCAGTGCATCATTAGGCCCATCACCATTTTTCATAACAACCCTTTGAAATTTCCCGGCACTATCAAATAGCAATAGCTTTGACCCCCTCCTGTCATACGCTATATAATTCCCTTTAAATGGTATCAATTTAAAAACACCAACCATGAAATTCCCTTGCTCTTCACTTAAAGGAATAATTCGGACATCTTGTATAAATTCAGAAAGATCGAATTTGTCTACAAGAACATTATTGTCAACGAGTATCTTTGTGTAGGTAAGACTCTCGACCGGACTATCCTGACAGGATAGTAACAAAGCAAAAATAAAATAGGCAAACGTACTTTTAACCATAACGAAAATTATCTACATAGGGTTTAAAGGAGGAGACAACATCCAGAAAGTTGCGTCTCCTCCTTGGAATTACTATTTAGGCACACAATTTCTGGATGAAAATGTGCCGAAGCAAGAAACGCCAGTACAATTGTATGGAGCGCCGTAAACTCCAGTAAAATTGCAATAGGTCCATTGCCCCACGCCCGCCCCACACTCCAACGTAACTAGCTGGTAACAACCCATTCCACCGCCGCCTCCGCCTGTGGTAGTCTGAGCCATCGACTCCAATGAAAATGTGTTTAAAAGTCCAACAGACATAGCCATGACGCCAGCTGTCATAGTAATCTTCCTGAGAGATTTCTTTTGAGCATTCATAACTGTGATTAGTTAATTAAAAAATGTTCCAATTCCATTAATTGAAACGAACCTGCCAAAACTAATGACCTTTAGTCCGACCATGCAGGACGCAGAAGATTAATTAAATCTGCTCCAAAATTAGCAGGTTGTTTCCCCTAAAAATCGAAAACGAAAACGGTCATGAAAGGAAATTACAATAGGCGTCCGGCCACACCGGACGGAACACTTTAAACTGGAAATATTTCATTTATTGCGACGAATATAACAAGCCAATACACAACAACATTCGTCCATATCATTTTCAATCCATTACATCCTGGTTAAAACAATATGAACATAAACACTTTAGTCAAAGGAGAATATCTTCCAATTCTTTGGATTTGCAACCTAAAACGGAGGCCCTCCGTTCACTTGCCATATTCGTTCATACTGATATGCTGGACATTCCTGCTAACCTCATGCGTTGACAGCCCAGAAAGCAGCCTGGCAAAAGAAATAAACATAAAAAAGGACAAGATCGAACCCATTAAGGTATCAGTAGCAACTAGTCGGCTGGGCCAGTTTCAGTATATCATTAATTCAAATGGAAAAGTCAAAGCTCAAAATGAACAAATTGTATCAACAGAGATTAATGGAAAACTGGTCTCATCCAAGGCAAAGACTGGAAAATTTTTTTCCACTGGAAGTATCATAGCCGAAATTGAAACGACTCCCATTCAACTAAGGCTTGAAAAAGCGAAACTCTCATTGTTTAACAATCAGAAGGAATACGAGAGCCAGCTTCTTGGGTATGAATACCTGCTCAAGGGTAAAACTGAGAGTGAAGCCGAAGCCATCAGGACCAAACTAAGAATTAGCTCTGGTGTATCTGCAACAGAACTTGAAATCCGAGAGATTCAATATGAACTGAATAAGGCTATAATACGAGCACCGTTTAACGGAGTACTGTCAGATGTAAAAATCCAAGGGGGAGAAACACTAAAATCAGAACAAGAGCTATTCCACATTTATGACAACAATAACCTATTCCTAGAAGTGAATGTGCTGGAATCTGACGTTATCCTGCTCAAATCTGGTATGCCTGCCGAAGTATCCCCAATTTCCTCTTCAGAAAACAGGTTTACGGCAATAATAGATGAAATAGATCCTTACATCGCAGAAAACGGCATGGCAAATGTCAAACTAAAAATAGGCAAACCTATCGGCAGGTTTGACAGAATAGTACTATACCCAGGTATGAATTGTTCTGCTATGATCAAAATTCCAATGGGTCAGTCCATCCTGGTGCCAAAAGACGCCATAGCTATGCGAAATGGTATCCCTGTGGTCTTTTCTCTAGAAAGCGGAAAAGCCAAATGGCATAATGTAAAAGTCGGGCGTGATAACGGAATAGAAGCAGAAATAATTAATGGCCTGCAAAAAGGAATGAAAATTATTACGACCAATAATCTACAACTGGCACACGATGCACCCGTTGAACAAAACGACTCAACGCATGAAAAGTAAGAATATAATCATCAGCTATTAAGCCGGAGAATTCCAATTTATGACCAAGTACCTTATCAAGCGTCCAATAGGAATATTGCTCAGCTTTATTGTTGTCATCATCTTTGGACTAGCATCACTCTGGAAAATACCAGTATCACTTCTACCAAATATTGACGTTCCTCGTATTGTAATTCTGGTCCACTATCCAAATACGGCTGCATTCAACCTGGAACAGAATATTATCAGGCCAATTAGAGAAAGTCTAGGAACCATTAGCCATATTGAAAAGATAGAAAGTCGCTCGGCAAATCATTATGGCATTGTTACCCTAATATTTGAGTATGGGACAAAAATGAACCTTGCCTATATTGAATCTAACGAAAAACTAGATCAACTATCGAGTAGTTTCCCCAGGGACATGCAACGTCCAATTATAATTAGGACCAACACTTCTGATATACCAATTATTAGAGTCCAGGTTACCCCAAAATCCCAATCAGAATATCTTGGCGTATCAGAACTATCGGAAAAAATATTAAGAAAAAGACTGGAACAAGTGGAAGGTGTTTCCGTCGTAGATATTAGTGGACAACAACATGGAGTGATAACAGTCACGCCTTACCTGGAAAAGATAATCGCGCTTAATCTAGACGAAGATGATTTAACTAGAACAATTCAAAATGCCAACAAAGATCTAGGAGGCATGAGTGTTAGAGATGGTCAGTATCGCTACTTCATTAAAGTAACCAATGCGTTGGAATCAGCAGACAACATAGCACGGCTACCAATTACTACCAAAAATGGAACTGTACTGCAATTACAACAGATCGCAAAAATAAGCTGGATTTCAGAGAAACCTACAGGCTTTCATTTATTTAACAATAAAGAAGGCTTGGTACTAACTATCCAAAAACAGCCGGATAGCCGCATGAATGAATTAGTTCCCAAAATTAAAGAACAAGTACGGCAATTCACAAAAGACTACCCAAATATTGACTTTTCGCTTAGCCAGGATCAATCATTCCTACTTGAAGCGGGAATTTCAAACTTATATCAGGATTTGATCTACGGAGGCATACTCACAATCCTGCTACTATTCTTATTCTTAGGGAATTGGGTTTCACCATTTCTCATGAGTATAAGCATACCAACATCTTTGATAATTACTTTCATATTCTTCTATCTATTTGACATCTCCTTTAACATCATTTCATTGTCCGGACTAGCATTGGGAATCGGGATGCTAATTGACAATTCAATAGTCGTAATTGATAGTATAAGTAGAAAAAGGAAAAATGGAATGACTGCTATTGATAGTGCAATAAACGGAACAAATGAAGTAATCGTTCCTGTAATAAGTCAGGTACTTACTACAGTAGCCGTCTATTTACCATTAATTCTTCTAAGCGGAGTAGGAGGAGCACTTGTATTCGACCAAAGCATAGCATTAACAATATCATTGTGCGTTTCATTATTGGTCGCTTTCATTCTGGTACCGATATTATACAAGCAAATATCAAATAACAACGCCAGTAATCAAAACGACGATTCAGTATTCTACAAATATGTTTCAGTCGCATATCACAAAATGATTGATCATATACTTCGCCATAATAAAATATACTTACTAATTACCATATCACTAATGCCTATTGGAATATTCATTCTTGCAAAAATGCCAGTTAACGGACTTCCAAAAATTGAACGGAAGGAAAGCATGATCCACATAGACTGGAATTCGCCAATCGACGCAAATGAAAATTTGATCAGAACAAAATCACTTTTGAGAGAAATCCAAGGAGGTTGTAATGTAACTGAAGCCGAAATCGGCATACAACAATTTACCATCCAGCAAGAAAAATCTGCAGTACTGAATACCGAACTCTACTATGCTTGCGATACCGAATCAGAAAAAACCAAAATGGATCAGACCGTAAGGAACTGGATTGAAAATTACTATCCGAACGCCTTTTATCAAATCCTGGATGCACCCAACGCATTTACTCAACTATTTTCTACCAGTGCCCCATTTCTGGAAGCGCGCTTTAAACCAATATTAAACCAGGGAGGGGAAGGAGCTTGGAAAAATTTACAGCATGTGATTGATTCCATTAAAAATAAATCTTTCAAACTAGGTGACGAATTCCAAAAGGAGATCATGGTGGACTTAATACTACATGATCAGAAAATGGCTCTTTACGGGGTAACCAAGGAGCAAATAGAAACTAAACTTCATGAATTGTTTGGCAACTATACCATAACAAATATTAAAAGATTTGGAGAAATAAGATCAATCCTCTTAAAAACTAACCAAAACCAAATATCGAATCAGCTCGCCACAGTGATTCAGGGAAATAACAATGCTTACTATCCACTAAACCAGTTCATTACGATTTCCTATTCGAGTACCCCAAAGTATTACACATCAGACAAGTCGGGTCAATACAAATCCATCAACTTCGGTGAAGAAACTTTCGATCCCGAAATGTTGCAAAAACAAATAAAAAAATATGCACTTGATTCAGGTTACAATGTTCAATTCGTCGGACGATATATAGATGGCAAAAAACATAGTCAACGATTATGGTATATCTTCTTCATAGTACTGATATTACTCTATACCATCCTTGTTATTCAATACGAGAATCTCATACAACCATTCCTAGTGATGCTTACAATCCCTTTAGGAATAACAGGCGGCGCTATTACACTCTGGCTGGCGGGTGGCACACTGGATATTATGGCAATTATTGGATTTGTAGTAATTCTGGGCCTTATCGTTGACGACCCAATTCTAAAGATAGATACACTAAACAAACTAGAAAACAAGTATCTGGCGCAAGGCTTAAGGCACGATAAGGATCTACTATATAAGATGATCCACGAAGCCGGAGACCTTTGCCTAAAGCCGCTTCTAATGGTTTCACTTACAACAAGTATAGCCTTAGTTCCCGTACTATTTGTTGGCGGCATTGGTAATGATATGCAAAAACCGTTGGCTATAGTGATCATCGGCGGGTTGACTGTGGGCACCTTCTTCACCACCTGGTTTATCCCCTTGGCATATTGGTATTTCACAAAATGGAAGAATAAAATTAAATGATGAAACAATATTTAGTTCTCATATCCACTACTCTACATTTTGTTGCCGCCAGTGCCCAAAATGTACAACTTTCACTCGATGACGTAATCAAAATTGCACAATCGAGTTCAATGAAATTTAAGCTAACAGAAACCCAAAAACAGATAAGCTACTACCAATTCCAAAGCTATAAAAGTGAATACAAACCGCAAATCACTTTCTATGGAAACGCACCAGCCTATAATAAAGAATACCTTGCTGTTCGCCAACCGGACGGTACAATAAAATTTCAAGCAATAAGCCAAACAAACTCCAACTTTGGTTTAGGCCTAAGTCAGAAAATCGCCCTCACTGGTGGTGAGGTTTCGGTTAACACTGATCTAACCAGGTTTGATGACTTTCAGTCAAAAGAAAAACAATTCAATGCCACCCCCATCTACATACGCTTAACACAACCCCTATTTGCATTTAATGAGCTTCGATGGAAAAAACGGATTGAACCACTAAAATTTGAAGAATCGAAAAGGATATACATTGAACAGATGGAAGAAATCGCAAGAACATCTGTCAACCTTTTTTTTTCAGTATTAAACGCGCAAACTAACATCAATATAGCCTCGTCCAATCTGCAAGCTGCAGAATTGAATTATGAAACAGAAAATAAACGAATCAAATTAGGAACCACAACTGAAGACAAAATACTTCAATTAGAGATGCAAGTGTTGTTAAGTCAACAAAACCTAGAAAAAGCTAAATATGATCTTGAAACTTCAAATCTGAACCTGAAAACATTTTCTGGCTTGAACAATAATAACACCTACGAATTGCTAATTCCTGACAATGTCACATTCTTTTCAGTAAATGCTGAATCAGCAATAGAATATGCAAGAACCAATCGATCCGCCTTTATTACATTCGAACGAAGAAAGCAGGAAGCCCAGCGAGATATGGCCGAAGCAAAAGCCGACAAGCAACAAGTACTATTGACAGCAAGCCTTGGATATAACAATACAGGCGAAAACATAGGTCAAACATATCATGATCCAAAAGATCAACGAAGGCTAAATATCGGATTTAACATTCCTGTAGTAGACTGGGGGCGTAGAAAAGCAAGATTTAACACTGCATCGGCATTAGAAAAGTTCACAATATTCAATAATGAATCAGAAGAAAACATCCTGGTTCAGGAGATAATTACGCAAGCAAAAAGTATAGAACTTTTAAGAAGAAACATCGCCCTGTCTAAAACTTCTGATTCTGTTTCCCAACGGCGATATGCAATCGCAACCAAACTCTATCAAGTTGGAAAGCTATCAATCACTGATCTGAGTTTGGCACAAATAGAAAAAGACAACGCTAAAAGGAGCTACATAGATGCTCTCAGACAATTTTGGGATAGCTACTATTTGATGAGAAAATTAACGCTATTTGATTTTGAAACAAATACCCCATTGTACAATGACAACCAAAATTCTTTACAGAGTAAATGAATCGCCAGGATACAATCCTTACAACCATTCTGAAAATTCAACTCGCTTTAAAATTGAAGTGAAATTTTCCTTCGACCTCGTAGTAAAAACTATTTCGACGTCTACAAAATGAAATTGGCGCACCCATTGACTTCAAAAGTCCAATGTATTCATACAGTGTGCTTCGTGAAATATTCAATTTATTAGCAAGATCTTGTGGCGTGCCCGTGGACTTAGTCCGAATTAAATTGTCCAATCGATCTAAGCGGTCAATTACATGCTTTGCCATTATTTCCGAATTGAATTATAGGAAGGTTTATGACACCAAACTATTAAAATTTGAGAGTAAATCAATCATTAATGCAAACGTTTGCGTGATGAGAGGCAGAGAAATAAAACAACTTTGATCCGTCGTTTCCCGACTTAACGCAATGATAACACAAGGCCAGAACTGAAATGAGACAGAATAGCTACAACTTCCAGATTGACACTATAACACCGTTCCGGATAGTCACCCTCATTATCACTTTAATGGTTTCCAGTATCCTAATTATACCAAAACTGGATTTCGAGTCAAAAACCGAAAGTAACATTAACGAGTTCCAGATCTCCTTTGGGATTCCCAACTATAGTGAATTCGAAATTGAGCAACAGGCCACCTCCATATTGGAGACAGCCTTTTCTCAACTATCCGGTATTGAAAAGATAAAATCCTCATCGGGAAATGGCTATGGAACAATCGCGATAAAATTCTCGAAAGGCACCGATATGGAATTCAAGAAATTCGAATTAACCTCGATGCTAAGGAGGATTTATAAGAATCTACCTCCGGAAACCACATACCCAATTATCAATGGAGGTGCTGATAACAATGAAAAAGAATTTCCTGTTTTAGTTTACAACATTCAAGCACCCTTACAAACATCAGAACTAAAAAAACAGGCTGAATCAATTTTCAGAAAAACGCTGGCGGGCGTAGATGGTATTAAATCAATCACCGTTTCAGGTTCTGAAAATAAAAGTCTTAGTATTAAGTATAACATAGAAAAGTGCCGAGCCTGGAAAATTCAACCTGCGCTACTCAAAACTACATTAGATGCGTACCTCAACTCAAATTACATCGGTACTGTTAGTAGCACTGCCGGTGAAGAATTCTTTGTACGAATCCCTTCGACAGTTCATACTATAGGCGAAATCGGTCAAATTCAGATTCCATCAAACTCCAACACAACAATTCATCTAAGCGACATTGCACAAATTAATCTTGAAGAACAAAACGCTAAATCCTTTTTCAGAATAAACGGAAAGAATTCTCTTAATATATCGATCTATATACAAAGCAGCTTCAATAGGTTTCTATTGGCAAATGAAATCAAAAATACTATCAGGAAATCAGCTCCTCAACTATCAAATAGTTTCAATTTAGCTATATCATATGATGACACTGCACATTTGTCCGACGATCTACAAAAAAACATTAAACTCCTTTTCTGGTCCTGCGGGATCATAATAATCCTGATACTAGCTTTTTACAAAGATTTTAGAACTAGGCTGGTGCTATTTTCAAGCATAATAGCAAATGTTCTACTTTCTGTACTGCTCACCTCCATAGCCCGTATAGAAGTTAACTCATTTACGATAATTGCTCTAGGATTTTCAATTCTCCTAGGAGTGGAGCATACAATTGAAATGTCAAAATATTGCCTTAGGGAAAAGAAGAAATGGGGATACTGGGCCTTCTCTGGCGCGTTGCTTGCACTCGCAATACCGCTGTACCTGGTATCAAAATTAACAGTCACCAGAAATATCAACTTAAGTAATTTCTGCTTTGGAATTGCTCTGGTATTGTCATCTTCATTCATCGTTTCCATAGTATTAGTTCCCAATCTATATTCACTATTCTCCAATAATTTAAGCAGTAATCCAGCTGCAAACAATCGCATTCATAAAAACAAAACGTTAATCAGTAAGTCATACCTAAACTTGTATTATAGAGCAATTGAAACAATAGCAAATAAAAGAAAGATAGTTTTGACTATACTCATTCTAATATTCGGACTTCCATTGTTTATGATCCCTACCAAATGGGAAGGTGATAGATGGTACCACAACGTTTTCACCCATACACTCGGTAGTGAATTCTACCAGAAACAAATTCGTCCAACTGCCGATATATGGCTTGGCGGTATTTTAGGACTATTTGAGAGAGAGATTAGGGAAAAGGCCAATTACAGAAACTTAGATGAAACTAGACTTTATGTAAGAGCAGAATTGCCATTTGGAAATACAGTTGACCAAATGAATGGAATTCTAACTCAAATAGAAGAGTATTTATCTACTGAACAGGGAATTAACAGGTTTACGACACGCATACTTTCAGCTCAGAATGGAAATATTGAAATTAGTTTCCAAGAAGGATTTGACAGGAACAACTTTCCACATTTGATAAAATCACGACTCATCAATCGTTCCCTCAACTGGAATGGAGTCAAATGGAATATTTATGGAGTAGGTAAGGGATTTAGTAACGATGACGGTGGAGCTATTCCCAACTTTCAAATACTGCTTAAGGGGTATGACTTCAATGAATTGGAAAAACAAGCGATAAAACTAGGTGACAAATTAAGAAAATATAGACGAATCCAAAATATCAATACAAATGAACTTGCCGACTACGGCCAAAGGCAAACCTGGGAGTACAAATTACAAATGGATAATAACAAAATGGCTCTATTCGGGACCAATAAGCACAATGTTGTACAATTAATAGATGAAATAAGTAAACAGACAAACACTTATCAATATGTAATCCTGAATAATCAATTTTATCCGGTCCTGCTAAAAGAAAACAATGCCTCCATGTTTTCAAATTTCAATCTATTGAACGATCCTTTAGCCCTAAAATCAAATTCGCTCATAAGACTCAAAGATTTTAGTCAATTGGAATTACAACTAGGCCCGAGCACTATTTACAAGGAAGACCGACAATACATCCGTATTGTAAGCTTCGAATACATGGGCTCTGGTGATATCGGAAATAGCATCCTAAAATTAAGTATTGCCGATGCCAATCGCGAGATGCCAACAGGATTTACTGCAACAAACAATATGGAAATCTGGAAAAATAAAGAACCACAAAAACAAGTCCTCTATATATTGTTCGGATTGATTTCAATCTACTTTGTTTGTGGAATTCTTTTTGAGGACTTGACAAAGCCATTCGTAATTATAGGAATGATACCAACTTCTTTAATAGGAGTTTACTTGAGCTTCTATTTTGGAAATGTTACGCTCGACCAAAGCAACCAGGCCGCCTATGTCATTGTGAGCATATTTGCAATCCGTTCCGCGATTCTAATATTAACTGATGTTAGCAAGTCCTTTAGGATAAGACCTAAAGCTAACCAAAACCTGCTGTTGATTAAATCTGTAGCCACTCACTTTCCTACATTTCTCTTCATTTTTATCGTGGTGTCTTGCGGACTACTACCATTCATTTTTGAAGGCCCAAACAAGATCTCTTTCTTTTCACTAATCGAAGGAATTTTAGGTGGACTGATTTTCTGTTTCTTAGGAACATTTGTTATTCTACCTGTCTATTTGTGGAACACAAAGCAACTTTGAACCTTGTCGTCGTAACCATGAAACAATAATTCCAGTTCCATTCACTGTAACGCTATAATCAGAAATGGGAAGAGCTGGACATTAATCTGCGGCATTGCAACCACTATTTAATAATAATTGGAAATCAGGGAACCGCTTGCCCGCTCGGAGTTTGTCGACGGCCGATTTAAACTAATGCGTAACTGTATGGAATAAACTCTTGACTATTAATCTGATTTCTACAAATAATACGACTGCGATCTGAAAAGAATCTTATTCCAATTTAGGAATAGGTGGACAAAACCCGTAAAACAAACTGTAATTCAACCAACGGGATCAAAACGAAAGAAACTAACTCAGAAACGATAAATCGTTTGCCAGCAATGCCTTTACAAGGGTTTCAAGTCGTTTAGCACTCATTTATTATTATGTAAGTAGCCCCGACAGGAATCGAACCTGTATCTAAAGTTTAGGAAACTTCTATTCTATCCATTGAACTACGGGGCCATGGAAAGCGGTCTCGAAAGTGAAGCCACCTTTCCGGGGCTGCAAAAATAGTGGATTTCACCTTTCCCTGCGCCCGTCAAAAGAACAATTGCCCGCAGAACGCAACAAAGTACTAGCTTAACAGCCCATAATGCTTCTATATGAAATGTTTTGTTCTTGCCGCTGCGCTCGCACTCGGCTGTTTTTTCACCCATTCCCCCGTCATGGCACAACAAAAAGCCGGTAAAAATATCCGGATCAACCACGTCGCGCTCTATGTAACCAACCTCGCCAAAAGCACCACTTTTTATAAGGAAGTTGTCGGCCTCGATACCATTCCCGAGCCCTTCCACGACGGAAAACATACCTGGTTCTCCATCGGTGATAAAGCCCATCTCCACCTCATCGAAGGCCGCCACCAACCCACGGAAGGCGAAAAAAACACCCACCTCTGCTTCAGCACCGGCAACCTTGATGCCCTGATCACCACCCTCACCAGCCGCAAGATCGCCTATGAAAACTGGGCGGGACAAACCGGCAGTGTCACCAAAAGGGTGGACGGTATCCGCCAGATCTGGTTCCGTGACCCCGACGGCTACTGGATCGAAGCCAATGACGATTTTCAGCCCTAAAGGAGCTTTCCCGGCTATACCCGAATACCCGGCAGGTGGGTGGAAATCACTACCTTTGCCGCCATTTCATCGACTATGAAGTTTTACAATATCGTCATCCGCCACCGCCTCCTGATCGGCATCGCTTTCCTGGTGCTCGCCATCGTCACCAATATCTACGGCGGTTTCTGGCCTGCCTTCCTGCCCTACCTGGTCGGCGTCATCCTGATCTTCGGACATTTCTTCTTTGGCCCCATGCGCCTGATCCAGGAGCATATGGAATCCGGCGATATGGACGGTGCTGAGAAAGTGCTGTCTTCCATCAAATACCCCAACCTGCTGTATAAACCCATCCGTTCCGTCTATTTCACGCTGAAAGGCAACATCGCCATGATGAAGCAGGATTTCGACGGCGCTGAAAAAATGATGAAGAAAGGCCTTGAACTGGGCATGCCCATGAAAGAAGCCGAAGGTGCCAGCCTCCTGCAAATGGGCATGATCGCCATGCAGAAAAGCGACATCAAAAGCGCAGAAAACTATATCCGTTCTGCTCTCCGCAAAGGACTGCCCGACAAGGAAAACGAATCAGCCGCCTACCTCCAAATGTGCTCTATCATGATGACCAAAAGGGAATTCCGCGCAGCAAAAGACTTCTTCCGCAAAGCAAAGGCGCTGAAGCCTGCAACACCCGAGATCGTCAGCCAGATCAAACAGATCGAAAAATACATCCAACGCATGCCCGGGTAGAAAAGCTCGCAAAGTAATTTTTGTTTCACGCCAAGCACGCAATGGTGCAAAGACGCAAAGGATTGAATTTCAAATAAATGTAGAAGCCCTGGAGTAGTTTACGGGGCTTTTGTATAGCCATTATTAGCTCAATTATAACTCAGGTTTTCGGTTGGTTTTGGGAGTTTTCTGGGCTCTTTCTGGGCTCATCCTCCGTTATTAAACGGAAGATGGGCAGAGAATGCGCCGACTAAGCATCCAGAAACAGCCGAAAATCCGACCTGGCAAAGAGTCCCAACTGTAGTAAAACTGAAATTTCACCGGACTTAATCGCTGGCTGAAATGGCCCCTGGATGGGCATCTGGAAACAGAAGCCTTTCCACCGCCTCCCGCCGGAACGTAAAAATGGTTTTCAGCTGCCCGCGAACCAGCCATCCGCCGGCAAGATCACCCACAACACCAAATGGAAGCTGATAATCAACGATATCTGTCATTTCTACGCCTCCGGCAACAGCTTTAAAATGATGCTGATGCCGCCACAACCGGTAAGGACCCCTCTCCTGTTCATCCACAAAATGCCGGTAAGCAGAATCGCCGTCCGGATCGGATCCAGCTTCTACAATTGATATGACCGTCGTCCACCGCACCGGCCACCCGAAGAGTGGCCTTAACCGGTAATCGATCCGCTGACCCGGAAAGATCGGATCATCAGTCAGATCCGTCAACACTTCGAAGCGCATCCCGGGTGGAGTAATCCTTGCCAGGTTCAGGGGATTTATGAAAAAAGACCAGGCCTGGTCCATAGGAACAGGCAAATACTGCTGGTAATGAAGGCGGTGTACAGCCATTTTGCTAAGTTTGCAACTTGAAAAATTACATGCGCTCCCGTTGGTTTATCATTCTCTTCCTGCTTTCCAGCTCAATCCTGGCTGCCGTGCTGCTGGAAGGCTGTGCGAATATCGTACCCCCGCTGGGTGGACCCCGTGACTCCCTGCCGCCACGCATCGTTGCTATTCACCCCGCAGATTCCACCCTCCATTTCAATGAAAAGAAAATTGAAATGAGCTTTGATGAATATGTAACCCTGGAAAACGCACTACAGAACGTACTGGTGACGCCTACCCCAAAGGTCAATCCAATCGTCGAGTCACGGCTGAAAACAGTTACTGTCAGGATAAAAGATACGCTTGAAGCCAATACCACCTATGTGATCGACTTCGGCAAAGCGATCCGCGACGTGAACGAAGGTAACCCGCTTAAAAACTACCGCTATATATTTTCAACCGGTAACTATTTTGATTCCCTCGAATTCCGGGGAAGGGTGCAACTGGCGGAAACAGGAAAAACAGACAGTACCCTGATTGTGATGCTGCACCGTGACTTTACTGATTCTGCCGTATTCAAGGAAAAACCCCGGTATTATACCAGGGTGGATACAACAGGCGCCTTTCATTTTCAGAATCTTGCTCCAGGCACCTATGCCGTTTATGCCGTGAAAGACGAGGGCGGCAGCCTCCGGTATATGAACCCCGAAACACTTTTTGCATTTGCAGATCAGCCGGTAGCCATCAACGGTGCCACTCAGCCGATGACCCTGTATGCCTATGCTGAACCAGCGCCGGTAAAGGCACCCAAAGCCCCGTCCACTACTACAACACCTAAAAAAAAGAAGGATGACGAAGTGGAAGACAAACGGCTGCGCATGATCAATAGCCTCGAAGCCGGGGCACAGGACGTGCTGAAACCCCTCACACTCACTTTCCCCGACCCGCTGAAGTCTTTTGATTCCACCAAACTGATACTGACAGATAAAGCATTCAAACCACTACCCTATACCATCACCCGCGATACCACCAATAAAATATTCACACTCGCCTATACCTGGCCACTCGACCAGGAATTCCATCTCATCAGCGAAAAAGACATGGCCGCGGACAGCCTGGGCAAAAGCACCCTCAAAACGGATACGGTGAATTTCCGCACCATGAAGGAATCTGATTATGGCAGCATCCGTTTCCGCTTCAATAATGTAGATACAGCCAGGCACCCGGTTCTGCAGTTGTTACAGAACGGTAAAGTAATGTACCATTACCCGATAACCGGGAAGGAATTAATGATCCGACGTTTCCGGCCGGCTGAATTCGAAATGAATGTATTGTACGATGATAATGGAAACGGCAGATGGGACTATGGTATATTTTTTGGTCCCACCCGCCGTCAACCGGAAATCGTTATGGCCATTCCCCGCAAGCTGACTATAAAGGGCAACTGGGATAATGAAGCCGAAATCACGCTCAAATAACTTTATTGCCCTTTCCGGAAACGGTAGTTGAGCTGCAGATTGAGCGTACGTGGTGACATTTCAAGCTTGCTGTAATTGGAGAAATCTCCCAGGATGCTGTAATTGAGTCCCGCTTCATACCGTTTGTTGATCACCACACCCGCTCTCACCAGCACTTGTTGCCAGGTACTTTCAAAGTCATAATACGGATCAAATACAGTAGTCTTGTCAAGATCCTTTTCATACGATACCATTTTGTTTTCAGGATAACCCGAAAAATTCATGCTGTATCCACCACCTATAAATACCCGCAGATTCGGATAGGCGATAATATGGTACACAGCACTAAGGGTCAACCGCAGGTTGTTCATCCGCAAAGTATAGGTATTGTCTTTTGCAGTTGCCAGGGATGACTTTTCTGTTGAACCTTTTCCGTTCGAAGCAAACTGAAAATAGGAAGCTTCCAGTCGCATTTCTAATCGCTGATTGCTCCGTGCAGTCGCAAAATCCAGTCCTGCCTGGATAGAAGGACGCAACGTCGCATCAAAACTCATGTTCTTCAATTTCGGATCAACACTGGATGTCATGGTCAGGGTGTTCAGCATAGCACCTCCCCCGGCATAAAATGTAATCAGCTTCTTCTTTTCTTTCTCAGGTTCAGCGGCCGTTTTGTTCGGGGAGCCATTTGCTTTGATAAAGAATTTTGTCAGGCTGGTTTCTGAATACTGCAAACGGGAAGGATCCGGACCGTTTTCATCACCAAACTGCATTTGTTTGGCCTTCAGCTGCTCCCGGAATTCATTGGTCACGTAGAAATTCAGGGTACTGTCGTTCTGGGTAACAATGTATTTCAGCTCAACGGGTTGCTCATCTTCCACACCAAAGAAGAACATTTTTTTCTCCATCTCCAGCGCATAGAGATTCCATTTACCGGCTACCAGCTGGCGAAGAAAAACAGTGTCTGTCACCAACGTATCGACAAAGCCGATGCGGAATTCATCATAATTAACCGGGCGGGTCGAACGGGTAATAATATGCCGCTCGTAATGATCAGCACCCTGAATGTTGATCGTCCGAATGTCCGATACCCCGTAATTCACAGGCTGACCGGAATTCCTGAAGAGAATCTTCCGGGGATTTTTTGTCCAGTCCTGGTTGTCTATTTCACCTCTGAGTGTATCTCCGCCAAGCTTAACAACATAACCCGGCACAAAATTCTTCTGCGCAATCGCTGGCAGGCACGTTGCGAACAGCAACGCTGGAAGCAGTAATCTTTTCATGTACAGTATTAAAAGCGATAGTTTACCTGGAGATTGAGTATCCGTGGTTTTACGGTGATTGCCGGATAGCTGCTGAAACTTCCCAGCACGCCATAGTTCAGATCGATCATGTATCGGTCAAGCACCTGGACGCCGCCCCGAAGAAGGAGCTGTCCCCACGCTTTTTCAAAATCAAGGAAAGGATCTTTAACGCTGGTATAGTCATTATCCTGCCGGTATCTGACCATCTTGTTTTCCTTATAGGATGATAGGTTCATAGAATACCCTCCTCCCAGGTAGGCACGGAATGCAGGTTGACGAACAATATGATACAACAGGCTAAGAGACGGTCTTACATTGGCCATTTTAAGGCTGTAATCATACTGGGATGTATGTCCCAACAGGTCTTTCTCCGTTTCACCACTACCGGAAGCGTTGAAGTTATAGTACATGATTTCCGCCCGCAATACCCAACGCTGCAGTTTCCGGGCGCTGCCAATCTCCACACCTGCCTGTACGCTGTAACTCACCGAGCCTTTAATATTGTCGAGTTCACGAATCGCTTCAACATCATCAGCCTCAAGTGCCAGGGAATTAGCCACCATACCAATCCCGCCAAAAAAACGGGTCAGCTTTATTTTATCCTGAACCAGCTGGTTGCCATTCCCCCCGTTTTCTCCGTTGAGTAATTCGAAGAATCGTTTCATCGAGCTTTCCCGGTAGTCGAGAGAACTAAGCTTTCTCTCCAGCTGATCATTCTGTTTACCGGCAGTAACAAGTCTGGCATTCAGCTGGTCCCGGAAATAATTGCGGTAATAGATGCCGGAGGCATTGTCATCCAGTGCCACGACGTAGCTCAATTCTGTAAGCGGCTCATTTCCGACCTGATAATACAAAAGAAGTTTGTCAACGTAACCGGCATAAAGATTCCACTGGCCCCTCACTACCTGGCGCAGCAAAAGGGTATCCGTCACTGTTGTGTCGGAATACGACTGGCGCAGTTGATCGTATTCCACAGGTCGGGTAGAGCGGGTTACAATCTCCCGGACATACACATCACCATTGGTCATGCCAAAGCCCTTCAGTTCAGCAATTTCATACTGGGTAATACTGCCGCCTGCCTGAAATTCAATCTTCCGGGGACTGCGGCTCCAACCCTGGTCATTGACGTCGCCCCGGAGCGTATCGCCCTGTTGATTGATGATATATCCGGGAACAAAATTCTTCTGGGAAAAAGCCGGGATACCGGCCATGAGGCACAGTAAGGGCAGGATAAGTTTTTTCATTGATTAGGTTTGAATAAGGGCGCAATAATAAATAATTATGATCAGAAGCGGTAATTAAACTGGAATTGAAGCATCCTGGGAACAAAAGCAGTGTTGACGTATTCTGAAAAAGTGTCTGCAAACTGGTATTTCACCTGTACGTCGGCGTGCTCCTTGATTGTAGCACCGGCCACAGCGCTGAATGACAGCCACGTATTTTTAAAGCCGAAATAATCATCCTCTCTCCGGCTTCCATTAACGCTGGAGGTCGTCATGTAATTTTCCTTGTAGCTGGTCAGGTTAAGTGCTATTCCGGGACCCAGGTATACTTTGCAATTTGGATATCTCAACACCTGGTAAAAAGCCTGTAAAGAAGGTTGAAATATGTTCATTTTCAGGTTGTAGCTATATTCATATGCCGGAACGGTAAAGATTGGGCCTGCTGAATCGGAAGCTTTTGCTGAAAACTGTTGCCATGCCAGTTCAAGCCGGAACACGAACCCTCCGAGACCGACGGGATCATTGAACTCGACGCCGCCCTGGAAGACGGGACTTACCGTTTTTGCGAACTGAAGATCGCCCAGGGGCACGTCACCCTCATTGCCTCCTTTGATGTCAAAGCTGTTTACAGCAAGTCCCGCTCCGAGGTAGGGATACAAAAATTTTTTCTTCTTTTTTGCGCGTTCAACACTTTTTACCGTCAGCCCCTTTGACCTGTTAACGTCATCCACAAAACGCACCAGCTCGGATTCCGTATACTCCATCTTTGGAAGTTTACGGCCAAGCCGGGGATCAAGTCCCTCTTCTACCAATGCGCCATTCAACTGATCACGGAAATAGTTCCGCTCCTCATAATACTGTCCGTCTTCCTTAAGATCCACCACATACCTGAGTTCATCAATGGAACCATCTTTGCGTTGCAGATAGAATTGCACCTTGGTCACATTCAACTGATAAAGTTTCCAGTCGCCATCTGAAATTTTCTGTAAGAAAACAGTGTCGGTCAGAACGGTGTCGATATATTGTTTTCCCCGCAGCAGATGGATATCAGTTGGACGGGTGGTGCGGGTGATCACCTGCCTCACATATGCAGCATCTTCACCGGCACCAAATGCGGCAATATCTTTAATGCCATAAATGCTGGTATTTCCGGCCGATTCGAAAGTGACTGTTTTCGGCGTATGTACCCATAGCTGGCGGTCGACTTTACCTTCGATTCTTTCCCCCGAATTGTTGATGATAAAACCGGGAACAAAATTCTTCTGGGAAAAAACCGGGACACTGGCCATAAGGCACAACGAAGGAAGGATGAATTTTTTCATTGATCAGGTTTGAATCAGGAGTTGTATTGGAAAATTAAACGCAGCAACTATCAGTAAGCCGATCGTTTGCTATTTCATTGCATTGGAACGTAATAAATTCAGGAGGAATATGCAGGATACGTGAAAAACGAAGGTGTAAGGTCCGCCCCGACAGGTAGGGGCAATGATTTTTTTTCATGGTTAAGGTGTAAAGCAGGGGTAAAATAAGTCAAATTCAGGTAAAAAGCGATAGTTGGCCTAACTTTGAAGGATGCAACTACCTTCTGCCCTGCTGGAACAGGCGGTAAGTGAATTCTCCAAATTACCCGGCATCGGAAGAAAAACCGCTCTTCGCCTGGTCTTGCACCTCCTCAAACAGGATACTGAAAAGGTGGAACAGTTCACGGAAGCCGTTATACGCATGCGAAAAGAAACGCATTTGTGTCAGCGTTGTTTCAATATTGCCGACCAGCAACTTTGCAGTATCTGCTCCGACATGCATCGCAAGCAGGACCTCATCTGCGTAGTGGAGAATATCCGCGACGTGATCGCCATTGAAAACACGCAGCAATTCAGCGGTACCTATCATGTATTGGGTGGTGTTATTTCGCCACTTGACGGTGTTGGTCCCGACCAGCTGCAAATCGACAGGCTTTTGCGCAGAACGGTGGAAGAACCGGTAGCCGAACTGATTTTCGCGTTAAGCCCTACTATCCAGGGAGATACCACGATCTATTACATACAGAAAAAACTGCAACCGACCACTATACGGTTCACAACCATTGCCAGGGGTATCGCCTTCGGCGGCGAACTCGAATACGCTGATGAAATGACGCTTGCGCGCAGCCTCCAGCACCGGATGCCGGTGGAGCAGTTGCGGATGTAGCAGCGGAAATCCTTATATTTGCAGCTTCGCAGGTGGATTTGTTTATTGTTCGGCCTGCGCTGGCAACCTGCCGGCATATTAAAACTGAACTAATAAATGTATAACCAGCCAACTACGGTTTCCCACATTTATTGGTGCAGTTTCATCACTATTGAAAAGGAATGGTATGAAAAATATCCGCAAGGAACTCGAAAAGCGCATACTCATCATCGACGGTGCCATGGGTACCATGATCCAGCGCTATAAACTACAGGAAGCAGATTATCGCGGTGAACGGTTTGCCGCCTGGCCCTCAGACCTGAAGGGCAACAATGACCTGCTTTCACTGACCCGGCCAGACATTGTCGACGCCATCCACCGCGAATACCTCGAAGCCGGTGCTGATATTATCGAAACGAATACGTTTAATGCGCAGCGCATCAGCCTGGCAGACTACAATATGGAGCCTCTGGCCAGGGAAATAAATGTCGCTGCAGCGCAAATTGCGCGCAAAGCCGCTGATGACTTCACAGTTGCCAACCCGGCAAAACCCCGCTTTGTCGCCGGCGCAATCGGACCATTGAACAAAACCCTCAGCATTTCACCTGACGTCAACAACCCGGGCAGCCGCGGGCTCACCTGGGATGAGGCAGTAGAAGCCTATACAGAACAGGTTGACGGACTGGTAACGGGCGGTGTTGACCTGCTGCTGATCGAAACCATTTTCGACACACTCAACGCCAAGGCAGCCATTTTTGCCATCAAACAATATTTTACAACAACCAGCAGGCCTGAACTGCCGATCATGATCAGCGGCACCATTACGGATGCTTCCGGCCGTACCCTCAGCGGCCAGACGCTGGAGGCATTTTACATTTCAGTAATGCATGCAGCACCGCTCAGTATCGGACTCAACTGCGCCCTTGGTGCTGCAGAGATGCGCAGCCACATCGCGGAATTGAGTCAGATTGCAGCATGTTACACTTCTGCTTATCCCAATGCCGGCCTGCCGAATGCAATGGGGGAATATGACGAACAGCCGGAACAAACGGCCCACTTCCTGGAAGACTGGGCAAAAGAAGGATGGGTGAATATCGTCGGTGGTTGCTGCGGCACCACGCCTGACCATATCCGCCATATCGCAGAACATGTAAGTACCTTTACCCCCCGGCCATTACCTGAAACAGAAACCGAACTAGCCTGATGACCAAGATCGCTCCATACCTTCGCCTGTCCGGGCTGGAATCACTGGTGGTCCGCCCGGAAGCCAACTTCCTGAATGTCGGCGAAAGGACCAACGTTACCGGCTCGAAGAAATTCGCGCGGCTGATCCGCGAAAACAATTACGAAGAAGCACTTTCTGTGGCCCGCCAGCAAGTGGAGAACGGCGCACAGATTCTTGACGTGAACATGGACGATGCGCTGCTCGATGGCGTAAAAGCCATGACTACTTTCCTCAATTACCTGCAGAGCGAGCCCGATATTGCGCGGATTCCCATCATGATCGACTCCTCAAAATTCGAGATCATCGAGGCCGGATTGAAATGCGTGCAGGGAAAATGCATCGTGAACTCCATCTCTATGAAAGAGGGAGAAGAAAAATTCATCAGGGAAGCGCGCATCTGCAAACTTTTCGGCGCTGCCGTGGTGGTGATGGCCTTCGACGAAAAGGGACAGGCAGATACTTTCCAGCGCAGGATCGATATCTGTTCCCGCGCATATGACATCCTTGTGAACCAGGTTGGCTTTCTGCCGCAGGACATCATCTTTGATCCGAACATCTTTGCGGTAGCAACAGGTCTGGAAGAACACAATAACTATGCTGTCGATTTCATCGAAGCAACGCGGGTGATTAAAACGAGAATGCCGCTGGTAAAAGTGAGTGGCGGCGTGAGCAATCTCTCCTTTTCCTTCCGGGGCAATGACCATGTGCGGGAAGCGATGCACAGCGTATTCCTTTTCTATGCGATCAAAGCAGGAATGGACATGGGCATCGTGAATGCCGGACAACTGGTAGTATACGATGAGATTGAACCCGCGCTGCGGCAGCTTTGCGAAGATGTGATCTTCAACCGCAATAACGATAACAACGAGGCGACTGAAAAGCTCATTGCTTTCGCTGAAACAGTGAAAGCAAAGGGCAAGGAACAGGTAAAGGATGAAAGCTGGCGCAGGGAGCCGGTGGAAACGCGGCTCACCCATGCCCTGATCAACGGCATTACTGATTATATCGACCAGGATACAGAAGAAGCGCGGCAGAAATATCCGCGGCCGCTGGATGTTATCGAGGGCCCGTTGATGGACGGCATGAATGTGGTGGGAGACCTGTTTGGTGCTGGCAAGATGTTTCTTCCCCAGGTGGTAAAGAGTGCCCGGGTAATGAAAAAAAGCGTTGCCTGGCTGACACCCTATATTGAAGAAGAAAAGAAAAATAATCCAAATGCTCAGCAGGGTTCCGCATCACGAATCCTGCTGGCCACCGTGAAAGGTGACGTACATGATATCGGCAAGAATATCGTGGGCGTGGTACTGGGTTGTAACGGATACGACATTATCGATCTTGGCGTAATGGTTCCTGCAGACAAAATCCTGGATACCGCCCAGAAAGAAAAGGTTGACATTATCGGCCTCAGTGGCCTTATTACGCCCTCCCTGGATGAAATGGTGAACGTTGCACATGAAATGAAACGACGGGGAATGGAACAACCACTGCTGATCGGAGGCGCCACCACGAGCCGCATGCATACTGCGGTTAAGATCGCCCCCCAATATGGTAATGGCGTGGTTCATGTGCTGGATGCGTCCCGCAGCGTTACCGTTGCCGGTTCATTGCTGAGTGCTGAACAGAAACCGAAATTTCTCAATGATACCAGCAGTGAATATGAAAAACTGCGCGATGATTTCAACCGGAAACGAACCATCAAGCAATACCTGCCGTTTGAACAGGCCCAGCAAAATAAGGTAGCGATCGACTGGAAACAATATCATCCGGTAAAGCCCTCATTCCTCGGCACACAACAGGTGGAGCTGAATGACCTGTCGGTACTGGTCCCCTACATTGACTGGAGTCCCTTCTTTATTGCCTGGGAACTGGGAGGAAAATTTCCAGACCTTCTTCAGGATGCCGTAATCGGGAAAGAAGCCACCAAACTATTCAACGACGCAAAGGACCTGCTGCAAAAAGTAGTGATGGAAAAATGGCTGACAGGCAAGGGCGTTGTGGGCTTCTGGAAAGCGCAGACCAATGGCCGTGATACGATTGAGCTGGAAACTGCCGAAGGAAAAGTGACACTGGAAACCTTAAGGCAGCAGATCAAAAAAGCCGCAGGGCAACCGAATTTTTCGCTCGCAGATTTCATTGCACCGGCAACCAGTGGCGTGGAGGATCACCTCGGTGCCTTCAGTGTTACCATTCAGGGCATTGAAGCACCATTGCAACGATTCCAGGATGACCAGGACGATTACAACAAGATCATGCTCCAGGCACTTGCAGACCGCCTGGTAGAAGCATTTGCCGAATACCTGCATGAACAGACCAGGAAAACCTACTGGGGTTACGCGGATAGCGAGCAATTGAGTAATGAAGCGCTGATCAAAGAAGAGTATATGGGTATTCGCCCGGCGCCGGGATATCCTGCGTGTCCGGACCACACAGAAAAATACAAGCTGTTTGCCCTGCTGGGAGGCGAAGAGAAAACGGGTATTCACCTGACGGAATCCCTGGCCATGTATCCTGCCGCTTCGGTATGCGGCTGGTATTTCGCGCATCCGCAGAGCCAGTATTTTGGCGTAGGCAAGATCAAGCCGGATCAGGTGGAAGACTATGCCGCGCGCAAGAAAATGACCATAGAAGACATCAGGAAGTGGCTTCGGCCGATCCTGGAAGAAGAAGCATAACTACTCCAGGATATAAAGTCAAAACGCCATGAACTGGATCATTCTGTTTATTGCCGGGTTGTTTGAAGTGGGATTTGCGACCTGCCTGGGCAAGGCGCGGGAAACTTCCGGCAGCGCAGCAACAGCCTGGATGGCCGGCTTTTTTGTCTGTCTCACCATCAGCATGTACCTGCTGTATAAGGCAACGCAAACCCTTCCCATTGGAACTGCCTACGCGGTATGGACCGGCGTGGGTGCCGTAGGTACAGTACTGGCAGGGATTTTTCTGTTTAAAGAACCGGTGGAATTCTGGCGGTTGTTTTTTCTGACCACGCTGATCGCATCTATCATCGGGCTGAAATTTGTTTCGCATTAAGCGGCCCTACATGAAATTCAGTTCGTGCAATTCAAGGTAGCAGGTGGTTGCATTAAAGAAGAAATGTATCAGTACGCCGTACCAGATGGTATTGGTGCGCTGGCGGATATAACCCAGAAACAGGGCAAAGGGCAAGAGCCAGAAAAAGGAGATAATACTCATGTGAATGATGGCAAACAACAGCGCTGTTACCACTACAGCCTGCCGGTTATGCATGATCTTGAGCAATCCGGCCTGCAATACTCCCCGGTAGGCCAGTTCTTCGGACAAGGCAGGAAAGAAAGCAATCAACAGGAACATAGCCGTTTTCGGAAATTGCAGACCGCGGAAAGAGGCATAATAGTATAGTTCGCGGCTGAAAACGCTGCGATTGATCCATTTTACCCCGAAGTTGACAATCACTGCGCTGATCACGGCTACTGCAACAAGGGCTGCCACCCGCCACCAGGAAAATCTGTTCCAGACCAGCAGGGGTGCAATCAGTTCGCGCATACGGTACGCATACCAGGCGGCAACAGCAAATAATACCATATCTACAATGATCAGACCGGTGAGTGTTGCACTCGCCGCCGGCCAGAAGTTGAAAACCAGGCAGACGATCAGGTTAATGCTGAAAAAGCTGACTACCAGCGTGCGGTATTTATCATAGGCACCCTCCCATTCCTCGCGGGGCACAGTTGGGCTGCCGCACTGGTAACACACCGTGGAATCGGGTTCCATCCTGCTGCCGCAATAGGTACAGGTATCTGCTATAGTTTCAGTTTCGCTCATATCCAATTGGACCTCAATTTAAAGAAAGCTTTATTTTTTCTCGAGCAGCCACCAGAGTTTTTTCCGGGGCTTTACAGTATAATTGGTGGTAATGTATTTCCGGATATGTTCAATCGCCTCGTCAATGCTGTCTGTAAGCAGCACAAGGTCAAGATCGTGCTCTCCTATAGTCTTCTGCTCCACCATGAACCGCATATAGTCCACAAGGGGCTGGTAATAAGCCTTTCCGATGAGAACGATTGGGAACTGCGTGATAATTCCCGTTTGCACCAGCGTAAGCGTCTCATAGAATTCATCCATCGTTCCGACGCCGCCAGGCATAATGATAAAAGCGTAGGAATATTTCACCAGCAATACCTTGCGCACAAAAAAATGCTCAAAAGTGAGCCATTTATGCATATAGGGATTGGCCTGCTGTTCAAAAGGCAGCTGGATATTGCAACCCACCGAGTAGCCACCGCTTTCAAAAGCACCCCTGTTGGCTGCCTCCATAACACCCGGACCACCTCCGGTCATCGTGGTAAAGCCTAAACCGGCAATCCTTTTTCCACATTCACGCGCCAATTCATAATAATGATGATCTTCCTTAAACCTTGCTGATCCGAACACCGTTATGCAGGGACCAACGAAATGCAGGCCGCGGAATCCTTTTATGAATTGCCTGAAAACACGAAAAGCAAAAGCAAGTTCATAGGTTCTTGCTTTGGGGCCATCCAGGTAAACGTGCTGCTTGGAAGGGATTATAGGAGGAGATGAAGGCATTTCAATAAATTTGATAACAGGAAAACCAAATTAAAGAAATACCGCTTTCATGAGAATTATATCTTATAACGTCAATGGCATACGCGCCGCAATGACAAAAGGTTTAGTGGACTGGCTCAGGACTGATCCGGCCGATGTGATCTGCATCCAGGAAACAAAAGCGCATAAAGACAACGTCAATCATGCAGCGATCCAGGAGCTGGGTTATCATAATTTCTGGAATTCCGCTGAAAAGAAAGGCTACAGCGGTGTTGCCCTGTTCAGCCGTACGATGCCCGACAAAGTGGAAATGGGAAACGGTTTTATGCAAAGCGACTCCGAAGGCCGTGTGATCCGCGCAGATTATGGCGACATCACCCTGATCAATGCCTATTTCCCCTCCGGAACTTCAGGAGATGAACGGCAGACCTATAAATATCAGTGGCTGGAAGAATTTTTCGGTTACACGGAACAGTTAAGAAAGAGCCGCCCCAACCTGATCGTGTGCGGCGACTGGAATATTGCCCACCGCGAAATAGATATCCATGATCCGAAAGGAAATAAAAATTCATCCGGCTTTCTCCCCGAAGAACGGGCCTGGATGGACAAATTTCTCGACAGCGGATGGGTGGATACTTTCCGCAAATTCCATGCTGAACCGCATCGTTACAGCTGGTGGAGCCAGCGATTCCCCTCCGTGCGGCTGAACAACAAAGGCTGGCGGATCGATTACATCAATGTGACGAAGCCCCTGGAGAAAAAACTGGTCAGTGCAGAGATCTATCCGGATGTAAAACACAGCGATCACTGTCCCGTATTCCTTGAACTTAAATCCTGACCGATGATACTTTATAATATTACCATCAAGGTAGAGCATTCTATTGCACAAGACTGGCAAAAGTGGATGCTGTCGAACCATATGCCACAGGTATTGGCTACAGGATGCTTCAACAGCAGCCGGCTGTATCAGTTACTTGAGGTGGATGATTCTGACGGACTCACTTTCTCGGTACAATACACTGCACCTACGGAAGAACTGTACAACCGTTATATAACGGAATTTGCTGACAGTATGCGTAAAATAACGCTTGACACCTGGGGGAACCGTTATATTGCCTTCCGTTCCGCCATGCGCCTGGTTCAATAATGTGGATAACAAAAAGCAGCAGGGACGGGCATTTCAGGGCGTGTGCCGTGAAACACGCCACCATCCAGTGTTTCAACGGAAATTAAACATTACAAAGTAAAAATACGTTCGTTCATTTTCGGCTAAAATGCCCTGTTGGTGCGGGTTACAGGGAAAAACACAATCGTTAAAAAATGTTTCGAAAAAATTTGTCGGAATCAAAAAGCGTCTATATTTGTTCTGCTTAAAATTCTAAAATTTCACACTATGAACAAAGCTGAATTAATCGCCAAAATCGCCGATGATGCTGGCGTTACCAAGACACAGGCAAACGACGCACTGGATTCTTTCATCGAGGCTGTAACCAAAACGTTGAAAGGTGGTGGTAAAGTTACCCTGGTTGGTTTTGGAACTTTCTCTGTTTCCAAAAGAGCTGCCCGTAATGGCCGTAACCCCCAAACTGGAGCGGTAATCAAAATTAAGGCTAAGAAAGTTGCCCGTTTCAAGGCTGGTAAAGAGCTTTCTTCCAAATTATAACACTGCGCCAACTGCATTGAGCGGCTGCTGTACTACTACAGCAGCCGTTTTTTTTCTTATTTTTGCCGCCTAAACCACTTAAAAAACACAAAATGGGAAGAGGAGATAAAAAGACCAAAAAAGGAAAGATCTTCAAAGGTTCTTTCGGTAAGAGCCGTCCAGCCCGCCCCGCCGCTGCGAAGAAGGCGAAAGCGAAGGCTTAATTGCAGTTGTTTTCTGCTGATAGAGGAAGGGGAGGTTTTCTTTTCCTCTTTTTTATGCCTCCTGGTCAGGGTGCCAGTCTTTCCAGCGTCCACCCACCTTCGTCATTGAGGCTGTATTGCAACCTGTCGTGCAGGCGGCTGGGACGGCCCTGCCAGAATTCTACACTCACATGTTTTACCCGGTAGCCACCCCAATGCGCGGGACGTGGAATTGCCCCGCCGGCAAATCGCTTCTCCAGGTTCAGCACGTTTGACGACAATACTTCCCTGCCGGGTATCACTTCGCTTTGTGGGGAAGCCCACGCGCCGATCCTGCTGCTCTCAGGACGACTGTTGAAATAGTCATCACTTTCGGAAGTACTCACTTTTTCCACGATGCCGGTGATACGAACCTGTCTTTCCAGCTCTTTCCAGAAAAACACCAGGCATGCACGCGGATTCTCCACCAGCTGGATTGCCTTGTAACTATTGTAATTGGTGAAGAATACAAAACCCTTCTCATCAAATCCTTTCAGAAGAACAATTCTTGCGCTCGGCACGCCATCAGATGAAGCTGTAGCCAGTGTCATCGCATTCACTTCCTCTATGCCACTGTCGATAGCTTCCTGCCACCATTTGCTGAACTGGCGGATGGGATCGGCTGCTGCATCTGTTTTATCAAGGGACAACTGCCTGTAGTCTTTCCGGATGGTTGAAATCGTTGCGTCCATGATCGTGATTTGCACAAAGGTACACCTTCCCCTATCTTCCTGCGCGGAACGAATCTTCCGCTACCCAGCTGTTCCAGATTTTTTGTTGCAGCGCTCCGGGATGCTTCAGCTTTGTGACTTTCCAGGAGATCTTCATTTCACTGCCGGCGATCAGGGCACGCTGACCGGCCTTCCCCTCGCGGAATGTTTCCAGCCGGATAATATCTCCCGCACGCCCGCTGGTGCGTATTGAATCCATTGTATTTGCCGTTGCAGTTGTGCCATTGACCTGAAGTATAACAGTGCCCGGCAGGATACCAGCCTGCCATGCAGGCGACTCCCATGCAACCTGTGTTACACGAACGCTATCGCGACGGAATTGCGCTTTCATTCCCGTCCACGCACCAGGTACCACAACAGCTGCCGTATCCACTGCGAGTGCCGAATAACCAAGGTATCTGTTGTAATTCAGTGGTGCTACCGTATACACATAACCGAAAAATTCATCCAGCGGTACACCTGCGATCTGCTCCGCGGCCTGCCGGAATTCAGTGTCGGTGAATCCACGGTGCTTTCCTTTATAATATTCCTGGTACAACCGGCGCATCAGGTCATCCAGGCTTTTTTTGTTATTGGTTGCGTGGCGGATCTTCAGATCAAGCATCCAGGCAAGCAGTGGCCCCTTTTCGTAATAGGAAATTGTTTTATTGATAAGATCGCCCGTGCGTCCGAATGGACCGTCCGACCAGGTGTCGAAACTCGCCTGGGCCACGGATTGAAATAACTTCCCGGTGCCGTTCTCGTAGTTGCGCAGCATTCCGGCAAATGATTCAAGCAGGTCGTCAGCGGAGATCAATCCCGCCCGGCGCAGCAAAATTTCATTATAATAAACCGTAATGCCTTCGCTGATCCACAACTGGCTGGTCCTGCTCCCCTTCCCATAATCAAATGGCCCAAGTTCAACAGGCCGGATGCGTTTTACATTGAAATGATGAAAATATTCGTGTGCGAGAAAGCCCAGCATCCTGTTCCGCACAGCTGGTTTTTCATAGCCGTCTCCCGAAAAAGAAACTGCCGTAGAATTCATGTGTTCTATGCCCCCCATGCCGGGACCGATCCCTAGAAACACGTATTTCTTGTATGGGATATCACCCATCATTTCAACAGCAGCCTCAACAATTCCCTGCAGATCGCTCATCAGCGCACCGCGATCGAAATTGCCCGGATCTATGGCAAGAAAATAATGCGGAACGCCTCTTACAAAAAACGCAGGAAACGACTCGAGTTGTCCCAGCAGGACCGGGCTATCATAAAGCTGATCAAAATCGCCTGCAGTAAGCGTGCCATCGGGAAGGCTGTCCAGCCCGGTTGCCGCCTGCCATCCTTTCGGTACATCAATTTGAACAGCAACCGGATCCTGCAGATGATCCTGCCGGTACAGGTAGAGCGCGGTAGGTGCAAGGAAAGCCTGTTTACCATTCAGGAACGCGCTGGCCACAAACTGACGGGTGGCCTTAACCTTGTATTGCAGCAGCACTGTACCTGGCGCATTGGCATACACGCGCCAGGTCTGACGGTCAGCTCTTTCCCACCGGAGCGAATCGGTGGTGGTGTATACAGAAGCCGTGAATTGCTCAATATTTTCAGGGTAATCCATCAGCTGGTAGTACCCGGGCATCCATACCGGGATTTTGAAATCGGTATATCCTGCTTCGATCCTGCAGGTCATTGATACCCCGATCCGCTGGTCTGAAGTGTCCTGAAGCGATACACGGAACTGAACAGGAGGAGGAACTGCTGCTGAAAGCGTATTGGCTGACAGTACCAACACGGTAACGAAGCACAATGTAATGGGCAGAGCCCGAAGGCGAATGGATAACATGCCCTGAAATTACAGCGGCAGTTTGCGGAAGGCCTTACAATGCTTAGCCGGATTTGACCATTTTTTATCTAGACACCGCTTTCTTCGCGATCTGTACCGGAGGAAAGCTGCGTAGCCTTGGCAAGCAGTTGTTCGATTTCACTCAGGCGACGCATCTGGCTGTGCAGTTTATTGTGATGTTCAGCTACCTGCTGAAGATCACGGTTGAGTTCTTCGAGATAGGTCACTTTCTTCTGCAGTTGCGAGCGCTGGAAATTGGCTTCCCGGTGTTTGTCTTCCAGCTCCGCAATGGTGCGGGTGGCGCGCTGACTTTCTTCCAGGAGGTTGAGGTACTTCATCTTGAATTCGTCGAATTCCTTTGTCACCTTGAAATAGGTATCCTGCAATTCAGCAAAGCTGGAAGTGTCGCGCTGACTACCGGCAACATGGGCTTCGAGTTTGCGCATTTTTTCCAGGAGGTCATTGTAATCACCATACACACGTTCGAGGCGTTGCTGCATTTCTGCACCAAGCCTGTTCTGTTGCCGGAGTCCGCGGATCTCGTTTTCCTTTTCGACCAGCTGGATGCGCATGTCACCCATCTGTTTATTCAGGAGGTCGTTGGCCTGTATCAATTCCAGTTGTTTCTGCTCCATGGCCTTCAGCGATTCGATCTGCGAAATCAGCTGGTGAACGCGCTGGTTATGCTGCAACATGCTTTGTTGGGCATCCTGCAACTGTTCAAGATAATTGTCGGTCTGCTTCGTAGGTGATGCGAGTTGTTCAGCCTGGCTCTCCAGCAGCTCTTCTCTTTCTTTCCGTACGGAATCAATTTCTATGGCAAGAAACTGTTCATTATCGCGTGCATTCTTAAGCTCGTGCTGCATTTTCGCGAGCTTTTTCTCCATTTCTTCCGTATAGTCGAAGTATTTGAGTTTCCATTCGTCAGCCTCAGGAATAGCAGATGATTCTGCAGTCTGTTGCATTTGCAGACGGGTATTCTTGCGGGAAGTGAGAAATAAGCTGAGGGCGAAACCAAGAATTATGGCGCCCACCTGGAAGATGATTATTTCGGCTAACCCCACGGAGATCCTGATTACCAATAAATTCATTAGCGTCATCATAATGGTCGGAGTTTTAGGAGCATTTCCTATATACCGGCTTCCATGGGATCTAGATGGGTCTGCTAATGTAATAAGGAATGCGGAATCCTGCAAGCCAGACGCGGGTTTCGCGTAAAACTACGCTTATCCTTTTACCAGTGTACCCACCTGTTCACCCATAACCACCCGCATCAGATTACCGGGTTTGTTCATATCAAACACGATGATGGGGAGATTGTTTTCCATGCAAAGGGTAAAGGCGGTCATATCCATCACTTTAAGATTCTTGTTAATGCACTCGCGGAAGGTGATGGTTTCAAATTTGGTCGCGCCGGGGTCTTTTTCCGGATCTGCAGTATAGATGCCATCTACCCGGGTACCTTTCAGAATGACATCAGCTTTTATCTCGATCGCGCGCAGGGAACCCGCAGTATCGGTCGTGAAATAGGGATTGCCGGTGCCGGCTCCAAATATAACCACCCGGTGCTTTTCGAGGTGCCGGATCGCCCTGCGGCGGATATAGGGTTCTGCAATCTGTTCCATTTTGATAGCACTCTGCAACCGGGTAAAAACCCCGTCCCTTTCCAGCGCAGCCTGAACAGCCATTCCATTGATGACGGTCGCCAGCATGCCCATATAGTCGCCGTGCGCCCGTTCAATTCCTGTTTCTGCCTCATTCATGCCCCGGTAGATATTCCCTCCCCCGATCACCAGCGCTACTTCCACCCCTGCTTCTGTCACCGCTTTGATCTCCCTTGCATACTGGGCAATGATGGCATGGTTCATCGGTTCATAGCCGTTGCTGCTTTCCTCTCCCATCAATGCTTCTCCAGACAATTTCAGCAAAATCCGTTTGTAAACCGGTGTCATAGGCTGTTCCGTTTTTCGATGTGGTGCAAAGAAAGGATATTTTTATCTTTCCAGCATATGGAACCCATTATCCGGATAGAGAACCTCAGCAAATCCTTTGGCAGCAAAGAGGTTCTCCGCAATATTAATCTTGAGGTATTTCCGGGACAGATCATCGGGTATATCGGACCGAACGGGGCTGGCAAGAGTACGACGGTAAAGATCCTGTGCGGACTCATTCCCGATTTTGACGGAACAGTCACCGTGAAAGGGATCGATCTGCGGGCTCAACCGCTTGCCGTTAAAAAATCGATCGGCTATGTACCGGAGCTGGCGGAACTGTATGAAGTGCTGACTGCCTGGGAATTTCTCGATATGATGGCCGGACTGTACCAGATCCCTTCTGCACAGGCGCATGAACGTATTCGAAAAATGCTGACTGCCTTCGGGCTGGGTGAGAACATGCACCAGCGTATGGATGCTTTCAGCAAGGGCATGCGGCAGAAAGTGCTACTGATCTCCGGCCTGTTGCATAATCCCGATATAATCATTCTCGACGAACCGCTCAGCGGCCTGGATGCCAACAGTGTCATTATCGTGAAGGAACTGATCAGCCGGCTGGCTGCAGATGGCAAAACCATCTTCTACTGCAGTCATATGATGGATGTTGTGGAGAAAGTGAGCGACAGGATCATTTTGCTCAATGAAGGCACTATTGTTGCCGATGGCAGCTTTGAAGCCCTGCAGGCCAGCATGGGCAAAGGAAGCCTGGAACATATTTTTGCTACCCTCACGGCCAGCAGCAATCTCCATGAAGCTGCCGGCAACCTTGTGGCAGCCGTAGGCGGAAACCCAGTAACTGCTCCCGATGAACAACGCCACTGACAACCGCCCGAAAGCCATGAACGTTATCAGCAGGTTCTTCTTCAGGCTGGTATTGCTTCCCCGCAACCTGTACCGGCGATGGGGTATTGATCTGCCGCAACTTGAACTTATCCTTCAGTATAAACTGACAATGGACGACCGGCGGCCCAATACTTTTCAGCAGACCCGGTCAGCCGGCAAAAAAGGAGGCATCAGCAATGCGACACTCGGTACCATGTTCATGGCGCTGCTGATGGGATTGCTTTACCTGATCTTCTTCCAGGCTGGCCGCGACAACCTGACGCACCTGTTCTTTTTCTTTACCGCCTTTCTCTTTATGCTCGCATCAATGCTCATTACAGATTTTACTTCTGTACTCATAGATGTGCGCGACAACCAGATCATCCTGCCCAAACCTGTAAATGACAGAACCGTCCTGATGGCCAAGATCCTGCACATTGTAGTTCACCTGAGCCGGCTGGTGCTGCCCATGGCTTTGCCGACACTGATCTTTCTGTTCCTTCAGCAGGGATTCCTGGCAGCAGTTACCCTTTTACTGATGATCGCCATCGCCTGCGGCTTCACCATATTCCTCATCAACGGTGCCTACCTGCTGGTATTAAAAATCACGTCAGCAGAAAAGTTCAAGGCATTCATCTCCTGGTTCCAGATCATATTTGCTATCGTGCTGTATGGTGGTTATCAGCTGGTACCCCGCATGGCAGATATGGAAACTTTCCGCCAGTTCAGCATAACCGATTACTGGTATGCGCGGCTCCTGCCTCCTTACTGGTTTTCCGGAGGTTGGCTTTTCTGCAATGGAGTGGCCCCCGGCCGTACCTGGCTTTGGCTATTGCTTTCTTTACTGTCAAGTTTTGGAAGCATCTGGCTCGTGGTAGAGTTCCTGGCGCCCGCCTTTGTACGCAAACTCGCCGGATTGCAGGGCGGCAGTACCGATACACCGGTAGCTGCAGCGAATCAAAACTACAACCCTGCAGGCCTGGGAGAAAAGATTGCAGGCATCGTTTGTCGCTCAACAATAGAAAAAGCAGCCTTCCTGTTCAGCTGGAAATGGACGGCCCGCAGCCGCGAATTCAAAATGCGTGTTTACCCGACTTTTGGATATGTAATGGTCTGGTTTGCGCTGACATTTTACAAAAGCTTTACCGGAAATACCATCCCCCATAAATTGTTGCCGGTGTTCCTCGGACTCATCTACTTCAGCTCCTTCATCCTGTTCAACGCACTGCAGTATATGAACCACACGGATCAGTATAAGGCCGCCTGGGTCTTTTATGTTAGTCCCGTAGACCGGCCGGGCCAGCTGGTAATGGGCAACTACAAAAGCATGCTCTTCAAATTCTACCTGCCGATCGCAGCAGCACTGCTGATCGCAGGTGGTATTTTACTGGGACCATCTGCCTTGCCGAATCTCCTCCTCGCCCTCACCAACCTGCTGGTGATCAGCGGACTGGTCGTGATCCTGCAGCACAGGAAGTTGCCTGCGTCAATGCCGCCATCCATTGAAAACAAGGGTGGCGCCTTTCTGCGTGCCATGGGTCTGTTGCTGATCTGCGGCATTGTTGCCGGCGGCCATTTCCTGCTGTACCGTTTTCACCTAGTCATCCTTTCTCTGAATGTGCTGAGCATTGTTGCCGTGGTGGTCATCTTTCAGCAGATCAGGAATACAGACTGGCGGTCGATGAAAACAGCCTGAGATCAGGGTATTATGATCGATTTCGTGCTTACCGAATAGGCGCTGAAATAACCCAGCGCTCCTCCCTGGATATTGGTCACCGGGTTGGACGGTGTAGGCCCCTGGTTTTCTCCCGTGGCGCCCATCAGCAGCGTGTACCAGTATTTGTACGCAGGCTCGTCGATGCACAACAGGTCAACCTGAACATCATCACCCTGCCTGAGGTCGCCGTCAGGATTCATCATTTCCCAGGAAATGGTTTTCCCGTCACTGAGCTCATCATTCTGAATAAAGATCTTTTTTACCTGTTCCTGGTTGGCATACTGAACCAGCCGGTAGTAATTGGCCTGTCCTGCCGGATCGTTAAAATATGGCCGAACCGTCTTTTGCATGCCGTCGCCATAATTCATTTCCGTCACATCCAGGGAATCCAGTGGCACAAGCGTTGCCGGCATGGTGGATGATGCGGTGAATTGCTGACCATTGACCGTAACCGAGAGGTGATAGGTTTTTCCGGGCGCTCCTGTAAATGCAGCGGTCTGATAAATGCCCTGATCGCCTTCAGCCAGCGGCCAGGTGTTGCCGTTATCATCGGAAATGGTTACCGCAGCGCCACTGACACCAATAAAATTGTTGTTGTCGTCAATCGCCTTGGTGGTGGAAATCCGGACTTCGGGTTCACGGTCTGCCTGGTTGGAAATAGTTCCCTCAATAACCAGTTTGGTAGCTGCTGTGTCGGTATCAACATGGATCACCTTTTCGCAGGAAGTGGCGAAAGCAAGCAGTGACAGGTAAAATATAAAAGATGGTTTCATGATTGTAGTCAGAATTTGAAGTTGTAGGAAATGGAGGGCACCCAGCGGAAAAGACTGATCTGTACAGCTTCTGTTTTACTGGGATCATCTTTGTTGTCCTGGAAATTGATCATGTAGGCGTTCTCGCGGCCATAGGCATTGTATAGTCCGAATGCCAGCTCGTGATGCCATTTCTTCCGTGGTGCCAGTTGTACGGTAGCTGCAAGATCAAGACGATGGTAAGCCGGCATGCGGTAGCCATTCCGGTTGGTATAGTAATACACGGTTTGTTCGCCGACTGTATATTTTCCGTTCGGGAAAGTCACTGCGTCTCCGGTGTAATACACCCAGTTGGCGGACAACACCCATTTTTTATTCAGCTGGTACATGGCAACAACAGCAATATCATGGGTACGGTCCTGGCGGGCGCGATACCAGTCGTTGTTATTGATGCCATCAATTTTTCTTTCCGTTTTGGATAGCGTATAACTTACCCAGCCCGTGAGTTTGCCCGTCTTCTTCCGGAACATCCATTCCAGACCGTAAGCCCTGCCCTTTCCGTACAGCAGCTGTGTTTCGACGCTCTGGTTGCTGTAGATGTCAGCACCGTCGCGATAGTCGATCAGGTTCTGCATGTCTTTATAATAAGCCTCCACGGTGATCTCGTACCGGTTGCCGGGCAGGTTTCTGTAATAGCCAACGGAAAATTGGTCGGCGATCTCGGGTTGGATGATATTGTTGCTGCTCAGCCATTTGTCGGTTGGCTGGCTGCTGGTACTATTGCTCAGCAGGTGCATATTCTGAACGTTCCGCACGTAAGAAGCTTTGACTGAAGAAAGTGAACTGAACTGATAGCCAAGTGCCAGCCGTGGCTCGAGGTTCCAGTAGGTTTTCACCACATCTCCTTTAGCATAGGTAAGGGTGTCTTTTACCTTTCCGTCTTCATCCAGGGTATAGAAATCGCCGCCGCCGAGAACATTGAATACAGAAAGGCGGGCACCATAGGTGAGCGAGAATTTATCAGAGATTTTCCAGTTGTCAGATGCATACAGCGCTGACTCAAGCGAATAGCGCCGCTGGTGTACACGGTTGTTGATGCTGGATGATTCCGATGCATGGATCTCACCCGGCCGGATATTGTGGTAAGTACTGGTCCATCCGAAACGGACATTATGATTATTGCCGGCATTCAACTGGTAATCCTGTTTGATATTCCAGTCGCGGATCTGTGAAAAGAGGCTGATATCATTTGCGCCACTTTTGACGCTGACCTCATAGTTGTAATTGCTGAAAATGACGGAAGTATTGGCAAAGAGCCTGCTGTTAAAAATATGGTTCCATCGCAGTGTACCAGTGCCGTTGCCCCAGAACAGACCGAACTGATCGGTAAACGTCAGCTTGTCCTGTCCGAAATACCCGCTGAGGTAGATCCGGTCCTTTTCGCCGATCTCATAATTGAGTTTGGCGTTAAGGTCGTAGAAACCCATTTTGCTCCGGCGAACGTTACTGTCTGGCGAGAGTTTCATGAAAAGGTCGGCATAAGTTCGCCTGCCCGTGATCAGGTAAGAAGAGCGGTCTTTCTGAATCGGGCCTTCGACGTTGAGCTTCGCGGAGATTACGCCGATACCGCCGCTTATTTCCTGTTCCTGGTTGTTGCCCTCATTCATTTTGATATCGATCACGGAGGAGAGGCGTCCGCCATATTGTGCGGGCATGCCCCCCTTGAAGAGGGTCAGGTCTTTGATGGCGTCGGAATTGAAGGTGGAGAAAAAGCCTAGCATGTGAGAGGCGTTGTAAACGTTCGCCTCATCCAGCAGGATCTGGTTCTGATCGGTGCTTCCGCCCCGCACAAAAAAACCGGCATTTCCTTCCCCGGCTGATTTTATTCCGGGCAACAGCTGAACGGTTTTCATAACATCCTTCTCGCCGAATAGCACCGGAATGTTCTTGATTTCACGCACACTGAGTTTTTCCACGCCTGTTTGCGCACCACTGACTGCGCGCCCTTTGGAGCTCGCCTTTACCACCACCTCTTCGAGGTTGGCTGATTCGTTGTTCAGGAAAAGCGGAAGGCGGATGTTTTTGTTGAGATCGATCACCATAGTATCGGTCTTCTTGCCGATTGCAGAAGCTTCGAGTACATATGTTCCGGCCGGAAGGGTAACGGAATAGAATCCGTATTCATTGGAGGCGGTACCGGCCGCATTGCCACCAGGTTCCTGGGGGCGAAGCCGGATGGAAGCCCCGATGATGGTTTCACCGGATTGGCGGGCTTTGATAATGCCACTGAGAATGTATCGTTGCTGCGCGTAACCTTGCACGCCCGGCAGCATAACAACACAGGTCAAACAGACCAACAGGATAAAGCGGTTATTCAGCATGGTTAGGTTTTCAGGGCTGCAATTTCTGCATTGACACTGTACTTCAATGAAATGCAATGTTAAAGTCGGGGAATGTTCCGATGAATGGCGGAAATCAGGGGATGAGCAGGGAAACACTAGATAAAAACAAAACCCTCCGCGAGGGAGGGTTCTGCTTCATTTATCCATTCAAAAATTATCCCAGCGCTACACGCTTGAATTCAGTGATTTTCAAATCGCTGCTAACAGACTTCAGGTAATCAGCAACACTGATACCGGCGTCTTTTACGAATGGCTGCGCAAGAAGTGTATTCTCCTTGAAGAAGGCATTCAGTTTACCACCTGCGATCTTTTCGATCATTTCAGCAGGCTTGCCAGCCATTTTCGGATCGGCAGCTACCTGGTCAGTAATAATCGCTTTTTCACGGGCAACAACATCAGCAGGAACGGCGTCAGCATCGATCGCAACGGGATTCATGGCAGCAATTTGCATGGCCACGTCTTTACCCGCCTCCAGAGCTTCTTTGGTCATCCCAACCAGCACGCCCATACGGTTCGCGCCATGGATGTAAGAGGCCACGTAGTCTGCGTCAACGCGCTCGAATTTGGAGATACCGATCTTCTCACCGATAGAAGCGAGCTTGTCGTTAACCAGGTCAGCGATCTTTTGACCGTTGATGGTAACGTTATTGAGTTCTTCAGCACTTTTCACGTTGCTCTGAACTGCGGCGTCAATGATGCTTTGCGCGAAAGCAACGAAGTCGGCGTTCTTGCTCACGAAGTCAGTTTCACAGCTTACGCAGAGCGCAATGCCTGTTTTGTTGTCGGCGGTAGTTTTTGCAAGTACCACCCCTTCTTTTGCTTCACGGTCGCTGCGGAGTGCGGCAACTTTAGCACCTTTCTTCCGCAACCAGTCGATAGCTGCTTCGAAATCACCGTTGTTCTCGGTCAGTGCTTTGCGGCAGTCCATCATACCAGCACCAGTTGCCTGGCGAAGTTTGTTGATATCCGCAGCAGTAATTGTAGCTGTTGACATATGTAGAGTTTTGAAAACCTCCGGGTGTTGCACAACGAATCCGTTATGCAACACCCGAAGTATTTTGACTATTGAATTTCTGATACCTGACGATTAGCGTGCGCCGGTGCGCTTGGGGCTGCTCGGAACCCGACGCTTTGCCTGTCCGCCGGGACCAGCATTGCGGGGTGCACCACCGCCACGGCCACCACGGCCACCTTCAGCCTGTGCTTCAGCTTCCATACGGGCAGCGCGCTTTTCGTTGTCATCGTTGGACTCTTCAACATCTTCGTCTTTCGCAGCTTGTCTTTCAGCAAGACCTTCAGCGATAGCAGCTGTGATGTATTCCACGATGATGGCGATGCTCTTGGTAGCGTCGTCGTTGGCAGGAATGGGGAAGTCAACCTTGTTGGGATCGCAGTTGGTATCCACCATACCGAAAGTAGTAATGCCGAGGCGTTTTGCTTCAGACAGTGCGATATGCTCGTGACCGATGTCAACGATGAACAGTGCGGCAGGGATACGGCCAAGCTGAGCGATACCACCCAGAACTTTTTCCATTTTTTCCTTGTCGCGGCTCAGCGTCAGACGCTCTTTCTTGGTAATGTTTTCGAAAGTACCATCGTTCAGCATTTTCTCGATGCTCTGCATCTTCTTCACGCTCTTGCGAACGGTGTTGAAGTTGGTGAGCATACCACCCAGCCAGCGCTCAGTAACATAGGGCATGTTTACACGCTGTGCGCATTGGGTGGCAATTTCTTTTGCCTGCTTCTTGGTACCCACGAACATGATCTTCTTACCACTGCGGGCAATCTGCTTCAGGGCAGCGGAAGCTTCCTGCAGACTTTCAGTGGTTTTATTCAGATCAATGATGTGAATGCCTTTCTTCTCAGCGAAGATATAGGGCAACATCTTGGGGTTCCACTTCTTCTTCAGGTGACCGAAGTGTACGCCTGCTTCAAGCAATTGTTGCTGTAGAGAAGTATTTGTTTCCATCTATTATTGTTATAAGTTGAGGTTTGAGGTCTGAAGCTTGTTGTATGGCGCTTGAATCAACTTCAAACCCCAAACCCCAAACCTCAAACCCTTTACTAAAATTGTTAACGTTTGCTGAATTGGAAGCTGCGACGGGCTTTTTTGCGTCCGGGCTTTTTCCTTTCAACTCCGCGGGGATCACGGGTCAGGAATCCTGCAGCCTTCAATACGGGGCGGAACTCAGCGTTCACTTCCAGCAACGCACGGGCGATGCCGAGTTTGGCTGCTTCTGCCTGTCCTTTTACACCACCACCGGTAGCATTGATAACAATGTCGAACTTATCGGTAGCATCAATCGCCTTCAGGGGAGCTTCCACCTGGTTCTGCAGATAAACAAGCGGGAAATACACTTTGTAGTCCTTGTCGTTAATGGTGATCTTGCCATCACCTTTGCTGAGGAACACGCGGGTAACCGCTTCCTTACGACGACCTAATCCATTTTTTTGCTTTTCCATTTATTTGGAATTAGTTCTTTAAAATTTAGAATTTCAGTTCTTTGGGTTGTTGCGCTGCATGGGGATGTGTCGCATCATTGTACACGAAAAGCTTCTTGTACATCTTGCGGCCCAGCCTGTTCTTCGGCAACATGCCTTTAACTGCACGCTCGATCACCACTTCCGGACGACGCTTCAGCAGGTCTTTAGCTACTTCTTCCTTACGGCCACCGGGGTATCCGCTGAAATTCTCATAAACCTTCTGCTCCAGTTTGTTCCCTGTGAACTGAACCTTTTCGGCATTGATCACGATGATGAAATCACCACAATCAACGTGGGGAGTGTAATACGCTTTGTTCTTCCCACGCAAAATGGCCGCGATTCTGGCGCACATGCGACCTACGGTTTGATTGGTACCATCAACAACGTACCAATTACGTTGCACGGTAGCCTCGTTCGCATGTTTGGTGGTGAAATGTAATTTGCTCATTTAGTTTAATTTAGTCCGCCGCCGCCAACCCGGTGGTCGGAAATGAAAAAATAAATCGGAGCGCAAAGGTAGCTAAGCCCACCTATACCAACCAAGGAATTGGAAGGCATTTTTCACAGCTGGCTTTGCAATCTGTTGATTATCAATAAAAATATTTACAAGTAATTTTCATCGATGGCAAATTTGAATCTCAACCGGCAGGATTTTGGCCGCCCCCAGGATGTTGGCAATGTATTGACCCGCGAGGAAACACTGGCCTTACTGGAAGAATGGGTTCCCAATGAACGCCTCCGGCTCCACATGCTGCAGGTAGGCGCAGTGATGAAAGCCTGGGCCCTCGAAAAAGAAGAACTACCTGAAAAAGAAGCCCATAAATGGTGGGTGGCCGGTGTACTGCATGACGCGGACTGGGAAAAATATCCCGAAGCACACTGCCGGATCATCATCGAAGAATTGGAAACCAGGCGGATCGATCCGACGATCATCCGCACCATCGCCAGCCATGGCCCCCGGTATTTCGGTGTCGAGCCGCACAGCAAAATGGAACTCATGATCTACGTGTTCGATGAACTTTCAGGATTTGTTCATGCCGCTGCACTGATCCGCCCGGACCGGTACCAGGGGCTGGAAATCAAATCCGTACTGAAAAAACTGAAAACTCCCTCCTTCGCCGCCCAGGTGGACCGCACCGATATTGAAGACGCGCTTAGCCGGGCCTCCCTGGATCTCGAAGCAGTTGTCCCTTTTGTCATCCGGCACCAGCAGCATGTTACGCTGGCGGGCTGATTCAGCCTAGCGGGCGAGCGCTTTGGGCTTGCGGGTGAATTTGGCAGCATTGAAACGGTAGAGCTTACCCGGACGGTGGGGTACGTCCTGCTCCAGCTCGTCGAGATCTACCAGCCAGTCCATCATAAAAAATTTCTTTCTGAAATTCCGGCGGTCCAGCCTGGTATTGAGGATTGCCTCATACACACACTGAAGTTCACGGAGGGAGAATTTTTTCGGGAGAAGATTGAATACAACCGGATGATCATCCACTTTTTCGCGCAATCGCTCATGACAAGCGTGCAGGATGGTCAGGTGGTCAAAAGCCATATCGTGAATATCATTCACCGGATGCCAGTGCAGGTCGTTCTCCGCAAGGGTTAACTGCACATCCCGCACATTGACCAGTGAAAAATAAGTTGTCGTGATTACCCTGCCCGCCGGATGCCGGTCCACCGCCCCGAATGTCTGCACCTGTTCCAGGTAAACATCCCCGAGGCCGGTTCGCTCCCGCAGGATGCGGTAGGAAGCCGAATCCAGATCCTCGTCCGGCCTTACCAGGTCACCGAGCAACGACAACTTTCCCCTGTATTCCTTGATGTTACAATTGATGACCAGCACTTTCAACTCACCGTCTTCAAATCCGAATATCACGCAGTCGACTGAAAGCGCAATCCTGAAATAGTCTTTATCACTTAATTCTCCGAAATGACTGAAACGCGAAATCTGCTTCATATGGCAATGCGGCTGGTTATTGCGGAACAAAATTACCGGAATTCAGTATCGTTTGTTCAATACCGGTAGCAATCACTCACAATCGTTAATGTGTTTAAATTACACAATTTGGATGGTGAGTCCAAATTTTACAGGGGTTAATCTGCGGGGCCATTAGCTTTACAGCAGAAATTCCTGGCATGTATACACCTGAAACTACCCGCGAATGGCAGAACGCCACCAGTACCCTGCTAAAGAAAACCGGCCACCCCGATGTGGCCGACGTCACGCTGCTCCGCGACGTGCTCCGCTTTCATGAATACCGGTACTATGTGCTGGACGAGCCGCTGCTGGCTGACGAGGAATATGACCGGCTGTTCAAATCGCTGGAAGCTATTGAAAAGGCCCATCCGGATCTTATCCGCCCCGACTCCCCTACCCAAAGGGTCGCCAATGGACTGAACCCTTCCTTTCCTACCGTCAGTCACCTGGTTCCGATGTTGTCGCTGGATAATTCCTATAATGCTGAAGACCTGATCGACTGGGACCGACGGGTGCGTGAAGGATCGGGTGAAAAGGAAGTGGAATATTGTGTGGAACCGAAATTCGACGGAGCGAGTATTTCGCTGATCTATGAAGATGACCTGCTGTTGAGGGGTGCTACCCGGGGAGATGGCGTGCAGGGGGATGACATTACCACCAATATCCGGCAAATCCGTTCCGTGCCTCTGTCAGCACGGTTCTCGGATTACGGCGTGCAGCAGATTGAAATCAGGGGTGAAGTACTGATGACCAAAAAGAATTTCAAGGCGTTCAACGCAAAACTCGCCGAACAGAACCTGCCACCCCTGGCCAATCCGCGCAATGCCGCCTCAGGCTCTTTGCGGATTAAGGATCCCGCTGAAGTAAAACGCCGCAACCTGGAAGCCTTCCTCTATAATGTGAGTTATCATACCGATAATGGACAACCGAATAAGGCACTCGACACCCATGCCGGAACATTGAAAATGCTGTGGGACCTCGGCTTCAGGAGCCCGGAGAAGGAAAAGCGCCTGATCAGGGGAATCGATGGCGTCGTTGCCTACTGTGCAGCATTCGAAGCCGGGCGCGATGACCTGCCCTACGAGATAGATGGCATGGTGATCAAAGTGAATGACCTGGAAATTCAGGACAAGCTGGGCATGACAACCCATCACCCGAGGTGGGCCATTGCTTTCAAATTCAAGGCGCGCCAGGCAACGAGTAAGCTGCGGGCAGTTGAATTCCAGGTGGGCCGTACCGGTGCCATAACGCCGGTAGCGAAAATCGACCCGGTTCCGATCGGCGGGGTAACGGTGGGCTCCATCAGCCTGTTCAATGAAGATGTGATCAGGGAGAAGGACCTGATGATCGGCGACTCCGTGCTGGTGGAAAGGGCCGGAGATGTGATCCCCTATATTGTTAAGTCACTCGCAGAAGCCCGTAACGGTCAGGAACAGCCGATCACCTTTCCCGATATATGTCCGCAATGTTCCTCAAAGCTCTTTAAAGAACCCGGCGAGGCAGTGTGGCGCTGTATCAATATTGATTGCCCCGCGCAGGTGGTAGAGCGGATCATTCACTTCGTGTCGAAAGACGCGATGGATATCAAAAGTTTCGGCGAAGCCAATGTGCGGAAGTTTTACGAACTGGGCTTTCTCACCGATGTTCCGTCCATCTACCAGCTGCCTTTTGACAAGATCCGGGCGCTGGAGGGTTTCGGTCAGAAATCCATCACCAACCTCGAGGCCGCTATCGAAGCTTCCAAGAAACAGCCCTTACACCGGTTGCTCTTTGGCCTGGGGATCCGGTTTGTGGGGGAAACGACTGCAAAAACGCTTGCCCAGCAGGTGGACCACCTGACTGACCTGGCCGGATACAGCGTGGAAGAGTTGCAACAATTTGAAGATATCGGCATCAAAGTAGCTACCAGTATTTACCAGTTCTTTCACAATGCCGACAACCTGGAATTACTGAATCGCCTGGAAGCCATAGGGTTAAATCTCCGTAGCGAAAAACGGGGCCAGCTGACCGACGGCGCGCTGTCTGGTCTGACCTTCCTCTTCACGGGAACGCTTAACCGATTAAAGCGCTCGGATGCAGAAGAAATGGTGGAAGCGAAGGGCGGGAAGCTACTCGGCAGCGTGAGCAGCAAGCTGAATTATCTGGTGGTTGGAGACGACGCCGGATCGAAATTGGAGAAGGCCAAAAAGATCCCCCTGATCCATATTATTTCGGAGGAAGAATTTTTGAAATTGATCGGGAATGCCTAGTCGCATAATAGTTTTAGTGCATATCTTTTCGTAACTTTAGAAAAAAGGGTACGATGATCAAATCATTAACAGGCGAAACATGGAAGCCTTTGCAGTTTCCGGGATGGAAACATCTTCGCAAGCAATATGCATTGTCATCAATGGGGCGTGTAGCCAGCTATGGCGAATCAGTCAATGAGGATGGAAAGTTGTTGAACGGATCGCTCACTACCGGCTATAAAACACTGAACCTGCATCGTCCGGGTAACAATGGTACCTTGTATATTCACCGCGAAATCGCAAGGCTGTTTTTGAAGAAGCCATCTCCCAAGCATCGTTATGTGATTCATCTGAATCACAACAAGACAGACAATTCTGTCAAAAACCTCAAATGGGCCACACTGGAAGAAATGATCCAGCACCAGCAGGAGAGTCCGGCAAAAGTTGCGTACAAAAAGGTGCAGGCCAACCGCGCCAAGGGTTTGAAGTTGAATGCCACGCAGGTGAAAAACATCAAGAAAACTTTGAACAGTAAGAAGCGGACCCTGACTATCCGGCAACTGGCGGAAAAGTATGGCGTGAGTGAGATGACGATGTATCGCATCAAGAGTGGAGAGAACTGGGCAAAGGTCAAATAGCCAAAAACCAAAAACATTAAAGAACCGTGGCACCCCAACGGTTCTTTTTTTGTCCCCCTACCTTTGTAATCCTTTTCACGATTTAAACCGTTCACATGATCACAGCTGAAACGCTCAGTTTTTTGCGCGCGTTAAAGAAGAACAATGACAAGACCTGGTTTGATACCAACCGAAAAAAATATGAAGCAGCCAAAAAGAATATGGAAGCACTGGTGAACGAAGTGATCGCCCTGCACGGCAAGGCCGACCCGTCAATTGCCGGTCTTACTGCCAGGGAATGCCTTTTCAGGATCAACCGGGATATCCGGTTTGCCAAAGACAAGTCACCTTACAAGACCAATTTCGGCGCCAGCATCAATGCTGATGGCCGCAAGGCCATGACACCGGGATACTACCTGCACCTGGAGCCGGGCAAAAGTTTTGCCGGTGGCGGACTGTATCAGCCGGCGCCCGCTGATCTCCGTAAAGTGCGGCAGGAAATTGATTATCACCCGGAAGAATTCCGGAAACTGATAGAGGCAAAATCATTCAAATCCACCTTTGGAACACTCGACCAGTCCGCCGATGTCAGGCTTACCAGGGTGCCACAGGGCTTCGACAAAGAAAGCGAAGCTGCACCCTACCTGATGTACAGGAGCTATATCGCCATGCAACCCTTAACGGATGAACTGCTGCAATCACCAAAGGCTGCGAAAACTATTGCAGCGAACTTCGCAGCACTGCAGCCCCTGCTTGATTTCCTGAGAAGGAATATGGAATAGGAAAAGTTTGAGGTTTGGGGGTTTGAGGTTTGAGGTTGGGTTTTAGGTTGGCATCAGGGTCAGCTTCAAACTACAAATCGAACACACCAATCCGGCAATGGTGTAAAAAAGGGCCGAAGCCCCTTATAGCAGATTTAGTTTACGACACATTCAACCTGCTATGATGATGGTTCATATTTTACCGGACAGCCAATTTAACTCAGCGCACAAAAATTCATTCTTAGGAGCATTGTGGCTAATGCCAACTGTAATCAGAAGGCGGATCAACTGAGGTTTGAAGTTGGCACGACGGTTAACGTCAAACCCCAAACCCAACTTCAAACCTCAAACCCCCAAACTCCAAACCTTCTTCAATCACTTCACACCATTCAGCAAATGCTTCTCCATCAGGTATTCCGCTATCTGCACCGCATTGGTAGCGGCACCTTTCCGGAGATTGTCGCTCACGATCCAGCAATTGAGTGTATTCGGTTGTGATTCATCCCGGCGAAGACGGCCCACAAACACTTCATCCTTCTCATGCGCATCTTTCGGCATCGGATACTGAGCATTTGCAGGATCATCCACCACCACCACACCCGGTGACGCAGCCAGCAATTTTTTTACTTCGTCCAGGTCATAATCGTGCTCGAATTCCACGTTTACGCTCTCACTGTGACCACCCATTACAGGAATGCGGACGGTTGTGCTCGTTACCCGGATAGTATCATCACGCATGATCTTCCTGGTCTCATTCACCATCTTCATCTCCTCCTTGGTATAACCATTGTCGAGGAACACATCAATCTGAGGGATCGCATTCATGTCGATCGGGTACTTATAAGCCATTTCACCTTCCTTCCCTTCTCTTTCATTCATCAACTGTGTCACTGCCTTCACGCCTGTACCCGTAACACTCTGATAGGTAGAAACAACGATCCGCTTAATGCCATATTTTTTGTGAAGCGGGTTCAAAGCCACCACCATCTGGATCGTGGAGCAATTGGGATTGGCAATCACTTTGTCACCTGCGGTCAGAATATCAGCATTGATTTCGGGAACTACCAGCGGTTTGGCAGGATCCATTCTCCATGCGGAAGAATTATCGATAACGGTAATCCCTGCTGCAGCAAACTGCGGTGCCCATTCAAGCGATGTGCTGCCACCTGCAGAAAATAAAGCGACTGCAGGTTTTGCTGCAATTGCATCCGTCATGCTCACCACCTTGTATGGCTTTCCCTTAAAGATCACTTCTTTCCCTACTGATCTTTCAGAGGCTACGGGAACCAGTTCGGTCACGGGAAAATTCCTTTCCTCGAGTACCTGCAACATTTTAGTGCCTACAAGTCCGGTGGCACCAACGACTGCAACTTTCATGTTTTGTTGTTCACTTTTGATTAAAAAAAAACCTTCCCATCTGGGAAGGCTGTTTATTTTTTGAACATATACAAACGATTACACACCTTCCTGTTGTGGGAACTGTTTCTTAATCTTCGTAGTATGTTTCATCATTGTCATGGATCGCGAAAATACAGCACCGGGTTTTTTCACCCAAAAAAATATTTCAGCTTGACACTGCAAAGTGGCCTTTGTATTTTTCAGCCATGTGGAAAAGGATATTGTGCGGAGGGATGCTTCTGTGCTCCCAAACGTTGTACGGACAAGCATTTCAGCTGGTTATCACCGAATTGCTTCCCGATCCGGAACCAGCGATCGGTTTACCTGCTGAAGAATTCATTGAGCTAACAAATGTTAGCGATACCGCGGTCACGCTGGGTGGCTGGAAGATCGGAAACAGCAGGGTCGCCGCTATTTTACCAGACAGCATCATACTACCTGCCGGCGGCGTACTGATCTGTTGTAAACAGTCAGCCGCCCCCCTGTTTACCCCTTATGGGAAAACAGCCGGTCTTTCCCCGTTTCCCGCCATCCGTAATGATGGGGATACCATCTGGTTAAAGTCGCCTGACGGGAAATATGTTCAGGCGATTGCGTATGACCCATCCCGTTATGATGGTGCGGGTTCAGGTGGAAGAAGTGTTGAACTTGCCGACTGGAGAATGGCATGTAGCCCTTATGCACCCTGGCAGACAAGCCAGGCCGCTGCAGGCGGTTCGCCGGGCGTATTTACAACCGGGGATGTGATAAGCTCCCTTGCTGCCAGCGGCTTGCAGTACGCCTTTTTTGAAGGCGATTCCTGCATCGTGCTGACCTTTGATGATGGCATCGTCACCACAGGACGCATTTCGACAGCGCCCGCACTGTTCTGGCAAACCGTATCTGTGGAAGGCCCGTTCAGCAACCTGGTCAGGATCACCCTGCAACGGGCGCCGGACAGCAACCAGCTGTATACCATTTCCACGGCAGGCTTTTCGACCTGCCTGTCACAAGATCCCTCCGGTATCCAGCAAGCCAAATTGGGAAAGCCTGCATTCCGCCCGGAGCAAATCATCATCAATGAAATTCTATTTGACCCGCCCGCGGGTGGCACTGATTATATTGAACTGTTTAACAATGGCAACAGGCCAGCAGACCTGAGCGCACTTTATCTTTCTGGCCGTAACAGTCCCGGGGAAATAACTGGCGTGCGCACATTCAGTACATCGCACCGCTGCCTCTTCCCGGGCGATTACATCGTCATTTCCCCCGATGCCCGCTGGCTTTCCCGGGTGTATGGGATCCGGTTCCCGGGAAATATCTGCCCGGTACCCTCCTTACCCTCCTGGCCAAACGGGGGAGGTCATGCAGTGCTGTTAAGGGCCGACAGTTCAATCATTGACGAAGTACCCTATAACGCCGGATGGCATCACCCGCTCATCAGCAATCCCGACGGCATTGCCCTGGAAAAGATCCGTTTTGATGGTGATCCGCGAGAAGCGGATTCATGGGCATCGGGAGTGTCCGCCACTGGCTTCGGTACACCGGGTTATGGTAATGCCCAGTCGGCTGTTGCAGCAGGAAAGCAACATTTTGAAGTGACCGTTATGCCTCCCGACTGTCAATTGCGCTATACTTTTGACCGGAACAACATGATCTTCACCATCCGGATTTACGACTGGAATGGCCGGATGGTCAAAACACTGGCCAGGAATGATCTCTGCGGCATGTCCGGCATTTATCACTGGAATGGCAGAGACGACCGGCAATTGCCGTTACGTCCTGGTCCTTATTTAATAATACTGGAAGCCTTTCATGCCGACAAAACGGTTATCCGGAGTAGAAAAGCAGTAGGGATTAGCTGGTAATCAACCTGCCAGGGTAATCTCAAAATTGACAAGGTCAACAAATTGCTGGATGCGCTGGTCGATATCCGCAGCAGAAATTTCTTTCATCCGGCTGGTACCAAACTTCTCTACACAGAACGAAGCCAAAGCCGATCCTTTGATAATGGCAGACTTCATATTGTCAAAAGATATGTCGCGGGTCGCAGCAAGATGGCCGATAAACCCGCCGGCAAAAGTATCACCGGCACCCGTGGGATCAAATACATCTTCAAGCGGAAGGGCCGGCGCAAAAAACACCTGGTCTTCATGGAAAAGCAGCGCACCGTGCTCACCTTTTTTAATCACGAGGAAACGGGGGCCCATTTTCCGGATCGCTTTGGCGGCTTTTACCAGCGAAAACTCCCCGCTGAGCTGCCTTGCTTCACTGTCATTGACCATCAGCACATCCACTTCCCGGAGCGTCACCAGGAGATCATCCATGGCAATATCCATCCAGAAATTCATGGTATCCATCACGATCAGGCGGGGACGTTGCTTCAGTTGCCGGATCACGCTCAGCTGGAGGCTGGGCATCAGGTTTCCCAGCATCAGGAATTCCGAGCCCTGGTAGCTGTCCGGTACAACGGGGTTAAAATCAGCGAGCACATTCAACTGGGTATCCAGGGTGTCGCGGGTATTCATGTCCATGTGATACCGGCCGGCCCAGAAAAAGGACTTCTGTCCCATTTTCCGTTGAACGCCTTCCAGGTGTACACCCCGTCCTGCCAGTGCCGACAATTCGGATTCAGGAAAATCTTCACCGATTACGGAGATCTGGTTCACCGGCTTCACGAAGTTGGAGGCACTCCAGGCGAGATAAGTTGCTGATCCACCAACGATCCGGCCACTTTCTCCAAAAGGCGTTTCTATCGCATCAAAAGCCATAGTTCCCACAACAATCAATGACATAAGCTGATTTAAGGCGCGAAAATAGGCTTTTTTAGTGCCGGGCCAACTAACTGCCGTTCGTTTGTATATTTGAGGGGTATGGCCAAGATCAAGAATAAACACAATGCCACCAAAAAGGAGGTTATCGTTGAAGCTGCGACCCGGCTTTTCCGGGAAAAAGGCTTCAAAGCCGCATCCATGCGTGACCTGGCGGAGGCAGTGGGAGTAGAAGCTGCCAGCCTGTACAACCATATTCAGTCAAAGGAAGAGTTGTTGCAGGAAATCTGCTTCAAGGTAGCCAATGCCTTCAATCAGCATTGTGAAGAAGTGGAAAACAGTGACCTGGGCAGCATTCAGAAAGTGGAAGCCATACTCCGGTTCCACATCAGGATGATGTTGGAACAATATGAAATGGTGATCGTAGCCGACCGCGACTGGAAACATCTTTCCGACCCATATTTGTCCAATTACCACAACCAGCGCAGAACCTACCGTAAAAGACTTGCCGGTATTATTGAAAAGGGTATCGAGAATGCAGAGGTCAAGCCGGTAGACGCACCCACCGTTGTGCTCATCATGCTTCATGCCGTTAATGGTATCGAAAGCTGGCACCGCAGTAAAGAAAAGATCAGCGCCCGCCAACTGGAAGAAAATATGGTACTGATTATGATCGATGGCCTAAAAGCGTGATATGTCCATTCATTTCCACAAGCTCCGGATCTCCGATATCCGCAAAGAAACAGATCAGTGTGTCAGTATCGCCTTAGCAATACCCGAAGACCTGAAAGAAGTTTTTACCTACCGGGCTGGACAAAACATTACGCTGTTGCATGCAGTTGGTGGTGAAGAATTAAGGCGCTCCTATTCGGTATGCAGCTCGCCACTTGAAAAAGAACTGAGAATCGCTGTCAAGGCGGTTGATGGCGGAAAATTCTCTTCATTTGCCAATGCACACCTCAGGGTAGGCGACATGATCAGCGCACTCCCACCCACTGGTAAATTCAATACCGATCTTGACGCGGTGAAGTCCCGCTCATACCTGGCGTTCGCAGCAGGCAGCGGTATAACCCCCATTATTTCACTTGCTAAAACAATTCTGGCAACAGAACCCCGCAGTAACTTTTCCCTGGTCTATGGCAACCGCGACCGGACCTCGATCATTTTTCGGGAACAGCTGGAAGCACTCAAGAACAGATTTATGGAACGGTTCCGCATCTTCCATATTCTCAGCCGCGAACAAATGGATATTCCATTGCAGCAGGGACATATAGACTCAGAAAAATGTGCGGTGTTGGGCAAACACTGGGTAGACTATCAGACCATTGATCATTTTTTCATCTGTGGACCTGAAGCCATGATTTTTGGTGTGCGTGATTTCCTGCTGAATCAGCAGATCCCCCTGCAAAAGATCCATTTTGAACTGTTTCATACACCGGGACAACAGCCCATGCCTGTAAGCCAGCTTGCACAACCTGCACCGGCTAACGGTGAAGACGCGACCATTCAGGTCAGAATGGATGGTTCCACACTTCAGTTTCCCCTTGCCTGGTATGGCCCGAGCATTCTCGATGCTGCACTGGCTGCCGGGGCAGACCTCCCCTACGCCTGCAAGGGTGGTGTATGCGCTACATGCCGCGCCAGGCTGATTTCCGGGGAAGTATCCATGAACCAGAACTACGCCCTTGATGAAGCGGAAACCGAAGCAGGCTTTATTCTAACCTGCCAGGCACATCCCCGCAGCAAGGACGTAGTGGTTGATTTCGATCACCGGTAGACGATCTTCCTATTCAGACCGCAATCCCCTGATCGGATTACTTAACGCAGCTTTAATGGATTGAAAACTTATCGTTGCCAGTGCAATCAGCAATACGATCAGTGCTGCAAGTCCGAACATCCACCAGGTCAGCGAAATCCGGTAAACATAATCCTGCAGCCATTTTTGCATCCCGAACCACGCGATCGGTGAGGCAACGACGATAGCTATTCCCACCAGGATCAAAAAGTCCCTTGACAACAGTCCGTTGATCTGCGCAACAGATGCACCCAGTACCTTGCGGATACTGATCTCCTTGTTCCGCTGCTCAGCCATGAATGCCGACAAGGCGAAGAGGCCAAGACAGGCGATCACGATTGCCAGCAGTGAAAAGCTCCCGAAGATCCTTTGCATGCGCTTCACATCAGCATACATCTGTTCAAAATTCTCATCAAGGAAACTGTACCTGATCTGCTGGTTCGGCATAAAACTGCCCCAGACCGTCTTGATCTGGTCAAGGGCAGCAGACATATCTGCCGTTTTCACTTTTACAGCAATCATGGTCGGACTGGATCCCAGTACAAAACACAACGGATCAATACCAGCCCGCATATTTTCAAAATTAAAATCCTCCACCACACCGATGATCCTGTATTTGGTCCAGTTGACAATCACTTTGTCCAACGGATCCTTCAGTCCCATCTTTTTCACCAGGGCGGCATTTACCACAACCGCCTGCGAATCAGTCGGCATATCCGGTTGGAAATTCCTGCCGGATATCAATTTCATCCCCAGGGTATTGAGATAGTTATGATCAACCGTCCACACCTGAACAGGAGTACCGATAGCTGTCTGCCGCTGGGTCTCCTCCCAGAAAGTGTTCATATTTCTTTTCGTATTGCCGACCGGCAGAAAATCGCTGACGGTCACCGACTGTACGGTGGATTGTTTCATCAGCTCTGTTTCAAAACTCTTCACCTGGTTTCCCAGTGTATTCGTACCCTGGATCATCACGACCCTGTCCTTGTCAAATCCGACCTTTCGGTTCAGTAAAAAATTCGTTTGACTGAAGATCACGATCGTACCGATGATCAGGATAATGGAACAGGTGAACTGAAATACCACCAGCACATTGCGCAGCATGGAGCTTTTGCTGCCACGCGCCACATCCCCCTTTAATACGTTTACCGGACGGAAAGAGGATAAATAAAGAGACGGGTATAATCCCGCAGCAATACCCGTCAGCAGCGCTCCGCCCACCAATACAGGCAGGAACCAGGGCGATAGCCAGGGAATAGTAAGTGATTTTTGAGACAACTGGTTAAAATAAGGGATCAGCAACCAGGCAATTACTACGGCGAGCACAAAAGACAGCACACTGTACAATACTGACTCTGTCAGGAACTGTGTGATCAGGCTGCTTCGCAACGATCCGACTGCCTTCCGGAGCCCCACTTCACGGGCACGGTTGGCCGATCTTGCAGTAGACAGGTTGATGAAATTGATACAGGCAAGCATCAGGATAAAAACAGCCACCGATCCGAACAACCACACAAACCGGTTATCACCATGAGACAAAGCATCCTCCACATCATGGGTCAGGTGTATGTCCTGCAGCCGTTGTGTTTCCAGCCAGGCCTTTTTCAGAAAATTATCCGCCATCGGCTCTCCGGCTTTCTTCAATTCCGGGATCATGTATTGCGTCAGCACAATACCGGTAGCTTTTTTCGCAAAGGCCTTCGGATCGGTTCCCTTTGCCAACCGCACATAGATATCATAGTTGCTGGCCATCCAGGTATCCTGTTCGCCGTCCCAGAAACTGGTACCCACCATACTGATAAAGTAATCGTACTGCAAATGACTGTTACCCGGAAAATCTTCCATCACACCGGAGATCCTGATCGGCCTGTTGTCACGGTTATTCAGCACAAGCATTTTGCCCACAGGGTTCTGGCCCGGAAAAAATTTCTCTGCTTTTTTACGGGAGATGAGCAGAGAGAACGGTTCCCTCAACGCTTTTTTGGGATCGCCTTTAATGATGGGGATATGCAGCAACTCTATGATCTCGGGGTCTGCAAAGCAGAAGCCTTCCTCATAAAAATTTTCTTTTGTACCGACCTCCCTGATCTGGTTGCTGCCTGCACCATCAAACAGTTTGCTGGGCATTAACCTGCCGGCGAGTTCCACTTCCGGCATATCCGCCTTTAACGTTCGCGCCATTGGCGCCGGGAAAGAAGTACCCTTATTGAGTTTGGTATCATCATTAAATATCCCGATCATGCGAAATACCCGATCGCCGTCCGGATTGGATTTATCATAGCTGAGTTCATGCTGGATGAACAACGCAATGAGCAGGCAGGCGGCAATGCTTAATGCAAATCCACCGATCTTGATGGCGGCATACATTTTCTGCTTTTTCAGCTGCCGGATGGCGATTTTCAGGTAGTTCTTTATCATGCGGAAATAACCCCAACCGATATGCCAATACATAAAACGCTGATTATGAGCAGACCGCCAAATCTTTGCCTAACGCCAGTGTCCGAATGCGTACAATAATTGTTCGTTTTTGTCGCTTTGAACTACCGCGAATTACTAACACCTGTTAGCTTAAGGCGCAAATTTGTACATTTGAAATATGACAGCAGGAAACGCCAATACAGATCCCCAGGAAATATTCGATGATAAGGTTGCCCGGGAGATCCGTATCGAACCGAAGGACTGGATGCCGGACAAATATCGTCAGACGCTGATCCGCCAGATCTCTCAGCATGCGCACAGTGAGATCGTTGGTATGCTGCCTGAAGGAAACTGGATCACGCGTGCTCCTACCCTCCGGCGTAAAGCGACCCTGATCGCCAAAGTGCAGGACGAAGCAGGGCATGGATTGTACCTCTACAGCGCGGCAGAGACCCTCAATATCAGCCGGGATGAAATGCTTGCCCAGCTGCACAGCGGTAAGGCGAAATATTCTTCCATCTTTAATTATCCTACTTTGACCTGGGCAGATATCGGCGCTATCGGATGGCTGGTAGACGGCGCCGCAATTATGAACCAGGTGCCGCTTTGCAGGGCGTCATACGGGCCCTATGCCAGGGCCATGGTGCGCATCTGCAAGGAAGAAAGCTTCCATCAGCGCCAGGGATTTGAGATTCTGCTCACCCTGAGCAGGGGATCGTCGCCGCAGCGGCATATGTGCCAGGATGCCATCAACCGGTGGTGGTGGCCCAGTGTGATGATGTTCGGACCTTCCGACGACCAGTCGCCGCATAGTGCGCAGAGCATGGCGTGGAAGATCAAAAGATTCAGCAATGACGAACTCCGCCAGAAATTTGTGGATGTGTGTGCGGAACAGGTAAAGTTGCTGGGCATGACCCTGCCGGACAAGGACCTCCAATGGAACGCCACCACAGAGCATTATGATTTCGGACCCATCAACTGGCAGGAATTCTGGGATGTTGTCAACGGCAACGGTCCCTGCAACCGCGAAAGGCTGGAAGCCCGTGTAAAAGCGCATGAGGAAGGCCAATGGGTTCGTGATGCTGCGATTGCCTTCGCTGCAAAACAAAATGATTCAATCCGGAAAAAAAATACCGCAGATGTCGCAGCCTGAAACTTCCGCCAGGGAATGGCCGCTTTGGGAAATCTTTATCAGAAGCCGCCAGGGGCTGGACCACAAACATGTGGGCAGCCTGCATGCAGCTGATGCAGCAATGGCTATAGAAAATGCACGTGACGTGTATACACGACGGATGGAAGGAGTCAGCATCTGGGTGGTGGAAAGCAGGCATATCCATGCTTCCAATCCCGAAGAAGCAGAAAGCCTCTATGATCCTGCTACCGATAAAGTTTACCGGCATCCGACCTTCTACGACCTTCCGGATGCGCTCAAACATATGTAACCTATGAATGCTGCGTTGCTTTCCTATTCCCTGCACCTCGCCGATACCGCTTTGATTGCCGGTCACCGTAACAGTGAATGGACCGGTCATGGCCCGATCCTGGAACAGGATATCGCACTTTCCAACATTGCACTCGATCAGATCGGTCAAGCCAGATTCTTTTACCAGTATGCTGCCCGGATCTGCAATACCGTCCCGACAGCGCAATTGCCCTCCGTCACCGGCACTGAATTTTGTACACCCGTCGCCTCCACCATTGGTGAAGACGACCTTGCCTATTTCCGGGACGCCCGCGACTACCTGAACCTGTTGCTTGTGGAATTGCCGGATGGCGACTGGGGCCAGACCATCCTGAAACAATTCCTGCTGGCTGCCTACCAGCACTGCCTTTTTGATAAACTGGCCGGATCATCCGATCCTGACCTGGCAGCAATTGCCGTAAAGTCACTGAAAGAAATTACCTATCACCTGCGCTGGAGCGGAGAATGGGTCATCCGGCTGGGTGACGGCACCACCGAAAGCCACGCGCGCATGACAAGGGCCATGGAGCTCCTTTGGCGGTATACCGGAGAACTCTTCCTCAATACACCCTATGAAACTGAACTGGCCGCGCAGGGAATAACCGTAGCACCTGAAACAATCAGGCAACCATGGTCCGATAAGGTGCTTCCTGTACTCCAAAGAGCCGGATTGAACATCCCTGAAGGCCAGTTTCTGTTGCAAACGGGTAAACTAGGGCAACACACTGAGCACCTTGGTTACCTGCTCGCCGAAATGCAATTTCTTCAACGCGCCTATCCGGGAAATGAATGGTAAACGAAGCGACGATATGGAAAATCCTGGAAACCATCATGGATCCGGAAGTGCCTGTTTTGTCCATCACCGATCTTGGCATTGTTCGTGCCGTAGAAGTGACAGGCGAATCAGTAACGGTAACCATTACACCAACCTACAGTGGTTGCCCGGCCATGGACCGGATCGCATTCCTGGTCAGGCTGGCGATGCTGGAAGCCGGCTTCAGGGAAGTGACCGTGAAAACCGTATTGTCACCGGCATGGACTACCGCCTGGATGTCTGAAGCGGGAAAAGAAAAACTTCTTGCCTATGGCATTGCACCACCGAACCCGGTGCAACAGGTCTGTACCCCCGATTTTTTTCAGCAGGAGGAGGCAGTGGAATGCCCGCATTGCCGGTCATGGAATACCAGCCGCATCAGTGAATTCGGATCAACTGCCTGCAAGGCATTGTACCGTTGCCTTGATTGCGGAGAACCCTTTGATTATTTTAAATGCCATTAGCCAGTAACATGTCGTCAATCATTTTTCACATTGAAAACCAGACAGGATGGATCACACTGAACCGGCCTGAAAAACTCAATGCTTTTAACCGTGAAATGGCGCTGGCCATGCAGGAGGCACTGAACCGCTGTGCAGACAACAGTATTCGTTGTGTGGTGATTACCGGGGCGGGAAAAGGTTTTTCCGCCGGGCAGGACCTTGCCGAAGTGACCGATCCGTCGGGACCGGGAATGGCGCGGATTCTTTCCGAACATTTTAACCCGATTGTACTGGCTATTCGCGACCTGAAGAAACCTGTCCTTGCGGCAGTGAATGGCGTCGCAGCCGGTGCAGGAGCCAATATCGCGCTGGGCTGTGATATCGTTGTCGCCGCAAAATCAGCTTCCTTCATCCAGGCATTTTCCCGGATCGGGCTCATTCCCGACAGTGGCGGCACCTTCTACCTGCCGAGGCTGGTCGGGCAGCAAAAGGCAGCCGGAATTATGATGCTGGGGGAAAAGATTTCTGCCACCGATGCTGATCGGATGGGCATGATCTATAAGTCAATCGATGATGAACAGTTTCCGGACACCGTGAGGAAGATTGCCGATGAACTGGCAGAACTGCCTACACTCGCACTGGCGTATACCAAGAAGGCACTTCAATGGTCCTTTACCCACACCCTGCAGGAGCAACTCATCAATGAAGACAAACTGCAACAAAGGGCAGCAGTCACAGAAGATTTCAGGGAAGGTGTGGACGCTTTCCTGAAAAAAAGGCCGGCAAAGTTCAAAGGCAGATAATCTAATTCAATAGCTCAAACATATGGATACTACTCCTGAACAGGTGGTGCAATACATGATGGAGCTGGATGCATTCAGCAGATGGCTCGGTATAACAGTACTGGAAGTACGGGAAGGGTACAGCAGGATCACCATGGAAGTAAGACAGGAAATGGTGAACGGCTTTGGCATAGCCCACGGGGGAATAGCCTTCTCGCTCGCAGACAGTGCATTTGCTTTTGCCTGCAACAACAGGAATAACCTGTCTGTAGCGCTCGACACCAGTATCAGCTTCACAAAGCAGGTGCTTACCGGCGATCAGTTGTTCGCGGAAGCACGTGAACTTCACAATGGCCGAAGCACCGGGGTGTACCTCATCACCATCACCAACCAACGCCAGGAACTGGTGGCGCATTTCAAAGGAACCTGCTTCCGCACAGGCAAACCACTCCTAAACAACTAAACTCATAAACTTCTAAACAGTTTCATGTTCTACCGCTTCCACCACTTCATCCCCGTTGTACATCCCACTGCATTTGTTCACCCCCAGGCAGCAGTAACCGGCAATGTGATCATCGGAAAGGATTGCTATATCGGTCCCGGGGCCGCATTAAGAGGTGACTGGGGCGGAATCATACTGGAGGACGGTTGCAATGTGCAGGAAAACTGCACGATCCATATGTTCCCCGGCATTGTCGTTCACCTGGCCGAAGGCGCTCATATTGGCCACGGAGCCATCATTCATGGCGCCCGGATCGGCCGCAATTGCCTGGTAGGCATGAATGCCGTACTGATGGATCATGTTGAGCTGGGGGAGGAAAGCATCGTTGGTGCGCTTTCCTTTGTGAAGGAAGGAGAAAAAATTCCGCCGCGAAACCTTTGGGCAGGAAATCCCGCAAGGTTCATCAGGGAGGTCAGTGATGAGATGATCGCCTGGAAAACCCAAGGAACTGCCTTATACCAGGCGCTGCCTGCAGAAATGCGGGCCAACTGGGAGGCCTGTACGCCGCTGGAATCACTGCCCGAAGACCGCCAGCCACAGCAAAAAACCTATGAAAGCTGGCATTCAGCAAAAGGATAGGTTATCTTCGCATTCTTAAGTTGTATAATTTGTCAGAGAAATCGAACTTTGTAGATCAGATCAAGGTGTTTTGCAAAAGCGGACACGGAGGGGCAGGCAGTAAACATTTCATGCGGACCAAATTCAACCCGATGGCTGGTCCCGACGGTGGAGACGGAGGTCGCGGTGCGCATATTATCATGAGGGGCAACAAGAATCTCTGGACACTCCTTCACTTACGATACCACAAGAATATCCTGGCAGAGAATGGCGAGAGTGGCAGTGGGAACAATTCCAGTGGCCGTAGTGGTAAAGATATCTATATCGAAGTACCCCTGGGTACCATCGCTTTTGACGAAGCGACTGGAGAAAAGCAGGCAGAGATCCTGGAAGACGGACAGGAAATCATCCTGATGCGGGGTGGCCGAGGCGGATTAGGCAATGCCCGTTTCGCCACCCCCACCAACCAGGCTCCCGAACACGCCCAACCGGGCGAACCCGGCGAAGAAGGATTTGTTATCCTTGAACTTAAAGTACTGGCTGACGTTGGTCTTGTCGGATTTCCCAATGCCGGCAAATCAACCCTGCTCAGTGTGATCACAGCAGCCAAACCTAAAATTGCCGATTACGCATTTACCACGCTGAATCCCCAGCTGGGAATGGTCTCTTACCGGAACAGTACCTCTTTCTGCGTTGCCGACCTCCCCGGTATTATTGAAGGCGCTGCTGAAGGCAGGGGCCTGGGGCACCGGTTCCTGCGGCATATCGAACGGAACTCCATTTTGTTGTTTGTGATCCCCGCGGACAGTAAACACCATCGCGAAGAGTTTGATATCCTGCTGAATGAGCTGAAAGAATACAATGAGGATATGCTGCAGAAGGATTTTGTGATCGGCATCAGCAAAGCGGATATGCTTGACGAGGAACTAAGGGCAGCCATAGCCGATGAACTGCCACACGAAATTCCACATGTTTTCTTTTCATCAGTAACACAACAGGGATTGCCGGAATTGAAGGATTTGCTGTGGAAGGTGCTTCACCAGGCCACAGTATGATATGTATAAATATCCGCTGATACGGTTTCTGGCTAATCTCCTGCGCTGTTTCTGGATCTTTTTCCCTTCCCTCCTGTTTATCGTGCTGGCGTTGTTGTGTTTTACGCAACTCTCACAGGGAAAAGACCTGCTCATCTCCTTCACGGAGACTGCAGGCACTTTCGGCAGCCTCCTGCTGTCGAAGACTATATTTCTCGTCGCCATTATTTTCTGGGTATATATCAGCTGGTACTCCAGCCGCATGATCTCGTACATCAAAGGATTTCGCAGGCGGGAATTCGCCGATGCCATGGAAAACCGCTTCATGCACCGCTTTCCCAGGCTGATCGGCTACGGCTGCCTGGTAGTCATCCTGCTCACACTGACCACGCTGGTAACGGACTCAACCTGGCTGCACCGGCAACCCTTTCTTTTCCTGATCATTGGTACTTTGCTCCTTTGGCAGGCCGATAAAAAACTGATCGTATTAAGCAGCTACGGGAAAGAAGGCCGCTTCCTGCGACGCTTGTTATGGACGCTCGCGGCACTATTGCCTTTATTGCTGTTATTGTATACAGCCCTCGGCTGGTTCAGTAAAGTGCCCGCCCTTATCCTCCTGGTACTGCTCCTGCTCCTGGCTTTTATGCTCTACCTGAATCTGCGCCGCCACCGCATGGAAGCCCTGCACAACCAGTCAAAAAAAACAACCCAGGTGACCCATCGGCGGGGATGGAAAGGATTTGAAAACCGGCTGATGCAATTCCTGCATCTGCCCCCGGAAGAAAAGGGCTATTTCGCCGCTTTCAACATTATCTGCCTCACGGGTCTCATCGCTTATGCAGCAGGAATTTTCATGCTCAGGGCAAGTACGCTGATCGGCCCGTTTCCATTTATATTACTCGCATTCGCCGTCCTCCTGGGCTTTGGCAATATCGTGACAGCGCTGTCCTGCAAATGGGGCATCAGTATCCACTTCTTCATTTTTGCCTTCGCAGCATTCATCCCTACGCCCGACCATCACCGGGTAAGAACGGATAACCTGACCAGCCGGCAATTGCCGCCCGACCGGTTTCGGCAGCGACAGGACATTACAGAATACTTTAATCGTTGGGTGGCTGCCCGTCCCGAAATTGATTCGGCAGATCAATACCCGCTCTATATCGTGCTTGCCAATGGTGGCGCCTCCAGGTCGGCCTATTGGGTGGCGTCTGTATTGGGAAAACTGGAAGATGCCTCCATTTCAGGTACCGCAACCAACGATGCCGGAGACAATACAAGATTCTCCCATCACCTCTTTGCACTTTCCGGTACCTCCGGAGGTGGTGTCGGACTCGCCACATGGTATTCCATGCTCCTGCATCAGCAAAACAAAGCGCCGACCAGGGGATTTGAAGCCGCAGCCCGCAATTACCTGCGCCAGGACTTCCTCACGTTTACTTTGGCGCGCATGCTCGGGCCTGACTTCTTCAATTACATTCCGGGAGTGAACTGGCTGATGCCTGACGAAGACCGTGCCGAAGCGCTGGAACAGGCATTTGAAAAGGCCCGCGACAAAAGCTATTACTATGTCGGCTTCGACTCCACCTGGATCGATCAGTGTGTTACGCAAACAGGTATCACCTCAGGCATGCCCATCCTGATGATCAATACAACCAGGGTAAAAGACGGAAGTCCGGCAGTTGTGTCTTCCATAAAGCTGACACCCGAACTATACAATCGCCGCATTGATGTGCTCGGCCTGCTACGGAATGACAGGACCATGCGGCTGAGTACCGCTGCCATTCTCGGGGCAAGATTTCCTTTCATTAGTCCGGCCGGCAGGATCGACAGCTACCGGCCACCACCACCCGAAAACCCGGTCTCGCGCGATACGCTGCGTGCCAACTATTTTGTAGATGGCGGCTATTTTGACAATAGCGGGGCCGGCGTCGTACAGGAAATGATCCGTGCAATGATGCTAAGCATTCAGACCAGCAGGGACCCCCTCTTCCGCGCCCGCTGCAGGAAACTTTCGCTCCGCATTATCCAGATCACGAACAGCCCCCAGGGAACAGTTCCCCAAAAACCAATCGGTCCTTTTGTGAACGATCTGTTGTCTCCTTTACTGACACTGATCGGTGCATTCGATATGCAGACCACCGTTAATGACCGGCGGTTCATCACCTTTGCGCGCGACCTGAACCAACGTGCCGCATCAGCAGGTTTTTATAATGTACAATATCATCCCATCCACCTGTACAACGACCCGGAAATCAGGTCAGACACGCTGAGCAAAGGACCTTATGCGATGAACTGGTATATCAGCGACAGCGTACGCAACCAGATGGACAGAAGGCTGCTCTCACAACCACGATTACAGGAGTTGCTGGATCAATTGTCTTTCCAGGCCCATAGATGAAGGCAGGCATAAGTGCGGTACGGACTCCAGCGGCTGGACAGCTTCAGTAATTTTTCCCGGAAAAGCTTCTTATCCGTTGCATCCAGTTTATATAACCTGGCCATCGACTGCTGAAGGCCAAGATCATCTGCGGCAAATACATCTTCACGGCCGAGCGTAAACATCAGCATCATCTCTGAAGTCCATCTGCCTACCCCTTTGATCTGGGTCAGGTATTCAATCACCTCCTGGTCACTCATCTTCTTCAGCTTGTCCCATTCCATCCCCTGTTCGATCGCAAAGCGGGCTACGTTCTGCACATACTTCACTTTGGCATTGGACAGGCCAATGCCACGCAACACCAGCGGATCTGCGGCCAGCACCTGTTCCGCTGTGGGCGATCCGCTATCAAAAAGGGCCTGAAACCGCTTCCAGATAACAGCTGCTACCTTGGTAGACAACTGCTGGCTCATAATTGAACTGATGAGGTCCAGGTATACGGTTTTGTTCTTCTTCAGCTTCAACGGTGCCCCGGTTAAAATTGAAGCAAGTTTTTTGTCTTTTGACAAATGTTCCCAGTAACTCATACCCGAAAGTTAGTGATAACTTTGGCCTATGGAAAGAATCCTTCAGGTGACGGGTGACGGATCACCAACAGTTGCTGTTCCCTCCCTGCAGGTGAGTTACCATTCCAGGCATGGCGCCATCCAGGAGTCCATGCATGTGTTTATTCATGCCGGACTGGATCCTGTTCTACAACAAACTACAGGTACCATCAGCATCCTGGAAATGGGTTTTGGCACCGGACTGAATGCACTGTTAACAGCAATTGCCGCCCCTGACAGAATGATCAGCTATGAAGCCTGCGAAAAATTCCCGCTCGAAGACGACCTGGTCCGTTCGCTGAATTATTGCCAGTTGCTGGAAAGAAATGACATGGAAACTTTATTCCTTCAGCTGCACCAGTCCCCCTGGGAAAAACCGGTCGCCATCACGCCCCGGTTTACTTTGGTGAAACACCAGGTGGCCCTTGAAAATTTTGCACCGCAACAGGTTTTCAACCTGATCTATTTCGATGCTTTCGCACCGGCAGCCCAGCCGGAACTGTGGACCACCGCTATTTTTTCAAAACTTTATGCCAGCCTTGAAGAAGAAGGTATCCTGGTTACCTATTGCAGTAAGGGAGATGTACGCCGCGCCATGACAGCGGCGGGCTTTACCGTGGAAAAACTGAAAGGACCTCCCGGGAAAAGGGAAATGGTAAAAGCTGTTAAACAAACACGAACCACCAACAACATATGAAATATTCCGTTTTCGTTTTGCTCTGCCTGTTTTCAGCTGTGATCACCAACGCCCAGCAAAGGCATAACCCGGTTCCCACAAAAGACCAGCTGGCCTGGCATGACCAGGAGTTTTATTGGTTTATTCATTTTGGCCCGAATACTTTTACCGGAAAGGAATGGGGGCACGGCGACGAAAAGGAAGCGATCTTTCAGCCAACAGCGCTGGATTGCGACCAGTGGGTGCGGGTAGCGAAACAGTCCGGAGCCACGGGAATCATCCTCACTGCAAAACACCATGACGGTTTTTGCCTCTGGCCCAGCAAATATTCCCAGCATACGGTGGCCCAGAGTCCCTGGCGGGATGGGAAGGGCGATGTGCTGAAATTGTTGTCAGATGCCTGCCGGCGCGGAGGATTGAAATTTGGCGTATATATCTCCCCGTGGGATCGCAACCACCCGGCCTACGGTACACCTGCCTACAATGACATCTACATCAACACCATGAAGGAGATTTTTGCCGCGTATGGTCCCATCTGGGAACTGTGGTGGGATGGCGCCAATGGCGAAGGGCCCAATGGAAAGAAAATGGTGTATGATTTCAGGCTGTTTGAAAAGACAATCCGCAAGATCAGCCCGCATACGGTGATCTTCAGCGATATCGGTCCTGATATCCGTTGGGTGGGAAATGAGAATGGCATCGCCGGTACCACCAACTGGAACCGCCTCGATACTGCAGGCTATACACGCGGCGCAGGAGCACCCAGCCAGGATACCCTGAATGCCGGCAACCGCTTCGGCGCCAACTGGATCCCTGCAGAATGTGATGTGAGCATCCGGCCCGGATGGTTCTATCATGCCGAAGAAGATACTAAAGTGAAGTCGCCGGCCGACCTCTTCCGGCTATACCTGAAATCCGTAGGCAGGGGAGCCAATTTCCTGCTGAACGTTCCGCCGGATACCAGGGGCCTGATCCATGAGCAGGACTCTATCGCTTTAAATGGATTCCGCCAGTTGCTCACAGACAACTTTTCCAGGCCGCTGGGGCAATATGATGCTGCTACCACCAGTATCAAGCTAACCAAACCGACAGCAGTCAACTGCGTCGTTTTACAGGAAGACCTTACAAGGGGGCAGCAGGTGGCCACTTTCGAGCTGCAGCTGGAAGGTGCCGACGGCGTAACAAAAACCGTCAACGGCACCACCATTGGTCACAAGCGTATTCTCTGCTTCCCCGATATAACGGTTAAACGCATACGCATCGTGGTGACGGCTTCCGATAAAAAAGCTGTTCTGAAGCCTGCGAAAGCCTTCCGGATCGATCCAACACTCCTGGTGCTGGATGAAAGGCTTTAAGTAACTTTATAACATGTTCGGGCTGATTTTCTTTGTGGCTTTGCTGATCGGAATGCTGATCTGGACCAGGCAGCAGAAAAAAGCTGCTGACACCCGGCCCATACCCAGCAATATCGACAGTATCCTGAACCAGGAAGTATCGTATTTCCGGAACCTTGCGGTAGACCGGCAAAAGGTTTTTACTGCAGCTGTCATCCATTTCCTTCGGGTTACTCGCATTGAGCCGGTCAATACTACCATCACTGACACCGACAGGTTGCTCGTTGCCGCCAGTGCCGTGATTCCTATATTCGGCTTTCCACGCTGGCAATACCGCAATCTGACGGATGTGCTGGTATATGAAGACCAGTTCAATGAATCTTTCCAGACTGAAGGCCAGCACCGGAACCTGATGGGCATGGTGGGCAGCGGATACATGAACGGAAAGATGCTGTTGAGCAAAACAGCATTAAGGGAAGGATTTAACAACAAAACAGACAAAGAGAATACCGCTATTCATGAATTTGTTCACCTGCTGGATAAGGCTGATGGCGCTGCCGATGGTTTGCCTGAAGCGCTGTTGTCCCGCCAGTATACTATTCCGTGGCTGGATCTGATTCATCAACAGATGGCAGCCATCCGGAATAACCAGTCAGACATCAACCCTTATGGCCTGACCAACAAAGCGGAATTTTTTGCCGTGGCCTCAGAATATTTTTTCGAAAGACCGGATCTGCTGGAACAGAAACATCCTGAATTATTCGGTATGCTCGAAAAGATCTTTCACCAGTATCCCGATTACCATAAGCCTATTCAGCCGATACTTCCCAAATGACATTGGAAGCATCATCTGCCACCAGCAGGCTTCCTGAAGGAGAAATCGTTACACCAACCGGTCTTCCACCTACCCTGCTTTTCTTTGCATCAAGAATAAACCCGGTCAGAAAATCTTCGGGCGGTCCGGAAGGTTTACCATTGGCAAATGGAACAAACACAACCTTGTATCCGGACAATTGTGACCTGTTCCAGGAGCCATGCTGGCCAATAAATGCACCGTTGCGGTAGCGGTCAGGAAACTGGCGGGCAGTATAGAACGCCAACCCGAGCGATGCCGTATGTGCACCGAGCGGCACATCAGGCACCAGTGTTTTTTTAACCAGCTCCGGCTCTTTGCCTTTCATGCGGGGATCCTCATTCGGACCGAAATAGGCATAAGGCCATCCATAAAACCCTCCCTCCTGTACACCGGTCATGTAGTCGGGAACGAGCTCATCGCCCAGTTCGTCCCGCTCATTCACTGCCGTCCACAATACCTTACTGTCGGGCTGAAAAGCCATTCCCACAGGGTTCCGAAGTCCCGCAGCATAAATGCGTTCGCCGCTGCCGTCAGGATTGATCTCCAGAATATTCGCCCTGCGTACTTCCTGGTCCATTCCATTTTCCCCGTTATTGCTTCCTGACCCGACTGAAACATAGATTTTCCTGCCATCAGGAGAGGAGATGATATTTCTTGTCCAGTGATTATTATAGCCGCCTGCAGGCAGTGTTAGTATTTTTTCCGGCGTACTGGAGATTACGTCCTGCCCGGCGGAATAGCGGTAACGCAGCAAGCCGTCTGTATTGGCTACATAAAAGAAATCGCCCAGTACAAGCATGCCGAATGGCTTGTTGAGCTGTGCGAGGAAAATGGAGCGCTTGTCATAAACGCCGTCACCATCTTTATCCTGCAGCAGCGTCAACTGGTCTGCACTTTTACCGTGCGTTGCAGCCTCTGCAACGAGAATATCATTGTTGGGCATCACATAAATCCATCGGGGGCTCTGAAAGCCATCCGCAAATTTCCTTATCTTGAAACCTTTCGGCGCCAGTGGAGATTTTCCTTCTGTCCAACCTGTTACCAGCGCATTGTTGACAACAGATTTGGAGGCATAGGGAGCAGGCAATTGCTGAGCCCTTCCATAAAGGCCGGAAAACAGCAAACAAAATATCAGGATCCTTCGCATACTTTTTGCAAAGGGCTTTTCAAGAACCATTCCACCAATTCATCTGCATATGATACGCTACACCAGTTACCTTTTCGTCCTGCTGCTTTCCACATTCAGCGTTGCCGCACAGGATAAGCAGCTCGTCAAAACCTGGGAAACAGATTCAGTGTTAAAGATCCCGGAAAGCGTGCTGTATGACGCAGCAGCCAACACGCTGTACTTCTCCAATATCGACGGCGCACCTGATCAGAAAGACCTGGTCGGATCGATTGGTAAAATGAAACCCGATGGCAGCGAAATCGTGGTGGAATGGATCAAAGGATTCAGTGCGCCCAAAGGCCTGGGGATTAAAGGAAACATCCTTTATGTGGCAGATGTGGATGAAGTGGTACTGGTGGATACCAAAGCTGCCAAAATTATCAAACGAATACCCATCACCGGAGCAGCCTTCCTCAATGACATTTCCATTGCCGCAAATGGCGATGTTTACGTGACCGATTCCAAAAAAGGGACCATTCACCTGTTGAAAGATGACAAGCCAACCCTATTGCTGGAAAACATCCCGGGCATCAACGGCGTATTGTCAACAGCCGATGGCCTTTATTATGTTGCCAAAGGAGCTTTGTATAAAGCCGGCACAAACGGCGGAAGTGCCACCAAAATCGCAGAAGGCATGGAAGAAGGCACCGACGGTATCGAACAGACAAAGAGCAAAGACTTTATTGTTTCCGCCTGGGTCGGCGTCATTTATTACATCAAACCTGATGGCACCAAAACAGTGCTCCTGAATACAAAGGATCAGAAAAAAAGCACGGCAGATATCGGTTTCGACAAGGAGAAGGAAATAGTCTATGTGCCCACCTTCTTCACGAACAGGGTTACTGCGTATCAATTAAAATAGCGTGCATTCAATGCATCAAAAGCGCATCCGGGCAAACCCGAATCTACCTTTGCGCTCGTATGGAAGGAGCCATTCACCCGGACCGGCTTCAACTGAAAAGTTCATATAAAAACGCAGGGTCGGATCCAGGGAAACTGACTTCTGGTTTTCCAGGCCGTTTTTCCACTGATACTGCGTAATTATATAACTGTTCCTGATCTTCTCTTCGCAATAGAGATAAGTATCATCGCCATTGATAACATAAAATACCGGCAAGAGATTGTCATGTTCCATTGGATACACCTTAACCGTAACGGGTTTGAGGCTGGAATCCAGTTCCATAAACCGGACCATATCAAATTCACCGGACCTGTCATTCACTCCCTGGTCTACCAGTAACAACCGTTGCCGGGAAAGCGGGGCAAAATTGCCGGTAAAATAGGCATACCCGTTTTTCCAGTATGGATCATCGGTGCGATCAATATGAGCACTGGCTTCCACCTGCAGTAAGCTGTCAAACCGGATATAGTAACCTTCGTTCCCTTTGCCCGGGTTACCTTCTGCCACCGGTGAATTTAAAAAAAGATAAAAATGATCTTTCTCCGTCAGTAATTTTTCCCCGGCTGTTGCCAGTGATGACGTATTAACCGGCATTTCCCGAAAGTCGCCATTCACCGGGTCAAGTTCCAGCAAATGAAGTTTCTGCTCTTCCGTCTGAGTAGTCCACAGCAATGAATAATACCTGTCGCGAAAGCCGTGCAGCAACATCTGTTGAAAATTATATCCGAGCAAAGGCACATCCAGTTCAACTTTATTGATGTAGCGCATCGCCGTGTCAAAACTGAAGATCCTGACATTTGATCTGAAGTGCACTTCATCATTCTCCTGCCGGTACAACATGATGTAATTGTCTGTGTGCAACAATTCGTACCGGATATACCTGGCCCGCACATCATTCGGCATATCGACAGAATCCTGGAGTGGACTATGGGTAATCTTTTCCAGTTTGTTGCCCTCTACCTTTACGACTTCCAGGCCATGCATGGCAAGGTGAAAAACATAGTAAAACTTCCCGAAACAGGCATATTTGGTTACCCCTTTCAGCCGGCTGAAAACTGTCTTGTCAACAAACTGGAGATTGCTGTCAAAGCGATGAAGGGAAAGATTTAGTGTGGTGCTGCTCCATAAATGCACCTGCCCGTTGGAAGCCGGGATCAGCCTGGTGCGAAACACATCAGCATTCTTTATTTCTGTATCACAATACCTGAAAGTCTGTGCTGATAAAGGCTGCATCGCCGTTAATACAAGCAGCATCACCAGGAATCTGTTCATTAACACGCAATTTGATAAGGTATGGGAATATACATTATTCCACCGCAACTTCCGTTAAAACCGCATTTTCACGATACCGCATCTCTTTCTGCGCAGGTAAGGAATCAGCCACTCATCAGAACTGATCTGCCGGGAAAACGTCATATTAAGCCTCATGTCCGGATCCATCAACATAGGCCTTCCACCCGTCAAACCTTTTTGCCACTGGTACTGTTTCAGGATAAAATTATTTCTGACCTTCTCCTCGCAGTAAATATAGGTGTCCTCCAGGTGATTTATACAATACACGGGTACAAGATCATTTTCTGAAACCGGGTAAATCTTTATTGTTGTCGGTTTCATTGCTGAATCGAGTTGTGTATAACGCACCATCTCGAAGTCATTGGGACTACGGTTATTGTATCCATTTAATGTAATTGGTTTGTTGGCCAGATCGATCAGTAACAGCCGGTTCCCGCTAAGTGTTGTAATAAAGCCGGTACTATAGTGATAACCGGCTTTCCAGTTTGGTTCGTCAGTAGCGTTGATCAGACCCGATGCCCTTATCGACATTGTACTGTCCATCCAGATACAATATCCTTCATCTCCTTTTCCAGCGCCGCCATCTGCCAATAGCAACTGCAAGTTCAGATACAGGTTGCCACTTTCGGCGAACAACTGCTCCCCGATACTCGTCACATCTTCCAACGCAAAATACCTTTGCCTGAAGGTCGCTTTGGCAGGATCCATTTCCAATACTCCAGTTTTTTGCTTCCCGTCTGCCACAACATTCACGAGCGTGTAAAATTTATTCTTCATTTGTTGTAAAAGGAGGTGCTGTGGCGATCCATTCAGAAACGGCACGTTCACCACCAGCTTGTTAACAAATCTTAATGTAGAATCAAAACAATACATATGAAGAATTGTCACGCCGAGCGCACGATCCAATTCGCGCCGGTAAAGCATGGTGAAATCGTCAGTTTGCTCTAGCTCATAACGCTTGTGTTCTGGTAGCCTGGCATTGAGTTGCCTCAAAGTGTCCTGGATCGGACTATGGCTGATGCGTTCAATACTATCGCCCTCTACCCTGAATACCTCCAGGCTCGTCAGACTCTGGTGAAAGGCAAAATAGAATTTTTCATATTCTGCAAACGAGGTGCTCCCACTAGTCCGGCTGACTACAGTCTTCTCCATAAAATGGAGGTCTTTATTGAACCGGTGTATGGTAACATTTATTTTTGATGACTTCCACAAATGAACCTCTTTGTCACCTGCAGGTATGAGAAAAAAGTTGAAAATATTGTCACCGTATAATTCGGTATCGCTGTATTTGAAGGTCTGGGCAAAAGAACATCCGAAGGCAATAAGGGCCAGCAAAACGGAAAGTAAATTTTTCATCAGGGTCACTTGATAAGGTGCCGGAAATTACGGAGCGACATTCAGGGACCAAAATAATTATTCGATTCAGATCCTGATATCGTGTAGCTTAACGAGATCTGCAGGCAATTCCCCACCATTCCAGTGATCATGCATCACCAGAGCCGCTCCGAGACTTGTAGCCTGCGCCATTTCTGCCACTGCAATGTAATTGCGTGGAAATGCTCCCGCCAGCAACCGGAGAAAAGGTTCGTTACGACTGAATCCACCATCAATATAAATACGGAGATCATCACCTGGCGGTATTACCAGGCGCATCGCTTCCGCCTGCTGATCCACGATCTCCTGCATGAGCTGATGGTATGCTTTAATGACCGAATCCTCCCCGGCATTCCTCCAGTGCCCGTCGAACGGTAACTGATGAAGGGAATGAACGGACACCTTATATTTTTCCGCAATCCCTGCACTGCGTTGCTCGAGCTCCCGGCCGGTGAAATACCGTGATGCTTTCACGGGAAGGCCTTTATAACTCAGGTAAAAAAGGCAGTCTGATTCCAGCTCTCCCAATGTTAACGGCGATTGGTTGAACGGGTTAAGGGTAATGCCCCAGGTACCGGTAGACAACAACACAAATGGATCTGAAAAGCTCCTCAAATAAGGAATAAGTGCCGCGGAGCTATCGTGTAACCCGACACCAACCATCACTGCCTTATCCCCGATCCTGCAGGGTATCGCATGGCTTGAGTGGCAAACCGGTGCCAGTTTGCTGTCCAATTGTTCCTCCCGAACCCAGGTGTGATAATCCTGCAGCTCCATATCCCATAATGCCGTGTGGCAGCCAATGCTGGTCAGGTCAGAAAAGGCAGAACCTGCCACGAGATAATGGAGGTATTGCGGCAGATGCAACGCATACCGGATGCGCCTGAAGATCTCCGGCTGCTGGATCTTGATCCGGTACAACTGCAGTCCGGAGTTGAGATTGCCCATTGCCGGTGAAGCAGTGCTCCGCGAAAACTCATCTTTCCCGCCATACCGTTCATAAAGCCCTTCCGCCAGTGCCTCAGGGTAAGGCTTCAGGTAATTGTACAGCGGGGTAAGCGGATCACCGTTTTCATCAATATACACCATGCTGGCACCGTACGTGGTAAAGTTGACTACTCTCAGGTCAATATCTGTGCGGGCTGCCAGCAGGCTCAGGTTTTCAGTTATGGATTGCCGGAAGCTTTCAAGATTGTCACAGGGAAAACCATCTTCATCAGTTGTCTCCGTAAACCTGGCGGTGATCTCCTCCACAATCCGGTATTGACTATCGAAGAGGAAAAGCTTCTTGTTCGTCTTTCCTACATCAAATACGGCAATTACGGGTAACGCTGCCATCAGAGACCAGTAGCAAGTTTTCCGGAACGGCGATGACCAGTCAGTGCTCTCCGCACGTTGCTTTCCCTGTACAGTTGCAGTGGTTGCAATGCACCTCCGGCCCGCAGCCTGGCTTCTGCCACGATCGGCCGCACATCCGTGCGGAAAGCTTCCTGCAACAACTCCTGGCACAGGGCCACGTCATTTTGCTGCTGCGCTGCTGAAAGCGCTTCAGCATCCACCAGTAATGCCTGCGTGTAGGCGATCAGGATGGCTTCTACTGACTGAAGCAGATCCTCCAGCGGATCCTTCACATTATGCGAAGCATCAATCATCCAGCCAAGGTCGGTGGCATGATGCATTCCTCTTGCATTCATTCCCTCCACCAGTTCATGAAAGATCAGGAAAAGCTGGTAGGGGTTGATGCTGCCAACGGTCAGGTCATCATCACCATATTTGGAGTCATTGAAATGAAATCCGCCCAGTTTTCCCTCCATCAACAGCAACGAAACGATCTGCTCAATATTGGCATTCGGCAGGTGATGGCCCAGGTCAACCAGGGTAAACGCTTTGGGTCCAAGTTTCTGCGCATACAGCAATGATTGTCCCCAGTCGCCAACGCTCATGCTGTAAAAATTCGGCTCAAAGGCCTTGTATTCCACGAACATTTTCCAGTCAGCCGGCAATGAAGCATAAATCTCCTGCAATCCCTCCAGGGTCCGCTGGAATGCCTTTCTGAAATTCAGTTGACCCGGAAAACAGGAGCCATCAGACAACCATACCGTAAGCGATTTGCTGCCGAGTGCCTTACCATGTTCGATCACCTCAATATTATGTTGTATGGCCTGTTGCCTTACTGCTTTGTCCACATGTTGAAGCGATCCGAATTTATAACTCAGTGCCTGGTCAGCCTGATCCTGGAAGGTATTGCTGTTCACCGCATCAAAACGAATCCCGAGTGCCTCTGCCTGTGACCTGATCCGGTCTGGTGATTCCGGGATATCCCACGGAATATGAAGCGAGATGGCCCCGCTGTTGCAGTTAAGCTGGTGGAGCAGCCCAACGTCTTCCAGTTTTTCTTCAAGACTTCCCGGTTCTCCCTTACCGGGAAAACGGCCAAACCTCGTGCCTCCCGTGCCCAGCGCCCAGCTGGGAATCGCCACCTGGAACCGGGTCAGCAGTTCAATGATCTTTTCAAACTTTTCAAAATTATCACGGAAAGGCGCCACCACCTGGTGATGACGGTGCATACGAGTTTCATTGTGCGCCAGAATTGTATCTTTCTCCAGTAACATAATTTCCGATTTATCAGCGGTAGAAGCCCATGGCCACACCACCATCCACATTAATGAAATTTCCTGTTGATTTTCGCAACAGCCCGCCGACCAGCGCGAAGCATGCCGCTGCTATATCTTCCGGAAGTATGATCTCATTCAGTAAAGTGCGTTTTGCATAATACGCCGGTAGTTCTTCTACTGTCACTCCATAAGCTTTTGCCCTTCCTTCTGCCCAGCCGCCGGCCCAGATATTACTGTCAGCAATCACCGCATCAGGATTGACGGCATTCACCCGGATCCTGTCACCACCCAGCTCCGCGGCCAGCAGCCTCGTCATATGGGCCTGTGCTGCCTTGGCGGATCCATAGCCGGCATTATTGGGCCCGGCTACCACGGCATTCTTGGAAACAATATTAAGGATATCTCCGCCCATTGCCTGCTTGCGCAAGATTACCGTTCCCGCTTTGGAAACAATGAACTGCCCCTTCACCAGGATATCATACAGGCGGTCCCATTCTTCCAGCGAATGATCCGTAATGGATTTCGATATGCTGATGCCGGCATTGTTCACGATGATATCAATTCCGCCGAATTGCAGTGCAGCAGCTTCAAATGCGGCAGCCGCCGATTTTTCATCGGTCACATCAAGCACCACCCCTGTTACCACATCTTTTCCGAATGTTGCGGTAAGCTCCTTGGTCGCATCTACCAGCCGGATACCATTGATATCATTTAGCAATAAGCAGGCACCCTCTTCCAGGAATTTACGGGCAATAGCTTTGCCGATACCACCACCGCTTCCGGTCACCATGGCGATCTTTCCGCTGAGCGGTTTCGGTTTAGGCATACGCTGCAGTTTCGCTTCCTCCAGCAGCCAGTATTCAATATCAAAAGCTTCCTGCCGTGGCAGGGCAGTATATGCACTGATGGCTTCTGCACCGCGCATCACATTGATGGCATTGATATAAAATTCAGCCGCCACCCGCGCAGTCTGTTTGTCTTTTGCAAAACTGAACATGCCCACGCCGGGATACAACAGGATCACCGGATTAGGATCGCGCATCGACGGACTGTCCTTATGTTTCGCTGCGTTATAATACGCAGCATAGCTCCTGCGGTAACCTTCAAAGGCAGGAACAAGCTTCGCACTTAAAGCCACTGCATCTGAGAGGTCAGCATCTGGTGCCAGCGGTAATACGAGCGGACTGATCTTGGTTCTCAGAAAGTGATCCGGACAACTGGTACCCATTGGCGCCAGGCGATCCAAATCATTGGAATTGATGAATTCAAGCACCCTTGGATCATCGGTGAAATGCCCGATCATCTGTTGCTGGCTGCTGCAGTAACCACGAAGGTAGGGGGCCAGTGCTGCCGCCTGTTTTCTTCTCGCTTCCGGCTCCAGTGCCGCTATCTTTTCTCCGCCAAATGCCGGTCCCTTTTTTCCGGCCCTGGACTCGACCAGCTCCGCACACCGCTCCACCACTTCGAGGGTATTCAGGTAACAGTCATATGCAGTATCACCCCAGGTAAAAAGTCCATGCGATCCCAGCATGATGCCACGGATGCCCGGATTATTTTCGAGGCAATCACGCAGTTGCAATCCAAGATCAAACCCCGGGCGCTGCCACTCAACCCAGCCGATACTGCCACCAAATAATTCTTCCGTAATGCTTTTTCCATCTGCCGCTGCAGCAATGGCAATCGCTGCATCCGGGTGAAGGTGGTCAACATGTTTGAAGGGAAGAAACGCATGCAGGGGCGTATCAATGGAAGGTGCCTTGCTGTTCAGGTCATACAGGCAATGATTAAAAAGACCCACCATTTCATCTTCGTGTGCCCGTCCCTGGTAGGATTTCTCCAGTGATCGCAGACGATCCACATAGAGGCCGGCCAGACCGCCCCGGGTCAATGTGCCGATATCGCCGCCCGATCCTTTCACCCACATTACTTCCGTGTGATCGCCGGAGAGCGGATCCCGCTCCATTGTTTTACAGGAGGTGTTGCCACCGCCGTAGTTGGTCAGGCGAAGGTCTGTACCCAAAAGATTGGACCGGTAGATCAGTAATGCTACTTCATCACCGGCCATCGATGCAGCTTTGGCATCATCCCACAAATAACTGACGTATTTAAATTGCTTTTTCATATCCAGAATTTTATTCCGGCCGGATGGAATTTCCCCACCCTACCACGATCACCGATAATATAATAACAATTATGCCCAGCATGAGCCACTGGCGGGTTGCCGGCTTTACCCCGCGCCACTCCTTCAGGATCAGTCCCCACGCGTTTGCTACGAGGATGATAAAGGCCATATGCAGGATCCAGGAACTGGGGCCGTTACTGAGTTTACTTTCCCCCATCCCATAGAAAAAGAACTGCAGGAACCAGGTTGTTCCGGCCAAAGCGCAAAACAGCAGGTTGGCGGCAAGGGGAAGCCTGCGATCACTGTAATCGCCGAAGGTCTTGTTCCTCGCATTCAGGTAAAGGCACCAAACCAGATTGGTGGTGAGGCCGCCCCAAAGCAGCACCACATATACCACATTGTTGCGGTACAAAAATTCACCCTCCCCCGGATGCGCTGCTTTCCAGGCGTCATTGGCCAGCATCGCCAGTGGCTTTCCCGCCTCCAGGCCGAAATTGAAACAGGCGCTCAGAATACCGGAAATAATAGCAACGGTGAGCCCCGCGCCGAAGCGATAGTCACTGATCCCGGAAACATCGCCAGCCTCGGGATGCGCTGCAGCCTGCTGGTCTCCATTTGGCACCACCTCCTTTTCCTTCCGCATGCCTGCCTTGCCACAAAGCACTATACCGACAATACAAACCAGTAGTCCGCTTAAAACTACCCTTCCCCAGGTGCTGCCGGTCAGCAGGCTGATGGTGTCTTTGCCTTCAGCCGGGAAAAATTCATAGTATACTGATGGAATCAGCGCACCGAATACCATGCAGAGTCCAAGGATAATACTGCTGCCCAGCGACACGCCCAGCCATCGCACGCCCAGTCCGTAGGTTAATCCGCCGATCCCCCACAACAGGCCAAACATGTAAGTGAGCCACAGGATTCTTCCTTCAGTAGAACAGATCAGCTGCCAGAAATCGGGGATCGTTAACCAGGCCGCCAGCGGTGGCACGATCAGCCAGGAAAACAAGCCCCCGATGAGCCAGTAAGTCTCCCAGGACCAACCCTTTACTTTTTTATACGGAATATAAAAACTGCCGGAAGCGAAGCCCCCGATGAAATGGAAAATGACTCCTAATATGGCATGCATAGGATAAATGTAAGCCGATCTGAATTTCCGGCGTCCTGTACTATCCGGTTTTCAGCAGGCCTGTTCGTCGTGTACTTTTGCCTGTTCGCCGATCGGAACTTTCCGGCGGCAACCATCCCGGTAATTTTGCAGATTGATTTTACGCATGCATCATATTAAACTCCGTATCGCAGCAATGATCGTATGGGGAAGTCTTATCTTCCTGAGCCTTAACGCCAAAGCCCAGTTGCATGCACCCGCGTCAGTTGCTGCCGAAGCACAGATCGCATTCGACCATTTTCCCGAACTCAAGAACGTTCCCGTCACGATCCGCGTGAAACACAGTTATTGTACCGGAAAGACCCGGCCGACCTTCATCAGCTGTTTCCTTCCCAGGAACAAGCGTTCCTACGTGATCACCATCAGCGACCACACGATCGACACGCTCACCCCACTTTTGTTTGAAAACCTGCCGGAACCTGCAAGAATCGGCCTCATCGGTCACGAAATCAGCCATGTCGCAGATTTTGTGCAGCAATCCACCGCAAAATCCTGGGCCACCGCTGCAGGTCATCTCTCCCGCCACTATATGGACAGCCTTGAATATCACACCGATCTGATCTGCATCCGCCATGGCCTGGGCGCCAATCTTGAAGCATGGAGCAGTTATATCCGTGCGACCATGCACACGCGTTACTGGCGCGGGGCAGATTTTGTGATAAAAGGAGATGATCACTACGAACGGTACATGAATCCCGATACGATTGAAAGCTATATGACGCCCTAATGCGCGGCAGTCGCCTGGTGCAGGTTATTCACCCCGAACAGGTTGAAAGATACCAGCGCGATCGTGATAAACAGCAGCATCAAAGCTCCCAGGAATGCCAGGTCTGCCACATGTTCGAGGCGGTAGGAAATCCGCTCACGCGAATTTTTCATGGATAGAAAAGACAGGATGCAACTGGTCATAAACAGCATGGATGCCACACCGGTCACTTCATCTATTATGGTAGAGGTATTGAACCGCGAGATCTTGATGGAAGTGAGCACCAGCAGGCAAAATCCCAGGAGATTTGCCGAAGTATTTAAAATGTGGGGAGATTTATTATTGTCTGCCATAAATCCAGAATAGATGACCCCAGCGGACAGCTGGGGCCATTTTTTCGACCGACCTAATAGATATTACGTACCCGGAAATTAAGGGAAGATTTGCTTTAGGTTTTCCACAATCGATGAACAGGCAAAAGAAATCGCTGACAGCGTTATTCAACCTCCAGATCATACTTCGCCAACAATCCGGCAAGTCCGGAAGCAGAAAATTTTGCTTTATACAGGTAATTAACTGCAGGATCGATGTTGAATCCGACAGCCTCACGGAAGTCCGTTTTTTCCAGGCGGGTCTGCTCAAATTTGGCGCCAGTCAGTACAGCCCGCCGCAGGTCCGCACCACCCAGGTCTGCTTCTGTAAAATCAACCTCAACGAGTTGACAGGCAGCCAGGGAAACTTCTTTGAGCACTCTTTTGTAAAAGGAAGTGAAATTCAGTACACAATCTTCAAATCCGACAGTGAACACAAACGCATTCACCAGGTCAAAGTGGATGCCCAACATCTTGCAGCCCTTAAACTTCACCTGGTTAAATGTAGTCTTTACCACCCGCGCATTGCTCAGGTCACAATCCTCAAACCGGCAGTTGTTGAACTCCCAGCCGCCCAGGTCAGCTTTGACCAGTTTGCACCGGATAAAAGAACAACCTTCGAATTCACCTGACGGGCTCTCTTTTGAAGAGAAGTCGATGCCTTCGAAGGTTGCGTTTTTATAATAGCCTTCGCTCATGAGCGGAAATTAGAAGCCCAGCTTATCGTTCCAGCTGTTGTTGGCCGGGTTGATGTCAGGCATCGTGCCATCAGGATCCAGTTTGATCTCCTGCACCTTGCTGGTAGAATGATACACAAATTTCCATACGGGTCCACGCTGCCACACTTCCACCGGAAGTTCCACACGGCCTGTTTTACCATTTTCTTCCTTCACCTGCACCACTACAGGCATTGGCAGTTGCTCGTTGTTGGTTACCGTGATGATGCTGCCCTGTGCCGGATCATCTTTTACATAAGCAACTTTACCAACACCCTGGTCAAACTTCCATTTGTTCAGGTACCAGCCGCGCCAGAACCAATCCAGTGTTTCGCCGGAATAGTTCTCGATGCAATGGAAGAAATCATAAGGTGTAGGATGTTTAAACGCCCACTGATGCACATAGTAACGGAATGCACTGTCGAACCTTTCCGGTCCGAGAACACGTTCCCGCAGCAACTGCAGTCCGAAGCCGGGCTTCAGATAGGCCAGGATGCCCAGGTTGTTCGGCTGAATGACATCAGGAATATTGAAAATATTTTCAATCTTATCTCCGTAAAAATAAGGAGCAAGACGTGTTACATCCATTTTTCCATCCTTGTATTCACCATGATTGAAATCTTCTTCGGCCAGTGTATTGATGAAGGTGTTGAAGCCCTCATCCATCCAGGGGAATTTCCTTTCGTTTGAACCCACGATCATCGGGAACCAGTTGTGACCGAATTCGTGGGATGTTACGCCGAAAAGTCCGCCCTTGTTGGCACGGGAAGAACAAAATACAATACCAGGATATTCCATTCCACCAACAATACCGGCCACATTGGTGGCAACCGGGTAGCTGAAGGGATACAAGTATTTAGAGTAGAATTCGATGGAACCTTTTACATATTCCGTAGAGCGGTTCCAGGCAGTGTCAGTAGCGGATTCAACCGGGTACACGGACATTGCCAGTGCTTTCTTTCCCTGGGGAAGATTCATGCGGGCAGCATCCCACACAAATGCCTTGGAAGAAGCCCAGGCGACATCGCGCGTGTTGATGCATTTAAACTTCCAGGTGAGGGTGCTTTTTCCAGCGGGACGGCTGGAGGCATCGGTCACTTCTGCAGCGCTGCGCAGGATCACTGTCTTGTCACTTGCACTGGCTGCTTTATAGCGCTTCAGTTGCTCAGCAGTAAGTACTTCCTGGGGATTCAGCAATTCGCCGGAACCCACTACGATATGGCTCGCCGGAACAGTAACTGCATATTCGATATCACCATATTCCAGGTAGAACTCTCCCTGCCCGAGGTAAGGCAGTGTGTTCCATCCCTGAACGTTATCATATACGCAAAGGCGGGGGAACCATTGTGCTACTTCATAGATCCAACCATTTTTGGTATTCAGGCGACCCATACGATCTGTACCATATTCCGGGATAGTGAAGCTGAAATCGATGCTGAAAGTCACTTTACCGCCTTTCGCCTTCAGCGCCACCGGCAGATCAACGCGCATGCGGGAATCGGTGATGGTCTGCTTCAGAACGGTGGACTTACCCGCCTGCTGCAACTTTACGTCGCCGATTGAATAACCACCGTCAAAAGCATTGCGGTTCGCCCAGCGGCCACCGCCGATTGCCGTTACGGCAACACCGCGGCTTTTATCATTATAAATGTTCTGATCGAGTTGCAGCCAGAGAAAGGTCAGCGGCTGGGGACTGTTATTGGTATAGGTAACATCTACCTTGCCTTTGATGCCGTGGGTCTGATCATCCATCGTCACCGCGATCTTGTAGTCTGCACGGTTCTGCCAGTAATCAGGGCCGGGAGTACCATCTGCAGCACGGACATTATCGCCGAGTTGCGGGTAGAAAATCGGAGCAAAAGCCTCATGGGGATCGAAATTAACGCTGTCTTTTGTCTGGGCACGGGTAACACCTACCGATGCCATAACCACAGCAAGCAATACATATAAACGCTTCATGTGTGTGAATTGGGTGAGGGACAAATATAACCATCAACGGGTTTTCTCCTTCAAAAAGGCAGCTACTTTAACTTGCCGATTACCAAAAGCCAGGTCAGTGGCAGTATGGCCATCTTCATTTTTCAGGTCCTTCCTTGCACCATTCGACACCAGGAACTTTACCACGTCCAGGTGACCATACCGGGCAGCCTCGCCCAGTGCAAAATTGCCCTTCCTGTCCTGTACATTGACATCCGCGCCACCGTCAGCGAGCACCTTCACAATCTCTATAAATCCCTTACCAGCAGCAAGTTCCAGCGGTGTTGTGCCGTCATCCGCCGCAACATTCACCCCCGCACCCTGCGCCAGGTAGTATTGTACAAGATCAAGGTGACCCCGCCTTGCTGCAATATGCAATACGGTATATCCCTGCAGGTATTGTTGTTTGATATCGGCGCCATTATCCACCAGCATCCGGACAATATCGGCATGCCCTTCCTGGGTGGCGATCTCGACAAGATAAATTTTACCCTTGTCGGCGAGGAACGGCCTTTTGACACTGGCGCCCTTCCGGATCAAAAGATTCACGCTTTTGGCATCGTCATTCCAGACAGCATTCCAAAGTGGAAACTGGCCTTTACTGTCATATCCGTTCGGATCGGCACCATTCACCAGCATTTTTTCCATGAGGGCGTAATCCCTGGCCTCAACAGCATCCACCAGCGTCTGAGCAGAAACCGTCGCTGCGGGAAACATGAATAATACCCAAAGCAATATTGCTATTACCCCTCCTGCCGGCAAAAATCTTTTCATCAGGTCGATTTGGCGAGGAAGATAGTAATATTGAGGAAGCACCCTGATTGATCTGATCGTATTTTAAATTCATGAATATTATGCTCCGCTCTCTTCTGCACGTAGCTTCATTACTTTGCACCACCTCACTGCTGTTCACAAACACTGCATCTGCCCAGTCAGCATCTGCCCAATCTACATCATCGCAGTCAGCTGCTGCATCGTCAACCGGCAATACACCAGTCAGCGAACAGCAGGTTCATATATTCAAAAGCGGATTGGTCGGCAATTTCCCCAACCGCTACGGAAGAGAAGCCGTATATACTGATGAGCTCGCCTGGCGTCTTTATAATGGCACGCTGGCAAAACCCGTTGCGGGCGATACCGTTGGAAGAACTGAAAAAGGCCTGCCGATCTTCTGGCAACCTGTGGAAGCAGACAGTACCGGCCGACTGCGATTGGCTCGCACCCGTTCCGGTGGCGCACCCGCCGGTCCCGGTGTTCAGGCTGGAAACCTGCGCGGTGGCCTTGGCGCTGCGGGTGGATACACCTACCTCACCTACGACGCCCCTGCAGCCACCACGGCGCTGCTCACCTGCAAAGGCAACAGCGCGGTGTATGTGAATGGTGAACTGCACGCCGGTGATCCTTACAGCATGGGATTCCTGCATATTCCTGTTCAGCTCAGGAAGGGACTGAATGAATTTTACCTCCGGGGGATGTCCACCTCTGCAAGCCTGAGCTTCAGCAAAAAAGCAGTCGCCCTTGCTACCGATGATCCCACCCTCCCCTTTGTAGTGCCTGGATTGCAGGGCGCAACACAACAGGGTGCCATCGTGGTGATCAACAGTTCTTCAAAACCCATCGCACAACTGCGGCTTACCGCTACACTCGAAGGGCAGACCGTTGAAACCACTATCTCTGGTATACCGGCCATGAGCAGCCGAAAAGTAACTTTCCGTTTCGACGGCAGCAAGGTGAGCGCCAAAGGGAAATACAATTGCGTTCTACAGCTGCGCCAGGGCAGCAAGAGCAACAAGGGCAGTAAGGACAACAACCTGCTCGACGAAGCCATCGTATCCATCGAAGCCTCCGACCCCGGCGCTCCCTATACCAGCACTTTCGAATCAGGCATCGATGGCAGCCTCCAATATTATGCCGTCAATCCTGCAGGAGGCACCGCCAACACCAGCTTTGCTACCCAACCCAATCAAGCCCTCTTCTTTTCAGTGCATGGTGCCGGTGTAGAAGCCATCAACCAGGCTCGTGCCTACAAGGCAAAAGACTGGGGTACGCTCGTTGCCCCCACCAACAGAAGGCCCCGCGGATTCAACTGGGAAGACTGGGGTCGCCTCGATGCGCTTGAAGTTTTGTCCATCGCACGCCATCGCTACCAACCCGATCCGGCACGCAACTACCTCACGGGCCACAGCATGGGTGGTCACGGCACCTGGTTCCTCGGCGCTACCTACCCCGACCAATGGGCAGCCATTGCACCCTGTGCAGGATATCCTACCCTCAAAGGATACGGTTCTGCTGACGGTCTCGTACCTGACAGCAGCAATAATCCGCTGGAGCAAACCCTGCTCCGTGCAGGCAACCAGAGTGATGTAATCAAACTCGCCCGCAACTATCAGCCCCTGGGTGTCTACATCTTTCATGGAGACGCCGATCAGACAGTTTCCGTCAACTATGCCCGCCAGATGCGCCAGCTCCTTGGTGGATTCCAGGCTGACCTCAGCTACTATGAATATCCCGGTGGCAGTCACTGGTTCAGTGATGAGAGCGTGGACTGGAAACCCATTTTTGACTTCTTCCGCTGGCATAAACAACTGCCCGATAGCGGCGTGAACAAAATCGAATTCAGTACCGCCAACCCCGGTATCAGCAGCCGCTTCCGCTGGGCTTCGATCGTTCAGCAACATCAACCCCTGCAATACAGCAGCATCAACCTGGTGCGCAACAAAAAAGGAAATGCCATCACCGGTAAGACCACCAACGTCGCCACCCTGCAACTGGCTCTTGACGAATTCACAGCAGGCACCAATCTCTCGATCACCCTCGACAGCCTGCCTGCAGTTACATACACCACCCACAGCAATTCCGACAGCATTGTCCTAACCAAAACCGGCAATCGCTGGACCATCGGTACGTATCCAGCAGCAACCGACAAAAACCCTAACCGCAACGGCACCTTCAAAGATGCTTTCCGCAACCAGATGGTATTCGTTTACGGCACCACCGGAACAAAAGAAGAAAATGCCTGGGCCTACGAGAAAGCGCGCTATGATGCAGAGACCTGGTATTACAGGGGAAATGGCGCTGTCGACATTATCGCCGACAAAGCCTACGACACCATCCGTTACAAAGACCGCGGCGTGATCCTTTTTGGCAACCGGAACAGCAACACCGCCTGGAAGCAGCTCCTGGGCGACTGCCCTATCCAGGTATCCCGCAATGAAGTAAGCATCGGTCAGCAACGCTGGCAGGGCGATTCACTGGCTGCCTATTTTGTATGGCCTATCCGCAACAGCAAAACAGCTTCCGTGGCAGTGATCACCGGCACCGGCATCAAAGGCATGCAAGTCGCTATGGCCAACCAGTACTTCGCCGGCGCGAGTGGCTTCCCGGACTATATGCTCTTCACCTACGACATGCTGACCAAAGGCGCGGGTGGGTTGCTCGCAGCGGGCTTCTACAATAATTCGTTTAAAATCGTGCAGTGAGTTTAGCACCTTAAGTAGCATTAGCACGCAGAGATAGTTTCAGTTATACCGAATTTAAGGCGCGGCAATTTTTTGTCGCGCCATTTTTTTGCTTAGCCCGGTCACCGGTGTCGCCCAGCAATGAAGGCCCGGGCGATTTACATCCTGCATGTTTTCGCTATTGGATTTTACTGATCGGTGAAGGCGCTGCGCTTTTCACGCAGGTGTATCTTTTTCTCGCAAAGCACGCTAAGGTGCAAAGCCGCAAAGAAGAATTGAATATTTGTTTTTCAGGAATGCAATTGTAATTGAACTATAGTTTGCAAGGTGAAATAACCGGAAAGACAAACTGGTTGCCGTGTAAAGGAAATTACCGAAGGACTAACACTGAATTCAATTGCGTACTATCACAAATCACTGCACACTCCGTTTATGCATCTGCCCGAATCTTTTTCAATCGATATCCACACCAAAATGCTGCAATTGCGGTCTTCCAGCCGCAGGCTGGCCTTCTTTCACACTTATATCATTAATACAGCTGCCATCATTCAACACCTAAATACCGTAATACTTCCTTTGCGGCTTTGCACCTTAGCGTGCTTTGCGTGAAAATAAACTGCGTGATATACTGATCAAACATCACCCCGAACGAAATCCAAAATAGCGTGATATGAAATCAAATGAGTGTATTATCCCGCAGATAACTCAACACCAGGTCAGCGTTCTGCTCACCCACTATTGTACAAAGCGTCTCTGCGAGCTTCTGATCTATGCGCGAGCGATCACTCCTCGAAAACTTCGCGAGCAAAAAGTCAATGATGCCCAGCTCCTTCACATAGATAATGCGATCCTTCCAATCCAGCAGCGAGCGGGAAAGCCCGTTCAGTGCTTCCAGGTAACGCGCATACAAAATGCCTTGTGCATATAGATACAGCTCGATGAACTTCTTCCGGTTGCTGAAAGTATTGGGACTGCCGTAGCGGTAATCGGAGAACCCTTTCAGGAACACACTCATGAACTGCAGCCGGAAACTACGGTCCACATCGGTCTTCACTTTGAACGAGAGAAACTCGATCTTGTCGAGCGCCTCCCGCTTCTGCTTCTCCCGCCAGCTGTCATTTCCCTCGCGGGATCCGATTTCAGCAAGCATTGTTGCAAAAGGAAGGTCGCGTTCCATGAAACGCTGGATCAGGTAATCATTCAACACCTGGGGATAGGAGTTGAAAGGAGATACGTTGAAAAGATATAACTCGTCGTCAAAGCGATATCGTCTTTCGAGTGGAATGGCATTCCTGCGCTCCTTTTCAAACAGGCTGATGAGCGTATTTGTGCCTTCCTGTTTCAATAAGAAATGCAGCTCCGGATCAAAGGAAGGATAGGAATACGGGATACATCCGAAATGTTCATCAAAGAAGATCAGTTTCTCTTTGTACTTTTTCAGTAAGCTGAAATCCGCATGCAAACCCCGCACCTGTTCCGCTGTATATTCCATCGTGATGATCATAATCCGTTACAAATCTAGCCGTTGAATATTTGTTATACCCCTGTTAACGATTGGATAACCTACACATAACAATGCGGTAATAACGGCCTTCTAGTTTTGGGGTCCTAAAAACAAACTTGTGGCCCCTCTCCGTTATCGCGCTTTAGTATTCACCATATTGCTGATCTGCGCGGGTATTGCCTTACAGGCGCAGACAAAAAACCAGGTAGTATCCGGCCGGGTGCTGGAAGCCGGCAACAACAACCCCGTTGTCGGGGCATCAGTAACTGCACAGGCAGAAGGCAGCACCTCCAAAACCGGCACGCATACCGATGTGGAAGGAAGGTTCTTTCTTTCGCTCGCTCCCAATAAGAAATATAGTATCACCATTACCAATATCGGCTTTGCTGCGAAAAAGGTAGATGACATTACTACGATACCAGGCGCAGACCCGGCACCACTTTCAATTAACCTCGAGAAGTCCAACGCCGAACTCTCTGCCGTAGTAGTTACCGCCAGTGCGAAGCGCGAGGCCATTTCTTCTCTCTATAGCGCACAGAAAAATGCTGCCTCCATCTCCGATGGCATCAGCGCAGAAGTGATCCGCAAGTCACCTGACCGCAATACCGGTGAAGTATTGAAACGCGTGAGCGGTGCATCGGTGCAGGACAATAAATTTGTCATTATCCGTGGTCTCAGCGAGCGCTATAATGTATCAATGCTCAATAATTCTGTGCTGCCGAGCACGGAAGCCGATAAAAAGGCATTCTCCTTTGATATCATTCCTGCATCCGTTGTTGACAACCTGGTGATTTCCAAATCCGCGTCTCCTGACCTTCCGGGTGATTTTTCCGGCGGTGCGATCAGGATTACCACCAAAGACTATCCCAATAAGAAGATCAGTGAGTTATCCATTGGCATCAGTTTCAATTCGCTGACAACCGGAAAGAATTTTTATAATGGCTTTCCCAATGGATCATATGATAAGATTGGTTTCTTTGATGACTCCCGTCTTATACCCGGACCCTATTACAGGAATAAATCAGGGTTCATCAACCAGTCCCCCGAGTACAAAAGAGAGGTGACCAAGATGTTTCCCAACAACTATGGGTCAGAAGCTGTTTCGAAAAGCATGCCCAATATCGGCATCTCCTACACCGGCGGGAATACCAAAATTTTCAAGAGCGGTAACAAGCTGGGGTATATCTACAATGTTGGTTATGGTATCGGACGGGCCGTGGGTGATCGTGAGCGCAGCGAATACGATATCACACAACGTAACCTGTACAATTACAATACCACCAATTACGACCAGAAGAACAACCTGACCGGGCTGTTGAACCTTACCTATTCTTACCGGAAAAGCAAAATATCTTTCAAGAATCTCTTCAACAATACTTTCGTAAAGACACTGGGACTGCGTAATGGCGAAAACCTGGAAAACGGCGAAGAATCTGTGTTCCAGGTGAAGAGCAGCAACAGCGAGGCAACGCAGAACGGAATCTTCAATATCGTGCTGGAAGGCTTGCACAAGGTAAGCGATAACTTTACGCTGGACTGGAATGGCTCCTTCGCCTATACCTATCGTAACCAGCCTGACCAGCGCATCCTGGCTTATCGTACTCCCGACAATTCCAAAACCGATTATTACCTGAAGCTCAGCAATGAGAACTCTCCGGAGATCCGGAATGCAGGTCGGGTATATTCTTTCCTGGGCGAATACATCTATGGCGCATCGGCCAATGGCACGTATACTTTCAATATGTTCGGTGAAAACCAGAAGTTCAAATTCGGAACGATGAATTACTATCGTGACCGTACAGTGGAAGTGGACGCCCTGGGTTATGCCTCCCTCAACTTCACCGGGGTAACCATTGCTGAAACCAAGGAAACAACTTTCGACAATATTTTCTCCTCCGAGAATATTGACAAATACAATCTTACTGTTGCCAACATCGGTACCAACTCCACCGACTATACTGCCAATGCGCTGTTGAATGCCGGGTACCTGATGCTGGACAATAAATTCAGTGAAAAACTCCGGTTGACCTGGGGTGCCCGTATCGAGAAATACAGGCAGGAACTCGTCACCAAGGGCCGGCAAAATATGGTATACGACAATACCGATGTATTGCCGTCACTGTTGCTTACTTATAGCCTGAACAACAAAACCAATCTCCGCCTGGGTGGATCGATGGCTGTGAATCGTCCTGAATTCCGCGAACTGGCTGACTATAGCGTATTCGACTACGACAACAACCTGGTTATAAGGGGTAATCCGAATCTCGAGCGTTGCAGAAATACCAATGCCGACCTGCGCTACGAATGGTTTCCCGCCGCCGGAGAGATCATTTCTGCCAGCGTATTTTACAAGTATTTCCGCGATCCCATTGAGCAGACCAACAAGGGAAATGATGTGCTGACCTACGAAAACGCAGATCACGCCACAGCGTATGGCGTTGAGGTGGAAGTAAGGAAGAAACTTGATTTCATCGGTGGCAACTTCTTCAGTGACCTGGCTTTTTATGCGAATGCCGCCTATATCAAAGGAAGCGTTCAGTTTGGTGAAGTCAGCTATAACAATCCGATGCAGGGCCAGTCCCCCTACCTGATCAATGGCGGACTGAACTACTCACACAACGGGTTCTCCGTGAATGCACTGTACAACAGGATCGGCCCCAGGCTTCGTTTCCGGGCAACTGCGGGCGCTGCGCTGAATATCTTCGAACGCCCCCGCGATGTGGTGGATCTGCAGATCAGCAAGATGTTCCTCCGCAATCGCCTGGAGATCAAGCTGACCGTAAGCGATCTGCTCGCACAACCCTTTACCTGGTACTATAAATACGACCCGAATCCTTCTAACCTGAACTATATCGCTGGCGAAGACAGGATCATCAATTCGATCAAATACGGATCGACCACGACGCTGGCGCTTAAATACATTTTCGGCAGATAATAATTTTTCACATTCAAACCACTCAAATTATGAAAAGGCTCTTTTCAAGGATGCTGGTGCTTACCTATATCGCGGGAGCAGTAGCAGGATGTTCCAAAAGCGATGACCAGCCGGATCCTACGCCCCCGACGCCTCCGGTGGACGACAAAACGCCCAGCATTCGTGGCGTGATCAGCGCTGACCAGCACTGGACAAAAGACAAGACTTACAAACTCCGTGGCTATGTGTATGTAGCGAGCGGCGTTACCCTCACCATCGATGCCGGTACGAAGATCCTTTCCAGCAAAGACTCTGCAGGTGTACTCGTGATCTACCGCGGCGCGAAGATTCAGGCCGTAGGTACAGCTTCCGAGCCTATCGTGTTCACTTCAGCTGAAACTACACCTCAGCCAGGTGACCTGGGTGGTGTGATCATTGCGGGACAGGCAACAGGCAATGGCAACCACAGTGTAATTGAAGGTGGTGTAGATGCTGCCTACAGCGCTTTCGGCGGAAACAATGACGCAGACAACTCCGGTACACTGAAATATGTGCGGATCGAATATGCAGGTAAAGCGGTTAACCCCGGTGATGAAGTAAACGGCCTCAGCCTTTATGGCGTTGGTTCCGGCACGACCATCGATTATGTACAGGTAGTACGCGGACTGGATGATGCCTTCGAATTCTTCGGTGGTACCGTAAACTGTAAACACCTGATCGCTTACAATTGTGCTGATGACGATTTCGACATGGACGATGGCTACCGCGGGAAGATTCAGTTTGCTGTTTCCGTAAAAGATCCTGCCTTCACTGATGCAAAAGGAACAACCGGTGACGTGAGCAACAACTTTGAAGTGGATAACGTGAACCCCAGCAATGGATTCCTGCTGAGCCGCGCCCCTATCACCTTCCCGGTGTTGTCTAACTTCACCGCGATCGCTCCCAACAATGCAGCAAACACTTCTGCTGACTACGGCTGGCTGATGCGCTGGAGAAGAGGTGCCAAATTCATCCTGGCTAACTCCATCGCTATCGGCGGACAGAAAGGCGGCATGCGTCTGCAGGAAGATTCCACGATCGCCTATTTCGTAAAAGGAACCAGCGCACTGTACAACAGCTTCCTGAATGCGACCAAGAATGTGGTAGATGTTGAGATCGGAAAAGTGATCAATGGTGGCATCACCTATGATGTTGCCTCTATCACTGCTCAACTGGAAGGACAATACAAAACAGAGATCACGGATGGCGCCAATGACGTGAACCTGAAAGATCCGTTCAACAACGCAGCACCGAACCTGCAGCCCAATGCAGGCTCACCTGCCCTGACCGGCGCGCTGTTCGATTTCGGCACCCTGAATGCTGACTTCTTCGAGAAAGTAAGTTATCGCGGCGCATTCGACGGCACCACCGACTGGAGTACCGGCTGGGCTGTGTGGGGGAAATAAATTGAAACCGCCTAAAAGCACTAAAACTTTGCGACTAAGCAAATAGCATTAAATGTAGACCGGCACGCCATGTGGGTGCCGGTCTACACATTTAAAAAGTGGTTGCATACAAAGAAAGCACATCAGATTCAAATACTAAACTAACAATCCTAAATATTCAAGCAAATATCGCAACTTGAAAGATAGCCAATCAAATGCATTGAAGAGCAGAAATTCTAGTACCAATCTAATAAGCTACACCCACAAAATAGGAACAAACTGATAGAAATAAAAACGCACTATCAGTCGGAAACTCCTTAGTAAATATTGCGCTGCAAGCTTTTTAGTAGTTTAATAAGAATAGGTCTTAACAAATTAGAGCTATTAAATCATAGATGATTATGATTTCCCACCGAAATACATAGAAATTCAAAAATAATATTAAAGTATTAATCCAATGTTATAGAACAACCGATTTCAAATTACGCTGCTTAACAATCTTCACACTTCGCATATCATTCACCTAATCAAAATTTCAAAACCGAAAAGGTGCCATTAGAATTTCTTAAGGTTACTTCATTGCATTCAATATCAACCAGCTTTGCTCCATTGAAATCGAGTTCCCAAAATTTCTGATATTGACCAATTTTAAACAATTTAACCTTCTGCTTTGCGATCATGTAGATTCCAGGACTCTCTAGATTTGTTTTGTTAATTGCAGTAATCAGCAGATATTTTCTATTTACAATTTCATAAATACAAAGCTCATAATTCCCTTCAGGCACAAACACTAAAGAATCGCTATGAAAGAGTTTGTTTTTGTCATCTATTCGTAATTCTAAAGATGGTATTACTAATCCTCTATTATGGATAGAATCAATATAGGCTCCTTCGTATTTAAAAAGTGGTAAAATTGTTTGTGACCTACATTTATACAAACTAAATGTTGTTAGTACAACTAATGTTAATATTAAACGGTATGTCATTACTTTAATTTCTTTTTAAAGTATGATGAGCCCCCTCCTATTCCCGTTTGCCCACCATATGAAGGAGGAAGCGCTTTTTCATACATTACTTGCCACCCTTTATACCAACCATTTTTGGTAAACACTTGGACTCCAGTTTTGTTTTTCAATAAAAAAGTAGCGTAGTGGCTGGTACCTCCCTTTTCAGACCCCTTTGAAGGAAGCTTCATTTTACGCTGTTCTACAGTATTGTTTGAATTTACATTGCCATCATTATCCAAATCTGTATTTGCATAACCGTTAGGCATGGCATAGCGGACAATATCACCGGACTTCGGAGCTAATGTAGGATTAAAACCATTTAACAACCTAGTATCGGCATCAGTTGGCATGCCTATACCTCCGCGAATATTGACTTTTCCAGTTTCACCGAAATCTAATGACGTGCCCCAACAATTGGTTCCTTCCGTATATTGATAATTTAAAGCAGCATTTATTCCCTTAAATGAAAGTTGGCTACCAAGTCCGCTAAGTTCAGTCCCTTCACCCCAATTTTTAGTTGGATCGAAATCTTGATTGTCCTCATCACCAGCTATGAAGAAATCTTTACGTAATTGCTCCATATCCAACCCCAATTGTTCGGATAAAGTTTGCAAATTGTCTCCCTCTTGGCCGACCAATGTCAGATAAAATTCTCCATTACTATTCTGCCTTATTTGAAATTCCCATTTGCCATCCGGGTCTACAAAAATCAAAGGATTATTAAACGCATACCTATAGGGAGACCAATCTGCAGCATCTTGTGAAAATATATCCTGCACATGCCACCTTCCAATTTGCGGATCATACATCCTGGCACCATAGTCATACCACTCTAAGCCGCCGCCGTCACTAAACTCTTTGTCCTGTTTCTCTTTCCCGTTGTATTCGAATTTATTGTCCAACTTCCCTATTGCCCGGGAACTGATTCCCTCCATTGTCATTCCAAAGGGATAATAATGGGTTTCCTCTAGCAACGGCCCCGGCGTATGGGTTATTGCCAGGTTATCGAAATAGACATTGATATTACTTTCATTGCTCACGTACACATAGACGTATCCATTTTTTGCGATCACCCCGGTACCCAGGTTATGGGTATAGGCAGTATTGTTTGCACCAATAGCGCTTACACCACCAGAAATGTACTTGAACCTTTCGTCAAAGATCATGTAATTCAGGAAAGCCTTTGGCTTTCCCGTACCAGCATTGTTGCCATTAAGAAATGTATTCACCGCTGTCGTATTTCCTGAAATTCCTGATATTCCGGTCAAGTTTATTTTTGACGCAGCCATTGCACCCGGAGCCACCAGGTTTCCAAATATATCTGCCGCAGCAAGCGCGTATGGAACTGTTGGCGTTGTACCGCCTGTATTATAGAAAGATTTCGCAATCATGGATACCTGGTCTCCCGCCATTACTTTTAATACCATGCCAAGCCCGATATTCTGCCCGGTTACACCTCCGTGAACTTTATAGAATTTTTGTGCGAATTCAGTTGTAGAGGCGCCAACGGAAGTTACCGAAATCCGGCGGCTTTCATCAATCGTAAAGAATTTTCGCTCATTATCAACGGCGGCATCTTCAATTGTAGCTGAAGGGTAGCACTGTGCTTCATTCTGTTCAGTAACTACCGACCGCACATTTCCCAGGTGGTCTTTCAGGAAATAGTCATAAATAAATCTTACCGGTTGAACAGGACAGGTTGCGGTGGTTGCCTGTTCCAGGCGGATCCGGCCTTCTTCATATCCCAAAAACAAGAGGCGATCGCTATAATTCATTGCAGGAACCAAATCGTACAATTTAGTTTCATAAACCGCTCCGTTCAAATACAGCGTCGTTGTTGTAATTTTTGTCGTTACTGAGCCAGTCGGCGTAGACACTGACCCAGACAGTTCTTCGGTTATTTTCTTCAGCTTATTTCCAAGGTTATCATAAACATATTTAACACTACCCTTATTTGCGAGCAAATCATCAGTTATATCCAATTGAATGGGCAGGTTCATATAATTGTAGGTGATCGTCTTGATCCTCTTGTTCAAATCCTTGGTAAGATTACCGTTATCGTCATAGGCATAGTCATCGGTGCCGGTATTTTTGCTGTTATCAAAATCTGCCCGGCGGATGGCTTGGGCAGTACCGGCATCTGCTACATACTGTAACTTATTGCTGTAATTCGTCTGCTCGTAAGTGTAGGTAATATTATCCAGCTGAACACCTTCTGTTCCATTTGCCCATCCATTTTGCTTCATCAGCTTAATATTCCCATTGTAATCATAGGCGCTGTTGGCATCGGTTCCTGTAGTGCCTAGTGTTACCGAATAATCCTCACTGGTTGCGCCTGCAAATGCCGCCGACAGCAATCGGTTTACTTTGTCATACCCATAAGTATAAGAGCGTACCTGGCCATCACCTTTGCTCTTCCAGACAGACCCTTTGATATTTCCATTGTACAGGCCGGTTCCAAAATCTTTATCCGGTGCGGCTTTATCATAACCCAGTTCAAAGCCGAACCATTTGTTGGCCACTGACGCGCCTGCAGGCACAAAATCCTTGTTTACTGATAACAACCATCCGCGAATATTATATTGATAGTCCTCAATAGACAAAGTAGCTCCCAATGTTTTTTTGGCCAGCTGCCCGGACCCACTGTACGTCATCTGGCTTACGGTTTTCCAGGCAGAATAAGCACCACCATTCACCTGTGGGTGTTTGGTCATCTTGTCTATATTGGTCACCCGCCAGAGATCATCATAACCATACCTTGTCCAGATTTCATGCTGCTGCGCACTACCGCCATTTTTTTGCATTACGGCCTGAATAGCAACTTTCCCGTTAAAACAATATATGGTTGTAGTAATATCCACCCCACCGGTAATATTAAGGGACTTCTGCTGGATCACCCTTCCGTCTTCGTCATAGATATAGGAAGTGTAGATGGCCGGAGCCGTCTTCTGCCAAACGCCAGTTACCTTCCCGATTACTTGGGTAGATTGTACCGGAGTTTCAGGATAGCTCGCCAGGTTTCCGGAGGATAATGTTGAATTATAGGTCGAAGTAAACGTTGCAAAAGTTCCGTCCAGCATTGTTGTCCACTTATAGTCATCATAATAAGTGGCTGTCAGCACTGAGCTGACGACAGAACTGGGAAAAGTTGACACGAGCGTATACTGCGGCTGGTCGGTGGTCGACGTTAAAAAATACTCGTAACGGTTCATAGGGCTTCCCATTACTGACGCCTGAATTAGCGATTGTGTGGAAGAGCTGCTATAAATCCCTGTAACAATTGGCCGGTTTAAAATATCAAACTTCGTATACAACCATTCATTGGCTGTCCGCCGGTTCCCATCCTGCACCAATACCAGCCGGTCCCACTTATCATACACCATAGCAACATGTTTGGCACCTGGTATTTTCTTCAGGATCATCCGGCCTCTTGAATCGTATTCATATCGAAAGCAAAACTCATCCTTGATTTTTGTCATGGTTGCTACGGAACTTGCGGGCCAGCTGTTGGAATTCATGAAATCAACGCCACGGGGCTGGATAACTACACGTAGCTGGTTAAAATCGTCATAAACGTAATAGGTGCACAACCAGTTGGCATGACTGGCACCAGTGCCGTTATCCACTGTAGTACCGATCTGAACTTTCTTCAATACTACCTGTCCGCTTTTGTTGGTAAACTCCACACTATAGTTTCCCTGCTCATCGATTGTAATTGTTTTATAGAGTTCACCAGCAGTATAGGCAACAGATGTAAACTCAGCAAAACCATCAACAACCTGAGCACCCATGGTAAAATACCGTACAGCATCCGTGGTAGTATTGTTTGAATAACCTTTCATTACTCCCCTGCCCGCCTGCACCCAGTTTGTTCCTGCTGGCATTACCAGGGATGGACGATTCAGGGGCGAGTTCTCAAAGTCTGTTTTTCCATAGAACCAGGTTTCCGCCTGGTCCTTCAACGGACCGTTTGTATTGGAGGTACCATAATAAACCGCCTGTTGCTGGTAAGGATTGAGCTTAAGTGTACCATCTGCGATGTTGGTATACGTGCCGATTGTATTGGCAGCAAAGGGGAGATAGGCAAGATTCTCACGGCCATAAGTATCAAAATAGTGCGGTTGCACAACATCCACATACTGTCCTGCCACAGTGGCTGCCTTTTTCTGTACTTCCTGGAAAGGCCGGCCAAGGCCATCAAAGTAGGCAGTGGCGACTGCAACTTCCTTTGTCGTCTTACCACTTAGCGCTGCCTGGTCAGTTTGAGGGGATTGTGCTGTGGCTGCCTTAATTGAATTCGTCACAATCGTGCTGGCATAAGCTGCCGGCTGAACCTGGCCATAGGCTACTTGGAAAACACCAACAGACAACACTACAGATACAATAGTGAAAAGTCTACCAAAATGGCGGCTACGCATAGTCAATAAATTATTGGGAGAAGGTTGAATATTTTTCATTGGAGGGTTTATTTTACTGCTCAAACTAATTATTGAACCCTCACATATCCTGTGGAGCTGAAACTTACACTGTTAAACGTCACACTGGTACCCGTCTGGGTTGAACCGTTAACATTAAATGTACTCAGGCCATTCGATGAGCAGGTGACATTATAAGAACCGGAAGGTATGGTGATACTGTTAGACCCTCCCTGTGGCACATACAGATCATAGCCCTGTCCATTGGCTGTATTCGTAAAATGAAACTGCCCATAGTACGCCGTATAGCTTGTACCGGTCACGATCGCATTCGGTGTACAGGCTCCGGACAGGTTAGCATAGGCCTGCCCATATGCAGCAACGATAGCCGCAGCCTGCTGGTTGGCTTCCGTCACCGTATTGGCATAAATAGTATTTGCCGGCACGATATAAGTTGCCTGTCCGGGAGTAGTGCCTGCCGAACAATTATTCCGCGTAAAAGTGCCGCTCTGTGCGGTATTTCCCGACAGACCACAAACTTCACCACCCATGCCATAATAATTGTAACAAAATGTCTTCAGCACATTGCCTTCGTCACTCTTGATAAAAGCCAGCCGTCCATAGCTATCGTAGTAATAATAAACGGTTCTATTATTCTCATCGCATTCGGCGGTTATCCCGAAGGCGGGATCATACGAACGGGTAACCATCGTTGCAGTGGCCGGGAATAACCTTATTTCATCGATAGGATAGTCTCCGTTGGCAATACTGCAATAATTGGCGCCTGTAAAAACATGCTCATAGCAATTCCAGCCATTTTTGGTTTGCACCAAGGTTGGTGTTGTTCCCATCACGGAACAGGATGGTCCCTTCACCCAGTATACAACTTTATACTTCTGAGAAGAAGTGAGACCTGTTTTGGTGATAGCACCCCTTAAGGTGTAGGCAGTTTTCCCAGTAACTGCTCCCTGGTTATAAAGAAGATTCGCCTGCTGAATGTCCTGCCAGCCATTCCATTCCTCGCCTTCGAATGACAGATAACCCACATCGGCCGGCACTGCGTTAGTAATTTCTGCAATGGGATAAATTCCCTTAAAATTCCAGATATAGGATTTCTTCACATCACCTTCCTTATTCACTGAGGAAAGATTGCCGCGGCTGTCGTAGCCGGCAAACTGAACGCGATCTTCATAACTTCCTGAACCTCTTTTCGTCCGCACAGTTTTAGGCAGTATCCTGGATCCGGAAGCAGCAAATATGTTCTTCACATAATCCGTACTACTGCCTTTTTGTGTGGTTGTCTCAATCGGGTAACCCAGCATATTACCTGAAACCATCTGGGTAGACACTGTACCAATCTCAGCATCCGCCGTGAAATCGACCGGGTACTTTATCGTTTGGGTAGTGTTCTGGTTATTGCTGCCGTTCTTAACAATGGTTAACGGTAGTCCGGCTGCGTTATAGGTATAGGTTGTGGTAGTTGTGACAGTACCATTGGGAGTAGTTTCTATCTCCGTTGTATTATTCAGCACTTCATCACCCAGGATCAGTTCGGTATTTTTCCAGTCGAAAATCGGGTAACCACCAATCTTTGCCAGATTCTCTTCATTGGTTGGTTTGTTATTGATCATTCCGCCCGCACCACCCAGCTCAATAAATTTCTGCACAGAGATGCCATAGTAAGTTGTCGGGTTATTGACCACATAATTATTCGAAGTGGATTTTACAATGGTATAAGTCCCATCGGTATTCCTTTTATAGATTTCCACCCCTCCAAGTTTGGCGCTTCGGCTATAGTCAAACTGCCAGATCACACTCTTATGAAAGTGCTCGCTCGCTAACGCGGAATAGTCGTATGTATACTGGGGCGGAGTTGATGGAAATCCACCATACATTACAGTACTCCACTGATAGGTAAAAGGGATGTGAAACTTATAAATGGTTTTTCCGGCATTATCCGCTACTGTTCCATTATACTCGGTTACGGTTCCATACATCAATGGCCTGTCAACGAGTTCTCTGAGCTCCTGGTTAAAATCTGAGGTATAGGTTCTCATCCGGTAGAAGTCGTAAGAAAACACCGTCCCCGTTTGAAAATAATACCTTTCGTAAGACATATCAGTGAAATATGGCGTCGTCATTAAAACCGATCCCAGGCCATCCTCATTCGTACCATACTTGTAGGTCTTGATATGAACGTTCCCGGTATTGTCCGTAAGCTTTACTGTCTTTACCCGCACGCCTGGCCCCACATAGGTTGTGGTGCCCTGCTTATAGTAGTTCGCCTCGTAATCAAATTCGGTCAGGCCGCCGGTAGGATGTTGAATCGTTTTTAGCTGGCCGGCTACAGCAGATAGTGTTATGGCATCAGCCGGCGTCCGGTTTCCCGCAGAAGTGAAATTGTATGTACCCATGGGCCCGGCAACATTGATTACCGGAAGTGTTGGAATCGAGGTCGCATTGTTTCGTCCATTGTAATAGCCCCAAAAGTCGCGGCTGCTGCTTATAGAATAGTTTGAAGAGAAGTAGTCGAATCCATATTTTTCTATCTCCTGTCCATAACCGGTTTTAAATGAAATCTGGTTGAGTTTGTATTTAGAATTTGGCCCGGCATGCATCGGAGAATCCATCGTTCCTACACTGAATTGGATCTGACGGATCAACCTGCCGTAACTATCATACACCTGAATCTTATCAATTCTTCCCCAGTTAGCGGCAGGATCGTATACAAAAACGACCTTTCCGCCACGGTACGAAATCTCGCTGATGGCCTTTGTGTCATAAGTGTCCCAAACAGGCATATTCGGATAAGTTGGTGAGTTGAACTGATTCGGGTTGTTCGACACATTGTCTTTGATCAGCAACTCCTGGTAGGCTCTCGCAACACTTGCTGTTTTGGAAACATAGGTAATATCGATCGTATCCTTTTTGTCACCCGAAATGATCTTTGTCAATAGATTACAGGTATTCAGCTCGCCCATAAATCCATACCCTGACAGTTTTTCGATTTGCCCAAAATAGTAGTAGTTCCCTTTCCCATCCCAAAGTTCATTTGGCAGATTTGCCGGTGTTATTTTAACGGCTGTCCGTTTGAAATGGCGGACAATAAATGAGGAGGTGTGCTCCTGGATAAATTTTCCGGATTCTCCGGGTATGTTAAAGGTGTAGATGTCATATGCACCGTCTTTATTGCCATAGTACACATCTGACAGATAATCATAGTCATCCTTGTTGTTCACCATCCATTCTGTTTTGAAAGTTGACGGCATGTACTTTGAGTCCGGTGATCCGTTTATAACCCGCGATATGCTACCGCCGGCATTAAGTGTCCATCCGATCGCTATTGCACCGGATTCGTCAAACACCTTTCTGCCATTACTATTGTAATTGATTGATATCGGCATATTGATCATACCTGCCTTGATCTCATACAAGGGGATCCCAACAGTTGGGGTGCCTGTCTTATAATCCAATCCAAAATCTGTGAATCTTGTAAGCTGAGCGACATCCGGGCTCGGCCCCACAACCCTGGGAAGTTCTGAACCGAGTTGGGCCTTAATTGGTGTTGCACTCCAGATAGTCAGGAGAATAGGAAGGAGATTTTTTTTCATACCGGATTGAGACTTGTGTTAACTGAAACTATTTAAGGTTGTATCCCACCCTGAACAGCAATGGCTGGCCTTTTGGAAGCTGCCGTTGCCATAATGCATCATACAGGACGGATATGGTTGATTTGTACTTGCCGAGTTGTTGTTTCTTCTGAATGCCGAACAGCACACTTTGTTGCCATTGATTCACTGATTTCAGAATGGCCAGGTCTTCGAATGGCTCACGGTAGTTCCATTCACCGCCTCCGGTCAACCAGAAGCTTTTTTTAATCTTCATATCCAGGAAGGTCCTGATACCCATACCCTGGTGCGTAATTTTGATGTGTTGGATGTCTTGTCCCCATCCCATTTTGTATGACGCGCCTATGCCGATCACGGATTTCTTATTCAATTTGTACCCAAGGCTAAGCGCGAAGTCGCTGGTTGCCGGGTAAAAACTATTCGACCGTACAGTTTGCAGATTGGTTCCCAATTCAAGGCGTTTGAAAAATGATTTGGTCCGCTGATCATTGGGCTTGAATCCAGGCATATCCAATGATTCCCCATTCTCCAGGGCATTATCCAATTTCCGCTTGAGCGATTCCAGTTCGGCCTGTCCCTGCTGCATACCCGAGGACATTGCCTCCTGGGCAGCCTGGGTACTGCCCATCCGCTGTGTGATGTTGGAAAGGACAGCATCCCGGGTTTGCAATCCATTGGTAAGCGCCGTGGGATCCATATCTTCCAGCTGCCCGGGTAGACGGAACATACTGCCGAGCACTGAATATTTGTCGAAAAATTTGCGGAAAGCGGGCACTTGCGTTAAAATTTCCAATGCTTTTTTCTCCAGCATATTGGGATCCTGCAGTGCCTGCCGGTATTCCTCAAGTTGTTGCTGGTAATAGACTGCCTGCTTCTGATACTTGTTCCAGGTTTTGCCTAACGGCATGTTGGCGAGTTTTTCTTTCAACAAAGCTTTCCTCTCCTGCACCAGTTGCCTGAGTCGCTCAGTCTGATTGACTTGGTTGCCTATCTGGCCGTATTGGTTTTTCAGTTTTTCGAATTGGGGACCCTGTAATCTGGCAAGCCGGGGATCACGCTGCAGGAAGTTGAGCGCTGTCGTCATGGAATCGATCTTACCGGAATAATTTTTTGGCAGTTGCGCCGTCGCTACAGAATCACCAGAAAGCGTTTGCTTCCAGCTATCGTAGAGGGAATCACTTCCGAGGTTCAACGAAGCTGCAAGTGCGCTATCCTGTTTCGCAAGTTTGCGTCGCATTTTAGCTTCCTGACGTTGCAACTTGCGGAGGTACTTCTCCGTTTGCCTTTCGAGTTTCGCCTCAATCAATGATTGCTGTTCCGTAAGCCTTCTGGAGAGTTTTGCGGGAAATGCCAGCACCTTTTCAAAACCTGTACCAACCGGAACTTCCTGATCCGGAAGCGACTGGCCAAGGCATGCACCATATACCCCGACAAGGGTATACGCAAGGATAAGACATCTGCGCATAAACAGTTTCGTTAGACAGTAGCTGACTGATCTCAACTACCGGTAACAAATGAAATAACTCCATTTGAAATTTGCTACCCGTATTAATACGGATTGACATTTTCAAAGATTATCACTATACTATCCAGCCCCGATTTCATGAAGAACTACAGGTTATATTGATCAGGACTGCATTTCCAAAAACTCCTTTCCTTCAAAAAAAAGCTCCATAATTCTACATATTACTATATTAAATATTTGTTCCGGCAGTATTTTTACTGTTACGACTGTTTATTATGTATCATTTTATATTCATTTTGTTACACCTGGTCAGACTGCGACAATAATCAACATTCAGCCAGCTCAGATTACTCAGATGCCTTCTGGTGTTGCAAGCGATTAGGTAAAACTGGAATAATCAATAAACTGAGCCGGATACATTACTAAAGTTGGTGCATTGAGTACTATTATTATTTGGAATAATTTTGCCCCTGCGACGAATTCCTTTCATTTTAAATCGAACTATTTATGAAAAAAGTAATGGTTCAATTCACCAGTCCAGGCATGACTTCAAAGCAGTATGACCAGGTCTGGGATGAACTCCGCAAAGCGGGGCAGGAACACCCAGATGGACTCCTTCACCATGTAGGGGCGCAACAGGGAAACAATTGGGTAGTTGTTGATGTATGGGAATCAGAAGAACGCTTCAACAAATTTGGCGAGACACTCATGCCGATTCTGAAAAAGATCGGCGTCAACTTTGCCCCACCGGTAATCACGCCGGTCTATTTCGAAATGGCTGGAGAAGTGCATGCATAATTTCTCCAGCTTGCCAAACCCTCCTGGGTTGATCTTAACTATGAACCCCTAAATAGCTGGTTGCATTTAGGGGTTTAACCCCGAGGCCATCCAGCAATCCATTCATTTTTTTGCTGTTCAAACACCGTTACTTAACAGGGGTGAACCTTTATGTCGATGTTATTTCTATTTCTCGGGAATTACTTTATTGTTTTTCAGGTCATTTTCAGTTTATCCACCGCTACTTACGGAAGATGATCATAGAATGACTATAGAATTTACAGAAAAATTCCAGAGAACAGGACCTGACTTTTCAGGAAAAATGTCTATATTTTGAGAAATAATTTTTATGGCCATTATTCGCGACAAGTCAATCATTTTCTCCAACCTCTCCGGTAAAATCGGAGAACTGGTTTTTAAACAATACGAAGGGGCTGTTGTCGTCACCAAGGTTCCGAACATGAGTAACCGGGTGCTCAGCGAAAAGCAGGTGAAAAGAAATGAAAAACTGACGTTCGCATCAGTCGCTTCAAAAAATCTGATCGCTGATGTCAAGAGAAAGTATGCACTCGCAGAAGTGTTGGGCGTACCGCCCAATAAGGTGTACCGCGCACTGGTTGCCTACCATCTTAAATATGATGGTGACGACGTGATGATGAAAAAGATTGATGTATAGGAGAGCTTAATTGTTCTTTTGGCGCATCTGTATCAACGATACCGGGCCGCTATTCCGCGCAACGAGTATTGCCGGACCCTGGTTCCTTTTGACCAGGCATAGCTTGCGAACATCACCGTTGATCAATACGCCTGTTTCCCGATACCCTTTTACCTGGAGGCCACCTTTGCCGGTGTGCAGCATAAATCCTTTGCCTGCATCCGACCTTCCCAGCTGCACCCGAAAGGGGAAAAAATTGCCGCTGCAAAACCACTCGGTCTTGCCATCGCCATCGAAATCATCCTGCACGACGGATTGTATCGGGGCATATTGTGCACTCAAGGGTAAGCTGTGCACAGCGAATTTTCCCTTTCCCCTGTTTTCGATCCAGCAGTTTGATAATTGCGCAGCAGTATACCTTTGGGCGCCTTTCCGCTGGTCTTCCGTAAAGAGCATATTATAATCCGCAACAGCATAGTCGCTGTAGTGATAGAATTTTTTCTTTAGTACCGGCATCGCATCGGCAAGTTCATCCCTCGACGGATAGGGATATACGCCATCCGCAAAGGGATAACAAATAATCGGGTACACCACACCGTTATGCATCCAGTCGTTCACCATGAGTTGCATCGGCTGACCGGGGCTGGCATGAAACTGCGTATTCGTTCCAAGGTTACCCATGATAAAATCGATATCTCCATCCCTGTCGAGGTCAGCAGGCACGATGCTTGTCCACAAGCCTGTGCTTTGCAGGAGGCCATTGTCTGTTTCATCAGCCTCGAGCTTGCCTTTCCTGTTGTAAAAGATCCTGGGTGCCATCCACTCTCCTGTTACGGCCAGGTCTGGCCATTCATCCCCGTTGAGATCCACCCAACGGGCATCGGTGATCATGCCGGCATGCTCCAGCGCAGGCGCCAGCTGCGCCGTTACATCCTTCAGGCTGAATTGTCCCTTCCTGCTTTCATTAACCAGCAGGAAAGAGGCTGGCGCATCCCCATACTTTCCGGGAATCAGCCGCCCGCCTAAAAAAATATCCGGCAGGCCATCCCTGTTCATATCACTGATGGCCACACAACTTTTGCTGGCCACCGTATGCTGCGAAACCGGTCCGGCACTGCTGAATTTCCCATTGCCGTCGTTCAAGTAAACCACGTCCTGCAATAAAGTGGAATCGGCGTTTTCCGATCCACCGCCAACTACATAGAGATCCTGATCACCATCAACATCCAGGTCCGCAAACGCACAGGCAGTATGTTCGATAAGCGTATCCGCCAGCCAGGGCTGCTCTGTTGCCCGATAGAAGTTTCCCGTTTTCTGTTGAAGGTAGAGGACAGATGCCTGGCCGATCGGTCCTGCAATGAAGACATCTTCCAGGCCATCTTTATTCACATCAGCTGCGCAGACGGCTGGCCCCTGTCGCGACAATTGCCAGGGCTGTAACAAATTGTTTTTAAAATCAACCCAGTTGTTTTCCTGGTGCAGAAAATCAATACCGGCAGCACCGGGAATTTCCTGTAATAATGCCTTTGCTGCTACTGGCGGAAAGTCCGGAACTGTATCGACCCCGGGCATCTTGTCTTCCTCCAATACCAGCAACTGGCCGGCCCGCACATTTTCCAGGCGGCTCACCTGTCCGTCAGGCCAGCGCACTTCAAGTTCTTGCACCACACTATCTTTTCCCAAACCAAAATGTAAAACAGGATCAACAGAACTCTGGAAACCCCGTACCGGTAATTCTTCCCGAACCTGTTGCCCACCTGCGGTCTTCACGCTTACCCGTGCACCAACAGCCTGTGTATTGCCGCCGGAACCTTTCAGCTGCACCCGCAGGTAATGGCCCGTCGCCTGGTCGTTTCGGTAGATCCGCGCCTGGCTTCCGATACTGTTCACGACGAGGTCAAGATCGCCATCATTGTCGAGGTCCGCATAGGCTGCGCCGTTAGACACTGCCGCCAGGTCCAGCCCCCAGGCTTTGGTCACATCCGCAAATGCAGAATCAGGGTGGTTGCGGAACACATAGCTGGACAATTTCGTTACGGGCATTTCCTTCACCAGTTCCACACCCAGCTCCTGCTTACCATGCTGCTGCCGGTAAGCAGGAACGGCATAGGTCAGGAAATCAAGGTTGGTATAGTCACGCCAGTAGCCATTGGTGATGAATAGATCCTGATAACCATCATTGTCCAGGTCAGCGAAATTGGCATTCCAGCTCCAGTCGGTATTGGATATGCCCATCAGCTGTCCCGTTTCAGAAAAATGCGGCATACCGGAAGTATCAAGGCCGATACCGGTCTGTAAAGTGTTGCGCATGTTCTGATGGAAATATCCATTGTTCACCATCTGCTGGTACTTGTCATATTCATCAGGTCCGCGGAGCAGCTTCATGCGTTTGTTGTCGGCGGGCAACATATCCAGCACCACGATATCCATCAGCCCGTCGTTATTGTAATCCGCAACATCGCATCCCATGCCGTTGCGTGAAATGTGATCAATGGCCTGGCTGGTCACATCCCGGAAGGTGCCATCATGATTGTTCAGCAACAGGAAATCCTGTTCTTCATAATCATTGGTATAGTACAAGTCTGGCCAGCCATCGTTGTTGATATCGCTTGCCACCACCCCCAGCCCGAAGTTGTTGCCCCCACCGCGAATGCCTGCTGCTTCGGACACATCGTTGAAATGCCCGCCATCGTTGCGGAAAAGATAATTGCTGAACCACTTGTGCCGCTTGCTGCGCAGCTTCTCCGTATTGAAAAACGGTGAATAGAATTTGGTCGCATGGTTCAGCAGGAACATATCAAGATCGCCATCGCGGTCGTAGTCAAAGAACACCGCCTGTGTGCTGTTGGTACCCGGTGCATCGAGACCGTAAGCAGCTGCCTTGTCTTCGAACTGTGGAATGCCGTCAACGACACCGCGGTTGATAAACAACTGGTTGGCGCGCTCAGCGGGTTCTCCCTTGCCGGAATAGCAAACATAGATATCCAGGTTTCCATCGCCATTCACATCGGCCATGCAGGCGCCGGTTGACCAGACATTCTTACCGGCAACACCGGCTTTCTCCGTGATATCTTCGAATTTGAGGTTGCCCTTATTCAGGTACAGCTTGTCCGGGCCCTGGTTGGCTGTGAAAAAGATGTCCGCGAGGCCATCGCCATTTACATCCCCCACGGCGACACCGCCGCCGTTGTACATGTACTCAAAGTTGAGGATATGCTGCTGCTCTGTTTCTTCCAGTGCATTGGTAAATTCAATTCCGGCGGATTCGGCAACGTCAGTAAATCCGGCGCGGGGTGAGGGTTTGCATCCTATGGCCAACAGGCAGGAAGCAATGGTTAGTTTCCACAAGCAGTGCATGGAACAAATATAGGGCCGCGACTGAATGGTTGGTCACTTATTTCTCCTCCAGCATCCGTTTCCGCATCGCCGCTTCACGATCTGCATCCCAGTAGGCACAATCCAGCTGCAGGAATACCGATGAGTAGGGAATGACCTGATCGGTCTTCAGTACGAGGACGGAAAAAAGCCTGGATGCCTGGTCCAGTTGCCCGAATACGGAGTCATGCAGCAGGGTTTTAACCGGGAAGTCTTTCAGCAATTCACCGGATGCCTTTCTGAATTCATCCAGGCCGGGTATGCCGGCTTCCGGAAGGTAGTTCAGCTCCCGGTCAAGAAAAACAATGGGCTTTACATGCCGCGACTTTTTCAGTTGACCGGTTACATACCGCAAAACAGGCAGCAGGCTGTCGCCGGTGTTGATATAGGTCATGCCGGCAGCGGACTGCAACGGGAAAGCCTTGTCCACCACCAGGATCCAGTTGCGGTGGCCAAGCAGTTCCAGCTGCTGGTCGAAAGTCTGCTTCCAGTAGCCTTTCCTTGCAGCAACGTGACTACTGTCGGAATGGGCATCCTGAATAATGCCGGAAGATTCGCTGCGGGTATCGCAACTGCTTAACAGTTGCGCGGTCAATAGCAGAAAAACAGACGCCATCATTGCCTTCCTCATGCTATAAAATTTAAAGTAGCCTTCAATTGTTGTCCTGTTGAAATAGTTGTACGCGATTTCAGGGTGATCCGGATACCCTTATCCTCCTGTTCAAATGTTGCCGGAATCAATCTGCCCTCCACCATTACGGTTACCGACTGTAGTCGCCTGCCCGGTGCACCTTCCACGCCCAGCTCCTGTAACTGAAGTTCGCCATATTTCAGGATCACCGCATGATGCTGCACATTTCCTTTCCGTTGTTGCACATAAGTACCCCAGCCCGCTGCCGTGGTAAAGGGCGCACGGAAATTCTCTGCCTGCCATCTCGGTGCAAAGTGCAGGTATCCCTTCGGGCCATGGTATTCAAACCCGCAGGCCGTGATAAATGTTCCATAGCTCGCCATCGCCCTTGCATAGTGATCGCTGCATTCGATTTCGTTGAAGGGATTGCGTTTGGCTGCATGATGCCTGTCGTGGATGGCACGGGTCATTACCAGCGCCTCATCGGTCATGCCTTCCGCCATCATATGTGCCGCTACCTGGTGCTCAAAGCCACTCATGCATTCATGGAAATATCCCAATTGCCAGGTCACTTCATCACCATAGGGATTGGGTTCGTTTTTGGGATTGGTATTCATCACCATACCCCCCTCTCCTGCAAGCGCATAGGGCCGTCCACCGGTATGGGTCTGGATATAGGGTCCCACGTCGGGTGCGAAATTGTATTTCCAGAGTGACCGCAGCGCTGACATAGTCTTTTCCTTATCCCACAATCTTCCCAGCCCCACCTGCCAGGCCCATGCCTGGCCGTACACCTGGTCGATATGACAGGTATTGTAGGAACCCAGCTTCTTGCGACCGGCAATGGCATCCGGCCGATGGATAAAGTATTCACCATTGAACAAAAGGTCTGCCATATTCCTGCCGCCCTTGTCTGCATAGGTTTTGCAACGCGCAGCAAAATCACTGTCACCCATTTCTTCCGCCATCTTCTGGCAGGCACGCACGGCAGCAATGGACAATCCCACAATCCATGCAATCTCACCCTCCCACACGGCATCAAGGGTATTCTCCATGGGCGTATCGGTCATGCCGTCGCCGTTCTTGTCCTGCGCCATGAGAAATACGGCAGCTTTTCTGATCTTATCCCAATTGCGCTGCAGGAAGGCATTATCGGTGCTCAGCTGGTGTTCGCGGTAGATACGCAGTAAGGTACCTGCCTGTCCGTCGATGGCGGGACGGCTTTCATATTCTGCCCTGAAGATAATGCCGCCATCGGGTTGCATCGCAATGCCCAGGTCGGTCCGTTCACGGGCATCTCTTTCCAGTTCAGGGAAGATCCTGCCCATTGCCTGGGCATATTGCCATACGTGGGTACAAGTCCCCTCACAGGCATTCACGCCTTCCCATCCCCAGAAGCGGCCATTGGCAAACCGATACGTATTTGCAGTAGCCAATGTTCCTATGTTCAGGAAGGTCCTTTCCAGGAACCAGTGTGGCAGGGTGCTGTCGTAATAAGTATCCCGCCATAAGATGGATTGCCCATGCAGCCTTTCAAAGTTGGCAGCAATATATTCACCGACGGCAGCAGCATTGGGGAATCGCGTTCCGTAATAATAGCCTGTTTTGGTTTCCTCCAGCTTCTTCAATTTGGCCAGAGGATGATCGAAATGCCAGCTGATTACAAAGTCAGCGGCAGCCTTCCCTTTGGGCGCCAACCGGATTGATTTAACGAGACCGCCCACAAGTTTCTCCTGCGCTGTCGTTTTCGTGACTGCAGGTTGATGCCCTTCAAAGCACCGGTCATTCAGCGGCCAGGGTTCCAGTGCGGTATGAACACGATCAGCTTTTCCCACACAGGTTATGCTGGTGCTTCCAAAATCCCGCCTTGACTTCACTTCATCGGATGTTGTCAGAAAGGTACCCATTACTGTGGTGGCGTGCTGATGGTTGATTACTTCATTCTGCCTTTCGCCATCTTCATTTTTTGCAGACACTTTTGAAGCGCCGTTCTCCAGCCAGCCCAATACTTCAACTGCAACCGGGGTAGCTGTATTGTTGCTGCATTCAAGTGAAAATACTGTTGCAGGAAGGGCAGCGTTCCTTGCATCCAGCGGTGTAAAAATAGCACCCGCCTGCATGATTACTGAAACCGGAAATTCAGGATCACGGAAATGGATCCGCGCAACCGGATAGGTAGCTTCAAAACTGATCTCCGGCCATTCTGATTCCCGAAACTCCCTGATCCATGTTTTGCTTCCCTGTCGCACCCGCAAGGCAAAACCCTGCTCCAGTACCCGCTTGTTGTCTGCAATGGCAGGTTCAACATAACAAGCGCCGTCGCGGTTGCGCACCTTTACTTCTTTCGTGCCATCATTCCATAAAACCGTTTTGGGATCTACGCCTTCGCGTTCGTCATTGTAGATTCCCCAAAGCCAAAGTCTTCCATCACCACCAAGATAAACCGTCCCTGCATGCAGCCCTCCTGCAGGCATTCCGATATAGCGGAGTTCATTGCGGCTCTTGCGGTACACCGTAGCGTTTCCACGCTGGTATAGCGACTTTACCCATGCGGGGTCCAGCTGTTTGTCTTCCGGAATATTGTGCAGTACCAGGGGCGTTTTTGCGAGAAATGATTTTACGCCTGCCGCCCATCCCGGTAAACTCAACGTAAGGAAACTTCCACCGGTTAAGGCGCTATGTTGCAAAAATCTTCTCCTGGATGCGGAATATGATTTCATATACTTAAGGATTCGCTTTAATGATTTGAATGTTATCGTCGTTACGGGATATGATAATTATTTTCTGCCTGCCGGCAGTTTTCAACGCTACCATATCGCGCACATCTCCGTCAAGCCAGACACCCAACCGGGAATATCCTGCTGTTTGGAAATTACCGCTGGCACCTGGTATCAGCAAAAGACCTTTACCGGCATCTTCCCTGCCCAGTTGAACCCGGAATGGATAGAAGTTTCCGGCTGCCAGTATTTCTGTTTTCCCGTCTCCGTCAAAATCGTCCTGCAAAAAACTTTGAATGGCCGAAAACTGTGCGGGTACAGGAAGCGGTAGCAACACATATTTTCCATCAGGCTGTTGCCGCAACCATGAATTGCTGAGGGTTTGAACAGCAAGTTCTTTCATTCCCCGCATTTGCTCCTCACTAAAGATATCATGCATCGTCGCATCTGCATAGGCAGCATATTTAAGGAACTTCTTCTTTAGTGAAGGCAATGGTTCGGTCAGTTCATCGCGAGACAGATAAGGATAAGCCGTACCCTGGATAAAATAATTCAGGATCGGTAACTGCTGCCCGTTTTTCAGATAGTCATTGATGCAAAGGGTCATGGGCTGACCGGCAGCGGCGTGAAACTGCGTATTGGGAGCCAGGTTACCCAACAGAAAATCAGTACGGCCATCCTGATCAAAATCTCCGGGGAGAACTCTTGTCCATAACCCACCAGTCTTTCCAGTCAGCAACGCTTCACTGCTTTCCACCAGCCGGCCTTTCTGATTCAAAAATATCCTGACGGGCATCCATTCCCCAGCAAGCACCAGATCAGGCCAGCTATCCACATTGACATCTGTCCAGCAGGCATCTGTCACCATCCCGCACAAGCGAAGCGCTGCAGCAGCACTATTGGTCACATCAGTGAAACCAATCTTCCCTTTACGTGAATTGTTCAACAAAAGATAGCTGTCAGGCGAACTGCCGTATGCCCCCGGTTTGAGGCGACCGCCAACAAAAAGATCCGGCTTCCCGTCCCGATTAAAATCAGCAACTGCCACGCAGGCTTTACTGGTTGTCATAACCGGCAAGGCACCCTCAACCTTACTGAAAACACCTTTCCCATTGTTGATATAAAGTCTATCCCGCAATGCTTCAGCACCTTCTTTCCATTCGCTGCCGCCGCTGACCACATACAGGTCAGGATCACCATCTCCGTCAGCATCAAAAAAAACGGGCTGAACATCTTCACACAGGCTATCCGGCTGCCAGGGTTGCGAAGGTGCAGGGATGAACCTGCCGTCGGCTGTTTGCAGGCAAAGCATGGCTGCCTGTCCGGATGGCGCACCGACAAATACATCATCCAGACCGTCACCATTTACATCCTGTGTCGCCAGCCGGGGGCCTTGCCGCGACAATTGCCAGGGCACGAAATAGTAGTGCTTGAAATCCACAAAAAGATTCTCCCTGGGCCGGAAAGGAAAATCACAGGTGGCCGTGATGTCGGTAAATAACTTTTTTTCTCCTGGCGATGCGGCCAGAGGAGTTTCGTTGTTTTCCCGCGCAAGCAACAGTATTTTTTTATCCACCGGAAGCCGTTTGTAAACAGACCGTCTGCCATCCGGCCAGTTAACTGTTAGCCTGATACCCGATGTATCTTTCCCCAGACCAAAATGAATTACAGGTTCAACAGTTGACAAAAATCCACGCACAGGAAATAACTCAGCATATTGCCTTCCGCCGCTACCGGTTTCCAGTAACAGGGTAGCACCAATGGCATTGCGGTTCATTCCTGTATCCTGCAACTGAATTCTCAGGTAGTGGGCTGAATCTGTTTTAGCATTGTTGCGATACAATTGTGCCTTCTCGCCGATATTGTTGATGATCAGGTCAAGGTCTCCATCATTATCCAGGTCCGCATAGGCGGCACCATTAGCAGAGGTTTTTGCCGTCATTCCCTGTTCGGCAGAAACATTTTCAAAAGTGAGATCACCCTTATTCCGGAAGATATAATTGGACAGTTTTGTCTGACTGAGGTGCTCCATCACTTCCAGGCTGACCGATTGGTTGCCGTGCTGCTGCTGGTAGTCATTCACCACATAATTGCTAAAGTCAAGATTGGTGAAGTCGCGCCAGTAGCCATTGGTCAGGAACAGGTCTTTCAATCCGTCATTATCAAAATCAGCAAATAGCGGTGCCCAGCTCCAGTCAGTATTGGAGATGCCGGCCAGCTGCCCGATCTCTGCATAACGGGGCAGCCCCTGCTCGTCAATACCCTGGCAAACCTGGAAAGTATTACGCATGTTCTGGTGAAAATAACCGCTGTCTACCAGCAGAGTATATTTATCGTACTGATCGGGACCTTTCAATAGCTTCTGTCGACGGTTGTCTTCCGGCAGCATGTCTGCAACAAAAATATCCGGTTCTGCATCGTTGTTGTAATCAGCGATATCACATCCCATGCCATAGCGGGAAATATGACCGAAGCATTTTTTCGTGACATCTTCAAATGTGCCGTCATGTTTGTTCAGCAGCAAATAATCCTGTTCTTCAAAATCATTGGTCATGTATAGATCAGGCCAACCATCCTTGTTGACGTCACTCGCTATTACACCCAATCCAAAGGTATTGCCGCCCCCTTTCAGTCCGGCGGCTATGGAAATATCGGTAAAGTGTCCCCCGTCATTCCGGTATAACCGGTGACTGAATGAAGGGTGCCTCAGTGAGCGCAGTTTTGACGTATTTACAAATGGCGAGTAGAAGGTTGTGGCATGATTGAGCAGGAACATATCGAGGTCACCATCACGGTCGAAATCAAAGAAGACGGCCTGATTGGAATTGGTACCGGGTGCGTCCAATCCGAAAGCGGCGGCTGATTCGTGAAAAACCGGGTAGCCGTTTTCAACACCCTGGTTGATGAACAACTGGTTGGCGCGATATGCCGCATCACCGAGACCGGAATAGCAGACATAGATATCCAGCAATCCATCTCCATTCACATCAGCCATACTTACCCCCGTTTTCCAACCAGGTTTTCCTGCTACTCCTGCCTTCTCTGTAATATCCTCAAAAGACAGATCGCCTTTGTTCAGGTAAAGCCGGTCAGGCAATTGATTGGCTGTGAAGAAAAGATCCGGGAGCCCGTCATTGTTCAGGTCACCAACGGCAACTCCACCGCCGTTGTACATATTCATGAAATTGAAAACATTGAATTTTTCCGTCTCCTGGAAGCTGTTCACAAATTCAATCCCGCTGGAACCGGTAACATCCGTAAACCCTGCAGGCTCGGCAGCCGTACAACCATTCAGCAGGTGTACAATACCCAACAGGATAATAGCGGGAAGCAATTTGTGAGGGAGAATATTCATGAACATTCGGGAAAAAATGCAGGCACTTTATTGCTAAAGGCCTGCATGGGGTTATCCAAATCGACTGCTTATGAGAGCGTTTACCAGTTGGGATTCTGGGGAAGAAGGTTGTTATTTTTGTCAATCGAAGTTTGTGGAACAGGCCAGAGATAATGTTTGGCCGGATCGAAATGCCTGTCCTGCGCCAGGAATTTCGGTTTCGTCCAGTCACCGATCGGATCATTCACGTCGCTGTTGATGCCATAGGCAGGAACATTCAACACATCTTCCGCGATTTTCCAGCGCAGGATATCAAAATACCGTTTGTGTTCGGCAACAAATTCATGACGGCGTTCTTCACGGATCGCTTCCCGCATTTTCGCCTGATCTCCGGCAATTGCAGCAACACCGGGCAGTCCGGCCCTCGCCCTGATCTTATCAACCGCCCACTGGATCTTTGCATTTCCCGGATCATATTCGTTCAGGGCTTCCGCCAGCACCAGTAGCGCTTCAGCATACCGGTAAATGGGCCAGTTGCCATAATTCGTATAAGGATCAAGGAGGGTGAGATCATTGAACTTGAGGTACATATAACCCGTTAATCCGCCGCCTTCCGCATTCATCTTTTCAGGGTTGTTGTAAGAGGGATGGGGGTTATAGGGTTTCGTCGATCCATCGGGACGGATCACTGGCTGACCTGGCAACATAAATGTTTCGGCGAGCCTTTTATCCCGGTTAACGAATGGATTGCTCTTGTTATACAGGGGTGATGTCTCGATCGATTGCCCGTCGGTCGTTTCGTAGGAATCAATCAGGTCACGCGTGGGGCAAAAACTGGCCCAGCCTTCGCCGGTCTGTCCAACCCCCGAAGGAGAGGCAAGCAACGGCAGGTATTGCACGAGCTTGTCTTTCACGTACTGGTAAGCAAGAATGACTTCGGTGTTGTTGTTGTTGGACTGCTGTTTGAACAGGTAGGAATAATCTGGTTCAAGATCATACCCCAAGGTGGTAACCGCATCAGCGGCTTCGGCTGCTTTTGTCCATAAAGCAGCATCATTGGCATTTTCATGGAACTTCTTGTAGCTGGCCATGTACAGGTAGATATTCGCTTTCAGCAGGTAGGCGGCGCCTTTGGTGATACGGCCCACATCTGCACCGGAATAGGATTCCGGAAGGTTTTCTACGGCTGTTTCCACATTCTGAAGGGCATAATCCAGCACTTCCTGCTTAGGGCTGCGGGGCAGTGCGGAAGCGTCGAGATCAACCGGCTTTTCCTTAATGAGCGGAATATCCCCGAAGAGCTGCGTCATCCTGAAGTACCGCATGGCAAGGATAAATCTTGCCTCCGCATCAAACCGCTTTTTCATGGAGGCATCAATATCCATTGCGCTCAGTTTATCCAGGTAATACAGCGCGATCCGGATATCGGCATAAGCCCATTCCTCCGAGATGTAAGTATCTGCAGGTGTCTGATTGCCCTGGCAGATATACCCCATGCCGCCTTCGCCCCAGGCATTGGTCATTACGCTGTTATCACTGTGGCAATCGCGCCAGAAATCCCGTGAGTCCGGTAATGTGGAATAGACGGCATTGAGACCAGTCTGCGCATCATCTACCGTTTTCCAGAAAGTGGTTTCAGAAGCCTGAGACAGGGGCTCTGTTTCGAGATATTTTTTGCATCCGCTCATTACGAGTCCGGATAGCAGAAAGCTATATGCAATGATTTTTTTCATCTGATTAAAATTTGAGGTTGACGCCGAAAGCATAGGTTCTTGATAGCGGATAGTAGCCACCTTCGGGATCAAATCCAGGGTAACCGGAAATCGTTGCGAGGTTCTGCGCAGACACATACACCCGCAGGTAGTTGATTTTTGCCTTAGCCAGTACAACTGCCGGGATACTGTAACCAACCTGCACGTTCTGGATCTTCAGGTAGGATGCTTTCTTTAACCAATAACTGGAATACCGGGTATCGTTGGACGTGTATTGCGTGCTGAGTCGCGGATAGCTTGCATCCGGATTGTCAGGTGTCCAGCTATCCAATGCCCAGGGGCGTGCGTTCTGCGAAAGATAGAAAGCCCAGCCCTCATATCCGCTGATATAACGGTAGTTGTTCAGGCTGCCATAGACATTGGCCGACAGGTCAAAATTCTTCCAGCCGAAATTGATGTTGGATCCGTAACGGACAGGCACTTTATCATTCAGCACCATCCTATCATCACCGTCGATAATACCTGATTTGTTGATATCAGCGAATTTGATATTACCGGGAAACACGTTGGCGCCCTGGTTCTGGCTGGCCACATCTGCAGCATCCTTAAACAATCCTGTTGCCTGTAATCCGTAAGGCAGGTTGAGCTGTCCACCTACTTTTGTGTAGGTGTTTCCGGAAATGATATAGTCCACTCCATCGCCGATATACTTCACTTTGTTTTTAGAGTATCCCACATTGAAATCAATTCCCCAGTTGAAGTCTTTGCGGCTATCGCGATAAGCTACCAGGAATTCAAATCCGCTGTTGTCCATGGCGAAAAGGTTTCGAACCGGACCAGCCAATCCAAATTCATCCGGAACCAGTGGTGCGGTCAGGATGTTTTCGCGCTGGTTGTAGAAATAGTCGGCACTGATGCTGATCTTCTGACGGAAAAGCCCGAGATCAATGCCAATATTTGACTGCTTTGCTCTTTCCCAGGTGATATTCGGATCAATCGCCACATTGTTATAGGCACCGGGAACGATCGCGCCATTGAAACCATAGATCTGCGGATTGTAGGCGAGCACCTGTGCGGTAGCGTAGGCACTCACTTTTTCAGCATCGCCCAGGATCCCCCAGGATCCCCTGACCTTCAGCTGCGATATGGCAGGTACGTGAAAGAATGCTTCCTTGTGCACATTCCATCCTGCAGAAAAAGAAGGGAAAACGCCCCAGCGATGCCCTTCTGCAAAACGGGAAGAACCATCCGCCCGCACATTTACCTGGAAGAGATATTTGCCGGCATAATCATAATTCAGCCTGCCGAATACCGACTGAATGGCTACATCCGTTGCACTGCCCGTACTGCGCTGATTGGCAGCTGAACCGGTATTCAGCACATTCACATCGTTGAAGGGAAGGTTATCCCGGAAACCGGAAAAGTTATCGGTTTTGTAATACTCCTGTGAATACCCCGCCAGCAATTTGATGTTGTGATCGCCCTTGCTGACCAGGTAGTCTGTAGTGAGCTGGAGTGTATTCCTCCAGCTGGAAGAATAGGATTCCGTCAGGTTGGTAACAAGGTTCTGCTTTTTGGCAATATTGCCTTCTTCATCATAAAGGAAATAGCTCAATACCCTGTCTGAGGTGCGCTGATCGAGTGAGTTGCGCGAGAAATTTCCCTTGATGTTCCAGTTTTTCAAAGGCGAATATGTCAAACCGATTACCGTAAATAATTCCGTATATCTGCTCTGGTTGTAGCCACCTTCATTTACCCCGGCAACAGGGTTGTTTACAAAAGACGAGCCTACACCGAACTGTCCGCTTTTGGTGCGGATGGCACTTATCGGTGCAGCGCGCGCTGCGGCAACCTGCCAGCTTTCCGTGCCACCCTGCGGCTGATCGATGAAAGTCTGTGTATACTGAAGGTTCGCATCCAGCGTCAGCTTTTCAGAGATTTTAATGGAGAGGTCGGGCCGCACAATAAACTTGGTGTAGTCATTGTTCGGCAAGGTGCCATCCTGGTAATCATATGAACCGGCGATACGATAAATAACTTTCTCACTGGAACCGGAAACGGCAACCGACTGGTTGGTCAGCAGGCTTCTTTTTTTATAGATCTCGCGATACCAGTCGTTATCGGAATATTTACCGGCAGCAAGATCTGCCAATCCCTGTTCACCATACAAGGGCGGCTTGCCATCGTTGACCAGTGTCTGATCCCAAAGTTTCATGTAGTCGGCGGATCCAACGAAATCAATCTGGAACTGAGGTTGCTGGAGGCTGATGTTTGAATTTACTTCCACTTCTGTTTTCGCACCTTTACGGCCGCGTTTGGTGGTGATCAGCACAACTCCGTTTGCCGCGCGGGATCCATAAATAGAAGCTGAAGCGGCATCTTTCAATACTGATACGGATTCAATATCATTCGGGTTCAGGGTATAGATGTTACCCGGAAATCCGTCGATGATCACCAGTACACCTGAACTGCCGCCAATGGTGGAAACACCGCGGATATTCAGGCTGGCACCGGAACCCGGCGCGCCGCTGCTTTTGGCGACATTGAGCCCCGGAACAGCGCTGGCCAGCAATTCCTGCACGTTGGTGACTGGCCTGGCGGGCATTGTTTTGGAAATATTCACGGTACCAACGGCACCAGTTAGGTCGGCCTTGCGCTGGGTACCGTATCCAATTACAACAATCTCTTCCGTTTTGGTTTCCTTTATCCTGAGGGTTACCTGGATATTCTCTTCTCCTGACACTTTGATCTCTGTTGCATCGAAGCCTACATAGCTGATCACCAGCGTGATGCCGCGCTCCGTTGTGGCCAGCACAAAATATCCGGCTTCATCGGTTGACGTCCCGATATCTGTGCCTTTGATCCGCACACTGGCACCGGAAAGCGGCTTTCCTTCGCTATCGGTCACCCTTCCTTTCAGTTCAGTTACAACCGGCGCAACAGTCACTTCCAGGGGATGTTTATTCGCATCTGCCTTAATGTATATGGTTTTGTCAATCACCGTATAGTTCAACGCCAGGTTCCGGAAACATTTGTCCAGCACTTCCTGCAACGGAACATCCTTTACGGTAAGATCCATTTTTCCCATGCCTGTGAGCAGTTCATCTTCAAAAAAGAACTGGTAACCGGTCTGCCGGTGGATCTCCCGGAAGATTTTTTTCATGGGTGCCCCTTTCGCATTCAGGGTGACCTTCTGGCCGAACCCCCTGGCACTCACCTGCAGGCATGCCGCCAGCAGAATAATGGCAGTCAGCTTCATAATCAGCAGCATTTTCTTCTTTGCTTCCCTCAAACCAGGGGGGAAGCAACGAACCGTTAAATTCATAACTTTGTTTTGGTTGGGTTAAACAATAGGTCGAATCCCGGCTTTGCCGGATGCACATCAACCTGTATTAATAACTCTCCTTATACCGTCCTGACTTCCACTCAGGGCGGTTTTTATTTGAGTTTATCGCCTTGGGAATTTGCCTGGCCAACAGTAATTTTCCTGCCTTCGATGGTGAACCGTATACCGGCTCTTTCCATAATTTTCAGGACCTCCGAAATATTGAGGTTCCTGCCAACAATGCCTGTAAAATGTTTGTCTGATTGTTTGCCTTCGTATTGAACTTCCACATTATACCACCGTTCCAGTTCACGCATGATCTGCTGAACATCCGACCCGTTAAAAATGAACTGGCCATTTTTCCATGCCATCACTTCCTCCACATCAATATCATCCACAACGGCGATCGCATCCTGATCTTGCTTTCCGTTCTGCTGCGCGATTGCCTGCTGACCAGGTGCAAGCAAACAGGAGCGTGACTGCCGGCTGAACTTTACCGCACCTTCCAGCAGGGTGACCTTCATGTTTTTTTCATTGGAATACGCATTGATGTTGAAATGGGTTCCCAGCACGCGGACCTGTGCATCGTTGCCGGGGCAATTCACATAGAAAGGCCGGGACTGATCTTTCGCTATTTCGAAATATCCTTCACCAGATAGTTCTACTTTTCTATCAGCGCCCGGAAAGGATACCGGGTATTTCAATGTGCTGTTGCTGTTGATCCAGACAACAGAGCCGTCGGCCAGCGTGAGGTGAATCGGCTTGCTTCCTTTTGGATTGATCAGGGTATTTACCTGTTCAGCACCGGCAGCCGCTCCTGTTTTTTGTGCATATACGATATCGCCGTTCCCTTTTCTGAATAGCTGCACTGATCCTTGTTGCAGGATCATTCCTTCTCCGGCCTTATCCAATTCAATACGGCGGCCATCTGCCAGCACCACCACTGCCTTGCTGCTGTCCGGCGCCGAAATATCGGCACGGGTTTGATTTACTTCAGCAATCACCTGCTCCTTACCGTTCTCTCTTTGATGCAACAGCAGGTAGCCACCAACAGCCGATCCAGCGAGGATGACGGAAGCCGCTGCAATGCGAACAATTCTTCTTCGGGAAAGGGGAATGACTTTCGCCGGCTGATCGCGGTTGTCAAGAATCTGCCGGAATATTTTTTCCTTTATGGCATCCTTCTCCGACGCATCACCGAATACATTTTCCCGCTCCTCTACAGAATCATACCATTTTTCCACGCGGGCGGTTTCTTCTTCTTCACTGCGGCCTTTGAGGTAATTCCGGATGGAGCTGAGTGCATTTTTATAGCGAAACTTCAGGGGCATAAAAACTAAATACCCGAAGAAGCCTCCGGGTACCAGTCCCCGTCAAAAAAAATCAGAAAAAAAGTTGGAACAGCTGGTATTTGCTTAATTGCTGCCGCAGGCGTTTGACGGCTGCATGGAGGGTGTTCTTTACCGTTTGCTCAGAAAGGCTCAGTTGTTGTGCAATTTCACCGACAGGAAGGTTGTCAACGCGGCGTAACTGGTAGATCTCCTGCATCCGGGGTGGCAGCAGGGAGAGTTCCCTTGCCAGTTGCTGTTGCAGTTCGCGAAAACTCATGTATTCTTCTGCTGACACAGTCGTCTGTTCCAGCATACTAAGATCAAGTGGCAGGGTTATTCCCCGCCTGGCCTGGCGCTCCACTCTTTTAATAATGCTGTATTTCAGTGCGGTGAAAAGGTAATAAGACAGGGATTCCTGCACGTCGATCGTCTGCCTGTTCCGCCAGAGGCTGATAAAAATCTCCTGGATTACATCCTGTGCATCTGCATCATTACCCAGCCGGCTAAGCGCTTTTTTGTACAAAGGTTCCCAGTACCGCTCATAGAGCAGCCGAAATCCTTCTTCCGCATCAGTAATGCACAACAACTCTTTATCGCTACGGCAATCAGGCATAATTCTTCCCAGTCAGGCAATTCGTTTATACAGGCAACTGCGCCAAACTAGTGAAGTTTGGCAGATTGCCGTTTACGGAAACGATTGCGTAAAAAGATGCCTGGGGTTTACCCAACCTACTTCACCCCGAAGCGGATGGCCTCCCATTTCACTTCAGCCTTCTCTGCCTCGTCAAGGTCTTTCACCACCAGGAATACCTGGTGTTCCCTGCCGTCAGTAACCGGGCTCAACGCGATCCGGGGCGACTTATCGGTTCCTTTCAGCACGGCACTACCCAACACTTTTCCATCGGGTGCATCGAGGTGCAGGGAAATTTCATATCCTTTTTCCAGTGAACCTTTCCAGCTGAATACCGGCGTTGCCGACAATATGCCTGTAAGGTCAAAACTTCCGAGTTCTTTATTGCCGGAGGAAAGGAAGGTCCAGTCAACTTTTACCACCGGACTTACCAGCACGGCAACTGCAGTGGAGGAAAGTGACTTCACATTTGCGCCGCCTTTATCGGTATAGGAAGCGGTGAGCACCAGGGCCGATCCGTCAGCGGCTTTTGCCGGATTTGGTGAAACGCTTCCGGAAGCTGGCAAAGATTTCTGGGTTGGGCCGCCACTCAAACTCCTGATCCAGCTGACGATCAGCATCGCATCATCTGTCTTCAGGTTGGGGTGTGCTGCCATTGCCACTTCTCCCCATACGCCGCTACCACCCTTAATGATTTTGTTGGCGAGATATTCTGAAGCGTCGGCCTTCCCTTTATATTTAGCCGCAACAGCTGCGTAAGAGGGACCAATCGATTTTTCATCCTGCTTATGACAACTCTTACAATCCAGGCTGCTCACAAGCCCCTTGCCCATCATCAGTCCACTCACCTGCTGATGACCCAGTTGCGCCCCGGCTTTGTCCAGCCCCTGCTGGTATTCGGCAGATACAAACAGTCCCTCTGCCGGTGATCCTGAATTTTTCAATGCCGGCTCTTCGGCATCCAGTAATCCTACACCATACTGAACGGGCACACCCGGGAAATAAAAGGTTTTGTTGCCACTCACACTGATGTTCACCTGCGGTGCTGTATTGCCCGCTACCACATCTGCCGGCGTGGCTTTGGAAGACAGTTTCGCAGCGTCCGTTACGGTCACATTCACCACATAGTCTCCACCCTTCTTATATACGTGGTCAACTTTCGGCTCTTTGGTTTGCAGTTTTGTGCCGTCGCCCATATCCCAGTCAAACGAAAGTGCTTCGCCTTCGGGATCACGCGCTTCAACTGTAGCCGTCACCGCAAGCGGCAGGGCGCCTGAAGTTTTGTCAAGTGTTACCGCACCGGCTTTCGGTGCCCGGTTACCGCCATTGTAGTCGATCCTTGACAATCCCGCATCGGCATTTTTCGTGAACCAGCCGGTGCCGTATTCCAGCATATAAATCCTTCCGTCTGAACCTACTTCCATATCGATTACACCATTCAGTTTGGTATGTTCCATGAAGGGTTCCATTTTGTAGTAGTCGCCGTTTTCCTTCATGGTCACCACCTTGACCCAGTTCCTGATCCAGTCATAGAAGAAAAGTTTCCCGTTGAAATAATCAGGCAGGCGTGTTGCCGCAGGGAACATGTCAGTATAGTAAACCGGACCGGCCATGGCGTTTCTGCCGCCGGTACGTACAGACGGGAAATCAGGTGATGGTCCGTAAGGGTACCAGATAAATGCAGGCTGCGCTGCTGAAAGGTCTTTAATACCGGTGTTGTTCCTCGACGCATTGATTACTTTGTTCGCAGTAAACGCCGGGCCGCTTTGCCCTGTCGCATAATCATACTGGTGGTAAGCATAGTTGTTGCCCACAAAGTAGGGCCATCCGAAATTACCTGCTGTCCTGGCCTGGTTCAGCTCGTCGTAACCACGCGGTCCGCGCGTGCTGAGGCTGTCCTCGCCGGCATCCGGCCCCACTTCACCCCAGTAGAGATAGCCGTTTTTCTGATCAACAGAAATACGGTAAGGATTCCGGTTCCCCTGTACATAGATCTCCCCTCTCGTACCGGGTTTGTTTTTCGGATACAGGTTACCGTCGGGAATACTATAAGTGGCATTGGGATTGATCCGGATCCGCAAGATCTTACCCCGCAGGTCATTGGCATTCCCGGAAGAGCGGCGGGCATCATATTGCTGGTGACCGGGACGGTCATCCAGGGGCGCATAGCCATGGTTCACATAAGGCTGGCCGGGTTCATCAAATGGCGTGGAGTTGTCACCTGTTGATACATACAGCAGTCCATCTTTGTCAAACGCAATAGAACCGCCGGTATGGCAGCAGATGTCGCGCTGGGAATAGAACTCCAGTACCGTCCGCTCCGTGGCCATATTCAGCGAATCGCCTTCCATGGTGAAGCGGGAAAGACGGTTGACGGAAGTATCGGCGGGACTGTAAAAAATATAGACGTAGTGGTTCTTTGCAAAATCAGGATCTGCCTTTATGCCGAGAACGCCTTCTTCTGCATTCACATTCGGCGCATTGGATTTAAAGTATGCTTCCAGAAATCCGGCCTGGCGGGCAATGCTGTCGCCATGTTTCACCAGCATAATCTCGCCGCGGCGTTGCGCTACCAGCACATCCAGGTTGGGCAGGATGGTCATTTCCGTAGGCTCATAAAACTGCCCGCGCACCAGCTGTGTTTTGGTAAATCGGTCTTCATCCGGCACATTCATCGTGTGTGCCTTACCGTAATCCAGCGGTTTGCCATCGCCCATGGCATATTGAATGCCACCCAGCAGGTGCTGGAGATACATCGGCTCCTTGTAGGATTCGTTGGTATGTCCCAGGTTGGTATAGAAAGCGCGACCGCCATCAAACTCGTGAAACCAGCTGAGCGGGTGGTTGGTGCCGTTCTTGCCACCATGATAACTGTTCTCGTCAACGGTGATCAGAACCGTAGTATTTTTGTTCAGTTTTTTGAAACTGTAATACTCATCGGTGCGCTGCCAGGGTGAAGGCAGTTTTGCCGTGGCCGGATGATTTTTGTCTTTTACCGTAAGGATGGCCTGCTGAACATTGGGGAAGGTATCGTTAATGCCGGGGTGATCGAGAAAATAGCCGCCGACAAGATCGCCATACCAGCCCCAGTCGTATTCGGTATCTGCTGCTGCGTGCACGCCAACAAATCCACCGCCTGCCTGGATATAGCGTTCAAAGGCATTTTCCTGGTACTGGTCGAGTACATCGCCGGTGGTATTGAGGAACACAACGGCGTTATAATGTTTCAGGCTGTCGTCGGTAAAATACTTCGCATCAGAAGTTGTGTCAACACTGAAGCCGTTTTCTGCACCCAGTTTCCAGATAGCCTGCTGGCCATCACCGATAGAGGCGTGGTGCCAGCCGTTGGTTTTGCTGAATACCAGTACACGGGGTGAAGCTTTTTGGGAACAGCCGGCCCAGCCCAGCAATAAAAGGGCGGAGAGGCAATAGGCAAGAACAGATCGCATGAATTGATAGTTGACGGGGAACGTTATAAATAAGTAATGCCGGTGCTGCCATCTTTTTCGTCTTTCAGCAGCACACCCAGCGTTTGCAGTTGATTCCGGATCTTGTCGCTGGTCACAAAATCCTTGCGGCCTTTGGCTTCCTTACGGATATCGATCAGCAATTGCAGCACGCCATCGAGCTTGCCGTTGTCTGCCGAAGCCTGCTCGCTCTGCAGTCCGAGTATATCTTCCAGGTAGGTCTTGAATGCCGCTTGCAACGTATTCAACGTAGCGGTGGAGATGGCATCAGCTGCGTAATGTTTATCGCGCAGGCTGTTGATCACCGGCACCAGTTCAAACATATTCGCCAGCACTTTTGCCGTATTGAAATCATCGTTCATGAATTCATCCATCTCGGTAATGAGTTGCTGCACCTTTTCATCCAGCGCAGCATCGGAGGCAACGGGACCGCCGCCGGGAAGTTTCTGCAACGTTTCATAGGCCTCCCACAAGCGGCGCATGCCTTTCTGTGCAGCCTGCAATGCTTCATTACTGAAGTCAAGCGTGCTGCGGTAATGTGTCTGCAGAATGAAGAAGCGGATGGTCATCGGATGATACGCCTGTTCCAGCAACGGATGGTCGCCACTGAACAGTTCCGTGAGCCGGATCTGGTTGTTGTAGCTCTTCCCCATCTTCCTGCCGTTGATGGTGATCATGTTATTGTGCAGCCAGTACCGGGCAGGTACATGGTGATTGCAGATGGTACTTTGTGCGATCTCACTTTCATGATGCGGGAACTGAAGGTCCATTCCCCCGCCGTGAATATCGAATTGTTTGCCAAGGTACTTGGTCGCCATTGCCGAGCATTCGATATGCCAGCCGGGAAACCCTTCCCCCCAGGGTGACTGCCAGCGCATGATATGTTCCGGGGGTGCGGATTTCCATAAAGCGAAATCCTGTTTATTCCTTTTTTCCTCCTGGCCTTCCAGTTCACGGGTGGTCTCCAGCAGGTCGTCCATGATTCTGCCGCTGAGTTTTCCATACGGATAATGTTCAGCGTATTTCACTACATCAAAGTAGACAGATCCATTCACTACATATCCGTATCCTGCTTCGATGATCTTTTTGATCATTTCAATCTGCTCCACGATATGTCCGGTAGCGGTGGGTTCAATGCTTGGATCGAGGTTGTTGAACTGCCGCATTGCCCAGTGGAACAGGTTACTGTATTTGGTGACCAGTTCCATCGGTTCCAGCTTTTCGATCTGTGCCTTGCTGCTGATCTTGTCTTCTGCTTCACGGCCTTCTTCCTCAAAATGGCCTGCGTCCGTAATGTTGCGCACATAACGGACTCTATAGCCCAGATGTGTCAGGTAACGAAAGATCACATCGAAAGTGATAAATGGACGGGCATGACCCAGGTGGCTTTCGCCGCTTACTGTCGGTCCGCAAACATACATGCCCGCATAGCCGGGTACAAGAGATTCAAAAACTTCCTTCTGCCGCGTATAGCTGTTATATACTTTCAGTTCTGACATATTGCTTGCAAAAATATACGTAATGCTTATATTTCCTATTGTTTCTCGCCCGGCAGGACCAGATCGGCGATAACCGGGTAATGATCACTCAAAGCCGGGTGCGGATTGAGTACCTGTGCCACTTTGAACGCAGGATCGGCAAATATATAATCAATCCGCAGTGTCGGGCTGAGCGAACTGAAAGTGCGCCCGATACCGAAGCCGCGGGCCGACCATACATCCTTTCTTTCACCGCGAACAGTGTGGTACACGTAACTGTTCGGAACGTCATTAAAATCGCCGCACACAATTTCGGGAAAGGGACTTTCATCCAGTGCCTTTCTGATTTTTAGCGCCTGTTCCTGGCGGAAGCCGTAGGCATGCCTGAATTTTTTAAAGATGCCTTTCGATTTCCCGATGCTGCCATCGGCTCCCCGCTTGATTTCTTCAACGGATTGAAACTCCCGGCGCGTGAACAGGAGACTTTGAAGGTGGGTGGTCAGCACACGGATCATCTGACCATTTACCTTAATATCTGCGGTAATATAACTTTCGTCGGCTTTTTCAGATTTCGGTCCGCCGAATTTCCGGCGTACCGTATTGGTGATGGGGAAGCGGGAAAAGATCACGATGCCATGTTCATACACCCCATCTGTCCGCCGGTGGTCCATCGCATAGGAGAAATAAGGATACCCCAGCGAATCGCGGAAATAGGGCACGTTGCGGTACAGCACATTGGTATCGTTGGATTCCAGGAATTCCTGCATGCAGATGATGTCGGGGTTCAGGCGGGAGATGTATTCCAGCATTTGCCTGCGCTTGGATTTTCCTGATTTGGGCCGGTGATTCATTTCATCGAAGCGGGCTACGTTCCATTGCATGATCCGTAGTGTACCCTGCTTTTTGACCATGCGTTTTTCTGCCAGGGGATGGATCGCAAAAAAGGCATTAATGGGCCGGTAGCCGGCCAGCAGTGCAAAAAAGGGAAGGAAAAACCATTTGGACCGGATCGCCATCCAGAAAACCATCAGCGAAAGCATGGCAAAAAAGAAAAAAGCAAATCCCACACCGAGCAGGGCGATCCACCAGAACCTGGCCGGCTCAACCCACCAGGCGAGGCAGGAGAGCAGAAACAGTACGGTCACCCCTATCGTTACGATGATGAACAGTTTCTTCGTGAAGGCACGCAGGATCGAGGGCATGGGTGAATTTACAAATCATCTTCGTTAGCTGCCCTGCGGAGAATGTCTTTTTCTTCATCCGTTAACAGATGATACCCTTCCTGGTTAATCTTATCCAGGATCTGATCGATTCTTTGCTGGGTGACGTGAGGATATTTTTTGAAGGGTGCCTTACCGCTCACCTTGTAAAAAAAACTGTCACGGGATTTCTTCTTTTTAGCGGGGCGGTCTGGGTTGAACAGGTTGTCGATCCAGTCGAAAAACTGGTTGATCCAGTCGCTCCAGTCTTTGCCGCGGCGCATCTGGTAAATGAAGATAAAGCCGATGGCAGCACCGGCGAGATGGGCCAGGTAAATGGAAGCGGGACCTCTACCGATACCGGCAAAATCAACTACCACGAAGATGGCGGAGATAATCCAGAGGGGGATCCCGCCGTTGATCATCGGGAAGATACGGTAATCGGGGGCCACGGTGGTGGTGGCAATGGCCACCGCCATTACGGCTGCATTGGAACCATAAAACCAGCTGGTATCGATCCCCGGCTGCAGCCTGGGAATCAGGTAATTGGCGGCAGCAAAAACGATACAGCCGGCCCAACCGCCATACAGGAAAATGGGAACCAGCTTACGGTTGCCGGTGAGGTCCTGCAGGATATATCCAAACATCCATAACCAGAGCAGGTTGGCCACCAGGTGCATTACTTCCCGGTGAATGAACATCGACGTGATGATCGTCCACGGACGGGTCATGAATTTTTCAAAGCTGGCGGGGAAGGCGAGCCAGTTCCAGACGTTAGGATCGTAATGGGCGAGATCCATATCGCTGAGCTGGTAGATGACGTAGACGAATTTTAACAATACGAAGGCGACGGCAATAACCACCACGAGGTTCACGAGGGCGTTACCGTCGGACCCCAACATCAATTTCTTTCTACTTCTTTCTTCGGGCAGGTTCATGTATTGCGCTTAATTAGTAAAACGTCTTGCGATTGGTTTTGTTCCATATAATGACAATCAGCAATCCCGCCAGCGCTCCGCCGAGGTGGGCCCAGTGTGCTATATTATCGCCGGTAGAAGGATTGAAGGCACCGAAAAGGTCAAATGCCATCAGGGCCGGGATTACGTATTTCACTTTAACGGGAATCGGGATGAACATAATCATTACGGATACATTGGGAAACAGGTAGGCAAAGGCCGCCATCACTCCCATGATCGCGCCTGACGCGCCAACTGCAGGTGCCAGTCCGCCGAATACAAGGTGCGCCAGACCTGCCACGATACCACAGATCATGTAGAAATTGAAGAATTTTTTGGGACCCCACACGTCTTCCAGCATCGGGCCGAACATGTAGAGGGTGAACATGTTGAATAAGAGATGGAAGAACCCACCATGCATGAACATGTAGGTGATCAGTTGCCAGGGTTTGAACCCGTAACCCACAGGAAACAGGGCGCCGTACATCTCCAGCACCGGATTACCCTGCATTTCAAAAAAGTACTGTGCCAGGTAAACCAGCACATTGGCGATAAGGAGATTCTTGACGATCGTGGTTAGTGGTCTCATGCTTCTTTATTTCCTCAGTTTAAGCTGTACTACATTCTCAATATGGTGGGTATGCGGAAACATATCCACCGGTCTTACCCGGGTTACTGCATATTTGGCATCCAGGGCATTCAGGTCCCGCGCCTGGGTTGCCGGATTACAGCTCACATATACGACTACCGGCGCTTCCATTTCCAGGATCTTCTGCACCAGTTGTTCGTGCATACCTGCCCGCGGTGGATCCGTAATGATTACATCAGGCCTTCCATGTTCGGCAAAAAAAGCGCTGTCGCAAATATCGACAACGTCACCGGCGAAGAACTGCGCATGTGCCACACTGTTCAATGCTGCATTTTCCTTTGCGTCTGCAATGGCTTCGGGGATCATCTCGACGCCGATGACCTTTGCCGCCTGCCGGCTTACGAAAATACCGATGCTGCCTGTACCGCAGTACAGGTCATAAACAGTTTCTTTTCCGGTTAGTTCGGCAAATTCCCGGGTGAGCTGGTACAATTTTTCTCCCTGGCGGGTATTCGTCTGGAAAAACGATTTAGGGCCGATCTTAAATTGAAAATCCTCCAGCTTTTCCATGGCAAAGCCTTTACCGGAATAGACAACCGGTTCCTGGTCATGAAGGCTGTCGTTCCATTTGGCGTTGATGGTATAGAGCAGCGTGGTGATGGCAGGTACTTTTGCCAGGAGGTGATCCAACAGGCCTTTCCGGGCTTTTTTGTCTTCTTTACCAAAAACCACATTCACCATCACCTCTCCCGTGGTCAGCACGCGGACTACCACCGTTCTCAGGAATCCGTGATGTTCCCGGATATCATAATACGACAGGCCTTCTGATGCAGCATAATCCCGGATAGTGTTCCGGATAATATTGGCGGGCTCGTGCATCAGGTGGCAGTTATAGATATCGATCGCCTTATCGAAAATGCGCGGCACATGGAATCCTATCGCATTCTGCCGGGGAATCTCGGCCCCGTGCTGTACTTCCGCTGCCAGGAGGTAGCGCCGGTTGCTGCAGGTGAATTCCAGTTTATTGCGGTAGTACCGGGTCTCCGTACAACCCAGGATCGGCTCGATCGGTGGCAGGGCTACCTTGCCGATACGCCGGAGATGTTGTTCTACCTCCTGCTGTTTATATTGCAATTGCTTTTCATATGGCAACATCTGCCATTTACAGCCACCGCAAAGGCCAAAATGTTCGCAAAAAGATGGCACCCGGTCTTCAGAATACTGGTGAAACAGTGAAACCTTGCCTTCCGCCCAGTCTTTTTTGTTTTTTGAGAGCCTCACATCCACCACGTCACCGGGCACGGCACCTTCAATAAAAACTACCTTGCCATCCACCCGCCCCAACGCTTTTCCCTCCGCTGCATAATCCTCTACCTTAATCTTTTCCAGCGTAATATTCTTTTTGCGCATGGGGCAAAAGTCGTGAAATTAGCGGCTCAAACAATAGGATGAAAAACCGCGTCCTCTACCTTTTTGCAGCCCTTCTCTGTGGCCTCACTGCCGTTGCACAAAAGACTGTACCTGCAGCGACCACCGGCAGCGCCGGCTACCGCCTTACTGTCGGCATAAATGCCTGGAACGGCCAATACCTTTACCTGGGATATCATTACGGAAAGATCAAGGCCCTGGCTGATTCAGCCCTTGTGAAGGGGAATTCGGCCATTTTTTCGGGCGCCAAACCATTACCCGGCGGAATCTATTTTCTCGTTTCCCCGAAAAAAGAGATCATGTACGAACTGCTGCTCGATAAGCAACAGCAGTTTTCCATGCATGTTGATACAGCCCATCCGGAAGCACCCGTTTTTAAGGATTCCAAAGACAATGCAGATTTCCAGGCCTATACGCAGTTCATCCAGTCGAAGGGAACCACCCTCAATCAGGCCCAGGAAGCGCTGAAAAATGCTCCTCCGGCTGATACAGCACGCCTCCACCGGCAGATCCGCGAAGGAAACGCAGCCATTCTCGATTACCGGAAAAAATACATCCAGGGGTCGCCCAACAGCTTTCTGACGGTACTGTTCAATGCCCTTTCTGAACCCGTGATCCCGCCTGCAGCCGAACACCCCGGGGGCGTATATGACTCCTCCTACGCCTACAAATATTTCAAACAGCATTACTGGGATGGTATCCGGCTCACCGACGAACGCCTGCTCCGTACGCCGTTTTTTGAAAGCCGGCTGGACCGATATTTCAAGGACCTGGTGTCACAGGAGCCTGATTCCATCAAAAAAGAGGTGGATTGGTTCCTCACCCGGTCAAAACCCAATAACGAGATGTACAAGTACCTGCTCACCCATTTTGTGCAGGCCTATATCAATCCCCAGTACATGGGTCAGGATGCAGTGTATGTACACCTGTTTGAGAAATACATTAACCAGCATCCGGAGGTGGACTGGTTCACCGAGAAGTACCGGAAATACATGAATGATCGGGCCTACAGCCTGATGGCGAACCTGATCGGAAACCCGGCGTGGGACCTGAACATGACAGATACCACGGGCAAGGCCATCACCCTTTACGAGATCGCCGCACCCTATACGGTAGTCTGTTTCTGGGATGCCACCTGCAGCCATTGTAAGGAAATGGTACCCCGTCTTGATTCGATGTTCCAGCACAAATGGAAACAGCAGGGTATCAAACTGCTCGGCATCATGACCGACGGCGGGAAAGAAAACTGGCTGAACTATATCCGGCAAAACAATCTGAAAGACTGGATTCACGTTTACCAGACCGACGAACAGCGGGAGACTGAGCGAAACTCAGGCAAACCTGGTTACCGCCAGTTGTATGACGTTTATCAGACACCGGTACTCTACCTGCTCGACAAGGAGAAGCGGATCATCGCCAAAAAGCTGAGTTATCAGCAGATGGATGACCTGATCATGCTGAAACAGAAAAATGCCAATAGCCGAAAGTAATGCCGTTGAAAAAGATGTTTTTGTTGCCGGTGTTCCTCCTGATCGGGGGAATTCTGTCTGCCCAGGTACTGTTCACCTATGGGAAACACAGCGTTGACAAATCCGAATTTCTGGATGCCTTCCGCAAGAACAATTCCGTTCAGCCACCTACTGAAAAGGCATACAGCGATTACCTGGAACTTTATGTTCGCTACAAACTCAAGATTCAGGCAGCCTACGATCTTCATCTTGATACCCTGCCGACACAGCAAAAAGATATAGCGGATTTTCGCGAACAGGTCATTAACCAGTACCTCAGCGACGATACGACGATGGATTTCCTGGTGAAGGAGGCGCTGCAGCATTGCCGGCAGGACGTTCGGGTGGCGCATATCTACCTCCCCTTTACCGGTAATGATACCCTTGCGGCCTACCAGAAAGCCCTTGCCGCCCTGAAAGCACTTGGAAGCGGAAAATCATTTTCCAGTGCAGCGGCCACTTATTCTGCCGACACCGCGACAGCCAAAAAAGGCGGCGATATCGGATGGATCAGCTGTTTTCTGCTGCCCTATCCTCTCGAAAAGCTGGCTTACAACACCCCGCTGAACCAGCACAGTGCGCTTTACAAAAGCAAGAATGCCTATCATATCTTTTATCCAACAGCAACCCGCCCTTCGCCCGGAAGCATCCAGGTAGCCCAGATCCTGATCGAAACCAAACCGGGGGCTAAGGCAAAGGAGATCACTAAAGCGGAAATGAAAGCAGATTCGATTTACCGGTTGCTGCAGCAGGGCAGCGACTTCGGCAATCTCGCGGAAAATAACAGCGACGACAATTCCAGCTATCATAACCAGGGCGTGATGCCGGCTTTTTCTGCCGGCACCTACGATGCCACGTTCGAGGACCAGGCATTCGCCCTGCAGGAAGACAATGCCATCAGCAAACCGTTCCGAACCCCGCAGGGTTTCCATATTCTTAAAAGGATCGCAGTATTCCGGTACAGTCATGATGCTTCCAACGAGCAGACTTATGCCGCCATGAAAACCCGGGTGAACAATGATCCGAGGATACAGCTGGCCGTAGCTGCAGCGATGGGAAAAGCAAAATCAAGAACAGGCTTTAAGGAAGTCATCCAATCAGATATCCCTGAGCGTTATACGGAAGCTTTTTTCCAGGGCGACGAGAAAGGCAAACAATTACTCGCTCCTGATGCATTGCTGGCAACTATCGGTAAAAAGCAATTGTTCGGAAGGGACTATTCCAGCTGGCTGGCAGTAAATGCAGACCCGGTCTCCCAGCAGCAGCCGCCATTGACCCCGGCGGCCATCTACCAGAAATTCCTCAATGAGCGGCTGGTGCAGGAATACCAGCAACACCTGGAAGACTACAACCCGGCCTTTGCCAAACAACTGAAGGAATTCCGTGACGGGAACCTGATTTTTGAAGCCATGCAGTGGCAGGTGTGGGATAAGGCCATGAATGATGAAGCCGGCCTGCAGCGGTATTATACTGCCCACCAGGCAAAATACAAATGGCAGGAAAGCGTGCGGGCGGTAGTATTCAATGTTACGGATTCAGCAACGGCGATCAGGGTGAGAAACGTCCTGGCAGCTGATCCTTCGCGTGTGGAATCCGTGCTGAAAGAATATGAAATGGTGGTCACGGCAGACAGCGGAAGATTTGAATTCAGCCAGCTACCGGCATATTCGGCGGGCATGGTCCTGAAACCAGGATATGTCAGCGCTGCTGTTTTTAACCGCGATAATCTCAACAGCAGTTTCTTCCTCGTAAGGGAGGTATTTCCGGCGAATCAGCCCAGGAATTTCAATGATTCGCGCGGCTTGTTGCTGAATGACTACCAGGCGGAGCTTGAGGAAAAATGGATTGCCGAGCTGAAACGGCAGTATCCTGTGAAGCTGGAGAAGGCTGTCTGGAACAGCATCGTCAATTAGCGTCAAACAATCTCCTTCACCACATTCCAGATCACTTTGGGCTTGCCCAGCGTGTAATAATGCAGTACCGGTACGCCGGCTGCTTTCAATTCACGGCTTTGCTGCAGCAGCCATTCCGTACCTACTATTTCAACTTCTTCATCCGACTTGCATTTGGCAATTGCCGTGCTCAGATCAGTCGGGAGGTCAACGTGAAAAATACGGGGCAGGATATTCATCTGCTTTTTGCTGGTGATCGGTTTTAGTCCCGGTAAGATGGGCACTGTGATACCGGCCTCGCGACACATGTCGACGTACTCAAAATATTTGCGGTTGTCGAAGAACATCTGGGTGACCACATATTCGGCTCCGGCATCTACTTTGGCTTTCAGGTAACTGATATCGGTGTTGCGGTTGGGAGATTCAAAATGTTTTTCCGGGTATCCGGCCACGCCGATGCAGAAACGGGCATTACCGTGATCTTTTACTTCTTCTTCCAGGTAGATCCCGCTGTTGATGTCTACCACCTGCCGCAACAGGTCGATCGCGTAACGGTGACCGCCGGGTTCGGCTTCAAAAGAAGCTTCGTTGCGGGCAGCATCGCCGCGCAATACCAGCACGTTGTCTATCCCGAGGAAGGCCAGGTCGATGAGGGCGTTCTCTGTTTCTTCCTTGCTGAAACCACCACAGATCAGGTGGGGTACCGGGTCAACATTATAGTGCTGCATAATGGCGGCACATATGCCAACGGTACCGGGGCGTTTTCTCACTTCGATCTTCGTAAAACTTCCATCAGCCTGTTTTTTGAACATGGTCTCACTACGGTGATACGTTACATTGATAAACGCCGGTTTGAATTCCATCAGCGGGTCCAGGTGATTGTAAATTGCACTGATGCCTTTCCCTTTCAATGGTGGAAGAATTTCAAAAGAGACCAGGGTTTTATTGGCCTGGTTGATATGATCGATAACCTTCATTTGTTGCCTTGATAAAAGATAAACTATTGGCAAACTTAGGACGGCATTATGAATTTACAAGGTATTTTTGCCAAAACCGGCAGCTTGAATCAAGTGATCAACACCAGTAACCTGGTGAAAACTTATAGCAGCAGGACCGTGGTGAATCACGTGTCCGTTAACGTTGAACAGGGCGAGATCGTTGGGTTGCTTGGACCAAACGGCGCCGGCAAAACCACCACTTTCTATATGGTGGTGGGGCTTATTAAACCAGATGAAGGGACTGTTACCCTGAACAATGAGGATATTACCAAACTGCCCATGTACAAGCGTGCGCAGCTGGGAATCGGCTATCTTCCGCAGGAAGCCTCAGTGTTCAGAAGCATGAGTGTAGAAGACAATATCAGGGCAGTACTGGAAATGACTGAGCTGACTAAGGCTCAGCAAAAACAGAAACTCGAAGATCTGCTGGATGAATTCCGCCTGCATCATGTACGGAAGAACAATGGCGACAGTTTAAGCGGGGGTGAAAGGCGCCGTACCGAGATCGCCCGGGCCCTGGCTGTTGATCCGAAGTTCATCCTGCTGGATGAACCATTTGCCGGTGTGGATCCGATCGCCGTGGAAGATATCCAGACTGTGGTTGCCCGTCTGAAATACAAGAATATCGGTATTCTCATTACCGACCACAACGTAAACGAAACACTCTCCATCTGCGATCGCGCCTACCTGCTCATCGAGGGAAAGATCTTCAAACATGGTACTGCAGAAGAACTGGCAGCCGACGAACAGGTGCGTCGTCTCTACCTTGGCCGCAACTTTGAACTCAAGCGGAAAGACTACCTGCACGAAGAGGTGATGAAGGGAATGGGCGATTTCCCCAAGATATGACGCCTTTTTTCAGTATTTTGCCAGTGCTGTATGAAATTGATATCGCCCGCCATATCAAGGTTGGCCCGGCTGAGGCTTTGGCAGATAGAAGAATGGATGAAAGATCCGGTTGCTGCGCAGCGTGAAGTGCTGCAGGAACTGGTGACTTCTGCCCAGTATACTTCTTTTGGCCGGCAGTATGGATTTAACCGCCTTTTTACTGTCCGCAATTTCAAACAGACAGTTCCCGTTCACGAATACGAAGACCTCAAGCCCTGGATCGACCGGATGATGCAGGGAGAAGAAAACCTGCTCTGGAATACCCCGATCCGCTGGTTTGCCAAAAGCAGCGGTACCACCAGTGCCAAAAGCAAATTCATCCCCATCAGCGACGAAAGTCTCGAACAGAATCACTACCAGGGTGCCAAGGACGTTTTAACCATGTACTACCGTTTCAACCCCGATTCGGAGTTGCTGACGGGCAAAGGATTGGTGATCGGCGGCAGCCACCAGGTGAGCCAACTCTCCGAAGACATCAATTTCGGCGATTTGAGTGCGGTACTCCTGCAGAACTCTCCCTTCTGGGGCCACTGGCTGCGGACCCCCGATCTTTCCATAGCCCTGATGGACGAATGGGAAAACAAACTGGAACAGCTTGCGCTGAATACCATCCCGGAAAATGTAACGTCTATTTCCGGTGTGCCGACCTGGACCATGGTATTACTGAAGCGGATCCTGGAAATGACCGGTAAGTCGCGCATCGAAGAAGTCTGGCCGCACCTGGAACTATACATCCATGGCGGTGTGTCGTTTACACCCTACCGCGAACAGTTCAGGGAGCTGATCGGCAAAAACATTCATTTCCTCGAAATGTATAATGCGAGCGAAGGATTCTTCGCCGCGCAGGACAGTCCCGATGCCGATGGCATGCTGCTGTTCACCAACCATGGCATTTTTTATGAATTCATGCCCGTGGAAGAGTACGGCAAGCCCTACCCCGTTACAGTGGGGCTGAACAAAGTTGAACTGGGACGCCACTACGCCCCGGTAATCAGTACCACCGGCGGGCTATGGCGGTACATCGTGGGCGATACAGTGCAGTTTACCACCCTGCGTCCTTTCCGCATTAAGGTTAGCGGACGCCTGAAAAATTATATCAATGCCTTTGGCGAAGAAGTGATGGTCGATAATACGGACAGGGCCGTTGCGATAGCCAGCAACAGGACAGGCGCAACGGTGAACGACTATACCGCGGCCCCGGTTTATTTCAGCCAGCAGGGCAATGGCGCCCATGAATGGGTAGTTGAATTTGAACAGCCTCCTGCTGATATTGCTCATTTCGCCTATGAGCTGGATTCTGCCCTGAAGAACCTGAACAGTGATTACGAAGCAAAACGGCACAAGGATATCGCGCTACGGATGCCGCTGGTACATGCTGTGAAAAAAGGATTCTTCAACAAATGGCTCAGTATTAACGGTAAACTGGGTGGTCAGCATAAGGTTCCCCGCCTTAGTAACGACCGTAAACTGCTGGAAACCCTCCTTTCTATGCTTTGATTCCTTTAGTTTTGCGGCAATCGTCCTGTTTCAGCATAGCTGCGCAGGGTAATAAACCATAATCTTTTTAGATGAAACTTCTGGAAAACAAAGTTGTCGTGATCACGGGTGCAGCGAGAGGAATCGGAGAAGGGATCGCGCTCAAACTCGCCGAACACGGCGCGCATATCGCCTTTACCTATGTCAGTGAAAGCAGTGCTGAAAAAGCGGCTGCACTGGAAACCAAACTGACCGCCCTGGGCGTAAAGGCAAAAGCCTACCGCAGCAATGCAGCAAAATTCGAAGATTGCGAAAGCTTTGTAAATGATGTGGTCAGCAATTTCGGCGGCATTGACGTGTGTGTAAACAATGCCGGTATTTCCAAAGACAATCTGCTGCTGCGCCTGACGCCTGACCAGTGGGACGATGTAATGACGACCAATCTCAAGAGTGTATACAATATGACCAAACAGGTCATCCGCCCGATGATGAAGGCCAAGAGCGGCAGCATCGTGAACATGAGTTCCATCATTGGTATCAAGGGCAATGCCGGCCAGAGCAGTTATGCTGCATCCAAGGCTGGCATCATCGGGTTCACCAAATCCATTGCGCAGGAGCTGGGCAGCCGGAATATCCGTTGCAATGCGATTGCACCCGGCTTTGTAGAGACTGACATGACGCAATACCTGAAGGAAGGGAGCGCGGGCGATGAATACAAGAAAAAAATTCCCCTGGGCCGCTTCGGGTCATCGGAGGAGATCGCCAATGTGACGCTGTTTCTCGCGAGCCCGCTGAGTTCTTATGTGACCGGGCAGACGATCAGTGTCTGCGGCGGGTTGAATGTTTAACGGGTTCGGGCAGGGTTGGTTTCAATTTTGGTTTTTGCCTTTAGCTGAAGGCGCTTCGCTTTCACGCTGGTGTGTTTTTTTCACGCCAAGACGCAAAGGTGCAAAGGCGCAAAGTAATCTTGCAGTCCTGAATGTACAATTGCTTCAGCCAGGTGAAAAGATTGATGGATTTGAAGTATCAATTGGCCGCAATTGGCGGGAAAGTCGAAAAAACGAATGCGATAATCCTGTTGTATTACCTCCTGTCAAAATAATACTTTTTCCTTTGCGGCTTTGCACCTTTGCGTGCAAAGCCGCAAAGGAATCTTGCAGTCCTGAATGTACAATTGCTTCAGCCAGGTGAAAAGATTGATGGATTTGAAGTATCAATTGGCCGCAATTGGCGGGAAAGTCGAAAAAACGAATGCGATAATCCTGTTGTATTACCTCCTGTCAAAATAATACTTTTTCCTTTGCGGCTTTGCACCTTTGCGTCTTGGCGTGAAACAGCTTCGAGCGCAGCGAGAAATCCCATTGCAGGACAACACCGAGGCGTGATGCAGATTTAGTCAGAATCGCACAAAAGTATATCCCTGTTTTTTGAGGTAGGTGAGTAATGCAGGAAGTTCGGCGGCAAATGGGGTTTTGCGGCCTGGTGCTGCACCGATATGCATTAAAAGTATATAGCCGTTTAGTCCCGATTGTTGTTCAAGGTCAGTGATCGATTTAAAGATTGTTGTGTTGTCGCGGAAGTTTTTGGCGGTGTCCTCAGTATAGTCGGCGTGGCTAAGGGTACCTGGTGTGTAATTGACCAGTTGGCGGCCGGATTGTTTCGTCCATTCCGTTATGCTGTCGTTGTACCATTCATATGCAGGCAGAAAGTAATGCATCGCGGCGGTATCGGCGCCCGCCGTTGCCAGTGCAGAAATGTTTTCAGTAAGGTCTTTCCTGAATTGTTCGCGTGTAACGAGCAGACTGTCGCGTTTTTTCCAGTCGTTGTACAGCAGGTGTTTGTCGCTGTGCGGGCCGAGATAGTGGCCGTTGTCACGGATGGCATGCAGCAGGGGAAGGTTTTCTTTCTTGCGGCAAAAATCTCCCGTGAGAAAGAAGGAGGCACGGATACCTGCATCTTGCAGTGCAACCAGGATCGCATGGCCACTGTTCGCATAGTCGTGACCGGTAAAGACAAGGGCGATCTCCTTTTTGGTACTGTCCAGCCGCGTGATGGCTACAGGTGAGGCAGACATGCGGGAGTTACCAGATGTTGGGGATTCTCCGATAATGCCATTCAGGTCATGCGCCGGTCCGAATAATCCCCGGAGTGCGTGGTGAGGATCCGGATCGCCGTCAGCAGCAATGCCCGCCAGCAAATAAATCAGCGAAGCGGTGCCATCCATGGTTGGTTCGTTGGTACTGTAGTCACCGTAGTCATCATGGTATACAGCGAGGTCGCTCTGGAAGGCGGCATATTCATCCGCATCATTTAAGGTAAGTCCGATGAGACTTTTGAAGATGGTGGTATAAACCGGGCCGTCAACCAGCCCTCCATCTATGGGATATTGTTTCAGGTGGGTGAACCCGGAATGGGGGTCCACGGGATTATCGCCATGGGCCGGCAATCCGTAAACCATGCTGGTGCCCCAGGGATTCAGGCCGAAGAGCCAGTCGATGCAGGCCTGCTCCAGTGGCCGGAACTGCTGGTCGCCGCTGAGTTCGCGGTACCACCGGCATTGGATGGCAAATGCTACAGTCAGGTTGTTGCTGCACCAGATAAACGGTATGCCGCGGTTAAAGGCATTTTTGCCGGCTTTGGCTACCACCCGCTGGATTCCTTCCTTATAATAACGGATCAGCTCACTACGGTCAGTACCTTTTACTTTGCGCGCGAGCTCTCCATGACCAATATTGATAAAAGGATACCACTGGTAGTGCGCAGCTGTGTCTGCTCCGAGCCAGGGGGTAATCGTTTCCTGTTTTGCGAAACGCATGCTTTCTGTGTGCTGGCCGAGACTTGCATGGGCAAGTTCCATATCGTCGGTCCAGTTTTCCTCGGCATAGATATATGGTGCACGCACTGATGCAGTCTGTGTAACACCTTGCCGCCGGTAAGCAAAGGCAAGCGCGGTATTAGCCTTTTCAGCCAATAAGACGCTGAATGCCGCATCCTCCTGGGCGCCGGAGGGATAGAAACCTCCGGACAATTCATTTCCCAATGCAAAGGCGCTGGCAAATTTGGCAGCCGTTGAGCTGGTGCCCTTGGTCTGATTGAGGAACTTACCCCGTTGCTGGGGAAGGCCGTTAATAAAATAGACCGGACGCTGATCTGCTTTTCCGTAAAAGGTATCGCGGCCGGGAATGCGCATTCCGGCATGATCGCGGTCATCAGCGATCTGGTTGAACATCCAGTCTGCACGCGGATGCATTTTCAGCAGCCAGTCAATGCCCCACCGCGCTTCGTCCATCACATCAGTAATACCGTTGTTGCCGGGCAGGCCGTTGGCTGCGAAATCATCACCGAAGGCTTTGGGAAAATCGCGGAATGCCATGAGTAAATGATAGGTGGCATTTGCGCTGGTGATGGCATACTGTAGATAGTCGCTGGCATCATGCCATCCACCCGTCACTGGTACAAAGCTGCTGTCGGGCATCGGACCGTAAAGTGTATAGCCATCCCCAGTGTGACAGGAATCACGGAGAAAAGGATTGAATCCACTGCGTTGTTGCCGCATATAGCGCAGGCAGAAGTCCGGCGTACCAGCATATGCCGCTGCGTCGATGACAAATACCGGCGAAATTGCATTCCCCATCCTGATACGGTACGTTCCCTTCGCGGTAAAGCTGCTGAAATCCAGCCTGGCTGTCTGCTCAAATGGCCCATAAGCACCAAATGCTTTCCCGCTTTTCCCGCGGAATACAATTTTTCCTTTTTTACCATTCTCTACTTTCTCCGCATCCACAGCCTCGAGAACGAACTCGCCCGGCAATACCGCTTCTTTGCTGCACCACACTGCTACTTTAACCGCTTTCGGCTGATAGCCCAACTGGTTAATACGGATCCACTGCGTAACCGAGTCATTTGCCTGTGCCTGTAACTTAGAAATTACAACCAGCATCGGCACCAAAGTCATCAAACCAGGAAGACTTCTTATTTTCAATGTCAATAATTTTATTACACTTGTTTCTTTGGCCAAAGGGTACTTCTTTTTTGAAAACCGGTAATTTGTAAAAGTGGATACCATACAACCAGAGAAATCCAAACAACCGAATCGCTTCCGGATTAACTTTAAACTCCCACATCCCCGGGTTCCAACAGCTAAACATCCAAACAACTAAACTTCTAAACATCTACTTCTTCCTCCTCAACTCTTCCGCATACAGCATTTCTCCCATCTCGCGGAAAAACCGGAACCCGATTGTATCATAATCATACTTGTCGTCATTCAGGATACCGTCACTATTCACATAGATCGTTCCGCTCAGCATGAAATCTATTCCATGTTCTTTATCAGTAATGTAGGCCACATCGGTTAAGAACCCATATGACCAGCCTGTTTTGTTGTAACTCTTTATTGCGGGAGGGATCGGGCGTTTGCCGTCACGGAACCAAAAGAACTTGGTATAGCTGTTGAAGAATTCTGCCGTATCATACCTGGGATAGCGGCTGTCAGAAATGCGTTCACTCATGTATTCCAGAACACGCTTCCGCTGCAGGGAGTCAATTTCGAAGCGCTGCCGCGCATTTACCGTACGCGGAAAAACCAGGGCCTGCACCATTTGCTGCAAGTCAAAAAGCGGCATGGCATTGTGCCGGGTAAAGTCCATCGGTGTGTGGATCAGGCTGTCATTCCGGTCATAATGCGCCTTACCGATCAGTAGTTTCCGGCTGAAATCATAGGCTCCGGCATAATAGGATGGTTGCTGTTCATATAGCAGGTGGCCGGTTGAATCAACAAAACGGATGCCATTGGTATGCCGGTTGCCATCCTCGTCCATCGGGACGAACCTGCGGGTAATGCGGCTGTTGGCGTAACCCATCTCCCGCAGGCGCTTGTTCAGCAATGCGGGACCAGCTAATTCATACAGGCGGTTGTATGCATCATTGTCACTGACCAGGAAGATCTTTTTTACATAGTGATCCACACTGGGATAACCACTTTCGGATGTTGAATCTTTCGTTACTGCTGTCTGTGCTGCAAATGAGGAATCCGTCAGCATATAGGAGAACTCAGTGACACCCTTTTCCTTCAGCGTATTAATCTTCTCCAGGGCAACCAGCGCCGTTGGCAGTTTCACCATTGACGCCGGATTGAAATAATCAGTGGCGTCATACCGGAGATAATAGTTCTTACAGACCGGATTGCCGTTGGCGTCCCGGTCTATCCGGGTGTAAATGAACTGCGCATGATAGATGCCGGGATGTTTCCAGATGTCCTTCAAAAATTTACTGCCTTTCCTTTTAACCAGTTTGGTGAGCCAGGGACTATTCATTTCCTGCGACAGGCAAGGTGTAAACCACACACAAAGACAGAGGACAAGGGCTATGCTACGCAACATGGCAGTAAGATAAATATTCCCTTTATTTTTGGCGCATGAAACTCGTCTCTTACCTGAAGGATGGACATGATCAGCTTGCCCTGTTGATTGATGGATTGCTGTTTGATACAGAAGCCCTGCACCCCGACCTGCCCGGGAATATGGGTCTTTTCCTGCAATACTGGGATGACGCATACCCCACTGCATTGATGGGGGAAAAAATGGTCCGCGAGGGCCGTATCTCCCGCGACAGGGGCAAACCATTTGATGAGGCCTATTTGCTGGCACCGGTTCCGTTTCCAGCTTCCTGCCGCGATGGCTATGCTTTCCGGCAACATGTTGCGTCTGCGCGGCGCAACCGGGGTGTTGACATGATCCCGGAATTTGACCAGTTCCCGATATTCTATTTTACCAATCATACCAGTATCCAGGGACCCGGTGATGTGGTTTGCATGCCGGATCATTTTGAACAACTGGATTATGAGCTGGAGGCCGCCATCGTAATCTGCAAGGCCGGGAGGAATATCAAAGCTGCTGAAGCAGATGAGTATATTGGCGGTCTGATGATCATGAACGACATGAGCGCAAGAAAGCTGCAAATGGAAGAAATGGCGCTCAGTCTTGGTCCCGCAAAGGGCAAGGATTTCGCTACGGTGATCGGTCCCTGCCTGGTAACACTGGACGAACTGGAAGCTTTTGAAATTCCTGCCAAGCCCAACCATACCGGTAAAAACTGGAACCTGCGCATGACCTGCACCGTAAACGGACAACTGCTCAGTGACGGTAACCTCGGTGATATGGACTGGACCTTTGCCGAGATCATTGAACGCTGTTCCTATGGTGTTACGCTGCATCCCGGTGATGTGATCGGCAGTGGCACAGTAGGTACGGGTTGTCTCCTGGAGCTCAACGGTACCGGAAAACGCAACAATCCGGATTTCGTTCCCCAGTGGCTGAAAGACGGCGATGTGGTGGAAATGGAAATTGAAGGCCTCGGCAAACTGAGCAATTCGATTGTAGCTGAAGATAACCCGCATTCCCTCCTTGCACTTAAAAAGATCTGAGATGCAGATTGATCTTGCAGCACTCACCCCGGCTATGAAACAGCAATGGCTTCAGCACGCCATTGCCCCGCGGCCCATCTGTTTTGCCAGCACCATTGATGTTGATGGCAAGGTAAACCTCAGCCCGTTTTCCTTTTTCAATTTATTCGGCACCAATCCGCCGGTCATTGTATTCTCGCCGAGCCGCCGCGTGCGGAACAACACCATCAAGCATACGCTGGAAAATGTAATGGCGGTACCGGAGGTGGTAGTGAATATTGTGGATGCTTCGATGGTGCAGCAGGTATCACTGGCCAGTTGTGAATATCCGCGCGAGGTAGACGAATTCGGCAAAGCCGGATTTACGGCTGAGCCGGCAACGCTGGTTCGGCCGCCTATGGTAAAGGAAAGCAAGGTGAAGATGGAATGCCGGGTGCTGGAGATCAAATCACTGGGCGAAACCGGTGGCGCCGGCAATCTCGTGATCTGCGAAGTGTTGCGGTTACATATAGACGATACCATCCTGAATGAGGCCGGCACCATGATTGATCAGCGAAAGCTGCATCATGTAGCGCGCCTCGGCGGCAACTGGTATTGCAGGGTGGATCCTTCCAACCTGTTCGAAGTGGAGAAACCGAATGTTGAACTGGGAATTGGTATTGACGCCCTTCCCGAAAGTATCCGGTTGAGTAAAACACTTACCGGCAATCATCTTGGTCAGCTCGCCAATGTACACGATCAGCCGGTAGTTGATCCTGCTTTTGAAGACGCCCACCTCCGGGAGATCGTCCAGTATTTTTCAGTGAACCCTTCTGAGATGGAAAAGGAACTGCACCGGTATGCGGCAAAGCTGCTGGATGAAGGCCGGGTTCAGCAGGCCTGGCAGGTGCTGCTATATTAAGCCAGCAACATCTCAGGATACAGGTATTCCAGTGATACTTTCTGCTGCGGGTAGCTATCCATCGCATACTGCAGCAATTCAGGAATGTTGTTTCCGTAATTTATCTTCTGCTGCGCCGGTGCCTGCTGCCACTCCCGGAAGGTATTGCTGAAACTATCATCCACCTGTTGCAGCACTTTTACGCCGAACCCTTCCAGTGCCGCAGCATTGCAAAGCTGCTCATATTGTCCGCGGATAGGAATCACCATCAATCGCTTTCCGAGATGGAGGATCTCGGCCGGTGTTTCAAATCCGGCACCGGTGATCACACCAGCTGACCGGATCATGCTTTCGTTGAACAGCCTTTGCTGTACCGGCAGGAACCGGATATTTCCAGCGGTTTGTTCTGCTGTCACATCTTTTGAAAAAATTTCAAATCGCGTATCGGTAAATGCACTGAAGATCCCTTTCAGTTTTGCTGCACTGAAGGCAGAAAGGTATACCGTGATATGCCCTTTATTCACCGGTTTCGCCTGCAATATCTCCTTCTTTATAACAGGTTCAAAAATGTGGTGGTCGTACCGGCGGAAATGCAACCCGACATAAGCAGTGGCCCGGGCATAATGTTTCAGCAGGAATTCACCCATCATCTCATTTTTAGCAGGCCGGGGTGCCAGTGGTGACTGAAATGCAGCCTGGTGACCGAGCTGCAGGGACGGCACTTTCTTGTATGCACAGGCCAGCGAAGTAATGCTTTCAAAATCATTCAGCACCACATCGTATTGTTCAACCGGCAATTCCCTGATCTCCCGCCATACGCGGGCAGGCTGCAATTGCCTCGCTATTTTTCCATACTGCAACCCGCCGCTGGTGTTGTAAAACAGGCTCAAGCCCCTGGACCGGTAACGGCAGGGAAGGTCGGTCTGTAACTGGCTGTTGCCTCCACTCAGGAATACGTCTACCTTACCATAACGCTGCAGGTAGGGCAACAGCGCCGTTGCCCTGGCTATGTGGCCGTTTCCTGTCGCCTGTACTGCATAAAATATTTTCATCTCGTTTTCATATTAGTTCAGATGGCCAGCGAGCTCACATAGAGATTGACCTCATCGGTCACTACATTGAGCACGGGCTGGTGCGTTTCGGATTTCACATGTTCAAACTGTGTGGCATCATAAGTATAGATATGCCAGTCGTTCTGGTAGAACTCCAGCGACGTAAGATGCTCCACCCAGTCGCCCGAGTTGAGGTACATCACGGCACCCTTATCTGTCTGAACGAGTCTTTTCTGTGGTTGATGGATATGTCCGCAAATCACATAATCATATTTCTTTTCGATAGCGATCTCCGCTGCTGTCAGTTCAAAATCATTGATCCTGGCCATGCGGTTCACTCCTGCCATCACTGATTTGCTGAGAGATATCCGCTCTCTTCCTGCGAGGCGAAGCAGATGATTGATCAGCCGGTTTACGAGGATCAGACCGCCGTATCCGCTGCTACCGAGTTTCGCCCAGAATTTAGCTGCTCCGCGGGTTGTGTGATCGAAAACGTCCCCATGAAAGATCCAGGTCATCCTGTTGTTGATCTCGATCACCAGCTTATCTGTCAGCTGGAAATTGCCGAGCTCAATATCACAGTAACGCCGCATGATCTCATCGTGGTTACCGGTAATGTAAATCACCCGGGTACCCGATGCCATCATACACAACACTTCTTTGAGAACAGCCATATGGGCCTGGGGGAAATAATGCTTGCTGAACTGCCAGCCGTCAATGATATCGCCATTAAGGATAAGTATCTGCGGTGCAATGCTCCGGAGATAGTTCAGCACTTCCCGGGCTTTACAGCCATAGGTCCCCAGATGCAGGTCGGACAGTATAGCAACATCAACAGCACGCTTTTCCATACACTTATGGTTTGTCAAAATTCCAAAGCGTATGTTAACCCCGTATTACGCCGGCGTTAGGGAATTCTGAAATTTGTGCGGACTGGCCGTTCACGCTGGGTGTTTCGCGCGCAAGATTGGTTTCAAGTTTTATGTTTGATTTTAGCTGAAGGCGCTTCGCTTTCACGCGGGTGTATTTTTTCACGCCAAGACGCAAAGGTGCAAAGCCGCAAAGGAATTTAGTATCCCTCCTTTGCGGTTTTGCGGTTTTGCGTGAAATCGCTTCGGGCATAGCGAGAAATACGCTTGCGTGCGAAAATTCAGGCCTATTGAACACGTTTCCGCTCGTCTTCGGAGGCTGTTGCTCTTTCGCGCTTGTCTTTCAGCAACTTATTGCCGAAACGTACGGAAACACCCACCTTGTACATACGGTAACTGACCTGGATGCTGGTATGGGAGGATACCTTTTCCTGCGGAAACTCTGAATAGAAAACCCATTTGTTGCCGGAAGAAAATAAATCGTCAACGCCTGCGGTCAGGGAAACCTGGTCCTTGCAGATCTTCCGCTGCACCGCGATGTTCAGGGCACCGAGCCCGTTGAATACGGCAACCCCGAAAAGCGATTTCGACTGGTAATAACCGGAAAGCTCCAGGGTAAATTTCTTCGGAAGCCGGAAGGTTTCAGCGCCGGAGATCGTGTAATACCACTGATCTTCCTTCACCTGGCCATTTTTCAGGTGAGCGCTCACTTCCTGGTAGTACACGCCGAGGTTGATATTGGAAGTCCACCAGGGTGTGACCTCAATTGGAAGTGTCGCCATGAACTGGAACAGGTTGGATTTGTCGAGGTTCTGTGCTACGATGGTCTGCACATTATTGGCGGTATCAAACTCATTCTGGAAATCGCCGATGGTGGCTTTCTCATAACTGTAGCCGACACTGAACACCAGTTTTTTCAGCAGCAGGTCAAGTTTGAAATTGTGGCTGATGGCAGGCTGCAGCGCTGGGTTACCGGAAATAAAGGTCTTTGGATCAAAGAAAATCAGAAAGGGCGCAAGATTATTGAAAGTCGGCCTGGTAATGCGCTTGCTGTAGCTAATGTTCAGCCGGTTGTTGCTGCCGACGACCTGCGAAATAAAGACCGATGGAAAAAGGTTCCCGTATTTTCTGTCCACGATATTTGCTTTCTGATCACTACCCAAATTGGAAGTGGTATGTTCATAACGCAGACCGGCCTTACCGCTGGTTTTGGGGGACAGGGTAAAATCGGCGGAGACATATGCAGCGGCGATATTTTCGCGGAGGCTGTAATCGGCTGTATAATCCATGTCGGGAACCCATTGGCCATTTTCTTCCTTCTCTACGAGCACATCATTGCTGAAGCGGCTGATCGTCGCTTTTGCACCCATTTGCAGGGAAAACTTTTCGTTGATCTTACGGGTATAATCGAGCTGCGTCGCCCAGATATTGATGACGGTTTCTTTTCCGCTGTTCATATTCTGGTCAAACAGGTATTTGCCTTCACCATCGGTGTATTGCTGCTGGTATTCGGTGGGATTGCTGTCTTTATACTGCAGGTAATCTATATTGAAACTGATGCTTTCGCCGTCCTTTACCGTGTGGCTGATATTGGCATTGGCCATCCAGTTGCGCCAGTAATTGATTTCCTGGTTGGCGATGGAAATCGTCGTATCGATCTTGTTGTTGACTTTCAGGTAGGAATAGTTTTGCGCCTCCATATCCCACTTGTGGTTGTATCCGGCAACAAGAAATCCTACGACAGTGCGCCGGTTGATGGCATAGTCCAGTCCAAGGCGGTAATCGTGATTGCGCTGAAACGGGTCACGATCGGTGATCGTCTCTACCGTATGCTCACCATCGGGTTTTTCAATCGTGCGGAGGATGTGGCCTTCCTGCAACTGCGCCAGCCGGCTGAAGGAATAGGACCCGTACACGTTCAACGGGCCTTTCCTGAAATTCATGTTGATGGATGCCATGGGTTGTGTTCCTTCCATGGGACCGACGGCCATCGAAGCGGCGGCATTACCATTAAAGCCTTCATCGGGATTATTGATCAGCACGATATTGATCATGCCTGCATTACCACTGGCATCATATTGAGCCGGCGGAATAGGGATCAGTTCAAGCTTTTCGACATTGGCGGCATTCAGTCCCTGGAGGTACTGAATCAGCGCATCTGCCGGCATATAGGTCATCTTTCCATTGATCGTCACCAGCACCCCGTCACGTCCTGCCATGGCAATTGTACCGGCACTTCTGTTCACGATCACTCCCGGCGACCGTTCGAGTACGTCCAGTACTGTCGCGCCCACGTTGGTAATACTGCTTTTCACGTTCACGACCATACGATCCAGTTTCTGTTCGAAAAGCGGTTTTCTTGCGGACACTGTTACACCTGCCATCTGTGTTGCTGCTGAGGTCATAGGAATCAATCCGAGGTCAAGGTCACTTGCCTGGAGGGTAAAACTTTCTGCATATTTATCCGCGAAACCAATGCCACTGAACAGTACACGATATTCGCCCGGACCAATATCCGAGAACGCAAACTGGCCATCGCGGTTTGTAGTAGTTCCCTTGACCAGTGAACTGTCGGCCGCTTTTAACAGCAGCACATTGGCATCCTGCAGGGGAGAAAGGTCAGGCGCCTGGACTTTACCGGCAATTTTAGCCTGTGAAAAAGAAATCTGGCAAAATACAGACAGTCCTAACCACATTAAAGCAGTTTTTTGGAACGACATATATAAGGTTTATGGTGCACAAGACGGATGGGCACGATAGGGCAGGTAAGTCGGGTGAAAGACCGGATTACAGGATACGGTAAACGAAAGTGGCAATGCAAAGGTAAATAAGCTATAAAGGTAGGTAAAGTCAATACGGGTCAAACGGGGAAATCTACAGATGAACAGGGTGTTTTCCCCGGTAAAAACTATTTTTGCACCTCAAATTTTGGATTCATGGCACTTTCCGAGCAAGAGATCATCCGCAGAGAGAAACTTCAGCATCTCCAGACAATGGGCATTGACCCATTCCCCGCCCCGTTATTTCCGGTTAACCAGTATGCAGCAGCTATACGGGAAAAGTATAAGGGGGAGGAAAATAAAGCTGAGTTTGCGGATGTGGTGCTTGCCGGTCGCGTGATGAGTATCCGTGATATGGGCAAGGCCAGCTTTGCCGTGTTGCAGGACAGCAGCGGCCGGATCCAGATCTATGTACGCCGGGACGATATTTGTCCGGGTGAAGACAAAAGCCTGTACGATGAGGTCTGGAAAAAGACTGACCTTGGGGACATTATCGGCATCCGCGGATATGTATTCACCACAAAAACCGGTGAAACATCCGTTCATGTTACCGAACTCACCCTGCTGACAAAAAGCCTCAAACCGCTTCCGGTGGTTAAAACCGCAGGTGAGCAGACCTTTGACGAGGTTTCCGATCCGGAATTCAAATACCGCCAGCGTTATGCTGACCTGGTGATCAATCCCCAGGTGAAAGAGACTTTTGTAAAGCGGTCAAAAATGATCAACACGATCCGCGATTTCCTGAATGACCAGGGCGCGCTGGAAGTGGATACACCTGTTTTGCAGGCGATCCCGGGAGGCGCTGCAGCAAGGCCTTTCATCACCCATCACAACGCCCTGGATGTGCCTTTCTACCTCCGCATCGCCAATGAACTATACCTGAAACGCTGTATTGTAGGCGGCTTCGACTGGGTATATGAATTCAGCCGCAACTTTCGGAATGAGGGCATGGACCGTACCCATAACCCGGAGTTCACCATCCTGGAATGGTATACTGCCTACAAGGACTATTTCTGGATGATGGAAACGACTGAGCAATTGCTGGAGCGCATAGCTATCGCCCTGCATGGCACTACTGATGTTCCGGTAGGCGACAAAACAATCAGTTTCAGGGCACCCTTCCGCCGTATCAGTATTTTTGACGCGATCAAAGAAAATACGGGTATCGATATCTCGGATAAAGATGAAGCCGGACTGCGGGATGTCTGCAAAACGCTGAATATTGACGTAGCGCCCAATATCGGGAAGGGCAAGCTGATCGATGAGATCTTCGGATCAACCAGTGAAGCCAGCTATATCCAGCCAACCTTTATCATCGATTATCCCGTGGAAATGAGCCCGCTGACCAAGAAGCACCGCACCAAAGCGGGTCTCGTGGAGCGTTTTGAGCTCATGATCAACGGAAAGGAGATCGCCAATGCCTATTCTGAACTCAATGATCCTGTGGATCAGCGGGAACGTTTTGAAGAACAGGTCAAACTGATGGAAAGGGGTGATGATGAGGCTATGTTCATCGACCAGGATTTTCTCCGGGCGCTGGAATACGGTATGCCCCCTACAGCTGGCATCGGTATCGGAATCGACCGTCTTTGCATGTTGCTGACCAACCAGCCTTCCATCCAGGATGTGCTGTTGTTCCCGCAGATGCGTCCCGAGCAGTTCGACAATTAAGCGCGTTTACACGAAAAGGTCGTTCATCAGTTTCTGGGTGGGGTTTACTGCATATTTGGTAAAGTCCTCCACGCCGGCCGCTTTCAGCACCTCTTCGTCTATGAAGAAGTTGCCCGTGCATTCGAAGGAAGGGCGCTGAAGGATCAGGAAAGCCGCATCGGCAACGATCTCCGGCGTCCGGCTGCGCTGTACCAGGAAATCCCCTCCCAGCAGGTTTTCGACGGCAGCGGTGGCGATCGTGGTGCGGGGCCACAGGGCGTTGGCCGCTATGCGTGATGGCCGCAGTTCTTCAGCCAGGCCAAAAACAACCATGCTCATCCCATATTTGCTCATCGTATAGGCCAGGTGGGGAGCGAACCAGCGGGGATCCATATTCAGTGGTGGGGAAAGATTGAGGATATGGGGATTCAGGGCATCTTTCAGATAAGGAATGCAGGCTTTGGAAACCAGGAATGTGCCCCTTACATTAATGCCGTTCATCAGGTCGAACCGTTTGGCTTCGGTCTGTTCCGTTGCCGTGAGGCTGATCGCGCTGGCATTGTTAATCAGGATGTCGATTCCGCCGAGCGCATCAGCTGCGGCTTTCACGCCATTCTGAATACTGTCTTCATACCGGATATCCACCTGGAGCGGAACGACTTTTGGGGCGCCGGCTTTGCGGATCTCCTCCGCGGCCGTATAAATAGTGCCTTCAAGCCGGGGATGCGGTTCAACGGTTTTTGCGGCTATTGCAATATTGGCGCCGGCTTGCGCCAAACGGAGTGCAATCGCTTTTCCAATACCGCGGCTTCCGCCAGTGATCAATACATTTTTGTTCTCAAATGGCATTGTGGGTCGGGTTTAAGGGAAAGATAATAGCATTCTTCGATATAGGAGCCTCGTAAATTTACGAGACCGTCCGTAATTCATGAAGCACGCAGATTCAGCAATAGTGCTCTTGCGAACCAGGGGGGTGGTTTATACTTTTGTTATGTCAGTTGATCACGACGATATCCAAGATCCTAAGAAAAATCAGCATCCAAAATCCTTAAGACCAAATCCAGATCCAGAAAGACCAAGCCAATTCCTAAGAAAGACCAGAACGATCCAATTATCCAAAATCCAAGTTTTCGAAATCCAGATCCAAAAGAAAAACGAGTTTAGAATCCAGTATCATCCAATCCAAGATCCTGAAAAAGACCTGAAAATTTGTACCTATTGATGACCTAGTCCAAGTTAGTTCTGAACCGTACAAAAAAATTGAAATCCCGGTGTTCCAGCACCGGGATTTTGCTGTTTAGGAGTTTAAAAGTTTAGTTGTTTAGAAGTTGGGACCCGGTAACCCGTACCCCATCCAGGCTGAATTTTATGAGCCGGTCAGAATCAGAAGTCTCCAAAGATTATTTTCAGTACATAACCTATTCACAACCAGTCACCTTTCAGGGCCGAGCGCCACTGTTTTCACGTTTACAAATTCGTGGATTCCTGATTTGCCGAGTTCCCGGCCATAACCTGACTTCTTAATTCCGCCGAAGGGCAGGCGCGGGTCAGATTTTACCAGGGAATTGATGAATACTGCCCCGCTTTGGATCTTTCCGGCCAGTGCCAGGCCTTTTTCTTCGTCCCGCGTCCAGATACTGGCGGCGAGTCCGTAAGTGGAGGCATTAGCCAGTTTCACGGCCTCCTCCTCGTCTGCCGCCCGGGTCAGGACGGCCAGCGGACCAAAGGTCTCTTCATCGAAGGCAGGCATACCAGGTACGGCATCGAGCAATAATCCCGGTTTGATGCGGCAGCCAGTCACCTCCCCGCCCCTTACCAGCCTTGCCCCCCGCTGCACGGAAGCCTGCCATTGCCGTCGCAGGTTTTCCGCGAGATCCGGCCTTGCGACCGGAGCGGTGGTCGTCAGCGGATCCCTGGGATCACCCGTCCTCAGGTTGTCCATCCCAGCCTGTAGCGCTTCCAGGAATGCCTGGTACACCTGGGCGATCACTATGAACCGCTTGGCACCGATGCAGGATTGTCCCGCATTCAGAAAGCGCGATTGAATGGCCGTCGCCACTGCCTGGCTGATATCGGCATCCGCGAGTACGATCAGCGGATCGGAACCGCCCAGTTCAAGCACGGTCTTTTTAATCTGGCTTCCGGCCAGTGCCGCCAGGGACGCACCCGCCCTTTCACTGCCGGTCAGGGTGGCCGCCTGTACGATACCGGATTCCATGACCATTTGCAGTAGGGGTATGTCAATTATCAGGCTCTGGAATACGCCTTCCGGAGCCCCGGCTTTCTGGAATAATGCAGCTATCGCGAGGGAACAGCCACTGACGTTCGGCGCATGCTTCAGCAGGGTAACGTTTCCGGCCATCAGGGTGGGTGCTGCATAGCGGAATACCTGCCAGAATGGAAAATTCCAGGGCATGATCCCCAGCACCGCACCAACAGGTTCATACCTTACCAGGCTTTTCCGGTAACCGGCTTCAATGATTTCGGGCTGCAAGAAAGTTTCTGCATTATCGGCATAGTAGTCACAAACCCAAGCGCTCTTTTCCACTTCCCCCCGGGCTTCGCCAATGATCTTGCCCATTTCCATCGTGATGAGTTCCGCATAGGTGTCCTTATCCTCCCGCAGCAAACGGGCAACTTCCCGGAGCACCCTGCCCCTTTCCGCAAACCCCGATGATGACCATTCCGGATATGCCCACTGTGCCTGTGATAATGCCAGTGAGACCTGGTTTGAACTCATTAACGGATACACTGCAACCGGGTCACCCGTATATGGATGGATGGAGGTAAAATGTTCCATAACGATGGTTTAAGCCAGGTTCATTTCCGGCTTGTTCGTTAGAATATTTTCAATCTGCTGTTTCCAGTCGTCGGTCAGTTTTGGCAGTACGGAAAGGGCCTCAAGATTCTGGATCAGCTGCTCTTTTCTGGTGGCGCCCAAAATTGCCGTGGTGGTATTGGGATTGCTGATGGTCCAGGCTATTGCCAGCGACGGTAAGGCGACGCCCATGTTGTCGGCAAGTGTTTTCAGTTTCCGGAGTTTGCCGATCTTTTCCTCCTGCAGCCAGCGGTCGCGCAGCCAGCCGTATTCATCCATGCTAAGGCGGGACCCTTCCGGCAATCCATTCAGGTATTTGCCTGTCAGAAATCCCGCAGCGAGCGGACTCCAGATAGTAGTACCCAATCCCACATTGCGGAAAACAGGCAGGTAATCCATTTCCATCTTGTACCGTTCGAACATGTTGTATTGCGGTTGTTCCACCACCGGGCCAATGAGGTTGTATTGCTGGGCGACCCGGTGCGCTTCCATGATCTCGGCAGCGCTCCACATGCTGGTACCCCAATACAGTACTTTACCCTGGGCGATGAGATGATGCATGGTCCATACGACTTCTTCTATGGGTACTGAGGGGTCGGGCCGATGGCAGAAATATATATCCAGGTAATCGGTCTGCAGGCGGCCCAGGGCTTCGTGGCAGGCTTCAACGATATGTTTGCGGCTGAGGCCATGCTGGTTCGGCCGGTTGTTCTCACGGGAACCAAAGAAAACTTTTGAAGACAAAACATAGCAACTGCGTTCCCAGTTTTTTCCTTTCAGCACGCGTCCCATCATCCTTTCACTTTCTCCGCGGGCATAGCCTTCGGCATTGTCAAAGAAATTGATGCCGTTATCGTAAGCCACGCCCATCAGTTCATCAGCTGTATTGTCGTGGATCTGCTGGTGAAAACTGACCCAGCTGCCAAAACTCAGCACACTTAATTGCAGGCCGGAGCGGCCCATGCGGCGATATTCCATATGTAGCTTTTTTTATTCTTCTACGTGCGTGGGTACGGGTCGTGGTGCGGGGCGGTTTAGCGGTCGCAGGGGTGGTCGTTTTCCGTCGGGCAACAGGGTTGGCGGGGTAAATCCTCTCCGCCTGGGGGTATCGGCCCGGGGTGGCGGCGTGGCACCGGGTTTTATTTCAGCAGCCGTTCCGGCAGCTGCTTCCCGCGCATGGGAAAGCGAATCGCGTTTGGTGGAGTCAATGGGCGTGGATTCCACTGGGAATCCGCCTTTCGGCACCAGCACCGTTCCATTGATTTTGTCCAGCACGTACCAGTTGAAGGATTGGTCCGCCTCCAGGCCTTCACCGAAGATTATTTTGTCCGGCTGATGGATTTGTACTGGCTTGTCTGTGTAAAATTTTTCCGAGTTCTGGTCCCACCACAATTCCTTGCACTTCAAAGTGTCTTTCTTCAAATTGAATACCATCACGCTGTCGCGGAGGAACACGCGGCGTTCATTTTCCCGGTATCGTCCGTATTTGGCATTCAGCTGGCTTTCAATCACGAGGCTGTCGTTGTAAAAATCGACGTGCAGCGATTTGGGAAATTCGAGGTAAGGGGAGTCTGTCTGATAGCGGTTCATGACGGGCGCGGTAAGCCGCGCTTTCATTTTGCCGCCCTGGCTCAGGTAGCTTTCCACCTGTTTGGCTTCTTCCACGGCGACTTTTTTCCCGGTCAGCTCCCGGATCTCCTCGTAGGTGTTTTCACAACCCGCTGCTAATACGAGCAATAAAAGGAAAATATAACGGTAGCCGTTAGTCATATTTCTTTTTGACAAACCAAAGATCGCTCAGGGTGAATCCCAGAGAGAGCCGGAACTGATTCTCCTGCAATTTAGTGGTATTGTCGCCCCTTCTGCCATATTCGAGGGCAAGGTTGATATTGGTGTACTGGTTGCTGAAACGGTTGGGGCGAACCGGGAATCCGAATCCGAGGCTGCCAGCCCATTCGTTGATGGTTTTTCCGTTGAGGCTGATGTAGTCCGGGCCGTAATTGAAGCCGAAGCGGTAGGATACGCGACCCCAGTAGTTGGTTCCGAATGCGTTCGGTACAAACTGTCCGCCGGCTTTGATCTTCCAGTTGGAAGCTACGCTGTCCTTCTCACCGAAGAAACGGTAATCGTCCCAATTGGTCTGCTGGAAATCCACACCAAACAGCCATTTGTCCTGACGCTCGAGGGTGAAACCAACGCCGTACGAGGCGGGGAAGGTAACCTTACCGGATTGGTCCACATTGGAATAGACCGTATCTACAGGGATCACGACGTTGGCAGCGTCAAACACAAAGGTTTCGGCAACCTGGTCGCGGTGGGCGTTAAAATCATTTTTGATGGTGCCGGTAGCACCCAGCACCAGGCGCATGTTGGAATTAAGCCTGATGGAGTATTGCAGGCCACCCTGTACAAACAAGCCACCAAAATTGGACTTGCTTTCAAAGTTGCCTTTGTAATAAAAAACAGAATCGTTGAGCATTTCCTTCCGGGTAGTCAGGTCTTTTGACCCGAAATAATACCCGCCCTGCACACCGATACTAAGATTTTTGAAAGCCTTTGCAAGGCCCATATATGCCTGGTAAGATCCGCCATTGCCCTGGTAGCTGGTGAGTACGGAATCTATCGGGTTTCCGGTTTCAGGATTATGGGCGCGTTCCACTTCCAGCACCTGGTAGTTGACCCGGCTGATCGGACGCAGGCCCAGTACCATAGCGATGTTTCTTTTCCGGCTCAGGGGTATGCCGAGCTGTACGTAGGAAATATTCGCGTAGGAGGCTTTGTAGTTGGCAATGTCGTTCTGCTGTTTGAGCACCTGGTTCTGGAGTTCCAGGCCGATATCGAAAGAAGTGATCTTCAGTTTCGCGTAGGAAGCGGGATTGAGGAAGTTGAGTGTCTGGGAATGCGGATAGATCATTTTGAAATCATACCGCGGGTCGTAATCCACGTATCCGATACCGAAACCACCCATACCGCGGGTAGCGATCGGGGTACTGGAAACCATATTTCCCCAGCCATAACGGGAATAGGGTGAGTTCTCCTGCGCTGCGGCACTAATAACAGAAACAGTTAATATGAGAAGTAGCAGAGAAGTTTTTGGTCGCTTAGTTGCACGCACTGATCGCATAGAGTCCTTTAAATATTAAATCTTGGTCGGCAAATATCCTGTTTTTCAGGTGAGGCACAAAATAGGCAGAATTACCCCCGGTTAACACCACGTTAAAGTTCCCGTATCTTTCCGCATAGGCATCAATGAAACCGTCAATTTCTTTGGCCATTCCGAGGATCACCCCGCTGGTGATATTGGTCACGGTATCGTAGCCGATGAGGGGGAAATTCCAGTCTTCGTCCACCAGGGGCAGTTTGGCGGTATAGTCTTTCAGGCTCCGGAAACGCATATCCATGCCGGGGGAAATACCGCCGCCCAGGAATTCGTGGCGGCTGTTCACGAAGTTGTAGGTAATACAGGTACCCAGGGCGATGGCCAGGTTGTTTTTTCCGGGGAAAAGGTCTACCACAGCGGCGCAAAGGGCAAGCCTGTCGGCACCGATTGTGGCGGGTTTGCCTACCGGCGTTGTGAACGGCAGTTTTGATTTATGGGAAAGCAGGTGAAACCTGGTGTTTTGTTCCAGCAGGCCGATCATTGCGGGGTCATGGTTGATCACGGAAGAAAGGATGGTACGGTCGGGCTGCAGCTGTTCCAGCAGGGCCTTTACGGAAGTGACGCTGGTATCGGGCAGTACGCCGGTGGTTTCCAGCCTGTTGTCGTCAAAGAATGCAAATTTCTGGCGGGTGTTTCCAAAATCAAGGCAAAGGGTCGTGGCCATGCTTATCTGTCTAGATCGAACGAAGATAGGTTTTTAAAATGCCCGTTCAGTTTCACTCTTTCTTTGAGCGTACCCATGGCCGACAGTACCGGAAGTACCCTTGCCAGGTGACGTTTAAGGTATTCCTGGCGCTGTACCTCAGCCAGCAGGGTGAGCATTTCATATTCTTCTTCAAGCGTCAGCCCGGCATGATGTGCAACGTCGTAGCTGTTCAGCTGGTCATCCGGTTTGGGAAAATCCTTTTGTACATCCAGCAACCGGTGCAATTCGCGGATGCCGGCAATAAGTTTTCCCATGATCCCCGGAATGCCGGAACCTGTGATGTTTTCGGGGTAGGTGACGATTGCGCCGCTGTAAAGTTTCTCCGGGATCTCTTTAACGGTTTCGAGTATGCGAAATACTTCTATCCCTTCAGTACGGATATCCATTTCGCCATTCGTATATCGTTTACAGATCTCCGTTAGTTTTACCAGCATGCCGAGTTCGGCTACTTTCTGGTTGATCACCACAGGGATGCCGAAGGGTCTGCCGGTTCGTGAACATTCTGTGATCAGTTGTTTGTACCGCGGCTCAAATATGTGGAGATTGAGCGTTTCGCCCGGATAAACCACGATTCCCAGTGGAAATATGGGAATGAAATTTGTCATGCAGATGTTTATCTTCGTTCAATAAAGGTTATGAAAATCACCGGATTTACGATCATAAAAAATGCTGTGCGGAACGATTACCCGATTGTGGAGGCGATCCGTTCCATTCTGCCCGTGGTAGACGACATGATTGTACTGGTGGGTGACAGTGATGATGATACTGAGGGGCTGATCAGGAGCATCAATTCTCCCAAGATCAGGATCCATCATTCCGTGTGGAACAAATCCCTCAACCGGGGTGGTGAAGTACTGGCTGAGGAAACCAATAAGGCTTTTGATCTTATCGGCGAGGATACGGACTGGGCTTTTTACATCCAGGGTGATGAATGCATACACGAAAAATATCATCCGGCCATTCGTGCTGCGGCAGTGGAATACCTTCACCATAAAAATGTAGATGGTCTGCTGTTCAATTACTTACACTTTTACGGAACATATGATTATGTGGGTGACAGCCGTAAATGGTACCATAAGGAAGTAAGGATTATCCGTAACGATAAAAGTATCCGCGCCTACCGGGATGCACAGGGATTCCGGCGCGGCAAGTCCAAGCTGCGGGTGAAGCAGATCAATGCCTGGGTGTATCATTATGGCTGGGTGAAAAGCGAGGCCAATATCAAGGCCAAGATTTCCAATGCGGAAGAGCTCTGGCAGGAAAGGAAAACGGCTGAAATACCAGAAGCTGTTGTATTTGACGTAAATGATTACGACTCTCTTTCTTTGTTCAGGGATACACACCCGGCTGTCATGAAAGAACGGATTGCCCGGCAGAACTGGCAGTTCAATTTCGATACCACGAAAAAGAATTTTGGCTTTAAAGACAGATTGCTGCACTGGTTCGAATTGAAGACCGGCATCCGGTTATTTGACTTCCGCAACTACAGGATTATTTAAGTATCTCAGATGTTACCAACCAGCAGTCTGATCATTGCAACCTATAACTGGCCCAAAGCCCTGCAGCGCTGCCTCAAAAGCGTGCGTGAACAGGCTGTGCTGCCCGGTGAGGTCCTGATTGCAGACGATGGTTCCAGGGAGGAGACGAAGCAACTGGTCGCATCCATGCAATCCGATTTTCCTGTTCCCCTCAGGCATATCTGGCAGGAAGACAAGGGTTTCCGCCTGGCCAAGATCAGGAACCGGGCAAATGCTGCTGCTGACGGCGAATACCTGATACAGGTAGACGGCGACCTGATCCTGCATCCTGATTTTGTAAAAGACCACCTCGAGGCGGCAACTCCGGGATATTTTATCGGTGGCAGCAGGGTGATACTCGGGCGGGAATTTTCTGAAAAACTGCTTGACAATCAAAGCCTGCAACCCACAGTTTTCCGGCGTGGCATCAGCAACCGCCTCAATGCGTTGCACTCGGCCACCCTCGGCTCAGCAGCTTCACGGATCATTAAAACGAAAAATGCCTATAATATCCGCGGTTGTAATATGAGTTACTGGAAGCGTGATTTCATCCGGGTGAATGGCTACAACGAATTGTACAATGGCTGGGGAAGGGAAGATACCGACCTGATTATCCGGTTGTACAATGCCGGTCTGAAGCGTACTTATTTTAAACTGCGGGGGATCGTGTTTCACCTCTGGCATAAAGAATCCAGCAAAAATTATCTTCCTCAGAATGATGAAATCCTTCAGGCGACTATCCGCGAAAGACTGGTCGTTTGCAGGGATGGCATTGATCAGTATATTCAACCCCAACTATAACTGCGCATGGCGACCATCGATCTTCAGGGTGTGAAGGAAGGCAATACCAGGGCCATTGCGCGGGCCATCAGCCTGATCGAAAGCGGTTATGCGGAAGAACTTCACCTCATTGATTTTCACCATTCAAGGCATATTCCGGTGATGGGCATTACCGGTCCGCCGGGAGCCGGCAAAAGCACCCTGGTGGACAAACTGATCCAGCAGGTGATCGATGCGGGCAAGCGGGTAGCCGTACTCTGCGTAGACCCCTCCTCCCCTTTTCACAATGGCTCTATACTTGGCGACAGGATCCGGCTGAACAGCTGGTATAATCATAAAAATGTTTTCATCAGATCACTTGCTTCGAGGGGTGCAGTTGGCGGATTGCACCCGCAAATCATGGAAATCACTTCCCTGCTGAACCTGGCACCTTTCGACTATATCATCATTGAAACGGTTGGTGTGGGTCAGAATGAAGTGGCTATTGTCGGACTCGCTGATGTGTCAGTGGTAGTACTTGTACCTGAAGCAGGGGATGATATCCAGACCATGAAATCGGGGCTGATGGAGATTGCCGACATCTTTGTGATCAACAAAAGCGACCGGCCCGATGCAGGTAAATTCTTAGCCAATCTGAAAAGAACGATTCAGCAACAGCTTCACCCCAAAAAACACGCGCTGCCGATTTTACAAACTGTTGCTACTCAAAATGAAGGGATCGGCGAGCTTTTTGCAGTAATCAACAAAACCATACTTGAGGACCATCCTCACAAAAGTTCCTGGTTACTGGCAGAAAGAGCATATGCGATGATTGCCAGACACAGGATGCGGGATGTCAGCAAGCATAAACTTATCGCTGAAATTGAACAATTACAGGCAGAGAAAGCATTTGATTTTTATACCTTTGTCGCAAGGTTTAACAATTGATTTGGTCGTACCCATTCACATTGTTTTACCGTGCAACGATCTTTGCCATAATTGACTCAATCGGATGATGCTTAACCTTTTTACCATGAAACCAAGCACGAGTCTGATCATTTCTACGTATAACTGGCCGGAAGCACTGGAGCTTTGCCTCCTTAGTGTTGCCCGTCAATCCCAGTTGCCTGCAGAGATCCTGATCGCAGATGATGGCTCGAATCCGATGACCCGTTCTACGGTAGATCGTCTTCGCTCAACAATAGGTGTTCCCATTGTTCATCTCTGGCACCAGGATCAGGGATTCCGGAAAGCAGCAATCATGAACCGCGCTTTTGTAAACGCCAATGGAGAATATGTTATTCAGATTGATGGCGATATCGTTTTACACCCTGATTTTATCCGAGATCATATTAATGCTGCCACCCCCGGTTATTTCGTGGCAGGTACACGGGTGATCACTTCAGAAAAACTGAAGAACGATCTCCTTCACAACAAACGCATCAATATTTCCATTTTTGAGAAAGGCACCCGCAATTTTCTTAACGGTGTTCATTTCCCGCTATTCGGAAAACTTCTCCGCAATTACCGCTGCCAGACAAAGGACATTTACTATGTGAAAGGCTGCAACATGGCTTTCTGGAAAAAGGATCTGTACCAGGTTAACGGATATGACGAAACTTTTGAAGGATGGGGTTATGAAGACAGTGACCTGGCTATCCGGCTGTATAATTCCGGCGTGCGCAAAAAGTTCCTGAAAATGGCCGGCATTGCCTATCACCTGTGGCACTCAGAATACTGCCGTGACCGGGAACAATACAATTATTCTCTCCTGGGCGATACCCGCGACTGCGGCAAGTCTTACACCAAGGTTGGCATGGACCGCTATGAACAGACGAAAAAACCCCTGCTGAACTTTATCGTGCTGAAAGAAGCTGAAATGGACTGGATGAGTGCCTGAGCGAACTACAGTAAGTCTTTATTTGAACGATACCACCGGAATCCCACAATTCCCAGGATAGCCAGCGGCGTGAGGGCGAGGTAAACAATCCCCGAATTAAGCGCTTTTGCCGGTTTTTCTCCCAATTGCTGCGCTGTTTTTGTACAGATGGAACACTGGGCGTTTGCTCCCGTTGACACCAGGAAACAAATCATCATTGTCAACCCCCATCTGACCAAAGCGTTCATACCCGTTGTTTTGGCAAAATTAAGTCAATCCGCCGATCTGCGAACGGCTAAAATATGGTACATTTCGCCCAAATATAACAGCTCAACTAACTAATGTTTTATGAAAAGTATCCAACTCTTCCTGCTGTTAATGCTGGTATCTTCCGCAGCTTTCTGCCAGAGTCTGATCACCATGTCGAACAAGTGTTACAAGATGGTTCAGGCAGGTAATGCGGCCAATGACAGTCAGCAATATGATGAAGCCCTGACTACATTTGAAAAAGTTTTATCGAAATGTTCGGCCAAAGATGCCAAAGAGCAGGGTAATGTCGGAAAGGCTAAAGCGCTGAATGGATTGAAGCGGTATGACGAAGCTATCCAGGCTGCCGACCTGGCGATAAAAGCTTCTAAGAACACGAGTATCGCTGCGTTGTTTGAAAAAGCAGATGCACATTTCAACCAGAATAACCTGACAGCCGCTACTGATGATTACAATGCCATAATTGCTTTATCAGAAAAGAATCAGAATACCAAAGACCGCGCAACAATCTATTCAAAACTGGCTGACCTCGACTGGAAACAGAAAAAATCCACGGAGGCCTACCAGGACATTGACAAGGCCATTGCACTTGATCCCGCCAACCCGGCATACCTGATTCAGAAAGGTGATTTTAAAGTGAAAGAAGGTGCACTGAAAGCCGGCTTCGAATACTACGACAAAGCCCTTGAAACAACATCCGATAAACCATCTGTTTATAAACTCAGGGCGATTGCCTTCACCAATGCCATGCAGGGAAAACATTCCACCCGCGACGCCAAAGAGCTTGCCACACGAATGTCTGCAGAAGAAAAAAAACAATTCTGCGAGGAATGGAAAAGGCTTTTTGACACGGGTTACAAAAACGTGAACCAGGATCTCTACTACACGATGATCTGCCTGTAAGCTGCCTGGTATTTAAAGAATGTAACGTCACCGGCAAAAAGGTTTGCATTGATTTGCGTGAGCCCTTCTGCTTCCTTCACCACTTTGATGTCAAGGTTTACATTGCCGTGAACTCGGGGATCGATGAAGTTGAGAAATTTGATATTGGCGGCGCTGACCAGCAACAGTTTTTGCTGCCTGGCAACTTCCAGTATTTCCTGAACGAGCTGCATCATGCATACCCCCGGCACTACCGGCTGGCCGGGGAAATGCCCCGCGAACACTGCATGTTCCGGGTGCCATTGAATTTCCGCTGTTATAACTCCCCCGTTTTCCTGCAGGTTTGAGATCCCGCAGATTTGTCCGTTGACGATCATCTTTCCAGTTTTTTCAGGTCAATGGTAAAGTGAAAATTATGGTGCACCAGGCTGATAGAATCCGGCGCAGTACCGTTGCCCGGAAACCATTTTGCTTCAGCCAGTATTTTCCTTTTGGCACCCAGTTCTGCGTGATCGAGCGTGGTTCCATCTGCAGGTGTAACGTACCAGAAAGTTTTTCCACCCAGTTTAAAGCCGCGGTATAATTGCCCCTTGTGCATGGCTGTTATATCGGGTGGATATTTTGACCGCAGCATCAGGAGCAGGTCGAAATCATTTCTCAGTGCACTGATCACTACCTTTTTGTTGAGCTTGTCCATGATCTGGATGACGCTGAATGTGCCGGTACTGTCGAATGCAAAGTCAAAAAACTTGAAACCGGTCTCGGTTGAAAAGACTACCCGGCGACTGCTGTCCGGCATTGTTTTGATCAGTAAAAGTCCACTGAGGTGGCGGCCGGTGATATCCACCTGGCTGCGGTAGAGTTCCGAATGAAATACCGGTTGCAGCGATTCCAGGGGAGCTGCCTGAGCTGCCACAGCCGTCATCCCTTTATAGGCATTGCCACAGGACGTCAGCGTCCCTGCAGCCAATAGCCACAAGGCAACGTACCTACTTCTTAACTGCAAATACCGCATCTGGGATCTGTACATTGACTTCTTTCTGGTTGAAGGTAATGAGGGTATTGTCGCCACCATTTTCCACCATATCGATACGCTGTACAGAATAATCTTTCCTGTCGAGGTACAGCAGGATTTTCGCGAACAGGTCTTTCAGTTCCTTTGACACCGGCACCAGTTCCAGCAGAAAATACTGTTGCCCGTCAAATACCTTCGACTGGAAGTCTCCGTTCTGCAGTGCGGTTCCCCGTACGCAGTCGATCGTGATCGTGTTAATCTTTTGAAACAGCCGGTTGGATTTTACGGATACCGTATTTTCTTTCTGCCCGTCTTTGATGTGCACGAGGTTCCCGTTGATGATCATCAGATACTGAAACGGCTGCTGGTATTCCATGCGTACCAGGTTTTCTCTTCTGAACCAGAATTTACCTTTGGACACGATCTTTTCTTCCAGGAGGCTGAGGTTCTTTTCCTGCACGAAATCAGCACGGAAGCTGTTTGTCTTCTGAGCTGCCGCGGCGAATGCCGTCTGAAAAGCCGCGGGATCCTTTATAGGTGTATATCCTTTGTATTGTGCGTGAAGGGTCAGCCCCAGCACCATCAGGGCGCACAGAAAAAACATTCTATTCATAAGGTGCTTCATTTATCAGCTTGTCGAGGCTGGTCCATTCGTATCCCAATTCCCTTGCGCCGGCTATCAACTGCGGTAGTATGCGGAGGGTTACGGGCATGGTATCATGGAACAGCAGGATTGCTCCGGGCTGCAAAGATCGCATAACCCGTTCGAATAATTTATCGTCGTCGGGGGTGACAGTATCGAGCGAGCGGACATTCCAGCCGATGGCTTTCATGCCGGTTCTACGGACGGCTTTTGCCAGGTTGGGATTGGTCACGCCATAGGGTGGTCTGAAAAACCGGGGCCGGTTATGCAGTATGTAAAAGAGTTGGGCATTCACCTCGGCAAGCTCCTGCTGCATTCTTTTGGATGAATAGAGGTCAAAGAGCGGGGCATGACTGAAGCTGTGATTCCCGATAATATGTCCTTCTGTATGCGCGCGCTGCAGTAATGCTTCCTGGCCGTTGAGTTTGTTTCCGATCACAAAAAAAGTAGCCGGTACTTTCTCTTTACGGAGAAGGTCAAGTACCTGTGGTGTAAGCGTTGAGTCTGGTCCATCGTCAAAGGTGATGGCAATCTTTTTACCGGACTTATCGCCCTGGCAGATCACGGGCATAAAAAATTGTGAGTCGACGCGGTAGCTTCCCCAGAACAGCAGGATGGAATATCCGAAAAGCAACAGGACGATATTGTACCATTGCCATCCGCCCACAAGACCGGCGGCCAGCAGCAGTATTACGAACAGTGTTATGGCGCGGAAGCTGTTCATTTCTCGAGCAATATGACAGCATGGTGGCCGGTGCTGTCGCTTTGATGGATCCAGATACGACGAAGGTAAGAAGCGTCACCTGCAGGCAACCATTCCGGTAATCCCTGCTGGTCAAGCAAACGGGTTGCCATCCAGGTGGCAAAGGCACTGGCAGTAGGGAATTCGCCGCAAAGAGGCTTGTAATAATAATGCGGTACTCCGGGTAAGGGATCTGTCCCTGCATTTCCGGTCAACACCAGGTCGGGCTGTCCGTACTTCATAGTGAGTCGTTCCATCCGGCTGTCCATTGCCGTGGTATCGCCGGTAAAGAATTCAACACCGTTCACCCTGGTACGCGGGCCAGTGCTGACAATATTGTTATTTGGTTCAGCCGACAAAAGAAAAAATGCGGCGCCCTCTCCTGCCGCCAGCTGGCGGAACAGGCCGAAACGTTTCAGGATCGTGTGACTGTAACTGGTCAGTTCATCTGCTGCTCCCGCTAGTATGACAGCATCCGGTTTCTCGTGCGACAACAGCAAGGCATCCAGTAATGCTGATTCAAAGGAGAAGTGCTGTTGCACGTAGGTGTTGTTGTAGGCATGGCATTTCAGCATCAGGGCGATCTGCGCGCCTACCGTGTTGTGCGTGGACTGAATAAAGGCTGTCGGCGTGAGCATTTCTTCCTGGTTCTCCACCAGCTTTCTCAGGAAAACACCGGTATCATCGAGGCAGCCATATGCCGTTCCGGTCAGGATGGCATCCGGCATTGTCACAGCAGCCTGCTGAAGTACATCCATTGCTGTAGCTACGCCCATGCGGATGATCCGGCTCATCCTGCGGATGAGTTTGGAGTCAATGAACGCAGCATAATCCGGTTCGCGGAGTGTTATTTTTTCTCCGATTGGAAACACGGGTACGCCGGGAAAATCATTTTCGCGGAATCCGGCCTGGGGCGATATGCAGGAAGCGGCTTGTATATACATCAGCTGCGGGAAAAGATCAGGGTGGAGCAATTACCGCCGAATCCAAATGAATTCGACAGCACGTGTTGAACAGACTGGCCGGTTTCATATTGATTGACCATTACACCGGCTTCGGGAATTACCGGATCAACAATTCGCAGGCCGGGAAACAGGCATTGACCGAGTATGCCTGATATTGCATAAACGGCTTCTATGCCACCGCATGCGGCAAGCGTATGACCGGTGAATCCCTTAGTGGAACTCATTCTCGGCAATGCATCGCCGAAGATCCGCCGGATCGCAGTGCTTTCGGATGCATCGTTGTTTTGGGTTCCTGTGCCATGAAGGTTGATGTAGTCAATATCTGATACTGAAAGTCCGCTCATTTCAAGCGCGGCTTTCATCGCGATAAAGGAACCGGCACCTTCCGGGGATGACGCTGTCTGGTGGTGTGCATCATTTGCATTGGCATAACCACTAACAGTTACTTCGGGTGATCTACCCAGTTTCGTTTTCAGCGCTTCACTGATGAGCACCAGGTATCCGGCACCTTCGCCGAGGTTAAGTCCCCTGCGTTGCTGATCAAATGGCTGACACAATTCATGGTCCAGGATCATCAGGGTGTTGAAGCCATTGAGGGTGAAGCGTGACAACGCATCAGTGCCGCCGGCAACAACCAGGTCAAGCCTTCCTGCCCTGATCATCCGGGCTCCGAGCATGATGGCATTGGCTGCAGAGGAACAGGCAGTACTGATGGTCGTCACAAAATCATGAATGCCCAGTGCACCTGACATGATGCGGCTGATGGCTCCGCATTCGTGCTGCACCACCTGCCGCAGGCGGCCGGAGTGATGGTTATTCAGAAAAGCCGGGAAGAATTCTTCAGTCAGATCCATCCCGGCCACTGAAGTAGCGTTGATCAACCCGCAACGAAGGTCATCCAGGGGGATTCCGGCATCTTCCAGGGCTTCTTTCGCGGCAAGGTAGCCGAGCATGGCGGTCCGGCTGTTGGTGCCTTGCCAGCCGCACAGTGCCGCCAGTTCAGCATTGCTGTGCTTCACTTCCCCTGCCGGAAACGCATTGCGGTGAACAGTATCGAGGTACCGTATAGGCCCCAGGCCTGTTTCGCCGCTGCGCAGGGCAGCCAGGTTTTCCTCCACCGTATTTCCGATGGCGGAGCGAGCACCCATTCCTGCTATGTAAACCTTATTTGACATTGGCAATGATAAAATCAGCCATCGTTCCTACTGATTGAAAAATTTTCGGTCCCTCATCGGGGTTGGTCAGTTTCACTTTATAATGCTGCTGCATCAGCACCATCAGTTCCAGTGCGTCGATGGAATCCAGTCCCAACCCTTCACCAAACAGCGGATCATCGGTCTTAATGTCAGCTGCCGTTACCTTCTGCAGGTTAAGTTGCTCGATGATCTGCCCTTTCAAAGTCTCAATTAACGCTTCCCTGTTCATAGTATTGAAGTAAGTTTTCGGGTGTAAATGCTATTGTTCCTGCCGTTCCGGGACGGTTTCCCACGGCAAAGAGTATGGCCTCCATAGATGACCCATAAAGGTTCAGCCATCCGGTAAGGCAAAACTCCGTATTTCCTTCTCTAAAAAGCGTTTTTGTGTACTGGTAAATCGTTGTCCAGTCGGGTTTTGCAGCGAGAAAGAAAGCCTGCTCCCCCTTGCAGCCGAACCGGATACTGATCTCACCTGTCACAATATTGGGCAGGGTGTACACAAATACCGCCGGGCTGGGCAGATCCTTCAGCTGACCGGCAAAACGGAGATCCGTATCCAGCGAAGAATGACTGTTCTGTAACACGATCGCTCTTCCGAAGGGCGCTGTTTCTCCATACGGTGCATTTCGCATGATAAGTTCTGCAGCCAGTACACCCAGCTGCGACAGGCGATCCATCTTATACCATTTCGGATAACCGGGTGATAAATGCCTGTACAGCGCCTGCAGCTGGTCAGTGAGGGTACCCGAAAATTCCAGCGGCAGTTGCCCGCTGTTAACCCAAACGCCTTTTGCATTGATCCTGCAGGCCGCCTGAATATATGTGTCAGACTCAGGCACCGGCTTCCTCGTCTATGATTTGTCTCATGTCAAGTATCCGGGCCAGTTTGTGTACTTCGTAACTGCTGCGCTTCACAAATGGATTCTCCAGATCCCACACATAACCCGCGAGAACGGAACAGATCTTTTTCTTGATCTCCTCATCCTGTTTTTTGGCGAAGAAGATCTTGTCGAGTGTTCCATCATACCAGGAGTTCACGTAAGTGCGGAAAGTATTCACGCCCTGCATAACCGGCTCCATATATTCTTTCTCCCAGTTGATCTCCTCACCTTTGAGTTTGCGGATCACCAGGTGCGCAGCGTTCTGGCTTGAAACGGTGGCCAGGGTTACGCCGGAGGAGAAGATCGGGTCAAGGAATTCAGTTACGTTGCCGGTGAGTACAAAGCCTTCGCCATAGAATTTATCGGTGGTGGAAGACCAGCTTTCGAGCACGCGGGTATCGAAGATCTTTTCTGCGTCTTTGAAACGTTCCGCCAGGTATGGTTCGTCCTGGATCAGCTGATCGTATACTTCTGTGTTGTTGCCTTCATATTGGGCAAAAAACTCGGGATGCCCTACATACCCTACGGAAGTGATGCCGGAAGAAAAAGGTATCACCCAGATCCAGACACCGGGTTTATGCGTTACAATAGTGATCCGGTTGGGTTCATGCACTGTTAATCTTTTCTCATCTCTCATATGGCAGAAGAGCGCTTTCCTGCCGGGTAATGAAGATGGCTTGTCGAGATTGAACAGCTTAGGGATTACCCTGCCGTAACCGCTGCCATCCACGATGAATTTCGCTTCGATGGTGGAGGCGTTGCCGTCTTTGTCCACCACGGTGGTCACGGAATCGGATCCGTTGAATTTTATATCGGTTACTGTTGTTTCGTAGTGAAGGGGTATACCCATCTCTTCACAACAGGTGGCGAGGGTGAGGTCGAATTCGGCACGCGGTACCTGCCAGGTCCAGCTGTACCCTTTGGTGAACTGATCAGCAAAAAAGTAATCGCAAATCATTCCATCTTTTACAAATTTTGCCCCAAATTTCTCCTGGAATCCTTTTGCCTTAACGGCGTTGAGGAAACCGGCTTCTTCCAGTGCTTCCATACAACGGGGCAGCAGGCTTTCACCGATCACGAAGCGGGGAAATTGCAGTTTCTCTACAATGGTCACATCATAGCCGGCTTTTTTGATGATGGCTGCTGCAACCGATCCGGAAGGCCCGGCACCGATTACCAGTACATCAGTCTTGGTGTTTTGCACGTTCGTTGATTTAGTGGGTGGGTGGAATAGGTTTTTTACGGCAAACCAGGAGGGTATGGCCTGCTTCGCCGATATGGTTGATTTGTTTTTCTACATAAAATCCGCCGGCTTCAACGGCTTTGATGAACACCCGTGAATCATACATCTGGCTGTTCCCGTTAGCCAATGCTGTAAAATAAAGCGAGGTCATCTGAATGGTCAGTGCGGCTACATAATGTTCCTGGACGTCCCAGAAGTTTTCGAGGATGAGCAGTTTTCCGTTTTCATCCAGGGCATCATAACAGCGGCGCACGATAGAGGTGATTTCCTGTTCTGAAAAGCAGTCAAGGAACTGGCTCATCCAGATCGTATCGTGTCCTTTCGGAATAACTGCATTTTCATCCAGTATATTGACGGGGATGGCGGTAGTGCGGTCGGCAAATCCCTTTTCCCTGACGCGTCTTTCTGCGATCTGCAATTGCCCCGGCAGGTCCATCATGGTAATGTGCACATCAGGATGATAAGCCAGGCAGGCAAGTGCCCATTTACCGGTATTTGTGCCGATATCGATCATTTTCTGAACGCCAAGTTCGAAAACTATTTTAATGACCAGGGGAAAAGATCCGTCGGAATAATGGTGATCGAAGGCGAACCAGCTTTTCTGCACATCTTCGGGCAACCGGCTCAGGCCTTCATAAATGGTATCCCATTTTCCGAATACCCGGAGTCCTTCCGGTTTTCCATTCCGGATGCTTTCTTCCAGGAACGCCAGTCCGTCGTAGCATACATCATCCACGAAATTGAGGTTGGCGATGGTCAGGTCGTCAAAAAGTAAAAAGTATCCTGTTGTGGTGATGCGGTAAAGACCGTTATCGTCTACAGTGAAAACTTCCATGCCAAGACCCGCTTCCATCAGTACCCGTGCGCCATAAACGGGAATGCCAGTTTGTTCCGCGGCATCTTCCAGTGTAATGCCTGCATTGCGTGCATTGCGAACGGTCATCAATAAGCCGGTTCTGCGCATTGCCTGGGCAGCCTGGAACATAACCGGTCCGAATGCGATCCTCTGTGCTGCTTCCTTTGCCTGAATAGCGGAAAGGTTAAATTTCGAAAAATGATTCATTGTCCTACGCTGCTTGTTATTGCTTTACTGATGACGATTGCCGCATTGCAACCACCGAATCCGGAACCTGTTTTCAGGAGGTGATTCAAACCGGTTGTCTGCTGGTTTTGGGTTGCTACGGTTATGGGTGAACTGACACCGTGATCCTTATAGTTGGGTGAGCCCAGTACAACGTTACGGCGCAGGGCTTCCAGCGAGATGGCTGCTTCAAGCAGGCCGGCTGCGCCGAGGGTATGTCCAAAATAAGGTTTAAGGCTGAATACGGGTGTTTTAGTCAACCCGTTGTGGAAAAATGCTTTGGATTCCATTTCATCGTTGAAAGAGGTGGCCGTTCCATGGGCGCTGATAAAGCCCAGGTCGGTTTCCTGTACCCCTGCTTCCTGAAGGGCAAGCCGGATGGCATGGGCCATTTCCTCTCCCGTGCGGGATGGCCCGGAAATGTGGTTGGCATCACTGGAAGTGGCACCTCCGGAAAGGATCCATGGGGAGGGTTCCAGGTTAAGGATCATTGTTGCTGCTCCTTCTCCCAGGTTAATTCCCTTGCGGTGTTCATCAAAAGGCTGGCAGGGCTCGCTGCTCAGCGCCTGGAAAGACTGGAATCCTGCTACGATAAAAGGACTCAGGCAATCTGCCCCCGCCACTACAGCGCGGTCGTACAGGCCGGCCTGCATCAGTCTTTTCGCAACCAGCAAAGCGCTGAGCCCGCTGATACAGGCATTGGAAACCAGCAATGGATCACCGTGGTAACCCAGCTCCTTTGCTATTTTAGCAGATGATACGACCAGTGCGGTATGTTCCTGTGCAAGCGCATCTTCGGGTTGAAGCAGTCCGATATTCCCTTTTGTGGAAGCCAGTACCAGCAGGGTCCGCGGGTGGGAAAGATCTACCGGGTAATTTTTAAGGCAGCCGCGGATACTGCTGAGCAGGAGTGTTTCAAAGGGCGTCAGGTCAGCACCGGCAGTTTCCTGCATGGCAGCCCAGTGATGCGGCTGGAATAAAGCGGCGCAAATATCACGGCCTTCCCAGCCTTCCAATTGCTGCAGCTGTAAACCTGTCTGACCCGACAGCATGGCGTCGAGCACAGCAGCAGTGCCATTTCCCAGTGGGCTGCATACATCATCTGCCTGTATGTAAACCAACGCACTATTCATCCACCTCGCTCATTTCATATTTCTTCTTCCACTCGGCAAAGAACCGGGGATTAACCAGTTGCAGCGAATTGGTAGCAAGGTCCAGAAATACCTGAACGGTTGAACCTTTGGCTACCAGTTCTCTTGTTGCGGCGTTGTACAGCTTGTAGCTGAAACAGAGCTTGGCCGCTGCGCTGGGTGTATAAGTTGTTTCTATCACCATCCTGTCGCCATACCGCAGTGATTTCTTGTATTCACACTGCACGCTGACGATGGGAACGGAATACCCATTTTTGTAAACGTCCAGGTAACTCAGTTTGAAGGCCTGTCCGAAAGCTTCCCGACCATCTTCAAAATACCGCACATAGTGGCCATGCCACACGATGCCGAGCGGGTCGGCTTCATTAAAGCGGACAACGATCTCTGTCGAAAAGCTCAGGGATTTTTGTTTCATATCTGGGTCCGCCAACCGGCGATCTTGTTCTTTTTAACGTCCTGTAGCACTTTGTAGATCGAATTGGCATAATAGTTCCGGAAACCAAAGCCACCGGCTTTACCAGCCATTCTCTCGGTCAGCAGCACTTTTTTGGTGCCCATATCCACGAAGGTGACATACATGCTGCCGCTTTCAGAAGTCTTGCTCATAGACTCCCAGAATACGATCAGTCCAGTGCCTGTTTTGCCTTTGAAATCGTATTGAGATACCATTTTAGCAATATCGGCTTCTTTGAGATGTGATTCATCTGCGATATTGGTGGACATGATGCTTTTGGGCTCGATCTGTTCGTTTCTTGCAGTTACCAGTGCCAGGTCGGTCGTCACATTACTCATCCCCAGCGCTTTGCCCCAATCAAATTTTTTGGGTTCGGAAAGGAACAGCTGGTTGATGCCTGCAAAATGACGTGCTTTGATGTCTTCAGCAGTAGTAGACAAGTCATTGATCACTTTAACGGCTGTAAAGTCGATGCCCAGGTAAGTTAGCGGTGCCTCGGCAGCAAGTGCTTTACCCTGCGCCTGGCTGTTGTTGCTGAATCCCATTACGAGAATGGCCAGCATTGCTGCAAAAATCCTTTTCATTGCTGTTCGTTTTTATGATTCGGGTTGTAAGAAGATCTTTATCTCGCCACTGGCCAGCAGTTTTCCCCTGCAAAATACCTTTCCTTCCACTATCGAAACATTAAATACGGATTGAACCTGAATGGTCTCGGTTTCAAGCAGATCACCTTCACGGGCCTCACCAAAAACCTGGAGATTTTTGATGGCACCGATGAATCCGATCTTCACTTTTTCACCCGACTGCTTTGCCTGGTAACCTGCGGCGGCAGCTGCAGTCTGGGCGATATTCTCCACCAGGGCAGTGGGTGCCAGCACACCATCCTGCAAAAATAGATTTCCCGCCATTACCCTGAAGGTGGTGGCGGTTTTTACACCGTCATGGTGTGACAGTGTATGGATCATCACAAAGGGAGGCCTTTGCGGAATAAGTTCTGTTATATGGTCAATATCAACCAGCATCAGCTTTCCAGAAATCATAATAGTTAAACCATTGCAACGGGTACTGCCTGGTTTTTGCCGCTGTTTCCCGAAGGAAATCCGCTAACATCTTTTGTTCCCTTTCCTTCCGGTCTGGCTCCCCGTAACTTTTCAGTTCGCTGGCGAAAAAATGATAGTGGGTAGCGGATTCCTTGAACGCGTAAACAAAGGAAACCGGTACCCCCAGTCTTGCCCCCAGTACAAAAGGGCCGGCCGGAAAATGCGCCGGTGCACCGAGGAACTCCGCCTGCACGGTTTTGTTGCCGGCCACAAAGCGGTCGGCATGCATGCATACGAGTTCATTGGCTTCCAAAGCTGCATGAATCGCGAAAATATGCGAAAGATCGGCTTTGATAAGTATCACTTTCATGTTCCTTCCACCAGTCACCTGTTCCAGGTATGCCTTGATCTTTTCGTCCTCACCGTCGAACATCACCACGTTGATGGTGGTATTCAGTCTTTTCAAAAGGTGGCCGGCAATTTCCCAGTTACCAATATGCGCACTGATCAGTAATCCTCCCCTGCCACCGGCGACCATTTGCCGCAGGTGTTCCTCACCGTCAAAATCGAAGGTAAACGGTGTTTGCAAACCTGCCTGAACGGCGATCTTGTCGATCAGCGTTTGTCCAAAACAATAGTAATTGCTATAGATGCTGCGCCAGGTTTTCCATTTTCCGTATCCCAGTCGCTGCCTGAAATAAACTTGGAGGTTTCGGGTTGAAACGGGGGAAAAAAAGCAATAGTATATTGCTACAACAGTGAGTAACCCGTAGGCCGGCATGAGGCCGAGGGTACGGAGAACCCAGACAAATATGCGGTAGCCAAGGGGTGTTGTTTTCGATTTCCCCTGCCAGGAAGGCATTATACCAGTTCTTTAGTGTTGATGCGTTGTGCTACGTAATCATAGAAGTCCTGGAAAGTAATGATCTCGGTAAAATCTTCCGGTTTCACTTTGAAGCCGAAATTATTCTCGATCACTACCACCATATCGATGTAGTCCAGGCTGTCGAGATCCAGCACTTCTTTCATATTCCCTTCCGCTGTGATGTCATTTACGTCCACCTCGAATTCCGTTGCCAGGAAATGATTGATCTTTTCAATTAACTCAGTTGCCATGTAAGGTTTATTTGGGTTGATACTTCTTGATGACCAGGGAAGAATTCGTGCCGCCAAATCCAAAAGAATTGGATAGAAAACAGTCGAATTCCGCACTGATCGTTTTGCTCACGATATTCAGTTTGGCCGAATCTTCGTCCGGCTCCTCAAAATTAATATTTGGCGCGATGAATCCGTGCTCCATCATCAACATTGAGTACACGATTTCACTGGCACCGGCCATCCAGCATTCGTGCCCCGTCATGCTTTTTGTTGAACTTACATAGGGGCGGCTCCTGCCAAAAACTTCATCAATCGCTTTCGCCTCACTTGAGTCTCCCGCAGGTGTTGACGTTGCATGTGCGTTGATATAGAAAATGCTCTCCGGTGCAAGGTCAGCATCTTTGAGCGCCATCCGGAGCGCCCTGACCGGACCGTTCACCGTCGGGTTGGAAATATGACCACCATTGGAAGAGAAGCCGTAACCTACTACTTCTCCGAGAATTGTCGCGCCTCTCTCCAGTGCGGAATCCAGGCTTTCCAGGATGACTGTTGCTGCGCCACCGCTGGGAATCAGGCCATCACGGTTTTTATCGAATGGTCGAGATGCCGCTGCAGGATCATTTTCCCGCACCGAAAACGCTGACAGGGCGTCGAAATTGCCCATGGAATAAATATTCAGCTCCTGGGCGCCGCCACAGATCACGGTTTCCTGTAATCCGCTTTTTATAAAATGATATCCCAGGCCGATGGAATGGGAACCGCTGGCACAGGCCGCACTTACCGTCAGGTTGATGCCCTTCAGGTGAAAAATGGTCGCCAGGTTCATGGTCACCGTGCTGTTCATGGTCTGAAACACAGAACCGGAACCCAGCAATGTGGTGTCCTTTTTTTCACGGATCAGGTCGGTTGCCACTACCGTAGGTTCCGCAGAGCTGTCGTTGCCATACATCACCCCAACCTCTCTTTCGATCAGCATTTGTTCAGTAATCCCTGCCTGTTCCAGTGCTTCGCGGGTGGCTACATAGGCATACTCGCCCTGTTCCGGCAACATGATCCTGGCGCGCCTGTCGAGTACCCCCTTCAGGTTTGGACGGTCGACCCAGCCAGTCAGGCCTGACCGGTAACCAAATTCCTTTCTTGCCTGGCTCAGAATAATACCGGATTTCCCCTCAAAAAGAGATTGCCGCACTTCCTCCTTGTTTTTGCCAATGCAGGAATAGATCCCCATACCTGTTATCACCACTCTTTTCATACCTGCCTATGTATATAAACCTCCGTTAACGGATAATACGATACCTGTAATATAACCCGATTCCGGGGAAGCAAGAAATGCAACAGCATGGGCTACTTCCTCTGGTTTTCCGAAGCGTTGGGCCGGAATCAGCTGCTTCAGGTCCTTCTCGTTCAGGTCACCGGTCATATCAGTGTGGATAAATCCCGGTGCTACCGCGTTCACGGTGATACCCCTTCTTGCGATCTCCTGGGCAAGGGCCTTGGTAGCGCCGATCACCCCCGCTTTGGCGGCGGAATAATTGGTCTGACCCGCCATCCCCTTCAATCCTGACAGGGAAACCACATTGACGATACGCCCTGATTTCCGGAGCAGCATCCCGTTCAGCACTTCACGGGTCACGTAAAAAAAGCCATCGAGGCTGGTTCCACGTACATTTTCCCATTGTTCATCCTTCATCCACATCATGAGGGTATCGTCTTTGATACCGGCATTGTTGACAAGCACTTCGATTGGCTTGTCCGGATTATTTTCAATAAAGCCCCCCAGCACTGCCTTCACCTGCTCCACTTCTTTCACATCAAATTGCAGCAATTCGCCATCGCCGCCTGCCGCCTTTACCATTTCCAGGGTCTCCTGCGCCGCAGCAATATTTCCCTTATAATTGATGAGCACATAGAGGCCCGTAGCTGCCATCCTCACACAGATGGCCCTGCCGATACCCCTTGACCCGCCAGTGACGAGCACTGATTTTTTTGCTACCATGAGAATCTTGATTTTTTCATTGCATCAGGCCAGAACAGCGGCATTGGCGCCTGCCCGGTGAACACTGCTGAAAACGGGCTCCGCTGTTTCAAAATGTTTTTTGACCCTGTCGAGATCCTTGTACCGCGGCTGATCATCGGTAAATACCGGGAAAATCGCCCGGATCTCGCGATAAAGCGCCAGTGTGGCACTGGCCATTTTGCCGGTACAGTCCAGGAAGTCCACTGCCTGCAGAACGGTCATCATCTGGATGGCCAGCACCTCGAAAGAGTTTCCGATCACTCTCCTGGTGAGCAATGCGGCATTGCAACCCATACTCACGATATCCTGGTTGTCATTATTGTTCGGAATGCTGTGTATGTACATGGGCATACTGTAGGTCTGGTTTTCAGCCACCGTACTGGTCGCTGTAAACTGCATACCCTGCATACCGAAATTCAACCCCAGCGTTCCCAGGTTGAGGAATGGCGGGAACTTCTCATTCAGTTTCGCATTCAGCAGGTAGTTGAGCTGGCGTTCGCTCAGCATCGACAGTTTTGTGATGGCGATCTTCAGTTTGTCCATCTCCAGTGACACATAGTCACCATGGAAATTGCCACCGTGGAAAATATTTGCGTTCTCGTGATCGATGATCGGATTGTCGTTCACAGAATTGAATTCTGCAACAATCACTTTCTCCGCCTGGGAAATAGTATCATGTATGGGACCGAGTACCTGGGTAATGCAGCGGAGGGAATAATACTCCTGAACCTTGTCTTCAAATACATCCTGGTCCATCTTGTCGCCTTCGTACAGATGCTTCTTGCGGCTGCGGATCATCTGGCTGTTGCTCAGCAGGTTCCGCATCATTGCCGCCACGATCTGCTGACCGGGATGATGTTTAACGTGGTTCAGTTCATGGGAGAAATGATCGTCATAAGCCTCTACTACCTCGTTGGTCATAGCGCTCAGGAACACAGACCATTCCAATAGTTTTTTCGCCTGGATCAGGTTGATCATGGCGATACCAGTCATGGCAGAGGTGCCATTGATCAGTGCCAGCCCTTCGCGGACATGTATAGTAAGCGGTTTGATGCCTGTTACACTGAAGACTTCTTTTGTTGAGCGGATCTCACCCTGGTACCAAACTTCACCTTCTCCGATGAGCGAGAGTGCCAGGTGCGCCAGTTGAACAAGGTCGCCGCTTGCGCCAACGCCACCATGCTCATAAATGACCGGATAGATCTTTTTATTGAGCAGGTTAACGATCAGTTCTACCAGTTCAGGATGTACCCCGGAATATCCCTGCAGAAAATTATTCAGCCGCGCCAGCAACAGTCCGCGCACGAGAATCGGATCGATTGGCTTGCCGCTTCCGGAACTGTGGCTTCGGATGAGATTGTACTGCAGTGCGATCAGGTTGTCCTCACTGATCCGGTACTGCGCCATCGGACCAAAGCCGGTATTGATACCGTATATGATTTTGTTGGATGCAAAGCCTTTGAGGAAGTCGTGGTTCTTCGCTACTTTTTCCAGGATAGCCCGATCCAGGGAAACGTGCTTCTCATCATACACAATTTCCTTGAAGTCTGATAGGGACAAATGTTTCTCGGTAATCAATGTCAACGTTTATTGGGCGGTTAAAAGAAGGTCCAAAAATAAAGTAAATGCCTGTATCCACCCAATGCGTGAGACTACCGGTTATCCAATAATTTCTGGGCTTTCCGGCCGCCTTCGGGAAATTGAATCCTGTGCAATTCCTGCCCCGACAAAAAACGGATCCCCGGAATCACCCGCAGGCGGGACCTCAACAGCTCCCGGATCCGTGCTTCTGTTGCTTCAGAAGGCTCCTGTACCTGCAGATGCAAAAGGACTTCATCAGTGCCCCATTCGTTCGATTGCAGTTCCACTACATAGTCTACCACTTCGGGAATTCCGTGAAGCAGATCATACAAAGCCGGCGGATAAAAACTGGTTCCTTTCAGTTTGATCATCTGTTTTTTTCTGCCCAGCACGGCCGAAAGCCTGTCTGTCTGCCGGCCACAGGCACAGGTTCCGCGTTGCCGGATGCAGATATCGCCGGTCTTGTAACGCAGGAGGGGCATTCCTTCCACGCCGAGCGTAGTGATTGTTACTTCACCCGGCATACCGTCGGCTACCGGCTGATTGTGTTCATCCAGTATTTCGAGAATGATCAGTTCGGGATTCATATGACCACCTGTGCCATGAACACATTCCGTAAAGGCAGTCTGCATTTCGGTGGAAGCATAGGTGCTGATCAGTTGTACAGGCCAGCCTTCGCTGATCTTTTGACCGAGCCGGTTAAGGTTTCCCAGTTCATCCCTGATGCTTTCGCCGATACAGATCACAGTTTTCACTGGTGTGTTCTGGAGATCAATACCATTGTGCATGGCAAATTCCTGCAATTTGATCAGGAAGGACGGTACGCCCACCAAAACAGTTGGCTGAATACGGCGGATGGTATCCCAATGCAGGAAAGGTGCACCCGGCCCTACCCGCACGAGTCCTGCACCGAGTTTCCGGATGCCGAGGTAATAGGCGATACCGGCCATGAACTGGCGGTCGAGCGTGAGCATCAGCTGGTACCGGTCGGCAGCAGTACCGCCGGAAGTGACAAATGAGCAATATTCGTTATACGCGAGCCGGTCAAGGTCGGCGGCCGTCAATGCGATGGTAACAGGCGATCCGAGTGTTCCCGAACTCGCCATGTATTCGGCAATATTTTCGCGTGGCACCGTCAGGAAATCCCAGTTGTGCAACTGAATATCTTCCTTTTCGGTGACCGGCAGGTGCCGGAGGTCTTCCAGTTTGCAGATGCCGGCCGGATCAATACCATGCTGTTCAAACAGGCGTCGGTAAAAAGGTGACCGCGCTGCGAGATAGGGTATCAGCGCCTGCAGTTTTGTTTCCTGCAGTTGCCGGATTGCTGCCGGATCATGGAATGCTATAGATGGATCGTACATACTTTATGACTCAAGAATAACAACGGCAGTTGCCATGGTGGGTTGATGAGAAAGGGATACATGCATTTTACTGATGGCATAGGATCCGAGCGTTACGGCTGTTTCACCCAACAAATGAATTTGCGGCTGACCCTTTCCGTTATGCACGATTTCGATTTCATGGAATGCGGTACCATTGGTCCAGCCGGTTCCAAGGGCCTTGAAAAATGCTTCCTTGGCGGCGAAACGGGCGGCGAAATGTTGCTCGGGATGCGCCTGCTTCCGGCAATACCGGATCTCTTCCGGCGAAAAAACCATTTCGAGGAATCCCTGCCTGCGGGAGATGGAATCGGCCACCCGCTGCACTTCAACGATATCTATCCCTGTGCCGAGGATCATTTTTCTTCCGATAGCTTTAAACAGTCTGCGATCGCTTTTTCGATAGCCTTCTTTTCCTGTGCCGTTGCGATTTCCAGGGTGAGGGCTTTGCGGTAATAAGCCAGCGCAGCGGTATAATCTTTCCTGTATCGTGCTTCCTGACCTGCCAGCACATAGCTGTGGTAGTAGGTGGGATTACTTGTTACAATACTGTCCGGCGCTACATGTCCGCCGTCCAGCAATCGCTGCCGGTAACTGCGGAACCGCTCGAAATCTGCAAACCGCGGCGAAAATAACAAACTATCTGCGGGTATGGTCAGGCTGCTGTCGGCGATCTCCTGGTCAACCTGCATGCCGCGGAGGCTGAAAACCTTATTCAGGTCATAACAGCGAAACGGCCCCAGCTGCCAGGGTGCAGTAGATACCCAAACCCTCCTTTTCTTTGGTTCAAACACAATGGAATGATGGGCGATCAGCTGATTGATGGCTTTCTCGTTGCCTAACCCGATATCAGTTCCCCCGTTTCCTTTATAGTCGCGCAGGATGGCGACCGTCTGCCTGACGGTATTCTGTTGCGCCTGCTGTAACAATGCCTCTACCCTTTCATAGCGGTAGGGGGAGGCGCTTTCCTTCATCTGCTGTTCGTTCGCAGGGGAATGCAGCATTTTCGGACTTTGAAAATGGTTGGCGCAAATAATATAGTTCCGGTGCGGATCATAAACGTCCAGGGAGTCAGGCGTTTTTTCGATCACTACAGCCTTATTATCAGCCGCAGAACCTACCAGAAAGGATTCCGACACGAACATATGGCGGGAGTTTGCAATGGCCAGCGCTTCCTTTATATCAGCAGCGTACTGCAGGATTTCACGGGCCACGAGGGATACCGGTGTTGCAGACCCGCTGGGCATTGCTGTTTTGGCCGCGTTGATGGTAACCGTAAGTCCTTTTTCATTCATACCGGAAACCGCGCCGGTGAATCCGCCCCAGGTTACGGTCATATAGCCATAACCGTTAGCCGGTTTCATGAACGCAACGATTTTGTCTTCTGCAAACTTGTCGCCTACATAGAAATCAAAGTTCCTGCCGATGATAAGGTTGCTGTCTGCAGAGTGCCCGTCCCAGGTGGCGAATGATGTGCACCCCACCAGCGCCATGCTTTGAAGGGCATGACCGATATCATGGGCTGCGTGATAATTCAGCAGCCGCTGATAAGGTTTGCCGATATATCCGTACTTGTCGGAAGCTGATAAAGAGATGCCGTAGATCTCCCTTTTATATTCTTCTTTCACCTGCGCCGGCAACTTGCGGTTGAACCACCCGATGAAATATTTAAGGAAATGTCGGTAGAAGGACGACGGGATCATTTTTTCGATCTGTGCGGCGAAGTGATCTTCCTGGCGGCGGACCAGCTCACCGGTCAGTTTGCCGTTAATGACGCCACGCTCAAAATCATTTCCTTCCACATACAATTCATATAGTCCGGACCGGCTCTTCCGGAACCAGTTGGGACCGAGCGTAAAAAATCCGGGGGATACTTCCCTGCGCCGGAGGTTTTCAGCGGAACGATCGGTTATATCAGGGGGATCCACCTGGGCTACTATATACAAGTAACTAAAGCCGATCAGCAGTAACATCAACAGCACGCCAATACTATACAACAGGCCTTTAACCAACAGGCGGAGTCTACGCATTTTTGATCTTTTCTAATAGTTTTTCAGGGTCCGTAAAACCGGCGCAGGTTTGCAAAGCGCCAACTGATACTCCCAGTAAGCCATGCAATAACAGGTTCTGCCCTGTAAGGTGGAGGTTGGGGATCCGGGTACGGGAAGGGATAATTCCACTGATCGGATCGTCCGCGATCTTGGCCACGCCATACAGGGAACCGTCCGAAGTTCCGATATAATCCCGATATGACAGGGGTGTAGAGTGGTATACAAATTCCATTGCCTCGGAGATACCGGGAAACCTTTGTTCCATCAGGGCAATAAGCCGGTCGCCCATTTCTTTTTTAAAGGCGTCGTACTCCTTTCCGCGATCGCCGGGTTCGGCATCTGTATTGAAGCTATCCGACCATTGGGCTACCCACTCAAAAGGCATGTAGGTCATCAGTGTGACAGACTCGGCGTAATCTATGGCATGGGAGCTTGCGCTGAAATGAACAAAGCAGGTCATCGGCCATTGATCGCGCTCGCAGGAAATGGCTTTCCAGACTCCATCGCGGGCGTGCAGGTAATAATTGTGCTTCTCGTAGGGAATGCTGCCTGGCTTCAGCACAGCATATACACAAAAGGAGGAGATGGTATTCTGTAATTCTCCTATGCGGCGACGGTAAACCTGCCTGAGCTGGGTACTGTCGGTCATCGCCAGCGTTTGTTGCGGGTGCAGGTTGGAGATAAAGGAATCCCCCATCACCCTGGTGCCGTCCTTCAATCTTGCAGCCACCAGCCGGCCATTTTCATCTTCCAATGCCGTGACAGTACAATGGTTAAACAGTTCACCGCCCTGGTTCCTGATCTGTTTTATCAGAAAGCGGGTGATCTGCGATCCGCCATCCAGGCACTTCCAGGAACTCTGTATGTAACTGTTCAGTACCAGTGCATGCACATAGAACGGCGTTTTGCCTTCGATACCGGCGTAGAGGAGGTTGTTCCCGGCCATCAGTTCCCGTAGCCTTTTATTCTCCGTGAGCGTAGCGATATAATCACTGGCCGGAATATCAAGTACCGACATTTTTTCGGCGAGGCCTTCCCCCCATTCGAGCCGGTACAATGGAAAACGCCTGCAAACCTCCTGCATGAAACTGCCATATTGCCTTATAGCAGCGGATTCTTCGGGGAAGTGTTTTTCCAGTTCACCGAGAAACGCGGGATAACCCTGCGCAAAATCATATTCCTTTCCATCTTCCAGGAATACAATACGGTCAAAAACCGCCTCATCCATTTTCTCCAGGCGCACATTTCCGATCACACCGGCATATTTAAAGATCTGGTACAGTGTTTCGCCGGGCCCAAGGGCACCCATATAATGGACGCCGCTGTCAAACAGCACCTTGCGCCTGGAGAAGCTCTGCAGGCAGCCTCCGTACTGGCGGTTCTTTTCGAGTACACATACCCGGTACCCCTCCTTTCCGAGGATGGCAGCACAGAGCAGACCGCCCAGTCCGCTTCCCACTATTACAATATCATATTGCCTGTCCGACGGTTTCATTTGATTTTTTCAGCACGTAAATGATATTCGCGGTATGCCGCGTGTTGTCGATTTCTTCTACTACAAAGCCTTTGGCAGATGCCCAGGCATGAATGCTGCTGCCCGATAAAAAGTGCAGCCCGTCACCGCCTGTTTTATTGAATCCCAGTATCCGGGTAGAAAACAATTCTGTCAATTTCGTCCCTTCCTGCCTTTTAACCAAATCCGCATTGCCTTCCCGTATGATCAGCACACCGCCGGGCAGTAAGCTGTCCAATGCATTCCCCACTACTTTCTCCTGGTCAGCGGGTGCGAGGTAATGCAAGACATCGAGAATCAGAATTCCGTTGTATTTTCCCCAGTTCCAGGCAGTAAGATCGGCTTTCTGGAAATGGAGCTTCCCTGTTTTGGTAAAGCCATGATCTGCCACCGCTATTTTCTCCTCATCATAATCCAGCCCGGTGATGGTTCTTCCGGGAGACGTGTATTGCAGCATGCAGGAGAGAAAACCATAACCGCATCCTGCATCCAGGATATGCCCGTCCCGTGGCATAAGTTTGTCAAAAATCCGGTAATTGTCTTCCAGGCGGCTTTTGATGCGGAGGTACCATTCCAGCACGGGGCCTTTATAGCGGTAGTTGGCGATCAGTTTTTCCCGATAGCCATCCACGTCATAAACACCGGCAACCGGTGTGGCGTACAGGTCCCGGAAATATTTCCCGATTGCTTTGGTCCGTTCGCTGTAATCATTGCCGAACCGGGTATCGTCCTGCCTGATCCTGGGAAGGATCTCGGTGCGGATAGTCCCATCCTTCAGCATGAAATCAGATTTACTCATCGTATATCCGGTACCGCGCAGAAGCACAGGAAGGATATCAATTCCCAGTTGATCAGCAAGATAAAATGCCCCTTTGTGAAACCGTTTCATCTGGCCGTCGGGCGACCGCGTACCCTCCGGAAACACTGCAATGGAATAGCCTTTTTCAACCAGTTTCCGGAGGTTCGTGATATTATCTTCAACACCTTTTTTGACAGGGAAATAATCGGCAAGTTTCACCACATAACCAAAAACCGGAGAGTTCCAGACCCATTCGTTGGTAAAGAGAATGATCTTCGGATGCAACAGCATCAGAGCAAGGATATCCAGAAAAGATTGATGGTTGCTGACGATTACCGCAGGACGAGAGAAATCTTCTCCCGTTGTGTTGATCAGTTGCTTTTTAACATTTCCCATCACATGCAACTGGGTCCACGCGAATTTGGCGAGGAACCAATGATAAACATTTTTACAGCGGTCGCCGGCGAAAGGATTTGCTTTCAGCAACAGGAACCCGATGATGCTGAGCACAAGTGCACCCACTACAAAATAGGTGAACGCCACTATACAGGTGAACAGGTACCAGGCCGTCCACGGGAACCTGTTTTTGGCCGTCCTACCGGTAATGAGGAACCGAAACAGGAAAGGGATCATGACCTGCGAGATCAATACCACACTGCCGATGCCGGTAATGGCAATCCCGGCGATGCTGCGCAGGGAGGGGTGACGTGCAAAAAGCAGCACGCCAAGGCCTGCTAGTGTGGTGATGGCTGAAAGCAAGATACTGGAGCGGAACGATCCGAGATTTTTCCTTCCGGTCTTATATTCCTGCAGCAATCCCTCCAGAGTAAACAGGCTGTAGTCATCACCAAGGCCAAATATGAGTGCTGAAATTATGATGTTGACGATGTTGAATGACATTCCGGTCAGTCCCATGATACCCAGGATCCAGATCCAGCTGATCAGCATAGGCAGAAAGGCAATCAGGGTGAGCTCAATCCTGCCGAAGGACAGCAACAGAACGCCAAAGACGATTGCGGCCGCCATCCAGCTGATCCGGTTAAAATCTTTGCGCACCATGTCTACGAGCCTGGCGGTAACATACTGCATGTCGATTGCTGTAACGCCAGGCTGCTGGTGGAGGGCTTCATACACTGCGGTTTTCTGTTCATTCCCGGTTTTTACCAGGGTGATCAGTTTCACTGACCCACTGTCGCGGATGAGGTAATTATCGGTCAGTTCCCTGTTCAGGCCGGCGGCCATGCTATCGCCAACAGGGTGATAGTTTTTTTGAAGCAAGGCAGCTGTCGGTTGAAATGCTTTTTCACTGAAACCGATCGCGGTGCCTTCCTTTTTCAGGTTATTCAGCAACCATGTTTTTTTCTCCGGTGTCCAGTAGCGGTTCCAGCGATCGATCCGTACCTGTTGTAAGGAATCAGATATGAGCAGCGGCTGCAGGCCTGAATATTTTTTGATGATGGCACTGTTTTCCAGCTGCTGCAGTTTACCGGTCAGCTGATCCTGGTGGCGTAGGGCATCCTCGAGGTCTTTGCCTTCCGCTACTACATATACCGACTGCAACGCAAACGCGTTCAGCTGGTTCACATGGTCCTGCGCACTCCGGAGGCTGTCTGACATGTAGTTCATCCGGTTGAGGTCAGGTTCGAAGGTTACCCGCGATATAAAGCATCCGAAGAATACGGTGAGCACCAGGATGGTGAACACCAGCCATTTATTTGTTTCAAACCGGATGTTTGAAAACCGGTCCAACCAGCTGTAGGTGTGGGCTTCGGGAGTATGCGCCTTATCAACTGCAGTGCTTTTTTTCCTGCTGCCGGGTTGCAGGAGCGGCGGCAGAAAGATAAGGCTGGAAGCGGCGGCACCGGCCAGACTGATCGCGGCAAATCTTCCAAGATCCTGCAGCAGCGGGGATTCCACCCAAAGCAGGCAGAGAAAGCCGCCGATGGTGGTTACGCCACCGATCGTGAGCGGCCAGGTGAGGTCACGCAGCACCTGCTCCATATCATGTTCGTGCCTGCAGTGATTGAACACATGAAGGGAGTAATTCACGGCGATTCCAAGTACGATGGAACCCATTCCCAGTGCAATAACGGAAATCGAACCGTTGAAGAGCGCGATCACGGCCAATGCCAGTAATCCGCCCATTACTGCCGGTACCAGTACCAGTACGGGCGCCATTACCCTCCTGAAATACCAGGCCAGAAAGACAATGAGAAACAGTACGGTCAGTCCCTGCGACAGCAGGCTGTCACGCCGGAGCTGTAAGGCATTACCCACTGCCACGGCAGTGCCGCCGAAATACCGGATGCTGATCTGCGGATGTGACCGTTGCAGGTCATCTTTCAGGGAGTCCAGCGCCTGCAGCAGGAGGGCGTTTTTGGCAGTGTTGTTTTTTGAATATGCAGGATCAATAAACAATACAGCTTCCTTTTGATCACTGGTAAGGATATGCGCATCGTAAAGGGTGAACTGCTGGTCGAATTGCAGCAATTGTAATCGCTTCAATGCAGGGTTGCCAATGCCTGCCAGGTCTGCGGCGATGAAAGGTTTCAGTGCGAGTCCGGCCGGAGAGCTCAGCAAGCGGAGATTCCGGTTGAGTTGGGCACGCAGTCCTTCAGCGGAGATCAGCGAGTCGATGGCGGTATAGTCTTTTTCTTCGAGGTACAGCGGCAGTTGTTCGTGGATCTTTTCCAGCAGTAGCCTGCTGGTGGCTTCATCCACCTGCCAGTAAACATCTTTTACAAGGGGTGCAAGGCGGCCCTGCAATACTGCTGCTATGGAATCTGTTACCTGGACCAGGCTGTCGGGCTGAGGAATACTATCCCGCCAGGCGACAGTGAGGATCATTTTATCAAGCACTTTACTCTGCCGGAAAAGCGCGTCGATCTGTTTGGTTTTTTCGTCCTGCGGAATGATGGCAGTGATATCTTCCTCCAGTTTTATCCGTGACGCAAATATGGCCGGGAGCGCAAGGGCCGCGGCGAAGCAGAGCCGGAAGACCCAGGGGTGGTTCCGGAAGTAACGGTATATTACCAGGAAAATATTCGCTCCCATTTCATCACAAGATAAGATAGCAGCCCGATGACAAGTCCCGCAACGATGGCAAGGGTGACACTGCCCAGCAGGTATTGCTGCAGGTTGGTTTGAATGGATGCCAGCGACAGGTTGGTATCCAGCGTAAGATGACTGGCTGCATTACCCATCCATGGGGCGCCGGCCAGGAAACTGGTATAAATGATCAGGGGGATCATGGGAGGTATGCTGATGTTGGCAGCGGCGATGACAAGTGCCTTATTCAGCCTGAAGAGTACAGCCAGGGAGATCCCGACGATCAGCTGGAAGCCCCAGATGGGGACGATTCCCATAAAGATGCCAAAGCCAATCGATATTGCTTTTCGTTCGGCGGTCTGTCCGGGTTCAAATAGTTTCTGAATCAGTTCCTTTCGCTGGTTTTTTTTTAGCAGTTGCCGGAAAAAGTCGCGGGGTTTGATGTACAGGAAGGCGATTGCAAAAAACACGGTATTCAGCACGCTGATGCGGGTAAAGTCTTTGAACGGACGGAAATGCGATACCCGTTCTGCAGCCGGTGGGTAGTACACCTGTACGGGAACCGATAACAAGGGAATGCCTTTCCAGGCTGCGCGAACGATCACTTCCACTTCGAATTCATACTTGCGGGTATAGAAGTGCATGCCGGACATTGCATGAAGGGGGTACAGGCGGTAGCCGCTTTGTGTGTCGGGGGCGCTGATGCCGGTATACAGTTTGAACCAGAAATTGGAGAACCGGTTGCCAAAGCTGCTTTTCCCGGGTACGTTGGCCGTAGCACCGAGGTTCCTTGCGCCTATTATGAGGGCACCGGGGTTTTGTGAGAGGGCGTCCAGGAAAATGGGCAGGTCGGCGGGGTAATGCTGGCCGTCGGCATCGATGGAGATCGCATAATCGTAACCCGCTGCGGCTGCGGCAGCAAATCCCTGCCTGAGTGCATATCCTTTGCCACGGTTAGGCGTATAACTGATTATTGTTATATCAGAAAATGCTTCCAGCAGGGTGGTTGTCGTATCAGTGGACCCGTCGTTGATCACGAAGATATTGCGGGTATATTCCTGTACGCCCCGGATAACGGCACCGAGGGTACCGTCATTATTATAGGTAGGCACCAACACACAGCAGCGGTACTGATCAAAAGCCTCCTGAAATGCGGGAAAAGGGAACATCGCTGCAAAGAAACTTAAAGTGTGGCAAAGAAAAAAGGCACCAGTTACGGTGCCCTTTTTTTCTCTATCAGTCTTAGAAAAATACCCGGAAGAATTAGTCGACATCCCAGAAGAGGCGGTCGGTGAATATGTTGATATCACCCTGTGCCTTCACATTCGCGGTATTGGAACCCAGTTCGGTACTGGGATAGAAGATCCGAACCGGCGGAACGGCGTCAACTGCGGCGGCGGCTGATTTCGGGATCACAGGGAACCCCGTACGGCGGAATTCTGACCATGATTCAAGTCCACTGAAGTTGGTGAGCGCGATCCATTTCTGCATCCAGATGGCTTTCAGCTTGTCAGGAGATGCTTCCCAGTCGGCCAGGTCTTTTCCGCTGTGCAACAGCACATCGGCTTTGTCGAGGCCGTAGGCAGAGAGTGTTCCTGTTAAACGGAAGGATTCCTTCACCCCCTGCTCATAGAAACCTTTGGCAGTACCATCGGTAACCAGTGCCGGGAAACTGACGGAAGGGAATCTTTGCTTGGCTTCAGCAAGCAGGAAGAAACTTTCTGCAGCGGTCATAAGCATCATGCGCTTGTTGAACTGGTTCCGTATAATAACAGATGGTCCTATGTAAGAAGTGTTCTGAGACAGGTAGCCGGAAGAGATGCCATAAGGCACAGCGGCATAATTGGCAAGAACTTCTTCCACTTTGCTTTTACCAGGATTGCCACCGTCTTCGCCGCCTTTGGCATAGGCCAGTCTTTTCAGGCGGAAAGTGTCATTGGTTGCTACGAGGTTGTCAAAGAGGAAGGTGGTCGGACGGGGGAAACGTGCGTAGGGACGAATGGTTCCATTCGCATCGTAGCCGATATAGTCATACAACGGGTTGGTTTGCCCAGTGCTTCCCAGGTAACCGGGAGAACTGGTTACGTCCATTGCAGCACCCAAAACGCCAACTGGATCAGCTGCAACTTTTGCAAGTTCCGTTTCAATATAACCCTGCAAATCAGCTACGCGGCTCTGACGGATGAGAATGCGCAGCTTCAGGCTATTGGCAAATTGTACCCAGCTGGTGAGGTTACCACCAAACACGAGATCGGATGATTTGCTGGAGTTGAGGAATTCAGGATTGGCTGCGATATCAGCCAGTGCATTGTCCAGCAGGGTGATAAGTCCTTTGTAAACATCTTTCTGATCGTCGAAGGAAGGCGTCAGTGCACCGGTTCCTTTGAGCGCGTCAGTGAAAGGAATGTTTCCATAAAGATCGGTCAGTTGCTGGAAAATATAGGCCTGCATGATTTTGGCCGGACCTTTTACGAAAGGCTGACCCATACCGTCGGCATTGTCAATGGCGTACTGGAAATCACCCAGGATATCGTAGTAACCGTCCCAATAGTTGAAATTGGTGTTGTTGATGATATACTGGAAAATCGGACCATTGATGATATAGGTGTTGGACTGTGTCCATTGCGCTGACCAGTAAGACCCTGTTTCATTTGGTGTAACGGTTGCTACCGTGCGGTTGATGCCGCTGGCCAAAACGAAGTCGGGTGTTGAGGTCGGCAGCTGGTTCGGGTTCTGGTTGATATCCAGCCAATTTTTCGTGCAACCCGCCGAAGCTAATCCAAGCAGGGCGACCGGTACTATATATTTCAGTTTCATTATTCGCTTGTTTAGATTATTTGAATGTGATGTTCAGGTTGAAACCATATTGGCGAACCGGGGGAGTCTGCAGGGTGTTGTTGATACCAAGACCGTTACCGGTTGTGAAGCTGTATTCAGGATCAGTAAACTGATTCTCGCTGTCAACGATGGTGATCAGGTTACGGCCAAAAAGGCCGAGGGAGGCACCACTGAGGAATCCTGTTTTGGCCACCAGTTTCGGGCTGAAATTATAAGTAACGTTGATATCACGCAGCTTGATGAACCATGCAGGAACGGTGAAGTTCTCAGCGATCAGGCGATAACGGTCCACCCAGTAGGAGTATTCCGCTTCTGCCACTTTCACATCAGTATTCTCAACATATTTACCAGTTCCGTCATCATATACGGAATTGGGAACTACGAATGGTTCACGCTGTTCGGTCCAGCCGCCGGAACCAGTGAAGGTCATCTGGCGTCCGAGGTCGCTGTACATCACGTTGCCACCGCGATATTCGAAGTTGGCAGTAAGGGTGAGGTCTTTGTAACGAACTCTTGTACCAGCACCAAGGATATGCTTGGGGATAGCGCGGCCCAGGTTTTTAAGCGGTCCATTGGTTGCAGGATAGCCATTCGCCTTGCTTACCACGATCTTGTTGGTAGCCGGATCGCGGATATAGCTAACTGCTTTAACAAAGGGGAATGCCTGCCCTACTGCTACGTTGGAAGACGCGTATGCATACCCACCATAGCTGAATTCATCCACACCAGGATACAGCTTGATCACTTCATTATCATTGAAAGAATAACGGAAGTTCAGGTCCCAGTCAAAATTAACAGCGCGTATTGCCTGTAATTTCAGGTCAAGTTCGTAACCCCAGTTTTTCGTTTCGCCGACATTAAGGCGGAGGTTATTGTAAGCAGTACTGTTCGGAACCTTAACGGTGAGGATAGAGTTCTTACTGTTTGCAGTGTAATAAGTCGCATCAAGGCTGATCCGGTTGTTGAGGAACTGGAATTCGCCACCCACTTCAAAAGAGTTGATGGTCTCCGGTTTCAGGTTCGGATCTGGCAGCACGTCACCCCGGGTAATACCAACAACGCTATTGTAAGGAAAGCCTGGCGCGTTGGAGTAAATGAGATCAAGTGGATAGGGGGTATCATTGTTAATGTTATCGTTTCCATTGGTGTTGTAGCCGGCACGCAGTTTAGCATATCCAAGGATATTGGATTTGAGGACCGGAAGCAACTCTGTCAGGATAACAGATGCGTCCATACCGGCACTGGGATAAGCATAGAGATCGGTGGGACGATCAGCTTTGTAGAAAAGAGAAGAGTAGTCGTAGCGGAATGAACCGTGCAGGAACACCATATCTTTCCAGCCTGCAGTCGCATCCACATAGTAGCCATATTTCCTGTAGTTGGTGTTGTTTTCACCACCAACCAGTGCACCCTGACGGTTACCTACGTTATAGATGTCGGGAACCACAACGGAATTGGAACCAATTTCAATGAACTTGGTTTTGCGCTCGTAGGTGCTGTAACCCACGAGGCCTTTAATGCCAAAATCACCAAAGTCTTTGTTGAACTGTGCCTGGAATTCGTTGTTGATAACGGTTTCCTTGGTGGAGGCATCATAGGTGCTACCCAGCAGGTCAGACAGCGTGCGGGTAATACCTTCACCATCGTCCTGATCCCAGGGTTCGGGCACATAGGCGCTGTTCTTGGCCCAGGAGCTGTACAGGAACTTACCAACGGTATTTTTCCGAGTACGGTTGTTGCTCATCACACCAAGCTTGTTGTAGAGGTTCAACCAGCTGGAAACTTTGTAGTTCAGCTCGATGTTTCCGGTTACGTTATTATCCTGGTACTTCTGGCGGTCATTGTCCAGCCTGTGATACGGGTTGGTAAAATAGTCGTTGTAGTAGGCGTTGGGACTTGCAAACTTGTTGTTTTTCCAGTCGCGCATTTCATCCAATGGAATGTGCGCTGCCTGGTTGATCATTTCGTTGTAGAAGTCAAAAGTAGTACGGTCGTAGTTGGCCTGCACATATGCAGCATTGAAACCGGCAGAGAGTCTGCCCATTTCTGTTTTGGCGGCCATACGTACACCGGTACGCTTGCTCTGATCACCCGGCACAACACCTTTCATGATATTGTTTTCCAGGCTCATGAAGAACGTTGTCAGGTCGCTGCCGCCGCTGAAGGAAACCTGGTTGTTCATGTTATAACCCCTGTCCCAAATTTTCCTGCGGATATTATCAATCGGAGAATAGGGCAGTTCCAGCACGCTGCCATCTTCCAGCACACGACCGGCGGGACGGATAGAACCGTCATAGGCGTCACCGTATTGCTGGTTTTCGTAAGAGCGCCAGTTGTCTTTCATCCTGTCGAGATAGTCAGGCTTCCAGCCCGCACTACCGAAAGAAGCAGCATAGTGCGAACCACTGCCATATTTGTCCTGAAAGTCAGGAAGAAAGCTGATTTCTTCCACGTTTGTGCTATTGCTGTAAGTCACCTGCAGTTTTCCCTTACCGCCTTTTTTGGTGGTGATTACCAACGCACCGTTTACTCCTGCGGAACCATACAGCGTTGCTGCCTGGCCCCCTTTCAGGATGGAGACGCTTTCGATATCATTCGGGTTAAGAATGTTCAGCATGGTGGAAGAACCCGGAGGCATCGGCAAACCGTCGATTACCACAAGGGCGTCGTTGTTACCGGAAATAGAACGGTAGCCGCGGAGGGTGATCTTTACCTGCGGATCCACGCTGTTGTTCACGTTGTACACCGCCAGACCGGAAACTTTTCCCGAAAGGCTCTGTGCCAGTTGGGGCGAGCGACCAACGCGAAGGTCTTCATTGGAAACTTTTGCTACAGAGTAGCCAAGCTCCCGTGGGCGGCGGCGGATTCCCTGTGCGGTTACCACCACTTCTTCCAGTTGTTTGTTCTGTGACATGGTTAAAATCACAGAGTTTTTGCCTTCCAGCGTAATTTCCTGTTTGTCGTAACCGATAGAGGTCACGATCAGTACATCTGTTGGTTCCGCATTAATAATGAAGGAACCGTTGTTGTCAGCGGTTGTCGCTGTGGTCTTCCCCTTGATCTTGATGGTGGCGAATGGAATCGGGCTGCCTTTTCCGTCGTAGACTTTGCCAGAAATTTTGCTGGCTTGCCCGAATACCAACATTCCGGCGCATAGGAATACGCCAAGGAGCGAGATCTTTCTCATGTGTTAGTTTTGGTGTTAATAAAATGAAATAGGTAAAGAAGGGCTAATGGGATTGTTAACCGAGCTTTAACCTAACTAAATGTTAAAATACCATAAAAACAATAATAACCGCAAGTACCGGATAAAAAAACACATAAGAATTTTTTCAATATATATATCTCGTTCTTAATCTACATGATAAGTTCTTTAGAAAAGTGAAAATTATCTGCATAAAACCGCAGGTATGTCCATTTTACACGACAGTGGCAAAAAGAAAACCATCACTTTTGCCAGAAATTGCCGTAGTCCCTTAATATGCTCCTTTCATCCCTGAATTCAGCCATTTGGAAGTATTCCTTAAGATGCCACCCGAAAGGCAGCCTTTCGGATTTACCATAGTCATCCCTAAGGGTTTTCTACTATTTATTGCATATACACGCATAAGGCTGCATATTAATGCAAAGTGATTTTAATCAACAGACCCTGCCTAACAACTTATATGCCAGAATATTGGATATATGGCGGGTAGCAATGTACTGCAAGGGGTGAAAAGTGTTATAGGACCGGTTTAAGTTAGGGTCTGATGCGCTTACCAGGTTCCGACCAGGCTCAATCCATGTGCCACCTATGTGCGAAGGGGGGTGTTTGCCTATGGACGGAACTTGTTTTGCACATGGTTGGCACCTGGTTTACATAAAAAAAGCTGCTCCCTTCCAGGAGCAGCTCACTATTCAAATCTGCTAATTACAATTACGCTTCTACGTCAGCTTTCAGCATCTTCTGGAAACGGTTCCGCTCATTCTCATCCAGGTAGATCTTTCTCATCCGGATAAAATTGGGCGTTACTTCGATACACTCATCGTGCTGGATATATTCCATACACTCTTCCAGTGTCATCAGGGTCTTCGGAGCAATCCGGGTAGCATCATCACTGCCGCTGGCGCGGTGGTTGGTCAGTTTCTTTCCTTCCGTAACATTCACCACGAGATCACCAGGCTTAATGTTCTCCGCCACGATTTGTCCCGCATAAATGTCTTCTCCCGGATCTACAAAGAATGTTCCGCGGTCCTGGAGCTTGTCAATGGAATAACCGGTAGTCTTTTCTGTATTCTTGGAGATCAGCACGCCGTTGTTACGGCCCGGAATGGAACCTTTCCACCCTTTGTATTCCGTAAACCGGTGGTTCATCACCGCTTCACCGGTAGTAGCCGTCAGCATCTGCGTTCTCAGACCGATCAGTCCACGGGAAGGAATTTCAAATTCCAGGTGCTGCATTTCACCCTTGGTTTCCATTACCAGCATTTCTCCCTTACGGCGGGTAACCAGGTCGATCACTTTGCTGGCGAACTCCTGCGGTACGTCCACCACGAGGTTTTCATACGGCTCATGGCGCTTTCCATCAATGTGCTTCACGATTACCTGGGGTTGACCCACAGTCAGTTCGTATCCCTCGCGGCGCATCGTTTCGATCAATACACCGAGGTGCAGGATACCACGTCCATATACCTGGAAGCTGTCACCGCTATCGGTATCGAATACCCGAAGTGCCAGATTCTTTTCTGTTTCTTTCATCAGGCGGTCACGAAGGTGACGGGAAGTCACAAACTTGCCATCCTTTCCATAAAACGGAGAGTTATTGATGCTGAACAACATGTTCATGGTCGGCTCATCCACGCTGATCACGGGAAGTGCTTCCATATTCTCCTGGTCGGAGATCGTGTCACCGATATTGAATCCTTCGAGACCAACTACTGCACAAAGATCACCGGCCATTACCTCAGTCACTTTACGTTTGCCCATGCCTTCAAAAACATAGAGTTCTTTCACCCTTTGTTTTTTCACAGTGCCGTCAGCCTGCATCAGTGCGATCGGTTGGTTTTCCTTGATAGAGCCACGGGTTACTTTACCCACAGCGATCCGCCCAAGGAAGGAAGAATAATCCAATGAAGTGATCTGCATCTGCAGGGTACCCTCCGTTACTTTCGGCTCGGGTACATATTTCAGGATGCCATCCATCAGCGGTGTAATATCTTCCACCGGTGTAAGGCTATCGTTGAACCAGCCGTTCTTTCCGCTGCCGTAATAGGTGGGGAAGTTGAGCTGCTCTTCGCTGGCATCGAGGTTGAAAAAAAGTTCAAATACAGCGTCGTGCACTTCATCGGGGCGGCAGTTCGGTTTGTCAACCTTATTGATCACCACGATCGGTTTCAGGTTAAGCTGAAGTGCTTTCTGCAGTACGAAACGGGTCTGCGGCATGGGACCTTCAAAGGCATCCACCAGCAGGATCACACCGTCTGCCATTTTCAATACCCTTTCTACCTCACCACCGAAGTCGGCGTGGCCCGGAGTATCAATCACATTGATCTTGACGTCTTTATAGGTAACCGCAGCATTTTTACTGAAGATGGTGATACCACGCTCCCGCTCAAGGTCGTTGCTGTCCATGATCAGCTCGCCCGTTTCCTGATTATCCCGGAACACTTTCGTGGTGTGCAGGATTCTGTCAACCAGGGTTGTCTTACCATGGTCAACGTGTGCAATGATTGCTATATTTCTGATATCCATAACGCTTTCTGCCTGAAGGCGGTTGCCATCGGCGCGCAAAGGTACGCCAAAATGGCCGGGCGGCAAGCGATCGGAGATAAAGAAAATGTTATACCCGGATATAGATTCTGCGCCGGTCCATCCACCATCCTGCTAGCCAGCAGGTTAACATAAAAACCAGGGCAAAAGCCAGCGAGGATGTTTTTCCACCAATCCATGAAAATCCATTCCGGTAGATGCTTTCATACAGGGAAACGCCTTCATTCGTCTGTACAAAATACAAAATAATAGCCAGGATCTCTGAAAGCAGGTAAATGATCAGCGGGTTCTTCCCGAAAACGGTGAAAAACTGCTTTCCCACCGTGATATTCCGGAAATCAACGGCATATATAATGCCGCAAAGGATAATACAATCCAGCCCCCCCGTCAGCAACACAAAGGAGCTGGTCCACAGCTTTTTATTCACCGGCAGGAAAAAATTCCACCACCATGCCAGGAAAACCAGTCCCACTCCCGCCAGCAACAGCTTGCCAACCGTTTCCCAGTTGATGCCGTTGCGCCGGATCCAGTTTCCCGCCAGGTACCCCCCGATCACATTGGCAATAGCAGGCAGGGTACTGAGCAGTCCTTCAGGGTCAAAAGCAAGTCCTTCCCCGTGATACAGATGCTTTTCGCCCAGTAGCCAGCGGTCAATCCTGAGCACGGCATTTCCTTCCAGGCTCAGCGGATCACCCGGACCGGCAAACCAGTAAAGGCAGCCCCAGTACAGAAAAAGCAACGCCACTGCCAGCCAGGCGGCAAGTTTAGGTTTCAGGAAATAAATCATCAATGCAGCGGCACCATAGCAAAGCGCTATCCGTTGCAGCACCCCGAATACCCGTGTTTCAACAAAGGGGGACAAATAGTAACCTGCATCACCTCTTTTTACAAATGGAAACCAGTACATCAGGAATCCCAGCAGGAATATGATCGCGGTGCGTTTCAGAATCTTAGCGGTAACTGTGCCGGCAGGCAGGCTTTCCCATTTCGGCATCACGAAAGCCATCGCATTGCCCACGGCAAACAGGAATGAAGGAAATACCAGGTCAGTGGGGGTGAAACCGTGCCAGTGCGCGTGGAGCAGGGGAGAAAACGTATTTCCACCGTTTCCCGGGGTATTGACAATGATCATGAAGCAGATGGTCATGCCGCGGAAAATATCCAGGGCAGGGAAACGGTCGGATCGGCTGGTGGTCATGCAGGCCTTGGGTTTTCGTGAATTTAACAAGATTTGGGGCAATGCTAAGCATTCATTGTTAGTAAATTAGCCTATGGAGAAAAGGTGGAGTCACAGAGGCGGAGAACCCTCACAGGTTTCCTTATACGAGATAGAAAATGAAGATGCCGATCCGATTTTATTGCCGGACAATCTCCGGCCTGTGCCCCGGCCGGTAACCGCCATCATTATCGGAGCCGGAAAACGGGGTAAAATCTATGGGAACTATGCCATCCGGTTTCCCGATCAGCTGAAGATCGTGGGTGTTGCAGAGCCCAATGCGATCCGCCGTCTCCGGTTTGCCCAACAGCATCAGCTTGACTTCTCTGCCTGTTTTACCGATTGGAAGGAGGTATTTAGCCTTGCAAAAATTGCTGATGCCGTTATTATTTCCAACCCCGACCACCTTCACTATGGTCCCTGTATTGCTGCGATGGAAGCGGGGTATCATATCCTGCTTGAAAAGCCGATCAGTCCCAGTGAATCGGAGTGTCGCGACATCCTCGCAAGAAGCCGCCATTTTAAAGGCATACTTGCTGTTTGCCATGTATTGCGTTACGCGCCCTATTTCCAGCAACTGAAAAGCCTGCTGGCGGCAGATGCCATTGGACGGGTGGTCAGTATCCAGCACCTAGAGCCGATAGAATACGTGCACATGAGCCATTCCTATGTTCGGGGCAACTGGCACAACAGCGAACGTTCAGCGCCTATTATCCTGGCCAAATCGAGTCACGACATGGACATCCTGCGCTGGCTGATCGGCAAGCCCAGCCTTGCGATCCACGCTTTCGGGCACCTGTCGTGGTTCCGGAAAGAAAATGCCCCGGCGGGAAGCACGTCCCGATGCACCGATGGCTGCGCTGTAGAAAAGAACTGTCCGTACTCGGCCATCCAGATCTATTACCGCGACAGGAAAAGGAATTATGTTTTCGACCTTCCCCAACTCAAAGAAGAACAACCTGCCTTTATCCTGGAACAACTGAAAACGACAGATTATGGCCGGTGTGTTTACCGGATGGACAATGATCAGCCGGATCATTATGTCAGCAATATCCTGTTCGAAGACAATACGACGGTCAGTTTTTCCATGCAGGCGTTTACTTCCTATGAAGGCCGCCGAACCAGGATCATGGGCAGTCATGGAGACATAGTGGGTGACATGACGGAATTCAATATCACCCATTACAAGAGTAATAAGAAAGAGCACTGGATTGAAAAGACGGACAAACATGGCGGGGGCGACTGGCGCCTGATGGCGGATTTTATCCAGGCCGTTTCCAAAAATGATCCGGGACTATTAACTTCAACTATTGATGCCTCCATCGAAAGTCACCTGATGGGCTTTGCAGCCGAGCTGAGCCGGCTGGAAAAAAGGGTGGTGGATATCCGACTATAACTGACACAGCTATGCGAAAATATAGGTGGCTGGCGGTAGTACTGCTGATTGCGCTCGTTTACCTGGCAGGCCCGCATCCCGATAAGCCGAAATATTCCCCTGCCCTGCCTGTTGCTCCTGCTGATGCAACTGACCTCGAACAATATGTGGCGGCGATGGACCGCGCCCATCAGATCAAACCTGACAATGAAGCAAGGATCGTGTGGTTCGACTCACTGCGCCGGCCAACCGAATATTCCATCGTTTACCTGCATGGTTTCTCCGCATCACAATTTGAGGGCGCTCCTACGCATGAACATATTGCCCGGCAGTTCGGAGCAAATCTCTACCTGGCAAGGCTGGCTGAACATGGTATCGATACCTCGGAACAATTGCTGAATCTGACCACCGATAAATATTGGGAATCTGCAAAGGACGCCCTGGCAGTGGGCATGAGACTTGGACGAAAAGTCATTCTAATGGGCACCAGTACCGGAGCAACAAATGCAATCCAACTGGCAGCAGCATATCCCCAGCTGGTTTCAGCGCTTATCCTGATGAGTCCCAATATTGCCATCAATGATCCCAATGCCTGGATCCTCAATAATCCGTGGGGACTACAGATCGCACGGCTGGTGACCGGAGGTAATTACCGTACGGCCTCGGACAACCGACCGATGTACAAACAATACTGGAATTATCATTACCGGCTCGAAGCCGCCGTAAACCTGGAGGAGATGCTTGAGACCAGCATGGTACCGGAGACTTTTGAGAAAGTGAAACAGCCAGCTTTGTTGCTGTACTATTACAGGGACGAGAAAAACCAGGATGATGTGGTGAAGGTATCTGCCATGAAAAAGATGTTCAGCCAGATCGCAACACCGGCGGAATTCAAGGAAGAACATGCCATGCCCCTGACAGGCAATCATGTTATTGCATCACCTTTCAAATCCGCTGACGCGGAAGGCGTGGAAAAAGTCATTTCCACTTTCCTGGACAAAAAATTGAAGTTACCGCGGCACGATTGACCATGTCAATCAGTTCCCCACCATGCGCGCAGATTCATACATCTGTTCGAGGTTGTAGTCTGTTGCCAGCTTTTTGTAGTTGACTACATCGACTATCGTTCCGATCAGGCAAAGTCCGCCGGTTAACAGATACAGGATGCCCATTCCTACCTGACCCAATACGAACCGCTGGATACCGGCCACTACTACGAAACCGAGGCAGGTGAGCAGCAGGATCTCCTGTGGCTTTTTACGTTTTCCTCCATACAGCATGAAAAACTGCTGCTGTTGTGATTCCGTCATTTTTCCGGTCAGTTCCTTGATACCCGCCAATTCCTCAGGTTGCAGGTCCGGCAGGCCCATCAGGTAATTGTTCATGTAGGGATATTTTATGGGTTATCATTAAAGATATAATTCTCGCGCCAATAATCAGCACTGCCGGAATACCGAAATAATGGTAATGCCAGGATTGACGAAATGCGCCGTGCATGGCGGCATGCATGCTTTTTCCGAGACCACAGCCGGGACAATGCTGCCAGCCCAGCCAGTGAAACAGGCAAAGCGAAGTCTGGTCGCGGGAAGGATCTACAGCAAAGAACAGTAACAGCAAAGCTGTAAGCCAGATGCTGACCTCGTTATGGCGATAAAGGAAGCTCCTCATGGATTCGTACAAAATACAACCATTTTGCAACTAATTTTATGGTCAAAATGATTGCTATGCCGCGCACCCGCATCGCTGGAATCGGTAAATATGTTCCCGGTAATGTATTTACCAATAATGACCTGACCCAATGGATGGATACCAGTGATGAATGGATCCAGGAACGCACTGGAATAAAGGAGCGGCGGTATGCCGACCGCACGGGGGAAACCACGGCAACCATGGGAGCAGAAGCAGCCAGCCAGGCCCTCTCCCGGGCAGGAGTAACTGCTGCTGATGTGGATTTCATCATTTTTGCGACACTGTCCCCCGACTATTATTTTCCGGGATGCGGCGTATTGGTACAACGTATACTGGGGTGCGGCGAGATCGGCGCGCTGGATATCCGCAACCAGTGCAGCGGTTTCGTTTATGCCCTCTCGGTAGCAGACCAGTTTATCAAAGCCGGCATGTACAAAAACGTGCTGGTGATCGGCAGTGAGAAACATTCTTTCGGAATAGATTTTTCAACCCGGGGCAGGAACGTGGCTGTAATATTCGGAGACGGAGCGGGTGCAGTGCTCCTGCAGCCGACGAGCGATCCGGACAGGGGAATCCTGAGTACGCACCTGCACAGCGATGGTGCAAGTGCCGAACAGCTGGCCATGTATAACCCAGGCACGCACGGCAACCGCTGGGGCAACTTCGCCAGCTACGATGACCACGCTATCGGCGATACGTTCATGAGCAAGGCTATGGTAGAAGAGGCCCAGAATTTTCCGTATATGGATGGACCGGCTGTGTTCAAAAAAGCGATAGTCAAGTTTCCTGAAGTCATCTGTGAGGCGCTGGACGCCAATGGTTATCAGCCGGCTGATCTTACACTGCTGATTCCCCACCAGGCCAACCTGAGGATTGCACAGGGAGTTCAACAGAAACTGGGCCTGCGGGATGACCAGGTGTTCAACAATATTCAGCGTTATGGAAATACTACGGCAGCTTCTGTTCCCCTGGCGCTTTGTGAGGCCTGGGAGGAAGGTCGCATAAAAGAGGGAGATCTTATCTGCCTGGCCGCATTTGGAAGCGGGTTCACCTGGGGCAGCGCCTTGCTGCGGTGGTAGGAGGACTCAAAAAGGCAACATTAATCACCATATTTTAACCCTTCGTTGCCGGTTTTTCACCTGCTGATGGTAATTTTAGCGAAATGCTGTAACTTTTAACCATGAAAGTACTGCAATTCACCATCCCGGTTCCCGGAGATAAAAACATCATCGTGCAGCAGGAAAGTATGCCGTTTTTCTATCCGCACCTGCACCGCCACGATGAATTGCAGCTGACCTGGATCCAGCGGGGCGAAGGGACGTTAGTTGTAGGAAACAACATGCATCCCTTCCGGTCAAACGAAATTTATTGTATTGCCCCGAATCAGCCGCATGTATTCAAGAGCGATCCCAGTTATTTTGAAGATGGCTCGGCCAAAATGGTGAAGGCCATGACGATCTTTTTCAACCCGAATGGCAAACTGCAGTACCTCCTGGATCTCGCGGAAGCCAGGTCCATAAAAACGTTCTTACAGAAGCATCGCAATGGTTTTGCCGTTCCTGAAGAAGAAACCGGCGCCATAACGCGCCTGATGACCAGGATCAGCCGGGATAACGGCCTCGAACAACTGATCTCCTTCCTTGAATTGTTGCGTTGCTTCACCGGACTGCAGCAACTGACCGAATTGTCCACTTTCACCGACATGGCGGGTGTAACCGAACATGAAGGCATTCGCCTGGGCCATATCTATCACTATATCATGGACCACTATGCCGACCAGCTGACGCTCGAGGATGTAGCGAAGGAAGCGCACATGACACCTCAGGCATTCTGTCGGTATTTCAAGAAAAGAACCAGGCACACGTTCGTGTCATTTCTGAATGAAGTGCGCATTCATGAAGCCTGCAAACGACTTACTGATGGCGCGGTGGACAGTATCAGCACCATCGCCTATACCTGCGGCTTTAACAGCATTACCAACTTCAACCGCGTATTCAAATCCATTATTGGAAAATCCCCCAGCGAGTACCTGGAATCGTATTACCATAACACGCTGGAGGTTGCTTCCTGATCAGACTTATTCGACTTTCCATTCCTGGATCCCGGCAGAGTGATCTGCCGGTAACTGTACTTCCAGCCGGAGCGCGTTTGTTCTAACCGGCTCAAAGCTGATGGTATCATATTGGTCTTTGTGTACGGTATAGGTACCGGTTGTTTTTACCGGGATCCACTGATCACCATTGCGGTAGTACAATTTCCAGGATGCAGGGATCCTGCAGCCACCGAAAGGACCATCGTCAAACCAGTAGACATCAGACCGGCTGACCGTATATTCTTTGTCAAAATCATACTGTACCCACTCCTGGGTTTTGGTATTGGGCCACCAGTGCAGGAAAAGACTGTTATGGTCCTGCGAGCTTTCTGGCTCATACTGATCATTCAGCCCTTTCAGCATTTTTGTCTGCTTCAGCGAGCCGCTTGCCTTCGCCCTGGAGGCAATCGTTGATGCTGGTTTGGGACGGGCCATGGAATCCACATAGGGGATCCATACTTCCATTTCCGATGGGCCGCGGTTGTTCCAGGCATAGTAGGGAATGGCAGTAACCGTTTGTTCACTTTTGGCGATAGCACTGCTGTTCTCCATTTTTTTGGAAGCGGTACCTTTCCCCTTCAGCAAAACAACACTATTGAACATGGTTGGCGCGTCCTGGGTGGTAAACGCAGCATTCCTGGCCACCACAATATTCTGAACAGCGCTGTCTGCATTATCAGGACCTTCCAGGCAATAGACCAATGGACCACGTTGCAAAGCAAACCTGCCCCTGTCGGCTTTTACTGAATCAGTTGCCACGATCTTCTGAATTTCCATTGGCAGATCGATTTCAACTTTGTCGCCTTTCTTCCAGGACCTGTTGATGACCGCGTAACCTTTTTCCATTACGGGTTTTAAGGATTTGCCGTTCACACTAACCGTCACGGGTATCCGCTTGTTTTCCATAAAAGCATACAGCGAGCCCGGAACAGCTTCGCCCTTCGCCCATCCTGGTACGCGCAGGTAAAGGCTGAAAGCTGCGGTCTGCTGCGGTTCGATGGTCATTTTTACTTTTCCTTTCCAGGGGTACTGCGTCTCCTGGCCAATGCGCAATTTTCCGGCAGGAAGGGTAATATCAGCATTGCTGGCAACATACAGGTTCACATATAATTTATTGCCCTGCTGCGCATAGGTATAGCCGGGAACTGATGACATAAACCGCGTCATGTTCGAAATGCAGCAGGCACAATTGAACCACGGGCTCCGCTGATGCTGCCCCATTGACGCCAGTGGGTTGGGATAGAAAAATTTATCCCCTGACAGCGAGATGCCAGACAACAAGCCATTGTACAGGATCCGCTCCAGTACGTCAACGTATTGCGCGTTGCCATTGAGGTAAAACATCCGGCTGTTCCAGTATACATTCGCAATGGAAGCGCAGGTTTCTGCATAGGCACTCATGTTGGGCAGGTCATAGGCAGCCCCGAATGCTTCCCCATTGCCGGTTGCGCCGATTCCACCCGTGAGATAGAGTTTGTGATCGGCTACATCTTTCCAGATATCATTGATCGCATGGATATATTCCGTGTTTCCCGTCAGGGCAGCAACGTCGGCCATACCCGTATACATATAAGCCGCGCGCACCGCATGCCCTACGGCAGTATGCTGGCTCGTAACGGGTTGCTGACTCTGATTATATTCAGCACCCTGTATTACACCCGTTCCCCTGATGTCAAGAAAGTATTTAGCCAGTTCCAGGTATTCTTTTTTGCCCGTTACCCGGTACAGTTTTGCGAGGCCCATTTCCACCACCTGGTGGCCCGGGAACCAGGGTGCTTTCCCGACACTGAAAACCTGAACAAGCAGGTCTGCATTTTTGGTAGCAATATTGAGCATGCTTTTTTTCCCGGTAGCCAGGTAATGTGCTGCAGCTGCTTCATAAAGGTGCCCGCAGTTGTACAGCTCATGGCTCAGTTCGGGATCTTTCTCCCACCGTTTTGTTCCTGCCCATTCATGCGGCTTTTCCGGTTTCATGGTGCGGAATGTATACAGGTAGCCATCGGGTTCCTGTGCAGCTGCGATGATTGCGATGAGCGTATCTACTGAGGCTTCCAGTGCGGGATCAGGTTTCACCTGGAGAGAATAAGACGCGCCTTCAATCAGTTTATAGATGTCGGTATCGTCAAAGGGATATTCAGTGAGTTTTCCTGGAGGCATTTTCCCAGCGGCTTTCAGAAAATTGTCGATGCGCCCTTCCTTTCTGCACAGTGCAAGCACATAAGGTATAGTCACCAGGCGGTTGGTTTCCATCCGTGGCGCCCAGAACTGGTCATGAAAATGCACCTGCGTAAAAGGTACAGGCTGAATGGGATAATCCACCGGCACCTGCTGGGCAAAGCTTTCTGCAGTTATTCCTGCAATAGCAACCGTTAAAAGAAAAAGTCTTTTCATGTAATAAATGTACCATTTACATTTAATTCATCGTGCCCGCAAATTGATACTTAATTAGCATTTTTTCCCCCCACTTGCACGGGTTGCGCGCACTTCCGGATTAGTTTGTAAATTATGCCTCCATCATAAAACGATCGCCATGTCAAATTCCCGTCGCCGGTTCCTTACCCATTCCGGTACCCTTTTATTAGGTTCCAGCCTGCTTCCCGGCTTTTCCGGGGAGTTGTTTGCTTCTACCCAACGCCGCATTTCACCTTCAGACCAGATCAATGTGGGCGTTATTGGCGTGAAGGGGATGGGATGGAGTAACCTCCAGGCAATCCTGAAAGTTCCCGGCACCCAATGTGTCGCCCTTTGTGATATTGATGCCAACGTGTTGAGCAGCCGTGCCGCTGAATTAAAAACTCCTGTAAAGACTTATTCGGATTACCGCCAGCTCCTCGACAATAAAGATGTTCACTATGTGATCATCGGGACACCGGATCATTGGCATTGCCTTCAAATGGCGGATGCCTGTGCAGCAGGGAAATACGTATATGTAGAAAAGCCATGCGGCAATACCATCGAAGAATGCCGCGTCATGGAAGCAGCCCAGGCGCGGTATAAGAGTTTTGTGCAGGTGGGACAATGGCAGCGCAGTGCGCCGCATTTCCAGGACGCTGTTGCTTTTGTGCAAAGTGGCAAACTTGGCAATATCCGCACCGTTAAATCCTGGGCATATATGGGATGGATGAAACCGGTACCTGTTTTGCCAGATGCTGCCGTCCCGGCAGGTGTGGATTATACCCGTTGGCTGGGACCGGCACCTACAAGACCTTTTAATCCCAACCGCTTTCATTTCAATTTCCGTTGGTTCTGGGATTATGCAGGCGGTCTCATGACCGACTGGGGAGTCCACATGATGGATTATGCCCTGCTGGGTATGAAGGCAGGTTATCCCAAATCTGTCATGGCTTCCGGTGGCAAAATGGCTTACCCGGATGATGCGTCGGAAACTCCGGATACACTGACGGCAGTATTTGAATACGACAAATTCAACGTGGTTTGGGAACATGCTACAGGAATTGATCTCGGTCCTTATAACCTCACCCACGGTACAGCCTTTATTGGTAATAACGGAACCCTTGTATTGAATCGCGAAGGCTGGTTTGTTACGCCGGAAGGGCAAAAGATGGAAGCAGTTCCCATGCAGAAAGACCAGGGCGATGCGTTGGTTCGCCACCATCAGAATTTTGTGGATGCCATCCGCAATAACCAGCCAGCCAGTATCCATACCCCGATTCAGGAGGCCAGCCGTACCGCACAGGTTTGCCAGCTTGGCAATATTGCCTTCCGCACACGTCAAAAACTTGCCTGGAACGAAACAAAAGGGAATTTTGACAGTTCAGCAGCCAACAAATTGTTGGACGCACATTATCATAACGGGTACAAATTGCCGAAGCTGGGATAGAAGCTAAAATCCGGTCAGTATTCAACAATATCCGGAGAAACGGTGCGGACCGGCATTCCGGAGGATGCTGTATCTTCCCGCACCAAGATTAACGCATGTCACAGCACCAGTTTCAACCGACCCTCAAATTACTTGACGCTACGATGATCGTTGCCGGATCCATGATTGGTTCCGGCATTTTTATAGTGAGTGCCGATATTACCCGTAATGTCGGCAGCGCCGGATGGCTGATTGCCGTCTGGCTGATAACGGGGTTTATGACCATAACGGCCGCACTCTCCTATGGTGAACTGAGCGGTATGTTCCCCCGTGCCGGCGGACAATATGTTTACCTGAAGGAAGCCTATCATCCATTACTGGGATTCCTTTACGGTTGGAGCTTTTTCTCCGTGATCCAGACGGCAACCATTGCAGCAGTTGGTGTAGCATTTGCCAAATTCGCGGCTTACCTGTTCCCACCACTGAGCGAGGATCATGTTGTGGCAACCATCGGCCCGCTGAATATTTCAGCGGCACAGTTGCTGTCTATCGCGATCATTGCGCTGCTGACTTTCATTAATACACGGGGTATTCAAAGCGGAAAGGCAATTCAGACTACATTCACGCTCGCCAAATTGCTCAGCCTGTTCGGATTGATTGGCTTCGGCCTATTTGCCTTTAAAACTGCCGTTTGGGATGCCAACTGGCAGGGTGCCTGGGACCTTCACAAATTTCCTGCTCAGACGAACGGATCAGGTGAAGGTGGCAACCTGGCTTCCTACACAGCCTTCGCTGCTTTTGGTGCCATTGCCGCAGCAATGGTAGGATCTATATTCAGCAGTGATTCCTGGAACAACGTGACGTTTATTGCCGGTGAGATTAAGAATCCTAAACGCAATATCGGCCTGAGTCTTTTCCTTGGCACCCTGATCGTCACCATCATTTATGTGCTGACCAATTTTGTCTATACCGGGGTACTGCCGCTACATGAAATTGCTACGGCGGAAAAAGACAGGGTAGCTGTCAGCGCAGCGCACGTAATCTTCGGCAATGCGGGTACTTATATTATTGCAGTCATGATCATGGTGTCGACCTTCGGTTGCAACAACGGTCTCATCCTCGCCGGCGCAAGGGTATATTACACGATGGCCAAAGATGGTCTGTTCTTTAAGAAAGCGGGAACACTAAATGACAATAATGTACCAGGTTTTGCACTATGGCTGCAGGGCATTTTTGCTGCAGCGTGGAGCCTGAGCGGGCAATACGGACAATTGCTGGACATGATCTCCTTTGTGGTAGTGGGCTTTTACATCCTGACCATCGCCGGGATCTTTATCCTGCGCCGCAAAAGGCCGGATCTTGAGCGTCCCTACAAAGCATTCGGATACCCGGTATTGCCGGCATTGTATATCCTGATGGGCCTGGCCTTCTGCATTCTGCTGATCATTTTTAAACCTGAATATACCTGGCCGGGACTCATCATTACCCTGCTCGGCATACCTATCTATTACCTGATTTCGAAAAGGGGTGCTGCAAAAGAAATCAGCACAGCGACCGTAAATTCCTGACCGGCAGGATCAGCTGCTGAGCATAATATCCCGGATTTCCTTGATGCAATCATAGTGATCGCTGTTGAGCTTTTCACTCCACGCAAGGCCCATCTTTTTCAGATCGAAATGACGAATGATCGTTCCTGAAGTACCGGGGCTGCCGTTTTCCCGGGGATACCCTATAATATAAATGGAATCAGCCAGCTCTACGGCAAGTTCAATGTCGTGTGTACTGAAGATAACTGTACTCAATTCACTGCTGCGGTTGATCAGCTGGAAAGCCTTTCTCACATTGTCTATGTTGCCAATGTCGAGTCCGGAAAATGGTTCGTCAAGCACCATGTAATGTCCGGAATTAAGGAGTTGCTCAAGAATTGCCGTGCGCTGTCTTTGTCCACCGGACAACTCATTGGGATACTGCATCTTTACTTTTTCCAATCCCCAGTCAGCAAGGTATTGATTGATCTTTTCCGCTTTTTCCGTGGCACTCAGAGGCGATCTTCTCAATGCAAAGGCAAGCGCCTGTTCTACTGTTTTGTGCCGGAATAGGGTGTACTTCTGGTTTACAAAACCTACATCGCCTTCTTCAACCATTTTAGCCGGTTGCTGACCGTCGTGAACAGTCTTACTGTAGTCCGGAATAAGTACTCTTCCTGTTGTAGGTGCCTCCAGTCCTGTCAACGTGCGGAAAAGGGTCGATTTTCCACGGCCCGATCTGCCCAGGAAGGCTATGATCTGGCCTTGTTCACGACCCGGAACGACGGTATCCTTTTCTTCAAAACTGATGTTTTTGATGATAGTCTTTCCATCGTATACCACGCTCAGGTTATCAACATGAAGCAGGGTATGTTTTTGTTCGTAGGCTGTCATTACCAAGGCTTAAAAAGTTGAGTATCGGAAGAATCCTTTCCGGAGCGCATTGAGGCCTGCGTCCAGGAGCAAACCAACGGCAAGTATTACCAGCTGCAAGGCAACGATCCGGCCGTGGTTCATGAATTTATCGCTGTTCTTGATCAATACGCCAAGTCCGCCTGCAGCAACGAGGATAGATTCGACTGTAACCAGCATCATCCAGGTGATCGCCAGGTTCTGGCGAAGCATATCGATCACATAGTCTATCCTTCCTTTGATTACGACTTCCCAGAGCACTTCCCACCGGGAACATTTAAGGGAGCGGGCATGATCAATTTCTTCAACAGGAATGTCTTTGAGCATGGCCAGCAGGCTGGTGATAAAATACAGGCTCATAAAGATCATCAGTACGCTCACCTGCATGGTCCTGGCATCACTCACGAGGATTGCCAGGTAAAAAGTGATACCCGTAAGGGGCAGGTACCTGATCCTGCTCATGGCTACGGCGAGTGGTTTCAGAAACGGCAAGGGCGATGCATAAGCGATCAGGAGAGAAATGAGCAACGAAAAAAAGGTCGCCTTAAAACAAAGAGCAAGGGAACTGGCGATATGCACCACCAGCCCCTCATTAAAAAGTGAGATGAACCCTTCACAGACCTGTCCGGGTGTCGGAAACAGGTGTTTTGATCCTGTTGATGCCAGTACCCAAAAGCCGCCTACCATCACGATCCAGATGGTCAGGATGGTGATTCGGCTTCCGCGATCAATTGTTTCAAAAGGCTTGAACCAGGTTGCGGGTTTCATTTTAGTATTTTATTTAAGCAGGGTTATCACTACTCTCCTGTTCTGCGCTTTACCGGCAGCAGTATTGTTATCGCCCACCGGCTCGTCCTGACCCTTACCCTCAATTTTCTGAAAACGGCTGGCAGGAATACCTTTCTCCACCAGGAAATTCTTAACTGACTCCGCGCGTGCGTTCGACAGGGCGTAGTTGCCATCAGCAGTTCCGGTGTTGTCGGTATGACCCACCATTTCGAGCTTGGAATCTTCCGCCTGGATCAGGAGGTTATAGATCTGCTCCAGAACATCTTTTCCTTCAGGCCGGATCGTGGCTCTTCCCGGATCAAAATTGATTCTCCATTCACCGCTGGCCATAACACTGGTCGCCTTTTTGGTATAGTCGGCCGTGTAAGCTTCGCCTTTGTCGATCTCGCCAACCTGCTTCAGAAAGCTCAGGTTAACGGCCTCTTCGTAAGGAACGATCTTTTTCACATTCTGATTAAAGCCCGCCGGGTTAAGGTCTTTCAGATATTTGGAAACCTGGTCATATACAGCCTTATAGCGGTTGGTTCCATCTGTTATACCATAATACTGGTTGGCATCAGCCTGGTTGAACACCCGTGAACCACCCATATTGAAGGAGATACCACTCTTTTCGCCGCTTTGGCCCTTGAACATGTCATACCAGTATGAAGGAGTTTCCATGGCAAAAGATTTCGCTGTCGACTCGGAAGCGCGATGCCTCCAGGAGTCATACAACTTCATCTGGTTAGAAGCTGCATAGGATGATTTCAGTAAGTTAATTACTGTTTCCTTGTTCTGTTCTGCCCATTGTTTCAATACGATGATGGAGGTCGCCATCTGGTTGTTAAACTCTTTGGTAGAAACTACATCGGTAAACCCGGTGAGGGCATCGAAAACCATTTTATCGCCCGGTGTCCAGGTAGCGCAACCATCTACTTTCTTGTTGATGGACTTACCCGTCAGTTTTCCGTTCTTCACCTCTTTCAGCGATACCGTCCAACCTTCTTTCTGTGACTTAATCAGTTCTTTCGCAGATTCGATATAGTCATCGTTGGCGGAGGCGATAAAGTTTACTGCTTCTGCATCATAGGTTGACGGATCGGGGTTGATCTTAAGACCATTTGCCGCTGCATAGTTTACGGTAGTCACCCAGTCGCCGTCTCCAATCACCGCGGAAACAAGCGATCCTTTCATGGACTGCGGATTCATCTTCCAGCTGGGAGGCCCGATGAGCTTGTCCTCACCATAACTAAGGCCAACGGCTCCAATTACCTGCAGTTGATACTTTCCTGCACCGTATTTGTCGTCGAGTGCCTGCTGGGCGGAGCTGATATAGAAAGGAACGCCATCGCCCATGATCATGATACCGGCAACACCATCTTTGGGAAAGCTATTGCCCTGATCATAAGACTCAATGAATTTCATTTGCTGATTGCGCAATTCGCTGAGCCAGTCCTGCCGGATAATCTCCACATTCAGGCCGTTCTTTTCCATCATAGAACCTTTGGTGGTTTTAGGACCACCGTTGGCCACGATAATACCGCTCTGGGCATTCCACGCATATCCCGCAATCCGCACAAGCGGTTTATTGCTTACGGCTGTTGACAGTGTTTCTTCTGGAAGCGCAATCTCTGCAACAGTGGATACGTTGTTTACGTCTTTGTCGCTGACTTCAATTTTGTCCAGCTTCTTTGCTTCGTCGACCCTGAGACCGGGCGACAGTGCATATACCAATCCTCCGACTGCACCTGCAACGATCAGCGTGATGAGGGCTTTGGAAAAAAAGGTAAGTTGAGACCATTTCATAATTGTAGGTATTAATTGAAAATATCACCGAAGCCTTTGCTTTCGATTTTATCTTCCGGTGTGAGTTTGTAATTGGGGTTGCTGTATTTTTTTGACTCGGGTACGATATAGTTGTCCGTTTTGATCTGGTCGGCTAGCTTGTCGAGTTTTGAATAAAGTTCATCGCTATCCATAGAGTACTGGCTGGTAAGGGAGTCCAGATCCAGCAGGTTCTCCTGGGTGGTAGCGAGGTCAAGGGCTATGGTATTGGTCACCACATCGAGCGCGTATTCCAGCTCCCAGCCCTTGGTGAACAGCATTGCTGATTTCGCTTCTTCTGTTGCAGTTCTGGCAGCTTCTGCGAAGGCATACTCCTTCTTCAACATGTCGACGCTCACGTCAAAATCGGCAATTTTGATCTCCATTGCAGTATCCACCATATTCAGCTTGCGGTCGAGTTTACCGATTACGTGAGCACGGCTACCATATTTCCTGATCAGACCGGTGCTCTGATTCAGCATATGGCTGACGCGCTGCGCTTCGCTCAGTGTTTTCATCAGGTTGGTTTGCAATTCCACATAATCATCGGAATCTTTCGCAGCCGCGCCCATGGTTTGCTCCATATTGGTCATCCTGGATTTCAACCCTTCTGCTTTGGATTGCAGGGACAATACTTTTTCCTGGTATTCTTTTGACTCTTTTTCGGCTTTAACGGATTCCGATTCCATGTTCGATTTGATGGCCTTGATTTTTGCCTTGGCCTGTTTGAACTGGGTCCGGTTCTCCTGCATTTTCTCTTTTTGCGCTTCCAGTTCACCGAAGGGATCGTATTTGATCAGGGCTTTCTGGAGTGTGCGTGAAAGTGCTTTAAGGCCTTTGATAATAGCAGGAAGCAGCAGGAAAAATGCAATCACCAGAACGGCAGCGGCGATTGCACCCAATACCTGTCCCACCCAGGTAAATACGATGGGCAGGATATACTGGTACAGGCCCCAGGCGATGGTGCCCAGCAAGACCAATCCTACTACTACTGCAATCCCTTTTTCTCCCTTTCTCCAGTTCTTCGGATTCAGGGTGATATCATTTTTTTCAAAATGCTTGAATATGGGAAGTTCAAGCACTTTGTTGCTTTCTACTGACATTGTATTTGATTTGGAAATTATTCTCTGATGAACTGTCGGATGCTGTCTTTTACAGCATTAAGTTTATTGATGCTCACACGATGTGCCTGGTCATTGGCCTGAAGCTTTTCCCTGATTGCCTTTTCCTGGGGAAGGCTGCCTTCGTCGATTCGCGAAAGCAGGGTGCGCTTGTTGGCAATATCCGTCTCAATTTTCTGTAGTTCCGCTTTCAGCTGGTTAATCCTGCTGATGCCGGATTCTATTTCGTTGTTGAGCTGGCTTTTCTCGGATGCATTCTGTTGTTGTATTGTCTGCAGCTTCTGCTGACCCTGCCGAACATATTCACCGTGCACTTCATTGATCTTGCTGATGTAGAAATCGGCGTCGTTCAGGAACTTGGTGCTGCTGATCGTTTTGTCCATAGACCGGGCCATCTGGTAAGCCATGCGGTAAGCCTGTTCATTATGCAAACCGGTGGATGAAATGGCCATGTAAAATTCATAGAAATCGTAACCAGGCATATTGATACTGTCCAGTCCGTTTTCATATACGCTTAACACTTCGCGGAAATCAGCGTCATTTGCCTGGGGAGGAGCAGCAGCATTCAGAGATTCATGCTTGTTTGCTGCATAGTTGTCTACAGGGAAGGAAAATGATTTGTCGGATTCGGTTTGCCGGTTAGTACCTTCTTCGCCTTCATCCTTGACGAAGAGGTTCTTCCAATTCTTAAGCATTTGTTCAGGTTAATAGAATAAGATGTTAAAATGACGAGAAACAAATTCACAAGGTTGCAAGCAATTGTGAATTCTTGTTTCCTGCATCCTTCAAATATACATGTAACCTGAACTGCAGCAAGTATTCTGCAAAAATCCTTACAATTTGTTGATTACAGGCTTATTAGGCAGCAATTTTGCCAACAATGTCTGGCCATTCTACCTAGAAACGGTCAGGCCTGAACGCTGTTGCATTGACGGTAAGTGGAACTCCTCCTGCCATTTCCGCAACAAGTTTACCTGTCGCCGGGCCAAGACTGAGGCCCATCATGGCATGGCCGCCGGCAACGATCAGGTTGTCTACCGTTTTTGTATAACCGATCAGGGGGAGTCCATCAGGTGTACAGGGCCGGTAGCCAAACCAGATATCTTCCTGTTTGGGCATTTGCAGTTTGATATCGGGGAAATAGTCCGGTACAGATTCCACGATGCCCTGCACCCGGCGCATATTGATCTTATCATTTATTGCGCCCAATTCCATGGTACCGCCATACCTCATTTTACCATCCATGGGAGTGATCGCAACACGCGCTTCACAAAGGATGGCTGGTACCTGCAAGGTTGTTTCCGGTTGCTGCAGGGTAAAGGAATAGCCTTTACCGGGTAAAACAGACAACTGCAATCCTGCCCTGCGGCCGAGTTCCGGCAGCCATGATCCGGCGGCGAAAACAAAAACGTCCCCATCGATCGTCTGATTACCGGCAACTATTGAGCGCACCTGGTTCTTCTGGCGGTTAACAGAAAGCACGGGAGCATTGGTGATGAACTGTACACCCGCGCCTTTCAAAAATTTAACCAGTTGCGGCATCAACAGGTTCGGGTAGAGATGGGCATCGCAACGGTAATGCACTGCACCCAGTACATCCAGCCTTGTGCCGGTTTCTATCTGCCGGGCTTCACCTGCACTGAGTGCTGCCACATCGAGTCCCAGCGACCGTGCTTTTTCTGCGAGGTGAATTTCTTCTTCCGCTACTTTTTCATCTCTGAAGTACATCATGATACCCTTTTTCTCCAGGGCAAATGCGAACTCCGGTTTTGCCGCCATGGCTTCGTAAAGCTTTTTGCTGAGCACATTCAGGTCGCGCAGCGGAACAGCCGACGCTTCCACATGCGCTGCGGTGGCGGAACGCATGAATTTTAACCCCCATTGAATCAGGGTACTGCTCAATGACGGGCGTACGTAAAAAGGGCTTTTGGAATTGAACATCCAGCGGATACCCTGCGTCACCATTCCCGGTGCTGCAAGGGGAACAAAATGGCTTGGTACGATCATGCCGAGATTGCCATAAGAGCAATTGTCTGACAGATCAGACCGGTCAACGACCACCACGTCCCATCCTGCTTCTTTCAGAAAATAGGCACTGCTCAATCCGATAATACCGCCGCCAACTACTACTGCTTTCATCTTTTACTTTGCGGGAGATTCCCGGGTATACTGGCCATTTAATTTCCGCATAATATTCAGCGGGTTACTGTCCTGCAGCGCAGCAGGCAGCAATGTCGCCGGGCAATCCTGCAGGCAGACCGGGCGAACGAATCTTTTGATCGCATCGGCCCCGACTGAAGTGCTTCTGCCATCTGTGGTCGCGGGGAAAGGACCACCATGTACCATCGCGTGACACACTTCCACACCCGTCGGTACATTATTGTAGATCAGCCTGCCGACTTTTGACGATAACAGGGCCATTGCCGGAGCAAACTCCTGCAAATCACCATCAGTTCCGTAAAGGGAGCCGGTAAGCTGTCCGTGCAGGGAAGCAAGGGCGGCTTCCATTGCGGAATGATCGTCGCAGAGAATGACCAGCGATGCCGGTCCGAAAATCTCTTCCTGGAGTTCCGGCTGTTTTATGAAATCAGCAGCATCCACCTGCAACAGGGCGGCACTTCCTTTAAATGCATCGCCCTCATCTGGTTTTTCAATCAATATTTTGACGCCGGCAATACTACCTGTCTTTTTCTTTGCCTGGTAATAAGCGGCACAAATGCCTTTATTCAGCATTGTCGCCGGAGGTACTGCTTCCAGCGCTGCTGTCAGTGCTGTAATAAACTGTTGTGAGGTTTCGTCCTTCAGCAACAATATCAAGCCTGGGTTGGTACAGAACTGTCCAACGCCCAGGGTAATTGATCCAGCGAGCTGTTTGGCTATCGCCGTGCCGTTTTGTTTCAGTGTTTCCGGGAGTAACATTACCGGGTTGATACTGCTCATTTCTGCATAAACAGGAATCGGGGTTGCCCGGTCATTGCTGGCGGTCCGGAAAAGAGACATTCCGGCCCGGTAGGATCCTGTGAAACCGATGGCCTTGATCGACGCGTGCCGGGCCAGTTGCTGACCGAGGGCAGCGCCTTCGCCATTCAACGCAGAAAAAACACCCTCAGGCATGCCTGTTGCAATGGCAGCTTTCTGGATAGCCCCGGCAATCAGTTCGTTGGTGCCGAGATGGGAAGAATGCGCTTTCAGGATAACGGGGCAACCACTTGCGAGTGCAGCAGCGGTATCACCTCCGGCCGTTGAAAAGGCAAAAGGGAAATTGCTGGCAGCAAATACAGCAACGGGGCCCAGCGGAACCAGCATCTTGCGCAGGTCGGCCCGGGGTAATGGCTGGCGGTCGGGTAGCGCAGTATCGATCACGGCTTCCACCCATGATCCCTCGCGAAGGACAGCTGCAAATAGTTTGAGCTGGTTAACAGTACGATCCCGTTCGCCCGAAAGTCTCGGCAGCGGGAGGCCTGATTCCAGGTGTGCGCGCTGGATAAGGTCGTCTCCCAGTGCTGCGATATTTTCGGCAATAGCTTCCAGGAATTCTGCCCGACGGGTACCAGGCAGTGCGCTGAAAACCGGAAACGCCGCTTCTGCGAGCAATAAGGCCTGATTGATCTCTTCCTTGGAAGCTACTGAAAAAGCCTCCGGAAGCGGTTTCCCCAATATGGTACTGAAAGCAAATAATTTCTCCTGTTGTTCTGCACCCGTTTCGAATCCTATTACACTAAGTCCACGCAACATCTGCATTTGTTTTGATCTGGAAATAATCGGGAAGTTCGGGGCGAACGGCGAGTGCATCATTGATAGTTTTCAACACGCTGGTCCTTTCTGCTCCTGTGAGCGGCAGTCGCGGTGTGCGAACTGTTTCGCTTCCGATGCCGGTAGCCACTGCTGCCAGCTTGATGTACTGAACCAGTTTAGGGTGAATATCCAGCTCCAATAAAGGCATGAACCAGCGGTAGATGCGCACGGCCTCGTCAATACGACCTGCTTTTACGAGGCGGAAAATAGCAACAGTTTCACGGGGGAAGGCGTCCACCAGGCCTGCCACCCAGCCATCAGCTCCCAGCACAAGGCTTTCCAGCGCCAGGGGATCCACACCGGTAAGGATCTTGAAACGATCTCCAAAACGGTTGATCATCCGGGTGATATTCACGGTGTCGCGGGTAGACTCCTTTACAGCCTGGATATTCGGCCGGTCAGCCAGCGATTCAAACATATCCAGCGTTACTTCGATTTTATAGTCCACCGGGTTATTGTAGATCATGATGGGCAGCGAGGTGCTGTCAGCCACTGCTTTAAAGAAGGCTACAGTTTCCTCATCGGAGGATTTGTACCGCATGGGAGGCAGTAGCATTAATCCGTCAGCGCCATTCGCCTCGGCTTCCCGGGCAAGTGCCACGGCATCTGCCGTGCTTTGTTCTGCGATATTAACCAGAACCGGAAATCCGGAAGGCACCAGTTCTTTTGAATAGATCAGCAGTTCCTTTTTCTCCTGGTTGAGCAGGGTGCTTGCTTCTCCCAGGGATCCACCGATAATAATACCATCCACGCCGGCACTGATCTGTGCATCGAGATTGGTTTTATACATGGCAAAGTCCACCTTATCGTTGCTGTCAAAGGGTGTCAGTAAGGCAGGAAAAACACCGCTCCAGTTAATGCTATGCATAGACGTATTTGTTGAAGTTTATGAAGCAAATGTATTGAAAGGCGCAACCTCGTGCTTGGTGCCGATTAATTCATTGTTTACGGATTTTAACTGCTTTTGCCAACGAAGATTTTATTATTAAAAGATATCATCTCCTGCAGGAATGCAAAAAGCCGGCGGTGCCGGCTTTTTGCATTCATTATCATTCATTTACTGATAATCAGGATTCTGCACCAGTTTGGAGTTTTTATTCATTTCGTCCTGCGGAATCGGGAACAGGATCTTAGTCTTCCCGTCGGCATTGGGCCGGTGGTTGAACCATTTTTTCCTTGCGAACACTCCGAAACGGATCATGTCGTCGCGGCGGTGTCCTTCGCAGGCGAACTCCCAGCCGAGCTCATCAAAGAAGCGGCCGAACGGAATGTCATCCCCTCCCTGTGCCTCAATCACAGCACCGTTCTGCCAGATCCCGTATTTGTATACACTGCCTTTCTGAAGGTCGGCAGCCGTAACGGTTGCCTTGGCTGGATTGGTGCTCGCAAATGCCCGCGCACGGACCTGACTCACGAGTGTTGCTGCTTCGCCGGCATTGCCGGTGCGTAATTCAACCTCAGCTTTCATCATCAGGATATCTGCGTAACGGAACAGGACATAGTCCGTGCTAATGCTGTTCCTTGCACCTACTTTGATCTCGTATTTACCTACACGATAGCCCTGGAAGAAGTCTGCCAGGTCCATACCATCCACATTTTCTGTGTAGGTAAGAATCAATGCACCGGTGGATGCACTGTACTGAGGACCCATGATCCAGGTGTCTTTCAACCGTATATCGTCTTCATCGTAGGTATCGATGAACTGCGGCACTGCACAGTTACCACCCCAGGGTTGGGCGGCCATATTCAACACGTTCCGGTGGGCAGTAGCCAGTGTTTTCATATGGATAATGTTCCCCTGACCAAATACCTCATCGTAAGGAACAGAGAGGATCTGCTCCTTTGAGTTGTCGTTGGTTGTCAGGAAATTCGACTTGTAGTTCGGCTCGAGGATATACTTGCCGCTATTGATGATATCCTCGCATTGTTGCCTGCATTTTTCCCACTGGGCCGTTCCGGTATACACTTCAGCATTCAGGTAAAGCCTTGCCAGCACTGCCTTGGCGGCCCATTTGGTGAAACGGCCATAGGTAGACTTATCCGGCGTCTCCTTTAGCAGGTCCATATTGTCCATAAGTTCTTTTTCCACGAAAGCATATACTTCCGCCCTTGGACTTTGTACTGGTAGTTCTACATCCAGCCAGTCCACCACCACAGGAACATTTCCATGGTTGTCTAACAGGAGTGAATAATAATATGCCCGCAGCACTTTCAACTCGGCCATCAACTCTTCCTTTCCATTGGTGATCGGCACCGCGCCGGATTCCACCTGGTAAATGATCCGGTTCACGTTATTGATACCCACGTAACAATTGATCCAAAGATTCTGGGGCTGCCATTCCTTTTCATCCCACTCATGGTTGTGCATCCTGAAGTAGGTTCCGCCATCATACCAGCCATTGGGGCGGGTGGGTGTAATGATGGCATCGCCGGGTTCTTCCTGCAGGTCAAAATTTCCCTGCCAGTCGGCGAACATCGGGCGCATGATGGTATACGCCGGACCTATAATAGACGGTATGTCTTTTTCTGTCGGTTTGTACGAAGTTTCCAGTACCTGGTCATAAACCTCCTCGTCCAGTTTGGTACAGGAACTGAAGGCCAGCAAGGAACTCATGAAGAGGGCTCCGATGCCTAGTATTTTATGATTTGTCATAACGATTCAGTTGTTTGATTAAAATCCAAGTGATACTCCCAATGTGAATGTGCGCGTGGTAGGATACTTATCACGTTCATCATTGCCGGGAGAAAGCCCGATTCGGTTAACTTCCGGGTCGATGCCTTTATAGCCGGTCAATACCAGGAGATTTAACGCAGACGCATAAACCCTGGCTCTCTTGAATACCTTGCTGCCGGTTACATCAATATTATAACCCAGGGTAACATTATCAATTTTCCAGTGATCACCATCCTCTATGTAATAGGAAACATAGGCGAGATCACTGTTCAACCTTCCCTTTCCATATACATCATCCAGTGCAGATTTCAGCATGTTATAGCTTTTAATCTTGGGATTCTCATAATACATCCGCTGGAAGTTCAGGATCTGGTATCCAAAGGCGCCCCGCATATTGATGGAAAGGTCAAAATGTTTGTAGCGGCCATAAAGGTTAACACCCGCATTGTGTTTGGGGATACCGTTGCCAAGCACCTTTTTATCATTCGGGCTGTTGGCTGATATTTTTTTAGGTTTACCATCCGCATCTTCAATGATCCATTCACCGTTTTCATCAATGTCGATGGACTTATATCCATAAAAATTCCCGATCGGTTCACCCACTTTTACGATATGGGTAGCTTCCTGGATAGGCTCACCTGTATAGCCCGCAGGGAAGAAATCCTGTTCGGTCTTAAACTCACCAGCAGAAATTGACAGGAGTTCATTCGTGTTGCTGGAATAGGTAGCGTTGATTTTGAAATCAACATCCTTTGTACGGATCACATCATAATTCATCAGGATCTCCAAGCCACGGTTGCGCATACTACCGGCATTAGCCAATGTAAAACCATTAAGGTTCGGAGGTACTGGTACAGGGAAATCGTATAACATGTCTTTTGTGTCACGCTGGTAGAAATCAATGCTACCATTCAGACGATTTCCAAAAAACCCATAGTCCAAACCAACATTAAATTCCTGCTTCTTTTCCCAACGAAGATTGGGATTAGGGTTACGTACCGGCGAAATAGGCTGGATCCATGTTCCATTGTAAAGGAAGCGGCTCGTATTGTCATAGTTCAATGAGATCAGTGAGAGGTAAGGATCTGTCGGTACGGTGCCGGTAACTCCGTAACCGACCCGCAGTTTCAGGTCACTGACGAAATCGACAGAACGCATGAAATCTTCTTTCTTGATCCGCCAGCCAACCGACGCAGCCGGGAAGGTTCCCCATTTGTAGTTCTCTCCAAATTTTGAAGAGCCTTCATAACGCAGACTCGCCATCAACAAGTATTTTTCATCGAATGCATAGTTGATCCTGCCAAAGAAACCGATGAGTTTTGAGTTGGATTTATAACTATTCATACCATAGGCGCTGCTGTTTTGTAGCAACAGGGCATCGCCTGCCTGTAATCTGTTGTAGGAATATAAGTCGGTGGGAAAATTGGAATTACTGGCTCCGAAACCTTCGCTGGTTACATCCTGGTAGCTATAACCACCTAGAACTGTAAAACGGTTCTTATTAATGATTTTAGAATAATCTGTAGTGAACTCTAAAAGGTTATCCTGGTACAAGCTGGTATTGCGGGAAGCATATCCCGTACGGCTGTTCACCACCGATGCCTTATGATTAAAGGACTCTGCATAACCGGACAACTCACTCCTTTTTACTCCGGACACCAGCAGTTTGATATTCAGGTCACGGATGGGCGAAAAAATAACGTTCCCATTCAACCGCAATTCTGATACGCGGTATTCACCATCTGTTTCCTTGATGGTACGCAGCGGGTTATCATAGTTATAACCATTGGGATCTTCCTTGTAGTTACCGGTATAGTCATAAACGCTATCGGTCGGATTCCGTATGATCGCCTGCCGATAGGTATACGCATAGTTGGGCCCGGCAAAATATTTTCTGTTCCTGTTGACCACGTTCAGGTTGAACCGGAGTTTATTGTTGAACATGGAATGGTTTAAATCAATGCGACCCGTGAATTGCCGGTTATCAGACCGAAGAAAAAGACCCTGCCAGTCGCGGTAGTTCAGGCTGGCTACATAGTTGGTCTGTGCATTTCCGCCCTGGAGCGTAAGGTTATGGTTTTGGCTTAACGGTGTTCGGGTGATCACATCCAGCCAGTCGGTTGATGTTCCTTTATCGTAGTCAAGTGTGGGGTCATAGAATCCGTCGGCAACCAGCTTACGCGCATCATCGGCGGTCAGAAACTCCATCTTCCTGGCAATGGTTTGTACGCTGAAATAGCCATCATACATCATAGATGCTCCACTACCACCGGACTTCTTTCGGGTGGTAATCAGGATGACACCATTGGTTCCCCTGGTACCGTAAATGGCAGCGGCAGATCCATCCTTCAATACGTCAATTGATTCGATATCTTCCGGAGCGACAGTATTCAGGTATCCGGGAATACCATCTACCAAAACCAGGGGTTCCGTTGAAGCAAACATGGTTGCGTTCCCGCGGAGCGAGATCTGTGTCGTCGCATTGGGATCACCACTGGGGTTCACAACAGCGAGACCAGCAACTTTGCCCTGGATCAGCTGGCCGGCGTCTCGGGCAAAGCCCTGCGTGAAATCTTCGCGCTTCACGCTGGCAATTGCACTGGTTACTTCCTTTTTCTTCTGCTTACCATACCCGATAACGACTACGTCATCGAGATTGGATACAGCATGATCCATTTTGATATTGATACTGGTCTGTCCTTTTACTGGTATCTCCAGCGTGGCAAAACCAACGGCAGTAAATACCAGCACGGACTGACCATCCGATACCTTAATGGAAAAATTCCCGCCATCATCCGTGACGGTAACATTCTGTTTGCCACTTTCCGTGATGGTCACCATGGGCAAAGGATTGCCTTCGGCATTCTTCACTTTCCCGGTAACGACATGTGTGGAAGCCGGGGTTTGTGCAAAGCCTGTCTGCATAAACAGAAAGCTTAAGCAATACAATGTCATCAGGATCAGTAACCGGCGCCGGTTACTGCCTTTAGCAGTAAGTCCCATAAATTAATATTTAGATTTTAGCGAACAAGGTGACAGGTTTGGTTACGAGTTGCCCGCATTTTATATGGCATAAAAAGGCAGATTTCCCGAAGGAATAAAACTATTTATCTCCTTCGGGAAATGCTTTACAAAAATTAATGTCTAATACACACTTATTAACTCATACAACTGGAATCAGCGCTCCTGATAAGTTGACAACTCATTGCTGTTGCGTTTTGGGGGAATGACTTTCAGTAAGGACTGCACGAAGAAATCACGTTTGCAGACTCTGCCGAACGGGCCGCCGTCGCTGTGTCCCATTCCTGGAATGGCAAGGAAATCAAATTGCTTACCGGCTTTAATCAGGGCATCTGCTACCCTGTAGGTAGATTCGGGCGGAACATTTTCATCCTCATCCCCAACGATGAGGAGGAGATCACCCTGGAGTTTTGCAGCATTGGAAATATTCGACTGTTCATCATAGTGTTTGCCCACAGGATAACCCATCCATTGCTCGTTCCACCATTGTTTGTCCACCCGGTTATCATGACAACCACAGGCAGACACGGCAGCCTTATAAAATTCTGGATGGAACAGCAAACCACCGAGCGCATTCTGGCCACCGGCGGATGTACCATAGAGCCCAACCCTGGTGGTATCTACCCAGGAATATTTCGCTGCAAGTGTTTTTATCCAGGCGATCCTGTCAGGAAAGCCCGCATCAGCAAGATTCTTCCAGCAAACATCATGGAAGGCTTTTGAGCGGTTGGCCGTTCCCATTCCGTCGATCTGTACCACCACAAATCCCAATGCGGCCATGCTTTGCATCTCCCCGTAACCCACAAAGGATTTCGGCACAAATGCGTCCTGGGGTCCGGCATATATATTTTCAATTACCGGGTAGGTTCTTGAAGGATCAAAATCTGCAGGCCTGCAGACGATGCCCCAGATCTCCGTTACACCATCGCGCCCTTTCGCATGAAAGGATTCGGTTAAAGGCAAACCCAGTTTCAGGTATCGGCTGATATCTGCAGTTTCAATATCCATCAGCTTTTTACCGTCTGCTGCATTACGAAGGATCGTTACTGGTGCCACATTGACCTCCGACCTGGTGTCCAGGAAATATTTGCCACCAGGCGCATATTGTACCTGGTGTGTTCCGGGTTCAGGATTCAACTCAATAAGATTCTTTCCGGAAAAATCAATCCTGTAATGATGTACATAGTAGGGATCCTCTGCAGGATTCTTCCCGGAGCCCCGAAACCAGACCTGGCGCTTCTTCATATCAATGCTGTCTACTTCCCGGGTGAGCCAGTTACCTGTAGTGATCTTGTTTTTCAGTTTCCCGGTATTGGCATCAATCAGGTACAGCTGCCGCCAGCCTTCTTTCTCAGAACTGAGCAGGATCTCATCAGTATCATTGAGATACGCTGTGTAAATGCGAGACTCGTATTGAAAAGTCGTAGCCCGTTCATCGTAAATAGTCCGGGTATTACCTGACGTTGCATCAACTTCAATTATGCGGAACCGCTGATGACCACGGTCTACCTTCTCATACAAAAAGCGTGTGCCGTCTTGCTTAGCCCAGTGCAAAGCAGGCGCGCCAAAAAAGTCGATCACTTCGGTATTTACCTTTGCTGGAGCAGAGCCATCGAGCCTGATGATAAACATTTCAAAAGTGGTGAAGGGATCGCCGGGTTGCTTGTAGTGAATGCTTTTCAATTGTCCCCTGGTAGTATTGGGCTTTGCCTTGATCACGTAATAGATCATGGAGTCTTCCACTTCTTTGATACGGTAGCCTACCACATATTTGCCGTCGGGTGACCAGCTCAGATTTCCATAATAATTATCGGGTGTACCCCGGAAGCTGAACGGTTTCCTGGTCGAATCGCCGATGGCACAGATTTCCGCGCTGTAGCCATCCTGTCGGATCACCCATTGCTTATCCGGTGATACACTGTCTGTCTGAAAATCCATCCATCTGCTTCTCGCCGTCCAACCGTTTCCGCGGGAGTAATCCGGCGGCACAGGTGAAGACGAATCTTTGGTAAGTTCACTGTTATCCAATCGGTAAATCCATCGGTCTTTCTGGTAGGTAAACGCAATCATCTTTCTGGCCGGATCGTATTGGTTTATCCGGATCGGTAATTTCGTCGCATTCAGCTGCTGCTGGTATTCCCTACCCAGCTTGCCCGTTAGCTGCTCCAGGTCTACCGGCTTGTATTTAGTCCCTTTCGCTACATCCACACCAATACATTCCATCACACTGTCGGCCAGCAGGTTCTGGTACAGGAAATATTTACCATCGGGTGACCATACGGCGCGGACGCTGGTTTTAAAGATGGTGTTCTTCGCAAGACTGTCCAGTTGCCTCGCGGCCACGTACCGCTTCATCATTTCAGCACGTTCAGGATAGAATGGCATAGTAGTTGCCGGTGCCATTTGGGCAATAGAAGTCACGGCCGGTGCTATGGCAGCCAGCAACAGAAAGGATTTCAGGTGTTTCATTTTATTCCGGGATAAAATTTCCAGTGCGTGGTAAAATTGGCTTCCGGCGCCTTATCCGTAAGAATGCAACGGATCATCTCCACGGGCATCGCGTTTTCTTCCATGACGGCATCGTTAAATTGCTTCAATGTCATCTTTCCGTTGCCGACGAGTTCACTTCTCAGCGCGTTGAATTGTAATCCGCCAATCATATAAGCGAGCTGATAAAGGGGGCTATAACCGCCAACAAAAGAACGGCGCACTTCGCCTTCTGCATTGGCTTTTTCATGACCCACCCTGTTTACCAGGAAGTCGATGCATTGCTGGGGTGTCCATTTGCCGAGATGATAATTGAGGGAGAAGATGATTCTCGCGCAGCGGTGCATCCGCCAGAACAACATTCCCACCTTGTCTTCCGGGCCGCGGGGAAATCCCTTATCCCACAGCAGAATTTCCCAGTAAAGTGCCCATCCCTCCGTCCAGAACGGCGTATCAAAGTTGCGGTAGGCATGGTTCCGCTGGCTGGTGAACTGCTGCAAATGGTGACCGGCAATCAGTTCGTGGTGCACCGTTGCTCTTGAGAAATGCGGGTTGTTGCCGCGCATGCTCATCAGTTTATCAGCTTCATCCATTGTATTGGTGGGATAAGATATGCTCAGCACTTCGCCCCCTGTGAAAAATGGATTGACCAGCTGGCGTTTGGGCGTCATCATGATCATGCGCCAGGTTTCTTCAGCAACTGGCGGAATGGAGATCATGTCGTTCTTTTTCAGAAAATTGATGCTCTGGTTGTATAGGTCCATGATCATTTCCGGCTGATGGCCTTCAGGAACATAGGTGTTCTTCACTTTCTCCATCGCCTTTTTCCAGTCATCGCCAAAACCCATCTCGCGGCTCGCTTTCAGCATTTCCTGGTCGCACCATGCGAATTCTTTTTCAGCAATGGTCACCAGGTCTTCCGGTGTATAGGGAATGAATTCTGTTTTCAGTTGTCGTACCAGTTCATCATGCCCGATCGGACGGCCGACAATTCCGCTGCCGTCGTCACCACCGGAAGCATTTTTCCTGGCCTTCTCCAGCACTTTTGTGCCGTACACTTTCAGCAGGCTGTCAACCCCCTTGTAAGCGGTTTCCATCCACCACGTATAGGAGGGATCGTATCCGTTGTAAAATTCATGCACGGACTTCAGCGCATCCTGTAGGTCCCGCGCAGTCTTTTCCGCCGCATAACCTGCCATCAGATCAATGGACTTATCGGTTTCCAGTGCCTGAAGTCTTGCTTTGAGCTGCGCCGTCCAATCCTGCATTTCTTTTGCCAGCTGTGCTGATGCCGGAACAGCTCCCCGCCTGCGCTTTTTTTCCACTTCAAAGACGGCCGCTGCAAATGGCAGTTGCTGCATTCCAGTGGCAGCTGCTTTTTCATCCTGCTGCAAGGCATACCGGGCATTCTCCAGGTCGCGACGGAACAGGGTATAATCTACTTTGCCTTCCAGACTAAGCTTTGAATAGGGGAACTGCTCCAGTTTACGGCTGTACTCGTCCGTTAGGGTCAGCATCCTTCTGATCCGCTCGGGTGATGATTCCAGGAAATAGAACCGGTCAAGGCTTCCTTTGTCGGCCTGGTAATTCACGAGGAGGTTGGTCAGTTCAGTTGCCTGTTTACTGATTTCTTTGTCCACTTCAACCTGGGCGAAGGTCACCAGTGGAAAAACTGCCAGTGCTGCACCTGTAATAAGCCGGTTGCATCTGTTGCGGAAAACGAAGAACATATGGGGATTTGTTTTTTGCAAAGAATAAACGACCCACCACGGGGATGGGTCGTTTTCAAAACCAAACTGAAAATAAACAAAGCTGACTATGGTGTATCCCACCAGAGGCGGTCGGTCAGTTTAGCGGACTGTTGTGGTTGCGGGTTGGAAATAATCTCTAACTGAGGGTACAATAATCTCCGGGGAATATCAGAAAGCGCATTGGGCACTTTCGTTAATTCGGGAAATCCGGTGCGCCGCCAGTCGACCCAGTTTTCCAGGTTGAAAATGTCTGCGACGGATTTTTCTTCCATGATCATCTGCAAGGCATTGTCTTCCGTCAATGAACCGCGTGCTGCGAGATATGCCGTAACATCAGCCGCGTTGGCAGATAGTCCGAGTTTAGTCATGTTGCTGAGGATAGCATCCTTATATACTGGTTGCGCTGCTGCAGCACCTGACTGGATCAGTGTAGCCTCCGCTTTAAGGAACAGCGCTTCGGAATAAGTGACGATATAGTTATAGGAATCTGCGCCGCCATAAAAAGATGCGGCAATTGAATAGGATTCCAGGCTTCCCAGATCCGGATCACCGATCGCACGGCCACGATATTCACCGTCTGATTGCGCAGGAGCAACGATCACCGGCAGCCGGGGATCATCAGTTGCTTTCAATCCATCCACGAGGTGCTCAGACAATACAAGCGTTGATCCCGGCAGGAACGTGAGGAACCAGGGGTTTTCCTGTCCGGCAGCTCCCGTGTAGCTAAATTTGAGATCATCGGCATTTTCCGTCATTCCCTTGCTCAATGCATCGAGTGCTTTTCCGGCCTGTTCAGCTGCAGTATGGCCCGGCGCTTTGGTCAGGTGCATATAGTATCTCGCCTTGAGCGTGTAAGCAAGTTTCACCCATTTTTCCAGATCACCGGAGTAAAAGAAATCATCTGATTCCGGCGCCTTTCCTGATGGATTCTGCAAATCAGCAATACCATTGTCAAGATAGGTTTGCACTGCACTGTAAATACTTTCCTGGCTATCATAGATCGGCACGAAATTCTCTGCCCCTTTCAATGCTTCTGAAAAAGGTACGTCACCCCAGAAATCAGTAGCTGTGCCCAGCGCATAAGCAAACAGGATCTTACTGATGCCGGCATAGGCTGTATTGCCATTGCCTTCAGCCTGTTTGATCAACGTATTCAGGTTGTTCATCACAGTAGTATAGGCATTTGTCCAATCGCCATCAGATTCGGAATTAACCATCATGTAGGTGCCGGAATTGGGTACCGGCTGGTTCAATGCCACCGACTGAACGTAGTGTTGCGCGAGTATCGCGTCATACCCCGCGAAGAGGGAATGTGAAATTGCTGTTTCCACCGCAGGCAGAATTTGCGATTCATTCACAGTGATTGGCCTGTTGGGGTCATTATTGACATCGATGAACTTTTTACAACCCGATGCCAGTATCAGTCCCGCTCCTATTATAATTAGTTGTTTTTTCATGATTTGTCCATTTTGTTGCATTAGAAAGAAATCCTCAGGGAGAAATTAACTGACCTGGAAGTTGGTGTAGAGAAGGAATAAATTCCCTGGGATCCGTTAGAGGAGCCAAAGGAGCTTACTTCAGGATCGGCACCCGTAAAGTGCGGAGAATAGATCCATAGATTTCTTCCTGATACCGTAAAGGTTGCCGCTTTCATCCATGTTTTTGACAACAGGGATTTGGGAATCTCGTAACTAATATTTACGTTCCGCAATTTGAGGTAAGTACCATCCTGAATCACCGCTTCTGTAATACTGTTGAGCCGGCGCCAGTAATCCTGCCCCTGAACTGGTGTGGTGTTTTCTTTGCCGTCGGATTCTCTTACCCCTGCAACAACCCGCTCACCGCGATCTTCAGTTGCTTTTGGTGTACCATAGAAATAGCCATATCCGTCCACGTTATTTTCTATATCACCACCCATTTTCAGATCAAAGAAGAAACTGAGAGAAAATGGTCCGTATCGGAAGTTGTTGTTCAGTCCCGCCATCCAGTCTGGCGTGATGTTTCCGATAATACCGTCAGCACCACGAATAGGAAGACCTCCGTCGTCAATCAGGAGCCTGCCATCTTCCGTCCGGGCATAAGTTCCTCCCCATTTCACTCCATAAGGCTGACCAACGATTACCTGGGTAAAGCCATTGCCTGCTTGTGGCAGTCCCGGGTACAATTCAAGTACTTTGTTCCGGATTCTGCTGTAATTCAGCGTGAGGTCCCAGCTGAATTTTCCAGAGCGGACAGGGGTTGCATTCAGCACCACTTCCCAGCCTTTGTTTTCCATTTCTGCAGAGTTCAGGTTGGTAGATGCAAAACCGGAGGATGGAGCAACAGGAATTGCCTGTACCAGTCCATATTTGGTTTGCTTGTTGAAGTAAGAGACTTCAACACCCAGCCTGTTTTTGAAAAACCGGCCTTCAAAGCCCAGTTCGTATTCATTAATTCTCTCGTTCTTGAGAAAAGGATTTCCCAATGTCTGGCTCATGAGGAAACCAGTTTGTCCCTGATAGGGAAAAGAAATTGTGCCGATGGTCGCCTTTTCATAGGGCGTTTGCAAGGAATAGGGCCCTACGGTATTGTCATTACCGACTGAGGCGATAGACGCGCGGACCTTTGCCATGTCAACCCAGCTTCTTGTGCGCTCATTTAAAAATTCAGAAAACACAAATGCAACGGCAGCTGAACCATAGGGATAAAAGGATTTATCCTTGGCCAGCACAGAGCTTCCGTCGTAGCGGCCGGTTAGCGACAAATTGAGGAAACGATTGTATTCTACGTTTGCCTGTGCATAGAAGCCAACTTTGCGGGTCTGGTATTCTGACTCGGAATAATTGATGGTGGACGCATTGGCCATATTCTCATAATCATCAATTGACGTACCCCGGCCATCGCCCTGGTAGGTCTGGTTGTAGCTGGAGAAAATATTGCTACCCAATACCAGGTTGGTGTTGAAATTGCCGAAATCTTTGTGGGCTGTAACCAGGAGGTCATTGTTAAATTGCCTGAAATTATAGTTGCGGTCAATAATCCGCCCGGTAGTCGCCAGCACATCACTCGGCGCTTCCACATATTTCGACTGTTCAGAATATACATCCGCACCGAATCTTTCTGTAATGGTCAGCCAGTTGGTGGGCGTATAATTGAATGTAAGTACCGGGATGACGCGGTTGACCCTCGCGCTGTTGTTAATATGATCCAGCACCCAGTAAGGGTTGTTCCTGGAGAACCGGTAAACCCGCTGTGTGCCGTCGTCGTTCTGGTAAGGCAGCGGGTTCCAGGAAACCGGTGCGGTGAAGACTGTCCATACCGGGCTTTCGAGCACATACCCCTCAGGTGGTCTGTTGCTTTCAGAACCGGCATAGGTAACCTGTACCGTGCTGGTCAGCTTGTCAGTGATCCTGCTGGTGAATTTGGTGAACAGCGAGTGCCGCTTATAATCACTTTCAGGAACAGTTCCTTTCTGATCAAAATAGGAATAGGACAAATAATAGCTGGAATTCGCCCCGCCTCCGTTGACACTAACAGAACTGTTTGAAGTTACTCCCGTACGGAAGAACAGGTCCATCTGATCGTATGTTGGCGCCGGCTGACCATTGATCTTCAGGGTATCCATGCGTGGTCCCCAAACGGCACTGGTCTTCTGGTCTTCTCCATTAAAAAAATTGCCACGGTCTCCCTGGCCATAGGTAGTCTGCACTTCAGGTACCAGCGGCTTTTCGAAGGAGAGGTCCTGTGAAAAGGTAAGCGTTGGTTTACGGTTGGTGCTGCCGGTTTTGGTGGTGATCATCACTACCCCCCGGGAACCCGCGGAACCATACAGCGCGGTAGCTGCTGAACCCTTTAACACGTTGATGGTTTCAATGGTAGCAGGATCAATGTCACTGAGACGATTGGTACCCGGACCGGAATAAAGGTTTCCGGTTTCATCATTGTTGATGGGAACACCGTCCACCACGATCAGTGCCTGGTTGTCGCCATAAATGGATGAATTGCCTCTTATGACCATCCTTGAAGATGCTCCGGGTGTACCGGAGGAACTGGTGATCTGCATACCGGCAACTTTACCTGCCAGCGCGTTGACCACATTTGGTTCTTTGGTCTTCAGCAGATCATCCCCCTTTACCTCCTGGGTACTGTAGGTAAGATTTCTTTTTTCGCGCTTAACGCCAAGCGCCGTTACCACAACTTCTTCCAGTTGTGCGTTGGACTGTGTAAGGGTAATACTGATTTCAGTTTGTCCGGTCAAAGGAAACTCCTGCTGACGGTATCCGATCGCAGATACTTCCAGCTGGTCATTACCGGTTACGGGAATGTTGAAACTGCCATCTTCAGCAGTCGTCACACCGGTAGTCGTTCCTTTTACTTTGATTGACGCCCCGTAAACAGGTTTACCCTTCGCGTCCAGGATTTTTCCCCGCAGAACACTGGTCTGTGCGTATAGCACACTACAGGCCAGAAAGGCGGGAATGAGAAAGATTGTTCTTTTCAGTTTGGTGAGCATATGCAGTGGTTTTGGAATCTACCAAACCTACCTTTTAATTGCCCCGGCCTATTTATGCCATTTAGCTATTCCTTTCCGGATATTAACCGTCACGAAAAGTCCAATTGCATTGATTATTGTATTCCATACATTTATCCGCTGGCAGCATTTTCCCTTTCCATCCGGGATAAAATCTGTAAAGATTCAAACAATACCAATTAACTGGTTCAACGTTGAAACCAGTAATTTCGATCCCCATGAACAAGCGTTTCTTTTGTATAGATGCACATACCTGTGGAAACCCGGTAAGGCTGGTAGCTGGCGGCGGTCCTGTGCTGGAAGGCAGGAATATGAGTGAAAAGCGGCAGCACTTCCTCGAACGGTACGACTGGATCAGGAAAGGCCTCATGTTCGAACCGAGGGGCCATGACATGATGAGCGGATCCATCCTTTATCCACCGCACGACCCCGTCAACGATGTCGCCGTCCTCTTTATAGAAACGAGCGGCTGCCTTCCCATGTGCGGCCATGGCACCATCGGAACCATCACCATTGCCGTGGAAGAAGGCCTTATTGTTCCAAAACAGCCGGGCATTATCCGGATGGAAGCACCCGCCGGACTGGTTAACATCAGCTATGTGCAGGAGGGTAAAAAAGTGAAATCGGTAAAGCTCACCAATGTTCCGGCTTATCTCGCAGCAACAGATCTGACTGTCGACTGCCCGGAACTAGGGGAACTGGTAGTGGATGTCTCCTATGGCGGGAACTTTTATGCCATCGTAGATGTGCAGAAGAACTTTAAGGGACTGGAACACTATTCAGCCGACAAGCTGATCGCCTGGGCCCGCGAACTGAGAAAGCGGATCAATGAAAAATACAGTTTCGTTCATCCCGAAGACGAGACCATCAACGGCTGCTCCCATATCCTGTGGACGGGTGCCGTGATCAACCCCGCCTCCACTGCCAGGAATGCCGTATTTTACGGAGATAAAGCTATCGACCGCAGTCCCTGTGGCACCGGCACTTCAGCCAGAATGGCGCAATGGTATACCAAAGGAAAGCTGAAAAAGGGTGATCGCTTTATTCATGAAAGCATCATCGGATCAACTTTTACGGGCACTATCGAAGAAGAGACTACAGTGGCCGGAAAACCCGCTATCCGGCCGGGCATTGAAGGCTGGGCAAGGATATTCGGTTACAACACCATCAGCATCGACCCTGATGACGATCCCTATGCTTTTGGGTTCCAGGTTATCTGATCATACATCATCCATTATGCGATATTTTCTATTTCTTCTCCTCCTTATCGCCGGCGGAAATGCCTCAGCGAAAGACTGGAAGCTGAATTCCCCTAACGGCGCTATTGTGATCACCCTTTCGGCCGGCCAGACCCTTTCGTGGTCGGTATCCTATAAACAGCAACCAGTACTGCTCCCGTCCACCCTTTCCATGACGCTGGGAGATGGACAGGTGCTGGGAAGGGATCCCAAACTGGTGAAAGCGACCACCCGCAGCGTGAATGGCATCATTGAAGCTGCCGTTCCCGTGAAGACCCGCATCATCCCGGAAGTATTCAATGAACTGCGCCTGCAGTGGAAAGGCAACTATACCCTGGTCATCCGCGCATATAACGATGGTGTCGCTTACCGGTTCGAAACCAGCCTTCCTGCAAGTACAATTGAAGTGCGTTCAGAACAGGCTGACTTCAACTTTTCCGATAATCACCGGGTATTCTGGCCAACGGAAACCAACAAAGAATTCCTGTCACATTTTGAATCACTCTATAAAGACAGTGTGCTGGCGGCTTTTGACAGCTCAAAGCATGGAGCCCTGCCCTTCCTCGTTAAAGTTGCTCACGGGCCAAGCCTGCTGGTAACCGAGTCAGATTTACACGACTATCCGAACCTGTTCCTGAAAGGCACCTCCGGAAATAAACTCGAAGCAACTTTTCCCAAAGTGATCCTTGGCCAACAGCAGGTCGGCGACCGGCAGATCAAAATCACCCAACTGGCAAGCTATATTGCCAAAACCAACGGGAACCGAAACTTTCCATGGCGGTGTATTGCCATCGCCCCGGATGACAATAGCCTGCTGGAAAATAACCTTGTGTATAAACTGGCCAGCCCCTCCGTGATAACCAGCACGGCCTGGATCAAACCGGGAAAAGTAGCGTGGGACTGGTGGAATGCGAACAATATCTATGGAGTGGACTTCGAAGCCGGTCTGAATACCGCGACTTACAAATACTTCATTGACTTTGCGGCAGCCTACGGACTGGAATATATCGTTCTGGATGAAGGCTGGTCTGCTTCTACCACCAACCTGTTACAGTCCAGGAAGGAAATAGATCTTCCGGAACTCGTGGCCTATGGAAAAAGCAAAGGGGTCAGCCTGATTCTCTGGGCGCTTTGGGATCCGCTGGATAAAGACATGGCCAATGTGTTGGATCAGTTTGCGCGTTGGGGCGTGAAAGGCGTTAAGGTAGACTTTATGGCCAGGGCTGATCAATACATGGTCAATTACTATGAACGCGTTGCTGCGGAAGCGGCAAAAAGGGAATTACTGGTGGATCTTCATGGTGCCTTCAAACCGGTTGGACTAAACAGAAAATACCCCAATGTACTCAACTATGAAGGTGTACGCGGCCTCGAAAATGACAAATGGGGAGACGAAATCACCCCACGTCATGACGTGACGCTTCCCTTCACGAGAATGGCTGCAGGCCCTATGGACTACACACCGGGCGCTATGCGCAATGCCACACGGATCAATTTCCGTTCTGTTTTTACTGAGCCGATGAGCCAGGGTACCAGGGCTCACCAGGCTGCGATGTACGTTATCTATGAAGCCCCACTACAGATGCTGGCTGATAATCCGTCCAGTTATCTGAAAGAACCCGATTTCACTTCCGTGATTGCACAGGTACCCACGGTATGGGACACAACGATAGCAATCGCCGGTGAAGCCGGATCCTATGTTGCCATTGCACGTAAAAAAGGGAATAACTGGTATATCGGTGCCATGACTGACTGGAACGAAAGGACATTACCGGTATCGCTTACTTTCCTGGGTAAGGGTAATTACCGCATGACTGCTATTGAAGACGGCATAAATGCCAACCAACATGCTGCAGATTACAGGCGTACCGAAAAAACAGTGACAGCAGGGGAAGAACTTAAAATTTTCCTGAAAAAAGGCGGTGGCTGGCTGGCTATCCTGAAACCAGAATAATAGACAGCACATCGTTTCATTGCGCTAGCTTTGCGACAATGCGTGTCGACAACCACAGCCGGAAAATTATCTTCCTGATCAACCCTATCAGCGGTACAAGGAACAAGACTGATCTCAGAAAACTTGTGCTGGATGAAGCGTTGAAACACGGGGTAGCTGCCATTGTATTACCAACGGTTGCCAGCGGCGACTATGCATTTGTTGCCTCACGCATTGAAGAAGAAGGTTTCACAGATGTTGTGATCTGCGGTGGTGATGGATCGGTGAATCAGGTGGTCAATGCTTTAAGGCACACCGGTGTGCATTTTGGCATTATTCCGCTGGGCTCTGGAAACGGGCTGGCTTATTCTGCTAATATTCCCAAATCCACGCCAAAAGCGATCGAGCTCATTTTTACCGGTAAAGCGAGGAAAACAGATGCCTACCTGATCAACGACCGGTTTGCCTGTATGCTCGTTGGTTTAGGATTTGACGCCAAGGTTGCACACGATTTTGCACAGCAACCCGGCCGCGGTCTCCTGACTTACACCCAGCAATCGCTGAAGAATTACTTTACAGCCAGAACCTGGCATTTCGAAATCGTGGTCAATGATCATGTAATTCAGACTGACGCTTTTTTTATCAGTATCGCCAACAGTAACCAGTTTGGAAACCAGTTCACCATTGCGCCCAAGGCCAGTCTTAATGATGGGCTGCTGGATATAGTGCTGGTACCGAGAATGAATAAGGCCATCCTTCCGTTTGCGCTCATTCAGCAGGTCAACAGCGGTAAACTGAAACCGCCTGCCGAGGATGCTCCCAATACCATTCAATATTTTCAGGCAGCAAAACTACAATTGCGCAATCCCGATCTGGCCCCGATGCATATTGACGGGGAACCTGTGGAAACAGAAGCGTTTCTGCAGATCAATATATTACCCAGGTGTTTTTCGTTGATACAGCCTTCGTTGTAAATACCAGTTGTAAGAGATCAGTTTTGGGATAACGCTCTCCTGACGCTGTCAGGGGTGGCCAGCAATTCATAAGTCTGAAATGCACTCCTGTTGACATTATTATCCAGCGCACGGATAATATCCATTCTTTCCCGTTTTGTCAGGTGAAAATTGAGGGCCGCCTTGGCATCTTCTTTTTCGGGGATGTACTGGAAATTAAGTCTCCTGAATTTGCCCCCCATAATGTCTTCAGTAAAGCTGAGCTGATCCATCTGGTTGTACTGCTGCATTTTATACCAGTTATATTGCAAGAGCAACATGGGCTTGGTTACGATTTCTGAAATCGCATGAGATTCAAAAGGCGCTTCCCATCCACCGCCGCGGCGGTCACGGATTTGCAACAATACCGCACCGGAAGTATTTTCCTGGATCCAGTCACGGAAAACATGAATAAACCGCAGGGCCGTTTCTATGCCATAATTATCCCGCAGGCCGGCGTCCATAACATCGATGGTAGGTTCAGACGGCAACCAGACATTCGGGAGCACGTAAGGAAAGGTTGCATTCATCCGGAGCGCCGTCAATAAGCGCAGGTTCATGGGGTTCTGCTTGCTGAACAGGGCAGCAAAGTCGATCGCATCCGGATCAGATCCATCCTGAAACGCACTATCGGCTGCAGGCCGCATCAGGAAGCTTAGCGGATGGGTGCTGATCAGCATCTTCCTGCCATCGCGCGTGATCACCGAATTGAAGACCATGGTCGGAATACGCGCTGCCGCCTCATCGGCCGCCAGCTGGTTAAACTCTTTGTCCAGCAGCATCCTGGTATTGCGGTTCAGCTGTTGTTCAAAAGAGTACGCACGGTCTTTCACATACGAATATTCCCCAACGCGGAATTTTTGGGCAGGCGATGCCAGGTCGCGGGCAACAAAGGAGGAAAACGTAGGATTTAACAGGTCTTTGGAGATATCATCAATGAACACCGAATCCTGCAGGTTGGCAACATGTCCGTTCTCCCGTTCCTGGGAAAGCGCCCTGAAATAGGCTGCGCCCAGCATACCTCCTGACGCGCCGGTGATCATAAAAGTCTGTTTCATCAGCTGTCCGTGTGACAGGCTATCCAGCTTCTGCAGCACGCCCATTGTAAAAGTTGCACTTCGTGTACCACCACCACTCACCGAAATAAGATACAGATAGGGTTTTTCCACACCCTGCCGGCTTTTCCAGTTGTTCAGTACGGTGATCATGCGCTCCTTATCCAACTGCATCTGTTCAGGCGTACAAAGCTGTTGCAGGTTTTCAGGCGTATAGGCAGCGCGTCCCGTAGTTTTGCGATAGTCCAGCCCGTAGGCTTTGTTGGTAGGGTCTATTACACCAAGCCTGTACAGAAAATTCAGGACGAGCAGAAAAACTACTGCAAATGGAACACTCCAGCTCTGCAGGAAATAGGAAAACGCGCCGACCACGGACACGAGTATTGCCAGGAACAGGGTGATACTGGCAGCGGCAGGAAGCTGAAATACTTCAAAGTCGAGCAGGTAGCCAACCAGCACCAGGAAAACAAAAGCGACAAATATGGAAAGCACGGCGGCAAAATGGTGCCGGCTGAATATTGTTTCCAGGAATTCCTTGCTGTAGTGCGACACATTCCGGACCGCTCTGACCGCCAGTCTTCCGCTGAGATAGTTGGTCACTTTGATTAACCTGCTGCCACCGCTGTTCAGTACGATATGTGGCCGCAGACCAAGATGAAATGGTTTGGGAGATGGATCGGTATTGATCATATTCCTTGCGATCTGCACATCGGCACCAAAGAAATAACCGAAACTGACCGCAACAATAAAAATCAGCCCGCAGATGAATCCGCTGCTGAGCCAAATCACTTTTCCCAAGCCCATCAGCTCCTTATGCATATTGAAGTTGATAGCCCTGAAGAAATAAAAGAGGAGGAACACCAGCGGTAAAATCGCATTGTTGATGCAGTATTTCAGAAATGGCCTCGTGGTGGTGGCGAGAAAACGAAAATGCCTGCTGAAAAGGATGAAAGTGGTGATATTCCAGCTCATAAAGAATATACCAATGGCAATGCCGACAATTGCCGTGCTCAGTGCATTTACCCGTCCCAGGTATTCAGGTGAAAGGAACAGTGAATCCACGCCAAAATTTGCCATAAAGCTGCCGTTCACAGCCCCGAAAAGAATTAGCCAGAAGAGCAGCAAGACCTGAAACTTCTTGAAATGAAGCAAGACGAGCTGCACAGGGAATGAATAAAATATGGCTTTCAGTGTCGGCTTCATACACCCGGATACGCTATTAACGATTAAGACAGTGCTTAAATTATACCCGCTGCCTCTGCCCGTTAAAGAGGTACAATAAGCTTACCAAAGATAACAACAGAAGCATCGCCACTACCTGGTGAAGCTGGGCCATCCACTCAAAATTTCCCCAGCGGTTCGGTACGATACCCGGGCTGGACAATAATGAGAGAATTCCCAGCATAACCTGCACTACTACCAGCACCAGCGGCCAGCGGATAGCCTTACGGGAAAGCGCGGTGAGCTGCAGGCGGCTGGCCTTGCTGCAAGCCAGGATGATCAGGATGAGGATCAGATAAGCCAGGTTCCTGTGGAAAAAATGGATGGTCACCGGATTATCGATCAGGTTGAGGAGCAGGGGCTCGTCTTTCCAGATATGCTGCGGATAAAAGCTTCCGTTGATAGATGGCCAGGTGGGTGCTACCGTGGCTGCTTTGTGGCCTGCCATCAACGCCCCGTACATCAGCTGAACGCCCAGTATTACCAGCAGGATCACCAGTAGTTTTTTTATAGGAGGAGCCGATGTCCGGTCTTCCGGCTTCACCAGCAGCATCAGCGCAAACCAGAAAGTATAACACAAAAGCCCCAGCGCCAGCACGAAATGCATGGCCAGCCTTGTCGGTTTCACGTAAACCGCATCGCCGGTCAGGCCACTGGCCACCATGATCCAGCCAACCGCCCCCTGCAGCGCACCCAGCAGAAACAGGATCAACAAGGGATTGACCATTTCTTTCCGGAGGTATCGTTTGGTAACCAGGTATATAAATCCGATCACAAAAACAACGCCCAGTAACCTGGCCCAGAACCGGTGGAACCATTCCCAGAAAAAGATCTGTTTGAAATCAGACAGGCTGAATCCCGTATTCAGCAGCCGGAACTGTGGTGTCTGACGGTATTTATCAAATTCCTGCAGCCATTGCTGCTCATTGAGCGGCGGAAGGGATCCGGTGACCACCTGCCATTCCGTTATGGATAAACCTGAACCTGTGAGCCTGGTTATACCGCCCAATATGATCTGCACCATGATCATGAACACACCGGTCAGCAGCCAGATAGCGACTGCCTTATTGCCTTTTGCTGGAGAAATCTGCTGCATAGCGGGGCAAAGTTACCGGTTCCACTCAGTAACTCATCTCATCAAGTTTGACTTTTCCCTTGAATGTCCAGAACACAAAACTGGTATAAATGGCAACCAGGGGAACACCGATCGCAGCAAACACCAACATAATGCCCAGGCTTTTCGCACTGCTGGAAGCATTGTGAACCGTCAGACCATACTGCGGATTAAGAGAATTGGGAACCATATAGGGATATAGCTCTACTGCAACGATTACCAGCAACAGGCTGATCACTACCGCCGAACTCAGGAAGGCCAGCCGGTATTTCTGCTGGCTGGTTCTGCGGGCAATATTTGCGATCGCCAGCACCATGACGACCGGGATAATAAACATCCAGGTATTTTCTTTTATGCGTTCAGACAAATGCGTCTTGTACAACAATGTATAAAAACTCAGCAGCAGCACGCTGATCACAAAAAAGATCGTCGTATTCTTCACAATGATTGTCAGTTTCGTATACAACCGCTTTTCTGTTTTCATTACGAGGTAGATGGCACCGTGCATCATAAAGAGGGCAAGCGTTGAAATAGCAACCATTCCCGCATACGGGTTCAGGAAATAAGTCCAGTTCTCCAGAAAATTACCATCCTTATCCATCGGTAACCCTTGCAATATATTTCCCAGTACCAGTCCCAGCGCCAATGCAATGGCTATGCTGGAGATACAGTAACTCACGTCCCAGAATTTTCGCCACCAGATCATCGGCTCTTTGCTCCGGAACTCAATGCTGATGGCCCGGAAAATAAGTGCCACCAGGAAGATCATGAAGGGAATATAAAACGCTGAAAACACCGCAGCATAAACCTTTGGGAAACCGGCAAACAGTGCACCCCCGCCAATCACCAGCCAAACTTCGTTGCCATCCCATACCGGGCCGATTGCGTTGAGCGCAATCCGGCGGCTTTCTTCCTTATTGAAAAAAAGATGCACTGCCCCTGCTCCCAGGTCAAATCCATCCAGGATCGCATAACCGGTGAAACAGGCGCCGATCACCAAAAACCACAAAGTGGGGTAATCCAGTCCGAGAAACGTAGGCATACTATCTGGTTTTAGTTTCTTTCAATGGTTACCGGGTATCAAATCTTTCTGCCATTTCTTCCAGCTGGGGACTATGCATTTCTTCTTTATGGGCAGCTGGCCCGTGCACGATCTTTTTATTCAGGAGGTAAAGAAAAAGTGTAAGCAACAAGGCATATACCAGCGAGAACAATACCAGGGAAAACAATACCTGGTTGGCTTTAACGGACGCACTCAGGGCATCGGATGTACGCAGCAGGCCGTATACTACCCAGGGTTGCCTTCCGGTTTCTGCAGCAAACCAACCGGCCTGATTGGCCAGCTGGGGCAAAAGCACCGCCCACACAAAAACCTTCATCATCCAGGTTTTGTCAAACAACACCCCCTTTCTCCAGTACCAGGCTGCCAGCGAGGTGAGCAGGATCATTGCCATACCGCAGGCGATCATCAGGTGGTAGGTTTGAAAAACCAGGTTTGGATTGCCTGGCCGGTCTTCCGGTGCGAAAGCCCGCAACCCTTTGACAGGTTCAGTAAAGTTGTAATGGATCAGGAAACTCAACCCGCCGGGAATCGCCACCCCCTTGGTCGTCTCCTGCTGTTTGTTCACCCAGCCAAAAAGATACATATCAGCCTTGCTGTTCTCCTCAAAATGACCTTCCATCGCTGCCAGTTTGGCGGGCTGATATTCAGCAACCACTTCTGCACTCTTATGGCCGACAAACAGCTGTACATAAGAACAGATCAGCGCAACACTCAGACCGATTTTGAAAGCCTTCCGCGAAAACTCAAGGTGTTTACCATGCCGGATATACCAGGCAGCGATGCTGGTTACCAGGAAGGCACCCGAAAGGAATGCACCGATCCACACATGGGTGATCCTTTCCAGCGAAGAGGGATTGAATACCATTTCCCAGAAATTGATAATTTCTGCCCTGGCCTCCAACCCTTCACCCACTATATGAAAGCCGGCCGGCGTTTGCTGCCAGCTGTTGGCGACCACGATCCAGATGGCGGAAAACATCGATCCCAGTGTCACCATAATAGTGGCGAAGAAGTGCACCCGGGGGCTGACCTTGTTCCAACCGAACAGCAATACCCCGAGAAATCCTGATTCCAGTGCAAAGGCAAAGATGCCTTCCGCGGCGAGTGCGCTGCCAAACACATCTCCTACATACTTGGAATACGTGGCCCAGTTCGTTCCGAATTCGAATTCCATAACAATACCAGTGGCCACACCAATACCAAATATGAGGGCGAAGATCCGCGTAAAGAAGCGGGTCATGTCCTCATATATCTTCTGCCCTGTTTTCAGATACAGCCCTTCCATGATGACCATGCAAAGTCCGAGTCCAATACTCAGGGGCGGATAAATGTAATGAAAGGAAATAGTGAAGGCGAATTGTATGCGCGAGAGTATCTCCACATCCATATCACGAAATTACACACTATTTCAATGCGGCAATCTGTCACGGATTTTTCCATAGACCCAGGTCCCTGCAACTGCACTCAACAGGGTGACGACAGTAACCGTAGCGCCGCTGCCGATCTGGGCATACAGCGGACCCGGACAGGCGCCGGTCAACGCCCAGCCACAACCGAAAAGCAGTCCGCCGAAAACCAGTCCCTTATTGAAAGGTTTTGGATGGATGTGAACCGGCTCGCCGTACACCGTTTTGATATTGAACCGTCGGATCAGCCAGACAGTAATCATCGCTGTAACAATTGCGGATCCGATCACGCCGTACATATGAAAGCTCTGGAGCCGGAACATTTCCTGGATCCGGAACCAGGAGATCACTTCCGATTTCACGAGTATGATCCCGAAAGCGACACCCACCACCGCGTATTTGAGATTGAGGAAAGTCGCTTCCCTCCGCTCCATCTCATTCATACCCATGGTGTCGAGTGACCTGACTTCAAAATCCGTATTGGTTTCAACTGTTTTCATAAGTTTCTTTTACAGGCGAAGAATAAAGGGCAATACGAGATTGGCCATAATAAAGCCACCAGCCATAAAACACATGGTGGCTACCAGCGATGGCCACTGCAGTGTGCTGATGCCCATAATGGAATGCCCTGAAGTGCATCCACCCGCATAACGGGTACCGAATCCTACCAGGAACCCGCCGCCAACCATGAGGATGAGCCCTTTCAGGGTTCCCAGTGCCGGCCAGTTAAACAGGTCATGGGGAACCATGCCACTGTAGTCACTGACCCCATTCGCTTTCAGAAATTCCTGAAGCTGCGGGTTAACAGCTACAGGATTGGGATCAATGAGAAAATGAGCCGCGAGAAAACCACCTCCGAGAATTCCTGCCACAAAAAACAGGTTCCAGGTTTCCTTCCGCCAGTCGTATTGAAAAAAAGGAATATCCGAAGGAAAACAGGCAGCACAGATATGGCGCAGGGAAGATGATACCCCGAAGGTTTTGTTGCCGAGGAGCAGTAACAGGGGAACGGTAAGTCCGATCAGTGGGCCGGACACATACCAGGGCCAGGGTGCAGTGATTGTGGAAAGCATCCTTAAAATTACTGTAAAGATTCATTTATTTTTGGCCCGGTGGCCCTACTTAACCATTACCAGCAAAAGCTTGCAGAGGCAGGTTGCGATGAAGCGGGACGAGGCTGTTATGCTGGTCCTGTCTTCGCTGCCGCTGTCATCCTGCCTGCAGACTTCGAACATCCCGACCTGAACGATTCCAAGCAACTGAAAGAGACCCGGCGTTACGAATTGAGACCGTTTATTGAAAAACATGCACTAGCCTGGGCGGTGGCCTCGGTCTCTTCGGTGGAAATTGACCGCATCAATATTTTGCAGGCTTCCTTCCTCGCGATGCACCTGGCAGTTGACCAGCTGAAGCTACAACCGGGACTTTTACTGATTGACGGCAACCGCTTCCGGCCGTACAAGAATATTCCGCATCAGTGTGTGGTCAAAGGCGACGGCATTTACGCGTCGATTGCGGCGGCCAGCATCCTGGCCAAAACCTACCGTGACGACTACATGACCCGTCTTCATGACGATTTCCCCCATTACCAGTGGAAAGACAACAAAGGCTATGGAACAGCTGTGCACCGCGAAGCGATCGAACGATTCGGTCTTTGCGAATACCACCGCCGGTCTTTTCAGATCAATCCCCTGCAACAACCGGTAATGTTTGAGGATTGATCATTTCACTGCCTTATAACTTTTCGAGGAGTTTCGCTTTCGCCTCCGGCCATTCTGATTGCAGCATCCCATAATAGGCAGAGTCCCGGCGGCGCCCGCGTGGCATTGCGGTGTGACTGCGTAAAATGCCTTCTTCCGTCATGCCCAGTTTCCTGATCGCAGCACGTGACCGTGCATTCAAGGCATCTGTTTTCAGTTCTACGCGCTTGAAATCCATTGTTTCAAATGCATACTCCAGCAAAAGAAACTTGCAATGGGTGTTGACTCCGGTACCACGAAAATCATTGCCGTACCATGTCCACCCGATCTCTATACGCTGGTCCGGAAACGAGATGCTACCCAGGCTGGTGCTGCCGGCTACTCTTCCTGTCGGTTTGTCGATAACGGTAAAGGGAAACCGAATATGGGTGCGGCGCTGTTCGAGTGCATCACCGATCCAGGCGACCAGCTGATCCCGCTCATTGAGGAGTTTGGTAAACCAGGTGAAAATATCTTCGTCCTGGCTGATTGCCCAGAATGCTTCCAGGTCTTCTGCAGCCAGGGGTCGCATGATCACGCGGGATGACTCCAGCCGGAGACTGAACGGAAAGTATTGCTCAAATAACATATTAAACAGTTTCCTCCCAGACGCCGGCTCCCTGCCTGATCAATTGCGGCGGCTCCTGGGTACAATCCAGGATCGTTGATGGTGTCCATCCGCCGATACCGCCATCCACTACAATATCCACCAGCTTTTCAAAATTCTCTTCCATCAGTTCGGGGTCGGTATATTCTTCGATCATCTCACCCGGCAAGGAAGCACTCAGGATGGGCCGGCCCAGCTCTTTCACGATCGTACGCGCAATGTTGTTATCCGGAACCCGGAGACCGATGGTGTCTTTTTTACTCTTGAGCAGGCGCGGAACTTCCCTGCTCGCCGGCAGAATGAAAGTATATGGGCCCGGCAGGTGGCTTTTCAGCATGCGGTATAAAGGCGTGGAGATACTCTTCGTATAGCGGCTCATATCACTCAGATCATAACAGACAAACGATAACTGGGCCTTTTGCGGATCTACCTTTTTGATGCGGCAGATCCTTTCTATTGCCTTCGGTTGAAAAATGTCGCACCCGATGCCGTAAATCGTATCAGTGGGATAGATGATTATTCCTCCCGAAGCCAGCGTTTCCACAATGGTTCGAATGGCCCGCGGCTGAGGATTATCCGGATGCACATGTATCAGCATGTCTTGAAGATACGTATTATCCGTAAGTCTGTTTTAACAGTCGGGAAAACTGAATTAACACTAAATTCATGTTTAATTTTGGAGGTAAATTACATGTCATGCACCTGAATACGGTAGACACTGTAGAATCAATAACAGCTGCGGACTTTAAAAAGCATTATTACGAACCCATGCGGCCCCTGATCATCAGGGGTCTTGCAAAAGACTGGCCTGCCTATACCAGGTGGAACTGGGATTATTTCAAACAGGCTCTCGGTAATGTGGAAGTGGGTGTTTACAACAATATCAAGAGCGATGCTTATACGCCGATCAACAAAGCAGACGATTACATGTTGTTCGGTGATTACCTTGACATGGTCAGGCGGGGACCGGTAGAATTACGGATCTTTCTCTTCAACCTGTTCACGCACGCCCCCTCATTAACCCATGATTTCGACTGGCCGGATCAACTGATGAAGGGCTTTGTTAAAAGATTCCCGATGCTGTTCGTCGGCGGACAGGGATCGGTAACCCACATGCATTTTGATATCGACCTCTCGCACATCCTGCATACGCAATTTATCGGCAGGAAGCGTGTATTGCTGTTTCCATATGAAGAGCAAACCAACCTTTACCGCAAACCCTGGGAGGTGTTAAGTTTTGCAAACTTTGAAAAGTATTACGATCCGCTGAACAGCAAAATCGACCTGGATAAATTTCCTGCGTTACAGCACGCAAAGGGATATGATTTTATCCTGGAGCATGGTGATACCTTATTCATGCCTGCAGGGTACTGGCATCACATGGAGTATATCGACAGCGGATTTGCCATGAGCCTCCGGGCATTGCAAAATACTGTGGGCGGAAAACTGAAAGGCGCATGGAATCTGTTTGGAATGCGTAATATCGACACGCTGATGAAAAAGACGGCGCCGGAGTGGTGGTATAACTACAAAAAGAAGATATTATAACCAAATATCTCTGTTGAAAAAAAGATTATAATTATTTTTCAGAAATGTTGCATTGTAATTAAACAGACCCTAATTTTAGGGCCATCGAACCACTTCCCCAATCGGTTCAGCTATCCTTGGTAAAGCCATCCTGATCACAACATCCCCTTTGAATATTTTACAGAACTGTATCCCTTAGGGACAATTCGATCGTACGCAAGATTATTGAAAACCCAAATACACACCTCTTTCTTTTTGTGGTTTCAGAGGTAAGCACAGGCCGGCGATGTCAATCGCTGGCACTCTTTTTTAAAGGCCCTTAATTATTTACCGTAATTACGTAGATTATTACTGAATCTCCCATACCTCGTTACCGCGCAGCAGTTTATCGAGGTTGCCTTTTCCGCGAAGCGCCTGGGCTTCTTCAATCTGAAGTGCCATTACATCTTCATAACAGGCTCGCTCATGCGCAAAGAAAACACCAAACGGGCGAGGCATATGATTTTCCTGGCGGGGGTCGTCGAACAGCCGCACCAGGATCTGTGCTTTGTAAAAGTCTTTTTCGTCGTGAATCCAGCAATCATCTGCTGAGAACCCGTCTTTCAGATCGGTGAGTACCGGGCGCATACCATCGATGCGGATGCCTTTATCTTTCGCGGCTCCAAACAACAGGGGTTTGCCTTGCTCCAGGAACAGGACCTCTTCCGGTTTGGTTGATTTTTCTGTAAAGATTTCAAACGCCCCGTCATTAAAGATGTTGCAGTTCTGGTAAATCTCAAGAAATGATGCTCCCTTATGCTGGTGGCTGCGGATCAGCATTTCCTGGAGATGTTTGGGATCGCGGTCCATCGTCCTGGCAATAAAGCTCGCGTCGGCGCCCATGGCGAGAGCCAGGGGATTGAACGGGTGGTCAATGGAGCCAAAAGGTGTGCTCTTGGTAACCTTCTGTTCTTCTGAGGTCGGGCTGTACTGGCCCTTGGTCAGACCGTAAATCTGGTTGTTGAAAAGCAGCAGGTTTACGTCGAAGTTCCTGCGGAGGAGGTGAATGGTATGGTTACCCCCGATGCTCAGGCCGTCACCATCTCCCGTAACGATCCAGACGCTGAGTTCCGGGCGGGTTGCTTTCAGGCCGCTGGCAATCGCCGTAGCACGGCCATGAATGGAGTGCATCCCATAGGTATTCATATAGTAAGGGAAACGGCTGCTGCAGCCAATACCCGAAATGATCACAATATTCTCCCGGGGAATCCCGAGACCGGGCATGATCTTCTGCACCTGGGCGAGAATGGAATAGTCCCCGCATCCCGGGCACCAGCGTACTTCCTGGTCCGTGGCAAAATCCTTGGCTGTCAATACCGGCAAAACCTTATCTACAGAACTCATACTGAACAAATCTATTGGCAAAGGTATGCAAAGGTTATCAATGACTAAGCCAACGAACCTCCAAATATCTTCGGCGATGAAATCCAATGCTTTGAGAGAAAAACAAAGGCGAATCACCGGCAAAAAAAGGCCACCTTTTCAGGTGGCCGGTTGTCATAATTTCTCTACATGTCCAGGCATCACCGGTGGGTGATATCCGGCATTTTAAACAGAATTTCATATTTGCCGGGAACAAAGGCCCGGAAAACAAACCTTGGGTTGGCTGAATATTCGCCTTCCGGGTAAGTTGCGGCATTGTCGTGCTTTACGAACTGCCCGGGTATGCGGTAATAAATATTAAATCCATTACCAAGGGATGTCAGCGGAAACGGAATGACACCATAGGTAAATTCCATCCTGTCATCAAATAGTTCCGTCTTCAGGGCATAGTCCTGGAGTGTCTGAAGGTAGGTAGCGCCATTCGGACGACGATTGATCTCACCAGCCCTGGGGTTAAACGGTACGCCGTTCTTGTCCATCATTTTAACAACCACTACGTTCGGCGACTCCCCAACACGATTGATCTCCACAATCGGGGTAAACAGGTTGGTCGCTTTGGATTCATCACCTACTTTTACCATCCGGGTGTAGGGAGTGCCAATTTCAGGATGCGCGTCGTAAGGCTTGCCGTCATTCAGTTGAATATGTCCGAGTTTGGGATACAGCTGTTGGCCTGCGCCATTGCTGATTTCCAGGTCAAAATGATATTTACCCGGAGGCACATTCAGTGTGGTGAAATTTGCCTCCACCTGTCCACTGGAGGGGTTGATCATAATTGGTGTTACTACCATATCAGTCTGCTTCGCGGCGATCAGCTCCAGTGTCGTATCTGTTTTCGGATCATATAAAGCCGTCCAGCCCTTGATGGTTGTCTCCTGGCTGAAGATATCGTCAACCAGCTTTCCGGCATCGTCGTAGATATGCACCATCCTTACAGTTGTTGGCTTGGAAGAACCATCAAGGTTCAGTGCCGAACTCACTTTCGTACGTCCTTTCTGGATGAGAATAGGATCTTCTTCATAACGGATACCGGGACTTAAAAATCCATCCGGCAGTTTTTTACACCCGGTTATTGTGCCCAACAGGACTCCTGCCAGCACGGTATAGCGTAATAACTTTTGAGACATTACTTTCTGTTTAATTTCTGAAGAATAGGGTGTGCTGATTATTGAGAACCTGGATCATCCCGGTATTGGATTGGATACCGGAGGTTTGCACTCTCACCTTGTCACCATCAGGCTGCAGCGTGTAATAGACTATTCTGGGAATCGTAGAGACTGAGCTGTTGTAACCGAGATCCGGATCCCTTGTTTCCTCAAAGGAAATCAGCGTCGTGCCACCGGGAAACAGTGTCGGATAGATTTCCCCTTCTTCTTTCAGCTGATCATAGGGTGTCAGGTTGGGAATCCGGTAAAGGTCAATTGAATCTGCAAACATGGGCAGCTCATACTTAATCATGCTGTCGATTGTCCATCTCCGTCCTTCATCGATATTCTGCTCTTCACTTTCCCGAAACGCCAGGTATTTGTTGATGGAATAGTCAGTAGGCGCAAAAAAAGTAATTCCCGGTTCGTTGATCTTGTCCTTGATTCCAGCTTTATCTACAAGCAGCAACAGGGTATCAAACAGCTTTTGGGAATTGCTTTGCAGGAAATCATAGGTAGTCATATCTACCTTCGCCTGGTGTAATGTTCCCCCGATAAAATATTCATCGCGTTTGCAGGCAGAAAACATCAAAGCTACTGCCAGGACTGCGGTCAAATAAAACGATAACTTCTTCATACAATTCATTTGAGATTAGTGATTTTTCCACCATTCATTCTGGGTAAGCAATGGATCCTGTGGCAGCAAGGTGCGCATATCCAGTGGCCAGTAGTATCCTTTCTTTTGCAGGCGCTCTTCGGAATACTGATCTGTAAACCAAACCTTCAACTGATCCATACGAATGAGGTCATATGCAATAATGCCTTCTCCGTAGAATTCGCGATAACGTTCGTTCATGATCTCGTCCCACAATTCTTCTCCGGAAATATTTACTGCATCCAGTCCTGCCCTTTCTTTTATCTGGTTCAGCAATTGCAGGCTTAGTCCTTCATCTCCAGTCTTGTATGCAGCTTCTGATTTCAACAACAACACATCAGCGTAGCGCATCATTACTAGGTTGTTATCCACCACATAAACTGTTTCCTGGGAAGGATCGTAATAGTCAACATTGGCATATTTTTTCAGGTAGCCATCGCCATCATAGTCGCCAAATGTTTGGCTGAATCGCTTGTCTTTCTCCTTGTCATACAACCATTCTGTAAGGTCATAATTTGGACCCCAGGAGACATAGGCTTCCTTGTCCTTAATCAACGGATCATGCAGGAAAATCCCGAAAAAGTCAGCTGAGCCTTCCTTATTTGCATCATCATGTTTCATAAACGACTCCAGGATACTTTCTGTTGAATTACCCTGGAAGATCTGAGAAAAATTTTCTCCTGATTCCAGTGCGTAATCACCCGAGTTGATTACAGCATCGCAATAAACTGAGGCATTGGCATAATCATGTTTCCAGGCATAGACCTGCGCCAGCAATGTCTGGGCAGCACCCTTACTCGCAGCTGTTTTATCCTTGTAGGAATCCTGGATGGACGGTAGCAGTTCTACTGCCTTTTTCAGGTCTTCGATGCAAAAACTCAGTGCTTCATCCTCGGGCGTGCGGGGAACTGGTTGAACTGTCAAAGGGTCTTTCAGAGACTCGGTCGTTACCACCGGATCGCCCCATACCCGTGTGATGTAGAAATAGGTATATGCCCGCAGGAAATACGCCTCACCCAGTGCCTGGTTCTTCTCTGCTTCTCCGCCATCAAAAGTGGTGGCGTCAATATTCGGTGTATTCTCGATAATCAGGTGACACTGGTTGATCACGGTATAAAACCTTGTCCAGTTCCAAACGGATGCTTCCAGGTATGGTGCATAGCTGAAATGAAAGTTCTTGTCTTTCAGGATGTCGGTATAATTCCACCAGACATTACCATCCAGCCACATTTCATCCGCCGGAAGGTCGCCGAAAATAAAATAACTCTGATCCTGGCGGAAGGCACTGCGCAATCCGCCATATGCACCAGCCAGTGCTTTTTGTACATTGGGTCCGCTCTTCCAGAAAACATTGTCATACGTAGCGTCTTCCGGTTTGAGGTTGATGTATTTGCTGCAGGATGGCAAACAAAGCATTGCCGCGACTGCCAGCACTATCGTATTAATAGTTAATAGCTTCATGTATTGAAATTTAGAGTGTCACTTCGAGTCCAAGGGTATATTTCCGGGGCAATGGATAGGCGCTGCCGCGATATTCTCCCTGCGGACTCACCAGCTCGGCGTCCGGAACAGAAGCATTCTGGAAAGTGTAGATGTTATCAATAATACTGTAGATCCGCAGGCCCTGGATTTTCAAGCGTTGCAGTTTATTGCGGTCGAAATTGTAACCCAGCGTAATATTCCTGATCTTGAAATAACTGCCGTCTTCATTCCAGATCGTGGAAAAGGGAAGAAACTGGTAATAGTTCGGGCCATACGGGCTCAGACTGGGCCATGTGGCATTCGTACTTTGCCCCTTATCTCCGTTTGCCGGAACCCAGTAATTCACATTGGACAGATCAGGAAGACGTTGGGCTGCATAGTTGTTGATGTTTCCAAAATTCCAGACGTTGGCGTATTGTGCAGACTCAAAATTGTTGATGATATCGCGACCGATAGTGTAGGTGCACAAAACGCCCATGGAGAAATTCTTCCAGGTGAACTCATTGTACAGACCACCAGTTACCTTCGGGTTAGGGTCCCCGGTAGCTACAAGGTCGCCTTTTGCCTCTCCTTTGTCCTCATCACTCCAAACGTCCCAGTCGTGGTTCACATCCACCCACATCGGAAAACCTGGCTTTACCGGATAATATCCTTTGAAATAAGTCAGTGGTGAGCCTGTCAATGGATTAACAGGAATTTGCGACTGCTCGTTGTAAACGCCGGTGTACAGCATCTGGGCCCAGCCATAAATCGGTGCACCTACCTGGAAGATCAGCTCCTGGTTGTAATTGTAGGAGCTGGTATAGAATGTTCGATTACCATTCGGTAGTGCCGCTATCCTGTTCTTGTTAAAGGATGCGTTGATGTTGGTGGTCCATTGCAGCGCACTGGTCTTTGGCAAATTCCTGGTCTGAATCATCAGGTCTACTCCTTCATTCAGGATCTTCATGGGCGCATTATAACTCATGGAAGTGTATCCGGTAAAGAAGGGGAATGGCAGATTCAGGATGGGGTTCAGTGAATTCCGGCGATAAGCATCAACGGTAATATTCACCCTGTTGTCAAACAGGTAAAGATCCATGCCGATATTGGCCTGGTTCGATTTATTCCAGGTCAGGTTTGGCAGTGTAATGGGTTTTTCAAAAGAAGGTGTTGCCATCACAGTACCATTATAGGTTCCCTGTGTAACATTCCAGGTATTGTATGGCGCATAGAAGTCGTCCGGCATGGTACCAGATAATCCATAGCTGCCCCGCAATTTCAGGAAGCTGATCCAGGGAATATTGGACATAAATTTTTCCTCTGATAAGATATACCCAAGTGAGACACTAGGAAAATACCCCCACTTGGAATCCTGACCGAAACGCGAAGAGGCATCCGCACGCCACGTCGCATTCAACAAATATTTTCCGGCAAAATCATAGGACAATTGACCCATAAAAGACAGCAAGCCGGCACGTTGCGCTGAAGAATAGGCGCTGATATCTTTCTGAGGAATGCCGGAAACAACATGTATATTCTCATCCGGTACATTGTACCCCTCAATGCTGCTGCCGGATTTATCATCCAGCTGAAAACTCTGGGTGAACACCACACCAAAATTGTGATTCTTTCCAAGCGTCTTATTTCCTGTCAGGATGTTGGCAATATAGTACTGCTGATACTTGTTTTTGTAAGATGCGGCGAATGAACGACCGTCCGAAGTAATCTCTCCCGGCTGAAAGCGGTCGCGGTTATCTGAAGAAGAACTGATTGAACCCTGAAGGGAATACTGAATTCCTTTCACAACATCATAGTTCAGGTTCATGTATGCAGTAAACAGGCTTGTCTGGTTTTTGTCTTTCTGGTCATCATATGAACCCATATACAGTTGCATATCGGCATCAGAAGGCTTGTAGAATGATGCCGGCATAGTAGTGCCGTCTATAGGGACCACCTCGTTGCGGCCACGGCCTAGTCCTACCTTCCGATCCATTCTGGAAGCTGCCACATTCAGGTTCATGTTGACCTTTGGTGTGATCCGGAAATCAAAATTTCCCCTCAATGAATAACGGGTAAACCCTGTTTGTTTGATAATGCCATTCTCATCATAATAGTTCATGCCGACACGGTAGCTCAGCTGATCAGTACCGCCGGAAACACTCAGGTCTCCGTTGGTCACATTACCGGACTGGTAAAAAAGATCCTGGAAATCAGTTGCATTGTTAAACGCAGGATTCAAACTGTCAGAAAGTACCTGAGGCATATTGCTCAGCTGCTGATAACTACTGTAGAGATACATCAGGTCCAGCTTCTGACGGCGTTCTTCTGCACCGGCAACCGTACGCAGAAGCTTTGGCTTCTCCACAACACCGTAGTAAACACCCGCACGCATTTGTGGCTTGCCAATCCGACCCCGCTTGGTTTTAATCACAATCACGCCATTGGCACCCCGTGAACCCCACACTGCTGTTGCAGCTGCATCCTTCTGCACAACGATACTTTCAATGTCATTCACATTGATACCTGCGAGATAATTTGTTCCTGTGCTGGATGCGTTCTCCAGATCGGTCACAGACATCGGCACGCCATCGATGATGTACAATGGCGTACTCAGTGTACGGGCATCATCCAGCCCGTTGTTAAGATCTGTAACAATGGTGGAGTTTCCACGTACCGTGAAAGTGTTACGGATTCCCGGCTCTCCGGAAAAATTCTGGATGTTCACACCAGACACCTTTCCCTGCAACAATGATTCAAAGCTGGGTGCAGGCAGGTTTTCAATGGACTTTCCGCTTACCACTTGTACCGCACTTGTCGTCTTACGAAGAGATTGTTTCTGGTAGCCAACGACTACCACGTCCCCAAGGTTTTTGTTCTTTTTGTCCTGCAGTCTTACCGTGATGTTGTTCACACCATTCGCGATGTTAATGGTGGCTGCATCGTAATCCACAAAACTGATTACCAGTTGGGTTGCAGTCGCAGGAACAGTGATTTTGAATCGGCCCGCAGCATCGGCCAGAGTTGAATTATTGCTGCCTTTTTCGATGATTGTTGCCCCTTCCAGGGGATTCCCGTTCTTCTGTTCCAGGACTACGCCGCTGATTACCCGTGACTGGGCTTTCAGTTGCGATACGCCGAGGAACATACATGCTAAGGTGAAGACAAGGGAATAGCATGCTGATCTACGCATAAGCATTTCAGTTGTAGGTTTGGTTAGATAAATTCCCGATGTTCAAATTCTACAATTTTTAGATAAAAAAATATCAGGGATGGCGGTGCGACACTTCATTTCTACCACGCAATCGATTGATATTACAATGCATACGATTGCGCTATTTTTAACAACTTTTTAAAACTTGAGGAGAAAAGGTGGAAATGGCAACTCAATGTTCTCACTAAAAAGCTTACGATTTTACGGTTAGACATTAACGTTACCATTACAATTCACGGGTTGGTGAAGATCTGGCAACAGTCAGGATGTTCCGGGGCAGCTTCGACTGTACCTGTCAGTCAACATGGAGCAGGTTTTTATCATATGTGCAAACTTTGCCAAAACAATCCTTGTCAGGGTATCACTTGACCATTCGCCTCACAAACGATTGGGCAAATAGTCTTAATTTTATCCCAGACCCCATGGGTATGACTACTAAGAAACTCCCCACCATTAAAGAGATTGCCAAGCAGCTCAATATCTCTGTATCTACAGTATCCCGTGCGCTGCACGACCATCCCAGCATCGGACTGCGCACCAAAATGCGTGTACAGCAACTGGCCAAGGAAATGGGGTATGAACCCAACCAGACCGCGATTTTTTTCAAACAACGTAAAACCTTCACCATAGGCGTAATCCTGCCCTACCTTATAGAAGATTTCTTCGCAGGCGCCATCAGCGGCATTGAGGCTATCGCCAATGAGCATAAATACAATGTGCTGATTGGTCAGTCCAACGATGATGTGGAAAGAGAAAAGGCCATTGTTACGGCCTTCAAGAACCAGCGCGTAGATGGCATTATTGTCTCGCTCTCCAAGCACACCAAGAACCTGGACCATTTCACCGCACTGGAGAAATACCAGATTCCCGTAGTGTTTTTTGACCGTGTTCCTTCTTCCAATGCCTTTAACAAAGTGGCATTTGATATGCCCCACGGCACCCACCAGGCTATTTCCTACCTGATGGAAAAAGGGCACCGCCGGATCGGCATCATCAATGGTCCCAAGGAAATGAAATCATCCAAGGAAAGAACGGACACCTACATGGAGGTGCTGCAGAAGAAAAGGTTGAAAATAGACATGAGCCTGGTAGCCTATTGTGATCTTACCAAGGAAGGCACCGCAGAGGCCATGGAGTCTTTGCTCAGCCTCAAGCAACCACCGACGGCCATCCTGGCCATGAATGACTATGTAGTGCTCGATGCCATTCAGTATGCCCGCTCCAAAAAACTGAAGAACAACAAAGACATTGTTTTTGTGAGTTATGCCAACCTGCCCATTACCCAATACCTGGAGAATCCGCCCATGGCCTCACTGGAACAATACCCCAAAAAGCAGGGGGAAAAGGCTGCCGAGCTCCTGTTGGAGCAGATCAACAGCGAAACAGAAATTTCTCCCCGGAACATCCTGATCCAGGGAGAAATGATTTTTCACAAGGGTAAATAAGATCAGTAACTCGCTTTCAGTCCCTTTGCCTTCCAGTCGTCGATAATGGGCTTGAACGGTCCGTATTTGTGTTGTGCCGCAGGGAAGGTATCAGCAAATGGGGGATGATCATAGTCGATCGCCTTCTCTTCCTTATTCGGGTAGTCAAAATCTGTCACGCCCGGCCGCTTATGGCGGGTGTCATCATTCACAAACGCCGCAATATCGATCGCTTCCTCATCGGTGAGGAAGGGCTTGTCGTGTGTAGCCTTATCATAAGGCATATTGGCTTTCAGCCATTTTGCCTGCATCAGCACCCGGTGCATGCTTGAACCCGGCTGATACCCATATTGTCCCCACAAAGGCGGATAGTCATAGGTGGCCTTATCAAACCGCATCTGGCCTTCACCATTGGCACCATGACAACGCGCGCAGTTTGCCGCATACAGCACAGCGCCTTTGGCAGTGTCCGCTGCACGGGCGGGAAGATCGACAGACAAATTTTTAGCGCCCAGGTAATGCTGGTCTTTCGGAATATAGCTGTTGATCCATTTCAGGTACGACAGGAATGCGACCATTTCTCGGCTGTCCAGCGGAAGCGGTTTACCATTGTGCGGCCGCATCACGCAATTGTTCACACGTTCTGCAAGCGTCAGCACCTTGCCTTCCCGGGCACGGTATTGCGGATAGTTGGCATGGGAAGCCATCAGGTTAAAGCTGAAGGGTTTGGTTCCTGCATCCTGGTGACAATTGGTGCAATTCATTTTATTGCCCAGGTATTTGCCGTTCTTTCCCTCAGGACCGATATAGTACGCCGTGCGCATCATGAGCTCGCGGCCATATTTCACGAGATCACCAAACTTGCCATCCGGCATATCCGCACTGTCAATCACGATCAGCTCCGGTTTCGCCACCGCACTGTCCACCGCTTTCGCTTCCGGTTGCTTTTCACCGGCTACGGATGTACAGGCGATCCAGACCCACATTACCATCGGGAGGCATGCTACAATTGCCAGCCACTGCATTTTTTTCATGTTGTTTCCTTAATGCGTTAAAAATGGAAATAGTTTTTCTTTCGGTATGAATTCCACACGATAAGGTGAAGCATTGCTGCGTAACGCCCAGAGAAATCTTCCCTGGAGATTGGTCAGCACCACGGTATTTCGTTTGGTACAGGTACTCAGTACAGTCGTATCATTGATCAGGTAGGCGCTTCCCATGCGCTCACTGTAAACATCTTTCGGCAGGGGCACATCAAAAGCAAGGGTGGCAACTTTGGTGGCCTCATCGAGACGGTACGACAATACATGGCTCTGCAACCTTTTGGTGCCGTTATCGAATAGCATCAGGTTACCCTGGGCATTGATATGCGCTGCATGGCTGTTGTCGAACCAATCGCCCCCTGCCAGCGTGTAATCACCGCCCTTTCCGAATTTCCAGATCACTTTACCGCTTTGGGCATCGATCTTCCAGATTTGCCCGTTGTTGTAAAACGAAAGCAGGTAATTGCCATCCTTGTCCACCTGGAGGCTGTTGGCATGCATCCAGTCGGACTTCTCTTTGGCAATAGCAGGATCCTGAAGGGGATCCAGCACGTCAAAGATGGTCCAGTGCCAGAGCGTCTTGCCACTGCGATCCATCACCAGGATACCGTCGGTTTTCACCGTGTCTGCCTTTCCGCCGCCCCTTTTACTCAGGTTCATCACCTTTTCTTCAGAGCTGATAGTGATGAGCCGATCTTTATACGGTAGTACTTCGTGGTGCAGTGTCTGTTGAAAATCGCGGCCCTTTTTAAGGTGGAGCAACGTATCGCCGGACAAATTAATTTCCAGCAGTTCATTGCCGTAGCTGGTCTGGTAAGTTTCATCTCCCAGTAAAGCCAGGATTGTTTGCTGCGGCGTGAACGTAGCCATCTTCACGCCGGTGCCGTTCACCTGGTGGTACCAGCGGATATTGCCTTTCGCATCCAGCAGGTAGATCAATCCCGGCAGATCGCGGCGGTAAACAAGGAAATAGCCATCCCGGAAAGCCGCCGGCAAAATACCCGGATCGGGACAAACCAGGCGGAACTGGTCCTGCGCCCACAGGGGAAGTTGCTGGCTTTTGAATTCATATTCTTTCCCCGCCGATGTGCAGGTACCCCTGCGCGTTACTAACTGGTAGGCATAGGTGCGGCCGGGTTGCAGGTTCGTCAAAACCTGTGAAGGCGACTCACTGGTTGCACTGAACGCTGTCTCCGTTACTGAATCCCTACTGCCTTTCGGCCAGTACCGTACCGCCAGTGCCAGCGTATCATCAGAATGGATGGCCACTTTAACCTTCAGGGAGTTTTTCCCCGGCGCGCTCAAGCTGATATCGCGCACTTTTCCACAATTCTGGGAGCAGGAAACCAAAACACTGCAAAACGCAAAAAGCGCCGCTGACAAAATTGTCAGAGCGCCCCTTGCTGATTGCTGAAATGAGACCATCATAAGCGACCCGTATTATCCAGGTTGGGGTTGAGGTCAACCTGCGATTGCGGGTACGGGAAATATCTGTGTTTGTTTATATCGATCACCGGATCCTTACCAATAGACTCCAAATAGTCATTGGTAACTTGCTGGTATTTACCCATACGGATCAGATCCACGCGACGCTTGCATTCGAAGAACAACTCCCATCCCCTTTCCTTACACAATTCATCCCGGAGGGAATCTTTGGTATAGTTGCCAGGCGCAGTGAGCAATGGCGCCTTCGCCCTTCCTTTAACCATGTTGATCAGGTCGATGGATTCCTGGTTGGAACCGTTCAGCTCGTTAAGCGCTTCGGCGCGGCAGAGCAGGATATCGGCATAACGCAGGATGGGAATACCGTGACCATCATAGTAAGTCTTGGAACCGGCCGGGTCAGCATATTTTCTTGTCGCTACGTCAGGCAGGTAATACACCCCTGCAGGAGGATTCGGCTGACCGGCGATGGGTGCCTGGTATTGCAGGCCGTCGGAACCTTCATAGTCATAGAAGAAATTCTCGCGGCGCTCATCAGAAAGTGCATAACTATTGAAGAAGTACCAGGATACAGCGTAGTACTGCCAGCGGTCCGTTACTTCCTGGTGCATCATTGGCCCAAAGTGGTTCATCAATTCGGTACCGTCATTGAGGGCATCCGCCAGTGAACTGAAGATAAACTCCTTGCACCATTTATTGCTTTCGGCAAACAAGCCGTTGTAATCGGGATACAACTCATACTGATTCAGGTTCATGATCTGGGTGGTCATGTCAACCACCTTTTGCCAGTCATGGCGGCGCATGTACAGTTTTGTCAGCAATGACATGGCTGCACCTTTGGTTGCGCGGCCCACATCATTTGTTGGGTAGATTTCCTTGCCCTCGTAATTCAGGGGCAGGCTGGCTATACAAGCCTCCAGTTCACTGATCAGGAACTGATCGATCTCTTCCACAGAAGTCGGTTCCGGCTTGGAGCTGTAATCCGGTTGGGCTGCTTGTGCTTCTGTCATGAGAATCACCGGTCCGAACTCGTCCGTGAGATCAATATAACTTAAAGCCCGGAGGAACCTGATCTCAGATGTAAACTGTGCTCTTTCGGCATCAGTGATTACTGTGATTCTGGGCATGTACATCAATGCAATATTTGCATCTGAAATCAACTTATACTGGTGTTGCCAGGCAAAATTGAGATACTTATTATTGGTTGACCATTTGCTGTCTGAAAGCAGCGAAATATCCCCGGATGCACTGCTATGCCCGATGTCCGTAGTAAAATCGGTAACGGTCATCTGGAAGCCGGCGTAGTACATGTAAGAATCACTGACGCCACTGGGTTGTTTCAGCCTCGCATAAATGGCATTTACTGCCGCGATGGCGTCATCCCTCGTTTCGAAGGCATTCTCCTCCGTGAGGGAACTATATACTTTAGGTTCTACCCATTTGTCACAGGAACTCAGGCTCAGGACCAAAGCGGGTAATATAATGCGTAAGATTTTCATGTCTGATAGTTGAATCCGTTAAAAGTTCAGTTTGGCTCCGAAAGTAACCGTCCGGTAAGCAGGGAAGGCATTGAAATCCAAACCTGCTGTGAGGTTGGCGTTACCGCCATTCGTGTTTACTTCAGGATCTGTTCCGGTGTAGCCCGTAACAGTGAACAGGTTCTGAACCGTGGTGTACACCTTGATGTTCCGGATCTTGTTCTTCAGAGATCCCAAAGGCAGGTTGTAGGCTAGCGTCACCATCTTGCACCGCAGATAGGAAGCGTCTTCCACAAATTTGCTGTGGATATAGTTGCCATATTTGGTAGTGAAATAACCATTGCGGGGAACATTTGTGTTCTCGTTGTTTACTGTCCAGCGGTTTTTGGCTTCAACACCCGTGTAAGTTTCCAGCAACAGGCCATTCATGTTGTACAGGCTGTAGTCCAACGCGCCCTGGAAGAAGATGGCAAATTCAATCCCTTTGTAGGTGAATTCGTTGTTCAACCCAAATACATAATGCGGGTTGGCATTTCCCAGGTATGTACGGTCGCCCGCAGTAATTGATCCATCACCATCCACATCCTTGAATTTTGGATCGCCGGCAACTGAATTGGGTTGGGGACTATATTTCTCGCCGGTTTTTATTACACCTTCATACACATAACCATACAACATACTCAGTTCTTTACCCACTTCGAGTTGCGTGAAATCGGAGGCGGGCACAGATCCGTCAGGATTGGCTGTTTGCGCACGGATATATTTGCGATCCCCGAGATCCGTTACTTTTTGTTTGTTGTAGGCAATATTAAAGTTGGTGCTCCAACGGAAATCTCCCCTCACAATATTCTCTGTATTGATCGCGAATTCGATGCCAGTGTTCTGCAGGGAGCCCACATTGGCCAATTGGGTAGCAAATCCCCACCATTGGCCAATCGGAAGGTCCGCAATCAGGTCCGTGGTTTTCTTCTGATAGAAATCGACGGTAGCAAGAATCCTGTTCTGAACAAAGCCCATGTCGAGGCCGATGTTCAGTTGCGCATTGCTTTCCCATTTCAGATCCGGGTTAGGAAGCGTTTTTGCTACGATACCGCCAGATAAAGCGCTGCTTGCATCCAGCGAAACACCGGTTGGTCCAAATGTTGCCATATAGCCATACGGAGGAATCCTGTCATTCCCCGTAGCACCATAGCCGGCGCGGAGTTTCAGGTCGGAAAAGATGTTGAGATCCGCAATGAAGTCTTCCTTAGACAATCGCCATGCCAATGAACCTGAGGGGAAATAACCCCAGCGATTGTTGGGACCAAACTGTGACGATCCGTCAGCACGCCACGTAAATGTTGCCAGGTATTTGTCAGCAAACCCATAATTCAGGCGACCATACACGGAAGCCAGCTTTCCTGGAGTCCGTAAACTGGTGGACTGCAATCTTTCTGTCGCCGCTCCAAGGTTCCAGTACAGGTATTTATCGGTAGTGAATTTCTGAACCTGGGTATAGTGTTCATCAGTCACATCATTTTGCTGTGATACCCCACCCATTACACTCAGGGAATGATCACCAAACTGTTTGCGATAGGTCAGGTATCCTTCAAAAAGATTCCGGATCGAAGAAACATCCTTTACACTGGCCTGGCCTTTTACCTTTGCCCCGGAAATCAATGTAGTAGGCAGGTAGTAACCTTCCTTGGTGGTGAATATCTCGGTGCCGCCACTGACATGTGCTGTGAGTCCTTTGATGATCTCATAATCAACGAACACGTTTCCGGTGAATTTATTCTGGTAGCGGTCGTTGGTCGGCTCCAGCAACCATGCCATGGGGTTATCACGGCCCTTACGGGTGGCATAGGTACCGTTAGCATTGTAAACAGGAATGGAAGGGGACGTGAACATCAGTCCGTATAATACGTTGGACGGAACAATGTTTCCATCATAGGTCTTGTATTCAGAAAATGCACGTGCGGCATATACGTTCGCGCCAACTTTGAATTTACCACCAAAGGTCTTATCCATGTTGAGACGGCCGGAATAACGTTTGTAGTTTGTTTTCAGCAACGCACCATCCTGCTGGAAGTAGTTTCCGGAAAGGGAGATATGAGAATCTTCCGTACCTCCCCCTACACTAACATCATAGTTCTGCACGGTAGCATTGCGGGTACCTTCCTTGAACCAGTTGGTATTCACTCCGCTGTTCAGTTCCGCATCGGTGAACTCGGGCGGGTTACCGTTCTCCACTGCCTTGGCATTGGTGATGTTCATGTAATCCGTAGCGTTCATTAATTCAGGTTCCTTGATCACAGATTGAACTCCATAGTATCCCTCAACAGCAATAGAAGGTTTACCGGTTTTTCCTCTTCTGGTAGTAATCAATACAACGCCGTTAGCACCGCGCGAACCATAAATTGCAGTGGCAGAGGCATCCTTCAGGATCTGAATATCTTCAATATCGGCCGGGCTGATGTCCTTACCGGTAGAAGAGATAAACCCATCCACCACATAAAGGGGTTCGTTGGTTGATTTGATAGAGTTACCACCACGGATCCGGATGGTTGTTTCACCGCCGGGTGCCGCATTGGTCTGACTTACCTGTACGCCGGCTGCACGACCCTGGATCGCCTGGGCCATGTTGGAGGTAGCACCACCGAGGTTCAGATCATCCCGGCTAACCGAACTTACTGATCCGGTAAGATCCTTTTTCTTTGAAGTACCATAACCCACTACCACCACTTCGTCGAGCTTCTTCGAAGAAGATTCAAGCGTAAGGGAAATGGCAGACTGGTTCGAGGTGAGTTGCTCCTGCGTCACGTAACCAACAGAAGAAAACTGCAACACAGCACTCTTCGACGGCACCTTGATTTTGTAGTTACCGTCCTGATCGGTGGTTACCCCACCGCTGGTTCCCTTAACCTTAACCGTTACATTCGGAATGCCGACACCCTTGGCGTCAACGATCCTGCCACTAACTTCGCGGGAACCATCCTGACCCTGTACCACAGTACCAGCCAGGCTGCCGAAGAGCAGCATCATCATGAAAAATTTTTTCATACCAGTAGTCTTAATGATTTGTTAACCGAGCTGAAAAGTAGCGCTGATCGAAGCCTTATCGCTCAGTCCACTTTAGCTGTAGACTTCTGGAGCGGCAGCGCAAACGTTTGAAATAACGGCGCAAACGTTTGCCCGAATTTGTCCGCTTGATAAGCCGGGGAATTCAATCAAACGATTGCAGGGCATCCCGTTTTTTTAACTTCATAGTTTTAGGCATGAAAAAATTGTTATCGCTTGCCGCGCTGCTGGTTACAGCAGGCAGCGTTCTCTCGCAGGAAATACCCTATAACGATGGCAAAAATGCCTGGAACGAAGACTCCCTTGGAAACCACCGCGCAGTGATCACGGTAAAGCAATCCGGCAAATACGCCCGGGTTTCCATTCCCTGGAGAAGGGCAGATGAAAATCCTGAAAACAAAAGGCTGATCCTCCAGGATGGCAAGACAGGTAACAAGATCCTCAACCTGCAAACACTCAGCATTTCCGCAGAAAAAGCAGAAATCGTATTTGAACCGGTGAGCGGCACCGGCACCTACTACCTCTATTATCTTCCTTATAAGAACGAAGGCCGCGCCAACTACCCGAAAGGCGTATACCTCAAGCCGGAAAATACTGCATCAACTGACTGGGCATCAGGCACTTCTGCTGTAAAAACAGCCAATGCCTCGGTATCCGCATTTCAATCCATCGATGCCTTCAACTCCTTTTATCCCATGGAGGTTGCAGCCACCGCCAAAGAAACTGCCAGCCTCATTGCCAAAGCTCCCCGAAAAGACTTTCTCCTGTTCACCGAAGACCGCATCTACCCGATCCGTATGACGGATAAACTTCCTTACCGGTGGACCAAACAGCAAAAGCTGCAATTCTCAGGCAAGGCGTCAAAAGGAGAACAATACAGTTTTCAGATCGGACTTTTCGCGCAACAGGATATCACGGTAAACAGTGTAAGCTTTTCAGCCCTGTCTAACGGCGCCGGACAATCGATTCCAGCTGCACAGCTTTCCTGTATCAATACTAACGGAACCGACTACAAGGCAAGCCCCCTCACGAAAACCGTTCCTGTTTCCAAAGGCCAGGTTCAGGCCCTGTGGTGCCTGCTCCATATCCCCCAGGCCACTTTGCCCGGAACCTATAAGGGCACCGTCACCATCCAGACGACCAGCGGACAACCCGCTACCGTACCCGTTTCCATTACAGTTGACAACAAAGCGCTGTCCGATGCCGGCATCAGTGAACCCTGGAAACAAACCCGCCTGCACTGGCTCAATTCAACACTCTACCAGGAGAATACAGTGGTAGCACCGTACACCCCGCTGGAATTATCGGGTAACAGGATCTCCCTGCTGGGCCGCTCCCTGGAACTGGCACCCGACGGCCTCCCCAAAAGCATCCAGACCTATTTCACCCCTGAAATGACAGGAATGACCCAGCAACCCAACCAGTTGCTTTCAGACCCTATCAGCCTCCGCATCGTCGATGCCTCCGGCGACCAGCAATTGCTCCCACCCGGTGGATTCAAAATAACCAAACAATCACCCGGCACCATCGAATGGACAGTTACAGCCAAAAACGCCGCATTGCAATATGACCTGAACGGCAGCATTGAATTCGATGGCTTCATGACCTACACGATTGCCATCACTGCGCTGAATGATGTTTCGCTGAATGATATCAACCTTCAGATCCCGTTCACCACAAAGGCATCCAAATACATGATGGGTCTCGGTCAGAAAGGAGGAGCCCGCCCCGAAAACTTCCAGTGGAAATGGGAAGTCGCCACCAAAAACCAGGATGGCGCATGGATCGGTGGCGTAAATGCAGGTCTCCAGTACTCCTTGCGCGACGAAACCTATTCCCGTCCGCTCAACACCAACTTCTACCTCCAGAAACCCCTGCACCTGCCCTCTTCCTGGGGCAATGGCAACAAGGGCGGCATCAATATCAGCAACAACAACGGCAACGCCCTGGTGAACAACTACAGCGGCAGCCGTACCATGAAGAAAGGCGATAAGCTCTATTACAATTTCACCCTGCTCATCACCCCCTTCCACACCATCAATACAGACTTCCAGTGGGAGAACCGTTTCTTCCACCGTTACAAGCCCATTGATACGATCGTTGCCAGCGGCGCCACCGTGGTCAATATACACCACGCCAACGCCATCAATCCCTGGATCAACTATCCATTCATCGAATACAAGGCGATGAAAGCCTTTATCGATTCGGCACATCAGAAACACCTCAAGGTGAAGATCTACAATACCGTGCGCGAACTGTCGAACAAAGCCTACGAAACCTTTCCGCTCCGCAGCCTCGGTCATGAGATCTATTCTCCCGGTAAAGGCGGCGGCTTCAGCTGGTTGCAGGAACATATCGGCAAAGATTATATCGCCGCCTGGTTCGTTCCCGAGATCAAGGATGCTGCCATCGTGAACAGCGGCATGAGCCGCTGGCACAATTACTACGTGGAAGGCATGAACTGGCTGGTACAAAACGTCGGCATCGACGGCATCTACCTCGATGACGTTGCTTTCGACCGCATCACGATGAAGCGTATCAAACGTGCCCTCACCGCTAACGGTCATCCCGGCATTATCGACCTGCACTCAGCCAACCAGTTCAATAAGAGCGACGGTTTCAATAACAGCGGCAACCTGTACATGGAACATTTCCCTTACCTCAACCGTCTCTGGTTTGGTGAGTATTTCGACTACGAAAAGAACAGTCCCGATTTCTTCCTGACAGAAGTGAGCGGCATTCCGTTCGGCCTGATGGGCGAAATGCTCGAAGGCGGTGGCAACCCCTGGCGCGGTATGATCTATGGAATGACCAACCGTTATCCGTGGACTGACAATTCCGACCCCCGTCACCTTTGGAAGGTATGGGACGAGTTCGGTATGAAGGGTACTGAAATGATCGGCTACTGGTCAGAGAATTGCCCCGTTACTACCGGCAACGCACAGGTGCTGGCCACGGTATACCGCAAGAAAGGTGCAGCCCTGATCAGCATTGCCAGCTGGGCGCCTGATGCCACCAGCGTCAGCCTGAATATCGACTGGAAGAAACTCGGCATTGATCCCGCCAAAGCGACCATCACGGCACCGGCCATTCCAAATTTCCAGGAAGGACGCAGCTTCCAGAAAACAGAATCGATTCCCGTAGCCCCCGCAAAGGGCTGGCTCATCGAGGTGCGTGAGAATTAAAACAATTTATTTCATTCGGTACAACAGCGGATAAACATGTTACAGCAAATTCGGTTAAGGATCATCGGTATAGTAACCACTGCAGCCATATTAACAGCTGCAGTGGTCCACGCGCAGCAACCTGCGTTATTCCGGGAATATGAAAAGGAGTATACCACATACCCTTTCTCAGATCCCAATCCTGTACCTCTGCTCACACCGGTTTATCCGTATTTCCGCTTCGACGGCTTCACCACTACACCCGTTCAGCAAAAATGGAAAGTGGTGGAACTGGAGAATGATTATATCAGACTCCTGATCCTGCCGCAGATCGGCGGAAAGATCTGGACGGCTATTGACAAGAAGACCAACCGGCCCTTCCTGTATGACAACAAAGTGATCAAGTTCCGCGACATTGCCATGCGCGGACCGTGGACAAGCGGCGGACTCGAAGCCAACTTTGGCATCATCGGCCATACACCCAACTGCGCTACCCCTGTTGACTATACCGTCGTAAAGCAGGCAGACGGCAGTGTGAGCTGTTATATCGGCGTACTGGAGTTGCTGAGCCGGAGTTACTGGCGGATGGAGATCCGGCTGCCGAAAGACCAGGCGGCTTTCCAGACACGCACCTTCTGGTACAATGCTTCAGCCCTCGATCAACCCTACTACCACTGGATGAATGCCGGGCTTCCCGCCGGCAATGATCTCGAGTTCATCTATCCCGGAACAAAATTCCTCGGGCACGATGGCGAGAGTTCCGAATGGCCGGTAAAGGACAACGGTAAAAAGATCTCCTGGTATAAAGAAAACAATTTTGGCGGGTATAAGTCCTACCACGTATTCGGTAAGTACGCTGAATTTTCCGGGGCATACTGGCACGATACGGGCGAAGGAATGGTCCGCTTCGGAAGCCGCGACGACAAGGCAGGAACGAAGATCTGGATCTGGGGGCTTTCCCGCCAGGGTATGATCTGGGAAAAGATGCTCACTGATCGTGATGGACAGTATGTGGAACTGCAAAGCGGCCGCATGTTCAACCAGAACAGTGAAAAAAGCAGTCTGACACCGTTCAAACATATTGGTTTTGCACCGTTTGCGACGGACAGCTGGTCGGAAACATGGTATCCCGTTTCACAAACCGGTGGCATGGTGAAAGCTGATGCATCCGGAGCGCTTAACCTGAACCGTAAGGATGGCCGGGTCGTGTTTACTTACTACGCTGTAAAGGAGATCAGTGATACAATTGAATTGACAGAGGGCAACAGTACACGTTATCGTAAAGCGATACACCTGCAGCCTTCCCAGGTTTTTACAGATAGCGTGACGATTAATGGCAACGCAGGAAATCTTACCTGGAAACTGCTGAACAGCAATTTCACCTATGACGAAGATCCGAAGTCGGATAACCTGTCACGCCCGGTTCACACGCCGGCTGATTTCAACTGGAACACTGCTTACGGCCAACTGGTAAGCGGTACCGAAGCGATGGCGATGAAACAGTTCGACCGTGCAGAAAAGGCATTTGCAGCAGCCCTGGCGATCGACAGCAACTATTTGCCCGCGCTGGTGAAATACGCAGAACTGGCCTATCGCAGCATGCGGTATGACAGGGCATTGCATTTTGCCCGCCGCGCCCTGGCCATCGATACGCATGATGGCGCCGCCAACTACTTTTATGCCCTCAGCAATGCTGCAACAGGAAACCAGGTTGATGCTGCAGACGGTTTTGCACTGGCAACCCTTGACCCTGCTTACCGCAGCGCCGCCTATACTGAGCTCAGCAGGCTCTTCTGGAAACAGCATGCGGCCGTTAAGGCTATAGTCTATGCTGCAAAGGCCCTGGAAGCGCAGCCCCGCAATATCGAAGCGCTTCAGTTACTGGTGTTCATGCAGCACCGGGCTCCGGCAGCAGTGGCAACATCCGCAGACCATTCCGTTGGAACTCCGGCCCAGGCAATTGAAACGATCAGATTACTTGATCCGCTGAATCATTTTACGGCTATGGAAGCGTGGCTGCAGCAACCCAATGCTGCCAACAGGGATAAACTGAATACCGTCATCCGCAACGAACTGCCGGCAGAATCCTATCTCGAGAAGGCTATCTGGTACGCGGGACTTCAGGACACTGTAGCGGCACTGAAATTATTGTCTGTTTCACCGGTAAATAGTGAAGTTATTCTCTGGCAGGATGCATTGACCCATAAGAAAACCGATCCTGCAAAAGCAGACCTGCGATTCAGCTTTCCCTTCCGCCCCGAAACCTATGCACTGCTGACGCGCCTCCGTAACCAGCAGGATCACTGGAAATGGCAATACCTCCAGGCACTCCTGCTGCAGGCTGCCAACCGCAGCCAGGAAGCACTGTCACTACTTCAGGCAACAGGTGACACGCCTGATTTTGCGCCCCTGTATGCTTACCGCGCTGCCCTTGCTGCGCAGGTGCAGCCCGGCGCACCAGGCATCCCTGCCGATCTTCAACGTGCTTTTTCACTCGACAGCAGCTGGCGCTACCGCAAGGCACTCATCGCCTGGTATAACGATAATGGTCAGCCGCAAATAGCGCTGCCGCTCGCTGCCTCCTACGCCAAATCCCATCCGGCTGATTATATCATGGGTATGCTCTACGCAAAAACCCTCTTGCTGAACAGGCAATATGCTGCCAGTGATGCAGTTCTTACGAAACTCAACATCATTCCCTTTGAAGGCGCCACGGAAGGAAGGGAAATGTACCGGGAGGCAAAACTGATGCAGGCGATCTCCGCTATTCAGCAAAAACAGTATCGCAAGGCGGCGGGATTTATCTCGGCTGCGAAAATCTGGCCTGAAAATCTTGGCGTTGGCAAACCTTATGACCAGGATATCGATCTGCGGCTGGAAAACTGGCTCAGCTACGATCTGTCCGCCAGGTCCGGCAAGCCCGACCTGCGTTACCTCGAAGCCATTGTTGCCTTTGAACCGAAAGTGGACAACACCGTTCGCAACTTTATTCCTTCCAATGCGGCAGTAAACGAATGGACCAGGAAGGAGCTGCAACGGCTGGCGGGTACATCTGGTTCTACTGCAAAAGCGGCCTCCACCCTGCTGGCATCTGCCGGCCGCGATGGCGCCGCGGAACCACATACAGCCACCGGAACAGCTTCACCAACGGCAGACAGCAACCAGCGCATTATTGATGCTGTGGGCGCATTGCGCTGATCAGTGATTCTTGCCCCCGGCATTGTCAGCAGTTGCGAATGCTTTAGGCTGAAGCTTTAGCGAAGGAGGGCTTTGCCCATCGAAGCTTTAGCGAAGATGGGTGCCGCTTTTTGGAAATCAACCAATTTATAAAATTCAGTGAAATGAGCCACAAGACTGCATTCCACCAAAATAAACGTTTATTGGACGGCTATTCCCTGGTTATCATTCCCGCGCAGGCACGTGTATTCCTGCCTCCCATAACCTGAAAACTTTCTCCACTAGGATGCAATCACCGCGATCTCCCGGCCGCAGGCCGGTAAACTTTGGTACTCGCTAATAAACGCCGTCAAATCCACCAGCACCTGCCATTTAAAATACACTGCGCCTCTGCTCCCCCGAGCCCTGCGTGAAAATAGCTAGCACTAGCGGGACGCGATCAGCTCCTCCCAATACTCCGCAGCTCTCCGCGTATGGGGAATCACAATAGTGCCTCCAACAATATTGGCAACCGCAAACACTTCGTACAGCTGTTCCGTCGTAACGCCCTGCTCATGGCATTTACCAAGATGATACTTGATGCAGTCATCGCAGCGGAGTACCATACTGGCTACGAGCCCCAGCATTTCTTTGGTCTGTACGGATAATGCACCGGCATCATAAGTGTTGGTATCGAGATTCCAGAGCCGCTTCATCACGAGGTTGTTCTTGGAAAGAATGACTTCGTTCATGCGTTGGCGGTAGTCGTTGAATTCCTGTATCAGGGCACCCATAGTGTTTGTTTAGCCCTGCAAGGTACGTTATCAGGGATGGGCCTGATTCTGGAAAAAATATAGGATATTGATGGCAAAGGCCTCCGCATGAGAATTTTGTCCTCCACCCTGCTTTCGGTGGTTTTATTGATCTGCCTGGATATTACCATGGCGCAAAGCCCTGTTCAGTTGTCCGATATGCTGCGCATCCAGCAGGCCGGCAGCGTGATTATTTCCCCCGATGGCACCCAGGCTTACTATACGGTAACGACCATCGAACCGGACGCCGAAAAGAAATGGGAATACCAGTATCAAACCCAGCTGTGGACCATCCCGGTCTCAGGTAGCGGAGCCGCCCGGCAACTTACCGCCGGCCGGGAATCAGTTTCACAGCCGGCCCTCAGCCCCGACGGCCGCCAGATTGCCTTTGTGCGCCAGGCAGACGGCAAGTCCCAACTGTTCCTGCTTCCCCTTTCAGGTGGTGAGGCGATACAACTGACCCGTGGCAAATATGCTGCCTATAATCCTGTCTGGAGCCCCGATGGCCGCCAGCTGGCATTCGTCAGTTCGATTCCCTGGAAAGATTTTGCCAACGACAGTGCCGTCAACAAAGGCACCCGGCAACCGGAATGGCCGATGGAAAAGCCGGGAAATGACAGCAGCTATCTCCTTTCTTCCACCGTCATCCCTAATCCTGATGGTTCCCTCGCGGAAGTACGCGCCTGGCTGCAGCTCAATGAAAAGGATAAAAAAGCCAAGGTGATCAATCGGCTTGATTTCCAGGAAGAATCCACCACCTCAGGTGACCTGAATGTAAACCAGGTATTCATCACCGACATCCGTAACCCCCAGCCAAAACAAATCACCTCAGGATTCAATTCCTGGTCCAATCCGCAGTTCCTCAATAACCAGGTGCTTCTTGTTTCCGGTAAGGCGGATCAGCACAAGCACCCGGACAGGGTAATGGCCATGGGCATCTATAGTGTCCGCACAGATGGCACAGGCCTTTCTCCCTTTCTCGTGAAAATCGGCTACTCGTATTCGTTGGCGACGATATCCCGCAGCGGCAAATGGATCGCAGTACTGCACAACAATCCCGATACCCTTTCCATCCCGGCTTTATCCATCCTCCCCGCCAATGGCCGGGAAGCTGATCTTATCCCGGTTCCGGTTGATCGCGCCAAAGGCAGTCTGTCCTGGCGCGGCGATACCCAGCTGTTCGGCACGCTCCAAAGCAACGGTGGCATCACCCTGTTCCAATACGATATCAGTTCCCGCAAACTCACCCGGTTCGGTGCAGCTGATGAGGGGGTTAACCAGCTGGCAGTTGGCAACAGTAACCTGCTGTACAGCAAAACCAAAATCGCAGATCCTTCAGAACTTTATATCAGTGACCTGCAGGGTCAAAAGGAGAAAATGCTCACCCGCCTCAATTCCGGGTGGCTGGCCCAGCGCCGCCTGAGTATTCCGCAAAAACATGAGTTTCTGAACAACAGGGGTCAGACAATTGAATATTGGGTGATGAAACCGCTGGCAGCTGCCGAAGGAGCGCCTGTGGATGGGCGTTACCCTTTACTGCTGCAGATCCACGGTGGCCCTACGGCTATGTGGGGACCCGGAGAGAACAGTATGTGGCATGAATTTCAATACTGGTGTGCAAAGGGCTATGGGGTAGTATACGCCAACCCCCGGGGATCCGGTGGGTATGGCGTTGATTTCATGCGTGCCAATTCCGGCGACTGGGGAGCAGGACCGATGAGTGATGTATTAACGGCACTTGATAAAACCGTTGCGGAAGGCTGGGCTGACACCAGCAGGCTCTTCCTGAGTGGCGGCTCCTATGCCGGATACCTCGGAGCCTATATCCTCGGGCACGACCATCGCTTCCGGGCCGCCTGCAGCCAGCGGGGGGTGTATGACCTGCAAACCTTCTTCGGGGAAGGCAATGCCTGGCGCCTCGTTCCCTGGTATTTCGGCGGTTATCCCTGGCAACCGGCTGTCAAAAGCCTGCTGGATAAGGAGTCCCCGATTTCCTATGTGGATCAGATCACTACACCTTACATCATTTTTCATGGCGAGAACGATCTCCGCACAGGGGTGATCCAAAGCGAACAACTCTATAAAAGTCTTAAAGTGCTGCAACGCCCGGTAGAATATGTGCGGCATCCGGGCGCAACCCACGAGATCACCCGCAGTGGCAACAACCGGCAACGCCTGGACCAGTTGCTGCGCACATGGGAATTTTTTGAACGGTTTCGTTAAAACCGGTAAAAGGCTTCCTGAATTAAAAAAATGAAGGAAATTGCTCCTTCAACCCGTGAACAGCACAATTGGCGAACAGCGTATGCGTAAAATTCTCCTTCTCACCGGAATAGTCTTCGCAACAGTATGGTCCAGTACCCAGGCTCAGGGCATCGATTCCCTGCTCAACAAACTGGAAACACAGTATCCCCAGGAAAAACTGTACCTGCACTACGACAAGAATGCCTATAATCCGGGCGAGACCATCTGGATCAAGGCCTACCTGACGGCAGCCAATATGCTGTCCAACATCAGCAAAAACGTTTATACTGAATTGGTAGACGGAAAGGGCAAAGTACTGCAGCGCAAGATCACACCCGTCGTGATGGCTGGTGCTGCCACTTCGGTAGACATTCCCGCTTCCTTTGCAGATACCGTAGTGTATGTTCGCGCCTATACCAGCTGGATGCTGAATTTTGATCCCGATTTCCTCTATAGCAAGGCAATACCGGTCATCAGCAAAACACCTCCGGCCAAAAAAACCGTAGCGCCCAATCCCGGCCGCGTGACCTTTTTCCCCGAAGGCGGTGACCTGATCGAAGGCCTGCCTTCCCGCGTTGCCTTCCGTTTTGAAGACACCCGCGGACTGCCACTTGCGCTTTCCGGTGAAGTACAGAGCAGTAAGGGGGAATCGATTGCTAAATTCAAGAGCGTTCACGATGGACTCGGCTATTTTGATCTGACGCCACAGCCAGGTGAAACCTATACTGCCCTCTGGAAAGACGCTGCCGGCAAGCCTCAAAAAACAACCCTCCCGGCTGCAAGGCCCCAGGGGATTGTTCTTGAAGTGTCCAACACCGCTTCCGGTATTCAGTTCACCGTAAAACGCCGCCCCGATGCCCCCGCGGAATTGCAGGCCCTCCAGATTGTCGCCCAGGAACAACAACAGATGGTTTACCAGGCGAAACTCAATATGGCGAAAACAGAATCCGTACGGGCCGCAATACCCACAGACAATCTGGCATCGGGCATTGTGCAGCTGACTGTCCTGACCCATGACAATAAGCCGCTGGCCGAGCGGATCGTTTTCGTGAACCACCAGGATTACTACTTTATTACCGACGTTAATGCCCAGGTGAAGGGACTTGACAAACGCGCGAAAAATGTGATCCAGGTAGATGTTCCGGACACCATCGTCTGCAACCTTTCCATCGCGATCACCGACGCCGGACTGAACCCTGCCCAACCCCAGGATGAAGACATCTATTCACATATCCTGCTTACCGGCGATCTGAAAGGTTACATCCATAATCCCGGATATTATTTTTCCAGCGAAGCTGACTCCGTTCAGCAACACCTTGACCTGGTCATGATGTCCAATGGCTGGCGCAGGTTCAAATGGGAAGATGTGGTTGCGCAAAAATGGCCTGCCATCAAATACATGCCCGACAATTATGTTTCAGTAGTGGGAAATATCAGCGGGTTGAATAAATCTGAACTGGTACAGCGGGAGATCACTGGTATCCTGGTGATGAAAAGTGAGGGACAGGATATTCTCCAGATCCCGGTGAGCCGGGAAGGCAAGTTCGGCATTGAGGGTATGCTGTTTTATGACACTGCCAAGCTTTATTACCAGTTCGCCGACGACAAGAATAAAGTATTGACCGACAAAGCAGTATTTGATATCAAAAACAGCTTTATCAACCAGATCAGCATCTTTAAACCAGACAGCAATCAGTTTCTCACGGTGCCGCGATTCAGCAACGATGTACTGACCCGCAACCGTGATATGAACCAGATGAATACCCTGCTGGCAGACAGCAAACTCAAGGTAAAGACGCTACAGGGAGTAACGGTAACGGCCAAGGGTAAATCCAAAAAAGATCAGCTGGATGAACAATACACTTCAGGATTGTTCAGGGGTGGCGACGGCTACACGTTTATCACCGAAGACGATCCTTCGGCTGTCGGTTCAATGACCGTGTTGCAGTACCTGCAGGGAAAAGTTGCCGGACTGAATATTACCGGCGCGGGTACGAATATGTCCATGAGCTGGCGGGGCGGTACACCCTCGTTGTTTTATAATGAAATGCCAGGAGACGTGCAGCTCATCCAGAACCTGAACATGAATGATGTGGCCATGATCAAAGTATTTCGTCCGCCTTTCTTCGGAGCAATGGGCGGCGGAAGTGGTGGCGCCATTGCCGTGTATACCAAAAAAGGCGCAGCCAATAAGAACGATAATGTAAAGGGACTCAATTTTGCCAAAATTGCCGGTTATGTTCCGGAGAAGCAGTTTTTTTCACCGGACTATTCAAAGCTGGATGAGCCCAACAATGAGCCTGATAACAGGACCACACTCTATTGGAACCCTACCATTTATACGGACAAAAACTCCCGCCGCAACTTTTACACCTTTTACAACAATGACGTGACCCGTAAGATCAGGGTGGTGATTGAAGGCGTGAATGCAGAGGGTAAGCTCACCCATTCGGAGAAAATCTATTAAGCAGGATTGAAAATATCCGCTGCATCAACAAATCCGATCTTGACTATGCTGTTGGGCGAGTCGCTGTGCATCTCCACCATCAGGAAGGAGGGCGTGGATGAATCTTTCAGGTAGAAAAACCAGCGTAGGATCATTGCTTTTGAAACCTTTTCCTGGTAAAATCCAACCAACCGGAAATTTTTGCCCTTGCCTTTAAACTCAGCCTCCCTGGTACGCAACCCGGTTATCATTTTGTCAATATCATATTGCATCACGGGATCAAAGTCAATGAATTTGCCGATAGCCTCATAATTGCAGGAATCAAGCTTTGCAAGCAGTGTCTGTGTGAAATTATAGCGCCAAACAAAAAAGCGCAGTGTATCCATACTGTACTCCCAGGAATGCTCTCCTTTTGGTGAGTTGAGCGTTACGTCAACTGCATCAAAATAATCCCGGCTCTGACCAGACTCGGAAAACCCAACCAGGGCAATTTCGGAAGCCAGCAGGCTCAGCGTAGGATCAAATTCATCCGAAATGGGTATATCACTTTTAAATGAGAGTACCTTTTCCTTCTTTTCCAGGAACTTCCAACTTGTCACTATGTTCAGTTGGAGACTTGGGTGACCCATAAACCTGGCAGTCTTAAGGCATCGCTCCATATCAGACTGGAAGCCAGGGCTATTTTCCCTTTCAGATGAAATACATGCTGCAAAAAAGATAATTGCCGCTAACACGGCAAAATTGCGGATAGGGGTATTGGGATAAGGTGCTGTCATTAATCCAAAATAGAAAAATTGTTTCAATTGATGAATGGCGTCGGCATTTGCCACCAATTGACTACTTTGAAAACATGAAGCCGATTAATTTTATACTGGCCTTGACCTTGCTGGCCGCTTGCGGACAACCGTCCGGCAACTCTTCCACCAGCGACAGCCATATAGCAGCAGATGGCCAAACAACAGCGGAACTGCAGCACCTGGCGGAACAATATGTTCGCTTAGGGCTCACCGTTGGGCTGTATGATGGCGACTTTGTAGACGCCTATTATGGCCCCGACTCACTGAAACCGGCAGCCCGGCCGGTAACAGACAGCGCTTCATTCCCAAAAGACAGCCTGCTGGCTGCCGTTAAGCAGTTATCGCAACAACTGGACAGTGTGCGGCAGAAAACCGCCGGCGGAGACAGCGCCACCAAGATGTTATCGCAAAGAGCCGCCTGGATGCAGTCTCAACTGACTGCATTTGACCGCCGCATCAGGATCTTCTCCGGCGAATTATCCGGCTTTGATGAGGAGTCAAAAGGCCTTTTCGGTGTGGTTGCACCGCAAAAAAGCGAGGCGGAATTAAAAACACTGGTGGCGAAGCTGGACAGTACACTGCCCGGAAAAGGAAATGTCGGCGCTCGGTTTCAGCAGCTGGCCAACCGCTTTATCATCCCGAAAACCAGGCTCGATACTGTTTTCAAAACAGCAATTGCCGAATGCCGCAAGCGCACCCTTCAGCATTATTCCCTCCCCCCTTCTGAAAGTTTCACGCTCGAATATGTAAACAACAAACCCTGGAACGGCTATAACTGGTACAAAGGCAATTACCGGAGCGTGATCCAGATCAATACCGATATCCAGATCTTTATCGACCGGGCCATTGACGTGGGCAGCCATGAAAGCTATCCTGGCCACCATGTCTACAATATGCTGCTGGAAAAGAACCTTTATCGTGATCGCGGCTGGGTGGAGATCTCGCTTTATCCTTTGTTTAGTCCGCAATCGCTAATCGCCGAGGGCAGTGCGAACTATGGCATATCGCTGGTTTTCCCCGGTGAGGAAAAGGTCGCTTTCGCGAGAGAGAAATTGCTGCCACTGGCAGGTTTGGATACCACCGGTATTGCGGCATATTTCAGGGCGCTGGAAATCAAGGACGAGTTGAACTATGCGCGCAATGAGGCGGCGCGGGGACTGATCAACGGGACGATGACGGAAGCCGCGGCAAAGCAGTGGATGATGAGCTATGCACTGATGAACGAAGAAACAGCGGCAAAGTCTGTGAGCTTTATCCGGCGCAACCGCAGTTATGTGATCAATTACAACTATGGAAAAGATCTTGTCAGGCAGTATATCGAAAGGCCAGGTGCTGGTCCCGATGAACGTTGGACGCGCTTTGGCTTGCTCCTGAGCAACCCGGTTACGCCAGGGGAGATGGGTGGTAAGTAGTGTTGGGTTTATTTTTTCTTGCCAGGGGATTCAGGTAGCCCGGTTTTTTTCAAAAGATTTAGTGCGGATTCTCTTTTCCGGATAAAAAACGGATCATTGGAGTAACCCTTCAGCTCTTAATAACAGTCTCACCGCTTCAAAATGGTATACGTCGCAATCTTCATAAGCATCATCATGAATATTTCCGGCAACCTGTCTCATTGAAACTTATAATTAAGAATTTCTATTCACCGGGTAAAGCGTCTTTTCACGGAGATGGCCAAAATGCCCGGCTTGCCCGGGCTTTTTCCCGTTTCCCGGCCTCGCGGGCTGCGCTACCTTAGCCGGAACCTTCAAATAACAACTCTTGAAACAGGTTTCCGCCATATTCCTTGCGATCGTAGTGTTGATGATTACCGCCTGCTCGGGAAATATGATCGAAACATTCTCGCTGGAGGATTTTTCCAGCCAGTGGAGGGTAGTGAAAGGACCCAATAACGTGGGTAACCGGTTCCTTTTCCATACCAGCAATGTAGACAGCATCATGTTCACCGGCGACCTTTCCGCAACCGACCAGAATGGCCCAACCGATTCCGAACTGATCGGCAACTTTATCAAAGACCAGGTGTCCCTGCGGTATTTGCCGGATAACCCTGCCAATGGCTATGTAAATGGTGAAAACCAGGACAAAACCTATGAAGGCATCCTGGACCGGTCTAAAACACCCTATTCCCTGCGGCTGGTCAATAAGGTTGATGGCAGCGATTCCCTCGTAATCGTTCAGCTGAATTGATGCAGAAATTCCAGAAATCCGGATGTGAGCTCCTCTGATTTTGGATTTGGGCTCCTCTGATTTCGGATGTAAAACCCGAATTTATACGGGAGAAGGCCGATTAATTTGAAGTAGAAAGGTACTAGGTAGGTAGTAGGAAGGTACTAGGAAGGTACTAGGAAGGTAAGTCTCTACCTTGGCACCGCGATCCCGGCATCCTGGCAGCAGGGTTTCAAAGTAGTTCAGAAGAAAAGGAAGCGTACTGTATTGCCAGGGGAAAATTAGTACAAGGCAATAGAATGAACAGGAGAGCCAGTTGGGAGAAACTGGTTTCCACGGACCTGGAGATACCGGCAAAAAACATCAACCAGGAATCCGGCTACCTGTCGTGTTCACTTGTCCTGGACCTCATCCAAAATCCCAGCGTTATAAAAAAAAACGCTACAAAGAGGAAAATGACTTCTATGCCCACTTGTGGCCGTTTGATATATCAACAACCCCGCCATAAGATTGTTTTCACCGATTTTGATGGCGTGCCATTGTTCAGGCAGGGTCAGGCAGGAATAAAAAAAACTGCACGCCGACGCGTGCAGTTTGTGCTTTTTGCGACCGGAAAACCGGTAGCATCAGCGAAATTTTGATTACCAGCGATTGTTGCTGTTGCTGTTGCTGAAAGAACGACGATTGCCACCACCGTTGTTGGCAGGACGATCTTCACGGGGTTTCGCTACAGTCACGCGGATAGCACGACCTTCAACGATACCGCCATCCAGTTCAGAGATAGCTTTCTGGGCAGCAGCCTCATCCGGCATTTCTACAAAACCGAAACCACGGCTTTTGTTAGTGAATTTGTCCATGATAACACGGGCAGAGGTAACCTCACCATACTCGGTGAAAAATTCTTTCAGATCTTCGTCTTCAACGTTGAAGCTCAGATTGGAAACGTAAATGTTCATGTTTAATAAAAAAAATAAAAAATAAATGAGCAACAGATTCAGGGAGGGAGATACTGAATAGCAGAAATGCGTAGCAGAATAACTCGATCCAAAGGATCATAACTCAATAGCGCCGCAAAGATACGGTGATTCTAGTTGATATACATTAAGAAAAGCTTAATTCCCACCTTTTGCAGCTTTTTGTAACCTGATTGTCGCATGAAGGCTCCTGTAGGCAAGAATCGAGCTCCCGAGAACCAGTATTGCCGCCATGATAAATGGCGCCCCTGCAAAATGCACGGGCGCGCCTGGTCGGGTAAAAAATGAAAAAAGATTGGTCATCAGCGGTGGCCCGACAATGGAAGTGGCACTCATCAGGCTGGTAAGTGCTCCCTGCAGCTCTCCCTGTTCGTTGGGCGGAACTGCGGAAGAAATGATACCCTGGAGCGCGGGACCTGCAATGCCGCCCAGGCAGTAAATGACCGTAATGGCAAACATCATCCAGCTGGAGGAAGCGAAACCGTAGAGGCAATACCCGGCGGCATAAATCATCAACCCGATATATACACTGCGTTCGTTGCCCAGTTTCGGGATCACCAGCCGGATGAGGCCGCCCTGTACGAGCGCGATCATCAGACCGACAAAACCCAGGGAAATCCCGATCAGCTTTTCGCTCCAGCCGAATTTTTCAATATTGTAGAAGGTCCAGGTGCTCTGCACGGCATGGGCCGAAATATAGACCAGGGTAATGGACAGGATAAGGCCGGCAACAGCGGGGTATTTTTTCAGGTGCGCGAGGGCGCCGAAGGGATTTGCCCGGCTCCATTGAAAGGGACGGCGATGATCAGGCGACAGGGATTCCGGCAGCACCAGGTAGCCGTAAATGGCGTTGAGCACACATAACCCGGAAGCTGCGAAAAACGGTACACGGGCGCCGTACTGTCCAAGCAATCCACCGATCACCGGGCCAATGATGAACCCCAGGCCAAATGCGGCACCGATCAGTCCGAAGTTCTGGGCCCTGTTTTCCGGCGTACTGATATCTGCGATATAGGCAGAGGCTGTGGTGAAACTGGCACCGAAAATGCCGGCGATAATACGTCCCGCGAACAGCCAGTAGATCGTTGGGGCAAAAGCAGTAAGCAGGTAATCGGCACCGAAACCCAACAGCGATAACAATAGAACAGGGCGGCGGCCATAGCGGTCACTCAGGTTGCCGAGGATCGGCGCGCAGAGAAACTGTACAAATGCATAGGCGAACCCCAGCCAGCCCCCATACCGCGAGGCATCGCTGATATTGCCATGTATCAATCCTTCTATCAGCTTCGGAACGACCGGAATGATGATGCCGAGTCCGGTCACATCGATCAACAGGGTAATGAAAATAAAGCTCAGTGCACCTTTCTGATTCCGCGCCATAAACAATTGATAGAAAACGCAAATGTAGATCATGCAAACGATTGTGCGCAGTTTTCCCTATTTTCAACCATCTGCATGCCATAAATTCAACACCACAAATTGACAATATGGCTGCACCAGGAACAAGCGCGACTACCCTTACTGCCCCGGCACCCGCATCAGCGGCAACTACTGTTGAAACAGCTGCCCGCAAACAACAGACTTATGCGATCGTGATCATCGGGATCCTCTTTTTCTGTTTTGGATTCATTACATGGCTTAACAGTACATTGATCCCGTTTTTGAAACTGGCCTGCCAGCTCGAATCTGATCTTCAGGCGTTTTTCGTCACGTTTGCTTTCTATATGGCATATTTCTTCCTGGCGCTCCCGGCCTCCCGGATCTTAAAGTTGACGGGATACAAAAAAGGTATGGCGCTTGGACTTATCATTATAGCCATTGGAAGCCTTGTTTTTATCCCGGCAGCCAACAGCCGTAATTTTGCCTTCTTCCTGACCGGCCTTTTCATACAGGGCACGGGTCTGGCTTTGCTGCAGACAGCATCCAACCCATATATCAGCATTGTTGGTCCCATTGAAAGCGCAGCCAAAAGGATCAGCATCATGGGTATCTGCAACAAGATCGCCGGTGCCCTTAGCCCATTGATACTGGGCGCGATCGTTTTAAAAAATGCACAGCATACCGAAAACCAGCTGGTGCAATCCACTGATCCGGCGGCCAAAGAACTATTGCTGCAGGAACTTGCACAGCGCATCATTCCACCATACATCATCATTGCTGTTTTTCTCATACTGCTGGCTGCACTGATCTACTATTCGAAACTACCTGAGATTGCTGCCGAAGAAAACCAGAAAGATAAAAAGGCCGAACAAACCATCTTTTCATTTCCCCATCTCTGGCTGGGTGTACTCTGTCTTTTTTTATATGTTGGCGTGGAGGTACTGGCGGGTGACGCGATCGGAACCTATGGAAAGGCCCTCGGCATGAGTCTCGACACTACAAAATACTTTACCAGTTTCACGTTGGCTGCCATGTTGCTGGGTTACGTGGTGGGAATCTTCACCATTCCCCGTTACCTGAAACAGCAGCAGGCATTGCTCTGGTCAGCCATACTGGGACTGCTTTTCAGTGCCGGCATTTATTTCACCGACGGATATGTGTCCGTAACTTTTGTGGCGTTGCTCGGATTGTCAAATGCCCTGATGTGGCCGGCAATATTTCCATTGGCTATCGATGGCCTCGGCAAATTCACCCAAACCGCATCAGCACTCCTGGTAATGGGCATCGCCGGCGGTGCGATTGTTCCGTTGTTGTATAATCACCTTAAGGATAATCTTCAATGGTCGAACCAGTCAGCATTCTTCATCTGTTGCTTCCCGGCATACCTGTACATCCTGTATTACGGAGTTAAGGGTTACAAGGTGGGAAAGGGTTAGCCTTCTTTCCTTAACTTTGACGTCCTCAAGGTAAACCAATGGACGAACTAACTTATGATTTCGGAATGGTAGGCCTGGGCGTTATGGGACGCAACCTCCTTCTGAATGTAGCCGATCATGGCTTCAAGGCAATCGGATTTGACAAAGACCCTCAGAAAACAGCAGACTTCGAAAAAGCAGCCAGCCCCGGTACTACCGTAAAGGGAGTGAATACGCTGGAAGAAATGGTTTCCCGCCTTTCCACACCGCGGAGGATCATGATCCTCGTTCCCGCCGGTAAACCCGTGGATGATGTGATTGAAAGCCTGTTGCCGCTGGTCAGTGCGGGCGATATCATTATTGATGGCGGCAATACTTACTATACAGATACCCTTCGCCGTTACCAGTACCTGCAGCCGAAGGGACTTCACTTCATTGGCATCGGTGTGTCGGGTGGTGAAGAAGGCGCAAGATTCGGCCCGAGCATGATGCCGGGCGGCAATACCGAAGCCTGGGAACACCTTAAGCCGGTGTTGCAGTCCATCGCCGCCAAAGTAAACGGCGAACCCTGTGTCGACTACATGGGCAAGGGTGCGGCCGGTCACTTTGTGAAGATGGTGCATAACGGGATCGAATACGCGATCATGCAGCTCATCTGCGAAACCTATGACCTGCTGCACCGCGGTGCCGGTTATTCCAATGAACAGCTACAGGAAGTCTTTTCCCGGTGGAACACCGGTGAACTGCAATCCTACCTGATAGAGATCACGGCCGATATCTTTAAGGTGAAAGATCCGGAAACCGGAAATTTCCTCGTGGATATGATCCTTGACCGCGCCGGCGCGAAGGGAACCGGTAAATGGACCACCCAGATCGCCATGGATATGGGAGTTGCTATCCCTACCATTGACATGGCAGTGACCATGCGGAATATCTCCGCGATCAAAGAGCAACGCGTGAAGGCCTCGGGGCTGCACGACAGGCCCAATGCCGGAACAGCTGACTTCAGGTCGCTGGAAGAAGACTGCAAAAAAGCATTGTTTACGGCCATCATCCTCAGTTATGTACAGGGAATGGCGATGCTGCATACCGCTTCCATCGACCTGGATATGCAGATCCCGCTGCAGAATGCCGTGAAAGTATGGCGCGGCGGATGCATCATCCGTTCAACCCTCTTGGAAACATTTTACACCGCATATCAGAAGAACCCGCAAACGCCCAATCTCCTGCTCGATGACACCATTGCCGCGCTTGTCAAAGCGAACCTTCCGTCGCTCAGAAAGGTTATACAAATGGCAGCTGCCAACGGATTCCCTGCCGGCGGCCACATGAATGCGCTCACGTACTATGACGCCTATACAACAGCAAGATTACCCCTGAACCTGCTGCAGGCGCAACGTGACTATTTCGGTGCACATACTTATGAGCGCACGGACAAGGAAGGAAAATTCCATACCCAATGGACCTGATCAACATAAACCATTCAAATGTCTTCTAATCATAAACGACCACCTGCATCGCTGATTTTCATCTTCGGTGGCAGTGGCGACCTCAATCACCGCAAACTCTCTCCCGCCCTGTTTAACCTGTTCATTGACGGCTGGATGCCCGAAAAGTTTGATATTGTGGGCATCGGCCGCAGGCCATATGATAACGACAGCTACCGCACGCATCTCTTCAACGGGATCCGCCAGTTCAGCCGCCGTAAGGAAGAACAAAGTGAATTGTGGAAGGATTTCTCACAGAAAGTGACCTATCTGCAAATGGATGCAGAAAAAGACGAGGAATACCAGAAGCTTGCTGAGATCGTAAAAGAAAAAGAGACAGCCTACGGTGAACATCCGAATGTGATCTTCTACCTGGCGGTTGCGCCCCAGCTCGTGCCGGGTATCGTAAGCAAACTCGGTCCCCTTAATATCTGTGCAGATACCAAGTGTACGCGGGTTGTTGTTGAGAAACCTTTCGGACATGACCTGGACAGTGCGCTAGAGCTGAATAAGCTGCTGGCCAGCATGTTCGATGAAAAACAGATCTATCGCATTGATCACTACCTGGGCAAGGAAACCGTTCAGAATATCCTTGCGCTGCGTTTCGCCAATGCCTTGTTTGAACCCATCTGGAACCGCAACTATATTGATCACATCCAGATCACCGCTGCCGAAACCGTAGGTGTGGAGGGACGGGGTGATTTCTATGAAAGCTCCGGCGCGCTGCGTGACATGGTGCAGAATCACATTCTGCAGGTATTGTGCATGGTGGCGATGGAAGCACCGGTGAATTTTGATGCGGATGAGATCCGGAACAAGAAGGTGGATGTGCTGCATGCGATCCGCAAGATTGCCAAGGACGAGGTACACCGGAATGCTGTACGTGGCCAGTATGGTCCGGGCTGGATGAAAGGACAACAGGTGCCCGGTTATCGGCAGGAGAAGAATGTGGCCAGGGAATCCGGTACGGACACATTTGTGGCGGTGAAATTCCATATTGACAACTGGCGCTGGCAGGACGTACCCTTTTATGTGCGCACCGGCAAGCGGATGAACGATAAGGAAACCATCATCACCATCCAGTTCAAAGCAGCGCCGAATTATGCCTTTCCGCCTGAAGCAGCAGATACCTGGAGGCCTAACAGGCTTACCATCAGCATCGCACCGGAAATGGATATCCGCCTGCGTTTCCAGGCCAAGCGGCCGGGACAGGGGGTTTCACTGAGTCCCGTCGATATGATTTTCAGCTATAAGGATGCCTATACTGAACAGGAACCTGAAGCATACGAAACATTGCTGCTGGATGTAATGGAGGGAGATGCCACGTTGTTCATGCGTGAAGACCAGGTAGCCGCCGCATGGAGGCTGATCATGCCGATACTCGAATCGTGGCAGGACCGTGCCCCGGTTGATTTCCCGAATTATTCGCCGGGTTCGTGGGGACCGGAGGATGCAGAAGCCCTGATCGCCCGTGACGGCAGGAACTGGGTAACGCTGCCCGCACCGCACCAGGAATAAAAACCAACTTATGACTCCATCGCTGCACATCTATCCGCAACCGGAAGCAGTAGCGCAGGCTGCCGCATCGTTTATTGCAGAACGCATCAATACCGTATTGCAAAAGCAGGAACGGTTCACCATCGCACTATCCGGCGGCTCAACGCCCAAACGGTTGCATGAACTGCTGGCGGATGCACCTTACCGTGACCAGATCGACTGGAGCCGCCTGCACATTTTCTGGGGTGACGAACGATATGTGCCCCTGGAAGATGAACGCAATAACGGCCGGATGGCTTATGATACCCTGCTGAATCATGTAGCAATCCCCGAAGATCAGATCCACCTGATGCGTACAGACCTTCCGGATCCCAATGCTGCCGCCCGGGCATATGAGCAGCTGCTGCACCGGTATTTTGACGGTCAGCCACACAGTTTCGATCTCCTGATACTCGGAATGGGCGACGATGCACATACGCTTTCACTGTTCCCCGGCACAGAAGTAATTCATGAGATGAAGCGTTGGTGCGCGGCATTTTTCCTGGACAAGCAGGACATGTTCCGCGTGACGATTACACGACCGGTGGCGAATGCATCGGCCTGTATACTGTTCCTGACTACAGGGAAAGCCAAGGCTCCTGCCCTGAAAGAAGTATTGCAGGGCGCGAGAAATATTGAAAAATATCCTTCCCAGTCCATTCAGCCCGTGAATGGAGAATTGCATTGGATCATTGATCAGGCGGCAGCTTCAGAGCTCTCCTCCTGAGCTGATCATGCCGGTTCTACGGAATCATATACCACCACCTTCTGCCAGAGGGGACTGCAGTCATCGATGAACTGATGATGGATCGGATCATTCTGATAACTTTCCTGGTCTGCGGCATTGTCAAAGACCAGTAACCAGGAAACGGCATACGATCGGTCAATTACATCACGATTGGTAGCAGCCGGCACACCAATATGCGACATGCGGATCGTTTTTGCGGAAGCTAGTTTTTTGAGGCCGGCGATCAGCTTTTGTTTGTCCGCCGCGCTGTCCGGTTGCTTTAACCAGAAATACACGTGATGTATGAATTTGTGCGCAAGCTGATTCTCCCAGGTGGCGGAAGAAAATGCGCCAATGCCTCCCATCACAGTAGCCTTACCAGTTTCGGAAATAAATTCCCGACGTGTTTGGGTGTCCATTTCGTTGCTTTAGGTCGCAAAAGCTACGAAAAATTTGATTTTCCAAAAGGAAATTAAAGTGGGTATTTGCCGTCTGCAATTACTTTTTCGGCTATCCTTCGGCGGGCTTCCTTGCTGTTGAATGCTGCCACTTTGGTGAACCGCTTGAGGCCCAGTAACATCATCCGTTGTTCGTCACCTTCGGCAAATGCATTGATGGCATCTTTTCCGAATTTGTTGATCCTGTCGGCCGCATCATAAATATAACTGCGAACGATATCGAGTTCCTGGCGGCAGGCTGCTTCTCCGCGCTGGTCAACCAGCTTCATGACCCGCAGCAGGGCGCTTTCGGCATTATAGGTTGCGATGGCCATGTCAGCCACCAGCATGAGTATTTCCTGTTCCCCTTCAATTTTAGCCATCAGTTTCTGCACTGCGGCGCCCGCTGTGAGCAGGATCGCTTTTTTAAAACCGGCAATCGCTTTTTTCTCAGCTTCAAACGGCTGGTCGTCGCCACTGCCAAAATCCGGGATGCTCATCAGTTCCTTCATTACCGCCATTGCCGGGTTCATCAGGTCAAGTTTCCCCTTCATGGCACGTTTCAGAACCATGTCGACGGTAAGGAGCCTGTTAATTTCATTGGTGCCTTCATAAATCCGGTTGATCCGGCTGTCGCGGTATGCCTTCGAAATCACGTATTCGTCACTGTAACCGTTACCGCCATGGATCTGAACGCCTTCATCCACAACAAAATCAAGTACTTCACTGCCATAAACCTTCAGCATGGCGCATTCAATCGCATATTCCTCGGCTGCACCGAGCAAAGCCTCATTAAACGGTTTGCCGCTGCCTACAAGTTCTATTTCCTTATTGTCGATCCATTTGGAAGTGCGGTAGAGTGCAGATTCGCATACCCATATCTGGATGGCCATTTCAGCCAGCTTGTGTTTGATCGCACCGAAATTGCTGATCGGCTGTTTGAACTGTTCACGGGTCAGCGCATAGGTGAGGCTGATATTGAAGGAACGTTTGGCCCCGCCGAGCGCTGCAGCACACAATTTGAGGCGGCCGATATTAAGAATGTTGAAGGCAATGATATGCCCTTTGCCGATCTCGCCCAGCACGTTTTCAACAGGAACCTTACAGTCCTGGAAGTACAACTGGACGGTGGAGGAACCCTTGATTCCCATCTTGTGTTCTTCCTGGCCCTGGGTAAAGCCCTCCATGCCGCGTTCCACGATAAAGCCGGTGAATTTGTCGCCATCCACCTTGGCAAATACCGTGTACACATCAGCAAAACCACCGTTGGTGATCCAGCATTTTTGTCCGTTGAGGATATAGTGTTTTCCGTCGGCACTGAGTTTGGCCGAGGTCTTCGCACCCAGTGCATCACTGCCGCTATTGGGTTCCGTGAGACCGTAGGCACCCTTCCACTCGCCGGTAGCCAGTTTGGGAATATATTTTGCTTTCTGTTCCGGTGTACCGAAATAAAGGATCGGCAGGGTACCGATTCCGGTATGGGCCGCAACGGCGACGCTGAAGGAAAATCCGCCACCCAGTCCTTCGTTTACCAGCGTTGCTGTAATAAAATCTTTACCCAATCCGCCGTATTCCTCGGGAATCGAAGCGCCGAGAAGTCCCTGCTCACCTGCTTTCGTAACGAGGGAGGGCATCAGTCCCGCTTCCAGTTTGTCGATGCGGTCAAGAATCGGCAACACTTCAGCATCCAGAAATCCTGCACACATATCTTTCACCATCTGCTGTTCTTCGTTGAAGTCTTCCGGAATGAAAGTTTCATACGGAGTACTTTCTTTGATCAGCCATTCACCACCTTTCAGTACGGAAGTTTGTTGTTGTGCTGCGTTTGACATACAATGCGTTTTATATGATAAGAAATCAGATTACCGGAGGTTATCGTATACAATTTGCAATACCTGTTTACAGATCTCAATCTGGTCTGCGGGAACTGTTTCAAGCGCTTCGTTCAGGGTTTCTTCTGCCAGCTCCATGGAAGCATCCTGCATCTTTTTCGCGTCAGCCGTCAGGTAGATCAGGTTCATGCGACGGTCTTCTTTAGAAGAAACACGTCTTACCAGCTTTAGTTTTTCAAGGTTGTCGACCAGCCTGGTGATGCTGGGTTTGTCCCGGAAAGTGGCATTGCACAGTTCCTGCTGGCTGATGCCATCTTCTTTCCAGAGATGGTACAGCACGCTCCATTGTTCAATCGTCAGGTTAAGCTGGGCGCTATTGAATTTCTTCTGCAGCCGCCTGGCAATTGCTGTTGATGCTTTACCAGTAATAAAGCTGTAGAGTTCTCCCCGCTTAAAATGGTTGTTTGGCATATAGTTAGTTAAACAACTAATCGAATGTACAGGTTTTTCCCGACATTGTCAACAGGATTTTCCAAGCATTTTTTGCATGCCTGCGGCCTATCTTCGATCCGGTGAATTCATGGTAATAAACGTTGGAGATAATACTGTTTTCTGTTCTGTATTCGGTTCAGGACCGGAGGACCTGGTATGCCTGCACGGGTATGGCGAAACCGGGGCGTCGTTCAGTCACCTGGCAGCGGAAATCGGACACCGGTACAGGCTGATTTGTCCGGATTTACCGCTTCACGGGAAAACAAACTGGAAAGGAACGGATTTCAGCCAGGTAGACCTTCTACAACTGGTGCAGGGTGTTGTGGCGTCATTGCAGCAACCGGAAATCAGCGGGGCGGCGATCACATTTTCCATTTTGGGCTATAGTATGGGCGGCAGGCTGGCACTTGCCTACGCCGGTCAGCGGGCTGCGGCGCTGAAAGCGGTTTTCCTGATAGCGCCTGATGGCATAATCAGGAATGGCTGGTACTGGTTCAGCACGCAGACGGCAGTTGGCAACCGGATCTTCCGGATGGCTATGACGGATCCGGCGATGCTGTTGAGCAGCATGGCGGTGGCCCGCCGCCTGGGCTGGATGACAGAAAAGAGGCACCGCTTCACCTTATTTTTCCTCGAAGATGAGGAACAGCGGCAGGCGCTGTACCAGCGATGGACCTACTTCCGGCGGATAAGACCGGAGGTGAAAAGGGACCTGGACAATTGCCGCGCAGCGGGAACGACCGTGGTGATTATTGCCGGAGCAAAGGATCCTGTAATTGGTGCTGGAAAAATAAAAAAACATTTGCCGGAGGATAGTGCGGTGTCGGTTCAGGTGGTGGAACACAATCACCGTCTGCTCCAGGAACCAGCTGTTCAGCAGATAGCACAAATCATTTTAACGTCGTGATGATCGGGATACCTGTTATTACACTGTTCCTGCTGGTCCTTTACGGGATCCTGATCGCCTATTATCATAAGGGATGGAAAAAACAACCGGTGTCTGACGCGCCGGAGGCATTTCATCCGCGCACGGCAATCTCGGTGTTGATACCCGTGCGCAATGAATCTGCCAATATTGACGCCCTGATCGAATCGCTCAGAAAACTGGACTACCCGGAATCACTCCGGGAATTTATTATACTGGATGACTTCTCAACAGATGATACTGCGGCGAAACTGGCCGGGGCATGCCTTCCGGGACTTCGGGTAATTCCGCTTGCAAGCATTTTCCCGGAAGGTGCGGATGCTGCGCCAAAGAAGCGGGCGTTGCAATGGGGCGTTGCACAGGCAACCGGTGATTTGATCGTCACCACTGATGGCGATTGCCTGTTTCACCAGGGATGGCTGCGCCAGCTTGCCTGGCAGTACAGCGGTACCAGCATGGCCTCTACCGAAGGCACCGTTTGTGTTGCCGGTCCCGTTATGGTAGTGCCTGGCAACAGTGTGCTGGGCGTATTTCAAAGCCTGGATTTCTCGAGCCTCCAGGGGATCACGGCTGCAGCCGCCGCACTGGGATTTCACAGTATGGGGAATGGTGCCAACCTGGCGTTTTCCAAAACAGCTTTTGTTGCCGTTGGTGGTTACGAAAAGATCAATCAGATTGCATCCGGAGATGATATGTTGCTGATGGCCAAGTTTGCGGAACAATATCCTGACGGGATGCAGTATGCGAAAAGCAGGAAGGCCATTGTGCAAACAGTTGCCGAGCGCTCCTGGCAATTATTTTTTCGTCAGCGCATCCGGTGGGCAAGCAAAGCGCGATTTTACCGGGAGAGAAAACTCTTTTCCGTATTGTTGCTGGTCTATTCGGTTAACCTGATGCTGGTGGTTCACCTGCTTTGGGCGCCCTTCTCACTGACGGCGACCTATTGGCTGGCTGGTTGCTGGGCATTGAAAGTTTTGGTGGAATGGCCGTTCCAGTGGTCGGTAAGCCGCTTTTTTGACAATACCCGCCTGATGATCTGGTTTCCGCTGGTGCAGCCGCTGCATTGGATATATACGGTGATTGCAGGAACGTTTTCACAATTCGGCAGTTATCAATGGAAAGGCAGGAAACTCCGGTAATACTATTTGAATGTTAACCACCTGGCAAAAATTCAGCAGACAGAAACTCGCCGTAGCGGGTACAGGAGTGATTGCCGTGGCTGTATTCATTGCACTTTTTGCGTACTGGCTGGCACCGGACCCCACACCGGACGCCAACAGGATGATTGTTGAGATCGGTGGCCGGAAGCCAGGGTCAGAACAACTATTCCTGTTGCTGCCAAAAGCGGTTCCCCCGGTAGCGGTATCCTGGTGGGAAAGAACCTGGAACGGAAGACCGGATGATGTAAACTACATCCCGATCACCGCATACCGCAAGGCAGGGGATTCGGTTATTGTGGACCGTTATATTGATGAAGGTATCAGCGATCGTTTGGCGATACCCGTTTCAACTTTCCCCAAACCGGCTGAAGAATTTGTTGAAACGCGGCACTTCTGGCTCGGTACGGACAAATACGGCAGGGATATCCTGAGCCGGCTGCTGGTAGGGATACGCGCCAGTTTGCTGGTGGGTGCTATTGCGATGCTGATCTCCCTGACCATCGGATTGATGCTCGGAGCACTGGCCGGATATTATGGTGGCAGATGGGATGATGCGATCATGTGGTTCATCAACGTGATCTGGAGCATCCCTACATTACTGCTGGTATTTGCTATTACTTTTTTACTGGGCAAAGGCTTCTGGCAGGTATTTGTGGCGGTAGGCCTTACCATGTGGGTGAATGTAGCCCGGCTGGTGAGGGGACAAATGATGCAGGTAAAGAAGATGGAATATGTAGAAGCCGCGCGGGTATTGGGATACAGCGACCGCCGCATCATTCTCAAACATATCCTGCCCAATATGTTTGGACCGGTTATGGTTTTGGCGGCATCGAACTTTGCCAGTGCCATGGTGATTGAAGCCGGCCTGAGCTTCCTGGGTGTGGGCGTTCAGCCGCCGCAACCTTCCTGGGGTGGCATGATCCGGGAAAATTACAATTTCATCATTACGAATAATCCCATGCTGGCGCTGGTTCCGGGTATTGCGATCATGCTGCTCGTGTTATCCTTCAATCTGGTGGGCAATGGGATCCGCGATGCACTGGATGTAAAAAGCTGATGACGTTAGTTTGTCAGGGCTGTACCATTACATTGCGGTTCAGGCTTTCGTCCAGCGAAATGAAAGTTTCCGTACGCTCTATGCCTTTGATCTTTTGCAGCTGGTCGTGCAGCACATTTCGTAACTGGTTGATGTCTTTGCAGACGATCTCTGCAAAAATGCTGTAGTTCCCGGTAGTGTAGTTCATGCGGACGATCTCGGGGATCTTGCCCAGTTCCCTGGCAACGGTGTCATATAAAGAACTCTTTTCGAGATAAATCCCGATAAAAGCGATGACATCATAACCCAGTAACTTCAGGTCAACACTGAGCCGGGTGCCTTTAACGATACCCATTTCCTGCAGTTTTTTGATGCGAACATGGATCGTACCACCGGAAACAAAGAGCTTTTTGCCCAGATCGGCATAGGAAGTCTCGGCATTTTCCATCATTTCCTGGATAATCTGGTAGTCCAGTTTGTCTAAATTCAATTTGGACGGCATTTTGCAAGCGTATTTTTGATGAATTCCACACTAATATACTATAATTTGAACAATTTCAATTGTTTTGAATTTTTACTTGAATTATTTGCAATGAACTGGTAATTCATTGTATGTTTGCAATGCAAAGTTCTTCGAACGTATACTGTGGGATGATGAAATTTTCGGCAGACATGCCCTCTTGTCTCGGGGGTGGGGATTACCGGATAAACTTAGCCTTCGGGCGAAAGCCAACGGCCCCGTGGAGGTTCGACTCCTCCTCCTACAGCGATTATTTTTTGAGTGTTCTTTATACTGTGGGGTGATGAAATCTTTGGCAGACATGCCCTCTCGTCTCGGGGGTGGGGAGCTCAGGATAAACGTAGCATAGAGCCGACTGGTATTCCAGTTCCGTACAGGAATCGGAATGAAGCCGACCAGGGTTGACCACTAATCTTTGTACTACGGCTAACTGCCCCGTGGAGGTTCGACTCCTCCCCCTACAGCATTTTTAAAATCCCATCCCGTTGATGGGATTTTTTTGTACCGCCATGAACGATTGCGTTGCACACCGCACGATGGGTACATAAATTTTTCTCATGTGTGTGTTTACAGCTGTTAGGTAGCCCTTCAATCTTGAGGGGCTTTTTTTTATCTGATAGTTATCTGATAGCCGTCTAAGCTCCACCCTTCGTTCATCCCTGCAATTTCCGGTGGGTCTTATTTTAGGGGGCGCCTGCTCCGGGTATCACTGAAGCTGCCATCAGGCTGGGTTGAAGCCGGGAAGAGATAAGGAAAGCCCTGACATGACCCTAAGCTGACCCTAAGCTGACCTTGCAATCAACTCACGATCAAAGCTTTAGGAGATTTTCATTTGCGGGGACTCCTTTTTACGTCAGCTTACTGGAATCAACATTGTTTGACGGTTAACCTACCTTCTTCGTGGCTTTACTTCCCCAAACTCCTCATTTCCTGATGCCTGAAACTTAAATATTCACCGAATGCCAAATTGGGCTTTTCGAGTAAACACCACCACAGTTTACGGCTGATCTGCCGGATTTCCGAACCGAACACTGCTGGTGGCACGCGTTTTTGTAATGACCGGCAAAAGACCCACATATGAAAATGAAACAAGTAATCAGTACCGGCATTCTGGCGACCTGCCTTGCAACGGCGGTCTCGGCCCAGGATAACCTGTCGTTTGGACCAACTGCGGGTTTTGGCCATACCTGGCTCAGCAATGCCGAGAACTCCCGGTATCAGCCGGCTGGAAATTTAGGTGTATCCCTCATTTTTAGTCCCGCTACCCACTGGGGTATTGGCGCTGACGCGAAATGGTCAATTGAGGGAAACAAGACGAGTGCCAATGGTATAGATGTCACTAACCGGATCGACTATCTGCGGATACCGCTAAAAGGCATCTATTTCTTTGGTGAATACGGTCAACGCGTTCGTCCGAAACTGGCTTTCGGTCCCACCTTCGGGTTTCTTCTCGGCGGTAAGCAGGAAAGAACCTATATGGATGACGGACATGAAGTAACTGTCAAAACTCCTGTAAAGGACTTCGTGAAATCTTTTGACTTCGGACTCACCGGATCGGCAGGTGTAAATATCCGCCTCCTGGAGAAGACCTGGCTAAACCTCGATCTTGGCTATTACCATGGTTTAACGGATGTGATGGAATCGACAGATGTTGATCAGAAGAACCGGAACCTCAGCATGAATGTCGGACTGACCTTCGGCATCGGCAAGGCGACGGTTGAGAATAGTCCTGCTAACCGATAATGTTATCAAATGACCCTCTGAAACGCCGGTTTTCAAACATAACAGGACCTGTTCCCCCTCGATTGCTGGAGGTGCATGAACAGTGGGGAGCAGGTCCACATTTTTAAACCCTGATGTTAGCGTTATGAAAAAGATCTACTGGAAAATGATTGCGGCTAAACTGAAGTCGTTCACTTTTGCGGCCATCAAGGAAATAAAGGATGCTCCTTTTGAACGGCCTTCCCGCACTGTGGCGAGCCAGGTAAAGCTCAATGAAAAAGGAATACTTACCTGCTGGTCTGACGATCCTGACTTTATCGCCTGCAACCAGGAAAAGCCGCTCCAGATCATGGCGCGCTTTGTGGACAAAGAAAGTGGTGATTACATACAGGTACAGGGTGAATCACAGGTTGCATCTGCAACTCCGGGAGAAGGCGCCCTGCTGCGTATCAGGCTGGATCCTGAAGCAAACTGCCTGATCAAGTCCTAATGCTTAGTTTTGCGCCATGGGTCAGAATAAATTGGCGCGGTTTGAAGCCATCAAGGGCTTTCCGAATGTTTTGCAGTATCCCGAAAAGATGGCAGGTAAATGGCATCTGCAATTTGGCAATGACCATCCCATTACCTTAGAACTTGCCTGTGGCAAAGGCGAATACACAGTAGGTCTTTCCGCCATGTTCCCTGATCGCAATTTTATTGGTGTTGATGTAAAAGGTAACCGTATTTATATTGGAGCGCGGAAATGCCTGGAAGCCGGACAATCCAACGCAGCTTTCCTGCGAACCCAGATCGACCGGATCGCCACCTATTTTGCACCGGGTGAAGTAAAAGAGATCTGGATCACTTTTCCCGATCCACAGTTACGGCGGTCCCGTGCGAAAAAAAGGCTTACCCATCCAAAGTTTCTTCGATTGTATCAGCCTTTCCTTGCCCCCGGCAACATCATACACTTAAAAACGGATAGCCCGGTCCTGTACCGGTTCACGATAGAAGTGATCAATCGGTATGGATTGGAACTGCTGGAGCACAGCGATGATGTTTATCGTCAGGCGGTGATTGAACCGCAGTTAAAGATCAAAACCCATTATGAAGGGCTCGATATTGCCGGCAGCAGTCGCATTCACTATATCCGGTTCTCCCTCCCCGCTACTCCGCTTCCCGATCTTGATGCTGCCTTACAGGAATGGGTATTCGAAAATGAGGAGCCGACCGGCGTGACTCAATCCAGCGAAACCAGCGGGGAACAGGCATTATGAAAACACTGGAAGAAGGCATTGACTTCTACTTCAATGAGCGCGGACTCATGGTGCTGACAGCGAAGTATCACCTGGAAAGAGGTGCCTGCTGCGGCAACGGATGCCTGCATTGTCCTTATGACTATATTCAGGTAGCAGAACCCCGCAGATCAGTCTTGTTAGATCAACGTTTACGCCATGCCAATCAGAAAGACGACACCGGCGAAGCCGGCAGGTAAAAAGTCCGGTTTAAAAAAAGCCGCAAAATCACCGAAAGCTGTATCCACGGCCTTGCCCAAAAAAGACGACACAAACTTCTTTGAGCAGGTATACGCGATTGTTGAACAGGTGCCCAAGGGAAGAGTAACAACCTATGGTGCAATCGCCAAAAGTCTTGGTTCCGGATTATCCGCCCGCATGGTCGGATGGGCTATGAATACCTGTCATGGCGACCCACGTATTCCGGCACAGCGGGTGGTCAACCGCAACGGACAACTCAGCGGCAAGGCTCATTTCGGCACCCCCACCAGGATGCAGGAGCTGCTGGAAAAAGATGGTGTGGCCGTGAAAAATGATACCGTGCAGGATTTTGCGAAGAGGTTCTGGGATCCGGCTATCGAACTGGCTTTATAGGTGTGATCAGATCCCTGCCACGTCTGTTTCCCGGAGACGCAGTTGCAGTAAAACTTTCTGCTTAAAAGGATTTAATCCGCCGTATATGGCAAGGAGGGCAATAGCCAGAACGGGAAATGCCCAGTTGCCGACCAGCAGATAAGAGGCGCCGCAAAAGAAACCGGCGCTTGTCAGTAAGATCCATTGGATCATCCCCGCCTGATAATATTTTTCGAGCTTGTCCCTCACCGGGATGTCGGTAGTCCTAAGCCCTTCCACCTTTCGCCTGAATAACAGCAATCCCACCATTACCGCGATAAAGGAATATAGTACTGCAATCACCTGGAGGAGCCGGTCCAGTGCCACGTCATTGCTGGTACGCACCCATCCGAACCCGACCACCAGGAGTGCAATCACCCAGAAAATGATCTTGGCATACAACAATCTCCGGTAACTGAGAGACATCTGGCGGAATGGCGAAAGCGTCTGGTTCATGGGAATTATTTAGCCGGCGCTATAATACGGACTAATCATCAGATAAACCACCACCCCGGTCACCGCAACGTAAAACCAGATGGGCCAGGTTATCCTCGCCAGTTTGCGATGCTGAGGCCATTCGGCGATCAATGCGCGGTAGGCGGTGTACAGGATAAAGGGCAGAATGATGGCAGCCAGGAAGATATGGGTTGCCAGGATGAAAAAGTAAACCGGCCGGATCAGGCCAGTCCCCTGGAATTTGGTATCCCCGGCGAAAAGGTGGTGACAGATATAAGATACCAGGAAAAGCGCACTGAGCACCATGGCTGTCAGCATGATTTTCTTGTGTACCTGGAAATTGCCCTTTTTGACAGCAACCAGACCGGCCAGCAACAGGACAGCCACAACAGAATTGATCACGGCGTTGATCCGCGCAAAGAGGTGTACATCAAACCCGAGGTCAACGTTCACCTGGACCTGGGAGAGCAGCACCACAGCTGCGAAAACAACAAAAGATACTACACCAATCAGCCACTTCGCCTGCCTGTCATTTTTCTGCAACATTGCATTCAGCATACCCTATTATTTTCTGAAAAGTTTTCGTTTTTTCTTTTTGTCTTTCTCGAGCACGAGCTTCACGATATCCCCTGCAAGGTCGCGCATGGCGAGACTATCAAGGCCATTGTAATATCCCCGCACAACGCGATCCTTGTCCAGCAACACCACTTTCTCGGTATGGATAAAATTGGAATCAACACCATTTCCATCTACCACCGCCAGTTTCATTTCATTGATCGCGAAATCATAGATCTCTTTCTTATTCCCGGTAAGCATCCACCAGACATCATGGTTGACGCCCCACTTATCGGCATATTTTTTCAGCTGAACGGACGAGTCGCGTTCCGGATCCACTGAAAAGGATAGTAACTGCACAAAGGTCGTGTCTGCGAGACGTGTATCGTCTTTCAGCTTCAACGCATCCTGCAATTTCTTCATGTTATGGGTGAGAATGGGACAGATGGAAGGGCAATGGGTGAAAAAGAAATCTGCAACAATGACTTTACCTGGCACATCCGCCATGGAAACAGTATCACCCAACTGGTTCACCAATTTGAAGTCCTTCGCCTTGTGCCAAACGGTGTCCGCATATTCTTTGCCGTTTTCAACCCGGGTTACCACGGTATCTGCATAGTACCGGCGTGGCATATGAACGGCATCGCCGCTGAAATACTTTACCACCACATAACAAATGAGGGGCAGCATCAATGCCAGGCTCAACCCCAATAATGCACGCTTATTCAATTCCCACTGTCTTTTTACATCAAAAAAAAACCATCCGGCAGGCGGATGGTTTAATCAATTTATTCGATCGCCCCTTCTTTCTTCGCTCCGTGTTCCTCGCCGTGGACAGGTTTGTCAACCTTGGTCTTGCTTTCTTCCACGTGGTGGGGGTCGTATTTGTTGCGGAGATTTTTGTAAGAGTTACCATCTGCCAGAAAGGCAATGATGAACCATACAAACAGTAACAACGGCACTACGATCGTCATGATCATGTTGCGCAGCTCATGTTTGAGGTGCATGAAATAGCCTACGATATAAAAGGCCTTTGCCAGCATGAAGATGCAGATCAGTCCTTTAATGAAGTGACGCATCAGTTCCTGGTGAATGCTCATGAGCCAGAAGCCCAGCGCCAGTTCCACCAGGGTGATCACTGTCAGAATTACCGTAACGCGGATGACCTCTTTACGGCTGGCTTCCCGATCATAGTCGTGGTGATGGGTGATTTCTTGAAAATTATCCGTGTGTTGCATATATAATCGGGATTAGATGAGATAGAAACAGGTGAATACAAATACCCAAACGAGGTCTACAAAGTGCCAGTAAAGGCCGGCTTTTTCGATCATCAGGTAGTGACCACGGCGCTCAAATACGTCATTGATCGTCATGATCAGCATAATGATATTGATGATCACCCCGCTGAATACGTGGAAACCGTGGAAACCTGTGATGGTAAAGAAGAAGTTGGTAAAGTTGGTAGACGCCTTAGTGCCATCCATGTTCAGGAAGGGATTGCTTCCCCACCAGGCACCTTCGTGATGCAGGTGCGTCCATTCCCAGGCCTGGCAGCTCAGGAAAGCGAGGCCACCAATGATCGTCCAGATCAGGTATTTGATAACGCTCTTCTTATCCATTGCGTGACCAGCCTGAACAGCCAGTACCATGGTTACGGAACTGATGATGAGGATGAAAGTCATCAGGCTCACAAAAGCAAGCGGGTATCCGGAACCGAGACCAGGGAAGGATTGAAACACTTCGTTGGGGTCAGGCCAGTTATTGCTTGAGAAACGGATGGTACCGTAAGAAATCAGGAATGCACCGAAGGTGAAGGCATCACTCATCAGGAAATACCACATCATCAGCTTACCATACTCCACATTGAAGGGGCTTTTACCACCACTCCACCATTTTTGTTCTGCAGGTACCGCTTGTGCCATGTTCAGTTTTTAATTAATTCGCAAATTTAATTGGATATAGGGAAAATAGGATTAGGTCAACATCATAAAAAATACCAGCAGATACAGCCAGAGTATGTCTACAAAATGCCAGTAGGTACTCATCACCTCCACCGGAACCGGGTTATAGTTTCTTCTTTTGGTACTGAATGCCCTGAACGACATGATGATCAGTGCAATGATACCCGCCAGAACGTGCAGGGCGTGCAAACCGGCAATGATATACAGGAACTGTCCCGCACCCGCACCGGCAAACGTGGTTCCGCTTGCCCAGATTGCCTTAAAGCCGAACCATTGCATCATAATGAACAATGCGCCGAGCAGCCCCGTGATCAGGATGAGTCGGCGGTATTGCGGCCTTTCCCGTTGTTTGAAACTGCGGAGCGCCATCTGCATGGTCACACTGCTGGCCAGGATAACCAGGGTGGAATACCAGAAGATCCTGGGAATTTCGTTCAGGCTAACCCAGCTGGGCTGGCTGCGTTTCACGATATATGCGCTCGTCAGGCCTGCAAACATCATCACAATACTTCCTATACCCACCCAAAGGGTGAATTTAGCAGGATGTATCCTTTTTCTCTGTTCCATAACGATTTGTGTCTCCATACGCACTTTTTTCAGATCTTATCCGCCAGCAGGGCGAAATATACAATCAGCAAATAAAAATAGCTTCCAAACATCACTCTTCTCGCTGCTTTGACCTCCATCTGCCTGTACAATCCAACGCTCAGCAATATCATCACAAGGTTTGCCGCCAGGATGATCAGCAGGCTCAGCCAACCCGTAATACCGCACCAGTATGGCAATACCCCGGCTGGTATCAGCAGCACGGAATAAATGATCGCCTGTACGGCACTGTATTTCGTGGGTCCTCTCTCGGAAGGCAGCATCCGGAAACCAGCGGTTTCGTAGTCACGGTGTGCGATCCAGGCAATTGCCCAGAAATGGGGAAACTGCCAGAAAAACTGGATTGCAAACAATGCCCATCCACCGAGATCCCTGATACCATGTTCACCCATGAAAATGGTATCATTTCCCGCGGCAAATCCGATCAGGCAGGGGAGTGCGCCGGGAAAGGCGCCCACCAGTACAGAGATCGAATTCACCTTTTTCAGTGGCGTGTAAATAAACGCATACAGGAAAAGACTGAAAGCAGACAATGCTGCAGCGAGTCCGTTAAAGTATACGCCCATCAGTATAACACCTGCCAGTCCGGTTACCGCTGCAAAGATCCAGCCTTCCATCACCGACATCCTGCCGGATGCCACCGGTCGGTTAGCTGTCCTTTTCATCAGCGCATCGGTATCTTTCTCCACCACCTGGTTGATGGCATTGGCGCTTCCCGTAATCAGGAAGCCGGCCAGGAAAAAGAGTATGATGCTCCAGGCGTCATAAGCCACTATCCTTGGTGCCAGCAGGTAACTCACCACTGCCGAGAACACCACCATGATTGTCAAAGAGAACTTCACCAGCAGCATAAAATCGCGCACACGTGAAGGCTTTCCAGGCTGCTGCATGAAAAATATCTGTTTTAACAGCACATGCTGTTAGTGTTTACTTTCAGTGGCACTTACCGGTTCAGTCTGCGGGATAAAGTCCCGTCCGTCTTTACCATAATCATATGCCCAGCGGTGAACTTCCGGAATCTCACCTTCCCAGTTTCCGTGACCCGGATTGATCGGTGTTGTCCATTCCAGTGTATTGGAACCCCACGGGTTTGGTGTTTTCACCCTTCTGCCCTTGAAAATGGAATAGAAGAAGTTGAACACAAACAGCAACTGCACAGCAAATACAATAATGCTGACGATTGAAATGAAGCGGTTGAGTCCGTCAAACTGGTTGAAGGAAACCCAGCCACTCACGTCGAGGTAACGGCGCGGCATACCAGCCAGACCTTCGTAGTGCATTGGCCAGAAGATCAGGTAAGCGCCTACCAGTGTGATCCAGAAATGGATATATGCCAGTGTATTATTGAGATAGCGGCCAAACATTTTCGGGAACCAGTGGTATACACCGGCGAACATGCCGAAGAAGGAGGCCACACCCATTACAATATGGAAGTGGGCGATTACGAACATGGTATCATGCAGGTGGATATCCAGGGTGGAGTTACCCAGGAAGATACCAGTAAGACCACCGGAAATGAACATGCTGATAAACCCAAGGGCGAACAGCATACCCGGTGTAAAGCGGATATTACCCCGCCAGATCGTTGTCAGCCAGTTGAACACCTTGATCGCCGAAGGCACCGCAATGAGGAGTGTCAGCAATACGAAGAAGGATCCAAGGAACGGGTTCAGGCCCGTTACAAACATATGGTGTGCCCAAACCAGGAAGGCCAGCACGCAGATCGCAAACAGGGAAGCGATCATCGCCATATAACCAAAGATGGGCTTACGGGAATTGGTGGAAAGGATCTCTGATGCCATACCCATGGCCGGCAACAGGATGATATATACTTCCGGGTGACCCAGGAACCAGAAAAGGTGCTGGTAAAGGATCGCACTACCGCCTTCGTTGGGCAACGGTTTCTGTGTGCTCGCCAGGAAGATGTCACTCAGGTAGAAGCTTGTACCGGCGTGGCGGTCAAACAACAGGAGGATGAAACCAGAGAACAGTACAGGGAAAGACAATACACCCAGCACCGCTGTAAAGAACAGTGCCCAGATCGTCAGGGGAAGACGGGTCATCGTCATACCTTTTGTACGCATGTTGAGGATCGTGGCGATATAGTTCAGACCACCGAGCAGGGAAGACACCACGAACAGTGCCATACTCACCAGCCAGAGATCCATACCTGCCTTGGAGCCCTCCGAAGCATCCCCCAGCGCACTCAGTGGCGGATAGGACGTCCAACCACCGCTTGCCGGACCTGTCTGTACGAAAAGAGAGCTGATCATTACGATGCTGGCCAGGAAGAAGAACCAATAACTCAGCATGTTCATGAACGGAGATGCCATATCGCGGGCACCGATTTGCAGGGGAATAAGCAGGTTCGCAAAGGTTCCGCTCAAACCGGCAGTCAGTACGAAGAACACGAGTACGGTACCATGCATGGTTACCAGCGCATAGTAGAATTCCGGCTGGATCTTACCGCCGGCAGCCCATTTGCTTCCCAGAAGGTCTTCCAGGATGGGGAAAGACTGATCGGGAAATCCCAATTGCAGACGGAACAGTACAGAGAAGAGACCTCCGATGATAGCCCAGACGATACCGGTGATCAGGAATTGCTTCCCGATCATCTTGTGATCCTGGCTGAAGATATACTTCGTTATAAAAGTATCCTGGTGATGGTGCCCATGATGGTCGTCATGGTGTACCTCGTGTGTGGTAACCTCTGAATGTCCGTGCACTGTTGCTTCGTTACTCATTTGAATTCAGTTTATGAATCGGTACGATCTTTTTAGTTTCCTTAATGTTGGGTAGCGGCTGCGGTTGATTTTACTGAGTCCACAGCTGCAGGACCAGGGGCCGGTGCTGCTTCAGGGTTTGCCTGAACATATGCCGGTTTCTGCTTGGCCATCCACAGGGCAAATTCAGCAGGTGTTACCACCTTGATGATTCCCTTCATGGAGTAGTGACCTTTTCCGCACATCTGGTCACAGGAGATCTCATACTCAAAATCCGGGCGGCCAGTCTTCTCTTTCATTTCCTGGGTCGTGAACTTCGGCGTAAACCAGATGGTGGTTGGTGTACCCGGAACAGCATCCATCTTCATCCTGAAATGCACCATTCCAACGTCGTGAACCACGTCGCGGCTGTTGATGATCAGTTTTACGGGCTTGTTCACCACCATGTACATCGCATCACTCGTCACGATATCGTCCTGCGCCGATTTATCATCCCAGATAAGTCCCAACTGGTTGCCTTTACCCTCATTGATATTCTGATAATATTTCTTTCCGAAAACCTTGTCTTTACCTGCATAACGGTAAATCCATCCGAACTGCTTGCCGGTGATCTCCACCACATTCGCATCTGCAGGTGCATCTCCGGTGATCTTGAACCAGTAAACGAGGCCAAAACCAACGAGTACGGTGAGCGCAATTGCCGGAACAACGGTCCAGATCACTTCCAATTTGTTGTTGTGCGGGAAATAGAATGCTGTTCTTTTTTCAGAATGCTGGTATTTGTAAGCGAACCAGAAAAGGAGGACCTGTGTGATCACAAACACAATTCCGGTCAGTGCCAGGGTGATGTAGAGCATCGTATCGATCTTCTCACCATGATCTGAAGCCGCTTCACCGAGAATCTTTCCCTTGAACATTTCATTGCACCAGTAAACTCCGATCAGACCCAACACCATAAAGGCAAGCAGGAGAAAGCCGTTTATCTTGTTGTTCTGTTCAAAAGTCTTCTTTTCGCCCTTCAGCACGGCCACATATTCGCTGGCTTTTGCGATCTGAAAGACCACAATAAAACCCAACAGAAGGATCGCAATGATTAATAAAGTTGACATGTTATTCGCCGAGTTTATACAAAGTTTTTAATGAATGCCTTTCCCCAAAGCTTTTGTTTAAGTAATGGGATCAGGTATGGTGAATGATGCTCTCCTTGAAGAAGGGGTGATTTTTCGCGATCAGGGAACGCTTGGTCAACGCGTTACCGGTACTCCACATGATCAGGCCGACAAAACCAGCCGCCACACCAAAATCAAAGAAATTCAATTCAACATGCTCTTTGGAAAGCGTAGCAATCACCATCTGATAAAAATCCAGCCAGTGACCGCAGATGATCAGTGCAGCCATAAACACCAGCAGGGTATAGTTACGTTTGCTGCTTCTGCGCATCAGGATCAGCAACGGTGCGATAAAGTTCACGATCAGGTTCAGGAAGAAAATACCCCGGTAAGGACCCTGTACACGGTGTTTGAAATAAACCGTCTCTTCGGGTATGTTGGCGTACCAGATCAGCATGTACTGGCTGAACCACAGGTATGTCCAGAATACAGAAAATGCAAACATGAATTTTCCGAGGTCATGCAGGTGCTCGTGATTAACCAGTTCCAGGTAGCCCTGGTTCTTAAGGTAGATCACAAACAGCGTGATCAGTGACATTCCTGCTACAAAAGTGGAAGCAAAGGTATACCAGGAATACATGGTGCTGTACCAGTGTGCATCCAGGCTCATCAGCCACAGCCAGGGGACAGTAGACATTACTGTCAGGCCGAACCATACGAGGAACAAAGATGCCCAGATAGTATTCTTGAAGATGTATGCCTTCCCTTCTTCAACGCTGAGCGCTTCACGGTTGTCAATCTCTTTGGAGATCGCACGCATTTTTGCACCCAGGAAGATCCAGCCACCGATGGAAAGGATAGTCCAGATGATGAAGAAGTTGGCGTTGAGAAAGCCGGACTTACCCAACAGGATCTTGTCATTGCCGGGAGTAAGCCAGTGGTAGATATGATGTTTGTGGCCAAGAACGAGTGTCAGCAAAATCACACCTGAAATAATTCCCAGAGGCACGACAGCTGTGGAGATTGCTTCTGTTACACGGCGGAAAGCCATCTGGAAGCCACCCATTGCCATCGTGGTGGCGCAGATGAAAAACATCGAGGCGTTCACTACCAGCATGAAGAATACACTGTTGTACAGCAGCGTTCCCCAAAAGCGTGAATTCTGATGTTCATCGCCGGTTCCGTACATAAAATATCCAACCAGCACAGAAACGATGCCGATCGCCATCAGAATCATCGACCACATCTTGTATTTCGCCGGTATCTCAAACTGTTCTCTGAAAGACATTCTCAATAATTTTTTCGTTGGTCAAATGGTATACGCCGTTATTTTTTAGCTGCACTGGAATCCGGTGCTGCCGTATTTGCTGTTGCTGTTTTGGCAGCTGCTGCGGTGCTGTCTGTTGCAGTTGCCGGAGCATTGCCACCACCCTGTTTGATCTTGATATAATCTGCGATCATCCAGCGCTGTTTGGTAGAAAGTTGTGACGCATAAGAACCCATCAGGTTCTTGCCATAAGTTTCCACATGGAAAATCGTTCCGGCAGGAAGCGCCTTAATTGCCGCATCTCCCGCCAGGTTTGCCGGTTTCGCGGGGTATGGGCCATTGCCATCTTTGTAGAGGGGGCCATTTCCATCAAGCTTGGCACCGTGGCAGATACCGCAATTAATCAGGTAAAGACGCTCTGCTTCCACCAGCTGCGTGGAATCCAGCGGAGGCAACGGATTCTTCAGGTTCGCCGACAACGCATGCTGGCCGGTGGTATCCTTCAGCATTTTATAAATAACTTCTTCACTCCTGCTAACAGTACCTTCCACAGGAACTGCAGTATAGTTAATCCCCTCGGCCTGAAGGGCACGATGGTCGCTATAAGTCTCAATTGCCCTGCTGTCAGCCATATCCGGCATGTATGCCCGGCTCGGGTGTCTTTTTACATCACTGCAGGAAGTCAATGCCACTGCTGTGAGTCCGGATGCTATGATGAGAATCTTCTTCATGCTGCTTTTCTGTTTTCTTTATTACCCGTTCGCGAATAGCTTTTCTTCTTTGTCATATCGGCCCAGCCACCAATCGGCTTCCGCAACCTGAACATTGATTTCCTTCGCTCCGGCAGCGGCCAGGAACGCTTTCGTTTCTTCTTCGTTTGTTTTACCGGTTACTTCCAGCACCATTACAAACAGATCATCCGTAGCGCGGGCATGAAAGTGGTGCTTCTTAACAAACGGAGCCAGCTGGCAGAGATAACAAAAAGTCAATACCATTCCCACCGCAGAAAACAAAACGGTCAATTCGAATGTAATGGGAATAAATGCAGGCAAAGGGAAATGTGGCTTACCACCAATATTCAGGGGCCAGTCTTTATTAAAGACCCAACTCATAAAAGTCAATGCTGTGGTGGTTCCGGTAATCCCGTAAATAAAACCGGCAGTATGCAGGCTGGTATCACGCAGGCCCATCGCTGTATCAAGGCCGTGGATCGGAAACGGCGTATATACGTCGTGGATCTTATATCCGGCCTTCCTTACTTTTTTAACGGCAGGGAACAATACTTTCTCGTCGTCAAAAGAGCCTACTATGAATTTCTTTATCGCCATATTATTCAAATTCAAAAGTCAAATTAATGATGCGCGTACTCATTCGCGAATGCCTCAACAGATTCTGATTCCTCTTTTTCCATGTTGTCTTTGAAGCTTTCCCCGTTCTTTTTCAGGATATGCTTGATCTCAGCGATCGCAATAACCGGGAAGAATTTGGAGAAGAGGAAGTAACAGGTAAAGAAGAGTCCGAATGTTCCCATATAGAACCCTACTTCCCATATAGTCGGAGCATAGTAAGTACTCCAGCTGCTGGGGATATAGTCACGGTAAATGGAAGTAACGATAATCACAAAGCGTTCGAACCACATGCCCACGTTTACAATGATACTCATGAAGAAAGTGAACAGCAGGTTACGGCGCAATTTGCGGAACCAGAAGAACTGCGGCGCGATAACGTTACAGCTCATCATCAGCCAGTAAGACCAGCCATACGGCGTGCTCAGGTCCCAGCGGTTCTTGAACGCTGCAGCCTCATAAGGGTTTTGTCCGTACCAGGAAATGAACAGCTCTGTGATATAGGCAATACCCACAATCGATCCCGTCAGTACGATTACCTTATTCATCACTTCGATGTGTTCCATCGTGATATAATCTTCCAGTGCAAGCACCTTACGGGTAATGATCAGCAGTGTCTGTACCATCGCAAAGCCGGAGAAGATCGCACCTGCCACGAAATAGGGCGGGAAGATCGTTGTATGCCAGCCGGGGATAACAGAGGTGGCGAAGTCAAACGATACGATAGTGTGTACAGAAAGTACCAGTGGTGTACTCAAACCAGCCAGTACGAGCGACAGTGCTTCATGACGCTGCCAGTGCTTGGTAGAACCAGTCCATCCAAAAGCCAGTACGCCATACATATGCTTCCGCCATTTTTCTTTTGCACGGTCACGGATGGTCGCCAGATCAGGCAACAGGCCGCAATACCAGAAAAGGAGAGAAACGGTGAAATAGGTTGAGATCGCAAATACGTCCCACAGCAGCGGAGAGTTGAAGTTTACCCAGAGCGGTCCGCGGGTGTTGGGATAAGGCAATACAAAGAAGGCCATCCAAACGCGACCCATGTGGAAGATCGGGAATTGTCCGGCACACATTACCGCAAAAATCGTCATCGCTTCTGCGGCACGGTTCACGCCTGTCCGCCATCCCTGGCGGAACAGCAAAAGGATCGCAGAAATCAGTGTACCCGCGTGACCAATACCTACCCACCACACGAAATTGGTGATGTCCCAACCCCATCCGATGGTCTTGTTCAGGTTCCATTCCCCGATACCATAGGTTACCTCACGATAAACAGAATACACCCCGAAACCCAGAAACAACAGGGAAATCGCAAAACCGATTTTCCAGAGTGTGCTGGCTTTTGATTCGATGGGACGAACGATATCCTCTGTAATCTGGTGATAGTCCTTGGTTCCTGTCACCAGTGGATTCCTAACCTGCGATTCGTATCTTAATGATGCCATATCGTTAAGCGTTTAGCTTCGGTTTTACCCTCCGCTGATTGGTTTTTTAAGTTCAACTCTTTCCTTCCTAATATATACAGATCAATGGTGTGCGCCATGTTCTGCACCTTCAGCTGCTGCGGGAGCTGCTTCTTCATGACCATGCGCTGCATTGAGCCGGTCTGTATTCCTCACTTTCGCGAGATAGTTCACGTTCGGCATAACGTGGATCTGCTCCAGGGAATAGAACAGGCGAAGCTCATTTTCCTTACGGGTTCTGGATACTTCGCTCTGGCTGTTGTTTACGTTTCCAAAAACGATCGCATCAGCCGCACAAGCCTGCTGACATGCTGTCTTCACATCACTGTCGGTAAGCGGACGGTTTGCTTTCTTCGCTTTCAGTTTGCCATCCTGGAGACGCTGAACACAGAAAGAACATTTTTCGATCACACCGCGGCTGCGGACAGTAACATCCGGGTTCAGCACCATGCGGGTCAGATCGTCGTTCATCATCAGCACCACATCATTCAGTTCATCCTGGTTGTGCTTGAAGCTGTCTGCTCCTGTATAGTCAGCCCAGTTGAAACGACGCACTTTATACGGACAGTTGTTCGCGCAATAACGTGTACCGATACAACGGTTATAAGTCATCTGGTTAAGACCTTCAGAACTGTGGTTGGTAGCGGCTACAGGACAAACGTTTTCACAGGGAGCGTTGTCGCAATGCTGGCAGAGCATTGGCTGGAACACAGTCTGGATGCTTTCGGGATCTTTGATATCACCGGTAAAGTAGCGGTCGATCCGCAGCCAATGCATGTCATGTGCACGCAGTACTTCGGGTTTACCGACCACGGCAACGTTGTTCTCGGCAGTACAGGCCACCACGCAGGCGCCGCAACCGTAACAACTGTTCATATCGATGCTCATCCCCCATTTGATACCGGGTTTATCAAACACCGGGTAAATGGTACCATCCTTTTCATAGTGTTCCAATCCGCCCCATGGCTCAAGCTCTTTCGCCCTTGCTTCAATGATCTGATGGGGGTTCTTTTTATAAGAGTTGAGGGTAATTTCTTTTATCACCTCATGACGGCCCTCGTAAGAGCTGTGCGTCTGGGTGGTCGCAATTTTATGGGGTGCACCCACGGCTGCTTCCGTTACCTGTCCCGCGGTCTGCAGGAGTACGGTAGTACCATTGAAAGTTGCGAGCGGGAAAGCGTTCTGGCCAACATTGGCTGCTGCTTTTCCAACTTCTGCTGCACGGCCATATCCTAATGCGATGGCAACAGTATTCTCTTCCATGCCCGGAATCAACAGGATGGGCAGGGTTATCGTTTGCGCGCCGGCTTTCAGGGTAACTGACGGCTTAACCGGGAATGCTTCGTAGGTGTCTGATTGCTTGGCGTCATCGAGATCAATACCAAAGAGTGCTTTACCCAGCGCCGGAGACATCATCACGTAGTTGTCCCACGTTTCCCTGGTGATCGGATCAGGCATTTCCTGCAGCCAGGGGTTGTTGGCGTGACGACCGTCACCCACCGAAACCTTCTGATAAAGGAGTACTTCCACGTCAGCAGATTTTCCGGAAACGCCAGTTTTCACAGCTGCCGGAACGGCTGCTGCAACTGCAGCTACTACCGGGGCGCTATTGAAGGCGGCGGTACCGGTTGTAGCAGTACCCGCTTCAATTACACCGTCCTGAAGTGCCTTGAGGAAAGTGTCGCTTCCACCAAGTCGTGCTGTCCAGAAATTCTTGTGATACTCTGCAAAGCTGCTGGTATTGCCGCTCCATTTCAGCAGGGATTCCTGCCATTGGCGGGTTTTAAACAGCGGCGCGATGGTAGGCTGTACCAGGCTGATGAAACCGCTTTTGGGTTCAGCATCGCCCCAGCTTTCCAGGAAATTATGTGTTGGCAGATGGTATTTACACAGCTGCGTAGTTTCGTCATTCTTTTCGGTGAGCGCGATGGTCACTTTGGTTTTCTTCAGACCATCAGTGAACTTCTTGGCATCATAGTAATTGTAGGCAGGGTTTGCGTCGATCACAATGACAGCACCGATTGATCCGGCGTTCAGCTCGTTCACAAAAGTGGCCATGTCGCTGTCGATACCAGCCCTCGTCAGGTTGGTTGTGCCCCAGGAAACTGTCGTTCCGTTGGCGCCCACAGCTTCATTGATCGCATTTACCAGGATCTGCACATTTACATCGTTGCTGCCGCTTACCACCAGTGCTGCACCTTTGTTGGCGGCCAGTTCTTTCGCAACAGTTTCAATGCCTTTCTTCAGCTTGTCGCTCTTAAGATTGGTTACCGCCTGGCCATTCACCGCTGCGAGCAGACCTGCCGCCACTGCTGCTGTTTCAGAAGGCTTATGGGTAAATCTTTCATCTGCATTCGCACCGGTCATGCTCAGCATACTTTCAAACTGAAAGTGTTTGCTCATGGAAGGGTTTGCAGGATCGATTTTTCTTCCTTTGGTGTATCCGCGCTGGAATTCAACAGGACTCAGCCATGTACCGAGGAAATCAGCACCAAGGCTTACAATCACTTTTGCATTTCCGAACTGGTAATCCGGGATTGCGCGTTTGCCATAAGTGGCTTCGTTTGCCTGCAACATGCCGCTGTAGGAAACACCATCATATTGTACATGACGGCTGCCTGGATATTTGGCGAGGAACTCGCTGATCACCTGGCGGCCCGAGGGAGAATTTATGGTGCTGGAGAGGATTACTACCGGAGCTCCGCCTAAACCGGAGAGGGCGCCGGCAACCATCTTGTCGAAAGCTTCGAAGGTGGTTACTTCTTTTTTGTCAGCGAACGGAAAACGAACGCGGGCAGTATCATATAATTCAAGAACGGAAGATTGAACCTGGGCGGTAGTGCCGCCTTTCGTCCAGCTTGCCAGTTCATTACCCTCCAGTTTGATGGGGCGGCCGTCGCGCACTTTTGCGATCACCGGTATGGCATCACCACCAGCGATATAGGTGGTGGCATAGTATTCGGCTACTCCCGGGATTACATCAGCCGGGCGGTTGATGAACGGAATGGCCTTCTTCACCGGAGTTTCACAACTTGCTGCGATGGCAGCTGCGGCTGTGCTGAATCCCACATATTTCAGGAAGTCCCTCCTGGGTGTTGTTGCACCCTGGACATCAAGACCTTCAAAAGGCAAATCTTCCTTAAACTCGTCCTGAACGTTCTTTTGATGTGCTGCTGAGTTGTTCAACTCACCGAAACTTTGCCAGTACTTTTTTTGCTCCATATACCAAACCCCGGAAGGGGCATTGATTTTTTGGTGATGAAATAGTTAACGATCCGCGCTAGCTGCGGCTTAATAGTGACATTTCTGACATTCTGTACCACCGATCCTTTCTACAGTCACGCTGTCCAGTTTACCGCTTTTCAGGTCGTCATGGAATTTCTCGTAAATGCTGTAGAACTTATTATCGTTGAACTGAACCTTGGTCTCTCTGTGACAGTTGATACACCAGCCCATGCTGAGGTCGGAGAATTGCTTCACTTCACCCATGTTCTGGATATCGCCATGGCAGGTCTGGCAGGCAACTTTACCCGCTACCACGTGCTGGGAGTGGTTGAAATATACGTGGTCAGGCAGGTTGTGAATCTTCACCCATTCGATTGGTTTGGGCTCGTTGGCGTATTTTTTCTGTGCGGGATCCCAGCCGGTATAGCTGTAAATTTTCTGGATCTCGGTAGTTCCATGAACCTCGGTTCCATCCTCACGATAAAGCTTTTCGGTACCCGTATACTCATTAATAGCCATATGACAGTTCATACAGATATTGAGCGAAGGAATATTGGCGTGACGGCCATCCTGTGCACCACCGTGGCAGTACAGGCAGCTGATCTGGTTGGTTCCTGCGTGAACTTTATGGGAGTAGTATATCGGCTGTTCCGGCTGATAGTCTTTGTTACGACCCAGCCCGATAGCGCCCTGGATGGTATAATAGCCGCCGACAATAAAGAGGATTACGGCAAAAAGCGCGATATAGGCCTTGTTGCGCCAGAAAGGTACCGGCTCATGGGCAGGAACGCCTTCTTTATCATCGCTCAATTTTTTCAGGTTGGCATTCACCTGCAACAGGGTGAACACAATGATTGCGAGGATCAGGGTAAGAATGCCATATAACAAGGTAGAATCACTGCTCTGCGCTTTATCGGCCGGACTATCGCCACCAGGTGTAGCGGCAACAACAGGTTTGTCACCTTCGGTCTTAACAAAAGCCAGAATAGCATCGATTTCCCCGTCGGTCAGATCCGGAAACAGGTTCATCGGTGTCTTGTTATTGGCAAGATACAGGTCGTTAAAATACTTGTTTCCCGTAGCCAGAACCGCCTGGTTATTGCGGATCCATGCGTGCAACAGCTTCTTATCCGGTACCCGCTCATCAATTCCTTTCAGCGCGGGACCTGTCAATGTCTTGGTAACTGAGTGACAGGAAGCACACTTCTCCATAAAAAGTGCCTTACCATCCTGGGCGAAAACGTTTTGACCGAGACTAACAACAGCAAGAAGAAGAACACTGAAAACTGCACGCTTCACAACCGATCTATAGGAAATCATAAGCTGGAAATGTTCTGTTGGTAATGTTAAAAGATGCGATTCGGGCACAAAAATATGACACGATATTGACAATATATCAACATTCCTGCTTTTTTTTTGACTGCGCAGGGCTTGCATTTCAATGCGTTGTGAGCAATTTCAGATTGTGGTTTTGTTCTATCCGTAACACTCTTTGTTCAAACATTTCTGCTTAGTTTGCAACATGTTCGATAAACTGAAAGCAAAATGGAAGGTAGGTCCATTTCAACTTTTATTGATCCTGTTCACCTTCGCCATCGGAGGCAGCCTGACGGGATGGGTCGGACGAAAAATTCTCCTGCAGCTTTCAATTGACTATGCGGCACTTCGCCTCGTCACCTATTTAATTATTATCACCCTCTGCTGGCCTTTAATGGTAATTTTGGTCAGCATCCCGTTCGGGCAGTTCCCGTTTTTCCGGAACTACCTTTCCAGGCTCGGCCGGAGAATTTCCGGAAAAGCCACGCGCTCCCGCGTTGAAGACAATCCTTCCAATATGTCAACATTTACTGATACTTCCCTCACCAGAGTAGCCATTTTCGCTTCCGGCGCTGGATCGAATGCCCGGAAAATCATCGAATATTTCCAGGGGCATCCCCAAATCATCATTGCACTTGTCGTTTGCAACAAACCGGGAGCCGGGGTACTGAATATCGCTGCCGACTTCAGCATCCCTGTTCTTACTATAGAAAAAGAAAGGTTCTTCCGTGGTGACGCCTATCTCCCCGACCTGCAAAAAGCGGGTATCGGTTTCATAGTGCTGGCGGGTTTTCTGTGGAAGATCCCGTCAGCTTTGATCACTGCCTATTCTGGCCATATGCTGAATATCCACCCGGCCCTGCTTCCAAAATACGGGGGCAAGGGGATGTATGGCAACTTTGTTCACGAAGCGGTTATTGCCGCAGGTGAAAAAGAAAGCGGCATCACCATTCACCTCGTTGATGGTGAATATGATCACGGCGGAACATTATTCCAGGCAACCTGCGAAGTGGTTCCCGATGATACACCGGCAACACTTGCCCGGCGCATTCATGAACTGGAACATCTTCACTTTGCACCGGTAATTGAAAAGACGATCTTATCCCTGCCGGGCGTAAACCGTTAAATTTCAACCCTGCCTGTTTTGAACCATATTTTGGTCGTACCCTTGTAGACCAGATGAAATCAACCGCTAACCCATACCATATATATATAATAATGATTGCCTTCTGCCTGATGGCAAATCATTCCCTTACGGCCCAGGTTCGGGTAAGCGGTACCGTTTTTGAAATGAACCGGACTGTTCCGCTGCCGGGTGTCAGCGTACTCACAGCCACCGGCAGGGGTACCGTTACCGACTCCATGGGTCGCTACAGTATAGTGGTGTCAGACAATGACTCCATCTACTTTTCCTATCTCGGCCGTCCCACGCCGCGCTATGCCGTGCAGCAGATCCCGACCGTCAGCCAGTTTGATATCTCTCTTCATGTGAATGTTACCACTCTCCGGGAAGTTCAGGTGATGCCGAGGAGTTACCGGGCAGACTCCATTCAGAACCGGCAGGATTATGCAAAGGCTTTCGACTTTAAGAAACCGGGACTGGGTATTTCGAGCTCCTCCCCTGCATCGGGTAATTTCGGCGTTGGGCTCGATCTCGATGAACTGATCAATATTTTCCGGTTCCGGCGCAACCGTAGTATGGCCGCATTCCGGGACAGGCTTGTCCGTGAGGAACAGGAAAAATATGTGGAACATCGGTTCAGCCGGGCAAAAATCATCAAGATCACCGGGATTACCGGTCCGGATATCGACACTTTCATGCGGTATTATGCGCCGCCTTACGAATTCGTGCAGATTGCCACCGAGTACCAGTTACTCGAATACATGAAAAAGTCAGGTGAACAATACAAACGCCTGAAGGCGATCGGTGTGAAGATTGACGGAAAAAAAGAAGAGGAATAGTATCTTTCGGCAAAACCTTCCCATGCGGATTTTTCATGTTTTTGTATTGGTATTTATCGGTTATACCGGCACGTTTGCCCAATACTCACCGGCTGTAAGCAGAAATTTTATCAAAGACAGCCTCGACAATTATATCGGCACAGCCATGAAAGAATGGCAGGTGCCGGGTTTATCCGTTGCTATTGTACAGCAGGGAAAAGTCATTTACCTGAAAGGATTCGGGGTCAGGGAAACCGGGAAGCCGGAAAAGGTGGATGCCGATACCCGTTTTGGCATCGGCAGCAATACAAAAGCTTTTACCGCGACGGCACTGGCCATGCTGGAACAGAAAGGCGTGCTCTCGCTGGATGACAAAGTACAAAAATGGGTACCCGGTTTCACTCAATTCGATCCCTGGGTTGCCAGGGAGGCCACCGTCAGAGACCTGCTTTGCCACAGGCTTGGTTTCGAAACATTCCAGGGCGACTTCATGTATTTTGATTCAGACCTCACCTATGCTGAAACCAAAGAAAAGTTTGGAAAACTGAAGCCGGATTATGGGTTCCGGGCAAAATGGGGCTACACCAATGCCGCTTTTGCTGTAGCCGGTGAAGTGCTCGAAAAAGCATCCGGTCTGACCTGGGGCAGTTTTTTGCAGCAGCAGATTTTCCAGCCGCTGGGCATGACCCGAACACTTCCCTATTCCAAATCAATTGATACGGCATCGAACACTGCGCGTGCACACACGGTGGTAGAGGGGCAACTCAAAAAAGTACCCTATGGCCACCTCGACAACCTGGCCCCCGCCGGCAGTATCATTTCCAGTGCAAAGGACCTGTCCCACTGGGCAACAGCGCTGATGGACAGCGGCCGCTGGAACGGCACCCCCGTTATACCACCGGGAGCCATAGGCATCACCCGAGAACCAAACAGTATCCTGGGTAACGGCGGTTCCGCCTTTAACAGTTCCCATTTCATGATGTACGGCCTGGGATGGTTCCTGCGCGAATATGAGGGGCATCAGATCGTAGAGCATACTGGTGGCGTAAATGGTTTCGTTACGAGCCTCACCCTCATCCCCGATACCAGAACGGCCATTATTGTACTGACCAATACCGATGCAAACGGATTGTACGAAGCATTGAAAGATGAGATCCAGGATGCCCTGCTGGCTTTACCCTTTCGTAACTACAGTCATATTTCCTATACCCAGTATGCCACCAGCCAGACAAGGCAACAGGCAAGACTGAAGGCAAAACGGGATACTGTTGCCATGAAGCTTCCGGCAGCTGCCACGCCGGCGGCCATCACCGGCAACTACCTGAATCCTGTTTACGGCGCCATGACCATCGCCCTGGAAAACGGAAAGCTCCTTGCAAGATTTGAACACCATAAGGGCCGTTTCGCACAACTTGATGCACTGGGAGGCAGCAGGTACCTGGCAACTTTTAACGACCCGCTCTACGGTGTACGCGTATGGCCCTTTACGATAGAAAACGGTGTAGTGAAAAATGTTGAGGTCAATGTGAATGACTTTGTCGAGTTCACCACCTATATTTTCGATAAACAATAATTTATTTAACACCATGTCACTTACACTCGGGATAGGCACAAGGCTACAGCACACACAATACGGACCCGGTGTTATCACCGGGTTGCGGTACGCTACCTATGCGATTACTTTCATTCACCATGGAACAAAGGAAATTGATAAGACTGATCCTGCGCTGGAGGAGATTATTCCCGACAACGTAACAGAAGAAATTGAAACACATTCAGATGTCGAGAAGTCGTTGCTGAAAATTCTCCGTTTGTGGAATGGTCTGAGTGAAACTGTTCCCCTCGGTGACCGGTGGAAAAACGGCACATTGATACTGCAACCGGGAGATACCACCCTGAAGGCGAAGGAAATGCCCATCGATGTCTTCTTTCATAAAATCGTGATGTTACGTGACCGCTTGAGAGTAATGGAACAGCAGATTAATGCTCACAAGGTTTTAAGTGATGAAGAGAAGGTAAACCTGCAACAGTATATTACGCGCATCTATGGTTCACTGACAAGCTTCAATGTGCTTTTCAGAAATAAGGAGCAATGGTTTGTGGGTGATAAGGGAGACTAATCCTTCATTTGATTTCGGTGTTGGCAATTAAATATTTATCTTCCTGATATGCTTAGCCGCCCGGCATCCTGCCTTTCCGTTTTCCTGCTGACCTTGTCACTGCACCTGACTGCGCAGAAAAACCTGCATGAAAATGCTATTGTCGTTGATACCCACAACGATGTGCTGAGTACGGCAACCATGAAAGGCCTGAATATTGAGGATGACCTCCGTGGTAAAACCCACAGTGATCTGTCGAGATTCCGGAAAGGTGGCGTGGATATCCAGATCTTTTCCATTTTTTGTGATGAAAAATTCGGAAAGGGGACTGCATTCCGGCAGGCCATCAGGGAAATAGACTCTCTCGATGCCATCGTTGCCCGGAATCCGGACAAGATCATGCTGGTAAATTCGGTTGCTGATCTCCGTGAAGCGGTCAGGTTACACCGCATCGGCGCCATGAAGGGTGTGGAGGGCGGCCACATGATTGAAGATCGTATGGATTACCTCGACAGCCTGTATCATCGCGGCGCCCGATACCTGACATTAACGTGGAACAACAGTACCTCCTGGGCAAGCTCTGCCTGGGATGAAACTTTCCTTGACAGCGGTAAACCGACTACCATCACTAAGAAAGGACTGAATGAATTCGGAAGGGACGTCGTAAAACATATGAACGAGCTGGGCATGCTGGTGGATCTCAGCCATGTAGGTCCACAAACATTCTATGATGCACTTGCTGTTTCAAAAAAACCGGTGATCGTTTCACACAGCTGTGCCTGGGCGATTTGCCCCGTTCCCCGGAACCTTACGGATGATCAGATCCGCGCTATCGGAAAAAATGGTGGCGTCATTCACCTGAATTTCTATTCCGGTTTCCTGGACAGCAGCTACAACCGGCACAAGCAGGCCTTTCTGGACAGGCATCAGTCCGAGGCAGACTCCCTGAAATCCCTGCAATGGCCGTCGTATGAAATAGACGATTACATTTCCAAAAAATATGTAGAAGAAGCAGATTCCCTGCGCCCCTCCATGAATGTGCTCCTGAATCACCTGGATCATATTGTTGACCTGATCGGGGTGAATCACGTTGGTCTGGGCTCGGATTTTGATGGTATTGAATCAGCTCCACAGGATCTTGACGGCGTCGAAGACATGCCCGTAATTACTTCTGCCCTTATTGTAAGGGGTTATTCAAAGAAAGAAATCAAAAAGATCCTTGGTGGCAATTTTGTGCGCCTGCTGAAGGCCAATGAGAAATGAGGATTTTGTGGAAATACCTGAGGCCCTACCAGTGGTGGGTGTTCCTGGCATTGGTACTGGCCGGAACAGCCCAGGTATTGGCGCTGTACGATCCCATCATTTTCGGAAAGGTCATTGACCAGTTTGCCCTGAATCCGGGACAGCTGTCAGAAAAAGAAAGGATTCAGGGAGTGACCTGGCTCCTGGTGATTGCAGTGGGCATTGCCCTGCTATCAAGGATTGCCGTAACATTCAAAGACTATGTCATCCGGCTGGTCGTTCAGAAATTCGGCATGCAGGTATTCAACGACGGCCTTCGCCAGACACTCCGGCTTCCTTTCCAGGGTTTCGAAAATCAAAACAGCGGTGAAACCGTTTCCAAACTTCAGAAAGTACGCAACGACACAGAACGCTTCATCAATTCCTTCATCAACATCCTGTTTTCCTCGTTAGTCGGCATTTGTTTCCTCATATGGTATGCCGTTACCAAACATTGGGCTTTGATTCCTGTATTTCTGATCGGAGTAGTGGTGCTCGGCGGATTGACCAGTTTGCTCAGCAGGCGCATCAAAACCATTCAGCGGTCTGTGGTTAAACAAACCAACCTGCTGAGTGGCTCCATTACCGAATCGCTCCGGAACATCGAACTCATTAAAAGTCTTGGTCTGACTTATCCCGAGATCCGCAGGCTGCGGGGCATGACGCAAAGGATATTTGACCTGGAAATGGACAAGACAAAAAAAGTGAGGACCCTTTCTTTCCTGCAGGGGACTACACTGAATCTGCTGAAACAGTCCATTCTCTTCATCCTGCTCTGGCTGATCTTCCGGAATGTACTGAGCACAGGTGAACTTATCTCCATGCAATTCATCTCCACCGGCATTATTGGTCCGTTGCAGGACCTGGGCAATATCATTCTGCAATACCGCGAAGCGGAAGCATCCCTTCAGGTGTTCAATGAATTGATGGAACAGACTCCGGAATACCGCCCGGAAGAACCAATAGATGTTGAAGACATTACCCACCTGAAATTCGAACATGTCTATTTCAGGCATAGCAATACGCGGCAATATGCCGTTGAAGATATTTCCTTTGAAATCGGCCTCGGTGAAACAATTGCCTTTGTTGGTCCATCCGGTTCAGGAAAGTCAACATTGGTAAAATTACTGGTCGGACTGTATACACCTGTAGCTGGTGATATCAGCATTGATGGTGTTTCGGTTAAACATATCCGCTATAATCACGTACGCCGCCAATTGGGATTTGTGACTCAGGAAACACAATTGTTTTCCGGAACGATCAGGGACAATATGCTTTTTGTAAAACCGGATGCAACTGACGATGAGATCATGAATGCGCTTGGGAAAGCGTCGTGTATGCACCTGGTTACACAATCGCCACGTGGACTTGATACGGTTCTGGGTGAAGGCGGCAAGCGACTATCCGGTGGAGAAAAGCAGCGGCTGGCTATTGCGCGTGCCTTGCTTCGCGAACCACGGCTGCTGATTTTTGATGAAGCTACATCGGCGCTCGACTCTATTACGGAGGAGGATATTTCAGCTACGATCCGCAACATCTCGGAGGGGAAAAGGCAAATGACGATCATGATTGCGCATCGCCTGTCTACCATCATGCATGCTGATACCATTTTTGTGCTGGAAAAAGGGAAGATAACGGAGCAGGGAAAGCATGATCAGCTGGTCGAAGCAAAAGGACTCTACTATGCCATGTGGCGGCAGCAGGTGGGAGAACGGCCAGGCGCACCTTCCTCAACCGCACCATCTGAAATTACCTGACCAGGATCAGGCTTCCTTTCCGTGTGATTGTTTCTCCTGGCTTGCATTCAAGCACCGCATAATATACATAGGCGCCGGCGCTGGCTGGAGTACCCCTGATCGTACCATCCCAGCATTCGCTACGTTCCGAAGGGAAGAAATCCCTGTTTTCATAAACCTTATTGCCCCAGCGATCCATGATAACCAGGCTGATCACCCTGGCAACGCCCTGAATAACGAACCGGTCATTTTTACCATCACCGTTCGGGCTGAATGCATTGGGAATGGATGCGCCGGAGGCTGCACAGACCAGCTTGAGCTGTACCGTATCTGATGCTGTACAACCATGAACATTGCTTACCGTAACAGTATAGGTCATGTCAGCCATGGGCCGGCTTACCGGCTGTGCACAATTCTGACAACTGAGGTACTGGGAAGGCGTCCATTCATAAGTAGTGACATCAGGTGAAGTCAGGACAGGAATGGTAAAACTGTTTCCGGCAATCAGGCTGGCTCCCGGGCCTGCATCAACCGTTGGATAAGGCCACACATCCAGGTGAACACGCGCGGTGTCGGTGAAACAGCCAAGGTGGTCAGTACCAACCAGTACATAATCAGTTGCCGTTAACGGTTTCGCGATGGGGGAAGGTGTACCGGTACTGCTTAAACCTGCCGTCTCTCCAATCCACCAGTAACGGGTAGCGCCGCTGCCGGTGAGCTGTGCGGTTTCCCCCAAACAAAGAGAAGCTGTTGATGCGGTCAGGGAAATTTCCTCCTTACTTACAATTTTAATGTCTTTTGACGCGGAGCCTTTACAACCAATGTCATCTTTAACACTGACCGTATACCGTGAATCCGTAAGCGGGGTGGCGACAGGGTTCGCAATATTCGTCCGGTTGAGACCGGCTGAAGGCGACCATTCATAGGAAACACCGCCTGTTGCGGTCAACTGCAGCGAACTGCCTTTACAAACTTCTGACTGAGCAGGTGAAATATTTACTTCCGGATTCTTTCTTATCACCACAGCGGCTGTTTTATTGGCCTGTATACAACCATTGGTATCGGTTACCATTATAACGGGATAATATGTTCCTGGCTGAGCATAGGTATGGTTGACTTCCTTGCCCTGACCCGAACCAAACTGGCCATCGCCAAAATCCCAGGTAAATTGCGTTACGCCTTTGGTCGCAGAAGAAAGTATTACCGGTTCACCAGAACAATATTCCTGCTTGTCAGCAGAAAATATAGGCGCCGGCTGGCTTACCCGTACACTGTCTACCACCGTTCCTTCAAGTCCATTATAGCCATATACGTACAGTGTAATTTTATAGTTCCCAGGATTTTCATACACATGGCTGGGATAAGAAACATTTTCCAGTGTCTGCCCATCGCCAAAATCCCACACAAACCGCGTGTAATTGATGGATTGATTGTAAAACTGGACAACAAGCGGAGGACAACTATTCTGATTTACTGAAGATGATGTTTTATTGAACCCAAATCTGAAATCCTTTACCAGGAATTTGCGGGTTGCTACTGAACGGCAGCCTGTTGCCGGATCGGCGGCCGTCAACGTAACGGTGTAATTTCCCGCGAGTGGATAGGTTTTGGACGGGTACGGGTCCCTGCTTTTAGTTCCATCACCAAAGTCCCATTCGTAGTTAACCGTTCCCGTACCAGAAGTATTGGTATTGTTTGGAAAATAAATGGTGCTGTTCAGTTGGTATTCATTGTTGACATTAAAATCTGCTTTGGGACCTTTTACCAGAACAGCCTTTTCCGCCGTGGAAGCAAAGCTGCCACATCCGCTCTGATCATTTACGCTGAGTCGTACAAGATAGTTTCCAGGTTGATCATACCGATGGCTGACTGGGGCATTGGTCGAAAGCTCTTGCTGTGTGCCATCGCCAAAATTCCAGGTCCACTTTGTAATTTTCGAATCGGCGCTAATGGAAGCATCCTCAAACTTTATCGGTTGATCAAAACAACTTGCGTTGCCCGATATGGTAAAATCTGCAGTGGCTCCCACTACCACGAATGGAACATAATTGCTGGTATCCAGGCACCCGTGCTCATTCCTGGTGATCGCTCTTATTTTACTATGTGTAGGGTCCAGACCGTAAAGCTGGTCTTCATAATTGTATGCATAAATATAATCTCGAAAGGTTCCCAAAAACCGGCTACCATCTTCGTATTCATAATGATCGATGTAAATGGAAACATAGCCTGAGTAATAAAAGTCCATATTACTCAGCTGTATGGGAAACGGGTCATCCTTGCATAATTTTTCTGTAAATGCAGTAAGCTCCAGTTTTGTTTGTTTCAATACCACTGGAGCAAGCATTTGATTGGATGTATTGGAGCAGTCTTTATTCTTGACAGTCAGCGTGACAGTATACCAGCCGCTCTTGGTATACGTGTGCGTAACAGTTGGTTCATTTGTAGTAAGCGTGAGTGTCTTTCCGTCTCCAAAATCCCAAATCCAGGAATCCCCCCCACCGATCGTTTCCTGAGAAAAAATCACATCAGCCCGTGTTCCATCACAGGTATTGACGCGATTGGTAATGCGCGGTTTTGATCCCAGGACAGTTAAAACTTTTTCTTTTGTTTTTGAGGTGGCACATTCATCCCAGGGTTCAAGTTTGATTTCATATACCCCGGGTTGACTAAGTGGCATGTCAAAACTTCCTTTATCAAAAGTCTGGGCTTTCAACTCGCCATTGAAATACCATCTGTACCAAAAGGCATCATATAATCCTGTAGCGAGCTTCGACGTATTGTTAACCGTGAACCATTCATCTATACATACAGTATCTTTTGACAGCTCAAAATCTGCCTCCAGCTTTCCTTTTACGATCACTCCGTGAGGTGCCTGGTATTCTCCTTTACAACCCTCTTCCGTTTCGTACGTGATTTTGGGGAAATAGCGGCCCGGCTTGACGTATTTGTGAAAAGGCATTTCTTCATCAGAAGTAGTGCCATCACCCAAATCCCATTTGACGTTCTTCATTACCAGGTAGTTCAACGCCCTGTATGTTACAGCTACTGAGTCGCAGGTCTGAAACACAGGGTCCATGGAAATCATGGGGCGGTTATCCAATACAGCAACGTTCTGGCTGATTTCAGCGATACATCCTTCCTTATTGGTAGTACGCAACCAAAAAATCTGCCCGCCATACGCAAAGTCATGTTTAATACTATTGCCTGTTTCAATATACTCCGGCGGATAAACATACCAATTATAACTCCATTCAGACTTTACACTTCCCGGAGTCTTGTCGGTCAGCTGTACCGTGTAAGGCGACTCGCAGAAATCCAGTTGCTTCACTTCCATTTCCGGAGCCATCGGTGCCGGCAACACGGGCATGGTTTTAGTCAGGGTATCCAGACACTTTCCGAATCCCGCAATCAGTCTGACAACCAGGTTTTCTGAAGCAGGAATCTGAACTGCAGGCTGATCCCCCCAAAGTTGTCCCGTTCCAGAGGTCCACCAAGTTAGACTATTGGCCGCGGGACTGCTCGTTGAAATCAGTTGCAGGCTCGTATTTTCACAAGCCTTTTCAGGCAGGCGGAAATCTGCTTTATAACTCGCCACATTAAGTAAATTCTCCCGCTTCGCTGTCACAGCGCAGCCTTCAGAACTTATCGCTTTCAACGTTACACTATAAATGCCTTTCTTATTAAACGCGTGTGTTGGCTCCTTTTGGGTTGATGTGGTGCCATCACCAAAGTCCCACACGTAGCTTAGGGTCCCGGGGCCTGCGCTGCTATTGTGAAACCGGACGGGATCGGATTCGCGGCAAAGGACTTCTTCTTCGGCTGAAAACGCAACAGTCATTACTGGCAGCACTTTTAAAAAGCTTCCCTTACGGACCGTTTGATGACAACCATACTGATCTGTTACAGTTACGGATACTGATGGCTCAAGTGCAAACTGATAAGCATGTTGCGTAACGCCTAATGTATTTCTTTCAGTAACTCCATCACCATATTCCCAGAAAAAATCAGTGAATGTTGCCTGTCCCGTAGCCGGTTTGACCTTTAGCTGTACGGGTGTTGGTGCACAAACAGTAAATTGATCAGTTTCGATGTCAAAAGCGGGTAACGGGTGAACGGTAATGTCCTGGCTAACAGTCGAAACTTTTCCCTTGTCACGAATAGTCAGGACAACCTTATAGGATTTTACCTCCAGATAAATTGCTTGTGGATTGACGATTGTTGAAAGGTTGCCATTTCCCATATCCCACTCATAAGTAGTGGAAGCTGACGTTCCTGTGGATTGATTGGTAAATTTTACAGAAAATGGACTGCAACCATGCGTTGCGGAAACAGAGAACGCTGCCTGGAACTGTGCATAGGCGCCAGTACAGCACAATAGGGTAAGTAGGAATAAGGCGATTCTCAGTTTCATTGGAAAGGTTCACGAAGCGGACACAAAATAGTAACACTGATGCGTATCTGCAAATTATGGTAGTCCTAATAGGAAACCAGGCGCTGAATCGCTTCCCTCAGTCTCGCTTTCGGCAGAAATTGTGTTTCAAGCGTTGTATTGAAGGGAACGGGCGTGTCCAGGGCGGCGCAACGGGTTACAGGTGCATCCAGGTATTCAAAACAATGTTCTCCGATCCAGGCAGCGATTTCCCCTCCAAATCCCCCTGTCAGTGTGTCCTCATGAAGTACAATAACCTTTCCGGTTCGCATAACCGACTGGCGTATGGCATCATAGTCCAATGGTTGCAGCGTACGGAGATCAACAATATCAAGACCTATTTCCATATGAGCCGTGGCAAATTCCAACGCCCAGTGTACGCCTGCTCCATAAGTAATAATGCTGATATCATTGCCCTGGTGAACCTGCCTGGCTTTTCCGATGGGAATCTGATAGGCTGTGTCTGGTACAATACCTGTTATGCTGCGGTACAGGGCCTTATGCTCAAAAAACAGTACGGGGTTGGGATCTGCGAATGCAGCCAGCAACAGCCCCTTGGCATCCTGCGGGCTGGAAGGATAGACCACTTTCAGTCCGGGTACATGGGTGAACCATGCTTCGTTGCTCTGGCTGTGAAAGGGACCTGCACCCACTCCTGCTCCCGTAGGAAGGCGCACCACCACATCAGCGGATTGTCCCCAGCGATAATGCAGTTTTGCCAGGTTGTTTACAATCTGGTTGAAGCCGACGCTTACGAAATCGGCGAACTGCATTTCCACCATCGCCTTATATCCCTCCAGGCTCAGACCAAGTGCAGCACCTAAAATTGCGCTTTCACAAAGCGGCGTGTTTCGCACACGGGCTACGCCATATTTATCTGCAAGACCATCCGTAATTTTGAATGCTCCGCCATATGCCCCGATATCCTGCCCCATCAGGATCAGGTTCTCATGGGTTTGCAAAGCCTCATCCAATGCCTCTTTGATGGCATCGATGAATCGCAGTTCACGGTCCGATCCGGGTATCTCTCCGGTGATTTCCGATGCAGGTGCGTAAACATCAGCAATTTCATCCTGAAATGTAAAATCAGCGGGCCCGGCTGCTCCTGCCAGCTGTAATTCTTCCTCAATGGTTGCCCTGATCCGCTGACGTTCCCGTTCAACTCCATCTGCATCCAGGATCGCCTGGCTCATCAGCCAGTTCTCAAACAACACAACCGGATCTTTTCTGCCCCAGGTTTCAAACAGTTGAGCTGGAACGTATTTCGTACCGCTTGCTTCTTCATGACCCCGCATCCGGAAAGTCATACACTCGATGAGATAGGGTTTTTTCTCCCGCACACAATATTCCCTGACGCCCCTGATGGTATCATATACAGTGAGCAGGTTGTTGCCATCAATGCGGACACCCTCCATGCCATATCCCTTGGCCCTGTCCACCAGCTGTGAACAACGGTATTGTTCCTCCACCGGCGTGCTCAGGCCATAGCCATTATTTTCAATGACGAAAATGACAGGCAGGTTCCAGACAGCGGCCACATTCAACGCTTCATGAAAATCCCCTTCGCTGGTGCCGCCTTCACCCGTAAAAACCAGGCTGGCTTTCTCTTCTCCTGCCAGCAGATGTGCCAGCGCAATCCCGTCAGCAATTGCCAGCTGGGGACCAAGATGAGAGATCATTCCGCAGATATGATGTGCCTTTGAACCGAAATGAAAACTTCTTTCTCGTCCCTTGCTGTAACCTTCAGGGTGCCCCTGCCATTGGAGAAATAGTTTGTGTAGCGGCATTTTACGGGATGTAAAAACACCAAGGTTCCTGTGCAACGGAAGCAGCCATTCATCTTCCTGCATAGCCAGTGCCGCGCCTACGGCAATTGCCTCCTGGCCAATTCCGCTGAACCACTTGCTGATCTTACCCTGTCGCAACAACACCAGCATTTTCTCCTCGATCATTCTTGGCAGCAGGATCTGCCGATAGAACGTCACCAGCTGATCGTTCGTCAACTCTTTTCTGTCGAAAAACATGGTATCAATCTTTGCTGTCGGTGGAATTCAGAATGGAAGAGCCGACTGACAGCAGGATACTGAAAAGAAGTGCCCACCAGAATCCGTCTACTTTAAACCCATCGACCACTTTTGCTGCCAGCAGAATGATGGCCGCATTGATCACCAGGAGGAACAACCCCAGTGTCAGCAGGGTGATCGGGAGACTTAACAGGATGAGTATCGGCTTCAGCAGCGCATTCAGCAAGGCCAGCACCAGGGCAAGGATGAGTGCCGTTACAAAGCTGTCGATATGAATGCCGGGAAGCAGGTAGGAAAGGCCGAAAGCAATCAATGCTGAGACCAGGAGGCGGACCAGGAAATTCATGGCTCGATTTTCAATGAATATACATTAAAAAAAGATGCTGCATTTCAGCCGGGCAAAAAACGGCGTACCGGGAGTATAACAGATTTCGGAAACGGGTGCTGGCTCATTTTTCAGCCGTGTTTGCGTATCAAACTGCGCTTCCCGCCAGTTTACATCAAAAAGATTTTCCACCTGGCATCCGATCTCCCACCGGTTACGGGAATAGCTTACCACAAGATCATTCACAAAATATCCCTGTGCAACAACACTGTTGTCTTCGTTAGCGGGTCTGTCTTTCATATAACGGTAACGCCAGTTGGCCGACAGACCTTTCAGTGGCCGGAAAGCAATACCTCCGGTACTGGTCAGGTCTGGTGCCAGGGGAATATAATTCTCCCCTTTTGCCTCATCCATTGCACGGGCATAGGCATAACTGATATCTGCATCAATGTACATCCAGGGAACTGGCTCAAAGCGGATACCCAGGTCTGCACCCATCCTCCTTGTACGACCTGAAGGCTCTACTACTGCCTCATCGCCCACGTACACAAATTCCTGTTGCATCTGTATAAACCAAAGTGCCGGCTGTATCAGGAATTTTGGCCACGGTTTGAAAATGACACCGAGGTCTGCACCGTAGGTTGCAGGCAGAATGTCCACTCCTTTCTGAGCAACCACTACGCGGGTATCATTGGAATGAAATCCCATCCCGGATTTGAAATACGCCTGCAATTGGCTATTTACACTGTGCACAATATTAAGCTTCGGACTGAAGGCTGTCTTATCAGCTGCCTGCGTCTGATAACCCGGAGTCAGCTGGTCATTGTAATTAAAAATAAAGTGGTCAACCCGAATACCCGGACTGATCCGCCATTTTCCACGCTGCCATTCCAGTCCCGCATATCCATTGATATTGGTCTCATCGATATCACCCAGGGCGAAATATTCGAACAGGCTGTCCCGTTGTGCTGTATGCTGCAGGGAAATTCCCCTGATAGCGTCGTATCTCAGGCCAAGTCCGGCAACCAGTGTCAGGTCAGAATTGTCTCCGAATAACTGTTTTGAATACCGGTGATCCATCCCGTAGATCTTTCTTTTTTCCGATTGATGAATCTGGTCGCCATGCACTGAGTCATGCAGGAAAAAAGTAAAATTGGAATAAAGGCTAAAATCGTAATTGCTGAAATAAAATGTACTGGTCCAGTTTTCATGATCTGCTATGCGGTACCGGTATTTCAGCGCCAGGTTGGTGCGGCCGGTATTGCCGCCTTCGGTTGGATCGATAGAACCCCAGCGGGGAATTTCACCTGAAGCCACAGCACGTTCCGGAATTTGACCGGATGCGTTCCATTTGCTGGTGAAGGTTGAAAACTGAATTCCCAGGCTGCTCCTGCGATCCAGCTGACCGGTATATTTCGCAAAAAGGTTAAGCCTGTTGAAATGCTGGGGCGACTCAAATGGGCCGTTGGTGCCATAATATTCACCCGCAACATAAGCCTGATGATTCTGGTCGTCTTTTTGCTGGTCCAATACTTTCAGCAAAGCCACTGTCCGGAAGGTATTGAACTGTCCTGCTTCCACTTTTACCAGATTTTTGTCAGGCCGGTCAAAGGTTGAAAGATTTACGTATCCTGCTGTAGCGAAATCACCTTGATCCACATAATAGGATCCTTTTCCAAAATCGATATCCTTAATTGTTTCAGGGATCAGAAAATGCAGGTCGGCATAACCTTGCCCATGCGCATGGCTCACCATATTAACTGGCATACCATCCGTTGTAATCCTGACATCTGTTCCATGGTCGATGTCAAATCCCCGCAGAAAGATCTGTTCTGCTTTTCCGCCACCAGCATGTTGAGCAATGAAGAGACCTGGTACTTTGCGAAGCAGATCCTGTGCAGAATTAACCGGATTGGCCTTCAGATCGATCTGGGTGATCTGTCGTATTGCCCGCCGGGAATCGGTCACGTTGACCTGGCTTAGGGTAACAGGTGCCTGGTAAAGGAAAATTATAAGGTGCCCGGTTCTGTCTGTAACAGCCGTTTCCATTGTTTCATACCCTACATGAGATACAACGAGTGTGTCTGGATAACGGGTCACGGGGATACCAAAACTTCCGTCTCCCAGGGTATGGGTATGCAGGGAAGCGCTTTTCAGGCGGACTGTCGCTTCTTCAAGCAATTCACCATTTTCCCTTGATTTCACCTGTCCCTTCAGAATTCCCTGACTATAACCAGTGGTGCAAAATACCAGTAACATCAAAACACAAACGATCCTGTACATCATTCTTCAATAATCCGCGAAGGTACGGAGGAAGCGCTATGACGCCCTGGGATAAAGCAGTTTGCTGATGACCCCCGCAATGGCTGCCCCCAATATGGGTGCTACCCAGAAAAGCCACAACTGACCCAATGCCCAGGAACCGGCAAAAAGTGCCTGGCTAGTGCTCCTGGCCGGGTTCACAGAGGTGTTGGTCACAGGTATGCTGATCAAATGTATCAGTGTCAGTGCAAGTCCAATCGCAATTCCGGCAAAACCCGGCGCAGCCAGTTTATCTGTTGCCCCGATAATGATCACCAGGAAAAAGCCGGTCAGTACAAATTCTGTAAGGAACGCAGCGGAGAGTCCGTATTTGCCGGGTGAATGTTCTCCATAACCGTTTGCAGCAAAACCTCCATCCAGGCTGAATCCTTCTTTGCCTGATGCGATGAAATAAAGCACTGCTGCACCGGCAATGGCACCCAATACCTGGGAAATGATATATCCTGGCAGGGCACTCCCCGGAAATCTGCCCGCCGCCCAAAGGCCTACGGATACCGCAGGATTAAAATGTCCACCGGACACAGGTCCCACCGCATAGGCCATTGTCAGGACGGTAAGGCCAAATGCCAGAGCGACTCCCGCAAATCCTATTCCGAGATCGGGAAATGCGGCGGCCAGAACTGCGGAACCACATCCGCCCAATACCAGCCAGAATGTGCCGAAGAATTCTGCCAGTAATTTTTGTGAAGTTGAAATCATAATGGAGGTTTTATTTTTTTTGCGGCAGGCTGCTGACATTGCCGCTGAATGAAATGGACTGACGATTGTTGCTGGTAACATTCAGTGTTCCGGCACCGTTGGAGAAAATGGTGAGGAATAGTTCGCGGACATCTGTGTTCTGTCCGCTGGGTTTGATGGTGATCTCCCGCCCTCCGTTTTTTGCTTCTTTCACGGATTGTTCGAAAGTGTTAGTTTCAAACCGGAGGGGGCTGTCACTGGTGCCGATGCTGGCGTTGTACGCCCGGCCAACATAGGGCAGGTCAACCGAAAGCTTATCCTTGTCAACCCTCACAAAATAGAGGGTATTCAGGATTCTGCTTCTCCCACCCTGTGGGTTCATCTGTGTTGCAGTGAACTGGTAGGTCTGCGAGTCTACGAGCGCTACGATATTGGCAGCGGCCGCTTCTGAGGATCCTTCTTTTGGAGTGCCGCATGCTGAACCAAGGTACAGAAGTAGTGCGGCCATGATCAAATTGCGCATATTGATGGGGTTTAGATGCAATCAGTGTTTCATGCTTATCCCCAGCTTTACCCCAAAGAATGTGGTCGAAATCAGATCCGAAGCTGCTGGCAACTGATGAAAATTACCGGCAAGCACAATCCCCCTTTGTCCATCCTTACTGAATCGTACACCAAATTCTGCATTTAGCATGAGCTGTACTCCATCTTCCTTGAATGCATATAGTCCGATATCCGTTCGCTGATTCTGATATGCGCCACCGATTCCCGCCCGTACAAAGGGCATAACCCTCGAATTCCCGGGCTTCAGATCATATTGTGCGATCAGCATCAGACCATATATATTCGTAAAATTGGTAGTATAGCCGGTATAGGTTCCCTGATCCTTCAACTCCACTGTACGCCGCCCCTGCTTGTCAGGAAAATAAAACCAGGAGAAACTACCGCCAAGGGACAACCTGTCGGATTTCGTCACATAATGGCGGCCCAGTGCACTAAAGCCTACCCAACTCGTTTTACTGACAAAATCTTTAAAGCTTCCGGTTGGAAATGAAGCCTGGTAATAAAGTTCTCCCACCTTTACGCGTTGCTGCGCCATCAACCCGCACCATGCCGTTAGCATCACCAACACCAGCATCAGTATCTTTTTCATGGGATTCATTTTAAGTAGGGTGATTGTTGGAACATCTGGTTGATATTCGTATTGATGCGCGAATTGATGTTTGCATCGGAACCTTCGAGCAGGCCATTAAGTATCCCCACCCAAACAACGGGCAATGTATCGGCCCGGGCCTCGTCCGGTTCAGCAATACTGATAAATACTGTTCCGGTGCTGTAGGAACTGCAGATCATTCCCGGCGGATAACCCCATCCCCACCCTGGCCCCCAGGCGGGAGGGTAATAACCCCAGCCTGGCCACCATCCCCAGTCACAATACCAGCAATATGCAGCACAACTGCCGTAAGCATTGGCACTGGCTGTAGGTAAAACAACCACGTCAGCCTTGTCCGGTCCGTTTTCAGAGAGGCGGGTCCAGCCAAGCGCGTCCAGATTCGTTTTCAATGACTGTAAAATCTGAGCATCAAACCGATGGTCAGGCTGATCGCTTCCAACGTTGCTGTGCACAACAGAATCCGGCATGAAATAAGTCTGAACCTTTGAAAAGTCATAATTCTTGTCGTAGTCTGTATACACTACATCATAGTCGGAAACGTATTCTGGTGAAGACGGTGTGCAGGCCGTCAACCATAACATCATTCCTATAGCCAGCCTGCTATTCCACCATTGAAGCGGCTTCATAATCGGACATTTAATTACTGAATGCTGCAGTAATCAGGCTAATCACCAATATATCAGTCGTGTGGTTTACGGGGAAGCGGTGAAGCTGGCGGAACACTGTCTTTCCTACCTGCCAGCATCGCTGCTGTATTCAAACCTTCTTTGCCGCAACTCAGCAGACTGTCTTTGTTTTTCAGGATCTCGGTGGAGCTTTCGCGGGTATAGGGACTTGTATCAGCAGGCTTTAAAGGATGAAACGCCAAAAACGTTCCCGCACCGATGCCGACGGCAACCAGTGCTGTCCATTTTAATATAAGGGATGTTGCTGCTGATTTCATAACGCTATTTAAATATACAAAAAATGCTATCGATCAGCGTTTTTTACACAACGGAAGCCAACATGGCTCATTCCGCTTTCCGGGCTGCTGGACTGCCGGGCGCTTGGCCGGTATCTCCAGCAGTAACTATCATGACACAGGAAAGAACCTCCTTTCTGTACTCTTAACGGTGTATAGGGCTGATCGGGATCATTGCTTTTAGACGGACCCTGTGGATTATCCTGCACACTGCCCGCAGGCAGCTTCTGGTATAATTCCTTGTCGTACCAGTCCTGGCACCATTCCCACACGTTGCCCGCCATATCATACAAACCATAGCCATTGGGCTTATACGAACTGACCGGAGCCGTCCGTTCATATCCATCCTGCTTCGTATTCTCTACCGGAAACTTCCCCTGCCAGGTATTGGCATATACTTTCGTATCGGAAGGCATCTCATCGCCCCAAACGAAATTCTTTCCGGCAAGCCCACCACGGGCTGCAAACTCCCATTCCGCTTCTGTCGGTAACCGTTTATTCGCCCATTTCGCATAGGCTTGTGCGTCATTCCAGCTTACCTGAACAACAGGATGATTTTCCTTTCCGCTGATATCAGATTCCGGGCCCTCCGGATGCCGCCAGTCTGCGCCATGTTTCCAGCTCCACCAATTGCGCATATCGTTTAACGGTACTGCAGTTGCTGCCATATGAAAAACCAGGGCTCCGGGTACAAGGTCTTTGGGATCAGGAGGCGGTGTTCCGGGAGGAACCTGGGCCATGATCTCCTCCAGCGTCGGCGCTTTTTCTGCATCTGTAACATAACCCGTGGCCTTCACAAATTCAGCAAATTCCGCGTTGGTCACTTCGTGGATATCCATCCAGAAGCCCTTTACCCTCGCATCGTGCGCGGGTCGTTCTTCTGCCCAGGCCATGGGATCGTCAGAGCCCATCTTGAATGCACCACCGGGAATCCACACCATTTCTTTTGGACCATCCTTTGCCGGTGCCGGCGCAGAAGAAGTAGCTGCAGTCTTCGGACGGAGCAGGAAATAAGTCAATCCCACCACCGCAAGCAAAACAATCGCAGGAAGTAAAATCTTTTTCATTACGGACAAAGATATACTTTCGTATAACAATAATTCTTTATGAAAAAACTGTTGTCCATACTCCTGGTAACTGTTATGATAGCCGGATGCAGCCCCTCCACTCAAATCGAAAAAAGCTGGCGCGATCCCAACACTACCATCAGCAACAACAGCTACAGCAAGGTGCTTTGTGTTGCCTTGCTGAGGAATGAAGCTACCCGGCGTATTGTAGAAGATGACCTGGTAAAGAAACTGAACGGTAAAGGCATTGCATCCTATCTCTATTACCAGGAAAAGGAAGTAACGGAATCCAAAGCGGCAGACCTGAAAACAAAACTGGTGGGTGACGGATTTGATGGTGCTATCGTCATGCGGCTTATCAATGTGGACAAGGAAACCAACTATGTTCCCGGTACCAGCGTTTATCCCACCTATTATGGCGGCTTCGGCGGATATTATTACAACAGCTGGTACAATTACTCCAATCCGGGTTACTATACCACCGACAAAATCTATAACGTAGAAACCAATGTCTACTCCCTGAAACAGGATAAGCTTATCTGGACCGGCGTAACGTCTACGGTCAACCCCACAAAGGCCGATAAGATGTATAACGATATCGCCGATGTAATTCTTTCAAAAATGAAATCGGAAGGATTTCTCAAATAAATAAGGCAATCACACCACGATCATCTCATAAAAATCTTCCGGACGAAGCCATTTTTCTGCAAGATGCTGCAGTGTTTCCGGTTGAATGGTCTTTATAATCTGAATGCTCTGATAGAAATGGCGTTCATCCAGGCCGTTAAGTATAAGATTTTTCCACCTTCCGATGATATGGAAAGGTCCGTCAAGATCCCCGAGGATGGTCCCCATCAGGTAATTGCGGACCAACAACAATTCCGTGTCCTCCACCAGCGATTCCCTCAGACGTTTCATTTCGTGATATACTTCCTGAACGGTAGCCTCTGAAACATCGCGTCCCGCTTCGGTTGAAATGATCCATGCCGACGTCTGCAGGTGATTCTGCAGGTAACTGTAAATCCCATAAGTATACCCTTTGTCCTCCCGTATATTATTCATCAGCCTGGAACCGAAAAATCCGCCGAATACATTATTCAACACCTGCACGCCGAGAAAATCAGGGTGATGGCGGTTGGGAAAAGGCCGTGCTATCCGGATAGCGCCCTGAATACCGTTGGGATCATTGGCGATCCTGTACTTTTTTTCCAGCGCAGGAACAACGGGGTGTTCCGGTTTTTCAGTTTCGTTGCCATGAAGCGGCAGGTCACCGAAACTTGTTTCCAGCAGTTCAAAAATATTGTGGGGAAGTTTACCACCAACGAAAAGCATGCACTTTCCGTTCCGGTAATATTTGTCGTAAAACTTCACCACATCGTCGCGGGTGATTTTTTCAAAATCTTCCTGCCGGCTGTAACGGCCGTAGGGATGATCAAATCCAAAAAGCTTCTCATCAATCAACCGGTTGGCAACAAAATCATTTTTTTTCAGGTTGACGGAAAGACGCTGCAGGCTGTTCTGGCGGAAAAGCTGCAATTCTGCGTCGGGAAATATCGCGTCGGTCAGCAATTCCCTGACCATCGGTAACAAAGATGGCAGGTGCTTGGTAAGACTGTGAAGATTCAATACCGCCGTTTCATTGTAACAGGCGCGGCTGAACGAAGCTCCGTAGTATTCGAAATGCTCGTTGATCTCAAATGCAGTATGACTGGCTGTTCCGTTTTTCAACAGGAAATTGGTCGCCGCAGCAACCAGGTTTTTGGTTTCGTAGCTGTTGCCACCCCAGAAAACCCACTCAATCTGAATTACTTCTTCAGCCCCGGCATTCACGGCATAGACTTCTATACCGTTTTTCAGAACATATTTATCATAGGGTTTAAGCCGGAGATCAAACTCTATTGCATCTTTATAAGGTGGCGCCTGTTTGCGGTTAATCATTTTCTTCTTCGTCTTCTTCAGTTATCGAAATATCTGCTTCAGCGAGTGCAGGAGACTTGGCACGGTAATATAAGGTGTGGCTATTGCCTTCCCGCAGAATTATCCGGCTTTCTTCCTGAATATCTTCTGCAGTTACAGCCTGGTATTTCTCCAGCTCGGTATTCATGAGTTGTGCATCACCCAGCAATTCATAATACGCAAGACTTGCTGCCCTGTTCATTACACTCATGTCTTCGAAAGCAAGTGTACTTTCCGTTTTGTTCTTCACTTTTTCAAGCTCCGCATTGGTTAGTCCCTCTGCTTTGAGCCTGGCCAATACAGCTTCTACAGCAGCTTCCGCCCGTTCCAGTGTAACACCGCGAACAAGTTTGCCGTCAATGCAGATTAATCCTGCATCGGACGATCCAAAATGATAGCAATCGATATTGGTGAAAAGTTGTTGTTCCTTAACGAGCGTCTGATACAGCCTTGACGATGCGCCACTGCCGAGAATATCGGTCAGCAGATCCACAGCATAGTAACGGGGATCCATACGGGAAGGCATATGCCAGGTCTTCAGGAAAGCATCTACCGGTACCTCCGCTTCAATATCCATCCGTTTTGCTTCGTGCTGTTCCGGCTCCTGTGTAATGTGACGCTGGTAGCGTATTCCTGATGGTATATCACCAAACCATTTTTCTGCCAGTTCATAAACCTGTTCTGTCACCACATTTCCGGCCACAACCAGGATGGCATTGACCGGCGTATAGTGTTTACTGAAAAACGCTTTTACATCCTGAAGGCTGGCCTCTTCAATATGACGCAATTCCCTGCCGATTGTCATCCATCGGTATGGATGCCGCTCGTAAGCCATCTCCCGCATTTTAAACCATACGTCGCCGTACGGCTTGTTCAGGTAGTGCTCCTTGAACTCTTCGCTCACCACTTTTCGCTGCACATCCAGGCTTTTCTTACTGAATGCAAGACTCAGCATCCGGTCACTTTCGAGCCAGAATGCAGTTTCAATATTGGCAGAAGGAAGCTGACAGTAATAATTGGTGAGGTCGTTGGTAGTATACGCGTTATTTTCTCCTCCCGCTTTCTGCAACTCATCATCATATTCGGGGATATTGATACTTCCACCGAACATCAGGTGTTCAAATAAATGGGCAAATCCTGTCCTCGAAGGATCTTCATCACGGGCGCCCACATCGTATAGCACATTTACCACTGCCATTGGTGTGGAAGCATCTTCATGTACCAGCACCCTTAAACCATTTGGCAGGACAAATCTTGCAAACTGGATCATAAGTCAATCGGCGCCATTAGCGGCGCGACTGCAAAAGTAACAGATGATTACTTAAGAATGTTTCCCACTTTCATGTACAGCTCTTCCAGATCGCCATCCTTTTGCCGTACCACTAGAAATTTGATCTTTTCACCCGGTTGCTGCAAAAGATTTCTGTAGGCCTGGATGTTCCGGGTCATATTATTATTTACTGCAATGATTATATCACCTTCCAGAAAGCCGGCTTTTTCTGCCGGAGAACCCTTCATGATGTCTGTCACTGTCACCTGTCCGTTGATATAATAGAAGCCCAGGCCGGTGTAGGCATAGTCAAACTGGTCCCGGTAATGCCGGTTCGGCATCAGGTAAATATCACGGCGCTCGTAGTTCAGGATAACATTAAAACGGCGAAGCAGATCATTGCCGATGAGCCCGCCGAGGTAGGGATAATTGGTGACATTGTATTCATCCGGGAAAATATAGGTCGGTACATTTTTGAACTTGTACGGACCAAGTCGAAGCTCTTTTACTGTCGTCAGCCGCATGTAGGTTTTTCCGCCCAGGCCCTCGGCCTGTGTGGTGAAGATCTTTTTCTTTTTGCTGAAGATCAGACTGTCTTCAACAAAGTCATCTGTAAGCAGCAGGGCCAGGCCTGCCCCGGTGTCGAAGAAGAACCTCGAGTTACTTGTTTCTTCATCTTTTATACGGCTGTTGGTTACCGGAATTGTCGTCAGCGAAGGCCGCAGCAGATATCCTCCCTTCGGATATTTCATGTAACCTTTGGTATAGACAAAGAGCATGGAAGTGTCATAGTCGAGCTTGACGATATAGCGGGAAAAGAAGCTGTATCCGATGATTCCGTCAATCTGCTCTCCGTAAACGCTGGTGAGAATCTCATAATCATTGATATGAAAATTGAGGCTATCCACCCGGAGGCCCGGGAAATAAAGTGTGTGGTTATTGGCAAACCGCACTTGTTTGAGTCCAGCTATTCCCCTGATGGTTTTGTCGCTCGGCTGGCTGGAGATTTTAAGTCGGTCTACTGTTGAAGAATCCAGGGAGATCCCTCCGCTGCCTGTATCGAGTATGAAGTTCAGGGAGTCAGTAAAATTATCCAGCCTTGCCCTGACCATCACAACGCCGCCGCTGTACACGCGGAAGCCGAAAGAAGTGATGAGCTGGGAAGGGGGTTGTGAAAAATATTCCTGGGCCGCGGTTGGAAGCGCAAAGGCCAGGAACAAAAAGACTGGAAATAGTTTATGCAGTTGTTTCACCGAGTCAGGTTTGGCAGAGATCGTTGAACCGGTAATGAAATTAGCATCAAAAGTTGACTGGCACAACTCCTTTTATACTTATATTTCAACCGTTTATATGTTAGTGAATTACTTTTTAGACTGTCTTCCGCAGAACTTGATCGCTTTACTGTACTTGCCTTAATTTTGTGCTCCACAACCGGCATACATGAGCATGGATTTGTCCGAACTGTACCAGAAAGCCCTGAATTTTGAGTTTCTTACCGAGGATGAAGGCATTTACCTCTTCGAAAAAGCTCCGTTGACGGAGTTAATGGATATTGCGGATCAGCTTCGCAGGATCCAGGTACCGCACGGTAAAGTAACCTGGATCATCGACAGAAACCTGAACACCACCAACGTCTGCATCGCCAATTGCAAGTTTTGCAATTTTTACCGGATACCCGGGCATGCTGAAGCGTATATCACAGACCTCGAGACTTACGATAAAAAAATCCGGGAAACCTTCCGTTACGGCGGTGAACAGTTGTTGTTACAGGGGGGGCATCATCCCGAATTGGGACTGGAGTATTACACCACCCTGTTCCGTGAACTGAAAAAAAGATTTCCGACGCTTAAGCTGCATGCACTCGGACCACCCGAAGTGGCCCATATCTGCAAACTGGAGAAGAAGTCTCACCATGAGGTATTGAAAGCACTGAAGGCATCAGGGATGGATTCCCTTCCCGGACCTGGCGCGGAAATTCTGGTGGATCGTGTAAGGAGACTGATCAGCAAAGGCAAATGTGGTTCCCAGGAATGGCTGGATATCATGCATGAAGCCCATAAACTTAACCTTACTACATCGGCTACCATGATGTTCGGTCACGTCGAAACTATCCGTGAGCGAATGGAGCACCTGGTAAAGATCAGGGATGTGCAGGCGCGGAAACCGGACAATGTAAAAGGTTTTATTGCTTTCATTCCATGGACCTTTCAGGATGTTGATACCCTCCTGGCGCGGATCCGGGGCGTACACAACCTGACCACAGGGGAAGCCTATATCAGGATGATAGCCATCAGCAGGATCATGTTGCCGAATATTAAAAACATCCAGGCGAGCTGGTTGACGGTTGGTAAGGATGTTGCCCAGCTTTGCCTGCACGCTGGAGCGAATGACTTCGGAAGTATCATGATCGAAGAGAACGTTGTCAGTGCTGCCGGAGCACCGCACCGCTTTACCTATAAGGGCATCCAGGAAGCGATAACTGCCGCCGGATTTGTACCTCAGCTTCGTAATCAGCAGTACGAATTCCGGGAGATTCCCGCCGATATCGAAGAGCAGGTGATCAATTATTGATCTGAATCAAGTTCTGGTGCAAAAATATCATTAGGTGCCGCAACCCCGTTCGGAGTTGGGTCGTCTGATTAATTATGAAGAAACTTGAACCAACCCTGCCGCTCTGCCTTCTCCTGGACGCGATCGGCTATTTCACATATGCCATACCGGTATTGGGTGAATTTGGCGACCTGCTCTGGGCGCCTGTTTCAGGTATCCTTTTCTACCGGCTTTTCGGTGGCTGGAAAGGCGCTTTGGGTGGCGTGTTCAGCTTTGCCGAGGAACTCCTTCCCTTCACGGATTTTATTCCAAGCTTCACTATTGGCTGGTTTATGATGAGACTGGGCAGAAAAAATCAGGCTGATGCTTCCCAGGCGCTAACGGTTACCAACTCCCGCTGATTTTTTTTGCTGAGAATCAACCAACTAGTATAAACGACAGAATTAAGGAGAAAAATTGAAGCCTAAAATGCAATTCCGGCATGCTTTTCGCGCAAAAAAAACCGACTGATGGAATTGGGTGTCCTTCCTGTAAGGAAAATGTATTGGTAAGCTTAGGATATCTGCCGGCAATGTGATCCGGCGGTATTGGACAAAAAAAAAGGGGTCAGAATAGACATTCAACCCCGTTTTTAAAATCCAATATCCTATGAAAAACCAATACAATAATAGAGGTTTTCACTTATATAGGCAAGTATTTTTTAAAATCGAGTATAAACACGTAGCCTGATCCGCCGGGTGTCAGTTTTTCACCAACTTCTCTGTAAGCGACTTTCCTGTTTCACTTTGTGTTAATGTAATGATATACAAGCCTTTCTCCAGGGCGGAAACATCAATTGTCTGAAGGCCGGAACGCAGTTTCAGGGTAAACCGTGATTTTCCATTCTGGTCACTGATGAGCAGGTCCAATGGTTGTTCAGAACGGATGATGAGCATATTGTCCACCGGGTTGGGATAAAAACGACAGCTCATTTCCCCTTCCATTCCTGTAGTTACAACTTTTGAGAGGTGTACCTGGCCGTCAGCTGCTACCCATTGCACGCGGTAATGATTTACTCCCCGGAGCGGCTGGTCATCAAGGAACTTGCCCTGCAAAACGCCTGAGTCCTGCCGAACCAGTCCCAACACTTCGAAAGGCCCTTCCCGAAAACTGCTCCTTTCAACCTTGATATAACCGGATTCTTTTGAAACAGCAAGCTGCCATTGCAACTGCAACCTCCCCTTTCCGGCACTTGCCGGATCATTCAGACGGATCAACGGGGATCCTGCCGGAACGATTTCGGGTTTATTGGGGGGAAAATACTCCTGCGCAGCCAGCTGCCCCCACAGGCATAGCATGGCCACGGACAATAATTGGGTTAGTAAACGCATAGTCTGGTCCGTTAGACTGTGGATAAGATGTGCACAATTATTATGCCGAAGGGTAAACGCAAGGCCAAAAAATCTATTGGATAATAGCTGTTAATCCTATTCTAAAGTGATGCGTAACTTTCCATATGCCTTTTAATATCCATTCGCCATTCGCCCCCTCCGGCGACCAGCCAGGGGCCATCCGACAGCTGATCGAAGGAATTGAAAACGGGGAACAGCACCAGACACTCCTCGGGGTAACCGGAAGCGGAAAGACATTTACCGTTGCCAATGTTATCCAGGCCGTTCAACGGCCAACACTCGTCCTTACCCATAACAAAACCCTTGTTGCCCAGCTCTATGGTGAGTTCCGGCAGTTCTTTCCGGATAATGCCGTGGGCTATTTTGTGTCGTACTACGACTACTATCAGCCCGAAGCCTATATCCCGGTGTCCGACACTTATATTGAAAAAGACCTGGCAATCAATGAAGAACTGGACAAACTCAGGCTTCAGGCAACGTCCCAGTTGCTCAGCGGCCGAAGGGACATTATTGTAGTCGCCTCAGTCAGCTGCATCTATGGCATGGGAAACCCTACCGAGTTCGAAAACGGCATCATCCGTATTCACCAGGGACAAACCATATCCCGGCAGGCCTTCCTCCATTCACTAGTGAATTCACTGTATACCCGCACCCAGACGGAGTTTACCCGGGGCACCTTTCGCGTCAAAGGTGACACGGTCGATATCAATCTTCCGTATCTCGATTTCGGATACCGCGTAACTTTCTTCGGCGATGATATTGAAGCAATTGAAAGCTTTGAGGTACAAACCGGCAAACGGATCGGAAAACTCGACAATGCAGCCATCTTCCCGGCAAATCTTTACCTGGCGCCAAAAGACCAGATGCAACAGGTACTTTATGAGATCCAGGATGAACTGGGTGCCCAGGTCGACTATTTCAAACAACAGCAGAAATTTATCGAAGCCCAGCGCCTCGGCGAAAGGGTCAATTACGACCTTGAAATGATCCGCGAGCTTGGCTATTGCAACGGGGTCGAGAACTATTCCCGCTTCTTTGACCGGCGAATGCCCGGTACAAGACCCTTCTGCCTCCTTGATTATTTTCCGAAAGACTTTCTCTGCGTGATCGACGAAAGCCATCAGACCATACCCCAGGTAAGCGGCATGTACGGTGGAGACAGAAGCAGGAAACTGAACCTGGTCGATTTTGGCTTCCGGCTACCTTCAGCGCTGGACAACCGGCCCCTGAATTTCCATGAATTTGAGTCGCTCGTTAACCAGGTTATTTATGTATCTGCAACACCCGGCGACTATGAGCTGGAAAAAACAGGTGGCGTAGTAGTGGAACAGGTTGTTAGACCGACGGGGCTGCTCGATCCTCCCATCGAGATAAGACCAAGTGTCAATCAGATTGACGACCTCCTCAACGAGATTGATCTCCGCGTCAAAAAAGGCGACAGGGTACTGGTAACCACGCTCACAAAACGCATGGCCGAAGAAATGGACAAATACCTTGGACGCATTCAGATCAAATCAAAATATATCCACAGTGAAGTGGATACGCTCGATCGTGTAGAGATCCTTCGTCAGCTTAGGCTTGGTGAAATCGATGTGCTCGTTGGCGTAAACCTTCTCCGCGAAGGCCTCGACCTGCCTGAAGTATCCCTCGTTGCAATTCTGGATGCAGATAAAGAAGGTTTTCTCCGTAATGAGAAATCGCTCACCCAGACAGCCGGAAGGGCAGCGAGAAATGTCGACGGACTGGTTATCTTCTACGCCGACCATATCACAGAAAGCATGCAAAGAACAATTGACGAAACCAACAGGAGACGGGAAAAACAAATCGCATACAATACCGAACACGGCATAACCCCAAGGACGGTCCGCAAATCTATTGAACAGGTTATGGCACAAACATCAGTGCTTGACATAAAAGGGTATGATGTCAAAAACCCTTATGCCATGGCGCCAGATCAGGAACTCGTGCAGGTAGCAGAAGAGCAGGCCGACTACAAAACCATTCCTCAGCTGGAAAAAGTAATTGCCCAGACCAAAAAAACAATGGAAAAAGCGGCAAGAGACCTCGACTTTATGGAGGCCGCCAGGCTAAGGGATGAAATGTTCCGTATGCAGGAAGAACTCGCGAAAATGAAGCAGTAGGCAATAATAAACTTATCGGGATACACAATAACACGCTCATTACCATCGTTGTCTCCCACGCTTCCTCGTCTCGGTTTTTTTTAGTAACTTATGGCGCAATCCTATCGGAAATGAATAACCGTAAATCCCTCCCAGACCGGATCAAAGCGTCATGCCATAAACTGGCCAGCTGCTTCCCCTCCTTCAGGGATATATTTACCGATCAGGGACCAAGATTCACTACCGAGCAAAACCTGTTGCTGGTATCCTTCGTCATTATTCTTGGAATACTGTTGCTGGGAGCGAAAACCTGGCAAAACAGCGAGATCAACCTCGATACATATCATCGCGTCGACCATACCCGGCAGGTATTATATGATGCAGAGCAGATTTCTTCTGCAGTCAAAGACCTTGAACTCGGTGTAAGGGGCTACGTCATTACCGGAGATTATACTTTCCTCGGCCCATTTTATTCTACCCAACAAACCATTTTCACCCGAATAGCAAATCTGAAATCCCTTTCACGTGACAACCACTTGCAGCAGGCAAGGCTCGACACACTGAAAGTACTCCTGCAGAAAAAACTGGCCTTCCTGGAACAAAGTATTGCTGTCCGGAAAAAAGACGGCGCAACTGCTGCGGAAGCTTTCGTAACCGGCAACCCCGGTGTGAACCGCATAAAATTCCTGGACAGAATCATTGAAGAAATCAAAACAGAGGAAAACAAGAACCTGGCCGAACGGAAAGAAGCCAGTGCACTCAGCAATGAAACCTTCTCGCGGCTGAATATCTTCCTGGCTGCACTATTGATTCTACTTGTAACGGCTGCTACCTATATCCTCTGGAAAAACACGCAAACTACTACCAAGGCAAGAATTTTACTGGAAAACAACCAGCAGTTGCTGCAGGCTATTATCGACAACACATCGTCCATCATCTATGTAAAAGACATCTACGGAAGGTTTACACTGATCAACCGGCAGTTTGAAAAAACATACGGTTTGTCTGCTCCGGACGTAGTGGGCAAAACTGTTTTTGATTTCAACAACGATACCTACGCTATGGAGTATGCACGCAATGACGCGGAAGTGCTCGAGCACCGGAAACTGATCGAAATGGAAGAGGAGGGCTTTATTGAGGGGCAGCTCCACCACTACTACTCCATCAAGTTCCCCCTGATCGATCGTAACGGTGACGTATATGCCATTGCAGGAGTCTCAACAGATATCACGGATATTATTCTTAAACAGAAGATCCAGCAGCAAAAAGAGATCGTTGAACATACCCTGCGCACCCAGGAAAACGAAAGGAAAGAGATCGGGCTTGAACTGCATGATAACATCAGCCAGCTTTTGGCATCGGCCAAGATGATGCTCGATACCGCCTTACGCAATGTGGAAAGAAAGGACGAACGCCTGGAAAAGGCAAGAAATGATGTGTTCACCGCCATCAATGAAACCAGGAAACTGTCACATTCCCTGGTTTCTCCTTTGCTGGACAAACAGGAAATAACCACGGCTATTCAGGACCTGACCAATGACCTCAACCTGGCTGCCAGGATGAAAGTGACTGTTGCTTTCAATGGCAAAAAACTGCTGAACAACCTGGACGAGAAACTAAAGATTTCACTGTACCGCATCATACAGGAGCAGACCCATAATATTGTAAAATATGCCCAGGCGAGCAATGTCAGTATTTCGCTTAAAGCCACCCCCAATGCTGTAAACCTTGCCATCGAAGACGACGGTATTGGCTTCGACACACACGGTAAGGCAAAAGGCATTGGCCTGCAGAACATACATAACCGGGTGACTTTTTACTCCGGTAAACTGGATATTATTTCGTCACCCGGTCAGGGTTGCAGGCTGCTGGTGGAGATTCCCAGTTTCTCCCAGCCATCACTGGTATAGACGGATATAATCCACGATCAGCCATTGCGGGAAAACACTGGTCGCGTCCGGTGACCCCGGCCAGTTTCCTCCCACAGCAAAATTTACAATGAAGAAAAAGTCTTCGTTGAAAGGATAAGTCTGCGGCGCCACCATAGTTTTGGTGACCGTATAAAACAATTGATCATCCACGTACCACCGGATGGTGTCTTCCTCCCATTCCAGGGAAAATACATGGAACTCATCATTGAATGTCTTACTGCCGGGCAGCGTATAAGTGCCGCTCGTGTGAATACTGCCCGGACCGGGACCATAATGCACGGTTCCCAATACTTTACCCGGCTCGTTACCCACCAGCTCCATGATATCAATCTCGCCACTGGTCGGCCAGTTGCCAAACTTGTTCCCTTCCGGCAACAGCCAGAATGCGGGCCAGAACCCCTTTCCTTTGGGAAGGATCGCCCGGATATCGATTCTACCATATTTAAACGCATTCTTTCCAGCACCGATAATCTTGGATGAGGTATAAGCACGGCCACCAAGACTTTCCTTCTTGGCCTCGATCAGCATCTTCCCTTCCTGGAATGTCAGGTTCTCCGGCCGGTAATACTCGAGTTCGTTATTGCCCCATCCACAGATATTGGGACATCCGTCGCCGTTCTGGAAAGTCCATGACTGTATATCAACGGCCGGTCCGTCGCACTCATCTGACCACACCAGTGTTTTCCCTACATAAGTGGTCGCAGCGTCGTACCCGGCATTGTTGATCACAATTTTGCTGTCGTCATTTTTGATGGATACAGTAGCTGTTGAACGGGACAGGGTAGCATTGGAAGGTGATGATAACTGTATGCTGAACGTTTCATCCGGCTCACGGATATCATCTCCCGAAACAACAACCGTTACCGATTTGGTCTTTTCACCAGGTGCGAATACCAGGGTCGCATTGTCAACGGCAGTGAAATCGCCTCCTGCTTTCGCGGTACCCTCTGCAGTTGACCATTTGACACTAACCTCTTTCTCTGCATTTCTGCTCAGGCTTACTGATACTGAAAATTGCTGACTGGCGGTATTTCCCTCAAACAGGGCAACATCTTCAATACTGACAGTTGGCGGAGTCGAAGGCGGAGCCGGATCAGGGTCTGCAGATTTTTTACCACAGGCGGACAACACGGCAATTGTCAGCAATAGGGGTTTCCAGGGCAGGTAATTGATTTTCATGTACATACTTTATTGATAAATCCTCACATAGTCCACCAGCATGCTTTGTGGAAAGATGCTTTCATCTACACCCATCTTACCGCCCCAATTGCCACCTACAGCCACATTCAGCAACAGGTGAAATGCTTTGTCAAACGGCCAGTCGTCAATACCGCTTCCGGTATTGGCAAACTCGTGGTAAGTTTTTCCGTCTATCTGGAATTGAATTTTTTCATTCGTCCAGTTGATCCCATAAATATGAAATTCATCACCAAGACCTTTCATCAGTAATCCCTTTCCTTTCTGGGTTCCGATCACGTGATTGAACGATTTGGTGTGTACGGTTCCGAAAACTGAGTCGGGGAGATAGCCCACAAATTCCATGATATCGATTTCGCCTGCCCGGGGCCAGTCGCCATATTCCCAATAAGTAGGCAACATCCAGATAGCCGGCCAGATCCCTTTACCTTTCGGCAGTTTTGCGCGTACTTCTATGCGGCCAAAAGTCCAGTCACCCTTACCTTTCGAGAACAGTCTTGCTGAAGTAAACTTTCCGCCGTTGTAAGCTTCCTTTCTCGCTTCAATAATCAGCATTCCGTTTTCCACACGGGCGTTCTCCAATCGCCTGACTGTGTAGTACTGCAACTCATTGTTGCCCCAGCCATGACCCCCGGAATCATAACCCCATTTGGAACTGTCTGGGAGGCCCTTGTAATTGAACTCTTCCGACCATACGAGTCGGGAAAATTGTGCCTGTAACATTCCGCTACAGGCACAAAAAATGAACATTAAAATCAAACGCATGCAATTCTGTTTTATGGCTGTTTCGCTTTAAAGGTAAAGCGCCACTGACCCCAGCCGTACATTTTCTGAACAACCATTTTGCTTTCCGTCATTTCAAGAATATTATACGTAATGAACTCTTCTGGAGCAGCTGTCGTTCCGTTCTCTCCCACTTTATACAGGCCAAGGTGTGCACCGGTACCCATTACCTTGATGGTGTTGGCGGTGACCTTAAAGGTGAAGTTGCCGGAACCCCAGGCCTGGTATTTGGCAGGCACAGCTGTCATAGGTGTACAACCTACAGGTAATCCGATATCCGTCGGCCAGGGTGCCCCGCCTTCATCATCGATCCACATGTCACCATGGTTATCAAAACTGAAAGTGCCATTGCTGTTGAATGTCCACTCGTCATCGAACTGGCAGGAACGTGCTGTCACATCCCCGGGACCATTTGCCCACCACTGGCCACCGCCGGGATCACCTACCCATAGTGCACCACCGCCCGGTTGTTCCAGCACCCATACCTTGCTGCCACAGGCAGTCAGCAGCCTTTTGTTGCCGATACAACCATCGGGGTCATCATTTTCAACAGTCACTTCCTGGCTAGACAAACCGTAGCCGCCATCGCCCAGTACCATCAGCGAGATGGTATACTTGCCTTTTTCAGGAAAATACGCGGTGTCCACAGCTTTGCCGGTTTTTGTTTCATCGCCCATGGTCCATTTGTAAATGAACGGCTCGCCGGAACTCGTACTGGTCAACAGGTATTTGTTTACTTCTCCTGCGATCGGCTGGACCGTGAAGGAGGACACCGGTTTAGGGCCCAGGGTATCCCGTCCGTCTTCGGGAGAACAGGCCAGCAGCGAAGCAGCCGTCAATGCCGCTGTCGCCAGTTTTTTTATATTATGATGTAGCATCATGTCAGAATGTTTTCAGCTTAGTAATTGGGATTCTGGATAAGTGTCTTGTTGGTTACATCAATTTCCACTTGTGGAATTGGTAACACTTCATTCTTGCCGGAAGTAAAGCCCTGATCAGCAAGCACGGCAGCCGCTTTGCCCGTACGTACGAGATCAAAGAAGCGGTGCCCTTCCGTTGCAAGTTCCAGGCGGCGTTCGTTGTAGATATTATCCAGTGAAGGGGCAACTGAACCAAGTCCGACCCTTCCGCGAACCGCGTCCAGCAATGATTTGGCGCGACCGGCATCTCCGCCGCCACGCACAAGAGCTTCTGCTTCGAGCAGATAGGTATCTGCAAGGCGGATCTCGATTTCATTGTATGGCCAGTTGATCTCTGATGTACCGACAGTGGAACGATAAGCCTTCTGAGGTGCATACTTCCGGATAAAATAATCGGTGTTCTGATAGCGGGCATTGTAAGTGGCGCCTTCCGCTTTCATCTTTTTGCCATCAACGATGGTGAATTCAAACCGCGGATCATCCTTCATTGCCTCTACAAGATCAAGTGTAATAGGACAGAATCCCCAGCCATTGGAATAGACATTTCCATTATAGTCAGCAGCGCCGATAAACTGAACACCAACATTGCCTTCACCCCCATTGATCCAGCCCCAGTCGCCCCAGGCAGCCAGGTTGGAATGCTGGATTTCCAGGATGGATTCTGCATTGAACTTGTTATCCGGCCGGAAGATGTCACCGAAGTTGGTCAGGAGCTGGTAAACACCACCCGAGTTCACCTCTTGCAGCAATTGTGCAGCTTCAAGCATCCTGCCATCATTGTTCTGAAAGATGATCACCTTACCCAGCAATGCAGTCGCAGCACCCCTGGTAATACGGCCATTTTCATTTACAGGCACCGTAGCCGGAAGTCCAGGCCTGGCTTCGTTCAGATCTTTTTCAATCTGCGCGTAGATATCCTGCGGTTCAGACTGAGGGAAAGAATACAACTGATCTGAAGAAATCGGCCCGAGAATCAACGGGATCTTTCCAAAGAAACGGACAAGGTCGAAATAGAAATATGCCCGGAGGAATTTTGCTTCTGATTCAGCCCGCATTCTAAATGTTTCGGAAATGCTGGTTGAACCTTCCAGCTTTTCCAGCAAAAGATTTGCTTTGTAAACACCGGAATAGTTTTTCTGCCATAATCCCACCTGGGGCCCGCGTTGAGGGTCCAGCGTGAAGTTGTCATAAGCCACCCAGTTGGGCTGATCGGAGGCATCACTGCCCCCTGCATAAGCTTCATCAGATGCCGCTGTCAGCAGGGGCATTTTCATGGTATACCCGCCACTGGTACCCCAGCCCATTACGTCATACACTGCCACAAGGCCTTGCGCCAGCTCGTCTTCGTTGCGATAAAAATTTGCTTCCAGCTCTGTTCCTCTGGGGGTTAGTTCCAGGAAGCTCTTGCTGCATCCTGTCAGTATGCCGGCCCCGATTACCGCGATACCGATATATAATTTGAATTGTTTCATGTTTTCAATTTTGAGATTAGAACCCTACATTCAGGCCAAACAATAATGCTCTCGGCTGGGGATAGATGCCACGGTCAACACCAAAGCTGCCGCCGCCAATCTCCGGATCGAAACCGTCATACTTGGTGAAAGTGATCAGGTTGTTTCCGGTAAAGAATACGCGCACCTTGTTCAGTCCGATCCGATTGATGATATGCTGCGGCAGACTGTAACCAATCTGCAAAGTTTTGATGCGGAAATAATCACCATCCTGCAGCATGATATCAGAACTGTTGCTCCAGTTTTTGTTCTGGTCATCCAGCGTTACACGCGGTATGGAATTGCTGGTTCCTTCTCCATGCCAGCGGTCGAGCGCTTTGGTGCTCCAGTTTGCTGAAGGAAGGTCGAAACGGCGGATAGCCTGTAATACCTGGCTACCGGCAATACCCTGACCAAAAAGAATGACATCAAATCCTTTGTATGCAGCATTAACAGTAAATCCATAAGTAAAATCCGGGTTTGGATTTCCCAGTATTACCCGGTCTTCAGCAGAGATCAGGCCGTCTCCATTATAGTCAACGTAGCGCAGATCGCCTGGCTTGGCCAACGGCTGAATCGGATCGCCATTTTTGTTTTTGTAATTTGTTACGTCCTCCGGCGTTTGGAACAAGCCATTGGTTTTGTATCCAAAGAATGCACCGTATGGGTTACCCACAATATGGCGGGTGTATTCCACGCCCTGCGGGCCATACACGAGTCCTTGCAAATAGTCCTTATCCGGTCCCAGGTAAGTAATCTCATTCTTATTATAGGAACCGTTCAGGTTGACGCTGAACTTGAAATCGCCAATATTCTGATTGTAACCAACCGCCAGCTCAATGCCTCTGTTTTCCATAGTAGCGACGTTACCCACCGGGCCATTATTACCGACATACATAGGCACACGAACATTTTGCAGCATATCCGTGGTCTTCTTATTATATACATCCACAGTAACACTCAGGTGATTGTTAAGCAATACCGCGTCTAAACCGATATTAGTCTGAACAACAGTTTCCCATTTGAGGTCTGGATTGGCGATAGCATTAGGGCTTACACCATTGATCAACTGATCACCGAAAACATAGTTTCTGCCGCCACTGACTGTAGACACAAACCGGAAGGCTTCCAGGTTGTTGTTTCCGTTTTCACCATACGAAGCGCGAAGTTTCAGGAAACTGGCAACTTTTGGATTCCAGAAATTTTCTTCGCTGATTACCCAACCTGCGCTAACTGATGGGAAATAACCATAGATGTTATTAGACCCGAATTTTGAGGAACCATCCCTGCGCATCACTGCTGAAAACAGGTACTTATTATCATAGGCATACTGCAATCTGCCGAAGAGAGAGGATAGCGTAGATTCCCATTCACCGCCCCAGAAGTATTGGTTGGCCTGAGACACAGGAAATGCCAATGACGCTTCACGGATATTGGTTGCCGGTATACCGGTACGGGTACCGCCCTGTGTTTCCCCTGCAAATCTTTGTGCCGTGATACCTATAAGCAGAGTGGCATCGTGTTTACCAAAGGTCCTGTTATAGGATGCTGTATTCTCCCACACCCAGTTCAAAGCCCGGTTAGAGTTTCTTGTATAGTCATTAATTAGGTTCTGGTTGGTGGCATTCAGGTAAAATACAGGCGAAAAACTTTGGTCCCCCCAGAATGCCAGATCTCCACCAATAGTAGATCTGAGCTTCAGACCCTCAATGGGAGCGATTTCAAGATAAATATTGCCGAGTATCTTGTGCGACCATCCATTGCCCTGGGCCACTTTCAACCCGGCCACGGGATTCAGGATTTCGGAAGTGACAATTGACGAAATGCCATAAGGGTTGCCATTTTCATCACGAACAATGTCCGGCATTGTATAAGGAGACTGGCTGAGTTTTGCAGGATCTGTCTCAATAACAGGTGTAATCGGGTCCATATTGATGGCCCGGTTTAATGGTGTTCCCCACTCGTCATTTGTACCCACTCCGGTTGAGTTGATGTAAGTATATCCGATATTATTCCCAAAGGTTATTGCCTTGGTGATCTTGTGGTTGGAATTAAACCTGGCTGTAAATCGTTTGAACTTACTATTACTGCTCGCCACAATGCCCTCCTGGTTCAGGAAGCCGAAAGAAGTGAAATACGTTGACTTATCACTACCCGCACTGATACTAAGTTCATGGTTCTGCATGGGAGCGTTGTCGTTAAACACCTGTGCCTGCCAATCAGTACCCTTACCGAGTGCTGCGGGATCTGGAAATCGGATATTACCACCCGCTGCTACGGACGCTTCATTATATAAGGTAGCATACTGTTCTGCATTTAACACCGGTATTTTACGCCAGGCCTTCTGAACACCCGCATAACCGGTATAATTGACATTGATCCTCCCGGCACGACCCCTTTTGGTTGTTATCAACACCACTCCGGCACCTCCCCGGGCACCGTAAATAGCGGCAGATGCGGCATCTTTAAGCACATCCATGGTTTCAATATCTGCCTGGTTGAGATACTCAATTCCGCCATCCACCACTACTCCATCAACTACATACAAAGGCTGACTTCCGCCGTTCACCGAACTGATACCACGGATATAAATAGTCGAAGCCGCACCAGGCTGACCGGAACTTGCAGTAATTGACACCCCCGCCACGCGACCCTGCAGCGATTGCTCCACCCGGAATACCGGCATATTTTCCAGGTCAGAAGCCTTCACCGAAGAAATCGCGGTAGTCACTGCCCGTTTCTTCTGCGTGCCATAACCTACCACAATCACCTCATTCATGCTGGTAGACAGCTCATTCAGAGTGAAATTGTAAGCACTGCCAGGTGCCACGGCGAATTCCTGGGTGCCGAATCCAGTGTAAGAGATCAACAGAATGGCACCCGGAGGCGCCTGGATAGAAAAGTTACCGGTAGCATCGGTAGTAGTTGAAACTGCCCCTCCCTTGACGGTGACGGTGGCCCCGGCCAACGGATCACCATTTACCTTATTGGTGATCTTACCGGTAACTGGCTTGTCCTGCGCAAGCAGCAGGAATGGAAAAGCCAGAGAAAGGAATAGGCTGACAAGCAATGCCCTTTTCTTTTTCATATAGCAATTAATTGGTTAATTAAATCCGGGTAAGCATTCCCGGAAGCGATCGTAATGACCTTCCAAAAGTAGATTCGACCTGCTCAGATTGCCAGTTTTCGACTACATCACTACTACATCAAACCGCTCATTTTACGCGCAAAAGCCGTTATTTCACTACATCAGGTGATGTAAACATCATTTCAATTGCTATTTTCATAGGACCGATGGCTGCCAAAACGATTTTAACTGCCCTGACCCTGCTGCTGGTACTGTCCGGCATGGCTCAAAACGGGATCGACATTCCCGATGTAGTCAATTATTCGAAATTTGATTACAATGCCGGCGCACAAACCTGGGATATCCGCCAGGACAAATCCGGCATTCTTTACTTTGCCAACAATGAGGGGTTACTGGCGTTTGACGGTACCAGTTGGAAAACCTATCCACTTCCCAACAAGACGATCGCCCGTTCCATCGAGATCGGACCGGACAACAAAATATATATCGGCGCCCAGGACGAAATGGGCTACTTTTCTCCCGACCAGCAGGGTCGTCTTGGTTATCACTCTTTGAAACCACTTTTGCCGGAATCCGAAAAATCCTTTGCCGATATCTGGGACGTGATCCCTTTTGACGGCGATATCTTCTTCCGCTCTTCCAACCGCATTTATCAATATGGCAATCAGCGTATCAAAACCTATCTAACCCCGGCCTGGCAGTTTATTGCCGTCTGCAACGGTCAGCTGATCGCGCAGGACAATAATTTCCGTTTACTCACTTTTCAACGGGGTTCCTGGGTTCCGGTCATCGACACCAGGCTCATGCCGGCAGAGTACATGATCACCGCAGGCCTCGCCATCAGCAGTGACAGCACCCTCCTGGTTACACTGAAAAACGGTTTATTCCTCCTCACCGCCAATACTGTTTCTCCGATCATATCGCCCGGGCTGGAGGAAGTGGCCGACCAGCATATATATTCCGCTGCCGTGGCAAGTGATGGAACCTTTGCCCTTGGCACTACCCTAGGCGGCGTCTATTTTGTGGACAAATCCGGCAGGCTACTCCGCCATATTTCCCGGGAACAGGGCCTGCAGAATAATAATGTACTCTGCCTTTTTTCCGATCGGCAACGAAATCTCTGGCTGGGACTGGACAATGGGATCGACCTAATGGTCTATGATCAGGCGATCCGCCACTTTTACGCCGGCAGCCAGAATGAGAGTTCCGGGTACACTTCTATTCTTTTTGACAACCAGCTTTACCTGGGAACCTCCAACGGCCTTTACGTCGCCCCGATCGATACCGGCAACAACAGCATCCGCATGTCTGCCGCCTTTACCGCAGTACCCAATGCCAAAGGCCAGGTCTGGAACCTCGCGGAAGTGAACGGACGCCTCCTGATGGGCCACCACGAAGGCGCTTTCCAGGTCAACAAAAACAGGGTTGAGCTGCTGGACCGCCAATCCGGTTTCTGGACCTTTCTGCCGCTCCAGAATATCCTTCCCGCTTCTACAATGGTTGCGGGTAATTATATGGGATTGCGTTTTTTCCATTTTGACGGAGAAAAATTCACACTGCTGACCCAGCAGGCGAATTTTGAATCCGCCCGCTTTGTATCCGTTGATGGCGAAAACACCATCTGGGTCGCCCACCCTTACAAGGGTCTGTACCGCATTTCATTGCTGGGGAACTCGGCGCCAGGGGTAAAATTGTTCGGAGCAACTGAAGGCCTGCAGGGTGTCAATTTCATCTTCCCTTACCGTAACAAACTTCTCATCGCCACGGAAAAAGGCATCTACGAATACCTCCCGGACACGGAAACCTTTCAGCCAAACGTCTTCCTTACCCGGTTTTTTGCCAGCAACAGTATCCGCTACCTCAGGGAAGACGCTGCCGGGAACATCTGGTTCGTTCACGAAAAGACACTCGGCGTAATTGATATGTCAGATGGACAGGGGAAAATCACCTATATCCCGGAACTCAACAATAAACTCGTGAGCGGTTTCGAACACATCAATCCGCTCACGCGCCAGGACGTTTTGGTTGGTGGAGAAAAAGGTTTTTACCTGGTCAATCTCGAAGCCTACAAGAAGAAAAAATCGCTTCTTCCCATCAGTCTCCGTAAGGTCGCTATCGGAAAATCCTCCGACAGCCTGATCTTCGGCGGCTACTTCGGTGATGTCGGAAATGCCCAGCTGCAACCACTCGACAGGATATTCGAGATTGATCACGGTTGCAACTCCATCCATTTTGAATACGCCGCTCCGAGTTTTGGCAATAACCTCAATCTGGAATACAGCTACCTGTTGAAAGGCTTTGACCAGAACTGGTCAGAATGGTCCAGGAAAACAGAAAAAGACTATACCAATTTACCAGCTGGTCAATACACTTTTCAATATAAAGCGAGAACCAACCTGGGCCTGGAATCAGATGCAGGCACATACACCTTTTCCATCAAACCACCCTGGTACGCCAGCCGGGAAGCCTATTTCCTGTACGTCCTGATATTTTCCGTGGCCGTTTACGCACTGTATCAGTGGCAGGAAAAAAGGTTTCTGAAACAACAGCAAAAACACGATGAAGAGCAAAACAGGCTACAATACCTCCACCAGCTGGAGATGGAAAAAACTGAAAAAGAAATTGTAAAGCTGCGTAACGAAAAACTGGAAGCAGAAATAGAACATAAAAACACGGAACTGGCATCAACAGCCCTTCACCTGGTACAAAAAAGTGAACTGATTGCCAAGGTGAAAGAGGACCTGTCAAGGCAGTTGCGGACAGTGGAAAGCACGAGCCCGCTGGATGACCTTAAACGGATGGTGAAGGTGCTCGGAGAGGATGAAAAAATGGATAAGGAATGGGAAACCTTTGCGCATCATTTTGATAAAGTTCACAGCGACTTCCTGGTCAAGCTGAAAGCGCAACACCCCATCCTCACTGCAAACGAACTCAAGCTATGTGCCTATCTCCGCATGAACCTGACCACCAAGGAAATTGCCCCGTTGCTAAAAATCTCGGTGCGTGGTGTTGAAATCAGCCGTTATCGCCTCCGCAAAAAACTACAACTCCCAACAGAAACCAACCTGTTCGATTACCTCATTGCTGTCTGAGGTATCCACAAAGGTTTTGCCATTTTCCGGAATTTGTTCCGGAGTATGATGAAATATGTTCCGAAGTATAGTGAAATATGTTCTGAAACACTGGTTTACCTCAATTCATTCGGAATTCATTCGGAATTCAACCACAGATCGTTCTCGAAATGGATTCCGGCGCGGAACAGCATTGGAAGCTGAAAAGAGATAACATCAACGTCGAAATCTCTGTGTTATTATTTACCGCTCACATTTCCGCTTGGGGACTTTCACAAAAAAAAAGAGCGGCAGGCTCCAAAGCCCGCCGCTCATTCTTTTATTCGTGAACCTGCTTATTTTTCAAGCTTGATTTCACCCACGTCTGTAGCTGCGTTGTCTTTCACGCTAACACCTTCTTTAGCCTGATTCTTATACGGAGCTTTTGCTTCAATGATCAGACGATAATCACCAGGTTTTACATTAGTGATCTCGAATGCACCATTGTTAATAGCCGCTTTCGCAGTATCAGTTGCAGAAAGCGCCCATGCCTGCACTGCACCATCTGCCGGAGACACGGTACCCTTAATTGAACCGGTATCCAGTCCACGAAATGCAAAGAGTCCTGCTGTCATAACACCAAGCGCGAGTGCGGTCATTTTCATCTGTTTCATAAACTTATTTTTTGAATGGATAAATGAATTGCTGATTCGTCTTACTCTATTCAAGCACCGTGCCAGCTTTGCCTAAATGTTTTGTTAACGAATCGGCTGGCTGATGCCGTCGCTCATTGTAAAAAAACCATACCAGCCCCCTATTTCCTCTATATTTGCTCATGGACAAAAGGCTATTTCTCCTGGATGCAATGGCACTGATATTCAGGGCCTATTATGCCCTGATCCGCAGCCCGCGTATCACTTCCCAAGGCAAAAACACCAATGCACAATTCGGGTTTACCAATGCACTGCTCGAGCTGATCAACAATCGAAAGCCATCGCATATGGCTGTTTGCTTTGATACACACGCCCCAACAGAACGTCATACTGACTTTGCAGAATACAAGGCCAACCGGCAGGATGCACCGGAAGATCTTATACTTGCCATTCCCGACATCAAGCGCATCATCCGCGGATTTAATATTCCGGTAATGGAGTTCGATGGTTATGAAGCAGACGACGTGATCGGCACGCTCAGCCAGCAGGCCGCCGCCGCAGGCTATGAAGTATTTATGGTTACACCAGACAAAGATTATGGCCAGTTGGTATCGGACATGATCAGGATCTATAAACCCGGCTACCAGGGCGGTGATATTGAGATCATGGGTCCCGCTGAGGTTTGCGCAAAATGGAATATCAAAGACGTATCTCAGGTAATTGATGTGCTCGGATTGATGGGTGATGCTGTTGACAATATTCCTGGCATTGCAGGTGTGGGAGAAAAGACAGCAGCAAAATTACTCGCGGAACATGGCTCCCTTGAAAATATTCTTGCTGCTGCTGATAATATCAAGGGCGCACTGGGAGAAAAGATCCGGAATGGCCGTGAATCAGCCATCCTCTCCAAGAAACTAGCTACTATCATAACTAACGTTCCAGTAGCGTTCCACGAAGAAGATTTTAAACTCAAGGACTGGGATAAAGATGCGCTCCGTGAAGTATTCGGCGAACTCGAATTCCGGACTTTCGCTAAACGGGTACTGGGAGAAGAAATTCCACTTGCATCCGGCAAAACACAAGTTCCGCAGGGCGTTCAGACCGATCTCTTTGGTAATGTTGTTGCCACTACTGTTGCAGAGACTGTCATTATTCAGGAAGAAGCAACAGATGTATTACCGGCTGACCGGAATATCCGCAATACCCCGCATCGTTATGAGTCCGTTGAAGGATTAGATGCCATACAGGCGCTCGTCAAAAAACTTGACACCGCTCCGGAGATCTGCTTTGATACTGAAACTACCAATATCGATGCCAATGACGCCGAGCTGGTCGGGTTAAGCTTTTCCATTCAACCCGGCGAAGCCTGGTATGTACCCTGCCCGCCTGATCAGACGGCCACCAAATTGATCCTCGCACAGTTCGCAGCACTCTTCAGCGACCCTTCCAAAACCTGGGTGGGACAAAACATTAAGTATGACCTTCTTGTGCTGAAATGGTACGGCATTGAGATCACCGGTAACCTGTTTGACACAATGCTGGCACACTATGTAATCGAGCCGGAAGGCAAAAGAAGCATGGATCTCCTCAGCGCCAAATACCTGGGCTATGAGCCGGTGCCCATTGAAGAACTCATTGGCAAAAAAGGAAAAACCCAGGGCAATATGCGCGATGTGGAGTTAGAGAAAATAAAAGAGTATGCAGCAGAAGATGCCGACATTACCCTGCAGCTCAAACATAAGTTTACGCCATTACTGAAGACCCTTGAAGTACAGAAGGTTTTTGACAAAGTGGAAAACCCGCTCGTAAAAGTGCTGACGGATATGGAATTCGAAGGCATCAAGGTGGATACCGGCTTCCTGATAGACTATTCCAAAGAACTGGAAAGAGAAGCCAAAACTTCGGAAGAAAAAGTTTATCAGCAGGCAGGCGTTCGGTTTAATCTCGCATCGCCACGCCAGCTCGGAGAAGTCCTGTTTGAGAAACTTAAGATTGATCCAAAGGCGAAAAAAACAAAAACCGGACAATACGCTACCGGTGAGGATGTGCTGACCAAACTGGCCATGCAGAATCCCATCGTGGATGATATCCTTGCATTCAGGGAACTTACCAAACTGAAGTCGACCTATGTGGATGCACTGCCATTAATGATCAATCGTAAAACAGGCAGGGTCCATACCTCGTATGCCCAGGCAGTTGCTGTTACGGGGCGCCTCTCAAGCAACAATCCAAACCTGCAGAATATTCCCGTACGCACCGAACGCGGCAGGGAGATCCGGAAAGCATTTATTGCGCGCGACAACGAGCATACAATTCTCTCAGCCGACTACTCACAGATTGAACTCCGCATCGTTGCTGCTATCAGCGGTGATCCCAATATGTGCGAAGCTTTCCGGCTCAACAAGGATATTCATACAGCAACAGCCGCTAAAGTGTATGGCATTCCGGAATCCGAAGTAAATAAGGATCAGCGCAGAAAAGCGAAAAGCGTCAATTTCGGCATTATATACGGACAGGGTGCCTTTGGGCTGGCAGACAATCTGGGTATCAGCAGAACGGAAGCAAAGGAGATCATTGATAATTATAAAAAGGAATTCAGTGGCATTACCCGTTATATGGACGAAACCATTCTCTTTGCCAGGGAAAACGGTTATGTGCAAACGCTGATGGGCAGAAAACGCTGGTTACGCGATATCAACTCCTCTAACTTTACCGTAAGGGGTTTCGCGGAAAGGAACGCCATCAATTCTCCCATTCAGGGTTCTGCAGCGGATATGATTAAAATTGCAATGGCGTCATTGCATGAAGCCATCCGGAGGGAAAAACTCGCCAGCAGAATGGTGCTGCAGGTGCATGATGAATTGGTTTTTGATGCCAGGACCGACGAAGTAGACCGGCTCCGGCCACTCATCATTGAATGCATGCAACAGGCACTACCACTTCCGAACGGTGTGCCCGTAATTGCTGAAGTCGGTAATGGTGAAAACTGGCTGGCTGCTCACTAAAAAAACAACAATGCCTACTATCATATATTGTTACGATGCCTATTGTGGCTGGTGTTATGGATTCAGTCCCATTATTAAAAGCATCGCTACCCTATACGCAGACCGGCTGACATTTGAAGTACTGTCAGGCGGAATGATTTTACCGGAACAGCCGCGCCATATCGGAGTAATGGCCGGGTACATCAGTGAAGCCTACAAATCAGTAGAGGAGTTGACGGGCATCCGGTTTGGAGAAGATTATCTGTGGCATATTTTTCATCCCGAGGAAAGTGACTGGTATCCCAATTCAGAAAAACCTGCTATCGCACTTTGCATCTTCAAGGAAATCTATCCGGAACAACAGGTCTTCTTTGCTTCAGACCTGCAATACGCCCTTCACTTTGAAGGACGGGACCTTTGCGATAATGAGGCCTACCGGCACCTGCTTGTTAAATACCAGATCGACGAAGAAGATTTCTACACGAAACTGGCCAGCGAGGAATACAAAGAAAAGGCCTACTACGAATTTTCGTTGTGCCGGCAGCTGAAAGTAAACGGCTATCCAACGGTATTCATGCAGGTATCAGAATCAAAATTCTACCTGGTGTCGCGCGGCTATACGGAACAGAACAGCCTCGTGCAACGCATCGAGGCTGTTCTGGCAGATATCAACAAGAACTGATCAGCTCCATACAAATTTCTCTGAAAGTGGCTTCAGTCGCTTACCGTTTGCAGGTTCTGCATCAGAATATCCGAAGTACAGGATGCCCAGCACGATATCGTGTTCCCCCAACTGCAGCAGGGTCTTGAGCGCGGGATTATGGGCCAGTCCACCAGTGCTCCAGAAACTGGATATGCCATGCGCCGTAGCAGCCAGCAGTACATTTTGTGTTGCAGCTGCAGCAGCGGAGATTTCTTCAATTAGCGGAATCTTGGGATTGTCGCCCCTTTTCATTACAGCCACTACAACATGCGAGGCGAGGTCCCCCATATGTTTCAACTTGTCATAAGTAGCCGTCGTAAATCTTTCTGCAGGTGTGATTTCCTTCCAGGTGTCAGCATGTGCCTGGCAAAATGCCCGGCCCTTATCGCCGGAATGGATCAGGAACAGCCAGGGCTCGGTATGGCCATGTGTCGGTGCCCAGTCCGCCATTTCTATAACAGCACGAAATTCTTCATCTGAGATTGGCTTGCCGTTCAAACTGGCAGGCTTGGTACTTCTTCTTTCCCGGATCACTTCACTAACCAGTGCAGCTTTATTGTTTTCATTCATGCTGCAAAACTACGGGACGTCACTTCACTTTTCTGAAATAATAATCCACGCGCTTCTCCGGTGCAAGAGCGCCGCCGTCAATCCATGCATGTAGGGAGTCTGCGGAAACCAGGTGGTAGATCACCCGTTTGGGAAAGTCATGGTCATTGTTCTCAAACACAAATATTTTCTTTTCAGCAGACACGAGAAAAAATGCGGTGGGCTTATTGTCATTCTGGTTGGCGGCCGTGGCAACATATACGATCTGACCGTTTCGCCGGCTTAGTTTAACCGTTTCTGTGACTACCGTATCTTCTCCTTTCAGCAAATAGGAACGGCCAGACAACTGTTGGTCATCGGCCTTTTTCCATTCTTCAAAGCCTGGTGCTTCCACGCCCTGGCGTTGCCACCGTCCTTCGAGTGCCATCAATTGTTGAAAATTCTTTTTGTCCTGCGGCAAAAGGAACGAAATCAATACCGCCAGAGAAAATATTTTCATTTTCAGGAGTTTAACATGTTCTGTAACCTTTCATCTCTGTTGCGCAGATCAATTCCTCCTTCCAGCAGGCTTTTAAGGTTTGCAAGGTAAAATGTCCATCCGGTCTTGCAGCCCACATGCCAGTGCATTCTTCCCTGATCATCATCGGGAATCGCTGTCTGTTCCAGCGTCACCAGTACAAGATCCCTGACAGTTTCGAGCAGTACGGTACAATTGCCGGCCTGCCCGAAACTGAAGCCGAACCGGTCAGTTCCGTTTGCCTCGAGTATAGTTCCCGTTTCCACCACTTCATCCGGATAACCGAACCACCGGAAAGAATAGGTCTCCCCGTTGGTTGCCAGGGAATCCGCTTCCTTATCAGCACCGCCTGCATCATAAAATATGCACTCCCGCAGAAACCAGCTTTCCATACCAGTGCGGGTTGTCCATGCAGCATACACTGCTTCCCTGGGTGCATGGACGTCGATCCGCACCCGGAATACCGACCAGTCGTTTTTGTTTTCCATGTTTTATTGTGGCGGAATGGAATGCAGCGCCACCCTGTTTCCTTCCGTATCAATGAATACGGCCATGTGCCCGATCTCCGGACTTATCTCTGTTTTAGGCACCACGATGCTGCCTCCTGCTGCTTCGATCCGGTCCAATACTAGCTGAACGTCAGGATTTGCATTCAGATAAACCAATGTTCCGTTGGTTTGCGGCTGATAAAAATCCGGAGCAAAAGTGAGTGCTCCTGCAACTCCGGACATCATATCCTGGATCGGAAACATCCGCATCTGAATATTGGGCATGTCCATAGCCTCGAGCTTGATGCCAAAAATAGTTTCGTAAAACTTCTGTGCCCGGCCAAGATCTGTTGTCGGGATCTCGAACCAGCTGATTGCATGTTGTTGTATCATGACAAATTGGTTTGGTTTATCTCCATAATCCGATTACTGCCCCCATGATGACAAGCGAAACAATACTGTATCCGCCATTGATGAGGATAAGTTTCCAGCTTTTTTGTTCAAAAAGGCTGTGGATGGCAATGGCGCAGAAAGTCCAGACTCCCGCCAGAAATCCGGCCGTCATTCCCCAGGATACATCGGTTTTCAGCTGGGGAGTATCCACCAGGAACATCGATAGATTTGCCGCCATGATCAGGGAAAAGATTGCTGTAAACCCAAAGATTTTTCCCTTGTTCCCCTGTCGGATCGTTTCTTCCGTCAGCTGGTTTTCCTTCATCCAGGCCTTGCCAAACAAGCCGGGAGAATACCAGATCCCGCCGATTACAAAAGCAGACAATCCCGCCACGAGAACTGCCCACCAGTTGACTGTTGATATGTCCATATAAATGATTTGCATCCTAAACTATTGTCTAATTTCAGGGTAAGCAAACCCGACTTACCGAAACCCGATTTCATGGGAACGAATCCGGCATTTTTCCCGACGAATGCTCCGGCCGTGACCGGACGGTTGAATGACATCGGCTTCAGGATCATCCTGATCCCGGTGCTGGGCATTGTCATTCCCCTGGCTACCGGGCTGATCCCACCCGGTCAGTTCACCCACTGGCAGATCAAAATGAGCTACTGTTATACCATCGGGATCGCATTTCTCATCTGGCAGGGAAACCGGTATCTGCTTTTCACCCTGCGCAGCTATTTTAACTGGTTCAAATATCCCCTCCGGAAAATTGCCGTATTGCTGATCGTAATCCCCCTGTACACCATTCCCGTCGCAGTACTGCTGCTGACCGGCTGGTATCAGATCTTCCTGCAAGGGAAGACCGACTGGACGAACATTGTACAGACAACCCTGATCATTCTCGTAGCAGTGGTTTTTATCGTGCACGTGTATGAAACAGTATTTCTGGTAAAGGAATCAGAATCCGAAATGTTGCGTAATGCCCAACTGGAGCGGGCAAGAACAGAAACGGCACTTGAAGCCCTCCGGAACCAGATCGATCCGCATTTCATTTTCAATTCACTCAACACCCTGAGTCACCTGATAGAATCATCACCGGAGAAAGCCAGACAGTTCAACGACACCCTTGCAGACACTTATCGGTACATCCTTTCCAACAAAGGCCGCGATCTCGTTTTATTGAGAGATGAGCTGAGCTTCCTGGATAATTTTTTTGCGTTGCTGAAAATCCGTTTCGGTGATGCCCTGATCTGTGAAAACCTGGTGGCTGATGCTGACTGCGACAAATACCTTTTGCCACCCATCTCCCTGCAGCTGCTGATGGAAAATGCGATCAAGCACAATGAATTCAGTCGCCAGGATCCGCTGCAGATGAGGGTTTCGCTTGTTGGTAAAACACTCGTGTTTTCCAATATGGCCCGTGAAAGAAGGCAAGACAGGCGATCCAGCGGCATTGGCCTGAATAACCTGCAGAAGCGCTACCTGCTGATCACCGGATTACCCATCGATGTGATCGATGCAGAAAATTCTTTTGTGGTAATGTTACCTGTTCTGACACTCGATTGAATATGAAAATTCTCATCATAGAAGACGAAAAACCTGCAGCTGAAAGACTGTTCGCAGCCCTGCAGGGCATAGAAGGTCAACATGAGTGCCTGGCAACACTGGAGAGTGTGCGGGAAGCCGTTGCCTGGCTTTCTGCTCACCTTTCACCTGACCTGATCTTTATGGATATTGAATTAAGTGACGGACAGTCATTCTCAATTTTCGATCAGGTCACCATCAGCTGTCCCGTGATTTTTACCACCGCCTATGACGAATACTGGCAGGAGGCCTTCGAATACAACAGCATTGAATACCTGCTGAAGCCGATCCGCCAGGAACGGTTACAGGCCGCTTTGCAGAAATATGCGACGCTGAAACAGCATTTCGCCGGCTCCCTGGAACAGTTGCGCAGCCGGCAGCAGCAACCCGCGGAATACCGCAAGCGATACCTGATCAAACGCGGCAGCGATTACGTATCGATCAAAACCGAGCAGATCGCCTACTGTTATGCCGCCCACAAACTCGTTTGCATCGTTGATGACACCGGCCAGCGGTACCTGCTGGACAAATCACTCAGCGACCTGGAAAAAGAATTGAACCCGGATCAGTTTTTCAGGGTAAACCGGAAGTACCTGGCGCATATCAATGCCATTTCCCGGCTACGCTCGCCAGGTAAGGGAAAACTGCTCGTCGAATTCGACCCGCCGGCCCCGGAAGAGGTAGCGGTCAGTACCGAGCTGATCCTCCGCTTTAAGGAATGGATGGATGCCTGAGCATTTTTACTATCTTGCACGTCCTTTACAATTTTGATTTATGGAATACAATAGAATTATTGCCGTTACCGGTCTGCCCGGATTATTTGAACTGCTTAGCAGTAAAACCGATGGCGCAATTGTGCGTTCCCTGGACGATAACAATACACGGTTCGTTTCGTCCCGTATTCATAATTTTTCCCACCTGGAAAGCATCGAAATCTATACCGTTCGCGACAACGTGAATCTTGTTGACGTTTTCCAGGCGATGGAAAAAACTGCCGAAGCCGCTCCGGATGCAAAAGATACCAGTGCTGTTAAAGGATTTTTCCAGAAAGTATATCCTGACATGGACTTTGAGCGTGTGTATACCAGCGATATGAAGAAAATGCTGAAGTGGTTTGACGTGCTTAAAAAGAACAACATCGAGATCAAACTTACCGAAGCGCCGGCTGAAGCGGAAGTAGCAGAAGCTACTCCTGAAGCGGAAGCCCCTGCTGCAAAAGCGCCGAAGGCCAAGACTAAGGCAGCAGCTGAATCAGCGGCAACTGAAGAAACGAAGCCGGAGAAAAAGGCTGCCCCTAAAGCTGCTGCAACCAAAAAAGTTGCTGCTGAGGGCGATGGAACAGAAAATGCAGATAAGCCCAAGAAAACTGCCCGCAAGAAAAAAACAGAAGAAGAATAATATGGCTTCAACGCTGACCTATTCCGCTATACTGGAACATAAGCCCCGGCATTTTCTGCCGGAAGATTTCAAAGTGACCACATGGGAAACCCTGGAACCTTATTTCAGGGACCTGGCTGATCGTCCGCTGGAGTCGCGTTCCGATCTGGAACAGTGGCTGAAAGACAGCAGTGAACTGGAAGCCGTTGTCGGCGAAGACGCCGCCTGGCGGCAGATCCGCATGACCTGCGATACGGAAAACAAGGACCTGGAAGAGGCGTTCACCTATTTTGTGATGGAGATCCAGCCACAAATCCAGCCTTTCGCAGACCAGCTGAACCGAAAACTGATCGACTCTCCGTTTACGCAGGAACTGGATAAAAAAGAATTTTTTACCTACCTCAGGAGCGTAAAAAAGTCAATTGATCTTTTCCGAACAGAGAATATTCCGTTGCTGGCAGAACTAAGTGTTTCTGCACAGCAGTTCGGTGTGATCTCAGGCAAGATGACGGTTACAATCGACGGTAAGGAATATACGTTGCAACAGGCATCAAAATTCCTTGAAAACCCGGACAGGACGAAAAGGGAAGATGCCTACCGCAAAATCCAGGAACGCCGGTACCAGGACAGAGAGCAATTGAGCGGCCTGTACAGCAGCCTGATCGCCAAACGTCACCAGGTTGCCCTGAATGCCGGATTCAGTAATTACCGCGACTACAAATTTGTCGAAATGGGTCGCTTTGATTATACAAAGGAAGACTGCTATGCATTTCACGATGCAGTAAAAAAACATGTGGTACCACTGGTCGCTGCTATCTACCGCAAGAAGCGGGAAAAGCTCGGGCTGGACAAACTTCGTCCCTGGGATACGGAAGCGGAGCCGGAAGGCATCACACCATTACGGCCTTTCCAGGGTGGTACGGAATTGCTGGAGAAAACCATTTCATGTTTCCGGGAGATGAGGCCCTTTTTCGCCGACTGCCTGGTGACGATGAAAAATATGGGGAGACTGGACCTCGAAAGCCGGAAGGGCAAAGCACCTGGCGGCTATAATTGTCCACTCGCCGAAACAGGAGCGCCATTCATTTTTATGAATGCGGCCGGACAAATGCACGATGTCACTACAATGGTACATGAAGGCGGTCATGCAGTTCATTCTTTTCTCGCTCATCCATTACCGTTAAGCGCTTTCAAGGAGTATCCTATGGAGATCGCTGAGGTGGCAAGTATGAGCATGGAGTTGTTCAGCATGGATCACTGGCATAGTTTTTTTGATAAGGAAGAAGAACTGACAAGAGCAAAAGAACATCAGCTGGAAAGAGTGATCACGATTTTTCCATGGATTGCCATCATTGATAAATTTCAACATTGGGTTTACGAGATTCCCGGACATACGCCAGAAGAACGAACAGCAAAATGGATCAGCATCAATGATGAGTTTTCAACAGGTGAAATTGAACTGAGTGGATTGGAAGAATTCAGAAAGTACAGCTGGCAACGGCAATTGCATCTCTTTGAAGTACCCTTCTACTATATCGAATATGGCATTGCACAGCTTGGTGCGATCGGTATGTGGATGCAGTATAAGCAGAACAGGGAAGCTGCATTAGACAACTATATGAATGCACTCGCGCTGGGAGGAACCCGGACTTTACCTGAATTGTACGAGGCTGCGGGGTTAAAATTTGACCTGGGACCAGACCGTGTTAAAACATTGATGGATTTTGTGGAGCAGGAAATGGCTCAGCTGGGTTAAATCTGGGTTAAGTGCCAAAAAATACCCTAAATAGGGTATGCTAAAATTTTGCGGTTAATGATTTATAACAATATATTTGTACAGGAAAACACTTAGAAGCATAAAGCTTCTTCTAAAATAGCTACTAATCAGAGCCTTAACCAAAAGTCCCGGTGTGTCTACATCGGGGCTTTATTTTTTCCGGGAATTCCGGGAAGGTCAGATTAGCTTCTTAAATCCGCGCTTTTCCACGTCCACGCAAGGTTTCCGGGGAACTACCTGTTGAATTTACAGCCATCAAAACTTTTTAAAGTGCCTGAAAAATCAGCGCCTGGGATCAATTCAACTTTTACATTCCCGGCAGATTCCGCTGACCAGCATCTCCACCTGCTGGGTCTGATAGCCAGTAGGTAGCTGGATCTGGGGGATAGTGATATCATCAAGGCACGTTGTATTGCCACAATCGCTGCAAACGAAATGAACGTGATTATCATGGTGATGGCCTTCAGCGCAGTTTTCCCGGCACAGGGCGTACCGGATACTGTTGTCTGCTGTTGGAATCGTATGAATGATCCCCTTACCAAGAAAGACCTGTAAAGTGCGGTAAACCGTCACCCGGTCGAATTTCTCGCCCGTTTTCTTTTCTATATCTCCATGGGCGAGCGCTCCGGCCTGGGATAGAAACAGTTCTAGGATTTTTACCCGGCTATCGGTCACACTGAGGCGGTTCCTCTTTAATATTTCCTGGATGGCTTGCTCCATTACTGTGGATTGTTATTAAATATACCATTGGCAAAATGACCACGACCGCCAGCTTTCTCTTTTAGCAATACAGGAATATCCGTGATAAGCTGATTGACTTCGTCTTTTTTCAGTCCATCATAAATTCGGCGCACCTGACCGTTTTTATCCACCAATGCAAAAAACTGCGTATGGATAAACTGGTCTTCAATCAGCTTATTGTTGTTTTTTGGATCGTCCAGCAGATAACTGATCCGGGCCGCCAGGTAAAGACTGTCTTTACTACCTGTCAGAAAATGCCAGTTCCCCCCATTAACCCCGAGAGAGTCCGCATATATTTTCATACGCGTTACACTGTCGGTTCCGGGATCTACAGAATGGGAAAGGATCAGGAAACCGGGCTCATTCTTATAATTGTCATAAACCGTCTTAAGGTTCCGGTTCATTTTGGGACAAATACCCGGGCAGGTAGTAAAAAAGTACTCGGCCACATAAACCTTACCTTCAGTTTGCTGGTTGCTGAAAGTCTTCCCATTCTGGTCGGTAAAACTGAATGGTTTCACTGTACTGAGCACCGGCATCGAAACTTTACCAAAACCGGGAATAAACCGGGTCATGGCGAAAAGAAATCCACCAAAAAGCACCAGGAAGAAAATGAGGTAGTATGCGGTTCGTTTTTTCATTACTGCAAAATTAAGAAGAAATATTTTGCAACAAAGTTGCATCTTCCTATTTTTGCCCCCTTCATGAGGCTAAAAATCAATTGGGACGCTTTTGGAATTGCCACTTCGGTTGCCTGCGCCATCCATTGCGCGGTACTGCCGCTGTTGTTAACCAGCCTTCCTGTTTTTGGAGTCGAAATCATTCATAATGTGTCATTTGAGTATTTTATGATACTCCTGGCAGCAGTAGTCGGTTCAGCGGCGTTATATCATGGATACCGGAAACATCACCGCAAGGCCGGGCCCCTCCTGATTTTCAGCCTGGGTATCTTTCTCCTGCTGCTGAAACAATACCTCCACGACTGGCAGCTCTGGTTTCTCGTGCCGGCAGTAGTCGCGATCGTCTGGGCGCATTTCCGGAATTACCAGCTTTGCCGCAAAGCCAACCATTGCCACGCCGCGGATTGCTCCCACTAGTCATGCGGCTCCGGCACCCCTCGCCCCCAAGATTTCCCTGAAATAGAAACAATACCCGCGGGCAATTGTTATTTTTGTACATAAATCAGTGCAGTTATGATTAAAACCGGTAATCCCGTGATCAGTATCTATACGGAAATGACTCCCAATCCGGAAACAATGAAGTTTGTTGCCAACAAACTGCTTTATCCCGGAAAAAGCATAGACCTGCCGGATATGGAAAGTGCGAAGCCTTCACCCCTGGCTGTTGAGCTGTTCGGATTTCCCTTTATCCGCAGTGTGTTCATCGCCAGCAATTTTGTAACCCTGACAAAAACACAGGAAACAGAATGGAATGATGTTATTCCTTCTATCCGCCAGTTTTTGAAAGATTACCTGGAAGAAGGCAAACCCGTTGTGAATGAAGAAGAACTTGCCGCTGTGAAACAATCCGGGGGAAATGAGGTTACCGCAGATGATGATGATGTGGTAAAACGCATCAAAGAGCTGCTGGAAAACTATGTGAAGCCAGCTGTTGAAATGGATGGCGGTGCTATTCAGTTCAAAAGCTACGATGACGGCGTAGTAAACCTGATGCTCCAGGGAAGCTGCAGCGGTTGTCCGTCCAGCATGATCACCCTGAAAGCCGGCATTGAAGGGATGATGAAAAGAATGATTCCCGAAGTGAAAGAAGTGGTGGCTGAGGCCGAATAATGGATTACACCATCCACCTCCTTTCAGAATCAGCCTGTACGGTAGTCTGGGAAGGCGATATGACCATCGGTCAGCATCGCAGGTTAGTTGGAATGGCTAACCGGATACGACAGGAAAAGTTTTCAGGATTTACCGATTGCGTCCTCGCAATCCAAAGTATAACGATCTATTTTGATCCCTGGGAAGTTTACCGGAACTCCGGTCGACCTCCCGGGGATTTTGTTTTACAATGGCTGCGGATAATGCTGCAAGAACCACAGAACAATGATTTCCGGCCATCCGCAAAGGAAAAACTGATCCCGGTTTGTTATGAGGCGCCTTATTCTCCGGATCTGCACGCGGTAGCTGTCACAACGGGCCTGACTGAAGAAGCCATTATTGAACAGCATGCGGGGAACAGCTATTATGTGTTTATGATCGGATTTACACCAGGCTTTCCCTATATGGGCTTTCTTCCCGATGGCCTTAGGGTGCCCAGAAAGGCACAACCCGAATTAAAAGTATCGCCGGGTGCGGTTGGTATTGCAGAAACACAAACCGGTATCTATCCAATGGCAACACCGGCAGGATGGCATATAATTGGGAGAACGCCATTAAAGATCTTTGATCCGGCTGCGCCGGGAAAAGGCATGTTCGTACCTGGAGACATGGTCCGCTTTACACCCGTAAATGCGGCCACATTTGCCTATCTTGATCAGCATGAAAATACTTAATGCCGGCATTTCCGGCATTCAGGATCCTGGCCGTCCGGGGTTCCGCAGCTTTGGAATTACACCTGGTGGTGCAATGGATCAGCAGGCGCTTCGGCTGACTAATCTGCTGGCCGCCAATGAGCCTTCTGCCGCAACCATTGAGATTGCTGCCGGAAATTGGGCGGCTATTGCCTTATCTGATCACCTGATCGCCGTAGGTGGCCATAATCACCAGGTCGAGATCGCCGGCAAACCTGTAGCCAAATGGCATCCACACTTATTGCAGGCGGGAGAGACTATTTCAATCGCTGCCCCCTCAGGTGGATATGCCTATATCGCCATTCACGGGGGTATCCGGTGTCAGCCTGTTCTGGGCAGCAGGAGTACTTTTGCTGCAGGTGGCTTCGGAGGCATCCAGGGCCGGCTCCTGAAAAACGGAGACCTGTTACCACTCGCTGTGTTGTCCACTTTGACTGCTGAAAAAATAATCCGGCGGATAAAAGGCCCGGCACACCGGCCATTCGGTCTCGCCGGATCCCAGTTGCCAGCTTATGACAACACGACGATCCGCATCATGAAGGGGCTGGCATTTGATCATCTTACTGAGGCCGCTCAGGCACAACTCGGTGATAATCTTTTCGAAATAACGGCGATGACCAACCGAATGGGCGCCCGGCTGAAAGGAGTCCCGCTGGCGACCCGGATACCACAGCGATCTTTCTCAACAGCAGTACAGGCGGGTACAATACAACTTAGCCCCGATGGCCAGTTGCTGGTTTTGCTGGCAGACGCACAGGTGACTGGCGGATATCCCATTATTGCACAGGTTGCAGAAGCCGACATGTCCATTCTGGTGCAAAAGCCCCGTGGCAGCAGCATCCGGTTTCAGCTGATCACCCATACCATCGCTACCGGCTTATTGCTGGATGCATCCCGGCAGATTCAGCAACTTCAAAAGGATCTTGACCTTCACCTTACCTGAAACAATATGCCCGCCATTGTAGATATCAACGCCGATCTTGGTGAGGGTCTTGCCGATGATGAAAAATTTCTCCCTTATATCAGCTCAGTAAATATTGCCTGCGGAGCCCATGCAGGCGATCATGAAACGATGGTCACACTTGTCTGCGCGGCGAAACAGGCCGGCACCGCAATAGGCGCTCATCCCTCCTATCCCGACCGGGAAAACTTTGGCAGAAAGGAACTGCAGATGGAACCTGCAGCATTGTATGACACCCTTCTTTCCCAGATCAACCTCCTGGCAGCCTGCTGCACGGCAGAAGGAGCCACTCTCCGCCATGTTAAGCCCCATGGTGCTCTATACAACCACGCAGCCAGGGACCCCCTGATTGCAGCGGTATTGGCTGATGCCGTTGCCGCAATTGATCCTACATTACTGTTATTCGGACTTGCAGGTTCAAAGATGCTGGATATCGCTGCAGGAAGAGGACTGCAGGTAGTGTCGGAAGCTTTTGCCGACAGGACGTACAACGGTGATGGCTCACTGGTAAACAGAACCCTTGATGGGGCAGTGATCACAAACAGCGCCCAGGCAGTAGCACAATGTCTCGATATGATTCGTAAAGGCTCCGTCAACACGATCATGGGAGAGACAATACCCATACAGGCTGACACCATCTGCCTTCATGGAGATCATCCCGATGCCCTTGCATTCGCCCGGATAATCAACGCTGCGCTGAAACGTGAAGGTATTTTCATTCAATCTCCGGCAGTGAAGAAATAAAAATACCTGCACTTGTCTGGTGACAGGTGCAGGTATCCATGCTTGTCTTACGTTATCAGAGCAACGTTGCTTCTGAAGTAATGTTGGTGTTGAGCACTTTTGAAATAGGACAGTTCGCTTCTGCATCCTTTACGCTCGCATCCCACTGCTCCTGGCTGATGCCGGGAACCTTTCCCTTTACAATCAAATGAGATTTGGTGATCGCACCATTCTCAAATGTGATCTGGCATTGCGTTTCAAGCATGTCTGGTGTGAAACCTGCTGCGCCGATCACGAAACTGAGTTTCATGGTAAAACATCCTGCGTGTGCTGCAGCAACCAGTTCCTCGGGGTTGGTGCCAACGCCGCTTTCAAAACGGGAGTTAAATGAATACTGCGTTTTGCTTAATACACCACTTTGGGTGGTAAGGTTGCCGTTGCCTTCTTTTCCTGAGCCGTTCCAAACGGCTGTTGCATTCCTGATCATGGTTATGGTATTTTTTGTTGAACAGTGCGGAGGTTAAAGGTAAGTAACCTTAGGACTTGCGCCAAACCACTCCTCTCGCCGCAAGGTGCCGCAAAACATAGGCAAAGCACTCATTTTTGTTGCCTACCCTCTCTGGCGGGAACACGCCCTTGCCGGTAAAAAGGCCTTCCGCAATCAGCCCGACGGCCGCTGTGCAGGTATATCCGGTGGTACGGCTCATAGATGAAATCTTTGTTGCCGGATCGTAGCGGTCCAGCATATCGTAGGTGACAGTTTTCGGTTGGCCATCCTTTTCGCCATGCAGGATCACCCGCATCACGGTAAATTCCTCATCTTCCGGCCCCAGTTTCCATTCCCTGAAAAGAACAGACGAGGAGAAATCAATTGGTCTGATGGCCTGCCCGTTAACGGTGAGGGTTTCTTCTGAAAAGAACCCCGAAGCTTTAAGTGCCTGGATCAGCTCCACATGACCCGGATATCGAAGGGTCTGTTCCTTCTGGTCAGGAATATGCGGCATGGTGAACAGCAGGCTGCGCAGTCCGTCCGTATTAAAGGCTTCGAGGGTACCGATCTCGCCGAATTCCATCAGGTGCCGCTCTGACAACGCAGGCTTGACCACGATACGACCGTTTTCCTTCAGGCGGGCGGGCCGGGTATACTCTTCGATCACATCGATCGGTGAGAATGGCGCCTTGTATTCAAATGGTTTTTTCCTGGTTTTTGGCAGTCCGCCCACATAGATCTCAAAACTGTTCAACGTCATCTGTTCATTATAATGGCCAATAATGAAGTTGCTCATACCCGGGGCCACCCCGCAGTCAGTAATGACCGTGACATTCTTTTCCCTGGCAAGCTGGTCCAGCGCCAGCGCATCTTCCGGGAAGAAAGAAATATCGACTACCGGTTTTCCCGCATGGATCACGGCCTCCAGGGTTTTGTACCCCATGAAACCGGGTACCGCCGTCACGACAAGGTCAAATTCCGCCAGCCACGAGGGATAAGCCGCATACTGTTCTAGGTCCTCCTGCCGCGTCGCGATTTCCTTTTTCCGTTGCTGAAGAAGGGACAGTGGTTGCGGGAATTTGTCGAACGCAACTACTGAATGCTTTTCCGAAAGGTCGAGGGCGATAGCACGACCAACCATTCCCGCGCCCAGTACAGCTATTTTCATACAAAACAATTTGCGGCAATCTAAAAATTCTGTTGCATTTTTAAGCATGGCGTCAGCGGTGTGGCAGCAATTCCTGGAAAATATCCGGAATACCGGGTGGATGGAATTTATTGCAGTAATCGCCGGTATCGGAAGCGTCTGGTTCAGCAGAAAGGAAAACATCCTGGTTTACCCTATCGGACTCATCAACACGACCTTTTTCGTTTATCTCAGTCTCAAGTTTCACCTGTACGGCGAAGCAAGTGTCAATTTCTATTACTCGGTGATGAGCATCTACGGTTGGATCCTGTGGTCGAAACGCGACCGCGACCATCATCACACCTTAAAGATCACACCATCCTCCGGTCAGGAATGGTTTGAACAGGTCCTCTTTTTCATGGTATGCTATTCCTTCCTGTTTGCTGTATTGACCATGTTGAAACAGGCATTTGCTGCAGCAGCGATCCCCTGGGCAGATGCCCTCGCCAGCGCCAGCGCTTATACAGGAATGTGGCTGATGGCAAAGAAAAAAATTGAAAGCTGGTACTGGTGGATCATTACCAACATTGCATCTATACCGCTTTATTTTGTAAAAGGATTAGCCTTTACTTCCTTCCAGTATGTCATCCTGCTGGTCCTCGCTGTTTCCGGACTGTTTTCATGGCAAAAGAAGTTTAAGGTTCAGTAACTTTCCGGCTTCTATGTTGAAAAAGATCGTTGTCATAGGTCCGGAATCCACCGGCAAGAGCACTTTATGTGAAGCGCTTGCCCGAACCTATAATTCTCTCTGGTGCCCGGAATACGCGCGGGAGTACCTGGTGAAAAACGGCAAGTACTACAAGTATAACGACCTGCTCACCATTGCAAAGGGACAACTGAAAATGGAAGATGATTACGCTGCAAAAATGATCGACAGAAAGGTGCAGCCACCGTACCTTTTTGTCGATACAGATATGTACGTGATGAAAGTATGGTGTGAGTATGTTTTTGAGAAATGTCACACCTTTATTCTCGATGCCATTGCCACCCGGCCCTATGATCTGTACCTTCTATGTGATATAGATATCCCCTGGGCAAAAGATGAATTACGCGAGTACCCTGATCTCGAAGTCCGCAAGCAGCTTTTCCTGATGTACAAGGACCTCCTGGTCAACCAGCCTGTTCCCTGGATCACAGTCAGCGGACCCCTTCAGGAACGCATCGCAACCGTTAAAGAATCGATTACGCAATTATTCTCATAATGACTTCACCGATTAAAAAAAATGCTTTGTCCTGGTTCTTCGGGGCCTGGCTGCTCATCGGCTTGCTTCAGGCAGCATTCACCCAATTGCTGGATGATGAAGCCTATTACTGGGTGTATTCCCGCTTCCTGGACTGGGGCTATTTTGATCATCCGCCGATGATTGCAGCCCTGATCAAAACCGGCTACACTGTATTCCACAATGAACTGGGTGTGCGGCTTTTTATGGTGCTGATGAGCACGGGCAGCCTGATGATCATGTACCGGTTACTACCGGTAAAGGATGACATCCTCTTCATGTACCTGGCCAGTTCGATGGCGGTGTTTCAGATCGGCGGTATTCTGGCGGTACCCGATATTCCGCTTACCTTTTTCACGGCTGTGTTCTTCCTGCAATACAAACGTTTTCTTGAAAAAGATACGATCGGTAATGGCCTGTTACTGGGATTGGTAATGGCGTTGATGCTGTACAGCAAGTACCATGGTATCCTGGTGATCTTTTTCACCTTTCTCAGCAACCCTAAACTGTTGTTGCGGAGAAACGCCTGGGTGGCAGCGATAAGTGGCATACTGTTGTTCCTGCCGCATCTCTGGTGGCAGGCGCAGCATGGATTCCCCTCTGTAGGATATCACCTGAAAGAAAGAAATGCACCTTCCTACCGGCTCACCTTCAGCATTGAATACGTCCTGGGACAATTACTCCTGGCAGGGCCGCTGATCGGGTGGCTGTTGTTTTATGCAACAGCGCGGAAGAAACCTGCCGACCTCTTTGAACAATCACTCCGGTATACCGTGATAGGATTCTACCTGTTTTTCCTGGTCAGCACCTTGAAAGGAAGGGTGGAGGCCAACTGGACGGTACCTGCATTGATCCCGCTGATGATCCTGTCTCATGCATGGCTTTCCGGCAAGCCACTATCGGTATGGGTAAAACGACTCTGGCTGCCTGCTTTAATCGCCATTTTCCTTCTGCGGATCTACCTGGTAACCGACATCAGCTTCCTTACCAACCGCTTCCATGATGAAATGCATCACAACAAAACCTGGGCAACAGCAGTTCAGAAGGCCGCTAATGGAAAACCCGTCGTCTTTTTTGACAGTTACCAGCGTCCGTCGAAATACTGGTTTTATACGGGTGACACCGCATTCGGACTCAACACTACCCGCTACCGCCGGAACAACTATAATTTCTGGCCGATAGAAAAGTCCTTCCAGGGGCGGGACGTGTTTCTCGCAGATAAATTCCTGGCGAATGATTCAGGCGCTGTGGAGATTCCCAATAACCGGGAGCCGATGGCTGGAAAGGTTTTTAATGATTTTACGTCTGCATCCGGAATAGATATCAGTCCTAGTCAGGGGAAACTGTATATCCGGAAAGGCCGTCTGGAAGATTTTGTTGCTGTCATCAAGGGCGAAACAGGTTCCGAAACTTATGTGCTTGATATATTCGAAGGGGATGACCCGATGGTAAGGTTGCCACTGAAACACCAAAAGAAAGCCGACGGTTCATTTTCATTTTCTTCGGACACCGATATGAACATTTCTCCAGGAAAATACCGCGCCAAGATCGGCGTATGGTCGGGCATACCCGGAATAGCGAGCCAGAACAGCCGCGCACTGGAGATCATCATTAATTGATGATCTTCTGGATATCAGGATCAGCCGCAAGGATGGTCATCTGTTTTTGAATGACCACCGAACGGTACAACACATATTTGCTGGCGGGACTCGCAAAGAACTTTTTGGGATTCGGCAGACAGGCCGCAATCCGTGATGCTTCGGCCCGGCTCAGGTTCGCTGCTGATTTATGAAAGTAATGCCGGGATGCTGCTTCAATGCCAAATACTCCCGGACCCATTTCTATAACATTCAGGTAAACTTCAAGGATCCTTTTTTTACCCCAGATGTGCTCAATCATGAATGTAAAATAGGTTTCCATGGCTTTGCGGATCCAGCTCCTGCCCTGCCACAGGAATACATTCTTGGCTGTCTGCTGGCTGATGGTACTTGCGCCATGCACGCGGTTCGGCTTCCTTTTGTTGTAATCCATTGCCTTTTCAATACTCTTCCAATCGAAACCGCTGTGATCGGCAAACAGCTGGTCCTCGGAAGAGATTACCGCAAGCCGGATGTTACGGGACATTTCCGAGCGGTCTACATAGTCCCGCTTCAGACCATACCCCCGGAACCAGTCGCCCAGTTGTGTGAATGTAAAAGGGGGATCGACCCACCGCAGCAGGATAATATAGAGGAGTTGCGCAACAAAAAGAATCAGGAAGAATTTTTTCAGGAATCTCCAGGTGCGGGGTATCAAACCTTTTGTTTTCACTTAGGATGTTGACGTTTTAGGCGTCCGCAATATAGATAATTTGACCATCACTGCGGGGTAGTCATCTTCACATAGGTGATCACATATTTTTTCCCTTCTTTTTCCTTTTTGTGATAAATCCGGTTCAACACAAAACCGCCTGCCGCCACGCCCAGCGCAATACCGAGCGACTTCATATTATCCGGGTCACTGAGGGGCTCATCGAGATAAGCGCCATTGATCACATTCAACAGCGCATAGCCGGCGCCACCGATCATGAAAATGCTGCCGTTTTTTACAAATTTCCAGCTTTCCTTTTTGTCCGGATATATGCTTCTGATTTCAGTATAATGGAGTTTGTGGATATAGTATCCCACCGTGTCAACTTTTGAAGTACCCAGTGTCGTGATATAAGACTGAATATTCCATTGCCGTATAAACACGGAATCATTCCTCACTGCATCAACATATCCGTCGATACGTTGCCCGGAAACATGCAGAAAGCCGATGGGACTCCCCGGAAAATATACCCCCACGTGGCGGCCATTTTTCTTTTTCAGCGCGATATAATCACTCATGGTATTCGTTTGCGCGAATGCCGTCATACACAGGGCCAGGAAAATCACCAGGCTAATGGACTTACGCATGTTGTTGTTTTAAACTTTATCCGATAAAAAAGCCACCCCCCAGAAAAGCGCAAAGCCAAAACCAATCAGGATAAGTCCCGATATCTTGTTAATAACAGACAGGTTATGGAGCGTAAGCTTTTTTCTTAATTTTTCGGCCATCAGCACCTTCAGCACATCCGCCACAATATTCACGGCTATACACACTGAAAAAATAATGATCCGGTCAGTCAGGCTGTGGGTGATGGAAAATGCCGTAGCATTCACCAGCCAGAACAGTATAACGCTGGGGTTCAGGGTATTGATCAGAAAGCCGGAAGTAAAGATCTTAGCCACATCCCGCTTCCGGAAACGCTGCTCTTCTCCCTGCTTTTCCATCGACAGCTTCACTTTCTTCCAGAATACATAATAAACCCCCAGCACAATAAGGAACACACTACCCACATAGCCGATGGTCTTTTTATAGGCAAGAAGGGCCGATACCCACTCCGAAAAAGCATTACTGAGAAACACCAGCAGGATGTCGCTGACCCAGACGCCGGCAACAAAACTCAATCCGCCTTCTTTCCCGTTGTTGAGACTTTGTTTGATAATAGTGAAAATGACAGGTCCGACCGATATAGCAAGAAAACTGCCCAATGCCAATCCTTTCCAAATTGCTTCTGTCATAGTTGGTCTGCGGGCATAAAAATAATGATTACCAGCTCATGGCAAGATTTCAATAATTTCATATTGTCATGATCCAGAAATCAATAGACAGGACTATTACCCGCCAGGGCAAGCGTTACCTGAGATACCTGGGATTAAAAAACCTTTTCGGCACCAATCGGACCAAAGAGATTTTAAACGTTAATCCTACCATTCCACCCCATCGGGAAGAAGCAGGTGAGGTCAGGGCATTCGTCTATGACTATGACGCCCAGCACCTCGAAGTGCACGATTGTGACAAGGTTGAACCCTGTTTCCGCTTCCGGCACAGCAACCGCATCAGCTGGATCAATGTTGACGGCCTCAGAAAAGCCGATGTGGAAGCTGTCTGCAATCAGTTTGGCATCCACCCCCTGCTGATAGAAGATATACTGAGCATCAACCAACGGCCTAAGATGGATGAGGTGGAAGGTGTATTGTTCTGCCTGCTGAACATGCTTTACTTCAACGATGCAAAAGGCACCGTAGAACAGGAACAGATCAGTATTGTGCTGGGAAAGGACTTCGTCATCAGCTTCCAGGAAGACGCCTCACGGGATGTTTTTAATCCAATCAGGGACAAGCTGAAACTGTCCACCTCCAAAATCCGGCAGCGCACTGCGGACTACCTCTGCTATGCCATGCTTGATCTCATTGTGGACAATTACTTCATCGTGATGGAAAAGCTCGGTGCAAGAATAGAGGACCTGGAAGAACAGGTGATCCGCAACAGCAATAACCGCGCACTGGCCAGGATAAGCGCGCTCCGGAAGGAGCAAATCGTGCTGAAACGGAATATTGCGCCGGTAAGGGACCTGATCAACGGCATTATCCGCAGCGAGAGCGATTTGCTGGATGACCGCACCACCAAATACTTCAAAGATATCTACGACCACATCATGCAGGCCTATGATCTCAGCGAAAACTATCGCGATATCATGATCAACATGCAGGACCTGTACATCAATAATGTGAACCTGAAAATGAACGAGGTCATGAAGGTGATGGCCATTGTGACCTGTCTCATGGCGCCGGCAACAGTAATTGGTGGAATTTTTGGAATGAACTTCGACAAGATCCCCTATCTGCATAATGATTACGGCTTTTTCATTGCCGTAGCCCTGATGCTGGCGATTCCTATTTATATGTTATGGCTGTTCAAAAAACGAGGCTGGTTCTGATATCATTTAATATCGAACCGGTAGAACAGGTCGTTTTCCTTTAACCAGCCTTTCTTTTCGTATAAGGCCTGGGCGGGAATATTGTCCGGGGCTGTTTGCAACAGCAGCCAGCCCGCACCCTGATCGGTTGCCATGGAAACGGCTGCATCCAGCAGCCTGGAAGCGATGCCTTTACCGCGGCTGGCTTCCGCCACAAAGAGATCGTTCAACAGCCAGGCCCGGCGCATGGAAACGGAAGAAAAAATAGGATAGAGCTGGCAAAACCCTTTCAGCTCACCTTCTTCTACGGCGATCAGCAATGCAGATTCCTTTGCCTTCAGGCGATCCGTCAGAAAATCCGTTGCACCCTGGAGGTTGGACTTCTGGTAGTAGAACTGACGATACTGGTCAAACAAATAGGCAGCTGCGGGAGCATCTTCAACTTCAGCCAAACGAATAGTGATCATATTTTGTTGTTTATAAACGTCTGCCAGTCCTGCAGCATATTGCCTTTCAGTACGCGGGGGAATTTGTGCTGGCCACCGACCTTTCCTTTGGAAGCGAGGAAATCCATAAAAATATGTTCCGGCAGCACCTGAAGTTTTACTTCTTTCAATGCGCTGGTTCTTTCCACTGCATAATCATCATTGAGCACCTTCAGGTGCTGATCGATCTTACTGCACAACTGGTCAGCATCAACATGATCGTCAGAGGCAACATACCACTGATGCGCAAAGAAAGTTCCATGGGGAATCCCGGCAACCGTAAATTCCGGAACGGAAACATTCATTTCTTCTGACGCCAGCTGAAGGGCACGGTTCATGTTATCCACACTGAGGTGCTCTCCCACAAGGCTGAGAAAATGTTTTGTTCTGCCGGTGATAATCACTTCACAGCGATCAACATCCGTAAAGCGAACCGTATCGCCGATCAGGTAACGCCAGGCACCCGCAGAAGTGCTGATGAGGATCGCATAGTCACGCCCTTCCTCCACTTCATGGATCATACAGGGTTCCGCAGAGGGCAGCATATTGCCTTCTGCATCGAAGTTTTCATCATCAAACGGAACAAATTCAAAAAATATATGGTCGTTGATGGACAACTTCATGCCCTTGGCATACTGCCGGTCCTGGTAGGCGATGAATCCTTCCGATGCCAGGTAGGTCTCTATATATGTCAGCGGCTTTGCAAGCAGTTTCTCAAACCCTTTCTTATAGGGTTCGAAGGAAACACCTCCATGTACAAAAAAAGAAAGGTTCGGCCAGATATCGTGAATACTTTTCAGCTTATACCTTTCGATGATCTTTTCCATACACATCTGGATCCAGGCCGGTACACCCACCACAAAACTGATATCCCAGTTCGGCGCCTGCTCAACGATCTCATCCAGCTTGTCGTTCCAGTCGGTCATTTTCGCGATCTTCTTGCCGGGCTTGTAAAACGGAGTAAACCAGAAGGGAACTTTTTTAGCCGTGATACCGCTGAGGTCGCCGGCATAGTAGCCGCGGCCTTTCTGAAGTTGCGTGCTTCCGCCCAGCATGAGCCATCCCTTGCCAATATTGCTGTAATGAATGCCATCATAATGACGCAGGGAAAGCAACTGCTTGATCATCACCACGCGGTTGCCTTTCAGCAGGTCTTCGGTGATGGGAATGTATTTGCTGGCTGATTCGGAAGTACCGGATGACAGCGCGTAATATTTGATCTTGCCGGGCCAGCAGATATCCGGCTTTCCCTCGAGGGTCTTATGCCACCATTCTTTATAAATGGAATTATAGTTATAAGTGGGAACGAGTTGCTGAAATTTCTTACCCGGATGACGGCTCAGCATGATCTCGTCAAAACGATAACGCTGGCCAAACTCGGTAAAGCGGGCTTTCTTCAACAGTTTCTTCAACACCTTGAGTTGCTGCCGGCGTGGAGAACTTGCCGGCAGACGCAATGCCTTCGCAATCGTTTTGGGCAATGAAATTTCAATCAGCGCCATGCTGTGTCTTGTGCTTTAGGTAAAAGGCAAAAATACTCAATAGGTTACCAATATCGCAATTATGGGGATACTACTACCGGGTTTTTTAACTTAATGTGATTGGCGGTATCTGCAGGATGGCCACTGCCGCCGATCAGGTAACGGGTACCCTGCTGACAGATCCACACATATTCGTGTACATACGGACCAGCCGATAAAAAATCTTCTACCCCATAACCGGTTCCCAACGCTACAACCAGGTGCCGGGCTGCCCTGCGGTCATCTGCCGGCTCCCAGGTATCCGGAAGGAGTTGCGGCAATTCTTCCATGACGGCAAGATCCCCTTCAAGCCAGCAGGTACCCGATAAATGTCCCGTCAACTGCTGACCTTTCTTCCTGTTACCGGAAAAAAAGATCACCGGGTAAAGCGACATCCGCGTAAACCAGGCACTTCGGGGAAAATACTTCTGTGCAAAAAGCACCATTGCCTGGTAAAAGTGCTTCCTGCTCCGCGGGCTGGATACGGCACTTTCTCCCTTAAAATGTATCAGACCCGGTTGCGGCAGGTAATAATTCTTCCTGCCTTGCAATTGAATCCGCCAGCTGAGATCGATATCTTCCCCGTAAAGAAAAAACCGTTCATCAAAGCCTCCTGTCTTTTCATACACCGCCCTGGAAAATGCCATGAACGCGCCGCTCAATACCGGCGCCTGCTGCAGCAACCTGGGATCCGTATCGCCCAGGTAATACCGGTTGATCCGGGGATGTCGCGGAAACAACCGGGTAAGTCCGCTCAGTTTAAACAGGGAAGTGAGCGGATCCGGAAAGCCCCGTTTTGATTCAGCCAGGAAATTTCCTTTGCCATCCGCCATATACATCCCCACGCCTCCTGCATCCGGATGATCAGCGAGGAACTGAAGCAACTCCCTGATACCGGTAGCCGGTAAAAGCGTATCCGGATTCAGCAACAGCAGGTATTTACCCCTCGACAGGGCCAGGGCCTGGTTATTGGCATGCCCGAATCCGGCATTATGGCTGTTCTGCACAAACCGCACAGCAGGAAACCGTAAAGGAAGGTATTCCATACTGTCATCTTCCGATCCGTTATCCACCACCAATACTTCCATTTCTATTCCTTCACCTGCACGCTGAACAGTCAGCAGGCATTGCTCGAGATATGGCGCAACATTATAATTGACAATGATAACGGACAGGAGCATGAATCGAATTTATTTAGCTTTGCGGCATGATCAAAGAAACGCTTTTAAATGCGACGAATGCGGGAGCTGCGGTTTTAAAGTCTTTTTTCAACAGAAAAGACCTGAGCATTTCCAACAAGGAAGGCATAAACAACCTTGTCACAGAAGCGGATCATGCTGCAGAAAAAGCAATCATCGAAGTTATTCGTGCGGCTTTTCCGGATCACTATCTCCTCACGGAAGAAAGCGGTGAACATGCTACGGGTTCCAATTTCAAATGGATCATCGATCCGATCGACGGAACCGTCAATTTTGCCAATGGCATTCCCATCTGTTGCGTAAGCATCGGCGTGGAAAAAGACGGCAAAATGCTGATGGGTGCTGTTTATAATCCCCTCATGGGAGAATTCTTTTTTGCAGAAGCCGGCAAAGGCGCCTTTCTGAATGACGCCCCCATCGCTGTCAGCAATAAGCGGGAGGTCATTTCCAGTTGCCTCGTAACCGGTTTCCCCTATACTTACCTTGATTCGCCCAACGGACCGCTTGATTGCTTCGAACGCTTTATACGCAGCGGCGTTCCCGTGAGAAGACTGGGTTCCGCAGCGATCGATCTTTGCTGGGTGGCATCCGGTCGTTTCGATGGATTCTACGAACACCTGTTACAACCCTGGGATAGCTCAGCGGGATTCCTGATGGTGCTGGAAGCCGGGGGCAACGTAACTGATTTTAAAGGTGCCCCTTATAGCCCCTACCAGCCGCACCTGCTGGCAACTAACGGCCACATACATACTGAAATGCTTCGCTGGATCAACGGCGAAACAGAAAAATAAGTCACAATGGATAGCAGAACAGAAATTTCCTCCCTCGGAGAGTTTGGCCTTATCGACCACCTCACCGCCAATATTGAATTCCAGAACGCGTCTTCGATACTCGGAGTTGGAGATGACGCAGCCATTGTTGATCATTTCGGCCGGCAGACCGTCGTGAGCACCGACATGCTGGTGGAAGGCGTTCACTTTGACCTGATGTACACCCCACTCAAGCACCTGGGTTATAAAAGTGTTGTGGTCAACCTGAGCGACATTTATGCCATGAACGCCACACCAACGCAGATCACCATGAGCATCGCCGTCAGCAATAAATTCAGTGTGGAAGCACTGGATGAATTTTATGAAGGGGTGTATGCAGCCTGCGAACGCTATCAGGTAGACCTGATCGGCGGTGACACCTGCACTTCCCGCACAGGGTTTGTCATCAGCGTTACCGCACTCGGTGAAGTAGCACCCGGCAGTTTTGTGCAGCGCTCCGGTGCACGGAAGGGAGACCTGATCTGCGTAAGTGGCGATCTTGGTGGTGCATTTCTCGGTCTCACGTTGCTGGAAAGGGAAAAGAAAATCTTTCTGGAACATCCTGCAGTTCAGCCGGATCTCGAAAATGAACAGTATGTGGTAGGACGTCTGTTGAAACCGGAGGCAAGGCAGGACATAATCCGGTTTTTTGAACTACAGCAGTTTCTACCCACTTCCATGATGGATATCAGCGACGGCCTTAGCTCAGAACTGTTGCATATCACGTCAAAAAGTGCACTCGGTTGTATCATTTACGAAGAAAAGCTTCCTGTTCATGAAGACGCCAGGCAGGCAGCCTTCAAATTCGGACTGGACCCGACAGCCTGTGCTTTGAGCGGCGGTGAAGATTATGAACTGTTGTTTACCATCCGCCAGGAAGACCATGATAAAATCGTGCTGAACGAACAGATCAGTGTGATCGGCTATATGACAGAACCCGAAAAAGGTTGTCATATTTATACAAAGGGTGGTAATCAGTTCAGGATCACTGCCCAGGGATGGAACGCATTTAAAGAACAGTAGCACTTATCTTTATAGGATGTTGCTATTGAGAACCGTCAACCGTCCGTTCATGTGGCTGCTGCTGCTGGTCCTCTTTGTCTGCAGCTGCGCCAGCAACCGAACGGCCTTTGATCCCGCCAGGAAATATGCTCCGGCAGAATTGCAGCGTGACTATACACTGTTCCGCAACATCCTGGAAGAATCTCACCCAAGTGTTACCTGGTACACCTCTCCCGATAGCATGGCCTGGTATTTCGACTGGGGCTACCGGCAGCTTGCTGACTCCCTGAATGAAAGACAATTTCGCGCAATCCTCACTTATGTTATCTCTAAAATCAGGTGCGGACATACCAGTACACGATTCTCGAAAAAATACCTTCATTACCTCGACACAGCCAACCTGAATTATTTTCCGCTGTCGATCAAGATCCTTGAAAACGATACCGTGTTGCTAAGCAATAACCTCCAAAGAGCCAACCAGGTACTCCCGCGCGGAACCATGCTTACTTCCCTGAATGGTATCCCTATCAACAATTTCACAGACAGCCTCAGTAAATTCATTCCCAATGATGGTTACAATGCATCGTACCTGCGTCAGGCACTCAGCAACCGCGGTGCATTCGGCGCATGGATCAGGCTGGTCGAGGGATTTCAACCCGCCTATACACTGGGTTATCTCGATAGTACGCAGCAGGAAAAACTATTGGCATTCCGGCTGATGGAACCACCCAAAAAAGACAGCACCAAACGGAATGTAATTCCGCAGATCAAAGAAAAACTGAAACGAAGGGAAAGAAAAGAAGAGCGCCTTTTCGCAGCACGATCCATCCAGATCGATACCGGCTTATCCACCGCTTACATGACGGTGAATACGTTCAACAACGGCAACCAGCTGCATCCTTTTTTCCGCAACAGTTTCCATGAGTTGAATAAACTGAATATCCGTCACCTCGTCATTGACATACGGGGCAATGGCGGTGGTAATGTAAACCATTCCACCTTTCTGACCCGGCTGCTGATTGACCAGAAATTTAAGCTGGCCGACTCCCTGTATGCCGTCTCCAGGAAAAGCAAATACGGCAAGTATATTCAATACCGTTCGTTCTCCGGCTTGTTTCTTTCCATCATCACCCACCGCGATAAGAATGGCCGGTATCATTTTGGATATTACGAGCGGCATAAATTTAAACCGAGACGAAAAGATCATTTTGATGGAAACGTATACGTCCTGATGGGTCCGAATTCTTTTTCGGCTGCGGTATTGTTTGCCCAGGCAATGAAAGGACAGTCCAACGTCATGCTGATCGGTGAAGAAACGGGAGGCGCTGCCTATGGCAATACTGCCTGGTTCATCCCCAACGTGACGTTACCGGAAACAGGCGTGCGCTTCCGGTTACCAAAATTCCGGTTGGTAATTGATAAGAACCGCCCGAAAGACGGACGGGGCGTACTACCGGATTTGGAGGTCAGGACCACCCGTGACATGTTCATCACGAACCGGGATGGTAAAGTGGAACTCGTGCGGGAGCTCATTGAAAAACATCAGCCCAAAACGCCTTAGGGCAAAGTCACCAGCCTGCAACCACCGCCCGCATCCAGCACGCAACAGGTGGACTGGTATCCATCGGCGATCTTCCCCCATAGATGATCCATTCCAAGCGCGCGTGCCGGGTAGAGTGCCGCCATGCGAAGTGCTTCATCTTCGTTTATACCTACCTGTTGAATGCAAAACTGCACCGCCTTGTGCATGGACAACGCCGACCCTGACAGTGTTCCGTCAGGCAGGCAATACCGGTCACCAACCAGTTCATGGCGATAACTACCGGTCTTGTTTTCGGTTACGGCATCCGTTATAAGGAAGAGTCTTTGCCCCATAATCTTTTTTGCAATGCGTATAGCAGCTGCATCAACATGGTATCCGTCGGCAACGATACTGGCCATGACGCTTCCATGATCCATGGCTGCGCCAACAAGTCCCGGTGCCCGGTGCTGAAGACCGGACATTGCATTGTACAAATGGGTGACCAGCGGAATCCCGGCATTGAAATGAGCCATGGCTGCCTCATAGGTGATATTACTGTGCCCGGCTGAAAGCAATATGCCTTTACTTTTCAAAAAATCCAGTACCTCGCCACCAAAACATTCCGGTGCGATGGTCATTATTTTCACCACATCGATATTCCCATCCAGCAGCGCGCCTATCGCCTCAACCGAAGGTTGTTGCAGGAATTGCAGATCATGGGCACCGCGTTTTTCGCGGTTCAGGAAGGGACCTTCCAGGTGCAGCCCGACCACACCTGCACCGCCACCGGCCCAATAGTCGCGCACCGCTTTGATCGCTGCTAAAGCTACAGCATTATCATTCGTCGCAACCGTGGGCAGGATCATCGCCGCACCACCCCTTCTTGCACTGGTTACAGTGGCCTGAAGCGCTTCCACGGAAGGAAGCTCGCCGAATAGTTTTCCATCTCCACCGTACAATTGAATGTCGATGAACGCCGGAACAAGTTTACCGCCATCAAGATCAATAGTGGTAACCGGATGCTGGCTGCCGGGCTGCTCAGTGCTGAACTGTTGAATGACGCCGTTCTGCGTGGTAAGGGTCACTGAATTCAACCAATGCTCGCCCGTAAATATTTGTCCGTTGACGATATGGACCTGATTCATGCGGGATCGTTTAAAAGGGTAAACGGATCTGCGTCCCTTAGAAAGGGCAACCTGGAGCGGCATTCGTCCAACTGGTAGTTTTCGAGAAGTATCGTGTTGCTTTGCGGCTCGTGCTCGTGGTGATAAAGTGTTTCGCCCATGGGACTGACCACCATGCTGTTGCCACTATGGTAAATGCCATTTCCATCGGTTCCTACGCGGTTAACCCCCACTACAAAACATTGATTTTCTATCGCCCGCGCCGTCAGCAGGGTCTTCCAGGCATGGTTGCGGCGCTCCGGCCAGTTGGCCACATAAACCAGGATATCATATTCCGGTCTTTCCTTGGTCGATTGCTGGCGCGCCCAGACGGGGAACCGCAGGTCATAACAGATCTGTAGATTGATCCGCCAACCCTTTACGGAGGCAATAAACCGGTTCCTGCCGGGCGAATAATGCTGATCTTCTCCGGCAAATCCGAACAAATGGCGCTTATCATAATAACCCAGCGTTCCTGTCGGTAACATCCATATCAGCCGGTTGAAAAAATGGTCGCCTTCCCGGATGATCAGGCTTCCGGTCAGGATAATGTGGTGGGCAGCTGCCGTCTGGCGCATCCATTCCACCGTTGGGCCATCCATAGTCTCTGAAAGCTCGGGGGCATGCATACTGAAACCGGTGGAAAACATTTCCGGCAGGATAACAACTTCTTTTTTCCCGGGAGTACCTTCAATCGCCGCCTCCAACCGCCGCAGATTGGTTGGTTTATCTTCCCAGGCCAGGTCTGCCTGGATAGTGGTTACCAATAAATTCGACATACCCGAAGGTAATCAATCAACAGAAGCCTGATCCTGCGTCCTGGCAATAATCTCACGGATCTCGCTCCAGTCGAACCCTTTATACAACAAATAATCCTGTACTTTTTTGATACGAACCAGCGGCTGCTCGCCGGCCAGCTGCTCCCATTTTGACCGGGTTATTTTTTCCAGTGTTTTCCGGTAGTCTTCGGGTGAAATCGCCTGGATGGCTTTCCGGATGCAATAGTCGCTGATCTGCCTTTGCTGCAGCTCACGGGTAATTCGGTTATACCCCCATGATTTCATCCGGAATTTGCCGCCGGCAAACTGGAGGGCAAATCGCTCCTCATTGAGGTAATCCTCGTCGATCAGGGTGGCTATCGCATTTTCTACTTCTGCCTGGCGTAAGCCGTATTCATACAGCTTTTGCCGCAGTTCCTGGTGGCAACGCTCCTGGTACGCGCAATAATGACGGGCTTTTTGCAGCGCCTGATCGGGTGTCAACTGCTTTGATCTCAGCATGCTGCAAATTTGCAGCAAAAGCATTAGTTTCGTCCCATTCTTAACTGTTTTACCGCTTTATGAAGTTCATCGTTTCCTCTTCGGCCTTATTGAAGCAATTGCAGCAGATCAGTGGTGTTATCAACGCCAATACTGTGCTGCCGATTCTGGAAGACTTTCTTTTCGAAATCGACAAAAACAAACTGAATGTTGTTGCCACCGACCTGGAAACTGTGATGCGCGTCCAGATGGACATAGAAGCGAAAGACAGCGGCAGGGTATGTATTCCCGCCAAGATCCTGATCGATTCCCTCAAGAATATCCCTGACCAGCCGCTGACTTTCAATATTGACAAGAACTTCGGTATCGAGATCACCAGCGATAATGGTAAGTATAAGGTGATGGGTGAAAACCCCGATAATTTCCCCAAGGAACCGGCAGCTGATGATACCACTTCTTTTGAAATGACCAGCAGCGCACTGGTAACCGGCATCAACAAGACCCTCTTTGCCGTAAGCAGTGATGATCTTCGTCCCGCGATGACTGGTGTATTCTTTGAACTCGATAAAAACTATATCCAGTTCGTGGCCACCGATGCCCATCGCCTGGTACGCTACAAGCGCACAGATGTAAAATGTCCCAAGTCAGATAATTTCATCGTTCCCAAAAAACCCCTGAATATCCTGAAGTCTGCGCTTCCGGATAACGACGACACGATCACCGTTAGTTACAACAGCAACCACCTGTTTGTAACCCACGGCAATGCACAGATGAGTTGCCGCCTGATCGATGCCCGCTTCCCCGATTATAAAGTGGTGATCCCGGCTGACAACCCGTACAAAATGCTGGTGGGTAAAGCTGATTTCCAGGGCGCACTCAGAAGGGTGAGCGTTTTCAGTAACAAAAGCACCAACCAGGTAGTACTGACCATTTCCGGCAGTGAACTGCAACTGGCTGCCCAGGATATCGACTTCAGCTTCGAAGGAACAGAAAGAATGAAATGCCAGTACGATGGAGAAGATCTTTCCATTGCTTTCAATGCACGTTTCCTGATTGAAATGCTGCATGCTGCCGAAAGTGATGAAGTTCGCATGGAGTTGTCCACCCCAACAAAAGCGGGACTGATCAAACCCACTGAGGCAGATGAAAACGAAGAACTGCTGATGCTGGTGATGCCACTGATGCTGAATGCCTGATCTGATGCTGCGTTTGCATGGAGTTCCGTGTGGTCAGAACATATGACAATTACATAGAAGCAAATCTCCAGCTCAATTTGCTGAAGGATCATCATATCAATTGTTATCTACGCGACGAATACACAGTAACAATTGATCCCCTGCTCAGCCCGGCCATCGGTGGTATGAAACTGATGGTCAGCGAAGCAGACTGGGGCAGGGCAATCGAACTGCTCGAAATCACTGAAAACGAATACCTGCGGACGGTGCAGTGCCCCAAATGCGGCGCCACCACTATTGAAAAGATCATTACCGTTAAGGAGGATCGTCGAAAATGGGTACAGGTATTCCGCCGCTTTTTAGGCAATCCGCCGGCTGAACTCAGCATCGCTTATCGATGCGCTACCTGTAATTCCACATTTACCGGTAATCCTCCCGAATTTTCCTAACTTACTGAGCATGGATAAATTCACGGCATACTGGTCACACATTTCATCAGGAGACCGTATCCTCATCCTGATGGGCGGAATGATTTTTTTCTGGCTCCTGGAAGGCTACTATCCGTTATTCCGTTTCTCTTTTAAAAGGTGGAAACATGCCGGCGTCAACCTGATTTTTCTGGGTACCACCCTGGCACTGAACCTGATCTTCGGATTGGTGACGATCAAAGTCTGCCTCTTTGTTGAGGCGCATCAATTCGGCCTGCTGTACTGGCTGGGTTTACCCACCATCTGGAGCTGGCTGATCGGCATGCTGTTCATGGATTTCTTCGGACAATACCTGCCGCACTGGCTGATGCATCACATCAAATTCATGTGGAAATTTCACATGGTTCATCACAGTGACACCAAGGTGGATGTAACCACCGGCACCCGCCATCACCCGGGAGAATGGCTGTTCCGCGAAACCAGTACGATCATCGGGATCCTGCTGATCGGCGTTCCGGTGGGATTGTATTTTCTTTACAGAAGCTGTGCAGCACTCTTCACACATTTCAACCATGCCAACATCCGGGTTCCGCCGGCGATCGACCGGCCCATCAGCTGGATCTTTGTCAGTCCCAATATGCACAAGGCCCATCACCACTATCAACGCCCGCTGACAGACACCAACTACAGCAACATATTTTCTTTGTGGGACCGGCTCTTTGGAACATTTGCCTACGAAGATCCACGCAACCTGCGTTATGGCCTTGATGTGCTGGATGACACCACAGATGAAAAAGTCGGGTACCAGTTTAAAATACCTTTCGACTCCAGCATCAAAACCGACTACTAACGCTTTTTGTATACCGGAACCGTACTGCAGGGTTCACCATACATAATGGTTTTGGCGACCGGCCGGAGCAGCCGGGTGATCTCCAGGTAAGCAAAATCACCGATGGGCGTTTCTCCGCAACCTTTTACCACTACCCTTTTATCAGCAAACTGCTGGGGATCGATCTGGCGCAGTGCCGCCAGGAAAAGCTGTTTATGCATTTCATCCGCTGTTCCGAGATATACATCGATGGCAAATGGCTCAAGGTAACTGGCCACCAGCATGTAGGCCCATACGGGGATGATAGCATCAGCAGTGCAGGTCACGGCAACAGGTACACCTTTGTAAACCTCCCAATCCACTCCTTTCAGTGCTTCACGGAAATCCTTCTCCTTCAGAATAAGCTCCATGAACAGATAGGGCTTGAGATCGAAAGTGACAATGTTGCCGACAGGCAGATATGCTTCCAGGTCCAGGGTGATCAACCCGCTTTCTGCCACTTTATTCACCAGGATATCTGCCATTTGCTTTTTTTTAGATAACAGTTATGCGCGGGTAAAGTTAACCAAAAAAGAAAAAAGCGGTTCCCGTTGGAAACCGCCCTTTCTGTATCTGGTGGGAATGCTCTGATACTCAGAGTAATTTTCCCCTTTCGTCTTTAACATCTGCGTTCTTCTTCAGCGCTTCTACAGAACGGTATCCCGCCATCTGGCGCACCTGCAGCATCATCGCCTTTCGCTGATCTTCAATATTTACACCACCGTCAGGCAATGCACTCACATTATCAGTTTTGATCACGAAAACGCCCATATTTCCCGCGATCGGTGCAGAAATCTTAGCCGAATTGGCTTTGTCGAAGGAAGCACCGACAACTTTTTGCTCTTGTCCTACACCCGGAACAAACGGTGCCGCGAAACGGATGGTATCAGCACGTTGTACTGCAGTCTGGTTAGCAGTCGCAATGGCATCCAGCGTTGTTGCATTTCCGATTTTTTTGGTGATCATAGCCGCTTTCTTTTCATTGCGCAGCAGGAACTCCACTTGTGGTCTTGCTTTTGACGCTGACATCACACCTTCTTTATTGATCTCCGTTACCATTGCTACAACATATTTGTCGTCGATGGAGAACGGCTCGGAAACATCACCAACTTTGGCTTCGTTGATCCAGCGAACAAGCTGACGGTTTGCACCCAGTCCGGTAATGTTAATATCGTTGGGTTTGATGTCAGCTGCCTGCAGTTTGTTCAGCTTTAGTTTGGATACAGCCTCGTCAAATGCTTTTGCATTGCGGTTCTCGCCGGCGAACTGGTTAGCAGCGCCGCTGGCCGTATTCTCCGTTTCAACGCTGGGGTTGATCGCACGGCTCAGGTAAGCTACCTGGTAAGCGGGCTCAAAATTCTTCTGGCTGAGGATTTCTATATAATGGTAGCCGAAATCTGTTTTTACGATTTTTTTATCGCCCACGTTGCCGTAGAAAATCATCTCTGCATATTCCGGAGCCAGGTTGCTGAACTGAAGTGAGCTCCAGTCATATTCACCACCTTTTTCCTTGCTGCCCTGGTCATCACTGTATTTCAGGGCAAGTGCTGCAAAATCAGCGCCGCCACGGATCGCCTGCTCAATGCTGTCAATACGCACTTTGGCAATGCTGTCCGGAGTCTGGGGATTGATCAGGATATGGCGTGCCTTCACACTGTCTGGCATATTCCTTTTGGAGATCATTTTTGCAATCACAAAATTGCCACCGTCCAGGTAGGGACCGAAAGTGCCGCCTTCAGGAAGATTACGGATGGTATCGGCGTTGGGTACCTGCAGTTTTGATTTCAGCACATAGCCTTTCGTGAATTTTACTTCACTGCTGTTGCGTACGAGGAAAGCAGCCGGATCATTGGTTGCGGAAAATTCACTGTGCAGGTTTTCCACAGCTGCTTTGGTCGCTGCTGTATCAGCTGCACTCGGTGCAGCACTGAAACTAACGTAACTGATGCTTCTGCTGGCATCCTGCTTGAACTGGTCTTTGTTTTTATCCATGTATTGCTGGATATCACCATCGGTTACTTTAACCTCCGCAATGCTGTCACTCACGGTGGCATAAGGAATGGCTACAAAGTTTACGGCAGCAATTTCGGTGTTGTCGGCATTTTGCTTTTCAGCCATCCATCTGGGCACATAGTAAGTGTTGCTGACAAGCGAAATATATTTTTCACGCAACCTGTTGTCCATGAGGAACGGCAGGTAGACATTGCCGAAATTTTCAGCCATCGGGCTGTTTTGTTTTCTCAGATTCGCAATGGCTGCTCTTGCTGCGTTAGCATCATATATGCCATCTTTTGTAGTGAATTGCTGGCGGAGATCCTGCGGCGGGTTGGCACCGAACAGGATATCATCCAGTTCTTTTGGTGTCACCGCGAGACCGAGTTTACGATATTGCTCTTTCAGCACGTTTTCTTCAACGAATTGATTCCATACCTGCTCCTGCACGGTCTGACGCATCATTTCATTCATCGGGTAACCACTCTGCTTATATTGCTCTTCAGTCTGGTTGACACGTGTCTGATAAGTTTTATAGTCGAGGTCTTCACCATTGATAGATCCGATTTTGTCTCTGTTACCGCTGAAAAGTCCATGGCCGCTTTTTCCTACGAATGCGTCCATTAACAGGAATCCGACAAGACTCAGCGCAATGATGCCAAATACGAGCCATGCTGCCTTCTCCCTGATGTTCTGAATGATCGACATGATGCTAGTTGATTATTATATTATAGGGTTTTTCAAAAAATGAGAAGCGAAAATAAGGAAAAACGCCATATGAACAAATTGTGGAAAAGGCCTGAAATACAGTACAAATCAGCATTTCAGGCAATATGTGGGATGCGTTTTTCTTTCCGTGGAACCTGTTTTAACATCCGGTGTGGATGATCGTGTTTTTTCGTGGATAAACCCCGTTTACCACCTCCGCCGACTGTCTGTAATTTTAGGAAAAGTACCGGAGGATGGGTAAAGCGATCAGGGGGGTAGGTAAAACCCCTCCTTTTTTAACGGCCAATCAACATAGGGAGCCTGGAATTGTTTTACAGTGAATGACTATTCCACAGCTGTTGAAAAACAAGGCAGTTCCGCAAGGGCACAGTATTTTGAATGGGGAATTTATGTGGATTACTGTTCATAAGCTGCTAATTTTGATATTTCCAAGCTATAATAAATTTCTTATCCCCATATCCACAGCCCTAATAGTAATAGGTATTTTATAAAATAATGTATTATAGTATTTATTATGAGCGATATCAACATAGCTGAAGCGAAGATCAATTTGGAAAAAAAAGGTTTCCTGGATCTCGGGATTGACCCGACCATGGATGTATTTGCCGAGATCGAGCGGTTGAAAAAAGAAAAAAATGCCATTGTGCTGGCGCACTATTACCAGGAGCCGGATATCCAGGACGTGGCCGATTATATTGGGGATAGTCTTGGTCTTGCACAGCAGGCCGAGAAAACCCAGGCGGATATTATTGTTTTTGCCGGTGTGCATTTTATGGCAGAAACTGCGAAAATCCTGAATCCTTCGAAAAAGGTTTTGCTGCCAGACCTGAAAGCGGGTTGTTCACTGGCTGATTCTGCGCCCGCAGATCTTTTCAGGAAGTTTAAGGAGAAGCATCCGGATCACCTCGTTGTGTCTTACATCAATTGCACGGCAGATATTAAAGCTTTAAGTGATATTATTTGTACGAGCAGCAATGCGGAAAAAATAATTGAAAGCATTCCGGTTGATCAGCCCATCCTCTTTGCACCAGACAAGAATCTTGGCGCTTACCTGAATAAGAAAACCGGGCGCAATATGTTGTTGTGGAACGGTGCCTGTATGGTTCATGAGATTTTCAGCCTGGAGAAAATTACCAAACTGAAAACCCGGCACCCCAATGCCAAACTGATCGCACACCCTGAATGTGAAGATCCGCTGTTGCGGATGGCGGATTACATCGGGAGCACAACTCAACTGCTGAAATATACCCAGCAGGACAATGGTTCGGAATATATTGTGGCAACTGAAACAGGCATTTTGCACCAGATGCAGAAGGCCAGCCCGGAAAAGCATTTTATACCCGCGCCACCGGACAATAGTTGCGCGTGCAATGATTGTCCCCACATGAAGCTCAATACGCTCGAGAAGCTGTATTTATGCATGGAATACGAGGCACCTGAGATCCTGATGGAGGAGCAACTCAGGCTCGCTGCCAAAAAGCCGATTGACAGGATGTTGGAGATCAGTCGTGCTGCCGGGCTAATTGGATAACTAATATTTTAATTATCAAGCAGTTATAAGTATATCTTTGTTTTAACAGGGATATTATGCAAAATTGAGATAGCTTTGCAATTCAATTTTTTATGTCCGTCCGTGGTGTTATACTGATTTGCAGTTTTCGTTTGGACGGCGATTTCAATTAAAACTTAAGGTTTGATATTTTCAGATTTAGCGGTCATAGAGCCGATTCTTAAGGCTTTGACCGATACAGGATATTCACAGCCTACCCCCATCCAGGAAAAAGCGATCCCCGTAGTATTACAGGGAAAGGATTTATTGGCTTGTGCCCAGACAGGTACAGGCAAGACAGCTGGTTTCGCGATTCCACTGTTGCAATTGTTGCAGGCAGACCGGGAAGCAGGAATCCGCAATAACGGAATTCAGGTGTTGGTATTAACGCCCACGAGAGAGTTGGCTATTCAGGTAGAAGAAAGTTTCCGGGTTTACGGAAAGTATCTGCAGTTCAGCAGCATGACTATTTTTGGTGGTGTGTCAGCAGTACCCCAGGTACAGGCACTGCGGAAAGGAATTGATATTCTGATCGCAACGCCGGGCAGGTTACTGGACCTGGCTGCCCAGGGTGAGATCCGGCTCGATAAGCTGCGATACTTTGTTCTTGATGAAGCAGACAGGATGCTTGACATGGGATTTGTACACGATGTAAGAAAGGTGCTGAAAATGCTGCCTGCGAAAAGGCAGTCTTTGTTCTTCTCTGCCACCATGCCAGCAGAGATCCGTCAGCTCGCCGATTCAATTTTGTATAAGCCGCAACAAGTAGCAGTGGCACCGGTGTCATCAACTGCAGAAACCATCGATCAGGTAATTTTTCATGTGTCGAAAGAGGAGAAAAGAAATCTGTTGCTGGAGTTGTTGAAAGATAAATCAATTAACCCGGTGCTGATCTTTACCCGGACAAAGTACGGTGCAGATAAGGTGGCGAAATTCCTCAAGAAGACAGGTATTACTGCAGCAGCTATTCATGGTGACAAGTCACAGGGGCAGCGGCAGCAGGCACTTGGACAATTCAAGGAAGGAAAGCTGAGGGTGTTGGTGGCAACCGATATTGCTGCAAGGGGCATTGATATCGATGACCTCGCCTGGGTAATCAATTTCGAAATTCCAAATGTTCCCGAAACTTATGTACATCGTATCGGCCGTACAGGTCGGGCCGGTGCTTCCGGAACAGCAGTTTCTTTCTGTGACCAGGAAGAAAGAGCATATGTAAAAGCTATTGAAAAACTTACGGGCGTCAGAATACCCGTTAGGCAAATTGAACTGAGCGCTACCGCAGTTTAATACGATACTTAGCAGCGTAACATAGGAATCCTTCTTAAATTGTATAATAAATTTATATAATGGGAAGGATTCTTCTTTTGTATGTGTGCTTATGGTTTAGTTCATTTGGTTATTGCCAGGAACTGGCTCCTGGATTTGATGCGTCCGAATACCTTGAGTTAATTCAATTGGGTAAACAGCAGTATTTCAGCGATCAGCATTTGTTGGATTCGTTGACGTCTGCCGGTAAGTTCAAAAAAGTATACGCTTCTCCTGAGATGGGTTTGAAGAATCAATGGGATTACTGGGAGAGGGATGGTTCAGTCGGGATTGTAGTGATCCGCGGTACAGTAAGTGATCCGGCAAGCTGGTTAGAGAACCTGTATGCTGCGTCTGTGCCCGCGAAGGGTAGTCTGCAGATTAATGATTCTACCAGGTTTGATTATACACTTGCTGCCAATGCCAAGGCTAAAGTTCATGTGGGCTGGACGTTCGGATTGGCACACCTGATGCCGGATATTGTGAAACAATTGAAAGCAGCCTACGCGAGAGGAGTCCATTCTTTTATCCTCTTTGGGCACAGCCAGGGTGCGGCAATAACCTATCTCGTAAGATCATACCTGGAATATTCACAGGAGCTTCCATCCGGATTAGTGTACAAGACTTATTGCAGCGCACCGCCGAAACCCGGTAATATTTATTACGCCAACGATTTCGATTTTGTCACGCGGAATGGCTGGGCGCTTAGAGTAGTGAACAGCGAAGACTGGGTGCCGGAAACGCCTTTTACCATTCAGACTTTGAAAGATATGAATGAAGTGAATCCATTCGGGAATGTGGACGCGGTCTTTGGAAAACAGAAATGGCCGGTCCGCTGGTTCCTGAAAAGCAAGTACAGGAAAATGGATAAGGTGACCAGGAAAGCAGAAAAGACTTATCGCAAAACACTCGGAAATCTTTTGTACAGCAGGGTAAAGGTCGCTGCTCCCGGATTCAAAGAGCCGGAATACAGTCATTCGATGCAGTATATGACAGCCGGGTTACCCATAGTTCTTGCGGCAGACAGCAGTTACCAGCAACATTTTCCCTTTGATGGAAAGAATGTATTCGTGCACCACAACCTGGGACCATACGAATATCTGGTCAGGTTGTACTATCCGGTTAAATAATTGATTTACAATTAATAGTAGGTTTACCTGCCCATATACACCATCAGGATCTGAACGTCAGAGGGATTAATACCACTGATCCGGCTAGCCTGACCGAGAGTTCTCGGTCTGATCCGTTTAAGTTTCTCCCTGGCTTCATTGCTGATGGAATTCAAACGGGAATAGTCGAATGATTCCGGGATTTCGAGGTTATCCATCTGGGACATCCTGTCTACCAGTTCTTTTTCTTTCTCGATATAGATATCGTATTTGAGTTGGATCTCGGCTTGTTCCAGTGATGCTTTAGGGAAGTTTTCGAATGCTTCCTGAAGTGCAGGGGTATGATCAACCAGGCTGGACAGACCAATGTTTGGACGCAGGAGTAATTGCGCTGCTTTCTGTTTCTGGGTAAGCGGAGCGGAACCTATTGAATGTAGATACGAATTGATGCCCGAAGGCTCAAGGGAAATTTCTTGAAGGACTTTTTTCGCTTCAGCCGTTTTTTCATTTTTCCGTGTTACCAGGTCCATGCGTTCCTGGCTGGCCAGACCCATACGGTAGCTTTTTTCTGTGAGCCGGATATCAGCATTGTCCTGGCGCAGGAGTGTTCTGAATTCTGCCCGGCTGGTGAACATGCGATAGGGTTCTTCGGTTCCCTTACTGATCAGGTCGTCGATCAGTACCCCGATATAGGCTTCACTTCTTTTAAGAATGAAAGGATCTTTTTCATTGGATTTAAGGTGAGCATTGATCCCGGCCATGAGTCCCTGGCAGGCAGCTTCTTCATAACCGGTGGTGCCGTTGATTTGTCCTGCGAAAAATAGATTCTGGATCCTTTTAGTCTCTAATGAATAGGTGAGTTGCGTCGGTGGGAAGAAATCATATTCAATAGCATACCCGGGACGGAACATCTTGGCGTTTTCAAATCCGGGAATGGTTTGAAGGGCTTTATATTGAACGTCTTCCGGCAAGGAGGTGCTGAAACCGTTTACGTAGATTTCAACAGTGTTCCATCCTTCAGGTTCAACAAAGATCTGGTGCCTTTCCCGGTCAGCGAAACGGTTGATCTTGTCTTCGATGCTCGGACAGTACCTTGGACCCACCCCTTCAATTCTGCCGGTGTACATGGGACTGCGATCAAAACCTGTCTTCAGGATTTCATGGGTGAGGTTGCTGGTGTAGCTGATAAAACAACTCCGCTGTTCAGAAGCTTTGATGGTGGGAGGTTTCAGGTAAGAAAACCCGGTAAGAAGATCATCCCCCTTTTGTTCTTCCATTTTGGAGTAGTCGAGGCTTCTGCCGTCAATCCGGGGAGGAGTTCCGGTTTTGAGGCGGTCAGCTTCAAAACCCAGTTCAACCAGTTGTTCGGTGATTCCGGAAGCTGCTTTTTCTGCAACCCTTCCCCCGCCAAAACGTTTCTCACCGATATGGATCACTCCGTTCAGAAAGGTCCCGCTGGTAACTACGACGGATTTGGTAGGAATTTCATGCCCCAACCCGGTAATTACACCACAAGCGCGGTTGTCCTTGATGATCAATCCCTTTACCATATCCTGGTAAAAGTCCACATTGGGGGTTTGTTCCAGCATTTCCCGCCAGGTAGCAGCAAAGAGCATACGGTCATTCTGAGCTCTTGGACTCCACATGGCTGGACCTTTGGAAAGATTCAGCATCCTGAACTGGATCATGCTTTTATCCGTTACGATACCAGAATAGCCACCCAGCGCATCGATTTCCCGCACGATCTGGCCTTTGGCAATACCACCCATAGCCGGATTACAGCTCATTTGAGCGATGGTTTGCATATTCATGGTAACGAGCAATACCTTGCTGCCCATATTGGCAGCTGCCGCTGCAGCTTCACAGCCAGCATGACCGGCACCAACAACAATTACATCATATTCTGGGAACATCCGATTGAATTAGATGCAAAATTACAAAGATGAAAGCAGCTTGTAGTAGAAGGAATATTTAAAAGGAATTGGACATGCCAGTCCACATCGTTGAAAGAATATGTTCCACGTGGAACCAATTTCAATATTCCCCAGACCAACTCATCAAACCTCCAAATTTTAAATATTTCGTTGCGCCTTTGCTCCTAGGCGTGCTTTGCGGGAAAAAATACACCTGCGTGAAAAGCGCAGCGCCTTCAGGTCAAACCACCTCCTGCGAGAAACAGATTATTACACAACACCTGCGTGAAATCGTTCCACGTGGAACACCTCAACGCGTGAAATACGCATTCAGGTACTTGTCTTCCATCTCCCGCATCTTTTCCTGTTCAGCCTTTGATTTGTCCCGGTAGCCACACAAATGGAGCGCCCCATGAAAGATAACCCGGTGTAATTCCCGGTAAAATGGTTCTCCATGGGTAATGGCATTGTCCTTTACCCGGGTAATGCTGATATAGATCTCCCCTGTAACAGGAGACCCCTTTTCTGAAAGGCCAAAGGTCACGATGTCTGTATAATAGTCGTGCTTGAGGAAATCACGGTTGATATTGAGCAGGTATTCGTCGTCGCAAAAGATATAGGTGAGATTGTCCAGGGGAGTTTTTTCCTTTTTGAAGAGGCTCGTGATAAACCTTTTGCACGCATTCCGGTTATCAAACGAAAAGGCGCTCTCGAGGTAGTGAAACTGAATAATATCGCTAGTTTTGCTCATTATTGTTCAAAAATCGCAAAAGAATCCCAATGGCAGAAAAAGGTGCAGAAAAGGTAGTGGTAAAACGGCTCTCTGATATCGCCATCGGAAGGACCGTGGTGATCAAGAGTTTTGAGAACAATGAGATCTTTTTGAAACTGATGGAAATGGGCTGCGTCCCCGGCGAAAAGATCAGGATCGAACAAGTCGCCCCCCTCGGGGATCCGATTGCCATTACAGTTTCCGGGTATAACCTGAGCCTCAGGCTCGATGAAGCCATGAATATCTTTGTTGAAGAGCACATCACTGTATGAGAATTGGCCTCTATTTCGGCTCTTTCAATCCTATCCACAACGGGCACTGCATTATTGCTAACCATATGCTGGCTTTCACCACCCTCCAGCAAGTCTGGTTTGTTATCAGTCCCCAGAACCCTTTCAAGCCGTCAGCCGGTCTCCTGAACGAATATGACCGTCTCCACCTGGTGAAACTTGCCATTGAAGGCACTGAAGGATTGAAAGCATCTGATATTGAATTTCAACTGTCCCGCCCCTCCTACACCATCGATACCCTGACCTACCTGTCTGAAAAATTCCCCCGGCATACTTTCAGTATTATCATGGGCAGCGACGGCTACCAGAATATTGAACGATGGAAGAACGCAGCCGTATTGTTGGACCGCTACGACATTTACGTGTATGAACGACCAGGCTTCCCGGTAACTTCTCCCTTTCCCCGCACGACTATGGTCAAAGCCCCCATGCTCGATATTTCCGCAACACATATCCGCGAAATGATCAAATCCGGAAAAGATATCCGTTTTTTGGTACCTGATCGTGTGCGGGAAGATATTGAACGCAACGGATACTATCAGTAATCCTCAAATAATCAATATTTTATGCGTGCAGTCACCTGCCTGATTTCCTGTCTGTTATGCTGTACAATCGTTGCCGCGCAGCCTGCGGACAAAAAACTGGAAGCCCGGATCAGACCCCTCCTGGAAAATTTTCCTGGCGACGCCGGGATCTATGTAAAAAACCTGCGATCGGGGAAAACAGTCAATATTGCTGCCGACACGGTTTTCCCAACCGCTTCCATGATCAAAATCCCGATCCTCCTGGGCATCATGAAGAAACTGGAAAAGGGCGAACTCTACTACCACCAGCAGCTGGTATACAAAGACTCCCTGCTTTATGAAGGCGAAGACTTACTGGGTTCCTTCAAATCCGGCGAAAAGATTGAACTGTCCAAACTCCTGCTGCTGATGGCTTCTATGAGCGATAACACCGCCAGCCTCTGGCTCCAGTCCCTTGCCGGCGGTGGTATCAGGATCAACCAGTTACTCGACAGCCTCGGATTCGTATCTACCCGCATGAATAGCAGGACCACGGGCCGGGAAGCATTCAGAAACATTTACGGATGGGGACAAACCTCTCCCAAAGAAATGAGCGCCCTTCTTGAAAGAATTTATCGCGACGCGCTGGTAAACGATACGCTGAAGGATCGCATGCTGCGGACCCTATCCCGCAATTACTGGGATGAAGAAGCATTGTCACAGATCCCTCCGGAAATCCAGACCTTTTCTAAAAACGGCGCAGTGGATGCATCCCGCAGCGAGACCGTGTTGGTCATGGCACCCCATGGCCCCTACCTGTTCACCGTAATGACGAAAAACCTTTCCGATACCACCTGGCAGAGCAACAATCCTGGCTGGATCCTCGCCCGGAAACTGTCCCGCCTCTTGTGGGAATACTTCGAACCCGGTTACCAGTGGTCCCCTGTAATGGAAGTTACCGGCAACCCACGCACTGACCGGCACGACTAGACACCGGTCACAGCAGGTAAATCAGGTATGGGTGGGAAGCGAAATGCCCCGCAGGTTTTTATACAACTCCATCGCATAGGAGTCGGTCATCCCCGCAATAAAATCAATCACAGACAACACACGATCATACGCAGACTGTTCCTCTTCCCGATATTGGAGCGGCAACAGTTTCAACACCTTTTTCTCTTTGTGTGACGGCTGCCCCTTCAACACAGCAGGTATAAACGCTGTCAGCAGCGATCGCATCACTTCATATCCCGCCAACTCAATCTTTACCACCGTTTCGTGATTGTATATTTTGGATACAGTTACCTCATTGATATCGCTCAAAGCCTTTGCTGTAGCAGGATTCAGACCATCTATCAATGATCGGTTGTAGATGCCTGTTAGTAAGTCATTCCTCCTTTCAATAAAAACCTCCGAACAACTCACGGTCAGGAAATTAATAGCCTTTGCCCTGAGATAAGCCAGCTGCTCCCGGGGATCCTGTTGTAACTCATTCAGCGTCCGGTGTACACGATCCATATTCTCCGTTGCAGAGGTTTCCAGCAACTGCAGCAACAGATGGATCGCTGTTCCGCTGTCAATGATCCCCAAACGATGGGCATCTTCCCAGTCGATAATCCGGTAACAGATATCATCAGCCGCTTCCACCAGCCATACAAAAGGATGCCGCTGAAAGACCAGCGGGGATTCGGAAAGTACATTGAGTTGAAGCTTACCCGCAATCTCCCGGTACGCTTCTTTCTCTTTCTGGAAAAAACCGAACTTTTTCGTCAGCAATGATTTCCCATCCATCGCTGTAGATTCACAGGGATATTTTGCAATGGCTGCAAGGGTCGTATAGGTTAACTGGAAGCCTCCCTTCTGCCGGTTCGCATAATGATGCGTCAGGATCCTGAGCGCATTGGCGTTGCCTTCAAAATGCGTCAGGTCACTCCACTCAGCCGCAGAGAAATATTCCTGAAGGGACTGGCCTCCTATTGAAGCAGCAGCCTCTTCCTGGAAGTAGGCGGAGATCGCCGCTTCCCCTGAATGCCCGAAACTGGGATTGCCGATATCGTGTGCGAGACAGGCAGCAGCCACCACACTGGAAAGATCAGAAAGATAAAACCGCTGCGCCTCAGGATGCAGTTCCGGCGTTAATACCTCCAGCAACCGCTCTCCCACGATCTTGCCCAACGACCTGCCCACACTGGCCACCTCCAGGGAATGCGTCAGCCGGTTATGCACCAGGACCGGTCCCGGTAAAGGGAAAACCTGGGTTTTGTCCTGCAACCGACGAAAAGCTGCTGAAAAGATCAGCCTGTCAAAATCCCTTTCATAGGGCGTTCTTGGTGTGGCAGAAATTATGCCCTGACCAAATCTTCCGTGCGAGAAACAACTGTTCCAATCCATGTTTTTGATTCTGCCGTCAAAGAAACGACATTTGATCATCCATGCTATCGAAACCGCTTCATATCTACAGGGCTTCCGCCGGCTCGGGCAAAACCTTCTTACTCGCATCGCAATATCTCAGGCTGTTGTTTACGCAGCCACAGAAATTCCGGGAAATCCTCGCGGTAACCTTTACGAATAAGGCTACCGAAGAAATGAAAGAGAGAATATTGGGCGAACTGGAAAAGATCGCTGAGGGCAAGCCAACGCCCTACCGGGCAATTATCCAGGCTGCCTCACCCCGCCTGCAGGGCGATCAGCTCGACCTCGCCGCACAACGTATCTACCGTTCCATCCTGCACGATTATTCCAGGTTCTCCGTGGGTACCATCGACAGTTTCGTGCAGCAGGTGATCCGGGCCTTTGCTTTCGAAATCGGACTGGATTCGGGCTATGCACTCGAGCTGAACAGTGAACTGGTCAAAACGGACCTCGCAGAACGACTGTTTCGGTTACTCGATACCGATAGTGCATTACGGTCATGGATAACCGACCTGGTATACGACCGCCTCGCCGATGGCCAGAGCTGGGATTTCCGCCAGGCCATGCTTCAACTCGCAGACGAGATCTTCAAGGAGCGATTCGCCTTTTTCGAAGACAATATGCGGGCACTGGAAGATCCCGACAAGTCATTCCAGCAACTGCGTAATAACCTGGTGCAGCGGATCCAGCCCTTCGAAGGAAAACTCCTGCTGTTGGCCAGCCAGGCATTGGAATGTATTCAATCCGCCTCACTGGAACCCGACGATTTCCGCAACGGTAAAAGAGGCTTCACCGCCAACCTGCTGAAGATCCACGAACGCCGGGAATTCGGCGCAACAGATAAACTCCGCAAAGCGGCCGGCAATATCAATGAGTGGATCACCAAATCAATGGACACTGAAAAAAAGTCCGCCATTGAACAGCTGTTCCCGCAACTCGATCCGCTGCTGCAACAGATGATTGAATTTTATGATGCGAACCGCGTCGACTATTATACCGCTCTTTCCGTCTACCGCAACCTGTATAACCTTAACCTGCTGCGCGTACTCGCGGCACAACTCGCTAATTACCGCCGGGAGAACAGGGTATTGCTCATCGGCGACACGCACCTCCTGTTAAGAGAATTGGTTCGCGAAAACGACACCCCATTCATCTTTGAGAAAACTGGCAGCCGCTACCAGCACTTCCTGATCGATGAATTCCAGGATACCAGCACCATCCAATGGGAAAACTTCCGGCCCCTGCTGGAACAAACCATTGCCACCGGGCAGTACAATCTCCTGGTGGGCGATGTTAAACAGGCCATCTACCGCTGGCGAAACGGCGACTGGCGCCTGTTGCTGAAAACCGTCAAAGAACAGCTGGGAGATGCCGTGGTGGAAGAAGGCCGGTTGCAGGACAATTACCGTAGCCGTAAAGAAATCATCAGTTTCAACAATTACATTTTCCGCGAAGCACCCCTCCTCCTGCAACAGCAATTCAACCAGGAGATGGCAGAGATACCGGACCAGAACATTTTCAGCAAACTGGAATCGGAAGGATATTTCTCCATGATCTCGGATGCCTATGCAGACAGCAACCAGGACATGCCCGCAGGGGTTCGTGGTGGCGGCAGTATCGAACTCGAACTGTTTGAAAGACCCGAGCCCCGCAGCTCGCGCTCCTGGTGGGAATCTGCAGCTGGCGTACTACCCGTCACCATCGAAAGACTGATCCGGGAAGAACAATATTCGCCAGGAGGCATTGCCATCCTCACCCGCAACAACCAGGATGCAAGAACTGTGATCGACGAACTGTTGCATTACCAGGACGCTGCGCCGGATCACCTGCGTTATCCAATAGTGTCCGCAGATGCATTGCTGATCAACAACGCACCCATCGTTCAGCTCCTGGTAGCGGCCATCAGCTGTCTCAATGATCCGTCTGACCAGGTCAGCAGGGCAACCCTGGTACAGGCCAACGCGATCCGGCTGAAACAGCAGCTGGATGATCCGGTATTATACAGCGCTTCGAAAGAAACCGCTTTCGCACAGCTGCCGGATCATTTCAGCAACCGCTTTGAAAACCTCCGGCGCATGTCACTCTATGATTGCGTAGAAGCCCTGATCGTGATTTTTTCCCTCGACACCTGGGAAGCAGAACAGCCCTATCTCCTGCATTTCCGCGACCTGATCAACGCCTTTGCCAATAAAGGCAAAACCACGCTGAAATCGTTTGTATCCTGGTGGGCGGATGAAGGTGACCGCCAGGCGCTTCCTGCTGCAGGTGGCGGCAATGCGGTGCAGGTGATGACCATTCACAAATCCAAGGGCCTGGCCTTTGATGCCGTCATCCTTCCCTTCGCAGACTGGGAATTCAAAAGTGAAAAAGGAAATATCTGGTGCGCATTGGATCCCGCCATCGCGGGTATCACCTGGGTACCCGTAAAACTGTCGCAACAACTGCGCGAAACAGCGTTTGCATTTGACTATTTTGAAGAAACCCTCTTCAACCTGATGGATGCCCTGAACCTCCTCTATGTTGCACTCACCAGGGCAAGAAAAAAACTCGTGATGTTCGGACCCATGCCTTCCAAAAGCACCCTGGAAAATGATACGGTGAAAACAGTGGCCGACCTGATGTACCAGTTGCTCCACCCCGCCGCCAACAAGCCGGTTGCGGCAGAATGGCAACAATTCTGGCAGGCAACCCGCTTTCATCTTCATGGCGAAGCCACCAGTGAAACCATCCACAGTGAGCACAGGGAACAACCCGCCAGGCTCCCGGCTTCGTCAAGACGGCAGCAGCCATCCTGGCTCAGGGCAGCAGAAAAGGACCGGCCCCAGGCGACCACTTCAACACAACAGGAATGGGGCAGCCTCTTGCACCTGGCGCTATCCCGCATCGATAGCAAACAACAGATCGATCAGCAGTTGCAAAGGCTGTTGCTCGAAGGAAAACTGCTCGGGTCACAATTGCCCGAACTCCGCTCCGGCATCATGGAGGTTTTGAACGTTCCGGAACTGGCACAATGGTACAGCGGCGGATATGAAGCGATGAGTGAAAGGCCCATCCTGTTGCAGGGCGGCGCCGTCCGACGGCCGGATAAAATATTCATCGGTAAGGAAGAAACGATCCTGGTCGATTTCAAATTCACCCAAAGCCTCCAGCCCTCGCATGCCGCGCAGTTGCAGCAATACCGGCAACTCCTGGAACAGATGGGTTACAGAAATGTAAAAGCCTACCTGTACTACGGTCAGCAACAACAACTCGTACCCCTTGCCAGCCTTCCCGGCAGACAGGGTAATCTGTTTAACTGAAATCGGACGTGATATGATTTTCCTGCAACGCGTAGCAGAAGACCTGTACCAGAAATTCGGAAAAGACATCTCCACCATTGCAATGGTGTTTCCCAACAAGCGTCCTGCCGCTTACCTGCGCAAATGGCTGGGCGGTGTGATCACAGAACCGGTGTGGAGTCCGCCGATGTTTACCATTCACGAATTCATTCTTTCGGCAACCGACAGGCTTCCTGCCGACAGGCTGCTCCAGGTATTTCAGCTGTTTGAAGCCTATCGTGAAGTAATGTCCGCCGCCGGCGAACCATTCAACGATACCTTCGACACCTTTTACCCCTTCGGTGAAATTCTGCTCAACGACTTTACAGACCTCGAATCCAATCTCGCTGTAGTAGAAGATGTATATGCTACTTTGTTTCAGATCGAACAACTCGAAAAATCATTCGAATACCTCACCCCTTCCCAGAAAGATTATCTCAGGCAATTCTGGGCGAGTTTTTCCGAGGAAAAATTAAGCCGCCAGCAGGATAAATTCCTGCGTTTATGGAAATACCTCCCGCACATCTACCGGCGCTTCACGGAACTGCTCGCCCACCAGCAACTGATCAACACAGGAACAGCATACCGCCTGCTGGCTTCGGATGAACATGACCGTAAGGACTTCGACAATCGTTTCACCAGGGTTGCATTCATTGGCTTTAATGCGCTGAACCAGGCGGAGATCAGCCTTTTCCGCAAATGGAAGGAATCCGGAAAAGCACTCTTCTATTTCGATGCAGACGAATATTACATTGATGACGAATTACAGGAAGCAGGAAGATTTCTCCGGCGCAACCTGAAGCTCTTCGGCAATGAGATCGAAACAGGCAATGCCATCCGGAATAAAAACAAAAACGTCAGTTATATACCCCTCGAGGGCGATGCCGCCCAGGTACAGGTGATCGCCAACCTGCTTCATCAGGAAACCGGTGGCGTTAACCCCGATCAGACGGCCATCCTGCTGGCAGATGAAAAGCAGCTCATGCCGCTGCTGTCGTCACTTCCGGAATCCCTGCCGGTCAACATCACCATGGGCTTTCCCCTGCAACGCTCACTGGTATGGTCGCTCATCAGCAACCTGCTTGAACTGCAGCGCGCCTATCATCAGTACGGCGGCAGCAGGGTGCATATCGAGCCGTTGCTGGCCTTCCTCGAACACCCCTGGCTGTTGTCCTATGCACCGGCAAGAGAAGCAGCAAAGCGGTTCATTGACGGGCAAAGTATCCTGGTACCCGCGGAGATCATCATGGCAGAAAAAGATGACCTGCTGGTGGAAATGATTTCCAGGGTGGATAAACCGGAACAGATCTTTCAGCTGATCAGAAAATTCACCACCTGGTGGCTCAATAATCCCCAGGGCAGCGAGCAGACAGTACTCGAGATCCAGCTCGCTACCGCTGCATTGGAGCAGGTCAACAGGCTTGATGACCTGGTGGGAAAATTTGAAGCGCACCTTAGTATACCTTTTGTTGTGGACGCCATTCGGTCCGTGTTATCAGGAATGACGGTGCCACTGGAAGGTGATCCGCTGGAGGGCATTCAGATCATGGGCTTGCTGGAGAGCCGCGGACTGGATTTCGAAAATGTCTACCTCCTCCAGATGAACGAAGGCATCTTTCCCAGGCGCGCCGCAGCACCTACTTTTCTGCCCGACAGTATCCGAAGGGCTTTTCACCTGAGTGTGCTGGAAAACCAGGACAGCATCTTCGCGTACGTTTTTTACCGGTTGCTGCAGCATGCGCGCCAGGTCACCTGCACCTGGAACAATATCGTATCCGAACAAAGCACCGGCGAGAAGAGCCGCTTCCTCACCCAGCTCCATTATGAATCCGGACTCGCGGTGCATGTTAAAAAATATGCGCTTCCGGTTACCGCCTACTGGAAGCCTTCAATCACGATACCCAAAGATGCGCGCACCATGGGTCTGCTGAAACGCTTCAGCCATCCCAACAATAAACTCACCCCATCAGCCATCAATACCTATCTCGATTGCCGGCTTCGGTTCTTCTACCAGTATGTTTCACGGATCAAAGAACCGGAATCCGCCATTGATATAATGGATCCACGGCTTGTAGGCAAGATCCTGCACAGCTGCCTGGAACTGCTGTATAAAAAACTCGAAAAACAAAAAGGCAACCGCACAGTAGAGAAATCAGATATCGCAGTGATGGAAGCATGGCTGGATGAATCGGTGCTCGACATTGCTTTCAGTGTGGAGATCCTCGGCTCAGCGGCATTGCCCTTCAGTTTTTCCGGAAGCACCCTGGTGTTGCGCGATATCATCCGGAGTTATGCCCGCACGATCCTGAAAGCAGATGAAGTGTATGCACCTTTCATAATGGAAGAAATGGAAGCCAATGTTGCCGTACCGTATACAGTAAGACTCGAAGAAAGAGCCATTCCGATTTTTCTCGGTGGTTATATCGACCGCATCGACCGTCGCAATGGCATTTACCGGATCATCGATTACAAAACGGGAAGAGACGACAAGGAAATCCCTTCTGTGGAGAGTTTGTTCGCGCGCGATAAAAAACGCAACAAGGCAGCATTGCAGACCATCCTCTATGCATGGGTGCTGCAGCAGCAAAAGCCGGCAGCGGTGTCGATCGAGACCGGCCTCTACGACCTCCGGAACATGACCGGATCGCCGGTTACATTTGACTGGAGATTTCGTTTGACCGGAAAAAACCAGCGCGAAACCATCAGCCATTCGAACCACGCATATTATGAAGCGGAAGTAATGGAGCGCCTTTCAGCAGTGATCGGCGAGATCTTCGATGAATCCGTTGCCTTCGATCAGACAACCCTGATGGAAAAATGCAGGCAATGTCCTTACGATGTGTTGTGCGGCAGATAGGGATAAATTAATACTTTTATTGCAATGGCATTACTGCGGCATGTTCCTTTTCTGAAAGCAGTGTTCTTACACAGCCTGACCGCCTTCGGTGGTCCGCAGGGGCATTTTGGCATGATGCTGAAAACTTTTGTACACCAGCGGAAAGACATTACCCAGGAAGAACTGGTAGAATTCAACGCCTTCTGCCAGCTGTTGCCCGGCGCCTCATCCACACAGGTACTGACACTGATCGGCTACAAACGCGGTGGTATCACGCTGGCCATACTCACCCTGCTGATTTGGATCCTGCCCGCGTGTACCATCATGGGCGCCCTGAGTTTCCTGCTGAAGTATCATAACGACAGGAACATCAACCACCAGGTGTTCAAGTATATCGCACCAATGACGATCGGCTTCCTTGCCTATGCATCGATGATCGCCTTTCGCCTTGCTATCCACAATACCATTACCCGCGTGATCATGATCGCCAGCGGTGTATTGTGTTTCGCATTTTTCAAGATCCCGTGGATGATACCCCTGCTCATTGTAATGGGTGGATTCGTCACCAACCTCAGCGACCGCAGGATTCCACAGGGAACAGAAAAGCCCCGCAAGATCAAGTGGGCAAATATCTGGCTGTTCGTGTTCCTGTTCCTGCTGGCGGGATTTCTTTCTGAACAGGCGAGAAAGCAGAACTGGCCTGATCGCCGGCCGATCAACCTCTTTGAAAATACCTATCGCTTCGGCAGCATCGTGTTCGGCGGCGGACAGGTACTGGTCGCACTCATGTACGAACAGTTTGTAGTGCGACCGGAATCGAAAAAGATCATTCGCCAGAATCCCAATGCAGTAAAGATCGATCGCGACGCATTTTACGCCGGCGCAGGGGTGGTGCGGGCCATACCTGGACCAGTATTTTCCATCGCCTCCTTTATGGGTGGCGTCGCGATGAATGACCGCGGCACCAGCTGGCAGGTGCTCGGCTGCGTGATTGGCTCAGTCGCTATTTTTCTGCCAAGCCTCTTACTTGTGCTTTTCTTTTATCCCATCTGGAACAACCTGAAAAAATATGCGATCGTATTCCGCGCACTCGAAGGGATCAACGCCACAGTGGTCGGCTTTCTCGTCGCATCCACCGTATACATGCTGCGCGATATTTCAATGGCCGAGTGGGCGCAGCATGGTGTGATCAATGCGCTGGTGATTGCCGGTACATTTATCCTGCTTGCTTATACCCGGGTGGCTTCTCCACTCATCGTGGTGATCTGTATGGTCCTCGGATTTATCTTCTGACGTCCACCAAAAAAGTACCCCTCCCGGGAATGGAGGGGTAATACCCAAAAAACCAACATACAAAAACCATGGTAAATATGACCCCCTGCAATTAAGGTGGGATGAAAATGAAATTAAAACCCTATTAAAATCCGGAAAGAAGCCTAACTGGAGAACTTGCCGACGGAAGGAAGGGTGATGCGAAACACGGTTTCCCGGTTTCCACTATCGTGATTAATGGTCCCCTTATGAATGGAAATGATCCTGCTCGCGAGGGCAAGACCCAGGCCAAATCCTTTCTTGTCCAGCGTTTTAGCCGAACGGTAAAAGGGCTGGAAAATATGTTCCACATCTTTCCGGTCGATCGGGTTGCCGTTGTTTTTCACATCCACAATCAGCTGTGCCGCAGAGAACCGCAAAAAAACACGGCTGGTATGATCGGGGGAATATTTGCAGCCATTCTCGATCACATTCTTCAGGGCACTGTACAACAGGTCGGCATTGCCAAAAACAAGACTGGCTTTTTCATCATCCGGTAGTTCATCCACATGCAACTGCACCTGGTATTCCGGCGAAAGCTTGGTCACGGCTGCCGTGATCTTCAACAGGAGCTCATCCAGGCGGAGCTCATCCAGCGCAATACTGCCCTTGTGCCCGGTCTTGGCAATATCCAGCAGGCTCTTGGTCAGCTGCCGCATCTGCTGAACATCTTCCTGTACAGACAGCAGTACGTCCCGGTATTCTTCATCCGTCCGTTGCTTCTGGAGCGTCACCTCCAGTTGTGAAGAGATAGACGTAAGCGGGGTGGACAGTTCATGCGAAGCATTGGAAATAAACCGCCGCTGGGTAGCAAAGGACTCCTGCATCCGGTTGAGGAGGTCATTAAAAGTTTCTGACAACCGGGAAAGCTCGTCCTGGCCGGAGCCGGCCTTGATCCGTTGAGAAAGGTTGTGGGTACTGATATTGTTCACCTCCTCGATGATGGCCGAAATCGGTTTGATCAGTTGCCTGCTGAAAATAATACCGGCAAGCATGCTCAACCCGCAGCCGGCGAGGCAGGCGACGGAAAGTATCTTGCGCAAATCAGACAACCAGATCTTGCCATCCACATCATTGGCAGCAACCACCACGATGAACGGCGGATTATCATCTTCCACGAACTGGCCAAACGCATCGCGGTCGCCGATCTGGAAAAGCCATTCCTTATGCTGCCGGATACTTTCCAGTTCTTCCGCAGTGATGTGAAAATCATCCGACGGTAGGGTATTGAAAATATAAAAGGGCTTCCCTGTCGTGGAGTAAATGTGAACAGATTTGGAAGCATAGAACTGCGCATTGCTCCGGTCGATCTTGGTGAGCAGGGAAACGCTGGAATCACCCAGCAACTGGTACAACTGCGCCACATTATGGCTGCGGCCATACAACCTTTGCCGGAAATTATTAGCGCGATGCCTGGCGGAGAAATAGTAAACAGAAAAAGAGATCAGTACAAGGAGTACTGTCACCAGCAGGGTGAACAGCAGGGTTATTTTTACGCGGATGGTCACGTCAGCTTATTTCTTTCAGCACATAGCCCATGCCCACCTGTGTGTGGATCAGTTTATGTTCGTGGTTACGATCAATTTTCTTTCTCAGAAAATTCACATAAACATCGATCACATTGGTGCCTGTGTCAAAATCGATATCCCATACATTCAGGGCGATATCCGCGCGTGACACAACCCGGTTCTTGTTTTTGACCATGTATTCGAGCAACTGGAATTCCTTGGCTGTAAGCTGGATGGGGTTACCGGCCCGGGAAACTTCCTTGCTGTCGAGGTTCATGATCAGGTCGCTCACCCGGATGTTCTTTCCGACAACGGGTTGATTGAGGGACCGCTTGAGCAGGGCCTTGATCCTGACCACCAGTTCGGCAAAGTCAAATGGCTTTACAATATAATCATCGGCGCCGGAATTGAATCCTTCAATTTTATCCTCCGTGGTACCCATGGCCGTAGCCATCAGCACGGGAACCTGCTGATTAACAGTACGGATATGCCGCAGCAACTCGTAACCATTGATGCCGGGAAGATTAATGTCAGCAATAACGAGGTCGAAATCCTCATGGTCAAACAGCTTCCTGCCCTGGTCGCCGTCCAGCGCCAGGGTCACTTTGTATTGCTGTTCTTCAAGGCCTTTTTTCAGCGTTTCAGCAATCTTTTTTTCATCCTCAACCAGTAAAATGCTGATCTCTGACATACTCAAAAATTGTTCACCGGTAAAAATAAGCCATCCCTCCAAGCCGGTGGTTGCCCGGCTATTATAAAGGGATTAAAATAAACATTTGCAGTATTTATGCCAGATTCGGCCAGATTCAGAGCCGGGTCAGCTTTTCTATCGCTTTTTCGAGGGTTTCCTGCTTTTTTCCGAAGCAGAACCGCAGCAGGTGGTGCCCTGACGGGTCCTGGTAAAACGCAGAAACGGGAATTGTCGCCACACCATGATCCTTCACCAACACGCCTGCAAATTGGGCATCGGGCAGGTCGGTGATACGGTTATAGGTAGCGCAGGCAAAATAGCTGCCGAAAGATGGCTTCAGGACAAAACGGGTTGCTTCCATGCCTTTGAAAAAGAAATCCCGCTTCTCCTGGAAAAAGGCGCCGAGCGATAGGTACTGGTCCTTATCCTTCAGAAATCCCGCCAGCGCCACCTGGCTGGGGGTATGGCAACTGAAGCAATTGTACTGGTGGATTTTCCGGAAGGCTGCGGTCAGGGCTTTGGGCGCCACACAGTAACCCAGTTTCCAGCCGGTGCAATGATAGACCTTGCCAAATGAAAAACAGACGAAAGCATTTTCCATCAGGTCCGGATAACGCAGGAGGGAGTGATGTGCTTTGCCGTCAAAAACCAGGTGCTCGTACACTTCATCACTCACGATGAACATTGGCTGCCTGCGGATCAGTTGCCGCAACGCTTCAATATCATCAGCGGAAAGAATGGATCCTGTGGGGTTGTTGGGCGAGTTGATCATAATCGCCTTCGTACGGTCACTAACGGCGGCGCCCACACGATCCCAGGGAATGGAGAAGTCATCGTTGAGCGACACCAGTACCGGCACGCCACCATTCACGATGATATTCGGTACATAACTGTCGTAAGCAGGTTCCAGCACGATCACTTCATCGCCGGGTTCCAGGATGGTGGTCAGTGCTGTATAGAGGGCATAGGTGCCGCCCGGCGTGATCGTGATCTCACTGTCAGGATGGATCGTTGCCCCGTACAGCGACTCAAATTTTTCACACAATACTTCCCGCAGCGGCATCCATCCCGGCATCGGCGCATACTGGTTATAGTTATGCCGCATCGCATCGGTTACCAGTTCAACCAGTTTTCCATTCATCGGGAAGTCGGGAAAACCCTGACCCAGGTTAATGGCATGGTATTGCGAAGCAAGGGCACTCATGGTGGTGAATACCGTGGTGCCCACCTGCGGTAATTTGGAGGGGATGCTCAACATCAGGTAATAATATTATCAGCCCCGGCAATTACGAGCCCTGGGGCCTTTTGGCCTGCTCCCGGTAATCTGAGGGACTTTGCCCAACCTGGTGCCGGAAGAATTTCGCGAAATTGGAATTGTCCTTGAAATGAAGGTAATAGGCGACTTCAGCAACCGTCATATCGGTATTCTTCAGCAGGGATTGTGCCTCGAGGATCAACCTTTCCCGAACCAGCTGCGCAGCAGTTTTACCTGTCTGTTGTTTCAGCAGGTTGCTGAGGTAGGTGGGGTGCAGGTGCATCTCGTTGGCCACATATTTTAAGGTGAGGGCCTTGTCCATATTTCCCTTGTTCAGCTCGATAAAGTAGTTGTTGAGCGAATGCAGGAAATTGTTCAGCGTGGTGTCTTTTGTGGTTGCAGCGGGAACAACTTCAGACGCGAACATGGTCTTGCATTCATACAGGAAGATGTTCAGGTAGTGGAACAGCATCTTCATCTTTTCGGGATGATCGCTGCGCAACAGGCGGTACATGTTGTCGAGGGATGTGTGAAGCTGTGCCCGTTGATCTCCATTGGTGCGGAACATGATGCCGTTCTCCGTATGGAAGAAGCGGAATTCCCGGAAAATATATTCCCCCTGTGGGTACTGGAAAATGAAATCCGGTGTAAAGAAAAGCAAATACCCTTGCCAGTTGTGCACATGCGCGTACTGGCGGATATGCCAGGGCGAAGTAAAATACAGGCAATTCTCCTGCATGGGGTAGGCCACATTGGAAATGGTGAGATCAAAGTCACCACCGGTGACCAGTCCGACTACAAACGCATTCAGCCGGAAGGGACTGCCCGAGGCTTCCTGCAACCGGTTGGGGATGTCCTCGAATTTCAGCAGATCAAAGTGGGGAGACTGCGGCTCAAGGTCAGATGTGTTCTTAAACGAATCTACAAGGTTCTCAAAATACGTTACCTGCTTTTGCATTGGGGTTGATATGATTACATGATGAGAATAGCAGTGGCTTCAATTTCAATAAGGTATTCAGGAGAGATCAGTTTGCTGACCTCCACCATGGTAGTGCAGGGCCTGATATCCTTAAAGAATTCCCCGTGGGCTTTTCCATATTCTTCCCAGCGGCTGATATCCGTTACAAACAGCCGGGTGCGGACAACATCTTTCAGTCCGGCTCCTGCCGTTTCCAATACTTTTCCGATTTTTTCAATGATGAACCTGGTTTGTTCGTAGGCATCACCCTTGCCAACGATCTCGTTCTTTTCGTTGAGGGCGACGGTCCCGGTTACTTCGATGGTATTGCCCACCTTCACGGCACGGCTGTAACCGACGATGTTTTCCCAGGGTGCTCCGGAAGCATAGTTGTAACGGGTCATGGTGTTGTTGTTGGTGTTTAAGGTACCAAAAGCAGCAGCAGCAATCTCCGTAAACAGTTAGTGTGGCAGGCCCCTGTGAGGCCTTATTACAATGTTACTGGTAAAAATGAAATGCCCCTCATTAAAAACCGTGAAGGCAGGCTAAAAAAAATGATGAACGGTAACTGTTACAGATACCGATCCCCTTTCTTTCGCTTCACCTCCGCCACGTATTCCTTAATATTCTGCTCCTTGTCCTTATGGCAGATCAGCAACACATCATCCGTATCCACAACGATGTAATCAGTTAATCCCTGGACCAGCACCAGCTTTTCATCCGGCACATGCACCATACAGCGATTGGCTTCTACCAGCATGACATTGTTGCCGGCGATAGCGTTGCTGAGTGAATCTTTCTTAAAATTCTCAAATGCGCTGTTCCAGGTACCAAGGTCACTCCAGCCAAAGGAAGAAGGGATCACATATACATTATGTGCCTTTTCCATGATGCCGAAATCGATCGAAATATTTACGCACTGCGGGTAAATGGCTTCGAGCGCCGCCTTTTCCTCCGGTCCGTTGAACTTGTCGGTTTCCGCAGAGAACACCTCGAACATTTCCGGCAGGTACTGTTCAAAAGCAGTCAGGATATTCTTGACCTGCCACACGAAAATACCGGCATTCCAAAGGAAATCACCGCTGTTCACAAAGGTCTGCGCGAGTTCCAGGTTGGGCTTTTCGGTAAAGGTCTTCACCTTGTACACATTGTCCGTAACAGCATGCTGCTCGAACTGGATGTACCCGTAACCCGTATTGGGATGCGTCGGCTTGATGCCGAGGGTAATAAAGGCATTGTGCTTGTTCACGAAGCTGAGTGCTTCGAGACACACTTTCTTGAAAGCAATATTGTCGAGGATCAGGTGGTCCGACGGTGCCACGATCAGGCTGGCCTTCGGATCCTTCTGCATTAATTTGAATGAAATATAAGCGATACAGGGAGCTGTATTTTTCCGGGAAGGCTCGCCGAGAATGTTCTCCACGGGAAGGTCGGGCAGCTGCTCCTGTACGATCCCGGCATATTCATCAGAGGTGATCACAAAAATGTTCTCCTTCGGAATAAAATCAGCATACCGGTCATAGGTCCACTGGATCAAAGTTTTCCCGGTATGAAGAATGTCCAGGAACTGTTTCGGATATCGGGTACGGCTCATGGGCCAGAAGCGGCTTCCTATTCCGCCAGCCATAATGGCCACATAATGGTGTTGGTTCATCAGATAAGACCTTCTTTAATTAAATCATGCAAATGTAGCACACCGAGGTAATGGTTTTCCGCATCCGTTACCACGAGCTGGGTGATATCATGTCTTTTTAATGTTTCGAGCGCATCAACAGCCAGTTCCTCCGGACCGATGCATTTGGGCTGCGGCGTCATGATCTCGCTGGCCTGGATCCCCGTTATAGGCAGGTCTTTCTCCAGCATCCGGCGCAGATCGCCGTCAGTGATAACGCCCTGCAGTCCGTTATGTTCATCCACCACGGCGGTAATACCCAGCCGGCTGCCGCTGATGGAAATGATTACTTCTTTTAATGTTGCCCCCGGCAGAATGGCCGGCTTCTCATTGTTCACGTAGAGGTCCCTCACCCGCATGTACAGGCGCTTGCCCAGGTTGCCGCCGGGATGAAATTTTGCGAAATCCCGCCCGTCGAAACCGCTCAGTTCCATTAAGGCAATCGCCAATGCGTCACCCATCACCATCTGGGCCGTAGTGCTGCTGGTGGGCGCCAGGTTATTGGGACAAGCCTCTTTTTCGACCGTGGTGTTCATCACGAAATCAGCTTGTTTCGCGAGAAAGGACTGATCATTGCCCACCATCCCGATGATCGTATTGCCGAATCTTTTAATCAGGGGAACGAGCACCTTGATCTCTGGACTCTCCCCGCTTTTGCTGATCACCAGCACCACATCGGCCTCCTGGATCATGCCCAGGTCGCCATGGATGGCATCTGCCGCGTGCATATAAAGGGAAGGCGTACCCGTAGAATTCAGGGTGGCGACGATCTTCTGCGCCACGATAGCGCTTTTGCCGATTCCGCTCACCACCAGGCGACCCTTGCTTTGAGATACCGCGTTGACCGCCAGGGCAAAGGACTCATCCAGGTAGCTGAGCAGCCCGCTCACGGAAGCGGCTTCCAGCTCAATCGAGCGCCGGGCAACCGCCAATATTTGTTCACTGGTCATCATTAATCGGTGCAAAAGTAAACGCGAAAAGCCATATTAACATTTTTGGGTGGGATAAGCCTCTGTTTTTAAGTAATTTCGCGGTCCTCCGGAAAAGCCGGAATGGTCAGTTGTGTTCACGCGGATTTGAGGCTTTTTCGGTAACTTATGAGCGAGTGCTTCTATGTGCGTTTGAAAACTATTGAGCATGGCAACATCTACAAAATCCCGGAAAACCAGCGCAGCCAAGACGTCTGCCAAAAAAACTTCAGTTCCCACCAGCAACCTACAGGAAGCCCTGTTGGAAAACTTTGGATTCTCCCAATTCAAGGGGCAGCAGGAAGATATTATCAAAACCTTGATGTCGGGCAAGGACACCTTTGTGATCATGCCGACCGGCGGTGGCAAGAGTTTGTGTTACCAGTTACCGGCACTGATGCTGCCCGGCGTCGCCATCATCGTATCGCCGCTGATCGCGCTGATGAAAAACCAGGTGGACCTGGTGCGCGGCTACAGCAGCAAGGATGATGTAGCGCATTTTCTCAATAGCACCCTGAACAAAAAAGAGATCCGCGAAGTGCACGACGACCTGTTGGCAGGCCGCACGAAAATGTTGTATGTCGCCCCGGAAACACTCACCAAGCAGGAGAACCTCGCTTTTTTCAGCGACCTCAACATCTCTTTCTTTGCCGTGGATGAAGCGCACTGTATCTCGGAATGGGGCCATGATTTTCGTCCCGAGTACCGCCGCCTTCGCGAGATGATGGAGCAGATCAACGACAAGATCCCCGTGATCGCCCTCACCGCCACCGCAACACCAAAAGTGCAGAGCGATATTGTAAAGAACCTCTCCCTCCGCGACCCGGAAATCTTCATTTCGTCTTTCAACCGCGATAATCTTTATTACGAGATCCAGCCCAAGATCAACAAGGAACAAACCATCCGCAACATGGTGAAGTTCATCGTGCAGAACAAGGGCAAGAGCGGCATCATCTATACCCTCAACCGCAAAACCACCGAAGAACTGGCGCAGCTGCTGGTGGCCAATGGCATCAAGGCCGTGGCGTATCACGCGGGGCTCGACAGCAAGCTGCGGGCCGAGCGGCAGGATAAATTTTTACATGAAGACACGCAGGTGATCGTCGCCACCATCGCATTCGGTATGGGCATCGACAAGCCCGATGTACGGTTCGTGATCCATTACAATATTCCCAAGAGCATCGAGAATTATTACCAGGAAACAGGCCGTGCCGGCCGCGATGGCCTCGAAGGCACCTGTATCCTGTACTATTCGCATAAAGACGTAGCCAAACTCGAACACCTGATGCGGGACAAGCCGCTTAGCGAACGTGAAGTGGGTGCACAGTTGATCAATGAGACCGTGGCGTATGCGGAGAGCGGCGTATGCCGGAGAAAGATCCTGCTGAGTTATTTTGGTGAAGAATGGAAGCAGGACAATTGCGGGCATTGCGACAACTGCCGTCATCCGAAAGAGCAGGTGGAAGCAAAAGAAAATGCCGTGAAGCTGCTCAAGCTGGTGAAAGTGCTGGATGAGCGTTTTGCTACGGATTACGTGGTGAATGTGATCACCGGCCACCTGACGCCACAGAACCAGATGTACCGCCATAACGCCATTGAGCTGTTTGGCGCAGGCAAGGAAGAACCCGCCCATTACTGGCAATCGCTTACCCGCCAGTTATTGCTGGCCGGGTTGCTGAGCAAGGACATCGAAGAATATGGCCTGTTGAAAATGACGAAGGCCGGCGAATCATTCCTCAAAAAACCGAAAAGCTTCAAGATCGTACTCAACAACCTGTTTGAAGACGCGAATGAAGACGATGAGGATGGCGGAGACGGCGAAGGTGGTGCAGTTACCGCCGTTGACGAAAAACTCTTTGAAATGCTGAAGGAGTTGCGTCAGAAGGAAGCGAAGCGGAAGTCATTGCCGCCTTTCGTGATCTTCCTGGAAACCTCCCTGCAGGATATGGCGACCCTCTACCCTACCACGGTGGCGGAGCTGGACAAATGCCAGGGCGTGAGCAAGGGCAAGGCGATCCGGTATGGGAAGCCCTTCGTGGAAATGATTGCGAAGTATGTGGAAGAGAATGATATCCAGAAGCCGGATGAGTTCGTGATGAAGAGCGTGGTGAACAAGAGCGGCCTGAAAGTGTACATCATTCAACAAACCGATAAGCGTATCGCCCTCGAAACCATTGCCCGCAACAAGGAATTGCGCCTCGATTCGCTGCTGGAAGAAATGGAAACCATCGCCGCTTCCGGCACGAAGCTGAACCTCGATTATGCCATCGATGAAATGCTGGACGAATACGAGCAGGAAGAAATTCTTGACTACTTTAAAGGCTGCGAGACCAGCAGCCTGCAGGTGGCACAGGAAGAATTGGCCGATAGCAATTTCACCTGGGAGCAGCTGAAGATCATGCGGATTAAGTTCCTCGCGCAGTACGGGATGTAAAAAGTTTTGAACTATTTACGCAAATCCCCTATTTTTGCGTCCCGCTTAGGGAAATGGTGCGGTAGCTCAGTTGGTAGAGCAAAGGACTGAAAATCCTTGTGTCGCCGGTTCGATTCCGGCCCACACCACAGAAAAGAAGCAGTTATAACGAAAAGTTGTAGCTGCTTTTTTATTTCCAGCCTTATTTTTTCCGGCGCGTCGAATCCGGCGTGTATTTGAATTTCGAGAATGAACTGCGGATATATTCTTCCAGCGCTTCCTTACTGGTTTTTCTCAACCACTCATAATTTGGCCTGAACTGAAACCAGAACTCCCACAAGGCGGGATCTTTCAGCCCCGTCAGCTGATGGATCAACGCTTTGGTATACCGGGAGTCGATATAAGCATTCTCCTCTTCCCTTTGTAATTGCTTTTTATGGTTCCGTTTTTCCTTTGCGGAAGAAGAAAAATAACTGACGGGACTGAAACTTATGCCAAAGCCGTCGGTTGGTCGATTGCCACCCGTGATGCCCGGACGATAGGAATTGTAAAACTGTGCATTGGCTTCGCGCCGCTCCAGTGAATCCTGTGCATAGGTCCGGGCTTTAACGACAACGGAATCGAGGCTGCGGTATAAAATTTTCAACCCGATATCGAGATCCGTGTCAAAAAAATGATCGGCGACCCGGATCGTATCATTCTGATAATTCGCAAAAGAGAATAGGACATAGTCGCCGGGATCAGCCGGGATACTGTATTCGCCGTTGGCGTTGGCGCGGTTGATGCTGTTTTTAGAGAGATTGATGACACTGGCACCCTGCAGCGGTACATCCGTTTTTGAATCCATGATCCTGCCATGCAGGCGATACTGGGACCTGCTTTGCAGGGAGAAAAACAATAGGAGAAGGACAGAAATAATCTTGCCGGAAGACATGTTTCAAAGTACAGGAAATTTAGCTGAATCACTGTTGAATTAACAAACCTGTGACTGGCGTTAGCTCACTCCTTCTTAAGCGATAAAATAAACTTTGCCATGGTCTCAGCATCCTCCTGTGTCAGATTAGGATGCGGCCGCATCACAACATTACCCCAGGCGCCACTTCCGCCATTGATGATTCTAAGTCCAAGCAGTTTGATATAACCATCATTCACCGGGTACCGCTTCGCAATATCTTCAAAAGCCGGTCCGATAAACCGGGCAGTTTTCTTATGACACTCATAGCAGTCTGCATAAGCAACCAATACCTCACCCCGCTGGGCAATGGATGCGGGAATACTGTCACTCGGTCCTTCAATCTTTTTGATATAATCGACCTGCTTTCGCGGCGCCCGCTTTTCCTTTTTCTCCTCCTTGCAGGCCGCCATTGATATGACTACTGGCAACAGGAACATCAAAAAATAAGCGCAAACCGCGCTTCTGTAGGCAGCTTTGATCATCACTTCTGTAAATCGGAAAACTACGTCAAACGCAGAAATAGTTATTATATCCCGCCAAAACCACACCTTCGGACATAGTTTTGGCAGCTTATAGATTTTATATCCCGCCAAAACTGTACCTTTGAGGGTACATTTGGCGAAATATAGCGATGGATACCATCATTGGACGACAACCTGAAAAGCAGCTGCTCGCTGAGTTGCTGACCTCTGCAGAAGCTGAATTGCTGGCTGTATATGGCAGGAGGCGAGTCGGCAAAACCTTTCTGATCCGAAACGCTTATGCTGAACACCTGGCTTTTGAATTTACCGGCATACACCATGCAAAACTGGCGGCTCAGCTGGCGAATTTTGGGCGGGCGATCCAGGCGTTGACTGGTATAGGTGTTGGAAAGATTACCACCTGGTCAGAAGCGTTCAATTTACTACAGGATGTTCTTGAACCTTTGCTAAAGAAAAAAAAGCAGGTCATCTTCCTTGACGAGTTTCCATGGATCCAGACGCCACGATCCGGCTTTCTGCAGGCATTCGGCTATTTCTGGAATACCTGGGCATCAGGGCAAGCTAATCTTGTGGTTGTAATATGCGGATCATCCGCGTCCTGGATGATTCAGCATGTGCTCCATGATCGCGGCGGACTGCACAACCGGGTGACCAAAAGGATGCGGCTGCTGCCTTTTACCGTGGCGGAAACAGCGGAGTTTCTCCAGCATAGGAGTGTACGCCTCGATCATTACCAGGTTATAGAAATCTATATGGCCATGGGCGGGGTTCCGCAATATTTAAGAGAAGTAAAAAACGGGGAGAGTTCCGCGCAGGCAATCAACCGGATCTGTTTTTCCAAGGATGGTTTTCTTCGGGGTGAATTCCCCAACCTGTTCAGGTCATTGTTTGATCATGCACAGCATCACACGGTAGTGATCCGCGCGCTGGCGAGGAAGGCAAAGGGACTTACCCGGAATGAAATCATCGATGCAGCCGGCTTCTCTTCCGGCGGGGGGATTACACAGGTACTGGAAGAGCTCTCCGAGTCCGGATTCATCAGTCCGTATTTGCCTTTCGACAGAAAAGCAAAGGATAGTGTCTATAAGCTCACAGATGAATATTCCCTCTTCTTTGTGAAGTTCATTGAGCCGTCAAAAGAATTTGATGCGCATACCTGGCAAAGGATCAGTGAGGGCTCAACCTGGAGGACCTGGAGCGGTTACGCTTTCGAAAGTATCTGCATGAAGCATATCAGGGCGCTTAAACGCGCATTAGGTATTGAGGGAGTATATACTGAAGTGTCGCTCTGGCGGTCTGCCGGCACAGATGACCGCCAGGGAGCACAGATTGACCTGTTGATTGACAGGAAGGACAATTGCATTAATCTTTGCGAGATCAAATTCGTGAATGGCGAATTTGTGATCGATAAAAAATATGCTTCTGAACTGGATCATAAAGTGAGAATATTTAAGGAACAGACCAGAACCCGTAAAACAATATTTCCCACGCTCATCACCACCTACGGCACAAGAAAAAACGATTACTACACAGGACGTATACAATCAGAGGTGATGATGGAGAGTTTGTTTTCAACTTAAATAAAGGACTACAACATTCATATAGTTTCCGTTCTATAAAACGCCATTGTAAACGATTATTACACATACGACTATGAGATGCAGTCTGGTGGCTCATTTCACTGAGTTTTATGAATTACGTTTTTCTGAAAATAAGATACCGCCCGCCAAATAGATTTTAGGGATTGTTGAAACAAAAAGGCGAAATAAGTTTTATTAGTGGAGTACTAAATGTCATTAGCATCAACATCATGAATGAACAACTGAAAGCTGACCTGGCCGACCTGGATAATTTACTGAGCGCTGTTCAACGCCAGGGCACAGAAACCATCCAGTCACTTGAAATTCGCCCCACCACTGCACCGGAATCTAACACGCAAACCGAAGCATTGAACGAAACCGGCATTGGTGCGGCGGCAGCGCTGCAACTGTTCAATGAGCGTTTTGAAAAACTGATGGTGGCTTCCGCAGGTCCGCGTTACCTGGGTTTTGTTACCGGGGGCGCCACACCAGCGGCCGTGATGGGCGACTGGCTCACTGCCATCTACGACCAGAACACCCAGGCAATAAATGGCAACGGCGATGTATCCGCACGGATTGAACTGGAAACCATCAACCTGTTGCTGGAGTTGTTCAATCTACCCAAATCCTTCTTCGGCGGCTTCGTTACTGGTGCCACCATGTCCAACTTCACCTGCCTGGCGGTAGCCCGGCAATGGGTAGGGCGCCAGAAAAACATAGACATTGCCCGGGATGGCTTATCCGGCCCGCTGCCGGTGCTTTCGGCAACGCCACATTCCTCTGCCATCAAATCACTGGCCATGCTGGGGCTCGGCAGCAACAACCTCGTCAAGGTCCAAACGCTGCCCGGCGCTCGCGAGGCAATGGACATCAATGATCTCGCGCAAAAGCTGGAAGCCCTGAAAGGCGAACCGGGCATCGTGATCAGCAGTGGCGGCACGGTCAACACGGTGGACTTTGATGACAATAAAGCAATTGCACAACTAAAAACCAGGTTTCCTTTCTGGTGGCACATCGATGCCGCCTTCGGTGCCTTTGCCGCCTGCTCACCCACATACCAGCACCTGCTGGAAGGCTGGGAAGCAGCCGACAGCATCACGGTTGACAACCACAAATGGCTGAACGTACCGTACGACAGCGCTGTCTTCCTGGTGAAAGAAGAACACCGCCTGCTGCAGGTAGAAGGTTTCCAAAATTCCAATGCGCCTTACCTGGGCGATCCGCTGGCCAACTTTTCCTACATGAATTTTGTCCCGGAAAACTCAAGGCGCCAACGCGCACTGCCCGCCTGGTTTACCCTGAAAGCCTATGGCAAAGAAGGATATCGCAGTATCGTGGAAAGCAGCATTCAAATGGCAAAATTGCTGGGCGAAAAAATTGAAACCAGCACGCAGTTCCAACTATTGGCGCCAGTACGTCTGAATACGGTTTGCTTCACCTTAAAGAATGCTACTACACCAGAAGCAGTACATCAATTTCTGAACCGGCTGACAAGCGGAGGAAAGGTGTTCATGACGCCGACGGTTTACCAGGGGAGATCCGGGATGCGGGCTGCTTTTGTCAACTGGCAGACGACAGCCGCCGATGTGGAACTGATCTGGGAAGAAATGAACAGCACGCTGAACCTGGCATGACATGAAGTCTAGCTGTTTTCCTTTTTCGCTCCCGCAGAAACCTGCCAGGTTTCATTAAAGGGACCACGATACCGTTTGATAAACTCAGAAGGATTCATGCCAAACAACTTGCTGAACTGCGAACGGAAATGCTTGATATCATTCATGCCGATCTGAAACGCCGCCTGGTTCACATTCAATCCATTTTTTATCATCAGCTCCGCTGCTTTTCTCAACCGTATGTGTCGTATAAAACCGGATAAAGATTGTCCTGAAATCAGCTTGATCCGTTTGTAAATGCTCGAATGGCCCATGCCCATTTCCTTGGCCAGCTTCTTAATGTTGAAATCCTCATCCCCCAGGTGCCTTTCCACCACCGCTATACAATTGTCGATAAAGTCCTTATATTCCTGGGAGATCTTGTGCGTATTCTTTTTGAGGGTTACTTCGTTAAAGAAATACTCCTGGAGTTCATTACGGTTTTTGAACGTATTGTCAATTTTGGCCAGCAACACACTACTGTCAAAAGGTTTTGTAATATAAGCATCGGCACCTCCTTCCACACATTTCAATTCAAGTTCCTGCTCTGTGCTGCCCGTAATCAGGAATACCGGAATATGCTTCAGGGCAGGATCAGCCTTTGCTGCCTTACACAACTCAATTCCATCCAGCCGCGTCATCTTGTAATCACTGATGATCAGGTCAGGAAATTTTTTCCGCGCCACAAACAAGCCCTCGATACCATCAGCAGCCTGCAGTACCTGGTACTTATCTTTTAACACCGAACTGAGGTATTCCACGATCGCGATATCGTCATCCACCAGCAGGATTGATTTCCGCTCACTGGTTACGTCCTCCAGCTCCAACTCCCGCGACAAGGCGATTTCCTTGTCACCGGTATCGGCGATCAGTTCGTCGAGGATCGCAGGCGCAAAGGATTCCTGCTCAGTAATCACCGGGTTGTTCAGATGCTCCGGCCCCTTCTTCAGCTTCACAAAAAACGTAGTGCCCTGCCCGGGAGTACTGTCAAACGAGATCTGTCCACCATGTGCTTCCACAAATTGCCGGGCAAGGTAGAGGCCGATGCCAAACCCCTTTTTGGCCGGCAGTTGATCTGAAGGCGCCTGGTAAAACTTCTCGAAAAGATGCGGAGCGGCCGCCTCGGGAATACCGTAACCATTATCTGCAACAGATACCTCTACTTCATTTGCGCTTTCCATAACGCGCACGGTAATGGTGCCGCCTGCCGGCGTATGATTGATGGCATTCGAGATCAGGTTATACAACGTGATCTCCATTTTTTGCCGGTCGGCAAAAACAGTAATCTCCTGATCATCGGATTCAAAATGGTAAGTTATGCCCTTCGTTTCCGCCAGCTGCGCAAAACTCAGGAACACATCATGGCAAAAATGGCGGAATTCAAGCGGCACAAATTTCAGGTTGTCCGCCTCTGTTTCTGCCCGCCTGAATATCAGCAACTGGTCTACCAGGCTCAGCAACCTGCGGGCATTCCGGTGGATAATATTGAGATCCCTTTGCTGCTCCGCACTGTCGTTATCCTGCAGCAATCCTTTGATCGGGTTAATTATTAAAGTCAGCGGCGTTCTGAATTCATGCGAGATATTGGTAAAGAAAGCATGTTTTTTTTCAGCCAGTTCCCGCTCCTTTTGTGAATTCAGCAGGGTAAGCTGAAGGTCATACCGGAGCTTGTTTTGTTTGTCGTTGTACCGCACATACAGGTACACCAGGCCGACGGCCACCAAAAAATAAAACAGGTATGCCCACCAGGTCCTGTAAAATGGTGGCAGCACCGTGATGCTTAACCCTGACGCCTGTGTCGTCCAGTTTCCGTTAGCATCCTGCACTTTTATCCAAAAGGTATAGTTGCCTTCCGTGAGCGAAGAATAATTCGCAGCGCGAACCTTACCCGCATAAGTCCAGGTCTTGTCCCATCCTTCCAGGTAATATGCATAAGACAGCTTGTCTGCCGTGGAGTACTCCGGCGCCGTAAAATCAAGGGAAATATTCGCTTCATCAAAGGGCACTTCAATGGCACGGATCGCATCGGGCGAATATTTTCTGATGAACCGGCTGTCCTTTTGCACTGACCTGTTGTTGATCCGCAAATCAGTCAGTATAACAGAAGGCTTGTTTTCAATATCGTTGATCGCAGACGGGTAAAACAGGTCAAAGCCTTTGATGCCGCCAAACAACAACTCGCCGGAACGCAACCGGATTGCTGCATTATAATTGAACTGATTACTCTGGAGACCATCATTCTGGTAGTAGTTTCTAAACGTCCTGGAGGTAATATTGAACCGCGAAATACCATCGAACGTGCTGATCCAGAGATTCCCATTCCCGTCCTCCAGGATGTTCAGGGCCGCGTTATTGCTCAGTCCGCTGGTATTGGTATAATGCGTCAGCCGGCCGGTTTTCCGGTCAAACAACACCAGGCCGCCGCCTTCCGTTCCCAGCCAGAAATTTCCCTTGCTGTCTTCATAGATGGCGCGTACCGGTACGCCGATCGTATAGGTGGTATGATGCCTTTTCTTTTTATCGATACGATAAAGCCGCGTGAAATCACCGGCCCACAGGTTGCCGGAACTATCCTCCGCGATCGCCGTCAGATCCGTCAACCCCTGGTCAAAGGCTTCAAATTTTCCGGTGGCCCGGTTGAGCAGGTAGGTCTTCCCGCCGATACAGGTGGCCCAGAGATCCTTCTCCCTGTCTTCATACAACAGCCAGGCATTCCGGTCCTGGTGGTTGTTCGCCTGGTTGATCAGTGGATAATGCTCAAACGAATTCGTCGCTTTATCGAACCGGTTCACACCGCCGCCATAGGTTGCGATCCAGACCTGGTCCCGGTAGTCCCGCCGGATATTCGTAATAAAATTGCTGGTAAGAGAACCCGCAGTGCCTGGCTTCCGGCTATAGTTGGCGAACTGCCCGGTATTCCTGTCCCAAACACTGATGCCGGAACCATCCGTCCCGATCCAGAGCTTGCCATCCGGTGCTTCGCAGAAAGAAAGAATAAAATTATCGATCAGTCCGCCGGGATTCAGGGGATCATAGGTAACCGACCGGAACCGGCTTTTGCCGGGATCAATGATATTGATGCCGCCTCTTAAGGTGCCAATCCATTTCCGTTTCTCCTGGTCTTCATAAATAGCATATACCGCCTCGCTGGTGAGGGAGTATTTATTTTTCCCCGGCAGCAGGTAACTGATATTTTGGGAGGCTACGTCCAGGATGGCTATACCCCCGCCATCGGTGGCGATCCAGAGTTTCTTTTCGCTGTCAAAAAGAAGGTTGGCAATCTTGTATTCCGAAAATCCATCGGGTTGTTGCCGACTGTACCGGGTCAGCTGGTTGGAACGGGTATCATAATAATACAAACCATTGGCAGTGCCGATCCAGAGATTGTCCTGGTCGTCGGTTTCCATGCAGGTCGCATCTTTCAGATCAGCGTTGACCAGGTGAATTTCATTCCGGGAGGCGTTGAACTGGCAGATCCCCCGCCCATCGATAAAAAGCCAGGTATGCGATTGCCGGTCCGTTTTGATGGCTTCCACTGTATAGGCAGTGGTGGTAATATCACCGGTTCGCAGGGGCAACTGCCGCAATACCGTTTCACCATTCCGGCAAACGAGCAGCCCCATTTTTTCGGCGCCGACCAGCATATTACCGGCGGGATCCCTGGAAATCACCATGATCTGGTCCCTGAGCACCCGGGTAAGGCCGTTATCGTAAGAAATGTATTGAACGGGCTTTAACCCGGCGGATAAAGGATGATAGAGACTGATGCCCTGCCGCGTACCGACCCATACATTGAACTGCCGGTCTTCTGCGATCGCCGTTACCCAGTTGTTCACCAGCGAATTGGTGTCCCGGAAGATATTCCTGAAGGTTTTGAAGGAATTGCCATCGTACCGGTTCAGTCCGTCGTAGGTACCAAACCACATAAAACCGGAATGGTCTTTAAAGATGCATCGGACGGCATTGTTGCTCAATCCTTGCTCAATTCCAAGGTAACCCACCGGCGTTTTCTCCTCTGCCTGTCCTTTTAATGCGATAAGCAAAGTGGCTACGATATATAGAATCCCTTGTGTTCGAAGTTGCTGCAGCATGTCAATCGTTCTCCGGCCATCAATTTATCATTATTCACCCGCCCAAACAGGGGGTTTTGCAGAATTTTTGGGGGGGAAATTCAATTGACCTCAAATGTGTCTCCGGTGAGCAACGCGCCAGGGTCTATGCCTTCCATCAGTACCGGCCGCTGAAGACGCCGGCCAATTCACCAAATAATGATTTCCCCCTCCTTTTTTCACGCCTACCCCCCTGCCCGATCTGTTTCCCCCTTCGACATTTGTTTTCCAGGCGGTTGCATCAATTTGAAACTGACCGGATTAACCAAATCAATTGTTTGCCATGAAAATGCGTTCTAACGAGCATTGCCAAAAGAAACAGCCGCACTGGCTAAAACAGTGCTGCCTGCTGCTGTTGTTTTCTATCGGACTTTCCGCCGCTGCTGTCTGCCAGCAGGTAGTCAACGGAACGGTAACCGGTAACGACAGCCTGCCGCTATCCGGCGTATCCATCCAGGCGAAAGGCACCAAAACCAGTACCCTGACCGACCAGAACGGTAAATTCACCATCAGCGTACCCACCGGAAGCGTTTTGGTTTTCAGCTATGTAGGGATGACCACCCAGGAGCTTAAGATCGGAAACCAGTCCGAAATCGTGCTGCGGCTCCAGTCAACGGGACAAAACCTCAGTGATGTTGTCGTGGTAGGGTATGGTACCCAGAAGAAAACCTCCCTGACGGCCGCCGTCTCCGCCGTGAAAGGATCCGAGATCCAGCGGCAACCGGTAAGTGACATCTCCAACGCCCTGGGCGGCAGGGTCACCGGCGTCCTGTTCTCCCAGGCCAGCGGCCAGGCCGGTAATGATGCCGCGAGGATCATGCTCCGGGGGATCGGCACCAATGGGAACTCCTCACCGCTCCTGATTGTAGACGGCGTGCCGAGAAACTACAGCCAGCTCAACCCCGCCGATATTGAAACCATTTCCATCTTAAAGGATGCCGCTGCCGTAGCCCCCTATGGCATGGGTGGCGCCAACGGGGTAATCCTGGTGACCACCAAAAGAGGCAAATCCGGCAAACCGGTGTTTTCATATGACGGCTATGTGGGCATCCAGAACCCCACCGTCATTACCCACTTTATCAACTCCTACGAATACGCCACCCTTAAAAACGTGGCGGCCGTCAACGCCGGGTCAACGGTTATGCCCTACTCGGAAGACGACCTGCGGAAATACCAGGACGGCTCTGACCCCGATGGTCACCCGAATTTTGACCCGATCGCCGACATGATCAAAAAGAACTACCTCCAGACCGGGCACAACCTGTCGGTGAACGGCGGTTCCGACCTGGTGCGGTATGCCGTGGGACTGGGCTATTTTGCCCAGGATGGTATGTTCCCCGGTATCAAGTACAAACGGTACAGCCTTTCCGGCGCTGTAGATGTACAGGCAACAAAAACCACCCTGATCAGCCTGTCCCTCAACGGCCGGGTAGAACAACGCAACCTCAGCGGGGCAGGATACAACACCCAATCCCTTTTTGAAAACCTGATCAACACTACCAGTGTATCCACCCCGAAAATCTACAGCAACGGGCTCCACCCCTACCTCTACGCCAGCTTCTACGACAACCCCAGCTACCGGATCATCACGGGCAACACGATGCTCACCCAGTTCTCCCTCGAGCAGAAACTGCCGGTAAAAGGGCTCAGCGTAAAAGTGGTAGGCGCTTACGACTACAATCCTTTCGATCCGTATAATACCACCAACAGCGGCATCGCCAGCCTGAGCCGCTCCTGGAGCGCGCCGTTCAGCTACTACCAGTACGACACAGTCGCCAAAACCTACGACCAGATTCCGCCCACCACCGCTCCCTCCTTCAGTGAGGAATACCACCAGACACAGGCCTTTACCTACCAGGGCTTCATCAACTATGCCGGCAACTTCGGCAAAAGCCAGGTAACCGGTCTCCTGCTCGGTGAGATCAGGAACACCAAATCACTCATGTTCAGCGCCGGCCGGATCAATTACAACCTGAGCATCCCTGAACTGTTTGCCGGCGGCACCGGGGCCACCGACCTCTCCAATACCGGCGGCTCCACCGGCTCCAAACAGCGGTCGCTCGTGTACCGGTTGACCTATGGTTTCGACAACAAATATTTTGTGGAAGCTACCGGCCGCTACGATGGCAACTACTACTTCGCCCCCGGCGAAAGATTCGGCTTCTTCCCTGCTTTCTCTGCAGCATGGCGGTTATCCGAAGAAAAATTCATGCGGAATATCAGCTGGCTCAATGAACTGAAAGTGAGAGGATCATGGGGTCAATCCGGTAACCTCGCCGGTTCGCCCTTCCAGTACCAGTCCGGCTTTACCCTGTATGGTACTTCAGCCATCCTGGGCGGTGCACAGACCCAGGGCCTGTATGAGAATACGGAACCGAATCCCAACATCACCTGGGAGCGCGCTACCAAAACCGATATCGGTATCGAAGCCCGCATCCTGCACAACCTGGTCACCATTGAGGCCGACTATTTCCACGAGAAACGCGGCAACATGCTGCTGACACCCAATGTGATCGTCCCCTCCGAATATGGTATCGGCCTCGCCCAGGAAAATGCCGGCGAAATGATCAACAAGGGATTTGAGATCGCTGTGAGCAGCAACTATTCTTTCTCGAAAGATTTAAGGGTGGGTCTTTCTGCCAATTTCAGCTATGCCAAAAACAAGCTGATCCAGATCTTCGAAAACGCATCCACCTATGATTATCCGAACCTGCGGCAAACCGGCCGCCCCCTGGGCACACCATTCGGTTACCAATCCCTGGGCTACTTCACCGCTGCAGATTTCGCCAGTCCCGGTGTGCTGAAAGAAGGCATACCCACGCAAACCTGGTCGCCCCTGGCACCCGGCGATATCCGGTATGCTGATGTAAGCGGCCCGGATGGCAAAGCAGATGGTACCATCAACTCCTACGACATGGTTCCCCTCGGTGCGCCGAATTACCCCCAGATCGTTTACGGCTTCTCACCCAGCATCTCCTACAAGAACTTTGAATTGTCGCTGTTGTTCCAGGGCGCTGGTCAGCGTTCGCTGCAGGTGACCAACACCGCCGCCTGGGCATTTGACAACAACAAGAATGCACCCGTCACCGTACTCGACTACTGGACCGAGGACAACCCCGACGCCTCCTATCCCCGGATGACCACCACGCCCTCCGCCAACAATACCCAGACCTCTTCCTTCTGGCAGCAGGACCTTTCTTACCTGCGCCTGCGGACCGGCATTCTTGGTTATACGCTCCCGCAACACATTTCCCGCAAAGCAGGCATGAGCCAGATCAATGTGTATGTATCCGGACAAAACCTGTTTACCTGGACCTCCGTCAAAAACTTTGACCCGGAGATCAGCAATGGCCGCGGTTGGTATTTCCCCACCCAAAAGGTCGTGACGTTTGGTCTTAAACTTCAATTCTAACAGCCTCAACTTTTGATACCATGAGTTTCGTAAATAATAAATCAATCGTAATCGGGCTGGCGACATCTTGCGCAGTATTGCTCTCCGCCTGCCAGAAAGATAATTTCCTGGACGTCGACAACCTGAGCTCGGTGAGTTCCGCAACTGCATTTGCCACGCCCAATGCAGCTGACCTAGTGTTGAATGATGTCTACTACCAGCTCCCCGATCAATTCAACAGTGTGTTTGATCCTTTCGACAACTGGTCAGACAACTCGATGACCGGCTTCAGCTGGACCATCACCGCCAACGCGGCAAGAACCAAATCCAATATCAATTCCAACAGCGAGTTCTCCTACAACTGGGGCGGCGGTACGCAGAAAGCAACTTCCTGGCTGAACTGGAGCTACCTGTATGCTGCCATCCGCAAATGCAACGTGTTCATCGAGGGACTGGAAGGCTCCAGCCTGGAGGAAGCATACAAAAACACGCGGATGGGCGAAGCCAAAGTGTTGCGCGCCTATTTCTATCACCTCATCTGGATGATGTATGGCGGCGGTCCGATCATAACGGCGCCGGATAACCGCAGCCAGGATGGCGATGCCATTTACCACCAGCGCGCGTCCTTCGACGACAACTATACCTTCCTGGAGAATGAGCTGACGGAAGCGGCGTCGCTGCTGGCGGACAATGCCGGCAACAATGGCGGCGGAAGGATTACCAAAGGCGCGGCGCTTACCCTGAAGGGATGGGTGGAATTGTTTTATGCGAGCCCGTTGTACAACAAAACCAATGATGCGGGCCGGTGGGCAAAGGCAGCCGCCACGAACAAGGAAGTGATGGAACTCGGCTACACGCTCCACCAGAAATATGATGAGCTTTTCATGAGCACGGGTAATGGCAACAATGAAGGAGTTTTCTACCGGCAATACCTGGGACTGAAAGAAGGCAGCACCATTGCGGGCTACCAGGGGCCGATGTATGTAGGCAACCAGTGGCTGAGCTGGGGTGGTTCAACACCTACGCAGGAACTGGTGGATGACTACCCGATGGCGAATGGCCTGGCGATTAGCGATCCGGGTTCGGGATACGATCCGCAGAACCCCTATGCCAACCGCGATTCCCGCTTCAGGCAATCGGTACTGTTCAACGGCAACACGTTCAACGGCCAACCCTATATCTCTGCCGTAGGATCCGGGTTCAACGAGATCGACCTGGCCGATGCCACTGACCAGACCAATACCGGTTATGCCATGAAGAAAGGCATCGATACCACGGTGAATGTTTTCCAGTGGGGTGCCAGCAGCCAGACCTATTATTATTTCCGGTATGCGGAAGTATTGCTCAACTATGCGGAAGCGCAAAATGAATCCGCGGGCCCCGACGCCTCGGTGTACGAAGCGCTGGACCAGCTCAGGAGCCGGGCAGGCACGCCGACCTTCTCACAGGTATACCCCGGCGCTTCACAAGCCACGATGCGGGAACTGATCCGCAAGGAAAGAAGGATCGAGCTGGCTTTTGAAGGCAAGCGGTATTTTGACCTGCTGCGCTGGAAAACTGCGGAAGACAACCTGAACCATGTGATGCACGGCATGAAGGTTACACCCAAAGCAGGTGGTGGGTACACCTATGAAAGAGTCAATGCCATTCCGCCCGGTTCACCTCAGTGGTCCTTCGATCCGGAAAAGAATTACCTGTTACCGATTCCGCTCTCCATCATGGGGCAGAACCCGGAATTAACACAGAATCCAAACTATTAAAAAAAGACACTTGGCTGCAGCAGGGAGAACCATCGGCGGTTAATTGGTAAAGCGATCGTAATGACAAGCAATCTATTACCATTGGCCGGTTCCACCCTGTGCAGTCATTTTTTACAGCAATCAATCGGCCCTCCATATCCATGGAGGGCATTATTTACACCTAAACACAAAATACAGCATGCGTGCCCTCATTTTGTTCTTATTGACCGTAATGCCTGCAATGGCCTTGGTAGCGCAGACTCCGAAAGGCTATAACCTCGTATGGAGCGATGAATTCAACCGGGACGGCAAACCGGATCCGGCCAACTGGAGTTTCGAAAACGGTTTCGTGCGCAACGGGGAAGATCAATGGTACCAGCCGGAAAATGCCAGGTGTAAAGACGGAATGCTGGTGATCGAAGCCAGGCGCGAGACCAGGCCCAACCCGCGCTATGTGGAAGGCAGCAGTGACTGGCGCACCAACAGGAAAGACATCAGGTACACGTCCTCGTGTTTGCATACCCGGGGGAAACAGCAATGGAAATTCGGGCGGTACGAGATGCGGGCGAAGATCGATGTGAGCAAAGGCATGTGGCCGGCGTGGTGGATGCTCGGCGTGTCAAAGCCCTGGCCTTCCAATGGCGAAATTGACATCATGGAATATTACCGCGACAGCCTGCTGGCGAATATTGCCATTGGCACCGAAACATCCAATAAGGCCCATTGGTTTTCCCGGAAAGTTCCCGTTGACAGCGTTTGGGCTGCACAGTTTCATACCTGGCGGATGGACTGGGATGCATCGGAAGTCGCCCTCTATGTGGATGACGAACCCCTGCTTCGCGTGCCCACAGATTCCCTGGCAAACAAAGATGGCAGCGGCTTTAACCCGTTGTTGCAACCACAGTATATGCTGCTGGATTTTGCCATCGGCGGACAAAACGGCGGCGATCCGTCAGCTACTACCCTTCCGCGTTATTTTATAGTGGACTATGTGCGGGTGTATCAACGCAAAAAAACAAATTGATGAAGAGACAGCTCTACCTTGCGGTAACAATAGTACTCTCCATGCTTCGGTTGAACGCGCAGCAAAAGGATTTTAGTCCGGGCGAAATCTGGTACGACACCAAACAACAACCCATCAATGCCCATGGTGGCGGACTACTGCGTCACCAGGGAAAGTATTACTGGTTCGGAGAAATCAAAAAAGGAAAAACCTGGAAAGTGCCTGGTTCCAACTGGGAAAACTACCGGGTGGTTGCCGGTGGTGTTGCCTGTTATTCCTCTACCGACCTGGTGAACTGGACCTATGAAGGTGTTGCCCTGCCCGCGGACACCAACAATACAAAAAGTGAATTGCATATCAGCAATGTGATCGAAAGGCCAAAGGTGATCTACCATGCGGCCACAAAGAAATTTGTGATGTGGTTTCACCTCGATTCGCCTGATTATTCGCTGGCAAGATCAGCGGTGGCGGTCAGTGATCATGTCGCTGGTCCGTACACCTATATTGGCAGTGTGCGGCCAAACGGCAATATGGCTAGAGACATGACTGTATTCGTGGACGACGACAAAAAAGCCTACCATTTTTATTCCTCCGAAGAAAATGCCACGATGCATATTGCCCTGCTGAGCGATGACTACCAGTCGCATACGGCAACAGACAAACGGATATTGATCGGCCAGTCCAGGGAAGCACCAGCAGTGTTTAAATACAATAAGAAATATTATCTCCTGACCTCCGGTTGTACGGGATGGTCGCCGAATGCTGCTTCCTGGGCAGTAGCGGATTCCATCCTGGGCGAATGGAAACCTGTATCGAATCCCTGCACCGGCGCGGATGCGGAAAAGACTTTTTTTGCGCAGAGTACATTCGTGCTTCCGGTTGATCCGGAAAAAGGGAAATACATTTTTATGGCGGACCGCTGGAATAAACTCAACCTCGAAGACTCGCGGTATATCTGGTTGCCGTTGCAGATGAATGCACAGGGAGTGCCGGAAATTGCCTGGCAGAAAACCTGGAATCTTTCGCAGTTCAGGAAACGCTGAATTCCTGTTTCCCCCCGTAAATTATATGGATTAGCCCCCGGACTTTCATTTTGGGACAAGTTAAATTTCAAGGTTCTCGAATCGCATTTTCTAACGATTAAAAACTTGTCAAAAAATGAAAGTAACATCACTAACGATGCTAACCTGCATTGCATGGATGGCAATCACCGGATGCCGCCGGGAAAATTTGTCCGACGCTGGAGCAGGCGCTGCACCAACGCAACAATCCCTTCAGCGGGATGATGCACCAGTTAAGATCGCCAGCCTGTACGCGCCTTCCGGGTATGTAAAGGTGTGGGAAGACCAGTTCAACACGGCGACCATCGATGCCTCCAAATGGGTAGCCGCGAGTCTGCGGGATCCCGTTTCAGGAGACCTGGTACCGGGCGCTGCAGGCGACCACCTCCTGAACACGGAATACGCGGGCTACATTACACCCGAAGACACCTATATCGAAAACGGTTCACTGGTGCTGAGAAACCAGAAGCGGTCGTATAGCGGGAGCAGTCCAGCGGGCAGTTTCAACTATACCAGCGGCTGGGTGATGTCGATGCACCGGGGTTTTTTCAACAAGGGCTATATCGAAATCAAGGCGAAATTTCCTTCCGGCGATAAGGTCTGGCCGGCAGCCTGGCTGATTGCAGAAGACCTGACCTGGGGCCCGGAGTGGGATATGTTTGAATACTTTGGGTACAGGAGTGATGTGGGGTACGACAACATGGGGATGCACCTGGCTTATGGCGAATGGCCGGATGTGTCGTGGAGTTCCGCCTGGATCAAGCCTTTTGACGGCACCTATGATTGCGAAGCCTGGCATGTGTATGGATTTGAATGGACGGATACATTTGCCGCCTGGTATATCGATGGCGTCCAGGTAAGAAAACTCAACAAGGGGAATGCGAAGGGCTCCAAGATTTATAAGAAATGGCCCAATGAGAATATGTACATCGTGCTGAACAACGGACAAAGAAGTTCCTCTCCTGATGCCACTACAACGTGGCCGAACTACCTGACGGTAGACTATATTGAAGTCTACCAGAAACCCTGATGGTTAATCCCCTGGCTTGCCGGGGGATTATTTTTACCACAGTTCCTGCATTTACGACAGGAAGGTTTTATTGCAGGACCGGGCAGAACCGGTAAATTGTTTCCATTAAACCTTCCCTCCTATGTCAGTAAGAGTAACCGTTCTTATTGTTTTCCTGACGTTGTTGCAAACATCAGTCAAGGCTCAGATAACCCGGTCCAACTGGATGGTTGGCGGAAATATCAGCTACGTCAACCGAAACACGACTTACGCTTCCATTCAATCTCATCACAAGGACTCCCGCTTTGATCTGAATCCTAAAGCCGGTTATTTTTTTATTGACAAGCTGGCGACAGGCTTAACGCTCAACTATGGGAGGCTTAAGGATACGTATGAATCCAATACCGTAAAATACTGGAACATTGGAATAGGTCCGTTTGTGCGCTATTATTTCCTGGGTCCTGACCATTTTATCAATATTCTTGCGGAAGGCAGTGTAGCATTAGTTCGATCAAAGGCAAACAATGACCAGGATGTTTTACGGGGTACATCGTATTCCCTGTTTGCCGGCCCTGTCCTTTTTGTAAACTCATCGGTTGGCATCGAATTTCTTGCGGGTTATGTTGGCGATAAGTTTCAGGATGGTGGGCAAGAGAACAATGGTTTCAAATGCTCAATAGGGGTTCAGGTTCATTTGGAAAGAGACAAATAGCAAATGGTATTTTTAGAGCAGCCTCGAATCCCAGAAATAATTTTCCGTCCTCACCAGCCGCACGTTATCTATGAATGCCGGATGCTCTGTATTGATGAGATAGTTGTACTCCTGCGGTACAATGGCAGAAGGGATCTTCAAACACAGGGAACGTTGTTGGCTATACCAGTCAGATCCAATTTTCTGCAAGGCAGAATACGCTGCCATAGTTCGCCAGTGATAGGGCAGCTCGTCTTTCCTGATTTGCTGAACCAGGTGATCATCGTCCGCAATTGAAATGACCAATACTTTGTAACGGACTGTTGGCAGGATGGCACCTTTATGTACGACCAGTTCAAGCGACGATAAGGAACGGGAAGCGCCGGTATAAATAACCAGTTGCCCCGCACGGTTCCAGCGATTCGCACTGCCAGACGAGGAAAGTGTTTCTGAATATTCTTCTTTAACAATTCTGAACACCTCCATGCCTAAACGTTATCGCCATATTCCATAGCAGTGAGCCGGTGATCTATAAATTTGATTCCGGTGATCGTGTTCATGAACGTCATGGGAATTCTATGATCGAAGTAAAAATTCTCCCGGTTCAACCATTCATCAAAGGCTTTGGTGCTTCCAAAAACAGCCTTGCCGTGCTTCATCAGCGAGAGCAGCAACACCACATGTTCCTTGACATTCGCTTTAAATGCACTGTTGGGTTTCTTGTATTCCCTGAAGGTTTTGACACTGACATTCAGCCAGTCAGAAATGACATTGTCTGTGAATTCAGTATTTTTTTTGATGGCCGCCACATATTGCCAGTTGACATCGGAGTCATTCAGGATGTTCAGGATCTCGCCATCATCAATACTTGCCGGAATATTATCCAGTAAGTCATATTCCTTTTTCTTTTTAGTGGTGGCCATAGGCTTGTTTTACCCTATCAAAGCTAGGTAATAATTGCCGTCACCAACAGGTAATTCTTCCTTTTATCTGTCTTAAATGTTTATATATGCTTGAAAACCAATACTGCTTATCTTGTGCTCCCATTTACGCACTCACGTTCCCCCATGATCAAAAAATACCCCCTGCTGGCCCTTTCCGCAATCGTGTTTCCCTTTTTATTTTGTTCTGCGCAAACTGCCGGCAGCATCGACACACTGCTCACCCCCGAGATCGGCGGTATAAAACAAGCCATCGAAATCAAAACGGATGACGCACGCAAACCGGTACTGCTATTTCTTTCCGGAGGCCCCGGAAGTTCCATGATGAACAATGCAGGCGCGTTTACTAACCTGTTGAAAAGCAGGTTCACCCTTGTTCAATGGGACCAGCGCGATGCGGGAAAGACCCTGAAACTGAATCCCTCGCCCACACAGCCTTCAGTAAAACAGATGGAAAACGACACTTACCAGGTGATCCGTTTCCTTCAACAAGAGCTGCACCAGGAAAAGATCTACCTGCTGGGCAGCTCCTGGGGAAATGTTTTAGGATTCTCTATCGTTCAACAACACCCGGAAGTATTGCATGCCTATTTTGCAGTAAATCCCGTGGTCAGTCAATTGGCGAGTGAAACAGCGCTGCTCAGCACCCTGAAAGATTATTTTAAGGAAAACAAGGAGGCCAGCAGTGAGCTGGCAGCGGTGAATATTCCCTTTTCAAATGACATGGACCTGTTCTACCTGAGAAAATGGCTTTTTTATAAAGAGGGAAACAAGAAAGCAGCCAGTGAGGAGTTTAAAAAGTTCTTCCTGCAGTGGTCAAAAACATGGTCGCCGGTATGGAACGAGGTGATGCATATCGATCTGCCTCAAACCCTGAAACAAGTGGATTGCCCGGTCTATTTTTTCGTGGGGAAAAATGATATTCAAACATCGACCCCGATCACCCAAGCCTATTACCAGCTTTTGAAAGCCCCAAAGAAAGACCTGTTTCTCTTTGAAAATTCCGGCCACCAGATCCACAAGGATGAGCCGGAGAAATTTCAGCAAACCATCCTCAGCATCGTGAAATAACTATTGTTTCCTGTTTCCCAGGATCCTGAAACCTGCCCTGAGCGAAAACATATTGAATTGTTCACCGTAAATCAGGTCATCGGCGGTGATCAGGCGGTAGCATAGGGATAATCCCACCCAGTTGAGTTGTACACCCGGTTCAATACCCACAAACCCGGTTGCCGAAGTGTAATTCCCTTCTTTGGTGACGCCGATACCCGCTTTGAACTCGATGAAGAAAGGATTCAGGGTTTTCCTGAAGCCAAACGAGCCGAGAAAAAATTTATACGTATAGCGCTCATCACCGTACAATTCACTTAAGCGGTCATAGTCGATTCCGCCAACAAGCGCGTTGTCTTTTTTCCCGATAGGCCACAACCCTTTTACAAAGGCGCCATACGCCCAGTTCGGATCTCCCTCATACAGGGCAATGGTTCCTGCAGCGCCCGCATCCAGTTTAAAGGACCTGGACTGCTGGCCGAACGCAGTGTTTGCCATGGCAATGACCAGGCACAAGGCTGTCAGAATGGTGTTGCGAAGTAGCATTGGAATGGGGTTTAGCGGTGAGGGTTGATAGCGCTAGATTACAAAACACCCCGGCTGCTGTCAAGGGGGAAATTCCCCGTTTCAGAAGGGGTTAAAAACATGGGCGGCATGGTTGACAAATACTAAATAATATGTACTTTTGTCAACCACCCGCTTCACCTTAATGATGAATTCTATGAACGCATTTGCTGAAAGACTCAAATCTGCCCGTAAAATGAAGGGATGGTCACTGCAGGAATTGGCAGATAATATTCCTGTTTCTATCTCCAAACAGGCTTTACACAAGTATGAATCGGGATTGATGCATCCTACTGGTGAAGTATTAATTGCATTATCGAAGGCTTTGGGTTTAAGGCCGGACTATTTTTTGCGCAAGTCCATTGAATTGGGGCCCATTGCGTTCCGAAAAAAAGCAAGGCTCGGCAGTAAAGAGATAGACAGCATAAAAGAAAAAGTAAAAGAGTTCCTGGAAAGATATCTTGAAGTGGAACAGCTGTTAAACATTCAGGTCAGATTTAAAAACCCGATCGGGAATATTCAGATCGCTGATGAGTCAGAAGTGGATCATGCCGTATTGAAACTTATTTCAAAATGGAACCTGGGTCATGACCCGATACCGAATGTAATTGAAATGCTGGAGGAAAATGGTGTGCGGGTTATCGCAATTGATGCGCCAGAATCCTTTGATGGATTAAGCACATTTGTAAATGATATACCAGTTGTTGTTATCAGCAATCAGTTTACCGTAGAGAGAAAACGATTCACCGCGTTACATGAATTAGGGCATCTTGTTTTGAATATGGATGCTGAAATCGACCAGGAGAGAATTTGTAACCTGTTTGCGGGTGCAATGCTGTTGCCGGATAATGTATTGGAAAGGCACCTGGGTGAAAAGAGGAACAATATCGCCATTGGTGAATTGGTAAGCATTAAGGAAGAGTTTGGTATTTCTGTTCAGGCGGCCATGATGCGGGCACAATTCAAGGGGATCATTGACAAGAGCGGCGTTGATCGTTTTTGGAAGACCATAGCCTCTAATAAAAAAGAAGAAGGCCTGGGCAGTTTTGCCGGAAGTGAAAAAAGTTATCGTTTTGAACATCTTGTTTTCAGGTTAGCCGCAGAGGAAGTTGTCAGCATGAGTAAGGCTGCTGCCCTCGCTGGTATGAAACTCTCGGATTTCCGGGAAAAGCTTGAAGCTGCCTGATGCGATATCCCATATCCCATGAAAAGAGTTGCCATCCAGGATGCGAACATTTTGATTGATCTCATTAAGATCGACCTGTTCACGCATTGCATTGAACTGGAGTTCCTGTTTTCCACTACACAACTGGTGTTCGAAACTGAATTGAATGATCACCAGGTGAAATCTTTACGGCGATACATTGAATCGGGTAAGTTCACTATTATAGAGATTTCGGAAGTTGAACTATTAGAAATTCAATTGATGGGTGAAGAAGATGGCCGTTTGTCTTTGCAGGATTGGTCAACATTATACTACTCGCAAAAAACTGGAGCCCTATTATTGTCGGGCGATAGAGTCCTCAGAAAAGTATCAGAAGCTAAGGGAATAGAAGTTTGCGGGGTACTTTGGATTTTTGATCAACTCGTCGGTTATGCTGTAATATCGTCAGCCGATGCACATCGCTACCTGAACGAACTCATGAAACACAACAAAAGGCTACCCGCTGCGGAATGCCAGCGTCGCCTTGATGACTGGAGCAAGTGATTCGTCCTATATTATTTTCTGATTCCTTCAAATTGTTTACATTTAATTTTATTCGCATACGCTGAAACAACTGTTGGCCATTATACTGATTAGTGTGCACGCCTTCAACCTGGCGGGTTATTCCATGCTCTTTGGATACCTCTCCCGCCAATCCACCCAACAGCTCGAACGGGAAATCGACAACCAACACTACAACGACCAGGACCTCGTAGAAATCAAAGTGCCGATCCAGGTTCCCTACCTGAACTCCTGGGGCAGCTATGAACCGATAGAAGGCGAAATCACCATCAACGGCAACCACCACAGCTATGTCAAGCGGAAGATCACCCGCGACACCCTCTTCCTGATGTGTCTGCCCAACCGGAAAAAAGACCAGCTCCACCTCGCCAAAACCGACTATGGCAAGTCCGCCAATGATTTTGACACAGACAAGAAAGAGAACAACACCGCCAAAAAAGAAGTCAACTTCCCCCAATATTCTTCCGGGCACTCGGATGTAGTGCTCTATCCACCTGCACTTTCCGCTCCAGTACACGCAGGTTTTCTGCAGGAAAAAATTCCCGCCAGCTTTACCGGCCAGATCGATCTGCCGCCTGAATTCGTCGCCTGACCCCAGTCCATTTCATCGGCTCAAACAAATCATTAAACCATTATGCTGTCCGGGAACTTTTCCCGGAACGGAGAACAGGCAACTGCCGGTTATCAACAACCGCCGCATGTGCCTTCCCATCTGATATTATAGCAACAACAAACCAGGCAAACTGACCATTATGAAATTTTGTACTACGCTGGTACTGGCCATACTATTATGCGCCAGCACCATGGCCCAAAGCCAACACATCAAAGGCACCATCACGGGCAACAAAAAAGAACCGCTCGCCCGCGCCAGCATCGTCGTCAAAGGAAAAATGAACGGCACCATCACCGACGAGAAAGGCAATTTCACCCTCGACGCTTCCAAACTCAAACTACCGCTGACCCTTATCGTTTCCAGCGCCGGCCTCGCCGACCAGGAAATCACGGTAACCGACCTCTCCACCCCCATCACTGTACAACTCGAACAGAAATCCGCCCTCAACGAAGTGGTGGTGGCCGCGTCCCGATCCCGCGAAAACCTGCTGCAATCGCCCGTCAGCATCGAAAAAATGAACTACCAGGCGGTGCGCGAAGTGCCCTCCCTCAGTTTTTACGAAAGCCTGCAATCCCTTAAGGGTATGGAAATGTTTTCCGTGGGCCTCGGCATCAAAACCGTCAACACCCGCGGGTTTAACGGCACGTCCAATGCCCGCTTCCTCCAGCTGATCGATGGCATCGACAACCAGCCACCGGGACTCAATTTCCCGATGGGCAACCTGTTCGGTGTACCCGATATCGATGTGGAAAGCGCCGAGCTGATCCCCGGCGCCGCCAGTGCCCTCTACGGCCCCTCGGCCTTCAATGGCATGCTCAGCATACAGACCAAAGACCCCTTCAAATACCAGGGCTTATCCCTCTACCTGAAAACAGGCATCAACCATGTGAACGATCCCATGGCCGGCGCACAGGCCGTGAACGATATCGCCATGCGTTATGCGAAATCCCTGTTCAAGGACCGCTTCGCGTTCAAGGTGAACTTCGGGTATTTCAACGGGCTCGACTGGTACGCCCACGACTATACGGATATCAGCGCCGCCACGCCACCGGCCAACCGCGGTCCCAAAAACCCCGGCTACGATGGCCTCAACATCTACGGCGATGAGGTTGCGCGTGTGTTGCCCGGCATCGGGCTCGTGGCCCGCACCGGCTACCAGGAAAAAGACCTGATGAACTACAACACTTACAGCGCCAAGGGAAGCGTCTCCCTGCAATATAAATTCGGCAACAACCTACGCCTGATCTACCAGTACAACCGCGCCCAGGCCCTCGCCGCCTTTACCAGCAGCGCAAGGATGAATGTCAACGGGTTCGTGCTGCAGACCCACCGGATCGAACTGCGCCACAACAACTCCTTTATCCGCGCTTACTCTTCCGGCGAGATCTGCGACAATGGCTACAATACCCGTACCCTGGGACAATTCATCAACCGCTACTGGGTGAAAGACCTCGACGGCAATGTAGTGACGCCGGATAAGGCCGACCAGACCTGGTTCACCCGCTATGCAGCGGCCTATAACGGCACCGTGGAAGGCATCACCGCAGCCAATCATGACGCCGCCCGCAGCTTCGCCGACGACGGCAGGATGCAGCCCAACACACCTGCCTTCAACCAGACCAAAGACGCTGTCACCAAACGGTACGGCACCCAGGGCGCCGGCATCTACAGCCACAACAAATTCTATCATGCCGACGGCCAGTATGAATTCACGCAGGTCAAAGCCGTGAACCTCCTGGCAGGCGGCAGCTTCCGGATGTACGACATGAATACCAACGGCACCCTGATCGATGACAAGGACCAGAAGATCACCATCAAGGAATACGGCGCCTTCGTGCAGGCGATGAAACAACTGCTCAACAATAAACTGAAACTGACGGCATCCGTGCGGTACGACAAAAACGAAAACTTCAAGGGAAGTTTCACGCCCCGGTTCAGTGCGGTGTATGAAGTGATGAAGAACCACTATTTCCGGGCTTCCGTGCAGACCGGTTTCCGGAACCCCACGCCCATCGACCAGTACATAAAGCTGAATGCGGGACCGATCACCATCCTGGGTGGTGTGCCCAACAACAGCAAGGGCATGAACGTGTATGAGAACTCTTTCACGGCAGCATCCGTAGGACAATATGCTGCAGGCGTGCAGGCTTCCGTTGCCGGGGGCATGAGCCAGGCAGAAGCCATTGAAGCGAATAAGTCGAAGCTCGTACAATCCCACTACCCGTATATCACACCGGAAAAGCAAAGCGCCTTTGAAGTCGGCTACAAGGCCATGATCGGCAACCGCCTGTATGTGGACGTCAACTATTACTACAGCCGCTACACGAATTTTATCCTGAATGCAGTGGTGGCGCGGCCGAGCCACCCGGTGATGGCAGATGGCGAAGTGAATACCGATGCGGCCGCCGACCTGCTGAACGGCGGCAGCCAGAATTTCCAGCTGTATACCAATGCTTCGGACAAAGCCTCCGGCCAGGGCGCAACACTGGGACTCACCTACAACCTGAACCGCGGCTTTACCGTGGGCGGCAATGTGACCTGGAGCAGCTTTATCCTCGGAGATGCGGATCCCAGCAAGGTGGCGCCCTTCAATACCCCGAAATGGAGCACGAACCTGAATATCGGCAACACCAACCTGTACCGGAATTTCGGTTTCAATGCCAACTGGCACTGGCAGGATGCCTTTGACTGGTACGGACCCTTCAATGGCATGCGTCCCGGCCCGGTAACCGCATATTCTCTGATCGATGTGCAGATCAACAAGAAGCTGCCGCAGCTGAAATCGATGATCAAGATCGGCGCCAGCAACCTGCTGAACAACATGATCACCACCGCGTACGGTTCCCCCACCATCGGCGGGGTATATTATGTGAGCCTCACCATTGATGATCTCTTCAACTGATCGATATGAAAGTTACCAAAATCAACCTGGCGGCCTTATTTGCGATCAGTTTTCTGAGCAGTGCGCTGGGCGGCACCGTCTCCACGCTGATGTCGGTGTACCTCCCAGTAGTGGTCAGGGAACTGCCTGGTGAATCAGGCACCGCCCTGAATACCCTCAGTGCGTACATCAATTCGATCTTCATCTTCGGATGGGCGATCGGGGGATTTGCGTGGGGGATGATCGGCGACCGGATCGGCCGGAAGCGGGCCCTGCTCGCGACCATCAGCACGTATGGGCTGTTTACCATCCTGACTGGACAAATGAATCACTGGACCGGCATCGTTGTATGCCGGTTCATCAGTGGCTTCGGGGTCGGCGGCGTGGCCGTACTGGCCTATACCATGCTCAGTGAAGTGTGGCCCGCAAAGAGCCGGGGCATCGTGATCGGAATCCTGTCGATTGCCTTCCCGGTGGGCATCATTTCCGCGGGACTGATCAACTATTTGGTTTCTTCCTGGCGGGAGGGCTTTATGGTGGGGATCATCCCCATTGCACTGGCCGTGATCGGCTGGTTCACGATCCGGGAATCGGAAGGCTGGCTGGCAGCAGAAGCACGGGAGCAGCGGGGCGGCAACAGTTTCAAAGCCCTGTTTACCGGCGACCACCGGAAAGACCTGGTGGGCAGTGCCGTGATCTATGGCACGATGCTGATCAGTTTGTGGGCGATCTTTTCGTGGCTGCCCACCTGGATCCAGGGCCTGATCACGGGCGCAGATGCGGGGGCCGATGCCCAGAAAGCGCGGGGATTGTCCATGATGTTGCTGGGCATGGGGGGACTGGTCGGCGGGTTTATATCCGGCTGGATCGTGAAGGCCATGGGCGTGCAGCGGTCGATGGTGATCGGGTTCACCACCTGTGCCATTTTATCCTTTGTGCTGTTCAAGAGCAACAGTGTATTCTCACAGCTGATCTACCTGGAGATCGGGGTGTTGTCCATTTTCTTTGGCCTGAATATGGGTATCTTGGCAGGGTATATCCCGCAGTTGTTTCCGACGCCGATCCGTGCCACGGCCACCGGCTTTTCGCTGAATGTGGGCCGGTTGTTCACGGGCATTGCCGTATTGTTTGTGGGCGTGCTGGTGTCGGCGATGGGTGGCTTCGGTAACGCCCTTTTGGTATTTTCGATGATCTTTTTGCTGGGACTCGTGACGGTATTGTTTGTGAAACCAAAATAAAAAATGCGACTATGGCATATATCGATTTGAAGAATGAGGAACCGGGCATCCGCGGGCCGATGGCGTACAGTCCGGAGACCGCGAAGCCCCTGAATGAGCTGGCGGAGATCCTGCTGCACAGCGAGAACAATACTTTGTCGAGGGGCGACAGGGAGCTGATCGGCAGTTATGTGTCTTACCTGAACGACTGTTATTTCTGCCAGCATGTACATGGTGCGATGGCGGGGCATTACCTGGGCTGCAGCATGGAGGCCATTGAGAACATGAAGCAGCATTTCATGGAATCGGAATTGCCCATAAAAATGAAAGCGCTCTTGTCTATCGCTGGCGCTGTTCAAAAAGGCGGGCGCCACGTGCAGGCCAGCCAGATCGAAGTGGCCCGCGCCGCCGGTGCTACCGACAAGGAGATCCACGATACCGTATTGATCGCCGCCGCCTTCTGCATGTTCAACCGCTACGTCGACGGCCTCGGCACCTGGGCCCCGCAGGACCTGCAGGTCTACACCGACCGCGCCCCCATGCGCGCGGAGGCGGGGTATATTGGAAGCGTGAAGCCCGTGGGGGAGTGATGGGTGGTAATAAAAGGAACGAATTAAAACTGACGTATAGTTAGAAGGTGCAACTACTCGAATTATTCGAGTAGTTGCAAACGAAGTTAGGATGCCGTTTATACCAATAAAACAACGGTAGTCGGCCTCTACCATAATAGTGTAAATGGCAACCAGCTTTGTAAGTGTAGATTATCATTTCGGCTTCTGGATTCATGATGCCGATCATGAAGTATTTTGCTGGGCTCTCGTAGAGGTTATAGATAATAATGCAGGACAAAATTTTGATTGGTTAAAAGGGTCGATTCGCGATCATATTTACTATTGCAGCCAGGGCTTTTTTGTAGGCTTTTTGACGATTGGAATGGACGATTTTATTGGCAATGCGGAAGACATACAAAAGTTTGACATTGTCTTAAAGGAAGTTGAAGCATTTTTCAAAAGCAAGGGTGATGTGATTGGTGTCGATGAGCTGAATTCATTCCAGAAAACAGAAAATACCCGTCACTATTGGTTTAGCCCTTTGGAGGTTGTCAAAGCCTTAAAATTGGTTTCCCTTTATCGGGAAGTGATTCACGGTCAAATGAAGACGACTGCAAGAGATCCAGTTGTGATCTTATAACTCAATTGAATAAATTGGTGTGCCTGTCACAGCAATAGGTTATTTGACCAACTATTTCCAAAATGGAAATAGTTACATCTATGGTTCTTTTTCTGGCTAGCCGGAATGTGCCTTGTCGTTTGTGATTATACCCTATTGTTTTTATTTAAGGAGTGGCTTGATTTCCTTTCTGACAATCTTGTCGATTACCCCTCTTTTCGTATTAATATCCCAGGACATTGCTGTGTTTACCACGCCGGTTTCAAATATCAGTTCATCAGTATTGGGATCCAGGAATTGTGCCTTTCCTTTCTTGTCCCCCAGTCCGATACTGACGAAAGCAAATCGGACAACAACCTGCGCTGATGATTTCTCTTTTACCAGGTTCCAGTTTGTACCGTACTCTAATGCACGCGTTGCATGTATGATGGAAGCAGTATCCTGCCCGGAAACAAAAACGTTCACTTTTGGCGTTTTAATCAGTTTGATACACTCCTCTTTCGTCAGGGTGGCTTTCTTATCTGAAAGCGCTGCATTGAAGATGTCACTGGTTCCATTGCTATAACGAATACCAAGAATCTCATTTTTATCAATGGAATAAAGGGGGCCGTCCAGGTTGTCGAACTTTTTATACCTGATTTTTAAATCCTCCACCTCCATGACCTTAGCGAGGACGGTAAGATTGTTTTTCAGTACTATGGTATCCTGGCCAAAGCTCGTCAGAGGAAGGGCGAAGGCAAATAACAATGGAAATAACCTGGATCGTTTCATGAATTGAAAATTTGTCGGACAGAATAACGCCTGTACCTGGTTTGTTATTTTAGAGGGCTATATACGTTTATCGGCTACCGAGGATCCTGCAGCCTGCCCTTAGCGAAAACGTGTTGAATTGCTCACTGAACACCAGGTCATCGGCGGCTATAAAGCGGTCGGCATGGATATACAGTAAAAATGTTAGGTTCTGATAGTTTAGCCAGCTAAACAAGCGCTGACAGTTCTTCCTTCAAATTCCAGGTTGGCCAGTTGGACCAGTGGGTATTGGCCGCAAGTGTCGGCTGATACAGCGCCGGGTCGTTGGCAACGATGGCCTTCGCGATCAACTGCCAGGTTTCATAGGTACTGGGGCGGTTGGCCCATGCCTCCCTGTTTCTCCTGGCAAAGTATGCTTGCTCCAGCAAAGATTCGCGTATGTACTGATCGACAGTCTTTCCCTGCCAATGTGGATACTCTTTAACAAAAGGAAAATGCTCGCGGAACTCGTCTGCATTACAATTATCAATATCGATCAGGAGAAAATCTTTATGATACCATTCGTCCAAAACCAGGAATTTTTCCATATCGTCCGGCAGGTATTGCCGAAGGTCTTTTTCGGTGGCCCGGAACAAGCCGGGATGTTGGTGTGCGGCCAGCCTTGCTGCGTCAATCATCCGGATATTGTTGGGATATCTGCCCCTCAGGGTAATACCGGCACTAAGGTAGTCCTGTTTTTGCCGACTCAGCGCTATTGTAGTATTCCTGACATTCCAGGAGGCTGCTTTAGGTTTCAGGAATTCATCATTGTTCGTTTTGTAATAGGTTTTATCGTCAACTGGATTGAACCCGGACCAGTTAATGGGATTGCCGTTGCCGCCTTTAATTTCCTTAAGGCAGTTTCCAAAATGATATATAGTTGAACTAATATGGTGAGAATCCCATTCATAACCTAACCTTTCGGCAACGATGGCCCATCGATCATTAGTGCCCCGAAAGACCGTCAACCTGCAATCAATAAGGTCATTGTAGATTTGACTTAGTTCGATAAAGGCAAGACACTTACCGTCGTTGGAACAATCGAGTGTGTGGAGAATTTCAGCTTCCGTCATGTCAGGGAAAGGTTTAGAATACTAGTTTACAAAATAGAACCGGAAATTTGTTCCGTATTTCTACTGTCTAGCGAACTATCCGCTTTTCCGACAGCCGCAACAATTTATCCGCGGTTTCAGAAGCATCCGTGCGGGTAAATATGGCCGGGAAATAATTGAAATAGCCCAGGAGCTCAGGCAGAGTCAGGGTTTTAACGTACTGATTTCCTCTATGGGCTTCAGTTGTCTGAGGCGCCGGTAGCTTATCTACACCGGTGGTATTATCAGTTTTGTCTGACAAACCCAGATTCCTGGTGATGGTGATTGCATTCAGAAAGCTTGCAGCCGCGCCTGTGAACTTTTGCTGGTGGATCACCTCCTCTATGCGCGTAAGGATCGGGAGAAAATCTTTGTCCTTGGGCTTCAGGGTCTTCTTAAAGTCCTTGAAAAAGCTGGTGGAACAGTCTAGATATAGGCATAGGCCATGGAGGGTATACGCCCTCATCCTGGGAAGTTTTACCCGATCAGCGTCTTTGCCTTTGAAGTCTATCTCTATCAGGGGTTCTTGTCACACCATTCGAAGTATTCGATGGCGGCTTCCCACATGAGTTCAGGAGTGGAAAACAATTTATCTCGGCCGTGTTTGGAACGGAGTTTCCAAAACTGGTTGCCTTTAGGTGCTGCCATATGTCTTGCTGGATTCTATTATGAATCAATGCAAAGCAAATCTATTGAAAATAAGGCAAGTGGTGTATCCATCTAAAGGAAGACCATTGAAACAAAGGACCAGATTCCGTTCAACCCTTACCTCTAACCTTTCAGTTTCTCCATTAAATCAGCTATTCTTTCCTCAACACTTGCCAATTGAGCTTCCGTGTCCTTAATTTGATTTTTATCGGCGATAGTTAGAACCTCCTTCTTGGATAATTCATCCAAACTCAAATAGAGGCCCCGTTTTAGGTTAAATAGCCTGTTCAACGTCGTTAGCAAAAGGTCGTCGCTTCGCCCTGGGTATGTTTTTCTTAAATAGTTATAGAGCCGATCACCTTTTTTCTCATTTCCATCATTTTCTATTACAATTCCTTGTTGTTCTACTGTCACGATCTCATCAATAGCTCTGGAACTAGCGGCTGTACCGGAAAATATTCTAGCTGAGTTAAGAAACATTTCAGTATTACAAAGATGAAAATCAACGCCCGTTTTTGCTTTCATTTCTTCACGCAATTCAAATCGCGTTCCGTGCTTCATACTTCGAACAGTCCCGTGCCAAATCCAGTCTTCCTTAATATCATTAGTAACGAATATTATTGACCGCTTCTGACTTTTCGCAAAATCGACAAGTTGATGCCAAATAATCAAATCGCCATATTTTCTTTTGTCCGATTTATCTTTTGCGTCGGCGTAGCCGGGAGGAACTTTTTCCGTATATCGCCGCTCACCGTCTTTGTATATTACTTCCAATGCCTTGTCATCAAATGGTTGCCCCACAATTTCGTCGGGAAATATATTTACAACGATATCATATATTTCATCTTTCTTTAATAACTCTTCGACTTGCTTCTGTTGACGTTGAAGATCAGCTATTGCATTGTTCAGTGCCTCTCGGAGATTATTTTCGTTTCCCTTTTCAAGGAACAGACTTGCAAACTTTGAATCGAACTTTCCTAAAACGGTTTGCAGCATTTTCGCATTCTCTTCAAGAGTGGAAATTTGACCTGCAATTATATCATATCTATTTCGATGGAATTCCAGGCCAACTTGATGAGGTAAAAATAGCCGCCCTTTCTGACTGCCTATAGCATTGATAATCTCATCTCGGGTAATCTTAGAATACCGATAGAGATTCAAAAGGACATTTGTATCGAATGCAAAATAGCAAGTCTTCCATAACTCGCTGAACCCATTAGGGTCTAATTTATTAAATGATGAAAATGTGCCTTTCATTCTTTGTTTTTGGAAATTGCTAGATAACACTATTTTCTTATAATGTCAAGGGGACTAATACGGATGATACTGAAGACAATATTTGCGATGTTTGCTAAATTATGGCATACAACTACATTCATGACGACAAGGGAATTGTTACCCGCGTATCATTGGAAGAACACAATGAGGACCCTTATCAATACCAGGGAGAGGTTACAACACCATCCAATGTAAAAATACCTTTCAAAGCGGGGTATGGTATTATACAATATACTCCACGAGAGCTCGGCGACCTTGAGCCATATAACTCCATCATTAATGAAGCAATTGCAGCTAGCGAAAAGGAAAATAAATCTTAGCCAATAATGACAGTTAAATGTTCACCTGCGGGGATGTTAATATCAATCGTTTGAGTTTTGTCATCCATCCACTGGCGAATAGTAATTGAAACGTCCGGAGCCCCGGGCTTGGCTTTGTATCTGATACTATGATGGTCATACATCGGTGATACAATTCCCGGACCAGCCCGCGACCTGGTACGACTTTGGCGATGCTGATATTAAGGGGCGGGCAAGGCCTTCTGTCAAAATCATAAGCTGTAGGCTTTACCATTGCTCCTTAACCAATCACATTGGTTTTTCAGTCAGCCCGCCCATCGCTGTCGCACTGTGGTGGGCTTTCTGCTATTCCGTCCTCAAAATAATACGAAAATTAGTTGATTTTGTCAAGGGGAATAATACGGGGAATCTGAAATATCAACTTGTTGAACTTTGTCTCATTAATGATGCAACTATGAGACCCACACAGCACCTGTTGCTTAAGACACCTCCATAGCAATTATCCGCCTACAATGCAGTCGATAAGCAACCAAGTTAACTTCTACAAAAATGCAATCAAATGAAACTAAAATCAAACCTTCTAATATTGCTTTTAATCTCACAAAATGCTTACTCTCAATTCAAAATACCCGATGTAATTGGAGCAATTACAAATCCATTTGGTGTGGCGGGATGGGCGGGATCCCAAGTTGCACAACAAATTGCACCAAACTCTGGCGCATCTCAGCTTCTAAATCCAACAACAACAATCATTAGAAATTTACCGAGTTCATTTGAGCAAACCAAGCAATTAGCACAACAAGCCCTTCGAAGTACAAACTGGCGCAACCTTACTGTGTTCACTCATCCTTGGTTCATCCAAGCACTTACTGCTGCTAAGTCAGCGAAACAAATGGGTCTCCTTAAAGACGACGATTGCTTCAGACTGGCCGAAGAAATTGCTAATGGATTCTCAGAATATGCTATCGCCGAAACCGGAAGTCCGATTGCATCAAATGAAATCACTCGGTTTGTCTCAACATTTGGAAACCAGGTTTGCGAAAATAGCAGCGTAGGACAACTTCAGGTTGATCCATCTCAAATTCAGGAAATTCGAATTCCATCAAGCGGCCAACCTACAGTCAAAATCGAAGGAAACACCTACCAATATAATCAAGTATATTCTGAAGCCCCAAGGCAATTTATTACTTGCACCGATGAAGTAAATGGTATTTACAATTTAACTGGCTATACTGATGGCAGATTCTTTACAACTTTACCAAATGGTCAATCAGCCCTACTCGGTGTGATTTGGAAAGATCCAACTGGACGCTTTGCATTTTTCATCAAAAGAAATGACTCCCCAGTTTGGTATTCAGTAGACTGGCAGGGGACAGTAAGGGGACCGAGTCCAAATGGCATGCAAATAATTACATGGGGACATTGCTCAACTCAATAAATCGTCAATAACATGAAGGTTCAAATTTCACTTGCCATAATTATTGCGTTAATAAACACAACTGGAAGCAACCGTGCAGTTTGTGATGAAAAGTTGCCGCTAAGTAGTCATGGCCCTAATGGATGGTGTGGCCCATGGCACAAAGACATTGACAGCGCTAAAGCCGATGCCGAAAATCACAATAAAAAATATGATCACAAAGCATCAGTTTGTACCGGTGAATGCCCCACCTGCCCAGTAAACTAGCTCACAGTTGACAGAATGCTTGTCATAGCGATAACTTAAGGTGATTACAGGACTGAAACTACCTTCACCACCCAACCCATAGGCATCTTTCCCCAGCATTCATCGTACACAGTCTTCCGTTTACCCGTCCGGACGATATACCAAAATAAGGTGACTGACTTCGGCTGCAGCTTGTGGTGGACGGTGATCAGGGCGAATGTGGTGTCAAGGTGTTCCTTTGTTCGTGTCGGGAAGACGGGAACCGCCACGCTAAACTGAAAAGTTTAACTAGGGCTCCCCTTCATACCGGTAACCCGGTATGTGGGGCCTTTCTGGTTTTCAATGATATCGGTTGTGTTGGAAACAACCAAAAGTCTGCTCAATCTTACCTATGGACGTTGTAGCCCGGACCGTTGATGTAGAATTTTTAAGATTCATTCTGATTTGCTATTTTGGATCTATAAGCCTTTCAGATGTTTAAATTTGACGTCGCGAACCTGAAATTTTACCAGGTTTATTCAATCTGCTCTATCATTTTCGCCGTATTAATAGCTCCTTTCTGGTTCATCATCCAATTTGCGCCACACTTTTTAGAGAAATTTGGAGGCCTTCCCAGCATAGTTGGATGCATTGCTATAGGTTCTCCGTTACTCATTAACAATTCGTATAATATTCCAGAATTCACGACGTCACCGGAATTCAACAGGTACGTTTCGTTATCTGTGGGGTCACTTTTAACAGCGTTAGTTCTTTACGGACCAAGCATCCCAACGGTATTCATTCATCTTAGTTTGAGGCACGCGTATTTCATTTCAATAGTTATTCAGTTGTTACTTTGGATAGCATTCTTATGTCTGCGAAAGGCTATCAAGTTTCCTTTAGTTCCTATTGCTGAATCCAAAGAAGCAACCTGATCATTACGCTGCTTTTTTATTATGTGTTTCAAATTTTTCAGCCATTGTCTCATAACACGCCCTCACGACATCAGGAACTACACTATTCCCGATGAATTTCTTTTGATCCGACTGGTTGCCGGATAGCTGGTAGTCAGCAGGGAAACCCTGGATCTTCAGAAGTTCCCCAACCCTGAGCATGCGCATTTTGATATCAACCAAGCCGAATAGGGCCATGAACTGTTTTATCTGGATGGCAATGGGCGAATCTTCGGGGTATACTGGAACCAACACTTCACCGCCTTCAACTTGCACCAAGTACAGTGGCGCCTTGTCCTGCCGGGCTACCACTACACAGCATGGTTCTTCTACACTTCCAGGATTTCCACACCATGAAGGATTTACCAGGTAGTGATGCTTGCGGTTGGCCTTAATGGTCGGGCTGGGCTCTTCGATCGACTTAAGTTTGTTATCGTAATTGGTCGGCATGATGAAGGGCACAGCTTCCACCAACCGGTGTTTATCATTGGGCATGACTGTGCCAGCCGGAGTTGCCAGTGACTGGTTTTGCATGTAGCCATAATGCCTGTCAATGAAGTACTGTGGTTGGACAAGCGCAATCCGATCCTTTGTAACCAGTGTCGGCGACGGGAATAGGTGCTGCTCACATTGTCACCTTTGCCGTAATAACAAGCAAGGAATTCGGCCTGAATAACCCCCAATTTGCTTTGCGCTGCAACTACCGGGCAAGGTTCCTCCAAAGACGGTGGCGTGTGCTTCCCATTTTTGTCAGTGCTGTTATACTTAAGAAGGGAAACGGGCTGCACCAGTGCATGATGATCTTTGCAAGTGATTGCACCTGCAGGCTGATCGACTGACAGATCCGAAAAGGATTTGGTCTGAATCAGTGCGCTGCTGCCAAAGGTTGTAACGGTCGGCCCGGGCGTTTCAACGCTGTTCACTTTCCCCTTCGGTTTCCCACTGAAATATTTGGACAGGAAAGCCTTGTCACCCTTCGCTACATATTTTACAAGGCCGGCATAGATCCGTTCCAGCGTTTTATCAGACAAAGGTTTCTTACGATTGAAGATGCTTTCCCCTTCATCCGCGAAATCCAGCACATCTTTCACTACTTTCCACTTCTGCAAGTTGCTGATGAACATCGAGCCTTTGGCAGTATTCTTTGAATGTGTGGGCTCCGGCCATACAATCGGCATACTAGGTCGGGCGAAGATCCCGAATAGCCGATTCCGGGACATATAGGCACCAAAGTTGGCACTGTTCAACTCTTTCCATTCATCACGGTAGCCGATTGAACAGATCTCCCTACGCCAACGTAACCAGCCCTTTCCTTCCTTCCGGCTGACAGGCTTCCCGTTTTCACCCAGTGGCCCCCAACTCATAAATTTCACGACGTTTTCGATCTGGATGTAGTCAGGCTTCAGTGCGACGATATACCGTTCTAGGTGATCAGCCAAAGTACGACTGTCAGCATCTCGCGGCTGGCCACCTTTTGCCTTACTGAAGTTGGTAGACTCCAAGGAAGCCCACAGGATCAGTCTTGCGTTCGGGTATAGCATTCGGTAGAAGGCAACTATCCGGATCAGATTGGTAAGGTCCAGGGTTCGTATGTCCTCTACAAAGTGGAAGACATCCGTATGATTCTGCCAGTGGGATTTTATCGCCAAAGTATCGTGATTAACACAGGCAATAACTTTGGCCACCTTCAATCCATGTCGCCTGGCCTTATCAATCCCGGTTGTCGTTCCCCCCGCTCCACAAAATAGATCCACTACGATAAATTCCGGTTCGGTTTCATCCCGCAGGATACTGTCCAACAGTTCATCAATATTCGATTCGGTTACTACGTGTGTCATGCTACCCTTCGCTTTTATGAAATCCTTCAATTTGATACAGATAGTCGGTGCTGATTCTGGTGCAGAAAGTGAATACGAACGGCACTGTTTTGCTGTGTTCAATAACTGCCTTTACGGCTTCGATAGTCTCGCACAGGATATGCCGGTTTACCTTGTTGGGTGGGGGGGTTGTCCTGCCTTCGCGGTTCAGGCATATCATGATCACCGTACCCGGACATAACAAGGGATCTCCACCATGATTCTCCATTCCTGCACCAGAACAACGACGTTGAATGGATGTTTCTCCAGCCGCTCACTGGCATCAGGGTGCATTTTATGCTGGTCAAAACGATGGGTAAGGGCGGCTGGCTGAATGAAAGTGCTATATGCCCTGGTCCTGGCTTACATGAAGGGGTTTATCAGTTCGTTTAAAGGAATGACCCATGCCCACGGTGACTGATTCCTGGATTCCACGCCGTTGATCGAGGACCATAGCAGTGTTTAAAAGCTTCAGCTGGGGTTCTTGACATATCAGCTCATTCCCAGCCATCCAGCCCGAATTTAGATAGCACTCCATCTTTTGTGAATTCACGAATATCCTCGGCTTTCGCATCTTCCTCGCTGATCTGCTGCAGCCGCTCTTTCATTATGTCGACTATCTTTGGAATAGGTTAGGAGGCATAGTCGACATTTTCCGAAATATCTTCTGTTTTGCAATCAGTGTAGCAACGTCTGACGAGGTGCAGAATGGCTTTTTCTCAATAATAAATAATAGCTATACCTGCAAACCAGAAATATCATAAATGAGCTTCTAACAAGGGAATTTCTTGTTCATATTATTCCGGATTCCGTTTTTTTTCGTTTATTTCAATCTAACCTGAATATTATGTCTGATTTCAAAGACACAATCTCTAAAATCGTGGCTTTTCGTGATGCGCGAGATTGGGAGCAGTTTCACAATGCCAAGGACCTTGCACTTGCGATCTCTATCGAAGCCGGTGAGTTGAACGAGCAATTTCTTTGGAAGGACGCAGCTGCTGCTAATAGAGAAAAGGTAAGAGAAGAATTGGCCGATATCCTTATTTATTCGTTCCTTCTTGCACATCAGCAGGAGTTGGATATAGCCAGTATAATTGAAGAGAAGTTGGCAGCCAACGACGCAAAGTACCCGGTAGACAAATCCAAAGGATCTTCGAAGAAGTATAACGAACATTGAACATAGTTATGATTGTCTATCAAAATAGAAAGTCCACTTTCCTGGAAGATATTTTAAGCAACCAAATAGAAGTAATTATTGCCCAGGCGGTTAAAAAGCAGTTGGGATTTGGTACTACAGAAAATGAGATCGAGTCGTGGAAGTATTCATTGCAATACATGAATAATATTCTGGCGGATGCTGAAATACCATCCGATTGTTGGGTGTCTATTGAGTATCGTATTCCTCAAACATCAAAGAGGGTTGATTTCATTATTACCGGAGTCAATGAACTTGGGAAGGAACATGCCGTTATTATCGAACTAAAGCAATGGAGCTCGGCACAGCTTACAACGAAGGATGCTGTTGTGATTACCTGGTTGGGTAAACGGGAACGGGAAGTGAGTCACCCGTCCTATCAGGCCTGGTCTTACGCAGCTTTATTGCAGGGCTTCAATGAGACAGTTTACAATGAATCGATTGAACTTAAACCATGCGCATACCTACATAATTATGAACGAGATGGCATTATAGACAATTCTTTCTATCAGGATTATATTGCTAAGGCACCACTTTTCTTGCGGTCGGACGCTTTGGAACTGCGGAAGTTTATCAAACAGTTTATAAGGTATGGCGACAAAAACAAGATATTATACCGTATCGACTCGGGAAAAATTAAACCGTCGAAAAGCCTCGCTGATAGCCTCGCCAAAATGCTTAAAGGTGCAAAAGAGTTTGTACTAATTGATGATCAGAAAATCGTATTCGAAACAGCTATCGCTTTGGCTAAACAATCTTCGGGCAACAATAAAAAATTGCTGATTGTTGAGGGTGGACCAGGAACAGGTAAAACGGTTGTTGCCATCAACCTTTTGGTGGCACTTACGCAGGCGGGATTACTCTCACAATATGTAACAAAGAATGCTGCTCCGAGAGCGGTTTATGAAAGCGTTTTAACAGGAACCTTACGCAAGACCCATATTTCGAACTTGTTCAAAGGATCCGGAGCATTTGTAGATGCGGCTGAGAATACTTTTGATTGCCTTATTGTTGACGAGGCGCATCGGTTAAATGAGAAGTCTGGGCTTTATGGAAATCTTGGAACTAACCAGGTCCGGGAAATTATCAACGCTTCCAGGTTTTCCGTATTTTTTATTGACGAAGATCAGCGGGTAACTTTAAATGATATTGGCCAGAAAGCTGAAATCCGTGCCTGGGCGGAAAGACTGGGAGTGCAGGTTTATGAAACAGACCTGCAATCGCAATTCCGTTGCAATGGTTCAGATGGCTATTTAGCATGGCTCGACCATTTGCTGCAGATCCGACCAACGGCAAATGATACACTAGATCGGGGCGAATATGATTTTCGCGTTTGCGATTCACCTAATGAATTGCGGAAGCTAATTGAAGAGCAGAATAATCGGAACAAGGCCAGAGTTGTAGCCGGCTATTGTTGGGATTGGAATAGTAAGAAGAACCCTTTGGCATGGGATATCGTAATCCCCGAACACGATTTCCGAATGCGCTGGAATCTTGCTGACTACGGTAGTCTATGGTTAATTGATCCAGACTCAGTCAGTGAGGCAGGCTGTATTCATACTTGCCAGGGGCTCGAACTCGACTACGTGGGCGTGATCCTTGGTCCCGATCTTGTCGTCAGGAATGGGCGAGTAGTTACCGAGCCAGCGAAGCGAAGTAAGATGGATAAATCCATATTTGGTTGGAAGAAGCGTCTGGTTGAAGACAACGAAAGTGGTTCCCGGTTTCTGGATCAGATTATCCGCAATACCTATCGAACATTGATGACTAGGGGGATGAAAGGTTGTTATGTTTGGAGTGCTGATCCGGCGACAAATGAGTGGTTAAAACGTTCAATTTCCAATAATGGTTATAAGCAAGAAGATGGGGTACTTTCACTTGTTGCGGAAGAATAGTTAATATTAATGTTTAAGTTTTTTTTAGGATTAGTCAAGCCGGGATTCTTCTGAAAGTTACCGTGGCTTGAAAGGCTTTCAATTATAGGACCTTCATTGCCTGGTAGTCAAAGATTAAGTGAGGGATTTAGATTAAATAAGACACTAATTTTATTGATTTTATCTGCTTCTAACTTGAAGTTGTAGTTCTTTATTAGGTAAGTTTCAATTTCATCAACAGTAGGTACATCACCGTCGTTAAATGAATATTCAGGAAAGTGTTTTTGGTTTTCGTGGGCCCAAGGTTTTGGTTCAGTAACTATGAAAGTTCCCGTGCCCCTCTTGTAATATATCATGAAATGCTTTTTGTTCTTCTTCATAATAAATAGTGTTATATCGCTAAGTCGTTGAACAGATTTGTCAATTGTTATTCCACATACTAGCCCCCATTATTAATGTACCTAATAATAATGTAATCATCAGCGATATCATAGCCTACTACCAGATTGCCTATAGCAACTAACTCTTGCAAAACAGGTTCTCTGACATCAGTCCTTTTCAACAGTGCTATTGTCGGCCAAAGCCTTGCCCAAATTTATAGACGACTGTCAAAACCTTAATTAATTGTTCAGCCGGAATCTTGGATAGGCTTTCCAAAACTGCAAGCCTATAACCATTCCTATCAAAATTGTTCTAATTGTAATCATTGTATCAAATCCGGAGCAAGTTGGCCCCCTTCAGGTTTAGGTTTTTCATTTCACTATAGCTCTATTTGGAATTAATGCATTTCCGTTTCTAAACTCTTCCACCAAATAAAAATGTTCAAGCAATGGATCTTGCCAGTATTCTGCGGCTGCATGCTCAAGTAGGATAATCTGAAATCCGTTCTTATATTCCTCCAAGATGTTACTTACAAACGTATTTAGTAATGCAAAAGCATCCTTCAATGTCTTTCTATCGTCATCCTCCACATCCTCAATATCAGAATTATTCTTGTCAAAATAGGGCTGGCTGGGCTGGTCCAAAATCAAAAATTGCGGAACATATCTTTCCTCTAACTTTATCAACAATTCATGAATGCCTAAAAACAATGCAAGATGAAGAAACATATAATTTGACTTGCTACCGATCAAGGTAGGGAGGGGAGAATCAGGCTTTCTTAGCTTTAGGACCTTTTCTTTAACATCAAAAGTCACTTTGTAACCTTCATAGACTCCCATTGAGTGGATTAGGCCATAGTACTTTTGCACGGACTCCTCCAACATATCCAACAAATTTTTTCTAATTTCATCTGTGTTCTTCAACTCTTGCTTTAAATGTTCCAATTCTTCTTCCAAAAGGTAGATATCAGAAGTAGTTTCATCATCCAGCCATTTACTGCGATAGAAGGCAAGCTGAGCCTTTAACTCCCCAATGAATATGAACTTTTGTATCTCACCAATTTGTTCATAAGGATTAACTGAATAGTTCGAAAGCTCAAGATCAACAGTCTCTAGTTGTTTTCGCAAATCACTCAAATGTCCGGAAATACGCAAGGGTATGTTCTTCCGATCGGCTAACAATTCTTTCACCTTAGTTAACGACTCTTCAAGCGAAAGTAAAAACCTGTTTACTTCTAATGATGGGATAATCTCGCTATAATTATCTATCAAATAATCAATAGGTAGCAAACTATCTCTACTCTCATTCAAATGATTTCGATACTGAACATACTCCGTTTCGAATTTTTCAATTCTGCGAATTTGCCGGACTAGACTTCTCTTTTCCCCCTCAAGCTGTTCCTTCCTTATTATGTTCTGACTTAAATTTGTGGACGTAAATCCGTTGATTAATGTCTCTAATACAACAACTGCTTCCTCGAACGTATATAGTTTTTGATCAATAAGGTTTAGCGTTTGAGCATAATGTGCCAATTGAATTACTTCGCGGTTGAAATTTGACTCCTTCTTACTTGCTAGTTCTTTCCTCTTCTCATTTCTTATCAGATCCTTTTCAATTGAATCTATTTTTTCTTTAATTAGAACATTCCCAATATCATCAACGCCAATAACCAGGTAAAATATTCTATCCAATGCCTCTCGATACTTTTCTCGGTCCTTATATAAATCAAAATCAAAATAAATTTTAGTGTGCGCTATAGTATCTTCTGACAAAGTATTAAATAATAGAAAATACCTGAAGGATACTTTTTGTCCAACTTTTAATTTCTTTCCTCCATAAGGAATGACAATATTTTCATTTACGCCAAATTCCGCCTCAAGGATTCCCTTTAGTTTATTGAAATCAATATTCTTTTCTATTGTTTCAGGAACTACTCCATCACTAGAAAAATAGATGTCCTTTGACCCAGCACCTCCACTACCTTTTCTTCGAATAATCAAAAAATTCTTATCGTTGATTGAAAACCCAAGGCCATACCAAGAAACGGACTCATTAATAACTTCTTCGGTTATACTACAGTAGCTTGATAACAAACAATAGTCAATAATTGAAATAATGCTTGATTTCCCTTTGCTTTTCTCCCCAGTAATGACATTAACCTTGTTGTTTAGGAAATTAATCTCCCTTTTTTCCGCACCATTTTCAAACCAAAGTGTTATTGTTTTTATGTAGAATTTCATAATTGCACCCCCAATTTGTAATAAAGTGATGAGCTAGAATCATCGCCAAACATTCCAATTAATTTGTCGATTGCCGTTAATATTTTTGCATATCTGTCCCCACCTTGTTTTGCCGGAATAAAAGCATGCGACTTGTACGCAATTACTCCTCCTTCTAGCTTAACCATGTGCGATTCCATGAGTATACCCATCGCATTCACAGACAATGGCAAGAACTCTTTGTATCGCTGATTAAATCCTATTAACAACTCGGGGAAAGATGCGTGAATTTCCTCAACACTTCGCAGAAGTGCTTTTCCCGACAGTTTTTTCAATGTTGGATCATGCAGGAGAAAAGGAAGTACCAGCAAGGTATTTCCCAGCTCAATTGTTTCTTTTTTAGAAATATATTCGATCAGAACAACTGACGCAAGTGCTTCGTTATTGTAAATAAATTTTCCAGGCATCTTTTTAAGATTTCCAATCATATCGCCAACCAATCTGTTCGTTTTCAGACAGCAGATAGAATTGACCGTTGCTAAGAGCAGTATCTAACATAGTATCCTCAATTGTTAGTACTTCCCTTCGTATAGTGTCTAAACATTTTAGTGCTCCTTCGATAATGTCAGCATCGATTTCTTCAATTTTTCTCCCTCCTTTGACTAGCTTTTCCACTGCCCTTGTTGATTCCTTAAAAATGTTTCTCCACTTTAGAATTGATTCATTGTCAAATACTTGTCTAACGGCTGGTCCTATGTAGCCACTTTTCTCCCACTCTTCAAGGTGATTCAGAAGAAGAAGCATGTTGGTGGTATGCTCAATGATTTCATCCTCTTTGCTGTCATCTAGGTCGTTGATATCTATTAACATTTTTATGAATCTCAGTTTGGTGGGTTCGCTTGGAATAGCTACGGCGACTCGCCTAATGGGAAGTTTTCCATTAGCTCCGGTAAAATAGCAAGAGCCAAAAAGGCGTTTATATTCATCAAAAGTGATTTGTATTTTTTTCCCGGCTTTTATTGTTTTGTAGAAATACGTGCGAATATTGCTGTGGAGTGAGTGATAGACATCATCGTGATTATTTCGAACGACAATTGATGATTTAATTTTTTCTTTTATTTTCCTTATTAAATCATCTTGGTCGAGAGTAAATCGAAGGGACGACAAAAGCACATCTCGCTCTTTCATCTTCAATTTCAATACATTTTCCATCCATTTTTTAACTTCCGAATCCTTAGTCCCATTTGAAAGAGCGCTTATGTATTCCTTCATTTTTTTTGATGAAATACTTTTCTGCTGAAACTTTGATATTTCTTGCAGAAGCGGGTTCTTCCTGTTTGCTTTGTTACTTACAAGTTGAAACTGGTATCGGCTACGATCACTTTCTGGGATATTTTTAATAACATCTGCCCAATTAGAAAGCGACTACCACAGGTCATGATCTCTTTCAGTTAAATTAATAGGATCGCTTTGATAATTTGTTTGCAGGGTATGCTTAGTTTGAATTAGGACAATGTTTCCATTATTCAATTCAATCGCAATGTCATCTTTGTCTTCAAAAGTTATTGTTTGATCAGATTCTATTCCCAACATCAAAAGAAAACAGTAATAAAACTGATAGTCAAATCCGATTGCTGTTTCTGCCGCAGAAGTTTTATTTAAATAGCTGGATGTCATTAGGGGTTTGTGGGTAGGGCAATAGAGATAATGGTTTAATAATTATTGCCAAAATATAAATTGATTTTTCAATTTTATCATAAAACAGAAAAAGAACTGTCTTAAGTTACTGATTTACCCCTAAGCCCCTACGGCCTCCCCGTTGATACATTTTGGGCCTGATTGCGGTTATAAAGCTTGCCGCTCTTCGTCGGTTTTAAATGCGCTAGTAGGAAATGCAGCAGGATCAACAGCCGGTTCGCCAACCAGCGGCCGCCATCCAGCAGGGAGCTGGGATGTTGCAGGATATCTTCCTGGGCAAGATGAATTGCTGGAGTCATATGTTAGATCCCTTCCGGGATCCTTCCCAGTCCTGCTTTTCCACCAATGGCTCAACGGAAAAAACAAAATGTCGCACGCCGCAATTTCCGATGCGTTAGGAGTTCCAGCACGTGAAATGACGCTCACAGCCACAGAATTTGAAACGGAATTGCCCATAGGTTATTTCCGAAGGACACGAGTTCCTGGCCGGAGTAGAGGACAATACCTCTGATGAAATCTTTGTCAGCCAGTGCTGTCAGGGTTTGAAGGCCCTTGAAATCATTAACGTTTGTGGATTCCGATTATTTTACCTCGATGCCAAACAGGCTTCCATCAGGTTTTTCCAATACAAAATCCACCTCCTTTCGATCGCTTGTTCTAAAGTGAAAGAGTTGTGCCCGCGTATTGCTGAAGGTGAGCGGTTTCGTCAGCTGCTTGGCGACGAAATTTTCAAGTAAATGATCAAACAGATCCGGTTTGCTTGTAGCAATGGCGTCGATATCAAGATCGAGCATGTGACATATCAGCGAAGTGTCGGCAATATAGCCCTTCGGCGCTTTTACTAGCCGCTTGCCAAGGATTCTGTACCATGGAAATATCAGGAAACCATCCTTACCATCGGTAGCCTTAGCGGAAGAAATGGAAAATCAGGTCAATACCTTCCTCCGCCTGAGAAGCTGATCACAATTAAAGTCTGCCTTTAAATATTTTAAAGGCAGACTTTAAATTTGCAAAAACACTTATATAATATTGATTATCATCCGTTTATTAAAGGTGCAAATAAGTGTCCTCTCGCTCTGGAAGAAGATTTAGGCCAGAATTGCGTTTAAAAACGCTTACAACACAATTCCGGCATTCCTTTATTGCAGAGAACTATTTGGCAATTGCGATTAATTCACCTGAGTCCTTCTCAAAAGTTCAATATTCTCCACTAATAAATCATGCGTTCCCGCCCAGTTAACGATCATGGTTCTCAGGGCAGGTGCCTGGGGATGATCTTTGTAGTTGTCCAGAACGAGGCTTTCTATGAACCCTATTGCAGGTAGGAACATTTCACTGGGATCCATGCCGAGTTCCATCAATTGGATTTTGGTATTCCGAAGACCTTCCAAAACCTTCAAGCCGTCGAGTATTTGCTTTTTCGTCATCATTGGTTATTTCGATGTAAGTTGAATTGGTTTTCAGCAGCTTTAATGTAATACAGTTTTGATTTCATAGCCAACAGGTCCCCAATTGGCCTCTTCCCCATTTTTCACCAGTCCCAATGTCTTTCTACCCTCCAGTATTTCGACATTACCACCGTGAGACTTTACCATTGGGTGAAGACTATCTGATGAAACGGGAATAACTTCAAAGGCACCTGAATATACCCGGAAGGCATAATCCCCATAATAGGTAAAGATGCCAAAGCTGTCCGTTTTTTTGACACTAATTCGAGCGGCACCGTTCAGGTAGATGCGCCTGACACCGCCATACCAGCCATGGCTGTAGGTAAGGCTCGCACCGGGGTGCAATACCACGTGGGAACTATCGGGGAGCCATAGGGTTACTGGCACATTATTAGCACGGGTCGTGGAATCACCAAAGTTTTCAGCTTTCACGGGGTGACCTTTTACCAGCCGGGTCAGCGGATGGGAAGGCATTATATGATCAAGCCAGAGGATAAAAATTATCAGCGCCAGCCCACCCAGGAAGATCCGCCAGAACCATTTCCAGAAGGGGCTTCTTTTGCGCGGCGATTTTTTGGTATTCCGGATCAGGGCGCTGATGGCCGCGCCGCCGGTACCCTCGCAGGTAAAGTCCACCATGAGGTCGAAAAATTCGAAATTGCCCTCCTGCTCGTGCAGCCACCGGTCCAGCCGGTTGCGCTCGGCCCGGGTGGAAGTTTCCAGGAAAAACCGCTGCATGATGCCAGAGATCTCAGGGGTCAGGTCGATCCGCGCCGCCGCTTCTTTGATCAGTTGCTTTCTCGTTTTCATGACACATTGTTTTTGCGCCACTCACTCGGCGTGATCTTATGAATAGATTCAAAACTGACCCGGAACGCATCCGGTGATTCAAAACCACAGGCCGCCGCTATCGAATTGATCGTACGGCTCATGTCCCGCAACAGCTTCAGGGAAAGTTCATTCCGGTGATGCTTCAGCCGTTGCATAACGGTCATGCCGAAGTGCTTCCGGAACGCACAAACCAACGTGCTTTCGTTCATGCCGATCGCCTTCGCAATCTCTTCATAGTAAACGGTGCGGTGCAGGTTATTCCGGATATAGGTATCCGCGGCATTCAGCTGCGCTTCCCGGTTATACAACTTGCCGCTCTTCGGCGTTTTCAGGTGCTCCTGCAGCGATTGGAGCAGCATCAGCAGCCGAGTGGTCAGCCAACCGCCACCATCCCGAAGGGGACTGGGCGGTTGCAGGATCTCGTCCAGTGCAAGGTGCATCGCCGGCGTCAGGTCATAGATCCCTTCCGGGAATCCTTCCCAGTCCAGGTTCTCTACCAATACCTCAACTGGACAAACAAAATACCGCACCCCACAATTTTCCGCTACGGTAATCAGCTGATCCAGGTTCTGGAAGAAACAGATCTTTCCCCTGTTCACGTCCCAACTGATGGCCGACGGTATGTCCAGGTGAAGATTGCCATCCAGCAGGAGCATCATTTTCATGCCCTCCGTTGGCAGCTTTTGTCGCAGCGTTACCGGTGGCTTCCAATCATAGCGCACCTGGTAGAGAGGACAACGCATCACCTGGTGTTCCAGCACATACAGTTTGCCATGCCAGGCATCTTCGTGATACGCCGCTTTCACCGGGAAGGCCGACCTGGGATATTCCCATTGTTGCATGGGCTTCAGGTAGAACTTAAGATCGCGCGCTATATAGAATTCTAACTCCAATGACGTTCATTTTGCCCTGTAAGACTATAAAAACGTTTGGAATTTTTACAAGGAACTTCGTGTTTGAAATAAATACGGCGTGAATGGAAAAATACCGGCGCGAATGACCGTCAGCGTCAGCTCAAAATGTTCAGTTTGGTCACCAGGTTGTCGAAATAAGGCTTGGTGACTGGTATGACCATCGACCCAATCACTGCCTTGTCTTTGCTGATCTCTTCCAGGTAATAAACCGACACGGCCCAGCCGCGATGCGTGCGCACGAAGATATCCCCGGACACCTGCTTGAGGAGCGTAGTCAACGGAAGCCTTGCAATCAAATGACGGTCTTGTGTGAGGTGAATTTTGGTGTAAACACGTTCCGCGCTGAGCGCTACTACATCCAATGGGTTCACGCCTTTCAGGGTACGGCCCTGCCAGATATAAAACGGTGGAAGCATGTGTGTGGGATTTAGGTTTGTTCTACCAAACTAGAAAAAAAATTCAATATCCAGCCGCGAACAGGTCCTGTGAACGATGTGTGGTTCAATTCCGAATCAATTCCGAATGAATCGAGGTAAACGGGTGTTTCGGAACATATTTCACCATACTTCGGAACATATTTCATCATACCCGGGAACAAATTCCGGAAAATGGCAAAATCTCGCATTGCATTTGTAGTAATGGGCATCGGCTGTGCAGGCGTTGCACAGGACAGTGGGTGTGCAACCTCACTGCCTGCCTGCGTGGCCACTGAGTAAACAATATTTTTTAACCATTAAAAATTCGTATTCTATGGCAAACGCTAAAAGCCTTATTGCCGGTCACCTGAACGGCATGTTAGGAAAAGAGATCGTGTTCCGCAACTGGGAAGATAAAACCATTGTGGCCAAAGCGCCGGGTGAACGTACTACCCCGCCGACCGCACCACAAGTGAAGGTCCAGCGGAACTTCACCCAGGGTAGCCAGTACGCCAAGTCGATCCTTTTGGATCCTGACCTGGTAGCGGGTTACAAAAGGGCACTCCGGCCAAGGCAGAATGTCTATAGCCGTGCGCTGCAGGATTTTGTCACGCCTCCCGAAGTAACGGACATCACCATCCGTAACTATACCGGGCAGGTTGGCGACATCATCGAAGTGCGCGCAGTGGATGACTACCTTGTCACCAAAGTGTATGTAGAGATCCGTGCAGCCAATGGCGACCTGCTGGAAGGTGGTGTTGCAGTATTGCAGCCCAAGGGCAATGTATGGAACTATGCCGCTACTGTGCAGAACCCCGCCCTCGCAGGCACCAGGGTGATCGCCTTTGCGAACGACTTTCCGGGAAATGAAGCATCCCTCGAAGTGCTGTTATAAGATAAAGGTTTCCGACGACCTTTGATCACGAAGGATGGAGCTGTATCCGAAAGGATGCAGCTCTTTTTTTTGTGCCTGCCATCTGATAACCGAAAAAATCAACAAAGCCGGCCGAAGAAACCGATAAGAAAAAAGCGCAGTTTTCGATGCGCCAAAAAAATCCGCAGTTTTTAGCATGCTTCAAAACGGTTATTCACGCCGGGAAACTGCCATTCGCGCAGCTTTTTGGTCAAACACGAAATTCATTTGGAAACGTGTAATACGGAAGTTATAATGACCGTGTTAAAATCATTATTCACTTTTTAAAAAAACAGTTATGAAAAAACCTGTCTTTCGCTCAGCAGATGACCAGGTGATGAGGGGGGTAAATGCAAAGCAGATCCTGTTCATCATCGGCAGGGGAAATTGGTGCGAAGTGTACACCAGCGGGCATGTGTTCCGGGTGGACAAGCCGCTTCCTTATGTGATGCGTTGCCTGCCCCAGTTATGCCTGGAGAAGCTGGATCGCAGCACCGCTGTGAACCTGTTCAAATTTGGCGGGCTTGAAGGCAACAAGATCTGGCTCGGGCCCTATGCGCTAACCATGGGACCAGCATTTGCCCGGTGGATGAAAAGTCTCTTCCGGAATGATTCAAGTTAGCAGTAAACAGGTGGTGCCGGCCGGCAAGACTACCGCAAGGAAACAACATTTATTAACCATTAAAAATTAAAACAATGGCAGTAGTAAAACCCGGCTCTATCCTGCATGGATTCAGGGGAAGAGTCGGAGATTATGTTCTCCGTAGGATCGGTAACAAGACCATCGTGTCTGCGGCACCGAAAGCCCGGAAGGGAAAGCCTACAGCAGGGCAACTCGCTTACCAGGAGAGATTCCGCCTCGCGAACATTTATGCCGCTTAGCTGAAAACCAATCCTGCGCTGAAAGCTCAATACGAGGCAGCGCGGAAGGGGAATCAGTCTGCGTACAATGTGGCAGTGATGGATTATCTCAAAGGACCAGAGATCGCTGATCCGGTAACCAGCCACTACAAAGGGAAGAAAAAGCAACCGATTACGGTGACGGTGGTGGATAACTTCCGGGTGGTAAGGGTAACATTTTTCCTCTATGCTGCGGACCGTACTTTACTGGAACAGGGACCCGCAAAAAAGGAAATATTGGGGAATGACTGGACCTATTGGACCAAAGTAGCCAATCTTAAGTTGAGAGGAACCATGCTTCGCATTGAAGCGGAGGATCTCCCTGGCAATAGGACTGTGTTGCAGACGAAGCTGTAGCCCGTTTTTGAATCCACTTTATGAAAACCAATTTTTTAATCTAAAACCCAATGTTTATGAAACAGCAGGAAATCGACAAGCTGTCGCTTGCGGAAAGGGCGCTCTCGGAGACGCCGACTTTCTTTGTTAAGCTGCGCAATATCGGGATGGCGCTTGCCGCCATCAGTGCAGCGCTCCTGGCGAGCCCGGTGGCCCTCCCGGCCATCATCACGACCATCGCGAGTTATCTCGGTGTGGCTGCTACGGTAGCCAGTGCCGTGAGCCAGGTGGCAGTGAAGGGCTAAGCCGTGGAATTGTTACTTGAGCGGACCTATCATCCGACCGGTACGGATGGGATCCTCAGCATTGCCGAAAGGTTTTGTTGCTATACGATCGAGCTCCCCTGGCGGGATAACCGCAGAAGGATCTCCTGCATTCCGGAAGGCAGGTATCCGATAGCGTTGCGCTTCAGCAAAAGGCACCAGTACCATCTTCTCGTGCAGACGGTACCCGGCCGCAGCCTGATCCTCATTCACAAGGCAACCAATGCCTTAAAGGAGCTGAAAGGCTGCATCGCCCCGGTGCAGGAATCGCTGAAGCCGGGAATCGGCCGGCACAGCGCCCATGCCTTCAAGGCGCTGATGCTGGCGGTCCAGGAGGCAATGGACCAGGGAGAGCCCGTCACCCTGACGATCACGCGGCTAGCCAACCGCTATCTCGCTCAGCCGTAAGGTTGATCTATGGCGCCCCCGCCAATCCTGGCGGGGGCATTTTTAAACCATAATTTTTAATCGACATACCGTGTTTTCACGGTACCGGAATTTGTAACAAATGCCTAATTATACGTTTCGAACGACTTAACCCAATTAACCTTTATTCTTATCCCGTTATGAGTCAGCAACCACCAGTTATTCAACTCCCCTACGGCGACGGACATCACATTGTACCGTTTGCAGCAATTATTTACATTCAAGTGAATAATAAGCTTTCCCGGGTAGTTACTGAACAACGTGAATACCCGATAACTCGCAGTTTAGCATCCTGGCTTTCTGACCTACCTGAGGATCTATTCCTCAAAGTGCACCGATCGCGAATCATTGGCTTATCCCATATCCAAGTTATCAAAACAAATAAGGTTATCGTTTCCGGCAAGGAAGTACCCTTGAGCCGCACCGGCCGGCAGGCGTTACAAGAGAAATATCCTAAGATGTAGAGCAGTCATAACAAGAACTATGCATGCTTAATTTACCAAATAATACAATTTAGAAGATTCTTGTAATTCAATATGTTGTTAATATAGATAATACTAATGCGAGCGCATTCTGTACTATCTCAAAAATTTGTATTTTGATGTATCAGTTGAAAATAAGTGACACAAGATAGCTCACCGCTTAAATAGGAATTTGCAAGATTTGGCTTTCTAAAAGGTATAGCAGCTGAAGAGGGAAAAGGGAATGCTATATTGTGTTTGGCTCGAATTTTCATAGTAATAGAGATTAGGCCTTCGAGGTGTGTATGAAAATCCAAGAATTTACGAAAGTAAAATAATGGGCATGAAGATACCTTTTGCAATTTTTCCCCGCATTGCTTATAGAAACAGCCAGTTTCAGATTGTCTCGCATTTCGACAATCTTAAAATAGAAATTTATAAAAATGACAAACTGATTAAAACAGTTGAGGCCGATTCAGCCCACCCAACAATAATTACACAACTAAAGGAAATTGGAAAGATTACAGCGAAATGCAGTATAAACAATAAAACATTCGAACAGGAATTTGAAATTAAAGATGCTTATAGATTAGGATCAAGCGAATTCAAGCGGGCTTTCCTATTTGATGAGTCACCATACTGTTTCTTCTTAATGAAAGACCGACTTCTTCTTTACAATTGCGAAAAAAAGATATTAATAACTGAAAATCACTATAGTCCAACCGAAATACAAAATATAGACAATAGAAATTTTTTATTTGTGACTAGAATAGGAGATTCAAGTTCTAGAGGTATTGTAAATCTTGGAATCTACAACACCGACTCTCTCAATGTTGTAGGACAATTACTTAACAGTTTTAGAGTATTAAAGATAGTTGCGAGTGAAAATATGGCTTGGGTCCACAACATTTTCACTAATACAATTAGCTGTTACAAATTAGTTCAATCACCTAATACCTTTTTCGTAGAAATAGAAAAGTTCGATAAGTTTAATTCTTTTATTGTTGAAGATAGATCACATAGTATTATTATAGACTATCCAGATAAGATTGTAATTTCTAGTATCTACAGAAATCGGCCAGCAAGTATAATTTATAAGGCTGTAAATAATGCAGTTGACAGATTGGGGAATGTTGTGTCTTTGGTTGACGACGATACAGTTTCGATAGTCAGTATCCTAGGACATAAAGTGCAAACTCCCGCCCCAGTTGAATTTAAGCTATCTAGTGACAATCAAATTTATGTCGGAAAATTGCTTGAGCAGAAGCTGTTTTTTTCAAATTTCAATTTGCCCCATGATGTTAGTGGCCGAATAATAGGTGAAATTCCAGAAGGACTTACAAATTATAGGTGTACCCTTAAAGGCACAGATGTTTTGTCTGAATCGATAATAACACATAGATTTTTTCAAACAACTGACGGCTCATTTGTAATACGAAAATGCCGCTTTAGGGAAGTTCGTAGTTGGACGTTTAAAAAGTTAGGCGACAACTGGAATGCAAGTCCAGACGTAACTGAAGGAACAGAATATGCTTTAATGCATTTATCTAAGGTAGGAGTTATGAATTTGATTGAAAAGTCAGAATTCATTTCAATCCTAGATTATAATTATCCTACCTTATTAGTCGCATCCGACGGAAGGCAACACATATTTCGCGGCAGTGAAAGGGAAGTTTTTGACAAAACTACAGAGATAGCATTGTTAGCTGTTGGGGGACACCAATATCTATTGAAAACGATTGAGGATAACTGTTCAGTTTATGGTTTAGCTAGTCTTAGTGAACCAATTTTGGAGAATGTCAAGCTCTTAAATCGACCAGAAGTGGAAGAACACAAGATAATTTGGTATTCTGAGGTTTTGTCAGGGGAAACCCAACTAAAAGCTTTTGATTTAAACTCTTCCACCAAACTTGATGTTACGGAAATTAGTCACGAATGGTTTAGATCGATCAATGATGTGAAGTTTTATAAATATTATGCTCTCTTTCCAAATCAAATTGTCTTCAACCCAAAGAACCTACAGATTAAGGATGCATTTGTGGGAAATCTAATTAGTCATTCATCAAATCTAAATAAACTAGTTTCTCACAGAGCGAATTCATTTTACTTGTTTACTTATGACCTCTCTTCTGGAAAATATTTGACCGAGCAGGTTGACCTTTCCAATGATAAGTATATAGAATCCTATCTTTCACCTAACGGTCGGTATTTGGTATTGAAGATGAATGATAGATATGAGTTCTACGACATTGAAAAGAATGAAATAACTAATTTTATTTCAGGAATATTTTTGGGGTTTAGAAACGATGGGAGCTTAATTGTTGAGCAGAACAGTACTAGGAAAGTAAAGATAATTGATCCAGTTACATTTAGCGATATTACTCCACCAAACTACCACCACTACCGTTTTTTGAGTCCAGATGGAAAGTTATACGCTCAAATTTCTAGTAGCTTCAGATATTATAATAGGATAACCAATGCCCAGATTTCTGTAGAGGAGGTTACTAAATATCGTAGAGACCTGGATGATCCTATTTTTATCGCTCAAGGAGATGAATTGATAAGAGCTAAGCAATTAGTTAATGCAAATAGACGTGAATTATTTACGTCCTTTGAACAGGAGTTTATAAAACATGGCTTGTCAGATTTCACGGACATTAATTCATCCAGTATCGTTAAGAACGAAAAATATACAGAAATTGGAATTGTTGGGACGGAGGTTAAAGTGGAAATTAAGTTTCCCGAAGATTTGTCATATTACAATTATGCAGCTTTTAGCTATGACAATAGGCACTTTGGTTATGTAGGCAAACCAGTTCAAAGAGGCTTAATTCATTTATTTAGGATCGATTTTGATGAATCTAATTTGACTCTAAAAATTGTTGATAGTTACCTAAGCAGATATCCTAGCCGTGCCTCTTGGGTCTGTGGTTTTTCTAAGACCGGATATTTTGCTACATACGACAGTATACCTAATACGTTTATTATATTTTTGGATAGTGTTCTTTTTGAGAAAAAACCTTCGGAAGTGGAACTTGGTCGCTCTGTTTCAAAATCTCAAAATAATATTTATTACTCATTCGAAAATTGGAATGAGATAAAGGGGAAAAATTTTTTATGTTTTAGTCCAACAGGCAACTTTGTCGCCTTATCTGAACAGGGTTATGAGCCACTTACTTTGGGTGGATATGGGCATCAAGAATCAAATGTTGTGCACATTGCTGCAACCGAATCAGGTAAAATAATTGATTCTTTTACGGGACATGGTGGATCAATAATGGAAAGTATGTCAAAAAAGGTAACATTCGTTGCGTTTTCTGAAGATGAAAAGAAATTGATGACACTCAGTTCAGACGGGGTAGTCTATATTAGGTCCATTAATCTTACAGTACCTTTTGAAGAACATCAAACCCCCGAGGTACTAACTTACAAAGGTTAACACTGAGAAGCTATATAGGAGTACTTAAAATTCGACGGAACAAGCAGGAAGATTCAAGATCTTTGACGTTTGCATAGTATTGATAATCATGTTGATATCAAATGAATAATTGCTCCAAATACTCGTTGTTTTTTGGCCATTAATTCAATTAAGCCCAAATTTTGGTGATAGCATTTATATTCTGCACCGGACCATTCAAGGGCATTTGCCGGCATAGTACATCGAGAATCGCACGTAAAGCAAAAACAAAGGAAATGCGCCTGAATGCTTTTAGGATGCAAAAAATTATTGCCGGTTACTGCCACCTTTCTTTAGGGTTGCGTCATACCTTTTACATAAATAGAGAAGTTGACTTTCGCCTCAAAAGAAACCTGGCAATCGGTCTATGCGCACAACATCGGCCATTGGATCGGTGTCTGCTACCGCTATACCGGTAACCTGCAGTTGTCGGAGGATCTTGCGCACGAGGCTTTCCTGAAAGCGATGGAAAAGGCAGATAAATACCGGGGAATGGGCGCCCTTGAGGCTTGGCTAAGACGCATTGTGGTGAACCATGTACTGCAATACTTGCGGGACCGGAAAAAAGAACCTTCCTTTTTGGAGTTGAAGCCTGACCAGTTATCCCTGGAACGCATTGATGAAAATAACCCTTCGCCAGCCTATACGGAACTGTCTGCCACAGCATTGCTGGATACCATCGGTCAATTGCCCGAACACCACCGCCTCGTGTTTAACCTGTATGTTTTGGAAGCATTCACCCATGCGGAGATCGCTGCGACCCTTGGTATCAGCGAAGGCACTTCAAAATCCCACCTCGCCAGGGCACGTAAAAAACTTCAGGAATGGTTGCTGCAAACGGACAAGGACAAACCCTCCCAAAAAGCGGACAGGAAGGCCTTTTTACTGTTGTTGGCTGGAACCGGGGAAAATGCCGACCCCTTCTTCCGGAAATGTTTTGACGCATTTTCCATTCCGCCGCTGCATTCACTTTCCCAGGGAAGTTTTGCCATTGCCCGGCAGCCAACTTTGGGGAAACGCGCTTACCTGAAGCCCACCACAAAAATGCTGACCGCCGTGGTCGCTGGCGCCCTCGTAATTTCGGTTGTCTGGATCTGGCGGCAGGATAAACCTGGTGTTCCCCATCCGGTTACGGCAAACACCATTTCCGGTGTAACAGAAAAAAAATTCATCGATTCAGTACCGCGCACTGCAACCATTTCACCGGATAGCATCATAGAGGAAATAAAACCGGAAAAAATGAAGCCACTCGATTCCCTTGCGCTGATGCTTGCCTTGACCACCACTACCCTGACTACGACAGCCGATGCAGCGTCTGCCGAAAAAGACTCCATCAAAACCATCATCGAAAAATATAGCGCTGCCGCGGAAATTGCACCCCCCACGCTGGATACGCTCGCGCCGAAACCCGCCAAACCCGCCAAACCCGCAACTCCGGCAATACCCGCAACACCCGCCAGGCCAGCATTGCCTGTAAAGGGAACCTTTCGTGCATCGGAAGTGTATTGGTCAAAAACAAACAATGAAGTGTATTTCAAAGGTGATGTTCGCGTCAGCTTCGAGCAGCAGAACTTTAAAGGCAGGGGATCCTTTACCTTCCTCGGCAAGGTTTACCTGCTTGTGGTGGACGACAAACCTGTTATCCCGGGTGGCTCGCAGAAACTCGCCCAAACAGATTATGAACTGGTAACACTGAATACCGATGAAGCCATCGCCAAATATGGTGACAAGGGTAAAAACGGCGCGGTTGAAATTTCACGCAGCAGGTAGGCGTTCTGCTAACCCCGGTCAACAATCTTTCTCAGCATTCCCCGGAAAATAAAATGATGGAACGGTAATACGGCCAGCCAGTAAAGGCGACCGGCTACACCGAGCGGCCTGAAGGTTGCTGTCTGGCTGACGATGCCCTGATCGCTGATGTTGAATTCCAGCCACGCCTCCCCGGGCAGCTTCATTTCCGCGTACAGCAACAACCGCTTTTCAGCGCGGTTCGCATACAGCACCCGCCAGAAATCAAGACTCTCCCCCGCAATCAACTGCGTTTTGTTTTTTCTTCCCCGGGTGAGGCCCACTCCGCCAAACAGTTTATCCAGCAGTCCGCGGAAAGCCCACAGCCAGTCCGCATAATACCAGCCTGACGCCCCGCCGATGGCAAAGATCCGGTCCGCCGACAACGCCGGGTTTTCCGTCCGCATTTCGCGGTGATCCTTGAAGCAGCCGTATTCCGGAATCTGGATATGGGTGGAAAGGTGGTCGGTGATCCTGCTGAAGGTGAAGGCATCTTTCCAGGTAGATAGCACCATGTCCTGCTCGATCTTGTCAAACGCCATCCGGATCGACTCGCGGTAACCAATCGGCCGGATATCCAGCTGCTGCGCCAGGTCATTTGGTATCGCGATGGTTTCCACCTTCATGCTGTCTACCAGGTGTTGCGCCAGCTGGTACGTGGTGGACGTCACAAAATACAACCAGTAGGACGAAAGCCGCGGCGTCATCACGGGAAGCGTCAGGATATAACGTTGTAACCCGCGCTCGCGGGCGTACAGCAGCAGCATGTCTTTGTAGGAAAGGAGGTCCGGACCGTACAGGTCATAAGTTTGATGATACGTCTGCTCCAGTAACAGCACGCCGGACAAAAATTCCAGTACGTTCCGGATGGCAACGGGCTGGGTACGCGTGCGCAGCCATTTCGGCGTGATCATCACCGGTAGCTTTTCCACCAGGTCACGGATGATCTCAAATGAGGCACTGCCGGAACCCACAATGATACCTGCCCGCAACACCGTTACCGGGATATGGCCTGTCCGCAGCACGGCTTCCACTTTTTTGCGGCTCGACAAATGTGGCGAAAGCTGTTGGGCGTTCGCGATGCCACCGAGGTAAATAATTTGCCGCACGGTGGTTTCTTGCAGGCGCTGGATAAAGTGGCGCGCAGATGCGGTTTCTTTTTCTTCAAAATTGCCTTTACTGGTCATGGAGTGTACCAGGTAATAGGCAGCATCCAGCGAATCGGGAATGGCGGCAAGGGAATCCGGCTGCAGGAGATCACCTTCAACCAGGTGAATCCTGTCGCTGTCGTACCGCGAAATATCCAGCCGGTTGCAGTCGCGCACCAGGCAATAGAGGGTATGTCCGCCGTCAAGCAGCACGGGAATCAGTCGTTGGCCGATATAGCCGGTAGCGCCGGTCAGCAGGATGGTCATCACCCGAAACGTTTAAAGGCTCACAAAAGGGTATCGTCAGCGGGACTAAAAACGGACCCATAAATAGTATGTAAACATACTAAATTTAGGTAAAAAAGGATATAAATTTTCTTTTGAATCCTAATAATAGTATATTAGTATAATAAAACTGCCCAGATGGCATACGAATTACTGAAAGACGTGCTTGATCTCGTTCACCAGTTTGAGGCCGACGAAACGCTTAACGCGACATACGGGAAGTCCGTTGAAGGCTTCAAAAAATGGATAACCGCCACCACACCCCCTGGCCCCGCCGGTGAAACGGTACACTGGGAAGGCAAGCAGGAAGGCAGAAGCGCAGAAAGCGTGATCGCCAGCCATATCGTCCACATGAACCGGTTCGGTAAAAACTATTTCCGGTCGGCCATCCACGGTTCTGATTTCGTTTCCCAGGAAGATGTCATCTACCTGATCGTGCTGCGCTTCAGTGACCCGATCACCAAGATGGACCTGATCAAAAAGAATGTGCACGAAAAACCGGTCGGCATGCAGATCATCAACCGGTTGATCGCCCGGGGATGGGTCCGTCAAACTGATTCTCCGGATGACAGGCGCAGCAAACTGATCAACATCACCGAAAAGGGGATCCAGGCACTGGACAACCTGATGGTAAAAGTGCGGCAGGCCACGCAAATAGTTTCGGGCAACCTGACCCCACCCGAAAAAACCGAACTGCTCCGCCTGCTCAGCAAGCTGCATGATTTTCATCAACCCATCTACGACCGCCAGATTGATACGGAACACCTGCTGGAAGCAGCGCTCCACCCACAATTGCCATGAAAAAGCGCATTGCCATTATCGGGTCCGGGTTCTCCGGGTTATCCGCCGCGGCTTATGCCGCAAAGGCGGGGCACGACGTTCATGTGTTTGAGCAACACCCGCAACCGGGCGGGCGGGCAAGGCAATTCACTACCCCGCAGGGATACGTATTTGATATGGGTCCCAGCTGGTACTGGATGCCGGACATACTGGAAAGCTTCTTTGCCGATTTCGGCTACCGCACGGCCGACTTTTTCGAACTGGTTTCCCTGGATCCCCAGTTCGACATGATTTTCGGCGACGGCAAAATGACTGTACCGGAAAAATATGAACACCTCAAGTTGCTGTTTGAGCAGACAGAAAAAGGGGCAGGTGCGCAACTGGACCGCTTCATGCGCTCGGCAAAATACAAGTACGAAACCGGCATGCAGGAATTCGTTCATAAACCCTGCCACAACTGGCTGGAATTTATGTCCCCCGCCATCGCAAAAGGTGCGATGAAACTGGACCTGCTGACCAGTTTCAGGCGTTATGTCAGCCGTTACTTCAGGCATCCGAAACTGCGCGCCCTGATGGAGTTCCCGGTGATCTTCCTGGGCGCTTCCCCGAAAAATATCCCGGCCCTGTACAGCCTGATGAATTATGGCGGATACGTACTGGGTACCCACTACCCGATGGGCGGATTCTACGAATTGGTGAAAGCCATGCATAAAGTGGCGGAATCACAGGGCGCGACCTTTCATTTTAACCATACCGTGGAAGAGATCAATGCGGAAAACGGGAAAGTAACTTCCCTCCTGATCAATGGCCGGTATTACGAATTCGATGCGGTGATTGCCTCCTCCGATTATCACCATACGGAAACCCTGTTGCAGCCATCATGGAGAAATTACAATGAAGCGTACTGGCAGCAGCGCACCTTTGCCCCTTCCAGCCTGATCTGGTACTTAGGAGTAACCGAAAAAATTCCCGGGCTCCGGCACCACACGCTTTTTTTTGAACATGCGCTGGACGATCATATTGATTGTATTTATGGTGAAAAACGCTGGCCGGAAAATCCCTTGTTCTATTGCTGTTGCCCGTCGAAAACAGACCCGGGCGTGGTGCCGGAAAACAGCGATAACCTGTTCCTGCTGATGCCACTGGCCATCGGCCTATATGATGGGGAAGCAACCCGGGAAAAGTACCTGGCAATAATGCTGGAAAGGATAGAAAAACATACCGGTATCAGCAGTCTTTCTTCCAAAATTGACTATAAGAAAAGCTATTGCGTCAGCGATTTCGTTGCGGACTACCATGCCTATGGGGGTAATGCCTATGGCCTGGCCAATACCCTGAATCAAACGGCGGTAAGGAAACCCAAAATAAGGAACCATAAAATTCACAACCTGTTTTATGCCGGGCAGCTGACCGTACCCGGCCCGGGCGTTCCACCCGCCATCATTTCGGGAAAAATTGTCGCGAATGAAGTAACAAAACAGCCATATGAAACAACTGTTTGATGAATTGTCGCGTGAAGTAAGCCGCAAAACAACTGAGAAATACAGCACCAGTTTTTCCCTGGGCATTCTTGCCTTGCAGGCATCCATCCGGCCGGCCATTTACGCGATCTATGGCTATGTAAGACTGGCCGATGAGATCGTGGACAGTTTTCATGGCTACAACAAGGAAAGGTTATTGAATAACCTGAAGGAGGAAACAGTGGTAGCCATCCGGGAGGGCATTTCAATCAATCCCATTTTACAGTCCTTCCAGGAAACGGTGAACCGTTATCATATTGACCACGAACTGATCGACCAGTTCCTGCACAGCATGGCGATGGACCTGCATAAAATGGACTACAATTCTGCTTCCTATGATGAATATATCTATGGCTCTGCGGAAGTGGTCGGCCTGATGTGCCTGCAGGTATTCACGGAAGGCAACCGGGACAAATACCTGGAACTGAAACCCTATGCCCGGAAGCTGGGCTCAGCGTTTCAGAAAGTAAATTTTTTGAGGGATCTGAACGACGATTATACGGTGCTGGGGCGCACCTATTTCCCGGATATCGATATGGGTGTTTTTGATAATTGCACGAAGGCCAGGATAGAAAAGGAAATTGAAACCGAATTCAAAGAAGCACTGATCGGGATCAGGCGGCTGCCCCGCACCGCTATTTTTGGTGTATACCTGGCCTACCGGTACTATCTCTCCCTGTTCAAAAAGATCAGGCAGCGATCGTCTGCAGAAATCCTGGAAAACAGGGTCCGGATCCCCAATACTGAAAAAGCATTGGTGGCCCTTAAGAGTTACCTGCGGTATAAGATCGCTTTTTTGTAAATTTTCAGCAGCCGTTATGATATACGCAGCACTATTGGTCCCCGTGGTTTTTGTATTGATGGAAGGCGCTACCTGGCTGATCCATAAATATGTGATGCATGGTTTTTTGTGGGGGTTACACCGCGATCACCATGATCACAGCAGTGAGGGACCGTTGGAAAGGAATGATTTGTTTTTCGTCATTTTTGCTACACCGGCCATTGCCCTGCTGTACAACGGTACGGTGCGGCATTTTGATTACGTGTTTTTCATCGGTTTGGGGGTAAGCCTGTATGGCATGGCCTATTTTTTTGTGCACGATATTTTTATTCACCAGCGCGCGAAGCTGCTGACCAATACCCGTAATCCTTACTTGCTGGCCATCCGCCGGGCGCACAAACAGCACCATAAGCATTTTGGAAAGGAAGGCGGCGAATGTTTCGGATTCCTGTGGGTTCCCGTAAAGTATTTCCGCCAGTTCATGAAGCAGCAACCGTGATGCAGTCCTTTACCTACCTCCTGGTCAACTGTTGTGCCGTGGTGATCTGCCTGGTGGCGTCGTTCGACCGGAGAATACAGTTCAACCGGTTGTTCGGCACGTTTGCCCTATCCGCCACGGTGGTGGCCGTACCTTTCCTCCTATGGGATGCCTGGTTTACGCAGAAAGGCGTGTGGTGGTTTGACCTGCGGTATACCCTGGGTATAACGCTGGCCGGGCTTCCGCTGGAAGAGTGGCTTTTCTTCTGGTGTATCCCCTTTGCCTGCGTGTTCACGTACTATTGCATCAACCGGTTTTTCGACCTTTCCCGCGCAGACAGTGCTAACAACATCCTGGTTTTTGCCTCCACCATTGTGTTGACCGTCTTAGCGCTGCTGCATTGCCGGCAGGTTTACACCCTGCTGGCAACGGGATCGGCTTTAATCACCCTCCTGTACCTGCACTTTATTGCCCGGCAGGAATGGATTGCCCGGGCTTCGCTGGTGTACCTGTTGCTGATGCCCGGCTTCCTGGCCGTAAATGGCGTGCTGACCGGAACAGGCATTCCCTCACCCATTGTCAATTACCGTCCCGGTACCTTCCTCGGCATCAGGATAGGCACCATCCCCATAGAAGACGTGGTGTATGGATACAGTCTTTTCCTCCTGAATATTTACTGTTTCAAGTACTTTCAGCGCAAAACATCAGTGTAGTCAAAACGTATTCCGCATAAGGCATTGCGGTAATGGCTTGGCCAATAGTCGGATTTGTATAAAATAAAGTCTTTTTCATGGAATGGTTGGAAGGCGACAAACGATAATTTTGGTAAAGCCGATACGATGTGTTTCCTGGTCCGGATTGCCCTGCTGTTATTACCCCTTTCAGTTTTTGCACAAACTGAACTGTACAACTTTTACAAACTCGACACCTACAACGGCCTCTCCCATAACCAGGTCTCCGCCATCCTGAAAGACCCCGACGGCTTCCTCTGGTTCGGCACCCTCTCGGGTCTCAACCGCTACGATGGCTATTCCTGCCGGATCTTCCGGAAAAATTACAGCGACAGCACGTCCCTGCTGGACAACAGCGTGCAGGCACTGTATGAACTCCCCGACGACAAACTGTGGGTCGTCACCGCCGGCGGACCCTGCATCTACAACGCCTCCACGGAAAAATTTTCTGCCGGCTACAACGGCTATCTGCGATCCCTCGGCCTGCCCGCTGCCCCGGTCACCAGCATCATCAAAGGGAATAGCGGACGCTACTGGTTCCTCTACGATAATCTCGACCTCTACCTGTACACTGCAGGGGACAAAAAGGCCCGGCTGTTCAAACGGGCGCCGGACACCAGCAGCCTCGAGAGCGTTACGGCCATCAAAGAAGCGAAAGACGGCAAATTATGGGTGGTCTACCAGACTGGCCTCCTTCAGCAGTATGATATTCAGGCCAACAAGATCGTTTTTGAAAGCGCCGCCTTCGAAAGCATGAATGTCGGGACCAAACCCAGTAACCTGTTTGTGGATAACGACGGGGATGTCTGGCTCTGGGGCGTCAACAACGGCGCCTTCCTTTTTCAGCCAAAATCAAACACCGTCAGGCAATTCAATGAAAGCTCCTATCCTTCCAGGCTGAACAGGAACCTGGTGACGCAGATCGTGCAGGACAACAATGGCCTGATCTGGGTGTCTACCGACCATGGCGGCGTCAACCTGGTCAGCAAAAAGAATAATTTCAGCATCAGTTACCTGCGCAACGATCCCAAAGACCGCCGCAGCCTCAGCCAGAACAGCATTACTGCCACCTATAAAGACGATGACGGTATTATCTGGCTGGGAACCTATAAGCACGGGGTAAATTACCTGAACAGCAACATCGTGTTGTTCCCCGTCTATCGCCACCAGGAGGCGGATCCGAATAGTCTCCCCTACGATGATGTCGACCGCTTCGTGGAAGATTCGGTAGGTAACCTCTGGATAGGCACCAACGGCGGGGGACTGATCTGGTTCGACCGGAAGCGCAATGTTTTCCGGCAATTCCTGCACGACCCCAACAACCCCAGCAGCCTGAGCAGCAATGTGATCGTCAGCCTGCTGATCGACCATGAAGGGATCCTCTGGATCGGCACCTATTTTGGCGGGCTCTGCAGTTATGATGGCCGCGGTTTCACCCGGTATCGGCACAGCGATACCGATTCTTCCAGCCTGAGCAGTGATAATGTTTGGGACATCCTGGAAGACCGGCAAAATAACCTGTGGATCGGCACCCTGGGTGGCGGACTGGACCAATTTGACCGGAACACCAAAAGGTTCGGGCATACCCGGTATAAGGGTGCATTGGCTCCCCTGCCCTCCAATTACATTTCAGGGATCATAGAAGACGGGCAGGGTAACTTATGGGTGGGCAGCACGGCGGGGCTGACGGTTTTTGACAGGAACAAAACCGATACTGTTACTTACCAGCATACCGATAATAAGAAGAGCCTGAGCAACAATACAGTGAATAGTGTGCTGGAAGACAACCAGGGCAGGATCTGGGCGGGAACCAGGGAAGGCCTGAACCTCCTTAACCGGCAAACCGGCGAGTTTCAGCGGTTCAGTACCGCCGACGGCCTGCCGGATGACCTGATCCTGGATATCCTGGAAGACAACCAGGGCACACTTTGGATCTCGACACCCAACGGGCTTTGCAACGTGATCCCCACACAGGATCAGCAGGGTATTCGCTTGTCCGTTATCCGCTATGATGAAACCAATAACCTCCAGAGCCGGGAATTCAACGATAACGCGGCCTTCAAGACCCGCGCCGGCGAACTGGTCTTCGGCGGCCCTTCCGGGTTTAACATCATCCAGCCGGAAAAAATCCGGGTGCCTGTGTTCCACCCGAAGCTGGTGCTCACGGGCTTGCAGCTGTTGAACAATACGGTAGAACCAGGCGAGGTGATCAACAATCGCGTGTTGTTAGAGCAGTCCCTCTCCAAACTGCCCGCCATTGAATTGAAGCATAAGGAAAATGTTTTCTCGATAGACTTTACCACGCTTGATTTCGGGCAAAGCTCAGGCAGCAAATACGCCTATATGCTGCAGGGGTTCAATGCGGACTGGTTGTACACGGATGGCACGCAGCGGCGGGCCACCTACACCAACCTGAACCCCGGCCATTATACATTTAAAGTGAAAGTGATGCGCCGCGATGGCACCTGGAGTGCAGAAAAAACCCTGGGCATCAGGGTGTTACCGCCCTTCTGGCAAACACCCCTCGCCTACGCGGTGTATGCGCTGGTGCTGCTGGGCATCTTCCTGCTTATCCGCAAAATCACGCTGGACCGCATTCATTTGCGGTTCGAAATGCGGCAGCAGCGCAGTGAAGCGGAAAGAGCACTGGCGCTGGACCAGCTGAAAACAAAATTCTTCACCAATGTGAGCCATGAATTCCGGACTCCCTTAAGCCTGATCATCTCTCCGCTGGATAAGATCATTAAAAACACGGCCGATGAAGACCAGCAAAAACAGCTCAACCTGGTGCTCCGCAATGCCAAACGTTTACTGAACCTCGTCAACCAGTTGCTGGATTTCCGGAAGATCGAAGTACAGGGGCTCAAGCTGCATCCCGCTATCGGCGACATCGTGCTGTTTGCCAGGGATATTACGGGCTCCTTCAGCGATATGGCCGAAAAGAAAAATATCCGGCTTTCCTTCCAGGCCAATGTGGAGCAGCTGGAGATTTATTTCGATAAGGACAAGGTGGAGAAGATCCTGTTCAACCTCCTGTCCAACGCCTTTAAGTATACCCATGACAACGGGCGGGTGCAGGTGAACCTGGTCTATACGCCGGGTGCTTCAGAAGACAACGGCATACTGGCCATTGCCGTGGAAGACACGGGCATTGGCATTCCCGCCGACATGCAGGAAAAAGTATTTGAACGTTTTTTTCAAACGGACGTGCCCGCCGCTATGGTTAACCAGGGCACGGGCATCGGGCTGGCCATCACCAAAGAATTTGTAAAACTTCACGGCGGAACCATCACCGTCAACAGCGAGCCGGAAAAGGGAACCTGTTTTACCGTGATGCTCCCGGCGAAAAAAATCTATGAACCGACGGTTTCGTCGGTCATCCAGCCGGTGGTTATGGAAGAGGGCGGGGCACCTGCAGAAGAACAAAGCCATGGTAAACGGAAAACCATCCTGGTGATCGAAGACAACGAGGACATCCGGTTCTATCTCAAGGAAAACTTGCGGGCCTCCTACCAGGTGGAAGAAGCAGTGAACGGGAAGGAAGGTTGGGAGAAGATTAAACTGATCAATCCGGACCTGGTGGTCAGCGACATGATGATGCCCCTGGTGGACGGCATCGAGCTGGCGAAAAAAATCAAAACGGATACCCTCACCGCCCATATCCCGGTTATCTTACTGACGGCCATGGGGAGTGAGGAAAAGCAGATTGAAGGGTTCCAGGCAGGGGTGAGTGATTATATTACCAAGCCTTTCACCTTTGAGATCCTGGCCTCGCGGATCAAAAACCTTTTGGCCCGGCAGCACCTGCTGCAGAAACGGTTCCAGAAACAAATAGACGTTAACCCGGGCGAGGTGACGGTTACCCCGGTGGATGAGCAGTTTTTGAAACAGGCGCTGGGCGTGGTGGAAAAATACATGGACAACCCCGATTTTTCGGTGGAGGACTTCAGCCGGGAAATGTGCCTGAGCCGGAAAGCCCTGTACAATAAGATCAGTTCTCTCACCGGGAAAGCACCCCTGGATTTTATCCGGTCCATCCGCCTGAAGCGCGCGGCTCAGCTCCTGGCCAAAAGCGGTATGACCATTTCCGAAATAGCCTGGGAGGTCGGGTTCAACAATCCCAAAAACTTCACGAAGTATTTTAAAGAGGAATTTGACGTCTTGCCTTCCCAATACCGCGAGAGCCTGTCAAAATAGGCTAATCTACCCAATTGGTACCCTAAACGTACCCATTTGACTCCCCCCGCCCACGCTGCATGTTGATAGTTTTATAGCAGTCTTCAAGGAAAAGATTGCTGCTATATGAGACTACGACTGCCATTGTTTACCCCCCTCTTTGCGGAGCCAACTCCCCCGTTTTCTCCTGTACATCAACTGCTCCTTTGCCAGAAGGCATTAGTCAAGTTTAAATTTTCAAAGATGAAATCAACCAAAACGATTCGCTTGGGGCTATTGCTGCTATGGGGATTTTATGTATCCCTGTTAAGCTCCCCTGCTTTTGCACAGCCGGCAAAAGTGTCGGGTGTCGTCACGAAACAAAACGCTGTTCCCGTTCCGGGGGCAACGGTCTCGGTAAAAAACACCAGCCGCTCCACCAGTGCCGATGAGGCCGGAAGGTTTACCATCGAAGCGGCTGCCAATGACATCCTGGTGATTACCGCTGTTGGCTTTGCCCCGAAAGAGGCAAAAGTGGGTGCCGGCACATTGAGCATCCAGTTGCTGGAAGTCAACAACCCCATGGAAAATGTAGTAGTGATCGGGTACGGTCAGCAGCGGAAAAAACTGGTGACCGGCGCCAATGTGCAGGTGAAAGGAGAAGACCTGCAGAAACAGAATACCACCAATGCCTTGCAGGCCCTGCAGGGACAAGCGACGGGTGTACAGATCACGTCCTCGTCCGGGCAGCCGGGGGATGGATTTAACGTGATCATCCGGGGCAAGGGCACCATTGGTAATTTCGGGCCGCTGTTCGTGGTGGACGGGGTACAGGGTGTTAATCCCAATTCCATCAATCCCGCCGACATTGAATCGATTGACGTGCTGAAAGATGCCGCCTCCGCGGCTATCTATGGCTCACAGGCAGCCAACGGGGTGATCCTGGTGACCACGAGAACCGGCAGGCAAAACCAGAAAGCACAGGTCACGCTGGATGCCTATTATGGCGTGCAGAACGTGCCGCGGAAAGCGCAACTGCTTGATGCGAAGGAATACGCCATTATCATGAACGAGCAGGCCATGAACTCGGGCAAGCCGCGCTATTTCACCAATGAAGAAATCAACAACCTGCCGGTAAATACCAACTGGCTCGACCAGATGTTCAAGGAAAACGTACCTACCCAGAACTATGTACTGGGCGTAACTGGTGGTAACGGCGGGTCGGCTTATTCCACTTCCTTCGGGTATACCAGCCAGGGCGGTATTGTCGGCGGCCCGGACATCTCCAATTATGAGCGCTACACCGTCAAGATCAATTCTGAACACAAATTATATAAGGACATTATCAAGCTGGGTGAGCACCTCTCCTTCAATAACGTGAACAGTCATGGCATCCAGACAGGAGGCCAGTACAGCAATACCTTACGGTCGGCTTTTTCTACCACGCCCTTCCTGCCCATGTATGATGCGGAGGGCAACTTCCTGGCCTCCGATGATACCAGTTACCACTGGAATCCCGGCCAGGTGGGCAGTCCGCAGTGGGACAACAGCACTTCCAACCCCTATGCGTCGATGTATTACAACTCCAACAGCCGGAACAGCAGCCAGGGACTTTTTGGCGATGCTTACTTGCAGGTAGAACCGATCAAGGGACTGACCTTCCGGACGAGCCTGGGCGTGAATTACTGGAGCAACCAAAGCCGTGGCTTTACACCGGTGTATCATTTGTCCATCTTCGACATGAACGATACCTCTACCGTGTACCAGTCTATGGGCAGCGGCAGGACCCTCCAGTTTGACAATACGCTGAGCTATGATTTCCGGGTGGGCAAAGACCATAGTTTCAACGTGATGGCGGGCAGTTCAGCCATCAACACAAAAGGTTCGGGGTTGTCTGGGAACAACTGGGATTTGCGGGTGGCAGACCTGGCCCATGCTTACCTGGATGTTGCCCAGAACAGGGCCCCCGAGTCAGATCATCTCTCCGCCGGTGGCGGACCATTTGAAGATGCCCTGCTCTCCTATTTCGGCAGGTTGCAATACAATTACAAGGAAAAATATTTGTTCAATGCGACGTTCCGGGCGGATGGTTCTTCCAAGTTTGCACCCGACCACCGCTGGGGTTATTTTCCTTCCGTGTCGGCCGGATGGATTGTATCCCGTGAAGAATTTGCACAGGTTTCCGCCATTGATTTTCTTAAGGTCCGCGCCAGCTGGGGCCGTGTGGGCAACCAGAGTGTTCCTGCTTACCAGTACCTCGCGCCGATCAGCTTTAACCAGGCAGGGTATATTTTCGGGAATACCGAAGGCATGAACACCCCCGGCGCTTATCCCAGCCGCCTGGCCAATCCCAATGTAAAATGGGAAACCTCAGAGCAGGCGAATATCGGATTTGATCTTACCCTGATCAAGCGCCTGAACGTTACGTTCGACTACTACGTGAAGAAAACAAAAGACTGGCTCATCACGGCGCCGATCCTGGCCACGGCCGGTGCCGATGCGCCCCTGATCAATGGCGGCGATGTGCAGAATACCGGTGTTGAACTCGCGCTGAATTACCGCAATACCATCGGCAAAAACCTGAACTATTCGGTGGGCGTAAATGGTTCCTATAACAAGAATAAAATCGGGAACATTCCTACCAATGACCACATCATCCATGGCAATACCAATGTGTTGTTTGCCAACTCGCTGGAGTTCTACCGGGCGCAGAATGGTTTCCCGGTGGGTTATTTCTGGGGACTGAAAACTGCGGGTGTTTTCCAGAGCGAAGCTGAGGTGAATGGTTATGTAAACAAAGGAGGAACTGTTATCCAGCCTTCGGCAAAACCCGGGGATGTGCGTTATGTGGACCAGAACGGGGATGGTGTGATCAGCAATGACGACAGGATCATGATCGGTGATCCCAATCCTGACTTCATTTTCGGCTTTAATGTAGCCCTTGATTATAAAGGCTTTGATTTTATGGTACAGGGGTCCGGTGTCACCGGCAACCAGCTGGTGCAGTCGTGGAAAGGTCCCGGTGGACGCGGCAACTATTCTGCAGAGATCCTCGGGCGGTGGACGGGTCCCGGTACTTCCAACAGGATCCCGCGGGTAACCGAAGAAGGAACCAACTTTGCGCAATTTTCTGACCTGTATGTATATGATGGCAGCTTCCTGCGCATCAACACGATTACCCTCGGTTATGATTTTGCCGGGCTGATCAAAAAAAGCTACCTCAGCAGGGTAAGGTTCTATGTATCGGTGCTGAATGCGTTCACCTTCACGAAATACAATGGGATGGATCCTGAGATCGGCCACAACGAAGGCTTTTCCACAGGCGTGGACGTAGGCTACTACCCCAGGCCCAGGACCATGATGGCCGGAGCAAATATTCGTTTTTAACTGAAAACTGACATGGCAATGAAAAATATTAAAATATACTTTCCGGTGCTCGCACTGCTGTGCCTCGCTGCCTGCAGCAAGAGCTTCCTGGACACAGAGGATGTTACCTCCGCTACAGAGCAGAACTTTTATAAAACACCCAACGATGCCTGGAAAGCCCTGGTAGGCGTATATGACGGCATGCAACGGGCAACCTCCTCCGGCATCGGGTTGAACGTGGTGACCAGTGAGATTATGTCAGACAATGCCTTTGGCGCGTCCGGGAATTCTGACGGCTACGGTGTACAGATGGTGGACGAGTTTGACAAGCTGCGTTCCCCTTCAGACCAGGATATGTTCGGCGACAACTGGACCGTGTATTACAAGGCGGTGTACCGGGCCAACATGCTGTTGAAGAATCTTGACCAGGTGGATTGGAAAGGCAATGATGCGCTCCGCAACATGTATGAATCAGAAGCCAGGTTTATCCGGGCCAACCTGTATTTTGACATGGTAAGGTTCTGGGGGAATATTCCCCTGCTGACAGCACCCTCGGTGGACAATGTGCCGCAGGCGAATCCTGATGAGGTGTATCAACTGATTGCCGAAGATTTGAAATTTGCGGCGGCCAATCTTCCCGCTACCAGTTACGGTGCCATGGCCCCTGCTGATTTCGGACGCGTGACGAAGTGGGCAGCGGAGGCAATGCTGGCCCGTGTATACCTGTATTATACGGGTTATTATGCCAAACCCGATTTGGCAGGTGTTGTTACGAAGGAGGAAGCGTTGGCCGGGCTCGAAGAGGTGATCAGCAACGGCGGATTTGGTCTCGTTGAAAACTTCGCCGACCTGTGGCCGGCAGCATCCCTGAACAATTATGTGGGTGAGCGGAACAAGGAAACCGTATTCAGTGTTCGGTATACCTATACCAGCGACTGGAATGGCAATGTGGATGGCAATCACTGGATGGTGATGATGGGCATCCGGGTACAGGCCATTTATCCTTATGGATTGGGTTGGGGCGCCGGTACTGTAAATGCAAAACTCTGGAATGCCTACCCTGCAGGAGACACCCGGAGGGATGCTACGATCATTTCCATTGACGGAGAAAACCTGGATTTCAAGAACAAAAAGGATCAGCGGGAGTATACTGGATATTACGCCAAAAAATATTCACCCATGGCCGATGAGGCAGGTGTAAGCCTGGCGGAGAAAATGGGTGGTGTGAGTTTCATGATCAGCCAGTTCCAGGATTATGTTTCTATCCGTTATTCCGATGTATTGCTGATGGCTGCTGAACTGGGCTCAGGCAATGCGCAGCAGTATTTTGATGACGTGCGCAAGCGGGCGTTGGGTGCCAGCTTCGTTTCGATTCCCGTCAACAATACAAACATTTTAAATGAGCGGAGACTGGAGTTTGCAGGAGAAGGCCTCCGGTATTGGGACCTGCTGCGCCAGGGAATCGATGTAGCCGCGGCTACCATTGCGGAAACGGTTACGCTTCAGAACGGCGAAGTGGATGTAACCAAAACCATCAACGCAGCAAAGATTACCGAAACGAAGGGATTGTCGCAGATCCCCAATACGCAAATCAGTTTGTCCAACGGTGTGCTCAAACAAAATGCGGGATGGTAATCCGTTCATCATCATTCAAAATGAAACCAATGAAAAATAGTCTGAAAATATGGATGGCAATATCAGGGGCAGCTTTCTTGTTTGCTTCCTGCACGCCCGAAAAATACGAACTGGGTAAAGTAACTGCCAAAGAGGAACTCCAGTACACGATTGAGCCTTCATCAGCGAATCCCAATGATATTGTTTTGACCAGCCTCACGCCCGCTGCTGCTCCGTTGTGGGTAACGCCGTACGGACAATCCATACGGTTGCAGGACACCATCAATGTGCCGTTCCCCGGAACATACAAATTTGTGTACGGTGTGGAAAGTGCCGGCGGTTTTACCCAGGCGGATACCACTGAAGTGGTGGTGAACTCAATCGATCAGAATGCGGTGGACAAGCCCCTGTGGATCAACCTGGCCGGCGGGTTTGGCAAATCGAAAACATGGGTACTGGACCTGGATGCCAATGGTGTCAGCAAATATTTCACGTCCCCATTTTACTTTGGCGGTACCGGGTGGGAGTGGGCGCCGAATTTCAAAGATATCGGCTGGGCGGGCGTATCCGCGGGCGATTATGGTACCATGACATTTGATCTGATGGGTGATGCCAATTTTACGGCCGACAATAAAATGTTTCCTGATTTGTCCGGCACCGGAAAATTCATGATCTACACGGCGACCAATGAATTGGCAACGGTCGGTGCCCAGGTGCTGCATGACAAGGCGCAGGGCGGAGCGGTTGCCAACTGGAATGCCAGGATGCTGATCAAGACACTGGATGCCGACCATATGCAACTGATTGCTTTTAAGGATCCCGGCAACTGGCTCATCTACAACTACATCACGCTCGACTATTACAATACGCACTAGAACATCATGATGTTATCTATGAAAATTGCGCCATCCTTAATGGTGGCTGGCATTGCCGTACTGTTGATTATGGGTTGTAAGAAAAAGAGCGATCCGGTTGCACCGGAACTCGCGGCTTCTCCTGCTGAGGTACATTTCGCTGCTGAAGGCGGAACAGCAGAGGTGACAGTGACCGGAAATGTGCAATGGGCGATCAGTAATCCTGCTTCAACCTGGTTACAGGTAAGCCAGCCTTCGGGAAGTGCCGGCAGTGTTCCGGTAAAGGTAACCGCATCAGCCAATGAGACCGGTGCTTCCCGTTCTGCAGTGCTGCAGGTGAATGCTTCCGGTGAACAGCGACGAAACATTACGGTATCGCAGGAATCAACCATTTATCCGACCTATAACGGGTCACCCCAGGCACCTGATTCCACCGGGATGGGCACGGCGGTTCAGGTCGCTTCGAAGTTCAGGTTGGGATGGAATATCGGCAACACCCTGGAAGCCACCGGCGGCGAAACCAGTTGGGGCAATCCCAATATTACGGAGGCGTATGTAAAAGCAGTGAAGCAACTGGGCTTTACCGCCATACGGTTACCCTGTGCTTGGGATATGCATGTGGACAATAAAACCACGGCACACATTGATCCCAACTGGCTGAACAGGGTAAAGGAAGTGGTTGGCTATTGTGTCAGCAACGATATGTATGTGCTGCTGAATATTCACTGGGATGGCGGGTGGCTGGAAAACAATATCAGTAAAGTGAAGCAGGATTCTGTCCGCGCCAAACAAAAGGCATTCTGGGAACAGATCGCCACCGCGATGCGGGATATTGACGAGCACCTGTTATTTGCCAGCGCCAATGAACCCGCTGCCGATAATGCGGAGGAGATGGCAGTACTCACCTCCTATCACCAGGCATTCGTGCAGGCTGTCCGCTCAACAGGCGGAAGAAACAGTCACCGGGTGCTGGTGCTCCAGGGCCCCAGTACTTCAGCAACACTGACCACCGACCTGATGAACACGTTGCCCAAAGATCAAGTGTCCGGACGCCTGATGGTGGAAGTGCATAACTATACACCGTCACAGTTTTGTTTCCTGAATGAAGACGTGAGCTGGGGCAGGATGGTATACTATTGGGGTCAGGGTCATCATTCCACCATTGAGCCCGACCGTAACCCGACCTACGGAGAAGAAGACGCCCATATTGCCGACTTCAATAAGATCAAGGTGAAGTTTGTGGATAAGGGTATCCCGGTGATCATGGGTGAATACGGCGCTTACCGCCGGGATGGTTCCAGCCATATTCCAAAAGAGCTGGACCTGCACCATGCTTCGGTGGACTATTGGATCACTTTTGTAACGAAAGAAGCACTGGCGCGCGGGATAAAGCCCTTTTGGTGGGATACCGGCGGCGCGCTGGACAGGCGAAACAATATTGTAAAAGATCAGCGAACGATTGATGCGCTCCTGGCAGGGGCGCAATAGTAATCCCGTTTAAAATTTATCAAAAAGTATCAGGGTGAAAAAAACAGTTCTGCTGGCGTTGATTGTACTGCTTGCCTTTGTTCGACCACTACATGCCCAGGAGCGCGTTATCAATATTGATTACCGCAAAACAGCAGGGCCGCTGAATACCTTTTTTAAGGAATGTGTAGGCGCCGGCCGGGCCAATGAAGGACTGCGGGCGGATTGGCAGCAGCAACTGGCTTATGTAAGAAAGCAATGTGGTTTTAAGTACATCAGGATGCATGGCCTGCTGACAGATGACATGGCCGTTTACAAGGAAGACAGCAAGGGAAACCCGGTGTACAATTTTATGTATGTGGATGCCTTATTTGATTTTTTGCAAAGCATCGGCATGAAGCCGTTTGTGGAGTTGGGTTTTATGCCGGGAGCCCTGGCAAGTGGCGACCGCACCATTTTCTGGTGGAAAGGGAATGTAACACCGCCTAAAGATTATGAGAAATGGGGTGCACTGGTCAAAAACCTCACCACGCACCTGACAGAACGGTATGGCGCTGATGAAGTAAAGACCTGGTATTTCGAAGTGTGGAACGAGCCCAATCTTAGTCCCGGTTTCTGGACAGCAACCATGGAAGACTATTTCAGGCTGTATCAATACGCTGCAAAGGCAATTAAAAGTGTCCATAAAGATTACCGTGTAGGTGGTCCGGGTACAGCAGGAGCAGCGTGGGAACCTGAAATGATCGAATACTGTTCAAAGAACAAAGTGCCTGTTGACTTTGTCAGCACGCATGCCTACGGGGTGAACCAGGGATACCTGGATGAGTATGGTAATTCAGGAACCGTGCTCGCTAAAGATGCCATGGCCGTCAGCGGTGATGTATTGCAGTCCAGGAAGGAAATTGCGGGTTCCCCAATGCCCAGCCTGGAATTGCATTACACCGAATGGAGTTCATCCTATACGCCGGCTGACCCGGTGCACGACAGTTATCACAGTGCGGCCTACGTGTTGCAAAAACTGAAGCAGGTGGGCAATGCCGCCAACTCCATGTCGTATTGGGTTTTTACGGACATATTTGAAGAACCCGGTCCGCGCTTTGAGCCTTTCCATGGTGGCTTTGGGATGCTGACCATACAGGGCATTCCTAAGCCGGTATTGTATTCCTACCAGTTTTTAAACCGTTTGGGAAATATGGAACTGGTCAACAAGGATGCTGCGTCCTGGGTTTGTAAAGATTCCTCCGGAAACCTGCAAGCACTGGTTTGGGATTATACCTACACCGTTCCCGACGCTACAAATAACCAGCAGTATTTTATCCGCGACCTTCCTTCGCAATCAAAAGGAAAGCTGAAGCTCAGTATTGCGCATGTGCCCGCTGGTAATTATGCGCTTGAAGTGTACCGGGTAGGGTACCGAAGCAATGATGCGTATTCCACTTATCTGAGCATGGGAAAACCTGCCCGACTGTCCCGGCAGCATGTGGAGCAGATCAAAAAACAGAATGATGGAACGCCATTCTTAAAAGAGATCATTACCGTAAAAGACGGCGTTCCTTTTGTGAAAGAACTGGCGATCCGGGAGAACGATGTTTTCTTTTTTAACATAATCCGGCTATAAAACAAATGAAGTATTGCATGTACAGATCAAGGTATATAGTAATGCAGGTGCTTGTCTTAAGTGTGGCATTACTGGTAGGAATGGGCGCCTGCGCGCAGGAAAATTTATCCATTAAACTGGCATCCGACGATAAGCCTTTTTTTGATGATCCCCCTGCCGGTTTCAGGATCAGGCGCGACGATATTGCACACGGTACAATTGCCACCGTTCAGTATGACTCGAAAACGCTTTCCACGCGCCGGGAGATGCTCGTTTACCTGCCACCCGGTTATACAACCAAACGAAAGTACCCGGTAATTTACCTGTTGCATGGCCTCAATTCGGGGGCGGGTCAATGGCCCTACTGGGTGCGTGCTGATTATGTTATCGACAACCTGCTGGCCGATGGTAAGATAGCGCCGGTGATCATGGTGTTTCCCAATTGTAATACCAACATCACCGTGGCGAATCCCAAACCAGATGAACAGGAGGAGCGCAAAGGCGGATTTAAAGGGTATGCCGAGTCTTTCCAGAACGATTTGCTTAACGATATCATCCCTTACATCGAGTCGCACTATCCGGTATACACCGATCGCAGGCATCGGGCACTCGCGGGTTTGTCGATGGGTGGTGGGCAGTCCCTGAATATCGGCCTTTCGAACATCAATATGTTTGCGTATGTAGGCGGATTTTCGTCCGCCCCGAATACCCATGAATTCGGGGGGCTGTCCGATACGAAACTGGTAGCTGATCCCGCAGCAGCCAGGGAGCAGCTCAAACTGCTGTGGCTGGGTTGTGGTAGCAAGGATGGGTTGATCCGGGTCAGCCAGCGGGTGCACCAGTACCTGAAGGAACAGGCGGTGCCGCATGTTTGGCATGTAGATGACAATGGCCATGACGATACCGAGTGGGCCAGTAACCTGTACCTGTTTGCACAGCATATTTTCCAATAACCCGGCGAAAACGAAATAAAAAAATGAAATCGACTATCATAACAGCAGGATGCCTCCTGTTTTGCCAGGCACTCCTGGCGCAGGGCAACTATCCGTCACCAGTAACCGAAAATAAGGAAGCGGTTGAGAAAGGAAAATTCAAACCGGAATGGAAATCGTTGCAGGAATATAAAGCGCCGGAATGGTTTTCGAATGCCAAGTTTGGTATATGGGCCCACTGGGGGCCGCAGTGTCAGCCGGAACAGGGCGACTGGTATGGCCGGTTGATGTATGACCAGGGAAGTGCACAATACAAGTGGCATTCGGCGCATTATGGCCATCCGTCGAAGGCCGGCTTTAAAGAAGTGATCAACGACTGGAAGGCGCAACACTGGGATCCGGAGAAACTGGTAGCCCTTTACAAGCGGGCCGGCGCCCAGTATTTCTTTGCCATGGCCAATCACCACGACAATCTTGATTTGTGGGACAGTAAGTACCAGGAATGGAATTCCGTTCGTGTCGGTCCCGGGAAAGATATTCTTAAAGGCTGGGCTGACGCTGCCAGAAAATACGGGCTTCCCTTTGGATTAAGTGTGCATGCGGCGCATGCCTGGACCTGGTTTGAAACAGCGCAGCGGTCGGACACCAGCGGACCGCTGGCCGGTGTGCCTTACGATGGAAAACTTACAAAAGCTGATGGTAAGGGGACATGGTGGGATGGGCTTGATCCTCAGGATTTGTACGCTCAAAACCATGCACCCAGTAAAGGACACGAAAACATTACGAGTTTGTGGAGCCAGTGGGCCTGGGACAATGGCGCGTCGATCCCTTCGCAACAATACTGCGAAAAGTTTTACAATCGAACCATGGACCTGATCAATCAATACAATCCCGACCTGCTGTATTTTGATGATACCGGGCTTCCGCTTTACCCGGTGAGTGATGCCGGTTTAAAGATTGCGGCGCATTACTACAATCATAACATGGCAACGCATAACGGGAAACTGGAAGCGGTGTTGTTTGGCAAGGTACTTACCAGTGAACAAAAGAAGTGCCTGGTTTGGGATGTGGAGCGCGGGGCACCGGACGAGATACAGGCTTTACCCTGGCAAACCTGTTCCTGCATCGGGGAGTGGCACTACGACAGAGCTGTGTATGACCAGGACCGTTACAAATCTGCGGCGACGGTGATCCGTATGCTGGTGGACATTGTCAGTAAAAACGGCAACCTGTTGCTGAACATCCCGGTTCGCGGCGATGGCTCGATAGATGAAAAAGAGGTAAAAATACTGGAGGACATCACCGCCTGGATGGATGTCAACAAAGAAAGCATTTTTGATACACATCCCTGGAGGGTTTATGGAGAGGGGCCGGTCGCAGCTGCTGTCAATCCCCTGAGTGGACCCGGATTTAATGAGGGAAAGGTGAAGTTTTCTGAAAAGGATATTCGTTTTAATCAGAAAGGCAATATACTCTATGCAACCGTGCTTGGTATTCCATCCGGGGATATACAGATCAAATCGCTGGGTAAAAACAGCGGCGGGTTAAAAATCAGGCGCATAGCCATGCTTGGAAACAAGGAAGCGCTTTCCTGGAAGCAGGAAGCCGATGCCCTGGTCATAAAAAAGCCAAAAAGAATTTCCAATAATATCGCGGTGGTGTTTAAGATAGAATGAAAGTAAGTGATTGGTAACTGTTACCTGTGATCCAAAGCAGTACAAATACCCGCCATAGCCCCCAACTACACACTCTGTTTCGGCAAAGCCTCGCGTGAGGAAGACCTTTAACGGGCACTAAAGTCTTCATCTCAAATTATTTGCTATGAAACAGAAATTCCTGCTCGTGGTTGCGGTAGTCCTTTTTGCTTGCTTAAGTTGCAGTAAGCATTATGTCCCGGCTCCGGATCAAAAATACCCGGCTGATCTGGCCAACGCCTGGATGCAACTGCACATCCGGTTAACCCGATCTACCACCGGCTACAATTCTTTGGTAAGCAACCGTTCGTTTGGTTACGCGGGCATTACCCTGTATGAATCCCTGGCGCCCGGCATTCCCGGCTCCCGGTCGCTGCTGCCCCAAATTGGCGGAACCGCCGTGACGACTGATAAAAACCGTAACGCGTATTATTGGCCGGCAAGCGCAAATGCCGCGATGGCCGCCATCAGCAGGAGTTTTTTTGAATCTACTTCAGACGCCAATAAGGCCAGCATTGACTCGCTGGAAAATGCCTATTCAGTACAATTTCAATCAGAAGCCGATGTTGATGAAATTCAGAACGCCATAGAATACGGCCGCCAGGTGGCAACATCCATTTTCGAATGGTCTAAAACTGATGGCGGGCACCAGGCCTATCTGCATATTACTGACCCCAACATCACGCAGCTCGGGGATGGAACAGGGCACGACGGCATATGGATCTCCACCACACTGCCACCCGCCGCCCCGGCGTTACCGGTTCATCCGCACTGGGGCGATAACCGCAGCTTTATCGCCAACATTGCTGTATCTACCCAGCCGGGTCCTCCCCTGGCCTATAGCGAAGACCCCAAATCACCCTTCTACGAAATGGTCAACGAATTGTACACCATTTCTTTGTCGCTGTCCCACGAAGATTCCACCATTGCCAGGTTTTGGGGCGACCAGCCGGGTAACCTCAATGTGCCGGCACACGCCACCAATATCCTTACCCAACTCATCGTTAACAAGCACCTGGACCTGGAGTTAGCTGCAGCAGCGTACGCCTTGCATGGTATTGCGTTATACGATGCCAGTATTGCTGCTTTCAAAACAAAATATACCTACAAACTGCTTCGGCCCGCCACCTATATCCGCAATGTCATGATGCACCCCGACTGGAACACCGTCATCCCGACACCATCGCATCCTGAATACAGCGCGGCACATGCGGTGGTGTCTGCTGCCAGCGCAGCAATACTGGAAAAGATCTTTGGCGCGCATTGTTCGTTCACCGACCATACCTACGAAGCCACGTATGGCGCCCGTTCCTTTAACAGTGTTGCCGACTATGCCAGAGAAGCCGGGCGGTCCAGGTTACTGGCAGGCATACACTATTCGCCTTCCATTGCAGCGGGGTTGGTACAGGGGAGACTGGTAGGCTACCAGGTGGTGCAGTTGCGCATCCGGTAATCATTGGGTAGAATGCAGTAACTTTCCTGACAGCGTCTGCCTTTTTCAATACCTAAAGCGCCGACCATGAAGCTGACATGGGTGATAGTATTGGTAGTCATTCCCGGGCTTTCCCATTCCCAAAGGCATACCATCGACAGCCTGGTTACTATTCTGCCTTCCTTAAAAGACAGCGCCAGGGTGGAATGCTTAAACAAACTGGCACTGGAATATTACAAAAACGCCTTACCCGAAACCTACATCAATGTGCAAACCGACAGTGCGCGGGTGTATGCTTCGCAGGCTTACTCGGAAGCTAAAAAAATCGGGTACACCAGGGGCATCGCTAATGCCCTGCAAAACCTGGGGGAAATCGCGCGGGACAGGAATGACTTTATCACATCAGAAAAATATTATCGCCAGTCCATTCCCCTGTTTGAAACCATACATGCGGAAGACAGGTATAGCCTGGCAAACCTGCGACTGGGCTGGAGCTTGTTCCGGCAAGGCAAATATGCTGAAGCAAGAGCGGCTTATGAAAAGGCAATGCGGTATTACCTTGTAACCAAGGACGGGGAAAAGCAATCCATGTTATTACGGATGATCTCCTCCACTTACAGCGCAGCCGGATATTATGACAAGGCGTTTGAAAATACAGCAAAAGCCATCAGGATAACCTACCAGATCAGTGATGAGCGGGGCATTATTTCTTCCCCCGAGAATATGGGTAACTTATATAGCGCTGCCGGGGAAAAGGAAACCGCGTTACAGTACTTCAGGACAGCGGCACAAAATGCAAAGCCGATCAATCCCGTACGGTACAATTACCTGCTGGGCGTCATTGCCAGGTCACAGGATAAACTGGATTCGGCCATCTATTATTATGAGAAATCCTATCAATGTGTAGCCAGGATGACCACCGATACCATGATGCGGAAAAGGAGCCGGTACTTTGTCAATGGGCTTACCGGCGGCGTGTATTTGCAACAACATAAATACGATGCAGCCATTGAACAGTTTAAAGCCCCTTTACCATTTTTTGAAAAGGGAAATGACAAGGGCAACATCATGTGGATGCTGGGATCGCTGGCAAAATGTTACCTGGCTAAAAAGGCGTTTGCTACCTCTTTCCAATATGCAAAACAGCTGCTTGCAACAGCCCGGGAAACAGGCGCAAGGCCTGCAATCAGGGATGCCTACCAACTGTACTGGCAAAACTATGACGGGTTGGGGAAAACAGACAGCGCGTACAAATACAACTTAAAATATTCCGCACTAAAAGATTCTATTCTGAGTGATGAGTACCGGCGGAATATGGCTTTGGCAGAAATGAAATCGCTGGATGAACAGCAGAAGGCAAAGATCAGTTTATTGCAGAAAGACCATCAGCTCGATCAACAAAAATTGTCATTACAACAGCAGAAACTGAAAAGTGAATCGCTCCTGCGGTATATCCTGATGGCCATGGCGGGCGCTTTTATGTTGATAGGCTTTTTTATTTTTCGTTACATCAACCTTAAACGCAAAAATGAGCAGCAGCAGCTTAAACATGAACTGGAATTGCAGCAACTGGAGAGCAGAAAAGCAAAACTTGAATTTCAGCAACAGGCTACTGAACTGGAAATGCAGGCCCTCCGGGCACAGATGAACCCGCATTTTATTTTTAATTGCCTCAGCTCGATCAACCGGTATATACTCATCAATAAAACTGCGGAAGCCTCTGATTATCTTACTAAATTTTCCCGCCTGATCCGGATGGCCCTGCAAAACGCGGAGAAACCATTTATTGCACTGGAAACAGACCTGGAAGCACTGCGGCTTTACCTGGACCTGGAACGATTACGGTTTAAAAATGCCTTTAACTACAGCATTACATTTGTCAATGCGATTGACGCCAACACGGTGTATATTCCGCCGATGCTGATACAGCCTTTTGCAGAAAACGCTATCTGGCATGGACTCATGCACAAAAAGGACATCGGCAGCCTGGACATACAGCTTTGTGCAGAAAACAAGACCCTGACCTGTATGATAACAGACAATGGCATCGGGAGAGAAATGGCGTCCGGCTTCAAGAGCCGCTCCGCGGAGAAAAACAAGTCCATGGGTGTGGGGATTACTACCGGGCGGCTGGCGTTATTGAATAAAGCGGCCCATAAACCGGCTGTTTTTGATATTGAAGACCTGGTAGACAATATGGGCAATGCCTGCGGCACTAAAGTAATTTTGTCTCTGCCGTTTAAGGAATTGACTGAGGTGGTTTTATAACCCATAAACCGATACAATGATTACTGCTACTATTGTTGATGACGAACCGGATTGTTGTGAATCCCTGGCGGTGTTGCTGGAGCGTTATTGCCCCGAGGTAAAGGTTTTGGACATCTGTCATTCCGGCGAAGCGGCGCTGCAGTCGGTTAAAGAGCAGCATCCGCAAATACTTTTCCTGGATATCGAAATGCCCTTTATGAACGGCTTTGAGCTGCTGGAAAAATTGGGCAACATTGATTTTGAATTAATCTTCACTACGAGCTACGACCAGTATGCCATTAAAGCATTCCGTTTCAGTGCGTTGGATTATTTGTTGAAACCCGTTGACCGGGAAGAGTTGCAGAAGGCCGTGCAGAAAGCGGTACAGCGGAAAATGCATCCGCTTCCGCAGCAACTGGAAATGCTGTTGCAGAAATACAAACACCCGGCCATTCCTGTCAATAAGATCGCCATTCCCACCATGGAAGGCTTTCAGTTGCTGGCGGCTGATGCAATTATCAGTTGCGAGTCGGACAATAATTATACCTGCCTGTTTTTAAAAGATAAGCGGAAGATAGTTGCCTCCCGTACGTTAAAAGAGATGGAAGAGATCCTGGAAGACTATCCGTTTGTGAGGGTACATCATTCGCATATTGTCAACCTTAACGAAGTGGAGAAATACATCAAAGGCGAAGGTGGTTACGTCATCATGAGTAATGGCGCCACGATCAATGTTTCCCGCAGCCGGAAGGAATTGTTGTTAAGAACCTTTCGGTGAGATAGAATGGGATGTCACTATCTTCACCCTAATTGGAAACTTTCAAATGGCTTACGTAATAAAAACACTGTTGGTTAGCAGTGCCATAGTAACACTGATTACATTTGGCGGCTGCACAGAAAATAGAATACTTTGGAATGATGTAAATACATATTTTGGTAAGCGTGACTTAACTGGTGACGATATTAGAAAGAAAGTCTCCTTTGAAGCAATCAACTCCATTACTAATGGAGATACAACTAATTTCACGGTGAAAGTGAGGGATTTTTTTGTGAGATTAGGAAAGTCTCCGAATTATGGTCTTGAAAAGCGTGATAGTTTGATTTATGTCATATTTAACAAGAACGACGAAATCGCTGCAGGCCCAACCGTTGAAATAAGGTCTGATGGAAAAGACTGGTATATATCAGATGTTAGATTTGGTAAATAACTTTAGCTACCCGCCACTGGTTAATTTAATGTAGATTGGTTACCAAATTCAAAAAATGATCTCTCCCGGTGTTTCCGGCCTTGCCGTTTCCCTGATCTCCCTTTTCCTGCTTAATGAGCAACCCTCCAGGGTACCCGAAGCCAAAAAGCATGACATCACCGTGATGACCTACAACATCCATCACGGCAATCCCCCCGGAAAACCCGGCACCATTGACCTGGATGCCATTGCTAAAGTGATCAAAAAGTCGGATGCGGATGTGGTAGCGATTCAGGAAGTGGATATCAAGACCGGCCGCTCGGGTCATATCAATGAAGCAGCAGAACTGGCAGAAAAAGCGGGATATACCTCCTTTTATTTCGGAAAGGCGATGGACTATGACGGGGGCAGTTACGGCGTTTTGCTGATGGCGAAAGTGCCGTTATTTGATATGCGCACCCTTCTGCTGCCATTGGATACCGCCAACCCTTCCGAACCCAGGGTACTGGCCACCGGAAAGGTCAGTATTGACGGGAGACAGGTCACTATTGGCTGTACCCACCTCGATGCGGGCGAAACGGATGCCGTCCGCCAGCTGCAGATCAACGCCATCAACAAATTCGCTGCCACCGTGGAAGGTCCCTTCATTATTGCCGGAGATTTCAACGCATCAGAAAAAAGCCCTGTTATCCGCTCGCTGGACAGTCTCTTCACCCGTACTTGCCAGAATTGTCCGCAGACGCTGCTGGAAGACGGGAACTTTTTTGCCATTGATTTTATCGCGTTCAAGGGAAAATCTGACTTTATTATCAAGGAGCATAAAGTGATCCCCGAGAAAAAAGCGTCTGACCATATGCCGGTGAGAGCGCGCCTGGAATTTCACTAGCCGGTAAAGTGCCGGCTGCTGCTGCTACTTACCGGTGAGTTTTATGTCAGACCAGGCAAACGTAAAGCCGGTGGTGCCCACTTTCAGTAATGTGGAATCGCTATTGTATTTATAAGTAAATCCGGATTCGCCATAAGTGCTGAAAGTGTATCGCAGCTTGTATTCGTAGTTGAAAATGCAGGTTTTACTAAACACCAGGTATTTTACCAGTGATCCGGCGGTATCATTAAATACCATAGGCAGATAGCCCGTTCCCGCTCCGGTCTGATTCGTCCAGTTCGCTATACCAATAAACGGAAAAAACCAAAGGGCATGGTACGGATTGGGCACATCTGTCAGCTTCACCCGGATCGTTTCCAGAACATCAAACTGGTTGCGGCCGGCCCACTCATAAAGGGTCATGGATAGGTCGGTTCCATCGGCATATGGTGTATAATCAAGTGTTGCATAACGGTATGGACGGGAGCTGTCTCCGTCTATAGTATAAACAGCAGCAATCTTATCATCTGGTGTATAGGCAATCGAATCATAAATATTCCGCAGGTTACCACTCAGGTCACCGAAATAAGGACTGTTGATATCATTCAATTGTTTCGGAAGCTTATAATTTGCTTTAACAGGCCTCCCCTGCTGATCATAGGAGAAAATGACTGAACTACCTTCTGTTCTGAAATCGGAATACCAGGCAGTATCCATAAAGGCAATATGATCAATTTTTCCGTCTTCCCTGTAGAAAACATGATTGGTTGCCTTCGACTCAAATAAAGTGAAACTTGCCAGGCGTCCGTTTTCATAGGTAAAATTCATGTCCTGACCTTCCATGTCATTGGATCGCACGCTTAAAATGAGTCCCGGAGGCGTTTTAACACCATTGTTTCCCTGGACAGGAGGTAAAGAGTCTATCGGCGGATGCGGCGGAGCGGGTGGATCAGGTGGTGGAGAGTAGGACGGGGTACAGGCAATGAAGCAGCACAGCAACGTCAACAGTTTCAGTTTCATAGAGAAGGTTTAATTCTGGCAACAAATAAAACCAAAAAACCAACAGGCGGATCATTTTTTCGATCAGTTGTTTCCGGGGCGGCTTCAGTTATGCAATTGCTCCTGCACAAATTCGCGGCTGTACTCCCGGATCTGATCCCGCACGTTGCGGAACTGTTCGCTGATCTCGGCTTCCGTGCCGGTAGCTTTGGCCGGGTCCGGGAAATTGTAATGAAATTTCTGCGCTTCAGACGGGAAGAAGGGACACCGCTCTTTCGCATTGTCACAGACGGTAATCACATAGTCAAAAGCGAGGTCCCTGTATTCACTGATATTGTTGGAAGTGTGCATGGAAATGTCAATGCCATCTTCCTGCATCGTCTGAATCGCCCTTGGATTGACGCCATGCGTCTCAACACCCGCACTATAGACCTCCGCCTTTTCGCCGGCAAAATGTTTCAGGTAGCCCTCCGCAATCTGGCTGCGGCAACTGTTGCCGGTACACAACACTAAAATTTTCTTCTTGTCCATTTTTATACGATTAACCAGATAATGTTGATGATGCAAAACTTCGGATCAAATCCAAAGATCAACTGAAGCACGACCACCGAAGTGGTGATGATCAGCGGATTCCGGTACCTTTTCCAGGTTGGGCTAGTTGCAGCAATCCGGTCCACAGCAGGATGATGATTTTTCTGCATACACGGTGATGCTGTAAATGCCGGCATTGCTGTTTCTGAAAGCTGCGATCTCTTCGGCGCTCAGGTAATTTCCCAGAATATCATCAGGCACTACGATCGCCTTTTCCTTCTGGAGCGTGATATTGTCAAAGCCATTGGAGCGGATCAACTCCAGGTACGCTTCTTTCTGAATAGCACCGGATACGCAACCCGCATACATTTCAGCCGCTTCCTGGATCTTTCCCGGTAACTCGCCTTCCAGCACGATATCGGAAATGGAAAAATGTCCGCCATTCTTTAATACCCGGAAGATCTCTTTGAATACACCATCCTTATTGGGCACCAGGTTCAGCACGCAGTTGCTCACAATCACATCCGCCACATTGGAAGTGACCGGCATTTTTTCAATATCGCCCTGGCGGAACTCCACATTGTGCAACTGCAGTTTCTCCGCATTAGCCCGGGCCTTTTCAATCATGGCCGGTGTAAAATCAATGCCGATCACTTTGCCGGTCTCGCCGGTCTCCTTCCTGGCAATAAAGGCATCATTGCCCGCGCCGGATCCCAGGTCGATCACCACATCGCCTTTCTGGATTTTCGCAAACTGCGTCGGCAACCCGCACCCCAGCCCCAGGTCCGCATCGGGGTTGTAGCCTTCCAGGTTGGTGTAATCGTCGGTCATGATGTTGTAAACCTCCGTGGAACAGCAACCGGAACCGCAGCAGGAGGCTGCATTGTCGGCTTTGTCCTGTAAGGCGATCTCGCTGTATTTCTGCCTGACCATTTCCTTAAGTTCGTTTTCTGTTGACATGTTATGGCTTTTAATTGATTGTAATATTGCGATGAATAAGTTCAAAAAAATTTAACAGCAGGTGTCCTTGTTGAAATAAGGCTCAAAGAAGGTGTCAAACGCCGCCCGGAACTGTTTCCACACTTTGGGGTCAATGCAGTAGCAAACGCTGGTCCCTTCGATAGTGCCCTGGATCAGTCCCACGGTTTTTAACTCCTTCAGGTGCTGACTAATGGTCGCTTGCGCCAGTCCCAATTCCTCCACCAGGTCACCACAGATGCAGGCCTGCGCTTTCAGCAGGTGCTGGATGATGGCAATCCGCGCGGGATGCGCCAATGCCTTCATCATCTGCGCCAGCTTGTTCTGCTTCTCGGTAAATATCTCTGCTTTGGTCAATCCCATATCTATCGCAATATTACGATACAGTTTGAATCCGCCAAAAAATTATTTTGCCTTCGGCCTGATACGCATCCCGGTTGAATCCCGCCCGATGCGTACTTCATCAAGGTAATAGCTGCGGCTGGTCGTCGTGCTGGGCGTCCCTTTCCAGTCCGGCATCCAGCTCCACTTGTACAGTCCCACCTTAAAGTACGGGAACCACGACCCGATATACTGCGCGGGGCCGCTATATTCCAGCAGCAGCTTGCGGTTCTTCCAGATCCTGACGATTCCTGTGCTGTCTGTCCGTGGCAGGTAATACACCAGCCAGTCGTTCCATTTGCTTTTGGTCACTGGTCCCAAATCAAAACTGCGTTCCACGATGGATTCCCGGTTGCTGCAGTAATTGCCTGTGCTGTACCGGATCCGCGCGCGGAACCGGTTGGCCTTGATCTCTATTGCCAGCGTGGGACTCGCACTGCATTCGGGACTTTTATCATGCCACTGCGCCACAATTTCTTCGGCATCATCCGTGGTATAGGTTTTCGGGAAATAGTTGGAGAAAGCATACCACCGCAACGTGCTGTCGATTCCGCTTTCGTTATTCGACACATTGTACACCAGCTCCGAGCGCTTGTTGCCCACATTGGATTCCGGGTCGTCCTGCTTCAGCTGGATCTTTGCCGCATGCTGTCCCGCACGCACCGGCTTGGTCACCTGGCTGATATTGTCCTTTAGGCCATATTCCACAAAATACCAGCCCTTGAGAAAGTCCGCCGCGTTTTCAAAACCCTCTTTAAAAACAGGGCCTTTTTTGCCATTGGCAGATTGAGCAAAGCCGCTACCATACGTAGATATGAATATGAAAAAGATTAAAATGCGCATAAAGCAGATGGAAATTGCATAAAACTAACCCTTTAATGGGGTTATTTTTACCAATAGAAAGAAGACGATCGTATGAAAAAGTTTGCGTGGACTTACCTGGCGGTGTTTGTGATTTTTATCGGGCTGATGTGGGTGATTGCCATGAAGGGCCGCGACCTGGTGGCCGCATATGGTTCACTCCCCGGTAATATTGTTCCCGGAAAAGGAGCCGCACACGGAGCCACCAACCTGGGCCTGCTGCTGATGCAGGTGTTGGTGATCCTGCTCGCTGCCCGGTTGATGGGTTACCTCGCCAAAAAAGTTCGGCTGCCAGTTGTAGTCGGTGAGATGATCGCCGGTATCCTGTTGGGACCATCCCTGCTTGGCTGGCTCGCCCCCAATGTCAGCGCCTTTGTTTTTCCGCCGGCTTCCCTACCTACACTTTCCTTTATCAGCCAGATCGGCCTCATCCTGTTCATGTTCGTGATCGGCATGGAGCTTGACACCAGCCGTATGCGGCATAAAGCCCGTGCCGCTGTCGTGATCAGTCATGCCAGCATCCTTTTCCCCTATTTCCTGGGCATGACCCTCGCCTATTTCCTCTTTGAGAAATTTGCCTATACCGGTACACCCTTTCTTTCCTTCGCACTGTTCATGGGCATCGCGATGAGCATCACCGCTTTCCCCGTGCTCGCCAGGATCCTGCAGGAAAGAAAGCTCACGCAAACACCCGTCGGAGCACTGGCCATCACCTGCGCAGCAGCTGATGATGTCACCGCATGGTGTATCCTCGCCATGGTGATCGCCATTGTAAAAGCAGGCGATCTTACGGGTGCCTTACTCACCATTGTGTATAGCCTGGCCTTCGTGTTGCTGCTGCTATATCCTGTTAAAAAATGGATCGCCGGCAGGATGGAACAGCTCCTCGGGAAAAAGGACGGTGCCACCCGCATCATTGCCCTCTCTTTCCTGGTCATGATTTCCAGTGCCTGGTTATCTGAAACCATCGGGATCCATGCCTTATTTGGCGCCTTCCTGGCTGGCGTGATCATGCCGCGCGATGCCCGCTTCCAGGAACTGCTGGCCGGCAAAGTAGAAGACCTTAGTGTTTTGCTGCTTCTACCGATCTTCTTTGCCTTTACCGGCCTGCGTACCCAGATTGGCCTCCTCGGCGAAGGGCATTACTGGTGGATTTGCGGACTCATCATCCTGGTGGCCGTCGCCGGAAAATTCGGCGGCAGCATGATCGCTGCAAGACTGGTCGGACAGGACTGGCGCTCATCTTTTGAGATCGGGGCACTGATGAATACCCGCGGACTTATGGAGCTGATCGTCCTGAATATCGGCTTTGACCTTGGCATACTATCCCCCGAGATCTTTGCCATGCTGGTGATCATGGCCATCAGTACTACCCTGATGACCGGTCCCGCACTCGACCTCATCAACCGGTACTGGGAGCCCCGGAGCGCCGCAACTCCAGTTCATCTGCCGACAAATGGCGGTAGCTGAATTCATAACAACGGTACACCACCTGGTCATCGGGCGCCGGCGCAGCACCCGTAAAATAATTGAACTGGAATCCCCGGAACAATAATAACTCCCGGTGAACAGTAAACGCAGCTGCATCCGGATCCAGCAAGCTCGCCAGGATGCGCCGGTTTCTGCTCAATACATGATTCACGGCCGTCATGGCATGATAGTCATCACTATTGCGTTGGTTGTGGTAACGACCGCGGCAATCGTCGTTGCAAAATTTCTTGTCGATGCGACCCTTCAGTGGCGTGTCACACCAGATACAATGCTTTCTTTCGGTCAACATAAATTTTTTTCGAAAATTACCGGTCGCCGATGGCGCCCACAACCGTGTTTTAGCCCGAATTGTTTTGCACAACTCCTATACCTGTTTACAACACGACTACAGCTTTCCGCCTGCCGCATTTTTACATTCTAAAATTTAATGTATGAGTGCGAACAGGAACAAGGTTATCCTTATCGGTAACCTGGGGGCAGACCCGGAGATCAGGATTACACCCAACGGAAAACGCGTGGCCAATTTCAATATGGCGACAGACGACAACTACACCAACAGCCAGGGCGAAGCCGTGAAGGAAGTGCAGTGGCATCATGTGGTGGCATGGGGAAAACTGGCCGAGAAAGTGGAGGCGGAATTGAAGAAAGGATGCCGCGTGCGCGTGGAAGGCAGGATCGGCTACAGGAGTTATGAGGACAAGGAAGGGCAGAAAAGATACCTGACAGAAATAACGATCGGGGAATTTGAACTGCAACAAACCGCGGTATCCGTAGATTTACCGCAGGAACATGAAACCTGACGAAATCAATCCGGCTTTTGACATTGCTGTCCGCTTTGTGCTGCACACGAAACGGAACCTTTTCCTGACGGGTAAGGCAGGCACGGGAAAGACGACTTTCCTGAAACATATTCTCGGCCGCCACGAAAAAAAGACGGTGGTGGTGGCGCCCACGGGTGTCGCTGCCATCAATGCCGGTGGCGTAACGCTGCATACCTTTTTCCAGTTGCCCATGGGTGCATTTGCGCCTGGCTATGAGCTGCCCGATGCGGGACATATACTGTTCAACAACCAGCAGACCTTATTGTCCAACCTGCGGCTGAACAGTACCAAGAGAGAGCTCATGCAGGAAATGGAACTGCTGGTGATTGATGAAGTGAGTATGCTGCGCGCCGATACGCTCGATGCCATCGACTGCATCCTGCGGTATGTGCGCAGGCAACCCCGGGAGCCCTTTGGTGGCGTGCAGGTCTTGTTTATTGGTGACCTTTACCAGTTGCCACCGGTGATCAGTGATGCAGAATGGGAATCGTTGAAAACTTATTATAACAGCCCATTCTTCTTTGATGCGCGGGTGTTGAAAGACACGCCATTGCAGGTGATCGAGTTGACGAGGATCTACCGCCAGCAGGAACAGTTGTTTATTGACCTGCTCAATAAGGTCCGCAACAACAGCATCACGGCAGTTGAATTGCAGCAGCTGAATGCGCGTTGCAATATACCCCGGCTGCCAGAAGCAGGAGCCACGCGGCCGATCACCCTGACCACGCACAATGCGATCGCAGAATCGTTAAACCTGAAAGAGCTGAATGCACTGCCCGAAATGGTGAAAGAATATGATGCCGTCATTACCGGTGAGTTTTCGGACAAAGCGTACCCGGCGGAACAGGTGTTGAAGCTGAAAGTGGGTGCGCAGGTGATGATCACGAGAAATGACAAGGGAGAAGACCGTCGGTATTACAATGGAAAGATCGGGCGCATTCGGGCCTTCCGCGAGAAAGGCATCGAGATCGAATTTCCCGGAAGTTATGATACCCTGCTGCTGGAAAAAGAAACCTGGCGCAACCTCCGCTTCCGTTTTAACCGCGTGCTGAACCAGGTGGAAGAAGAAGAACTGGGCACATTCACCCAGTATCCGGTGCGGCTGGCCTGGGCCATCACCATTCACAAGAGCCAGGGACTGACCTTTGAAAGTGCAGAAGTGGATGCGGGTGCTGCGTTTGCAGCGGGACAGGTATATGTTGCGCTCAGCCGGCTGACCCGGCTCGATGGCCTCTACCTGAGAAGACCGATTGCTGCCAATGCGATTTCCACCGACGGAAGGATCGTTGCGTATTCCAATACATTTCCGGATCCTGAGTCTGTAGCATCCGTTTTGCCGGAAGCAGAAAAATGGTTTATTGCCGACAAGGTCTTTGCTGCATTCCGTTTCGAAACCCTTGCAGAGCAGGCAAGGTTGTGGATCACGGGTGAAGGCGACTACAAGAAATACCCGGTCGGCGAGAAGGCTACACTTCCGGTGCTGTTCTCGGAGCAGTTGAATCACCTGGCCACCGTCGGCAGGAAAACTGTCACGCACCTGGATACACAATTCAACCTGGGTCAAGTACAGGGATTTGAAACCATGGGGGAACGCATCTATGCGGCGATCGGCTACTTTAACCCGCTGCTGAAAAATTTGCTGGAGCAACTGTATACAGAAGCGAAGAGCGTACCCGATGGAAAGAAAGGAAAGCAACAGAAGCTGGTGCTGGTGATGTGGGAGGAATTGTTGCTGCGAAGGGTCTCCGCGATGGAACAAGCGCGAAAAATAGCCGATGCCCTGGTGGCGGCCATCCCCGCTGCAGCCATCCTGGCAATGGTGGAGCAGTCCGAAGCAGTCAAAGGAGTGCTGTCAGACGAAAATGCCGGATCAGCCAGCACAAAAAAATCAGGTTCAAAAAAAGGAACGAAAAAGCATGTTGCTGGTGGGAACAACGATGACCCAACAGGAGAAAAAGTTCCGAGCGCATGGATGACACTGGCATTATTTATGGGCGGTAAAAGCATGGAGGATATTGCAACCACGCGGGAGCTGGCTTTGTCTACAGTCGCCGGCCATCTTGTGGAAGCTGTTGAGGCAAATAAACTTTCGGCAGCAGACCTGGTCTCAGTTGAAAAGATAGTATTGATCCGTCAGGCAATCACCGGAAGTGGTGCCAAATCACTGAAAGAATTGAAAGCAGTATTATCTGATGAAATAGAATACTATGAGATCAGGGCCGTACTGGCGGATAAAAAAATATCCGATTCAATATGACCTTCGGATCAGTTTGCTTATATTCAGGAAAGCGTCCCCCATTTTTGGAAACTAAATATTGTGTGCATGGATTACAAGCAGTACCGAAAGCATCTGGATACCCTAATGGAAGCACAGCGAACAACAGGAGCGAACCAGGAAGAGTGGCTCGTTGACTATACCCGGCTCAATATTCAACGGATGCGGAAGGTTGAGGAAAACTGGAAGCCCAGTGAACAACAGGAAGACCTCCTGCTGACTTTTGAAACTCCCTTAAGATGGATCACCCTCACCGAGGGCTGGTCAGGCGACGCCGCCCATATAGTTCCCGTCATCGAGAAAATCGCACAGATTAATCCCCTCATGCAACACCAGGTGTTGCTGCGGGATGAGAACCCCGAACTGATGGATAAATTCCTGACGGACGGAGAACGTGCCATTCCCAAAACGATCTTTCTTGATGCGGAAACTGACCAGGTCTGGGGCAGCTGGGGTCCAAGGCCCAAAGCAGCCATGGAACTGATCCACGGGCTTGAAGCAAGCCGCGCACTGCCGAAGGAAGCGATCTTTTCTCAACTGCATGCCTGGTACCAGAAAGACCGGGGTTGCCGTACGGCCTGGGATTTTATCGATCACCTGCAGGCAGCTGTACTCAGGAAAAAAGCTGATACGCAAGAAGGCTCATAACATAAGCCAGTCCGGTCATGTAGGCCAGCTGAATTGCCGGCCATTTCCAGCTGCGGGTTTCTCTTTTCACCACAGCAAGCGTACTCATGCACTGCATCGCCAGCAGGTAAAACACCATGAGGGAGATGCCGGTGGCCAGGGTATATACTGGCTGACCATCCGCCTTTTTGGCCTGCTGCATTTTTTCACGCAGCAGCAATCCGCTGTCGTCATCGCCTACACTGTACAGGGTGGCCATGGTGCCGACAAATACTTCGCGTGCAGCAAAAGAGGTGATCAGTGCAATACCGATTTTCCAGTCGTACCCGAGGGGACGGATCACCGGCTCGATCGACTTGCCTAGGATGCCGGCATAGGAGTTCGCCAGCTTTTCTGAATTTTCTTCGCGTTCCAGCTCATCCACGTTGGCAGGTTGGCTGGCTTTCAATGCGGCGTATTGCTTCTCCACATTGCTCATGCGGTCGGCGGGACCATAACTGCTGAGTGCCCAGAGCAGGAGGCTGATCACCATGATCACTTTACCGGCATCTACCACGAAGATCTTTGCTTTCTGCACCATGGTGGTACCCACATTTTTCCAGCGCGGCGCGCGGTACATCGGCAGTTCGAGGATGAAAAAGCTTTTTTCTTTGATTTTTATAAACCACTTGGCGATATAAGAAATCAGCATTGCCAGCACGATGCCCAGCAGGTAAAGGCCCATCATGACGAGCCCCTGCAGGCTGATAAAGCCGAGCAGTTTTTTGGAAGGAATAACGAGGCCGATCAGGATGGTATATACGGGAAGCCGCGCGCTGCAACTCATCAGCGGGGTGACGAGGATGGTCAGCAGGCGCTCTTTGGTATTTTCAATATTACGTGCCGTCATGATCGCGGGCACGGCACAGGCGAAGGCACTGATCATTGGCATCACGCTCTTGCCGTTAAGTCCCACTTTGCGCATGAGCTTATCCGTGAGGAAGCTGATCCGGGCCATATAGCCGGTGTCTTCCAGCAGGGTGATCAGTCCGAACAGGATCATGATCTGCGGCACAAAAACCAGGATGCCGCTGAGTCCCGCGAGGATGCCGTTCGTTAAGAGATCAGACCACCAGGTTTGTGGCAAAACGGAGGAAAGCCAGGAGCCGAGGTAACCGAAGGTCCATTCGATAGCATCCATCGGGTATTGGGCGATCAGGAAAACGCTTTGGAACAACAGGAATAAAACGGACAGCAGGATAATGTATCCCCACACGCGGTGCAGCAGGAGTTTGTCCAGCTTTTCGGTGAAGAGGCTCTTGTGCAGCGGATCGGGCTCCACCACGGTTTGCTGCATGATCCCCTTGATGCGGGCATACCGCTGCAAAATTTCTTCTGCCTGGGTTTTGGTGGGGTTGAAGTTGAAAGCTTTTTCCTTGCCTTCGATCAGGTCCTGTTCAGCTGGGGACAACTGGAAATGTTCATGGTTGATCAGGTAGTGGATGGCCTTGTAATCGCTTAGGCCGGCGATCTCTTCTTTTACCGCATCCACGGCCTGGGGGGCGAGTTCCTTGTTGGTGATGAAATCGCGGCTGGGGATCCGGTATTGATGAGTGGCGGTGGCGGCCATGGCTTTTTTCAGCTGGGGGATCCCCTTGTTCTTGCGGGGATTCACCACCACCACCGGTACGCCGAGTTCGCGCTCGAGGCCTTCGATATCGATCTCGATGCCTTTCTGGCGGGCGAGGTCCATCATGGTGAGGGCCACCACCACCGGGATCTTGAGGTCGATGATCTGGGAAACAAAAAGGAGGTTGCGTTTGAGGTTGGCAGCATCGGCCAAAAGGACGAGCATGTCGACCTTGACGTCGGTATCCTGTTCCATCAGCACCTTGTAGGTCACCCATTCGTCGCCGCGTTTGGGATAAAGGCTGTACGTGCCCGGCAGATCAATGATGGTGGCAGCCAGTTGTTCAGTCAACTGGGTGTTTCCGGTCTTTTTATCTACGGTTACTCCTGGGAAATTTCCAACTTTCTGGTTTAATCCTGTCAGTGCATTAAAAAGCGAGCTTTTGCCACTATTCGGATTTCCCACTAATCCAATTTGAATCATGCCAACCTCTTGAAGCGCAAATTTACCGAGGAATCATCCATTCGGCTTACGAATTCGGGAAGAAGGTGGTTACCCGCCCTTTTCCTGGACATGCAGGCGGTGAAATACCCGGTGCATGATCGGCGCCAACAGGATGCCGCTGTTGGTAATGAACACGATACCCGCAAAAAGCGCATAAAATGACGAAAAGAGCTTGGCGCCATTGCCGTGCATGTCCACCACCGGGCCCATTCCGCCCAGTAACATGGCGGAATTGTGGAAAGCATCCAGCCAGGAGGCTTCGTCAAGGAAATGAAATCCTGCGGTGCCCAGCACGAGGCAGCCGGCCAGTACTAACAGGCAGATAAAGAGGTTGTAGGAGAGCCTGCGGTAAAACCGCTGCCTGCTGATAACAGGCTGGTTGATACGCTCATACATATATGTAAGGGATTTGAGCGAAGTTACGATCCCGGGACCGCCGAAACCGCTGCCACAGCCGGAACCGCGATCAGCCTGTCCCCCTGGAACAGCGGCAGCACATTCGCCCCGTCGGCCGTCAGGCAGTACCGGATATCCTTTTCCAGTCCATAGCCGGTCAGCCGGTGGTAGTGGGACGCATCCCTGCTCTTCATGAATTCGTAAAGGTCCGGCTGTGCTTCCTGGTAGGCTGCTTCGGCCAGGTTGGAACTGTCGCAGTTGATCCGGAAATGTTCCCGCACCCGGTTGATCACGGCACCGGCGAAGAGGGTATCCTCGATGTTCACGCGGTCTTTCCAGGCAGCGCAGGCCAGCACCACGTTTCTTTTTTCGCGGATCAGGAAATCAGCAATGGCCGATAAATTGGGAAATGATCCGGTTACGATCACCGGGGCACCGTTGTTCAGGGCCATATGCAGCAGCTTAGTGCCGTTGGTGGTGGTCAGGACGAGTGTTTTGCCTTCAATAAACTCGCGGGGATATTCAAAGGGGGAATTGCCATATTCGAGGCCGTCGGCCACCTTGCCGTCGCGTTCACCGGCGGTAATGCCGCCGAGTTGTTCGCCGAGTTCGATGCAAAGGGGTACAGAATCCACCGGAACTACCGACGCCGCGCCATTGTAGAGGGCCGTGGCAATGGTGGAAGTAGCCCGCAGTACATCAATGATTACCACAATACTATCCTTCAGGTCATATAGGTTCAACAGGGAGGGCGATAACGCCGTAAACAGTTCGGGCTTTGTAGTCATGGGACGCAAAATTAAGATTTTGCGCGGCTACACGATTCCGCGGCTACACGATTCCTTCCAGGACCCTTTTCCATTGGTCGGTTTCCGCATAGGCCTTGATGCCCTGGTTACGCGTTTCCAGCAGTGCGGTGAGGTAATTCTTCAGGTAGAAGCGGTCCACCGCATAACCGAGAAACCCGTAGGGCACTTCGTAATGGAGATAGTCGATCATCAGGGTGCCGTTGGCGACTTCCTTGAAATGGTGTTCATGTTTGAAGCTTTTGAAATCGCCTTCCAGCATTTCGTCGATGAAACTAACGGGTGGTTTCAGCGACGTGATCTTGCTTTTCAACAGACGGTTCTTGCCCAGGTGACGGGCTTTCCAGGTGACCGTTTCGTGCAGGTTCATCAGTCCCATACGGGTGCCACCTACGGCTTCTTCGCCATATTTGCTCATTGTTTTACGATGCAGGTCAATGCTTCTCGACAAATCGAAAACGCGCGAAGGAGGGGCCTGGATAAAGGTGGTCAGGTGGATCGTCGGCATGGGGTAAATCGTTACCGGTTTCCGAGCGAAAATTGTTCCAAAAATTGAACCATTACTGGAAAGGAACCTTGCTCACTTTGGCTTTCAGCTTTTTATCACGTACCGCAATGAAAACTTCGCTGTCCGGCGCGGTATGGCTGATGTTCACATACCCGAGACCGATAGCTTTCTGCAGGGATGGTGCCTGTGTGCCGCTGGTCACCACGCCGATATTGTTGCCGGCTGCATCTTCAATCGTATAACCATGCCTGGGAATGCCCTTGTCGATCATTTCGAAGCCCACCAGTTTGCGGGAAACGCCGCTGGCTTTTTGTGCCTCGATGATCTTGTCTGCCGTGAATTCCTTGGAGAATTTGGTGATCCAGCCAAGGCCAGCTTCGAGGGGTGACGTGGTATCGTCGATATCGTTACCGTAGAGACAGTAGCCCATTTCCAGGCGGAGGGTATCGCGGGCGCCGAGGCCGATGGGCTTGATGCCGCTGGCCTTGCCTGCTTCAAAAATGGCATCCCAGATCTTTTCGGCTGCACCGTCGGTGTCTTCAAAATAGATTTCCACGCCGCCGGCACCGGTGTAGCCGGTAGCACTGATCAGGACATTGTCCACCCCGGCAAACCTGCCTTTTACAAACGTGTAATATTTGAGGTTGAGGATATCAATATCGGTGAGGGTCTGCAGGATTTTAGTGGCGTTGGGTCCCTGGATCGCGAGGAGGCAGGTTTTGTCGGAAATGTTGTGCATTTCGACGTTCTTCTCATTGAAAGAAGAGATCCAGTTCCAGTCTTTTTCAATATTGCTGGCATTGACTACCAGCATGTATACTTTTTCGGGTTCGATGCAGTACACGATCAGGTCGTCTACGATACCGCCTTCCTTATTGGTCAGGGCGCTGTATTGGGCCTTGCCGGCAGTGAGTTTGGACGCGTCATTGGTAGTGACCCGCTGGATCAGGTCCAGTGCATCAGCTCCTTTCAGGATGAATTCGCCCATATGGCTTACATCGAATACGCCGGCATTTTTGCGGACGGCGGCATGCTCATCATTGATGCCGGTGTAGGAGATCGGCATGTTATAACCTGCGAAGGGGGCCATCTTGGCACCCAGTTCAATATGCTTCTGCGTAAACGGTGTATTTTTCATATAGCGCTGTTCGGTCGGCAAAAGTAGGTAAAGGGTATGGAAAATAACCAGTTAGCCGATTGCGTTAAAAAGATAGCTGTTTGTTTACAGCAAATCTTAGTAAATTTGCGTATATGTTATTACTCGCGACTGATCTTGATGGTACGCTGTTAGGAGGAAACTACGAGGAAAAACACGAGTTGTACAGCATTATTTCCGCCAACCCTTCGGTTCGATTGGTTTTCGTTACCGGACGCGGTCTGCCCTCCATACTTCCCTTACTGAACGATCCCTTTATTCCCAACCCCGACTATATCATTGCCGACGTAGGCGCAACGGTCGTGGATGGAAAGACATTGTTACCGGTAGAACCATTACACACAGAAATCATGTCCCGCTGGCCCGGTGAAGCGCTGGTGCGGGAGCGTTTAAAACAGGTGCCGCATTTGCGGGAGCAGGTTGTTCCGATGGACAGGCGTTGTTCCTATTATTTGCATGAGCAACTGGATATCACTGAGGTTAAAAGTATCGCAAATGGTTTGGGCTGTGATGTAATTGTATCCGCCGGCAAATTCGTGGACGTGCTTCCGGGCGGCATCAACAAGGGGTTCACCCTTCGCAGGCTGATGGAAATGCTCAACGTTCCGGAAAAAGAAGTATTGGTGGCGGGCGATACGTTGAACGATCTTTCCTTGTTTGAAACCGGTTATAAAGGTGTAGTGGTGGGTGGTGCGGAGAAAGAACTGCTCGATGCTACTTCCGGTCACCAGCATGTGTACCAGGCGGAAAGACTGGGATGCGGGGGAATTCTTCAGGCATTACACCATTACAATGCCGTTTTTGATGGCATATAATACCAGGCCCGTCCTGTTCAATACCGTTAATTTTTCAAAGAGGCGCTCCCGGTAGGAATCCACCGTCCGGATGCCGATATTCATCCTGTCGGCAATCTCCTTATAAGTCAGGTCGGAAGCAGCATGTTTCAGAAAGGTCAGTTCTTTTTCTGACAGGCAGGGTGCATCCTTTGGTGGCGCAGCAGTATAGTATCCTTCGTCCTTTAGCTGGATCAGGGCTTTTTGAAACTCCCAGGGCTGACTCACTTTGGGTAGAAATCCCCTTGCACCTTTTTTCAACAGCCGGATGCTCGCCAGGTCGCTTTCCAGCATACTCAGCCCCAGCACCCTTGCTTCCGGCAGAAACTCCCCCAGCCAGTCCATGGTATCATAACCATTCATTACCGGCATATTCACATCCAGCAAAATTATATCGGGAAGATGCGGCGACCCGGGGATCCGGTCGATGAAATCTTTACCATTGTCCGCTTCCAGGATCACCTGGAACCCGGGTAGGTCATTAATGATGGATGCAATGCCTCTTCTGATGAGGATATGGTCATCGATCACGGCTACATAGTGGATCATAAGTCGAACTCAGACCGATAAAATACGCACTATTGCCGTTTTTTCAAAAGGTCCAGCAGTTTATGATCAAGTTTATACCCGTGAAAATCAACATAATCCACATCGGCCCGGCCGGAATTCAGTAACCCGAAGTCCCCGATGAAATTCCAGAGTGCGAAACCGATGCCGTTGTCGTTCAGCACCCCGGTCAGGTCGCCGAACCAGTTCAGGAATACGTCATGCGGTGTTTTGTTCCAGCAACCACATTCGCCGCAATGTACGCCGACGCCTTTCTTTTTCAGTTCGAGCCATGGCTGATAATACTTTTCGAGGCTCGCGCGGCTGTATTCCGTATCCCCGATTTTGCCGGGCCATACGGGCAGGGGATTTTTTTCGGGCTCCTTATTGGCCCAGGGAGCCTTGTAATGGGAGATGGCATGCGGATAATAGCCCCGGCAGCTTTGCCCGATGGGTGTACCGATCAGTTCAGGGATCGGATCATTGCCCACATTGTTGCCATCGGCGATCACCAGGTGCGCGGGGTTTTCTTTCCGGATAGCCGCAAGGGCCCCTGTAGCTACTTTTTTATAATACTCGCCGGGTACGGGGCCGGATGCCGAATGCTGATCGTTCAGATCCTTCCGCATGCTGGGTTCGTTCACCAGGTCAAAACTGATCTGGGCCGGGGTTTTGGAGCGGAAACGTTTCGCCCAGAAATTCCAGTGGTAATAAAAGGCTTCCTGGGCAGCGGCGTCGGTCCATAAATGATAGGGTTCCCGGAAACCTGCGTTGATGCAGTAACCCGGGGCCCGGTGCAGGTTGAGGCTAACGTGCAGGCCCTGCTCATTGCCCATAGACACGAGGGTTTCGATCTGCTGAACGCGGGCTTCATCGACCTGGTACACTTCTTCGGGGGTGATGTCCCGGCTGCGGTCGAATTTCAGGTACCAGGGATAGGCTATGGGAATGCGGATAAAATTGAATCCCCAGTCGCGTATCCAGGTGAGTTGTTGTTGGGTAGTGGCCGCGGGACTCCTGGCGGGATCGGGAATAAAGAAATCCAGGAGGTTAAAACCCTGCCATTTGGGAAGAGGCGCAAGGGGCTGGTGGGTGAAGGGTAGTTCGGTGTTGGCGTTCAGCAGGCCGGGAATCGCCAGGGATCCGACTGCCAGTGCGCCGGCAGCCAGTGAGGACTGCCCCAGGAATTTTCTCCTGTCCATATGACAAGCTTTTATTCCCAGAAATTACGACCCAAATAGGTATAAAAAAAGTGTCCCCGGGTACCACCCCGGGGACGTTCCAACTTCAACCCCGCCACCTACCGCATGGAGGGCGGCGGCCGGGCTGTTTACCTGTTTTTATTTGAGAAAGCTTCCCAGCACCATCAGCGGAGAGTAGTCAGATGAAATGGTGGCTGACTTGGTCTCGCCATCATTGTCGCCATCATCACTGCCGGATTTCACGGGAGTTTTATCTTTTTTGATGATCACTGAGTCTATCTTCTCTTTGTCCTTCAGCTTGCCTTCGCCTTCGATCTCCACACCATTCTCATCGATCTTGAATTTGAAGCGGCCTTCTTTCAGTTCAGCGGCATCAAAATCGCTGGCGCGTTTCAGGCCTTCGCGGGTCATCACATATTCCACGTTGCTGTCCCAGCTGTAGGAATCTTCCCAGTCGCTGTCCCAGGTCACATTGAATCCGCGACGACGGTTGGTGTTGATGGTAAACCACTCGTAGTCGTCTACACTGCGGTCGATCTCGATCTTCTTGCCGATCGGCACTTCTACCACTACCAGCACCTGCTGGTTGCGGAATTTATCGGTGCGGGTGATGGCAAATCCTTTTTCCATCTGGATCACGCTGTCACGCTGAACGATGGGGAAAGTGATTTTCTGTGCCAGTTCGCGGGCCTTGTTGTTGGTGTTGCTGCGGCTGAAGCGCACAGTATACACGTGGAAGAGGGAATCCTTGCTCTTCACCACATTCACCCTGACAGTTTTCAGCATCAGGCTGTCGTGGTTCATGCCATAGAACGGAACATCTTCATCCCAGCCGAAAAAATCGCCATCGCTGTAATAATGGATGTTGGAGCCTACGGATTCAAAGAACAGTTTATTGTTGGCGGGCTGCACGATATTGATCTGGTCTTCCACACCGGCCCTGTTCTTGAAGTTCCGGGCAAACATACCGGCGAGGAAAATAAAGCTGAACAGGCCGATGATCCAGAGGCTGCCGAAAGTGTAGCCGAGGTAATTGTTCTGGCTTTTCACCCCCATGATGCGGCGGATCAGCCAGGTGATCAGGGCGATGGCGGGTACACCCAGGAACAATACCAGGCTCAGCCAGGCGAGGGTGTTTTGCCAGAAGCCTTCCAGGAAGAAGTCTTTCACCGGGAACACGGCCATTCCACCGAACAGTACACCGAGCAACACGCCGAACAGGGCCAGGGCGATCACGGCGGCGATGAACAGGAAGAAGGCTTTGAAAAGGATACCGATCACGTGTCCGAATCCCGATCCCGCACGGCGCACCGCAGGTCCAGCCTCTGACTGGGCAAAATGCCTGCCTCGGCTGCTGAATTGCTGGGCGGTTTCTTTTACCTCAGCACCCCAGCTTTGTGCCTTGGACTTAAAATTTTCGAGATCTCCTTTTACAGTGTCACGGATGGAGTTGAGGTCGATCCGCTCGCCTTTCATTTCCAGCTTTTCCGCTGCTGTATTCGCATAGGGAACGGCGATCCAGAGTACCAGGTATACGACGAACAGGGTTGAACCCAGGCCGCTGCTGATAAACCGGGGACCGAAATTCCAGTCCATATCCCAGAAGAAGGCGTTGAAGCTGCCGCCTACGATCCCCATGATCAGGGGGAGGGCGAAGATCAGCCGGGGGATCCAGGTCTGTATATTGAAATAGGAGGCCAGACCACCACACACACCGGCAATCACTTTATCGTCGGGGTTACGGTACAGCCTTTTGGTAATATTGGAGGCCAGTGACTCGGAGGGAACGATGATCCAGAGCAGGATATATACCCAGAACAGGAAACCGGACAACAGTACAAAGATGATCCGCATGATTACGGGGTCGATGCCGAGGTAGTTGGCAAGGCCGCTACACACGCCACCCAGGATCTTGTCGTCAGCGTTCCGGCTCAGGCGGCCGCGGCGGTAGGAACCACCGGAAGGCACAAACGGCGCGGGACCGGTTCCGGATTGCTGCTGGCTGCTGCTCTGGCTTTCAGAACGGGCAGATCCATTGGAAGTACCGCCCAGTTCAGCGTCGGCTGCTTCAAAATCTTCGGGACGGCCCATATTGGCGATCACACGGTTCACATCTTCGTCGGTAATGCAGGTAGCACCTTTCTTCAACCGGTCTGAAAAGAGTTCTGCGATGCGACCCTCAATGTCATTGATGATTTCATCACGACCCTCTTCCTGTGCAAAATAGCGGCGCAGGCTCTCTGTATATTGCTTCAGCAGGTCGTACGCGGTCTCCTCGATCGGGATCACACGGCCCTGGAAGTTTATATTGATGACCTTTTTCATAATTGATAAGTATTAGCAGGTTGAAGTTTAGTTGGTGGTTGGATTGTCGGGAACGGTTGGAAGCGATTCAGACTTGCTGGTAAGGGCGCGGACACCATTGGCAAGTTCCTTCCAGGTGGCTTCCAGTTCCTGGTAGAAGTCATTGCCTTTTGACGTGAGGGAAAAGTATTTGCGCGGTGGCCCGGAGTTGCTTTCCACCCAGCGGTAGGTGAGCATGTCTGCATTTTTTAACCGGGTCAGGAGCGGGTAGAGCGTGCCTTCCAGGATCTGAAGGTTCGCGGCCTTCATTTCGTCAACAATATCACTCGGATAGGCTTCGCCGCGGCGGATGATGGAAAGGATGCAGAATTCCAGGATTCCCTTCCGCATTTGGCTTTGTGTGTTTTCGATATTCATAACACTTGTCTGTTTTTTTGGCTGGTGGCGGTGTTAGATAAGGCTTAAATGGATAAGGTTAAAAGGATAAGGTTGATAAGGATAAGGTGCTAAGGATAAGGTTCTTTTCCGCCACCAGCCCGGTTCATTGCCTTTGACGATACAAACATAGACAATGTTTCAGTACTATGCAAACTAAAGTACCCGCTTAAAGTAGGTAATTTCCATAAAAAGATAATGGGCGATGGCTGAAATGCACTCTGGTGGCTGGTTTCAAAAAATAACCCCGGAAAAATATTTTTCCGGGGTTATGACAAACGGTATTTAATTTATTTGAATGGTGGCTCTTCCGGGCCATTTCGGGACGCCTCCGGACCTACTCTTTCAGCCCGGTGTTGTCAGCAGGCTTGTTATACCGCCATTCCTGCTGGTCCAGTTTCCGCGGAGTAGGCAGCACTTCATCGGCGGTATTGCCATCATAAAGGCGGCCATTCTTCATCACGTACTGGATGGTATTGGTGTTCCGGATATTCTCCAGCGGGTTGCTGTCCATGATGATCAGGTCAGCCAGCTTGCCCTGCTCCAGGGATCCCAGGTCATTGTCCAGGCCCAGTGCCGCTGCCCCCTTGATGGTAGCCACTTTCAGGGCTTCCAACGGACTCATCCCGCCGCTCTGCATCGCCCACACTTCCCAGTGGTACCCGAGGCCCTGGAATTCACCGTGACTGCCGATACCGGCAAGTCCGCCGCTTTCCACCAGCGATTTCATGTTTTTGGCATGTTTCGGGAACACATGTTCTTCCGGCATAAACCAGCCGGAAACGCGCCTGGTTTTCCCTGCCAGCTCCTCATAAGGCATGAAGTGCTGCATTTTCTTGTCGTGATACGGGTTCTCCGTTTCCCAGAAATAATTTTCCGCAAACGGTCCGCCGTAGGATACCAGCAACGTTGGCGTCACCGCCATTTTCGCGCTGGAGATCGTGCCGATCACGTCCTTGTACAGCGGGTAGATGGGAATCGCATGTTCATGGCTGGGATAGCCGTCCAGCAGGTTGGTCATGTTCAGCTTGTAGTTGAGACCGCCTTCCGTAGTGGGATGCAGTCCCTGGTTCTTCGCCGCCATGATGATCCACTGGCGTTGCTGGCGGTTGCCCACCAGGTACATCTTGATATACTGTGTATGGAAATACTTGCTGTACTGGGAAAGAATGCTTTCCGCCTGGGCGGAATCTTTCACGTTATAGGCCCAGAAACCGACCCCGGGACCGGTTGAATAGATACGGGGACCGATCATCGCGCCGGATTCCACCATATCGCCATAGGTCAGCACATCCGTGGTGCCGGTCTGCGGGTCCATGGTGGTGGTGACGCCGTAGGCCAGGTTGGTGGCATAGATCCAGATCTGGTTCTTGTGCAATCCCCAGTTCGGCCACATATGCGAGTGGGTATCCACAAATCCCGGCACGATCGTTTTGCCGGCGCAATTGACTTCTTTCGTTCCGGCGGGCACGGTGAGGGTTCCCGATTTGCCGATCGCCTTGATGCGGTTGTTGACGACGAGCACATCGCCCTGGTCGATCACTTCATCTCCCTTCATGGTGACGAGGCGCGCTCCTTTCAGCAGGATGGCTGACTGGGGAATATCGCGCTGGTAGTACACTTTGATGGCAGTTTCTTCAGGCTTGTAGGTAGTCTCCGGCTTTTTCGCATTGGCCGTGGAGTCCTTTTTCGCGGTGCTGTCTTTTTTCGCCACCACTACTACAGAATCCTTTTTCAGCTTGACGCTGTCGGCCGGTTTGGGCGGATTGGCGGCCACTTTCGCCAGGGAATCTGCTTTCTTTTTGGCCTCGGCTTTTTTGGCAGCGGTGATGCTGTCTTCAAACTGTTTGGCCCGGGTGAGGTCATACACAAAATGGGCATTGCCCAGGCTATAATGCACGCGGGTGCCATTGGCTTCCCAGGCGGGGAACTCGCCACCCATGGTGGTCAGTTTGCGTGCAGGAAAAACTGCGCTGCTGGCGTCGGCCAGGTTGATGTTCACCGGCTTACCCGTTTCGGGGATGGTCATGGAATAGATCTCGTTGTTGATCTGTGCGATGGCCCTGGTGCCGGTGGGTGACATAAAGATCAGGGCAGCATTGGATGGCAGCGACATTTCCATCGCTTCCGCCTGGGCTTCCGTCATGATGCAATCCTGGATGGCAGGGCGGCCATTTTTGAAATTGCTGATGCCGTAGGTGGTGATGCCCGTAACTTTTGCATGTACTTTTTCATCGCCGCCATCCCACTCAATGGAAATGAGCTGGCCGTTCTGGTTCAGGTAGATGCGGTCAGGCTGCCCTTTTACAAAATGCGGGTTGTATCGGCCGAGGCATTTGTCGATCACTTTCACCTCGCCGCCGGCTGCCGGGATCCAGCAGAATTCATCTTCGGCATCATTGTAAAACGGCGCATAGGCCTGCTTGAAAGCTTCCGCCTGGGTCCGCTGGAAAACGATTTTGTCGCCTTCGGGCGTGAAGACAGGGAACTGGTAGAGTCCGGGTGCCTTGGTCAGCTGCACGGGGGCGGCTTTTCCGTTGAGTGTTGCTTTAAAGAGATGACCGCCATCGGGTGCCCAGCTGCTGAACACGAGGCTGTTGCCATCGGGTGACCAGGTGGGGAAGGCTTCCGTAAAATTGTTGTTGGTGACGCGTTTGGGCGTTCCTTTCGGATAGTCCATCACGTACAGCCGGTTCAGCACGGTAAAGGCCAGTTTTTTCCCGTCGGGGGACGGCACCGCGTCGCGGATCTGGGTGGAGAGTCCGTAGGCGCTGTCGGCTACCGGGTATTTGAAATCGAGCATGGGTCCGAGTTCCAGTTCAGCATCGACGGTAAACGGAATTTCTGTGATGGCGCTGCCGTCTACGGGAATACGTTTGATCTTGCCGCCAAAAGAGGCGAGTACTGCTTTGCTGTCGGGGGTGAAGGTCATACCCGGCAGTACACCCATGGTGGCGATGGATTCCTGGTCGTCGCGCTGCACGGGGTAGGCCAGCCATTTCTCATCGCCGTTTTGCAGGTCTTTCAGCACGAGGCCGGTTTTGTCTTCGAAGCGGCTGCCGTATACCAGCCATTTGCCGTCTTTCGACAATACGGGGGTGAAGGCAGAACCGTAGCGGGACGTGATGGTATTGATTTTGGCGGTTTTGCGGTCGTACACGCCGATCTGGTATTGGGGCAGGGAGGCATTGTAGTTCCAGGGACCGAAACGGCGGGAGAAATAGATGTAGCGGCCGTCGGCGGAAACAGCGGCATCGATGGTTTTGAGGCCGGCTGGCTGATCGATCAGCTGGGTACCGGCACCGCCGTCTTTGTGCAGCATGTAGAGCTGCATGTTGAGTTTGCCTTTGGAGTAGACGACATATTCACCGTCGGGGGTCCAGGCGCCGCTGGTGATGTTGCTGGTCATTTCCTTGGTGAGTGCTGTGGTATCCTGCTTTTCTGAATCGATATACCAGAGGTTTTCGCCGCCGGAACGGTCGGAGGTAAAGAGGATTTTTTTGCCATCGGGGCTGTACCGCGGGTGGGTATCAAAGGCGAGTCCTTTGGTGATGGCTGTGGCTTTGCCGCCGGTTGCCGGAATGGAATAGAGGTCGCCCATCAGGTCGAAAATGATGGTTTTGCCATCGGGACTGATGTCGAGCGACATCCAGGTGCCTTCGCTGGTGTGCAGGGGAATTTTCCTTTTCGGTTTGAGCGGAAGGGTTTTGAATTCGGTGTAGCGGACGGTATCTTTTTTGGTGGTGTCTGCAGGAAGGGGGCTGTTGAGACCTGCGGTGCTGCCGAAGTTGTGGCTGCCACCGATCGCCCCATACAATAATCCACCCGAGATAAGGCATGCTGTTGCCAGCGGAATTCGGGAATACATAGCTGTGATTTGGTTAGGCAGAAATTAAGCACTTATTCTGAATTACGATATACCGGTTATAATTTAATCCCGTTGCTAATCGGTTGTGTTGATTTCCGCAATTGGGCGAGGGGTGTCTGTTTTTCGAAATAGTGCAATTCATAAAATCGAGTGAAATGAGCCACCACACTGTGTTTGATAACCGTATGTGTACTACGCGTTTCCGGTCGTTTCCTAAAGCGTTCTTTCAAGCGGATAATTGGTAAGCGGGAAATCGATTTGAAAGCCACCTGTTGGAAGCTCTTTATTGGTTTATGGAGACAAGGTATACCGATGCTGCGCTGGCAACACAACCAGTTCAATAACAACAACCGTATACAAGCGTCTAAATTTGTGAAATGCAGTGTGGTGGCTCATTTCACTGAGTTTTGGAAATTGATCGTTTTCAAAAAAGCGACTCCGTTCTCCGCCAAGGCTACGAAGGGCAAAGCCCACCGAAGCTAAAGCTATTGCAGTCAAAGCCCACCTACGCTAAAGCTTCGGTGGGCGAAGCTGGCGGGCATCGCAATTATTTTTTTAACCCGATTTCGCGCAATCTTTCATCGAGGTATTCGCCGGCGGTGGTATCGGCATAAGCCTTGGGATGGTTATCGGTGATGCAGCCGTCGAGGCAGGCGAGGCTCATTTCTCCCTTGGGATGCAGGAAGAAGGGGATGGAGAAGCGGCTGGTGTGCCAGAGCTCGCGGGCTGGATTGACCACGCGGTGGGTGGTGGACCGCAACTGGTTGTTCGTGAGCCGTTGCAGCATATCACCTACGTTCACCACGATCTGTTCGGGCAGGGAGGTGACGGGCACCCATTCGTTTTGTTTGGTCAGGATCTGGAGGCCATCGGCACTGGCGCCCACCAGCAGGGTGATCAGGTTAATGTCTTCGTGCTGTTCAGCACGGATGGCAGATTTGGGTTCCTGCGTGATCGGGGGATAATGGATCGCGCGGAGAATGCTGTTGCCATTCCGGATATGATCATCGAAATAATGCTCGGGCAGATCCAGGTACAACGCAATGGCCTGCAGCAATGCCTTACCGGATGACTCAAACGCGCGATACGTTTTGTCAAAAGTTTCCCGGAAGCCGGGGACATCTTCCACTTCAATATTATCCGGATATTCTTCAGCACTGGCGCCGGCAGCGGGTTCGGGCTGACCGTGCTGGTAAAATTCTTTCAGATCGGGAGCGCTGCTGCCCTTGGCATGTTCGCGGCCGAAGGAAGTATACCCCCGCTGACCGGCGAGCTCCGGCACTTCGAATTGCCTTTTCCTTTCGGCCGGCAAAGAGAAAAACTTTTGTACCTGTGTATAAAGAGACTCAATCAGTGTATCAGGAATTCCATGGTTTTTGACAGCAACAAAACCCACCTCCTCGTAAGCCTTTCCCAGTTGCTGCACGAAGGACTTTTTCAGTTGCGGATCTCCGCTCAGGAAATCGGCCAGATTTACGACTGGAATGGCCATAGCAGTAGTTTTAACCGTTGGAAAATGCTTTATTTTGAAGCGTGAAAATAGGTAAATCCAGCAGCATTCCCGTCACTGCAACCCTGATGATTGTATTGGCTTCGGCCTGTGCGCGGAAACAGGTTCCGGTATCGTCAAGCAATTCGATAACTACGGTCAGTGTCAGTGGACCGGATTATTCCGATTACCGCAACTGGGCCGCGTTGCCGCAGATGCCGGATCCGTCAGACAGTGTGCCGCTGCCGCTGCGTGCCGATTATAAACGCGATACAACGGTGGATGTATTTTTTATCCATCCCACCACCTTCACCATGAAGGAAACGGGTGAGTGGAATGCCTCGCTGGAAGACAGTTCGCTGAACGCAAAAACCGACCGCTCTGCCATCCTTTACCAGGCGTCTGTCTTTAACCGTTATAATGTATATGCGCCACGCTATCGCCAGGCGCATCTTCGCGCTTATTATACAGATAACCGGACAGCTGCAACAGATGCCCTTGATCTTGCCTATAGCGATATCAAAAGAGCATTTCAATATTACCTGCAAACACAGAATCATGGCAGGCCGGTCATCATTGCCTCTCACAGCCAGGGCACCACGCATGCGAAGCGTTTGCTGAAAGAGTTCTTTGACGGAAAGCCTTTGCAGCAGCAGCTGGTAGCCGCCTATATACTGGGAATCCCGGTGGAACCGGATTATTTTGTTTCGCTGCCGGTATGCAATGCACCGGCACAGACAGGCTGTTATATTACCTGGCGCACTTTCCGGCGCGGATTTGAACCCGATTATGATTCCACGTACCGGCGGTCGGTTGTGGTCAATCCCCTCAGCTGGAAAGCGGATACCAGTTATTCTCCGGCGACACTGAACAGGGGTGCGGTGCTCCGCGATTTCAACCGCGTACTGCCGGAAGTAAACGATGCGCAGGTGTACAAGGACTTGTTATGGATCAGCCGGCCGCATTTTCCGGGAAGCAGGTTTTATCGTGCACGGAATTATCATATTGGTGACTACAACCTGTTTTATGTGAACATCAGGGAGAATGCGGGGGAACGGGTGACAGCTTATGAGCAGCGGTGATATTTACTTATTATGCACAATTCTATGGAAAGCTCCTTTACTTTAGAAGCGTTGATTGACCAGTATATCAGGGAAAATGAGGCTATTCTTGACTTTCTGCATTCAAATGGGCAAGACCTTGAAAACACCGATTTCCGTTTGTACATTGATACATTAAGGAACACCAGGTACAATGCTGCCTTAGGCCTGGATTTTCAGTATACCCTCTTGTACTCAAAACAGGGCGCGGAGCTGCTTAAGGGATTTGATCTGAACAATATCAGCAGGCTCCTGGCAAGCCTGATCAGACTTCAGGAATTTAACCTGGATGCTTATGCCGAGGCAGCGCATTTCGAATGGGCAGTTATGCGAAGAACCATTGAAGCCAAAAAAATTATCAACGAAGGCATTAACGCTGCAAAACAGAAAGTAGAGGAATTAGAGAGACTTCTGGCCGTCATCGGGAGATAAAACCCGCGCGCTGCATCAGCTCAATGATCGATTTATCTTCAGACAAGGTGTAAGTCTTCACACCATTGATCACCATCTCATCCATCACGGCAACAATATTTTTGTAGGAGCAGCCGGCGTCGGGCGAGATCAGCACTTTCAGTTTGGATTTTTCGCCGGTAGCATCGAGCGCCTTTTGTTTTTTGCGGATCACATCGCCCAGTCCATTCACCAGCTGGTAGCCGGTCTGCTGCACCCTGCCGGCGGCGATGGCGTCTTCCGGTTTACCATCAAAATAACAGACTACATCATTGGCGGTAGGGATCACCGTTAGTGTGGTGCTTTCGGCGAAGGCAAGCGGGGGCCCGTCAGCAGGAAGATTTAACCTCATTTCGCGGGGCTTGGTAAGGGACGTGGTGAAGATGAAAAAACTGATCAGGAGAAATCCCAGGTCAACCATGGGCGTGAGGTCAACTTTGATCGCATGGCGCCGGGAGCCTGCGTTACGGGTGAGTACTTCTGCCATAAAAAAGAATTTGCTGCTGAGATTCACCCGGCAGCAAATTCCATATGTCGAATGCTACTAAAACGCTCAATTAAAACTCCGCTGATTTCGGCGTTCTCGGGAAGGCAATCACGTCACGGATATTGCCCATGCCCGTAACAAACTGCACCATCCTTTCAAAACCCAGGCCAAAGCCGGCATGGGGTACAGTACCAAAGCGGCGGGTATCGAGGTACCACCACAATTCTTCTGTGGGGATATGCATTTCAGCCATCCGGCTTTCGAGTTTGTCGAGGCGCTCTTCCCGTTGAGAACCACCTACGATCTCACCGATTCCCGGCGCAAGGATATCCATGGCATCCACTGTTTTGCCGTCGTCATTGAGGCGCATGTAGAAGGCCTTGATATCTTTCGGGTAGTTGGTAACGATCACCGGTTTCTTGAAATGTTTTTCCACGAGGTAACGCTCATGCTCACTCTGCATATCGATTCCCCATTTCACTTCATACTGGAATTTCTTTTTCTTGTAAGCCGGTGATTGCAGCAGAATTTCGATGGCTTCTGTGTAAGTGATCCTTTCGAATTTGTTGTTCACTACAAAATCCAGTTTTTCGATAAGGCCCATTTCAGAACGCTTGTCGGCCGGCAGTGATTTTTCTTCTTCCTTCAGACGGCTGTCGAGGAATTCAATGTCTTCCCGGTTATTTTCCAGTGCGAACCCGATGATGTATTTAATGAAATCTTCCGCGAGGTTCATGTTGTCTTCCAGGTCGCAGAAAGCCATTTCCGGTTCGATCATCCAGAACTCCGCAAGGTGCCGTGTGGTATTGGAATTTTCTGCACGGAAAGTAGGACCGAAAGTGTAGATCTCTCCGAATGCCGTGGCGCCCAGTTCACCTTCGAGCTGACCACTCACCGTGAGGTTGGTGGCCCTGCCGAAGAAGTCTTCCTTAAAGTTGATGCTGCCGTCTTCGTTGCGCGGGGCGCCGTCAAAAGGCAGTGTGGTGACGCGGAACATTTCGCCTGCGCCTTCGGCATCACTGGCAGTGATCACGGGTGTATGGAGGTAGAGAAATCCGCGCTCATGGAAAAATTTATGGATGGCGAAAGCCAGTGCATGGCGCACCCGGAATACCGAACCGAAAGTGTTGGTACGGAAACGCAGGTGGGCTTTCTCGCGGAGAAATTCGAGGCTGGGCCGGTTCTTCAGTTGAAGCGGATATTTTTCGGCATCACTGTCCCCAAGGATCTCCAGTTCCGTTGCCTGCAATTCCTGTTGTTGTCCCTTTCCCTGGGAAGGAACCAGTGTGCCGGTTACTTTCAGTGAAGCGCTGGTGGTCACGCGGCGCAGCAGTGCATCGTCAAAGGAATTCAGTGGCAGTACCACCTGGAGATTGGTATTGGTGGAACCATCGTTGAGGGCCACAAACTGATTGTTCCGGAACGTACGGACCCAACCCATTACCGTTACCTGCTGGCCTTCCGGCGTCCAGGTGAGCAATTCCTTGATTTTTACACGCTTGTTGAACATAGCCTATATTTAGGGACGGCAAAGATAAATTTATCTCCATTGCGAATCATGCGAATAGCTGTCTTTTCAACACAATCCTACGACCGGGAGTATCTGCAGCGCTTCAATCCCGGCTTTGTGCTGGACTTTTTTGAAGTAGCCCTGGAGCCGCATACTGTGGGGCTGGCGGCGGGTGCCGGAGTTGTTTGTGTATTTGTGAACGACAACCTGAATGCTGCGGTGATCAATGCCCTGCGGGATATGGGCGTGCGGCTGATCGCGTTGCGCTGTGCCGGTTTCAACCAGGTGGATCTTGCCGCAGCATTGGCCGCCGGCATCCCCGTGGTGCGGGTTCCGGCCTATTCGCCCTATGCCGTGGCCGAGCATGCCGTGGCGCTGATCCTCACGCTTAACCGAAAGACCCATAAGGCTTTCAACCGGGTACGGGAAGGGAATTTTTCACTCGACCGGCTCACCGGTTTTGACCTGCACGGCAAGACCGTGGGGGTGGTGGGTACGGGAAAGATCGGCCAGGCTTTCTGTCACATCATGCTGGGATTCGGCTGCAGGGTGCTGGCCTTTGACCTGGTCGCCGACCGCGACCTGGAAGCAGCAGGGGTGGTGTATGCCTCCCTGATGGAAGTGCTGGAATCAACGGAGATCGTGTCGCTGCATTGTCCCCTGAATGCACAGACCAGGCATATCATCAACAGCGGCAGCCTGGCCCGGATGAAAAAAGGTGCCATGCTCATCAATACCAGCAGGGGCGGACTGGTTGAAACAGCTGCTGTGATTGAATCACTGAAGAATGGTCATCTCGGTTATCTCGGGCTGGATGTATATGAGCAGGAAGAGAAATTATTTTTCGCCGACCATAGTGAGAAGCTGATTGATGATGAGCAGATTTTACGCCTCATCAGTTTTCCGAATGTAATCATTACCGCACATCAGGGCTTCTTCACCGATGAAGCATTGACAGCAATTGCAAAAACCACCATGGAAAATATACGTTGTTTTACTGCCGAAGAACCGCTGCTGAACCGTGTTTAGGCCGTTTTTCCGTTAAATTCAGCCAGAATTTTTGGAATCTGGGCATTTTAAGCTAAACTTGCAATTGGAACCAAGAAGATTAGTTCTCCTCAGCTCACCGACTCTTCTCTTGTAGTACAGTCAACCGAATACTCAATTCTATTTTTTTCAAGAAGTAAGGCCGATTGAAATCTTACCAAACGCACAAGTCTTAGTATGTATGACATTTTGCAACTGAACGACATGCTCGTTCCTGAGTTGCTCGATATTGCGGAGCAATTGAAAATCACCAATGCAAAAAAGCTCGATAAACAGGAAATCATCTACAAGATCCTGGACAAGCAGGCTGTGATTGCTAGTGAAGGCAAAGGGTCCGATGCCAGCGATAAAGGCAAAAGAAAACGCATCGTGAAAGCCACAACAGCGAACTCCACGGAGGAGGCCATTGTGGAAAGCGAAGAAGTTAAGCCACGCAAAGTTGAAGCACGGAAACCCGCTCCCCGCAAAGAAGAAGCTCCTGTTAAAGAAGATAAACCTGCGCCTGTACCAGCCGCTGCCAATGGCAATGCTGCCGGCAAACGTGGTCGCAAAAAGGTGGATGAAACCGCACCTGCTGCACCTGTGGCAGCAGAGCCACAGAAACCTGTAAAAGAAGCTGCACCTGCACCTGCACCGGTTCGCCGTGAGGCGCCCGCGCCTGTAAATGAGCAGCCTGCACCGGTTCGCCGTGATGCTGCAGAGCAACCTGCCCCTGCACCTGCACCGGCTCCCGCGTCTGCAGAGCCTGCACAAAGGCCCTACCAGCAACCCAAGCGTGAACCCCGCGAAGTATTCAACATTGAATTCGACGGTGTTATCCCCGCAGAAGGTGTATTGGAAATGATGCCCGATGGATATGGTTTCCTGCGCAGCAGCGACTATAACTACCTGTCGTCTCCCGATGATATTTATGTTTCTCCTTCCCAGATCAAATTATTCGGCTTAAAGACCGGAGATACCGTGAACGGATCTGTCCGCCCGCCGAAAGAAGGTGAAAAATATTTCGCACTGCTGAAGGTGGAAACCATCAATGGCAGAACACCTGAAGAAGTTCGTGACCGCGTACCATTCGAATACCTGACACCGCTGTTCCCCTTTGAAAAGCTGAACCTGTTCGGCGAACCCAACGGCTACAGCACCAGGATGATCGACCTGTTCACGCCCATCGGTAAAGGCCAGCGTGGCCTGATCGTGGCACAACCCAAAGTGGGTAAAACAGTGTTGCTGAAAGAGATCGCCAATGCGATTTCCAACAACCACCCCGAATGTTACCTGATGGTGGTGCTGATTGATGAAAGACCCGAGGAAGTGACCGATATGGAAAGAAGTGTGAAAGCAGAAGTAATTGCTTCCACCTTTGACGAGCCGGCAGAAAAACACGTGAAGGTTTCTACCATTGCATTGCAAAAAGCAAAACGCCTGGTAGAATGCGGACACGACGTCGTGATCCTGTTGGATTCCATCACGCGCCTGGCACGTGCACACAATACTGTTGCACCTTCCTCCGGTAAAGTACTCAGCGGTGGTGTTGAAGCCAATGCCATGCAGAAGCCCAAACAATTCTTCGGCGCAGCCCGTAAAATTGAAAACGGTGGTTCTCTCACTATTCTCGCTACAGCTCTGATTGATACCGGTTCCAAAATGGACGAAGTGATCTTTGAAGAATTCAAGGGTACCGGTAACATGGAACTGCAGCTGGATCGCCGTCTTGCCAATCGCCGGATCTACCCTGCCATTGACCTCGTGGCTTCCTCTACGCGTCGCGATGACCTGTTGCTGGACCGCGAAGTATTGCAGCGCATGAACCTGCTTCGTTTGTACCTCAACGATATGAATACCGAAGAGGCAATGACCGACCTGCTGAAACGCATGCGCGGAACCAAGAGCAACGAAGAGTTCCTCGCCAGTATGAACGGATAATTATATTAACTGAATATTGAAAGCGGATGGCAAAAACCATCCGCTTTTTTAATCATGGCTGTAGTTTCCCTCGATATTGACACCTTCCTGGAAAAGCTTGCACAACAGCCTTTGCTGCTTGATGTGCGGAGTCCTGCTGAGTTTGCCCATGCCCATATTCCGGGTGCTGTTTCCCTGCCGTTGTTTTCGGATGAAGAAAGAAAAGTTGTGGGCACTGCTTACAAACAGGAAAGCCGGCAACAGGCGATCAAGATCGGCCTGGATTATTTCGGTCCGAAGATGCGGCCGATGGTGGAAACCGTGGAGAAACTGAATGCAGGAAAAGAAGGCGTGCTGGTGCATTGCTGGCGGGGCGGCATGCGCAGTGGCGGTGTGGCCTGGCTGCTGGACCTGTATGGGATTAAGGTGTTCACCCTGAAAGGTGGCTATAAAGCATTCCGCCAGTGGGTACTCGCACAGTTTGAGCGGGATTATAACCTCCAGGTGATCGGTGGATATACCGGCAGCGGAAAGACAGAGATTCTCGGCAAACTGGCCAGGCACGGGGAAGCCGTACTGGATCTTGAAGCGCTGGCGGATCACCGCGGCTCGGCTTTCGGTCACCTGGGCAGGGCAGAACAGCCCGGGCAGGAACAGTTTGAGAACAAGCTGGCGCTGGCCCTTCATGCATTGGGTGCTAAACCTTTCTGGGTAGAAGATGAAAGCCTTCGTATCGGCAGTTTGTTTCTACCCAATAATTTTCATGACCAGTTGCGGAAAGCGGCTTGTGTTTTTATTGATATCCCATTTGAAGAACGCCTCGACCATATTCTCAAAACCTATGGCAGTTTTCCGGTGGATCAGCTGATAGTGGCCATCCTGCGCATTCAGAAAAGGCTGGGTCCACTCGAAACAAAAACTGCGATCAACCACCTGGTGGAAAAAGAGATCCGGCAGGCATTCGCCATACTGCTGAAATACTACGATAAATTTTATACCAAGAGTCTCAACAGCCGGCCAGCCGATGCAAAGCCATTGAATCGCCTTAATGCTGTTGCTGTTGATACTTTGCGCAATACCCAGTTAATTTTGCAGGCATGCAGTATCCCTTAACGCAATATTCCCACGGCGCGGGCTGCGGGTGCAAGATATCACCGCAGCTGTTGTCAGAGATCGTGCAGGGCGGACCGGATTTTTCCGGCTTTACACAGTTGCTGGTGGGCAATCAGTCGAATGATGATGCGGCCGTGTACCAGCTGGATGAAACCAGTGCGCTGATCTCCACTACTGATTTCTTTATGCCGATCGTGGATGATCCCTTTGATTTCGGGAGGATCGCAGCAGCCAATGCGATCAGTGATGTGTATGCCATGGGCGGCAAGCCGCTGATGGCCATCGCGATCCTGGGCTGGCCCGTGAATACCTTGCCGGCAGCTGTGGCGCAGCAGGTAATGGCCGGCGGCCGTGATGCCTGTGCAGAAGCAGGGATTCCCCTGGCTGGCGGTCACAGCATTGATTCTCCCGAACCGATCTTCGGACTTTCCGTCAATGGCCTGGTGCACCCCGCCAACCTGAAGCAGAACAATACGGCGAAAGACGGGGACTGGTTATTCCTGACCAAGGCATTGGGAACAGGGATCCTCTCCACTGCCCAGAAAAAGGGTGTTTTGTCAGACCCGGATTATGCGAGCCTTGTTAAGCAACTGAAAACACTGAACCGTGCCGGTGCTGTATTCGGCCACCTGCCCGGTGTGCATGCGATGACCGATGTAACCGGATTCGGCCTTGCGGGTCATCTCCTGGAAATGGCTGCAGGCAGTGATCTTTATGCCCATGTTCAACTGGACCGTCTGCGCATATTGCCGGGCGTGAATGCTTTTATAGCTGCCGGAATTTCACCCGGTGGTTGCCAGCGCAACTGGAAAAGTTATGGCGAGCAGGTTGGCTTTGCACCGTCTGTGAATGTAGCGGAAGCCTCGTTGCTGGTGCCCGATCCGCAAACGAACGGGGGCTTACTGTTAGCAGTAGCCGAAAATTCTGTTCCTGCGGTAGAAGAGGTTTTCCGGCAGTTTGGCCTGGAAGAATACCTTGAGCCGATCGGCAGGCTGCAGGCAGTTCCGCCTGCAGGCAATGTAAGGGTGTATTTCAGCTGATCACCTTAAACGCGTGGCTTCAGGGTAAAGATGATGGACAGCGGTTGTAGTGTATCCGGGTGGAGCGGCTCTGCTGCTGATTCCAGGTAAAAGTCAGTGTTTTTGAAAAGTTTCAGCCAGCTTCCGATGGTCCGGAAATACCAGGGTGCGGGCTGGGTAAAGTCCTTGCTGAATCCTTTCCAGTTTCCCGGTAACCAGCCTTCCTCATACGGTACAGAAGCGCCCGCATTAAAGGGATGAAGGGTCTGAATCATGATGGCACCTGATGGTTGCAGCCAGTTGTTCCGCAGGGTGGAAAACAAGGCCTCTGCAAGCTCCTTTCCGAAAAGGGAAAAATTGAAAACGATGAGTGCATAGCCTGTGCTTTCAGGTTGTGTGCGGCCGTCGACTATATCCTGGTAAGCGGCGGCACCCACCCTCGCAGAAGGGCAATTCCGGGCAGCCTGTTCTGCCAGCGCGGGGATAGCATCCAGGCCATACAACCGCGTTGCCGGCAACACTGCTGACACCGCGCGCAACAGCCATCCTTCACCACAACCGAGATCAAGCAGGCTGCCGGGGCGGTTTGCTGCAATGGCATCGATAATGGCCTGGTTCGTCACCAGTTTACGGCTTTCAATACTGTTGGCAGCAATGGCGTTTGTCCATGCCGCGGCATTCACGTGCCAGCTGTCGAGTATTTCCTTTTCCTCGTTCATGCAGGGGTGGCCGGATTCAGACCAGCTTATCTATTTTCTGGGAAAGCTTTTTATCCTTTTCCGTGACAACGTTTCCGGCATCATGGGTATTCAGCCAGATCTCGACGGTATTGTACACATTCGTCCACCGGGGATGATGGTCCATTTTTTCTGCTGCCAGCGCTACGCGCGTCATGAAAGCGAATGCCTCTGAGAAATCCTTAAAGGAAAATTTCCGGTACAGGGCATTTTCAGTTTCCTGCCACATAACAAACAGTTTAATTAAAAAATCAAATGTTCCTTATTCCTGATCTTTTCGTTGGTCATTTCCACCACCAGCTGTACCCCGTTGAAACTGCGGATCGTTTGCGCGATTTCCGTGATCAGTCCCTCCTGGATATTCTCGCCCTTGGTGAGCCAGATATAGTCCAGGTGCCTGAATTCGGGCAACAGGTATTCGCCGTCATGCTGGTTGCGGTACAGGTAATGGGCGCGGTACAGCTGCGGTTCCTGGTATTCATAGATCGGGAAATAATAGTGCCGGTTTTTTTTCGTCATCTGGATCTCCAGGTCCACATTGACGCGGAACCGGAATCTTAGGTGCTGGTTGAGATGCCAGCAAAACTGGTAGTCCCGGATGGGGGCTACAATGCCCATCAGGTGCGCATCTTCGAAGAATTCCTCCGCCATTTCCGCGACATCCAGTTTCAGTTTCATAGCAGCAATTTACGAGCAATCAGAATTCCACTTCAGCAGTCATTTCGGCTTCGGCACGTTTGTACTTAACGGTTGTTTTGTCGCCCTTCTTAAACTTGCCCAGCGCCTGCATATAGGCTTCCACATCTGCAGTAGGATGTTCACCCAGCTGGAGGATAATATCCCCCGCCAGCAGCCCGGCTTTTTTAGCGGGACGGCCTTCGCTGACACCATCTACCCGTACCCCTGTTCCGCTGAAGCTGTAATCGGGCATGATGCCCATTGTGACGGAGAACCTGGAGGAAGTGGAGGTCTGCTGTTCGCGGGTTTTGGTAAAGGCCAGCTTTTTATCGCCCGGTACCTGCCGGATCACCTGGTAGATCAGCTGGATCACGCGGTATTCACCTTCTGCATTGATCCGGGGTGCATCATCGGTTGGTTTATGGTAATCGGTGTGCAGTCCCGTGAAAAAGAACAGCACCGGGATATCTTTCCGGTAAAAGGAAGTGTGGTCGCTGGGTCCGGTTCCGCTGCTGTCATACTTCACCTGGAAATATTTTATGGCGGGTATCTGTGAGAAGGTTGTTGCCCATTCAGGGGAGGTGCCGTAACCGCCGATCGTCAGTCCGTGGGAGCTGTCGTTCAGCCTGCCGACCATGTCCATATTGATCATGTAATTGACCTGTGCCAGTGGTACGGTAGCGTGTTCCGTAAAATATTTCGATCCGAACAATCCGAGTTCTTCGCCGGAAAAGGCCACCAGCAGGTAGTTGCTCGTTTTCTTCTTGTCTTTTTTGAGCATTCTGCCCAGTTCGATCAGGGCTGCCGTTCCGCTGGCATTGTCATCAGCCCCGTTGTGGATCTCGTGCTGGCCGTTGCGCAGCATGGAGTTGCCGTCTTCCCCGTAGCCCAGGTGGTCAAAATGTGCCCCGATCACGATCGTGTAGGGAGCACCGTTATCCATATAGCCGATGACGTTGCGGCCGGTACGCTCCTTTTGCACAAAGCCTGATTTCAGTTTGATCTCGAGGGTGGCAGTTTCGTCGGTCAGGTACCTGGAAGCGACCGTGCTATTCAGGACAAACAGCGGGATGGGCAGCGGCTCGCCTTTTTGTTTGGACTGGAAAGTAAGCGTGGAATCATTGTACACGAGCAGTGCCGTGGCACCTTTGGCAGCCGCGGCTTTTGTCTTCTCCAGCAGCCAGGATTCCATGTCAAAATGCGGATTACCGGAATTGGCTTCCTTCGCTTCGTTCAGGTCAAGTACCCAGGGAACACCGGCTTCCTGCAACGCAATGGAGGGCATTGCTTCCAGCATTTTGTCGGGAGAAAGCGCATGCACGAAATAGTTATGCTTTTCTACCTCATTGCCATTGATGAAAAGATAGCTGGCGCCCTTGTAATCTTTGCCGTCATTGATGGGGAAAGTCTGTTGCCAGCCCTGTTCTGCTTTGGGTTGCAACCCGATCGATTCGAACTGCCGTATGATATAATCCGCTGCCAGTTGCTCGCCTTTTGTGCCGGCCCTGCGGCCTTCCAGCTGATCATCGGCGAGAAAAACAATATGCTGCCGGATCGCCTCCACGACCACCTTGTCGCCTTTTTTGAGCTTCTGGGCGGAGGCGACACTGCTGCTGAACAGGAGAAGGCCCAGCGCATAACGGGCGGATGAAATCATAACGTTCACGACTTTAACGGCAAAGGTATTATTGCATTTGCTAATACCGTGCCGCAATGAGAGAATAAATATTATGGTTATCTGCGAAGCTTTCCGTTACTTTTGCAGATTGTCCTGCCCGCAAGCAAGGACGTTACCAAACAGGCTAGCGAATGGCATTACCGCACCTTATTAAATATGTTTATACCAATGGAACAGATGAAGTAATCCGGCGGGGTAAAAAAATCCATGCCATTGGTTTTGTGGAGATGGTTGAATATGATGAGTTACTGGGTTCTGTTACGTTCAGGGTAAAAGACGACAGCTACTCTACCTACTACAAAGTTTACATTCAGAAATTTACTGACCCGAAAGGGTTGTCCGTGCGGTGCAGTTGTCCCTATAACCTGGGTGACATCTGCCGCCATGAAGCTGCTGCGCTGATTCAGCTGCAGGAGCTGCTGGATAAAAACCTGCTGCAGGCAGAAGAAGTGGAATACGATCAGCGGCACACGGTCATCAAAATGAAGACCATTGATCTTAAAACGATCAAACTGCTGAGCGGACAGGAAACCTTTAATGAGGCGGAGCAATATCTCCAGAAGGGGCGTGCCAATATTGAATCTGCTGCGGATGAAGTAGTGACGGCAACCGTTGAACTGGAAGGAAAGACTTACAAGGTGGTGATCCGCAAAAATGAGGAGCGCAACTTCGATACCAGTTGCGATTATGTGGATTCCAAACATCCGCTCTGCCTGCCGAAGGTGATTGTGTTCCTCCAGCTGCTCAACAGTTTTGGTCCCAATTATTTCGACAGTATCCGCAACTGGGACAAGGAAAAAAACAAGTTGCTGGAAGTTTACGGATATAGCCTGAATGATGATCTGAAAGGGAAATTCGAGTTTGCTTACAAGGAAGGGAAACCATTCCTGCGGGTGCTCGACAGTTCCATTAAAAGAATAAATCCGCTGCAGACCTCAAGGCCCAAGCCGGTAGAGGTTGCAGCAGTACTCGAAGAACAGGAACCCGAAACGCCTGAAAAGCTCAATGGCAGTCAGCAACGGATCGGGATTGTGTTGAATCTCCATCACCGCAGCTACCCTGGTTTCCAGCTGGAAGCCATCCAGGGAGAGCCGGATGATCAGCAGCAACAATTTGTGGGAAAGGTTGAAAAGATTGACCTGTCGAAATATGTCAACATTGAATCTTTCCCGGAATCAGATCGTGGACTTGTGCCGTCCTTGCGACGCATGCAGGATACCGAACTGACCAAGTACCTCAACCGCAATTCGCCCTTCAGCGGGATCTGGGAAAATATTGTACATCATGAGAATGAGGATCTGCCTGCAGAGACCAAACACCTCGTGGTGGAATACCTGCAACCGAAATTGCGGAAGCTCCTGAATGAAGTCGCAGACAGCCCTTTCTTCTTCCAGCTGCCTGCGGGAAAATCCTTTAAGACGGAGAACCTGGTTTCGATTGATATAGAAACGGCACCGCTGATTCCTTTCTTCAAGGTGCAGCAGAAGCAGAAGCAATATGAAGTAAGCTGCTGGATCAAGATCAATGGATCGGAAATGCGGCTGACAGACAATCAACTCAATGGCAACCTGTTGTTTCTCTATAACGGCAGTCTGCATGGCTGGCGCAATGAAGAAGATGTGAACCGGGTGGAAACCTTTATGCCGAAGGGAACCATCACGATCACCAAGGCTACCTGGCCCATGCAGTTGCTGAACCTTGTGCTGCCTCTGGCAAAACATTATCACGTTGAATTTGATCCTGCGCTGATCTCGTCCTATAAAGATGGCGAACCTGAGCGCAAGCTCATGCTGCAGGAGAAAGGTGAATACCTCGTCTTCCAGCCGATTTTCTCCTACAAGGGATTTGAAACCAAGCCGGGTGACAAGGATGAGATTATCGTTCCCGATGGCGAGAAGGTGATGATCGTTCACCGCAACAAAAGTGTGGAGCAACAGTTCCTGCAAAAGCTGGAAGCGCTGCATTCGAATTTCATCAGACCTGAGGGCTCACAAAATCTGGTACTAAAAGGTGCGGATGTACTGAAGAATAACTGGTTCTTTCTTTTCGTAGATGCCATGAAGGAAATGAAGATCCCGGTATATGGCTTTGAAGCGTTAAAGAATTTCCGATTCAATACAGCGAAACCGCAAACGCGGATCCAGATCAGCAGCAATACCGACTGGTTCGATGCAAAGGTGGACATCATTTTCGGCGACCAGAAGGTTACCGTGGCAGAAGTGAAAAGAGCGCTCGCCAACAAGCAGCAGTTTGTGCAGCTGGATGATGGGACGCTCGGGATCCTGCCCGAGGAGTGGATCAAAAAATATTCCCTGCTGTTCCGCATCGGTGAGGGAAAGGCGCAAAACCTGCGCCTGTCGAAATACCACATGAGTGTGATCGACGAACTGTACAACGAGAGAAACGAAGAAGAGCTGTTTGTGCAGCTTGAAGAAAAATATGAAAGGCTGCGCGGGTTCAAGAGCATCCGCGAAGTACATCCGCCGTCACACCTTCTGCCGATTTTACGGCCGTACCAGTCCTTCGGCTTCCAGTGGCTCAACTACCTGAGTGAAGTGAACTGGGGCGGCATCCTGGCGGACGATATGGGTCTTGGTAAAACCGTGCAGGCGCTCAGTTTTCTGCAGCATTACCGCGACACGCACGGCGGGCTGAAGGCGCTGGTCGTTTGTCCCACCACGCTGATGTTCAACTGGGAAAACGAGATCAGGAAATTTACTCCGGCACTGACCTATCATATTCATCACGGCGGAGAACGCACGCGCAGCAAAACACTGCTGGATGAAAAAAATGTGATCATCACTACTTATGGCACCCTTCGAAGCGACATCAAGCTGCTGGTGGACCTGGAGTTTGATGCAGTAGTACTGGATGAATCGCAGGCCATTAAAAACCCTGCCAGCAAGGTTACCAAAGCGGCTTCCCTCCTGCGTGCCAAACATCGGTTGTGCATGAGTGGTACGCCGTTACAGAACAATACTTTTGATATCTATGCGCAGATGAACTTCCTGAACCCCGGCATGCTGGGCAGCATGGAGTTCTTCCGCCAGGAATTTGCCATTCCCATCGACAAGTTCGGTGAACAGGACCGTAAGGAACACCTGCGCAAAATCCTGTTCCCGTTCATCCTGCGGCGGACTAAGGAACAAGTGGCGAAAGACCTTCCGGAAAAAACAGAGACCATTCTCTGGTGTGAGATGGAAGATGAGCAGCGGAAGATCTATGATGCGTACCGAAACGATTTCCGGGATAAGATCCTGGGAACGATCGAATCGCAGGGTGTGCAGAAATCGCAGCTGACGATCCTGCAGGGCCTGATGAAACTGCGGCAGATCTGTGATTCACCGGCGATCCTGAATGAGCAGGAGAAGTTTGAAAATCATTCCATCAAGCTCGAGGAACTCGGCCGCGAGATCACGGAGAATATCAGTAACCACAAGGCGCTGGTGTTTTCGCAGTTCCTGGGGATGCTGGGGCTGATCAGGACCAAGTTGAAGGAGCTGGGTGTGGATTATGAATATTTTGATGGCAGTACGACGGCTATTGACCGGGAAAAGGCGATCCAGCGATTCCAGAACGATGAGAATTGCAGGGTGTTCCTGATCTCGCTGAAAGCTGGTGGTGTGGGTTTGAACCTTACGGCTGCGGATTATGTGTATATCGTTGACCCCTGGTGGAACCCGGCGGTAGAGCAACAGGCGATCGACCGGACGCACCGGATTGGCCAGACGAAGAGCATTTTTGCTTACAGGATGATCTGTAAAGATACCATCGAAGATAAGATCCTGCAGTTGCAGGAAAGGAAGCGGGTGCTTGCGAGAGACCTGATTGCCGATGACGAAGGATTTGTGAAGAACCTGACCAGGGAGGATGTGGAATACCTGTTCAGTTAAAAAAAAGGCCCCGTCAACCGGGGCCCGCTCTTACAAATGTGGTTTCAGAAGTAAGGGCTGAATATATGGGTGGGTTAGTGACGATAATGGCGCCGGACATACACTGTCCGGTTTTCAATGGGTGACTCACCCCGGAGGATGATGCAGAGAAGGTATCTGGCAAAGCGGGTAAAATTCAGCACCGGACGGTAACTGTCCTTGTTGATTTTGATGGCGTCGATGCTGTAATGTATGTCTTTCCGATTCATGATATTGGGTTTTGGAGCGTTCTAACCACCTAGAACGACAGACAAAAAGTTTTATTGTGCCGGCCCGCGGTGCTTTGAATCCTTAAATTTGCGGGCTTTTAATTCTATATGGCGAAGAGTTTATTTAACCGGAAGTCCGCGTCAGGTGCTGAAATGTCTTTTGTTGATCATCTCGAGGCGCTTCGCTGGCACATCATGCGCGCCCTGCTGGCTATACTTGTAGGCGCGATCGTGGTATTCATTTACATGGATTTTTTCTTTGGCCAGGTCGTCATGGGTCCGGCCAACAAGGACTTTATCACGTACCGCATCTTATGCGCCACCAGCCATAAGCTCGGGATGGGCAATGCACTATGCCTTGAGGACATCAACCTGAAGCTGATCAGTACGGAAATGAGCAGCCAGTTCATGATGAGCTTCACCATCGCCTTTATCGGCGGGTTTATTATAGCTTTTCCCTTTGTGTTCTGGGAGTTCTGGCGCTTTGTGAAACCTGCACTGACCACCAAGGAGCTGAGAAAAACGCGGGGCGTGATCTTCTGGGTGTCGCTGCTGTTCTTTTCGGGTGTCAGTTTCGGTTACTTCCTCATTGCTCCCTATACGGTCAATTTCTTCGCTGCATATACCCTTAGTCCATTGATTGCCAACACTTTCACCATCAGTGACTACATCGATAACATCGTATCACTGGTGCTGGGTACAGGGATCGTTTTCCAGCTGCCGCTGGTGGTGTATTTCCTGGCCAAGGTGGGTATCCTGACAGCAGATTTTCTGCGTACCTACCGGAAGTTTGCCGTGGTGATCATCCTGGTGATCGCTGCGGTGATCACGCCGCCGGATGTGGTGAGCCAGCTGATTGTGACAGTGCCCCTGTGGCTGTTATACGAGATCAGTATCTCCATCGCTGCCCGGGTGAACAAGGAAGCAGAGAAGGATACCCTGCCTGAAGAGTGGAGCTAAAAGCCTGAATTGTATGATTGGTATGACCTGAAGCGTGTCGTTTCTTATATTGCCGCTTCAATCTAACATAACTTCATACATGAGGAAACTTTTATTCGTGCTGGGTTTATTTCCGGCAGCCCTGGCAATCGGGCAGAAGAAGGCCAACCCCCAAAAAATAGCCGCGTCTATTACTGAAGAGGACCTGAAAAGGCACCTGACCATCGTTGCCGGCGCCGATATGGAAGGCCGGGAAACAGCAACAGAAGGACAAAAAAAGGCAGCTGCCTACATCGAACAGCATTTTCGTTCACTCGGCCTGCTGCCAGGGAACAAAGACAGCTACCAGATGAATTTTCCGGTATTCCGGGATTCCCTGGTGAGCAGCAAACTGGCTGTGAATGAGCAGCCTTTCACCGTTAACACAGATTACCAGCCGTTCCTGCAGGTTACGCGCCCCGGCGGGCAGTATTTTTCAGAAGTAGTGTTTGCCGGTCATGGTATCGTTGATTCTGCGTGGGATGACTATGCGGGCCTGGAAGTAAGGGGTAAGGCAGTATTGCTGCTCGACGGTGTTCCGTCCAGTTATACCACTACGAAAAAAGGTTTCCGCTCACCCGGAAATTTTTATGGCAAATACCTCAATGCCGTTAAGAAAGGCGCTGCAGCCGTTTTGCTGGTAGGACCCAATTTCCCCAGGAAGGAGACGCCTGCCCTCGGCAATATGTACACGAATCTTTACTCTGCAGAACAGCCGGCAAGCCTGTATACGATATCCGCCGGCCTCGCCAAATCCCTTGTCGGGGAGGATTGGTCCGGGCTGGAAAGCGGCGGCAAATCCGGAAAAGTAGCCGGAAAGGTTTATTCCACCCGGTTGATGCTGGAGCTGGACAAGCAGATCATGAAACTCAGCAGCAGTAACGTCCTGGGATACCTGGAAGGAACTGACAAGAAAGACGAATGGCTGATCATCACGGCCCATTATGATCACCTTGGCAAGCGGGGAAATGTGATCTATTATGGCGCTGATGATGACGGATCAGGTACAGTGGGTGTACTGGAGATCGCTGAGGCTTTTGTTAAGGCCAAAGCGGCCGGAAAAGGCCCCCGCCGGAATATCCTGTTCATGACAGTCAGCGGAGAAGAAAAGGGTCTCTGGGGTTCTGAATATTTCAGTGAGCATCCCTCCATCCCCATGGATAAAGCCACTGCCGACCTGAATATTGATATGATCGGAAGGGTGGATACGGAAAGGAAAACGCCCGATACGCTGAACTATGTGTATGTAGTAGGAGATGACAAACTGAGCACGGAACTCAAGCCGCTGAGCGAATCGATCAACAAAAAATACGTGAATATGGTGCTGGACTACCGGTTCAACGATCCGAATGACCAGAACCAGATCTATTTCAGGAGCGACCACTACAACTTTGCAAAGAAAGGTGTGCCGGTGATCTTTTATTATGACGGCATGCTGCAGGCAGACTATCACAAGCCGACTGATACTGTTGACAAGATCGATTTCCCGTTGCTGAAAAAACGCGCACAGCTGGTATTTTATACCGCCTGGGAAATGGCTAACCGCGACAACCAGATCAAAAGAGATCTTCCCATACCAACCATGACCCGGAACTGATGATGATCCGGTAAAGACAACAAAAAAGCGGCCAAAAGGCCGCTTTTTTAATTTTATCGGGGAGCTGATTACCAGCCCAGGATATAGGCGAATATGAGTGGTGCAACGATGGTCGCATCACTTTCCACAATGTATTTCGGTGTGTCGATGCCCAATTTTCCCCAGGTGATCTTTTCGTTGGGAACGGCACCGGAGTAGGATCCGTAGGAAGTTGTGGAATCACTTACCTGGCAGAAATAACTCCAGAAGGGTACATCATGCCATTCGAGATCCTGGTACATCATGGGTACCACGCAGATCGGGAAATCACCGGCAATACCACCGCCCAGCTGGAAAAAGCCAACACCTTTACCGCCGCTGTTCTGGCGGTACCAGTCAGCCAGCCAGACCATATATTCGATGCCGCTTTTCATGGTAGTAGCCTTCACTTCGTTTTTGATCACATAGGAAGCGAAGATGTTGCCCATGGTGCTGTCTTCCCAGCCACCGACAACGATCGGTACATTTCTTTCAGCAGCAGCGATCATCCAGCTGTCTTTCGGATCAATTTCATACCCTTCTTTCATCACGCCGCTGAGTAGTAGCTTGTACATGAATTCATGGGGAAAATAGCGTTCGCCGGCTGCGTCTGCATCTTTCCAGAGTTTAGAAATATGGTCCTGAATCTTACGGAATGCTTCTTCTTCAGGGATGCAGGTATCGGTCACCCGGTTCAGGCCGCGCTCGAGCAGTCCCCATTCTTCCTGGGGGGTGAGGTCACGGTAGTTGGGGATTCTTTCATAATGGCTGTGGGCAACCAGGTTCATGATGTCTTCTTCCAGGTTGGCACCGGTACAGGAAATGATGTCCACTTTGCCCTGCCGGATCATTTCTGCCAGCGAAACACCCAGTTCTGCAGTACTCATGGCGCCCGCAAGGGTAACCATCATCTTCCCGCCTTCCAGGAGATGTTTCTCATAACCTTTGGCCGCATCCACCAATGCAGCTGCATTGAAGTGACGGTAATGGTGCTGAATGAACTGTGATACCGGTCCTTTGCTCATGACTTTTCAGATTTAGGGCACAAAAATAGGTGAAATAAAAACAGCCCCGCCAGGAAGCGGAGCTGTTTACTTTCCAACAAAACCTCAGAGAAAAACGTGAATTATTTGTTTGACATCTGGTATTCGGACCATTGTGAGCCATTTTCGCTTCTCAGCGTGATGCTCTTGTCTGCACTTTCCAGATGCACATAGTAAAATGTTTCATTGTCCTGCACCAGTTCAAAAAGTTCGGTGATCCAGTAACCGGAATAGTCTTCCTTAAGGCTGGTCATCAGGTTGATGGGCAACTGATGAGAGAGGATGTTGCGGTACACGCCCATTGTTTTGCCATCGTCATTCAGTACGGCGAACATTACCTGCCCGTTGTAGCTGAACTGAACTTTGTGATAGGCGCCTACCTTTGACCAGGTGGCTTGTTGAGCGCCGGCAAATTCTTTTTTGAAGGACTTTTCTACGCGTTGCTTAACTGCCTCTTTCTTTTCATTCCTGTTGTTGGTGTTAGCGAAGGCGGTGGATAAGGTGAGGAGTACAATTGCGATGACTCCTGTGATGCTCTTTTTCATTTTGATAAGGTTTATAAAGTTGTTGTGCTGTTTGTTATTGTGACGCAGCAGGCAACAAAAAGGTTACAGTTTATTTTTTACTTTTTTGAATACACTGATATTACCGGAAGGAGTTGCAGAAACGATCATGGATGATTTCTGTCCGTGCAGGGTAATATGATAAGTTGTGTTTCCGCCACTGATGTGTTCGATCACATTCTTCACAATATGGTCAGGATAGCGGTCCTGGATTGCCTTTGTTACAAGAATGGGAAGATTTTCGATGCTGATGTAGCGGGCAGTTGCCACCATTTCTCCATCGGCATTGTAGAACGCACTCAGTTCAGTGTTGCGGAAGTTGAAAGTTGCCTGATACAATCCGGCATCGTCAAGTGATTTCCACTGTACATTTTTCGCGTCTGCGAATTCGCTGCGGAAGGACTCGAGAACTTTACCAGTAACAGGATCTACACTTGCAAAGCTGGACAGACTTACAAAAGCTGTAGCGGCGATGATGATGAACTTTTTCATAAAATAACATTTGAAGGTTTAATGATCAATTGTGTTTGATTGGTTTGACGATGTAAAAGTATTTTGGTTACAGACGCGTGTCAAGCAAATAGTGAACAGTGGTGAAAGAGATTTCAGAAACTTTCGACGAACGACAGATTTAGCTTTTCCGGGCATTGATTAAACCGCTGAAAGCGGCGCCAGATCAGCGTTTGAGAAAAAGTGTTAAATAAAAAGTAAAACCTGGTTAAGCCATGGTTAAATTAGAGAAGTGGAAATGGCTTCTTACAAAATGATGACCGTAATATTCATGGAAAGTTTGTAAAAGCTGATTATCTTACTAAGCTTGTTCGTGTATGCATAAACTTTTGTGTACGATATTGATGCTCAGCTGTATCGTTTCCGTACAGTCACAAACCGGTGACCGTCCGCAAACTCCCCATCCACCTTATCCTTATCAATCAGATTCACTCGTGTATCAGCCGGAAGGCGACAGTTCACGATACGGAATAACGGTAACGAAGCCGTCAACCGGTGGTCCGTTTGCTTCCTTTCTGCTCATTACGGGATCTGGCCCGCAGGACAGGGATGAAACTATTTTACGTCATAAGCCATTTGCTGTACTCGCAGATTTTCTTACCCGCCAGGGTTATCTGGTCATGCGGGTGGATGACCGGGGCGTGGGCCAGTCAAACGGTAATTTCGCTGGTGCTACCAGTTTCGATTTCGCCTCCGATGTTCAGAAACAACTGGCTTTCCTGCGTTCGCTTCCACAGGTGGACAAAAAAAGAATAGGGCTGATCGGTCATAGTGAAGGAGGAATGATCGCGCCGATCGTTGCCAGCCGGGATAAGCAGATCGCTTATATGATCCTCCTGGCCGGGCCCGGTGTTCCGATCGGACAATTGATGGGTGAACAGAACCAGGCAGTGCTGCAGTCGGCAGGAGTAGATTCACTTGCTGCGCTTTCCTATGGCAAATTCTTCGCGGCAACAATGCCTGCCGTGGCTGCCGCACCCACGCGTGACAGTGCCGCCCGTATACTTTCGGAACAGCTCAACACCTGGCGACAGGCCGAACATCCCAACCGGGTATTCGCCACTACTGCGATAAGGAATGACTCAGGCGCGGTTATTTATCAGCAACGAGTACTGCAACAGATTTACTCGCCCTGGTTCCGCACGTTTCTGGGGTATGATCCCGAACTTTACCTGGAAATGGTAACCTGCAAGGTGCTTGCTTTGAATGGCGCCAGGGATATCCAGGTATTGCCCGATTCAAACCTGGAAGGCATCCGGAAAGCACTGGCCGGGTCGTCGCAAACGGCCACGATAGAAAAACTCCCCGGGCTCAACCACCTGTTCCAGACCTGCAAATTGTGTACGGTGCAGGAATACGGAATCCTGACAGAAACATTATCTCCCGTTTTGCTGGATCGCCTTGCCGACTGGCTTAAAAAAAATGCCGCTACGCCATGAATTATTTAGCGCATGCATTTCTCTCTTTTCGCCAACCGGAAATCCTGGTGGGAAATATGACCAGTGATTTTATAAAAGGCAAATCGAAATTCAGCTTTCCTGAAAAAATTCAACAGGGCATTGCACTGCACCGTGCCATTGATCAGTTTACCGATGATCATAAGGTCAATGCCAGGGCCAAAACCATTTTTAAGCCCGCTGTAGGCCTTTATGCCGGTGCCTTCCTGGATGTTGCCTATGACCATTTCCTGGCAAACGATCGTCTTGTATTTGCCGACGACAACCTTCCCGCATTCAGCCAGTGGGTATATGGCACACTGGAAAACCGGTTGGAGGACTGTCCGGCCCGTTTCAGGGACATTTTTCCATACATGAAACAATACGACTGGCTGACCAATTACAGCAGCAGGGAGGGTATTGAAAAAAGCATGGCCGGACTGGTGCGGAGAGCAAAGTATCTTCAGGACCATGGCCCCGTGTTTGAATTGTTTAACAGGGAATACGAAACGCTCGAAGCCTGCTACCAGCGGTTTTTCCCGGAGCTGCTCTTATTTGTCAACAATTATTTTAAGAAACATTTGTTGCCACCGCAACCTGGCATCTGATAAACATGAACGCTGAGCTTTATTTTTGCCGCATGAAAAAACTAGTTTTTGCCAGCCTGATGATGGGAATTTCCCTGGGCACATTCGCCCAGTCAAAATTTCCTGTGGTAGATAAGTCTTCCCTGGATGAAAGTTACTATCCCGCGAATTACCCGATCCTGAAGATCCAGGATAAGGCGACTGAGCCCTTGCTCGCGCGGGTGGTATACAGCCGGCCGTTGAAGAATGGCAGAAAGGTATTTGGCGAGCTGGTGGAATATGGTACGATCTGGCGCCTTGGAGCCAACGAAGCTACAGAACTGGAACTGTTCAAAGACGCGAAGATCGGCGCCTCCAAAGTCAAGAAGGGCCGCTATACGCTTTATGCGATTCCTGAAGAAAACAAGTGGACCCTCATCCTGAATAAGGAGACCGATACCTGGGGGGCTTTCCGCTATGATCAGAAAAAAGACGTTGCCCGCGTAGACCTTCCGGTTCAACGGACGGGTGAAGACCTGGAAGCATTCAGCATGTATTTTGAGAAAAACAATGGCACCATTCACCTCGTCATCGGATGGGACGATGAGAGCGTTAGAATGCCCATTCAGTTTTAAACATCATTATGTGCGGGATCGCCGGAATATTTTGTCCTGACCCGGAACCTGACCGGGCGCATGAACATCGCCGGTCAACAGGACTGATGACGGATGCCCTGCGTCACCGGGGCCCTGACGGGCAGGGTACCTGGAACAATCCCGGCGAATCGCTTTTTTTCGGTCACAGGCGTCTGGCGGTGATTGACCTGAGCCCGGCTGCAGCCCAGCCGATGCACCTGGGTAACCGTTATACGATCGTTTACAACGGCGAAATCTATAATTACATGGAGCTGAAGGCGCAGTTACAGCAGGAAGGCGCGTCGTTCAGCACCGGTTCAGATACGGAAGTCATCCTCCAGGGATTTCACTATTGGGGGGCTTCCCTGGTGCACCAACTGGATGGCATGTTTGCCTTCGCCATCTGGGACGAGCAGGAAAAGACGCTTTTCCTGGCGCGGGACCGATTTGGTGAAAAGCCCCTGTTTTATCATTTTGACGGGGAGGGCCGTTTCCATTTTGCTTCAGAAATGAAAGCTTTTTGGGCGGCCGGGGTTTCCAGGCTACCGGATCCGGCAGCGGTGACCTTTTTCCTGGCCACCGGTAAATCCAACCCGGCACTTTCCGCTGAAAATACCTTCTACCAGCAACTCTACCAGGTACCACCGGCATCCTACTGTTCCGTAAGGAAGGGAAATGACGCCCTCCTGCTGGAAAGGACCATCTATTGGGATATTGATAAACAGGTTACCTGGAAGGGTACTGATGCGGATGCAGTACAGCAATTCAGCCAGCTGCTCGAAGATTCAGTTTATAAACGACTCCGGGCCGATGTACCCTGCGGCAGTTCCCTGAGCGGCGGGGTAGACAGTGGCAGCATTGCATTTTTCATGTCGCAACTGATGCAGCAACCCTATTCAGGGTTTTCGGCAGTATTTCCCGGTTATGAGAAAGATGAAAGTGTATCGATAGCCGCACTTAGGGAACAGCTGGCTATCAACAGCGTACTGGTGCATCCTGATGCGAATGAACTGAATGACCAGCTTGATGGGATGCTGTACCACCAGGAGGAACCGGTCGGCTCAGCCAGCGTTTTCGCACAATACCTGGTTTATGCCGCGGCCCGGAAGACAGGTGTAACAGTTTTGCTGGATGGCCAGGGTGCCGACGAATTGCTCGGTGGCTATGAATCCACCACGCATTGGTATCTCCAGGAGCTCTGGCGAAAGGATAAGACCGCTGCCCGGGAAGCTGTGAAGCGGTTCCGGAACAACGGCTGGCGTGGGCCCTGGGGCTGGAAAAATTATATGGCCGCCTGGTTTCCGGCGGCTGCACAAAATGCCCTGATCCGAAAAGAAAAACACACGATAACCGCCACACCGTTTCTGCATCCCGACCTGGAAACAGACTTTCCCTATGAGGTATTGTACAAGCCTTTGGTTACTGGTTTGAATGACCTGCTCTACGACGAGCTGACCCGTTCAAGGTTACCGGAACTGCTGCGTTATGCCGACCGGAACAGCATGGCTTTCGGCCGGGAGATCCGCCTGCCCTTTTTGCAACCTGATCTTGTCAGTTTTACCTTCAGCCTGCCTGCCTCGCTGAAAGTGAGAGATGGCTACCGCAAGTGGATCCTTCGCCAGGCGATGCATCAAAAGCTTCCGGACAAGATTGTCTGGCAGGTTGGAAAGATAGGTTTCGAACCGCCACAGGCTTCCTGGATGCAGCATAGCCTGATCCGTGACCGGATCCGGGAAAGCAGGAAAAAACTGGTGGAGAAGGGATGGCTTACCAGCAAGGTGCTGGATGCACCTTTTCAGCCTGCCACCGCCTTTGATGCCAACAATTACGACTGGCGGCACCTGGTATTGGCTTCTCTATAAATAATGCAACTTTACCACTCAAATAAGGTCCATTCTATATGAAGCTTGCAACAAAAATGATCCATGCCGGTGCGCATCCCGATCCGGGAACCGGAGCCATCATGACCCCGATTTTCCAGACTTCAACCTATGTACAGGAAGCGCCGGGTAAGAACAAGGGATTTGAATATGCCCGCTCGCAGAATCCTACCCGCCAGGCGCTTGAGGAGGCGTTTGCCCTGATTGAAAATGGAAAATTCGGACTGGCTTTCAGCAGTGGTGTTGCGGCTACAGATGCCGTGATCAAACTGCTGTCGCCCGGAGATGAAGTGATTGCAGCAAGTGATATGTATGGGGGTACTTATCGCCTGTTTACAAAAGTGTTTGAACGATTCGGGATAGTGTTCCGGTATGTGGATACCACCAACCTGGAGGAAGTTGCCGCAGCAGTTACCCTCAATACCCGGCTCATTTGGCTGGAGACGCCAACCAACCCGCTGATGAATGTAACGGATATTGAAGGCGTGAGCCAGATCGCAAAAAAAGCCGGCGCACTGCTCTGCGTGGACAATACCTTCGCGAGTCCCTATCTGCAGAATCCACTTGACCTGGGTGCTGATATCGTGATGCATTCCGCCACCAAGTACCTGGGTGGCCACAGTGATGTGATCCAGGGCGCACTCATGATGAATGACAGCACCCTCCGGGAAAAATTGTATTTCATTCAGAAAAGCTGTGGTGCAGTTCCGGGACCAATGGATTGTTTCCTGGTTTTACGGGGCATCAAAACACTGCACCTCCGGATGCAGCGGCATTGTGAGAACGGTGCCGTGGTCGCACACTGGCTGAGAAATCATCCCAAAGTGGGAAAAGTGTATTGGTGCGGCTTTACCGATCATCCGGGTTATGCGATTGCCAGCCGTCAGATGCGGGGATTCGGCGGCATGATGAGTTTTGAACTGAAAGACGATAGCCTGCAGGCGGCGCAACAGGTATTGAGCAGTACGCACCTGTTTGCTCTCGCGGAAAGCCTGGGTGGTGTTGAATCGCTCATCAATCACCCAGCTTCCATGACGCACGCCTCCATTCCCAGGGAAGAAAGGCTGAAAAACGGACTGACGGATTCCCTGATCCGCCTGAGTGTAGGCGTTGAGGATGCGGAAGATCTAATTGCAGACCTGACCACAGCAATCGGTTAATATCAATCCACCAAATGAATAAATATCTAACGGCACTGCTCCTCCTGGCGGGAGCAGAAGTGTTTGCGCAACCCGCTTCCGGTCCCATCAATACCGTGAATTTCTCACAGGTAAAAGTGACGGATCCTTTCTGGAAAGGCCGTATGGAAACGGTAGCAACGTCTACCCTGCAGGCCTGCATGCTGTATACGGAAACGAAAACTGCCCGCATCAGGAATTTTGAAAATGCCGCTGCGAAGAAAGGCAAACATGAAGGCATTTATTTTGACGATTCCGATGTTTACAAGGCGATTGAAGCGATGGCCTATTCGCTGAAGAACCATCCCGATGCAGAAGTCGAAAGGAAAGCAGACGAATGGATCAGTAAAATTGCCGCAGCGCAGTTGCCGGACGGCTATATCAATACCTATTACCAGCTGACCGGTCTTGACAAGCGCTGGACCGATATGGAAAAGCACGAAGATTATTGTGCCGGTCACCTCATTGAAGCTGCTGTTGCCTATTACAATACAACAGGGAAGAAACAGCTGCTCGACGTGGCCATGAAGATGGCTGATCATATTGACACCTGGTTCCGGCAGTCCGGCAAACACTGGGTGAGCGGCCACCAGGAGATTGAGCTGGCCCTGATGCGGTTATACCACCTGACCGGGCAGCGGAAATACCTGGACATGGCCCAGTGGTTTCTAGACCAGCGGGGATATGGTTATGGTAAAGGGGTGATCTGGGATGAATGGAAAGATCCTGATTACTGCCAGGATGGTACCCCGGTGAAGGAGCAGCGGCAGATTACAGGGCATGCCGTGCGGGCGATGTATCTCTACACCGGTGCAGCTGATGTGGCGGCCGTTACCAACGATCAGGGTTATATGACTGCTATGAAAGCCGTGTGGGATGATGTGATCAACAGGAATCTGTACATCACGGGCGGGATCGGCGCACAGGGAAAGAATGAAGGATTTGGTGTTGACTATGATCTGCCTAACCTGACTGCTTATTGCGAAACCTGTGCGTCTGTTGGCATGGTCTTCTGGAACCAGCGCATGCATGCACTGACCGGCGAAGGAAAATATACCGACGTGCTGGAAAGAAGTCTTTATAACGGGGCGCTGGATGGCCTGTCGCTTTCCGGCGATCATTTCTTTTACGGCAATCCGCTTGCGTCATCCGGAAATTATGCAAGGCGCGAATGGTTCGGCACTGCGTGTTGCCCTTCTAATATTGCCCGCCTGGTGGCATCGCTGGGCAATTATATTTATAGTGTTTCTCCCGGAGCTGCTTGGGTGAATCTCTATATCGGCAGTGCCGTATCGCTTCCGTTTGGAAAAGAAAAACTTGATCTCTCCCTGACCACCGGCTTTCCCTGGAATGGCAGAACAACTATTGCTGTTGGCAATGCCCCGCGCAAGTCCATGCAACTGCGGCTGCGCATACCTGGTTGGCTCAGTACGCCGGTCGCGGGAGACCTGTATCACTTCACCGATACCTTATCCGATCAGATGGTGATCAAGGTGAACGGAAAGCCGCAGCCTTTTCTCCAGGATAACGGTTATGCGGTGATTGACAGGAAATGGAAACGTGGAGACAGCATCAGTATTGAAACGCCGATGCGTGCCAGATGGATTCAAAGCAATACCGCACTCCGCGAAAACACAGATCGTGTTGCCCTTCAGTATGGCCCACTGGTATACTGTGTAGAGGGCGCTGATAATGGCGGGAATGCCTGGAATTTCATTATACCACCAGCCGCTAAAGTTGTACCAGGATTTGAACCGCAATTGCTGGGTGGTGTGAACAGGCTTTCGATCGATGGTAAAGTTGCCGCACCTGCTGACGGTGGCACACAGATCAGATGGGAGAACAAAACCATTTATGCGATTCCGTTTTTTTCGTGGAACAACCGGGGCGCGGGTGAAATGCAGGTCTGGCTGCCAACGGCGGTACATTCAGTGAAAATCAACGAGTGAAAAACAGGGAAGCTATAATTGTTTTCCTGAACAGGAAGGTTGAGGAATATAACCGGCAGGCATTTATTGCCGATGACCCCATCGCTGTTCCGCATCGCTATCAACGGTTGCAGGATATTGAGATTGCGGGATTTTTCAGTGCGATTTTCGCCTGGGGAAACAGGAAGACGATTATTCAAAAGGCGTTGACATTGCTGGAGCTGATGGGAGAAAGTCCGTACGAGTTCCTGGTCAATCACCAGGAAGCGGACCGGGTCAGGTTTCTGAATTTTTCACACCGCACTTTTAACGCCACTGACCTGTTGTATTTCGTGGAGTTTCTGCAGCAGCATTACCGTCGGGAAAAGAGTCTTGAAACGGCATTCCTTAAAGGACATCATCCTGGTGATCCGGACATCACCGGGGCATTGAATGGTTTCCACCGGTATTTTTTCTCCCTGGAAGAATATCCGCCGAGAACGCTCAAGCATATTGCAGCACCCTGGAAAGGATCAACCTGTAAAAGGCTGAACATGTTCCTGCGGTGGATGGTGAGAAAGGATGGCAACGGGGTGGATTTTGGCTGCTGGAAAGGCATTGGCATGCACCAGCTGATCATTCCGCTGGATGTGCATGTGGCCAGAGTATCGCAGCGGCTCGGGTTGCTGGAACGGGAGTCGGTTGACTGGAAAGCGGCCCAGGAACTTACGGCATGGCTGCGCACACTGGATGCGGATGACCCTGTTAAATATGATTTCGCCCTTTTTGCCCTGGGCATTGTCGAAAAATTCTGATCTATGGATCTCGCATTGCAACTGAACGAACAGATAGGCTCAGCACTGGCTCCCAACCAGGATGAACGCTCCCTCCGGCAGGCGCTGGCATATTGGGTGAACGAATTGTTGCTGCACGATTTCAACCGATTGATCAACGTGTTGTACCGCGTGGATGTCGATGAACAGAAATTGAAATTCCTGCTGAAGGAAAAGGTAAATGAAGATGCCGCACAGATCATTGCCGACCTTCTGATAGAAAGGCAGCTGCAGAAATACAGGAAGAGATCTTCTTTCGAAGATCCCGATACTGCTGAAGGAAATGAGGAAGAAGAGCGCTGGTAACTGATGCGTTTATCGATGCGTTGATCAGGAGACCTTCACCTTCGCCTTGAATTTGGAAACGGCGGCCCTGGCATGCTCGGTCACAATCAGGCGGCCGCTGATGGCGGCGCGTTCTGAAAGCAGCTGGTCCCAATGCTCTGTGCCTTTCCAGAATATTTTTTTTAACTCCCCTGTGGCTTCAGGAGAAGATGCGGCGAGAGTGTTGGTCAGCCGAAGCACCGATTCATCCATACTGTCCACATTCGGATGCAGTTCAGCAAACAGGCCTTTTCGTCTTGCCCAATCGCCATTGCGCCATAATGCAGAATCTATGGCCAGTTGTGTGAAAGCAGATAAGCCGATCTTTCTTTCGACTGCCGGACCAACCACAAAGGGCCCGATGCCTATGGCCAGCTCACTTAATCTTATCTCAGCAGATTCCACTGCGATGGCATAGTCTACCGCCGCTGCCAATCCCACACCACCGCCGACACATTTACCGTGAATACGGCCAACGATCAGTTTCGGCACTTTCCGCATGATATTGATCAGTTGTGCAAAGCCGTTGAAGAAAGTTGTTCCTTCTTCAACCGATTTGATATTGCTCAACTCTTCGAAGGATGCACCTGCGCAAAAATTGGTGTCACCACCGGAGCGGAGCAGGATTACGCGAACTTCATTGTTGTTACCATGGGAATGGATCTCTTTGGCGAGTTCCCGCAATAAACTGCCCGGAAGTGAATTGCCCTGCGGATGAAAAAACTCTACTGTGGCAATGCCTTTATGGATCTCTGATTTTACATATCCGCCTTTAGATTCATGAATCATATCATAATATTTAGGGGGACTATAAAGATAACCAACCCCCGGTTATTCATTCGTTAATAGCTTTTTCTGAACCATCGTCAGGATGGTGGCAATGGCGAAGGGTTCCTTATTGTTGTCCAGCACCTCCACCAGCCATTTAACGATGCCCCGGGGCAAATCAGTATCTGACCGCTGGTCCTGGGCAATTTTTTCTTTGCAGGTAAACCGGACCTGGATGGTTGTACCGGCATACACCGGTTGGAGAAAACGGAGTTCGTCAAGGCCATAGTTCAGCATCACCGGTCCTTTCGCACTGCTGTCCACAAACAAGCCGGCTGCAGCACTGAGAATAAGGTAGCCATGTGCCACCGGCTTTTCAAATAATGTGCCTTCCAGGGCGGTATGATCGGTATGGGCGTAAAAATGATCCCAGCTGAGGTTGGCGAACTGAACGATATCTGCTTCTGTGATGGTTCGTTTTCCGGTAAGGATCTGATGCCCGATTTCCAGTTCCTCAAAGTATTTGCGGAAGGGGTGAACGGGATCCTGAACGCCTTCGGCATTGGGCTGATACACCTGGGTGATCGCTGTGATCATTTCCGGGGAGCCCTGAACCGCGAGTCGCTGCATATAGTGTCTTACTCCACGGATGCCACCCATTTCTTCTCCGCCACCTGCCCGGCCGGGACCGCCATGTACCAGCAGGGGGAGTGGTGAGCCATGACCGGTGGATTCCTTTGCACTTTTGCGGTCGAGCACCAGGATGCGGCCATGCCAGGGACCGGCACCCACTACAAAATCGCGCGCTTCAGCCGGGGAACTGGTAACGATGGTGCTGCAAAGCGAACCTTTTCCCATGGCTGCCAGTGTTACTGCATCTTCGGGGCCGTCGTAAGGCATCAGGGTACTAACGGGGCCGAATGCTTCAATTTCATGCGATCCAAACTGCTGATGTGGTTGTTCATTCAGTAATAAAAGCGGGCTCAGAAAAGCACCTTTTTCAGGATCTGCGTCCAGAACCGAAACCGAATCAAGCGATCCATAAATGATGCGGGAAGCTGCCAGCAGCTTACTCACCTGTTCCCTGACCTCGCGGCGCTGGTCCTGCCCGGCAAGTGCGCCCATCCGTACTTTTTCATTGGCAGGATTGCCAATGATGGTTTGTCCAAGGGCGGCGGACAGGTCGGCCTGCGCTTTTTCCAGTTTGCCTGCAGGGACCAGGATGCGCCGGATCGCCGTACATTTCTGTCCGGCTTTGACGGTCATTTCCCTTTTTACCTCGCGGATAAAAATGTCCCATTCCGGGTCTCCCGGCTCCACCGTATTACCGAGTACGATGGCATTAAGGGAATCGGCCTCCATATTAAAAGGAACACTGTTATTGATGATGGACGGGTGCGTTTTTAGTTTTTTTCCGGTGGTGGCGGAACCAGTGAATGTTATGACATCCTGGGGTCCGGCGTGATCGAGCAAGTTTCCGGCGCTGCCGCATACCAGCTGAAATGCGCCGTGTGGCAGGATACCGCTTTCGGTGATTTTACGGGCAACCACTTCTGTCAGGTAGGAGGTTACTGTGGCTGGCTTAACGATGGCCGGCATTCCTGCGAGCCAGTTAACGGCGACTTTTTCCAGCATTCCCCAGACCGGGAAATTGAAGGCATTGATATGGATAGCGACACCTTCTTTCGGTACGAGGAGGTGGGTTCCCATAAAACTGTTCTGTTTGCTGAGGTTGTGGGAATCGCCATCAATACAATAGGGGGTGTCAGGAAATTTGCGGCGCAGGGAGGCATAGGAAAAGAGGTTGCCGATGCCGCCTTCCAGGTCGATCCAGCTGTCTCCCCGGGTAGCCCCTGTCATCAGACTGACCTCATAAAATTCAGGAAGAAATTGTTGAAGATGGAGTGCCAGCGCCCGTAGCATCCGGCCTCTTTCATGGAAAGTGAGGCGGCGCAGGGCCGGATTTCCGGTCTCGCGGGCAAAGCGGACGATCGCCTCCCAGTCCAGTCCGGCTGTGGAAGCTGTAAATATAGGTGTGCCATTAACCGCATGATAGAGGGTTTGGCCATCACCGTCTCCCTTTACCCACCTACCGGTTACGTAATTCTCCAGTGATCTCATATGGTGCAACGTTTAAATGCAAATTAGCTGATCTTTGTCCGTATCAAAAGCATTCTATGAAGCGAATTTTCCTGGTAGCAGCGATCCTGTCCGGCCTCGCGGCCTGTAATAATGCCGCCGATGATGGTGCGGCAGAAAGAAAAGATGGTTATTCGGCTCAGCCGGCCAGTGTTGAAGACAGTCTGTTTCAGCAGGTGATGGATGGCCATGATGTTGCCATGGGAAAGATGGGAAAGGTCAAGGGCTATGAAGACCGGGTGGCCAAAGCGCTGGACAGCCTGGACAAGGTAAAAGGTACTGGCAATGATGCTGTAAAGGCTCAATACAAGGAGTTGCAGCAAGACCTGAAGCAGGCAGCTTCCGGAATGGATACCTGGATGGAGGAGTTCAATCCCGATTCATCGAAAGACAGCAAGGACGCCAGGTTGAAGTACCTTCAGTCGGAGGTTGACAAAGTAACCAAGGTGAAACAGGACATACTTTCCAGCCTTGAAAAGGCGGATTTACTTTTCCCTAAGAACTGATAATCAAAGAATCAGGCAGCTTTACGCTTGCTGATTTCGCCGCAGAGTGCATCGAAGATCTCGTCGACGGTGCCCTCTCCTTTCACGCCCACTACCTTGTCGAACTGGCGGTAATGATCGGCTACGGCTGATGTCTTCTTGTGGTATTCAGCGATCCGTGCGCGAATGATACTTTCGTCGCGGTCATCTGACCGGTCACTGGTTAGGCCACGGTTTAGTAAGCGTTTTACCAGTTCCTCTTCTGTAACCTCCAATGCGAGCACCACATTGATTGCTTCATTGCGTTGAGCGAGCAGGTTGTCCAGCGCTTCACTCTGGGCTTTTGTACGGGGGAAGCCGTCAAAAAGGAAACCTTTTGCTTCTGGATTGGCATCCAGGGCTGACCTGATCATGCCGATTACTACCTCATCCGGTACGAGTTGGCCCTGGTCCATCAGGGTTTTGGCTTCCAGTCCCAGTGCGGTGCCATTTTTGATCTCAGAACGGAGGATATCACCGGTGGAAAGGTGTTTCAGACCATAACGGGAAATCAGGCGTTCAGACTGTGTGCCTTTTCCACTCCCGGGAGGTCCAAATAGAATTAAATTAAACATGCTTGCTAAAACCTGTTTGAGGGCACAAAATTAAGGCTTGTGGCTTAAAAATGGTCGAAATTCCACGCTGGTTATTGGATTTTGTTCAAAATGCCCTCTGAAAACGTTTGCGTTCCCCCCTTCGCTAAAGCTTCGGGGGCGAGGCCCCTCTATCTCTGAAGCTATGGAGCGCGAGGCCCTTCTTTCGCTAAAGCTTCGGGGGGCGATGTACAGTGACGATTTCTAAACAGATAGGTTTGGCAGTGCTGGTCGTTGCGAGCGCAACTTCAAACATCAGACTTTAAACCCAACATCAAACCCCAAACTCCTGACCTCAAACCTTGTCTTGTCTCCAAACCTCCCGGCCTTACTTTTGTTATAAATCTATCAATGACCCTTTCCCGCATCATATTGTTCGTTTGCCTGGCAATGCTGCAACAATGCAGTTTCTCCCAACCGTCACCGAAAAAATCCACCAATATGGCTGATACTACCAAAAAGAACCCCTTGTACTCTCATGAAGCGACCGATAAGGTTACGCTCAGCGATGAAGAATGGAAGAAGGTGCTACCGGCAGATGTATATTATATAGCCCGGCAGAAAGGAACAGAAAGACCATGGACCAGTCCATTTGAAAATTCCAAAGAGATTGGTACCTACTATTGCAAGGCTTGCGGCAATGCTTTGTTTAAAAGCGACACCAAGTTTGAAAGCGGCTGCGGCTGGCCAAGTTTTTATGAGCCAGTTTCCAAAGGCAGTATCATTTATACGCCAGACAATAGCCATGGCATGCGGCGCACGGAAGTACAATGCGGCAGGTGTAAGGCGCATCTTGGCCATGTATTTGAAGATGGACCACCGCCAACCGGCCTGCGTTATTGTATCAACGGGGTGATCCTTGATTTTGAGAAGACCAAAGAGAAATAGTAAAGGAGATCTTTAAAAAAATAAGGGGCCACCGGCCCCTTATTTTTTGTCTGTTTTTATGGCAGGATTTATTTTACCTGGTCCATCTCGAGTTTCACAGTGATCTCCACTTCTTTGCTTACAACCAGGTTGCCGGATTCCGTAGCACGGTCCCATTTCAGGTTATAATCAAAACGATTGATCGTAGTGGTGGCCTTGAATCCGGCTTTTGTGCCCCGCTGGCCGGTAATTGAACCGCCGTACGTAACATCGAAAGTGACAGGTTTGGTAACATCACGGATGGTAAGATTGCCGTTCAGTTTGTATTTGTTGTTCCCCTGAGGTTGCATGGACGTGCTTTCAAATTTGATGGTGGGGTATTTTTCTGCATTGAAGAAATCGTCGCTTTTCAGGTGTTTGTCGCGGTTTTCGTTATCGGTATTGATGGAATTTACATCTACGGAGAAAGCGATCTTGGCATCAGAAAAGTCAGGCTTTGTGTTTTCAACGGTTCCGTCCCATACTTTAAAAGATCCTTCAGCCTCAGAAACGACCATATGTGTCACAGAGAAACGAACGGTGGAATGGGCTTTGTCCAGTTTCCATTTGGTTTGGGCAGAGAGGGTAAGCGAAGAGAAGAGGCTGGCGGCAGCCAGAACAAGGGTAAATGGTTTCATGTGCAGGTTTTATTTATTGGTCAAACACTAAGATAGGGAAATAAAAACAACAGTCTATCCCAATAGTATGTTATAGGTTTAAAGCATTCAGTTGTTGCTGGGTAAATGGTTTTTCCAGCACGTGTAGCCGGCTTTTATCCGTGTGGTCGGGTACCACGGGATGAAATGCACTGATGAGGTGAATGTTTAGGTCCGGGTACTTTTCCAGTAATTCGGGTGCTTTTTCCCAACCTAATCCATCGGGGAGGTTATTGTCCAGGAACAGGATATCCGGCTGCCAGCTGTTAAGCTGGATCAGGCCATCATTTAACGTATTGGCGACAGCTACCTGATATTTTTTACGGGTAAAGTAGATCTTTAAGAGCAGGCACAGATCCTCTTCATCGTCCACAATCAATATTTTCTTGAGCGGGCTCATACCGGTTGCTTAATAAATGTGTGCCACGCAACATCCTTCTTGTCAGAAACGCCTATTGCTTTTTTCGAGCAATATATTTCACACTGGGGATACTGGTTTAACGGCGAAAACTAAGATAAGGTTTCTTTGCCAGTGGCATGAAGTTTTAATAGTCCACCACAAATAAACTACTAAAACTTCTTACCATGAACACTACCTCAAAAGTTGTATTGGGAATACTGGGTGCCGCTGCGGCGGGCGCTGTAATCGGGATGCTTTGCGCTCCGGAAAAAGGAACTGATCTGCGGAACAAAATCGCCAGCGGGGCGAAAGACTGGGCCGGGGAATTTGCGGACTGGCTGCATGCGAAAGGCAAAGATCTTAAAGACATGAAAAGTTCGCTCGTGACTAAAGCCGAGGACCTCGCTTCTGAAGCAGGTAATGAATGGAAAGGCTCCAGAAAATCAATGAGCTGATCTGCATAGCACTCCGCACTGTTGGCACAACAGTGCGGAATTTAATTTTAAGCCAACGCAATGGAAAATACGATCAAACAGACCATTGAAGGCCTGGTCGACCATGCAGGAGACATTGCCGATACCTATTATCAGCTATCAGTTGTAAAGGCTACGGAAACGGCCGGGAAAACAGCTGCTGCCAGCATGATGGTGGTATTGGTGATGAGTTTTGCGATCGTGATACTGGCTTTTGTGGGTCTGGGATTCGCCTGGTGGATCGGTGAAACACTGCAGAACATGAAAGCAGGCTTTTTTATTGTAGCCGGTTGTTATGCCCTGGTGTTGGTGCTGGTTTTGCTTTTCCGCAGAAATGCCATTATCCCGATGGTAAAAAATGCCGTAGTCCGGTCAGTTTATGAAAAATGAGATTACGAATATCCAGGAACTCCAGGTGGAGAAGGAGCGGCTTACACGGTTGCTGGAAGTGCAGAAAGCTGCGATCAGGGAAGACTTTGAATTGCTACGCCATCAGCTTGAACCGGCAGGAAAGCTCATCAATACGGTGGGTAATATTACCGGCAACGGCGTAGCCAGGCCTTTATTAAAAATGGGGCTGGGAGCAGGACTGGACTGGTTGCTGGGGAGAACCCTTTTCAAGAAAGCTGGCCTCGTAACCGGTGTTGCCATTCCTTTCCTCCTAAGGAATGCGACAAATGGAACAATTACCAATAAGATCAGAAATGTGTTTTCTACCGTGGGAAGGTTCTTTTCGGGTAAAAAGAAAACAGGAGCCGCATTATAATTTCTGGCTTAACCGGGAATTCTGGCAATATTGAGCCAGTACGAGTGGATAGAATCAATTGTTTGCAGCAAGGCTTCAAATCCCACCGGCTTAACAATATAGGTATTTGCACCAAGCTCGTAGCACCGGCTGATCTCATGTTCATTTTTGGTAGTCGTAAAAATGATTACCGGTATCTTCCTGAACCGGTGATTTTCCTTCAATTCTTTCAATACTTCCCTGCCATCTTTTTTGGGCATGTTGAGGTCAAGCAGGATGAAGCCAGGCATCATGTTATGACCATTGGCATTGGCTTCCACATTGTGCAGAAACTCCATTAGTTCCACACCGTTCTCAACAAAAGCCAGCTGTTCGGTATAACCCTTTTCTGCAAAAGCAGTTTCCATAAGGAACCGGTCATCAGCATCGTCTTCCGCAACTAGGATATAAACCTGGTTCATGAAATAAAATTAAGGCAAAGGAGTGGGCATGTGCCACTCCTTTTAGCCTCTTCTGAAATTCCCCGCAATGAGGGAAACCAGAAACAAAACGATGAAAATATAGAACAGAATTTTTGCGATACCTGCCGCACCAGCAGCAATACCGCCGAATCCGAAGAGTGCCGCTATAAGCGCCACTACAAGGAAGATTAATGTCCAGCGTAACATACTGATTGATTTAAAGATTGTTAATGAATCGATATTATGGGTTTAAAAAAGAACCATGCCAGCAATACTGGTGTTGTGGTGGTACGGTTTTTCCTGAACCATTATTAAACAAAATCAACTAGCCAGTCATGGAAAACACAATTCATGTCAAATTGGAATGCAGCATCCAGGACCCGCGGGCAATCAGCTCGCTGATGGAACTAATGCTGGAGAAGTTAAAGGTGATTCAGTCTATCAGTGGATCTGTGCAGCGGATGGAATTAAAGCTGTTCGATGAATCGGGATCGGAAAAAATTGCGCTTTTCAGGCTGATCAGCGACCAGATCAACATGGTGGAGTATGCGCGCTCGAAAAGATGGGACGATGCAGTGCTGAATGCGATCGAGAAGATCCGGGAGCGTTGTATCCAGGTGAACCCGTGGGCAAGTATTGCCTGACTTTCTAATATCGGAATACAGCCGGCAAGCAATTGCCGGCTTTTTTGTACCCAATCCCCGAACAGGGTATTTATTTCCACAACTTTTTCGTCAATTTTGTGCTTGCAGCAGGCGTTGGGGAAATAGCCAATTCAAAACATATTGATAACAAATGAATTATATATTCATTTAACATTTCGGGTTTCGAAAAGGTACTTTGGCGTTTTACTTGTCCTCTATGGGTTGAATCGTCATTCTGTTGAACGCACAACATTAGTTTATGATCAGCCAACACCAACAACAACAGCAGACACTAAAAATTCTTCCCCAGCAGATCCAGTTGCTGAACCTGTTCCAATTGAACAGTCTGGAGCTGCAGATGCACCTGCGCCAGGAAATGGATCAGAATCCCTATCTGGAAGAAACAACTGATATGAACGACCGGGTGACAGATCAGTATGATCACCAGGGAGAGCATGATTATAAGGATTGGGAAGAATACGGGTATAATGATTTGCCCGACTATAAACGGGAATATGCCAACTATTTTGGCGAAAACAACCTTCCTGACCGGCCAATCGTTTCGGTTATTGATTTTCGTGACGAAGCAAAAAAACAACTTTGCCTGCGTGATCTGGATGACCGGACCATCGCGATTGCCAATTACCTGATCGATTCACTGGAGGACTCTGGTCTCCTTTCAAAGGATCTTGAAGCAATCGCCGATGACTTTTCCTTCGGAAGTTTTATGACTACCCCGGAAGAAGTGGGTTTTGCACTGGGTCATATTCAGTCGCTTGATCCGGCTGGTTTCGGTGCCAGGGATATCAGGGAATGCTGGTTGCTGCAGCTTGCGCGCATGAATCCGAAAAGACCTGATGTCAAGAAATCTATAGCCCTGTTGCGCGACCATTACGATGACTTCAAGGCCCGGCGCTTTGACCGCATTATGCAGGAGCTCGACCTGGAGGAAGAAGAATTCCGGATGATCGTTCAATTTCTGAGCAAGCTGCCCATGCGGCCGATCAGTGAACAACTATCCTCCATTTCTCCGAAAGACAATATCGTTCCCGATATCCAGATCAGCCTGGATAACGATATTTTCAATATCACCGTATGCGGCATCAGTTCAGAAAACTTCAGGGTCAGCGACTCCCTGCAGGAAACGATGAAAGCCACAAAAGATAAAGGTGCACTGCAATTTCTGCGCAGTAAATTACAATCCGCCAACTGGTTGCTCTATGCGCTTCGGCAAAGGAATGAAAGCATGATGAAAATCACCAAGGCAATTGTCCAGTTTCAGAAGGAATTTTTCATCGATGGCGATATCAACAAGCTGAACCCGATGATCCTGAAAAATATAGCCGACCAGGTGGGACTGGATATCTCAACTGTATCCCGTCTGACCAGTAACAAATATGCAGACACACATTTTGGCACGATACATTTAAAAGATCTTTTCACGGAAGGCATTATCAATAAGGCAGGAGAAGTGATCAGCAATAAGGTTATTCAACACGCACTGGAAGAAGTAATTGAGCAGGAAGACAAAAAGAATCCGTACACTGACCAGCAGCTGGTGACCATCCTGATGAATAAGGGATACAAGGTTGCCCGGCGGACAGTTGCCAAATACCGCGACCTGCTGCAGATACCGGTGGCCCAGGTTAGGGCAATGTGGGCTTAACAACCAGCGCGAAACCATATGAAAAAATAAACAGGAATACATGCAGAAAATACTCGTTATTGACGACGACCGGGACATGTGTATGTTACTCAACCGCTTTCTGACACGACAGCAGTTTGAAGTGATTGAAATGTACAACGGAAAGAAGGCGCTTGAGTGGTTATCAGTGAATAAACCGGACCTTGTATTATGTGATTTTCGCCTGGAAGATATTGACGGAAAACAGATCCTCACCCGTACAAGAGAATTGCATCCGCAGGTTCCTTTCATCATCATTACCGGCTACAGCGATGTTAAACTCGCTGTGGAGGTATTGAAGCTCGGCGCGTATGATTATGTGACCAAACCGGTTTTTCCAGACGAGATCCTGATCACGATCAGGAAGGCGCTGGTGGCGCCGGTGTCATCAATCGCCCCGGTGGCGGTTTCGTCTGAAAAGACAGTAAACGGCAACCGCAAGCCGGCTGTTTCGGGCCCGATCGAGAAATACATCTGGGGTAACACGCCCGAAATGAAAAATATTCTAAAGCAGATTGAACTGGTCAGTCCGACCAATTATTCTGTGATCATTTACGGGGAAAGCGGAAGCGGAAAGGAGGCGATCGCCAGTAAGATCCATGAATTGAGCAAACGCAGGGAAAAGCCCTTTATCGCCATTGATTGCGGGGCTATGTCCAAGGATCTTGCTGGCAGTGAATTGTTCGGTCACGAAAAAGGTTCATTTACCGGAGCGCTTAACCAGAAAACCGGTAGCCTGGAACTTGCCGACGGCGGCACCGTTTTCCTGGATGAAATTGCCAATCTTCCCTATGATGTGCAGGTTTCCCTACTCCGGGTGGTACAGGAAAGGAAAATCAGGCGCGTCGGGGGCAATAAGGATATCGAACTTGACCTCCGGATCATTGTAGCAAGCAATGAGAAACTATGGGATGCAGCCAGAAACGGTAAGTTCAGGGAAGACCTTTACCACCGTTTTAATGAATTCTCCATCAACCTTCCCCCACTCCGGGAAAGGCATGAAGATATCCTGCTGTATGCGCGGCATTTCCTGGCCATCACCAACCAGGAATTGGGAAAGGATATCCGCGACTTCAGCCGTGAAGTACAACAGGTTTTCCTGGCTTATCCCTGGTACGGAAACCTGCGGGAACTGCGTAATGTCGTCAAACGGGCGGCTTTGCTTACCGATGCCGGACAAGTGGAGATTCAGGCGCTTCCTTTTGAAATCATCTACCACGATAAGCTCAATTACGAAAAACCCTCTACCAGTGACCTGCCGAATTATGTTCCTGCTCCGGAACCGGCACCCCCTGTTACACCGAAGTCGGTGGTGAATGAACAATCACTCAAATCGGCCAGCATCGATGCAGAGTATGAGATGATTGTAAAAGCATTAAGGCAATCCAATTTCAATAAAACAAAAGCAGCCAAATTATTGAATATAGATCGAAAGACGTTGTACAATAAGATGAAGCAGTATCAGCAATTCAACAATCTCTGATGGATAATGGCAAAGACGGTAACCCGCTCCAGCAGCTAAGGTCACTCCTGGCTTCAGGCGAAAGCAATGAAGACCTGCTGTTGCAGTTCACTGATCTTTTCCCCGCCCTCATTTATGTTTATGATGCGGAGAAAAAAAAACTCCGTTATATCAACAAAAGGATCACTGATCTTTTGGGGTATGAGTGGGAAGATGTTAGTAAATGGAACAACGACCTCAGCGAACTGGTCTTCTCGGAAGACAGGCCGCTTGTGGAAGCAGAGCTGAAAAAATACTATGGCCTGGAAGGACATTCCAGCCATTCCTACAACTGCCGCCTGCTGCATAAGGGTGGCGATTTCCGTTATTTCAAGACGGTGGGCACCGTATTGCGCAGAACAGAAGGGGGTAGTGCTGAATCCATGCTTTTCCTGGCCCAGGATATCACTGAGCAGGTAAAGGGCGAACAGGAAAAACTTGCCGCCTATGCGCTCATGGATGAAACGGAGAAAATGCTGCGCATGGGCATGTGGAATCTCGACCTGAATTCCGACAAGATGGAATGGTCAGACGGCATGTATGACCTGATGGGATATACAAGGGAAGAAATGCCTGTCGTAACACATTCCTTCTATCTTGGTCATCTCCTGGAAAACGAAAGGGAACTGGTGAAAGAAAAGCTGGAAGAATCCTTTGAAACAGGCAATGAGTTACGGGCAGACTATTCGATCTTACGCAAGGACGGATCCCGGCTGTTTGTGAATTCCCTGGGAAAACCGGTCAGGGATGAGTCCGGGAAGGTGATCAGTGTGAATGGCATCAACCGCGATATTTCCTCGCAATACCTTCAGAACCTTGAATACAAGGCCAACAAAGACATGCTGAAACAGACGGAGCAGATGCTGCGTTATGGTGTTTTTATCTGGGACCTTCAGGCCGATATTGCCCAGTGGACGGAAGGGCTCTTTAATATTTTTGAAATGGAAGGCGTTACGAGGCAGGCCATTATCAACACTTCCTGGTATCAATCGCACGTGCTGGAAGAAGACCTGCCCCGTTTCCGGGAAGCACTGGACAAAGCTATGACCGATCACGGTACCTGGGAATGTGACTACAGCATTATTACCGCTAAAGGCAATCTGAAATCCGTTCATTCCATTGGCAATATCATCAAGACCAGCCATGGGGAGCCGGTGAGAATGGTGGGTATCACCAGGGATATTACTTCTTTTAAAAAGACAGAAAACGAACTGAACAGGAACCTTCGTGAACTGAACCGGTCCAATATGGAACTGGAGGAATTCGCCTACGCTGCAAGCCACGATATGCAGGAACCGCTCAGGAAGATCACTACATTCGGTTCCCGGCTCAAAAACAAATACAGCAGCCTGCTGAATGAGGAGGGCCGTATGTATATCGATCGTATGCAGATCGCGTCAGAGAACATGCGAACCCTGATAGACAATCTCCTGGAATTATCCAGGGTGAGCCGTACTATCCAGATCTTCATGCCTGTGCAATTAGACAAGATTGTACAGGATTCTCTATCTGATATGGAGATCACCATCGATGAAACAAAAGCCGAAATCATTATCCATCCACTACCGGCAATAGAAGGCATTCCCAGCCAATTGCGCCAGATGTTCACCAACCTGATCAGCAATGCGCTTAAATTCAGGAAGCCTGAAATAAGGCCATTCATTGAAATTTCGTCAATGCGCCTTGGTAAAAAGGCAAAAGAGGAACATTATTTGCTGCCGGATAGGAATTATATCCAGATCGATATCGCTGACAACGGCATTGGATTTGATCAGGAATATGAGAACAGGATCTTCCAGATCTTCCAGCGGTTGCACGGGAAATCAGAATACGCGGGTTCAGGCATTGGCCTGGCTATCTGCAAAAGGATCGCTGAAAGACACCAGGGACTGATCAGCGCAAAGGGCGAAGAAGGAAAAGGAGCAATATTCAGCATTATTTTACCGGAAAATCAATAGGCAGGCAATGTCGCCATTTATGCAAAAGACTACCCGAATCCTGATAGTCGATGACGATGAAGACGATTTTTTCATTACCAGCGATTACATCAAGGAGATAGAAGAAGGCAAATTCCTGATCCAGTGGGCGCAGCAGTACAATGCTGCCCTGCAACTGATGCGGGAACATGCTTTTGATATCTACTTTGTCGATTTCAGGTTGGGTGCTAAAACAGGGATTGACCTTCTTAAGGAAGCAATCGCTTCGAAATGTGAAGAGCCGATCATTCTGCTGACTGGAAAAGGCAACAGGGAAGTTGACCGCCTCGCTATGAAAATAGGGGCATTTGACTACCTCGTCAAGTCAGAGTTGAATACGGAAAAGCTCGAACGTACCATCCGTTATGCACTGGAACGGTCCTCCTATATCAATGCGATCCGGCGCAATGAAAGAAAATTCCGCAACATCTTTGAGCAATCCATGGATGCGGTATTTATTGCCGATATGCACCTGAACTTCCGGGAAATGAATCCCGCTGCGGGAGATTTACTAGAAGCAGGAGACCCGTCGGAATTGCTCGGTAAGAAACTGCCCGACCTGCTCGCTGACTCACAGGAAGCCTACCGGATCCTGACGTCACTGCAGTCTGGTCAGGATATCAATGACCGCGAGCTGGAAGTACTCACCAGCGGGGGTAACCGAAAATCCTGTATCCTTTCTGCATCAGTGGAATCTGACCTGGAAGGCCAACACTATATACAGGGAATTTTACATGATATTACTAACTTAAAGAAAACAGAGTGGCTCACCCTGCAGGCGGAAAAACTTGCTGCTACGGGACGGCTCGTCAGAACACTTGCACACGAAGTCCGCAATCCCCTCAATAATATCACGCTCTCTGCGGAACAGCTGCAACTGGAGTATACCGATGAAAGCAACCAGCTTTACCTGGATGTGATCCGGCGGAACAGTCTCCGGATCAGCAGGATCATTACCGAATTGCTCAACAGTTCGCGGCAGACTGAATTTGAACTGCACGTAGCCGCCATCCAGGAATTGCTCGATCTCGTGCTTACCGAAGCTGCCGACACCATGTCGCTGCAGCAGGTGAAACTGGACACGCAGATTCCGGAGGGCGAACTGATGGTTCTTATGGACAAAGAGAAGCTGCGCATAGCATTTATGAATATCATTGTGAATGCCATTGAGGCCATGCAGCCCGGCGGCGGTGAATTGATCATCCGCCTTTCTGAGAAGAACGGATTCGCTGTAACAGAGATCAATGATAACGGTACCGGAATCCCGGCGGAAAACATGGGCAGGTTATTTGAACCCTATTATACTTCCAAAAGAAACGGCATGGGGCTGGGGCTGGCATCTACCCTGAATATCGTGCAGTCGCATAAGGGATTTATTGATGTGCACAGCACAGAGGGGCGGGGGACTTCTTTTATTGTGAACCTGCCGCTTTTCCAGAACAATACCGACCACTAAGTTTTTTCTACCAGAGCCTTGAAAAAGAGAGAGGGCCCCGTATAGGGACCCTCTTTTCTCAAAACACCTCTAAAAACCAACGCCAACGAAAACACTTATGTTGCTGTTTTTCACGCCGTTGAATGATTCCCCGACTACGGAGCCTGATTTGCCCAATTCTGTCAGACCGACGTTGTAGCGTGCGCCAAGAGTTATATGCTGGATATCTACACCAATTCCAGCAGCCACACCAAAGTCAAAGCGGTTGAAGTTGTCTGAATTCAATTCAGCCACTTCGTTATTGCTACCATCTGACTTGGCGTCATTCACCCTTGCTGCTGCCAAGTAGCCTACGTATGGGCCGGCCTGGATGTTCAGGTTGGGCAGGATATTGATCACACCCATCACCGGCAGTTCCAGGTAGTGCAGGTTCAGGCGGTATTCCCCTTCGCCCATCAGCAGGTTGTTGTAACTGCGGCGGCTTCCTTTGTTGCTGTACAGCAGCTCCGGTTGAATACTAAAACCTCTTCCTACCGGCAGTTTTGCAAAGAAGCCGGCATTCAGACCCATTTTCATGTTGTTGTCATTCAGGTCGTCATGGTAGAAATTGCTGCCGTTGAGGCCCACCTTAACGCCGAATTTAGGTTGAATACTGCTTTCTTCTACTGTCTTCTGTTCCTGTGCGGATACGCCTGTTGCGCCTGCAAGAATTGCTGTAATCAACAGCATTCCTGCCATTTTCATGGTTCTTGTTTTCATGTAGTACTGATTAATGATTATAAGTTACAGTTTTACCTTTCCTGCCTCTCCTTCGGCATATTTTTCTCCTTTAACGATCGCTTTGAACATCCCGGCAAAAACCACCATCCTGTTTGCACTGCTGTTCCAGTAATAGGCATCCTGTGTGATTACCTGCAGCATGCACAGTTTCGGATCATCGAGTCCTGCAGGGAACCAGGCCTTCATCATCGGATTCCAGTGGGTTTTCATGACGGACTTGTCTACAATGATCTTGCAAGTGCCGTGTATGTCGAGGTAGGTGTTTTTTCCCGGATGGGAATAGATCAGATTGACCACATTGTCACGTGATACATCGTGGATTTTTTCTGAAAATTCGTTGGTAAAAAACCAGATATTGTTGTTCTCATCCACATGGATAGTGGCCATGGGGCGGCTGGTGACTTTACCGGCTTCATCAACTGTGGTGAACATGCAGATCCCCACATCTTTGATCATAGCTGCAATGCTGGTGTTCGTGTTGGTTTCCATAAAAAAGAGTTTTCGTCAGTCCGGCTCTAAAAATTCTGTGCCATCTGGCAGGAGATCCACACGGATACCCCCCCGGCGGGACAGGAAAAATCCGCGCCACCCTTTTCGTTTAAGGTCAACGGTGGCTTGTCGCGGTGCAGGATGTCGCAGTATTCCTGGCCAGCGTGTGATGCTCCTAATTCCATGTATTTGAATCCATCCGACCCGTTGCTGATCAGTACGGCGACCCCGGTTTCCGGTTTGCCCCGCTGGCCTTTCCGCACCCAGCCCACACAGTTCGGATGATCAAAATAGTCGATCTGCTCGCCTGTTGCCAATTGTGCCCGGATGGGTAACATTACGTCCAGTTCGGGCACCCTCGAAAGCCATATTTCGTAGTCATTTCCATCACCACCCTTGTCTACATAATGGGCATCATACAGGGAGGGGTAAAATACGCAGGGTATACCATCCTGTCGCAACAGGATCAGGGCATGGGCGATGGGTTTGAACCATGCTTCAACAGGTGATTCCAGATCCTGTAACGGTTGTGTATCGTGATTATCAACAATAGTGATGGCGCGGTCAGGCATCTTTTGCAGCAGAGAGTTGTCGAAGATCGTGCGGAGATCATATTTGTTGCCCATTTTTGAAGCAACAAAAAAGTTGTGGTGCAGCGGAGCATCAAATAACTGCACGTGCCTGCCGGTAGCTTCGATATACCGGAGCAGCGCTTCTACATCGTGAATGTTCCAATACTCACCGATAAACAGCAAAGGTTTTTTCGATAGGGTCTGCATGTATTCCACCCACTCTTTAATAAAATCAGGTGACATGTGCTTTACGGCATCGAGGCGAAAGCCGCTCACCTTCGTCGTTTCCAGATACCATTTCCCCCAGTATTTCAATTCTTCCCTCACGCTTGGGTTGCGGAATTCGATATCAGCGTTCATAAGGTAGTCATAATTCCCCAGTTCTTCTTCCACCAGGTCTTCCCAGCCTTCACCATACTGGTTCTGAATAGTGTACACGCCGCCCTCGTTGAGATCATGGGCCCAATCAATGCCGGTAAAGCATTGATGGTCCCAGACGAACTGGGAGTACTTACCGTTTCTTCCCGGGAAGGTGAATTTTGTCCAGGCTTCTATGTCAAAATTGTCGCTGATGAATTCTGTGCGGTTGACGGGGTTCACTTTTTTTACCGTAAACCTTTCCAATTCATCAGCGCCTGCTTTGTGATTGAAAACAACATCAGCCAATACCTGCAGCCCTGCTTTTTTGCATGCTTTAACCGCTTCCAGGTATTCATTCCGGTTGCCATATTTTGTGGGTATTGTTCCCTTCTGATCGAATTCGCCGAGGTCAAAAAGGTCATAGGAGTCATATCCCACCGAGTAACCGCCGGAGGCACCCTTATATGCAGGAGGAAGCCAGACTCCGGTGATACCTTTCGCTTTAAGGTTGGGGATTTCTTCCTGCAGGTGCCGCCACAGGGAGTGATCAGAAGGATAGTACCAGTGAAAAAATTGTATCAGTGTAATCGGCATGTGTGAATTTTTATCTGTTGAATGAAAAAATGTTGTTATCGATCCTTGGTTTGCCCAGTATAGTATCGCGGATTATTTCTGCGGCCAGCACGCTGAAGGTGATGCCGTTGCCGCCAAAACCGAGGGCGAAATGGGTATGTGGGCGTTGCCGGATGGCACCGATATAGGGCAATCCGTCTTTGGTGCTGGCAAATGCGCCGGCCCATTGAAAATCAGGGCGGAAGGGGATCTCCGGAAACTTCCGGTGAAATGCTGCTACCAGGCGCCTCGTCTTGTCAGAAATGCGCGCATCCCGTTTATCCGGCTGGTAGAAATCATCATCCAGTCCGCCAACCAGGATTCTTTTATCATCTGTGGAGCGCAGGTAAAGGTAAGGTGTGGCTGTCTCCCAGATCAGGCAACGACGGTACCAGCTTTGCCATCCGGGCATTGGTTCGCTGACCATTGCATAAGTGGAGTGGATCTGCTCAACCTTAAAGGGAATATACCGTTGCGATTCGTAACCGCAGGCGATTACCAGTTCTTTTGCCTTTACCGTGAAGCCAAGGTCGGTATGCAGGGTTACTCCCTTTTTATCATGATGAATATGGGTAACAGTTGTATTGTCGTAAATGCGGGCGCCTTTGTGCTGGCTTTTCTTCAGCAGCTGATGAGTGAGCAGGTAGGCATCCAGCTCCGCTCCGATCGTCGAATACAATCCCGCTGGTGCAAGGAATCCCATTTTGCTGCTGAGTTTTTCAGCATCCCACCAGTAAACCGGAAACCCATGTGCTCTCCGCAAGCGGAATTCCTCCCGGAGATCTTTGACATGGGATTGGCGGGAAGCATATTGAAGGCTTGGGCGGTTGGTGAAGGTCGATTGTTTGCCCACCCTGGTGCTGATCCATTCGAGTTTGCTGATGGCCTCTGCCGTGAGCTTGTAGGCGCGCACGGCTGCGGCTTCTCCCATCCTGGCGGCAAGTTTTACTAGCGGCGTATCGATTTCATATTGCAGCAGTGCTGTGCTTGCCGCCGTTGATCCCGTGCCCGCATGCCGCTTGTCAAGTACTATAACTTTAAACCCGGCCTCCGCGAGATACCATGCTGTCAAGGCACCAGAGATTCCTGCGCCCATCACGGCAATATCCACCCTGCTATTGCCTGGCAACGACGGATAGGTTTGCGGAAGACCACTCTTCAGCAGCCAGTAGGGACTATGTGATCGGAGGTCCATATGTGTCGTTAACTGCTATTTCTTTTGACTCGCGTTTGATAATAAACACCGCAGTGGTATCCGGCTGTATGCCATGGCCTGCATAAAGGGCAAAGGCGCGGGTAAAGGCGGCTCCGAAATACAGGATCAGCGACGAATAGTATACCCACACCAAAATGATGATAATGGAAGCCGCTGCACCGTAGGTAAATCCGAAATCGGCTTTACCGATATAAAAGGTGATCAGCAACTTACCGACCAGGAAAAGCGTGGCAGTAAATGCCGCGCCTGCAAAGGAGTCTCTCCAGCTGATCCGCGCATCCGGCAAAACGTGAAAGATGACTGCGAAAAGCAGGGTAATGGCGGAAAAGATCAGCGCGAGGTTGAACGTATAAAAACTGATGATGGCCAATCCCGGGAAAAAATTGGCGATCTCTGCATTAAGCAGATCCATCAGTGCATTGACAATCAGTGCAACCATGAGAACGAAGCTGAGCCCGATTACCAGGGAAAACGATAACAGACGGTTCAACAGCAGCTTGAGCCAGCCTTTTTCGGGTTTTGCCCTGATTGACCAGATATAATTGATCGAACTCTGGATCTCGGTAAATACGCCGGTTGCGCCGATCACGAGGATCACCAGTCCCACTATGGTTCCTGCGAATGTCTGGTCAGACTTGTGAATATTGCTGATAATGGATTGAATCTGGTAGGCTGCAGAATTGCCCAGCAATCCCCGCAATTGCCCGAAGATCTTTCCCTGAACCGCTTCCTTTCCGAAAAAGATGCCGGCAAGAGACATCATCAGCAACAGAACGGGGCCGAGTGCAAAAATGGTGTAGTATGACAGGGAGGCGCTGAGTTTAAACGCGTTGTCGTTCGCAAAACTTTTGCCCGCCGTCAGCAGGCATTGGTAAAATGTGCGGATCGCCTTCATGCATTACAATGAAAAGAAACTGTGCCGCCGAATTTACCCGTCATCCGATGGTGCTTCATCCTGTTCTGTGGACAGATTTCCTCAAAGGACCAGTATAGTGGCAGCGGCACATTTTTTTGAGGAGAAGTGTAAAGAATCTTCTTCACTTAAATTATAAATTATGAGAAGCTTATTGTATCTGATCGCAGTGATCCTGATCATAGGATGGTTACTTGGCGTATTTGTTTACAGCGCCAGTGGATTGATCCATATTCTGCTCGTACTCGCAGTAGTATCCATTCTGTTATCACTGATCCGTCGGGGGGTAGAATAGCCTTCCGTTCATATAAGCAAAAAACCCCCGGGAGGGGGTTTTTTTTATGACTGACCGAGTCATACACAACCTTTAACATTATTCACGCTTCAAGGCTGGTTTTTTTCTTATGGATGTCTGTAACTGCCTGAAAGAAATCTGATACTTCAGCATCGGCATAGGCGCCGAAAGCATCTGCCAGGGTTCCTTTTCTTCCGTCATTGGTTTCAATGATGTAGAGGATGGCATTGTCTTCGGGATCACTTACCCCTTCGAAGCGGTAGAAATCCACCACGTGGACCTGTTCAGGCTGATAAGTTTTGCCACTGTCAGCGTGCTGCAGGAGTGCATGGTGCATATTGAAATGAGCAGAATAACCCCTGCTGATCGCCTTGTCCATACAGTAACTCAGGCTTCTCATCCGGCCAAGTGCATTGATAGATTTCATACCGGTTGTTTTACTGTTTGTTTAACGAGCCAGCAATACTAATGGTTGATGGCCTGGTGCATGTCGCGATATTTTTTTATCATGTCATGCGATGTCTTCAGGGATTCTTTCTGGGAAGTGATGAGCTGCCTGGCTTCGGTATCCATGCTGGCATCTGTTTCCAGGGCTTCCTTATAGGCTTTTTGTGCAGCGTCTTCACCTGCTTCACAAAGTTCAAGAACAGATTCCCTTTCTTTGGTACTGAAAGCTGACTTGATGTCCATCCAGGTGCGATAGATTTTACCGCTCATTGTGGTACCGGATGCCGGTTCTCCACCCAGCTTTGTAACCTGTGCAATCAATTGGGAAACGTTATCGCGGCTCTGACTGATCATTTTATTGAAAATGGCCTTCAGGTCAACATCAATCTTGTCAGATTCGGAAATCGCTTTTTCATAACCCTCAATCCTGTCGTTGTTAATACGAATCAGGTCATTCAGTACGTCTGATAATGCTGTATTTGCCATAACTTAAGATTTTAATACAGCTCCTTAAAAACCATTCCATTGGATTTTTGTGGTGAAATGCGGGAATGGCCGCTATTACGGGTGTTTTTTGCTCCAACCAGTTGAAGAATCGCCCCAGCTTTCATTACAGTATGCACGAGCAATTAATTCCCCGAAAACTGCCTGAAATACGGTGTATGACTACTGGTATCCTTTTTTTGATATTGAAGTAAAGTCTATACCATGGCTAACTATAGTACATTACAGGAAATGATGAACAGTTTTCAGAATGGGCTGTTTTATAATTTAAGCGACAGGGCTTTTTCATTGCCGAATGGCATTGGTCATCTGCTTGAGGCTGATGACACCGGGTGCATCTGGTTTCTTTTCCACGTGCATTCAGAGCAGGCAGCATCTTACGAAGAGGAATGTGCTGCCAGGATCAGATTATACGATAAAGAACAAGATCACTATATCGATGCTACCGGAAAGGCCGTGTTGCTGAGGGATCCGGAAGATTGGACCAAATGCAGCAAGATATCTTATGGAATGGCCAAGGCGCTGCGTTACCATGGACTAATTGTACGTTTTAGAATTAACCACGCCACGGTGGTAGAGAAAGGCAGGAATGCCCGACGTAATTTTTTCCAACGCCTCATGGATGATGTAAACAGTTGGTTATCGGGGAGAAACATTGCTGAAACGGAGTACCCGGCTCCTATTCTTTCACATTAAACACTTTTTATGTCACAAAGTATCATCAAACACCTCCAGGATTATCTTGGTGCCCATATTGAGAAAATCAACCCGAATACGCAGGCTATTGATCCGGCAACCCGGCATCACCGGTATGACCTGCTGGCACAGGCAGCAATTCCTGCAGTGCTGACAGCTTTTTACAAGCACAGCCGGTCGCCATCAGGCGCAAAGGATCTCGCCGGTGATATTGGAAAAAGTGAACCGCTGGATTTTCTGCTGAAAGGCCGGAAGGCTGCAGTTGTAACAAAGATAGCTGCCTATTCAGGAGTTTCAGAAGAACAATCAGAAGCTGCGATGGATGCTGTTGCAGATGAAAGTATCAGGTTTGTAAGGAACAAACTGGGTTCAAATATGAATGCAGAAAACATCCAGACTTATTTTGCTTCACAGCGGCAGGATATCCTGTCCCATCTGCCGGAAGACATCCGGATGGGTGAATTGCTGGATGATAACACACTTGACGACAGAACCAACAAAATGGCAGGGCCTATATCTTCGGTCGCCCAGGCAATTTCCAACCTGCTCAGTTCCCCGGGCACGGAAGATAACGACAGGAGATAATTATTTGATCGGTACCCAAATTTCGTGTATGGGATCACCCTTGGAACTTTTTCCCTGGTGGTCCCACTTTTCATGCGTTACGGTGTCGGCAAAATTCAGCGTGAGGCCAACACGGGATGCATCCCTTGAAAAGAAACGTATGGTTTCGGTATAACGGCCCTGTGCATACGAATAATTGCCACCCCCTGTACCGAAGAACTCGCCGGTATCTGTATTGATGGCCGCCCACTGGAACCAATCGCCGCAAAGTATTTTGATAGTTTTTCGTGCGCCGTAGGGGATGCCTGTCATTTGTCCATCTCTTTCCCTTTCACTGATTCGCCATACACCAGCCAGGGGGTTGTCGCCGAATGGCTGATGCTTCCAGGAATCTGTGGGGAAGGGCTTTGCTTTTTTATAATGGAATTTGTTGATCAGAATGGAGTCATTGGTCTTTTCTTTCACCTGGGTAATATCTGATGCGTTGAATTCGGTGATGCATTCTACCACCGGTGTTCCTGCAAAGCTACGCCAGCGGCCGCCTTCCGTATGCACAAAAGTTTTGCCGGTGGTTGAGAATACAGCATAGCTGTAATAGTTTGCAGCGATCAACAGGAGATGGGTAAGACTGTCATCCTGCAGTTGCCATACGCCCTTCCATTTTTCAGTTTCCTGCGCATGCAGCAATAATGGTATAAACCCAAACAGGAGCACGAGATATTTGCGAACAGGCATTTTTTGCTTTTCCTGAATCTACGAAAAATAAAAAGCCGGTTGAAATCAAGTTTCAACCGGCTTTCTGAATAACTGCAGAATTATTTCCTGCTCGCGCCAATAGTGATTGCCACACCGGCGATGGTTACAATTGCGCCTGCATACAATGGCCAGTTGACTGATTTTTTTTCTTTCTTGTTGATTTCAACCGGACCGAGATCCACTACTTTCTTTTCAGTGGTAAAGTTAATGCCACGGAACAACAGCATGGCAATGCCGGCGACAATGAGGATGATGCCTAGGGTTTTCATGTTACTTTTTTAAAGTGGCGTCACATTTTTTGAGCTCATCCAGATGCATCCGTACTTCCGGGAGTGCATTGTCGATCCATGATTTTAATTCGGAATCCGTGGTTTCAGTGCTGGCGGATTCCAGTTTTGAGATCGTTTTTTCATGTTTGTCAACAAGTGTTTTGCACCATTCCTTGTTGAAGTTCTTGTCATCCGCCAGTTTGTCGATGTCTTTCCTGGCATCATCCGTTACGTCAGTGGGATAGGAGATCGCTTTTGTTTTGGCAATTGCTTCGAGACTGGCAAGCAGTTTTTCATGAGCGCTTTCCAGGTGTGCGGCAACCTTTTTTATTTCCGCATTGGTTGATTTCTGTTGTGCGAGCTGAGCGTATTTGATTTCCGCGCGATTGGCGGCAACAACATCGACCACGAACTGGGCGTCCTTTTCAGAAGTCTTTGTCGTGAACTTGTCATCGTTTTTTTCTTCTGCTACCTTTTCGGCAGACTTGTCTTCCGTATTCGCTGCATTGTTGCAGGCAGTAAAACCGGTACCCAGTGTGGCTGCAACCGTTGCGACTAATAGGAAATGCTTAGTGTTCATCATACTAACATTTTTTTATACTACGGGTGCATAAAAAAAGTATGCCATCCAACGTGAGGGAAATAAGAACGCCGTAACTTTATAGAGATGACGATCGAGCTGCATACCCCCAGGGTTGGTTTGCATGAAGCGATTGTGCACAAAGCCAAGCAAGCTATCATGCGACTACGACACCTCCACAAGGCGATTGCCCGCCTGGAGTGTGTGATGCGGGAGGATCATGCCATGGCGACCCCCTATAACAAGATTTGTGAACTCCGGGTTAATGTAGACGGCGAAACATTGTTTACCCATGCCCGAAGCGACGACTATGCCAGCGCATCCGAGGAAGCAATGGGCCATATGTATGACCAGGTCGCCCTGCTTGCTGCCCGGCAACATGATCTTCCCGATCAGGTCACTACTACCGTAAAAGTTTGATAAACGAGATGATCAGAAGGGCAGATCATCATCCGGCATCGGATCGATGGGACCCTGATAGGCAGGTGCAGTATTTCCACCAGCGCCCTGCCCCACTACTTTCCATGCTTTAACGTCCGTATACCAGCGGCCATTGAACTCGCGGCTTTCCACATCAAATGAAACCTGGATGCTGTCGCCAACATGGAACTGATTCATATCGATCTTATCGCCCCAGACGGCAATACACACTTTTTTCGGATAGTTATCTCCTGTCTCCAGAATGAACTCCTGTTTTTTCCAGGTGCCGTTTTTGCCCTGACCCGTCTGCACGGGAAGAAATTGAATCAGCTTGCCGTTAATGTCCATGGATGATTTTTCGCAAAGAAAACAAATATTTTCTGGTCAGTGTTTAAAAGTCAGCGTCATCGTCACCTGCGTTGTTCCACTGAAATTTTCTGTTACTGTTCCTTTCATGGTGGTGCTGGTAAGCTCGATGATGGTGATCTGCTGACCGTTCGCATAGAGGACCGTTTCGTCGTTGTTCCAGTTCCAGCTCATGTCATAGGTTTGCGGATCACCAGCATCGCATTTCAGGGGGCCTTCATCGATGGTTCCGGACTCGTCCGTGTGGAAGGTTATGAAGTCGTCTTTTTCACAGGGCTCATAATACTGGTAATAATCGGTGTCATCCGCCTGGCCGTCGCCGTCGAGGTCAACTGCCGGATCAAAAGTGTGGGCAACCAGTTTCCAGCTCCCTGTTGTGAGCAGCTGGGTCCGTGTAGCAGTATTCAATTCCTCGTCTCCGCTTGCCTTCTGGCAACCGCCACCCAAAAAGGCCATTCCGGCGACCAACAGGCCCAGTCTCGCGGCAGCAGATTTTATAGTAATGGGGAAAAAGCGCTTCATAGAGATAGCTTTCCTTCTAAGTTACACGATTTAAACTTGCGGTCTGAGCCAGTCAGGGTGTTTTGCAATCGCTTTTGCGCGTTTAATTTTTACTAACTTTGCGCCTCAATTCCTCCCATGAGCGACGCTATAAAGCATGAGTGCGGACTGGCATTCATTCGTTTACGTAAGCCTTTTTCTTATTATTTGCAGCAACACGGAACAGCCTTGTACGGCCTTAACAAACTCTACCTGTTGATGGAAAAGCAGCACAACAGGGGTCAGGACGGCGCCGGAATTGCTTCAGTTAAGTTAAATGTTGAGCCCGGATATCCCTTTCTCCACCGGATCCGGAGCATCGCTACCCAGGCTATCGCCGACATCTTCCGTCAGGTAAGCGAGGAATTGATCGACCTGGAAAAATATCAGCCGGATATCCGCAAGCACCCCGGACTGTTGAAAGGGCACGTTCGCTTCCTGGGTGAACTGATGCTCGGGCACCTGCGATATGGCACCCAGGGCAAAAACAATGTCGAATTCTGTCACCCATTCATCAAACGAAATACGATCCAGAGCCGCAACCTGGCCCTGGCCGGTAACTTCAACCTGGTCAATACGGAAGAGTTGTTCGGACTGGTTAATATTGATCCGGGTGTTTTTCAGCGCCAAAGTGATCTTGCAGCGATGATGGAAGTGGTTCACCATTTCCTGGTTCAGGAAGATGAAGTGAAACCCGGCAATCCCGATATTGCTGCGGTACTGCGCAAATCGACCAAACTGTTTGATGGCGGTTACCATTTCGGCGGACTTGTTGGCAATGGCGACAGCTTCGTAATGCGTGACGCACACGGTATCCGCCCCTCATATTATTATATTTCAGACGACGTAATCGTTGCAGCCTCTGAGCGTGCTGCTATCAGGACCTCGTTTAATGTGGGTGAAAATGAAGTAAAAGAGCTGATGCCGGGGCAGGCATTGATCGTGAAAGCTGATGGCAGCTTTGCTATTGAACAGATCCTGGAACCGAAAGAGCGGAAAGCCTGCAGTTTCGAAAGAATTTACTTCTCCCGGGGCAACGACGAAAAGATTTACCGCGAAAGAAGCCAGCTGGGTTACAATCTCAGTGATGCCGTTTTGAAATCCATCGGAAACGATCTCAAGAATACCATCTTTTCTTTTATTCCAAATACGGCTGAAGTTGCGTTCTACGGAATGCTGAAGGGTATGGAAGACTATCTCAACAAGATCAAGGTGCAGCGTATCATGGCCTGGGAAAAGGATTTTGATGAAGAAAAGCTCACGGAGATGATCAATCGCAAGATCCGTGTGGAAAAGATTGCCATCAAAGATGTGAAGATGCGCACCTTCATCACGGAAGACTCGAACCGCAATGAGATGGTGCAGCACGTTTACGATATCACTTATGGCACGGTGGTTCCCAACCAGGACACCCTGATTGTGATCGATGACTCTATCGTAAGGGGAACCACGCTGAAGGAAAGCATCGTACGCATGCTCGGCAGGCTGAAGCCCAAAAAGATCATTATTGTTTCCAGCGCCCCGCAGATCCGGTATCCCGACTGTTACGGCATAGACATGAGTAAACTGGGGGATTTCATCGCCTTCCGCGCTGCGATTGCCCTGATCAATGAAAGAGGCTTGCAGGGCACCCTGAGCAAACTTCATGAAGAATGCAAGGAGATGGCCAGAACCGGCCAATTGCATACCCGGAATATTGTGAAGGAGGTTTATGCGCCTTTCGCCGCTGAAGAGGTTTCCCGCAAGGTGGCTGAACTTATTACCCCCGCCGATATAGACTTTGAGGTGGAAGTGATTTTCCAGACCATTGAATCTCTTCATCATGCCTGTCCGACGAATACTGGTGACTGGTATTTCACCGGCAACTATCCGACACCGGGAGGTAATAAAGTGGTGAATACGGCTTTTTTGAATTATATGGAAGGCAAGAACGTGAGAGGTTATTGATTTTCGTCAATACTTAACCGAAGAAGTCCGTTCTGGCAACATATTTGATGCAAAAAGCGCGACCGACCGTTTTTAATACACAACCTATGAGGGACCGATTAAGCAGGCCTGTTTAATTAGCCATTTCTGTACCTATGTAAAGCGGTTAAGAGATCACAAAAAGCCAGTTAACTTTATGGTATGAAATCCATCTATGTGGTTAGACATGCCAAGAGCAGCTGGGGTGACTTAACGCTTCCGGATTTTGATCGTCCACTAAATGATCGCGGGCAACGCAATGCGCCAGAAATGGCGCAGCGTTTGCTCCAAAAGGGTGTCGCAATCGACCTCTTTGTATCCAGTACCGCCAAGAGGGCATTGCAAACTGCGATGCACTTTGCGCGGGCTTACCAGCAACCTGCTGAAGTCATTCAACTTCACGAAGAATTGTATCATGCGCCAGCTTCCGTTTATTCGGATGTTATCAGCACGCTTGATGACAAGGCGTCCAGTGTGGCCATCTTCGGCCATAATCCGGGTATAAGTTTTTTTGTAAATGAGCTCTGTTCAACCCGCATTGATGAAATGCCCACCTGCGGTGTGTTTGCCGTAAGTGCTCCCATCAGCCACTGGGCCGATTTTCCGGCTGCCACCAAATCATTCCTGTTTTTCGAAAGACCGTAGCAGGGCGTTAAGGTCAAAGTCTTCCTGCCGCACCACCCGGATACGGGGCGTATCGGCATGCAGTTTACCGAGGTACTCCTGTTCCGGTTGTCCCGGTGTTGGCACCAGGATCAACTGTTTTTTCAGGGGAAGGAGGTCCATCAGGCTGCTGTAGCCTGACCGGCAAAGAATAACGGCGGCATTTGCTGCCAATTGGGAAAGTTCCATCGGGGACGCATGGTTTTTCAGGCTGACGCCCCGGGTTTCAGCCATTTTATCGTTTGGTTCCCCCGGCAGCCCGCGTACAAGCACCATTTTTTTACTGGCCTGAGGCTGCCATTGCGCCATAACAGCCTGTTCCAGCAGGGTGCGTTGCGGCTCGGGTCCCGACAGGATGACCAGTAAATCCAGTCTGCCGGTGGGGGTAACCTGTTCCAGCCGCGTCATCGGCCCGATATAAACGGTCGCTACCGGCGGAAAAACCTCCGGATGCGATAACCGGCCAGCCAGCCCCGGGTATTGCGGCAGGTCAGGGATCCAGCATTCATTAAAACGGCTGATCATCCGGTAAATCCTGCATTGCAGAAGCTTATCGGCCCATTTACCGAAGCCGGTATAAATAGACAGTTGGTGGGTGATAATGATAGATGGAACGGTATTATGATAAAATCCATAACGGTTATCACTGATGATGTAATCGAAGCGTTCCTGGATAACAAGCGCATTTACCCAACGTCTTTCTCTATATACCGCGCTCAGTATGCGTGGTGCGGAAGCTATCAAGCCGAATTTTGTAGCGGTCCGGTTTTTGTGGTAGTTAATATCGTAATCCGGTGGGGAAAGAAAACGGATTTTCGGGTAGATTTCACTGATGAGGGCTTTTTGTTTCCCATTGGCGGCGACAACTATTTCACATCCTAACGCGTCTATACAGTAGCGTATCAGCGGGATCACCCGGGAAGCGTGTCCCAGGCCCCAATCAAGCGGAGAAATAAGTATTTTACTTTCTGGTAAAATTATTTGTAGGATTTTTGAAAAATCACTCAATCAGAAATACTTTTTTCTCTGCAAATAAGTTTAAATTAGAAATCTAAAGTATGAAGAAGACGCTGATATACGTCGTTCTGATCGTATTGATTAGTAGTATTGCAACCGGTTGTGGAAGTAGCGGTAAGATGGGGGGAAAGAAAAATTGCGGTTGCAACCTTAATAAAGGCTTTGTTGGTTATTAAAATCTGATGAAATGAAAGCGCCGAATCGTGATTTGCTCGTCCTTGTAAAAAATGCACGCGACAATGAAGCTGCGATGGAGTTGGAGTTGACACGCCTGCACAGTTTGTTGCTGGACGTTGAAAATCCGCAGACATTCAGCAACGTGTATGAAGTGATCGATTGCAACAAATTTAAAGTGTTCGATGACAGCAGAAGGATTATGCAGGTAATTGCAGCTGGTGAGTCTGCCTTTGTCTTTTTGAACAACAAGAATTAAACTGTAAGGCAAGCGTACCATACAGCCATCCATCCGGGTGGCTTTTTTTATGCGGTTTAGGGAACTCTGGTGTTGTAACTATCAGTGCAACTGTTCCAGCGCTTGTTGTAAAAGTTCAAACATAGCCGGTATCTCTTCTTTTTTGCAGGTGCCTACACTCAGCCGGTACCAGGGAGAGTCGGGACGTGCACCAAAGGCATAAAACGGAACAACAGCCAGTTTTGCGGTATTCAAAAGATAATCGGAGACGGCTCCCTGGCTCGACAAAACCTGTCCGGCTGCTGTAGTTCTTCCCTTCAGATCGAATTTGACGGTAAGATAGATCGCGGCCTGCGGCGTGATAGCATCTACCTCATGACCCTTTTCTTTCAACCGGATAAAACCATCATGAATCCTTACCAGCCTTTCCGCTACTTCCTGTTTGAAATGGGCGAGGTATACCCTGATCGCGTCTTCCTGGCCAAGGAATTTCGCTACTGCTTTTTGTTCTGCCATCGGAGCCCATGCGCCGACATGAGTTAATATCGCTTTCATTTTTGAGATCAGCGTCGCAGGGCCAAAGCTCCAGCCCACCCTTACCCCCGTAGCTGCAAAAACCTTGCTGATCGCATCGATGAAGACGGTGAATTCCCGCATGGCGGGACGTAGCGATACCGGGTTGTAATGGCGGATATCGCCATATGTTAGATGCCAGTACATCTGGTCATACATCACGTAAAGTTTCTTTTCACCGGGAGCACGACTGGCATTTTCAGCCAGTACCAGGTCGCAGATCTCCTCAAGCGTTTCCCTGCTGAACACGGTTCCGGTAGGGTTTTGCGGGGAACAGAGGGCCAGCAGGGTAGCACCTTTCAGATGAGGTGCAAGATCAGCTGCACTGGGCATGAAATTATTCTCTGGCCCGGCTTCCACCACTACATGTTCTGCCTCAACAAAATGCGTATAATGATTATTGTTCCAGGAAGGCACGGCATAAATAACCCTGTCACCTTTGTCTACGATTGCCCTGAAACAGGCATAAATCAGGGGCCTGCCGCCGGCAGCCACCAGGATATCCCCCGGAGCATAGTGCAGATCCTCCCAGGTAGCGGTAAATGCAGCGATGGCATTCCGGAGATCTGTGTTCCCTTCGGCGGCCGGGTAATTTGTAAAATGCTGACGGTAAGCTTCAACAATGGCATCTTCGAGGGCTTTCGGTATCGGGAATACCTGCGGATCAAAATCGCCCACAGTAAAATTGTAAATCTTTTCCCCTTTGCTGATCTTTTCCCGGATTTCTCCACCCAGTTTCACAATTTCTGATCCGATCAATGTTTCGGCTAGATGACTCAGTTTCATGCCTGACGATTTTGACGTTTTGCGGCAGCGAAGATACAAAACTGCTCTCCCTATATTTGCAGGCCCATGATAAAACCGGAAATGAAAACGGCATTGTTCCTGAAGCCGTCGAGATTGAAGCAGCGGTGGTCACCTCTGGAACTGATCCATATCAGCAAGGGCGCAAAAGGTATTGAAACGGCGAAGGATCTCCTGGACCAGGATACGCTTACCCGATATTTTCCGGGCTGGACAAGCACTTTCCGGGAGACCGTATTGTCACTGGGTGATGAGGCCCTGACCGCAAAAGTAGCCGAACTGACCCGCACGCATGCCAAACAAAAAGCCGGCACCTCACTTACACAATATGTCAACCGGTCGTTTATGCGTCATACGCATCAGGTGCTGGAACAGCTCTGGATGACGCTTTGCACGGAAAAAATCTATCACCAGGTGGTCAACCCGGCAACGGGCAATCACCTCACGACAACCTGCCAGTTGTTCCCCGGACAACCGGTTCTCAACTTCCTCGTTCACCGGGACAACACGACGGGCCTTTCACTGGAAGCGCGATTGCTGCTTAACGATCAGCAGTACACACTTACAGAGTTTGAGCAACAGCTTTTCTTTCTGCAGCGTGACGGCACCTTTTACCTGCTGCGTTTCGCAGACTACCAGACCCTGCAATGGCTGGCAGCCAACGATCCGGCAGTATATGCCATGGATCCTGTTGGTTTTTCCGAACAGGTTCTCGCTCGTCTGACCAGTGATGGCTATGCGATTGAAACCAGTGCAATGGATGATATTGAAACAATCTCCGTTGAACCGGTGCATGCCATTTATCTCTCGGAGATCAGCAACGCATTTCTCCTGCTGACACCACGCTGGAATTATGACGGGTTTTGGGTCGAAGGGCCATGGGTGCATTCAGAGCGGGTCAACAGGAATGGAAAACTGTATGATATCCAACGCAGCCGGGAAAAAGAAACGGGTTTTGTCGACCGGTTGCAGGCATTGCATCCGCTGTTTGCCAAACAGCTGAATGGCGTTTTCCACCTGAATTTTGCAGAGGCCAAAAAGAAACACTGGTTTCTGAAAGTATATCACCAGTTGCTGACGGACAATGTCGAGCTGCTGGGTATGGCATTTCTGCGGCATTTCCGTTATGCGCCATATCCGGTTGAAACTGCAGTGAACGTATTGGAGAAAAATGATGCTGCCATCATACTGGAAATGAAAGTGACCTGCGGCGCAGAAGAGATCCGTTTGCTGGAATTGCAGAAGCTGCTGCTGGCCGGACAAAAATCACTGCTGCTGAAAGACCATTCCATCGTGGTGCTCACAGAAGAATGGCTTCATGCCTACAGCACGCTGGTGAAACATGGCAGAGTGGCTGAACGAAAACTCACGGTGCCGCCATGGATCTTCCTTGCTGCGGAAGACAGGCTGAACACAGCTGTCAGACCACTTCCACAAATTTGGTTGGAGAAGTGGCAACGCTGGCAATCGACAGAAGAAAAACTGTATTCGCTTCCTGAAACGGTGCAGGCACAGCTACGGCCCTACCAGCAGAAGGGTTTTGAATGGCTTTGCCTGTTACATGAGATTGGTGCAGGCGGTTGCCTCGCCGACGATATGGGTCTTGGTAAGACGTTGCAGACAATCAGCTTCCTGGCCCGGTTGAAACAAAACGCACCAGACCGTCCGGCGATGATTGTTTGTCCCGCGAGCCTGGTGCACAACTGGAGGATTGAGATGGAAAAGTTTGCGCCTTCGTTGCGTCCTTTTGTATATCATGAATCCACCCGATCGCTCGAAGACTACTGGGCCCCGGGGAAACAGCCGGGTGTACTGATCACCAGCTACGGAACCCTTCGGGCAGATGATGCAAAATTACAGGCTATCGAATGGGAGGCTGTTGTACTCGATGAAAGTCATTCTATTAAAAATCCCGCTGCACAGATCACGCGTGCCGTTTATCAGCTTCGTGCGAAAGCAAAGGTGGCACTCAGCGGGACGCCGGTAATGAACAACAGTATTGATCTCTTTGCCCAGCTGCAGTTCCTGCTGCCGGGTATGATGGGAACACTGGAGTTTTTCAGGAAAGAATATGCCGTACCGATTGATCGCGATCAGGATGAAGAAAAAATATCCGCCCTGCAAAAACTTACGGCGCCATTCCTGCTGCGGCGTACCAAGCAGCAGGTAGCGTCTGATCTTCCCCCGAAAACAGAAATGCTGCGCTGGTGCGAAATGGGAACTGAACAGAAGGCATTCTACGATGAAACTCTTTCACAGGTGAGGGACAGTATTTTCCTGAACATCAAAAACGAAGGACTTGGCAAATCCAAATTGTCGATTCTGCAGGGGATGCAGCGGCTTCGCCAGATCTGCGCGGCACCGCAATTATTGCCCGAAGCATCAGGAATTCCTTCCGTAAAGATCAGCGCGCTCATGGAAGAGCTGCGTGAGCCGTTGCGCCAGAAAAAGGTTCTGGTGTTTTCGCAGTTCAAAGGAGTACTGCACCAGCTGGCCCACCAATGCAAGCAGCAGGGTATCGCCTATTACCATTTCGACGGTGAAACACCTGCTGCCAAAAGGATGGAAATGGTGGAGGCTTTTCAGGCAACAGACAACCAGGTGAATGTCTTCCTGATCAGTCTGAAAGCAGGCAATACGGGTCTGACGCTTACGGCGGCGGAGTACGTTTTCCTGGTGGATCCCTGGTGGAATACTGCGGTGCAGCAGCAGGCCGTGGATCGTGCGTACCGTATAGGCCAGACGAAAAATGTTTTTGCCTATCAGATGATCTGCAAAGACAGTATAGAGGAGAAAATTGTTGAATTACAGCAACGCAAGCGGTCGTTGTCTGATGCCCTTGTGGGAGATGATGACGGATTGATGCGGGCGCTTACAGAAGAAGACCTGCGATACCTGTTTTCCTGATGCTTGTTTAGCGGGTGTTGGTTTCTTCTGTTGCCTGAATTCCCAGGGTGGAATGGGGTACTGCATCTTCCATAAGCCGGTTTTATGGGTTTTTGCAAAAATTTCTGCATCGGCAAGCAATACTTCGGAGGAGTATTTTTTGAAATGCCATGCCATGCCGCACCTGATCATCGCGAAGTTAATATCACCGTGATCCCCGGCGTTCACGCGGGCGATCAACCTTCCATAGCGGTCTTTACTGATTACTTTAACTGTAAGGGGGTTTTGCTGCAGTAGCCTGCAAAGCATGTTTTTGGAAGCCTTGTAAAAATCCTGCCCTTTCTCCGGCGCATCAATACCCTCCAGCCGGATGGTGAAGGTTTCCTGTTTGCCGGTGAGCAACACAAAAGTGTCACCGTCCTTGATTTTGACAGCCATCCCTGTGAGCGTATAAGGATACCCGTTAAGCAGTAGAAGAAGCAGCAATGCAGTAAACATGTTACAATATAAAGAAGCCATTCATTAGAATGGCTTCCGAGCACAGATAATATATCAGGTGATCGTAGAAATGGACTAGGCTGCAACCTTTTGTGCAAGTGCACCACCGATTGCATGCTCTATTTTGGGATGGATCTCTGCGGATGCACTATCCAGTGCGATGATTTTTCCGACTTGCGGATCCAGGCCAAATATATGAACGGGTCCTCCGTTATAGCTTACACGGAATCTTGGCAGATCGTGGACTGCGTTGTATGGTTTTGCTACAACTTCCACAGGCTTACCATCTACTACAACTTCAAAGTTTATTGCCTTCTGACTGTTACGCTTTTTCATACTATTTCCTTTTTTGATGAACAATTACAATCCTACATTTTCAAGAACTGTGCCTGTGCATGCCATCCTGATTTTTCTTAACGTTTCTTTTGTCCAGGCCGGATCGCTAAACCGGTAACTGCCTCATTTAGAGCACAGGTTAATTTTTGCTTGTATTATGGCCAGTTAGAAATAAAGCCAAAACAGGCAGACACTTAACTTTAGCAGCATGAAAAAAATGCTAACGATTTTGCTGGGAGCCGGCAGCCTGTTTGCCATAACTCCTGTATTTGCGCAACCTAAGAATTCCTATCAGCCGACAGATGCGAATCAGGCTGCCCGGGAAACTTTCCGGAAGGACCGGTTCGGTATGTTTATCCATTGGGGGGCTTCCAGTGTTCTGGGTGCCGGTGAATGGGTGATGAACGACAGGAATATCAAAGTAAAAGATTACCAGAAACTCCGGCAACTCTTCAATCCGGAACAGTTCGATGCTGCAAAATGGGTAAGCACGGCAAAAAACGCCGGCATGAAATATATCACTTTCATTACCCGCCATCATGATGGGTTCAGCAACTGGGATACGAAGTATTCAGACTGGAAGATCACGAATACACCTTACGGAAGAGATGTTCTGAAGGAGCTGTCGGCGGAATGCCAGAAACAGGGTATCCAGCTTTTCCTTTATTACTCCTTACTTGACTGGTATCGTACGGACTACCAGTACTGGACAGGACGCACCGGGCAGGGAACCGGAAGAACTGAAAAAGGGAAGTGGGATGACTATGTACAGTTCATGAAAAACCAGCTTACGGAGCTGCTTACCAATTATGGACCGATTGCAGGCATCTGGTTCGATGGCCACTGGGACCAGGTTGGGTTTAATGAAGAGACAAAACAGTGGGACGGGAAAAGTAAGGTCGACTGGCATTATGACGAGATATATCAATTAATCCATCAGTTGCAGCCGAAGGCGCTTGTTGGCAATAATCACCACCTGAGTACGATCAGCGGAGAAGATTTCCAGATGTTTGAAAAAGATCTGCCCGGTCATAATACGACAGGATGGGGAACTGATGTAAACAGCATCTCTGACCTGCCGCTTGAAACCTGTGAAACCATCAACAATTCATGGGGATTTAATATAACTGACGGCTCCTACAAATCAACCAAAACCATTGTGCAGTTGCTCGCAAAAGATGCGGGACTTGATGCCAACCTGCTGCTCAATATAGGACCGATGCCTAACGGTGTCATACAACCGGAGTTCGTAAACGTGCTGGATAGTGTAGGCCAGTGGCTAACAAAGAACGGGGAAAGTATTTACGGTACGAGGGGAGCGGGAACTGGTTTGCAGTCCTGGGGCACTGCCACCAAAAAAGACAATGTACTTTATATTCATTTGTTGGATCCGGCGGCGGACACGGTGTCTATTGCCAATCTTCCCTTCAAGAAAGTAAAATCAGCTATCTTGCTGGCAACCGGCGCGGTCGTGCAGAATGTGATCCTGAAAAAAGGGCAGCTTCACCTTTCGGGATTGAAATCGCTGGAGCATGATCCGAATGATACTGTAATCAAAATCAATTTTTAATGGCACAACGTTATTGTTTGGCGCTGGATCTTCGCGACGATCCCACCGCCTGGGATGAATACGATCGTTATCACCTGGAAGTCTGGCCGGAGATCCTGGCTTCCATCCGGGAAGCGGGAATCGAAAGCATGCAGATCTATCGGACCGGGAATCGTTTATTCATGATCATGGAAACAGCGGCATCTTTCAGTTTTGCGGATAAGGGTGCTGCTGACGCAGCGAATCCGGTGGTTCAGAAATGGGAAACACTGATGAGCACATTCCAGCAGGCGCTGCCCTGGGCGAAGCCTGGAGAGAAGTGGTTGCTCATGAACAAAGTGTTCGACCTGGGGAAATAGCGCAACGAAGGATATGCAGTCGTGTAGCCTGTTCTACATGGTCAAAATTATAAGTAACTGATAATCTGTTCACTGTTTTTTGGCCCGCTTTTTCCTTTATTCAGAGTGAATAAGAGAAGAGAAAAACAAGCATTTAGGGACGGTTTCAAGAATAAGCCGACGGAACCTGACCAGTTATTTTGTTCACTTCCGATTCGGTAAACCTGAGGCGCGCCTGACAGATCTCCAGTAGAACTGCGGCGCGCTTCAATTTTTGTGTCAGTTCATCCACGCTGATCGTATCGTGTTCGATTGCAGCAGCAATTCCCTTCAGCTCTTCAAAAGCTGCTTCGTAAGTCATTTCATTTTCCATGGTAAGCTGTTTTCTGGATTAAGGTGGTTTTTAGCAGGGCGTCTTTCAGCCGTACATCAAAGTTATCGCCGTTGGTAAGGCCATCAGCACTGGTAATAATTTTCCCATCTTGCTCCAGCCAGGCAAAGCCGCGTTCCAGCGTGCGCTCGGGGGAGGCAATATGGCAAAGGCGGCGGATTTCATTAATAGCCTGCTGCCGGCGTTGTAAAAATGAAACAGGCGCTGCAAGGATTTCCCTGGCGATATGTTGCAGGTTGTGTTTTTTATTTAGCAACAGTAAACCGGGACGGGCTGCAATGGAAGCACCCAGGCGCTCCAGTGTGTGTTTCCGGCTCAGCAGGTTTTGGCGGACAGATGTTGCTATGGCGGACTGCAACGCTACAAGACTGGTTTCAAATTCACGGTTGCGCTGGACCAGGAATTCCGCCACCTGGGTGGGTGTTTTGAGTGCTGTATGAGCAACGAGGTCGGCGATTGATTCGTTTTTCAGGTGGCCAATGCCTGTAATTACCGGAAAAGGACAAGAGGCGATAGCCAATGCAGCAGGAAGTTGATCAAAGAGCAACAGGTCGGTATCGGCACCACCACCCCTGACAATCACCACCGCATCATAATCCACTTTCGATCTGAGCGCTTGTTCAGCCACAGTAGCCATAACGCCGGCAAAAGCTGCAGCATTTTCTTCTCCCTGCACCAATACTGGAAAAGGATCTACTTTGAACCGGAAACCAAAAGGGTTTTCGGTGAGACTGTGAAGAAAGTCAGCATAACCGGCACTTTGAAGGGAGCCGACAAGGGCGATGCGCTGCACTACAATCGGCAGGTCCAATTGCTGGTTAAAACTCGCCAGCAAGTCTCCATCCTTCCAGACCATATCAGGCGAATCGTTCAGCAGGGCCGCGAAAACCGCCTGACGGGCAAGTTCCAACCGGCCCAGCGTGTGGGCAGCATCGATGTCTGTCAGCGTTAATTTAAGGCCATAAACCGGGTGGAAATCGACGGTAACTTCCACACATACGCCAATTCCATTGCGGAAAGACTGCCGGGTGAGTTGTTCAAATACCCTGATCCTTCCCGCCCCAGCAGTCCATGCAACTGCTGCGATCTTTGCGATCAGCTGGGTGCCTGATTTTTCTACCAGCTCAAAATAATGAAAGCCTTTCTGGGGATAGTAGCTGTGATTGCTGATCTCAGCGATTACCCAGTACCGGGTTGCGGAAAACCTTCTCCTGATGGTTTCCTGGAGCAGCAGGCTTAGCTCGGAAAGGGCGATCGGTGACATGATCGTATAAAGATAAGCATCAAAACTTCTTGGCTGTTTTGGTTAAAAGTGTAAATTGTACAATTAATAAAACTTAACGAGTCTATGTTGCCATTTAAAAAACCAATCCGTACTGCTGTCGCCTTTCTGGCAGCGGTGATGGCCGGAAAAGGCGTTGCAGCACAGGATGCCACTGGTACCCTGCATTTCAAAGATGCCCAGATAACCATCAACAAAAACATTTACGGACATTTTGCGGAGCACCTGGGTACCTGTATCTACGGTGGTTTTTTTGTGGGTGATACCAGCAGGATTCCCAATACGGAAGGCCTGCGTAACGATGTGGTCGAGGCGCTGAAGAAATTGAAAGTTCCGCAGTTGCGCTGGCCCGGAGGCTGCTTTGCAGATACTTATCACTGGAAAGACGGCGTTGGGGATCGCAAAAAACGGCCAACTATTGTCAACACCTGGTGGGGCGGCGTTACGGAAGACAACAGCTTTGGTACCCATGATTTCCTGAATCTGTGTGAGCGTATCGGGGCTTCGCCCTATCTCGCAGGAAATGTGGGCAGCGGCTCTGTTCAGGAACTGTCTGACTGGGTTCAGTACGTGAATTTTGATGGCACCAGCCCGATGAGTAAATGGCGCGAAGAAAACGGGCGCAAGCAGGCCTGGGATGTACAATATTGGGGTGTTGGCAATGAAGCCTGGGGATGCGGCGGTAATATGACGGCGGAATATTATGCCAACGAATACCGCAAGTATGCCACGTTCATGAACAACTACTCCAAAAAAAGCAGGCTCTTCAGGATCGCTTCGGGCGCAAACTCAGGTGATCTTCACTGGACGGAAGTGCTGATGCGTGATATTCCGAACCATATGCTGGAAGGCGTAGCGCTTCACCACTACTCGGTGATCGACTGGGACAAGAAGGGGTCTGCCACCGGGTTTACAGAAGTACAATATGCCGCTACCATGCGCCAGGCGTGGAAAATGGAAGAACTGGTAACGAAGCATTCGGCAATTATGGACAAGTACGATCCGAAAAAAAGAGTTGCCCTCGTGGTGGATGAATGGGGTGGATGGTATGACGTGGAGCCCGGTACCAATCCAGGCTTCCTGTTTCAGCAGAATACTATCCGCGATGCGGTGCTGGCCGGACTTACACTGAATATTTTCAATAATCACGCTGACCGTGTAAGAATGGCAAACCTAGCGCAGGCCATCAATGTATTGCAGGCTGTGATCCTGACAAATGGTGCAAAGATGGTACTGACACCCACCTACCATGTGATGGAAATGTACAATGTTCACCAGGATGCTACCCTTATCCCTATTACGCTGAAATCTCCCGACTATATTCTTGGCAAAGACACCGTACCAGCAGTATCCGTATCAGCATCTAAAAATGCAGCGGGAAAAGTTGCTGTGTCACTGACCAATGTTGATCCGAAGAAAACACAACTGATCAGTATTAAACTGGAAGGCATGTCGCTGAAGCAGGTAAGTGGCCGTATACTGACTTCTGCGAATCTGCAGGATTATAACGGATTTGACACACCGGATAAAATCAGGCCTGTCGTCTTTAACGGAGCTCAGCTGAAAGGTGACCAGCTTGAAGTGAAACTTCCACCTGCCTCAGTGGTTGTCCTTTCACTGCAATAAATTCAGGGGCGGAAGTTTGTGGTTAATTCTATTCTTCGTACACAACAATCATTCTGGTGAAATATAAATCTGGGTCTTTCTGGCGTACCCTTGGATGGGTTGGCGCCAGCCTGCTGCCTGTGACCGGATTACAGGCGCAGGAAACTTCATGGGTAATTGAAGGCGCCAAAACTGTAGCCTCTGTTCAGCCGACCATGTGGGGCATTTTCTTTGAAGACATCAATCTGGGTGCAGACGGAGGCCTGTATGCAGAGTTGGTCAAGAATCGCTCTTTTGAGTTTTCCGACCCATTTATGGGTTGGGAGTTGTCTGGCAAACAAATCAGCGACGGTATGGTCAGAGTGCTCAATGAGCGCACCCAGCGTCCAACCAATCCCCGTTATATCAGGATCGAAGCGAATGACCTGGCGACCGGAGGCCTTGAACTGACCAATGAAGGGTTTCGGGGGATGGGTATCCGGGAAGGACGGCAATACGATTTTTCCCTGCTTTACCGGCAAGTGACAGCCGGGCTTGCACTCACACTCGAGTTACTGGATGACAGCAGCAAAGTGATCGGGAAGGCAAACTGGCGACCGCAAAGCAATGCAGGCGGGTGGCAGAAGGGAAGCGTCAGTTTTGGTACAAGTGGTGGGGCGAAGAAGGGCAAACTTCGGTTGACCATTACCGGCAGCGGAACAATTGATCTCGATCAGATCTCCCTTTTTCCACAGGATACCTGGAAGGGCCGGAAGGGGGGCTTAAGAGCAGATATGGTACAGGCACTGGCTGATCTCAAACCTGGGTTTGTCAGGTTTCCGGGTGGTTGTATCGTGGAAGGGCATGAATTGGAAACACGATACCAGTGGAAAAAAACGGTTGGTTCTGTTGACGACCGGGAAGTGAGCATCAACCGGTGGAATAATGAATTTGCACATCGTCCGGCTCCTGATTATTACCAGACATTCGGTCTCGGGTTTTATGAATATTTTCTGATGGCGGAAGACATCGGAGCCTCGCCACTGCCCATTCTCAGCTGCGGAATGGCCTGTCAGTTCAATACAGCTGAGCTTGTTCCCCTTGATGACCTTGACCCCTACCTCAGTGACGCCCTCGACCTGATCGAATTTGCCAACGGAGACAGTACCACGCACTGGGGTCAGCTTCGTGCGAAAATGGGGCATCCCGCTCCTTTTCAACTCAGGAAGATCGGCATCGGAAATGAAAACTGGGGGCCGCAGTATGTTGAGCGGTTTACCATTTTCCAGCAACGGATCAAGGCAAAATATCCTGAAATAGAGCTGGTCAGCAGCACGGGTCCTTTTTCCGGTGGCCCCGGTTTCCGGTACCTGGACAGTGCCTTCCGGTCGATGAAGGCTGACCTGATCGATGAACATTATTACGCCAAACCGGAATGGTTCCTAAAAAATGCAGACCGGTATGACAAATACGAACGTACAGGGAGTAAGGTTTTTGCCGGAGAATTTGCAGCACATGTAGAAGGCCTGACCGGCAGTGACCGGAACAACTGGCGTAGCGCCCTGGCGGAAGCGGCATTCATGACCGGCCTGGAAAGGAATGCTGCTGTTGTACAGATGGCATCCTATGCACCCTTATTTTCGCATATTGATGGTTGGCAATGGGCGCCTGACCTGATCTGGGTAGACAACCTGAATGTATGGCTGACACCAAATTATTATGTGCAGCAACTGTACAGCCTGAATAAGGGGACTGAAGTTGTATCGCTGACTGCGATGAATGTTCCGCTGACCGGGCAGGACAGTCTTTACGCTTCGGCCGTACTTGACCGGCCTGCCGGGATGCTCATTGTGAAGATTGCCAATGTGAAAGGCGTTGCGGCAGAAAAGAACATTCAGCTGAACGGGATTCGCCGCAAAGGTAAAACCATCAGTGAAACAAGGTTGCAGCATAATGACCTGACGGTGTTCAACGCGCCGGGCGAAAAGCCATCAATATTACCGGTTACTACCAGCAGATCGGTTTCAGGCAAACAGTTGAAAGTATCACTGCCGCCTTATTCCTTTACTGTCATCCGCATACCCTGCCACTTACCGTGATACGCTTGTAAACCATTAATAAAAAACACCAAAACGTGAAAACATTATTCATGACCGCAACTTCCCTGGCGCTGGGGCTTGCTGCCTGCCAATCGCCCGGCACTGAGACACAAAAGCCGCATACCGGCATCATCAAGACGCCGTTTGGCGCAGTTGAAGGCCAACCTGTTGAATTGTACACGCTGACCAATAGCAACGGAACAGCTGTCAGTATTACCACTTATGGCGGCATTATTACTGCTTTCCGTACAAAAGACAAAAATGATTCTGTGAGCAGCATCGTGGTGGGTTTTGATACCATCACCCAATACCTGCAGCAACCACCTTATTTCGGCGCCATCATTGGTCGTTATGGTAACAGGATCGGGAATGCGGCATTTTCGCTTGATGGAAAAGAATACAAACTGGCTGCCAATAACGGAAAGAACCATCTCCATGGCGGCCTGAAAGGATTTGACAAACAAATCTGGAAAGCAGCGGATGTGCAGGATTCTGTACCGACGCTCATTCTGGAATATACGAGCAAGGATGGTGAAGAGGGTTACCCCGGAAACCTACAGGTAAAGGTCACCTATGCATTGGGCGATAATGACGATCTCAGGATTACCTACGATGCCACAACCGACAAGGCAACCCCCGTCAACCTGACCAATCACAGTTACTTCAACCTGACCGGTGATACCAGGAGCACCATTCTGGACCATCGCCTGCAGCTTAAATCCAGCTCCTATACCCCTGTAGACAGTGGATTGATCCCCACTGGCGAGATCCGGAAGGTGGCGGGAACACCTTTTGATTTCTCACAGGCTGCTACTGTAGGCAGCCGGATGGATCAGGTGCCGGGCGGATATGACCACAACTGGGTGATTGACCGGAAAGGGAAGAACCTGGAAACTGTGGCAATCCTTACAGACAGTGTAAGCGGCCGTTTGCTGGAAGTACAGACCACCGAGCCGGGCATCCAGTTTTATGCCGGCAATTTCTTAGATGGCAAGTTTACCAATCATACCGGAACACCGGTTAATTTGCATACGGCGCTTTGCCTGGAAACACAGCATTTCCCGGACTCGCCCAATAAAAAGGATTTTCCCACTACCATCCTGCAGCCGGGTGAAAAATATCATACCGTTACGGTGTACAGGGTAGGCAGGATGGCTAAATGACAAATATGACAGCTGTTTTATCGCGTTTCAAAGGACTCCTGTTTGACCTGAATGGAACGATGATCGATGACATGGGATTTCATGTGAAAGCCTGGACTGGAATACTGAATGATGACCTGAAAGCGGGGCTGGACTATGAAGGCGTGAAACGCCAGATGTATGGCAAGAATGCTGAATTACTGGAAAGGGTGTTCGGCAAAGGCAGGTTCTCGGCAGAAGAAATGGATCGCATTTCCATGGAAAAAGAGCGACGTTACCAGGAAGCATACCTGCCTGAACTGAAATTGATAGACGGGTTGCCCCAACTGCTGGAAGAAGCAAGACAGCAGGGCATTAAGATGGCCATTGGTTCCGCCGCCATTCCCTTCAATATCGATTTCGTGCTGAACAATCTGCACCTGCGGCATTATTTTGATACCGTTGTAAGTGCTGATGATGTGAAGATCAGCAAGCCGGATCCCGAAACTTACCTGGAGTGTGCAACAAGGCTGGGATTGCAGCCGGAGGATTGTGTGGTATTTGAAGATGCACCGAAAGGGGTGGAGGCAGCAGCGAATGCAGGGATGAAAGCCATTGTGCTGACCACCCTGCACGAGCCGGACGAGTTCTCGGCATATAAAAATATTTTACTGTTTACCAGCGACTATACCAGCCTCTTGGGTTGAGGCGGTAATCGGGGTCAAACGCAGTCAGGGTCTGTCTTAAATTTAAATGTCGAAATTACACTTATTGTTCCGAATAGTGATTATATTGGGTTCGAATTTGCCTGTCATACTCTTTTTATGCCAAATACATTTGTAATCGGCGTGGATTACGGAACTGATTCTGTGCGTTCTGTGATTGTGGACACTGCCGATGGAACCGAGATTGCTGCTGCCGTATTTGAATATCCCCGCTGGAGGGACGGCTTGTATTGTGACCCTGCTGCCAGTCGTTTCCGGCAGCACCCCCTGGATTATATAGAAGGACTCGAAACAACAGTAAAATCCTGTTTACGGCAGGCGGGTGCATCCGTTGCTGCCGGGGTAAAAGCTATTTCAGTGGACACCACTGGAAGTTCGCCTGTGGCGGTAGACCGTCATGGTGTGCCGTTGGCCCTTTTGCCTGAGTTTGAGCAGAATCCGAACGCCATGTTTGTGCTCTGGAAGGATCATACTTCCCTGAAAGAAGCGGCTGAAATCAATGCCCATGCAACCCGTTACGATATTAATTACCTGCAATATGTAGGTGGTATCTATTCTTCAGAGTGGTATTGGGCCAAGTTGCTGCATGTGTTGCGGGAGGATTCTGCCATACGTGCAGCCTGTTATTCCTGGGTGGAACACTGTGACTGGGTTCCATTCCTGCTGACTGGTGGCCAGTCGGCAGATACCATGCGCCGGGGAGTTTGCAGTGCGGGTCATAAAGCACTTTGGTCGGCTGCGTATGGCGGGATGCCGCCCAATTCCTTCTTTACCGATCTCGACCCCCTGCTGGATGGCTACCGGGATCGCGCATTTGAGCAGACTTACGCTGCAGACCAGGCTGCAGGAAGACTTTCTGCCGAATGGGCAGCGCGGCTCGGGCTGGATGAATCTGTTGTGGTAGGAATCGGCGCATTTGATGCGCATATGGGTGCGGTGGGTGGACAAATTGAACCCTATCACCTCAGTAAAGTGATGGGGACTTCCACCTGCGACATGCTCGTAGCGCCGGTAACAGAAGTACAGGATCTGCTGGTGCGCGGTATTTGCGGCCAGGTACCCGGTTCCGTTATTCCAGGGATGATGGGGATGGAAGCCGGACAATCCGCTTTCGGAGATGCGTACGCGTGGTTCCGCAAGACCATCACGGGTTATACCGGACAATTGTTACGACAATCCGCCCAGATTGACAGTGTACTGGCAGCAGCGTTGGAAAAAGAAATGAACGATCGGTTTATCGTGGATATTTCTGAAAAAGCAGCGGCGTTGTCGTTGACTGCGCAGGATGAGCTCGCGCTGGACTGGCTGAACGGCCGGCGGACGCCAGATGCCGACCAGGAGCTGAAAGCCGCAATCACCGGTTTGAGCCTGGGAACGGATGCGCCCAGAATTTTCCGTGCGATTGCTGAGGCAACCTGTTTCGGTGCCCGGGCAATTGTGGATCGTTTCCGGGATGAAGGAGTTCCTGTAAAGGGATTGATTGGTCTTGGCGGCGTTGCCAGGAAATCTCCCTACATCATGCAAATGATGGCTGACGTCATGCAGATGCCATTGCGGATTCACCGGTCGGAACAGACCTGTGCAGCAGGAGCCGCCATGTTTGCCGCCACGGCAGCCGGCATTTATCCAAATGTTGAAGCGGCAATGGATAAAATGGGGCAAGGCTTTGACATGATCTATGAACCCCGCCCTGCTGAAAGTGCCTATTATGCGAAGCGTTATCAGCGCTATCATCACCTGGGCAAATATATTTCCAGCCATCAGACCAAAACAAACTGACCATGACTTATGCTTTGATCCGCGAGGAAGCTTATGCCGCGAACATGCAGCTGCCTGAACTCGGGCTGGTGCTTTTTACTTTTGGAAATGTCAGCGCTGCAGACCGGCAGGCCGGTGTATTCGCTATTAAGCCCAGCGGCGTTCCCTATGCCAATCTTCGTCCGGAAGATATGGTAGTGGTCGACTTTGATGGCAAATTGGTGGATGGAAATCTGCGTCCTTCATCAGATACCCTGACCCATGCAGTTTTGTACAAGCATTGGGAACATGTGGGTGGTATCTCCCACACGCATTCCGTTTATGCAACTGCCTGGGCACAATCCGGCAGGGATATTCCCCTGTTTGGAACTACACATGCGGATCACCTTACCGTGGATGTTCCCTGTGCGCCACCGATGGAAGACGAGAAGATTCGCGGTGATTATGAATATGAAACCGGTTTCCAGATCTTGCGGTGTTTTAAAACCCGCCAGCTGGATCCCCGCGAAGTGGAAATGATCCTTGTGGGCAATCATGCACCTTTTACCTGGGGGAAAACAGCAGCAAAGGCCGTTTATCATAGTGCCGTTCTTGAGACAGTTGCCAAAATGGCACTGCTGACGGAGCAGATCAACCCCGAGGCACTTCGCATGAAAGAATCCCTTATCCGCAAACATTTCGAACGCAAACACGGCCCGGACTCCTATTACGGACAGGCTTAAAATTATAAAACAAGCATATGAAAGCATTTCAGCAGGCTGAGGTCTGGTTTGTAACCGGCAGTCAGCATTTGTACGGAGAAGAGACGTTGAAACAGGTAGCGGCGCACTCACGGGAGATCGCAAATGCCCTTCAGGCAGCACCCGGTGTTTCTGTTAATGTGGTATACAAGCCGGTGGTTAAAACTCCGGATGAGATCTTCAGCCTCTGCCAGGAAGTGAATCAGAGCAGGAATTGTATCGGCATCATTGCCTGGATGCATACTTTCTCCCCGGCGAAGATGTGGATCAGTGGCCTGAAGATCCTGCAGAAGCCGCTGCTTCACCTGCACACTCAATTTAACCGTGATATTCCCTGGGCACAGATTGATATGGACTTTATGAACCTGAACCAGAGTGCACATGGAGATCGTGAATTTGGATTTATCATGAGCAGGATGCGGTTACGCCGTAAAGTGGTAGTGGGTCACTGGCAGGACCCTGAAGTGCTGACCCGCATTGATGTTTGGGCGAGGGCGGCAGCAGCCTATAACGACTGGAAGACGGCAAAATTTGTTCGCTTTGGTGACAACATGCGCCAGGTTGCGGTTACTGAGGGTGATAAGGTAGAGGCGGCAATCAAGTTCGGTTACAGCGTTGACACCCATGGTATCGGTGACCTGGTGAAGGTGATCAGCCAGGTGTCCGACACTGAAGTGGAGCAGCAGATGGAAGTTTACGGCGACGCGTATACGCTGACTGAAGGCCTCCTGAAAGGGGGTGTGCAGCGGCAGTCTCTTGCCGACGCTGCCCGTATCGAACTGGGTATGAAGACTTTCCTGGAAGCCGGCGGATACAGCGGATTCACAGATACATTTGAAGACCTGCACGGCATGAAGCAATTACCGGGAATTGCCACCCAGCGCCTGATGGCGGCGGGCTATGGTTTCGGCGGAGAGGGTGACTGGAAGACTTCTGCCTTGGTACGGGCGATGAAAGTGATGGCAACCGGCCTTCCCGGTGGTAACTCTTTTATGGAGGACTACACCTATCATTTTGACCCTTCCAATAAAATGGTGTTGGGTTCGCACATGTTGGAAATCTGCCCGTCTATTGCAAACGGAAAACCAAGGTGTGAGATTCACCCCCTGGGAATTGGTGGCAAGGAAGACCCAGTACGTCTGGTGTTTAATGTGGCTGCGGGTGCCGCGTTGAATGCCTCTGTGATCGACATGGGTAACCGATTTCGGTTGCTGGTAAATACAGTAGATGCAGTTGAACCGCAGCATGATCTTCCCAAATTGCCCGTGGCAAGGGTACTCTGGAAGCCTCATCCCGATATGCAAACCGGCTGCGGCGCGTGGATACTGGCCGGTGGAGCACATCATACCTGTTATAGTCAGAACCTGACCCAGGAGCATCTGGAGGACTTTGCAGACATGCTACAGATTGAATATGTTTTGATAGGAAAAGAGACAAATCTCTATCAATTCAAGAACGAATTGCGGTGGAGTGACGTATATTACCATCTTAATTCTTAAGCTAAAACTCTTTACTGGCCAACATGAACAAGTATCTTTCGATTGCAGACGTTGCCGTTTTCCTCATCTATCTGATAGTAGTAGGCTCATACGGATACTGGATTTACACCCGCAAGAAAAAAGCGGTTACCGATACCAAAGACTTCTTCCTCGCGGAAGGTTCACTCACCTGGTGGGCCATTGGCGCCTCCCTGATCGCTTCCAATATTTCTGCCGAGCAGTTTATTGGCATGAGTGGTAATGGATTTTTTGTGGGTATTGCTGTTGCCGCTTATGAGTGGCTGGCAGCCATTGCCCTGATCATCATTGCGGTCTGGTTCATTCCGATCTACCTGAAGAACAAGATTTATACGATGCCACAGTTCCTGAAGATGCGGTATAATGAAACCGTGGCGCTGATCATGGCGATCTTCTGGTTGTTCCTCTATGTATTTGTGAACCTTACCTCAATTCTTTACCTGGGTGCCATTGCCATCAATGGATTGCTGGGTGGTGAATATCTCCACACAGTCATGATTGCCCTGGCAATTGCGGCCATCCTGATCACATTGGGTGGTATGAAGGTTATTGGTTATACGGATGTAATCCAGGTTGCGGTGCTGATCATCGGCGGATTGGCCACTACTTATATGGCGCTATCCATCGTTGGCGAAAAATTTGGTGTGGGAGCTGATGCGATCGCTGGTTTCAAAGTGCTGCTCAAAGATGCGCCGGAGCATTTTCATATGATCCTGGACAAGCCGACTGCGGCCTCGTCGCAGGAGGATGTCAATAAATACCTGATTCTCCCCGGAATATTAATGTATATCGCGGGACAATGGATAGTGAACCTGAACTACTGGGGTTGTAACCAGTACATTACCCAGCGGGCGCTGGGGGCTGATCTGCAGACCGCCCGTACCGGTATTTTGTTTGCGGGTATGCTGAAGCTCATGATGCCCGTAATCGTAATGCTTCCCGGTATTGCGGCTTATGTGCTGTACAAGAATGGTCACCTGCCCCAGCTGGTGGGCGGCATGGACGGCGCCTATTCAGCAGTACTTGGCTTCCTGCCTTCAGGTTTGAAAGGCCTTTCCGTAGCAGCACTGACAGCAGCCATTGTGGCTTCACTGGCAGGCAAGGCCAATAGTATCTCCACGATCTTCACGCTGGATATCTATAAAAAATACATGAATAAGGAGGCCGATGAAGCCAAAATGGTTTGGACCGGCCGGATGGTCGTGTTGTTTGCGATGATTATTGCCATCCTTTTTACCTGGAATGATCTTCTGGGGATAGGCAGTGCAGGCGGATTTACCTTTATCCAGAAATATACCGGCTACATCAGTCCGGGTGTATTTGCCGTATTTATCCTTGGTATGTTCTGGAAACGCACTACTGGAGCCGCTGCTGTCGTGGGAATCCTGCTCGGATTTGCATTGTCCGTATTTTTCAACGAATTTGCGCCCTTGCTTTTCGGAAACGAAACCTGGCTGTATACCGCTTACTACAACAGTGATGCGAAAGCTTACCAGATTCCATTCCTGATCTGTATGGGCTTTGCGTTCTTCTTCACCGTGCCGGTGATGGTAGCGATGAGCCTGACTGGTCCGAAAATTAATCCGAAAGCATTTGATCATGAGCCGGGCATGTTTAAAGTGAAGCCAACGACCCTTGTGCAAATAGTGGTTACATTGCTCATTCTCATGGCACTTTATGTGAAATTCTGGTAATTTAGAAGTTATACGACTGCGATGTCTAGAATCGAATACAAAAACTATGATCGCTTTTTGCTGGCAGTAGATTGCATCATTTTCGGTTTCGATGGAAATAGTTTAAAAGCCCTGCTGATCAAGCGGGGCTTTGAACCTGAAAAGGGGAAGTGGTCACTGATGGGCGGTTTTGCCGCCCAGGACGAAAGCATTGATCAGGCAGCTGGCAGGATCCTGCTGAACCTGACCGGACTGGACCAGATCTACATGGAGCAATTGCATTGCTTCGGTGAGGTCGATCGCGATCCGGGTGGAAGGGTTATTTCCCTGGCATATTTCGCATTGATCAAAATTGATGATTCCGATGGCGAAAAGCTGGAACAGCATAATGCCAAATGGGTAGACCTGCGGAAGCTGCCCGCGCTGATCTTTGATCATCGCCAGATGATCCGGCTGGCTAAGGAGCGGTTGCAGCAAAAGGTATCCAATCACCCGATTGGGTTTGAGTTGCTGCCACATAAGTTTACCTTGCAGCAGTTGCAGGCCCTGTATGAAGCCGTTTATGAAACGAATTTCGACAAGCGCAACTTTACCCGGAAGATATTGTCCCTCGGCGTTTTACAGCGGCTTGACGAAAAGGAAAAAGCTTCGTCGAAGAAAGGCGCTTTTTACTATGTGTTTGATAAAAAGAAATATAAACGCCTGGAAAGCGAGGGCATCAAATTTATCTGAACAGCAGGTTAATTACGGCTGATATTAAAAATCGGAACAGGAGGATCAAGATATTGATCCTCTTCCGGTTTCTGGTAGATCTTGTACACCACCTCCATTCCCTCCACTACTTTTCCAAACGCAGCGTAACCCTGCCCGTCAGAATTGTTCACGCCGCCAAAGTCCAGTCCCGGTTGGGTGGTAAGACAGATAAAAAATTCAGAAGTTCCGGTTCCAGGTTCATTTCGGGCCAGGGAAATTGTACCCGTTTCATGATGAATGCCGGTAGTCGCTGTGGATTCATGGGGGATAGCGGGCAGCGTTGGTCTTTTTTTTCTGCGGTTCCATAGTCCGCCCTGAAGTAGCTCAGCCTTTGGGGCATTCGAAGGCTGGTTGGTTACAGTAAGGGCGCGGTAAAAGGAAGTGTTTTCGTACCTGCCGGCGTCTACCAATGCAAGAAAGGCAGCTACAGTTTTAGGGGCTTTATCTGCGAACAGTTCAATAATGATTTTTCCATCGGGAGTTTCGATAGATATGCGCGGATTGCCCTGGGGTGATTGGGGATGACAACCGGCCAGGAACAGCAGGAGCATGCAGGAGATCACCGCAGGTGCGGCCAGCCGGGAAATGGGAAACAAAAATTTCATATTGCCATATCTGCGAGGTAAAATTCGGAAAAATCTACCAACGATATACTATTTAAAGAGATGCACCTCAGCAGGCAGAAGTGATTTGCCGGTAACGGTTAACTACAGCCGAATGTAGAATTCCGTTCACATTTTGTTAAAGTGTGTTTAACACTCGCGTCATTTAGCCCGGATACTTTTGCCGCAAATCAACATCAAAGCAACTCTTTATGAGAAAGATTACAAACAGGTGCCTCAGGCACTTGTGGTTACTCTTATTGCTCTGCTTTCCGCTTCTTATGCAGGCACAGCAAACGTTATCCGGTAAAATAGTATCACAGAAAGATCAGGCACCGGTTTCCGGTATTACCGTTACCATAAAGGGCGGTAAGAAAGGCACAGCGTCCGGTGTTGACGGCAGCTTCCAGCTGGCCGCAAAAGCCGGTGATGTGCTGGTGATATCGGGCGTTGGCATTACCACGCAGGAAGTAACTGTGGGAGATGATGGACGCATAACCATTGCCGTCAATCAGGCAGCCAACGCACTGAATGAAGTGGTGGTGACAGCACTGGGAGTAAAGAAAGACAAGAAAAAAGTTGGATATGCAACCCAGGAAGTAAAAGGGGAAGACCTGGTGAAAGCCCGGGAGCCTAATGCCATCAATGGTTTGGTGGGGAAGGTTTCTGGACTTACCGTTGGCGCATCACCCGAACTGCTGGGCAACCCGAATGTACTGTTGCGCGGTACGGGAATCACCCTGTATGTTGTTGATGGTGTTCCGATCAACTCGGATACCTGGAATATTTCACCTGATGATATTGAATCCTATACCGTACTCAAGGGGGCGACAGCTTCTGCGCTGTACGGTTATCGCGGGCAGAATGGCGCGATCATGATCACCACGAAAAGAGGTTCAAAAGACAGGCGCGGGTTTTCCATTGAGTTTAACAGCAGTACAATGTTCGAAAAAGGATTCAATGCAATTCCCAGGACCCAGGATATGTATGGCCCCGGTGATCACGGTAAATATGCTTTTGTTGATGGAAAGGGTGGTGGCACCAATGACGCAGACTATGATGTTTGGGGACCTAAGTTTGAAGGTCAGCTGATACCCCAATACGATTCTCCGATTGATCCTCAGACCGGCGAACGTATCCCCACACCATGGGTCGCCCGTGGCAAAGATAACCTCGAGCGCTTCCTGCAGACAGGGTTGTTGTCTACAAACAGTATTGCCATTTCTTCCAAGTCTGACAAGTCTGATCTGCGTTTCGGTATTGCTCACAGTTACCAGAAGGGTATCGTCCCCAATACTCAACTGAATATTACAAACTTCAATTTTTCAGCCGGGTATAATTTTAGTGACAAGCTCCGACTGGAATCTTATATCAACTACAATCGGCAGTATACGCCTAATATTCCGGATGTTACCTATGGTCCGAATAGTATGATTTATAATATCACGATCTGGGCAGGGGCGGACTGGAACGTTGACGACATGCGGAATTACTGGCAGCCAGGTAAGGAAGGCGTTCAATCAATCTATGCGGAGTATCAGCGTTACCACAATCCTTATTTCATGAGTTATGAATGGTTACGCGGACATTATAAGAATGATGTGAACGGAAACCTGAAGCTGACCTACAAGCTTAACAACAATATCGATTTCCATTTGCGTACACAGGTTACCACATATGACCTGCTGCGCACGGAGAAAATGCCCTTTAGTGCTCACCCTTATGGACGGGAAGAAGGTCTGGGTGACTACAGGGAAGACAGAAGAGCGCTTTTCGAAAATAATACCGACTTCCTCGCAACCTATAACAAGAACAAGCTGGTTGGGGACATAAGCCTGCGTGCATCGGTGGGTGGAAACGCCCGTTCGTTCAAATACAGCAGCAGCTACGTTAGTACCGATTACCTCAATGTGCCGGAGTTGTATACGTTCACTAATAGCAGAAATCCTATCAAAGCCAGTAATTTCCGTTCAGACATGCTTGTGTTGAGTGGCTATGGCTATGTAGACATTGGGTTCAGCAAGTATGCCAACCTTTCTCTGACGGGCCGCGTAGATAAACTCTCAACACTGCCACAGGGAAACAACACCTACTTCTACCCCTCGGCCGCACTCAGCACCGTAGTGAGTGACTATCTCGAACTTCCTGATTTTATTTCTTTCCTGAAATTCCGTGGATCATATGCCAACGTAAAAGGAGGACTGACCAGCGCAACCATCGGAGCTACTCCGGGCGCGTCGTATCCTGTTGGTTATGGCATGCAGTATTATTCCTCTTACGAGGGTCCATCATATCAAAACTCTTCGATTTACAGTACGCCGATTGTATATGATAATAAAGCTGGTGCATATTATACCCCCACAATTAACAACCCAAACATTCAGCCTTTTACGAGCAAAGCACTGGAAATAGGTGTTGATGTGAGGTTTCTGCAAAACCGTCTTGGTTTTGATGTAACTCACTTTGTTAACAACGATGGCCCTGGCATTTACCTGTTGCCGCGTTCGGAAGCAACCGGATTCACTAGTGAGCTGGCAAATGGAGTTAAGACAAAAAAAACCGGTTGGGAAGTAACAGCTACTGGTGTGCCACTTCGTAGTGCAAAAGGATTAAACTGGAACATCATGGCAAACTGGTCAACCTTCACAGAAAAGTTCACCAGTTTCTTTCCAGATGTTGATGTTTACAAGACCTATTTCAGAGCAGGTGACCGGGTTGACAAACTGTATGGATCTGCGTTTGTAAGAACACCCGATGGACAGATAATAAATGATGCCGGTGGTCGCCCTTTGCGCTCTCCAGTTGCACAGTATTTAGGTAATGGTAACCCTGATTGGGTTTGGTCTATGATCAACAACTTTTCATATAGAGGAATCAGCCTGGGCTTTCAGTTCGATGGTCGGGTAGGAGGTCATATGGTCAATTACATCCAGCAGCAGACTTACCGTGGTGGCCGCCATATCAATACCGTAGAAGGAAAGATGGGAGAAGCGCGTTACCAGGACTATCTTGGTGTGAAATCGTGGATGGGCGAGGGTGTTGTTGTGAGCAACGGAGCAGCAATTGAATATGATGTGGATGGTAAAGTGACCAACTACAAAGACCTGCAATATGCGCCGAACACCATAAAAACCTATCTGCAGGACTATATCAGTTTCTTCTACAATACCAATGAAGCAAATATTATTGAAAAGACATTTAGCAAACTTCGTGAAGTAACGATAGGTTACAGCATTCCTCAGCAGGTATTAGTTAAAAGCTTTATCAAGCAGGCGTCTATCACACTGGTGGGCCGCAATCTCCTCTACTTTTCCAAATATAAGGACGTTGACATCGATCAGTATGCCAACTCCACTATGAGTTCTTCGCTTCAAACACCAACTACCAAAAGGTATGGCGTAAATATTAACCTTACTTTTTAACCGTTCAAGTATAACAACATGAAAAGGATAACCACCATACTTCCGATCACCATTGCAGTGCTGGCAGTTTTCAGTGGGTGCAACAAGAAAATGGAAGAATATGAACAGAATCCGAATGGCGCGGAAAGTGTGAATTCCGCGCTGATATTCAGAGGCATTGCCAGCGACATGAATAATGACGAGCCCTGGAGTCTGATCAGCCGCTGGAATCAGTTTGACTGTTGTAATTATAACTATTACGGTGATCAGCGATATGACTGGACAGGTGCATCACTAAATTACCTGACTTTGGAGAATGTACAGAAAATGGAAGAGGAAGCTGCTAAAAGGGGATTACCTGCGATAAATCCTTATGCTGCAATTGGTAAATTCCAACGCGCTTTCTTTTTCTATCGCATGACAAGTCTGGTAGGCGATCTTCCGCTCACGGAAGCGCTAAAAGGAAAAGACAACGTGCATCCGGCATATGATACACAAAAGTCCATTTTTCAACAGATATTGACTTGGCTGGACGATGCCAATAATGAACTGACACAATTGCTCACCACTGGAGATAAATCGCTGGATGGAGACATTTATTATGATAATGATTTGCGTCAGTGGCAGAAGGCAGTGAACTCCTTCCGGCTTCGGGTAATCATCGCCCTTAGCAAGAAAATTGACGATGGCGACCTGAACCTGAAATCCCAACTGGCGAATATCGTTTCGGACAAATCAGGCTACCCGATTTTCGAAAGCAGCGACGATGATCTGCAGTATATCTATAGCTCCTTCAACAAGTATCCGTCCAATCCGGACAATCTGGGATTCGATGCAACCCGGTATAATATGTCTGCCACCTACCTAGACAACCTGGTAATGTTAAAGGACCCCCGGACGTATATAACGGCAGAACCAGCCACTTACCAGTTGAGAACCAATCACAAAACACCTTCAGATATTACAGCATATGTAGGTGCACCCAGTGGTGAAGACCTGGCCAATATGTCAAGCAAGATGTCTGATGTTGACAACGCAGCCTATTCCGTTCGCAGCCGCGGGCGTTACTACAGTTCTTATTCAGCTGAGCCGGGCATTCTTATTGGTTTTGCGGAACAATGCTTTAACATTGCAGAAGCGATCAATCGGGGATGGATAAACGGAGACGCAGAAGAGTACTATAAGAAAGGAATCAAAGCTTCACTCCGGTTTTATGGCGTGCCGGTTGATGCTCCTGGTACAGTCTCGAAGAACTATGATGGCATGAACTATTCCATTCCCTTTGATTTTGAAGGGGTTTACTATCAGCAGCCTACTGTTAAATACAAAGGAAATTCACCTGTCGGATTGAAACAGATCCTGATGCAGAAATACCTGGCATTTTTCCAGGGGTCCGGATGGGAGGCCTATTTCAACTGGCGCCGGACAGGAATTCCTGAATTTTCTACCGGTGTCGGAACTGGCAATAGTGGTGTGATTCCCAAGCGTTTTCAGTATCCGGTAAGTGAGCGGGACAATAACACCGAAAATAACGCCAAAGCGGTGTCTGACCAGTATGGCGGAAGCGATGATATAAATGCAAGCATGTGGCTGATCAAATAATACATCCTATGCAAACACCAGAAGCTGTAACCCGGGAAATATTTACCCTGTTTGAATTGCAGGGTGCAAAGGAATATGCCGGTGAAAAGGTATCGCAGCTGGAACACATGTACCAGGCGGCAATACTGGCTATGGAAGAAGGCTGTGAGGACGAAATCGTCCTTGCGGCCTTCCTGCATGATATCGGACACTTGCTGCCGTCAGAGGAAACAGTGATGACAGGTACTGACGGGAAGCACTATGGCGTAACCGACCATGAGCAACTGGGCGCGGACTGGCTTCAGCGGCGCGGGGCAGGAGAACGCATGTGCAAACTGATCGCGTCACATGTTACAGCCAAACGCTACCTGACTTTTGCTGATCCGCTTTATTACAATCAGTTATCCGAAGCCAGCAAACAAACACTCACCCTGCAGGGTGGTGTAATGACAGCTGCCGAAGCTGCGACGTTTGAGGCGGATGACCTGTTCGAGTGGTATATCAGGATGCGCCGATGGGACGAAGCGGCCAAGGAGCAGCATCAGCCTGTTGATCAACTTAAGCTGCTGGAACAGAAATTGTATCAGTACCTGAAAAACAGGGCGGAAGCTTAGTCAGGCAGGATAAGATTCAACCGACAATACAAAAACGGGCTTTCATTTGAAAGCCCGTTCTGTTTTTGTGGACGGTTGCTGTTGACTATAATACAATTGGTGTGGATTCCCTGAGGTGTTTTTCGAGATATTGGCGGAATGCTGCCATGGAGCCGAAGGTCAGATCTGCTGAAAACGGGTCAAGTTGTTCCGCTGAATGGGTACCATTGGTTACACAGCAGGAATATAAGACACCGGCATTTTTACCTGACTGTATATCCGACGGGGTGTCACCAATATTGATCACTGCCTTACGGTCTTTGATACCGGCAATGTCCATTGCTTTACGGATCATGTCCGGTTCAGGTCTTCCTTTGGCCACTTCATCGCTTGCGATGGAAATATCAACAATGCCATCCCGCATCCAGCCGAGTTTCCCCAGGATGATATCAACGACTTTCCTGTAAAATCCGGTTGTCAGCGCGATGGTAACACCTTTTTCATGGAGGAAGCTGAACAGATCAAGGCAGCCTTCGGTTGGCGTGATGGGGTGGTGCAGGTAATGCTCTTCGAGGATGTTACGAAACAAAGCATAGGATGCATCAACCTGGTGATTCCATTCATCTGTTCGTCCACCGATTTGCCGTTCCCAGAAGGTTTCAAATACATGTCGCTTTGACCAACCCTGTACCGAAAGGATCTCATCGTCGGTTATGTCAAGTCCGCTTTTTCGGGCGCTGATCGAAAAGCACATTTCCACCTCATGGTTGTCGGTTACAGTGGTTCCTGCCATGTCGCAGACCACCAGTTTCAGTTCCTGCATTGGTTTCATCAGTCAAATATTTTATGGATGTTTGCTTCTGCCAATCCTGCGCTGGCGGTCATGCCTTTTCCGCCAATGGCGGTCACCACCCAGATCTCCTTTTCTATTTCCTCCATAAACAAGTCATGACTTTTTCTCTGGGCATAATAGCCATTCCATTGCCGGGTAATGTTCCAATGCGGCAGGCGGAAGATCCGTTGTGCTTCTTCCAGGATAATATCATTGATCACCTGTTTATTGTCGTACCCAAGCTGACCGGCATGCGCGGCATCGGCGTATTCATGGGAATCGCCAATGATAATGCTTCCGTCCAGCGTCTGTTTGAACAGGATGTGAATACCCCATTTGCCACAGGGTTCAGTGATCGCGGCAGCGTCGAGTTTTTTGAAAGAGGGGCATTCCCGGAAACTTTCGTAGCGGCGGATGCTCAGACCGCTGAGAATGGATCCTTTCAGGCTGATTTCCGGCATCGGCGCGGTACACATCATTTGCAGCTTGGAGACTTCTATATCACTGTTATAAAAACGCTCGGGAAATAGCGCACTGAAATCACGGCCATTGCAGATGATTACGTTACCGGCAGTATAAACATTGCCGGTGCCGGTTTCTACACTACAGTGATCTCCTTTGTTCTGTACGGACCTGACCAGCGTCAACGGTTTGTATTTCAAAGCCATTTGTTCCTGCATACAGGCGATCAGCCGGTGGATCATCTTATGTGGTTCCACCGTTATCTCATCCGGAAAGAAAAGCCCGCCCACACAATAGGACGCCCGAAGTCCCGGATATTTTTCAAGGCAGGTTTCCTTGTCAAGCAACTGGGAAGAATATCGCTGTATTCTGTTGATCGCCGACAATTCTTCCAGCAGGGTCATTTCTGTACTGTCGGATGCAAGGTATATTGTTCCGTTATGGCGCACAGAAATATCAAATTTCGACTGGATGTCCTTATATATTTCCAGGCTACGGCGGCCGTAGTCCTGCCATTTTCCCACGCCCATGCCTGAAGGCACTACTTGTCCAAAATTGCGGACAGTTGCTTCCATAGGCTTTTCGTCCTTTTCCAGCAACAGCACATTCAACCCTTTCCTGCAGGCGTGATAAGCATGGAAGGCGCCCAATGCACCCGCACCTACGATAATGCAATCGAAATGTTCAGAGCGCATGATGCAGTTTTTTGTGTGAAAAATAACGCCAGCTTCCCAATACCGAAATTAACCCTACCCCGCCAAATATCAGGCTGAGGCCGACGAAATATGGGAACCAGTTTAGTTGTGGATTGAACAATTCTTTATAAAGAATAAGTATACAGCTGCCGAGATAGCCGATTGAGTCCATCAGGTAAAAGAAGAAACCGATGTTGCCCTTGACCTTGTATGCGGCAATAAATCGTTCAAGGAAAAGGCACTGAATGCAATTGTAGCTGATGTATAATCCGACCGTGTAAGTAATCATCAAGGCGATCGGATCGCCGATACGCTCATGCAGGAAGAATGCAACGAGAAGGATAGTAAGGAATCCCAGGGCAATGGCGAGGTGTTGCCTTTGCAGGCTTTTGAAGTGATTGCCGATCCCCGCGAGCGTGAGTAGCGCAAAGAAGACCGCGATGGCAGCAACGGTTTCCATCCTGGTGAAGAGCAGCGCAGAAGCATCCGGGCGGACCTGCCGGACGATCTCCACCGCAAAATTGTCTTTTACATCCCGCAGAATGGTTAAAAGCAAATTCATTACGATCACAGCAAACAGACCGGGAAGAAAGGTTTGCAAAATTGCCATTCGATTCCTGCCGTCCAGGGCCGGTCGTTCGCCACGCTGCTGTATCTCTTCAGGAGTGGCAGCCGGGATACGGGACAGCAAGTACACAGAAATAAATAGTAACGGCAGAAAAAAACAGCCCGTCACAAAAGGCATCATCATTTCGGAGATGCCGAGATTTTTCATGGCAAGTAATCCAACTGATTTAACAGCGCCGGAGCTGAAGATGAAATTGATGCTGAGCACCAATGCCACCATATCAGTGTACCGCCGTCCTTCAATATAACTGAACACGAGCCCCCAGATGAGTCCCAGGCATAAGCCATTGCCAAAGAGGAACAGGGTATTCCAGGGTAGTGGTACTAGCGCCATGAGCAAGAGGCAAAGGTGTGCAGACAGGATCAACAAAAGAATATTCATTGCCCGCCTGTTGGGATTCAAATTTGCAATGAAGCGTATTCCTAAGAACTTGGATGTCATATAGCCAAGCACCTGGGCAATTACCAACGCTGATTTAAACGAGATTCCGAAAGCCTGGAGGTGATCCCATGTGCCGGCACTGATTGCTTTGCGGAAACCATACATACAGAAGTAGGTGCTGAAGCACGCAACTGCCGCAAGCCAGACGACAGACCTGCTGGTGCCGCCTGCTGATATATCGGAAGTGTTGGGCATGTACGCCATAACGGGGTAGCAAATCTGCCTTTGGCCTGTAACTTCAGCGTGAACCCTGTGTTATCAAATCAATAAGCCGCATTTTCCATATTTCGAAAGTCGATTTACGCTTCTCGTAAACTACGGGGACCCATCCACGAATAAGTTTGTAATAACATAAACCTTTAGGATCAGGTAATTAACCTGCATCAGCATCCTGAGGGGATAACAACGGTATAAATCTGTAAATACTGCCGCAAATGTGTGCGTTTGAACCATTGTTTCATGATGCCGACCTGGGTTACGTATTGCGTTGTAGAGACTGCAGCCATCTGCAGATAGCGTTTGGCAACGTCGTATTGACCCTGCAGGAGATCGATTTTCCCTCTTTTGCCGGGTGGTTGAGGGAAATTGAAGCCGGACAGCCGGTAAATGAGGATATCTTATTAAAAAATATTCTACTACCATCGCCCTGTGAGGGGTTAAGATTGATGTTCAGCCTGGCGGAATTGAGGAAATTGAACCGGATGATCGACCTGGCAGACACTGAAATGCAGAGCCGGTCAATACTTCGATTGTTCCAATAACCAGGGGGGATTATCTATCCACACCTGTGGAAATGTAAAAAGGGATACTTTTTCAATTCCCAATACTTTCGTTCCAGGTCTTAAATAATATGTGAAGGTGCAATACTTCCGGTATTGCTTAAAAGGGAACCACGTGTAATTCGTGGGCTGACGGGCAACTGTGATCCGCCTAGCGGAAGCCAGATACCTGCCGAAACATATTTGTTTGGAACCTTCCCGAATAAGGTACATGCAAAAGATGACGCTGTATTAGCTCCTGATACGGCAAGGAATCGTCTTCTGTTGTACCGTTCGCTGACCAGTCAATTTTACCAGTTATGCAGACAGAAAACGAGTTGTTGCTCCGTGAGAACAAGGATCGCTTTGTAATCCTTCCAATTAACTATCCCCGTGTTTGGGAGATGTATAAAAAGCATGAAGCCAGCTTCTGGACGGCAGAGGAAATCGACCTTTCTGCTGATCTTGGCGACTGGGCGAACCTGAACGACGGAGAGCGGCACTTCATTTCGCATGTACTGGCATTTTTTGCCGCCAGCGACGGTATCGTCAATGAGAACCTGGCGGTTAACTTCATGAGCGAAGTACAGCTTCCGGAAGCCCGTTGCTTTTATGGCTTTCAGATCATGATGGAGAATATCCACTCTGAGACCTATGCATTGCTGATCGATACATATGTAAAGGATCCGGTGCAGAAAGACAAGCTTTTCCATGCCATTGATACTGTTCCTGCTGTGAAGAGAAAGGCAGAGTGGGCATTGCGGTGGATCGAGAATGGCAATTTTGCGGAAAGACTGGTCGCGTTTGCGGCGGTGGAAGGCATTTTCTTCAGTGGCAGCTTCTGTTCCATATTCTGGTTGAAAAAGCGGGGACTTATGCCCGGACTTACTTTCAGTAATGAACTGATCAGCCGTGATGAAGGCCTGCACTGTGAATTCGCCTGCCTGTTGTATTCCATGCTTTCTCAGAAGCTTACCCAGGAAGCTGTTTATGCGATCATCGGCGATGCAGTGACCATTGAGAAGGAGTTCATTTCAGAAGCCTTACCGGTAGACCTGATCGGCATGAACGCCAAGCTCATGCAACAATACATTGAGTTCGTTGCAGATCGTTGGCTGAGTGAACTCGGGTATGAGAAGATGTTCAATGCAACCAACCCGTTTGATTTCATGGAGATGATCTCCCTGCAGGGCAAAACGAATTTCTTCGAAAAGCGTGTGGGAGATTACCAGAAGGCGGGTGTAATGGCTGGCAGCGCGCAGCAGAATTTCTCCCTGGACGAAGATTTCTGATTACAGGATTATCCTGTGTTTCGCCGCAATTCAGCGGTGAACAGATGTATCATGAGTGGCCTTATGGGCAATTGATTAAACCGGAAACAGTGTGAGCTGCGGTCCGGTCAGACGATCCACCTCCTATTTCAGCTATCCGGTATCCTTTTCCAGTGCCTATGTTAACAGGCACCATCCACTATCCGGCAAAACACCGTGCTGCGGCACTGACGATTTAAAATTAAACTACTAACTACATAAACAATAAAATCCATCCAGCATGTTTGTAATCAAAAGAAACGGCCGGAAAGAGTCCGTTAAATTCGACAAGATCACTGCAAGGATTCAGAAACTATCTTACGGCCTCAGCCCACTGGTTGATGTTCTGGAAATAGCAAAGAAAACTATCGAGGGAATCTATGACGGTGTAACAACCACCGAACTGGATAACCTGGCGGCGGAAACAGCTGCTGCGCTGACAACAACGCATCCTGATTATGCTTTGCTGGCATCACGTATCGCAGTGAGCAACCTGCATAAAAATACGGAGAAGTCATTTTCGCATACCATGCGGAAACTGCACCAATATACCGACTCCATCACCGGTAAGCTGATGCCCCTTTTGGCAGATGAGGTTATGGAAGTGATTGAGGCCAATGCTGAATTGCTGGACAGCACCATTATTTATGACCGTGACTTCGGTTTCGACTATTTTGGTTTTAAAACGCTTGAGCGTTCCTACCTGCTGAAAATTGATGGTGTTGTGGTAGAGCGTCCGCAACATATGTATATGCGGGTTGCGATCGGCATACACAAAGATGATCTGGAGCAGGCGATCAAGACGTATAACCTGATGAGTGAACGCTGGTTCACGCATGCAACGCCAACATTGTTCAATGCCGGCACTCCCAAACCACAGCTTAGCTCCTGCTTTTTGCTGACAATGAAGGAAGACAGCATTGATGGGATCTATGATACACTGAAACAAACTGCCAAGATATCCCAGAGCGCCGGTGGAATCGGTCTTTCTATTCATAATATCCGCGCAACAGGAAGCTATATCGGCGGCACCAATGGTACCAGCAATGGTATTATTCCCATGCTGCGGGTATTCAACGACACAGCGCGTTATGTTGATCAGGGGGGCGGAAAACGTAAGGGCGCATTTGCTGTATACCTGGAACCATGGCATGCTGATGTATTCGCCTTCCTGGACCTCCGTAAGAACCATGGTAAGGAAGAGCTAAGGGCAAGAGATCTTTTCTACGCCATGTGGATCCCTGACCTGTTCATGAAGCGTGTTGAAGCCAATGAAGAATGGACTTTATTCTGCCCTAATGAAGCACCGGGCCTTGCAGATTGTTTCGGCGCAGCCTTTGAAAACCTGTATGAGCAGTATGAGCAGGAAGGCAGGGGACGCAAAACGATCAAGGCACAGGATCTGTGGTTTGCTATCCTTGATGCACAGATCGAAACAGGCACTCCTTACCTCCTGTATAAAGATGCGGCCAACAGCAAAAGCAATCAGCAGAACCTGGGCACCATCAAGAGTTCCAATCTTTGCACGGAGATCATCGAATATACTTCACCGGATGAGGTGGCAGTCTGCAACCTTGCTTCGCTTGCACTTCCCCGTTTTGTAAGGGATGGTCAGTTTGATTTCCAGCAGTTGTATGACGTTACCTACCAGGTAACTTTGAACCTGAACAAGGTGATCGATATCAACTATTATCCTGTTGAAGAGGCGAAGCGTTCCAACATGCGTCACCGTCCTATCGGCCTTGGCGTTCAGGGACTCGCTGATACCTTTATCCTGATGCGCCTGCCTTTTGAAAGTGAACTTGCATCATTGCTGAACCAGAATATTTTTGAAACGATCTATTTTGCAGCCATGACGGCAAGCTGTGATCTGGCAAAGAAAGACGGTCATTATGAGACATTCGCCGGTTCACCACTTTCAATGGGGCTCTTCCAGTTCGATCTTTGGAATGTGCAGCCTTCCGGTCGTCACGACTGGGACAGCCTGCGGAAAGAAGTAATGGAGCATGGCACCCGCAACTCCCTGCTGGTAGCGCCTATGCCAACTGCCTCAACTTCACAAATCCTTGGCAACAACGAATGTTTTGAGCCATACACTTCGAACATCTATACCCGCCGCGTACTGAGCGGTGAATATGTGATTGTGAATAAGCATCTGCTCAAAGACCTGGTTGCACTTGGCCTCTGGAACAACGACATGAAGAACAGGATCATTGCAGCTAATGGCAGCATCCAGCATATAACGTCAATTCCTGAGGACGTCCGCGAATTGTATAAGACTGTTTGGGAAATCAAACAAAGGACCATCATAGATATGGCAGCTGACCGTGGCGCATATATTTGCCAGTCTCAGTCTCTGAACCTTTTCGTAAGCAGCCCTACAGCGGCAAAACTTACTTCCATGCATTTCTATGGCTGGAAGAAAGGGCTTAAGACCGGAATGTACTATCTGCGTACGCAGGCTGCCACCCAGGCTGTACAGTTCACGGTGGAAAAGCAGGCTGCGGAAACTATCACAGCCACCACCGGAACCATTACCAGTGCGAATACTTCAGCTGCGGGTACTGCTGCAGAAGCCGGTACCGATGCGGATTACCAGGGACCTGTATGCACCATGCAGGATGGTTGCATCAGCTGTGGTTCCTAAACGATATAGCTATTGAAAATTCAAAGCCACTCCCGAAAAGAGTGGCTTTTTTGTGTCATTGGTGAGACGTCGTTATGTGTCATGTTTATAGGGAAATTCCAAAGTAAAACAGATCGCATTGTTGCTTAACGCTTCTATGTCGGCGGAAGGCAGATCCCAGAGCATCAGGGCATCTGAAGGGTGCAGCAGGCGGCCTTCAATATCAAAGGCCCCCTGCAGGGAATAGATCATTACAGCATGCTCCCGGTTGGTCATAAAGTAATCCTCCGACTGTTTGCCGGCCAGTTTTCCAATCCCAAAACGGCAGCCTGTATCAGCCAGCTGGATTAGTGTCATCGGTTTACCTGCTTCCAACACGAAGGGAATAATGGATGATTCCAGTGAAGGCATTTCCGGTTTTAGGTTGATTTGAAAGCTGATATGAATAAAATTGATCAGCGTTTCCACCTCGCTGTATGGATTTTTGATTTCCAAAACAGAATCTTCGGAATGCTGCAGAAACAGAAGGTTGCCGCTGATCAGTAGTTGTGAAATTCCTTCACTCCCTACCCGCCAAATCAATGGACCGGCTACCGGCAACAGCAAGGTGGCAGTTCCCGCAGTGACGTCGAAATGCCGGATCGTTTGTCCGGCAAGTGTTTCCTCATCCAGCCGCGTGAGCGGACCAAATGGTTTGCGGAACGACACCTGAAAGGAACCGCCATTAAATACCTTAAGTTGCCGGTGAGTTGCCGATTGCGTTAGTCCATGCTGATCGTGTAAAAATATTTTGCCGGAGACCTCTAGTGCCATCAGGGTATATTCAGTTGAAAAGATAAATTGAAACCGCTGGAGGTTTCTCCGGTTACAGTTGCAATTTCTATACCGCTGCTGTCGTCACCGAAAATATTGTCATTGGCATTATAAGTGTAGCCATTCATACCTTTCGCATATCCATTTACTTTAGACAGGGCTGTACCACTGCCTTCGGGGAAAGCGATCTGGGTTACCTTAAGAGAATTTCCAGACGCGTCAAAAATATGTACATGAATATGTGTCGCACGACCATTGTACCATCCCGGAAAAATGGTGGTAAAAGTCACCTTTCCATCGGCATCAGTTACCTGCCTGCCACGCAGGAAATGTAAACTGGTATAGTCGCTTGACTGCATTCCGGATCCCCCGTATTCAGAGTAGTTCCCTTTGGCATCACAGTGCCAGATATCTACAAAGGCACCAGCCAGTGCTGCGCAGCCGTTGCTGACTTTGCCAACCGTAATGGTAACATCCAGCTGGTACCCTTCACGGTCTTCCCGTATGTCGCTCCTGGAATAAGTTGCAGGGGAATGCGTGGGGAAAGGGCCTTCTGTTTCTGTTGGGGCTACCGCGCAATCGCCCTGCTCTCCCTCAGCCGCAGTTTCCATATCTTCTTTGGAACAAGAGTGGGCAAGGGGGGCTACCAGTAATATTCCGAGTGCTGCAAGGCCGTTCTTCAGGAAAAGCTTTCTTTCCATGGGTTGATTTTTGTTTAGACAATCAGGTTTCTCAACAAAACTGGTAAATAATAAAAAGGAACGGGTGATGATGCAATAAGCGGGGTGATCAATGCGACATACCATCACCGTTTGGCATTTTTAACAAGGATCAATAAGCGGGAATCCGGGAAAGATGGAAAATTATTTGGGCGGGAAAGGAAATGTAACTACTTTAGTCTAGTGAAACGATAGACTTTAAAATGCTCCACATGAGAAAGCTCACCTCCCTGACAATATTTTCTGCGCTTTTGCTGTCGCTGACCGGATTTGCGCCTGACACCCGTAAAGTAAACGGAAAGGTTGTTTCATTCAGTGAGTCCTTTCCGCTGGAAGGTGTCAGCGTCGTCGTTAAAGGCACATCAAATCAGACCGGAACCATGATTGACGGCACTTTTACCCTCGAGCTCAAACCGGAAGACAAGGTTTTGACATTTACCCTGCAAGGTTATAAATCACAGGACCTGGCCCTCGATCCGTCAAAGGCGGACTATGTGATCGCCCTGCAATCCCAATAGTGTTTCTTTTCAAGCAGCATATCTTAAGCAAGTTTGGTTTATTCAAAAACGGTCGGTGGTGTCTACTGCCGGCCCTTTTTATTACAACTCATGCGGACAATCCGGCATTTCAACCTCCTGACCTTGTGCTGGTCGGATAAACCCGGAATTTTGTGGTATGGTATACAAAGGGAAAAAACTCACGAATAGCTATAGTGGTCAGCAATTGGTGTTTTTGCGTACGGCTGCCGAAACCAACGGATCCATGCTGGAAATGGAGATGACCCTAATGGGAAACAGTCCTGAGCCTCCGTTACATTATCATCCGCTTCAATCCGAAGAATTCCGGATTCTAACAGGCAAATTGACGGTGAGAATGGGAGACAATGTCCGCGAATATGGAAAAGGACAGTATTTCGCGATACCTTCCAGGACGCCGCATTCCATGTGGAATGCAGGCGCGGAGGCAGTTGTAGTGAACTGGAAAGTGCAACCTGCGCTGGAGACGGCAGAGTTTTTCGAACAGGCTTATAATTTAGGAAAGCCGGGATTGATAGACAAAATTGCACTTGCCAGGAAATATGCCCATGTATTCCGTCTTTCTAAACCTCATCCCGTAATGCTCTGGCTCCTATATATACTGGTCTATCCAATGATCTGGTTGAAAAAGAAATGCTGATATCTCCATAAAGTGCTACAGATTTGCCAACATGAAAGCGGCAACTGTTCAGGAAATCAAGACAGGATTGGAAGAACTCTCATCGGCACAAGTCAGCGCTCTTTGCCTTCGTCTTGTTAAATTCAAAAAGGAGAACAAGGAACTGGTCACCTATATGCTTTTCGAGTCGGGAGATCAGCAATCCTATGTCAACACGCTGATCACAGAAATGGAACAGGCGTTCGGAGAAATCAATCAGTCCACTTTGTATCTCGCAAAAAAGAGCTTGCGTCGATTACTGCGGGAAGCCAACAAACATATCCGTTATATCGGGGAGAAGACCGCCGAGGTTGATTTGCTAATGGCCTGGTGCAGGTGTCTGAAACAATCAGGTATCCCATTCCAGAAAAGCACGGCACTCGATAATCTGTATAAAGCGCAGCTCAAAAAGGTCAGGAAGATCATTGAGGGGATGCATGAAGACCTGCAATACGACTATTCACGTGCGCTTAAAAAGCTGTCCGATCAATGAAGAATGCTGTGTAAGGCAGCGGTATTGACGTTTCGCCATACACGATTGATTTCGCTGAAGCGGTTTGCCGCTTCCATTCCGCAAAAAGGGAACAGGTCATTGACCAGTCCACGCGAGCCATTTGCCAGTTTTCGCGCGGCGTAACTGGTTGCCCGGAGAAGGTCTGGGGGAATTTCATGGCCGGTTTCGAGGATATGCCAGGTTTTTTCAACCAGGGCGTACAACGCCGTTCGCCATTCCTGAATTTGCTGAAGCGCTTCCATTTTACGATCTGCACCGTCTTTTCTGGGGTCGGCGAGATCAAGGAACCGAAGGCACATTCCCGAAAGATTGACTGCGATGGTAGTTTCAGCCAGCTGGAGAAATGGATATCTGTATACGGCCGCAGGTTCTATGGCGTAAGCCGGATCGATCGTAAAGCATTGCTCTGCAGGTACAAATACGTTTTCAAGGGCAAAGGAATGGCTGGCAGTAGCCACCATACCTATGGCATTCCAGGTGGGAAGAAGATTAACCTGGTTCCTGGGCACCCAGGCGGTTAGCAATTGCTCTTCCCCTTTTTCATTTTTTACCGCGATCCCATTGTTTTCCACCCTGGCGTTGAACGTAAAGACGGTGGCCTGCAAGGCGCCGCTGGCATAGGGCCAGTATCCTGTGAGCTGCCATCCGTTTTTAACCGGCGTGGCAACCCCGGAAGGCATGCCGCTGCCGCCGATACAAGCCCTGGGATCAGCCCACCATTGCCGGCACACAGCATCTTCGAGAAATCCACTGAACCACCCGGCACCGCTGCATAACGTAACCGTCCACCCGATACTGCCATCCACCCAGGCAAGTACTTCCTGAAGCCGCAGACCCTCGGGCAGATTGGCGTCCAGACCGCCGTAAATCTTTGGCACAAAAAGCCGGAACCAGTTCTTGCGGTAAATAATTTCCAATTGTTCGGGGTGCAGCTGGCCCAGCCGTTCCGCTTCGGCGGCGTGGCTGCGCAGGGAATCCACAGTATCAGGAGAAAGATAGGCGGAAGGATGCACGGGCATACATGCAAAGGTATTTTTATTTTTGTGTCATGAAAGACTACAAAGAATACTTTATCATACCCGCTACGCCGGAAGAATTGTACGCAGCATTGACCAATCCGGCCACTATTCAGTTATGGACAGGCGAAAAAGCTGTTATGTCAGAAGAACCGGATTCTGAATTCAGTCTCTGGGAGGATTCGATTGTAGGTCGCAACATTGCATTTGAAAAAGGGAAAAAAATAGAGCAGGAATGGTATTTCGGCGACGATCAGCCGGAGTCGTCTATCGTTGTCCTGAAATTACATCCTCATAAACAGGGTACTTCCCTTGAAATCCGGCAATCCAATATACCGGATGAAGAATATGAAGAAATAATAGAAGGCTGGCGGGAAGTTTATGTCGCTAGCCTCCTGGATTTCTATACTGAATGAATAATAAGCCTGTTACAGGCAGGTGTTGTCCTTATGCTTGATATAGCCCGATTCATGTTTGGGCATGTTCCAGCTCGCGAAAGGATTAATAGGAACAATTTTCGTAAGGGATGGCGCTGTCGGTTTTGCCGGTATCCCCTTGCTCACGGCACCACTTCTCTTTTTTCGGGAAATGTGGTGCACCATTGTTTTTTTTTCTGTGGATAAATTTGCCATTTGACTTACAGCTTGTTCAATTATAAGTCCAAATTCCAGGCCACATACTAATATTCATTTGTTAAACACGATCCGCGTTGCAACCGCGATTCGCAAGACCAAAAAAATCCTCAATCGCGATGCAATGCGTAGAAATTGGGGTTCAATGATTTTCGCAGTTGACCGTAGATTTCCTTAGACAAAATAATTTCATCAGCATTTAATGCTTCCCGAAGTTGCGTGGTCGTTCTCACGCCGACAATGGCACTTGTGATGGCAGAATTTTCGAGAACAAAACGGATTGCCATTGATCCCAGTGAAATTTTGTCAGTTGCCCGATGCATTGCATCCACAACAGTGGCAACAGTTTCCACATTGTGGTCAAGGTAAGGCCTCGGAGGTTTTCCACCTAGTAAACCGCCTGCAACCGTTCCTCTGGCCAACACTCCGATCCCTGCCTGATGCAAGTCCCGAAGGCAATGTTCCTCTGGGCGGAGATCGAGCATGCTGTATTGCATCATAACACTGATGATGTTCGAACGCCGGATAAATTCCCTGATTACATTCGGTCTGATAGAGGATATGCCGTAGTACCTGATCTTACCACTTTTTACAAGGTCCTCAAATGTACCGATGGTCTCGTCAATATCATCCTGGATCGTTCCGCCATGAAGTTGGTAGAGATCGATGTAGTCGGTTTTAAGCCTTCGGAGACTATCATCAATCGACCTGAGTATATGTGATTTTTCAGGATGCCAGTCGAGTCCGCTACCGTCCGGTTTCCAGACATTTCCAACTTTGGAGGCAATTACGACTTCTTTTCTTTTTTCAGCGAGCGCCTTTCCGAGATTGGTTTCATTGATGCCGTGCTGATAGATATCTGCGGTATCAAAGAAGTTAATTCCACCCGCAATTGCTTGATGGATCAGGTAAGCGACGTTGTCAGGATTTGCGTCCAGTGACATTGCACCAAAGCCGATACGACTGATATGAAGGCTTGAATTGCCCAGTTGCCGGTATTCCATGGTTAAACACGCAGGTAATCGGGTTTCCAGTTCCGGATGCTTTGTTTTATGCTGCCTGCAGACAGTTTTTCTTTAATGGCCCGGTCTGTCAGGTCTGGAAATTCTTCGTCTCCCGCGAACCTGAGGGCGGCCAGCTGCCGCATAGAAAGTTGATGTTCCACGGGTGAAAAGTCTTTTCCTGTCAAAATATAATAACGAAGGCGCATTTCATTTCGCACCAGCCTGTCCTGCAGTGTAAGGGCATAATGCTGACGAGTCATGTAAGAAAGCCACCCGATGACAATAAACAATATTCCCAGTATTAACCATTCCATTTGCTGTTCTGGGTGCCGGCTGCTTTCAAAAAAAGAAAATATGGTACCCGCCAATATAACCGGATAAAAAACAAAATGGTGTGGCGGATAGTATCGGATATGGTTGCTGGCATCCTGTCTTTTCATGAAAAAAAATTTGATTTTAAAATTAGTGTATTGCAAGTACTTCTATTTTTAAGGCCGCTGCCCATGCAGGCTTTTTTTTTGCATTGAACCCGCTAGCAAGAATAAAGATTTGAATTATGAAACAGCATCTTCTCTATTTACTGCTGCTTCCACTAGCGGTTGCTATCGCAGCCGGTACACAGCGCCCCGGAGTTGAACCGACTATAATCTTCCGGCAAAAGGATACAACAAAAATACTGGTGACCGGTACCTACTGGCGGCTCACAGAACTGATGGGCAGATCGGTTGGTGCGGCTGCTGCCAACCGAAAAGAGGTTTTTATCCGGTTTAGACCTGATGGGCGAATGGAGGGGTTTGCGGGATGCAATGATATCGGTGGAAATTATGAATTAAAAGGGAAAGACAGCATTATTATCACGAATGTGGTGGGTACACTGATGGCCTGCCCGCAAACAGAAACGGAGAATAGTCTTGTAGACATTCTCAAAACCTGTGACAGCTATTTGTTGAAAGATAATCAGTTGGTACTGAACCGGGCAAGGATGGCATCACTTGCCCGGTTTGAAGCAAGAAAATTGCCTTAGCCAGCTGTAGCTGCCTTTGCTTCCATCTCCATTTCGTCTGCACTTGGCCCATAGCTACCCGGTATGGGTATATCAAGCAGGCGAAGAAAGACACCCAATTGAGCCCGGTGATGAACAGTCTGACTGAAAGCCATTCGGACTACTTTTCCTTTGGGAGAAACATCATAGATCGTTTCACCGCTACGGAGAGTCCAGTTGGGAACAAGATCCGCCACCGAAGCTTTGGCGAGGGCAGCTTTACTTACTGCAAGTTGTTTTTCAAAATAGGCAAGCACTTCTGCCCTGTTGTTCAGATCAGGGTATTCGTAGTCTCCCATATTCTCGAAATCGAGCTGCTCTGTCCGCAAAATAAGGTCCGGCCAACCGGCGAGATCAGCAAGGTGCGTTGACAACGTTTTTATGTCCATACTTTTTTTGTGAGGCTTCCAGCCAAACTTGTCATCGGGAATTTTTTCCAGCATTTTTCTGGTGGTTGCTGCCTCCATTTCAAGTTCAATCAGAAATTCTTGTGGCGTGATCATAACGATAAGTTTTTTGTTCTGACAAAGTAACGAAGGGGTAATGACAGCCTTATGTCAGCAGGATAAAGGAAAAATAAAATCAGGGGGTTACATGTCTGACCTTTAGGCAGAAAACGGGGAACGACTACCGGAAAACCGGGAACGTCCCCCGAATGTTCTGCTTATTTGTCCATACGGACGATCACAGGCTGAAAAGTACCGATGACCTCCACAAGTTCCTGTTGTTGTAACATTACTTTATGGATGTCTTTATAGGCATGAGGCGCTTCGTCAGTACCGCCACCCAGCAAGGTGACTTTCGCTTTTTGCAAAGCCTGGTTCAATTCTTTTGCGGAGATCGCAGCACGCGCTTTCGATCGGCTCATTTTTCGTCCTGCACCATGTGAAGCAGATTGCAATGAACTCGAATTGCCCCTACCGCTAACAATAAAACCGGGCGTCGTCATCGATCCGGGAATAATACCCGCCACTCCTTTTCCTGCAGGAGTGGCCCCTTTTCTATGCACTACACTGGTGATGCCGTCGATCGTTTCCTTCCAGGCAAAATTGTGGTGGTTGCTTACAGTGGCTACCGGCCGCTGTCCCAATTCCCGGGCAAGTTTTTCATGGATCACCTCATGGCAGGCGGTCGCATACCTTCCTGCCAGCTGCATTGCTGCCCAGTATTCAGCGCCTTCCTGTTCATGAAGCCAGAGCCAGCTCAGGGAACACAGGTCCTGGTTGAGCTTTCTTTTCCTTGCGGCCAGGCGGGTGAAGTAATTGGCAATATTGGCTCCGAGTGCGCGGGAGCCGGAATGTGACAACAGGCCGATAAATTCCCCCGCCGGTAAATCAGGATGATTGGGATGGTGCTGCAGGGTAACTTTGCCCCACTCTACAAAGTGGTTGCCACTTCCCGAACTTCCAAGCTGCTTCCATGCTTTTTTTTGAAGTTCTCCAATCCATTTCACTTCCCGGAAAAGCGGGTCTTCCATTATTGCATGATTGCTTGCTTTTTCAAATTGATTACCACTGCCGAAACAGGTGCTTTCCAGGAGAGCATTGGTGAAAAAGTAGCTTCTTTTATCCAGTTTTCGTGGAGTTATATCAAAAAGACTAAGATGCATGCGACATCCGATGTCAACACCCACAGCAAAGGGGATGACTGCATCTTCCACAGCAAGAACACCGCCAATTGGCAATCCATACCCCGCATGTGCATCCGGCATTAATGCACCGGCCGTGCTGACCGGAAGCTTCATGGCCTGGTGCATCTGGTGCAACGCAACAGATTCAATATGTTGTTGTCCAAAAATATTCAGTTTCATTTTTTTTGTTTAATTGTTCGATACTTCCCTTCTGAATCCGATCACCTCCATCCGTTGTGTTGTTGTTGTTGTACCCGGATTTGTGATCTCAGCAAGGGTGAGCGGCGCAGTGATCCTTTGGTGTAATCCCAGGTGATCACTCAGTCGCTGTGCCTTTGTTGTTTCAAGTTTGCCAAACGCATATTGCGCAATGAGCCGGCCTTTCCGTAGAAAGGCCTGATCCAGCAACTGGATGGAATTGTTGAAGGTGCAGACGAGCTGAATGTTAAGGCAATCATTAAGCAGTCCGTCGCTGATATTTAACAGGTTACTGACTGTATTGCTGTAAGTGATTTTTCTGTCCATCAGGATATTCTCCGCATCTTCTATTACCAGTACTGAATCCGGATGATCAAGTAATAACTCCATCAGTTCGGGCCGCGCAAGGTCACCTGCCATAGTTGGGGAAAGGAATAATACTTTCTTGCTGAGGCTTCCGATCAGATGGCGCAGGTAAGTAGTTTTACCGGTGCCCGGAAGACCGTGCAGTAACACGATGCCCTTGCCTTTCGGTTCGCTGAGACAGGCCTTGACAGTTTTATCAACAGGTTTGAAATCATCATTGTAATACAAATCGATGTCAAGTTCAGTCGGTTCAATGGGCAAAGACCTTAGATCCAGTCCATGGTTCCCGTTAACGATAATGTTGATCCTGTATTCACCTGACACTTCACTTTCAGGGTATTGCAGGATGCATTTGTACATTTCCGTTACCAAAGCTTCTGACGATTCAGCGGAGTAGATAAAAACGCGATCTGAATCAACGTCTATTACTAGTTCCTGCCGGAACACAAGTATGGTATCACCAGCTGATAGCTGTTGTTTTTCCCAGTCGTGATATTGCCTGCTGCAAACTTTGACAATGTGATTGCGCCACCTGTCCAGTAAAAACCGCAAAACTTTTTCTCCGTCAAGGCGCGTGATGACATGCATGTTCGGAATGCTGCCAAACCTGCTGTAGAAAAGCTTTCTGCCATCCACGTAATAGTCTGTGAATAGATTGGCCGGCTGTGCAACAGTCAATAAGTTGCGCAGCCACCGTTGAATTATGTTCATGGTGATTGAATGAAAAATGAGCAATAAAAAACCCCGCAATCGCTGCGGGGCCTTTACTATCTTGAATCCTTAATGTTATCGGTTAGAAATAGGTTGCCCGCGTCGCGAGGTGACTTTTGTAATTGAATGGAATGCGGGACATAGCTGACAAATTTTGATGCGCAAAGGTTTAAAAAATATTTCATCTATGCAAGAAGAAGCCAGAAAATTTTTTGTTACGCTTTTTGGTAACTGCAGTTATCAGGTAGCGGCAATTCATCATAGGCATTGAGAAGATCGAGTTCAAGGACCGTTGCAGTCTGGGTTTCATTCGGATGATACATTGCCCTGAACTTTGCTCCGTAAACAAAATCTTCAGCATTATACGATGTCTTCGAGATCACGGTGTTGGAAAAACTTTCATCAAATCCTTCAACAAACACGAGCATTTCCGCTTTGGATGCCAGAAGATCCTGATGGGTTAAACCATACAGCGGACTTTCTTCATTGATGACGTGCACAAGTGTCCAGTTGGCAGTAAGTGTGTTGGCGCGCGACAATTGCAGGGGAAGGGAATAAAACCGGTTTTTGGCAACGCCGTCTTCCAGTTCCTGAATCGCCAGCGTTGTTCTCACTTCAACATTAACCAGGTAGTTTCTGGTAAAAGGTACCATGCGGAACATGATGGCTAGTCCGCCCTGGAAAGGGGCGAACAATGCCTTCTCACTAAAACGGATAAACGCTCTCGGCCGTGCAAATCGCCCATACATGAGACCTGTCACCACCGCAAAACTCATGAGACCTGTAAGGGCTTCCAGGGAGGCTACAAAGCTCGCGGCAATGCCAACAGGATTGATCCTGCCGTAACCCACAGTCGTAAAAGTCTGCGCACTGAAAAAATAAGCTTCCCCGAATTTTTCACTCCAGGTGTTGGCAACCATTCCACTCAGGTGATCAAGTCCGATCCAGATGTAGACGCCCGCAAACAGAAGGTTCACCGACAGAAAAAAGATAACGACCACCACCAGGAACTTCCATTGGGGCATGGTCAGCAGGCTATGGTAGATGTTAAGTCTTTCCATCAGCCGCATGCCCCGGATATGCATATTGGGTTGGCCATTTTTGTGGAAAAAACGGCCACCATTGAGCGCGGTATTCGTACCCAGGCCAGTTTCCAGGTTCTGCCTGGCTTTGCGGTTGGTTTGTTTGAGTGCCATAATCAAAATTAGCGATGCAGCATTGGTTCTCAATACCGGAAATGATGCTCCTGCCGCACTCTTCATCACTGCCGGGGGTTGACAGTGCAGATTTTTATTTGGACATTGTAGTTAATAACCCCTCAACATGAAAAAAGTCCTGCGCTGGGCTGCCCTGATCCTGGGCATCCTGCTTCTTTCTATTGTTATCGCCGTAGCGATGCGCCAGCACCGCGTTTTTGAAGCCCCTTATCCCGAGCTCCATGCAATTAAAGATTCCGCCGTTATTGAAAAAGGCCGGAAATTGGTGATGGGTCCTGCCCATTGTGGACACTGTCATGCTTCCCCCGCGTCATTTCCAGACGTGCTTGCCGGAAAAGAAGTACCGCTTTCCGGCGGCTTTGCATTCAAAATTCCGCTGGGAGATATTTATGCCAAAAACCTCACCCCTGATCCGACCGGTATTGGTAATGTATCAGATGGTGCCATAACAAGGGCATTGCGCCATGGTGTAGGATTCAAGGGAGAAGCATTATTGGGCATCATGCCTTTTCAACACATGAGCGATTCAGACATGGTGGCTATTCTTTCTTATCTCCGCGCCCAGAAACCTGTTGCCAATATTGTTCCGGACAATAAGTTTTCAGTTCCGGGAAAGCTTGTAAATGCATTTCTGCTGAAACCGGTTGGCCCTACTGAACCTATCCCTGTTTCCGTCACACCTGACAGTACTGCAGCCTATGGCAAATACCTGGCGAACAGTGTTGCCAACTGCCGTGGCTGCCATACCAATCGTGATCTGATGACCGGCGCATTTGTCGGTGAACCTTTTGCCGGCGGATTCGAAATGGATACACCCACAGATTCCGGAACCTTCCTGATCACCACGCCGAATCTTACTTCAGGAAGCGGTAGTGTAATCCAGGACTGGACACTGGAGACTTTCAAGGCGAGAATCCGGGAGGGCGCCCGCATCCCGCAGTCTCATATGCCGTGGGGACCATTCAGCAACATGACAGACGGCGACCTGACGGCGATTTACCGGTATCTGAAAACGCTAACGCCTGTCGATAGAACAGTCAATTCTTCTTTGCGCAAAAAAGAGTAAGCGGGTGTGATTACCGGCTGGCCGAAGTGTGAGAGTCGTTATTGCCGGATACTACTTTCTGTGTTTGGGCGGCAACCGGAAAGATCCTGTTGGCCGTTGATTTCCGGATCAACCGCCATTTTCTGCGCAGATAACGGGTGAACCGTTTATCCGTAGGATAATGCCGGTTGGGAGTAAGGTTGTTGAAAACCATCGCCACGATATAGAGAATCAGGGCCCCGGAGAGTACGGGTGAAAGCACATAAGCGTAACCGAGGGCCTTCACTTTTTCCGATCCGATCACCGCGATCAGCGCTGTCGCTCCACCGGGAGGATGCAGTGACTTGGTCACCTGCATGGCTACGATCGACCAGGCGACTGCCAGCGGGGCAGCGAGCCATATGATATCTGGCAACAGCTTATGAAAAGTAACCCCGATAACAGCGGACACAACATGCCCGAGGATAAGATTTCTAGGCTGTGCCAGCGGGCTCTGGATAGCACCGTAAACCAGAACGCTGGAAGCACCGAAAGAACCAATCAGAAAGAGATTATCCGGCTGTGTGAGTGACCGGCTCTGAAGAAAAGCGATCAGGCCGATCCCAACAAAAGACCCCAGAAATGACCAGGCATGCTCCCGGAAATCCACCAGCGTCTCCTTATACAGGATATACCTGGAAATGCGCAGGCTTCTTTTGATCCGTTTTTTCATTTCGGTTTTCTTACCAGGCAGCGAAGGTACGGTCAGATCCGCGAGAGCTGTAACATTTCCTGCTGCAGGTTTTCACGGGCTGCCTTTTCATACCGGTCAAAGAAATGGGGGGTTTTGTAGATCCGCTCCATGTGAAGGAAATGGGACAGTACCCTCCTCCGGCCGGGCCCGTAAGCGAGATCGGGGAAAAATTTGTATTCCCGGCGGATATTGGCTGCATAGGCTGCAAATACCGGCGAGGGCTGCCCCAGAATAGACAGGTCTGCGTCAGTGAAATAATTAATATCACTGCTGTTTCCCGGCTGGTGCGATCTGGTTGCGAGTATGCAATCGTAACACGCCATCGCCCTGTCTTTTGGCCAGTGAAGCAGGTTCAGTTTGTCCACAGCGACCTTGGCGCTTTTTTCTTCGTTATCCTTTTTCAGCGGATTGTAAACAAAATCATGGTACACAGTAGCGAGTACCAGCATATCCCAGTCCTGAATTTGTTCCTTGACTGCCAGCAGCTCACCAAACAGGTCCTCCAGGTGCTGCAGGTTGTGGTAGGTTCTTGCGGGACGGCTATAGGCAGCCTGAACCTCATTCCAGAGCTGGGTAGCCAGCCCCGGTTCGGGATTGTCTGTGGAAGCTGTCGCAGTTTGAATGACTGTTCTGAAGGCACTTTCCAGGCCGGATATTGGTTTTGGCATGCTGTTGCGTCAATTGTAGGTTATCATGATACTGTAGTCACTTCTCCCAAAATTGAACAGGAATATGCCCCGCAGGTGCTGATTTTGGATGATATTGGGGTTTGATGTTATGAATGGTAATGCTTCCATCCGGCAATTCTCAGGACCGGAAATTACACCATTTACTTTTTCAATGGAAGATTGAACAGCCAGGGAATACCGAACTTGTCTACCAAAGATCCAAACAAGTCACCCCAGAACATCACCTGAAGCTGATCAGCTATTTCTCCACCCTGGCTCAGGTTATTGAAAAATCGCCGGATCTCCTCTTCACTGCTGCAATGTACAGCCAAAGTGATATTGTTTCCGGTAGCAAAGGGCCCCCTGGTCAGGTCAGATGCCATAATCTTTAAGTCACCACTGGTCAGGGTGCTGTGAACGATCTGATCTTTCATTGAAGGAGGCATCTGGCCGGCAACCGGGGATTCGGCAACAGTCTGAAATTCAAGTGTACCGCCGAGCGATTGTTGGTAAAAAGTCATGGCTTCCCGGCATTTACCGTTAAAATTGATGTAAGCGGAAATATGTGTGCTCATATAGAATAATTTGTTCATTAAAGTTCTTTGACGACCATGAACCTTAACTGGTGCGTTCGCGACAAAATAAGGGCGTTCCTGGTATGGTATGGTTTGTGTAAACCCCGTTGTAAACCTGTTGTTGTCGGCCATGACGAAAAAATTTGCGATAAGGGATATACCCCTGCTGGCGAAAGAAACTTTTAAAGGATTTCCGGAAGACAAGATCCCGAAACTCAGCGGGGCGCTGGCATACTACATGGTGTTTTCAATGGGACCGCTGTTGGTAGTGGTCATTTCCCTTTGTGGCATTTTCCTCGGTCGGGAAGCAGTAGAAGGTCAGGTCTTTGTCGTTTTACAGAATTTCCTGGGAAAGGATACTGCAGCAACGCTTCAGGATATTATCCGGAACGCTGCTATAACCGGCGAAAGCAGGCTCGCCGCGATCATCGGTATCGTTACACTGCTCATTGGGGCGACAACAGTATTTGCTGAGATCCAGGAATCCATCAACGGAATCTGGGGAATCAAACCCAAACCCCAACGCGGTTTTGTTCAGTTGCTCAGGAACCGGGTCCTTTCCTTCTCGATTATCGTCAGTCTCGGTTTCCTGCTCCTGGTATCACTTGCTGTAACCGGTCTGATAGAAGTACTGAGCCGGCACCTGCAGGCAAAGTTTCCTGATCTTGCGGTGACGCTTTTCTATATTCTGAACCTGCTGCTGACACTTGGTGCCAGCGCCCTCATTTTCGGTGTGATCTTTAAGGTGCTGCCAGACGCCAGGATCAGGTGGAGGGACGTCCGCACCGGTGCGCTGGTCACCGCAACGCTATTTCTACTCGGAAAATTTGCCATCTCATTTTATATCTCCAAAACAAGGGTCGGAAGTACCTACGGTGCAGCCGGGTCACTGGTCGTTTTACTGGTTTGGATTTATTATTCGTCAATCATCCTGTACCTCGGAGCCCGGTTTACCAAAGTGTTTGCAGTACACTACAGTGAACCCATAATACCTAATGATTATGCTGTCACTACCCAGCAGGTGGAGGTCGAAACCGGAAAAAAAAGCGTGCAGCATAAGGAAAAGATCGTCAAAAAGGTTCCCTGACTATATATCCCCGCCCGGTGCAATGCAGGACAGCCATTCCCCGCTTTCTGGATACTTTTAAAGCAGTAATTAGCAAAGTGCAGGACAACGGGCACGTCCAGGCAGAATAAATTTGAACGCAGATTCGAGCATATGAAAGTCGGGTTATTCATTCCTTGCTATATAGATCAGTTTTATCCCCAGGTAGCTGTAGCTACCCTGGAGCTGCTGGAGCGTTTGGGTTGCGAAGTCCATTATCCCCTGCAGCAGACCTGCTGCGGACAACCAATGGCCAATAGCGGTTTCTCCCATCTCTCGCAGGGCTGTGACAACAATTTCTTCCGGAATTTTGAGGGATATGATTATATCGTTTGTCCATCGGGAAGCTGTACGTTACACGTAAAAGAACATTTTCAGCAACCCGGAAATGAACAGGCCGCTGTCCACTTGAGGAACAGCGTCTATGAACTGACAGAATTTCTCACCGATGTTTTGCAGGTCACCAGCCTGGAGGCTGAATACCGGCATCGGGTGGGGCTTCACGTTAGCTGTCATGGCCAGCGGGGATTACACCTCTCTTCGATGACGGAAACCATGACTCCCGCATATTCGAAACCCGAAAGACTCTTGTCATTGGTGGATGGCCTTGAACTGGTTTACCCTGACCGCCCGGATGAATGTTGCGGCTTCGGCGGCACCTTCTGCGTGTTTGAAGAAGCAGTAAGTGCCAAAATGGGTAAAGACCGGATTCGTGAGCATGAAGAAAAGGACGTAGAAGTGATCACGGCTGTCGATATGAGCTGCCTCATGCATCTTGAAGGTATCCTGAAACGCAATGGTAGCAAGGTACAGGTTAAGCATATCGCAGAAATTCTAAACAGCCCCTCATCATGAGTCTACACGCGGAACTGGCGGAACAATTCAATGCGGATGAGGACCGCACCAACTGGCATGACCAGACGCTATGGTGGGTCAGGCAAAAAAGAGATCTGTCCGCCAGGCAATTACCGGAATGGGAACAGCTCAGGCAGCTGGCTTCAGACATCAAGGCGCACACACTCTCCAACCTGGATCAATACCTCGAGCAGTTTGAACGGCAGGCTAACGCCAATGGGGTCACTGTCCACTGGGCAGCTACTGCTGAAGAACACAATGCTGTTGTCCTGGAATTGTTGCAGAAAAACCAGTTGCAGCATATAGTGAAAAGCAAAAGCATGCTGACGGAGGAATGTCATCTCAATCCCTTCCTTAAAAAACACGGTTATGAAGTGGTGGATACAGACCTGGGGGAACGGATTGTTCAATTGAGAAATGAACCTCCCAGTCATATTGTTTTACCGGCGATCCACCTTAAAAAGGCAGATGTCAGCGAAACCTTTCATCAGCATCTCCATACAGAGGCAGGTAATGAGGATCCCCAATACCTGACACATGCGGCAAGACTCGACCTGCGCAAGAAATTCATAGAAGCAGATTGTGCCATTACCGGCGTGAACTTTGCCATTGCAGAGAACGGGGCAGTGGTAGTGTGCACCAATGAAGGCAATGCAGACATGGGGGTTCACTCGGCCAGGTTACATATTGCCTGTATGGGCATTGAAAAGATCATCCCCAGAATGGCAGATCTGGGCGTATTTACACGGCTGCTGGCAAGGAGTGCTACCGGGCAATCTATTACAACTTACACCAGTCATTTTCAGAAAGCAGGTCCGGGTAAGGAGATGCACATTGTTATTGTCGACAACGGGCGTTCCAGGCAGCTGGGGAGAGCAGATTTCAGGAACTCCCTGAAATGCATCCGTTGCGCTGCCTGTTTCAATACCTGTCCGGTTTACCGGCGCAGCGGCGGCCACAGTTACCATACTGCAGTGGCAGGGCCAATCGGGTCCATCCTGAATCCGAACAATGACCTGAAAGCGAATGCAGATCTCCCGTTTGCTTCAACACTTTGTGGTTCCTGCTCCAATGTTTGTCCCGTTAAGATCAATATCCATGAGCAACTCTGGAAATGGCGGCAGGTAGTCGTGAAAGAAGGGTATGCAGAGCCGGCCAAAAAAGCCGGAATGAGCGCCATGGCGAAATTATTTGCGCATCCCGCACTTTTCAGATTGGCCGGAAGTGCAGGACGACGGATGATGCGGTGGTTTCCGGCTCTGGCAAAACAGAAAAAATTTAATCCCTGGTATAAACAGCGGGAGATGCCGGAACCGCCAGCAGACAGTTTCCGGGACTGGTACTTACAAAACCGAAAGAAATGAGCAGTCGCAATTCCATTTTACAGCAGGTAAAATCCAATAAGGGCGAATTCATTCCCCTGCCCGAAATACCTGCATTTCCACCGGCAGTGGAAGGAACTGCGGTGAACGAAGGACTGCTTGAGGCTTTTGTTGCGGCTGTGCGAAAAAACGGAGGGGACGTGTTGCTGGTGAATAGTGAAGCGGAAGAAGCACCGCTAACCGGCACGCTGTCTCCCTTGCCGCAGGTGCGCGCGCACAACCCCGTGGAATTGGAACAATTGGACACTTACCTCACGGAAGGCTTATGCGCAGTTGCGGAGAACGGCGCTGTCTGGATCAATACGAATGCCATAGAAGGCAGAATTCTTCCGTTTATCTGTGCCCGTTTGCTGGTACGAATCAGCGCCACGTCCATAGTTGCCACCATGCATGAGGCATACGCGCGGGTAACCATTCCCGGGGGTGGTTTTGGTGTATTCATTGCGGGCCCTTCCAAGACTGCTGATATTGAACAATCGCTCGTAATCGGGGCACACGGACCCTTACAACATACGGTGATCGTCAGGGTAGATATGTAGGTATATTTTTGTATATTCAGGTACAAGCTTTTGCCATGATAATCCAGTCGAGAAGTGTGTTTCTCCTGGTGCTCGCCATGCTGGTTTGTTTCCTTTCCGTATTCCTCGTTTCACCTCGTTCCATTGTTGCTGAAAACAGTTCATTGCAAGACTTTTCAGCCGCGCGAGCTGCCAGATATTTTCCCCGTGTAGCAACCCGGCCGCATATGGTCGGAACTGCTGAACATGCGCGGGTACGCGATTCCATCATTGCTTTCTGTAACGGATTCCAACTGGAAACCCGAGTCGATACGGGCGTGGGGATCCGGCGAATCGGTGGCATTGTTTCCGGCGCACGAAGTTTGAATATCCTGGCCAGGTTAAAAGGCAGTCAGCAAGGTAAGGCCGTATATGTTGTAGCGCACTATGATACGCAGCCCAATACTCCCGGCGCCGGTGATGATGGCGCAGCAGTTGTGGCCATGATGGAGTGCATCCGTGCGCTGAAAGCCGATGGTAAAACACTGCGCAATGATGTCGTATTCCTCTTTACCGATGCGGAGGAACTGGGACTCCTGGGAGCAACGGCACTGACTACCAATGCTGCCACAGACAGCGTTAAACAGAATATGGGCATTGTACTGAATTTTGACGGTACCGCTGTACGTGGCGCAAATATGCTGATCGGATCAAGTGCAGGCAACCGGGAACTCATCGGCCATTACCTGCAGGTTCCACACCCCCTCGGCACTTCTTTAAGTGCTGCAATTAAAAGGATCGCTCCGGGAGATGTGGATTTTACCGTGTTCAACAATGCCGGCATTCCGGGGCTATCAATGGTGACTGCTGAAGGCAGGAGCCACTACCATAGCCTCGTGGATCGCTATGAATGGTATGATCTCCGTACACTGCAACAAACCGGCGACAATATGCTGTCACTGGTGCGGAGCTTTGGAAATGACGACCCGGCAAAACTACAGGGGCCACAAATCACATATTTCAATTTGTTTGGGAAAAATATGGTGGTGTATCCCGCTTCCTGGAATGGGCCAATACTCCTGGTGGCTAACCTCCTGTTCATTTTTAGCTTGTTCGCGTTTGTGAGAAGGGAAAGGGCCGGGGAAAGAAATGTCTGGCTGGAATGGACCGGTGGAATTCTTCGCTACCTGGTTGTGCTCCTGATTGCTGGAGTCTTAAGTTTTTCCCTGATACTCGCTATCCGTTATGCCTATCCGCAAAACAGCAATTTTTATGGGGCAGAGGCTTACAATGCTTGGCTTTACTATATCGCCTTGTTTTCAGTTGGAGCCGCAGTATTCGGCCTTGTTTATGCTTCGGGGCGCGGGAAACTGACGCTGCCTTCTTTGATGATGGGATTTCATACAGTCGTGTTAGCCCTGGTGAATGTGTTGTACTTTTATGTGCCGGAGGCAATTTATTTTTTATTATTTCCGCTGATATTTTCAATGCTTGCCCAGATCATTCCCTGGACCCGTTACAGTGACGGGCAGCCAGGGTGGGTAGAAGCAGTTTTTCAGTTTTTCGGAGCTATGCCTGCCTGCCTGTTATTGCCCATACTCTTGTATTTCAGTTACGCAGGCACCTTTGGCCTTTCCACCATGACAGCCTATACCGGGATCTACGGATTATTATTGCTGGGATTTATGCTGCCGTTATGGCGGGCAGCGGATAATCTGCTCCCTGGATGGCTCGCTTCCATTGCATTGATGAGTATCTTTACCTGCCTCGTGATGGCGCATATTTCTTCACGGTTTACGGGCAGGCACCCGCTTCGGTCCAGCCTCTATTACCGTTTTGATGCTGATGAAAAAAAAGCTGTCTGGATCAGTGATTTCCCGTTGACAAACCGGTGGAACAAAATATACCTGGGTCCACTGGCTACACCAAAAAGCAATGACCCCACCACCTATTACCCGGGGCAGCCCGCAGAAGGCCAACTCACCAATCCGGCATTACCGATCGATTATCCATTGCCGGAAGTCGTCGTGCTGAAGGACAGCGTTATCGGGAGCCGCAGGCACCTGCAGTTGGCAGCTTTTTCGGGTCGGGCAGCGCCCAGCCTGCGATTGATCTTTGATCCGAAATCGATCCCCGAAGACCTTCGGCTTAATGGCCGGCCAGTACCGGCAGACCTGAGCAGGATGATTTTCTTTGCCGGTCTTGGTACCGATTCACTGAAGATTGAATGTCGCCTGCCCTATGGTAAAACGTTGCAGATCCAGGTGATCGACTGTTCCGTGGGACTACCACCGGAAGCTGAAACAGTCATCAGGCCGGATGACATCATTCCCGCTGCCGGGTATAACGACAACACCACGCAAATCATCAGACGATACCAGTTTTAGAGAATTTAAATAATTACTACTCTATAAATTTGGTAGACAAATAATTTTGTATAGTTTTGCTATTCGTTAAGATTTTCCTTGATAGCTGCTGAACAGAATGTACCAGTTTTATATCATAGACCTTTCATGTCACCGATGTTGTCGCTTCTGACGAGATAACAGATCGGTTCATCATCATTTTATTACACACAACCATGCATACTAACCTGAAAAGGTGCGGCGGAGACCCGTTTGCCCCATTCGGACGCGCGGGCCCGTGAGCAATATCTAAAACAAAGAGGCCGGAAACTGGTGCAACAGTTCCGGCCAGATTCAAGGCCATTGAGATTGCATCCAGGTATTTCGGACCTGAAGGCTGCCTATTGTCCATTTCAAATATACATCCAATCGGCAACCGATGCTTTCTCTGGTTACATCCCATTGACCCACAATCGAAACGATTATGAGAAAGTACAGATTAATCCTCCTGTTGTTTTTGTTCGCCTTTAGTGTGCGCGCACAACAGGGAAATCCCACCATCCTCAGCGGAACCGTGGTGAACAGCAAGACAAAAGAGCCGCTGGAAGGCGCCAGCATCAGGCTGAAAGGCTCAACCAATGAAGTAATTACTGACAAAAAAGGACAGTACAAACTAGTGACTTACAAACAGGCACCACATGTACTGACCATTTCCTTTGTTGGATTTGCCAGCAGTGAAGTACAGGCTCAGGCTGATGGCAACCAGATCTCACTTATTGAAAGCGCTACCCAGCTCAATGAAGCTGTGGTAGTGGGCTACGGTACACAAAGAAAGGCAGATCTGACCGGCTCTATTGCCAAGATCAGTGCAGCAGATATTAAAAAGATCCCGGTATCCAGCTTTGATGGACAACTGCAGGGAAAGGCAGCTGGATTGCAGGTGATCACCAATTCCGGCGTGCCGGGAGAAGGCGTGTTCGTGCGGGTGCGCGGCACCACCTCCATCAACTCCAGCAGTGACCCCCTCTACATCGTTGATGGCGTGTTTCTCAACAACACAAGTCTGCAGACCATGAACATGGGTGGCCGCACTACCTCCCCCATTGCAGACATCAATCCGGCGGATATTGAAAGTATCGAAGTACTGAAAGATGCCTCAGCAACCGCAATCTATGGATCACGAGGTGCAAACGGTGTGGTTATCGTTACTACCAAGAAAGGCAGCTATAACAGCAAACCGAAGATCAGCTTCGATGTATCAAACGGTTGGGTACAGGCAGATAAATCCACTTTGCCCGTACTTGCATCCGGACCGGAAACAGCAGAACTCGCCAACGAGTACTGGATCAATTCCGGTATCGATAAACCATCCCTTAACCAGACCTACGCGAACAGGCCGTTCCGGCCCAAGTCCGAAGGTGGCCTGGGCCTTCCGGAAGAACAGAATACCTATGACCGTATCGGTGACCTGACCCACAAGGGATATGTACAGGATTACAACATCGGTGTACAGGGAGGTAACAATAACTCCAAATATTATATCGGCGCAGGTTACAGCGACCAGCAATCATTTGTGCGGGTGCTGTCCTTTAACCGCGCAAGCCTGAAATTCAATTTCGACCAGAAACTGTCAGACAGGATCAGCATTGGACTGACCAACAGCCTTTCACGATCTTACCGCAACCAGGCCCGCACTGGCGATGGCCCTCAGGTAAGCCTCTGGAATTCCGCCAATTCCGCTGCTACATATACCCCAAAGTATGCGGATGATGGTACCTCAGTAGGAGCTGACAATACTTATGTGCTGATGGAAAACTATAATGTAAATACCGTAACTCTTCGTTATATAGGAAGTATTTATGGAGAAGCCCAGCTCGCGCAGGGGCTGAAATTCAAAAGCAGCTTCAGCCTGGATCACAACAACTATGACGAATCTGCCTACTGGAATTCAAAAACCAGTATCGGTAAAGCATCCAATGGATCGGCTACATCAGCCATCACCCAGAATACTACATGGATCGCTGAACAGTTGCTGAGTTACCAGAAAAAATTCGGGCTGCATAACCTGATCTTCCTGGCCGGAAACACGATCCAAAGCAACACTATCGCACTTACTTCTGCAGATGGTCAGGGATTTGCCAATGACAATTATCAACTCATTTCTTCTGCTTCCGTTCGCAATTCCAGCCAGGGCTGGACTAGATCCACCCTCGTGTCCTTTTTCGGAAGGGCGAGTTATAACTTTCTCAACAAGTACTATGCAGAGGCAACACTTCGTACGGATGCCTCTTCCAAGTTCGGTGCCAACAGCCGCTGGGGCTATTTCCCGGCATTCAGTGCTGGATGGCGGCTCAAGGAAGAAGGCTTTCTTCGTGATGTTAGCTGGATCAGTGACCTGAAAGTACGCGGGTCATGGGGTATCACAGGAAACCAGAGCGGCATCAACAATTTCGCTGCTCAGGGATTATGGACAGGAAGCGGCAGTTATGCAGACATAGTCGGTACACCACTTGCAGGTATCGGACCCTACCAGCTGGGGAATGACGACCTGCGTTGGGAGAAGACAGCACAAACCAACGTTGGATTTGACCTCGCGCTTTTCAACAGCCGGTTGAATGTTACCCTCGATCTCTATAAAAAATATACGTCCGACCTGCTGTTGCAACAACCCCTGCCTTCCAGCAGCGGATTCAGCAGCTACTGGGCCAATATCGGCGAGATCAGCAACAAAGGATATGAACTCACGATCAACAGCGTCAATATCCGCTCAAAAGGATTTACCTGGACAACCAGCCTGAATATTTCAGGTAACCGCAACAGGATCGAGAAGCTGCCATCGCAGCTCACGCGATACACCCGCGACTGGGTGATCATGAAAGAAGGATATGAAATGAACTCTTTCTGGTTATATAACCAGTTGTATGTGGATCCAAAAACCGGTGCTCCGGTATTTGAAGGACAGGATGGCAACGGCGCTGTAACAGCAGATGACAGGAAGATCGTACATAGCGCCTATCCTAAATACTACGGTGGCATTTACAACAATTTTTCCTACAAAGGATTTGACCTGGGCATTCAGTTCAATTTCCAGTACGGCAACTATTCGCTTAACCTGAACCGTTATTTCCGCGAGCGCAACCCACTTAGCGGTGGCGTGAATGCGAAAGTGCTCGAACGCTGGACACCGGATAATATCAACACCGACGTTCCCCGCCTGACATCAGTTGGAAACAATTACACCATCGATCAGAACAGCCGCTACCTGGAAGATGCTTCTTTCCTGCGCCTGAAACAACTGTCACTCGCCTATAACCTTCCGCCGTCCGTGCTCCGCAACCTGAGGTTGACCAACGTACGCATTTTTGCCCTGGGCACAAACCTCAAACTCTGGTCTAAATACACCGGCGATCCTGAATCCAATGTCACTTCCGATCCGACAGCGCAGGGTATTGGTTCATTTGGTACACCCCCGCAGCCCATGGGATTCCAGTTCGGATTCAATGTGACGCTTTAACCACAAAAAACGAAAAGATGAAACGACAATATATTTCAATCAGCCTGATGTTTTCTGCCGTGTTGCTGCTGGGTTCGTGCAAGAAATTCCTGGATGTGCAGCCAAAAGAGAACATTTCAGATGATGTTACCATTGTAGATGAAGCATCGGCTAAAACAGCAGTGCGTGGCATTTACAACCAACTCGCCTCAAACGGCTACTATGGATATTCCTTCCAAACCATCGGATTTTTCAGCGGTGATAATATTGAGTACACAGGTTCCCAAACAGTCAATAAGCAACTGACCAATCATGATGTAAAATCTGATCTCGGCGTACTGGCCACGTCCTGGTCGGCTATCTACAACACGATTAACCGTGCCAACAACGTGATCGCCAAAGTGCCCGTATTGGCAACCACCGGAACCTTTACCGACTCGGTTAAAAATGGCTTGTTGGGTGAAGCCTATTTCATCCGCGCACTCGCCTATTTTGACCTTGCGCGGACCTGGGGAGGTGTTCAGCTTGTGTTGGAGCCTACTGCATCTGCCGGAAGCAGGGAGTCGACCCCGCGGGCAACTTTGCAGGAGACTTACGCCCAGGTGCTGAAAGACCTGGTTACTGCAGAAGGCCTGTTGCCGGAAAAGGTAAACCGGATCCGCGCCAGCAAACAAACCGTCTGGGCTTTAAGGGCCAGGTACCACCTTTACCAGCAGCAATGGGCTGAAGCAGAAGCCTATGCCAGCAAACTGATCGGCGACATCCAGAACTACCAGTTGCTGAGTCCTTACAATGCCTTCTTTGCCAACAATGCGTTGGCTACAAAGGAATCGATCTTTGAACTCTACTACAGCACCACGTCCACCAACAACCAGGCGTCACAATGGTTGCCCACCACCAAAGGCGGTGTGGGCTGGATCAAACCAACCACCAAAGCCATCGGGTTGCTGAATGATCCCGCTGTTGGCGGAAACCGCAATTCCCTCCTGCAGGTGGTATCCATCAATAGTCTGGATACCTGGTGGGGCAATTTGTATTACAGGATCGTTTCCAGCGGGGGGACTGACCCAGCCTACCTCATCCGGGTAGGGGAAATGTACCTGATCCGTGCAGAAGCCCGTGCGCAGCAGGATAAGCTGGAAGATGCCGCATTCGATCTGAATGCCATTCGCCGCCGTGCAGGACTGGAAGCAACGACCGCCGCCAACCGCGACGACCTCCTGCTGGCGATCGAAAATGAGAACCAGGTTGAATTTGCCCTGGAAAACCACCGCTGGTACGATCTCCTGCGTACAGGTCGGGCACAGACAGTGCTGGGCATCAGTGACCCCAACAAACTGCTGTTGCCCATTCCCTATAGCGAAGTACTGGTCGATCCGAATCTGCCACAAAACCCCGGCTATTAAACCAAATCGATTCTCCCATGTCTAATCCTTCAACAGCATACCCCGTTACACACACATGGGGATCGAAGGAAACCTTTGCATTCCGCACGGGTTTCCTCTTTCTCCTGTTACTGAGTATTCCCTGGGATCCGGGCTTTTACAAAAGCCTGTTTACGCTGAATGCCGACAGGCTACAGCAGCTTTATGAAATCGGTTATGCAGGACCGTTTGCCAATACTTTTGGTCTTTTTTCCGGATGGCTGATCGCCGCAGTGCTCGCCATTGCCGGTGCTGCCATCTGGACCAATCGGTCGTCCGGAAAAGCATTGAATTACGACCAGCTGTTTTACTTCACCAGAGTGGTATTGCGATACCGGCTGGCCTGGGCCTTCATCGGTTCGGGACTGGTGCTGCTACTGCCTTTTCAGTTGCCTGCACCTTCCATCAGCGACCTGCATACTGCCTATGGTGACTTCCTTCCCTGGAAGATCTATTACCATTCCACCGCTGTTTCTTCAGCCGGTTATCGCCAGACCCTGGGCGCTTTTGAACTCTTCGGTGCAATACTGTTGTTATTCCGCCGCACCGCCGCAATCGGCGCCCTGTTGATCGCTTTCCTGCTGGGCAATATCGTGCTGGTCAATTTCGCTTATGATCTGGGCAGCCAGGTTTACAGCAGCTACCTTTTGCTGGTAGCCCTGTTTCTGCTGATATATGATTTTCCCCGTTTTTATGCCGTGCTCGTTACAGGATCCGCCATTGTTGCAGATCGCTTCCGGCCCGAAACCCGTTATGGCTTCTATCGCTGGCGAACTATTCTGAAAGGTAGTTTCCTCGCCATCACGCTTTTGCTGACCGGTTTCGCTTTCGCGCGGTTTTCAGGCGATAACTGGCCTTATCCCCAAACGCCGGGACTTGCCGGTGCCAGTGGCTATTACCAGGTAGACAGCTTCCAGGTGAATGGCAAATTGATACCACCCTCCTACACAGACGATACCCGCTGGCGGGATGTGGTTTTTGAGAAATGGAACACCTTCAGCATCCGGTACAATCAACCGCACCAGCCCCCTCCCGAACGTCCGCAGATTGCTTTCCGCGACGACACAAACCGAAACTATGAATGGATCGGCAACGGTGGCCGCAACTTTTACCGGTATACCGTCAGTGGCGATTCCATTCTCGGCATCAACCCGGCCAACCCAGCCGACAAAATGAATCTCAGGCTGCAAAGACCAGACGAAAAAACGATCACCCTACAGGGCAGCAACACCCGGGGTGACCAATTTTCGGTTACACTGCACCGTGTCAACAAGAAATACCTGCTGTATACCGGCAGGAGAAAACCTGTTTCCATTTAAATCGAAACACATGTCAATCTTAAACATCGACATCGCCTTACCGCCGGAAAAGGAAATCACGCGGCACCAGGCCGGTAAGTGGACTGAAACCCATAAGTTCCTGGTGAGAATCCTCTTCCTGATCACCCTGCTTTTTGTAGTCCCGCTGGAAGGAAGGTGGTACACACAATTCTTCAACTCCAGGGGATTTTTCTGGTACCTGTCATCACTGGCAGGATACCGGCCGAATTTTATTCAGGTCACATCAGAGTCCGGCCGCTGGGGCATTGGCGCTTACGCTTCCTGGGCAATAGCAGCAGGCATCGCCTTGGGTGGTGCTTCGATCTGGACCTTACTGGGCCGCCGGTTTGATCGCATCAATTATGATGCATTGTATTACTGGACACAGGTATTGATCCGGTACCGGATAGCAGCAGGCCTGATCGCATTCGGATTTCTTAAAGTGTACCCGATGCAGATGCCCTACCCGCCACTCTCAAATCTGCTTACAGACTTTGGAGATTACAACACCTACAAGATCTACTGGCAACATGTCGGCATCAGCACCTGGTATGAGATCGTACTCGGGTTCGTTGAGGTCATCGGGGGGATCCTGATGTTTTTCCGCGGAACCACCGCCCTCGGTGCAATCATCAACGCCGGTGTATTGTTCAATATCGCGCATGCGAACCTGGCCTATGATGGCGGCGTGCACGTGTACAGTTCCTTCTTTGTACTGTTTTCCCTGTTATTGCTGGTTCCCTATATCATCCGGCTGTGGAAACTGTTTGTCAAGGGTGAAGACCTGAAAGCTCTTCAATACGCGCCTGTGCTGAATACGCCGCTGAAAAAATACCTGTTCTATGGAACCAAGTTCGTTGTCGTCTTCCTGTTTACAGTTCTATATGCCTGGGGCCGCTACAAGGTCCATTACCAGGAAGGCTACCTGAAAGAACCGATCAACCCCGCACTCCCCGGCATTGCAGGAATCTACAACGTGACCAGCTTCAAACTGAACGGTACCGAACTTCCCTACAATCCTTCAGACAGCATTCGCTGGCAGGAGGTGATCTTCGAAAAATGGGGTACCATGGTATATCACGTGAATAAGCCATTCCCGATCTCGCTGGCGAATGGAACCCCGAACCCCAGCAATGTTGACCGCCGCTACGAACTGGCCGGTATTGGCGGTGGCCGGCGATTCCTCTATTATGAAGCCGACACGGCTAAACATCTGCTCCACTTTCAGGATAAGAACAAAAAAGGCGGAGAAGAGGGTGAAAGTCGGAACAACAGTAAAAAGAAAGAAAAACCACAGATACTCACCTGGCGCTACAGCCGTCCCGATGATACGCATTTCGTTCTCGACGGCCTGAATGAACATAAAGATTCCATTCATGTGGAACTTGAAAGGATAAGCCGCGATTTCCCCATTCAAACTCCTTCCAACCAATGAAAAAAATTCTGACAATTCTCGCGCTGTTCATAACAGCAACCAGTTTTGCGACACCAACCAGGCTACTGGTCAGGGTGAAAGCAAAAGACGCCAAATTTATCGGAACCGGTATCGGTGGTGCGTATGTTGTGGTACGCAATCACCTTTCCGGGGATGTTCTCTCTAAAGGAGTGACTACCGGTGCATCCGGCAACACTGACCTGATCATGCTGTCGGCGCATCAGCGTAACCAGCGCCTGACCGATGCTAAAACAGCAGGCTTTGAAGCCAGCATCGATATTTCTGAGCCGTTGCTGGTGGATGTTGAGGTAACGGCACCGCTTAGCCGAAAGAATGCAGCGGTAAACGGCAGTACCCAGCTCTGGCTTATCCCCGGCAAACACATCGAAGGTGAGGGACTGGTAATTGAACTGCCGGGCTATATTCTGGATATCCTTTCCCCCACAACGCACGCCTTCCTGACACTTCCTGCATCCGGATCACTGACGGTTGACGTGAAAGCCAGCCTCACCATGCTTTGCGGTTGTACGATCACCAAAGGCGGTACCTGGAATGCAGACGATATAGAAGTAGTAGTCCTGATCAAAAAAGATGATAAACCGCTGCGCGAACAGCGCCTGCAGTATTCCGGCACAGCAAATATTTTTTCATCACCAGTAGCATTGACTGAAAAAGGTGCATATGGTTTGTCGGTTTATGCCTATGATCCGAAGACCGGCAATACCGGGGTGGACAATATCAATTTTGTAATTCAGTAACCCATGAGAAAAGTGAAACCGAAGAAAGACAGGAAGCGGAAGGGAAGAAGACAGTTTATAAGAAATGTCGCCAGCCTCGGGGTATTTACAGTAGTATCACCGGCACTGGTTAAAGCAGCAGGAAGATTACAACAGGCAGACAAAAAAGAAACCGACAGATGGTCAGTACAACAATTTAAGGATGCGGGACTCGCACACTTCAGTTATGCCTTACTGGTAGATAAAAAGATCTACCTGGTGGATCCCGCCCGCGACGCAACGCCTTATTTTGACTATGCCCGTGCGAATGGTGCCAGCATAGCCGGTATCATCGAAACCCACCCGCATGCCGACTTTGTGAGCAGCCACCTGGAGATCCATCGCCGTACCGGCGCCCCCATTTATGTATCCAGGCAACTGGCACCTGCCTATATGTTTACGCCGTTCAACCAGGATGACCGCCTGGAACTCGCGCCCGGCATCTTCCTGCGAGGACTGGATACACCTGGCCATGCACCGGATGGGATCTCTGTCGTTCTGGAAGAAGATGGGAAAGACAAGCTGGTTTTTTCCGGTGATTCATTGCTGATCGGTGATGTCGGCCGCCCTGATCTGCGGGAATACAACGGCGACGTATCGGCCAGGCGGGAGCTCCTGGCCCGCCAGATGTTCATCACCCTGAAACTGCGTTTTGCACCCCTTGCCGATGATGTCATACTGTATCCGGCACATGGTGCGGGATCTCTATGCGGCAAGAGCATGCGTGACGCCGCGAGTTCCACTATCGGGGAAGAAAAACGAAGCAACCCGGCTTTCCAGATCGCGGATGAAACAGCTTTCGTAAAACACCTGCTGCAGGATCTGCCCGCAGTTCCGGAATATTTTCCTTTTGATGTGGCATTGAATGTAAAAGGAGCGCCTGACCTGAAAGGAAGCCTGAAAAACATACCGCTTGCCAGCGAAGGGTTTCGTCCGCCGCTGAACGCGATCATCATTGATGCACGTCCGGAAACAACATTCCGGTTCTCCCACCTGTCGGATGCCTACAACCTGCAGGACGGCTCCAAATTCGAAACGTGGTTAGGTAGCATCATTGCACCCGGACAACGATTTTTCCTGGTGGCCGGCGACAAGGCAAAACTTGCGTCGCTCGCAGGAAAGATTGCAAAGATCGGTTATGAGGCCCAGATCGCTGCTTCCCTTGTATACACCGCAACGGATGGACGCAGGTCTCCCGAAATAGACAACGCGGAAGTGCTGGCACATCCGGAAAAATTCACCATCATCGACGTACGCAGTGCCCGTGAAGCCGCAAATAGCCAGTTGTTCCCATCGGCCCTGCTGATCCCGGTTAATGAATTAGCCAAAAGGCAGTCCGAAATTCCGCAGGGAAAGCCGATCGTAGTACATTGCGCATCAGGTTATCGTTCCGCACTGGGCAGCAGTATGCTGCAGCGGTTCTATCCGTCTGCCGAAATTTATGATTTCGGTACAGCAGTGACGAACTACCTGAAGCATCCATGATGACGCCTACAGATTATGATGCAGTGGTGGTCGGGTCGGGGCCGAACGGCCTGGCTGCAGCCATCACCTTGCAGAAACAGGGTAAATCCGTTTTTTTGCTGGAAGCAAAAGACAGCATCGGTGGTGGGATGCGCACTGCAGAACTGACCCTTCCCGGCTTCCGCCATGATATCTGTTCGGCAATTCACCCGATGGCGGTAATGTCTCCGTTCTTCAGCCGCCTCCCCCTTGAACAGTTCGGACTGGATTACCTGTACCCTGAAGTAGCCGCTGCCCATCCTTTTGATGACGGTACCGCGGCTGCACTTTCCGGAACGCTGGAACAAACTGCTGCCAGTCTTGGTACAGATGGACCTGCTTACCGCCGGCTGCTTGAACCCGTAATCAATTCCTGGCAGGATATCAACCAGGAGATCCTGGGACCATTACAGTTTCCCCGCCGGCCGCTTGACCTTGCTGCCTTTGGCCTCAAAGCCTTGCTGCCGGCATCTTCTATCGCCCGGAGGTTCCGCACCGAAGCGGCCAAAGGACTGTGGGCAGGGATGGCAGCGCATTCTATCCGGCCGCTGGAGGCAGCGGTAACCGCAGCAATAGGCCTGGTGCTTTTATCGGCAGGACATATCAAAGGATGGCCTGCCGCCAGCGGGGGCTCAGAATCCCTGGCAAAAGCACTGGGCGCTTATTTCATATCCCTCGGCGGAAATATTCAGACTGGGATTACTGTCCGCTCGCTGAAGGATCTTCCCTCGTCAAAAGCTGTTTTATTTGATCTGACGCCGCGCCAGCTGCTGGCGATTGCGGGGCACAAATTTTCTTCCACCTATAGCTGGCAACTGGAACGTTACCGTTACGGCATGGGGGTATTTAAAGTAGATTGGGCACTCGATGAACAGGTGCCCTTCACAGCAGCAGCTTGCCGGAAAGCCGGCACTGTTCATCTTGGGGGAACTTTTAGTGAGATTGCCTTAGGTGAAAGAGAAACCGCAGCCGGAAAACAAACTAAAAAGCCTTTCGTCCTGCTGGCCCAGCAAAGCATTTTCGACAACTCCCGCGCTCCTGAAGGCAAACATACTTTATGGGGATATTGTCATGTACCTCATGGCTCAAAGGCCGATTATACCGCCGCGATCGAAGCCCAGGTAGAAAGATTTGCCCCGGGATTCCGTGAGCGCATCATCGGTCGGCACGTCATGAGCCCGACAGCCATGGAAGCTTACAACCCCAACTATATCGGCGGCGATATCAACGGCGGACAGCTGGATCCCACACAATTGTTCACGAGGCCGGCATTACGCTGGTCGCCTTACAGAACATCTGCAAAAGGTATTTATATCTGCTCTGCCTCAACCCCTCCCGGCGGCGGCGTGCATGGCATGGGCGGATACCACGCTGCACGCCGCGCGCTGAAGGATATTTTCGGGATCAGTACGGATCTTAGTTGAGAATGAAAATGGTATTAACACCGACAGAAACAGGAATCTTTTCAAATTCAATTTTCGGGGGTTCCAGTTTGTCTTTATTAACTGTTCCGTATCCTCTTACCACTACACCAGCTATCCTGCCTTCCAATGCATTCCTGACTGGCGCAACCGACACATCAGTGATCTGAATGGCCCGGCCAATGTTCTGCCCCAAAGCCTGAGACATGGCATTTGCCTTTTCCTTCGCTTTCAGCACAGCACGGATCCTGCAGGAATTACGAATTGCTTCCAGTTCTGTATGATCCACATGGTCTATCGACGTGTTCGATATATCCAGGTCTTCCAGGGTCATAAAAACTTTACTGGCTGTTGTGGCGTCATTTATTTCCAGTAGATATTGCTTGGTCTTGATAATATCACGCGACTTCATGAAATAATACTTGTAATTGCTGATCTGGTCACTGGTGCGAAGTTTTGTGTCAGTGTTGACGCCGAGCGATTTAAGAGCATTTACCATTTTGATTTCCATCTCTTCCAGGGAAATTTTATCCTTCGTGTCTTTCTCCGACAATATGATGCGGATGAAGATCTGGTTAGGGGTCACCAGGCTGTCGGCTTCACCATGCACCTCCAGGTAAGGCTGGTCAATAAAGTTCTTCGATTGTCCGCATACGACAGACACACTGCAACCAAAGGCAATTAACGCGAGGGCGAGGGTTTTTCTGATCATCCTTTTGAATTTCCTTTTGGATGACAGAAACGCAGCGATTACATAAGCCGCTCCTAAAAGTTATGTTAAGACGTGATGAATTTCGGATGAATGAGATTTTCCAGCGAAAACACCTCATCCCATTTCTGCTGGGTGATAAGTTTCTTCTCTGTAACAACCAGGTTGTGAATGGATTTGCCGGAAGCCAGTGCCTCCCGCGCCACTGCTGCACAGGTTTCATATCCAAGAATGGGATTCAACTGTGTTACAATCCCGATACTATTCATCACCATTTCCTTCGCATGTTCCGCATTGGCGGTGATGCCCACCACGCATTTCTCGCGGAGCGTGTTGCATGCTTTCGTCAGGTATTCCAGCGACGTGAACAGTGCAAACCCCAGGACTGGTTCCATTACGTTCAGCTGCAACTGGCCGGCTTCGGCTGCCAGTGTTACGGTAAGATCAGCACCGATCACATAAAAACATGCCTGGTTCACCACTTCCGGAATTACAGGATTCACTTTCCCGGGCATGATGCTGGAGCCGGGCTGTAACGGTGGCAGGTTGATCTCATGCAATCCACACCGGGGACCACTGCTCAGCAGGCGGAGGTCATTGCAGATCTTGCTCAGCTTGATGGCGCTCCGTTTCATGGTACCACTCAGCTGAACAAACGCACCCGTATCATAGGTCGCCTCAATCAGATCAGGGGCCAGGGTTACCGGCACATCACTGATCTCCGCGAGGTGTTTCACACAAACAGCCGCATAATTCGCCGGCGCATTTACCCCGGTGCCAATAGCGGTAGCGCCCATGTTTACTTCTGTAATCAGCTTTTCAGCCTGGCGCAGCTGTACCACATCTTCGCCGATGGTGGTGGCAAACGCATTGAATTCCTGCCCCAGTGTCATCGGAACAGCGTCCTGCAACTGGGTACGGCCCATCTTGATCACATCCTTAAATTCTTTTCCCTTGTCATAGAAGGCCTGCTGCAACTGACACAAAGCCTGTGCAAATGATTCCATTTTCAGGTAGAGCGCAATCCTGAACGCGGAAGGATAAGCGTCATTGGTGCTTTGCGAAAGGTTTACGTCATTGTTCGGGTGAAGAAATTCATAGGCGCCTTTTGGCTTCCCCATTTTTTCAAGACCGACATTGGCGATCACTTCATTCGCATTCATATTGGTGGAGGTGCCTGCACCGCCCTGGATCAGGTCACTAATGAACTGGTCCAGGAATTCGCCGGCGATCAACCGGTCACAGGCATACACAATGGCGCCTGTCTTTTCCGGTGAAAGCACACCGAGTTCCCTGTTAGCCAGCGCCGCCGCCTTTTTCACATATCCGAATGCTTTTATAAAAAGTGGCTCTTTCCCTATGGAGATCCCCGTTATATCAAAATTCTCTTTGGCGCGAAGCGTCTGGATGCCATAATAACAGTTGTCAGGAATCTCTCTTTCTCCCAGGAAATCGTGTTCAGTTCTTTTGCCGGTCATGACGGTGAATTTTTTTAAAGGTACCTATGCAATTAACCCACGTGAACTATTTTTGTTTGTAAGACGAAACTGCTATGGGTAAATTTTTAACGCGCGGAACCAAACTGCTGGTCCTGTTGTCGGGAATATGTTTGAGTGCTGCTGCTCAGGACACTTTCAAAGTGAAGGACAAGTTCCGTTTCTTCAGTCTCAAACTTCACACCGGTAACCACTACTATACCGGAACTGAGTTGGAAGACAAATTAAAAAATGGCTATGGCTCTATAGAACTCCGGTACGGCTGGCAATCCACCGGTAAGGCAGGCTGGAATGCCGAACACCTTTATCCATCCTATGGAATTGGTTGGTACAGCGGATACATTGGGGATGTTGATATTTTCGGAAGTCCCCATGCCTTTTTCGGCTTTATTACATTACCGATTACCCACAGCCGTAGAAACATCTTCCAGGTAGAACCGGCATTGGGGTTGACTTATAACCTGAAGCCCTATGATCCGGAGACCAACGTAACCAATGATGCCATCGGGGCAAAATTTGCCGTATATTTTTCTATTCATGCAGGAGGAAAGTATCGGCTTACCAGGGAAGTAGACCTGCTGTACGGGATCGACCTGACACACTTTAGTAATGGCCGTACAGTAACACCGAACCTCGGATTGAATATGTTCGGCATCAGCGTTGGCGGCCGCTATAACTTCAATGCCAGCCAGCGGAAAGTTGATAATACAGAACATCCCCAGACGGTGCTCCAGGCACGGCCCGTTCTCGATTACAGCAACACCCGGCCCAGACCGATCCGCGAATCAAGTTTGTCGCTTTACCAGGCATTCGGAACAGTGCAGAACAAAATAGACGCCGGCACCAATCATCGCTACCTGACCTCATCCACAACGATAGAATGGCAGCATAAATTCAATACAAAACATGGATTGTCGGTTGGCTTCGATGCTTTTGTTGATCCAAGTGCCAGGGACACCTCGGAATACCCGGAAAATAAGGAAGCCATGATGGTCTTTTTTCCTGGCCTGCATGCAGGCTATGATTTCCTGATAGACAGGCTCAGCATCCGGCTCCAGGTCGGTTATAACCTCAACAGTACTGCGAGAACGATTAAAGGGAATTCCTATGTTCGGGCGGCAGTCCGCTATGAACTGACCAACCGCCTGTTCGGACAGATCGGGCTGAAAACGATGAATGGCGCCACAGCAGACTGGATCGAATGGGGCCTGGGGTATAAGGTGTTCCGTTCTGTTTACCGCAAATCCCCCTGATTCTGCTGGATACAGGAATACATGTTCCGGATGTAAAAGATACCATCAAACACCTGGTTCCACTCTTTTTTAAAACGGGATTGATGCCCGAGGCCTTTTAGTTGAAACACTTCCCGGGCAGTGTTGGTACAGTTGAATTTTTTAAAATCGACAAATGCATATTCCCAGGAGGGATCAATCCATGTTTCAAAGCCATTTTTTTCAGGTGCCGGAACTTTGTATTGCTGCATGGTGGTCATCCGGCCGGCTTCGCCGGAATAACTCGTGAAGCCTAATACATAAGTCTCCCGCGACAATGCCGTATCGCGGGTAAACAGGTATCCCATTGCCACTAACTTTTTGTCCCGCTTGCCCGAGCTGTCCGCATACCGGCCCACATGTCCATTGGCGGCCCAGACGATGATCTTTTCTCCGGAATATTTTTTAGTTGCCAGCCACCGCAGGTTGTCAGCCATCTGAACATCCCTCGCATTAAAAGATTGATGATAGTCGGATCGCAGGTATTGGTATTGTATCCTTTCCGCAATCATACTGTTGATGAGCAGCAGGCCATATTCATCTGCCTTGCCTCCCTGGATCGCTTGTTCACGGATGATTCGCAGGTAACCGTCGATCCGGGGAAAATTGCCCGGGTCCTGGTAGGTCATTTTCTTGCCCAGGGAATCCAGAAAGGGTAGTACGGCGCTGTTATAATCCGGAGCCTTTGTAATGGGAAGTTCCCAGGCCCGAAAACAACTGTCAAGGTAATGGGTTAGTTGCAGCGAAGCATACCGCAGGATCATCTGGTTGTCGAATCCGCTGACCACAAGAGGATGGGGAGTGGCAAGGGTGGCGGGTATGTACTGGTAGAAAAGGTTGTCGCAGGCCTTGCAGAGTGTCCAGATAGGAAAAATGTTGACCCGTAAAAAGGCCGCGACGGAATCCGGATTTTTATCCAGCCGGTCCCACCCGGTGTTGAGACCAAAGACATCACTTTCAAAGGCGAGTACGTTGAATCCCTTTTTCTCATGCAGGTAACGGATCATCCGGGTTTTTGCCAGGAAAGCAGGCGCATCGCCATGATCCTGTTCTCCCAGCATAACGATCCTGGCATCCCCAATAGCATCCCCAATGCCTGCGAGATCGTCATCATTGGTCTCTTCCGGCGACACAGAATTGATGCGCACCACATTAGCCATAACATAGGCCTTGATGGCACGCTGCGGATACGCCGCCAGGCAGCAGCTCAAAGAAAGAAATAGTAACAGGTATCTCATAGTTGAGGGTGTTTACTCTTCCAGCGCTCAAGTTTCGCCCTGAGCATCGTCACGGCATTTTGCCCGCCTTTCGGCTGATTGAATATGCTCAGGTTAACGGATGGCCGCTTGTCATCCGGCATTGCCACCATCAGGAAGGCACTGGTTGCCCGCTGGTCGCCGCAACGCTTGTCGCCCCCTGCCAGGCCTCCTGCCTCGAGCGCAATCATCAGGATCTCTGGAAGCGACAGTTTTGCCACCTGACCTTTAATGAGCGCGTTCATGATCTGCCGGAGCGCTTCCTCGTTGGCGAGTGTATTTCCCTGTACTGAAACACCCGGAGCCGTAAGTGTTCCATTAAAGGGATGAGTCGAGTCACCGGTATAGGTGGCAGGTTGTTGCAGAAATTTAATGGTCACCACGGCGTATTGCTGCCTTTCCGGATCATACTGCGGATCACGTAAGGCCCGGACAATGGTTTCCGGGGAAGCTTCAGCAACAATCATCTCCATGCCTGCTTTTCTTGCAGCACTATTGCTCATTGCCTGTACGATGATGGCGCCCATTCCCGGCACTATGCTTCCAATGCCATAGCAGTTTGGCGTGCAGGAAGCTCCGGCGATACCGATTGCTTTTGTTTCCGGATCAATCACGATGATCGACCACGTGGCAAATGCTTTAGAAAGACCACATAACAACAGGACCGCAAAGAGCACATATTTTTTCATGAAATTGACTGACGGTATTTTTCAGTTCAGTGTCTTCACAAAAGTTAACAATTCACCCGCAATCCACCACTTGACAACGACTCCTATTTTCAATAATTTTAGGAATAACCGTTTTATGTGCTTCTTCTTTGTGCTTGTTTCCTGTTTTTTGATCAGCCGGGCCGCCACTGCTCAATCACATCGTGTGGTAGCGCATTATGGTTATGGGAAAGCAGACATATCAGAACAGGAGCGTCGCTGGCTCATGAAACAGCTCGACAGCCTGATTCCCGAGGATTGTTATGTAGATACCGTTCGACTGATTGGATTTACTGACACGATCGGGAGCCTGCCTTTCAACACGCGGCTTGCGCTGAAGCGGTCAGGCAACATGATCGGAATACTGCACGACCTGGGCTGGTTCCATGAACGGACCACCTGGTATTTCTCCGCCAGTGGCGAAGATCTTTCCACCCAGCCGGACAGTCTCAAGCGAAGGGTCGAGATCCGGATCAGCCTCCGTTGTTCCAAAAACTACCTGGAAGCAAAACAGCCGGTTAACCCAGCGCGAAATCAATTGCCGCCTGCGCATGCAACTGCGTGGTATCGAATAGGGGAACATTTACATCTTCGGGTAATACCACCAACGGAAGTTCTGTACAGCCCAGGATGACACTGTCCGCGCCTTTGGCGATCAGTTCCCGGATGATGGTAAGGTAGCGGGCTTTGGTTTCCGCTGTTACAATGCCTTTCCCCAGTTCATCGAAGATCGTCTGGTGAATGAAAGCGCGGTCTTCCTCACCAGGAATCAGCACTTCTATGCCGCCGGCAAACAGTTTGGACCGGAAGAAGTCGAGTTCCATGGTAAACTTTGTTCCGAGCAGGGCCACTTTCCTGCAACCGCTTTTCTCAATAGCCGCTGCAGTTACTGTAGCGATGTGGATCAGCGGGATCTGAATGACTGCCTGTAACCGGTCGGCAATATTGTGCATGGTATTGGCGCAAAGGATAATGGCCGACGCGCCGCTATCCTGCAGGTGCAATGCAGCCTTGCTGAGCATCTGGAACGTTTTGTCCCAGTCATTGCTGTCGTTATTGCGCTTGATATCGCCATAATTGAATGAATAGATCAGACATTCAGCGAATTCCAGTCCGCCGAGTTGCTTATTGATGCCCTGGTTGATCAGGCGATAATAATCTGCAGTGGAAACCCAGCTGATGCCCCCGATAAGTCCGATGATTTTCATGGTGTAACAATAAGCGGCAAATTTACCGGCTATTCTGTTTTGCGGCGCATCGATTTCAGCAGGGGAATGCCGTGCAGTAGCACCAACACTGATGCCGTGCAGTACAGCAGGAAAAGGTGAGGTCCGTAGAACCTGTGATCTGCGATTTGAATATAACGCTGGGGATAAATCGGTCGACGTAAAAAGAGATTGCTGACCAAAACGATAACAGCAGTTATCATGAGCAGGAGTAGCTGGTATTTTCGCGACAACGTTTTCAAACGAGTGAATTTGTGTAATAGGGCAATGACAAGCAATAGTACAGTTACTGTTAGCTTATAATGCAGCTGGCTGGGTGACATAGTATATTTACCAGGTGTGCTTACGCCATCAACGATCAGTAACCACCAATTGACCTGGAAAGCCGCAAGTATTAAGTAGTAAATCCAGAAACCAAAAATCCTGCTCATAAGGTAAAGTTTATCAGAGACTCAACTGAACTGATTCCATAAAATAACGATAGATGTCTGTACAATTCTCATCTGTTTCGTTGTCCCGCAAATCAAAATTTATAACGTAGTCACCGACCAGCACCAGGTAATAGCGGGATCTCCGCAAGGCTGTTGTGCTTCCGAAAAGTTGATTTAAATACCTGACACTGTAGTATACTGCCGGGTAACCACCAACAGTCGTTTCCTGGATCTCATCTATCGTCTGAACTTCACGGAAAAGTTTTTTTATGTTGGTCGCAATGCCCGACATTTCAACCCTGAGGCCCAGCAGTGTTTGCCATTCTTCCTTCCTGGACTGCACCGAAATGCTTGGGTTATACCTGTCCTGCCCGTCATATTTGATAAAACTGTACAACAATGTGGTGTTGTCGGGCTGCTTTGAGGCCTCCTTATATTTTTTTCGCATTTCCCTGCTCATCATAGCCGTTTTATAGAATTCCGTTGTCCAATAGCCTTCCGGAGTGGCATACCAACCGGTTGGTCGCTGCAGCCTGATGGTGAAGGATTTTTCTTCCGGGTCCTGGGCTTGGACGGTAATTGACAAAAAGCTCAGTATAACGAACAGGGGGAACGGGATAGGATTTCTCATGATAAGGTTTGAACGGGCAGTAAAGTAGGAACTTTTTAATTCCCGGGCAATTACCGCAGGCCTGAAAGGAAAAATAAAGCGGACAGATAACTCCAAAGAAAAATGAAAAGAACATGCACAGTGGTTTCGAACGGCTTGCCCTTCCATGTGCCACGGGAATAACCGAAAAATTGTGTAAGCAACCGGACCAGCCAAAAAACACCGAGTGCTGCACTGATCTTCCTGCCCAATGGTGTACCGATGAGCTCATTCGAAGCTGTTACACACAATAACCCGATCCCCAGCACCACCAGTGCAATAAAAAAGGAATGGACATACATGATCTCCCGGTTTACGAGGCTCAATGTTGCGAGCTCTGCTTTCCACCGGAAGTATTTGGGAAAAACGCCATGTAACAATGCCAGAATAATAAGCACAACCCCTGTACCCTGCAATAAATATGATAATGTGTTGGCAGTGGGCATCACGCGGTACAGTTAAAAACAGACATAAAAGGGGTGAACTTGGTTTCCTTCATATCGGCAAATCCGGCATCGGTGAATGCTTTCTTCCAGGTATCACGGGAAAAGAAATGCGTAAACCCAATGGTGAATGCCAGGAAATTGGGAAAATCTCTCAGGTGTTCCACCATAATTACTTTTCCGCCGGGCTTGCAAATGCGGCGGCATTCTTCCAGCAAACGCGCTTTTTCTTCATTCGAGCGAATCTCATGCGCGGCAGATAAAAGAAAAACAAGATCGGCTGCTTCTTCCCCCAGCGGGATGGCATTGGTTGCTATCCGCGCGGTATCGGGAAATTCCTGGGTAACTTTTCTTGCGCGCACTATCGCTGGCTCCGTGTGTTGCTTTGCGTTATAAAAATCAAATACCGTCACTTCCGCCTTCGGAAAATGCCGCTGCAGGATAAAACTGGTTTCGTCAAAACCCGCATTGATATTCACGATTCTGCCCACCGCATTGGGCTCCTCTACTTCCTTTTGCAGCCAGTCGAAATGATAGTAACCGGAAAAATCATAGACATAAGCTGATACCAGCAGCGGCATGACCAATCCATAGGTATAGGCCGCAAGTAGTATCCAGGTGGCTGTGGTCATTACAGGCGGTGTCAGCGGCAGCAGCCTTATCGCGAGCATTAACAATCCCAGAGACAAGAGCCCGTACACATAGAAATGCCGGTTAAAACTCAGGATGTTCAGGACACCCTGGAAGGGTCTTCTTTTGGCTTCCATGATTCAAGCTTTCCTTTTTTCCAGTAATAAGGGATATCGCGGATGATAAATGCATTGGCCAGCCGGGCTTCCGGTAGTTTCTTCCTGTCGAAAAAGCTGAACTGCTGGTGCAGCACGCTAACAGGTTCAGGATTCCATTGCTGCCGCACGCCTTCAATGATCAGCACGGAACGGTTCGCCGGGTTATAGGTAAAAGTAAACGGCAGGGGGCCAGCATAGCGCCGGGCAGTTTTCCAGTCAGGAAAGGGGGATTCTTGCGGCAGTCCCGGTAGTTCAGCACCAGGCAGTTCTACTGCAACATTGAAACCGGAACGGCTGGACTGCACCGTCATCAGCCCGTTCTTGATCTTCTGGCTGATGTCTGTTGTCGAATATTGGTAGTGGGTGAAAATGTTTCCGAAGAATTCCATTTTCTTTTTATCTGTCTCCGATTGAAGAATATACAGCCCGCGAAGGTGCTTTCCCCGCTGGTCGGTATAACGCACAAATACGCGGTAGCCAATGAGGTGAAAATCATTTCCCATAAATTTCGGAAAACCTTTTGGCCGCAGGTCGCGGGTCTGCACCATGGCGACAGCAACAAAGGCCCATTGATTGTCGTAGGTATCCAGTTCAAGACATTCAGGGATCAGCGGTTGGACGCGTTCAATCGGAAGGGCATAAGTGAGAACAAGTGAGTTCTCAAAGAATGCTTCCACCGCAAAAGGGTGGTTTTGAAGGAAGGAAAGCATTTTTCAGGCGGATTAGGTTTCGGTTGCGGGTCGCCGTAAGCCGGTGAACCCGATCAACAAGATAAACAAAAAAGCGAAAAATGCGTTGAATTTTCCCCACAACAGGAGGTCCGGCACCAGTATGAATTCCAATAGGTTCATGCTGGCAATCACCACCACCTGGACTATTGTATTCAGCCGCGGCCGCAAACCACTGATGATCCAGACCGCCATCCCGATCTCGGCAAAACCGATCAGCTTTGTAAACAGGGCCGCATGCTCCGTTCCCAGAATGCGGCCAACAATCTCCTGGTGACGCGGTACCTGGTTCAGCACTTTGCAATAAAGTCCGTTGATCAGCCAGACTGCGGCGATTGGATATTTCAGGTTATTCATGGAAGCGCCAGAATTTGCTGGCGCCGTAGTCTTCCGAATACATCACCAAAGTGTCCTTTTTCATCCTGAGTGTTGCCTTATAGGTGAAATCAGGATAAATGATGGTTATGGTGTTTTCTTTGAGCCGGTATGGATAGCTTTCACCCTGGTCAGTATAGTAAATGCTGTCCTTCATTATGTGAAAGCTTGCAAATTCGTTGGTGCCGTCTGTCCACACACCAATTATTGAATCTGGAGAAATCGAATATGACTTTTCAATACTTGGTGTTGTTGCAGTTGCTGCCGGAGTAATCTTCACCGAAGGCTCATATTCATGGATTGTAGCCCCAACGATAAATGGCGTAATGAAGATGCCAATAAGCAACAACGCATTCAATACTCCGTCCACATACCAGCGATAGCCTTTGGGAATAGTCTCACCTCTTGAAACAAATATTAAATCCCGGTTTAACAGCCAATAGGGTAAACTGTTGGCTATTGCGATCATGACCAGGGTAGTCAGCGGTACTAAAAATCCGAATTCAAAGGCTGAGTAATAGAGGCACCTGTAAATACCCAAACCCGCCATCGGCAACGCCAGCACAAGGTGAAAATATAAAGCGGGCCTGGAGAAGAATCTCCTGAACAGTGATTTTTTCGGTCGGAAGTGGTTGTTGACTACGACCATTATGAAATATCCCGCTAATACGAAAAATGAAAGAATAGTCATGTCAGTAATTATCTCCTTCCTGGTTCAGTTCCCGTAAATCCGATCCTTTTGAATATCATGAACGACTGTCCCGGCCTGTATAGCACAAGCGATGTATCGTTAACCTGGTGAATTACCACAGTATCCTGCTCTATCACCAGCAAATTATCCGGAAGCAGGGCATAGTCCGCGATCTTGTTATTCTCCTCCAACCCGCCGGGCTGGTCAGATTCAAATTCCCGCGATGGTGAAAACCTTATGGTCAGTCCTGAATTAGTCTGGTTGACAGTATCCTGAAACTTTTTGCCCTCATCAGTCATGGCATCATAACCTTCCAGTTCAATGCTTTTGTATTCCCACTTGCCGATTATGGCATTGGGTGAACTGGTATTTGGGGATGGAACAGACAGCTGGCAGGCTGCAAAAGGCAATGAAAGGGCGACAATGCAGGCCGGTAATTTTTTCATGGTAAGGGTTGGTGTTACCCAAAACTATAGTATCACACGCATCAATCCTCATCCATCTCCAACAATAAATTCGCGATCAGTGCCGTCCAGCCCGTCTGATGCGAAGCCCCCAATCCCTGGCCCGTGTCCCCATGAAAATATTCGTAAAAAAGATGATGTTCTTTGAAATGAAGATCACTCCATTCTGTGTGATCCTCCCGGTGGTAACGGAACTTGCCATCACCATTAACCGAAAAGATCTTCAGCAACCGGCGCGTCAGCTCATTGGCCACCTGCTTCAGGGTGAGCTGCTTACCCGATCCTGTCGGAAACTCCACCGTATACGCATCTCCGTAATAAGTGTAATATTTCCGGATCGCATGGATGATCAAATAATTGATCGGAAACCAGATCGGCCCCCGCCAGTTGGAATTGCCACCAAACATCGAGCTGGTGCTATCTCCCGGCTCATACTGGATCCTGTAGGAATTACCCTGGTAATGGAACTCAAAGGGTTTGTCCTGGTAACACTTCGACAAAGACCGGATGCCATAGTCCGACAGGAACTCCGCCTCATCCAGCAGTCTCTTCAACAGGTGTTCCAGGCGGTCACCTACCATGATGGCGAACAGGTAATTGCCATCCTTGTTCTTTTGTTCAATATCAGAAATGATCCGGGTAAGATCCGGACGTGTCAGGCGGATCACCTCCAGGCGGGTATTGAATTCGCGCAGTTTTTCAAACACACTGGTGTTCATGATCTCCACGGCCAGCAAAGGAATAATCCCCACCAGCGACCGGATCTTCAACCGCTGGCTGCTACCGTTCTCGAACTGGATCGCATCGTAATAGAAAGCATCTTCCTCATCCCAAAGCGAAATGTCTTTCTTGCCCATATGATGCATGGCCCAGCCGATATTGAGAAAGTGCCGGAAGAACTTGGAAGCAGATTCTTCATAGGCCCGGTTGTGCTGGGCCAGCTCCAGGGATATGCGCAGCATGTTGATCGCATACATCGCCATCCAGCTGGTTGCATCGGCCTGTTGCAGCTTTTTGATGCCATGGGGCATCTGGTTGCGGTCAAATACCCCGATATTATCCAGTCCCAGGAAGCCACCTTCAAATATGTCGATGCCGTTGGCATCTTTCTGATTCACCCACCAGGTGAAGTTCATTAATAGCTTCTGGAAGGCGCGTTCCAGGAAATCCCAGTCGGCCACACCGGTCTTGTTCCGGTCGGTTTCAAAAACATACCAGACGGCCCACGCATGCACGGGTGGATTCACATCACTGAAGTTCCATTCATATGCCGGGATCTGGCCATTGGGATGCATGTAGTATTCCCGCAACACCAGCTGCAGTTGCTGTTTGGCAAATGCGGCATCCACATGTATAAAGCTGGCCGCGTGAAAAGCAAGGTCCCATGCCGCAAACCAGGGATATTCCCATTTGTCGGGCATCGAAATGATATTGCGGGAAGTCAGGTGCTGCCAGTCGTAGTTGCGCTGGTGGTTGCGGTATGGAGAGTTCTCATTGGGCTCTCCGAACAGCCATTTGAACACATCCAGGTAATAAAATTGTTTCGTCCACAACAACCCGCCAAGCGCGCTGCGCAACAGCGAACGGTGATCGCGCGACAGCCTTTCCGGGGCATGCTGGTGATAGAAAGCATTAGCCTCTGCTATTCTCTTTCCGAACACCAGGTCAAAATCATCCCACGGCGCATCATTGTGCACCTTGGATAGCCGGACCCGGAAAACAGCCGATTCTCCGGATGCCAGGCTTCGCTGGTACCAGACAGCGCTCTTTGTTCCTGTCTTTTTAATGTTGACCGATTTCGAACCATGCACCACGAAATTGTTGATACCGTCCTTCACAAACGCAGTATCGTTGGGACGATGATACATCCGCTGGTTGTTGGTTTCATTGTCGCAGAACAGCTGTTCACCCGCTTCATGGTAGAGGTAGTAACTACCATTGCGGGTCGATTGCGCCAACAGCGACAGGTCGTTCAATGCACTGAGCTCAGGTTTTTCAAAACGGGGATTATGCCGCCAGAAGTTGCGGTACCAGAGATGAGGGAGCACATGTATGTCGGCCGGATCCGGACCGCGGTTGATCACCGTGACCTTCATCAGGATATCATCAATCGATGCTTTTGCATATTCAATGATGCAGTCGAAATACCGGTTCTCCCGGAACACGCCTGTATCCATCAGCTCAAACTCCTGCTGGTGCCTGTCCCGCTGGTTATTTTGGATGAGTTCGAGGTACGGAAAAGCCGCCTGCGGGTATTTGTACAGAAACTTGCAGTAAGTATGGGTGGGAGAAGAATCCAGGTGGAAATAGAGCTCCTTCACATCCTCTCCGTGATTGCCCTCGCCATTGGTGAGACCGAAAAGGCGTTCTTTCAGCAGGGGATCATTACCATTCCAGAACGCCGGTGCCAGGCAGAGTACCTGGTCGCTGTCGCAAAAGCCTGCAATGCCATCTTCGCCCCAGCGGTAGGCATAGCTGCGGGCGAGGTCATGGTTCACGTAATTCCATGTATTGCCCTCGGGACTATAATCTTCCCTTACAGTTCCCCACTGTCGTTCTGAAATATAGGGACCCCATTTTTTCCAGTGCTTGCTGCTGGCGGACAGGGCAAGGCGCTCATTTTCTGCGTTGGACAAGCGAAAAGGTTAAAGTGACAAAAGCGGCTTGCAATCGTTGATGGAGAATAAGGCAGTTGTTGTAGCTAATATAGCAATTCCCTCACTTTCCCAGCCATTTCTTGAAGTCGTTGGCGCGAAGGCGGCTGATCACAATGTCTTCATAAGCGGAAGGGGTGACGGTAAGTTTGAGTTTTCCGTCAAACCAGGGATACACCTCATGAATGGACCGGTAATGGGCAATGAACTGCCGGTTCACGCGGAAGAAGTTATCCGGATCAAGCTGGGTTTCTATTTCGTCTAGATGGTTGTCGATCAGGTAGTCGGCACCGGAAAAAGTCTTGATGAAATTGTCGCGCCCCTTTTTGTACACGAGGGCAACTTCCGCGGTATCGATGCTGAACATCCGGGTTGCTTTTTTGACCAGGAACCTCGATTTGTAGGGTCTGGCCTGTTCCTTCAGGTTACTGACCAGGTCCTCGAGTTGTAAGTGCTGCAACTGCAATTCCTTCCTTGCCGCCCGGTGCAGGGATTTCCATTTTTGGATGGCCTGTTCCAGCTGCTCGCGGCGCAGCGGCTTCAGCAGGTAGTCGATACTGTTATACCGGAAAGCCCGGATGGCGTGGGTGTCCAGTGCTGTGATAAAGATGATGGCGCTGTTGGTCGTCACCTGTTGGAGGATATCTAAGCCTGACCCCTCGCTCAGTGCGATATCCATAAAGATCATCTCAGGCGGCGGGTGCTGCTGCAGCCATGCTATAGCTTCTTCCACACTGTCCAGCCATTCAAGGATCACCGCACCCGGTTCAATTTCACCCAGCAACCGGATCAGTCTTTTTGCTGCCAGCTTTTCGCCATCAACGATCAGCACTTTCATGGCCCAATTTTAGGAAATCCCGATGCTGAAGCCGGATTAAATGGGATGACCGGTAATTGCCAGTAGTAAATCCGAAATCCAATATGTATTTTCCGGTCATGATGGCACCTGTCAGGTTACTATTTATGTTTTGGTTTACACTGCTCACCGTGGTTGTGGCAGCCCAACCGCGAACTGCCGGCTACCAGTTTACAGTTGATCTCAGGGCTGTGGACTCCGACCGGCTGATGGTGCATGTAAAATTGCCGGCACTTTCCGGCGTGGGATCAAAACTGGTCTGGGCTTTTCCACGGATCATCCCGGGTACCTATCGGATCAGTGATTTCGGACAATTCATTTCGCAGGTAAAAGCGTATGACCGGCAGGGAAGGCTATTGCCGGTGAAAAAAATTGATACCAACCGGTGGCAGATCAACGGTACTGCTCAACCCGAACGGATCACCTACCTGGTAGACGATATTGTTGACACGGAAAAGAAACATAACATCTATGCCATGTCGGCAAGCAATATTGAGGCGGGAATGAATTTTGTGCTGAATACGCCGGCATTTTTCGGTTACCTCGAAGGATACACGCAGTTGCCCGTTCGCCTGGAGATCAGTAAACCCGAAACTTTCTATGGTGCGACCAGCATGATGCCAATAGCACAAACGAACACGAGCGATGTGTTCGAAATGAGCAGCATTGACGCCCTGTACGACGGGCCATTATTGTATGCCGTTCCAGATACTACTGTGGTAACCGTGGGCAATTGTCGCGTGCTGGTTGCCGTGTATTCACCGAATCATAAGATAACATCGGCGCAGATCGCTTCCTGGCTGGAGCCGCTGCTGCGCGCCACGCAGGCTTTCCTGGGAGGGAAGTTGCCCACCGACCAGTACGCTTTCCTGTATTATTTCAGGGATCCCAATCTGAAGCATTCCTTTCCGAATCAAAACATGGGCGCACTCGAGCATACCCGGAGTTCTTTTTACTACCTGCCTGAAATGTCGGCTGATGCCCTGCAGAAAGACGTGACTGATATGTCGTCGCACGAATTCTTTCACATCATCACGCCGCTGACCATTGCGTCGAAAGAGATCAAACAGTTCAATTTTTCGCGGCCGGTGCTGTCACAACACCTGTGGCTGTATGAAGGGGCTACAGAATATTTTTCACGCCTGGTGCAGGCACAATACGGGTTGAAATCAACAGAAACATTCCTGGGTGAATTGGTGCGGAAAATAGTCATGTCGCGGAACCAGTTCAATGATAAACTTCCCTTTACGGTATTGAGTAAAGAGAGTGCCGGAAAATATGCTGACCAGTATGTGAATGTTTACCAGAAGGGCGCACTGATCGCTGCCTGCCTGGATTTGCAGCTGTTGCACCGTTCGCAGGGCCGGTATGGCCTGCGGGAGCTGGCACGCGACCTTGGTAATCGTTACGGGAAGGATAGCGCGTTTAATGATGCGGAATTGTTCGGGGAGATCGGGCGGCTTACCGGGCCGGAAACGGAAGCATTTCTGCAGCGGTATGTGGCAGGCGGGGAGCCCATCCCTTATGAATATTATTTGGGACTTGCGGGCGTAAAATATGCCGCAGAGGCCCGGGAAGAGGTGTATACGCTGGGTGGATTTGGTACCTATCAGGATGCCGGCGGATGGCTGTGGGTGGATGACACGTCGGAGCTGAATGCATTTGGTAAGAAGATGGGATACCAGCCGGGAGATAAGATCGTGTCGGTCAACGGTGAGCTGATGCGGGGCAACCAGGTGCCTTCCCGCCTGAGTAATGTCAAAAAGCAGTTGCACCTGGGTGATACCTTACGGGTAAGGGTGGTGCGTAAGAGTGATTCCATTTGGCTGGTACAGCCTGTTGAGAAAGTCACCGTCATCTACAAAAACCAGATCTCCCTGCAGGCCGATGCGTCCGCTGAAGCGCTGGTGGTGCAGCAGGCCTGGCTCAAGCCGGCGGCGTCATTTACAACAACCGGTTTTGTGCCACAGGATACAACCCAGGTGGGATCCACTGACGCGTATCCGGACAGTGGAGCCGCATTACCAGTTCCGGCTGATCTTAGGACTGAAGGCGAAATACATCGATGAGCAACCAGGAGGCTGGCATTAATCAGATTGCAGTTTTATCTGTTGATGAGTATCTGGTTCGTTGTGCTAGTTGTGAAAGTGACTCCCGGGCAGATGTGATGATTGTTTCCGAATACTGGCATATTTACTGGATCCCGATATTTCCCATCGGGAAGGAGGCCAATGTGATCTGCCAGGAATGCGGACTTAAACGCTGGGTCCAGGTATCGTCACCGTTGGTTCCTGTATATTGGCGGCGCAATTATCGCGGCTGTTGTTTTACTTGGCATATTGATTACGGCGATAACCTGATCCGGTGTTGGCTATATTTATGATCCAATCAGACTTATGAACATCAACTATTATTCAGACCGGATACCCGCAGCGGAACAGGTCATAGCGCTATACGATCTCGCCGGACTACCACGCCCGACCAACGATCCCGCACGCATACAAAGGATGATCGACAATTCAGACCTGATCGTCACTGCCTGGGATGGCGATTTACTGGTCGGTGTCTCCCGTGCCATCACTGATTGGGTATGGAGCTGTTACCTCGCCGATCTGGCGGTACACCCCCATTATCAGCAAAAAGGAATCGGCAAACAACTGGTAAATCTCACAAAAGAAAAAGTGAGCGAGCAGTCTATGGTGCTGTTGCTTTCCGTTCCTTCGGCTATGGAATATTATCCGAGGATCGGCATGGAAAAGTTGGACAATGCTTTCCTGATCAACCGTAAACCCTGGCAATAAGGCTCTCCGCTTCCAGGCAAAATTTTGCTATTTCAGTTTCTGACGGAGTTCCTCAATATTGTTTTCCATATAGGAGTAAGGGAGAATTGATAGCGGAAAACGTTCATCCATTTCCTTCAACAGTTTTTTCGCCTCAGCAGTTTTACCTTTTGACAGCAGGAACCCTATATTCGTGCAGTAAGTTGACCGATACAGGTTCAACAGCGAAACGGCATCCGGGGATCTTCTTATATCGCTTTTATTCAAGTATTTGATAGTATACGCCGACAAATTTTCTGATAGAATTGCCCTGGGATCATTGATGTCATTTTTGTCTGTAAGAACTAGGTCAACAAGGCCATCATCAACGATATAGTCAGTCAGGAAAAGATTAATAGAAGTATCCGCGCCACTTGAAAAATAAAGGTCTCTGTCAAACATGTTTTTCCTGAAAATATCCAGCAGAATCCTGTCTCCCCTGAGTACGTATTCGCCATAGTAGGTGGCGTTCATTGTCCAACTAACAGCTTTTCCCGCGAACCTGGGGTTGGGAATAGTGATCCGTTGAGGTGACCATAGCGCGTAACTCAGTGTATCAAGCTGATCATTGGCATACCCCATTTTGAGTTTCTTTTCCTGCTTCAGAAATTGCGGGTACCAGACAGTATTGAGTAAAGTCGCATCCACCACAGTTATATCCGTCCTGTATTGTTCAATTGTTTGCAGATACCAGGCGGGAAATGTGATGATATCGCCATAAGTAACCAGTATGGCATTCTTATGACAACTATTCAGTAACTGCCGGCTGATTGAAAGGACGGGTTCGATGAACCCGCCTCTTCTTTTGCCTTCGCGGAATGCCCATTTTGCTGAATCCGGCTGGCCCTTTGTCAGGTATGCCTGTGCGAGGCTTGCCCAGGTTGATGTGAGTTTGGAATAGGGGTCCAGCAAAATCCTTTCACCCATATATTCCGGTTCAAGCTGATTGACCAATTCAAACTGAGCACTTATCTTTTCTGCCCGTGATCTCGACGACAATGTGAGACCACGACCATCAAAAATGGTCATGCGATCCATTGCATAACCGAGAAAATAGTGTGCTTCAGCGTTTTGGGGATCCAGTTTTACTGCGCTATCCAACTGTAGAAAAGCACTACTATAGTCAGCGGTGTCCGTTCTTTGGGATTCGGCTTTAAACGCAGTAATACCACTTCTTAAGAGGGTCTGAAAGTTACTAATTTGAGAATAGGATAGCTGAAATGCAAGGACCAACAGAGCCGCAAAAAGGTTCTTTTTCATCATAAGGTGCGTGTAATATAGGGAAGATTCGAGTCAACTGATTTCCCTAAATTGCTGCATGCCCAAAAGCAAAGCATTTCACCGAAGAATCCAGGTGCTGGATCGTTGCCTGCGCCGCCGTCAGCGGTTGTGGACGGTCAATGCTTTGCTGGGGGCAACCAATGAACATCTCACGGAAAACGGCTACCCGGAAGTTTCCCTAAGAACCATCTATGACGACCTGCAATACCTGCAGTCGACGCTCGATGCCCCTGTAGAACGCTTTCAGCAGGGCAAATCAGTTTGTTACCGCTACAGCGACCCGACCTATACGCTGGTCAACTCGCCGTTGTCTCCTGGGGAGAAAGAAATGCTCCGGAAAATGCTGGCCTACCTGAAGGCAAACAACTTGCCGATGCAGGTTGAACTGGAAGGGCTGCTGGATCGGCTTGGCATGCTGGAGCTGGAGGAAGCAAAAGCAGATCAACGTGCTGCCCGCGAAATCAATCCTGATCTGGCTCCCGGACGCAGTCCATTTGAAGAACTTTCTGCTCCGCCAGCCGCCGCACCGGCTTCGTCAGAAGTACATTATTCTCTGCGAAAAAAATCGGAAAGTGCACCGGCAAAACCTGTAGCTGTTTCCGCGAAAATTGTCGTTGCAGTGCCTTCAATTGAGGAGCTGATCCTGAACCGGCTCGTCCTGCGTATGGAAGACGATAGCTATTCAGGCTTCTCAAAAGAATTCTGGCTTTGGCTGGAAGATGAATCTGACGATTAATTTGGTTTGCAGATAGGCTGCAAACATGCCTTTTAGGTTTGTATCAACAAAAACTGATACAATGCCAGCAATCAAAAAAATCTACAACCTCATTATCCTTGATGAAAGCGGTTCAATGGCTTCGATCCAGCAGCCTACCATGAACACGTTTAACGAACTGATCCAGTCCATCGTTGGCGAAACCACCCGTAAATCCGACCCGGAACAATGGATCAATTTCTTCAGTTTCAACGGAAATGGCATCAAGGAACAGATCCCGCTACAGAAGGTATCCAGCCTCAACCTGCTGAACGAAGACAATTACCGGCCGGATGCGTCAACCCCGCTGTTCGATGCCATCGGCCATGCTGCGGGGAAGCTCAGGCAGGTTGCCGAAAAGGAAAACGACTACGCTGTGTTGGTAACTATCCTGACAGACGGCGAGGAAAATGCTTCAAGGGAGTATTCAGGAGAGAAGATCAGTGCGCTCATTAAGGAGCTGAAGAAAAAGAACTGGGTATTCACTTACATCGGCACCAACCAGGATGTTGCCAGGGAAGCTGCAAAGATCAGCATCACCAACCACCTGTATTTCGCCGCACCCGAAATGGCCAGCAAGGCGGTGCTGTCAAAGGAGCTGAACGCAAGGAAAAGGTTTTACAAAAAGCTGGAGGAGAATCCCGGCAGTGCGATGCAGGACAGCTATTTTGATCCGGAGAGCTAGCATCGGCGGGCTTTTGTTGGTTGTCAATTCTACCCTATTGGTATCCTGATGCCACCCCAATGCATAGCTGTTGGTACCCCGGCCCTTAGCCAGAATTTACCCGGATTCTACCCGGTTTTCATAGGTAAAACGGGTCAATTCCGGGTAAAACCAGGGGTGCCAATGGGGTTCCAAAGACTTATCAACAGGGTAGTATTGTGGATGATGTAGAAAAAGATAAAGGTTCATCTTGCTTGTTTCATATTAAATGAAAATATAATTTTGCGGCCGGTTTTTGAAAAGTGGATGGTCGCAGGAACCATGGGAGTGCGACCCCATGTTCTTTCCGCCGCTCAGAAACCACGTCGGAAACAATATTTTTTAACCATTTAAATCCAATTTTTATGGCAACTGTAAATGACAGTGTTGTAACTAAAGGGTGGAAAGGCATGCTCAACAAGGAGGTCGTGCTCCGCAATTGGGATAACAAAACCGTGGTGTCTAAAGCACCGGGAGCGCGCGAGGGAGATCCTACACAACACCAGGTGCGGGTGCAGGACAGGTTCCAGATGGCTTCGCGGTATGGCAGGGCTATACTGGGCGATCCCGACCTCGCTGAAGCATACGCCAGGGTATTAAAACCCCGGCAGAATGTGTACAGCAGGGCAATGCAGGACTATCTCAACCCGCCCAAAGTCGTGGGGATCTCTACCAGGGATTACAACGGCAATGTGGGGGATCAGATCAGGATAAAAGCCTGGGATGATTTTCGGATTACGAATATGTATGTGGAAATATATGCACTCAATGGCGCCCTTCTGGAGAAGGGCAAAGCCTTGATCGATACGTTTACGTACGATTGGTACTATACCGCCAGGCAACCGAATATCGAGTTGCAGGGGATTAAGATCATCGCTATCGCAACCGACCTTCCCGGAAATGAAGGCATGCTTGAAATCACACTCTAAGGAGTTTGGACCACAGGTGCACCAGCATTGGTGCGCCTGTTTTTTCTTCAATCGAATTTGCGGGTCACTTCTATCCTGCCGACAATATTCGAATTGAACTCATCCAGTTCTTCTGCAGGAACCCAAAACTCATTGTGGATGGCCCCACCTACATTTTGGTTTACCGGCCTGTATAAAAAAGTTGTTTCTTTTGAAGTCATTCCAGGATTATTTAACTCTACGCTTTCCCCTCTTTGATCAGGAAAAAATTGCCGATCCACTGGAAGGCTATAAATGCAATAACAAATATGCCCGACCACATATTGAACAATTCACCGGTAGCAAAGGTGTCTATAATGGCCAGCACACCCACCGCCGCCATGGCAATCGTGTAAATGAATAGTACATTTTTTGGCTTTGTTGCAGAGAACATCACGCCGCCGGGCAGCATCATCGCAAAGCCGAAAACGGCAACCGCCAGGAAACGCGCATCTGACAATGCGAAATACAGCGCTACTCCTGCCAAAAATGTTCCCAGCGCAGCGGCCACCACATTGGAACTCATCCGCTCCTTCTTATCCAGCAGCAACTGCCCGTACCGGTTGAACCGCAGGAACAGGTTGCTGATCGGGGTCATGATCCAGGTGGAAAACGCCACCAACGCCACGGCGATGATCAGCGGTGCCAGGTAAGGCCGCAGGGTTTCGTTGGATTTGGCAATGCTTCTCAGCACCCGCATGGCTACATAGATCCCGATGATCACTCCCCACTGGTACCGCGACGTGAGATTGCTCATGAAGAAGGAATATTTCAGGAATAGCCGGTAGACGGGGTTAGAAGCCTTGATGGCTTCCAGCATACCGCTCTGCGCATAGGTGAAATTGGGATTGGTCTTCAGCGCCTCCCGGAAATGCTCCATGGCTTTTTTATGATCTCCCTTCTCCAGAAGTGCCCATCCATAATTCGCATGTGTATAGGCGTTATTCGGATCCTCCCGCAACGCACCCTCGATGGTAGTGAAAGATTCCTCTTTCCGGTTGAGTTTCAGCAATGCCGTGCTGCGTATATTCAGGCCAAGCAGGTTCTCGGGGTCGAGGCTCAGGGCCTCATCGGCCTGCTCCAATGCACCTTCGTAATCCTTTTTAGCCAGCCGTACATTGCCCAGCATAGCGAAATAGTCCGCATCGTATGGGTCAAGGGCGAGCGCCTGGCGCAGGGAACTTTCGGCCGAAGTATAGTCATCCTGCTGGATAAAAATCCGCGCCCGCAGATAATACAGGTGGGGAGAATCAGGCGATATCCCGATGGCGCGTGCGATGATCTCGCCGGCAACATCAAATTTATCCTGCTGCAGGTTGACTTCGGCCAGCAGGCCCAGGTATTGAATATTGTTAGCGTCTGTAGCCAGCAGGTCCCTCAGTTCTTTTTCGGCGTCTGCAAATCGTTGTTGTTGTAAAAGGATGTCAATCCGGGATAAGGTCAGGTCAGTGCTCATGTTATTTTTTGATTTTCATATAGGCCAGGATCTCGTCATACAGGCCGTTGTCATTGGCAAAAAGGGCAAAATTCCGCGCTGTCAGGAACCATTCCTGTGTACTGGGCTGATGTTTTTTCAGCGCTGCCAAAAGATCTTTAGTTTCAAGAGGTTTGGGAATGCCATCGGCAAATGCCGCTTCCAGCTTGCCTTCAATGGCGATGTCGATTACGGCATCTATATCGGCGCCGGAATAGTGTTCCGCTTTTTTGGCAATGCTGCTGACATCAATCGCTGAAGTCGGTTTGTTTTTCAGTTTGAGGCGGAAGATGGATTCGCGGCTGGGCAGATCCGGTGGCGGCACAAAGATGATGCGGTCAAAGCGGCCGGGACGGCGAAAGGCCGGATCCAGGTTCCAGGGGGTGTTGGTGGCGCCGAGCACCAGGATGCCTTCATTGCTGCTGTTGATCCCGTCCAGTTCCTGCAGGAACTGGTTGATCAGGTGTCTGCCGGAAGACTGTTTCATGTCGCTGCGGCTGGCGCCCAGGGCATCGATCTCGTCGATGAACAGCACACAGGGACTATTTGCCCGGGCCAGTTCAAAGATGTCGTGCAGGTTCTTTTCACTGTTGCCGATCCACATGTCGAGAATATTGGCCAGGCCCACATTGATGAATTTCGCATTGACCTGTCCCGCGGTGGCTTTGGCCAGGTAGGTCTTTCCGCAGCCGGGAGGGCCATACAACAGGATCCCGCCCCCGGTCTTTTTACCGTAGGCTTTATAGAGATCGGGATGCAGCAGCGGTTTGATAATCTTGAGTTCAATTTCCTTTTTTACGGCATCCATGCCGCCGACATCACTGAAATTGATCTCCGGTTTTTCCAGGAAACGGTTGTCGATCTCCTCGTCTTCTTCATCGACTGCCTCGAAAATATGCCGTACCCGAAGCTGGTCGTCCAGCTCGGGATCGCCGGCAGGATCAAGCAGGATGGCCTGCTTATAGGCTTCCCTCGCTTTGCCGATCGCGTTTTCACGGATCAGCGCTTTGGCATAAAGGATAAAGATCCCTGCATTGGCCCTGCCCTGTTCGATGGCAGCTTCCAGGATCACCACGCAGGCCGAGATATTGCCCTTGCGGAAAAAGATATCGGCCAGCGCGGCTTGTGTATCGGCATCGTTGGTGTATTTCAGGAGGATGGCATATTCTGTTTCTGCCTCGTCGAGCCGGTTGGCTGCCAGCAATGTTTCTGCCAGCAGGCGCCGGAGGGGTATATTGTCCGGGGAATGCTTCAGCGCTTCCCGGAGGCTATTGATGGTGGTTTCGTTCATGGTGTATACTGAGGTGAGCGGGCTTCCGTAAGGAAGAGACAAAAATGATATATGAAGAAATACTTCATGGAGGGGTATAGGGATAGCTACCAGGTAAGGTTTGCGTGCAAAATAAGGGAAAGTAGCCGACCGTGCAAGCGCACCGGAATGACACATTGAAACGCTCTGCCTATCCAGAATGATACTGTTTGTTATAGTCAGCTGAATGAGATGAAAACACTTTCGGCTGCAGCAACAGACAGTCTTACGGATATCCTCTATAATGTCGGATACAAAGGACCCGTGCAGTTTCGGAAAGTTGTTTGCCTATATAGAAATCTGTTTTCAGTGCAGTCGATACGAAACAAGCTCAGTACAGGCCAGCAAAACGAATACAGCAACAAGTGGTATTTTTCGCAGCACTTGTAAATGTAATATTTGCGTGACCGTGATTTACCTGAATTGTGTTGAAAGGTAACTGTCTACAATGACCGTATCGTCCTGAAACGGACCGTTAGCCTCTGCTTGTCGTACTGTTGGCAGCCGTCAGGCCCGATCCCTTTGCCAGTATAGAGCAGTCCACCGAATTCACCTTCCACGGGTTCGCCTATGCCACCCAGTTTGCGCAGCACCAGTGTTCCGCTGGAATAGGCAGCATGCGGCGTGGGATCACATTCCTGATACTGCGACCCAAAGCTGAAAGAGGTAGAGGGATTCAGGCTGTAATTGGCAGTGGTCATGCTGTTTCCGGGGATCGTCATATCGCCTGACGGAAATCCGGAATCGGTGGTGCCATTGGTTGTAAATCCAACGGAGATATTAGTGCCGTGAGCGGAGATGTTGATCTTGTCATTTACCACCAGTGCTGTCACATCACTGATGTTAATGTCAACTGGTCCGAAAGTGCCGATCATATACGTATTGGCTACCAGGTCGATCGGGGTTGTCAGGATCATCTGCTGAAATTCACGTTTGCCTCCCGGTGCCAGGGAGTCGGGGATGGTGATCTTTCCGTCTACAGCGACGGCGATCACCGCCTTACCGGGACCGTTTACGGGTACTGGGGCGTGATATTCCATTGCAGTGATGAAATTTCCGGATCCGGCGTTGCCATCTGCCATTCCCAGATTGCCGGGGCCTTCCCACACCTTCCAGTCCCGCACGGCTGAAATGTTGCCGCTCCAGCCCGACGGGCTAAGTACAGCCAGCAGGTCTTCGTCGTCGTGGTTCACCCCCATGATCATCACCCGGGAATGTTCCCCGGCGGCCAGGGCGTGATAAACAGAAGTGAGCCAGAGTTCACCCGTAAGCAGCCAGTCGGAAAAATGCGTAGTGGAAAGAGAAAGCGTGTGTGTGGTTTTATTCAATGCAGACGGAACTGCCTTCCAGGAGCCATCAGGTTGCTGCCAGGCAGCAACAAGCAGGTCTTCAGGGATGCGGTCCAGGTCCTGAGCATCGTAGTGAAAACTCAACTGCACCGGATGAGTGAAGGTTAGTCCCTCCGGCAAAAGGCGGTAGGCGGGTGCGGGCATATTGGTATCGAGTGTATTCCGGATCGGCTGGATGCTGAAGGTCGTATTGCCGCTGACCGCACCGGGCGGAACGGTCAGGGAGATCCGGCCATCGTCACTGGTCAATGAACCACCGGCAGCGCCAATGGTGGCGGTGACCGGTGACCCGGTTGCATTTCCTTTTGGGGTAATGATCGGAGATGGGCCAACAGGTGTTTCTCCCGGGTTTTTGCTGCAGCTGGTAAACAGGAAAGGAATTGAAAACAGTAGCAGGAGGATCAGGCGACGGTACTGGTTAACCGGAAATTGATGGCGCATGGTTGTAGATTGGTTCCTGCAAAGACAAAAACAAGTAAGGAGGGCCATGCTGTTCAGCATCTGAAATGACCGTTTTGCTTGCTGAAGTGGTACAATTGGTTACTTTAGTCGCCGAACCGTAAACCACCTGGATTGAAACGGATTTTGAAAATTATAGGATATGCCCTGCTGGGCTTCATTGCCTTCGTGGGCTGCTATCTTCTGATTGCCTTTACACTTTCCCGGATCACGATCGACCGGGAAGCCGGGGCAAACGGCGATGTAGCGATCTACATTATGACCAATGGCGTGCACACCGACCTGGTGGTTCCGGTAAAAAATGACCAGGTGGACTGGAGCAAAGAGATCCGGTTCGACAACACGACTTCAAAAGACTCAACGGCGCAATTTCTCGCTATGGGATGGGGGGATAAAGGTTTTTACCTGGAAACGCCGACCTGGGCCGACCTGAAATTCCGCACGGCCTACCGCGCGGCTTTTGGGCTGGGAAGTACAGCGATCCATGCGACTTTCTACAAAAACGTAACTGAAAATGCCAGTTGCCGGAAGATCATGGTGAGCCGGGATCAGTACGCCCGCCTGGCCACCTATATCACCAGCAGCCTGCAGCATGATGAAAATGGCCACGCTATTCCTATTAAGACCAATGCCAATTATGGCAAAACAGACAGTTTCTACGAAGCCAATGGCAGTTACAGCATGTTCAGAACCTGTAACAGCTGGGCCAACAGGGGACTGAAGGCCAGCGGACAAAAATGCTGTTTATGGACCGCGTTTGATACCGGCATCTTTCTCAAATACAAATAATGCCGGACCTGCTGGCGGTTATCATATTGTCGGATGCTGTTCGTGTAATGTCCAGAGTTGATTTTTCGTTTCGGTAAATGTTGCCAGGTAAACCGGGTCATTCGTGCCGGCACTGGCGCTCATGGTCATATACAGACCAGTATTCTTGTGCCGGATGCGATACTGGTCTTTTCCTGCCGGAATAAATTCATACAACTGGCTGGCACTGCCTTTTTGAACCTGCTGTTCAAAAAGTTCCTGTGCACTGGCTTGTTGCTTCGTGTGGTTACTGCCGGCAAGTCCCAGTGTCTTATGTGAAAAGAGGTTGACCAGCTGCCAGGTAGTTCCTGCATCAGGTTTTAATTCCCAGGTAACACATTTCCAGTTCACAGGATCATAGGCAACGATCGGTGTTCCTTCGGCGCTATTGGCATCTTTGATGCGCACATACATGCCGGTCTCCACATTTTTCAGGGCGAAAGTTCCGGGCTTTACCTGTGCGAGTGCATCGTTTGTTAAGAAGAGGAGGAAAGAAAATAGTATTGCTTTCATATACAGAATTTGTACAGACAGCAGCTATTCCAAGATACAGAATAAATGGGTACTTTAGTTACAAACCTGAACTCCTTTGAATTTCTGCGAAACCTTTCACAATCGTGTACGTGTATCACTGGTCACCCTTTTTGTAGCTCAATCGATTAGTGTCAATGCACAAGATTTCCGCCCGGTGGATAAAAAGGAATTTAAACAATGCCTGAAGGTGCTTGACCAATTCGACACCACCGATGTTTTCAAAAACTATTTTTGCGAAAACGCTTCAGAAAGGATTGGAGACTATTACCATGAAAAAGGTGATTTTCTCAAAGCAATCGCCTACTATGATTCTGCTGATAACAAGTACAGGAATGCAGCCCAATTCTGCGGAAATGGGGATTATATTTTTTTCGTACCCAGAAAATTCAAGGTTTCAAAATGTTATAAGCTTCTTGGAGATACGAAAGCGGCGCTTGCTGTGATAACTCCCCTTGTCTTTGATGAATTCATTTCAGGATATGTTGACAGTACAATGTTGGAATACTATGTCTCCTTGCTTTACAGCCAATTCACCCGGGAGGAGATCAGGAAGGAAATTCAGATTACCGTTAATCAGCTGGCTTATATCACTGAACCGGTTTCGTTGGGAGACGGCCCCAAAGATTATATTAAGATAAGCTGCACCCTGAAGTTTTTTGAATACAACCTGGAATTCGCCACGCATATTTTTAAGTCTTCGGCTGCCGGGAGTATGCCATTGCTCTTCACCCGAACCTATTACCTGGAACAGGTACCGAATTTGCCAATCTACAAGCGAATAATGGAATGATTTTCGGGCTGTTGGTCGCGAATTACTTCTCCCACATCTCTTCTACACCATCCCAGTCATCAGGCACACCCGTGCTGATGTATTTGGCTGTTTTTCCCAGGAAGAAATGTGCAGTGAGATCGTCGGGATTCTGTTCGATCACCTGCTGGAAGGAAAGGAAGGCATTGGTGAAGGAGCGATGCAGGTAACTGTTGATAGCATGATTGAACAACTCCAGGGTCGCCAACTTTTTCGGCTGGGCGATGTCGGTGCGCGTACCATTCGACGAAACGCCCGATGTTTCGGCAGGTGCGGTCGCTGAAGGGGGTTCAGGGTAACTGCTGCGTCTGGGTTGTTCAGCAATATGGGCGGAGGGTTCGGCGATAAAGCAATCAAAAATCCCGATGGATTCTTTTTTTCCTTTCACCTGTACCTTGCCCAGCGGCCGTAAATGGAATGGCGCGTCTGTTTCAATGCCACGGGCACAGGCTTCCGTCACCAGTATATCTGCTTTATAATACTTGGTCAGGCTCTCAATGCGGGAAGCCGTATTGACGGTGTCGGAGATCGTGGCGGCATCCAGGCGCTCGTCATCACCTGTAATTCCCATGATGAGCGGGCCAGTATGCATGCCAATGCCGATCTGGATATGCGGATAATTCTTTTCGTGCCGGCGGCTGTTCAGGTCGGCAACCGCCTGCTGCATTTCCAGCGCCGCTTCAATGGCGTCCTGTGGCACCAGCGGGAAGATCGCCATGATGGCATCGCCCAGGTACTGGTTGATAAAACCATTGTGCTTCCGGATGATCGGTCCCATCTTTTCATTGAAGGAACAGATAAACCCGAAATTGTCTTCCGGTGTCATCTTTTCCGAGAGCGTCGCGAAACTCCGGATATCCGTAAATAGAACGGTCACCACTTTCTCCACCTGGTCGCCCAGTTTCACATCCGTAATCCGTTCATGTCCGAGTGACCCGATAAAGGCATACGGCACAAATTTCTCGGCTGCCTGGTATACCCGCCGCATGGCCTGTTCCCGCTCCTGGGCCTCGCGGATGCTTTTCTCATACAACAATGAGTTTTCGATAGAGGCCGAACATTGCAGTGCGAAAGTCACCAGCAATTTGAGATCAGAAGCTGTAAAGGCGGGAGATTGATGTGCAGCCAGTATCACGGCGCCCATCACACGATGTTTCACTTTCAGGGCAGCGTACAAAATGGTTTGTACTTCCGGCGGCACCAGGTTGGCGCTCCACTCCGGATGGGAGCTGTCTATAATCTCAGACTGCCCGCTCTTAAAGATTCGCACCAGGGCATCGAGGTGCTGGTTGAGGTCTTCGCCTTCGGGAAAGAATTCACCTCTTCCGGCAGCCAGCTCCAGTTGCTGCGTGGTCTCGTTCCACAATACGATCGCTGCCCGGTCGTAAGGAATCACCCGTTGCGCTTCTTCCAGGGTTGTCATGGCAATGGCATTCAGACCGATGGACTGTGCCAGCTTCTCAGAAAAGTTAAAGATCTGGTTTACCTCCCTGTACAGGCTCAGCACCTCATTGCCCACTTTTTTCCGCTCCGCTTCCTTGTCCGCAAAAAGGCTGATCAGCGCTGCCACCAACTGTGCCTGCGGATTGCCGTTCACCCACCCGATCGTTTCTTCGTCGCAGCAGATGGGAAATCGACTGGTGTTGTCAGGAAAGGGTGTGCCACCAGGTAAAGGGTCGACAGCCAGCAGCGATGTACCGGCCAGATCCTCCACATTCACGGGAATGCCCATGCGCTCGATCAGCGAGAGCAGCTTCGCGGACGCGGCATGCCGCCGGTGGATGATATTTTTCAGCTGTATCGGTGCCATCACGATAATCCCAGTACAGAACGCGCTTTGCTGAGGATTACTTCGGGGTCAAAGGGTTTGGTCATGTAGATGTCCGCACCCACGTCCTGCCCTTTTTGGCGATCGAGTTCCTGCCCCTTTGCCGTCAGGAGGATGATGTACACATCAGTCAGCGATAATTCCTTTTTTACGCGGCGGCAAACCTCCATGCCATTGAGCTTCGGCATCATCACATCAAGAAAAACCAGCTGGGGTTGCTCCGCCTGGATAATCTCCAGCGCTTCTTCACCATTTGAAGCGGTGAAGAACAATACGCCGTCATCTTCCAGTTCTTCCAGGGTTTGCTCGATCAGCATCCGGATGTGTGGTTCATCGTCGACGATCAGTATTTTTTGGTCCATGCTTAATTTCAGTTTATAAGTTTAGCGGTTTAATTGATTCGCCCACCTACGCTAAAGCTTCGGTGGGTGATATATTGCAGAAGTGGTTATTGATAGACGAGGAAGAGTACGTTCTCCATGCCTTTTTCGAAGCGGAGCGACTGTACGATTTCCTGGTTGCCTGACAGCAGTGAATTGATGATCACAATATCGGGCTGTGCAGAAACAACTTTTTCGGCTAGTTCCTGCCCGTCGGATTCCACCACTACATATCCTTTCGCCTGCAATACTTCACTCAGTGTTTTGATGGCCGCACTGTCTTCATCTACCACCAATACTTTCTTCCTCGATTTACCCTGTTCGAGTAAGTGTCCCACTTCTGCAAACAGCTCAGCTGTATTGATCGGCTTGGTCAGGTAGCGGTCTACCCCGATGCGATACCCGCGGGCCTTGTCCTGCACGATAGACAATACAATGATCGGGATGTCCATGGTCTGCGGATCATTCTTCAGGATCGCGGCCACATCAAAGCCATTCATCTCGGGCATCATCACATCGAGGATCACAAGATCCGGCCGTTGTTTACGGATCGCGGCAATGGCTTCCTTACCATTAGTTGCAGCATCCACCTGGTAGCCGGCATCACTGAGCTCCTGCTGCAGTAATGACCGGATGGAATTGTCGTCATCCACCACGAGAATGGTTGCTGTGCCATTGTGCAGGGCAGTGGCGGCCATCTGTTCGCGGAGTTGCTGCAACAGTGAATCGAACTGCAGGGGCTTCCGGCTTCCGGCGGTCTCCTGGATCAACGGAAGCGAAAAGATGAAGGTACTGCCCTTGCCGATCTCGCTTTCCAACCAGATTTTACCACCGTGGTGTTCGATAATTTCTTTGCAGATGGGCAATCCCAGGCCGGTCCCTTTTGGCTTGTCGGTAAGCGTATCTCCGCCCACCTGCTTGAATTGTTCAAACACAGCGTCATGATCTTCCGGCGCAATACCGATACCCGTATCGTGCACACTCATTTCCAGGTGATCGCCATTCACCCTGGCACTGCAGGTAATCTTACCATCGCCGGTAAACTTAACAGCATTTGAAATCAGGTTTACTACCACCTGGATCAGTTTGTCGTGGTCGCCTGTCACGAAAGGCAAATCGGCCGGAATATCCTTTTCAAGGGGTAGTTTTTTCTGTTCAAAGAGAGAAGACGTTGCGGCAATAGCCCTTTCCATCACTTCGCCCATCGACACCTGTCCCATATTCCATTCCATCTTTCCGGCTTCAATCTTGGCCAGGTCCAGCACGTCATTGATGAGGTTGGTCAGCCGCTCGCCTTCAGAGATCACTACATCGAGGTTCTCGCTAACCTGTGCGGCAGTTTTACCGGTACGGGGATCAGACGCATCGATATTCGGGAACACTTTTTCTTCCAGGCGTTTCTTGATGATCTTGGCAAACCCCAGCACAGAAGTGAGGGGCGTGCGGAGTTCATGGCTGACGGTACTCAGGAAGGCGCTCTTGGCAGTATTGGCTTTTTCGGCGATCTGGCGGGCTTCTTCGGCCTCCAGCTTGGCAGATTGCACCTCATCAAAAAGTTTGGCTTTGCGGATCGCCATCCCTACCGATGCCGCGATCGTGGTGAGCAGCCGCTGGTCATCGGACGTGAACCGGTTGGCCTGGGAGGTGGACTGCACGCTGAGCACGCCGATCACTTCTTCCCCCACCGGAATGGGCACCCCGAGATAGGAAGCGGCAGGTATGCCCACCGGTGCAATACCCAGCCGGTCGCCGGCACGGGTCACATCGCCATTGATCAGGAGCGGTTCGCCGGAATTGATGATCCTGGAGGTCAGTCCTTCTCCGAGTCGCAACGGCGCCATATTATCCCCAACCTGGTACGGGAAGGAGATGATCTGGGTCTTTCTGTCGAGCAAAGCAATATAAACGATGTCGGCTTTGAAGAGTTCCAGCAGGTGATCACCCACCAGCTTGATGAGTCCGTCGAGACTAAGCTGCGACACGAGCGCTTTGCTAATATGGTTCACGGTGCTGAGCTCACTGGCGCGCTGGGTGGTTTCGGCAAAGAGCCTTGCATTCTGGAGGGCAACACTAAGGCTGTTGGCCAGGGTTTCCACCAGGCGGATATCCGGTTCCGTAAAGGCATTTTCCTTGTTGTGGTCGATGAGCCCGATATAGTGCGTGATGTTTTCTCCTGTGGTGAGCGGAATATAAAAGGCTGATTTAGGCGGGGTGGAGGATGCACTGAGCGATGCCGCACCTTGTGAACCGTTGGTGATCACTTTCTGGTTTTGCCGGAACAGGCTCGCCCTTTCGGGATCCAGCTTGCGGGGTTCCGGATAGATCCTTTTCCCGTTTTCGGCTGCATAGGCGAAGGATTCCCGGCTGGTTTGCGGGTCAATTTGTGCGATCACCACTTCCTGGTTACTAAATACCTCACGAAGGCGGTCGCCGACCAGTTCATAGATGTTCTGCACTTTCATTTCCCGCACGAGGGCTTCCTGTACGCTGTTGATCACGGCCAATTCTTCCACGCGCTGGCTGAGCTGGTAAGTGCGTTCAGATACGATCTTTTCCAGTTCCTTATGCTTATCACGCAGGTGCCGGGTGCGGTAACGAATCAGGCCATACAGAATACCGATCCCCACCAGTGCATAAAGGGCATATGCCCACCAGGTGCGCCACCAGGGTGGCAGGATGGTAAACGAATACACTGCTTCTTCACTCACTTTCCGGAATACGTTTTGGGCGCGTACATGGAAATGATAGGTCCCTTCCGGCAGGTTGGTGTATTCCTTGTAATAGGTATTGTCCCAGCTGCTCCATTCTGATTCAAAGCCTTCGAGCCAGCTCTGGTAAACCGTCTTGTCTTCTTTTTCATAAAACGGTGCGGCAAATTCAAAACGGAGGGCGTTATCCTTATACGGAAGAGAAATGGACTTCTCCTGTGCGGGACCTAGTTCAACCGGCTGGTTATTGGCGGTAACACGCCTGATCAGGGTGGAATATGACTGGTCAAAATCCTTTTGGATCTTGCTGTCGAACCGTACGATTCCGTCGGTGGTACAAAACCAGATGATGCCGTCCTTATCGGGATAGATCTTGGAAAGGGTGGACTGTTCAGCAATGGGCAACAGGGTGCGGCTGTCAAGTGCATACCGGCCATCTGCCTGTTTTGTGGCGATCACCGTTTCGGTACCGAACCTGATCCAGATCCGACCGGTCTCATCTTCCACCATTTCGAATTGTTCCAGGCCCTTTCCGCTCCATTTGCCGAAAAGGGTGTCTTTGTAAAATTTTTCAGTTTGCCGGTCAAACCGGTAGATGGCAGAATCTGCAGGAAAGAAGTTGTCACCCGCTACCCGCCAGACACCACCTAGCGCTGATTTTAGTCCCTGAGCCTCTCCGAACTGCCGGTAGGTGAATCTCCCCAGGTCGGGATAACCATTCTGATCAAAAGCCGGCATAATCATATAAGCGTTGCCGTTCTGGGAACCGGCCCAGAAGGTGCTGTCATTTTTACCGGCATGTTCTGCGAAAGTCCAGATCTGATCCTGCAGTTTGGGAACCCTGCCGATATATTTAAACACCTCCCCCGGCTTATCCCTTGCAAAGACCGCTACGCCGAAGGTGGATCCGGCCAGCATCATGTTCGGATACATTTGCGGATGGACGTTTCCCGTGATCTGCAGGTCGCCGCCATTGGATGCGGCGACTACTTTCACCTTGCCGTTTTCTATCATGAACATGCCATCTGAAGGCACATACAGTCTGTTGTCAGATTGCGTGAGATTGAAGGTCTGGTTTTGCGGAATGTCGTTGACTGGCTCGAAAAACCGGCGGGATGAATCGAACCTGATCAGTCCGTTGGTGGTTCCGACCCAGAGTGCTCCCTGGTAGCGGATCATGCCCAGTGTTGCAGTGACGACGCCGCTCTGGATATTAAAAGTGGAAAACGGGGAAGCCAGTTCCACTTTAGAAATTCCGTTGTCCAATGCCAGCCAGATATTGCCTTTGCTGTCGGGGTACATGGCATACACCGATTCATCCTGCATACCTGTAGCGCGGTTCAGCATCTGGATGATCTTTCCAGTACTGTCTACGATGGCCAGGCCCCTGCCTGTAGTGGAAAAGGCATAATTGCCATTGGCGAACTGTAGACCTTTGTACAGGGTTGAGTTAGTCACCAGGTCGTTAACGTCCGACCGGAAGGGCGTGAAAGTAGTTCCATCATAAAGATAGAGTCCGCTATAGAAGAGGCCGATAAGGTATTTGTCTTTTCCGTAAGGCACCATTACCTGCATGCGCTCCTTGCCGGCGAATTCACTGCCGGGGATCAGCTGGAGTTTGTCGTCGACCAGTTGCAGAATTCCAACGTTCTGTTCGTGAACGAAGAATTTACCATTTACATAAAAGGAATACATGAACCGGGTAGAAGGTGTCCAGGTTTTGACCTCATTTTTTGCATTGATGCGGAAGATGCGTTCGCGGCTCTGAAAATAGATGCCTTCGTCGGAGGTGTAAATGGACCAGACATCAAAGAAGTTGCGGAGCGAATCAGGTACCAGGTGCAACAGCGAGACAAGGCTTGTCTGGCCCACACTGTCTTTGTCGAGATACCCGAAATTGCCCAGGTCGCCGAAGTAGATCCGGCCGTTTTTGTCCTTTGCGAAGCAGCGGATAAGGCCGTTTCCGGTAGCGTTGGTAAAGGTTTTGCGCCAGCGGACCCCGTCGTATTCCAGCAGGTTGCTCTGTACGCCGAAGTACATGATGCCATCATTTCCCTCGATCACTGAAAAGCTCTGGGAGGATGCCTTATACGTTTTCGGATTGTAGTTGGTGATGAAGGGCAGGCCCTTTTCCGGGTTATTCTGTGCGCGGGCGGGAACCGGCAGCAGCGTAGTCAGGGTGGTCAGGCTGATCAGGATGATCGGGATGGTCAGACTGACAGCGATTCTTTTAACAGCAATACAGGTAGCGGTCAGAAATGCTTTTGCGGGCCGGCGGCAGGGCGATGGCAGCAACGGGCAGGGTTGTCCCATGGTGTAGGCGTTGGTTAACATACTGTCTGGAAGTGCAGGTGAAGTTTACCAGGGGACGAGCGCGTTTTCTCTATTTTACGCTAAAGCAGGGCGGCAGATAGGGTAAGTGAATATAAGTTTTTTTACCAGCTTTTAAAAGGCCTGCGGCTCAGGCTGGCATTGTAATATTTTTCTTCTTCGGTTACTTCGCGGCCGATCCAGCCTGGCAGTTCAAATTGCTCATTTTCATCGTCCAGTTCAATTTCCGCAACAATGAGGCCTTCGTTGTCCCCCAGGAAAACATCCACCTCCCATGTTTGCCTGGCGTGTTCAACCAGGTAGCGCCTTTTGGCGATGATATTGTCACAGAGGGTGTCCAGCAGAGTTTCCGCGTCTTCCCTGGGGATGGTGTATTCAAATTCAGCCCGGGCTGCACCCGTGGAAATGCCTTTAATGGTAAGAAAGCCTTCTTTTTCCGTTGCCCGCACGCGAACGATCCTTTTGGGATCAGCAGAAATATAACCCTGCCGGAGATAAGAAAATTCATTAGCCGCCAGCTGCCACCAGCGTGCGTCATCAACCAGGAATTTTCTTTCTATTTCTACGCCCATGTTATTCAGAAATTCTTGATGCCATCAGCAGGATATTCCAAAGTGCGAACAGATCGTTCCCTTTAGACGCGTGCAAGGTAGTGCTTTGGTCATCCATCCGACTAGTTATGGTATTCAAATTGCCCGGCTCGTCACTGTAGCGCTTCAAATGACGGTGCTTCCAGGGCTTTTTTCAGGTCTGCCAATCGTTGCTGCACATTCGCCTGAAGGTTTCTTTTGACTGGCGCGCTGATGAGATTTAAAGGAAAACGCAGGGCGAATGAATACAGGAAAACTACTTCCGTTTGTGCTGGTGTGATGGCTTTAAAATTCCAGGAGCCCAGGAACGATCTGAAAAACCAGGGCCCGGATGTCATTTTGATAGCAGTTTGTTTCGGCCTGTTGAAGGTGACATATTTAGTTACCATGCCGAGGCCGTTTTTAGCAACACAGTATGCTTTGACACCGATGCCGGCTGTAGTTACACCATCCATCAGGTCGGCGCGTTTCAGGAATGTGTCCCAGCTGAGCCGCCGGCTGTAGTCCTGAGTATAGTCGAAGGCGGTGACAGCACTGCAGTTGATGATGATTCGCTCCGTAAATTTCATGTGACTACATGGATTAGCAGCTGCAAGCTATCAAATTCATGCAATCGTTTGTACGCTCAACTGGGACACTGCGGGGTTATTTTCAGGAAAATATTGCTGCATGATCCGCTTCCGCCTGGTTGGCGCCCTGCTACTGTTCACCGCTGGCAGTTTCGCCCAATCTGCTTCTATAACGAGTGCTTCGCTTCCCGTTGACGCTGACGTTCAGCAGGACCTGAAAGTATTCCGTGACCCTCTTGCTACCCGGTTAAAATCAGGTATAACGGCTGCTACAGTAACGGCCATGAAAAATGAACAGCTGCGACGGGTAGCCCAACAGCTCCTCGACAAGAAGTATGCAACGCAATACCGGCTCGCGACCTATCATGCTTTTCTTTCCCCCACTACCCTGGGCGAACAACTTATGATCGGTGACGGCTACAGCAAATATGAAAACATTACCGGCATCTTTCTGCCTGCCGGCAGGCATGTGGTGCTGGTAGAAATGCCCAAGGGAAAAGATGTCGGCCTGCTCATCCCCAACTGGAACCGCCGCGCACCGGCCGGTATCGAACCCACGGAAGATCCCGCCGGTTGGGGGATTATCCGCCAGGAATTCAAACTGCATGCGGGCGTTAACGTGATCGAAGTGAAAGAAGCCGGTGGTCTGGCTTACCTCGATTACTATTCCGATCAGCCGAAAAAAGAAAAAGCCATCACGGTCCATTTTGTAAACGGTGCAGTCAATGGCTATTTTGACATTGCCAAAAACACCGACCAGGATTGGAACAACCTGATCGATCATGCGGTTTACCCGGTGATCGATGCCCGGGGAAAACATATCCAGATCGTTTATCCTGCTGCCGCCTGCAAACAATATGCGTACAACCGTGGTAAGGAACTGATCAGCAATTATGATTCACTGGTTTACCGGCAGCATCGCCTGCTGGGACTGATCAAATACAATAAGGTTCCGGAAAACCATATCCTCGCCCGCGTGAATTACAATTACTACATGTTCCGTGATGGCGATGGTGTTGCGTATATGGGCACACAGCCGGGCAATGCCATGCCGCTGGTAGTGGATCCCAGCCGTGTGATCAAAGGCGATCCCTGCTGGGGCTTCAGCCATGAAGTGGGCCATGTGCACCAGGTGCGCCCGGCACTGAACTGGGGCGGACTGGGTGAAGTGAGCAATAATATCTTCTCGCTTTACGTCACTACTTCCTTCGGCAACCGCAGCCGCGTATCGGAACAGAAGAATTACCAGAAATCCAAAGACAGCATCATCGCGCGCCGCATCTGTTACCTGCAGGACAAAGACGTATTCAACCGTGTGATTCCTTTCTGGCAACTGCAACTTTATTTTGCCGGTCCCGGTGCCTACGCCGATTTCTACCCCGATCTTTTTGAAGCCTTCCGTCGCCAGGGTGCAGCTGCTGAGAATGGCAAATCCGGCAAAGGCGGTTGGGGAGACAGGGGTGATAATCCTGCAGTATTTCAGCTCGAGTTTGTGAAAACGGTATGTGAAGTCAGCAAGACCGATCTTACTGAATTCTTTGAACAGTATGGATTCTTTTACACCGGTGAATTTCAGTACGACGACTACGGCGATTATCATTATAAGCTGACGCCGGAAATGGCTGAAGCCTGCAAGGCTTCCATCCGTGCGATGAATCTGCCCAAACCCAAAGTTGATCTCACCACCCTTAGCGATTAAGCCATGCACGACCTGATTACGATTACTGCCAGAATAGATTTGGTAGCCACCCGGGACGGTGGAAGACAGAAAGGTATCCGAAGTGGATACCGTCCGAACCACGTTTTTGAGAAGCCGCTGGTAGCCGGAAAACTGACCTCCTATCTCGGGGAGATAAAATTTGACGACAAAGAAACGCTTGAGCCCGGTCGCAGCCGGGTGGTGCGCGTGCAGTTCCTGAAAGTGCCCGCTGTAAAACGGTTTATGAAGCCGATGCGCCGCTGGTACCTGCATGAGGGAACGAAACTTGTGGGTTATGGAACGATTCTGGAAGTGAAGGGGGAGCAGGAAAGTAAATAACGGTTTGAGGTCTGAAGTTTGGGGTTTGAGGTTGGGTTTGAAGTTGACAATATCCAACCCACAAACAAAATCATACGGGTTTACCTTTTGCCCTGGCATGGCTTCTTCCTGCGGTCTCCCGGCCGCAGGCCGGTAAACTTTTCGGCTACTCGAAATACCACCTAATAAAACTAATCGGCACCTCCGCAACAAAACCAAATTCTTCTTTGCGCCTCCTATGTTTCATCTGATTGGGTTTTGCTTTTGGATAGGCTTTGTACTGCTGTAATAAATTCACTCTCCTATTGGCAGACAGGCAGTTGGCCGCTGCAGGATTTTGTTCAGGTTCATTAGAAGCTGCGCACTCTTTGCTAGGCAGACGATCCTTGTTGGTTGCTGCAGGCGCAAATTAACGTTGGCAGCTTTTTGGAAAATTTTATTTCGCAGCAAAAGTTTTAATCCGTTTCCCTATAAAACTAGATACCTATACTTTGGCGCCATCAGGATACAGTTTCAATCTGATAGGGTTGTTCATTGATCAGTACAAAGCGGACCCGGTTCAGTAGTTTTTTGGCGATCCTCAGAATCGCCTTATTGTAGTGCATACGCCCCTTGAGTTGGTAGTATGACTGAGTGAGCGCGGGGTCTTTTGATATAGCCATCCAGGCACATTCTACCATTGTTTCCCGAAGCAAATGATTGCAGTGATGGGTAATGCCCTTTACGCTGCTTTTTTCTGCTGAAGAGTAAATGTCGGGTTTAAAACCTACATAACTGGCCAGGTGATCAAAGTTTTTGAACCTTCTGATATCCTCAAGTTCGGTAAGGATGATTAATGCGCTTAGCCACCCAATGCCGGGGATGGTCATGAGTAAACCCATTTGCTTTTGATAGGCATCACTTTTCGCCAGGGTTTTGAGCGCCCGGTTTACCTCTAAGAGTTGACCGCGGATGGCCTCTAACATGCTGAGTTTCACTTTTAAGGCAGCTCTACTGTGCCCGGGTAAATCCAGTTGCTCCAGCCACTTCAGGAACGCCCGGCTAAAATGAGTGCTTTTGGTGAAGTTTTCAGGAACAGCAACCCCCATAAAATCCAAAAACGAGTGAATCCGGTTCTTATAGCGGGTCTGGTCCTTCACCAGTTGCTCGCGGCTGCGCACCAGACTACGGTTCTCTATGGTAATGGGCTGTGGAATATGAATAAAGTTTAAAGAGCCCTTACTTAATTCCCAGGCTAATTTACGGCAGTCTGCCGGATCGGTCTTAAAGCGTCGGTTCTTATCGGTCTGAGGCACATCGGAGGCATGCACAATCCGGCAGTCGAAGCCTCTGCCACTCAGCTTCTGTTGCGTCCAATAGCCACTAAAACCGGCCTCATATACCAGTTGAATGCTGGCCCCCGGATAGGACTTGTTAAGGCGATCCGATAGCAATTCCGGATCCGGATTTTGGGTGTAGCACTGAAGCTCCCGATCGGCAGTCCGCAGGCAAACGCTCCAGGACTTTTTGTGTACATCAATACCACAAAAAATCGACTGACCGCCTAAGTCCAATTTCTTACCTTGTGTCATGGCTTCTGTTTTTAAGTGTGATAGATTGATTTTGACAACCAAAAGTTACACCTAATACAGAAGCTTCTTTATTGCTAATGAAAGCATGAAATCTCTGCTCCTTTGCGAGCCCAGCGTGAAAAAAAAGGACCCCGAAGGGGTCCTTTAAAATTTATCAGCAACACTGCGAGCTACTGCTCCACGATGATCCTTCCCGCCCCGTGGTAGCTATGGTATTCGCCATTGTACATCGCATCGGCACTTGCCGGGCCCATCTGGAACACTCCGGGAGAAACTGCCCGTACCGCATAGTAGTAGACCTGGCGGGAATCGTGCGCGTTCACGAAGAAATGGATGCGGTCATCCCGTACATCAAAAGCTGTTGGCGTATCACCGTCTTTGATCCAATCCATTCCGGGAATTTCTTTGGTCCGCGGATTCTCAATCTCAAATCCAGCGGGCAACAGATCAGTAAGTACAACGTTTTCTATGGATCCGCTGTAAGATTTTTCCAGGGTCAGTTGCACGATGATCAGGTCATTCTGTTTGAAGAGGTTGCCGCTTACCGGCGATCCGTTCCGTGTGAAGAAACGGCGACGGATCTTCAGGTAATTATCTTCCTCCTTATAGGCGCCCGTAGCGCTGATGCCTTCACTCTGCCACCAATAGTACAGTGAAGCGGATCCAGTGTTGTTGATGGAAACATTGTTGCTGCCCAGCTGACCCTGATCCAGGCTGAGCGCATTGTTGTCGATTTTGGCAACGCTTTTGCCACCGGCGGTGATGTTTCCGGAGGCGTTGCCACGGTTGGAAATCTCTGCAAGTTTGCCCATCGCCAGGAAGGCAAAGGCGCTTTCCTGCGTACTGTACCAGTAACGTTGTTTCAGCTGATTGACCAGCGCGCGCGCCATGGAACCTACCTGCGGGTGTTGCGGATCAACTTCCAACAGCGCATTCAGCGCGATGGCCAGGTCACGCACCGGGGAGTAAAAGCTACCGCCAGTTTGTGCTACTGATTCCTCGCCGGAAAATGCCGAGGGCAACATTTCGCGGAAGCGACTCTTGTCGCCTCCCAGGGCAAAAGCGGCTGCCAGCAGGTATTTGCTGTCCAGCGCCAGCTGTTCGGGACGGCTCTTGTAATAGTTCATCGTGGCGATATTGGGCCTGCCCGCAATGGCCAGCACATACAGGGAATAGGCCACCTCTTTCGGCGCGATCTTTTTCTGCTGGTCGCGGTTGTACCAGTACGTGATCATGGTTTTATTGGCAAGCCGGCCATTGATGTAATTCAGCAGGCCATTCAGCAGGCCGTCTTCCACATCGAAGCCGGCTTTCTTTGCCTCCAGCAGGAAGTGCGCGGCATAGATGCTGGCCCACCAGTTCTCCGTATCGGCATTATCCCACATCGTAACAGCACCCGTATACAACTGCCGCATTTTGATCTTGCGGATAGCTTCCTGCACGTTTGCCGTAGACATGCTCGCGGGTTTGACGGTAGTGGATGCAGCCCGGCCACCGTTATCCAGGGCGGATCGCCTTGCCAGCGCTGCCAGGTCGGCGAAATACAATTGGGGCAGTGCCGCCGAAACCGTCTGCTCTGTACAACCATATGGATATTGCACCAGGTAACCCAGCTGGTTCCCGATCTCCAGTACGGGACTCTTGCTCACAACGATTTTGTATTTGCCACCCGGCAGAAAGTCAGAAGTGCCGATCGCCACCTGTTTGGCAGCACCTGCAGGCAGCACACCGCTGCCGGACAGCTGTTGCAAAGTAGAGGCGGGCCGCACCGTGATGTCGGTCTCGTCCTGGTACTTTCCGGATGCCGTCGACACCTCAATGGAAATTTTACCGGCACCGATACCCGGAGCTGCCACCACCCGGAACACCGCCCGGGCTTCTGCGTTTGCGGGCAGGGTCACAGTAGTAGCCGCTTCGCCGAGCACCTGCAGCGGTCCCTCTACCCGGATGGTAGCCGTAGCATTGCCGCCGTTAGCCGTTGTATTGGTCAGCGTTACAGGAACGCTGATGGTGTCGCGGGGACTCAGGAAGCGCGGTAATGCTGTGCTGAGTACGAGGGGATCCGCCACTTTCATGGTTTTCTCGGCGGCACCGAACTGGTTTCCTTTAAAGGCAACAGCCATCAGGCGCACTTCACCGGAAAACTGCGGGATCTCAATATTGAAGCTGGCTTCCCCATTGCCACCAACGGTACTGAGCCCGCTCCAGTAGCTGAGGATTTTGATGCGCTTGTTCTGCATGGGGTTCACCCGCTGGTCCATTTTCAGGTCAGCATCACCACCGGAACTGCTGCGTTTTGCAGCCAGCTCAGGGAAAAGGAAGGGATAGATGTCGTAAGCATTCACACCCAATGCCCGCTGGGAGTAGAACCAGGCATAGGGGTCGGGACTATTGAATCCTGATACCTGGAGGACGCCGTTATCTACCGCAGCAAGTGTAACACGGCTGCCGGCGGGAGCTTTTACGGAGATCTTTTGTGTGAGCCTTGACCTGCTGCTGGCAGGGGCAACAATTTCAGTGGCAAGGCGGCGTGACCCATCCTGCAGAGGTACGTTGATGAAGCCGTGCGCAACCGTCAGGGGAATCTCGCTGGTGGTATGCGGCTTGAACAGGGTAGCGGTGATGTACACATTCGGCAGGTGTGCTTCCGTGAGGGGAAGGTCGAGCGTAGCGGTGCGGTTGGCAACATCCACATATTGATAACTCAGTACCTGGTCTTGTTCCATCGTCACCAGCATCCGGCCGCTGAAAGGCGTCTTGAACAGCACTTTTACCTTCTCACCGGCAGCATATTTTTCTTTGTCGAGCGCCATATCAATTTCGCCTTCCGTATTCACTTCGAAATCGTTCTGACCGCCGCCCCAGTAACCGTAACTGTAAAATTCACGGGCAACATAAGAGGCACTACCGGGAATGGCCACCCGCAATTCATAGTTGCCTGGCGTTCGGGGTACAAAACTGAACGCGGCATTTTCACCGGAAACCGTTACCTGCTGCTGGGCAATATTTCTTTCTTCCTTTTGTGAATCATACCGGAAATAGCCACCCTCTTTTGTCAGAACGGTGTGGTATTCCGTTTTAATCACGGTGACAGTTGCTGCAGCACCGCTTAGCAGTTTTCCTGTTTTGTCGAGTGCGATCAGCGGAAAGCGGATGGCCTGGTTCAGGGGAAAATAGTCATAACCATTCTCGCCAATGCCGAAAAATTTATCCTGCGTATAAATGCTGGCGACAGATTTGCGGCTTACCGGACGACCAGTTTCATCAAATACCGTCGTATAAAAGCTGGCCTGCAGCAAGCCGATGTTTTTATAGAGCTCCGGCACTGTATAACCTTCTGATGACTGGCCATTCTCATTGGTGGTACCTTCGCGGAGGTCTTTATCAAAAAAGCTGGTCTGATTCTGCAGGCCAAAATTGTAATTGCGGTATTTAGCGGAAGTGAATTGTTGCTGTTTCACCTGGATCTCCGTTTCATACTTGCGGTTGGCCGCCGGTGGCCCGAAGAAATTCACCGCGGAAATCGACAACAACGTTTTCTGACTGGCGATGAGTGATTCCTGGTCGAGTTTGGTGGTCACTTTGATCCTGTCGGGCACGAATTCTTCAATCATGAAGGGCATGCTGGTCAGCAGCACATCGTTGCCCGAATAAGCTTCCAGGGTATAGGTGCCGGTGATGGCTGCTGCCGGGATATCAATGGAACCATCGGTTCCCCCTTCGGCATCAAGGGTCTTGCGGAAATTTTTCAGCTCCTTGCCATTTGGCAGCAGGAACTTGAATTTCACGGGGATTTCGCCCGGCTGCTGCCACTGGTAATTGCGGGCAATAAAAGCGAAGTGCACCTGTTCGCCGGGGCGGTAGATATCGCGTTCGCCATAGAGGTAAGCATCCAGGCCGGTGCTGTTAAGCCGTTTCCCGCCCACTTCAAACCTCGAGGTATTGACACCGCTCTGGCTGAACAACAGGTAGTTGAAATCTCCGGCTGTTTTGGCAATCACGAGGGCGGGCTTAAAGCCGGCAAAAGGTTTTCGGGTATACGGGATCGTGGCAACACCATCAGCGTCCGTAGTACCCATGCCCAGCAACTGGTTGTTGGCACCATAAACGGTCACCTTCACATCAGCCAGTGCTTTTGCTGTCTGGATGCTGTTGGCAAAAACGAAAAGTTTGTCACGGCCTTCTTTTGTGATCAGGCCGATATCAGACAGGGAAATAAAACGGCTGTCGTTGATCCAGTAATCTTCGGTAGAGCGGATCTTGATATGGTAGCTGCCTTTGTCGTCGGGAAGGCGGTCGGTAATATTGAACTGGAAGAGACGGGTGCCATTGGAAAGCGGCAGGGAACGGGTGTCGATCTCCTGTTCATAGATAATATCACCCAGGGTGGCATCACCACCACTTTCATATTCGTACTCCTCATTTTCCTGTCCGCGTTCGTCCGGGTAATATCCATAGCGCCTTGCTGCAATGAGATTGCTCTCATAGATCTTCGAGACGATCACCTTTACTTTGGCCACATTGGTGATGCGTACCGCAATATTCCGGTTGCCATTGGCGGACAGGTACAGGCCCTTGCTTCCTTCAAAGCTGATGGCTGGTTCGAGCTGACCAAAAGCGATGCTGTTTTTGTAGGATTCCCGCAGCGTACCGCCAAGGCGGCCGCGCAGTTTATTGTTGAGGCTGATCTCATAGGCGTCTTCCATTTTGAAAGCGTCCGAACTGATCACAAAACCGTCGTCAGTAGCTTCCGCAGAAAACTTCAGGGCCGGATCAAAGCGAACGGCACTATTAATCGTTGACGCTTCGACCGGTTGACTGGTAGTCACATAAACCTTGCCGACGGTTCCGTCATGTTCGGTGCGGAGGTCCTGGATCAACAACACAAACGGCGAGGGCAACAGTAATTCTGAAGCCTGGGCTTCCGTAGTGGGATTGGAACCACCCGGGGGGAGTAATCCTTTTTCGAGGGTTACCTTCAGCAGCACATCTTTGTCTGCGGGCGTTAGGGAAGGCAACCGTAACTGGATGTCTTCCGTAGTACCCGTGGTAACTGCCTGGTAGTCGACAGCCTTGCCATCTGCGGTGACAGATAGTTTGTCTCTCAGCTGTGCGGCATCCACGGCGTAATTGAAATGCAGGCTCACCTGCGCAACAGCGCGCCGGCTGCTTTCTTCTGCAACGGCCCAGGAAGCGAGGCTGGATTCAAGGGAAAGGCCGGGAGTAGAGAAGGTGATCTCATTTCCCTTGTCAAACCCGGAAAAGCTGGAATTCGCGAGCAGCGCTTTGGTAAATTGCGCCTTATAAGTGGTGGCAGGTTTTAAAGGCTGTGCAGGGGAAAAGACAAGCAGATCCGGACTTTCCCAGCGGAATCTGCCCCTGATTTCCGGTTCAAAGCGGATGTACGCTGTCGAGTCCCACCGGTTGAGCAGGGAGTCTTTTACTAAGGGATGGTTAAATCGGAAAGTAAGGTTCTGTAAAGGTTGTACAGGTTTTCCGGCATTTGTAAATTCAACGGAAACAGTGGAACGGTTACAGGACAAGGTGATTACTGCAAGGCATGCAAGCAGTAAACGCAACGGTTTGGTGAACATAAGAGGGGGAGAATTGTGCCCTAAAATTATTATATGGTTTCACGGAAACAAAATGAAAAGAGAATTGCAATCAATAATCCTTTGTTAAAGACAATTGCCATCCGGATTTTGGGTTGCTGCGCAGGGTTGATTTTGTTTTTCTTCCTGCTTACCCTGCTGTTTCCCCTGCCGCAACCGAAACTGTATTCCACTATTATTACTGATGATGAAGGAAAGGTGATTCATGCATTTCTGACAGCGGATGACAAGTGGCGCATGAAAACGGAGCTGGGAGAGATTTCTCCCCTGTTGCAGAAAGCCATTGTTGAAAAAGAAGATAAATGGTTTTACCGTCATCCGGGTCTGAATCCCGTGGCTATGGTCCGGGCATTTTTCAATAACCTCTTTACCGGAAGACGTACCTCCGGCGCAAGTACCATTACCATGCAGGTTGCCCGGGCGCTGGAACCCAAACAACGCACCTATGCGAACAAGTTCATTGAAATGTTCCGTGCGCTGCAATTGGAAATGCGGTACAGTAAGAAGGAGATCCTGCAGTTATATCTCAATACCGTCCCGTACGGAGGTAATATCGAAGGTGTGAAATCGGCAGCCGTGCTGTACTTCAGGAAGAATCCGGATCATCTTTCCCTGGCAGAGGTGGTGGCTTTGTCTGTTATTCCGAATCGGCCGAGTTCGCTGGTGATCGGAAAGACCAACAATGATATTATAGTAGAACGCAACCGGTGGCTGAAAAAATTTGAAGCCGAGGGTGTTTTCCCTGCAACAGAGATAAGGGATGCTATGGACGAACCACTTACAGCCACCAGGCTGGAAGCACCGAAAGAAGTACCGCATCTTTCCTGGAAGCTGAAATCCAGCGGTAATGATATCCAGCGCACCTGGATTAACCTGAATACACAATGGAAAGCGGAGAAGCTGGTAAAGGATTATGTAAGAACACTGCAGTTCAGGGATATTCACCAGGCTGCGGTGATGGTGGTGGACAACCGCAATCACCATGTGATCGCCTATGTCGGCTCAGCTGATTTTGCAGACACTACTGATGCCGGGCAGGTCAATGGTGCTGCTGCCATCCGCCAGCCAGGCAGCACCTTGAAGCCATTCCTGTATGGTAAATGCATTGACGCCGGTCTGCTTACCCCCAGGATGGTGCTGGCAGACGCGGCGGTTAACGTTAACGGGTATGCGCCGGAAAATTACGACCGGCAATTGAATGGATACGTCACCATGGAATACGCCCTGGAACATTCCCTTAATATTCCTGCGGTAAAGGCATTGAGAATGCTGGGGAAAGATGCGTTTGTTGAAGACCTGTCAGACGTTCATTTCCGGCAGATCCAGAAAGACCGCAGGAAACTGGGATTATCGCTGATCCTGGGCGGTTGTGGCGCAACACTCGAAGAGCTGACCGCCCTGTTTGCCGGATTATCACAGGAAGGAAAATACCAGTGGCCGGAATACACGCAACCCGGGCACGACCCGGACAAAAAGGCTAAAGCCGTTACACAGCAGATGCTGAGCCCCGCGGCTGCTTTCCTGGTGAACGATATTCTTTCAAAAGTGAATCGCCCGGATTTTCCATTGAGCTGGACCAGCACCGAAAAGATGCCCAAGATTGCCTGGAAGACCGGAACATCCTATGGTCGCCGCGATGCCTGGAGCATCGGGTATAATAAACACTTCACCATTGGCGTATGGGTGGGCAACTTTTCAGGAAAAGGCGTTCCTTCCCTGAGTGGCGCAGAAGTTGCGACGCCGCTGTTGTTCAGGTTGTTCAACACGATCGATTATGATTCCGGAAAGGATTGGTTTGAAGCACCGGCAAGTCTGTCCACCCGTTCAGTTTGTACTGCAACGGGATTGCCGCCGGGGCCGCATTGTACGGAAACTGTGAGCGACTGGTTTATTCCATTGGTTTCTTCCACCCAGACCTGCCAGCATATGCAGGAGATTGCAGTGAATCCCGAAGAAAGCATTTCCTATTGCAGGATCTGCCAGCCGCTGAACGGGTACAGGAAGAAGCTGTATGCGGTTATTGATCCTGATATGCAGGCCTGGATGCAGGACCACCATGTTGCGTACCAGCATATTCCCCCGCACAATCCTGATTGCGAATCGGTATTTCGTGGCGGGGCTCCCCGGATTGTTTCTCCTTCCAACGGCGGCGAATACCTGATCTACCGCAAGAACCCCGAGCCGCTGCAGCTGGTATGCCAGACAGGCAACGAAGTGGGTAAGGTATACTGGTATATCAACGATGCCTTTTATAAAACCGCCAGCGCAGGAAACAAGTTGTTCTTTCAGCCGGAGGAAGGTCCCGTCAAGATCTCCTGCACCGATGACAAAGGAAGGAACAGGGACATCTGGATAAGAGTCAGGATGGTGGATTAGCCAATAAAATTGCAGGCAGGGTCAGCAGCTTTTGCGGGACTGATCATTTTGAAACTTGAGCTTTTAAAGCATCTGCCATTTTTTTAAATGCTTCCCAGTTTTCCTGACGGGCGCTGATCAGGTAAGTTTCACCATGTTTAAAGATGAGGGACAGGCTCCCTATACCTGCTCCAATAGCCCCACCAAGGAGTATACCGCCTACGATGCCTTCGCCGGTGGTATATCCCAGAAAATCATCGGGATCAGCTGAAGCAGCTCCTGCGACCGCGCCGATCAGGGCACCGCTTGCCACGCCAATACCAATATTGTTGCCCGGGGAATGTTTGGTTTTGATTTTACCAATTTGCCGCAAAGGAATCTCAGCGGTATCCTTATTGGTCAATAGTAAAACGGAACTGTCCGTGGCCTGTAAGAGTTTACCTCTGGCGATCCTGACTTCCTGTATGTCGAATACGCGGATAAACAAGGATTTCTGGGCTGTAGTATAAAAGACAGACAGGCAGCAGGCGAGTGTGGCGAGAATTTTTGTCATGTTATGTGCGCTGTGGCACAGATAGCAGTTGTTCTACAGTATATTGGCGGGTGAGCGTTTCATTAAGCTACAACAACCCAGGCGGATTTCAAAGCGATGCCGGGTATTCTTCACCGTAAATCACCAAATGGAAACTGCCTCCAACAGGAGGCAGTTTCGGGGTTTAGGGGCTAAACTGCAGCGTTTAAAACTTATACGCCACACCAGCTACGAAGTTGATCTTTTTCTGTCGATTCACACTCCAGTAACCAATATAATATTGTTTGTTCATCAAATTATTTCCGTTGAGGGCTGTCCGAAAACCGGAAAACGTGTAAATCGCTGGTATTTTGCGGTCTAATGCTTATCGGGTTTCAGCCTGCGGAGCAGCGTATCTTTCCGGCTACGGCTGACGTCAATGCTTGACCCATCGCTCATTACCAGGTAGCCACCCTCGCCCCGGACATACTTGTTTACTTCATTGAGGTTGATCACACTGGAATGATGCACGCGGATAAAATTGAATTCTTCCAGCATTTCTTCCACCTCTTTCAGGGTTCTGCTGATCAGGATTTTCTGGTTGCCTTTCAGTGAAAAGAGCGTGTAGTTACTTTCCGAACCGCAACTGATAATAGAATCCACTGCTATCATCTGGAGGCCTTCCAGGGTAGGCAGGGCGATTTTGTAAAAAGGCATTGAATGCGGATGGAGGTTTTTCAGGAGAATATCGAGCTGATCCAATGCGTTGTGTGGCCTGGCCTGTACGCATTTTTTTACGGCAGCCTGTAGTTCATCGCGGTCAATTGGTTTGAGCAGGTAGTCGAGGGCGCTGAAACGGATGGCCTTGATGGCATACTGGTCGAAACTCGTGGTAAAGATCAGGTGAAAATTAAAATCTCCTATCCGTTTGAGCAGTTCAAATCCATTCATTTGCGGCATCTCAATGTCAAGGAATAGTATATCCGGCGGCTTTTCGTGTATCACTCGCAGGGCCTCCTTGCCGGAATGGCAAATATGGGTTACTGTTATTTCAGGACAATATCGTTCGATCAGCAGTTGAAGGGCTTCACAACAATACGGTTCGTCGTCTACCAGTATGGCGCTATTCATGACATTCTGTTTACGGGGTGAAAGTCATTTTCAGCATAAGCAACAGTAAGTGTCACCTTCGTGCCGGACGGATTGCCGTGCATATCGTAGAGGTCATCTACATCAACACTGGCCTGCTGCATATTGCGGTTGAGCAATTCAATGCGGCCGGTGGTGATGTGCATCCCCATGGATTTTTGTTTTTCCGTGGATTTACTGTTCAATTTCCGCGCCATGGCGCGGCCGATGCCATCATCGGTAATGGTGCAGGTCAGGATATGGCCCACCAGGCGGATTGCAATTTCGAGATGGCCTTTTTCCTCCTTGTGCATGAGGCCGTGCCAGATGGCATTTTCTGCAAACGGCTGGATGAGTAACGGTGGCAGGTATATTGCGGCAGTGTTGAAACGGTTGTGAAAACAGATGGAGTAGTCGAATGCATTGCGGAACCGGAGTTTTTCCAGGTCGAGGTACAATTTCAGGGTTTCCAGTTCGTCTTCGAGCAGGATGGCACTGCGTTGCGAGTGATTCAACACCATCCGGATCAGGCGCGAAAATTTGGTAAGGTAGCCGGAGGCATCGTCGGATTCATTTTTCAGAATGAAACGGTTGATGGAATTCAGGCAGTTAAAAATGAAATGCGGGTTCATCTGGCTGCGCAACGCCTGCATTTTCAGTTCGGTTGCCTGTTGCTGCAATTCAGCCTGTGATTTTTTGGCTTCTATGGATTGTATTTCCAGTTCATGCGAAAGCCGCATTTTTTCGTTCCGCCTTTTCAGCTCCGCAATTCTCACAGAGATCATGCCGAGCATCAGCACGAGTGCCAGACCTCCCAGCAATGCATTGCGCATCAGTGACGCGCGGTCCAGGGCCGACTGCTGGATAGTATTGGTTTGCCTGAGCATTTCGATCTGGCGTTCATAATCATAGGCGGCGAGTTTCCCCTTCAGTACGTCATCGGCCACGGATTCTTTCTGCACCACATACTGCCGGTAATAATGATAGGCGCTGTCTGGCTGTTTCTTCCGGTCGTAAATACTATAAAGCAGCTGATAGGCGTCGCGGATGCGCTGGCGCGCGTGGGTATTGCCGGCAAGGGAAAGCGCTTTCCTCGTGATGAACAATGCTTCCGGAAGTGAATCCGTATTGAGGTACGCATTGGCGATGTCTGTCAGCAATCGCAATTCGACCGTGATGTCATGTGCCTGCTTTGCCAGTGGCAGTGCCGGAAGCAGATAATCCAACGCTTTATGGTCCTCGTGCCGGGAGAGCAGGAATTCTCCCATACTGGTGAGATAAAAGCGACGGTCATGGGTGGTCAGTGCGGAAGAATCGATCAGATTGTAATAGTGCCTGGCTGAGTCGGACTGACCGTTCAGAAAAAACAGTTCCGGAAAACATACCCGAAACCATATGTTTTCGTGACTCAGCGTAGCCGGGTTTACAACTTTGCGGTAGTATTGGAGCGCTTTTTCATAATTGCCAAGACACCTGTTCAGTTCTGCAAGCAGGTAGTTTTCGAGCCAGGGAGAGAATTCCCGGTTATTTTGTTTCTGGAAGTATTTAAAGCTTCGCAGCCATTCAAAGCACCGGGCATATTCACCGGCATCCCGTAAGGGCTCATATCTCGCTCCCAGCGCATTTTCCATCCAGGCAGTGTCTTTGTACAGCCTTGCCCAGCCGAAAGCTTTGTCATAATACTGGAGTGCTTCCTTCCATTGATTGCGCCGGGCTTTGGCAATTCCCAGCTGGAAGAACGCGACTTCAATTCCTTTTTTGTTGGTGACCTTTCCAAACCAGTAGAGTGCCTTCCAGGTGCTGGCTTCAGACTCTTCCACCGGCCTTTCCGTAAAGTTGTACAGCGATGCCCAACACAACCAGGTTAACGCAATGCCCCTAGTATACCCGCATTGTTCTGATATCTCCTGCATTTGCCGGATATAGTGCCGCGCTGAATCCGTGTTGTCTGAAAATTCGTAACAGATGTTGATTCCAAACAGGTAGTCTACCCTGGCTGAGTCCCGCAATGTACGGGACACGCTATAGAGACTATCCAGATTCCGTGCCTGGCAAATGCATGCAAGGGCGAACATGGTCAGACACAGAAAGAGGGCCTTATGGTAAAGCCACTTTATCATGTCCTTAATTTATTACGGGTATGCGAATAATCGGGCCGGAATGAGCCGTTGACCGGTTAAGTCTGTCAATTGGTAAACTGGTCGGTACAACCAGTGGACGGAGTAGTCGGAATTGCACCAATAAATTACGCTTTATCGGCAAGAAAACAATGCTTCGATTATGAAATCGGCGGCCAAACTTTTATCTTTTATCCAAATATTAATGCATGCGTCTGCTTGTAAGTATTCTTCTCCTGACCGGTGGACTGCCGCTCCTGTCTGCCATTACTGTTTCCCGCAAGGTTCCGCAGCCTGCAGTAACCGCTGCCGATGCCTACCTGCTGCTGGCAGCAAGGGTTTTTGACGGCGAGGAAATGCATCCAAACTGGGCAGTGCTGGTAGAGCAGGAAAAAATCACTGCAGTTGGTCCCGTTTCAGGGATAAAAGCACCAAAAGGCGCTACCCGGATCGACTTTGGCGATGCGACCCTGATGCCCGGTTTGATTGAAGGTCATGGGCATCTTTTTCTCTATCCCTACAATATCCGCTCCTGGGACGACCAGGTGCTGAAAGAAACGGATGCTTTCCGTACTATCAGGGCAGTACAACATGCGAAAGCCACGCTGCAGGCAGGGTTTACCACTTTGCGGGACCTGGGGACAGAGGGCGCGGGTTATGCCGATGTTGCACTCCGTGATGCCATCAGCCAGGGACTCGCCGAAGGCCCGCGGCTGCTCGTTGCCGGCCGGGCTATAGTAGCTACCGGCGCCTACGGGCCAAAGGGTTATGATGACGACAGTCATATCATGCTGGGCGCTGAAGAAGCGGATGGCAACAACGTGATCAAAGTGGTGCGCGGTCAGATGGGACATGGTACTGACGTGGTGAAAGTATATGCCGATTATTTCTGGGGTCCCCAAAAGGAGGATCTGCCCACTTTTTCAGAGGAAGAGCTCCGCCTGATGGCCGTAACTGCAAAGAGCGGCGGCCGGCCCCTTGTCGCCCATGCAGGAACCAATGAAGGTATGCGCCGGGCTGTGGAAGCCGGCGTGGAGACCATCGAACACGGCGATGAAATGGATGAAACAACGGCTGCTTTACTCAAAGCACACGGCGTATACTATTTCCCGACGCTGGCGGCTACAGAGGCAGTCGCCCAATACCGTGGCTGGAGAAAAGGTGCCGGTGAGAATGTGGCGGTGAATGGCAAGAAAAAGAGTTTTGCAATAGCCCGCAAAGCCGGCGTGCGGATAGGCATGGGCGGTGATGTAGGGGTATATGGACACGGCACTAATGTGATCGAAATGGAGCTCATGGCAGAATATGGAATGGCCCCGCTCGAAGTTCTGAAAGCAGCCACCAGTGTGAACGCCGATGCCTTTCACCTGGAGAAGCTGTGCGGCCGCATCAAACCGGGGCTCATGGCGGATCTCATTGTGGTGAAAGGTGACCCTTCGAAACAGGTAAGTGACTGCCGCCGCGTCAGTTTTGTAATGAAAGGCGGGATTGTTTTCCGAAAAGATTAGTTGCTACCGGGGTTGTTTCCTCCCGGAAAAGCAGGAGGTATTAAATTTTCAAAGTGGGACAATTTATAAAACTTAGTGAAATGAGCCACCAGGCTGGGTTTTATAAGCGTATGTGTATTAGGCGTTTCCATCATCGTTTTTAAACGAATAATTTATTCTGCCCCAACTGAAGAATCTGTATTTGCCATATCAGCAAAGTATGCCAATGCTTGTGTTGACACCATTACCAGGTAAAGTACTATAGGTATAAAAACGTTTAAGTCTGTGAAATGTAGTGTGGTGGCTCATTTCACCGAATTCCACAAATTACCCATTTTCAAGAAAACAACTCCCACCTACGCTAAAGCTTCTGTCCTTCGCTGCGCTTCGGCAGACAAAGACGGTGGGCAAAATCAAAAACAGTAGCCGCTACCTTGTTGTTGCCCTGTTGTAATACTTCAGATAGTCTCTTGCTTTGATACCCGACTCCTTGATGTCGCGAGTACTCCAGTTGCCGGAGGAGTCTGCACTGGGTTTCAGTACGGAACAGGTTTCATCCTTATCTGATACGCTCCACGTGACCCAGCTGATGTTTCTGCCTTCCGCCCATTCGATCCAACGCTGCCATTCGGCTTCATCGATCGGGCCATTTCCGGAAGCTTCCATTCCTGCACACTCGGAGATAAAAAGCGGAATGCCCTTATTAAGGGCATAGTCGCCACGGTCGCGCAGCCCTTGTTTGTGGGTGGCTGCATAGTAATGCAGGGTGTACATGATATTGGTGAAACCTTTCAGCGGATCGTTGGCAACAACATGAAGGTCCTGGTCCCAGTGTGGGGAACCAACCAGGATGATGTTGTCAGGATCATTTGCACGGATGGCTTTGATAATTTCAGCAGAATAGGTTTTTACATCTGCCCAGGTTTCCTGGTCAGGCTCATTGAAGATCTCATAAATGATGTGGGGATACTTCCCGTAGGCAGCTGAAATCTCGGTGAAAAAGGCTTTGGCTTCAGCCGTATTGATGTTGTGACTGTGCCAGTCAACAATAACATAAATATTGTCTTTGATCGCCTGGTCGATCACTGCACGGATCTTTTCTTTTGACCAGTCAGGTTTTTTGAGGTAGCTGTCCGGTCCCAGTTCGATACCCATGGCGGCCCGCACTACCGACACGTTCCAGTCCGTCGTGAGCCAGTGTACGCTGCCGGCATTATAGAAGCGTGGCCAGAGGCAATGCCAGCCATAGCTCATGCCCCGTAGCACTACAGGTTTGCCTCTCTCATTCACGAGCTGCGTTCCTGATACAGCGAGTTTGCCGTTGTCTGAAACCGGTTGTGCGTGCAATGCCTGCATGGGAAATAATTGCAAAAACAACAATTGTGGGGCCAAGACTAATCTGAGCAGGTTCATAGGTCTACTTTAATCTTTTATGAGGTGTTTGTTGAAACCCAGGGCAACCAGCTGTTCCCACGCTGACCAGACATCATCCGGTATTTCCTGGGGGATCTGAAAACCTTTGTCCGGGTAAACTTTGATCCGCTGCAGGTCGCCGACCATAATGTTGATCACCCTTTCCATCGGGATCTCATCACTAGGGTATTCTTCAAGACTGAGCTGCGGTGAAGTGACGAGCAGTTCCTTTTCCGGCCACCAGTTCATAAAAGTGGCATAGCTGCGTCTTTCCATATAGGGTTTCTGCACCACGATGAAAGAAAGAGGATCCATACCGTTTTCCTTCAGCAGTTGCTGGGTGAACATGATATTTTCACCAGTGTTGGTTGATTTGTTTTCCACGAGAATGGCACTATCGGGAACGCCTGAACGCTTCGCGATGGCGGCAAACTGGTCGGCTTCGGGAACTGTCCACATATCCTGGGTTAAATTTCCCAGTCCGCCGGAAAAGACCACCAGCGGCGCATATCCCTGCAGGTAAAGTGTTGCTGCACGATCTGCCACGCGGAGATCATGGCTGCCGAGGGCAAGGATGCAATCGACAGGTTTCAGCACATGCTTCATTAAATGAAAGTCCCATAGCTGCCTGGCAAGTGACAGTACGGTATCTGAAAGTTCCGGCATGCGACGAAATTAATGCCTGCAATGGTCAATGCATCATCTTTCAAACCATTTTTTGAAACCCGGTGCTTTTTCACGGCTGATATCCGCTTCGATTTTCAGGGGAGCTTTCAGGGTGAGTGTGAGTTTCTGATTTTCATGCGGCTTAACACTCTGTATGGCATCAATGTGCACGATGTACTGCCGGTTGGCGCGATAATAAACGCGGGGATCAAGCAGTTCCTCAATCTCTTCCAATGTGGTATAATCGAGAATGTACTTGTCGCCACTGAAAGTGTGGAGGTAATTCAGGTTGTCGCGGTAGAAGCAGGCGATATCACGGGTAGGAACAGGTATCCAGTTGTTGCGCACATTAACGATGAATTTCTCTTTGAACTGCGCGGCAGCTGCCGGATGTTGCATGTATTGCAGGAGTTCCTTCAGGGAGTCGCTTTGCGGCGTAGGGCTGGCAATGCGCTTCCGGCTTTTTTCGATTGCCCTTTCCAGGTCACGTATATCTACCGGTTTAAGCAGGTAGTCGATGCTGTTCACCCGAAATGCCTGTATGGCATATTCGTCATAGGCAGTTGTAAAAATAATGGGGCACTCGATCTGAAACGCTTCCAGGATCTCAAAGCTGGTGCCGTCACTCAGCTGGATGTCCATAAAGATCAGATCGGGTTCGGCATTGGCAAGGAACCATTTCCGTGCCATCTTGAGACTCGAAATGGTTTCAATAATCCGGATATCCGGCGCTACCTGGCTGATTTTCCTGGCCAGCTCGCGTGCGATCAGCGATTCATCTTCCACGATGACTGCATTCATATCAGGGGAATTTTTACGGTGAAATGGGTAGCGGATTCTTCCACCACCAGCGGGCGCGGACTCAGGTATTGATACAAGGAAACCATGCTTTTCAAACCTTGTTTGTTGCTGGTTTCCACAAAACTTTTTTTCTGAAGGTTGTTCCTGACCACCAGGTAATCATCTTCCACAAACAATTGTATCTCCAAAGGTATTTCGTCGTCGATGCGATTGTGTTTGATGGCGTTTTCCATCAGGTTCTGCAGGGTGACCGGTGCGATTTTCCGGTGAAGTGCCTCTTCGCAGATATTGAATCCGACTACCAGCCCGGATTCGAAACGGGTTTTTTGCAACTGGATATAGGTCTCCGCAAATTTCACTTCATCCGACAACAGCACCAGTTCTTTGTCCTTGCTTTTCAGAATGTAGCGGTAGATCTTGCTCATCTGTTCCAGGAAATCTGCTGCAAGCTGCTGATCGAGGGTGATCAGGCTGCCCAGTGAGGTCAGGGAATTGAAAAGGAAATGCGGGTTGAGATGCTGGATCAGGTTTTCATACATCACCTGGGTCTTTTCTTTTTCGAGTACCTGTGCGCGGTTCTGTAGGAGGAGGATCTGGCGCTGTTTTTCCAGTCGGAAACGATAGAATCCATACATTGCCAGGGCCAGGAAACCGAGTACCAGGGTTACAAACCACCATGTCTTGTAAAACGGTGGGTGAACGAACAGGGGAATCGTCATGGGCACACGGCTCCATTCGTCGCTGTTGTCGGTCGCCTTCACCTTGAACGTATAGGCGCCACCGGGTAGATTGGTATAACTTACAAACCGGCGGCTGCCCGAATAGATCCAGTCTTTATCAAATCCTTCCAGCATGTAGGCATATTGCTGCTTGTCTGGCCGGTCAAAATCGAGGGCTGCAAATTCAAAGGAGAATATGTTTTCGTCCGGCTGCAGTTCCAATACCGATTTGCTTGTGCCGGGGTCCGGGATACTGCGGTCGTGGTCATTTACGCGGAAGGCGGACAAAACGAGCGGTGCGGCTTTCCGGCGGGACAGCACGGAGTCGGGGTTAAACTGAAAATAGCCGGCCTGGGAACAGAGGATAATATCCCCGTTCGCCGCCAGGGTGCTTTTTTCAATGATCTGGTTCTTGAAAAGACCATCCTGTTTGCCGTATTGTGCGATCTGGCCGATGGCAGGTTGCAGCATCACCAGGTTTTCCATGGTGGTGCACCAGATGCGGCCGCGGGGATCTTCCAGTATGGAAAAGGTGATATCACTCCGGATACCATCCCGGGCAGTATATAGTTTTGTCGCAGTGGGGGTTGCCGTGTCGGAACGGATCTGTTCCAGTCCCCGGTCGGTGCCGGCCCAGATATTTCCCTTCCGGTCTGCCGCAAGCGAAAACACACGGTCATACTGGAATGCTTTGAAGGGACTGCCCTGCGATTCGAAGTAGCCCAGCATGCCACGGCTGCCGCCGATCCAGATCCGTTTCCTGGCATCCATGGCCATGGGGCCGGTCACATTACTGGAAAGTTTTGCGGTTGCGGTGTTGAAGTGCCGGAACGTGTTTGACTGAGGGTTATAACAGAATACGCCGTTGCGCCGGGAGCTGATCCAGATATTGCCAGCAGCGTCTTCGAGCAGTTTTTCAAAATAGTTCGAAGGGCGATCGGGGGCATAGACCGGAAAGCTGGTGGTAGGTTGAAGGGTGAGCTGCTGCGGATCAAGGCGGTAGAGATAGTCGCGGCTGAGCACCCAGATATTGCCTTTCCGGTCTTTGAGGATATCATGCAGCACCTGGTAAGGTTCTTCGCCCTGTAGGATCTCTACCGGCAAGATCTTTTCTTTTCCCGTTGATTTGTTCACCACGTGGAGGCCATCGGCCAGGGTGGTGGCGATATACTGGCGATCCGGTTCATCCAGCACGGCAGTCACTTCATAATACTGCTGGTTGTCGGAACGTTGCACTTCGATTCCTTTATAGCGGAACCGCTTCGGCCGCATTTTGAGAAGGGTGATGCCGTTCTCATGCTGAATCCACAGACCATTGTCACGATCGGTGATAACGTTCGTGCACATGTTGTTCGGGAGACCTTTGTGAAACTGGTCGTTGAATAACATGAATTTTTTGTAGGCAGTATTGAAAAGGACAAGACCCTGGTCTTGCGTGGCGAGCCAGAGTTGCTGGTCTTTGAGTGGTGTGATGCCCTGAACAATATTGGTGGTGCCCAGGTTGGTTTTCACGGAATCATAGAGGTAACGGGTAAACTTTCCGTCTTTGAAGTCATAAAACTGGAGGCCCCCTCCCCAGGCGCCGAGCCACAATCCGGTTGACGTCGGATAGATGACTTTATACAGGTCGTTGCGGAAACCTCCATTGCGAACAGGGCTCATCCGGACCGGCTCCAATTGACGGTTGGCAGGATCAAAACGGTACAGGCCATCGTGGGTAGCCAGCCAGCAGCGGCCCTGCCGGTCCTCCGCCATGTGGTAAACATTATTGTAAACGGACCTGAATTCCGGCGAATAGTGACTCGTTGTGTCGGGAACGATATCGAGGTGATCGGCGATCCTTCCTCTTTCGTCGATGCGGAACAGGCCACGCTGGTGAACACCGATCCAGAGCCGGCCTTTCGCATCAAAGTGCAGCATATTGATGGTCGGTATGGCGCCGGTTCTGGCAATTTCCTTCAACGGGTAGTTGGTGAACTTACCTGTCGCAGGGTCATAACAGCTGATCCCGCCACGTTGAAAACCCATCCAGATACGGTTCCGGCGATCTTCTACCAAACGGGTCACATGGCTGTTGCGGATACTGTTGCTGTCGGCGGGATCGTTGCGGAACGTTTTATAACTATACCCGTCAAAGCGGCTGACGCCGTCGGCTGTAGCAAACCAGAGAAATCCCTGGTGATCCTGCAGCATGTCTGCGATAGCGTGACTGGGCAGCCCTTGCGTTTCATCAAAATGTTTGATGCTGAATTCCACTGCCTGTTGAGCGGAGACCATGTTGTGGCTGCCTATGCAGCAAATCATGCAGAGCAGGAACAGGCAGCGGGGCATTAACAGGGGTTTATTTTACAATTTAATCAATTCCTTTCGCTGCCGGTATCCAGGTGAAAGGGCCAGATATAATTTCCCTGTCCCTGCATCATGGCTTCGAAGACGATGGTGAGAAAATCAATCCATGCCGCTTTTGTTGCGCCGGTCCATTTTTCACCGAGTTGTTGCTCAAGGGTTGCTATAAGAGATTCACCGACGATGGCGTAGTATTCCGGTTTCACTTTATACTGGTTGTGGCGCTGACCGAGCCGGTGTAGGTCGCCGCGCACATCCTCCAGGCGGTCGAGGTGGCTGATGATATGGGTGAACATCTGGGTAAGCTTGCAGGCCTGTTCTTTAATGTCAGTTTTGAAAAGGTGTTTTACAAGGGGTTCGGCAGTGAAGAGTTTGCGGTAAAAGGCTTCACCAAGGGTCTGGGAAACCGGTATCACGGTCACCCACGTTTGCTGTACTAATCGGATAGCTTCTTTTGTCATGATGCGTTGCTGTTCTCTTACGAAAGTAGGCAGCAGGGCGGGTCACAGGCAATTTTTCCGGACGAACCGGGGCAAAATCAAAATGAAGCGTTCTGCGATACGGAAATGCGGCTGAATCAGTAAAACCTACATTTCAATAAGTATTTACCCCTATACACCCTGAAGGGTTTGTATGGCGGTCTGCCGCGATGCAACTTTGTGGAGCAAATCAGAAATGCATTAACCATTAACCTTAATTTTTATGAAAAAGTTTCTCTTCATCGCTGCGCTGCTGATCAGTGGAATCTGCCTTGGCGCTGCTACCCGCCCTGTAAGCAGGGAAATCCTGGCATCTTTTAACACCGATTTCAAAGGCAACCAGAATGCGCAATGGACCTACCTTTCTGAAAGCGGCCTGTACCAGGTCAACTTCACGTACCAACAGGAAAACCTGAACGCCTTTTATGATGAAAGCGGACAAATGATCGCCATTATCCGCGAGATCGGGGAAGACCGCCTGCCGATGGCTGTGTTGTTTGAAGTAAAGCGGAAATATCCCGGAGACAGCATCACAAGGGTGCTTGAATCCACCCTCCAGGGCGAAACCAAATATTTCGTTACCGTTTCCAACGCCCAGGGCAGCATCCTGCTGCAGAGTACAGTAAGCGGTGACATCAGCATTTTCAAAAAATCAGGAAACAGGTAAACTGTAACCACCAAAACCTTCATCTACGTTTATGAATCAGTCATTAACAGGAGCAGCATACTCCTTCAGGAAACCTTTTGCCTTCAGCGCAATGATCACCTTCGCCCTCTATGTGTATTTCCGTTTGTTCTTCAGGGAGTTCGGGCTGAACCTTATCGAGGAAGTAGCCTATTTCGCCGGATTCAACCTGCTGGGCCTTTCCCTTCTCATGTTTTTCTTCATCCTTGCGGAATATGGCAGCAACAAGGTTTTCCGCCTGGAGATGAACCGCAGGGCAAAGAATTTCCGCCCGGGACGCAGCTGGCTGCCCCTCCTGCTGGCGATCATGGTTGCTTTTGGCTCTTGTAAACATAAAACCATCGCGGGCTTCAAAAAGGATGCAGGTACGGGTGTCTTCACCAAGTACGCCAACCTTGAACCTGAGGATGTATTGATCGTGATGAACGGGGAAGTGATCAATCACAACACCGTTCCGTTGGGTCAGGATTTCATTCTCATCAACAAAAATGTGCAGGGATTCGAAGTGCGTGACAATAAGATCTCTATTGGTTGTTCGCTGCAGATCAGGGACGAACAGGGAAAGCTGATCATGGATGAAGCCGACCTGTTCAAAGGCAAATCAGAGTTTGATCCTACAGATGCGGGATTGCTGAAATGCCATGTGAATACCGGTCAGCCGATGGAATGGCAGAAGCAGTACCGTGTGAGTGTGCGCTTCTGGGATAAATATGGCGACGGAAAGATCGAGAATGATTTTACCATCGACATACAGGACGAAGGATAGGTTTGGTCAGGTTTAATAGGTCAGAAGGCCGTCCCGGGAGGGGCGGCTTTTGATTGTTTGATTGTTTGGGAGTTTGGGAGTTTGGTTGTTTAGAAGTTGGCATCTCAGGTGCGGAAGAGAGATCAGGACTGAAGTTTGAAGTCTGGAGGTAACGCATAGGCGGGAGGTATCTATTTTCAAAATAGTGCAATTCATAAAACTGAGTGAAATGAGCCACCACATTGAGTCTCAGAAGCGTATGCGTATACTTGTTTAAATTCCTTTTTCCTAAAAGGGTAAATTGTCAAAAGGAAAAATATTAGCGTTTACGAGTTCCCGCGTTGGCACATAACACGCTTTTGCAAAAACCATATACAAGCGTTTCGTTTTGTGAAATGCAGTGTGGTGGCTCATTTCACTCAGTTTTATGAATTGCCCACATTCAAAAAAGTAAACGCCTCCTTCGCTATAACTTCGGAGGGCAAAGTCGGGCGGGAAAAGTCCAGAAAGCCATTGGCTTATCAGTGATTTTTTCCCGGACAACAACAACCCGGAACCTCAGACATTCCTTACTCATACGACACTGTCTTCAGATAAAAGCCCGTCCTGTCCACTTCAGGCAGCGTTGTGCTGCTCACCTCCACACCTTTGGCATCCAGGAGCATCGTCTTTGTGCCGGTGCTGGTGAGAATTTCCATCGGCAGGGCCTGCTCGAAATTGGTAAGGCTGACCTGGTATTTGTCATCGGACTTGCGTTTGACTGAGATGGCGAACTTATTGGTGGTACGCAGGTAAAAATCAAAAAAGGGCTTAAGAGTTTTACCGGAAGCCTGGCTGAACAGGGCTTCCACCTGGTCGGTGTTAACCATATTGTCGTAAGTATAGGCCGGATCAGTGGCAAGTTTTTTCAGGGTCGGAAAAAAGATGCTGTCGCCGATGAGATACCGTAGGCTATGCATGAAGAAAGCTCCCTTGCCATAGATATCGCCGGTATATGCGAGGTCCGAATCCACCACATCTCCCATCATCACCGGCTTGCCACTGAGGTGCCGCATTGTATTGCGCATGCGGGCCTGGTAAGCTGCCTCGCCATCCATATCCCGGATATATAATGCGTCACCATAGGAACAAATGCCTTCCTGGATCCACATATGCGCCCAGTCTGAATTGGTCACCTTATTGGCCCACCATTCGTGGCCGAATTCGTGGTTCAGCAGCCAGTCGAAATCGTATCCCCCCGCTTTTGTATACCGGAATTTGTTGCCGTAAGCTACCATGCTCTGGTGCTCCATACCCAGGTGCGGCGTTTCTACCAGGCCGATCTTTTCGTTTGCCCATGGATATTCGCCAAAATATTTTTCCAGCACATGACAGGTCCTTTCCATCATTTCCAGGAGGTGCGGTCCTTTTTCAGCATGCTCCCGCAATACATAAAACTCCATCGGGATCTGTTTTCCGGTTTCGCTCGTATAGGTTCGGGTAACCTTCGCGTAGTCGCCCACGTTGGGAATAATACAATAGTTGCTGATGGTATATTTCGTCCGCCAGTGCCAGGTAGTTTTATTGCCCTTTGACTTTGAACTGATCAGCAGCCCGGGTCCGGCGCCAACAAGTCCCTTCGGAACGGTGATCAGCAGATCAGCGCCTTCGTTGGGTTCATCACTGGGATGGTCTTTACAGGGAAAGAAGATCTTGCCGCCCTCGCCCTGGCATGTAACAGCGATCCAGGGGTGACCTGTAGAATCCTTTTCCCACTGGAATCCGCCTTTCCATGGCGCGCGGGGAGAAACATAAGGTTTGCCGCCATAATAGATACGCACTTTGGTTTTTCCTGCCGGCCAGTTTTGCTGAGCGGGTATTCGAATCATGTCGTCAGTATGGGTGTATGCTGTCTTTTTTCCATTGACCTGCACTTGTTTTACGGTCAGCACATTGGTCAGGTCGAAAAGCAAGGTTGGTGCAGCTTCTTTAAGGAGAAGGTCGATTTCTGTATAGCCATCAATTGCCTGGCTGTCGGGCATGATGTCGAGGGCCAGCGTATAATGCCGGATATCCATATTGGCCTGTTCGGGTTTGAGCGGGCCACCGGATTTGAGGTCCTGCGCGGAAACATTGACAGCCACCAGGAGGCAGAGGGACAGTATTACCGGTAGTTTTGCGATGAAATGACGCATGAAACGGGGTTTGTTGGTAAAAATGCAAGTTTATCTGACTTGGCCGGACTTTTTTTTACCACTCATGTAATGATCACCCCGGGAATGGCGTTTTAAGGGAGTAAAATCCAAACTGTTGAAAGCTTTTATATCCCTGATCCTGGCTACAGCCTCTGTGGTACCCGTTTTGGCGCAGCCTTTGAACGACTCGTTGCCGAAGCTGGTGCAGCAAAAGGACAATATCATTACCGCCAATACGATCATCAAGATCGAAAATATGGGTCCGAACATCAATTCCGAATTTGCGGAGTTGCGGCCCACGATTTCCCCTGATGGCACCCTGTTGTTTTTCGTGTGTGAGAATCATCCCTCCAATACCAAGTACAATTCAGTTCCCAATTCCCAGGATATCTGGTTTGCGGAAAAAGACACTGTAACCGGCAAATGGATGGAAGCGCATCACCTGCCCTATCCCCTGAATACAGTGCACTACAATGCGGTGTATTGGGTGTCGCCGGATAACCTGCGGATCCTGATCCGCGGGGCATTTTACAATGGCGCTTATAACGGGCGCGGGGTAAGTATGTGCACGCTCCAGGAAAACGGAAGGTTCAGCGAGCCGGAAGCATTGAGGATCAAAAATTATGAGAAGTATGATCGCGGGCGTCAAAGCGGCGCTACCATGGGCCAGGATGGGAAGACCCTGTTGCTGTATATGACACCGGAACAGGGCGGGGCTGCGAATGACATTTTCGTGTGTTTCCTGCAACCCGACAGAACCTGGTCTGAACCGAAATCACTTGGCAAGAAAATTAACCTGCCGGATTTTGATGAGATGACACCATACCTGAGTGCTGACGGAGTAACACTCTACTTCAGCAGTAACCGGCCCGGTGGCCTGGGTGACAACGATATTTACCGGACCCGCCGCCTTGATAACAGCTGGCAGAAATGGTCTGATCCGGTTAACCTCGGTGCGCCCATCAACACTGAGAACTGGGATGCCTTTTTTACTCTTGATGCCGGTGGTGAATATGCCTACCTGACCAATTCCGAGAATACTTTGGGAGAAAGTGACATCGTTCGCGTGCGGTTAATGGAACAGGAAAAGCCTGACCCGGTAGTAATGCTTACGGGTAATGTATATAACAAGAAGACCGGACTGCCGATCAGTGCCAACCTGGTATATGAAACACTGCCAGACGGCAATGTTGCAGGTAACGGACTGAGCAGTCCGTTCGACGGCGCCTTCAAGATGGTATTGCCCTACGACAAAAACTACAGCATCCGGGCAACTGCGGATCATTTCTTTGCCATTTCCGAAAACCTGAATCTTGACTCTCTGGTGAAACAGGGCTTTAAGGAAATTCACAAAGATCTCTACCTTGTACCGATCGAGATCGGTTCGGTCGTGCGCCTGAATAACGTCTTCTTTGATTTCGATAAATGGGCACTTCGTCCGGAAAGTTTCCTGGAGCTGGACCGGGTCGTGAAACTGCTGGAAGAAAATCCCACCATCGAGATCGAACTCAGCGCACATACAGACAGTCATGGTTCAGACGAATACAATTTCAAGCTTAGTGATAACCGGGCCAGGTCGGTCATGGAATATATTCTTAGCAAAGGAATTGCGAAGAGCCGCCTGACTTCACAGGGTTATGGTGAAGGCAAACCGATCGTTCCCAATGATACGGATGAGAACCGCCAGCTGAACCGCCGTGTTGAATTCAAAATCGTGAAGAATTGAGTACCTTACCGGACAGCTAATTCAGAAATCATGGTCAAATCATTGTTGTGCTGCCTGATCCTTGCCTGTACTGGCGGGCTGCTGCTTGCGCAGTCCAAAACCCCCGCTCCCGAATATATTTTCAAGCTTGGTGTTGCTTATGAAATGAAGTCCGGTGATGGCCGTACCAACCAGATGAATGTATGGTTTTCCAACAGCGACTATTCCGGCATAGGCACGGGAGAAATGAAGGGCATGACCATGGTCTATGACCTGGGCAGAAAAATTGCCGTCACTTTTATGGAGGCACAGAAGATGTACATGGTGATGGATCTTGACAAAATGAAGCAACAGGCAGAAGCAAAACAGAAAACGGAGACCCCGAAATCTGATCCTGCAAAAGATGTTAAGATTACAAAAACCGGCAAAACCGAAACCATTCTTGGTTATAAATGTGATCAGTACCAGGTAATTAATAAAACTACTACCATGCTGATCTGGGTTACTGCTGCCCTTGGCTCCGGGTACAGCAACTTCCTGCAAAGTCTGAGCTCCATGAAGGGTGGTTTTAACATCCCGGAGGCAAAAGGACTCGGTTCGGGGGTGGTGATGAAAATGGACGTTTCCGATACTGCAGAAAAAAGCAAACTGTCACTGCTGGCCACTTCGGTCAATAAAGACGGTATGGTCATAAAGACGGCGGGATACAAGGGCATGAATGTACCCGGCCAGTAATTTTTGGTGCGCCTGTAATTTTCTGTAATAATTTTCTCCCTGGTGCATCCAAAGAAAGCATTTGGACCAGCAATTCACGGCATTATATCAGCAACATAGTCCCGGCATATATAAAGTCTGCCTCGGGTACACCGGCGATATTTCCCTCGCGCAGGACCTGCTGCAGGAAACTTTCCTGTCGGCCTGGCGGCACCGCCACCAGTACCGGGGTGAAGCACAATGGAGCACCTGGATCTACCGGATTGCAGTAAACACCTGCCTGGGTCACCTGCGTAAAAAAAAGGACCGGGTCACTGACCCGGAAGTGCTGGCGGCACTGCCTATGATGGCGGAGAGTAATGAAAAAGAGCAACAGGTGCAGCTGCTCTACCGGTGTATCAGCCAGCTTCCTGAGGCGGACAGGCTGATCATTACCCTTGTGTTGGACGACAAGCCCTATGCAGAGATCGCAGGAATTACCGGTATTACGGAAAATAACCTCAGGGTCAGGATTCACCGGATAAAAAAACAGCTCACGGAAATATATAACCGATATGAACAGCTTTGACGACCTGAAAGAAATCTGGCAGTCATCGGATGAGCCAGGACTGATCCCGCTGCATGAAGGCATGCAGGAGCTGGCGCCACTGCCGGCGGAAACAACCTGGCCTGTTGTTCCGGTTCTGCCCAGGCGCGGGAAGTCCGCCTTTCCCTCGCGGAATAAGCTGGAACGGCAACTGAAGTTTGGAGCTGCTTCACTTTTCATAACCGGGTTATTCGTGTTCTGGCTGGGCTATTTTTCCGGGATACCGTTTCAAAGCAAGGTGACTTATGCAGGCGTCGTTGTTATCGGGCTGGTCTGCTGGGCACAATCGGTGCTATTATTGTTTACCTGGCTCCGGTTGCATGGCATTGATGAAACTGCCCTGCCTGCTGTGCACCTTCAACAGTGGGAAGCCTATTACCGCTTCCGCAGGAAACAGGCAGCCTGGAATGTACCCCTGTATTTTATCGCACTGAACCTTGGCATGGGATTATACTGTATTGAGATTTTTAGTGGCCGTAAGCCGTTGAACGTCGCGCTTTTCCTGCTCATTTATGGTGCCTGGATGATTATTGCCTATTTCGTGATCGGGAAGCGGAACCTGAGAAATGAAGATGCACGGCTAAAAAGCATCCTGGACAATGTGCGCGATCTCAAACAGCAGTTTGATAAAGAAGAAGTCCCGGTGTAGACACACCGGGACTAAAGTTAAAGGCTCTGATTAGTAGCTATATCGACAGAAGACCTTATCAGCCCTCAGTATTCGGCAACGGAAATTGAATCCAGATATCATCATCAGTGCGGTCTTTCGGCAGCTCGTTAGTGCGGTCATAACGGCGGAGATCGATCCAGCGGTGTCCTTCATAGAACAGCGAGTATCGACGCTGATACAACAGTTCGTTTAACAGTGCAGACTGTGTTACACCGCCAGCATAAGGCGTCATGTTGTGTTTTCCTCGGATCACATTAAGCGCAACGATGGCATCGGGCAAAGCATTCTGCTGAATTTTGCTTTCAGCATAGATCAGGATCAATTCTTCATTCCGGATCATCGGCAAAGAAGCAGTGCTTGAAGTATACACCCAAACATCGCGGTTGCTGCTCAGTCCCTGCAGGGAAGCTGTGCTGGTGCGGAGCGTGGCTTTGCTGATGCGATCATCTCCCGGAACAATGTCAGTTGCAAAGCTCGGGTGAGCAGGCCTGATCTCGCCATTCTGATTCTGCGGAATAAACATACCGTTCAGCTGGTCGCCTGATCCGGTGCTGTATTCATGCGTAACGCCCGTGTTGAGGTCTCCGTTGAGATCAAAGAAAGACTCATTGAGATTGCTGAGTGAAGCAGTATAGTTCTTCTGGTATAACGCTACCCTTGCTGCCAGTGCGCGGTTGAATTTGATGAGTCCGGCAGCATCATTGAATCCGCTGAAGCCGGAGCTGAGCGGAAACGACACGGTCGCGCCGGTAAGGTCGGTCTTACCTGCATCGAGCAGGCTGATGATCGCGGCCAGGCCATTGTCGTAGGATACGATCGGACCCAGATTATTGGGATCAGATACGTCCACGCGGATACCATTCTGATAGGTGAGGTTCAATGCCAGGAGCAATTGATACGCCCGGATGGTTTTGGCGAATCCTGAGTATCCTTTTTTCTGTTCAGCCGTGATCTGTGTACTCCGGTTAGCGGACGCTTCCAATACATCGCAGTTCTTGATCACGCGGTACCTGGCCGCCCAGGGGTTGGTCGTATAGAATGCATTATTGGTCAGCTGTGCTTCGTTGGCACCGAGCAGGTCGGTCACATAGCGTGGTTCTGAACCAGAGAAACGATATCCTTCCCGGCCAATGGTGGCAACATCATCGAGGTAGAGCGTGATTTCATTCCGCATGCCGGATTCCGTACCACTCACGAGATTGTTAAGCTGACTTTGTGTGGCGTCTTTGAGAAAGTCCTCCACTGTGGGACTATTCAGGTTGCCATATTCTTTTTTGCAGGCGCCCAGGAACATTACAGATCCCAGCAACAGCAAAGCTATTTTAAGGAGCATATTGTGTTTCATATCAAATGTCTTTGTTGAATTAGAAGTCGATGGAAATATGGAAAGTAGCGCGCTTGCTGGCGGGGTAAGGCAATACATCGATACCACTGGAGAAGCCGGTACCGAAGTTGGATACTTCAGGATCGTAGGCCTTGTAGTTGGTGATCGTGATGTAGTTGTTCAGTGAAGCGCCAACACGGAGACCCTTTACAAACTTGATCGAAGGGATAGTGCCGAAGTTGTAATACAACGCAATTTCACGCACCCGGAAATAGCTGGCATCTTTTACGAAAACTTCAGCTGTGGAACCTACCTGCATGATGCGGTAAACACCGTCAGGCAGACCCTTGTCGTTGGTAACATCATCATAGTCTGCACTGGTGCCACCGAAATCGTTCTGCATGGAAGTAAGGTTCACGTTTTCGCCACCTTTTTTCCAATGCAGGAGGAAACGCAGGCTGAGTTTGTTGAAGAAAGTCACCTCGTTGTAGCTGTTCATCTGGAAGTCAGGCTCTGCATCACCCAGCACGCCTACGCCCTGTCCATTCAGACCCACCAACTGTGTGGCAGATTTGCCTTCTTCGATCTGGTAAGTTCCGAGGACGTAACCGAAAGAACCCAAAGGCGTAGAAGGCACAGTCAGTTTCGTCACTTTGCTGCGGTTCAGCCAGAAATTGACGGAGGTATTCCAATTCACCTTGCGGTTGCTTACCGGTTTGGCATTGATGCCGATTTCCACACCCTGGTTCTGGAGGTCACCTGCGTTGGTCCACTGTGTGCTGAATCCAGAGGATGCGGGAAGGCCAGCCAGCATCAGGAAGTCGTAAATTTTCTTGTTGTAATATGTGGCGCTGAGTCCCAGTTTGCCACCCAGGAAGGCGATGTCAAATCCGGTTTCCAGCTCTGTCTGCTTTTCCGGTTTGATATCAGGATTACCGCGCTGGATATTGACCAGTGAACCGGGATAGCCCTGGATATTGGAAACTACCATGGAAGTGAACTTACTGCCATAAGCAGGGGTATTGTTGGCCTGGCCGTAAGCAGCACGCAATTTGAAATCTTCCACCACACCCTGTTTGATCACATTCAGGCGGGTGAGGTTAACGGAAAGCCCGGCTTTCGGGTAGGCATAGTATTTCGACGCGTCACCATTGTTGGAGGACTGGTCGAACCGGACTCCGCCGGTGACGGTGATCCCATCGCGGATCAATGCTTCTTCCTGGATAAAGAAACCGCTGTTCTGGAATTTGGTGCGGAACTGTGTGGCAGAAAGTGCACCGGCCTGGCTCACATTAGATTGGTCGGTAATTACCTGGGTAGCCACATTGAGCAGGTTGTTGTAGTCGCCTTTTTCCTGCGTGATCCCTGCAGATGTGGTGAGGTTGAGCTGCTCACCTGCGCGGAACTGGTTCACCAGCGACAGGATGAAGTTGGTATTGAGATTTTGGGTGTTGCCCTGCATGCTGGTTCCCTTATTCACTGTCTGGAACTGAAGCTCGGCGGGGAAGAGTGCATTGGTTTCGAGCTGGTAGAAGTCGAAGCCGCCCCTTCCAATAAAACGTGTTGTGCTGCGGTCAGATTTCTGCAGGGTGGCATCGAGGGTAAGACCCGTCAGAAAACGGTTTACAGACTCGTTGTTGCGCATCAGCGCTACTGTTTGCAGCGGGTTGGAAGCAGCAAAAGTGTTGTTGGGATACTTGCCGTTTTCGTCTGGATGCAGTTCTGCAAAGCCCGGAGTGGAGGACAGGGCGATACCCAGGGTCACACCGGCATTATCGTTGCCGGTGAGGGAACGGTCTGCTGAAGAATTGATGTAGTTCGTTGCGATGCCGATTTTGATATTGTCTGTCAGTTTGTGGTCGAGGTTGAGGCGCAGGCTGGTGTTGCGGTATCCGGTACGTTTCACGATGCCATCCTCTGCTTTCTGGGAGGCTGAAAAGAAGAAGCCGGTCTTTTCACTGCCGCCGTTGAGGCTGAGGGTAGTGTTGCGCGCGAAGCCCTTGTTGCCGTAAACTTCTTTTTCATAATCATAGATCTTTCCGGCGGCTTCTGCAGCAATGAATTGCTGGCGGAGTGCTTCGCTGGTAGCAGGGTCAGAAGAAAGGCTGGCTGCTTTGTCGGCATCGAATTTTCTTACGCCGAGCAGCTTCCGGGCTGAGATCACCCCCAGATCCTGGGAGATATTGACCCTGGTGCGTCCCTGCTTGCCACGTTTGGTGGTGATGATGATCACCCCGCCGGCGGCTTTTGATCCGTAAATGGCAGCTGCGGAAGCGCCTTTCAGGATCTCGACGTTTTCGATGTCTTCGGCACGGATATCGGCGATCCGGCTGGAGGGGTTATCCTGGGTGGACGTAGCGCCGGTGGAAGCGGCACCGGTAACGGTGTTGATCCCTGCACTGGTTGCGGTGTTGTCTACGAAAACGCCATCCACTACATAAAGCGGTTGTGTATTACCGTAAACAGAAGTAACGCCACGGAGTTTTACAGAAAGGCCGCCACCGGGGGCGCCGGTATTGGCATTGATATAGGCACCGGGAATCTTTCCATTAAGGGCAGCATCAAAGGTCTGGGCGGGCGCCACACCATTGAGTTCATTACTGGAAATGGAAACCACCGCGTTGGCAAGGTTGCGGCGCTTCAGGCTGGTGGCAAGACCGGTAACGACCACTTCGTCCAGCTTCGCAACATCTTCCACGAGGGTGACCTGGCTGCCGCTGGCCAGTTTTGCTGCCGGAATAACCTGGTTGCGGAAGCCCGTGTAACTGATGACCAGGTTGCTGTTCTCCGGAACTTCCAGGCTGAACTGTCCGGCCGCATCCGTCATAGTTCCGCGGTTTGTTTTTTCAACAGTCACCGTGGCATTGGGAATCGGGTTTCCTTTATTGTCAGTAACCTTGCCCGAGATGGTTTTTTGCTGGGCAAGAAGCGAGGGTACCCACAGCCAGCTGAACAACAGGGCTGCAAGGTAGGGGAGCAATTTTTTCATTTGAAGCTTTTGGTTTTGGTGTCAATCATTTGTATAAATCAAAATTGAGGTAGCCTTCGGCAGCCCTGCGGGGACCGCGATCTACATAGATCTGCCGGTCGCGCGGCGCTTCTGTTGCGAGGCCATCCACGTAGCGGTTGAACATGCAGAATGCGGCGGCGATAAGTACAGTGTCATGTATTTCCTTGTCGGTTGCTCCGTTGGCTTTGGCAGCATCCACCTGTTCAGTAGTTACATATTTACCGCCTTTCTGTACGCTGCCGGCGATCTCCAGCAATGCTTTCAGTTTATCGCTGAGGGGCATGGACCGGAAATCAGCTTTTACCTGGTCGATAAAATTGATGTCGCATTGCAGGTAATGCTGTGCAATACCGCCGTGCGCATTCTGGCAGAAAAAGCAATCATTCAGTGCGGAAACATAAGTTCCGATCAGTTCGCGGTCACCGCGTGAAAGGGAGTTGTTGTCGTCGCGCAGCAGGATCTCTGCCAGCTCATTGAGTGGCTTGGCGGTTTCGGGGCTGAACGCCATTGGACCGCGTATACCGGGAAGTCCCTCCGGAAGTTTGATGTGTGGCATATTGCAGGTTGGTTTTTTCAGGGCTTTTTGGGTGGATTGTAACCGTGTTCCGCCAGACGTTTACCCATGGCGGCGTAGGTTTCGGGATCGGTAGGGGTAAGCGTGGCGAGGCCGTCAACATACCGGTTGAACATGCTGAAGGTTGCGGCGATCAGCACGGTGTCATGGATAGCGCGGTCATCCGCACCTGCGGCTCTTGCTTTTTCAACATCAACGGGCAATACCTGTTTGCCGAGGATCTGCACTTTCCCGGCAATGTTCAGGAGCGCATCCAGTTTTTCACTGATGGGTGCATGTGAAACATCTTCCAGAACTGCATCAACCGTTCCGGCTTCGTCCCCGAACAGGCATCGTGCAGCCGCAGCATGACTGCTCATGCAAAAGACACAATTGTTACGGGAGGAAACATAGGCGGCGATCAGTTCGCGTTCTGCCGGTGACAGTGTTGAGGGGCCACGAAGCAGCACTTCAGCAAGTGCATAGAGGGGGCCGGCAGTTTCAGGCCGGAACAAAGCGAGGCTGCGGATACCGGGCACGCCGGCTTCCAGTTCAATATGTGCCATTTTCAGCAGGTTTTGGTGTGGTGAATAGAAGTGTAAAGAGACCGATGAGAAATACCATGGAAAAAACGAAAAGTGAATTGCCATAACCGCCCAGTTCGGTAACGAGTACGCCAACGAAAAGCACGGCTGTGGCGGTCACCAGGCGGCCTGCATTAAAACAGAAGCCTGTGGCGGTGCCCCTGATGGCAACAGGAAACAATTGCGGAATATAAACAGAAAGAACACCCTGGCTGGCACCGAAAAAGAGTGCAATCACCAGGATCTCAGCATAGATCACAGCGCTGAAAACAGTATTGGTCTTGAACAGTATAAATGAAAGAATGGTGCAGGCGGTGAAACAAAGCACCATCGATTTGCGTACACCGATACCATTCATGAGCCAGCCCGACAAAAATCCGCCAGCCAGTCCACCTATGCCCAGCATCATCATGCTGATACCTCTTTCCTGCTGGCCATCGCCTTCAGTAATCAAAGTCTGGATCCAGGTAGGGATCCAGGAGAATATTGCCCACAGACCGATCAGCATCGAACCAAAAATTACTGAGCCGGACAGCAGGTCGCGACCATGGTTACCCGAAAAGATACTTTCGCTGGCCGAAATGTCTCCGGGGCCTCCTGAAACAGCTGGTTTTGACCTGTTTTCCAGCCAGGAACGGGATTCCCTGAGCAGTTTTACGGAAACCAGTGACAGCACAAGGGGGAGGTAACCTACATTGAATCCTTCCCGCCAGGAATGGAAGATATATTGGGTTACGCCGGCTGAAAAGATGCCGATGGGAATGGAGATGGAAAGGATCCCAAGGAAGATCGCCCTCGATTTTGCAGGCCATTCTTCCATAATAATTGTCGTGGTGGTGACGAGAACTGCGCCCAGGCCAAATCCGCTGAAAAAGCGGCAGATCAGCACGCCTGTCCAGTATTGCATGTGGCCGGTAGCGATCGTGAAAATGGCGTAACTCGCAATGGAAATGATCACTGCAGGTTTGCGGCCGAAGCGGTCGCTGATCCAGCCGCAGGCAAAACCGCCGAAAGCACCGCCGAAAATAAAGATGGCACTGATGTAGGCACTGATGCGGTTGAGCGCAGCATCATCCTGGGTTCCTAACAGGTCTCTGACGGCAACCGGCAGGTAAACGGACATAAGGGTTGATATGGTTCCTGCGAATGCAGTGCCGAGAAAACAGATGGTAAACAGCACCCAGTGATAAGGGGTGATGCGGTCATTGTTGCTCATGTTGCTTTTTTAGATGGTCATAGCCCTGGGGCAGGCGATTGTAGCCATTGTCTTTCAGGCGTTGCCCCAGTGACTGGTAAAAATTCGGATCCTGGGGAGTAACGGTGGCGAGTCCGTCAACATAGCGGTTGTACAGGCAAAACAATGCGGCGATCAGCACCGTATCATGGATCTCAGTATCAGAGGCACCGGCAACCTTTGCCGCCAGCACAGCGTCATCCGTTACTGATTTGCCGGACTCCTGAACCATTGAAGCAATCGTAAGCAGAGCCTTCATTTTTGCGCTCACGGGAGCAGTGGTGATATCCTGTTTGATCCGCGTTGTGGTATTGGATTCACCCAGCAGGATATCTGCTGCTGCTGTGTGGGCAGTGGCGCAAAAGTGGCACAGGTTGCGGTGGGACACGATGGTGGCGATCAGCTCTCGTTCACCCTCAGTTAATGTGTTAGGGCCGCGGAGGAGGAACTGTGTAAGTTCCCGGATAGGCTCCGCAGTGTCTTTACGGTACTCGAGCAGGCCGGTAATGCCCGGCAGGTGCTCTTCCAGTGGAATGTATGGCATAGATGGATTTGTGAACAGCATAGTATGGCAACGCAAGCTTAGCCGCCAGTTGCCGGAATGTAAAAGTGCTTATCAGCCTACCGCTGGGGGGTGAAGCAGTTGCAGGCTATAGCCATTACAGGGAAGTTCTGACAGCAATGCGAAATGCAGCTGATCAGGTAGTATAACCGGTTGCGTTACCTGGAGGGAGTGGCTTTCATTGTACTCAAATCCGAAACCGCCTTTTTTGGAGGTGTCATGTTGTTTTTTGCCGGCAGGCAGATCATTGGCAGTATTGACGAAACGGGTTTTATCTTTTACCAATCTTGATTTCTGCGCATTGGGCTTGCACTTCAGGTATAACGTATCGTTGGAGATGCGTTTTTTTACGTAACTGTAATGAATGTCGTTGATGACAATTTCTCCTTCTACCGTTTCGAATTCGGGTTGATCCGTATAATAAGGAAGGTTAAGCGCCACTTTTAGTTCGGTAAGGTCCGATTCGTCGAACAGCTGGTTGTCTCTCGCCTGGGCAAAATGCCAATCGGCCTTTTCTATCAGGTAATTAAATACCAGATTATATCCCACCAGGTTAAACAGGAAGGCAGTTAGCAGGAATATGGCGAAAACACGTTTCAACCTGTTAAATATAGGGGAATTTCCAATTCCGGGAATAGGATGACCGGTAACCGGCCTGATGCAACCTTTTTTCTTTTCAGGAGGTCAACCCGAAAAAGGCTTTATGAAATATATGGTTGGCAATATAGCGGGTAGCAGATGGCTGATCCTGCTGGTGGCATGCCTTTCATTCGCCCTGGCTTCCTGCAAAAAAGATGAAGCAGCACCGGCTGCCGATGTAAATGGGGCATATATAGAACTGTCACCCATTCCAGGCCGGATGATCATCAACTTTACCGGTGAAAACCAGATGAGCATCCAGGCCGCCGGCAGTGACCATGCCGATGTCTTTTATTATGAGATCACCGGAGACTCGATCCGGCTTACACCGGTATCAGATCAATACGGAATTACAGTAGTGTATTTTAAATGGCTGACGGATGTGAAATTCGAGATTGGCAACCTCCTTCCTTCGATACCGGAACTCCCTGCGGTAAATATGGTTTTCAGCAAATAGGTTCCTATTTTAGCGGTTGTCTTTTCCGCCGTATGATAAGATACCTGCTTAGTCTCTCCCTTTTGCTGCTGTCTGCTGCTTACCTGAATGCCCAATCATACGGACTGGCGTTCAACAGTCATGCTGTGGTACAGGAGAACCGTACGGCACTTGATCTTTCTCCCAATGACTCCCTGTGTTTCGGATCTGTTATGCAAATGGATTTCGACCTCAATTTCCTTTCGGGCCAGCAGATCTATTTCGGGTATATCGTCCGGTTGGTGAACAGCAATCAGAACATCGACCTGGTCTGTACGCAGAATACGTTTAAAGTGGTGGTTGGCCAGCAGCTGACCAGTATCGTATTTAGTCTTGATTCAGCGGCACTGTTCAAGAACTGGAGTCACTTCAGTTTTACCGTTGATGCAGGGAAGCAAACCATCTCACTGAAGGTGAACGGAGAGGACAGGGGCAGTCAACAGGTTGCTATTAAAGGCAATTGCTATAAGATCCTGTGGGGCGCCAATGACCATTACCGGTTCAATACCCGTGACCTTCCGCCCATGCAGGTAAAGGATATCCGCCTGCTGGACGAAGGAAAGGAAAAATATTTCTGGAGCCTGGCAGATACCAGCGGTGTGAGCAGTACAGATCGCTGGGGAAACAGGGTGGCAGCGGTTAAGCATCCGGTGTGGATCAAACCCAGACACCAGTACTGGGAAGAATGGGGAAGTTTTGTAGTGGGCGGAAATGCCGCCATTGCCTATAATGTTCAGGCTGACCGGTTGTATATCGCCGGTAGTGATTCCCTGGGAGTGGTCAATCCTGCTATACGCAACAATGTGGAGTGGTTGGTGTCCGGTCATCCGAATTTCCAGCTGGGCAACCAGGCGGTATTCGATCCCCTCACTAATAGGATCTATGATTTCTCCGTCGACCAGCGCCGGGTAATTTCTCTCGACCCGGCTGATCATTCCTGGTCGGGGGCGATGCATGATTCAATTCTGACCGAATTCTGGCACGCGAACAAATTCGTATCACCCATTGACACCGCTTTATATATGGTAGGCGGTTACGGCCAGCTCAAATACAAGAACTCCATATACCGATACGGACTGACCGATCACCGATGGGAAAAGGTTGCCGTATCAGGTGATGCATTCACACCCAGGTACCTGGCTGCACTGGGAACAAACCCGACTGGCGATACAGCATTTATCCTTGGCGGCTATGGAAGTCCCACAGGAGACCAGATGCTGAACCCGGGTAATTATTACGATATGTTTGCATACGATGTACGGCAGCGGAAGTTCAGAAAGCTTTTTGCAATTGACAGCGCCAACCCCCATCATGTTTTTGCAAACAGCCTGGTAATGGACCCGGATAACAAAAGTTACTACGCACTGATATTCGAAAATGGCAGCTTTGATACGCATTTGCAGCTGGTAAAAGGGGGGTTGGATGGCAGTGCACTGGTTCACCTGGGCAACCCGATTCCTTATGCATTTTATGATATCCAGTCGTTTGCCGACCTGTATTTCTCTCCCCGGAGCAGCAAACTGATCGCTGTTACGCTGTTTTCTTCTCCTGAAACGGAAAAAAACAAAACCACGCGGGTCCGGATCTATACCATCGATTTTCCCGCGGAAGCCATCATGGCTGGTGCAAAGGGAGTGGATGGAAGTACGGGGAAAGAGAAGTTCTGGTGGGTGGCTGGCGCCCTGGTACTCGCAGCACTTTTTGGATTATGGTGGAGGGAACGGGCCCGGCAGCAACAGAAAGTAGCGGTAATGCCTGGACAGCGCGAAGAAATCAAACATGAAGAAACACGGGTAGCCGAAATGGTGGCGCCAGCAGACCCGGCGAGTAGAGTTCAGCTGTTCGGTCAGTTCCTGGTAACCGACAGTGAAGGTAATGATATCACCAAGTCGTTTACCCCGTTATTAAAGGAACTGTTCCTGCTGATCCTGATCTATACTTACCGGAATGGCAAGGGAATATCTGCTGACGCGTTGACGGAAATGCTCTGGCACGACAAATCTCAGAAGGACGCCAAAAACAACCGCTCGGTGAACCTGGCCAAGCTGAAGACCGTTCTGGAAAAAACCGGACATGGCATTTTCAACCGGGAAGGGGGATACTGGCAGTTTGTTGCCGGAACAGCAGGCAATGTGGATTATCAGCAATTCACCCGGCTGCAGAAGGAAAATCAGGTTATAGATAATAGTTATATGAGCCGGTTGCTTTCCATTGCAGAACACGGACCTTTTTTACAGCAGACGGAGTACAACTGGCTGGACGATATAAAATCTGACGTGTCCAACCAGGTGATTGATGACAGCCTCCGTTATATCCGCCAGGTTAACCTGGCCGAGGAAGCTGAGCCGGTAATTGAGATTTGCAACTGTATTTTTCAGTTTGACCGATTGAACGAAGATGCCCTTGAGTACAAATGCAAGGGCCTGATCCAGCTGAAGCGTCATGCTTTGGCCAATACGACCTACGTTAAATTCACCAAAGAGTACAAGGAGATCTATGGTGAGGATTTTGCCAAAAGCTTCAATGAAGTAGTCAGGAACGCCTGATTTTTCCTTTTTTCCTGTTTTTTTTCAAAAAAATCGATATTAATACGGCCATTAAGGGGTTTGTTAGGGGGTTTGTTAAGGCTTCAAGGGTTTATTGCAGTGTTATTTTTCGTAAACCTTTGCTTGCGTATGAGAAGACAATTGACCTTTGTCGGGTTCCTGGTAGCGATTGCCTTTCCGGCCCTTTCACAGAAATCCGTTCCTGCCTCCAACCTTGAATGGGTTGACCCCGTCATCGGAAATGTGGGGCAACTCCTGGAGCCTACACTTCCTGTGGTTCATCTGCCGAACCAGATGATCCGGGTGAGTCCCCAACGTAAAGATTACCTGGACCAGTATATCAGTAGTTTTCCCCTGAACATTGTTTCCCATCGCCTTGGCCAGGTATTTTCACTGAAACCGGCTGTTGGTGATATTACTGCAGCATCCTGGGACAACCGGATGCGGTTTGACCATGATCTTGAGGAGCGGCATCCCTGGTGGTATTCCACCTGGCTGCTGGATGATGAAGTAGGGGTTGAGTTCGCGCCTGGCGAAAAAACCGGTGTTTACCGGTTCAGCTTTCCGGAAGGCGCGTCAAAAAGCCTGTTGTTTTCCACCTATAATGATGGACCAGCCAGTTTTCAGTTTACGGAAGGCAGGGTCTTCCGGGGAATGGAGACGTATCATGGAGACATCGCTGTTTATACCTATGGAGAATTCAGTGTAGCCGGCAAACCCGGTGTGCTGAAGGGGGGGCAGGTAAGTGAGTCGGATGCCATAACGGGGCAATCCCCACGCGCGCTGATCCGCTTCGAACCCGCCATCAAAAAGGTAGAATTCCGGTATGCGATCAGTTATATCAGTGCAGAACAGGCCAAAAGGAACTTTGATAAGGGGGTACGTGCAAAATCTTTTACGGATGTGCAGGCCCATGCAAAAAGGGAATGGGCCACCCGGCTGGATCAGATCCAGGTAGAAGGGGGAACCCCTGCCCAGAAGCGGGCTTTCTTTACCGCGCTCTACCGTACCATGGAAAGAATGGTGAACATCACCGAAGACGGCCAGTATTACAGCGGCTTTGATAAAAAGATCCATCAGGACAATCGCCCTTTTTATGTGGATGACTGGACCTGGGACACCTACCTGGCCCATCACCCCCTGAGGATGATCCTGGATCCTGCCCAGGAGTCGGACATGCTGCAATCCTTTGTGCGCATGTATGAGCAGGGCGGTTGGATGCCAACATTCCCGGTTCTCTTTGGAGACCATGCCTGCATGAATGGCTTCCATTCCTCCATCGTTTTCCTGGATGCATACAGGAAAGGTTTGAAGGAGGTGGATTTTGCCAAAGCCTATGAAGGCATGCGGAAAAATGCCACCGATGCTACGATGATTCCATGGGTAAATGGTCCCAAAACTTCACTGGACGATTATTATCAGACCAATGGCTATTTTCCGGCGCTTGCGCCAGGCGAAAAGGAAACTGTCCCCGCTGTGCATCATTTTGAGCGCCGCCAGGCCGTTGCTGTTACCCTTGGGCACAGTTATGACGACTGGGCGGTTGCCGAAATGGCCAGGGAACTGTCAAAAGCAGATGACTGGAAAAAATTTGAACCCCGTTCCCGCAACTACAAGAACCTGTGGCAGGAAAAGAACCAGTTTTTTATGCCCCGGAATGATAAAGGTGAGTGGATTGGCATCGATCCATTGTTTGACGGCGGAAAAGGTGGCCGCGATTACTATGATGAAAACAATGGCTACACCTATCTCTGGCAGGTGCAGCAGGACATTCCCGGGCTCATCAACCTTATGGGCGGCAGGAAAGCCTTTGAAAAGCGGCTCGACCAGTTATTTTCTACCGGGCTGGGCCGTTCGAAGTATGAGTTCTGGAATGAGTTTCCGGATGCCACCGGACTGGTGGGTCAGTATTCTATGGGTAATGAGCCCAGTTTTCATATTCCGTACCTGTACAACTTCACTGAGGCGCCATGGAAGACACAGCAAAAAGTACGTTTCCTGCTGGATGTTTGGTTCAAGGATAATATTTTCGGTATTCCGGGAGACGAAGATGGCGGTGGCATGACGGCATTTGTGGTGTTCTCCAGCATGGGTTTTTATCCCATTACTCCGGGGTTACCCCTTTACACCATCGGCAGCCCATTGTTCAGCAAGGTCAGCATCCGCTTACCTAACGGGAAGAGCTTTATCCTCAATGCAAAAAACTGTTCAGTTAAGAACAAGTATATCCAATCGGCAACGATCAACGGCAAACCACTTGACGGGCCATGGTTCACGCATGAGCAACTCATGCAGGGCGGCAGGGTTGACCTGCAGATGGGACCATACCCGAACAAGAAATGGGGTACCGCGGGACGTGCCGGTTTCTAACGATTTAATTAACCAAAATACCACTGCTATGCCATTCTGCCATCTACTACCACCATGAACAATCGTTCCGGCAGCGGTCTGCTGCCCGGCGATATCAGCCCATTATTTCATTCATTCCTACTAACAAAAAAATTATGAGAATCATACGTCACCTGTTGATGCTGATCTGCGTGCTCCCCGCATGCCTGATGGCACAGCAGAAAACGATTATCGGAAAAATTACCAATGCCACGAATGGGGAACCACTTGCCGGCGTTACCGTAACTGTTTCCGGTTCTACCACCATCACTGCATCCACCAATCCGGAAGGTCGATACTCTATTACCGTTCCGGATGCTTCGACAAGGATCGTTTTCACCCATGTGGGTATGAAAACAGTATCAGAAGAGATCAAGGGAAGAACTGCCATCAACATTGCCATGGCGGGTAATGAGCAAAGCCTCGACAATGTGGTGGTAGTGGGTTATGGTACCCAGAAGAAGACGACGCTCACCGGCGCAGTTTCACAGATCACCAGCAAAGAACTGACGGTGACCAAGAACGAGAACGTTGCCAACATGCTGACCGGTAAGATCCCGGGTTTGCGGATGGTACAGCGGACTGCTGAACCTGGCGCGTATGAAAACAGTTTCGATATCCGCGGTTATGGCGGTTCGCCGTTAGTTGTAATTGATGGTGTTCCCAGGGGAGGATTCGAGCGGATGGATCCCAATGAGATTGAAAGCATTTCAGTGCTGAAGGATGCTGCTGCAGCAATCTATGGTAACCGTGGTTCCAACGGGGTGATCCTGATCACCACCAAAAAAGGTTCAGCACGTGCCAACAAGTTCGACATCACCTACTCCTTCAACCAGGGCTGGCAACAGTTTCTTGGAATGCCGGATGGCGTTGGGCCGGTTGACTACATGATGCTGACCAATGAAAAAATGAAACGGGATTTTGCGAACAATTTTGTGTCGAATGCTCCACCTGCCTATTCGTATGAGGATATCAAGCCCTGGATGGATGGAACCTACCAGGGCGCTGACTGGATCGGTGCAGCTTTCAATACGGTAACACCCCAGCAGCAGCATAACCTGAGCATTTCTGGTGGTACAGACAAAGTAACCACCTTCCTGAGTCTGGGTTATATGAAGCAGGATGGTCTGATGAAGTCCAACGACATGGACTACAGCCGGTGGAACCTGCGTTCCAACACCACCGTGAAGATCAATGACCGCCTTCGTGCAGGATTGTTGCTTTCCGGTGTGATGGATGAAAAGAACCAACCCTACCAGGATTTGTGGACCATCTTCAAATATACCTGGAACCAGATCCCCATCAACCAGATTTACGCGAACAACAATCCTGAGTACCTGAATGTGATGCCGGACAATGCCAACCCTGTTGCCATCTCCAATTCAGACTATGTGGGTTTCCGCAAGCGTACGCAGAAAAACCTGCAGGCACAAGCCAACCTGGAATACGATATCCCTTTCGTGAAAGGACTGAAGGCGCGGGGTATGTTCAACTATGGCTATACCGTTGACGACAATTCAGATTACAAGAAGGCCTATAATCTTTATACCTATGATGCCAATACCGATAAGTACCTGGTGTCTAACGTAAACGGACCCTCTAACCTGGGCCGCACATATGGAACGGGTTTTCAGACGCTCAGTCAATTGGCGCTGACCTATAACAACACATTCAGCGGTAAGCACAATGTAACGGCAGTTGCGTTGCTGGAGGAGAACCATACCAAAAGCGATAACTTCTTTGCATCCCGGAATATGTCTATTCCAATGGATTACTTATTTGGCGGGGATGATGCAGGTCAAATCGGCAATACTTCTTCAGGCGGCGTTAGGGAAATTACCATGCGCTCCTGGGTTGGCCGGGCTACCTATGACTACCTCGGCAAATATCTCTTCGAAGCGACAGTACGTTATGATGCCAGCAATAAATATAGTCCAACCAACAAAAGCAGGTGGGGCCTCTTTCCAGCCTTCATGGCAGGCTGGCGGATCAGCGAGGAACCATTTTTCAAGAAACTGGTACCATCGAGAATTATCTCCAACCTGAAGCTCCGTGGCAGCTATGGCGAACTGGGTAACGACGCCATATTTGAATTTGCTTATGTTTCGGGTTACAACTATCCCACCATCAATCCAAACGACAATTCTATTTGGGGATATATTTTCAATGGTGGGTTCATCGGCGGTGCTGAAAATCGCGGTGTTGCCAATCCGAATGCGACCTGGAGTGTTTCCAAAACCAAAAACATCGGCCTTGATTTTGGTTTATTTGATGGAGCGCTGGAAGGCGTCGTGGAATTATATCGGCGGGACCAGACCGGATTACCGGGAACCAAATCAGTGACGTTGCCAGGAACTGTGGGGGTCGAAATTCAGCCGGAAAACCTGCAAAGTGACCGGGTACAGGGTTGGGAGCTGCAATTGACTCATAGAAACCGGTTCCGGGATGTTGGGGTGCTTATCAGTGGGAACGTTTCTTACGCACGTCGGCTATACAGTGATAGGATACAGGGTGCTTTTGGAAATGAGTATGACCAATGGAGGAATAGACAGCAAGATCGGAATATGAATATCTGGTGGGGTGTTGACTATGGCGGACAATTCCAGAATTACCAGGAGATCTATACTGCCAAGACCAATAATGGCGGAGGAAACAACAATATCGTTCCTGGAGATTATTACATGCAAGACTGGAACGAAGATGGCGTGATCAATGGAGATGATTATCATCCCATCGCTACCTATGATCTGCCATTGATCAACTATGGCTTCAATATCAGCCTCAATTACAAGGGATTTGACCTGAGTGCCCTGTTTGCAGGTGCCACTGGTGTATGGGTGCAATACGCGGAACAATATGCTGAACCCCTCATGTATGGTCGCAGTTCATTGACCAAGTTCCTGGACAGCTGGCATACTGTCAATCCCGACGACAATGTTTTCGATCCCAACACACAATGGGTTTCCGGAAAATACCCGGCGATGGGCTACAACTATGGATTGATCAACAATTCTACCAAAGCAGTGATGGATGCATCCTACCTGCGTTGTAAAACACTGGAATTTGGCTACAGCTTCCCCCGTATGTGGATCAGCCGTATCGGGATGAAAAATGCCAGGCTCTATGTAAACAGTTATAACCTGTTTACTATCAGTGGCCTGAAGGACAGTGATCCGGAACACCCCGGACAAATTCCAGGCGCCAGCTTCGACTACGGCCTGGGCGGTTATAAGTATCCACTCAACCGCACATTTAATGTGGGCGCTTCAGTTACCTTCTAAAATTTATTGCATGAAAACTATTAACAGAATAAGCATCTTCTTGATAACGGGTATCCTGGTAATAATGGGATCCTGTCAGAAGCTGGATGTTGTGCCGAATAACTTGTTGTCAGACGATCAGATTTTCAGCAGCGAAGCGGGAATCAATGTATACCTGGCACAAGTGTACCGCAAGCTGCCGATTGAAGACTTTACCTACCGCCCTGCGGGCCGTGACGGACAGTCGGGTTTTAATCTCCACCATGAATGGGAACATTTCTGGCACTCCGGCGCTGCCTGCGGTGAAATGGTAGGTCCATGGGGCGGAATGGATATTGGCGGTGGCTTCGGCTACTGGCCATACAAGGATATCCGCGCAGTGAACTATTTTATCGAAACGCTTCCCAAGTACTCCGCCAATTTTGCCGGCAATAAAGTAAATGAACTCCTGGGTGAAGCGTATTTCCTGAGAGCGTATTATTATTTCGCACTGGCAAAACGCTATGGCGGTGTTCCCCTGATTGCCGTTACCCAAAACTACCCGGATCAATCCATTGAAGAACTGCAAGTGCCCCGCAACACGGAGGAAGATACCTGGAATTTTATCGGGAACGATTGTGACCAGGCTATTGCCATGCTTCCTGAAACCAATGTTGCGGAAAGGGCTAACAAATATGCCGCCGCTGCTTTGAAATCAAGGGCCATGCTGTATGCAGGAAGTATTGCTAAGTATGGTTCCCAGAACTTTGTAGATGGTGATGCACGTGCCATGGGTTTTGTTGGTATTGCAGCAGAAAAGGCTGACGGATTTTTCCAGAAAGCTATTGAAGCAGCAAAACAACTGGAAGGCAAATACTCATTGTACAGCGCAAACACCAACAAGGAACAAAACTATGCGGATGCTTTTCTCGATGACAAAAGCCCGGAAAACATCCTCGTACGCAACTACTCTATTCCGAGCCGCACGGCGCACAGCTGGGACGCAACTTTCTCCCCGCGTTTTATGACAGCCAATGCGCTGAGCCGCGCATATCCTACGCTGGAATTTGTTGAGCGTTCCGGTGCGCTGAATGTTACCAATGGTGATGGCACGCCTACGCGTTACACCAACCTGGCTGACGCATTCCAGGGGCTGGAACCACGTCTCCGTGGCACCATCTATTTCCCGGGTGATGTTCTGCGTGACCGCAGGTTCGATGTGCAGCGTGGTCTCTATCCTTCTTTCAGCGGTACTGCCGCTGATGAGGTAGCCAAAGATCCCAATTCCCGGAAATACATGTTGTCCGGAGATCCGAATACCACGTTCGAAGGGAAGACCATAATCGGACAAACCGGTATCAGCACGTCCGGCGACGACAAAACCCGCACCGGTTTCTATGTACGCAAATACATCGACTACCGCCGCCCGCAGGCAGATGTTGACCTCTTCACCAGCACCACGCACTGGATCGAATTCCGGTATGCTGAAGTATTGCTGAACCGTGCCGAGGCAGATATAGAGACTGGCCAGCTGGACGATGCGCTGGCTGCGCTGAACCTGATCCGCAACCGCGCAGGTGCCACACCGCTTACCATGGCCGATATGACTGTGGATGTTGTACGCAACGAACGTTGCATGGAGCTTGCTTTCGAAAATCACTACTGGTGGGATCTTAAGCGCTGGCGCACTGCTGATGTGGTATTGAACAATGCCCGCTTCAAGGGACTGATGCCTTACTTCGTGATGAACGAAGGCAAATACATCTTCCTGAAAGAGCCGGAGACGTTCGGGCGCAACTACAATTTCGAAAAGCGGTTTTATTACGAGCCCATCCCGGGCGGCGAGTTGGGCAAGAATCCGAATCTCTATCCCAATAACCCCAATTACTAGTCATAAAAATTCAAAGTCATGAAACTAAGAATGGGTAAACTTTTGCTGGGCGCCTGCATCCTGCTGGCAGCATCCTGTGTGAAGCCCGACAACTATGATGGTCCGGATGCTTCTTTTGAAGGCAGTGTGCTGAACGAAGGATTCAAACAGAATCTTCAGACCTGTACCGGCAACTTCGCGATCCGCCTGGAACAATTGAGCTGGAGTGAAACACCATCCCCCCAGGATATACCAATCAAGTATGATGGCACTTTCAAGAATTCCAAACTGTTCTCCGGACATTACCGGGTATCGCTGAAAGGCGGCGCTTTCTGGCCGATCCCGCCGGTTGAGCTCGATATCAGCAAAGGCACCACCTACGATTTCCAGGTGACACCCTACCTGAACGTGGAAAATTTCACGTATGAGCTGGACGGTACTACGCTGACATTGCACTTCAATGTGTCGGCTCCAATTGATGGCATTCCTAATGTGATCGAGGTGCAGCCTTATGTGAATACTACTGAGATCGTTGGACCAGGTGCTTCCATCTATGATTTTTCCGATGTGTTCCGGAAGACCGTGAACAAGGCCTATACCGACCTCAGTGAAGAAGACAGGACAATCACGATCGAAGATCTCATTCCCGGCCGCACATTTTTTGTGCGGGTAGGTGTAAGATTCGATAACAGTGACAAGAGTTCCAATCTTTCCGAAATCATCAAAATAGAAGTGCCGCAGCAATGATAACCACGATCTATAAGATGCTCACCGGTGCGCTGCTGTGCATGGCTTGTTCCCGCGGATCAGACGGTCCTTCCGGACCGGTGGATCCACCCGGCAATGACTATGTGTATGATACAGTCGGCCTGTTGTACAAGTCATACTCCGGACTCGTAATGGCAGGTTACCAGGGATGGTTTGCGGCAGAAGGAGACGGTTCAAACCGCGGCTGGTATCACTACCAGGGCCATGGCGGTTTCTATCCGGGAAACACCAACGTAGATTTCTGGCCGGATATCACCGAATACACCAAACGGTATAAGTCCCCTTTCAAATTTGCCGATGGATCAGATGCTTACCTCTACAGCCCCTATGACGAGGAGAGTGTAGACCTCCATTTCAAATGGATGAAAGACTATGGCATCGACGGCGTACATATGCAGCGGTTTGTTGGTGAAGTGAAATCCACCAACCCCTCCGGTAAAAGGCATTTCAATAAAGTGCTCGCCAACGCACTCAAAGCTGCAAAGAAATACGGCCGTGCCATCAGTGTGATGTATGACCTCAGTGGTTGCACCAGCGGCGATCTTGATTACCTGGAAGCAGACTGGAAGGAACTGCAGACTTTGTTTAAGCTTTCAGACAACAAAGAAAATCCCACGTACCTGTACCATGGTGGCAAACCGCTGGTAACGATCTGGGGAGTTGGCTTCAACGACAACAGGAAGTATACCATCGACGACGTCAACAGGCTTGTGGACAAGCTGAAGGGATCTGATAACCGCTATGCGATCATGCTTGGTGTTCCCTATTACTGGAGAACGCTCGGCTCAGATACTGAAAAGAACCCGGCCCTGCATGAACTTATCAAAAAGTGCGATATCGTGATGCCCTGGGCGGTTGGCCGCTACAGTTCCACCAATTATGAGCCGCGTAATGTGTATGATGATCAGCAGTGGTGTAAAACCAACAAGGTGACCTACGTGCCGCTGGTATTTCCGGGATTCAGCTGGGGCAATATGCATAAGGATGCCTCCATTTACAATGCCATTCCCCGGCTTAAAGGAGATTTTCTCTGGCAGCAGGTGGCAGGTGCCAAAGGCGCCGGAGCGCAATCCCTGTATGTGGCCATGTTTGACGAAATCGATGAAGGCACCGCCATTTTCAAGACTGCGAATCAGTCCAATACTCCCGTTAACGGTACAGAAGGATTGCGTTTCGTAGGCATCGAAGACGGCCTGCCCACCGATACCTATCTCTGGTTAACCGGTCAGGCAGCCAGCTGGTTCCATGGCGCTACCGGGTATGGACGGGCGAAACCTGTCCGCGATTAGGCAATTTGCCTGAAGGGACCAACCAAAACAAATTGTAACGACTCATTTTAAAACAATGACAATGAAATTGATCACTTCCATCCTGCTGAGCACCTGCATTGTGGTGTTGCTTGGCCTGGCCGGTTGCCAGAAGGAAACGTACACCTCCCGGGATACCAGTGGATTGAAGCCCACGCCGGTTGATCCGCCGGATCCACCAGATCCCACACTGGTTTCCTTTGATCCTGCCGATGCCATGGATGACTGGGAAATTGCGGGCCCCGGGCCAAAGAATGCAGAAAAAGTAGGCGCCAAGGAAGGTGAAGCCTGGTTGAAATCTGCGATCAAAAACGGAGAAGACTATATCCACTTTATCAAACGCCGGCCTGCTGTGGTTGATGCGAAGCTTTCTGAGGAGGATGGCCAGTTTGTATTCTGGTTTTATTGTGCTGATGTGACCCAGTTGAAAGCAGACGGGCAGATTGAGATGACCAGTTCGGGCGAATCCGACAAGAAAGAGTATTCCTGGAACCTGGCAGGAATCATCCCGACCCTTAAGAACGGCTGGAATGAGATTGCCCTGAATTTCAGTGATGCTGCAAAATCTGACGGTGATGGCGGCCCGGATATCCATGCCTTTAATTTCTTCAGAATGTACTTCTGGACCAATGGCAAGGATCACGCTGACCTGGATGTGGGTGTCGATGATCTGCGTTTCCGCAAGAAACCTGCAACGCCGGTTAATCCCGCTATCCTTTTTGATGCAGCCGACAAACTCCTGGATTGGGAGATCGCCGGACCAGGGGCAAAAACAGAGGAAAAAGCCGGTAAAAAGGAAGGAGAAGCATGGCTGAAATCAGCGATCATGTCGGGAGAAGATTATATCCATTTCATCAAACGCAGGCCAACGCCTGTGGATCCCAACCTCACTGAACAGAATGGCCAGTTCGTATTCTGGTTTTATGTTGCCGATGTCGCTTCCCTGAAAGAAGACGGACAAATCGAGCTGACGAGCTCGGGAGAATCCGATAAAAAAGAATACTCCTGGAATATTGCGCCGTTGATCCCATCCCTGAAAAACGGATGGAATGAGATCCGCCTGAACTTCAATGCTGCTGCCAAATCCGATGGCGATGGCGGTCCGGACATCCATGCATTCAATTTCTTCCGGATGTATTTCTGGACAAAAGATAAAGCGCATGCGGATATGGAAGTGGGTGTAGACGGTCTTCGTTTTGAAGAGCGCCAGATCGTTTCCGTTTCATTCGATAACTGTGACCTCATCGACAACTGGGAGACAGCCGGCGGAAAAGGCACTATCGAAAAGCCCGGAAAAAAAGAAGGCGAAGGCTGGTTGTCTGCGCCAATTACCAACGGCGAGGACTATATGCACTTCATCAAGCGTCGTCCTGAAACGCTCAATCCCAATCTGACCAAAGCCACCGGCGCGCTGAAGTTCTGGTTTTATGTAGAGGATGTGAGCAAGATCAAGGATGATGGCCAGTTTGAGCTGACCAGCTCGGGTGAATCAGATAAAAATGAATACTCCTGGAATCTTGGCCCCATGCTTCCCAATCTGAAAAATGGCTGGAATGAGCTGACCCTGAACTTCAGCGACGCAGCCGAATCCAGCGGTGATGGCGGTCCGGATGTAACCAAGTTCAATTTCTTCAGGTTGTACATGTGGACATCGGGTAAGGATCATCCGGATGTGAAGATTGGCCTGGATGACCTCCGCATCGTTGAAAAATAAGTACCTAAGATTAACCATAACAGGAAGGCAGCCAGTCGCTGCCTTCCTTCACCTGGAAAGAAAGTGGAATGAAAACAAAAACGATCAATTTTACAGCCCTGCTGTTGGCGGCTGTTTCGTGTTTTCCGGTTGCGGCGAATTCGCAGGAAAATAAGGCAGCTGAACCCGTGGGTAATCCTTTTATCCGTACCATGTACACTGCCGACCCCTCTGCGCATGTGTGGGCTGATGGCCGGCTGTATGTTTATGCTTCCCATGACATCGCACCGCCACGCGGTTGTGACCTGATGGATCAGTACCATGTATTTTCGACGGATGATATGATCCACTGGAAGGATCATGGGGAAATATTGCGTTCCAGCCAGGTGCCCTGGGGCCGCAGGGAAGGCGGATTTATGTGGGCGCCGGATTGTGCCTATAAAAACGGCACCTATTATTTCTATTTCCCGCACCCAAGTGGCACAGAATGGAATGCCACCTGGAAAATCGGTGTCGCCACCAGCAAGCAACCAGCCAGCGGATTCACAGTACAGGGATACATCAACGGTTTGGAATCCATGATTGATCCCTGTGTTTTTGTCGATGATGATGGCCAGGCATATTTCTATTATGGCGGTGGTGGTACCTGTAAGGCCGGCAAGCTGAAGGACAATATGATGGAAATTGATGGCGAGTTGAAGAAGATGGAGGGCCTTGAAGATTTCCATGAAGCTACCTGGGTACACAAAAAGAACGGGCTGTATTATCTTTCCTATTCCGACAACCACGATAAAGACGGAAAGCATAACCGCATGAACTATGCCGTTAGCAAAAGTCCCCTGGGGCCATGGACCTACAAGGGGATCTACATGGAACCCACGGACAGTTACACCAACCATGGCTCGATCGTGCAGTTCAAAGGCAAGTGGTATTCTTTTTATCATAACAGCGCGCTTTCCAATCACGATTGGCTGCGATCCGTCTGTGTAGACAAGCTTGAATACAATGCTGACGGCACCATCAAGATGGTTCAACCTTCCCCTGGTATTAATCTTCAACCCGTTGCCGGTAACTGATCATGAGTCGTCATCAATATTTATTACTGGCAGTGTTATTCCTGTCGGTTGCAGGCTGCAGTTCCCATAAGGATGAACCGGTGCCCGAACCTGAAAAGCCGGATCTTTTTGATACGGAACATCGTAATCCTTTTGTGACCAGCCTGTATACTGCTGATCCGTCTGCCCATGTATGGGCGGATGGCCGGCTGTATGTTTATCCTTCACATGATATTGACCCGCCGAGGGGATGTGACCTGATGGACCAGTACCATGTATTCTCTACGGATGATATGGTGCACTGGACGGATCATGGTGAAATCCTGCGCGCTGCTGATGTGCCCTGGGGAACACCGGATGGGAATTTCATGTGGGCACCGGATTGCGCTTACAAAAACGGCACTTACTATTTTTATTTTCCGCACCCGGATGGAACGCCATGGAACCAGCACTGGAAAATTGGTGTAGCCACGAGTTCAAAACCGGCTAGTGACTTCACCGTGCAGGGATATATTGAAGGGCTGGAATCATTGATTGACCCCTGCGTGTTTGTTGATGATGATGGGCAGGCATATTTCTATTACGGAGGCGGCGGTATTTGCAAAGGTGGCAAGCTGAAGGACAATATGATGGAAATTGACGGGACGGTGCAGCCGATGACCGGGTTGATCGATTTTCATGAGGCCACGTGGGTGCACAAAAGGAACGGACTTTACTATATGTCCTACGCCGACAACCATGATGCAAACGGAAAACACAACCAGCTCCGCTATGCGGTCAGTGAAAGTCCGCTTGGACCCTGGCGGTATAAAGGAATTTATATGGATCCTACTGACAGTTACACCAATCACGGTTCCATTGTGGAGTATAAGGGCCAATGGTATGCTTTCTACCACAGTTCCAATTTATCGGGTGGCCACGACTGGCTGCGGTCTATTGCAGTAGACAAGCTTTTCTATACAGCTGATGGAACAATTAAAAAAGTTATCCAAACCAAATAACATGTTCAAAGACATTTTTCGATCCTGGTACCTGCAGGCTGGCGGTTTAGCCTTGTGTGCGGCAATGGCCCTGGCAGGTTGCTCCAAAAACAGCGACGGCCCACCGGATGATGGTGATGAAGAGCCGGTGGTTCAATGGCCTTCCCCGCCGGGAGACGTGGTGGGGAAGATCACCGTTGGCTACCAGGGGTGGTTTGCCTGCAAGAATGATGGCAGTCCTATCAATATGTGGTGGCACTGGACGCAGGACTGGGGAAAGACGCCTTCTCCCACGAACAAGGGCATGAAGTCGTGGCCTGATGTGCGGGACTATACCGAGACATTTGCCACTGATTTTCAGGCACTCGGAAATGGTGATGCGGCAACAGTATTTTCGTCATTCAGTGATCAGACCGTTGATGTTCAGTTTTCCTGGATGAAACAGTACAATCTTGATGTTGCGGCACTGCAACGGTTCAACCCGAACGGTATTGAGGGACCTGTGCGGGATGCGATCACCGCCAAGGTCAAAACCGCTGCCGAGAAACATGGGCGGAAATTCTACATCATGTATGACGTGAGTGGCTGGACCAACATGCAATCGGAGATAAAGTCTGACTGGACTAACAAAATGAAGAAGTATGTCGCTTCTGCCGCATATGCAAAGCAGAACGGCAAACCTGTGGTGTGCATCTGGGGATTCGGTTTCAATGATGGTAATCATCCCTGGAATGTGAATACCTGCCTTGAAGTGATCACCTGGTTCAAAGAACAGGGTGTTTACCTGATCGGTGGCGTTCCGACGCACTGGTTGAATCAGAACAGCGATTCCAGGCCGGGATTTCTGCCGGTTTACAAGGCGTTTAATATGCTTTCTCCCTGGATGGTTGGACGTATCGGACGGGCGGTGGATTCTGACAATTTTTTCGCCAGTGTCAATACACCGGATATCAACTATTGCAAGCAGAACGGCATCGACTATCAGCCCTGTGTATTGCCCGGCGATCTGCAGGAACGTCAACGGGCACACGGGGACTTCATGTGGCGGCAGTTTTACAACATGGTCAGGCTGGGTAGCCAGGGCATCTATGTTTCTATGTTTGATGAATACAATGAAGCCAACCAGATTGCCAAAACCGCGGAGGATCAGAGTATGGTTCCCGCGGGTGGAGGCTTCCAGACGCTGGATGAGGATGGCACCAAATGTTCCTCGGATTATTACATGCGTCTGAGCGGAGACGGTGGCAAGATGCTCAAGGGGCAGCTTCCGCTGACAACGGTTCGTCCCACACCGACTCAGTAGGGGACAACAAAATCGTCATTGCAGTCAAAATACCATATAGCAGCAGTACGACTATGGTACCAATCCCACCCCCCCTGTGTCTACAGGGGGGCGGATTGGATTTTTCGTTTTCACTATTAGGTATTTTCAGTGAAGCAGCATCCTGAGCAATAACAATACAGTAAAGGCAGTGATACCCATAAAAAAAGTGGCAACAGTGTAGACCCTGAACATAGTTTTCATGTCGATTTCACTGAAACGGGCAATCACCCAGAAATAGGCATCATTGGCATGCGAGAGGAACATAGATCCGGCGCCCATTGCCAGTACTGCCAGTAATGGTCCGTCGTTACCGGCCAGCCCCAGGCCAGGCAACAGGGGCGCCGTGATGGTAGCTGCAGTGATAATGGCCACTGTTGAGGAACCCTGGGCAGTTTTAAGTAAAGCCGTGATCAGGAACGGCAGCCATAAGCCCCATTGGCCGAGATCAATTGACCGGCTGACCTGTTCACCCAGCCCGGATTTGGCGAGTATGGCACCGAAAGCGCCACCTGCACCGATGATCACCAGTATACCGCCGGCTTTTTCCGCAGCCTCCTGTAATAGTGTTCCGGTTTTGATGGTACTATGGGTAGGAGTTTTAATATGTCGGAATAGCGCAACCAGAATCCCGGCAGTGAGGGCGATAACCGGATCGCCCAGGAACCGGCCGGGAGTTCCTTCTGGCGTGAAGGAGTGGAGGCTGATCATTGCAATCGGTAAAATAATGGGTAGAAAAACAGCGATCCCCGGCTGTTCTGACGCAGCTACCTGTTCTCCTGTTTCCTGCTGATGCGGGGCATCGTGTTTACCGGAGAATCTTACCCAGCACCAGCCCGCGATGCTTGCCGGAACGGCAATAATGATCCCGTACAGCACCAGCCGTCCAATCTCAACGCCCAGTATCCCTGCAGCGGCTGCGGCGCCGGGATGGGGAGGAATCATGCAGTGAACGGCATACAACCCACAGGCGAGTGAGCCTGCCACAACTGCCATCGGCATTCCGGAGCGCCGTGACAATGAGTTTCCCAAACCACTTAATACGATGTAGCCGGAATCACAGAATATGGGCAAGCCAACGATCAGGCCGGTGAGGTTCATGGCGGCACTGACATTGTTGTGGCCGATCCTGTTCAGGATATAATTTGCCATCAGGGCAGTACTGCCACTTTTTTCCAGGATCACGCCCAGGCAGGTGCCCAGTACAATGATCAGGCCTAATGCAGACATGATATGTCCAAATCCATCTTTTACAGTGGCGATGATCGTCTCAACCGGCATACCCAGCCCTGTTCCCATCACGAAACTGCAGATCAGTAAGGCAAAGAATGGGTGCAGGCGGTAGCGGGCTGTCAGGACGACCATGATGAGGATGGCAACAGACAGGCATAGTAATATGCGCCAGAGGGAAACTTCCATCCCATAATTTACAAGGTATGGTGCAAAATAAAAAAAGGGGTGCCGTCTACACCCCTTCCTCTTTTTTTATTGACCCTCATTTTGCATAGACCTCTAACTCATCTATGTCCTGGTCGCTTACGCGGAGAGTCTTCCAGGAAGTCTTGTCTTCTATTTTCACGAGATAAATGGTTTCTTTTCGTGGAATTTGAAGTTCCTGAACCAGAAATATATTGTAGTCAAGATATTCAGAACGAACGCGGAGACGTACTTCAGTCGGCAGTTGTTGTTCACTATAGGTGCGGATAAGTTGTAAAAATGTTCCCGAATTGGTATAGTCAGCCATACAACTGACACCATTCTTTACAAATTTTATGCGCTGACCATCCCTTGTGCTGTACCATTTTTCTTCGGAGACATCGCCGAACTTCTTTTTAAAACTTCTGGCTGCACGGGTATCGGCAAAGTACATGGCGTCTGATGAACCGGGTACGGCCGTTTCTGCCGTGTTTTCCGCAATCATACGCGGACCCTGCTGCGCTGATACATTACCGATAGTTGCTGCAATCACTGTCAACGTGGTGAATATTGCTCTTTTCATGGCGATAGGTTTTAAACAAAACTACTTGCATGCTGTAGGCAAATCCAGTGCTGTTGAGCAATCTGCGGGATTAACCGGGTAATTGGTCTGTTAAAACCATTTTAACAGCGATTCTTTCCGGCTGCGGGACACATTTACCGTTGATCCATCGCTCATGGAAAGATAACCGCCCTCACCACGGGTATACTTGACAATTTCGTTGAGGTTTACAAGAAAGGAGTGGTGTACACGCAGGAAGCAGGAGAATGGTTTCAGTTGTTCTTCGATATCTTTTAACGTTCTGCTGGCAACTACTTTTTTGTTGTTCCGTAGAAACAGGTAGGTGTAATTGTCATCTGCCTCACAGCGTATAATGTCATTGGCAGGGATAAGTTCAAAGCCGTCTGTTGTGGGAACGGCCAGTTTTGTAAATGGATTATTCCTGCCATTTACCTGTTCGAGGAGAAACCGCAACTGTTCTGCTGCAACGGTCGGGCGCTGCTGGTAATATTTTTTAACAGCCGATTCCAATTCGCGGGGATCAACCGGTTTCAGCAGGTAATCAAGGGCGCTGTACCGGATCGCGCGGATGGCGTATTGATCATAGCTCGTGGTGAAAATGACGGAGAAATTAAAATCGCCCAGTTGTTCCAGCATCCGGAAACCATTCATGTTCGGCATTTCCACATCAAGAAATACCAGCTCGGGTTGAAATTGCCGGAGGGCTTCAAATCCCTGTGCTGCGGAGCGGCAGGTGGCCAGGAGCGTCACTTCGGGACAATATTCCTGGAGCAGCAAAGACAATGTTTCCAGGCAACGGCCCTCATCGTCTATGGCAATAGCTTTAATCATATCTCAATGGTATTTGAAGAATGACCTCTGTACCACCGGAAGAGCCGTCGGCCAGGGTCAGGTCATTAATGTAAATGCTGGAAGCCTGCGGATTTTCGCCTTTGAGCAGTTCAATGCGTCCTGCTGTGATGTGCATACCCATTGACTTATGTGTGTTTGCAGACTTGCTTTTCAGGGCCGCAGCTTGTTGTCGTCCGATGCCGTCATCCCTGATTACACAAAAGAGGAATTTGCCTTTTTTGTAGAGTTCAATTTCCAGGAGTCCGCGTTCTTCCTTGTGCATCAGTCCATGCCAGATGGCATTCTCCGCATATGGCTGAATAATAAGCGGAGGTACAAGTATCGATCCCGGATCAAGGAAGGGATCTACCCGTATCGTATAGGAAAAATGATGATCAAACCGGACTGCTTCCAGCTCGAGGTAGAGCTCCAGTGATTGCAGTTCCTTATCGAGTGTTATCTGCTGTTGTTCCGAATTCTGGAGGATAAACCGGATCAGTCTGGAGAATTTGGTAAGGTATTCAGAGGCCTGGGCCTTGTTGTTTTGCAGGATGAAGCGGTTGATGGAATTGAGGGAATTGAAGATGAAATGAGGATTCATTTGTGAACGCAGTGCCTGCATTTCCAGTTCAGATGACCGGCGTTTGAGCTCTGACAGTTGTTTTTCGGTTTGTGATTTTTCCAGTTGGCGTTTGAATTGTTGTTTTGTGCGCCACCGGATAAAGGCATATAGCAACAGGACAAGCAGGGCTGAGGCCGTTATCCTGAACAAGGACGTTGTCCACCATGCCGGTACTATCTCAATTGGAATGGAATGTTCGGACCAGATGTCTTCATTGTTGGCCACTTTAACGCGAAAAGTATATTTGCCCGGCGGCACATTAAAGTAATAGGCAGTTCGTTCAGCTCCGGCTTTTCTCCAGTCGGGGTCATAGCCTTCCAGTTTATAGAGGTGGGTATTCTCACCGGGATTACTGAAATGAATGCCTGCAAATCCAATGGAGAAAATATCCTGGTCATGGTTCAGCCTGATGGATTTCTTATTGTCCAGCTGAACAACGAGCTGACCTGCAACCGTAAGGTCTCTCAGAATGATCTGGGGTGCCACCGTCTGAAAGGCATCATCCTTCGGAACAAAGGAATAAAAACCATTTTTTGAACCGACCATGATCCGGCCGTCTGTGGTGCGGTAAATTGCCTGTGTCAGGGTGCTGGGGTTGACACCCTGGTTAAAACCATATCCGCGGATCCGGGTTCTTTCTTTGTTGATCTGGAAAATACCGGAACGGGTGCTGACCCAGAGCAGTCCGTTTTCGTCTTCCTGCAATCCATTGATATCTGTACTGCCTATCGGACTGCCCTGTTTCCAGAAGGGCTCAAAATCCTTGTTGGGATCAGGTTGCCAGATAAGGCCGTTGGGAGTGCCCGCCCAGAATCTGCCATTTTTATCCTGATAAATAGTATTGATAGACCGACCCTTTGCGAAAGTGCCCGCCGTATTTCCGTTTGCCAGCCTGACCAGGCCTTCCTCGTTCATGCCCCCAACCCAGGTATTTCCCTGTCCATCGCGATAAAGGGCAGACACACTCATGGGCGGCGTACTGACTTTTTTCTTTTCTGCATTATCCGGATTGAACTCGTACAACCCAGAGGCGGTTGTCATCAGATATTGTGATTTGTTCAGGGGAATTACCTGGTGGATCAGATCGGAATCTGAAAAAATTGCATTGATCCTCTGGCTGGCGAAGTCAAACCGATAGAGCCTGCCCCCCAGCAATACCATGTCTTTACCGGGTTCAACGGGAAAGAACCTGCTTTGCCTGGAAAACGTAAAACTTTTAAAAGGCTGATCTCCGACGGTCAGGTATTTGGGCTTGCCCAGGTCGTTCATCTGGTAGATCCCTGTATTAGTGCTGAACCAGATATCTCCCCGGCCGTTCTCCTGTATACCCATCAGGTCACCATCTACGTTATGCATGAAATGAAATGTCTTTTTCAGGGGATCCATGCGGTACAGGTTCGACGACTGGGTGCTGAACCACAACACTCCTTCTCTTGAAGTAAAAGCCTGCCAGCCGCTATTGTCCAGCAGTCCCTGTCCGTTCCCGAACCTGGTAATAACCCGATTGGTTGGGTCCATCCTGACTATTCCCGACTCAAAAGTGCCGATCCAGATTGCTCCCGCACCGTCTTCCTGAATAAAAGTGATATGATCAACCGGACTTGAGGGCTCGGGCATCATGTCCTGCTCTTCAAACCCATCAGTTTGTTTATTGTAGAGAAATAATTTATTGCCGAGGGCACCTACCCAGAGGTTCCCGTGGCTGTCTTCGCGGATCGCCCTGATCTTGTGATTACCCAGGTAATGGGTAAAGTCCTGCGTTTCCGGGCGGAACCGATTCAGCCCGCCAGCTATATTACCTTCCCAGGGAATGCCTGTTCCAGCCCACAGGTTTCCCTGCTGGTCTATGCACAGGCTTCTGACATTATTCCCCCAGAGAGAGCTGCCGTCATGGGGGTTATAGCGGAAATGCTGAATTCCGCCGGATTCAGGATCAATAACATCGAGCCCATTGTGGGTGCCTACCCATAATTTTCCGCTCCGGTCCATCACCATCACATTGACGGTGTCGCTGCTGATGGTATTCGGATCGTCTTTGCGGTGCCGGTAGTGCTGGAAAATTTCCGTGCGGGAATTAAACCGGTCAAGCCCCATTCCATAATATCCAACCCAGATGTATCCTTTTGCGTCAGCATATACTGTTTCGGGATAAGATCCGCCCGGGCCTCCCGGGTTGGCCGCATCATACCGGTAACTTTTCATCGAATAGCCATCAAAGCGGGTAAGCGCATTTTTGTCCTGGTCGGTAAACCACATATATCCCTGAGGATCCTGGGTAATACCGGTGATCTTGCCCAGTGAGATCTCGCCCACGCTTTCCACCAGGTTAAATCTGATTTGCTCCTGCTGGGCGGTTGCCAGCAAACTGCACAACATTGCTGAAAGCAGCAAAAGGGAGCTTTTGCGCATGAGGAAGGTTTGGCTAAAGTTACCCATAATAAAAAGGTTCGTGATGCCGCTGGTAAAATAGCTTTCTGCCGGGTATTTGTCATTTAGCAATGAGCAGCCGGCGCCAATGATTGGTATTTGGAAGAAATTCACACTATATTGTGAGTCTAAACCTTATCCCGGATGGTACAATTTCTGAAAAGACAATCCCTCAGTCTTGCTGCCCTGGCTGCCTGCTGTACATTGGGCACTTACCTATTTCTTGGAGAGTCGGCAATGCTCACTGCAATGAGCATCATTTCGGTGGCGATGCTGCTGCTCGTTATCCGATATAATGTAATTGATGGTAAATCATTGAGAGTCCGTAAAAGTGAGGTCGATTTCCGGGCTGCAGCATCGGTGGCAGTAGCGGGTGCAGCGATTATATTTTTTCTGGCTTTGCTGGGGAACTGATAATGTATTGTCGCATCTGCTTTTTTCGTTCCATCTTTTCCTTTAATTTAGGCCGTTTAGACGTGTACCCATTTGCAGGAAGAGATGGAAGATCAGGAAATTCTCAGCCTCATTCAGTTAAATGATATTGCAGGGTTCAAGGCCGCTTTTGATAAGTACTATAAGCCGCTTTGCACCCAGGCATTTCTTTTGCTGCGGGACGAAGACCAGGCGCAGGACCTGGTACAGGAGCTGTTCATACAGTTATGGCAGAAGGGCCGGCTGGCACAGGTGCAGCAATCACTTTATGGCTATCTGAGCATTTCCGTCAGGAATAATTGCCTGAATGCATTAAAAAAACAGCAGCAACAGCAGGAAAAGGAGACGGCGTTTCTGGCCGGGACTAGCTGGTTTGAAGAGAAGAATGCCCTGGAGTTGGCAGAACTGTCTAAAGAACTGGAAAGTGCTGTAGGAGAATTGCCGGACAAATGCCGCCAGATTTTTCAGATGGTTTTTGTAGAAAATAAAAAATACCAGGAAGCGGCAGATGAAGCAGGAGTGTCGATCAATACGGTAAAGACACAACTGAAGCGCGGGCTGGTGAAGTTACGGGAGCAGCTTGGTAAAATAAGATAGTTGGGGTGCTTGTCACCTGATTGAACGATTTTTTTGTCATATAAGAATAAGGAGCTTTTCCCCATGGAGCACCAGTTGGACCATATTGAAGAACTGGCCATCAGAAAGCTGGCGGGAGACCTTTCGCCCGCTGAAGATGCCAGGTTCCTTGAATTAATTAATGCAGACGCAACCGCTGCGGCAACCTGGTATTCCCTGGAAAGGGCACACCGGATGCTGCAAGGGGCAAAATTTGCTGAAAAGATTGATGCTGGTGTGGCCTGGCAGGCAATAGCTTCCCGTTTGTCAGCAGACCGGCAGAACGCACTGGCTGAGGAAAACGGAGCGACTGTCATATCCCTGGAAAAAAGGAAGCGCCGCACAGCCTGGTGGTGGGCTGCCGCAATCGCCCTGCCCCTGATGGCTGGAGGCGTTTATTGGTGGCAGCAGGCGCGGGATACCTCACCCGCTGATGGCGTTGCAAGTTCTTCTGAAATAAGTATCACCACTGCCGACGGCAAAACGATCAGCCTTCAAAAGGAAAAGGAACTACTGGTGGATGGTGAAAAGTCTGCATTAAAAACTGCAAAAGGAGAAATATTATACAATGTTGGGAACCATGCTTCGGTGGTAACTGCCATGAATACGCTGACTGTTCCCACAGGAAAGGATTATCACCTTGTGTTATCGGATGGTACGGAAGTTTGGCTCAACGCGGCTTCCAATCTGCATTTCCCCACTGCCTTCAATGAGGTTAACCGCGAAGTGGCGCTGGAAGGCGAAGCCTTTTTCAAGGTCACCAAAAATCCGCAGCATCCTTTCCTTGTAAAGACAAACGGAATGACCGTCCAGGTACTGGGCACCTCGTTCAATGTAAAGGCATACCCGCAGGAAAAAATCCAGACTTCCCTGGTTGAAGGGAGCGTTGCGATTGATGCAGGCGCCGGGAAACTGGAATTGCATCCGGGTGAAGCTGCTATTATGGAAACAGCCGGTGCTGCTCCGGTTAAGGAACAATTCGATGAAACGGAAATTCTTGCCTGGATGAAGGGGTTGTATTATTTCAAGAATGAACAGCTTAGGGATATCCTACCGGTTCTGCAACGCTGGTACCAGATGGAATTTGTACTGAGTGACCCGGCCCTTGGTGCGATCCGTTATTCCGGCGCACTGAACAGGCATAACACCGCTACTTATTTTCTTGATATTCTGCAGTCCTCGTCTGGTATAACTTACCGGCAGGAAGGTAATAAGGTGATCATTTCCAGTCAGTAAAACTCACATCCTTTTTATTGCTATCTGTAACGCGCTGGGTTAACCGCCGGCGTGATGAAATCATTGTGACAATCACAAAGGTTTTTTGATCGTTCGTCCTTGAAAAAGATCAGTTCGTCCTTAACTACTCTAAGGTTGTGAAAAACCCGGGTCCATCGGTCACCCGTAACCGAAAATCAGGTGTCATAAAAAGGTATACTTGCGCCTAACCAAACACTGATGCCAAAACACAACCTGTAATGAGAAAATCATGCCCCCCTGTGCAATGCAGGACTCTCATCTTACTTTGTCTTACTGCCATTTTTTCTTTGGTCAACGCTGTTGCTACTGCACAGACCGATTATAAGATCGGTTCCGGTACCGGAAGCAACGGTGCTTACGATTATCCCTGCCCGTTGCCGGATCTGAATGGCAGCCGGGCACAATACCTGATACGGGCCAGTGAAATGACGGCTGCTGGTATGACAGCGGGAGGGATCACTGCGCTCAAACTGAATATAACTGGTCAGAATGGAGCAGGACAACTCGACAATATCCGTTTTCAGATCGGCCATACCGGCATCAACGCAATCAATACAACCCAGTGGGCGACATTTACCGGTACACCGGTAGAAATTCCTGCGGCCAATTATACGCTCGCAGATGGAATAAATACGTTTACGCTTCCCTCGATGTTCCTTTGGGATGGTGTAAGCAATATCATGATCGAAATGTGCAGCGGTACGGATATGCCGTGGCAGACCTCAGAGAATCCCAGTGTGGAATGGACTACCGGGCTCCCTTTTAATGCACAGCATACTGCAACAGTCGGAAGTTGGTTCGGCGGCAACGGGTGTGGGTTGAACGATGCCTTTAACTCCGGCAATGCCCGGACGCGCCCAAATTTTACTTTAACGTGGCAAACTGTTCCAGCTTGTTCCGGCCAGCCTGTTCCCGGAACCGTGGTATCAGATAAGACATCCACCTGCGGGTCTGAGGTATTCCATCTCACCCTCAGCGGGAATGCGGTAGCTACCGGGCTGAGTTATCAGTGGCAGATTTCAGCTGACAACACTACTTGGAACAATATTCCTGATGCAACGAACCCGGCTTATGCAGGAAGCCAGCTGAGCGGCAATTATTACAGGGTTGCTGTTACATGTGCCAATGGCGGACAGTCAGCGAATTCTGCAGCTGTCCATATTACTGCAACCCCGACCGTGTCCGGAACTTTCAGCATCGACAATTCAGTTCCGGCATCAGGTAGTGGTACTTTCAAAACGTTCAATGAGGCATATGACTTCATAAAATGCGGCATTGGCGGCCCGGTTATTTTCAACGTAAAAAATACCGGTGTTGATTACAACGAGCAGCTGATCATGAAAGATATTCCCGGTGCGTCAGCAACCAATACAGTGACGTTCAACGGGAACGGGGCGACGATCTCCTGGCAGGCAAGTGATGAAAGCCGCAGCATTATCAAACTCGATGGTGCTGACTATGTGACCATTGACAGCCTGGTCATCAAATCGTTGGGATCCGACGAATGGGCAGACTATGGATATGGTGTTGTATTAAACAATGATGCAGATTTCAATACCATTAAGCGATGTCATATTAACGTGTTCAGTATCGGTACAAACGGAAATTTCCTGGGTATTGCCATTACACCGCAGGAATCCTGGATTTCCTCCGGCATTACCAATTGCGACAACAACACATTTGATCACAATACGATCACCGGTGGCTACTATGGCATCGCGATCGCCGGAGATGACAATGTGCCTGTAGCCAATAACAAGATCACCAATAACAAGATCATTGATTTTTATTACCAGGGTATTTATGCGACCGGAACTTACAATACGCTTGTAGAACACAATGACATTTCCCGTCCGATGCGTACTGCAAGCAGTTATACCGTTTCCGGTATTATATTCGAACAGGTGAACGTAGGAGCGAAAGTGATCGGCAACCGCGTGCACAATCTTTATGATTCGCATACCACCAATACAGACCGGAGCAATGGCATCATCTTCAGCAATGCCGATGCTGCAGAAGGTGCTGAAAACCTGATCGCCAACAACATTATCTATAATATATATGGACTGGGAGAGCAGTATGGTATCGTTGTTAGCGGCACCTCCTATACCCAGGTATATCATAATACTATCTCTTTTGACGAAACCTCCAGTGTTTCATCCAAACCCACCTATGCACTCTACGGCGGATGGTCCGAAGCTTTCCTTGATGTAAAAAACAATATCTATTCCATACATAAAGGAGGTACGGGCGAGAAGTTTGCCGAATATTTCTCTACGCCGCTACAGGCCGGAAGCGTTAACTATAACAACTTTTTCCTGGCCGATCATGGTACGATCAGTGCAGGGTACTACAATGCCAAAGCCTACCAGACGCTGGCGGAATGGAAAAAAATCATTGACAACGCAAATGATACCAGTTCACTGGATATTGATCCCGGATTTAAGGACCCTGCCAATGGAAATTTTGAACCCAACTCTGCGCTCCTGGCAGATAAAGGTTTACCAGTGGCTTCAGTAACTGCGGATATCAACAATATTGCCCGCAGTACGACTAAGCCAGACATCGGCGCATATGAATACACCCTGCCCGGATGTCTAACCTCCTTTACGGCAGGCGATGCGTATTCCAGCGTGGGACTCGTTACCTGTCCCGGTAAGAAGACCACCCTCAACCTGAAGAACAACGACGTAGGTATGGGGATGACCTATATCTGGGAAAGTGCCCCCTCTTCAACGGGTCCTTGGACAGCAATCTCCACAGCGCTTCAGGCAGCGCCTTTCAACTATGTACTGGGAGACCAGCCGTTGTATTACCGCGCTGCGGTGAGCTGTAATGGCGGTACGGCAGTCTATTCGACTGCAATCCAGATCAATGTTGGCGGAGCATTCCCGGCGGGTACCTACACCATTGATAAAACTCAACCTTCTGATCCTTCAGGCACGAAGAACTTCAACAGCTTCAGTGAAGCGGTAGCTGCCCTGAATTGCGGTGTAGCCGGTCCGGTTATCTTCAATGTTAAGGAGAACACCTACGAAGAGCAGATCCGTATCGGTGACATCAGGGGTACTTCTGCTGCCAATACGGTAACCTTCCAGAGCGAAAGCGGCAATGCCACGGGAACCATTCTGACCTTTAATGGTACAGATGTGACCAAAAACTATACCCTGCGCCTGGACAGTGCCAGTCACTTCATCTTCCGCAACCTCACCCTGGCCGCAACCAGCGATAATGCGGGACGCGTGCTGGAAATACTCAGCATGAGTAAGGGAGACAGCATTGTTAACAACATCATTACTGCGCCTGAAGTAACCGGGTACTACGACACTTACAATAATCCCATGCAGTCTGCCGGCATCATCATGAATGCCAAACTGACTGGCGGTGACCACGTAATCTCTGGCAATACTATCACTGGTGGTGTGAAGGGAGTTCACCTGGAAGGCCGCGCTCAGGCCACACCGAGCACCAATAATGAAATCAGCAGCAATATTTTCAGCAAACAAATACTGCACAGTATATATGCAGCCAATGCTGCGGGCATTAAAGTCCGGAACAACACGATCGACTTCAATGCGACCCAGATGGTTTGGGGGAATGGAGCTTCTGCCGGGATCTACATTACTGCAAGTGACAGCAGCATCGCAGTAGATGGCAACACCGTTACGATTGGCAACTGGGCAGGTGGAAATACCGCGGCCATCAGCGTAAACAACAGTGACGCACCGGTGCATAAGCGCGCTTCCTTTAAAAACAATACGATTACAGCCAATGATGTGGCCAACAGTTCTCCTGTTGCCGGTATGGATTTCGCCGGTGTCCGGAATTTTGATGTCTTCAACAATACAGTAGTAGTTGGTTCTGCGTCTTCCGGTTCCTACAGCGGAGAAGCTACTAACGCGCTGGCATCCAACAATGCTTTTGGAACACATTACTACAACAACAGTTTAGTAAGCTATGCGACAGTTGCTGAAGCATATAACGCAACGGCATATTTTGATCACCAGTATTACCAGGACGGTGGCGAAGCAGAAGCGTATAACAACATTATCAGCAATGCTGGTGGCGGCCCGGCAGTATTTCACAACTATAGCCCTGCTTTTGTTCGAAGTGACTACAACCTGTTCCATACCAGTGGAGCCACGCTGATTAAGGTTGGCCCTCCGAACTATATGCTGGAAAAGGATTTTACCTCGCTTGATACATGGATCAAGGCGTTCAGCATCGACCTGAACAGTATAGTATATGAGCCGGCATTTGTAAGCGCTTCGGACCTGCATCCTGATGCCTCCAAAGCTGCTTCATGGGCCATGCAGGGCAGAGGAGTACAAATTGCCGGTAACGACAAGGACAAAGAAGGTAATGATCGTGCGGTAACCCTTACCACCGGCGTTCCGGACCTTGGCGCCTTCGAATTCCAGCCAACCGTAGCACCTCCTGTACTAACCGGAATACCAGCAACACCTGCAGCAGGCACAACACAGCATTTCCTGATGGGCAGCGATACCGTTGCGTCAATCATCTGGGCTCCGGGTGCGCCTGTGCCATCGGCCCTCACGCTACGCCGGTATTCCGGTGTATTACCAGACGGATTGAGCGCCGCGGATAAATCCATGTATTATTATGTTGCTGCACAACCTGGCACCAACGGAAATTTCAACTTCCACATCCGCCAGCACTATGTGGGCAGCTGGATGCGGAACCTTTCTCCTGAATCAACGGTTAAACTGGGTCGCACCGATGCTGCCCAGGTTTGGACAGCCAGCGGTACCGCGGTAATTGATTCACTGGCCAATGTAATGATCGATTCTTCACTTTCATTCCTGGATAAGTTCACGGGAATGACAGATGGAAAATTCCCGGACAAGCCAGTATTTACCACAACTGCTGACAGCTCCAACAAGGGAACACGTTTCTGGGCACCCTATGCGCTGAATACAAGTTTCTTCCAGGGCAATGACCAGGAAATGCTTTTCCGTATCGCTGCAGACCAGTCTTCAACTGTTACCGTAAAGGTGAACGGAACCAGTTACAGCAAAACCTATAGTGTCGCCGCAGGAACCGTATTGAAAACCGATCCCCTTCCCAAAGTTGGTGCGCATGACGCCCGTATTACTGATGAAGGAAAATATGTGACCGGTGTGAGTATCGAAAGCGATAGGCCTGTTGCCATTACAGCAGTTACAACGGGCTTCCAGGATACCTACGCCATGCTGCTCCCGACAGGAACTTATGGTTATGAATACGCCGCATTGGGATACCGCCAGAAATCTTCCTACAACCCTGCAATATTTAAAACTTCGGCAACAGTAAACGTAATTGCAGATCATGACAACACCGTGGTTGAGATTACACCATCTGTAGATACAAAAGGTGGACAGAAAGCAGGTGTTCCCTTCCAGGTGACCCTTCAAAGAGGTGAAGTGTATCAGGTTCTAGGTGCGGATAAAGGCCAGTCGATTGTAGATGGTTATGATCGCTACTATTTCGGAACAGACCTTACCGGTACAACCGTTAAGGCAATCGCCAACCCTGCGGGCGAGTGTTATCCGGTTGCTGTCTTCTCCGGAAGCGCCAGCACAGGATTTGATTGCAAAGAGAACGAACTGGAAGGAACTGCAGACGAGTTCTTCATCCAGCAAAACCTTCCGGCACCGGCATGGGGCAAGCACTATCTGACAGCCGGCAACACAACTTCGGATGGAACAGAACCGGTGTATTATGTATACCGTATCCAGGTGAACAATGCGCAAACCATTGTGAAGCGTAATGGCACTGTAATGACAGGCCTGGACAATAAGGTTTATGAATTCACCAGCAACCAGCCGGAGTATATTGAAGCAGATCAACCTGTTCAGGTCGCTCAGTTCGGCGCAGCAATGATGAGTTGCGGCAATGAAGCCTGGTTTGGCAAAGGTCGATTCAACTCTGTGGTTTACCTTACACCGCTTGGACACGGCATCAAAGACGCGAAATACCTGCGTGAAACAGAGCAATACCCGCAGACCGAAACTTATAATGACCTGCAGGTCTTAATACCGGATGCCGGATTAGCATCTCTCAAAGTCAACGGTCAGAATGATTTTACGGTGACAGCGCATCCCGGCATGCCCGGATACAGCATTGCCATGAAGCGCTGGCCAATGAATGAAGAACTGATGCATGTTTCAAGCGATACAACGTTCTATGCCATCAGCAATACCATTATTGCTCCGGGAATCGGAACAAGATTCAATCTCGGAATGACCATCCCCCGGATTGAAGTGAAAGACCCTGCCGTCAGAAATACACTGAATATAGCAACTGAACAGAATGCCTACACCTGTGACAGTACGCCATTCCGTGCCACAATCATGTTGCCGGTTGCCGCAAAATCCATCATATGGGCATTGAGCCAGGTAACCGGTGCGCAGCCAGCTGGTGATATCATTGAAAACAACCCGACACCGGTAGACACCGTTGAAGTAGATTTCACGGATTACTATGTATATCGAATATCTCAAGACATCCGCATTGACGGTACTGGTGTGTTCCAGATCCCTGTAACCATTACCTACGGCGGAAGTGGTCTTGGTTGCGACAAATCGATCACTGATTCCTTCGCAGTAGAAGTGATCGAAGCTCCTGTAGTGAATTATACCACAAACTACAACCATTGTGTGAACGGTACCGCCACCTTTGAAGCGTCCGGTTCAGCACAACGGGGAGCGATCGTTGACCGCTGGAACTGGAACTTCGGTGACAATACAACCAGCGATATCCAGAGACCCACGAAAAAATGGAACACAGCTGGGAATTACCTGGTAGCGCTAGAAGGTATTGCCAATGACGGTTGCGTCGGCTACCATAACGAGACAGTAACAGTAAACCCGCTACCGGTTGTTGCTGTGAAGAAAGACACCGTCCGGATCTGTAAAGATGATGTGGTGACCTTTGAAATCAGCAACCCTGATGCAAATACTACTTACGAATGGTTTACAGCAGCAACAGGTGGTAGCCCGATCTTTACAGGTACTACCTTCACCAGTGGTGCACTTAATGGGGATTCAGCCTTCTATATCGGTGCAACTGCCAACGGATGCGGACCCGATCAAAGACTGAAAGTGGTCGCTGCAATCAAGATCACTCCGGAAGCACCGGTAGTAACAGTTGATTCTGTAACGACCAATATGATCCGCTTCGAATGGAATGCTGTTGCCAATGCAACCGGCTATGAGATGTCCACTGACGGTGGCAGCACCTGGAGTGCTCCATCATCCGGAAGCAATGGTACCTACCATATGATCACCAACCTGCGTCCGTCAACCACTATTACTATCCAGGTTCGTGCGACAGGTGGTTGTGAGTTTGAGGTATCCTCACCTGTATCTGCAACGACGCTCACAGACAATGTGTTCATCCCGAACAGCTTTGTGCCCGGCGGTATCAGTCCGACCTTCAGGGTGTATGCTAATAACGTGAAAGAGATGAAGATGATGGTGTTCAACCAGTGGGGACAGAAAGTGTTCGAAACATCTTCAATGGGTAGCGGATGGGATGGTCGCTTCAATGGCAAGGATCAGCCGAGTGGAGTATACGTATATGTGTGCCGGATCATATTGAACACCGGCGAAGAAATCAATAAGAAAGGCAGCGTAAACCTGATTCGTTAAAATGTTCAGAAAAACCATGACAACCATAATCCTGGCAGCTTGTCTATTGACGGGCTGCCAGCTTTATGCCCAGAATATATCCAACCGCGGAAAGGAATTCTGGGCGGGATTTGGTCATCATGGGAATATGGAATGGCCTCAGAATTCACTTTTCCCTGATGAATGGCCTGCCATGAAGCTGTTCTTCAGTGCAGAAGAAAAGGCGCATGTTGTTGTTACTGTAGAAGGTACTGCTTACAGGAAAGAATATGATGTACCGGCCAATTCCGTTATTACATCCGACTTTATTCCGAGTGGCACCGGCGGGCCAAATCCAGACCCCCAGTTTATTGATGCGCGGTTATGGACCAGAACCTCCGCTTTTGGCGGCAACAATTCTGAAGGTCTGTTCCAGAACAAGGGTATTCATATAGTCAGTGATGTGCCCATTGTTGCCTATGCCTTTGAGTACGCCGCTTTTACACAGGCCGCTTCCATGCTCCTGCCCGTAGAATCCTGGGGATATGGTTACCGGGTGCTTACGGCAAAACAAGATGCTAACGGCAGCGATGTGTACAACTATTCCTGGGTTTTTGTAGTTGCCGCAGAAAACGATACCCGCCTTCAGGTCACTCCTTCTGTTAAAACCAGGAATGGGCGGCTGGCAAATGTACCCTTCGAGGTGACGCTTCAGAAGGGAGAGATCTATCAACTGTTGGGTGGTGGCACGAACAATTCAAGTATGGGAGAAATGTCGGGTACTTCAATCCGTTCCTTGCCGAACAGTTCAGGGAAATGCCTGCCTTTCGCCACTTTCACAGGAAGCAGCGGTACGTATGTTGCCTGCGACGATTATGGTGTTTCTCCGTTTCCACCGGAAGAATGCCTGTACCAGCAATTGTTCCCAGTCCAGGCGTGGGGGCGCGCGTATCTTACAACGCCATCGCAGGTAGATACAGATCCGAAAAAGCACAACAACAACATCTTCAGGGTGATGGTTTCTGATCCTTCAGGGGTTGTAAAAAGAAATGGAGTTCCGCTTACCGGGATGACTACGCGCAACTTCTACGAGTTTACCAGCAAAACTGCTGACTATATCGAAAGTAACGTGCCCATTCAGGTGTTGCAGATCTTTCCGTCGATGGGATATTGTGACACGGAAGGCAGCGGTGATCCAGAGATGATTGTGCTGAGCCCGGTCGAACAGGGTATTAAGCGGGTGGGTCTCTACCGGAATGAAAAAACAGTGATCGACTGGAATTTCGTTGCATTGACTATTCCGACAGAGGGCCTGAATTCCCTGACCATTGATGGCGGTAAAACATTTGATTATTCTTATCCACACCCCTATAAAACCGGATATTCAGTAGTCATCAAACGCTGGCGTACACTTGCTGCGCCAAAAGCACCTGCGCAAGCCATTATCCAGAGTGATTCCGCATTTACACTAATTACCTATGGACTGGGCAGTGCTGAAAACTACGGGTATAACGGCGGGGCATACCTGAAAAACCTGAACGGTTTTCCTGAATTGCACAACCAGTACAATACCTCCGATACTGCTAATTCCTTCACCTGTGCCAAAACGCCGGTGAAATTGTCGGTGTTGTTGCGGTACAAACCCAGCAAGCTTGACTGGCGCCTCAGCCAGATGGCCGACAATATTTCTCCCGCCGTTGATGTGATCATGAACAATCCGGCAGAAGACGGAATTGAGTATCGTAATGGTCTTCCCTATTACCGGTACAGCCTTACAGGCTATTATACCTTTAAGCATGCGGGGTTGGACACTGTCCCGGTATTTGCTTCCAGTGTAGTAGTGGAGAACTGTTCGCAGGAAGAACCCATTTTTTATGAGATCGATGTGCACGACGCAAAAATTGCTGACTTCGATATTGAAATGATTCCCTGTAAACCGACTGAGCCGGTTAAGTTTATTGGAGATGAAAAATTCACTGATCAGACTGATGTAAAACGCTGGATCTGGACATTTGATAACGGTGGTGCCATCAGCAACGCAGAAGGCAAGGATCAATCCCTCATATTCAAATCCGGCAATAACAGTGCAAAAATGATCGGAGTGGACGAACACGGTTGTATTGTGGATACCACCAAAACTTTCATGGTGGCAGATGCATTCGGCAAACCTGATTTTTCTGTAGTGGGTAGTGCATGCGAGGGAAGTACGGTAACATTCAGGGCAACCGTACCTCAGCCGGATGCCTTGTCGTGGTACTGGGATTTTGGGGATGGCACCACCAGAACAATAACAGACAATGGCGATGAGCAGATCAATACTTATAAAAAGGCTGGTACCTATGAGGTAAGACATGCCGTGAAATACAATGCCGGTTGTGCCAGCGATACAACAACCAAGACAATTGTTGTATATGCAAATCCGTTGCTGACAGTTGACTATCCGCTTGGCTGTCTGCCTTCGGATGGCAGAATTAATTTCAATGGCGGTGTTACCGTGCCGGATAGTCAGCCTGTTGAAGCACGCAGTTATGCCTGGAACTTTGGCGATGTGAATGCTACACCGGCAAACCCCAATACAGCCAATACACTTAATGCCAGTCATCGCTATACCACTGCCGGCAGCTATACCATCCAGTTCAAAGCAGCTACCGTAAACGGCTGCACTGCAGCGCTGGAAGTAGAAGCATCTTTAAACCTGAAACCTGTCATCAGTTTTCCTGCACTTACGGCGGTGTGCGAAAGTGCTACCGGTGTTACCGTGGCAAAAGCGACTGTTACCAATGGAGTCGGTGGAACGGGGGTATACAAGGGCACCGGCGTAGACGCCAACGGGATTTTACACCCTGACATTGCCAAAGCCGGAACACATACTGTGTGGTATCTTTTCACTACAACCGAAGGTTGCCAGGATTCCGCATCACAAACCATTACAATACTTCCGCAACCTGGTGCAGATTTTACTGCGACGCCGGATGTTTGTCTCGATCAGGCCACTAATATCAGCTTCACTGTTGCGGGCGGACCGATGGTAACGCGCTGGGAATGGGATTTCGGTAATAATATCACAGATACCCGCCTCAACGGTAGTCCTTTTACTGTTACCTATGTAAAGACCGGCACCTATACAATCACCCTGACGACTACCGGCAACAACGGATGCAGTAGCGCTCCGGTAACCAAAGTGGTAAATGTGAATGCCAATCCGACGGCAGCATTTACTGCTCCATCGGCCATATGCCTGCCTTCTGGGGTAGCTGCCTTTACGAATACCTCAACCATCGCTGATGGCAGTGTGCTGAATTACACATGGAACTTTGGCGACAATAACCAATCGACAGTAGCTAGTCCGAACCATACCTATGCCGGACCGGGCAATTACACTGTTGTGCTGAAAGCGACAAGTGCCAAGGGATGTTCCGCTACTGCGAGCCAGGTGCTGAATAAATTCCTGACACAACCTGTCGCAGGGTTTGACATGAACAGTACAGAAGTTTGCCAGGGAGCGGTGATCAGTTTCACCGACAAGAGCACGGCTTCTGGAAGCGGTGTGGATAAATGGACCTGGAATTTCGGAGATGGTACCACGTCTGTTGAGAGAAATCCTGAAAAAACCTTTTCCCAGGCTGGACAGTTCACCATTTCGCTGATGGTAACGAGCAAAGATGGATGTCCGTCGGCGCCAGTGCAGAAAACAGTAACAGCTTACCTGCAGCCGGTCATCAATGCCGGGCCCGATTTCGCTGTGCCAGAAGGGAGTGTGATCCGTTTCCAGGCAACAGCCAATTCAACTAACCTGCAATTCCGCTGGAGTCCGTCAGCGGGTCTGAGTGACCAGGCTGCGTTGCAGCCCACGCTAACTGTTCAGAACGACGGTCAGTATATGTTGACGGCAACGGGTGAACACAATTGTCAGGCAACCGATATGTTGAATGTACTGGTTCAACGACCCGTCGGCGTTCCGAATGTATTCAGCCCGAACGGTGATGGCGTTAATGACACCTGGCAGATAAAAAATATTCAGCTCTACCCCTCCGCGATAATAGAAGTATTCAACCGGTACGGCAAGGTTGTTTTCAGCTCGCATGGCTACTCAAGGCCGTGGGACGGAAAAATGAATGGGGCGCCCCTTCCGGTTGGTACGTACTATTATCTGATAAGGCTGGGTAACGGCGATGCACCGCTGAAAGGATCCGTAACCATTTTACGATGAACGGGCAATGGGAATGGTGAAAAAAATAATAGGGTTAATGTTACTGATAAATGCACATAACGTTTTGGCTCAGGACCTTTCCAACAAGGGGAAAGAGTTCTGGGTAGGTTATGGCCATCACCAGTACATGGAACCCGGGCACAGTGGTTCTGCGCCTGTGAACAGCCAGGAAATGGTATTGTATTTCAGTGCAGAAGATCAACCGGCTACTGTTCGGGTGACCATTCGGGGTACCGCATATGAAGAAATTTACCAGGTGCCCGCGAATACCGTCATTAGCAGCAAACCCATTCCCAAGGGTGGAAACGGAAACATAGATGCCCGGCTGTTTACGCTTCCGGGAGGTGCAGGCACATCATCAGAGCAGCTGTTCAGCAACAACGGAATTCATATTGAAAGCAATACGCCCGTAGTGGCCTATGCGCATATCTATGGGCAGGAGTCCAGCGGTGCTGCGATGCTGCTTCCCGTTGAAACCTGGGGCCATGCTTATGTTTCGCTGACTACACGCCAGTATTATAACTCCAACCGTGATTGTTTCAGCTGGATCTGTATCATTGCCAGTGAAGATGGCACCAGGGTTCGTATAGTTCCCACCGTCAACACCCGTCGCGGAAGGAAGAAGAATATTCCATTTGAGATAGAATTACAGCAGGGCGAGGTGTACCAGCTTCTCGGCGAGTCGATCAACAGCTATGAGAGTGCCGAGCTTACCGGAACTTCTGTTACGGCAATAGAAGGCGCAGACGGAAAATGTCATCCCATTGCGGTATTTACCGGCAGCAGCCGGACAGGAATTTCCTGTGCGGATGAAGATGGTTCCGGAGATAACCTGATCCAGCAGATGATGCCCTTCAAAGCCTGGGGCAAGCGATACCTGACAGCGCCTACCAGTGTGCTGACAGCTCCCCAGCAGGCTAACATGAACGTGTATCGGATTGCTGTAAGGGATCCGAATACGATTGTCAAAAAGAACGGCCAGCAATTGTATGGCATCAACGGATTTTACTACGAATATCAAAGCAATACTGCCGATATTATCGAGGCAGACCAGCCTGTTATGGTTGCACAGTTCCTGCCTTCTTCCAATAGCTGCGGTTATATTGGCGAAGGGGACCCCGAACTGATCTATCTGAGTCCGCTGGAACAGGCAGTGACCCGCACCGGTTTCTATCGTAATGACCTGCAAAAAATTGATGCAAATTTCGTGACACTGATCATACCCGATTCCGGACTTGCAACACTGCTGATCGATGGAGCAGCCAATGCATGGAATCACAGGTATACACACCCCCAATTGTCCGGTTACAGTGTGGTGGTGAAGCGCTGGAAATCCGCCCGGGCCCAATGCATCGTCAGCAGCCGGGCACCATTCACAGCAATCACCTACGGTCTCGGCGTGGCGGAAAGCTATGGATACAATGCAGGCACAAAGTTGAACAGCCTCAATGGATTGCCCTGGTACCGCAACAGCTTCGCGCCGGATAATCAACCTGGGTCGTATACCTGCGTAAACAGCCCGCTTGAATTTTCCATACTCCTGCGTTTTCAACCGGTAAAATTAACCTGGCACCTTAGTGAACTGAATGGTAACCTTGATCAGCCGGCAGACCAGGTACAACTAAATCCGGTTGCTAGCGGAACGCAGACCATCAACGGCATTTCCTATTTTCAATATACCCTGCCGGGAACATTCCGTTTCATGGCTGCAGGCTTGCAACAATTCCATGTAACAGCAACAGGTACGGGAGTGGAAAACTGCGATCGGACAGAAACTTTGGCTTATCCCGTTGACGTAAGGCCTGCATTGTCTATTGCATATACAACTGAATTTGAGCATTGTGTTCAGAAAGCGCCGGTAGCCTTTGATGCTGCCACCACTGCTGGTGACGGCTCGACAATTACCGGCTGGAAATGGACAACGCTGAACCACGATGGCTCATTCCATTCGGGTGCGTCGGGCAGAACCTGGCAGCAGGAATTCACTGCCGGAAAGTACAGTGTTCAGTTACAGGCAAATGATGCCAATGGCTGCGTTGCAGATACAACAACGCTGTTCGAACTGGCGGCAAAACCGGAAACACCTTATTTCAACCTGGTTAACCCAGTCGCATGCGCGAACAGGAAACTCCTGTTGATCGAGAACAGTCCGAATGCAGGTGTTCAACGATGGTACTGGGACCTGGGCAACGGTGATACCGTTTCGCTGTTCAGTGAAGGTCAGCAATATGCAGCCAGCAGCAAGTTGCCGGATACGCTGATCATCAAGCATGTAACAGCATACAGCAACACCTGTGTAAGCGATACTGCAGTTGCAAAAATTGTTGTTTACGCAAATCCGGTTACTTCAACAACAGTACCTGTAACCTGTTTCCGAACGAACGACCCCATTCCTTTTGAGACAAAAGTATCTTTTGAGGATGATCAGCAGCTGAAGGAGGTTTCGTGGACTTTTGGCGATGGTTCCAGTGCGCACACGCTTTCGGGGCATCACAGCTGGCCGGCACCGGGAAGCTATCCTGTTTCTTTAACCGTAACCGGAGAAAGCGGTTGCGTTTCAACAGTGGACTACCACCAGGCTGTACACCAGGAGCCGACCATCAGCTTTCCGCTAATGGAACCTGTATGTTCAGCTGCTGGAATAATACCCATTGCAAATGCAAGTATTACCAATGGTGTTGCCGGCAGGGGATGGTACGGAGGGGATGGGGTTACAGCGAATGGAAGCTTCGACCCCGCCAAAGCCGGACCAGGCAGCCATGAGATCTTGTTTGTATATGAGAGTGGTGAAGCCTGCCGGGATACGGCACGCAACAGTATCACGGTTTTTCCAAGCCCCACGCTAACCATGCCGGCACCGGTTTATGCGATTGCCGGAACGGTGATCATCCTGGAACCGAAAGTGAATAGTTTGCCGGATCTGCAATATTCATGGACGCCGCCAACCGGATTGTCAAGTGCTTTGGTATTGAAGCCTCAACTGACTGTCGATCGGGACCAGGAATACCGCTTCGAAGTAAAAACCCCGCATTGCAGTGTGACGGGAATGACGGCGGTGCATGTGCTTAAGGCAGTAAAAGTGCCGAATGTGTTTTCTCCAAACGGAGACAATATCCACGACCGCTGGGAAATTGAGAACCTTGCCGGATATCCGGGTTGCTTAGTGGAAGTATATAACCGTTACGGGCAAATGATCTGGAGGAAGACCGGGTACGAAACACCCTGGGACGGCCGGGTGAATGGCAATCCGGTTCCCGTGGGAACATACTATTATATCATCGACAGGAAGAACGGCTACAGCCGCCTCAGCGGATCTGTTACCATCATTAAATAACCTAACAAGAGAACTAAAACCAAAGCGAAACAGCAAAATGAGAAAATCTGCATGGATGACTGCCCTGGCGCTGGTAGTGCTGGGACTGGCAAAGGAGGTGAAGGCGCAGGATCCGCACTACACCCAGTATTATGTGTATCCCTCGTGGCTGAACCCTTCACTCACCGGTGTTTTTAACGGTGATTACCGGGTGGCAGGAATATACCGCAACCAGTGGGGGAATATCACGACACCATTTTCGACCCCGGGTGTTTCGGTGGATGTCAATACCGGAAAGAATGCAAGTTTTGGTATCAGCGCATTGCGGCAGAAGGCAGGCAATGGCGGTTACTATTATACTACCGCTTATGCGAGCATGTCATACAGCGGGGTTCGTTTCGGAGCAGATGGAAATCATCACCTGAACATGGGTTTTCAGCTGGGAATGATCCAGCGCGGATTCGATATGTCAAAGATGACATTTGGTGATCAGTGGAATCCGGTGACTGGTTATAATCCCTCGCAGGTAACATCGGAATCGCTTACGCGTACCAAGTCCACCAGTTTTGATGCCGGTGTAGGAATCCTCTATTTTGATGCAACACCCGGAAAGAAGGCTAATATATTCGCTGGCGTATCTGCTGCGCATATCAACAGGCCCACAGATCAGTTCTCCACAGACGGGGATGCCAAACTCCCCGTGCGGTATAATTTTCATGCAGGCGTGCGCCTGATGCTGAACGAAGTATTCAGCCTGACACCCAATGCATTGTACATGCGGCAGGGGTCTGCAGAAGAAAAGATGATCGGTGCTTATGGCCAGTTGAAAGTAAACGAGGAAACTGATTTCCTGCTTGGTGTAAACTACAGGATCCAGGATGCTGTGTCTCCCTTCGTTGGGGTCTATTTTAAGAACATGACACTGGGATGCAGTTATGATGTAAATACTTCAGATCTCAGTAAGATGGCCAGGGGATCCAACAGCTTTGAGATCTCACTCACTTTTATCGGCCGTAAAAAGACAGCCACACCGGAAACAGAATTCATCTGCCCAAGATTATAACCCACCACATGAAAAAGATCTTGCTATCCGCCGCGCTGATGGCGGCATTCCATCTCTCCCACGCACAGGTCAGCTTTGACTATCTGCGTGCTGCCGATGCTTATTACCGGAAGGGAGATTACGCATCTGCTGCTGAATATTATGAGAAATATCTGCAGGGTAACGGAAAAGGAAAAAAGACGCAATACGATCCCTATTCGGTGCAGTCGTTGAGTAAAAATCAACAACTGCAGCTTTCAAGCCGTCAGCAGTCTGTTTACCGGCTGGCGGAAGCTTATCGCCTGCTGCACTATCCTGCAAAAGCAGCACCTTATTATGAACAGGCGATCACATTTGACCCGGCAGCTTACCCGCTGGCTGGCTTTCATTATGCGAATACATTGAAAGCGCTCAGCCAGTTTGATGCAGCAGAAAAGCAATACCAGGCCTTTCTCGACAGCTACAAAAAAGATGACGGGTACACACGTGCTGCAAAAAGGGAGCTACAGAATATTGTTTTCCTGAAAGAACAACTGCGGCGTAAGGATACGGTGCTGTATACACTCGACAAAGCGAATTTCAATGCGCCCGGAGCGAGTTATGCTCCTGTCTGGATCAATGATCAGACGCTTTGGTTTACTTCTACCCGCAAAGAAGAGGCTGCTGCAAAAGACGGCCATACCAATCGGGTATACCAGGCTGCATTCCAGAACAATACCGCAAGCGGTGTCAGCAGGGTTGACCTGCCCCAGGGAAAGGGTATTGAACAGGGTGCCGTCAGCATTACTCCTGATGGTCAAACGATCTTCCTCACCCGCTGGAGTGATAACGGCAATAAGAAAGCCGCAGGTATTTTCAGCAGCCGTAAGGAAGGAAGTGGCTGGTCGGAACCCGTTTCAATTGGCGATCAGATCAATACCCCGGGTGGCAACAGCCAGCAGCCGGTGGTAACACCTGATGGCCGTTTCCTGATCTACTCAAGCGACCGCTCCGGTGGCCAGGGAGGTTTCGATCTTTGGTATACTCCACTTGATAAGGGCAAAACTGGTACGCCGGTCAATATGGGTTCCGTGATCAACACTGCCGGTGATGAACAGGCGCCTTATTTCCATGCCGCCTCAAATACACTGGTCTTTGCAAGCAATGGTCGTGTAGGCCTGGGCGGATTCGATCTTTACACCAGCCAGGGCGGTTTTGAACAATGGAATGAACCGAAGAACCTCGGCTATCCTGTGAACTCAGTAAAAGATGATATGTATTTCGCAAGCAGGGGGGATGCTAAAAATATGCTGGCGGATGTGTTGTTGAGTTCCGATCGTGCTTCTGAATGCTGTTTTGATCTTTTTGTGCTGCATAAAAAATTGCCGCTGAAAAATATCCGTGGCCAGGTTCGTGATTGCGGTGATCAGCGTCCGCTTGGTGGAGTGGCACTGGCAGTTGTGGGTGCTGACAACAAAACCATAGTTACCCATCGTACAGATGGAGAAGGTCGATATAGTTTTGAACTGGAGGAATGGCAGGCGCTCACCCTGCAATCCAGCATTGCCGGTTATCAGGCAGGAAGCCTGCAATTCGGTAAAGGACTGCCGGAAGACCAGCTTGATCTGGACAATCCTGTACTCTGCCTGAACAGGATCCCGGATGTAGGCGGCAAGACGGTAGTCAACAACATGTATTATGAATTGAACAAGGCAAATATCCTTGATGAGTCCAGGCCAGCTCTGGACGACCTCGCTCGCACACTTGCCGATAGTCCAAACCTCGTGGTGGAAATCAGCGGTCATACCGACAATACTGGATCACCAGTATACAACCAGCAACTTTCCGAGCGCAGGGCCCGCAACGTGAAAGCATACCTCGTTTCCAAAGGCATTGATTCATCGAGAATCAGTACCGTGGGTTACGGTGATACACAGCCGGTTGAACCGAATGTTAATGCGGATGGCAGCGACAATGCGGAAGGCCGCCAGAAGAACAGGCGTACTGAAATGAAAGTGCTTAAAAAATAAATTATGCGTAAACAGGTTTTTTGTCTGTTATGTGTAGCGATGGTGTTGTGTGCGAGCGGGCAGCAAAAACCTCACTATACCCAGTATCTGCTGAATCAGTATATAATCAATCCTGCACTGACCGGTATTGAAAACTATATTGATCTGAAGATGAGCCATCGTCAGCAGTGGGCAGGCCTTCAGGATGCACCGGTCACTACTTACCTGACGGTACATGGCGCTTTGAATAAAAAAGATTACCGAACAACAGCGACATCCTTTGATGTGCCGGGTGAAAACCCGAGGGGCAACAGCTACTGGGAATCCTACCAGGCTGCTGCCCCGCATCACGGGATCGGGCTGCAGGTGATCAATGACAAGACTGGTCCGATCAACCGGTTCAATGCGAACATTACCTATGCCTATCACCTTGGCCTGACCCCCAAGACCAGTCTGGCCATGGGTTTCGGCGCCGGGATCTTCAATGTGTCTCTGGATGCTTCCAAGCTGGATTTCGGCAACACCCAGGTGGACCCTGCAGTATATGGAAATGGTAATATCAATTCCATAAAACCCGATTTCAATGCGGGCATTTACATGTACAGTGCAACCTATTTCGTGGGCCTTTCTGCCCAGCAGATCATTCCACAGACCATTGATTTTTCAGATAATGTAGTAGCGCCTGTAGACGGTAAAACCGTGCCGCATCTTTTTGCGACTGCCGGTTATCGATTCGGACTGGGTGACGATTTCAACCTGATTCCATCCGTGATGGTCAAATACGTGAAACCTGCGCCGGTACAGGTTGATCTGAATGCGAAGCTGCAGTATCGCGATCTGCTTTGGCTCGGCACCGGCTACCGGCTGGATGACGGCTTCAATGCGATGGTCGGCATGCATCTTTTCAACACCTTCAACTTCGGTTATTCTTACGATTATACCATTACGAGGATGAACCTGGTAAGCAAGGGAACCCATGAAATCGTAATTGGTTTTATGCTGGGAAACAAGTATGATGATTCCTGTCCTAAAAATATCTGGTGAATAGTTCACCCGTTTTCATCTGATCGATGTCTTTTAATTGAATCCTAAACGAACTGATTTATGAGCGGATCAAGGCTAAAGAAGCTTTGGAATGGTTTGGCTGTAGCATTACTGATTGTAGCGGACTTGTCAATCTCCTATCCTCTGTTTGCCAATCAAGAAAACACAGTTTCACTGCGCGTCCAGAATGCTCCATTGCATAGCGTTTTCACAGAAATACGCAAGCAGACGGGGTTGATCGTTTTTTACAATAACCAGGTATTGAACGATAAAGATCGTGTGAGCGTAAACGTTGTGAATGAAAGAATTGAAAAGGTGATGCATCAGTTGTTGCGGGGCAAATCCGTTTCATTCCGAATCGACAATGAATACATTATTATTTCCAGGCAGGAAGCGGAGAAACCAGCTGAAAAAACTTTGGTTGCGGATACGATACCTGGCCGTACCGTGGTGGGTAAAGTGGTGTCCAAAGAAGATGGAAGTCCGCTGCTTAATGTAACTGTCATGATTCCATCTAGCGGCAGGGGGACAGCCACCGACGCTAAAGGTCAGTTTCGCCTGGTTGCCGAACCCGGCGATTCGATCCGCTTTTCATATGTGGGCCGTTCTCCGGTTACCGTGCTGTACAGCGGGCAACCGATGATGTCTATTCTCATGGAATCCGGAAGTGAAAACATGCTGAATGATGTAGTGGTTACAGGCTTTCAAAATATTGATAAAAAAAAGTTTTCGGGTGCTGCCACCCGTATAAAGGCAGATGATGCGAAACTAAATGGCGTTGTGGATGTTAGCCGTATGCTGGAAGGAAGGGCGGCCGGTGTCTCTGTACAGAACGTGTCAGGCACCTTTGGTACGGCACCTAAAGTGCGGGTGCGGGGCGCCACCTCCATCAACGGCGACAATAAACCGCTTTGGGTGGTGGATGGCGTTGTGCTGGAAGATATCGTCAACATCTCCAATGACCAGCTGACCAGTGGTGATCCTACAACCTTGCTGGGGTCTGCTGTTGCCGGTCTGAATGCCAATGATATTGAAAGCTTTGAAATTCTGAAAGATGCTGCTGCAACAGCGCTCTACGGTGCCAGGGCAATGAACGGCGTGGTGGTAATCACGACCAAGCGTGGAAAGGCCGGTAAACCTGTAATCACCTACACCGGTAATTTCAGCACCTACCTTAAGCCACAGTATGCTGATTACAACATCATGAATTCCGGCAAGCAGATGTCTGTTCTTGCTGAACTGGAAAGGAAAGGGTTGCTTACCTCAGATATACTTTCACGCGGTGACGTTGGTGTGTACGGAAAGTATTTCGACCTGTTGAATGATTACAGTGAATCCGGCTTCCCGGTTGAAAATACGCCGGAGGCCAAACAGGAATTTTTGCTGCGCTATGCAAAAGCTAATACCAACTGGTATGACCTGCTCTTTCAGAACAATTTCATGCAGGAACATTCGGTCAGTGTTTCTACCGGAACTGATAAATCACAGTCCTATTTCTCCACCAGTTATTATGGTGACAACGGTTGGACCATCGCGGATAAGGTTAGCCGGTATACCCTGAACTTCAGGAACAACTATAAATTTTCCGATAAAGTTTCAACGGGATTTTCAACGCTGGCCAGCATGCGCCGTCAAAAGGCCCCTGGCTCACTTTCCCGGAACAGCAATCCTGTCGAAGGCCAGTATGACCGTGAATTCGACATCAATCCCTTTAGCTATGCGCTTAATACGAGCCGTACGCTGACCGCCTATGACGAACACGGAAACCTGGAATATTTCCGCCGGAACTTTGCACCTTTTAATATTATCAACGAACTGGAGAACAATTATATTGACCTCAATATTCTTGATGCAAGGCTGCAGGGCGACCTGAGTTGGAAGATCAACAGAAACCTGCGTTATGAATTTGTTGGCGCCCTTCGTTTTGTCAAGTCCTCCCGGGAACACCAGATTACAGAGAAGTCGAATATGGCGAATGCCTACCGGGCCAATGAAAATGCAACCATCGCCCAGAACAACAAATTCCTCTACAGGGATCCGGAGAATCCTAATGCAGAGCCCCAGGTAGTGTTGCCTTATGGCGGTTTCTATAACCGAACCGAAGACCAGATGTTCAACTACGATATCCGGAATAACCTGAATTTCAACAAGACTTTTAACGAAGTACACAATATTAATGTACTCGTAGGGCATCAGGTGAAGTACACTGACAGACAGAATGCCTCCAACACGGGATACGGCTATCAATATGGTAATGGCGGAAATCCCTTCATTGATTACCGGATACTGAAGCAGACCATTGAGAGCAATTTCCCCTATTACAGCATGATGAAGGATTATGATCGTTTCGGTGCATTTTATGCAGACGCTCATTACACCTTCAACAACAAGTACAATATCGGTGGAACGGTGCGTTATGAGGGATCCAACAAACTGGGAGAATCTGAGAGTGCCCGTTGGTTGCCCACCTGGAGTGTTTCCGGCTCATGGAATGTGGACCAGGAGAAATTCATGCGGAATGCAGACTGGCTGGATTACCTGACTGTTAGAGGCAGTTATGGATTGACAGCGAGTATGGGACCAGCTACCAACTCTGGTGTTGTGTTGCAGAATGCCAATACCAACCGGACCCATCTTAATGAAAGAGAATCTGTAATCAAACTCATGAACTTGCAGAATGATGATCTTACCTGGGAAAAGTTGTATGCGGGTAATATCGGATTTGATGCAGGATTCCTGAAACGCCGCCTGACGCTGACGCTGGACCTATACGACAGGAAGAGCTTTGACCTGATCAGCATCATCAAGACCTCCGGTATCGGTGGGGAAATGTATAAGGCGGCCAACTACGCCGATATGAGCTCTAAAGGACTCGAAGTAATGATAGGCGGGGAAATCATCAGGAAGAAGGACTGGGGCTGGCGTGCGAACTTCACCATGGGATATAATACCAATAAGATCACTACAGCCAAAAACATTCCCACCATCTTTGACCTGGTTGGAGCTGAAGGCGGTAATAAGGAAGGTTACCCTGTTCGCAGCCTGTTTTCCATTCAATATAAGGGCCTTGATCCGAACAGTGGATACCCGCTGTTTCTGAACGAAAAAGGTGAGATCAGTCCCAGTGTTTACCTGCAGGATGACTCGACGCAGTTCCTGAAATATGAGGGGCCTGTGGATCCTCCCTATACCGGGGGCCTTAACAATACTTTCCGGTACAAAAACCTTTCGCTCAACATCTTCCTTACCTACCAGTTTGGCAACAGGATCAGGCTGTACCCTGCGTTTCGTACGGCTTATACTGATTTCGATGCCATGCCCAATGAGTTTTTTGACCGCTGGGTGCAGAAGGGTGAGGAGGCGCAAACTAGTGTGCCATCCATCGTGGATGCCTTTGAGCAATTGCTGATCTCAGGTGCTTATCCATACAACAACTACAATTATTCAGATGCGCGTACGGCCAGTGGAGCATTTGTGCGGCTGAAGTCTGTATCGCTTTCTTATTTGTTGCCCAACCGGCTGATGGGACGTACAGGGATCAACAATGTATCATTTGCCCTGTCGGCAAATAATCTCTGGCTGATCTATGCAGACAAGAAGCTGAACGGACAGGACCCCGAGTTCTTCAATACGGGTGGCGTTGCACAGCCTATCCAGCGGCAGATCACATTTTCCGTAAAAATGGCGCTCTAAACTAACTATAATGAACAGACGTATATTATTCCTGCTCCTCGTAACAGTCATGATGGCTGCCGGTGGGTGTAAAAAATTCCTGGATCAGGCTCCGGACAGCACGAGGACGCAGCTTGACTCGCCGGAGAAGGTGGCGCAATTACTTGGTACGGCATATCCGCAGTCGAATTATATCACTTTTGCAGAAGCGATGAGTGATAACGTAGCGGACAAGGGACCCGACAAAGGCATCCTGACGCTGGTAAACCGGGATCCTTTTTATTTTGAAGATGTAAAAGACAACCAGCAGGATTCCCCCGAAGCTTACTGGGCGGCCTGTTACACGGCTATAGCCGCGGCTAACCAGGCATTGGAAGCCTGTGAGAAGGCAACAAATCCGGAAGCGTATGCTGCACAACGTGGTGAGGCGCTGGTGGCCCGTGCCTATTCCCATTTTATGCTGGTTAATTTCTTTTCGAAATTCTATGATTCCACCACGGCGGCGACTGATCCCGGCATTCCGTATGTGACTGTTCCTGAAACCGTGGTATTTAAACCCTATGATCGTGGTACTGTGAAGCAGGTCTATGACCTGGTGGAGAAAGATCTTCTGGAAGGAATGACCATGCTGCGTGACGACGAATACGCCGTTCCCAGGTACCATTTTACACAAACCGCGGCCCATGCATTTGCAAGCCGGTTCTACCTCTACAAAAGAAATTACCAGAAAGTGCTGGAGCACGCGGAGAAATCGATCATGGGCAATACCATCAGTGAATATCTGCGTCCCTGGAATACCAAATACAGCACGATGACCTACGAGGAGTTGTGGGACCTGTATACCAGTGCGGAGGAGCCTGCCAATCTCCTTCTTGTGGAAACATTATCCGAATATGGACGTTCCTGCCCGTTGTTCCGTTATGGAATGGACTATGCCCGTCAGCAGGAGATTTTCAGCTCAGCGCAGCTGACCAATGCAAGTGCCACCTGGGCCTATTCGATTCTCTACTATGGTGAGCCCAATTACTTCGTTCCGAAGTTCCTGGAGTATTTTGTGAAGACCTCGGTGAATGCCAATATTGGTTATCCCCATATCATGATGCCGTTATTTACCGCAGAGGAGGTTCTTTTCAATCGTGCGGAGGCCAATACCTTTTTAGGCAATACCAGCCAGGCCATCAGTGATCTGAATCTTTTTGCCAGCAAGCGGATCAGGAATTACAGCACAGCCAGTCACACGATCACCACTACCAAGCTTAAAAACTACTACGGTACCAGCGATATAAAATTGGCGACGCTGGTTGCAATCCTCGATTTCCGCCGTTCGGAATATGTTCAGGAAGGGATGCGGTGGTTCGATATCCTGCGTTATAAACTTCCTGTAGAGCACCGGGACCGCGAAGGTGAGGTCGTCGCTTCACTGGCCTCAGATGACTTACGTAAAGTGTTGCAGATGCCTGAGTCAGTGAAAACCTCAGGTCTTCCTATGAACCCCAGATAATTTAAAAGAGCATGAAAAAGATTTCAGGAATACGCAGATGGTTCCCTGCTTTGACACTGATCATTACGTCACTTGTTTTGTTCAGTTCCTGTGCAAAGGAAGACGCCGTGACTACCGATGACATTCTCGGCCTTGGTGGCGACACCTGGACGAAAACGGGCCTTGACCAATGGTTATACGATACCCTGGTCGTTCCCTATAATATTCAGGTTAAATACAAATGGGATCAGTTTGAATTTGAACTGGATAAAACGCTGGTTCCACCCCGTGAAGATGTGGTCAAACCCGTGATGCAAAGCATCAAAAAGGTGTGGATGGATACCTATATCAATGCTGCCGGCCTTACTTTTTTTAACACGTACAGCCCCAAGTTCTTTGTGCTGTCAGGAAGCGCCGCATATAATGACAACGGAAGCATTACGCTCGGTACTGCCGAGGGTGGCCGAAAAGTGGTCCTGTACAAGCTGAATGACTTCAAAACAATGCAGACACCGGGATATGTACCTGCTGATTCCGCGGTTCTGAAAGAAATGTTCCATGTAATCGAACACGAGTTCACCCATATCCTTCATCAGAATATTATGTATCCCTATGCGTTCAAACAGATCACACCCGGACTTTACCGCGCCGACTGGACAAACGTGGCGGAAATGGAAGCAAGAATGGATGGTTTTGTGTCGGCTTATGCAATGTCGGGCTATGATGAAGATTTTGCTGAAATGGTATCACTGATGTTTGTGGAAGGCAGTGATGGATTTGATGCCATTGTGAACAGTATTCCCGATGGAACCAGTATCAATGGTACCGACAAGGCAACTGCCCAAGCCAGGCTTCGGAAGAAAGAAGCCATTGTGGCGGATTATTTCAAACAAGCTTATAAAATTGATTTCTACCAGTTGCAGGCCAGCAAACGTGCAGCGATTGAATCCTTAATTCAGTAATCATGAAACAGCGAATATTACTTTTTGCCCTGCTGACCGCCTTGCTGGCTTCCTGTAACAAACAAAAGGATCCGGTTTTTGACGAGTCACCAGACAAGCGGCTCCAGGAGACACTTGACAAGTTTCAAAGCACGCTGGAAGGAGCTCCCTTCGGATGGAAGGCACTCTTAAAACCAGCAGGGTTGCCCAACGGTATTTATAGTTTTTATTTTAAATTCAAAGGCGGAAACCGGGTGGATATGTTCTCCGATTTCAACGCTGCATCCGCCGCCACAGAGATGGAAAGCAGCTATCGTTTCAAAGCCCTCCAGCAACCCTCATTAATTTTCGACACTTATTCCTATCTGCACGTTCTTGCTGATCCGGATGCATCAAAAAACGGTGGCACCTACGGCAGGGGGCTTGGATCAGATTTTGAATTTGCAATGGAAGGCATCAGTAACGACAGTGTGTTTCTTAAAGGCCGGTTTAATGGTACCCGGGTGACACTGGTCAAAGCAACACAAGAAGAAGCTGATGCATATTACAACGGTGACTACCGCAACCGAGCCTTTGAACACATCAGCGACTACCTCACCTACTTCAAGAAGCTCCAGTATGCTAATCAGCAGTACGATATCACCGCCAACATTCAGGCACATACCCTGATCTTCAACTGGAAAGATGGAGCAGGAAATCCTTTTTCGGATACTACCGGTTTTTATTTCTCGACAGACGGGATAATTATCGAACCTGCTTTCCGGGATGGGAACACGGTTATTTCCAGCCTCGATGAAATGGAATGGAATGCCACTGTCCGCAAACTTACGTTTACTATTAACGGCAACAGCAGCAGTATCCTGGAGTCCGTTAAGCCGGTGTATGTTGATAAAAATGCCGCAAGAACCTGGTGGAACCTGGCAGCCGCAAATGGTTTTGTGTGGAGATCATGGAAAGGTTTTCATGTAGATGGAGTCGATGATGCTTATGGCATTACAAAAACAGCTGACTTTAACAGCCTGATATTCATTCCGCAGTTTGATGCTCAGGACAATATCACCTACGATCTCCTAGGTGGGGTGATAGAGCAGTCGGGAGCATTAGGGTTGAGTTACGGCCTGGCTACACAGCCGCCGCGTTTCCTAAATGACGGACGCGTGGTGTTTCCTGAGTTCGGCGTTCTGGGTGAGATCCCGGAAGCGGATGCTGCTGCTATTGAGAATACGTTCGTGGCTTTCCTGGAAAGCGAAGGTTTTTATGTTATGGCCACCGGAGAAAATACTGCTGACCTGGTCAGTGCAAAGGATGCCCGTTCCTGGATATCATTCGTAGTGTGGTACTGATGTTCTTGAGTCAATCAATTTCTAATCGTAAAAAAACAACAATGAAACTGTTTAACACATCAAAGGTTCTGAGTCTGGCTATGGCAGCCATGGTATTGTTTACAGCATGTTCAAAAGATGGTGACCAGGGGCCGCAGGGCGAAACTGGTACAACTGGGCCCCAGGGTCCTGCTGGCCCTGCTGGTGAGTCCGGCATTACGGACGTTTATTATTCTGACTGGAAAGATGTAACGTTCCAGGCTATTGATCAGAACGGGGATGAGCAGCCGGAAGCGTTTATCTCCCTGATTGATGTGCCCGAAATTACTGAAGATATCATCGGCGGCGGCGAAATCAAGGTATATATCAACGTAGGGTCTGATACAGAACCTGAAATCATGGCATTACCCTATCTCGATCAGATCATCCCAACTTTTTCTCTGGGAAGCATTAACCTGGTTGCCTTTGGAAACTATGGCACTTTTGAAGAGGAAGGTCAAACCTTCAATCAATACCGGTATGTAATCATTCCTGGTACGGTGAAACTGGCGTTGGAGAACAAAAAAATTGACATCAACAACTACCAGCAGGTAGCGTCAGCCCTGCACCTGCAATAATTTTTCTCATGTGTGTACGCGATTGCGCAGCCGCCTCTCGGTTGTTGCAATCGCTTTTATTTGTTGTCTGACGCTTGTGCATACACGGCAGCAAACAAAAAATATCATAATTAACAATATATGTATGTGTATTGCATTTGTTATAAGTGATATAAGTAAACAATGTATTAAATATGGCGGCAAGCGTCAGTGATCCACGTTAAAGCGGGTGTTCAATATGCAATAGGGACTTACCTTATGCCGTTATCCGGTAACTATGAAAATCTCCCACCTACTGGCGCTCCTTACCTCTATTGTTACTGCAGGGAGCGCTGTCTTCGCCCAGTCAGTCCCGCCGGCTGTTCGGACTGTTTCGGATACTGTAATTACCATCGACGGGAAATCCGAAATGAAGTTGTACTACCAATTCACGAAAGGTGACCGGATTATTTATCATTTCGAAGAAACCAATGGCAAAACACTGAAAGAGGTGGAGATAAGTGAAAATGCGGATATCACCCGTTTCCTTGAATATGACAGCAAGGAACTCGACAAAGTGCTGGACGTAAGCCGCAAGGTCATTTTTCATTTCCGGTTCAGGAATACAACAGGCGGCAAACGAACCTGCCATCTGCAGATCGGACGGGTGCCTTCCTCCGCAGCAACAACCGATTTTGTGACCGCCGTTGAACCGTGGATGCTGGGCGATACTACGAATCATGCAAAGAACAATGCCTTGCTGCTTCAGAAAACCAGGAAAAAGATCCTACTCATGTCTCCAACGAACTATGTGCTAAGCAGCACAAGTAACAGCGTATTGAAGGGATGGAAGTCAAAAATCGCGGTGCCAATTGAATTACCCTTGCATACAGTTGAGTGGTATTACAGGTTTTCTGTCGGTTCAGCTAATGACAGCACATTTTCCGGTACCAGCTTTACCGGAGGCGAAACCTGTGATATTTACCTGATTGACAAACAAAACCTCACCAGCTTCGAAACGGATCCTGCTTTCCCGTTTTATGAAAGCGGAATCCAGGTGGATGCGCACGAGGGACTTGTAAAAATGGAACCTTTTCAGAAACACCAGCTGCTTATCGGCCTGATCAACCCAAATAATATAAAAGGCATAACCGTTCGTCTGGAAGTGGTCGCCTTTGTGGAAGAATCCGCAGGAACGCAATAAGGGAAGTTGCAGGTATGAAAAATTTATTGCATATTAGCGGTAGCAACCAATCCAGAAGATATGTTTGTGGAATTTCGTACCCGAGTGATCGTAGGGGCGATGCTATGCGTATTTGCCTCCTGCCATAAGGATATTCAATTCGATCCCATTCCTCCTGAAATAAGTCCCCATCTAACCGCATTTATCGACCAGGACAGTATCAGTTTTCCGACCGGAATGAGCGCCAGTATTGTAAAGGAAGGCTCTAATTATACCCTGCGGATAAAGGGCAGGCAGGCGAAAATAAGTATTGAGCTTGAAGCCATTTCCTATATGGACAATTTCTGGCCCGGAAAGAAATTCACAGAAAACAACGTCGCAGGGATTCCTCCCAGCAGTATTACCCTCGTGATGAATACTGAGAGTGATTCCATTCCCTTTTCAAGTTATTACGAACCCTCACCCGGATATGTAGACGAAAGAATGGAGATCATCATTACGGAAAGAACGGAGGAATATATCGAAGGCATTTTTTGTGGTGATCTCTACGAAGAAACATTTCCTTACTACCATATAAAGGTAGTTTCTAACGGCACTTTCAAGGCGCAGTTCTGAGAGCGGAAGACGGGACTCGAACCCGCTGCCTACAGCTTGGGAAGCTGTCGCTCTACCAGGTGAGCTACTTCCGCTTAGCCTGAATTTAATGCATTTTTTATGGTTAACCCCTCTCTTTATTAAAGATGGCCCGTTAATTGCAAACGGTTCGTTAAGAAGGGTAAACATATTTGCAATAAATTTGCGTTAGTCCCTTCCCCAGGCGACACCGCCTTTAATACAACTGTTAGTGTTCTGATGGTAGCACGTTTTGAAACTTAAAAACAATTGTATGAAAAGATGCTTATTCCTGCTCCTCTCCCTCTGTTCCGGAATTATGGGTTTCTCGCAGGATACTACCATGACCACTGCAGCAGCTGGTACTGCAGCTGCCACCAATTCACAAACACTTCCCCCTCTCAAAATCGTTAAAGAGCATTATACCGTTTCTGGTGGTATACTGGGTGCATGGAATTATAACCGTTTCCGTACAGACGGTGACAATCCCAGCAACATCGATTTCGACTGGAAAAGCGGCTGGTCAGCAGGTCTTTGGGTAAATTTCCCACTCGGTAAGGTGATTTCCATTGAGCCGCAGGCCATGTACAGTTCTTACCCGATCAGTCCCAAAACCAATACTGCGGGCATCCTGAACGGAGACATGGACTATATCTCCGTTCCTTTGCTCGTAAAATTCCATCTTGGACCCAAATTCGCGATCACTGCCGGTCCGCAGTTCGACTTCCTGACCAGGGTGAAAGACGACAACAACAGCGGCCTGGATAAAGACGATTTCAAAAAAACCAGCACAGCGATTACGGGTGGTATCGAAATCCTGCCGCATGCGCGCGTAGTGGTTTTCGCGAGGTACATCCATGGCCTGACCGACATGAACGAGGCACAATTACCCGGAAACCAGAACATCAAATTTTACACCCAAACGATACAGGCGGGCTTGAAGCTGAGGTTATTTGGACGTCTCGTACCAGCTGATTCTGATGGTGATGGAGTGATCGACAAAGAAGACAGCTGTGCTTCCGTTCCGGGTTTTGCGCGTTACAAAGGCTGCCCGATCCCTGATACTGACGGTGATGGTATTAATGACGAACTCGATAAATGTCCCACCGTTGCCGGTACCCAGAAGTATGAAGGCTGTCCGATTCCCGACCGTGATAAGGATGGTGTAAATGACGAAGAAGATAAATGTCCTGATACACCAGGTCTTGCCAAATACAATGGCTGCCCCATTCCAGATACGGATAAAGATGGTATCAATGATGAAGAAGATAAATGTCCCAACGAGCCGGGTGTAGCCAAATACAATGGCTGTCCGATTCCGGATAAGGATGGTGACGGTGTGAATGATGATGAGGACCGTTGCCCGGATATTGCCGGACCTGCAGACAACGGTGGTTGCCCGAAACTGGAAACTTCCAAATTCAATGCATCCAATGTTCAGTTCGTAACAGGCAGTGCCACACTGACCGCTGCGGCGAAAAAAGAACTGGATAAAGCAGCGAGGATCCTGAATGAACAGTATCCGCAACTGAAAATGGAAATTGCCGGGCATACCGACAATACCGGCAAGGCAGACAAGAACATGACGTTGAGCCAGAAACGCGCAGATGCCGTGAAAGCTTACCTCGTGAAGAAAAAAGTAGATGAAAGCAGGTTGACCGCTACCGGTTACGGTCAGGAACAACCGATAGCAGATAATGCTACTAAGGAAGGCAAAGCGCAGAACCGCCGGGTTGAGTTCAAAGTAAGCCAGTAAGACAGCAACAATACAGATACAACCGAAGCAGGCCGTAAGGCCTGCTTCTTTTTTTGAAATATATTTAAGTATGAAATACCTGATGATTGCCATTGCCGTTCTGGGCAATATTTCGCTGCTTTCCGCACAGACCTCCCTTCCACGTAGCACGCCGGAAGCCGAAGGTGTGGCCTCTGCCGACATCAGCCGCCTGCTGGATGCTATGGAAGGCAGCACCCACCAGTTTCATAGCCTGATGATCCTTCGACATGGAAAAGTGATTACCGAAGGTTGGTGGAAACCCTATGATAAAGACCTGGTGCATACCATGTACTCGGTCAGCAAAAGTTTTACAGCGACGGCCATTGGATTCCTGGTGGCTGAAAAGAAAATTACCGTGGATGACAAGGTGATCAGCTTTTTTCCGGATGACCTTCCCGATACCGTATCAGTTAACCTGAAATCCCTTCGTATCCGTGACTTGCTGACCATGAGTGTTGGTCATGCCACTGAGCCCACCTTTGCAACGGTGAGCAATGACAATTGGGTAAAAGCTTTCCTGGCGTGGCCGGTACAGTATATGCCGGGTTCAAAGTTTCTTTATAATTCACTCGCCACCTATATGCTGAGCGCCATCGTTCAGAAAGTGACGCGAGAGCAGTTACTGACCTATCTGCAGCCCAGGCTATTCACGCCCCTGGGTATCACCGGTATAGACTGGGAAACAGATTCGCGCGGTATCAATACCGGTGGCTGGGGTTTACGACTTAAAACGGAAGATATGGCCAAATTCGGCCAGCTTTTTCTCCAGAAGGGCCAATGGCAGGGCAAACAAATTCTTCCTGTTTCGTGGGTTACGGAAGCGACCACCCGAAAGATCTGGCAGGATCCGGATGCGCCATCTTCCAGGAAAGACTCCAGCGACTGGCTTCAGGGTTACTGTTACCAGATGTGGCGTGGCAGGCACAACAGTTTCCGGGGAGATGGTGCTTTTGGTCAGTATATTCTGCTGTTGCCTGATCAGGATGCTGTGGTGATCATTACTTCCGAAACGGCAAATATGCAGGGAGAACTCAACCTCATCTGGCAATACCTGCTGCCGGCCTTCCGGGAAGGGAAATTAAAACCGGCTAAAAAGGAGCATCAGGCATTGCAAAAAAGATTGCAACATCTTTCGGTAAAAGCCGAGGGGATAACTGGCACTGATGGCAATGAAACAGAAAAGCGTATCAACGGAAAGCAGTTCGGCATTATCAGTGCTCAGCGGGGGTTCGACAGCATTTCGATCTCGTTCTCCGGAAACCGCTGTTTGGTGAGGTTCTGCACTGACAGCGCTGTTCATCCGGTTATTTTCGGGAAAGACTCCTGGGAGAAAGGTGCCACTACCCGCAGGGGGCCATATCTCGTGGAACATGCCAGAAACAACCGGGCAGCTTATCCCCCCATGCGGATCGCAGGGAACTATCACTGGCAGTCGGCAAACACGCTCGATCTTAATATACTCTATTACGAATCCCCGCATACGGAAACGATCAGGTGTCACTTTCAGGGTGATGACCTGGTACTGGAAGATATTTCTTCGTTCGACAAGCAGCATCCAAAAAACCTGACAGCTATAGCCATCACGCGGCGTACCAACCCTCCCCGGCTCATCATCCGGGGTGATGATATGGGTTACTCCCACAGCGGCAATCTTGCCTTGATGCAGTGTTATGAAAAAGGAGTGGAAACGAGCATTGAAGTGATCGCTGCATCGCCCTGGTTTCCCGAGGCTGCACGCATGCTTTCAGCCCAACCCAATGTGGAAGTTGGCCTGCACTTTGCGATTACCAGTGAATGGGATAATGTGAAATGGCGGCCGCTGACCACAGCCGCAAGCCTGAGGGACGAAGACGGCTATTTTTATCCCATGCTCTGGACGAACAAGAATTATCCCGGTCAGGCGGTAAAAGATAATCCCTGGAAACTTGAAGATGTAGAAAAGGAGTTGCGTGCGCAGATCGAACTGGTAAAGAAATATGTGCCGCGCGTGAATCATATTTCCGGCCATATGGGCAGTCAGAACCTCAGCACAGATGTTGCCCGGGTAGTGAAAAAGCTGGCCGCTGAATATGGGCTTGATGCTGCTGATTTTCCTGTAAACAAACCATTGCTGTACTTTCCTGCTGACCTTGGTGGGCTCCGCGGCGATGCAAAGATCGACGCTTTTCTGAAAGGCCTTGATGCACTGGAAGAGGGCAGGACGTACCTGTTTGTTGAGCACCCCGGACTCGACAATGAAGAGTTGAGAGCAATTCACCATATCGGCTATGAAGACGTCGCTGCAGATCGCCAGGGCATTACAGATCTCTATACAGACCCGCGTGTAAAAAAAGCGATCGTGCAAAAAGGGATTCTTTTGACGGGTTACCTCCCCAAAAAACAGGCATATGAAGCGAAATAGGTGGCAGAGGAACCTGGTGGCCGCAGTACTTGCAGTCGCTTCCGCCAAGGTGAGCGGACAGGTGGCTTTTGATCATAGTGCTACCGTTCATCCGCAAGCCAAAGGCTTTGTGCATGCTATGGGGCAAAAGATCGTTGATGGCAGTGGTAATGATCTTTTGATCCGGTCCATCGGCCTGGGGGGCTGGATGTTGCAGGAGGGCTATATGTTGCGGCTCCGACAGGAGGGGCAACAATACAAGATACGGGAGCGGATCGAAAAGCTTGTGGGTGAAGAAAAAGCTGAGCTATTTTATCAGGCATGGCGTGACAATCACTGTACGCGTACTGATGTCGATTCACTGAAATCATGGGGTTTCAATGCCGTGCGGCTTCCTATGCATTTTGCGCTATATACGCTGCCCGTTGAAAAGGAACCTGTAGCCGGAAAACAAACCTGGCTGGAAGAAGGTTTCCGTAGAACCGATAGTCTCCTTGCCTGGTGCCGCGCCAGCGGGATCTACCTGATCCTTGACCTGCATGCCGCGCCAGGGGGGCAGGGGAATGACCTGAATATAGCAGACCGCAATCCGGATCTGCCTTCCTTGTGGCAATCTGCGGCCAACCGTGAAAAAACAGTTGCCCTCTGGAAAAAACTTGCGGAACGATACCGTGATGAAACCTGGATAGGTGCCTATGACATTATCAATGAGCCAAATTGGGGATTCACCGACCCTGAGCGTGACAAGAATGGCACACAGGAACCAAATAATGCACCGCTGCGGGAGTTGCTGGTGAATATCACGAACGCCATCCGGTCGGTCGACAGAAATCATATGATTATCATCGAGGGAAATGGCTGGGGAAACAATTATCGTGGTGTTTTTCCGCCTTGGGATAAGAATCTCGCGGTGAGCTTTCACAAATACTGGAATTATAATGACCTGAATGCAATCAGGAATATGCTGGAGACCCGAAGTCGCTACGATGTGCCTGTATGGGTCGGTGAAACAGGGGAGAATTCCAATGTCTGGTTCCGTGATGCGGTCAAATTGCTCGAATCGCAACAGATCGGGTGGGCGTGGTGGCCCCTGAAAAAACTGGGAACCAATAACCCGTTGGAAGTACCGGCACCAACGGGTTATGAACAACTGCTGAAACACTGGCAGAAAAATGCACCGGCACCGGATGACTCATGGACCATTCTGAAGGCGCTTGCGACCAATACCAGGATCGACAAAAATCTGTTGCACTACGATGTGCTGGATGCGCTGTTCCGGCAACAGCATGATCCAACGGCAAGGTCATTTCAGGTGCATGCTCCGCAGCAATTCCGGCTGGCGGCTGATGCCCTGAAAAGTTCTGCCCCGATCACCATACCCGCAGTGGCATATGATCTTGGGCCGTCGGGAGTCGCCTATTTCGATCTTGATTCCGCTGACTACCATGTTTCTCAGACCAACAGCAAAGGAGGAAACCTGGGCCGCCAGTATAGGAATGATGGTGTGGATGTTTACCGTGACAGTACCAGCGGCTATTTTTATGTCGGGCATACCGAAGTGGGTGAATGGCTTCAGTATACCTTTCAGGTACCTGCGGCCGGGAAGTACAGAATAAGTTTTTTGGCAGCGGCGCCGGAGCCGGGAACAAGTTTCCGCCTGGCAATAAATGGAAAACCTGCTGCGGAAATGTTTAGTGTTGCGGCAACGGGGTCGGAAACCAGCTGGAAAGAACTGCCCGGAGAAGTGCTGACATTACCTGCGGGGGAAGCGAAGCTTCGCCTGACGACAGTAAGCGGGGGCTACCAACTGGCTGCGATCATGCTTCAACCCGTTAAGAAACAATAATCGAAACATAAATCTTGCAACATATGTCATCCATAAAAATCTACAGCGGCCTGTTTAGTTGCCTGCTGATGACGACGACTTTACAGGTGATGTCGCAAAATTCGGCAACCGTGTATACCACGGCAAAAGGCACCCCGATGCGGCTTGCAGAAAGCGGGAAACTGGAATTCAAGCCCTTCGGACAACCGGTAGAAACACAGATTTGCATTTTTGTGGATGATGACCGCTCCTTCCAGACATTTATGGGAATTGGTGGTGCGTTGACTGATGCCTCTGCTGAGGTCTATGCCAAACTGCCGACTGATAAACAACGCGAGCTGATCAAAGCTTATTATGATCCGGTCAACGGAATAGGTTACCGGCTGGCCAGGACAAATATTGCCAGTTGCGATTTTTCCAGCGGGAGCTACACTTATGTTTCGGAGAAAGACGCAGAACTGAAAAGTTTTAACATACAGCATGACCGGCAATACAAGATTCCACTCATTAAGGCGGCGACACAGGCAGCCGGAGGTAAACTTCCGCTTTATGTGAGTCCATGGAGCCCTCCTGCATGGATGAAAGACAACAATAGCCTTATCCAGGGCGGAAAATTACTGCCGCAATACAGGCAGGCCTGGGCCAATCATTACGTAAAGTTCATCCAGTCTTATGAGGCGGAGGGCATGCCGGTGTGGGGACTTTCCGTTCAGAATGAGCCGATGGCGAAGCAACGATGGGAAAGCTGTATTTATACAGCAGAGGAGGAGCGGGATTTTATCCGGGACTATCTTGGACCTACCCTGGAACGGTCAGGAATGGGAGAGAAAAAGCTAATTGCCTGGGACCATAACCGCGACCTGCTTTACCAGCGGGCCAGCACTTTGCTGAAAGACGCAGCCGCCGCGCGGTATGTTTGGGGAATAGGTTTTCACTGGTATGAAACCTGGACCGGCAGTGCCATGCAGTTTGAGAATCTGAAACGCGTACAGGAGTCTTTTCCCGACAAGAACCTGATTTTTACGGAAGGCTGCGTTGAAAAGTTCGATTTCAAGCGCGTGAATGACTGGACATTGGGTGAACGTTATGGATTGTCGATGATCGGTGATTTCAATGCCGGCACCGTAGCCTGGACAGACTGGAATATTCTGCTTGATGAAAACGGAGGACCCAACCATGTCGGGAATTTCTGTTTTGCCCCGGTAATCGCAGATACCCGCAATGGAAGCCTTATCTATACCAACGCTTATTACTATATCGGCCACTTTTCGAAGTTCCTGCAACCGGGCGCGAAAAGGATTGTGGCATCCAGCAACCGGGACCTGCTGCAAACCACAGCTTTCCGGAACCCTGATGGCACCCTGGTTGTTGTAGTGATGAATACAAGTGATAATACGCTTGATTTTCAGCTCTGGAAAAATGGCAACGCTGCTCCTGCGAAAAGCCTTCCGCATTCTATGATGACGTTTCTGATACGTTAATCTAAAACAAGTACCATGTTAGGTCAGATTATAAAAACTTCCGAAAGCGACTGGCAGGTGCGCTATGAAAGAATCTTACCACATCCAATTCATGACGTTTGGACCACTATCACACATCCGGACCTGATGCAATACTGGTTCACAGACATTGATATGGATTTCCGCGAAGGCGGCACCATAAAGATTTACTTCCGCGATCAGGATAAAACGCTATCTACTGCAACGATCCTGAATATCCAGGCACCCAATCAATTCAGTTATAATTGGGAAGGGGAGCAGGCTGTGTGGGACCTGGTGCAGATCGATTCCGCAACTACGCAACTGACTTTGACCTATTCCAAATTGTCAACGGAAATGGTTAAACGTGTGCCTGCAGGCTGGCATGCGTTGCTGGATCGACTGGATGCAACGCTGAACGGGCAACGAATGCGTTATCCCTTTGGTGCGGAGCAGGACAATGCGGTATTGCAGCAGTTGCAGGTTCGATATGCCAATCAGCTTTCCGAACAATATCCGGACCAGGAAAGCGGAAAATCGGTAGTGCTGGAGAAAGTATTTGACGCGGCACCCGGAAAAATCTGGAAAGCATTGACAGATAAGGGGGAAATGAGGAAATGGTATTTTGACCTTAGTGATTTCAGGGCGGAGCCGGGATTTCAATTTAGTTTTCCCGGTCAGGGGGCGAAAGGTGAACAATACATGCATCGCTGTGAAGTACTGGAAGCAGTGCCTGAGCGAAGGCTCCGGTATAGTTGGGCTTACGATGGGCATCGCGGCTATTCGGTTTTAACTTTCCTGCTGAAGCCGGAGGGTGGGGGCACACGTTTGAGGCTGACACACCGTGGCCTCGAAACATTCCCCGATGGTCCTGATTTTCAAAGAGAAAGTTTTCAGGCAGGTTGGACCGAATTGATTACCAAACATCTCGATATTTATCTGAAGGAGAATTAATAAATTCGACGTGAGTCCGGCCCGGAAACTGCTTTTTTCTCCTTAAATCAACACCATGAAAAGCATCGGCCAGTTTGTTAAGAACACCATTATCGGAGGTCTGTTGCTGATGATCCCCCTGGTTTGCGTTATTCTCGTGGGTGGTAAAGCCCTCCAATTGGTGAGGAAACTTATCTCCCCGATTACAAACAGGCTGCAGGATAGAAACATTGCCGGCGTTGGGCTGGGTTTTATTCTGACGGCTGTGGTTTTGATATTCCTTTGTTTCATCGCAGGGCTGCTGATGAAAACACCTACTGCGAAAAAATTCAAACAATTCCTGGAGAACCAGGTGCTGGTGTATATCCCGGGCTATTTTTACATACAGGCGATATCCAATGAGAAGCTGGATACGGCGGCAACAAGCAACTGGAAACCAGCTGTTTTTATAGCAGATGAAAATGAAACCATTTGTTTTGTAACGGACGAATCACCCGGACACTATTCGATTTATATACCGGCTTGTCCTTCGCCTTCAACAGGCTCAGTTGTGTCGCGGAAAAAAGAAGACGTGCGTTTGCTGCCAATTACGGTGCCGGAAGCCCTCAGTATGATCAGGCAATTTGGCAAGGGTGCCGCTACTGCCGTAGAAAAGCGGATGCCGAACTAATCTTTTTTTCCAAAATTAATTGAGCTATATTTAAGCAGGTTTTCATCCCCTGTTACTCCGTACTATTCCTTCCCCCCTTTGTCTCTGAGTAGCAATAACCAGTAAATGGTTAGGTGTTTTGCGATGCATTATTGAAAATCGATTCATATGAGAAAGTTCACCGTATGGGTAGTGCCACCCGTATTGGCCCTGTTGTCTTGCGGTACCAGCAAGAAACTTGAAAAAGCGATGGCTGACAATGCGCAGCTTCAATCGCAGGTTACGGCGTTGAATCAGAAGGTAACCACTTACGAAGCCGATATCACCCGTCTGAAAGAGGAAAATCTACAGTATGGTAAGGAGGCGCAGGAATGCCGGGAAGTACAAGCGGCGATCGAGCGCAATCTTCAGCAAATGAACGACGCACTTGCAGCGAATTCCTCAACATTCCGGAAGATCAGGGATCGGGCTGAGGCTGACCTCGAACAGCTTGGAAATGCGGGCGCAACAGTTACGTATGACCAGGGATTGGTACGGATTTCCATGAATGACCGGCTGCTATTCAAAAGCGGCAGTGCCGTATTAAGTAAGGATGGTATTGATGCCTTGCAGGTAATTGCCAATATACTCAATGAATATCCAAAACTGAAAACATACGTAGTAGGTAATACGGACGATGTTTCGGTTCGGTCAGGATTCAAAGATAACTGGTCGCTCAGCACGGAAAGAGCAAATTCCATTGTTCGCATTCTCCGTGATAAATACCAGGTAGATCCTTCTCGGCTGGTATCCGGAGGAATGGGGAAATACAATCCGGTTGCTGATAACAGTACGCCCGAAGGAAAGGCTTTGAACCGGAGGACAGATTTTGTATTGAATCCCGATTTTTCCCGTCTCTGGGAAGTCGCCCAGGAACAACAGTAAACCTTTTCAATTATCGTAAACCAACCATTATGATCCGTCATCAAAAAACCTTAGCCGGTCTCAGTTTGCTGCTGGTGATCTGGACCTTTATGCCGGTAATGGCAGATGCTCAGCATCGCCGTCCGGCTGGCGGCGGAGGCGGTGCCCGGCCTCATCCGGCCCCGGCCAATAACAGACCATCGCATAATAGCCGCCCGGCCACCAACAACCGGCCAGCCAATAATTCCCGTCCGGCTAATAACAGTGGCACGCGCAATAATAATTCCGTTAATAACAATGCCTCCCGCGAGGTAAACAAGAACAAAAACAATATCAACAACAACAGCGGTAACCGCAACAGCGGAAACACCAATATCAGTGGTAATACGCGGAACGTTGACAAGAGCCGTGATGTAAATATCAATATCGATAACAGTAAAACCTTTAACAACTACAATCAGCGCAACACCGTGGTGCGGCCACGCCCGGTAAGCTATTATCCAAGACCACCATATTATTGGGGTGGCAGGCGGTATTACTGTTATCACCCTTATGTGTACAGGCCATTTGTGCCTTATGCTGCCTGGGGACCGGCCTGGCATCCCTGGGGCTTTTTTGTAGCCGCACTTGCCACTACGGCAATTATCGTCGCCGTTGCAGATGCCCAGTATCACTATGATCAGGGCGTGTGGTATGCTGAAAGCAATGGTGGATATACTGCAGTGGCAGCGCCTGTAGGCGGAACAGTCACGACGATTCCTGCGAATCATGAAACGGTTGTGGTCAACAATGTGACCAACTATTACTACGCGGGAACTTACTATGAAAAGGATGGTCAGAAATATACCGTTGTACCACCACCTGCAGGTGCCGTAGTGGAGAAACTGCCTGAAGGCGGCACTGAGGTCAAGGTAGGTGATCAGACTTATGTGAAGGTGGGTGAAACTTATTATGCACCGGTTCAGGACGATGGCAAGAATAAATATGAGGTGGTACAGGTGGAGGAAGAAAAGAAGTAGAAAGGAAAGTTTGAAGTTTGGGGTTCGTGGTTTGAAGTTGGTGATACAGTTTATGGTTTGAAGTTCTTTAGGGTCAACTTCAAACCTGACCTCAAACGATTTTTACTCCTATCTGTTTGCCAAAGTTTTTCCATGGTGGGGATCGGTCGCTGAAGTGGTAAAATGGACAATTGCAACAATCTCCTGCCATCGTTGTTAACTACTTTCTTTAATAGTTACCTATGGATTTACAACTGGAGGGCAAGAAAGCATTTGTCAGCGGATCAACGGCAGGTATTGGTTATGCGATTGCGGAGCAGTTGCTCGGGGAAGGCGTGGCGGTAACCATTAATGGACGTACAGATAAATCAGTGCAGGAAGCCGTGGCCGCATTGCAGAAAGACTTCCCGGGCAGGGAGGTGAACGGTATTGCAGCTGACTTTGCCAATGCCGGCGACGTTTCCCGATTGATCAGCCAGCTTACCGATATTGATATTCTCATCAACAATGCGGGCATATTTGAACCGAAACCTTTTACGGAAATACCGGATGAAGACTGGTTCCGGTTTTTTGAAGTAAATGTAATGAGCGGTGTAAGGCTGTCCCGCCATGTATTCCCTAAGCTTCTCGAAAAGAACTGGGGACGGATCATATTTATCAGCAGCGAATCGGCTGTTTTTATTCCGGATGAGATGATCCACTATGGTATGACAAAAACGGCACAGCTGGCGATCAGCAGGGGGCTGGCAGAATTGACGCGCGGAACGGGCGTAACTGTGAATTCGATTCTGCCAGGGCCGACACGTTCAAAAGGAGTTGGTGGATTTCTGGATGATCTTGCGCGAGCCGGCAATCAAACTGCAGCTACTGTGGAAGAGGACTTCTTTAAAAACATGCGGCCAACTTCACTACTACAGCGTTTTGCAGACGTGAAGGAGGTAGCGGCTACCGTTGTCTACTATTGCAGCCCGCTGGCATCCGCCACTAATGGGGCATCGATCAGGGTTGAAGGTGGGCTTATCCGTTCAATCCTGTAGGTAGCTTTCCTTCCCATTCGCGGTAGAACTGATTGAGGAACTGCTCCATGAACTGATGGCGTTCCTGTGCCATAGCGCGACCAGTTGCAGTATTCATTTTGTCTTTTAACAGCAACAGCTTTTCGTAGAAATGGTTGATAGTTGGTGCATCACTGTTGCGGTATGCCGTAGCATCTGCATAATCAGCCGGAGGCACTGAGGGATCGTAAAGTTTACGGTTTTTGAAACCGCCGTAATGGAAAGCACGCGCGATTCCTATTGCACCAATGGCGTCAAGCCGGTCAGCATCCTGTATGATATCAAGTTCGATTGGGCGGTGTGGTGTAGTAGATTTTCCGCCTTTGAAGGAGATGTGTTCAATGATGAAACGGATTTTCTCGATAGTAGCTGCCGGAACGCCCTGAGTTACCAGGAAGTCACCCGCAATTCGCGGGCCGATTGATTCATCTCCGTCATAAAATTTCGCGTCAGCAATATCGTGCAGCAGCGCGGCCAGTTCGATTACCAGCTGATCGGCATATTCGTTTTCCGCCATAGTGCGAGCTGTTTTCCAGACGCGCTCGGTGTGAAACCAGTCGTGTCCTGCTTCTGCGTTCTCCAGCGTCTGTCTCACAAATGAGACGGTATTGTTGATAACGGTTCCCGTGTGCATCATAAAGTTGCAGTGATACATTAAGTAATCAGGCTGATGTCTGGGTGGGCATGGAGCTGGCATCCTGTACTTCCGTAACCTGATCCTGGTCAGGCGTTGGTTCCTGTACTTTCAGGGTGAAATGATCATCCATATTGGTGCCAAGAAGCCTGCCCCAGGGTTGCAATATTTCGATCCGGTCAAATATTATCTTGCAAGTGGCAATGAAGGGGATCGACAGGAACATGCCAGGAACCCCCCATAAAGCGCCGCCCAGTAAAACAACAACAATTGAAGCAAACGCATTCACCTCAACTTTTGACGAAACAATTTTCGGCACCAGGATATTATTGTCAATAAACTGGATCAGCAAATAACTACCGATTACCAGCAATGGAGTAGTCAGGCTACCGTCGCCCGTGATGACGGCCATGAGTACCGGAAGTGTAATCGCTATGATACCACCGATATAGGGAATAAGGTTCAGGATGGCACCGAGCGCGCCGATCAGTACGGCATATTTTACACCCAGCAACAACAATGCTACTGAGTTCATGATGGCGACGATCACAGTTTCAATGAGCAACCCAACGATATAACTCTGAACAGCTGATTTGGATTCATTTAGTACCTCTGTGACTTTTCCTTCATGTTTGTCGTCGATCACATCATAAAAAAAGCGGAGGAGAAGCGGTTTGTAGTAGAGCAAGAGGAAAGTGTAAATCGGCAAAAGCACTACCACACCCAATACCCCCATCAATGTGCTTAAAGTTTGCCCCAGGTATGCCTGGCCATTCTGGAGCGCATCATCCAGCATTTTCTGTTGTTTCCTGATCGGAACATTGAACGTAGACTTAATCCAGTTCATGGCTTCTTGAAGCAATTTGGCGCCACGTTCCCGGAATTGCGGGGCGAGCTCCGAAAAACTTGCCAGTTGCGAAGAAATAAAGATCACTATGGCCGCCACAAAAATGGCTGCAATCAGGATGGATAAGATGATGGCTACCGGCCGCGGAACTTTCAACAGGATCAGCCGGTTGGTGAGGGGATTAATTAAAATGCCGATAAGTGCTGCAAAACAAATGGGCACCAGAATGTCTCTGAGCAGCACCAGGATGTCAAACAGCAGGAATAATCCCAGCAGTATCATCGTCGCTTTAAAATAGAATGGCCGGTTATCAAGCGACGGTGTTTCCAGGCTTGTCACGGGGGATTTCCGGGTAGATTTTCTGATCAGGTTTCCAAACATGGAAAATAAATTATTTACGGACTAAAACAGGGGTTTGACTTTGGAGTGGTCCGGATCCAACGCGCGGGTTAGCGTTGCGGCCGGTGCTTCTTTGGCAACGGGCAACACGCTTGGATTGGAAGGATATTTTTTCCCGTCATATCTGGCAAGATGCCATTTGCCACGGCTTTGTAGGAAAAGATCTTTCCAGCCATTAGTGTTGGTGCTGGCAATGATCAATGGTGGTTCTGTGACAGTAATCGTACTGATCGGCTTTCCTTCGGATGATAACACGAGGATGGTACAGCCTCCTGATCCGCAGAAGTAAGATCCGGATAATCCTACCAGAATCTCAGATTTTCCATCGTTGTTCAGATCAGTTTCAAAAATGCTGAAGGTCCTGCTCGCAGAATCAATCAGTCCCTTTTTAAGGTCATCTGCATAAATCATCCGCAATGCAGCCTGCGTGGCAACGATAGCGCCTGTGTTGCTATAGGCGGAATCAGGCATTGTTGCGGAATCAGCAACAGTCGCCTGTTCTGTTGCAGACGGTGAGGAGTCGCCGGCATGCTGCTGATCGGTTTCGCCGGGCTGTCCGCATGAAGCATACACTGAAATGCCCATGGAAACAAGAGCAATGTTAATCAGCCTTTTCATCAGAATGGTTTTGTGTAAATAAATCTTTGGGATAAGTACGCAGGTGAAGATCTGTTTGCGGGAAGGGGATGACGATCCCGGCTTCATGAAAAGCCCGGTGAACCTGGTTGATAACATCGCTTTTGATCTGAAAACTCAGGGCGAAGTCATTGGCCCAGAACAATAGTACAAAGTCTACTGAACTGGTATTGAAGGCGGTGTTGAGCACGCGGTACGACGGATTTTTAAGTATCCGGGTGTCTGCTTCAAGAATGCCCTGCAATATTGCCTTTGCATTATCAAGGTCGGTGCCATAGGCAACGCCAACGGTTACTTCGAGCCGCCGTAAATTCCGGTTCATGCTCCAGTTTACCATATGCTGACCCAGCAGGTCGCCATTGGGAATAACAAGGCTTGACCCGTCTTTCAGGGTGATAATGCTGCTGCGGAAGCCAATGGACTTCATTGTTCCTGTCATGCCCTTGATTTCTATGAGGTCACCTACGTTCACCGGTTTCTCGAATGCAATGATCAGGCCGCTTACAAGGTTGTTTACAAGTCCCTGTAAACCAAGACCGATACCGACACTCAGCGCGCCAAAAATAATGGTCAGCCGATCCAGCGGAATGCCGGCAGCTGCGAATGCCAGGAACAGGCCGCCACTGATAACAACGATGCGGACGAGCAGCATCCAACTGCCGATGGTCGCCCTGGGTTTTGCGTTTGGATCTGTTGCAGCGAGTGCTTCGGGCTCATCTGTAAAGAAGGAAATGACTCTTGATAGTATCATGGCGCCCAGCAGGATGACGATAAAGATCAAAATTCCCTTTATAGTAAAGCTGTAACTGCCTACCGTTACAGGGTCGTCCAGAAACTGATTGACCGGATCCGTCAATTGCCGGAAAGCATAGAAATTTCGACCAACCTGAACCAGCCAGCCGATCACCATGAGGAAATAAAAAAATGAGGGTACTCTGTCACCGATCTTTTCAAAATTAATATAAAACAACTTCTTGCTGCTGAGCCGGTAGACCCGGGAGGAGAGTGCAAGTGCCTCATTGCTTAACCTGATCGTCCACAGGAAAAGTAGTGCAATCACAAGGCCGAAAAAGCCGGCCATGAAAAGTGCCTTACTGAGATTGTACCTGCCGGCAATGTTGAAAAAGAAGGCAACGGTTTCGCAAAAAACCATAAACAGTACAAAATATTTTGTGCGCACTTCTTTTAAGGCGGCAGCATGTTTTCCGGAGAGTAAGGAAATGCCATAGATGGCGCCGGCCAGAGAAATTATCAGCAGATACCAACGTTCGGTCCTTGAAGCCTGCAATATGATGTCTGCTGTCACAGCCAGCAAATAAAAAGTAAGAATAATCCAGCAAAAGCGAAGCCAGAAAGCGGAGATATATCCACGGAGAATCAGGGTAAGGGAAATCATGGCGACCAGCCAGAGACAGCAATCGAACAGGATGGGCGGATTAATAAAGATAAACTGGAAGATCGAAAAGATCAGCACAATGGCAGACAGTAATGGATACCGGATAACCAGTTGACCTTTATAATCATCGGTGGTAAGTTGTCCTTCTTCACGCATTCGCTTCTTGAGAATATACAGCATCAGTGCGTCCAGCAAAACAAGGCAAATCAGGATAGCTATTTTTCCTGCATTCTCTTCAATATAGTATTTAAGGGCAGTAGTTGTTTTGGCAAGTGAAAACCAGGCAATTTCCTTGAAAGGACGTTTATGCAGGGGCTTGTTCCAGAGATCCGGGGCTTCTTTATTGAACAGGTTACGGGTGTTCTCCTTTTGAAGTTTTTCAAGGTCATCCACAATCAGTCGGACATCGTTCTGCAGTATTTCGATTTTGGCAGTATAGGTCTCTAGATGCTGGATATGCTGGTTCAGGGCCGTGTCAAGCGGGGAAATGGTTTTCGATGTAGAAAGCAACTGATGGAAATAGGACAGCATTTTCAGGGAATCCCTGGGGAAAGAATAGACCGCTGAATCTGTTCCCAGCGAGTCAAGTTTGTCGCGGTAGCCGTCAAGGCGGGCGAGATAGGCGTCAACCTTTGCATGCAGGCTGGAAATGCGGTTGTATAATTCAATAGCGAGTGAATTACTTACTGCCAGATTCCGCGAAGTTTGTGGTATGCCCTCATGAATAAAAATGCCATCCTTGATCACTTCGAGGTTTTCCCTTCCTCTATGAAGTTCCCGGGTAATGGCAGCGGTGTCTATGCCGGAATGCATGGCGGCTTTAGCATCCTGTGCTGTTTTCACACTGGCCTGTATGATCTGCCGTTGCCTTAGCGCTATCCGGCCTTCGCGGTATTTGTCGATGCTTTTCTGGTGCTCCCTGGATATGAGGCTTTGCATCCGGTCAAATGTGCTGTCGCTGAAACTGCGGGCAAAAACCGGTAATTGTGTAGAATCCCTCCGGTTTTGCGCATTCAAGGTTAGCTGGGATAGGGCGAAATACAGCAGTAAAACAGGAAGCAAACAGTTATGGTAGTGGTTGTGCGGTCGCATCAGTTTTAAAACTAAGCAAAATGCTGAAATAAAAAGGCTGCATCACAGGGATGCAGCCGTACCAATATGCGACAATATTTTGACTAGTACAGATAGTTCAATGCTATGATATCGTTCGCATTGAAAGTTCGGTTGCTGCCATTTGAACAGGCGAGCATAAAACTGTTGGCATCCGGACCGCTTGGGGTGCCCGGAATCAGCACCGCGCCAAGTCCGCTTTTGGGTTTCTCTTCATTCACTCTTCTTCCACCGCAGCTATAGGAGCGATCCATATAATCGGTATGGCGGAAGCCAATGCAATGGCCAATCTCGTGTTGCAGTACGCTGGCTACATAATTGAGGTTTGGATTGCTGCCATAGGCAGCTTCATTGGTATTCATCTTGACCTGGTTGTAGGGATTTCCGCTGGAAGTCGGAAATCCTGATGAACCGAGTGTAATATAACCGCCACTGGGTCCCTGGTTGAATCCGATAATATCTATAGCTCCACCGGATTGAACGCGCTGGAAAGTGAGTTGCAGTCCAAGCGTGTTGTAACGGCGGATCGCTTCATTGGTGGCATCACTGTAAACCGTTGGAAGATTGGTAACTGATATAGTAATTACCCTGGGCAAACCTGTCACCAGGTTAAAGGTTCGGTACTGTTCTGTTTCAGCGATACGCAAAACCGGTGAAGAGACCAGTTCATCCAGCCGGCTTTCTGACAAGAATATGTCTCCTTCGATGAGGTAACCTCCTTCTGCTTTCTGCATCCATCCGGCATCGAGACCAAGGGCGCTTACTTTGGCTTTTACATCGGCACTGATTTCATCAGGCGGAGTAGTGGTTTTACCATTTTTACTACAGGAGGTAAGAATAGTAGCTGCAGCAAATACTGCAAGTGTCGCACGTTTCAAATGACTCATGTGTGTAGGTTAATTGTTGGTTAGTGGAATTAACTGCCGCAATAATTGGGTTGTTTAATTTAAAGCATTTTTCTGAAATTGGGAGTTATGAGAGCTGCCTTTTCGTTTATTGTCTTCCTTTGGTGCTTAAGCGCGGCAGCACAAGTTGTATCTGATCCATGGATGGGAAAAATTTCCCTGGAACTTCGTCGGTTACCCGCTGAACAGCTGCATCAATCAGCTGATTTTCTGGTGGCTGTTAAGGACACATCTGCGGTATTAAAGCATTTGAGGCAAAAAGGTATCTGGGTAAAATACAGTTACGCTTCCGGAAAATTGATGGTGGTTCATGCGAATTTCCAGCAGTTGCAGGAAACTATTCCAGCGGAGAATATAATCGCGACAAGCAGGTTGAGAACGGCGAAAGAAGAATTGGCACTCAGTAATTTTGACTTGTCGGTCAATGGCGGAAATGCAGCGCACCGCGTTTACCCGGGTATTACAGGGGAAGGAATTAATGTCTCGGTCAAAGAACAACTCCCCGATACCGCGGATATCGATATTAAAGGCAGATGGCGCACCACGTCCGGCGCTCCCACCATCTTCAGTACGCATGCCACCAACATGGCGACAATTATTGCCGGTGCGGGTAACAGTTTTTATGAAGGGTATGGTGTGGCGCGAGGGGCTATGGTCAGCGCAGCTGATTTTAACCGCCTGATTCCTGAGGAGGACGCCTTTTACAGGCGGTATGGCATCTCTGTTCAGAATCATTCTTACGGAACAGGATTAGAAAATTACTACGGAGCAGATGCTGCGGCATATGATGCCAGTGTTGTGGCTAATCCATCACTTTTTCATGTTTTTTCAGTGGGAAACAGTGGCGGAGAAACCGATACGATCGGTACCTATGCCGGTGTTCCGGGCATGGCCAATATTACCGGCAGTTTCAAGCAATCTAAAAACAGCCTTGCGGTGGGGCACCTCGATTCTTTTTACCACGTGTTGCCGGCCAGCTCACGGGGACCTGCATATGACGGTAGGATAAAGCCTGAACTTGTTGCGTTTGCTACTGATGGCAGTTCAGGGGCAGCCGCTTTGGTATCCGGTGCGGCTGCCCTGCTGCAACAAAAGTATTTTATACAGGAGGGGGTGCTGCCGGATGCTGCGCTGGTAAAGGTTTTACTGATCAACAGCGCTGCTGATGCCGGAAAGCCAGGTCCTGATTATCACTCCGGCTTCGGTAACCTGCAAGTGCTGCGGGCATTACAAAACCTTGATCACAAACAATATTTTTCCGGCACAATTGCAGGGGCACAAACGAAAGTCTTCCGGCTGACAGTTCCTGAAGGGATATCGGCATTGAAATTAACATTAAGCTGGACGGATCCGCCGGCTGCTCCGCTGGCAGCCAGGGCTATCGTGAATGACCTGGATCTGTCTGTGTCCTATGGCGGATCAGAAGAGACCTGGTTGCCCTGGGTTCTTGACAGCCATCCTGATGCAGATCTGCTGAACGCAGATGCTGTAAGGGGAAGAGATTCCCTGAATACCTGTGAGCAGGTTACCATTTCATTTCCCCGCGCCGGGGAATATGCAGTGCAGATAAATGGAAATGTAGTTCGCGAAAACGCACCGCAATCTTTTTTTATTAGCTACCAGTTTGATACAGCGAATATTATCCGCTGGACTTTTCCGGTGGCAGAGGATGCATTGCACAGCGGTCAGGCTGAAGTGCTGCGGTGGTATTCTGGGTTCGGCACAGCGATCGGCCGTCTTTCATTCAGCAGGGATTCAGGCAGCAGCTGGGTGGATGAGCCTAATATCGTTGAGCTGTCGAAGGGGTATTACACCTGGATCACACCTGCCGGAAACGGGCCGTTGCTGCTGAAAATAACTGCTGGTAACCGTGAATTCATTTCGGATCAGGTTGCACTGTCACAGCCACCGGCATTAAAAGTCGGCTTTGACTGCCCCGACTCTGTTTTGCTTTACTGGCAACGGCAACCAGGTGCAGATGCTTACAGGTTGTTCCACCTGGGTGATAAGTATATGAATGGGATTTTGACAACAGCAGATACAGTTGTGGTCATGGCCAAAGACGAACTCGTTTCAAATCATTTTGCCGTACAGCCGGTTTTTGCCGGAAATGCAGGCTTCCGGTCTTTTGCAATTGACTACACGCAACAGGGGGTAGCCTGTTACTTCCGTCAATTGTTGGCGGGGGTCAACGGTGACTTAGTGAAACTGGAGTTGACGCTGGGTACATTATACGGGCTGGATTCAATTATCTGGGAGAAACGGCGTAACGGAAGGTTCGAACCTATCGGCAGACAACCGGCAACTTCTGTGGAGCAAAGTTTCACAGACGATCAACCTGTAAATGGTGCCAATATTTACCGTGTGCGCCTCGTGTTGCATTCCGGAAAGCGGATCGTCAGCGAGCCGGTAACAGCGTGGGTAGTGGCGACGGCATCCTACCTGATTTATCCCAATCCGGTTGTTCAGGGAAGCAACGTTACCATTCTGAGCAAGGAATGGCCGGCGGCTGAACTTGCTCTGTATGATGCCATGGGCAGACAGGTTCTGGTTCAGGAACTGAATTCGCAGCATACCATATTTTCTACAGCCCGCCTCCGAAATGGCGTATATTATCTGATCATCCGCCAAAGCGGAAAAGAAACCACCCGGCTGAAACTGGTTGTTTTGTAAACTACCGGCAGTTCACCGGGAGTATACAATTTGTAACTTTCAGGAAACGATTGGTCATGAGCAAGCTATCCAGGAGGCAGGTCATCAAATCGCTCGCCCTGAGTACCGGTGCGATTGCGTTTTCGGCAAACCCATTGTTGTCGTGTACTTTCCGGCAACCCAAAAAGCTGGGCGTTGCGCTGGTTGGTCTGGGGTATTACAGTACAGACTTGTTAGGACCGGCCTTACAACAAACAAGGAACTGTTACCTGGCAGGCATTGTGACAGGTACACCTTCTAAGGCGGATGCCTGGCAAAAGAAATACCAGATCCCTGACGGGAATATTTACAACTACAATAATTTCGACAGTATTGCCAATAACAAAAATATCGATGTAGTGTATGTGGTACTACCGCCTTCAATGCATGAAGAATATGTTGTGCGGGCTGCTGCCGCCGGTAAACATGTGTGGTGCGAAAAGCCGATGGCCATGACCGTCAGTGCCTGTCAGCATATGATTGATGCCTGCCGTTCGGCTAAACGCTCGCTTGCTATTGGCTATCGCCTTCAGCATGAACCCAATACGCAGGAATGGCGGGGTATCATCCATGACAAAAAACTTGGCGCCGTAAAGCAGGTCAATTGCGCAGCAGGATATCGTGACAACCGCATTGATCACTGGAAGCAAAAAAGAGAAATGGGAGGAGGCGTGCTGCTTGATATGGGCGTATACGCCATCCAGGGGGCAAGGCTGGGTACAGGTAAGGAACCTGAATTCATAGTTAAAGCTGTCACTTCCACCACACGACCGGAGATCTACAAAGACGGGTTGGACGAAACGGTAGTGGCTACACTGGAGTTTCCGGGAGGTGTGATCGCGGACATTAAAACCAGCTTCGGAGAAAACATCAATTTTCTGGATATTACCTGCGCACAGGGAAAGATCCATATGGACCCTTACTCCGGATATGCAGGTGTGCAGGGTGAAAGCCCGCTCGGCAGGATCAACCATCCTTATGCGGTGCCCTGGCAACAGGCAAACCAGATGGATGATGATGCCCTTGCCATCATGCAAAGCAAACCGATGCTCGTGCCGGGGGAGGAAGGACTCCGGGATATCCGGGTCGTAGAGGCAATTTATGCAGCTGCACGTGCTGGAGGAAGCGTGAGGATCAGCTGATCAATTCCTGTTCATTCCACTTATTGCACAATTCGTTACGGCTTTGGTTTATAAGGTTATCTCCCATTGTTAGTATTGCGTCGTCATTGAACTAACAACAACCTTATTTATGAAACGAATCAACCGGTGGTTCAGCGTAATGCTGTTCACTATTCTCTTTTCCTGTTCCAAAACTGATCAACCGGAACCTGTTAGCAATACCCCGCTCATTACGTTGCCAGGCCAGCCGGATGGACCATCAGTAACGAAATCCATCGGAACCGCCGGTGGCACAATCAGCACTGCAGATGGACGCATTCGACTGGAAATCCCCGCAGGAGCGCTCGCTGAAGAAAGAACGATCTCTATACAGCCCGTGTCCAATCAACTGCCCTCCGGATATGGCAAAGCCTACCGGCTTGAACCACATGATATCCAATTTCAGCAGCCGGCAAGAGTTACTTTTCATTACGACACGGCAGCCATCAGAAACACCGTGCCTGACCTTCTGGGTATCGCTTACCAGGACAGTTCGGGGTCCTGGCTGCTTGCGGGTGAGCCGGAATTAGACAGGGAGCTGCATACGCTGTCAGTTAATACCACACATTTCAGCGACTGGGGTTTCTTTCCCTTTGTATATATCGATCCCTGGGAGGCTACCATCGATCCCGGCGGCCAGCTTGACCTTCGGGTTATGTGTACACTTCCGGAAGATTATCCCGAAATCATCATACCGGGACAAACCCCCGTAAACGAGCCCGCCCCTGTTAAAAGCCGGTTCCTGGGAGCATGGGATTATTCCGGGGATGGCATACTTGAAGGTGAAGGTGGCAGAAGGCACTATACTGCTCCCAACCAGGCTCCTAGAATAAACCCTGAAGCCATAAGTGTTGAAGTAAAAATGAAGCGGAAAGCGCAATTGATGCTGGTGTCCAATATTACTATCCGCACCGAGTTTCATATCGACTATATGCAGGTAGATGAAACGGAAATGAATCACCCTCAGGCAACCTATCCCGGGCGGTTATGGATCTACGGCAGTTTCGGCGATGATCCGGGTGTTGCAAAACGCTCCGTGAAGGTTAATAACGAGGCCCTGAATGTTGTGTTCTGGACAGCAGGTATGATCCTTTGCGATATACCTTCCGTCGGCACATCAGCTTCCGGCCCGGTTGTGGTTGAATCGACATCCGGCAGTGACAGCAAAGTACTCAATGAATGGATTGTAAACATGCACTACGACAAAGTGGAAAGCCCGGGTGGAAGTCTGACTAAAAAAGTAGCGCTTTACCTGAGGTTTCGCGCTGATGCGGATGGTTGGTTCAAGATAGGACAGCAGCCAATGCTGGAGGAAACAGACCTGAATGACAGGAGTAAAGGAATCATTGCCATGCCTGATGGCAGCTATACCAGCCATGTTACCGTAGACGCCTGTGGTGATTATACCGTCAAATGGAGCCGGATACCGGAGTACCTGGAGCCTCGCCGCAAAAATTCAGAAGGGGAAGGCCTGCGAGGTTGGGTCGTTTATAAATCAAACGGCATCGATCTTAAACTTGCATTTGTTTCGGAAGATATCCTGGTAACCAGGCGTATTTTCAAAGATTGCCATTCGGGTGGATCCGACATGGAGGTAAAGGACAACATTGAGATCATGGGATTTCATGAATCAATTATTCCGCTTCGGTTTTCCAAAAGAGGGAAGGACGCGTCTATACTGGGTGGAGAAATGCCGCTGCAAACCGGAACGGGTGTTGCATCTGGTTTGTTTTTTGATCCGCAGGATATAAACAACGATATGTATACAACCCGGTTGAGGTGGGATGCAGCTGAGCCGAAGTATCGTTGAATACATTAGATTTGGAAACATGAAAATTCGTTTCCGGCTTATCTTTTTATGCTGCGGCATAACCTTATCCGGGTCCAACCTGATTGCTGCAACACCGGTTGCTGACACCGGACTGGTTGTGAAAACCAGGTCAGGTTTAGTGGAGGGCACCTACGAATCAGGGCTCCGGGTTTTTAAAGGAATACCCTTTGCTGCGCCACCTGTAGGGCAGTTACGCTGGCGGGAGCCGCAACCAGTGCAACCATGGTCAGGCATCAGAAAGGCACTGGCATTCGGACCCCGTGCCATGCAGCCGCCGATCTTTGGTGATATGATGTTTCGTTCCAACGGCATGAGTGAAGATTGCCTCTACCTGAACGTCTGGTCGCCGGCTGCAAAACCTGACGAGAAATTGCCGGTGCTGGTTTATTTCTATGGCGGTGGATTGGTGGCCGGAGACGGTTCTGAGTTCCGTTATGACGGTGCAGCCATGGCCAGAAGGGGAATCGTCACCCTGACGGTGAACTATCGGCTGGGCGTATTCGGTTTCCTGTGTTTGCCCGAATTGACCAAAACATCTCCCCTGCATGCCTCAGGAAATTATGGGTTGCTTGATCAGGCAGCAGCTTTACGATGGGTAAAAGACAATATCAGTGCTTTTGGCGGTGACCCCGGAAGAGTTACGATTGCCGGCGAATCTGCAGGATCTATTTCAGTCAGTGCACAGATGGCGTCCCCGGTTTCCCGGAACCTTTTTGCAGGTGCCATCGGAGAAAGCGGTGCAGTAATGGGCAGCCTTGAAGCGATGCCTCTGGCGGCCAGGGAAGAGCAGGGAAAACAATTTATGACCAGTGTCAAAGCCAAGGACCTCGCTGCACTCCGGCAGATGGATGCCAATGCTGTTATGGAAGCTGCACGGGCCCACCAATGGGAGTGGTTTGGTATAGCTGTTGACGGTTATTTCCTGCCGGAACCGGCGGATAAAATATTTGCATCAGGAAAACAGGCGAATGTGCCCTTGCTGGCCGGGTGGAATTCAGAAGAATCCGGCAGCGCTGCAGTGCTTGGAAATGCTGCGCCGACCCGCGCCAATTTTGAGAAAGCGGTAGGCAGATTATATGGCAACCTGGCCGGAAAAGTGATGGAAGTTTATGCACCGCCGACAGACTCAGGCGTAGCTGAAGCGGCCCGTGACCTGGCTGGTGACCGGTTCATTTCTTTCGGCACCTGGAAATGGATAGATATGCATGCCTCCTATAGTATTCAGCCGGTTTACCGGTACCGGTACGACAGGCCGCGCCCGGCAACAAGAGACGGAAAAGAGCCGGCCGGGAAAGGTGCCTCACATTCTGCCGAAATTGAATATGCTCTTGGCAATCTCCCATCTAACCGGGTATTTGACTGGCAGCCGGAGGATTATACCGTTTCGCTCATCCTCCAGGAATATTTTGCCAATTTTGTTAAGACCGGCAATCCCAATGGCATTGCATTGCCCTTATGGAAACCGGTTGTAGCCAGGCAACCTGCACCGGTAATGATCATCGATGTTCGGACCCGTCTTGAAACAGAAACAACAAGAAATCGTTACCTACTGCTCAATCAGATCCATGGCCGTTAATCTGAACGTCTATCAGCGACTTGCATCCCTTGATTTTCTCAGGGGACTGATCATGTTATTGCTGGCATTTGATGCAACAGGCATTTATGAATGGCTGGACCACCAGACTGAAGGCCATATAACGAATTACCTGGCGCGGCAGTTTGTGCATCATCCCTGGAACGGACTCCGCTTGTGGGACCTGGTGCAGCCGGCATTTATGTTCATGGCAGGCACAGCCATGGCCTTTTCATTAAAGAAGCAATGGGAGGCAGGTGTTTCCTGGACGGCTACTTTCAGAAAAGCCTTGAAAAGATCCGGCTGGCTTTTTTTCTGGGGCGTACTGGATTATGCGGTACGGCCGGAAGGATTATCGTTTGAGCTCTGGGACGTCCTGACCCAGTTGTCGTTTACCACATTGATCGCTTTCCTGATCTTTCGCTGGTCCGTAACGGCCCAGATCAGCGTTTGTGCCGGACTCCTCCTGCTGACGGAATGCCTTTACCGGTTTACCCATGTACCCGGATTCGATCAGCCGTTTACGGATCAGCATAATTTCGGCAACTATATTGACCTGCTTCTGATGAACAAGATCAACAGCGGCGGATGGGTGGCCATTAATTGCATTCCGACCGCCGTTCATACGATCGGCGGGGCGCTGGCCGGTAAGCTCCTGCAGCAGCACATGACTGGCAATGCCCAAAGTTCCCGCAAATTGTTGCAGCAACTGTTTATGTGGGGTGCGGCTGTTATGATACTTGGTTACGGGCTTGACCTGGCTGGTATTACCCCCATCATTAAACGTATTGCTACCAGTTCTTTTACCCTGGCTTCCCTCGGCTGGTGCCTGTGGTTCCTGGCAATCTCCTATTGGTGGGTCGACCTGTTGCAGCACCGCAAGGGATTACTGATCGTGAATGTGTTCGGGATGAACGCCATTTTCATTTACCTCTTCTTTGAGATCGTTGGTCATGGATGGTTCAACGGTTACATAACGGCAATAACCAACGGCGTACTGGATTGGTTTAATGCGGGAGAAGACTTCAAAGTGGTGATTGCGGCAGTGGCCATTGTGGCACTTGAGTGGTTACTTTGCCTGTTCCTTTACCGGCGTAAAATTTTCTTCAAGTTGTAACCGGGAGCAGTGAATTCCTGACAAAGCTTTCAAAACTCCGGGGTGGATGGCCCGTCAGTTTCTGAATATCCTGCGTGACGCTTTCATTGCGGCCATCAAGCACCTCTGAAAAAAGATAGCTGATCAGTTGAATGTAATCCTCCGGAAGTCCGGCTGCTTCTAATTGTCCACGGAAAGCTTCCATGGAAATATCATGATAACGGATTGGCTGCCTGGTTATATTGGTGATGATTGCCGTTGCATCCCTGAAATGAAGCAGTTCCGGACCAGTAAGGGACCAGGTCTTCAGATGGTGGGTTTTATGAAGCAGCACTTCGACAACGGCGTCCGCGAGATCCTCTGCGTCAACAAAAGGTTCGCGTGCCAGCCCTTCCGGAAGCTCGAGTATACCTGAAGCAAGGGAGCCAGCGAGAAAACCTTCGCTGAAATTCTGCATAAACCAACTGGCGCGCAGGATCGTCCAGTCGATTCCGGAAGCCTGCAGTACTTCCTCACAGTTTTCGGCTTCCTTTTCGCCCCTTCCGGATAATAAAACCGCGTGCTCTACACCCGCTGCTTTCATTTGCCTGGCGAATTCCGCGATGATCTCCGAAGCTCCGGGAACGGCAAGGTCAGGTTGAAAACAGATGTACACCTGCGAAATGTCTTGTAATGCTTCGGGCCATGTGGCGGGATCATACCAATCGAAGGAAGGATTACTTTTCCTGGAACCAATGCGATGGGGAATTCCATTTTCCTGTAATCGTTGACTTACCCTTTGGCCGGTCTTTCCGCTTCCACCGGCTAACAGAATGTTGTGTTTCATGATGATGAGTTGAAGACACAAAGCTATCGTTGCTGTCACGGGCGAAATTGAACAAACCCGACAATCCTAGTTGTCAGTTTTTCTCATTAGCCGGGAGGGAATATGGCCGGTATATTTCCTGAATCTGCGGATAAAATGTGACTGATCCGCATAGCCGTTTTCAAATACAATGTCGGTCAGCCGGGGTGCAGGGGAAGCTATAACCTGTTGAAAGGATAGGTCAAACTGCACGATCTGTGCGAACTGTTTGGGGGAGATTCCGATCTGGTCCTCAAAAAGCCGCTGGACGGTGCGCTCGGTAAGGTGGAGTTTATAGCAAAGCTCGCTGACAGAAAGCTGTCCGCCACTTTCCAGGAGCAGGTGAAGGGCAAGCCTGATCTGTTCCTGCGGGCTGGTGGATGTTGTCTTTAGCCGGGCGGCAAGGAAGGTCGCCATGAGCACCGGATAGTCATCACTGTTCCCGGAAGCTTTCAGAGCAGCCAGCAGTTCCACAACTGCCGGCCCGGTAGCAGCCAGGTCGTAACAGTCATCATTAAGCGTTTTTGGATGGATGCCGAAGAAAGTCCTCGCCGCGAAAGGATACAACTGGAACACAAGCATTTGATAAGCTCCCACAAAAGAGAGTTCAATGGGGTGGATGGTTTGTCCATACACAAATAGAGTGGACAGTGTTTTTTTGTCCGGCAGCCTTATGGCGTTAAGGCCACCTGTCTGATAAATGATGCCCGGGCAACCATCGGCATAAAAAGGCAGTACCGTATGGCTGTCTGTTACTTTTTCCTCGAAGAAATAGATATTCTTAACGTAATTATCAAGACCGTATGTATGAAGAATGGTTTCCACATGACTAAAATAACGTATAATTGCCGTGACAAATGTTAACAGCTATGAAACGGTTTTTCCCCCTTCTGGTAATCGCTGTTTTTTCTCAACTTTCCCTTTCTGCACAGCAGACCACGCATCCACCACGTTTTTATGTTGAACTGTCTACCGGCCCATCTTTTCCGATTGGCAATTTCAAGGTGAAAGACAATATTGCATTAAGTGACTATGATGAGGGCAAGTTATCGGGAGGCGCGCTGCCGGGGTTGCAGGGCAACCTTAAAGTCGGCGCATGGCTGGATGGTAATTGGAAGCTGTTTATCCAGGGAGGTTATAGCTATCACCAGCAGGACGAGGACGCTGTGACCGAGACATTGAACGATCCCAATATTCAGGATGCATCAGTTGCGGTAGATATTAAGACAGATAAATGGCGTTCTTACCAGGGTTTGGGTGGTGTGACCTATCATGCGCCGTTTTATGAAGGGTCAAGGCTTGCATATGAAGCGACCATGGCCATTGGTATCGACCGTTCCATCCGACCGGCGGTTTCTTTTACAGCGGTAGACCAATACGGAACCAGGACCCCGGTAAATTATGCAGAAACCAAAATGCCCGCAGCTTTTGCCTGGGACGTCGCTTTTGGAATTAGTTACCGGGTGGCATACAATATTGACATACTGGGCAACATCAACTACTATAACGCGTACCCCAAACGAAAAAGTGGAGAGCCCGAACAGAAATATGAAATGGCAGTTCTACAAGTACTGCTGGGTCTCGGATTCAGCTTTTAACGCTACAAAAAAATAGTCGGCGATACACTTTTATACGGCGTTTAAACATCGCTTCTGATGCATTGAAAGACAAATCATTCGCGGACAAGGGCTCCGGGAAATAGCGCCCAGCCTCGCTTTCAAGGCATTAGTTATACGGCATGCGAAGGATTGATGGTATTTCTGCAATATTTTTGCAGGAACCATTAAACTATTATTATGAAGAACATTGTAACCTTTGCGTTGGCCTTTGCCTGCTTAGTTACTGTGAGTCGGGCACAAATGGTCATTAAGCCTGCAGTAGGCATTAATTTCACTGATTTCTCCAAAGACGCCAGTACGGGGAAGTATGAATCAAAAGTTGGTTATCAGATAGGAGGATCTATTGCGTTTGGCAATAAATGGTATATAGAGCCTGGGATTTTTTATGTGATGAAGAGCACAAAATATGTAAATGAAGGCTCAACGGGGGAGGATATTGACTTCGAGGTTGGTGGTATCCGTATCCCGGTTAATATTGGTGTAAAGTTGTTGGGTGATTCAAGTGGTGGTTTTGGCCTCCGGGCATTCGGTGGTGTATCCAGTTTTATCCTTACCAATGTAAAAGATTTCGACATAGATGATTTCAAAAAAGCCCAATGGGGCCTTCAGGCAGGCGTTGGACTTGATTTTTCCATCCTGTTCATTGAAGGGGCTTATGAGTGGTCGCTTACTGACGTCTCCAGTGACCTGGATGATGTTGATGTAGGAAAATCCCGTTCAATTTTTGTTCAGGCGGGTGTCAGGCTCAGGCTTTAGCAGGCAAAGAAGACCTCAAAGGCCGGAAGCAATATATGTCTCCGGCCTTTTGATATGCTATATGTGGTTATTGTACTGTTTCGTTTTTGATCACAAGACCACCCTTCATTACAAACTGTATTTTTTCCAACACCCGGATGTCTTTCAGTGGATCAGCAGAAACGGCAATGATATCCGCCAGTTTACCGGCACTGATCGATCCTATCCGCTCCTGCCAGCCCAGGAGTTCCGCCGCATTGGATGTTGCGGACTGAATAGCCTGCATCGGACTCAGCCCATATTTCACCATGTAAAAGAATTGCTTACCATTCCAGCCATGCGGGTAAACGCCGGCATCGGTACCATAGGCAATTTTTACTCCGGCTTTCACCGCTTTGGCAAAATTTTCCCTTTGCGTGCGACCCACCAGCCTTTCCTTTTCAATAATCTTTTGCGGGTAGCCGAGTTTTGCATATTCACTCATGATATAGTCGTCGTTGTAAATATCCGCTACAAGGAAAGTTCCCTTTGTTTTCATGAGTTCAATCCCTTCGTCATCAAGGAAGCTGCCATGCTCAACAGAAGCAACGCCAGCCTTCACTGCCATTTTAATGGCTTCAGCACCATGTGCGTGGGCGCAGGTTTTCCTGCCCCATGTCCTGGCTTCATCTACGATAGCGTTCATTTCTTCCTGGGTGTATTGTGGTGCACCCACGCTTTCTTCCTCCGTCAGCACGCCTGCACTTGCACCAAACTTGATCACATCGGCTCCGTATTTGACGTTATACCTTACCTGCTTCCGCACGCCTTCAATGCCATTGGCAACGCCGGACATTTGCTCAGGATAATGGAATTCCAGGAAAGGAGAGAAACCGTTGAGGTCTCCATGACTGCCAGTGGAACCGATAAAAAGTGTTGCACAGACCATCCGCGGACCAGCCACCTCGCCATTGTTGATCGCGTTCCTCAGGGCAACATCCACAAAGGCCGGTGCGCCTACATCCCGAATGGTGGTGAAACCCGCTTCGAGAGTGCGTTTTGCATAAACATGCGCAGTAACAGCGAAATCTACCGGCGTTTTCCGGAATATGTCTGCATAATAGTCCCCACCAGGCTGGCCGGTAATATGCGTATGACAGTCAACCAGTCCTGGCAAAACCGTCGCTTTGGAAAGGTCAATGATGGTAGCGTTTCGGGGGATTGCCAGATTTGGACCGACTGACCGGATCGTGTCGTTCTCGATCAGGATGACCTGGTTATCCAGTACTTTGCCGGATTCCGTATCAATCAGGTGTCCGGCTTTGATGACCGTTATTTTCGTTTGTGCCTGGAGGGTAGTTACTGCGCCAATGAGCAGCAATCCGAGCCATCGCTTCATGTGGTAAATTTTGCTGAAAATAGGAAATCATTCCAGCTTGCCGTCTTCTCCTTTTGGCCTGATGATCATGCGAAGCGACTGGTCACGCCGGAAGTAGGCAAGCATCCAGTTGAACAGTGTTTTGAGCCGGTTGCGGTAGTTGATGAGCCCGGCCAGGTGAACAAAGATCCAGATGAACCAGGCAATGAAACCTTTCAGGTGGAAGGTGGGATGGTTCAGGTCTGCTACTGCTTTGTTTCGTCCGATAATGGCGAGGCTGCCCTTGTCGGTATAAATAAAGGGTTGCTGTGGTTGTCCTTTTTCGCGGGCGGCGAGGTTTTTGGCAAGCAGTTTTCCCTGTTGGATAGCAACCTGTGCCAATTGCGGGTGGCCCTGGGGGAAAGCGGGATCCGAGGTCTGGATACAGGTGTCGCCAATGGCGTAAATATCTGTCTGTCCATTGATCACATTAAAAGCATCTACCTGCATGCGTTTGGCCCTTCCGGCTACTTCCGGCGCGATGCCTTTCGGTAACACCGCCGTCACACCTGCCGCCCAGATCAATGATTTTGTAGGGATGTTCTGGCCATTGCTCAGGATGACTGTTTCGTTCACAAAGTCTTTTACTGTTACGCCGAGAATCAGCTCAACGCCCATTTCGACCAGTTTATCGTGTGTGTATTGCTGGGAGGCAACGCTCATCGGACTCAGCACTTTACCCGAGCCATCTACCAGAATAATGTGGGAGGGATATCCTTTTCCTGACAATTCCGGGTAGTCTTTCGGCACCACCTCTTTTCTGAGCTCAGCCATCATCCCTGCGAGTTCCACTCCTGTGGGACCGCCACCAGCCACGACAATCGTGAGGAGTTTATCCCTTTCCGCCGGATCAGTGGTCAGCGTAGCAGCTTCGAGATGCTGCAGAAAATGATTGCGCAGTTCTATCGCGTCATTGATGGTTTTCATCGGCAGCGAGTGATGCTGAACATTCTGCATACCAAAGAAATTCGAAGCCGCGCCTGTACTGAAAACCAGGTAATCGTAGGTCAGTGTGCCGGTACTGAGGATTACTTTCTTTTCAGCCGGAATAACTTCATGGAATTCTCCCAGCCGAAAGTTGACGTTAGTATACTGCCGGAATAGTTTACGGAATGGATAACTGATATTGCTGACGTCCAGGAATCCGGTGGCCACCTGGTAAAGAAGGGGCGGAAAGAAATTATAATTATTGCGATCGACCAGTGTGACTTCAAATTGCCTGGATTTTCCCAGTGCTTCGGCAAGGTTGACTCCTGCAAAGCCACCGCCGATGATGACCACATGTTTCATATGTTAAAATAACAGAAATCACGGCAAAGGGTTGTCCTTTTCCAATAGAAATGCCCACGTATGATGGCTTATCGGAAAATTTTTACTATGTTGGTGAGGAACGTCCCGTTTACCACTAAAATTTACCGGAATGAAGCTGATAGGCACTTTCGGAATCCTGCCCCTGCTCATGGGGATTTTTTATTGGTGGCATTTTCATCCCAATGATATGGTTAGCCGCCATAGCGCTGCTTTTCCTGAAGATCGCCAGAACATTTCCTGCAGCCCGTCGGATCCCGATTTTATCTGGATGGCAGGAAATAAATTCATGATTCCCCTGCCGGGTACCGGAAATCATCACTACCCGGTTTCAACTACAAACGATAGCACCCAGTTTTATTTTAACCAGGGTCTGACTATGTATTATAGCTACCATTTCCCTGAAGCGCGGGGTTCTTTCCGCGAAGCGGCGAGGTTTGATTCAACTGCGATCATGGCCTGGTGGGGCCGGGCGCTGGTTGCTGGTCCCGGTTATAATTTTGTTTATTCCTATCGCATTCAACCCGCCATTAAACCGGTACTTGAAAAAATGAACAGCCTGCTGGATCAGGCAGCTCCCAAAGAAAAGGCACTGGTGTGGGCGTTGAACCAGCGTTACCAGAAATTACCTGACCATGATTCGGTAGCTTACTTCCCTGCCGAATATACTGCTGCGATGAAAAAACTGTCCGCTGACTATCCGGATGATGCCGATATACAGTTTTTGTATGTGGATGCCGTGATGCTGGAACATCCCTGGAATTTCTGGAGAAATGATGGTCAGCCCCAATCGTGGACCGAAGCGGTTGTCGCTGTATGTGAGCGGGCGATGAAGATGTCTCCGGAGCATCCGGCTGGCTTGCACTATTATATCCATTTAACAGAAGCTTCGCGTCAGCCGGAAGTAGCATTGACGGCAGCGGACAAACTCAGGCTGGCTTACCCGGGTATCGCGCATATGGTTCACATGTCGAGCCATGAATATGAGAGGAACGGCGACTATTCGCAGGGGGTTGAGGTCAATAAACTTGCCGATCGGAACCTGGTGATGTATGACTCATTGTTCCCGGGATTCTTCCGCGTAAAACATGCTTCCCATTACTGGGCGGTCCAAAGCTATTGCGCTATGAGCGGTGCGATGCACCGGGAGGCGATGGATGCCGCCATGTTCACCCGAACCCTTTTACAGCTGTCACATGACAATACCTACGATCAATATCTTTTCATGCTTCCTTCTTTTGCGCAGGTGCGCGCCGGCAGGTGGGCAGCGCTGATTTCAGATACCTCAGTAGTCCAGGCGGACTGGTCTTATGCCAAAATCCTTCAGGCCTTTGCAAAGGGGTTGGCATTTGCCCATACCGGTGAATTACGGAAAGCACGGGGATTACTGGACACCTGTTACCGGTACCAGCAGGACAGCATTCTCTATGTAACCGACGACCCCACGAATAACCTGCCCATCTATGGGGCAAGGGTAGCTTCCGGGATCCTGGAAGCGGAAATACTCTGGGCAGGAGGAAAACGCAATGCGGCCGTGGCAGCGATCAGACGGGCAGTTGCGACGGAAGACTCCATGACCTATCTCGAGCCCAAAGAATGGCTGTTGCCGGCAAGACAATACCTGGGACATTACCTGATGGTGCAAAAAAAGTTTGCGGAAGCGGCAGCTGTTTACCGCGAAGACCTGCAGATGAATCCCGGAAACGGATGGTCCGCTCTTGGCCTTAGTCAGGCCCTCACAGCAAGGGGTGATCGTGCAGGCTCAGACAGCGCAAAGGTCATCTCGATGCGTTCCTTCGGCAAAGCCGACCACCAGCCGCCGGGTTCGGTATATCCCTGATCATCGTATCTTTCTGCTTCATTTGCTGATATTTTATGAAACTACTGATTACTACCTGCCTGATCGCGTTGTTGAGTTGTTCTGTAATGTCTGGTCAGAAAGGAAATTCAACCACGATAGTTACCGGTGCAGAACAAACGCAACAGTATGTGCCTCTGCTGAAAGGAAAGCGTGTTGCCATACTGGCCAATCAGACAACCATAATTGGCAGGCAACACCTGGTGGACAGCTTATTGAAGCTCCAGGTCAATATTGTGAAGATATTCGGGCCGGAACATGGTTTCCGGGGGAATGCCAGTAACGGCGCCAAAGTGAAGGACGAACAGGATGCAAAGACCGGATTGAAACTGCTGAGTTTGTATGGTGCAAAACGAAAGCCGACAAAGGAAGACCTGGCCGATGTAGACATTGTCATTTTCGACATTCAGGATGTTGGTTGCAGGTTTTATACCTACATCAACGTATTGCGGGATGTGATGGAAGCCTGTGCTGAAAACGGCAAGCCAATGCTGGTGCTGGACCGTCCCAATCCTAACGGTTACCTGGTAGATGGACCCATTCTCGATATGTCATTAAAATCAGGAATCGGGCAGTTTCCAATTCCCATCGCTCATGGGATGACAATCGGTGAGTTTGCCAACATGATCAACGGAGAAGGTTGGTTGCCCAATCAACTGCATTGCGACGTGAAAGTTATAGCCCTCAAAAACTACCGGCATGAAATGTCCTACACCCTCCCGGTTCCGCCATCCCCCAACCTGAATACGCAACAGAGTATTATGCTGTATCCTTCAATTTGTCTTTTTGAAGGTACAATAGTGAGCCAGGGCCGGGGAACCGATTCTTCCTTTACCATCCTGGGAAGTCCGGCGCTGAAGGGCAAATATGCATTTCATTTCACACCACGGAGCCTGCCGGGAAAGAGTGAAACGCCGCTGCATATGAATGAAACCTGTTATGGTTTGAATCTGTACCAATTTGACGTTACGCCGCTGGTGCGTTCTGGAAAGATCAATATCCAGTGGATGATGGAACTCTATAAAGCCTATCCGGAAAAAGAGAGATTTTTTGACCGGTCCCAAAGCAAACAAATAAATGATATTGACAAACTGGCCGGTACCAAAATGTTCCGCCAGCAGATCATTGACGGTGCTTCAGAAAATGACATCCGAGCGAGCTGGGAGCCGGGACTTACAACCTACAAGACCATGCGGAAAAAGTACCTGCTCTACCCATGATGGTTGAAAGGCGTCAGAATTTTCGGAAACTGTAAGTATACCCTAATAAAAATCCGAAGCTGGAATATTTAGCCTCGGTGATGGTAGTTTCGCCCTGTAACAGGTTGCTTTCACTGGGTTTACTCAGATTGCCGCTCTGTTCGCGGTTGCCATCCTTTCCGTTACTGATGGCGAGCCCAACACTGAGCTCGCTTCTGTTTTTCCGTATAGTACCGCCAACAGTGAAATGATGGATATCCCAGCTGCTCAGGTCAGGTTTGATACCACGCATATCGTTCAGGTCGGTGTCGAAATAGGTCTGATCATTCCTGTAACTGATGTCCAGTGTGACTTTTGGATTCAGGATGTACTCATAACCGAAGGCAAAATTGAACACCGGCCGCGCAGCAGTTCTGACCCTCAGGAATTCATCACTCGTCAACTCCGGGTAAGCGTCCGGAGGACGCGCAAAAGCGGCGGCCTTCGCACGGATAATATCATACATAGCCACCTTGCCGTACCAGGCAACCGTTCCATTGATCTGGGATCTTCCAAAACTGTAAGCAGCGCCACCAGAAACTGAAAACGGTGATTTGAAGGTGGTTTTTAGTTTTTCCTGGCGATCGTTGGCAAGAAAATCGATGCGGGTATCGCCTGAAGGCGGCAGAATATTGGTGCCTGTTGCATCAGCAGCAACGGTGCCTTTTCCAAAAAGTGCGATGGATGGGGCGGTAATGGTCAGTCCCAGATCCCACTGACCCTTGCGCCAGGCTACTCCCAGCTTGGGAATGAACCTCACATGGTAATAGTTCAGGTTCTGGATCAGGTTGCCGGTTACCAGTTCCTCCCCGGGATTCAGGTAAAAACGGGCAAGGAGGGTTCGGCTATAGACCTGCGAGCGGACGCCGATGAAACCGGTAATGCCAATGCTCCAGTTTTCGTTCAGCTGTCTGCCGGCACCAAAGCCGCCTAACATTTCGGTGACCCGGGTGCTGAGGTCTGCCTGTGCAATCAGGGATTCCTGCCCCGGACTTTCATTGTCATTAACAATAGCGAAGTTGCCATCGAGTCTTGCTGTAGATTTGAAATTGAAATCGACAGGTGCCATCAGGCCGTAACTGAATCGCCAGGCATTTTTCCGGTTGGGGATCATTCCGCCAAACAATAACGGAACCGTGGAAACCTGGCTGCTGCGGAAATCTGCTTTATTCCCGGCAGCATTGAAGATGCGGATATTTTCAATGCCATAAATATTGGCATTGATCGACAATGAGCCGGTATCAATGAACCCGAGTGCGCCCGGATTATAGTAGAGGGCAGTGTTGTCGTTCACGCTGCCAACGATTGAACCACCGAGCAGAGCCGACCTGGTTCCGAACTGCTGGGTCCAGTATTGTGTATCCTGTGAAGATGAATGGAAATAGTGCAGAAAGGCATACAGGCCCAGGCAAAACTTTCTCATACCGGAAGTTTTCAGATAATTAATACCAAAGCCTGTACCCGGGTGACCCTGTAGGGACTCGAACCCTAGACCCGCTGATTAAGAGTCAGCTGCTCTACCAACTGAGCTACAGAGTCAAACAACTGCACTTAAGGTACAACGAAATCGTATACTTGCAGCTATGAAATATTGGTGGAGTTTATTGATCACTTGCAGCGGTTTTCTCCCGCTGGCTGCCCAGCAGCGTTATGAATTGAATTCCGGATGGACCGCTGCACCTGCATCGGCGGTAACCATTTCAGGGGAAACACTTTCTTTACCGGGAAAACCCGGCCTCCCTGGAGAAGCCGCCATGCCGGCCGTGGTACCCGGCACTGTGCTCACTACCCTGCTTGATAATAAAAAAGTGCCTGATCCATTTTACGGAATGAACAACAAGCAGATCCCTGACATCTATTTTACGGGACCAGCTGCTTATACCTATTGGTTTGTGAAGGATTTTAAGGAAAAGGCGGAACCTGGCGGTGAGGTTTGGCTGCAGTTCAGGGGCATCAATTATTCCGCTGAAATTTTTCTGAACGGCAAGCGGCTCGACCCGTCGCCGATCAAAGGCATGTTTCTGCGGAAAATCTATAACATTTCGCAATTGCTCGCTAAGGATGGCAAAAACCGGCTTGCCGTGCTGGTTCATCCCCCGGATCATGTGGGAAATCCGAACGGTGGACAGGGCGGAGATGGCCGGATCGCCCGAGATCTCACACACCAGTATGTAGCGGGCTGGGACTGGATACAGCCTATCCCCGACCGAAACACCGGCATCTGGGATAAGGTGTTGATTGAGAAGACGCGGGGAGTCCGGTTGCATGATCCCCACATAGTGACCATTGTTCCCGGGAAACGGTATCCCGGCAATCCACAGGCGCCTGCTACTGTGCGTATCCATGCAACACTTCAGAATCCGACCAGCAGGGTCATTAACGGCACACTCAAATTTGAAGCGGACGGGAAAACGCTCACAAAATCCGTAACCATACCCCCCAACAGTGACCGGGAATATAGTCTCGGTGAAATGACCATTGCCCAGCCGCGGCTCTGGTGGCCTAACGGTTATGGAAGTCCGGAGCTGTACACTGGCATTACCAGTTTTATCACCTCATCGGGTGTAACAGACAATGATACCCTGAAATTTGGCATTCGTCAGGTTGACAACCAATGGAATGCGCATACCCGCAGCATGCAGGCTTATGTAAACGGACAGCCAGTCTTTATCAAAGGCGGAAACTGGATCATTTCGGACGCCATGCTCCGGTTCAGCAGGGAACGCTACGATGCTGAAGTGCGCTTTCACCGGGACATGAACCTGAATCTGATCAGGATCTGGGGCGGAGCGCTGACCGAAAGACCGGAGTTCTATGAAGCCTGTGATAAATACGGAATGCTGGTTTTCCAGGATTTCTGGTTCAGTGGTGACTGCAACGGCCGATGGATTGACCCGATGAAAACGGATGATCAATGGATGCGCAGGAGTTACCCGGATAACCATAAGCTCGTACTGGAAGCCATGGGTGATCAGATCAGGATGATCCGCAATCACCCAAGCCTGGCTTTCTGGTGTGGCGGCAACGAAATAACACCACCTGCGGATATCCTGTCGGCACTCAAAGATTCATTGCTGCCTGCCCTGGACGGCACCAGGCAACTTTTCGATTATTCCAACAGCGATAGCATGTCGTTGAATACTTTGGGCGGCAACGGCGATGGGCCTTATGGTATACAGGAAAACGGCTATTTCTGGCAACACCGGACGTTTCCCTATAACAGCGAAATCGGCTCCGTCGGGGTGGGCGACTATGCTTCCCTGAAGAAATTTATTCCTGCTGAGAACCTGGTGCCACCGGTAGAAGGCAGAGGCAAAGACAATCAGGTGGATTCAGTTTGGCATTACCATAAATACATCGGGTATAACGACCAGGTCAGTCGCTATGGCCCGGTGAAAGATGTCAGGGATTTTGCGATGAAAGCCCAGCTGGTCAACTATGACCAGTATCGTGCGCTGGCAGAAGGATTTACCGCCCGTATGTGGGATTGGTATACCGGTGTGATGATCTGGAAAACCCAGAATCCCTGGACGGCGTTACGCGGTCAGATGTATGACTATTATCTCGATGTGAATGCCTGTTTATATGGACTCCGTTCAGGCAGCCGGCCTTTGCATATCATGTTCAATCCCTCCGACAGCACTGTTTGGATAGCAAACAACGGATTTTCAACTGTCCGCGACCTGATGCTGCGGGTAAGCGTAGTGGATATTGCAACTGGAAAAGACTCTCTGTATTCAATGGTATTTAATGAGATCGGGGCCAGTTCGGCGAAATATTATTTCGGTATGGATGGCTTCCTGCAGAAGCTCAACAAAACTGAAGGTTGCCTGGTAAAGCTGCAGCTTTCTGATGCTGGTCAACATTTATTAGACGAAAATATCTACTGGTTGCCAGGAAGGAATGGAAAATATGATGCGCTTTCCCGCCTTCCGCCATCAAAGCTGACCGTTAAAGTGGATCGCCTTGCAGAACACCAGCCAGGCGGAAATGCAACTTCAGAGGAAACACTGAATGTGACCCTGACCAATCCGGAAAACGCGCCCGTTGCATTTTTTAATCGCGTGGCATTGGTACGGAAGTCTACTGGTCAACGGATTTTGCCAACCTTTTTCGACGACAATTATATTACCGTGATGCCGGGAACCAGCAAAACGATCAGGGTGACCTATCCTGCGGGCAGCGTAAAAGGAGAACAGCTTGCAATCGAGATCTATGGCTGGAACCTGGAACATCGTATTGTACCCGTTCCCTGACCTACATTTACCATCAGATGGCGATAAAGAAAAAAAAGCCTGATTTCGTGATCAATGGCGATTTTCTGCTGCGACGCATGGCGGGAAAGGGCGGCTGGACTTACGCCGCTATTCCTGACCCGTTGCCGAAAGGCGATCGGCCTTTCGGGTACAAGAGGGTTAGTGGTACGGTGGATGGGCATACGGTTACAGGCTGCAGCCTGATGCCGATGCAGGGGGGCGGACTGTTTCTGCCGGTAAATGCCTCCCTGCGTAAAGCAATTGGCAAAAAAGCAGGTGATACGGTCCGGATAGCGTTGTATCCGGACGAGGCGCCCATCGGTCTGCCGGAGGATTTTGCCGCATGTCTGGAAGATGCGCCGGGTGCATTGGAAATATTTCGTTCGTTCACCCATTCCCAACAGAAATATTTTCTGGTCTGGATTGATGGCGCCAGGCGGGAGGAGACACGGGTAAACAGAATTGCGAAAAGTATTTCCAAGATCTTGCGGGGAGAAACCCTGTATGACCAGTGGGGAAGGATCTGATTCAAAATTTCTTCGAAATTCAACTGCTAGTTTTGGCGTATGAAAGTCCTTATAGTCGAAGATGAGCCTGATCTGGCCAGAAGTATAGATGAATATCTTTCATCAGAGCACTATCTGTGTGAGCATGCGCCGACATTTGGTGAAGCGATGGACAAGATTGCCGTGTTTGACTATGACTGCATCCTGCTGGATATTTCCCTTCCTGACGGCAATGGCCTGAAGCTCCTGGAAACGCTCCGGAAAGAAAACAAGCAGGACGGTGTGATCATCATTTCAGCGAAAAATGACCTGAAAGATAAAGTGCTGGGACTGCAGATCGGTGCAGATGACTACCTCACCAAGCCTTTCCACCTGCCAGAACTCACTGCGAGGGTTTTTTCAATTATCCGGAGAAAACAATTCAGCAATTCAAATATTATCAGGCAGGGAGAACTGGAAGTAGATCTGCTGGCGAAGACTGTTATGGTTCAAAACAAGCCAGTCACCCTTACCAAAAAGGAATTTGATCTCCTGATCTATTTCATCGGAAATAAAAACAGGGTGCTGTCCAAGAGTACCCTTGCCGAATACCTGTCCGGCGACTTTGCAGATATGCTGGACAATCATGATTTTGTGTATGCCCATGTCAAGAACCTGAAGAAGAAACTGAGTGATGCGGGGTGTGAACCATACCTGAAAACTGTTTATGGAACAGGATATAAATGGGAGGGCAACTAAATGAGCAGGATGCGCCCCTTACTATATAAAACCACAAGACCTTTCCTGATCTATGTACTGGTTGTGCTGGTGATCAGCGTGCCGGTTTATTACCTGGTAGTGGATGCGATCTGGCGAAACGAACTGGACGAGCACAACGAAATCATTGCCGGTCAGACGGCTTTCGAGATTAACCGGTTAAAATTTCCGGAAGACAAACTGCAACAAAGCATAAAACTCTGGAATGATATCCAGCCGGGAACAAATATCAGGCCCGTGGAAGCCGGAGACAGATTAACTGACAGCACGTTTACTATCGATAAGGCCAGGTCTTCGGCAGATTCGGTAATTGTTGATCGCTTCAGGTGTCTTTCTGCTGTTATTTACCTGAACGGCAAGCCATATCGCTTTACTGTAGAGACCAATATTGAAGAAACCCGTGAGACCATTGCCCTGATCGCCGCTACAACCATCTTCTTTTTCCTGCTGATCGTTGCAGGCCTGCTGTATCTCACGAGGAAACTTTCAGATACTGTCTGGAAGCCATTCCACAATACGTTAAACAAACTCAAGGTGTTTAACCTGAACAGCAATACCAATATTGAATTCAACCGTTCCGACACCATGGAATTTGAGGAATTGAATCTGTCATTGCGCAAACTGATCGATCATTCGGTAACTGTCTACAAAAGCCAGAAAGAATTCACAGAAAATGCTTCGCACGAACTACAAACACCGCTTGCTATCCTGAAAAGCAAGCTCGATCTGTTGATGCAAAGTGAAAACCTCACCGAACAACAATACCTTATTGCGGAAGACATGAACCGCGCTTTGATCAGGAGCTCGCGGATCAACAAAAATCTTCTGTTACTGGCCAAAATTGAGAACAGCCAGTTTGAAACCGTCGAAACGGTAGATTTCAGCCAGCTGGTTCGCCAAAACATCAACCTGCTCAGTGAACACTTCACGCAAAAGAATATTGTTGAAAGCGACAGTGTACAGGAAGACGTGCAGGTGAAAGGGAATAGTGGGCTGATCGAGGTACTAATCCAGAACCTCGTGCTCAATGCTATCCGGCATTCCAAAGAGAATGGTGATATACAGATAATTTTAACAAAGCAATTTTTTGAAGTAGCCAACTCCGGGACGCATCCTCTGAATACTGATAACCTGTTCGGACGTTTCATAAAAGCTACTTCCGACAATGGCGGAAGCGGATTGGGATTGTCAATTGTGCAGGAGGTATGCAAATACCACGGCTGGAGAATACATTACAGTTTTGAAGATGCGTTCCATCGGTTCACCGTGACGTTCTGAATTCTAAATTTCTTCTAAATTGGGTCGGTACTTTACTCGTTTTAACGAGTAAGTCTATGAATACCAGGGTTGGTTGGTTAAGGCCGGTTGAAAAACTATTGAACGGCAGGTTCGCTGCACTATTTGCTGTATTAGCGATTTATATTATGCTTTCAGGTCTGGTAAGGATCACCTTCCTGGCCTGGAGTGTTGGCGATCTTGACTTCAACCTCCTCTTCCTGACGAAGGCTTTTGTGATGGGCTTTTTGTTTGACCTGGCAACAGGCATTTGTTTTCTGCTGCTTTACTGTGTCTATCTTTTGATTTTTCCGAAGGCCTGGATCGGTTCAATCGCAGACAGGATAATCACCAGCACCTACTTCGCGATTGTACTGCTGATAATTTACTTCAGCCTGCTGGCGGAAATTCCTTTCTGGAGTGAGTTTGGGGCCAGGTTCAATTTTATTGCAGTCGATTACCTGATTTACACCTATGAAGTAATCGCGAATATCAACCAATCCTATCCGCTTCCTCTCATCATCACGGTTTTGATTACGCTGGTGATCCTGACATTCGTTTTGCTTCATAAAAAAGGTGTATTCCGTTCGACCTACTCAAACGCAATGCCCATCGGGTCCAGGGTGAAATATGCAATGCCTTTGATCATTCTTGGAGTTTCCCTGCTTGTCCTGCTGAGAAACAAGCAGGCTGACTTCAGCGGTAACCGGGTGATCAATGAGTTGGGGAAAAATGGTGTGTTTTCTTTTATAGCAGCATTCCGTGCCAATGAGCTGGACTATGATGTGTATTACCCAAAGCTCGCTGAAAAGGAAGCTTATCATATTCTGAAAGAAAACCTCTTGCAGAAAAACCAGCAGTTTGTTTCGGGACAGTGGGACAATATCATACGCGGTACTACAGATTCATTGGAAATCAGACCAAATATTGTCCTGATAGCAATAGAAAGCTTTAGCGCTGATTTTCTGAAATCATTTGGCAATACCGCTAACCTGACTCCGTTTTACGACAGCCTGGCGGTCAAAAGCGTTTTCTTCACCAATCTCTATGCAACCGGAACAAGAACGGTACGGGGTATGGAGGCGCTTACATTGTCTGTACCTCCTACTCCTGGCAACAGTATTGTCAGGCGGCCGGATAATCAGCATGTTTTCTCCATTGGGACCGTGCTGAAACAAAAGCATTACCACCCTTATTTCATCTACGGTGGCGACGGCTATTTTGACAACATGAACAATTTCTTTGGTGGCCAGGGTTTCGATATTGTAGACAGAGACAGGGGCAATCCATTGTCGGACCATATTGCTACCCGGCGGATGAATATTCCAACGAATGAAGTCTCATTTGAAAACGCATGGGGTGTTTGCGATGAAGACCTGTACCGGCAATCGATTAAGTATGCCGATTCGGAAGCAGTGGAGGGTAGTCCTTTTTTCCAGTTTATCATGACAACCTCCAACCACAAGCCGTATACTTTCCCTGGCGGACGAATCGATCTTCCACAGGGAGAACGAAATGCTGCAGTAAAATATACCGACTTTGCCCTGAAGAAATATATTGAAGATGCTCAGAAGAAGCCATGGTTCAGGAATACTGTGTTTGTTGTGGTTGCCGATCATTGCGCCAACAGTGCTGGCAAATGGGAGATCAATATCGACAAGCATCATATTCCGGCTATTTTCTTCAACCTTCCCCACGCACCGGAACGAATTGACCGGCTGACCTCCCAGATCGACATTATGCCTACACTTTTCGGTTACCTTCACTGGAACTATCATACCGCCCTGTATGGTCAGGACATCAACCAGGTCAATTCGGGAGAAGAAAGAGCATTTATCGGAAATTACCGGACACTGGGTGAATTGAAAGGCGATGTTTTCACACAGATCGATGACCGTAAAAATGTTAAACAATTCCGTGTGTCTGAAAAGGACAGGTCGATGGAAGTGGTAAAGAAACAGAATTCGGCACTGGTATCTGAAACGATAGCCTATTATCAGACGGCTAGTGAAAGATTTGCGAGCGGCAAAATGAAAGAGCGCTGAATTCATGTGAGGTTAATTCTCCCTTCAGGAAATATTCTAAATCAGGGCGCAATATTGTTTTTCATTTAATAGTGGAAAATGATAAGACAGCTATTGTGTGGAATTGTTTTAATCTTTTTTGCTTCAGTAGTGCTGGCCCAGGCAACCTCAGTAACTGTTTCAGGAAGCGTACGAAGCAACCGGGAAAAGACCGCGGTTTCCTATGTCAATATTACGGTAACGACTACGAAGGATTCAGCCATTCTTGCCGGCACCATAACAGATGCATCAGGAAAATTTTCCCTCACCGGTATTAAACCCGGAAATTATCTTTTAGATATTTCCTCTGTTGGATTTACCCGCAAATCGGTTTCCCTGTATGTGGGAAGCGTTTCAGCATTTCTGGCAATTCCTGTGATTGAACTGGATGAGGAGGCTGTGTCCCTGGACAATGTAACGGTTACGGCAGGCGGAAGTGGCCAGGGGAATGTCCGGGAGAAAAAAGTATACCTGGTTTCCGGAAATATCAGTCAGTCAGGCGGTTCGGTTCTTCAGAACCTGCAGGCAGCTGCGGGCGTCACCGTTCAGGATGGAAAAGTTTTGTTGAGGGGCAGCGACAAGGTAACCGTTTTGATTGACGGGAAGCTTTCCGCATTAACCGGATATGGCAGCCAGTCCGGACTTGATAACATTCCGTCATCGGCTGTAGACAGAATTGAGATTATTAACAATCCGCCATCCCGCTATGAATCCAACGGTAGTGCAGGGATAATCAATATTATCCTGAAAAAGGAAAAACAGGATGGATTTAACGGCAGAGCCGGCATCGCGTTGGGTGCAGGTTCGCTCTGGGTGAGAAAAGAAAATCTTCCCGGTATGACGCCGCAGTATACGGTCACGCCAAAGATCAACCCGTCTGTTTCTGCAAATTACCGGAAGGGAGATGTCAATCTTTTTCTACAGGCAGATAATCTCTATACCCACACTTTAAATAAGAATGAGTTTGTAGAACGAACTTACGATGACGGTACAGTGATAAAATCGCAGTTGAAAAGAAACCGGAATACCAACTTTTTTACCAGCAAGGTGGGTGTAGATTGGGATCTCAATAAGCAGGACCGGCTGACAATTTCAGGAATGTATGGGAGCGAAAAGATTGTAGACAATGGCGAACAGCCGTTTTATGGAACCGAGTCGTCGAAGCCCCAGCGTATGTGGACTTTCCGCGAGGATGAAATAAAAACAACGGCAATCGGATCGGTTGATTTTCTGCACCGGTTCAGCCGGGCCGGGCAGGTGCTGAGGGCAGGAGCTAATTTTAACTTTCACCAGGAAGATGAACAATACCACTATATCAACACCCTTCCTTCATCTTCAGGTAATGATGCCTTTAAATTGCTGTCGACAGAAAAGATCATTGATGTGAACCTTGATTATGTACAGCCGCTACGGTATGGAAGATTTGAAGCCGGAGTTAAGATGCGGTACAGGGTAATACCAACCGATATGGATTTCAGGCCGGGCGTCAATTCTGTTCTGGACAGCAGTGCCGGCGGATGGGCCAGGTACAGGGAAGTGATACCTGCCGGCTATGGAAACTATTACTATGAAAATCAACGGTGGGAGCTGGAAATGGGGTTACGCCTGGAATATGCACAGGTTTCCTATGATGTGGATCCCAACCATAATACTTATAAAAGTAACGGATACCACTACCTGCAACCATTTCCGAATTTCAGGTTCGGGTACAAATTGGATGACGATCACCGGATAACATTGTCCTACACGCGGAGGATCGATCGGCCCAATGAAGTGGATATCCGGATTTTTCCCAAGTATGATGATGCGGAAATCATCAAGGTGGGCAATCCTGCCTTGCGGCCGCAGTATACCAATAACATTGAAGCGGAATATCGCAACAACCGCAACCGCGGTGGATTCCAGGTGGCCCTGTACCATCGGTTTGCATCGGGAACCATTACCAGGATAGCCAGTATCGTACCGGGAAGTACGCTGGTTTATGCCGTATCCCAGAATGCCGGTACCAGTTTCAGTACCGGCCTGGAGGCGGTTTTTTCGCAGAAAGTATCAAAAGTTTATAAGTTCGAGGTTAACGGCAATATTTACCGGAACCAGATCAATGCCTTTGAAGTGCAAAACCTTTATCCGCAGCCTTCTGTATTTCAGTCAGCAGAGCAGCAACAATGGTCAGGTAACATCAAGCTGAATAACCAGTTCAGTTTCACAGGCGGATGGCAGGCACAGACCCTTTTAGCTTTTATGGCACCCGATATTATTCCCCAGGGTAAGATCCTGGCGAGGTATTCCCTGGATGCAGGGGTAAAGAAAACCATTCAGAAAGGCAAGGGTGAGGTATTTGTGAACGTAACAGATCTGTTCAACACAATGGTCATCAGGAAGGAAATCCGGGGTACCGGATTTCGCTATACCAGTGATGACTATTACGAAACCCAGGTTGTCAGGGCCGGATATACTTTCAAGTTCTAGGCGGATGCTACGTTTGATCCTAACGCTTGTTAAAGGTCAAGGTAGAGCGGTCGCCGGTAACGTAGGTGTCATGAAATTCAAGCACCAGTTGTTTGCAGTCAAACTTTTTCACAGGAACGGTTTCGTCATCGAGGATGAGGTTGTTTCCTGAAAGCGACCAGGAACCGTCCACTGATTCCGGTCCGTCGCATAGTACGCCGGCATCTTCGAAGAGGTATTGACCGTTGCTGTTAAAGGTGAAGGTGTCATCCCGTTCACAGGGTTCTGTATCGGGCATCTGGTCTACTTCGGGAGAGGAACTGGATTCTTTGTAGAGATAACTCGAAATGGTGTAGGTGCCGGATACGGAGCTGACATTGAGGGTGCATTCAGGTTTGTCGTCGTCATCTTTTTTGCAGGAAGCGAGGCTGGAAAAGAGAAAAACAGCCATTAGTAACTGTTTCATATTTGGAGGTTTAGGTAGCTGGGGAAATTCACCTTCCTCTTTCACAGATCTGATATCAAAATAACAACAAGTTTCAGGCATTGTCAATGGGGGATTTTCCCATTCCCCACGTTATTTTACCCGGCTTCCTTAAATTAGGTGTTGTTATAACGTTTTAACTATGCGTCTTCAAATTGCTTGTGCTTCAACCCTCTTCGCAGGGGTAGTAATAATTTGCTTTTTACCTGGCATGGCGTTCAGCCAGGTTGGCGACAAAAAGCAGGAACGTCAGCGGCCGCGGCAGTTTGGTATCGTGATTGGCGTATTGCCAACCGGTAGACTGAACAGCATAACCGATGTGTTCGGGGTTAAAGTCGGCCAGGTAACGCTGATCAAAGGTGATTCTGTAAGAACAGGTGTAACAGCGATCCTTCCGCATGGTGGCAATATATTCCAGGAAAAAGTTCCCGGTGCAGTTTTCGTGGGTAACGGATTTGGCAAACTCGCCGGAAGCACCCAGGTGGAAGAACTGGGAAATATTGAATCGCCGATCGTGCTCACCAATACGCTGAATGTTCCTTCAGCGGCTACCGGTATCATTCAGTATACATTACAGCAGGCAGGCAACGATAAAGTAGCTTCCGTAAATGCCCTTGTGGGTGAAACGAATGATGGATGGCTGAATAATATACGGGCGCAATACGTACAAATCGCTGATGTGATGCAGGCTATCCGGACAGCTGGTACGGAACAGGTACTGGAAGGAAATGTCGGTGCCGGAACAGGCACGGTATGCTTCGGATTTAAAGGCGGTATCGGAACGGCATCCCGCAAACTGCCTGCTTCATTGGGGGGATATACGGTGGGCGTACTGGTTCAGACAAATTTTGGGGGCGTCCTGCAGGTTGACGGGGTGCCGGTGGGGGAAGAACTCCGGAAATTTTCTTTCAGCCAGGAAATCCTGCAGGATGTAGATGGTTCCTGTATGATGGTCGTTGCCACGGATGCCCCGATTGATGCCAGGAATCTGAAACGCCTGGCAAAAAGGGCCTTCCTGGGGCTTGGCCGCACAGGCGGTATCGCTTCCAATGGAAGCGGCGATTACGTGATCGCTTTTTCCACGGCACCTGGACTGCGCATACCACATGAGAGCAAAAGCAGTCTGCAAAACCAGCAGACTCTTACCAATGACGCCATGTCTCCCCTGTTTATGGCAGCGATCGAAGCAACAGAAGAAGCGATCATCAATTCCCTGTTCATGGCTACCGACATGCAGGGGTTTGGCGGGCATACTGTGCAGGCGCTTCCGCTGGAGGAAACCCTGAAGATCATCCGCAAATACAACCGGCGCTGAAAGCCGCAAAAAAGCCCTCCCGGTCGGGGAGGGCGAGGATAAGGCTGAACAGGTTGAAATAGGAGTATCTATTTTTCTGCGACGAACAGCAGGAAGCTGTTTTGCAGGTGATGCATTCCGTCTGCCACGGCATAAGGCTCCATTGCTTTTGCAATCGTCGTTACTACTGTTTCCCTGCTGACCTGGTTCAGTGCCAGCGCTGCAGGGCCGGTACCCATAAAGCTTTGAACAGCATCTTCCAGGGAATAATACAGGAAGGGACAGGCGACTTTCGTGCGGCTCACCAGGCGAATGCCAATCTCTTCGAAAACAGCTTCTACCTTACCGTCTTCTGACAAAGCAAACGGTCCCGGAGTTCCCGGAGGCGGTGGCGGCAGTAAGGTCCCGATGGCTTTCAGGATATTAGTGGCTTCACTGGCCTCGGGTTTATCCCACAGACCAATTACCAGTTTGCCGCCGGGACGCAATACACGGACAGCTTCACGGAGTGCATTGGCAAAGTCGCCGGCATACTGGAAAGAATTAAAACCGGTTACCACATCAAAATAATTGGCTGCGAAAGGCATTGATTCAAGATCTTCTTCAAGGATATTGATCCCCGGATTTCTTTCGCGGGCCAGTTTCAGTAAGCCAGGTGCTGCATCGATTCCAATCACACTGGCGCCCGCTTTAAAAGCAAGATGAAGAAACAGCCCGGAACCGCAACCCGCGTCAAGCAGTGCTGTTTCATTTGTTAACGGAATCTGCCTGAAGGCAGTTTTGTACAAAGGCAGAAAATGCGGTTCAAAATGTTTGGACCAGTAGGTGGGCGCTACGCTCCACAGTTTGCCCTGGATTTCTTTGGTAGGCATGTGAACAAGGTTAAATGGTTAAGAAAAATTTGAGTTGTAAAACTATTCTTAGCCATCGCACTGCACATTTCTCAGCAGTTCATTGATTTTTCTGTACAGTCCAGATTTGATTGACTTCAGTCCTGCCGGATAGCCTTGGCCCCGGATGGCGCGACACCGAAGCGTTGTTTAAATGCCCTGCTGAAATGAGAATTGTTTTCAAACCCACTTTCGAAAGCTGCCTCACTGATTGATTTTCCGTGGTTGTTTAACAGGTTTTTGGCATGCAGCAGTCGTTTTTCCATCAACCATTTTCCCGGGGCCTGCCCGAAAGCCTGTTGAAAGTCGCGTTTAAACGCGGAGAGGCTGCGGTTGCAAAGGCGTGCATAGGCTTCCAGTTTGAGGTTGAAGCAGTAGTTGTCTTCCATCACCCTTTGCAGGGATAAAGAGCGGGGCTCATGTAACAGGGAGCAGAAATAGGATAAGAGTTGTGCATTTCGCGGGTTGTCTGCAATTGTCAGGATGAGTTCGCGGAATTTCAGTTCCAGCAGGGAAGGGTCTGGGTCGTTGGTTTCAGCAAAATAGGAGGACATCGAATGAAAAAAGGCTGCCAGCGTTTCGCTGTTGTTCAGAAACATCAGTGGATCATAATGCTTAGGATAATCAGCCAGTGGCCTGGACCTGGCTTTAAGGGTATCGCAGATGAATTCGTCTGGAATAAAAAATAACACTACGCAAAATCCTACATCAAACATCTGCTCCAGGATGAATGCGCCTTTCCGAACAAAAACACAGGTGTTTTTCTGCAGGTCATGACTGCCCTGGGCAGTGTGCCAGATCTTACGGCCGTCTATCACATAAAAGAGGCAATTGTATTGCGTCCAGAGATCAGCGAACTGTGTCTTCATCAACCGCGCGTCGAGTGGGCAATTGAATGCGGTGATCAGGCTGTTGTTACACGTGAACTGCCTGTAGAAATTGGGGTTTTGCAATACACGTTCGAAAAAGTTTACCATTAGTTTCTGTTGACAATTATGGGCTGCGGGGATACGGGGTTGGACTTTCCAGCAAAACGGAACAATGCGGGTTCTGCTAATTTCGTGTTTTATTATTTTATATGACAACGAATAAGATAGACATGACCCCTGCTGAATTCCGGCAGGCCGGTTACGTCCTCGTGGATCGCATTGCTGATTTCCTCGGCCGGATACGGCAGATGCCCGTGACCCGGGGCGAGCAACCCAGTCAATTACGGGTATTGCTGGGTCAGGAGGGCCTTCCCATTGAAGGAAAGTCTCCTGGAGAATTGCTGGAACATGCAGCGGATCTTGTTCTGGAACATTCTTTATTGAACGGGCATCCGCAATTTTATGGATATATCACTGCTTCCGCGGCTCCAATCGGGGCACTGGCGGATTTGCTGGCCGCAGCTGTTAATCCCAATGTAGGTGCGCAGGTGCTTAGCCCCGTTGCAACTGAGATCGAAAGGCAAACCATACTATGGCTGGCGCAATTCATTGGGTTACCAACCACCTGGGGTGGTCTTCTTGTAAGTGGAGGGAATATGGCCAATTTAACCGGATTTCTTACCGGCTGGCAGGTAAAGAACAATCAGGCGGGTGGAAATAAAAAGTGGAAAATATATTGTTCACATCGTACGCATATCTGGATTGAAAAAGCCGTACTGCTTTGCGGTACCGGGAAAGCTTCACTCCAAATGATTTCCACAGGCAATGATGGCAGGATAGATATCGGCGTTCTTGAATCAACTATCCGGGAGGATGTTGAAAACGGATTTGCCCCTTTGATGATTATCGGGTCGGCAGGTGATGTAAGCACCGGTGCGGTAGATGATCTGGCGGCACTGGGTACGGTTGCTGCAACGTACAGTGCATGGTATCATATTGACGGTGCTTATGGAATGCCCGCGGCTTGTCTTCCTGGACTGCAAAATATGTTCCGTGGCCGGGAATCCGCCGATTCAATTGCGCTCGATCCGCACAAATGGCTGTACAGCGCTCTTGAAGCAGGTTGCACCCTGGTGAAGGATCCCCGCCACCTGGTTCAGACGTTCAGTTCGCATCCTTCCTATTTCAATTTTGAGGGAAATGGGGAAGAACAGCCGGTTAATTATTATGAATACGGATTACAGAATTCGCGGGGTTTCCGCGCGCTGAAGGTCTGGTTAGGGTTACAACAGGCTGGATTGAATGGTTATCGTACTATGATAGCCGAAAACATCAGGTTATCCCGTCTCATGTTTCAGCTGGCTGATAGTGAATCTGCGCTTGAGGCTGTTACACAAAACCTGAGCATCACTACCTTCAGGTTTATTCCCGCTGGTACAGAAGTGTCTGGTGCCGATCCACAAATACAGGAACAGCTAAACCGGTTCAACGAAAAATTGCTGAATCAGTTGCAACAGGAAGGCAATATTTTTCTTTCGCATGGACTGATTGACGATAAGTACTGTCTTCGCGCCTGTGTCGTGAATTTCCGGACAACCGAGGAAGATATCCGGGCAATGATCGCGACCGTTGTAATGCAGGGAAACCTGCTCCTCAAAACTTTTCCATTAGAGGGCCTGGCGAAGTAATATTTCCACCTCCCGGTTAAACATGCTTTAACCCAGTTTCATCCTTGCTTCATCCCTGCAATGGCGGGTTGCTTGTTGTTGCAGGGGTAAATAAGCCGGGTATCATTGAAGAACAGAGGAAGCAAGGATGAAGCCATGAAGATATAAGGTTGGGCCTGAGCTAACCCTGAGCTAACCCTGAGCTAACCCTGAGCTAACCCTAAGGTGACCCTAAGCTGACCCTAAGGTGACCCTAAGGTGACCCTTAGCTGAACCCACAGAGCATTGATAATAAATCGGTTATGTCTCTTGAATGAAGATCTGTAATATGTATAAAATTTCGATAACCAATATTTTAGCTGGTATCGGGTTCTGCAGACGTTGAAATTGTGGTGGAGGCCTGATAGCTAACCAACCACACAGGCGGGAGCGCAGAATTCACTTCTTTTTTCGCCAGGCTTTTCCAAAAAAGAGATTGACCTGGAAGCCTGCTGAAGTCTGGAGGCTGTTGAACTGTGTGAACACGCCGGCACCCAGTCCCATAAAGGTGGCAAATGCCCATTTTGCATCTGCTTTCAGTACCCCGCCTACAGTCGTTTTGTTATCGCGCAGAACACCATAGTTAGATGAACTTTCGAATAACCCGCCTGTTACTTGCTGTGGCGTGAAGGTCAATTCTTCGCCAAAGACCAGGGAAAGTCCGGCTTCAGTTGTAAACCAGAATTTCCGGCCCAGATCAAAAATTCTTCCCCCGGTAAAACTGATACAGTTCAGGTTAGCATATAACTTTCGTTCCTCGGTCATAAAAGGCATCGTCTCTACATATGCGGGTTTGTAATCTGCCGGCAGGTTTTTCGGTTCGTATTTTATATTCTGATAGGTGAGTCCGGCTGTCCAGTTGCTTTTGAACACACCGGTCAAACCAAGCACGGTATTGTAACCGCCGGGTGTGGCCGGGCCCAACCCGAACTGACCGTAGAATTTCCTGAAAACTGTGTCCTGTTCCTGGGCGGATATCGTTGGCTGAAAATAGAACAGGAAGCACATGAAGATCACGGCCGCGCGAAGCAGCAGATGGAATGTTTTCATAAAATCATTTTAATGCCTGGATGCCATCTTCTACCAACTGGAAAACGCCGTTGCTTTTGAAATGGTAACTGTTGTCTCTTTCACAAGGTTCAGCATCCGGAAGCTGATCGACTGGTGTCGAGGTGCTGGTTAGCTTGTAAGAGACACTGGTGACGGAGTAGACGCCGATTACAGCGGCTTCATTGAGCACGCATTCGGTTTTTTTGTCATCATCATCCTTGTTGCAGGTAGTAAGGCTGGCAGAGAGTAAAACAGCCCTGAGCAACTGTTTCATATGCGGAGGTTTAGGTATCGGGGAATACGCACCTTCCACTTTCACAGATCTGATAACAAAGTAACTGTAAGTTTCAGGCATTGTCAATGGGTGATTTTCCCGTACACGCCGATATTTTACCCGGTCTTCCTTAATCCGGGGGCGTCATTGCCCAACTGTCATGCTTCGACGTTTTATATGATCAAGAGTACTGCCTTCCAGGTGCGGTTTGGATTATGCTATTGGGGCAAAAGGTAAGTTTGTAATGCTCCGTTATTTACTGCCACCAGGAGCATTCGTTGCCGGGCTTTGTTCCGGATGACTGCCATACTTTTTACATCCCCGTTTATGCGCAATCCTGATGATCCCGCGGGAAGAGCCTTGAAATTTCCACCGCGGCCGCCTTTCAATAAAAGGCCATAAGAAGCATCATACCGACCGCTCATTACCTCTCCCTGGTATTCATTTCCGGCAAGGATAAGATCTTTTATGCCATCTCCGTCGATGTCTTCGCAAACAATGGCATTCACCGGCGCAAATTGTGCTTCGATGGGAAACGCATGAAACCTGAATTTCCCATTTCCCAGGTTTTCGCACCAACCCGACGCAGCCTGGCTGCATTGCAGTCTAATCAGGTTACTGGTATCGGGAAATATATCGGCAAATCGGGCGCCTGCATATTTTTGGTGACTGAGAAACCGCTTTTTGATGGCGGGTACCTGTTCAGCCAGCGGATCCCGGTTAATGGCAGGAATCAGGCGGCGTACAGTATCTTCTGTTTTGATCCAGTAGAAAGGTATTGGGTCGAGGCTGCCGTTTTTGTCGATGTCCTTGGCGAAAAGCATCATAGGATATTGTGCTGAAATCTTATACCGGTTATTTAGTCCCATATTGCCCGCCACAAAATCAATATCGCCGTCGTTGTCGATATCCGAGGCAAGCAGGCTTCGCCACATGCCGTCAGCGGGTGATGGCATAGCAGAATCGGTATATTCCCGCATAATAGTTTTCTTGTTGCTGAAGAAACGTATGGGCATCCATTCGCCAGCAAGTACCAATTCAGGATACTGGTCGCCGTTGAGGTCCGCCCATTGGGCGCCGGTTATCATGCCCGCTCTCTGGAGCTCCGGACAGATTTTTTCTGTTATATCAGTGAACAGTCCATTGTTGTTTTGTAAAAGGAAGCTCCGCGGAGAGGTGGGATAGCGACCGGCAACGCGCCCACCGATAAAAATATCATTGTCCCCATCCCGATCAAAATCAGCAATTGCAACCGCGCCTGCAATGCAACGCACGGCTGACGGGATTGCGAAGGAATCGGGTTGGAAATTTCCTTTTCCGTCATTGAGGTAAAGCGTTGGCCGAAGATGGATCGAGGTGTCGGCGAAGCGGTAATCGCCGCGGGTAACCAGCAAATCCTGGTCGCCGTCTTTATCTGCGTCGAAGAAGACCGCCTGCATGTCTTCTTCCCATTTATTAAAACCGGGAAGATTACTACGTTGAAAACTGCCATTGGGTTGCTGCTTCAGTAATGCCCCGGGAAACTGGGTGGCGCCGCCAATGAAGATGTCAGTGAGCTGGTCGCCCTGGATATCTCCCGTGGCAATAAAGGGTCCCTGTTGTGAAAATTTTTGAGGGATCAGCCGGTTAAAGGCAAAGTCGTTGAAAGAATTATCAGTATGGAAATAGGTGAGCCCTGCGCTATCGCTGATATTTGTTAATAGGGTATGGCTGATTATAGCCGGCAACCCGGCAGGCGAAACGGCATTTTTCTCTGAAATGGTATAGAGCGAATCAGCCTTTAATGCATGTATTGTTTGCGTTTTGCCACCCGGCCAGGTAACCAGAAGAGAATCGACTTGCCTGCTTTTACCCGTACCAAATAGCAACCGGTTGTCAACCGAAGAACAATAGCCGCGCACAGGCCATTGCTCCTGTAACTGTTGACTGCCGTTAGTGTATATCGTGATACGGGCACCTAAGCCCTGCTGGTTTCCTGGAGCTCCTTCGAATTGAAAGCAAATAAAATGACTGCTGTCGGGTACATTCTGGCGCACCTGATTCAGGAAAATAAATGGCTCGCTGTTGATATTGTTAACAATGAGGTCAAGGTCTCCGTCGTTGTCAAGATCGGCGTAGGCACAGCCAGTCGACAATGACGGTTCGTTTATCCCCATGCTTTCCGATACATTAATAAATCCAAGGTTATGATTATTCTGGTAGCAATAGTTGGGCAGGTTGATATAGTTGAGCGAACGTAGTTTTTTATTCAGCAGTTCACGTTGCTTTTCCGGGGCAAATTCGTTGTCGAGTTCCTGGCCGAACTGGATGAAATCAGCATTGACAAAATCACGACCGATCCCATTGGTAATGTGAATGTCTTTCCATCCATCGTTGTTGACGTCAGCGAATAAAATGCTCCAGCTCCAGTCTGTTTCAGATATGCCGGCCAGTTGGCCTATTTCGCTGAAATAGGGAATGATCGTGTCGCCATGGTGGTAATAGCCCTGGTTGAGTTGCAGCATATTGCGCATGAACTCGGGCGAATAGCCATTATTGCGTTCGGCTTCATAGCGGTCGTAGTTCATGAAAGAGTGCGTGAGTTTTTTTCGTTCGTTGTCTTCCGGCATCATGTCAAGTGTGGCAAAATCGATGAGGCCGTCATTATTGATGTCGGCTGCATCTGATCCCATACTCGAATAACTCTGGTGACGGGTGGCTTGATCAAGTTTGTTGCTGAAAGTACCATTTCCATTGTTGATCCAGAAGTCGTCATTTGATAAAAAATCATTGGCCACAAATATATCCGGCCATCCGTCGCCGTTAAAATCGCTTACCGATACACCGAGTCCGTAACCGTCTTCCCTGATGCCAGCTTCCATACTTACATCAGTGAAATGTGGTTGTCTGGAACCATTGGCAGCACCATCGTTGCGGTACAGTTTGTCATTGGCAGGAGAGTGGCCGCTTTCGTTTTTGGGAAAAATCGAATTGGCGTTCGGGCCGTTAAAGCGGTAATTAACCAGGTACATATCCAGATCGCCATCAAGGTCATAGTCAAGGAATGCAGCCTGGGTACTGAAGGAAGTATCAGCGAGCCCATAAATGGCGGCCTCCTCTTTGAAACTACCGTTTTGCTGGTTGATAAAAAGCTGGTTGGCGGCGGGTTTGGAAAGAGACTTGCCATAATTGCAGATATAAATATCATCCCAGCCATCTGCATTAACATCGGCAATGCTTACACCAGTACACCAATTGGTAGTTGTAATCCCGGCTTTCTCTGTAATATCTTCAAACCGGTTGGCTCCCCTGTTCAGGTAAAGCCGGCTGCTTACCTGGTTGCCGCAAAAGAAAATATCTTTTAAGCCGTCCTTATTGAAATCGCCAATACCGACTCCGCTGCCCATATAGGCGAATTCATTCAGTGCTTCTTTCTCAAACTTGCTTTCGTCGATCTGGTTGTTGAATTTTATCCCTGACTCATTCGCAGAAAGTTGCAGGAACTGCGTTGCCGGCCGATGCTGCCGGCAGGCTGTCATAAGCGCCAGGAAGGAGGTGACCAGGAGCAGGCGGGTATAAACTGACATCAGGAAATCTGTTTAAGCGAAGATTCTCTTATAATAAGCTCTGAATGTAAAATGATGGTGTTGGTGGTATTGATATTGGATGTTCCCTTGAGATGGCTTATGATTTGCCTGGCGGCAATTTGGCCCATTTCATATCCTGGATAGTCAATGGTTGTCAGTTTGGGTGAGATCACTTTACTGATAGCATCATTGTTGAAGCCGACAATCGCCATATCCTCCGGAATATGGATGCCGGCATCTTTCAGTACCTGCATCACCACCGCGGCGCAGAAGTCGTTTGTAATAAATATGCCATCGGGCAAAGGGGATAATTTCAGGATACGTTTGGCTGAATAGGCTGCATGCTCTTCTGCAAGTCCATCGACAATCACCATCCGTTCATCAAAAGCAATTCCATTGTCGGCCAGCGCTGCTTTGTAGCCACGTAAACGTTCACTATATACATTTCTGTTCAGGCTCGACGTAATATGTGCAATACGTTCACAACCCTGCCTGATAAGGTGCTGGGTGGCATCGTATCCGGCTTTGAAATTATTAATGATGACTTTGGCCCCGAGATCCTGTTCAAATACCCGGTCGAAAAACACCACCGGCAGGCTTTTGTCAACAAAGCTTTTGAAATGATGCAGGTTACTGGTATCTGAGGCAAGTGAAGCAATCAGGCCGTCGACCCTTTTGTGAAAGAGGTTATTCGCGTTGGCTCTTTCTTTTTTTGCATTTTCTGAAGAGTGGGCGATGATCAGGTCATAATTGGTTTCAGCGGCAACATTCTCTATACCTGATAGTACGGAGGTGATGAAGTTGCTTCGGAGCTCGTGTACCATCACACCCAGGGTATTACTGCGTTGTTTTCTGAGGTTGGAAGCGAATGTATTGGTTTGGTATCCCAGCTCACGGGCGGTGGCCAGGATCTTTTTACGGGTGGCGTTGCCAACGGCATTGGTATTCTTCAAAGCCCTGCTTACTGTTGAAGGGGAAACGCCAAGCTGGGTAGCGATATCGTAGATGGTAATGTCTTTATCCCGGGCCATTTTTGCAATCGGTTACCCGCTGGGACGGGTGGTTTTGGCAATGATTATCACGATTTTACAAGAGTAAATTATGGATTTTATAGAAAATGTAAAATAAGTGGATAAGTTTTTCAGAAAAATAATGCAATCGGTTGCACTGTAAATTTTTTTTATTAGTTTAGACGTCAGAACCCGGAATTGAACAGCCGGGACACGATTGACTGATGCCTGTTGCTATTTATATAACTGCATTTCCGTTTGACAATATTGCAAGCGCTCTAGGGGGGTCCTGTTGGGATTCTCCTTTTTTGCGTAGGTAGACGATGAGATAGACCGCCCCTGAAAACTGGAACTGCTTTCTGAATGGTTTCGGGCCTGATCACCATATAAAACTGCTGCCAATGCTCTTGTCTAACACACCAGTGCCGGTTTCGGATGCGTCCCGAATCGCCTTGGGTCTTCCCGTCTTCCATTACATGCCGTTGAAATACTATGCGAACGACTCGTAGCATTGACCTGTACCCCTGAAGCTTATTATCTATGCAATAAATAAATGTTCAGCGCTAATAATTGAAGATTAATATCAAAACTATCTGTTATGACTGTAAGAATTTTTAATCAGATAACGGGGTTGTTTTCATTTATACAAAAACAATCAGCAATTGTACTGCTATTGGTTATTGTTGTGCCACTGCAGATCATGGCCCAGTCACCCACGTACACCGGCACAGTAAAAGACGGAGCCGGTAAACCTATATCCGGCGTTTCTGTAGTGGTGAAAGGAACATCCCGCGGTACAACCACCGATAATAATGGCCGGTTCAGCATTTCTGCAGAGGCGGGCTCCGCCATCGTGTTGAGCTCGATGGGTTTCGAAAACAGGGAGCTGGTGCTGGGAAAAGACACTGATCTGTCCGTATCTCTGGCTACGCTCAACCAGAACCTGGAAGATGTAATTGTGGTGGGCTATGGCACCCAGAAAAGAACCGCTGTAACGGGCGCTATTTCTACCTTAAACAGTAAGACCATTAACGAGATTCCTGTTGTCAGTGTACAGTCTGCCCTGCAGGGCCGTGTACCTGGTGTAAACGTAGTTGGTAATGGTAGTCCAGGTACTGAACCCATCGTAACCATCCGGGGTATCAGTTCCATCTCCTATGCTTCCAATCCCCTGTATGTGGTTGATGGATTTCCGACAGGCGATCTGTCAGCCATCGACACGAGAGACATTGAATCAGTTGACGTGCTGAAAGATGCTTCTGCAGCTGCCATCTATGGTTCAAGAGCCACCAACGGCGTGATCATGATAACCACTAAAAAGGGCAAAAGAGAGGGCAAACTCCGGGTCGATCTGAACTCTTATTATGGTATTCAAAATGTAAACAATCGTCTCGATATTCTCAATCCTGAACAATTCGACAAATATGCGCTTGCATACAGGGGCAGCCTTGTACCAAGAAGAACTGATCCTGCCTGGGTGAATACACCGATCTATCCGGGTGCATCAACCACTTATGGAAACAATGTTACCGACTGGCAGGATGAATATTTCAGGCAAGGGTCGATGACGCAAACGCATATTGGTTTGAGTGGAGGTAATGATGCGTCACGCTTTTACGCTTCCGGTAGTTTCTTTGACCAGCAAGGCACCGCACCCGGGGTGGCATACCGTCGCTATAATTTCCGGATCAATTCCGATCACCGTATCAGCAAGACATTCTCCTTCGGTGAGAACATCTATATTGCTTACGGGGACCAAAACTATGACAACAACGAGACCGGCACCCGTTCTAACCTGGTAAACGTCATCAAGATGATGCCCTATATGCCGGTTTACGATCCTACCACCAATGGTGGCTACAGGGGTGTTAACTCAGTGTTGGATGGCGGCGACCCTACCAATCCCATCGAAGATGCGGAACTTAAAAATCCCGGTAACAGGACAACGGTAAAAGTTCTTGGAACTATTTTCGCCGAAGTGAATCTTACCAGTTGGCTGAAGTTCCGTTCCACTTTCGGTGTGGATTATGCAAACGGTCTTGACTACCGTTTCTCTCCCATATTTAATGACGGTGGTACTGTTGCCGGTTCCAGCGCCATCCAGGCTACAGTTACCAACAACAGAACGCTCTCGGCCGTGCAATTATATACCCAGCAATTTACCTTTGACAAAAGCTTTGGAAATCATCATGTCAACGCAATTGCGGTATATGAATACCAGGGACAACGGGTGAAAAATGAAAACGCCAGCGGTAACCAGCCGTCAAATGATTTGAAAACGCTGAATAATGCCAGCAATATATCCGCTCAAACCCTGATTGCGGACTACAATATCGTATCGTATATCGGCCGGGTGGCATATGATTATAAAGGTAAGTACCTAGTCAATGCAGCACTTCGCCGCGATGGAGGTTCATACTGGGCACCCGGAAAAAAATGGCAGACGTTTCCGTCTGCTTCTGTGGGCTGGCGCATAGACCAGGAAGAATTCATGAATAACATCGACGCGATATCTGAATTGAAACTTAGAGCGGGTTGGGGTATTACCGGTTTGAATGGCGCCGTATTGGGTAGTTCGCCCTGGCAGGTATATGTAAATGCAAATAGTTCATATTATCCTTTTGGCAATGCTTTGACCAGTGGTCCTGCTTCTTCGATTCAGCGCCTGGGTAATACCAACCTGGAATGGGAAACAACCGAGCAGACGAACATCGGCCTGGATCTTGGTTTGTTCCATAACTCATTGACGCTATCTGCGGAGTATTATCAGCGGAAAACAGACAACCTGATCATGGCGGTGCCACTTTCACCAAGTATGGGATACCTTTCCTCTACCGTTATCACCAATGCCGCCGGTATGAAGAATACGGGTTTTGAGTTCCAGGTGGGCTACAGTAAGAGAAGGGGCGATTTTTCATACAATGCCACCGGCATCTTCAGCACCATCAAAAACGAAGTGCTGAAACTGGCTGACGGGGTACCGAATATTGAAGCCGGGTCAGATGTTGACCTGACCGAAGGCTACAATGTAACCAATACAATGGCGGGAGAAGCAGTTCAGTCGTTCTACGGCTGGCAGACTGAAGGCATATTCCAAACTGCCGACGAGGTTTTGAAACATGCTAAACAAACCGCTTCTACAGCACCGGGTGATATTAAGTTCAAAGACCTCAACAATGATGGTGTAATCGATAACCTCGACCGTACTGTACTCGGTAGTTTTATCCCTAAGTTTACCTACTCTCTGAATCTTGGTGCCAACTATAAAGGATTCGGTCTTACTTTATTCTTCCAGGGTGTTCAGGGAAATAAGATCTACAACGCCCTGCGCACTACCACCGAAGGCATGGTTCGTTTCTTCAACGCAGGCACAAGAGTACTGGATGCATGGACGCCCACCAATACCAATACTGACGTGCCCCGCGCCATATCTGCTGATCCTAACCAGAATGCGCGTCCGTCGGACCGCTTCCTCGAAGATGGTTCATACTTCCGACTGAAAAATATTATGTTGAACTACAATGTTCCCGACCGCTTCCTGCAGTCCGCAACAAAAGGAGTAGTGAAGAATTTCAACATATATATATCGGCCCAGAACCTATTCACTGTAACGAACTACACCGGATTAGATCCCGAAGTAGGAAGGAGAGACCCGAATGCCTCATCACTGACCAATGGTATTGACTATGCCGTTTATCCTCAACCCAAAGGATTCCAGATCGGCATCAGCACCAGTTTTTAAATAAAGTCAGAATCACTTAAAAACTAATTGTATGAATCGAAATATCAAGTTACTGGCAGTAGCGACCGGGTTGGGAATTGTTGTTGTTGTTGCGTGTAATAAAAAGCTGGACGTGACAGATCAAAACAACCCTACCACTGAAAGTTATTTTAAAACGGCCATCGAGTTGCAAAACGGGGTCAATGCTGTTTATTCAAGTTTGCGCGCAGGTAACCTCGTCGGACGGGAATGGTTTTTTACCCACGACATGCGCGGGGCAGAAACTGCATCCGGTGGTGACCAGCTGGAAGCGCCGCGGGCTGAATTGATGAAAGAGCCATCACCTTCGCCGTCCAACTCAGTGATGACCAGCGTTTGGAACGGCACTTACCAAATGATCAACAGGGCCAACCTCGTTATATCGAAAGGACCTGGAGTCACCGACGATGTAGAACTTCGCGATATTGTCGTTGGCGAAGCTGAATTTCTGCGCGCCTGGGCTTACTTCGAACTCGTGTCAATGTGGGGCGATGTGCCCATGTACACTGAGCCGGTTGCATCAGCATCTGACTTCAAGGCCAAATCGCCCGCCGCAGATATCTATGCACAGATCATAAGCGACCTGACTGATGCTGCATCAAAATTGCCTGAAACCCCGTCGCAGCAGGGCAGGGCAACGAAAGGAGCAGCCTATGCGCTATTGGGACGTGTGCAAATGCAGAATGGAGACTACGCTGCTGCCAAAGCCGCACTCATGAATGTGTACGGCAAATATAGCCTGGTTCCTTTCCTGCATAATTTTGACGGCGATATTAAACTGGGAAGCACTACCCTGGCCACAGGCAATGAATTCAATGCGGAGTCAATCTTCGAGGTTGTATTCGTAGACAAGGGCGATAACAATTTCAATTGGGGATACACCGGGGAAGGCGCTACTGCGAATGCCACAATCATGCGCAGCCAGGAATATGGTATCGTCTGGGGAAACGTAGTGCCATCCAACCTGGTACTGAACGAATTTGAAGCCGGCGATCCGCGCTACGAATACACAATTTATGAGTCAGGTGATAAGATTATGACCATGGGCGGTACTGAACCCGGAAAAGCGCTTACCGAAGATGGCATGAATGTGAAGCCGAGTACCCGTAACGGTGTAACGAAAAAAAGAATCTATCGCAAGTATTCTATCCTCGACTGGACTGACGACGGGTTTCACCCTGATGGTATCAACCAGCGCATGATCCGCTATGCTGATGTGCTGCTGATGCTGGCCGAGTGCGAAGCAGAAACAGGCTCACCTGCCAATGCAGCGAAGTACATCAACGAGGTTCGCGCACGGCCCGGTGTGAATATGCCGGCTATTGCCGCCGCTTCCAAGGAACAGGCTATTGCTGCAGTAATGCACGAAAGAACTGTTGAGCTGGCAGGCGAAGAGCTGAGCAACATTGATATCATGCGTTGGCGGAAAAAAGGCTATTATCCTTCTATCAAGCCAGATCCAAAACCCGGACAGGTGGATGCGTTCCCCATTCCGGCCAGCGAAACTTCTACCAATCCATTGGTGAAATAATGATTGATTGATTGATTTACAAACAGCAAAGGCTACACCGTAGCCTTTGCTGTTTTATACCATGGACAACATGAACCAGAACCGGCATTTTATCATGTTTTTGTTGCTCGCGATGCTATCCTTTTCGTGCAAACACCATCCTGTTCCCAACCAGGAAATGGTCGACCTGCTGAAAAACTGGGAAAAATATTACGACAGTCCGAAGAATATTTTTGCCGCCAGAGCCATTGTGAAATCCTGCGATTCTTTATTGGACGCGTCAGCCGATAGAGAGCGCATCGATTCTGCCCTCAATAAAAAGGCAAACGCATTGCTGCAATTGGGGGAAGAACAGAAAGCTATCAAGATTTTCGAAGAACTGCTGGAGAAAATATCGCCCATTGATGCGGACAGAAGGCTGGCGGTGATGAAAGACCTGGCCGTTTCTTATCTTCGGCTGGGAGAAAGGACCAATTGTATCCGGAATCACAGTGCCGAATCCTGCATATTTCCAATCTCCGGTACAGGTGTGCACCAGGATAAAACAGGCTCCCAAAAGGCTATCGAAATATTCCAGCGTATCCTTGCCGCCAATCCGGGTGATCCCGAAGCAAAATGGCTGCTGAATATTGCGTACATGACCACTGGCGGCTGGCCAGGGCAGGTGCCACCACAGTTTCTGCTGCCGGTTTCCAATGATGATTCGACCGGCGTGGTAAAACCTTTTGCCGATATTGCCGCTAACCTCGGATTGAACTATAAATGCATGGCCGGGGGGTGTATTGTAGAAGATTTTGATGGTGATGATTACTTCGATATTGTTATCAGCAGCTGGGATCCGTCGGAACGCATGCATTATTACCGGAATAACGCCGATGGAACATTTACAGAAAGATCGGATTCATCCGGACTGGAAAACCTTACGGGCGGTTTACACATGATGCAGATAGATTACAACAACGACGGGCACAAAGACATTTTTGTCTTACGTGGCGGATGGATGGGTGAGTTTGGAGAGGCACCCAATTCGTTGCTGAAGAATAATGGCAACGGAACATTTACCGACGTAACAAAAGAAAGCGGTCTGCTTTCCTTTCATCCGACGCAAACCGCTACCTGGGCCGATTTTGACAATGATGGCTGGCTTGATGTATTCATCGGCAATGAAACATCGCCAGGAGGCAAGGTGCATCCTTCCGAATTATACCGGAACAACCGAAATGGAACCTTTACTGAGATTGCTGCGAAGGCAGGTTGTGCGGTTACTGCATTTGTAAAAGGGGTAACATCTGGTGACTACAACAACGACGGACGAACGGACATTTTCATCTCAACGCTGAATGGAAACAAGATTTTATTAAAGAACAACACCCCTCAGAACGGAGCTGTACAATTTACGGATGTCAGCAAAGAAGCCGGCTTTGCCAATAACAGGATTCGGACCTTTCCGACCTGGTTCTGGGATTATGACAACGATGGCTGGCCCGATATTCTGGTTTGCGGATATGAATTTACCGAGTCATTGTCGTATTATGCCGGTGCAGAGGCAATGAATTTGCCGGTAAACAATGCAGGGAAAGTTTTTCTCTTCCATAATAAACAAGACGGAACATTTGAAGAAGCAACTGCGAAAGTTGGCCTGAATAAAGTAGCTTTTGCAATGGGCGCTAATTTCGGCGATATCGACAACGACGGTTACCTCGATTTCTATTTAGGTACCGGGAATCCGCAAGTTAAATCTGCCATACCTAACAAGTTGTTTAAGAATGTTGGCGGTAAGAAATTTATGGACATCACTACTGCCGCCCGTGTTGGTAACCTGCAAAAGGGGCATGCCGTTTCCTTTGCAGATATGGACAATGATGGCGATGAAGATATTTATATAAAAATGGGAGGGGCTTACACGGGCGATGCCTATGAAAATGCCTTCTACTTAAATCCCGGTCAGAATAGCAACCACAGCCTTACGCTTATGTTAACCGGGACTGTTTCCAATAAAGCTGCCATAGGGGCAAAAATTAAGGTGACCTTCAAAGAAGCAGACAGCCTGCGGTCAGTGTACCGGGAAGTGAATACCGGTGGGAGTTTTGGATCGAATCCAATAAGACAGCACATAGGCGTTGGGTCGGCTGCCACCATTGACAAGGTAGAGATCACCTGGCCAGTAACGGGTAAAACCCAGGTTTATAAAGATCTGCCTGTCGACACCTGTGTCCGGATAACAGAAGGTGATACAGGGTTGGTGAAATATAAGCTGGAGAGGCTGGACTTTCCCGGTGAAAACCCGCATTCTTCACATAAACATCACCTTTAATGAAGTATCAAATTTCTGCACTTGTAGTAATGCTTGTGATTTCAGCTGGTATTTGTCGGGCGCAATCCAATACCATTCTCGAAGACTTCACACCCGCTGTAACCAATCAACCGGGTCAGGCTTACCCGCAAGTAAACTCACAAGGCTATGCCCGGTTTCGCATACATGCACCACAGGCCGACAGTGTTATTGTGAGCCTGGGTTTGGGAGGAAGAGGGGGTACCAGGCTGGTAGGAGGTGAAGACGGCTTTTGGACCGGCACAACAGAAGGTCCCATGGATGAAGGGTTTCATTATTATCACCTTACTATTAACGGCGCTTTATTCAATGATCCTGGTGCATTGAACTATTATGGTTCGACCCGCTGGGAAAGTGGGATTGAGATACCCGCACACGACGAAGAATTTTACGCCTTGAGTGATGTTCCGCATGGACAGTTGGTGCAGGTTTATTTTCCATCGAAGGCAACAGGCACTGTACGTCAGGCATTCGTATATACGCCGCCTGGTTACGAGAAAAGTGCAACTACCCGTTATCCGGTTTTATACCTGCAGCACGGATGGGGAGAAAATGAAACAGCCTGGCCAAAGCAGGGCCGTGTAAACCTGATTATGGACAATCTCCTGGGAGGGGGAAAAGCACAGCCTTTTATAATAGTCATGACTTACGGGATGACCAATGAAATAAAATGGGGTCATATCGGGGAGTTCAAAATTGACACCTTTCAGACTGTACTTACACAGGAGTTGATACCTTATATTGATTCGCATTTCCGAACCGTTAACAACCGTTTGGGGCGGGCTATGGCAGGTTTGTCAATGGGGGGCATGGAAACCCACATGATAACACTGGCGAAACCTGATTTATTTTCAAAGTTTGCACTCTTGAGTGGTGGTTTGTACACTCCGGAAGAGCTTAGCGGAAAAGTCAAACCTGATCTGATTTTCCTGAGCTGTGGTAGCCGGGAGAATCCAGGCCGGGTGAAGGAGGCTGCCACAAAATTGAAAGCAGCAGGCTTTAACGCGGTTTCCTATGTTTCGGACAATACCGGGCATGAATTTCAGACATGGAGGAGAAGCTTTTACCACCTGGCGACTCTCCTGTTTGTTAACAGGTGAGGCAGGCGGATGTTACTCGGGGAGCACTTCCCTGGTACTTCTTTAGAATACCTATGCAGCACGATAAGTTTAGCCAAACTCCAAACCCCAAACCCCAAACCTCAAACCTATTCCTCACTACCTTTGTCTCCCCACTATTGATCATTGCAAAACTTGTTGTATGCTTATTGTTCACGACATTTTCGTTTGCAAGCCGGGCAATGCCTCCAAACTTGCCAAAAGATTCAAGGAAACCATGGCTCTCGGTAATCAACCGGTCACCGTTATGACCGATATGACCGGCCAGTTTAACCGGGTCATCATGGTCTCACAGTATGACAGCCTTTCCGCCTACGAAAAAAGCTGGGAAGACATGCAGAAAGATCCGGAAACCATGAAAAAAATGGAAGAAGCCATGAAGGGTTATACCGACATGTATCTTACCGGATCAAGGGAGATCTACAGGGTGTGGTAAAAATCTATCCGAGTACCTCTTTACTTTTCAACCGTTTCCGGGTACGTTGGGGTAGCCTGAAAGCAGGTACCAACGCCAGGAGAATTATGCCCGCAGTCACCAGGAAACCATCCATCAGGGAGAAGTGTTCTGCAAGCCGCGTTGCGAGCCCGCGCTCCAGATAATGTGCCAGGAGGTGTGTATGGAGGGCACTACTGATCGCAATGCCAATTGACCCCCCCAACTGAAGCATCAGGGTGTTCAGCGAGGTAGCGGTTGGCGTCTGTTCTGCAGTTACTGCATTAAGCATAGCAGTTGAAACCGGGGCGATCAGGAAACTGATACCCAAACCACGAATGATCATGGCTGTTATAATAAAAGCTACCGCCGTGCCCTGGTCGATTCTTGAAAAAAACACGAAAGACAGGGAGAGCAGCAGGATTCCCATGATAGAGATATTCCTGATCAGGCCTCTGTCCGCCAACCTCCCGGAAACAGGGCGGGTAACGAGCATGATCAAGGCGTTGGGCAGAAGGAGTAATGCACTTTCCATTTCGGTGTAACCCAGGTATCCCTGTAACAAAAAGGGAAGAAAGAACATGCCCCCGAACAGCGCCAGGGATCGTATTCCGACTATGGTAAAACACCGGTTAAATCCCGCTATCCGGAAGATGGAGAGATCCATCAGCGGATCGGGCCTTTTTGCTGATCGCAGGTATAGCAGGAATGCGGTTACGGTGATGGCCAGTGATCCCAGGAATTGCCAGGAAAGGACACCAAACCGTGAAGCAAAGGGAATGATGGTTGCCTGGAGCAGTAGGATAAAACCTGCCAGTAACAGGTAACCTGTTGTGTCGAAACGCGGTCTGGTTGTGGGATAAGTCTTCAGAAATGAAAGGTTTTTCCGGGCCATCGACAAAGTAATTATACCGATGGGAACATTGACATAGAATATTGATTCCCAACCCAGGTATTGTGTAAGAACGCCACCCAGCGTCGGACCCAGGGCCGGCCCCATTACGTTACCGATTCCCCACCAGCCGATCGCACTACCTCTTTCCTCCTTCGGAAAGCTGTCACTCAGAATTGCCAGGGATGTAGGTGCTATGGCTCCGCCACCGACCGCCTGCAGTACTCTCGCCAGGATGAGAAATGTCAGGCTTGTGGAGAGGCTGCAAAGCAATGATCCGATTGTAAAAATACAAATGCTTCCCATGTACAGCCAGTAATAACCGATGCGGTTTTTTAGCCAGCTGGTGAGCGGAATGAAAAGACTGTAGGTGATCATGTAGGCCGTTACAACAAGCGCAACTGCATCGAGCAGCACATCGAACTGTTTCTGAATAACCGGCAGGGAAACATTCACGATGCTGCTGTCAATGGCAGCCATTGAAGTTCCGATCATCAGCGTTACCAGTACCATCGTGCGGTTGGAAGCCTGCATACCCCGAATCTACTGCATAGTGGTCAAAAAGAAAGGCTTCGGATGGAAGTCCGAAGCCCTCGAAGTTTCCTTTTCCTACGCTGGCATTATCCAGATCAGGTGATTTGGGTATGTTCTCAGATTTCCGAAGAAACCACCCCAATTGAGGAAACAATCTGAATGTATTCATTCAATCAGCATGCCAGAAACAATTTACGGCCACTGCTCACGTGATGTCCGGGAGTATCGTGATCCCGGAAGCAATAGTTTCTACAAACTGTAGAAAGAGCGCTGAACATTCACCCCTACTGTTGCACGGATTCCTGAAAAGGTATTTATGAAAAACGTGCAGCCAAATCGGAGTAAACCTCCACGTAAGGATCAGCAGAAAACGCCTGGGCCGGAAAACAAAGATAAGCTGGATAGTCGCGAAGGGGAAGAGCAATTAATCAAGGGGGACGATCGGACACACAACGCGAATTCAGTTTGCAATAATTCGTTCCCCGTTGTATCTTATGGCCAAGAACTTAAGTTGCCATGCATAAGATTTTCCTGGTATTATTTGGTCTGATTACTGGTGTTTCTGCCATTGCCCAGCAAAATGAAACGATCGAGGTGTTTGATTCCAAATGGAGAAGCTCCTCCGAAAAAAAGGCCCAGTATCTCAGGCGATCCTACAAGCTTGGCGATTCCTGTTATGTTTGGGAATATTACCAGTACAAAGGTCCGATGATCCGGTCAGAACGTACAGCCGACAGTGAAGGGAAAGTATTCCATGGAGCGTCATACCATTATAACGAAGCCGGATTTCTGGATTCCATGGGGACTTTCAGACAAGGAAAGAAACATGGAGAATTCGTCCGCCTGAAACCAGACAAATTCGCCTACGATGTGATTTATACTTATTCAAATGACAGCCTTGTGAATATTGAACTGGTTAAGCCCAAGCCCAAAGCTGATCTGGCAGGGAATGCCCTTGAACAGGAATCCGACTATCCGGGGGGAGCGGGTGCCTGGCAGCGGTTTCTAAATCAAAACCTCAGGTATCCTGAAAGATCAATCAACCTCAGGGCAATGGGTACGGCGATTGTTGCTTTCGCCGTTGATGAAACCGGTGGCGTGACCGGGCCTTTCCTGGTCAGATCAGTTGAATTGGGAATTGACAGTGAGTCGTTACGTATGATCAAAAAATCGGGAAAATGGACCCCCGCAGTGCGGAATGGAGAGCCGGTGAAGTCTTTTAAATTACAGCCATTGACTTTCCGCCTCGAAAAAGGCTGAGTATTCCTATTTTGCAGGGATGAGACACCTTATCCTTGCCCTCCTCAGCCCGCTATTCCTTGCCACTTCAGGTAATGCACAGAAATTAAAGGACGAAAATTTCTATGTTTTTGACGCTAACTGGAAGGGGGCTGAAATTGAACAGGCTGTTTATATGCTGCGAACCTATAAGGTCAACGATACTTGTTACCAGTGGGAGTTTTACAACTTTAAAGGGCCAATTCTTCGTTCGGAACAATCCCGCGACAAGGATGGGGATATCATGCACGGCGTTTGTTATCATTACGACGGGAATGGTATATTGGATTCTATATCCCGTTTTTACCAGGGAAAAAAACATGGGGAATCAGCTCGTCTTAAAACGGACAGTTTTCGATATGACATCGTATATACCTATGAAAATGATCAACTTGTAAAAACGGAGAAGGCCGGAGAACATCAAAAACGTGAGGATCTGCAATTTGATTTGGGGATTGAGTCGGAATATCCCGGAGGAGTAGGTGCCTGGAGTAACTATCTGACAAAAACCCTGGTATATCCTCAACGCGCTGTACAACTGGAGAAGCAGGGCACCGTTCGGGTAGCATTTATTGTTGATAAGGAAGGGAATGTTACGGAACCGTTTATATGGAAATCGGTTGAATACACAATTGATGCTGAGTCTGTTCGTATTATCCGGAAATCGGGGAAATGGAAGCCGGCAATTCAAAATGGCCGCACAGTCAAATCTTATAAAGTTCAACCCATAACCTTCCGGTTACAGTAGGTGAACCGGTATTGTTAATTTAGGAGTATGAAAACAAAGAAGAGCATCCTGGCCGTTCCGGATGCAGGTAAGGTTTCCGGAGAATATTTTGTTCCGGCGGACGCTATTTCTTTGCTGGTGTTGGCGCACGGTGCAGGAGCGGGTATGCACCACGTTTTTATGGTAACGCTTGCGGAAAGACTGGCAGCAGCAGGTATTGCGACATTAAGGTTTAATTTTCCTTTTTCGGAGAACGGAAAGGGAAGGCCGGATACTCCCAAAGTTGCGCACCAGACGATTTCAACAGCATTAAAACATGCGGCGAAGTCTTTTCCGGAGCTTCCCTTGTTCGCCGGGGGAAAATCATTCGGGGGGCGGATGACTTCTCAGTACCTGTCAGAGCATCCTGATGAAGCAGTAAAGGGAATCGTTTTTTACGGATTCCCGTTGCATCCGGCAGGCAAACCATCAACAGAAAGGGCGGCACATCTCAAAGCAGTAACGAAGCCAATGCTTTTTTTACAGGGCAGTAAAGATACATTGGCGGAATGGTCACTCATAGAGCCGGTGTGTGCAGCGCTACCATTGGCCACACTGGTTCGCCTTGAAGGCGCCGATCATTCCTTCAAGGCAGGTAAGCAGGATACTATAGCTGTACTAACGGAAGCAACAAAAAACTGGATCAACAGTCACCTGTAATCGCACTGAAAATTGTAACTTATACACTTATTGTATTTTGTTCCAATTGCTGCTTTATGGTTATATTGAGACGACTGCCACTGCTAAGTTCCGGTTTGTTTTTTCTCCTTCAATTTTATTCCACCATCTGCTATGCCCAGGGTCAGCCCGCTATTCCCCGGCTGGTGCAGCGTTCCGGCAGAATGCAACTGGAGGTGAATGGTCAGCCCTTTCTGATTTTGGGTGGAGAACTGGGTAATTCGAACGCTTCCGAGATGGCTTACATGCAGCCTTACTGGGCGAAGTTCGACACGATGCACCTGAATACTGTTCTTGCACCTGTTTACTGGGAATTGCTGGAGCCGGAAGAGGGCAGGTATGATTTCGCATTGGTGGACAGCCTGCTTCAAACAGCAAACAGGAAGCATCTGAAACTGGTACTGCTGTGGTTTGGCACATGGAAAAACAGTATGAGTTGCTATGCGCCTGGCTGGGTAAAGAAGGATACCCGCCGATTCGCGAGGGCTGTAAATGATAAAGGGGCAACGATGGAAATACTCTCCGCATTCTCCCCGGCAAACCGGGATGCAGACCGGAAGGCCTTTGTTGCGCTGATGGAACATCTCCGTCAATATGATTCGCAGCGCTCGGTGTTGATGATACAGGTGGAAAATGAAATTGGCATGCTGGAAGCTGCGCGGGAAAAATCGCCGGCCGCCGATAAAGCTTTTGAAGGGGAGGTACCTGCTGCGCTGATAAAGTATCTGACCAGTAATAAAGACGTGCTGATGCCGGAATTTCGGGAACGCTGGGCAGCGGCCGGCTTCCGCACCGTTGGGAACTGGGAAACAGTTTTCGGGAAAGGTTTAGATACGGATGAGATCTTTCAGGCCTGGCACTACGCAAAATATGCTGGCGATATTGCCGCTGCAGGAAAAAAGGCTTATCCTTTGCCCATGTTTGTGAACGCTGCACTGAATCACCGGAATGTATTGCCCGGTCAGTATCCGAGTGCAGGCCCCCTGCCACAAGTAATGGATATCTGGAAGGCCGCAGCTCCTGCGATCGATCTGCTTTCCCCGGATTTTTATAATCCAAGGTTCCGGTATTATTCCGACCTGTATATCCGTGGAAACAATACCCTGTTCATTCCGGAGATCTGGATGCATCCTGACAACGGAGCAAAAGCTTTTTATGCATTCGGGCATTATCATGCGCTCGGTTTCTCACCATTTTCGATAGAATCGACCAATAGCGCTGGCAGCGAATCCATCGGCAAAAGCTATGCGGTACTGGAGCAACTTGTGCCGGTGCTGGCTGCCATTCCCAACGACCGCGTGGAGGGCATTCTGCTGGATACCGCCACTAAAAAACAAAGTGTGCATTTTGGGGGAAATACCATGCAGGTAAATCACGATTATACGCTTAACTGGAGCCGGGAGGCATCCTTGCCCAACTGGCCTGAGGGCGGCGTGATGATCGTTCAGTTGGATAAGGACGAGTATATTTTTGCAGGAACAGGGTTTGTCATAACTTTTCCACCATCAGTGGGAATACTGCAGGCGGACGAAGGAAAATTTGTAAATGGTCAATGGAAACCAGGCCGCAGGCTGAATGGTGATCAGACACACCAGGGTCGGCACATCAGGATTCCGGTTGGCAAATGGGGTATTCAGCGGGTGAAGTTGTATTCCTACTGATGCTTTGATTTCTCCCAGTATTTGTTTACAAAAACCAGAAAGGCTGACCAGTTCGGTAGGTTGGTATGTCCGCCAAAATGCTGACGGAATGCAATATCGCCATCGTCGAGCAAAGTCCCCAATGGCGGCAGGTTTTCGCGTGATGGTGTAACAAGACCCCTTGCATGCAATATGTCATATACCGGAGACGCATAGACTGCTGCGAGATATAACCCTTTGGCATCAATCCAGTTGCCTTCCACCGCCGGATTTCCCACACCAATAAAAATCGGACGTGGTGCAGCCAGCGCCACCAGTTCATGTGCGTCCACTGGAAGATCTGCTGGCGTCAATGGGCCGGCATAACGGATGAAATTGCCCGCAAACCAATGGTATTCTGCAGCCGAACAAAGGTTTTCAACCTGTTCGCCGAATTGCCGCCTGAGTATTTTTCCGCCGCCGGCTCCGGATGAGCCAATAAAGCCCGCTGAAAACCGCCGGTCATATGCCATCGTTACCAGTGCAGCCTTCCCGTAACGGGACAATCCCTCAATGGCAACCTTGTCAGCTGCAACTGCGGGGTATTTTTCGAGGTAATCGAGAACACGCGATGCTCCCCATGCCCATGCCCGGAGTGTGCCCCAATCCCCAGGTTTGCGATAATCACCCTTATTCATCAATCCGATAATTCCCGATCGCAGCCCGGCTCCGTTATCGGCCTGGTAACTCGCCGGAATCAGTACAATAAAGCCATAGCCGGCCCGAATGCACTGCTCTTTCCAGTCCAGTGCGGGCTCCCCTGATGGTTGTTCCGGGAATTGCATACCTGGCGGTAATCTGAACCCGTAGTGTATGATGACGGGAACCGGATGCGCAGATTTTTGCGGCAGCACGAGCGTCATTTCAATATTGACATCGATCCGGGGACATCTGCTGTTGTCTACATGCCCGGTAATCTCCTGTACGATTACTGGTAAGCCGCCTATCACAGAGTCGGTGCTTTTTATAATTCTCCAATTGACAGCAGGTGTATTGTCAGGCATAACACCATAAATCTCTTTATCAAAAAGCTGTATCAGTTCCTTGCGGCGACTTTGCCATTGATGCTGGTTTGTGACCCGGGCACCATTGACAAATTGCAGGGGATCGGGAAGGTGGTCGTATGCCGTTGCCCTGGATTCATCGCTGTTCGCAGCATTGGGTGCTTTAGGATCGCCCGATGGACCGGGGCGCAGTCCGGTTATACCGAGTTGTGAAAGCATTTGCTGGTGATCAGCTGCCGATGTCTTCTGAATGATTTCCATTTTATTTCTCCACGCTGAGTCAAGCGGCTGAGCAGCCAGACCAGCAGAGATCAGCAGGCAACAGAAGCAGGCAAGCAGCGCATTTGTTTTCATTTGCTTTTCGTGGTGTTTAGAAAGAATGGCGTTGCCGGTAAGCCTGCTTTATTGGTGAGGTTTACCGGTGGGTTGTCTGACCAGGCATATCTTACATATCGTATATCGGATACATCGCCTTTATCCTGTTTCTCGAGTATGATTTCGTTACCGTTTATCCTGGCTATAGCCGGCCGGAATGATTTATCGCTTCCGGCAATCTCAAAGCATCGCGGGGGGAGACCATCAGCAGAGACCAGCCCTGTGTGCAGTTTTTCAAATAGAATTCGAATTTTTTTCCCCGCTACTATGACAGTTGAGGCTCTCGGTCCTGTGAAAACTGTATTTTTCCCATAGGTGATATTCAGCGCGGCCAGTGCGAGCCGCTCTCCCACAGTTGATTTGTTCAGCGGATGCAGATCATTTGAATCGCCGGCATCAATAGTAGTTATCATTGCAGTTCGCGGCAGGCTAAGAGCAGCTGCCTGTGCAGCCCTTAATTCTGCCCAGGCATTCGTTTCCGGAGCGGCGTAGGCATCCCGGTAGTTTGGCAGTTGTACATAGACAAAGGGCAACAGGGAATCATGCCATTGTTGTCGCCAGCTGGTGATCATTGCCGGAAAGAGATTCCGGTAGGTGTCTGCTTTTCCGACATTGGATTCTCCCTGGTACCACAGGAAACCGCGGACCGGCCAATTCCCCAGCGGTGCAATCAAGCCATTGTACAAAGCAGCGGGCTGATATTGCGGACGGACCGGATCAGGAATCAGTTCAGTCGCGGAAAACCGGAGCGCAATTTTGTACTTCCAGGCTCCTTCCAGCCTTATACTGTCTTTCCCGGCCAGCAGGTAATATGACTTTCCTGGTGCAAATCCACCTTTTAACTGGTGGTTAGTGATCCTGACGCAGATTGAGTTGGTGCCTGACTGCAGCAGTCCTGCGGGGATAGTATATCTCCGTGGCGGATATTGATACCCGGTACTTCCAACAAGTGTTCCATTCACCCACACTTCATCAGCATCTACAATGCGTCCCAGGTAAAGCTTAGCCGGCAGGTCAGCCTGTTCCTGGGGTAGCATCAGGTCTTTACGGAACCAGATGACACCATCCGTAGCGGGTATGCCCAGATCTTCCCAGAAACCGGGAACCTGGATGGATGCCCATCCTGAATCAGCAATGGAAGGCATAAACCAGGGTTGGCTTCCCGAAAGGCCGCTGTCAGTAGCGCGGCGCTGTTGTTCCTGCAATGCCGTCTTTTCCTGAATTGACCGGATTTGCTGGAATAGCGTTGAGGTATCCAGGTTGTCAGAAATCTGTTTTGCCGCATCGGGAAATGCGGTGAGCGATGTTGCCGGCATCCAGGCTTCGATCGGTGTACCGCCCACTGCCGTGATGATAACGCCGACGGGTATGTTCAGTTTTTTAAACAGAGTCCTGGAAAAAAAATATGCCGTTGCAGATAATGAAGGGATGTTGGAACGATTGACCACCTTCCAGGAGGCGGCGGGAAGTTCAGGCATCGGACCAGTCAGGCCAGCCTGTATGGGCACAGTGTAAAACCTGATCAAAGGCCATGAAGCACCTTCAAGCTCATCGGGATACATTTCGCGCACGCGATCCATGGGCAATACCATGTTGGATTGCCCGGCACAGATCCAGACTTCACCGATAAGGATATCGTGAAAAGTTAATGACGCCTGTCCGGAAGTTCCGGATGTTACGGTGAGCGTATAAGGACCTCCTGAGGCAGATGCCGGGAGCGTGAGGCTGAACTTTCCGTTTTCACCACTTTTTGTTTTATAGGAATTGCCGCGCCAGGTGATTCCGATGGATTCACCCGGGCGACCGCTGCCGCTGATGATGATCGGTTTGTCGCGCTGCAGCACCATGCTGTCCGCCCAGGGGGCATTCAGCCGGATTTGTCCGAAACAAGAAACGACAAACAGGAGCAGGACGGAAAATAGTAAACTATTTCGCGTGGATCGGTTGAATAGAGCCATCTGCATTATAGTATAAAGGCGCTACCTTAACGTTCCTCAGATGCGTTTTACCACTTTGCTGCACGTCATGGTAAAAGATATACCACTGATTGCCTACGGGCAATATGGAATGGTGGTTGGTCCATCCTTCCACAGGGTACAATATAATTCCGCGATAGGTAAACGGACCGGTCGGACTGTTACTGGTTGCATAGCAGATATTGTGCGTATCGCCTGTGGAATAGCTGAAATAATATTTCCCCTGGTATTTATGCATCCAGGCGGCTTCAAAGAAACGCTTGTCATTATTTTTCTCGAGGAAGGGTTTCCCCTTTTCGTCCACTAACTGCAGTTCTTTTACGGGTCCGTCAAATTGCTTCATGTTTTTGCTGAGTCTGGCAAAGCGGGGAAGTATGGCTGCTTCATCAGGTTTGCGGAGCGGCGCAGTGGAATCGTAGTGGTTGTTGTTCCAGCGTTGTAACTGTCCTCCCCAAATGCCCCCGAAATACATATAACTGGTGCCGTCTTCATCCGTAAACACACAGGGATCAATGCTGTAGCTGCCTGGAATGGGCTGCTGTTCAGCTTTAAAGGGACCTTGTGGTTGCGTGCTGGTGGCGACACCGATACGGAACACGTCCTTTTTGTCTTTAACTGGAAAATAGAGATAATAGGTACCATTGGCATAGGCGGCATCGGGCGCCCAAAGTTGACGGCCAGCCCAGGGAACATCGTTGATGGAAAGTGCAACGCCGTGATCAGTTACTTTTCCTCCGATACTATCCATAGACAGGATATGATAGTCCATCATGTTGAAGTGATCTCCATTGTCATTTTCTGGCGTTCCCGTGGCAGTATCATGCGAAGGATAAACATACACCCGGCCATTGAATACATGGGCTGATGGATCGGCGGTAAAGATGTAAGAAACAAGCGGTGGATTTTGCGGTGGCTGTTTTGCGGTTTCCGTTACGGACGAATCCTGTGTCGGAGTTTCCTTGTTGTCAGAGGAAGAAGGTGAACCGCAGGCAAAGTAAAGGCATGCGAAGGCAGAAAGCAGGCTGAGATGGCGCATCATATGTGTTAAGATTTGTTTTTTATTGAGGTGGCGAAGGCGGTGCACCCATAAGGCTCGGCGGAACTGTGCCGGGGTGGATGATCACCTTTTGCAGGAGGATGCCCGGATCGAGCGGACGGTATCGGAACGTGTGTTTCCCTTTTCGCATCTTACCGAGTGGAAATTCATTGCGGATAATGTTTTCGGCTACCCATCTCTCCCATTCCTGCTGCGGCACCGGATGTGGATTGAAGACCAGTTGCCGCTCAGGGCCGCCGTCAACTGAAACGGCATAACGGAGTCCGCCGCGGTCCGGGAAATCAAGCGTTGGCGAAAAATATAGTGTTGCTGTCAGGCTGTCAGCGGGTGCGGCCGTAAAATTATATTCCAGCCAGCAACTGTCATCAGCTGGTGAAATGGTAACGGGGAATGTTGTCATGGCTGCTCCCTCGCGGCCGATACCGTCTATTTTTTTCCAGTGAACGCGCTTGCCATTTTTCTGCAGGTTGAACCGGGCTGCAAGAAAGCTGTATTGATCAGGAGCAGGCAAAGATGATGCAGTCATCACCGGTCTGCTGACAGGAATCCCGGTAGTATTGATGGAAACCTGCGGCATACTGTTGGCTTCAGGCTGTTGCCAGTAGGTGTATCCGATATGGGTCTGATCCATGAAGTGATCCCATTTGCCACCATTCAGCGCGTGATAACTGCGCGTAAGGAGTGAATCCTCGCGATAGTACCATCTGACACTGTCTGCCATCTGGTTTACCCGCTGATCGTTGGTGGCGGCGTATAGTTGGTTCAACGCAACCGCGTGGTACATCTCCTGGAGATTACACCTGGCCTCAATGGGGTGTAATACGAGTTGAAAGTAAGCGCTGGAGGTTTCTTTCGGCAACAGGAGTGCGATGGTTCTTGCCTGGCTACGGATATTGCGCCAGGCCTGCAGCACGCGTTCGGCCTCGCTGTAATGAAGGAGGCTATAAGTGCCTGCATGAAGTAGTTCCGGTTTGGGATGTGCAGATAGTATGCTATAGTGCCACAGCAGATCTCCAACATCCTTGCCATGTTCCCTGCCAAATATTGATGATGCCCATTGCTGCGCATGACCACGCAGGTCATCGGCGTCAATTGCAGGTGGATCCCAGGCGTAATCCAGGAAGAACTGGATGGGATATTCCATTGGCTTCAGATCTCCGACATTTACAATCCAGATCTGCCTGGCCTGGTATTCCCACGCGAGATGCATCTGTTCCCACACCTTGGCGATATTGTTGGTGTTCAGCCATTTATAGTTCCTGGGGTCACCTACGTAATCGAAATGATAATAAATGCCATAGCCGCCTTTTCGGGAAGCCGTTCCGGCTGGCGGAAGCCTGCGGATGTTTCCCCAGTTATCGTCACACAATAAGAGTGTGATATCATCGGGAACCCGCATGCCTTTATCGTAATAGGCCTGGACCTCCTTGTACAATGCCCAGAGTTGCGGGGTTTCTGACGCCTGTTTGCCGGTAGCTGCAGATATGATTTCCCGCTGGTCTGCAACAATTCTTTCCAGCAGAGCAATTGCTGTTCCCTGCGTCATCGGTTCATCACCGTCGCCACGCATGCCTACGGTTACGATTTTTTCATTGGTGGCGCGTTCCATGCCAGCTTTCCAGAACATTTTCAGACGAGCGGCATTGCTGTCATAATTCCACGCGCCTTTCCCGAAACGACGCCATTCATCATGTGCGCGCATCAGGGGCTCGTGGTGCGATGTTCCGATTACCATGGCAAATTTTTCCGCTGCGCGTATATTTTCGGGATCATCTGCATAAAATGCATTGCCCCACATGGCTGGCCAGATATAGTTTCCTCTTAGCCGGAGAATAAGTTCAAATACCTTTTCATACAACCGGTGATTAAAGCCGCCGAAAGTTTTGCGCGTCCAGTTGGCCAGCGCAGGTGCTTCATCATTTAGAAAGATTCCCCTGTAGCGCACGCGCGGAGCATCCGCTTTAAACCATCTGCTGTTCAGGTATAGCTGGTCCTGCCGCTTGACGGGCACGTCCGCCCACCAGTACCAGGGAGAAACTCCGCATGCCTTAGATAGTTCGAAAATGCCATAAGCTGTTCCGCGGCGATCATTTCCGGTTATTACCAGTGCTTTTTCCAGGCCGGGAACAGGATGGTCCACCGTGCAAATGAGATATCCCTCCCATTTACCAGTGAGGCTGTCGAGCCTGAGTTTGCCTGTTCTGATCAGCATGGCTATCAGGGCCGATTTATCGGCAGAACCGATAATTACTGCAAAACGACCGGGGGGTGGCGAAGATAGGGAACGGGAAAGAACTGGCTCACGGCCACTGACATACCTGAGATCATTATTAAGAAGTTCAGTGGCGGTGGTGACGACTTCATGGTCGTTACTGTCTGCCCAGATGGCTGCCGGCAGGGTTTTGTCAAAAAGCGGATAGTGGCCTTCAGCAGGCGAGGAAGCGACAAGATTACCTTGTGCAATAGCAGGCACCCAAATCGAAAAAGTTAACAGGATAGTCAAAATGACCTTGGGCAATCGCTTCATGCTCCTGAATTTACGAAAGTAATCCAGATATGCAACCGATTGCAGAGATTTTGGCGGCAGAACTGCAAATTTCACCAACTTGCAGGAATGAGCGGAGAAGTTACCATCTATGATATTGCGGAGAAGCTTGGTTTATCAGCTGCCACGGTAAGCAGGGCGCTTAAAGACAATCCTGCCATCAACAGCAATACCAAAAAGAAGATCAGGGCTGCGGCAGAGGCTATGGGTTACCGGTCCAACAGGTTTGCCAGCAACCTGAGAAAACGAACCACTAATACCATCGGCGTAGTGGTTCCCCGGCTGAATAGTAATTTCATGTCGACCGCTATTTCCGCCATGGAAAAAATGGCTTCTGATGCCGGGTATTCCCTTATTATTGTGCAGTCACTTGAATCTCCGGCAAAGGAGATTGCCAATATCAGGACGCTTTTCAATTCCCGCGTGGATGGTTTGATGGCTGCGTTGTCATCCGAACAGGAAACTGATATTGATTTCAGGATCCTGACCGATCGGGGCATCCCGGTGGTCTTTTTTGATCAGGTTCCTTCAGGTTCTAGTCAACCCTGCATCATCATAGATAATGCGCAGGCTGCCCATGCGATCACGATGCATCTCATCGGGCAGGGCTGTAAAAGGATTGTTCATCTGACCGGTAATGTAAAACGATTTGTTTACCGTGAACGGCTAAGCGGCTATAAGATGGCATTGCTCGAAGCAGGTATTCCATTTGATGAGGAACTCGTGTTGCATAGCGACCTGACGGAACTATCGGCTCCGGATATTGCCAATCGTATACTGGAAATGGACGGGAGGCCGGATGCACTATTTGCAGCAAACGATATGAGTGCTGCAGCCTGTTTAACGGCTTTCCGGGAACGGGGACTATCAATTCCCGGTGATATTGCGGTTGCAGGCTTTAACAACGACCCCATATCGCGATTGATGCAGCCCAATATTACGACTATCAATTACCCCGCTTACCAGATAGGGGCAACGGCCGCCACCTACCTGTTAAATCACCTTACCGGAAAATCGAGCCTGCAGGCGACCAACAAGGTGATCCTGCATGCTGACTTGCTGGTCAGGGAATCGACAATGCGTCTTCCTCACAATGATCAGCTCAGGTCTGTTTTTTGAGGGAAGAGCCTCTGATCACGAGCTCCGAGTTGATGATAATGGTATTTGTCATGTTGATGTCTGTGATACCCTGAAGATGGTGAATGATCTGTCTTGCTGCAACCTGCCCGATCTGGAAGCCCGGATAATCGATCGTACTTAGTTTTGGATTGGTGACTTTACCGATCATATCGTTATTAAAACCAATGATCGCAATGTCTTCAGGGATGCGCAACCCGGCTTCTTTTATCACTTGCATGACGACAGCAGCACACATATCGTTGGTGATAAAAACAGCATCAACAGCCGGACTGATGGCCAGTATGGCATTGGCAGACCGTACCGCAGCTTCTTCCGACAGGCTGTCCACTACAAGGAGATTATCTTCATATGGAATATTGTTTTCCCTTAGTGCAGCGCTGTATCCCCTGAAGCGTTCGGAATATACATTTCGGCTAAGCGAGGAAGTTATATGGGCGATGCGGCGGCACCCCTGTTCAATGAGATGGGAGGTTGCGTTATATCCTGCCCTGTAGTTGTCGATAATTACTTTTGTTCCCTCACCCTGTTCAAATACACGGTCAAAAAATATGACAGGCAATCCTTTATCGAAAAATTTGCGGAAATGATTAAGGTCTTTTGTATCAAATGACAGCGAAGCGATAAGGCCGTCTACTCTTTTGTGAAAAAGGTTTTCCGCGTTTGCGGCTTCTTTTGCGGCGTTTTCGGAGGAGTGGGTAATAATCAGATCATAATTGGTTTCTGCTGCGATGTTTTCAATACCTGACAGAACAGAAGTAATAAAACTACTGCGCAGTTCGTGAACCATAATGCCCAGGGTGTTCGTCCGCTGGCGGCGGAGGTTGCTGGCAAAAGTATTTGCCCGGTATCCGAGATCATGAGCCGCAGCAAGAATCTTTTTACGGGTTGCACTGCCAATGGATGTGTGATTTTTCAGGGCCCGGCTGACAGTCGATGGGGAGACGCCCAGCTTATCGGCAATATCATAGATCGTAATGTCTTTTTCCAATCCCATAGTCTGTGTTTCGCAATCGGTTACTTTCATTAAAGTAATGGAAAATTCCGATAACTGGCCAGGCGATTATTTATGCCTTTAACAACTCTACACACGCTTCCCTGCTTATTCAGGTTATGAATTGATCAGAAATAGGTGGAGAAGCCAACCTGGAATGCTGCAAGATGCGAGGGCGGATTACCCAGCAGGTCATGCTGCCAGTTATACCGGTAATTGATCCGGAATACCGTTTGAGGGGTAGGCCGCCAGCTGATGGCCGGCACCAGGGAAAAGAGGTCGTCTGCTATATTACCTCCGGTTGACTTAAATGTTCCTTTATTCCAGTCAACGTATTCAACTCTCAAAGCTGCATTCAGAACGGCCTGCTCAAAACCGAACATCGGCCTTTTGACGACCGGTTGTACGAAGTCCACAAAACCGCCCTGTTGCTTCCTTCCAAACTGTTCCGTATAGTTGTCCGGCATGTCAACGTTCACCCAGGCCCACTCGCCGGTTATCACTGTATTCAGTCGGGGAAGGGTTGAGTTGAAATCAACTGCAAAAACATTCAGCTTTCTTTTTTTGTCGAGTGTGATGCCTTCGTCACGGAATTTATTATAGACGCCGCCCATATACGAAATGCCCAGTTCTCCTATCTTCCTGTTCTTGATGGCAACCTTGCCGGTAAAGAGCGGAATGCCGTTAAAGCTTTCTTCAAAGCGATCCCGGTTCATTTTGGTTGCCGGCAGAAAGGTCCGGTTTTCACTGTTGGAGATAATCTTGTCATCAAACCCATTGGTCAGGTAGAGTTCATACCCGTACACCCAGTTTTTATTGTATTTTTTGCCATAAATGCCGAAGCCGACATTACTCCAGGTGGCAGGCAGCATTTGTGTTGCAGCAATCGGCCGGTCAACAAATTCCCATTTGGGGCCGTCATGATTCTGATTGAAAGCGCCGATCGGATTCATTACAACGCCTCCGCGCAGGTTCAGCAATGGAACGATTTCCAGGTCAACTGATGCAAACTCAATATTGATCTCCTTGGTGCCATCTTCAAACTCTATCTCCGTAAGGAATTTGATCCGTTTCGAAATCGTGGAGGAAACAAAAAACGTTAGCCGGCGCATCTGGAACTGGTGACCTTCTGACACACCATTCTCATTCAGGTATTGATAGTTCGCCTCGATATACCCCCCCAGCGCTACGGGGAGTTTTCCCAGCTGCATGAACGGCCGGCTGTACACCGCATCCATATTCATCCTGACTGAATCGGTTTTAGTCTGCGGATTACGCAGCAGTTCCGGATCAATCTGGGCTTTTGCCTTACTGGTGATCAGGAAGATAGTAGTTGCTATGAGAAAATTTTTCATCTTTTCCGGAGGTCAATGAAGAGTTGATTGCTGGATACGGAAACGGGAAACGTCCTGAGATTGGTCTCTGCCGGGCCATTGGTAACGCGGCCGCGGTTGTCGTATTCACTGCCGTGAGCGGGACAATGCAAATAGTCTCCAGCTACCTGCACCTCAGCTCCCTGGTGGGCGCATTGCATCCACAGGGCACTGTAGTCGTTTTCGCTGAAGCGGTAGATGCAGACAGGAAATTTGAGTGCCTCATTTCTGACGACGATATAGGCGCGCCATGCGGTTGTTTTCCCGTTCTGCACAATCCGGAAGGCATCTGTGTCCACCAGCAGTCCATTTTCTTCCAGCCTTCCTGAAACATTTGACATCGGCGCGCAGGAAGCGAGCATACTGCCGATACCCCCTGCAGCGAGGCACGCAGCGCATCCTCTGGATAAAAATTTTCTTCTGTTCATGAATTGCGAAAAAGGTTTGATTTATAGTGACTCAAGAAATTTCAGTAAACGGGCCTTTGATGTGGCATCAAGGGCAATGAATGCCGACCTGCTTGCGGCAGCTTCCCCGCCGTGTGCCGTGATGGCTGTCTCAATACTTTGCGCGCGCCCGTCATGCAGCAGGAAATACTGTCCGCCCTGGGCTTTTTTCGACAGGCCCAGTCCCCATAAAGGAGGTGTTCGCCATTCGGCGGTGGCCGCACTACCTTCGGTGTACCCGTCATCAAGGTCGGGTCCCATATCGTGCATCAACAGATCTGAATAAGGCGCAAAAGTTTTCTGCGAAAGCGCTGCAATGGGAGATGTGCCTGTTTTGAGTTCCGGCGTATGGCACTTTCCGCAGCCGAGGTCAATAAAGATCTTTTTCCCGGCCTGTACTTCGGGATGTTGCGGATCCCGTTGTATGGGTGCCTTCAGCATGGCGAGGTAAGCGACCACATCCAGTACCGTCTGGTTGCTGATTTCCGGGTCTATTTCCTGGTGATGATAGGTATCGTAAGGCTCGTAGGAGGAACAAATCCCGATATCCTGGTTGTACGCCAGCACCGTCTGGTGAAGCAGGTCATGCGCTGCTGCTTTTTTACCGAAACGACCGATGTATTTGTTAGCCCGGGTAATGCTGCCGGGTTTTGGCTGGATATAAGCAGGAACATGGATCCAGTTCGGGCGGCCGGAAATGCCATCGCCATCGGCATCGTCGGGGTCAGCCAGTGCCAGGAGATCAGCATCTGAAACCGCATTCAGAAAACCCAACCCTGTATTGGCGGGCGGGGTAAATCTGGAAAAGGTAGCGCCTTCCGGCAGCGATTCAGGCTGATAATTAATAATTGCTCGTTGTTGTAATTGTGGTCCGCCATGGCCCAGGAACTGGTTCCCGGTGCTGTCTTTCTGACCAAAACGTGTAAGGGTGGTAAAAGGATGGCCCTTTCCATCACCGGCATGACAGGTGCCACAGGAAGTAGCGACAAAAAGCGGTCCCAGCCCGGTCTCCGGGGTAAAGATCTCGTCGTTGAACGCAAAATCACCGCGAATGAATTGTGCGGATTGTTCCGGCGACAGGCCTTCAACCGGCCCATCCAGGATGCTGTCATCAGCAGGAACGCCCGGCATCAGTTTATCGCAGGCGGCTATCCCTGTGATCAGCACCAGTAAGACACAGGCAATGCGTATTGGTATTTTTTCCATATTACCCTGTTCGAATAAGACATACAAATCTAATACAAAAGTTAGATAAGCCTAACTTGATTTTTAGTTTTCCATAAATCCGGTCCTTCGCAGTGCATGGTTTCAAAAACCTACCTTAGCGCAAAACAGGGCGATGCAGCTTAGTCAGACTGAAGAAAACTATATTAAGGCGATCTATGCACTCTCGGAACGCAGTCCTTCTTTTGATACTTCCACCAACGAGATTGCCGTACGGATCAATACCAAGCCGCCCAGCGTGTCTGACATGCTCAGGAAACTCACTGTTAAAAAGCTGGTTACCTATCAGAAATACAAACGCGTAACGCTGACCAAAACCGGCCGCCAGGTTGCCATCCAGATCATCCGGAAGCACCGGTTATGGGAGGTCTTTCTGCATGATAAACTCCAGTTTACCTGGGATGAAGTGCATGAGGTTGCGGAACAGCTGGAACATATACAATCTGAAAAGCTCACGGAAAGACTGGAAAAATACCTGGGGTATCCTAAGTACGACCCGCACGGTGACCCTATTCCATCAGCTACCGGTGAGCTGAAGGAAGCCAAACGGCTGATGTTGTCTGAAATGGAAATGGGTGTAACCTGCCAGGTGGTCGGCGTAAAGGATTCCTCCTCTGAGTTCCTGCAATACCTTCACCAGATTGATGTCGGGATCGGTACTAAGATCAAAGTGCTGGAACAAATCGCCTTTGACCATTCACTGATCGTAAGTTTTAAGAAAGGACATCAGACGACTGTTTCGAAGAAGTTTGCGGATAATGTGCTCGTTACTTCGTGAGTGTAAAATCAAGGATCATTAAACAGACTCCTGTTTGTAAGCGAGCAGGCGCAAGGCATTCAAAACCACTACCAGCGTAGATCCCTCATGTCCCAATACTGCCGGCCCCAGGGACGCAATTCCTGATAATGTCAGTGGGATCAGGATAACCACCATGCCCATGCTGATCACCAGGTTCTGTTTGATAATGCGGCTGGCTTTCCGGCTCAGACCGATAGCGAAAGGGAGTAAGGAAAGTTTGTCGCCCATCAGGGCGATATCTGCAGTTTCAAGGGCCACCTGTGATCCCGCCGCACCCATGGCTATTCCAACCGTGCTGTTCGCCATTGCCGGAGCATCGTTCACGCCATCGCCTACCATGGCAACAGCTTTTAATTCATCTTTAAGCTGCCTGACAGCTGCTACTTTTTGTTCCGGCAGCAGGCTCCCCATAACCTGTGTGATGCCGATTTCCTTCCCGACTGCTTCAGCTACTTGCTGATTGTCCCCCGAAAGCATCACCATTTTCTTGATGCCGGCTTTTCGCAGTTCGGCCAATGCGTTTTTGGCTTCCGGACGGGGAGTATCCATAACGGCGAGCACGCCGTCATAGCGATCATTTTTTCGCAAGAGCATCGTGGTATTGCCCTGCTGCTCCAGCTCGCGAACTGTGCTCACCACTTCCGATGAAGGATGGATTCCATCCATAGACTCGAACAGGGCGAGGTTGCCCATGTAAACATTGTCGCCCTGCCATGACGCCTTAACTCCCTTGCCCAATACTGCCTCCAGGTCGGTTGCTTCAGGAACCGGCAATCCGTTCAGTTTTGATTTCCCGTCTCTGACCACTGCTTTAGCAATCGGATGATCACTTAACGCCTCTACTGCTACAGCAGCCTGTAATAAAGCTGTCTCCCCGTTGCCATTGAAAGAAACCACAGCAGTCAGGTGGGGTTTGCCTTCTGTCAGCGTACCGGTTTTATCAAATGCCATGGCAGAAAGATTTCCGAGATCTTCCAGGGGCTTGCCGCCCTTGATGAGCACGCCCGCTCTCGCAGCCCTGGCAACGCCGCTGAGAACGGCACTCGGGGTTGAAATCGCCAGTGCGCAGGGAGACGCTGCCACAAGCACCGCCATTGCCCGGTAAAAACTCGCACTGAATGGTTCGTTCACTACCAGGAATGCAAAACAGAGCACAACCACCAGGATCAGGATGATCGGCACATAATACTTTTCCAGCTTGTCCGCGAATTGCTGGGTAGGCGATTTTTGCGTCTGCGCTTCATTGACCATCCTGACCAGGCGGGCCAGGGTTGAGTCTCCGGAGTTGCGGGTAACCCTGATCTCGAGTAATTCATTGCCATTGATAGTACCTGCGAACACTTTGAACCGGTCCTCCAGTTTTGCAGCCATTTCCGGTGTAACTGAAGCATCATGAAATGCTTCCTTGTCGACCGGGATGCTTTCACCGGTAATCGGGGCCTGATTCACACTGCTGTTGCCGCCAATGACAATACCGTCAGCGGCAACGCGGGTATGCGGGCGGACAATGATCACATTGCCTGGCTGAAGGGAATCGATATTCACTTCGCTGGTATGGCCATCCACTTTGAGCAGGGCGGTTTTTGGAGCAAGCTCGGTCAGTGCAGCAATGGATTTCCTGGCCTTCTCCATGGCAAAATGTTCCAGCGCGTGGCCCAGGCTGAAAAGGAACAGCAATAACGCCCCTTCGGCCCAATTGCCCAGGATCGCTGAACCCAGGGCTGCTACCAGCATCAGGAAATCAATTTCAAACCCACCATGACGGATCGCATGCCAGGCTTCACCTGCAGTATAATACCCACCGAAAAAATAAGCAGTTGCGTACAATGCCACGGGAATCCATCCGGGAAGGCCGGAAATGAAACCAATGCCAAATCCCACTGCCAGCAACATGCCGCAAAGTATGCTGAAAATAAGTTCGGAATGCTTCCCGAAAGCACCGCTATGACCATGCTGATGTTCATGGGGATGATCATGTTTATGAGGATGATCATATGCAGGTTCCGGTTTGCCGTTCCGGTGGGCATCTTCTACTGACAGGATGTTCAATCCTTCAGCCCCGATCAGTTGACGGACCCTGTCCGCCCCGATGATCTGACGGTCATATTCGATCATGATCATGCCACTGCCAGACGCAGACACCGCCAGGATACCGCGAGTTCTTTTCAAAGCCATTTCGACGGGACGGGTCTGGCGCTGATGCCTGATGCCCTCCACTTCTACCAGCAGGTGATGAAACCGGTCAGTGATCTTTGCGCCTGCCTGGCGGGCGAGCGCCTGTACTTTCTCTACTGTAATGACAGCAGGATTATAATGAAAACACAACCTTGCCCCTGAGGTATCGTCCGGTTCCACAATATGAACGGCATCTATGCCCTGCCGTCCCTGCAGCTCGTCAATTATCCGCTGTACACAGGCGTCCTTTTCATCCGGAATGTCCGGTAAGAGGATATCCAGGTTGATTTTGATTTTTTCCATCCTTGTATTTCAATTTATGCAGTTCTTTTTAAACCCGGAAAGCGAAATACAGCAGCGTTTAACGGCAGTTCAGCTAACGCAGCAGGCATTTCCGTACCGGTCAGGGGCAATGAGATTCCTGTGTAAATATTTTTATCCGTACTAAATCAAAGTTATGTCTGTTAATTGTAAGCTGTTGCTCGCTACGGCTATTGCTGCATTGCCGCTGTTCTATGGATGTGAAAAAGATGAAGAAAAGCCGTCGGATGCTGAAGAGAAGGGTTTTGTAAAAGGACAGGTTTATGATACAAAAGGAAATCCACTGTCGCAGGTGGAGATCGTAATCGACAATACCTATCTGCCAAACTCCTATATCCAATCGGTGACGGATGACCAGGGTAAATATTCCGTGAGCCTGTCTTTCGGCGCATGGATGGCCTATGCAATCTTGCATAAGACCTATAATAACAAGGAATATGACCTGTACCTCGATTCCGATACCCCGGAAGGTTTTACCCAGGAAGGGGGAGTCAGGAATTTTCACTGGAAACTGTCCGGTGCCAGGAAAGCGCCACTTACAGGTAATTATGGCGGAACGATATTGCTGACAAGGGCTGTCGGCAGCAGTTTATTCGATTCAGAAAATATTGAATACACCCTTACGCCCGACGGGCCCTTAATTGATGGCTCACAGGGCGCTGTGATTGTGATCCATGAGGTCGCCAATACTTATAAACTGCCCGACATTCCGATTGGCCGTTATACAATTACAGCAGTGTACAAGGCACCTGGCGGAGGAAGTGAACCCGTTATGCTGAAAAACCGGTACGCCGGCGGGGCCTTTTCTTCAGGCATCACCGTAAATTTTGAGCCTTCGTCTGAAGACGGAAATAACATGGCTTCCATTGAGTACAAGGAACAATAAGGTTTAAAAGCGGAGTGAATAGGGCTGTTTTTTCCGCATCCAGACCAGGGCATAAGCAAACACGATATTGGTAAAGATGTTGATCAGGTCGTGGATCACATATACTTTCTTCCTGAAGGCGGCGGTATTGTTCAGCCCATAAACCCAGAAGGCTTCCACAAGTATTTTCATCATGAAATAAAGGATGAACGCAATGCAAAGCAGGAATACAGGATTTTCCAGTAATCTGTCATGCGCGGAAAGCAACAGGCGGTTCAGGCAGGTGATGGCTACCAGGACGATAATGAAGCTGTAGTAGATCCGGTAATAGGAAAAGATCCTTCCCAGGGTTCCCACGTATAGCCAATCCAGCGCCCAGGCCAGTACGATGCTGCCCAGCAGGATGGCAAATCCCTTTTCCCATCGGCGGAACAATTGCCAACGCTGGAATTGCCACAACAGTAAACAGCCTTCCAGCAACACATACAGGTTGGTGTTATAATTCATGTTGGTGCCGCTATGACTTAAAACCTCACTATACAATTCATTGACTACACCTGCCAGCAGGCAGAACAAAAAGGGATAGTGCTCTGCCTGTATCCGGGTGCACAGGATCAACCCGGTAATAGCAGGCACTACCACGCTATAGGAAGAGATCTCGTTGATGATGAAAGTGTTCAAAGCTTATGGGTATAATAGTGAGGGAGGCCAGCATAGATCAGGGCATCGTTTGGCGTCTTCGGCAATGCCGGCAGTGGAAAGTTCTGCCTGGTCGCCTGTAGGAAGCATGTCTTCTTCCTTTTCATTTACGCCAACCAGGATCTGATGGACCAGCATGTTTTCGTCCATGCCGTAATAGGTGCGTAATCCGATACAGCCCGGCTGATCAAGAATAGCCATGACAACTTCTTTCCTGAATGTTTCCCTGATGGGCAACACTTTCTTCTCCGCAAAATCACGGGTAAGAACTTCCGGCATGTGTTTGCGATAACGCTCCGTCATTTCAATAGCGGTTTTCAACGTAATGTCCCGGTTAAATTCGGACAGGGGTTTGTCGATCATAGTCTGAAGGGTTTAGGTTCGCCAATATCGGCGCGGTAATTTGCATCAAATTTCAGAAAATGTCATCCGTATTTTTACTGAAGGCATCGATAACTTTAACGCATGACTTCAAGAATAGCCTGCCTGGGAGTTGCCCTTATATGTTTTTTTAATGGATTTGGCCAGCCGGGATGGAAGGTGGAACGTTCCGAACTGATGCTGCACCAGGCACCCTTTCAGAGCTGCCATGCCTCAACGCTGGTGGAAACCGGGACCGGCGAATTATTGTTTTCCTGTTTTGGGGGAACGGGTGAAGGGAAGCCTGATGTAGCGATCTGGACCTGGCGCCAAATGAAAAAAGGTTACACTGCTCCTGAAAAAGTTGCCGATGGAAAAGTGAATGACTCATTGCGATTTCCCACCTGGAATCCTGTCCTGTTCCGGGATCAGTCAGGCATGATTTATCTTTTTTATAAGGTTGGGCCCAACCCGCGCGAATGGTGGGGTTATGGTTTGCAGTCCGCCAATGGAGGAAAAGCCTGGAGCAGGCCAATTCGTTTACCCGAAGGCGTCCTGGGACCCATCAAGAACAAGCCGGTACAATTGGAAAACGGCGTGATTCTTTCGCCCTCAAGCACTGAGTCTAAAGATGACCGGTGGCGCATTCACCTCGAAATTTCCAAAGATACCTGCCGCACCTGGACCATCCTGCCTATCGATCCGCAAAGCAGTTTCGACGTCATTCAGCCAAGCATTCTAAAACATAAAGATGGTACACTGCAACTCTTGTGCAGGAGTAAACAGGGCGCTGTAGTGCAGAGCTGGTCCAATGACAATGGCGTTACCTGGAGCCCCCTTGAAAAATCAAATCTGCTGAATCCGAATTCGGGTACTGATGCCATCACGCTCCTGGACGGGCGGCAGCTGATCGTTTATAACCCTGATATACCCGGTAAAGAATGGTGGGAGGGCAGAACAAAACTGCGGGTAGCGGTTGCCGTTGACGGGAGAAACTGGAACGATGTTGCCGTTCTGGAAGACCAGGCCACCGGCGAATTCAGTTATCCTTCGGTGATCCAGACGCGCGATGGTAAAGTACATATCACTTACACCTATAACCGGTCGAACATCAGGCATGTGGTACTGGTGGCGCATAACACTTCGCCATTGCGGTAATTCTCTTACGGATCCTTGACTGCAGTATCCGGGGTGCAAGTACTTTGATGCTTTCTCCGAAACCCAGTATTTCTCTTTCCAGCTCAAAATTGAGCACAACATCGAGGCGGATGATCATCCCGCCGGCGTCTTCCCTTTCCACGCGTTGCGAAGCGTGAAGCGGCTTGGTCTTTATATAAGGTGCGTTACTGGCATCCACTTCAAGGATCACCCGGAAAGGTCGGTCTCTTTCTGACTTGGTCACACCAATGAGGTCACTGTAATACCGGTCAAAGGGAATTCCTTCGTATGCCTGGAAAGGTTCGTAAGGCAATTCCTGGAATGTAATGATCCTGTCCAATGCCAGTGTTATCAGTTGTGTTGATTTTTTCGTCCGGCAGATCAGGAACCAGCGGTTCCGGTACTCTTTCAGCAGGTAGGGGAAATAGATCTGTTGCTGTGGAATCGTTGCCTTGAAAGACTGGTATTCCAGCAGCAACGCCCTTTTATGAAAGACAGCCTGGTACAGTGGATTGAGGTGCGTCAGGCCCCGGAGCAGTTGATTGTACTCAAACTGGATGCAGTCTGTACTGCTGGCGGCTGTTTTATTCACATGGTTCTCCAGGCGGGTAACCAGCTCATTGAATTCGTTGAAATAGTTGAATCCGGAAAATTGTTTCAGCAGCCCCACGATTTCCTTCATCTTGCTGACATCCGCTTTGTTCACAGGGTTTTTCACGATCGTGAAAGCCGGGTCATCATAACAATAGTACTTTTTATCCTGTACAATGATCGGCGCATTGTAACCCAGTTTGCTGCTGCGCATCACCTGGATATCCGCCTGGATGGTCCGCCGGCTGATACCATTTTCGATACCTTCTGCATCATATATCACCTGGCTTACTTTGCTGACCAGGTCCTCAAGGGTCCATTTACGGATTCTATTCCGGAAGCATTCATCAAGGGTCTTGTATCGGATCAGCGCCAGTTTGTGGATAGCCATTTCAGCCAGGGTTAAGGTTCAGGGTTTGAATTTAGGGCAAATTGGATTGTTACTGCGCAATAGATCTGCGCAGTTCATTTTCAGTTAGTTCAAGGCTGCCGAAATGGTTGTGTAACACGCAGATTATCAGCATGTAAAAATTGTTTTATTTTTTTATCCAACTGCGCAGATCACGTGCATACTTCCAGAACAATATTTGTATATCGATATCAATCTTATAATAATGGAAAAGAAAGTAAACGGAGAAGCCCTGAAAGCAATTGGTTTTACCGAAGGAAAAATAATCGGAATGATCCTGACGCAGGCAGCGAGTGTTACAACAGATGCAGCGACCTTGCTGGGCCTGCTGACCAAACTGAATGAGTATCCTGAAAGCTTCCTGGATGATCCGGAATGGAAATCAGTTGCGCAGGCCATGGTGGAAGCGGCGAATGCCGCCGTGGACACGACCATTCCCCTGGTCGGCAATCCGGATGCGTTTGCTGTATACGGACCGGAATTTATTGAAGCCGGTGCGACCACCCAGATGACTACCGCCATGAAATTGCCTATCACCATTGCGGGAGCTTTGATGCCTGATGCGCACCAGGGCTATGGACTTCCCATCGGTGGCGTGCTCGCTACACGGAATGCAGTTATTCCCTATGGTGTTGGGGTAGACATCGGTTGCAGAATGGCATTGTCCATCACGGATATACCGGTTGAGTTTTTCCGTGCCAACGAAGCCAGATTCAAAAGGGAACTGATCGCACAAACCAAATTCGGAGCTGGAAATGGGTTCAAAGGCCGTGAAAAGATTGACCACGCGGTGCTTGAGAATGAAACCTTCCAGATCACCGGATTGCTCCGGGGCCTGAAAGAGCGGGCAGCAGCGCAGCTGGGAACTTCCGGTGGTGGAAACCACTTTGCCGAATGGGGTGTAATTGATTTTGCTGAAAGCGATGCGGAGCTGGGAATCGAAAAAGGGCAATACCTGGCCTTTCTGACCCATTCAGGATCAAGAGGTCTGGGTGCTACCATTGCCGGACATTATACCCGGCTGGCAAAATCGATCTGTCCGCTGCCGCCTGAGGCAGCAAACCTGGCCTGGCTAGACCTGGACAGCGAAGCCGGACAGGAATACTGGCTCGCCATGAACCTGGCGGGTGACTATGCTTCCGCCTGCCATGCCGTGATTCACCGGAAAATGTTGCAGTCCGTCGGTGCCGGCCTCTTGGGAAAGGTGGAAAACCACCACAATTTCGCCTGGAAGGAAATACTGAACGGTGAGGAGGTGATCGTTCACCGGAAAGGCGCCACCCCCGCAGGAAAAGGCGTGATGGGTATCATTCCCGGAAGCATGACAGCTCCAGGCTTCCTGGTGCGCGGAAAAGGAGAGGCTGCGGCCATCAACTCTGCTTCTCACGGAGCAGGCCGCCAGATGAGCCGGACACAAGCGGTCAAAAAAATTACCCGTGAAGCGATGCGTGCCGAACTAAAAGCCAATGAGGTGACGCTGATCGGTGCGGGAACAGATGAAGCACCGATGGCATATAAAGATATCCGCCAGGTAATGTCAGCGCAAACTGACCTGGTCGACACTATCGCTATGTTCACGCCTAAAATGGTCAGAATGGCGGGTGATGGTAGCCGTGAGGACTAATAAAATGCTGAAACAGGATGCATGCCGGGGTGAGTGCCGTCTTACCCCGGCAAAAAGCAATTTCTTAATGAAGGGGTAAATGGATTGCATTTACTTTTGCTGCGTCTAAACAGGTAATATGTTTACATCCATCCGGATCCTCCTTTTATCGCTCAGCTTTTTACATTTGGGAAATGAACCAACGGTTATGCCAGACGATGCAAAATGGGCTGATAATCCCGTGATCGCCCATCGCGGCGCCTGGAAGAAAAATGCTTTGCCGGAAAACTCCATTGCCTCCCTCCGGGAAGCGATCAGGCTGGGTTGTTTCGGTTCGGAGTTCGATGTACACCTTACGAAGGACGATATGATCGTCGTAAACCATGATCCTAAATTCATGGGGATGGATATAGCCGCCAGTAACTACCCCGAATTACTCGCTCAGAAACTGCCGAATGGTGAATCGATCCCCACAGCAGAGGCATACCTGCGTGAGGGCATTACCCAGAAGAAAACAAAGCTGATTTACGAGATCAAAGCATCTTCCGCAGGAAAAGAACGTACACTTGAACTGACGAAGCGATCCGTTGAGCTTGTAAAATCATTACACGCCGGCAAGTGGGTGGACTATATCTCCTTTGATTATGACGCGTGCAAACTTGTCCGCCAGCTTGATCCGAAAGCAAGTGTTAGTTACCTAACGGGAGATAAATCCCCCGAACAGCTGAAAGCCGACGGCATCAGCGGGTTTGATTACCATTTCTCCGTTCTGGAAAAACAACCCGGCTGGATAGCCGCAGCCCGGCAAATGAAACTATCCACCAATGCCTGGACGGTTAATGATTCTACCGTGATGCGGTCACTGCTCGAACAGAAAATTGATTACATCACGACCAACGAACCTGAACTGCTTTTTTCATTGATTCAGCCCTGACGCTAACCGGTAATGCCCGCATGTTCATGTGACCAGGCAATAGGTAAAATCAGTTAATTTTAGAAGCATGGCGTTCCGCTGTCTGCTACTGCTCATCTGCGCACTGCTTTGTGTTTCGGCTCCGCGCGCCCAGGATTATATATTTAACCGGCTCTCTACCAACGATGGTCTTCTTTCCAACAATATCCTCTGCCTGTGGCAGGATCCGGCCGGCTATTTATGGCTCGGCTCGGAAAGAGGATTGCAGCGATACGATGGCTTTGCGTTCCGGACAATCCTGGCGAACAGGGTGGATCAGATTGTTGCTGATTGCAGTAAAAGGGTATGGATAAGATCCGGGAAAACCATTTCAAGTTTCGACCCGGTAAGCTTTTCCGTGCGGAACATCCCTTTTGAAAACAGGGAGCCCGGCCTGGATGCTGGTCTGTTCCGGCTCAATAAGGATGCCTCAGGACGGGTATTCCTGGTAATCAACGGGCGTTCTTTCCAGTATTTTGACGAAACATCGCAAACATTCAATTTGCGTGGCAATCCTTTTACATTGCCGGATTCTGTGCGGATTATCAATGTGATCAGAGACCCCGAAAAACAACGGTACTGGATAGCTGCTTACAATGGACTGGGTTATTGGGATTCCAAAACCGGGAAATACTATACAACCGCTTACAACCCCCAAAAAGATCCTCTCCTGGCTTCCGGTAAACTTCCTACTTTGATTGCTCACTTTTTTATTGATCCTTTCAACAGATACTGGATCCAGGGTTGGGATAAATCAGCAACGAGTTTTCTCTGTTTCGATGGCAGGAACAACCAGTTCACCGGTGATACGGCTGGGCTCGCCAATGCAGGTAATGGCAGCTATTATGAAATATATGATTTCACGCGTTATGCCGACAGCACCACGATCGTTTACGGATTGAACTGCCTCCGGATCCGTGAAGGCAAGTCATTCCGTGAACTGAGAGATCCCAGGAACAATCCTTTCGGCATATATTTTAATACCGTCTCCGCAGTACTGGAAGACCGTGAGGCCTTACTGTGGTTCGCAACCGATAACGGGCTTTATTATACATCGGGCAACCGGTTCAAAAATATTCACCTGATCCTGAGCCAGGACAAAACACGCGGAACGTTTAACCGGGTATTCCAGGACAGCAGGCAACGGCTTTGGGTCGGCACCTGGGGGCGCGGCGTTTTCCTGATGGATCCCCGCGAGGATGCGGATCCGGGAATTGTTCCGGTTGAGGTTGGCCATCTTCAGGATCATTTCACCCGCATGGCCTGGTCTGTGACAGAAGATAAGCATTCTGGTAATATCTGGTTCGGTTGCCAGGAAGGACGATTAATGGTCTGGAATGCCCGTACTCAAAAAGTCAGCCTTCACCGTCCCGCAATGCTTAGGAACAGTACCATCAGGCAGATGCTGACTGATAGCAACGGTGCAATCTGGATGGGGCTGCAGAATGGTGACCTGTTCGCCTGGCGTCAGCCTGCCTCCGGACAAATGGACAGCGGCTTCCGGAAGGTCGCCTCATTCGGAGGATATATTACACGCATGGTTGCGGCAGAAGGGGGCAAGCTGTGGATAGCTGTTCAGAGCAAAGGGGTGTACTGCCTCGACAGTCGTTCTGAAAAGATGCTTCAGGCCTATGAAACAGGCAGGCATGGTGGCAATATCGCCGGCGTTAAAGACCTTCTTGTATGGAACGATTCGACCCTGCTGCTGGCATCAGATACCACCGCAATGCTGAATACCCGGACCGGAAAAATCATGCTGCCGGCTGCCCTGGAACATTCCGGTGCCGGCCCTTCGATGACATTGCAGAAGGACAAGTTTGGCAATTGCTGGATCGGCACCATCCGCGGGATATTCAAATTCAATCCCCAAACAAATATTGTTACGCGTTATTCTCAACGTGACGGCCTCATCACCATACACAACAATAGTTATATACCCGAAACCAGTTTTCGCCTGACCGATAACCGCCTGGTATTTGCAGGAAACCAGCACCTGATCATATTCGATCCTGCGCAATACGGTGCTGATGAAATTCCGCCCGATGTGATCATCACAGGGTTCCAGCTGAATCAGCAATATCTCCGGGCCGATTCACTGCAGCAGTTGCCGGTCATCAACATTCCCTTTCACTATGGTGCCCTCACTATCGAATTTGCCGCACTGAGTTTTATGCAACAGGATAAACTGACCTACGAATATCAGCTGGAAGGCCTGGAAGACGGATGGACAACAATTAAAACAACCCAAAGCGTTCAGTACAATTTTTTGCCCCATGGCAGGTACCGCTTCCTGGTGCGGACAAAAAATGAAGCCGGGCAATATTCACATTCCACCACTGCGCTGCAACTGCATATCGTGCCCCCCTTCTGGAAAACCTTATGGTTTTATGCGCTCATTGCACTGTTTACCGGCGCGCTGCTATTTTACCTGCACCGGCTCCGGCTGCACCGGTTATTGCAAATTGAAAAAGTGAGAAGTCGCCTGGCGCGGGACCTCCACGACGATATGGGTTCTACACTCAGTACAATCAATATTCTCAGCAATATTGCCCTGCAGCAGACGCCGCTTGATGAGCGCTCCGGCAAAGAGTATATGAGTACAATCAACTCGAGTACCACGCAAATGATGGAGGCTATGGACGATATCGTGTGGAGCATCAACCCGGTGAACGACCATATGGGAAAAGTGCTGGCAAGGATGAAGGAAATTGCAGGAGCTATACTGGAGCCACAGCACATTGACTATCTGTTTGAAGCCGACCCGGCGGTTATGGAACTTCATATATCCATGGAGGGCCGCCGCGAAATCTTCCTCATCTTCAAGGAAGCGCTGAACAATATCATCAAATATGCTTCCTGCACTATCGTCACCTTTCAGCTACAGAAACAGGCCAACAGGCTGCAGGTAACCATCAGCGACAACGGAAAGGGTTTTGCTGCAGCCGGAGGTGCCACCGTTACCCGGGGAAACGGCCTGCGGAACATGCGGCAGCGTGCGGAACAGGCCGGCGGGTCCCTTGCCATCGTTTCAGCACCCGGAAAGGGCACCCGGATTATTCTTACCGTACCCCTCGCATGAATATGCGTTGGTGGTATGCCCCTGGGGGTAGTATATTTGATATATCAATTAAATAATGATCAAGGTACTGTTATACGACGACGCAGAGCAGCTCCGGAAAACGGTAGCCCTGTTACTGAGCAAGACGGAGGGATTTGAGGTGGTCGGACAATTCGGCAACTGTGAGACTGCTGCGGAGGATATCAGCCTGCTGCAACCGGATGTGGTATTGATGGATATCGATATGCCTGGAAAATCAGGTATCGAGGGCGTAAGGATCATCCGGGAGAAGCACCAGGAAGTGAAGATCATCATGCTCACCGTATTCGACGACAACAGGAATGTTTATGATGCCATCCGTTTTGGCGCCAACGGGTATGTGCTGAAAAAGAGCTCGCCGGAAAATATCATCAATGCCATCAGGGATGTTCATGCGGGTGGTGCGCCGATGAATGCATCCATCGCCACACAGGTGTTGAAAATGTTTGCCGGTATGTCGGGCAGCACAAAGACCTATGATTTGTCTGACCGTGAAAAAGAAGTTCTACAGTCGCTTGTGGATGGCAACAGTTATAAAATGGTTGCCGCCGCTTTGAAAATATCGATCGATACCGTACGCACACACATCAGAAGTATTTACGAAAAACTGCAGGTGAATTCTAAAAGTGAGGCAGTGGCAAAAGCCCTGAAGGACCGCATCGTCTGACCTCACCTAACAAGATTCCTGAATTATCAACAACCAAATTTTTACGGCTGCTGCCGTACAGAAATCGTCATGTCTAAACCATAAACCTGGAATATGAAAAAGTATGCATTTTATGTTGCCGGCATTTTGCTGACCTTCCTCCTTGCCTGTAACAAGGATAATGATCTCCCGCTTCCTCCCGGAGAACCCACGGATCCGTCGCTGCAGCGAACCTTCCGCCTGGTATTTGACGCCATCCCTGATGCGGGAGGTGTGATCCACGACCTGAAGGCAATGATAACCATCCGCAATGTGCGTAATGAAGTGGTGGTGGCCGACAAGGAAGTGGCAATTGAACACAACGGGACGTACAGGACATTGCCCATTACGCTCGGGAAAGGTGAGTACCGCATATCGGCGTTGATGATCAGGCAGGCAAACCTTGGGGTGCGTTTCGCCAGTCCCGTCGCGGGTTCCGAAAAAGCCACACAGGTTGCGCACCCCTTAAGCGTCAGCATTGTACTCAGTGAGAAGACAGAAAAACTGGTGGCAATGGATGTTCTGCCGGTCGCAGCAACGGATCAGCCGCAAAGTTTCGGGTACCCCGAAGGAAGTTTTGGCGATCGTCAGCAGGATCCCGGCGCTGGTGAAAGACACATCTTTATTCGCCCGCTTATTAAAATCGGTGACATTGTTTACGACAGTGTTCCGGTACAATTGGTGCTGCGCAGCTGGGATAGCCAGAACGAAATGACGTACCAGGCATTATATCTCCCCGCAGGGCTCCAGGCAGTTACCCTTCCCGCCAACGCCGTCCGCTATCAGCTTTCTGTTTCCAAATGGAATACTTACGATGAGATCATGCTGGAAAAAAGGGATGTTGAAGAAGGGGCAATCTATTCTATTGGCGGTGCGGCAGCTGCGAAAAAACTGAAAAGTGCGATTGAAAGCAAGATTGTCAGCGGTGTTTCAACAGCGGTTTCCAAAACGGATTTTGTATACGATGGAGACGGAAATCTTAAAGAAAAACTGTTTTGGCTGAAAAGGAATGACGGTACTCCCTACATTTCAAACCGGGATGAATTTACAGTTGAGAACGGAAAGCTGGCTGGCCAGAAAACATACAACGAGCAAAATGCGCTGATCAGTCTACGGTCATTTCAATACAACACTTCCGGAAAAGTTAACCGGATGTTTGAATCCAAAGATGGCCAGACGACCACTGCAATTGTCTCGTATATTCCGCTGGAAACCCAATCAGGGATCACACAGGACTATCGTGCCGAAATAGAGTATCAGCATTCGGCCTATGGTAAACCTTATTATTATAGTAAGACGATGCGCGGTGGATCAGTTTTGGAAGATGTACTCCGGGCGGTGAATGGAGGTGTAGAGGAAGCTAATTTTGCCTATGACTTTGAAATCAACCCCTATGTACACCTGGGCCTACCGGATTTTCAGCTGAGTAATGAGCCAAGGCACAACATGAAGGTTCAGCGGAAACATTTTTATGGAGCAGCATGGGCTGAGGCAGTGGCCTATGACTTCAGTTATAAATATGACGGGGACGGATACCCGACAGAAGTTATTGCAAAATACTGGTCGTATGATACCAAGCAGGATTTGTATTCGATCAGGACAGTTTTTAAATATTAAGATGGTTGGATGGTTTCGATGGTTTTCTAAGGTTCAATGATGGATATTCCCCCGCTTATGCGGGGGATTTCCGATTTTATTATGACGCAGTTCCGAAAGCTTGCAGCATATACTGAAGTGCGTCAGCCCCATGAAGAAGGTCGGTTTGTTCAAGGGTAATGGCAGTGACCGAAGCTGCCCGTTTCAGCATCGCTTTCTCGTAGGCGCTTATTGCGGGCTGTAGGTTCTCCCCGGATGTCGCGAGCTGCTCACTCAGTTCGAGGGCATCCAGCATAGCCATATTTACCCCTTCCCCGGCATAGGGCGGCATCACGTGGGCTGCGTCACCAATGAGCGTCAGGTTACTTTGGGAATCCCACTGTTGGTCTAGCGGAAAATGATACATCGGCCGGGGGATCACTTTAAGGTTGTCACCTGTAATAAGCTCCTGCCAGAGCGGGTCCCATTCCGAAAATGTTTCGCTGAACCAACGCCTCACCTGTTCCCGGTCGCTGAAATCAATCCCGCTGGCTGCCGGCCAGTTTTCTGCCTCCCTGCAACCGGTATAGAAAGACAACGCTCCATCCCCTTTTGCGCTGAGGATCAGTGACTTTTCACCCCCGAAGGCAAAAAGCTTTCCTCCCTCCACCAGCCGGAACAGTTTCGGGGCGCTGGTAGCCGCATTATATACATTTCCCTCTATTACCGTGATGCCTGAGTATACCGGGCGGATCGGTGTCAGCCAGGGCCTTACCTTGGAGTAAGCGCCATCCGCGCCGATGACAAGGTCGGCAAAGAAGGTGTTTCCATTCCTGAACAGTATTTCCCAGCCGCTGCCTGCGGGTTTCATAGATTCAAATGCAGCATCCCAGGTAACGGTGCCCGGTTGAAGCCAATCGTTCAGTAAGTCCCGGAGGGGGCCGCGATCGATTTCGGGACGATAATGCGGGTTTTCAAAATCCTCTGCCCGGGGCATATCGTGGTCGCTGTGAAAAACTGTGCCGTGCTGATCGGTTATTTTAATGCGATCCGCCCCCGGCCGGTAGTGCTGCTGAAAATTCCCCAGCAGACCTGCCGCGCGTAACGCCTTAAGGCCGGAATCGGCATGGAGATCCAGGGTTGCCCCCTGTTGTCGTACATGACGGTGTGCATCTTTTTCAAAGACGGTCACCCGAAAGCCCTGGAGCTGCAGCAGCCGGGCCAGGGTCAATCCACCCGGACCGCCCCCGATGATGGCAATGTTTATTGAAGAACTGATCATGAGGCAAAGCTATTTTGCCTTGAGTGCAGAGAATTGTATAAATCGGTCGTTTTCATTCCGGAACAATTCGCGGGGGCTTACACCGGACAGTTTCCTCACCTCCCTGATAAAATGTGGCTGGTCGTAAAAGTATTCCTCCGGGAAAAATTTGCCTTCACTAATCGGCCTGAAAGTGTTCCTGAAGCGCTGAATACCACGATAAGTCTTAAGAGAGAGGCCAAACCACTCCTGGAAATAGCGGTTGATCTGGCGGCTGCTCCAGAAGCAGCGCGCTGATAATTCTTTAATGGTGGGAATCAGTGGTTCAGTGTAGAGGCTGTCAAACAGCAGTTGTTTCCTGTTGTCAAAGACAGCAGGAATCTTTTGCAGGAGGATACTGGTTGCCTTATTGCAGAAGCGGTCAAAGCTCCGGGTGTCGTCTTCTGTGAATTCCCAGAAATTGTCAGGTAGCGATGTGGCGGAGTTCAGGAGGGGAGCGATGCTGCGATGCAGCAGGATTTCTGCAGCGGGCAACCGGAAACTGATGGCCAAAAGGGTATTTCGGGCGGCAAAACTGACCTTGTCAGGGGCTGTGGATAGTCCGGTAAGTATCATTCGGAATGGAGAAGTGGATAAAATAATATCAATATTGCCATCCGGCAGTATCACCAGGTCTTGGGGCTCAGTTGATGTATTGGAAAGCATCCAGAAACTGTCTGCATACCGGGCAATTGCCTCTGGGGGTGGACAATACTTTATGAAGGATTGCTGCATGCTATTTTAATGATTTACCCTTGACAGACAGAACATTTGTCATTTTGACTATTATTCTCGTAAGGGACTTTTTTTGCATAAATAATACCAACATATGATGGATTTCGTCTGGTTTCGCCTTGGCCCCTGAAGTACCTTTATATCACCTTTTTTATAAACTACATTGCTTATGCCTACCAGTCAACTGCTGTCTGTTGGAGGCCGGGATGTCTATTGTATCAAACCCCGGCTAAAAAACATCAGTATCCTGCTACAGCGATCGCTTTTTCTCCTGTTAGCATTCCTTTTTTCAAACTCCCTCCTTTACGCCCAGACGACTACCGTACAAGGTACAGTAACCAGCGCAGAGGGGCCGGCAGCGAATGTTACCGTTATGGTGAAAGGCCAGAAGACCGCCACCGTAACGGACAATAACGGCAAATTTGTGATTGCCGTTCCTCCCAATGCCACACTTGTTTTCAGCAGCGTGAATTTTACCAGTAAAGAAGTTGTTGTCGGAAGTCAGACCGACTTTGCGGTAACCCTCGAGTCTTCCACCAAGCAGCTGGAACAGGTTGTTGTGGTAGGTTATGGTACTGCCAAGCGACGCGACCTGACCGGTGCGGTCAGCAGCGTCACCGCTGACCAGATTGCCGCTGTTCCGGTTACCACCGTGGACCAGGCCCTCCAGGGCCGTGCAGCCGGTGTTCAGGTAGTGAACAACGATGCGGCACCCGGCGGAAATACGTCAATTCTGATCCGCGGTATTGGTAGTCTCGCTCCTGGTGGAAACACACCATTATATGTTATAGATGGTTATCCCACCAGTAGCGGTCTTAACAATATCAATCCTAATGATATCGCATCAATAGATGTTTTGAAAGATGCCTCTGCAACTGCTATTTACGGTGTCCGTGCCGCTAACGGTGTGGTGATCATCACCACCAAGAAAGGCTCCCGGAATAAGACACAGGTAAATGTGGATGCTTACTTCTCCGTACAGAGTCCCCCTAAAAAATATGATATCCTGAATGCCCAGGGATTCGCCAACCTGTCAAATTATGTAGAAGCATCTGACTCCACCCATACGTATCACGGCCTGCCCATCTGGAAAACTCCTGAAGCGCTCCACAGCGTTGACTGGCAGGATGCATTGTACCGCACTGGTATTACCCAGAATTACAGTATCGGTATTCGCGGTGGCAGCGAAAAAGTGCAGACTTCCGCATCGTTCGGATACTATGATCAGAAAGGTATCGTGCTTGGATCTTTCTTTAAAAGATTCACGGCAGGCCTGAACCTCGACTATCAACCGGTTAAATGGCTCAAATCTTCTACCAACATCAGGTACGCTTACCAGGATGCCAACAACCCGCTGGGTACCGGTTCACTCTTCCAGTTGCTGGTAAACCCGCCAACACTGGACAGTGGTAACAGAAAAACGTACCAGATAAAAGATGGCAACGGCAATTACGGTTTCTATAATCCACAAAATTCAAACGTATTCAAATTCAATAACCCGGTTTACCAGGTTGAAACCAGTGAAGCAAAGAACATCACCCACTACATCCTGGCCAACACCTCTCTCGAAGCGACAATTCTTGAGGGCCTGCGTATCAAAACCAACGCGGGTGTAAACATCAACAATTTCTCCGGGTCATTCTTTTCTCCCGAAGACAACAGGGCCAACCAGCAATATCCCGGCTCAATTGTAACACCTGCCAACTACCACCAGAATATCAATACCATGTTTGAGTGGTTGTGGGAAAATACCATTGCCTACGACAGGACTTTCGGTGACCATTCCATCAGTTTCGTCGGCGGTGTTTCGGCGCAGAAAAACACCATCAATATGATGGGTGCGGGCGGCATTCCACCCAACAATACCATCCGTGACCTGGGGCAGGTAACAAACCTGAAATTTGATGCATTCGGAAACGGAGAGAATATTTCTACACTATCGTCTGAATTCGCCCGGCTCACTTATAAGTACGCAGACAAATACATGATCACCGGTACCATTCGTCGTGACGGATCTTCGAAATTTGACAATGGTCACAAGTATGGAACCTTTCCGTCAGTTGCTGTAGCCTGGCGGGCTAAGGAAGAAAGCTTCCTTAAAAATGTAAATTGGTTATATGACCTTAAACTGCGCGGAAGCTATGGTCTGGTAGGAAACCAGGCAACTATCCCGTTGTTCCAATACCAGGCACTATATGCCGGTAACTACCCCGCCAATTATAACGGTAACGCAAATAATGACGGTGTAAACGTAGATAACCTCGGTTACCCTTTCAATAGTATCTACCAGAATGGAATTGCCCAATCCCAGCCAGCCAATCCTGATCTGAAATGGGAAACGGATTACATGACGAATATCGGTCTGGATGCCGCCTTCCTTAATGGCGCATTGACCTTGACAGTAGACTGGTTCAACAGAAGGTCAAAAGACTTTTTGTTGCGCATACCCTCTCCTGCACAAACAGGGTATTTGTTTATCACCCGGAACGTAGGAGAGATGACGAACAAAGGTTTCGAATTTGCCCTTAACTACAACGGAAACAGAAGCAACAGGGCGTTCAACTATAATATCGGACTGACAGTCACCACCATCAAAAATGAGCTGACTTCATTAACCTCCGGAACGGATGCAGTATCCAATTTCGGTGGATTGACACTGACCGGACAAGGCTGGAACGAGTTTTCCCGTTCAAAAGTGGGTGGTCCTGTCGGAGAGTTTTTTGGTTATCGCTCTCTGGGGATCTTCCAGACCCAGGCTCAGATTGATGCACTCAACGCCAAGGCTCCGGGTGGTGTATATTATCGGGCGGCTACCAAGCCTGGTGATCGTTATTTTGCCGACGTTACCGGAGATGGCGTAGTGAATGCTGACGACCGCGTTGCTATCGGTAACCCGCAGCCTAAATTCTATGGTGGCCTCAACTTTGATGCTACGTATAAAAACTTCGACTTTAACGTGTATTTCTATGGAGTTGCAGGAAACAAGATTCTCAACTTCATCGAAAGCAACCTGGAAAGTTTCCAGAAACGCGGCTCAGAAGGTGTGGAAAATGTAAGCACGGAGTATTACAACAATTTCTGGAAGCCTGACCGTCCATCTGACCGTTATGCTAGGGCGCTTGCCAATGATGACAATACCCTCAACAACATTCCTTCCGATGTGTGGGTGGAAAACGGCAGCTTCCTGCGGCTGAAAAACCTGACAGTGGGCTATTCCTTACAAAGTAATATTACGAACAGACTGAAATTGCAAAGGATCAGGTTCTACCTCTCTACACAGAACCTGTTTACGATCACCAACTATTCCGGTGCAGATCCTGAGATCGGTATGCAGGGTGGCAGTGCCACGCAGAACGGTGTGGACAATGGCATCTATCCCGCTTCCCGGTTCTTCACATTTGGTTTGAACGTAACCCTTTAAAATCCGAAAGCTTAAAATATTACAAAATGAAAAGAAGGAATTTATATATAGGCATAATCACGCTCCTGATCGGCGCTGCCGTGCCTTCGGGTTGCAGTGAGAAATTTCTGGAACAGGAAAGCAGCTTTCTTGGTACAGCGGACGCCACTTTCAACAAACCACAGGATGTCATCTCGCTGGTAAACGCCATCTATGATACTTACCAAAACAGTGACCTTCTGAAAAAATGTATCTGGTACCGGGCCAACTTCAGTACGCACGATGCATTTAACTGGGGTGGTGACGTTTTCTGGAACAACTATGAGATTCCTGCCACATTTGGTGGTCTCATTACCTTCTGGAACCAATCGTACATCGGGATTTCCCGAGCCAACGCTGCCTTCGTGGTTATTGATAAAACCCTCGAAAAAGGGGTTATTGATGAAGCGCTCGCCAACCGCCTGAAGGGAGAAGCCTATTTCCTCAGGGGCATGACCTATTATTACCTCGCCTCTTCATTCGGTGGCGTTCCGCTCGAATTGAGCGCTGTAACCGATGGGCTTACACCACGGTCATCACGCGACTCTGTTTTTCAGCAGGTAATACTGGATATGCAGGCTGCGGAAGGGTTGCTGCTGTCCAAAACAGCACTTTCCGAAGCTGACCTCGGCCGCGCCACAAAGGGTGCTGCCTATGCGTATGAGGGTGCTGCACAGATGTGGCTGAAAAATTATGACGCTGCACTCGCAGCGTTCAATAGCACTGAACTCACCACCAATTATCACCTGATGTCCAATTTTGCAGATGTACATGAGTACAGTAAGCAAAACAACGACGAATCACTCTTTGAGGTGCAGTTTGCACTCAAAGCCGGTGATCCGCAGGATTGGGGTGGTAGCTGGAATCCGCCCGGCGGTGAAATTGCCTGGATCGACAGCTTCGGGTGGCCCCAGGAACTTACCGGTCAAGGGTATGACTATTGTAACCCTGCACTCTGGAGTTCTTACCAGGAAGGTGACCAGCGCAAGCTGCTGACCATTGTAGGTCCTGGCGATCCGCTGGTGAGCCCGGGCATCCTGGCAGCATATGGCGGCCTGAAAGGTTACAACCAGGTGATCCAGGGTTTCAAGAACGGTAACCCCGTATATACCGGTGATGACGGTAAGATCCTCAATACTGTTGGTACCCTTACCCGTCCCTGGTATGGTGACGACAAAGGCCGCACCGGTTATGTATATTCCAAGAAATGGCGTGATCCAAACCTTACAGGTGGTAACTCCAATGCAGAAGGAAAGAGCAACCTCTTTGGCGATCAGAACCAGATCCTGATGCGTTATGCTGAAGTAATCCTCAGCCGTGCGGAATGTAAAGTACGCCTTGGTGATGTAACTGGTGCACAGGCTGACCTGAAACTGGTACGCGACCGCGCATGGGGTGGTACCGCTCCGGCAATTATGAAAGACAGTGCAAATTGGGATGGTACCCCCGGAGCTGAGATTACAGATCCATTGCAACAGGTTCTGAGTGAATACAGGCATGAACTGTCCGGCGAGTATTCCCTGTTCTATCTCCTTTGCCGTGCTGGTACAGATGAAGCCATCAATTTCATTCGCGCTGCCAATGGCACCAAGCCTAATAGCTTTGAACCCATCACTAACCCCGCTCCTGGTCCCACGCACGATGGCCAAAAACATGGCCTCTACAACACGGAACTGACTGCAGAGAAAACACTGTTGCCTATTCCGCAGGGAGCCATTGCACTTAACCCGAACCTGACCCAGAACCCTGGATATTAATAAATAGATTCACTCATGTAAAAAGGCTTTCTGTTGCCGGAAAGCCTTTTTATTTTTATGGCCGACTTACCTTTTATGAGATCACTACTGCTATTGTCACTTGCCGCTGCCTTTGCCTTCACCGCCTGCCGCCATCAGGAGACAGGCATATTCCGCCAGTTGTCCTCCTCTCATACCGGAATACATTTTTCCAATAAGATCAGTGAAAGCGACTCCATCAATCCCATGAATGTGGTCAACATATACAATGGTGGCGGTGTTGGGATTGGCGATTTTAACGGCGATGGCCTGGCCGATATGTACTTCACGGGCAATATGGTACCCAACAAGCTTTACCTGAACAAAGGGAACCTGGCCTTTGAAGATGTCACGGAAAAAGCCGGCGTTGACGGAATGGGCCGCTGGGCAAGAGGCGTATCTGTGGTAGATATCAATAACGACGGCAAACTCGATATCTACGTGTGCAACACGATCTATAAAGATTCTCTCCGCCGCAGAAATATCCTGTATGTCAACCAGGGAAATGATGCCGGTGGTATCCCCCGGTTCAAAGATGACGCGGCTGCCTGGGGGCTGGATATTAACGTACAGTCAACTATGGCGCAGTTCTTCGACTACGACAATGACGGGGACCTTGACATGTACCTGACCGTGAATGAGGCTGCCAACGGTATTGCCTATACGGCATTCAGTGAACGCAACGGCAATGCTACTCACAGTGAAGGACGTCTTTACCGCAACGAAACCGACAGTGCTTCCCATCACCCCGTATATCGTGACGTCTCCCTGCAGGCAGGTATCACGCTGGCAGGGTTCGGACATTCTGCCACCATCTGTGATATCAATGCAGACGGGTGGAAGGATATCTATGTAGCCAATGATTTCATCTCGAGCAATATCCTGTACATCAATAATCATGATGGCACTTTTTCCGACAGGGCAAAAGACTATTTCAAGCACACTTCCCTGAACGCCATGGGCAGCGATGTGGTCGACATCAACAACGATGGCCTCGTGGATGTGGTGGAACTGGACATGAACCCCGAAGACAACTTCCGTAAGAAGATGATGATGAATGCGGGCAACTATAATACGATCCAGAATTTTGAGCTGTTTAAATACCAGTTGCAGTATATCCGCAATACGTTCCAGCTGAACCAGGGTCCGCGTTTACTGGAAGGGGATTCCATCGGTGCACCGGTATTCAGCGAGATCGCCTTCATGAGTGGCATGTCACAGACGGACTGGAGCTGGACCCCGCTGGTGGCGGACTTTGACAACGACGGTTTCCGCGACATGATTATCACCAACGGATTCCCTAAGGATGTAACAGACCATGACTTTATTGCGTACCGCGAAAAAAGCAATGGACTCGAGCCGCCACTGCAAATGATGGGCAGAATCCCCGTGGTCAAGATCAGCAATTACGCTTACCGCAATACCAATGGCGTTCAGTTTGAAGATATGACCAAAGCCTGGGGGTTCACCCGGCCCGGTTTCTCCAACGGTGCGGTATATGCTGACCTCGATAATGACGGCGATATGGATATCGTGATCAACAACATCGACGATGAAGCGTTCGTTTACGAAAACCGCTCCCGGCAGGCAGGGGATACTGCGAGCCACTACCTCCAGGTCGCATTCCGCGGATCACCGGCCAACATCAACGGACTGGGCGCATCAGCGGATATCTATTACGACCACGGAAAACACCAGCTGTATGAGAATCTTCCCGTGCGGGGCTACCTGTCCACCAACCAGGGCATTGCACATTTCGGATTGGGTAAAACAACTGTAGTTGATTCGGTAGTGATTACCTGGCCGGAGAACAAAAAACAGGTATTTCAGCAGGTTAAAGCCGACCAGCTATTAAAAGCTGATCTGGCCAATGCTGCGATCCCGGCACCGGTTAACCCGCAACAACTGCAGTCAGTGCCCATCTTCCGCGAGATCACCCGGCTCACCGGCCTGGGGGCAAAACATACTGATTTTGATTTTATCGATTTCAATGTTCAGACCACGCTGCCACACAAGTTCTCCCAATACTGTCCCGCGCTTGCCGCCGGCGATATCAACGGCGACGGGCTGGACGATATCATCATGGGCGGAAATAATATTTATCCGGCCAAGGTCCTGCTGCAGCAGCCCAACGGAAAATTCCGCGAGCAGCAGATGGATGAGAAAGCCGGAAGCACGAATGTGAATTTCAAAGACGAAGGCATCGTGCTATTCGATGCAGATGGCGATGGCTTTAACGATGTTTATGTTGCCAGTGGTGGATTCAACTATGCAGCAGGTGACGCAGCTTACCAGGACCGGCTCTACCTCAATAACGGCAAGGGAAGCTTTAGTATCGCTGCCGGCGCATTGCCCGATAACCATATCAGCAAGCTTTGTGTGCGTGTGCAGGATATTGATCATGATGGAAAACCCGACCTTTTCGTATCCGGAAGGGTCGAGCCTGGCAAATACCCTCGCCCTGTAAGCAGCTTTATCTTCAAGAACATCTCGGAAAAAGGAAAGCCAAAGTTCATTGATATCACATCGCAGGTGGCTCCGGAACTGGAAAATGTGGGACTGGTATGTGATGCCCTGTTCACTGATTTTGACAATGATAACCAGGCTGACCTGATCCTGGCAGGGGAATGGATGCCTGTAACCTTCTTAAAGAATACCGGCGGGAAATTTAAAAATGTTACTGCTTCAACTGGTATTGCAGGCAATACAGGCTGGTGGAATTCCATTGCTGCCGGTGATTTCCGGCATACCGGCCGTACCGATTATATCGTTGGCAATGTGGGGCTGAATACCTATTTCCAGGCGAGCGACCAGCGGCCTGTATTTGTAACTGCAAAAGACTTTGACAAGAACGGCAGCTATGTTCCCATCCTGTCACAATACCTGCCGGCAACCGATGGAACAAAAAAGGAATTCCCGGCCTTTGGCAGGGATGAGATGATCGAGCGGATTCCCACCTTGAAAAAGCGGTACGACAACTATGGCAAATTCGCGGGGTCCACTATGGAGGAGATCATTACTCCGGAAATGCGCAAAGATGCACAACGCCTCCAGGCCACTATGCTGCAGTCCTGCTTTCTACGGAATGATGGCAATGGCAAATTCACCATTATTCCGCTGCCGTTGCCGGCACAATATTCCGTTGTTAACGGCATGCTGGCCGATGATTTTGATGGGGACGGAAACCTTGACGTGCTTATCAACGGCAATGATTTCGGAACCGAAGTGGCCACCGGTCGCTATAACGCGCTCAACGGCCTGTTGCTGAAAGGTAAAGGGGATGGGTCGTTCCAGCCACTCACTATTCTCGAGAGCGGTATCTATCTGCCTGGCGATGGCAAGGCGCTGGTTCAGCTGAAGGGGGCCGACGGCAAATACCTGGTTGCAGCCAGCCAGAACCGCGGACCACTAAAGCTGTATGCATTACGTAGTAATACCAGGAGACTTGTGCCAGTGAATAGCAATGATGAATCAGCGGTGCTCCATTATAAAAACGGCAACAGCCGTAAACAGGAATTCTATAACGGCTCCGGCTTCCTGTCACAGTCTGCGCGCTATTGTGCCACCGATAGTTCCGTGGTAGCGGTTGAGATCCGGAACAACAAAGGGGAAGTGAGGAAAATTGCTCCCTGATCCCCATTGATAAGCCATTCCTGGAAAGCCGGTCGTAACTTCAGAGAAATCTTATGTCATGAAGTTTCGGGTAACTGTTTTGGGCGCCGGCTTCGGCGGACTGGAATTGAGCACGTTGTTGTCTGAAGCATTGGGTGACCGCCTTGACCTCACCCTGATCGATCAGCACGACAGTTTCTATTTCGGGTTCTCCAAACTTGATGTGATGTTCGGTCATCAGCAGGCTGATGCCGTAAAGATTCCCTATCGTCATATCAATAAACCCGGGGTGAAGTTCAGGCAGGAAAAGGTTACTTCGATCGATCCCAACACCCGTAAAGTCACCACTGATAAAGCTGAGTACGAATCCGACATCCTGGTCGTTGCCCTCGGCGCAAACTATGATATTGCGGCTACACCCGGCCTGACGCAATTTGGCAATGAATATTACAGTTTCGAAGGCGCAGAAAAGCTGCGGGATATACTTCCGTCCTTCAAACAGGGGCATGCAGTGGTAGGTGTTTGCGGGGCACCGTTCAAGTGTCCGCCAGCACCAAGCGAAGGCGCCCTCATGTTGCACGATTACCTGGTCGAAAGAGGGCTGCGGGATGCCTGCACCATCAGTCTCGTCATACCTTTCGGTTTGCCCATTCCCCCTTCTCCTGATTCCTCGAAAGCCTTACTGAAAGCCTTTGAAGAACGGAATATCCGGTTCATTCCCCAACGTAAGATCAGCAGTGTTACAGCCGACAAAAAAGTTCTGTTGGATGATGGCACCGAATTGCCCTGCGACCTGTTGCTTGGTATACCCAAACACGTTGCCCCGCCAGTGGTGCTGGAAAGCGGTCTTGCAGAAAATGGCTGGATCCCTGTGGAAAGGGCTAACCTTCGTACTAAATATCCCGGCGTTTATGCGATTGGTGATGTGACCAGTGTCGGTACGCCCAAGGCCGGTGTGTTTGCTGAGGGTGCTGCCGTTTACGCGGCTAAATCCATCATTGCAGATTATCACGGAAAGGAAGAAGCAGCAGCGTACACCGGTGCCGGCTCCTGTTATATTGAATTCGGGAAAGGCACTGTCGCACGCGTGGACGTGGATTTTTTCTCCGGCCCGAAACCATCTGGCATTCACCAGGAAGCATCAGCCGACCTGGTGGCCGATAAAAAGCTGTTTGGATCAAGCCGGAAAGCAAGGTGGTTTGGATTCTGATTGACGAATCAGGTCACGATCTTTCCTGCTGAGGTATTGGCGGGCGATCCTGTTCTCCGGTTTCCTGTCGAATGTATATAAGGTTAACAGGAAAAGCCATTCGAGGGGTTTCATCAATATATAGACAATATCTGCTACGACACGGATGTTGAAGATTCCGTAGTACCGGTGAATTACATCACCCACTTTATTGTAGTGGTGGCGAATAGGCCGATGAAGAAACGGCAGTTTTTCCTGGATCAGCTCTTCGAAAGCATTGGAAATAAGTAGCTGCCGGTTGCACAGGATCGGGTTGCCATTCCTGACACCCCGACGTACTGGCTTCACAATTCCCGGATGTCCCTTGGCTGCAACGGAACATAAGTAATGCCCTCCGCATTCGACATTGTCACACTGATAATCCCACTGAGAGAGCCCGTGTTTATAGGTATCGGTAAACGCCCGGATGAATGAGTCGGGTTGTTGACCGAAGAGTAACAAGAGCATTGTAACTAACAGCAGCAGTGGTAAACAACAAGCAAAAAGCAAAGGAAATTTTAGTATAGGCTTCGCCGAAAGGAATTTCCAGGCTAGTTCTTCTGGTTTGTAACCAGATCGTGAAGGTGTATGCTGAGCCAGAAATAACCTTTGATTTTCGCCCAGCATCATAATGCCGCAAATTATCACCGGCAGAATGCCGAGAAAAAAGTATGTGTTGTCCTTTACGTGAAAAGAAACAACAATACTGAAAGCAATTCCCGCAACAATAAACAGGTTAACCAGTATTTCTGTAATTGGTGCTGCAATCCTCGATCGTAACCGGGAATAAAGGTAAGCGCAAAGGCAAAGGATCATCAGCACTTTTATCGATAGCTGGTGCGCCGGATGAAACGCAGCGGTTTCAGTTTCTTCCTCACAACAAAGATTGGTTTTTCCAAATCCGGCATAAACGAAAGGAAGAAAAACCATTACATATAAATCAATAACAAATAGTGCGATTTTCCCCAGAAAAAGCTTTCTGTTGTAGAGGAAAGCAATAAAGTTTGCGTAAACAATCAGGGCTGGGACGCCGAAAGTAATCAGGACAAGTGCCAAGGGTAAGGTTTGAAGCTAAAATAGTCAATTTTAAAGGCGATCCACCACACGGTAACGGTATTGGCTTTCCGTTATGACCCAGGTCACTTCAGCCTCCTCAGTTTCCTTACCTGGCAAACCTGCCCTGCGGAGATAGATATACAACCTCCTGTTGTCGGCCGATAACCAGGCCTTCCAGACAGCAGTGCTATATGACTTTCGTTTTCCATCACCTGTTGAGGTGCAGGTACTGTTGGCGGCTATACCGGATGTTGCCTCCCTGTTTATCCTTACCCAAAAATGGGAATGTGTGACCAGGAATATGGAATCCAGCTTTGATGCGGAAGATGACTTGTCAAAGTAGATATGCAGGTAGATGTCTTTTTTTGGCAAAGAGAAGTGGATCTCTGAATCCGAACATTTTCCGGTAACCAGTGCTTTCAGGCCATGTGCAGAAGGAGAGGGTTCTGTACCTGACCCGCTCAGGCGCTTCCTGCCGGCAATGGTAAATGCCGACAAATCGTACTTCACCAGTGAGTCTTCCAGGCTGGTGTATTGCTGATCCTGCTGAGCATGCACGCCCGGTGAAAATGAAAAGAGGAACAAAAGTGCAGTTAAAAATTTCCACGACATCTATTTCGGTTTTTTGGTTTCATATATCACCGGTATCACATCTACCAGTTCCAGCGATTTCACCATGGATTGTGTACCGGATTTGTACACTTTAAAATGCGGTGTCTGAATATGCGCTTCATAGGCCGCTTTGCTGGCATATGTTTCCATGATTGTGATGTGGGTTGGCGCCTTGAGGTCCTGCACCGCATACATGGTCAACACGCCGGGTTCCACGCGGACCGCAGTTTCAATTCCCGTTTTGAGAATGGATTTATAGGCATCCAGTTGCGCCGAATCCACCACGATCCTGGCGATCCGTACAAATGGTTCCCTGTTTTGTGCCTTGCCTGTGTTCATCAACAGCAGGTTGAAAAGAAGAAAGACCAGCGATCTCGCCAATAGTTTATTCATGGCTTGTTATTTATTTTATCTTGATTTCACTTCCTTTATTTCTGCTGCAATTCGTGCATTTACATCAATATGAGCCTGTTCAAAACGATAAATGCGTGTCCGGAATTCCCGCGCATGAGGATTGGCAATGGAATCTGCGAGGGCTGCTTTTGCAAAGAATTTTGCCGTCTCCTCCATTTCGGTGTCGGGCCCCTCAAAGGTTTTGATGCGCACCAGGTTCACATAAGGCCTACTGAGATCAAACCAGTTGATATAGTCTGCATTGAAAGTTACCGCCCTTATGCCGCGTTTTGAATAATAATTGATGGCGCCGGCCTGGCCATAATTGTCACAAAGCACCAGCGTGTTGCCACTTCGGGCAAGCGTTGCGTGAACGCTGTCAACTTTATTGGCAAGTTCACTCCAGCCAAGCATATCCGCAAAATCCTGTGGAAGGGGATGGTCTTTCCCGTCTTCCCATCGCAGTAACCCGAATTTCTGATAGCGATCCTGGTGGTTAATGATGTATTCCGGCGTACGATTGGGAAAAGCGACCTGGTACAGAGGCAAAAACACCAATATGGGAACTGCCACCAATACAGGAGCGGCGATCATCCGCCAGCGTGGCCGCAACAAATGCGACAGATAAACGGTTCCGAAAGCCAGGAAAACGGGGTAGAGACCGATAGCATAGTATCCCTTGGCTTTGAAGTACGCAAATATTGCCAGCGTGAACACCAGCGCATAACCGAAGAGCCGGTAAGGCGCAAATGGTTTGTAAAAAAATAACGCATAGAGGGCCAGCAACAGCAGGTGTATTGACCCAATGAAATACAGGAGCTGTTCTTTCAGGAAATCTGCCCGGTTCACATTCACCAATTGTGAGGCAGCCAGTTCTTTCATGTGACCGATCACCGGAAATCCATTGCTGTATTGCCACCACAGGTTTGGTAATACCAGGAGCAGCCCCAATAGCAGTGCTCCATACAGGGCTTTCCTGCTGAGCATCTGGCGGTGTTCGGTCAGCAGGATCGCCGGCAACAATCCCAGCAGCAGAAAGCCAATGTTGTATTTATTGTAGAAGGCAAGTGCGAAAATAACTGCGCCGGCATACAACCAGCGTGGTTCCTTCGAATTGATATACCGGATCAGGATATAATACAGTAGTGTCCAGCACAGCACATCAAAAGAGTTGGGCTGAAAAAGCTGGTTTAGTCGGAGCAGCACAGACAACAGTACACCGAGTGCGCCAAGCATCAGTGCCAGGCGGTCGCCTTTCAGGGCTTCGGTCGTTTTCCAGACAACAAGCAAGGTTAGCGCACCCCATAATGAAGGGAAGAACCGGACCCAGAAAATATCATTGCCCAGTTCCCGGATCAGCAGCGCCACCCATGAGGTAAAAGGCGGAACGGACTGGAATCCCCAGGCCAGGTGATTTGCCTGGTCAAGATGCAGGTATTCGTCACGATGGAGATCATATTCAGGAAGGACCAGGCAATACTGCAGGAGAAATTTCAACAACATAAACCCCAGCAGGATCAGGGTATTCTTTCGCATTCCTAATAATACACCGATCAATCCATATTTGGAAAAGGAAAACGGTACGACAGCGCATATTTCTCACCGTTGATCTGAACGGCCTGCCTTGTTTTGAGCCCCCGCAAAAGTTTGATAAAGTCCGCGAAATACTTTTTGTCCAGGTAAATGCTGTACAGTTCATCACTACGCTGCACCGTGGTTTTGCTATGCAGATCACTCCATTCCTTATTCCAGGCCAGCGGAGTTTCGGGTGACAGATCATACTTGCTCGCCATTACCTCCACGGTATCGGGCACCCAGGGTTTTGCAGCAGGGTCATCAAATTTGAGAATGTTGTCAAAGACGGTCAGAAAGGATTTAGGTGTTTTGGACCGCGCGTCACTTTCAGGATCCCGGAGGTTACCGTATACACCGATCTGCTGCAGGGTATCAAAATTGAGGAGGAGGATATTTGCGGGTTGTTCGGCGCGATCAGAGGCTTCCGTGGATTCTCCCAGCCGGGAAACACCATCATCCAGGTCCAGTGATTTCATAATGGACCTTACCCTGATGCTGTCGTATTTGACCTCAAAATACTGGTACCGTTTGTTCACTACTTTCCGGTAAATGATCTGCCCCTTTTCGTAAAGTGCAAAACAAGGTACATCCGATCCGATCACCATCAGCCACGGATCTGTCACCACCAATACGACAAGCGGCTTGCCGTATTGCGATTTGAATTGCTGGGCAAATGAGGTAAGGCAGCAAAAAAGGAACAGGGTGGTTAAAAACTGTTTCATAGCAGGTTTGCCTTTGGCGCGGACGTATAAGCTACATCAAATATGGCAGAAAAGCAACAAGTGTTTACTGGTAAAACAGGCTGATAAAATGCTTTTGTTGCCAGTTGTAGTATACCCGCGTTGTTGATTTATTTGCCACCTTTCAACCCTTGTGCCAGAACCATTCGTTTCCTTTTCCCGGGACGATCCATTATCCATTTCTATTTAATCCCTGATGCGCCCCTGTTGATAAGCCTTTGGAACCCTATTGGTTCCCCGGGTTTTACCCGGAAATGACCCGATTTCCCTATGAAAACCGGGTAGAATCCGGGTAAAATCTGGCTACATGTGGGGTTACCAAAGGATAAACAAAGGATAAACAAAGTAGTGGCAATAGGGTATCATTATGGCTGATTCCCATAGCCATCCTTCGATTAAAATACGTTTGTCCATAGGCAAACCCACCCCTTTGCACAGGGTTAATCGAAGGATCATCGAAATTCGGCTATGATAAAGAGCATTTTCCGGCCTTTCAAAATGCTCCGCATGGCATAATTTCTGAATCCCCGCTAAACCCCCCGCCCGATAATATGCCGTATCATCTTTAAAACTCATCACTATGGCACGTACATCACACGATACAGAAGACCCGGTAAAAAAGTACCCGCGGCCGCCCTTCCCCGAACAGCAGCAGGAACTCCCCGGCTCCGACAGGAAGCTCAACCCAAAAGCAGATCATGGCGAGAAATCCTACAAAGGATCGGGCAAACTGGAAGGGAAAAAAGCCATCATTACCGGTGGCGATTCCGGCATTGGCAGGGCGGTAGCGATTGCTTTCGCCCGCGAAGGGGCAGATATCCTGATCTCATACCTCAATGAAGAAGAGGACGCAAAGGAAACCGCGAAATGGGTGAGAGAAGCTGGCCGGAAAGTGGAACTGGTGCCAGGAGACATCAGTGACGAACAGCACTGTAAGGAGATTATTCAGCGGGCCATGGACACATTCGGACAGATCGATATCCTCGTCAATAATGCCGCCTACCAGATGTCACACAAATCACTGCAGGAAATTTCCGCAGAGGAACTGGAGTACACCTTCCGAACCAACATTTTTTCGATGTTCTATCTCTGCAAGGCTGCTGAGCAATACCTGAAGCCTGGCAGCACCGTGATCAACACCTCGTCGGTGAATGCCTATAAGCCCAACCCCGTATTGTTACACTATGCAACCACCAAAGGGGCTATCCAGAATTTTACAGCAGGGCTCGCGCAGCTCTGGGCGGAAAAAGGCATTCGGGTGAACTGTGTGGCACCGGGCCCTGTATGGACACCGTTGATCCCCTCCACCTTTCCTCCGGAAGATGTTGCTGAATTCGGAAAAAATACCCCCCTTAAACGCGCGGGACAGCCTGCTGAACTTGCAGCGGCATACGTGCTGCTTGCTTCAGCGGATTCCAGCTATATGCTGGGTGCCACCATCCAGGTGACAGGTGGCACACCCACGATATAACTGAAAAACCAACCGGCTGAACCGGAAGTGCCGGAATTAAAAAAGCCCGGCTGTGTAAACAACAGCCGGGCCTTTCAACTATTAATTCCTGGCTAAAAACACTAATCGCGCGATAATGCCCTTGCGGCATCTTTCTGCAGGTCAAGGTATTGTTCCTTGGCAACAGACACTCCCACGCCGAGCAGGTTGCCACCCTTGAATGTGCCAGGTGTCTTATATTCACCCGTCACTGCATCACCACTGTCGAATCCGACACAGAGACCATCACCCGCCAGCGTAAACTTGCCTGGCTGTGTTTTCATCGGACCCTGGGCCACCGCCTTGTCGTTGATATACAGTATGGCATGTCCGATCTGTTCACCAAGCTTTCCTGTTGAGTCACGCACAAATTCCATACCCAGCGTATACTTACCGGGAGAAAGCGTAGTGGAACTCACCAGCTTTTGCTCCGGTTTGATGCCAAGGAAATTGTAGACATAATAGAGCTTACGGTTCTTGATAAAAAGCGAATGTCCGCCAAACCTGGAACCATGGGCGAACAGTACCCCCGACGCATTAGGATCCTTGATCTCCACATCCGCGATGATTTTGAAAGACCGCCCACGCACATTCACTGCAACACCTTCAGGCACTGCTGATGTTCCCGGATAGTAAACATAGCGTTCCCGCGGCGCCTCTTCAGCCGGGCGTTCTATACCCAATAATTCAACTGCAGACCGGTCATCCAGCGGAAGTACGAGGTTTTTGGCAGCTTCGTCATTCCAGGCTGCAATCAGCTCTTTTAATTTCTCCGGATTTTCTTTCGCAAGGTTTTTTGATTCAGAACGATCAACATCCACATGGTACAATTCCCAATCGTCTTTGTCGAAATTCCCCTTACTGGTCAGCGCTCCATGTACGGCTGAAGCTTTCCAGCCGTCTTTCCAGATGGCCCTGGTGCCGAGCATCGCGTAGTATTGGATCTTTTTCTGAGTTGGTGCATCCGGAGCGGCATCAAATGTATACCGCATCGATACCCCCGACAGCGGGAATTGTGCAGCACCATTGAACACAGCTGGCATTTTAAGTCCGCAGATATCCAGTATTGTTGGTACGATATCGGTGGAGTGATGATACTGGTTCCGTATTTCTCCCCTTGCCTTAATCCCTTTCGGCCACGAAATCACCAGCGCATCAGCAGTACCACCTGCATATTCACTGTATCGTTTGAACATTTTAAATGGTGCAGAAAATGCAGCTGCCCAACCCGTCGGATAATGCTCATAGGTATCCGGGCTACCTAGTTTATCAATGTATTTGAGGTTTTCTGACAGTTCATCCGGATAACCGTTAAAGAATTTGTTTTCGTTTACGGAACCATTGGGAGATCCTTCTCCCGAAGCGCCATTGTCCGCTGCATACATTATCACCGTATTTTCCAGTTGTCCGCTTTTTTCAAGGTAATCGACGATACGGCCGATCTGGGCATCGGTATATTCGGAGAAGCCGGCATAGACTTCTGCCAGTTTGGAGAAGAGTTTTTTCTCTTCTGGTTTCAGTTCATCCCAGGGACGTACATAGTCGCCCGGATTGGCAACATTCGGCGGCATTGGGTTGAAGTCGGTCAGGTTAGTTCCTTTGGGAATGATTCCTTTTTCGATCATGCGGGGCACCACCCATTTGCGGTAGGCGTCATATCCCTCGTCGAATTTGCCTTTGTATTTGGCAATATAGTCTGCCGGTGCCTGGTGCGGTGCGTGATTGGCGCCGGGACAAAACCACATGTACCATGGCTTGGATGGATTGGTTGCCTGCTGGTCACGCAGGTATTCGATCGCCTTGTCTGCCAGCCCTGCGGAAAGGTGGTAGCCTTTTTCCGGCCCGTAAGGAGGCTCTACAAAGTGGTTATCTTCCACGAGGTCGGGGTACCACTGGTTGGTTTCACCTCCGAGGAAGCCATAATAACGGTCGAATCCCTTTTGCAGCGGCCATTGTTTGCGGCTTGCGCCGGAAGAAACATCCTGTTCCGGCACGTTGTGGTTCTTTCCAATCCAGAAAGTGCTCCACCCGTTGGACTGAAGAACTTCTCCAATGGTGGCGCACTGGTCAGGGATTCTTCCGTGAGCGCCGGGGAAACCGTTAGCGGCCTCTGTGATAGCGGCATTACCTGTAAGATGATGGTTTCGGCCGGTAAGTAAAGTGGAACGCGTTGGAGAGCAGAGTGCTGTGGTATGCCATTGCGTGTAAGTCAGGCCGTTTTTAGCAAGACGATCGAGGGTAGGCATATTGATCGCTCCACCATATGTAGACCAGGCGGCGAGCCCGGTATCGTCGTATAGTATAAACAAAACATTGGGTGAACCAGCCGGAGCTTTCCTGGGCGTGAACGCGGCCCAGTCCGCTTTGGAATTGCGAACGTCCAGTTCAATATCACCTTTGAAATGATCTTTCATAAACTGCTGGGGATCTGCCCAGCCAGTGGAGTCGCTGGTTCCGGCTGCCGTGGTGGCCGGTCCGGCTGGTTGCTGGCAGGCAGCCAGCAGTGCAAGTGTGGCTACCAGGGGAATTTTACGTATCATGAATACAGTTTGTATTTCATGACTAGACAGGGGCGATCTCGTTCGTTCGCCACGGTTCCCGGGAATATTTCAGCGATTTAACTGTTAATTCCCGGCTCAGGAAGCTACTGTCCCGGCAGGTAAACACCCCCGCTGCGGGCAGGGGTGTTAATAATCAATTTTAATAGAAAAACTGCTCTGAAACAATCTGGCCATCCCGAACCTCATACAGCATGATCTCATTGATCTGGATCCTGCCGTGGTCTTTGTGTGTCAGATCCATTTCCCGGCCAACGGCAATATAGTTACCGCAAACCAGCGGCGCAGTGGTATGGGCCCTGTGAACGGTTTTGATCTTTGCCACAAAGTCCGCGCCTTTCCCGCGAACGGCTGACTTGCCTTCCGCGTAACCCATATATGGTGAGCCTTCCGGATCAATGCTTTTTACTGATTCAGCAAAAAACTCTTCCTGGATCTCAAACCATTTTTCCTGTTGCGCCAGTTCGTGAAATCTTGCGGCAATCTCCTGGATGCCCGTCAGGTTTCTGGTTGCTGTTGTCATGGTATTTTATTTACCACAAACTTAGAACGTGCAACTGCCAATGCCAGGGTGCAAAATGGACTTTATGACGGGGCGATCAGGCCGGTTCCATTTCCACTTTGGCGCCGGGTGCATTTTCTTTCACGGAGGCAATGCCGCCACTTCTGCCGGATTCGTCAGCATACATCTGGCTGGTGCCGATCACCTGCCCGTTACCCGCTTTCAGGTTAAAATAGAACTTCCCGTCTTTAGCGGTGACGAGTTCATACAGGTTGTCGTTTTTGGCATTGGTCCGAACCGATTCTATACCATTCTCGCAGTTGGCTTTGGAGGAATACCCTTCACTGGTCAGGATGACCTTTCCATTGTCTGCTTTCAGGTTAAACTGATGGTCGCCGTTGGTCCTTTTGGAAATGATAAAAGTGCCCATAGTGTGCTGTTATTTGAATTTGATACAAAGCTTCGGTGGGCCTTAACCAGTAGTTGTTCAGGGCAGGAGGGGCTACAAATGTAATTATTCTCCGAAAGATGAAAACCGGTATTAAGGAATTATAAACCGCTTGTGCTTCACGGCATCGGTGTAATTTTAAAGATGAAAAAAATCGGTTTATCCGCACTGATCGGTGCCCTGGCTGGAATCGTTACCCTTTTTGCCCCTGCCCTTGAAGCCGGTGCCCAATCCGTTGCCGGTGACACCAGGCCACTGGAAACCGCCCTCAGCAACAACCGCGTTCGGCTGCCCAATGGCTGGCACCTTTCACCCGCGGGAACCGCCCTGCCGCTGGGTGATCTGCCGCTTAATATGGCACTTTCCTCCTCGAAGAAACTCCTCGCAGTTACCAACAACGGTCAAAGCGTGCAAAGCATCCAGCTGATCGATGCCCGCGCAGAAAAGATTCTCGATAATGTGGTAGTGCCCAAATCGTGGTATGGACTGAAATTCAGTGCAGATGAAAAGACGCTTTACGCTTCCGGGGGCAATGACAACCGGGTCCTCATCTTCAATGTGCGCGATGGCAAATTGCTGCCTGCCGATTCGATCGTACTGGGCAAGCCATGGCCGGTCAGGATTTCGCCTGCGGGACTGGATATAGATGACAAGGCAAAACGGCTCTATGTCGTCACCAAAGAAGATAATGCGCTTTATGTGATCGACCTCGGCAGCAAAAGCATAACGAAAAAGCTAGACCTCGGAAAGGAGGGCTATGCCTGCCTGCTGAGCCGCGACAAAAAAGAATTGTATATCTCTGTTTGGGGTGGAGATAAGGTGCTGGTGGTTGATACCCGGACCCTCACTGTATCGGCTGCGATACCAGTAGGTGACAATCCCAATGAGCTCCTGCTCACGGCAAAGGGCAACCGGCTGTTCGTGGCCAATGCCAATGACAACAGTGTATCGGTGATTGACATCAAAAACCGGAAGGTAACGGAAGTGCTGAATGCTGCCCTTTTCCCGGATGCACCGGCGGGAACCACCTCCAACGGGCTGGCCCTCTCGGCCGATGAGAAAACGCTCTATGTGGCGAATGCCGACAACAACTGCCTTGCACTGTTTGACGTGAGCAAGGCGGATGCCACCCGATCCAAAGGATTTATTCCGACGGGATGGTATCCCACCAATATCAAAGTAGTCGGAAAAAAGATCTTTGTAACCAACGGGAAAGGGTTTTCCTCTTTCCCGAATCCCGATGGACCCAACCCGACGAAACCTGGCGCTATTGCGCCACGACACCAGGGTGATTCTTCGGCTACCAAAAAGGTGGAATATATCGGTGGACTGATGAAAGGAACGCTTTCTATTATTGGCACGCCGGATGAAGCGTCGCTGGAAGTGTATTCCAGGGCCGTTTATACCAACACCCCTTATTCGAAGGAAGGAGAACTGACTGCAGCAGTGGAAGCGGGTAACCCTGTTCCGGGAAAAGTTGGCGAGCCATCGCCCATCAAATACGTGTTTTACATCATCAAGGAGAATCGCACCTATGACCAGGTGCTAAGTGATCTGCCAGGCGGTAACGGCGATACGAGTATCCTGCTGTTTGGCCGCCATATCACGCCCAACCAGCATAAACTGGCGGAAGAGTTTGTATTGCTGGATAATTTTTATGCCGATGGTGAAGTTAGTGCAGACGGTCATAACTGGAGTACTTCTGCGCACGCAACTGATTTCCTGGAGAAGAACTGGCCCAGCAGCTATGGCGGACGGGGCGGCGATTATCCGGGGGAAGGCAAGCGTGAAACTGCCAATCCGAAAAAGGGATTCATCTGGGATTATTGCCAGCGGGCCGGCGTAAGCTATCGCACTTACGGCGAATTCGCAGATGATGGGAAAGCCAATATTCCCGTACTGGAAAACCATTTTTGTCCCTATTATACTGACTATAACCTGGCTGTTCGTGATACCACCCGTTTCGGACAATGGAAGCGGGAATTCGATTCACTGGTCACTGTGAATGCGGTACCAGCCCTGAATACGATGCGGTTCGGCAATGATCATACAGAAGGGATGCGGCGCGGCCGCCCGACGCCATTTGCGCATGTGGCGGACAATGACCTGGCAGTGGGCATGTTTGTGGAATATCTTTCAAAAAGCCCGATCTGGAAAGAATCGGTAGTGTTCATCGTGGAAGATGACGCACAAAACGGCCCCGATCATGTGGATGCACACCGTACCACGGCCTATGTTGCAGGGCCCTTTGTAAGGCGGAAGTTTGCCGACCATACGATGTATTCCACATCCTCTATGCTGCGTACCATTGAACTGATCCTTGGCCTGCCACCCATGAGCCAGTACGATGCTGCAGCAACGCCGATGTGGCGGAGTTTTATGGCATCTCCTGACCTGGCCGGATTTACGGCCCTGCCGGCAAATATCTCCCTGGATGATAAAAATGGGGTGGACAATGCTACTGCCAGGCTGAGTGAAACCCTCGATTTCAGCAAGGAGGACCGCGTTCCCGATCTCTTATTCAGCCAGATCATCTGGAAGGCGGTGAAGGGCGAACACCGCGTTATGCCGGCGCCGCGCCGGAGTTCTTTTGTGAAGACGGTGGCCGGGGAAGATGAGGAAGATGACTGACCGCAATGTCGTTTTACCGTAAAACGCCATTCTTTTATCCCAGAGCCGCGGGAACGCAATATTATTGTTTGCATAATCAAGCATCAATAACATGAAAACATATTCCCTTTCACTCCTGGTTATGGTGGCAATAGTAGCACTGTTCTCCTGTACGTCACAGGTTAAAGTAACAACAGACTACAACCGGTCAGTAGATTTTTCCAAGTACAAGACATTTGCATTTTACCAGCTGTCAGATCATGGACCGGGCCTGAGCCAGCTGAACCAGGAACGTATCATCAATGCGATCAAGAGCCAGCTGTTGACAATGGGCTTTACAGAAAACAAGGAAAATCCTGATCTATGGGTGAATGCTACGGCAATCGTAAAGGAGAAAACCCAGGTGACGGCAAATTCCAACTACTACGGCTATGGTGGCTACTATCGTCCATACGGATGGGGACCGGGCTTTAATGGCACTACTACCTATAATACTTATGAGTACAAGGATGGTTCATTAATCATTGACCTGATTGACGCCGCTTCTAAAACACTGGTATGGCAGGGAACAGGTAACAAGGAGATTGATAAGCCTTCCAAGGACCCTGATGCAGCGATCAAAGCTGCCGTTGCCAAAATAATGGAAAGCTATCCGCCTGGTGGGGATAAGAAGACCGCGAAGAACTGAAAATCTGATTGCCCTGTTGTAACAGTTAAATACAGTGAAATCTGATTTTGTAAGGGAACGATAATCAATCGTTCCCTTATTATTTTCCGATTAAAGTTCATAAAGGAGTTTGAACATTAATCTGAGAACACCTGAAATATTTGTAAATTAATCACTACTCCGCATTCCCTTATACGTGCCTGACTACATTGCACAGGTCATAATAAATTGCCAGTGTAATGACCAGTATCATTGCCCTGATTGATGAAGATCAGAATCGTGCGCTCAGCTTAAGAATACATTTGTTCCAGATAAAAGGCATTCAAATACTTTTATTTAAATCAAAACTTCCAATCATGAGGTGCAAATTTACCTTCGCTGCAATGGCAATCGCCGGTACCATTTTCGTTTATGCCTGCGGCGGATCAGAACCAAAGTCCGAAGACAAAACCGCTGCATCAACCGAACAGCCGGCACAGCCGGAAGCCCAGGCTGAAGTGCACGGCACTGAAGTAAAAGCCGGGGACATCAAACTTGACCATCCGCTGAACGCTGAATGGGTTGCTTCCGGAAAAGGCATCTATGATATGAAATGCATGGCTTGCCACAAATTAACAGATGAAAGACTGGTTGGTCCGGGCTGGGCTGGCGTTACCAAAAGGCGTCAACCTGAATGGATCATCAATATGATCACTAATGTTGACATGATGCTGGAAAAAGACCCTGAAGCCCAGAAACTCCTGGAGCAGTGTCTTGTGCGTATGCCTAATCAGAATATCAGCCAGGATGATGCCCGGCATATCCTGGAATATATGCGCCAGAACGACGGCGAAAAATAACCCTCTAATCATATATATTATGTCACGCTACCTGAACAGAGCTTTCTTTTCTGTCGGAGTGCTGGGTATTGCCCTGGGCGCTCTCCAGGGATGTAAGCCCAACACCAACACCACCGCCGCAGCCACCGGTGACGCGTCCAAATCTTTTGTAGCCCCCGGCAAATACGATGAATTCTATAACGTTGTTTCCGGAGGATTCAATGGCCAGATCGGCATCTATGGAATTCCATCAGGCCGGTTGTTCCGCATTGTTCCTGTTTTTTCCCAATCTGCCGAAAGCGGATATGGTTTCAGTGAAGAGACCAAGCCCATGTTAAATACATCGCATGGATTTGTTCCCTGGGATGACCTTCACCACATTGCGCTCTCTCAAACCAAAGGGGAACATGATGGTCGCTGGGCATTTGCGAACGGAAACAATACACCACGCCTCGCCCGCATCGATCTGAACACTTTTCGCACTGCCGAGATCCTGGAGATTCCGAACAGCGCCGGTAACCACGCTTCACCTTTTATTACTGAGAATTCGGAATATGTGGTTGCTGCAACCCGCTTCAGTGTACCGCTTGATGACCAGAACGGCGATGTTCCCATCAATACTTACAAGCAGAATTTCAAAGGGTCTATCAGTTTTGTGGCTGTAGATCCTGGCTCCGGCAAGATGAGTATTGCCTTCCAGATCAGGACTCCGGGTGTCAATTTCGATTTGTCCCGCGCCGGAAAAGGAAAATCCAACGGCTGGTTCTTCTTCAGCTGCTACAATTCCGAACAGGCGAATACCCTGCTGGAAGTAAATGCCTCTGCTAAAGACAAGGACTTTGTTCTGGCGCTTAACTGGAAAAAAGCGGAAGAGTATGTAAAGGCAGGCAAGGGCAAAAAACAGGCTGTAAAATACGCACACAACGTCTATAGCGATGCTAACCATTCTGCCACTTCGGAAATGATCACAGAAGTACTGGAACTTGATCCGGCAGATTGTCCCGATATGTTGTATTTCATCCCCTGTCCCAAATCGCCCCACGGAACCGATGTGGATCCTACCGGTGAATATATAGTGGCATCGGGTAAACTCGCGGCAAGCATCCCGGTTTTCTCTTTCGACAAGATTCAGAAAGCGATCGCAGACAAAGCATTTGATGGTGACTACAGCGGTATTCCCGTGATCAAATATGAAGCTGCCTTGAAAGGTGAGGTACAAAAACCGGGTCTCGGACCACTGCACACCGAATTCGACGGAAAGGGTAATGCCTATACCTCTATGTTTGTATCATCCGAAATTGTAAAGTGGAGCCTTGATAACCTCCAGGTGCTGGATCGCGTACCGACCTATTATTCCATCGGTCACCTTTCCATTCCCGGCGGGCCAACTGCCAAGCCGCATGGAAAGTACATGATCGCGTATAACAAGATCACTAAAGACAGGTACCTGCCAACCGGGCCTGAACTTACCCAGAGTGCACAGCTGTATGATATCAGTGGCGAAAAGATGAAGCTGATCCTCGATTTCCCCACAACAGGCGAGCCACACTATGCGGAAGCGATCCCTGCAGCGCTGATCAAAGACAAGCAGGTGAAGATCTTCAAGATTGAAGAGAACGCGCACCCCTACGCAGCCAAAGGTGAAGGCCAGGCAAAAGTGGAAAGAAAAGGGAACGAAGTGCATGTATGGATGACTGCCATCCGCTCGCACCTGACACCTGACAATATCGAAGGCGTAAAGCTTGGTGATAACGTTTATTTCCATGTTACAAACCTTGAGCAGGACTGGGACGTACCGCATGGCTTTGCGATCAAAGGCGCCAATAACGCCGAGATCCTGATCATGCCCGGGGAGACCCAGACCCTCCAGTGGAAGGCCGACAGGGTAGGGATCTTTCCCTTCTACTGTACCGATTTCTGTTCTGCACTGCACCAGGAGATGCAGGGCTACCTGAGGGTTTCGCCGACAGTGAGCAACACTCCGCTGACTTTCAGCACCGGCACCAATAAACCTGCTGTAACACCAACTGAAGGCGCTGACAAATCTTCATCAAAATGAGCAACATCTCCAGGGTACTGATCGCTGTCGGGGCACTTGTCCTGATCGCTGTATACTTTGTTCCGGTCTGGTCAATTTACCTGATTGCGCCGCAGTACCCTGAAGGTTTGTCGATGCAGATCTGGTTAAACAAGATTACCGGCCAGGTAGATATTATCAACGGGCTCAACCACTATATCGGCATGAAGCACATTACGGTTGAGATGTTCCCCGAGTTTACCTACCTGGTTTACATTTTAGGTTTTTTCATTCTGTTTGTTCTTTTGGTATCCATCACCGGAAAGACCAGGTTGCTTTTTGCTTACCTGGTTCTTTCCGTAGTTGGTGGGATAGCTGCACTGGTTGATTTTTATATGTGGGGATATGACTATGGCCATAACCTCGACAGCAGTGCTGCTATCCGCGTACCCGGACTGTCATACCAGCCACCGCTCATCGGCCACAAAAAGCTCCTCAATTTTGATGCTTATTCCTATCCGGATACAGGGGCCTGGATCATCGTTGCCGTAACGGCAATGCTCTTTGTGATATGGTTCCTGGAATGGCGCCGTGAGAAAAAAATCAACTTCATGAAACTTCAGACTTCCAAAGCATCAGCAGTTGTTTTACTTTTCCTGGTCGTTTTCCTGGGTGCCTGCACACCGAAACCGGAGAAGATTGCCTACGGAAAAGACAGCTGCTCGGAATGTAAAATGACTATCGTCGATCCGAAATTCGGGGCAGAAATCATTACCAAAAAAGGGAAGGTGTACAAATTCGACGATACGCATTGTATTGCAGCCTTCCTGGAGCAACGCCGTATTGAGTTGGGCGACATCCATCAGACCCTGTTTGTATTGTATGATCAACCGGGTGAGTTTGTGAGCGTGAAATCAGTGGAGTTTGTAGTCAGTACTGAGTTGAAAAGTCCTATGGGCGGAAACGCAGCGGCTTTTGCCGGCACTGATGCCGCAAAAAAGAAATCCGGTGAAATCGAAGGAAGTAAAACCACCAACTGGGCTACCCTTTACAATATTCTCGTCAAATGAGAATGCTGCTGACCATATTGAATTTATGTATCGTGGTGATGCTGTCAGCCAACACCATTGAAGTAGGGAAAGACAGGAGGGGCGGCACCTTGCGGCAGGCCGTCAGTTTGGCGAAAAGTGGTGATACCATACTGCTCTATCCGGGTGTTTATAACGAAGGGAATATCATTATATCCAGGTCGCTTCATCTGCTTGGCATCGGAAGCCCGGTACTGGATGGCGAACTGAAAAATGAACTGCTTACCCTGTCTGGGCATGGTATAGTGGTGAAAGGGATAACCTTTAGAAATGCTGGTTATTCTTCCATGAATGACTTTGCAGCCATTAAGGTAATTGACGCAACCGGCGTACGGATCGAAAACAATACCATAGAGAATTCTTCCTTTGCCATTCATTTTGCCAACTCCACCTTAAGTGTTATCCGCGGTAATACCATCCGGGGGAACAACAAGTCCGAACATTCCTCGGGGAATGGCATTCACCTTTGGAAGTGCAGCCAGATGCTGGTGGAAAACAATTCCATTGAAGGGCACCGGGATGGCATTTATTTTGAGTTTGTCACCTTCTCTGTTATTGTACAGAACCGGAGTGAGCGGAATATCCGGTATGGTCTGCATTTCATGTTTTCCAACGATGATCATTATGAAGCGAATGTATTCCGCAATAACGGTGCCGGCGTGGCCGTCATGTTTTCCAAAAAAGTGACGATGGTGAACAATCATTTTGAAGAAAACTGGGGTGCTGCAGCCTATGGTATATTACTGAAGGAGATCAAAGAGGGCACCATCATCCGCAATACCTTTCTGAAAAACACAGTGGGTATATTCATGGAAGGGAGCAGCCGGTTGCTGATTGAAAAGAACAACTTCCGGAACAACGGATGGGCCGTAAAAGTGCAGGCCAGCTGCGATGAAAATGATTTCGGATTCAATAATTTTTTCGGGAACAGTTTTGATATTTCCACCAATGGCACAATGATGCTGAACCGGTTCTACAGCAATTACTGGGACCGCTATGAAGGATATGACCTGGACCGCGATGGTGTGGGCGATGTGCCTTTTCATCCTGTGAGTATGTACGGCATGATCATCGAAAACAATCCCACTACGCTTATCCTGTTGCGGAGCTTTATGGTGTCGCTGCTGGATAAGGCAGAAAAGGCAATACCCAGCCTTACCCCCGAAAATCTTATTGACGATAAACCAGTCATAAAGCCGAACAGATTATGATCAGGGTAGAAAGTCTCAGGAAGAAATTCAAAAAGCTGCAGGCGCTGGATGATATCAGTGCTGTATTCAGCAGCGGTCAGGTGATCTCGCTGATCGGGCCCAACGGGTCTGGCAAAACAACACTGATCAAAACCATACTCGGGATGGTGCGCGCCGACAGCGGCCACATCTATGTGAATGCCAAACCGATTGATGGTGATCCCGGCTACCGGAGCAAAATTGGCTATATGCCGCAGATCGGCAGATATCCCGACAATATGAAAGTGGGTCACCTGTTCAGCATGATGAAGAATATCCGCACGATGCCCGATGCGGAACTGGATACCGACCTGCTTGTCCGCTTCAACCTCGTATCCATTTTTGACAAACCCATGCGCACGCTGAGCGGCGGAACCCGCCAGAAAGTGAGTGCCGCTCTGGCTTTCTATTTTAACCCCGACATCCTGATCCTGGATGAACCAACAGCGGGACTAGATCCGTTGTCGTCTGAGATCCTTAAAGAAAAGATCCTCCAGGAAAAGAAAAAGAACAAACTGATCCTGATCACTTCTCATATTCTGAGTGACCTGGATGAACTCACCACCCATATCATGTACCTGCAGGAAGGGAAAATGATCTTCCTGAAAGATATTAATACCCTCCGCAGGGAAACCGGTGAGGATCGCCTGGTGAAGGCTATTGCCGGCATCATGCGGACGGATAAGAAGAATGCCTTGTGGATCGATGAAGTACTGGCGATGAAGGCCGGCAAAGAACACCCTTAAACTCCCCGCCATGTTAAAGTTAACCCGGTACGTACTGTACGATATAATCCGCAGCAGGGTAGTGCTTGCCTACGCTGTATTCCTGCTGCTGGTATCACTGAGCTTATTCAACCTTGAGGATAATCCGAGCAAGGCAATTCTTAGCCTGCTCAATATTGTGTTGATCGTAGTGCCTTTGATCAGCATGATCTTTACTACTATTCATTATTATAATTCTTACGAGTTCATTGAACTCATGTTGTCACAGCCGCTCAGCCGCACACGCATCCTGCTGAGTGAATACGCCGGCGTAGCCATTTCCATGATCACCGCATTCCTTATCGGTATTGGTATTCCGGTTTTAATCTATGTTCCTGATGCAGTTGGTGCCACCCTGGTGCTGACCGGATGCGGACTGACACTGGTATTCACTTCGATTGCTTTTTTAGCTTCCGTAAAAGCGAGGGACAAGGCGAGGGGAATCGGCTCGGTGTTGTTGTTGTGGTTTTATTTTTCCCTGATCTACGACGGACTGGTATTGCTGATTCTTTTCTCGCTCAGTGATTACCCGATGGAAAAATTCACCCTGCTGCTGGCTGCACTCAACCCGGTGGATCTTGGCCGGATCTCCATTATGCTGAAACTGGATGTAAGCGCACTGATGGGATATACCGGCGCACTCTACAAGGAGTTTTTCGGCAGCAATGCCGGTGTGTTGTTCACCTCTGCTATGATGGTGTTGTGGACTGCCGTTCCGCTCTGGACTGCCCTGCTGGTATTCCGGAAAAAGGATCTTTAACACCAGCCGCTATCCGCATTAATATTATACTCACAGGAATGAGCGCCGAGACTCCCAGCATTATTGCCGGGTCAGGTGATGGCTGCAAAACCAGCATTAATTCTGTTGTTATAAAGCCTGAAAGGAAGATAACAGTTGCGGGGAGCAGCCGGACGGCGCCACGAGGTGACCGTTGCGAAATACTGTCAGACATTGCGGACACGATAAAAGTGCTGATAAAGCCCAGCAATACCAGGTGCAGGTAACCGATGATATAATTCCTGTTCAGTGCTGCGATCCGGGCAATCACGGGAAACGCGCTGCACACCTGCAGTATATTTTTCAGTACGAAAGCCGCAATGGATGTAGTAAGTAGCCAGTTGCCGGAAAGTGTTTCCCATCGCAGGCGATTCAAATCCATTACAACAAATCCTGCTGCAGTTAATTGAAGCAGTGCAGCTGCTCCGCCGATAATGTTGAAAGCAAGCGAAGGAGAATTCCACAGCACGGAAAGCGAATAGGCCGGAATGCAGGCGGCAGTCATTAGCAGGTATACATACTTTCCATATTTCAGGTCACCGGACTTTTCCAATAGTTTATACAAAGCAGCGAGAACAACAAAGGTGAAAAAGCCATTGTATTGAAAATGCAGGTAGAAATAGATGGCATTGTGGTACAGTGGCGTTCCGGATTTTCCCAGGGCACTTATGGGGCCCAGGGCTAGTGGGCCCAATGAAGAAATGAAACAGAAAATAATACCAGCCTTTAAAAACCGGATCGGTAGGGTATATGCTTTTCTCGACTGCCTCAGGATCATTATTCCGAAATAGAAGGAAGCAACAAGGGATAGCGCAGACAGTATAATGCTGACGGGTCCATATCCCTGCAGAAAGAAGCTGACCAGCATGCCGTAAGCAGAGATCATGATCAGTACAAGGATATTTCTCCAGTGCCTGCTGTCGATCTGGGTTGTTATCTCGGGAAAATATTTCAGTGTGAGAAAGATCAATGCCGGAAGTACCCATCCGCCAAAGGCAAAATGTGAATGTGCGTGAAGCAGGTTGGTGTATGACCAGGGAAAGTGCAGTAACGGAAATGCCCGTAGCAGTAGACCCGCGAGCGACAATACGAGAAAGTTGGACAGGGAAAGCCGGATCCACTTATGCTGCTGTCGCCTTTGTAAATCGCTTTTCATGAGGAGAACAAAGAAACGGCAGATAGTCAGCAATAGTTATGATGAAGATCATCCCGTGCACTGACCACTGCACTGCAACGCGCGACCACCGCGGATTACATTTGACTATCCGTTAGAAAATATCTTTTATGTTCAACATATTCAGGATCGCAGCCGTCACCCTGTTGACACTCTTCGCTGCAGTCCGACTCTCCGCCCAAACCTCCCTTAAAGGAAAGATCATCGATTCCTCCACCAAGGAACCTGTAACAGGAGCAACCGTTCAATGCACTGCCGGGTGCGCGTGTGGTTGTGCAACCACTGCGCTGGGTGAATTTGAGCTGAAGCATATGGGCAGCTGTTGTAAGTCTTTCAGGGTTTCCAGTATCGGTTACCAGGCCCTTGTATTTGACGCAGGAAATGCTGCCGGGTCACCGGTTACCGTGATACAGTTGCAACAGGAGAACAATGCGTTGCAGTCGGTAGTGGTGACCGCCAACAGGGAAGGGGTTAAACGTTCGCTTGCTCCGGTTGCAGTGAGTACTGTGTCATCCCGGATGATCCAGGAGACCAAACCCGTTACTGTTGACCAGGTGCTGAATAAAGTAAGCGGTGTATATATGGTAAACCTGGGTAATGAACAACACAGCATGAGTATCCGGCAGCCGATGACCACCAAAAGTCTTTTCCTTTACCTGGAGGACGGCATTCCCATTCGTACAGTGGGACTTTTCAATCACAACGCATTGTTGGAAATGAACATGGCATCTGTCAAAAGCATAGAAGTGATCAAAGGCCCATCGTCATCGCTTTATGGAAGTGAGGCAATTGGTGGCGTGGTGAACTTTATTACCGCAGCGCCGCCTGTAATACCTGTTGCAAAAATTTCGGTTCAGGGCAACAGCATTGGCTATAAGCGCACCGATCTTCAAACCGGCTCCACCTCCGGCAAATGGGGATTTGCATTTAATGGGTATTATGCCGACAAGCGGAACAGTTTTATGGAGTATACCGACTTTCATAAGGGTGCAGTAACTGCAAGGGTTGATTACAATTTCAGCAGCAGAACAACATTGTCGAACAGTTACACCTACCTTGATTATTACAGCGATATGACCGGCGGCATCGACAGCGCTATGTACGGAAATAAATCCTTTAACAGCAAACATACCTTTACCTACCGGAAGGTTAATGCACAGCGGTTGCGGTCAACCCTGAACCATACCTGGAATGATCATAGCAAATCAACTGCTGCTATCGTGTATCGAAACAATAGTATCGGGCAGAACCCGGCTTATGCCGTAAAGGATGACTACCGGCGTACTTCAAGCGGCGAGTGGAAGGGGCAAAAGGATCTCGCGCATGGCGAGATCAACGAAGCATCGTTCAATAGTTATGCAATGATCCTGCAGCATAAACAGAAATTGAACTGGCACCAGACAGCTCTGATCGGCGGAGTCAGCGCCGATTTCAGTCCTTCTGCCTATACTGCCGGATACATTGGCATCAACAGGGACAGTGTTTCAGGAAAGTACACCGGGTATGCAGCAAGTGACAGCATGTTGACCCACTACAACAGCGACGTCAATAACTATGCGGCCTTCATGCATGTTGAAACCAGTCCTTTTGAAGAGCTCCGGCTGGTCGCTTCGCTCCGCTATGATCGCTTTAATTACCGGTTCAACAATTTTCTTCCGCCCTCCGCCTATAGTGGTGCGCCCGATTCCCGGAACAATTTTAGCCGGGTAAGTCCGAAGGTTGGCTTCATCTGGAATTTTTCGCAGCGCACCGGCATCTATACCAATTACAGCGAGGGATTTGTGCCACCGCAGGTCACCGAGATGTACAAGGGGGTAAAGGTGCCTGACCTTGTGCCTTCCGTATTCCGGAACTATGAGGTTGGCGGATGGGCAGAATTGATCAGGGGTAAATTATCCGCTGATGTCAGCCTGTACAGGATGAGGGGATCTGATGAAATTGTTTCCATGATGATGGACGACGGAAGTTACCAGAACCGGAATGCCGGTGAAACCCTGCACCAGGGCGTTGAACTCGGTGTTACTGCTAATCCACTGAAGAGCCTGAGTTTCCGTTTCAGCGGAGCACTGAGCAAACACCGGTTCGAAACATTTGAAGAAAAGGGGGTTGCCTATGACGGAAAGGAAATGAACGGTGCGCCGCGCTGGATGCACAATGCCGAAGCCTGGTACCGCCCGGCTTACATAAATGGCCTGAGGGTAGGCATAGAATGGCAAAAGATCGGCAGGTACTTCCTGGATCCAGTTAATACCGTGAAATTCAGCGGGTATGATGTGTTCCATTTCCGGGCGGGCTATTCGTGGAAAGCAATGGAGGTCTGGATGAATGTGATGAATGCCGGCGACAGTTATTATGCCTACACTGCCAGCAAAAGCAATTACGGATATAGCTATACTCCCGGTGAACCGAGAAACCTGACCCTTGGCGTGAGCTATGATCTCGGGAGTTTATTCCGGAAGGGCAGGGCGGACTGACCTTTGTCAGTGATCTCATGAAGGACGATATGATTCTCGTCAGGGAAGGGAAATTAGTCCGCAATAAAAGTATAGCGATACTTCTAATAAGGTACCTTTAGGTCAATACATTAATGCTAAAACCTTTTATATGCCAACTGTTTCACAAGAGAATTTTCTGAACGTAACGCTCCTGGAGCCAAGAGAAAAGCATCCTGCCATTTTCCGTTATTTCGACGGACTGCCTGATGGTGAGACGCTTACAATTTATAATGATCATGACCCCAAGCCTTTATATTACCAGTTGCTGGGAGAGCGGGGAAATGTTTTTACCTGGGAATACCTGGAACAGGGGCCGCAGTGGTGGACGGTTAATATTACCCGGAGGATGCCAGCTGCAAATGAGGAGACATTGGGTCAGATTGCGGCGAGGGATCTGCGCAAGGCTGAGGTCTTCAGAAAATACGGACTGGATTTTTGCTGCGGCGGCAGGAAAACAGTGAAAGAAGCCTGTGCCGAAAAGGGACTGGATGTGGTGAAGATTGAACAGGAACTGCAACATACTGATAAATACCCTGCCGGAGGTGCTTTGGCTTATGATGAGTGGCCATTGGATTTCCTGGCTGACTATATTGTAAATACCCATCATAAATATGTGAGGAAGACGCTGCCTGAGTTGACCAGGCTGGCCGCAAAAGTTGCCGGGGTGCATGGCAACAGCCATCCTGAACTGCAGGGGATCAATACACTGGTGACAGAAATAAATGAGGAGCTGTCTGCCCACCTGATCAAGGAAGAGCGGGTGTTGTTCCCATATATCAAGGGATTGGTTCAGGCAGAGGCGAAAGGAGAAGCTTTGCTGGTGGCTCCTTTCAATTCGGTGCAGCAACCCATCAGCCTGATGGAAATGGAACACGAGCTCGCAGGAAAGCACCTGGAAACGATCCGGACAATTTCCCGCAACTATGCAGTTCCGGAAGATGCCTGTGCAAGCTACAGTTTACTGTTCAGGTTGCTGGAGGAATTCGAAGCTGATCTGCATATCCATATCCACCTGGAGAACAATATTCTTTTTCCGAAAGCACTTCAGCTTGAGAAGAACAACAGTAAAAGTGCCACAAATAGTTGCAGGTTGTGATGACGATCAATGGCCAAACCAGGATTGCTGCTTTGCTGCGAATGCATCCGGAAGCGCTTGAGGCGATCGTCAGTATTCACCCGAGACTGGAGAAACTCCGGAACCCGGTACTGAGAAAGCTGATGGCGGGAAGAACGACCATTGCCATGGCCAGCAAAGTAGCTGGTTGCCATCCTGATGCGTTCTTTGAAAAACTCCGGCCATTGGGTTTTGAACATGCAGCTGACGGTGCTACTGAAGTGATTGCTGAGGATGTCATCCCGCTGTTCGTGCATCATATTTCGCCAGAGCAGGTAATCACACTTGACGTAAGACCGTTGATCGCTGCAGGCAATGATCCCTTGAACCTGATCGTCAGGCATACCAGGAGTCTCAAGAGCGGGCAGTTGCTGAAGATTGTGAACAGTTTTTACCCTGGCCCGCTGGTGCAGTTGCTGGAAAAACAGGGATTCGGCTCTTTTACAAAAGAAGCCGGGTATGACCTTGTTGAGACATTCTTCTATCTCCGGGATGCTGCAGCAACAGGCTCTATGGAGCAGGCAGAAGCCGCATTCGGATCGGACGACAATTGGGACGATATTTTAGTAGCATATGCAGGACACATGAAAACGGTCGATGTCAGGCATCTTGAAATGCCGCTACCTATGATGACCATCCTGGAATCACTGGACCGGCTGGCTGCGGATGAAGCACTTTTTGTGTATCATAAGCGGCTGCCGGTTTTCCTTTTGCCCGAACTGGCATCGAGGAAGTTCAGGTACGTTGTGAATAGAGTGAACGAGGAACAACTTAATATGCTGATCTTCCGGTGAAACACACTCCCCATACAGTAGTCCTGCCTTTTTATGGCTATGCCGCCATAGCATTACTGGCGGCCACGATCCTGCTTGCCTGCTCTACCGGTGCTATGACCGGTCACTATTTTCAGCCGCATGTACTGGCGATCACCCACGCTATGGCACTGGGTTGGGGAACTATGATCATACTTGGCGCAAGTCATCAATTGATACCAGTGCTGATTGAAGGCAGGTTATATAGCAATACGCTGGCTATGCTGTGTTTTGTACTGGCCGCCATGGGCATTCCGCTGCTGGTATACGGATTTTATGTTTTTGATCTTGGCTGGCCCGCTAAAGCCGGGGGCATCCTGATCAATGTCGCGGTGTCACTTTATGTAGTGAATGTTGTGCTGAGTGTGCAGAAAAGCGGAAAGGAGAGCATTCAGGCTGTATTTGTACTCACGGCTGCCTGCTGGTTGTTATTAACCACAGGCGTGGGCCTGCTGCTGTTGTATAATTTCACCGATCCTTTTCTTTCCCGGGATTCCCTGGCTTTCCTGTCGCTCCACATGCACCTTGGTGTGATTGGCTGGTTCCTGTTGCTGGTAGCAGGTGTGGGTTCAAGGCTGGTCCCGATGTTCCTGTTGAGTAAGTATTCCAATACTTCACAGTTGTGGTGGATGTATGCGCTGATCAATGGCGGACTGTTGTTATTTGTATTCCTTTTTGTCCGGTTTCCGGAATCGGGATGGCATAAGATCGCTATCCTGCCTCTCGCCATGGCTCTCCTGATTTTTGGGGTGTATTGCTTCCGGGTATATCAATCCAGGATTCGTAAGAGAGTGGATGGCCAGATGCGGTTATCGATTCTTTCCATCCTGATGGCATTTCTTCCGCTGTTTATAATAGCCGTGATTTCCATTGGTTCGGCCGTTGTAGGGAACAGCCCCGTTCTCCCCCTGGTTTATGGCTTTGCCATCTTTTTCGGCTGGCTGACAAGCATCATATTGGGAATGACCTTCAAGACCCTGCCCTTTATTGTGTGGAGCAAGGTGTACGAGCACCAGGCCGGTCTGAAAAAAACGCCCCAGCCGGCTGATCTTTTCAGTCACCGGCTTTTCAGGCTGATGGCGCTGACTTACCTGGCAGGCTTCCTGCTTTTTGCTACGGGACTGGCCTGGAAAAACATAATAGTGCTGAATTTTTCCGCCCCGCTACTAGTCACTGCAGCCTTTTGTTACAACCTGAATGTTTTTAAACTGGTGTTTCATGGACGTCATCACCAATAATACGCTCCGCTGTACCATTGCACTGGCAGCGTTGGAGTCAGTGGTCGATCCTGAACTCGGTCTGAATGTGGTGGATCTCGGGCTAATCTGCCAGGTTGATTTTGATGACGCGGCAGGGAAGATCTTTGTGCAGATGATGCTCACTGCCCGATTTTGTCCTATGGGAGAGTCATTGATCAATGCTATTGCCCGCGTTATGGAAGCAACATTTCCATTCGCAGGTATCACTGTTTTACAGACATTTGATCCACCCTGGGACCATTCGCGGATCTCTCCCGAAGGGAAAAGATTCTTAAATCGTTGAAGTATGCTGAGTCTGACCTGCAAGAATGCTATCAAGGCCGTCATCTACCTGGCTTCAAAATATGATTCGGATACGAAGGCCGGAATCAAGGAGATCGCCGAATATATCAATGCCAGTGACCACACGGTGGGTAAGTTGCTGCAAACACTAGTGAAGCATGAGATCATCAACAGCCTTAAAGGCCCTTCCGGTGGTTTCTATATTTCCCGCGACCAGTTGAAGCAACCCGTGATCAATATTGTTCAGGCGATAGATGGCGATGAAGTGTTTCGTGAGTGCGGACTCGGCCTGAAGAAATGTTCGGCCAAACACCCCTGTCCACTGCATGACCAGTACAAAGAGGCCCGCGATATACTTGAAAAAATGTTCCGGAAAAATTCGGTTAAAGACCTCAGTGAATCTGTGAACGACGGGCTGGCTTACCTGACGGGCTGACCTATTGGCAATTGTTTGCGATTTCCTGGATTCCTGGGTTAGTGTTATTCCCTTCAAGGATAAATGCCCCATTCCATCCGGTCAGCGCTAAAGTTTTAAGCGCACAGAAGTTGTTTAATAATGGATTGAATCCCATATATATCTGACCATCCACATTTTTCAGTTTTTCAAGGCCGTCAAGGCTCTCGAGTTGATCATTCCTTGAGACAATAACAGTTGATCCATACCCCGGTGCTGACGTAAAGCCATTTAATCCCTGGAGATTTTTCAGCTTTTCGTTGAAGATTATTTCGAGCCTGGATGCTTGAGCCAGGTTTTCCAGACCTGCAAGGCTTGTCACGCCGGTATTCGCGATCGTGATTCCCCTGCTCAGTTTTTTTATATTCTGGAGCCCGTTCAGAGAATACAGGCCCGGGCTTTCCCTGATTACAATGTCAGGTGTTTCCTTAAGATTTTTCAGACCGGTAAGGTCCCTGAGCGCTTCATTACCTGTGAGCAAGATGCCATTATCAACTGAGTCTATATTGATAAGTCCGCTAATATCAGCAAGAACCGCATTGCCGGAGATTTCCAGGCCATCTAATTTGTGGAGCCCTTCGAAGCCATGGAGATCAGGGAGTGCCGGATTTCCGTAGATCCTGATATTCCAGGTTACCACGCTGAGGTTGCCAAATGCGGAAATGTCAGTTAAGTTTGGATTGTCTGAGATCAATATACCTCCATCAAGCCAATTTAGTTTTTCAAGACCGTGCAGCGACGTTAATTTCTCGCAAAGCTGGATATCTATATTGCCAAACGAATTGTAGGTGATGTTGTCAAATCCTGAGAGATCAGTAAGCTCATCATTGTTCACAATAATCAGCGGACCATTATTGCTGGTAAGATTTTTCAGTGCATTCAATTCCTTCAGCGCAGTATTGTTTTCAAAGCGCATGCCATGGAAAAAGCCAGCAGCTCCAACAGCCATAATGCTATCCATTCCATTTAGCGTTGTCAGCTGATTCGTGTTTGTTACTTCCAACGCATAGTCAATTATGGCGAGGTCTTTCAATGGAGCCAAATCTGTTATTGATCCGGTCAGGAATAGCGACCCGTTGATTGTGGTGTAATGTCCTCTTCCAAATTCAATTACTTCCTGTTGTGTCGACAGGGTAATACTACCGAAATACACTTTCTCAGCAAGGGAGCTGAACGTGATTTCATTGCCGTATGCGACGCCTTTGTTGTTTCTGGCATAAGCACGCAGGTAATATTTTTTCCCGGCCGGGATATTGGTGATAATTACCTGCATTTTGCCATAAGAGTCTGTTGGCCTTACTAAAATGTTCAGGTTTTTTTCAAGGGTTGGCGCGGCAAAAGTATCAACGACAAATCCGGTTTCAATGATCTTTGATGATCCTGAATCCTTTAACGTACCATTGACAGTAATTGAGAAACGGGTAAAATCCGAATAGGGATCTGTAATAATTGTGGGTAGTTCCGTTTTGGTATCGGGATTGGGATCCGGGTTATCGATAACGGAATCTTTGTTACAGCTAAATAATATAACAACGCAAAAAAGTGAGGTTATTAACTGCTTCATGGATAAGGTTGTTAAGGAATCAGCAGAAAGATAACCGGTATTGTCGAATTGTCCTATTTTTACAGATTTTAAAATATTATATGCGTTTGTATGTTATCGTGGCTGTAGTCGGCACCGCCCTGGCTTTCTCCGGTTGTTCCAAATCCGGAGAAACCGACAATCCCCCAGGACCTCCGCCCCCGGATACTGTTCCCACTGCGGCTTACGATCTCACCCAGCTGGAAATATCACCACTTTTTTCTCCTGATCCACTAACGGTTCCATTCCAGCAGCAGGACAATGCCGAGCTTTCCGGAATTGCAGCAAGCATCTCTAATCCAGGCATTCTGTATATGCATAATGACAACATGAATGAGCCGGTCATCATCACCAATGCAAATGGAGAAGACCTGGGCATAATTGTGCTGGATGGCATTAGTACCTTGAATCCTGAAGATATCAGTGTTGGTCCCGGTCCTGTTCCAGGAAAGAGTTATATCTATTTTGCCGATATCGGGGATAACTACAAGCTGCGCAGCAGTATCGTGATCTATCGTTTCGAAGAGCCCGAACTATCCAGTGTTTCGGCGACAACTGAAATACATATCAATAATGTTGACCGGTTGGTTCTGAAATACCCCGGTGGTCCATACGATGCGGAGACAATGCTGATCGACCCGCTGACCAGGGATATTTTTGTTGCAACAAAAGAAGGGGGAAAGTCAACCCTCTATAAGGCTGCCTGGCCACAATCTACCAGTGAAATTACTGCACTGACCCCTGTTCTCAACACACCGTTTGACCTGCTTACTGCCGGCGATATCAGCAAGGATGGAAAGGAAATATTACTGCGCAATAAGTCAAATATCTGGTACTGGCAAAGGACAATCAACAGCAGTATTACAGTGGCCCTGGAGAAAGCGCCGGAAATCGCTCCGTATGCCGGAAACGAACCAATTGGTGAGGGCGTAGGATTCGCGCGTGACGGTAGTGGTTATTTCACCAACTCAGAGGTAAGCACTCCGGCGGTTTCAACAAAGCTTTCGTTTTATAAGAAAAAGTAGCGGGATTATTTATTTCCGGGGTTTTGTACTTTACTAAGTGTTATGTCATCCAGGTGAATGGATTTATTGCCAGTGTTGGTGAAAATGATGCGGACTGTTTTTTTGTTTCTTTCGGGCTCGGTGTTCGTGCGAAAACCAAGTGATGTTGGTTGAAACCTGGATGAAGGGTAGTTCACTTTCGGAATGTTGTCTTCAAATACCCCGGTAACCGGAGTAATATTGTTGCATTCAGTTTTAAGTTCACCGCCGCCCCGGCTCCAGTAGCTCAGTTGATAGCTCGTGGAATGATCCAGGTACACATATTGTTCCAGTGTGTCGCCGGGTTGTAACAGAAACCCGGAATTGCCGCTTCTTTTCGCCTCCTGCGAAATGGCTCCATTTCCTTCCCACGGAACGATTTCCCTGCTGTACTCCGCACCGCCATTGGGCAGTTCGTTATTTCCTTCCAGTGGCCATTGGTAGGCACGGATATAGTCCACTTCCATACTCACGGAACCACCGCCACCATAACTCCCCAGGAAAACATTCATGAAATGGTTGGGGGAATAGAGCTGGTGTTTGTCTGTGTACGCTTTTATCAGGGTTCCGTTGATGTAATGCTTTACTGTGGTTGGCGTCCACAGAATACCATGCACTACCCAGTTGTCGCGGTGGGTAAACCCTTCTGCAACATGGGTAGCAAGATTGTGAATGAAGCGGCCGTTTGTGTCAACATTTCCGTGTAAAACAAACTGTGCATTGATGTATTCAAAAACATCGATCTCAAATACCTGTCCGTGTGGCCGGATGCCTTTTATGCCATTCAGTTCGGTGCCTTTTTCCAGGTAATATTTCAGGTCAGGTCCGGGAGAATCAAACCAGAAGGCGGTATTCAGCCCGCGCGGCTGACCAGTGCTGCTCCTTTTCACCCGCACTTCAAAATAACCGCCGCGACTGTTGTCGAGCAGGTTTTCATGGGTAGCCCAGTCATAGGTCTGGATGGAGGAAATCTTCTTGTTGTTTTTTTTGTCATAAACTTCTTTTGGGAGTGAATCATTGGTGAAAAGAGTGATGGTAGATCCGTTCAGACGATAGGCGGGCTGCGGTAAAGTATTTGTTTTGAGTTCCGCAGCATTAACACCATACAGGTAGTCGATATTGGAATAATAGTTGGTCGACCACTTGTTGCGGTTAAGCAGTGAATCGTTGAATTCATCATGCCACCACAACTGCATTCCGGCAGGCACTGCCGGGCTACTGGTAATATCCAGGTGCTGAGCTTCTTTCGGGTCAATATTCCAGGTGGCAGTAGTGGTTACTTTACTGTAATACGCAGGACCTTTGGGCGACTGATGTGCCTTGGTTAACCAGATATAATAGTCGGTCGCAGGCCGGACATTTCGGATATAATATCGGTCGGCTTTGCTGTTGATGATCACTCCGGGTTGGGAAGGACGAACACTGTCCGTCGACCAGTAAATCGCCAGCTCGCGTCCTTTCTGACATTCACCCCATTGCACACGAATCCAGCTTCTTGTTCCCAATAGATCGGGTTTGCATTTGTTTCTGCCGCCTGGCTGTGCCATCAGGTAGCTGAAGGGGACCAGAAGGCAGAGGCAGAGGGTAAGTTTGCGCAATATGTTTTTCATCTTTTTACAAATTCGGAACGCATTAAAAAAATAAAGGGGCACCCCGGAAGAGGCACCCCCCATCATTAAGACCAGATTGAGAGCGTTTAATTATATCCTTCGTTTTGAGCGATTATGCCATTGCTTTGGGTCACCACAGACCTGGGTAGTGGCAAAAGAACCTTATAGCTTTCGGCGGTGGTGGAACCGTCATCGATTGCCCGTTGAATGAATTTATTCCAGCGGATCAGATCATCCTTCCTCCAGCCCTCACCCCACAATTCAAACAGGCGCTCGTTTTGCAGGTGCTCCAGGAACACATCGTGTGAAAGCCCGTCCGGCAGATCGGCCAATCCGGCTCTTTCGCGTACCGCATTAATTGCAGCATATGCTTCAGCGGTTGGCGCACCATTGGCTTCGTTGATGCTTTCCGCCAGCATCAGCAGTACATCTGAATAGCGATAAATAGGAAAGTCTACTGCGCTGTTCTGCGAATTGGCTTTGGAAGGGTCCGGTGAAAACTTCATGGGAACGGCTCCCATATCGCCGCCTGTACGGGCGTTGCGGTATTTGATGGAACCGTCGGCATTCTTACCGTTGGGATAGGATTCCATCAGCATTTTCAGCCGCTTGTCAGTGTGATCAAATTTGTCAAAGGATGTCCACCGCATCTTGTAACCGCCCCAGGCAGTAAGTGGAATGCCGGAGGGATCAACATAGTCGGAAGGCAATGAATGCGCGAGCCACATATTCGTGTACTGGTCACCGGAAGTAGGGGAACAAACCACGGCGAGGATCACTTCCGGAGAATTACCACCTTTGTTTTGTATGCTGAAATTGTCTTCATAATTGTCAGCCAGTGAATAGCCGAGCGTTTGCAGCTGTTGACCGGTGGATACGGCTTTGCTCCAGTTCTTCTCGTGCATATACAGTTTCATCAGTCCGGTCAGCGCGGCTGCCTTTGAGAACCGGCCGTAATCCTGCCCGGTGAATTTGTCGGGCAGGCTTGCTGCAGCTTCGGTATAATCCTTTTCAATCTGTGCGGCTACATCAGCTGAAGCCGGACGCGGCTGGAATGGTGCCTTAGGATCGGCTGCTACAGCCGGGTCGGTCACAATGGTAATGGGGCCATAGTTGAAATACAATAATTGTGCGTAGTGCGCACGGAGCGCTTTAAGTTCCCCGACATAACGGTTCTTCAGGTCATCGCTGATGGCCGCTTTCTGAATACCGTCGATCGCGATGGCAATCCGTGAAATATAAGGCATGTACCGGTTGTAGTTGTGGGTTACCCAGTCGAAATCCGGATTGTAATTCAGGGTATGCATAATGGGCCAGTTGCCACCCCAGGCACATACGCCTTCGTCGGTGGTCATCATCGCCTGGGTGCGCCAGGCATAGGTGCCGGAAGTCCATCCACCCTGCCAGTCACTTCCACCTGCCAACCCGGTATAGGCTGCATTAACTGCGGCAACCGCACCTTCAGGTGTATTCACCACATCGGAGAGATCACCATAGCTCTGGTATTCCAGCCCCTTTTCGCAGGAGGTGCCCAGCAACATTCCTGTTATCACAGCCGCTGCCAGCAAGACACGGCTGCCTGATATATTGATTGATAAATTCATTTGATGTTTGTTTTACTTGTTAGAAACCAACGTTGAGTCCGAATACATAACTCTTGATCAGCGGGTAAAAATTGTCAGTATTCAGTTCCGGATCGAGGCCGGGATAGCTGGTGAATGTGAATGGGTTTTGAACATCGAAGGAGAGGCGGACATTGGTAAACAGCTTTTGTTTCGCCATCAGCGTCCGCGGCATTGTATACCCCAGGGTGATATTTCTGCAACGCAGGAAGGAGCCATCCACCAGCCAGTAATCCGCGCTGTTCTGGTATCCTACATATTTAGAATCAGACAATGCAGTAGGAAAGTTTCCGTCAGGATTGGCGAAGGTCCATCGTGTGGAAGACACCGGCATGGCATTAAAGCCGAACGAATTGGTGGTGTTTTCCTGTGCGCGGCCATTTGCATAAGGCGACCATTTTTTCTGTACCAGACCGGACATGAAGATATTCAGGTCAAAGTTCTTAAATGTGAACTGGTTGCCGAATCCGAAGTTGAACCGGGGATCGCCATTGCCGAGATAGGTCATGTCGGCGGCAGTGATAGCACCATCGGGGCCTGTCAGGTTGCCAGAAGCATCATAGCCGTGAATGTCCCGCAGAATAATTCCGCCGGGCAGCATGCCTGCCATTTGTCCGGGCTCCTTGCCTGTGCCGCCTTTGAAAATGCCCTCTGAGCCGATCCCGAAGATGGGATTGAAGAGGGCATCCCTTCCGCTGGCAACTTCGTATTTGTTCAGCACTGCCAGCGCCTCAGGGGAACGCTCCACCCAGTAATTGAGATAATGAGAAAAGTTGATGGTGGTTGACCAGGTGAGTCCGCCTGATTTTTTTGCGACAATGTTTTTTGATTGCAGGGCGATATCATATCCTGTCGATCTTGTTTTCCCCGAATTCCGGTACACACCATTGATGATGAATCCGGAGGGATAGGGAACGAAAGTGATCAGGTTGCGGATGGTTTTGTTGAAATAGTCAACAGAGGCGCTGAGCCGGTTATTGAAGAAACCAAGGTCAAGACCGATATTCAGTTCGCCCGCAGTTTCCCAGGTGAGGTTGGGATTCGCATCGCGGGTAAGGATCAGGCCGGAATTTACAGCACCCGTACCAAAAAGGGGGCTTTGTGCAGTACCGTATTGCTGAAAGGCAGATGCGCCGAATTCACTGTTGCCGGTTTCTCCGTATCCTGCACGGAGTTTAAGGAAGGAAACTGCATTCAGGTTGGGCATGAAGGATTCATCAGAAAGAACCCAGCCGGCAGATACGCCGGGGAAGTAACCCCATTTTTTGTTGTCAGCGAAAACGGAAGAACCGTCTCTCCGGATGGAAGCCTGCAGGGTGATATTACCATTATAGGTATAAATGGCACGGGCGAAATAAGACGCCCAGGTTGTTTGTGCCCGGCTTGACCCCACGGTCGGACGTAAAGCCTGCCCGGATCCGAGATTGTAATACAGCACCACATCAGAAAGGAAATTCTGGTTAGCGGCATTAAAGCCTTCCCAGTTGGTTTGCTGGTAGTTGTATCCTGCTACAGCGCTGATGTTGTGGCTTGTGCCAATTGCTTTGTCATAAGAGAAAGTATACTCCAGCAATTTGGATTTGGCTTCCGATTCCGCGATGCTTGCAGCGCCGTTAGCCTGTTGCCCGTAATAGAAAGTCCGCGGGAAATAGGTAGAGCGTTTTGAAGAAGAATGATCATAACTGAACTTGGCCCTGGCTTTGAGCCCGGTTATGATCTTCCATTCTCCATATGCGCTCGCCAGGGAACGGTTGGATGCTGTTTTATCGGTAACGGTACCGTAGGAGATCGGGTTCGGGATATTGGGATAATAGGGGCTCAGCGGATAAGAGCCGTCCGGATTCTGCAAGGGAATATTGGGTGCCCAGTAGATCGCTGCTGTGACGATACCGCCGTTTTCATTCTGTCCTCCGGTAATGGTATTGTCAGCGTTGGAATTCGAAAGGATCACACTTGCGCCGAGTTTGATCTTCTCGGATACGACCTGGTCGATATTGATGCGACCATTATAACGCTGGTAACCGGTGCCGATGATCACACCTTTCTGGTCAAAGTAGTTGCCGGAAGCGAAGTAGGAGGTCTTTCCGTTTCCGCCAGATAACGAAAGGTTGTGTTGTTGGGTATATCCGGATTGGGTAATGGCTTCGGTAGCTGTTTTGTCTGCATTGCTGGCAGCATCAATTTCTGCCTGGCTGTAGACCGGCGTATAGGGATTGACGGTGCCGGCATCCACGGTGCCGTAGAAGGGTGCGATCTTGTTATCGCGGTACCACATTTCTTCTCTTAACAGGTTGCGTTGCGTCATGTAGTCTTTTGCACCGTATACGGGATACATTTTGTCCACGCGCTGGATACCGTAGCTGCCCATATAATCGATCTTCGCTTTTCCTTCAACGCCTTTTTTGGTGGTGATCAGTACTACACCGGCACCCGCCCGCGCACCATAAATGGAAGCGGCACTGGCGTCTTTCAGGATTTCAATAGAAGCGATATCATTGGGATTGATGAAGTTCAGGGGTGATTTATCTACCCCGCCATAACCATATTTTGAGCCGCCGACATTGCCGCCCATGCTGGGCTGACCGGCTGCATCATTCACAGGAACACCGTCTATTACATAAAGTACACCGGCATTTGCAGCAGAGGGGTTGCTGCGGATTTGCACACGCACTCCTGCGCCCGGCTGGCCGGTTGGTTGAATCACCTGTACACCGGCAGCCTTTCCCTGCAATGCCTGCTGGAAATTTGCATTCACGCTGGTGTTCATGTCTTTGCTCTTGATACTGGAAACAGCACCGGTAAGGTTGCGCTGCTTTACAGCACCATAACCGATCACTACGATCTCTTCAGCGGCAGAGATTTTCCGCTGCAGCACAATCCGGTCAAGTGGACTGTTCATGGGGATTTCTACCTGTTCATAACCGACAAAGGAAATGACCAGTGTGCCTTCCCTGCGGGTTACAGTAAGGGAGAACCTTCCGTCGGCATCGGTAGCCGTACCGATATCGGTTCCTTTCACTTTGACTGAAGCGCCTGCGAGTCCGTTCTGGTTTTCATCAACGATCCGGCCGGTAAGCTCGAGCGGAATGACGGCAACCAGTGCAGGCGGGGTAGCTGCTGGTTTGTTCCTGATCACGATGGTCTTATCTACGATCGTGTATTCGAAAGGCAGGTTGGTAAGACATTTGTTTAGGGCTTCATTCAGTGGCAGGTTGTTCAGGTCGATATTGATCCTTGGCGCATCCTGGATGCTTTTGATCTCATACCAGAAATAAAAGCCGGTCTGCTTCTCGATCTTTTTGAAGACCGATTCCAGTTTTGCGTTTTTTTCCTTCAGGGACACCGTCTGGGAATATCCGGCGGCCCTGGCCTGAAGCATGGTGACGATAAGCAGTAAAATGGTTAGCCTCATTACTAACAGTGTTTTGGTGAGGAGCGTCCCTGGGCCCTGGTGCTGGGCCAGAGGACTCCCTGTAGCAATAAATTGCATAGTTTTGATTGTTTGGGTGAGTTAAAGACGGTTCGCGATGTTCTGTCGGCAAGCCCAGATATTGCCGGATTCCAGGCCAATGGAATCCGGTTTCTTATGTGCTGCGGGGGGGATTTTTACAATGTCATGGCAGTGGGGTTTATGGTTTTACTACAATCGTTCTGTTTTCCACTTCGAAATGAATATTACTCTGTTCGAGAATCTTTAAAACGTTGGACAGGTTGGTGTTCCGGGTGATCTTACCCGCAAACTGGCGTTGCGGTACAGTTCCTTTAAAAACCACTTCAAGGTCATACCAGCGCGCAATCTGTCGCATGATGGTCTGGATATCGGCATTGCTGAAATCGAAACGGCCATTCTTCCAGGCCATGACCTCTTCCACGTCGACATCGCTCAACAGCTCCGGCTTGCCGGTATTGCTGCCGCTGCCGTTTTCGCCGGCGAACCTGGCCTGCTGACCCGGCACGAGGACTATAGGATTAGCCATGCTTTTGTTCCTGATGGCTACACTTCCTTCCAGGAGGGTGATCTTAAACTGTGGTTCGTCAGCGTAGGTGTTCACATTGAAATGGGTGCCCAATACCCTGATTTCCAGGCCATCTTTCTCCACGACAAATGGCATCCGGTTATTCATTTTGGCTACTTCAAAATAAACCTCACCGGTAACAGTTACACGTCGCTCCCTGCCGGTGAAAGCGGTGGGGTATTTCAGCGAGGATGCGGCATTCAGCCAGACACCAGTGCCGTCGGGGAGTACCAGTTTGTATTGTCCGCCTTTTGGCGTCAGGATGGTATTAAATCCGATGGAGGCGGACGAAGCTGCTGTTTCATACCGGATCTGGTCATTGGGCAACTTGATGATGCGGCTGTTGCCCTGGCTCGCAATCTCGCCGTTGGCGGCACTGTCGAGTACTACGCTGGAGCCATCGGCAAGCACCAGGGTGGCGATATTACTGCCAGGCATTGCATCTGATTCCGCCGGCTTGCTTTTGGTGATCGATTGCTCGGGTTGGGGCTGTTCTGTTTTGTCTTTCATCAACAATCGCATGCCGCCCCCAGCTACTGCCAGCAGTATTATTGCAGCGGCGATGCGGGTCCAGGGTTGGCGCAAAAGGTTTCTGTTTTTGTAAAGGGGTATTGCAGCGGGAGGCAACAAGGTTTTAAATGATCGGGTAGCTGCGCCGGCGTCGGTCAGTTCTGCTTTCACCAGGTTATGGAGGCGCTTTGCTTCTGCAGCGACCTCGCGCAAGGCGGGATCCAGCTGTAGCTGCTGTTCCCAGATTGCCGTTGCCTTTTCATCACCTGAGCAGTACAAAAGAAAGGACTCATCTGCCAGCAGATCGGCTGCGGACTTCGGTGCGTATTCGTTCATGAACCTGTTTTTAGATATGGCTTCGATATAAGAAGGGAAAATGCGCCAGGATTTCCCAAAGCCCGGAGCGGATTTTTACGAAATAGCGCAATCGTTTGCGGAAAGAAAAGCATATTAAACTCGTGGAAATTCATGCCGCAACACCACCAATTGACTGCAGCTGAACATCAGGATTTATCCGTCTTATGGAACGGGATGATAGCGGGCGATGCCGATGCATTGCTTGCCTTATATGAGTACAGCTATAAAGACCTGCTGAGTTATGGGGTTCAGCTTACCGGCAGCCTGGATGCGGCAAAAGATGCCATTAATGATGTGTTTCTTAATATCTGGGAGCGCCATAGCCGGCTGAAGCCGGTAAAAAATGTGCGGGCTTATCTTTTTGCCTGCATTCGCCGGAATATCTTCCATACGAAGGAGCAGCCACGCCAGGTGATCATGGTGGAAGATCCGGAGGTCTATTCATCTTCCGAAACTTCCTATGAAGAGATCCTGATCGCTATGCAGCAATCAGATGAAACCAGGAGGAAAGTGCAGGCCGCGTTATCGAAGCTGACCGACCGACAGAAGGAACTTATTGAACTGAAATTCTATCAGAACAAAGATTACCGCGAGATCGAAGAAATCACCGGCATGACCGTAAAGACGGCTTATAACACCATCTATAACGCTATCAAAGTACTCGCTGTTGACCTGCGGGATGTAATCACATCACTGATCGTGTGGGCTGTCATTTCGGATTTCATTTCCTGACACATCACAGTATACTACGTGACGTTTCATTACCGGGCACCAACAACTAAACAACTAAACTTCTAAACCCCTAAACATTCATTCCGTTCTCAGCGACTCCACGGGATTTGCCAGTGCCGACTTTATTGTCTGAAAGCCCGTCACTGCCAGGGTTATCAATGCTACCGCAACACCTGCAACCAGGAATATCATTGGCGTAATGCTGATCCTATAAGCATACCCAAGTAACCACTGCTGCATGATCCACCACGATACCGGGAAAGCAATCAGCATCGCAATACCCACCAGTTTCAGGAAGTCTTTCGACAACATGGCTGCCAGTTCCGCAGAAGAGGCACCGATCACTTTCCGGATGCCGATCTCTTTTCTTCTTTTTTGCGCCATAAATGCAGTCAATCCGAACAATCCCAGGCAGGAAATGACGATGGCCAAACCAGCAAAATAACGGGACAATACAGCCGTACGCGTTTCTGAGGCATATTGTTTCTGATAGGCCTCATCCAGGAAACTATAGGTGAACGGAAAATCCGGGTTGTACTTTTTATAAAGCTGCTCAATGGCTGCAATAGTCTCCTGCTGGTTGTTCCCGCTTATCCGGGCGATCACAGAACCTTCACCTTTCCACAAGGTTAGGAATGCAGGCTTGATCGACTCATGCATCGATTCAAAATGAAAATCCTTCACCACCCCGATGATTTGCCGGTTGCTTCCATGGAACTGAACTACAGCACCGATCGGATCTTTCAGCCCCATGGCCTTTACGGCCGCTTCGTTGATCACAATGTTCAGCGAATCCATGCCGAAATCAGGTGAGAATCCCCGGCCGGTCTGAACCTGCATCTCCATAGTCTTTATAAAATTCTGGCTCACATTAAAGACCTCAAAGTATACATCCTGTTCGGGATCCTTCCCCGGCCAGTTCAGTCCGTCGCTGTATTTGCGGCCTACGATGCTGTGAAATGTGGTCGCTGCATTCACCACCCCGGGCGTTTCCTGGATGGCGGCAAGGAAAGCGGCTTCGTTTTTCAGGATACTGCCTTCTGCACTGAAACGGACAATATTTTCCTTATTATAGCCAAGGTTGATATTGCGGATATGCATGATTTGCTGATATACCACCGTCACTGCCACAATCAGGATGGTTGACAGGGCAAACTGGAAGATCACCAACCCTTTGCGGGAAAGCAGCTCCGCAAGCGGTGTGTTCAGCTTGCCTTTTAGGATAGTGATAGGCTTAAAGCCGGACAGGTACAGCGCGGGGTAACTACCTGCGAAGAATCCTGTGATCACGCCGATGATAACAATGCCGGTCGCAAGCGCGGGGGTAAACTGCAGTTGTATTTGTTTACCGGTAGCCTGGTTGAATTGCGGTAAGAGGAATACAGCCAGCATAACCGCCAGCAGCATCGACAATACTGTGAGCAGAAAGGATTCCGACAGGAACTGCAAAACCAGCTGTCCGCGCCGTACGCCAACGATCTTTTTGATACCCACTTCTTTCAGCCGCCGGCTGGCTTTCGCTGTTGAAAGGTTCATGAAATTGATACAGGCGATCAGCAATACAAATCCCGCCAGCAGGGCAAATAATTTTACGTAGGCGATCCTGCCGCCGGTTTGGGACGTGTCATTGTCATAACGATACAGGTAGCCGTCGGAAAATTTTTCGGCACGGACTTTACGGTCATCACTGCCCGAGTTCTTACCGATAATGTTCTCAATTTTTTTATTGAACGCAGTGAGATCTGCACCTTTTTTCAACAGGACAAAATTCTGGGGCCCTCTCGCGTTCCAGCTGGTTACCCAATCTTTTACCGACTTGAAATAGTCAAACGAGAGCACAAAGTCGAACTGCTGGGAAGACTGTGCGGGAACTTTCCGGAAAACACCCGACACGTAGAACGTCGTGTCATGGTCGAAGCGGACCGGCTTGCCGATGATATCATCGGTTGTTGCAAATAGTTTCATGGCCAGTTCATCTGAGAGTACGATCGCATTTTTACTGGCGAGTACTGAATTGCTGTTTCCCTGGAGCAGGGTGAAAGAAAAAATATTGAAATAGTCGCGCTCAGCATACTGGCCATTGGCTTTGATGTTCCTGTCACCTGCCGTCAGGGTATTCTGGGCAAACCATTTTGCAGGGGCAATTGCTGCTGCATATTCCACCTCAGGAGCGCTCATTTTGACCGCTTCGCTTAATCTGCCGGTAGATTCTTCGGAGTAAACGACATCGCCGTGACCGACCGTTCCTTCCAGCAGGGAATACAAACGATCGTCGTTGACAAAGAACCGGTCAAATCCCATTTCATCGGTCACCCAGAGAAAGATCAGTAAGACACTTGCCAGCCCTGCCGACAGTCCAAATACATTGAGAAACGTGAATTGCTTGTCTCTCCAGAGACTTCTCCAGGCGATCTTGAAGTGATTCTTGAACATGCGATGACGGGTTTGAATAGACATGCCGTCAAAAACATGCCAGCTTATAACCTGTTGATAACGTTAAGATTAAATGAGAAAATTATTGGGTCCTGTTCGGTATTGGTACAATTGCTGAATGAATGTGATACAACAAAACCGGACCTTTGTGAACATTTATTTCATAGACAACTTATCATGATGAATCTCACCCGGCTCCTCAATATTGAACATCCTGTTGTTCAGGCGCCCATGTATGGCGTTACGACTCCTGAAATGGTAACCGCGGCCAGCAATACCGGATGTCTCGGATCACTTCCCCTGGGTGACCTGCCCGCAGAAAAATGCCGCGAAATAATCAGGACCACGAAACAGTTATCGGGTCGTCCATTTGCTACCAATCTATTTGTGAATGAAGTTCCCGAACTGACTATTGAACTGAGAGAAAAATACGCGCTCACAAAACTTTTTATTGAAGGATTGGCAAAGCAATATGACATGGAGGTGGCACTTCCGGGAATCGATGAGCTGGAGATTGGTACTTACCATGATCAGATTGACGCTGTTCTTGATTCAGATTGTAAAATCGTGAGCTTCACGTTCGGTAATCTCGATAAGCCCGCTATCCGGAAATTCAAAAGCAACAATGTTGTCCTTATCGGAACCTGCACTTCAGTGGCAGAAGCTGTATTGCTGGAGCAATCCGGCATTGATGTAATCTGTGTGCAGGGCATTGAAGCAGGTGGTCACCGGGGAGCATTCGGATCAGACTACATTCCGCAGATCGGAGGACTGTCATTGCTGGCGCAGGTGTCCGGGACTGTAAAAGTGCCCCTCATCTATGCAGGCGGCATTTATAACGCCAAAACATTTCAGGCTGCAAAGGCACTGGGTGCCCAGGCGGTTCAGGTAGGAAGCATGCTGATCGGGTCAGCTGAAAGCGCATTAAAGGATTTTGAGAAGCAAAGATTAACGACTGTGAAGGAAACTGATATCGTGCTGACTAGGAGCTTCTCGGGTCGCTATGCCAGGGGAATTAAAAATTTCTTCACGGAGTCGCTGGACAATTCCGATTATATACTTCCCTATCCCTACCAGAATAAACTCACCGGCGAATTGCGGAAATTGGCAAAGGCGAGAGCGAATGTTGATTTTGTAAGCATCTGGCTGGGGCAATCCATCACCGGGTACAGCCGCCGCTCTACGAGCGAAATACTTACCGGATTGATCAACGAAATCGGGAACGTGTGATTTAAAGCAGGAGACGGCCGAATGCACCTGAAGATGCCTAACAAGATATTGTTCCCAGTTCCTGGGCACTTAGTTCAATCATTTCAGCAGCAATTCAACCACAGTATCCGGGCCCTGTATATCTACGCCATCTACCGAAACAATCAATCCTTCTTTGTAGGATTGCACTTTGACTGCCTTGTCGGTTCCCATCAGGCGGGTGGACTGCACTTTTTCTGTAAAGCCCGGCAGCAGGATCATTCTTCCCGTGGGCGCCTGGAACAGGTGAATGAAAATGCGTTTATCCTTGCGGGTGGATACACCCCATGGTTGCGGAGCGATCGGGCCGCCCCTGGTGCCATAAATACTTTCGCCGTATTGCTGCATCCATTTTCCGGCAATGGCCAGGGAGTCAACAAATTCGCGCTGGATCAGTCCTGTCGGCATTGGCCCTACATTCAGCAGCAGGTTCGTATTGCGGCCGGCAGCGCCCGCCAGCAGCCGAATCACCTGGGTGGGTGTTTTGAAATGCCGGTCGGTGATATTATAGCCCCAGGATCCGTTGATGGTCTCGCAGGTTTCCACGGGAACCTCAGTAGAGGCTTTCTGAAAGCTCAGGCCAGATTTGTTTTCACCAGGAAGATCTCTTTCAAACATCTGGAAATCCTCTCCCGGGATTGGGCTCAGGTGGTGATTGTTGCCGATCATGCACTGCGGTTGCAACTGATGGATCAGGCCGTAGATCTCGTTGTATTTCCAGTCGATTCGTGATGTCCGGTCTTCACTGCCCTCCGGGTTTGTCTGATCCCAGTGGCCGTCAAACCAGATGGACATGATGTCGCCATAATTGGTAAGTAATTCTGTCAGCTGGTTTTTCATGAACTGCAGGTAGGAAGCATAGTCTCCTTTTTCAGAGCGACCTGCCTTCTGTCCTGTTCTGCCGGTCTCATGAGGGTAGTCTTCGCGGGACCAATCCAGCGTTGAATAGTATAACCCCAGTTTGATACCCTGTTTTTTACACTCGTCCGCCAGTTGCCGGAGAACGTCCTTTCCATAGGGTGTGTTGGTGATCTTCCAGTCTGAATATTTGGTATCCCAGTTGGAGAATCCGTCGTGGTGCCGGGTGATAAAGACGATGTATTTCATCCCGGCATTCCTGGCGGTGGACACCCATTGCGCAGCGCTAAAATCGGCGGGATAAAATGCATGGAGCAACCTCTTGTAATCCTCCACCCTGATATCGCGGTTGTTCATCACCCATTCGCCATCCGCCAGCATGCTCGATAATCCCCAATGAATGAACATCCCATATTTATTGTCCTGGAACTGTTGGCGGGCTGCTATATTTTCTTTGGACGGAACATATTCCTGGGCGAAGCTGCCGGATCCGAATGCGAATAAGGAAGCGGCGAAAAGGAGGGACTTTCTCATGATTATTTTAAAGGAAGCTTAAGTTGGGTAATTCGGGTGCTAATTTAGGGATATGCATGTGATAAACGCATTCATAAGCATCATTTGCCGGGAAGCATCGGGAACATCTCCCTCATTTCAGATGCCTTAAGCTGCCTGCCGAATTCGGCTATTTCAAATGCTTCTGCATATTTGACGGATGCTGTCTGCGACCCGTACCACTTCGCGAGGGCCGGCATATTGATATTGGTTACACTGCTGAAAGGGTAGGTGTTTTCTTCAACCAGTTTTTTCTGTTTTTCAGGGCTGGCCTTCACTTCTTCCAGTATGCCCATTTTGTAGGGGATGGCTTCATTCACCTGCGATTTCTGCGCAGCACAGGCGGCGAGTTTTGTTTGCCAGACGGCATCAATGCCAACTGCAAAATCCGGAATATAGGAAAAGTTGATGGTGTGAAAATCGCGGATGTACACGAACACGGGCGTTTTGGCCATTTGCAGCCGTGGTGCCGCTTCCCGAACAATGTAACCTGCAGTCATATTATCGGGATGTCCGCCATCTGCCGGGTAATAGGTAAACACGATATCCGCATTCCATTCCCGGATGCTTTTGATCACTTTGTCCTGCACCTCCCTGGTATTTTTCAGGAATTTATCGTGATAGTCGAGTACCTCGTAATCACCGAGGGAAAGGATTTTTTTTGATTCCATTGCTTCCTGGTAACGCATCTTCGCCAGGTCAGCAGGTTTCATGGAATGATGCCCGGCATCGCCATTGGTCAGCGACATGAATTTTACCTGGTGCCCCATTTTCGTATACAGTGCGGTTACACCTCCTGTATAGATTTCGCCTTCGTCAGGGTGAGCGAAGATAACCATCACTTTAAGGGATTTCTGGGAAACTGCCGGGGCAGTCAACAGGATGAAGGAAAGCAGGACGAGCAATCTGTTCATGATGTCTAAAATAGCGTATAGCCAGTAACTTGGAACAAAATATCTAATGCCGCAAGGGAAATTGATGAGGCATTATCCGTGATGCACCCGGAAGTTCAGTGGCCCAAAGCTTTCGAAGGGGATATGTAATTGGAGGTGATTGTTCAGCAAAAGATAAAAGATCTCCAGGGAAATATCATTTATGACGAAATTGTTAACCATATCTATACGCTGAAAGACAACCTGTTACATAGAACGGATCTTGAATAGTTCCCATACACAATCGTTTGCGTTGGCCGTTATTGGGAACCTCCGCTATATTAGCGTAAAGGGGTTATCATATGAACAATAGTATGTTGATGGCAGGATTGGGCTGGCTGGGAACCATCGCCTATTTAACGGGGTATATCCTGCTTTGCTTCGGTCATATCAAACCATCACAGCGGCTTTACCACCTGTTGAACATTATTGGGGGATTGGGATTGATAGGGCATGCCTGGTACCTGCAGGATACTTCCAATATCCTGGTGAATGGCGTTTGGGCGGCAGTAGCAGTGTTTGCCTTGCTGAGGGGTAACGGAATGAAACGGTCAAAGATGGAGTAGATCCAGCGCGTAGCGTTTGTACAACTGCAACCGCTTCGCATATTCCTCCTTACTGCTGGTAAGGCTCAGGTAATAATATGCCCCGTCTACCAGTACAAAAATCATATCTGCAATGGCAGCCGGATTAGCGCAGGTGATCCTTTTCTCCGCTACACATTGTACAATCAGGCCTTCCAGTGTATTGCGCAACTGATCCAGCACGTCTTTATACTTCGATTTGATGGTCTTGTCCCGGAATACCAGCGCATAACAACTATAGGATACGCCATCGTCAAACAGCGCATTCCATTTATTGGAGAACAGATTATCTATCACCGTTACCAACTGGTTCCGGCAATTTCCGTCTGCCTGTTCCGGTACCTTAAAGATGATCAGGTATTTGTCGAGAATAAATTCCACCAGTGCATAGAGCAGGTGTTCTCTCGTTTTGAAGTAATGCATGATCAGGCCGGGACTTACGCCCATCAGCTCTGCAACTTTTGCAATGGATGCATTTTCCAATCCTTCTTTCTTGGAAAGCTTATAGAAAGCTTTGACGATTTCCTTCTGGCGGGGTTCTTTTAAACTGGTTCTTCCCATGAATGTTAGTTTGCAAATGCAGCGTCGCAATGCTACATCTTTTTTCTTGATGCAATCGGTTTAGGAGAGAAATTTTCGCCTTCCGGATGGTAATATCCATATTTTATTTTGAAATAATCATTGTGATTATATAATTTTAAATTGAATGAACATTCAATCAAACTAATTAACGATTTGGTAATGCGTCAAATCGGGTTTGTGCGCCGCCTTGCTGCTAGTTTTGGCACCGATTAAGGCGGTTAGTACACGCCCGGAGCGTAACTGCCACCTGTCATTAAAATGAGAAAGATGAAACTGAAACTAATCTTATGGGCATTGCTATGCCTGTGCGGGACCGTTTCCGTATCCGGCCAGGAACTTCGGAAAGAAGTATCCGGACGCATACTGGACAGCCTCGGCGTTCCACTGTCAAAAGCCTCCGTTACCAACCTCAAATCAGGCACCAAAGTGCTCTCCGGTAACGAGGGCCAGTTTACTATTGCTGTACAAGCCGGTGAAACCATAGAAGTGAGTTTTGTAGGCTACCGCACCACCCGTCTTGCCGATTTTACCGGGGGGGATATCGCCCTCAAACAGGAACTCAGCAGCCTGGAGGATGTAGTGGTAGTGGGATTTGCAACGCAGAAGAAAAAAGACCTCACCGGTGCCATCGATCATATCTCGGGGGCAAAGCTTGCCGAACGTCCCATTGCCAACGTGTTCCAGGGATTGCAGGGGGTGAGTCCCGGTCTTAATATTACCTACAATGGCGGTCAACCCGGTTCTACTCCGCAACTGAATATCCGCGGTTTTGCATCCATTAATGATAACAACGGCTCGCCCCTTATTATCATAGATGGCATCGCGGCTACTACGGATGACCTGCTGCGCATCAATGCTGCTGACATCTCTTCTATTTCTGTTTTGCGCGATGCATCCTCCGCCGCGATCTATGGTGCAAGAGCGGCATTCGGCGTTATCCTGCTCACCACCAAGCAGGGCGGTAAGCAACGCCAGAGCATGAGCTACAATAACTATTTCGCCTGGTCGAAACGCACTGTGCTTCCTGATCCGGTGACGGATCCCTATATCTACATGAAAGTGCTGGAGACCTCTACCAACAATACCCCCTGGGATTATGTGAATTACGAATCCTGGCAGTATGACTGGGCCAAACAACGCTCTGATGATCCTTCGTCCGCGCCGGAGTCGATGGTGAATCCCAATGATCCCACCAAATGGGCTTATATGGGTAACTCCAACCTGAATGATTATTTTTTCAACAAGTCCAGCTTTTCTCAGTACCATACGCTCAGTTTCAGCGGCGCTGCCAGCACCGCCAGCAAACGCCCCATCAGCTACCTGCTCTCTGCTGACTACACCAATGAGAACGGTCTGATCGCCATCGCCCGCGACGACTGGAAGCGCTATGGGCTGCGGGGAAAACTCGACTTCTCGCCACTATCGTGGCTTAAGATCAGCAACAACCTCAACGTTTACCAGCTGGAACGCAACCAGCCTACTTACAACGTTACCGACGTTTACTATACCCAGCCCACCGACGTAGTGAAGAACCCCGACGGCACCTGGGGCAACAATACTGCCGGTTTCCTCGCTTCGAAGCTCGTTGACGGCGGCCGGAATGTGCAGACCCGTTTCGGATTCCAGAACATCCTCCGGGGTGTTGCGACCTTCCTCAATGGTGACCTCCAGGTTACCGCTGATGCGAGCTTCAAAAGGGAATTGTGGAACTACAGCACACAATACCTTCCGTACAATATCGGGTACGGTCCCAATGATGTAAGGGCTGAAGGCGGTACGAGCTCCGTGGCGGAAACCAACGCCACGGTTAAGCAATACGTGTACGATTTCTACGCCAACTACAACAAACAACTCGGAGATCATGCGATCAAAGTAACTGCGGGATACAACCAGGAAGAATATGAGTGGGATCCGGTTTATGTAAGCCGTGCCAACCTCATCTCTTCTTCTGTTCCCTATATCGGCCTGGCCACAGGCGACATGCAGGTGAATACAACCGCATATGAAGGCTATTATTCTTATGCTATCCGCAGTCTGTTCGGCCGGATCAATTATGCCTACAAGGGCCGTTATATCCTGGAAGCAAACGGCCGTATGGATGGCTCCTCCCGTTTCCCGTCTACTGACCGCTGGGGCTTCTTTCCCTCTGTATCCGGTGCATGGATCGTAAGCGAAGAAAATTTCTGGAGGCCAATATCTCCGGTGATCTCTTCCCTGAAAGTACGCGCCTCCCACGGATGGCTGGGTAACCAGTCTGTAGCTTATTACGGCTATATTCAGTCACTCGCCGTTTCCCAGTCTTCCTATCTCATAGACGGTACGCGCCCCAATGTATTGGGAACAGCGCCCTCTCTGCAGGTGGATCCTAACAACTATACCTGGGAGAAAGTGGGTACCAGCAATATCGGTTTTGATCTTGGTGTACTCGATAACAAGATCACTGCCGGCTTCGACTATTTTGTACGCAACACTACCGGCATGCTGGCCCCAAGTCAGGAACTGCCCGCTGTACTGGGTACAACCGCACCCCGCCAGAATGCTGCTGACCTGCAGACTAAAGGATGGGAACTGTCTGTTGCCTATACCAATACCTTCCGGGTGGCTTCCAAACCATTAACATTGAATGTAAAGGCAATTCTTTCGGATTCAAAAAGCAAAATCACGAAATACGACAACCAGTCGAAGACTTTCTCTGCTGCTTTCTACGAGGGTCAGACACTGGGAGAAGTATGGGGCCTGACCAACGACGGTTTGTTTAAAAACCAGGATGAGATCAACGCCCTGGATGAATCGGCCATTGTACCCTGGGGTGCGCTGGAAATCGTTCCCGGCTGGCCGAAATATGTAGACTATAACAAAGACAACAAGATTGAACTGGGTACTTCCGCAATGGAACCCAAAGACCTCAAGATCATTGGCAATACCAGTCCCCGGTACCGCGTTGGTTTCAACCTCAATGCCAGCTGGAGCAATTTCGACTTCTCTCTCTTCCTGCAGGGCGTACTGAAGCAGGACTTCTATCCCCATCACTACCTCTACTGGGGACCCTACCAGCAGCCCTATGCGAATGTGTATCCCTGGAACCTCGATTTCTACCGCGGTACGGCGGAGAGCGATGACGAACGTGCTCACAACTCCAAATCCTATAACGATGCCGGACTCGCAGATGCCAACACCAATGCCCACTTCCCTGTAATGCAGGCATGGCTGGCAGATAACAACTACGGATCTGGTCTCGATATCCCGCAAACGCAATACATGCTGAATGCAGCTTACCTGCGCGTTAAGAACCTGACGGTAGGATATTCTCTTCCCGAAGGCCTTACCCGGAAAATGCATGTGAACAGGCTGCGGTTCTTCTTCAGTGGTGAAAACCTGTATGAATTCTCTTCGATCAAACAATACCTGGATCCTGAATCTGTGTCAGATGGATATGGTTGGGAATATCCTTACCAGCGGAAATTTTCCTTCGGTATAAACCTTGACTTCTAAAATGCAACCAATGAGAAACATCACAATAGCCGCAATACTCATCGCAGGAACCTTTGCTTCCTGTAAAAAAGAATTCCTCGACAGGTATCCGCAGACGACGATCTCGCCGGAGGTCTTTTTCAAGACTGAAACGGATCTGTCTCTTTATGTAAACGGCCTGATGAGCCAGGCGGGTGCGGACAATTACCTGTCTGATCAGAGCAGCGACAACGTGGCGACCACGGGCAACGTGGAGATCAAGAACATGATGACCGGTGAGCCAAGTTCACAAACACTGACTGACGGATGGAGCTGGGGGCGCCTGAGAAATATCAATTATTTCCTGGAGAACTATGACCGGGCTAATGTGGCCCAGGATGTCAAAGACCACTATGCCGGTCTCGCGAGATATTATCGTGCTAATTTTTATCTCGGCATGGTTCAGCGGTATTCAGATGTACCGTGGTATGGCACAACCCTTAATCCTGACGATTCTGCTTCCCTGTACATGGCTGCTACGCCAAGGGCGCAGGTAATGGACAGTGTAATGGCTGACCTGCTGTATGCCAGCAGTATGGTTCGGGAAGATGTGCCGTCCGGCACGCCGGACAAATGGGCGGCGATGGCGATCTACGCCAGGGCAGCTTTGTACGAAGGTACCTACCGCAAATACCATCCCGAACTGAACCTGCAGAGCTCCGCAGATAAATTTTTGGATACCGCCATTGCTGTTTCGGGAAGAATCATTGCATCCGGAAATTTTGAGATCCATTCTACCGGGAAACCCAATGCTGACTATGCTTCCCTGTTCAACAGCGGTAGCCTTTCAGGTAACCGCGAGGTGATCCTGAATACACCGTACGACCTTTCAGTGAGCGGTGCGCAAAGCTCCAACAGGAACGGCACTCTGTTCGGCGACTATGAGCAGTCTCCTTCGCGTGACCTGGTACAAACCTACCTGATGAAGGACGGTTCCCGCTTTACGGAGCAGCCCGGTTATCAGGAGTTCATGTTCGTAAAAGAGTTTGAGAACCGCGATCCCCGGATGGCGCAGACCCTGGCTTATCCTGGTTTCAAAAGAGCGCAGGATGCGGCGCCCTATGTACAGCGACTCAATAAAAACTTTACGGGGTATCACCAACTGAAAGGGTTCATCAACTCGACCGACAATATCGTGATCGGCAGTACCGATTTCCCGGCGATCCGCTACGCGGAAGTGTTGCTGATCGCTGCTGAAGCGGCTGCTGAAAGAGGAACACTCACACAAGCTGACCTGGAGAATACGGTCAACCAGTTGAGAAATAGGGCGGGTATGCCGGGTCTTGACATGGGCATGGCCAATGCCAACCCTGACGCGGTACTGGCAGCTAAATATCCCAATGTGTCCGGTGCGAATAAGGGCGTGCTGCTGGAAATCCGCAGGGAACGCCGTGTTGAACTGGCGCTTGAAGGTTACCGTTATGATGACCTGATGCGCTGGGAAGGCGGACAGATCCTGACCGTAATCCCGGTAGGCATGTATTTCCCTGGACTGGGTCAGTATGACCTGACTGGTGATGCCATTGCCGATATCATCCTGGTGGATAAGGATGCGACGATTCCAACACGCGATGAAGACAAGATCAAAAATTCACTGGGTGTCACCCTGGTGTATTATAAGGCCGGAAGCTTTGGCGAGAACGTTACCGTCTACCTGGAAAACGGGAATGACGGTGGGGTGACCGTAACGGAAATCAGGCCCCGTGAGTTCATCGATCCCAAGTATTACTATCGCCCGATTCCTTACCTGCAAACACAATTGAATAAGAACCTGAAACAGATATTCGGATGGGAATAAAGAGACGTGAGCTGATTAAAACCGCTGCATTGCTGTCGGCGGGAATGGGTGCAGCGGCAAAAGTATTTTCGCAACCGGAAAAACATGAACCTTCCACGGCAGCGAAAGACGACCGAAAAGATAAGCCCGTTTTTACCGTGGCCCACATCACTGATGTACACATTACAGATGGCAACGGTGTGCCGGAGCGGTTTAAGAAATGCCTGGGCCATATTGTGCAAACCCACCAGCCTGATTTTTTCCTGAACGGTGGCGACGCCGTAATGGATGTTTCCTATGACAATGTGCCCCGGGAGCAGGTGACAAGACTCTGGAAGACCTGGGATGACTGTATCCAGGGCGCTGTGCCCAAACATGAGATCTATTCCTGTATCGGGAATCACGATTGCTGGTGGAAAGCGCCTTCAACCGACGATTCCATGTATGGCAAGGCTTATGCGGCATCCAGGCTGAAAATCCCTGCGCGGTATTACAGCTTCACCAAGAAAAACTGGCACTTTGTTATTCTGGATGGCAACAACAAAGACATTTCGTTGGACGAAGAGCAGATGCTGTGGCTGAAGAAAGACCTGGCAGGCCTGCCTGCCGGTCACTTTGCAGTGGTGATGTCGCATTTCCCCATCCTGGGTATAACACCTATCCTGGTAGGCGGCGGTCATGCTGACAAGAAGGAGCTGAAAGACCTGTTCTACCAGCACCGCGACAAAGTGAGGATTTGTTTGTCCGGCCACAACCACCTGATGGATAATACCATTTACAACGATGTAAAGTATTGCTGTAATGGGGCTGTGTCAGGATTCTGGTGGGGGAAAGGAGATGGCGAATCAAAGGGTAACGGTTTTTATCTCGAAACACCACCCGGTTATGCTATCCTTAAGTTGTATGCCGATGGCAGGGTAGACAACGACTATTACCCGCATGAATTTTAACCCAAAAGAATGAAAACAGGAAGACAAATTAAAGCTGGATTTCCGCTGCTGGTCGCTGGCCTGCTGTTGTCGATGGCGGCGGCAGCGCAGAAAGTAGTATTCGTCATAGCCGACGGCATTCCGGCAGATGTGCTCGAGAATACCAACACGCCTAATATTGATAAGATCAAAGCCCAGGGGTCATATGTACGGGCGCATGTAGGCGGAGGAAGGGGGACCTACTCCCAGACGCCGACCATCTCTGCGGTAGGTTATAACAGCCTGATCACTGGCACCTGGGTCAACAAGCATAATGTATGGGACAATGATATCGCGGCACCCAATTACAGTTATCCGACGATTTTCAGGGTGTTCAAGGAGCAGTTCCCAGACAAGAAAACAGCCATCTTCAGCAGCTGGCTGGATAACCGCACCAAACTGGTAGGAGAAGGGATGGTCCAGACCAATAAGGTGAAAGTGGACATTCATGCCGATGGCTATGAGCTGGATACTGTTCAGTTCCCCAACCAGGGCACTGAACACCGGATGCATCGCATCGATGAGCAAGTGATTACGGAGGCTGAGGCTTCGATCCGCAGGGATGCGCCGGATCTTTCGTGGGTATACCTGGAATACACCGATGACATGGGACATGAATTTGGTGATAGTCCCCAGCAGCGCGATGCCATCGAAAAGCTGGATCGCCAGATGGGAAAACTATGGGAAGCGATTAAATACCGCCAGCAGCATTTCAAAGAGCAGTGGCTAATCCTGATCACCACTGATCATGGGCGGACGGAAAAGGATGGGAGAGGCCATGGCGGACAATCAGACCGGCAGCGGTCCACCTGGATCGTGTCAAACCTAAAGCTCAATACCTACGCGGAGAATTTTAATCCGGGAATCGTGGACCTGATGCCAACTATCGCGGAGTATCTCAAAGTGAAGATGCCGGAGTCAGTGAGGCGGGAAGTGGACGGCGTTTCGCTGATCGGCAAGACGTCACTGGCCGATCCGGTAGTGAACCTGTTCCAGCGAAAGCTGGATATTACCTGGAAAACCATTATTCCGGAAGGTGAAGTACAGGTCTGGATCAGCACCACCAATAATTACAAGACAGGCGGCCAGGATAAATATGAATTGGTGAAGACGGTAGCGGCTGCTCAACGCCATGTCACCCTCGATGTAAGTAAATATCCTTCTGACTTTTACAAGGTGTTGCTGGTGGGCAAATACAACCAGGTAAACCGTTGGGTAAAAGCGGAAGAAAAGAAATCAACACTGTAGTTTCCCGTAGTAGTCTTGTAGTTTCCCGTAGTAGTCTTAATGTGAAATAAAAATCTCCGCATGTATTTGCGGGGATTTTTTATTTTAAGTAGTAAAGAAAAGGTGGCGGATTTGGCTAATCTTTGATCCGTTTCCAATCCCGGTCATACAATTCCCTGAGCTGTCTCTTGAAATCAGCCGTAAATACTTCTTGTGGCTCCATTCCCCTATTGAAGTCGACTTCAAAAGTGGTTACCTCTTCGTTCTCTTCAAACCTGGTATTCCTGTTAGTGTCTTTCCTGGCTGCAATGATTATTTTATTGACAGACGGGATAAATTTCCATTTCTGAATGTCATAGTTTGAAGGTGAAATCTGTTTGAAGTTCCTCCCTTCTTTATCTGAGACAAAAAGGTAGGTTGGATCTTCGCTGGTTAGTTTTTTATCTTTGTTGTAGTCATCTGAAGTTACTGTGTAGAACAGGAATTTGTCTGATTTATTTATAGTGGTTCTATATGAAGTGTTGTAATCGCCACTGTTGTAGAATTCATAATCCCTGATCACTATTTTTTTATCACTCAACAGGTGATATTCATTCGTCCTGAGGTTGAGGAAGATCATATTCCAGCAACTGCTGACAGGTATTGATTTGTAATAAAGACCTCCTGATTCATCAGGAGACTCACCCATGGTTAGTGGCAACATTAATATCCCGGAACTGTCAATTTCCGTAAAATTTTTTGTTTGAATATTCAGATAGTTCTTAGGGTTGTCGGAAATAGCGATGGAATCAGTCACAATGCTATCAGCAGCCTCCCGGCTTTGCCGGTTACCGCTTCCATGACTGCAGGAAATCAATGTGATTACTGAGAAAAGACAAGCGAGGTGTCGAATCATGGTTATTTATTTAGGATTCTGCTTAACTCCTGTACCATCATTGCCGCCAGGCCGCCAGGAACTGCCGCGGCCAGAATTTGTGCGGCACTACGACTGCCACCATCGGTGATTCGTTCAGGTATAAGATCGGCAACAGGGAGTTTGTTATGATTCTATCCGGCAAGTGTCTTCTTTGAAACAGTACTGTGGATACCCTGAGGTTCAGCCCATCCGTCAAGCGCTGTGGCACCTTTATGCCATAGGCCCTGGTAAGTTCGTTTTCGAGGTATTCTGCAAAATCTCTTTCCTCGTTATTGGTAAACTCCTTTGAATTGCCCTTCATTTGAAACAAGTTTCCAGCAATTGATTCGAAGCGATCTGCATCGAACTGTTCCGGGTCATCTCTCCAGATCAGCACCTCACCCGGACAATCAATTGTTCCTTCTGAAAACATCATGGAGTTTACCTGTATGATATGCCCCCACGAAAGCCTGCCCCTGGTAAACGTGTCTTTCCAGAGATATACGCTATTGCTGATGGCATCATCTTGCCAATCCCATTGCGGAATGTCCTGTTTAAACCAGGTTAGCCTGTCGATGAGGTTAAAGCTTCTGGGTTCATTACCCAGTTTTGACCCGATATTTTTTAGTATTGACTGGAAATTCATTGGTTTGATGTAGAAGTTATGATGATTACCAGATCTTCCGCCACGGTTAGCTTAAAAGCTTCGCCCACCCCACTCACGGGCCCGGGAGGCCCTGAACAGAATAAGGTTTAGTAGAAATTAAGCGGATATAAGAATAATCATTTCTACCTGTTCCTGCAAGCGGGCATATCCTATAGAAGTTGTTAAAAAGCGTCTGATTTTAAAAGGAGATGTCTTATTTCCGGGGAAGATGCCGTTTCCGGTACTCGCCTGGCGTACATCCGTGGATCTGCTTGAACTGCCGGGAAATATTGTTGGTTAGCGTAAACCCCGCCTCAAGCGCGATCTCAGATATGCGTTTGTCCGTCTCCAGCAGCCGCTGGGAAAACCGCTGCATCCTGAGCTTGAAAATGTATTTATAGATGCTGGTTCCGGTTACTTCCAGGAACCGTTTCTCCAATGAACGTCTTGAGATCGGCACCTGCTCCAGTACATCTCCCACATTGATGTCATTCTCCAGGTTTTTATGAATGAAATTGAGCACCGTGGCAATATGCTCATCGCTCGCAGCGGCAATATCCGTCGACTGCCGGGTGACGATATAGGTTGGCATCACCATTACATTCTGCGGCTTTTTGACCTTTCCCTGGATCATCAGGTCCATCAGCCTGGCCGCCTCATAACCGCCCTTTTCCGTATCCAGGTTTACGCTGGACAATGGCGGATCGGAGAGATTGCAGGTCATCTCGTCATTGTCCACACCCAATACGATCACGTCGTCGGGGATCCTGATGTTGTGATGCTTGCAGGCTTCGGTAATATGCTGCCCCCGCGCATCATCGCAGGCCATGATAGCGATGGGCTTCGGCAAAGACTGCAACCACTTGCTCACTACCGAGGGCTTGTAAAACCACAAATCTGTAGTATGTAGTTCCTCATGCTCGAAGTTGTATACATCAAACCCCCGCTCATGCAGGTAGGCTTCGAACCCTTCCGCCCGCTCCCGCGACCACACGATGTTGCGGAACCCATAGAAGGCAAAGTGCTTGAATCCTTTTTTTACAAAATATTCCGCCCCCATCCGACCGGCCTCATAATAGCCGCCGGTGATATTGGGAAACTCATCAAATCGTTCCTTGAAATCTTCCAGGATCAGGTGAATGCCTGACTCAGCGATTTTTTTTACATGCCGGTTGTTGTCCAGTTGACCGATAATCCCCTGGGCCCCCCATTCTTTTGCAAACTTGAGTATGCCTTTAATGCCGATTGCCTCGCGATAGTAGATGGGCATCCTGCAAAAAAGCGCCGGCCCATGTTCTTTGTAGTATTGAACAATCCCGGTCAGGAGGTCTTGTCCATATTTTTCGGAAATATCGAATAGCAGGATGATCTTGTTCATAGCAGTCGTACTGGAACTGCCCAAACTTAATGCTATTTGTTGGAACCCACCAAAGCCGCAGCACCCACGATGGCAATATTCTCCAGGGAGGAGCAAAGGATTTTAACTTCGCTTAGTGTAGATTGAAAAAGGAAGTCCTTCATGCTGTCATACATTGCGTTCTCAAAAAAACGGAATGCATTGGATAACCCGCCGCCTATAATAATCGCTTCGGGAGCATAGGTGTATAATACTATTTTCATGACTTCTCCCAGGTGACGGCCATAGGAAGCCCATTGTTCCAGGGCAGCTGCATCACCATTTACGGCAGACAGGTAAGCCTGATGGGCTGACGTACCAGGCCCTTCAAAATACATCCCGCTTCCATAATACTCCAGGTTTTTGTCAAGGTAAGGGATATAGCCGATCTCTCCGGCCCCACAGTAAAGGCCGGAATGCAGTTTGTTATCGATCACAATGGCTGCGCCAAGTCCCGTGCCGATGCCAATGGTGACAAATGATTTGAATGGTGCCGCCTGCCCAAACATTTTTTCTCCCATCGCCAGGCAATTCACGTCATTGTTTACATAAACCGGCCGCCCAAAGCGGTCTTCGAGGATCTTTTTCAGCTCCACTTTTTTCCAGGAAGGAATATTCACCACATCGTATACGATACCCCGTTCCACATCCACTACTGACGGCACCCCGATTCCTATCCCTTCAATGTCATGCCGGCTCAGTGGTTCAATCACGGAAAATAATTGTTCCAGTGTATCATCCAGCGAAGTTTTATTGGAAAGTACTGCCTGCTCTGTTTGCAGGATCCTGCCATTGTCTACCAGTCCCGCCCTTGCATTGGTGCCACCGAGATCAACTCCTATAATCATAGCAACAAATCTATTTCCGGCTCGTCATAATAAAACAGTCATTTGCGCAGTATTTTCTTCTAATTGCGCAGGCGTGTTAACTTTCAGTTCATACGCATTATGAGGATTAATATACGCATTTGCGCATTACTCAGATAAACAGTCCGTATACCTTTAGGCTGTATTGCGCATCATTTTCAGCCATATTTACTGCCCAGGCAGTGTAACCGACTAATTTGAGATTTATGAAACGCTCTTGTCTGCTCAGGACTTCTCTTTCACTATTTTTAATCACCGCTCTCTGCTCTATCGCAACTGCACAACGTTCCATTACTGGTAAGATAACGGATGACCGCGCAGGTCAGGCAATTGCCAATGTAAATGTTACCGTGAAGGGTAGCACACGTGGAGCGGTTTCCGGCGCCGATGGGGTTTATTCCATATCGGTAATGCAGGATGACTCAATTCTTGTATTCTCCAGTACGGGCTATTCCACGCTTGAAGTGCCAATCAACGGAAGATCCACCATCGATGTAACGATGGCGATCGGATCCGCTAAACTGGCCGAAGTGGTAGTGGTGGGTTATGGCACCCAGTCTAAGCGGGATGTTACAGGCGCCGTGGCCTCCATCAAAGGCGATGAATTCCGTGATCTTCCTGTTTCCAGCCCTGTGCAGGCTTTACAGGGAAGAACGGCCGGCGTTAACGTTGTCAGAAACGGTGGCAGCCCCGGCAATACCGGGTCCATCCGGATCCGTGGTACAGGCACCATCAACAATGCAGACCCATTGATCGTGATCGATGGAGTGCCCGCCGGTAACCTGAATTCTGTGAACCCTAATGACATTGCTTCCATGGAGATCCTGAAAGACGCTTCGGCTTCCGCGATCTATGGTACGCGTGCAGCTAACGGCGTAGTGATCGTTACCACCAAAAGAGGTGGCTTTGAACAACCCAACACGGTTTCTCTCAATGCCTATACCGGGATTTCCAATGTTCACAAAACGATCGACATGCTTGACGCGCCGACGCTGGTAACCCTGAAAAAGGAAAGATATACCAACGACGGCATTGCGATCAACCCGGTTTGGGAAGACCCATCCAACCAGGTGCAGCGCACCAACTGGCAGGATGAACTTTTCCAGCAGGGGAAAGTAAACAATATCGACCTTTCCCTCGGCGGCGGTTCCGCAAAATCTTCCTACATGTTATCCGCCGGTTATTACGATGAACAGGGTGTTATTACGAATTCCTATTTTAAAAGATTCAGCCTGCGCATCAATTCCGACCATAAGGTGGGAAAGCGCCTGAAGATCGGTGAAAGCCTCCAGCTCACCCGCACAGTAGACAATGCCCTCAATACTACCTCAGCTCAGGACGGCCTTATCTGGAGCGCGATCCGTTTCATGCCCTTCATCCCCGTAAAGAATGACGATGGTACCTGGGGCAGTTCAAAAGCTTCCAATGAATACGGTGACATCAACAATCCCGTATTCACCGCCAATACCAACGATGCCTCGAATACCAACACCCGCCTTCTCGGAAACCTTAACCTGGAATACCAGATTGTGAAGGGACTGAAGCTGCGGGTAAACCTCGGTCTCGACGGCAACCATTACAGTGGCCGGAACTTCAGCATCATTGTTACAGACCAGACCCGTACCACCAATAACAACTCGCTCACCAAGAGCTTCAGTGAGTCCTACTCCCTGCTTGGTGAATATTTCCTGTCTTACAGCAATATCTTTGCCGGTAAACATAAGGTGGATGTGGTGGCAGGGTATACCGCCCAGACTTTCGACGGCGATAACTTCTCTGCCGCTAAACGCGATTTCCTGAACGAAGACCCCCATCAGCGTTATTTTGATGCGGGTCAAACATTAAATAGCATTTCGGGTAACCGCTACTATGACGCCCTGCAGTCCATGTTCGGTCGCGTAAACTATGATTACGACAAGCGTTACCTGTTTACGGCCACTTTCCGTGCGGACGGTTCTTCAAAATTTGCAGAGGGCAATAAATGGGGTTATTTCCCGGCCTTCTCTGCAGGCTGGAGAATTTCACAGGAAAAATTCTTTAAAGTACGTTTCATCGACGACCTGAAACTCACTGCAGGATGGGGACAGCTCGGTAACCAGAATGTTACGGGCTTGCAATACCTCGCCCTGATCGGTAATGGCGGCCGCTATTCCTTCAATGACAATACCGTGGTTGGCGCCGCACAACAGCGCCTTCCGAATAAGAATATTTCCTGGGAGACTGCCGAAATGAGCAACATAGGACTGACCGCTGGCTTATTGGACAACCGCCTGCAGGTTTCCCTGAACTATTTCAACAAAACCACCCGCGACATGTTGCTGGCTCCGCCCACTATCGGAACGGTCGGAACACTGACAATCCCGGACCAGAACGTTGGCGTGCTGAAAAACAGCGGCCTCGAAATCGATCTCGGCTACCGTGTGCAGCAAGGCGATTTCTCCTGGGGTGTGAGTGGCAATGCTTCCTTTATCAAGAACAAGGTGGAGAAACTGTATGACGGCAATTTCATCGCCTCACAAACCTATGGTCGCCCCAATGAAGAGATCTCGCGTACCTATGAAGGAGAGCCGCTCGGAATCTTCTGGGGCTGGAAGACCAACGGCCTGTACCAGACAACCGAAGACATCAACAGCGATCCCAATATTGCCAAAGACCAGCGGAGACTTGATGGCCTCATCGAACCGGGTGATGTAAGGTTCATCGATACCAATGGCGATGGCCGGATCGACGACAACGACCGCGTTAAGCTGGGCAGCCCGCATCCCGCTGTCGTTTATGGTCTGAATGCAGATTTCGGTTACAAGGGATTTGACCTTTCGTTGTTCTTCCTCGGCAACGCCGGACTTGAAATTTACAACGCCGATCGTATGCAGGGTCTCGATCCGACCTACTCCTTCAATATGTATGCGGAAACTGCTAACCGCTGGACCGGTCCAAATACGAGCAATTCCATTCCAAGGATGACCACCAAACGCAATAACCGGAACTACCGTACTTCCGATATGTTCATCGAGAAAGGTGATTTCTTCCGCCTGAAGAATCTGGTGATCGGTTACACACTTAAGGAGACACTGACCCGTAAGGCCGGCATGAGCCGCGTACGGTTCTATGTTACCGGCCAGAACGTGTTTACCGTTACTGGTTACTCCGGGCTGGACCCTGAGCTGGGCTACACTGATGGCAACAAACAGATCAATGTGGACTATGCCCAGTATCCCCAGTCACGCACCTGGATCTTCGGCGCCAACATCACTTTTTAACTGCTAAAGAAAGAATTATCATGAAACATATAGTTGTAAAAACCGGACTTATCCTGCTGGCAGCGGCCACTATCCAGGGTTGCAAAAAGAACCTGCTTGATTCTGTCCCCTACGGCCAGTCCACTTCCGCTGATTTCTGGCGCAATGGAGATGATGCCATCGCGGCTTCCAATGCGCTCTATTCTTTTCTCGGGGATGAATATATGTTCGCCCACACGGAACAAACCTGGGATATCTGCTCCGATGACCAGTGGCGCGCAGGTGACCACCCGGAAGACCAGGCCATTGAAGAGTTTACTTACGAGCCCAGCAACCCGCAGCTAAACGACAGCTGGGCCAGGAAATATGAAGTGATCTCACGCGCCAATGCCGTGCTCATCAATGTGCCGGGCATCAACATGGATGAGGCATTGAAAGCAAGAATCCTGGGAGAGGCGCACTTTATGCGTGGTCTCATGTACTGGTATTTTTACCGTATCTACGGCCAGGTTCCCATCATCAAAGAAGAGAATGTAACCAGCAATAACTATAACGTTCCGAAAGGCACTACCGAGGAAATGAATGCCATTATTGAATCGGACCTCCTGGCTGCGGCAGACGCTTTACCGCTGGAATATGATGACGCCAACATCGGCCGGGCCACCAAAGGCGCCGCATGGGGTTACCTGACCAAATTCTACGTGTACCAGGAGAACTGGAGCAAAGCCATTGAGACCGGTGAAAAAGTGATCAATGGACCATATGCACTGGCTCCCAGCTTCGGCGACAATTTCAAGCCGGCCACAAAGAACAACAGCGAAATGCTGTTCGCCATACAGTGTACCGATGGGTGGACGGAAAATGTGACGTCGATCTATTCTGCACCAAGACCATGGGGCGGGTGGGGCTTTAACGAACCCATCAAGGACCTCGCCGATGAATTCGAACCCAACGACGAAAGATTAACCTATACCATGGCAAAAGTGGGTGACGTGATCGATCCGGGAGAATCCAACGGAGGACCCCAGGAAGTACCGCCCGGCCTCACCAATACCGGTTATTTCTTCCGAAAATATGTGAACTGGAGACCCGATGGCGGACTTGACAATAACATGAATATCGTCATGCTGCGGGCATCCGATGTGTACCTGCTGGTTGCGGAAGCAAAGATCAGATCCGGCGCCAACGGTGATGCTGAGATCAACGCTGTTCGCGGCAGGAACGGGCTGGGCGACGTCAGCAATGCCACCATGACTGAACTGATCCACGAAAGAAGGGTAGAACTGGCTGGTGAGAACGAACGCCACCAGGACCTGATGCGATGGGATCGTGCAGGCATCATCGATCTGAAAGCCCATTATGCGAAAGACCGCGGGCAGTGGAAGCCTGGAAGGAATTTTACCCGTCCGAAAAACTACCTGTTCCCGATACCACAGCGCCAGATCGATCTGAGCAACGGCGTATTGATACAGAACCCGAATTTCTGACAGCAATAAATTGCTCTACCAGAATCCCGGCATCCTGCTTTAATTTTAAAGCGATGCCGGGATTATTGTCTGCTCAAACTGTTCGTTGTGCTTTATGAAGAAATCATTTATCGCTGCCTTTATATTTTGTTCGCTGCTTTCTAGTGCTTCCTGCGGACACCCTGCTGAAGTAAATATTACCGGGAACTGGCGGCTCGACTCCATCTATGATTATTACAATGGCTTCTCCTTCACCAATAAAAATCCATCACCGCAGGAAGTTTACGAATACCGGGATAACAATACCGTTTTGCGGAAGGGAATGGGCGAGCAGCTGGAATACAGGTACCATCGTAATGATTCAATCCTTTCTCTGTCTGACCAGACAGGGAGGCCTGCAGACGAATTTGTCATTCTTCATGTTGACGACAACCTGATGGCGCTGAAGAAAAACAAGTCGCCGCTCTTTGGTGGTAAAAACCAGCGCCGCTATGAAGTGCGTTATTTCAGCCGGGTACAGTGAAAGCCTTCCCCTTATAATTTCCGGCTCCTCCCGTTCGCGTCATATAGTTCAACTGTTGTTGCCTCCGCCGGTATAGCCAGATACCTCCCCGGCGCGGAAAGATAGCCCGAACCGTAATAGAATTCCCGCCGCAATTTTTTGCCGTTGGCCATTGTAAGGATCGCGTGAGTTTCATCAGCCCGTGGTTTCACCACCCGTGTGGCAGGCTTTTCTGCCACCAATGCAATAAGGCTGTCATTGTTCTGTGCGGCAAGCAGGAGCGGGAACTTGTTTTTCACCATCACTTTCGCCAGTCCCTTTCCGTCTCCCTCAACCCTGAATCCATTATCTTTTTCACTGAAGCTGCCATCACCCTTACCCCGCAGGTACAGTCCCCTGAAAGCATCATACTGACCGTTGATCACTTCGGCCCCATAGAAATTGCCGCTCAGCACCACGTCATCGATCCCGTCGCCATCAAAGTCATCCACCAGTATACCAAAGACTGGCGAAAACTGTGCCGTTGTGCCCAGGGGTTTGAGCGTCCATGGCTGGTTGCCATTGTTCAGCAGGACAGATGTCTGAAAGGTATTCGCCTTTATCGTTCTTGCCTGCTGTAATAATTCAGCAGGAAACAGGTCGGCCATGGTTGCTTTTGCATAGTCCGCAAAAAGCGGGAACTTCTTCCTGAGGCCGGGCAGTTGCATCATCAGGTCCTCACGGGGGTGGATGGGATAACTGGTACCATTTACGGAATAGGTAATGACGGGATTGTTGTTCCCCATTTTGCCAAAATCATTTACCCAGATGCTGAGCGGATCTGTGGCTGTAGTGATATAGCGGCTGTTGGTGCCCAGGTTTCCTGCAATGAAATCAGTTTTACCATCGGCATTGAAGTCTCCCGCCTGGATACTGTTCCACCAGCCAACGGTGCTGTCGAGGCCCAGCAATTTTGTTTGGTTCGTGAATTGCCCATGGCTGTTCACAAATACCGTAATGGGCATCCATTCACCCACCACCACCAGGTCTGGTGCTGCATCATTATTGATGTCTGACCAGATGGCCGCATTCACCATGCCGGCATTTTTCAGTCCCGGCGCAAGTTTATCTGTGACATCCATGAACCGGCCTCCGTTATTTTCAAGCAGAAAGCTTTTACCGCCATCGGGGTAGTGCTGCGGGGTGATCTTTCCGCCGACAAAGAGATCAAGGTCACCATCCGTATCAAAATCAACAGCTACCACACAGGAGCCGCTTTCCCGTTCCGGCGGCAATGCAGTTGTATCGATCCTGAAATTCCCCCGGCCGTCATTCCTGTAAAGGCGGTCCTGGTAAAACCTAGATCCTGCTGAAAATTCATTTCCGCCACTCACGATATACAAGTCAAGGTCCTGGTCATTGTCTGCATCGAAAAACAATACACCCAGGTCTTCTTCCTGCTTTTTCCCGGCCTCCAATGGTTTTGAAACAAAAGCGCCGCTGGCTTGCTGAACGAAAAGTTGTCCGGACTGATGGTAGGCTCCGCCGACAAAGAAATCATCGAACCCATCTCCGTTGATATCGCCTACCGCGATGCCCGGACCACTTTGCGAAAATTTATGCGGCAGCAAAGGCTGGATATTGAAATCGGTATAGGGAGTTTCCTGGTGTTTAAAACGAATCCCATACAGGTAGTTCGCCGGCGAAAAAGCCTGCGACTGGTGGTCGTTATTGCTGCCTGCCGTATTCCCGGCTGCTGACCAGGCCAGCTGCTTTCGCTGATCTGCAACAAGGTTAGTCAGCCTGGAGATTTTCCCGTCGGGCCAGGTTACTACCACTGAATCTGCTTTTGTGTTTTTTCCCAGACCAAAATGAATGACCGGATCTACGGCGGACTGATATCCACGTACAGGAGCGCATTCCTGGAATAGTTGCAGGTTGCCCGCATACACAATGATCTTCGTTCCAAAACCATTGATATTTCCTGCAGGCCCCGCCAGTGAAAATTCGAGGTAATGGTTCTTTACCAGGGAGTCAGCATTGTTCCTGTAAATACTGGCTGGTGCACCGGTATTCACGAGCACGAGGTCCAGGTCACCGTCATTGTCCAGGTCAGCATAAGCCGCACCGCTGGAATATGCGCTGGTCGTTAGTCCCCACTCAGCTGATACATCGTTGAAATGAAGGTCTCCCTGGTTCCGGAAAGCAAAGCTGTGCAATAAAGCGCCATCGAGTTGCTGCAATGCTGCGAAAGCTTTTTGTGACAGCTTTTGACCGGCATGTTCCTGCATCAGTTCCTGCGCCCGGTAATTGATAAAGTCGCGGTTGGTAATATCCCTCGGATAGCCGTTGGTGATTACAAGGTCTTTCCAGCCATCATTATCGAGATCTGCGAACAGGGGACTCCAGCTCCAGTCTGTTGCCGCTACCCCCGCCAATTGCCCGATCTCACTGAAACCCGGCACACCGGTGCCATGATCACCACGGTTCAGCTGCAGGGTATTGCGCATGAATTGCGGGGAGTACCCATACTGGAGTTCCGAACGGTAGCGATCATGGTTCGTGGCGCCCAGCATCAGTTTTTTCCTGTAGTTGTCAGGCGGCAGCATGTCCACTTCGATAAGATCGGGCATGCCGTCATTGTTCATATCGGCAACATCGTTACCCATCGCCGAATAACTGGTATGTTTAAACGCCGTTGCTGCCATATCCGTAAAATGACCGTTCCGGTCATTGATATACAACAGGTCATTGGAGAGATAGTCGTTGGAAACGACAACATCCGGCCAGCCGTCTGCATTAATGTCTGAAATGGCTACGCCCAGGCCATACCCTTCGTGTGTAATGCCGGCTTCCCGCGAAACATTGGTGAAAGTGCTGTTCCCGTTGTTGCGGTACAGCCGGTCGGTATTGGCCATTTCGCTGTTATTGCGTTTCGGCCGGATGATATTGGGACCCATTTCATCTGTGATGTTCGTCAGCAGGTATAGGTCAAGGTCGCCGTCCCTGTCGTAGTCGAAAAAAGCCGCCTGCACGCTATGCCCGGTGTCGGCAAGGCCGTATGCAGTCGCCCTGTCGGTAAAGGTATTGTTGCCGTTATTGATGTACAGCGCATTGGCTCTTTTTGATGCGTCATGAGGCCCCGCAAAACAGAGATAGATATCGGCGAACCCATCCTGGTTGATATCCGCTACAGATACTCCCGTCGCCCATTTGCCTGCAGTTTTGATTCCCGATGTTTCGGTAACATCATTGAAAGAAAAATTTCCCTGGTTCAGGTACAGCCGTGATTTGCCCATATTGGAACTGAAGAAAAGATCCTGGAGGCCGTCTTTGTTAAAATCGCCTATGCCAACACCGGCACCGTTGTAGAAATATTCAAAGGTGAGGATGTTGAGTTGTTCATCTTCCCTGATCTCATTGCTGAAAGCAACCCCTGTTTTTTCCGGAGAAAGCAGTTCCAGCATTGCAAGCTTTTTATGGTTTTCACCACAGCCATGGAAGGTGAAAACAAAAATGCAACAGGTAACATAAAGCAGGAGATAGCGCATGACAGGCAGATAAAGATTCAGCAGGTCAATTTAGCGCATTCCTGTTGGATTTCGTTTCATCTTTCATAGTAAGCTTCATGCGTAAATTGAAGAACATTTTACGCAATTGCGCAAGGATGGTGTAATGTTACTGTCTAAATAAACAGTAATTTTCTCCCTCAAACTGCTATATGGATTCGCGCCGGAAATTTTTGCGCAACACTGCGCTGATTGCTGCCTCTGCCACTGTTCCCAATGCTGCTTTACGGGCCGGAGAAAAAACACCCGGGAAGCTTCCCGAAGGAGATGACATTCAGTCCACCTACAAGAACACCTACATCAAAAACATCTTCGTAACGGAAAATGAGTTCCGCAATGCGAAACCTACCCTTGTCGCCGCACCGGCCTTTCAGCAGGCACGGGAGATCCTGCCTTCGCCCGTCTGGAAAGGAAATGACCTGGCGATAGACATGTACTGGAAGGCATGGGAAATCGCTTTCCGGAATATCAAGGATCCTGCACCAACTTCCGGCTTTACCTGTTCCTATATTGATACTGCATACAATGGCAATATTTTCATGTGGGACTCCACCTTTATTACCATGTTCGCCCGCTACGGTACAAGGGCGTATCCTTTCCAGCAGACCCTCAATAATTTTTATGCAAAACAGCATCCCGACGGATTCATCTGCCGTGAGATCTGGGGACAATCCGGGCTCGATTGCTTTCACCGGTATGATCCGACCAGCACAGGTCCCAACCTGATCCCCTGGAGTGAACTGGAATATTTTCAGCAGTTTGGCGATCTCAACCGCCTGCACAAGATCTTCCCGGTGCTTTGCGCCTATTATCAATGGCTTCAGCTGAACCGCAGGTGGCAGGATGGTTCCTATTGGTCGAGTGGCTGGGGTACGGGGATGGACAACCAACCGCGGGTGCAAAAGCAGTACAATCCTATTTATTCAAATGGATTCATGACCTGGCTCGATACCTGTCTTCAGCAACTGTATATCGGGAAGATCCTCGTTGAATTCGGATTCCATACAGAACGCTGGCAGGAGATCGAAGACATTGAAGAAGAAACCAAATTTCTGAAAAAGTATATTCGGGAAAAGCTTTGGGACCCCAAAACCGCATTTTTATATGACCGTTACGCCGATGGCTCCCTGGGCACATTGAAGAGCATCGGTGCCTACTGGGCATTGTGGACGGATATCCTGGAACCAGCTGAGCTGAAACGGTTTGTGGCACACCTGAATGATCCGAAAACCTTCGCCAGAAAGCATCCTATTCCTTCTATGCCTGCGGATCACGAGAAATACCAGGCGGACGGTCGCTACTGGCAGGGCGGTGTCTGGGCGCCAACGAACTACATGGTGATCAGCGGACTAAGAAAGAAGAATTTCCGTGCGGAAGCATTCGAACTTGCCAGGAAACACCATGATCAGGTGATGCAGGTGTTTAAGGAGACCGGCACCTTCTTCGAATATTATGCCCCCGAAACGACCAGTCCGGGTTTCCTGGCGCGCCCGGATTTTATTGGCTGGACTGGCCTGGTGCCGATATCGATCCTCTTCGAAAGCATCTTCGGCATCACGGGTAACCTGCAGCAGAACACGATCGAATGGGATGTGCGGTTAGTGGAAGAGCATGGCATTGACCGCTATCCGATTGGTACCGAAGGGCTATTGTCGCTCCGTTGTGCGGCGCGCAGTAACAATAAGCAGAGACCCCAGTTGGTTATTGAATCCAATGTTGCCATGAAACTGAAACTGAACTGGAATGGCGGAGCGGAAACACTTCAGATAAAACCAGGTTCAAATAAATTTTAAGAAGGCGCTACCCGTTGTGGATTTTGAAAGCCTGTTCTACCTCAGCAGGATCCAGCTGCTGCAACATTTCAATCAATGCTTCCACCGGAAGGGTGTCATCAAAATAATTGGAATAAACTGCCGGCATCGACTTTCCCGGTACGGAAACGGTTGTGGCCTGGTACACATAGTCATCCCAAAGGAAATCTTCAACCAGGTCGTTTACCAGGGTATCCTCAACAACCAGGCAATACCGGCCTGAGTCAAGTCGGACCAGTTTGACGTGAGGGATATTAAACAATACTTTTTCCATAGATCTGTACTTAGTCTTGCAGTATGTACCCTATCTCCCAGGTGTGGCCGAAAGGGTCTTTCAGTTTTCCGATCCGCCAGTAATCTTCCGTTGTCATCGGGCAGATCTGTGACGCACCCTGTTGAACCGCCAGTTCAAACAATTCGTCTGCTTTTTGTGTCTGCAGGATAATCCTGACGGGACTGTTTGAATGCGCATCCGGACCAGTATTGCCAAACTGCGGTTCCTCGTCACCCACAAAGAATAGGGCACCTTCAATACTGATTTCTGAGGTCAGTTTTCCACCCGGCATAGGATGCCGTTTAAGTTCCGTTGCCCCGAAAGCCGCAATATAAAACGCTACAGCTTTCTGGCCATCATTCACGGTCAGGAAAGGTGTAACTGTGGTTCTGTGTTGTGCTGCCATAGACTAACAGTTGACTTTGCGCCAAAAATAAACAATGTCACCGGTTACATTACTATGCCAGCCGCGTCGCCCTGGCTAATAGCATCTATATATAGCTGTACGATTGCAATCGGTAACATTGTTCCCTGCTTCCCGGGATAGCTCCAGCAACTACACAACAATCAAAGTGGCAACAAATGATCCGGTAAAATTCAGGAAGGAAACTTTCTTTTTGCATAGTACACACATCGCAAAAAGAACTTATTTTGGCTGATCGATATGCTGCTGCTTGCTGCCCATTCCAGAGATACGGAACTGTTCCGACGCATCAGCGTGGGAGACGAGCAGGCATTCAGGCAATACTTCGAGCTGCACCGGGAAGAGCTGTTCAAAGTCGTTTTCCGCCTCACTAAATCACAGGCTATTACGGAAGAGATTATCCAGGAGATTTTCATCGGCCTGTGGATCAGCCGGCAACACCTGGCGACCGTCGAAGCCCCCGAATCCTACCTCTACCGCATCCTGCTGAACAAGACTGCAGCATACCTGAAAAAAGAAGCCAACCAGGACCGGATCGTCAGGCTCGCAGCACAGCATTTTCAGCCTCCGGCCGATAATACGCTTGAAAAGTCCCTTGATGCCCGGGAAAGCCTCCGCTGGGTCGAAAAGGCCCTTGATCAACTTCCGCCCCAGCAAAGACTGGTGTATATCCTCAGCCGCCAGAAGGGTCTCACCAATGATGAGATCGCCACGCAGCTCCATATTTCCACCCACACCGTGCGAAGCCACCTGGCCAAAGCCGTCGGCTTCCTGCGATCTTACCTCAGGGACATCGCCGTTGTTGTCGCCATCCTCGCAGATCGTTCATAGTGACCAATCTGAAATTTTTTTTCATCCGGGCTAATCAATTATTTAAGATCACCACTCTATAGAAGGAGAACCGATTGCTTATGCCCCCGAAAGAAAGGTTATTACAGCTGTTGAAGCAGTATGCCGGCAATACCGCCAGCGAAGCTGACATAAAGGAAATGCTCCAGTTGCTGAAACAGGATGCCGGCGACGAAAGTCTCGAGGCTTTTATCACTACCCTGCGACAGGAGACTGCAACCGAAACAATGCATCAGCAGGTGGACTGGGAGAAAATGTGGTCTGCCATCAGCGAAACGGCCATCGAACCCGCTCTACACCAGCCCGTAACGCCGGTCAGAAAACTGTACGGCTGGCGTGTGGCGGCAGCAGCGATCATTCTCATCACGATCGGCTCCTTCTGGTGGTTGAACCAACGGCAACAGACGATCCCGGCAGCCACACCACCAATAACAATAAAAGAGGCGGAAAAAGAAATTCAGCCAGGTGGCGACCGCGCCATCCTCACCCTGGCTGACGGCTCACAGATTCTGCTCGACAGTTCAGCCGATGGCAAACTGGCCACGCAGGGAAATTCCGAAGTCGTGAAACTCGCAAATGGTCAACTCGCCTATAAAGGAACGGGGCGCATAAGCAATGTAGTACTGTACAATACGATGAGTACACCCCGTGGCGGGCAATACCGTTTGATTCTTCCCGATGGCAGTAAGGTTTGGTTAAATGCCACTTCATCTATTCGCTACCCCACCTCGTTTGAGGGAGGGGTGCGAAAGGTGGAGATCACCGGCGAAGCTTATTTCGAAGTGGCAAAAGACGCCCTCCATCCTTTCAGTGTTGCCGTTCATCGCAATAATGGCAATGCCCAGGAAGTAGAAGTGCTCGGCACCCATTTCAACATCAACGCCTATAACGACGAGTCCACCACCAACACCACTTTACTGGAAGGCAGTGTAAAAGTTAAAACGACAGCCGGTAACGCGCTCCTGCTTCCGGACCAGCAGGCACAACTGGATGAAAACGGTAAGCTCAAAATAAACAGCAGTGTCAACATCGCAGAAGTTATGGCCTGGAAAGACGGCTATTTCATCTTCCGCGAAGCCGACATCAAAACCATCATGCGGCAGGTGATGCGCTGGTACGACGTGGAAGTAAAATATGAAGGCGATATACCCGCCCGCTATTTTACGGCGGACATATCTATGAACAAAACCTTACAAGGCGTCTTAAAAATTTTAGAACTCAGCAATATTCATTTCAGGCTGGAAGGAAGAACCATCATTGTCACTTCCTGACCCGGCAAAAGATGACCCACATAAAAAAAACCGCTCCGGGGTCGAGACCGGAGCGGCAATACGTGAGGGTCATCAGAAAAACAATCGGAAAACTGCTTATTCATTAACCCAAACAAAGCAAAGTTATGCATTTGAAGGCACTCTTTGTCCCTCCCCCAAAGGGATTAACCAAAACCAGCCTGCCGGCGAGGCAGGTGCTCCTGATTATGAAGTTTACTGCAATTCTGCTCTTTACGGTCTGTATGCAGGTAAGCGCCGGTGGGTATTCACAGACGGTTACGCTTTCCGGGAAGAATATCTCCCTGGAAAAAGTATTCAAAGAGATTAAAAAACAAACGGGTTACGATTTCTGGTATGAAGGCAAACTCATCCGCCAGGCAAAAAAGGTGGATATCCAGGCGGTTAACGGCAAACTGGAAGACGTGCTGAATACCTGCTTTCAGAACCAGCAATTGACCTATGCCATCATCGAAAAGACTGTGGTGGTTAAATCCAAACCCATACCGGTCACAGAAGCTCCGCTGCCGGTTCTTGACATCAAAGGAACAGTAACGGGCGAAGGCGGCAAACCATTGGATGGCGCGTCGGTAAAATTGTCCGGCACCGACAAAGGCACCGTCACGGATGCAAAGGGAAATTTCAGCTTACAGATCTCTGATAACGGCGGACTACTCGTGATTTCCTATGTGGGATATGAGACGATTTCCATGCGAGTGTCCAAAACAGGCGCGCTGGACATCAAAATGAAACTCGCTGATACCAAAACGGAAGAGATCGTGGTAGTAGGTTACGGCACACAGAAGCGGAAAGAAGTATCGGGTGCAGTGGCTTCTGTCAAAGTGAATGAGTTAAGTGCCAATGCCAGCAACAACCTGACTTCCGCCCTGCAGGGCCGCGTTGCCGGCGTTTCCGTGGAATCCAGTGGCGGCGCTCCCGGATCAGGCCTTTCTATTACCGTACGCGGCTCCGGCACCTTAGGCAACAATAGTCCGTTGGTGGTGATTGACGGTATTCCCTTCGGCAGTCTCGACGGACTCAACCCCTCTGACATCCAGAGCATCGACATCCTGAAAGACGCTTCGGCAGCCAATATATATGGCGCCCGCGCAGCAGGTGGCGTCATCATGGTGACCACCAAAAACGGCCGCAGGAATACTTCTCCAAGAATCCAGTTCAACGCGGTATACGGACAAAACAGCATCCCGAAAAGGTTGGGCGTGATGAATAGCGACCAGATCACCAAAACCTTCAACGATAACGGTGGTGCCTACCCGCCGGGAAATGGCGTAAACACGAACTGGCAGGATGAAATTTTTACCACTGCCCCCAATTACAAAGCGAATGTTGATGTTACCGGCGGCTCTGAAAACTTTCTTTACAGCCTGTCCGGCAGCTACCTGAAACAGGAAGGCGCCGTGATCCACTCCGATTATACCAATGCCAACTTCCGGATTAAATCTGTATATGAAAAAGGACGGGTGAAAGTGGGCGAAACTTTCATCTACAACTATGCCGGCGGCCGTGACTACGCAGGTGGTAGCGCCGATCAGACACACAGTTCCATCATCACTTCACTGGTGGCATCACCCACTGTACCTGTTTATGATCCCAATAATCCCAACGGCGGATGGGGCATGCGCCCACCCGCTCTGAAGAACCTCACCAATATTGTGGCGTTCCTAAGCTCCACCCAGAACAAGAGCAATAATGCCAGCATTATCGTGGATGCCTTCGCCGAGGTCCGGCTCATCGATCAGCTGAAATACCGCCTCAACGTAGGCTATTCCAACTACCGCGGTTATCAGAACAATTACCAGTATCCCTATTCCGATGGCAGCACCACCATCAACGAGCCGCAGACCAGCATGGGCTCTTCACTGGGTACGCAATGGCTGGTTGAAAATATCCTGAGCTACGAAAAAACCATCGGTGTGCACCACTTTTCTGCGATGGCTGGTTACTCCGCGCAGCGGGATAGTTCCAATGGTTTTGGGGTAACGGCATATTACCCGGCGCTGGGGCTTTATGGTATTTCTGCTGCAACCTCCTGGAACAAACCCAACGGCTCCTCCAGTGCCAGCACGCGTACCTCTCAGTTCGGAAGGGTTACCTACACTTTCGATAACCGCTATTCCCTGTATGGATCGCTGCGCCAGGATGCTTCTTCCATCTTTGATCCCGAACACAACAAAGGCCTGTTTTATGGTTTGTCGGCTGCGTGGAACGTGACCAACGAGGGCTTCTTCCGGCATTCTTCCCTGAATAAAGTGATCGATTTCCTCAAGATCCGCGGTGGCATTGGTACCCTCGGTAACGATCGCATTTCCCTTTACACTACCCAGGCGCTGCTCAGTACCAACATGAACTTCCTCACCAACGGCGGTATGGTAATCGGCAGCATCCCCAGCGGTTCACAGTCGCCAAAGGACCTTACGTGGGAAAAGTCGAATACCACCAATATCGGCTTCGATGCGAACCTTTTCGCCGGCCGGCTCAGCATCGTGTTTGACTGGTTTAAAAAACAATCAGAAGGTGTTTTACTCAGCGTTCCCATTCCCTTGAGTACGGGTATCAACGGCGCCCCTCCTGTTAATGCCGGCAATATCAACAACAGCGGCGTCGAACTGAGCATCAATTACGGCGATAAGAAAAAAGACTGGTCTTATAATATCGGCTGGAACATGACGGCCATCAAGAATAAAATGGATGCCGTGACCATCGGCAGTGGCAACCAGCAATTCGGTGACATCCAGCGCGGTATCGTTGGCTATGCGCTGGGTAGCTTCTTCCTGATCAAAAACCAGGGCACTTTCAAGACCCAGCAGGAGATTGATGCCTATACCGGTCACAGCGGAAATAAGATCCAGCCGAACGCGCAGCCGGGTGACCTGAAGTTTGAAGACTTCAACAAGGATGGCATTATCGACAATAACGACCAGCAATATGTTGGGTCGCCCATCCCAACTTTCGAAACCGGCCTCAGTGGCAATGCCTCCTACAAAAGCTTCGACATCAACATCCTGTTCCAGGGTGTATTCGGCAACAAGATCTATAACGGTCCCCGGTACTGGATGGAAAAGATGAATGAATACACGAACTTTTCGAGCGACGCCCTGAACGCGTGGACGCCCACCAACAACACATCCAACTTCCCTCGCTTTATCCTCGCTGACCCCAACCTCAATGCAAGGCAGAACAGTGACCGCTGGCTGGAAGATGGTTCCTATGTACGCCTGAAACGTCTTGAATTGGGCTACACCATCGCGCAGCAGTTCACAAAGAATAAATTGGGTATGGAGCGGATCAGGTTCTATCTCTCCGGTGAAAACCTGTTTACGATCACCAGCTACAGTGGCTTTAATCCTGACCTGGGCAATGGCGGCAGTCCGCTCAGCAGGGGTAACGACTGGGGCGGGTATCCGATTCAGCGGGCGATCATGATCGGCGTTACCGCTTCTTTCTAATCTTCATCATCAACGACATCAACATGAACAAAATATTCAAGCGATCCTTCATCACCTTATCGGCAACGGTAGCCTTAGTGGTGGGATGTAAAAAAAGCTTCCTGGAAACGAGCAACCCCAACCAGCTCACGGAAGATAAATTCTGGAAAAATGAAGCGGATGTGAAGTCGGCCATTGCCTCCGTATACAGTCCCATGCGACTGCCGCTCAGTGGCTACTTCGGTGCTTTCCGCGGCTACCAGGATATCAATGCCCTTGGCGACGATGTACTCACCATTCCCGGTGGCGAACCGTCTACCATCCAGGTGGCCAATTTTATCAACGATGCGAAGAACGGCGATACACAGGATATTTTCGCCAAGCTGTACAGTGCGATTTATCGCGCCAATCTCGTTATTGAGAATGCAGATAAAGCTGGGATGGATGAGGCTTTGACACGCAGCTACCAGGCAGAAGCAAAATTCCTGCGGGGGCTGAGTTTTTTCCTGCTGGCTTCCAATTTCGGGGATGTGCCGCTGAAGACCAGTGTTGCACAGTCTTCAGACGACGCGTTCCTTCCGGCATCACCGGAAGCAGAGATCTACCAGCAGGCAATTGCAGATTTTGATGCCTCCGCCGCCGACCTTCCGGTATCAAGGCCGGATGCCGATAAAGGCAGGGTGACACAGGGCGCAGCGCTGGCCTTTCTTGGGAAAGCTTATTTGTATACCAAAGATTATGCTAATGCAGAGGTCGCTTTGGGCAAACTGCTGACGGCGCCGTTCAGTTATGAGCTGATCAGCAACTACGAGGACAATTTCACGGACAAGACTGAATTTAATTCCGAGTCCGTGCTGGAATGGGTGTATGGTCCTTTTAACAGTCAGTATAGTCCCTGGAATGAAGAGAGTGGTGGCAATGCGATGTACAACTATCGTCCCCAGCTGACCGGTAGTCCTGCCAGCGGCGGTTGGTTCAAATACATTCCATCCCAGTTCCTCGCGAAAGAATTCAAAAAGGAGTTAAGGCCCGGAGGATCAGATACCAAATTCGACAAGCGCATGTATGCGACGTTGATGTGGAAGTATTCCGATTTTGGCGAAACCGATGCCACGTGGTATGACGACAAATCTTTTGACGAGTTGTGGGCTGCAGCATCTACCAGCATCGACCGTTTCGAGCCGGTTTACAAGGATTTTTCTGAAGGTAAATTCCTGAACAAGAAATTTACCAGTGCCTGGCGTAATGTGGGCGGTGCAGACAATTACTGGTCAGCAGTTCCTTCAACAGCGAATGTGGAAGTGATGCGGTTTGCCGAAGTGCTGTTGCTGCATGCAGAGGCAGCATTGATGAATAGCCATAGTGATGCCGCGCTTACCGATATCAATCGCATCAGGCAGCGCGCGGGGCTGACAGCCAAAACAGCAGCCGATTTCCCAACTACTGCCGACCTGATGAAAGAGTTGCAGCACCAGAAGTTGCTGGAGTTGTATTTCGAGCAGAACCGCTGGAACGATCTGAAAAGATGGTATCCGACAGCGGCAGAACTTAAAGCTTATATGGCGGGCAACCTGAAACAGGGTGCGGACAAGATAGAAGCAAAGCACTATATCTTCCCGATACCAGCGGCAGAGTTGCAGACCAACAACAAGCTTTCCCAAAACGCCCTATGGAAATAAACATACCAAGTAGTCTACGGATACTGCAATTAATCCTTGCAGTATCCTTTTTCTTTTTTGCAGGCGGTTGCCGTTCGGCATGTGATGTTGAACTGGAGTCCTTCGGCGAGTTACCTGCTTCGGGCAATGTACTGATGAAAAAGATTGCCGTGGTGAGCAGTGATGCCGCCGATCTGCTGATCCGGTACCAGGAAGAAGCAAACCCCTTAAAGAACTGGACAACACCAGTTTCGGGTGGCAAAAAGGAACATCTGTTTACCTTGTTGTACCTGAGACCCTCCTGTACTTATCTCTATGACATTGTATGCCGGCAGAAAGAAGGGAAGGACGTCGTGCTCGCTGACGGAAAGTTTACCACGAACGAACTTCCCGCCGGTATGCAGGATATCATCTTTCCTGTTGATATCCGGCCGTTGCTGTCGGAAACTTTTGAAAAAGGGGCGGTGCTCCTTGCACGGCGAGACATTCCCGGACAAGCATACCTGGCCAACGCAAAGGGTGATATCATCTGGTATCATACGATCGCTGATGCGGGATTCAAAGTAGCACACTTTACAGGAAAGTCTACCATCCTGTCCATCGTTGCACCCTTGTCCTATCCGACAAGCTATGGCAATGAGATTTTGGAATTATCGCTTGCCGGAGATACTCTGTTTCACTTAAAAAAAGGGGAAAGAGGTTTTGATCGGACGATCCATCACGAGATTTTTTACAATGACGCGCAACAACTGGTCACCCTTACCCAGGAAAAGAAAATAATGGATCTGCGTCGCGCGGGTGGCACTGCAGCGGATACCATCACAGGCGATGGCATCCTGGTGCTCGATTCAGTGGGCAATAAAGTTTGGGAGTGGACAGTGTTTGATGTGATGGATCCCCTGACCGATCCACAAATAAAACAAAACAGAACCGACTGGCTGCATGCCAATAGCCTGAGCCTGGATACCGATGGTAACTACCTGGTGTCTTTCTATCTCAGCGGACAAATCTGGAAAGTTGATGCGAAATCGGGAAAGTTGCTCTGGAAGCTGGGTCGGAATGGTGATTTTGTGTTCCGCAACTGCAATTCTTTTTCAGAAGTGCATGCCGTTCACCGCACTGCCAATAACCAGTTGCTGTTATTTGAGAACGGAATTGATCAGCAGCATTCCGCGGTGAGGGAGTATGTACTGGATGAAAAAAATCATACTGCTGATGCGAGCCTGGCAATCGGCCTGCCATCTTATCTCTACAGCGAGCGGATGGGAAGTGTTTACCGGGTGGGAGATACCAGCCTGCTGGTTTGCAGCGCCCAGGCGAACGCCGTGAGCCTGATCAATAAAAGTGGTGATATTCTCTGGCGGATAAGAACGGGATTTATTCCTTACCGGGCGGAGTTTGTATCGATTGATCATTAATCTCCCTGTTGTTATTGTTAAGGGATGCTGCAAATATCTTAAGCGTTAACTCATCGACGCCGTAGTAAAATGAGGTATTGTCAATTTTTTCTATCAGGGCAGGATCGTATGTTTTTTTAATTCTTATATTTTTTAGGTAATCAGAGCAAATAATTATTGTTATTCTCCTACCACTTTTTCTTGGCAAACCAAACACGGGAATATTCTCGTGTCCCATTCCTCCATATTGAGGAAGCAGATATACCTTCGCCATGTAAGTGTTTATCAATGATGTTTCCAACAAGTATCAATCGAAAATTCGTTACCGGCCTGGTTATTTTATCACCAATGATTCCTGTCTTTACATATACAATGGAATGGGCATCCATATTTAATTAGTTTTTAAGGCCAGAGAGTTCTATACTTCGGATTGCTGTTGTTGACGTTTCTGCCAATCTTCTCTTTCAATACAATATACGAAATTGAGCTTCGGCGCCTCCCCATAATAGGCCACTTCCTGTTCGCCGACCTTCATTGCCCCCAAACGGCCAATAGCAACCTGTGAGCGGATATTATGGGACCCGATATGAAAATACACCCGCGGGACATACTGAAAGAGATAATTCAACAACAAAGCTTTTGCCGCAGGGTTCAGGCCCTTGCCCCAGAATTCAGTGCCAATAAAAGTGTAACCAATGAGGATACTGTTGCCTTCCTCATTATAGTCATAGATGCGGGTGCTTCCGGCCAGCTTGCCACTGGATTTGTCAATTATTTTAAACGCACCGCCGCTCTGCATCGCGCCTTCAAAGTAATTTCGGAATACGTCCTCCTTCCACCGATCCTTATTGGGATGCTGTTCCCAGATGCGGGGATCAGATGCTACACCATACAACGATTCGAAATCTGGTTCCTGAAGCGGCACCAGCATTACTATTTCATCTTCCAGTACTGGCTGTATGCTAAAGTTCATATAGGCAATATTACTTTATTGCCTCCACTTCTATGTAGTTAACATACGGGTGATAGAGGTCACACGTTATTTGAAAATTGCCTGTTCCGGTGCAATTGTTCACTTCATGAAAAATGACTTCCACACTGGTGTTTCCGGTAAATGAAGCTACACTTTCAGCATTACAGATCTTGTAGTCTTTGTCTTTCCACCGTAGGTAGGCTCCGGTGCAGTCTCTGTGAAATTCAGCGGTTTCATACGTTCCGGTGGGCTTCGCATCCTTTTTGCAGGCAAAAGCCATCGGAAGTGAAATAGCAAGCGTAAATAAGGATTGGAACTTCATGGCAAGGTTTTGTTGGTTAATCGGAAGAGTCCCGCTGACGTTGACAGAATTGCAAATGAATCTGTTGCATCTGCAAAGCGTGAAAATTCAGGTAGAAAAGCGCATATCGCAAAACATCTCCTTCACGGAAACAATCTATTTTGGCAGAACATTCAGCATCAGATGATACTTTCTATTCGTAGCCGATTGCTCTTGCTGGCCTTACTGGCAGCCCCTGCTTTGCACGCCCAGTCAGACTTCAGAACCCGATACTTCTCCATGCGCGTCAACAACAAAGGGTATATCACCAGCATGAAGAATACCACGGTCAGCCCGAACCGTGAATTTAGTCCTGCCGATAAACCATCGCCGCTACTGAGTCTTTACCTCACAAAAGACCACCGCTATTTCGAGCCCGTAAAAGCGGCGTATAACAAGCAGGATAAGACCATCCTGTTGACCTATCCGAACGGGTCCGTGGCAAGGGTTTCCATCCAGCCGCGCGATAAATATTTCAAACTGACCCTGCTCTCCCTTTCTCCCCGCAACGGCATCGACGCCATCCAGTGGGGACCATATCACACCAACATCACCAACCTGTTCGGTGAGATTATCGGCGTCAGCCGAGACACCAGCGCTTCCGTGAACTACGCCATCGGTATGCTGGCCCTGAATGACAACACCCTGGGCGGTACAGCTTCAACGGTTGCCGATGCCGCACCATTTGAATACATCATTCATAGTCCTGACGCGAAACGCTTTCCGTTACCGGATAGTCTCCACGAGGGACAGGCTTTTTCCCTGGGCGGCGATGGCATCAGTGATGTCGCCTTCTATGCGCATAAGGAACCCTGGTACCGGATCCTGTATGGCAATGCCGCAGGCGTAGATCAGCAGGGAAGAATTTCAATTGCTTACCAGAGCCGCGACCGGACCACCCAACGGGAAGTGTTTTATTCGCTGATCCCGCACATGACTGCCAACAAACCCAATCACATCGAGGTGGAACCCCTGCCGGGAGTTGATTTTATCGGTTCGTCGGTAGCTCTATGGGGAAGCCCCGACAGCACGGCCCTGATGGATGTGATACAGGATATTGTCCTGAAAGAAAAACTGCCTTATCCCACCATCAACGGCAAATGGGTGAAAGATCCTGCCGCATATGTTCCTGATGCCATCACCAGCGGTGGCATCTACGACAGTATCATTTCCTATACCACAAGACTTGGTTTTAGAACGATCAGCCTGTATGATCAGAGTTTTCTCCGCCCGGACCGCGGCAACGAAGGTTATATCGACGGCAAGCATTTTGAGAAGAAACCATTAAAGCTGACTTCAGGAAACCTGTCGCATATGGAATTTGCTGCCCTGGCAGCAAAGCGGGGCATCACGATCGGCAGAACGCCGATCACCAATGCCCTCGCTCCCGGTACAAAAGATGCAAGTCCCATTCCCAGTGATAGTTTGTGTTATCAGCAAAGACGCCTGCTGGTCAATTCTATTGGTGCCGCAGATACCATCATCGAAGTAAATGATCCGCGACACCTCCAGGAGATCGCCAGCTGGGAAGGCCATGTCGCGGATCTCAATATGATCAAAATCGGAAAGGAACTGATTCATTATTTCGGCGTCTCTGAACAACCACCGTATCGGTTACTAAAAGTAAAACGCGGCTATTGGGGCACCACGCCCGCCAGCCATCAGCGATCAGATACCATCTATAAACTCCAGGTGACCATCAACTACGGCTATGATGGCATCATTCCCAATATGGCTTTGCAGGACAAGATCGCAGACTGGTATGCGGATGTCTGCGCCATCAACGGCCTCCGGTATTACGATTTCGACGGACAGGAATTTCTGTTCAACAACGGTCATGGCTACTATTCAGCAAAGCGTTTCTTCCGCAGGATGTTTGCGCGTGCAAAAGCGCAGGGAGTTGATTATATCCGGTTTACAGGGGCGACGTTGTCTGAAGGCTCCTGGCATTACCAAAGTATCTGGAATGTAGGCGGTGGAAAAAACCTGTATGATGTAGATACAAGAGAGTGGGGCAGCACGACAAGTCAGGGAAAAGACCTGCGCGACGTAACCTATGCGAATTTCTTCCCGGTAGGAATGGGCGGCAACTTTCCGATCAAAGCTGAATCAACGGTTGAGCAGTACGAACACATTCAGGCGATCTCTATTGGTTTTGGTACCACCTACAGTTTGTACCTCAATCAGAAAGATGTGGAAAGCTGCCCGCAGAAGGAAGCGATCTTCACCACCATCCGCACCTGGGAGCAGGCAAGGGCAGCCAATGCCTTTCCGCTTTGGGTGAAGGAGATACTCCGGGATCCATCCAAATCATTTCGTCTCGAACAACTCAATCACGACACGTGGAATCTGTACATCATCACCGGCAAGGGAACCGGCAAGCAATTGCTGACAAAATTATCCAGGGCCAAAGGCTATTGACATTACTGACGATTTTATTGTTTTGCAGTTTACCGGTTTCCGCGCAGCAAGGCGTTGAAGCGGTGAGTCAGGCTTTGAGTGGCTTGAAAGGTAGCTTGTCTTTTGAAGTCTGGAAATACGATGGGAACAAAGTGAAAGAAAAACTCGCCTTTGCCGGCGGTAAAGATGGCCTGCTGAAAACTGCCACTGCAAACTGGAAATACCGCATTGCATCTCTCCGCAACACAGGCGATGGAGCGCTTCAGCTGGAGATCGATTTCTCCGTGGAAAAAGGGGAAGAGAAAAACGCCGCAGTAGCAATCAGTTTTGGATTTGCGGACTGGTCAGTCGATAATTATGTGCTCATCCCCGGTGCTGTTTATAATGGCAACCGTTTTCCGGTCATTAAAGGAGGCTACATGCCGCCTTATCCGCCGGAAATGTATTTTAATTCTGCTTTGCCGCTTACTTTTTCTGACAACCCCAGGCTGGCCTTAAAGCACAATGAACCGTCAAAAATCGAACTGCTTACCTGGAGTACTGCTACGCCGGCGATGAGTTTTTATTCGAAGCAACAGCAACGCGGGTTTGTTGTATTGACAGAACCGAATACAAAGTCTGGAACCACCGGGTTGATCATAGAAGAGAACGCAGACCGTTCCCGGGCAACCTTTTCACTCACGGCCCCGGGCATAAGAGAATATGTTGCCGGGTTCGGCGATTTCAGCAAAAGCCAGGACAAACCCCAAGACTGGAAATCGGGCGAGACAATCCGGATGCGCTGTTATATTTATTCCTTTCCTGCTAAAAGTATTCCTGCCTTCCTGGAAACCTGGATGGACAAACGGAAAGCCCTGCTTGGCGAAATGCCGCAATATTATGTGGCGCCGATGAATGCCGTTTCCGATTATACCCGTCAGCAGGTGGAGAAGAATCGCTTTCACAACAGCTCCTTCGCATCTATTTATTTTCCCGAAAATAGTTTCACGCGTTTTCAGCTTGGCTGGATCGGTGGCATGATGAATACTTACCCGATGCTGTCGCTGAATGATTCGCTGCACATCACCCGGGTTTCCAATACCATCGACTTTGTGATCAACCACATGCAGGGGAAGAGCGGCTATTTTTATGGCATAATCGATGACGGCAAAACACTCGCCGGAGAAAGAGAATTGCCTCCTTCGCTGAAAGTTGCCCACCCCCATATCGTCTCCTCCGCGATGGTCCGCAAGAATGCAGATGCCCTGTTCTGGTTGTGCAAGCAACTGATGCTGTTCAAAGCATTGAACCAAGCCAACAAAATAGATCCCGCCTGGGAAACTGCCGCCAGGAACTTGTCAGCTGCATTCGCCCGAACCTGGAAGCAACACGGCGACCTCGGCCAGTACGTGGATCCAGAATCAGGAGAAGTGCTGGTATTCAATTCCACCGCGGCCTCCGTCGCACCGGCCGGCCTGGCGCTGGCAGCGCAGTATTTTCATGAGCCTTCCTGGCTCGATTGTGCTAAAGCCGTCGCCGAAAGTTATTATCACCGCTTCACTGCCACACTGGGACTGACCGGTGGTAACTGCGGCGACATCAGCCAGGATGCTGATTCAGAATCCACCTTCGGCTTGCTTGAATCCTTTATGGCATTGTATTGGGCTACTGGTGATGCACAATGGTTATCCAAAGCAAAAGTGCAGGCAGCCCTCGGTTCCACCTGGACGCTGTCTTACAACTACGAATTCCCGCAGGGCTCCGACCTGGCCAGTTTCAATGCGCATTCCGCCGGCGGCGTCTGGGCCAGTACCCAGAACAAGCATGCAGCTCCTGGTATATGTACCTCCTCAGGCGATTACCTTTTCAAATTGTTCCGGGCAACCGGCGAAACCAAATACGCACAACTGTTGCGCGACATTATCAACGGTCATACCGAACAGGTGGAACTTCCCGGAAGGCCCACCGTATCTGCCGGATTGAATCCCCATGACAGTACGCGCGGTACAAAGTGGGGCAGTTCCATGGAGCGCATCCAGACCTCGGATGCAGAAGGTTATGGTGTAATCGGAAAATTGTACAATGGCTCCAACGGGTGGACCGAACTCAACGGCATGCTGATGGCAATGGAAGTGCCTGGTATTTACATACAAACCGACCAGGACAAAATCTTTGTATTTGACCAGGTAATAGCCGGGATCAAAAAAAACAAACAGGGCGCACGCGTGCTCACCATTAAAAATCCCACACCCTATACAGCCGAAATTTCCTACTTTACAGAAACGGCTGCACAGGCAAAGAAGCCATTGGGCTATATGGAGTTCTTAAAATGGAGAAAAGTAAAGGTGGTTGCCGGAAAGACCGTTGATGTAAAACTGAATTAATTTATCCGCCGCAGGTCATAGGAGGTACTCCTGCCACCACCAGTTTCCTTTTCCAGCACGTCCTTATCCACCAGGTCCTGGATATCACGTAACGCAGTATCCTGTGATGTCTTGGTGATCTTCGCCCACTTGGAAGAATTGAGTTTGCCTTCAAACCCATCCAGCAGCTTATTCACCATGAGCCGTTGGCGTTCATTCATCCCCGTGCGTGAATGAAATTCCCAAAACACCGCCTTATATAACACAGCATCCAGCAGGAAAACGGTGGCATCAATAGACCTGTTCAGGCACTCCAGGAACCAACTGATCCATGAGGTGATATCCAGGCTACCTTTCTGGGTCGATTCGAGAACAGCATAGTATTCCTTTCGTTCTTTCCGGATCTGGGCACTCATGCTGTAAAATCTTTTGGAAGTGCCATCCGCCCTTGCCAATTGTTTGTCAGTCACTGCGCGTGCAATTCTTCCATTGCCATCATCGAACGGATGGATAGTGACCAGCCATAAATGCGTTATCGCTGCTTTGATCACGGGATCAGTAGTCAAATCTTCATTAAACCAACGGATAAAGCTGTTCATCTCTGCGGGTAATCGCACCGCATCAGGGGCTTCGAAATGGACAATTTCCCTGCCGGAGGCACCAGAAACTACCCGCATGGGATCTTCCGGCGAATGTTTCCGCCAGGCGCCCACCAAGATGGAATACGTTCCGCTTTTGCCTGTCGGGAAAAGGGATGCGTGCCAGTCTTGCAGGCGTTCAGCTGTAAGCGGATCATTCGGTGATAAGGCGCAGTATTCTCCGCAAACCTATCCATTGTCTACAATCCCCTCTTCTTCTCCCTGCGCGTCAGCATCCAGTGCCCTTGCATGCAACCCCTGCGTGAAACCTGCCTGCCCCACCGGTAACCGAACGACGAACTCCGCATACTCCCCCTCTTTACTTTGCACGAACAATTCACCGCCATGGCCTTTGGTGATGATGTCATAACTCAGCGACAACCCGAGACCTGTTCCGACACCGGTCGGTTTCGTCGTAAAGAAGGGCTGAAAGATTTTGTTCAGGATTGCTGAAGAAACACCGGTGCCGTTGTCCCATACACTAATCCGGATTGCATCCTTTTCATATTGGGTCCTGACGCTAACTGCAGGCGTGTAAGCAGCATGCCCGTTCAATTGTTTCTGGCAGACCGCGTAAAAAGCATTGTTCAGCAGGTTCAGCAACACCCGCCGGATATCCTGTGCTACCATCTCCACATCCCCAATGCTATCATCCAATGCAGTCTCCAATGATACATGGCAGTTTTTTTCTTTCGCCCGGAAACCGTGATAGCTCAATTGCAGGCATTCCGCCAGCAACGCATTGATATCGGTCGGTTTTCTTTCGCCGGCACCCTGGCGGCTATGCTCCAGCATTCCTTTGACGATGCCATCCGCTCTTTTGCCATGATGCAGGATCTTCTCCTCATTACGAAGTATATCTTCTGCGAGCGAAGCCACTTCAATCATGTCGCCCGCAGCCACAGCTTCCTTCAACTCAGACATCAGATCCGCATTGACTTCAGAGAAGTTGTTGACAAAATTCAATGGGTTCTGAATTTCATGAGCGATGCCCGCCGTCAGTTCTCCCAGGGAGGCCATCTTTTCTCTTTGGATCAGCTGTGCCTGCGTTGCTCTCAACTCATCCAGGATTTTACGGATCACTTCATTCTCCTGCATCTTTTCTTCCATCTGCAACCGGAGGGCAAGCATGTTTTTATTCTGGACGGTCTGGCTGATCAGGGCGGCAATCGCCTGGATGGTGTCCACATCACTTTTGTTCAGTGGCGCATTGAACGGGATCTTTTCAAACTGCCTGCCGGTGATCATAAAGGCCAGGGGCCGGTGGTCAACCAGTACCGGCAAACCGACAAAATAATTGACCTCCAGTTGCTGCCGGATCTGCCGGATCGTATCATCTTCCGTTGCTTTCTGATGAAACAGGCAATGTCCGCCAGCCTGCAACAGTTGAGGGGGCAATACAACCGCTGCTTTTTCCAGCTGGCTGGAGGCAGTGTCCGGATAACCAGACCAGTATTTTGCGCTGAAGGTATCACCTGTGCCCGCAGTTTCATCCGGCAACAGGATCAGCGTGCGGTCCATTCCCAGCTGTAGATTGATCGCTTTTACGACTGTCCGGAAAATAGTTTCCAGCGGCGTTGTGACAGTAAAAGCCTGTTGCAGGTGAGAGAGGATAGCGAAAGCCTCCTGCTTTTGTTTCATTTCATGACGGAGCGAAGAAAGTGCAAAGTCAGACCGGATCGCTTCTCCCGACAACTGGTCCAGCTGCCTTTTGTAATAAGCCAGTTCCTGTTGCAGGCGATCGGTCGGGTTATTCATTTCCATAAGAACTTTTATGCTTCGCTGAACAGGCACAAGACGCCCGTCCAGTCGAGGGCTTTGGCCGCCTCACCCACATTGGCGATCTCTACGCCCGACATGATGCCAAAGAAAGGGATGTCACCCAGCCATCGGGCCACTTCCAGTGATTCTTCTTCCGGTAATCCCGAGAAGCCGCTCACCCTGCCGAGGCAATCGATATAAAAAGCCAGCAGTGGTTTTCGTCCGGCTGCTTTCGCCAGCAGTTTCTCCACCTGGGGGCGGATATAGGCAAAATCGATATTCCTGCGCATCAGCTGCACCTCGGTGCCTTCTACCAGGTCGGTCTCAAACATGATCAGTGATTTCTGTTCCCGGTCAATGGCGAAGCAAAGCCTGCTGGCATAATCCTCTTCTTTAAAGTCACCGAATTTATCGCCGTTGTTCACCCCCAGTGTAACGAGCAGGGGAAACTCTTCCCAGGAAATGGTTCCCCCCATGATCTTATGAATAATGTCCAGTGCCGGCTGATGGTCTATTTCATAAACGATGTTCCTGTCTGCCCGTGTGATGGTATGATAGCCGCCAATGGGACGGGTGCCGTGCATGATGATGGTATCCATGCGGATGGGGCCACCGATTGTTACCGCGGCAAGGCCGTGCCGCCGGATGCTTTCACCCGCCCAGACAGCGCAGGGGTTGGTGATATTCATATCACTCCAGGCACCAATCCCCGCCATGGTAGGCCAGTGGTTAAGCCCGGCGAAGATTCCTTCGAGGATGGGCGTGGCAAGATTTAGTTCCGGCTGTCCTTCCAGTGCGGTTACCTTGATGGAATCATAGAACAGCAACACTGCAGCGTCAGGAGGTGTAGTTGCTTCCTGTAACTGGCGGGCTAGACTTTTACCACTGTCAAACTCCCTGTCGCGGATACTGTTTTCGCTGAACAGCGTAAAGAATTTGCTATCGCTGGAAATGAATGCGCCACCGGCAACATTGCCGGAATAGTCAATAAAACCGTGGCTGACCATGCCGACAGTAGTGCATCCCAGGAATTGCGGCCAATCTCCCGTGACTGACCGGATACCGGCCATCAACTGATCTGTTTTGTAATGCGGGGTGGCAAACAAGAGGAAAAGCGTTTCAGCTGAAAGCGTAGCACCAGCCATTGCTTTCCGGGCGATGTCAGCGCCAGCCTGAAATGAATCTTCTGATCGGGTGACCCCTACGCCGCTCCGGGCGGTGGTCAGTACAGTTGAGGAGTTCATGGTTAAGGTATTGCTGAATTATCGGGAGTTGCCATAAGTCAGGACTATCTTAACTACTTCTAATCTAATATTTTTTCCCCGCTTTTCCCTGCCGGTTCAGCATTTATCCGTTAATCGGCTTTTACCAGTACCCGTTTCCAGGTCTTATTGTCACCAATGATAAGCGTGTCCCCCCTTATGATAAACGGGCGCGGCTGATCAGTATCAATATACCAGGGAAGGGAGCCGCCGGTTACATGGTGTGTTACAACGGATCGCTTCGTGTCGAGGGTATAGGTACCGAAATATCCCAATGCATTGCTGTCCGTCCATTGCCGCAGGTTGATGGTGTAGTGGCTGGCTGAATCCTGCGAAATCTTCAGCGGTGTTTCCGAACTGATGTTCAGGTTGACTATGCCAGTTTTGGTATAGGTGAAATATCCTTTCGGGTGTTTGCCATAGGCGTAAGTCCAGGCGGAAGTGGCCGGATCGATATCGGCAAATTCAATCAGCCGCCAGGTGCCGACGAGTTGACTTTCGCGTGGCACTGATTTGCCTTGTCCCGATACTGTGGAGATCGTTACCAATAAGAAGATCAGAGTAAGGCGGGACCCGTAACTCATGGTATGTTCATTTGTCTTAAATTAAGTTATCAACCGGTTATAAAAAAAATCCATCAACATGCTCCGCCTGGCTGTACTAACGATCTTGTGCTGGCTCACCACGGCTTGCCGCGCCATAAGAACGCCCCAGGGGGAAGTTCCCCTGCCCGTCATCTTCGACACCGACGTGGGTAACGATATCGACGACGTACTTGCCCTGCAAATGCTGTTCAATTATGAGCAACAGCAAAAGATCCGCTTGCTCGGCATCACCATCAGTAAAGCCTATCCGCGGGTAGTGGATTATATCGACGGCTATGCACGGCTGAATAAGAGAGGAAATATTCCGATTGGTTACGCCTACAATGGTCCCAATCCCGAACCGGGCCGTTATGTAAACGTTACCCTTGATACCCTGATCAACGGCCGGCACATTTTACTGCCGCAGCGGTCCCTTGGCCAATCCATACCCGAAGGATTTAAACTGATGCGGAAACTGCTGGCCAGGCAAAGCGACGGTTCTGTGGTGCTGATAGCTGTTGGCCCCGAAACCAACCTGGGCCGCCTGCTGGAGTCGCCACCCGACGAATTCAGCAAACTGAACGGCGTCGACCTCGTCAGGAAAAAAGTAAAACTGGTATCGTTGATGGGTGGCCGCTATACCCACGAATATGATTTTGCCGAGTGGAATATCCTGCAGGATCTCCCGGCTGCAAGAACCGTTTTCGAAAAATGCCCGGTACCGGTTATTTCCAGCGGTGTGGAGGTAGGGTATAAAATTTTATATCCTGCATCGAGTATTGAACACGACTTTCCGGGCAACGGCGCTCATCCCCTCGTGGTATCCTATAAGGTCTATGAGAAATTTCCCTATGATCGACCCTCGTGGGACCTTACAGCTGTATTACAGGCTATAGAGCCGGGCAATATGCTTTTCGCCCTGAGCCCTGCAGGCAATATCAGCGTTGATACCACCGGCAATACTAATTATTCCCCCGAAGCAGATGGGCGGCACCGGTACCTGACCATCTCCGCGAAACCGAATGCCATCGTTGACACGCTGGTTTACCGCACTACCGGCATAAGTCGGTAAATTTACAAGCAGTACAAACCTGAAGTGTATGAAAAGAATACTCGTTGCGATAGGCGCTTTCACGGCCATACTTGCCATAGCTTGCCAAAACAATACCACGTCAAAGGAACCGGACCCTGTATTCAGCCCAAAAGATAACAATATCGTGAAGAGTACAGTGAAAGACAGCAGCGGCACTCCCCTGGATATGACCTTCGATAACGGGAAGAGCACGGTAATAATTGAACTCAGGGGAGAAAGCGCCGAGCTCTCCCAGGAAAGAGCTGCGTCGGGCATCTGGTATAAAAATGACCATTACGAGTTAAGGGGAAAGGGCGAAGACCTCACACTGACCAAAGATGGTCAGGTGATTTTTCGTTCCATAGCGACGCAGGATACAGACAGCAGTAAAAAAGCGCTGGCCTTCCACCTCGTAAGAAACTATTTCTTTAAAAACAACCATCAATCATTGCCGGACCCGAAGATTGAGTCCGAAACAACTTTCCAGGAGTATTTCGGCCCGGCAGCTACCATGGGAAAAGAAGGTGCTCCCACAAAAATTGATTTCAGCAATCAATATGTCATAGCAGTGGTATTGCCGGAGACAGACACTGCCATAAAAGTTTTTCCGGTGCGCCTTGAAAAAGGATCCGGCGACGAAATAGTTTTGTCTTACCAGAAGGTAGTGGGGCAAAAGCAGTCATTCCGGACCGTGCCGCAATGCCTGATCGTAGTCAGTAAAAGGAATACAGGGAAAGTTGTATTGAATGAACTGTGAGCACTGCCATTGGTGCAGTGTTACTAGTCATTTTGAAAGGATAAACCTGGCGGTTTCGAATTTCTTATTTCCGTTATAGGCCCTGACAGTAAATACACCATCGGCAAGGTTACCAATATTTTTTTTCCAGGTAGTCCCGGAAAAGTTATCTGAAAGTATCAATGAGCCGCTAGTGTTGAAAATCTGGATAGCATACTGATCATCCTTTTCAAACCTAATTGCCAGGTTGCCGGTTGTTGGGTTTGGGTACAACATTGAAATGACTTTACCTTTCTCGAAATTTACTGCCTCAGCGGCAATTTCCTCAGAAAAGAGGTAAGGCATGACGACAATCGGGTAGAAGTTCATCTTGATGTTGTCAGCAGTAGCTTTTTCGATTACATCTGCGAGGGTAAAATCACTCAGTGGCTTTTCCAGGGGTGGAGCATCGCCGATTAACAGAATCATCCGTTTGCTGGAAGACCGCCAAAAACCGGTCTCACAACTCTTAAAGAAACCGTCATAAACAGATTCCGGATAGTCATCCCCACTCGTAACAGATATGTCGTGGATAAATCTGTATACCGCCTGATAATCGTTCCCGAAGTTCTTAAAGGAGAACCAATTCGGACCGTCGGTATTTTTATCACCATATAATGCCACAGCAAGCTGAATGTGATGGTAGTGATTGATGGCGTCAATTACCTGCTTTAGTCCCTGCTTCACATTTTCAATGTCATCGATCATGCTCCCGGTTTTATCAATAAGGAACAGGATATCGGCATTGTTTTCTGCGTGGGAATTAATTATGTCAACAATTTCATTGGTGACCATTTTTGAATTAACCAGCAATTTCACTTCACCATCTGTGGCTTTTGCCAGTTCAAAAAATTTGTTCACGGTTGCAGAGTCAAATGTGCCTGGGTTGTAAAGTGGCGGAAGATTAAAGCCGATTTCTGAAAGGGAATCCAGCTCAATCATTAGCGAATCATTATTCAGTTTGATCAGGTCCTTCACCTCTCGGGTAGAGAGTGGCCTGTCGTTGTGGAGGTTACAGGACAACACCGTCAGCAATAGTAAAATTGCGCTGAGCGGCAGGAACTTGAGGGGCATGGTGGAAAAGGTTTCGATATTCAATATATCGATTCTTCGGAATAATCTGGCGCGTTGTGTAAAAAATCACTGTAACGCGTATTTCAATCAAATACGCTCAGGCGAATTGAGTTGGTTTTCCGCTCAAGTTTCACGTAAACAATACCGTGATACCAGGCAGACACAGGGGATTCTGTAGCACCCGGCTGCCAACTGCAGGATGTCCGGATCAGCGCGTTTTTTATTTCTGAAGTCAACACACTCCATTTTGAACTGACGGAAATGTCGCTCATCTCAGCATTCCTGGAAATGACAAACTTTACCTTGACGGAATCCTCCATGGAAGGGTAATCAGGAAGGGAGGCGTATATTTTTTCAAGATCCATGCTTCCGGAAAGAATCATGCTTAACTCCCTGTTTCCGTGTTTGTATTTGGGAAGGGAAGATGCTTCCGTCAGCGTCGCGGCGCTGTTACCGATGGTTTCGCGATAGCAGGGATTTTTATGTTTCGATTGCCCGGCCGCGGCCAGGACAAGTGACAGGAACAGAAGGCCCAGAACAGATTTTTTCATGACCATGACGGGAGGATGATGGATTGAATATACGCAAATAGACAATAGGTAGGATTTCAGTATGTTTGAGTTCGGGCGAATAATGAGCCTGTTTGAACCACCTATGGGATTTATTAAGAAACTTCTTAGCAGAGCGGCTAAGGACAACACTGCAATTGTCCAATCATCCATGCGGGCGCGCTACCTGGAAATGACCAATCCCGAATTTGAACAATTCCTGTCTGGAAATCTGAAAGGATTGACTCCCGATGCCCTCGGGGTAATTAAGGAAGAGATTATAAGACGAAATCTTGATCCCGGTGTTTTTGACAGCGTGTTGGCACAACAGCAGGCAGAGGAACCTCCATTCAGGGTATATGACGAAGAGGCTTGTCCGGTTGACGAAGACGTGAGGATCTGGATAGAGCGTTACTTCCAGGTGCTGCTGGAAATCTTCGGCAAAGAGAATACTCTGGGGAGAAAGGTTTTGGTTCCCAGGAGGTCGGACTTTCCGATCAGGTATGACGGGTCAGAAAGAGCGGCCCATGAAACGCTCAGCATCGTGGCTACTCAGATGGAAGTACCGGTTGAGCAGATAACGCTTGATTTTTTTGAGGATCACCTGGGTGCGATTACAGAAGGTAGTCCGGGGGGATTGTATTGGGGGAAAGGAGAGGAGGGTAAATTTGAGATCTCATTGGTTAGAAGAAAACTCGATGATCCCGAAGGAATGGTGGCGATGCTTGCCCATGAAATCGCCCACATCAAGTTGCTGGGTGAAAACAGGATCGAAGAAAATGATGAGCTGCTCACAGATTTGGCAACAATTTTTTTTGGCCTGGGTGTATTCAGTGCAAACGCAGCATTTAAAGCATACTACGACTACAAATACTATGGGTGGTCGCAGGCAGGATACCTGACACAGATGGAGTGGGGCTATGCCCTTGCCCTGTTTGCCTATATAAGAGGAGAATCACAGCCGTTTTGGGCAAATCATTTATGTGATAATGTTAAGGCGGACTTTATCCAGGGGCAAAACTTTATCGCAAACAATGAGGAGATAATATTGGTATAATCAGCCAGAATATCTGCGGTAAATAAGGATAAGGTATTGGTAAATGTGTAGAAAGACCTGCAGGCTGCCAACTGTACCTTCATTGGATGAAAATGAAACGCTTGTCACTGCTTTTGCTTGGCAGTATTACCATGCTGTCCGCGGCGGCACAAACGACCTATCGGGTTACTGATGCGAAATCATTGCAGCAGGCGATCAGCAAAGCCATTGGCAGAACCGGTGAGAAGGTTGTCATTCAACTCCAGGCTGGCCGCTATGAACTGGACAGCACACTTATCATTCCATACAGCCTGGCGGCTTCCCTCACCATCACCGGCAGCGGACAGGCGGCTTCCATCATCGCCGGTGACAAACAGGTCAAACTGACCTGGAACCCTGCCGGCAACGGCATGTTCACTGCGCCTTACGATGCAAAGGGCAAAAACCCCGACCGCCTTTTTCTTGATGGCAAACCTTTGACCATGGCGCGCTACCCCGACCTGGATACCACTGAAAGGCACTATAATGGCGCTGCTGCAGATGCCATCAGCGACGAAAGAGTCGCCACCTGGAAAAATCCCAATGGAGCCTATATACATGCACTGCACGAAGGAGAGTGGGGTGGCTTTCATTATGTCGTCACAGGAAGAGATGCTTCCGGCAAACTGGTATACGAAGGTGGCTGGCAAAACAACCGGCCTGCACCGATGCACAACCGGTACCGGATGGTCGAAAATGTTTATGAAGAACTCAACACACCGGGTGAATGGTTTTATGATGCAGAGAAGAAGCTGATCTTCCTGATCCCACCCAAGGGAACTAACCTGAACAAAGCTGTTTTTTCTGTCAGCCGCATAACAGACCTCATCCGGATCGGGGGGAATGCCGCAATGCCGGTCAGGAATATCGTACTGCAACAGCTTGCCTTCAGCAACAACAACCGCAGCTTCATGCTCACCAGGGAGCCCCTCCTGCGCAGCGACTGGACCATCTACCGCGGCGGCGCCATCCTGCTGGAACAAACAGAGAACATAACGATCCGGGATTGCAGTTTTTCCGGCCTTGGCGGCAATGCTGTCTTTCTCAGCGGGTACAACAAACAAGACACTATCAGCGGCAACCTGATCGAACAGATCGGCGCCAGCGGCATCCTGTTTGTCGGCCGCCCGGAAGCCGTGCGGTCACCCGCCTTCCGGTACGGAGAATCCGTTCCCTGGAACGTAATGGATCTGACCCCCGGCCCCAAATCCAATGCCTATCCACAGGAATGCGTGGCCTCGGACAACCTGATCCGTTATATCGGCCAGGTGGAAAAACAGGTGGCAGGCATTACGATCGACATGGCAGCCTTTATCACTGCCGATCACAACACGATCTATCACACCCCCCGCGCCGGCATCAATATAGGGGACGGCTGCTGGGGTGGTCACCTGGTCAGTTTCAATGATGTTTTCGAAACGGTGCTGGAAACAGGAGACCATGGTGCCTACAATTCCTGGGGAAGGGATCGCTTCTGGAGCCCGGACAGAAAAATTACTGACAGCATCGTGCCCGCGCAAAAGGGCATCGAATACCTCGATGTTCAATATCCCATCACGCTGAAGAATAACCGCTTTCAATGTGACCATGGCTGGGACATTGACCTCGATGACGGCAGCAGCAACTATGTAATTGTTGACAATATTTGCCTCAACGGGGGACTGAAACTGCGGGAGGGCTATCATCGCACCGTTTCCAACAATATCATCATCAACAACAGCTTTCATCCGCATGTCTGGCAAAAGAACAGTGGCGACCGTTTTACCCATAACCTGGTTACTACGCCCTATGCACCCATCCAGATGAAAGACTGGGGCGATGTAGTAGATTCGAATTTCTTCGTGCAGGCTGATGGTCTTCGGCAGGCAAGGGCATTGGACCTGGATGAGCATAGCACTACCGGCGATCCGCTTTTTGTGGATGCGGCGTCAGGCAATTACACCCTGCAGCAATTGTCGCCGGTATTCGCCATCGGTTTTCACCAGGTGGATCTGAACATTGGCGTACAGTCCCCCAGGCTCAAAAAACTCGCCGCCGCACCAGTGATCCGGCCTTTAGCCCTGCAACAAAAAGAGCAGAGCGCGCAGCAAACTGAGGAAAGTCATCAGAAGCCGGAAAGCAAAAAGATCCAATGGCTGGGCGCTACACTGAAAACCGTGGAAACGATGGCCGAACGCTCCGCTGCAGGATTACACGAAACCCGTGGCGTATTGGTGCTGGTTTGTCCGCCGGGCTCGGTTGCTGCGAACCAGGGCCTGCAGGTGGGCGATGTGATCCTGGAAATAGCGAATCTCGCCATCAATGATACTGCGATGATGCGGGAGGCCCTGGAAAAAGGAAAGTCCGCCAATCGTTTACCCTTTACCATCCAGCGTAACCAGTCCACCCGTAAAATCGACATCGCTATCCGGTAGTTTGTCTAATTTCAGGTTCCGGTAAAACTTATCAGACATGACACTACAGGAAAATTATGGCACCCTCTCACAAACTGTCAATGGTCTCGCGGCCGCAGGATATACGACGGATTTCAACATCCGCGAAGACTGCCTGGTATGCCAGCACACCAACACCGTGTTGTCTCCACAGGAATTCAATATCGATAAAGTGTATCGTTTTGAAGGTGCCAGTGATCCCGATGATCAGGCCGTTGTGTACGCCATCTCCTCTCCGAAATTCGGCATGAAAGGTGTGCTGGTAAATGGCTACGGCATTTTTGCTGATGAGGCATCTTCAAAGCTGGTTGATAAACTGAAAACGCACACACCGGCCAGGGGCAGCGTTCCGGTAACCATCGATGCTACACCGCAACGACCGGAAGGCAAAAGGATCATAGACGGACCACTGGTAGAGATCAACCTTCCCGGGCTGATCTCGGAAATAAAGGCGGAGTCCACCTGGAAAGAAAGCGCACACAATGCCATCACAGTGTTCAAATCCAGTAGTATGCGCATTGTGCTGATGGGCCTTCACCGGAAGGCTGAACTGAAGCCTCACCAGGCTAATGGCGTGATCAGTGTGCAGGTGTTGGAAGGAAGCATTCAATTCACTACAGGTGATCAGGCAGTAATCGTAAAAGCAGGACAGCTCATCGCGCTGGAAGAAAACCTTACCCATAGTGTCGTGGCACTGGAAGAGTCCTTCTTTCTGCTGACGCTGGCGTTAACGGTGACCACCTGACCGGAGGGACCGGCTACCCTTCCGGAGCAGCAATGGATAAAATCAAGGAACCTGTTCGGGCAAGTGCAAATCAGCGCCGGACTTAACTTTGAGTTACAAAATCGCTTGCCGAAGATGAAATACCTGCTGCTCCTGCTTGCTGCCGCCTTTTCCGGCCACTGTGTTCTTGCCCAACAGATCAAAACCGACAATTTCACCGTCACTTTCAATGAGAAAGGCGGCATATCCTCGCTCCTGCTAAAAGGCAATGCTACTGACTACGCCGTACCCGGCAATGGCGGCTATTTACTGCAGCTGGTGGACAGCCTCACACCGGTTCCGCCCACAGGTGTTTCTGTCAACAAAAACACGATCACGTTGACCTACCCCGGCAACAGGAAGGCTGTGGTAAAGCTTACCGCGAAGAAAAGCTACCTGCGCTTTGACCTGGCAGACATCAGCGAAAATGTTGATGCCATTACCTGGGGTCCGTTCAACAGCAGCATCAGCGATACAATCGGATCCTATATCGGCGTGGTTCGTAATAAGGACATCGCCTTCGGCATACAGGGACTGAATACCAAAACATCCGGCGGAGAACTGATCAACCAGGAAGGTGCCATCTTTGAAAGAGGCACCACGGCAGTTGCCAAACCATTTGGTTCTTCCCTGCAGGCCTTTACGGTAAACCGGTTACATGACCGTGTCATCAAAGTGTGGGACCGCTGGCCCGCAGTTCCCGTGAAAGGGATTCCCGAAGGCGGACTCAAAGGTTCTGCAATTGCCCTCTTTGTCTGTCCACCGGCAATGGCCATGACCCTGCTGCACGATATCACCAAAAACGAAGGCATGCCCTATGACCGCTGGAAGAATGAATGGGTGAAGACCTCTCCCGAAAGCGGCCGGCCGTACATGATCACGAATTTCAACGTGAACAATATCGATACCTTCATCAACTATGCCCTGCGCATGGGCATGGCCGGGATCTATCATGAAGACCCCTTCGAAACCTGGGGTCACTTCGTGCTCAAGTCTTCCACTTTTCCGAATGGTATAAAGGATTTCAAAACCTGCGTGGACAAAGCCCACGCGAAGGGCCTGCGGCTGGGCTTTCATACCCTGACCACTTTCCTCACCACCAATGATGCCTATGTAACACCCGTGCCCGATCCGGGACTGGCGAAGGCCGGTACTGATAAGATCACAGCGTCCATCGATGCGGCCGCAACGGAGATTCCTGTTGCGACCAGCACTTACTTCACCATGCGGAGCGACCTGAACTGTGTGCAGATCGGCGATGAGCTGATTCGCTTTATGCAGGTGAGTAAAGAAGCACCGTATAAACTGACGGGTTGTGTACGCGGGGCATTCGGTACAAAAGCAGCGGCGCATGCTTCAGGCGTTGCCATCAGCCGCCTGGTGGATCATGGCTATAAAGTGTTGTTCCCCGACTGGAATCTCCAGAAAAAAGTGGCAGCAAATATCGCGCAGTTCATCAACCAGACTGGCGCGGACCAGATGGATTTTGACGGGCATGAAGGCACTTATGCCAATGGCATGGGTGATCTGAGTTTCAATGATTTTGCGGAGACCGTATTTAAGCTGGCCGATCACCCCGTGGTGTTTGGGTCAAGCCGGTCCAATCATTATTTCTGGCGCATTAACAATTACCTGAACTGGGGCGAGCCATGGTATGGCGCTTTCCGGGAGAGCCAGTCAGATCTCCGGATCCAGAACCAGAAATATCACGAGGAGAATTACATGCCGAATATGCTGGGCTGGTTCCTGATCACGGCGCAGACCAACCCGGATGATATCGACTGGATGCTGGCGCGCGCTGCGGGGTACAATGCAGGCTATGCGCTGGTGGTTCGCCGCGAGGCCCTCGCAAATCCCCGCATGGAAGAGATCATCACCCTGATCAATAACTGGACAGACGCACAGCGGTCGGGAAGGTTCACCACGGAGCAGAAGAACTGGATGCGGAATCCGGCCAATGAAGCGAGGCTGACCAGTTCCGGCAAAGACCTTTTCCTGAACCGCTACAGCACCTTCAAATTCGAATACCAGGCGAAGCGCCTGCAACCCGGCGAGCCGAATACGGCGCGGTATAATTTCACATCCGGCAGCAGTGCCCAGCCGCAGCAGCCGCAACTCGTATTGCTGGCCAAAGGCGAATCCGGCAGCATTGTAAACCCCGTGATCGAACTCGACAATGCCTTCCACCTGGAGATTCCCGTAACCCTTGAAGCGGGACAAACGCTGGTGATCCACGGCAAGGAAGCTGTTGCAGCATTGTACAATGCCAGGGGGCAGTTCGTAAAGAATATTGCCATCAGTCAGCCGTTGCCACCGCTAAGCGCCGGCGCCCACGAACTGGCTTTCGAAGCCACCATGGATCCGGATCAACCGGTAAAAGCGCTGATCACTGTTAGCCTGTTGGACAAGACAGAAAAGCTACCTGCCGGAAAATAGTTCTGTCAGAATCCGGACTGCGGCTTTTATTAACAGCGAAGCGGTGTAAGCCTTGCAGCTTTGAATAACAGGCCTTGCATTTCGATGTCCACATTACAGTTGGCGCAGCTGGAGTCAGGCCGCACAGCTTCACTCCGCCTGACTTCTGATGTTTTTGCGGGCGCCTGCGATATACTTCCCTGCGGTTCAACGATTTTAGCCTTTTCAGGTGCCTTAACAATGGTTACCGAAAGCGTCCCTTCATTGTTGGGAATGTCCATGGCATAGGCAGTCACTTTCGTGCCCGCCAGGTCCTGGTTGTCTGCCTTTGCCGTATAGGTCCACACCAGGCCGCTGGGTTGCACCGCGGCGTCACCGCGTTCTACCAATACGCCGCCGGATGACCAGATGTCCACCTGCACGTAGGCGACATGGAAGTCATCCTGGGCGCGGATCTCGATGGTGTCACCGGGTCGGCCCGCATAGCCGTTCACGTTGATGTCCGTTACCTCCGGCGCCGTCAGGAAATCCTGCAGTGCACGGCTGCAAACGTTCTGCCGGGGTGCTCGTTTCCGGTAATACGCATCTTTCATATCGGCGTCCTGGTTCATCCTGACGCCATATGCCATGCCCTGTTTAAACTTGTTGTTCTGCACTGCCATGGCGCGGGTGGGCTTGGTTTTCCGCTTCCCGGGTGCTTTCTGAACGATCATTTTTCCTTCCCAGTTGCGGAACACGAGCTCATGTCCGATCATTCCGCTGAGCATACTGGCAAGAAGCCCTGTAGCTGTTGCCATAGGATAGTGATTTTAATATTTAACGCCTGCAATAGCGCAGGTCAGGGGATAGCAACAAACGGGATACCGGATTTGCCGGAATTTCAGTGAAACCTAACGGGCTTCTCCGGAAAATCTAATGGGCTTCTCTAAAAAATCTCATGAAAGCCGTTTTTACCGGAATGATACTGGAATGAAACTCCAATGAATCTTCAATACCAGGGGAAAACCTGTCCGGAATCCACGAACGAATTGACCAGGAATCGCGGTTGCATTAAGGTTGAATCGACATTGAACATAGGGTGAACCGGGGATGAACAGGCCGGGAAGCGGGGTAGTATGAGGCATGCCCACGCTTCCGGCGGTCCGGACCAGGGCTAGAAAAAAAGAAAAAATTGCTATTTTAAGCTATCAGTAAACCTTAAACTATGGAAAATGACCGTCAATAGACTCATCTATTTCTGGGTGGACAGAGAACTCATCGGTGTGGACCCTGCACATATTATAGTGCTCCAGGCAGATAAAGCTTATACGATAGTGCATTTAATCAGTAATACCTCCTTTCAGGCCAATGGCACGCTGAACACCGTTCTGAATAAACTTCCCCCAGACGTCTTTATCCGTGTTCACCGTTCCTTCGCAGTTGCGCTTCCCTACATTCTTAAAGTCAATAAGAAATTCGTAACCATGGGCAAAACGGATATCGCCGTAGGAGCGCAATACTATCCGGATCTTGTGAGTAAGCTAGCGATCATTGTCTGACTAACTGACCGGCCTCATCGTTTCACTGAAGTTCAACAGTGGTCACCCTTCACATAACGTCGCGAGCAGCTGCCGCAACACGCTATAGTCTTTTTCGCCGAGACTGTCTTTCCACCGCTCTTCAAATTTATAGTTGATCTGCTGGCCAATCGCTTTTACCTTCTTTCCTTTTGCCGTCAGCACCAGGATCCAGGCCCGTTTGTCATTGGGATCGGGCAACTTTTTTACATAACCACCGGTTTCCAGCTGGGCAACCAGTACACTCATACTCTGCTTGGTGATCCTGGCTTTGGCGGCCAGGTCAGTGATGCGGCTGCCTTCTTCCCCGGTATTGTAAAAAATCCAGCCATGAGAAGGGGATATGTCTTCATACCCATTCTCCTTTAACTGTGATTCCATATTGTACCGGAGCTCATCCCATAAAATGCGCAGGTAAACTCCGGTATTGATATAGGCAGCCATAAAAAATAATTGAAATATTATTTGGCGAAGATAGTCAGTTTATCTTACCTTTATGGTCAGTAAAACTGACTAAATAGAAATTATATGAAACCGAGTCCTTTTCTCAGCAACGGCACCCCCGAAAATTCAAGGGCCATCCCAGGTGCCCTCTTCCATTTCCTGGCTACTGGTGAACAAACAGACGGCCAGTTCTCCCTCATGTATATTGAAGTGCATAAAGGCAATGAGCCTCCGCCCCATACCCATAAAAATGAAGATGAATGCTATTATATCATCGAGGGACAGATCCGCTTCTGGATCGGTAATGAAGTCTTCGACGCCAAAGCCGGGGATTTTGTCAACCTCCCGAAAAACGTCCCCCACCGCTTTGAATTGCAGTCGGATTATGTAAAGGAATTGATGTGGATCACCCCGGCCGGACTGGAAAAGTGGTTCTGGGACAATAGTGCCCCTTCCCCGGAGATGAAAGCACTCCCCGTCATGACGGAGCCGCCGCCGGCTGAACTGATCGCCCACTTTGTGCAATCCTTATCGGAATATGGTGTTGAAATGGTAAAGCCCTGACCGATGAAAATCATACTCGCGATAGCCTGCTTCATTATAGTGCTGGTATTTTTCACCTGTTACAAGGGCATACCTTAATTACTAATGGCAAACCAGTAGAAGTACGAGCCGCAACAAGGCGAAAATACCCCCCGCATCCGTTCTAAATGCCCTTTCACAGGTATCAATATTTGTGCAATTTGCAACTGATACCGGCATCCGCCGAGTAGAATCGGCAAAGAATTCCCACAACAGATCATGATATTCTGACAGGGACGGTTGGAATCATTAAATAGCCTGCGGTTAAAGATCCGCGGGCTTCTCGTTGGTACTGTTATCGTGGTTTCGCGGATCTATATCAGGCTTCATAGGCCACCATCCACTCGACGCCATATTTGTCTGTAAACATGCCAAAGTAGGCGCCGAATGGTCCGTCTGCTATGGGCATTTCCACTTTACCTCCTGCTGAAAGTCCGTGGAAGAGTTTGTCCGCCTCTTCACGGCTGTCGGCATTGATCGAGATGGTATTCCGGTTATCGTTTTCCGTTACTTTTCCCATCATCTCCATCACATCGCTGCCCATCAGGGAACTGTTTCCTGCAATAGGCAGTACGATATGCATTACCCGGTTGGCATCGTTTTCAGGTACCTGGTACCCGGGGCCGGTCAGGTCTTTGTAACGCATGAGCCTCGTGAATTCGCCTCCAAATATGGATTTGTAGAAGGTAAATGCATCCTCTGCATTTCCGTTGAAATGGATGTAAGGATTGAGCTGTGCCATGGTATTTGTTTTTTTGGTGTTCAGGTGATTATTATTCCAGTTCTTCACATACGAACAGGTGATCCTGCAAGAGGCCGGTGATTTCCGTAACGATATCTTCATCACTATCAATCCGCAGGATCCTGTCACAATCCTGCAGATCGAAGTTCCATTTCTCACCCGGTAACAGTTGATTGATTGCAGGCCTGAGTTGCTTCACCTGGTTTTTTGTTCTGACGGAAGTTTTAAAAATGTAAATCATTTTGCGGATAATTTCGCCAGCAGCTCTTCCAGGTTTTTCAGGGTCATCGTGAATCCTGCACGGAAGCCATCCATCAGGCGTTCCATACGTTCGAAGGATTCATTGTAGATCCTGATGAATACCGTGGTGATGCCGTCTTTTTCGCTGAAGTTGTAATCCCATTCCGAACCTGGTAATTCCGGGTTCTCATGTTCGTCAGCGAAAGCGTTGTGCATTTTGAAATTGGACTTCGGCGTGATGGAAGTGTATTGCTGGATGGCCCACTTTTCCATGCCATCCGGGCCGATCATGGCATAGAATCTTTTACCACCCACTACAAAGTTCATATACTTTGTCCGGGCTTTCATTGGTGCCGGTGCCATCCACTGGTCCAGGAGTTCCTGTTTGGTGAAAGCGTCCCATACGAGCGACAGCTCAGCGTCGAATTCCCTGGTGATACTTACCGTCTGGGCAGCTTTGTCAACGGTAAAGTCGAATAACAGTTCGTTTGTCATTTTTTCTTTTTTAGTGTTGATAAAATATTGTCGAGTGTATTGAACCGGCTTTCCCAGATCTTCCGGTACTGGTCCAGCCATTTGTCTATTTCCTTCATTTTTTCAATTTGAAGTGAATAATAAATTTCCCTGCCCTGGTATTCCTGTTTCACCAGGTCACATTCGGTCAGGATGCGCAGGTGCTTCGATACCGCCTGCCGGGTGGTGTTGAAATTCTCGGCAATGGCATTAGGGGTCATTGCCTGTAGTGCGATCAGGGCGATGATCGCCCGCCTGGTGGGATCTGCGATTCCCTGGAATACATCTCTCCGCATAAGGTTTTGCTTTATTAAGAAACCGTTCGGTTGCAAATATACATGCAACTATTCGGTTTCGCAAATTTCAGGGTGTTTATTTAAGGGGGCAGGCGCGACAATGATGGGGTGTAAAATTGACGCTTGTATTCCGCATTCAGTTTTTAAAACCTATCCTTTCCCGCTGCTCCCAGCTGCGTTGGGAAACTTTTTCGTCCAATAGGTTTTCCAGTCCATCGTATAGTCCATTAAGTTGAACGTCATGTTCAGCAAGCCTCTCCTTAATCTGCTTAAATTGCTCAGTTACATCATTTTCTCTTATGACAATCCGTTTTATTTCAACAAAAGCCCTCATGATGGCGATGTTCATAGCGATGGCATGATCGCTCTTGAGTACGCCACTTAACATAGCAATTCCCTGCTCTGTGAAGGCAAACGGGAGGTATTTAAGGTTGTACCCTCTTCCTGATTTCAAGGTCACAATTTGTGACCTTGAAGATTCTTTGATAAGGGATTCATATTCTTCCCATTTAATCTGAAACATGAAATCAGGCGGAAAGCGTTTGGCATTTCTTTTTACTGCCTGATTAAATACTTTTGTTTCCACTCCATAAATAATGGCAATATCCCGGTCAAGCATTACACGCTCACCTCTTATTGTATAAATGTGGTTTTGGATATTTTGAATGACTTCCATGTAGTTACCATAATCGCTGAAAATTAGTGCGTTAACGTGATGGAAATTACTGTTTAAAAGAAACAGGGTGTAAAAACGGTGCGTTTACCCCAATAGTGCCATTACCCTTTCCACAAACCAATACATCGCAAGGGTGCCGATAAAGTAGCCGGGAATTTCGTTTACCCAGGCTGGTAAGGACAGCTGTAACCGTCTGACACCAGCGAGAATCAGGAGCATGACTGCCACAAAGGCCAGTTGCCCGATCTCTACGCCAACGTTGAACAGCAATAGTGCCAGGGGAATATTGTTTTCGGGCAGCCCTACCTCACTGAGTGCGCCGGCAAAACCCAACCCGTGCAACAAGCCAAAGAGGAAAGAAACCAGCCAAGGATAACGATAGGTAAGGCCATCATTGCCATTGTAATGGTTCACCAGTTCCACCGCTAAAAAGGCAATGCTCAGGGCAATGGCGGCTTCTGTAAAGGATGGCGATATGGTGATGATATGCAGTGTGGCCAGGGCCAGTGTGATACTGTGCGCGATGGTAAAGGCTGTGATGGTCCACACCAGCCGGGAAGTTTTTTTCACCAGCAACAACAGGCCAAATACAAAGAGCAGGTGATCAAAGCCGCTCCATATATGGTAAATGCCCAACTGGATGTATTGCCAGACCGGTGGTGCCTGTGGCCGCGACAGGTTCAGGGTTACATAGGGTTGCACCGGTTTGAGCAGAAAAGTGAAGGAGCCGTTAGTGGCCGTTGTTACCTGCACCAGGGCATCCGTAATCGTTCTTTCCAGCCCCCTGATACGGACGGACTGCTGATCCAGGCTGGCGTGGTCCGGAGGGATCTGCCAGCGTTTGATCAGGTAGGCTTCCGTATAGGAGTTTTCAGCCAGTGAATCATTCAGCCACCCGGCACTGATTTCGGGAAATAAGGGGACGCCAACTTCTCCCATTATGGGCTGCTTCCAGGTGATTTGCAGGGAGTGGTCTGCATTTTCCCTGATTTCGAGATAGGCCGGTCTTATCTCGTGTGCAGATGCAGCACCCGCTACCGTTAAAAGTGCTATGATTAAGATAAGGCGGTTCATTTCTCCTCCAGGTAGTTTCTTCTGATGATATATTTTTTGCTCAGTTGCTCGAAAGCCTGCCTGTTTTGCTTTTCTTTTTCTGCTTCCAGGTATTTTGTTTTCACCGCTTCTTTTACCGCCTCATAGGGCAGCAGGGTATGCTCATTACGATTTGAAATATACACCAGGTGCCATCCGTAGCCGGATTGAACGGGCCCCAGCCATGTGCCTGTTTTCCCTTTGAACAGGGAGTCAGCGATCGGCTTGTCGCCGAAATTGGATTTGATGTCAACCAGCGACTGATCCGTATAATCATATTGAAGCGGAAAGCGATCTCCCTTCTCCGGCGCGCGTTGTTTTCCGCTGGTGGTCAACTCCTGCAAAACAGTCAATGCCTGGCGCCTGACGATCGTGTCGGGCCGGTTATCCGAATTGAAGTAAATATGGGAAAAGGTGACCGTCGTTTCAGCACTGAACAGTTCGGGGTTGTTCTTGTAGAATGCCTGTAGCTGTTCCTCCGTCGGTGACGGTATTTCTTCCAGGTCCGATTGCAAAAATTCAAATTTCTGTGACAGCCTTCGCCTCACGATTTCATCATCTTTATCCAGTCCGAGTTTTTTGGCTTCGCGGTAAGTGATCTCTTCCCTGATATAGGCATTGATCAGGTCCTCCAGTTGTTGGTTGGTGGGAAGAACACCCAACTGGGTTTGGTATCCCGTTATCAGCGAGGCAACGCGTTCCCTGCTGATATCGATCTCGCGCGACGCGCTTTCCGTACGCGAACGGATGAAGGTTACGGATACATAGAGGATTACACCCAGTATAAAGAACTGGAACAGGGGTTCGGACAGTATTTTCTTCATGATGCTTTTCCGCGTAGTTTATTTGGAAGGCGTGTACCACACGGGACTAGTCCACGCTCTTTCCTGGATCGTGGTGGGAACCAGTTTGCTTACCGGCAACCCATGTTTTGCGGCCAGGTAGGTGCTCCACCGGGGTGTCGGGATTTCCAATACACGGGCATAGTAGGTGCTATAGGCCTGCGGATCAAAGTCAGTGTCTTCCCAGTAACCGATCAATTCGGCTGACCCGATATTTTCGGTATAGGTAGCTTTCGCCACATCCACGGTATTGCCGATGGCTGGCAGTTTGCCTTTTGCATCCACTTTCCGGTCACCACTCCAGACAACATTGTAGATCTTCTCCGTTGACTTGCCATTTTTGGTCGACACCTTGATGATCTGGATCCTGTCAAGATTCCCTGAATTGGGGTCCTTGAGCGCCTGTACCAGGAATTTCGGTTTGCCGGTACCGGCAGGAAGGTCAGCACCCATGGGCACACCACCGGCATAAGCCTGTTTCACCCAGTCACCCTGTTTCGTCATCTCCCCGTTATAATTCCAGCCGGCAAAAAGCCTCACTTTGATCCGGCCTCCGGAAGTCGCAAAACATTCCTTTCTTTTCAAAGCATCAAAGATGGCTTCCCGGGTATTGCTTTCTGCCCATACACCGGTGATGGAAGATGCTGACAGTTTAATAGGCGCTTCCCCGCCAATAGATGTTTTCTGGACAAGCAGTTCTTTGAAATTTTTGGCGAGATCATCCTGGGTGGCATGTGAACCGGGATAATTATTTTCTTCCGAAGTGGTAATGCCGGAATGATAATCTGTACCTCCTTCCACACCCATTTTGAACGGATTGGCGCCGAGTTTTTCCTGGAGTTCCTGACCTGTACCCCAGGCCTGCCGCACATAGCTGCCGGAACTGGTTTTTCCCCTGATGGTACTATTCAGCAGCGTTTCCATCACTTCATAGTTGGCGAATTCGTCGTTGGGACTTAAAGTGGGACTGGTTTCACTTTCGCCTTTACCCTGTGCCATTTCAGTAAGTGGTTCATTAGCCATTCTCCGAACGGCGTATTCTTTGGTGAGCGGTTTGCCGGAGAGGGTTTTCGTATCAAACATCAAACCGTTGCTCAGGTTGCTGTTGTGCGGAACAGCCAGCACATCGCTGCCGGCAGTACGGGCATTTTCCAGGTAGGTCCAGAGATTTTCGGGGTCGTTCGAATCAAAGGAAGAGAAAGGAAGTTCAGGTACCTTGTCTCCCTTAAAGATGACGCAACGGTGCAGGTTTTGAGAACCACCATTGGCAGCTGACGGCATGGAGGTCCATTCGTATCCGACAAACGTGGTGAACTTACCGGGCCGGTAATATTTAGCAGCCGCCAGCTGTAAAATATCCCACCCTTTGATGATCGCTTCTTTTTTATTTAAGGCCGTATCCGGGGTATTGGTTTTAACTCCGTGGATAAACTGGCCGAAGGTTTTTGCAATTGTATCCTGGTTGGTACTCGACCATTGCCGTTGCATGGCCGTTCCTGCCCAGAGCCCGTTGGGGTCTTTTACCTGGTCTACAACGCCGAGGTATTCCGAGTGGTCGGTCACTGCGAGGAAATCAAGTGGTGCGATACGTTTGACAGGGTTTCCGAGATAAGTTACCGTTTCCCCCAGGGCATATTTATAGGAATCTTCCGGCATCAGTGTTGACCCCATGATATTGGCGTCAGGGGATAACGCAGTGTGCAGGTGCAGGTCTCCGAAATAGCAGTTCTTTAACGGGTTGGTTTCAATCGCTGCCACTGCCGTATCTGCAGTTTTTGCGGCGGTTGAATCAGTGGCTGCAGTATTGTTACTGTTGTTTCCGCAGGCGGCTATGGCAAGGGTGCCGAGAATAATAAATCCGGACAGAAGAAGTCTCATAATATGGCGATTAATGTTGACGGGCCGGACTTAATGAATTTAAATAAAAAATCCCTTACTCCGTCTTCAGGCTTTTCACAGGATTGGAAATTGCCGCTTTGACAGCCTGCGAACCAATGGTAAACAGTGATATCGTCAGTGCGATGGCGGTGGCTGCAAGGAACACCCACCAGTCGATGGAGATCCGGTAGGTAAAGTCGTTCAGCCAGCGATGCATTGCCCACCAGCCAACCGGAAAGGCAAGGACGGAAGCAACGGCAACCAATACCAGAAATCGTTTTGAAATCATCACGGCGATCCTGAGGGGATTTGCCCCCAGCACTTTCCTGATCCCGATCTCTTTTTTTCTTTGTTCAACACTGAAGGCTGCGAGTCCAAACAGTCCCATACAGCCAACAAAAATGGCCATTGCTGCGAAGATCCAGAGCAGCTTACTTAGTTTTTCTTCATGCTGATACATTTTTCCATAACTGTCATCCATAAACTTATACTCCAGGGGATAACCCGGTGAAAATTCATTCCACAGGTTGCTGATAGAACCGATTGTAGTGCTGATATCTGCAGTTTTGAGTTTGGCTGCAACGGTATAGGTTTCCTGCGGATAGAGCTGAATGGCACAGGCAGTAATTTTTTCATGCAGGCTCTTGTAGTGGAAGTCCTGTACAACGCCGATCACCTTGCCTTTTTTGACAGGCTGCAATGTATCCGCGGGTGCCCATTCCTCCCAGCTAATCTGCCGGCCTAAAGCTTTTTCAGGCGTGCCGAATCCGAATTCCCTTACCGCCGTTTCATTAATCAGGAAAGCTTCTTTTACATCTGTCTGCATCTGCCTGGAAAAGTCTCTTCCCGCCACGATACGCAGCCCCAGGGTCTTAACATAGTGTTCATCCCCGATAAACACGTTCGACGCATATTCTTTGCCGTCAATTTTTACACCATCACCGGCAAACTGGTCACCCGGCAGGCCATAGCCTGAAGTAACCGAAACAATCCCGGCGGACTGTCTCAGTTTGGTTTTAAAGGTTTCCAGCAACCCGGCATTGCTTACCAGGCTATCCCGCACTTCAAAATAAAGTACCTGTTCCTTGTTAAAGCCGAGATCTTTATTGTTCAGGTACCTGGTCTGCCGGTATACGATAAGTGTTGAAACGATCAGCAAAACGGAAAGTGCAAACTGAACGACTACCAGGGTTTGCCGCAACCATACACCACCCGAACCGTTGCCCCCGCTCAAATTCTTGAAAGCCCGAATGGGCTGAAATCCGGAAAGCACCAACGCAGGATAGATGCCAGCAAGCAGGCCGGTAATTATTCCGGCCAGCAGGATAATCAGCGCAAGTACCGGATTATGGATGAGGTTAAAAGAAATTGCTTTTCCGGTGAACTGGTTGAGCAGGGGTATAATCACTGCTGTGGCAATAGCGGCGATGATCATAGACAGCAGGGAAAGCAGCATCGTTTCGCCGAGGAACTGAAAGATCAGCTGCCGGCGCCCTGCCCCGATAACTTTTCTTACACCGATCTCTTTTGCTCTCCTGATGGATCTTGCCGTTGCGAGATTGATAAAATTGAAACAGGCGATGACGAGTACAAAGATGGCGATGATGGTGAGGGCGTTGACATAGGTCTCGTTGCCACGGATGGCATTGTCATAAACAAAATCAGCAGACTGCAGGTGCACAGCTGCCAGCGGCTGAAAAAAAGGCAGGAAAGTGTTGCCCTGGCGGAGGGTCGGATAGATTTCCTTTTTGATATGCGCCTGGAAATGATGCTGCAGCTGATCAACGTTTGCTGCAGGGCTTAGTTTCACATAGGTGTAAAACTGTGTCCAGGTCCATGCCGCCATACGTTCTTTGGGGATGCCTGCTGCAGGGAGCGCCATGAGGTAGTGAAAGTCGAGATGGAAATGTTGAGGCAATTCAGCCAGAACGCCGGTTACCTGGAAATTGCTTTTGTCGATCAGTATCGTTTTGCCAACCGGGTTATCCCCGCCAAAATATTTCCGGGCAAGTGTAGTGGAAATAACCACCGCAGTGGGGGAGTTGAGTGCTGTAGCGGGGGCGCCGGCTGCAAAACTCAGCCGGAACACTTTAAAGAAGGAAGAGTCGGCAAAGCAGCCTTTCTCCTCATAATTCTTTTTATTGTCCACTTCCATAAGGAATTTGTCCTTGCTCATCAGGATCCTGGTGGCAGCTTCCACCTGCGGGTATTCTTGTTTCAGGAAAGTGGCGTAGGCGGGCGCTACCGGTGCCATATGGCTGGTGTTGCCATTTTGATTTTGCCAGTGGTTATAGATGCGGTAGACATTCGCATGATCGGGAATGTTCTTGTCAAATTGCCATTCATCCCATACAAACAGGCCGATAACAAAACAGCCCACCATGCCGATGGTCAGGCTGATCACATTAATGGCCGAAAAGCTCTTGTAGTTCAACAGCATTCTGAGTGCTGTTTTTATATAGCTCCTGATCATAGGTTGCTAACCTGGATTTTCGGGCAGGCTGATCAATTTTACAGTAAGAAATATGCCAGTAAATAAAGGTGTGATAGTCAATGTAAAAGAGGCGGTTGTGTGTACGAAAGTGTTCGGAAGTGATACAGCAGGTGTTCTTTTTTGGATTTTCCTGTCACGTTTTGATTTCCTGCCTTGTTATTCTATTACCAAACATTAAAAGCAGGTAAATCAACTAAAAAAATAACACAATGATCACCGTAAAAGTAAGTTACACCGTCGACCAGGCATTCGTTGAAGAGAACCAACATAACATCAGTGTTTTTATGGAGGACTTCAGGAAGGTTAGCAGCGCTGAATTTCGATATGACGTTTATTTATTGGAGGACGGGGTGACTTTTCTTCACCTGTCTCATTACCTGAATGAAAGTGTGCAAAAGCAGGTACTGGCTATTCCATCTTTTAAGGTTTTCCAGGAAAAGCGGGACGCAAGTGGCATTGGCAATTCCCATAAACTGGAGGTGATGAAGTTCGTGGGCACTACCGATGACTTATTTTTTTCTCAGCGTTAGGAGCTGCAAATTTGTCGTCCTTATTAATCTGAGGGATAGATGGAGATATTGAACAACTACCAGGGAAGACTTTTCCCTTATGCCTACAATATTTTGGGGTCTGCTGCTGATGCGATGGATGCTGTGCAGGATGTCATGATGAAGTATGTTGCTGTGCCCCGGTCTGAAATGGAAAATGAAACAGGATACCTGGTTAAAGGGGTCATCAACCAGTCGATCAATATCAGGAAAAGGAACAGGAGATCGGTGGGAGATGCAGTCTGGCTTCCGGAACCCATCGCTACGGAAAACGCGGACCAGGCAATCAACAGGAATGAAATAATATCGTATTCCATGATGGTTCTGCTGGAATATCTCGATCCCAAAGAACGGGCGGTGTTTATCTTAAAGGAGGCGTTTGATTATTCGCATGAGGAAATAGCAGCTATACTTTCTCTTTCAGTGGAGAACTCAAGGAAGGTCCTGAGCAGGGCGAAGCGTACACTGAAAGGCAGACGTGAAAATTTCAAACCGGCAGCGGGAAGTACAGAAGTGTTACAGCGTTATATTGAAACAATCCGGAATGGTGATACAGAAGCTTTGGAGAAAATTCTGGCTAAGGATATTGCGGTAAAAACGGATGGCGGTGCTATTAAGATTGTGGCTCCTGTTGTGACAGGGCAGCAAGCGGTGATTGATCTTTTAAGCTATGTGTATAAAACCTACCACCATTCGCTTTCTGTTAAAGTCCGGTTGGTAAATCACCAGCCAGCGTTGTTGTTTTTCAAAGAAGATCTTCTGGTCAATTGCCAGGTTTTTGATATTGAAGATGATTCAGTTAAGGGTATATATTCTATTGTTGACCCCGAAAAACTGAAAGACCGGTGGCATTTGTATTGCATGAGTCTTTTGGGACCTTAAGCATGCTGGAACAGGGACTATCAATTTCCTATCCAAATCGCATCAATATCCAGCCCCGGTATGGCACCGGGGCTTTTTTTATCATATTCCAACATCCCCTGGTAAACCAGGCTCGAAACATAAAAAAAGCGCTGAATCTTCAGCGCTTTTTTGCTCCCCCTGCTGGACTTGAACCAGCGACCCTCTGATTAACAGTCAGATGCTCTAACCAACTGAGCTAAGGAGGAATATGGTTTCCCTACCGGCGAAAAGCAAGCTGTCCGCGTTTGGGGAGTGCAAAAATAGGGATTTTCAGATTCCACCCAAGTCAATTTCCTGATTTTTTTGAAGTTGCTGCCAACGGATTCAAACGTTTTGTCATTTGTATTGATAAGCTTAGGAGGGTTTCACCTTCCTCCCGCGCGCAACCGTTTGTTTGTTAGCCGAATGCCCCGATTGCCTACATTTATCCACAACATCGATAATCGTTACCATGAGGAAGGCGCTGTATTTTTTGACACTATTCACCGGAGCCCAGTTGTGTGCTGCCATAGCGATGGCACAACAAAAGCCGAATATCATCTACATCTATGCCGACGATCTCGGTATCGGGGAGATCGGCCCATATGGTCAGAAAAAGATCAAAACGCCCAACCTCGACCGGTTGGCGAAAGAAGGTATGCGTTTTACACAGCACTACTCCGGTGCACCGGTCTGCGCGCCTTCCCGCTGCATGCTGATGACCGGTAAACACGGCGGACATTCCTACGTGCGCGGCAATTATGAAATGGGCGGCTTCCGCGATGAAACAGAAGGCGGACAAATGCCGCTGCCCTATGGGACCTTCACCATCGCCAAACTAATGAAACAGGCTGGCTATACCACCGGTGCTTCCGGCAAATGGGGCCTTGGTATTACTGGTTCTGCAGGCGCTCCCAACAAGCAGGGCTTCGACTATTTCTATGGTCTGCTCGACCAGAAGCAGGCGCACAATTTCTACCCCACCCACCTTTGGGAGAACGACCATAAAGACAGTCTCCGCAATCCTTTTATTGATGTTCACCGCAAAGTCGATTCAACCCATTTCACGCAGGCGGATTTCGATTATTATAAAGGGAAAGACTATGCGATCGATAAGATGACCGAACATGCCCTGGCCTTCCTCGATAAGAATAAATCCCGCCGCTTCTTCCTGTACGTACCGTTCACCCTGCCGCATTTGTCGCTCCAGGTGCCGGACGCATGGGTAGAAAAATACAAGGGCCAGTTCCCCGAAAGCCCTTACTATTCTACCGAAGGTTATGCAGCAGTGCAGTATCCGAAGTCCACCTACGCCGCCATGATCAGTTATCTTGATCAACAGGTGGGCATCCTGATGGAAAAGATCAAAGCAATGGGGCTGGACAACAATACCATTATCATGTTCTCGAGCGACAATGGTGCTACCTTCCTGAAACATCCGGGAACCGAATACTTCGACAGCCATATGGGGCTGCGTGGTTACAAGATGGACCTCTATGAAGGAGGCATCCGCGCACCATTCATCGTCCGCTGGCCAGGGAAAGTGAAAGCGGGAAGCGAATCCGCGCTGATCTCCGCGCAGTTCGATATGATGGCAACGCTCGCAGAACTTACCGGACAATCCCTTGCAACCGGCACTACAGACGGCATCTCCTTTCTTCCCGAATTACTGGGGCAACCAGGACGGCAGCAAAAACATGAGTACCTCTATTTTGAATATCCCGAAAATGGCGGACAGGTGGCCATTCGTTACGGCAACTGGAAAGGCGTGCGTACGGGACTGCTGAAAGATCCCAAAGCGCCCTGGCAGCTATTCGACCTGGGTACTGATCCCGCGGAGACCAGCAATGTGGCCGCGGCGCATCCTGACATCATTGCCCGTTTTGACCAGTGGCAGCGGGCTTCCCATGAACATCCCCAGATCCGCGAGTGGGAAATCATCGATCCCAAATTTGAACGGGGGAAATAATGGATAACCTGCCGGGCTGCAGGGGCTTCCTGCAACCGGTCCCTGCAACAGGCTCGGAGCCGTTACCCAGGCTACCATTCGTTCCTGCAGATATTTCGGCCTTTTGGATGGCAACAGGAAACCGATCTGCAGCCTCGATACGTGGAAATGGGCAAATCGCTGTACCACCTGAACCCGGCAGCGGCGATCCTGGAGGCTGTCGAAGGTCTCCGGCGAGCTGTACACCAGCATCGGGTTCAGGCGGGCCTTGACGATGAGCGAATCAAAATCATCGTACTCTACCGGGGCCTTGTGGTAAAAGTCAAGCGAATAAGATACCGGATCCAGGATGTGGATGGTTTCATCCGGCAGGTTCTGGTTCAGCCAGGCCGCTGCCTGTGTGCCGCTCTGGTAGCGGAGGAGCACCGGGTAGAAATACATGTTGAGGAAGCCATAGAGCGTGATGGCGGCCATATATGTGCCAAGTACCAGGCGGCCCAGGTTCCGGGGAAGGGCCAGGTCCGTCAGGCTGTTGTCGAGGTAACCGTAAAAACAAAGCCATACCAGCCAGGCACCCAGCAGGATCCAGCCGATCACCCACCAGTTTCCGTCTGCATGCATCAGGGACCATAATACCGCTGCCGCGAGCAGCATCACCACAATCACCACAACCTGTAAGCGGCGCAGGATGGCCCAGAGCCTGTTGCTGCCCCAATTACCTATAGAACCTGCCGCCCCGGGCTGCATCGCTTCCGCCAGCCATTGCGCCACCAGCAGGGCAAAAAACGGGAAAACGATATTCATATAATGGGGCAGCTGGAATTTCGACGCTGAAAACAGTACAAAACCTGCCAGTCCGACGCCCATGCAAAGTGTGTCAAGCCGGCGGCGGCGGCCAAACCACTGGCCGATGGCCACATACAGCCAGATTGACCAGGGGAGGAAAGCCCATAATAAAGTATGCGCGAAAAAGAACGGGTCGCCCTTGCCCTTGATGGGACCGTTATTCATGAAACGCCCGAACTGGCTGTCCCAGAAAAAGAAGCGAATACCGCTGACATCGGAACGGCCGAAGATGATCTTTTCCGGATGGGCATCAAACTGTTTCCAGAGACACCAGATTTCCGGGAAGATAAAAATGGCGGTCAGCACAGGAACTGCCCACCACCTCCGGCGCCGGATCTGCTGGATGATGCCCCACCATCCCCTGCCTGCGGCTGCGCCCCGAAGCCGGGAGGCATTTGGCTGGTCACTGCCCATGAACCAAAACACAAAAAAGCCCAGTCCGGCCAGCACAGCAATAAAAATGCCTTTGGTCATGATGGCCAGCGCCAGCCAGAAAGCACCCACCACCACCTGCCACCAGGCGTCTTTCATGGCCCGCCGGAAATGGTAAACGCACCCGATCAGCATACCGGTGAGGTAGGGCTCAGCCCTCACATCGTTGTTGGAGATCAGGAGATGCAGGGCGCTGAGGTAAATCAGCAGGGCAAGTTTGGCGATGGTACTGTTGTGAAATCGGTTACCATACCGCCAAACGTACCAGCCACCGATTGCCCAGAAGATCAGGGCGGGCAGCTTGTAAGCAAAACTGTTGATGCCGAAAACTGTAAAAGATGCTGCGGCAGCCCAGAACGGGAAATGTGGTTTGTCGAGCCAGTCGGCTCCCTCAGCATAGAGGTTAACCCAGTCGTTGCGCAGTACCATGGTTTTGGCGATGCTGGCATACAGGGCTCCATCCGGCTCCATGATCGTACTGCCGATCGCACATACGTTGACCAGCACCCCGAGGAAGAGGCAGAAGCGAAATATGGTAAAAGGTCGATCCATCAAAGGGGCGGGAGAGAAGTCTTGCCCGTAACGGGCTGCCGCCGGAGCTGTCTGTAATGCCACCATTCGAACAATTTGGCCATCCAGGTGCCGATCATCAGTCCCAGGAAGCCGCCTGCCAGTACATCCAGCGGGTAATGTTTGCCTACGTACACCTGGGCATAACTGATCCCGAAAGCCCAGGCGAACAGCCACCACCACTTCTGTCCCTTAATAATAAAGATCGACCAATACCAGAAACATGCCAAGGCGAAGTGATTGGCCGCATGGGAGCTCGGAAATCCATATTGACCACCACAGCCGACCAGGCTCCGGGCCAGTTCGGCGAGGTCATCGGCATAACAGGGCCGGGGTCTCTCAATGAGTGGTTTAAAGATCGAAGCACTGCTGTAATCAGCCAGTCCGAACGCCATTACCGTGCACACGATGAACATGGCTGCCGTTTTCCAGTGGGCGTTCCTGGCAACCCAGATCAACATAAAAGCATACAGGGGGATCCAGACGGCGGGGGTGCGCAGCGCCATCATCAAATGATCCATGATGCCGGTAGCACCGGTCTCCTGTATGAAAAGGAAGATTTCGCGGTCGGCTTCGAGCAGCCATTTCAGTATATCCATAATCGGTATCCGTAATCGGTTGGCTGCGTAAAGTTTGCCCGGCAGGGTTAAGTCAATATTAAAGGGGAATTATACTTGTGTGTCTTTTTGCGCAGAAAATGTTGCGGGTGAACATTTGTACACCTAATTATGATGATTTCCGCCACCCCATCCCTTTTATACCTTCCTAGTTTTGGGGTTCAACTTTAATGAGATTTTCATGATTGCTTCCCTCAAAAAATGTGTTGCTCCCATCCTTACCGTGTTGCTGGCCTGTACCTTGTTCTTTTCCGTTGCTGCCCAGGATTCCGGCCCCGGATACCGCGTTACAGCTAAAGGTGTTACCGTTATACCGGCGCGCCAGCAGGGAGGCGTCAGTGAAGTGCAACTGGAAGTGATTACAGAAAAGATCATCCGGGTGGTGGCGAAACCGAGGCAGCAGCTCCCGGAACGGCCCACTCTGTCGGTGCTGGAGAATCTGCCTGCAACCCCGGCTTTTCAGACGGAAAACTCCGATGCTGTCGTGAAGCTCAAAACGGCATCCCTGATTGCGGCTGTTGACAAGAACAGCGGACAGGTCTCCTTTACGGATCTGAACGGAAAAACCATACTGGCCGAGGACCCTGCCGGTCGGCAAATTCAGCCGGCTGTTTTTGAGGGGCAGCCCCTGTATAGCGTAACGCAAACCTTTCTCAGCCAACCTGCCGAAGGGTATTATGGCCTCGGTCAGCACCAGGACGACCTGTTCGACTACCGCAATCAACAGGTGAAACTTTGGCAGAACAATACGGAAGTAGCAGTTCCCTTCCTGGTCAGCAGCAACCGCTATGGCATTCTGTGGGATAATTATTCCCTGACGACAGCCGGGAATCTACGGGCCTATCAGCCGCTGTCTGCCCTGCAACTGACTGCTAAAACGGGGGAGAAAGGCTGGCTGACGGCTTCTTATGCCAATAACCGGAACCATCCGGATCAGGTTGCTTTGACAAGGGCCGAATCCGTGATTGATATTCCCTACCTGAACGATTCCAAACGGATTCTTCCGGCGGATTTCAAAGTGGCCGAAGGCCAGGTGGCCTGGGAAGGGAAGATCAGCACTGCAATGGAAGGAATGCAGCAGCTCCGGTTCACCTATGCCGGGTATATCAAATGTTATATTGACGGACAGCTGATGCTGGACCGCTGGCGCCAGGCGTGGAATCCGGGCAGCGGTGTGGTGGATCTCGACTGGAAAAAAGACAGTCAGCACGACATCCGGATCGAATGGATTCCCGATGGCGGCGAATCTTACCTGACCTGCCGCTGGCTGCCACCCACCACGGCGCAAGCACCCAGCACATTCGGGTTCAGCTCCGAAGCCGGCCGCCAGCTCGACTACTATTTCGTGTATGGCAGCTCAATCGACGAAGTGATCGGTGGCTACCGACTGCTGACCGGCAAGGCACCCATCGTACCCCGCTGGGCACTGGGTTTCTGGCAAAGCCGCGAGCGTTACAAGACCCAGGACGAAATTCTTAGTACTGTAAAGACTTTCCGGGAGAAGAAAATCCCGCTTGATAATATAGTGTTGGACTGGAGTTACTGGAAACAGGCCGATTGGGGCAGCCAGGAATTTGATGCGAGCCGTTTCCCGAATCCGGATTCGATGATCAAAGTATTGCACCAGCAGTACAAGACCCGGTTCATGATCTCTGTGTGGCCCAAGTTTTACGAAGGGATCAAAGCCTACGAGGATTTCCGGGCGAAGGGATGGCTGTATCCCCGGAACATTGCCGACCGTCAGCGGGACTGGATCGCGCAGGGCTATATCTCCACCTTTTATGATGCTTTTAATCCGGCCGCCCGCCAGGGTTTCTGGAACCTCATCCACGATAAACTGTACACGAAAGGAGTAGACGCCTGGTGGATGGATGCCAGTGAACCCGATATCCTTTCCAATGTTGACCCTGGCCGCCGGAAAGACCAGATGGTCGGCGTGCACCTGGGCACCGCTGCTGAGTTCCTCAACGCGTACCCGCTGCAGAATGCGAAAGGTATTTATGAAGGGCAGCGGGGAGTCGATCCCGACAAGCGCGTATTCCTGCTGACCCGTTCGGGTTTCCTCGGATCACAGCGGTATGGTGCCACCATCTGGAGCGGTGATATTGCCAGCCGGTGGACAGACATGAAGGCGCAGATTAGCGCCGGACTGAATTTCTCGCTCAGCGGATTGCCCTACTGGACGATGGATATTGGCGGTTTCAGCGTGGAGAAACGTTTTGAGCAACCCAATGCGACCGATAAAAAGGAGTGGCAGGAACTGATGACCCGTTGGTTCCAGTTCGGTGCCTTCGCGCCCCTGTTCCGCTCACACGGACAATTTCCCTATCGCGAGATTTATAACACCGCCAATGAGGGAGAGCCTGCCTACAACAGCATGCTGTATTACAATAAGCTGCGCTATCGCCTGCTGCCCTATATCTATAGCCTCGCGGGCGAGGCCTGGCTGCATGACAAAACACTGATGCGGGCTCTCGTCATGGACTTCCCCGATGATGAAACGGCGCGTCAGGTTGGTGACCAGTTCCTGTTGGGACCGAGCCTGCTCGTGAATCCGGTGTATACCTATGGTGCCACAGAACGGAATGTGTACCTGCCTTCCGGAGGTTGGTTTGAACTGGAAACCGGTAAATTTCTTACCGGCGGACAAACAATTAAAGCGGCTGCACCTTATGAGCGGTTACCCCTCTATGTGAGGGCGGGCAGCATTCTGCCTACCGGCCCTGCGCTGTTGTACAGCGATGAGAAAAAAGCAGATCCGGTTACCCTGAATATCTATGCCGGGGCAGATGCCGATTTCACGCTTTATGAAGATGATGGATTGCACTATCAGTATGAGAAAGGCGCTTATACGACGATCAGCTTTCATTATGACGAGGCTTCGCGAACACTGACCATCGGTGACCGTAATGGGAGCTTCCCGGAAATGCTGAAGAACCGCATTTTCAGGATCCGTGTAACCCGGCCCGATCAGCCGAAACCACTGGTTTTTGATGACGCATCCGACCGGTCAGTGCGTTATTCCGGCAAGCAGCAAACCATAAAACTGTAGCATGAATTTTCTCTGAATCATTGTTGTATGGCCGTTCACTGGGCCGGAAATCAATAGCTACCGGTAAGGAGTTCACGCAGTTTTTTTGCTTGTCTGGATGAGTCGCTGGCGCTCCTTCCCGCAATGGTTTATTTTTTTCTCGCCAAGACGCGAAGGTGCAAAGGCGCATTGAATTTATAGTTTTGGAAAAAATATGCTGCTGCCAGGTGGCAATTTCGACTTTCACAGATTTGATATTTAAAAATGCGAGGTTGCCGCAAAATTAAACTTCATATCAGCTCTGCGCCTTTGCACCTTTGCGTCTTGGCGTGAAATAAAACAGCGCGCAGCGCTGACACATTTGCGTGAAACAGACTGCTCAGAGTTGCACAAACACTCCCTCTTCGCTTACCCGCAACGGCCAGCGCTTCAGGAAATACCCTTCGCCGCTTACATTCCGGCCATTGGCCATACAGAACTTATACCGGTGCACCGGGCAAACGACGTTGCCGAGCGCATCTACATACCCTTCTGCGAGAAATCCGCCGGCATGCGGGCATTTATGTGCGAATGCAAAGGCTTCATCACGGAAGATGCCAATGCAGATGGCTTTGCCATTAGCATCAGCTGCAGCAACTCCATTCCGGAAATCAAGCTCGGCGAGGCTTTCGGCCACTTTGATCCATCCCTCCATTAACCGGAGAATTTAAATGAATTCAGCAGCATCTTCGTCGTCCAGTGAGATTCCGAAAAATTCTGTCTTGTAGGGATAACGTTCCCGGTAGAGGCGGCGGACCCGGTTGAGGATCGTGGCGCGCAGTCCTTCCAGGTTTCTTTTCTCCAGCGCTGATATGAACACACAGTTGCCCAGCGTGTCATTCTCCCAGCGTTCGCGGAGTTCTTCCAGGATCTGGGTTTTTACTTCTTCGTTCAGCCACTCATCAAAAGTATTCTTCTCGTACTGGTCCAGTTTGTTGAAGATGGTGATCACCGGCTTTTCCGTCACCTTGAGTTCCTGTAGTGTTTTGTTGACCACATTGAACTGGTCTTCATAGGCGGGGTGCGAAAGGTCCACCACATGCAGCAGGATGTCTGCTTCGCGTACTTCATCGAGGGTGCTCTTGAAGCTTTCCACCAGGTGGTGGGGCAGTTTGCGGATAAAACCTACCGTATCGGACAACAGGAAAGGGGTCGCATCAAAGACCACTTTGCGGGTGGTTGTGTCCAGTGTCGCAAAGAGTTTGTTTTCAGCAAATACCTCGCTTTTGGCCAGGATATTCATGATGGTGCTCTTGCCTACATTTGTGTAACCAACCAGGGCAACACGGATGAATTCTCCCCGGTCTTTCCGTTGCGTATAGGCCTGTTTGTCGATCTCGGCGAGACGGCGGCGTAACAGGGCGATCTTTTCCTTGACGATACGACGGTCCGTTTCGATTTCGGTTTCCCCCGGTCCGCGGGTACCGATACCACCACCCTGTCTTTCCAGGTGTTTCCACATGCCCTTGAGGCGGGGAAGCAGGTACTGGTATTGAGCCAGCTCCACTTGTGTTTTGGCCTGCGCCGTCTTTGCGCGGCGGGCGAAAATATCGAGAATGAGGTCGCTTCGGTCGATAGTCTTGACCCCGAGTGCCTTTTCAATATTGATGATCTGGGAGCCGGTCAGTTCATCGTCAAAGATGACGAGGTTGATATCACGGCCGGTAAGATAATCCCTGATCTCTTCCAGTTTACCTTTACCGACAAAGGTCTTGCTGTCGGGGTGAGCGAGTTTCTGCGTGAACTTCCTGGCTGTGATGGCGCCGGCAGTTTCGGCCAGGAATGCCAGTTCATCAAGGTATTCCTTTACCTGCAGTTCGGTCTGGTCCTTCTGAACGACACCTACCAACACACATTTCTCAGCCTCCAGTATTTGTTTCTTTTCGATCAATCCGCTTCTGATTAAGGCAGCAAAAATAAGCAAGAACTCAAAGGGAGCAGCGCGAATCCCGAATTACCGTGATTTCGCCCTGCTCCCTTAAATATTCTACTTTAAACTTTTGTATTTCAGCGGATATGATATCCTGACCCCCCTACAGGCCGCTGATCTGGAGCCCAATCGACCACGGATGCACCTGCGGGCCAACGTTTTCCTTGATCAGGCTGTTGATCTGATACGCACCATAGAGGGAGAATGGACCGTACCCTACCCGGCCGGTAGCAGCAAACCGAAGGTTATTGAAGTAACGCTTGCTGTTTTCCTTCATGATATAGTTGTTGATCGTATTCCCCGCGCTGTTCTGCAGGTTCTTGCCCTTCGTGTGGGCATTGATCATGGTGCCGATCTTCATCCCGATAGCCGCTTTGAAGCTTTTGTTCGGATGAACCGGGTCGGCCACATACCGGAATTCGATAGGTGCTTCCACCCAGGAGTTGCTGAGTTTGTATTTTTTGAAGTGGGTGGTGTCTTTTACGTCTTTGAATTCCAGCTGGGTAGTGGTGCCGGCGATCTGGGGCTCCATCTTGTCGAAATAGATATTACTGGAACCGATACCTGCACCCAGGCCTACGCTGAAGCGGGGATCACTCTTGAAAGGGAAATCGAGCATGAGGTACATGTTCAGGAAACGGCTGAATCCTTTGGTGCGGATATCATCCGGTTTGCCACCCCAGCCATCGTAGCCCATCTGGATCATGAAATGGTCGTTGGCGCGGCCTGCGATGCTCACTTTGCTCCAGTCTTTTTTCTTTGATTTCTTAGGGGAGGAAGTGGAGGGGCCGATCAATCCGGGTACAGTGGAGGTCGTATCTGTTTGCGCCTGAACCGCCATTGCCAGCAGGATTCCGGTCATGGCCACTAAAAATTTTCTCATAATAATCTGTAAAGGACAAATCTATCGGTCCGCCCTTTAGGGGCAATTGAGGGACCTGTTAATGTTAATCAAAATCGTCGGCAAAGCTAATGCAAAAAAGGCTGCATGGCAGCCTTTTTTAAGCAATCTGAGCTCAACCGGTCATTCGTTGACAGGTAGTTTTGGGTACGAAGCGACTGTCAGCAGCAAACCTCAGCCTGGTTTATAGGGATCAGGGGAGACGGCAGGGTATAGGGGCCCTTTCAGCGCCTTGGTTTTCCAATAGGGATAAATATCTTCAACGGCTTAGGATCTGGGGGAGTCGGATATTGGAGCACTGGATATTGGCACATTCGTTAAAGGACAACACAAATGTAGACCGGTTATCATGCGTCGCAAATAGTACCAACGTGGATTAAAATGTAGTATTTACACTACATGGGGTCGTGCAGGATCTGTCTGATCAGTACGGCCAGCCTGGTGCTTACCAGGTCTTTGGACAGGAAGAAGTCGGCACCGCTTTTCAGGGTCCAGTCTTCGTACGCTTCATTTGAATGGGTGCTGATGACAACGATCGGAAGGTCCGGTTTCTCGTGTTTGATCTGCTTGATGGCAGGTATGGCGCCGCCCCCCGGCATGACCAGGTCGGTCACGATCAGGTTCCAGTTTTCCTGAAGGGATATATTGATCAGGGCAGTGGTGTCAGCGGCTTCGCCGATTTCGGCGTCAGGATAGTATTCCCGAATCAGCTGCAACAGGCCCTGGCGCACGGCAAAATGGTCGTCCGCCACCAGAATTCGGAACATGCACACAAACTACTATACGCAAATTGCTGGAATTGTAGGCGTTCCCACTTAAATCCTGTAGTAAGTTTACTACAACTGATCGAACAGCCGGTGTTCGAGAGCATATTTAATGAGGGCAGCATTATTGGTTAGCTGCAGTTTTTGCAGGATCCTGCTCCGGTAGGTACTCACGGTAGTAACGCCGAGGCTCAGCTGATCAGCAATTTCACTTACACTTTTACCTGCAGCCAATCCTTTGAACACGTCAAATTCACGGTCAGACAGGGATTCGTGTGGAGCATCCTGTTGGGACTTTCCCTGAACGGCATCTGCAAGTTTTTCAGCCGCTTCAGCCGAGATATACTTTTTTCCTTTGAGCACCTGGCGGAGCGCAGCCGGTAGTTCCTCATGAAGGGAGTCCTTGCCCAGGTAGCCGGAGGCGCCGGCCTTGATCACCCTTACTGCATACTGCTCCTGCGGATAAACGCTCATGATCAGCACGGGGAGTTGCGGTGCGATCTGCCGGATCTGGCTGAGCGCATCCAGTCCGCTGCGGCCAGGCATGTTCATATCGCAGATCACCAGCTGCCAGTCTTTTGTTACCACTTCCGACAACAGTGCTTCCGTATTCGCTACCTCTTCCACCTGGGCATGCGGATAGGACTCGAGGATCAGGAGTTTTAACCCCTTCCTGACAACGGCATGATCATCTGCAATCAGGATCTTCATATTAAGTAGCTTACTTCAACCCGGGTTCCCTTCCCTGGTTTGCTGTGAATGTCAAATTCCGCACCGATCATATTTGCACGTTCCTTCATACCCAACACACCAAGCGTCTTGTTGCTCCTGTCTTCGGGATCAAATCCCCTACCATTGTCAGCAATGCTCAGTACCACACGGTTATCGCTATACGAAAAATTCACTTCGACCGCGGTGGCTCCTGAATGGCGGGCAACATTGGTCAATGCTTCCTGCAATATCCTGAAAAGGTTTGTTTTTACAGCATCTGAAAAAGGCGCGTCTTCATCAGGGAAATCACCTGTTGCTGCGATACCGGTGCGTTTGCTGAATTCCGAGAGATGCCATTCCATCGCTGCCACCAGCCCGATATCATCCAGCAGGCTTGGTCGCAGCTCTGAAGCAATCTTGCGGATGGTTGTTACAGCCATATCGATCATTCCTGAGAATTCAGTCAGTTTCGCATTGTTCTCTTCAACGGTGATCTTTCCCAGCTGCTTTTTTAACCAGGCAAGATCCATTTTCAATACAGTCATCTGCTGTCCGAGTTCGTCATGAATCTCCCGGGCGATATGTACCCGCTCAGCTTCCCGCACTTCCTGCAGGTGGTTGCCCAGCCGCCGCAATTCTTCATTCAGTCGCAACAATTCCTGTTCCGATTTTTTCCGCTCGCTGATATTTCGCATAAAAGCGAGGTAGGTACCATCAGAAAGTTTGATGGCCGAAGTCTCCACTTCAACAAGTGTACCGTCCTTTTTAACCATTGTCCTTTCCGCAATCAGTGGCTTGCCGGATTCCAGGAGTGGCAGCAGGCTTTCTGTATCCCTGGGCAGCAACTGCTGCGGTTTTACGTTCAGCAGTTCGTTCAGGTCGTACCCGAGCATTTCAGCGGCTTTCCGGTTGGCGTCGGTGTAGCGGCCAGCTTTCGGGGAGTATACCATGATGGCGTCCACGGCTTCTTCCACAAAGGTTTTGTACCGTTCAATACTTTGTTTGAGGGCATGTTCCACCTTTCTTTTTCCTGTAATATCCCGTACAAATATGGTCAGGCCATCAGGAGAAGGGTAAATATGCGATTCATGATAAAGCTCAAGGGGAGCGAAATAATCAATCACCGTGGTGAACAACTGGTTATCGCGGGCAGCAACCATTGCTTTATAAACTTCTGTAGTTTCCAGTCCATCGAACACCTCCGTTACCTTTCTGCCCAACAATAATTCCGCGGGCTGCCGGGTCAGCTGGGTTGCCCTTTTATTCAGGTAAACAAAACGCAGGTCATTATCCAGGCCGATAAAACCATCGGTGAGGCGTTCCAGCACATCCTGGAGTTCCCGGGTCTTATTGATCACCTGCTGGCTAAGCGCTTCATTAAAGGCGCGCAGGGTGGCTTCGTATTCCTTTCTTTCTGTGATATCCAGCACCACGGCTGAATACAAGGTGCCGTCTTCGGAATGAAAGGGAGAAAAGCGGATCTCGGCGCTGAACAGCGAGCCATCTTTTTTCCGAAGCTGGTTCTCCACTATTTTTTCCTCAACAGCCCGGATTGCGTCAAAATCAATGCCCAGCAGCAGGTCGGCTTGTTGTTCTTCCAGTTCGATCGCACTGAAACCAAGCAGGTTGACCATGGCTGCATTGCTGTACTGGATTATGCCGTCACCATTGGTGATGATGGTGGCGTAGGGCGCGGATTCGAACAAACCGGTAAACTTCTGTTCCGCCACTTTTTTCTTTCGCTCTTCTGCTTTCTGTGCGGTAATATCCCGGATGAATCCTACAAAATAGGTTTCTTCAAAAAGGCGGTACGGTGCGATTCGGATGGAGATCTCCGTTAGCCCGTGATCTTTCCGCCAGGCCTGGATCTCTATTGTCTTGCCGATGATCCTGCTCTCGCCGGTCTGCAGGTATCGTTCCATGCCGCGGGTATGCGCATCACGCCATTGCGGCGGAATAATGGTTTCTCCCAGCGGGTGTCCCCTGATCTCTGCAGCAGTCCAGCCAAAAAGTTGTTCCGCTGCGTGATTCCATCGTACAATAAGGCCTTTTGAATCGATCACCACTACAGCATCGGGTGCGTTGTTGAAGATGGCCTCGAGTTCCTGCTCACGGGCTTCCAGCGATTCGGATACCTGTTTCCGTTGTAATTCGCGGCGGTTGATCAGTAAGGCGGTATACCAGATGGCAGCCATCGTGAGCAGCATTACGCACAGCACAAATATGGATGTTGCCAGGCGGCTGTTCAGGATGCCGGCCTGGGTAAGCCAGATCCTGCCCAAACCAAGCAATACCGGAGTAAGAAAGGCAGCAGGCATCAGGGCCCGCAATACCTGACCGCCGGTAAACGGGCTAAGGATCGTGCCGATATATCCCTGCCAGGGTTCCTCCAGCTGGATGAGCACACTGATTGAGAGCAATGCAATTGAAGTGGCAGGTGCCATATAGGTATAGGCGATCTTTCCTTCTTCAGGATTTACATTGAAGAGGTATCCCAGAATGCTGAACGTACAGGCTGTGCCGACAACAAATGCCACCATCTGTGAGGCCGCGCCCGCCCATTTCTCGCGAAGCAGCAGTATGGCTGTCGCGACGCCAAGGGTCATGAAATACCAGCCGGTATGGTGGTCTCTTTTGATAAAATCACTGTCAAGCCGTTCGCGGAAGATCAATGGTACAAGCAGCAGGATTACGCTGATCGTTATGCGCCGGGCGGTCTTTAGTTTTTGCGGAAAGAAGAGCAACAACAGATTGAGCAACACGAGCCACCCGTTGATGAAAGGGTTTTTGTCAAAAAAGTTGGTGGATGGAAAGAAAAAAGATGACAGTGTCAACAATAAGGTGACAATATTTAAGGCGATTGCAAAAGGTCTTGGTCTGAGGAGCATTAGTTACTTTATAACGAACCGGTAAGTGGTGTCGTATTAAAAGGACCGCCAGCTAAACGGATTGTAACCGGAAATTTCCGGAATAAACTTAAATATGCGGTTACTTCTTTTGTTTTTACCATTACCGGGAATTAAAATTTACAATCGCCGATCTACGGTGGGTAATTGAGGCAACGATCGTCAGTTCAGGCCGGTCACATTTTCCGCATGCGCATTTTGCTGACTTTCCTCCTGACAGTGCTAACGGTGATCCCTACGCTTTCTGTACTTGCCCAGCAGGTGGATCCTGCTGGCTTGCAGCTTCATCTTGAATTCAATGGTAATGCCAGCGATCGCAGTGGAAATGGTTACCATGGTACCACGCGCAACATTACCTATGTACCGGGAACGGATGGCACACCGGCATCGGCGGCATTATTTAACGGCACCGACAGCAAAGTGGAAGTGCCCGGCATGACCAGTGTTTCCGGGAAAAAAAGTCAGTTCACGATCCTTAGCCGCATCTGGGTGGATGATGTCAGCTACCGGCCGGATGTCGCCCAACCCTATATTGCTTTATACGGCCTGTTCTGGTGGCATGGCGTGATGCAGGATAGTATGATGTCTTATATACGGTCACGGGTACGCGGTGTTTTTTCGTCCGACGACCAGGGAAATGGTGGAACGACTGCATTCTACAGCTACAATATGGATTGGTGCACGGCAGGTATTGGTAGTGCGAGTGCAGCGCAAACCTCCATTCAGGAAATGACGGGCCGGTGGATCACCTTCTCGATGATTTATGATAAAGGAAGTGTTTCCATCTATGTGGACTGTGACCGGATCTACCAGATGATAAATGTGCTGCCGGTTTTCAGCGATCATTGTTATGGCAGTCCGGATGCACTGACTATGGGGCTTGTGCCCGAATCAGTTTATTTTATGGGTTTCCGGTATTTCAAAGGGAAAGTGGATGACTTCAGGATTTATGACCGGGCGTTGACGGAAGAAGAAGTGTTGACCTACGCCAATCCTACCTGTATAGTACCAAAACTCTCACTGGAAGTGATTGTACCAGACCCATGCTTTCCCGAAAAAATTGTTCTGCGGGATAACACCGTTGCTACTGCCCCTTTTGTTGATCGTACCTGGCTGGTGGACGGTGTTCCTGCGGGACAATTACAGGAGCAGGAGATCATCCTGTTGCGGCCGGGGAGTCAGGCCGTTACCCTGCAATACCGTAATACGCTGGGCGAATGGACAAAAGATGCTGTTTATTATTTCGCCGGACCTGGTCCGGTGCGTTTTCTGAGCAGTCCCCGGCAGCAATTCAGGCTATGTGAGGGGCAGGGGGTCACTTTGCAGGGCAATGGAGCAGCACGGTATGCGTGGTCACCCTGTCCGGCAGGTGCTGTATGCACAACCGCTGTTGTCAGCCAGCACCCAGCGACCACCGGGACTTATCGACTGTACGGCTGGGATGCGGCAGGCTGCGCGGATTCCCTTGATTTCCAGGTAGAAGTATTGGTGGATACTATAAAAGTGTGGGTGCCGACAGCTTTCACACCCAACCACGATGGTCGAAATGACCAGTTTACCTGGATTTCCCGGACGCCGCTGGCCGGGACGGAGCTGCGGGTCTATAATCGTTGGGGACAGGAAGTTTTCCATTCGTCATCACAGACGGCGGGCTGGGATGGTCGGTTCGGAGGAAAGGATCAGGAGCAGGGAACTTATATTTGGAGGTTGAAGTACAGTAGTGGGGAGGGGTGCCCCATTAAGCAGGCACGGGGAGTTGTTGAATTAGTCAGGTGACGAACCAGGCGCAGACAGGCCTGATACCTGTTTTCTACTATTTCATGGGCTGATTTTTCAGCTTCCGACTGACAATAACGCCGGGAAAAATGGTAGTGGGAGCATACTAAAAACAAGAAAAGTTGTTAATCGCTGGTAAAACCCGACGAAAATCGGGTTAGTTTCAGATTTTCCTATTATTTTGTGGCTTTCATAGGATAAGGTTTAATGGCCCGGCAGTTCTCTGCAGGGCTCTTTTTTTTGCATGAAAGCCATTTGATATGGTGGGTGGGGAGAATTCAACTCGCTGTAAATCAGCCTAAAAGAAGTCTAAAGGTTGCTTCATCCTTACTTAAACCTTGCTTCGGCAGTATGGTTCTCAGTTTAAAACAACTCACGCTACAGCGTAATACAGGATTAAAAAATAATAAAGCCACCTGATGGTGGCTTTGTCTGTGGGCCCTGCCGGGATCGAACCAGCGACCCGCTGATTATGAGTCAGCTGCTCTAACCGACTGAGCTAAGGGCCCGTGCCGAAGCACAAGGGCGCAAAAATAAGTATTACGCTGCACCAACCCAAATGAAGGTTTCGCAATCCTAAGCAGCCAATTTCCGAAGTGATCTGTCTTTTTCGTGGTAGTTTGTTTGTTCTTGGTACTTATTGTCCAATTCGTACATTTACTAACGATTGCTCCATTGATTGCTGCTGCTAAAGGATGAACCATGATTGCTGACGCCAGAATTCAGTTCCTCAATGAACGTATTGCCCGTTTCAATGACCAGACGGCTTACAATGAACTATTTACGGCGTTCTATCCCAACCTGCTGACCTTTGCCATGGGATTCATCAAGTCAAGGCAACCTGCTGAAGAGATCGTTTCCGATGTGTTTATCAATATCTGGCAGAAAAGGTCCCGGCTGGAACATGTCAGCAACCTTAAACTTTACCTCTACACCGCAACCAGGAATACAGCCTTAAATTATTTGTCCCGTCACAACCGGGTAATGATCACCGAACTGAGTGAGATTCCCGTTGAATTAAGTACCCTTCCCCTGAATCCGGAAAGGATGATGATCACGGCAGAAATGAAAAAAATGATCCAGGAAGCGGTAGACCGCTTGCCGGCGCGTTGCCGCCTGGTGTTTAAGCTGGTCAGGGAAGATGAGCTCAAATACAGAGAAGTGGCGGAATTGCTGAAAATATCCCAGAAAACCGTGGAAGCCCAGATGACGATCGCTTTAAAAAGGATCGGGGAAGTCGTGAAATTCGATATCCACAAAACCCAGATCGCCAGCCCGAAAAAATAATTGATTTTTTTTCGGGACGCTTTAGGGGTAAGCATTCATTTTTAATGTCTTAGGCTGTACAACCAGCACTAATGACGCAAGACAGGCTTTGGGAATTACTGGCCAAGAAATTATCAGGCGAAGCCACGCTCCCCGAGCTGGAAGAATTACAGCAGTTGTTGCGCAAGTCTCCGGACATGCACTATCCGCTGCAGACCATTTCTGATCTCTGGTTCCTTACACCCAACCAACCTGAAGATACACAAGCCGCTTACGAGCGCCATTTGAATCGCCTTAAAACCCAACTGGGGGAAGACTGGTCCGGAACAGGCAGCGAACCTGACAGGGAAGCTGACAGTATACCGGAAATCAGTAAAGCAACCGAAGACGACACCGAGAATTTCCGGCAGATCCAGCGCCGTCGCAAACGCCGGCTGGGCTGGGCTGGTTTAGGCATTGCTGCAATTATCGGCAGCGCGATTTATTTTGCCAGCCCGCTGCAAACGCCGCAAGGCGTTCCGGCCAGCGACAGCCGCTTTATCGCCGAGGTTTCTACCCGCAACGGCTCCAAATCGAAGATCCAGTTGCCGGACGGTACCCAGGTGTGGCTCAACAGTGGCAGCAAACTGACATACGGTAAAGAATTCAACGGCACACAGAGAGAAGTGAATCTGACCGGTGAAGCTTTTTTTGATGTTGTGAAGGATTCGCTTAAACCCTTTATCATACATGCGCGTAATGTAAATATCAGGGTGGTCGGAACAGCATTCAACGTGAAATCCTATCCGGGTGACAAGACAACGGAGACCAGCCTGATCAGGGGTATCATCGAAGTAAATATCAATAACCGGCCCGCAGAGAAAATCATTCTGAAACCCAATGAAAAGCTGGTAGTGGCTTCAGATGACAGCCTTGTAGCTGCTCAGCCAACGAGCAATGGTAAAGTGAAGGAGAAGAAAATGAGTCCGCAGGTGGTGATCGACAATATCAGTTACCTGCCGTCCGACAGCACGGTGATAGAAACTTCCTGGATGGAGAACAAGCTCATTTTTACCGATGAGAGTTTCCGGGAGTTGGCCAACAGGATGGAGAGATGGTTCGGTGTAGTGATCAGGTTTGAAAAACCGGAGCTGGAACAGATCAGGCTGACCGGAACTTTCCAGGGGGAAACCTTGCAACAGGCCCTCCGCGCGTTGACGATCACGGCACCCTTCAGCTATTCCATCAATAAGGATAAAGTGACTATATCAACAAAACCCTGATAAAATATGACCTATTCGAACCCTGACAGCAGTTGATAAAAAAAACGGGAAATGCGCCAACATTTCCCGACAAAAACAGACATACCGTTTTCTGTAACGCTAATTGCTCAAAATATGAAAAAAACTTCACTTGGTGGGGCTTCCCGGCCGCACCCTGGATTGTTAAAGTTTGCCAGAATCATGAAATTGACCGCTCTGTGTTTACTTGTCGCCTGTATGCAAGTTTCAGCCGGAGTTTATTCCCAGACCAGGATCAGTCTGAAGTTGGAGGGGGTAAATATCAAAAAAGCGCTCTCCAGCATTGAAAAAAAGTCCAGCTACCGTTTTTTGTATAACCAGGCACTGCTGAGTGACAACGCTAAAGTTGAAGTAAATGCTGTGGATGAGGAGGTTGTGAACATTCTCGACCACATTTTACACAATACTACGCTGAGTTACGAAGTGCTGGACAATTACCTGGTGGTGATTAAGCTCAGGGGGGCTGTAGTTGACCAGACCAGGGTAACTGGTAAGGTTACGGGGCCTAATGGTGAGCCGCTTCCCGGTGCTTCCGTGAAGATCAAGGGCAGTACCGTGGGTACTTCCGCTGATGCCAGCGGCAGTTTCGCCCTGACCGTTCCGGATAATGCCGTCCTGGTGATTTCCAGTGTTGGCTATGATGAAGTGGAAGTGGCAGTGAATGGCCGCACGTCGATTGATGTGCAGTTGAAACCTTCTACCAAGGTGCAGGACGAAGTGGTGGTAATCGGATATGGTACTGCCAGCAAGCGGGACCTGACAGGTTCTATTGCCAAAGTAAAAGGTGAAACGATTGCCTCTCTCCCCAATACCAACCCGGTGGCATCCCTTCAGGGTCGTGTAGCTGGTCTGAATATCGTGAACAGCGCCATTCCGGGTGCTACACCCGACGTAAGGATCAGGGGTACAATCTCTATCGGTTCTGTGAATCCGGTTTACATTATCGATGGAATTTTTGCGGATAACATGGACTTTGTTAACCCGAATGAGATCGAAAGCATTGAAGTGTTGAAAGATCCTTCCTCACTCGCTGTGTTTGGGGTGAAAGGTGCGGCAGGTGCCATCGTGGTGACTACTAAAAAAGCGAAGGCAGGTCAACTCAATATCAATTTCAATGCTTCTTATGGCCTGAAGAACCTGGTTGATAAGATCAAATTGGCGAATGGTAATGAATTTCGCAGTCTCCTGACTTCTGAGGCCAACAATCAGATTGCAGACGATCCTTCTGCTGTATCACTCTTCAATTTTGTGAATGACGTGGGTACACCGGGTATGTCTGCCTATACAGGCAACACTGACTGGATTGATGCGGTAACGCAAACTGCCAATTTCGCCAGCACCAGCCTGGGTATAGATGGCAGTACTGACAAGAACAGGTTCCATATGGGCATCGGGTATATGTATGATGAGGGACTGGTAAAACACGTGCGTTATGACCGGATAAACGTGAACATCAATGACGAATACCGGATTAACAAGTCCTGGAAAGTGGGATTCAATATTATCGGGTCGAAGGAAAGGCTGCCGTACGGCAGTGACGCCCTGGAGAATGCCCGGCGGGCATTGCCGATCATTCCAGGCAATACAAAGCCATTCTATACCAAGAATCCTTATGGTGTGGATTCCGGCACTTATAATCTGTACGCAACGCCGCCCGTGATCCAGAATTCTGAGACCAATCCTATGGCGACGCTGGAGTATAATTATAACAAGAAAATAGATGACAAATACCGGATTGTCGGTAATGTATTTGTGGATGTGAATGTGTTTAAGGACTTGAATCTGCGGGCCACCTGGTATGCTGACCTGAGCTGGCGTGACAACAGGGAATATACTCCTCTGTATGATCTGTATAATCCGGCACAGCCTGAAGAAAGCCAGCCCTTTGGAAAAAATATCCTGACTGCAGTAAAACAGGAACAAACCAATATCAGGACGTTCCAGCAGGACTATATCGCAACGTATAAAAAGAAGTTTGGCGATCATAGCCTGACAGCAACTGCAGGTTTCACCACTTATTATTATTACTATGAGCCTACTGCTGCGACTGTCAGCCAGTCTAATGTGGGGGTTAATATTATTCCGAACGACGAGCGTTTCTGGTACATTAATACCGGTTTCGGGGACACGAAAAGTGTTATCAATCCAAACCCCTTACAGTATGAATATGCCACAGTTTCTTACCTGGCGCGTGCGTTATATAATTACAAGGGCAAATATTATCTGAACGGAAGTTTTCGTCGCGATGGTGCCAGCCAGATCAATAAAGTATACAGTAACAAGTGGCAGGATTTCTGGGCCGTTGGTGCTGCGTGGGAAATCACACGTGAAGACTTCATGGAAAACCAGAATATCTTCCAGTTCCTGAAACTGAAAGGATCGCATGGAGTTTTGGGTAACTTTAACCCGCTGGGGGAACAGTATCCGGCCTATCCTAACGTATCGACAACAACTTCCGCGGTTTTTGGTACTAACCTGGTGCCTGTTTATACGCCTGATTACCTGGCTGATCCAAACCTGCACTGGGAAACCGTGCATTCTTCCGAAATCGGGATTGAGGGCACTTCTCTTGGCAACCGACTCCACTATGAAGTGAACTATTACTACAAGAAGACGAAGGATCTCCTGGTGATGTTGCGTCCATCAGGTATTCTGCCCCGCCTTACAAATGCAGGGTCGATTGAAAACAAAGGCTTTGAATTTTCGGCTGACTGGAACCAACGGATCAATGATGATCTTGCCATCGTAATCGGTGGTAACCTGACGACGTACAAGAATAAGGTGTTGTCGATGGAATATCCTTTCAACACAACCATTTCATCCAGTGAGCAGACAGCCAGCCAGTCTGAAGCCGGTTATCCCATTGGCTATTTCTACGGCCTGGTGGTAGAAGGGATTTATCAGTCTTATGCCGACATCCTGGCGTCTCCGGCCAGTACCATTAATGGCGGTAATGCGAAGCCGGGTGATCTGAAATACCGGGACCTGGATGGTAACGGTGTGGTAAACCAGGATGACCGCACCCAGATCGGCAACCCAACCCCCGATTTCACCTATGGTTTCAATCTGGGTGCTAGTTACCGTAACTGGTCTTTGGCGGCAGATTTTGCTGGTACTTATGGCAATGAAATCTACCGGGTTTGGGGTACATCAGAGCAGAAAAACTCCGTGTACAACTATCCCCAATATTACACAGAAGGTTGGACAGCAAAAGGCACGAGCAACTGGGTTCCGATTGTGAACCAGGCTCACCTCATCAACCGTGCTCCTTCTACCTACGGTATCGAAGACGGTAGTTATTTCCGGATCAGGAATATCAACCTGGCCTACAATTTTGGCAAATTGGGAAGAGCGGTTAAAGGGCTGAAGCTTTATGCTAACGTCCAGAACCTGAAGACCTGGAAAAACAATTTAGGGTACAGTCCTGAATTTGCTGGCGCAACTAATGCTCAGGCTACTTCGTTTGGAAATGATTATGGAAGTGCTGGTAGTGCGCTTCCCAGAGTCATCACATTTGGTGTTAATGCCAATTTCTAATTGTTGAACGTTTAAAAACTTACATTATGGTAAGGACTAAAAATATTCTCAGAACGGCCGTTATTGTGTTGGGATTTTCTGCCACACTTGCTGGTTGTAAAAAGTTTCTCGACCGGGCACCTTTATCCGTTACGGTGGATGATATTAAAGTCGGCGCCCTGGAAGGCAAAGTGTTGGGGTTATATGGAGCTGTGCGCAATTCCAAAAGCGATCCGTATTGCGGTGATGGCTTTGAAGGGATCGCATGGATCGGTATGAATGGATTCCGCTCAGACGACGCAGAAATAGTGGCCGACCCGGGTGCAACCGCCTGGCACCAGACTTATGACAACTTCCAATACACCAAGGATGATTGGGGTGCTGGATTGTATTGGGATAAGCACTTTGTTTTCGTTGGCTTGTGCAATGATGCATTGGACGAAGCGGAGAAGGGAGGATACAGTGACCCAGCTTCCCTGATCAACATCGCAGAAGCGAAATTTTTCCGGGCATATGCCTATTTTGACCTGGTCAGGACTTATGGAGCTGTGCCGTTGATCGACTTTAAGATCAATGACCCCAAGGATGGACAAGTTGAAAAAAGTGATACAGCAGCCGTTTATGACCTCATACGTGCTGATTTGACCGAAGCGGCAGCCGTGCTTCCCCTTGTTTGGGAAGCGAAATACATTGGAAGACTGACCTCCGGCGCAGCTAAAACTTTCCTTGCCAAAGTGGATCTTTATCAGAAGCAATATGATATGGCATTATCACTTTGTCGGGAGGTGATTAATTCCGGCCAATACAGGCTGCATAAACCCTATTATGAGATTTTCAGAACGCAGGGTGAATTGAACGATGAATCCATTTTCGAAATCCAGGCTTATAAAGTGGCTGGTGATGGTGATACTTATTGGAGCCGGTTGGGCCAGGCACAAGGCATTCGCGGCGCATCAGGCGGTCCATGGGACCTCGGCTGGGGATGGAATACACCCACAGAAGCATTGGTAGCCAGCTATGAGAAAGACGATGCAAGAAAGGCTGCTACCATTCTTGAGTCTGGTAAATCTGATGGTGGTCCTTCAACAGGTGGTTATGGACAGACATTGCCTGTGATGAGTAACGCGAAATATTGGAACAAGAAGGTTTATAACCAATACAGCGATTATCTGGCAGCTGGTCTGGGTACTCCCAACAATGAAGCGCAAAATACATGGGTGAACCACCGGGTATTCCGTTATGCAGATGTGTTGCTGATGGCAGCGGAAGCGGCTACCATTATTGGCGGAGATGCGAATTTAGCTGAAGCACTCGGGTATGTCAATCAGGTGCGTGATCGCGCTGACCTTCCTGAACTTGGACCACTTACGCAGTCAGACCTGCTAAAGGCGGTCAAACAGGAACGCCGTGTGGAATTCGCGATGGAATTTGAAAGATTCTTTGACCTCGTCCGTTGGGGCGATGCACAAACAGTATTGGGAAATAATGGGTATACAAACAAGCATCGCTACTACCCGATTCCCGTTTCGGCAATGAATGCCAATCCTAACCTGACCCAGAATCCTGAATGGTAACAACAAAAAACTGCACAACTATGATGCAAGCTTTTAAAACATATGGTTCTTTGGTGGCGCTGCTTATAGCTATCGGCGCCTGCCAGAAAATGGATGAGCCCGCACTCGGCTCTTACCCCGAAGATGCTGTTTCTCCCGGTGGTACCCTTTCTTTTTATGCTGCCATGGATGGTACAGGATCCGACGCGCTTCGGAATGCTGTCGATTCCATGCGGGCAATGTTTCCCGCCAGCAACTCGCTGACGTCAGTTGAAGGAGTCAGTGGCAAAGCCATGCAGGGTGGCACCGGAACAGCAATTGTATATCCTTCTACCAATGATTTTGTAAAGGCCACGAGCATTACGGTTTCGCTATGGTTAAAACATACAGAATCCGGTAAAACAGAATTTTTATACGGGCTAGTGGACGACACCTATAGCGGCTGGAGCCACAGCGGCCTTTTCCTAATGATGGAACATGGATCTCCCACTGAAGCTGTGGTTAAAATGGGTATTATGGATCAATGGATGGAATGGCCTGATTCACACAAGTTCCCGTACCCCATTATGGACGGCAACTGGCATCACCTGGCGGCGGCCTATGATGAAACTACCAGTAAGCTTTCCTGGTATTTCGATGGTGAATTTGTTCCTGATGCGCCTGCTTCAGCCACAGATGTGAAAAAAGATGGCGCGGCGCGTGGTCCGCTCAACTTTACCGCGGCTAAAAAATTCATCGTCGGCGGCTGGAACAAACAGGGCGGTGCCGATGGTCCCAAAGATGACTGGATAAATTCTTTCAGTGGATCAATCGACCAGTTCAGGTTATACAATGCAGCATTGACAGCTGATGAAATTCATGACCTGTTTGTAAACAAACAATAAAAGGAACGCTACCAATAGCTGTAAAAAAGGGCTGAACTTGTTTCAGCCCTTTTCTTCAAAAGCCATCGCGAACATGCGCCATATCCAGATTTGCCTTATTATTATAGGGGTCACCGCACTGGTCTCCTGTTCCGGAGGCCGTTCCGGTAATCTCTTCGAAAAAGTTGATGCATCGGTCACGGGGATAAGTTTTCAGAACAATACCCCGGAGCAAGACGGGCTCAACATTCTTTATTATCTCTATTTCTACAATGGCGGTGGTGTTGCCACCGGCGACATCAACAATGACGGCCTGCCGGATATTTATTTTACTGCCAACCAGCCCGGCAGCAACAAGCTGTACCTGAATAAAGGTGACTTCAAATTTGAAGATATCACTGAAAAGGCCGGTGTTGCAGGAACAGCAGACTGGTCCAGCGGGGTTACGATGGCCGATGTAAATGGTGACGGGAAGCTGGATATCTATGTTTGCGCCAGTGCCAATCACCACGGACTGAAAGGCCATAATGAACTTTTTCTCAACAACGGGAACAATACTTTCAGTCCTGTTGCCGCTGCATACGGGCTGGACTTCAGCGGATTCGGCACACAGGCAGCCTTCTTTGATTTTGATCACGATGGTGATCTTGATTGTTACCTGCTGAATCATTCCCAGAAGCCACATGCCAATATTGCTGACACCAGCTATCGTCATCGGTTCAGTGCAGAATCCGGCGACAGGCTGATGCGAAATGACCTGGACGCTACCGGAAAATTCACGGATGTTTCTGCTGCTGCAGGCATTTACCAGAGCGCGCTCGGCTATGGCCTCGGCATTGCAATAGCCGATTTCAACCACGACGGCTGGGAAGATATTTATGTGGGCAACGATTTTCATGAGAACGATTACTATTACCTCAACCAGGGCAACGGCACCTTTAAAGAATCAGGTGCTCAGCACTTTGGCCACTACAGCCGCTTCAGTATGGGCAACGATGTCGGTGACATCAACCATGACGGACAACCGGATATCGTTACCGTTGACATGCTTCCGCCCGATGAAAAGGTGTTGAAGACTTATGGCAGTGATGAGAATCCCGATACCTACCAGGTAAAACTGACCCGTAACGGTTACCAGGATCAGTATTCCAGGAACTGCCTGCAGGTGAATAACGGCAAAGGTTCCAGCTATTCAGAAACAGGCCTGATCAGTGGAATTTCCGCGACCGACTGGAGCTGGTCTCCCTTGTTTGCGGATTTTAACAATGATGGAAACCAGGACCTGTTTATTTCCAGCGGAATTGTGAAACGCCCGGTTGACCTGGACTATATCCGCTTTGTTTCTGACCTCGTGCTGAAAATGGATCAGAGCAAAGACATGAAAGAATATGATGCGGAGGCTATCAAACACATGCCGGACGGTGCGTCTCATGCTTATTTTTTCTCGGGTACCGGAACCCTGAAATTTGAAGACAGTACCGATACCTGGGGTATCCCGGAAAAGAAGGGTTATTTCAACGGTGCATCGTATGCAGATCTTGATGGCGATGGCGATCTCGACATGGTGGTGAATTGCCTCCAGTCACCTGCCGTGCTGCTCCGCAACAATGCTTCCGACCGGCCAGGTACCAACGCAATACGCATTGCCTTTAAAGGCGAAGGGAAAAATCCCGCCGGCATTGGCACGAAAGTCTGGATGTTCTCCGGCGGCAAAATGATGTACAATCAACTCAGTACAAGTCGCGGGTTCCAGTCGGGTACCGAACCTGTTCTTCATTTTGGAATCGGCTCTGCGGTTACAGCAGATAGCCTGCTGGTCGTTTGGCCGGATCTGCGTTTCCAGGTCTTCCGGAATGTACCAGCTACCGGTGGCAAACCAATGCTGCTGAAACAGGTTGAAGCGGCCAACGGATTCGAATACGACAAATATTTCCCCGAAGAATTACCGTTGTTGCAGGACGCAACGGCTGAGGTTAATAATAGCTGGAAACATAAGGAGAATCTATTTTATGATCAGAACAGGCAATACCTGATTCCCCATAGCCTTTCTGCCCTGGGTCCGCATATGGCAGTTGCCGATGCCAATGGCGATGGTCTTGAGGACATATATATATGCGGCGCCAGCGGCCAGCCTGGCCAGTTGCTTTTTCAGGATAAATCCGGATTCGGACGGTCCGATTCTTCGGATTTTGCCGGCGCCAGGGAAAGTGAAGAAAATGATGCAGTGTTTTTTGATGCCGATGGTGACGGGTTCAGGGATCTTTTGGTGGTTAGCGGCGGAAACGAATTTTTTAATGGTGACCCCAAGCTGTCCGATCACCTGTATTTGAATGACGGTAAAGGCAGATTCGCACTGACACAAGGTATGATGCCCGCCCTGCTCACCAATAAGAGCTGCGTGAAAACAGCAGATGTGGATAAGGATGGCGACGAGGATGTTTTTATCGGCGGCCTGGCCGACGCTAAGACTTACGGCATCCCGCAATCGTCTTTTCTGCTGATCAATGACGGGAAGGCCAATTTTTCACCGGCTCCGCAGGCTATGATTCAGCTGGATTCCATCGGAATGGTCAGAGCGGCAGCTTTTGCCGACCTGGATAAGGACGGCTGGCCTGACCTTGTCGTTACGGGAGAATGGATGCCCATCCGGATCTGGATGAACCGTAAGGGGAAATTTGAGCCGCTAACCCTGCCTGCTTCAACGGGACTCTGGCAATCGATCCTGGTGACCGATGTCAACAAAGACGGTTATCCGGATATTGTTGGTGGCAACTGGGGCGAAAACTGCAAGCTGGTTGCAGGGAAAGAGCGCCCGGTTAAACTGTTCATCAAGGACTTTGACAGAAATGGCTCAATTGAGCAGATTCTGACCTATCGTGAGAAGGGGGAAGACTATACCTTTCTTGCCAAAGATGAACTCGAGCGGGCCTTGCCGGTGCTGAAGAAGGCATACCTGCAGTACAACGAGGTGGCCGGTAAAACGGTACAGTATATGTTCTATGACCTGTTCACGGGTTACCGGGAGCTCCAGGCTGAAACGCTGGCCTCTGCTATGTTTATAAATGACGGCAAAGGTGGTTTTTCGCGCCGGGAATTACCCGCAGGAGTACAGCTGGCCCCAGTGTTCAGCCTTGCTGAAATTCCTGGTGGAATGCTGGCTTCCGGCAATTTTTCGGGAACCATTCCCTATGAAGGAAAATATGATGCCCTGCTGCCTACGGGTATCGGCTTCGGAAACGATCAATATCCTGTGACCGGGCATTTACCACTTCCCTTCCGTGAAGTGCGTGATGCGCAATGGGTTAAGGGACAGGGCCGCAGATGGCTTGTTCTGGCGACGAATAACGGAAAGCTTTCTTTTTATACGGACAAACAATGATGATGAATATGCGAAAGATTAATGCCCGGCTGCTGGCCATCGGAATGGTGCTGGCCGCCGTACAGTGTTCCAAGAAATCCAGTGGCGGAGATGGCGGAACACCTGAACCCCCTCCTGTTACGCCACCCGGTGTGGTGGAAGTGTGGTTGACCAAAGGCGATCAGTCAGTATTGCTGCAAAAGCAATCCAAGCTGCTGGCCTTTGATAACGGTGTGGCCAATGCAGCCAATATTGAAGTGGACAGTACCTCAAAATTTCAGTCGGTTGACGGATTTGGTTATACCCTCACCGGCGGCAGTGCTCAGCTGATCAACCAGTTGCCGGTAGATAAAAAAAATAACCTGCTCCAGGAGTTGTTTGCCCGGGGAGATAATTCCATCGGTATAAGCTATCTCCGCATCAGCATCGGGGCCAGCGACCTGGATGATGCCGTGTTCAGTTACAATGATCTTCCTGCGGGGCAAACCGATCCTTCCCAATCAAAATTCGACCTGGGCAGGGATAAGACCAACCTGATCCCGCTGTTAAAACAGATCCTGGCCATTAATCCGAATATTAAAATCCTGGGGTCACCGTGGAGTCCGCCTGTCTGGATGAAGGATAATGGAAATTCTGTCGGTGGCAGCCTGATCCCGGCAATGTACAGTTCCTACGCCACCTATTTTGTAAAATATATTCAGGCCATGAAAGCTGAAGGTGTGCCGGTCGATGCGATCACCATTCAGAATGAACCACAGCACGGTGGTAACAATCCCAGTATGGTCATGAGCGCAGTGCAACAGGCCGACTTCATCAAAAATCATCTCGGACCTGCCTTCGCAGCGGCAGCCCTTTCAACCAAGATCATTATCTGGGACCACAATTGCAACAATCCTGATTATCCCAAGACCATACTTGCCGATCCCGATGCTGCAAAATATGTGAACGGTTCTGCGTTCCATCTTTATGAAGGTGACATCAGCGCACTCAGCAATGTACACGACGCCTACCCCGACAAAGCTTTGTATTTTACCGAGCAATGGACGTCATCCGAAGGACAGTTTTCCGGCGACCTGGTATGGCATGTTAAAAATGTGATCATCGGATCTATGCGCAACTGGAGCCGCGTTGCCCTGGAATGGAATCTCGCCAATGATCCTTCCTTCGGTCCGCATACACCGGGAGGCTGCACGCAATGTAAAGGCGCTTTGACAATCTCCGGTGCCAACTTTACCAGGAATGTGAGTTATTATATCATTGCACATGCTGCCAAATTCATTCCTCCCGGCGCTGTCAGGATCAGTAGTACCACCACGGGAAACCTGCCTTCGGCCGCATTCTTACTGCCTGACGGCCGGAAAGTGCTGATCGTTGCCAATGCCGGGAATGATGCTGTCGGTTTCAATATCAAATTCAAGGGGAAATCAGCATTCACGTCACTGGCCGTTGGATCAGTGGCAACATATACCTGGTAATGAAAAACCTGCTTGCGATAATTGGCATATGCTGTGCTGCAGCCTGCAGCAAGTCGGACAGTAATGAGCCTGATCCGCCGTTGCCACCTGCGTCCTTCAGCATGACTTCAATCACCATCGACAATACAGCCATGCGTGACAGCAGCTTTGGCGTAAAGCCGCTGCCGCAGATCGCTGCAGTGTTCAGTACTTCGGTGGATGAGGCAACTGTCGGAAAGGCGGTAAAATTGACCAATACAGCCAACCAGGAGCAGGCAGTGACCCTCGATCTTTCACCAGACGGAAAGACACTCACCATACAACCCGCGGCATCGCTTACAGCGCTGTCGAAATACAAGTTGGGTATCAGCAACCAGCTTAAATCTGCTGCGGGTGGCAATTTCAGCAGTATCGTCAGCAAGATGTTGTTCACGGCAGTTGACCCCACACCCAAAATGCCGGCTATCAGCGATCAGGCATTACTGGATCGGTTGCAGCAGCAGACCTTCCGGTATTTCTGGGAAGGTGCCCATCCGGTAAGTGGTCTTGCCCGTGAAAGAAGCAATTCGGGAGATGTGGTGACATCGGGCGGTTCGGGGTTTGGCATCATGGCTATCCTGGCTGCCATCGACCGGGGTTTCATTACCCGGGCAGAGGGGTTGCAAAGACTCCAAACCATTACCGGGTTCCTGGCGGAAAAGGCTGTCCGTTATCACGGTGCTTTTCCGCATTGGCTGAATGGTGCTACCGGTGCGACTGTTCCCTTCAGCGCGAAAGACAATGGTGCAGACCTGGTGGAGACCTCTTACCTGGTAATGGGCCTGTTGAGTGCCCGGCAGTATTTCGACCAGGCAGCTGCAGCAGAGGCTGACCTGCGCACGACCATCAATGCTTTATGCGACGCTGTGGACTGGAACTTTTTCAGGAAAGACAATGGTAATGTGCTGTACTGGCACTGGAGCCCCGATTATGCGTGGGAGATGAATATGCCAATAAGGGGCTGGAATGAATGCCTGATTACCTATGTGCTGGCAGCGGCTTCCCGTACGCATGCTATCCCGGCATCCGCTTATACTGAAGGATGGGCCCAGAATGGCAGCAACGGATTCGTCAATGGCAAAAGTTTTTACGGTATTACCTTACCGCTTGGTCCGGATTATGGCGGACCGCTGTTCTTTTCACAATATTCTTTTCTGGGACTCGATCCCAACGGACTTTCTGATGCCTGGGCTGCTTACGATGTGCAGAATGAGGCACATTCGCAGATCAATCAGCTATATTGTGACAATAATCCCCGCGGATACTATGGTTACAGTGATTCTGTATGGGGACTTACGGCAAGTGATATTCCCGGCGGGTATACTGCATCATCGCCGACCAATGATGTCGGCGTGATTGCGCCTACAGCTGCATTGTCTGCATTCCCGTATACACCAACCGCTTCTATGAAAGCGCTGAAATATTTTTATTATACTTTGGGAGATAAGATCTGGAAAGACTATGGGTTCGTTGATGCCTTCCGGCTGCATGATCCCTGGTTTGCTGATAGTTTCCTGGCCATTGACCAGGGACCAATTATCATTATGGTGGAAAATTATCGTTCCGGCTTGTTGTGGCGGATGTTTACCAGTGCGCCTGAAGTGAAGGCCGGCCTGAAGAAACTGGGTTTCAACGCACCATATCTTTAATAGCAGGTTACTGACAAGCTTGACCATGAAAAAACGCCATCAATATTATGCGCTGCAGCTCGCAGGAGTTACCCTGATTTGCTGCCTGCTGGCTTACACACCTGTAAACGCCCAGGGTAAAAAGAAGCCGGTTGCTGCCACCACAGCCAAAGGTGCTTCACCTGCTTCGATACCTGTTGAACCTGCAGGAAAAGATCTCAATGATTCAGCATTACTGGACCTTGTGCAAAGGCAGACATTGCGCTATTTCTGGGATTTTGCCCACCCGGTATCGGGTATGGCACGCGAACGCAGTAACGTCGCCTTTAACTACGGCAGTGAGGTGGTTACTACGGGAGGAACAGGTTTTGGTGTGATGGCAATCATTGCCGGGGTAGATCGTAAATGGATCGCCCGTGATACGGCTGCGAAGATGCTGCTGAAGATGGTCAACTTCCTGTTGAAGGCAGATGCCTATCACGGTGTATTTCCACACTGGCTCAATGGCGCCACCGGGAAAACCATTCCATTCAGCCGGAAAGATGACGGTGCAGATCTCGTCGAATCATCTTTTTTGTTCCAGGGACTGCTTTGTGTAAGGCAGTATTTCGATGGCGATGATCCTGTTGAAAGGGAATTGCGCAACCGCATCAACTGGATGTGGAATGATATTGAATGGAACTGGTTCACCCGCGAAGGGCGCGATGTGCTCTACTGGCACTGGAGCCCCAATAATGGCTGGGCCATGGATTTTGCCGTGCACGGTTTCAACGAATGCCTGATCATGTATGTACTGGCAGCGAGTGCAGGTGACCGTTATGGGGTTAGTCCCGCAGTATATCACCGGGGCTGGGCGGAAAGTAATTTTTTCAAAAACGGAAAGTCTTTCTATGATATCACCCTGCCGCTTGGCTTTGACTATGGTGGACCGTTGTTTTTTTCCCACTATTCTTTCCTGGGATTAAATCCCCGTGGACTAAAAGACCGTTATGCTGATTATTGGGAACAGAACCGTAACCATACATTGATCAACAGGGAGCATTGTGTACGCAATCCGAATAAATTCAAGGGATATGGAGCGGATTGCTGGGGACTGACAGCCAGTGATACCTACAATGGCTATGATGCGCATTCTCCCACCAATGATAATGGTACGATTACCCCTACTGCAGCTTTATCGGCCTTTCCTTACACTCCCGAATACAGTATGCAGGCCTTGCGGCATTTTTACAAAGACCTGGGTACACAGATCTGGAGCCCCTATGGTTTTGTGGATGCGTTCAATCAAAGCCAGCACTGGGTGGCACAAAGCCACCTGGCAATAGACCAGGGACCGATTGTGGTGATGATCGAAAACTACCGCAGCGGACTGCTGTGGCGGCTCTTTATGAGTTGTCCGGAAGTGCAGCGGGGGCTGATGCGGCTCGACTTTGATTTCCCCGGACGGCCTGCAGCTCCGGGACGATAAAAACTACTACCATGCGTTACGATGCGATTGTTATTGGAAGCGGAATAAGTGGCGGCTGGGCAGCAAAGGAACTTTGTGAAAAGGGACTGAAGACACTGGTGTTGGAAAGAGGCCGCAACATTGAGCACATCAAGGATTACCCGGGATATGCCAATGATCCCTGGGACTATACGCATCGCGGACAGCTATCCCGGGCTCAGCTGAAGGAAAATCCATTGATCAGTAAGGCAGCAGGATATGCAGAAGACACCGCGCATTTTTTCGTGAAGGATGCAGATCATCCCTATGTGCAGGAAAAGCCTTTTGACTGGATCAGGGGATACCAGGTGGGCGGTAAATCGCTGACCTGGGGCCGGAGTTGCCAGCGATGGAGCGATTTCGAATTCAACGGCCCGAAAGAAAATGGTTATGCGGTTGACTGGCCCATACGTTACAAGGATATCGCACCCTGGTACAGCCATGTGGAGAAATTCAGTGGTATCTGTGGCACGGCCGAAAATATACCTTCCATGCCCGACGGAGAGTTTCTTCCGGGTTATGAGTTCAATTGCGTGGAGCAACATCTCCGGGATTCCATTAAGAAGAATTTTAACCGGCATTATATCACCGGCCGTTGGGCGCATTTAAGTGAGCCAGCGCCCATTCACCGGGAACAGGGAAGGGGCCAATGCCAGAACCGGAATCTTTGTATGCGGGGCTGCCCTTTTGGTGGCTATTTCAGTTCCGTAACGGCAACGCTGCCCTGGGCAATAAAGACGGGCAACCTGACCATCAGGCCGTATTCAGTGGTACATTCTGTTTTGTATGACGAGAAAACAGGAAAAGCATCAGGAGTTCGGGTGATCGATGCTGTTAGCAAGGAAACGATCGATTTTGAAGCGCGGATCATTTTTGTGAATGCATCTGCGCTGAATACCAACCTGATCCTGCTGAATTCAACATCATCACGTTTTCCCAATGGCCTGGGCAATGATAGCGGCGTTTTGGGCAAGTACATCTGCTTTCACAATTACCGGGGAAGTATGGGTGGGATAATGCCTGGTTTTGAAGACAAGTACTACGAAGTGCGTAAGCCGGTGGAGTCTGTTATTCCTAATTTCAGGAACCTCGGAAAACAGGATACTGATTTTCTTGGTGGTTATGTCATTTTCAGTGGGGCAGGCCGAGGACGAGGCAGCGCTGCCATCCCGGGTCAGACGGAAGGGGATGAAGGAATAGGAGCGTCCCTGAAAAAATCGCTTTCAGAACCAGGCCCCTGGTGGGTGTATATGTATATGCAGGGGGAGACAATTCCGAAGGAGACCAATCATGTGCGCCTGCACGAGGAAAAGAAAGACCAGTGGGGAATCCCGCTGCTGGTAACTTCTGTGGGTTACGATGATAATGACGACCGTATGGTCAAAGACTTTCTCGAGCAGGGAGAAGCGATGCTGAAAGCTGCCGGGGTAATCAATATCCGGACGCTCGATACGCATCAGCCGCCAGGCCTGGATATTCATGAAATGGGCGGTGTGCGGATGGGCCTTGATCCCAAAACTTCGATGCTGAATGCCTTCAACCAGGTGCATGGTTGTCCGAATGTGTTTGTGACCGATGGCGCCTGCATGACAAGCACTGGTAACCAGAGCCCGTCAATACTGTATATGGCATTTACGGCGAGAGCAGTGGATCATGCCGTTAACGAAATGAAAAAGGGAGATTTATGAAACAGTTCCTTTCCCCTTCCTATAAGATCTGGTTTGAGCCGGGAATGGCGCTGATCAGGATCGTGACCGGGCTTTTCATGGTGTATCATGGCTGGGAGATCTTTGATCCGCAGAAGATCCAGGACTATACCAAATGGCTGACAGAATTAAAATTTCCGGCACCGGCAACGCTGGCATATCTCGGCAAGTTTGCAGAGTTGCTGGCAGGCATTTGTATCACATTGGGATTGTTTACCAGGATCATGGTATGGCCATTGATCATCACGATGCTGGTGATCGTTTTCGGCATGGGAAAGGGAAATGTTTTTTATGACGATCAGCATCCGTTCATGTTTGTATTGCTTGGCCTGGTACTTTTCTTCAATGGTTCCGGAAAATACAGTCTCGATCAGAAACTCTTCGGTAAGCCATTCGCTACCACGATCCTCTTTCTTCTGTTCACAACCTTGCAAACTAACGGGCAAACCCCAAACCCAACCTCAAACTCCCTGCCTACGCTGAAGCTTCGGCAGGCAAAGCAAACTTCAACCTTAACCTACTGCAATCCCCTGAACCTCGACTACGGTTACTGCCCGATCCCCAATTTCACCACCTGGGGAAAGCATCGTGCAACAGCCGATCCGGTAATTGTTCGCTATAAAGACGAATACTATCTTTTCAGCACCAACCAGTGGGGGTACTGGTGGAGCGCAGATCTGTCAGACTGGCATTTCGTACCGCGGAAATTTCTCAAATCCTACCACCATGTATACGACGAGCTTTGCGCGCCGGCAGTATGGGTGATGGGTGATACGCTGCTTGTTTTCGGTTCTACCTATACAAAAGATTTTCCCATCTGGATGAGCACCAACCCTAAAGGCAATGAATGGAAGGAAGCGATAGATTCCCTCGGGATCGGCGGATGGGATCCTGCATTTTTCCTGGATGATGACGGCCGGCTGTACATGTACAACGGGAGTTCCAACCGCTACCCTTTGTATGGTGTGGAGATGAACAGGAAAACCTTCCAGCCGATCGGTACCCGGAAGGAAATGTACCTGCTGGAGGACTGGCGGTATGGCTGGCAGCGCTTCGGGGAGAATATGGACAATACATTCCTGGATCCTTTTATCGAAGGCGCCTGGATGACCAAACACGGCGGTAAGTATTACCTGCAGTACGGCGCACCGGGAACTGAAATGAGCGGTTATGCTGACGGGGTGGTGGTGGGTAATTCGCCGCTGGGACCTTTTACAGCGCAATCAGATCCCCTGAGCTTCAAGCCGGGTGGCTTTATCAGGGGTGCCGGGCATGGTGCCACCTTCCAGGACAAGTGGAACAATTACTGGCATGTATCTACCATGAACATCACGGTGAAAAATACTTTTGAAAGGAGGAACGGCATGTGGCCGGCGGGATTTGATGCTGATGGTGTGATGTATTGCAATACCGCCTTCGGAGATTATCCGCAATATCTGCCTGATGGTGCCGCCGATCACCTGAAATCAAGGTTCACCGGTTGGATGCTGCTGAACTATAAAAAACCAGTTACCGTATCTTCCACGCTGGGTGCATATCATGCCAACAATGCCGTTGATGAATCGGTAAAAACGTACTGGAGCGCCGCCACGGGGAATAAGGGAGAATGGATCCAGAGCGACCTTGGTGAGCTGAGCACCATCAATGCCATTCAGATCAACTATGCTGATCAGGATGCAGCATTCCTCGGTAAACAGGAAAGGATATTCCATCAATATATCCTCTCTGTATCAGATGACGGGAAGAAGTGGCGTGTGGTAATGGATAAAAGCAAAAATGACCGGGATGTTCCACATGATTATGTGACTTTTGCCACACCGGTCAGGGCGCGGTTCGTGAGGCTGGAAAACATCAAAGTGCCGACCGGTAAGTTTGCGATCAGCGGTTTACGGATATTCGGAAAGGGCAACGGGCAGCCGCCCGGAGGTGTACAGGAATTTATCGTGTTGCGCACTGAAAAGGATAAGCGCAGTGCACTGATCAAATGGCAGCCTGACGACAACGCCTATGCGTACAATATTTACTACGGCACTTCTCCGGATAAACTGTATTCCTGCATTATGGTACATGATGCCAATGAGTACTATTTCAAGGGAATGGACAGTCAGAGAAAATACTATTTCACCATAGAAGCCATCAATGAAAATGGCATTTCCCCGCGGTATAAAACTATTACTGCAGAATGACCACGGCGTCGATAAAACCGGAACAAACATGAAAATACGCGCACTGTTTCTCCTTGGCCTGCTCGCCTTTGCGATAGCAGGTTTTGCACAGCAACCCCCTTTCTATGCGGATATCCAGGCATTCAAGCAGCTGGACCGGGAAAGAAAACCGGAAAAGAACGGCATCCTGTTGATCGGCAGTTCCTCTTTCACTTACTGGAAAGACGTGAACAGTTATTTTCCGGGCTATCCGATCACGAACCGTGGTTTCGGCGGCTCCTCCCTTCCTGATCTGATCCGCTACGCAGATGATATCGTTGACCCTTATGCGCCGGAGCAGATCCTGATCTATTGCGGGGAGAATGACTTTGCAGGAGCAACAGATACACTGAAGGCAGCAACGGTGGTCAACCGGTTTAAAACCTTATATGGGATACTGCGTGCCAAAGCTCCCCAGGCCTCCATCGTCTATGTGTCGATGAAGGCGAGTCCGAGCCGGCGGAAATATTTCCCAAAGATCAAAGCCGCAAATAAGGCTATTGCAGATTTTCTGAAAACAGAAAAGAATACCGGCTTCATTGATGTTTTTCCCATCATGCTGAACGCGAACGGACAACCGAAACCGGAGATCTTCCGTGCCGACAGCCTGCATATGAATGAGAAGGGATACGCCATCTGGCAGAAAGTTTTCCAGCCGGTGCTGCTGCAAACGCCGCAGGTGAAATTCATCAATGACCTGCTGGGAAAGATGACAATTGAAGAAAAGATCGGGCAGCTGAACCTGGTCGTGGGTGGCGAAGCAACTACAGGCTCCGTGGTAAGCACCGGTGTGGAAGAAAAAATCAAAAAGGGGGCCGTAGGAGGGATCTTCAGTGTTACCAGTCCCGATCGCGTACGGAAGATCCAGGAAATCGCCATGAACAATACACGCCTGAAAATTCCCATCATTTTCGGCCTGGATGTAATCCATGGGTACAAGACCATTTTCCCGATTCCGCTGGGTCTTTCCTGCAGCTGGGATATGGCGTTGATTGAATCAACCGCTCGCACGGCAGCGCAGGAAGCCAGTGCTGATGGATTGAACTGGACATTTTCTCCGATGGTGGATATCGCCCGCGATCCCCGCTGGGGCCGTATTGCAGAGGGTTCCGGCGAAGATCCGTTCCTGGGATCTGCCATTGCCCGTGCGATGGTGAAAGGTTACCAGGGGGATGATCTGCAAGCCAATAATACCCTGATGGCTTGTGTGAAACACTATGCCCTTTATGGTGCAGCAGAAGGCGGCCGTGATTACAATACGGTAGACATGAGTCATGCGCGGATGTTCAATGATTACTTCCCGCCGTATAAAGCTGCTGTTGATGCCGGCGTGGGTACCGTGATGGCATCCTTCAATGATATTGATGGTATTCCCGCTACAGCCAACAAATGGCTGCTGACTGATGTGTTGCGGAATCAGTGGGGCTTTAATGGCCTGGTAGTTTCCGACTATACCGGTGTCAGTGAAATGATCGCCCACGGAATAGGTGATCTGCAGCATGTTTCTGCGCAGGCGCTGAAAGCCGGACTGGATATGGATATGGTCAGTGAAGGATTCCTGACTACGCTGGGTGTTTCCCTTAAGTCCGGAAAGGTGACTGAGGCGGAGATTACTGAAGCCTGCAGAAGGGTACTGGAGATGAAGTATCGCCTGGGCTTGTTCCAGGATCCTTATAAATACTGTGATCCGAACAGGGCGAAGACGGAGATTTTCACGCATACGAACCGGGCGCTTGCCCGTGCAGCGGCAGCCCGGTCATCTGTTCTGCTGAAGAACAACAGGAGCGTGTTGCCACTGGCGAAAAAGGGACGGATCGCCCTGGTGGGCCCACTGGCCAACAGCCGTGAGAACCTGGTTGGTACCTGGGCAGTGAGCGCCGATTATGCGCACCCTCCTGTATCGCTGTATACCGCTTTGCAAAGTGCGGCTGGCAGTGCAGGCTTGCTATATGCAAAGGGGGCGAATATTTCTGAAGATTCTGCTTATGAAGCAAGGGTCAGCATTTTCGGAAAGAAGATGGAAAGAGATACCCGTTCCGCTGCCGTGATGATCGACGAAGCTGTGAAAGCTGCGGCACAGGCGGATGTGGTGATTGCTGCCCTGGGAGAGACTGCGGAAATGACCGGCGAGTCTTCCAGTCGTTCGCTGATCGGCATTCCTGAAAGCCAGCTGGCCTTGTTGCGTGCCCTGAAAAAAACAGGCAAGCCTGTGGTAGTGGTATTGTTTACCGGCCGCCCGCTCGTGCTTACCGAACTGGAGCCCAACGCAGATGCTATTCTCAATGTATGGTTCGGTGGTTCGGAAGCGGCTCCGGCAATTGCTGACCTGCTTTTCGGTGATGCCAATCCATCCGGTAAGCTCACTACTTCGTTTCCGCGCAATGAGGGTCAGATACCCATTTACTATGCCCACAGGAATACCGGCCGGCCGCTGGAAGGCGAAGGGTTTCAGAAATTCAGGTCCAATTACCTGGATGTTTCCAATGAACCCCTGTATCCCTTTGGTTATGGCCTGAGCTATAGCAATTTTACCTATGGCGAGGTTGAACTGAGCAGTAAGTCACTTCGCGGTGATCAGACACTGACGGCAACAGTAACGGTGACCAATACCGGTAAAGTGGTGGGAGAAGAAGTGGTTCAGCTTTACCTGCGGGATGTGGTGGCCAGCAATACCAGGCCGTTGAAAGAGCTGAAAGGATTTAAAAAGATCAGTTTGGCTCCGGGGGCCTCTCAAAAGGTGAGTTTTACCCTGACCACACAAGACCTGAAGTTCTACAACAACGAATTGAAATATGACTGGGAAGCGGGAGCGTTTGTCATTTTTATTGGCGGTGATTCGAAATCGGCAAAAGGGGTTTCAGTACAGTGGGAAAAATAGACTGTCGAAAAAATAGATTTGAGCTGTTCATAGCCCCGGTGTTTGCGCACCGGGGCTTTTTTGTTTTAGGCAGACAGTGATTTTTTGTATTCTCTTGGCGTAACGCCTCGTGATTCCCTGAAGATCCTGTTGAAGTTTGAAAGGCTGTTAAAGCCGCAGTCGTAAGCGAGGCTGGCAATGGGCTGTTCGCCTTCCGATAACAGTTTGCATGCCTGGCTGATCCTTACTTCATTGACGAAATGCACGAATGTTTTTTGGGTGCGGCTTTTGAAGTAACGGCAGAAGGCTTGTTTGTTCATGTTTACCAGGGAGCATACTTCATCGAGTGCAATTTCACGGCTGAAATTATCGAATACATATTTGAATACTTTGTGGATGCGGTCATTGTCGGTGGACTGATAGGTGTTGATATAGCCTTCACTTGCCAGCAGCTCATAATCAGGCGTATGGCTGATGGTGTGCAGGATAGCGATCAGGCAGCTCAGGCGTTCCAGCTCTTTTAATGCTGCCATATTGAACAGGAGATCGCGTAATCTCTCTTTTGCGGTGCCTTTGAATTTCATGCCGCGGCGAGCTTGTTGCAGCGTTAATTCGAGGTGTTTCAGCGGTGTCAGCGGGGCGAGCGCGCCGAGCAGCTTTTCCGGATCAAAAAACAAGGCGATTGATCGTGCATGTTTTTCCAGTCCACCGGTTTCAAAATACTGTTTGTCATTGTGCCAGACGTGTGGAATATCCGGCCCCAGCAGGATCAGTTCATCACTGTAAAAGCTCTCCACACTATCGCCTATGATCCGTCGGCCGTCACTTTCCACTACATATACCAGCTGGCATTCCTTGTGGAAATGGAATTCCGTTGAAAAGTATGGCAGGTCTATCTCGCGAAGTGCAAATGCTTCGCGGCTTAGGTCCTCCGGTATCCTGGCAAATACTGGCTTCATATTAGCTGATTCGGGCTTATCATCTGAATGGCCAAATTATGGATAAAAGTGCTGTAAATGCTTTGTTGTTATATGTTTCAAATACATAAGTACTGTTACACAATCGTTTGCGTTAAATATCCGAATGCTAATATATCGTCAGTAGTGGTCAAACCACCGTTAGTCCCCCCATAGCCTTAACAATAGCTTTACCATGAATTCTAATCAAAAAATATTATGAGAAAACTTGGTTTAGCGCTCTTTGTAATACTCTCCTGTTTGCAACTGCTGGCTCAGGAAGTAAAGACAAGGACAGCCCGAAGTGGGCATGTAGCGACTGCTAATGGCGAGCCATTGCCGGCAACCATCAAAAACCGTAGCACTAAAGTTTCGGTTTCTGCCGATATCAAAGGCGATTTTAGTATTGCAGCATCTGATGGCGATGTTTTGGAGATCTCTTCGGTTGGTTATGTTACGCAACAGGTTTCAGTATCCGGCACAACACACATTTCAATTGTATTGAAAGCCGGAGATGGCAAGATGGACGAGGTGGTCGTGGTGGGTTACGGATCACAGAAAAAAGTAAATCTTTCCGGTGCAGTGAATACAGTAAAGGTGAGTAACCTCACCAACCGGCCCATTAACTCGCTAACCAAATCTCTCCAGGGCCAGGTGCCAGGCGTTACCGTAATTGCCCGTCCCGGTGACGTGGGTAATGATATGGGCAGCATCAATATCCGTGGTCGGGGTAATCTGGGTACATCCGAACCTTTTTATGTTATTGATGGTGTTCCGGTTTCTTCCGGTGATTTCGCACGCATTAATCCTGCGGATATTGAGTCTATGTCCATTCTCAAAGATGCTGCCGCATCTGCGATCTATGGTTCACGGGCAGCATTTGGCGTTGTACTTGTTACTACCAAGAAAGGTAAGGAGGGTAAGATGCAGGTGGATCTGAATGCATATTATGGTTCGCAGAAAGCTGTGGTGCTTCCGGATGTACTTGGTTCACCAGACTATGCCACCCTCATGAATGAAGCCTATACCAATGCGGGCAGATCGCCAGTGTATACAGATGAACAGATTCAAAAATTCCGTGACGGATCTGATCCTGATCTTTATCCGAATACAGACTGGTATGCGGCAACCCTGAAGAAATCAGCACCTATATGGCAGACCGACCTTAGTGTAATGGGTGGCGGGAAAACCCGCTATTATATGGGCGCCAGTGTGATGAAGCAAGGCTCGCTGATTCCGGGTAAGGATCTGACAAGGTACTCCCTGCGTGCTAATACAGAATCCCAGATCAGTGAAATATTCAAAATAGGAACTAACCTCTCTTATATCCGTGACGGATTTAACAACGAAGGAGGAAGTTTTAGTCTTACCTCGCTGGCCAGGATGGTTCCTGCTACTGTCAACAAACAAAGCGATGGAAGTTGGGGTACCATGACTGGTGGTACCGTAAATGCCGGTAATGGCGGAAATAACCCGTTGCGTTCTATTGCAGAGGGCGGCAGGCAGTCCTATGAAACGGATCGCTTTATCGGTTCACTCAATGCCAACCTGCGACCAGTTAAAGGGCTCAGCCTTGACGGTATGTTTTCCTATAATGCCTATGGTTCAAGAACGAGTACATTCGTTAGTGAAATGCAGCCTTTGATAAACTGGCTGACCAAAGAACCTATTGAATCAACCAGGCGATTTCCAAATCGGTTGGACGAAGCCTGGGTAAAGCAGTCCACCCTACTGGCGCAATTTTTTGCGACCTATGATTACCAGCTGAAAGATCATGGTTTCAGGCTCATGGGGGGTGCGTCCTATGAAAACTATAATTATCGCACACTTGGTGCTTTCCGCCGTGATTTCATCAATAACGAGCTCAATGCCATTAATGCCGGTTCTCCTGGTATCGCAGCATCTGACCTCGGCAACAATGGCGATATTCAGCAGAATGCTTTCCAAAGCTATTTTGGCCGCTTCAACTACAATTTCGCAGAGAAATATTTTCTGGAGGCGAATATCCGGTTTGACGCCTCTTCCAAGTTTGCGCCAGGGCACCGTTGGGGGAATTTTCCTTCCCTATCTGCAGCCTGGCGGATTTCCAAAGAGGATTTCTTCAATGTAAGCTGGGTGGACGAGCTGAAGCTCCGTGGCTCCTGGGGTAAACTCGGTAACGTGAACAACGTAGGTAACTACGATTTCTATGATGGTATGTCAACCGGAACGGTGGGGATTCTTGACAATGCATTCCTGACAGGTATTTACCAGACCAGGCTTGCCAACCCAAACCTGACCTGGGAGAAAGTAGATATGACCAACCTTGGACTGGATGCGAATCTGTTCCATAACAAACTAACAGTTCAGGTAGACGCATTCAAGAAAACTACCAACGACATCCTGCTTCAAATGCCTATTCCTTTTGAATGGGGGGTGCCTGGTAACACCCAACCAAACAATGCCGGCATTGTGGAAAATAAAGGGATTGAATTGTCGTTGGGTCACAACAACCATATTGGAGACTTCACTTACAGCATCAGCGGTAACCTGTCGAAGATCTGGAACAGTATCACTTACCTGGCCGGGCAAGACAACCAGGTTACCGGTGACTACTACGTCTATCGGCAGGGACAAGCTATCGGCTCATTCTATATGTACCAGGCGGATGGTTTGTTTGTGAGTGATGAAGAAGTCGCGAATCATGCTTCACAAAGCTCTTCGACCAAGGCCGGTGATATCAAATTTGTTGATCAGAATAAGGACAACATCATCAATGGCGATGACCGCGTAATTGTGGGAAATGATGTTCCGTATTTCAACTATGGAATCAATTTATCTGCTGGCTATAAAGGATTTGACCTGAATATCATGGGGCAAGGCGTTAGCGGCGTTTCCCTATACCTGCCGCTTGAAGCTTCCTGGGCTTTCTTTAACGGAGCCGGTGTACGGGAATATAACCTGCATCGCTGGACCAAAGAAAATCCCGATCCCAATGCGGCCTATCCGCGTCTGCTGATGTCTGCTGACAATACTCAGAATCAAGTGAACAACAGTTTTTGGTTGTACGACGGGGATTATTTCCGCATTAAAGTGTTATCACTTGGCTATAGCCTTCCTTCAAGCGTGATAAAAAAGCTGAAGATGCAAAGGATCCGGTTCTACCTGTCTTCCAATAACCTCTTTACGATCCGTGCAGAAAAACGCATGAAGGATTTCGATCCCGAGATGGCATCACAGCGGGCAACCTATCCGCAGCTAAAGACTTTCTCTGCCGGATTGAATGTTACTTTTTAAGCAATTAAACGATAAAAAAATGAAACACTTAAAACATATAGCTGGAGCTGGCCTGATTGCACTCCTGGTGGCTGGTTGTTCGAAAGACAAGCTGGATAAATTGCCCCAGGGAGAAGTGTCACAGGAAACTTTCTGGACCACCGAAAAGGAAGCCCGTCTCGCGCTGAATGCCTGTTATAATTTTGTGGATGGCACTTCATATAATGCATGGTACAATGATGGTTTTGCAGACAATGCCTATTGCCAATATCCCTGGGAGAGCAATGCGACAGCGGTGTCAGCAGGAAATATTAATGCAGCAACGATTGATATGGGTTACGATTTTACCGTTATCACCCGTTGTAATAACTTTCTGACCAATATCGGTAAAGTGTCGATGGATGAGGATCTGAAAAAGCGTTACATAGCAGAGGCGCGTGCGTTGAGGGCATACCGTTATTTTCTCATGTCACAATATTTCGGAGCCATGCCGCTGGTTACCGAAACAGCACCCGATCCGTCGACACTGGATATTTCTCCAAAATCTCAGGAAGAGCTCTTCAGCTTTATTACTACTGAGCTGGGTGAATCAAGTACCGATCTGCCCGAATCGTATCCCGGTGGGGCTGGTACCGAAGTAGGCCGGGTAACCAGGTGGGCAGCGCTGGCATTGAAAGCTCGTGCACATTTGTACCACGGCGACTGGTCGGACGCAGCTGCTACAGCAAAGCTGATCATGGAGAGTAATCAATTCAAATTGTTCCGGATTGATGCCCTTACCGCCGAGGATATGAATGACGACTATTCCGGATTCGTAAATTTTGCTGACGACGCGGCGAAAACCAGATTCTACAAAGGTCTCCGCAGTTATGAAAAACAATTCTGGGCAGCAAACGAGAATAATCCTGAAGTAATCCTTGATGCCGGGTATATCCTCAACGACGAATATTATTATTCCAACGGCCTTCAGTTGTTGAATCCACCTGCCTACCTGGGCGGCTGGAGTTCAATTGAACCCACGCAAGACCTGGTAGACGCTTATTGGGAAGTTGACGGAACGCCCTTTACACCGCCATCTGCAGATACCCGTGCTGCCAATTTCAACAGCGGAGATCCAAACCCGGCTTATTACAACGAATTCAAAAACCGTGATACCCGCCTCTATGCTTCCATATTGTTTCCCGGTAACCCATGGAATTATGGAAAAATAAGTACTGTGGGATATTGGGACCAGGATGTTACCAAAACCGGCTACAATTTCCGTAAACTGGTGGATCCGAATTATGTAGTGGCCTGGACTTCTCCCCAGAACTTTCAGCTGATCCGTTATGCTGAAGTGTTGCTCACATTTGCCGAGGCCCAGAATGAAGCAGTGGGCCCGGACAGCGATGTTTTTGCCGCGCTGAATGATATTCGTGACCGTGTGGGTATGCCCGCTGTAGATGCCAGCCTGGGAAAGGATGCCCTTCGTGAAGTAATTCGTAACGAACGTCGTATTGAACTGGCAGAAGAAGGATTCAGGTATGATGATATGCGCCGCTGGAACCTGCTCAACAATATGCATGACCTGCACAATATCAATAACCAGCTTGTACAGGAAAGAAAATGGGTAGAGAAATATAAACTATTGCCTTATCCCCAGGCAGCGGTTGACCGCAACCCGCTGCTGAAGGATGCCCAGGCTGCCAAGGGGTACTAGTAGTCAATTCGCAAACAACCCTTGTTAGTTTGGTTAAGATGGATGGGAGGCCATCCTTGTCTAAGAATGGCCTCCTCCCATTATTTGCCGATTTTTGTAATATGACCAATATGCCCCCTTCAACCATTCTCTCACAAAAAGTTATCCTGCTCACGGGCGGGGCTGATGGCATCGGTTGGGAATGCGCCAAAGCCTATGCCCGGGCCGGCGCCCATGTAATCATTGCCGATATCAGTGCCGGCGGACAGGAAAAGCTGGCGGAGCTTGAAGGCGATTACCACAGTTACTTTGTAACAGACCTGACCAGTGAGCAATCTGTGAAGGAGCTGTTTTCGGCTATTGAAAAACGGTATGAAAGGCTGGATGCAATACATAATAATGCCGGTCTTGCTCATCCATCCCTGGCACTTCATGAAACGACTGAAACCGAATGGGATAAGTTAATGTCCGTCAACCTGAAGGCAATTTTCTGGACAACGAAATATGGTATAAACCTGCTGAAAGTTTCAAGGGGTTGTATACTACATACCAGCTCGCTGGTAGGGGAGATCGGGCAGCATAACCATGCTGCTTATGTAGCCACCAAAGGAGCCGTCAATGCGCTGACCAAAGCCATGGCCCTGGATTACGCAGCATTTGGCATCCGCGTAAATGCCATCGCACCTGCTGCAGTAAATACCCCGATGCTGCGTGCCTGGAGCCTGGAACAGGAAAATTCGCCTGCTATCCGGGAATACCTCGACAAACTTCACCCGCTCGGAAAAATGCCAGATGGAGATGTGATCGCTGATGCGGCTACTTTCCTCCTGAGTGATGCTGCCCGGTTCATCACCGGCTGTATCCTCCCCGTAAGCGGAGGCGCAGAGCTGGGTTATCGTTTTACCAACTAAAAGCAACTATCAAACCTGAAATGATTCTTAGAACAGCAACTGAAGACAGAAGATTTCCCTTACTGAATGGTGCAGGCAGTGATGCTGTACATAAGAACCCGCAATATGCTTATGCCGTCACCAGGCTTATGGATGATAGCGGCATCAGCGGAACAGGCCTCGCATTCACCCTGGGAGAAGGCAATGAGCTGGTCTGCAAAGCCATTCAGTTCTACGCCGAACAACTGGTGGGGAAAGACATTGAAGAGATCATGGCGGATTTCGGAACAACGTTCAGGTGTTTCGCCAATGCACAGCAATTCCGCTGGCTGGGCCCGCACAAAGGTGTGGTACACCTCGCACTCGCTTCAGTAACCAATGCCTGTTTTGATCTCTGGGCAAAGAAACGCGGCGTTCCCCTGTGGAAGCTGCTGGTTGACCTTTCACCCGAAGCTATTATCAACCTGTTGGATTTTTCGTATCTCGATGAGGTTCTTACTCCTTCCGATGCACTGGCAATGTTGCAGCGGGAACAGGCACAACGCGAAAACCGGCAAGCCATTCTCCGTGAAGGGTACACTGCCTATGATACTTCAGTAGGCTGGTTCAACTATTCAGATGAGGAAGTGGTGCGGAACTGCCGCATTGCAGTAGACAAGGGCTTTCGTGCCTTGAAGCTTAAGGTGGGCTCTCCTGATGAAGACCGTGACGTTCGCCGCGCCATGCTCGTGCGGGAAGCTGCCGGCAATACCATAAAAGTGATGCTGGACGCTAATCAGCAATGGAGCCTTCCGCAGGCGATCAGGATGTGTAATCGCCTTCGCGACATGAATCCCTATTGGATCGAAGAGCCTACTCACCCTGACGATATTCTTGCGCACGAGGTGCTGGCTGACTCCATCAAACCCTTTAAGCTGGCGCTGGGGGAGCATGTGCCCAATAGCATAATATTCAAGAACTACCTCCAGACCGGTTGTGCAGGATTTATCCAGGTCGACGCCGTGCGCGTGGGGGGTGTAAGCGAATTCCTGCTGGTCAGTTTGCTTTGCCGGAAATTTGGTGTTCCTGTTGTACCCCATGTTGGCGATATGGGCCAGTTGCACCAACACCTTGTATTGGCGAATCATATCGTGATGGGGCATGAAGCACTGTTCCTTGAACATATTCCCCATCTCAAACAATATTTTGTGCATCCCGTTAACATTGAGCATGGTGTTTATCGCACCCCTCAGGAAGCGGGCAGCAGTTGTGATCTGTTACCCTTATGATCGGACGTCTTGATACCTGGATCGCCGTTGGCTATATTGTCGCCATCGTAGCCGTCGGCCTCTTTGCCGGACTGAACAAAAAAGCCGCCGGCAGTCAGGGTGAGCCAGGAGGCTACTTCCTTGCCGGCAGGAGCCTGCGCTGGCCTATGATCGGCCTGGCTTTATTCGCCACCAATATTTCCTGCCTTCACCTTGTCAGCCTTGCCCAGAGTGGTTTCGATACCGGATTGCTGAACGGCAATTTTGAATGGATGGCAGCTTTTACACTCATCCTGCTCGCACTTTTCTTTGTTCCCTTCTATATCCGTTCCGGCATTTCCACTTTGCCGGACTTCCTGGAAAAACGATACAACCGTGCCTGCCGCGACTGGCTGGCTTTCATTTCGATCATATCCGCCATCATCATCCATATTGCTTTTTCCTTTGTGGCCGGCGGTATTGTGCTCGAAACGTTATTTGGCATCAATATGTATACGGCGATCATTGTGATTGCCCTGCTGACCGGTGCGTATACCATCATTGGCGGGTTGAAGGCAGTGGTGGTCACCGAATCGATCCAAAGCATTGTATTGATCGGCGGGGCGATCATTATCACCTGTTTCTGCTGGAACAAGGTGGGCGGTTGGGAGCAAATGAAATCTACTCTTGCCGCCCACCAGGCGCTGGACAAGATCGATATGCTGCGGCCTGCGGGTGATCCCGGTGGGATGTCATGGGTGGCAGTTTTTCTCGGGTACCCGGTGCTGGGCATCTGGTATTGGTGTGCCGATCAGACGATCGTTCAGCGGACACTCGGGGCGAAGGATGAAAATCATGCACGGGTAGGCGCACTGTTCTGCGGGTTTATTAAAATATTACCGGTTTTCATTTTTGTTCTTCCGGGACTTTGTGCCTTTGCGTTGTATAAGACGCATGCGCTCGACCTGAGCAGTTTGCAACAGTTGGCACCAGATGGAACAACACAGCTGAATTCCAAAGGCATCTATACGTTGATGATCACGCAGCTGTTGCCACCCGGACTGGTAGGGATCCTGGTGGCCGCATTGCTGTCCGGGCTCATGAGCCAGATCGCCGGAGCATTGAATTCAATTGCAACGCTCGGCAGCTATGATCTATATAAAAGGTTTCGGCCCGATACACCTGAAAAGCAATTGGTGAAAGTCGGCCGCTGGACAGCCGGAATTGCATTGCTGCTGTCAATCGCATTGCTTCCTTTGCTCAACCGGTATGAAAGCTTGTTTGCAGGAATCAATGATGTTATCGCCCATATCGCACCGCCCATCACCTGTGTGTTCCTGTTAGGTATATTCTGGAAGAAAGCTTCCGGGAAAGCCGCTGCCTGTACCTTGTGGATTGGTTCTGCACTGGGTGCACTGGTCTTTGCTATCGGTAAACTGGCGCCTGAAACGGCATTGGCTAAAATCTCCTTTATGATCATGGCTTTTTACCTTTTCATCACCTGTGTACTGATCCAGGTAGTGTTATCATTTGTTTTTCCTGTTCAGCATACTGCAGACAGCGAAACCTTATACTGGAAATCATTTCGCGAACCGCTTTCAGCAAAGGGATGGCCCGGGCCGGGTAACTATAAATTCCTGTCGTTTTTACTGCTCGCAATCATGGCAGTATTGTACTGGATATTTCAATAATTCATTTTTGTATATGATCAACAGAATTAAGCAGCATTTAGTGGTGGGTGTCCTTGCCCTGCTGGCTCTTTCCGCCGCAGCACAGGAAAAAACGCCTGCTGCTGTTATCAGGGACTTTCAGAACAGGAAGTTCGGTATGTTCATTCACTGGGGGCCGGTAAGCCTGCGCGGTACTGAAATTGGATGGTCCCGCGGGGACCAGGTTCCGGCTGCTGAATATGATTCACTCTATAAAGAGTTCGATCCGGTTCTTTTTGATGCTGATGCCATAGCCGCACTCGCTGCATCTGCTGGAATGAAATACCTTACCATAACAGCAAGGCACCATGATGGTTTCTGCCTCTGGCCAACGGCATTCACTTCCTACAATATCAAGAATACTCCTTACAAAAAGGATATTGTCGGTGCACTGGCGAAAGCCTGCCGGAAAAGGGGACTCAAATTCTGTATTTATTATTCCGTGCTCGATTGGTATCATCCCGATTACCCGATGCACAGCCCTTCCCAGAAAGCACCGGATACCAACTCGGATATGAGCCGGTATGTGCTGTTCATGAAAAATCAGTTGAAAGAACTGATCACGCAATACGATCCCTACATGTTGTGGTTTGATGGCGCGTGGGAGTCACCCTGGACGGAAGCGATGGGGCGCGACATGTATGCCTATCTTAAAAAACTCAAGCCGGATGTGATCACCAACAACAGGCTGGGTAAGGTAATGGCAGGAATGTCAAATGAAAAGATTGACCTGTCTAGAATGGTGGGCGATTACGACACGCCGGAACAAATAGTGGGGAAGCTTAATATGGAAACACCCTGGGAAAGCAGTTTTACCATCTGCAAACAATGGGCCTGGAAACCAAACGATCCAATGAAATCACTGAACCAATGCCTGTCCATCATTGCGCAAACGGTAGGCGGCAACGGCAACCTGTTGCTGAATATCGGTCCCATGCCAGACGGCCGGGTGGAGGCAAGGCAGGCGACAAGACTTCGCGAGATCGGAGCCTGGCTGAAACAAAACGGGGAAGCGGTATACAATACCCTCGGCGGTCCTTATGAACCCAATGAGGTGTATGCAACAACAAGAAAAGGCAATACCATATTTCTTTTTGTTTTGAAAACCGATACGGCTTCATTGGTCCTGAAGCCAATTCCTGGCCGGGCGGTAAAAAATGCTTCCATTATTGGTGGTGGTTCGTTGACTATCGGAGTAAATGGTGCCGGAATAGCTGTGCCACTTCCTGACCGGACGGACCGGTTACCCTATGTGATCCGGCTCGAGCTGGATGGCTCTGCTGAAAATCTTCCGTTAATACCTTAATTCCAGTACATGCGATTTGCTTCATTGTCTGAAAAAATATTATTGCTGGTGTGCTGTCTGTCCATCTTGTCGTCTTCCTGCAGGAATGCAGAAGTGACGGCAGTCCGGTATGGAATGGTCACGGGTATAAAGGCTGATAAGATCGGTAAGTATAAAGTGCTGCACGATAGTATCTGGCCTGGAGTGGTCAGCAAAATTCAAGATTGTAATATCCGCAATTATTCGATTTACCAGAAGGAGATTGGTGGGCAGTATTATCTCTTCAGTTATTTTGAATATACCGGTAAAGATTTTAAAGCCGATATGATGAAAATGGCGGCAGACAGCACCACCCAATTATGGTGGAAAGAAACTGCGCCCCTGCAGCAGCCGCTTCCCGAAGCCGCTTTGAAAAATGAAACATGGACAACCATGGAGGAAGTATTTTATCTGAAATAAAAATGAATTATCTGATATGAATAAACGACTATGGATCATGGCGTTGTTTGCCCTGATCGCTACAAAAGGATTTACACAAATTCAGGAGCCCGGTACCAAACCCAATGCGGCACAGGCCGCAATGATCAAAAGAGGCTATGGCATGTTTATGCACTTTGGCCTCAATACGTTTACTGATGATGAATGGTCTGATGGCACCACTCCGGTTGAAAAGTACAATCCCACCCACCTTGATCCGGATCAGTGGGTACGCACAGCAAGGGACGCAGGTTTCCGGTATGTCTTACTGATCACCAAACACCATGATGGCTTCTGCCTCTGGGACAGTAAATACACTACCTATGATGTGGGGTCGGCTCCCGTTAAGACAGATGTGGTGAAAGCGGTTTCCGAAGCCTGCAAAAAGTATGGTCTTCAGTTCGCCATTTATTATTCCCTGTGGGACCGGCATGAGCCTTCCTATAAGGAGAAGGACCCACAGCAGTATATCAATTATATGCTGAACCAGCTGACCGAGCTGTTCACCAACTATGGTACCATTTGTGAGCTTTGGCTGGATGGCGGTTGGGACAGAAAGCCCGGCGACTGGGGCGTTGACCAGGTATACAAGCTCGTTAAAAAATACAATCCCGCCTGTGCGGTCAGTGTGAACCATACGATTGTTAATGAAGAGGGACAACGGCACTTTACCGTTCCCTCCAATATGACGGAAGACAATAAATATTTCTTCCAGTATTTTCCCAGCGACTTCCGGCTTTGGGATCCCAAGCTCATTACAAAATTCGACAAGAAGCAATACCTGCACCAGGGCAAATCGTACTATATGCCATTTGAGCACACGATCTGCCTCAGCAAGCGCTGGAACTGGTTTCAGAAATCCGTTCAGCAGCCCGTGCGCGACCAGGATGAGCTGGAAGAACTGTTTTACTGGTGTACCGACAATGACAACAGTCTCGTGGTAAATGTGCCACCGGATGCTTCCGGCAGGATAAGGGAATATGAAGCCAACGCTGTCATTGAGCTTGGTAAGAGACTTGGTCTTGCGCTGAAAAAACCGCTTCCTAAAAACGGAAGATTTATTTCTTTCAACCAGCCGGTAACGGCCAGCAGTAGCGGAAAAGGAGAAAAACGCCCATTTGAGGCGGGCGCCATCAATGACGGAAAACTTGACAGCCGCTGGGAAGCAGCAGCGACGGATAGTACTGCGTCGTTGGTGATGAACCTGGATCCTTCGGAGACCTTTAATAAGATCAGCATATTCGAATACCAGGATTTCAGAGATCTGCCCGATGGGTTTTCCAATATCCGCGTTCCGCGAATACAGGAATATGCAGTCGATATTGAAGTTAACGGCGGATGGGAAACAATCTTTCTCGGCGACCAGCCAATGGGTGACTGCAAGGTGATCCGCCTGCCGCGCAGCTACGCGACCGGAAAACTTCGCTTCAGGGTCATCAGAACTAATGGCACGCCCTCCATCAATGAGATCTGTGTAATTAACACCCTGAAGAAAAAATAGGTGTCGGATAAATGGGAATGCCGTCAACAAAGCCTACTTTGTTGCGGCATTTTTTATTGACTAAACCGACGACTGTGGCTTTTAATCTGACGCCCCGCTGGGCACTGGTGCTGATCGTTTCAGCCTGCTCATTTGCCCCGCATCTGAAACCCGATGCCAATCCGTGGATTGAATTATTTAACGGTAAGGACATCAGGGACTGGATCGTCAAGATCAATCATCATCCGGCCGGAGTTAATTTCGGGAACACCTTTCGTGTGGAAGACGGGATGATCAAAGTGCGTTATGACCAGTATGGGGACTTTAACGATCAGTTCGGGCACCTGTACTATAAAACACCCTATTCCTACTATCATCTTAAAGTGGATTACCGCATTACCGGTGAGTTTCTTAAATCCGCACCAGAATATGCTATCCGCAACAGTGGCGTGATGATGCATTCTCAGGATCCGCGGACCATGAAAGTTGACCAGGACTGGCCGATTTCCGTGGAATTACAGTTCCTTGCCGGGCTTGACGACGGAGCGCCAAGGCCGACCGGGTGTATGTGTTCGCCGGGGACAGATGTAGTATACGAGGGAAAAATTGACCCCCGCCATTGTATCACGTCCTCCGCCAAAACTTACAAGTTAAATGAGTGGGTGCATGCCGAAGCCATTGTACTGGGCGATTCCATGATCACGCATATCATAAATGGGGATACTGTGTTGCGGTATTATAAACCACAGATTGGTGGCGGGGTGGTGCATAATTACGATCCGGCAATCAAGAAGGACGGCCAGTTGTTACACAGCGGCTTCATTGCACTTCAGAGTGAAGGGCAGCCGGTGGATTTCAGAAGAGTGGCGATCCGCGAACTGCCTGTGCCGAAAGGTAAATGAACCCTTCGTCGGATAATGGTTGAAGCAGGGAAGGTGCAAGGTTGGTACTTCGAATAGCGGCAGACAAACGGCAGAAAAACGGCAGACAAACGGCAGACGGTGTTTTGAAAATGACCTCCAAATAATAGTTCCCCGCAATAGAAGCTTCGGTGACGAAGACACGGTCGAGACCAGGGAATGAGCGGTAACTCGCCCCGGATACTAATAATCCCTTTGTGGATAAGGGTTTCAGGCGATTCTGAAAATTGCCTCCATTTTGGAAAAGAGCATTTCCGGTTGATCAGCAATACCGGGCACGGGCCGGGCCGGAAAAACCAATAGGCTCAAATTGCCCGAATAATAGGCTCATTGGCCATAATAATGGGCTCATAAGGCAAAATAATGGGCTCACCTCCTGAAATAAAGAACAGCTGAAATTGCGTCCCACGACCGAAATACCGTCAGCGCAATGCTCTTCCTTAATTCCCGAAAGTGGGTGAAGGTAACCCTCCAATAGTACCCAAATCCGCGGTTGCTTATATTTGAATGATAATCTTACAGTTTTGATCAAGAATGTAATACTCGACCTCGGCGGCGTACTGCTGAACCTCAGCTTTCCCAGAACGGAAGCTGCTTTTACAGCGATCGGCCTGCCTGACTTTAACAGCCATTTTTCCCAGTTTAAGGCATCACCGCTTTTCGAGGAGCTGGAAACCGGGAAACTGGACAAGGAAAGTTTTCTCAGGCATTTCCGGAAAGAAACCGGCCTGACCCGTTCAGATGCGGAAATCGTTGCGGCATGGAACGCCATGTTGCTGGATTTTCCTGCAGAAAGAGTCAGCTGGCTGGAGAAATTATCGGATCGCTACCGCATATTCCTCTATAGTAATACCAATGCTTTCCACCACGATGCCTTCCAGGTGACATTCAATAATGAATTTCCGGGGCGTCCGTTCGACAGTTACTTTGAAAAAGCCTATTATTCGCATGTATTCGGAAGGCGGAAGCCCTATCCGCAATCTTATACAGATCTCCTGGAAGATGCAGGTTTGCTGGCGGAAGAAACAGTATTTATTGATGATACGCTGCCGAATGTGGAAGGAGCAAGGGCTGCCGGCCTTCATGGTATACACCTGACCAGTGAAGTGACGGGGCTGAAAGGGTTTTAGTCCCTGATTTCTTCAAAATCGATATAGTCTTTTTTTATTTCCCTGGCGGAACCCTGCTGATTGGCGGAACCATTGGCGTTTACCTGGGTTTCCCCGGGTTGGTAACCCTGTTGCGCCCGCATTTGTTCCTCCATCTGTTCCTGGGCTGCTTTGAACTGGCGGCGAACATTCCGGGTGGCCTTCGTTACGGGAACAACGAAACCAAAAATGAAGCGGTAGGCGATATAGGCCAGCAAAACAAGAAGAAAGGTTTTCAACATAGCCATGCAAAGATACGTTCGCGGTACCCGGTCTACCGAACTGTCGGCGACTTTTCGGTGAAAACCAGGCGATTTTAACAGCCTGTTTGCCTGATGGCACCAGGCATTCATACCGGGGGGAAAGAATTTGGAAGCAATCTTTCTATACCGTACATTTGCGTCGGTTAAAGAATCAACGGAAGGGAACGGAAGCGTTCCCTTCTTCTATTTCCATGACAAACGAGACACTGATTAAGGAAGTCAGCCAGTTCCTGGAGGAATTGCTGAAAGAGGAGCCGGAATATTTCCTGGTGGAACTCCGTGTGAAGCCAACCAACAACATCAAAGTGTTCCTGGACGCTGATAATGGGGTGAGCATCGCCCGGTGTGCCTACTATAACCGTGCCCTTTACAAAAAGATCGAAGAAGCCGGCTGGTTTCCGGAGGGGGATTTTTCTCTTGAAGTTTCCTCGCCGGGGCTGGATGAGCCATTGAAAATGTGGCGCCAGTACAAGAAAAACCAGGGCAGGATGGCCGAGGTGACCCTCCATGACGGCGCGAAACTATCGGGCCTGCTCCAGGAAATCACGGAGGATGGTATCGTTCTGGAAGAAACCAGGGGCAAAAACAAAAAGAAGGAAGTGGTAAATCACTCTTTATTATTTGATAATATCAAACAGACTAAAATTCAGGTAGTTTTCTAAATAGTTCTACAATGGCAAGTATCAATCTGATCGAAGCATTCCAGGATTTCAAAGAGGCGGAGAACATTGACCGCCCCACGATGATGAAAGTGGTGGAGGATGTGTTCAAGACCCTGCTCCGGAAAAAATATGGCGCCGACGACAACTTCGACGTTATCGTGAATGCGGAAAAAGGTGACCTCGAGATCGTGCGCAGGCGGACCATCGTGGAAGATGGCGCTGTTGAAGATCCGCTTGCGGAGATTGCCTACAGTGAAGCCAGGAAGATCGAGCCTGATTATGAAGTGGGTGAAGAGCTGTATGAAGAAGTTGAGATCCTTGATTTTGGCCGCAGGGCGATCCTGGCAGCCAAGCAGACACTTGCCAGCCGGATCAGCGACCTGAAAAAGAACGTACTGGTGAAGAAATACGGCGACCGTGTGGGAGAAATCACCAACGCTGAAGTTTACCAGGTCTGGAAAAAGGAAATCCTCCTGCTGGATGAGGAAGGCAATGAGCTGATCCTCCCGAAAAGCGAGCAGATTCCCCAGGACTATTTCAAGAAAGGAGAGACCATCCGCGCCGTGGTGAAGAAGGTGGAGTTAAAAAATAATTCCCCTGTGATCATTTTATCTCGCACCAGTCCGTCTTTCTTGGCTAAATTGCTTGAAATTGAAGTACCTGAGATCTTCGACGGTCTGATCGTGATCAAAAAAATCGTTCGCGAACCCGGTGAGCGTGCCAAAGTTGCTGTTGAATCTTATGATGACCGGATCGATCCCGTTGGTGCCTGCGTTGGAATGAAGGGCAGCCGGATTCACGGTATCGTACGCGAGCTGAAGAATGAAAACATCGACGTGATCAACTGGACCAACAACCAGCAATTGCTGATCCAGCGTTCGCTTACTCCCGCCAAGATCACCAGTATGGAACTGGATACTGAGAAGCGCCACGTCAACGTATTCCTTAAACCCGACCAGGTTAGCCTTGCCATCGGCCGTAAAGGGGTCAATATCAAACTGGCCCAGGAATTAACCGATCTGACGATCGATGTATTCCGCGACAATGAAGGTGAAGCCGAAGAGTATGATATCGACCTCGACGAATTCAGCGACGAGATCGATACATGGATCATTGATGAGCTGAAACGTATTGGTTGTGATACTGCACGCAGCGTTTTGGACCTTACAGTTGACGAATTAGAGAGAAGAACTGATCTCGAGCGTGAAACCATCGAAGAAGTGAAGCGCGTGGTGAAGGCCGAGTTTGAAAAAGAATAATATCTGTTTACTCAGAAAAATTAAATGGCAGAAACAACAACACCCAGATTAATGGCAGCCGCCAAGGAGTTCAACATCGGCAAGGATACGCTGGTGGACTTTTTGGCAAGCAAAGGTTTTGATCGTGAGGATCTGAAGCCCACGTCGAAGCTCACGGAGGACATGTACAATGCCCTCCAGCGTGAGTTTCAGGGAGACAAGGTGGCGAAGATCAAAAGCGATCAGATTGACCTGCCTAAAGGTTCACAGGAAAAGAAGAAACGCGAAGACGAAGAAGTGCTGTTCCGGAAGGAAGTGAAAAAGGTAGAGACGGCTAAAGAAGAAAAGCCTGTTGTAGTTGAAGCGCCGCGCCCCGAACCTGTGGAGGCGCCCGCACCTGAGCCCGAACCCGTTATTGAAAAGGCACCTGAACCACCGGTAGTGGCAGAGGTTCCCAAACCAGAAGCTCCTGCTCCGAAGGAAGAACCGGCGCCTGTTGAAATCAAAAAAGTGGAGCCAGTTTTACCGACCGGCCCGAAAATCATAGATAAGATTGACCTCTCGGCAATCGACTCTTCTACACGTCCGAAAAAGACATTCAAAAAAGTGGAAGAACCGGTTGCGCCCGAGGTTCAGCCCGAAAAGGCTGAAAAGGCTGAAACACCCCCGCCTCCGCCGGTCGAAGCGCCCGCTCCGCCACCTGTCGTTGCAGCGGAGGCACCGGCTCCGCCGGCCGCTCCGGAAGAGCCTTCAGCGCCCGTTGTTGAAAATATCCAGGCAGAACGCCTTACCGGCCCGAAAATCATGGGTAAAATCCAGCTGCCGGTTGATAGCGATACACGTCCCAAGCCCGGTGCAACGGCACAACAGGGTCAGGGCCAGGGTGCAGGCGCTGCTGACACGAAGCGCCAGCGGAAACGCATTCCGATAGACAAGAAGGGTGAGAATATCACCCGCCAGCAGGCTAGTGGTCACCAACAGGGTGGTTTCCGCGGCCCGGGACAGCAGGGTCAGCAGGGTGGTTTCCGCGGTCCCGGCCAACAGGGCCAGGGTGGTGGCAACCGCTTCCAGCGCCCCGGTGGTCAGCAGGGTGGCGGTCATGGACCTAACCGCGGACCTAACCGTGGTGGAGGCCGTCCCGCACCGCGTGAGGTCAAGGAGATTGATCAGAAAGAGATCCAGGAAAAGATCCGGCAGACACAGGCCAAGATGGCCGGTGGCAGCGGAAAAGGCCGCAGCGTGAAATCCCGTCGCCTTCGCGAGAAGCGCCAGGGTATGGCAGAACAGGAAGGCAACGAAATGCAGGATACTACACTGCAGGTAACTGAATTCATCAGCGTAAGCGAACTCGCCAGCCTGATGGATGTAGGCTATGCCGATGTTATCTCGAAGTGTATGAACCTGGGTATGATGGTGTCCATCAACCAGCGCCTTGATGCGGAAGTAATCGAACTGGTTGCCAGTGAATTCGGATTTAATGTTGAATTCATCGGCATCGACGATATGGAAGACATGGAAGACGAAGAAGTGGTGGATAGTCCGGAAGACCTGAAACCAAGGTCTCCGATCGTAACCATCATGGGTCACGTTGACCATGGTAAAACATCTTTGCTCGATTATATCCGGAGTGCCAACGTAGTTGCCGGTGAGGCCGGTGGTATCACCCAGCACATCGGTGCTTACACGGTGGACCTTCCGAACGAAAAGAAAATCACCTTCCTCGATACTCCTGGTCACGAAGCGTTTACGGCGATGCGTGCCCGTGGTGCCAAAATAACCGATATCGCGGTGATCGTGATCGCGGCTGACGATGCCGTGATGCCACAGACCAAGGAAGCCATCAGCCACGCACAGGCTGCCGGTGTTCCCATGATCTTTGCCATCAACAAAATTGATAAAGACGGGGCGAACCCGCAGAAAATATACGAGCAACTCTCCCAGATGAATATCCTGGTGGAAGAGTGGGGTGGTAAATTCCAAAGCCAGGAACTGAGTGCCAAAAAAGGCCTCAATGTTGACCTGCTCCTGGAAAAGATCCTCCTGGAAGCTGAATTGCTTGACCTGAAAGCTAATCCCGACCGCGAAGCCAATGGCTCGATCATTGAAGCGACCCTCGACAAGGGACGCGGCTATGTGACCACTGTGCTGGTTCAGAACGGAACACTCCAACAGGGTGACCTGGTGGTATCCGGTCAGTTCTATGGCCGGGTGAAAGCGATGTTCAACGAACGGAACAAACGACTTGATGATGCACCACCATCCACCCCGGTACTGATCCTGGGTCTCAGCGGTGCACCGCAGGCAGGTGAAACCTTCCGCGTATTTGAGGATGAAAGCGAAGCGAAAGAAGTCGCCGGCCGCAGGGCTCAGATCCTCCGCGAACAGGGTATCCGTACGAAGAAACACATCACGCTGGATGAAATTGGCCGCCGTCTGGCGCTGGGCAACTTCAAACAGCTTAACCTGATCATCAAGGGTGACGTGGACGGTTCCGTAGAAGCGTTGTCCGACTCCCTGATCAAGCAAAGTACCCAGGAGATCGCGGTAAGCGTTGTGCATAAAGCCGTGGGTGCCATCACTGAAAGTGACGTGCTTCTGGCCACAGCTTCCGATGCCATTGTGATCGGCTTTAACGTAAGGGCATCCAACCAGGCCGCCCGGATTGCCGAAAACGAAGGCGTACAGATCAAGACTTATAGCATCATCTATAACGCTATCGAAGAGATCCGTAGCGCGATGGAGGGCATGCTTGAGCCGAAAGTTCAGGAAAAAGAAGTGGCTACCGTGGAGATCCGTGAAGTGTACAAGTTTGACAAGGCTACCGTTGCGGGATGTTTCGTTACAGAAGGCAAGATCAAGCGCGACAGCAAGATCCGTCTCTTCCGCGATGGCGTACTCATCTACCCCCGTACAGAAGGTGCTTTTGCTGAACTGGGCAGCCTGAAGCGTTTTAAAGACGATGTGAAGGAAGTGAACAACAACTATGAGTGCGGTCTCACGATCAAGAATTTCGCCGATATCCAGGTGGGTGACACCATCGTGGCCATCGAGGAAGAAGAAGTGAAGAGAACCCTCTGATCGGTAACAGGTCTATCTTTTTGTTAAAACCATCATCAATAGAAACAGGAGCGCGTCTCCTGTTTTAATTTGGTGCCTGCGATAACCCCAATATGAAGCGATTTTTATCCATTTACTCCCTGGCTTCGGCATTGCTGACCATGACTGCCTTCTGCCTGAATGCCTCCTCCGCAACTGCGCAGGATACTACGGCAAAAACCAGTACAGATACTGCCGCCGTTGCTGCCACAGGTTCCGTTCACAAAGTGGTTGCCGATAAAATCATTGGCGTGGTGGGGGATAAGATCATCCTGCAGTCTGATATCAATAACGCTATACTTGACGCGCAACGGCAACAGCAACAAAACCAGGGACAGGTACGCGTACCGACTTCCTGTGACGTGATGGAAGCTGCCCTGGCCCAGAAAGCCCTGGTGCTGCAGTCTGAAAAGGATTCCATTCCCATCAGCGAGGAAGAGATAGAAGCACTTCTTGACAACCAGATCAGGGGCTTCATCCAGATGTATGGCAGCAAAGATGCCCTGGAGCAGATTGCCGGCCGTACAGTATACCAGATCAAGGAAGATTTCCGTACCTCCTTTAAAGAACGCAAGCAGGCAGAGGAAATGCGTAAGAAAATCGTCTCTACGGTCAAAATAACCCCAACGGAAGTGAAGGATTATTTTGAAAAGATCCCCGTGGACAAACTGCCTTTTTACGAGATGGAGATCGAGGTAGGGGAGATCGTCGCTTATCCGAAAGCGAGCCGTGACCTTGAATTACTGGCTATTGAAGAGCTAAACGATTTCAAAAAACAGGTAGAAAGCGGTTCGAAGAAATTTGAGACCCTGGCAAGCCTCTATACAGATGACCCCGGCAGTAAACAGACAGGCGGCATGTACAATATTAACCGTACGGAAAAAGCCTGGGACCCTGCATTTATCGCCAATGCCTTCCGGCTGAAGGAGGGGCAGGTTTCACCGGTATTCAAATCAAAATTCGGTTACCACATTATTCAGATGGTCAGCCGTGCCGGAGATGATGCTACCGTGCGGCATATCCTGAAAATCCCCCAGATTACTGATACCGAAACCAATGAAGTGATCGCCAAGCTGGATTCCGTCCGGAGCCGCCTGACGAGCGGAACACTGACTTTCGGGGAGGCAGTATCCCGGTACAGTGATGCCGACGAAGCTAAATTCACCGGTGGTATGCGGCAATGTGGCAATGGTTCAACTTGTACGATCGATCAGCTGGACAAAGACCTGGTGCTTGGCCTGAAAGATCTGAAACCGGGCGAATTTTCCGCCCCCCGGGCCTTTACTGACGAACGGGGAAAAAAATCGGTAAGGATCATTTACCTGAAAAGCCGTACTGAACCTCACCGCGAAAACCTGAAGGACGACTATAACAAGATTGCTGAACGGGCCCTGGATATCAAGCAGGCCGAGGCAGTGGAAAAGTGGTTCAACAGCAAAATCCCGACATTTTATCTCCAGATTGATAGTGATTTCAATAGTTGCCCGCAACTGAACACCTGGATGCAGAACATTACGAAAAACCAGTAATTCATCACTCCTTTCGAAATAACCAAAGCCGCCACCGGGCGGCTTTTCCATTTGCCGGAGGCGCTCGATAAACCGCAAAACTTTGATTATATTGAGCAATGATCGCCACGAGCCAGTCTGCTATCAAGAAAGACCAGCACATCCCTTACCGTTTTGTATCGGATGAAAGTTCGCTCGTATTGCAATGCTCTGATACACTCATCCAGCTATCCGGTCATGATCCCTCATCACGGAAGACTCCCATCGATTCATTGGTTCATCTTGATTCCAATGCCAGCAAAGCATTGAGGATCGCAACCCGGTTCAGGGAACCCGTCTGTTTTCGCGCTTCTGTCAGGATCCGGGAAGAAAGCCTGCTCCCTGTATACTGGACAGTGATCCCGGAGGAAGGTCAATACCAATGGTACGGTTTTCCTGCATCAGAAAAAGACAGGGTGGAAGGCCGGCTAAAGGAACTCGAACTGATCGTCGCGTCCTTTCATGATATCGTATTCGAACTTGACCGTCATGGCAACTGCCTGAACTTCTGGGTGCGTGATCCTTCGAAATTATATGTGCAGCCATCAGCATTTCTCGGTAAGGATATCCGCATCACCATCCGGAATTATTTCACGCCATTGGCAGACCTCCTGCTGGGTGGAGTGGAGGATTGTTTCAACGGAAAACAGAATGGCCAGGTAGAATACCAGTTACCGGGAACCATGCAATGGTTTGCCTGCCGCTTTACACCGGTATTATCCCCGGACAGCGAGATCGTCGGTATGCTCATCATCATCACGGATATTACCAGCCAGCGGAAGCTGGAGAACAGTCTCCGGGAAAGTGAGCAGCAATACCGCGATCTGTTTGAGAATGCCAATGATATTATTTACATCGTGGAGCTGAACAGCAATATCATCTCCATGAACAGGATGGCTGAAGCCTTACTGGAATATAATGAAGAAGAAATGCTTGGACGCTCCTCCCACCTCTTCTTTGCCCCTGAAAAACTGGGCGAAGCGATCAAACAGGGAAGGCTGAAAGCGGAACGGCATACCAATACGACGATATACGAATCAGAATTCATCTCCCGCAGTGGTAAAAGAATCGCAGTTGAGATCAGCTCGCGCCTGATCGTTAAGGAGGGTGTACCGGTTGGTATCCACGTTACCGCAAGAGACATTACGCATCAGAAGATCTCGCAGCAGGAGCTGGCAAAAAGTGAAGCGCGATTCCGCTTCCTGTCGGAATATGCCCGCGACATGATCTGCCTTCACCGCCCCAACGGCGATTATGTGTATGTTTCTCCGGCCTCAAAAAGCCTGTTGGGGTACGAGCCGGAAGAACTCGTTAACCGCTCGCCTTACGAGTACTTTCACCCTGATGATTCTGCCATTTCGCTTCGTGACACCCTTCAGCTGATCCTCCTGGGCATTGAATCGCCTTCTACCCAATACCGCTTCAGGCATAAGGATGGCTCCTGGGTGTGGCTGGAGTCTGTTGCCAAACCGATCATGGATCATGGCGAGGTGATGTATATCCAGACCAATTCAAGAGATATCTCGGAAAGGAAGCGTTCAGAACAGTTACTGGTAGAAAAGGACCGACTCTCATCGGCACTGGCCCATGCCTCACGGTTACTGTTACGCGAAATTCCGATGGAGCAGGTGCTGGACCAGTCCTTCCCCGTAATGGGCGATGCTATGCAGGTCGAAAGTCTGTTTTATTTCAGTGAAGATGGTGCGCATGCGCACCAGTTCCATATCTGGTGCAGAAACAAAGTGCTTACCCCGCAGGAGAAATCAGTGCTGTGTGAAGGCGCCGCTGCCCTGCTGACTGGTCAGGTGGCCGAATACCATATCAGCACCGAAAATAATACGCGCCGTAAACAATGGATGTCATCCGTAGGATATAAATCCCTGCTGGTGGCACCTATCTCAACACCAGATGGCAGCTGGGGTATTATTGGTTGCGGACACAAACAGGAAGAGAAGCGCTGGAGCATGAACGTCCGCAACTCGCTCATCACTTTCGCATCTTCCATCAGCAGTGTGGTGGAGAAAAACCGGCATGATGTGCAGCTGCGCCAAAGCGAGGAATGGTTCCGCACACTCTTTCGTAACTCGCTCGACATTGTTTTCCTGGTGGATTCCAGCGGAAGACTGACCTATGCCACCCCAAGCCTTGAAGCCAACCTGGGCTACAAGGAAGCAGATCTGTTGGGGGAGTTCTGCCGCACGATCATTCATCCCGAAGAAAAGAAGTCATTCAATAACGCCATCAGGAAACTGGCTGCCGATCCTGTACATGAACTCGTGTTACCCCTGCGGGTACTGCACTCCAACGGGCGATGGTGCTGGATGGAAATGAAAGGGCAGAGTAAACTCAATGATCCAAATATCAGGGGGATACTGCTCAGCCTGCGCGATATCACCGAATATATTGAAATTGAAAACACACTGAAGCAATACAGCGATAAGATCACCAGTATGCTGCATAGCATTACTGACGGATTTATCGCCCTTGGTCCCGATTTCCGGATTACCATGTTCAATAATGTGGCGCAGGACATGCTACACCAGGTCAACGGGCTGCGAGTGGGTGAAAGCGCCTGGGAACTATTTCCTGATGCGACCACATCCGACAGCTTCTACTACCTAAATAAAGCGGTCACAGAAAATCGTACGATACGCTACGAGCAGTATGTTGAATCGCTCCACCGGTGGTTTGACGTGAGTGCATTCCCATATGAAGACGGCCTCTTTATCTATTTCAAAGATGCGACGGATAAAAAACACCAGGAAAGCCTGTTGCAGATTGAAAAAGAAGTGCTTGAAATGCATGCCGGGTCAGAGGCGGACCTGGCGGATATTGCAGATCATCTTTTGCGCCGGCTGGAAGAGCTTTGCCGGCATATGCTGGGTGCCATCTGTCTCGTAAAACACAATGGCAGGGAGTCTGTTTTCCTGGCTGCGCCCAGTATGCCTCCCGGTTTCAAAGACTGGATTAACACTACGCCCCTTGATCCTGCGCTGACTACCTGTGGCAGGGCCATGATTCAACGGCAGCCCGTCGAAATACATGATATGGCATCCAGTGACCTTGCCGAAGATACCAGGATGTCTGCAGCAGCCATGGGCATCAAGGCAACCTGGTCAATTCCCATCATCAGCAGTTCAAGTGAGGTACTCGGTATCCTGAGCCTGTATTTCAAGCAGGCGCGTGCACCACTTCCTGATGAAAAATGGATTATCACCCGCGCCCTTCATACATTCACCATGATCATGGAAAACAGGCAGGCAGCAGAAAGGCTCCGGATCAGCAATGAACGGTACCTGCTGGCTACAAGGGCCGCCAATGAAGCGATCTGGGACTGGGATGCGGAACAGCAAGTGTCTTTCTGGGGCGAGGGATTTAAAACACTTTTCGGTTATCCGTCTGAGTTTTATCCAGGCTCCTCCATGAACTGGGAAAACAAAATACACCCTGACGACCGGGAACGCGTACTGGCGAATATTACCCAATATACTTCAGGAGGGAAGAAGGGGTTGTTCACGGCTGAATACCGCTTCCTGAAAGCTGATGGCACTTATGCTCAGGTGATTGACAAGGGTTATTGCCTGTACGATCAACATGGTAAAGTGATCAGGATGATCGGTTCCTGCGAAGATGTCACCGAACGGAAAACGATGGAGGAGCAACTGCTTCAGCAGGAAATTCACAAACAGCAACAGATCGCGCAGGCGGTGGTGGACGTTCAGGAATCAGAAAGGGCCGAGATCGGGAAAGAACTGCATGACAATGTCAACCAGTTGCTGAGTACTGCCAAATTGTTCCTTGAGGTGGCGGAAAATGATAATTCCATTCAACGTCAGATGATCCGCCGGAGTTCGGATACAATTATGAGCGCGATTAACGAAATCCGAAAAATCAGCCGTTCGCTCATGCCGGCGAGTGTCAGTGACCTGGGACTGATCTCTTCCGTAAATGATCTTGTACAGAATATCCACCTGACCAAACAGCTGGAAATAAGTTTTAAATACGATCCGAACCTCGACCTCCTGTTACACCCCAAGCAAAAACTGATGCTGTTCCGCATCATACAGGAACAGGCGAATAATGTGCTCAAGCACGCAAGGGCTACCCAACTTATTATTGCTATCTTCCCACAGCCCAAAATAATCCGGTTGGAGATAACAGATAATGGAATAGGTTTCGATTTAACCACTGCTAAACTAAAAGATGGCGTAGGTTTGTCGAATATTCTCAGCCGGGCGGCCATCTTTAACGGCGAGGTTCAGGTAAATACCGCCCCGGGAAAAGGCTGCCAGCTGATTATTGATTTGCCCGTGACCCTAACAAAAGCAGAGTAACATGAGTAAGGTATCCATCATGATTGTTGATGATCATAAACTGATCCGGGAAACCTGGAGTTTTATTCTGGGCAGCGATCCGCGCTTTGAGGTGATCGCCGAATGCGGCGATCCGGAAGAAGCTATTGAAATGGCCAAAATGCGACAACCTCATATCGTGCTGATGGATATCAATATGTCGCCAATCAGCGGTTTCGATGCAACAGAGCAGATCCGGCGGTTTTCACCTGAAACCAAGGTTATCGGTGTCTCCATGCATTCGCAACCTGCCTATGCCCGGAAGATGCTTCAGGTAGGGGCACAGGGTTATGTGACCAAGAACAGCAGTAAAGATGAGATGGTTAAAGCGATCCTGGAAGTGGATAAGGGCAATAAATACATTTGTGACGAGATCCGGCATATCATTTCAGGCCAGCTGAATGACGCGGAGAATGAAGGACCGGATATCCAGAGCCTCACGGAACGCGAGATCCAGATCATCCATTTTATCAAGGCTGGCAATTCGTCCAAAGAAATCGCCCAGCAATTGGATATTTCTCTGAAAACTGTTGAAGTTCACCGGCATAACATTCTCAAAAAACTGAAGCTGAAAAATGCCGCTGCCCTTGTAAATTTTATCAACAGCAACCCCAGTTTGTACTAAATATTATCTATTTTCGCCATCTCAACTGTCGGAATATGATTTTCTAATTCTGGCGGTAGGCTCAGGCCTCCGTTTTTTCGTCCTCCCCGGACCTTGCCGGTATCCTCATGGGTAACGGGTTTTTTATTTTTCACCTTTTTTCTTTTTCAAATGACTGTTAAGGAATCATCTGCCGTAACTGTTGGCAGTATCTATAATTTAATCAGATCGTCGCTGCGCGGTGAGGCGCAGGACTATACCCAGGGGAGTATTCGCCGTGCGGTATTCATGCTCGCAATTCCCATGATTCTCGAAATGGGAATGGAGAGCGTATTTGCTGTGGTTGACCTCTATTTTGTAGGCCGTTTGCCCGACAGCAGCCATAATATCCAGACTGTCGGCCTTACCGAATCGGTATTGTCATTGATCTATTCCCTGGCGATAGGCATCAGTATGGCGGCTACAGCAATGGTTGCAAGGCGGGTGGGTGAAAAGGATGCGAAAGCAGCTGCCCATGCGGCGATGCAGGCACTTTGGCTGTCTGCCGCAATAACCGTGGTGATCAGTATCATCGGTTTGTGGCTGGCGCCGGATATTCTCCGGTGGATGGGAGCAGACCCGGAGACTGTCCGTCGCGGTACCCCGTATACCCGTCTCATGATGGGCGGTAGCCTGGTGATCATGCTGCTTTTCCTGATCAATGGAATCTTCCGGGGGGCCGGTGATGCATCCATGGCGATGAAGAGCCTTTGGATCGCCAATATATGCAACATCATCTTCTGCCCGCTGTTCATCCTGGGTTGGGGGCCGTTCCCGGCGCTTGGCCTTTTCGGTGCGGCAGTAGCGACAACGCTTGGGCGTGGGATCGGGGTGGCATACCAACTGTATCACTTGCTGGGCGGCCGTTCACAGATCAAACTAGACCTGCGGCATGACTGGAAGCCTGATTTTAAAGTGATCCGTTCACTGGTCAATATTGCCGCTCCGGGTACTTTGCAATTCATAATCGGTTCCTGCAGCTGGATCTTCCTGGCCAGGCTGGTTGCGGAAACCGGGCATGCGGAAGCATCTGCAGGTTATCAGACCGCCATACGGATCCTGATTTTTTTTCTGCTTCCTGCCTGGGGCATGTCCAATGCTGCCGCTACGCTGGTAGGGCAGAACCTGGGCGCAAAACAGCCTGACCGGGCTGCCCGTTCTGTAATGGTCACGGCACGGTACAACACGATCTTTATGGCGGTTGTCATGCTGTTTTTTCTGGTTGCGGCAGACTGGGTAGTCGGTTTTTTCGCGCGTGACCCGGCTATCAGGAGTATTGGTGTTCAGGCTTTGCGGGTTATCAGCGCCGGCTATATTTTCTATGGCATTGGCATGGTGATGGCAAATGCATTCAATGGCGCAGGTGACACAAAAACGCCAACCTGGATTAACCTTTTCGGATTCTGGCTGTTCCAGATCCCTTTGGCTTATTTGCTGGCGAAATACCTGAACTGGGGTCCGCTAGGCGTATTTGTGGCAATTCCGGTAGCCGAAACGGCGATTTCCCTGGCCGCCTGGTATCTTTTCCGGAAGGGCAAATGGAAAACGGTTAGCATTTAAGCCGTAGATATACTAAATTCAGGAAGTAAACGTTACATCCTGGAAAGGTAGATGGCCTATGAAGACGCTGACAACTGTTTTGAAATCCCTGCTGGTAATCCTGGCTTTTAACCTGCCTGTTTACACCAAAGGCAATCCCGTTATCTGGAACCGGCAACTCGCGCTGGAAGGTGATTCGATATACCGCAGCCTGGATCTTTCCGGCGAAGGGTTGTCGAAAAAAGCCTTTCAACTGGCGTGGAAAGGCTATTGTGTACTACGTAAAAAGGGCATGCTGGAACGGACAGATATCCTCACGATCTGCGATTTCAGCCAATCTTCCCGCAATAAACGGCTATATATAATTGACCTGATGAATGGTGAACTGCTGATGCGCACCTATGTGGCGCATGGCCGGAACTCTGGCGGTGAATTTGCCCGCCGGTTTTCCAACCGGGCTGAATCCCATCAGAGCAGTCTCGGATTTTATGTTACCCGACAGACCTATGTAGGGGAACATGGACTTTCCCTGCGGATTAATGGCCTTGAAAAAGGATTCAATGATCGGGCATTGCGCCGCAATATTGTAGTTCATGGTTCGGGGTATACTGGTCCGGATTTCCTGGAAAACAATAAATTCTGCGGTCGGAGTTATGGCTGCCCGGCTGTACCGGAGCTGGAGTCGCAGGCCGTTATTGACATGATCAAAGACGGTACCTGCCTGTTTATTTATCACCCGACTTCGAAATACCTTACCTCGTCCCGGATTCTCAACACCAAAAAGGTTTGAGTATTTACGTGGCTAAACTGCTGCGACATAACCGATCAGCATGGATAGGATTCCCGTGCTGAAACCGATCAGCAATTCTTTCACAGTATGTGCCTGTACCATCAGCCTTGCAGTGCCGGTGAGCCCAGCGATGAGGAGCGCTAAAGCAAGGGGCATTCCCATCGGAATCAGACTTTGCCAGGCCATGATGGTAAAGAAGGTAACAAGGATGCCCATGGCAATGCCATGAAGGCTCAGTTTCATGAAGTTGTTCAGGGTCAAGGCAATAATACTGGAAACGAATACTGCACATAGCATCTGGGTCAGTTCAGGCGGATTATCACCCTGCTTCCGGATAACATAAAAGACCCAGAAATAGAAAACCATGGAAGCCACGATCGGTATTATCCTGTCTCGCATGGTTGGTAGCCGGATACTGCTGATAAAACCGAGCTGTTTCAGCAGCATAACAGTAAATGCCGGAAAAAAACAGGTGCTGATCACCACCTGCAGCAACTTCAATATTTTGAAACCTGCCGAGGCACCGACAAATGCAAAAGGATGCACATACAACAGGAATGCTGTAATGTAACCGGGAATAAAAAGGGGATGAAAAATAATGGAGATGAATTCTCCCAGAATCTTATCGAATGGCCTGATGGCGGTGTCGGTCATCATAATTCCTTTCTCAAGCGGGCAACGGGAATATTTAATTGTTCCCTGTATTTCGCAACGGTCCTTCTTGCAATGTTATAACCTTTTTCCTGTAATAGCTCTGTAAGTCTTTCATCGCTGAGCGGTTTCCGTTTGTTTTCACCGCCTACCATATCACTGAGGATCTTTTTTACCTCCCGGGTCGACACCTCTTCGCCACTTTCCGTGCTCAGGCTTTCACTGAAAAAGAATTTCAGCCGGTACGTGCCAAACTCGGTCTGCACGAATTTGCTGTTCGCAACACGGCTTACGGTCGAGATGTCCAGACCGGTGCGTTCAGCAATGTCCTTCAGGATCATGGGCCGCATGGTCGTCTCGTCACCGGTGAGGAAAAATTCCTGCTGGTAGTCGAGTATGGTTTGCATGGTCATCATCAGGGTTTGCTGCCGCTGCTTTATAGCATCAATGAACCATTTGGCTGCATCAATTTTCTGTTTGATAAAGAGGACAGCTTCTTTCTGGCGCTTGTCTTTTTTGCTGCTTTTATCATACTCCTTCAGCATGTCACGATACCCTTCGCTGATGCGGAGATCCGGGGCGTTTTTACTGTTGAGTGTCAGTTCCAGCTTACCGGCATTATTGAAGATGAAGAAGTCAGGGATCACATAGCTTTCGGCTTTGTTCACTTCGCCAACATTGCCACCGGGTTTGGGATTCAGCTTAATGATCTGCTGAATGATGTCGCGCAGTTCCTCGTCATTGATGTTCAGTCCGCGCTGGATCTTGTCGTAATGCTTTTTAGTGAACTCGTCGAAATAGCGGGTAAGAATTTCAATGGCCTGTTGCACTGTGTGGCCTTCATTGCGTCTTCTGTCAAGCTGCAGCAGGAGGCACTCCTGGAGGTCACGTGCAGCAACGCCCGGAGGATCAAAATGCTGGATCAGCTGGATCAGTTCTTCAATTTCCCCTTCGCTGGCTTCGATATTCTGGCGGAAAGCGAGATCGTCCTGGATGGATGCTGTCTCCCTGCGGAGATAGCCATCATCATCAATGCTGCCAACGATCTGTTCGGCAATCTTTCTTTTGCGTTCATCCAGGGTGAGCATACCAAGCTGGTCGGCCAGCATGTCGTGCAGGGTGGATTCTACTTTAAAGGGCATTACCTGTTTGTCGTCCAGCTCGGGATAATTATCATCACGCATACGATAATCGGCAATTTCATCATCTCCATCATGCACATATTCGCTGATGTCTATTTTATCGTAATCTTCTTCAGAACCTTCCGCTTCATAGTCCTCTTCTCCTGATTCAAATTCATCCCGTGGTTCATCGAAGCCATCGTCACTGTCTTCGTCGCTTTGCTCCAATGCCGGATTTTCTTCGAGCTCCTCCTTTATCCTTTCCTCCAGGTTAGCAGTTGGTACCTGCAGCAGCTTCATGAGTTGAATCTGCTGGGGTGACAGCTTCTGCAGTAACTTCTGTTGTAAACTTTGACTTAATGCCATTTGTTAGGGTTTATGGCAGTCCCGCCAGCAGTGCGGGTCGCCCAATCCACAAAAATCAGGCCGTAATTTACTAAATCAGGGCTAATGGGGGCTAAAGGATTTCTTAAAATAATGGTAACGCTAGGGGGAGTATTGTTGTTTTCCAGCGTAAATGCCCAATGGATAAGAGATTCCGTGGGTAAAAAAAAATTCCTGCTACAGCAGGAAAAAGTGCCTGTTTGTGGAAAATCCCTTAGCTTTTCAACCCTTCAAGATAAGTTTAGTGTAGTGCGGCTTGTTCCGGAAAGGCTGGTTGCAACCAATCAGTCGATGGTTTACTGGGGCTTTTTCTGCAGGTCGGAGTGGGCCCTGGAAAAAAGAACAGGGATCCCGCTGCGTTTCAGGCTGGGATCCCTGGATTATGTCAACCGGCTGGAAGGTAAATGAGTTCTACACCAACACCGACAAACTTCTTAATACAGCTGCGAGCCTTACGGCGTCATGAATGCGCTGTTTGTCTGTTCCATGCTGTACCAGATTCTTCTCATGGCTGGTCACACACATTTCGCAGCCATTCACGGCACTGACGGCAATGCTTACCAGCTCGAAGAATTCTTTTCCGATAACAGGATTTACCATAATACTCATCCGGATACCGGCCTGCGCATTGTTGTAGAAATCTTCATGCATGAAATGCCGGAACCGGTAATACACGTTGTTGGCTGCCATCAGGCTGGCGCAGCTGATCACCTCTGCGATTTCCTTATCGGTTGCTCCTGCGCCTTCGGCCAACCGGCTGAATGCGTCCTGCAGCAGGCTGTTTTTTTCATTCACCATAATGGCGACAGCCAGCAGATAAGCTTCTTTTGACGATAACGTTGCTGCGGTCAGCGAGTTATTGATATTGATCTTCAGATCACGCAGGTATTTTGCGTCAACTGCCGCCAGGGCACTCAGGTTGCTGGTCACTGCTTCCGCGGGCAAGCCGAGGTCGCGGAACAGGGCAACTGCATTATCTGTTGACGTTGGAGTTGTTCCGAATTGCATAAAATTATTTTTTTGTGGATCAGGCGGTCAGCGTGGCTTCGCCTTTCTGCCAGTTACAGGGGCACAGTTCGTCGGTCTGCAGGGCATCCAGCACGCGCAGTACTTCTTTTACATTGCGGCCAACATTGAGGTCGTAAAGGCTAACCCAACGGATGATACCCTGGGGATCTACGATGAACGTTGCACGGTAAGCGATCTTTTCGCTTTCCTCAAGGATGCCAAGTTCCTCTGCAAGCGTCTTGGAGGTGTCCGCCAGCATAGGAAATTGCAGTCCGCGGAGATCATCGTGATTATTTCTCCAGGCCAGGTGAACGAACTCGCTGTCAGTAGAGGCACCAACCAAAACTGTATCGCGATCTACAAAGTCATTATAGTGTTTGTTGAATTCGGCAATTTCCGTGGGACAAACAAACGTGAAATCTTTCGGCCACCAGAACATCACCAGCCACTTACCTGCATTTTTGATCTCATCATAGCTCAGGTCATAAAACTCTTTGCCTTTCTCGATAGACACTACAGACTTCTTGTTGAACGCCGGAAATTCAGCTCCCAGCGACAGTACTACATTTTTCATATTCATATCCTTTTTTGATTGCTTGCGGCCGCAAATTTCCAGCGTTTCTTTCTTCGGTCAAAAAAGAATACACCAACAAAGTTGATCTGCTTTGAATATGTTCGTGATGTGCAGCGTGTATCCATTGCCTGGAGCGCATCGCAGGGGCGGATAAAAAATATCTATGAAGTATAGAGAAAGCTGATGTTATGTTTCAGTTTGCTGAAATTCCGGGAGCATTGTTTGGTTTTGTACCCGGAGGCTTCGGCAGCCAGGGCATTTCCGGTATTGGCGCAGGAAGCCGGTAAAGGTCCAGTCTCAGGCTGTCGGACCATCCATTCGGATTGTTGACAAAGCTTTTGCTGCTGAAATAGATTTGCCCCTGCACGTTGGGTGTTTCGCGGCTTGCCCTGACCTGCCTGGGGAGCTGCGTTTTGTCCTTCCAGGCAGCATTTACATTAGCCTTGTAAATTCCGAGTCCGATATAGCAATGGCGGCCATAGCTGTGCTCGCTCCACCATTTCAGCAGCGTGGCATAGTCGGCTGCCTTATGTCCGAATTCAAAATAGATCTGGGGCGCCACATAATCGATCCAGCCTTCCCTCAGCCAAAGCAGGATATCAGCATAAAGATCATCATAGTTGGTTTGTCCACCCCTGGTATTACTGCCAAGGGAGTCCTGGTCTTTATTCCTCCAGATGCCAAAGGGGCTGATGCCAAACTTTACCCACGGCTTTTCCTGCTTGATGGCACGAGATAATTGTACGATAATGGAGTCGACATTACTCCGGCGCCAGTCTGCACGGGTCATTCCGGCTCCGTAGGCGATATATGATCTGCCATCAGGGAATTCCTTTCCTGCGATGCGATAGGGATAGAAATAGTCATCGAAATGAATGGCATCTACATCATATCTTTTTACAATATCCTGCACCACTTTTACCACAAACTGTTGTGCGGCTTTATTTCCCGGGTCGAAATATTTTTTGTCGCCATAATTCAGGAACCATTCGGGGTTCGCACGGGTAACATGGTCGGCAGCCGGTAAGGTTTGTTTCAGGTTGAAGATGGCGCGGTAGGGGTTCAGCCATGCATGGAATTCCAGTTTACGGGCATGCGCTTCTGCAATCATGAACTGCAACGGATCATAATAAGGAGCCGGTGGTCTGCCCTGGCGGCCGGTAAGCCATTCGCTCCACGGCTCATAGGGAGAAGGGTAAAAGGCGTCTGCGGCGGGACGAATCTGCACGATCACGGCATTCATACCGTTGCGCACGTGCATATCCAGTAATTTGATATACTGTGCCCGCTGTTGTGCGGGGTCAGTAGTGCCGCGGTCGGGCCAGTCGATATTGTCTACGGTGGCGATCCAGACGGCCCTGAATTCAGCCGGTGCCATTTCGACAACTGCTGAGGGGGCAGGCGATGGAATAGTATCCTGCATTTGGGCGGATGCGAAGTGGAAAAAGGTACAGATCAGTGCAAGCGTGCAAGCGGTTTTCTTCATCTCGTTATTTTCAGTCCAGCGAGTTGCGCAATTTATCCAGCAACCCGTTGAGTTGAGAAGCTTCTGTTTCGTCAATATGTAATAAGAGTTGTTCCCACTCGCTTTCGTGTTCGTCGAGAATGGTGAGCAACTCTCGTCCTTTATCTGATATGGTTACATCCACCAGCCGCCTGTCGGAGGGGCACACAACTTTCTGTACCAGTTCTTTTTTGACCAGACGGTCCACAATGCGTGAAGTGTCACTCATCTTGTCAAGCATCCGCTGTCGGATCTGCAGGGTGCTTAATGGTTCACCCGCGCCGCGCAGGATGCGAAGGATGTTGAACTGTTGATTTGTCAGGTCATACTGGTCGAGGTAACGACGTGTGTTCTCCATCAGCCAGTTGTAAGAATAGATCAGGTTGATCATTGCCTTCTGGTGTTCATTTCTGAACTTAGGCTGATTGATGTCCGTGTTGAGGCTCATAGAAAGTGGTTCAACTTTAAAATTACAGAAAATGGCCAATGCATCGGCAGGATTGTGTCATCCCCACACTTTGGTACCCTCAGAGCAGTTTGCGCAAATATCGATATTGGCACGGCTTTCGAGCACGCCCGCCCGAAAATCGCGGTAGGCTTTCTCCTGCCAGATTTCCTTGAAAGGTTTCCCTTTCAGGTCGCCGAGCCGGTGTTGGGCGTCTTTATCAAAACAACATGGTACCACCAGTCCATCCCAGGTGATCACGGGTGAATGCCAGGCCCGCCAGCAATGATTGCTCAATCCGTTTTTTAGCTGCATATTGCCTTTCTGGTCGCGGCGATACCGGCTGAACCGGTCAAGTGTCGGGATCAGACCATTTGGATCAGCGGCATAATCGTAAACCTGTGCAGTCTTGTACCAGATATCATCCACTCCGATCTCGTTGGCCAGTGCCCTGGCAGTTTCGATCTGGTGCTCATTCGGTTTGACCACCAGGAACTGAAAAACCACAAAAGGCGTATTGCTTTTCAGTTCATTTTTCCACCGTACAATGTTTCTGGCGCCTTCCAGTACTTTTTCCAGCTTGCCGCCGACGCGGTATTGCTGATAGACTTCCTGAGTAGTTCCATCTATCGAGATGATCAGGCGATCAAGGCCGCTTTCAACTGTTTTTCGCGCATTCGTATCTGTCAGGTAGTGGGCATTTGTGGAGGTAGCAGTATATATTCCTTTAGCCGACGCATATTTTACCATTTCCAGGAAATCCGGGTTGAGATAAGGCTCTCCCTGAAAATAAAATACCAGATAGATGAGTTCTTTGTACAGCTGATCAATGGTATCACGAAAGAAGTTGCGCTGCAACATCCCGGTTGGCCGGGTAAAGGCTCTGAGACCGCTCGGGCATTCCGGGCAACGAAGGTTGCAGGACGTGGTCGGTTCAATTGCTATGGAGATCGGAAACCCCCATTGTACGGGCTTTCTGGTGAATTTGCTGAAGTAATAGCTGGCCAGAACTTTTCCGGCATTCCATGCACGACGAAGGGTGAGCTTTCGCAGGAGATTGAATGAATCGGAAATTTGAGGCATATGCAAATATAAGTTACTCTATTTTTGGAGCCTGATGCCTAAAAAGAAAACCTCGCTTGTTCCGGGCCCTAAATCGCTGCTGTCGCTTCTGATCCTGGCCGTTATAGGATTCGGCACCTGGTGGTGGTACAAATCCACCCTTCCGGATTTTGTACGGTATGATGCATTCGGCATAGATATTCCAACCGAATTTTCTATTCACGGCATCGATGTATCGAAATATCAGGATCGCATCAACTGGGAAGCAGTAAAGGAAATGGAGGTGGAAGATGTCCGGATCGGGTTCGTATTTATCAAGGCAACAGAGGGGTTAGGGAATATGGACGCCTGTTTTCGCCGGAACTGGGAAAAATCGGCTGAAGCCGGTCTTCCCCGTGGCGCTTACCATTTTTTCCTGGCTCCGAAAAGTGGCGCAGAACAGGCAGAGAATTTCATCCGCCGCGTGGAATTGAAACGGGGAGATCTGCCTCCTGTGATCGATGTGGAACAGAGCTACGGCGTATCGGGCGACAAACTGCGCACAGAAGTAAAAGCATTTCTCGATCGGGTAGAAGCGCATTATGGGGTCAAGCCCATCATCTATACGAATGTTGATTTTTACAACCGTTACCTGAAAGACCAGTTTGATCAGTATCCGCTTTGGGTGGCGCATTATCTCCGGAAAGACCGCCCCCGTATTGCCCGCAATTGGGCTTTCTGGCAATACAGTGAAAGCGGTAATGTAAATGGCATCCGGCCCCGGGTGGACTTTAATGTATTCAATGGAGATTCAACGGATTTCTATAACCTGCTGATGGAGTAGTAAATTTGCGGCATGAGTAATATGGAACAGGATGCCAAAGACCTGCTTAGCCGCACTATCCTGACAATTTCGGTAGGGTCGCTCTGGTTGTTGATCAATTCCACTTTCGGTCTGGGCTTCGGATGGTTTTTCTTTGACCGTCGTCCAACACTCGGTAATTATATTTTCTACGTATGGTTCCTTGTCACCGGCGTTTTCCTGGTGCTGTTTTTTATCAGGATCTGGAAGAAGAAATTCAAGGTTGACTAGGTTGCCGTGACCGTTTTTTCAACTGTGCCTGATACTTATCGTAAATCACGCGGCTCATTGGTTTTTCATACACTTTGCTTTCTACCCACGATATAATATCAAGATAAGCGAAAGCCCTTGTTTCGAAACGGCTCTTTTCGAGGTGCTTGATTTTGTGCAGGAAGTTTTCCAGTTCGGGTTTCATCTTGCGGGGGGATACGCCGAAGGAATGCCGGATAAACCGGAACATCTCCTCTTCCACAACAGTAAGATTTTTCATCTTGGCCATAAAGCGGTACACCGATTTGATCAAAGATTCTATGATATCGTCGTTCCCCAGCTCGTAGTGGGCCAGCATATGCATGAGCCGGGCGTAACACTGCAGGTCAATGCGCAGGTCTGCTGAAGTATCATAAATGATCTTCTGCAGATAGTCGATGCACGTGTTGTAATCTCCGCTGCCGAAATAGAGCGTAGCGAATTTATAATTGAATACCACGATGCGGTGGGGGTCAACGTAAAGCCGGTACTCTTCGAGATTGGCGGCAATGGTGTCAACCAGTTTAAGTCCCTCTTTGAACATTCCGGTCATCAGGTGCCAGTTCAGGCGCGCACTGTTGATATAGATGTCGGTATGGATCCGGAAATTGTCGTGCTGTGCAGCTATAGGCGTCGTAGCGAATTCCTCAAATTGCTTCAGTACGACTTCGAATGGGCCGAAATTCCGCAGGTCGAAATGAGCATTCAACAGATTGTGCATCCCCTTGATGTAGTGTCCGATCTCCACTTTCTTCATCACTTCATTGCCATCAAATATGTCGACCCATTTCTGCGCATAACGGTAATACATGAGGAAATCCTGCCGGATAAAGGCGTACCAGGTGTAACTCTGATAGAGGTAAAGCTTTTCATAAAAATCTGTCAGCTGGAAAGCGTCTGCGGGAAGTTGTTCCCGGAAGTACTGGCGGATACCGGCTTCATCTTTTTCGTTACGGGCATGGCCGTTCTTCACATACCAGCCATAAAGCTGCAATGCGAGGTTAGATAACCTGGTAACCCGTTCTATATGGCTGCTGATCTCTGATGCTTCCTGGGTAAGCTTTTCAGTCTTTTCCTGGATGGTCCGTGTAATATGCAGGGTTTCGATCTTTTTTTCCAGGGAGATCACCTGCGCCAAATAATTGAATTTACCATTGGCCTTTGCCTGTTCTCGCGCCCTTTCCAGGATCTTCAGTGCCTGGTGTTTCAGGCCCTTATGATAGAGGATCCGGGCATTATCGAGCTGTTCCGAGAGTTGCAGTTCCAGCGTATCTGTGCTCTTGAGGTCGCGCAGACTGGCCAGCAACTGCTTGTAAAGGTGGGTTTTGATATTGTTAAGCTGCGGTTTCTGGATGGAGGGCAGTTTCTTCAGCAGGATCTTCTCATCATAATCCTCCAACTTGTCCAGTGTATCGAATAGTTCTACAATTTTCAGGTCCTCTTTTGCTGAACTACGCTTGATGTAAAGCTTAAAATGCCGCTTTTCCGCCTTATGAAGAGATTTTATTAATTGAAATAATGCGTCGGTGGATCTGTTGGGCATCATAAGAGTTTTTTCCGGAAACGCTTGTTAGGCAACGTTTTAGACGCAAAAGTACCCCTTTTGGAGTAATAAAAACCGGTCAAATATGATTTGACCGGCGCAAATTCCTGGAATACTTTTACATCAGAGTTCAGGGAAAAAGAAAAAATACAGCAAGCAATCGCTAAAGAGGCAAAGAATCGTAGAGGTCTGAAAAACAACTGAACTTTAAAAAAGCCCTCCCAGTAAAGGTTTCAAAGGCAGGGCTTCTAAAAAGATCTAAGCTTTTTTTTATATGGCAAGCAATCGTTAGAGGTCGACTGTGTCTACAGTGGACCTTCTTTTTTTCTGTAAACGGGAGTGAAGATAACAGCCGCCTACTATTTCTCCAAAATTATTTTCATAATTTTTTAACAGTATTTTTTTAAGGGAAACATGTAAAAACCTTGTTAAGGGAAATGATTTTGAAGTCAATTAATTGATAAGGTCACCAGCGGGTTTGCCTTCCGTTCTTTCTTCCTGGACTTTACTTCAACCTCAATTCATATTCCGGTTCTGCACGATTTTTCGGCCCGAGTAAACACCCGGATAGGGTCCGGAATTGGAAGTAGCATTAACGACCTATCTTATATGGTTTTAACATGGGTTTTGCTCATCACCACGGCCAAAACCCTATTTTTAGCAAACAATTGTAACCCATGTCATTACTGAACAACAACAAGAACGCCAAAGACAAAAAGAAAGGTACAGCTAACCAGAAATCAGGATTTGCCGCCAACATAAAGGGAAAGACCAATACAAAAGCGGCTTCCCGCCAAACGAAACTGACCGGTGGGGCGCAGCGCGGTTCCTGATGAACGCGTAATATTTTCCCCTTCCTATGACGGGGCCCGCCTGTAATTTTCTGGCACCGCGTTTTTATAGGCTGAACAAAATACTGTCATGGAAGTCTTGCCTCGGTTACAACACCGGAAATGGGCTAAACTACATACCGACACCATCGCGGCAGCCAAAGCAATTCAGCTGGTATATGTTAAAGACAATACTGACGGCATCCGGCGCCAGCGTACCGGCAAAGGTTTCAGTTACCGTTACAAGGATGCTGCAATCAGGGACAAGGATATTTTACAGCGTATCCGGCAGCTTGCTATTCCTCCAGCGTGGGAAAACGTCTGGATCTGCTGGCTCCCCAACGGTCATATCCAGGCAACGGGTATCGATGCCCGAAAGCGCAAACAATACCGCTACCATCCGCAATGGAATGATCTGAGAAGGGAAACTAAATTCCATCACCTGCTCGAATTCGGAAAATGCCTGCCGCAATTAAGATTGCAAGTGGAAAAGGATCTGGCAAAAAAAGAGCAGACAGAAGATAAAGTTATTGCGGCTGTGATCAGCCTGATGGAACGCACTTATATCCGGATCGGTAATGGGCAATATGAAAAAGACAACGGTTCCTACGGTCTCAGTACCATGAAGGACCAGCATGTAGCCGTTAACGGTAATACCATCCGGTTCGCTTTCAAGGGAAAGAAAGGCATCTTTCATGATGTAACTATCCGCAACAGGCAACTGGCAAAGATTGTAAAAGCCTGCCGGGATATTCCGGGCCGGGAATTGTTCCAGTACTACAATGAAGCGGGTGAACGATGTGCCGTTGACAGCGGTGCCGTTAACCGTTATATCAAGCAATTCGGGGGAGAACCCTTTTCAGCAAAAGATTTCCGGACCTGGGCGGGCTCGTTGGGCATGTTGAGGGCCTTTCGTGCCATGGATGAAGCTATATTGCAAAAAGAAAAGAAAAGTAATGTGTTGAACGCGCTTGACCAGGTAAGCACCCTTCTTGGTAACACGAGAACCGTCTGTAAGAAATACTACGTACATCCGGCAATCATCGAAAAATATGAGTCTGATGCTTTGTCCGGTTATCTTGATTCCCTCGACAATATTGAAAAAAATGATGGTAAAGCCGGCCTCACGCCGGAAGAGCAGATTTTGATGCGACTTCTGACTGCAGTACGGCAATAGTCGGTATTTTTCGGGATATTTGCCGTTTCAAGAACCGGGATTGTTTATGCATGAATATTTATCTGGACTCAATGAGCGGCAAAAGCAGGCCGTACTGCACAAGGATGGTCCGATCATGATCGTGGCTGGCGCAGGAAGCGGCAAAACAAAAGTTCTTACCACACGTATTGCGCACCTGATGGCTTTCCACCGGGTGGATGCTTTTAATATTCTCGCGCTGACCTTCACCAACAAGGCAGCACGCGAAATGAAGGAACGGATTGAAAAAATCCTGGGAAACGCCGATGCTCGAAACCTTTATGTGGGAACCTTCCACAGTGTATTTGCACGTATCCTAAGGGGAGAAGCTCACCGGCTGGGCTATCCCAACAGTTTTACCATCTATGATACCGATGATGCAAAGGGGGTTCTGAAAACAGTGATCAACGAGATGAATCTCGACGATAAACTGTATAAACCCAATGTTGTTTATAACCGGATCTCCAGTGCCAAGAACGCACTGGTGAACCCGGCCGAATATGCAGTTGATTATTATATTCAGCAGGAAGATGCGCGGAGCAACCGGCCGGCAATTGCCCAGATCTATGACGCATATGCCAAGCGTTGTTTCAAGAACGGAGCGATGGACTTTGACGATCTGCTGATCAAAATGTATGAATTGCTGAAGAACTTCCCGGAATCACTGCATAAGTTTCAGCATAAATTCAAATACATCCTCATTGACGAATATCAGGATACCAACCCCGCACAATATGAGGTCATCAAGCTGCTCGCAGCCGCCCACGAGAATGTTTGTGTAGTTGGAGATGATGCACAAAGTATCTACTCCTTCAGAGGGGCGACCATCCAGAATATCCTGCAGTTTCAAAAAGACTATGAGGATGTGACTGTTATCAAACTGGAACAGAACTATCGCAGTACCCAGAATATCCTCAATGTAGCCAACGAGATCATTTCCAATAACAAGAATCAGATCCCGAAAGAACTTTGGACGGAAAATGCCGAAGGAGAAAAGATCCGCCTGGTACGTACGATGTCCGACAACGAAGAAGGTAAGTTTGTTGCAGACACCATCCAGGAACAAAAACTGCGGAATCATTTTTCCAACCGCGATTTCGCCATTCTCTACCGGACCAATGCCCAGAGCCGCGCCTTTGAAGAAAGCCTCCGGCGAATGGGAATAGCCTATACAATGTTCGGTGGTGTAAGCTTTTATTCAAGGAAGGAAATCAAGGATTTTGTAGCCTATCTCCGCGTGGTCGTCAATACCCGTGATGAGGAGGCTTTGAAAAGGATCATTAATTACCCCGTCAGAGGTATTGGTAAAACAACCATCGACAAATGCGTGCTATTTGCAAATACCCACAATATTTCCATGTGGGAAGTGCTGGAACAGGCCCCACGTTTTGGTTTCAAGGGCGGCACACTGGAATCCATAGAAAACTTTGTGGTTTTCATCAAAGGATGCCAGAGCATGCTGCAACTGAAAAACGCTTATGAAGTGGCGTTTCATGTCGGGAAACAGACCAATATCGTAAAAGAACTTTTCAATGATAAGACAACAGAAGGGTTGCAACGTTATGAAAACGTGCAGGAATTGCTGAACAGTATCAAAGAGTTCACGGAAACACCCAGTAACGATGACGGAGAAGTAGGTGATAAGGGACTTTCCGCTTATCTGCAGCAAATCACGCTGTTGACCGATGCTGATGAAAAAGATCCTAACGCGGATACGGTGAAACTAATGACTATCCACGCGGCAAAAGGCCTGGAGTTTCCAGTTGTTTTTGCAGCAGGTCTGGAAGAAATGCTTTTCCCTAATGCCATGAGCATCAATACCCGGGAAGAGCTGGAAGAAGAGCGGCGCCTGTTTTATGTGGTGATTACCCGGGCAAAATCGAAACTCTGGATCACGTATGCGAACAGCCGTTATAAATTCGGACAGCTGGTTCAGAATGAACCCAGCCGTTTTATAGAAGAAATTCCCCAGCAATATCTCGACAGAAGCTTTGCCGGAGGCGGAATCCGCAACCAGGGAACCAGTTTTGCCCAAGGCTCTGCGTTTGATCGCATGCGTGGCTTCGGGGCATCGGAGCAGGCTGAAAAGCTATACGGCCCGCCACCTTCAAAACGTAAAGACACTGTTCCTGCCTATGTGCCGCCGAAATCAGCTCCCAAAGTAGTAGAGCATAAGCCATCGCAGGACTTTGTTCCCAGCGACACCAGCAACCTGCAGGCGGGACAAAAGGTGGAGCACCAGAAATTTGGATTCGGTACCGTAAGCAAAATGGAGGGGAGCACGCATAATCCGGTTGCAACTGTACTTTTTGACCTCAATGGCGAAAAGAAGATCATGTTGAATTATGCAAAACTGCGGATAGTGGAGTAAATTTGTTATATAAACCTTGCTCCACACATGAGGAGAATTCTACTTCCCGCCTTTTTATTGACCAGCTATTTTCTTTCGGCACAATACCGTCAGGATTCAACGGCTGTTGTCAACCTGTTGAAAGCCGATTACGCCACCTTGGCAAGTTTTGATAGTGTACGTCACAAGCAGAACGTGACATACGATTACCTGTTGGTTGAGGAAGGGGAAGTCTGGAGTCTTGCGCGGGAGCTGGAGTATTTCAGGGAAAAGGCCATCAAAAAACAACAACGCGCTGATGAATTCTCCATACATTCTGTAAGGGTCAGCGGAGCAACAGCATATGCTGTTTATGATCTTAAATCAGTGATTAAGACAAATGATAAATCCAGAAATTATCATTGGCTGGAGACAGCCATTTTCAGGAAAGTGGGCAATCAATGGAAGATTGCGCTGATCCATTCTACCGAAGTTATGCCACATCAATAATCAATTCAGTACGGGGATAGCACCACCGTTTTTCTTTTTAAACAGGCTGTATTGTTTTTTGAACAATTCCGCTTTGTTGTAATGAACGGGTAAAACCCGGGAATTTCCGGCGAGTGTACGTTCGTTCACGTTAATAATGCCTGATGCCGGCGGCTTCGATTGTTGCAGCATCTTCCCACCGGCAAACAATGTGGCTGCCAGTAGCGGAATTGCGATGAAGTAAAATGATTTCATGGAATAAAGTTTATGCCCGCAAACCTACTGCGCGGATACTTCAGATCGATGCCCATCGTGAATGAATCGTTAAAAAAGGTGGTTGAATTGTAATTCTTTTTAATGCAACGTTTTATTGCCCGGATATTGTCAGGAAGGTGAACTATTAAACCTGTCCACGATGAGATTCTACCTTTTCCTTTTGGGACTTGCCTGCCTGCTGGCCGGCAGTTGCAGCAAATCCGCCGAGCCACCGGCCGACTCCCCTTCTCCTCAGGATAAGGAGATCCTGATGCGCGTCTTTACGGCGCCCGGGGGCCTACGCGATCCGGAAACCACTCAGGCAAGTCTTAAGATTACTATCCTGAAAGCCAGTAACAGTAATGTTCATACGGAAGTGGTATACGACACCCTGGTACGAATGCGTAAACTGCATGAATTCCCCGGTCCCAAAGAGCCAATGGAACTCGGAACCTCCATCCGGCTAAAAGTACCCGGGCATGATCTGTTGTCTATAAGCTATCAGATATTTTATCAGGGAGGGCAAAAGTGGGAAACCATATCAGGAAATGCAGCTGTGCCGGCAAGTAATAGTCCCTTTCACTATGACATTAAGTTGTAGGATGGTCGTATCTTAAAGGTACAATTTCACTGCATGCCGAAATACCCGAAGTTATTCTGGATGGCTGCATTTTATTTTATGCCTGTTGCCGTTAAAGCACAGGCAAATGCATCAGAAGCAAACCTCCTGCTGGATGCGGAGCAAATGCAGTTTCCAACCTACCTGCAAAAATTGAACATTGAACCCGGACTGAAAGATTCCCTGGCCTATTTTGCAAGATTTGGCACGGATACCCTTCAGACCTACTTCAATGCCGCTACCGGAAAAACCGATGCTGAAAAGAGGATGGCGCTGACTGCTGCCCGTTACTGTCTCCAATTGGTAAGGGCATCACTCGAACAGGAGCGTATTGTTCAGTACGATATTCCCAGCATTCTGCATACTTATCCGCGTCTCGCGAAAGCGATTTTCAATCACCGCGATATTCGCGGGTATACGGCCAATTTTGGTGCAAGGAGGACCCAGTTGATGGCGGATATCTTTCGCCAGTATGATGAAGGCAAGGCATTGCAGCAATTGGCTGATGTGCGAAGGGTGGGTGTGAGTACCGGCAATATTTTTCCCTTTCTCGAAAGAACTCCGGATTTCCGTTACATGGATACTGTGCTGATCTATATCGCTGAAAATGAACCCATGCTGATGGTAGACTACCTGAACCGCAACAGCAACCCAATTACAGAAAAGATCGCAGGAATGAATCACCCGGTGTTAAACCAGCTGGTATTACTGAAGGGTGACCGCAATGCTATGGAAATGGCCCCGCTGGCAGCTGAAATGGCGGACGGTGACCTTACCAGGGAACAGATTCTCAATCTCCGTACCAATGATGTACCAGGCTACTATCAGTTGCTGGTAAACACCGTTCAGGAAAATCGCACAAAAAGGCTGAACGGAGGACCCGCCGGGATGCAGCCCTCTCTTAGGGATGCGCTACATCAGAAAGCAACGGCATTCTTCATCAATCCGATCAATAAACTGCATGAAGCAAAGGATGCCGTGCGATTCAAAAGCCTTCAACGACTGAGAACCATAGACCTCTATTACCTGCTTGTGTCTGATGAGGACGAATTATATACATCGAGTTTTTTGGGAGTTTATAAGCGAATGATGGAAGCGTTGCCGGAGGGGCACTCAGACTCGCTGCTGTATACTGTTCAGTTTGATCAGTTCAGAAAATTCATTCGAGGCTGTTCCCATTATAATGTACTGAGCGATTACCTGAACAATATGCCCGCAGCATCACGGCAGTCACTATTGAAAAACTTCATTTCCAATGTTGATTCCAGTTATGAAACAGGTATCGAAGATGCCATGGATGTAGCCGATGCCTTTGTCGGCCTGGCGCCTGATCCGGTTTATGGTGAACTGGTCGCGGATCTGTTACAGGAGAATATCCGCCGTTGCCAGACATCGGGATCCTATTACGGAACAAGGTTATACACAATCCTGCGCGAAGTTTACCAGATGGCCAGGTATCCGGAACAGGCCAATGCTATATTCCGCAAACTGGGCAATTATGAAACGCTGTCTGTTGATTCACTTCGCGAAGGGGATACTTCGGTAAACCAACTGGTTGTTTTTTATGGCGACGAAGATGGTAAAGCTTCTTTCCGGAGTTTCATGAGTCTCTTTAAAGACAAAAAACTCTGGGAAGTGGTACAACAGGATCAATGGACAGAAATCCGTTCACTTGCCATGCAGCAACCCATCAGGATATTTGCCAACCAGCCAAAAAGTTCGGAGGATGGTTCGGATGAACGTGCACAGGTCGCATTGCTGTCATACCTGCAGGAACAAAAGATCCGGCCCGGTATTATCATTCACCGCGGGCATAGCTATCACCTGCCGACAACACTGGAATACCTTCAGCCGTACATGAAACTGGCCATACTCGGATCCTGCGGGGGCTATAAGAATATTCTTACAGTGGCTGCAAAAAGCCCGGCTGCACAAATTATAGCCACCAAACAGGTAGGCTCCATGCTTATTAACGATCCGATGATTCAGGAGGTCAATAATCTGCTGGGTAGCCATGAAGACATTCACTGGCCGGAATTCTGGGCAAAAATGGAAACCCAGTTCAGCAAATCGTCGTTTACGCACGACCTTTTTGCTGAATATATTCCGCCTTATCGCAACCTGAGCCTGTTTGTGATCCGCCTGTATAACCAGGATTCAGGAGGTTTCTGACCGGCTCAGCGTTTAGCAGCTGCCAGTGCCTCTTTTAATGCGACCACAACGCCTTTGGTGTTGCCGATAAAAATTTTGTCATTTACGATGGCAACAGGACGTTTGAGGAAGGTGTACTCTTCCAGGATCCATTTGCGGTAATCTTTTTCCGACAACTTCTTTTCGTGTAGTCCAAGCCCCCTGTATTTCAAGGCCCGCCGGCTGAAAAGCGCTTCATAGCTCCCGGCCATTTGCTTCATTTCATCCAGCTGGTCCGCCGTTATTTTTTCCGTTTTGATCTCTTGTAGAACGGCACCGGATTTCACCGCATTCACCTCTGTAAGGATTGCCTGGCAGGTGTCGCAGTTACCTAAATGATATATCTTTTTCATAATTTGCTCAGCCTGCAAATTTATCATCATGAGATACTTCGCGTTATTTTCTTTTTTACTGATAAGCCTGGCAATTTCGGCCCAGGGAAATGCTGATCAACAGATCCGGAAATTACTGGCTGAGCAGGAAGCTGCCTGGAATCGCGGAGATATAGCTGCTTTTATGAAAGGCTATTGGGAGTCTGACTCCCTGATGTTTATTGGCTCGAAAGGCGTCACATATGGTTATAAGGCAACATATAATCGTTACATGACTACCTATGACAGTCCGGAAAAGATGGGCCAGCTCAAATTTACCCTGTTGCATGTTAACCCACTTGCGAAAGGGGTATACCAGGTAGTGGGAAAATGGCAGTTAACGCGAACAGTCGGCGATATTGGCGGTTACTATACCCTTTTATTTAGATTTATAGGCGGGCGATGGGTAATCATCTGTGACCATACCAGTTAATATTGTAATAAAAATCGATTTTTTGCTACCAATACCTGACAAGCTAGTTTTTTGGAAGAGAAAACATTTCTGAAGCTTATCCGGGAAAATCAGGGAATTATTTTCAAGGTGGTGTCTTTTTATGCCGCAGATGCGGAAGAAAAAAAAGATCTCTACCAGGAAATCTTATTGCAGAGCTGGAAAGGCATTAACAGTTTCCGGGGCGATGCGCAGTTCAGCACCTGGCTTTACAGGGTCTGTCTGAATACTGTGTTCACCAGCCGGCGTAAACGGGTCCCATATGTATTTACGGATGTTATTCCTGAAACAGGGACTGCTACAACTCCGGCAGCTTTCGAAAAGGAAGATATCCAGGCGCTTCACCATGCACTGCGGCGTCTGTCCGACGTTGACCGGGCCATTGCGCTACTTCATCTCGATGGTTATGGTGTATCCGAAATCGCCGGTATGCTTGGGATCTCCCCCAATCATCTTAGCGTAAAATGGTATCGTATCCGCCAGCAACTGGCTAAAATTCTAAAACCTGCCCATCATGAATAATCAACAGCACTGGAACGACTGGCAACCGGTGGATGATGATCTGGACAGGCTTCTGCAACCGGGCTTCACCAGGCGTACCCAACCGCAGCAACCACTTCTGAAGCTGAAAAAGGCACTTCGTAATAATTTATTCTGGAGTTTGGGAATTACCCTGATGTATATAATTCTGATGGTATACTTTCAGTTCTGGGAGATACAACTCGCACTTTTTGTCACATCCTTATTTAACGGCTGGCTGATGTGGAGCGCCTGGAAACTATACCGTCAGATCGATAAGACGATCGAATCGCAGGCGCCACTGCTGGAGACGCTTAAAATGCATCATAGTGAAATCAGCCGGTGGGGACGCGTGCAATTGAAACTGGCACTATTGGTATACCCTTTTTCCGTTGCCGGTGGTTATCTGCTGGGGGGTATTGTCGCAACCGGGTTGCCAGTAGACGCGCTGATGTCACAAAAACGTTTTTTTTGGGCACTGCCTGTTACGATCATTGTATTGGTACCTGTGAGCTATCTTTTGGCCAGATGGTTGTTCCGGGCAGCGTTCGGCGTACATCTCGACCGGCTATCCGAAAATATCCGGGAACTCGAATCTGAGGAATAGGACGCTATCTGCGCTTACTAGTAAAAAGTCCCGCCACCAGGCGGGACTTTAGTTTCTATCAGGTGCAATCAGTTACCGTTATTTTCCGCCGACCAGGAATTTGCGGGTTGTCATTGTGCCATCACCACTTCTGATCTGCAACAGGTAGGATCCGGGTGCCAGCTGACTTACAGGAATTCTGAAAAGGTTATTGCCGCTCACTGCAGATTGTTTTTGCAGCAGCAATTCACGGCCTGTCAGATCAAACACTTTCAATTGCAGGTCATCCTTACGTGCAGCCGGATAGCTGACAAACAGGATCTGGCTGGCAGGGTTCGGATAGGTGGCCAGTTTTGTGATCAGCAACTGTTGCTGTTCATCTGCAATGGTCTCCCTGCTGTTTGCGTTGACACTGTTTGTTGTAGCTGCCAGGTTATTGCTGGCCGCCTGACTGCTCACACGACTCGTACTATACGGCGGTGAAGTGAGGGAGATCGGCTGGGATTTGGTCTCTATCCGCAAGCTATAACAGTGGTCAGGATCAAAAGTGCCATCATTGCTTACAATCTTCAGCCTGTAATAGGTGTCATCGGCGCCGCCGTTGTAGACAAGCACCCGTGAGGTACTGTTGTATACGGTAGATGTGGCTAGCTGGTTGCCAAATTCATCATACAGGTAGATGTCATAGTTGGCGGTAAGTCCCCAGATGCTTATCCGGATATAGTGCCATGGCGCCCAGGTCCTGAAGCGGAACCAATCTTCGTCGGTTGCGCTGCCTATATTGGCTGTGTATGTCTTGTCACCAGTGATGCCCTTGTACTGGGTAAATGCATTGTTTGGTTCATAGATATCTGTACAGGCCGGTGGTGGTGGTGGCGGTGTAGCGGTTTCCGGAAGCGCAAGCCTGTCAAAATGGATCAATGCGAGACCCGCACTATTGACGATTACTGGTGCGGCAACATTGTCATGGCTACGATAGCTCACATGAGTGGGATTCGTAGTTGTGCCGGCGTTTCGGCTGAAGCTCACCAGGATGTTTCTGCCACTGATGGCTGTGCTGGTCACAGTAAAGCTGCCACCGTCCAGGCGAAACAGGCCGGAACAATCGCCATTCTGGGAAAAGGTGGTTGATTGATCCTTGAGCGTTATACTGATCTGGTTTGGTTCTCCTGTGGGGAGGAACCCACTGAAAGTGGTGGATTCCGGTTCGGGAGAATTAATGGTAGCGGGAAGGCTGTTTTCATTGTAGAGATCCCTGCGCATCAGTTTGGATACCCAGTCGCCCATGTTTTTGTAGCCGTCATAGAAATTGTAGTGGCAATAGTTAATGGTGCCACCGTCAAAAAGCTGATTGGTATTGCTTACTGATAATGTCTGTACGTCCGCTGCATCCAGGTCCAGCTGCCGCTGGGCTTCCTGAATTTTGAGGCAATTGTCTGCAGTAGACATTCCGCAACCAAAACGGATCTGGAAGATATAATAATTGGTGAGGCCCGGGTAATCCTCTTTCCAGTCTGCCTTCAGATTGTTGAAAGCAGTCTTGTATTGATCCGTGGTGAGCGCAGAGGAACTGAGCGACCCGACTATGTCAGATTCTCCCTGGAACCAGATAATGCCCCTGATGGAATTTGCGAGTCCGGCTTCCTGAATTCGTGCCAGCAGCCGCCCGTAATTGGTGGACGCATCGGTGTGATTGCCGTCGTTTCGCTGGAAGAACCACATAGCCTGACCCGGTGCCGATCCATTGAAGAGGGCGATAGGAATGTTTTTGGATCCGGCAAGGTTTGACGCCATCCGCATGCCCCACTGGCCGCATTGGCCATCCTGGTCATAATAGGAGTTTCCTTTACCGATGAACCAACCATGAGTATAGTTGCTGGTAGCACTGCCGTTTCCGTATACGCGAACCCAGTTGCGGTTCGGTGCGTTGGAAGGATCGTCAGCATTATTGGCTGTGCTGTAGGTGCCGCGCAGATTTGCAGTTGCATTGGACTGCCCCTGGATAATGTAGGCATCGCCTGCAACAACGTTGTTCACCGTGGCAATCTGTGTTTCCTTAAAGTTCTTGTACCCGTAAAGCACAAATTTGTAAGTGTGCAGTTCCGCAGTGATTTCCGGGGAAAAAGAAAAAGTTGTTGTGGGCCCGAGGTAAAACAACGTGTAGTTCGTTGTTGACTGCAGGTTGCCGTCCCTGTACTTCTTTAACCTGATCTGGGTATAGTTGGTGGAAGCGCTTACCGTACCGGTAATATCAACAACTGCTTTGTTGGTATTGAGGTCGCGCGGATAAAGCTGATAGTCCTTGGGGAATTTGGTGAGGGTGACCTGCGCCGTTAAACCAGAAGAGACTACCGACAAAACCAGGAAACAGAAAGTAACAGGCAGCACCTTGCGCATGCTGCAAGTGTAAAAATGCTTCATTTACGTTAGGATCAACGATTAATAATGTTGGTTCAATAAATGGTTTGGACTTGGATGCTAGCCAATGAGAATAACCAATAACGGATTAAAAGGGTAAAACGTAAATCTGGTCCGGTCGTAGTGCTATAAAGGTAGAATAAATTTGTACATATATCATTTTCTTTGCTATAAATTTTGCACACGAAACTGTTTTTCAACGATGAAAAATATTATCGCCTTTCTGATATTCATTCTACCCGCTTACCTGTATGCGCAGCCCTCGCCTTCCCGGAAAACCGCTGTTATTGCCTATTTCATGGGCAATGCAGCGGAGGCCAAAAAATATCCGCTGGATAAACTCACGCATATTATCTATAGTTTCACAAGGCTGGATGGAGATACGATCGCATTTCATTACCCCAATCAGGACAAGGATTTCAGGGATCTGATTGCGCTTAAAAAACAGTATGCCAACCTTCGGGTAATGGTGTCACTGGGCGGATGGGGTGGTTGTGAGCCATGTTCGCCTCAGTTTGCAAAACCCGCTACCAGAGCCGCTTTTGCTGCAAGTGTGAAGCGTTTTATGGAGCGTTACGGTGCAGATGGACTGGATCTTGACTGGGAATATCCCGGAATTCCCGGTCATCCCGGACACCCATGGATGCGCGAAGATGTAGAGAATTTTACCGCACTCGTGGCCAACCTGAGATCGGTCATGGGTGGGCGTTATGAACTGAGCTTTGCTGCCGGTGGATTTGGCAAGGCACTGGACTCCTCCATTAACTGGAAAGCGGTTATGCCTTTAGTGGACCGGGTAAACCTGATGACTTATGACCTGACGAACGGTTATAGCAAGGTGACAGGTCATCACACGCCGCTACACATCAGTGGTGAGCAGAAAGATGGTACGGACCGCTGTGTGGATTATTTACTCACTCTGGGCATTCCCTCAGAGAAGATTGTGATTGGTGCCGCATTTTATGCGCGCGTTTGGAAAGATGTGCCGGCAACGGGAAATGGGCTCTATCAGCCGGGCGTATTCAAAAGCATGGTGAATTATAAGGACTTTGACCGCGAGTTTTCAACAGCCAATGGTTTCAAGGTTTTCTGGGATGAAGAATGCATGGCTCCCTGGAGTTACAGTGCAGTTACAAAGGAATTCGCAACTTATGACGATAAACAATCAATGCGGGCGAAAGTGACTTACTTAAAATCGAAAAAACTTGGTGGAATCATGTTCTGGGAGCTTGGGGGCGACACTTATCGGAACGGCTTGCTGGATGAAATCGCCAGGACATTGGAAACTGGCAAATAGGTAATCCGGAAACGACATAAAAAAACCGCGGCTGTAAAGACGCGGTTTTTTTAATAGTGTTAGGTGATTAGCTCTTCTTCTCGAGCAGTTTGTAGAACTGGTCGAGTTGAGGCAGGATCACGATTCGGGTGCGACGGTTGGCAGCACGACCCTCTGCGGTTGTGTTGTCAGCGATGGGTTTGTACTCACCACGACCGGCAGCAGCCATTTTCATGGGATCCATTCCATAAGTCTTCTGCAGGATTTTAACTACAGCAGTTGCACGGAATACGCTGAGATCCCAGTTGTCTTTCAATGGTCCGATATTGCCCTTCAGCTCTTTGTTGTCTGTGTGGCCTTCTACCATGAACTCGAGGTCTGGTTGCGCTTTCAGTACAGTAGCTACTTTGCCGAGTACTTCTTTGGCGCGGGGAGTGATAGAATAGGAACCGCTGTTAAACAACAATTTGTCGGAAATGTCTACGAAAACTACGCCTTTTTCAACCTTGATATTGATATCCTGGTCGTCCAGGTTACCAATTGCACCCTTCAGGTTCATTACGAGAGCCATGTTCAGGCTGTCTTTTTTAGCCATCTGGGTTTGCAGATCCTGGATATAAGCGTCTTTCAGACCCAGATTGTCCATGGATTTTTTGATGCTTTCAGCTTGCTGAGAACTGATAACGGAAAGATCCTGCAGTTGCTTGATCGCTGAAGTATTGTTTTCTTTAAGCAGATCGATTTGCTTGTTCAGGTTAGCTACGTCGGTCTCGAGGCCCGCCCTTTTTCTTGCTTCTTCTGCTTTAGCATCATCGCAGGCTTTCAGGTCGTTCGTCAATTGGCCATTTTTTCCGGTCAGGTCAGCGACTTTCGCCTGTTCTGCTTTGAATTTCTTGGAGCTTACACAGGAAACCATGGAAAGGCTTGCGCAAGCAGCAAGGACTAAGTAAGAAACTTTCATTGGTTATTGTTTTAGTGAATGTTTGTGCAAAGGTAGCGCTTCGTTTACAACTACTGTGCCTGATTTTGTAAATGTGCCAATCCATTTTCAGGATGTTTCCCCTCCATGGCAGCAAAAAACCTGATGATTTTCGGCCAATCGTGCTCGGGAGTGTCGCCTGGCACAAATGGTTCGGAAAAATGAAGCAATTTGTGTTTGAAATCCAGACCTGCCAAAACGATGGGAACCTGGGCTAGTTTCGCGATGTGCCAGAATCCGGTTTTTAACCGGTCCACCCTTTTCCGTGTACCTTCCGGCGACAGCGCCAGAACGAAATCGGAGTTTGTTTTGAAGTGTTCGACCACCTGGTCCACCAGGTTGGTGCTGGCGCCACGGTCTACCGGAACGCCGCCGCTGGCCTTGAAAAACCAGCCGAATGGTCCATCGAATAATTCTTTCTTAGCCAGGTAATGTGCATTGGGTATTGGCATCACGGCACGGGCAGCCATGCCCGTCACTACATCCCAGCCACTGGTGTGCGGTGCAACGGCAATAATCGCCTGTCGAAGTGTTCCTGGCCACGCGTCCTTCGGCACCTGCCATGCAGTTTTAACTTTCCAGCCGGCAAGCTTCCAGTATAATTTCCAAAACGCTCTGCTGAACATAAAAAATTATAGTTTTTTCCATCGCAGCAACACGCGATTATCCTGGTACATCAGGAGTTCGTCGGCTATACACCGGAAGCCATTCACTTTCTTAAAAGCGGCAAGGAAAACAGTTTCACCTTCTCCAGCACAAGCCATCCTGGTCATTGCAAGTTGTGCGGCGTTAAATGGCAGTTCAGAACCGTTCATCCAGGCGCCGTTGAACCTGTTGCATGAAGTTGAACCCGATAATTTCCGGGCGATTGTATCGATCAGAAGGGTGGGGGTCTTTTGACTGAACAGCGATTGTAAACTTTTTCCCGGTTCCAGGATATCCTGTAAGACCCAGCTTCCTCCGGCACTGTTTCCTGAAATAGCTCCCCTTAGCGCGACACCTGTGCCTGATAATTTTTTTCCATTTGTTTCAAAGGTTGTCCGATAACGGTATATCCGGTCACTCATGCCGTCTGAACTGAATTCAGTATAGATAGCCAGCCGGAATAGCTGTCCGTCAAGCTCGCCGGTGTAAGTCCAGCCGGTACCTCCGGCTTTCTCCAATTGCACGGGAATGCGGCTGGAATCTCTTTTGTCAGGGGTCTGAAAGATCAACCATTGCCCTTCTCTCAGCGATACATTCCAGAAAGGTTCTGTACCCATAGCAATAAAATCGATGCCATTAGCAGCTTGTGCTTTCCATTTTTCAGGATTGGCCAGTAGCTGACGATGAAGGACGTATTTTGAAGTCAGTGCGCCGGTTACAGGTTTTCCATCCTGGTCAAGAACAATGAGGCTGTTGTCTTGTACCATATACCTGCCGGCATCGCCGCGGTTATCTGTCAGCGTGATCTGATTTCCTTCCCTGCGGAAGGTGCCCTGGCTTACAAAAGTGGCCTCCATTCTTTCCGCATAGCTCCGTTGCAAATGGTATGTACCACCGGTTTTGAATTGAAGATATTCCGTTATGCCCGGACAATCCGCACAGGGAAGCAATCCTGAAAAAATCCCATCCGTCAGGGACTGCTCAGAAACGACCGGTGCGTCACTCCTCCCTGTATCCGGGGTCGCCCCTGGCATACTGTATGTGCCTTTGGTTTTTCCCGTTGTCGAATTGTTGCAGGAAAACATAAAAATGGCAGCAACCGCCATGAGCATCTGCAATGCAGGACGAAAATTTGTATTATTTGCTTTCATGCAGGCCAAAAAAAGCCGGCTTGATGCCGGCTTAAATTTTATCAAAGGAATTACAACACCAGAACACCTTTTGCAATAAACTGTGTTTCTTTTTTTGGTGCCTTGATCTTGTCAATCTCAGCCTTGGTCTTTCCGGCGTCCTGTGCATAGTGTTTTTGCTGTTTCACCGAAACCTCTTTTACAACAGCTTCGCCATCCAAAACTACATCGTGCCCAACAATATCTTTCGGCATGAAAAAGCCATAATCCTTGAACTTGACCATCATGGCTTCGCCATTTGACTTCTCCAGTTTCATCCAACACCCTCTTTCCTGGCAAACTTCAGTTACTTTTCCGGAGATTTTTCCGGAAAACTGGTCATTGCTCATTTTGGCAGAAAGCTCGGTTACGGGAACGGCGCCTTCTTCAGTGGTGGTTGTACCATATGTAACACCCTTGGCAGCGGGAGTGGGGCCCTGGGCAAAGGCACTTCCTGCCAGTGTTGCCACCAAAACCATTGTTGCAAGTATTTTCATGTACGTTTCTTTATTTGTCCAAAGATAGGAATACACTTACTTTTTGCTGGTATCCGGCTGTTTTTTAAGGTCCTCTAACAGAGTTTTAACAGCAACCTCCAACTGCTGGTCTTTTCCTTCAGCCAGCTGGTCTGCATCATTCCAAACCGCAATATCAGGTGCTGTCTGGGCATTTTCCAGGTAGGTACCCTGCATTGTTTTTACCCCTAACGGCGGTACCCCCCAACGCACGGCGTTGTCCTGCAGCACTTCCCAACCTGCGAAAGTACAGGTTCCGGGTACCGGTTGACCGACCAGTTTGCCGATCTGCAGGTATTGATAGGAATAGGCATAACAATGGCCGTCACTGTAATTGGATTCATTGGCAAGACTGATACTGGGCTTCGTCCATCGAAATGAAGGCTCGTAACCATTGCTCCTGGTGTCTGTACTGTAATCCAGAAACTGCTTGCCGCTCAGGAACATCGCGAGATCCGCTACAAGGTCCCCTCCGCCATTGTTCCGGGTATCTACGACCATGGCTTTCCGATTAAAAAACTTGCCCATGATTTCCTCATAGGTATCCCGGTAGGCAGCATCATTCATACCCGGAATGTGTACATAGCCCAGTTCCCCGTTACTGAGCCGCTCCACCTCTTTTTCATTCCTGCGGACCCAACGTCTGTAAAGCAGGCCACTCTGTTCACCCTGGGTAATGGGTTTTACCCTGTAATACTTTGTTGCCGTACCGCGCTGCACCGTCAGCAATGTGAATTTGCCGGCTTTCCGGTTGAGAAATGCCGCATAATCCCTGTCTGCAGTAAGCGTATCGTTGTCGATGGCAAGCAGAATGTCGCCAGCCTGAATGGAAATATCTGATTTGTCCAGCGGACCACCCTCCAGTATTTCAGCGATTTTTACGCCATTGCCCGGATAGGCGGGATCGGGAAATATACCCAGGGAAGCAGTAGCATCCGTTCCGGTACCGGTATTTACAAAACTGGAACCACTGTGCGATACATTCAGCTCGCCCAGCATCTCGCTAAGCATCTCGCTGAACTCCTGGTTGTTGCTGATATGGGGCAGGTAAGCTTCATAATCCCTGCGGTAACTGTTCCAGTCCACACCGTGCATACTTCTTGTGTAAAAGCTGGCCTGGGTCCGGCGCCATACATGTTCGAACATACACCGGCGCTCCCGGTCGGTGTCGATTGACATTTCACCATTAATGGCGATGTTTTCCTGTTTGCCGCTCAGCGGCTCGATCTTAATCAGTTTTCCATCAGCATTCAGGAATATGTTCTTTTGATCCTTATCCCACTGCAGACTTCCGTTTCCACTGTTTAATGTTGCCAGTATCTTCGTTTCCCTGGTTCTGAGATTGGTTGTCCAGAGATTATAGCCTTTTTCAAATCTTGCGAGATAGTAGAGGTTTTCGCCATCTTTACTTACCAGCGCATCAGAAAGACTGGCACTATGAATGGTTAGCCGCGATTTGCGGAAGGGGAGGTTCTCCAGGTCAAACTTCAGGAGAGTGTCTTTTCTGGAAGTTGATTTTTTGGTGCTGTCTGCTTTTGCCTTGTCGTCAGTTTCTTTCTGAAGCGCTGCATCTTCCTTACTGAGTCGAAACCTGTCCCAGGCATCCTGGTCAAGAAAAGCTGCATATACATCTGTCTGGGAACCTCCACTGTTGGCTTTTGCATTCATGCCATCGCGGTTACTGAACCATGTGATTGCTTTGCCACCCAGGATCCAGCGGGCATTGCCTTCCGAAAAACCACTTTGTGAAAGGTTGCGGATTGTTTTTCCATCCAGCGATACCAATCCGACTTCGCCATAGGCGCTTCCGGGTACCGCATAATCAAACAACAACCATTTGCTGTCGGGACTCCAGTCGACATACTGGTCGTTGTCCCGCATGGAAGCCAATTGTGCTGAATTCAGCAGCGAGCGCGACTGGCGGCTGGACAATGTCAGTACTTTTAACGTAGTCCGGTCTTCAATATATGCCAGTTGATTGCCGTCGGGGGAAATAAGTGGTTGGTAATTGTCATGCTCATTTACAACCAGCGGGGATTCCTCAAGAACAGTGGCTGCATAGAAGAATGATTCATCCGGGCGGCGAAGCCTTGTTTGATAGATTTTCCAGCGGTTGCCCCGCTCACTTGCATAGAACAGGCTTTTACCGTCGGGGGAGAACCCGACGGATTTCTCAGCGTCGGGAGTGAATGTGATGCGTTTGGTAACGCCACCTTCCACCGACGTTACAAAAACATCACCACGAAAGAGAAATGCCACTTCTTTTCCATTGGGGGAAACTGCAAGTTCGCGCGCACCGCCGTTTACTGTCAGGATCTGTTCGTTATTCTTTTTAAGATCCGTGTGGATTGAAACCTTAACCAGCTGCGGTGCAGCCGCGGGCAGCATGGTATACAGGTGGCCATCATAACCGAAACAGAGCCTGCCATTATCTGCTATGGAAAGAAAACGCACCGGATGTTTGGTGAATTGTGTTATCGCTTTCGGAACATCGCTTTTCAGGGAGCTGCTGTAAACGTTGAAACTTCCGCCCATCTCACTGAGGTAATAAAAAGTATCAGTTCCTTTCTGCAGTACCGGGTTTCTGTCTTCTCCCTTGTTCATCGTCAGTCGCTGATGTTTCCCGGTTTTGGGATCATATAACCAGCAATCGCGGGTCACGGAAGAGGTATGGTGCTTTCGCCATTCATTTTCGCCCCCTTTTTTGTCCTGGTACAACAACCGTCCGTCGGGCAAAACCTTCACCAGTTCAGCGGGGGTAGTGAGTACCTGCCGAACGCGGCCACCTGTAGCAGCAACCTGGTAAAGTTCCGGAAGGTAACCGGCGGGGTATTGTCGGTTGGTTGCCAGGTCCATGCGGGAACCGCCGAAAAGAATCGCCGAATTGTCGGTTGAAAAGTCATAGGGGTATTCTGCTGCCGAATGAAAAGTAAGCCGCTGCGGCGTGCCGCCCGCTGCGGAAATGCAGAAAATATCATAGTTGCCATAACGGTCGCTGGCAAAAGCAATTTTTTTACCGTCATGACTCCAGACAGGCATAAGGTCATTGGCCTCATGCTGGGTGAGCTGGCGGGCTTCACCGCCGCCGGCAGCCACAAGATAGATATCGCCGCGGTAAGAGAACGCAATGGTGTTCCCGTCAGGTGAAATCGCCGGGTAGCGCATCCAGGAGGGTTCATCCTGGGCAATACCGGAAAAAGATGCTGCAACCAGCAGTGTGGTAAGGAATAGATTTCTCATTCGGGAAAAATAGGGAAAAGCATAATCAGAACCTCACCGTTTATCCGGCAAGGGTTTTTTAGCGGTAAAATATTTAGTGAAATAATGCTAAACAATTTAGTGTTGGTAATTAATTCCGCTCTATCTTTGTGTCACTAATAATTTTGACTCCCATAACGCTAAAACAACAGACATGTCTAACGCAGAAAAACTCAAGGCGCTTAAACTGACTATCGATAAGATCGACAAGGATTTCGGGAAGGGTTCAGTGATGATGATGAATGAGAAGACGAACAATGGCCAGGAAGTTGTTTCCACGGGATCGCTGGGCCTGGATGTTGCCCTGGGTATTGGCGGACTTCCCAAGGGCAGGATAATCGAAATTTATGGTCCTGAAGCATCCGGTAAAACTACCGTTGCCATACATGTTATTGCAGAAGCTCAGAAAAAGGGTGGTATCTGTGCCATCATTGATGCGGAACATGCTTTTGACAGTTCCTATGCTCAGAAGCTGGGTGTTGATGTTGACAGCCTCCTGATCTCTCAGCCGGATTATGGCGAACAGGGTCTTGAAATTGCTGACCGGCTGATCCTTTCCGGAGCAATTGATGTTGTGGTGATTGATTCCGTTGCTGCCCTTGTTCCCAAAGGTGAGCTGGAAGGTGAAATGGGCGACAGTAAGATGGGGCTACAGGCAAGACTCATGAGCCAGGCGCTCCGCAAACTGACGGCAACTATTAACAAGACCAATACCGTCTGCATCTTTATCAACCAGCTTCGTGAGAAGATCGGGGTGATGTTCGGTAACCCGGAAACGACCACTGGTGGTAACGCACTTAAATTTTACTCTTCTGTCCGCCTTGATATCCGCAGGATCAGCCAGATTAAAGATGGTGATGAAGCTGTAGGCAACCGTGTTAAGGTAAAAGTGGTAAAGAATAAGGTTGCTCCTCCTTTCCGGGCAGCTGAGTTCGATATCATTTTCGGCGAAGGTGTTTCAAAGGTGGGCGAAATCATAGATATGGGAGTTGACCTCGCGATTGTGCAGAAAAGCGGATCCTGGTTCAGCTATAATGGCGACAAACTGGGTCAGGGAAGAGATGCAGTTAAAAACTTGTTGCGTGACAACCCGGAATTGCAGGCGGAAATCGAGGCCAAGATAAGGGCCAAGATAACCGAAATGCAGGCCGGCTGATATTTTAAAATAAACGGGAAAAAGAACGGGGACCAGCGGTCCCCGTTCTTTTTCCCGTTCCTGATATCCCAGTTGCATCAGAATTTCAAAACCTTCATTCTCACCATTTCAATCCGCGTATCTGAAACGCCCATCACCTCAAATTCATAGTCGCCGATAATAATCCTTTCGCGGATCTTGGGGATGGTTTCATGATAATGTATAATGTAGCCGGATAACGTTTCCAGCTCCTCCTGTTCAAAAGTAAAACCGTATTTATCCTGCAGATAATCCAATTCAAGCCTGCCTGAAAAAATAAATTCAGAATCACTGATCTTTTTTTCTTCCAATTCTTCTGTGTCGTGTTCATCCTGTATTTCGCCGAATATCTCTTCCAGAAGATCTTCCATGGTAATGATGCCGGATGTGCCGCCGAATTCATCCACCACCCACGCCATGCTTTTTCTCTCCCGGGTGAACTTGTTGATCAGGTCTGTAGCATTCATACTTTCGGGAACTGCCGGAATCGGCAGCATGATCGACCGGACATCCACAGGTTGTTTAAACATATCCAGTTGATGCAGGTAACCGAGGATATGATCGATATTGCCTTCATAAACTACCAGCTTGCTCAGCTGGGTTTCAGAAAATTTCTGCAGCACCTTATCTATCGGTGTGTTGACTTCCACACCCTCAATTTCTTTGCGGGGTATAAGACACTGCCTCACCTTCACGGTTGGTAAGGACAGGGCGTTTTCAAACAGGTTTGCATTTCCATCTGCAGCATCACCATCCTTCTCGCTGCTGTTCTGCTGGTAGAAAGCCTCCAGGTCGGCCCGCACAAAAGCTTCCCGCTTCTCGCTCAGGCGAATGTTGAACAGATACTTAAGGATCCATTCGGCTATGGACACAAACAATGTGGCAATAGGTTGCAGCAGCTGGCTGAAGAAATTCAGGATACTGGCTACGACGCTGCTGAGGAGCCATTCATTCCGTGCGCGCCAGATGGCTCTTGGTATAAATTCACCAAGTACGAGAAAGATGGTGGTTGCCAGCGTGATTTCCACAAAAAGGTGAAGAAGGTCGGCGTATGCCTCAGGAACACCATGTTTTTCGACCCAGAGCCAAACCGGTTCCAGGAAGGCGCCGATCATCAGTCCGTAAACAACCAGAAAAATATTGAAACCGATCAACACCACCCCGATAAACTGGGACGGTTTGTCGAGGAACTGGCTGATCAGGATTCCGCCTGTGCGGCCCTGCTTCTTCCTGAGCTCCACTGACAATCTGCTGATAGCGGAAAAGGCTGCTTCGATGCCGGCAAAAAAACCGACCAGCAACAGGAAGAAAATGATCAATCCAAAGGAATTGAGATTCGGTAACATATTATACGAATATAATAGATTTTGACCCCGTTAGTCCTTTCCGGACAGAAAATTGAGGATCAGTGATTCCGCCTGGAGACAGGCAGTTTCCAGGTTATCATTGACAATGGTAAAATCAAAATGCTGTTTGAAGGAGATCTCGTAAGAGGCTTTGTTGACGCGCGCCTGAAGGCTTTCCGCGGATTCTGTTCCACGGCTCTCGAGCCGCTTGCGTAGTTCGTCTACGCTTGGAGGTTCAATAAACAGGGACAGTGTACTGTGGGGATACTGTTGCTGAACGTGAATCGCTCCTTTGACATCTATATCAAGGATGGGAACCTGGTGATTGCTCCAGATACGTTCCATTTCGGCTTTGAGCGTTCCATAATATTTTCCTTCATACACCATTTCCCATTCCATGAAGTCGTTATTCCTGATATGGTTACGGAATTCCGGTTCACTCATGAAATAGTAATCCACACCATGCTTTTCAGGCCCCCTTGGCAAACGGGTAGCAGCACTGATGGAAAACGCCAGTTGCGGATTTCTGGCCAGCAGGTAACGGGTTATGGATGTTTTTCCCGCACCGGAAGGTGCCGTGATTATAATTATCTTTTTGTGGCTGTATGACATTAGATCCTTTTAATATCGGCGCCAAGGGCAATCAGGCGCTTGTCGATATACTGATATCCGCGATCGATCTGTTCTATGTTCTGGATGGTGCTTTTGCCTTCCGCACTCAATGCAGCGATCAGCAGAGATACACCAGCCCGGATATCAGGGCTGCTCATGGTGATTCCCCTGAGCTGCTGTTCCCTCGCAAGGCCAATCACTGCTGCACGGTGCGGATCGCACAATATAATCTGAGCACCCATGTCGATCAGTTTATCAACAAAGAACAACCGGCTCTCAAACATTTTTTGATGGATGAGTACTGATCCGCGGGCCTGTGTTGCAACCACCAGTACGATGCTCAGAAGGTCTGGTGTGAATCCCGGCCATGGATGATCGTAGATGGTCAGTACCGAGCCGTCGAGGAAAGTCTGAATTTCATAAATGTCCTGTTCCGGAATAACGATGTCATCTCCCTGGATATCGAGCCGGATGCCCAGCTGCTTGAATTTCTCCGGGATAACTCCAAGATGTTCAACGCCCGCACCCTGTATTCGGATGCCGCTCTTTGTCATGGCGGCTAGGCCGATAAAGCTGCCCACTTCAATCATATCCGGAAGCATGCTATGGGTAGTGCCACCGAGATAATCCACACCTTCGATGGTCAGCAGGTTACTGCCTACACCGCTGATTTTTGCGCCCATTCTGTTCAGCATCTTACAGAGCTGTTGCAGGTAAGGCTCGCAGGCTGCGTTGTAAATCGTTGTTTTCCCCTTTGCCATGACAGCTGCCATCACAATATTGGCCGTGCCTGTCACGGATGGCTCGTCCAAAAGCATATCGGTACCCCGCAGGTTGGAGGCATCCAGGTGAAAATAGCCGTCTTCAGGATGATAGTTAAAAGTGGCGCCCAGTTTTTCGAAACCGATAATGTGGGTGTCCAGACGCCGCCGGCCGATTTTGTCGCCTCCCGGTTTCGGAATAAATGCTTTTTTGAAGCGGGCCAGCAGAGGTCCGGCCAACATCACGGAACCTCGCAAACGGCCGCTTTTTTTGCGGAAGGCATCACTGTTCAGGTAGTCAATGTTGACATTGTCAGCCCTGAAAGTTGCCGTATGGCGTTCCTGGCGGTCGATAGAAACGCCAAGGTCAGCTAACAGTTCTATCAGCAGGTTAACATCGAGAATATCCGGAATATTACCCAGCGTTACAGGTTCCGGACTTAACAGGACTGCAGAAATGATTTGAAGCGCTTCGTTTTTCGCACCCTGCGGAATGATGGTGCCGGAGAGTTTTTTTCCGCCTATTACTTCGAAACTGTTCACTTGAAGCGCTTCTTATTGAATTTGTTGTTTCCCCGGTTCCCGTTATTGCGATCATTGTTCCGGTTGTCGTTATTTCCCCGGTTATCGTTCTGACGGTTTCCTCCGTTGTTCCTTTGCTGGAATTTTTGAGGCCGCTTGCCACCACCGCCACGATAATCCCGGTCCCGCTGGTTGTTATCGTTGGGGCGAAAGGCCTTAACGAATGGAGAATTGGTGAATTCGAGTTGACCTCCTGTAATATTGCTAAGCTCCCCCTGGATGGCATCGTCATGAACAACTTCTTTATGCCAGTTCGCATAAACCAGTTTCATATAATAGGCAATGGCATTGGCATAACCCTGCCGCTTTTCAGGGTTTTCCTCGTTCAGTGCTTTGTTGATAACAGTTTCGATATTCCGGCCGATATGGGAATACCTGGGATATCCCTTGGGGTAACGTAGCGGTGAAGGTTTAGCCTTAAGCGTTTCTTTGGTGGGAATAGGATAAGGGGATTCCACCTCAAGTTTGAAATCAGAGATCAGGAATAAGTGATCCCATAACATATGGCGGAAATCCTCCACGTTCTTAAGGTGGGGGTTAAGAAAACCCATCAGTTCGATCACGGTCCGGGCATTCTTTTGCCTTCTGTCGTTATCTTCAACTGACATGGTATACTCGATCATGCGCTGGATGTGACGGCCATATTCCCGCATAACGAGGTGATTTCTCGTGGTATTATATTCCATTCGAACGTTTTGTCTTATTGCAAATGTAAGTGATGGCATTCAGGAAAAAGAAGCAATTTGCACCCGTCAGGAAAATACCGTATGCCGAAAGTCGCCTATTATATTGATCCACTGCTGGAATATACCGTGAACCATGCGGAACAGTCCATCCTGGGCGCTATTCCTGATCTGGTTTCAGCTTTGCTGCCGGCAGAACAGGTCGCGCTGACCCTGGATCCGGAACTGACCATGGAAAGTCACGAAGGATTGGAGCTGGTTCATCTGCCCGTGCCGAAAATTACGTGGCGGTCCAGGGAACGCAGCCGGGTGGCAGTTTTCGAAGCCTGGAACAAAAAATCACCCGGTACAGTCCTGGTGCAGTTCTCCCCGGGCAGATTCATCCCGGCACAAGGCAATCCTACAGTCCTGTTTACCACTTCGGAAGCGATACTTGCCGCACCACGTGCAGCACAATGGGCTGCAGCCCATACTATTGTACTGCCATCGGCGGCAGCGGTGGAAAAAATCCGTTCAGCTTTCCCCCGGTGCACGTCGCGGATTATTTCCCGGCAGCCTTTGCTGGAACAACCGGCTGAGACGCTTGGCTGGGCGGGTCAGGAACAGGTTAAACTGAAATATACCAACGGCAGGGATTATTGCCTTTACGCCGGCTCGCTGTCTGCATCACAGGGCGCTATGCCTGCTCTGAAGGCCTATTCCCTCTTCAAAAAATGGCTGATGACCGGCATGCCGCTGGTGCTTGCCGGACGAAGTACCGAAGAAACGGCGGATCTTGAAAGACTCCTGACAACCTATAAATACAAGGCAGATGTATTGCTTTATCCCGACCCCGAGGAAGAAGACTGGAGAAACCTGGTAGCAGGGGCCTATATGCTCGTCCACACACAAACTACCGGTGACCATTATCCGCTGGAATGGGCATTGTCGGCCGGAACACCTGCTGCCTGCGTGCAGTCCCAGGACCTGGGCGAATGGCCCGGAGACGCCGTTTTGTGGGCGGCGGCAGACGACCATGATCAGCTGGCGCATGCACTTATGCTCCTGTATAAGGACGAGGGCCAGCGGAACACACTGATTGAAAAAGGCAAGAAACTCGCCATGGAATACAACCGGGAACATACCTTAAAAGCATGGGCAGGCATCATTAATGACCGTCTGGCAGAGATTGGCTAATTTTGCCTCCTCAAAATACCCTTATGACGGATTCAACGATCAGGATCGACGTTCAGCTCGATCATGACAAAATACCTTCTCAGATCTTCTGGCAGGCAGCTGGCAGTACTGCCGATGAACCACAAAAAGCCAAAGCCATGCTACTGGCCTTTTGGGACGGCGCAGATAAAACTGCAATGCGGGTCGATCTGTGGACAAAAGAGATGATGGTAGATGAAATGGCAGATTTTTATTATCAGACCCTGATGACCATGGCGGATACCTATCAGCGCGCAACCCGCAATGAAGTGCTGGTAAATGATATGAAACAGTTTGCCCGTGACTTTTATAACAAATTCAAGGACCAGCAAATGAAAGAGAACGCCGTTAAATAAAACATTAAAAAAAAGTATATGTCACTGGAAGAAAAAGTCATGACGGAAATGAAGGACGCCATGAAGTCAAAAAATGAAGCCGCCTTGCGAAGTCTGCGTGCAATCAAGGCGGAGATCATTAAAGCGAAAACAGAACCCGGGGCTAACGGGCAGGTGACGGCGGAAGGCGAACTCAAATTGCTTCAGAAGATGGTTAAGCAACGCCGGGATTCGCTCGAAATTTTTGAGCAACAACAACGTACTGATCTCGCCAACAAAGAGAAGGAAGAAATATCCGTTATAGAAAAATTCCTGCCAGCCCAGCTGGATCCGTCCGCCCTGAAAACCGCGCTGGAAACGATTATCAGTCAGACCGGAGCAGGTCCGGCTGATCTCGGGAAAGTAATGGGTATTGCGACCAAACAACTGGCGGGCCAGGCAGATGGCAAAGCCATCAGCGCCATGGTAAAATCACTGTTGAATCCCTGATTGTGCTGATCGATGCCATTACATTGCTGATCCTGGTGCTGGCGGTTTTCAAAGGCTGGCGGCAAGGCCTGGTAGTGGCATTGTTTTCCTTCTTTGCTATGATCCTGGGGCTGGCCGCTGCAATGAAATTCAGTGTGGCTACCGCCCATTGGCTGGAGGGTTCAGTTAACGTTTCTGCCAGATGGTTACCTGTATTATCATTTTTACTGGTGTTCATCGCCGTGGTGCTCCTGGTCAACCTGGTAGCCCGTCTGATCGAGCAGACGATTGAATTGGCCATGCTGGGTGTGCTGAACAAAGCGGGCGGAATTTTATTGTATATAGTAATATATCTGTTAACCTGGAGCATCCTGTTGTTTTACCTGGGGAAAACCCAATTGCTGTCGGCAAAAACAATGGAGCAGTCAAATACTTATCCTATTATTGCTCCCTGGGGCCCCAAGGTGATAGATGTACTTGGTGAAGTCATGCCTTTTTTCAAGAACATGTTTGAAGAACTCAGTCGATTTTTTGGCCTATTTTAGCAATTAATTGGAAGTATTATTTTAGAGAACAGATGCAATACGAGATCAAACAGCTGGATAAATTCAGGTACATAGAGGAAGGAGAAGGCGAACCATTGGTGCTGTTGCACGGATTATTCGGCGCCCTCAGCAATTTCCAGGACCTGATCGAATACTTCCGCCACCACTATAAAGTTGTGGTGCCGATGCTGCCGCTGTTTGAACTCGATATACTACATACTTCCGTTGGCGGCCTGCAGAAGTTCGTCCATAAATTCATTGAAGCCAAAGATTACCGGCAGGTACACCTCCTCGGTAACTCCCTCGGCGGCCACGTTGCTCTGGTGCATGTCCTGAAACATCCGGAAAGGATCCGGAGTCTGACCCTGACCGGTAGTTCAGGCCTTTTTGAAAATGGTATGGGGGATACCTATCCGAAACGCGGTGATTATGAGTATATCCGCAAAAAGACCGAACTCACCTTTTACGATCCCAAAATGGCTACCAAAGAACTGGTGGACGAGGTCTATGAGATCACGACCAGCCGGTTGAAAGTGATAAAAATCATTGCGCTGGCTAAAAGCGCCATCCGGAATAATCTTGGAGAAGAACTCAGCCAGATCAAACAACCCACACTACTGGTGTGGGGCAACAACGATACTGTTACACCGCCATTCGTCGGACGCGAGTTTAACCGCCTTATTCCTAACAGTGAACTGCATTTTATCGATCACTGTGGTCATGCGCCGATGATGGAGGTACCGGAAGAATTCAACCGGATCCTTCATAAATTTCTTACAAAACTCAATGAGCCGGCAGCGGTAGCCTGAGTTTTGACGTCTATACAGGTAATACCTAAATCTTTCTCTGTGATTAACAAGGAACTCATATCTGCGTCCCTGCCTGTGCTGTCACCCAAAGATCCCGTTTACCGGGCACTTCAGCTGATGGACGACTGCCATGTTAGTCAGCTGCCGATTGTTGATGACGAAAAATATATCGGCTTGTTATCAGAAGCTGATCTGCTCAATGCGGCAGACGACAACCTTCTTCTGGAAACCCTGACCCCACTCATCAGCAAGATAAGGGTATCACCGAATAACCATTTCACAGAAGCCATTCAGCTGGCGAACGAATATGGGCTGGACATTGTGCCGGTTACAGAAACAGACCTTACCTGGGTGGGCGCCATCGCCGCCAGCGATCTTTTGAAATATACCGGCCATATGATCGGGGCCGACGAGCCTGGCGGCATCATCGTGCTGGAAATGGAAAAACGTGATTTCGCGTTTTCTGAAATTTATAAATTGGTGGAAACCAATGATGCACAGATCACCCAGCTGAATACTTACTACGATAACAACCTTGGTCTCCTCTTTGTGACCATGAAACTCAACAAGTTCGAATTATCCGATATCGTTGCCACCTTCCAGCGGTATGAATATCAGGTCAGGTATTATTTCGGAGAAGAACAGTATGAAAATGAACTCCGGAACAATTATGATCATCTGATGAATTACCTTAATCTCTGAAATATTTTCCGGCTTCCTGGCATTCTTCTCGCTAATCCTGTATATTCATTGCCCGTCGAGAATGAGCAAGGAGCGGAACTATATCACCCTATTGATTGCAACCCTGACCCTGATATTGTCAGAAACAAGAGCGCAATCAGTATCGCCTATGGGTGCCGATAAAGCCATCATTTCATTCTTACATCCCGAAGCAGTTGCCCCACCAGTTTCCGACAGTACTCGCAAGCCATTTATAGTCAGCGCTATATATATAAGTGGAAACCGAAAAACTAAAGATTACATCATTAAACGGGAGTTGCCTTTCCAGGAAGGTGACTCGGTGAGGCTGAACGAGCTGGTCGAAAAATTCCGGGTCGGTAAGCAGCAACTGGTCAATACGCGCCTGTTCAACGATGTTATCATATCACTGAAAAGCTTCCGGGGATATTTTGTGGAAGTACAGATCGATGTGAAAGAAAGGTGGTATATTTTTCCCATTCCGTATTTCAAACCGGTCGACCGGAACCTTCAGACCTGGGCAGATAAGGGATACAGCCTGAACCGGATCAACTATGGAGCAAAGTTTACCTATTACAATACAACCGGCAGGAATGACCGCCTCCGGCTTTGGCTGATAACCGGTTACTCCCGCCAGATCCAGGCAAGCTATGACCAGCCCTTTGCAGATAAATCATTGAAATACGGATACGGGGTAAATTTCCTGTATGCCGGACAGAAAGAAGTCAACCCCATTACCGTTGACAACAAACAATTTTTTATCAAAGCGGATTCATTACCCAAGGCCGGGAAATTCCTGGAAGAGGTGCTGGGCGGCGCCATCTCACTGAGTTACCGGCCGCATTTACGCACCCGGCATTCTCTAAGACTGGGCTTCGTAAGCGACAAAATTGACAGTGCCGTACTTCAGGTTAACCCTGAATACCTGACTACAACGGGTAAAACCAAAACCTGGTATCCCGAGCTATCCTACACGGTAAACTATGTGAACACTGACTACGCTCCTTATCCCCTTCGCGGCAGAATGGGAGAACTCAGCCTCTCCCGTATCGGATTCGGCCAGGACCTTGGCGTATGGTCCCTCAATTTCAGGGGTACACAGGCCTGGGAGCTGAAATGGAAAAGTTCCTATACCCTCCAGGTGGGAGGTACGGTTCGCCTTCCTTTTGATCAACCCTATACGCAGCATAAAATGCTGGGTTATGGTGACTTCTACCTTCGGGGCCTGGAGAAATATGTGGTTGACGGGGTTGCAGGAATGCTGGTGCGTAATACCGTGCGGCGGGAACTGTTCAATTTTTATATGCGTCTTCCCGTAAAGAGCAAAAGCCATGACCGCATCCCCTTCCGGATTTTTGCCAAGACCTATGCCGACATGGGGTATTCCTACAACAAAAACTATCCCGACAATTCCCTGGTCAACCGGATGCTGTACACGACAGGTGCCGGCGTGGATGTTGTAACGCTCTATGATGTGGTGATGCGCTTTGAATACAGCTTCAACCAGATGGGTGAAAGTGGCTTCTTTTTTCACTTCAAGAATGATTTTTAATGCCCTATCTTACAGCGGCCAAACATTGAATCATGAGAGTGGCTATCTACAGCCGGGAGATAGATCCGGATTCGCATATTGAAGTGCAGGGCCTGTTCCGGGAATTGGAGGCCCATCATATCGAACCGGTCATTTACCGACCATTTTTTGAACAGATTAAAGAAACAGTCCGATTTCCGGGTCCGGAAGTGCGGACTTTCAGTGAATCCTCCCAACTGGACGAATCGATAGAGTTTATCATCAGCCTTGGTGGGGATGGAACTTTGCTGGACACCGTAACCCTGGTACGCAACAAAATGATTCCGATACTGGGGATCAATTTCGGCCGCCTGGGCTTCCTGGCCAGCATCGGCCGGGAAGAGCTGAAAATAGCTGTCGCTTCGCTCGTAGACAGAAGTTTTGTTATTGACAGCCGGTCCCTTATCCACCTCGATGCGGATAAACTATTGTTTGGGGATACCCCCTACGCGCTGAATGAATTCGCGATTCATAAAACGGATATTTCCCCGATGATCAAGATCCACACTTACCTTAACGGGGAATTTCTTAATACCTATTGGGCGGACGGATTGATTGTGGGCACGCCAACGGGGTCAACCGGCTATTCCCTGAGTTGTGGCGGACCCATCATTTTCCCCGAATCGGGCAGTTTTGTGATCACGCCGGTAGCGCCGCACAACCTGAACGTGAGACCGATTGTGGTTCCGGACGATAATATCATCTCTTTTGAAGTGGAAGGACGGGCCGATAGTTTTATCTGTGCGCTTGACAGCAGGAGAGAATTGGTGCCGAAAAGCATTCAGCTGGCCGTTAAAAGGGAGAAATTTGACGTCAGCATCCTTCGGCTTAATGAGAACAATTTCCTCACAACTTTACGCAAAAAGCTTTCCTGGGGCCTCGATACACGTAATTAGCATTTCTTTTGTACGACAGAACACGGACTGGCGTTTATCTTTAACCATTAGCCTTATATTGCAACCATGAAGAAGACAATCTTGTTGCTTTGCCTCTTTTTGACCTACCATTTGTCCGGTAAAGCCCAGATGGAATCTATCGTTCATTCAGGGGAAATCGGCTTGTCGGTTGGTGCAGCCCATTATTTCGGTGATCTGAACCCGAGCGCCCATATCAACCGGCCTAAACTGGCTGTTGCAGCATTTTTCAGAAAGCAGTTCGGCAATTATATAGCAGTCAGGGTCCAGGGACAGTTTGCCCAGGTAGGGTATGCAGATAAGTACTATAGTGACAATGATTTTCAATACCATCGTAATCTTAGTTTCAATTCCAGTATCTGGGAACTGGGGTTAATGGGTGATTTTAACTTTTTCAAATTTGTTCCGGGTACTGCCGATCACCGGTTTACCCCATATGTGACCCTGGGCGTCAGTGCATTCAGCTATGACCCTTACGCTTACCTGAACGGAACCAAGTATTTCCTTCGGCCACTCGGTACGGAAGGGCAGGGAACTGCGGCCTATCCCGACAGAAAACCCTATGGCAGTATGGCTTTCGCCATTCCGCTGGGGGTTGGGGTAAAATATAATGTGAATGAAAAGATCAATGTCGGATTTGAGGTGTTGTACCGCTTCACAAATACTGATTATCTTGATGATGTGAGTACTACATATGTAGGTATTGATAAATTTCCTCCTTTGCCAGATAATAGTCCATCCGCCGCAGCATTGTTGCAGGATCGCAGTTATGAGGTTGGCGATCCGATCGGCATTGAAGGCCGTCAGCGCGGATATGCAAAACAAAAAGATCAGTTTGTAACAGCCCAGTTTACGGTGAGTTTCAACCTGACTTCCTATCGTTGTCCCTCGGCCAAACTCTGACAGGTGGCTCAACTCCTGAATTTTCGTACCTTCGCCCCCTGAAATTTGCGACTATGAGTTCGCTCAAAGCGAAAATCGACATGAAGAAACTGCCCAGGCATATTGCCATCATTATGGATGGGAATGGCCGATGGGCACAGGAAAAGGGGCAGGACCGCCTCTATGGTCATTATCATGCCGTTGAAAGTGTTCGCGATATTGTGGAAGGATGTGCTGAACTCGGTGTCGAATACCTGACCCTTTACGCTTTCAGTACAGAGAACTGGGATCGGCCTGCCAGTGAAGTCCAGGGGTTAATGGAACTTCTCGTTGATACTATCCGCAAGGAAGTGGAGACTTTGAACAAGAATAATATCAAGCTTCATGTTATCGGTGACATCAATATGTTACCGGAAACGCCGCGCCGCGAATTGCGGGAAGCCATAGACCTTACCTGCAACAATACCGGACTCAACCTCGTGATCGCACTCAGCTACAGCAGTCGCTGGGAGCTGGTGGAGGCCGTCAAGAAGATCGGCCAGGATGTTCAGGCGGGAAAGGTCGACCCTTTGCTGATCACACAGGATACTTTGCAGCAATACCTGTGTACCAGTGATTTTCCGGACCCGGAACTGATGATCAGAACAAGCGGGGAGTACCGGATCAGCAATTTTTTACTATACCAGCTTGCATACGCTGAGCTATATTTTACCAATGTACGATGGCCGGATTTCAGGAAGGAAAATCTTCATGAGGCGATTCTCGATTTTCAACAACGGGAAAGGCGGTTTGGGAAAACCAGCGCTCAGGTCAAGGAAGTCTCCCTTTAACAAAGCTTTTCGAACTAACCCCCTTAATTTGCCTACTTTATAAAACCAACTGATGTTTCGAAGATTACCCGTTGTTGCCCTACTGCTGCTTGTGATAGGATTGGAAGCAAAGGCGCAGCAACCTGATACTACTCGTCCCACGGCAATTGATCCCGAACTCGAAGCATTGGTCAATGCAAAAACTCCCAAAGAATATATCATCGCCGGTATCCAGGTTACCGGAACCAAATACAGGGATCAGTCCCTTTTACTTTCAGTTTCCGGTCTCGCTGTTGGAGACAAACTGGTAATTCCGGGCGGCGACAATATCAGCAAAGCGATCCTGAACTTATGGAAACAAAACCTGTTCTCTGATGTTCAGATCTTCTACACAAAAATTCAGGATAATAATATCTGGCTGGAGATACAGGTTGCGGAGCGCCCGAGTCTGAGTAGTTATACGTTTAAGGGTGTACGTAAGTCAGAGCAGGAAGACCTCGACAAGAAAACCGGACTAGTCAAGGGGCGGGTGATCACTGAGAACATGAAAAGAACTGCAGTTCAGAACATTGAAAAATATTACGTAGAAAAAGGATTCAGGGGTGCCAGAGTGGTCATTGATGAGAAACCGGATCCCGCATTCGCCAATACCACACAACTGGTTTTCAACATTACCAAAGGCAACAAGGTCCGCATCAACGATGTAAGTTTTTATGGTGATGAAAAGGTAAGCGAACTGAAGTTGAAAAAGCAGATGAAGGGCACCAAGGAAACCAGCCGTCTGACGCTTTACCCCAGCGTGGATTCCAGCAGCTACGGATCGAAGAAACGGATGTCTTACAGTGAATACATGAACGACTGGGGATTCCTGTCGCCCACCAAAACACTGAATTACCTCGATCCTTATTTCCGTTTCAAGCTATTCAGCTCAGCTAAATACAACGAGACCAAATACCAGGAAGACAAGGAAAAGGTGGTTGAATATTACAACTCACTTGGTTATCGCGATGCTGGTATCATCAGTGATACCATGTATTATACCGACAAGGGAAACCTCAATATTGACATCAAGGTGGACGAGGGGCGCCGTTATTATTTCGGTGACATTTCCTGGAAAGGCAATACAAAATACAGTGACTCCGTACTGACCCTGATGCTGGGTATCAAAAAAGGCGATATCTATAACCTCGAGACGCTGAACAAGAAACTGAAGATGTCTCAGGAAGGGGGCGATATCAGCGGATACTATATGGATGATGGTTATCTCTTCTTCTCCGTCGAACCGGTGGAAACGCGGGTGTATAACGACACCATCGATTTTGAAATCAGGCTCCGCGAAGGTCCCCAGGCGACCATTAAAAACGTGAACATCTCCGGTAACGATAAAACCAAGGAGTATGTGATCCGCCGCGAATTGAGAACAGTGCCGGGGGAGAAATTCAGCCGCAGCGATCTTATCCGTTCCAACCGTGAAATTGCCAACCTGGGATATTTCAACCAGGAGAAAATTGACATCAACCCGGTTCCCAACCCGGATGATGGTACCGTGGACATCAACTATAAAGTGGAGGAGAAATCGAATGACCAGCTGGAACTTTCAGCAGGCTGGGGTGGAGGGATTGGTCTTACCGGTACACTGGGTGTTACATTCAACAACTTTTCCATCCGCAATATCTTCCGGAAAGAAACCTGGGATCCGCTGCCCACCGGCGACGGACAAAAACTGAGCCTGCGCGTGCAGAGTAATGGCCGGCAATTCAGGTCCTATAACTTTTCCTTTACAGAACCGTGGCTCGGCGGAAAGAAGCGGAACTCATTTACGGTGAGCTATTACAATACGCGTTTCACCAACTCGTATAACCCGTATACCGGCACCTATGACCGTAAGGCAGGAGATACTTCCTATTTGCGTACACAGGGTATTTCCCTGGCACTCGGAAAACAGCTCAACTGGCCCGACAACTATTTTACGCTGGTTTACACACTGAGCTTTACACAGTATAAGCTGAGGAATTACCCCAACCTGTTCCCGGGACTGAACAACACTACTGCGCATAACGTAAGTCTGAAACTTGCACTGAACCGTTCATCCATTGATCAACCGATCTTCCCGAGAAGCGGTTCCAACTTCCTGGCAAGCGTACAGCTGACTCCTCCATATTCCCTGTTCGACCCAAGCCGGGTGACTTCTGCCAACCCGTATGAATTGCCGGAGTTCCACAAATGGCGCTTCACGGGCGAATGGTATGTTCCGATCGGTAAACCCATGGGCGCAGACCGCAGCAAACAGTTCGTGTTCAAAGCGGCAGCGAAGTTTGGATTTATGGGTCGCTACAATAAGGATCTCGACTATTCTCCGTTTGAAAGATTCCAGCTCGGAGACGCTGGTCTGACGAATAACTTCGGCCTGTTGGGTTATGATATCATTGCACACAGGGGTTATCCGATCTACGATAATTCGGATCCCACAATTAACCCCGATAAGTCACAGGCGAGCCAATTCTTTACTATATTCAACAAGTATACGATGGAGCTGCGGTATCCGTTCTCCACGAATCCCAACAGTACCATATTTGGTCTGGCCTTTTTCGAGGCTGCCAACGGATGGTACAATTACCAGGATTACAACCCCTTCCGGCTGCGCCGCAGCGCCGGTTTGGGTATGCGATTCTTCCTGCCGATGTTTGGTTTGCTGGGCTTTGACTATGGTATCGGATTCGACCGGATAACGCCGAACGGAAAACTGCGGGATGCCGCCAAGTTTACCTTCATGCTGGGCTTTGAACCGGAATAATGAACCGATAACGTATTTAAAAAATAAGTGATGAAAAAGATATTTCTCCTGTCCTGTTTCGTGCTGGCAGCCACTTTTGCGGTGAACGCGCAGCGTTACGCCATCGTGGATACAAAATATATCCTGGATAAGATCCCGGAATATAAGGAAGCCCAGGTGAAACTGGACCAGTTCAGCGAGCAATGGCAAAAGGAAATCGATACCAAACAGTCAGCGCTGGACAAGATGTATAAAGACTATGAGGCTGAACAGGTAATGTTGAGCGAAGATCTCCGTAAGAAGCGCGAGGATGAGATATTTGTTCGGGAAAAGGAAGTGCGGGATCTTCAGCGTAAGCGTTTCGGCTTTGAGGGAGACCTTTTCAAAAAGCGTCAGGAGCTCGTAAAACCAGTACAGGACAAGGTTTATGCGGCTATTCAGAAAATTGCGGTTGCCCGGATGTACGACTTTATTTTGGATAAAAGTGAAGGAATTACAGTTATATTTGCCGACCCCAAACTCGACAAGAGTGAGGATGTGCTGAAGGAGCTGGGTGTTAAATAAAAATAAAAACAGATTCCCTTAGACAACTGAAACCAAACTGAAAACAACTTTTAAGTAACAAACAAAAGCATGAAAAAAGGTTTAACTATTCTGGTAGTGGCTCTTGGTCTGGTAGCGCTGGGCAACAAGGCAAGCGCACAAACTAAAATTGGCTGCATCAGCTTCAACGAAATTGTTGCTGCTATGCCTGAAGCCAAAAAAGCTGACTCCGTTTTGTCACAATTCCGTGAAGCATTGATCGCCAGTGCACAGGATAAAGAAACAGCGCTGAATGAAGCCATTCAGAAATTCAATGCTGACTCTTCTAAAATGACTACTGCAGTGAAAGATGTTAAGCGTAAAGACCTGCAGGCTAAACTGACTGAATTGCAGGGCGAAGAGCAGCGTATTCAGCAGGAGCTCCAGAAAAAGCAGGAAGAGCTGAGCGGTCCTATCCAGAAGAAAGCAATGGATGCAGTGACTGCAGTTGCTAAAGAAGCTGGTTACACACACGTGTTCCCCAAAGAATACATGATCGTTTCTCCTCCCGCAGATGATCTGCTTCCCCTGGTTAAAAAGAAACTCGGGTTGAAATAAAAACTTTTCACAGGCTCTAAATGAACGCCGGGATAGCATCCTGGCGTTTGTTATTTTTGGCTCATGGCAACCAACTGTCCCATAGGAATTTTTGACTCCGGCTATGGCGGTCTTACCGTGATGAAGGAAATTGTGAAAAGACTTCCTGACTACGATTATATCTATCTGGGTGATAACGCCCGGACCCCGTATGGAAACAGAAGCTTTGACACCGTTTACCGGTACACCCTGCAGGCAGTCCAATGGTTTTTTGAACGGGGTTGCCCGCTCGTGGTGCTTGCCTGTAATACTGCTTCGGCAAAGGCATTACGGACCATCCAGCAAAATGACCTGCCAAGGATCGCACCTGACAGGAGGGTGCTGGGTGTCATCCGTCCGACTACCGAGGTGGTCGGCGAATACTCAAAAAGCGGGAAAGTCGGCGTAATGGCAACCAATGGCACGGTCCAGTCCGGCTCCTATCTGATTGAGATTGAAAAGTTCTTTCCGCAACTGGACGTTGAACAGGAAGCCTGTCCGATGTGGGTTCCGTTGGTGGAAAATGGCGAATACGATCATCCCGGCGCAGACTATTTCATCCGGCAGCATGTAAACCGCCTGCTCGGCAGGAGCCCGGAAATAGATACCATTCTGCTGGCCTGTACCCATTATCCGCTGCTTTCCCAAAAGATCCGAGCCTGTTTGCCGGATAAAGTGAAATTGATTTCACAGGGACCTCTGGTAGCTGCCAGTCTGGAGGAATATCTAGCCAGGCACCCGGAGATGGATCAACGCCTCACCCGCGGCGCATCCCGAAACTTCTTCACCACTGACGATACTACTGCCTTCAATCAACAGGCAAGAGTGTTTCTTGGAGAACCTATTCAATCACAGCGTGCCGACCTGGTCTGAACAGCAATCGTTAGGGTACCGGATCATAGCCGCTTCCGCCCCAGGGATGGCATCGCCCGATCCGCTTTATCGCCAGCCAGCCTCCTTTCCACAACCCGTACTTGCGAAGTGCCTGAAGGGCATAATGGGAACACGTCGGCGTATAACGGCACTTCGGCCCCAGCAAAGGCGAAATCCCCCATTGATAAATCCTGATGAGCAGAATAAACGGGGCAGCCAGTATGCGTTTAAAGGAACTCATGTAGGAGAATTGGAAATTTTCTTCAGTGCAGCCTGTACAGCGACATGACAGGATTCTTGTTCAGGCATCTCCCTCGCAGTGTAAATAAAAAACACCTGGAGCTGCATATTGTTCAGTTTCAAGTGATTAATTAAATCAAGCTGTTGCCGGCGAAAAGCTTCCCTGCAAATCCTTTTAATCCTGTTCCGGTCGACGGCACGTTTGAAGTAGCGTTTGCCAACACCAGTTCCGAAAAGTGCTCCCGCTTCTGCAGCAGGCACTTCTTTTCTCAGTAGAAAATAGACCCGGTAAGGTGTAACGTTAAATCGCACCCCCTTTTCAAATAGGGAATCGATCAGTTTCCGGTGTTTAAGCCTTTGGGATCTTCCAAGTGTCAGGCGGTTGATGGGAATAAGTTTGGTGTAAAACAAAATTAGCTCCAAACCGCTGACGGCCGGAGCTAATGTATTTTTATCGGATTCTCCCTTATGTGGGGATACCGGTTATTTCAGCTTCTTCTCTGAAGAAATGGTCAGCTTTTTACGACCCTTTGCACGACGGCTAGCCAATACTTTACGGCCATTGGCAGTTTGCATGCGCTTGCGGAAACCGTGAACGGTTTTGCGGCGGCGGCGGTGCGGTTGAAATGTTCTTTTCATTTTACTGTTTTTTTAGCCCTCAAAAAATGCCACCCGTGAGAAGCCAGGTGGTAAAATTCGCTGCACTTCGGGTCACCATACCCGCCGTGTCGTGAAAGGGACGGCAAAGGTAGGTAAAACTAAAGATTCAGGCAAATTACTGCTTAAGCATTTTTTCGAGCTTATCCAGCGTCTGGCGGGCATCATCCACGGTAATAAACTTGTATACTTCCGGCACATTTCCTTTACTATCAGGACTCAACGAAGCAGGCATGCCCCTGAAAGGGCCTACGATTATGGTGTTATCGTCACTGGTAATTTTTTTGAGGGAATTCGGCGCCAGGAAATGGTTTTTGCGGGCCGGGGTCACATTTGCTCCCTGGATCAGCTGTTTCAGGCTATCCATCCTTTCCATAAGCAGTTCCTGGGTGATATTTCCCTCCCGGGTAGCTTCACCGCCATAATTCTGAACACTGCCGATCAGGGTGTCTTTCTGAAGGTTCAGTAACCAGGATCCCGTTTCCGGTACCGGGTATTCTTTGCTGTCGTTGCCGCTTTTTACAGTGATTTTATCACCCGTAATGGTAAGTGTCGCTTCATTATGTTGTGTACCCGGTTCAAACTGCACTACATCACCGTTGGGAGTGATCTTGCCACTGGCCATCACAACAACTTTTTTGGTGGCAGGAGTGGAGCAGGCTGCCAGGAAGGCCACAGCAGCAGTGAAATAGAAGATTTTTTTCATGATATGGTGGTAATAAAAGATCCCGCTTACGCGGGATCCAGGTATTAAAGCAAAGGTTATTTTGCAGAAGAGAGACGCTCTGCCACTTTTGTCCAGTTAACAACGTTCCAGAAAGCTGCCAGGTAATCGGCGCGCTTGTTCTGGTATTTCAGGTAGTAGGCATGCTCCCATACATCAACGCCGAGGATCGGTGTACCCTTCACCTCTGCAACATCCATCAGGGGATTGTCCTGGTTTGGCGTTGAACTGATTTCCAGTTTCCCGTCCTTTACTAACAACCATGCCCAGCCGCTGCCGAAGCGGGTCATGCCTGCATTCGCGAATTTTTCCCTGAAAGCATCAAATGAACCGAATGCGCCATTGATAGCATCGGCAAGCGCGCCCGTCGGCTGGCCACCGGCTTTCGGTGCGAGACTTTCCCAGAAGAAGGTATGGTTCCAGTGTCCGCCGCCATTATTTCTGACTGCAGGGGAGATGCTGCCGGCTGCAGCTACGAGTTCTTCGATAGTCTTATTCTCATTGGGAGTGCCGGCTATCGCTTTATTCAGGTTATCTACGTATGCCTGATGATGTTTGCCATGATGGATCTGCATGGTCAGCGTGTCGATATGCGGTTCCAGTGCATCGTGTGCATATGGAAGCGCAGGAAGCGTGAATGCCATAAGATTTAATTTAAATGATATCCTGATTTGGAGTTCAAATGTATTATAAACACCGCGTTCCTCTAAAAGTTTTCCGGCTTCCGGAAATTGAACAAACTCCGGGCAGGCATTCATGCAAAGGTCAGACCACGCTTAAGGATGGCTGCAGAACCAGTTGATCTGGTCTATGGCATCATACCAGGTCAGCCAGTATTCACGTACATCAGCCTGTATCAGGGTGCCGGCGGAACGGTTGTAGAAAGTTTGTGTGCCATAACGGTTCAGGTCGCCGTAGAGGACGTCTCCCTGCAACGGGGTGTAACCCGACCAGATACGCAACACGGAATAGCCGTAATAGGTTTCCACTACAAAATAATCACAGTACCCGTCACTGTAGCGGACGCCACCCTTTTCGCGCGACAGCCAGTAAGATTCGTCTATCGCAGGGGAGGTGTATTCGCGCCGGCAGGAAGCAAGCAACAGCAAAGCGGGAAGCAGGAGGAGTAATATTTTTTTCATAACGGTTCGTTTTCCGTTGTATGACAGAAAGAATCCCTCCCGGATTAATAATGGATTGTTAATAGGGTCACCCCCTCCTGGCACGGAAAAAGTCTTTCATCAGTGCCGCACATTCCGCAGCCAGGATGCCTTTGGAGATGGTTGCTTTGGGATGAAAGGGCCAGTTATTGCCGGTGATCCTGGCATGACCGTTCTTTTCATCGTCGGCCCCCCAAACGATACGACTCAGTTTGCTCCAGTAAATGGCGCCTGCACACATCAGGCAGGGTTCAACAGTTACATAAAGACTGGCATCAGGAAGGTATTTGGCACCCAGAAAATTGAATGCGGAAGTCAATGCAATAATTTCAGCATGTGCAGTAGGATCGCTCAGTTTTTCCACCTGGTTATAACCCCTGGAAATAATCTTTCCGCCGGTAACTACAACAGCACCCACCGGCACTTCACCTTCTGCATAAGCTTTCTCAGCTTCCCGGAGCGCCTGTTGCATGTAATATTCATCCGACATCATGATGCCAAAAGTAAATATTTGAATTTTCTCAGCATACTGAACGGTCAGCCGCAGGTATAAGCCAGGTTGTCCATGTCTACACCCCGCGGTTCAAACGCATAACCTGCATAGGTGGCAACAATCTCGTCAAGCACTGCATCGATGCTTTCCAGGGTTTTTTCCGTCACCAGCTTTGCACGGAATTCCTTGATGTTAGGAAGGCCTTTCAGGTAGTTGTTGTAGTGCCTCCGCATTTCATTGATACCGGGCACAAGACCCTTCCAGGCAACAGACTGGTGGAGGTGCTTTCGGATTACCACCACCCTTTCTTCAATGGAGGGAGGAGCATGCATTTCACCGGTAGCGATGAAATGTTTTATCTCCCGGAATATCCAGGGATAACCGATGGCTGCCCTGCCGATCATGATGCCGTCTACCCCATATTTCTTTTTGTAGGCAACGGCTTTCTGAGGTGAGTCAATGTCACCATTGCCGAAAATCGGGATGTTAATACGGGGATTATCTTTTACCCTTGCGATCGGATCCCAGTTGGCTTCCCCTTTGTACAACTGGCTTCTCGTACGGCCATGTATGGCCAGTGCATGGATACCGACATCCTGAAGCCGTTCTGCAACTTCCATGATGTTGATGGAGTCATGGTCCCAGCCAAGCCTTGTTTTGACAGTAACGGGAAGCCTGGTAGACCGTACACAGGCTTTGGTTAACCGGACCATCTGGTCAATGTCTTTGAGAACAGCAGCACCTGCTCCCTTTGTTACAACCTTTTTTACCGGACAACCGAAATTGATATCCAGGAGATCAGGGTTAACGGTGTCGACTATCTGTGCGCTGAGCGCCATCGCTTCTTCGTCACCCCCGAAAATCTGGATGCCTACCGGGCGTTCTTCTTCGAAGATATCCAGTTTCTGGCGGCTTTTTATGGCATCCCGGATGAGTCCCTCGCTAGAGATGAATTCTGTATACATGAGATCGGCTCCGTTATCTTTGCAGACTGCCCTGAATGGGGGATCGCTGACATCTTCCATCGGAGCCAGCAACAGGGGAAAATCGGGCAGGGAAACGGAGCCAATTTTGATCATGCGCAAAGATAATGCATCTTGCAACAGTGATTACCTATTTGAAATACAAGCCGGCATGGCTTCAATTGGTGATTTTCGGCCTGATTACCTGTGGCACGACCATTATCGGTTCCAGTATTCTGGAGATGGTGGTTAATAGTATCTATGGGTTGAAGTCCACAGATTTTATCGAACCGGACCTGAAAAACATGCGGATCATTGCTGCATTACGGGCCAAACAGGCGTTCGGGACAATTTTCGTTTTCCTGGTTTCTTCCCTGCTTTTCGCCTATAAAAGTGATGAGCGCCCGCTGCAATACCTGGGCATACGGAAACCACAGCGGCCAAGATTCTGGCTGGTTGCGATATTGTTAATGCTTGCCGCACTGCCGCTCGCCAGCTGGCTCAATGATGTCAGCCACCAGCTCCATTTTCCAGCTTCGTGGCAATCCACCGAAAACGCTATCCGGTCGTTTGAAAAGAAGCTGATGGAAACGGTTAAGGCCATGTTGCATATGAAGGGACCCGGTGAATTTATGCTGATGCTCGTGATCGTTGCTGTCATTCCTGCTATATGTGAAGAGATCTTTTTCAGGGGTGTATTGCAACGGTTACTCATACAGGTTACGAAGCGGCCGGTCTGGGGAATAGTGATCACAGCATGCATGTTCTCGCTGTTTCACGGCGAAGTATTCGGATTTGCCGCCCGGGCATTTCTCGGCATCCTCCTGGGTGCATTATACTGGTACAGCGGTAGCATCTGGCCGGCTATAATCGGCCATTTTCTGCACAACGCCTTGCAGGTCACCCTGTTTTATATTAACAGCAATCTGGCTGACAAGGATTTCGACCTCCAGCCAGGCGTTATCATCGTCAGCGCAGTGGCGGTAGGTGCAGGTATCTGGTACATGAGAAGAATTTCTCATACACATTATGGCGAGATCTATGATACCGACGATGACCTTGTTTTACCCTCACCAAAAGACGAATAAGGGATATTATGGCCTTTAATTGGAAATCATTCTGGACACGAGCCCTGACGGCTTTGATTTTTGTTGCGGTGATGATGGGCGGTCTGCTGTGGAATGCAGAAGCTTTTTTTGTTCTTTTTTCCATTATCCATTTCGGCTGCTGGGCGGAATACCAGCGACTGATCAGCAGCATTGATGCCCGTTACAGGGAAATAACATCCTTTCACCGGTATGGCGTTATGCTCGCAGGCTGGAGCTTTATGATCTACTGCAGCCAGCTGTCCTTTCATGCATTTGGCTGGTGGCTGTGTCTGCTGTTCCTCTTTGTTCTGCCCATCACGGAGCTGCTGTTTGCAAAACAGATCGAACTGCGGCTGATCCGGTACTCCGCACTGGGTCTGGCTTATATTTCCCTGCCTGTCGGACTTTTATTATTGCTGCGCAACCACCACATATATGGTTATCAGCTGCCACTGGCGGTGATCTTTTCTATCTGGACAAACGACACGATGGCGTATCTCGTAGGATCCATGATTGGTAAAACTCCCCTCTCTTCCATCTCCCCCAAAAAAACCTGGGAAGGAACAATCGGTGGAATTGTATGTGCAGTGGGTGCAATGGCCGGCCTCGCCGCATGGCTGCATTTTCCCATTATCCATACAGCAGCCCTCGCAGCTATTGTAGCCATAACAGGAACATTCGGCGATCTGCTGGAAAGTAAACTTAAAAGAATGGCAGGCGTAAAGGATAGCGGACAGATCATGCCCGGACACGGCGGATTTCTTGACCGTTTTGATTCTTTGCTGATAGCCACACCTTTCGCATGGCTCTATACCGTAATCTTCCTCTGACCTTTTTGCGGAAGGCCACCAGCTGTTTAGTATCTTTGCCGAATGGAAAATCTGCTGGAACAAATCAAAGGATACAAAGAGGAAATAGCAGCAACACAGCAAAACGGCGCCGCAGCCCTGGAAACTTTCAGGATACGGTTTCTCGGAACCAAGGGAATTGTTAAAACCCTTTTTGCCGAAATGAAAAATGTGCCTGCTGAAGAGAAGAAGGCATTTGGTGCGATCCTCAATGAATTCAAGCAGTTTGCTGAAGACAAATACGAACAATGGAAGGCCGGTCTGGAATCTACGGAAGTCGAATCCGGCACGGCATTCGACTATACACTGCCGGGAGACCCTGCCCCGATGGGCTCAAGACATCCTATCAGCCTCGTAAAGAACGATATCATTGCTATCTTTCGCAGGCTTGGATTTTCGGTAGCGGAAGGCCCTGAAATCGAAGATGATTTTCACAACTTTACCGCACTCAACCTGCCGGAACACCATCCTGCAAGAGATATGCAGGATACTTTTTACCTCCACCAAAACCCCGACTGGCTATTGCGAACGCATACAAGCAACGTTCAGGTAAGGGAAATGGAAAAGGGAAAACTTCCCATCCGCGTGATCTGCCCCGGCCGGGTTTACCGCAATGAGACGATTTCCGCGAGAGCACACTGCTTTTTTCACCAGGTGGAGGGACTGTATATAGACGAGCATGTTTCCTTTGCTGACCTTAAACAGACACTTTATTTCTTCGTGCAGGAGCTTTTCGGCAATAACATCAGGATCCGCTTCAGACCATCCTACTTTCCATTTACTGAACCCAGTGCGGAGATGGACATCAGTTGCCTGCTGTGTCACGGGAAAGGATGTAATGTATGCAAGCATACCGGCTGGGTGGAAATCCTCGGATGCGGAATGGTTCATCCGCAGGTATTGGAAAATTGCGGCATCGATTCAAACAAGTACACCGGATTCGCTTTCGGTATGGGTATCGAACGCATCGCCATGCTGAAATATCAGATTAACGACCTTCGCCTTTTCAGCGAAAATGACATTCGGTTCCTCCAGCAATTCACCGGCAGTTTTTAACTAACCAAGCCTGCACCATGATCAGAACGATTTGTGTTTGCGGAGCGGGAACAATGGGGTCTGGAATAGCGCAGACCGCCATACAGCATGGATTCGAAGTGATCCTTTACGATCCCGATCCCCGTGCACTGGAGCGGGCCGGTGATCAGATCCGTCAGCAACTGCAGCAACTGGTTGACCGGGCGAAAATTTCTGACAGTGCACGGCATGGTATGCTGCATCACCTGCGCTTCGCCGATGATATAGCTGATTGTAAAGCTGATCTGATCATTGAAGCAATTGTAGAAATTGCTGAGGCCAAGGTTGATCTTTTCCTCAAACTGTATGCACGCAACGCTCCCGAAACCATCTTTGCGAGCAATACGTCATCATTGTCGATCGCGGCAATAGCAGCGCAGCTTCCGGATGCCTCGCGCTTTATGGGCCTCCATTTTTTTAACCCTGCAACGCACATGAAGCTGGTGGAAGTAGTGCGGCTGAAAGAAAGCAATGAAGGTACAGTGGCTAAGCTGCTTCAACTGGCGCGGGATCTCGGAAAAACGCCGGTCACCTGTTTTGATGCACCTGGCTTTATCGTCAACAGGGTGGCCAGGCCGTATTATATCGAAGCCCTGCGGCTGGCTGAAGAAGGTGTCGATCCGGAAACCATCGATCTGCTGATGGAAGCTGCCGGATTCAGGATGGGACCTTTCCGGCTGATGGACCTTATAGGCAATGACATCAATTACGCAGTTAGTTGCAGCGTTTACCAGCAACTCGGCGAACCTTCCCGCCTGCAACCTTCATTTATTCAGCAAGCCCTGGTCAATGAGGGGAAACTCGGCCGTAAATCAGGTGCCGGGTTCTATACTTATCATTCATGAATAACCCGATCATACTAGTTACCGGCGGTACGGGTTTTCTCGGAACCTATATTATCCGGGAACTCCTCCGTAAAGGATATACGGTAAGGGCAATTAAACGAGCATCATCAAAGTTGCCGGCATTCATCGATACGGCATCCTGGGAAGGGGTGGACTGGCACGAAGCAGATCTGCTGGATGTTGTTTCCCTGCAGGATGCTTTCGCTGGTGTTGATGCTGTCATCCATGCAGGAGCAGTAGTTTCTTTCAAGCCTGAAGATCGACGGAACATGTACGCCGTAAATGTAACCGGCACCGCCAACGTGGTCAATGTAGCCCTGCAGGAAAATGTCAGAAGACTGGTACACATCAGTTCTGTTGCGGCATTGGGAAGAACAGCAAACGGTGAAGTGGTGAACGAAACAAAAAGCTGGACGGAGAACAAACTGAATACCCATTACGCCATCAGCAAATTTCATGGTGAACTGGAGGCATGGAGAGGATTTGCTGAAGGCCTTGAGGGTGTTGTGCTCAACCCGAGCACAGTGCTGGGATATGGCGACTGGAACACCAGCAGTTGTGCGATTTTCCGGCAGGCCTACCAGGGAATGCCCTGGTACACCGAAGGGGTGAACGGATTCGTTGGCGTGGAAGACCTTGCCCGGGCAACCGTAGCGATGCTGGAGTCGCAGCAATCAATGGAGAGATTCGTGGTCAGTGCTGAAAACCTGCCATTCAGAACACTGATGACCTCCATAGGCAGGGAATTTGGCCAGCGACCGCCATGGCGGAAAGCTTCACCCGCAATGGGTGGCATCGCCTGGCGCCTTGAAAAACTACGATCGTTGTTTAACGGTCATACACCACTTCTGAGCAGGGAGACAGCCAGGATCGCGCAAAGCAAAACTTATTTCGATTCCGGCAAGCTTCTCACTACACTACCGGAGTTCCGGTTTACGCCACTGGAAAAGGTGATCAGGGAAAGCTGTTCGCGGTATTTGCAGCAGCTGAAAGCGTAAATGGCCTCTTTTTTGCAATTTCCATATACCAGTAACAAAAATTCAACGTTTCCTATCCGTTAAAGAAATGCCATGCGAAAATTCCTGTACCTTCTTTGCATAGTAGTTGCGCTCCCGTACTTCGTGTTTTCCCAGGAACAGTTTACGATCAGGGGAAAAGTACTGGACGCCGCTACCAAAGCACCACTCTCCGGCGCTTCTGTATTTTGCCAGAATACCACTTTCGGAGTGGTAACCAATGCTGATGGCGAATTCAGTCTCAGTCTTCCAAAAGGAGGCTATGATCTGGTCGTTTCCTACACGGGATTCCAGTCGGCCGAACAAAGAATCGGTGCCGGTAATACTGATCCGCTGGTACTGGAACTCAAAGCCAAAGACAAAAGCATGGAAGCTGTTACCGTTGCGGGCAGCAATGAGGTGCCGGATGGCTGGACAAAATATGGCGAGTTTTTCCGCGAGCAGTTCTTCGGATCCACTGCCAATGCACAGGAATGCAAAATCCTGAACCCCGAAGCGCTGCGTTTTTTTTACAGCAAGAAAAGGAACAGGCTGAAAGTATTGACAAAAGAAGAACTTAAGATCGAGAATCAGGCACTGGGATACCGTGTCCGCTACCAGCTGGATTCGCTGAGTTATGAATACAATACCCAGGTCAGCACATTTTCCGGTTATCCGTTTTTTGAAGCGATGACTGGCAGTACTGACCAGGAAAGCAAATGGAAAATCAACCGGCAAAAAGCCTACCGCGGCAGTAAACTGCACTTCATGAGGTGCTGGTATAACAAAACAATCGCACAGGAAGGTTTCGCACTGGAAAAAGTAAATCCTGATGCCAAGAGTTTTGAAGCAACCCCTATTGCCGATTATTATGATACCAGTTTTTACGGGATCGACAGCGGCGCAGCAGTGATCACCATGCCCGGCAAATACCGGGTGATATACCGGAAAGAAATGCCTGACGCCAGGTTCGTGATCGCCTATAAATTACCACCGCACATCCGTGTGCAGCTGAGCATACTCGATATCATGGATGAATTCGTGATTGAACAGAACGGATATTGGTATGAACAGTCGGATCTGATCAATACTGGTTACTGGAGTTACGAGAGAATGGCTGAAGCTGTTCCATACGACTACGTTCCTGAACCGAACTGATCTTTCACCTCAGGAGTTCATCACCTTTTGCCAGAGCTCGGGGATCCGCTTGATCCATACGAGCTCTCTTTTTTTGATGCTGGCATCTTCTGCAGGAGAACCGAAATAAATCTTGCCGGGTTCCACATCCACACCAACTCCCGATTGTGCATAGATTACTGCATTTTTCCCGATGGTGAGCGTTTTGTTTACACCAACCTGACCCCACAAGACAACGCCATCTTCAATAGTAGTAGCACCGGCAATTCCGACCTGGGCGGCAAAGAGGCAATTCCTGCCAACTATGGTGTCATGACCGATGTGAACCTGGTTGTCGATCTTGGTACCCCTGCCAATCACGGTATCATGGCTGACGCCCCGGTCGATGGTGCAACCGGCACCGATCTCCACCGCATCTTCAATCACCACACGTCCGCAACTTAACATTCTCCGGTACCAGTTTTCCCGGTCTTTTTTGGTGTTGTAGTAAAAAGCATCGGAGCCGATGACAGTACCGGACTGGATCACCACATCATCTCCGATCACACAATGTTCGAGTATGGTAACGTTGGGCTGGATCCGGCAATTGCGTCCGATGATCACATGCTCTCCGATAAAAACCTGCGGCGCGATATAGGTACCCGCACCAATCTTTGCCGTATCACTTACAGGTTTTACTGCTGGTTGAAACGGCCTGAAATATTCAACTATGGCAGTATATGCATCAAACGGCTGATTCACTACCAGCAAGGCTTTCCCTTCAGGTATGCTGACCTCCTTCGTGTTGATGATAATAAAACTTGCTGCTGATTGCAAACACGTGTTGTAGTACTTGGGATGATCAACAAAAGCAAGATCACCTGGTTCTACCCGATGTATTTCATTGATGCCGCCGGCCAGTGCATGTTCATCGCCGATGACTTCAGCGCCGATCAGTTCAGCAATCCAGGATAGTGCAACGGGAGTTGGAAAACGCATATTGGAAAATTTGGTCAAAGGTAGTTTCCACATCCCTAAAAAAAATGTGTATAAAAAACAGGTAAATATTTTTTTCGTTAGTAAAAATTCTTTTTAATATTGTGTAGGGAAATTTTGTTCCCTACTTACTAACCCATCCAAATAGCAAAGCTCGGTTTACTCCCGGGCTTTTTTTCTGCTCATGTTTTCCTACTATGTTCTATACAAACCTTATGAGGTGCTAACGCAGTTCAGTGCGGTTTCAGGAAAACGTTGCTTACAAGATATTCTGAAAGTGCCGTCTGATGTGTATCCTGTCGGAAGGCTGGATTACGATAGCGAAGGATTGCTGTTGCTGACCAATGATGCGGGCATGAATGCTGCCCTGCTGCATCCCCGGCGGGAACATTACCGGACCTACTATGTACAGGTGGAAGGATCACCTGATGACGAATCGCTTGCCCGGCTTTCAGCAGGCGTAACTATCTCGGTTGACGGCAGGAAACATCACACCCGGCCGGCCATAGCGCAACGCCTTCCCGCGGATCCGTCACTTCCTGAAAGAGTGCCTGCTATTCGCTTCCGCAAAAACATTCCCGCTACCTGGATCTCTCTTCAATTAACGGAAGGTAAAAACCGCCAGGTGCGCAGAATGACTGCAGCTGTCGGTTATCCTACCCTCCGGCTGGTGCGGTATGCTATCGGAGACCTGACGATCGAAGGCTTCGCATCCGGCGAATACAGAAAGTTTACCCCTGGGCAACTCCGGGAGTTGCTCTTCCGGAAAAAATAGCCCTTATTCATTACCTTGCTTAAAATACCGCTGCATGCTTAAATCAATGACAGGTTTCGGACGTTCAGAGAAAAACGTAGGGGACAAAACTTTCCTGGTAGACATCAAATCGCTGAACGGGAAGCAGTTTGATTGCTCGCTGAAAATGCCGGCATTTCTCAAAACATTTGAATTTGATATCCGTAAACGACTCTCAGAAAAATTGCAGCGGGGAACTATTGACTGCCTGATCAGCCTCAAACAGACCGGTTCAGCAAAACCCGTTTCCATCAATCTGTCCCTGGCTAAAGCATATTATGAACCCATTGCCGCATTGTCAAGGGAACTTGGCCTGGATGATTCACATATTCTCGGCAACATCCTGAAATTGCCCGAGGTGATCACACCTACTTCAGATACACTTACTGAAGAAGAATGGGAAGCTTTCAAGGGCATCATCGACGAAGCGGCCGATGACCTGATCAGCCATCGCTTTGAAGAAGGCAAAGTACTGGAAGAAGACCTGCTGACCAGGATTGCCAATATTGAAAAACAACAGGCGGTGGTTGCAGCCCTGGAACCGCAACGGCAGCAGAAGATCCGGGAAGGCCTGGTGAAACTGCTCGAGGAAAACGTCGGCAGCGACAACTACGACAAGAACCGCCTGGAACAGGAAATCATTTACTATATCGAGAAAATTGACATTTCGGAAGAACAGGTCAGGCTTAAAAACCATTGTGATTACTTCAGAAGCATGCTGAAGGAAAATTCAAATGAGATCGGAAAAAAGCTGTCTTTTCTGCTCCAGGAAATCGGCCGGGAAATCAACACCACCGGTGCAAAAGCCTATGACTCCACCATTCAGCAGGCAGTCGTGCTGATGAAAGACGAACTCGAAAAAGCCAAAGAACAGGTGTTGAACGTTTTATAATTTACCATATGCGCGCCTTACTATCCTATTCAGTGCTGCTTACCGTACTTGCCCTTTCTGTTGCTTCCTGTGAAAAGGTGGCAGTGTTTGAAAAAAATGAAATGATACCAGGCCACCAGTGGTCCGCCGGTTTCAAGCCCTCTGTGCAGTTCAATATCGATGATAGTACTTCCCGCTATAATCTTTTTGTGGTGTTGCGTCACAGCGATGCTTACCGTTATAACAATCTCTGGGTAAATATCCATACTACCGCACCGGGAGATTCAGCGGCCAAGGTCCAGGCGCTTGACCTCACCCTGGCGAATAACGAGAAAGGATGGCTGGGAACCGGCATGGATGATATCTATGAGCACCGTATACGCATCACCCAGGATGCCGTGACCCTGAAGAAAGGACTTTACCAGTTCCAGCTGGAACAGATCATGCGGGACGACCCGCTGGCCAATGTTTACAATGTGGGCATCAGGGTTGAAAAAGCAAATCCATGAAGCGGCTGCGTTTCCTGCCGCGACAAAAGCTGGCGGTTGCCACCGCCATCTACTGGTTCCTCCTCCTGTATATCATAGCCGCCCTCTTTTTCTGGTACATCAGGCTTCAGCAACAGAACCAGCAGATGGCCAGTTATAAACTGCTTGAACTTGTTGCGGATGATCCGAAATACATCGGCAAAGTAGAGACCATCCAGCAGGAAGCCGACCGCAAAGCCTACCAGTATCGGGGCGAAGGCATTACCTTTCTCGCCATTATCCTGGTAGGCGCAGTATTCGTATTCCGGGCAGTTCGCCGCCAGTTCAAGGTGGCTGCACAGCAACACAATTTCATGATGGCGATCACCCATGAACTGAAAACGCCGATTGCTGTTGCCAAACTGAACCTGGAAACACTGCTGAAACACCGGCTGGAAGAATCCAGGCAGCAGAAGATCCTGCAGATGACCCTGCAGGAAACCAACCGCCTGAATGACCTCACCAACAATATTCTCATTTCTTCCCAACTCGAAGCTGGCGGTTACCAGAAAGTTCAGCAGGAAGTTGACCTTACCGAACTGGGCAACAAAATGATACAGGAAATGCGGCAGCGGTTTCCTGATAACCAGTTCAATTTCGAGGCACCACCCGACCTTTCCATCAAGGGCGATCCGCTGCTGATCCGGATCCTGATCAGCAACCTGCTGGACAATGCCGTGAAATATTCACCCCGCGGGGCAGTAGTGGATACCGTTATGAAACAGACCGGCAAACAGGTGGTCATCGAAGTCAGGGATCCCGGCCCCGGAATTCCTGACGCCGAGAAACAGCGTATTTTTAAAAGGTTCTACCGGATCGGGAACGAAGAAGTCAGGAAAGCAAAAGGCACCGGCCTTGGCCTTTACCTTTGCAGGAAGATCGCCGCTGATCACCACGGCACTGTTGCCGTAACGGACAATACTCCTGCCGGCGCAATATTTACCATCACCTTACCTTCATTATAATGGCAGATAAAAGGTCAATATTACTGGTTGAAGACGAGGAGAATCTCCATGAGTCCCTGCGCCTTAATCTCGAACTCGAAGGGTATGAGGTAACAGGAGTATTTGACGGCCTGGCCGCCATCAAAGCAATCCAGCAGGAATATTTTGACCTGCTCATTCTGGATATCATGCTCCCCGAAATGGACGGACTTGCCGTGATGGAAACAATCCGAATTCAGAATAACCAGGTACCGATCCTGATTCTCAGCGCCCGGAACAATAGTGCTGACAGGGTACTCGGATTAAAAAAAGGAGCGGACGACTACCTTACCAAACCATTCGACCTCGAAGAACTGCTCCTGCGGGTGCAGAAGCTGATTGAGAAAAACAAACGGCTGCAGGACAAAGACAATGTGGGTGATGTGTATGCATTCGGCGATAACCGCGTAGACTTTGCTGCACAGGAAGCCGTAACCGGGAAAGGAGAGCGCATTCAGCTCAGTAAGAAGGAAGCCATGTTGCTGAAGCTCCTGTTTGAAAATAAAAACGAGGTGGTGACCCGGGAAAAGATCCTTCAAACGGTTTGGGGCTATAACGTTTATCCCACTACGAGGACCATCGACAATTTTATTCTGAACTTCCGGAAGTACTTTGAATCAGACAGCAGGAATCCGCGTTACTTCCACTCGGTGAGAGGCGTTGGCTACAAGTACACGGAACTGTAAGATCAGACTTCCGCAATTTTACCCAGCAATGTCGCTGCTGTACCGAGCAAAGCCGGATCTATCCGGTGAGCGGACGGGGGTAGGTACAGGATCCAGTCACAAGTTTTCCAGCAACCTTCCAGTGCCGCCAGATCGCCGGCATCCATGCCCCGTTTTGCCAGCATGGCAAGCGCAACGGGCTTTTGCTGAGATGAGCCGGGGAGGTCGAGCCGTGCAGCCACTGCTTCCCATAATGCCAGCTCTATGGCGTGGTAATAGGCAGTAGCATCTTCCCGCTCCATTGCCTGCCGCGCATGGATCAGCGGATCCCGGATTTCAACAATAACCGGTACCGCATCGGCTGCCCGTTCAGGGGCTACAGGTTCTGCGGCTGAACGTTGAACACGCCGCCTTTTCCTGACCAGCAAAACCAGGCCCGCAACCAGTAAGGCTGCTGCAGAAATGCCCCCGGAATAAAGCCACACTTTCCGGGATTTCCCCGCAGGCGCCGCAATTACTTCATTGGACTGTTTGCGGTGCTGCGGCTCCCCAACAACAAGGTAAACGCTATCTGTATGAAGGGAGTGGTATCTGGCTGAAACCGGGTCAAAATAACTGAACTCAATTGCAGGTAACAGGATCTTGCCGGAAGAATCAGGTGTGATACTATAAGTGAAAATTTTGGTGCCGGTCATCGGCGCAACTGATTTGTCGAGGGTTTCCTTAACCTGCGGGTCAAGTGAATGAAATCCTGTGGGCAGCGACCAGGCTGGAGCATTGATGAGGGGAAGATTTCCCTTTCCTTCAATACTGAGTTCATATTGTGCGGGTTCTCCGGCGGCCACGGCCGTATCCACCAGGCGCCCCTTCAGATCGAATTTACCTACAGCGCCGTTGAAACTGGCGGGCGCTCCCGGCGGTAGCGGTTTGATGTGGATTTGTTTTGCCTCACTGGAAAGCGTAACCTGGTGCGTCTCCGTCACACCACGCCGGGAATCAAACAGGTTGTCGAACATCTCCTCCAGCGGTGATTGATTGGTACGGTCTTTTTCGACTGGAACCATTCGGGTGAAGGAGATCCGGTTATCGAGGATTACCGGCTCCAGTTCAAAATCACCTTCCTGTAACGGGATCAGCTGCGTTTTACGAATGATGTGGGTCATGAATGTTTTGCCATTCAGGGTTTCGACATCCGGACCAAGTTTTTCCGGCTCAATCATATCATAAACGCTGAAACCATTGAGCGAGGGACGCTTGGTAACCCTTGACTCCGATCGCAGCCTCGTGAACAATTTGTAGGTAGCCACGATAGGCTCACCGATAAAAACTGATTTTCTGTCCAGTTCCAGTTTGACGAAAAGGTTCTTTTTTATTTTTTCAGCAGCATCTTCTTTCTCCTCCAGCTGGTAATCTTCTTCAGGCTGTTGCCGGAATAGGGAAATACCGGGGTTGCGTGGATAGGGATTTGGCTGCGCCCTCACGGCATCCGTCACTTCAATCACTACACGGTTGGAGGTCACGTTTTTTCCGTCGATCATAGCCGTGGCTCCGGGCAGCTGGAGCCGGCCCTTTTTCAGCGGCATCAGCACATAGGTATAGGAGAGGTAATTGCTGTACTGACCGTTGGTAATGATATTGCCATCTGTTTTGATTGGTCCCTGTACAACTTTAAAATCACGGAAAGCCGGCAGTTTAAACTGACCAACAGACTGCGGGTTTTCAATCATATAACTGACCTGCAACGCTTCATTCTGACGAATGCTGAGGCTGCCCGGAATCGTGTTGAATTTTGCCTGCCCGAAAACGCCGGAAACAATGGCAAGCAAAATAGTCCCTATGAAAATTTGACGAACACCCACTGGATCGGATTGTAGTTAAAGATCGCCCAATTGCGGACGTAAAACAATATCTTCTACACAAGCCCGGTCAGTAAGTGTACTGGCGGCAAAAACCATTGTTGCGATATCGCTTGCTTCCATCAGCCTGTTGCGGTCTATCCCGGCCCCTTCCCAGGAATCGGTATAGGCCGCTCCGGGTATTACAGCGGTTACGCGGATACCGAATGGTTTCATTTCTTCCCTGAGATTACGGCTGAAGCCCAGCAGTGCATGTTTGCTGATGCCATAGGCGCCGCCATTGTGGTAGGCCTGCATACTGGCGATCGAACAGATGTTGAAGATCATGCCTGATTTCCGTGCCATCATGGCTGGAAGCAGGTAGCGGGTCAGGTGATACGCACTCAGCAGATTCTGTTGCAGCATTGCTTCCAAGGCACCATCCGGTTCATTATGAACCGATCCTGGTATGAACTGACCGGCATTGTTGACAATGATGTCTGGAATGCCCTGTTCCAGCACCCACTCCGCAAATTCTTTTATGTCATTCGGAACGGAAAGATCAGCCGGCCGCGCTTTCCATCTTGTTTGTGGAAATGCTTCCTGCAGGTCCTGCAAGGCACGGTACAGGTTCGTTTCACTCCGGCTGCAGAGCAGCAGGGTGTTTTCAGGGGACGCAAACTTTTCCGCTATGGCTTTTCCGATGCCCCGGCTGGCACCTGTAATGACGATAAGCATGCCTAAAGGTAAGCCTTATACGGCTTGCCCTACTGCCTTCCTTTTTCTCAGTTTGGTGAACATGATGCCACCGCTGCCTGCAACCAGTGCTGCAAGCCCGATCCAACCCAGGTGAACTGCCGTTGACGGAAGACCGTTAGTTTCGGATTGATAACCGGCAACCATCTCTGGCATCGTCCATGTACTGGCGGTATCTGTGCCCGGTTTGAAATCGGCATAGGATTGACCTTGCGCAAAGCGTGTCTGGGCAATTATCGCGGGTAGTTCCTGTTTGATGGCGGCCAGCTGATCCATCGTGGCTACCGCATTGATCTTGATCACACCATTTTTACCCAGGAGCCGCAGGTTATAGTTGAGGATCTCCTCTTCTGATCCGTTTGCACGGATCCTGCTGGCCCAATACAACGCTTTTTTGAAGGAATCATAGTAAGGAACCATTACCCAGCCGGTAACTTTCATGGTATTGTACCCCATTTCTTCCCGTACCACATTACTTTTTTTCATGTTGTCTTCCAGTGTTTCCAGTAATTGGTTATGGTCGAGTTGAATGTTTTTGCTGTCTGTGATATACCCCACATTGCTGTAACTGATTACAAAACTGTGATCGTTATCCAACCGGGTAGCTTCAAAACCGGTCCTTACCAGCATACCCGCAACGTCCATGTCCGGCATATTGCCCCATATTTCCTCGAGGATGAACCTTGCCTGGTCGCCGGCAATAAAGTAAAACCCTTCCGGAACAGTAAGTTCGACGGCACCATCGGCAAGCTGGACCTTACCGGTATAAAACACTAATTTCCTGTCGATGGAATCAAGCTCCCTTTTGAGTCTGGGAAGCAGGGCGGATGCCTCTTTCGGCTCACTGGAAACACTGTCAAGGGGATCTGCTGAACTGGAAAATGCAGCAAGCAGGAACAGACCTGCCAGTACGGGTACACGCATGTTTTTCGGTTTAGGGTATTCAGGACTGCCGTCAATATAGGCAATCATTTTAACGCTTGCAATATCTTTGCGGAAATATGAAACAATATCAGTACCTGTTCTTTGATCTTGACCATACACTCTGGGATTTCGACACGAACGCGCGTCAGACTTTAGCCCATCTGTATGAAGAATATACCCTTGAAGCAAAGGGGGTTACCGATTTCGCTCAGTTTTACCGCCAGTATATGGCGCACAATGATAAATTATGGGAACGCTACCGGAATGGCTTTATCAAAGTAGATGAACTGCGCTGGAAAAGAATGTGGCATACCTTACTCGATTTTAAAATCGGCGACGATAAACTGGCCCGCCGGATGAGCGACACTTTTCTTGAATTGTTGCCGACCCGCAGGGCAGTTTTTCCACACACCATCGAATTGCTCAGTTATCTCCGTGACAAAGGGTATCAGTTACACTTAATCACCAATGGTTTTGAAAAAACGCAACGCAGTAAATTAAAGTATGCAGGTCTCGATGGTTTTTTTGGAAAGATGATCACTTCCGAAGGCAGCAACAGCCTTAAGCCGCATCGTGAAATTTTCGACTATGCATTACAGGAATCAGGTGCCACTGCGGCAACCAGCATTATGATCGGTGATAATATCGAAGTAGACATTATCGGCGCCAGCAATGCAGGTATCGACCAGGTTTTTGTGAACCACCTGAATGAGGTGCCGACATTTCGCCCCACCTATACCGTCAGCAACCTGAAAGAAATGGAGCTGATTTTCTGAGTATAGCCGAATCGTCAGAGTGTAGCCAGAACTGTAACCCCCCCCTGCACCATCTGATCAAGCTTTACATCTACGGCAGTACCCACCGGTAACAGCACATCCACGCGGCTTCCGAACTTGATGAAACCGAGTTCATCATTCTGCTTCACTTTCATTCCCGGTTGCAGATAGTTGACAATGCGTTTGGCTAAGGCGCCGGCAATCTGCTTCACCAGGATCTCGGTATTTCCCCTTTTCAGCACAACACTGTGCCGTTCGTTTTCAGTAGATGACTTAGGGTGCCAGGCAACCAGGTATTTGCCTTTATGGTATTTGCTGTATACCACATCACCGGTAACAGGGTTGCGGTTTACGTGCACATTGGCAGGACTCATAAATATGCTGACCTGAAGTCTTGGTCCATTAAAATATTCAGTATCGTGTATTTCTTCTATAACCACTACTTTGCCATCAGCCGGACAAATTACCTTATTGTCGCCGAAGGTCATGTTGCGGTTGGGAATCCGGAAAAAAGAAAGGATAAAGAGCAACAACCCAAAAGTCGCCACGAGGATCAGCCAGCTCAACCAGGGCAATGCAGCACTGATGAAAAAGAAAGACAGGATGTTCAGCAGCGCGAAAACCAGTGTAGCAATAGCAATGGATTTATAACCTTCCTTATGTATGGTCATGTTGTTGGGTTGAACTGCAAAAGTAAGGTCCAATTACTATATTGCACTCATGAGTGATATGCAGCATTTATCTGACTTTCTGATACCTGTTTCACCTTCTGCATTAAATGGCGATGAAGGATACCGTTCGGGTCAGATGGGAAAACAAATCAGTATTTTTCAGGATGACGATTTTCCTGACCTGGAGCAAACACAGATCGTACTGATCGGTTGCGGCGAAGAGCGGGGAATGGGAATGGGACGACCCTTCAGTGCCGCTCCCGACGCCATCCGCCAGCAATTTTACCAGACCTTTTACTGGCATACCGATATACCCGTTGCCGATCTGGGTAATATCAAACCCGGCGCCTCGCTGAGCGATACCTACGCGGCCCTGAAACTGGTCATTAAAGAACTGACCGATGCAGGCAAAACTGTTATCATTCTTGGCGGAGGGCATGACCTTACTTTGTCACAATACCATGCTTATGCCGACCGGCAGCAACTTATAGAAGCAGCATGTATCGATGCCCGCATCGACCTCGACATGGACGCACTGCCCCAGGCTGAACATTTCCTGATGGAACTGCTCACCGGTGAGCCCAATTTCATGAAGCACTACAGCCACCTCGCATTCCAGAGTTATTATGTACATCCCTACATGCTGGAGAACATGGACAAACTGCGGTTCGATTGTTTCCGGGTGGGTCATGTCAAAGAACATATCGAAGAGATGGAACCAGTTATCCGCAACTGCAGGATGGTCAGCTTCGATCTCTCTTCCCTCGCACATGCCTATGCGCCGGGAACCGCCATTTCACCGAATGGCCTGGATGGCGAACAGGCCTGTGTGCTTTCCCGTTATGCGGGCATGAGCCTCCAGGTAAACAGCATCGGCTTTTACGGCTACCAGCCCGGAAAAGACCAGTCTGACCTCACAGCTAAACAGATCGCACAGATGATCTGGTATTTCATCGACGGCCGCTACAAGGGATTGAAAGAATCGGCACTTTCTGACAGAAATTCCTTTTACGAATACCACATCACCTTCGCAGAACTCGAAACACTCTTCCTGCAAAGCAAAAGGACCGACCGCTGGTGGATGCGCCTTCCGGATGAACGCTTTATCCCCTGCTCCTATAAAGATTATGTAATGGCCTGCAACAACAATCTTCCCGAACGCTGGTTGCGTGCCATGGAAAGGGGATAAGACAGAAGGGAAATAGTTACATTTGAAAGATGCGATCTCAATTACTTCATTGGGCAGTGGTACTGTTGTCCGGTACCATGCTGGCTTCCTGCGGAACCAGCAAAGTCTGGACGAAAACTGCCAACGAACAGTTACTCGGCAAAGAAGGACTTCAGCAGGCGCACGTAGGGATATGCCTCTACGACGCCGACAAAAACCAGTATGTCTACCGGTACCAGTCTGAAAAATTTTTTGTACCGGCCAGCAATACCAAATTGATGGCGTTGTATGCTGGCATGAAACTGCTGGGAGATTCCATTCCGGCAATCCGGTATACAGAAACTGCCGACAGCCTTTACCTGCAACCGACCGGCGACCCGACTTTCCTGCACCCCGACTATCCCGAACAGCCACTGTTCGACTTTCTGAAAGCAAAAGAGAAAAAGATCGTGATCAGTGACGGTAACTGGCAGGAGAAAGAATTCGGCTACGGTTGGTCATGGGACGATTTCAACAGTGCCTATATGGCCGAAAGAAGTTCTTTTCCCATTTATGGCAATGTGATCAAATGGACCCAGGTAAGGGAGAAAACAGACGACGAAAATGGCGAGGCCAAAGAAGACATCTTCGTCTACTCTGAACCGGAAGTGTCCTGGAAACTACGGTTCAATCCGCAGTCGGGCAATAATTTCTCAGTCATCCGGGAACGCTACGATAATATTTTTCATGTGACGGAAGGAAAGGAAATCCTGCGCAGCCTGGAAATTCCGTTTGTCACCAATGGTTTGCTGTCTGCAATGGATCTGCTGAGGGATACGCTGAATAAAACCATTGTATATGTACCTGCCACGAAATCGCGGCCGATGCAAAACGTCGTTTACTCGCGGAAAGCCGATTCGGTTTTTTCACCGATGATGCACCGCAGCGACAACCTGTTTGCCGAACAATGCCTCCTCATGCTGTCCGATAAACTGCTGGGCGTCATGAGCACGGGCAAAACGATCGACACGCTGCTGAAATCATGCTTCCAGGGAATGCCGCAGCCGCCGGTATGGGTCGACGGCAGCGGCCTGAGCCGGTATAACCAGTTCAGCCCGGAAGATTTTGTATGGGTAGTGCGCAAACTCTATGACGATTTCAGCCCGGAAAGGGTAAACTCCATCCTTCCGGCAGGAAACGAAGGAACGCTCAGGGGATATTATAAGGAAATTGGTAATAATATACATGCCAAAACAGGCAGCCTCAGCGGCCAACTCGCACTGAGCGGGTTGCTGAAGACAAAAAAAGGCAGCCGGTTGTACTTCTCCATTATCGTCAACAACCATACGGGATCAGCCACCGCAGTCAGACGCAGTATGGAAGCCTTTCTGACCAAAGCGTATGAAACCTATTAGTCTGACGGGGCTGCCGTATTTTTGCAACAGAAAAATCAGACTTTGGGAGATAGCATACAACTGTTACCGGATCATATAGCTAACCAGATCGCAGCAGGGGAAGTGATTCAACGGCCTGCCAGCGCAGTAAAAGAGCTGCTGGAGAATTCCGTTGACGCCGGTGCAACCGAGATCAGGCTGATCGTTGCGGATGCCGGCAAGTCATTGATCCAGGTGGCCGACAACGGGAAGGGGATGAGTGAAACTGACGCCCGCCTTTGTTTCGAAAGACATGCTACTTCAAAAATCAGTCAGATTGACGATCTTTTTCATATTCAGACCATGGGTTTCCGGGGCGAAGCGCTGGCCAGTGTGGCAGCCGTGGCACAGGTCGATCTCAAAACCCGCAGGGCTGCAGATGAAGCAGGCACCCATATAGAAATAGAGAACAGCATGGTCGTATTACAGGAACCCTGTGCCATGGCGCAGGGAACCAGTATTGCCATGAAAAACCTTTTTTTCAATATCCCTGCCCGACGCAACTTTCTGAAAAGCAATGCTGCAGAAATGCGGCATATCATCGATGAGTTCATCCGGGTGGCGATGGCTTTTCCACAACTCTTTTTTTCCCTGTCCCATAACGGACAAAACGTATTTCACCTGGACAAAGGTTCCCTGAAACAGCGGATCGTACAGGTGCTCGGAAACCAGTACAACGCGAAGCTGGTTCCGGTACAGGAACAAACAGACTACCTCAATATCCAGGGATTCATCGGCAAGCCGGAAGCGGCCAAAAAGACCCGCGGTGACCAGTTCTTTTTTGTCAACAACCGCTTTATCCGAAGCGCCTACCTCCACCACGCAGTGATGCAGGCCTTCCAGGATCTGATTCCCGCAGATGCATTTCCCACATATGTATTGTTCATTGACCTTCAACCCGACCAGATCGATGTAAACGTGCATCCCACGAAGCAGGAAATCAAGTTCGAGGATGAGAAGATCGTATATGCCTTTGTACAGGCAGCCGTAAAACATGCGCTCGCGCAATTCAGCATCATGCCATCGCTGGAATTCGACATTGATTCAGGTATCCAGCAGCTGGATGCAGTAGCCAAGCCCTTTACACCGCAACAACAGGATGCAGCCCGTGACTCAGGCCTCTTCCGCAGTTTTACCCAACAGCACCAGGCACATTTTATCGAAAAACAACCCGCTTCAGGGAATACTGCAGGCAACACGTCCGGCATGCAGGACTGGAAAAGCCTGCTCAGCTCCACCGAAACAGAAAGTACTGTAAGCGCATTCGACTGGGAGCTGCCCAAAAAGAAATGGGAGCTGGCTGAAAATGCCGGTCTGCTGCAACTTGAGTCGCAATACCTCATTGCGCCACTCCTGAAAGGTTGCCTGCTGATTCATCAGCAACTCGCCCATGAGCGCGTGCTGTATGAAAGATATGCCGCTGCCGTGGCCGGCAGGCAAATGCCTTCCCAGCAAACTATGTTCCCGGTGACCATCGACCTCTCTGCGGCCGACAGCGCCCTTCTGACTGAAATGCTGGCCGACCTGCAATTGCTGGGTTACGGCATCGAACCGTTTGGCACAAACGCTTTTATCATACAGGGAACACCTGCTGACCTGTTCCAGGGAAATGAAAAAGCCGCTATCGAAGCATTACTCGAACAATACAAGCATTTCAATACCGATGTCAAATTTTCCCGAAGGGAAAAACTGATCCGTTCACTCGCTGCACAACACGCCATCAAACGGGGCACCGCCTTGTCCATAACCGAAATGCGACAGCTGGCAGAAGACCTCCTCCGCTGCGCCACACCGAATATTACACCCGGAGGACAACCGACTTTTATTGAATTTACCAGCGACTATCTCTTCCGCCTGTTTGATGCGAGATAGAGTTATCTTCATTCCTACAAAGGAAGGAAGCACATGAAAAAACTCGGGTTAGTGGCCGTCGCGGCTTTGCTGTTGCTAACAGCCAAAGCGCAGGATGCGCAGGCAGACAAATGGGTGGACAGCGTTTTTAAATCATTGTCAGCGGATCAGAAAATTGCGCAACTGATGATCATCAGGATGTCTACGCTGAAAGAAGGCAAACCATTCTTCTACGACAGCCTGGTTACCGCGATGGTGAACAAGTACAATGTCGGCGGCATCTGTCTGTTCCAGGGTGGCCCGCTCCAACAGGCGAAAAGCATCAACTTTCTTCAGTCAATAGCGAAAACACCATTGCTCGTTACGGTAGATGGCGAATGGGGACTGGGCATGCGTTTCGACAGTGTCAGGGCATTGCCACGCCAGATGACACTTGGCGCAACCAGCAATCCTTCCCTTGTTTACGATTATGGAAAACTGGTGGCTGACCAATGCCGCCGCATAGGCATCCAGGTGAACTACGCACCCGTAGTAGACATCAACAATAATCCTGACAACCCGGTGATCAATGACAGGTCTTTCGGGGAAGATAAAATGAAGGTCGCCGCACTCGGTATACAATACATGAAAGGATTGCAGGACAATGGTGTAATGGCCTGCGCCAAACATTTTCCCGGACACGGCGATGTAGCCGTCGACTCCCATTATGACCTGCCGGTTATCCGTAAATCACGTGCGGCACTTGATTCCCTGGAACTGTATCCCTTCAGGCAGATCTTTAAAGCAGGTGTGGGCAGTGTAATGATCGCACACCTCGCAATTCCAGCGATCGACAGTACCACGAACCGGCCAACTTCCATTTCCCGTAATGCCGTAACAGGACTTTTACAGGATGAACTTCATTTTAAGGGACTGAGTTTTACAGATGCGCTGGAAATGCAGGGCGTCGCCAAATATTACCCCGATGGTGAAGCATCTGCACAATCGCTGATCGCTGGCAACGACCTGCTTTGCCTTCCCGGTGATGTGGCAGATGGCATTGCCAAAATCAAAAAAGCCATCCGGAAGAAAAAACTGAGCTGGGATGATATCAATATCAAAGTAAAAAAAATGCTCTATGCAAAATATGCCTATGGCCTCAGCCAGATCAAACCGATTGATCTTCACCAGCTCACAGATGACCTGAACAGTGGTACTGACCGGATGCGCCGCCGCGTTGCTGAAGAGTCCGTCACCCTCCTGCGCAATGAACACAGCCTGTTTCCCTATCCCGCAACAGGACGCACCAGCCGGAGGGTCGCCTACATTGGCATTGGCCTGAAAGCCGACAACCGTTTCGCTGAAAGATTGCGGAACGATTACAATGCCCACACCTACTATTTTGACTATACACTTGACTCCGCGAGAGCCAACGCCCTGATCGCCCTGATTCAGAACCGTTACGACATGATCATTCTGGGTGTACACGGATACGAACGGCGGCCGGCGCGGAATTTCGGTATCAGCAATGCAGCGATTTACCTGATTCAGTCCCTGGAGAAACAGGAGCAGGTGGCCAGCATCTATTTCGGCAACCCCTATGCGATCCGCTTCAACTGCAGCAGCAAGGTATTGGTTGCCGCTTATGAAGATGATCCCATTACCCAGGAAACCGTAGCTGATTTTATCAACGGAAAAATACCCGCCCGGGGCAGACTGCCGGTGACGGTTTGTCCTGAACTGACCTTCGGATCAGGCATCGTCTCCAACCGGCTTCTGGCGGAAACCTGGCCAGGCAATGTGGGTATGGATCACAATAAATTGCAGGAGATCGATACGATCTGTCTCCAGGCGATCAGGGAAAAAGCACTCCCCGGTTGCGTGGTGCTGGTAGCGAAGGAAGGGAAGATCGTTTATGAACAGGCTTTCGGTCAGTATGCATACACCGATTCCACACCAGTAACCACCGAAACAATCTACGACCTGGCATCGCTCACGAAAGTAATGGCCACAACGTTGTCGCTGATGAAATTGTATGATGATGGAAAGCTGGATCTTGACAAAACGCTGGGAGATTATCTGTCCTGGACACAGGGAACAGACAAAGCCCGGCTTCCTATCCGGGAAGTCCTGCTGCACCAGGCTGGCCTGAATGCGTTTATTCCCTTTTATAAGGAGACTATTGATCCTGCAGACGGTGTGCCGCTGGGCAACCTGTATGCCAATAAGAAAGAAGGCGCATTTACTGTACGGGTAGCTGAAAACATGTACCTCCGGCAGGATTATGAAGATACCCTTTACCAGCGGATACTGAAAAGCGCCCTGGGGCCGGAGGGCAAATATGTATACAGCGACAATGATTTTATTTTGCTGGGTAAAGTGGTGGAGGCCATCAGTGGAAAATCGCTGGATCAATATGTGCGGGAGACTTTCTATGAGCCGCTTCAGCTGAGTCATACGGGATTCAGGCCCTGGGAGCGTTTTCCGAAAAACTTTATGGCGCCTACAGAAAATGAGCCGGTATTCCGCCGCCAGTTGCTGCAGGGAGATGTTCATGATCCCGGTGCGGCAATGTTTGGTGGCGTGGCCGGGCATGCAGGGTTGTTCAGCGATGCCTATGAACTGGCCGTTCTGGGGCAATTGCTGCTGAACAACGGAACCATAAACGGCATGAGCTTTTACAAACCGTCAACTGTGGCGTTGTTCACCGCCTATAGCAGCAATATCAGCCGGCGGGGACTCGGCTTCGACAAACCCGAAAAGGACAATGCAACACGAAAAGAACCCTATCCGTCACTTTCGGTTTCCCCTGAAACCTACGGACATACCGGGTTTACCGGTACCTGTATCTGGATGGATCCCCGTTACAACCTGACGTACATCTTTCTGGGCAACCGGGTAAACAATAATGGCGATCCGAATAAATTCGGGCGGATGAACGTCCGGCCGCGGATCCAGGAAGTTATTTACAATGCCATGTCAAAATAACCTTGGATCACCTGCCACCGCGGAGTTCAACTCCTAAACAACTAAACTCCTAAACAACTAAACAGTAAAACTTCCCTAATTTCGCTTCCGCTTGCTGTGCACACACATATCTAAAACCAAACAAGCAAAACAATGAGTTACATTTCCGAAGTACACGCCCGGCAGATACTGGACAGCCGCGGTAACCCGACAGTTGAAGTTGATGTGATTACCGACGAAGGTGCCCTGGGCAGGGCTGCGGTTCCAAGCGGCGCCAGCACGGGTATTCACGAAGCAGTGGAACTGCGTGACAACGACAAGAAAAAATATGTAGGTAAAAGTGTGCTGAAAGCGGTAAAGAATGTAAATACCATTATCGCCGATAAACTGATTGGATTTGAAGTGGCAGACCAGACCGGGCTCGACAACCTGATGATCGCACTCGATGGTACTCCCAACAAGGGAAAACTGGGTGCCAATGCGATCCTGGCCGTATCGATGGCTGCTGCCAAGGCTGCCGCTCTCGAAGCCGGACTGCCCCTGTACCGTTATATCGGAGGTACCAATGCCAAGACGCTTCCCCTTCCCATGATGAATATTGTGAATGGCGGCGCGCATGCTGACAACAAGATCGACTTCCAGGAGTTCATGATCATGCCAGTAGGCGCTCCTGACTTTTCAGAGGGACTTCGTTGGGGGGTTGAGATCTTCCACGCACTGAAAACTGTTCTGAAGAAAAAAGGATTCAGCACCAACGTGGGTGATGAAGGTGGTTTCGCACCGAATATCCAGAGCAACGAAGAAGCTATTGAAACTGTGCTCGAAGCAATTTCTGCTGCAGGATACAAAGCCGGCAGCCAGATCGTGATCGCCATGGATGCTGCAAACAGTGAGCTGTGGGATGCAAAAGCTAAAAAATATGTATTCCACAAGAGCGACGGAAAGAAAATGTCCAGTGAACAACTGGTAAAATTCTGGGAGAGCTGGGTGAAGCAATATCCGATCGTTTCTATTGAAGACGGTATGGCAGAAGACGACTGGAATGGCTGGAAAATGCTGACGGATGCTGTTGGTTCAAAATGCCAGCTGGTGGGAGACGACCTGTTCGTAACGAATGTTGACCGCCTGCAGCAGGGGATCGACAAGCATATCGCCAACGCATTGCTGGTGAAAGTTAACCAGATCGGTACCATCACTGAAACCATCAATGCCGTGACACTCGCACAGCACAATGGCTACAACACGATCATGAGCCACCGCAGTGGTGAAACAGAAGATACAACGATTGCTGACCTGGCAGTTGCGCTGAACTGCGGACAGATCAAAACGGGTAGTGCCAGCCGCACAGACAGGATGGCCAAATACAATCAGCTGATCCGTATTGAGGAAATGCTGGCTGAAAGCGCGATATTCCCGGCAGGAAAGATTAAATTCGGTAAATAAATATCCGGCATGGCATCTTCGATCATCGAAAAAATCCCTCCGATCTGCAGGAACAAGTACTTTTTATGTACAGTTGTCTTCGCAGTCTGGATGGTCTTTTTCGATGATCGGGATATCATCACAACGCATTTCCGGTACAAGAAAGAACTCCACGATCTCGAAAAAAGCAAAGCATACTACCTGGATCAGATCGCTGAAACAAAGCAGGAGCTTTCCAAACTTCAGTCAGATCCGGCACTACTGGAAAAATATGCACGTGAAAAGTACCGGATGAAAAGGGATAATGAAGATCTCTATATTGTTGCACCCCCCCGTCCCACAGAAAAAAAGTAGATTTTTTTTCTGTTAAGGCAATATTAACCAACCCTCACCGTTTAGAAACATGGACGAAACCCCGGACTGGACCCCGGGAATTACTGGACAATAAATGGTTTGCACATGTCAATCTTTACAACAGAAGATTTACTTCTCTATTATTACAAAGAAACTTCTCCCGAACAAAACACCGCGATTGAAGCTGCAATGAAGCAGGACTGGGACCTCAAAGAAACTTATGAGGTTTTGGTAGAATCACTGAAAGCCCTGGAACATCCCCTTGAAACTCCTCGTACTGAGGTGGTTCTCAATGTGTTGAACTATGCGCGCGAAGCTGCCGAAGCAACTTCATGACCGTTAAGGAGCGTTACCGGAAAGTAATCGACTATTTTTTAGCACATGCCCCCGAAGCTGAGACGGAACTGTTTTACGACAACCCGTTCCAGCTTTTGGTGGCTGTTGTGCTTTCTGCCCAATGCACCGACAAACGGGTAAACCTGACCACCCCCGCACTGTTTGATCGTTTTCCTGATGCAGAAACACTGGCCCAGGCCAGTCCCGATGACGTATTACCTTATATTAAGAGTATTTCTTATCCCAATAATAAAGCCCGCCACCTGTCGGGATTGGGAAAGATGCTGGTGGACGATTTTGGCGGCCAGGTTCCCATGACAGTAGATGAACTGGTCAGACTACCGGGTGTGGGCCGAAAAACTGCTAATGTTATTACTTCAGTAATTGACGCCCAGCCCAATATGGCCGTGGATACCCATGTTTTCAGGGTTTCTGACAGAATCGGCCTCACTACCAATGCAAAAACGCCACTGGCCGCTGAGAAACAGTTACTGAAACATTTGCCCACCGGCCTGGTACATAAGGCACATCACTGGCTGATCCTCCATGGCCGGTACGTCTGCACTGCCAGATCCCCGCAATGCGAAATCTGTGGTTTACGATCGGTCTGCCGGTTTTACAGCAGGCTCCCTGAAATTCCATCAAGCAAAAACCCTCGTGGTAAATAGGTAGAAAGCCTTTTCTGATCGGGAAAAGAGGGCAATATTTCTACCGGCAAAATCTGTCCATTCATCGAAGAGCTTTTTTTACGGAGGTTGATAATCAACGCATTAATATCCACCGTGATTCTACGATCGTGAATTTTCATGGGCATTTACTTTGCCCCGCTGCATAAACGGTAATATTTTTCGTTTTAGTTACAGCCCGATCCGCATTCTATTAAAACGAAAATGTCTAAATCTATGAAAACAAAGCTATGCGTAGCTGGCATTGGCGGTTGCATACTGCTGATGGCCTACTTTAGTCCCTACGTAATGTTTTCTTCAAATCCTGCCGAACAATCCCGGATGGATTTGTCAAAAGCCCAAGGATTGTTGAACTATGAAAAATCCAGTATCCCGGGTCTGGAAGTTAAAACTCCGGCCAAAATCGCTATAGTCAACAAAGTAGCTGTTGCCAAAATGAAGAAAGCTCCTAAAAAAGAGCGTGTTCTTCCGGTTACTCCCCTAAACGACAATGCTGAATTGCTTGCAAGCAATCAGAATCCCTCCCGCAAAAACAAGTCTGCAAAGAATGCTCAACAGGAGTCTGTCGTATCTGAGGATCAGTTGGATGATCTGGACAATAACCAGTCCGACATCAATCCATCCCAACCTTTGGTGAACATGCCAAAGCCCGGTTCGACGAAAGAACATCCGGGTCGCACCGTAATCAACTATTCATCCAACGATTACGCAGAGCATACCTCCAACAAGCGCTTCCCGCATAACAATGAGGAAGAAGAAGCCCTTGTATTAAGGGATGAATCTGTAAACCTGGTAGCCGACAAAGCCGAGAAGACTTATACTTTTCGCGGTAAAACAACGGTCAAATCCAGTTTGATGAAATATATCCCGCCATTCTGGGATGGCTTTTCAGAAGAAACCGGTCAGAACAAGGCCGACCACGCTGAATTGCTTCAGAAGGCGCGCAAAATTGCCAAATTTGCCGAGAAGAACGGTTGTAACAGTGATTTCGCTTTCCTGCTCGACATGAGTGTGAAGTCAAACAAGAACCGCTTCTTTGTTATCAATCTCAGAACCAATACCATCGAGATGAGTGCACTCGTTGCCCAGGGACGTGGAAACCAACGCCTGAACCTGGACAAGGACTACTCCAACAGACCGGGTAGTAACTGCAGCTCGCTGGGTATGTACAAGATCGGAAAACCATACGATGGTGATTTCGGTCGCTCGTACAGACTTGCAGGACTGGATGCAACCAATAAAAATGCCGCCGCGCGTGCTATTGTGTTGCATGCCATGGGAAGTATTCCCAATATGGAAACCAATTTCCCGATCTGGCAAAGTGAGGGATGTCCGTCTGTTTCACCTGCAGTATTGGAAAAGATCGGTAACATGATCGATGGCAGCAAAAAGCCTGTATTGATGTGGATGTTTGATGACACCTATATCGATGCTGGTAAGAGTGTCGCTTCGGCTTATGCCGGAAGCTGATACTGCAACAGGTAAACACGGATCCAGGGCAGATTTTTAAAATCCGATAGTTCAAAAAAACCTATAGCGTTTCAAACATTTTCTACTAATAAGACCCGCAGTTTTTACTGCGGGTTTTTCATTGGCAAAACGGAGGAACAAAGGCGGGAACCAAAAAAGTTTGAAGTCTGCAGTTTGCTTTGCCTGCCGAAGCTTTAGCGTAGGCTGGGGGGGTGAGGTTTGGTTTGGGGTTTGAAGTCGTCACCGGATTTTTAAATACTTGATTGACAGAAATTAGAAAGTCAGCTTAGGGTCAGCTTAGGGTCAGCCTAGGGTCAGCTTAGGGTTTCGCCATACTCATCCTATTTTCATCCATGCTTCACCCCTGCCTGATACCAGCTTCAATGATGCCCGGAGAGCGTTCCGTAGTCAATCAAACCCACCCAAAATTGCAGGGATAGAACCCGGATAGCGCCAGGATTGCACTTAGATGGTTATCGGAATTCATTTCAGGCATACAAATCGACCAGATTAAACCTCAGACACAACCTCAAACCCCAGACTCCAGACCCCAAACCTTTCTCCAACCATTTCCACCGCCCTTTGTTATCTTCTTACCTTTACTATATCCCAAAAGGCCTGTTATGGACCAAACGCTACCTGAATTGCCCTTTATCAACGGGCGACTGTCTTTTGCACCCCTTGTGGATGCCTGGAAAAAGAATGCCGCAGCCGGAAGCCCCGGCGCCCGCCGTGTTTATCAATACCTGCTGGAACGCATTCACCATCATCCGGAACTGCTTTCGCCGATCGACGATTTCTCTATCCTGGAGGAACACCAGGAATGGGTGGATATCCTGATGACCACGCTTTTTCCTGTTTCAACTTCCGACGAAAAAGACATCTACGCTGTATCCGTTCCGTTCAACTTTAAATTCATACATACCAGCAAGGCATTCCGGGAATATTTTCTGGATAGCGAGGGACAACTTAAATATCAGCCCGAGCGGGAGGCAAAATTGAAGCTGATTGACGAAAAATGTTCCGTTGCCTACAAGATGATCCTCTCCAAATACTATGGCCGCGTGATCACCGGTCATGTCACTACTATCCTGCAGTTACCACACCCGGAAACAGGTCTTCCACATTATTTTGAAATGGAACTTGACCCGACATTTATCCAGGCTGTTCCTAAAGGTGAGTTGCCACCGTTACTGGACGATTTCAAATGTGGCAACATGAATGACCTGCGCAGAATGGAAAAGCTTCAGGAATGCCTGCCGCTCGACAAATTTGTTTTCGAAGGAATTGCCATTATCCGGATTAAAGATGTTACCCGCCGGGAAGTGGTCAACAATATCAAAAACATACTGCTGGAACAGCACAACCTTGAGGACAACAGCGTTTTCGCTGACCTGGAAAATGAAATGCGAACCCTCATCGGTATACCGGGACTGAAACTTGGGCTTACCCCTTTTCTGAATATTAATAACCATTTTGTATTCTCGGAACAGCAATACCAGAATACCGTTCTGCTGCGAAGCATGCAGGATAAACCGGTAAAGGCTGAAGTGTTCCGCGTGTTCCAGGAAATGTTCCAGGCGCTGGACGAACCGCTGCTACTGGAAAATATCGATGCGGCTGCCGTTGAAAAACAGCCCATGCTCGGCATGCTTACAGAGAAAGGGTATCACAGTGCGGCCTTCTTTCCGCTGAAATCGGAAGGAAAGCTTGTTGGTGTTCTTTCTGCAGCGCATGCTGAGGCTGGAACCCTGAACGGCAGGCATTTACATGAAGTGATGCCATCCATTCCGTTGTTTGTCCTCGCACTCGAAAAAGCCGCGGAACGGCTGGATGTAGAAGTAGACAAAGTGATCAAAAAGCATTTTACCGCTGTGCAGGCTTCTGTGGAATGGAAGTTCACCGAGGCCGCCCTGCAATATCTCGCCAATAAGAAACAGGGGATCAAAGCAAAAATTGAAACGATCTCCTTCGATCAGGTATTCCCGTTATATGGCGCGATCGATGTCCGGAACTCCTCTATCGAACGCAATAATGCCATTCAGCTTGACCTGAAGGAACAATTGGAAGGTGCCGGGAAAATAGTCAGGCAGGCAGAAGCACTGACCAATATGCCGCTGCTGAAGGAGATTTCGTTCCGGATTGAAAAGTACCAGTACAATGTGTCCAATATTCTTTTTTCGGGAGATGAGATCCTTATCGACAATTTCCTGAAAAACGAGCTGGTGGAATTGCTGCAACATCTCCGTACGATGGTGCCTGCACTGCAGCCGGTGATCGATCAGTATTTCGAAGCGATCGACCCTAAGGTCAAACTGCGGGTGGAACACCGCCACGATTTTGAGGACAGCATCACGATGATCAACCAGGAACTTGCCCGCTTTATCGACCAGGAACAGGAAGCAGCACAAAAGATCTATCCGCATTATTTTGAGCGTTTCGTAACAGACGGAGTGGATTTCAATATGTATATCGGGCAATCGATCAGCCCGGATAGGCCATTTGATACATTCTACCTGAAGAACCTGAAAATGTGGCAACTGAATACACTGGCCAATGCCGCCATCATGGTTAAACAGTTGAAAGACAAATTATCCATGCCGCTGGAAACCACGCAACTCATCCTCGCACACAGTCTGCCGATCTCTATCAGTTTCCGGACGGCAGAACGAAAGTTTGATGTGGAAGGCGCATACAATATCCGCTACGAGATTATCAAAAAGCGGATCGATAAAGTGCATGTACGCAACAGCAATGAACGCCTCACACAACCCGGTAAAATAGCAATTGTATATACCCAGGCCAGGGAAGCCACAGAGTACATCAGTTATGTGGAATACCTGCAGAACCAGGGCGTTCTGCTCCATGATATTGAACACCTGGAACTGGAAGAGTTGCAGGGCGTCATTGGCCTGAAGGCACTGCGGGTGGGCATCAACATGGAATACGGCAAATCATCAGAACTGGAATCCGAGCGTAACACTCGGAAGGCCACCGTCCTTTGAGTAAGCGTAGTTGGCTGTAACGACATAACGGGAAGCGGGCGCAAGCCAGATGCCCCCACCGTAACCTGTATGCCACCTGCCGGATTCTTCACCAGGCTGCCATACGCGACCGATGTCGTGAAAGAACACCAGGCCCGCCGTCGCCGGAAGAATATAGCCCTTTATTTCACCGATTTTTAAACGCAGGTCGATATTATTGAAAAACATAGTCTCGCCGCCAAACCGGTATTTCCGGTATCCGCGCAGGTTATCCGGACCGCTCAGGTACTGCGCCTGAAAGAATTCATAACGTCCGCTGTTGGTTCCTGCGCCAATCCGCGCAGCAATCACCACTGCAGCCCTTGTGTTGAAACTGGTATAGAATGACAGATCCGTTCGGTATTGCTGAAAGGCATGGGCGGCTGCGTTCAAACCCCCAATCCAGCGTGCATAGCTGTTCCAATAGATGCCACGGGATGGCATCAGCTCACTGTTCCGGTTATCTATGATCATTTGCAACTGTCCGCCCAGGTATGATTTCCGCTCAAACAGGGTTTCCTGGTCAAGCCCGCTTTCGGGAGAGGTAATGAATTTCCCTTCGTTTCTTTCTTCATCCATCCAGTACCGTTGAATGACAGGACCCGCCAGTAACGACAGGGATCGTGTTGCTTTCAATCGTAGCAATGCTCCGGCTTCTACCAGGTTGAACCTGCTCCGGTAATAAGAGATCGTCTGATCCCCTTTGTTGGGGAATTCTGTTTCGTTACCCAGGCCAAAAAAGTTCTGGATATTATCCGGCGCCTTGAACTGCGCCATAAAACGCAGGTCCATTTTTTTATTGACTGCAAAGGGCAATGGTATCAGGTCAATTGCTTCCAGGTCATATTTCAGATTGAATGCCCCGGTAGCAAAGGCTACGCTGCCTACAAGCGACTGCTTCACAGCAAACGGTGTTTTACGGAAACCCTGCCTGACCGACCGGATCCCGGCACCTACGAAAACACCGTCATCGGGGTTGTACGCAACGGAAACCAGTGGCGAAGTCACGTGGTACCGGTAACTGTGCGGATCATAAGCGTTGACTGCAGGATCTTTTGTGAAACGATTCCTGACCACTCCTGTGCCGGTCAGTACATTCTTTTCGGTGGACTGATCATACCACCGGATATGGCGGCCGCTACCATCCTGTACCACGCTGTCGGCACCTTCACCACCGATGATCCTGATCCGCGGACCGGCAGACGTATTCCCGGTAACGTGGAAGACATCGTCCCCATTCATCCCGTAAAGCCGCAATTCCCGTGTAACGGAACCTTCAAATACACGGTCATATTTTTTGTCGTGGTGCAGTCCCGCCTTGTTGATCTTGTACATTCTTATGCGAACATTGCCGGAGTCCGTATAGCTGATGTCAAAATATTCCCGTTTGTCCGATCCGGTTATATCCACCTGCCGGGACAGGAAACGGTAGTACTTCATCACATCCCCTTCAAAATATTTCCTTCTTTCTTTCAGCGTGGCGGCAATTTTCTGTGCATTCATTTGTTGAATGGCGGCAGGTTGCTCTGCCATGGCAGCTGCAATCACGCTGTCTGTCATCAGTGGCAGAAACCGGCTGATCTCCTTATGCCAGTCAGCAGCATCGGGCTCCCGCAGGAAAATCCGGTCAAACCATCTTGCATTAAAATTGAAGCGGTTGATATTCCTGGCTTTTGGACGGAAACCCTGGAATTTCGGCTGGATCCAGGGCATGCTGATAATGGCAGGAAGAAATCCCTCGTTGATAAAAAATGCCTGATCACGGTCGCGGGGAATGGGCGCGTATTTTTTGCCGTCTTTTGTTATCGTAGCTGTCCACCGCCACTGGTCTTCATGTCGGTCGAAATCCATGATATACATGTCCAGCAATCTTGCGCGCAGCACTGCTTTCTGATCCACCTCATTGTCGTTGTCTTTTTGCAATGCCACCTGCACTTTGGTGGAGTTATATGACTTGGTTACCCCTTCCGGTTCGCGTGCTTCAAACAGGTAGAGACTGTTGGCAAAATCGTGCCGGTATGCGCCCAGTGCAGGATCATCAGGAACATATACCAGCTTTGCCGGGAGATACGGAATGCCTGCCGCTTTTGCCAGCGGCGGAACAGAAAGTGCGGCAAATGGATAGGAGGCAGAAATGCCATCCACAATAGCATCCTTTACAAAAGTTTGCCGCAACTCTTCAGGCAGCGTTTTGTCGGGATATTTCTGAATGCTCCTCAATACAAATTCCTGTTTGGCGCTGTCTTCCAGGCGGATGGAACGCGATTGCATGCCACCTCCCCGGCGGGTAGGTGACAGACCACCATTGATCTCCCGGATACTGATCACGGGAAGGATCACGGGCGTGGTCCATTCCTGCCGGTAATTGGTGCCCAGCAGCCATTTTTTAAAACCGCCGGCCCGGTAATATGGGGCTGCGATGATGCTGGCAGAATCAGGGAAAGTAACTGCCGGAAGCGTACTGACCGTGTCGGGTGCAGGATGAAAAACCGGAAGTGCTGCGGTAAATAATGCCGTGTCGCGTTGAATATCCACACCTTCGTAAACTATACTAACGGCGCCGTTTGAACGAAGGGTGAGCGTACAATATCCGGTTTCTGTTGCCTGGAAGACCGAATAGGGCCCGTTCCTTAGCCTGGTCTTCTTGGAGCCGGCGCCGCTGACCACATAAGGCATGCTGTCTTTCACCAGGTATTGCAGCCCGTGTTCATGACCGGCAAGCCGAATGCAATAGGGGTGTTGTGCAAGTATCGTATCAACGCCTTCAATGAAGCTCTTGTAAAGGGGATGCCGCAGATCCTGGATATTACCGAAAACGCCGCGTACGATAGGATAAAGTGAACCGATTACGGGTAAAGGTATATACAGGGACGGGTCTACATCAGTGAGCGGAAAGATATGTTGCTTGATGGTAAAGTAGCCCCCGTGGATACCATCGGAAATAAAGGGATGGTGGGAGAGAAACAGCAACATTTTGTCGCGGTGCTGATAGACGATATCCTTGAGACGCAGTAAAACTTCTTCGTTGGTATGGCATTCACAGTCACTTTCCGGTCCGGGCTTCCCTTCCTGCTGCAGCCACCATTGACTGTCCATCATGACCACTGCAACCTGTGGCGTAACCGCGATGACCTCGGGGCCGGGACAACCATTCTCAGGAAGGAACCTGACCCGGGGTTCTTCCAGGCCGTTGATATAGGAAGACTGGTGCTGCAGTTGCTGTCTTCCATATACGCGTCCCTTTGCCCAATCATGATTTCCGGGAATGAAATACGCTTGCTGCGCTGCAGTCAATCCAGCCATCCATTGTGAATCCAGCAGTGCCTTTTTTTCCTGGAAAAGCTTTGAGCCCGGGTCCGGCAATCCGATAGGGTATACATTGTCGCCCAGGAAGAAAATGGCATCTGCCTTCTTTGCGGTTGCAGCAGCTTTCTGACGGATATCACGCATCACCGGATGCACGCCATGATAGAACTCACCGGCATCTCCAACAAAAATGAAACGCGCAACCACGCTGTCGTCCTGTGCATTGACCAGGCACGAACTCAGCAGGCACAACAATAAAAGTAAAGTGGGTAGATGTTTATACTTCATTTATTCTGGTAAGGAAAGTAAAGAATGCTTGCTTTTGACTGGCGGCCTTCGTTAGAAATATACAGGTCTCCGGAAGGAGAAAAGCAAAGCCCCTCCGGTTGCTGAAACTGATAAGGATTAATTTTGTGCACGGATTTTAGCTCCCCTTTCAGGTTACAGATCAGCAAGAGTTTCTTTCCCAGTGTGGAGATGACATACAGGTCGCCAGTTATGGGATGAATGGCTGCCGCTGAAGCATGAAATTCCAGTGAATCATCCTTGCCCATTTTTCGGATAGCCATCCAGGGTATGGTGAAGGTTGGACCGCCGGTAAACTGAAGCGATTTGCAATCAAAACGCCATGCCGTCATAAATGGTTCATCGGTGTCGCAGATTTTGCAGATAAGGATGAGCTGATCACTGCTATGGTCATAAGCAAGACTTTCAAATTCGGTGTTTTTGGAAAAGGTACCTTTGTAAACAGCTTTTTCTGTGCCGGTGAGGCTGTCTACCTGGTACAGGTGACCATTGCTTTTGAGAATGAAATAACCATAGGGGGTAATGGCGAGGTCTTCGTAGTCGCCTTTTTTGCCGAAGGGGCGTTCGCGGAAGGTGCCGGTTTTGCTGTTGATGTAAAATAAAGTGCCGTCTTCATCATTGATGCCGGCAAGTTCATCGGGGCCTGTATAGATGATGCCCGAGATTTCCCTGAGCTGTTTCTTCAGCAGCAGTGTTGACGCCGGACTTTCCGCGTAACCTTGCAGTGCCGGAACAAAAGACAGCGACTGGATGCGGTTGCAACCGGAGAGAAAAGGCATCATCAGCCCGCAACACATCAATAGCACAGAAAGCTTCATACATGCAATTTAAATAACCTTAATTTAGATTTATAATCAGCCGCATGGAACCTAACGGAACTTTGATCGATGCAGCCGAGCTTTTCGTCAGGCAATTATTCGAAGAACAGATACCCGCAGCCTATTATTACCATGATCTGCGGCATACCACTGCCGTGGTGACTGCCGCAGAAACCATTGCTGCACGCTACGACCTCAGTTCCCGGGACCGGGAAGCCCTGATGATCGCGGCCTGGTTTCACGATACCGGCTACAGTCGTACCTACATGGATCACGAAGCCGCCAGTATGCGGATTGCATCAGATTTTTTGCGTTCCCGGAATGCGGGGGAAGACCTTATACAATTGGTATCGGGTTGTATCCGGGCCACCAAAATGCCCCAGTCACCGCAAACCCTGATTGAAGAAATCCTGTGCGATTCCGATCTTTTCCACCTGGGTACAGAAGATTTTACTGAGGATACAAAATTATTGCGGAAAGAGCTCAATACGGCATTCGGAAAGGATATCGGTAAAAAGAACTGGCGCAAAGCCAACCTGGAATTCCTTCAAGGACATCATTATTATACTTCATTTGCCCGCCAGAACCTTGAACCCGGCAAACAAAGGAACATCGATGAACTCCTTGCAAAGATATCTCCGGGCGATGAGCCGTCCGCCACACCGGTGACGCCCGCGCTCGTTCAGGAACTACGGGAAGAACCTCCGGTTCAGCAGGAGCCGTTAAAAAAAGAAAAGGAAAAGGATCCGGAGAAAAAAGATAAGGATAAAGGCAAACTTGCGCGTACCGAGCGGGGTATCGCCACCATGTTCCGGATCATGAGCGATAACCACGTGAGCCTTAGCCAGATGGCCGACAGCAAGGCGAATATCATGATCTCCGTGAATACCATTGTTTTGTCGATCCTCGTTTCAGTATTGCTGGGCAAACTCCAGTATTACCCGCAGTTTATCATTCCGACCATCATCCTCGCCACATCCTGCCTGGGTGCAGTAGTATTCGCCATCATGGCCACCCGTCCCAATGTGACCAAAGGTGTTTTTGCGGAGGAAGATATCCGGCAGAAAAAAGTAAACCTGCTGTTCTTCGGGAATTTTTTCAAAATGCAGCTGGCAGACTATGAATGGGCGATGACTGAAATGATGAATGATAGCGAATACCTCTATGGCAGTATGATCAAGGATATTTACTATCTCGGGAAAGTGCTGGCAAGAAAATACCGTTTTCTGCGCATTGCCTATAACGTTTTCATGTTTGGTTTGATCATCTCTATCCTGGCATTCGGGATCGCCGGGTTTGTTGGCAGTAAATAATCATGATCGACTATATCAGGGCATACAAAAAGTATAGCAGCAGTTATTATGTTTCTGAAGGTATAAGGACCACGGCAGGTGTAATGATTCCTGTGCTCGCCGCCAGTTATTTCGGAGAACTGGCCACCGGTGTCTCCCTGGCCCTGGGGGCGATGTGTGTTGGTCTGACAGACAATACCGGGCCCATTCATCACCGGGTGAATGGCATGGTCGCAACCATCCTCCTGATCTTCCTCATTTCTCTGCTGACAGGCTGGTGTATTCCATACCCATGGCTGCTCGCCGTATTTATCGGGGTGATGGGTTTCTGCTGTTCCATGATCGGCGTGTATGGCATGCGTGCCAATGCCGTAGGAGGTGCAGGCCTGCTCATCATGGTGCTGAGCATCGATGAAAAATATGATCCTGCGCAGATCCTCCGCAATGCCCTGCTGATTTCCGGCGGTGGAATTTTTTACCTGACGCTCAGCCTCCTGCTGTATCGCCTGCGGCCTTACAAACTGATTCAGCAGGCCCTGGGTGATTCACTGATCAGCATGGGCGTTTACCTCCGCCGCCGCTCCCGCTTTTATGAGATTGATGTGAATTATGATCAGACCTACCAGCAATTGCTGGAACAACAGGTGCTGGTGCACAACAAGCAGAACCTGGTGCGGGAAATGCTGTTCAAAACACGGGATATTGTAAGGGAGTCTACCCACATGAGCAGGATACTGATGATGATCTTCCTGGATAGTGTTGATCTTTTTGAAAGGATCATGACTTCCCAGCAGGATTACAGAAAGCTGCATGCTATGGCAGATGACAGCGGACTGCTGCCGCAGTTTGAAGACATGATCGTTTCATTGGCCAATGAGGCGGAAACGATCGGGCTGGCACTCCAGGAAGGCAGCGTATCCGTGCCCATGGCAGGCATCGCGGACCAGTTGTATGCACTGGACCAGGCATTCGGACAAAAGCGCGCTGCAGCTATGGATGACAGTAATATCGAAACCTATATCACGCTGCGCCATATTCTCGACAGCATAAAGGATATTTACCGGCGTATCGAAACGCTGCACCGCTATACGAGTTTTGATGCCCGCCTCAGCGCCAACTACTCCAGCCCGGATGACTATACCAAATTTGTGAGTCCGTCTGAGTTCAACCTTAAACTGCTTGCCAATAATTTCAGCACACAATCCAATATCTTCCGCCATTCAATCCGCGTATGTCTCTCCCTGCTTGCCGGATTTTTTCTCAGCAAGATCCTGCCTGTGGGGCACGGCTACTGGGTGTTGCTTACGATCATTGTGATCCTGAAACCCGCATACAGTCTTACCAAACAAAGAAATATTCACAGGCTTGGGGGCACGCTCGCCGGAGCCGTGGCAGGCGCTGTTATACTCTGGCTCGTGCGGGATGAAAAAGCATTGGTCGGCATCATGGTAGCAGGCATGATTATCGCCTACAGCATGATCCGCCAGAAATACCTTGTAGCGGTAATCGCCATGACGATTTACATTCTCATTGCTTTTCATTTCCTGAAGCCGGGAAATTTCAATGAAGTGCTGCGTGACCGCCTGATCGACACGTTTGTGGGTTCGCTGATCGCGTTTATTGCCACAACGGCCATTCCGCCCCGCTGGGAACATGAGCAGATCCAGGAAATGCTCCGGGATACGATCCGGGCCAATGCACATTATTTCCGCTCCATCAGCAGGTTGTTTCTGGGTGAGGCATTGACCAGCCTCGAATACAAACTGAACAGGAAAGAAACCTTTGTACAGCTGGCCAACCTGTCGGACGCCTTTCAGCGAATGCTGAATGAGCCCCGGCGCCAGCAGAAAAAGATTCAGACCATCCACCAGATGGTGGTATCCAACCACATGCTCGCATCGCACATTGCGACACTGAGTTCCTATCGTGGATTTGCGAAAGAATATGCATCAGAAAACTTCCGCCCGATTGTGGATGCTTCCTTTGATCACCTGCAGGGAGCTGCTGCATTTCTGGACAGTGGTAATCCTGACGATCACGAATACAGTAAAGATGAAAATTTCCAGATCAGGGAGGAGCTGAAAACTTTACAACAGGTAAGATTGCAGGAACTCGCTGCCGGAAGCCTGGAAACGGTTACCCGCAAAAGGCACTCAGAACTGACCACCATCACGGATCAGTTCGAATACATTAACAAGATCAGCATAGAGCTGGAGAAACGGTCAAAACGACTGTTGCGCGACTAGTTCAGTCCGCCCAGCATTTCTTTCAGTTTCTGAACCAGTTCGGTTTTGGTAATGGGAACGCCCATGATCTTGTTATATCCTTTGGCGTCGATCAGGAACTGGTCGCGGATGATCCTGATCAGTTGTCCGTTGTTGATCTCCGGAATCAGTACCTGGTCAAACTGCTCCAGCATATGCCCGAGGTTCTTCGGGAAAGGGCGAAGGTGACGCAGGTGTGCATGACTCACGGCATATCCCAGTGACTGCATTTCGGCAACTGCGCTTTTGATCGCACCGTAGGTGGATCCCCAGCCCAGCACCAGCACCTGGCCTTTCGCAGGGCCGCTGTCAATGGTTTGTTCCGGGATGTATTCCGCGATCTTGTCCACTTTTTCCTGGCGGATCTTTACCATCAGTTGGTGGTTATCGGGATCGTAACTGATGTTTCCGGTTATATTCTGTTTCTCGAGTCCGCCCACCCGGTGTTCAAGTCCGGGGGTGCCCGGGATTGCCCAAGGACGTACCAGTTTTTCGTTTCTCAGGTAAGGCATGAACTTGTCCTCGCCATAACCCAGGTCAGTTTTGAAGCTAACCGCAATGGGGTGCAGGTGGTCGCTGGTAGGGAATTTCCAGGGCTCTGCGCCGTTGGCAATATAGCCGTCACTAAGGAAGATCACGGGGGTCATGTGTTCAACCGCGATCCTCGCCGCTTCATACACTGCGTTGAAACAATCGCTGGGTGTTGAGGCGGCAATAACAGGCATAGGACACTCGCCGTTACGGCCATAATAAGCCTGCAGGAGGTCGCTTTGTTCCGTTTTGGTAGGCAGGCCTGTCGAAGGTCCGCCGCGTTGAATATTGACGATCAGAAGGGGGATTTCGAGCATTACAGCAAGCCCCATCGCTTCAGTTTTTAAAGCCATGCCTGGCCCGGATGTGGTAGTAACACCCAGGCTGCCGCCATAGCTGGCGCCGATCGCTGCGGTAATCCCGGCGATCTCGTCTTCCGCCTGGAACGTGCGGATGCCAAAAGTCTTGTATTTACTCAGCTCATGCAGGATATCAGATGCCGGCGTAATCGGGTAGGTGCCCAGGAATAGGGGCAGGTTGCTTTTGTCGGAAGCTGCAATCAATCCGAAAGCGAGCGCCTGGTTACCCATGATGTTCCGGTAAAGACCAGGCTCCATCCGGGCTTTGTCCACCGTATATCGGGTCGTAAAGGTTTCAGTGGTATCCCCGTAGTTGTATCCCGCCTGCAGTGCTTTGATATTGCTGTCTAGCAACTCCGGCTTCTTGCCGAATTTATCTTTCAGGAACTGGATGCTGCTGGCCATATCCCGGTTGTACATCCAGTAGAGGAAGCCCAGCACGAACATGTTCTTGGCGCGATCCTTTTCCTTGGTGCCGAGTGTAAACTCTTTCAATGCCTCGCGGGTCATTTTGGTGACGTCCATGCGGATCACCTCGTAATTGGTGAGGCTGTTGTCTTCAATGGGGTTAACGCCCTCCGGGTAATTGGCCAGGCGAAGGTTCTTCGCATCAAAGCCGTCAGTGTTCGCAATAATTTTCCCCCCTTTCTTCAGGGCTTTGAGATTGGTTTTCAGGGCGGCTGCATTCATCGCAACCAGAACATCACATTCATCACCGGGGGTATAGATGCGGTCGCTGGAGAACCGGAGCTGATAGCCGCTTACACCGGGGATAGTACCCTGCGGGGCGCGGATTTCGGCGGGGAAATCAGGAAAGGTGGCCAGGTCGATGCCGAGCAATGCAGTATTGTTGGTGAATTGGGTACCAGTCAATTGCATGCCGTCGCCGCTGTCGCCGGCGAATTTTATCACTACCTCCGAGAGGACTTCATCTTTGCGGATCATCCCGCAAAGTTACTATTTGGTGAGTGACCGGAAGAGTTCCTCCAGGCTTTTTTCACCACTTTGCAGGGAAACAATATTCAGGTTCTCCCGCATGGCCAGTTCCAGCAATTGTTTTTTTGCCTGTTCCAGATCCGATGCGGCAATCTCCCATTCCTGCGGAGCGACCTGTTCCAGCTGGGTGAGGGAACTGATGGCGCGTTCAAGCCACTGGGGTTCAAGGGCTTCCTGGAACCTGACCCTGATCAGGGGCTGGCCGTGTTTGGATTGCAGTTCCGCAAGTGTATTGTCAGCGATAACGGTTCCCTTGTTGATAATGATCACCCGGTCGCATACCGCCTCCACCTCCTGGAGGATATGGGTGGAAAACAGGATCGTTTTGTGTTGTCCGAGGCTGCGGATCACCTCGCGGATCTCTATGATCTGGTTTGGATCAAGTCCTGTAGTGGGCTCGTCCAGGATCAGTACTTCCGGATCATGGATAAGGGCTGCGGCAAGACCTACCCGCTGTTTGTAACCTTTCGACAGCTGTCCGATCTTCTTGCTGCTTTCAGGCGTGAGGCCCACAATGACGATTACCTCCTCCACTCTTTTGTCGCGATTGCCGACGCGATGCACTTCCGCCATAAAATGCAGGTACTCGCGCACGTACATATCGTAATAAAGCGGATTGGACTCCGGCAGGTAACCGATCCGGGATTTGGTGGACAGCGGATCTGCCTGCACATTGGTGCCGCAGACCTCCGCCGTACCGCCATCGGGTTGCAGATAACCCGTCAGGATCTTCATGGTAGTGGATTTCCCGGCCCCGTTGGGACCAAGGAAACCCACTATTTCTCCCTTGCCGACGGCAAAGGAAATATTATTTACGGCCTTTTGTGTGCCGTAGGTTTTAAGCAATAAATCTACACGGATCGACATAGGTGGACAAACCTACTGAATTACAGGTCATCGTACTCATAAATTTCGTCAATATGGGTGCCGGGTGGCATTTCGATCACCGTATTGAGCAACCCGTCTTTCAGCCCGTAAACCCATCCATGCAGGTGCGGCCGCTGTTCCTTTTTCCACGCTGCCTGGATAATGGAGGTTTTGGCCAGGTTCATCACCTGCTCACAAACATTCAGTTCAACAAGGCGATCTGACCGCTTCTCATTGTCGTTGATGAGGTTGATCTCATCCCTGTGAATGCGGTAAACGTCTTTGATGTTCCGCAGCCATTTATTGATGATGCCGAGGTTATGCTGTGTCATTGCTGCCTTAACACCGCCGCAACCATAGTGGCCGCAAACGATGACGTGCTGCACTTTAAGGTGGTTGACCGCATATTCCAGTACGCTGAGCAGGTTCAGATCGGTGTGCACCACCATGTTGGCAATGTTCCGGTGAACAAAAATCTCACCAGGTTCGGTGCCGGTGATCTCATTCGCCGGTACCCGGCTGTCACTGCAGCCGATCCAAAGGAAATCGGGACGCTGAATATGTGCCAGCCGGTTAAAGTAATCAGGATCCTCCTGCACTTTTTCGGCGGCCCAGGCTTTATTCTCCAGTAGTAGTTTTTCGTACTTCTCCATTATGCTGTTTCTTTAATTGGTTGGTGATTGTTGATAATGCCATGATCCCTGAACTGACTTCTCTTTAATTCTACGGTGATGTTTTTCAGGGGTGCGTGTTTCATGAAGTCTTCGATGACTTCTATCACGTCGCGGTCCAGGAAATCGGCTCGGGTGATATCGATCAGCACCTGCGCATTTTCAGGAACGCTTTCCAGTTTGTGTTTAACAATTGGTTTGTTGAGAAAGGATACGTCTTTCCGGAAACGGAACAGGTACTTGTTGTCATCATGAACAACAAATACGGCCGAACGGAAGTTGCTGCGCAATACAAAAAACAGACCCACCATGCAGCCGACCAAAATACCGATCAGCAGGTCGGTGAGCAAAATAGCCAGGATAGTCACCACAAAGGGAACAAACTGATCGAAACCTTTCGCCCAGAGGCTTTTGAAGATCGACGGTTTTGCCAGCTTGTACCCGGTATAGATCAGCACGGCAGCAAGTGCAGGCAGCGGGATCAGGTTCAGCAACTTCGGAATAAATGCTACGCAAAGCAGCAACATCATACCATGAATGATGGCAGAACTTTTGGTCTTTGCTCCGGCATTCACGTTGGCGGAAGTCCGGACGATAACGGATGTCACCGGAAGGCCTCCCAGCAAGCCACTGACAAGGTTACCAAGCCCCTGCGCTTTCAGTTCCCGGTTGGTGGGCGTAACACGCTGGTAGGGGTCGAGTTCATCCGCTGCTTCGATGTTCAGCAGCGTCTCTAGACTTGCCACGATGGCAATGGTGAATGCCGACAGCCATACCTGGTAATTGCCGATCTGTTTGAAATCAGGCATGGTGAAGAAAGAAAAGAATTCACCAGCAGAGGAAGCTATGGGTATGCTCACCAGCGCATGCGGCGGCATAGCCCAGCCGGGTTTGCTGGACTGGAGCCACATATTGATGCCCACTGCAACAAGTACCACGATCAGCGGGGCTGGTGTGAGTTGGAAAAAGCGATGTTTTTTTGCCAGTACCTTATCCCATACGATCTGGATCAGCAGCGACACGCCACCGATCAGGATCGCCATGGGAACAACGTGTTTCAGTCCGCTGAAAACGCCCGAGATGGTATTGTCGCCATCGGCCTGCAAAAATGTTTCATCCCCTTCATAATCTGCATTGTAGCCTACAAGGTGGGGCAATTGTTTCAGGATAAGGATTATACCGATCGCGGCAAGCATGGCTTTGATCACGGAACTCGGTACATAATCACCGAGGATACCGCATTTCAGGTATCCCAGGATCAGCTGGAAGACACCGGCCAGCACCACAGCCAGCAGGAACGCTTCGAAATGAGGCAATTTTCCGATCGCTGCAGCAACTATTGCAGTTAAACCAGCAGCTGGCCCGCTCACACTGAGTTGTGATCCGCTGGCCAGGCCAACGACAATGCCACCGGCTATGCCAGCGATCAGTCCGGAAAACAGGGGAGCACCAGAGCCAAGGGCAATGCCCAGGCAAAGTGGCAGAGCCACGAGAAATACTACGACAGCCGATGGGAAGTCTGAAGACAGACTGCCCAATGGGCTATAGACACGACGAGCCATAAAAGTTTTTTTAGAGAATAAGAAGAACGGGCAACGATGTTATGGCTCAGCACTCAGGAGGCTGGATGATGCGGCGGATATGGGGAAACGCGCCGAGGTCTACCGACCGGGGTATTTCGAATGTAATGGTTGCTTTCCTGGCGCGCTCTAGATAGGCAGACATATCCAGGAAGTTGCTGTGCAGGCTTTTGCCGCACTTATGCTCTTCATTGAAATTGTTATTACTGCCGGCAGCTTCTTCTTCAACAGCATTCAGCAATGTACTCCTGTTCTGACGGGAGCTGAAGGGAAGCGAAACCAGGCTGGATGCCAGGGCGCACATGAAAAATACCGCCATAGCAGAAACCAGCCAGCGAAGGCGGAAAAGTTTCGGCGTAACTATTTGACGGTACATACCCATGGGTCGCAAAAATATTCACTCGCAGGCACATTCTGTCAATTGTTAATCCAATTAACATTTAATTTCTGTCATATTCTCCTCTGAATGCGTATAAACCGAATATCATCAGGCCAATAGAGATGGGGAAAAATACGACGAGGAAAACTGTCCACTGGATGCGGGTGTCGATATGTGGAGAGGCCTGCATTTCCTGCATAGCAGTGCGCAGCAACAGGAAAAAGAGGGCCGGGCCAAGGAGCATCCATACCAGTCCGAGATATCTTCTTATTGTATTCACGGCAGACGATTTTAATCTTTAACGTTTGGGTCAGTTTCGTTCGATAGGTACAACGTGCCGATAACCAGGCAGATTCCGGCAACCAGCAGGGGGTACCACAGGCCAACCAGTTTGTCTGTACCCGACATAGTGGTCAAAAGGGTAGCGATGAAGGGTGTAAGCCCGCCGAACACACCATTTCCGATATGGTATGGCAATGACATGCTCGTATACCGGATTCGCGTCGGAAACATCTCAACCAGGAATGCTGCAATGGGTCCGTAAACCATCGTTACGAGAAATACCTGCAGGAAAACCAGCAGCACGGCCTGCCGGTAACTGCCCGGATCAAGGTGCTTGTCGGTAAGTTGCGGGGCGCTGTTGTTGGTTTCCGTATAAGCGAAACCGTTAGGTAAGGTGATGCGCTTGCTGTTTTCCGCCAGTGGTGTTTCTGTAATGCCCATACTGACGGCTATTGCAGGGGGAGTGCTCAGGTGCAGCAACTGGCGGTAGATAGGCCGGTAGCTGAAAATAGCCAATGCCAGGCCGGCCATCATAATCCATTTACGGCCGTACCGGTCACTCAGTCTGCCGAAAAAAATAAAAAAGGGCGTGGCAAACAGGATGGCCCAGATAAGAATCGTTCTGCTCTGGTCGAAATTCACCTTGCAGGTATTTTCAAGAAATGACTGCGCATAGAATTGTCCTGTATACCAGACTACGCCCTGGCCCATGGTTGCGCCGAACAGTGCCAGCAATACCATTTTGAGATTGGTCTTGTGGCCAAAACTTTCCTTCAGCGGATTCTTTGAAATGCCGCCTTCCGATTTCAGCCTTGCAAAGAGGGGAGATTCCGCCATTTTCATGCGGATATAAATAGAGACCAGTACGAGAAATATGGAAACCAGGAACGGGATGCGCCAGCCCCAGGTATTGAATTTCCGGATGGATTCGTTCAGGTCAGGATCGAGGCTGTGACGGGTAAGCAGGATGACACCGAGTGACAGAAAAAGTCCCAGGGTAGCGGTGGTCTGGATCCAGCTGGTAAAATAACCCCGTTTGTCGGGGGGAGCATGTTCGGCAACATAAGTGGCGGCGCCGCCATATTCGCCTCCCAGGGCCAGGCCCTGCAGCAACCGCAACAGCAATACCAGTAATGGCGCGGCAAATCCGATCGATTCATAACCGGGTACAAGGCCAATGGCAAAGGTTGAGCCACCCATGAGTACCAGGGTGAGCAGAAAAGTATTTTTCCGGCCGACAAGGTCGCCGAGACGGCCAAAAACCAGCGCACCGAATGGCCGCACAATAAAGCCCGCAGCAAAAGTTGCCAGCGTGCTGAGCAGTGCTGCAGTGGGATTTGTTTTGGGAAAAAATTGTTGAGCAATAACCGTGGCAAGGCTTCCGAAAATGTAAAAGTCATACCACTCAATCAGGGTACCGGCAGAAGAAGCGCCGATGATACGCCATATTCCGCGGCGGGAGGTTGTATGATTCATACTTAAACATACTAAATTAGCGGCCTAATATAAAGTTGCCATATGTCTTACCCGTATCAGATCCAGTCGCCCGAACAATACCAGGCCCAGTATAAGAAAAGTGTGGAAGACCCCGAAGGTTTCTGGGCAGATGTTGCCGGACACTTTTACTGGCGGAAAAGATGGGATACAGTGTTGCAGTGGAATTTTAAAACACCCAATGTGGAATGGTTCAAGGGAGGCCGGTTGAACATTACCGAAAATTGCCTTGACCGTCACCTCGGTTCGCTGGGTAACAAACCGGCGATCATCTGGGAACCCAATGATCCATCCGACGACCACCGCATCCTAACCTACCGGGAGTTGCATAACAAGGTGATGCAGTTCGCCAATGTGCTCAAAAATAACCAGGTGCAGAAAGGTGACCGGGTTTGTATTTACATGGGCATGGTGCCTGAACTGGCGATTGCCGTATTGGCCTGCGCCCGCATCGGTGCCGTACATTCGGTGATCTTCGGGGGCTTCAGTGCGCAGAGTATTGCCGACCGTATTCTCGATGCCCAGGCATCGTTTGTGATTACCTGCGATGGCGCGTATCGCGGCAACAAGGAGATCCCACTGAAGAATGTGATTGACGATGCCCTTGTACAGTGTAAAAATGTGAAAAAGGTG